>NZ_CP186556.1:0-3017500 GCF_056829965.1 Desulfoluna sp. CYM3A
GCCGGGCGTCCTACGCTCGGCTCGCTAGATCTTTCTTGGTGAGCTTCCCCCCAAAAAACAGGGGCAGATCGATTTCCCTTACGTGATCCTTCAGGCCGTCTCCGGCACCGACCAGGACGAAAGCTCGGAGGTGGCGGTGAAGATCCTCTGCGGGATCTACTCGGCGGAAGGGGTGGAGGCCGGGGTGAACGACATCCTGAACCTTCTCACCCGGTGCCGGAAGATCGTGCTCTCCAAGCGGCGCACCGAAGACGGCTTGTACACCTTGAAACTTCCGGTGACCTGGGAATGCGGAGATCCGGACGCAAAGTACTTTCAACCCCAGCCCCATGCGGAGGGCGAGATCACCACCCACTGGGAGACCTCGGGGATCCGGCAAACATTAACGGAAGACGTGGAGGCATGTCTCTAATGGCAGCAAAGAAAACAACATCAACGGCGGCAAAGGGCAAGAAAACGGAACAGGTGGCCTATGGGGGCCGGAGGTTCGGCAGCCGGTGCACATCAGTCGGTATCAGGTCTTTCGAAACGGCCTGCCCAAAGAGGTGGCGGCCTACTTTAAGGAGCGGATGGAGCTGAAGCGCTTCATGGTTCCGGTGGAGGCCCTTGCCTCGGCCATGGCCGACCTCAACAACCCTGAATCCCTTCTGGCCCGGAAATACGCCGAAGCGAAAGGAGCCAAGTAATCATGACATACAGACACGGTGTTTACGCATCCCAGATGCCCACGTCCATCACGCCGCCCCGGAGGGTGTCTGCCTCATTGCCGGTGGTGGTGGGCACGGCCCCCGTGCACCTGGCCAAGGGCGGGGCAGGGCCGGTGAACAAGGTGACCATGGCCTATACCTACGCAGAGGCCGTGGAGCTGCTGGGCTATTCCGACGCCTGGGAGAAGTACACGCTTTGCGAGTTCATCTACTCCCACTTTGCGCTGTTCGCCCTGGCCCCCATTGTCTTCATCAACGTCTTTGACCCGGCGGTTCACAAGGCCGATGTGGCCGAAGGCGCGGCCACCTTTGCCGATGACGAGATCAAGCTGGACCACGGGGACCTCCTGGGGCCGGTGGTGGTGACCTCTTCGGACAAGTCCACCACCTACGTGGAGGACACGGACTATGAGGTGGACCGGGTTGCCGGGACCATCAAGCGCATCCCTACCGGCTCAATCAAGGCAGGGGCCACCGTCAATCGAACTTACACCTATGCGGATCCGTCCAAGGTGACGGCGGCGGATATCGTGGGCGGGGTGGATTCTGAAACCGGGGCCCTCACCGGCCTGGAGCTGGTGAACGAGGTGTTCCCCAAGTATCGCCTGGTGCCCGGGCTCATCGTGGCCCCGGGCTGGTCTTCGGCCTCCACGGTGTCGGCGGTGATGACGGCCAAGGCCAAAACCATCAACGGGCTGTTCTCCTGCAAGGCGATTATCGATATCGATGACGCCACCGTGACCCGGTACAGCGACGCCCCGGAGTACAAGAACCAGAACAACCTCACCGACCCGGCCCAGGTGGTCTGCTGGCCCAGGGTGAAGCTGGGCACGAAGACCTTTCACATGTCCACCCAGCTTGCCGGGCTCATGGCCAAGGTGGACGCGGACAACGAGGACATCCCCTACGCCTCGCCTTCCAACCACAACTTTCAGATGGACGCCATGGTGGCTAACGGGGAAGAGGTGTGGCTTCAGCCGGAGCAGGCGAATTATTTGAACGGCAACGGCATCGTGACGGCCCTGAACTTCATCGGCGGGTGGAAGTGCTGGGGCAACCGGACGGCCTGCTACCCGGCCAATACCGACCCCAAAGATTCCTGGATCTCAGTGAGCCGGATGTTCACCTGGGTGGGCAACACCCTGATCCTGAGCCACTGGTCCAGGGTGGATGCCCCGGCAAAGCGGCGGCTCATCGAGACCATCCGGGATTCTGCCCAGATGTGGCTGGACGGCCTGGTGTCCCGGCAGTTTCTCCTGGGCGCGCGGGTGGAGTTCCAGGCCGATGAAAACGCGGTGACGGACATGATGGACGGGATCTCCCGGTTCCATGTCTACATGACGCCCCCGTCTCCTGCCCGGGAGATCGACTTCATCCAGGAGTACGACCCGGCCTACTTTTCAACCCTTTTCGCTTAATTTTCGCTTAACAGGTTTTTGGATGTCTACGCGTAGACATCCCTAAACCCACACAGGAGTGCGCGCATGAATACCCCTGAAGTATTGACCAACTTTCGCCTCTATTACGGCGGCGCCAAGGACATGATGGGCGTGGTGGACGTCACCGTGCCGGACATCGAGCCCCTGAACGCCTCCCTCAAAGGGGCCGGTATCCTGGGTGAGATCTCGGTTCCCATCCTCGGGCACATCGGGGCCATGGCTATGACCATCAACTTTCGGACCATCAGCCAGGACGTGAACCTCTTCAACATGCCCGTTCCCCACGTGGTGGATTTGCGCGGGGCCATGCAGGTCCAGGACACGGCAAGCGGTGTGCGGAAGGTGATGCCCGTGCGGATCTCCGGCCAGGGTTCCACCAAAAAGACCAGCTTCGGCAAGTTTGCCGTGGGGGAAGGCAACGACTCCAGCGTAGAGCTGGAACTCACCCGCTTTAACCTCATGATCGACGGGAAGGAAAACATCCTCATCGACAAGCTCAACAACCTTTACGTGGTAAACGGCGTGAACTGCCTGTCTGACGTGAACAAGGCCCTGGGGCTGTAACGATCAAACCGATGTCTACGCGTAGACATTCTTGAAAAAGGAAAAACCACGATGGAAATCAAACTGAAAAAAGCCATCACCTTTGAAGGCAAAGAGATCAAGACAATCAACCTGGACCTGGAGGGGCTCACGGGGGAGGACATGGCGCAGGCGGAGAGGGAGTACCTTGCCATGGGGGGCCAGATGACGAGCCTCACCCTGAGCCATGCCTACTGCCACTGCCTTGCGGCCCGTGCGGCGGATCTTTCCGTTGAGACCATCCGGTCCATGTCGGCCAGGGACAGCACGAATATTGCCATGGAGGTGCAGCTTTTTTTGCACGGTATGGAAGACCAAGTGCCCGGCAGATCCGCTTAGCGTGCCTGGACATGGGCAAGGCAACCCGGACGGGGGTGGCATTCTTTTACCAGATGCCCTTTCCCGAGCTTTTTGAATGGATCACGGATTTGAATGAGAAGGCGTAGGCGATGGGATCACGGGTATATGACATAGCGTTTAAGCTGAACGGTTCGGTGGCTCCAACGTTTAAGGGATCGATGCTCAGTGCGTCCCAGACGGTGGGCGCACTGGGGCAGAAGATCAGCCAGCTTGAAAAATCCAAGGCCAAGGTGGACCGGTTTGGATCGCTGAAAAAGGAGATCCAGGAGACGGAGCGGCGGTTCTTTGAGGCCCAGAACGAGAGCAAGGCCCTTGCCGCTCAGCTGGCCGCCACCGCAAAGCCCACCAAGAAGCTTCAGAGCCAGTTTGACGCGGCGAACCGTAAGGCTAAGAAACTGAAAACGTCACTGGGGGAGCAGAGGACCTCCCTTTCCGAGCTTCGGCGGGAGATGGCCTCTACCGGAATCAAGACGGGGCAGCTGGTGATGCACAACCAGAAGCTGGCCCAGTCCATCGACCTTGCCCGACGCAAGCAGGACAAGCTTCAGAAGCTCATGATGAAACAGAAGGCCGTGAAGGACAAACGCGCCAACATGCAGGGCCAGCTGTTTGACGCTGTGGCCCTGGGAGCAACGGTGGCGGCTCCTGTCATGATTGCGGCCAATTTTGAACAAAGCATGGCTAAGGTGAAATCCCTTACCGGAGCCACCGGCAAAGACTTCCAGGCCTTGACGGCAAAAGCGAGGGAACTTGGATCAACGACCTCCTTCTCAGCCAGTGAAGCAGCTCAGGGCATGTCATATCTGGGCATGGCTGGTTTTGATAGTCAGCAAATCATCTCTGCTATGCCGGGCGTGCTTAACATGGCCAAGGCCGGTGCCGTAGAGCTTGGCGTCGCATCAGATATTGCGTCAGATATCATGTCCGGTTTTGGCTTAGAGGCCTCTGAGATGGACCGTGTTTCAAACGTCCTCACCCGGACCTTCACCAGTTCCAACACCTCCCTGGAGATGCTGGGCGAGACTACTCAGCAATGTAGGCCTGTTGCGGCGAAAGCTGGAATGTCCTTGAAAGAGACCTCCGCCATGGCCGGGCTCCTTGCCAACGTTGGGATCAAAGGAAGCATGGGGGGCACTACCTTAAAAAGTATGGTTTTGGGGCTTTCCGCGCCGTCAACCGCAGCACTAAGTACACTCCGGGAGTTGGGTGTCCAGGCCACAAACATGGAAGGTAATCTTCGGAAGCCTGCACAAATTTTAGCAGATCTATCCGAATCACTAAACGGTATGGGTAATGCCGAGAAGTTGGATGTAATCAGTACCATATTTGGCAAGGAACCGGCGTCTGGTTTAACGGAACTGCTCTCTCAGGCAGGGAAAAAGGGCATCACCGAATACACAAAAAAAGTGAAAGACGGAGAAGTTACCGCCCAGTCCATTGCTAATATCATGGACAACACAACCGTCGGAGCCCTTAAAAATTTTGGTTCTGCATCAGAAAGCCTCGCCATAACTTTTGGAAACACCCTGACACCTGCCATCTCAGGTGCGGCTGATCTGTTTTTTGCCTTTATTGCACGCAAGCTTACTGCCGCATCAGAAAAGTACCCAACAGTCACGAAAGTAGCGGGGATGCTGACAGGCGGTACCATTGCCTTGACTGCTGCAACAGTTGCCGCAGGGTATGCCTGGACTTTTGTGTCTGGAGGTCTGTTAAGGGCAAAGACGGCCTATCAGCTCATCAACAAACATCTCACACTATCAAAAATGAAAACCATAGCCCTGGCCGGAGTTCAAAAGGCAGCGGCCATCGGCACCTATGCCATGACAGCAGCACAATGGGCCTTAAACGTGGCCCTGAATGCCAACCCCATCGGGTTGATTGTCGGCGGTGTGGCCGTTCTGGTGGGGCTTGGTGCTGTTCTTTACAAGAAGTTCGAACCCTTCCAGAAGCTGGTGGACTCCATATGGGGAAAGATCAAGAAATTCATGAAAATTGGAGGTCGCTTCTTTGGCTTCGGGAGTGACGAAGAGACTGAAACGTCAGAAAAGGCCGCCAAGGTGGGCAATGTCGCCGGGAACATTCCCACGCCCCCGGACAATGTGGTGCCTTTCCCTGAAAGACAGAGCCAGGGCGTGACGCCTGTGAAGTTTCCAGAGGTTTCCCCGGCGGCCATGAACAGTTCCAGCACGGCTATTGAGTACAAACCCCAAATTAATATCACGGCCACCGGCTCCAACGTTGCCGAATTCAAGGCGGCAGCGGATCAGAGCATGATGGAGAGCGAAGAGCGAGTCCGGAAGGTTATGACGGATATTCACCACGACGACAGGAGGCGCGCGTTTGGCTGAGTCATACACCACACGGCAGGGCGACATGTGGGACGCCATCGCCCTGTCCCGCATGGGAAACGAGATGCACATGGCCCGGCTGATTGCGGCCAACCCGGAGCATCGGAGTACGTGGTTTCAGCGCCGGATTGAGCTGATCGGACACGGGAAGAGAACCGAAACCGTTTTACCCCCCTGGAAATCATGATGAGAAAAGCACGACTGAACCTGAACTTTGAAGGCAAGGACATCTCTAAAGAGATCTCACCTTATTTAAAGAACATGACCTACACCGATTTTTCATCGGGCAAGGCCGATGATCTCCAGATCACCCTGGAGGACACCGGCGGGCTTTGGTCAGGAGACTGGTTTCCGGAGAAGGGTTCCCGGGTAAAGGCGGAGATTGAGTGCTCGGCATGGGGCGACCTGGGGGATCTTTCACTCTCCTGCGGATCCTTTCAGGTGGATGACATCACATCAAGCGGGCCTCCTGCCATCGTGACCATGAAAGCCATCAGCTCCATGACCTCCACTGCCATCAAGAACGAGTTGAAGGAACGGGTCTGGGAAGCCATCACCCTGGAGCAACTGGCCGGGGGCATCGCGGCAGAGCACGGGCTCTCCCTTTTTTTCAGCGCCGACCTGGACGCACCGTATGAGCGGGTGACCCAGAGCAAGGAGAGTGACCTTGCTCTTTTGTCAAGGCTCTGCAAGGCGCGGGGCCTCAACCTGAAGATGGCCGAAGAGAAGCTGGTTCTCTACCAGGGGAAAATCTTTGAAGCCAAGGCCCCGGTGTTCACCTTGAAAAAGGGGGCCTCCGAGATTCTGACCTGGTCGTTCAACACCAAGTCCCACAACATCTACCGGGCATGCACGGTGCAGTTTTTTGACCCGACAAAAAAGAGGTTGGTGGAGCACACCTTCACCCCGGAGAACAGTCCGAAGACCGGTCAGGTTCTCGTGGTATGGTGGAGTCCATCGCCGAAGCCCAGACCCAGGCCGTGGCTGAACTCCGGAGCGCGAACAAGGAGGAGGTGAATAAGCTTCTCCCTGGGTGCAATCCCCGGGCCCTGGCCGGGCTAAATGTGAAGGTAGAGGGATTCGGTATCTTTGACGGGATCTATTTTATCGACGAGGCCAAGCACTCCCTGGGCTCCGGTTACAAGACAAACGCAAGCCTGAGAAAGGTGCTGGGGTACTGATGATCGAGATCGAAAAGCGCATGAAGGCCCTGGAGGAGAAGGTGAACAGCATGGTCCAGGTGGGTACGGTGACCGAAGTGGTGGGCGGATCCGTGAAGGTGGAGATCCATGGCCATCCCACCCACAAGCTGCCGGTTCTCTTCCCTCGGACCCAGACGGACAAGTTCTTTGCCATGCCCGACGTGGGGGAAGAGGTGGCCTGTATCTTCCTTCCCATCGGCCTGGAACAGGGCTTTGTCCTGGGGGCGATCTACTCCGACGTGGACGCGCCACCTGCAGACGGATCCCACCTGACCCATATCACCTTTGGGGATGGCTCCGTCATGGCTTACGACAGGAAGACGCACAGCCTGGGCATCACGGTGAAGGGCGGGGAGGTGACGGTAAAAGCGGAAAAAGTGACCCTGGATTGCGGCGGGGAGCTGGGCGGGGTAATCACGGATAAGTCCATTTGCAAGTTCGACGGCAAGCCCCATGTGGACGCATCAAAAACAGTCATTGCGAGCAAATAATCATGGCAACAAGCGCAGCAGCCCTCGTGGCAGACATTATCAAGGAACTCGAAGTGGAAGGGTTGCAACGGGGAGCCAAGTTCGCCCAGACAGAAAAAATGGCAGCGGCCCTGGGCCGGGCCGTCTACAAACACATGACCCTTCTGGACGACACCTCCGGAAGCCCGGCATCCAAAGGACACAGATAAATGGACGTGGGGACTTTCGGAGAGATTGTTTTTGAAACCAGCCGCACGCGGATCCGCACCTTCGATGAGTTCAAGCGCTCATCCAAGGCGCGGTTTGCCGAGCATGCCGTCACAGGGAAAAAGCCTGTCCTGGAGTTTCTGGGGCCGGGCCTGGATGAGGTGTCGCTCCAAATGATGTTCGCCGAAAGCCTGGGCGTCTCGCCTTCAGGTGAGATCGATGCCGTGCGAAAGGTCCTGGCCTCCGGAGAGGCAAAGAACCTGGTTGTGGGCGAGATTTCGGACGGTTTGCCCTCCTTTCCATGGAAGAGGATTGGCAGAAGTTCGACGGCAAAGGGCGGCTCCTGGTTGCGGCGGTTTCCATCAAGTTAAAGGAGTTTGCGTAAATGGAATTGAATGTGACGGGCCAGTTGGACCGTGTGGTGATCGGAGCAACGGGCATCGATGCCATTGTACAGCAGGTGCAGATTGTATGCGCCACCCGGGTGGGGACCCTTCCCCTGGACAGGGCCTTCGGAGCCCAGGCGGATTAATCCGAGAGCGCCGCTTCCGGTGGCCAAGGCCAAAGCATCGGCAGCCGTGACCCAGGGGATTGAGACCTACGTTCCCGGGGTGGATGTTCTCTCCGTGTCCTGGGTGGCCGACACCGAAAAGGCCCGGTCCGGGACACTGATCCCCGTGGTGAGGATTAAAATCAATGAGCCTTAAGAATCTTCCGGACATCCAATTTGTGGAAGCCGATGCCGAGAAAACCATCAGCAATATTTTGACCGTGCACGAGGGCATCACGGGCAAATCCCTGGCCCCTGCGGATCCGGAGCGCCTCTTCCTCATGGGCCTGGCCTCCATCATTGTGCAGCAGCGCGAGCTGATCAACCACGCGGGGAAAATGAATCTCCTGGCTTATAGCGAAGGCGACCACCTGGATCACCTGGGGGCCTTTACGGAGACGGAGCGGCTGGACTCTTCTGCCGCCGGAACCCTGTGCCGGTTTTCCATTGCCGAGGCCCTGGGGTTTGTGGTGGCCATCAACAAAGGGACCCGCGTCTCTCCGGACGGTACACTCTTTTTCAAGACGGAAAGCTATGCCGAGGTGGCCGCCGGGGACACCTTCGTTGACGTGCCCGTGACCTGTATGGCCACGGGCACCGAGGGCAACGGTTACGTGCCGGGGCAGATCAACCAGATGGTGGATCCCGTCCCCTATGTGGTGAGCGTTTCCAACACCATCACATCCACGGGCGGAGCCGACAAAGAAGGCAACGATCCTTACAGGGAGCGGATCCACAACGCCCCGGACAAATACTCGGTTGCCGGTCCGGAAGGGGCCTACATCTACTGGGCCAAGTCGGCCCACCAGGAGATCGCCGACGTGGCCGTGGTCTCTCCTGCAGACGCCACCGTCCAGGTGGTAGTGCTCCTCTCCGGAGGCAGGCTTCCGGATGAAACCATTTTGCAAACCGTGGCCGATGCCGTGACGCCGAAGAACCGAAGGCCCTTGACGGATAGAGTCTCCGTCATTGCCCCGGTGCCGGTGGGCTTCGACATCGATGCCGACTATTTTATTTCCGGAGAGAACCAGGAGGCCATCTCTGAAATTCAAAGCCGGGTGAGCAAGGCCATTGCCGACTATACAGCCTGGCAATGCGAAAAGCTGGGCCGTGACATCAACCCCGATGAACTGGTTTTCCGCTTAAAGAGTGCCGGCGCAAAACGCGTGGTGCTGCGGTCCCCCTCATTTCAAAAGCTGGCCACCACCCAGGTGGCCCAGGCAGACACCCAAACCTTGAATTACGCGGGGGTGGAAGATGAGTAAGGCTTTGCCCGACATCTCCTTTGCAGACATCCTCCCCGCGTCTATCTCCGGAGACGAAAGCATCCGGGCAGCTGCCAGCGCCATCGATGACGACCTGAAGCAGATCAACCGGGCCATCGACACCTTATATATATACAGCCGGTGGGACGAGCTGGAGGAGCCCCTCCTCACCCACCTGGCCTGGCAGTTCAAGGTGGACTTCTGGGACGACAGCCTGACCCTTGAAAAGAAGAGGGCCCTTGTCAGGAACTCCGTGGCCCGTCATCGACAAAAAGGAACCCCGTCCGCCATCGAGGGCGCCATCGCCGACGTGCTCGGCGGCGGAACCGTGGAAGAGTGGTGGACCTACGACGGCCAGCCCTACCACTTCCGGGTACGCGTGGAAGTCACCGACCAGGGCGTCACCGATCAGGCCTACGCCTGGGCCGACCAGCTCATCGAAGCCTACAAGAACGTCCGTTCCAAGCTTGATGCCGTGATTACATACCTGAGAGGGCAGGGCACAATCCACATGGCCATGGCCGGACAATACGCCGAAACCGTCTCCGTCTTCCCCTGGCAACCCGAAAACCTGGAAGAGTCCGGGCCCGTCTACTTTGGCCTGGGAACTCAGATGATCGAAACCACCTGCATCTATCCCTAAAAAAGGAATACTCTGACCGGCAGAATCCTATTTCACAACCTTAACCAACACCGGCAAGGCGATGTTCGCCAACTCGCCGGTCTTAGGTAAATCGGTCTCGTTTTCAACCCTGGCCGTGGGCGACGGCAACGGATCCTACGCGAGCCTGGACCTGGCAGGCATGCTTCAGCGGACATCTTTGATTAATGAAGGTGGCGAGGCAGCATCAACCACATTTCCATCCATGAAGCCAACAGCAACTGGCTGGTGGTGGAGGCCTTTATCCCATCGGACGTGGGGGACTCCGACATCCGGGAGGTGGGTATCTTCTCCACCCGGACGGCAACCTGATTGCCATCGGCAAGTATCCCCACACCTACAAACCCAAGATTACCCAGGGGGCATCCAAGGATCTTTACGTGAAGATGATCCTGGAGGTTTCGGAGATGGCCGCCGTGGAGCTGAAGGTGGATCCGGCGGTGGTACTGGCGACGAGGGAGCATGTTGCGGATGAGTTGAAGGCGTATCCGGATATGGTGAGGAAGGATGGGCAGGGTAATGTGTCGATTTCGGGAGACTTGAGTGTCAAAGGAAAGAGTCTCGTTTTACGAGCCGGGAGATGACATTAACCGTGTGATATATGCCTTCAGATGAAGAGATGAGAAGGCGTCGTATGCTTGAACGGGACGGATCGAGTCTCTTACGCTCTGATTATCCGAACCTCTTTGCGAAAATTGGAACCATGTATGGGAGGTCCTCGACGAAATGCATTTTAGCCTGCCTGATGACCGAGGCCTTTTTCCCAGATATTGGGACCATGGGGCGGGGATTGATCCTGATGCCTCATCTCGTTCAGATAGAGGCGATGGAACAACGGGTGGTCATCTGTGGTACGGGGCAGGCGTCTAAAAACAAGGAGCATCCACACGGACTATATACGTTCGCAACAAATTAGCCGGATCAGGCGCAGCGTATGGATCAACAACAAATAGCTCGAATTGTACGTTCGTTATCATCTGGTGGGGCTGAGGCCAGGCCAAAAAACGTAACTAAATGGGGGGGGATATTTTACTAATGACAACATTGTATAATGCACACCCCGAAACGGGTGAATACTTGAAGGGACGAGACTCCAAGCCACGGCAAAATGGAATGTGGGACGAAGAAACTGGTAGCCCAAGTGATCGCTGGCTATACAACCCTAAATCCTCATCCCTGCAGCCACCTCCTGAAACAAACGAATATGAGGTCGCGGTCTTGGAGCAGGGTTTGTGGATCGTAAAATCTGATTACCGTGGAGCGGTGTATTTTGATACCGCCTCACAGGAACGATACAGAATATCTGAGATAGGGACTGTCCTTGATTCAGGTTGGACCGATAAGGAGCCGTTACCGTATTCGAGATGGAATGGCACCGATTGGGAAATTGATTTGAGCCTTTGGCTGGATAATGTGGTAAGGCCGCAACGTGACGCCAAGCTTTTAGCATGCGACTATACAATGATGCCGGATTATCCGATTGACCAAAGCAAACGGGCAGAGTGGGAGGCTTACAGATGCTGGACGATCTTCCGGCAACATTAATTTTCGTTACCGATTCAATCCCCTGGCCCCCCGAACCTAAGTAGAGGTGAAATAGTGCCTGTCACCTAAAAAAAGCGGTTTTTCAAAATGCGCCGTTTTTGGAATCTGCCTTAATTTAATTCCAAAGACATGTCCGTGAGCTTAATTCTTGTAATGGCGTGAGCCGCATGGTCGAAGGCACAAAAATTGTGGAAGTTTTTGTGGAAGTTCTTCAAAATGGGGCACGTATTTTCGGGGCTTTACGGGGTTTCAAGGTGATACAGATGAAAGACGATGTATTAAGTATGGGGTTGATATTATAAATGGATTACGTCCAGAATAGGACCTGGGTTCGATTCCCGCCGCCTCCACCAGGCTTCGCCTGAGCGCCAGCGAGCAAGAAGCCTGCAATCCTTAAAAATAAAGATTCCCGAATCACGTTTCACAAAATAAATTCTTCCAGTTGTTATATGATGATGATGAGGAGGCTCCTTTGGGCTTTCACTATGTATACATGCTCCGAAGTGAGTCGTTTCCGGAACGGTTTTATACCGGTATGACCTCTGACCTTGGAACTCGCCTATAGGCCGTTAATTCCGGAAGCGTCCCCCACACGTCAAAGTACAAACCCTGGAAAATTGAAATCGCCATCGCCTTCCCCTCCAAACCCAAAGCCACCACCTTCGAGACCTACCTCAAATCCCACTCCGGCAGAGCCTTTTCTGCCAAGCATTTTTGAACTGAAATAACTGTTGCCTTGTCACCTATTTCCAGCATAGGTCAAAAGAGTCACGGCAGGAAAATCGAGACTTGAATCGGCTTTCAAGGAAAGGGGCAGGCCTTTACGCTGCGTTGCGAGGAGGGCATTATGGTGAGCATGTCAGGCTGGAACAGGAAAGGATTTCCTTTGGTTGGTTAATGGAATCAATCATGGGGATTCTTGATGGGTGAGTATCCATCGCTTTACTGCGTGCCAGCTGTATCATAAAAACCTGTACCCATCACCGCCAAAATCGTGATCACCTGCCTTGCCCCTCCGTTTCGAAAACGTTCAAAACAGAGGGGCAAAGCCTGAATATTCCATCTTATTTATTCCATTTTAGCGCTGGGTTTTACTCGGCGGCGGGCTCTGCTTCAGCGGTAGGTTCCGTTTCCGCAGCAGGCTCTACCTCAGCTGTGGGCTCGGCTTCGGCTTCAGGCATTGCTTCAGCAGCTGGTTCCGCTTCAGGTTCTGGTGCGGGGGCTGGTTCTGCCATGCCTGCTTCGTAGGCATCTTTGTCAACTTCGATCACCTCAGAGTTCTGGATGATGATCTCTTTTCCTGTGGCCGAGTCTTTAAACTCGATGGCTCCGTTGCTTTTCTTGTTTATTTTTTCAGTATAGTAGACTTTGTCGCTTGAAGGGTCGGTCACTTGGTAGTAGGTGCCGCAGGCCGCCAGGGAAACCATCATAATCAGGGTCAGGATTAAAGCAGAAACGTTGATCTTCATGTTAGCTCTCCTTTTTTAGATTCGAAATTACCTCAAAAATGTAACGGACTATGGGGTTGAGTTCCGGCCATACGGCATACAGTCGTCCCAAATGTTGGCGGGACGATTTTTTACTCATTTTTGGAGAATTACGAGAGCGCTTTTCAGCAGAAGAGGCAGGCCTCAGGTTTCTCATTTGTCCGGGAGGGTTTTCTTTTCATTATACGGGAAAGCTTTGCCGGGATTGAGAAACCATCATGCCGCATTGTATTGGCATGGCTGCATACGTTCAGGTCGCGATGATCTGTATTGAATTGTCGAAGCAGGTGAAAGGTGTATAGCCCTTAAAAATGACAGGATATCGTTAATAATCAGCCCAATTGGATGCAAAGTCGATTTAATTTGCACTGCTGCATACGAAAAATGACGAAAGGCAAAATAAATTCGATGTCGGGGCACGCCTTGACGGTGAATTCTCTTTATCGTCCGGGCGCATTCCACATAAGAATAAAGGCAACGCCTCTTTTGGTCGATGACATCCTTCAGGGAGCCCTTGCCGCTGAGTGACCCACAGGCCTTGAGGATTGTCGCCCCCTGGACACTGCTGTCGAGCGTCTTGTTGTGATGTTGCGCCTTAAACCGGATTGATGGATGCGTTGTGGATAACATACTGGATTATTGTGCCCGGCTGCTGAGCGGCCTGATGGCACTGCTTGCCACCCCCAATTATACCGCTATTTTTAAGAGCGTCCTGTCCGCCGGGTCCCACGCAGGGCCGTGGCAGCTTCTGGGGCTGTTTCTGGTGTCCTCCATGGTCATGGTCTGGCGGCTTAATGCCTTTGAGAAGCGCGGCTTTGAGGGTACTGCCATCGGCACCATGGTGATGCCGTACTGCTCGGGGTTTTCCAATCTCGCCTTTGCCTATGTGATGGGAACCACGGGCGGGGACGCGGCCATGGTCCTTGAAAACTGCATCGTGAACAACGTCACCAACCTGACCATCCTCTTGGGCATCCCCGCCGTGCTGTGGGGCCTGACCCTCAAGGGGACAAAGGAAGACCGTTCAGAAGAGAAGCTCGATTACCTCTCCCTTCTTCTTACCCTCATTGCCATGGTGTTTTTTACGGCCGTGACCTGGGCCCTGGGCCGGGACGGGGTCCTGAACCAGGGGGACGGCCTGGTGCTCATGGGGCTGTTTCTTTTCTGGCAGGTGTTTCAGGTCTTTGATGTGATGAAGACCAACGTCCAGAAACACAGAGCCGTAAGTCTCTGGGTGGTTGTGGATATCCTGTTGGTGGGCGGGGCGGCCTGGGGAACCTATGTCAGCATCGAAGGGCTTGTGGCCTGGGTGTCGGCCGGGGGCGGGGGGATCATCTCCACAAGCCAGATCGGCATCTTAAGCGGTCTTCTCATGGTGGTTCCCAACGGGCTTCTTGCCTTTTACTATGCAGCCGTGGACCGCTCCGACATCGCCTACTCTTCCCAGATCGGGGACGGCCATATCTGCATTCCCATGTGTATCGGCATTTTCGCGTTTTTTTCTCCCATCCGAATCCCCGATTCCTTTGAAACCGGGGCCTTCACCATCATGGCGGCGTGTGCCGTCCACTTCTTCTTTGTCGGGGCCATGAAGCGCCTTCCCCGGGGCGCAGGGGCCCTGCTTGCCGCAAGCTACGGGTATTTTATCTACAAAGGCATCCTTATGTAGGTGACGCGTTGCCGACGGTGTAGGGACTTAGGTACGTGCGCTTGCGCACCGCCGAAGAATCGTACCGGCCATGAAAACCCATCTGCAGGTGACCTTCACAACGCATAGAAATGGCAAAAGGCGTTGGTTTTCCGAACAAATGGTGCGCAAGCACACCCTACGGGATGTCACATTTCCAGGTGGCCCACCTCGCCGCCGGAGGCAGTCTTAAGCCGTTTCTACGCACGCCTCATCCAGGGCATGGCTCCAGAGGGTGGCCCGGTTCCTGCCATCGTGTTTGGAGCGGTAGAGGGCCCGGTCGGCCCGGCTGATCCACTCCAGGGCATCGCAGGGGGAGGCGTCCGCCCGGTTTTCGGCCACGCCGAAGGAGAGGGTGATGCGAAGGGAGTCGCCGGGGATGGGTTTTCCGGCCTGGTCCACCTTGGGGAAGGCGTGGGTTTCGATTTTTTTGCGGATGCGCTCGATCATGGCGATGGCTTCGGGGCCCGTGGTTTCATCCAGGACCAGGAGGAACTCCTCCCCGCCGTAGCGTCCTGCCACGTCAAAGTGTTTGCGCATGGAGGTGGAGAGCAGCTCGCCCACCTCTTTAATGACCATGTCCCCCTGAATGTGGCCGTGGGTGTCGTTGACGGCCTTGAAGTGGTCGATATCGCAGATAGCCACGGAGGCCACGGCCTTGGGCTTTCGGGCAAATCGGTTGCGGACGCGGGAGGCCTCTTCTTTGATGCGTCTGCTGTTGGCCAGGCCGGTGAGGCTGTCGTAGACGGCGAGTTTTTCAAGTTGGGCCTTGATGAGGATGGTGCTGAGGAAGTTGCACATGATCTCACAGACGCTGGCCTCGTAGTCCCGCACCCGGGATTCTTCTCCGCAGTAGTCCCCGCCGAAGAGGTAGC
The DNA here is from genome assembly GCF_056829965.1 of Desulfoluna sp. CYM3A. Lineage (NCBI taxonomy): Bacteria > Pseudomonadati > Thermodesulfobacteriota > Desulfobacteria > Desulfobacterales > Desulfolunaceae > Desulfoluna > Desulfoluna sp. CYM3A. The sequence continues at coordinate 15,389 of NZ_CP186556.1, forward strand.
CGCCGCCCAGGCTCTCCGGGAGGTAGACAAACCCCATCATGTCGCACCCTTCGTTGGGCACGTTGATGCAGGAGACCTTGCGGGAGGTGAAGGCCTTGATCTCGTTGATGTAGATCCCTTCGGCACGGGTGAGGTCCAGAATGAGTTTTTTTCCTTCCTTCAGGTCTTCGCGGTAGCCTTTGGGGTCGAACACGCGGGCCACTTCCAGGATCAGCCAGTTGTCCACCACGTTGCAGACCTCGTAAAGCACGCTTACATCAAAGGCCATGGCCTCTGTCATGATCGAAAGGGGCATGGTGAAGCAGGCATCCCCTTCAGAGGCCGGGTCCATACCTGTGAGAAAGGAACTCAGGGAGCCCAGCTGGTTGAGAATGTGCTTGGCGTCTGTTTCGACCTTGTCTATATCGCTGCGGGTCATGGCACCTCCTTTGCCCATTAGCCAGGTATGATCAGAAGAAGTACTATCGCAATTCTCCGGACAACACGCCAGTATTATACGCATGCGCACCCAGATGCCGGGGCTGCCCCGGCCGGGTGCGCATGCGGTTTGGGTGTTCATTTTTCTGATGGCTATCCCCCCGGAAAGAGAACCCGGCCCACCTGAAACGCCACGGCCCCCATGGTGATGGAGACGGCGAAATAGTAAAGCAGGGTGCCTGGTGTCATTGTACAGAGCGCGTCTCTGCATAGATGGTCCCTAGGGTGGCAAAGCAGGGCAGGGAGAAGAAGATCGCAAAGACAAAGGCCAGGGCGCTGGCCTGGGAGACCCCTGAGGACGCCAAGAACGAGCTGAGCCCGTTGTGGACAACCGAGAGGAGCTCCTTGTCCATGATGATGTTGAAGAGTCGGCACCGGTGGTGGTGGCCGCTCCGAAGATGACGGCCATGGTGCCCAGAGTGGCCTCTTTGGAGGCAAAGGCCACGATAAAGGCGATGCAGAGCCGCCAGTCAAAGCCCATGAAGTGGCCCAGGGGCTCTAAAGAGCGTCCCAGGCAGGCGATGTAGCTTTGGTGGATGGTTGGCCCGGGAAAGTAGATCCCGGCCCAAGTGAGAAAGGAAACCCCTGCCAGGAACCAGAACCCCTGGTGGTAAAAGGCCTTCATGCGGGTGAGGCTGTAGAGGCAGACGTGTTTCATGTCCGGCTTCTGGTAGGGGGGCAGTTCCATGATGAGGCCCGTGGGCTCACCGGGCACCACAAACCGCTGCAGCAGGCGGGAGGTGACCACCATGTGAAGGCCGGTGACGGCAAAAAGGGCGAGCATCACCCAGAGGGCCTTGGAGCCGAAAAAGATGCCGCTGAGAAAGGCCGTGACAATGAGAAGGGATTTGCACGGCACAATGGGAATCAGGGCCAGGGTGAGCATGCGTTGTCGCCAGGAGTCGATGGTGCGGTTTGGCTACCCCCGGTGCCGATGACGTCGCAGATGAGCCCCATGAGCACGGGCATCACGGATTTGCCGTGGAGGCCGAGCCGTCGCATGAACGGATTGAAGATGTAGGCGAGCCGGGCCATGTAGCCGGAGTTTTCCCAGGATCCCCATGACAAAAAAGACCGCCCCGATAAAGCCCATGATCATCAGTCCGAGGCTCACACCGCAGAGAACGCCGTTCAGACCACCGCCAGCCAGGCCGGGCTACCGGGCGATCGCGTCATGGATGGCGTGGGTGGAGAAGAAAAGGGCAAAGGCCGGAACCATGAGGACGGCCGACGGCGTAGGCCGCCACAATGCCCAGCAGGAGAACACAGGCGGCCACCCCTTTGCCCAGACGGGGGTGGGGTGGCCAGCCTGTAAGCGTCCCTGGAAGCTCTTGGGCGTTCGGTCTGCCTGGGATCGCACCTCCGAGAGGATATGGCTGATCCACGGCGCAGGGCCGCGGTGCCCGCCACGAGGCCGTCCGGGCATGACTCGGTAAGGCGGGCCACCTCCCGGGGGCTGGCGTCACGCCCCATGGTCTCTTGGACTCTTTCCAGGATCTCCGGGTCTTTTTCCAGGCATTTCACCGCCAGCCACAAGGGCGGCATGCCCTGGGGCGGGTGTGCGGCGCAGGGGCCTCGGAAACAGCGGGAAGCACCTCTCCGAAAGCCGCCTCCATCTCTTCGGCCAGCACCGGGCACAAGGGACAGCCCGTGTACCGACGGGTCCCAGCAGGGCCTCGATCCCCGTCTCCTTTTTGCGGTCGATGGCCGACAAGGGCACCACGCGCATTCCGGTGAGGAAGGCGAGTTTTTCCGCGTCCACCATGATGTTTTGGGCTGCCAGGTCCATTTTGTTCAGGGCGATCACCAGTGGGAACGTTCGGCGAGGGCCAGCTCCGCCACCATGTAGAGGGATCTCTCCAGTTGGGCCGCGTCCACCACCGCCACCACGGCATCGGGGCGCTCTTCGGTGAGAAAGTCCCGGGAGATGCGCTCCTCCATGGACTCCGCGGTGAGGCTGTAAGTACCGGGCAGGTCGAAGATGTCGACGCGTCGTCCCCCTGCCTTCACTTGTCCCTCTTTTTTCTCCACGGTTTTACCGGGCCAGTTGCCTACGTGCTGGTTTGCCCCGGTGAGGCGGTACAAGGAGTAGTTTCCGGTGTTGGGCTGGCCCACCAGGGCCACGGTGAGGTCCCGGTCACAGGCCGGAGTGCAGGCGGCGGGTTCTGCGTGGCAACACCCGGCTGCACACCGCCCCTGGCAGCTATTTGCTGGGTTCATGGATGGCGATCCTTTCGGCGTCGTGCCTGTCAATGGCCACCAGGGTGTCCCTCAGGTGGACCAGAAGGGGAAGTGTGCGGGTGTTCTGCACGGCCGTGACCCGCGCTCCGGGGGTAAACCCCATGGCCGCTGCCCGGTTCACAAAACCCGGCGTCCCGGAAAGGGCCTCGATGACCGCGCTGCGGCCTTTGTTCAATTGCTCAAGGGTAGACATACGCCTTGGTCTCCTTTCATCAGAAAAATACATTTACCCGACCGCCCACCACGGCGGGCTCGCCCACGCGACCGGCGTTGGCGAAGGTGTGCTGGAGGTAGGTCTGGTTACAGGAGGTTGCGTCCGTCGAGGTAGGCGCCCCAGGTGTCGCTTTCGTAGCCGACCTTGGCGCTGACAAGGGTGTAGCTCTCCTGGCGGGTGGTGTTCTCCTCATCCATGTATTTCGGGCCCATAAAGGCGGTGGTAAAGGAGGTGAAAAAGCCGCTCTCGTGGCGGTACCGTCCGCCCAGGGTGGCGCTGTACTTGTTGGCGTTGGGCAGGTAGTTTGCCGCAAGGTCCTTGCCGCTGGGGTGGTTGTCAAAGGAGTCGAACTCCCCTTCCAGCCAGCCCAGGCCCATGAGCAGGTCGAACCGGTCGGCCACCTTGACGATGGCCTCCACCTCGGCTCCGTAGCTATGGGCTTCGGCGGCGTTCTGCATCACGGCCACGTTGTCCTTCATGATGCTTACCTGCATGTCCGTGTAGTCGATGTAGAAGAGGGCGGTGTTGAGCTCCAGGCGGTTGTCGGCCAGGAGTCCTTTGTAGCCCAGCTCCCAGGTGACGGTGTACTCGGGGTCCACAGGCTCTTTGATGGCGTCGAGTTGAAACTGGTTGGCAGCGTAGTCCACCTTGTAACCCCTGGAAACGGAGCCGTAGGCGTGCTGTTTGGGGGTGAGGGCGTAGCTCAGGCTGGCCGAGGGCATGAGGCCCACCCAGTCGTCATCCCGGGAAAAGTCGTACGGGTGTCCAGGGCTGTGCCGCCCAGTTCCGTGCGCCCCTGCCAGGTGAAGTCCCGCCGTTCATAGTCCACCCGAAGGCCGGTGCGGAGTTTCCAGCGGTCCAGGAAGGTGAGGGTGGTCTGTCCGAAGAGGGCGCCCCCCTGGCTGTCGATGGTGGCATCGGCGATCTGGTGCATGCCGCCGGGGCCGGTTACCGGAGGGCCCGGTGCATCCTGGCCGAAGCTGAAGTCGGTTAAGATGTCGTTGGTCTCGGCCAGGAAGAAGAGGCCGCCGAGCCACTGGAGTCGCCCTTTTTCTCCGGAGAGGCGTACCTCCTGGGTGACGGTCTTGAACTGCTCGTCAAAGGCCAGGCTCATGAGGTCTGCCGGAGAAAAATCCATGTCGTAGGAGAAGCTGTAATCTGAGCTGCTCACGTTGGTGATGGTGGTGAGCTCAAAACCCGGAAACGCCTTTTCCAGGTGAGGGTGGGCGAGAAGAGGGAGCCTTCGTTGCTCCCTTCGTTGTTGGTTGTGGTGCGGGAGACCCCTGTTGCCAGCGGGGTGAAGACCTCAAAGGCCCCGTCGTAGCTGTCCCCGGTGATGCTGAGGCGAAGGGTGTTGTCCACTGCTGGTTTATACTCCAGGTGGCCCGGCCGGAGAACTGCTCGTGCTCGCCCCCGTCTTCTTTGTCACGGTAGCTGTTTTTGTAGTAGCCGTCCCCCTTTGGTGTAGCCCAGGGCAAGTCGATACCCCTGTTTGGGCCCCAAGGGCCCACCGAATGCCGCCTTGAACCGGGTGGTGCTGAAGCGTTCCACCTCAAGGGGGGCTGTCCATGGTAAAGACTTCGGTGGGTTTTCGGCTGATAACGTTGACCATGCCTGCGTGTGAGTTGCGCCCGTAAAGGGCCCCCTGGCTTCCCCGGATAAGCTCCACCCGTTCGGGGTGCAGGAACATGTCCATGCCCACATAGGGGATGGTAACGCCGTCCACGTTGGTGTTCCACACCTTGTTCATGTTGGTGAGGCCGCCGATGCCCCGGAAGACCACCTGGGTCGTGTGGGAATCAATTCGGTTCACGTTGATGTTGGGGGCGAGTTCGGTGAGCGTATCGATGGTGTTCTTGCCCAGATCGTCCATGAGAAAGCCGTCCACGGCCGTGACGTTTCCGGGTACATCCCGGATGCTCTCTTCACGCTTCTGTGAGGTGACGGTGAGGCTCTCCAGCTCGGTGGCACCTCGCTGTTCCTTGGCCGTGGTGTCGGCCGGGCAGACCGGCGCGGAGAAGAGGAGCATGGCGCTTATCAGGGCGGCGTGCTTCGGCACGGCGAGCGGGGGGAGTCTTGCGGTGGGTGATCATATTCCGTTTTTTCCTTCCTTCGTTCATTCAGTCCCTGTGTAACGGCCCGGGCCGCGTTTCCTGCAAACCGTTGGCCCGAAGCCGATACCTTACATACGGCAGGCAAAGGGCCTGGGCTTTGCCGAACGGACCGATGGTGTTGCCAGGCGACACAATTTCTTGGGCGGAAGGAAAAAATACGGATTAACGAAAGAGGCCGGAGGGGGAGATGCCGAAGTGCTTCTTAAAGGCTTTGGTGAAGTTGCTGTGCTGGGCATACCCCACCTCAAGGGCCACACTGGGTGAACCTGGCCGGTCTCCAGCAGCTGCCTTGCCTTTTCCAGGCGGTGGATCCTCAGGCAGTCGTAGACGCTTTTTCCGTAGAGTTCCCGGAACCCGTGGTTGAGCTTGTTTTTGTTGGTGCCCACGGAGCGGGCAAGCTCGGGCAGGGAGGGCGGGGACTCCAAATTCCGGGTCAGGAGGGTGTGGGCCATGCGGACCCGCTTGAGTTCCCGGTCGGTGAGGGGACACGGCGGGCTTAAGGGGCATGCGTCCGGCAGGAGCGCCTGGAGGCTGTCCCGGATCAGCTCCAAAGCGTAGGCCTGAAGGGTTACAAGGCGGAAGGGCTCTTCGGGGCCCAGGTTGAGGATCCGGTTGACGGTGGCGGCTGTGTGGGGGGAGAGGGGAAACCGCCGGTAAAAGTGTGTGTGGTCGTCGCCCCCTCTGATGATGTCGTGGCATTCCCGGGGAAGGGATTCCGCCTCCGGGCCGGTGAGGGACATGAGAAGGGACGGGTCCGCATCAGCATTACGCCTTCCAGGGAGACCCCCGATGGCGGGTAGGTCACCCCCTGCCAGAGAGGGGAAGGTAACTCATGATCCCGTGGCCCGCCTGGAGATGCCAGACGTCCAGTTCGCCGTGTTCATAGGTGATCCTCTGGCGGATGTTGCCTGCACAGGCTGAAGGCGATGGTAAAAGGCGACGTTTCGATTTCAAAGGAGAAAGAGAGGTTGGACAGAAGCCGGTAACATCCGATCCCAAGGCTGAGGCCCGGGCGAAGCTCAATCATGGACATGGAACCGCAGCCCATCTCTTTGGGCCATTCCCAGCGTCTTCAACATGTTCGGAGCTGCCCTCCAAGGGGGCATCGGCTTCGAAGAAGCGGCCGAACAACCGGTTTGCCTGAATGGATTCCAGCCCGTCAGGCGCTCTCCCGGGAACGAATCGGCCGAAAGGTTTCCGGCCGTGTTTTTGTGTTCTGTTTTGATTCTGCTAAAAATATTTGGTCTTCCTAAAATAAAGGGGTGGTGTAATACGATGATGGATTTGTGTCAAGGCAGGGAACGAGGAAAGGGGTGAAGGGACAGAACAATTAAAAAGGATTTTGTTAAGCTCTAATTTTCCTTCGGCGGGGCGCTTTTTATTTGAAAAAAGCGCCCCAAAGAACGTTCCTCACGCACCAGAGCCAGTTTGAGGAGCTTTTGAATAGCTACAAAAAACGGTTCGAGTGATCATTATAAAAAAGCCAGGCCCCGGGGCAGTTGCCCCGAAGCCCAGGCTTGGGTGAGGTAAGGTAAGGCGTTAGTTCTCGTACCAGATGGTCTTGGTGGCCATGTACTGCTCAAGGGCTTCAAAGCCTTTGTCGCGGCCGCAGAAGCCGGATGCTCTCGCCGAAGGGGGTGCCGATGTCTCCTTCGGAGAAGCAGTTCACGGAGACGGTGCCAGCCTTGATGCGCTGGGACACGCGGTGGGCGCGGCGAATGTCCGAGGTGTAGATGGAGGAGGCCAGGCCGTATTTTGTGGCGTTGGCCAGCTCGATGGCTTCCTCTTCGGTTTTAAAGGTGGTGACGGCAAGGACCGGGCCGAACACCTCGTCGTTAAATAGGGACATCTCCGGGGTGACGTTGTCGAAGATGGTGGGCTCAATGCACTTGCCCGCACCGGCATCCACGGCCTTGCCGCCGTAGATGAGGGTGGCGCCCTCTTTTTTGGAGGCGTCGATGTGGGCCAGCACCTTACGGAAGTGGCCCTCTTCGATCATGGGGCCCATGAAGACGGACATGTCCGCGGGATCGCCGATTTTCCACTCGGGCAGCTTGGCGACGATGGCTTTGATCACCTCGTCCTTGATGCTCTCCTGCACCAGAAGGCGGGAGCCGCAGCTGCAGTTTTCGCCCATGTTGTAGAAGGCGGCGTCCAGGATCTGGTCCACCACTTCATCCATGGGGTAGGTGTCTTCGAAGATCACCTGGGGGCTTTTGCCGCCGCACTCCAGGACGATCTCCTTGAGGTTGCTGTCCGCCGAGTAGTGGAGGAAGTAGCGTCCCACCTCGGTGGAGCCGGTGAAGGAGACCACGTCCACCTCGTTGTGGAGGCCCAGGGGCTTGCCCGTGGCTTCGCCGAGGCCGGTGACCAGCAGCAGGGCGCCTTCGGGGATCCCGGCCTGGTGGGCCAGCTGCACCATGCGGTAGGTGCTCAGGGACGTTTGCTCCGCGGGCTTGACGATGATGGAGTTTCCTGCGGCAAGGGCCGGGGCCACTTTCCAGGCAAAGATGGTGGCAGGAAAGTTCCAGGGCAGCGCCCCCACCACGCCCATGGGCTCTTTAACAACCATGCCGAGGTTGTTGCCGGGGGAGGGGGAGACCTTGCCGAAGACCTTGTCTGCGGCTTCGGCAAACCAGGAGATGGTGTAGCTGGTGTCGGGCAGGTCAAAGCCGATGCACTCCTTGAGGGGCTTGCCCACGTCCTTGCACTCCAGGGCGGCCAGCTCTTCGGCGTGCTCGTCGATGAGCCGTGCCCACTTCTGGATCACCAGCTTGCGGTCGTAGGGGGACATGCGGGACCAAGTGCCCTTTTCAAAGGTGTCCCGGGCCACGGCCACGGCTTCGTTGACCACCTCGGCGTCGCAGAATTCCACATGGCCGATGACGCTGTTGTCAAAGGGGTTCAAGGTGGGCGTCATGGTTCCCTGGGCGCTTTTCCTGTTGGGGATGATGGCCCTGGCTTCAAGGGTTCCGTTTTTTGCCTGTGCAAAGATATCCTCTTTGGATAACGGTTTGGCGTAGGTCATATTTTTTTCTCCGTTTAACTGCATGTGTGTCAAAAGCATGATTCAAGTGCCTCCGGCGGTGCGGAAAACCTGTTTGTCAAACTTTTCAAAAGTTTGGCCCCCGGCAGGGCCGCCGGAGGCAGAACCTGCCTTAATTATTTAAGTAAATATTACGACTGGCACGGGGGCGTAACGGCCCCTGGGCACGATTGCTTTCCGCGATAGACCATGGCCAGGCCGCCCACCGAGGTCTCCCGGTAGAGGGCGGGCAGGTCGTGGCCCGTGAGTTTCATGACGGAGACAACCTCGTCAAAGGAGATGAGGTGAGAGCCGTCGGACAAAATGGACATGTGGGCAACGGACAGGGCTCGCGTGGCCGCGCAGGCGTTGCGCTCGATGCAGGGGATCTGCACCAGGCCGTCCACGGGGTCGCAGGTGAGCCCCAGGTGATGCTCAAGGCCCATCTCGGCGGCGTACTCGATCTGGCGCAGGGAGCCTCCCAAAAGCTGGCAGGCCGCCGCAGCCGCCATGGCACAAGCCGAGCCCACCTCGCCCTGGCAGCCTACCTCTGCGCCGGAGATGGAGGCGTTGCGCTTGATGACGTTTCCGAACACCCCGGCCGTGGCCAGGGCCTGGATGTCCGCGTCAGAGGCCCTGGGTTTGTTGCAGGTAATAGAGAACCCCGGGCATCACCCCGCAGGAGCCGCAGGTGGGGGCCGTGACAACAGTGCCAGCATGCGTTGGCCTGACACGGCCAGGGCGTAGGCGGTGATGAGGCCGGTCTCCTGCATGGCGTCCCCGGCAGAGCGGGTGCGCTGGTACACGGTCCAGGATTTTCGGCCCAGGCCGATGGAGCCGGGCAGCACGCCCCGGGCGGTGAGCCCTTTTTCCACGGCGGCTTTCATGGCCTGCCACACCGCGGCCAGGTGATCAAAGGCGGCGGTGTTTTCGTGGTCTTGCACGATCCTGCCAATGGGTGATGCCCGGCCCATGGCAATGGTCCATGATCTCCCCGAGGGTTTGGTGGGGATACACGGGTTCCTCTTTCAGGGGCATCTCGCCGGGGGTTCGGATGCTGCCCCCGCCCACGCTGAAGACAATTTGCTCTCCGAGCAGCTCCTTCCCATGGGACAAGGCTTCAAACTTCATCCCGTTGGGGTGCTGGGGCAGGCTGTGGTCCGGTTTCCAGGAGACGTCCAGGCAGTCCCGGCCAAACACCTCGTAGAGGGCCTGGTCGGTGAGGTGCCCTTTGCCGGTGGCGGCCAGGCTTCCGTACAGGGTGACCCGGAATCGGCTGGCCGCAGGATACCGGGAGGCAAACTGCTCAGCGGCAAACCTGGGACAGGTAGTCTTCCTCGACAACAGGCCGAGGCCGATGCGGTACAGTGCGCTTAAGCTCTCCATTCAACCTCACCGAAAAGATCGGGCAAAGGCCACGATGTCGTTGATCAGCACGTCGGGCTCCTCCAGGGAGGCGAAATGGCCGCCGTGGGAAAAGGCGGTCCAGCGCTGAATGTTGTAGAGGCGCTCGGCGTAGGAGCGGGGGGGCCAGGGAAAGCTCTCGGCCGGGAACATGGCCGCGGCCGTGGGAACCTCCACCCTGGGGCGCTCTTTGGTGCCCAGGATGCGCCCACCCTCTTCTCGGCGTCCGTAGTAGATCCAGGTGGAGGTGTTGAAGGTCTTGGTCACAAGGTAGACCATGATGTTGGTGAGCATGCCGTCCTTGGTGTGGGCGCTCTCCACGTTGTCTCCATCGATGTCCGACCAGGCGTGGAATTTTTCCACGATCCAGGCGGCCACACCCACGGGGCTGTCCATCATGGCATAGCTCAGGGTCTGGGGCTTGGTGGCCTGCTGGGTCCGGTAGCCGTTTTGCAGGACCACCCTGGGCAGGGTCTCGCAGGATTTGGCCCAGGCTTCCTCTTCCGGGGTCTGGGGGCCGTCAACGTGTCTCATGGTGGGGAAGTTGATGTGGATGGCCCGGCAGTGATCCGCGTGATCGTAGCCCAGCCAGCTTGAGATGGCGCTGCCCCAGTCCGCGCCGTGGGCGTAGTAGGAGTCGTAGCCCAGCACATCGGTGACCAGGCTGTTGAGGACCCCTGCCATGGCGCGGGGGCCAAAGGGGCGGGGAGGGCGGCCGGAAAACCCGAACCCGGGCAGGGAGGGCACGATAACATCAAAGGCGTCTTCCACGCGTCCGCCGAACCGCTCGGGGTGGGCCAGCTTTTCGATGATGTCCAGGCTCTCCACAAAGGAGCCCGGCCATCCGTGGCTGATGAGCAGGGGCATGGGGTTGTCCCCGCTTCCCTTTTCAAGGATGTAGTGCATTTCTATGCCGTCGACCTCGGCCTTGAAATGGTCGAAGGCGTTCATTTTCTTTTCATGGGCGCGCCAGTCATAGCTCTCAAGCCAGTAGGCGCAAAGCTCTTTCATGTAGTCCAGGTTGGTTCCATGGTCCCACCCTTCGTCCTGGGTCATGTCCTGCCATGGAAAGTCGGCGACCCGTCGGCGAATCTGTTCAAGGGTTTCTTCTGAAATATCAATTGTAAAAGGCGTAACCATACAACATGTCCTTTGCAGTCATGGGCCCCAGGGTAAAAAGGGGCCTGCATGACGTCTGTCTATTTATATCTACGGGGATGACGCAGGCCGACCAGGTGTCGGCCCGTGATCATCCGCTATACTGGGCGGCGTGGGCCGCCCGGAACGTGTGGCGTCAAAAGGCTACCACGCGCGTTTTTGAACAAATTTAAAGAAGAACAGGGCAATGGGCATCACCACGATGTAGGCGATGAAAATGGGCAGCATGATGGACCCTTCCGTGGGGATAAAGGGCAGGTTCAGGTACACCAGCTGGATAGAGACGGTGATGAACACGTTCATCACGGCCAGCTCCACGGCAGCCGGGGATTTGAAATCCGGGTCCACGATGCGGAGCAGCAGGATGCCCGAGGCCACGGTGCCGGTGTAGCACCCCAGGATGGCCAGGCCCCGCTCAAACCCGTACTCGGGCATGCGGCGGGCAAACCAGAGGATGAGGAGGTAAGTCACAATGGCGGCCACGGCAACGGTGCAGAGGAAGGGGACGATGATGGCCTGGATGTCGCTCATGGAGATGCCCATGAACACGGCACAGATCATGTAGTCGATGGTGCTGCTGGTGACGCCGCGGACCGTGGCGTTGTCCAGCACATGGAGGCGGTTGATTTTGTCCAGCACCTTGCGGGTCACAAGGCCCGCGATCATTCCCCAGGTGTAGAGAAGGCCGAATCCCAGGCCGTTGACGCCCTTGGGCATGTTTACGGACCAGGCCAGGGCAAAGACGTATCCCACGCCATAGAGGGCTCCCATGATGGCCAGGTGAAAGGCCAGGTTGTCGATGTTGGCCGGGTGGGTGGTGGTTCGGGTGCACTCGGTGGCCTCGCCTTTGCCCATCATGCCGGTGAGAAGGCTGGTGGGAAGGGCTTTGGAGCTTTTGTCCGCCACCCAGCCGTTTTTGATGCCCCGGTTGGCCAGGGGGATGCCCAGGCAGATGGCGCAGAGGAATCCCATGGCGCCGAAGGCAAGGCCGACGCTGCTGGCGCCGTGGACCCCGTAGGTGCTCTCCCAGATGGTGCCGAAGGCCTGGGCCGCCCCCGGAGACTGGGAGAAGCCGGAGCCCACCAGGTAGCCGAAGCCGGTGAAGAACTCTCCGCCGGTGATCATCCTGGCGAACTCAAAGATGGATTTGCCGGTGACGCCCTGGACCGCGTAGACCAGGCAGTACATAAAGGCCATCCAAAGGGCGCCGTTCTGAAGCCATGTGGACTTGCCGCTGTCCACCTTTTTGTCCTGCTGCAGCAGGCCGATGCCCACAAAACCAAAGGCAAACAGGTGAAAGACCATCACCCCGAAGACCTTGGACGGAATGGTGACCCAGCCCTCGGGCGTGGGCATTCCGATGAGCCCGGTGTTCAAAAGGACAAATCCGATGACGCCGCCGATGAGGGACGACGGGATCAACCGGTTTTGCAAAAACGGAATCTTGTTACGTAAAAAAGCACCACCAACAAGCAGAATACTGATCCAGATAAAGGCGCCCACATATGGGTAGAATGTCGCTGACAAAAAGACCTCCTCTCGGCCCAGGGGGATGCGGTTCCCTGATCCGATAAAAAATGAATTCCCCGGTGTTACCCCACCGTGCTGCGCTGCCCGTTCAGGGTAACATTCTGCAAACCAACGCCCCGGAAGAATAGCAACAAGGATGCCAACCCCCTGAAAAATGAACAGGCCCCTTTTAATCAGTTTGATTTAGGTTATTTATGAATCCTTGTCATGGATTCTGCGTGCCCTCGTCTTTGGCGCTGATTTGTGCAGGAATGCACGCATGATTTCACAAATCAATATAATTTAAAAGGGTTGGGGGAATGTGCAGAATTGCACGGCGTGCAGAACTGCACAGGGCGCGGAAGAAGGTTTTTTTTTAACGTTCGGCGGGTCCCGCCTCCCCGGCCCAGGCCTCGACATTTTGGAGACAGCGTGGTAACTCCTCATAAATTCAGATGATCGTCGGGCCTCTTTGGAACCGTTCCGGGCACCGGCGTCCCTGACTGCCTTGAAATCCCAAACGGCGCATGGATGGCAATGAGCGAAACAGCATACGAAGTCCCCTATTTTCAGGAAAAATACGGCCACCTCTTCAGCGAGATGGATGCGATATTCAACGTGCTCCACGAAGGGATCTGCATCAGCAACGCCGAGGGGGTGATCCTCAAGATGAACCCCATGTATGAGCGGCTGTGCGGGTTGCCCCCGGAGGCTCTTCTCGGGAAAGAGGTGCGTTTTCTGAACAGCAAGGAGGGGGTGTTTGACGGTGCCCATCACGTGAGTCCGGGTGGAGAGCAAAGGGATCCTCCTCTTCATGGGGGCCGTGAGCCCGGTGATCCTGAAATCAAAGCGTCCGGCAAGCTCGGTGCAGCAGACCAGCGGGGGGCGGAAAAACCTGTTGCACGGCTACCCCGTCCTCAATGCCGACGGGGAGGTGGAGCTGGTGGTGACCTTTATCCGGGATATCAGCCACCTGACCCTGTTCAAGGAGCAGATCGAGTACCACAAGCACATTTTCCAGACCTTCTGGAGCAACATCCAGCATGGGGCACGGGAGGTGTCCGCCCCGGACGCCGTTGTGGTGGAGAGCCCGGCCATGAAGCAGGTGATGGCCCAGGCCCGCAAGGTGGCCGCCACCGATGCCACGGAAGCCTCACCGGGGACACCGGCGTGGGAAAAGGCGAGGTGGCGCGATACATCCATTCCCGGAGCGATCGTTCCTAGGGACCCTTTCTGCGCGGACTGCACCAGCATTCCAGAGAACCTCATTGAGTCCGAACTGTTCGGGTATGCCCGGGGCGCGTTTTCCGGGGCAAGGCGGGAGGGAAAGCCCGGCTACTTCGACGTTGCGGCAGGCGGCACCATCTTTTTGGATGAGATTGGCGAGCTCTCCCTGAACGTGCAGGCAAAGCTGCTCCGGGTCCTTCAGGATCAGGAGATCATGCAGGTGGGGAGCCTGAAGCCCAAAAAGATCGACACCCGGATCATAGCGGCCACCAACGTGAACCTGGAAGAGGCCGTGGCCAAGGGCACCTTCCGTCAGGATCTCTACTACCGCCTCCAGGTGAGCGTCCTGGACATCCCGCCCCTCAAAGAGAGGCTCGAAGACATCCAGCCCCTGGCCCAGTATTTCCTTGAGCGCTACAACCTGAAGTACCGCAAGCAGTTTTACTTCTCCGACGACGTGATGCCCATGCTGTTGCGTCACGGCTGGGCAGGCAACGTCCGGGAGCTTCAGAACATGATCCAGGGCATTGTCATCACCCTGGACAAGCGCGTCATCGAACCCGAGGATTTTCCACGGCTCATGCCCAAAGAGGCCGCCCGGGGCTCCCGATCCTACGTACCGGTCCAGGGCCAGGGGGGCAGGCCCCTTAAGGAGATCATGGCAGAGATCGAGTACGACATCCTCAGCAAAGCCATGGAGGGTTGCCACTCCATGGAACAGGTAGCGGAGATGTTCCAGGTGAACCGCACCACCGTGTCCCGCAAACTCAAGGCAGGGAAGAAACAGGGATAGAGGCCCGCCACGCGGGCCGTGTTTTCAAAACATATCCGGGTTAATCGTCCATGCCGGACTCGGCCTTGATCATCTCCCACCCCTCATCCACCACACAGGTGGGGGCTTCCATGTAGAGCAGCTCCTTTGTGTTGAACAGCAGCTCTTCCCCTTCACTATCCAGAAAACCCGCAAAAAAACCGGAGACCTCCGGGCCCAGGTCAAGGGACGAGAAGAATTCGTGGAGCTCATCCGGGGAGCCTGTGTAGCTCTCCATGGGCTCTTTTCGGTTTTTCAGGAAGATCGTGATGGGGCCGTCGCTAAGTGCCTGGTCTTTGTCGGAGGTGGCGGGTTCCCACAGGATATTTACGGCCTGGATGTTGGAGAGGTTTATGGCGATGGTTTTCCCGTTAACGGTGTCGCTGACGAAAAAGCCCTCTGCCTCAACACCTTCTCCGAACTGGAGGAGGGTGGATGTGAAGCGGTCTTTCTCTTCTTTTCGAAGGCTGACGAAGACGGGTTCGTCCACCGTGGCCAGATACAGTCTCAGGATGAAGGTGTTGGTCTGTTGGGTGTCGTTCACGGTGAAGGCCTCCTGTTGCCGGAATGAGTGGGTACGTTTGAGTTGAAGGCCCACGATACGTGATGCGTTTTGTTTCAGCAATAACTCATTGGACTGGCTGCCCACTGTTTTGTCGGTGGCATTTCCCCCCTGATTCACACGGGTGTTCCCCGATGGTGGATCCTTCTGTTTTATTTCGACTATCCATGGAATTTGAATTGAAAACGCCCCGGGATTGGCGTAGGCAACGCAAAAGGGGCGAAGCCCGAGCCCTGAGGAAGATCGCGTTTCCTCCGCAATTCCCCGGCCCAACGGGCCTCCGCCCCGTGCCTTTGTGTGTTAACCCCCCAGACCCCGTGTGGAGTGATCATGGACAACTCAAACCGACTTTATTTCATGGATAATTTACGGAGCCTTACCATCATCCTGGTGGTGGCCCTTCATACATCCCTTTGCTACATGGCCTTTGCCCCGGAGTGGTGGTATGTGCTGGACCCCCAGCGCAGCCTCTTTTTCACCGCCGTGGTCATTGTGCTGGATGTCTTTATCATGCCCGTCATGTTCTATATTTCGGGGTATTTTCTCTTTGCCTCTTTAAGGAAGCACGGCACCGGGCGCTTTCTTAAGGGCAAATTCATGCGCATCGCCCTGCCCTGGGTGGTGGGGGTGTTTGTCCTGGCCCCGCCCCTTGCCTACATGATTTACTTTTCGCGCCAGATCCCCGTCTCCTACATCGACTTTTTCACCCATGATTTCTGGGGCAAAGCCTATCAGCAGGCCCACTACTGGTTCATCGGGGTGCTTATGGGGTTTGTTCTGGTGACAACAGCCCTGGCGTTGGCCTTTCCCTCCCTTGTGAAAAAGCCCGATCAGCAGAAAACTCCCGGGCCTCTGTTCCATGTGGGCTTTGTGGCCCTTACCACCCTGATTTTCCTCGGTGCTTCCCTGTCTTTCCCCCTGGACAGTTGGATCCATCCCGGCTACGTGTTCGTGTTCCAGCCCGTGCGCATCGGCGGCCTGTTCCTCTTTTTTCTCCTGGGCATTTACTGCGAGCAAAACGGCTGGTTCACCCAGGGCGGCTATGAACCCAAAGCCCTTCCCTGGGGTGTTCTCGCATTGATCTCCGGGGCCCTGTACCTTTACATGAAGCTTGTCTTCCCCGAACCAAAGCTCACCACTCTGCTTCTCAAAGGGGCCAACGCCGCGCTTTTCAATCTATTCTGCTACACCTGCATTATCTGGCTCCTGGCCCTGTGCAAGACCTGCTTCAATCGCACCGGCACCGTGCTCAGGCACTTCTCCGACAACTCCTACGGCAGCTATTACGTGCACCAGTTCTTCGTGTTCGGGGTCTCCTACGGCCTCACCAAGGTGCAGCTTCCCATATTCCTTAAATTCGCGCTGACCCTCACCCTGGCCGTGACGCTCTCCTGGGGCACCTCGGCCCTGATGCGCAGCAGCGCCGCCATGCGCCGGGTGTTTTAACCCCCCTCGTCCAGTGCCGGGGCCTGCCACAGGCTGTGCCCCGGCACCAGGGAACACACGCCTCGGTGCCGGTTCATTGCCGCAGCACCGGATGCTCCTCCACTGGCCGCGGTCCCCGGCCTTCCGACATCTTCTCCTGTTCCTGCTTGTAAATCGCCACAATCCGATCCAGCTTTTCATACTGCCGGGCCAGCAGATCCTCGGCGATGGTCCGCACGCCCCACCGCTTGAAATCCACCTGAAGCCCGTTTCCCCCCGGGGCCTCAGCTCCGTCCAGCTCCACAAGAAAATCCCCCACCGACGCCAGCAACCGGTGAATATCCTTAATGGCCTCACACAACTCCGTGATCTCCGACCCCGCAAAAATCCCGGGCTCGCTACACATTTCTGATCGTGTCATGATGGACTCCTTTTTTTTCGTGAATTGCAAATGGCAAATTGTGAATGGCAAAAGGCAAAAGGCAAAAGGCAAAAGGCAAAGGGCAAAGGGTAAAAGGTGAATAGTGAATGGTGAATAGGGAATAGGGAATAGAAAAAGATCATTCCCGCTATGCCGTGCCGTCCGGGGTACCTGCAACGCCCAAGCTCCGTGGCCCGTAGGGTGCGTCCCACGCACCGAAACCGATGCGTGGCATTCCCCGACAACACCCCAAAAACGAAACCCTTTGGGACCCGCTTATTCCCCCCCCCTATGCCAAAGACCCAAGCTACCTCCAACGCCCGAAGCTCCGTGGCCCGTAGGGTGCGTCCCACGCACCGAAACCGATGCGTGGCGTTCCCCGGCAACACCCCAAAAACGGAAGCCTTTGGGACCCGCTTATTCCCCCCCCCTATGCCAAAGACCCAAGCTACCTCCAACGCCCGAAGCTCCGTGGCCCGTAGGGTGCGTCCCACGCACCGAAACCGATGCGAGGCGTTCCCCGGCAACACCCCAAAAACGGAAGCCTTTGGCACGCGATTATCTATCCCCCATGACCTATGACCTTTATCGCGTCCCACTCCCCAGAACCGATGCGTGGCATTCCCCGACAACACCCCAAAAACGAAACCCTTTGGGACCCGCTTATTCCCCCCCCCTATGCCAAAGACCCAAGCTACCTCCAACGCCCGAAGCTCCGTGGCCCGTAGGGTGCGTCCCACGCACCGAAACCGATGCGAGGCGTTCCCCGGCAACACCCCAAAAACGGAAGCCTTTGGCACGCGATTATCTATCCCCCATGACCTATGACCTTTATCGCGTCCCACTCCCCAGAACCAAAGCGTGGCGTTCCCCGACACCACCCCAAAAACGAAACCCTTTGGGACACGATTTCCTATCCCCTATCCCCTATCCCCTATCCCCTATGACCTATAACCTGATATCTCGTCCCACATACCGAAACCGAATCATGGCGCTCCTCGACGCCCCGCCATCATTCGCATGGTTTCATTGTCGGCCAACACCCAAGCGCACCAACAGCAACACCAAACACGGTTTTTATTCACAGCTTACTGAAAGAGGAAAATTTTTCAGGGCCAGACATGCCTCAAAAAAGAAAACATGTCGTTCCCTGAAAGGGAAAAGGGAAGGCGCGACTCCGTCAAACACAAGTCGCGGAGAATGGGCGCATCGCTAAGAATACCAAGGCTGATAGAGCACGCGCAGAGACCCGGTGAAGCGCCTTCCCGGTCGTTAATCAGGGAAGCACGCGTGCATGGGCCATTTGGCACAGCAATAGCGTTTGTAAAAGGGGATTCGTGTACTGGGGATTAAGGAAAAATCGCCTTGAAAAGGAGAGGGGGGTGGTGTAAAAAACCGTTTAGCCATGATGACCTCTCTGGAAGGTTGTTTTGGTCAGGCCTGGCAGGATGTTAGCCGCATCCTGTCGGGTCGCATCATGTGTCGATAATAACTAGTTATCGTCTCCCACCATAATTTCATCTTTTTTGCCTGTCAAGATTTTTGTCTGAAAAATTCAACTGTTATTCGTTTTGAGAGATATGGAATGATGCGGTGCTTAGGCCTGCATGGGGTTGGTATACGCAGTGCTGCCTGAAGCCTCGATGCTTTGACGTCAGGATTGTGAACGACCACACATAAGGATCTTTGACCGCTGATCAGGCGTCAAACAGCTGCCGACCAAGAAACCGAAACACATACGAAGGAGTATGCCCCTTGAGCAGTGATATAGCTGAAAAAGACTGGAAACTGCTCCGTGATTTGCAAGATCTCACCTTGAATACAGCCTGCGACAAGGTGCTGCAACGGGTTGCAGACCTTGTGGATTCGCGAGGTGTTGAAAATCACACATACTATCAGAAACTGTGGACACTTATGCAGGATGAAGACGAGCAGATATCCCTCATGTTTGATAGCTTCAAGCGAAGCACCGCCAAGGTGGCCATGTGGCGGAAAAACGGCTTGCTGTCCGAGGAAGTGTTCGGAAAGCTGACGAAGGAGACGCAAGAGCAACTTCTGGCGTATGAAAAACAGTGGAGGCAGAAGTTATATGAAAGACTGAAGGGCCTATGAGGTTTGCAAAAGTGTAGTGATCAGCGAAAAAACAAGCACCCAAATTAAATGGTAACTTCTAAAGGCTCTACCATCGGATTAGCGGTTTCTTGGTGTCACCAATCTGCGCCACGCATCCCAATTTAATAATATTATGAAAACTAAAATAACGTAGAGACATAGAATGCTCTCGCAAAACATTTTGCAGTTACTTTTTGACAATAAAGTTTTTTGTCCAATATCAAGACGCGACTCAGGATCCCACGTTCAACAAACCTGAATATCGGCAATTTTTGGAGAGAATTCTGGATCTAATAGAGCCATTTGTCGACGGATATTTGATCGGTAATCTATGGAGGGTTGTAGGCAAATCTCAAATTCCGATAGGGTAACAGTTTCCAAGTTTGGAAATAATAGTTTCAGATAGCCGCAGGTCAGACGCTGAACGGACTCAGTATCACGCAAGTCACCGTATGATTGAGTGTGGTCCTTAACGAAAGTCATATGTTCCTGGTTTACTCTAAAGAGAAGTACAAGCACTCCTCGAAGTAATCAGCTCGCAGGGCAAAGGACTGACACAATGAGGTTGATTGTATTCTGGGAAGCTCCCAGCCAGGAACCAATGCGTGGAAACGGTCAAGAAGAGCTGCTGCTTCATGACCCCTCAACCATCTCGGCAATTCGGTAAAACAATTTTCATCTCGTGGTCGCCCATCAACAATGGGAACATTACCCAAGATAACAAAACCCGCGTCAGAAGAACCATGAAACCCCATGACACGATACTCACCAGACTCTAAATACCCTTTAAGAGCCCCGACAATTTCTCCTTCATTGCTCAGCTTGATAGTTTGAATCTCATCTAATATCACTGCATTATAATTTGAAATGATACCAGATTGCTGACTACTTATATCGTAAAAAAGCTGGGCTCGAGTAACGACACCACCACTCACAAGCCATGCGTGCCTCGACAACTGACTATAAATGTATGACTTTCCCGTCCCCTTGGGTGCAAGCTCCATGATATTTACACGGGGTTCATGAAGAGTAGCAGCCGGGATAAAATTAATAGTTTCTGTCTTGTTGAGTATTCACGCTCGTCATAGCCCATTGTCCGGGCCAGCAATGCCAGCCACTCTGATAGGTCAAATTCTTTTCGTTGAGCAAGAAAATATTCAAGGTCAAGGTCGTGGCTGGACTGGGGTTAAAATTCGTCATAACGATATCATACTTATCTTCCTTCTCCTGAGATGGCATCCAGGTTAAAGTACCACTTCCCCAAACATTGCCCATTAGCAACAAAGGATTAGCATCAACTATGGAATCAAGTACAATCCCATTGAGGTCAAGGCAAGGAATTCGTAATTGTAAGGTTCCTTTGGTTGGGTGAACCTTTACGCTGAATGAATCCAGAATTTTCAACGGTGTGCCGTTACGCAGATCATACATCAAAGTTTCTTTCTGCTTTTTGTCTGGCAGGTATTTTGCGACAAATTTTTGCATACCTTCACTGTTGATACTCCCAGAACCATCGCTATAACGACTGACTAACCAGTCAGAGACAAATGCTGGAATTGTGCGCCCAGAGAGCCCGACTTTGGATGCTATCCCTTTGTGTACACATACGTCCGGAAACGAACTGGCTATCTTCCGGTCAAGATATTCCTGATTTATTTCATTCTCAGATATCGAAGTCATCGTCAAAATCCGTTGACATAGCGCCTTTGGTCGGCACTTTTTTTATTGTTAATGTCTTATCAGCTCTTCGCGACCTGCTTAAACACGATAGCGAATAGATAAATCGATGTTACTATCGCCTATGGTAGAGGCATTGAAATGAAAATATAATTTATGAATTTTACTTTTACCAATTTTGATTGGCAGGCTCGATAATGGCCTCTATTCCAGTTAGTTCTATTTCAACCACTTTCACGGCATAGTTGTTGGGGTTAGATATATTCAGTACAACATCATTCTCGGTACGTTTGCGAAAGATATCCCCCTCAAGTGAAAAAATAAGCGGTTCAAGAGCTGTAGGCTTCTTGTTGCTGAATAAAAACCAGGGGACAGCCATCTCTTGGGGAGAACAACCGCCGTGGGTAGCGCCATGGGGGCGACAGTTAAAACAGCAGTATCCCCGGGTAAAATCACTTCTTTTTTTAAACCGCATAAGCCGGGATTCAACTTCCATACATGTTTTACAGGCAGAGACTCAACAAGCTCCTGCTCTAATCCCGAGAGTGATTGAGTTTTGCCA
Source organism: Desulfoluna sp. CYM3A (assembly GCF_056829965.1). Lineage (NCBI taxonomy): Bacteria > Pseudomonadati > Thermodesulfobacteriota > Desulfobacteria > Desulfobacterales > Desulfolunaceae > Desulfoluna > Desulfoluna sp. CYM3A. Next base: position 36,328 of record NZ_CP186556.1, read on the forward strand.
TGCTTTCCAGTACCGATTTTAATAACCTCAGCATCCTTAGGAAGAATTGTATAGCCATGGTCACTGCAAATCAAAACCTTGAGAGACTTTCCGTAAAAAGGTCTTTGAAATCCTTTAGACATTGAACAATCTGATTTGCTTGACGATTGACATACTCGTGATATTTGTATTTTCTTGAGAATTGCCGAAGGTTGGAGTGTAAATATTCTCGGTCGAGCTGATTGTCCAAATATAAATAGATCTTGGCAGGCTCCTGAATGAGCTCAAGAAGAGAACCATCATTATCTGTTTTAGCTTGCACGATCATTTCCCGCTAATCCCAGAAAGCCTTGCAATAAATCTTTGTAAAAGACAGCATTCGGTTTTTCATCTGGAATTTGCGACTTCATTTTCCCTGCCACCAGGACTGGCTTAGCAACTTCAGTCTGTGAAGGCAAAAAAGAAAAAGGGAACTGGCTCTGTTAATGGATAAGGGTTGTTTTTTTGCATTATTGGCAATACCACTTCACAGGCGCAGAGGTAGTCAAGACCGTCAAAAACGACCATGAGAATCGGTTCATCAATACTGCATCCTTTTAGTTGGGAAATTTGTCGGTATGCCATTCCCTCTCCATTAAACAGCATCTCTTTTTTGTAATGCTGCTGGAGCCAGTCTTCAAAATTATTTAAATATGGTTCTGTTGCATCTAATTTTCCAAGCAGCGAACAAAGAGTCGTAATATGGAAAGATATTCATTTTCCATCCAACTTTGAACTTCTGACACACTGCTTTTATCCGATATAAAAGAAGGAGCATCAGCGAGGATGAGTTGCTTGGCCAAAGAGATGACTTCAGGGATATTTAAAGACACTATACGATCGTAAACCGAAGTGCTTATCGTTATCCCGGCCTGCAGCTGTTGGCGGAGCTGCTCCTGAAGAAAATTTGCCTCGAAATCCAGTTTTCCTGAAATAAACAGGATAGCTTCTTCGGGTGAAATTTCCCATTTTTCCAATAGAAAATTTCTGGCAAAAGACAGCAATTTTTTCCGGAATTTGAAGAGAGGAAACGAGGTGTGGGAGCTGAGTACGATTAGGAAATTTGGATAATTCAAACCAAATTTCATCCTGCTGTAACCAGTCCGAAATCTTGTTGTCAGGATACAAAGATAATTGCTGTTCCCAAATGACGAACTTAGCTCTTTGAAATGGGTTCTCCAACAACCATGTTAAAAGCTCTATTTGACAAGAGCGCTGGTGATGCCAAGTTTTCAAGTGCTCGTGTACAAGGAGCTTTTCAAGGGGGTGTAGCTCTTTTTCATCACGGCCTGTGAAGTATTCAAATAAAGCCGAAAGTCCATCTTGAGTATCAGGGACGTGGCTAACCCAAATCTTCTCCCAGAAGAACCCTCTTTAACCAATTTTCAATTGTTTCTCCGTTGCTGGGTTGTTCTTTTGCTTTGCCAAGCAAATCCATCTCCACAACCCATTGAGGATGAGCCGTTATATACTTAGGTATCACGGCTTGCTGCAGTATCCCAGCGAGCATTGCAACTGGATCAAGAACTTGCTTTATTGCTCCGTATTTAAGAGCGGAATCGAAATACTTGAAAAGAACTTGATTACGGACGATAACCCGTAAGTCATCTCCAGACTCAGAATGTACCTTAATCGTGGAAAGCTCATCCTCAAATTGATCAGCTTCAGTTACAAGACGATCCTTTTCAGTTACTTGGCAAAGTTCATATTGGTCGCAGATAATTTCAATCATAGGCCTTATGCTCCGAAAATATGCTTGCCGACAACACGATAGATAATTGCTACTTTTTTGGCCATTGATACCTTTTCCTAACTGCTCCAGGGTAGAATTCAGCATGTTTTCAAGGACACCACCATTTGTCGAGAGAGAGTCCATGATTGTAAAGGTCCTCACCGATATTTTTGCCGTTCAAAAACATACTGAGGGATCCTTGACCTGGTAGCGGAGTTGGGACAGGATCAGACTCGTCTCCTTTGACTGGATCGACACGTGGTTGTGGTTCAAAGGAATCAATGAAACTCTTTGCAGATTCGAGTTTTGCAGCAAATTTTACCACCATATCATCCCCCCAGGAGGAGAAGGCGAGTCCTGTCAACTTCTCTGCAATGTCCAGCAAGACGACGTCGTTGATGTCATCACTCTCACGGCAAGTATTAACTAAACGAGCCATATCACCGCCATAGACATAAATTCTCTTTTCCTCAGAAAGCCCTCTGAACCAGGTCGCTAAACCTATGCCTGGTTTAGAGTCACAACCAAAGACATCGCTATACACAGAAATAACTCGTGTTTTTAACGTATCAAATAAATTTTCAAATTCTTTTATTATTGGGCCGACTACATCTTCAACCCGTTTTTGTTGAACTTTTTTATCCGTATCAAAAACATACTCAAAGGCATCTTTCAGGTAAATTTGCTGAATATCTGGTTCAAGCTCTGCAAGAGGCCGAAACATATATTCGCGTAAAATGGCCGCTTCATCAGAAATTTCTTCTGTTAATTGAGCATGTTTAGGCAAGGCACGATACCAGGCCCCAACCATATTTCCGACTTTCTTTACTCTCTCAAGGGGTGGATCAGCTGGGCTAAGTTCAACATTAAATAGCTTGGCCATGCCGTTAGTCAGGGCTTTTTGATTGGAACTAACATTCACATATACCAACTTGTATTTTTCCGGCGAAGTGAAAACCTTTTCCAATGTATCGTTTTCAATAACGGTTATCTTTTCTATATGGTTAGCATTACGAAGGAACTCAAATGATATATTGCCAAAAGCCAACTCATTATGAGCTACGGCTGCAAAGAACAGAGGCATGGCTCGGCATTTCACTCCGAATGGCGGTTTTCGTAATGCCCGAACAACATTATCCATCTTTACCGGGTGACTACGAGCTTTTTCGATATATTTTTCAATACACTCCCAAGTCTTGCTTGCCCCCCTAAATGCCATGTCGTCTGGCTTTTCAATAATATATTCCCCAGCCTGGTTTTTCCGTAGCAGACCATTGCTTTTAAAAAGTTGGGTGATGATATGCTTGGGGCGGTCGCTGTCTCATTCCAAAGATTTTCTGCCGCCCCTTTGGCTGCCAGTTTAATTATGATATCACGGCAGTCTTTCCTGTAACCCCAATTTCCAACAAAATCATCTAAGGTCAACTTGGGCTCGTGAATATTAGGGCAATCTGGAAACACCTCATACATTACATTAGTGGTTAATTTTTTGATCTGTCTTGTGTTTAATACTTTTTGCAACTGGCCTTTCCAAAAATAATCAAGCATTTGCATTTCTGGAGAAGATAATCTCCCACCGTATCAGTAAGTTGGGTAGATTTATCTTCATCCCAAACACGCCACTCCTCGTGAGCTCTCCACCTTCAGCATAAAGACTTGCCTCGTTAGTCTTCAAATACGAAAGGGCCTGATGCTCTCTCAGTAGGTTAAAGATCTGCACCGGTTCTTTGGGGACAGCCAGCACCACCTGATTATATTTCTGGACAGCAAGCTCTGTAGCGGCAATACTTTTAGCTTCTTCTATTTCACTTCTATTTGCACAAAGAACCACCAAAAGGATTCCATCCTGAAATGTCCCTGTCCCGAGGTTTTTGGTTAAAATATGAAGATTTTCCTTGAGCTGGCTCATGCTGATTGGCTCAATCATCAACTGTCGTACTACTCCGTACTCGTCACCGTAGCTTGTTGCTTCATAGCTCTCACCAACTGGTAACCTTACCCATAAGGATTTAAGGTACTGAACTGGGCTTGGCCTTAATTTTTGGGGTGTCATTCAACAGTTTGCCAACTTTCTTCATGAGAGATTCAGTGGAACTGCTCACCGCTGGCCGATAGGAACCATCCGAAGACAGCTTCAACAAAATATGATTCTCATTTTGCAAATCAGAGTGGCGGGCCAGCTCATTTACAAAAGCCTGCTTTTTCTCCTGCGGAATATCCAGAGAATAAGCAAGGATTTCGTCTGTCACTCTAATTCTGGTCGGATTTGTAACACGAAAAACAGACACAGCTTTTAAAATTCTTAAACCCAACTCGTCATTGCTATCTATCCGCGCTTTAAGATATTCAAAATCTCGATAAATTGAACATGTCCGTTCTTGTTGTCTGACATCATTAGCAAAGTAATCCCATAAACCATCCACAGTAAACATGGGCGGACAAGTTGCTTCAGAATCATATACCGCCTTGGCTAAGTAGCGTTTAAAACTTCCGGGCTCATCTTCACAAAGGCAAGTAAATAAGGTTCTATTATTCTGTGCGACCTTTTCAGAGATTGCAGGTAAGCTATACACTGACATCGGATGCAAAGGGTAAGTTCCCAAAACCACTCGCTGCTTTCTGAGTTCGTCTCGAGTAAAGCCAGTGAAATATTTTAAGCGAGAAGTTTCCTGACTAGTGAGTCAAAGTAGGCATCATGTTCGGTTTTCAATCGATCCCAGCCAATGGCAGACTCATCGGCTACAGTCTCGTCAATAAGCTGGAACGTTTCAACATCAGTGCTCTTCATTATGTATTGCTTAAAACGGCCTTCTATTTTACGCAAATCATCTTCAAGTTGATGATTGTTCTCTCCCATGGTATTCATGGAGATATCATGATATTCCTTTAGTGATCTATGACAGAATAGGTAAAAATGGATCTGATTGTCTCCACTATTATTACAACATTCTGCAAATTCTTGTAAAACCAAGCCCTCCTTGCCAGTTGGGTCCTTAACAACCTCACCCATTCATGCCCAAACTCATCCCAAAAACGACAATACCGGCAAACCCATGTTTCGCTTTCAGTTCCTTGACCACTGAGGTATAAAACTCGTTTGGTGACAGCATGGTGGTGAACTCAAACTGGCTGCCAGCAGAAAACACAGGATGAATGGATCTGAACACATCAATGCCCTCTTTTTGAGATATAAAGTTTTGGGACAACTTGTTTTTCAACTCTTCCATCTATAATGGTTCTGCTCAATAGGGTTGTTCGCAAGCTCATCTTTAAGTTTGGTGAAACTTGCGGGAAAGTTCGCTTCTACCATTTGAATTCTTGCCAAAGCTGCATCAAAGGCAGAGGTTGGTAAGAGATAGTCTAAGCCTTCTGATTCAAGTGCCTGTCGCAAACCCATCATCAGGCCATCTGCAATGTTTCCGGCATCTCCATAAAGATTTACGACAAGAAACTTTTCCGGGACCAACTGGCGAAACTCGGTTAAGACATCCTTTGTATCTGTATCCAGTTTCTCTATGACTTTCTGAAGCTGTTTAGTCTCTAAGTCGCGGACATACAAATTGAGCAGAACAAGTGCCAAATGACTTTTTCCTGTACCATAGGTACCCATGATGATCCGTGAGCGTAGGTCACTGGTAGGATGAAGCTTCTTTGCTAAATCCAAAATAATTTCCTTAGAACTCCTCAGTTGGAATAAAGCCACCAACTTTTTCAAGGTTGTCACGGTCATTTTGCAAGTTTACAGCCGCCTTAAAACCAGGCGATATATGGATAAAGTCACTTAAATTTTGGATTGTCATGCCTGCTCTCCACTCATGAATTAGACGGATATCTCAAATTTTCCTACTTTGATGGTGCCCAAATAAGGCCTCTGTTGCTTTTATCGATCTCTTTCAGGACGCTCAAATCCTCTTGACAATTCAGTAGCAAAACAAATGGGTGTTTAGGCTCACTCAATAGGATATTTTTCAGAAAAGCGATCCTCTCGTTGTCGGGCCACTTGGCATATATTGGCTCTAAATCGGTAGCAATGGTTACCTGTGTATTTGCCATTTTATAAAGCTGGTCGCGAATATCCTGCCAGATAAAGAACTCATTCAGCCTGCCCTTATACTTTTTTTCGAAATTGATCACCTGCGCGTCGGTACTCCCTGCAAATTCTTCCACCAAAGAACTGGGAAATAAGGTGTCCTGCGGGCCTTTGATGATAATCAGCACCTTGTACCGATGTTCCCGGTAACGATAGTATCGTTCTAACAGTTCATCATAAATAGCCATAATGATCACCTAAGAAAAAGCTGGGTTTATTGGCCGAGAATCTTCTCGACTTCTTTTTTCCCATGGCAAGTGCATCCATGGGTTCCTCACCGTCCAACTTATTATAATAAGCACTCACCATGGGCAGAGGCGTACAGTCCATAGATGAATTTAGGCCTGCGGTATGGCTGATCCATACTACCTGTTTCTGGTAGTATTCCCCAATATCAACTAACAGGCTGTCAATATCCTCCCTTACAAGCATGAAAATGCGTCCCACATTACCGGCTTCAAGCAGTTTTTCCAAATGAACCGATTGGCGTTTATTCTACGGCCCAGTCTAAAAGGGCGTAGGCGAGAATGGCCTTGGGGAGAGGTGGTGCATTTTCTGTTTTGCGCTGATAATTACCGTTGTCATCGACTAGCCAAAAGCCAAAATCAGCTCCAAGTCGTGTTCCTTCGAACACTTGTTTAAATGGCGAGAAGATCAGCTTGTGAAACACACTATCGGTCATGGGCTTTTCATGGTTCGCATCCCAATGTGCACGCAGTGCTTTCTCGAAATCATTCCGGCTGAAGCAGTTTTTAGTGAATTCGTTGCAATAAAAAGAATAAAACCAGGCCGGACTACTGGTTTTGGATAGGTTATAGTGCAGAAGCCACCAGATGCCATCCTCTTCAAGGTTAGGATCGTGCTTGGCAATGATTTGGCCTAAAGGAGTGAGCTGAACGCCCCCTTTCTTTTTGTAGATTCCGGAATACTTGGGCCCAGGTACGGGCAGCACCAACCTTAAGCTTACCTACCCTTAAAATGGACTGTGCCTTCTCGACGGCCTTAGGAAGAAAAAGGTCAGGATTATCAGGTAAATTTTTTAGAATAAGTCGTAACCATGCCTCTTCAAAACCAAATTCGAATTTTGCCATACTAATTATTTTCCTCTTTTTGTTAAAGAATCGAGGATTGGACATAAATGTTTAACACAGGATAAGCAGCTATTGCATTTTGTATCGTCTACTTCAAAACCACCCTCTGACTTAAGGGCCTTAACCTTACATTTGGCTCCGCAGGCTCCACAAAAAATGCAGGTCTGTAATTTTTTAAGCTGCTTTTCAACTCGTTGCTGGAAAAGCCGCCGATATTTTTTGATCAGATAGTTGACTCGGATGGCCTGGTCCACATAGCCGACTTCTACACTGGCCAGAATCTCATGCGTTTTTTTATCATGGATGAAAAATGTCTCGCCATAGTCGTCACTACTCACTCTGGACTGAGGACCAAACGGGCGCAGAAAATTACGCACGAGGTGGATATCACCGCTGAAAAGCTGGTACATTACGGCATCATTTGAGAGCTTACAGGGTTGAGATTCCAGGGTAGATTTATAATGATCCAGACCCCGGCCTCCTGCTCGCGCCCTCCAGCCTTGATCAGTGAATATTTCAGGGTTAGGATGTTGCATGCGTTCGGCCTGATTTTGGAGAAAGGTCCGCCATTTTTTGTCTTTTAGCGGGTAACGAAAACTCATCATTTTTTGCGACCAAGATCAACAACGTATTGTAGGGACAATAAAGGCACCCCACCCGCCGAAATCCTTTTTTATAGGCACTGTTAAAGGGCAACTCGTGAAAGAGGAGGTAGGCCCATACTTCTATATCAGTCCAATGAAGAATAGGGCTAACAAGTACTTCTCTTGCAATTTTATTTTGACTGGATATACGCGTGTATTTTGATCGTCTGGTTGATTCAGCGCGTCTCACTCCATCGAAGGTCAACACACCTTGCTCTTGGACTCATAGAGTCAATAAGTTTTGCCAAGGGGTTGGTCTTATGGGTGGTACAGCACCAACGAAGGATGCGGCTGGGAGGGCCAATAGTTTCTGCTGTCTGAAAGAAATCAAGCTTTGACGTGCTTTTAATGAGAGGCGTAAGGGGATGGTGTTGCTGAAAATCTTTGATATATTGGTAGGTGTCAGGAAATTCGATGGTAGTGTCGGCAAAAATATGAAGTACATCACTACGACCTAATCCGTTCATCACCAAATGAGAGGCAACCGTCGAATCCTTGCCTCCGGAAAAAGAGATAAGCGTTGTTTTGTTGCCATAATTGTTCACTGTTTGGCGGATAAAATTTTCAGCCTCATATTGCAAATTTTCGATATATTTTTTGTTTGCTTTCTGGAAAGTGTCCATCCACTGCTTTTTGGTCCTCGCCAGCGGTTTTAAGCTAAGAGCCTCAGGGGTCATGGTAACCTTCTCAGTATTGACTGCTAACTTAAAGATTAAAATACCTTGAATATAATAGGCATGCTTAGCATGAACTACCCACACCTCACCTTCTTTGAGCAGTGGATGTATCTTTTTGGCCACCAGCTTTTTGAGAAACTGAATCTCCGGTCGAAACACCGGTACCAAAGTAGCAGCGCAGAGATCCCGGCCTTGAGCACCACAGGCTAAACATTTTGGTTTAAGCAGGGGAACATGGCAGGAGTCGCACCAATAGGCCCTTTTTCCTGTTGGTTTACTCATAATTTGATCATTCCCCGTTTCCTTTTTTTGATTGCAATAGAGCGAGGGCGCTGCTTTGGTTCCACTCCTGGCTCGTCCTGTTCTAATTCTCGAAGCGGCTTTCCAGTTGGGGGGGATGGCGATGCCAAGTGAGAATCTATGGCTGGAGTAATCTTTAAAAAATAATCGTCAATGGCCTTAAGAATTGTGACGAGCAAGTTGTCTCGCGTTGGACCGTTTCGTAAGAGCGCAAGCAGGTTGTCAGCCAATTTTAGTTTTGCTCCATTTTGAGAGTAGGCTTGAAAAAAATTGGTATGTAAAAAACTATCCAACGGCTTTCTTGTTGCTCTATTTTTGATATCAGCAGGGGTAACTCTAGGATATGGCTCACCACAGAAGAATTAAGTTCAACCACCAGACCTTTCTTGTGGCGGGTACGGTAAAAATTGTAAAACATATCCTTGAGCTTGGATAGGTAGATGGAACCATCATCATCCATGCTGCGGATGAAAATAAAGGCCATAACCAACTTGTAAGAGGTATTATTACGGCTTACAATGTAATTGGCTAAATCATCCACCGGTTCTGGCAATAATTTGATAAGACTTTGGCGCTTGTCCGCCAATTTTGTGGTCGGTCATAAAAACCTCCGCCAATACCCTTAAATCTTGTCTTAAAACCCAGGGCAGCAGTGATGTTTTGTTCTGAAAATTCTCCACGCAAGGCACTAATGATACGGTCTTTTTTTTGAGGTAGCCCTGTTTCGTCAATCAACAGCTCAATGGCTGTGGAAACAGAGCGGTAGCCGCCTAACCCCCATAGCTTCAGGCCATAAGTGCCACGATTAATGATTTCAATTGAGTCGTAGCGGAGAATGGCTGCGTGAGCATTGTGATCGGAAAGATTCTTGAAGTTTTCATTCGATTGCCGGATACTGTTAGCAATCGCTCGAAAGTGCATGGGCGTTCCATTGCTTTCCAAAACCTGGCAGGCCACCTCTTCAAGGTTATCACTATACTTTTTCTTCCACAGCTCTAAGGGAAGCACCACTTCATCATGAATCATTAAGGGTCTATCGCTGTTTTCCACTAAATGCTCAATAAAGGCAGGGAAAAAAGTAGTAACAGGCTTGCCTACAGGGCATTTGTGTTGACAATAATCACTCAATTTGGATGCTAAAACTTGGATATGGAAAGATTCAGTTGTTTCAAAGTCAAGCTTCTGTAACTGCTCCCTTGGCAAGCTACAACTCTGACAAGGAGACAGGATTTGACAGGTCATGATTTTTACGACCGCATCTGGATTCTCGAGAAGAAGAAATTGGCTTAAGGCTGGGGAAAGGTGCTGTTGGCGAATCATAATGAGTCTGCAAAAGTGAAGATAATGTTTTTAACTTTATCAGGCCACCACCGTGCACTACAAGATTATCTTTCTGTTGCCAAAAAGAATGTAGCCTATCCAGGTTTGCCTTTATGCGTAATTTATGAAATCCTTTTTTTAGAATCTGCCTAGCCCCGCTCCCTTGTGATTCCGAATTGTTGACCGAGCTCTTCTAATGTTGGGACTTTACCTTCAGTAAAGCAAAATCTTTGCTTGAAGAGCTCTTGATTTCGTTCATTTTTTTCGCATTGGTTTATGAAAGACTCAACCATTGAATCATAGCTTGAGTAATCAATAATTTCATGATCTCTCTCTTGGCTATCACTGAGGCAGACTAATCGGACAATTTCTCTCAATTCATTTAGGCTTTTGCGGCCAAAGTTTTTGATTTGCAATAGGTCGCCACCCGGAGTAAGCATAACCTCTCCGATTGTCAGTAAGCCTAAATCATTCAAAGCGTTTAATGTACGCTGAGAAACTATTAAATCAGATAGTTTTGTAGAGGTACGGAATTCCGGGTGAAAATCCTCGATAGCTATGCATCTAAATCTTTGAGAAGAGAACAGTGGTAGAATAGAAATAGAATATTCAGTAGGCGGAAATGATAGTTGTTTTTGCTGATTCCCAAAAGTACATAACTCGTAAACTACATCCTGCAATTCCGCAAAAAAATGGGGATTTTGGTTCAAAGTTTGGCTGCTCCAAGAGATCTGTCTGTGGAGTAAGCATTATTTCACCAATTGTCTCTAATTGTAAGTCTTTAAGGATGTTTGTTGTGCAAGCAGAGAGGGCTATGTCTTTATTTTTTAAATTACCCTGGAAATCTGAGTGGAGCTGGTCAACAGAAAAGTTGTTCAACCTCCTATTAGAAAAGAGGGGCAGCAACTCAATAGTGTCATGCTTGGGTGTAGTAGATAACAGTTCTTCTGGCGATGGTGAGGACTTGGGCATACCTCCAGAATAGTGTGCAGTAAGAAAGGTCAATATTTCCTGAACTGTCTTTCTTCCGCAATTCGGAAAATTCAGTAGCTTTTCTTCTGAAAGAGAGGAGAAGTCCTTAACGAAAAGCAGTTTTGCAAAAGAATATTGGTCGCCCGGACAGAAAGTTTTTCACTCTTAACAAATCGAATAAAATTATCGTGGGTATCTTTCCCAGATGGAATATCATCTTCGGTAATTCTATTATGATTTTTTACTAAGTCTGATTTCATTAGTTTGTATTCTTCCTTAGATTTGGGGCAATATAATCACCTCTCCTTGTAATGGTCAATAAAAAACGAAAGTAATTATAATGATGATAGACGGGGCTGTGTTTTAATTTTAGTCTTAAGATTTAAATCTATCATAAATATAGCTTATTATTCCCATTTTACCAATCACGTTTTATGGACTTTCATGTTCCCTCTTCGTGGCTATTGTAATTATCATAATGTCATTTTTTTTTGGTTCTTGGTTGTCTTTGCGGCGCAATCCCGATTCTCAGCAAAGGTAAGAATAGAATTTCTGTGTACTTTCTGTATCATCAAGAATTGATCTATAAAATTGAAGGTTTCGTCAAGTATGCAATGCTTACGGCCATCACAGTCGACAAAAGCCGTATTTTACGAGAGAATTCTTGTCCACGCGGATTCACACGCTCAGCAACCATGACGGAGAGCCGAAAAAGCTTAAGCCTCTGTAATCTCGATTTATTGTCACTATTGCCTCTGGGATGATATTCTAATTCCTCGCTACGGTAACAGTCTGCTTGCCACCAGTTGTGATATGTCCAAATTTTGAAGGTAACCATCATGGCTAAAACAAATTCACCCTAACTGCTCTCTTTAGCCTTCGAAATTTTGCTCAGGGAAACAGGTCCAGGCAAAGAGAGTGCGTTTACTCTCGATTTTAGGACAACAGGCTTAAGTGGAATCTGTATCCCAATAATGCTAATAGGGAGAGGGTGCAGATGGGAAAAACGAAGATATTCAGCGTTGCTACAGCCATGCCTGCCTTGATGATAATCTCTATGTTCTGCTGCAGGGGGCTCAGACTCGGGAAGCGTTGAGACATAGCGTTGTGAACCATTACTTTGCTCCGGACATTCGTGCCCTGGTTCAGGGTGAGTCCTCAGAATCAACAGGCTTTCTGCAAAATACACACATTACCTGTTGGACGAAGGGACCCTTACCCCTGATGAAATCAAGGAAGTGAAGGTGACGCGAATTGTCAGGGACCGAGGGTTTCGGCAGCCTTCTTCCAGAATACGATCACCGGTGCGCCATGTGCAAAATAAGGGTGAGAACCCCGGAGGAGCACCATGTGGTGGATGCCGCCCATATCGTTCCCTTTGCCGAGACCCGCAACAACAAACTTACCAACGGCCTTTCCCTGTGCAAACTCTGCCACTGGGCCTTTGACGAGGGAATGCTTGGGATTGACAGGAATCAGACCAAATTCGAAGCGGCTCCAGCCACATGAGGGCGGCGGGAAACTCTGCGGCCAACTTGCTTGATTTAGAACATCAACCCATCGTGGAACCGAAGAATCCCATGTATTCACCTGGGGAAGAGAATCTGGCAAAGCACCGGAGTAGCGTGTTTATGAGGTAGGGTCGTGAACAGGGAATGGTGGGAGGTAAACAGATTATTTTAGATAAGAATGTGGGGGATGGGAATGGAGAGCCGCCTTTGCGATTTTGGGGCCGCTCCGGCCCATGAATGCCGCACGGGAGTGCGGCGCTCCATGGGTGCTCTTTGTGGCGGGCTGCGGGCGTGGGGAAGAAGGCCACCGGCAGCCTTTGACTCCGCTGATAAAAAACAGGGTATGCAAGCTGGCCTTGCCGGTGTACGCCCGCCTCAGCCCTCAGCCCTCAGCCCTCAGCCTTTAGCCTTTCATCCTTAACTTATATTCAACGCCGCCCGCACTTTGGCGTAAGCCTCTTCCCGTCTCGTCCTGTTGCTCGAAAACCCGACGGTGACCCTGGGGGTGTCGAAGTCTTTGGTGTTGAGGTGGATGAGGTACTTCATGTGGTTTCCCATGGCATAATCTTCCCATTCGATGCTTGAGACGTCGCTGAACGCAAGGACCTTGCCTTTGCCGATTCTTCCGGCGAAGATTTTACCGCTGGTTCTGTCGATGGCAATGCCGTTTTCGCCGTAGCTTGCCACGTATTCGGGGGTGATGTTCAGTGAGGTGACGTGATTTGTGAAACGGTCTTTTTCCCGTTTGCCGTCCCAGATCAGGTAGGCAAGGGAGGCGATGACCGAGACAAGGATGGGAATCCACACGTTCTGGCTTGCAGAGTAGGATACCTGGGCGAGGATGATGGCTGTGGCCTTGAAGCTTGCCACGGCAACAAGGGGCAGGACGACAATCACTTTAAGCAGAGTTTTGAGGATAAACATGTTTTTCCTTACGTTGGTTATGAATAAGCCCCGTTACGCGGGGGAATCAACAGCATGTCCGGGGACGGAAGGCCCCTGGAAGGGAACAGATACCCGTGAAAGGGAACCTGTGTCAAGGCAGATGTTGCCTTACCGGAAAAGAAGTACTGTCAAGCCCTTCGGCGTGTGACATACCCCACACCAGGGGGTTTTTTTCTGAAAAAAGGCAAGCCGTCCCGGGGAGGAAAAAATGTGTGCGGCAAAGCCAGGCAATGCCGTGAAAAATAGGAGACCTGTGCGGAAGGTTCCCAGTAACGTCCGGGCGGGGGTGTTTGACTTTTCTCAAAAAAGGAGTAGGAACATAAGGGGCCCGGGTGACGGGGCCGTGATTACCATCTCAAACCGAAGGAGCTCGCCATATGCCAAGTGATACCGTCGAAACAACGATACCGTCCAGCACCCCGGGTGTGGATTTGTTTGTGGCCGTTAATCGGATTGAAGCCGCCAGGGCCGTGGTGGTCATCGTCCATGGCCTGGCAGAGCACCTGGGCCGGTACGACCTGGTGACCAGCGAGCTCAATGAGGCGGGATGTTCGGTGTACCGGTTCGACAACCAGGGCCACGGGCGCTCCGGGGGCGAGCGGGGCTACCTGGACAATTTTCAGTCGTTCATCGACGATGCGGATCTGCTTGTTGAAAAAGCCAGAGAGGAAAACCCGGGGCTTCCGGTGTTTATGCTGGGGCACAGCATGGGCGGGTTCATCACGGCGGGCTATGGGGTGAAATACCCGGGCAAGCTCAAGGGCCAGGTGCTCTCCGGGGCGGCGGTGATCCAGCTGCCATTGTTTGAGGCCTTCAAGGATGTTGATTTTGAGAAGGAGCCCCGGGTGAAGGTTCCCAACGCCCTGTCCGAACTCATCTGCCGGGACAAGGCCGTGGTGACGGCCTACGACGAAGATCCCCTGGTACTCAAGGAGACCTGCCAGAAACTCCTGGGAGAGGTGTTCATCAACGGCGCCGGGTGGTTGACGGAGAAACTTCCGGAGTACGCCTACCCCTGCATGATTCTCCACGGCGACGATGACCAGATTGTCACACCGGAAGCCTCCCGCTACATGGCGGACCACATCGCTTCACAGGACAAGACCCTCAAGATGTACCCCGGTTTTTTCCATGAGATTTTAAACGAGACCGGACGAGACGAGGTGGTGGCGGACATTACCGAGTGGATCTGGGCGCGCCTTGGCTAACCCGGATATGTGATGAAAAAACGGTCGGGGAAAACCCATAAGATGGCCGCGATCGGTTTGTCCGGTGTGTTGATTTTCTGTTGATAAAAATGCAGCGCGAATCTGATTTCCCTTGCAGCCGAGGGAATCGAAAAAGGCCCTCTGGATGCGAATCCGGGAGGGCCTTTTTTTGATGATGAAACAAAAGGGGAACAGGGTAATGCCCCAATGGCGTCTACAGGCTCACCTTGAACACGTAGCCCACATCCAGTTCGAGGTTTTTGCCGTTTCTGGCGGTGGTGTTGGCAAGGGTGTCGCAGCGTTCGTTTTCCGGGTGGCCGGCATGGCCCTTGACCCACTGGAAACGGACGGCAAGGGGAGCGCAGAGGTCGAGAAGCTTGGCCCAGAGGTCGGTGTTGACGGCGGGCTTGCCGTCGGACTTTTTCCAGCCCCTCTTGCGCCAGCCTTCGGCCCAGCCCTTGGAGATGCCGTTGACCACATAGGAGGAGTCGGTGGTGATGACCAGGGGACGCTTGGTGGAACCGATGTGTTCCAGGGCCTTGATGCAGCCCATGAGCTCCATGCGGTTGTTGGTGGTGTAGCCGTAGCCGCCCTGGAGTTCCGTGCGTTTTTTGCCGTCCACGATCACCACGCCGTAGCCCCCGGGGCCGGGGTTGCCGATGGCGCCGCCGTCACTGTAAATATGCAGGGTTTTTCCGTCGCCTTTGGGCCGCGGTGCCACCGTTTTTTTAACGGGGGCCTCCTTGGGCTTGCAGCGCTTGCGCACCACGGTGTTGTAGGAGGGTTTCTTGCACCAGCTTTCGGCCTCTTCCCGGGTTGTGAAGCTTTTATACATGGCCCCTTCAAACCCCGAAACCTGGGATTGAGCGTCTGGCCAATTGGTGTAAATGCCGGGCACACGGCCTACTGCGACGGCATAAAATTTCATTGATGCCACGTGATAATCCTTTCGTCGCAACGAAACAGGCGACGGTGGGTTTTTTTAGAATTCAATGGCCGGTACGGCCGCGTCTGGCAGGGATCTCTGCCGAGGAAGAAGATTGCTCCGAGAAGAGCGCCTTTTCCTTTTATCCCCCTTGAACCCAGAAGTCCAGAAATATGGTGCGTGTTTTTGAGGCGAATCGCGGATTTCGAAGAACAGTTCCCTCAGGGCTGTGTTTTGGCCTTCCCTCAGGGCTGGTTTTTAGCGGATGCGGAATTCCTCTTGACGGCTTCACTGGTTTTCGCCTATTTTGGGCCCGTCGAGCCAATGTAGCTCAGTTGGCAGAGCAGCTCACTCGTAATGAGCAGGCCCGCGGTTCGAATCCGCGCATTGGCTCCACACCACGAAACATCCCAAGCCCGAAGATCCCGACAGAGGATCATCGGGCTTTTTTTGTGGTGGAAAACGCCCGCCCCGCTGGTTGACAGCCCTTGTTTTGAACGATATCACATTGTAAGCTTTTTCCGCCGGTTTGGGAAAAGAAATCGCCCCGGACGTCCCTTTGTCCTGCCGCCCTTGTCCCTCCGGCCCGTAGTGCCCAGACCCGTTTGCCCGTTGATCCGGTATTTACCCTCATCTGCGCTGTCGCCCGGAGGCACCCATGCTCGTCGTTCCACTGACCGGAAAGCTGACCCTCAAAAACCTGCCGGTGGTCACCATCTCACTGATCGTGCTGAACTGCGCGGTCTTTTTTTTTACCAACCAGGCCGACCAGGACGCGTATAACGCCGCCATGGCGCACTACGAGGCGTCGGGGCTTTACCAGACCGAGGTGACAGCCTACCGCGAATACCTGGGGGGCGACGAAGGGGAGAGTGGGCCATGCCGACATGCCGTGGACCCGGAGTCCCAGGCGTTTCCAGAATGCTACAGCCAGATGGTGAAGGATGAGGCGTTCCAGCGGGAGCTTACAGCTAACCGGGTGATCTCCCCGGGTATGGACGGCTACAGGCGCTGGCGCCTGAACAGGGACATTTATGAAGACTGCCTGAACAAGATGACCTCCCGACGGTGGGGCCTGATCCCGGACAAGCCCAGGGCCCTGACCTGGGTAACCTGTATGTTTCTCCACGGAGGCCTGGCCCATCTTGTGGGCAACATGATTTTTCTGTGGCTGGTGGGGTGCGCCCTGGAGCTGGGCATCGGAAGCCTGGCCTACGGCATCGGGTACGTGGTGACGGGCGTCTGTTCAGCCGTTCTTTTCGGGCTGGTGTACAGCACGAGCACCACGCCCCTGGTGGGGGCCTCCGGGGCCATCGCCGGGCTCATGGGGGCGTTCTCCCTTCTGTTCGGCAGGCGCAAAATCCGGGTCTTCTATTCTCTGGGATTTTATTTCAACACGGTGTGGGCCCATGCCTGGCTTCTGTTTCCCGTGTGGGTGGCCTGCGAGGTGGGGCAACTGGTCTTCGGAGGTGTGTCTCATGTGGCGTATATGGCCCACATCGGCGGGCTGATTTCCGGGGGACTGTGCGCCCTTTTCTTTACCCATGTGCTCAAGGGGCAGGTCAAGGAGGTGTTTGACACGGAACCGGAAGAGGACCGGGTCTCCGTGTTGATGGACGAGACACTGGCCTGCATGGCACAGCTTGATGTGGCCGGTGCGAAAACGGCCCTGGAGTCGGTGCTCGCCCTGGAACCCGGGCATCCCAAGGCCCTGGAACAGCTCTACACCCTTGCCCGGAATACCCCCAACGACCCTGCTTACCATCAGACGGCCGTGGCGGTGCTCACGGCCATGCTCCGTCACAACGCCCTGCCCGAGGCCGTGCTCAGTACCTATGACGATTACGTGGAACGCTTTGTCCGTGGTCTTCCTCCCTCCCTTCTACCCCGCCCTTGCCGGGTTTTTCCCCGGTCACGGTGGAAGCCATGCGATCGGTTTCTCATGATGCTTACCCGCAAAGCCCCGAACCTTGCGGGTCTTCCCGATGCCCTCCTGCGGCACGCCACCCACTTCAAGCAAAAGGGGGACGATGCACATTGCAGACGTTTCCTTGCCGTGCTCCGGGAGCAGTTTCCCGACTCCGCCGAAGCCGCCCTGGTTCAGCGAACCATGGGGAGCGGTGACGTAAGGATAGCTCGAAGCCTGTGGGCGAGCTTGCACAAACCACCAGGGCAATCTGCTTTCGAGGTGGCTCACCCCGCCGCCGGAGGCAGGCTTTAACTTTCCATCACATAACCGAAAGGTAGTTTCTCACCTGGGGGGCGATGTCGTGCTCCGGGAATTTTTTGAGGATGCCGTTCAGCAGCTTCAGCGCTTTGTCGTGCTGGTGTAGCCGGTCGTTTAAGATGCGGGCGGCCCGGAACCAGATGGCGGGCAGCATGGGGTCGTCCGGGTGGTTTCGGATGGCTCGCTGGAGGATGGCGATGGCCTGTTCCGGGGAGACCCGGTCGCTGGTCCAGGTGCCGATGTGGTAGAGGATGCCTGCCGAGGGGACAAAGTCCGGGTCCGCTTCCATGCAGGCGGCATAGGTGGCTAAGGCCTCCTCTTTTTTTCCTGCGGTGATGAGCTCGTCAAGGTGGGTGTGGCCGTGGGCCGTCAGCTTTTCAGTGTGTCCAAGCATGTTCAGCAGGCTGAAGTATTTTTCCGAGAGCTCCGGTGTGGGCAACTCTCCTTTCTGTGCCTTGATCTCCCCGATATATGCCAGGGCGTCCTCCAGTCGGCCTTCCCGCAGCAGGAAGGTGACCTGCTTGAGCTGCGGGTCTTCCACGGTTTTTTCTTCTGCGGCCTTCATGGGTGTGGCGGCGGCCTTGAAGTTTTCCTGGGCCACGTCGTACCCGATGGATTCATGGTACTGGAGGGTGACGTAGCCCATGAGGTGGTAGGAGACCAGGCTGTAGTACCCGCTGACGACGCAGGTGAGGGCACTCAGAAAGTTGGGGGAAACATGGGGGGCCAGGCGGCCGACCACCAGGGCAGGGGCGCCCCAGAGGATGGTGAGGAGACCGAACATGCCCAGGTACCCCTTGCCGATGCGGGTGGCCAGGCGGATAAAGGCGTTGGGGTTCACCGCGTGGAGTACCCGGTTGGAGGTGGCCAGCAGGATGATGATGGCCGGGACGCAGAGGATGATAACGACCAGCAGAAGGTAGGCGGCGGTCTGGCCTGCGATGGTAACGACAAAGGCGTAGGGCACGATGAGGAGAAAGGCCACCAGCCCCTGTTTCAGCACAATGACGATGCTGCTGCCCAAAGGAATACCGCCCATGGGCGGCGGGGTCAGGTCTCCGCTGCTCGTGGTGGTCAGGGCCAGGTATGCGTACCGGAGGACCAGGGCCGAACTGGAGATGCTTACGAGCACTCCCGGGAGGCTCTCCGGGTCAAAGATGTAGTGAAGCAGGCCCAGCACCCCCAGAAAGAGGAGGATCTTTGTGGTCAGGGGGTAGAGGAAAAAGTGGGGCAGCCTCTCCCAGTAAGGGACGATGGCGTTCTGGGCACCTATCCAGTCCATCTCCCGGTTGCACTTCGGGCAGAGGGTGATCTGGCGGTCGACGGTGAGGGTGCGATGGGTGCTGGTTTTTACGCAGGCATTGCAGAAGGTGCCGCCGCAGAGGGGGCAGCTCCAGTGGGCAGGGTCGTGGGGGTGGTGGAGACAGTAAGTGGTCATGGGCCCTTGCTCGGTCTGATGTCGTGGTCCGGTTGGCGATACGTACTGTTCTTGGATGGTTGATGTTATTGGTCATAGCACAGGTATTTGCGCAGGGTAAACACCGTATGGGAAAGATGCTGCTGTTTTGGGGGCTGAGGGAGAAGGGTGCGGTTCGGCGCGTTGGAGGGACAAAACAAAAAAGGGGCGCTGTCGGGAGGAGGGACAGCGCCCCCTTTTATTCGGGTTGTCATAGGTCAGGTGATGTCATCGTGACAAGGTGCGGCCTTTGGCCGGCCCCGGACGAAGGGCTTGGATCAGGCCACCTGCCTGGACTCCACAGTCCGGCGGTAGTGGACAATGTCCTCCACCGTAAGGACCGGGAACCCGTGTTTCTTTCCGAAGTCCACCAGGTCGGGAAGGCGGGCCATGGTGCCGTCTTCCTTGGTGAGCTCGCAGAGGACGCCCGTGGGCTTGAGCCCTGCCAGGCGGCAGAGGTCCAGATCCGCGCCTCCTCCCTGGTGTGGCCCCCGCGCTCCAGCACGCCCCCTTTTCTGGCTTTCAAGGGGAAGACGTGGCCGGGCCGGTTGAGGTCGTCGGGGTGGGCGCCGTCTGCGATGGCAGCCTTGATGGTGGTGACGCGGTCTTTGGCCCGGACACCGGTGGTGACCCCTTTGGCGGCTTCAATGGTGAGGGTGAAGGCGGTGCCGTACTGGGAGCTGTTGGCCGGAACCATCTGGGGCAGGTCCAGCTGGTAGGTCATCTCCGGGGTGAGGCAGAGGCAGACAATGCCGGAGCACTCCCGGATCATCAGGGCCATCTGGGCATCGGTGATCTTTTCGGCGGAAAAGATCAGGTCGCCTTCGTTTTCACGGTCTTCGTCGTCGGCAACAAGGATACCGTTGCCGTTTCGAAGGGCTTCAAGGGCCTTTTCAACCCGTTCAATGGGGTTGCCAAACTGTTCGAGAAGATTCTGATTCATGGAAAAACCTCCAGATAATGTTTAACCCGACTCCTAAAGGCACGCATGGGACCAGACGAAAAAAATCATGCACCAGGGTCGAGGATTTCCAGAATCAGGGCTAACGGAAGGGGTGTGGGCAAAAGGACCATCCTTTGCCGCACGCGTCGAAAGGCATCACGAAACAGGGCACAACGAAAAAATCAATTTCGTTCAGGCCCCGTATGGGGACATCCTATCCTCTTCCATCCGGACTGTAACCGTCGGCTCCGGAATCTCACCGGATCTGCTGTCCCCTCGCCGGTGATGAACCGGAAAGAGCGCTCGCGGGCTTGCCATTGAGGCTTACCGCCGGTGGGGAATTTCACCCCGCCCTGAGAATAAGTGGCACCCATTAAACGCCTGATTGCCCCCTTTGTCAATGGGTATTCTGACGCTCCGGTTGCCAAACGTATTGAAAAAATATATAATTGTTGCATATATCCCATTGAAAACAGGTTTCTTTTTTCTCTTGCCGGGGCGGTGCGCCGCCTTGCTCTCCACGACCCTGTTTGCGCCTGCTCCCAGCCCTTTCGGGCTCTGTTCCAGCGACCTGCACAAGCGATTCTTTCCCTTTCCCATTCCTGCCCGGGCCCTGTGCCCGCCTTGAACCTGGTGCGATTGGCAACCGGCCGGACCGACGCGCCGCGGTCCGCCGACACCTTCGGGGCCGACATTCACAAGGGGAGACCGACCTCTTCGGTTCTGCCCGTGTCACGGCCCCGGACCCTTACCGGAATATACCTACGATCCCCATGAAAACGGGATGAATTGGAGGCAAACCATGAACCACGACATGCAGGAGACCCTGACCAAACTCATCGGCGGCAAGGCAGAGAGCCTCGTCCATCATGCCGACGCCTTTCTGGACTTCTGGTCCGTCCTTGAGCCCGATGACCGCCAGGTGGCGCTGAAGGACCTCATGACCCGTTACCGGCTCCCCGCCTTTCGGACCGAAGACCCCATCTACGGGGGCGGCTTGTCCCAGGAGCGGATGAAAGAGCTCACCGGAAAGGTGGGGAGCATGGTGGACGCCACCTTGGGCAGCATCCTCTCCAACCGCATGGAGCCGGACTCGGCCGCCGCAGAGGTGCAAAAGCTCCTGGAAGGCCGGGAAGAGAAGGACGAGCAGGTGTTCTGCCTGGCCGGGATCCTCTCCTCCAACGTGGTCCCCTACGCCGTGGTGCCGGAGTTCAAGACCCAGCTCACCAACGAGATGTACCAGGCGCTGCTCAAGGAGCTCTCCGAAGGGGTCTCCCGCATTCGCATCGCCTCCGGGGTCTCCAAGAACGCCGCAGAGATGGCGGACCTTGTGCTTTCGGTGCTGGACCAGGAGATGGACTGGGAGAAGAAGGTGGCGCTTCTGGCCTACTTTATCGTGCTTCGTGAGCGCACGGTGATGGCGGGCAAGGGGGCACGTTCAGGCAACGGCGGCAAAGAGAGCGCGGAGTGAAGGCGCGGCCCGTGGGGCGCCTTAGGATTGGGGCTCCACGGGTCACCACACCCAGGACCAGAGAACGGAGATGCTTCCGTACTTGAAGCTGCCGGTATCCTCCGGGGAGTCGTTCCAGGGGTACCGGTTGCCCGAATAGTTGTTGTACTGAACGGAGACGGTGCCGGGGTGCCAGTCGAAGTAGCCGAACCCGTAGGTGTAGTCGGGGTCCCAGGGCTGCTGCTGGTCCGGCCGGGGGTAGTAATAGCAGGTGATGGTGGCGTACCACCATTTGTAGATGGTGTACTTGAGGGTTAAAGAGAGGCTCTGTTTCCAGCTTTTCTCCTCACCGGACGCGAGGTCGGAGTAGGTGGGGGTGAGGTTGTAGTTGATGCCGCCGCCCAGGCCGCCGGTGGGGTGGACGATGAAGAGCTCTTCAACGCTGCGGGGGATGAGGAATTTCCAGCCAAGGGAGTAGGTGCCGCTTGAAAAGTCGGTGACCTTCTCCCCTTTTTCTTTGTCCGGGTTGAGCCGGTTGCCTCCGTAATTGGCGTAGGTGAGGCTGAAGGTGTAGGGGTGCCAGTCGTCGTAGCCGAAGACGTAGGAAAAATCAGGGTCCCAGGGAGCTCTACAGTCCGGGCACCAGGGGTTGCTTTCATCGAAGTTCAGGTACCCGTAAAAGGTCACCGAAGCAAACCAGTAGCTGAGGGGGTTGTACTTGAAGGTGGCCGATACCGTGGCCTTTCGAAATCCTGATTCGGTCTGGGTGCCGTCCGGCCCCCGGGACTCTTCCACGGTGTCGGCAAGGGGGTAGTTGAAGGCGACGTTGCCGCTGAAGCCGGAAAAGAGGTTGCGCCACTCCGAGTCGTGCTCTTTCTCCATAAGATCGCTTAAGGGCATGGAAAAGGAGCTCAAGGCCGCATGGTAAATCTCCTGGGCTGTTTCGCCCCGGCAGGGCACGTGGAACAGCAGGACCAGAACCAGGGCGGCGAAGCTTGCTGCCCATGGGAGACGGGGACTACACAAACTCAACTCCCAGCATGGTGACGTCGTCCCCCAGGGGTTCGTTCTCCCCGAAGTTCATCATGTCCTCGTGGGTTCGGGTGAGCAGCTCGTCGATGGGCAGGTGTTTGTGGGCGTCCAGGGTATCCTGGAGGCGCTGGTCTCCGTAAAACTCTCCCAGAAGGTTGCGGGATTCGGTCATGCCGTCGGTGTAGAGGATGAGTTTGTTGCCCGGGCGGAGGCGGATGGTCTCCTCTTCAAAGGGGATGATGCCCCCCATGCCCACGATGGTGCCTCCTTCGGTGAGAAGGGTCGGAGGGCCGTCCGGGTGGAGGAGGATGGGGGCCGGGTGGGCTGCGTTGCTGTAGGTCAGGTGGCCGGTCTTGAAGTTGATGATGAGGTAGACCGCCGTAAAGTACTTGTCGAACCGCTCCATGGGGTACTCTTCGTCCAGGGCCTGAAGCACCTCAGACGGAGAGGTGAGGCTGTAGCGGGGCGGGTCGTCCTGCTTTTTTTTCACCAGCATGCCGCTCTGGGCGTTGAGGCGCTGGGACACGGACACCGTCACCAGGGCAGACGGCACCCCGTGACCGCTGACATCAAGGATGTAGAGCCCCATGTGGTCCTCGTCCAGGCGAAAGACGTTGAAGATGTCCCCGCCGATGCTCTGGCAGGGGATAAACCCACGGCGAAGGCGTAACCCCTCGACGTTGGGTGCGGACTGGGGAAGCAGGCTCTCCTGGATCCCGGCGGCCGCCTTCAGGTCGATCTCCAGCTCCTGCTGGGAAGCCAGAAGCTTGCGGTTGAGGGCGGCGAGCTGTCGCTGGGACTGGGAGAAGTGCAGGATGATGGTTTTCAGCACCCGGTTGTTGAGGTCGTGGTCTTTCTTCTCCGTACGGTAGCGTACGGCGGCCTTGTAAACGTTGTAGGCCATGTCCCGTTTGAGCTTGAACCCGCTGAGTTCCGGGAAGCCCAGCTCTTCCATGTTCATCAGGTGTCTCCTTCGTCTGTAATGATCCTGTCGATGCCCACCCCGTCAAGGTTGATGAGCCTCTCTCCGATGGCCCGGAAGTCCTGCTCCATGGGGATCACGCTGCCGTGCTGGGGAGCCACCATGCCTGCGGGGGTCTTCAAAATCTGCCGGATGGCGTGCCTCAAAGCCTTGCCCGAGGGCATGATCATCTGGTGGAAGGTGAGAATGTCGGTGATGGGGCAGTAGTCCTTGCCCTTGGGGCAGTCGTCCAGGTGCTTGCAGGTCCTGCATTCGTCGTCCAGGCCGATGAAGAGCTCCCATTGACTGCCGTAGCTGCCGAACAGATCGCTGGTAAAGGCCACGCCGCTCAACTCGTCGTAGGTGATGAAGCTGCCTGCGCTGTGGGCATACGGGGTTCGGATGAACTCCAGCACGCGTCCCGACGAAAAGGTGAACCGGTCGTTGTAGTCTGCGATGTCTATGAGGGTTGCCGACGGGCCGTAGTGCCGGATGAAGAAGTTGTTCTCTAAAGCCGACATGATGCGCAGGTCCTTTCGCTCGATGATGTCTTCGTAATCGGAGACGCTGCCGCAGAGGTCCGGGTCGTAGTGGTGGTCATAGAGCACCGAATGGCCGAGGGGTTGGTGCCGGTTTTGAGGATCTTTGTCATGACCGTGGGAAAATCGGGACGGCTGCCTCCGTCGATGACCACGGCTTCGTCGCCGTCCACGATGAGGTAGGGGTTGCAGTGCAGCCCGGTTTCCTCGTCGTAAAAGCCTACCCAGTAGATGCTTTCGGCGATTTTGATGGGGTCGTCGTAGTTGAGGTTGAGGTTGATGGTGTTGATCATGGAAAGACTCCTTGTGTTAAAAATGGGGTGGACCCTCGTTTCATGTAAAGCATCGTCTCAAGAATGACGGCGTTGGTGTTGATGTTCCGGGAGGTGTTGATGGTGCCGTCCGGGTATTTCCCTGCGTAGAAGCCGTAGCGGGGGTGCTTCAGGCCGACGACGGCCTGGCGAAGGGCGGTGGCGTAGGCGTCGTCAAAAAGGGCGCTCCAGCCCAGGGCCGCCTTGGTGGAGAGGGAAAAAAAGTCGTCGGCCGGGGCGCCGTCGTGGGTGACGCAGGCCCAGGGGGTGCCCTCGTAATAGACATTGGTGTAGACAAACCAGGGCGCCTTGTTCACAGCGTCTTCGTTCACCGCCGTCACCTCTTCGCTCTTGAGCCATCGCTTTCGCTGGATGTCGTAGACCTTACGGGTGAGGTCCGAAAAGGTATCGTCGATGGGACCCAGCTCCATGGCGGCCATGACAAAGGGGTCGCTGGTGAAAAATGCCTTGTTCCGGGTGTCGTGGAGAATCTTCTTTTCCAAAATGGTGACCGTGTCCGTCTCCTTGTAATCCAGGGCCTTTCGCACATCCAGATCGAAGAGGGCCACCCCCGTGGCTGCGTATTGCTCGTAGCCCAGGCGTCCTTCCTGCCGAAGCCACTCTTTCTCTCCGTTAAAAAGCATGCCGTTGAGTTCCCGGTATTGAACCAGGCGGTCAAAGGTCCACCGGTCCACCACCTTGTCCACCATGGGGGCAAAGTCCGGGTACCAGGCCGCGGTGATCTTGAGCCAGATGAGGAGCCTGCCGATGTCCAGGGCCGACCACCCGCTGCCCACGCTGCTGGGCCTGCTGCCAAGATCCGTCATTTCTCCGGTCTTTGTCATGTATTCCCGGTTGGGAAGCTCGTTGTTGTAGAGTTCCACAACCTGGAGGGTCTCTAAAAACCGGGTGATCTTCTGTTTCCCTTCCGTGGGCCCGATGATGCCGAGCTGCATGGCACAGGAAAAGGCGGCCAGGGTGCTCCCCAGGTCCCAGAGGGTGGCGTAGGGGTAGTTGTGCACGGAGTTCACCAGGCCGGTGTTGGTCTGGTAGTTTTCGATGACATAGCGCCAGGCCGTGCGGGAGATCTCCAGGTCCTCGGCGGTGAACCCCTCGGCTTTCCGGATGTTGCCCCGGGTGGTGAAGGGCATGGGGGCCGCCTTGGGGGCTGTCTCGACCACCGTGGCATCCGCCTCCGGCACGTCTTGGACCGGGGACGCGGCAAGGGGCTCCTCCCTGACGGGCGGCGGTGGTAACGGAGGAACGTCCGTGGGTACCGTCTCGGTGGCGGGGGGCGGGATCATCCCTTTGCCCGGAAGACCCTCTGTCTTGGGCTGTGACGCGGCCTCTGCTGCCAGGGCGCCGTGGCGGGTCCCTTTTTGGTCCACGGGAGCTTGTGTCTCGCGGACGGCAAGGGCCTGGGGCCGGGGAAAGTAATTCCGAGTGACCCGGATCTCGGGTTCGTCGTCGGCCACGTCCCGTACCTGGAGCCCTGCTTTCGGGCCGCTGTAGGTCAGGAGACCCAGGCCCTCCACCATGTCCATGAGCCGCCGCTGGGGATCGTTTCCAGACAGGGGCAGGCTGCCCGAAAGGCCCGCCTTCAGCCGGGTGTCGATGGCGTGGGCCTCCAGGCGGAGATCCTCCTGCTGGGCCTCCCACGAGGTGTTGCTCTCCAGAAAGTAGCGCACGGCAGCCGACCAGGTGACGTAAGCCCTGGCGTTGTTCGCCTTTTCAAAGGCGATGGTGGCAAACACGTTGAAACAGGCGGCCAGGCGAAGGGTTTCCTGGTCCCGGGAACGCTTGAGGTGGGTCTCGCCGTCGGCCACCCAGGTCTGGGCCGCGCGTTCCCAGGCCTCTTCTTCTGCATGGCGGAATCCGTCTTCAAAGGGAGACGGATCGGACAGGGGACCGGCCGCAGCGGTCCAGGCCCACAGGAGCAGGCACAGCCCAAGGAGCCACGGGCCAGGGCGTCTTTGGCCGCCATGGGGGCTTGCTTGGGTTACGGGACGCATCCTGTTCGCTCCAGGGGCAGGCATTTGCCCTCCTCGGTAAAGGGGTTTTCCACGTTGAGGTCGTAATAGGGCCTGGGAAACGCTTCATTGGGGTCGACGCAGGCCGAGAGCTTGCCGTCGGCCTTGTAAAACAGGGTCTCCAGCACCGCGGCGTTGGTGCCTGCGGTGATGAGCTTCATGTGGCTCCCGGTGTTCTCCATGCGGCCTTCGTACCACCCTTTTTCCGGGTCGTTGAGGCAGTGAAGCAGCTCCATGAGGCGGTCGGTGTATGGCGTCTCCCAGAGGCCCCACATGGCAAAGGCGGCCCGGGTGGAGACCAGGGCCTGCTCCTTGTGGTAGGTGCCGCTGTCCGAGATGACGTTCCACGGGTACCCGGCGGCGAAGATGGAGTCGTAGACAAAGTAGGGCGGCCCGGCCACCTGGTGATCGGTGCGGGCGGTGAAGACGTGGTCGTTTTCAAACCGCGCCTCCTGGACCCGGTAGATGGCGTCGGCGATGGTTGCCATGTCCGTGTCGCTGTGGACGCTGTCCCACCCCTGCCTCTGGTCGGTGCGGTCCCAGTTGAACTCCAGGCCGTCTAAAAGGTAGCCCATGCTCAGCACCGGAGCGTAAGTGCCTGTCTCCCGGACGTCCCGGCTGTCGTAGGGAAACTCGATTCCGTACAGGGTGGCCTTTTCAAAGGGCTCGATGCGGGAGGCCTGGGTCGTGTCAAATCCCCAGAGCTGATAGCCCCTGGCACAGTACTCCTCGTAACCCAGGCGCCCCTCCTGGAAGGTGTCCACGGCGTTGTGTACCTTGAGGCCGCCGTAGAGGGTCCCGCAGTTGTCCACCACCCGGCAGAAGGTCCAGCGGAGCACGGCTTTGTCGATGTACTCCGAGTAGATGGGGTAGCGGCACTTGACGATGTAGAGCCAGGACAGAAGCCTTCCTAAATCCATGGCCGACCAGCCGATTTCGCCCGGCTGGTTGGTGTAGTCCACCATGGCCCCGGTCTGGGTGTTGTAGACCTTGTTGGGGAGCTCGTTAAAGCACAGGGGCATGGTGTTGAAAAAGTGCATCAGGCGGCTGAGCCGCTCGTCAAACTCGCACGGGGTGATGATGTCGAGCTCCCGGGCCGAGACCATGGCCCCCAGGTAGTCCGCCGTGTGCCACATGGTGGTGGCGGGATAGCGGTCCACGGAGTTGACGAGCCCCGTCTTGGGGTTGTGGTTGTTCTCAAAGTATCGCCAGGCGATTTTGGCCCAGGTCTCTTCCTGTTCTGTGAGCTCCCCGTGGCGCCCCTGGTGAAACAGGTCGGAGTTGGCCGTGGCCGACACCCCCCGGTCCACCCCGCGGACGATGACCCCGCAGCCCGTCATGGCTCCAAGCATGAGCAGGAGCAGGCCGAGCAGCATGGGGCCAAAAAGGGGAACGCGGGCCATGGGCTCTCCCGTCATGGGTCAGGGCACCTTCTCTTTTACAAAGGGGCCGCAGCTCTCGCGGTGGCCGGGGTAACACTTGTCGGATCCTGAAAATTCGTCGGCGATGACCTTATCCCACTTGCTCGGGTGGTCCCCGAACTTCAGGAGCTTGCCCTGGACCTTGTGGAGCAGGGTCTCCAGGATGATGCCGTTGTTGTTGGCGGTAAAGGTGTTGATGAGGCCGCCGTTGACCTCGTAGCGTCCTTCGTAAAAGCCTTTTTCCGGGTCGTAGAGGCCGGAGACCGCGTCGTAGAGCAGGTCCGTGTACGGGGTCTCCCAGAGGGTCCAGAGGCCGAAGGCCCCTTTCAGGGCAATGGCCGAAAACTGGGGCACGTAGGTGCCGTCCTCGGTGATGGTGTTCCAGGTGTAGCCGTCGGTGTAGATGGTGTCGTAGACAAAGTACGGGGGGCCGTCAAGCTGGTGCTCGGTGCGGGCCGTGAGGATCCCTTTCATGCGGTACCTTGCCTCCTGCACCGCGTAGATCCGCTGGGCAAAATCCTCGGAGACCGTGTCGGAGTGGGAGCGGTCGTTGTCGTCCCTGTCCGTGGTGAGGTCCCAGTTGAGCTCGATGCCGTCCAGCACGTAGCTCTCGCACACCACGTAGTTGTGGGCCACCAGCTCCCGGGGGTCCCGGGTGTCGTAGGGGACGTCCACGTCAAACATGAGGATGTAGGCAAAGGGCTCGGCCTTGGAGGCCCGGGTGGTGTCGAACCCCCAGAGCTGGAACCCTTTGGCCGCATACTCTTCGTAACCCAGGCGCCCCTCCTGGAGGTACTGGGGCTGGCCGTCCTTGAGGATGGCCCCGTACATGGTGCCGCATCGGTCCAGCACCTGGCAGAAGTCCCAGCGCAGGATAAAGCTGTCGATGGCGTTGCTGTGCTCGGGGTAGCGCTCCTTGATGATGCGCAGCCAGATAAGCAGGCGGCCCAGGTCCAGGGCCGAGTAGCCGATTTCCCCGGGCTGGTTGGCGTAGTTCACCTTCTGGGCGGTCTTGGTGTTGTACGCCTTGTTGGGCAGCTCTCCTCTGAAAAAGTCCAGTTCATTGAAGGTTTTTAAGATGGCCGTGAGGCGCATGTTGAGTTCGTTCTTGTCGACGATGCCCAGCTCATAGGCAGACACGAGGCCCCCAAGGTAGGAGCCGGTGTCCCACATGGTGGTGGAGGGGTAGGCGTTGACCGCGTTCACCAGGCCGGTTTCCGGGTTGTAGTTGTTTTCGAAGTAAACCCAGGCCACCCTGGCCAGGGCCATCTCCTCTTCGGTGAGGGCGCCGTTGCGCCCCACATGGCGCGGACCGTCCCGGGGCGGCTCGGGCTTTTTGTCGATGGCAATGGCCTCGATGCGGTCCTCCTCGCCGTCGTCGTAGGAGGGGATGAACCGGTAGCCGTCCGGGGAGCAGGCGCCGAGGATGAGCAGGAGCATCCCGGCAGCGGCACCGAACAACACCGTGCGTCGGGCTGGGGTCGGAGTGGTCATGGGGTCTCTCCTTCGGGGTGGAGCCGCACCGCGGTCTGCGGCTCGGACTCTTTGGCGTCGCTGGTGCCGTGGATGGCGACGAGTTTTCCTGTCTGCTTCCTGCAGAGGCTCTCCAGGACAATGGCGTTGGTGTTGCAGGTGATGGCTTTGTTGGGAGCCCCGCTTTTTTCGTAGAGGCCGGAGTACCAGCCCTTGGCCGGGTCGTTGAGCCCGGCCACGGCGGTCATGAGGCGGCGGGTGTAGTCGGTGTCGAAGATGCAGTGCCAGCCGAAGGCCGCCTTGGTGCTGAGGCTCTTGAAGGCCGAGGCGTCCTCTCCGGCTTCGGTGATGCAGTTCCAGATCTTTCCGTCGGTGAAGACCGTGTTGTAGACGAACCAGGGGGCGGTGTCGATATTGTCCTCACTCACCGCCGTCAAGATGCCTGTGGCCTCAAACCGTCGCTGCTGGGCCGTAAAGACCCGGTAGGCGAACTCCCGGGAGGTTTCGTCCCAGCCGTATTCCAGGGCATCCAGGATAAAGGGCTCGCTGACCACGTAGTTGTGGGCGTGGTAGATCTCCGGGTCCCGGCTGTCGTGGGGCACCATGACCCCGTAGACATCCACGAAATCGAGGAAGGCCGTGTAAGAGAGGGCCCGGGTCACGTCCAGGCCCATGAGGGCAAGGGACTTGGCCGCGTATTGCTCGTAGCCCACCCGTCCCTCCTGGAGCAGGAGGATCTCTTCGTTATCGTCCAGGGCCGCCCCGTAGAGGCTTCCTTCCTGAATAAGGGCCTCAAAGTCCCAGGCCGAGAGGATGGCGGCCACGCGCTGGGTGTGGCGGGGGTGGTTCCAGACCAGGATGTTCATGGGGGTGAGGATCCGCCCGATGTCGATGGCCGACCATCCGATGCCACGTTCTGTTGGCCGGTTGTTGTAATCCACCATGGCGCCGGTGACGGTGTTGTAAGATTTGTTGGGGAGCTTGCCGTCAAACAGGGGCAGGGTTTCCAGGGTCTCAAGGAGCGTGCCCATGCGGCCGTGGAAGGTCCCGTCGTCGATGAGCCCCAGGCGCCGGGCCGAGATGAGGCCCATCATGTAGGAGGCGGTGTCCCAGAGGGTGGTGGCGGTGTAGCCGTCCACGGAGTTGACGAGGCCGTTTTCCTGGAGGTTGTTCTCAAAGTAGGTCCAGGCGATGCGGGCCCAGGCCATCTCTGTCTGGGACAGGGACGCCGGAGCCCCCATGGCAAGGTCGGCGGTCTCTTCGATAACAAGGGCCGGGGCCGCGGCCTGCTGGAACTCGGCCCGTTCCAGGGCGATGACCGTGCCGAAGGCGGCAACGAGTCCCAGGAGGAAGACGATGTGACTGCGTGCCCTGAGCAGGCCTTGGGTAAAGGTCATGGTGTCTCTCCTTCATCGTTCGGGTCGGGTTTCCAGAAGGCGGCGGCCACAATGCCCCACATGGCCAGGATGTTGTTTGCGCCCCAGAAGGCGTTGGTGAGCAGGCCGTTGACATTGTCGAACCGTCCTGCCCAGGCCATGAGGCCCGCATAGACAAGGCCTGCGGCGGTGAGGACCATCACCAGGATCTGGGGGACCACCAGGTGGGCGAAGTTTCCCTCCTGCCGGGTCTTGGGGGTCACGGGAAAGGAGATCTTTTTTCCCCTGAGCACGGTGGTCAGTGCCCGGAAGTTGATGGGGAAAAACGAGAGGTAAAAGGACTGGCCGGACCAGGCCGCCACCCCCCAGGTGCCCACCATGGTGGCCAGGGTGTTCAAAAAGAGGAAGGGGAGCACGTGCTTGTAAAAGTCCATGGAGTAGGCGGCCACCGGGGCGATGCCCGTAAACAGGTAGATGATGGGGGCCGCAAGGAAGATGACGTTCCAGATGCACCCCAGGTACGACCAGAAGGTGGAGGCGTACATGAGCTTCTGGGGAATGGTCATGCCCCGCCTGAACAGGGGGTTGTCGTTCAAGGCCACGTCGATGGTGCCCCCGGCGTACTTGAACCGCTGGACCGCCCAGCTCACCAGGTCCTGGGTGGAGAGCATCTTGGACTCTATGGGGGGATGAAACACCGACTTCCACTGCCGGTCCGGGTCGGAGTGGAGGACGATGGAGGTGTACATGTCCTCGGAGACGTGGAACTTGTACGGCGTGAGCTCGGTCTCCAGGGCCAGCTCCCGCTGCATGGCTTCGGTGAGGTCGGACTTCAGGGAGAGGTCTTTGATGTCCCGGGTGATGTTTCCGATAAAGCGGTCCATGGCCGTGGAGTAGGACTTCAGGGCCGCCTCCATCACCGCCTCACGCCGGTGGATGGAGCCCGCCCCGCAGCAGAAGGAGGCGTTGGCCCAGTTTCTGCGCCGCTGGATCACGTCGTAGAACATCTGGGGGCTGTTGCAGAACGGGTCTTCCCCCACCATGACCGGGCCCACGATCTTTTCGATGCCCCGGCCGAGGAGGTGGCCCGGGGTGCCCAGCCGCTTTTTCATCACCTGGGCAAGGGGAGTGCCCGGGGGAAGCTCGAAGAACCACTGGGGGGTCTGGACCCAGGCCACGTCCGGGTCCCGGAAGTAGCCCAGGGTGCGCCGGAGCATGGTGGGAAAGGGGCGGGTGTCGGCATCGCAGATGACGATGAAGTCCCCGAAGGTCTGCTCCATGGCGTTTCGCAGGTTGCCCGCTTTGAACCCGATGTTGGAGTCCCGGGTGATGTAGTTGACCCCCTCCTGCCGGGCCACCTCTTCCATGGCCGGGCGCTTGCCGTCATCCAGCACATGGATGGTGAGGGACAGGGGGTGGGGGTAGTCCATGGCCTTGGCGTCCAGGATGCTGAGCCTTACCAGCTCGGGATCTTCGTCGTAGGTGGGAAAGAAGATGTCCACCTGCAGGGGGCGGTCCTCAAAGGCGTCCGGTTCGGAGACGCACTGGCGAATGGAGGAGGGGGGCTCTTTCATGGGGATGTCCCGCACGGCCCAGAGGTTGATGACAAAGAGGATGAGCCCCACATAGGCAAAGGTCTCGGCCGTGGCCAGGGGCACGGCAAACCAGAGAGCCTCGGGGTTCAGGGAGTCGGTCCAGCGCCAGGCAATGTACCAGAACCCCACCCCCAGGCTCATGGTGGCCAGGAACTGCCAGAGAAGCTCCCGGGGGATGGAGTGGGGGATGGGCTCCGGGGGCAGGACCGATTCGTATTTTTCGAAATAGGCGGTCATAAGGTGGTCTCCAGGGCCCTTAAGCGGACCATCAGGCCGATGAGGGCTGCGTTGTAGTCGATGGCGTACTCGTTTGTGGCGTAGGAGGTCTCTTTGTCGATGTAGCTCCTGAGCCCCTTGTCTTTGGGGGCGACGCCGTCTTCGGCGTTGGCGTTGGGCCCGCCCACCAGGAGCCCCGGGATGTTGATGCCCACGGCCCTGCCGTAGAGGTGGTTGACGTGGCTCACCGAGGTCTCCCCAAGGCCTGTGACGTAGCTTATGCCAAAGGGGTTGATCCCCAGAAGGTAGTTGAGCTGGCTTGCGGCCGCCGATACATGGGCGGGGTTTTTGGTCTTCTCGGCAGCCAGGGCCAGGGTGATGCCCTCTTCGGCGATCATTTTGTTGGATCCCCAGATGATGCGGGGGTTGGCCGTCATCCAGGGGCTTTTGCGTACATTGGCAAGGAGGCTGTCCGCCCTGCGGAGGAGCTTGGCCTCAAGGGCTGCGGAGACCTTGCCCGGTGTGTTTTTGTGGCGCAGGAGGTTGGCCATGCCCAGAGCCGAGGGGTCTTTCCACTCAAAGAGTCCCCAGGGGAGCAGGGGCAGGATGCGTTGCACCTCTGAAAGAAAGGGGGCCTCTCCCGTGGTGATGTAGAGCTCGGCCGCAGCCCAGAACCGGTCGTCTATATCCGTGGTGAGGGTGGCCTCCCGGTCGATGGGACCGGCAAGGTAGGGGCCGGAGCCCGTGTCGTCCCCCTTATGGACATCCACCACCATCTCCGGGGTGGCTTCAAGAAAGTCCCAGCCGCGCCGGGCTGCCTTAAGGCAGGTCCCGGCAAAGGCGGGGTCTTTGGTTCTGTAAACCCGGGCCGCCATGGCAAGGGCTGCTGAAGCCTTGGCTGTTTCCGGGGAGGAGATGCCGTAAAGATACCGGATCTGCAAATCCGCGTCCGGCGGGATGGCCGCGGGCCAGGATGCCCCGGAGAGCTTTCGGTAAAAGGCGCCGTCGCTCCGCTGCATGCGCAGCATCCAGTCAAGGCCCACCCGGATCTCCGCAAGGGTGTCGCACAGAGGGCTTTTCTCTTTATGGGGCAGGGAGAGGTCGAGGTTTTCAAAGAACGCCGGTGCCTCTTCCCAGGCCGCGAGGAGCCTGCCCACCGTGACGGCGGTGGTGGCCACGTATTTTCCGAAGTCTCCGGCATCGTGCCATCCGCCCCGGGCGTCCACGGTAGAGCCCGTGGCGGCAAAGGCATCTTCATGGGCCACCACCCCGTCCCGGGTGTGGCAGGGCTCGTGGACCAGCCCGGTGACAGGGTCGTTCAGGGCCGTGCCGCACCGTTGCAGGGTGTAGGAGCGCAGCAACAGAGTCAGGCCGTCATGGAAGGCCTTGGGGCTGACCTCAAAGGGGGCGGAGCGTACCCCCTGCCAGGTGATGCGGTAGCGGCCCGGCTGTGTGAGCCTTGAGAAATCCAGAACCCTCAGGGCGGTGCCGTGGGGCTCTTCCCGGTACGGGGTCCCCGGGGCGATCTCAAGGACGGGGGTGCCGGTGTTCTCGTCCACCAGGGTGGCCCGGGCATCCCGCGCGCCCTTCGGCTCTCCGGTGAGCAGGGCCAGCTTGGGCAGGTGGGGGAGGTACCCAACCTGATTGACCAGGATGCGCGTGGGCTCGGACCCCGGGTGCAATGCGTTGCCGAGGCTTGCCACGGGCAGGGCGGCAACCATGAGGGCAAGGGCCAGGACACGGGTCACGGTTTGTCTCCTTTTTCCACCCTGAAATCCAGGGCGTTTGTGGCCAGGACCCCGCCGTCTGGCCCCTGGAGGGCCGCCTCCATGCGGTAGTCCCCTGGGATCAGCCCGGCCCGGGAGAGGTGGGTGATTTCTCGGGCGCTGTCTGCCTCAACGGTAACGGGCGTCCGTGTTTTGGTGAGGGTTTTGTCACCCTGCATGAGGGCCAGGGTCAAGGTGGCCTCGGGGATTCCCTCCGGCCGGTCGTTGATGACCCAGAACCGGGCGGTGACGGTTTCAGTTTCTGCCCAGGTCTCCTTGTCCATTTCGATGCTGGGCAGCAGGGGCTGATAGGCCTGTTTCAGGGCTTCGTAGCCCGGTTTCGGGTGCCTGAGGTAATCCACAATGGCCCAGTTCATGGAGGGCCAGCCCTCCACGAACATGAACTGGAAGATGCCCCCCACCGGGGCAAAACGCTGGCGCCTGTACGATTCCGCTGCAAGCTGGGTGAGCTTGGCCTGGTAGGACTGGGTGGCGTGGATCAGCTCATCGACGGACTCTCCTCGGGGGATTTTTGCGATTTCAAAACTCTCCCTCTTCTGGAAGTTGTGGTAGGCCCAGAGGTCCCATGCCTCACGGGTCCGGGGCCAGAGGGCGTCCGGGGGCAGAAAGCTCTCCAGGGTCTTGCGTGCGGGCAGGGCCTGGGCCCCGTACTCCGAGATAAGGGCCCTGTCCGTGGGCCGGGCATAATCCCGCCAGTGCCCCGAGTACCACCCCAGCCAGGGGTGGTCGGCGGTGGGGGAGATATTCTGTACGGGCCGGGTGGCATCGGTTTTGGCCAGGGCCCGCCCCACCGTCTCGCCCAGCAGGCGGTTCTGGCCCGGGGTGTAATTGGGGTATTTCCACTTCATCCAGGTGGCATCCCAGGGAGGCTCGTTGTGGCCGCACCAGGTGAAGATGCCGGGGTGGTTGTAGAGGGAGACCACCATCTCCCCTGCCTGACGGGCGGCCTCAGTTGCCACCTCGTTGTCGTCTGAGTAGCCCCACTGCAGGGGCATATCCTGCCAGACCAGAAGGCCCATTTCATCGCAGAGGCGGTAAAAAGCCTTGGGTTCCACGTGGGCATGGACGCGGATGGCATTGATGTGGGCCTCTTTCATCATCCGAAGGTCTGCTGCCAGGCGCTCTTCGGTCATCTCCGAGAGCCACTGGGAGGCGATGTAGTTGGTGCCCCTCAGGAAGATTCGTCTGCCGTTGATGAACCAGGTGCCTGAGTCGGGATCCCTTCGGACCTCTCGGAACCCCATGGTCTCCGAGCGTGTATCCAGGATTGTCTTGCCCTGGCGAACCGTGGCCGTGAGGCGATAGAGGGCGGCTTCTCCGTGGTCCCAGGGCCACCAGAGCCTGGCCTCGGGCACGGAAAGGACCATGTGGCCCGTAAGGGCAGTGCCCGGGCAGGGGAACTCCGCCCGGGTGGTGACGGTTTGCGTTGGCTGGCCCTCTGCCGTGTGGGGCGTGATCCCGAGGAGGACCTCCACGGTCTCCCCTTCAATGTTCGGTGTGGCCAGGTCAATGGCAACCCGGGCCTCGGCGCCGGTGCCCGTAATCTTTGGCGTGACGGCAAGGCGCGTGATGGCAGCTTTTCGGGTGATCCGAAGGGTTACCGGCGCCCATATTCCGCCGCAGTTTTTCTCCTGCCCCCGGTGGGACCAGGCCCCGCCGGGGCGGGTGTCGTGGTGGTTCAGCACCCCTTTGATGAGGCGCTTGTTCAGGCTCCACTCTTTGCCGTACTCCTCGTTGGGGCTGTTGACCCGCACGGCGATGAGGTTTTCTCCTTGCGTGAGCCGGTCCGTGACATCAAAGGCAAAGGGGGCGAAATAGCCCTGGTGGTGGCCCACCCAGTGGCCGTTGACCCAGACGTCGCAGGCATAGTCCACGCCCTCAAAGTGGAGCCGGGCCAGGGCGTCTTTCGGCAGGTCAAGGGTCACGGTTTTTCGAAA
The DNA here is from genome assembly GCF_056829965.1 of Desulfoluna sp. CYM3A. Classification (NCBI taxonomy): domain Bacteria; kingdom Pseudomonadati; phylum Thermodesulfobacteriota; class Desulfobacteria; order Desulfobacterales; family Desulfolunaceae; genus Desulfoluna; species Desulfoluna sp. CYM3A. The sequence continues at coordinate 72,515 of NZ_CP186556.1, forward strand.
CCAGACCACCCCGGCGTGGTCCAGGCCGCGGAGGTACCAGTTGGACGGGAGCTCCATCAGGGCCCAGTCCCCATGGGAGAGGGCCGGGTCAAAGAGATTTTCAGGGCCCAGGCCCCCTGTTTTGTAGTGCCAGGGGCCGTCCAGGGAGAGCGCCTGTACGGCATGGTTTTCAGGCGATGCGTCGGGAGGCGCCTGGGGCGTCATGCAGGCGACACACCCCATCACCACCGCCAGGAAGGCGGCGACCCAGGCTCCTGTGCGTACCGGGCCCATGGACGGTATGGGGCGCTCAGGTTTCATGGGGGGACCTCTCCGTCGGGGGGCGCTGTGCCCGAAGAAGGTTTTCCGAATTCGGCGCCCCTGCACAGGGCCCAGGGACGTGAGGGGTCCTGGTACGCGGGGGCGGACCGATGCTCGTCCCGCAGGAGGTCCAAAACGGTTTTAACCGGGGCGAAGGTCTCGGGGGGCACCTCCACGAACACGGTGTTCCATCGTGCCATGCCGCCGTTCCAGAGTCCGGGGTGCTCCAGGGCCTTGAGGTCTCGCCCGGCCTTGGTCTTTCTGGAGATAAAAACCGCCTCCGGGTCCGTGAATTGGGTAAGGTCAAAGGTCCGTCCCTGAAAGTCTCGGAGCCCCAGGACCAGGTCCACGGGGTTGAAGTGGGTGGCGGACTTCAGGTGCTCCTGCTGGCGGGGAGAGGACGGGTCCACGGACGACGCCTCCACGATCTGCAGGGAAGGGCCGTTGCCCTGGCCTACCCAGAAGGGGCCTCCCCCGGCCTCTCCGTGGTTTTCCACCACGCCGCAGACGCGCAAGGGGCGATGCAGCCTGTCGATGATCCAGGTGCGGCGGTGGGGGGGCGAGGCCCGCCGGATGGACTCTGGAATGTTGATGTTGAGGCAGCTTTGGGCGAATTCCATGGCTTCGTCGGCCATGGTGGGCGGCCCGGGCACGCTCAAGAGCTTGAGCCACCTGAACGTGTCTGCCTGGAGGGTGAGCAGCAGCCCGGCCAGGGCCTTTTTGAACCGTGTGGTGGGGGGCTTTAAGGGGTCGGGGACCACGTTGTCGATGTTTTTGATAAAGACGATGTCCCCTTTCAGGCGGTTCAGGTTATCCAGAAGGGCCCCGTGGCCGCCGGGTCGGAAGAGAAGGGAGCCGTCGTCCTGGCGGAAGGGGTTTCCGGAGAGGTCCAGGGCCAGGGTGTCGGTGCTGCTCTTCTGGGTGGAGAAGTGCAGGTCGAAACGGACACCGAGGCGGGATTCGTAACCCTGGCGCACATGGTTGAACAGGGCTTCAAAGCGGGGCTGGTGATCCATGGAAACCGTGAAGTGGAGTCGGCAGATATCGCCTCTTCCCCTGGCGTAGTGGGCCGCCTCCACCAGGTGCTCTTCAAAGGCGGTGCGGGGACCTTCCGGGGCATGGTGAAAGAGGATGAGGCCCTTGGGGCGCCGGGAGTAATTCAGGCCCACGGGGTGAAGGAGGTAGCGCAGGATCCGGAGGTGGTGGCTGCGGTCCCGGAGGCGGGTCAGGGGGATCCCTTCGTGGGCGGACAGCACGGAAAGGGCCTCATAAAAGGCGAATTTGTCCAGGTTCGCCATGAAGGTGACCAGGGTCTTGCTGGCGGCGTCCCCTTTGTCTGCTTTTTTCTGGACCCAGTCCGGCTCCACAAAGGCGTCGTCTTTTTCCATGCGGATCAGGTCCTGAAACATGCGGGTGGCCGCCCCCGAGGCCGGGGTGAACTTGGTGATCTCCCGCCTCGGGGCCTCCCGCTCGTAACGGGCGATGCACTCCCGGATGGTGTCCGGGGAGAGCCGGATGATGCCGTCGTCTATGGTGCAGGGCCTGTCCAGGGGGAGGTAGGGGACTCCCTGCTCAAGGGTCCTGAGCTGCTCTGTCGCCTGCTCCTCGGAGATGCCCCGGGCGGCTAAGGCCTCACGGTCTGCCTGTGTAAAGGAAGGTGTCTTCATGGGTCTCCTTGTCCCTTACCCGGGGTGTGGGGAGGCAGAGGGCGCCTGGTGGGGATCCGTGTGACCGTCGAGGAGGGGGTGGGGCCCGAAGTTCTTGGTCATCTCAAGGGTGTTTTTGCCGCTGGTCGTGCGATAGGCCACCTGGTCCATGACCTGGTGGATGATGAACAGGCCCATGCCGCCTTCGGGCAGCTTGTCCAGATCCTCGGGGTCAAAGTCCAGGGAGGGGCTGACGGCCGGGTCCATGCTCAACCCGGTGTCGCTGACCTTGAAGGCGATGCGGTCGAGGTAGAGATCCACGTCCACCTCCACGCGGTGGCCCGTGGTGTTCTGATACGCGTGTTCAATGGTGTTGTTGATGGCCTCCACCACGCAGGCCTCGATCTGGTAGACCTCCACGTCCGACAAAGGGATCTGGGAACAGATTTTGTTGATGGACAGGCCGATGAGGGAGACGTCCCTCAGGTTGCTGTCGATGGCAAAGGTGATTTTTTTTGAATCCATGATGGGATCCTCCTGAGGGGTCAGCTGGAAAGGGCCTGGACCGCTTCGGTTTCCGTATCGAACATCCGGAAGACCCGGTCCATGCGCGTGAGCTTGAACATGCTCAGAACGGTTTCGTCGGCTTCGGCAATGACGAAGGCGCCGTCCCGGCCCACCTGCTTGAGGCAGGAGACGATGGCTCCCAATCCGCTGCTGTCGATGAAGTTGAGGCCTCCCACATTGAGGACGATGCGCGTGTTGCCGTCGTCGATGTAGCGGGCCATGTCCGTGCGAAAGTCCACGGCCACTTTGGCGTCCATTCTGTTTTCAAGGGAACGGACGATGAAGACCTCTCCCTCTTTGCGTGTCTCTAAACGCATGTGCTGCCTCCTTAAAGTATGGCGATTATGCCCTCCGGGTCAGACCTGGGGCGTTGCATTCCAAATGTCCTTTGCGTATTCCATGATGGTGCGATCGCTGGAAAACTTGCCCATGCGGGCCACGTTGAGGATCGCCTTTTCCATCCAGCTACGGGGCGTGGCGTAACAGGTCTCCACCTGCTCCTGGGCTGTGATGTAGGTCGCCAGATCGGCAAGGTGCAGGTAGGGGTCGTATTTGCTGAGCAGGCTCTCGCAGACCGGGATGAACCGTCCCGGGGCGTCCGGGCTGAACCGGCCTGTGCCCAGGGCATCCAGGATCCGCTTGATGGCCGGGTTGGTCTCGGCGATCTCCCAGGGGCGGTAGTTGTGGGAAGCCCGGATGGCCTGCACCTCCCCTGCGGTGAGGCCGAAGATGAAAATGTTCTCCTCCCCCACCTCTTCCATGATCTCGATGTTGGCCCCGTCCAGGGTGCCGATGGTCAGGGCCCCGTTCATGGCAAACTTCATGTTGCCCGTGCCCGAGGCCTCTTTGCCTGCCGTGGAGATTTGCACGCTCAGGTCGGCTGCCGGGATGATCTTTTCGGCCAGGGAGACCCGGTAGTCCGGGATAAAGGCCACCTTAAGGGCATCGCCCACGCGGTCATCGCTGTTGACGGTCTCGGCCACGCTGTTGATGAGTTTGATGATGCGCTTGGCCGCCTCGTAGCCCGGGGCGGCTTTGCCTGCAAAGATGTAGGTGCGGGGTACCTCGGGGAGCTTGCCCCCCTCTGCGATCTCCAGATACTGGTGGATGATGTGAAGCAGGCAGAGGAGCTGCCGCTTGTACTCGTGGATGCGTTTGGCGTGGATGGTAAACAGGGAGTCCGGGGAGACGCTGAGGCGGCAGGTGTCCCAGATGGTCTGGGCCAGGATCTCCTTGTTGGCCCGCTTCACCGCGGCAAATTCGTCCTGGAACGCTGCATCGCGGCTCAAGGGGGCCAGGTCTTCGATTCGCTCCATCTGGGTGACCCATGAATCTCCGATGTGCCGGGTGATCAGGGAGGTCAGGCCCGGGTTGGCCTTGTAGAGCCAGCGCCGGGGGGTCACCCCGTTGGTTTTGTTGTTGAACCGTTTGGGGTAGAGGGCATAGAAGTCGGGCAGGAGCTCGGTCTTGACCAGCTCGGAGTGCAGGGCGGCCACCCCGTTGACCGAATGGCTTCCGATGATGGCCAGGTGGGCCATGCGTACCTGGCGGGGGTGGGACTCTTCGATGATGCTCATGGAGGCCAGTCGGCCCGTGTCTCCGGGCCACTTGGCTTTCACCTCGTCCAGGAACCGGTGGTTGATCTCAAAGATGATCTGCATGTGCCGGGGCAGCACATACTCCATGAGGCCCACGGGCCATTTTTCCAGGGCTTCGGGGAGCAGGGTGTGGTTGGTGTAGGCAAAGGTGGCGCGGGTGATGGTCCAGGCCCGGTCCCAGGAGAGGGCATGCTCGTCCACCAGCAGGCGCATGAGCTCGGCAACGGCCAGGGCCGGGTGGGTGTCGTTGAGCTGGATGGCCACCCGGTCGGCAAAGGTGTTGAAGGTTTTGTAGTTTTTAAGGTGGCGGTTCACGATGTCCCGGATGGCACAGGCCACGAAAAAGTACTCCTGGACCAGTCGCAGTTCCCTGCCGGACTCCATGGCGTCGGAGGGGTAGAGCACCTTGGAGACGGTCTCGGAGGTCATCTTCTGCTCCACGGCCCTTAAGTAGTCGCCGGTGTTGAAGATGTCCATGTCGAAATCGTCGGAGGATTTGGCCGCGTAGAGCCTGAGGGTGTTTACGGTCTTGCCCCCGTACCCGGCCACGGGCATGTCGTGGGGGACCCCGATGAGGGTCTTCCAGTCCATCCACATGGGGTTGTAGTTGCCGTCGCGGTCTTTGGCGTGGACGATGCGCCCGTACACCGGGATGATGCACTGCTCCTGGGGGCGCGTGATCTGCCAGGGGGTGCCGTCCCCCAGCCAGTTGTCGGGTTTTTCTTTCTGGTAACCGTTGTCGATCTCCTGTTTAAACAGACCGAACTCATAATTGATGCCGTAGCCGTATCCGGCCAGGCCCAGGGTGGCCATGGAGTCCAGAAAGCAGGCGGCGAGCCTGCCCAGGCCACCGTTGCCCAGGGCGGCATCGTGTTCCTGGGCGCGGATTTCGTCGATGTCGGCCCCCATGTCTGTCAGGCTTTGGGCAAAGTCTTTGAAGAGCCCCAGGTTGTACAGGTTGTTCCCAAGGGATCGCCCCATGAGGAATTCAAGGGAGAGGTAGTAAACACGCTTTGCCTTTTTTTTCTCATACCGGGCTTCGGTCTCCATCATCTTGTCGATGAGGTGGTCGCGTACGGCAAGGGCTGTGGCTTCGTAGAGGCTTGGGAGCGTTGCCTGTTTCTCCGGGGTTCCCAAAGAGTACCTCAGGTGTCGGGAAATAGACTGGCGATGGGGTGCTGACGGCTTGGCAGACTTGGCTTTGGCTTTCATTCAGTCCTCCGGGATGGGGTGGGGCCTTCTGTGAGTCGCATCGCAGCGGGGTGCGAGCAGGGCCGTGTTGACGTCGACACCTTTGATGAGAAGGGTCGAGGGGCTTACGGGTCGAGGTTGTGTGGCGTCTGCCGTGTTCCCCGGGGAGGCATCACGTGGGTTGGGAGGGGCATTGTCTTGCCGTGGCGGCAGGTGCCATGGTCCGTGGGACCGTTATCTGGTGCGTCGGGTTGGCGGCGATGGGGTGAGACTCCGGCGAAGGGGCCTTCGTGCGTGGAACCATGGGGGCTGGGCGCCATGGATATGAAAGGCGAGTATTACTTATAATTGGTTATAATTACTAATTAATTGCATGGTTTTGGTTGCCGTGTCAAGGGAGAAATCTCAGGGTCCGGAGCCGGGGCTGAAGGGGATGCAAGGTCCACGGGGGCTCCTGCGTGTGGGAAACACGTGAAAAGATCCGCAGGGCCTGGGGTTTGAAAAAATAACCGCCGGTCACTATTCGTGTTGACAGCCTTGGTGTTGATCTGTAATCTTTTAGGTATTCCAATGACTAAGTGTACTGTATCGAAATGGCGCCGAACGTGGGGAGGCCGTGACACAGGATATCCAGGTCTGATGGTACCGGCAAAATGGAAAAAGCCCGGATGACGTATCCCGGGTATCGAAGTTTGTCTGCGTTCGCCATGGGGTAAATTTCGATGATGACATGGAACCAATGGCGATGAGGAAAAGCGCAGATGAACATATATGTCGGCAATATTGCCTACAGTATGTCCGATGATGAGCTCAGGACAGTCTTTGAAAATTTTGGTGAGGTGGATTCAGCACGCATCATCACCGATCGTGACACCGGCCGTTCCAAAGGGTTCGGGTTTGTGGAGATGCCTGATTCAGACCAGGCGGCCGCGGCCCTGGAAGCGCTCAACGGCTCCGAGATCATGGGCCGGACCCTGACCGTTAACGAAGCACGGCCGAGAAAACCCCGTTCGGATTACGGCGGTGGCCGTCGAGGCGGTTACAACAACGGCGGAGACGGCGGAGGGTACGACCGCTACTAAGCGGTGCCTGCCTCGTTTGACGTAAAAAGTAAGGAAAAGCCCCATGCAGCGACCGGCTGCATGGGGCTTTTTTTTATGGGGTAAACCAGTGGCGGGTCCGGGTGCAGATTTTTACCAGCATGAGCATCACCGGCACTTCGATGAGGACCCCCACCACCGTGGCCAGGGCAGCGCCTGAGGAGAGCCCGAAGAGCATGGTGGCCGTTGCGATGGCCACTTCAAAGTGGTTGGAGGCCCCGATCATGGCCGCGGGCGCCGCGTCTTCGTAGGAGAGCCTCAGGACCCGGGCCGCACCGTAACCTAAGGTGAAGATGAGGATGGTCTGCAGGAACAGGGGAACGGCAATCCAGAGGATGGTCAGGGGGTTGGCAAGGATCACCTCGCCCTTGAAGCTGAAGAGAAGCACCAGGGTGGTGAGAAGGGCGGTGATGGTCACCGGGGTGAGCAGGTGGAGAAAGGTCTCCTCAAACCAGGCGCGCCCCCTGGCCTTGATCAGCCACCGTCGGGAGAGGTAGCCCGCCACCAGGGGCAGGGCCACGTAGACGGCAATGGAGAGAAACAGGGCCTCCCAGGGCACGGGGAGGCGGCCCACCCCCAGCAGGAACCCGCCCAGCACCCCGTAGAGAAGGAGCATGGTCAGGGAGTTGATGGCCACCATGACCAGGGTGAGGCCGTCGTTTCCCCGGGCCAGGTAGCCCCAGACCAGCACCATGGCCGTGCACGGGGCGATGCCCAGGAGGATGCAGCCAGCCAGGTAGCTCCGCCACAGGGGGACTTCGAGCATCCTGATGCCGCCGGAGACCACCACGGTGCCTGCCCCGTGGGCGGCCCCTTCGGGGAGGTCCAGGCCAAAGGGCATCTTGACGAGGTCCGTGGCCTCGGGGCCGATGAAGCCCCGGAAGAGGACCCCCAGGAAGAGAATCCCGATGCCGTACATGGTAAAGGGCTTGATCATCCAGTTGAGCACCAGGGTCAGGGTCACCGGTTTTCCGCTTTTCCCTGCCTTGACCACCTCGGCAAAGTCGATCTTGACCATGATGGGGTACATCATGAAAAAGAGACAGACCGCGATGGGGATGGAGACCACCGGGGCGCCGTTGACCCGGATGCTGATGCCGTCCAGGGTCCTGGCCAGCTCCGGGGCGATTTTGCCGAGGAGGATGCCCCCCGCAATGCAGAGGCCTACCCAGACCGTCAGGTATCGCTCAAAGGGGTTTTTCATTTCGCGATGGTCGCCGTCGGGGCGTGGGGTGGTCATGGCGTCTCCTTATGTTGCGATGGGGTTATCCGGTGATGGCGCCGGGCAGGGTCTCCACAAAGGCTTTGATCTCATCGCGCACTTTTCGGTAGCAGTCCAGCTCGCCTTCGCGGCTCGTTGCATCCCGGGCCAGCCGGGGGGGATCGTCAAATCCCACGTGTACCACCCTGGCGCCGCCCGGAAACAGAGGGCAGGTCTCGTGGGCATGATCGCAGACCGTGACCACCACATCGATTTTTGTCTCCATGAAGTCGGCAATGTTCTGGGACCTCTGGCCGGAAATGTCCACCCCGGCTTCGGCCATGACGGCAACGGCGTCGGGGTTCAAGCCGTGGGTCTCGATGCCCGCGGAGCAGGCGTCGATGACATCGCCCTTCAGGTGGCGGGTCCAGCCTTCGGCCATCTGGCTTCGGCAGGAGTTGCCTGTGCAGAGAAAGAGAAGGGTGAGCTTCTGGGGCATGGGTGTGTCTCCTTAATCGTGAATGCGTGTTCTGTTTTTTTGATTCGGTTGGGTGTGTGTTGAGGGAACTCGGGCTGTTCCCTTTAAATGGACCGTTCACCATACCGCTGTTTTGTAAGGATTGTGTGAGGGGCCTTGCCACATCGGCATCCATTGTATCGTATGGCTGATTTTTACAGCAACTTATTTTTGCCTTGGGGGGGGCTGAAGGGTGTGTGGTCCCGGGGGATTTACGGAAATTTTCTATCCCGGGGAAAAAAGAAAGTAAAGAAAATGTCATTCTACGCGAAAACAAGGGATGTATACGAAAGGCTTCCTTCTCTGTTCTGGAGAGTGAGTCCGCTGCCATCCCCACACACAGGCAGGGCAACCCGTACCGGCAGGTACATCCCGGGTGCCGCCCCAGTCGAAAGGCCATAGAACATGACATTTTCAATCAAGCAGAAACTGGTGATCGCTTTTACATGCGTTGCCGTTGTCCCCATCGCCATTATCATGGGGGCGGTTGCCCTTCAATTAAAGCAGCTGTCCATGGACGGATTTGTAGGGGCCACGACCCGGGAGCTCGTCCAGGTGGACAACGCCATGAACCTTTTCATGGACGGGATTGCCAGCCACGTGACCCAGCTGGCCTCCGACCCTTTGCTCAAAGGGGTGGGGGACAAGGTCACCTCCTATGTGCACACAACGGAAAAGACCCGGGTCACTCCCCTTGAGGACGGAGGCGTCAACGCAGATCTTTACCGTCTTTTCAAGAGGGTTCACGAATCCAGCCCCTCCTATTGCGAGATCTACATGGGTTCCGAGGCCGGCGGGTTGCTCACCTCCCTTCCTGCGGTGAAAAAACCGGGGTACGACCCCCGCAAGAGGAGCTGGTACCGGAAGCCCGCCGAGGCAGGCAAGCTGGTGATGACCCCTGCGTATCTCTCCGGCGGTAACGGGCTGACGGTTGTGGGGCTGGTGGCCCCGGTGACCGGGCCCGACGGCAGGCGCACCGGGGTGGTGGGCATTGATGTCTCCCTGTCGCGCTTAACCGACATGATTCACGGCATCCGCATCGGCGAAAGCGGGTTTGCCATCCTGGTCCAGGGAGACGGAACCATCCTGGCCAACCCCCATGACCCTGCCACCAACTTCAAAAAAATGACGGAGCTGGACTCACCGGCCTACGCCACCCTCAACGGAATCGCTTCGGGCCATGTGGCCGTGGAGATGGGCGGGGTGGACTGCCTGGCCGATGTCTACACCTCTCCCACCCTGGGCTGGAAGCTCATCGGCGTCATTGAGACCCGGGAAGTGATGGGGCCGACCCGGCGCCTGACCCTGATGATTCTGGGCATCGGCGGCGTGCTTTTTCTTCTGGCCGCAGGGGCGGCCCTCGGCCTGGCCCGGGTGGTGACGCACCCCATTGTCAACACCGCCGAAATGCTGCGGGACATCGCCGAAGGGGAGGGCGACCTCACGCGTCGGCTTGAGGCAGGCACAGGCGATGAGGTGGGGGCCCTTGCCACCTGGTTCAACGCCTTTATCGACAAAATCCACGGGGTGATCCGTACCCTTGCGGAGAATGCCGAGGCCGTGAAGGACTCCGGGGGCGAGCTCTCCCGTCTCTCGGTGACCATGTCCGACGGCGCCACCGAGATGAACGACCGCGCCGGAACGGTGGCGGCTTCTGCCGAGGAGACCAATCGCGTGATGGCCGATGTTGCCGCATCCACCGAGCAGGCCACCGCCAACGTGAACATGGTGGCAGCAGCCACCGAGGAGATGCGCGCCACCATCCAAGAGATCGCCGGGAATTCCGAGAGGGCCCGGGGCGTCACCACGGAGATGGTGCATCAGGCCAAAGAGGTACGCGTTATCATGGATGCCCTGGGGGCTGCCGCCGGGGACATCGGCAAGGTCACCGAGGCCATCTCCGAGATCTCGGAGCAGACCAACCTGCTGGCCCTGAACGCCACCATCGAGGCGGCCAGGGCAGGTGAGGCGGGCAAGGGGTTTGCCGTGGTTGCCGGAGAGATCAAGGCCCTTGCCGGTCAGACCGCCGAGGCCACCGGCGAAATCCGGCAGCGCATCGACGGGGTCCGGGACTCCTCCACCCGATCCGTGGAGGGGATCGGCCGGATCTCTGCGGTCATCGACGACGTCAGCGAGCTGGTGGGGGCCATCGCCGCCGCCGTGGAGCAGCAATCCGGCTCCACCGGCGAAATCGCCGAGAACCTTGCCCAGGCCTCCCGGGGCCTGGAGGAGGTCTCCGGCCAGGTGGCCCAGTGTGCAGGCGTCTCAGGTGAGATCGCCGAGGAGATGGCCGGGGTGAACCGGTCCGCCGGTCGCTTCACCGAAAGCAGCAACGCGGTCCACGGTCGCTCCGAAGAGCTTGCGGGCCTGGCCGCAGGCCTCAATGAGGTGGTGGGTCAGTTCAAGATCTGATGACCAGGGTTTTTGACGGGCCCCGGGCTCCTGTTTCAGGACCCGGGGCCCCGTTCCTGCCGGGGCATCATTATGTGCTATGTTGTTGCTATCGAGGCCTGTTTCGCTTTAACCCCTGCCGTACAGGAGTTTTATGATGTCTCTTACCGTTATGATCGTTGTGTTGCTTGCGGCCCTCTTGCACGCAACCTGGAATTTTCTGGTCAAAAACACACCGGACAAGCACGTGAGCATGACCGCCGTGGTGCTGGGGCACACCCCCTTTGCCCTGGGCGCCCTTCTGGTGGCGCCCCTGCCGTCCCTTGACGCCTGGCCCTACCTGGTGGCAGGGGCCCTGCTCCATGTGGGGTACCAGCTCTTTTTGCTGGCCTCCTACCGCATCGGGGACTTAAGCCAGGTCTATCCCCTGGCCCGCGGGGTGGCCCCCATGATCGTGGCCGTGGTGTCCGTGGGGCTTCTGGGGGTGGAACTCTCCTACAGCGAGATGGCCGCCATCGGGATCATCGGCACCGGGATCATGAGCCTGACCCTGGTGCGCAAAAGCGACGGGCTCCGCAACGGCCAGGCCGCATTTCTCTCCATTGTGACGGGGTGCTTCATCGCCTCCTACTCCCTGGTGGACGGCATGGGGGCCCGGGTGGCGGGCACGGCCCTTGGCTTTTACGGCTGCCTGTCGGTGCTCAACGCCATTGGGTTTGCCGCGGTGATGCGGGTCCTCAGGCCCGGGATCCTGACCCGGGTGGTCTGCCACGAGTGGGCCTTTGCCCTCAAGGGCGGGGGCGCTTCTTTTTCCGCCTACGCCATGGTGACCTGGTCCTTTACCCTGGCCCCCATTGCCATGGTGGCGGCGGTGCGGGAGACCAGCATCATTTTTGCCCTGCTCCTGGGAGTCATGGTGCTCAAGGAGCGGCTGGACCTGATGAAGGTGCTCTCCACCCTGATGACCCTTCTGGGCGTGGGCATCCTGAGGCTGAACCGGTAGACAGCCATGGCGTGGCCGGGGGCTGTGCTTTTTTCTACCTGTTCTTTGTCGTCTGATTTGCGGCCTTTACCTCCGCCGCTGCCCGAGATCCCCGCATCGTAAGGAATAAATCAGTAAAGGCAGTGCTTGGGTATGCCGAATAAATTTGAGAGGTTGGAAATATGACGGTGCGTTCCCTTAGGGGTAGCATTTGTCGTGATATAAGGTTTGGTTTGTGAGGGGGACCGATGCCTGTCCGTTATGGTCGGCAGACACGGACCATCGAACGGAAGGAAAGGAGGCTGCTCTGTATGTTGAAACTCAGTGATATTCCCTTGAAGAAAAAACTGGTGGGAAGTTTTTTGCTGCTCTCGGTGGCAACGGTGGTGATCGGGCTTTTCGGTCGATACGCGGCCACCACCATCGGGCGTTACCTCCAGACGGCCACCGAAGAGAGCCTGCCGGCCATGGAGCACATCGCGGAGATGCGTGAGCTGGCAAATCGGTTTGTGCAGGCTCAGCAAGGGCTCCTGAGTGCCTACCTGGACCCGGAGGCCCTCCAGGCCGAATATGAAGAGCTGGATATTGTTCGAACGAAATACGCCGAAAGCATGGCGGCCTTTGAGGCCTTTCCCCGGTCACCGGAGGTGGACGCGGCGTGGAAGGCCTACACCCAGTCCTTTGAAGAGTGGACGGGCGTCAACGACGCCTTCTTTGCCAAGCTCAAAGAGCTGGAGGCCACAGGCATCCTCAACCCCCTTCCGCTCCACGCTGAGACCCTGAAGGCCAAAGGGGCCTTTGACGCCGCGGTCAATCGCATGGCCCGGCGGATCTACACCCTTGAAGACAAGGACGGCACGGACTGGAACGTCATTGCCGAGTCCCTTGAACAACCGTGGCGCGCACAATCCCCTCGCTCAGAGAGGCGATTGAAGGGGAGCTGATGAACATCGAGCTGGAGGCCATGTCCCTGCAGCGGCATTTCAGCCAGATCGATTCCTTTGTGGATCAGGGCTTCAGGTCCCGGGCCGCGGGGATTTACCAGCAGGACCTGTTGCCCGTGCAGTCCAGTGTCTCCGAGGCCTTTTCCAGGATCGGCGAAGAGGTGGACAAGGCGGTGGCCGTGAACATCGAACTCAACGCCATGGCCAACGGCCCCTGCCTGGCAAAGCAGACCCAGACCCTGGCCCTTCTGGACGAGGCCGTGGCCGCCCTGAGCCGGGACGCCCGGCACCTCACCGAAGACGGGCAGGCCCTGTATTCCAAGATCCAGGCCGCCAACTTTATCATCATGGCGATTGCCGTGGCCCTCTCTCTCTTTTTCGGGGTGGCCATCAGCGTGGCCATTACCTCCCCCCTCCAGGAGGGGGTCGATCTGTCCCGGAGCATGGCCGAAGGGGACCTCACCCGGACCTTGTCGGTGAAACGGGGCGATGAGATCGGAGCCCTGTCGTCGTCGCTGAACAGCGTGGTGAAGAGTTTGCATACCATGATGGGGAGCATCAACGAAGGGGTCGATCACCTGGCCCGCTCGTCCAGTGAACTCTCCGCCGTCACCGCCCAGGTGAAATCCGGTGCCGCAGGGACTTCGGAGCGCTCGGACACCGTGGCCGCGGCCGCCGAAGAGATGAACACCGGCATTGCCTTTGTGGCCTCCTCCGTGGAGGAGGCGGCCGATAACATCTCCTCGGTGGCATCCGCCGCCGGGCAGATGGCCTCCACCATCGAAGAGATCGGCAAGAACGCCAACACAGCCAAGGAGATCACGGACTCGGCGGTCTCCGGGACCAAGAACGCCACCGAAAAGGTGGGGGCCCTGGCCGAGTCCGCCCACGAGATCGGCACCATCTCCGAGACCATCTCGGGCATCTCCCAGCAGATTAACCTGCTGGCCCTGAACGCCACCATCGAGGCGGCCCGTGCCGGGGAAGCCGGACGGGGCTTTGCCGTGGTGGCCGGGGAGATCAAGGACCTGGCCGGTGAGACCTCCGGGGCCACGGAAAAAATCCATGAGCAGGTGGCCGAAGTCCAGGCCCAGATCGAGTCCACGGTCTCTGAGATCTCCAATGTCTCCTCCGTGGTGGGGAAGATGGAGGAGATTGTCTCCATCATCGCCTCGGCCATGGAAGAGCAGGCCATTGCCACCAACGAAATCGCCGGAAACATCGAGGCGGCCTCGGCCAAGGTGGAGGATGTGAACCGCCAGGTGGGGAAAAACTCGGCCACTGTGGCCTCCATTGCCCGGGATATCGCCGATGTCAACGTGTCGGCCCGGGAGATCACCGACAGCACGGACATCCTCACCCGGTGCGCCGGAGACATGAACACCCTGGCCGGCGAGCTCAAAGGGATGACAGGGCGCTTTACCCTGTAAGCCTTCCCTCCCCCTCCTCAGTTTTTTCAGGACAGCCACAGCCCGTGAATTCCAGGATTCACGGGCTTATTTTTTGCGCATTGGTACCACCCGTTTCCTTTGCCCGGCCTTTGTGTTCCCAACATGCGGTATTCGTGCCGATTTCCCGACCCTTGGGGCAAGGCGGCATCGGGGCCGTTTGACAGCGAATCATTGATCGTGGTACGTCCTGTTGACAATAATTCTTCAGCAGGACGGCGGCTTCTCTTCATCCCATTCTTGCTGGCCCGGCCTTTTCTCGCCGGGCATCGCCGCGTCCGTTGCCCGATACAATGACCCCAAACGTAAGTGAATTCGCTTCATGAATTATACATATCGTTCCCTTCTTGCTGTCCTTCTGGCTGCCCTTTTGTTTACCGCCTGTGACGAACACGATGAGACCTCTTTGTCTGCTGCCGTCGATGCCGCCGACGCCCCGGCAGCAGTGTCGGAAGCACAGGCCCCCGTCCTTCCCCCGGAGCCCCGGGAGACCCTGGTCAAGGGAAAGGTTTCCTCAGGAAACACCGCCGCCTCCATATTAAAGAAGTGGCTCTCGCCTTTGGCCGCCCCTTCGCAGGGGCATGCACCCCGGTGTACGACCTTACCCGGATCCAGGTGGGCAACACCTGGCAGGTGGCCACCCTGGACGAAGAGTTTGCCCGGTTTGAGTACGCCATTGATTCGGATAGCTATCTTGAGGTGTCCCGGGAAGGGGATGACTACACGGCCGTTGTAAAGCCCATCGCCTACGATGTACGCACCGAGACGGTGACGGGCTCCATCCGGACCTCCCTGTACGGTGCCATGTCCCACGTGGGGGAAAGGCCCGAACTGGCGGTCCGCATCGGCAACCTCATGGGCTGGGAGATCGATTTTGTCCATGACCTGCGGGTGGGGGACACCTTTTCGGTGCTCGTGGAAAAACGGTATGCGGGAAACCGGTTCAAGGGGTACGGCAAGATCCTGGCCGTGGCCTTCACCAACCAGGGGGAGCTTCACGAGGCCTTCAGGATGGAAGAGCCCGACGGCAGCGGTGAGTACTACGCCCCGGACGGCAGGAACCTGCGCCACGTCTTTCTCAAAACCCCCGTGGCCTTTACCCGCATCTCCTCGGGGTTTTCCCTGAGGCGCTACCATCCCATTCAGAAACGCTACAAACCCCACTACGGCGTTGACTACGCCGCCCCCACCGGAACCCCCATCTACGCCATCGGCAGCGGCACCCTCAAGCGGGTGGCCTCCAACAACAGCTCGGGCAACCACATCCTCATCACCCACGGCAACGGTTACGAGAGCGGTTACCTGCACATGTCCCGCTTTGCCAAGGGCATGCGCACCGGCAAAAAGGTGAAGCAGGGAGACCTCATCGGCTACGTGGGCTCCACCGGCCTTGCCACCGGGCCCCATCTCTGCTTTCGCATGAAGATCCACGGCAAGCCCGTGGACCCCACCAAGATCGACACCCCCCGTGCCTCGTCCATCGACAAAACCCGCAAAGACGAATTTTCCCGCATCATGGCCCGGTACCGGCCACAGCTTCTGGATTCCATCGCCAGGATCGCAGACGGCGACCAGAAGGCAGGTGGCGAGGCCACAGAATCCAAAGGGTGATATCTCATAGCCGCCCTTAAAGCCAGCCTCCGGCGGGTCGCTTTTTTAAAAAAAAGCTCCGCAAAAAACTCTTCTAAGGCGGGTGTGAAAATGTCGAAATTATTTCGGCGTAGCCTGGAAGGCTTACTTAAGACCTGTTTGTCAAACCCGACTCATAAAATCGGGCAAAAGTTTGGCCCCCGGCAGGGCCGCCGGAGGCAATTTTGAGCTGAATAGTTACATGATTTCTAACTATTCAAGGTGCCCCACCTGGCCGCCGGAGACCTGATTTTTCCACCCACTTTAACCATAGAAAGCACAGCTCTTTTTAGTGACTGGCTTCTGCCTGGAAGAGGCAGGCCTCCGGGTCCTTCAGGGCCAGGTGTCCGTCTGTTGCCTGCAGGGTGAGGATGCGGCCGTTTTCAGGCAGCCGGATGTCGCCCAGCTCCCAGATGGCCTTGCCCAGGAAGTGGGCCAGGGCTGTTTTGATGGCGATGGCGTGGGAGACCAGGAGAATGGCCTGGCCCTTGTGGGCCTGGAAGAGTTCGTCGATGGCGGCAAGGACCCGGTTTTGCACCTGGCTGTACCGCTCGGCCCCGGGCAGGTCAAAGTCCTGGGGCGCTTCCCAGAAGTCCCGGCATGCCTTGGGGTGAATTTTCTCCGCCTCGGTTAGGGGCATGCCCTCCAGGGGGCCCAGGCCGATCTCCCGGAGCCCGTCGTGGTGCGTGGGGATGTCCCAGTATCCGATCATTGGGTTCGCTGCCCACGGCGCGGCCCGAGGGGCTGGAAAAGGCTGCGGCAATGGGGGTGTCTGCAAGGATGTCTCCGGCGGCCCGGGCCTGGTTGCGTCCGGTCTCCGTAAGGGGTGAGTTAGCGTGGCCCTGAAGGCGGCATTCAAGGTTGGGGGCGTGCGCATGGCGCAGAAAAAGGGTGGTGGGGGCAGGTGCCATGGCAGTATCCCGTCTTCTTGAAGGGTTCATGTGAAAACGTGGATGAGCATACCGCGATGCCTGCAAATTGCAAGGGGGTTGAGAAAAAGAAGGCGATGGTTGCGGGGCGGGTGAGGGACGAGGCAAAGACAGGCCTCCGGGTTCGTAAACGCTCGGAGTCCAAAGCCCCTGCACATGTTGACGGGTTTAGCAAACAGGCCTTTAAAAAGCAGATTCAGGCCGATCAACATCAAAGGCCAATGCGCTTTTCCCCGAGGAACGAGGGAAGGGCATTCCGGCAACTTGCTTTCGGGGTGGCTCATCTCGCCGCCGGAGGCTGATTGCGGCTAGTGAAGGACAAGCTCCCGGGCCATTTTGCCTGCGGCACCGGCGTCCGGGGCAAAGCCGTCGGCCCCGATGCGGTCTGCAAAGTCCTGGTTCAGGGGGGCGCCTCCCACCATGATCTTCACGGAGTCGCGCAGGCCTGCTTCGTTGATGGCCTCAACGGTCTCTTCCACCACGCACATGGTGGTGGTCAGGAGGGTGGAGAGCCCGATAATGTCCGCCTTGTGTTCGATGGCCGCCTCAATGAATTTTTCTTTCAGCACGTCCACGCCCAGATCCACCACGTTGAATCCCGCTCCTTCCAGCATGATGCAGACCAGGTTTTTTCCGATGTCGTGCAGGTCCCCGTGCACGGTGCCGATGACGATGGTTCCCACCTTTTGCACGCTCTCCCCGGTGAGCAGGGGCTTCAGGACCTCTACACCGGCCTTCATGGTGTGGGCGGACATGAGCATTTCGGGGACGAAGGTCTCCCCGGCGAATCGCTCTCCCACAACATCCATGGCACGGATGAGCCCCTGGTTGAGGATTTCATCGACGGGGGTTCCTGCTTCAATTTCAGCGTTGACATCTGCAACCACTTTGGCCGGATCAAGGCCGATGACGGCATCGAAGACACTTTCAACAGACATATTGCTTACTCCTTTGATGAAGACGGACAGATGGCATCGTTCTTTCCGGGACCTGGCGGTTGGTTGGGCCGGAAAGGACGGGGCGGCGCACATCACTGCCGGCGCCTGTGGTCGGGTGCGAACCCGTCCGTCGAAAAAACAGATCGGTTGACTGGACGGGACCTTGACGGGGTACCGTCCCTGCAGCGGGTTCCCTTGAACGGTGCCTGGGCATCAGGGATTTCCGCTTGCGCGGTGCATGGGGAAGACGGGGGATGGACCGTGTGACAGTGGCTTCCCGGCATCTTCACGGGCATCATGACACAGGGGATATCGTGTGCGATCTGATATGGGAATTTATAATTATTATCCCACAATATGAAATTAATGGGGTGCGGAGTCGCCTGGGAACCTGGGATTTTACTTGCAATTTTCCCGGGGCGTGGGTATGTCATCGTTGTGAATTAATGATGGATTCGAGGTATTCTGCAGGCCGGTCCGGCCGGAAGAGAGTGACGGATCCCAAGACACCACAGGTTGGATTCCATGATTCAAGGCGCACAAAGTGTGTATCGTACCCTCAATATATTGAAGATGATCATTCAACGGGGGGAGTCCCCCACCACCCTCAAAGAAGTGAGCGAAACCATGGAGATCACCACCTCCACGGCCCACAGGCTCCTTTCGGTGCTGACGGACTGCGGGTTCCTCTCCTTTGACCAGAAAAACAAGACCTACATCATCGGCTCGGACAGCGTGATCTACTCCGGCCTCTCCATGGAGCACTATGTGCGGACGAGCTACGGGGCGCTGGCAGGCAACGTGGCCCGGATGTTCGGCTACACCACCTCCCTGTTTATCCGGGAGGGGGACGACTGCAAATGCGTGGGGATTTACCAGGGTACCAACGTGATCCAGCTGGCGGCCTGTCGACCCGGAGAGCGGGCACCCCTGGGGTTCGGGTCTCCGTCCATGGGCATGCTGGCCTTCCTCGACGATGAGAGGATCACGGCCATTCTGGACCGAAACACAGAGCGGCTTCGCGATGTGCTGCTGGTGGACCGCGAGACCTTTATGGAATTTGTGGCGCTCTCCAGGAAGCTGGGCTACGGGTACGCAGAGTCCTTTCTTGTCCAGGGGGGGCTTGGGGTCTCCTATCCCTTGAAATTCGAAGGCAAAATCGTAGGGGCCATGGCTGTGGATGCCCTTGTGGGCCGTGAATGGGAGTCCAAACGGGACGAGCTGGTGGGCTACCTCAAGCAGAACATCGGCTGACAGGGCGTTGCCCGGACATGGCGTTGTATGGCTGGCGGATCGCTTTTTTTAAAAGCGCCGCCTTTTTTTTGCGCCGGGTTTGCCACCATAAAAAAAGCCCCCCTTCACGGATGAAGGGGGGCTGGCTGGCCTTTCGAGTCCACCACGTGGGGGACCCAGGAGGAAATCAGCAGGCGATGGGGTACTGGCCGAACTCCACGGCGGCCTCCAGCATGGCCACGACATTTTCAGGGGAGATGTCGGACTGCATGTTGTGGACCGACCCCAGGATGTAGCCGCCGCCCGGGGCGAGGTCCCGGATGCGGGTGGCCACTTCCTTGCGGACGTCGTCGACGCTGCCGTTGGGCAGGACATGGAAGGTGTCGATGGCGCCCCAGAAGGAGAGCTTGTCCCCGAAGCGTTTTTTGAGCTGGTCGGTCTCCATGCCCGTGGCCGAGACCTGGACAGGGTTTAAGATATCCACGCCGATCTCCACGAGATCGTCCAGAAGGCCTGTGACGGCCCCGCAGCTGTGGTAGTAGAGCTTTGCCTTGGTCATGCTCTTGATGTAGCTGAAAAGCTCGGCCTGGTAGGGCTTGATGAATTCCCGGTACATGGGCATGGACATGAAGGGGGCGTTCTGCATGGCCAGGTCGTCGGCGCACTGGATGACGTCGATGTACTCACCGGCCTCTTCGAGGAAGAGGCGGGCGTTCTCTTTTCGATGGTCGCAGACCTTGCGGAGCAGGGCGTGGGCGAAATCCTTTCTGGCCATCATGTCCATGAAAAACTCGGGCATGCCCCGCATGCACCAGCACTGCTCAAAGAGGTTGCCGGGGCTTCCCATGCATCCCACCACCGCGTACTCCCCTTCATCGTGGAGCTTTTTTGCCTCTTCCCGCACATGGCTGAAGTCAAAGTCCGTGGCCGCATGGGGCCACGGGTGGTTTTCAATGGCCTCCAGGGTGGGCTCTTTCATGTTGTACTCGTGGATGGTGGCGTATTCGCCGTCCACTTTCCTTTTGACTCCCCACTGATCCGTGAAAATTTCGCAACCGTCTTCGGTGAACTCCTGCTTCACGTCCTCGCCCAGGACCACCATGTTTTTGGGCCGCACATGGCGGAAGTCGGCGTTGTACATTTTCAGGAAGTGCTCATCGATGAAGGCCGTCTGCCACACCTTGGACATGACCTCGGTGGTGAGGTCCTCTTTTCCGTGTTTTTTCTTGAAGGCCTCGTATCCGTTGAGCATGAGGGTGGTGTTGCGACCTCCCAGGTCGATGGGAACCCGGTCCGGCTCTTCGTGGTTCAGGGCGGTGAGTGCGCGTTCTTTATGGTTCATGGATCACTCCTTCATCCCGGAAAGGGATCTCGTGTCTGTGGGTTCACGTCGTTTGGGCACTGGGGCTCCGGGGCCTGGTGCAGGTGCCGGAAAACCCCTTGTTTTTTAAAGTTGCGGTTCGGCTGAACACGGCCGGGGCGGACGCGTGGTCGGCCCGGGTCGTCCTCGGCCGAATCACTTGCAGGCATCGGGGGACACCTCCGGTCAGGGTGGCTAACCGGAGGCAGTGGAGGGAAGCACTGGGGTTATTTTGCTTCGAGGGTGGCTTCGACTCTGTCGATGAGGTCCTTGCCTCCGATGAAGTCGTAGAACTCGGGCCAGACCTTCTCCTTGGCCAGGCGGATCCACTCCTCTTCATCGGTGAGGTTGTCCATCTGGACCCCTGCGGCAGCCATGGCCTCTTTGGCCTTGGAGGCTTCGCTGACCTGGAAGAGCAGGTTGTACTGCTGGGCCTCGATACCGGCGCGGGTCAGGATGTCCCGGGTTTTCTGGTCGTATTTTTTCCAGCTGCGCTCACCCACGGAGAGGAACTGCAGGGCATACATGTGGTGCACTTCGGTGCAGTACTTCTGCACTTCCTGGAACTTGGAGGTGTGCATGACGATGTAGGGGTTGTCCTGTCCGTCCACCACGCCCTGCTGAAGGGCGGTGAAGGTCTCGGGCCAGGAGATGGGCACAGGGTTGGCGCCCCAGGCGCGGTAGGTGGCCATGTGGATTTTGTTCTGGGGGATACGGATCTTCAGGCCCTTGACGTCCTTGAGGGAGGTAACGGGTCGCTTGTTGTTGGTGAGGTGGCGGAAGTTGGAGTAGACCCAGCCGAGGATACGGAATCCCCCTTTTTTAACGCAGGTCTCGTTCCAGAAGGCGCCGAGTTCGCCGGTGGTGGCTTTCACCGCATCGTACTCGTTTTTGATGAGGTAGGGCATGGTGAGGGTGCCCCAGCCTCGGGACGACGGGCGCCGCCCAAGACGGAGGAACATGGAGGGTCCCTTTTCGCGTGGTCTGGAGCATCTCGGTTTCGGTGCCCAGGGCGCCGCCGGAGAAGAGCTCCACTTTGATTTCGCCGTCGGAAAGACCTTCCACAATAGCTTTGAAGCGCCGGGCGTAAACGCCCTGGTCAGACTCTGGGGGATCACCGTAGCCCAGCTTGATGGTCTGTGCGGCCTGAGCGCCTGAGAGGCCGAACACGGCCAGGGTAAGGAATGAAAGGGCAACGGCAAAAGACTTACGTAACATACTACCTCCTCCTATACGCATTGTTGATTGGGGCATATACGGTTTGGGGCGGATTGGGACCCCGGGTAACCATACAGGGATATATGCCTTGTCCGTTCCCATGAAGGCAACGGACGGTGTACGCGTTCGCATGGTTCGAGCCGCCGCGTTGCGGTTCGAAACAGGGCACCTGGAGGGTCGTCGGGCAGAGCGATCCGGGCACCCAGCGGTATGTATCTGGAGGCGGGCCTTGGGAGGCGCCGCGTGGTCTCTTTCTGGGGATGTCCCTGTGTACGTTTGCTGTAACTCCATGGCCGGCGTGGTTGAGATCCCGGCCCTTCCTTTGGCTCACCACCACAGGGCATGGTGGCACAGTGCAAAGGTTTCAACGTTACAATCAGGGATGTCCGTGCCCTTGGGTTGCGTCGGGGCGGTGTGTGCCGAAGAGA
This sequence comes from Desulfoluna sp. CYM3A, assembly GCF_056829965.1. Classification (NCBI taxonomy): domain Bacteria; kingdom Pseudomonadati; phylum Thermodesulfobacteriota; class Desulfobacteria; order Desulfobacterales; family Desulfolunaceae; genus Desulfoluna; species Desulfoluna sp. CYM3A. Next base: position 94,135 of record NZ_CP186556.1, read on the forward strand.
GGGGGCATGGACCTCTCTGCTCACCCCGATGGTTGATAAGGTGGCACACCTTTTTGGATAGTGTCAACACAATATGATAAAATAAAATATTAGTTTCATATTATGGGAATAGAGGACGCAGAGAATTTCTCCGTATTCTACGGTGCGGACGAGGGTTTGTCTTGTTGATTCAGTAGGGTATGGGAGTCATGAAGCGCAGGCAGGGCACCTGGGGAGGGGAGAATGCATCCGTCGGGTGGACGGTGGATGGGAGGGTGACATGCGTTTTGTACCCTTTCTCTGATGTGCGGGCTGGTCTGTCGGTTCACTTGGGGGCACTAAGGCGAACCCGTCCTTGCCATGGAATCCACAAGGGAACGCCCCGGTGATCCGGGGTGTGGGGGCCCGTTTTTGTTCAGCGGTGCGGGGACGTGGGTTGGAGGTGCTTTCAGGCTGGGCGCGCCCCTTGCTCAGAGAAAAGCGATGGGTGTGACGGCAGGCTTTGCCGTGGGGCGATGCAGTACAAAGGGCTCTTTTTGTGTCCCGTGTTCGGGTGCTGGGTGGAATGAAAACGCGTCGTGTCACCGGCCATTACCGGAAGGTGGGGAGGTCTCGGGGTCGATCTCGTTCAAGGGTGCTCTTCCCACCAGCCTTTCCGAATATGGGCTTCCCGCTCCATCTCCGCCACCTGCTTGATCTTGTAAGCGGCGTCCCGGAGGATGCCGTACAGGATACCGCATCCGCTGTCTTCACGGTCGCTGTCCCCTCTTTCCGCCAGCTGGATCATGGCCTCAACCAGTTCAAGGGTTGTCTTTATGTTGTGGTCACATGCTCTCACGTTTTGTCTCCTGCTTGGGTTCCGTTCAACAGGGCGCTCCGCAACGGGCGTTTCCCTGTGATTCAATCTTTCAAGATACATGCCAGAAGCGCGGGAGAACGGGGGAGAAGGTGGTAAAAACCGGAGGCGGGCCCTGGGTGACGGAGCGAATGTGCCGTGGCATCAGATAGATCGGGCTGCGGGGCGATTGCACAGGTCGGTGGGAGATACGCGGAAGCCCCGGGGGGCGGGCTGTGTCTCACAAAGGGGGAATGAAACAGAGATGTCTTACCAATACAGGGGAGACAGCCCCCGCCGCAGGGGCGGGGACTGACTCAAAGCTCATCCCGAAGGGACGGATCAGGCCTCTTCCACGGGTTTGCCGAAGAAGAAGAGGATGCCGATGAGGGCAACCACGGCCACGGGCAGGATGATGTACACGGGTACACCGAGGCCTGCGGGGATGTAGCCGAGGAACACGGTGACAAGGGCAACGGTCACGGCGTAGACCAGCTGGGTCCGGGTGTGGTCGATGTGGTCACAGGCCGCACCCATGGACGAGAGGATGGTGGTGTCGGAGATGGGAGAGCAGTGGTCCCCGAAGATGGCGCCGGTGAGGACTGCACCGATGTTCATGAGCATGTACCCGCTCTCCGGGTTGATGGCGTGGGCCAGGGGAATGGCCAGGGGCATCAGGATCCCCATGGTGCCGTAGGAGGTACCCGTGGCAAAGGAGATAAAGGAGCCCAGGATAAAGATGATGGCCGGCAGCGTAAAGGGCGGGATGGCGTCGGAGAGAACCGACACAAGGTACATGGCGGTGCCGAGCTGCTTGATTACGGAGCTTAAGGACCAGGCCAGGAGGAGGATGACCCCGGTGATGACAAGGGACTTCACGCCCTGGACCCAGGTGTCCACGGCCGCCTCGATGGTGTAGATCTTCTGGGTAACCCCCAGGATCATGGCCACGATGCCTGCGAAGAGGGCCGCCTCAAAAAGTACGATGGAGGCATCCGACGCACCGAAGGCTTCCCGGATGGCGGTGAAGGAGGCCGGGCTCTCCTTGAGGAGCTGGATGAGGGCAGCGTCGTCCCCGCCCATGATGGCGCCCCGTCCGTTGAAGTAGAAGCCGACGAAGGCCCCCAGGATCAGGGTCATGATGGGGATGATGGCGTTCCAGATGTTGAGCTTGACGGACTCATCGGGCTCAAGGCCGGTGGACTCGGCGGCCACCATGGGCTTGGCGCCGTCGGCCAGGACTTTGCCGGTTTTGCGGGCCCGCTTCTCGGCGGTAAGCATGGGACCGAATTCCCGGAGCATGACGGCCGTGGCCACGATGAAGATGAGGATCAGGATGTTGTAGAACCGGAAGGGGATGGTGCCCACAAAGAGGCCGTAGGCGTTGGCCTCGATGCCGAGTCCTGCGTAGCCGTCTTTGATGAGGCCGATTTCGTAGGCCACCCAGGTGGAGATGAGGGCGATGCCCGCAATGGGGGCGGCGGTGCCGTCGATGATGAAGGCCAGCTTTTCCCTGGAGATCTTCATGCGGTCGGTGACCGGTCGCATGATGGGGCCCACGGTGAGGGAGTTGGCGTAGTCGTCGAAGAAGATCAACAGGCCCATGAACCAGGCGTAGAGCTGGGCGCTGGTGGCACCGGTGGCTTTCTTGGCCAGGGCCTCGGCGATGGCCTTGGCGCCGCCCATTTTGGAGACCAGGGCGATGAGGCCGCCGATGGCGAGGCACTGCAGGACGATGCCCGCGTTCCAGGGATCGGCCAGGGAGCTCAGGACCTCGTGGTTCAATTTGATGAAGCCGTCTTTGAAAGCGGAGACAACACCGCCTTCAAGGGAGAGCATGAAGGTGCCGGAGAAGATGCCTGCAAACAGGGAGAGCACCACGTTGCGGGTGACAAAGGCGAGCACGATGGCCACCACCGGCGGGATCAGGGTGAGCATCTTGAAATGATCCGCGTTGGCCTTGGCCATCGCCGGATCGGCGGCCAGGAGCATCGCGGGGACTGCAAGGGTCAATAAAAACGAAACGGCCGTAAACAAGGCCATTTTGCGTGAACGAACCATGGGTATCCTCCTTAAACTGTAACGCATGTGTTGCAGGGTTACCCGGTGGCCAGATCCCACCGGGTCGAGTCGTATGGCAAGGCTGTGTGGCTGCCGTGCAGTGGGGCGTGCCACACCTGTGATGCCGTCAGGGGTATTTCATCGCGCGGCATGCTGACTTTTATGAACGGTTGTCAGTACTTTTTATGAGATTGCCGTCATTGAGAAAAAGCAGGAATGAGGTAGGAAAGCAAGGGAAAAATGAGGGGGATGCCGGGGGGCAGCGGTGATCTGACGGGGGTAAATCAGGGAATAACAGCGCGTTGCAGGCGCGAAATCCCTGTGATAGAGGGGCTCTGTTCCGGTGGGGTGCGCCCCGGACAGCCCGGATGATCCGCTGTGCCGGGGAGGCTGTGCCTTGAAAGGAGAGGGGCGATGGGGTATAATTGCACCCATCGAAAATTACCTCAATTTGTCATGTTTCCCTATGGTTTCCCCAGAGTCTTTCTCCACCAGCCCCTTGCAGGGCCACACGGAGGTTGAGCTATGGATGGCGCACCGGTTCAGCAGGCACGTATCACCCAGGCAATAAGGACCCTGCCCCCAGAGATGTCCGGCCTCTTTGTCTCCATGGACCGGAAAAAACACTACCCGGGGAATCCCGACGGCGGCATCCCGGCCATGACCTATTTTACAAACCGGAAGCAGGTTCCCAGGGGCATGCTCAAAGCCATATCCCTGTGGTTTTCCGGGCACGACGCCATGAAAGAGAGCCGCCCGGAATGGGGGGAGTACTATGCCACGGTGCAGGGGCTCAGCGGCGGGGAGATGTGCGTCTCCATGCGGGTCCGGGACCCTGAAGGGGCGGGCAGCGTCGAGGTGATGGTGGAGGTCGAAATCATCCACAGCCTGGCCGACGGTAATCCCGTCCCCTGACGCTACGGGCCGGGCGCTGTGCGATGGCCCGTGAAACGGGGAATCTGTCTTTGTATATCATGCCTTGTCACCCGGCATGATTCCTAAAATCGTTGCGAAAATCAGTCTTGAATCCTTGAGGCAATGTGAGAACTCATGCGGGGTTGGTCTCGCTTTGGTCTGTGGTACATCCGGGCCCGGAGGAGGGCGCTGCCCGCGCAGAAAGGAGGCATCACCATGGCAAAGGAGAGCAGTGGCGCCAAGCGCATTCCGGGGCGGAAGCATCGCCTGGGCGAACTGATGATGGAGTACGGTTACATCAGCGAAGAGCAGCTGGAGACGGCCCTGAAACGGCAGATGCACGACGGCGGGCAGTTGGGCTCCATCCTCATTGACATGGGCTTCATCGGGGTGGACGACCTGTTGAAGTTTCTGAGCAAGCATTTTGAGGTGAAGCCCGTCAATCTCTTCAGCATCAACATCCCCCAGCATGTCCTGGACATGATTCCCCAGGAGAAGATGCGGACCCTGCGCGTCCTTCCTGTACGCCTGGAGGGGCATGAACTTGTCCTTGCCATGGTGGCGCCCCAGGATTTCATGACCATCAATGACCTGGGGTTTTCCCTGGGCATGAAGATACGGCCCGTTGTGACCCCGAGCTTCATGATGGAGGCGGCCCTCCAGTCCCTTGCCGGGGGATACGGCGACGGCATCTCCGGGGAGGTGATCCGGCGCACGGCCGAGGCTTTGAGCCTTCGCATCGAAAAGGCGCCGAAGCTGAAAAGCCTGATGGAGGAGATGGTCAAGCAGGGGGCCAGCGATATGTTCATCTCGGCGGGGGCGCCTCCGTCCCTGAAGATCAGCAACCAGCTCAAGCGCATGCCCATGGGGGTACTCTCCCCTGCAGATTGTGAAAAGTATGCCCGCGAGCTGCTTACCGATGACCAGTGGCGCAGGTTCCAGGTGGAAAACGATGTGGAGATGGCGCTGAACGTCAAGGAGGTGGGGCGGTTCCGCATTGCCCTGTACAAACAGCGCAACACGGTCTCCATCGCTTTCCGGGCCCTGCCCGAGGTGCTGCCCAGCATGGAAGCCCTCGGCCTGCCGGACTGGGTCCACGACTTTGCCCTGAAGCCCCAGGGGCTGATCATGGTGTGCGGACCGGCCGGCCACGGAAAGTCCACCACCCTGGCCAAGATCGTGGACATCATCAATGACAACCGCCGGTGCAACATCATCAGCCTGGAAGACCCGGTGGAGTACCTTCATAAGCACAAGAAGTGCAACGTGAACCAGCGGGAGGTGGGGCGAGACTGCGAGACCTTCCATGACGGGCTGCGAAGCATTTTCCGGCAGTCACCGGACGTGATCGTGGTGGGAGAGATGCGGGACAAGGAGAGTTTCGAGATCGCCCTTCGGGCGGCCAATACCGGGCACCTGGTGATCAGCACGGTCCATGCCGACAACGCCACGGGGATCATCGAACAGGTGATCAACATGTTCCCCTCCCATCAGCAGAACCTCATCAGGAGCCTTCTTTCCGCCTCCCTTCTCTGCACGATTTCCCAGCGGCTGATTCCCAGACGGGACGGCAAGGGGCTTGTTCTGGCTGTGGAAAAGTTCATCAACAGCTACCGCATGAAGAACCTGATTCGTGAAGAGAAGACCCACATGATCCGCACCCAGATGCAGACGGCCGGCGAGGAGTTTGTCCCCCTGGATTTTTCCCTGGCGGATCTTTACTCCAGGGGGGAGGTGACCTTCGAGGATGCCGCCCGGTACATGGAAAACATCGGGACCCTGCAGAACGCCTCCACCCGGAACGGGTACATGGCGGCCAGGGAAGGCTAAAGGGCGGGGATCCACTCCCGCCCGTGATGTCATCGAAGGGATCTTGCGGCCATGTCGGCCTGGTGCCTTTTTAACTCTTCGGGGATCCGCTGCACCGCCGCCAGGGAGACACAGGCCATGAGGGCTCCCCCTATAAAAGGAATGCGGTAGTCCACCACCCAGAGCAGGCCCCCGATGAAGGGCAGCACCACCGCTGCAATATGGTTGATGGTAAAGCCTGCTGCCATGCTCGGAGCGATGTCCCGGGGATCGGCCACTTTCTGGAAGAAGGTCCGGATGGCGATGGCGAAGTTGAAAAAGATGTGGTCGAGGATGTAGAGGACGGCCACCAGCACCCTGGACTCCGCAAAGGCGTAGGCGATGAAGATGAAGATAAGGCTCAGGTACTCCAGGGAGAGGATGCGCCGCTCCCCGAAGCGGACGATGGCTTTTCCGATAAAGGGACTCAGGAAATAGTTCACCAGGTTGTTGAAGAGGAACAACACGGCGATCTCCTGGACGGAGAAGCCAAAGCGCTGAACCATGAGGAAGACGGAAAACGCAACAAAGATCTGTCGCCGTGCCCCGGCCATGAAGGTGAGGAAATAGAAGAGCCAGTAGCGCTTTCGAAAGATCGCCTTTTTGCGTTGGGGAACGGCGGCGCTGTGGGTGGGGTCTCCCACAAGGCTGTAGAGGCCCAGGGCAACGATGGCCGTGCCGCTGAAGATGTACATGCCCTCAAAGCTGAGGAAGGGGGCGGCGCAGAAAAAAAGGACACTGGCGAAAATGGCGGTGGCGGCACCGAAGCTCCGCAGCTTGCCCAGCACAAGGGGAGCCGTGTCACGGTCAAAGTATTGAAGGGTAAGGGACTGGTTGACGGTTTCAAAGTAGTGGAACCCGAAGCTCATGGCCAGGGTGGTCAGGGCAAGGCCCCAGAAACTGGGAAACCATCCCGTGACGCAGACGCCGATGCCGAGAATGATCACGGAAAACGAGGCGATGCGGTGCTCTTTCAGGAAGAGGGTGACGTACACCACAAGCAGGGCCAGAAAGCCCGGGATTTCACGGATGGATTGAATGGCGCCCACATGGCTGCCGTCAAGGCCGATGACCTGTACGGAGAAGTTGTCAAAAAGGATACGCCAGGATTGCAGCCCGAAGGTGGCACCGAGCGTCAAAAGCAGAAGGAATCGGTACATGGGCCGATTCCACGGTTGGAGAGAGAGTTTCGTCATGGCCTTATATCAGTTGCTGTCTATGGGTAAAGTGCAAAGTATGTCACAGGGTCGCAGGCCGGGCAAGGTCAACCTTTTCCAACGGGGGAGGGTGGTTGACGGCTCCCCCGCGGAGGAGAGATGAGACAATTGATGCCGTTTAACTCCCAGGAGATCGCCCGGGTGGAAGCCCTGGGGGAGTTTCTCCTCAAGGAGGACATGGAAGATTTCAACCGGGACTACTCGGTGTGGTCGCGCCTTCCCGAGTCCGTGCTGAAAATCGCCCTGAAAAAGCGGCTGGCCCTGGAGCGCCAGGTCCTGGAAAAAAACGGGGCCTCATCCAATGAAAATATCCACGCCGTGGTGGACGCCGGGATGCGGCTGATGTCCCTGGCGCGATTCTATTACCAGAGTTCCGAGGCGTATCGGGAGTTGATCCACGAACTCTACCCGGTGCAGCTCCCGTGGTAGCCAGGGGGCTCGCCAGGGAAAGACAAAGGAGAGGACCATGAATCGCTGGTTTCTGATGGGAAGTGTCTCAATGGTTGTCGGTCTGTTTCTGCTGGTGATGGTAGCTTTGGCCAATTCTACTCCGGGGATCCCCTTCGGTTCGACTACAGCCTCAAGAGCCTGCTGCCTCCTGAGCGGCTGACGTGGATCGACGGTATCTCCAGCTCCGGGCTCCAGTCCGCAGCCCACTGGATGGAAGCGGCCCCCCTGTATATCTATTGCTTCGGCCTGGGGGCGCTGCTGATCCTGGCCAGCGGCCTGGTCCGGGAATAAAGCACGCGCGTTTTCCGGCGGGGTGAGGGCCATGGGGTGCACCCGGTTTGCTTGAACGGTGGGAATATCAGGTAACGATGAGGCTGTTTTGTGCCGTTGACGCGCTTTGGCTCAGCGGCAGGACGCCATGATTTTCTCCAGGGTGGCCAGGGCTGAGTAGTAATTGAAGTTTTCAATGCTGTAGGTGAGTTCTTCGATGAGGTGCCCGGCTTCAGGGGGGATCAGGACCTTGAGAAGGTCGGTTTCCTGGGTCGTCTCAAATTTGTTGTGGGAGAGTTTGTCCCGCAGCCGTACCAGGGTGTGGGTGAGCTGGGCGGGCGGAGCCGACGGGGTGGGACCCCATTTTTCGGGGGCTTCCGTGGACGGCATGGGAAGGGGGCTGAGGGAACCACGGATTTCCACCAGTCGCCGTGAAAGGTGGGTGGGTTTCAGGGGCTTTTTCAGGATGGAAAGGGCCTCAACCTCCTTGAACAGGGAGGCAGCGGCGTCGAAGAGCCCTCCGGAGCAGACGGCAAAGGTGTGGGCAATTCCCTGGGGCCAGTCCGGGACAACGGGCGCACCGGGGGGCGACAGCTCGGCATCGGAGAGGAGCCAGAAGGCAAGCTCCCAGGGAGGGCTGGGGCAGGGCACCGCATGGGCCGGGTGGATGCGGTCCACCTGATAGCCCCACCACTCCAGGCACCGGCAAAGGCCTGTCTCATCAGCGCAGGGAGGGCCCACGAGCACCACGGGTTGGGAGGTGGTGAGGCGCGGCAGGTGCGGTGGGGTTCTCCAGGAACGGTGAGCTGAAACGCGAAGACGCTTCCGTATCCGTGAGGCCTGCTGCGGACAGTGATCTCTCCCCCCAGAAGGGCCACGATTTTTTTGCAGATGGCCAGGCCCAGGCCGGTGCCGCCGTACTCCCGGGTGGTGGAGCAGTCCGCCTGGCTGAAGGGCTCGAAGAGAATGCGGGCGTCTCCGTGGGGCAGCCTGGAGAAGTCGATGCCGATGCCCGTGTCCCGGACACCGGTCTCCAGGGTGATGAGGTCTGATTCGCGCCCGACCACCCGGCAGCAGAGGGTGACGCTCCCCGAGGGGGTGAATTTCACGGCGTTGGCCATGAGGTTCACAAGCACCTGGCGGATGCGCAAAGGGTCCCCGGTGACCATGGCGGGCAGATCCGGGTCCACCTCCAGGACCAGGGCCAGCCCTTTTTTTTCAGCCTGGGGGGTGAAGGTGTCTGTGACCTCTTCCAGGAGCTCCAGGTAGCTGAAATCAATGACTTCGGCCGTGAGTTTTCCCGCATCGGCCCGTGAAAAGTCGAGGATATCGTCGATGAGGGTCATGAGGGCGTGGGATGAGCGCATCATGATCTCGATGTAGTTTCGCTGCTTTTCGGTGAGCCCCTCGGCCTCCAGAAGCTCGGCAACCCCCATGATGGCATTCATGGGGGTTTTTATTTCGTGGCTGATGTTGGCCAGAAAGCGGCTTTTTGCCTTGAGGGCACTTTCGGCCAGGTTCTTGGCTTTGGTGAGCTCCCGGGTCTTTTCCGCCACCTTGTCTTCCAGGCGCTCCCGGTAATCGGTAAGCTCGATCTCCGTGGCTTTTCGACGGGTGATGTCCGAAAAGGTGCAGAGAGCCGCAGGCCGCCCCAGGTACCTCAGGTGGCTCACGGTGATCTCGATCCACACGGTGCTGCCGTTGCCGTGACGGATGCGGTACGCCCAGGTGCGGGGAGGGCTGTCCGGGTTTCTGAGGGCCGAGTCGAAATAGGTCCAGACGGGGTCGATGTCATCGGGGTGGGTCCACCCCCAGAGGATGTCGGCGGTGGCTTCGAGGAGTTCCCCGGTGGTGCGGCCGGAGAGGATGCTGCAGGCGGCGTTGGTGAAGACGATGCGCTGATCCTGGAGAATCATGACGCCCTGCAGGGTGTTGTCCACCAGGGTCCGGTATTTCTCTTCGTTTTCCTTCAGGGCCTTTTCGGCAATTTTCCGCTTGAGGATCATGCGGTTGGCGGCATCGGCAAGGTGCTTGAACTCGGAGAAGAAGAGCTTGTCCGGATCAATGGTGGTGAAGTCCCTGGAGGCTTTTTTGAAAAAGGTGCCGAAGGAGGCGAAGGAGCGGGCCAGGTGCCTGGCAAAGAACCCCGAGACCGTGGCACTGACGGCCACGGCCGCGCAGAGGATGACGAGGACATAGAGGAGCTGCTCGCGGATTCGTTGCTTCAGGGCATCCTGTTTCTGGCCGAGGGCAAGGCCCATGGCGTGGGTGTCCGCCGACGCCCCGATGACCCAGCCCAACCTGGAAAAGGGGCGGAGATAGCCCAGGTAGGCGGTGCTTCCGTCCGGAGCATCGTACTGGATGAACCGTCCGTCCTCTTCTAAGCCCTGGGTGGCAAGGGCGGCGGTACTTTCTGAGGCAAAGTCGTGGCCGGTGAGGGGGGCGCCAGTGTCCGAGAGGATGAAGACCCGGTCGGCCGTGGGGCTTGTGGGGCGGTAAAGCTCCTTGATGATCCGTTTTTTAAGGGTGCGGTAGAACTCGTCATGATAATAGCCCGTGCCCACGATCCAACCCAGGGGCTTGATCAACCGGACGTAGGTGGTTTTCAGGAAAAGGGGCCCTTCGGGGGCTTCCGGTTTGGGGTATCGGTAGGTGAGGTACCCGTCTCCGGCGGACAGGGCGAGGTCCACGGCCCGCCTGGCGATGGGAAACTCCTCCTGGCCCGATAGGCGGGCAAAGGGGGTGCCGTCAAGCTTCGGGCGAATGGCGTTGAACATGAGGGTGCCGTCTTCATTCAAGGCAAAGAAGAAACGCTGGTTTTTCTGGGACCGTGCCTTTCGAAGGGCGTTGCGCATGAGGGCGTGGCGAATCTGGAGGGGCAGCCCGGCCTGGTTTTCCGAATGGATGGCCAGAAGGATGGAGGAGGTCTCCAGGACCCGCTCTTTGAGTTGCTGGCGGCGCTGCTCTTCGGCAATGGTGATGGCCCGGTCCAGGGTTGCCTCCAGGCGATTTGTCATCTCAACGAGGCTCTGTTTCCGGGTCTCCATGAAGTGGGTGCGGACCTGGTCGGACTGGTCCCGGAGGCGGTTGTTCTCAACGGCAACCCAGAGGGCCCCCAGCCCCGACAGGGCGCAGGTCATCAGGATCATCATGAGGGAGAAGTAGGATTCCGAGATGGTCCAGCGTCTCTTCATGGAGCGGTCAGTTCAGGGGCAGGGTAAAGGTGAACTCGGAACCCGAGGCGTCGGTGCGCGTCAGGTGGATTTCCCGCCCGTGCCGCGAAAGGATGTGCCGGGTGGGGTGATGAAGAGGCCCAGCCCCGTGCCTTTGTCGTCAGCTTTTTCAGTAAAAAAGGGCTCGAAGATGGTGTCGATTTTGTCCGGCGGGATACCGGGGCCGTTGTCCGAGAGGGTGACCCAGGCCGAGTCGTCTGTTTTTCCGGCCCGGATGACGATGGAACCGGAGCCGGTGGTGAGGACCTCGGTGGAGTTGTTGATGAGGTTTACAAAGACCTGGGAGATCTGGTGGGGGTCGCAGCAGACGCTCAACTCTTTGGAGACGCCGGAAGTGTTGATCTCCACGCCGCATTTCAGGAGGCGGTACCGGAGCATCTCCAGGGCGTCGTCGATGATGTCGCACAGCGGGGTGAGGACATTGGAACGCCCCCGCTTTTTCGAGTAGCCCTTGAGCCGGTCGGTGAGGGCGTTGATGCGCTGGGCCCCCTTGACGATGTTGACTGCCCGCTGCTGGATGGAGACCATGTTCCCCCCGAGGATGTCGTCCATGATCATCTCCGCGTTGCCCACCACGTAGTGTAGGGGATTTTTCACCTCATGGGCAATGGCCGCGGACAGGGTCCCCAGGGTGGCGAGGCGATCCGAGTGGATCAGCTGGCGGGTTCGGTCGTGGACCAGGCTGTTGAGGCGGTCCCGGTGCATTTTGAGTTCCATGTGGGTGCGCACCCGGGCCTTGACCACCGCAGGGCGGAATGGCTTGGTGATGTAATCCACGGCCCCCAGCTCCAGGCCGAAGGTCTCGTCTTTTTCGTCGTCCCTGGCTGAGATGAAGATAACGGGGATGTGGGCGTGTTCGGGGTTGTTCTTGATGCGTCGGAGGACCTCGTAGCCGTCGATGCCGGGCATCATGATGTCCAGGAGGATGAGGTCCGGGCAATGGTCGTCAACCATCTCAAGGGCTTTGGAGCCGCTCCGGGCAAAGCTGATGTCGTATTCTTTTCTTAAGGTTTCACCGAGAATTTTGATGTTGGTGGGCATGTCGTCCACAATCAGAACGTTCATTCGGTAGGGCGTGGGGCTCATCGTATCTCCTTGCTGCCCGGTTAAGACTTGGCCGGTATGTAAGGGGCATGGACGCGGGCATGACTCTATTTGACGTCGGCTCCGGTTTTGCATACACAAAGGGCGTTGAGCGGTGCCGAATATCATCGCCAAGGCGGCCGAAACGTGGGATGGTGTGGGTTGTGTGCCGAGCCCCTCACGTACCGGAATATCCTGCGGTGTTCTCTTCCCTGTCGGTATGAATGACTGAGCGAGTCATTTCCTTAGTGATATTCATACCGGGTGACAAGGAAGTAAAAAGTGTATCAATATACCCTGTCAAATGCAACATGGATAAGTCTTTTCAATTTTGTGTTACTTCATAGGTAACACCTTTGGTGGGAGGTATTCGTGCCACCGGGCGGGGCATTGCCCCCGGCGTGAGATAAGATGGCCGGATGACATAATAAGTTCACGGGATGGAGAGTGCAGAATGGAGATATTGGAGACCCCCTACGACGAGGTGGTCGGCTATGTGAAGGCCCGGTACGGCAAGGGGGCCTTTCATGCCTCGGCACTGGTACGGGAGGTGATGGTTCACGGCAACCCCCGCTTTTGGGAGGCAAAGGCGTTTTCCGAGGCACCGGCCCTGGCCTCTTCCCTGGCAAAAGAGGTGCGCTTTGCCCCGCCCGTGATAGAGGAGACGGTTCAGCGGGAGGGGGTGGTGAAGGTCCTCCACCGCCTTTCCGACGGCCTGGCCGTGGAGTCGGTGGTGATCCCCATGAAGGGGTATGCCACTTTGTGTGTCTCCACCCAGGTGGGGTGTCGCATGGGATGCCGGTTCTGCCGTACCGGGCGCATGGGCCTGCACCGGAACCTCACCGCAGCCGAAATCACCGGGCAGCTCTGGAACGCCCGGTTTGTCTTGAAGGCCCCCATCCGAAACGTTGTGTTCATGGGGATGGGGGAGCCCCTGGACAACCTTGAGAACGTGGTCCGGGCCATTCGGGTGATGACGGACGGCCGGGGCTTTTCCATCGGACCCAGGCGCATCACCGTCTCCACCGTGGGGCTGGCCGATGAGATCCCCCGCCTTGCCGACGCAGGGACAGGGGTTCGCCTGGCCCTCTCCCTGAATGCGTCGGACGACGCCGTGCGTGCCGACCTGATGCCGGTGAACAGGCGCTACCCCCTGGCCACCCTCAAAAAAGCCTGCGTGGCCTGGCGGTAAACCGCCGGATACGGGACGGGGTGCTCCTGGAGTACGTCTTGATCCGGGGGCTCAACGACCGAAGCGAGGATATCTCCAGGCTGGCGGATTTTGCAAGGGGGGTGTCTGCCACCGTGAACCTGATCCCCTTTAATCCCTCCGGGGAAGAGACCCCCTTTGAGCCCCCTTCCGATGCAGAGGTCAACGCTTTCCATGACCGGCTGGTGGCCGAGGGGATCCATGTGCGACGGCGCTGGTCCCAGGGGGAAGATCTCCTGGCGGCCTGCGGCCAGCTCGGGGAAAAGGCGTGTCCGCACAAAAGCAGGTGACGTCTACAGGGCGGTATGAAGGAGCACGTCGCCCTCTTTGGCCGGGTCCAGGGAGACAATGCGGTTCCGCCCTGACTCCTTGGCCCGGTAGACGGCGGTGTCCGCAAATTTAAGGAGTTGCTCGGGGCACCCGGAATCCCCGGGGGTCATGCAGGAGACGCCGATGCTCAGGGTCACAAAGGGGTGGGTGGGGGATGCCTCGTGGGCAATGCCCAGCTTTTCCGTGCTCCGGACAATGAGGTCGGCCACGATAAGGGCCTTGTCCAGGGGCGTGTGGGGGAGAAGGACCACGAACTCCTCGCCACCGTACCTGGCCGCCAGGTCGTGGGCTCGTTTGACGCAGGCGCTGATGGCCCCGGCCACCCGTTCCAGGCATCGATCCCCGGCCTGGTGGCCGTAGTGGTCGTTGAATCTCTTGAAGTGGTCGATGTCGATGAAGATCAGGGAGATGGGGGAGCTGACGCGCGCGGCGCTGCGCCACTGGGCGTCATAGACGGTATCGAAGTGGCGGCGGTTGTAAAGGTTGGTAAGACCGTCGGTGATGGAGATCCGGGCGAGCTTCCGGTTGGTCTCGGCCAGTTTGCGGGCGTTGATACGCTGGAGCATGGCCTGGAGGAACTCCCGCCGTGCCTCGCTTTCGAGCTGAAAGCACCCGAAGAGGCTGATGATGAGGGCAGCGCAAAGGACCAGGGCGCTGGTCGACTGCCCCCCCGCCGATGGCGGGCATGCTGTCCAGGCTGACGACATAGGCAAAGAGAATGACCGAGGAGGTGATGAGCCCGGTCTTGAACCGGATGCCTGCCACGATGTTCCCGAAGATGGCAATGAGGATGATGCCGGTGTAGTAGTAGGGGGTGACGTTGGGACGGCGGCTCTGGGCTACAGGTAGATGATCCCCGAGGAGGTCAGCATCATCAGCACCATGATAAAGAACTCGCTGTGGCGCCGGAAACGTTTGATGGTCACTAGGCCCATGACCAGCAGGATGGCCGGGGAGACCACAAAAAGCCTGAGCCGCCATGCCGTGGCGGAGATGTCGGGCACCATGATGCGGTCGCTGATGAAGAAGAGATTATAGATGACGATGGCCAGGAAGCCGGCCAGGGGGAAGTGGCGGTTCCGTTTGTCGGTTTTCTGGTCCCGAAATAGGGATTCCAGGGGCTCGGGAAAGGCGAAGACCCCGAAACGACGGGCCAGGCAACGACGGATGACCCCTTCGTGGGAGAGTCGGCTGTGTGGAGAGTCCAAGGGCACCTCACTCAAGGTCGTTAAGTCCGTGAGAAAATCACCGCGCCCGGGGGGGAGGGCCTTGCATGGGATAGGGCAGGCTGCCGGGGCAACCTGAATAGAAACGCATACAAAAAAAGGAGGCAGTCTCCTGCCTCCTTCCTTTGAAAAAATCGAACGGCGATTAGCGCTTGGAGAACTGGAAGCGTGCTCGGGCGCCTTTCTGGCCGTACTTCTTACGCTCTTTGACCCTGGAGTCACGGGTAATGAACCCGGCGCGCTTCAGCACGTCGCGAAGCTCGGGGTCGGCAAGGAGAAGGGCCTTGGTGATGCCGTGACGGATGGCACCGGCCTGTCCCATGATACCGCCGCCTTTGACCTTGACGTTGATGTCGTAGGCGTCCTGGGCCTCAACGAGGGCCAGGGGGGAGGCGAGAACAAGGCGAGCCATGGGGTTGGGGAACGCCTCTTCAACAGGTTTATTGTTGACGGTGATTTTGCCGCTACCGGGGGTGATCCAGGTGCGGGCAATGCCGTTTTTCCGTTTGCCGGTGGCGTAGAATACGTTTTCTTTTTCCATGAATATCCTCAGTATCTCTTGATTCGCTGTGATGGTTGCTTAGACTGCGAGGGTCTCAGGCTTCTGGGCCGCATGAGGATGTTCTTCCCCTGCGTACACGAAAAGCTTTTTGTTCAGCTCACGACCCAGTCGGTTTTTGGGCAGCATGCCCTTAACGGCGAAACGGAGCAGATCCTCGGGACGCTTCTCAAGAAGTTTGTCGGCGGTGATGGCGGTGATGCCTCCAACGTAGCCGCTGTGACGGTAGTACGTCTTGTTCTTGAGCTTGTTGCCGGTGAGCTTGATCTTGTCGGCGTTGATGACAATGATCCAATCTCCGGTGTCAACATGCGGTGTGTACATGGGGTTGTGCTTACCACGAATGTGTGCTGCGACAACGGAAGCGAGTCGGCCAAGCACCTGATCCTTGGCATCGACGACGAACCATTTCTGTGGATTGTCCGATTTCTTTGCGCTATAGGTATATTTTTTCAATGTTGTATACTCCCGGTCGGTTTTCGTACAAATAACTGAAATTAAATAATTGAATTCACCTGATTTGTCAAGTGGATTCTTAATATTTGGGCACACGTGGTAAAGGCTTGCCGGAGACGTGATACCACAAATCAGATCGTAAAAGAAAGAGGAGATTTCAAAAAAAATGAAAAATGTGGAAGTGGAGGTGAAATACCGTCTGGCCGATGCCGATGCCCTGAGACAACGCCTGGTGGATGCCGGGGCAAAGGGGACGGGAAGGGTTTTTGAAGCCAACTCTCGCTATGATACTGCAGATGGCGGAATCAGGCAAGCCGGATGTCTGCTTCGCCTGAGAAAAGATGGAAAAACGCGCCTCACCCACAAAACGCCCCACGCCGACACCGGGACGGACGGCTTTAAAATCTTCCGGGAGCTGGAGGTGGAGGTGAGTGACTTCGACACCATGGACAAAATCTTGAACGCCCTGGGATTTGAGGCGGTTCAGACCTATGAGAAGTGGCGGGAGACCCTTCACTTCAAAGGCTGCGAGATCTGCCTGGACACCCTCCCTTACGGCGAGTTCATGGAGATCGAAGGAGAGAAGGCGCGCATCGAGGAGGTGGCGGCCCTGTTGGGTCTGGCCCGTAAAGGCCGCATCGCCACCAACTACCTCTCCCTTTTCGAGGCCCTGAAAACCGAGTTCGATCTCCCCTTTTCCAACCTGACCTTCGACAACTTTTCAGGCCTCACCCACGACTTTGGTAAGGTCCTGAAGCGCTTCGAAGCCGCTGGCTGAAGCCGGGGACGGGGCTAAGCCTCGGCCTTGGCCTTGGCAGCGAAGGGCTTGACCGCGGCCTCGTGGGTCTCGTTGCCCCGGGCGTGGCTTTGCCCCTTGCCGGTGGCGGGCTTGGTACAGGTCACCGCAGCGTTGATAACCCCGCCGGCCTCCACGATGAGGTCCCCGCAGGTCACGGTTCCGGAGCAGCAGCCCCCTTTAAGGACAATGAGCTCTTTTTCCGCCTTGAGGGTCCCCTCATAGGTGCCGCCGACGGTGATGGAGCTGACAGTGACGTCGCATAAGGCTTTTCCCTCTTCGGCGATGATGAGGCTGTCCGCCTGGATGGTGCCGTTGACCACCCCTTTGATCACGAGCTGGCCCTTGCCGGAGATGTTTCCGGTAAAGGTGAGGCTTTTGTCGATAACGGAGAGATGTTTCGATGGGTTCATTGTGTGACTGTTTCCATATCGTACCCAGGCGGGCCGGGCGGTTAGAAGGTGAATTTTTTCTTATAACGCAGGGCACCGCCCTGGTCGAAACCGTAGAGAGTGACCTCTTTAAAGGGCAACGTTCCCGGATCTGTTCCAATGGTGAAGGTGTGGTTGGTGAAGTTGCGCATCTTGAACCCTTCCCCGCGGGCAGGATCTGACGGGACCCCCTTTTTCAGCTGGGGGCGGGGGGAGGATGCTGGCGTCTCCCCTTTGCCTGGCGGGACCACCAGAAAGAGGGTGCCTTTGATGCGCTTTTTTTCCGGGGTGTCGTTGGCGATCTTGAAGGTGATATTGAGAAAGGAGCCGTCCTCGGTCCTCTGGGCGTCCATGGCGTCCACCCGGATAAAGGGGGGCTCAGGGGGCGCCACAGGCTTTTTGGCCTTGGACGGCCCCTTGGCGGGTGTGGCCTCGGGGGCCTTTGCCTTGACGTTTTTTTCGGCCAGGGCCAGTCGGGCCATGAGCAGCTCCTGGTCGGCGGTCTGCCGGGCCAGGGTCGTGCTGAGGTTGCGTTCCCGCAGGATGCTTTCGGTCAGGGTGTTTCGGGTGTGGAGCCAGAGGCCCGTGATAACGGCAAGGGCAATGAGGAGCAGCCCCATGCATATCAGGGTGGCGGTGACCACCCGGCGGTAGTTGCCGGAGTGGACCATGCGTCCGTCGGTGCTGACAAAAAGGAGGCGCCACTGGCGGGTATGGCGGTAGGGGTTGGGAAGGGCGTAGCGGGCCAGCTCACCTTGCAGGTCTTTGGTGTAGTCGTCCGAGGGCAAAAGATCCTCCTTGAAAACCAGGCCGGGCAGGGGGCGTCTCCCTCCCGGGGCGTTACAGGGTCGTGCGGCCGGTGGACAGGCTGCGAATATCTCCGGTTAAAACAGGCGTCCTTGAACCGCGTATCCCAAGTGCCTGCAGGCGTCCTGGGAGACCTTTCGCCCGGAGGAGGTTCGGGCGAGAAATCCGATTTTCAGGAGGTAGGGCTCCACCACATCCACAAGGGTGTCGGTCTCCTCCTGAAGGGTGGCGGCAATGGCCTCGATGCCCACGGGGCCGCCGCGGTAGTAGTCGATGATGGTTTTCAAAAAGGCCCGGTCGAGGTTGGTGAGACCCAGACCGTCTACCCCTTCCAGGGCTAAAGCTTTCTCCACCACCTCGTCGGTAAGAACGCCGTCTGCCCTTACATCGGCATAATCCCGCACACGCTTTAGCAGACGGTTCAGGATTCGGGGGGTTCCCCGGGAACGCAGGGCCAGGGCCCGGGCCCCTTCGGGGGTCAGGGGGGTGTTGAGCAGGGCGGCGGATCGCCTGGCGATACGGATGAGGTCCTCGGTGTCGTAGAAGTCCAGGGTGCGGAACATGCCGAAGCGGTCCCGCAGGTGCTGAATCGATACGGGTGGTGGCGCCGATGAGGATAAAGCGGTTGAGCCGAAATCGATGGCTCCGGGCGTGGACCCCTTTGTCAAAGACGATGTCGATGGAAAAATCCTCCATGGCCGGATAGAGGAACTCCTCCACGGCCTTGGGGATCCGGTGGATCTCATCGATGAAGAGGATGTCCCCCTGCTTGAGGTTCGTGAGGAGCCCCACGAGGTCTCCTCCCTTTTCAAGGGCCGGTCCCGAGGTGATGGTGAGGTCTCCCCCCATTTCGTTGGCAATGATGTGGGCCAGGGTGGTCTTGCCGAGGCCCGGAGGGCCGTGGAAGAGCACGTGCTCGATGGGCTCTTCGCGTTTTTTGGCCGCTTCGATGGCGATCTCAAGGGTCTCCACGGTCTCCCGCTGCCCGACGTAGTCGGCAAAGGAGTCCGGCCTCAGGGAGAAGACGCTCTCTGGGTTGATGGGATTCCCGGAGACAAGGGGGGTGGTCCGTGGGGACGAACCGGAAGATGAAAAAGAGAAAAGATCATCGCTCATCGCGTGGGGGACACTCCTGGGTTGAGATGGCCGCGGCATGGCACAAACACGCCATGGCAGCGCACCTTCGGGTAAAGGGATGCTTGCATGAATTAAGGCCGACACACATGGGGATGATACCTTTTTCCAAAGGTGGAATCAACCGGGAAGCGTGCCGCCTCCGGGGTGAACGCATTTGGCCCCGGCAGGGCTGCCGGGGCCAAAAATCAAGATGCGTTACCCCTTGGGGGCGCGGTAGACTTCGTCCAGGAGTGACTCGGGGCTGTTGATCTCCGGGTTGCGCGTCATGGCGTCTGCCACCAGGGCCTTGGCATCGCTGCTCTTGTGGCCGAGCTGGTGGGTGAGGACGTCGATGACCTGGTCCACGAGGTCTGCCCTGGGCACCGGTTGAAGAGACTGCCTCCAGGGCGAACCGGGCGGTTTTCCCTTCCAGTGTGGCGATGATCTTCTGGGCCGTGCGCTTGCCGATGCCGGGAAGCTTCATGAGGCTTTTTAGGTCAGCGCCCTCGATGGCAGCGGCGATCTCCTCGATGGGAAGGCCCATGGCCTTCACCGCCTTCATGGGGCCGATGTCCTCCACGGAGATGAAGAGCTGGAAGAACTCTTTCTCCTCTTCGGTGTGGAACCCGATGAGGGTGGCCTTGGGCTGGCGCTCGGTCTGGTGGGTGTAGATGGAAAAGGAGAGCTCGTCTCCGGGCTCGCGTGAGGCGATGGAGGCCATCACCGAGGCGGGAAGCAGGATGTTGTAGCCGACGCCCCCCACGAGAAGGAGAATTTTCTCTTCTTCTTTCTTCAGGAGTCGTCCTTGCAGGTAACCGATCATAGGGGTGTTGTAGCCTCGCAAAAAGTTAAGGGGTGCGCTTTATGCTGATTTTTATCAGCGGCGAAGACGGTTGTGCCGGAAGAGGCCGATCATGGCCAGTGCCAGGGCATCGGAGGCGTGATCGGGCTTGATGGGCTCCGGGTGTTTCAGGAAGTCCCGGACAGATCGCTCCAGCTGGGCCTTGCTGGCGTTGCCGTTGCCCGAAAGAATTTTCTTTGCCTCACGCACCGGGACCTCGTTTACCGGAATACCCGCAGTGCACGCGGCCAGGAGGACGACTCCCACCACCTTGCCCAGCAGGATGCCGGATTTGGGGTAGCGTTCCAGGGAGAAGACGTCTTCCACCACCATGAGATCCGGGTGTTTGATGGCTATGGCTTCGCTGATCCGGCTGTGGATAAGGTGAAGCCGGGCTGCGGTGCTCATGTCCTTTGTGGTGCGGATGTGACCGAAGGAGTAGTCGGAGACGGTGAGGGCTGCGCCGCTGACCACGCCGATGCCCGTTTCGGCCAGGCCGGGGTCGATCCCCATGACTGTGACCATGCTTTAGGCGCCTTGTTGACGATGCCCCGCTTTGGTTTTGCGGGGCGGGAAAAAAGAACGGATGCTGCCGAACCTACTTCTCCAGTTTTTTTCGTGCGATGGAGGCTTCGGCGGTGTCGGGGTGTTTTCGTAAGAGTTCACCCAGGATCAGGTGGGCGTTTTCGGTTTCGCCCAGGGCTTCGAAGGCCAGGCCCTGTTTCAGGTAAGCCGCCGGGACCTTGTTGCCGTCCGGGTAGTTTTCAATGACCTTCTGGTACTCGAGGATGGCCTTCTGGAACCATTTTTCCCTGTAGTAGATCTCGCCGATCCAGAACTGGGCGTTGTCCGCGCTGTCCGAAGAGCTGTAGGTCTCCACCACGTCGGAGAATCCTTTTTTGGCGGTGTCCATGTCCCCGGCATCAAAGGCCTGCTTGGCCTTGAGGTAGGTGTTTTCGGCGGTGGCCTCGGTCTCCGGTGCCGGGGACTTGCCCTCCGTGGGCTCATAGCCCGTGAAGGCTTCGAGGCGTGCCAGTTTGGCGGCCAGGGCGTCAATGCCGGCCTGCATGGCCGTGAGGTTCTTTTCCGTATCGGCTCCCTGGGAGGTGGCCTGGCTGCTGTGGTGGAGGGCTGCCTCCATATCCCCGCGAATGGCCCGGAGCTCCTCTTCCAGTTGCTCAAGTTTGTTGGCCAGTCGTACGTTTTTGCTGGTCACAGACTCTTCCACGCCCTTGGAGAGGGATTGGCTTTGGCGCATCTCCTCTTCAAGGAGGGTGATACGTCCGTTCATGGCAACGTAATCCTTTTGAAGGGCGCAGCCGGAGAGACACAGGCCCGCCAGCAGGCAGGCGACGACCTTGGGCTTCATAGCAGGGTACTCCTGATACAGTCGTGGTTGGGCATGAAAACGAAAACGACCGAAGGGCGTCCGTGGACGCCCTTCGGTAACTTGGATAGACTAAGGTTGCTGCGGGCACAAGGCGCCGGAGAGCGAACCTATCGGATGACGAACTCGGCGCGCCGGTTCTTGGCCCAGGCGCTTTCGTTGGCGGCGGGGTCCATGGGACGCTCTTCGCCGTAGCTGACGGTGACCATGCGGTCGGCGTCTACGCCGAGGCTTTCAAGGAAGGCCTTGACGCGTGCCGCACGACGGTCGCCCAGGGCGAGGTTGTAGTCGGTGGTACCGCGGTCGTCGCAGTGTCCTTCGATGGTGATGCGGACGCCGGTGTTCTCTTTGAGCCACTCGGCCTTGGCTTCCAGGACGGCGATCTCGGAGTCCTGAACCGCAGAGCTGTCGTAGTTGAAGTAAACAGGGGTGTTTTCAAAGGCGGCACGGGCTTCGGCCCTGGCGGCAGCCTCTTTTTTCATCAGTTCTTCTTCGGCGATCATGGCAGCGTCATCAGCTGCGGCCGCGGCATCGGCGGCTTCCTGGTTCATGGTCTCCTGGGAAGCGGCCTCTGTTGTGGGGTCGGTTTCCACGGGTTTTTGGGAGCACGATACCGCCACCAGCATGGTGAGCAGCACGGTAATGAGCGCTAAGCTTCCTCTCCAGTTTTTTCCCATCATTCCTCCTCGTCAACAAATTTCATTGGGTTAAATTGGGAGACCACACCGGGGCGGTCTGTTCACCGGGCAGTGATACGAGTTGCCGTTGATCTGTGCCGTATGCGTTCATGACATAAATGGATGATCTGCCTCTCCTGTTCGAGGAGAAAACAATCAGGCTGCCATCAGGCGACCAGGACGGGGTCTCGTTGTCCCCGGAGTCGTAGGTGAGCTGCATGGGGCGTCCTCCGCGGGCATTGATGACATGAATGTCAAAATGGCCGTTTTTGGATCCGGCGTATGCAATCTGGTCACCTGTTGGGGACCAGGCTGGGCTCGTGTTGTACTTTCCGTCGAAGGTGAGGCGTTCAATGCGGCCGGAGGCCAGGTGTTTGACATAAATCTGGGGGGTGCCAGATCGCTTGGATACAAAGGCCATCCTGTCGCCAGAAGGGGAAAATACCGGAGATACGTCTATTCCCCACTTGCTCCACTTTCTTGTTAACCTTTTACGTATTTTACCCTTTTGGGTCAACAGATAAATCGCTTGATCCCCGTCAATTGTCAACGATGCCGCCATGGTTTTTCCCCCGGGGAGCCACGTCGGTGTGATGTTTGTTGTGCCCTCTGCCGTCACAAGATCGCGTCGGGATCCGGGCCAGGCTCCCTGGATGAAAATATCGGGTTTTTTATTGACATAGGAGGTGTAGGCCAGGGTTGATCCGTCCGGGGACCAGGAGGGGGTCAGGGTAATGGCGTTGTTCCTGGAAACCTGTACCGGGGCGTGGCCGTCGAAGGCGCAGGTCCAGATCTCCTTGATGCCGCTGGTTCCCGTGGAAACAAAGGCGATGCGGCTGCCGAAGAACCCGTGTTTCCCCGAGTAGGTCATCATGATCTTGTCGGCGAGCTTCAGGATCAGGGGGCGCAGGGTCTCCTCCGCTGCGCCGGCACCGCGGAAGCGGACCCCGAAGAGGCTCTTCTGGCGGTAGATGTCGAAAAGGTAAAAGTCGCCGATGACGGTCTGGGCGCTGACGGTGAGGCTGCCCGTCACAAGGAGCTCCGCACCGGAGGAGCGCCACCGGTCGAAGTGGATGTCCTGTTCGGTGATGCCGGTGCGGGCGGGCTCTTCAAGGAAGGCGTCACGGCTCACCATGCGGAAATACCCTGTAAAGGCAAGGGTGTCCTGGAGAAGGGCCACGGCCTCCTCGGCCAGGGCAACCTCCCGGTCCGTGTTGCCCGTGACCCGGAAAGCGGGGACGGCAACCGGGGTTTTGTTCTCAAAGGGGTTGGTGACCCTCAGGCGCACCCGCTCTTCGGCCTGGGCCGGGGCGGCTGCGACAAAAAGGAGCATCATAAGGAGAAGGGAACGTCCAAGGCTTCTGACTAATGTTTGCATGGCTACCTACAACAGTTCGCTGATGTCAAAGTCAATGACAAAAGGCATCTTTCGATCGGTGATCCCTGCCGGATAGGGGGGCAGGGGAGTGGACTTGTGCACGGCGCTTAAGGCCGAACGGTCAAAGCTGGCGTTGCCGGACCGCTGGGAAACCCAGACGTCCCGCACGGAGCCGTCGGGCATGACCGTGAAGATGATCTGGGTCTTGAGCTGGGAGTCTGTACCCACCATCTGGATCGGGTAAGCCCAGTTTTTCCGGATGATGACTTCAATGGTGCGATAGTAGCGCTCTTTCACGGAGATCTGGGCGGCGGTGGGCTGGCCGTCGCTGGTTCCCGATGAGGGCTGGGCCGGAGGGGCCTTGGTGTCGGCAACCTCCTGTTTCAGGCGGTTCATGCGCTCGGACAGTGGCTCGGGGTTGGATGTCTCCCGTGCCATCTTCTCCAGGGCGTTTTGCACCAGCTCGTCCGGGGTGATCACCTTGCGCTTGCGCTTAACCGACTTGTTCCCGGAGATGGTTTTGGTTACCGGGGTCTGGACCTTTTTCTCGCTTTTTTTACGGGAGGCCTTCTTGGACGGCGTGGTGGGCCGCTTGGCCTTGGCCGCAGGGGCTGCTGTCTGTTTGCTGGCCTTGGATACCTTGGCCGGTTTTTTTACGGGCTGGTCTGCATCAGGTCCACGTCTATGGAGCGCGGGGTCTTGTGGGGCTTGTACCCGCTGGTGGTAAAGACATGGGAGAGGGTGAACAGCAGGACGTGTCCGGTGAGCGAGAGGATCACGGCAAGGGTGAGGAGGCGGTTGTCATCACCGCCGGTGGGGTGCTGTCTGGGCGCAGAAGTCATGTGGGGCGTCTTCGTTCCGGACCTGTGCTGAGGATCATTACTTGGTTTCAAGGGGCTCCGTTACCATGCCTAATTTTCCGCGCCACCTTGATTTCGGCCATGGTCCGAACCACCGTGCCGTAACTGATGGACTTGTCGGCCCGCAGAAAGACGCGGGTCCCGGGCCGCTCCTTGAGAAGGGCGGTGAGCTTGGGCCGGAGCCTGTCCGAGTCCACGGGAAAATCGTTGATGAAGATCTCTCCGCCGCCCTTGATGGTGACGTAGAAGGGCTCGTCGTCGTCCCGGGCAAGGGAACCCGCCGCTGCCTCGGGCAGGGCGACGTCCACCCCCTGGGTCATCATGGGGGCCGCCACCATGAAGATGATGAGGAGCACCAGCATCACGTCCACAAAGGGGGTGACGTTGATCTCGCTCATCAGCTCGTTGTCGTTTCCGCCGGAGATCATTTTCCGTTTCCTTTGCGCAGGATATCCCGCTCCACGATGTTCAAGAAGTCCGAGGAGAAGTTGTTGAGCTCCACCTCGATGATCCGGATGCGCTGGGCAAAATAGTTGTAGGCGATGACCGAGGGAATGGCCACCATGAGGCCCACGGCCGTTGCAATGAGGGCTTCGGCGATGCCCGGGGCCACCACGGCGAGGTTGGCCGAGCCCTTGTAGGCGATGCCCTGGAAGGAGTTCATGATGCCCCAGACCGTTCCGAAGAGGCCGATGAAGGGGGCCGTACTGCCGGCGGTGGCCAGGAAGGGGGTGAGCTGCATGAGGCGGGTGACCTCCTGGGAGGTGGCCCTGCGCAGGGTGCGTCGGACGTTGTCCAGGCCGTTGCCGCCCATGACGATGCCCACCTCACTTGAGGCGCCGATGCCCGCGCTGGAGAGCTTTTTCAGCTCGCTGTAGGCGGTGCGAAACACCTTGCCGATGGAGCTGTAGCTGAGCTCTTTGGCCAGGGAGTAGGCGTCGGAGAGGTTTTTGCTCTTCCAGAAAGTCTCCACAAAGACAAGGGACTCCTTGTGGGCGCGCCGGATGGTTCGGAATTTAAGGATGATGATGGTCCAGGAGGTCACGGAAAAGAAGAGAAGCGTTAAGAGGACCAGTTTGACCATGGGGCCGGCCCCGCTGATCATCTGAAAAATACCTAAAGACTCGTTGGCCATGTGTGCCGTCTCCATGTTGGGCAAAAAAAAGGAGGTGTCAAGAACGTGCGAAACGACCGCCCGGCCGCTGTTTAGCCTACATATTAATACAAGCCGGGGCAGGGTGTCAAGGCTGGAGGTGGAGGGCCGTGGGGCGGATAAAGTCGGGCAACCCGTTGAAAGCATATAGAAACCCCCTTTTGCCCGTGGGGCAAAAGGGGGCGGATATCAGGGGCTCAGGAAGGCGCCGGGCGGCGCCTTCGCTGAAGCGGTCTTACATCATGCCGCCCATGCCGCCCATGCCACCCATGCCGCCCATGCCGGGAGCGCCGGCGGGCATTGCAGGCTCTTCCTTGGAAGGAAGATCAGCGATCATCGCTTCGGTGGTGAGCATGACGGAGGCTACGGAAGCAGCGTTCTGAAGGGCGAGACGAACCACCTTGGTGGGGTCGATAACGCCGGCTTCGAGGAGGTCTTCGTAAACGTCGGTGGCAGCGTTGTAACCAAAGGAACCTTCGCTGTTCTTGACCTTTTCCATAACGACGGAGCCTTCGACACCGGCGTTGTTGGCGATCATGCGGAGGGGCTCTTCGATGGCGCGCATCACGACCTTGACGCCGATCTTCTCTTCGGCTTTTACCTTCATCTTGGTGAGGGCGTCGATGCAACGAACCAGGGCCACGCCGCCGCCGGGGACGATGCCCTCTTCAACAGCAGCACGGGTGGCGTTGAGTGCATCTTCCACGCGGGCCTTCTTCTCTTTCATCTCGGTCTCGGTGGCTGCGCCGACGCTGATGACGGCAACACCGCC
This sequence comes from Desulfoluna sp. CYM3A, assembly GCF_056829965.1. Taxonomy (NCBI): domain Bacteria; kingdom Pseudomonadati; phylum Thermodesulfobacteriota; class Desulfobacteria; order Desulfobacterales; family Desulfolunaceae; genus Desulfoluna; species Desulfoluna sp. CYM3A. Next base: position 120,025 of record NZ_CP186556.1, read on the forward strand.
GATGAGCTTGGCCAGACGCTCCTGGAGCTTCTCACGGTCGTAGTCGCTGGTGGACTCTTCGGCCTGGGCGCGGATCATCTTCACGCGGGCTTCCAGGGCGGTACGGGAACCGGCGCCGTCCACGATGGTGGAGTTGTCTTTGTCGATGACAACGCTCTTGGCCTTGCCGAGGTCTTCCAGGGTGATGCTCTCAAGCTTGACGCCGAGGTCTTCGGAGATGACCTGGCCGCCGGTGAGAACAGCGATGTCTTCGAGCATGGCCTTGCGACGGTCGCCGAAGCCGGGGGCCTTGACGGCGGAGACGTTGAGGGTACCGCGGAGCTTGTTGACCACGAGGGTGGCCAGGGCTTCGCCGTCAACGTCTTCTGCGATGATGAGAAGGGGCTTGCCGGTCTTGGCAACCTGCTCAAGGATGGGCAGGAGGTCTTTCATGCTGGAGACCTTCTTCTCGCAGAGGAGGATGAAGGGGTCGTTGAGGGAGCAGACCATCTTCTCGGTTTCGGTGACGAAGTAGGGAGAGAGGTAGCCGCGGTCGAACTGCATGCCTTCCACAACGTCCAGGGTGGTGTCCATGGACTTGGCTTCCTCAACGGTGATGACGCCTTCTTTGCCGACCTTGCTCATGGCCTCGGCGATGATGTTGCCGATGGTGGCGTCGCTGTTGGCGGAGATGGTGCCGACCTGGGCGATCTCATTCTGATCCTTGGTGGGCTTGGAGATCTTGACGAGCTCTTTAACGGCTGTTTCGATGGCTTTGTCGATGCCGCGCTTGATGCTCATGGGGTTGTTACCGGCAACCACGAGGCGCTGGCCTTCTTCATAGATGGCTCGGGCGAGAACGGTGGCGGTGGTGGTGCCGTCGCCTGCGGTGTCGCTGGTCTTGGAGGAAACTTCCTTGACCATCTGGGCACCCATGTTTTCGAATTTGTCTTCCAGCTCGATCTCTTTGGCGACGGTGACGCCGTCTTTGGTAACCGTGGGGGAACCCCAGGATTTGTCGATGACAACGTTGCGGCCTTTGGGACCTAAGGTAACGACGACAGCGTCAGCAAGGGTCTTGACCCCGGTCAGCATTTTTTCGCGTGCTTTTGCATCGTAAATAATCTGTTTAGCCATGGTTCACCGAACCTCCGTGTATGTTGAAAATGTTGAGTTCAGGTCGTTAGAATATCTATTACAGTCAGGTCGTGGATTGCAACCGGGGCCTAAGCTTCGTCGACGACGCAGAGGATGTCGTCCTGGCCCATGATGAGGAAGTCGTTTCCGTCGAATTTTACTTCGCTTCCGGCGTACTTGCTGAAGAGAACACGGTCGCCGACTTTCAGTTCCATGGGGATGAGGCTGCCGTCTTCTTTGGTTTTACCCTGGCCTGCGGCCACGATACGCCCTTCTGCGGGCTTCTCTTTGGCGGTGTCGGGGATGATGATGCCGCCTTTGGTGGTGGTTTGCTCTTCCAGACGTTCTACCAATACTCGGTCCTGTAACGGTCTGATTTTCATGATTCCTGTTCTCCTTTGCGCTGTATCCACGTAAATGGTGTAAGATGTTTATCTGAAGAAGAAATGTCTGGTTAAATAAACACGATATATGCCACGACACCTTAGTAGATCCACAAAAAACAGCTGCCGCCCGGCTTGTTGAAGGCCGCGCCCCCATGGGGGCGGGTGCGTTGCGTTTTTACTGTGTGACGTCCTGCAGGTGCATCATGGTTGCGTCAGAGCCTGGGGGCCCAGGCGTGGCGCCTTGCTTGAAGCCCGGCCGGCCTAAGAGCCGCCGGATGTGCTGGAACCGCCTCCCGTACTGCTGTAGGAGTCAGCGTACCATCCCCCACCCTTTAAGTGGAAGGAACTGTGGGAGATCAGTTTGCGGAGTGGTCCGGAGCATTTTTTGCACCGGGTAAGGGGCGGATCGGTCATTTTCTGGACCGCCTCTTCCACTTCACCGCATTCGGTGCATTCATACTCATAAATCGGCATGGTGGTTACCTCCTCGTCGCTTCTAAGAATCAGATCTCAAAGGCCTTGACGCCTGGGACCTGTGCGTTTGAACGTCTGAAATATAATCAGGATAAAACGCTTGTCAAGAATCCCTTTTAAAAAAAATCCCCCGGGGTATGGGCCCAGATTTATTTGCTGCAATGCCGGATCGCCCAGTGTTGGGACATAATTTTTTCAATGCCGGGAAGGCTCGTCCTTGAAAGGATCTCCCGGGTCCGGTCATGGACCAGTTTCTCTTCGGGCTCCCGCTGGGCCGTGGGCGTGGTGAAACTCTGGAGAAAACGCCCGAAGCGGATGATGTGGACCAGCTCATGCACGAAGATATAGCAGAGGAAGGGGAAGATGGAGACGTCGGTGTTGGTCTCCACCTCTTTCAGGATGGCGTGATCCTGAAGGCAGATCATATACAGATCGAACTCCCGGGGGGCGCCCGCGTTGGGGGAAGGCACGCCCCGGTAGCGGATGACCTGGGCGAAGACATCCTGGTTCACACGCTCCTGGTCCGTTAAGTCTTTGCCGGTCTTGACGTCAAATCGGTTTCTAAGCCATTGGCTTTCCGAGATTTTGTAATGGTCGCTCACCAGCTCCTCGGAAACGGAGACAGCCCGATTGACCAGGGTGAGTTCGTCGCTGTTGAAAAGGTGTCGGTCCATGGTCTCCTGGAAAAACATGTGGACAAAGTGAGGGTAAAGGTGATAATTTCTTGTTTTGTGTAACGCCGTAGAGTGATGAAAAGGTAAGGAAGTTACATGCTTTCCCGGGTTTACCCAGGGTGAGTGCATGATGGAAGAGACGCTCTTTTCGTGTACCTGACCGTGCAGCGTTTATGTTTCGCTCGGTTTGATTCTTCGGCGGTTACCAAAACACACATTCAATGTGATTATGATTGCATAAAATATCTCTATGAACGGAGGTGGTCTGTTGGGTAGCGTGATTAAAAAAAGGCGCAAGAAGATGCGCAAGCACAAGCATAGAAAACTGTTGGCCCGTACTCGTCATCAGCGACGCAAGGGCAAATAGGGTTTCTATCCCGATTTTGTTTAAACAGAAAAAGCACCGGCGCTTGCGCTCAGGTGCTTTTTTTGTGTCCGAGGGCCGGGCAGGCGCCGGCCTGGTAAGCGCGATGTAAGTGCACGGCCCCGAAAGGGCCGTGCACTGAGCCTGCTCTGGAGATGATCCCCTAACGTCTCTCTTTCAGGTACTTGAGAAACTCGGAGTCCGTGGAGAGGACCAGGGTGCTCTCTTTGTTGAGGGCGGTCCCGTAGACCTCCAGGGATTTGGTGAAGGAGTAGAACTCCAGATATTTTCACCGTAGGCATCGGCATAGATACTGGTGACTTCCGCATCTGCCTTACCCTTAAGCGCTGACTCGATAGGCCTCGGACTCGATCTTCTTGAGTTCCTTTTCCATCTCGCCCCGGATCTTCTGGGCCTCGCCCCGGCCTTCCGACCGAAACTTCTCCACAATCTGGGTTCGCTCGGCGATCATGCGGTCGTAGACCGAATTTCGCACGTCGTCACGGTAGTTGAGTCGCTTGATCTTGACGTCCACCAGGTTGATGCCGAAGCCCTTGAGCTTCTCCCCGGCGTTTTCCATGATCTGGTGGGTGATGACGCTACGGCCCGCCTTGATGGTCTGGTTGGCTTCGTACTCCTCTCCGATCTCTCCCAGGACCAGGTCGTCCACGTTCTCCAGGCGGTTTGAGTTCCGCACCGTCTCGATGAGGTCGTAGGAGGCGATGGCGTTTTTCACCGCCGGGTCGATGATGTCCCCGATGCGGATAAGGCCGCCGCGGACGTCCCGACAGGTCTGGAAGAAGAGGACCGGGTCCACCACCTGCCAGCGGGCAAAGGTGTTGACCAGGATATAGGTCTTGTTGAGGGTGGGGATCTCACCGCTCTCCCCGTCCCACTGCTGCAGGTTTTTGGGGAAGGGGTTGACCTGGTCCACAAAGGGGAGCTTAAAGTGAAGCCCCGCGTCCGTGGTGGGTTCGCCGATGACTTTACCGAAGCGGGTGATGACCACCTGCTCGGTCTCGTCCACGGTGTAGGCGGACATGACCAGCACGGCCACGGCGGCAAAGACAAGGATCAGGGTCGGGCTGCCGATCTGGTTTTCATTTGGCCATCGCCTCCTTGCCCGGTCCCATGTTCAGCAGGGGAAGCAGGTTCTGCTGTTTTTCATCCACAATGTACTTCCGGCCGAGTTTGGGCAGGATCTCGCCCATTTTTTCCAGGTAGATGCGCCGGGTGGTGACATCTTTGGCCTTGGCGTACTCTTCATAGAGGGAGAGGAAGCGGGAGGCGTCACCCTTGGCGCGGTTGATGCGGTCCAGGGCATAGCCTTCGGCCGCCCGGATGGTGCGTTCGGCCTCGCCGCGGGCTGCGGGGATGGCTGTGTTGTAAGCTTCCCGCGCCTTGTAGATCATGGTTTCCTTCTCCTGCTGGGCCTTGTTGACCTCGTTGAAGGAGGGCTGGACCGGTCCCGGCACGTTGGTCTTTTTCATCTCGATGGTGGAGATGGTGATGCCGGTCTTGGCCTCGTTGAGTTCCCTCTGGAGCCTCTCCTTGGCCGCCATGGCGATTTCGTCACGCTTGATGATCACCTCGTTGATGGTGCGGTCCCCCACCACCAGGCGCATGGACGCTTCGGCCATGTCCCGCAGCAGGTTCTCGGGCTGATCCACCTCAAAGAGGTATTTCACCGGATCTTCAATGCGGTACTGCACCAGCCAGGGCACGAGGCCCACGTTGAGATCGCCGGTGAGCATGAGGGACACATCGTCCCTGGGCGTCACGCCGGGCCGACCGGAATACTGGTTTTCGGTGAAACCGAACTCCTCTTTCCGGATGATGTCGACGTTGACCTTGGTGAGTTTTTCGATGCCGATGGGCAGCTTCAGGTGAAGGCCGGGCAGGGTCTGGCGGGAGTACTGCCCGAACCGCTGAATAACGCCCACTTCACCGACACCGATGGTGTAGATCATGGATTTGCCGAAAAATAGAAGAAAAAGAACGATGAGGATCAGTCCGCCGGGGAGCCTGAAGTTTCTAAACTGATTCATCAGGTCATCCAACTGCGGGGGGTTGGGGCCGTCACCGCCCGATCCTCCGCCGCCACCGAAGGGTTTTTTCTGACTCTGTTGTTCTCTGAGTTTGTCCCAGTCCCAATTCATAGTGGTTCCTGTGGTTTGTGATTGCAGATTCGTGAAGGGTCTCATGCCGAAGGCACACTGTTAAAAATCTAATAAAATGCGTGAAAACTTTCAAGGATCAAAGTGGAAACTCGCATAAAGTTGCGAGAGGGACCACACCGGAGGTTGACAGGCAGGGGCAGGTATGTTGAATCTTCGAGCCATGAAACGACATGGAAAAAAAGACGGGGCCACCCATGTGGGGGATCTCCTGTCACAACAGTTGGGCTCTTTGACCCAGCGTGCGGACCTTGAACTGCTCTCCCTCTGGAAGACCTGGACCGAGGCCGTGGGTGAAGAGGTGGCGCGCCACACACGCCCCAAGGCGTTCAAAGGGACCCTTTTGCTTGTCACCGTGGACAGCTCTGTGGCCAGGAGTATGTCCATGATGAAAGACGAGATCGTGGCCAGGATCAACGCACAGCTCGGGGAGGACACCCTTCGGGAGATCCGTTTTTCCATCGGCCACGTGGCGGAGGATGAGCGTGGGTGACACCGAGCTCACCGCAGACACCCTCTTTGACGGCGAGCTGGTCCTCTATCAGGAGAAGAGGGGGTATCGGTTCTCCATGGACTCGGTGCTGCTGGCCCATTTTGCCGGGGCCGGAGACGCGGAATCCCTCCTGGACCTGGGGTGCGGCTGCGGGGTGATGCCCCTGGTCCTGGCGTGTCGGTACCCCGGCCTGAAACAGGTGGTGGGGGTGGAGCTCCAGGCCTCCCTTGCCCGCCTTGCCCGGCGAAACGTTCTGGAAAACAATGTGTCCCACCGGGCCTTTATCCACCATGCCGACATGCGCCGGTGCCAGGGGCCTTACCCCGGCGGCCCCTTTGACCTGGTGATCAGCAATCCGCCCTACACCCCCTTGGGCTGTGGCCGTCTGAACCCCCGGGACCAGAAAGCCATCGCCCGTCATGAAGTAAGCCTCTCCCTTCCCCAGCTTCTGGATGCCGCCCTTGCCAACCTCGGCACCCTGCAGATTACTTCACCTGGTCTATCCGGCGGAGCGGTGCGAGGAGGTGCTGGCTGTTGCACACCAGAAAACGCTCTATCCCCTGCGGCTCCGCATGGTCCGTTCCCATGCCGGTGCGCCCCCCAAACGCCTGCTTCTCTCCCTTGGCAGGCTTCCCGGATCCTTCCAACCCTAGGCTCCCCTAATTTGAGGTCCATCAATACGATGGCACCCTGACGGATGAGGTTGATAAAATGTTTAAAAAATAGGATGGTTGATGGCGACGGGTCGTCGCTTCGACCCCTGCGGCCCTGAAGGGGCCAGCCTGTTGCCTGGTTGACAAAAGGCGTTATCCGCATGGATTTTTCGGCCCTGGCTCCAGGGTGGCTGTGAGTCGGGGAAAACGGGCATGTGCACTCAGCGTTCTAAGGAGATGGGGATGAAACGGTTGTTGACGGTTTTTTTCGTGTTGCTGGCAAGCGCGGCAGGGTGGGCCTCGGATGAGGTGACGGTACCGGAACCCCTGGCACCCTGGCAGGGGTGGGTCATGGACGGTGAGGCGCAGGTGGCCTGCCCCGGACTCAACGGGGAGAGCGACCGCGTTTTATGCCTCTGGCCGGGAACCCTTCACCTGGTGGCGGATCAGGCGCAGGGACGCTTCCGTCAGGAGGTGACCCTTTTTGCCGACGGGTTTGTGGGCCTTCCCGGGGACACCACCCTGAGGCCCCACACGGTGACGGGCGACGGCGCCCCCATCCCCGTGACCCTGGCTGACGGCAGGCCCCGGGTCTACCTTGGGGCCGGGACCCACAGCCTTTCGGGCCGGTTCAGCTGGACCCGCCGTCCCCACGCCATCTCCGTGCCCCCCGCCACTGCCTCCGTTGCCCTGACCGTGGACGGCGGTGTGGTGGAAGCCCCCTACCTTGACGGCGACCATCGCCTCTGGATGAACCGCCCACGGCAGACGCCCAGGGAGAACGACCAGCTCTCCGTGGAAGCGGCGCGGCTCTTTGCCGACGTCCTGCCCGCAACCGTCACCACACGCCTTACCCTTTCGGTCTCAGGGGGCAAGCGCCGGGAGACCCTGGAGGGGATTCTCCTGGCCGACACCTCGCCGGTCTCCCTGTCCAGTGACCTGCCTGCCCGCATGGGGGAGGACGGAAGCCTTGAAGTGGACGTGAAACCGGGAAAATGGACGGTGACCGTCACCGCGGTGTACGACGATATCCTTTCCACCCTTGCTCCCTTTGCAGCCCCTTTTGGCCCGGAGGTCTGGGTGTTCAGGCGCTCATCCTCCATGCGGCTGGTCTCCCTGGAGGGTTTGAAACAGGTGGATCCCCACATGACCCGCCTGCCCGAGGCCTGGAAACGCTTTCCCGCGTACCTGGCGAAAAAGGACGATGTCCTTGGCGTCACCGAGGTGAGGCGGGGCCAGGGGAAGGGCGCATCCCGCCTCACCCTGGACCGGGAGGTGTGGCTCGATTTTGACGGGGGCGGGGCCACGGTGAGGGACCGGATCTCCGGTGAGCTCAATGCCCGGCGTTTTGTCTCTCTTCCGGACGGGCCCTTTCAGCCCGGCCGCATCCGCCTGGACGGGCGGGACCGCATGGTGGCCGACTCCGGTCGGGACCGGTTCGGGGTGGAGGTGCAGAAAGGGGCCGTTGCCCTTGATGCCGTCTCCCGCATGGACCGGGACACCTCCCCCATGGCCCTGCCCGTGGGGTGGAACCTTGCCTTTGACCGGGCCTCCATGGTGGTTCATCTGCCTGTGGGCTGGGGGATTCTGGCCGTTGCCGGGGCCGCCGTGGAGTCGGGGCGTGTGTTTCTGGATGCCTGGTCCCTCCTTGATTTTTTTCTGATTCTCGTGGTGGGGGTGGCTGCCTTTAAGCTCTGGGGACCGATTTGGGGATGCCTCTTTGTTCCCGGCCTGGCCCTTGTGTGGCAGGAGCCCTTTTCACCGGGCCTTCTCTGGCCGGCGGTGCTGATCACCACCGCCCTGATGCGTCTGGCCGTCCAGGGCGACGGACGGCTTGCCGGCCTGTGGGGCCGGGGGGTAAGGGGGCTTCACGGAGCCGTCCTCGTCTCTCTTGTTGCCGTCTCCCTTGTGTTTGCATCCCAGCAGCTTCGTCAGGCCCTGTACCCCCAGCTGGAGCTGCGGCATGGGGGGGCGTACCGTGGGGCCGGAATGGAAACGGACGGGGCTGCCCGGCCCATGGAATCTGCCATGGAGTCCATGATGCAGATGGATGAGGTCGTGTCCCGTTCCAGCCTTGCCAAAACAGAGAAAAGGGCTCGCCCGCGGATGGTCCTTCCCCCGGATGAGGGAGAGACCCAGACCGGGCCTGCTCTGCCATCCTGGCGCTGGATGCGTGTGGCCGCAGTGACGGGCCCGGCCGCCGAATCCCACAGCGTGACCCTGCACCTTGTGCCACCGAGCCTTCGGCGCGGTCTCCATGTGGTTCGGGTGGCTGTGCTGCTTCTCCTTTTGTTGCGGGTGGCCCCGGTGCCCCCCGGCGGTTTTTTCCGGCGGCAGGGGGCCCAGGCCCTGTTGCTGCTGGGTGTCTGTCTCTGCCTGCTTCCGCGGGGAGCTTCTGCCGACGCCTTTCCCCCTGCACCTCTCCTTGATGAACTTCGCTCCCGGCTCACAGAACCACCTCCCTGCGCTCCCTTCTGTGCTGCCCTGTCCCGGGCCGAGCTGGCCCTGCCGCAGAAAGAGTCGGACCCGGCGCGCCTGGTGCTTCAGGTGGATGCCCAGGCCCACGTGGCTGTTCCCCTTCCGTCCGGGGACGGCAGCTGGCGCATCGCCTCGGTGGCCGATAAGCGAGGAAGAAAACGTGAGCTTCTGAAGGTGGACGGGGAGACCTGGGTGCGAGTGATCCCCGGGATCCATACCGTGGTCCTGAATGCCGAGGGCGGCGGAGGCGAGTGGACCTTCCGGTTCCCCCTTGCGCCGGGGACGGTGCGGGTGGAGGGGACCAATGGCTGGCAGGTCTCCGGGCTCACCGACACCCTCCAGGTGGACGGGGTGATCCGGGCCACCCGCATGGCCGCAGATGGGGACACGGGCAAGCCTCTTACCGGCAAAGGGCGGCTGTTCAGCTGGTTCCGCGTGCAGCGTCGCATGGAATTCGGCCTGGAGTGGCGGGTGGTGACCACCGTTACCCGCAACGGAGGGGATCTCTCCGGTCCGCCGGTGGTGATGTCCCTGGACCTTTTGGCAGGGGAGGAGATCCGAACCGACCTCAAAGGTGTCAATCGCACCGGGGACTCCGTGTCCGTGACCTTTCCCTCCGGGGTGACGAGGAGGCGATGGGAGAGCGTGCTTCCCCCGGGCACGCCCCTTGCCCTCAAGGCCCCGGACAGCGGGCGCGTGGTGGAGGCCTGGACCCTTCACCTGGATCCCATCTGGCACCTGGCCTGGAAGGGCATCGCCCCCACAGGGGGCACGGACCGAAAAGGCATGGTGTGGCTGCCCAGGCGGGGAGAGACCGTGAACCTTTCCGTGTCGCGCTTTGCCGGTGCCGTGGGACGCACCCTCACCGTGGACCGGGCCCGTGTTACCCTTCGGCCCGGCAGGGGGGAGACCCGCATGGAACTCGAAGCGGGCATTCGCGCCTCCAAGGGGGCGGAGGTGGCGGTGACGAGCCGGTTCAACCCCAACGTCAAGGAGGTGACCGTCTCAGGAGAGCCGGTGCCCGTTCCTGAGGAGGGCGGGGCCCTTACCGTACCCGTGGACCCGGGAGAATCCGAGGTCCGGGTCTCCTGGCGAGCCTCCGATACAAAAGGCTTTTCCCTGTTCAGTCTGCTGGTACCCCGCAAAACTGCCATGCCCGATCTCTCCCTGGGCCGCAGCACCTCAAACATCGACCTGGTCATGCACCTGTCAAGGGATCGATGGATCCTCTGGACCCAAGGGCCCGTGCTGGGCCCTGCCGTGCTGATGTGGAGCATCGTGGCCCTGGTGGTCCTGGCTGGGGCCCTGTTGGGGCGGGTCCCCTTTTCGCCCCTGTCCGGTACCGAGTGGGCCCTTCTGGGGCTGGGGCTTGTGACCCGCAGCCTGCCCGCCGTGGTGATGGCCGCCGGGTGGTTTTTCGCCCTGGAGGTCAGGCGGCGCAAACGGCCTTCCAAGCGCCTGGTGTTTAACGGCATGCAGCTGGGGCTTGTGGCCTGGGGCGTGTTGGTGGTGCTGGTCCTCTTTGAGGCGGTGAGAGCGGGGCTCCTGGGGATCCCGGACATGCAGGTGTCCGGCAACGGCTCCACCGCCATCCTGCTGCGCTGGACCGTGAGTGGTACTGGGTGGCCGTGCAGGTTCCCGAACCGGCCGTCTGGACCCTGCCGGTGTGGAGCTTTCGACTGGTGATGCTTGCATGGTCTCTCTGGCTGGCCCTGAAGGTGGTGGGATGGGGCCGGTGGGCCGCAGGCTCCCTGGGGGAAGGCGGGTTTTGGATGAGCAGGCCCGAAAAAAAGAAAGATCCGGAAGCGCCCGCTGCCGATGCGGAACATCCCGAGTCGTAACGCCAAGGCTTCTATGGCCAGTGCTGGCCTCAAAGGCAAGCCCCGGCGGCCCTGCCGCAGGGGCAACGCATTTAAACATTCAGTTGCCTCCGGCGGGTCGCTTTTTGGAAAAAGCTCCGCAAAAATTTTCCGGTAATAAAATTAAAGAAGAGGGGGCTATGCCCTGTAGGGACGCACCCTCAAAAAACAAGACCTGTTTGTCAAACTTTTCGAAAGTCCCCGAATCCTTCCGGTTAAAGTCAAGCGAATGCCCCGAAATCGTTTGCAGGATGTCTGCTCCCATGCATTCGCCACAGGGTTTCCAGGTGCCCCCACCTGGCCGCCGGAGGCTGGTTTTTTCACCTGCTTTAACCATGGAAGGCCTCTGTTTGTTTGATCGGGATACAAAAAAAAGCCCCCTTCGATCTGACTCGAAGGGGGCTTTTTTTTGAAATCTGAAGACACGGGGTGTTCAGCGGTGGTCGTTGATCCTGTCCCGAAGAACCGATGAGCATTTGAAGGTGACGACCTTTCTCTTTTCCAGCATCATGTCGTCTCCCGTGGCCGGGTTGCGCCCTTTTCGTGCGCCTTTTTCTTTGACGCAGAACTTTCCGAACCCGCTGACCAGGACGTCTTCTCCTGACCCGATGGTGTCTTTGATGATTTCAATCAGGGTCTCCACAAGATCACTGCTGCGTTTCCTCGAATACCCTATGCTTTCCTGAACTTGATCCACAATGTTCGTCTTCGTAAGTGCCATTGTCGGTGCTCCCGCAAGATATTTCCAAAACTTGATGTTCCAAGGGTTGCGTGCAAAACAGTTATTCTTTATATGGGTAATTTTAATGAAAATCAAGAGTGTTACGGTGGGGAAGCACGTTTTTTTTACTGAAGGGCACGTCAGCATGCTTACCAATTCCCGCTGACTTCACCTGACAATGGGCCGCGAGGATCTATCATGGTTACCACGGGTTCCCGTGGGAGGATCGGTAAATCCGGCGCATCTCCTCAATGACTCCATGGTCGGGAGCGTAAGGGAGGTGAGGGCTTCCCGGGGTGGGAAGGGAAAACCTGGCTCCCTCGGGGAGTGCGTCCCTGCGCATGCGGCAGGCTTCCATCAGGAGGGGCTCCATGTTGACGGTGTCCGCTACGTTGTAGGCCAGAAGGGTCTCCAGGTAGCGCCGCTCCCCGGTCCGTTTGTAACGGTCCCACATCACCACGGCAGAAGATCCGTCCACACCGGCCAGGTCCGTGCGACCCATGCCGAGGGTCTCTTCGCAGCGCTTGAGGCCGCCTTTGATGCCCAGGCTCCCCAGGACGTAGCGCAGGTCGATGTGGGCCATCTCCATGGGAATCCCTAAAACGCGTCGGATGACGGGGATGTCAAAGCATTTTCCGTTGTAGGTCACCACGGTGGTGAAGGGGGACACAGCCTCCCCGAAGTCGGCAAGGTTCTCTCCGTTGACGTAGGTCCGTACGGTGTTGCCGTCGTAGAGGGCGATGGTGGTGATATCACACCAGGGACCGTCCCCCGTGGTTTCGATGTCAAGGTAGCAGGTGGTCTCTTGAAAGCCCGGAAAGAGTCGCCAGGCCTCCCCGGCGGGCATGAGCCCCTCGAAGTGGAGGAGGTCGCCCTCTTCATAGCGGCGGCGGGAGGTGCGGATGCCCGGAAGCACGGTGCCGGGCATGGGAAGTTTTTCCCCCCGTTCATGGGCCTCCTCGTAGAGAGACCAGGTGGTGATTCCCCGGTGCCAGAGCTTCTCTTCGGTGGCTTTGCCCACCCCCTGCATGTGGATGAAACTGTGTTGAATCACGGAAATTCCTTTAATATGTTGACAATGATCTTGCCGGGTTATTATGTTTCCTGTGCCATGACGGCGGGCAGCTTGCCATGCCCTTGCCGGACGCTTTCCGGTGGTTGCGGCTATGCCGTTTCACTCCGAAAGGAGCCGACCGACGACCCATCCATGGGTCAGCCCACCATAAACATCATATTTTCACCAACCTGACAAGGAGTCGTTATGCAGGGACACCCCGTCTCAGAAAGCCGTGTGATCCTCTCCCATCTCATGCTGCCCCAGGACGCCAACCCGGCGGGAAACGTCCACGGCGGCGTGATCATGAAGTACATCGACAACGCTGCAGGGGTGGTGGCCACGCGCCACTCCCGCACCAACTGCGTTACCGCCTCCATCGACCGCCTGGATTTTTTCAAGCCCATGTTCATCGGGGAGCTGCTTACCTTGAAGGCGAGCCTCAACATGGTGGGGAGTACCTCCATGGAGATCGGGGTGCGCGTGGAAGGGGAGAACCTTTTGACCGGTGAGAAAAAACACGTGGCCAGCGCGTATCTCACCTTTGTGGCCCTCTATGCCGAGGACTCCAAGGTGAAAAAACTGCTCCCCGTGCTCCCGGAGACCCCGGAGGACAGCCGCCGAAACGAAGAGGCCCGTTACCGAAGGGCCCATCGTTTAGAGGAGAAGCAGCGCATGCTGGCCCGCCAGGAGAAGGCGGGCTCCTGAGTCAGTCCGCGTCAAATGTTTCGATGTATTTTTTTGCGGTGCGCCGGTCAAGCCCCGTGATGCGGGCCACGTCGCCGTAGGTGCCGTAACGCCTGTAGAGCATGGCGCAATAGGTGCAGGTCAGGGCCTTCAGGTCCATCTCCCCGTTGCGGATTCCCCGGGCAAGGGCCTCGGTGAGGGAGGTGTCGTCCGTATCCCGGGAGAGGAGGTAGCTCTTCTTGATGAGGACCCTTCGGGTGCACTGCTCCAGCTCCCGGACATTGCCGGGCCAGGGGTAATGGGGGCCGAGCTGGCGGTGGATGACCTCCAGGACCATGTCCGTGTACTCGGGGGATGCTTTGCCCACCATGCGGGTCACCGTGTGGTTCAGGAGGGTGGTGAGCTCCTCGGGGTCCTCTTCGATGCGGACCCGCAACGGAGGCACGGTGATGATGTCCGAGCAGAGCCGGTAGAAAAAATCGTCCCGGAACCCCCCGCTGCCCGTGATCTCTTCAAAGGGGCGGTTGGTGGCGGCGATGACCCGGCCGTTGAACCGGGTCTTGAGGTGGCTGCCCACCGGGGTGAACTCGCGTTCCTGGAGCACCTGGAGGAGCTTGATCTGGGTGTGGGCCGGGATCTCCCCCAGCTCGTCCAGAAAGATGGCCCCGTTGGGGCTGCACCGCTCCAAAACCCCTTTGTGGTCCTCCACGGCCCCTGTGAAGGCCCCCTTCTTGTGGCCGAAAAGTTCCGACTCCAACAGGGTCTCCGGGTACTGGGAGAGGTTCAGGGAGACAAAGGTGCGGGTAAAGCTTTCGGTGAAGGTTTTGCGTTCCGGGTCAAAGGGGATGTAGCCGCTTCGGCCGATGGCGATGGCAGCCGGGGGTCCCCTGCCTGTGCCAGTCTCCCAGGAGCAGGGTGGAATCCGGCCTGCGGTTGATGAGGTAGCGGGCGTAAAGGCCGATATCGTCGGTAGAGGCGTCTCCGAGGGTGCGCCGGAGGTTGGCATGGCCCGGCTCTCCCCCACCAGGGAGTCCCGATCAAAAGAGAGGAAGAGGCACCCGGACTGGTAACACAGGGCCATGTAGTGGCAGAACTGGTCTGTGGTGAACCCCCGGTCCTGAAAAAAAGCCCGGGCCTCGTCGGCAAAGGGGACGGGCAGGGAGGTGTCCCCCGCCTCCACCTGGCGGTGGATCAGGGCGTCGAACCGCTCCCGGAAAAGATAGAAAAATTCAAAGACCAGGGCGTTTTCCACAAGGGTTTTGTCTTTTTTTTCCACCCGGTCGATGCGGGGGCGACCCGACGGCTCAAGGGCCTCCAGCCGGGCGCTTACCTCTCGGATGGTCTCATCGATGAGGCACTCCACACGGGCGCCGGGAAAGAGCCCTGCAATGCGGGTGTCGATGGCCTCCCGCTCCTCGGCAAAGGGGTTGGCGTAGATGGCTTCACTGACCAGGGCGAAGAAGATGCGTTGGGTGTCGGTAAGCCGGATCATGGGCTCTCCTCAGGTGGCGCGGCTGTGCATGAAAGGCACATGGATGACCTTGCGTTGATTTCGGTTGATATGGATGGTACACAAACCATCTGAGTGTGCCCTTGAACCCATGCCAGAGTAAAGGCAAATTTTGGCTGGACAATTAAATGCCACCCTCGTTCCATCCTTCATGACATGCATTGGGAGACCCCTATGATGATGCCCCGCGAAGACATATCCCCCGACATCCACCAGAAAAAACTGGCCCGGCGCTTCAGCTCGGTGTGGCTCATCGGTCCACCCATGGGAGACGAACTGCAAGCCTTGGTCTGCCATCTTTTTGACCCGGAAGAGGCCCGGGTGGCCCTGGGGCTTCCCTCTTATGTACCCAAAGGGCTCAAGGCCGTTGCCCGGCGTGCACAGATGGCTGAGGCAGAGGCCCTTCCCGTTCTGGAACGCCTTGCCGCGCGGCGGGTGATCTATGGCGGGTCGTCCGGGTATTCTCTTATGCCCCTGATCCCGGGCATCTTTGAGTACTTTCTCATGAACGGCAAAGAGACCCCCATGCACCGGGGCTTTGGAGATCGCATCACCCGGCTCTTCGGCACGGGGTATGTGAAGGATTTCTTAGGCTGGGTCCGGGCCCCTGCCATCCGCAACATCCCCATCGAGGAGCATGTGTCCCACCAGCAGACCGTGGCCGACGCCGACCTGGTGGAAAAACTCCTGGTCGCCCACGACACCTTTGCCATCCTGAACGTCTGCCAGTGCCGACAGTCCGTGGCCTTTGCCGGCGGCCGCTGCAAACGGGCCCGGGTGGAGGACGGCTGCCTGCTCTTCGGCTCCTTTGCCGAAGGCGTGGTGCCCCAGGGCACCGGGTACCACGTCACCCGCGAGGAGATGCGGGCCGTGATCCGGGAACGCTGGGAGAGAAACCTTGTGCTGCTCACCGCCAACGTCTCCCACGAAAGCCCCAACGCCATCTGCACCTGCTGCGAGTGCTGCTGCCATGGCCTGGAGACCATCAACCACTTCGGCGGCATGGCCCTCATGGCCGAGCCCCGGTTCAAGGCCGTGGTGGATGCCAAAGCCTGCACGAACTGCGGCCGCTGCCTGCGCCCCTGCAACACCCGCGCTCACACCATCGAAAACAAAGAACACCGCTACGACCCCACCCGGTGCATCGGCTGCGCCGCCTGCCTCTCCGCCTGCCCGGAAGGGGCCATCTCCCTGGAACCCAACCCCCTGTACATTCCCCCTTCGGAGAGCTTTACCCGCCTTTTCCTCCGGCTCAGCCCCAAGGTGGCCGCTTTCGGCGCCCGCGCCTTCCTGATCCGGTTGAAGGCCAGATTCTAACGGTTCAGTTTGCTTAAAAAAGCGTGCCTCCGGCGGCAAGGTGGGGGCACCTTGAAACCCTATGGCGAATGCATGGATGCAGTCATCATGCAAACGTTTTCGGAGCATTCGCGTGATGTGTGATGTCTGGCAACCGCTTTTTCATGATAGGCCCATTTCATTTTTCTGGAAATACGATGAGGGGTATTTGCTTGATTTTAATTAGAAAAACTATGACGAGTCGCTTTTTTGAAACAAAGCTCCGCAAATAAAGCGAAAAAGTCGAATGTATTCCTGCGAAGCCTGGAAGTTCTTGTTTTAAATCTACTTGTTTAACTTTTTAAACGTTTAGCCCCCGGCAGGGCCGCCGGAGGCGTTTTTTATTTATCTTTTGAGTGTTCCAGGGCGTGCCAGATGGAGTGGACGTTGTAGTTCCACCTGGGAAGGATGAGGGTGATGAGAATGGACTCCACGGTGGAGGCCAGGTGGAGGATGGCGGAGAATCGGAAGGGGCCGCTCATGTCCTGGGTGTAGAGGAGGACGAGCAGGGAGATGGAGAGGAGCAGGGTGGCGCTCTTGGAGGTCCAGGTGTGGTAGCTTGGGGTTCGCCCGAATTTCACGTAGCCGCAGGTGAGCTGGGCAAAGCTCCCCACCAGCACGATCATGAAGTAGCGCAGTTCCGCCTCCAGGAGATGGGGCCAGAGCCACCAGATGCAGGGCAGGACCGCCAGGGCCAGGAGGAAGTCGGCCATGCTGTCGAGCTTGGCGCCCAGTTCCGTGGTGTGCTTGAGCATGCGCGCGATGGCTCCGTCAAAAAGGTCTGAGATCAGGGCAGAGGTGAGGAAGGCCAGGAAAGGGCGTTCTTCTCCGTTCCAGGCAAACCAGAGGATTACCGGTGAACAGGCGAGCCGGAAGAGGCTCAGGGTGTTGGGGACGGCATATAGGATCGTTCGTGCTATCTTTCCAGCCATACGTGGGTGTGCTCCGAGTGAGAATCTGAGGAAAAGTCCCAATGGCAGGGCTTTTGCATTGTTCTTTGAACAATGTACACTTCATATCACCGCAGGTTCCCCTTCGCAAGGAGGATATCCACGAAAAGGTTTGTGTGCGATCTTTTTTTGTGTTCCCGGCCGGGGCAGGGAACATCTGATGGGGTTCGCAGGTGATTGAAATATGTTTTTGTTCATAGTACCACTATACCCATTCGTCTTTCAGGCTGTCCACGGAAGCTGACCTTCGGGTAACCCCGGCGGGACACCCTCCGTCAGCCATCAAGGGGCTTTGGACCCCACGCATGGATTATGGAAACGGCGGCCCCCCGGGATTTCCGGGCCGCACGTCCGATGCGCGGGCCGTTACCATGTCGTTTTTCCGTGGCCCCCAACCCGTGATTTGGAGACCGTCATGTCCCCCATCCGAGACATCTGCATTACCGGCACCGACACCGATGTCGGAAAGAGCGTCCTCTCCCTTCTGGTGATGAAAATCCTTCGCGCCCAGGGCCTGGATCCCCTTTACCTGAAACCCTTTCAGACCGGTTGCCACAGCCCCACGCACCCGTACAGCGACCCCTCCTTTGTGCTCACCCTCATGGGCGGGCGTGTGACGCAGGCCAGGAAGTACCCCTGTTCGTACTGCTTCAGGGAAGCCAAGGCCCCCTATTTCGCGGCCCGGGAAGAGGGGAAAAAAATAGACCCGGAGGCGTTCAAGACCTTTATCCAGGAAAAGAGGGCCCTGGGCCGCCCCCTGGTGGTGGAAGGGGCTGGCGGTGCCCTGGTGCCGGTGACCGAGCGGTTGAACGTCATCGACCTCCTGGCCGAAGAAAAATTTATCCATGTTGTTGCCGCCCGTGCAGGCCTTGGGACCATCAACCACACCCTGCTTACCCTGGAGGCCATGGCCAGCCGGGGCATCACCCACCCCTTTGTGGTCTTCATCGACCGGGACGGCTCCACAGAGCCGGTGATGATCGCAGAGCACATGGAGGCCGTGGCCCGCATTACGGGCATTCGTCCCGTGGCGTCCATCGGGCGTATGTGCTGCATCGAGACTGAGGCCGACGCCATGGCCGAGCGCCTTCTTCCCCTGGTGCGGGCCCTGGGGCTGGAAGCGGAATGAGCCGGAGCCCTTATGCGTCCACGGTGACGGTGGGGGAGGCGGTGCCTTCGGGGACCCCTATCCTGGCGTTTCTGGAAGCGCGCTTTCCTGCCGTGTCTTCGGACGTCTGGGAAGCGCGCTTAGACTCCGGGCTCGTCACCGATGAAAAGGGCGCGGCCCTTACCCGGGATGCTCTGGTGGTCCCCATGATGGTGCTGCGCTACTATCGGGAGGTGACCCATGAAGACCCCATTCCCTTTGCCGAAGAGGTGGTCCATGTGGATGATCACCTCATCGTCGCCTGCAAGCCCCACTTTCTGCCCGTGATCCCTGCCGGAAGATTCGTGAACGAGACCCTTCTTACCCGGTTGCGAAACCGCTTCGACAACCCGGAGCTGATCCCCGTAAACCGCATTGATCGCGAGACCGCAGGACTGGTGCTTTTCTCCAGGCAAAAAGAGACCCGCGGGCTCTACCAGGGGCTGTTCATGGAAAAAAAGGTGAGCAAGGTCTACGAGGCCCTCTCCCTGAGCCGCCCGGACGGGGTCGGCCCCTTTCATGTGACGAACCGGCTCGTCAAGGGAGATCCCTGGTTTCGCATGGCCGAAGGGGATGGGCCGTGCAACGCCGAGTCCACCATTGAGCTTATGGAACCAAAGGGGGCGGGCGGACTGTTTCGTATCTCCCCTGTCACCGGCAAGAAACACCAGGTACGCCTCCATATGTGCGCCATCGGCGCCCCCATTGAAAACGATCGCCTCTACCCGGACCTCCTGGACGAGGCCCCGCCCGATTTTGAGCGCCCCTTAAAGCTTCTGGCCAAGGAGGTGCGTTTCATCGATCCCATCACCCAGACACCACGCCGTTTTATCTCGCCAAGATCCCTTGATTGACTGTGTGCACCGAGGCAACAACCAGCGCCCCTGGGGAGTGCCTATCTGTTAACCCTGTGCGGAGACGCAGTTGACAGCTCGGGGGATATGGCTGTATAACGGGCCTTTAAATACAACCAAGGCCCTGTGGCCCGGGTCAAACGCCAGCCGGGCAGTATGCGCAACCGAGACGGTTTTTTGCGGGGCTTTTTATTCAAGGAAAGCGACACGCCACCATGCATACCCATGAACTGATACGCCAACTCATTGCCGACCCCTCCTACCAGGTAGGGGAGGAAGAGGCCCTGCTTCTGTCCGAAGCCGGGCATGAATCCCTCTTTCTCCTGTTTGAAGCCGCCCGGGTGAGGTGCTCCCAGAATCGGGGAGACACGGTGTTCCTCTGCTCCATCGTCAACGCCAAATCGGGCAAATGCTCTCAGGACTGCGCCTTCTGCGCCCAGTCCTCCAGCCACGACACCGGGGTGGACATCTATCCCCTCATGGACGAGGAGACCCTGGTGGAGCGGGGCCATGCCATGGCCCGTGCCGGGGCCACCCGCTTCGGCATCGTCACCAGCGGACACAGCCTGAACGACGCCGAGATCGATCGGGTCTGCCGGGTAACCGAGCGTCTGAGAAAAGAGACAGACCTTGCCATCTGCGGCTCTTTGGGCATGCTGGACGCCAAGCGGGGCGAGCGCCTGCGGTCAAGCGGCATGGGGCGGTATCATCACAACCTGGAGACCTCCCGCAGCCACTTCGACGCCATCTGCACCACCCACACCTACGACGAGGACATCGAGACGGTCCAGCTGGCCGCTGAGATGGGCTTCGGCGTCTGCTCCGGCGGAATCCTGGGCATGGGCGAGAGCTGGGCTCAGCGCGTAGAGCTGGCCCTGACCCTGAGGACACTCAATGCCGATACCATACCCATGAATTTCCTGACCCCGGTGCCCGGTACCCGCATATGGACCTGATGCGGGACTGGACGCCTTGAAGTCCGTGGCCCTGTTCCGGCTCATCGCCCCTGAAAAGCGCATCACCGTCTGCGGCGGTCGTGAGGTGACCCTCCGGGATTTTCAGTCCTGGCTCTTTCCCGCCGGTGCCGACGGCCTCATGGTGGGCAACTATCTCACCACGGCCGGGCGCTCCCTTGACGACGACCTCAAGATGGTGGCCGACGCCGGGCTCATCGTGGGAGAGGTGTAATGGAAGCCGTCCTGTCCGGACTCTTCCGGTTCGACGGCTCAGACCCTCTGTACAAGGGCCACTTTCCCGGCAACCCTGTGGTACCCGGGAGTCTTGTGGTGGAAGCGTTTTATCATCGCCTCAGGGACGAGGGGCACGCCCCTGTTGCAGCAAAAAATTTCAGGTTCAGGGTGTTTGTCCCGCCCGGGGAGTATCGGTATACGGTCCGTTGCGAAAAGGGGCGGGCAACCTGCACCCTGTTCACCGATGAGGCTCCGGCCGTGACCGGAGAGATGGTGCTGCCATGACGTTTTCCGGACAAACCGTATTGATCGTGGGGGGGAGCTGCGACATGGCTCTCTCTCTGATTCCCTTCCTTGCAGGGGCCGGCCTTCGGCCTGTGTCCACCTTCAGGTCAACGGAAGGGGAACAAAAGATTCGTAATGCAGGCGGCACGCCCTGCGCGTTCGACCTTCAAGACGCCCTGGAGCCCGATGGGTTTTCAACGCTGGATGCCCTGTTCCAAGACGGCGGCCCCGACTACCTGGTGGACTTTGCCCACGGCAACTTCGAAAGCCTCGTGGCCACGGCCGATGTGGCGGCTGTGGGGCGCTACATGCAGGAGAACGTCACCTGCCGCGCAGCCCTTGTGAAGTGGGCCTCACGTCGCATGATGGCAGGCCGCTTCGGCCGCATGCTCTACGTCTCCTCCACGGCCGCTGCCCTCCAGAACGGCGGCCAGGGGTTTTACGCCGCCTCCAAGCAGGCCTGCGAATCCCTCTACCGGGGCGCGGGCATCGAGCTGGCCAAAGGGGCGATCACCAGCGTCATCCTGCGGCCTGGCTACGTGTCGGCAGGCCGCGGCACCGATTACCTGGAGACACACGGAGACCGGATCCGGCAACGGGTCCCCCTGGGACGCGCCGCCACCCCCGCCGAGGTGGCCGAGACACTTCTCTTTTTGCTCTCCGACGCCGCACGCCCCATCAACGCCACCGTGGTCACCATGGACGGCGGCCTCACCGCGTGCAAGTAGGGCCTTAAAGCGTGCCTTCTATGGTTAAAGTCGGGAGCAAAAAACAAGCCTCCGGCGGCGAGGGTGGCGAAGCCACAATAGCGAAAACACCTCGAAAGCTGATTGCCATTGCGCTTTGCCCTTCGTGCCTCAGGGCAAAGCGCAATGGCCTTCGGCTCGGGCTTCGCCCGACATGAACGCTGATGGTTTGTGCGGGTTGGCTCACACGCTTCGAAGCAACAGGATACGTTGTCGCTACTTGCCCAGTATGGATTTAACCGCACTGCCTATGGCGTAAACACTTTGAAAGCAAGCTGCGGGGGCCAATCATACTCACTTTTGAATAAAATTGGCCCACATGTGTTTTTTAAAATCTGTTTGTTAAACTTTTCAAAAGTTTAGCCCCCGGCAGGGCCGCCGGAGGCAAGCTGAATCTTTATTCTCTTATATGTGGAGTGATACTGAGCCCATGACTGTTTTTGAAAAAATCCAGGCCACCCTGGCCGATATCCTGGACGTGGACGAAGAGCGCATCGGATTCGAGACCTATCTGTTCCGGGACCTGGACGTGGAGTCCATTGATTTGCTGGAGCTGGCCGTGAGCCTGAGCTCCGAGTTCAACATCGATGTCAACGACGACGAGGTCTTCCTGAAAACCCTGCGGGTCTACCTGAGCGAGCCTGGGGACCACGTCACCGACACCCGGGCCTACCTCATGGAAAAATACCCCTACCTCACCGCGTCCCGCGTGGACGAGATCCTGGCAGATCAGGACGGCGGCCCCGTCCTCAAGGTAAAAGACATCGCTGATTACGTCTCCTGGCGCAGTGATGCTGCATAATTAAGGAGTCTTCATGCGCAGGCGTGTGGTGGTGACGTCCATGGGGGTGGTTTCATCCCTGGGGGCGACACCGGAAGAGATTGGAGAGAGGCTTTCCGTTGGGGCGCCCCGGTTTGTGTTTACCGGGGAGGAGGGGCTCTGGGCGGCGCCGGTGGAGGGCTTTGATCTCAAGGCGTACACCGGGCGTTTCAAGGCCGGCCGGTACCTCAACCGTGGGGCGCAGTTTGCCGTGGCATCGGCTGCAGCGGCCATGGAGGCGTCCGGGCTTTCCGAGAAGCAGCGGGCCGACACCGGTCTGTTCTGCGGGAGCGGGCCCAACTTTGATGTGGGGGAGGAGTTTGCCAGGATCGACCATGGCGAGATCTCCGAGGAGGGGCTCTCTGCCTTGTGGATGCTCCGTTTTCTTCCCAACACGGCGGCATCGGCCATCTCCCGCCTCACCGGCATTCACGGGGAGAACCACACCTGCGGCAGCGCCTGCGCCGCGTCATTGACAGCCCTTGGGGAGGCGTACCGAAAGATCCGCGACGGGTATCTGGACACGGCCCTTGCAGGGGGCGGTGATTCCCGGATCAACCGGGGCGGGCTTTTGGCCTACGGCATGGCCCGGCCCCGCCCATCCAACAGCGATCCGTCCACGGAGTACGCTCCCTTTGATGCCATCCGAAAGGGCTTTTTGCCCGGAGAAGGCGGGGCGTTTTTCCTCTTTGAAGAGCTGGAGCACGCCAGGCGGCGGGGGGCCGAGATCCACGCCGAGGTCCTGGGGTTCGGCTCTTCCCTGGACGGCTACAACATGCCCGGATCCTTCGGTAGCCTGGGCGGAGAAGGCGGTTCGCCTGGCCCTGGACGAGGCGTTTCTGCTGCCCGAGGAGGTGGACGTGGTGTCGGCCCACGGCACGGCCACCGACCTCAACGATCGCATGGAGGCAGACCTCTTCAAGCGGGTTTTTACGTCCCGGAAACCGGCCATCCTGGCCCCCAAGGCGTGGCTGGGCCATCTGGCCTCGGCCTGTGGGGCCGTGGAGCTGGCCGTGATGCTGGCCGCCCTGAAGAGCGGTGTGCTGCCCTCCAACCCCAACCTCACCGATCCTCTGGACCCGTCCCTGGATATTGTAACGGGCCCTCGAAGCGCCGACGGGGTTTCGACCCTTTTGTTTGAAAACTTCGGCTTCGGCGGCCAGAACAGCGCCCTGGTGGTGCGCAGGTGGCAACCATGACCCAGGTTCTTGAGACCCCTTTTTTGATGCTCTCCCGGATTTCGTCCGTGGAGGAGAAATCCATGACGGCGGACTCCGCAGAACTGGGCGGCGAGCCCCATGGGCTTCTGGAGGCCATGGCCCAGTGCGCCGCTTATCACGTGCGGCATCTTACCGATTTTTCCCGCCAGGCCTTTCTCATGAAGGTGACTCGAATACCTTTTTCGTTGCCCCGGCGGGGACAGGGGTGGTACCCCTCACCGCTGTCCTTACGGGATCGGCCACCGATGCCCGGGCCTACCAGGTGTCGGCGGAGGTTGGGGGCGAGACCGTCACGGCCTCCCTTCTCATCGGCACCACCCCCTATGACGACCGTTTCGAGGCCGCCCGCCTCAGCCCTCACTATCAGGAGATTTTTCAATGTTTGACACGCGCTTGAGACAGAAACTGGCCCTCCAGAAAGAGAAGGGGCTTTACCGCAATCCGCCTGTGGTGGAGGGCGGGGACGGGCGCACGGTGACGGTGGACGGGCGTACCCTTGTTAACTTTGCTTCCAACGACTACCTCGGCCTGGGGCGCTGCGAGGCCCTTCGCACCAAGGCCGCAGAGGCGTTTTCCCGCTACGGCACCTCCTCGTCGTCCTCACGGCTTGTGTCGGGCAACGGTTCGGCCATCCGTGAGGCGGAAAAAGCCTATGCCGACTATTTCGGCTACGAGGACGCTGTTTTTTTCCCTTCCGGGTACCAGGCCAACCTGGCCATCCTCTCCACCCTTTTCGGGCCGGAGGAGACCCTTTTGTTTGACAAGCATGTCCACGCCAGCACCGTCAAAGGTATGCAGCTGGGGTCCGCCCCGTTCAGAGGCTTTCGCCACAACAGCATGGGGCATCTGGAAAAAAGGCTGAAGAGCGCCTCGGGCCAGCCCGGGGCGCGAACCCTATCTTCAGCATGGACGGGGACACACCGCCTCTGGCCGAGCTTTCCGATCTGAAAGAGGAGCTCGGGTTTCTGACGGTGGTGGACGAGGCCCACGCTTACGGCGCCATGGGCATCGGAGGACGGGGCATCGCCCGGGGTGTGGCTGACGTGGCTTTAGGTACCTTCGGCAAGGCCATGGGGCTTTTCGGGGCCTTTGTGCTGCTGCCCTCCCTGTATCGGGAGTATCTCTTCAATTTTGCCTCCCCCCTTATCTATACCACGGCCCTTCCCGAAGCCCACGCCGTTACCGCCCTGGCCGTGCTGTCGGAGGTGGAGCGGGGCGATGACCGGAGGGAGCGCCTTTCTTATCTCAGCCGGAAGCTGACCCGGCTCCTCACCGACCGAGGGTTTACCGTCTGCGGCGATGCCCACATCCTTGCCGTTCAGATCGGCAGCGAAGAGCGTGCCCAGGAGCTGGTGACAAAGCTTTTTGACCAGGGGTATTTTGCCTTTACCGCCCGTTTTCCCACCGTTCCCATGGGCCAGGCCATTATTCGCCTGAGCCTGACAGCCAACCACACCGAAAAAGACCTGGAAGATTTTTCCGACGCACTGGCCGCATTGGACCGTTAGCCCGGATACGTCTCAAGGGCCTGGGCTGCCGGGCCATGGGGCTGCTTAGGTTGTGTTTTGTTGCCCGTTCCTCTTTAAGTGAATTTGCCAGTTACCGGAAAAGGATTGATTTTGTTTTGTCAAAATGGTAACAATGTTCACTATAAATAACACGGTGCGAATAACGAATCCGTGGCCATCCGCTCGGCGTGTTGCCGGCGTGGTCACATGATAACCCCAGGGACCAGTCCCAGCCAGGGAGGACGGCATGGCTTTTTCCGCCCGGGATTTCCGTCACTATATCGTCTGTGCCTTTTTTTTATGTGCCTTTGGTGCGGCAGGGGCTGTGGCAGCCCCAAAGCCTATGAAGGAGTGGGAGCTGGGCGGGGTTGAAGCCAGGACCGGGGTGAACCTGGGGTTCGACAACCTTGTGGTGGAGAGTACCGGCGGCAGCTCAAGGTTTGTGCCCGATGACCAGAACAAGCCGGACCACTACCTTGAGTTCACCTCCATGGGAGTATACCGCACAGATGGAGATATCTCCATTGCTGTGCAAATATGTTGCCCCACAGCGGCAGTGGTTCATCAAGGACACGGCCAAGGTCCGGAAAGGGGAAGCGGGCATGATCGGCCTGGGCATCGACTGGTACTACAAGCACAAACGCACGGACCCATACGAAATCAACAAGGGGAGTGACTTTACCCCTCCGGCCGAGGCCCGGGGGGTGACGGCGGTGGTGATCTCCATGGACAACGGCGAGGAGCCCTTCACGGTGGGGTCCAGCAGTAGCAATCTCAATTTTTCCGCCATCGGGTCGTACACGGACATGGGAGAGGACGTCGGTGATCGCATTGTGTCCGGGGTGCTGGGTGCGGACACCGGGCTTCTGTCCATGACCGGTGTGAAGAACCTGGGCCAGCGGGTGACCCTCTACCCCATCGGAACCATAGACGGCTACGTCGAAGGGGAGGGCATTGCCCTGGAACTCCGGAGCAAGACCACCATCGACGAGGTCACCATCTCCCGGGAGATCGGCGGGGAGACCTTCGTCAACCTGAGGGCCTCGGGGATTCACATGCGCGAGAGCTTCAGCCAGGAGCTCCATGTCCAGTACAACAGGTGGGGGGACATGGACAAAGACTACTTCGCCAGCGACGCCCCGTCGGAGTACCTGGACAGCACCTACGACCCGGATGGCTTTTTCGGCAGCGACTACAACCCGGACCACGTCATGCTCTCGCGTAATCTGGTGAGGTCCCCGTATACGGGGGGACCCGGTTATCACAACATGTACGACGGGTTTATGCTCAACGGGAACATCAACCAGATCGATTTTGCCGACCGCATCTCCGGACGGAAGCTGGTACTGGACCACGGCCAGATGACCGAGGCGGACGTCATTACGGTAATAATTTCGATGACCCCGGCAAGCTGGACAACGATTACCAGATCCACAATCAGAGCATGGCCAATGACATCGAGATACCGGAACGTCCGATTACCATCCAGGTGAAGAACAGGGCGGAATTACAAAGAAGCTTCTACCCGCACGGGTCTGGCCGAGTCTGTTTACGACGAGCGGAGTTTTATCGCCATCAACTGGCCGCGCCACGGCTCGGTGCGGGTGGAGGACCTCCAGGGGTTCGTCGGACATCCGCTGGCAAGGGCGATAACCAGTTCGGCCCCAGCATGGGGCGATCCTGGACGGCATGCGTGCCAAGAAGACCTACCTGGAGATTCCCGGTCGAAAAGAGATGTACGCCATTACGGAACAGAACATCGACAGGTCGGATTCCAACAACTGGGTTCGCCACTACTATCTTTACGAGGCGGGCAAGATGCCCGATGAGATGAATCCCAACGGCCTTCCCTCCAACCAGGCGGACTGGGACCCCATCGGGCGGGGTCAACTCGACTTTTTAAGCAAGCTGGGCAACCCGTCGAATCCCACGGGGGGGCGGTGGGACCTCTACGATATCAAGAAGATCATGCCGGACGGGGTAACCTACGACTTCTGGCATATCTACGAACCGGAGTATCCCGGTTCCGGTGCGAGATGGGTACCGGATCATTGACCGCGATTGAGGCCCTTGAGCGTAAAAGGAGAAGGTCCATGGGGTGTGAAAACCACAGGCGTGAGAGCTTCCGGCGTACCCTGGCATGTGTGCTTGCCCTGGCGTGGTTCTGTGCATGGGCAGGAACGGTGCGCCTAGCACATGGCGCGGTACGTCCCATGAGCGACGGTGCCCTGTCCGACATCACGGCCCAGACCAGCCCCATCTCGGTTGATATCGAGCGGGACACGGTGCGGATCTTTATGGACACGTACCTGGAGGTCTATCAGGAAACGGACAGGGTGCGCCTGGGGTACTACTACAAGTCTCCGGCCGAGCTCACCACCCGAAAAGGCCTGAACCCGGGGGATTATGTGAGAAAATACATTCCCTGGTCGGTCCCCGTTTCCTATCATCACCTGTTTGAAAACGGTGACCCCCGGATTGAGTGGCATCCCGGCGATGTGCCGGCACACGACAACACCCCCTGGGAGAGCAAGCGGTTCAGGGTGGTCATGAACCCCTGGGTCACCGAGGACTCGCAAAAGATCTACTCCCCCTGGGAGGTGGCCACGGAGTACACCCTGCACAAGGGGGAGGACAAGGACCTCTCTTTGGAGACTGTCTATGTGCCCTACGTGGACGACGACAACTACCTGTACAAGTACAAGTACAAAAAAGTTCTGGACATCGCCCCATCCCACAGCTGGGTGGACGGGGCGCAAGGGGACAACAACGCAAACGGGCTCTTTTCCACCCGTCCCTATCGCAACCGGAACTACCTGGACTGGGATTTTTCCGTGGACAACCTGAGGATGGGGATCAGCCCGGACGAGCCGGTCCGCATCAACGGGCTGGTGATACGGCTCAAGTACGACAACATTGCCTCGGCCAACCGAAAGCTGACGGACATCATCGTGGGAACCAACGACCTGCAAGGCGACCTCTCCTTTGATTACAAACGGGCCACGGGGATCTATAGCCCCAAGCTGCCTCACCAGGCCCGGCAGATCGCCCTGCAGACCGGGGGGGACGGCAACAGCCTGGCCGGTTCGGACCTCGGGGAGGAGTTTAACTCGACCCCCATTCCCGCCATCTATCAACGGGACACCATGATGTCCCTCGTGGATCAGTTCAGCCTGTCCCGAAACTACAAGAATCCCAACGGAAAATCGTGGGTGGACGCCGTGCCGGACAACCCCTTGAGCAATGCCCAGCATTCGGGCTTTTTTATCCGTATCGGCCTGGACCGGAACAGCCCCCATTTCGGGTACCAGCTTGTGGGGGGCTACAGCGAGCGAATTGCCTGCTCGTTCCAGTACAAGGGCGAGTCCATCAACACCTCCCTGCATAACTGGTGGAACGGCATCGAGCCGTCGGCCGCAACGTCCCAGTACCCGGCCTCCCTTCAGAAGGTTTACCAGAATGACCCCAATGTCACCGGGTTTTCCTATTTTGGGCAGGACCCGAATTATTTCCCGTAAAATGTGTGCTGACCCGTCGGATCTTTGTTGTGGGGCCGGTGGCGTGGGAACGGGACCGGGCTTTTTTGATGTCCTGTCCAGGTGGTGTTCCCTGAAAAAGGGACCACAAGGTCTCCGGCCGGTTGAGCTCCGTGGGCTCAGCCGGATTTTTCGTTTTGGGAGCCGGGGTACGGCAGGCGGTGTGTCTCCACAGGCCCGTGGGTGTTTACCGGGAACTCCTTTCTTTGCCTAATGAGTTGCCGTTGCGCATTTGCTTCTTTTTCTCTGTGGAAAGGTGTTGCTTTTTATGCATTATTGATATAATTATCCCGCTCGTTTGTTCCTTCTGAATCTCTTCATGTGATTTTCTTTCATCCAATCCGGATCGATACCTTTGCCCAGAGACGTAAAGTGAGTTCTGTATGACGGCCTTGGAAGAAGCTGAAGGGCGGATTGTGTATGCTGCGTGTGACGGGTTTCTGCATGGATTGTGCGGCACCGGAAGACACGGCATCAGATTCGTCGGGGGGCCCTTTGCGGGAAAGCCGCGGGGTGCGTTTTGCATGCCGGAAGAGATGGTGTGGCAGGGGCAACAGGGCACGGCGTCATGGGGGATCACCCCTTTGGGCAGATCCTGAGATCTGTTTTGTGAATGACTGCATGAGCCCAAACCGTAACCGTCTATACACATAAGGAAACCCAAATTATGACTCAGGTAAAGAAACATTTTTTCAGCGGCGGCCTGAAAGGGGCTGAAGCGGCATTCGGCGAGCAGGCAGAAAAATACGGAATCACCGAGACCACCTACGCCTTTGAAGGGCAGACCCTGACCCGTGAGGTGAACGTGGAGATCCTCTCCGAAGAGACCCTCAAAAAGGGCGATGTCAGCATGGAGATCGTCTCTGCCCGCATGGGACGACGCTACGCCCAGGCCGACAAGATCCGCAAGGTCTTCCAGGTGATCTTTCACATGGTGAATAAAGGCTGCCAGGTTCTTGCCATTGGCTGGATCCAGGACGACAACACCGTCAAAGGCGGCACCGGATGGGCCGTGGAGCTCGGCAAATTCTTCAACCGCCCCGTCAGCGTTTTCGATCAGGACAAGAACCAGTGGTACACCTGGAAAGAGAACCGCTGGGCCCTGGACACCCCCGTCATCACCCAGGACACCTTCTGCGGCACCGGGACCCGGAACCTTTCCGATGAAGGCAAGGCCGCCATTGACGAGCTGTTCAAGCGCTCATTTGCGTAACGAAAAAAAGCCCCGGCTTTTGCCTGGGGCTTTTTTGTATTGATCTTTCAAAGGGGACGTCAGGTGGCGCTTAGGAGTTTCCGTGCTTCATCGCCCACCGTGGTGGTTGTCAGGTGCCAGCCGGTGTAGAGGGTAAAGGGGTGGGAAGATCCCACCAGCCCTTGGGCTTGGGGCCGCGCCTCCTCATCTCCCGTGCGGGCGGCAAAGAGCAGGGCAAGGCCTTGCTTGACGGGGTCCGTGGAGCGGAGGTGGCCCCTGACATCGGCCAGGGCAGGCCTCACCTTTTCAGGGTCTGCTTCGGCGAGCCTGCAGAGCCCCCAGAGGGCCCCGCGTTGAAGGATTTCGTGTTCCAGGAAGTTCCCCTCTTCACTGACATAAGAGCAGAGGATACGGTGGTACTCACCGGCGAGCAGCCGGTTGACGGCCGTGATCTCTCCCATGGCCTCGGGCGCTCCCCATCCGATCCCCCCGGACTCGTCGTTTAAGGTCCACATCAGGCGGCGCATCACCACACGCGCCTCTTCCAGATTTTCCCCTGCCAGGGCATCGGTAACCATCCCCAGGGAGGTTACGGCCCGCCATCTGATCTCCTCCTGTCGATCACAGAATAAGCCGATGAGGGGGCTCACCAGTCGCCTTAATGGGTGGCTGAGGAGTTCCGTCTTGACGTTTTCGTGCGTGCCTTCCAGAAGGAGGGTGCGAAGGGTGCGTTTGATCTCCCGTCCACCGGGGGTGTCGTTGTCGGTCATGGGACCTCCTCGAAAAGGCTTCCCCTCCGGCGAGGCCGCCGAAGGCGAGCGGATCATGATTCGGCGCTTTTGGCCTTGACGGTCTCGCCGATGAGGACACCGTAGTCAAAGCACGCCTTCAAGGCCTCGGGGTCGGGAACGTAGAGGGTGCGCAGGCCGTCGTCGATGCGCTCGAATCCCATGGTGTCCAGCTCGTTGTTGAGGAGCTTCACCGCTTCGCCGCTCCAGCCGTAGGAACCAAAGGCAGCCCCGAGTTTGCCCTTGGGCTTGAGGCCTTTCATGTAAGACAGAACATCGCAGAGGGTGGGGAAGATCCCGTTGTTGAGGGTGGGAGATCCCACCACCAGGGCCCTGGCGTCCATGAGTTCGGTCATGATATCGCTTCGGTGCCAGTTGCGGACGCTCATGGGGATGACCTCGACACCGGTGGAGCGGGTGCCGTCCACGATTTTGCGGGCCATTTTTTCCGTGGAGTTCCACATGGTGTCGTACATGACGATCACCTTCTCTCTGTTCTCCTGACGGGCCCAGGAGGCGTAGCGGTCCAGAATCATCTCCGGGTTTTTCCGCCAGAGGATTCCATGGTCCGGGCAGATCATGTTGAGGGGCAGATCCATGGACTCAATGGATTCCAGGAGCTTTTCCACCCTGGGGGCAAAGGGCAGGAGGATGTTGGCAAAATACTTTTTGGCATGCTCGAAGAGCCCTTCGCCCATTTCGTCATCAAAGTTTTCGTGGGACGCGTAGTGCTGGCCGAAGGCGTCGCTGGAAAAGAGGATGCCGTCCTCTTTAAGGTAGGTGAACATGCTGTCCGGCCAGTGGAGCATGCGGGTTTCGATGAAGCTCAAGGTGCGCTTGCCCAGTTTGAGCTCCGTGCCCGGTTTGACCACGTTCAGGTTGATCTTTTTACCGTTGAAGTGGGCGGAAAGGGCTTTCTCTCCCATTTTGGAGCAGTAGACCGGGGTCTCTTCTCCGATGAGGTGAAGTACCCGGGGCAGGGCGCCGGAGTGATCCATCTCCGCATGGTTGCTGATGATCATATCGATTCGCTTGGGATCGATGATCTTGCGGATGTTCTCCATGAACTGATGGGTGAAGGGTTCCTTGACCGTGTCGATGAGCACCACCTTGTCGTCATCGACGATAAGAAAGGCGTTGTAGGTGGTCCCCATGTAGGTGGAGTACCCGTGAAAGTCTCTGATGTTCCAATCCTTGACACCCACATCGTAGATGCCTTCGGCGATTTTAAGTGGTCTCATGGCTTGCTGTCGTCCTTTTTGTTTCCGGATGGAAAACCCGGATCCCCGTGCGAACATGGCCGAGGGAATCCGGGTTGAGGATACCCGGGGATCACTCCCGGGGTGTTACCTGTTACACTTCTTCAAACTCAGATTTTCCCACACCGCAGACGGGGCAGAGCCAGTCTTCGGGAAGATCTTCAAAGGCGGTTCCTGCCTCAATTCCGTTTTCGGCGTCTCCCTCTTCCGGGTCGTAGATATAACCGCATACCGTGCACTCGTACTTTTTCATCGGATCACCTCACTTGGGTTGTTGGTTGGGTGTGGTTCGGTTTAAAAAAAAAACGTCTGTTATTTGTCAAAATAGCGTTTCAAAAGCCCGGCAAAGGCCTGGCCGTGTCTTGCTTCATCCTTGCACATCTCGTGAACGGTGTCGTGGATGGCATCCAGGTTGAGCTGTTTGGCCCGGGTGGCAAGGTCTTTTTTGCCCTGGCAGGCTCCGTGCTCGGCATCCACGCGAACCTGAAGGTTGGTGCGGGTGTCCGCCGCCACCACCTCGCCCAGGAGCTCTGCGAATTTGGCCGCGTGCTCCGCCTCTTCAAAGGCGATGCGTTTGTAGGCTTCGGCCACTTCCGGGTAGCCCTCCCGATCGGCCTGACGGCTCATGGCGAGGTACATGCCCACTTCGGTGCACTCTCCGGTGAAGTTGGCGCGGAGCCCTTCGATGATTTCGGGGTCCACCCCTTTGGCCACGCCGATGACGTGTTCGTCGGCCCAGGCCAGGGTGCCGCCGGCGCCCTGCTCCTTGAATTTCTCCTTGGGGGCCTTGCACTGGGGACAGTGGTCCGGGGGCACATCCCCTTCGTGGATGTAACCGCAGACGGTGCATCCCCACTTGGCGGTCGCCTTCTCTTCGGCAACTTCCTTGAATTTGTCGGAAGGAACGCCGCACTGGGGGCAGGCTTCAGGGGGAGTGTTTCCTTCGTGGACATAACCGCATACCGTACAGACAAACGTTTTCATTTCTGCTTTTGCTCCTTTGTTTCCGTTCAGTTTTCGCTCCACGTCGCTTCGCTCAGATGGGCTCAAGGGGTGAGCCCCGGCAAGGAGTGTTTGTATCTCGTTAAAATGGTCGATGTTTCCCACCATCTGGCATCCCGTCAGGCATCCCTGCTGGAAAACAATTTTTTTATACGTGCATTCATCGCTTCGGATGATGGACTCTTCGGTGCCTTCGGCGTCCACGCTTCCCACCGATGCAAGGTAGATTCCCGTGACCTTGAGCATGGTGGCAAAGGCAGGCTCTCGGTAGCTGGCCGCCTGGCCGCTCATGTTAAGGCCTGCGATGCGCCCCTGGGCAAGGCCCGTGGACCAGATGCCGTGGACGGTGCCGTTGAAAAGGGCGCAGTCTCCGGCAGCGTAGACCCCGTCAAGGGGGGTCTCCATGGCCTCGTTAACAGGAATCCCCTGCTGTGAGGGGAGCCCCGATGCCTCGGCAATGTCTGAGACCGGCCGGATGCCGGCGGAGATCAGGACCATGTCCGCCGGGACCAGGGTGCCCGAGGAGGTGATGACCCCCGTGACCTGCTGCTGGCCGGTGATCTCTCTGGCCGCCGTGCCAGTGTGAAACTGAAATCCCTGTGCCACCATTTTTTCCATGAGCAGTTCGGCGCCCTTTGCGTCGAGCTGCCTCGGGAGGATCCGGTGGGCATACTCCAGAACCGTCACCTTCTTCCCCCGTTTGATCAGGGCGTGCCCTGCTTCAAGGCCCAGGAGCCCGCCGCCGATGATCACCACATTGTTGACCTCCGGGGCGCGGGCAAGGATTCGCCGTGCATCCTCAATGCTGCGCAGGGTAACGACTCCTTTTTTCCGAACTCCCTCGATGTCCGGGATGTGGGGGCGCCCTCCGGGCCCAGCCTGGATACCTTGTCCCAGCCGATGGTCGTGCCCTCTTCCGTTAGGGCCGTGCGGCTGTCGGGGTCGAGGTGCGTGATGCGTGTGCCCGTGGTCAGGTCGATCCTGTGGGCGGCGTACCACTCCGGGTCCACCCCGGGGAGCTCTGTCTCGGGGAGGTCCCCCGAGATGTAGTCGCATAGGCGAATACGGTTGTAAAAAGGAGCCTCTTCGTCGGTCACCATGGTGATGCTGCCGGCGGGATCGTTGTCCCGAATCGTTTCCGCTGCGGTCATTCCGGCGATGCCGCTTCCGATGATCAGGTATCGTTGCATGATGTGTCCGTTGTCTCAGTTGGGCGCGTTACGCACCGGGGGCCCCTGGATGGTGAAGCGGGGCGGCTCATGGGGATTTCACTGAAGACATTTTCTTGTGTGCCAAAAATTTTTGGTAAAACCAAAAAGTGCCGGTTTTACGTTGGTTTCGGGCCGGTGCATGCTTTATCGGCCTGTTGCCGGGATGGATCCTTCTGTATCAGGACCTCCCGAATGGGTCAAATTGTCTCATTCTCCGTGTGAGACACCCGTGGTTGCGGGTTTAAAGGGTCGGCAGGAGTTTGCGGACCCTGGTTTCCACCTGGCGGATGAGGGCCAGGGCTTCGTCGTCGTTTTCCGGAGGTGCAGAAGGCAGGTCCCAGGTAATATCGGCGGTTATCGCCGGGTTGTCGTTAAGGGAGCCGTCCATGTCCACCGTGAGGGTGGGGGAAAAGGTCTCCAGGGTCTCCTGGAGGGCGAAAACAGGGATGTACCGGATGTCCGTTTTCCTTCGTTCCATCCAGGCATCGCATCGGGCCTTGAGCTGGGGTGCGGGCTCGGTGCCTGCGTGGCTCACCCAGGTGGTGGATGGCGAAAGGGACATGGCAACGGCCCAGGCAATGCGGCTTTTAACTGCACCGTCCTTGCACACGAAAAGAAGGTGGTGTTTCGGGGGGAACAGGGGACCTGCGGCGAGGTCGGCGGCTGCGTGGACCCTTTTTTCGGTGTCGGAGCGCTCGGCAAGGGCACCCTTGCCTTCGGCACCGCGAAAGGTGAGGGCCCCTGCGTAGGTGGCGTCGATGGCATCGAAAAAGTAGCGGGAGTTGAGGACAAAGGCGGTGAAGAGGTCGTCCCCGTGGGTGGCGGCCGAAGAGAGGATATAGCCCCGGCGTCTTTTCTTGCCGGGGTCGCTCAGCTTGAGCCGGTACTTGCGCGACCAGAACATCTGGCCCCGGTCCATGGCCGATTTCAACTGGCCGGACGGCCCGTAAAAGTAAACCGGTGAGGCCATGACGATCACCTCGGCCCGGCGGATCAGGGGGGCGATTTTCAGGGCGTAGTCATCTTCAAAGATACACCAGCCGCTTTTTTCACACGATCCGCAGCCGATGCAGAACGCGAATTTCATTTGAGGAATGGGAAGGGTCTCGGTCTGAAAGCCACGATGTTTCAGACGGTTGAGGAAGAGACCCAGGGTGTGGTTGTTGTTGCCCCCTTTTCTAGGGCTTCCCTGCAGACCCACTGCTAACATCTGGCGATTCCTTCTTTTGGTGATGAAAGAGAAGCCCGGATCCCGGCGAGGGCGAACATGCCCTTGGCGTAAGGGGCGGGATACGACGGGCGCTGGCGTTTATTTGCCGTGGAATCAGTGCGATAAAGCGTTTGTGTTATTATAGCAGTCGGTGAGGCATTTTCAAGGCGGTTCTGTAAAAATGGCCGACCCGTCCCGGTACGGCGGGCTCACCGGATTTCCCTGGATTCCGTGCACAACGCCAGCTGCCCCCCGGTGAGCCGGTAGACCCGATCAGCCAGGCGGGCGACCTGGGCATCGGAGTGGGACACCAGCAGGATGGTGCAGTCTCCTTTGAGGGCCAGGAGCTGGGCCTCGATGTGGTCCCGGCTTTGTGAGTCCAGGGCGGAGGTGGGCTCATCCAGAAGGAGGATCTCCGGCTCGGTGACCAGGGCCCGGGCCAGGGCGTTGCTGCTGGCCTCCGGAGAGGTGTGTCGCCGGGGTGTGCAGACGCTCCTTGACCTCTTCCCAGAGCCCTGCCCGGGTCAGGGCACGTTCACTCGCGGACCTCTTCGTTTCGATTCCTGCAAAGGAGAGGGGCAGGGCGGCATTCTTGAAGATGGTAAAGGGAAGGGGCGTCGGGGCCTGGAAGACCATGGCCGCTTTGCGCCTCAGGGCGGGCAGGTCGAGGCCGCGGCCCAGCAGGTTCACCTCTCCGTCGGCAAAGCTGGCCCTGGCCGAGCCCTTGGCCCTGCCCCTCTTCGGCGGACCAGAGGCGGTTGATGACGGAAAGCAGGGTGGATTTTCCTTCCCCGGAGGGGCCGGTGACGGCCGTAAGGGATCCCTCGGGGACGTCCATGGAGACGTTGTCCAGGATGGTATGGGGACCATAGTAAAAGGAGAGGTCGCGGATGGTTAGTTTCATGGGGCGTCTGCGGCTTTCTTATGTGTTGGAGGGTTCGGTGCCAAGGCGCTTGGCGATCCATGCGGAGAGGCCGAAAAGCCCGGCACAGAGCAGCAGGAGGATCAGGGCGGCGCCGTAGCCCCTGGCAAGCTCCTCAGGGCCTGAATACTCCGAGGCGATGGTAAAGACGGTAAAGGAGAGGGCCTCGAATCGCCCGAAGAGGGCGTAGGGAACCCCGGCCGAGGCCACCACCCCGGTGAGCATGATGGCGGCGGTGTCTTCGGCACATCGTCCCAGGGCCAGGATAGCCCCCCGAAAAATACCCGGAGCGGCCATGGGCAGGTAGACCCTGTAGATGGCCTGGACTTGGGTGGCCCCCATGGCCTCGACGGCCCGCCGGGTATCCGGTCCGATGGCTGCCAGGGCCAGCTGGGTGTTTCGCACGATGCCCGGAAGGACCAGCACCGCAAGGCTGAGGGCGGCCACGCACAGCCCCGGTCCGAGGCGGCCGTTGCTGATTTTGTGGAGAAGGACGGCAAAGGAGAACCCGAAGAGCCCCACCACGATGGACGGAACCCCGGCCAGGGTGTCGATGCACAGGGAAAGGGCTGCTTTGGCCTTAGGGGTGCCGAAGTGGCAGAGCCAGATGCCGGTGAGGACCCCTGCCGGAAGGGCAAGGGCCACGGCCAGGAGCACCAGGCAGAGGGTGCCGCAGATGGCCGGGAAGAGCCCGTCAAAGACGCGGGTGGCAAGGGTGAGGGCCTCCCAGGGGGGCACGTCTCCGAAGATGAGGGACACCTTCAGGGCAGGCAACCCCTTGAGGACGATGTACCCCAGAAAGCAGCCCGCTCCGCCCACAAGGGCCAGGGTGGCCACGAGGGCGAATCCGTATAAAAGGGCTCGTTTGAGACGGCTCATGCTTCCGGCCCCCGGGAGAGCCGCCTCACCAGCAGGGTGAGGACAAAGACCAACAGGTAGAGCAACAGGCCGCAGGCAAAGACCGAGCGGAACTCCGGGCTGTCGAAGTCCGCGGCCATGACCAGGGCGATATGGCTGGTGAGGGTACGGGCCGGTCCCAGGGGGTCGGTGGGTGCCAGCACGGCGTTGCCCGCCAGCATCAGGGCGATGAGGGTGTCCCCGGCGGCCCGGCCCAGGCCCAGAAGCAGGGCCCCTGCCATGGCCCGGGAGGCCTGGGGCAGAAGAAGGGTCCACACGGTCTCTTCCGGGGTGGCGCCCATGGCCGCAAAGCTGCGCAGCCACGCCCGGGGCACGGCATCAAAGGCGGTGATGAGGATGAGGATCATGGTGGGGCTGATGAGCAGGGCCAGCACGAGGACGGCGGCCACCACCGAGAAGCCGGAGCCCCGCTCCCCCAGCTGCCGGATGAGGGGCACCAGGAGAAAGACGGCAGAAAAACCGTAGACCACCGTGGGGATGCCGGTCATGAAACCGGCCAGGGCCTTGAGGACCTTGCGAAGGCGAACAGGGGCCAGGTGGGTGGCAAAGCAGGCAAACCCAAGGCTCATGGGAAAGGCCAGGAGCGTTGCGGGAAGGGCAACGGCCAGGGTGCCTCCCACCATGGGAAGGATGCCGAAGCGGCCCTGGTCCGGCTGCCAGATCGGGGCCAGCAGGGTGGACAGGGCCTCGGTTTTCAGAAGGGGCAACGCCAGCCAGCCCATGAACCCGAAGATGGCAAGGGTCAGGCCCATGGTGATGAAGGCGGCCCCGGTGGCCGCCTTTTCACCGATGAGCTCGTGGGCTCTCCGGCGTGGTGTCATTACCCCTTCACCGGAATAAAGCCTTTGGCGGCAATGATCTCCTGGCCTCGGGGGGAGTAGAGGGCGTCGATGAACGCCTTGGCAAGGCCCGTTGCTTCCCCTTTGGTGTTGCTGTAAAGACCCCGGGCAATGGGGTAGGCGCCGGATTTCACGTTGGCCAGGGTGGGGGCGGTGCCGTCAATGGCAAGGCCTGCCACAGAGGCGTCCAGGTGGCCCACGGAGAGGTAGCCGATGCCGTAGGGGTCTCCTGAAAGGGCGCTTTTCATGGCGCCGTTGGACTTGACGAAGTTGGCTCTGGGGTGGATCTCCCCCTTGCCCAGGGCCTTTTTCCAGAAGACCGACCGGGTGCCGCTGGAGGCGTCTCGGGTGTAGAGGTTGATGGCACGGTCCGGGCCGCCCAGCTCCTTCCAGTTGGCGAGGGTACCGGCGTAGATGGCCCGAAGCTGATCGCTGGTGAGGGCGCGGACCGGGTTGTCCGGGTGCACGGCCACGGCCACGCCATCCACGGCCCACCGGTGGAGGACCAGGCCGTATTTTTTGATCTCGTTGGGTTTCGGGGACCTGCCCGAGTTGCCGATGGTTACGATGCCTTCGCCCACCTGCTTGATGCCGAGGCCGGAGCCGCCGCCTGCAATGGAGATCCGCACGGCCGGAGCGGCCTTCATGATCTCGGTGGACAGGGTTTTCATGACGGGGATGTGGGCTGTGCCGCCGGAGATGGCAAGTTCTCCTTTCAAGGGGGCAAAAGCATTCCAGTTGTCTGCCTGGACGTCGGTTGTCAGCGGAGAAAGGGTCCAGGCCAGAAGGGCCGCAAGGATAAAGATGCCACGTTTCACGGGTCGCCTCCTTTGGCGTTTCAGTGATGGTTTTTCCGTATGCGTCATAGTACTATAAAGGGTGAGAGATTCAGCTACCACAAGCGCCCCTCTTCCTCAAATCGATTGATTCAATACAACCTCCCCTTCGTATAGACAAGATCCATGACCATCCCGGTGCCTGTGGACCCGGCCTCGCCGCTGACCACAAGGCGGCGCGCCGTATCCTGACATCAGGGGGTAACCCGATGACGCAAGAGAGAGTCGAATCCCGACCCTTCCATGAGCTGGACAGCCTCTGGCATGCCATCCAGGGGCGCTGGACCATGAATTTTTCACCGGTGGCCACGGGCCTGGCCTTCAGCGACTGGCTCCTCCACCTGGCCAATTCACCCGGGACCCAGGCCACGTTGTGGCTCCGGTTCTGGGAGCTGGCCGCCGAGGCCTTAGATGAAAGATCACGTCCCCCGGCCGATGCCACGGAGCTTTCGGATCGGGACCGATCGCGCTGCCGATGCGACGATCCTGCCTGGGAGTCGGAACCCTACCTCTCCATGCGCGTGATCTACGAGAAGGGCTGCCGGTGGTGGGAGTCCTATGCCACGGATGTGCCGGGCATGAAGCCGAGGCACAAGGCGTTTATCTCCTTTCTCGGCCGGGAGATGCTGGCCTTTTTTTCTCCCTGCAATCACCTGTGGACCAACCCGGAGCTCATGCGCCTCACCGCGGAAGAGGGGGGAGCCAACCTTGCCCGTGGGGGGCTTTTCTGGGCGGAGGACATGCTGCGCCTCTGGGGCTGGCCCGTGCCCCGGGACGAACCCGCGCTGGAGGTGGGCAGGGACCTGGCCGTCACCCCCGGAGAGGTCATCTACCGCAACCGCCTCATGGAGCTCATCCAGTACCGCCCCGCCACCGGGGAGGTTGTGGACAACCCCGTGCTCATCATCCCGGCCTGGATCATGAAGTACTACATCCTCGATCTCTCCCCGGAAAACTCCATGGTGAAATACCTGGTGGACCAGGGACACACCGTGTTCATGGTTTCCTGGAAGAACCCGGGGTACGAGGACCGGGAGACCGACCTGGAGGACTATATCGAGCTGGGGGTTATGGAGGCCGTGGACAAGATAGAGGAGGTGATCCCAGGCAAAAAGGCCCATGCCGTGGGTTACTGCCTGGGGGGCACCGTCCTTGCCATGGCTGCCTCGGCCATGGCACGGGATGGGGACGACCGCCTAAAAAGCCTCACCCTCCTTGCCGCCCAGACCGACTTCAGCGAGGCCGGGGAGCTGATGCTCTTCATTGGCCATGCCCAGTTGAGTTTCCTGGAGGACATCATTCACTTTCAGGGCTACCTGGATACCGGGCAGATGGCCGCCGCCTTTCAGATGCTCAGGGCTTACGACCTCATCTGGGGTACCTGGGTGACCCGCTACCTCATGGGCAGGCGCGAGCCCTTAAACGATTTGATGACCTGGAACGCCGACGCCACACGCATGCCGAGCCGCATGCACTGCCGTTACCTTCGGGACCTGTTCCTGAACAACGACTTTTCCGAGGGGCGCTTTCAAGTCAAAGGACGCCCGGTGGTGATCAGCGATATCCATGAACCGGTCTTCCTCGTGGCCACGGAGCAGGATCACGTGGCCCCCTGGACCTCGGTCTACAAGTTCCACCTCTCTTCGGACGCCCGCTCCGTCACCTTTGTCCTCACCCGGGGCGGCCACAACGCAGGCATCGTCAGCGAGCCCGGACATCCCGGCCGCAGATACCGCATCGCCACCATCAGGGAAGGACAGCGCTACATGCCCCCGGGCCACTGGTACCACGACACCCCGGTGAAGGAAGGCTCCTGGTGGATCGACTGGCAGCGGTGGCTCCTGGCAGGGTCCGGGAAAAAGGGGACTCCCCCGCCCATGGGCCGGTTTACAGGCACGGGAGAAGGCTGCCCCGCCCCGGGACGATACGTGTTCGGACGGTAGTCATGGGCGTACATACCTTCTATGGTAACGTGAGTGGAAAAAGCAGGCCTCCGGCGGCAAGGGGCTGAGCCCCTTGACCCCAGGGTCGCGAATGCTCCCGGCCTTCGTTCCTCAGGCCGATCACATTCGCTGACGGGCTACGCCCGTAACAGGGGCTGTGGATCACAACGACCTCCACGCATTCACCACAAAGCCTCAAGAAGAATCAGTGATGTCCGGTTAGGTCTTTGCACGTGGCTTTTTACGCTTTTTTGATCGTTTTTTATTGACCACTATATCTTTCATAAGGTCAATTTGGACGGACGATCTCCTCAGTTGAAACGTAGGGTGCGCTTGCGCACCATCGAAGCACAGTATCGCCCACCGAAGCCGAGGTGACAGAGGCCGCGTATTGCTTGGATATGACGATGGGTGGCGGTCTTTCAGGCAAATGGTGCGCAAGCACACCCTACGGTCCTCGGTTCCCGGAACGTAAGACATGACAAGCGGCCTTCAAGAACGATGATGGGCTGAATAGTTACGATTAATTTAATGCAAAAAGCTAACCGGACACTACTACGAAGAAGAATGAAACAGGTCCCTCCTGCAGAGGCGGTTGGTATGCGCGCGCGATCGCGATAGTGTCATTAACAGCTTCTACTGCCTTTCCATAGGGTTTCAAGGTGCCCCCACCTTGCCGCCGGAGGCCTTTTTTTCCCTTTCTCCCTTTTATCTCCAGCTTTCTGGACTGCACCCCCCTCCCTCCAAACCGTAGGCTTTGATTTTGAGGTGAAGGGTTTTGCGGTTGATGCCCAGGCGCCTTGCGGTTTCGCTTTTGTTGCCTCCGGTCTCTCGGAGGGTGGCGACGATGGCCTCCTTTTCCAGTTCGGCCAGGGGGCGTCCTGCCATGGAGGGGGGGATATCGTGGTGGGGGACGGGGGCGTTCCCTGCGGTGAGGGTCATGGGGAGTTCCCGTTCGGAGATAAATTCGCCGCACATGAGGATCACGGCCCGTTCCATGGTGTTTTCCAGCTCGCGGACGTTGCCGGGCCAGGGGTGGCGGACAAGGCGGTCCATGGCTTCGGGGGTGATGCCTTTGACTATTTTTCGGTTTTTTTCAGCGTAGGTGTCGGCAAAGTGCTGGACGAGCAGGGGGATGTCCCCGTGGCGTTTTCGCAGAGGGGGGATGGCAAGGGAGACCACGTTGAGCCGGTAGAAGAGGTCTTCCCGGAAGCGCCCTTCCTTGACCTCTTCGGCCAGGTCCCGGTGGGTGGCGGCGATGATGCGCACGTCCACCGCGGAGTGGCAGAGCTCTACCACCTGGAACTCCCGCTCCTGAATCACCCTGAGGAGCTTGGCCTGCATGGCGGCTGAGGTCTCCCCGATTTCGTCCAGGAAGAGGGTGCCGCCGTCGGCCTGCATGAAAAGACCCTCGCGCCGCCGATCCGCCCCGGTAAAGGCGCCCCGCTCGTGGCCGAAGAGTTCGGACTCCAGGAGGGTGTCGGTGAGGGCGGCGCAGTTCACCACCACCATGGGGTTGTGGTTCCGGGAGCTCTTCCTGTGGATGAGCCGGGCCACCATCTCTTTGCCGGTGCCGCTCTCTCCGGTGATGAGGACCGTGGCCTCGGAGGGGGCGATCATCATCAGCATCTCCCCGAGCTCCTTCATGGCCGGGCTGGAGCCGATGATCTCATCCAAGGGCGAGTCCCCCATGGTGGCTTTGAGCTTCCGGTTTTCCTCTTTCAACCCCGCGTGTTCCACGGCCCGGTCCAGGGTCAGCTTCAACAGGTCAAAATCCAAAGGTTTCATCAGGTAGTCGTAGGCCCCGGACTTGAGGGCGCTCACTGCGGTCTCCACCGAGGAGTAGGCGGTCATGATCAAAATGGGGATGGCCGGGTTGTAAGCCTTGATCTCCTTCATGGCGGAGATGCCGTCCATTTCGGCCATGCGTACGTCCATGAGCACGGCGTCCCAGGAGGCCTCTTTGATGCGGGCCACAGCCTGGAGGCCGTCCTCGGCCATGCCGGTTTCGTGGCCCCAGCTGGTAAGCAGGGTGTTCAGTGTGATGCGGTGGCCCCGGTCGTCGTCGACGATGAGGACCCTTATTTTTCGGCTCATTTACTCTCCTTGGGGAAGCTCGATGTCAAAGCGCGCACCCTGCCCCGGGTGGCTGGTCACCTCAATGGTGCCGCCGTGGGCTTCGATGATGTTCTGTGCGCGAATCCAGCCAGGCCCGTTCCGTCGGCCTTGGTGGTGAAATAGGGGTCAAAGAGGCTCGCAAGGGTTGCCTCGTCCATGCCGCAGCCCGTGTCGGAAACCGAGAGGCGTACCACTTCGGCATCTTCTCCAGGGTGACCAGACTCTCCGCCCTGGCCCTTCATGGCCTGAAGGGCGTTAAGGAACAGGTTCAGCAGGGACTGGGTGAGGCGGTCTGCGTCCAGAAGGACCATAACCGGGATCTCGGGGGCCTTCACCGTGAGGTTCACGCCCAGGGTGTCGGCCTCGGCCTCCACGAGGCGGACGGCGCGCTGGATAATCTCCCCCACGTCGTGGCGTGCCGTCACCAGGCGGGTGGGCCCGGCGATGGTGAGGAGCTCGGTGACGGCCCGGTTGAGGCGGTCCACCTCGTCGATCATGACCCCTGCGGTCTCCCTGGCGTCATGGGATTCGTCAAAGAGCCCCTTGAAATAGGTGGCGATGCCCTTGATGGAGCTCAAGGGGTTGCGGATTTCGTGGGCCACGCCTGCGGCCATGTCTCCTATGGCGGCCAGCTTCTCCTTGTGGCGAAGCTCTTTTTCCAGGCGCTTGACCTCCCGCAAATCCCTTAAGATCACCACGCGTCCCACGTTGCCGCCGTCCTCGTGGACGATGTCCGAGGCACTGATGCTCACCGGGATGACCCGGTGGGCGGCAAACCGGCAGAGGTGCTCTTCCTCGTGGAGGGGGTTTCCTGCGTCAAGGGCGGTGTTGACGGTCTCCATGAGACCGGGCAGCACAAAGGCGGCGGGCTTGCCTCTCACCTCCTCGTCCGTGAGGCCGGAGAGCTCTTCGGCGGCCTGGTTCATAAAGGCCACGGCCCCGTTACGGTCCACCACCATGAGCCCCACGGGAAGGGAGGTGACCACCTCCCGGGCCATGGCGCTTGTGTCCCTTGCCTTTCTCACGTGTCAGTCGGTAGTTCTGGAACCAGAACAGGGAGGCAATGCCCCGACACCCAGAAGGAGCAAGAGCCGAGATCACGGGTAAGCTAGGGTCCTGCTGGACCACCTCATAGGGGGTCCGGTCTAGGGCCAGGACAATGA
This sequence comes from Desulfoluna sp. CYM3A, assembly GCF_056829965.1. Lineage (NCBI taxonomy): Bacteria > Pseudomonadati > Thermodesulfobacteriota > Desulfobacteria > Desulfobacterales > Desulfolunaceae > Desulfoluna > Desulfoluna sp. CYM3A. The sequence goes on from NZ_CP186556.1 coordinate 163,663, forward strand.
GGGGCTTGTCCCTCTCTTCAGGGAAGAGACGGTGGTCTTTTCTGTCTTTCCACGTTCCCGTGTCGTCCACCCCCGTGCATTCCGTCCATGTGGTCCCCCATGTGTCCGGGCCGTTTGTCGATTTCAGGGGCCGGAATTCCCGCCAGACAAGGAAGGTGAGGTTTCCATCGGTCTCTTCCCGCTGGAGGATGCGCAGGCCTTTGGCCTCTTTGGTTCCTTCCGGGAGCGTGAGGTTCCGGTCCAGAAAGTCCCGGTCGCTGTGGGCCAGGATACGGCCGGACGGGGTGGTGATGGCAAGAAAGAGGACGCCGGGCTGGTGCCCGGTCTCTTCCAGGAGGTGCTGGAGCTGGCCGCGCTTCCACCGCATCCGCAACATCCCGGCCCGGGTGCCCGCTTCGATGGTCCGGATGAGGGCGTCGCCCTTTGCCAGGAGAAGGGCCCGGGCGTTTTCCACCTCACGGCGATGGTTGCGCACGGCCAGAAGGAGCACCACCAGGATGAGGATCATCACGGCCCCTGCCGCTACCCAGATTCCGGAGTGGGTTGTCTGTTTGGATGATCGTTCCAGTGTCAGTTTCATTGCCGCATGCATATCCTTGTTGCGTGATGGACAAAAGCGCCTTTCGGCGAGTCGATTCGTGGGAGATACAGGCCGACTGAACGGTCCGTATCCCAACCTCGGTTGCAGGCCCGGAGCCAGGTCCAAGCCAAGTTCAGATCAAGCTTAGAACAAGATGCAAAATTGACGCCACCTTTATGTACAGGTGGCCATTGAGGCCAGTGCACAGGGCTTTTTCAGCAAGAAGGAAATCATGGGTGAGGACCAACTTCCCGGGAATAAAAGATATTCTTTCAGCCTTTCAGGCGTGGGCAATCCGGGAAGATAAAGGGACCAATTCTGTTTTTTCAGGTGCGGCCTTTTGTTTGCCCGGCATGATGTGGGGCATTTTTGGACACCCCCCACCTCGCCCCATGCTCGGTGGGGCATTATACCACACCGCGAATGTCCATGCAGTCGTTCTATGTTGCAAATTTCCATAAAATATATAATATTTTCAATATGTTAAAATATAATTGACGGGCTTGGCACGGCTCTTGGATATGTTCATGTCAAACGTCGGCATCTCCAACCGGCATCAGGTTTCAAACCAAACAACACAATCATTAATTTTGGAATAAAACAGTAAAGGAGTCAGACCATGAAAAAAATCGCACTTATCCTTATCGCCGTAGCCATCACCGGATTTACCGCCACGCAGGTCTTTGCAGGACGAGCACATCACGGATACAGGGACGGAGGATGCATCCAGCAGAACCTGACCGACGAGCAGATCCAGGCGCGGCAGGCCTTTATGAAGGACACCGCCGAGCTTCGCCAGAACCTTGCGGCAAAGAAAGGCGAGTACCGCGCCCTCATGGCCGGTGAGAACCCCGACCCCAAGACGGCCGGCAAGCTCTCCGGAGAGATCGTTGCCCTGAAAGACCAGCTCCGTGAAAAAGCCGTGCAGCCACCATACTTCAAAGGCCTGGGCATGGGGCACGGTCAGGGCCATGGCATGGGTGACGGACCCAACCAGGGTCGTCATCACAAGAACTGGTAGGCTGTTTGACAACCCGTGAACCGAACACCGGATCGGCGCCTGCGGGCACGATCCGGGATGTTCGGCGTCACCGGAATCTATCCCGGATATTTCACGAGTCGAGTGCACCCATATTCAAGGCATCAGAGCTGCAGATGTAGTTGTTTACCTCAAAGCTCTGATAACGCAGAAGATGGGTGCACTCGGCTCGCCCGAAGGGGGAGAAAATCAAACAGCAAACGTCGATTTACATTTTGCATGTTCAAAATAGTTGGCGTTTTTGTTTTATCAATTCGAAATGATGGCATTTTCTCTTGGTGGGTTGTTTTCTCATGAAATATCCGGGTTAAGGAGATCGTTATGTGGCAGTGCAACACCTTGTTCGGCTTTGCAGGCATGGGGATCCCCCATGCCTGGGGGTGGATCGTTCACCTTTTTTTCTGGGCAGCCCTCATCGGGTTTGTGATCTGGGCGGCCAGGCGCGTGGCAGGCTCAGGTGGCGTCCCCTCCCCGGCCCCGGGGGGCGAGGCGTCGGCTATTCTCGACAACCGCTTTGCCCGCGGGGAGATGACAGCCGAGGAGTATCGAAGGGCCCGTCGTGTCCTGGACAATGGGTAGCCAAAGAGGAGAAAGCCCAGGGCAAACGCGTTTAGATTTTGCATCCGGCGGCCCTGCCGGGGGCAAAACTTTTGAAAAGTTTGACACACAGGTTTCATTTTTTTGTTTATCAAGACACGCCTCTTCAGACCCTGCGGGACTGAAGAGGCGTGTCTTGATTACCGATAGTTTTGCGGAGCTTTTTTCAAAAAGCGACCCGCCGGATGCAACGGAATCGTTACATGCGTTGGCCCTGGGGAAAGCCCTTTACCCCGTGACCGGTCGTATTTTGACTGCACCCTGGTTTTCACCTGTGGTATACAAAAGGGAATCAACCCAACCCGAATCAGGATGCAGAGATGACCAACACCCGACCCATGAGTCTTCAGGAAATAACAGAGCAGATGGTGGCCATTGCCTTGGAGTTCGGCGCCTCGGAGGCTGAGGTGGTGGACGCTTCGGCACTAACGGTCAACCCGGAGCTTGTACGGTACTGCCGTGAGCCCCAGTGCCCCAGCTACGGCACCTCCGGGCACTGTCCGCCCAACGGGCCTTCGGCACGGGAGTTCCAGCTTTCCCTTGCCTGGTATGAAAAGGCGGTGGTGTTCAAGTACGATCTGCCGGTCTCGGTGTTGATGACCGATGAGCGGTTGCCCGTCTCCCGGAAGATCCACGAGACCGCAGCGATTCTGGAGCGGTTTGCCGGACGGGCGGGGTGTGTGGTGACCATGGGTGTGGCCACGGGCGGGTGCAAAACGCTTTTTTGCAGCGGGTTTGAGGAGTGCCTGAGGCTCAAAGGGGGGCTCTGCCGTCACGAGGGACTTTCCAAGCCTTCCATGTCGGGACTCGGCTTGGATTTTACCGCCCTGTGCGAGCTGGCCGGTTGGCCGGTGAACAAGGTGACCTCTGAGAGCTGTGCCTCAGACGGGCAGATGGGAGCCCTGGCCGGTCTGGTTCTGGTGGGGCAGACCCCCTGATGCGTCTTATCCGGCCGCCCTCTGGGTGAGGGTGGCTTTGTGGTTGCTGCAGGTGAGGGTGCAGCTTCCCCCCATGCGGCAGAGGCGGCAGGGGGAGCCGGCCTTTGCGTCCGTGAATCCCGGGCCGATGGCGATGACCACCGACAGGGTGTTCATGGGGGAGAGGATGGCGTCGTCTCCCTGGGTGATACCGATGGCGTCCATGGGAAAGAGGGCGCACAGCTCACGCTGGCTGTGGAGCTCCCACCCTTCGATGGAGCCGGGGCTCAAAGGGGGGCTGACACCGACCCCTTCCTGTTTTGCGCGGTTTTCGGCCAGCCGGGTGAGGACCGAGGCGGTGCGGGTGAGGGCGGCCAGGGAGCCCATGTTCACGAAGTGGGCCTCCATTTCCCTGTCTTTTGTCGTAAGGCGGTGAAGCAGGGTGTCCACCTTGGGGCCCAGGGTGTACAGGGCGGCCAGGAAACGGGTGGCCCGGTGAAAGTACGGGGAAAATCCGCCGGTGGTGAGACGGGCCGAGGTGCCGGAGACCGGTTCCGTGATCATGATCTCCCCGTCCAGGACCTTTTCTAAATCAAACCATTGGAACAGGGCCTCGGGGCGGATGATGCGGTTCATCTCCCCCACGATTTTTTCGGCGACGGCCGGGGCGTCCGGTTGGTCGGACCATGCCGAAGCGGCCAGGGCAAGGACCTCTTCCGGCGTGATGCGTGCATCGATGGTAAGGATGCGTCCCGTGTTTCCCATGATGTTACAAGACTCCACAACCTGATGACCCGTTAGGGACATCGGGTTTTTTTATGCACAAAAAAAGCCCGCGCGAACGGTCCATCCATAAGGACGTTCAAGCGGGCTACATTGCCGATTATGGGGGCTTACGCCATTGTAAGCACCCGTGGTCATTTTTTTAAAAAAAAATAGCACACTCAACGCGCCGAGGGCAAGGCCGAAACGTGGAAAGGCCAGAGCCAACGCATGTAAAAATCCAGTTGCCTCCGGCGGGTCGCTTTTTGAAAAAAGCTCCGCAAAAACGTTCCGGTAATGAAAAAAGAAGAGGGGCAATGCCCTGTAGGGACGCATCCTCAAAAAACAAAACCTGTTTGTCAAACCCAAGGCATCTAAATTGGCAAACGTTTGGCCCCCGGCAGGGCCGCCGGTGGCAAAAGTCCAAATGCGTTAACCCTTGTGGAAGGGCCGCATGCCGTGACATGGGCCCTTCGGGTCGCGCGCGGGATCCGGCACCGGCAGGGTCGGGGGAATACCCCTGCCGGGCAGGGGCGGATCAGGCGACGATGTCGCCGGCGCGCACGGCTTTCAGGTAGTTCATGCAGAAGTTGTCTGCGCCTTTGAGCATGTCGGCGGTTTTCAGCACGGCCATGATCTCCTTGTCCAGGGGGTCCATGATGGCCGAATCAAAGCCTTTGGCCATCATCATGGCCAGGAAGATGCGATTGACCATCTTGCGCTGGGGCAGGCCGTAGGAGATGTTGGAGAGGCCGCCGGTGGTGTGGACCCCTTCGAGCTCGGTCATGATTTTTTCCACGGCGTCCATGGCCATGGTCCCGTTTCCTGGGGCCACGCTCATGGGCTGGATCAGGGGGTCGATGAAGATGTCGTCCCGTGCAAAGCCGATGCCTTCGAGTTCGGCCACCAGGGTTTTGGCCCGGTGGAAGATGTCGTCCACGCTTTTGGGCATGCCCGAGTCGTCCATGCACAGGGCGATGATGCGGCACTCTTTTCCTTTCAGGTACTGCATCATGGGGTCGAACCGGTCCTCCAGGCTGATGGAGTTGATGAGGGGCGTCTGCTCCACCAGGCCGTAGGCCATCTCCAGGATGGCCGGGTCCGGGCTGTCCAGGCACAGGGGGAGCTTGGTGGCCCCCTGAATGACGGAGAGGAGCCACTTCATGTCCTCTTCTTCATGGCCGATGCGGGCCCCGGCGTTGACGTCGATGTAGGTGGCCCCGCAGGCCTCCTGCTGTTTGACGTCCTCTGTGATGTAGTGGGCGTCCCTCTCGGTGACGGCCGCCTTGACCTTTTTCAGGGTGGTGTTGATGCGTTCTCCGATGACGGTAAACATGGTCCTCCTTACACTGATGACTTCCCGTAAAAAAATGAATTCGCGAACCGGCAGGTTTACCTGAGCATTGCCTTGGCCAGCTTGCAGGCGGATCCGTCATCGGCGGCGTAGGCGTGGGCGCCGATTTCATCGGCAAAGGCCTGGTTCACCGGTGCCCCGCCCACCATGATCTTCAGACCCTCGTTTTTGCCGGTCTCAGCGATTTTGCTCACGGTGTCCCGCATGGCCGGCATTGTGGTGGTCAAAAGGGCGGAGAGCCCCACGATATGGGGCTTGAGTTCGTCGATGGCCGCGATAAAGGCGTCGGCCTCCACGTCCACGCCCAGGTCGGTCACTTCAAAGCCTGCGCTCTCCATCATCATCACCACCAGGTTTTTCCCGATGTCGTGGAGGTCTCCTTTCACCGTGCCGATGAGCACACGCCCCGCCGAGGTGGCATCCTCTTCGGAGAGCAGGGGTTTTAAGATCTCCACGGCTTCTCCCATGGCCTGTGCGGACATGAGGACTTCGGGGATGAACATCTCCCCGGTCTCCATGCGTTCGCCCACGATGTCCATGCCTGCGATGAGGCCGGAAGAGAGGATGTCGTTGGGGGCGGTGCCCTGGTCCAGGGCCTGGTTGACCTGGGCAATGAGGGCGTCGCCGTCTCCGGCGATGAGGGTTTGGGTCAGGGCTGTCATGTCACACATCACATTAAGGTCTCCGTTGATTGGGTGATTAATCCAGGGCTGCCACGGCAGCGATTTCAACATCCAGGCCGTCGAAAATTCCGGCAGAGGCCACGGTGATCCGGGCCGGGGGATGGTCCGGGAAGTAGGAGGCATAGACGTCGTTGAAGGCATCGAAGTGGTCCATGGAGGAGAGAAAGACGGTGCAGGAGAGGAGGCTTGCCATGGAACTCCCGGCCGCCTCCAGGACGGCTTTGATGTTCTCCATGCAGCGAAGGGTCTGCCGGGCCACACTTTCCCGTTCAAAGAGGCCTGTCTCGGGGTTCATGGCGAGCTGGCCGGAGAGGTAGAGGGTGTTGCCGTGGCGAACGGCCTGGGCATACGGGCCCACGGCTTCGGGGGCGCGGGGTGTTGTGATGATCTCTTTCACGGTGTGGTCTCCATGATAAACCGGGCGGCAGGGCCGCCCGGAAAGGTTCGGTTAGCGGGGCACTTCATGTTTTTTGAGCAGCTTGACCATGGCAAAGCAGATGGCGATCATCACAAAGATAATCAGCAGGGAGGCGGCGATGGAGGAGAGCTGCAACCCGGAGATCCCTTCCCCAAAGAGCACCAGGGTGACGCTGATGACACCGATGGAGATGGCCCACAGGGCACGGATGGGTTTGGGTGGCACTTCCGGACCCTGGTTTTTCCGCGTGGAGATCTGGGCGCAGACATAGGCAAAGGAGTCCACGGTGGTGGCCAGGAAGAAGAGGACAAGAAAGAGGAACATGACGCCCATGAGGTTGCCGAAGGGCAGGTTGTTCAGGACCGCAAAGATGATGTCGCCGGAGCCTGATTTCATCTGGCCCACCAGGTCGACGCCTTGCCTGATCTGCTGGTGCAGGGCGGTGGAGCCGAAGGTGGCGAACCACATCCAGGTGGCAAAAGGGGCCACGGCCATGTGAACAAGGACCACCTCTTTGATGGTGCGGCCCCTGGAGATGGAGGCGATGAACATGCCGGTGGCCGGGGCGCAGGCGATCCACCAGGCCCAGTAGAAAATGGTCCATCCCTGGGGAAACCCGCCTGCGGCGATGGGGTCGGTGTGGAAGCTGAACTTGAAGAAGTTATTGATGTAAAGGCCCAGGGAGTTGAAGCCCAGGTCGCAGATGAAAAGGGTGGGACCGAGGACCAGCACCATGGCCATCAGGGCAATGGCCAGGGGGATGTTGATGTTGCTGAGGATTTTGATCCCCTTGTCGATGCCCGAGATGGAGCTTGCCGTGTAGAGGACGAGCCAGATACCGGCGATGAGCAGGTAAAGCCCGGCGTTGACCGTCAGCCCGAAGAAGTGGTTGAGGCCCGAGGCAAGCTGCATGATGCCGAAGCCGGCCGAGGTTGCGATGCCGAAGATGGTCCCCAGCACGAGAAAGGCATCCAGGGTCTTGCCAAAGCGGCCGTCGGCAAGGGAGCCGATGAGGGGGCGCAGCATGGTGGAAAACCGGGGCGCTTCCTCCCGTCGAAACATCAGGTAGCCGATGGGAGCCGAAATGGCGAGGTATATGGCCCAGGGGGTCCAGCCCCAGTGGAAATAGGTGTAGGCCAGGGCGATCTCTCCGGCCTGCTGGCTCAAGGGGGCGATGCCGAAGGGGGGCGAGGAGTAGAAACTCAGTGGCTCGGCCGCCACCCAGTAGACCACACCGATGCCGTAGCCGCAGGCGAAGATCATGCTGAACCAGGAGAAGAAGGAGAACCGGGGTTTTTCATTGTCTTTGCCCAGCTTGACGTGGCCGAAGGGACCAAAGGCCAGCCAGAGGGCGAAGGCGCAGAAAAAGATGCCGGTGATCAGGTAGAGCCAGCCGAACTGGTGGGTAGCAAAGTTGAAAAAGGCCTTCATGGCTTTGCTCATGGCTTCCGGTGCCATGAGGGTCCAGGCCATGAAACCCACGATGGCGGCCATGGACATGCCCACAACGAACCGGTCCATGCGAAGGAACCAGGCCGCGGGACGCTCGGCTGGGGTTGGGGTGGGCGGGGTGGTGGTGCTTTCATGTTGACTCATGCTGCTCATCTCACTCCTCCTTACTCTCAGTTGCCGCCGTGTGGGCCGTGGCCGTTTGAGGCCAGGGGCACAGGCGGTGGCAGGCATTCCCGGCAGGTCCTGGGGCTGCATGGGCTGCGGACCGGCCGGGAAACAGACGCATACATCATCAAAAAGGGTCGATGGTTTCCGGTCAGGTCAGGTGGTTCAAAACGGTCAGGTCCACTCCTTTTTCCTTCAGGTAATTTTCAAGGTCCCCCTGTGTTTCGGGGGGCAGGGCCGGTTCTTTGTAGGTCCCCACCAGGGACTCCATGGTCTGGTGGACTTTTCCAATGGATGCCTCAAAGGCCGTGGTGCCTTCGGGCAGCGGGCCGCTCAGAGCGATGTTGGAGATCCAGGACGCCTTGCGGCAGTTCTTCATGGTGTGGGGCGAGGTGAGGTATTGCCCCCCCGGACCTGCCGCCCGCACGGCGTCCACGGCCAGGGTATCGTCATCCACCGGCGTGTCGGCAAAGAACCGCTCGACCCGGCGGATGATGTCCACATCGGCGATGAATTTCTCAAAGGACATGGCCGCCCACCCGTCAAGGATACCGGCGCTGTGGATGACCAGGCTGACCTTTTCCTGCAACGAGACGAACATGGACATCATGGCTTCGGCCCCGCTTTGGGCCGTGGGGCCGTTGGCATCGGTGTTGGTGCCGCCGCAGCGGCAGGGGATGCCGTACATGCGGGACAAACCCGCGCAGTAGGTGACGGCCAGGGCGTGATCCGGGGAGCCGATGATGTTGACCGAGGGCGGTGCGCATGTCCACCGGCGTGGTGTTGATGGCCATGACCACCGGGGTGCCGGGCTGGATGATCTGGGCGATGGCCACACCGGCCAGGGTCTCTGCGTTGCCCTGGGCCAGGCTCCCTGCAAGGGTCACCGGGGCGGTGGTGCCGCACATGACCCCGGCCCCGATGATAACGGGCTGGCGGTGGGTGGCATAAGCCCACAGGGTCTCCAGGGTGTGGGTGTCCATCTGAAGGGGGCTCAGGGTGTTGATCAGGGCAATGAGGCGCGGTTTTTCCCGCAGGGCGTCCTGGCCCCCGAAGAGGATGGCGGCCATCTCCATGACGGCCTCCACCTCCTGGGCGGAGCCGGGCTGGGACATGATGCACTTGTCGGAAAAGCGCATGGCCGCGTAGGTCATGAGGAGCTGGAACTGGGCCGAGGCGATGTCCGAGGGCTGGGCAAGAATCCCCCCGTTGATGCGAAACTCAGGGGTCTGGTGCACCAGCTTGATGAACCGGAGGTAGTCTGCGAAGGTGGCGTTGCGCCTTGACCCGTCGGCTTCGATGATGGCCGGGCTGCCGTACCCGCCGATGTAGGCTGTGGTGCCGGCCCCGACGGTGACGTCATGTTCCGGGTTTCGGGCATGGAGGGTGAAGCTGGACGGGGCCTGGCGAACCCGTTCCATGATCTGCTCCTCGGTGAAGAAGGCGGTGTCTCCCTCCACGCGGATTCCATTTTTCTCCAAGGTCTCCAGGGTCTGCCGGTGGTGGAGGCGAACGCCCACGTCCCGGAGAATGGTCATGGATGCCTCGTGGATTTTTTGAAGCTTTTGGTTCACGGTGTCCTTATCCTTGACTTGAGGTGGTGGCTTGACTTGGCGCTGGGCCGTTATTCTTTTATCCCAGGGGCACACGCAGGTACGTATTGTTGTTTCCAGGGTTTCGGTACTGGTCCATGGGGCCTTGCTCCACAAACCGCCGGTGGCACCGCTCCATGGCTTCCCGGGAGAGGGTCACCCCGAGGCCCGGCCCTTCGGGGACGGGCACGGTGTTGTTGACGACGTTGTACGGCCCTTCCTCGATGACGTCTTCGGTCATGAAGCGGAAGAGGGACTGGTGGGGCTCGCAGATGTGTCGCACGGCGGCGGTGACGTGCATGTAGGCCGTGGTGGCAAGGCCCGTGTCCCCGCTGTAGAACCAGAACCCGATGCCCATGTGCTCACAGGCCGCGATGAACCGCAGGGTCCGGGAGATGCCCCCCAGGGCCGTGAGGTTCAATACGAAGGTGTCCGGGACAGCGATGCGCGTGGCAAGGGCAAGGTCCGGAGTGTGGGTGGAAAAGGGGATGGCCGAGTGCTTGCGCAGTTTTTCCATCTCCCAGAAGGTGGGCACCGGGTCCTCGAAGTTCCGGATGTTGAGGGGCTCGATGCCGGCCAGGAGCTGCTGCGCCGACGGCAGGGTCCAGGCCATGTTGCCGTCCAGGCGGATCATGGCGTCCTCGCCCACGGCCTCCCGCACCGCCCGGGTCACCTCAATGTCCAGGGCGGGGTTGCCCGTGGAGCATTTGCCTTCAAAGAAGGTGGAGCCGTGCTCTGCGCGCATGCGGGCGCAGTAATCTGCGATCTCTACGGCTGTTTTCAGGCCCCCGGCGTTTCCGTTTTGGGGGCGGAAGGCGTAGTACTCGGTAAAGGGGATCTCCTTGCGGACCGCGCCCCCGATCAGCTTGTACAGGGGCATGTCCCAGGCCTTGCCGCGGATGTCCCAGAGGGCCATCTCAATGCCCCCGAAGGATTTCAGGGGGGTGTTGCCGTCCGTGTTGGCCAGAACCTTTGTCTCCGGGACACAGAGGAGCTCGCAGGCTTCCAGGTCAAAGGGGTCCGCCCCCATAAGCCTGGGCGCCATGTGATCGTTGATGTCTGCTTCGCACTCCCAGGACGGCGCCTCTCCGATACCCACGATCCCGTCATCGGTCTCCACTTCCACGATGACGCGCGTGATGCCCGTGTATTCCCCGACGGACCAGATATAAGGAGCGTCAAAGGGGATGCTGACTGCCGTGGCCTGGACACGAGTTATTTTCATTTGTCTTGTCTCCTGTGTGATGTTGGGCATTGCCTGGTGCATGGGAAAACAAAAACCTCACGGAGGTAACCTTCCGTAAATGGCACTGTTTTTTATTGCAAGAGGAGGGCCATGCTTGCTTTTTTGGCAGGAAAAAAGAGATGAGAGGAGGCCGATTAAAAAAAATAGGCTTGTGTTTCAGTGGTTTGTGGCGGAGTGTCGCATTGTAACATGGTGGGCGGTTTACGGACAGGGAACACCGAATGACAAATATTTTTGTCGTGCTTGGTGGAGACTGACAAATAAATTTGTCGGAAAAAGGAAAAAATATTTGTCGGTTTGTTTCACCGGTGCTGTGGGCTGGTGGACGCAGTGAGCACTGGGCTAACGGTGCCGGTCTCCCGGGATGCCGAGTTTTCGCATCTTGTGGTACATGAGCTGGCGGGAAATCCCCAGTGAACGCGCCGCTTTGGCCGCGTTGCCGTCATGGGCGGCGAGCTGGCGGTTCAGGATGGTCTTTTCATAGGTGTTGAGCAGTTCAGGCAGCGAAGCACCGGTTTTCATGGGCGGCAGGGGGAGAGTCTCCTGGGCCCGGGGCGCAGTGCTCTCAACCGGTGGGGTGTCGGATTGGGTCACCGACGCCATGAAGTGGCTGGGCATGTGGATGCGCTCAATCTGGTGCAGGTCGCCCACCAGGTTCATGGCCCCTTCGATGACATGTTCCAGCTCCCGGATGTTGCCGGGCCAGGCGTAAGCATGAAAAAGGCCCATGACTTCGTCGGAGACGCTGCGGATGGCCCGGTTGAGCTTGGTGTTGCACTTGGCGATGAAATGGTCCACCAGAAGGGGGATGTCCTCCATGCGCTCTCGAAGCGGGGGGATGGCGATGTGGACCACGGCGAGGCGATAGTAGAGGTCCCGCCGAAGGGTGGCGGTTTCAATGGCTTTCCGGGGTTCCTCGTTGACGGAGCTGATCACCTTGACTTCGATGCTGATCTCCGTGGCCGAGCCCACCCGCCTGATTTTTTTCTCCTGGATGGCCCGAAGCAGTTTGGCCTGGAGCCCCAAGGGCATGGAGTTGACTTCATCCAGGAACAGGGTCCCTCCGTTGGCCTTTTCAAAGAGCCCGGCCTTGTCCCGGGCATCGGTAAAGGCCCCTTTGGAGGTTCCGAAGAGGATGCCTTCCAGCAGGGTTTCCGGGATGGCCGAGCAGTTGACGGCCACAAAGGGGCTGTCCCGCCAGGGGGCGTCGTTGTGGACGGACTGGGCAAAGAGCTCCTTGCCGGTCCCGCTCTCCCCGTAGATCATGATGGGAGACGGGGAATCGGCCGCCATTTTGGCGGTGTGAAGGCATTGTTGCAGCTCAGGGGAGCTGCCGACGATGTCCCCGAAGGTAAACCGCTTCTCCCTGCCTCTGTCGGTGCTGTTTCCGAGGCGGAACCGCGAGGTTTCGTCCACCTCCCGTTCAATGGCGCTGTACTCCCTGACAAAACAGATGGCTCCCTTGAGGCGTGGCCCGTCAAAGAGGGGGAACACGTTTTGCATGGCAAAGACCGCCCGCCCGTGCCGGGTTCGGTAAAACTGGGTGTGGTGGATGATGGTTCGGCCCGTGGCCAGGCAGGCAAGGGTGGGGCTGTCCTCTTCGGTGACGGTGTAGACCTCTGTAAGCTGTCGCCCCAGGGCAAGGCTGCGTTCCGTGCTGTCGATGCGGGACAGGGCCTCATTGTAAAAGAGGATCATTCCGTTGGCGTCGGTGATGAGGACCCCGTCGTCGGTTTCGGACAGGATGCCCGTGAGGTCCTCCAGGCTGAGGCCGATGCGTTTGTAGAGAGTGTCCGGATCCGTCATGGCAGCGTCCCTTTTTTAAGCGGTGGTGGGGCATGGTGGATGAAAAGAACTTTAAAGGAGGTGGCGTTGTGGTTTCAAGGGGAAAGTGGTTTTAGCTGGGGATAACGCATTCGCAACCCGGGGGGGCCAGGGGATGTATTCCCTGGCCCCCGGAGGCTGGTTTTTCGCGGTGCTTTACGGAAAGCTGAGGGCGTTGATGAAGAGTTCGTTGAACGCCGGGTCATCGGCCAGGTTGAAGACCCGGGTGGTGGCGGCCAGGGCCTCCATGGCGGAGAACTTTTTTCGGTCGCACAGGGCCAGCACCGCCCCGGTACCTGCGGCATTGCCCACAAAACGGATCTTTCCCCGGCTGCCTTGGGGCAGCATGCCCAGGGTCAGGGCGTCGTCTTCCCGCAGGACGCTGCCGAAGGCCCCGGCCAGGAGCACCTCGGTGGGGGCGTCCATGCCCGCCCGTTTGAGGAGCAGCTCGATGCCTGCCATGAGGGCGCCCTTGGCCAGCTGCAGGGCCCGGATGTCCTTCTGGGTGATGAGGACCGGCGGAAACCCCGATGCCTTGTTTTCCGGGGCAATGGTGTAGGCGGGGAGCCCTTGGGAATCCGTTCCCACGGCACCCGGGATGCGTCGGGTGTCGAAGCGGCCGTCCGGGAGCACCAGGCCGGTGCGCAGGAGCTCGGCCATGGCGCCTATGATACCGGAGCCGCAGATGCCGGTGGCCCCGGTGCCGGGCTTTCCGATCCGGGCCGGGCCCGCCCGGCTGGTGTCCGGGTCGATGGTCAGCCTGAGCTGCCCACGGCACCTTCCACCGCGGGCATACCGCAGGAAAGGGCACCGCCCTCAAAGGCAGGACCCGTGGCGCAGGAGGCGGCATAGATCCCGTCGTGGTTTTTCAGCATGATCTCCCCGTTGGTGCCGATGTCCACCAGCAGGGTCCCGGCGGGCGCGTTCACCAGGTTCACGGCCAGGGCCGCGCTGATGATGTCGCATCCCAGGAACCCCGAGAGCAGGGGCAGGGTGGTCCACCGTGTGGACGGGGCCAGGGTGAAGACCCGGTCGTCAAAGGCCAGGCGCCTGATATCTGTGAAGACCGGGGCGTAGGGGGCCACGCCCAACGGGGCCGGGCTGACCCCGGCCAGGATGTGGATCATGGTTGTGTTGCCCACGGCCACGATGCTTTTGAGTTGTTCGGCCTGGGTGCCTGCCTGGGTGAGCAGCTCCCGGCATCCCCACTCGATGGCTCGCACCACAAGGGTTCGCTGGGTGGTAAGGGCCTCGTCGTTTCTGCGCACCGCGTCGATGCGGGCCATGACATCGGCCCCGAAGACGGTCTGGGGATTTTTCACCGACAGGGACCCCAGGAGCTTTTTGCTGGAGAGGCTCACGAGGTAGAGGGCAATGGTGGTGGTGCCCAGGTCCACGGCCACGCCCAGGTCGTCTTCGCGGAAGTCCTCACCTGCCGGGGTGTAGCCGGAAGGGAGAAGGGCCGGGGCCTTGGTGACGGCGGTGGCTGTCATGAGGGTGGCTGCCGGAATGGTGAGCTCGATGTCGCCGTGGATTTTCGTCCGGCAGGCCAGGCGGCTGAGGCCGGTCTCTTCGTCGCCTGAGACCCGGGCCACGGATTCGGACTCAAGGGTTACCCGGCACTTGCCACAGACCCCCTTGCCCCCGCAGTCCGTACGCAGGAAGATACCGGCCGATGCCAGGGCCGGTGCGATGAATTCCCCGTCCCGGCAGACGATGACCCGTCGTCCCGGCAGGAGGGTGAGGGTGTGTTGTTTCATTTTAAAAAGCCCTTCATTTAAAAAACATGCCTCCGGCGGCCAGGTGGGGGCACCTGGAAACCCTATGGCGAATGCATGGGGGGAGGACGTTATGCGTATGTTCTCAAGGCATTCGCGTGACGGATGAAATTCGGCAACCGCTTTTGCTGGAGATACCCATGTCATTATGTCGAAAGCCAGGGTCGTGGTTTTTCTGATTAACTTGCTTTCTTCTCGGAATAGCTCCGGTACCAGGGGGGCGTGGGCAACACCAGCATATGTTTCGGGCGAAGCCCGAGCCGAAGGCCGTTGCGATTTGGCCCGAGGAACGAGGGACAAAACGCAACGGCAATCAGCTTTCGAGGTGGCTCACCCTCGCCGCCGGAGGCAGGCTTTTCCATGCATTTTAACCCGTGACGGCCTGCGTTTGCCTCTGGCAAATGGGGAAGGGCCGCATGCCAGGCATGGGCCCTTCGGGTCGCGCGCGGGATCCGGTTCCGGCAGGGTCGGGGGAACGCCCCTGCCGGGCAGGGGCGGATCAGGCGACGATGTCGCCGGCACGCACGGCTTTCAGGTAGTTCATGCAGAAGTTGTCTGCGCCTTTGAGCATGTCGGCGGTTTTCAGCACGGCCATGATCTCCTTGTCCAGGGGGTCCATGATGGCCGAGTCGTAGCCCTTTGCCATCATCATGGCCAGGAAGATGCGGTTGACCATTTTGCGCTGGGGCAGGCCGTAGGAGATGTTGGAGAGGCCGCCGGTGGTGTGGACCCCTTCGAGTTCGGTCATGATTTTTTCCACGGCGTCCATGGCCATGTTCCCGTTTTCCGCGGCCACGCTCATGGGCTGAATCAGGGGGTCGATGAAGATGTCGTCACGTGCAAAGCCGATGCCTTCGAGTTCGGCCACCAGGGTTTTGGCCCGGTCGAAGATGTCGTCCACGCTTTTGGGCATGCCCGAGTCGTCCATGCACAGGGCGATGATGCGGCACTCTTTTCCTTTCAGGTACTGCATCATGGGATCGAACCGGTCCTTTTCCAGGCTGATGGAGTTGATGAGGGGCGTCTGCTCCACCAGGCCGTAGGCCATCTCCAGGATGGCCGGGTCCGGGCTGTCCAGGCACAGGGGAGCTTGGTGACCCCTGGATGACGGGAATGATAAGTCTACTTCATGTCCTCTTCTTCATGGCCGATGCGGGCCCCGGCGTTGACGTCGATGTAGGTGGCCCCGCAGGCTTCCTGCCGTTTGACGTCCTCTGCGATCAGCCCAGGAATCCTCTCGGTGACGGCCGCCTTGACCTTTTTCAGGGTGGTGTTGATGCGTTCTCCGATGACGGTAAACATGGTCTCTCCTTCATTGATGAATTGCCGTGAAAAATGAACACCCGAACCGGCAGGTTTATTTGAGCATGGCCTTGGCCAGTTTGCAGGCGGACCCGGCATCGGAGGCGTAGGCGTCGGCGCCGATCTCATCGGCAAAGGCCTGGTTCACCGGCGCTCCGCCCACCATGATTTTGACGGCGTCTTTCTTGCCTGCCTCGGCGATTTTGCTCACGGTGTCTCGCATGGCGACCTTGCGCTCGTCGAGAAGGGCGGAGAGCCCGACGATATGGGGGTTGAGCTCTTCGATGGCCTTCATGAAGGCGTCGGCGTCCACGTCCACACCCAGGTCGGTCACTTCAAAGCCTGCGCTCTCCATCATCATCACCACCAGGTTTTTCCCGATGTCGTGGAGGTCTCCCTTCACCGTGCCGATGACCACGCGGCCTGCGGTGCTGGTCTCTCCTTCGGCGAGCAGGGGTTTTAAGATCTCCACGGCCTCGCCCATGGCCTGGGCGGACATGAGGACTTCGGGGATGAACATCTCCCCGGTCTCCATGCGCTCGCCCACGATGTCCATGCCTGCGATGAGGCCTTCGGACAGGATTTCACCAGCGGGGATGCCCTGGTCGAGGGCTTCTTTGACTTGAACCATGAGGGTGTCGCCGTCGCCGGAGATAAGGGTTTCGGTGATGGTTTTTAAATCAGACATGATGACTCTCCATTGTTATGTGTCGGGTTGTTGGTGATCCTGTTATCCATCTGCTCAGGCCTTGGGTTTCCCTTCCCGGACCAGTTCCCGGGTGAGGGAGACGAGAAGGCAGAGCATGACGAAGACAAAGGGAAAGGCTCCGATGATGGAAGCCGTCTGCAGGGCCTTGAGCCCGCCGGACCAGATAAGGACCATGGCAAGGCCGCCCAGCAGCAGGCCCCAGAAGATGATGAGGAGCCGTCCTTCGGGGGATTCCGGCCCCCCTGCGTGGCCGCCGGTGGAAAACCGGCTGATCACGAGGGTGGCGGAATCGGCCGAGGTGATAAAAAACGAGGCGATGAGCAGGTTGGCCAAAAGGGCCAGCACCCCGTAGAGGGGCATGTGCGCCAGGGTTTCAAACAGCGCAGCCTCCAGGCTCTGGCTCACCGCGTTCATCAGGCCCGCTCCCTGCTCCAGCTCCAGCCAGACGGCGGTGCCGCCCAGGGCCGTGGAAAAGAGGATGGAGAAGAGAGCCGGCAGAAACATGACCCCCAGGACGAACTCACGGATGGTCCGGCCCCGGGAGATGGTGGCGATGAAGGCTCCCACAAAGGGGGCCCAGGCGATCCACCACGCCCAGTAAAAGACGGTCCAGCTTTCGGTCCAGGCACGGTTACCGAAGAGGCTGAAGGTCGTGGAGAGCGGGAGGATGCCTGTTGTGTAATCGGCCAGGGCGATCCCCAGGGTTTTGATGATGAACCCGAAGGGGCCCTTGACCATGAAAAAGAGCAGCAGCAGGACCATGAAGGCCACGTTGAGTAGGAGGACGTTGATGCCGCGCTTGACCCCGCTCAGGGCGCGAGGCGATGTACAGGGCCGTGATGACCCCGATGACCGCCGCCGTGGTGCCCGTGCCTCCGGGAAGTCCCCAGGAGAGGTGAAGCCCGCTTGTGATCTGCAGGGCCCCGAGCCCCAGGGAGGTCACCACCCCCATGACCGTGGCCCAGACCGCAAGCATGTCCACCAGTTTGCCCGTGCCCCGCGAGGCCCCGCCGTTCCCGGCGGCCCGGGGAAAGAGGCAGTGGGAGACGGTTCCGGGCAGGCCCTTGCGGAACTGGAAGTAGGCCAGGGGCAGCCCCACGGCCACGTAAGTTCCCCAGGCATGGATGCCCCAGTGGTGGCAGAAGATCTGGAAGGCCAGACGGGCCGATTCCGCGGTTGCCCCCGTCCCCTTCGGGGGGGAGGCATAGTGGTAGAGGGGCTCGGCAATGGACCAGAAGACCAGGCCGATGCCCATACCCGCGGAAAAGAGCATGGCAAACCAGCTGAGCCAGCTGTACTCCGGTTTTTCGTCGTCGCGGCCCAGGCGTATCCTGCCGTAAGGAGAGAGTGCCAGGGCCAGGGCCGCGACGACGAAGAGGTTGACGCTGGAGAGGTAGAGCCAGCTCCAGCTTTGGGTTAGGTAGCCCAGGGCCGCCCCGCTCATGCTTTTCAGCAGGGCGGGGGCTGCGGCCCCGAGCAGGACAAAGGGAACCACCAGGACGGCTGATCCTGTAAAGACTGCAGTGTCTAAGTGACGTCCGATGCGGCGGGTGATTCCTCCGGATTCCATGGTGTGTCCTTTCAACTCTTTGGTTAAGCGTTCTTGCGACGGTTCACGTACTCGGTGAGCTCCTTTTCCACGGTCGGGTCGATATCGGGTTTCTCGTACTTGGCCAGGCGCTGGCTCATCTTGTCGCCGGCCACCTCGTGGATGCGCTTTTTGCCTCCGGCGCTCCAGGCGTCGTAGTTGGTGCGGGTCATGAGATCGGGCAGGAAGAACTCGGTGCGGCAGAGCTTAAATGTCTTGGGATTGGTGAGGTACTGCCCGCCGATACCGGTCTGCTTGATCATCTCCACGTCGATGCTCTCTTCGTCAAAGCCGATGGGCTTGAGCATCTGGCGGATCATGCCGGCAAGCTCTTCGTCCATGAGGAATTTTTCAAAGCTCATGGCGATGTAAGAGCCCAGGATGCCCGCGGAGTGGAGGATGAAGTTGATGCCGGACCGGGCTGCGGTGGACAGGGCCAGGGCCGATTCCAGGCCAGCCTGTCCGTCGGGGTAGAGGGCGTCGGTGAGGCCGCCGCCGCTTCGGCTGGGCAGGTCGTAGAATCGGGCCATCTGGGCGGTGACGTTGATGTTCTTGGACAGGGCCGGGGCGCCGATGGACAGGGCCCCTGTCTTCATGTCCATGGCAGAGGAGGTGGAGCCGTAGATCACCGGGGCCCCTTCCCGCACCATCTGGGCCAGGGTGATGCCGGCCAGGATTTCGGCGTTCTGGAGGGCGGCCACGCCCCCTAAGGTCACGGGACCCGAGGCACCGGCCATGATGAGGGAGGCCACCACGCAGGCCTGGCCGTGGCGGGCCAGCTCGATGAGGGAGCCCACCATCTCATCGGAGAACTGCAGGGGGGACAGGGAGTTGATGAGGGAGACCGACACCGGGGTGTCCATGATCTTGTCCTTGCCGCCGAAGACGATGGAGGCCATCTCGATGCCGTCCATGGCGCCCTGGCGCGAGACCGGGGAGCCCATGCAGGGCTTGTCGCAGAGGAGGAAGTTGGAGAGCATCATGTCCATGTGGACGGTCTCCGGCGGCATGTTCGAAGGCTCCACCATCATCCACCCGTTCATGTCGATGTACTTGGAGGTGTGGATGAGCTTGCAGAAGGTGTCGTAGTCTTCCATGACCGCTTCCCGCTGCACCCCGTCGGCATCGATGATGTACGGGGCGCCGTAGCCGGGGACAAAGACGAAGTCGTCCTTTCCGATGGCCACGTTTTTCGCAGGGTTCCGTCCGGCGACGGTGAAGCTTGCCGGGGCTTTTTCCACGGCGCTTCGCACCTGCGACTCGGTGAGAAACACCGTCTTGCCCTCGGTTTTTACGCCGTTTTTCCGGAAGATGTCGATGGCTTCCTCATCGTTGAAGACAATCCCCGTGTTCTTGAGAAGATCCATGGCGCTGTCATGGATCCGGGTAAACTCCTCTTGGGTTAGTTCCTGCATTCTGTCGTACATCGATGGTCTCCTTCGTTGGAACATGTCCGGGACATGGTGAAAAACAGGCACCGGCGGAGCCGGTGCCCCGATTTTACGGGGCGGCGTCCATGCCCCGCGTGCGGTCTATTCGTCGGGTGTCTCCTTGATGTGTTTGTTCAGCCCCCGGAAGGTGCCCCAGAGGCAGATGAGCAGAAGAAAGATCATGGGAAAGGCCGTGGCAATGGAGGCGGTCTGGATGGCCTTGAGCTTGCCGGTACCGGCCAGGACCGCGGCCACGGCGCCCAGGGCGATGCCCCAGAAGGCCCGCAGGTTGCGTCCCGGGTTCTCTTTGCCGGAGACAAAGCAGGCCAGGGAGAGGGCCGCGGAGTTGGCGCTGGTGACGAAAAAGGTGGTGATGAGAAAGATGAGGAAGATGGCCAGGATGCCGGTTAAGGGCAGGTGCTGGGCAATGGCGAAGATGGCGCTCTCCACCCCGTGCTCCTTGAGGATGGGGGTCACATCAAAGCTGATGCCCGAGCCGCCCACCACGCCGTACCAGAGGAAGTTCCCCAGGGTGGGAAGGATCAGGACGGCGGCGATGGTCTCACGGATGGAGCGGCCCTTGGAAATGCGGGCGATGAAAACCGAGACAAAGGGCGCCCAGCTCATCCACCACGCCCAGTAGAAGACGGTCCAGCCGCCGATCCAGTTGCCTTCGATGCCCGGTGCCGTGTAGAGGCTCATGGGCAGGAAGTGAACGAGGTACTGGCCCAGGGCGTTGGTGGTGAGGTTGATAAGAAAGATGGTGGGCCCGAAGACGAGGATAAAGAACCAGACCCCGATGAAGACCCACATGTTGACGTCGCCGACGATCTTGATTCCTTTCTCCACCCCGGTGTAGACGGCCACGGTGAAGATGACGGTGAGCACGGCGATGATGATGTAGATGGCGTTGGTGCCCAGCTCCAGGCCGTACTGGTACTTCAGGCCGCTGGAGAGCTGCAGGGCCACCAGGCCCGTGGTGGTGGCCAGGCCCCCTAAGGTGGCGAAGACGGCAAAGATGTCGATGATTTTTCCCCAGATGCCGTAAATACGGTCGCCGATGGCGTAGTAGAAGGCGCTGGAGAAGTTTAAGGGGAGGTTCTTGGTGTAGCAGGCGTGGGCCAGGGCGATGGTGAGGATGGCGTAGATGGCCCAGGCTGAGAGGCCCCAGTGGAAAAAGGAGTAGGTCATGGCGTTGGCGCCGGTCTCCGGGGTGAGGGCTTCACCGCCGAAGTAAGGGGGCGGGCTCATGAAGTGGTAGGCCGGTTCCGCCGGTCCCCAGAAGACGATGCCTGCGGCAATGGCCGAGCCGAAGAGCATGGCGAACCAGGAGAAGTTGGAGAACTCGGGCTTGTCCCCGGGAAGCCCTAGTTTCAGGCGGCCGTAAGTCCCCCCCATGAGGACGAGGCAGCCGGCCACCAGCAGAAACGCCGTCAGGAGATAGAGCCACCCCCACTTCTGGGTGGTCCATCCGAAGACGGCGTTGATGGTTGTGTTCATGTTCTCCGGAAAGAGGATCGACCACAGGATAAACAGCACGGTGACGGATGCCGAAACCCAGAAGATGATCGGATCGAAGGGCCTTGCGTTTTGATGATCGGTCTGAGACATGTGTAACCCCTTTATTAGCCATGATGTTGCATGCGTACGCGGAGGCCGGACGGCCCGGTACGGACTGGAAACCTCATGACCGCACTAAAGAGCAAGGGGTATGCCAAGGGGTTGTCTTTGCGGTAACATCGGTGGGTTAAAACGTGAGAACGTGCGTGATTGCGGTGGATGGTGCTGAACGCTGTTTTGTGTCAAGGGGGGCGGGCAGGGTGAAAGGATTTTTTCGGTTTTTCGGTTTTGTCAAAAACCTTTTCTAATTTAGCAAAATATTTTTCACCCTGCCCCGGACGGACAGGTCCGGGGGGAAAGGCGACATGATTATGACTTGTTGGGTGGTGGTTTTGCCTTTGAGTTCTGTGTGTTGACTTGATTTGCATGCGGATGCACCTCGCCCCTTACCCGGCGGGCGGATCGGCGAAGGTCTTTCGGTTGAGCTTGTGTTTCTTCATTTTGTAATGGAGGAGCTGCCGGGAGATGCCCAGGATCTTCGAGGCCCTGGAGACGTTGCCGAAGGAGTGGGTCAGGGCATGGGCGATGGTCTGCCGCTCGGTGGCCTTCTGGGATTCCGACAGGTTGTTTGTGGAGGATAGGGGCGCTGCGGCCGGCATGAGCTGGTGAAAAGGACCCGTATCCGAGGATTCCCAGGCCGTGTCTTCAAGGTTGTCGCCCATGACGTTGAGGGTCTCAAAGGCGGAGGTAAAATGTCGGAGGCCGATGATCTTGTTCTGGCCCGCGCTGTTCATGGCCCCTTCGATGAGGTGCTCCAGCTCCCGGACGTTGCCGGGCCAGCGGTACCCTTTAAACAGGTCGAGCACCCTGGGGGAGACCCCTTTGACGTGGGTCCCGAAGGTGTGGTTGAGGGTGAGGATGAAGTGGCTGATGAGGTTCTCCAGGTCATCGAGCCGGTTTGGAGGAAGTGGACGATGACCACACCAGGCGATAGAAGAGGTCGGTTCTCAGCTGGCCGTTTTTCACGGCCTCCCGTGGGGAGCCGTTCATGGCGCTGATCACCTTGAGCTCCACCTCCACCTCTTTGTGGGAGCCGATGCGCCGGAATTTTTTCTCCTGCAGGACCCGTAAGAGCTTGGCCTGGAGGGTGGTGGGCATGGCCAGGAGCTCGTCCAGGAAGAGGGTGCCCCCGTTGCCCATCTCCAGGAGGCCCGGTTTGTCCAGGGCACCGGTGAAGGCTCCTTTGACGGTGCCGAAGAGCACTCCTTCCAGGAGGTTTTCCGGGATGGCCGCGCAGTTAAGGGCGGTGTAGGCCTTGTTTTTCCGGGCGCTGTGATTGTGGATGGACTGGGCAAAGAGCTCTTTGCCCGTGCCGGTCTCGCCGATGAGCATGATGGGGGACGACGAGGAGGCCGCCTCCCGGGCCGTGACCATGGCCCGCTGAAGGTCGTAGCTGTCTCCGATGATGTCCCCGAAGGTGTAGCGGGTGCCGTTTCCCTTGTTTTTGTTGAAACTGGGAACGGCGATCATGGGGGTGCTCTTCTGGAGGATGTTGTAGTCTTTGACAAAGCAGATGGCCCCGGTGACGCGGGAGCCATCAAGGAGGGGAAAAATGGAATGGATGGTGTGGGCCACCTTGCCTTTCCGGGTGCGGTAAAAAAAAGTGCGGTTTCGGATGGCGCGTTTTTTGTCCATGCATTTGGCAATCATGCTGGTCTCGTCGGAGAGCTCGTAGACCTCGGTGACATGCTTGCCGATGATCTCCTCGGGATCGGCCCCGTCGATCTGGGCCTGGGTGTCGTTGTAGTAGACGATGATCCCCTGGTGATCGGTGATGATAATGCCTTCGTCAAGCTGGTCCAGCACGCTCAAGAAGTTGATGCGGGTGACATCGAACAGCGATTCGGACCGTGACTTCCTGTGTTGACCCATTGAACAGACTCCACGTATGACTGGGGTTGATACGGTGTTGCCTGGGGCACAGCCTCAGGGCGCCGGCCGAGGGCAGTCGACCGGTCTTGTCATCCCCGGTGAGGGCGACAATGCCTTGAGGGTGAACGGTGCCTGATAGGTGTACCTTGAACGATCTCTTCGTGGATGTCAATCTTGCCGGTGTGTTAGGCCATGTTTACAAGAAGGGAAAACGCGATGCCCCACATGACGAGGCCCACCAGGGTGTCGAGAATGCGCCAGGCCCTTTGCCTTCGAAAGACCGGGGCCAGCAGGTTGCCCCCCAGGCTGAGGAGAAAGAACCAGGCAAAGGAGGCCGTGGCCGCTCCGAACCCGAACCAGGGGCGCTGCTCCAAAGGAAACTGGCCGCTGATGCCCCCCATGAGGACCAGGGTGTCCAGGTAAACGTGGGGGTTCAGCAGGGTGACGGCCAGGGTGGCCAGCACCGCGGTTTTAAGGGGGGTGCGTCCTGCCTCTTCCGCCTCCAGGCTGCCTCCCCGGTGTGCCGACCGGAAGGCGCAGGCTCCGTACCAGAAGAGAAAGGCGGCACCTCCCCAGGCTGCCGTCCGGGTGAGCAGGGGATGGGCGGCAACGGCCGTGCCTACCCCGAGGATGCCCACAGTGATCAACAGGGCGTCGAAGAAGCTGCATATAAGGGGGATCACCAGGTGATGGTTGCGCTTCACCCCCTGGCTGAGGACAAAGGCGTTCTGGGCGCCGATGGCGATGATCAGGCCCGCGCTGGTGCCGAACCCTTTGAGAAATGGCGAAATCATGATGTCGTGTGTCCCTTGTGATGTCAATGCCGGTGCCGCCTGAGGCTGCCGGTGTCGTTCCTGTGGAAAGCCGGGGGGCATCAGCCTGCCCCTGCGATGATGACGCCCCCTTTGTAGGGGGATTCAATTGTAAAAGTAAAATTAATTATATATATACATCATAAGAAAAACGAATAATGTGACGGGGCCTCGCCTGCCCTATTGAGAGCGGCTTTTTAAGAACTTTTCGGAGCACGCCATGTACGATTACAAGCTGATAGAGGCCATGGCACGTGTGGTCCTGGAGGGGGGCTTTGAAAGGGCGTCCAGGGTTCTCAACATCTCGCAGTCTGCTGTCTCCCAACGGGTCAAGCTCCTGGAAGAGCAGGCCGGTCAGGTGTTGTTGAGCCGGACAGCCCCGCCGTCTCCCACCCGGGCCGGTGAGCTCTTCCTGGCCCATTACTTTAAGGTGTCCCACCTGGAGGCGGACCTGGGGGAGACCCTTGCCCCGGGGGCCGGTGGACTTCACACCCTCACCGTGGGGGTCAACGCAGACAGCCTGGAGACCTGGCTCCTGCCCGGGCTTGCCGCGTTTCTGGAGAAGGAGCGAGTCCTCCTTGATTTCTGCGTGGATGATCAGGACGAGACCCTGCGGTTTCTAAAGAGCGGGGAGACCGTGGGCTGCATCACCTCCAGTGCGGAGCCGGTCCAGGGGTGCCGCATGGCCTACCTGGGGGCCATGGTTTACCGCATGGTGGCGTCCCCTTCCTTTGCCGGGCGCTGGTTTGGCGATGGGTTAGGTTCGGGGGCTACGGCTCGGGCCCCGGCGGTGCTCTTCAATCGCAAGGATGAGCTCCATGGACGGTTTCTCAAGGCCTGGTTGTCAGATCCTCCCTCGTCCTTTCCCCGTCATTACGTTCCCTGTTCCTGTGCAGATGTGGTGACCACCATTGTCCAGGGCATGGGGTACGGCATGGTGCCCATGCAGCAGGCCTCGCCCCTGCTTGCCGCCGGGGCGCTCACGGATGTGGCCCCGGGCAGGGAGATAAAGGTGCCGCTGTACTGGCATGTCTGGAATGTGAAGTCGGCGCTTTTGGAGCGGTTCTCCCATGGACTGGTGGAGGGGGCCCGTTGCACCCTCCTTCAGGACACGCCCGGCGAATCGCCGTGACGGCAGGGCGACGAGGCGAAATGAGAGACACGTCGCCTTCACGGTGTGGGATTGATGGGCGTGATGCCCCGCCATTTGGTGCATTACAGGGGGCTGGGCGGTGCCGATGCCGCGGGTGGGCACGGACAAGGAGTGCGTCTTTTCGTCAACTGGGAATAAAGGTTTTGTCAACTGTGACGAAAAGTACATTAAGGAAAGGCTTGATGGGGACGTCAGGGTTCGGGGGAAACAATTCACACGGCTGCGTCATGTGGGCCGCCTCTCGGTGTTTTGTATCAGCCTGAAATACATTGAGATTGACCGGCTGTTTTGGGCTTGGGATTGCGCCGCAGCTCGGTGCGTGAGCCCCGTTCATTCCGTGTGGGGTGTGCGGTGCTTTTACGAAACACGCAGGGGACATGTGAATGATCAATTTCTCATCATCAACGATGCGCAGACAGACGGGGGGGCGAACCGGACGTTTACGCCCATGCGCCTTTTGTTGCCTGTGCCCTGTGGCGGTGCTGTTTTGCCTGGTGGTTTATCTTTCGGTCTCCTTTGCCTCTCCTCCGGTTCCGGATCCCCTGACCCCGGAGCAGCGCCAGTGGCTCGAAGCCCGCAAGGGCCGACTTCGCCCCGCCTTGAACCCAACTGGCCCCCGGCCTCCTTTTTTAACGATGAGGGGCAGGTGCAGGGCATCGCACCTGAGTACATCTCCCTTATCGAAGAAAAACTGGGCTTTGTGTTTACCCGGGTGCGCTACGCCACCTGGGCCGAGATTCTCCGGGCCGGGTACCGGGGCGAGGTGGACGTGATTCCCTCCATAGCCCGGCTTTCATCCCGGGAGCCGCACCTGGCGTTCACGCGGACCTATTTCCAGATGCCCACCACCATTGTAACGGGGCCGGAAACAACGGGGGGAATTAACCTGGAGGGCTTGGTGGGCAAGCGGGTCTGCGTGCTGAAAGGGAGCGTGGACCATGAGATCCTGTCCAGGAAGTATCCGGGGATTCTGGTGGAGCCCGTGGATTATACCCTTGAGGGGCTACTCAAGGTGGATCGCCGGGAGGCCGAGGGCCTGGTCTCCGATATGGCCTCCACTTCTTACCTGATAGAGAAGCACGGCCTGGTGCGGCTTCAGACCCTGGGATACACCCACTACAGCTACGAGATCTGCATGGGCATCTCCCGTCAGCAGCCCATGCTGGTGGATATCATGAACCGGGGCCTCTCCTTGATTTCGCCGGAAGAGAAACGGGATATTTTCAAAAAGTGGCTCTACCTGAAAACCCACCCCGTCTACAGGGACCCTTCTTTTCGTACCTATGCCATCGGCCTGGTGGTGTGCCTGGTTGTTGCGGTCCTCGGTGGGTTTTTTGTCTGGAACCGGAGCCTGCGGCACGCCGTGGACCGTGCCACCCGGCTGAGCCGGAGGGCGGAAGAGTCCCTTCGGGCCCAGGCCTCGGAGCTGGAGGGGGCCAGGCAGCGGGTGGCCCGGGCCAACCTGGAGCTGACCCAGGTTTTCAACGCCTCCATCCCCATGCTGATCATTGACCGAAGGTTTCGCCTGCTTCGCATGAACAGCACCTTCAGCGAGCTTTTTGGTGAGGATGCCTCCCTTGCCGTGGGCAAGCACTGCTACGAGGTGATTCGCAGCGACATGTGCCGCACCGACGCCTGCCCCCTGGTCCAGGCGCTTTCAGGAGTCACCCCTGTTCGGGGGGAGAGCCTTTTTTCCACGGCGAGTCGGGAGGGCATCCCCTGCATGGTGGCCGCCAACCCGCTCACGGACCGGGACGGTCGCCTTCTGGGCATCGTGGACAGTTTTATCGATATCTCCCGTCTTTTCCAGGCCGAAGAGGAAAAGGAGCTGCTGCGTGCCCAACTCCGGAACTCCCAGAAGATGGAGGCCCTGGGCACCCTGGCCGGGGGCATTGCCCACGACTTCAACAATATTCTCTCCCCCATTATCGGGTACGCGGAGATGACCCAGCTTTCGCTGCCCCCGGACAGTCGGGAGGCGGAGAACATGACGGGCATCCTCAAGGCCTCCCAGCGGGCGCGGGACCTGGTGCGAAGGATCCTGACCCTCTCCAGGCGCCATCAGTCCGAACTCAAACCGGTCCATGTCCAGGCCGTGGTCCAGGAGGCCCTGACTCTTCTGCGCTCCACCCTGCCCAGCACCATCGCCATCCGGGAGAGGCTCCACGCCGAAGGCCGTCTGATATTCGGGGACCCCACCCATGTGCACCAGGTCATCATGAACCTGGGGACCAACGCCTACCACGCCATGGAAGGCATGGGGGGCGGGACCCTGGAGGTGGCCCTGGAGACTGTATTCATGAACGAGAAGGAATCGCCGTTTCCGGGAAATCCCTCGGGACCCTGCCTGAGACTCGTGGTGAAGGACACGGGGGTGGGCATGGACGCGGCCAGCCGAGACAGGATCTTCGACCCGTACTTCACAACCAAGGAGGAGGGCAAGGGCACGGGCCTGGGGCTCTCCGTTGTCCACGGCATCGTCCGGGAGTGCGGCGGCACCATCACCGTGGACAGCGAGCCGGGCAAGGGCAGCACCTTTACCCTCTGCTTTCTCGAAGTGGAAGGGGAGGCCTTGCTTCCGGAGCCCGTTTCCGCCGAGGCCCCTCCCAGGGGCCGCGAGACGGTCCTGGTGGTGGACGACGACGAAGAACTCGCCTTTTTGCTCAAGCGGATGCTGAGGCGGGCCGGGTACCGGGTGTCGGTGTTTACGGAGAGCAAAAAGGCGCTGGACCATTACCGGGCGAGTCGGGGCAACTACGATATCGTGGTGAGCGACATGACCATGCCCGGCATGACCGGTATGGCCCTGACACGGGAGATCAAGGCCATGACTCCCGGGATACCGGTGATCCTCTGCACGGGCTACAACGACCGCAGGGCCCGCCAGGCAGCCGAGACCATCGGTGTTCGGACGTTTTTGATGAAACCCGTGGAGATGCACACCCTGCTCACAGCCGTGCGGCAGGAGCTGGACGCGGGTGATGAGGCGTGGACACCGTCAAAATCCGGTTAAATCCGATGCCCAGCGGGCACAAAGTAAAAGCCAAAAGCGATGTCTTTTATTGTGAAAGTGCATGGCAAAACCGCCTCCGGCGGCAAGGTGGGGGCACCTTGAAACCCTATGGCGAATGCATGGAGGCCGTTGCCATGCGAACGCTGTCAGGGCATTCGCGTGAAGGGTGAAGTCCGGCAACCGTCAAGGCAGGGGAGGCCCATGTCATTTTTCTAAAAACATGACGCGGGCGTTCTCAGACTCGTTTGAGTTTTACCGGAGTAATTGCCGGTGACAAGGGTGGAGCAACCACTTAAATTAAATGCCCTGAACGCAGGTTGCAAATGCGCTTTGTCCGTCGGGAAAAGTCACATTCAACGTTTATAACGGAAACCATTCAAGACGAAATTTTAAGATCTGTTTGTTAAACTTTTTAAAGGTTTAGCCCCCGGCAGGGCCGCCGGAGGCGTCTTTTTACCCTTTTTTCCGTGCCATGCAGCGGATGCCGTCCCCCCTTCGGGCCGGGACAAAGCATCGACAGCAGGAGTTGCACTGGGCGGGGGCGGTGTCACCCTGTTTCCATCTGGCGATGAGGTTGGGCTCCCGGATGAGGGGGCGGGAGAGACTGATGAGGTCGGCCCGGCCTTCGTCGTGCATGGCAAGGGCGGTCTCAAGGGCGCGGATGCCGCCCACGAGCATCACGGGGACCTGCACCGACTCCTTGACGGCTTTGCCTGCATCGCGGAAGTAGGCTTCTTTTTCCGGGGCGTCGATGCGGGGCCGGATGGGGGCAAGCTCCCCGCTTTCTGGAGTGCCGCCGCTTACCTCAATGGCGTCGATCCCCTCGTGGGCCAGACGGACGGCCACGGCGCAGGCCTCGTCCAGGGTGAAACCGCCTTTGACGTGATCGGCGCTGTTGAGCTTGATGAGCACCGGGTAGTCGGGGCCCACGGCGTCACGGATGGCGGTGGTGACCTCCAGGAGTAAGCGCATGCGGTGCTCCACGGGGCCGCCGTACCAGTCGCTGCGACGATTTTCCAGGGGCGAGAGGGACTGGCTGAGGAGGTAGCCGTGGGCGCTGTGGATCTGCACCCCGTCGAAACCGGCTTTTTTGGCCCTGACGGCTGCCTCGGCAAAGGCGGTGACCACCAGCTTGAAATCGCAGGGGCCCATCTCTTTTACCGGGGGCTCTTCGGAGCCGGTGACGGAGATGATGCGGGGGGGACGGCCCGACTCGTCGGTGTTGGCGCGCCTTCCGGCATGGGCCAGCTGGGCCACGATTTTCCCGTTGCGGGCGTGGACCGCCTCCACCATCTTGGTGAGCCCGGGGAGAAACGCGTCGTCGTGGATACCCAATTGTTTCGGGCCTGCCTTGCCTTCAAGTTCCACAAAGGCGTGGCCCGTGATGATGAGGCCCACACCGCCGTCGGCCAGGGTGGCCATGCAGTCTATGAGCCGTTGGGTAACGCAGCCGTCGGGTCCGGCCATCCCTTCCCAGGTGGCGGACCGGACGAAGCGGTTGGCAAGGGTCATGCCGTTGATGGTCGTGGGGTCGAAAAGGGGGTGCATTGCGATCTCCTGTCTGGTGTATCAGATATCAATTATCCTGATGAAGCTATATCAAATGGTTGTGATCACGCCAATAAAAATGTGGCGTCCCTTGTCCGGCCACGGAAGGTCAACCCGATGTCGGCGGGGGAACCGTCTTTTCCACAGGGGTGCCGCCGTATCCTCCCACGGTGACCCCGGTGGGTCTTTTCTCATCACAGGCAAGGAGGACATCCATGCGGGACGGGCTGCCCATGGCGTGTCCCTGCTCGAAGATGTAGCGCTCCTGCTGGTGCCCGTTCATCCACAGGTAGGCGGCCAGGGCTCCGCTGGCGCTTCCGGTGGCCGACTCCTCATCAATGCCGTATGCCGGGGCAAAGTTCCGGCAGCATGCGGTATGGGCGGGGTTCCGGGGCTCGATGCAGAAGAGGTGGAACCCCACGGTGTCGGTTTCGGTGTTAAAGGCTGCCATGGCCCCGAGGTCCGGGACGACCGCTTCAAGGAGTCCCCGTGAGGGCAGGGGGACAAGGATGTCCGTGAGGCCTGTGGACACGGGCTGGATGGGCAGGCCCGTTGCGGTGAGCTCCTCGGGCGCAAGCCCCAGGATGGGGGCCACCCGGGCCGGATCAAGTATCGGATTGAAGGCAGGGGGTTTTTGATCCATCCACACCGCCCCGGAGTTATCCAGGGTAACGCTGATCTCTTCTTCCCTGAGCCCTTGACGATGTCGTCCCGGCCGCACAAGGCCCAGGTGGGCCATGACAGTCCAGGCCGCCACAGTGGCGTGGCCGCAGAGATCCACCTCAGCCACCGGGGTAAAATAGCGGATGACAGGGCAGCTGCTCAAGAGATCCGAAACAAAGGCGGTTTCCGAGAGCCCCACGTTGCGGGCCAGGGCCTGCATGGCGGCCTCATCCATGTCGTCGGCGAAAATCGCCACCCCTGCACCGTTTCCACCGCGCCCGGCGTCGGTATAGGCTTGCTGGAGAAAGAGTCGCATCATACTGATTTTGATAGCACGCCGGAGCAGCGGGGAAAAGTAGAAACATGGACAAGTAACAACAACGGTTCCTGTTGCGTCGAAGCTTGTGATTCAGCCCGCAGAAATCATCAGGGTTTATGCCGGGCGAAGCCCGAGTCGAAGGCCCTTGCGCTTTGGCCCGAGGAACGAGGGACAAAGCGCAAGGGCAATATGCTTTCGAGGTGGCTCACCTCGCTGCCGGAGGCACGCTTTTAATGCTGGCTTTGCCATAGACGTCTGCTTTTCTCAATGGCTGGCGGTGATGTCATTGATATTATCATTTTGACATCCGGGGGGCGGCCACACCATTCTACCGTTTACGCCTGAATTTCCCTTACCATGACAGGAGAGACCATTCTCGTGAAAACAGGAAGCCTGCGATCCTTTTCCGACCCTTCCCAATCCATTCTTCCCCGGTGCACCGGCTGCGGCAAGTGCCGGGTGGGGTGCGCTTTTTTAAAAGAGCACGGAAGCCCCCTTGAGATTCGGGAGCTGTTGGAGACCCGGCCGGAAGAGGCCCTTCGCCTGGCGTTTCTCTGCTCTCTGTGCGGGCTCTGCACGGCGGTCTGTCCCGAAGGGGCGGATCCCGCGGCCTTTTTTCTTGCCTTGCGGCGGGAAGCGGCGGAGAGCGGCAAGGTGGATTTCTCCATTCCGCCTGCTTGCCTATGAGGCCCGGGGGGTGTCCAAACGGTTTACCTGGGCCCATCTGCCCGAAGGGTGCGATACGATCTTTTTTCCGGGGTGCGGCCTGTCGGGAACACGGTCCCACAAGACCTTTCGCGTCTGGCAGTACATCAGGGAAC
Source organism: Desulfoluna sp. CYM3A (assembly GCF_056829965.1). NCBI lineage: Bacteria > Pseudomonadati > Thermodesulfobacteriota > Desulfobacteria > Desulfobacterales > Desulfolunaceae > Desulfoluna > Desulfoluna sp. CYM3A. The sequence continues at coordinate 194,920 of NZ_CP186556.1, forward strand.
AGGTCCCCCAGGCGGGCCTGGTTCTGGACTGCTGCACCAAGCCCTCCCATGACCTGGGGCGGCAGGGGGCCTTTGAGAACGCCTTCGGGGAGCTGCATCGTCCGGATTGGGGGCGTGCGCCGCGTGGTGGTGGCTTGCCCCAACTGCTTCAAGGTGTTTCATCAGTACGGCTCGGGCCTTGAGACCCAGAGCGTCTATGAACTCATGGCAGGGGACGCGGACCTTGTCCCAACATCTGTAAGCGGGGCGTTGAGGATGCACGATCCCTGTGCGGTGCGGTTTGAAGAAGGGATCCACGGGGCGACCCGGGAGCTGGCCCTGCGAAGCGGGGTGTCCCTGGTGGAGTCCGCCCGCAGCGGCAGGCGGACCCTCTGCTGCGGGGAGGGGGGCGCTGTGGGGGCGGTCTGTCCCGGCCATGCCGAGGCCTGGCGCCAGAGGATTCAAGGGGAGCGGGCCGGAGAGGCGGTCCTCACCTACTGCTCGGGGTGCGCCTCACGTCTCGGCGGCCGGGGAGGCGCCCGGCATCTCCTGGATTTGTTTTTTAATGACGGCAACACGATCCCCAAAGCCACCGGGAGCCCTCTGACCTATCTTCACCGCCTGGGGCTCAAAAGGCGGTTCAGGTACTCCGGCCTGCGGTGACCCGTGAGCGGCACGTCTCCATGGGCGGCGGCCCAAAGGGTGCATGGTGGGTCAAGGGGTTGATCCTCATGGCCCTCATCGGCATGGCAGCCGCTTTGAAAATCTCAGGCTTCACGGATTCTCTGGCCCCGGAGGCGGTGAGGCAGTGGGTGGAAGGCTACGGCCTTGCCGCGCCCCTTATCTTTGTGGCCCTCTACTGCATCGGGCCCTGCCTGCTTCTTCCGGCAAGTCCCCTCACCCTTGCCGCAGGGCTTCTGTTCGGTCCGGTCATGGGGCTGGCCTGCACCATGGTGGGGGCCACGGGTGGTGCCACCCTGGCTTTTCTTGTGTCTCGCTACCTGGCAGGGGACTGGGTGCGCGGGAAGGTGGCGGGCACCGGCCTGGAGCGCCTGGACCGCAAGGTGGCCGAGGAGGGGTGGAAGGTGGTGGCCTTTACCCGCCTGGTGCCGGTGTTTCCTTTTGTTCTCCTCAACTACGCATTCGGGCTGACCCGGGTGCGACTCTCCCACTACGTGGCGGCCACCGTTGTCTGCATGTTTCCCGCCACCCTTGCCTTTATTCTCTTTTCCAGCTCCCTGCTGGACCTTCTCCAGGGGCGGATAACTGCGCCCTTTGTGGGGGGATTTCTCCTTTTGTGTGCCGTGGGCACGATTCCTTTTCTCGTGAAGCGTTTCTGGAAGAAGGCTCCGTGATACGGCCTCGACAAACAGGTCGTAAGGGGCTATGATACCGGTGCGTTAAGCGGATGAAAGGAGGGGTATGGCGCGTGCTCGGGCTTTGCTTACCGGTGTCTCTCTGTTTTACCTTACCTTCTGGGTCCCCCTGGCTGCGGTTGTCTACACACCGTTCTGGTACGATGCCGCCTGCGGGATCCACGGCCGCTGCGTGCGCCTGAAAGCCGGGCCGCCAAGGGTTCTGGTCCGGGAGCTGACCTCTTTTCTCTCCCATGGCGGGACCCTTGCCCATGGGGCATGGACGGCCAAAGAGCGCCGTCACCTGGCAGAAGCCCGGGACCGGCTGGATCTTGCTGCGGTGGTCGCGGCGGCAGCCCTTCTCAGTCTTGCCTTTGCCGCGACCCCGTCTTTGCTCAGGGGCAGTGCCCTGGTCAACCTTGTTCTGTTCCCATTGCTTTCGGGAATCTTTCCGTTTTTTACCACCTTCTGGCGGGACCTGTTTCACCCGCTTCTTTTTTCCAATCAACTCTGGCTCAACACCCCTTTGGATGTCTCCTATTACCTGATGCCCAGGCTGTTTTTCTTCTGGACTCTGGCCCTGGGCATCGGCGCTGCCGTGGCTGCCAACCTTTTGGTTTTGGCGTGTACGCGGACCATGAAACAAAGGGGCACGGACCGGACCACAACGACAGGAGGCAACATGGCGCGTATCGGCTGGGTGGCAGTGGGTTTGGTGGCAGGTGTTCTTTTGACCTTGGGGGCCCGGATGGTCGTGGGCAAAGGGGATGTCCCGGAGCATGGGACGGATACAGCGGCCCTTGAAGAGACGGTGGCCGGTCAGCACGGCAGTGCGGCCGAGGCCCAAAGCGGTGAAACCGGAGTGAAACCGGTGGTCCGGGAGTCTGAAAAGCAGGAGCCCTTTATGCCGGACATGGACCGCATGCGGGCAAGCCTTCCCGACAACCTGGCCATTCCGCCCCAGACCGAGGAGGAGCGGTGGCAGCGGGAGGAGGAGAAAAAGTCCCGCAACGAGCTTTTCGGACGTATCAGCGCCAACATCGCCTCCGAGGACGAGGTCCACAGCTACTACGACGAGCAGGCCCTTCTGACACGGGACAGCATCGCCATGCTGGAGTGGATTTTAAAGGAGCATAAGGGCGAGATGAGCCAGCGGGACCTGGCCCAGCATCAATTTTTGCTGGAGCAGTTCAAGAAACGGCTGGAGGCCATTCCGGAGCGGGAAGCGCGGGCCCTGGATCGGATCGAAACCAAGCAGGCCAACGGGTAAGGGCCGAAGGAGCCACAGGGACAAGAGGGATCAGGGAAAAAGCAGGCCCCCGGCAGGGCTGCCGGGGGCCTGAGGTGAATCGTTACGTTGTCTGTCTGTTCCGTGCCTTACAGAGCGCCCATGAGCAGGTCAAGGAGGTTCCAGAGGGGGTAGGGCCTGTTGAGCTCTTCCTCGGTGGGCTCTTCGTAGTACTGCATGGCGGCCATGCCAGCCCCGTCGTTGATGAGGCGATCGGCGTAGTCTCCCACGTTCATGCCCGTGCCGGTGATGTCGGTGTCGTCAAAGGAGAGGATGCAGGAGCAGTGGCTGTCGTTGAAGGGGCGGTAGTAGGGGACGAAATAGCCGATGTTGCCGTTTTCAGCAAAGAGGTCGTCGTACATGGCCATGAGGTAGCCCTGGTCCGCGGCCCACATGGCGTGGATCTCTTCTTTGGGCGGGTAGTCGTAGAATCGCTCGTACGAGTAGCCCGAGTAGTTGCCGTCCATGGTGAACTGGGTGTGCGCCAGCTTGTCGGCGGGGTACTGGCGAGACAGGGCCACGCTTAAGCTGCCGTAGTCATCGGCGTCGAAATCACCGGGGATGTCCTGGCCCAGGATGTCGATGACGCTGTCCACGTTCCAGGCACTGCGGATCTTGGTGTGCAGGGGCAACGAGAACTGGGGAGAGTCTTCGGCCGTGGAGTAGATGGGACCGGAGTCGTTGAGGAGGATGGCCTCGCCCACGCGGTCGCCCAGGCCCTTGCGGATGAAGTGGTAGTTGAGGATGGAGCCGGCGCCTCCGGCGCTGCATCCGCTGACCATGAGCTTGGGAATGGAGTCGAAGTGGTCCTTGAAGGGCCCATTGGTCATCCAGTTGATAATTCCCTGGGTGTTGGTGTAGCCGTTGTGGTGCCACTCCAGGCTCTCATCGGAATCCTCGGACTCGTAGGTGGCGGTGTTGTTTCCGATGAAGATGTCCCCGGTGCAGTAGGGAACAAAAATGATGGTCCAGCCCTGGGTGTCCACACGTTCCCAGGGGTGGGCGCGAAAGATAAAGGGCGACATGATGGCGGGGATGGAGAACCCGTCCATGTAGTCGTCGGGGATGCCGTTGGGGTTGGCCGCACCCCGGATCCCGCTTTGTCCCGAGCAGCTGGGATAGTCCCAGCAGGCCCCGCCGGCCTCAAAATAGATAAGCACATTGTCACTGGTCAAAGACGGGTTGACGAAAAATTTGTAAGGGGACCCGTTTCCGCACACATACTCCACGTCTCCCTCGGGTTCAAGCTGCACAAGGTTCCACTGGTAGTACTTGATGTCCTCGTCGCAGCCCCCGAAAAGGAAGGGGAGCAAAAGCACGATGACCAAAAAAGGGATAACGGACCATCTGCGCATGGCTACATTCTCCTGATTTTGGGTTGGTGGGGTGCCCACGCGGGAAGGGTCCGAAGATCGCCCTGAAAGGGCCGACGCCGGGTGTTGCACGGGGATGACACAGGGAGCCGGTTTCTTTCATGTCGCGTGTGCACGGCATGTCATGGGCGGGGGGGAGGCTCCGGTGGCAGTGTGTGGCCCGGGCGGCTGAGGAATGGGATGAATTGCATTTGGTCTATTAAACGCCGTTCAAATGAAAAAATCAACAATTGATTCATTTCGTTAGGGGTGCCTGCGGCTCAACGGCCGTGATGGTGACAAAGCCGTCGTCGTAAAGGGGAGACACCGGGGGATCCAGGTGAGGGGTGAGGCAATCGGCCACGCTCACAAGGTGGATGGGGCGGTCCATGGCACCTATTGTGGCTGCCAGTTTTCGGTACAGGGGAAGGGTTGTCTCCGAAGGCCTTACCGGGCGGTAGAGGTAAAGGAGGGTGACGCCGGAAAGATCGGTGGCAAAGAGGTCCCCGTGGCGCCAGGAGACGCGGTGGTCGGCTATGCCCAGGACCCGCTGGAAAAGACGCCCGGCGCTCAGGTGTCCTTTGGAGAGTTCCACCTGCAGGGTGTGGCGGTGGGGGCAAAGGCACTGGAGGAGGAGACCCTGGAGGCCGTTTCCGGCGCCCAGGTCGGCCATGCATGTGTCCGGGGAGACAAGCTCCTTTGTCATGAGCAGGGGCAGGAGGCCCCCGGAGAGGCCATGGAGGCCCTTTTGCTCATCCAGCTGCTTTTTTTCCTCTTCGGTGTATCCGGCGCCTGCGGTGTGGAGGGTGCGGTAGAGCTCCAGCAGGGCATACTCCTGCTCTTCGGTGTCTCCGTCGACCCGGGCTTCGGCAAGGTGGTTGCGCCAGGTTTCGGCTTCCGGGGCGAGGCGCAGCACCTCGGGGTGGCCGGCCAGGGTCATGAGGGCTTTTTCGATGACCTCCACCCCCTGTACCGTGCAGATGGTGGCCTCAAGGGCGTTGCGGATGGTGGTGAATCGGTTCTGCAAGGCGTCCATGGTCTCTCCTGGTTCAGCTGGCTCGGGGTTGGCAGCACCTGTGGTGCCGGGTCAGTTGACGGCACCTACGGCTCATAGCACAGAGAAGGGCAACTGCAACCAAAAAAAGCGTGCCACCGGCGGCAAGGTGGGGGCACCTTGAAACCCTATGGCGAATGCATGAAGGCAGCCATTCTACCTGCGTTACCGGGGCATTCGCGTGATGTGTGACATCTGGCAACCGCCTTTGCAGAAGAGGCCCATTTCATTCTTCTAAAAACACGATGCAGACCTTTTGGGATTCGCTTGACTTCAACCGGAATAACTCCGGCGGAGACTCGACATGATGACTTAAGACCTGTTTGTCAAACTTATCAAAAGTTTGGCTCCCGGCAGGGCCGTCGGAGGGGAAAATATCTAAAAGCGTCAGCCCTGCAAAAAAAAGCCCTGCACGTGTGCAGGGCTTTTTTATTATGGCGTTTTCAACGGAATGTGTTTCGGCCTTAGTGGGCGTAAAAATCCTCCTCGGTGACCTTGTGGCTGAAGACACTGTAGGCCCAGACCTGGTAGGCGATGACCAGGGGGATGAAGATGAGCACCACGGTGAGCATGATCTTCAGGGTCAGGGGGCTGGACGAGGCGTTGAAGGCCGTGAGGCTGAAGGCCTCGTCCAGGCTGGAGGGAAAGAGGCTGGGAAAGAGGCCGACGATGCCGTAGAAGGTGGCGCCGAAAATGGTGGTGCAGGAGGCGAACCACGCCTTGAACCAGGCCTCTTTGGCGATGAAGAACCGGATGGCCGCAAGGGCCGCCACGGTGATGGCGATGATGACAAAGAGCGCGGGCTGGGCAAGGTAGTTGCCGTAAAGGTCCGTTGCAAACCAGCTGGCGCCCAGGAAGGTGACGGCGGCCACCAGGAGGATGGGCCAGAGGATCCGTGCCGTGCGGATGGTGCGTGCCTGGAGGTCCCCTTCGGTGCGGATGCAGAGCCACAGGGCGCCGTGGAGGGTGAAGAGGAGCACGAAGAGAACGCCCCCGGCCAGGCCGTAGGGGTTCAACAGGGTTAAGAGGTTGCCTTCGTAGACACCCTCTCCGTTGAAGGGGATCCCTTGGAAAATGTTGGCAAAGGCCACTCCGAAGAGGAGGGCGGGTACAAAGCTGCCGATGAAGATGGTGGTGTCCCAGACCCTTGTCCAGACCGGGCTGACGATCTGGTCCCGGAACTCAAAGGAGACGCCGCGGATGATCAGGGCAAACAGGATGAGCATCAGGGGCGTGTACAGGGCCGAGAACATCACGGCGTACACCGTGGGGAAGGCGGCGAAGGTAACGCCCCCTGCGGTGAGGAGCCACACCTCGTTGCCGTCCCACAGGGGCCCGATGGCGGCCACCATGGTGCGTTTGTCCGTTTCGCTTTTGCCGAGGAAGGGGTAGAGAGTGCCAACCCCGAAGTCAAACCCGTCGGTGATAAAAAAGATGGCCCAGAGGAGCCCCCAGAGAAAAAACCACGTTGACTGCAAAACCATGAATATATCCTCCCTAATTCAATTCTGAAGATGTGTGCTGCGTTTTCAGCTTAAGCGGCGGTTTCCTGTGCGGGTGCCGGGCCGGTTTTGGCGTGCTTGATCATGAGCCAGAAGCCCACGAAGCCCAGGAGGCCGTACACCACGATAAACCCGATGAGGCTCGCCAGGACCTGGGACGAGGCCACCGGCGATGCTGCCTGGGAGGTCTTCATGAGGCCGTAAACGATCCAGGGCTGCCGCCCCACCTCGGTAAGGACCCATCCGGCTTCGATGGTGAGCAGCGGCAGGGGAATGGCAAGGACCATGGCCGTGAGGAGCCTGCGACTCTCAAGGAGTTTGTTGCGTTTGACAAAGGCCCACACCGTGAGAAAAATCAGCAGGGTGGCGCTGCCCACCATGGTGCGGAAGGCCAGGGAGGTGATGAGGACCGGGGGCCGTTCGTCTTTGGGGATGTCCTTGAGGCCGATGATTTCGGCGTTGAAGTCATGCTTGCCCAGGAAGCTCAGGAGGCCGGGGATGCGCCCAAACTCGATGAGGTTCCGTTCGTTCTTTTCATCGGGAATGGCCAGGATAAAGGAGGGAGCCCGGGTGGTGGTTTCCCAGTGGGATTCCATGGCAGCCAGTTTGGCGGGCTGGGTGTTGGTGACGTTGACCCCGTGCATGTCGCCGGAGACGGCCACCACGATAGCGGAGAAAACCCCGAAGATCAGGCCGAGGCGGAAAGCTCGTGTGAAGAGCTCCACGTTCTGCTTTTTAAGAAGGTGCCAGGCGCTGATGCCCATGACAACGAAGGCGCTGTACATGTAAGCGGCCGACAGGGTGTGAGAGATTTCCAGCAAGGCATACTTCTGGGTGATGACCGCCATGAAGTCGGTGAGTTCAGCGCGGCCGTTGCGGATGGTGTAGCCCACGGGGTTCTGCATCCAGGCGTTGGCGATGAGGATCCACACCGAGGAGAGGGAGCCGGCCAGGGCCACCAGCCACATGACCGTGGCGTGGGCTTTGGCCGAAAGCTTTTTCCAGCCGAAGATCCAGATACCGATGAAGGTAGACTCCAGGAAAAAGGCGGCGGTGGCCTCAATGGCGAGGAGGGAGCCGAAGACGTCCCCTACGTATTCGGAGTAGCGGGACCAGTTGGTGCCGAACTGGAACTCCAGAGTGATGCCGGTGACCACCCCCAGTGCCACGTTGATGAGAAAGAGTTTTCCAAAAAATTTGGTCATGCGAAGCCAGGTCTCATCCCCTGTTTTCGCGTAGCGGGTCTCCATGATGGCCACCAGAACGGAGAGCCCCAGGGTCAATGGGACAAAAAGAAAATGGAACATGGTCGCAGCGGCGAACTGCAGACGGGAGAGCATTACGACATCCATGAATTCCTCCTTACAGCCGGGTCCAGGTCAAGGTAAATCTTTATAATTAAAGTTAGTGGTGTATACGTCGCCTCCGCACAGACGGCTTCGCGTGCCTTGCCAAAGGGGGCCATGCGAAGCCGTCGCGGGTCGGTTTGTCCTCGTGCGCGTTAACCTGCGGTGTTTTTCACATCCAGGACCTCTTTGCAGGAACGGCACGTGTGGGTCTTCTCCACCTCGTCCGAGAAGACCTCATTGACGGTCCCGCATTTTTTGCAGGTTACTTCAATGGGTTGAATGCTTTTAAAGGGCTCGTGCCCGGGACAATGTTGGGTGGTGTTCATGGGTGCCTCCTTAAGTGAAAGTGGCTCTTAAACCATCGTTCATTGTGGGTGGGCCCGGCGGTGTCAACGGTGCGGGCCTCTGCATTCAAACAGGGACGAAACGGGTCGGCGAACCGAGTGCCAGGAAGAAAAGCAAAACATGTGCCAAAAATGAGCGCAGGCAGGGGCTCGGTCGCCGGTAACTGGGGTCGGTCAAAAGCAACCACACCGTTGGGTGCGCGGATTGGGATAAAAAACGAATAGCGGTCGGTCCGTCTGTCCAACAGGGGAATCATACGGCTTAATACCATGGGGTGCAAAGGGAAAATGCTTTTTTTTGCTGCAATCTCGAAGGGATGGGGTGATGCGACCCCGGCTGGGCCGGAGACGCTACTGTCTCGAATCGTTTTTGAGACAGGCCGGGTCGCATATGCGATACGTCTTTTTTCTAAACATTTCGGATGGGTTAAAGAAGAACGCTGTCGGGGATCCCTTGGCGGGGCAGGGGGGAAGGCGTCCTTCTCGGGACCGGCGGCCGGTTGGAATGTCTCATTTTTCTAATGGATGGAACAGGGGCGATGGTTCATGGACAGGGCAGGTCGTCGCTTTTGGTGCCCTGCTTGGTAACGCCGGAAAGCGAAAAATAGCGCACTGACTTGACTTGTTCGGGTTAGGAATTATATATGTGTCTGAAACAGAGGCGGCTAACTGACGGAATATTAGGGGCTTTGGATGCCCCGTTTTTTTCCGGGACGGTTCGTGCCGCTGCGCCGTACCCATTGGGTGGCACGAATTTTGAAACAATTGTCCCTTGAAGTGAAGCACAAGAAAATCCGGCTCCGGGGCCTGGCGGCCTGAGATTGTCAGCGTCGCGGGGAACTCGATGTCATCAGACAAAGCCGGAGATGCAGCAGACGTCTAATCGGTTTGGAAGCGAATCGTTTCTTCGTTTTCGACACGTGATCATTTACCATTCTTTAAGGAGAAGAGAGATGGGCCTGGGTTTTAATGCAGACGAAATTTTTGAGATGGCGGAGCAGATTGAACGCAACGGAGCCAAATACTACCGCGATGCAGCCGAGGCGGTAACCAACGCAGATGATAAGGATTTCCTCGTTGAGCTGGCCGCCATGGAAGACGACCACGAAGTGACCTTTGCCGGCCTGCGAAAAGAGCTGAGCGCCGACGACAAGGCCGAGGTAACCTTTGATCCCGAAGGGGAAGCGGCCCAGTACCTCAAGGCCCTTGCCGACACCCGCGTGTTCTATGACAAGGCCATGGACCTCTCCTCCATGGAGGGCATCCTCAAAGGCGCCATCACCGCGGAAAAAGACTCCATCGTCTTTTACCTCGGCATGAAGGACCTGGTCGCCGGAAACCGCGGCAAAGCCCGCATCGACGACATCATCAAAGAAGAGATGAAGCACATCAAGCTTCTTTCCGGCCGTCTTCTTGCCAACGGCAAGTAAGTGACGGCTCCGGGGGGGCTGTCGGCCCGTTGAGGGTGACTCCCCGGATATCCGGATTTCAAGGCACCTGCTTCCTTTCCATGGCACGTGAAAGGGGGCAGGTGTTTTTTTTGCGGTTTGTCACGGTTGAAGACCCATAAAGCAGTGATTCAGGAGTACCTCCTATGGTTCACGTCGGGTCAGAGCGCAAGGCCATCGATTCGGGCTGCGCCGCCACCACATTTGTTTGTCGGACGTTTCAAGGGCTTTGTCCCCCAACAGGGCTGCCTGGGGTGACAGCAATCCGGATCGTGACAGGAGAACTTCTCCTTGAAAAAAAGCTGTAAAAAGGATAAATTTCCAGAATGATTATCAATCATGCCTCAACCGGCTGCCAACGCCCCTTCTTCCTCCTCCTGAGATAGTCTGCCACTCCCCTCCGGCGTGTTACTCCCTGCAATCGGTGCCGGTTTTTCTGCTTGTGCCGGTGGTGACGTTATTTTATGCGGCGTTGCCTCCCGGTGTTCTTGATGCGTCCGCCGTTTTTTTGAATCCACGACGAGACCGGCCGTGTCGCCTGAATCACGGGCGACGGCGTTTCCGGTGACATGCATGAAGGAGGCACGGTATGACCCGACCCGCGTGGCTCACGGGAAAGACCCCTTTAAAAATCCTGGGGTGGGGAGCAGGCTTCGGCATTATGGCGACGGTGCTTCTGGTGCTTGCCTCAGGATTTATGATCGAGTCCACCAACACGGACACCTTCTGTGTCCGGTGTCATTACATGCACCCCTTCCGGGATTCCTGGCGTGCCTCTGTCCACGGTGGCAGCAACCCGCGGGGCGTGGTGGCCCAGTGCGTGGGACTGTCACCTGCCCCCACGACAACTACATCCAGTACCTTGTGATCAAGGCCAAAACCGGTGCAGGTCATATCTATAATCACCTGTCCATTGATCCCTACACCTACGACTGGGCAGGAAAAGCTGAGGCCAACCGCCAGGAATTTACGTTTGACAGCGCCTGCAGGGCCTGCCACATGGACCTGACCCCTCCGGGTATGAGGCGGGGTGGCTTTATCGCCCATCGGGCCAAGCTGCGCGGTGAGACGGATATGGCATGCTCCAAGTGCCACCCCCATGTTGGCCACCGGGACATGCTGGATATGGTGGAACGATATTTCTCCAAAGGCAAGGCCATGTAAGGCAACCGGAAACGGTTGCCTTTTTTTATGGTTCCCTTATGGGCTTTTCGGCTCCGTTGGGGGCTTCCTGTGCCAATCAGAGGGCAGTCTCCACAAGGCCGTTGTCCCTGGGGACGGCTCCGCAATGTTCATACGACACGCGTGTTGATGCAAACCCAAAGTAATGTGAGGAGGTGTTCATGTTGAATTCAGGCAGACGGGTTTTGTTGTGGGGTTTTGCTTTTCTAACGGGGATGGTTGCCCACGGGGCTGCGGAGACCGGGTATCCGGACCTGGCGACCAAGGAGTTCAAGATTGTCCGGGGTTACAGCCAGGAGGCCCTGGCATGCATCGAATGCCATGCGGCCAAGACCCCCGGGGTGGTGGAGGGCTGGAAACTCAGCAAGATGGCCCATGCCGGGGTCTCGTGTTACGACTGCCATACCGTGACCAAGCGCTCGCCCATGGCCTCCCAGTGCGAGGGGCTCAAAGGGACGGACACCTTTATTTCCCCCATGGTCTCCTCCGGGACCTGCAGCCGCTGTCACCCCGTGGAGGTGGAGCAGTTTCTTAAGAGCGGCCACGCGGAGCTTGCCTCGGCACCGGTGGTGGAAAACGAGAAGTTCCTGAAGCTCATGTACCATTACGAAGGGGCCGAGTTCATCGGCAACCCCCTGGGCTCCTTTTCCAACCGGGCCGCACGGTCCAGCGGCTGCCAGATGTGCCACGGCACCCAGGTGGAGGTGGGACCCGACAACAAGCCCATCAAGGAGACCTGGCCCGGAGGTGTCGGTACCCGGTACCCGGACGGCAGCATCGGCAACTGCACGGTCTGCCACACCCGCCACCGCTTCTCCATTTCCGAGGCGCGGAAACCCGAGGCGTGTGCCAGTTGCCACCTGGGCCCGGACCACCCCAACATCGAGATCTATATCGAGAGCAAGCACGGGCAGATGTTCCTGGCCCACGGGGATGAATGGGAGTGGGACAGCGCCCCGGATACCTGGGAACCCGGGGATTATACCGCCCCCACCTGCGCCACCTGCCACATGAGCGGTATCGGCGAGCTGGCCACCTCCCACAACGTGAACGAGCGGCTCAAGTGGGACCTGGTTCATGCGCGCAGCGAGCTCAGGAGCGGGGTCCGGGGGGACGGCAAAAAGGGCGAGGAGATGATGAAGAAGGTGTGCGCCAACTGCCACGGGACCAGCCATATCAAGGCCCAGCGGGACACCCTGGACAGCACGGTGGAGCTGTACAACTTCTACTGGGACAAGGCCGTGGCCATGAAAGAGGGCCTGCAGGCCAAGGGGCTCTTGAAGGACGACCCCTGGAAAGACGGGTTCCAGGAGCTGATGTACTACCTCTGGCACCACACGGGCAGAAGGGCGCGCCACGGCGCAGCCATGGGCGGGCCGGACTATGCACACTGGCACGGTTTTTTCCAGATCTTCCAGGTCTACAAGGACATGGAGGACCTGTATGATTTTCGTATGAAGGCCAACAAGATCGAACCGTTGAGCCCAGTGATGAGCACCGGGCCCCTCTGATAGTGGGGAACGTCGGAGACATGAGGGCGGTTCCGCATGCGGGGCCGCCCTTTCTGTGTGGCACGGATCGTGCGTAAGAAACGTCAAGGGAGGAGACGTTCGGCCCGGGCATCGCCCTGGAAAGAAAGAGACCGCGGCCCCTGGCTACAGCTTGCCGTTTTCCGCCAGGTCCTCCAGGCGCTCCACGTCCAGAATAGTGATCTCGCGTCCGGAAACCCGGATGAGTCCCTCGGAGGCCATCTTGGCCTGGATTCGGGAGAGGGTCTCGGGGATGGTGCCCAGAAGGCTTGCCAGCTGGCCTTTGGAGATGGTGAGGGTCACTTTTTCCCGGTTGTTCTGTTCTCCGGCAAGGAAGAGCAGGTGGGAGGCGATGCGTCCCGGCACCTCCTTGAGGGAGAGGTTCTCCACCTGGACGGTGAACTGCTTGAGGCGCATGGACAAGACAGCCAGGAGTTTCATGGCCAGGGCCGGTTCCTTGGCGATGAGGCGGATGAAGGCCTCCCTGGGAAAGAAGAGGAGGGTGGTCTTGGCCAGGGTGGCCGCAGAGGCCGGAAAGGGAATGCCTGCAAAGACGGCCACTTCCCCGATGGGCTCCCCCGGACCGAAGACGTGGAGGATCTGCTCCTTGCCCTCGGCCGAGGCCTTGAAGACCTTCACCTGGCCGTCGGCCACGATGTAGAACCCGTCTCCGGGGTCTCCGTCGGAGAAGATGAGTTCGCCTTTCCGGTACTGCTTCTGAATGGCCAGGCCGGCCAGGAGGTCCAGGTCGTGGGGCTCCAGTCCGCTGAACAGGGGAACCGAGGCGAGGATGGCTGGGATGGATCGGGACATGGGCATACATCTCTTGTGCGGTGAAGGGCCCACGTGTTGTCGGACCTGATTTAAACAGTGACCACGATTTTTTCTGTTTTTGCACGCTCCTTGACCTAAGTCAAGGTACAGGGACGGGCAGTGGGGTAGGTTGGGATCACGACGGAGAAATCCCCTTTGCCGACAAAGCGGCTTTCTCGGCATACACGAACCAACAATGACCCAGACGCCTGGTGAAGGAAAAAATGCCGGCGGGCATGACTCGGGTCCGATAGAGACAACAACCATAAAAAAATGAGCGAGGAGACCACCATGTTTTGTTTTCAGTGTGAGCAAACGGCTAAGGGAACCGGGTGTACCAAGATTGGCGTCTGCGGAAAACAGCCTGAGGTTGCAGCCCTGCAGGACCTTTTGATCCACGCACTTAAAGGCCTCTCCCTATACGCGGTGAAGGCCGCCGAGATGGGCCACCGGGATGAGAAGATGGACCTTTTCACCTGTGAGGCCGTCTTTTCCACCCTCACCAACGTGGATTTTGACCCGGCCCGCTTTGTGGAGCTCATCGCCGAGTGCGAGGCATACACCAAGGTACTGAAGGAGAAGACCGGCCTCAGCCTCGAAGGCGCTTCCTGCACCTGTGCCGGCAAGAGCCAGGCCGAGCTGGTGGCCCTGGGCGAAGGCGTAGGGATCAATGCGGACCCGACCCTGGATGAAGACATCCGCTCTTTGAGGGAGCTCCTCGTGTACGGCATCAAGGGCCTTGCAGCTTACGCAGACCACGCGGCCATCCTCGGCCAGAAGGACCCCGCGGTCTTCGCCTTTGTCTACGAAGCCCTGGCAGCCACCCTGGACAGCACCCTGGGGGTCAACGACCTGGTGGGGCTCTGCCTCAAGTGCGGTGAGGTGAACATCCGCGCCATGGAGCTGCTGGACGCGGGCAACACCGGCACCTACGGCCACCCCGTCCCCACGGAGGTGCCCCTGGGCGCCAAGGCGGGCAAGGCGATCCTCGTCTCCGGCCACGACCTCAAGGACCTGGAGATCCTGCTCAAGCAGACCGAAGGCAAGGGCATCAACATCTACACCCACGGCGAGATGCTTCCCTGCCACGGGTACCCGGAGCTCAAGAAATACGACCACTTCTACGGTCACTACGGCACGGCATGGCAGAACCAGGCCAAGGAGTTCGACGCCTTCCCCGGCGCCATCCTCATGACCACCAACTGCATCCAGAAGCCCAAGGAGACTTACAACGACCGCATCTTTACCACCGGACTGGTGGGATGGCCCGGCGTGTCCCACATCGGCGACAGCAAGGATTTTACCCCGGTGATTGAAAAGGCCCTGGCCAGCGAAGGGTTCCCGGCGGACACCGACAAGGACACCGTCATGGTCGGGTTTGCAAGAAACGCCGTCCTCGGCGTGGCCGACAAGATCATCGACGCGGTGAAGGGCGGGGCCATCCGTCACTTCTTCCTGGTGGGCGGCTGTGACGGCGCCAAACCGGGCCGAAACTACTACACCGAGATGGTGGAGCAGATTCCCCAGGACTGTGTGGTGCTGACCCTGGCCTGCGGCAAATTCCGCTTCTTTGACAAGAAACTCGGTGACATCGGCGGCATCCCCAGGCTCCTGGACGTGGGCCAGTGCAACGACGCCTACTCAGCCGTGCGCATCGCCATGGCCCTGGCCGAGGCCTTTGACTGCGGGGTCAACGATCTGCCCCTCTCCTTTATCCTCTCCTGGTACGAGCAGAAGGCCTGCGTCATCCTGCTCTCCCTGCTTCACCTGGGGATCAAGGACATCAAACTGGGGCCCTCCCTGCCGGCCTTTATCTCCCCCAATGTGCTCAACGTACTGGTGGAGAACTTCAACATCGCCCCCACGGGCACCGTTGAGGATGACCTGAAGGCTGCTTTGGGATAGGCAAAACCAGGTGATCGCACCACGCGATCACCTTCAGGACCCAAGGCGCCCCGCACCGGATGAGGGGGCGGGGCGCCTTGTTTGAGATGACCGCCGGGCGGGAAACCGCCCGAATCAAAGGGGGTGTGCCATGAAATGTCCGGGTCAGGATACCCAGTACTGGGGATACGGTGCCATCTTTGAGGCTGATTGTCCCGAGTGCGGGACCACGGTGGAGTTCTTCAAGGACGACACCATGCGTACCTGCAAGGGGTGCGGCAAGCGGCTGGCCAATCCGAAGCTCGATTTTGGCTGCGCCTCCTATTGTCAGTTCGCCGACGCCTGCCTGGGCTCGTTACCCCCGGAGCTGCTGGCGGAAAAACGGAACCTGATCAAAGACCGGGTGGCCGTTGAAGTGAAAAAACGGTGTGGAAAGGATTTTGCCAGGATCGGCAGGGCCGCGCGACTCGCCGCCCATGCCGAGCAGATCGCGACCCGCGAGGCCGGGGCCGATCTTGCGGTCCTGCTCTGCGGGGCGTACCTGGCCGCGCTTTCCCGGGAAGAGGCCCGGGAGGTGCTCGGGGCCATCACCGCACCGGAGGGGCTCATCACCGAGGTGACAGCCCTTTTGGAAGGGGATGCCCCTGACCACAAGGCGGATGCGAACCGGATGATCCTTGAGGATGCCCGCCGCATCGCCGATGAAGAGGACCGGTGCGGGGGAGCCCCCCTGGACGAGGCGGCCTTTGAAGAGGGACTGGCCCGCCGTCTGAAGACGGCCGGGGCCGTGGACGAGGCCCGCAGGGTCCTTGTGCGACCGTAAGAACCACCACGCTTAAGATAACATCGCCGGCAGCGGCGTAACGATACAAAGGGGAATGACCATGAAAATCATGCGAAACATCATCGAAATCGACGAAGAAAAATGCACCGGATGCGGGCTCTGTGTTCCCGCCTGTGCCGAAGGGGCCATTGAGATCATCGACGGCAAGGCCAAGGTGATCAAGGACCTGCTCTGCGACGGCCTGGGGGCCTGCATCGGGGAGTGCCCCGAAGACGCCCTGCACATTGTCACCCGCGAGGCCGATGCCTTTGATGAGGAGGCGGTGCACGCCCACCTGGCCGCAAAAGAGACCGCGGACAAAGGGGCTGCCCAGCCCGTGCCCCGACCCGGCGGCTGCCCGTCTGCGGCCCTCATGGACTTTTCGGGCCCCTCGGCCTGCCAGAAGGCCAATGTGCCCAAAGATCAGGTGTCCGGTGTCTCGGCATTGTCTCACTGGCCGGTACAGATTCGTCTCATTCCCCCCACGGCGCCCTTCCTTAAAGGGGCGGACATCCTGGTGACCGCCGACTGCGTGCCCGTCTCGTACCCTGACCTTCACACCACCTATCTCAAGGGTCGCAAGGTGATGCTGGGCTGCCCCAAGTTCGACGACGCCCAGAGCTACATCGAAAAGTTCCGGGACATTTTTTCCGTTGCCGGCATCAAGAGCGTCACCGTGCTCATCATGGAAGTGCCTTGTTGTTCGGGGCTTCCCACCATCGTCAAGAAGGGGATGGAGCTCGCAGGCGTGGATGTTCCCGTGGAAGTGGTGGTCGTCGCCCTTGACGGACGCATCAAAGCATAGGCCTTTTTTAGCCTTTTGTCCCAAAGGCAGGGGCTGCCATGCCGCAACGCATGTTGAGAAAATGATCCCGGTGGGGTATTGTGAAATATACCCCCATCGGCACGAATCATGCAATTGTTTCGGTAAGATCTCCGTATCGGTGACACAGGTGAGGCCTTGAGCCTCACCTGTTCTCCCGCTCGATCTGGTTTGTATTTCGAATGAGACATGATGTCAGGGACTCGGAAACGATGAACGAGGACATACGGAGGTTGCGGCCGGTTCGGCGATGACGCCGACGGTCGGTGATCCTGGCTGCGTGAGACCGAAACAGCCTTTCTGTCCTCCCCTTGTTGATTTCCATGTCCCTCCCAATCAATCGGTCTGCAGAAGCAGGCTCAACACCAAGATCCGGTGGCCGCGCCACTCCGGTCCAGGTTCCATCCCCGTCTTCGATATCGGCCGGCTGCCCAGGGGAGTGAGTTATGGAAAAATTGGACAAGAAGGTCAAGAAGGCCGTTCCCATCAACGAGGTGACCCAGTGCGAGGCCACCGGCCGCATGCTTGAGAAGGCGAGAAGAGACGGCGTGGTGGTGGCCTTTGACCGGGCCGCTGAGATGAAACCCTGCCCCATCGGGGCGGAGTCGGCCTGTTGCAAGATGTGCTATATGGGGCCCTGCCGCTTGAATGCCAGGGACCCCTACGGCAAGGTGGGGGTGTGCGGCGCCACCATCGATACCATTCAGTCCCGGAACCTGGCTCGCATGGTGGCCTCGGGTTCTGCGGCCCATAACGACCACGGCATGGCGGTCCTGGAACTCTTCAAGGGCGTGGCCAACGGCACCATCACCGATTACACCATCAAAGACCCCTACAAACTCGATGCCCTGTGCGCGGAGCTGGGCCTGGACGTGGACGGCATGACCGTCCAGGAGAAGGCCCTGGCCCTGGCCGACGAGCTGGAGAAGACCTATACCCAGACCGAAGGGGAGATCCCCTTTGCCAAGCGCGTTCCTGAAAAGACCCTGGAGACATGGCGCAAGCTCGATATCGTCCCCCGGGGTGCCATGATCGAGGTGCTGGGCATCATGAGCCGGACCCACATGGGGTGCGACCAGCACTACGAGAACATCACCAAGGCCATCAGCAAGGCGGCCCTGGCCGACGGGTGGGGCGGCTCCATGGTGGCCACGGAGCTTGGGGACATCATGTTCGGAACCCCCTCTCCGGTCCAGGCCGACGTGAACTTCGGTGTCCTTAAAGAGGATCACGTCAACGTCATTGTCCATGGCCACGAACCCAACCTTTTTGAGTCCATGCTGGTGTCCGTGAGTGACCCCTCCCTGGTGAAGATCGCCCGGGAAAAGGGGGCCAAGGGCATCAACCTGGTGGGCATGTGCTGCTCCGGCGCGGAGATGATGTCCCGCCACGGCGTGCCCCATGCCGGAAACTTCATGAGCACCGAGCCCGTTCTGGTGACCGGTGCCGTGGACGCCATGGCCGTGGATATCCAGTGCATCCAGCAGGGCCTGGTGAAAACCGCCGAGTGCTATAAGACCCACCTCATCACCACCAACCCCCGCTGCCACATCGAAGGGGCCCGTCACATCGAGTTCGACGAGCATGTTCCCAGGGAATGTACCGACGAGATCGTCACCCTGGCCATTGCCCGCTTCGGAGACCGGGGCGTGGACGTGGAGATTCCCAAGATCGTCAACGAGCAGTTCAACGGCTTCTCCCACGAGTACATCAACTACATGCTGGGCGGCAGCTTCCGCAGCAGCTACGCCCCCTTGAACGACAACATCATCAACGGCCGCATCCGAGGGGTGGCAGGGGTCGTGGGCTGCGTGAACCCGCGGGTGAAACAGGACTGGGTCCATGTGGAGCTGGTCAAGGAACTCATCAAAAACGACGTGCTGGTGATCCAGACCGGGTGCTCGCAGATCGCCCTGGCCAAGGCCGGGCTCACCGTGCCCGAGGCAGCGGTCCTTGCCGGGCCGGGCCTCCGTGAGGTGTGCGAGGCCGTGGGCATGCCGCCGGTATTGGGCCTGGGCTCCTGCGTGGACAACACCCGGATTCTCATCGCCGCCACGGCCATGGTGAACCAGGGCGGCCTGGGGGACTCCATCGCGGATCTGCCCGTGGCCGGAGCCGCGCCCGAGTGGATGAGCGAAAAGGCCGTTGCCATCGGCCAGTACTTTGTGGCCTCGGGCGTGTTCACGGTCTTCGGGGTGGGCTTTCCCACGGTAAAGGAGACCAAATTCCACGACCTCCTCTTTGGCGGTTTGGAGAATCAGGGGCTGGGCAAGTGGGGCGTCACCAAAGATCCCTATGAGATGGCCGCCATGATGGTGGCCCATATCGACAAAAAACGTAAAGAACTCGGCATTGACAAGGCACGGGAACGTGTCTTGACGGACATGGCTTCACGCCGGGAGCTGGCCTGATAAAACGCGGGCACAGGGGCGCTGGAGGGCGCCTTGTGCCCGGAAGACAGTGTTGTTCAAAGCGGGATGCCCGACCGGGCATCCCGCCGCAAGGTTTAGAATACGCCGGTTGGGTCTCAACAGGGCCCAGCGGCACAACCCATGCAGGAAAAAACCATGATTTTATATGACGGCATCTACTCCTGGTCGGGAAAGACAAGCTCGGGAAAGCGGCCGGTCAGCTGGTGGCCCGGGTCCTACCGGGTGAAAATTGTCGACCTGTCCGACACCACGCCGGACGGGGTGTTTCATATCAAGCCCGTAATCTGCCTTTTTGCCGATACGGGCAAAGGGTTCAACGTGCGGAACCATTTTCAGTATTTTGCCCAGTCCATCTGTCAGGAGTTCGGGCTTACGTTGAACAAGGTGCTCTGGGTGGAGTATTACCCGGAAGGGACCGCCATGGATGTGGCCACCCTCAACGAAGGGGCCATGGTGGGCAAGGAGAGACTCTATACGGTCCACTGGCGACCCGTCCATGAGGACGAAGCCCAGTTGATCGGGGCCCATAAGGGGACGACAAACGGGCTGTTTGCCTACTTACATACGAAGGAGTGAAACCCATGGAGCCACGGAGCCGACGGTAAGAACATTCAGATGTCCTGTGCCGTGGTAATGAAGTCACTCTTGATGCGCCGAATCAGGTGGTGAGCCGGACCCTGGCCACCACCCCCGGGGTGGTCATCACCCTGTTTGCCTTTGACGAGGGCGAGGAGATCAGCGCCCATACCGCCCCCGGAGATGCCCTGGTGCAGGTGCTGGACGGGCGCGTCAAGATCAACATCGACGGTGCTGTCCTGGAGGCTGGGACCGGAGAATCGGTGGTTATGCCCAAAGACGTGCCCCACGCCCTTGAGGCCCTGACCCCGTTTAAGATGCTGCTGACTGTGGTGAAAAAACCGAAAACCATCGGCACGTTGTGATGCGGCCGTTCCAAGGAAATGGATTGAGCATGAAGTGGACTCCAGAAGCAGAAGCAGCGATCAAAAAGGTGCCGTTTTTTGTCCGCAAGCGGGTGAAAACCCGTGTGGAAGAGGAGGCCGCAGAGGCCGGTGTGGCCGTGGTGACCCTGAAGGAGGTCAACCGGACCCGGGCGCGGTTTTTAAACAAAATGGAGGATGAAGTGGCAGGCTTTCAGGGGGCGAAGCCTGTTTCGGCGACGGGGAGGTTGCAGGCCTGCGGGAGCAGGGGGCTCCAGGAGAAGGTGAAGGCGCACTTAGAGGCCGAGGACATCCTCGGGTTTCTCCGGGAGCGGGTCAAGGGCAAGCTCAAGTTTCACCATGAGCTGCGCGTGGCCTTTGCCGACTGCCCCAACGCCTGCTCGCAGCCCCAGATTCGGGACATCTGCATCATCGGGGCCATGGTACCGGAAACCTCGGAGACCCCGTGCACCCAGTGCGGTGCCTGCGTCACCGCCTGCGCCGAAGAGGCCGTGACCCTGTCGGACACAGGCCCTGTGCTGGACATGGAGCGCTGCCTGGTCTGCGGCAGGTGCGTTGCGGTCTGCAAACCCGGGACCCTGGTGGGGCTCCGCAGGGGGTATCGCGTCCTTCTGGGGGCGGGCGATTGGGGCGCCACCCGCGCCTTGCCATGGAGGTGCCCGGGATCTTTGATGAAGAAGCCGCCTTTGATATCGTCCGGCACTGCGTGGCCTTTTACAAGGCCCGAAGCACCGGCGGAGAGCGGTTTTCCCGCCTTTTTACCGAGGCTGACTTTCATGAGGTGGTGCTGCGTTTCCGCGACAGGTCCCTGACCGCCGTCGGAAGCTCACGGGCTGCCGGGTGAGGAGGAGAAGATGGCTGAGAGGCGTGAGTTGAAAGTGGCCGGCATGAACTGCATGCATTGCGCCGGCGCGGTGACCCGGGCCGTGGAGGCGGTGTCCGGGACCGACAACGTCATGGTAAGCCTCGAAGGGGCCTGCGTCACCTTTGAGGTGGACGACGAAGGGGTCGTGGAGAGGGTCAGGCGGGCCATCACCGCGGCGGGTTATTCCGTCACCATGGCGTGAGACTAACCGGGGCCCGGGGTGGCCGGGATACGTTGCGTGTGACGGCGTGATCTCTTTGCGATGGTAATTGACTTTCCTATCATAATATTCTAACTAAGCTCATTATGAGTGGATTGTCATTGAACAACATAGTCGGCAACGTCAAGAACCTTGAGCGCATCCTCGATAACCTCAAGGACGGCATCGTTGCCCATGATTTCCAGCGCAGGATCTTTTACTTCAACAGTGAAGCCGAGCGCATCACCGGATTCTCCCGGGAAAACGTCATCGGCAGGGATTGCCACGATGCCCTGGGCGGGCCCCTGTGCGGTGCCCGGTGCTCCTTTTGCGGCGAGTCCGTGGACCTGGCCGAAACCACCTCCTACCAGACCAACATCGTCACCCGAAGCGGGGAGACCCGCACCGTGGAGATGACCGTCTCCATGATGAAGGACGACGAAGAGCAGCCCTTCGGTGTGCTGGCCGTCTTCCGGGATCTCACCGACCTTCTCGAACTGCGCCGAAAGGCAGGCGAGATGGTGAGCTTCTCCAACATCATCGGGCGCGACGTCAAGATGCTTGATGTGTTCCAGCAGGTGCGGGACGTGGCCGAGTACGATTTTCCCGTTCATCTCTTCGGGGAGACCGGCACCGGCAAGGAGCTGGTGGCCGCGGCCATCCACAACGAAAGCCAGCGGGGCGGCGGCCCCTTTGTGCCCATCAACTGCGGTGCCCTTCCGGAGAACCTCATCGAAAGCGAGCTCTTCGGTCATGTGAAAGGGGCGTTTTCCGGGGCGGTACGGGACAAGAAGGGACGCTTTGAGCTGGCCGAGGGCGGCACGGTGTTTTTGGACGAAGTGGCCGAACTCTCCCTGGAGATGCAGGTGAAGCTCCTGCGCTTTCTCCAGGAGGGGACCTTTGAAAAGGTGGGGGGCGAAAAGACCCTGACCTCAGACGTCCGCATCATCAGCGCCACCAACAAGGACCTCAAAAAAGAGGTGAAGGCAGGCAGGTTCCGCGAAGACCTTTTTTATCGCCTCAACGTCATTCCCATTATCCTGCCTCCCTTGCGTGAACGGCGCAACGACATCCCCCTTCTCGTGGACCATTTCCTCGACAAGTGCACCATGCGCCACGGCCGCAAGTCCCCCGATTTTTCCAAGGACGCCATGAGCCGCATGGTGGCGTATACCTGGCCCGGCAACGTCCGTGAGCTTGAGAACGCCGTCCAGTTCTCCATTGTCCGGTGCAAGGGAAAAACCGTCATGCCCTCGGACCTGCCCATGGAGCTTGGCGTGGTGCAGGAAGAGTCGGTGAAACGGGGGCCCACCCGGAAGCTGGAGGACGCCTCCGTGCGGGAAGCCCTGGTGAAAACCGGCGGCAACAAGGCCAAGGCGGCCCGTATCCTGGGGGTCGGCCGGGCAACCCTCTACCGGTTTCTGGACGATCACCCGTCCCTTGCCGACGAGTAAACCCACGCAGACAGTGTTGTGATTTTTTAAAGGCGTGCCTTCCTTGTGAGGGCACGCCTTTTTTGTTGCCGGTGGGGGGGTGGGGTGGCAGACTGAAGGCATCATTCCAACCAACATGTCAACCCGAGGAGGCCCGGCATGGAGACGCCAGAACCCCGCAGGCAGGTGTTTATCGGATGCAGCGTGATGAAGGAGGAGGCAACCCGCCTTGCCTCCTTGAGCCGGCACCTCACCACCCTGTCGTTTATCGACATGGGGCTCCACGACACCCCGAAACGGCTCCATGAATCCATTCAGGAGGCCGTGGACAACGTGGACGCGTCCCAGGATGTGATCCTGCTGGGCTACGGCCTCTGCAGCAAGGGGCTGGAGGGGATCCGGGCCGGGGAGCTTCCCCTGGTGGTCGCCAGGGCCCACGACTGCGTGACCCTCTTCCTGGGCTCGGCGGAGCGGTACCGCCGCCATTTTTCACGGCACCCCGATACTTACTGGTACATGCCGGGGAGTGTGGAGGGAGGCGAGGTGCGCGGGCCGGAGCGCCATGCCCGGCTCATCCGTGACTATACCGAAAAATACGGGGAGAAAAAGGCCAGGATCCTTGCTGATCTGGACCGTCAATCCGTAGCCCATTACAGGCGGGCCGCCTTTGTGGACCTGGGCATGGGGGACAGCGCAAAGGCCCGGCAAAAGACACAGGAGGCGGCCCAGTGGCAGGGCTGGGAGTATGAGGAGATCCCCGGGGACAAAGGGCTTCTTTCAGATCTCCTGAACGGTCCCTGGGACCGGGAGCGATTTCTTGTGGTCAAGCCCGGCCAGGTCATCGTCCCGGTTTATGACGACACAACCATTTTTGATGCCCGGGACCCGGATGCATAGCCACCTGTGCCTCCGTGCGCAGGCAGGCCCGGGCCGTGAATCATTATCTCAATAACCGGGAGCCCCGCTATACCCAGAACTTCTGGGGCTTTCCTTGCTGGATGGACCGCACCGTCCTTCAGTTGACCTCCGTTTTATCCCAAAAAACGCCCCCGGTTCCCGGACCGAGCAGGGCGTTTTTTAGTGCTCGTCCGGGCAGTCGGTTTTGGGCGGGGAGAGGTAGGTCTCCATAAGGGCAAAGAGGGCGGCCTTTTTAAAGGGCTTGCCCAGGAAGTCATCGCATCCGGCCTCCAGGGCTTTTTGCCGGTCCATGCCGAAGGTGCATGCCGTCAGGGCGATGACCGGGGTGACGGCCCCTTCGGGGGTGGCCTTGATAAGCTTGGTGGCTTCTATGCCGTCCATCACCGGCATCCGCAGGTCCATGAAGACCAAGTGGGGCCGGATGTCCTGGAACCGGTCAACGGCCTCCTGGCCGTCCACGGCGCAGATGACCTCAAAGCCTGCGGAGGCGAGAAGGCGTTTCAGGAAGAGGCGGTTGGCGGCGTTGTCGTCCACCACCAGGATGCGCCGGGTCTCCGTTGGCATCTCCTTACCGTCGGCGGACCGCTGCCTGGACGGGGCACAAGGGGGGGCCACCTTTCGGGTGCGCAGGGCAAGCGCAGGGTGCCGGGGGCCCGGCCAGTGATGTCGCCAGACATGAGGCGGGCCAGCTGGCGGCAGATGGTGAGGCCGAGGCCGCTGCCCGGCTTGTTGTGGGGCATGCGCCTGCCCTGGGCAAAGGGGGCGAAGATGTCGGCGAGATCTTCTGACGGGATGCCCTGGCCTGTGTCCTCAACGTAAAAGAAGAGGTCCGTCAGGTCCTTGTCCCCAGGGCACGGGCGGTGGCTGACATACAGGTGGATATAGCCTGTCCTGGTGAATTTCAGGGCGTTGCCCAGAAGGTTCATCAGCACCTGGCGAAGACGGAGCCGGTCCCCCACGATAACCTCGGGGAGCCCCTCCTGCCAGGTGCAGTGAAATTCGATCTCTTTCTCTTTGGCCCGGTGGGAAACGACCTGGAGGATGGAGGCCAGGCCGTTTTGCAGGTGGAAGGGGGCATTGACCACGGAGATGTCCCCTGACTCGATCTTTGTGAATTCCAGCACATCGTTGATCAGGTCCAGGAGGTGTTCCCCGTTTTTCAGGATGATCTCCAGGCTCTCCACGTGACGGCCCGGGAGGTTCTTCTCCTGCTTGATGAGGCCGGAAAACCCGATGATGGCATTAAGGGGGGTCCGCAGCTCGTGGCTCATGTGGGCAAGGAAGGTGCTTTTGGCCCGGTTGGCCGCCTCGGCCTCCTCCTTGGCCCGTTTGAACTGGGCGGTTCGTTCATGGACCTTCTGCTCCAGAAGGGTTCGGGACTGCTCCAGGGCGCGGGCCACCTTCCTGCGGCCCGACAGGTGGACGAGGAGCAGGCAGATGCCCGTGGAGATAAGCAGGGTGTAGGCGCCCACCAGCCACACCAGGGTCTTGTAGGTGGCGTAAAAGGAGAAGGGGCGGTGAACCAGGGTGCTTTCACGGGGAAGGAGATGCTCGGAGATTCCGAATCGCTCCAGCTGGCGGTGGTCGAACAGGTTGCGGTTGGCTCCGCTCTTGACCACGGGGATGGCAAAGGGGGGCGTCCCTGACAACACCTTTTTGGCCAATGTTGCCGGTCTCCTGCTGCTGGTCGATGTGCAGGTCGCCCGAGGCGGCCCCGCCGCCCAGGGCAAGAAGGTCCAGGAGGCGCAGGTAGAGGGCAGCCGACGCAGGGCTCCAGCTCCTGCTCGTGGAGCCGTTGTGCGTCCGAGAGAGACCCCCATAAGGAGGATGGCCGTGTCGGGCAAGGCGGCCAGACGCTTTTCCAGGTTTTCCATGGTCAGGTCCGGAAGGTAGGTGATGGCAAGGCGCTCTTCATAGGGCCGCAACTGTTCTCGGATGGTTTGGGCCCAGGCCACCCCCGTGGGCAGGTGGTCGTTGAGGACGTAAACGTGGGTGGCATCCGGGTGAATGGCCAGGGCGATGTCCAGGGTCCGGGGGGCATCAAAGGCTTCGGCCACCCCGGTGAAGAGGGGCAGGGCTTCGATCTGTTCGTCGTGGAAAAAGTTGACGCCGCAGAAGACCACCGGCGTTTTGGGGAAAAGGGCCTTGTGGCGGGTGCGCATGAACTCAAAGGCGTTGTTGTCGCAGGCGATGACAAGGTCCGGAGGGCGGTGGGAGAACTTGTGCCGGAACAGGTCCGAGAGCTGGGCTTCGTAGGACGGGTCGTAGGGCGTCCTTTTGGTATCCATGTGCTCAACGTGAAGGTCCACGGGGTAGGGGGCGTTCTTCAGCCCCTCCTTGACGGCGTTGTAGATCTCTTCTTCCCACACCAGGCTCTGGTGGTAGGAGAAGAGGAGAAGCACCCTGACAGGCGCGGGGGGCGGCTCCGGTCCGGGGACAGAGAACACCGGCGACGGCAGCCAGGTCAGGAGGAGCACCATGCCCCACATAACGGCAGGCCGTGTCCCGGGCCATGGGCGGCCCCGGCGATGTCTGGGGGCAGGGGTCATAACGGTTGTGTCCCTTGATGTTACGACTTTCAAAGGGGCGAGGGCATTTCAGGACAACGGGAGGGCGGTGCGGCAAAAGGGTGCCATGGAGCGGGGAAACGCGATGTCACGGGGGGAATCAGATCCTTTATGTATACCATACTTCCCTGGCGGAGGGGACTCTGAAAAATGAAATCCGGGGCAGCCCCTTTCCCGCCGGGACCTGTACGGATTTCACCAGAAAGCCGTTGACAGGGGCCGCTGTCACCGACTACTTAAGAGCCAGCCACCGACAGATCCCGGCCGACAGGACAAAGGCCTCGAATATAAACGTGAAGCGTGCCGTGGCGTCCATGGCCCGCAGGGTGTTTTAGAGACGTTTTTGCAAACCTTTTTGAATTCAAAGAGAAAACGAGGGGTACCCATGATGAAACGAGTGATGCTGGCCGTGCTGTGCCTGTGCCTTTCCGCACTGCCCGCCTATGCCGCGGATGAAAAAAATGACGACACACTGGTGATTTACACCTACGACTCCTTTGCCTCGGAGTGGGGCCTGGCCCCCAAGGTGATTCCCTCCTTTGAGAAGATGACCGGGATCAAGGTGGAGCTGATCTCCGTGGGCAGCTCCGGCCAGGTGCTCCAGCGCGCCATGCTGGAGAAGGATCACCCCAGGGCCGACGTGGTCATCGGCATCGACAACAACCTGCTGGCCAAGGCCAGGAAAGCCGATGTCCTGTCCCCCTACCGCTCCAAGGGGATCGATCAGGTGCCCGAGGCCCTTCGGTTTGACCCCGAGTTCCAGGTAACGCCCTTTGATTACGGCTACTTTGCCCTGATCTACGACAGCGAGGTGGTCAAGAATCCTCCCAAGAGCCTGGAAGACCTGACCTCCGAGCGTTTCAAAAAGTCCGTTATCCTCATGGACCCCCGCACCTCCGGCCCCGGCCTGGGTTTTCTGCTCTGGACCGTGTCGGCCTACGGCGACAATTTTGCCGATTACTGGAAGCGCCTGACCCCCAGCATCCTCACCATCACCGACAGCTGGAGCTCCGGCTACGGTCTCTTTACCAACGGCGAAGCCCCGGTGGTGCTGAGCTACAGCAGTAGCCCCGTCTACCATGTGGCCTTTGAAAAGAGCGACCGCTACAAGGCCGCGGCCTTTGAAGAGGGACACTACATGCAGATCGAAGGGGCCGGGATCCTCAAGGGGGCACCCCATCGCAAGGCCGCCGAGGCCTTTATCGACTTCATGCTCTCCGAGACCTTCCAGAAGGAGATTCCCTTAACCAACATCATGTTCCCGGCCAACAGCGCCACCCCCCTTCCCGAGAGCTTCTCCCACGCGGTGAAGCCCGGGAAAAACCTCCAGCTTTCTCCTGTTGAGATCATGACCAAAAACGAATCTTGGATCTCTACCTGGGTGGATACAGTCTCGAAATGATCCTGTCATCGCACAGGGGGTGGGGGG
Source organism: Desulfoluna sp. CYM3A (assembly GCF_056829965.1). Taxonomy (NCBI): domain Bacteria; kingdom Pseudomonadati; phylum Thermodesulfobacteriota; class Desulfobacteria; order Desulfobacterales; family Desulfolunaceae; genus Desulfoluna; species Desulfoluna sp. CYM3A. The sequence continues at coordinate 222,447 of NZ_CP186556.1, forward strand.
CGCGGCTTCTCTGGCTCGTGCCCCTCGTTCCTACCCTGATTCTTTTTTACTTCCCCCTGTCGGTGATCCTGATGGAGGCCCTTGACGGGGGGGCGGGACCCTCGCCCTTTGTGCGTCTCTTCTCAAGCCCCTACACCTTCCGGGTCATCGGGTTTACCCTGTGGCAGGCCCTGGTGAGTACGGTGGTCTCCCTGATTCTTGGATTGCCCGGGGCCTGGCTGCTGGGCCGGGCCTCCTTTCGTGGTAAGCGGCTGCTCAAAGCCCTCACCGCCATTCCCTTTGTGCTTCCCTCCATTCTCGTGGTGCTGGCCTTTGTGATTTTCTACGGCAACAGCGGGGTGCTCAACCGGTTCGCCATGGGGATGCTGGACCTGAAGCGGCCCCCCTTTCCCATTCTCTACTCATTTTCCGCCATCATCCTGTCAATTTTCCCCTGGCCGCGCGGCTCATCGGTTCGTTCTGGGAACGGCACAACGACGGCCCGGCCCAGGCGGCACGCACCTTGGGTGCCGGGCCTTATCGCACCTTTTTCACCGTGACCCTGCCCGGGCTCCTGCCCGCCATCTTTTCCGCCGCCGGGCTTATTTACCTCTTCTGTTTCATGAAGTTTGGCGCCGGGGGCGGGCCCCGGTACACCACCATCGAGGTGGAGATCTACCGGGCTGCCCGCACGGCCTTCCCCACCCCACCGGCCCTTGCCGTGGTGGGGGCCGTGCTCACCCTGGCCCTTCTTTTTCTCACCGTGAAGATGCAGCACCGGGCAAGTTATGTGGTAAGGGGCCAGGCCGCCCGGCGCGGCACCACGCGCCTGACGGGACCGGTGCGCCTGGTGTGGGGCCTTTATATCCTCATGGTGGTCCTGGTGGTGGCCTCGCCTCTTCTGGCCCTTGTGGGCCGGTCCTTCCTGGCCCAGACCTCCCGTTCCGGTCCTTTGGTGTGGACCCTGAAGTGGTACGGGATGCTCTTTACGGACACCGGGCCGTCTCTCTCCCTTGCGGCGGTGAAAAACAGCCTCACCTTTGCAGGGCTTACCGTCTGTGCCGCCTTGCCCCTGGGCCTTGCCGCGGCCTGGGTCACCACCCGGAGCAAGGGGCCTCTGGGGCGGCTCACGGAGACGGCCATGATGCTTCCCATGGGGGTCTCCTCCGTGGTCCTCGGCCTGGGCTATTTCAAGTGCCTGGCCCTTTTTTTTCCCGATTACAGCGGAAGCCGGGTCGCGGTGGTGGCGGCCCACGTGGTGGTGACCTACCCCTTTGTGCTTCGGTCTGTGTCCGCCTCCCTCAAGCGCATCAGCCCCTCCCTGCCCCAGGCGGCCCGTACCCTGGGTGCCGGGCCCTTTCGTACCTTTTTAACCGTGGAGCTGCCCCTGATCCGGTCCGGCCTGGTTGGCGGGGCCTGTTTTGCCTTTGCCCTCTCCATGGGAGAGATCAACGCCACCCTGATTTTGGCACGGGCCGATACCGTGACCATTCCCCTTGCCCTGTACCGACTCATCGGGGCGTATCGCTACTTTGCCGCCTGTGCCCTGGGTGCTCTTCTCATGGGGCTGTGTGCGGGCTGTTTTTTACTGCTTGAATGGATGGGAGGAGAGAGCCTTGACCCTGAACGTAACTGACCTGTTTCGGACCTACGGCGATTTTGAGTTGCGGGTGGACCTCACCGTGGCCCGGGGGGAGTTTCTGTCGGTGATCGGCCCGTCCGGGTGCGGGAAATCGACCCTCCTGCGCATGGTGGCGGGGCTGGAACCCGCCGACGGCGGAAGCATTGCCTTAAACGGGGACGAGATCTCCGGACTGGCCCCTGAAAAGCGGGGCATCGGCATGGTGTTCCAGGACTACGCCCTGTTTCCCCACATGCGGGTGGCCGACAACGTGGCCTACGGGCTGAAGCTGAGGCACATGGACAAGGCAGGCAGGGAAGCAAGGGTGAGGGAACTCCTGGACCTGGTCCGCCTCACGGACAAGGCCGATGACTTTCCCGCCACCCTCTCCGGCGGGGAGCAGCAGCGGGTGGCCCTGGCCCGGGCCATTGCCCCGAGCCCGTCGGTGCTGCTACTGGACGAGCCCCTTTCGGCCCTGGACGCAAGACTTCGCATCGATTTGCGTCGGGAGATCAGGGAGGTCCACGACCGCCTCTCCCTCACCACCCTCTACGTGACCCACGACCAGGAGGAGGCCCTGACCCTTTCGGACCGCATCGCCGTTATGAAGCAGGGAGGGATTCTCCAGACCGGCAGCCCCCGGTCCCTGTACGAGAGCCCGGAGAACCTTTTTACCGGGACGTTCCTGGGACTTTCCAACACCCTTGAAGGGCGCCTTCAGGCAGGGTGGTTTGTCACCGAGGAAGGGTGAGAGAGTCGTACCTGCAGAGGGAGAGGATGGGAACGGGGTGCTGTTTTTCCGGCCCCATCATGTGACGCTTCACGGGGAGCCCGCTCCGGGGAGACTTCCCTTTGCGGTGACGCGGGTGGAGTATTGCGGGGGATGGTCCCTGGTTCATGGGGCCGCAGGGGCCCACAGGGTGGTTGTGTTTGAACCGGCCGACACCCGGTGGACCGCAGGCAAAAAAGGCCACCTGGCGGTGGGGGCCGACCGGGCGCGGTTTTTTCAAGGGGAGTGAAGCGTCAGGGGATGTACCCCTCGTTTCTGAGGTAGGCGGCGAATTTTTTGTCGGAGTCGGCCACGTGGGTGGTCCACCAGAACCTCAGAAAGGAGAGCATCTTGTCCGAGAGGTCTTCGACGCCCTTTTCATAATCCGAGGCAAACTCTTTGATCCGCTCTGTAAACTTCGAGTGCTCTTTGCTGTGGGCCACGGCCAGGGGATAACTGGTCTCGGCCATGTGGTGGTCTTCGGTGCGGAAGTGGGTCTGGGCAAAGGCCACGAGGACCCGGATGAGGTCCAGGAGCTCCTCGCGGCGCCCCTGGTTGCGCTTGTGGATGATGAGGCGGTTGATGAGCAGGAACAGGTTCCTGTGCTGATCATCGATTTCGTCAATGTGGACCAGCATGTCGTCGGTCCAGTTCAACATGGATACCATGATGTTCTCCTGTGTTGACGTGTTGTCATGCGGCCCCTTCAGCCGGAGTGGATGTGGTGGGCGTACAGGGTGTCCGTGTGCGAGACATGGGCACCACCAGTCGAGTCAGTTGAGCATGTCGTAAAGCAGGCCCTGTGTGTCGGCCCTGTACTCGTTGATGAACAGGTCCACCTGCTCCATGTAGGCCATGTGTGCCTTGTTGTGTTCCGCAAACCCGGGAAAGTTGTGCTTGACCATGAGGTTCTCTTCGGTGAGGAAGTGGCGGTCTGAGTAGTCCATGAGGCGCCCGATCTGTGTGAGGATTTCATTGGGGTCCCCGCCCCTTTCATGGATGGCGATGAGGTCGTTGATGATGTCGAACAGGGCCTTGTGCTGGCTGTCGATATCCGGGATGTTTACCGAGATCGCTTCGGTCCATACCAACGGGTCTGTCATGGGCTGCCTCCCGGGTGAGGGGTACATGCATATTTTATGGTCTTTGAGCATATCAGATAGGGATTTCCGGCGTTGTATCGCTTTTCTGCTTCCTTCCAGTTTGCCAATCCGTCAAAAACACCTTCCACGTAAGCCTTTCGTTTGTTCTGCACATCGAGGTAGTAGGCGTGTTCCCACAGATCAATGGTAAAAAGAGGGGTGAGACCTTGGGCAACGGGGGTGTCTGCATTGACCGTGGTGAGGATGCGAAGGGCGCCCTTGTCCGTAACCAGCCATACCCAGCCGCTGCCGAAATGGGAGAGGGACGCTTCGAGGAATTCACTCCGAAAGGCATTCCATCCCCCGAACTCCGTGTTGATGGCTTCGGCCAGGGCGCCTTCGGGCTTTGCGTTGCCTTCCGGGGTGAGGCATGTCCAGAAAAAGGCGTGGTTCCAGGCCTGGGCCGTGTTGTTGAACAGGGCCGTGTATCTCTTTTTTCCCCGGGTCGCCGCAAGGATCTCCTCAACGGGTTTTCCTTCGTACCGGCTGTTGGCGATGAGCTTGTTGGCCTTGTCCACGTAGGCGGCGTGGTGTTTGCCGTGATGCAGCTCCATGGTGCGCTGGGAGATGAGCGGCTCCAGGGCGTCTGAAGGCCAGGGCAGGGGTGCCAGGGTAAGGGCAGGACCCTTGGGTTCGGAGCTGCATGCGATCAGGAGGGCAAGCAGGGTCGCGAAGAGCACGGCGAATCGAACGCCTCGCGGGATGATCCAGTGACAATACGTCGACGACATGGGCATGGCATGGCCTCATCTGTATGGATTCGTAAACGGGAGACGGTGTGGCGATGTCTCAAAAGGATGTGGGAAAAAGGATTGATATACTTCTATTTATACCTGAGTCGGGTCTGCTTCGCAACTCCACAGTGGCAGGGAACCAGGTCAAACGCATTTAAGTTTTGCCTCCGGCGGCCCTGCCGAGCAACTTCCGAAAAGTTTGACAAACAGGCTTTATTTTTATGTTTTACCGGAACGTTTTTGCGGAGCTTTTTTCAAAAAGCGACCCGCCGGAGGCAACTGATGGCAAGGAGCCGTTTATTCACGGGAAAGGCTCAGCCAGGTGAAGTGAATGAGGCCCGCGGCCATGATGAGGGCGCCCATGGGAAAGGCAAGGCGAAGTTCCAGCAGGTCCATGGTGACCCCGGCGATGAGGGAGCCCAGGAGCATGCCCAGGCTGTGGGCCATGGTGAGAAGGCTCATGACTGACCCGATGCCCTTGACCTCCCGGCCCCGTTCCACGGCCAGGGCCGAGAGGGCAGGAAGGGAGGTGCCCCCGCCGATACCGAAGACAATCACGGCCCCTAGGAGGCTGTAGAATCCCGTGGCCTGGTGGCAGAGCACCATGGAGCCCACGATGAACAGGCCGCCGACTCCCACCAGGAGTTTCCGGTTCATGCGGTCCGCCACCAGGCCCATGGGGATGTGGAGCAGGCCCCCTGCAAGGACCATCATCATGACGAGGATCCCGGTTTCGGCGCTTCCCAGGCCGAAGGTGACGTCCACGTACAGGGGAAGAAAGCACCAGATCATCCCCACGCAGGTGGTGTAGACCAGCCGGAAGGAGACGAGGGCCAGGATGAGGCGGTCTTTCAAAAGGCCCATGACGGCGATGGATTCGTTGCGGGTGGCGGTGCATCGCTCTTCGGCCACCGGGGGGAGGAAGACCAGGGCCATGACAAAGGCGGCCACGGCAAGGATCCCCATGCCGAGAAAGGCCGCGTCCAGGCCGTCGTCGGTTGATAAAGCCCCCGTCGGGGACCCATGCTCAGGCTCAGGAACATGGCCATGCTGAAGAGCCCCATGTAAAAACCCTCTTTCCCCTTGGGGGTGATGTCCCCCACATAGGCCTGGGACACGGGCATGATCATGCCCGAGGCAATGCCCTGGAGAAACCGGAGCCCGATGAGGGTGCCCACGGAGCTTGAGATCATGAACCCCAAAGAGACCAGGGCGTAAAAGAGGAGGCCCGGAAGGATAAAGGGCTTTCGTCCGATGCGGTCCGAGGTCTTGCCGAACCAGGGGAGGACCAGGGTGCGGGAGATGGAAAACGCCCCGAAGATCATGCTGATGTACAGGCCGCTGGCCCCCAGCTCGTGGGCGTAAACCGGGAGCAGCGGGATGACGATGCCCACCCCGGTCACTGCCGAGAAGATGGACATGAAGAGGGTGATGAAGATTTTTCGATCCTTGGGGTTCATGAGGCGGAGGCCTCGTCGTCCAGCAGGGCAAGCCGGGCAATGCCGTCGATGAGATGGCCCAGGGCCGCGGCCTCGGTAACGCCCAGACGCATGCGGTTGCTGATGTCGTAGATCCCCCCGCGGCCTTCGGAGTGCTCCCCGTGGATTCCCCGGACCTGGAGCCCTAAGGCGTTGGCTTCCTTGTGAAGGGCTTCTTCGTCTTCAGCCAGCCCCTTGAGCTTCATGTGCACGCTGGCACGCATGGCCGTGCCCAGGTTGGTGGGGCAGCTGGTGAGGGAGCCCAGGCGCGGGTGGGTCAAGAAGTCCAGATGGGAGGAGAGGGCGGCCACACCGTCGGCCAGGCGCTTGAACACCTCCGTGACGTCACCCCCCTTCTGAAGCGAGATGATCCTGAGCTGGTCCTCTTCGTTGACCCAGACGCTGAAGGCTTCGTCGTGGGAGAGAAAAAGACCCCGGGCCTCGGGCCAGTCCCGCATAAGGCCCGCCGACAGGAGAAAGCGGTCCTCGTTCTTGAAGAGAAGGTGGCGCTCGATGAGGTCGTCGCGAAGGGCCGGTCCATCTCCGGCAGGGGATGGTAGGAGCCCTGGAGGTGCTCGGGGAGCCGGGCAAGGGCGGCCTTGATCCTCTCCTCCACCTCACGGCGCTGGCCGGGAGAGATGGCAGGCCCCAGGGGAAAGCCCGCAAGGTTTCGCCCGACCCGCACCCGGGTGGAGATGATTTTGCTTGCTGCCGAAGCGCTGAGTTCGGGCAGGTGGGCCAGGGAGTAGTCCGGTGCGGGGTGAGGGCCTGCATTGCCGTGGTACTCCCGGACAACCGGGGTGAGCAATGGGGAAAACAGGTCGTAGGACTCCGCGTCCCCTGCGTAGACACCCACGGAGCTCTCCTGCTGTTCCACACCGGAGCGGATGAGGTCTACGGCAGTGTAGCCCGACCCTGTCTCCAGATCCTTCAACTCCTCCCACACACGGCGGGTCAGGTGCCTGCTGAGAAGCGACGCACATCCGGTCCCGAATGCGGGAAACCCTTTTTCTTCCATGAAATCCTCACCCTTTTCAGTCCACAGTCATGCGTTTGTGCAAAGTCACTGTATATATCACAACCGAAGACAAAAAGCATGTGGGCCCGGGCGCTTCACGGGGCAGTCAGTGTTCAGGAAAAAATAAAACAATGCCTTCTATGGTTAAAGTCGGTTCACAAAGCAGGCCTCCGGCGGCCAGGGACGATCCGACTATGTTACGGCCCCTCTCCCTTCGTTCCTCAGGGTGAGGGCACCCGCCAAGGCTTTGGGGCGATTGGCCTAAACCTGTTTGTCAAACTTTTCAAAAGTTTGGCCCCCGGCAGGGCCGCCGGAGGCCAAAGCCTTGGCCGTCGTCCATCCATAATCGTAGAACCAGAGGCCCGGATATGCTACAAATAAGGGTTTAGAACCGTGTGGGGCGACCGCCCTTTGACCCGAGATGACGCAGCTGAGCAGGAGGAGTGATGATCGCCAAAAGAGCCGAGGAGATGACCTCGTTTATCGTGATGGATGTACTGGAACGTGCCAAGGAGATGGAGCGCGACGGCGTGGATGTCATTCACCTGGAGGTGGGCGAGCCCGACTTCGACACCCCGGACTGCGTGAAGGCCGCGGCCTGCAAAGCCATCAACGAGGGACATACCCACTACACCCACAGCCTGGGGATGATGGAGCTCCGGGAAGCCATCTGCGAGTACTACGACGAGACCTACGGGGTGAGCGTGTCCCCCCATCGCGTGATGGTGACCCAGGGGACCTCTCCGGCCATTTTTTCCGTTTTTTCCGCCATGCTGGAGGCCGGCGACGAGGTGATCCTGTCGGATCCCGGCTACGCCTGCTACCCCAACTTCATCAAGTTTGTCGGGGGTGTGCCCGTGGCAGTTCCCGTCACCGAAGCAGACGGGTTTGAGCTTCGGGTGGCCGAGATCGAAAAGCGGATGACGGACCGCACCAAGGCGATTTTTCTGAACTCCCCGTCCAACCCCACGGGCAACCTTCTCTCTACGGACCGCATGGAGCGTATCGCAAAGCTCGGCCCGGCCATTGTCTCCGATGAGATTTACCACGGCCTGGTCTACGAAGGGGAAGAGCACACCATGCTGGAGTTTACGGATAACGCCTTTGTCCTCAACGGCTTTTCCAAGCTCTACGCCATGACCGGCATGCGCCTGGGTTACGTCATCGCCCCGGAAGCCTTTATGCGCCCCCTGCAGAAGATCCAGCAGAACTTTTTCATTTCGGTGAACGCCTCAGCCCAGGTGGCAGGCATCGCCGCCCTGAAAGAGGCCAAGGCCGACACCCAGCGCATGAAGGAGATCTACAACAAACGGCGGCTCTACATGATTGAGCGCCTCCGGGCCATGGGCCTGGGGATCACCGTGCCCCCCACCGGCGCCTTTTACGTCTTTGCCAACGCCAAGCACATCTCCATGGACTCCTACAAGCTCGCCTTCGACATCCTGGAAAATGCCCACGTGGGGGTCACCCCCGGCATTGACTTCGGCAAAAACGCCGAGGGCTACCTGCGCTTCTCGTACGCCAACTCCCTTGAGAACATCGAAAAGGCCATGGATCGGCTTGAGGGATATTTTAAGGCGAAAGGCTAAGGGGGAAGGGCTAAGGGCGAAAGGCTAAAGGCTAAGCGTGAGGGGTGGAGGCCAAGGTGGAAGGCGAGGGCGAGGGGGGAAGGACAGAGGGGCTGTGATATGAGCGGTGGCGTGGGGTCACGGTTTGAAGGGACGATACGGTCCCTGGGGATCAAAGGGTTTGGTGTCTGCGACCACCCCGGGGGCGGCGTGTTGTTCGTGCCCGGGACCTGGCCGGGGGATGCGGGGCTGTTTGAGATTACGGACCTTGAGACGCGCTACGGCCACGCCCGGCTAGTTACCCTGAGGAGGCCCTCCCCCCATCGCGTGGATGCCGCCTGTTCCCACCACGGCTTTGGGGTTGGTTTGTGCGGGGGCTGCCCCTGGATGTTCGTCTCCTACGAGGCCCAGCTCCGGGAGAAAGAGCGCCAGGTCCGTTACCAGCTGGAGCGGGCTGGGTTTTCGTCAGATTCAACGGCGATCCGCCCTGTCATGGGATCCACGGCGGTACTCGGGTACCGGAACCGCGCCCAGTTCAAGACCGACGGGAGGGCAATCGGGTATGTCTCGCCCGTGACCCGCACCCTGGTTTCCGTGTCCGACTGCCCGGTGCTGGACGGGCCCACCCGGGCCCTGTTTCACCGACTCAAAGGCGAACTTCCCACTGACCCACTGCTGGGCTTCGCCAGCGGGGTTTACCTGGAACTACCTCGACATTGACAGCGATACCACCCTTGATACCCTTCCGTTGAACCGCAGACGCCCCTTCAGGCAGGGCAACGAGGCCCAGAACCGGGTCATGAAGGCGTGGCTGAGGGACCGCCTCCACGCCGAAGACCGCGCCGTGCCTATCCTGGAACTGTTTGCAGGCTCCGGGAATTTCACCGAAGTGATCTCGGCCATGGGGTTTTCTCAGGTGTGTGCCTCGGAGGTGGCGGGCAACGCGGTTTTGCCCCTTGCCGAACGGGGCCTGCCCGGTGTTACCGTGGTGGCCGTCGATCTGTTCAAGCCCCGGAGATGGGCGGCCCTTGCCGGGGCCATACCCAACCCCGAGATCCTGGTCATGGACCCTCCCCGGGCAGGATTTTCAGGTCTTCCCCGATTCCTCAAGATGTTTCCTTCCATCCGCATGATTCTTTACGTGTCGTGCGATCTTCCCCACTTTATCCGGGATGCTGCCCAGGCCCGTAAAAAAGGGTTCTCCCTCACCGAAGTCCAGCCACTGGACCTTTTTCCCCATACCCCCCACGTGGAAGTGCTTGGGGTGCTGCAGAAACGGTGAAGGTGTCAGGGCTGAGCGACAGCCGGTGGGCATTGCCCATGGCTCCATCCCGGGGAACAAGGCCATGGACAGCCTGATCAGAGCAGGTTGCCTCGCCTTCTGCCGCTTAGCCCGGTTGGGGCTGAATGGCAGACGGCGAGGCATGTTCGTTATGTTTAGAAAAGTCGACTTGTCGGTAACTTAAGGCCGGTCGAAGTCGCTCGTCAGACCTGTTTGTCAAACTTTCTTGTCGCGCCGTAGCCCTTGGGCGAAGGCGGATTAAACGTTTGGCCCCCGGCAGGGCCGCCGGAGGCGCTTTTGAACTGAATTTAGGTACCACGTCTCATCGTTTGATCTGTCCCCTTTTTTTCATCTGTTTCATCTCCTGGGCAACCCATTGCCACCGCTCTTTTTCAATTCGGTCCGCGCTTTTGGTCTGCCTGTCGGAGAGGTAGGCCAGCTCGCGTTTCTGCTTGAGGTAGCTCTCCAGCCGACCTTCGTCCAGCTCGCCGGTACGGCAGGCTTCCCGCACCCTGCATCCGGGCTCTCCCGTGTGGGTGCAGTCCGAGAACCGGCATGCTTCGGACCAGGCTTCGATCTCCGGAAAGGCGCTGTCCGATCCGTCGTCCACATCCCAGAAGGCGATTTCACGGATGCCGGGGTTGTCGATGAGGGAGCCCCCCGTGGGGAGGCGGATGAGGTCCCGGGTGGTGGTGGTGTGGACCCCTTTGCCCACATGGCTGCTCACCTCCCGGGTAACTGTTCCCCTACCCCGCCAGGCAGTTGACCAGGGTGGATTTTCCCGCCCCGGAGGAGCCCAGGAGGGCAACGGTCTGGCCCTCTCCCAGGTAGGGGGCAAGGGCGGCGATGCCATCCTTGTGAACCGATGAGACGGGGTGCACGGGAACGCCGAAGGCCACGGACTCCACCTCGAGCACAAAGGGCTCGGGCGAGTCGTGGAGATCGGCCTTGCTCAAGATAATCACGGGGGTGCATCCGCAGTTGTAGACGAGGGTGAGGTAGCGTTCGATGCGGCGCAGGTTAAAATCCCTGTCCAGTCCGCAGACGATAAAGACCCAGTCCAGGTTGGCGGCAATGATCTGGGTGCGGACGGGGGTGTTCTCTTTTTTGCCCTGTCGCCCGGAAGCTCCCCTGGACAGGGCGTTTTTCCGGGGCAGCACCGAGGTGATCCTGCCGTCGGTGAGGTGGACCCAGTCCCCGGTGGCCGGGAATAGCCCGTTTTCATCGGCTTGTTTGTAAAGTCTGCCCGAGGCGGTGGTCAGCGATTCGGTCTCTCCGCTGACAAGGAAAAAATTCTTCCGGACGCCTGTGACCCTGACGGTTTTTTCTATGGGGTTCTGGTTGATATCGGTCTGTTTGTGGTTGTGGGTATCCAAGGGTTATCCCTCCAAAGGGTCTGCACCTGTTTGGTGGTGCAGCACATAAAATCGTGGTGGGGAGGGGCGTCATCCTTGGGATGACGGGTCGATCGCCGTTCCTGCATTTTCAAGTTATTGATTTTTAGGTGGATACCGTTGCCGGTCCGGAGGGTACACGTCTGGTGTGGGCGTGCAACGAAAGGTGGGGCTTACGCAAACGCATGGGATGGGTCAAATGGTGCCGGTGCCTTTGAGGGGCCTTGATGCGGCGGGTGTGACCCGCGTTGAGTCGATGGTCCGGAAGATAAGATAAACCGGGCCTTCGATGTGAGTCCTGTTCCAGTCGTTACCGGGCGGCAACGGGGGATACAAGCTCCTGGAATGTTCCGAACATAAAAAAAACTCCTTTCGGTGCCTGGCACCGTTACGGCCGTCAGGCCGGTGTATCGGATGTCCGATATGTATACCCGGAAAGGGGAGGTGTCAAGGTGACGATCACAGGGCCAACGCATGTACCCGGATATTTCATGAGAAAACAACTGGGCAAAAATTTAAATGCGTTGGCCCTGGTGACGATCAGGCGTCGGGGGCTTCAAGGGTGACATTGCCCTTGGCGTCCAGGTGCCAGAACGGGTTGTGGGCGACCTCCCAGAGGTGGCCGTCCGGGTCGGCAAAATAGCCGGAGTAGCCGCCCCAGAACACCTCCTGGGCAGGCTTGACGATGCGCGCCCCTGCCTGTTCAGCCCGTTTCAGGATTTCTTCCACCTCGGGCCGGGAGTGGGCGCAGTAGGCAAGGGTTACGCCGGAAAAGCCGGAGCCGCGGGCCGGAAGCTCGGCATCTTCGGCCAGGGCTTCCCAGGGGTAGAGGGCAAAGATCACCCCGTTGAGCTGAAAAAACCGGATCTGCTCCTCCGCAGACCCCACGGTCCAACCCAGCCCTGTTTCGTAAAACCGCTGGGATCGGTCCAGGTCTTCAACGCCCAGTGTTATGACGCTCAGTCGCTGGTCCATGGGACCTCCTTCTTATTTTGCCGGGGCACCGTCGGGTATCAGCCGTTTGCCGATGCAGACCACCGGGTCTTTTTTGTAGCCGCAGCCCTCGTAAAAGGAGATGACCGGTTCATTGGTGTCCCGGACCATGAGGTTGATCTTCGGGCACCCCAACTCCACAAGGCGCGATTCCACTTCCTTGAGGAGCGCAATCCCGAGCCCTTTTTTCTGGTGGTGCGGCAACACGGCCAGGTAGTTGACGGAACCGCGGTGGCCGTCGTACCCGCCCATGGCCGAGGCCACGATACTGCCCTCCAGCTCGCCCACGAGAAAGAGGTCGGCCTTGACGGCCAGTTTGCGCTCGATGTCCTTATTCGGGTCGTTCCAGGGGACGGTGAGTCCGCATTCCTCCCAGAGGGCGATGACCTCTTGGGCGTCCGAGTCCGTAAAGCAACGTATGTTCATGCTGTGTCCTTTGCAAATGAGCAGAACGGAGCCCGCCGCCAAGGGCTCCATGGCTTGTTATTACTCCGGGTTGCGTCGAAGGAGCTTGATCTCAAAATGATAGGTGTCGGTGGACGGGTCGTGGCTCACCAGCCTGCAGGAGGAGACATCCACCCATTTTTCAATGGCCAGGATGGTTTTCGGGTAAAATCGAATGTCGGAGTCAAAGCGGATGCCATAGACCAGCTCGGTGTAGGGGAATCCTTCTTCAACATCTGCCCTGCCCAGAAAGCACACCTCCAATGGGGAGAGCGTCGGCGTTCGGCCCGTTTCACTGCGCTCCATGTCGATGACATGCTCAACGAACAGTTGCCTGTACCTGTCAAAGTCCTTGATGGGGTCCTGGGGCATGTCGGTGCCTCCGTTCAGTCCGGGATGGGCAGGTTGTGTGCTTTCAAAAAGCTCAGCTTGTCCCAATACCCTCGTTGAAATACGATTTTGTCTTCCACGACATGGAAAAACCCGCACCCCCTTAATCCGATGGGATCTTTCCACTCCAGAATGGCCCACTCCCCGTCCTGGAAGATGTGTTCCACGATACATTCAGAGCCTGCAAACTCTTTGGCGAACATTTCGGCAATGGCCGCTTTGCCCGTTACAGGCTCGTTTGCAATCTGGTGGTTGGTGGCATTTTCTGCATAAAAATCTGAGATAAGGTGGGCGTCCCCTTTGTTGAAGGCGTCTACCCATGCCTTGACGATGTCTCGCGGTTGCATAACTCTCCTTGTGGCCCATGGCGTTCCGAAACATCAGGTGTTTACCTGATGCCTTGCCTGTGAGTGAGTATGGGGCCTGTGCCCATGACGATGACTTGAAGTTTACTGCCCTTTTAGGGCTTTGGCAAGGTTGGCATGGGAGCAGGGCAGGGCCGCCGGAGGCAAGATCTAAATGCGGTTGCCCTGGGGAGCAGGGAAATACCTGGGAGGGGGTGCAGGATCGCGGAAGGGCGGGGCATCACAAGGGACAGGCGTGCTATGCCTGCCCCTTGGATCATGATGTCGGTAAGGGACTTATCGTGTTTTGTATGGGCACTTTCTTCCCTCTCGCGCCTTGGCCGTGAACCAGCCGTCTTCCCACTCCATTTTTTGACCGATGAGGTCGCAGTCGTCCTTTGTCCCTCCTGGGCCGTCGCCTTCCAGACCGTGGCCTTTTTTCTGGGCGTCATAGCCATAATACCAGCAATCGCAGCGTGATGAATCTTCCTTTACTGCCAGGGAAAAAACAGGCAATGCAATCAAAACCATGATGAGAATACCAACTTTGACGAGATGGCGTTTCATGTGCGGTCCTCCTGTCTGGTGACCCGTAAAACGGGTTCTGGGTACACGTGCATGGAAGTGTTGCTTGGTGATGAAATAAGGCAGGCTGTTGTTGATAATGTATACTTCACATACGATGGCGTGAGAGGTCAAGTGCTTATTTTGTTTGGTGTTTCTTTTTTATGCTGTGGGGTTCGAGGCTGATGTGAAACATGGAATCGATTTCATGAAATCTGTCTCAATATAAAAAAGAGAGGAAAAGGAAAGGCCCCAATGCCATGAAAGCGAAACTGGCATTGGGGCCTTTTTTGTTGGACACAGCGTTACGGTTGATTCGGGGGGGGGAGCCTGTGAAATCCGATCACACCCTGTGGCGGCTCCCGTGCTGGTAGTCGTTTATGCTGAAAAAGCACGGTTTATGAAGGTTGCCAGCGTTTCAACCGCAGCGTCTTTATGCTCGTCGAATATCTGGGTGCCATGGCCGTCACCGGGGTAGATGGCGAGGGTTTTCGGCGCGCTGAACAGGGCGAGCATGCGATGGTTGTCGGCTGCGCCGTCATCCCCTTCGGAGTTGATCAGCAGCTTGGGAACGGAGATGGCTTTTAACTCTTCCTCGGTGTAAAAAAACGTCCCTTCATGCTCAATGGGCGATGAAAGGGCTGCGACGCCCACGATTCTTTCGTCATTGGGATGCTTTGCGGCCACCTTGAGAGACGCGACACCGCCCCTGCTCGCCCCGGCAAGGAAGATGCGGGTGGCACCCATGGCAGTCACATGGGCGATGACCGCTTCAAGGATGGGGGACTGCTCAAGGGAAAAGCCGGGATAGTCGTAGGTCACGACCATGTGGGGGCCTGAGGACAGGGCCTCCACCACAGGTGCCCACTCCCCCTGATCGTTGGTGTCCATGTTGGAGAGGATGACGGCCGTTGTTCCCGAACCATGCAGGGTGCCCGGAACGGATGACGTATCTGACGTGGACTGGCTGATGGGGATGGTTATGGGGTTCATGGTGTCCGCCTCTCTTTTTGACGTGAATCGCAGGTGAACTGTAAGGAGAGATGAAAGGGACGTTTCTGTGATGCCTTGTCATCTCAATGAAAACATGACGGTGATGGCGCAGGTTAATTCACGTTGCAGACCATGGGTACAAAGACGATGCCGCTTTTTTCCTGTTGCGGGCCTGTGGGGGTGAATCCGAGTTTTTCATAGGCTGCCTGTGCATAGGTCGACGAGTTGACCGTGATCTCTGACAGCTCAGGGTTCATGCTTCGGCACGCCTCCAGGGCGATGCGAAACAGCTCCCTGGCGATTCCCTGGCCGCGGCGGCCCACAAAGAGCAAGGAGACATGGCTGCAGGCGACCATCTCGATGACCCCCACCATCTCGTCTTCCTGTTCTGCAACAATCACCACCTGGCCTGCACCGGATCTGGCTGCCATGGCGTCCGGGGAGGCGTACTTGAAAAACTCCCGGATGCCCTCGGGGCTGTAGCCGGGGGCCACCAATTCATTGAATACTGTTTCAACAAGGGCACAGGCGCGGCGCTCATCGCCCTTTTTCATGATTCTGTAACGTATATCCATGGTCATGTCCGTGTTGGTTAGGTCAGCAGCCTCTGTTCCCGGATGCAGGTGCAAGGGCGTGATCGTGTGAAAAAAGGTGGGAGACAGCGTAGGCATGTTTGAGGTATTTGGCAAGTGTTTCCTGGGGGATGAAGGGGAAATAGTAAACAGGAAATAGGAAACAGGGAGGAGCCGGGAAAGGCTGGGGCGTCTGTGGTGCCCCGGAGGAATCCTTTCGCAGCTTTTCCATGCCGGCTCTATCTGATCCTTGATTCTCTGCCTTGCGTAAATGGTTAAAAAATATATAGTTACACGAGGGCGTCGGATGTGATGGAACCCGTTCGAATCGTTACAGCGTGGGTAACGATTCAGCTTGCCTCCGGCAGATCGCTTTTTTGAATAAATGTTCCGCAAAGACCGTTCCTGATGAGAACGCATCTCAATTGTGTCGGCGGAGCCCTGAAATGACGGCTCAAAACCTGTTTGTCAAACGTTTCTAAAGGTTGGTCTCCGGCAGGGCCGCCATGGGCATTTTTAGCTGGATAGTAACCAGTGTGGGCAGGTAAACGGAAACACATGAGGGAGGGGGCTTATGTCTTCAGCAGAGTTTGCCGTCAGGATCATGACCCGACGAGATATGGATATGGCCGTTGCGTGGGCGGCCATGGAGGGGTGGAACCCCGGCATACATGACGCCGAGAGTTTTTTTGCGGCGGATCCCAACGGTTTTTTTATAGGGGAAGTGAACCGGGAGCCGGTGGCAACCCTTTCAGCGGTCTCCTATGGGGAGAGGTTCGGGTTCCTTGGTTTTTACATTGTCAAGCCGGAACACCGCGGGAAAGGGTTCGGCATGCAGATCTGGAATGCCGGGCTGGGCTGGCTCCAGGGTCGGAACGTGGGGCTGGACGGCGTGGTTGCCCAGCAGGACAATTACAAAAAGTCCGGTTTTAAGCTGGCGTATCGAAATATCCGCTACGAGGGGCGCGGTGGCGGGGAACTTCCCACACACGGCGGGCTTCAACCCCTTAACGCACTGCCGTTCCAGGCCGTTGAGGCGTATGATCGGCCCTGTTTCCCGGAGAACAGGGCCCGGTTTCTCGCTTCCTGGCTTCATCAGCCCGAGGGCATCGCTTTGGGCGTTGTCCTGAACGGTGACCTTGCGGGTTACGGAGTCATCAGGCCCTGCCGGCAAGGGTTTAAAGTGGGTCCCCTCATGGCGGACACGCCCGAGGTGGCGGAGACCCTTTTTCTTGCCCTGAAAGCCGGGGTGCCGCCTTCGGAACCTGTGTATCTCGATGTCCCGGAAGTAAACCACGAGGCCGTGTCCCTTGCAGCGCGCCACCAAATGGACATCGTTTTTGAGACCGCGCGGATGTACACGGGGCCCGCCCCCGACATTCCCCTGCATCGCCTGTACGGCGTCACCTCCTTTGAATTGGGGTGATTTTTTCGGGCCGCTTTAACCAGCCCGTATCTGCTCTCCACGGAAAATCGTCACCAAACGATCAATGATCTATCTCCGGGTTAAATGCCGATAAGCGACAACACGGATTCGGCATCCCTGAAATGGTCCACCTGTTTGGTGTGGGAGAGGCCGTTGCCCACGAGGATAAACTGGTAGTCGAGCTTTCTGCTCGCTTCTTTGTCCCAGGGCCCGTCACCGAAATAGGTCTTGGTGGAAAATCCGGCGTGCCGGCAGCGGGACTCGGCGGTCTGCATGACCCGGGTCCGTTCCACGTGGTCGGAGCAGGAGGCAAAGGCCACGTCCGACGAATCGAACCCTGCTGACCGGAGCTTGGCCTTTGCTGTCTCTTCCCAACCGCCCGTGGCAAGGGCGATCTCCACATCATCCCGTGCCCGCAACAGGTCCAGAAAATCCACGGCCCCGTCCACTTCCCGCACAGGCGAACTCTTCAGGTGGGAGGCCACCAGGTGGGTGAACTCCTCTTTGACTTGCCGGTGAAGAGTCGCCCGGTTTTCATGGAGCCCTTTCATGGTAAGGAACTCATCCAGGATGCCTGCGTCCGTGATGTGGGTATACCGTGTCCAGTCGGTGTTCAATGCAACGCCGGTTACTTTTTTGACGGCCTGGAGATAGCATTCCGCGTCAAATCCACATGACTGGATAAGGGTGCCGTCGATGTCAAACATAATGAGGTTCACGCTTCTGTTCCTTTTCAGCTGTATCCATTGCTGCGTTCAAACCGAAAATCACACGTGTGTGAGCCGGTGGGGAGGGTGCCCCGTCGGGTAAAGGTAAAGTTGAGCCGGTCGCCCATTTTGGGGTACACGACGTTGTCGATCCTGCACCAGGGAAAGCTCCAGGCGGGGTTGCCGTAAGCTTTGGCAACCTCATGGATAACACAGAAATGGATGTGAAAGGAGAGGGCATTTTGTGTGTCTTCGATGATCTCCGTGTGGTGTAGCCCTTCCTCAACCGCTGCCTGGACCTGGGCCTTGGTATACTCGGCAAAGGAGCGGAAGCTGTCATTGCATGCCTTGAGGTCGCTTACCGGAACAGCAAAGAGGTTGACGGTGGACCCTGTTTTCAGCAGTGCCGCCTCTGTCCGTTCGTGGATATCCGTCACCAGGTCCCTGGCTTTTTCCATGCCGAACCGTTCATCCAACACCTTCATGAGGGCGATGAAGTCAAAGGTTGATTCAATGACCGCCCGGGGCGCGCCTCTTTTTTCCAAGTCGAGCCAGTCAGCCTGTTTCATGTGCCTCACTTCGTCGCGCCACCGGTAGAGCACCTTGGGAATGCCCCTGATTCCCACCTCGCGGCGCAGGACGCCCAAGATCTGGCAGAACATCTTTTTCTCGATCTTTTGGAACTCAGGGCCTGCAAGGGAGTCCACGAGTCCGTTGCCGTAATTTGCCATGTGTTCAATATTCATGGGTGCCTCCTTTCATTCCGGGGTTCATGTGCAACTTACCAGGGATGGAGAGAAACGGCCCGTGTGTGACGAATACTGCAACCCGTCATATGCCGTTCCGGTGGACAGGAAAAGCGGTCCCCCAAGGCGAGGCTGTGGCATGTAACACCGTGATAAAGGGCAGAAGCGCGGGCCGCATGAGGCGACACGGGAGCAGGAGGCACCGTTACAGGCGGTTGAGCGGAGCGCCGGGGATGCCGGTTACGAAATCGAAAGACAGCGAACACGAAGGATGAGAGGGGTGATCGTGGGGCGATGGGTACGGGGTGGTTTCGTCACACCGTGTTCCAGGTTCTTGGGACCCCATAGGACATTGATGCAAACCCGGCGTTTTTGGCCAGTACCGGAAAGCGCATCGCAAGGGGTGCCGAAGAGCTGGTGGGATGGTTGGCCGGCTTGAACAGAAAACCGGACCTATTTTACAGTTTACCTGTTTTCCGCCCCATGGGGCAAATGATCTGCGCATCTTGCCGTCATTGGAAATGGATACGGAGGAAAAAAGGAAGGTACTATCCGGATTGCGGTTGCTTTTGACGGTTTCCTGGCGGGCAGTGGCCAGCGGGAGTCATACCTGTAAATATACAACGTGATAGACCGTTTTCGGGGAGAGAAATGAGGGGCCTGTATTGAATGGCAAAGAGATGGGTGTTATGGTTCGTTTTTTCTGTGATGAATATGGGTAAATGGATTCCTCTCAACCTAATTTAAGGTGAGATGGTATGGCACCTTATGGAAATGCGCCTTTTGTATTGAGGATGTGTATGGGGTTGAGAGACAGCAAAAAAATTAGGAAGAGATCAAACCGATTAAGAAATATCATCAAGTACTGTTTAGGCCTGGACAGGTACGGTTTACTTGAAAACTCGAGAACCGATTTGAACATAAGCAAAAATGTGACCCTGAGCAAGCTGAAGCATATCCATTTCAAGGACCATATTTTCATTTCCAACAACACATCCATCATCACCAACGAAGTACAGCCCCGCTACCATCGGAAATTACGCGCTACCGGCGATAACGCTCATGATCATCGGTGGAAACCATGATATCTCCAACAAAGGGCTCCCCATGATGCTGCAGGGCGAAGGCAAGCAAGGGACCATCACCATCGAAGATGATGTCTGGATCGGTGCAGGATCGATCATCCTGGCAGGTGTGACTATCGGAAAAGGCAGTGTCATCGGTGCAGGCAGTGTGGTGACCAAGGATATCCCGGAGTACAGTGTCGCCGCCGGAAACCCCGCCAGGGTTGTCAAGAAGAGGTGAGGCCTTGGGGGCTACGAACATACCGGAATGTACCACTTAGGGTTCATGCGACCAAAGTCGCGGCGCAGGTTGTGTCTGAGCCCCTTTTTGGAATCAAGGACAACGGATCCGGTGTGTTGCCTTGAAAACACCACCCAGTGCCAGAACGGCTTGACGTTTTCCATGCGCCATTTGATGGCCAGCAGCGCCTTGTCCGGCAGCTCCTCCCAACCGGTAAAGGGCATTTTGGTTTGCCCCACCAGACCCCCGAACTCAGAGAGGAGCCTTCTGACATGCCCTGTCTCAGACCATAATGCCTTGTCGCCAGCAAAAATTCCCATGCGGTTGGCCATTGCTTCAATTTCACAGCCGATACCCGCCAAGGCCGCACAGGCAGCAATGCCGCATCCTGTTGTCTCTTCCTGAATGACTGGTTTCATTTTTTCATGCATGTCTTTGGGGTGTGTTGCGTGTCGTAAACTTAACCATCTGGCGTTTTCTGTGTCTTCAAAAACGATACCGGAGCACCTCAGCCAGGTCGTCCAGGACAATGTGCCCAAGGGCCAGGAGGTCTTCGGTCGGCTGTATCATATCCGGAATTTGTACCACGGTCATTCCGGCTGATACGGCGGATTTAACGCCGTTGCTGGAGTCTTCCAGGGCGAGGCAATCGGGCGGAGACACGTTGAGCCTGGTCGCTGCGATGGCATATATCTCCGGGTCCGGCTTTCCTTTACTCACGAGATCGCCTCCCACCACACATTGGAAGTAGGTTAAAATTCCTGAATCCAAGAGCCTTGTGCGAGCCAACTCTGTATCTGACGACGTGGCCACAGCCATGGGGATGTTCGACTGGTGTAGCGCCGTCAAAAGTTGATCCGCTCCTTTTTTAGGGGCACGGGTTTTTCGCTCATGACTCTTGAAATGAGCTGTTCCCATTTTGAGCTGAAGGCGTGATAGGGAACAAGGCCGTCAAGGGCTTTCGTGAGAATGGCCCTGCCCGTCACAGCGTTTGTTCCCAGGCAACTTTTGAATACATCAGACAGGTCCCCGAGCCCAAAGTACGAGCATGTCTCCGGGAACGATGCGTAGTAGAGCCTCTCGCTATCAAGCAGAAGCCCATCCATATCAAAAATGACAGCCTTGAACTTTCGCATGTTTATTCCTTAGGTCTGGGGCGTCAGAGGTGTTTCAGTGAGGCCATGTGAGACACGGGGTAAAGCCGGGCCAGAAATTCCCCGTTTTCTGTTTTCTCCAGTTCCTCCGTGTGCCACCCGCAGCCAGAGGCCTTCTCTGACAGGGTATCGAAATCCACGTGCAGCCAGCGCATCCAGGGGCCGGTGCGGCCTTTGAATGAGAGGCGGAATTCCAGCTCCCCCGGGTACCCGGGGCTGTCGGTGCTCCCCTGGTTCAGGGCTTCGTCCACGGAGTTGGCCAGCAGCTGCCCTCCGGGGGCGAGAAGGGAGGCGCATGTGCTCAGCAATACGGGGATCCGGCTGACGGTTTCGCAGATGCCGATGGTGTGCCCCAGCATGAGGATGGTGTCGAAGGCCTCTTCCGGCATCTCGAAAAAATCGCATTGCCTGATGTCTGTTATCCCGCGTTCTGTAAGGATTTCAACGGCCTGGGGGCTGACCTCCACGGCCGTGACCTCATGCCCTGAGGCCTGAAGCGTCACCGCATGGACCCCGCTTCCGGCGCCCACGACCAGAATCCGGCCGCGACACCACGGGAGAACCTTTTCCGTGGGATAGAACGCCTCGGGGCTTCGGAAGAACTCGGAAACCGGGATGGAGGCGATGCGCCCGGATCTGTATTCATGATCGAGCCGGGCATCCCTGTCCCCCCGCCAGTAGGCAAGGAGGGCGTTGCCAAAGGGCTCAAGGGCTGGGTGGTTTGTCGTTTTCATGGTCTTTGTGTCAGCTCACGGGAAGCCTGACCCCTTGAGGATCCTTTACGACGCAGAAACGACCCACGTTGGGAATGTCCGTGGGCGGAAGAACGATCTCACCACCGAGTTCTTCTGCCTGTTTTGCCGACAGTTCGACATCGTCAACCGAAAGATACGGGTCCCAGCATGGGGCAACGTCATCGGGGACGTTGCCCTCCTTGAGCATCATCCCTCCCACAAAGACGCCACCTTTAAAGGCTGTGAGGTATCGGTTTCCGTAGATTGTCTTGGTCTCGGCAAAGCGCCACCCAAACAGGTTGCCATAAAACGCTTTGGCAGCTTCCAGGTCGGTTGGACGAACTCGTTCAGGCTGAAAAAGCCGTGTTTCTTGGACGGGTCCGTCATGGTTAGTCACCGATTTGCTTTTCGGGTTGGTCACGGGCTGATCCACTTGCCCTTTGGGCTTTCGATATCAGCCGGGACGTGAAGAGATGTTGATGCGTGCCATGGTGCGCGTGTCACACGCCCTGCACCGGTTTATCTTCTTTGACTTACAGCGGTTTAGCATAAGGAGGGACTGCAGGCAAGGGGCTGTCGCCAGGGCTAACGCATTAATATATTTTAGTCTCCGGAGTCCCTGTCGGTGGGCAAACTTTGAAAAGTTTGACAATCAGGCTTCGTTTTTGGGGCGTGCCCCAGCAGTGCATCCTCATTTTCATGTTGTTGTCTATCAAGGCACTTGTCTCCAGTCTCGCAGGGATTATTTCAAAAAGAGAACCGACGGAGGCAGGCTGAATAGCTACACAGGGATATCACCTCAGTCTCTCTGCTAGAAAATTCGGGCAGGGGGATCCATATGCGGCGGTGACGATCACGGTTGGCGCAGGCCTCTGTGGCTACTGCGGGGTTTCCTGATCAATGGCCTCACAAAACGATGCGATCTGCTGTTCGCCGTAATGGCTTTCGACAGTAAAGGAGCGAAGGGGGCGCCGGAGAACAAGCCGGGAAAACAGCCTGAAGATTCCGATTAAATGGAGCTCATGGTAATTGCTGGAAAGTCCCAGTGTGGACGCAGGGACTCCCCCTGCTTTTCGGATTTGCCCGGCCATGGGGGTAAAGATAAAATCAAGTTCAAAGACGTTCAGGGGCGGCCCTCCGAAGGTGGCAAAAGCACTCACCGGCTTGTGCCGCAGGCCCTTGATCTGCTTGAGATACCTTGCAACAGGGTAGGAGGTATAGGCCCACTTGGGGCCGCCGATGCATACATGATCAAAGGCCGATACATCCGTAAAAACAGGCGGCCGGATCGCTTCTTCCGGCTGATGGTAGCTGTTTACCCAGCGGCGGTAAAAATTGGAGCAGATTAGCGACAGCCCGACCAGAGGATACTGGTGGATCTGCCGGAAAAGGAGGTTCCAGCAACTCTTCGGGTTGACCACATCAAGGATCTCCCGTTGTACACCATGGCCTCGGGATGTGAGGTCGCGCGCAATATGGTCTGCAAGTTTTTCGGTACAACCGGTTCGGGAATAACAGACAATCAAGATCTTCATGATGCCTCTCGCGTGGAGCGTGATGAGTCTGTCGCCATATGGGCCCTGTTACGGTTTCGTACCAAAATATCGGGTCTTTGTGAATGCGTAGACCCACTCG
Organism: Desulfoluna sp. CYM3A; assembly: GCF_056829965.1. Classification (NCBI taxonomy): domain Bacteria; kingdom Pseudomonadati; phylum Thermodesulfobacteriota; class Desulfobacteria; order Desulfobacterales; family Desulfolunaceae; genus Desulfoluna; species Desulfoluna sp. CYM3A. Next base: position 245,439 of record NZ_CP186556.1, read on the forward strand.
TCTGCATAAAACTCCGATCCGTCTGGAACCGAGTGGAGGGTTTTCCGGTACCTCATTCCAATTTTTTCCAAAACCCGTACGGAGGCGATGTTTAGTGGCTTGACTCCGGCAACGATCTCTTCAAGTTGCAGGTCGGAAAACCCATAATCCAGAACAGCGCTGGCCGCTTCGGTAATGATGCCTTTGTTCCAGTGGGCCGGTGTCAGCCCATAAAAGATTTCTGTTTTATCGGGCTCCGGCTCAAAGGGCTGCAATCCGCACCAGCCTATGATTTCACGGGTCTCTTTCATGTGGATCGACAGGTTTGTTCCGGTAAAACCCGTCTCAATATTGCCTTGATCTCTTTTGATGAACCATGTGATGATTTCCTCAATATCCTTGAGGGACGGCACATCCTCCGGAAGGTAAGTATAAATCTTCGGATCATGAAGCGCTTTTGCGAATGCTTCCGCATAGTCAAGGCGAAAGGGCTTTAATTTAAGCCTGTGGGTTTCAATATACAAAGATGCATTCCTTTTGAACGATTGCGTTATGCCGACGCCGAGCTCGACGAGGAGGGCCTGCTGCACCGTGGCGGCGGGTTCGGCACAATGCGTAACGTAAGATGTTCATGTACGAACAGCATAAAGAGCCTTCCCCTCTCACTCTCTCATTTTTATTGTCTACTTTGATCCGGTTTCAGGTGACGCCCGTTTCTTTAAGGGCTTGGATCTCTTTCGGAGGGTAGCCCAGTTCCGCAAGCACTGTCTCTGTATCCTGGCCAAAGGAGAAGGGGGCGGTGCGGATGCTCCCCGGGGTTTCGCTGAGTTTGACGGGCACGCCGATGGTTTTGACGGGCTTGTTGTTGCGGTTGCGTGACTCCACCACCATGCCCCGTTCCCGGAACAGCCTGCTGTCCATGGCCTCGGAGAGGGAGCTTACCGGGCTCCAGCAGAGGTCCATGGCCTTGAATCGCTCAGACCAGTGGCCCAGAGGTTCGGATTTGATAAGGGCGGCAACGGCCTGGATGATCTCCTCCCGTTTTTCGTCGTCGAACTGCAGGGCCTCAAAGCGGTCAAGGCCCGTGGCGCGGCAGAAGGCGCTCCAGAACTTGGGCTCCAGGGCGCCCAGGGCGATGAACTTTCTGTCGGCGGTTTCATAGGTGTTGTAAAAGGCGTAACGGTGGGAGAGGAGGGTGTCGCAGCGAGAAGGCTCGGTGCCCGTCTCTTGGCCGATGTTAAGGGCCAGGTGCATGAGGGCCAGGGTGCCGTCGGTGATGGAGATGTCGATGTGCTGGCCCATGCCAGTGCGTTCCCGGTGGAAGAGGGCCAAAAGGATCCCGGAGACAGCGCTTAAGCTCCCTCCGGCAACGTCGGCCACCTGAAACCCGGGGACATGCGGGGCTTCTCTGGATCCCATCAGATCCAGGGCCCCTGCCGCGCTGAGGTAGTTGATGTCGTGTCCCGGTGCATCGCGAAGGGGGCCGGTCTGGCCGTAGCCGGTGATGGAGCAGTAGATAATACCGGGGTTGACTGCTTTGACGTGGTCGTATCCCACACCCAGGCGATGGGTGACGCCGGGGCGGAAGCCCTCGACGATGACATCGGCCCGGGCTGCCAGCTCAAGGAAGATGGTCTTGCCCGTGTCGGACTTCAGGTTAAGACTTACGTGCTCTTTGTTGCGGTTGATGAGGTCTGGAAAGGCGCCTTGGGAGGCGTAGCGCGGATCTTCAATGGCGATGACCCGTGCGCCGTGGTCGGCGAGCATCATGGTGCACCAGGGGCCGGGAAGGAGCCGGGACAGGTCGAGGACGGTGATGCCGGACAGTGCGCCGGTGGTCATGGGCTCTCCTTGTGTGTTTATTTTCGGAGCGTAAAATCCGAGATCCGTCACCTGCTTTATGGTAGACTATGAGCACAGGGGACAAACGGGGATGCACATGATTCGGGGCGGCTCGGTCAGGTTTTACTTCACCCAGGCGGGCCGATCACATGTTTTGTAACGTAGACTGTAGACGAATGCATCCCATGTCACAACACATTATTTTACGACAATCCGGGGGGCGCGTACCTCCCTGGAGTGTTCAGCGAAAGGGGAGCTTATGAAAGTCGTATTGCATATAGATTCCGATAAGGAGAGGCGCCTGCGCCTGACGTTAAACAACATGAAGAACCTTCTGGCGGCCATGGAGGGGCGTCCCATCGACGGGGCCGTTGTGGTGAACGGGCCCGGGGCTCAGCAGGTGACGGCGAGCATGGACATGGAGCTTTCGGAGCTGGTTACCAGGCTGGCGAATCAGGGCATCGTCTTTTTTGTCTGCAACAACTCCCTGGTCCAGTACGATATCACCCCCGAGGTGCTCCATCCGGCGTTCAAGGTGACGAGGGCAGGGGTTCTCAAGCTGGTGGAACTCCAGCGGGATGGCTACGCGTACGTGAAACCCTGAGAATCACGGACACAGGGAACCCCTGCCTCGGCAAGGGTGGTCGGTGAGGTCCCGGCAGGGGACGCTTTTTGTAAAGAGACTCTATTTTTGAAAGAGATCGTACGAAACAGCGATAAACAAGGGTCAATCTTATGTTTTTCAACAGGTTATCCCCTGACGTGATCGTCGGGGGAGACTTGGTTTTATCGCCGCGAAATAATGCGTACGAACGAAAACACCCGGAGCTGTCAAATGCTCAGGGTGTTTTGCGTTGTGGGGGGAATTGTGGCACGTTCGCGCACATTATATATTGTATACAAAGTGACTACTCAAGGTCGCGAAGCAGCCGTTTCAGAAGGACCCGTTCTTCCAGGCTCAGGTGAGCCAGGGTCTCTTCGTTGGCGTCGGCACGGACCTTGAAAAGATCGTTGACGATGCTGGCGTTGGCCTGTTCAGTCAAGAGGATACGCTGGACCCGGCGATCGTTCTCATCGCTTTTCTTGGTGATCCAGCCACCGTCGATGAGCCGGTCGAGGACCCCGGAGACCGTGGCGTTGTCCAGAACGAGACGCTGGCCGATTTCACTGGCGGTGAGTCCGTTGTTTTCGTAGATGGCACCGAGGACGAGCCCCTGGACCGTGGTGAGGCCATAGGGCTTCATGCGTTTTTTCAGGTTTCTCTGGGCTTTCTGGTTGGCTTTTGCCAGCAGAAAGACAATGCATTCGTTGTACGTAATTTCTGCAGTCATGGTGATGTCCGTTGGTCGGGTGTAATCGGGGCCGCCAAAAGCCGGGTCGCACACCTGATATCCTGCCCGGCGCATGCGGTGGCTTGGCGTCTGATGTCTGGAAATGTGGGTTGTTGGCTTTCGGAAGTGTTTCTAAGATTGATTTGTGCGCAAAGTATCCTGCAAGCTCTGTGCCTGTCAAGGGAAAAGAGACAGTTCCCGGTGAGGTGATCACCATCCGGGCAAGGCCCTGTCCAGGGACACCTTTTCGGAACAGTTGTCAAACAGGTTTTTTAAGGTAAGGTTCCATGCCGCAGCAAAGGAGGTGCCTGGGGGGGCGTGTCGGGGCTGGGCCATGTAAGATCAACAAAAAAAGCGCGCCATGGGAAACCATGGCGCGCTTTTTTAACTAAGGTGCGGTGTAACTATTCAGATTGCTTAGAACCGGTAGGAGAGGGTGGTGCCGACGTTCAGCACCGTGCCGTCGGCAACGAGGCTGACCGGGGCGCCTCCATAACTGGGGTTCAGGGCCTCGCTCTCCCCGTTGATGGTGCGTTTGCTGGGGATGTCCGCGTAGCTTGCCGCAATGTCCAGGGTGAAGTCTCCGAAGGTGAAGCCCGCGCCCAGGGAGAAGGTGTGCTTGTCCCCGTCGGGCCAGATGAAGTCAAGGCTTTCGTCGGGCACGGGGGTGGGATCCCAGACATAGCCGCCGCGAAGGGTCACGGTGGGGTTGACGGTCCACTCCATGCCGATGCTGTATTTGGTGGTGTCGTCCCAGTCGCGGCGGATAATCATGGCCTCGGTGGTTCCGGCCTTAAGCGGGGTACCGGGGATGGTTTGGGTGTAGGTGATGTATTGGCTCTGGGTGTCGTTGATGCTCCACCGGGTCCAAGTGGCGTCCGCTTCCACGAGCAATCCTTTTTTTGCACCAAATCGATACCCCACACCGGCCTGAACCTGCTCGGGGTGATCGTAGTCCAGGGTGACCTTGCCGATGTTCATGCCACTCATCTTGAGATCCCCTTCAAAGTCTGCATCGGTGCGGCTCCGGTAGGTCAGGCCCATGGAGAGGCGGTCCGTGGCCTGGTAGAGGGCGCCGATATTGCAGGACACGTTAAAGTCGTCGGTGAGCTCGGCTTCAAAGGGTTTACCGTATATCAGGTGTATGAAATCCGCACCGGTTTCGGAGCGCCCCAAAGAGATCCCGGCACCCAGGGCAAGCTTTTCGCTGACTTTGTACGACAGGGCAGGGGTGACGGTGACCCGCTGGTAATACGCCTCGTAGTTGTTGTGGGCCCCGGGGTTGGTTTGCGGGTTCTTGTCCCATTTGACGTGCATGCCCCAGGGCACGCAGAGGGTGATTCCTGCGGCCAGGCGGTCGGACAGGGGCATGGCTGCCCCCAGGTGGGGAACCACAAGGGTCCCGGTGTCGTCGGAGAAGTCGGTGGGGGTTTCCAGGTGAGGAACTCCCGCAACGCTGTAGTCCTCCACCTCAATGTCCGGGGTGGTGGTCAGGACACCGGCGGACATGGTGGCGGTGGTGGCCCGGGAAAGGCCCGCCGGGTTGTAGTAGGGCGCAAAAACGGGGGAGGGGGCGGCGCTGACAGCACCTCCCATGGCAGTGGCCCGGGAGCCGATTCCGTATGTGTCGACCATACCGGCCCACGTCGGGAGTGCCGAAGTGAGGGTCAGCAGGGCAGTGAGGATGGTCAGGGTTCGTTTCATGGGGCCTCGACATGTTTTCATAAAAAGTTCGTGGGTGCACCGGGTGGTTCCGGTCTTTCCAATCTGTTGCGGTGCGGTGCACCGGTATGACTCAGAAAGCATGCCAGAGCCCCATGGAAAGGCAATATGGAAAGAATAGAGGGGGAATATAGGGTTGAAACCTATATTTTAGAATAGCGATTCTATGAAATCGCTTTGACTGGCAGGATGTTAATGAAGATGGGAAATCGAGGTGCCTGTGTTATGTCGCGAACGATGTTTTGTCACCACGTAGGTTTACGAAGTTGTGTGGCATTCTTTTTTCTGCCGCGGCAGGTGGGAACGGTGATTTCACTCGAACGGGTTTTTGAGTGTTTCCTTGAAGAGGGCTCGGCAGCCAGTAGCTCCCCTACCGAGCTGCGAACCGATTCCAAACCGGCTCCAGCACCTTAAGGGGTCCTCGCTCCGCAGGCTGCCCCACGTATACGAATGGATGAATCGGCACCTACCGGGTCAATGAGAGGAGCTGGGTGCGCAGGTTGGCCCCGCTGTTGTTGAGGCCCAGTTTCTTGCGGATGTTGTTGCGGTGAAAGTCGATGGTCCCCTTGGAGAGGTGGAGCATGGCGGCCATTTCCTTGGAGGTGTGGCCCTGCCGGATAAACTCGGCAACCTTGAGTTCCATGGGGGTGAGGTTGATAAAGGGGGAGGCCAGGCGCCGGGTGAACGGGGAGATGATCTCCGACAGGCTTGTCATGGCAGCGTCCAGGTGCTTTTTCTGGGTGGGGGTCAGGGGGTGGTCGGTGACCTTCTCCAGGGAGGGGAGCACCAGGTGGCGCAGGGTGGCGGTCATGTTTTCACCCAGCTCTTCCTTGTCTTTTTCCCGCTGGGTCAGAAGGGCCCTCAGGGCTGCCTGGCTCTCTTCCAGGCGGCTTACCTTTTCTTCGACTTCCGCCTTGCGGCGTTTCAGGGCCTTTTCCATGCGCACCTGGCGGGTGACGTCCAAAAAGGTCCCGGCCACGGTGAGGACATGGCCGTCGGGCCTTTTTTCCACGGCTTTTCCACGGGTGCTCATCCAGAGCCATGCACCGTCGCGTCCCTTGAGGCGGTGGCGTACGTGCACGGCATCTGTTTCGCCCTTAAGGTGCAGGGTAAACGAACCGGAGACAAAGGGGCGCTCCGACGGGTGCAGTCGGTCCAGAAATTCGGCCTGGGGCATGGATTCTCCGTTCTTTACGCCGAAGCGCTGGCCCCAGCCCCGCTCCAGGGTGACCACTTTTTTGTCCACCCGCCAGTACCAGACACCGAGCTCTGCGCCTTCCAGGGCCATGATCAGGTTTTCTTCCCGGTTTTTCAGGTCCTCTTCCCGTTTTTTCCGGTCGGTGATGTCCACGGCAATGCCGTGGAGCCGCACAGGCACATCGTTCTCCTTGATGAGCCGGGCCCGGGTGGAGATCCAGATATGGGAACCGTCCTTTCGCCGGACGCGAAACTCCAGGGCTTCGGTGAAGCCTGTTCGCTTTTCCGGGTTGCCGAGGATGCCGGTGGCATGGGTTTTCTGGTCTTCCCGGATCAGCTCGAAGAAGTTGAGGCCGGGAAGTTCGTGGCGCTGGTAACCCAGCATTATCAGGGCCGTGTCGTTGGCGTCGATGAAGTTTCCTGAAAAATCGATGACGTACACCGCATCCAGCGCCTTCTCCAGAAGGCCCATAAAACGGTCGTTGAGCTCCAGTTCATGGATGCGCTGGGTGAGTTCCCGGATTTTGGCGTTTTGGTCCTGCATGGGGGCTCCTGATGAAACGGTTTTTTCCGGTTGCTCACACCGGGAAAATGAAGCTACCCCTCCTGGTGGCAGATGTCAAATGAAGGGTGTTGTTTTTACAGGATCCGGATATGCCTCCCATTAAGACATGTTGAAGATCCTTGACAGTGCTTCATGACGGTTGCTGCTCGAGGAACACGAGTTCCATTCGGGCCATGGGGCAGCCGCGATGTCCGAGGCCTCAACCCGCTGCCCGGCGAACCCCGTCGGCGGATGCGCACACCACCGAAACCCCCACCCCAACCTGGTGAAAATAAAGAAACGGAGTAACTATTCAGTTCAAAAGCGCCTTTGGCGGCCCTGCCGGGGGCCAAACTTTCAATCCGCCTTCGCCCAAGGGCTACGGCGAGGCAACCGGAACGTTTTTACGGAGCTTTTTTCAAAAAGCGACCCGCCGGAGGCAACTGAATAGTGACGAAACGGAGAGCCTTTGCACGCATGGAAACGCTGGACCAGGATGTACGGAAAAACCGCGATGTTTCTCGCAGGTCTCCTGGCCCTTTTGGCTTACGGATACCATAACCTGAACTACAACTGGCAGTGGTACAGGGTCTGGCCCTACCTGGTGACGGTCACCGATGAGGGCTTCCGGGCCGGAGTGCTCCTGAAAGGGGCCCTGGTGACCCTGAAGATTTCGGGCGAGCGGTGACCCTTGTGATCGGATTTTCCACGGCCTTTATGCGCCTTACCTCCTCTCCGGTGCTCAACGCCCTGGTGGTGGGCTATGTGGAGACCATCCGCAACACGCCGCTTTTGATCCAGCTTTTTGTGATGTACTTCGTGATCTCACCTGTCATCGACCTGTCTGCGTTCGCCTCGGCCGTCATTGCCCTGTCGCTTTTTGAAGGGGCCTACGCCTCGGAGATCATCCGCTCCGGCATTGCGGCCGTGGACCAGGGACAGTGGGAGGCCTCCTTCAGCCTCGGCATGACCCCCTTGGGGACCTTTGCCGAGGTGATCCTACCCCAGGCCCTGAGGCAGATGCTCCCCATGCTGGCAGGCCAGGGGGTCTCCCTTATCAAGGACTCGGCCCTGGTGAGCACCATCTCCATTTTTGACCTGACCATGCAGGGCCAGAGCATTGTGGCTGAAACCTTCCTGACCTTTGAGATCTGGTTCACCGTGGCCTTTTGCTATCTGGCCATGACAGCCACCCTGTCCGCCTGTATTGCCCGGTGGGAGGCGAGGGTCAGGATGAGGGGATAAGTGAAAGGCGAAGGGCTAAAGGCTAAAGGTTAAAGGGCAAGGGTGAGGCCTGATTGATCTGGGACATGGCCACCGGCGGAGCTGCCGGGGTTTATCGAATAATAACCCACCGAAGGAGAGAATGATGAGACGATGGCTGGCTTGTGTGATGATGGTATGGGTTCTGCTTGGCTGCGGGCCTCTTTGGGCGGGCGAGAGCGTGATCGAGACGATTCAGAAAAAAGGGGTGATCCGGGTGGGCATGTCCACCTTTGTGGCCTGCGTCATGGACAAGACCGGGAGGCGCGGATGGAGCTTTTTAATCCAGGTGGCCAAGGGAAGCTGGAAGGCTACTGCGGGAAAGTGGAGCTGAGCTGACCCAACTGGTCGGGCATTATCCCGGCCCTTCTTACGGGTAAATTCGACGTCATCATCGGTGGCATGGGCATCACCCCGGTTCGGAACCTCAAGGTGAACTTTACCGAACCCTACGATTTTACGGGCATGTCCATCGTGGCCCATCGGAAAAAGGCAGAAGGGTTTTCCTCCCTTGCGGATTTCAACAAAAAGGAGGTGACCATCGCCGTGCGCATGGGCACCACCGCCGAGATGGCCGCCAAAAAGTACCTGCCCAAAGCTTCCTTTAAGCTTTTTGAAAATGAGAGCCAGGCCCTTCAGGAACTTCACCTGGGGCGGGTCCACGGGGTGGTGTCTTCCGCTCCCCTCCCCCGGTTTCAGGCCCTGAAATATCCGAACAAGCTGACGGTTCCCCTGAAAGAGGATTTTACCAGGGAGCCCATCGGCTTTGCCCTTCGAAAGGGGGACCACGACGCCCTCAATTTTTTCAATAACTGGATTCGCGCCAAACAGGCCGACGGGTTCTTCGCGGAAACCAAGCACTACTGGTTTGAGACCCGGGATTGGGCAGAACGGGTGAAGTAAGCTCTATGATTGGTTTTGGCAACAAGAGATATCGATTCGGCATGGTGGACGCCGCGGCCCTGCTGCTGGTGGGGGCGCTTGTCCTGTGGTTTTTCCACCGGGTGGGGGTGGTGCTGGATTACGGATGGGAGTGGGGGGCGCCTCAGAGGATTCCTGAGGCGGACCGATGAGGGGGGCTGGGTGCCCAACCTGCTTTTGACGGGGTTTTTCACCACGGTGAAGCTCAGCCTCTGGGCCAGTCTCCTGGCCTCGGTCATCGGTATCCCGGCAGGGGCCATGCGGGCCCAGGGCAGTCCGGGCCAGAAGCTTCTGGGCTGGGTGTACGTGGAGACCATCCGGAACATCCCGTCCCTGGTGCTGGTGTTTCTCTTTTACTTTTTCATCAGCAGCCAGTTCCTGGATCTGCTGGGCGTGGATGCCTGGCTCAGGGGGCGTTCAGAGATCACCCGGGCCATTTTTTCCTTTCTCTTTGCCGGTGAGGCCCAGATGAAACGTGTTCCCCTTGGCTGTCATCTCCCAGACCCTGGCCATCTACGAAGGGGCCTACGTCACGGAGATCGTCCGGGGCGGCCTCCTGGCAGTGCCCTTTGGGCAGAAGGAGGCGGCCCGGGCCACAGGCCTGAAAGAGGGGCAGGTATTTCGCTACGTGATCCTGCCCCAGGCCTTGCGAAAAATCATTTCGCCCCTGGCCGGTCAGTTCATCTCCACCATCAAGGATTCGGCCATCATGAGCGTCATCTCCATCCAGGAGCTCACCTTCCAGGGCATGGAGGTCATGGCCGCCACCTTTCTCACCTTTGAGGTGTGGCTCACCGTCACCTTCCTCTATTTTATTCTCACCTTCAGCCTCTCACAGGCCGCGGCCTTCATGGACCGCCGTATCGCCAAATACTGAGCCGGTTTATCAGCCAGCCATGCCCCACACGCCTCGGTAAAATCGAGGCATTGGGTGACCCGGACACGGTGCACAGAGTGCACCCTACGGGTCGTCGGCCACTTGAGACGGTGTCATCAATAACACCCTGGTGGCCCACACGATGACCACGGCCCGGCGATCCACAAAAACCCCAGCCCTTAACGTCATCTCATCACCTATTTTACCTGAGGTCTATGTCCGCCTGCCGGATCTGACGGAGGGCCTGACGGATGCGCTCTTCGTTCTCCACCAGGGCCAGGCGGAGGTAGCCTTCCCCTTCCTTGCTGAAGCCCGCTCCGGGGGCCACGGCCACGTGGGCTTTTTCCATGAGTTCCATGGCAAAGGCCATGGAGTCGTGACTGTTTTTGTAGCGTTCGGAACTCGATGCGAGGAACATGCCCGCCTTGGGGGCCTCCACCTCCCAGTCCATGCGCCTGAGGACGTCGCACATGGTGTCTCTTCGCTTCAGGTAGACTTCCACCTGTTCGGCGATGTTGGCCTCGCAGTCGCGAAGGGCCACGATGCCTGCTGCCTGGATGGCGGTGAAGATGCCGTAGTCGTAGTAGCCCTTGATCTTCTCCAGGCCTGTAATCATCTCGGCGTTGCCCACGCAGTAGCCCATGCGCCACCCGGCCATGTTGTAGGACTTGGAGAAGGAGCCGAACTCCACACCCACGTCCTTGGCCCCGGGAACCTCGAAGAAGCTGGGGGCCTTGTAGCCGTCGTAGGTGATGCGCGAATAGGCGAAATCCTGGATCACCATGAAGCGGTATTTCTTGGCGAGTTTCACCACCTCTTTGAAGAAGTCCACGCTTGTCACCTGGCCCGTGGGGTTGTGGGGGTAGTTGAGCATCAGCATCTTGGGCACGGGGTACATGGACTCGCAGAGGTCGGAGATCTGCCTGAGCATGTCCTCATCCGAGGCCATGGGAAAGCGCACCACGTTGGCCCCGGCGATGATGGCCGCGTAGATGTGGACGGGAAACGCCGGGGTGGGCACCATGATGGTGTCTCCGGGGCCCAGAAGGGCCAGGCAGAGGTGGGAGACTCCCTCCTTGGAGCCGATGGTGGTGATCACCTCGGAGCCGGGATCCAGGGAGACCCCGTAGTCCCTGTCGTACATCAGGGCCAGCTCCTGCTTCAGGTGCTTGATGCCCCCGGCCACGGGGTAGCGATGGCTCTTGGGGTCCTTGGCCACCTTGCAGAGCATCTCGGTCACCTTGTCCGGTGCCGGGTCCACGGGGTTGCCCATGCCCAGGTCGATGACATCCAGCCCCTTCCTGCGCTTGTCCATCTTCATTTTGTTGATCATGCCGAACAGGTACGGGGGCAGGTGGCCCATTCGTTCCGAGTACTTGATGAGTGGTTCTTCCGTCATGTGTCGCCTCCGGTTGGGTTTTGGGTAAGAAGGCTCAATGGGTCGGTATGTGAGGGCGGGGCCCCGGGGACAGCCCGGGGCAAAAAAAAAGCCACGGGTTGTCGTCGTCAACCCATGGCGTTCTTACTGCGGTCTATATAATCAGAAGGCAGCGAAACGACAATGGGTTGACCCCATGGCCGCTGCCGCCGCCAATATGTGGCAAGCGTTGTTCATTCTGGTTTCCTTGAGAATAAAAGTTCCCTTTTTGATTACGCGTATTGGCGCCACCTGTCAATCGAAAAACGTGGAGGACGCTTGTCTTCGGAAGGGGCATGACGGGGCGGGCTTTACGTATCCTTGGCCTCAAGGCAGAAGGGATCCAGCGGTTTTGTAACTATTCAGTTTATGTGGGCATGACGCGTTACCGACGGTGTAAGTGAGGTAGGGTGCGCTTGCGCACCGCCGAAGAATCGTAACGGTCATAACAACCAATGTGCGGGTGATCTTCACGCAGCATAGACATGGCAAAATATGATGGTTTTCCGAACAAATGGTGCGCAAGTATATTCTTAACGGGATGTCACATAACAAGCTGTAAATATTATTCTGGCAGTCAGAGGTGGATTGGGCTGAATAGTTGCCTGGTTTTCAAAAATTTGGCCCCCGGCAGGGCCGCCGGAGGCTTTTTTATCGTGATGTCAATGCCGGAAGGTCCACACGATGAGAAGGCCCCCGGCCGTGCCTGTGACCGTGACCTTGTCCAGAGTGGCCTGGATATCCACGCGGGTGAACTCCCGCTTCATCAGGTAACTTGAAATGAATTTTCGCGATTTCACGGGAAGCTCGGAGTACCTGTCCAGAAGCTCCTGGGGGACTTCAATGGCCCCGGGGATGTACCGGGGATCGTCGGTCAGGCCCCTGGGGCGCGGGCTGACGCGGATGGTCTCCTTGGTGTGCAGCTTCAGGTTGAGGGACTCCTCCGGGCTCAGGTGCACCACAAGGTCCACCGGGGTGTTGTAGCAGCTGAAGTTGGTGAGCTCTGCGGCCCAGTCATTGCCGTTGATGATGTGGTACCAGGGCAGGCCCGGGGTGAGGGAGCCCAGGTCATCCATGTTTTTCGCGTAGTACCGGTCGTCCCGTTCCCCCAGGGTCAGGTGGGTGGTGTCTCCCTCCCGGTTGTCCAGGATGGTGCCGGACAGGGGGGCACCCGTGGTGTGGAAGGTCCACTGGGTGGTGTCGTCCACCTCGGTGATGTCCTTTTCAAAGTACCCGGTTTCTCCGCCTTCGCTTACGCCTTCCACCCGCAGGGTACGATGGATGCAGTTACGTCCGATTTTGTGGATGCTGATGCGGTCGGTGATTGTGCCGGATATTTTCGGGTGGCGGATCCAGTCCGTGGGGATCTGGATGAGGGGGATGAGCTTGTCGCTCTGGTCTTCGTAAGAAGAGGGGAGAAAGGCGTCGGCGCCCCCGATATCAAAGTCGTAGAACCGCGTGTACATGTCCCCGTATTTGTTGATGAGAAACAGGTGGGATCCGCTGGTGCTGAGGTTCACGGCCTGGAAGGCCCCCCTTTCCGGGCCGCAGATGCCGTAGCTGTAGTCCGTGGGTAGCCACGGGTCGTTGTAGATCAGGTCCTGGCCGTTGGGTCCCAGCATCCAGATATGGGAGCATTTGGCCAGCCCCACCTCGAAGAGATTGCCCGCCGGGTCGGTCCAGTACCCGTCTTCCCGCCTCGACACCACGGAAAAATCCCAGGTGATGATCTCGTCGGTGAGTTTCATGCCCGGGCCCATCCAGAAGGGAATGCCCCACTCCTTCTGCCAGGTGAAGTCCGATATGTCATCAAGCCCGTTCCACATGGTGTAGATCTGGCGCTCACCGTTCAAGGCGATGATGTGCTCATCGTCCATGGCAAACTCGGTGACCTGGCCGGCAAGGCCCTCCGGGAGCTCAAGCTTGACCCGCGGCTCCGGTGTGTTGATCCCGGTTCTCTCCTTGATCCAGATGTCGCCGTCTTTGAGTTTAACGTCGTACCTCGTGTTGAACGATGCCTGGTTGCCCCGGAAACAGACCCGGTCCTCGAAGGTCTCCGCCGAAAGGGCGGTGCATGGGATGAGGGTGAAAAGCAGAAAAATCGTAAGCACGAAACTGTTTTTTTTCATGACGTCTCCCCCTGACTTGATGGTTATGGTTGGCAAATCGTTTGCACAAACCGAGACCGGCAAGAGGGCTCAAACAGCGGGTGCGCAATCCGGGCATGCAGATGCGTGAGCCCTTCGTTCGCGTTGTGTGAGGTGGGATACTCTGAAGTATAGAGAAAGGCGGGGGGAAGTGCAATGAACAAAGTCGTCATATGTTCATTTTGTCAGGTTTTGCCTGTTCCGTTGAGGATGGCTGCAAACCGGGCCTTGAACTCCTGCCGGGAGCCCCCCTGGATGACGGTGACTTTTCGGGAGCCGGTTCGGCTGACCCGGGTTGTGCCGCACCGGTTGTCGGTCTCGCTCTCCGTTATGTCGATGTCCAGGAAGGCCCGGTACGACTGGCAGCTCTGCATGTCCCCGGTCATGACCAGGGTGGCCAGGGGGTCGAAGACGGGGACGGGGATGCCTTCGTTGTGGGGACCGGTTTTCTCAAGGAGGATGCGTTTTGCCAGGGTGGCAAGGGGATCGACGGCGGTAAGTGCCTCTGCCATGTCCGGGCCCAGGAGCACGTGGTTGCAGGCGTCCAGGGGAACCAGGGTGAGGGGTATGGGGGAGTCCACGATACGCTTTGCCGCCACAGGGTCGATAAAGACATTCCACTCAGCCCCGTGGTTGGTGGCGTACACCGGGCCCTGGTCCCACGCGTCCCTGGCGTTGTTGAGCAGGGCCACGTTGCCGTCCACATAAACAGCCCCGGCCATGGCGACGATTTTTTCAATATTGTCGATTCGTGGGGCAGGGAAGGTGTCCATCATACGGGCAGGGTTGGTGAATCCACCCAGGCAGAGGAGGGTGATTTTTTCGTCGGTCGCCTCCAGGGTGTCGGCCAGGAACTGCCAGGCCGGGCGCGGGTCCGTTTCAAAGCTGACGGAGGGGTTGAGGCTCCCCAGAAGCCCCATGACACTGTTCATCTCATCCTTGAAGGGTTGGGGAAAGCGGTGATCAAACCCCATGGGCGTGCTGGTGCCGGCGCAGACCCGGACCCTGGGCCGGTTGGCCAGCTCTGTGAGGGTCTTGGCGATGAGGGTGCCCCACCGGAGGTCGGTCTCGCCGCACCCGGTGACGCAGATGCCGAGGAGCTCCACCGAAGGGTGCTTCATGAGGCAGAGAATGGAGAGGATGTCGTCCCATCCCATGTCCGAGTCCACAATGACGCGTTTGCGTGCAGGGTTCACGGAACCTCCTTTGGGCTTTGTGGGGGCGTTCAAACAAAACGAGGGAGTGCTGTTTTTTGCATTTTACACCGGCCGGGCCGACCGATGCAAAAAACTAAAGCGATGCCTTCCATGGTTAACGTGAGAGAAAAAAGCCTGCCTCCGGCGGCCAGGGGATTTTTAGCCTAAGTGGCTTCGCCACCCCTGGACCCCAGGTTGCGAATGCTTCCAGCCTTCGTTCCTCGGGTTGATCACATTCGCGGGTGGGTTTCGCCCTTGGTTGGTCGTCAAGATCTGTTTGCTTTACGGCAACTATTCACTTGCCTCCGGCGGGTCGCTTTTTGAAAAAAGCTCCGCAAAAACATTCCGGTTGCGTCGTCTGTTTAAAACTTTCGGTCGGTCACGTCGTTCGTAAGGCCTGTTTGTCAAACTTTTAAAAAGTTTGGCCCCCGGCAGGGCCGTCGGTGACTGTTTTTTGGAGCCGAATAGTTACGTTTCACGTTTCAAAAGGTTGTCCACAGAAGAGGTGCCAAACGGAAGTAGCTGCAACAACTCATGCCTTTGCCCGGGGGCGTCCAGGCCCTTCGTTGGCATTTCTTCACACATTCTCCACAGAATGACACGCACAACCCGTGATAGCCATGGACTTATCGGAAGTCATGCTGCCCTGAGGCAGCAAAGAACAAACACAAGGCTTGAGGATGTGAGGTGACTATTGTGGGACGGATTGCTTTTTTTGTGATGTGTGTGATGTTTTGTTGCGCTCCCATGGGCGTATGGGCCGAGGGCCCGGCACCGGAGGGTGAAGAGGGCGGATTTTACGGCACCGCCATGCTCGGGGGCGGTGTGTCTCACTGGCGGCCCAGTCTTTTGGATGCGGAAGATGGAAACGAAACCATCACCAGCCTGGAAGACACCGCCGATAAAGAGACCTCCTTTATCCCCCTGATGACCCTGGAGGGGGGATATTATTTCGACTCCACGGGGACGTGGGTGTCCATGGACGTGGTGGATGGGCTTGAAGAGCTTGAAACAAGCGTCATCGGCAACCTCACCGTGGGCCAGTCCCTGGGGGACCTGGGAACCATGGCCTTAAGCTTTTCCCGCCATCGCACCGATGTCTGGAAAGATCCCTACCTCGTGGGATCGGCCCGAGAGATGACCAAATCCAAGGACCGCACCGTGGAGTTATCCTGGGAGGATGTCCTGGGGCTTCCCATTAGCCTCGACGTGGCCTACACGCTTACGCGGGTGCGGGACGACGTGTCCGGGAAGAACAACCCGGACCTCAAAAGGGACGGGGAGACCGGTGAAGCCACGGTGTCGTTTCCCCTGTTTTTTGGTGAGCGGTCCATGGTCCTGGCAGGGCTGGGGGGCGTCCAGGGTGATTTTGACGGCCAAAGCAACAGCTACGACGGATACCGCGTGAATCTCATTCACATCCTGGACATGGGGCGCTGGAGCCTCTCTTCCGTGGTGTCCGGAGAGCAGAGGCGCTACGATGCAACCCACCCGGTGTTTGGAAAAACCCGTGAGGACAAGGGGTGGATTTTCAGCACGGAATATACCTACCACGCCCCGTTGGGGTACGACCGTTATTTTTTCCAGGCAAGGGCTGCCATGGGGGAGACCACAAGCAATATCTCCTTTTTCGAAAGCTCTACCCTGATGGTGGGGGCAGGCATCGGGTATACCTTTTAAGCCCGGTGTCCTTGTTTACTCCGTGGGTGGTTCTGCTGATATGACATATCTGAAATTGCTTTCACTGTATGCATTGCCTACAATGCGGAGGCTGATTTTCAGGTCAGCTGGCCCGGCAGGACATGACTCCGAAAGGAGCCAACCCCAGAGAATATCTTGACTGACACACAGAAGGCACACCTTAGGTATGAGAAGCGCGATCAGTGCAGTTGTTTTTTTACTGAGTTTGTGGGTTTCAGGGCCTCTTTATGCCCTGACCCTGCAGGACGCCGTAAAGGCGGGGCTGAAAAACAGCCACACCCTGAAAGGGGCGTCCCATGAAACCGATATTGACAAGTACAGACGGGACACGGCCCAGGCGGCGTTGATGCCGAAGGTCACCTCCCGCTACGGCTACTCCCGGACAGACCGGTCGGCGGGTGGTGACGGCCGGGACAGCTCGTCTGCCGGGGTGGCGGTGAGCTGGAACCTGTTTAACGGGCTGGCCGACCTCAACACCTATCGGTCGGCTGCGGCAGGCTATCAGGCACGGCAGTTCCAGGAGACCGGCCAGGTGGAAGACTACAAGCTCAAGGTGATCAATGCTTACATCGAGGTGCTGAGCGCCCGGAAGAAGAGGGCCGTGGCCACAGAGTCCGAGGCGCTCCTGCAGTCACAGCTCAAGACCACACGGTTGTCCTACAAGGTGGGACTCTTTCCGAAAAACGAGGTGCTTAAGGTGGAGTCCCGGGCCGTGGCCGCCCATCGCAAGGTCCTGGAAGCCCAAAGACGAGTACGGGTGGCGATCTTCGACCTGGAAAAGGTAACGGGGCTTACCCTTTCCGGCGCCGAGCCCTTGACGGATTTTCCGGCGGAGACCCCGGGGGTACCGGCCCTAGAGCAGCTGACGGCCATGATGGACGCCAACCGCAGCGAGTTGAAATATCTGGACACCTTGCTGACCTCCAGGGGGTATGATGCCCGGGCGGCCAAAGGCAGCTGGTGGCCCTCCCTGGACGTGTCGGCCGGATGGACCCATTACGGGGACTCGGCCATGCCCGACGGCAGGGCCTACGGCCACAACGACGATACCGTGGCGCGGGCCGATCTCAGCTGGACCCTCTTCGACGGCACCGCCAGGAAGAGCCGCCTGGCAAGCGCCCGGTCCGAGGTCTCCCGGGTTCAAGAGACCCTTGCAGACACCCGGTTGACCCTTGAAACCGCTTTGAAACGGGTGGTGGAGGATTACCGGCTCGCCGTGGCAAGCTATGATGCCGCCCACAGCGAAGTGGCCTCGGCCCGGGAGAACCACCGCGTCACCGAGGCCATGGTCAAGGCCAGGAGCGCCACGCCCACGGACCTTCTGGATGCCAACATGATGCTTACCCAGGCGGAAAACAGCCGTGCCGAGGCGCGGTATGCCATGTACCGGGCCATGGCCGAGATGGAACGGGCCGTTGAAACGCCCCTGTTTTATGACGGCGGCAAGAGGTTTTTCGACTATGATTGAGATCAAGGGTCTGCATAAAACATATCCCCTGGGAGAGGGGCGGCTCCATGTACTCAAGGGCATCGACCTGTCGGTGCGTGAAGGGGAAATGGTGTCGGTGATGGGCTCCTCGGGATCGGGGAAGTCCACCCTTCTGAACATCCTGGGGCTTCTGGACAGCTACGACAGCGGCTCTTACCTCCTCAACGGCATGGCCGTAGGGGCCATGGACGAAACCCGGGCCGCTCGCCTGCGCAACCGAAACCTGGGCTTCGTATTCCAGTCCTTTAACCTTATTCCTTTTAAGACAGCCGAAGAGAACGTGGCCCTGCCTTTGTACTACCGGGGCGTTCGACGGCGCGAGAGAAATCGTCTTGCCAGGTCCCTGTTGGCGCGCGTGGGGCTGGCAGACCGGGCCGGCCACCTTCCAGCAGAGCTCTCCGGCGGGCAGAAGCAGCGGGTGGCCATTGCCCGGGCCCTTATCACCGATCCGCCCCTGATCCTGGCGGATGAGCCCACCGGTGCCCTGGACACCGACACCTCCTACGAGGTGATGGCCCTGCTCCGGGAGATCAACGCCACGGGCAAGACCATTGTCATCATCACCCATGAACCCGACATTGCGGAGATGACGGACCGCATGATCCGGTTGAAGGACGATGCATCGAGGCCGGCACCCCGGAGCACAAGGGGGGCGGGATACGTTCTACGCGGACCGGTGGCGGGAGGTCTTCGGCGTGCTGAACAGGAATCGTTTGAGGACCCTTCTCACGGGGTTCTCCGTGGCCTGGGGGATCTTTATCCTCATCGTTCTGCTGGGGGCGGGCACCGGCCTTGAAAACGGCCTGAGGGAAAATTTCAAGGGCGAGGCCATGAACGCCATCTCCGTGTACGGCGGGTTTACCCAGAAGGACTACGGCGGGGTGGTGGTGGCTGGGGATATTCTCAACTGGAAGACCCCGAGCTGGTTCGCGGGCGCGTCAAGGGCATTGGCCACATGGCCCCGGTCATTGAACTGAACCTGGAGACCCCGGTGCGCCACGGCAGCGAGTACGGATTTTTCAACGTGGAGGCCGTCTGCCCGGAGAACCGGCACATCACCCGTGTGGAGATGATCCGGGGGCGCTACCTGAACTCCGTGGATATGCAGGAAACCCGTAAAACAGCAGTGGTGGACGACGAAATCGCCCGGGCTCTCTTCGGAAAGCCAGAGGCCGTGGGGCAGTCCCTTCTCATCGGGGGGATTCCCTTTACCGTGGTGGGGGTCTTCAAGCGCCTCTCCAGCTTCGGCAGCCGGACGATCTACATTCCCTTTGCCACGGGACAGCGCCTCTTTCAGACCGACCGGAAGATCACGGGGTTTACCTATCTTGTGGACGGCGAGACCCCCCTGGCAAAAAGTCGCCTCATGGAAGCCGGCACCCGGGTTGCCCTGGCCGGCAAGCATCGCTTTGACCCGTCGGATAAAGCCGCCCTCATGACCATGAACAGCCAGGAAGAGTCCATCATGTTCCGCAAGCTCTTTACGGCCATTCGCCTGTTTCTCTGGATCACCGGCATCGGCACCCTCATTGCCGGCATCGTGGGGATCAGCAACATCATGCTGATCACCGTGCGGGAGCGGACCCGGGAGATCGGTATCCGCAAGGCCGTGGGGGCCACCCCCGCATCGGTGGTGGGCATGGTGGTGACCGAGGCGGTGCTCATCACCGTTGCGGCCGGGTACACCGGCCTGGTGGCAGGGGTGGCCACCCTGGAACTGGTGCAGTGGATCATGGCGGTGACAAGCGCCAAGGCAGCCGAGAGCACAGACGTCCTGGGCAATTTCACCGTGTTTTTGAATCCCACCGTGGATTTCGGCATTGCGGTGAAGGCGTTGCTGCTTCTGTCTGCAGCCGGGGTCCTGGCCGGTTTTTTCCCGGCGCGAAGGGCGGCCCTTGTGAAACCCATTGAGGCCATGCGGGAGTAACGACCATGTTTGATGCGGATTACTGGAAAGAGATTTTCCACACCCTTGGGTGCAACAAGACCCGGACGTTTTTGACGGCCTTTGGCGTGTTCTGGGGGCTTTTCATGCTCACCCTCCTCACCGGTGCTGGAAACGCCCTGAAAAACGGGGCCATGAAGGATTTTGACGGATACGCCAAAAACGGCGCCTATCTCTGGTCCCAGCCCACGGGAAAACCCGGCGGCGGGTACAGCCGGGGCCGGGAGTGGCACATCACCCTGCAGGACGTGGCCGTGCTCAAGCACAAATTGCCCGAGCTCAAAAGCATTGCTCCGCGCCTTCACGCGGGCAGCGGGGCCAAGAATGTGGCCCGGGGGGCCCGTTCCGCTTCCTTTACCGTGGTGGGGGACGTGCCGAGCTGGCGGGACATCGAATCCATGAAGATCCTGAAGGGCCGGTTCATCAACGGCCTGGACATTCGGGACAAGCGGAAGGTGTGCGTCATCGGCAAACGGGTGGCCGAGGTGCTTTTCCTGCCCGGAGAAGACCCCCTCGGAAAAAAGGTGAAAGTGTTCGGCGGGTACTTCCGGGTGGTGGGGGTGGTGGCCCCCATCTCCGCCCAGGATCGCCAGAAGAGTCGGACTGTTCACCTGCCCTTTGCCACCCTGGGCGGCCTCCTGAATTTGGGGGACGACATTCATTACATGGGCGTCACCGCCGCCGACGGTGTGAGCGTGGCCACCCTGGAGGAGCGCATCATCGCCATACTCAAGGAGCGCCACAGCATCGCCCCCGATGATGCCCAGGCCGTGGGCCACCTGAACATCGAGCGCCAGTACAGAAAAATGACGAGCCTCTTTTTCGGGATCTCCGCCCTCTCCTGGGCCGTGGGCTTAGGGACCCTGGCTGCCGGTGTCATCGGAATCTGCAACATCATGCTTCTGGTGATCCGGGAGCGGACCCGCGAGATCGGTATCAAGCGGGCCCTGGGCGCCACGCCCCTTCAGGTCCGGCTTCAGATTGTCTGCGAGTCGGCCCTGCTTACCTGCGTGTCGGGATATGCTGGGCTGTCTGCCGGGGTGGTGATTCTGGAGGCCGCCAACCGTGTGCTCAAAAAGGCCTCGGCCGGAGGAGAGGGGAGCATGTTCCTCAATCCCTCCATCAGCCTGGACGCGGCCCTGGGAGCCCTGGCCGTCCTGGTGGTGGCAGGCATTCTGGCAGGTCTTCTGCCCGCCCAGCGGGCCGTCCGCATCAAGCCTGTGGAGGCCATTCAGGACGAAGAGTCTTCGGGATGCTCTGGCTCTTCGTTCTTGGACCGGATATTTCATGAGCAAACGGTCAAGCCAAATCAATAACATATCATTACAGGCGGTTAGTGGGTGAAATTTAGATATTTGAAAAATGCAAAATGCCATTCGTCTTTTTCTGGTCGATTTTCTCACCCTTCGGGCGAGCCGAGTGCACCCATCTTCTGCGTTATCAGAGCCTTGAGGTAAAACACTACATCTGCAGCTCTGATGCCTTGAATATGGGTGCACTCGACTCGTGAAATATCCGGGCTAAAGGGCCGTCTCATTTGCTTACGGGCTGCGCCCGTAAAAAATTGACCGAAGCGGCCTTTTAGTCCGTCGTTACCCGTGCCGCACTGGAGTGCGGCGCTCCAGGGGGCAAAGGGAGGCGGAGGGCATGTAAATCTACACGATACTATTAGCGACCCGCCAGAGGCAACCGAATAGTTACGGTAGACGTTTGTTTGAAAGGCGGATGTGATTTGACCCGAGGAACGAGGGGCAAAGCGCATTCGCAACCTGCTTTCAAGGTGGCACACCTTGCCGCCGGAGGCTGCTTTAAGCTGACCCATGATGGTTTGTGGGGTTATGATGCCACGACTATGGAGTGTGATGAAACGATGAAAAAAATAATGACATGCCTTGCTGTGCTTTCCGTTGCCGCTCTGTTTATCGGCACCTTTGTGTTTCTCTACGGCAAGTCCCACGGGCCGGTGGAGACTTTCGGGACGGTTTCGCCGTCCTATGGGGACATTTCCAACAGGATCCTCATCACGGGCCACATCGAGCCGAGAAAGGAGATCAACATCAAGTCCCGGGTGGCAGGCATCATCCAGAACCTGGAAAAAGAGGCGGGCATGTCCGTGAAGAAGGGCGAGATCATCGCCACCATCCAGATCGTGCCTGAGATGATCCAGTTGAGCGCGGCCCGCTCCCGTGTGGAGGTGGCCCGCATCAACCTCGCCAACTGCCGGGATACCCTTCGGCGTAACCGGGAGCTGTTTCAGTCCGCCTCCATTTCAGAGTCCAAGATGGACGAGCACGAGCTTGCCGCCGACCTGGCACAGGCTGAGCTCAAGGCCGCCAGGGAGAACCTCCAGCTTATTCTGGAGGGACGGGCAGGGGACAGGGACACCGCCTCCAATACCCTCATTCGCTCCACCATCGACGGGATGATCCTGAGTGTTCCGGTGAAGCAGGGGGACTCGGTCATTGAGAGCAACTCCATGAACGAGGGCACCACCATCGCCGTCATCGCGGACATGAAGGACATGATCTTCAAGGGAACCGTGGATGAAATCGACGTGGAAAAGGTGAAGACGGGCATGCCTGTGGCCGTGACCCTGAGCGCGGACCGCCAGAAGGTCCTGTCCGGGGTCACGGAGTTCATCTCCCCCAAGGGCACCCAGACCAACGGGGCGGTGAAGTTTGACCTGCGGGCCACCCTGGACCTTCCCAATGAGGGATTGCTGCGATCGGGCTACAGCGCGGCCGGAGAAATTGTCCTGGCCGAGCGAAAGCACGTGCTCATGATCGATGAAGGGGTGGTGACCTTTGAAGAGAAAGGGGCCTTCGTGAACCTCGTCACCGGTGAAGACCCCCTGGTCTGTGAACACCGCACCGTGACCACAGGCCTCTCCGACGGCATCCACGTGGAGATCGTCGCCGGCCTGGAACCCGGGGACAAGGTCAAGGCAGACGACAGCCTGGTCAAGAGCCTTGCAGGCCGACCGGGTGATGAAGAGTCGGATATGATGTAAGACAAACCGTCATCAGAGAAAAAACATGCCATGAAGAAGATCTTTATCAAATTATACCTCTTGCTGCTGCTTGTCCTGGCCGTGTGGATCGGGTCGTTTCTGGCTGTGCTGCCCTACCTTGAGTCCCTTGAAAAAGAGAACGACAAGCCTTCATCATGAAAGGGGTAATGAAGCCATTCAGTGAGTTCCGGGAAGTTCCCCCCTCCCGGTGGCCGGAGCTGGTGAGGGCCTTTGGCGAGGTGTCCGGCAGGCTTGCCTCGCTTGTGCCCCTGGTTGATGTGAAGGGCCTGGAAGAGGACGCACAGCAGGGCCTGCGAGACGGTAAACTCGTGAGTGATTACTCGGAAGACGCCTTTTACCGGCGGCTTGGCAAGAGCGATCAGGTGCTTCTGGTGGAGCCGGGGCGTGACGGGTCGAGCTGGTACACGGGGGAAGACGAGCGGGTCACGGACCTTACCGTGTTTCTGATATCCCGGGAACTTCAGCGACAGGACTCCCTTTCCGCCGAGGAGGCCCTTGCGGCCATCGGGCCGGTCTTCGGGTTTCCCGTGCGGCTGAGCAAGGCCCCTCCCGCCGACGGGGGACAAGGGGCTGTGGACCGCCTGGCCCGCAGGGGGATCTGGGTGGACAAGGAGGCAGACATTGCCTGGTGCACTCTCCCCGGTGTTGAGAGTTACCTTGTCCTCGGTTCCCTGGACGAGGGGGAGGCCCTGCTTTATTACGTATCGGTGTACTGTGTCCTTGGCATGTTCCTGGTCCTTATTGCCGCAGGGGCCTTTCTCTGGACCCGGCCCCTGTGGCGGGACCTCGATGCCCTCACCGGGGTGGCCGAGCGGTTCAAAAAAGGGGACCTGTCGGCCCGGGTGGCGGTTTCCAAGGGGTCGGCCGTGCATATCCTTGCAGAAGAGTTCAACGCCATGGCAGCACAGGTCCAGCGGGAGATTTCCTACCGTATCGACCTGGCCGATGCCGTCTCCCATGAGCTTCGCTCGCCCCTGGCGCGCCTCCAGTTTGCCTTCGGGCTCCTGGACGAAGCCACCGATGCCGGGGCAAGGCAGAAACTCAATGCAGAGATCCAGTGCA
Source organism: Desulfoluna sp. CYM3A (assembly GCF_056829965.1). NCBI lineage: Bacteria > Pseudomonadati > Thermodesulfobacteriota > Desulfobacteria > Desulfobacterales > Desulfolunaceae > Desulfoluna > Desulfoluna sp. CYM3A. The sequence goes on from NZ_CP186556.1 coordinate 269,103, forward strand.
GCATCGAAGAATTAGACGGGCTGGTGGAAGAGCTGCTCGCTTTTTCCCGCATGGAGCATGGGGGCGAAAAACCTGATTTTCAAGAGGTGAACATGACCCGGTGGCTGGAGACGTTTCAAGCCGGGATTTCCGTGGTGAGGCCGGAGGTGGATGTGGCTTTCCAGGACCTCCTGGAACCTGAGCAGGCAACTGCCCTGGCTGAAGAACGCCTTTTGGGGCGGGCCCTGGGGAACCTTGTGGGCAATGCGGTGCGGTATGCCAAGAGCTCTGTTGAGGTGTCCCTGGAACGATCAGGGGACGACTTTTTCCTCACCGTGGAGGATGACGGGTGCGGCATTGCCGAGGAACACCGGGAAAACGTCTTTGTGCCCTTTATCCGACTGGATGAGAGCAGGGACAGGGAGTCCGGAAACCACGGCCTGGGCCTTGCCATTGTCCGCAGCATTGCCGAGCGCCACAGGGGCCGCGTGACCATCGGCGAGTCCCGCCTGGGCGGTGCCCTGGTCCGTTTGTCCTGGCCTGTTCAGGCCCCATCTATGAAGGATCGTCCCACGCCGTCGTGACAAGCAGGTACCCCGCCGCCCAGACGGTTTTGATTCGTTTGGGGCGCTTGGGGTCATCCCCCACCTTTTTCCTGACCCGTGAGACAAGAACATCCACGGATCGATCCTGCCCGTCGTAGGCCACACCACGAATTGTTGTTGAAATGTCATCACGGCTGACCACCTCGCCCGCCCTGGAGGCCAGGAGGGTGAGCAGGTTGAACTCGTTGGTGGTGAGGCTCAAGGGGGTCCCTGAAAGGAAGGCGTTTCGGTCCCGGGTGTCGATGACGAGGCTTCCGAAAGTGAAGGTGTCCGTGGCATGTCGGGGCTCGGCTTCCGCCTGGGTCCGCCGGAGCAGGGCCGTGAGCCGGGCAAGGAGCACCCGGGGCGTCATGGGTTTGGCCACATAGTCGTCGGCCCCGAGCTCCAGGCCCACCACGTGGTCGATGTCGTCCCCCTTGGCCGTGAGCATCAGAATGGGCCCGGTAAATGTGGGCCGGATGGCACGGCAAATGGAAAACCCGTCCAGGCCCGGCAGCATGATATCCAGGACAACCACCTTCGGCGAACACTCCGCCAGCCTTTTTTCCGCGCAATCTCCCCGCCGTTCCCATGTCACATCAAATCCATTTTTATCAAGGTACTCTTTGATCATCGGGGCAAGGCGGTTGTCGTCTTCAACCAGCAGCAGGGGGATCTTCTTTTCCATGTGAACAACTCCAGCGTGTAACGGAAAAAGATAGTTCTCAGACTGGGAATCCGAGAGGTTCGGCGCCCGGTATCCGACCGTGTCGGGTGGTGCGGCGGGGGAAACACATCACGATACGAGTCTGGTCGTACCATGGTTTTTTCCGTGGCGGCAACGGGTTTTTGCCGTCATTGGAACACTCCTCCCTTATGGGAACCTGTTTCTTCACATTTGTACACATTTTTACACACAATCTCCATAGAATGTGCCCCCTTGCCGGCTCTACACTGCGCCTTGAAGTCAACCCCCACGGTTACCGGAAACACGCGACCCGTCCGCCACGGCGGAATCGACCGTGCGTTAACTGAAAAGAAAAACCAGAACAAGGAGTCGGAATGAAAAATAAAGGAAACACAGCTGCGGTTGTTTTGTTTTTTGTCACACTCGTCGCATGCAGTGCCTGGAGCTCTCCCGCGCTCTGCAAAGGGGCGTGCATCGAAGAAGCGGCACCGGGCATCGGAGCTGTGCCTGCCTCCATGGAACCAGAGTATAGACGGGTGTTCTGCAAGTACACCAAGGTGGTTGCGCCCAATGGAAAGCCCATTCATATCCTTGCCCAGGACAAGATCAGTGACCTTCAAATGCTTCGGGCCAAAGGGGTGCTGGAGCATTACCTGAAAGACTTCCCCGGGTCTCTTTACGGCGAGGACAAATCCGCCGTGGCCAACCGAATGGCCGACAACGGCGCGGCGTTGCTTCTGTTGAACGGGAGCGACGATCGGTGGTTTCCTGTGAGGGTGGAGGGGCAACCGCTTTACCAGAATGAAATCCAGGTGGAAGGCGGGGAGTGGTACATGAACCAGGACTACGAGCACCACCGGGACGCCACCTTTGAAGAGATCCTTCACCTTGTCCATGACTACGGCATCGGCGTGGACGGACCCCATACCCTGCCGGGGGTCTTGCCCGGGCTGCAGGCCAGAATTCGTGTGGCCCAGCAATATGCCCTGGAAAACGGCCTGATGGGTGACCTGCCGGAAGAGGTGGTTGATGAGTGGACCCGGGAAAACAGCCTCTCCCAGGAGTACCTGGCCGCCGTGGTGGACAGCTGGTACGGCCTCTGGGGCGCCTGGCCGTGGAATGACCGCGGCATGTACGGGCATTATTGCGCAAAGGATCGGGAAGGCCTTCGACAGAACGACCCCATGGGGGCGGCCATCATGGACAACACCTTTTTTCACCCCTACCTCACCTACAACGCACGCATCGACCCCGGGTTTGAAGGGACCTTCTCCCTGCGGTTCGACCCCGAGCTTCCGTATACCCATCATTCCCGCTACCTCAAAGACGTCACCCTGACAGGGGACGAAAACAGCAACGTGCGGGTCAACGGGTACAACAACGACATCACGGGCAACCGTGGTGAAAACACGGTGTTGTTCAGCGGAAACTATGCTGAGTACACCATTCGCCTGAGAAGTGGCTTCAGCATCCGCGTTGAGGATGGGGTCCCAAACCGGGACGGCATCAACACCCTGAGAGACATCGAAGTGCTTACGTTCCAGGATCGCGTTCTGGTGTTGGGCCCAGAGTAACGGTTCAGTTTGTCTCCACCCGAGGTTTTTTTTAGCGGAAGGAAGTTCGGTTTCTCCCGGCGGCCTTGCTTTCGTAAAGGAGGGTGTCGGCCCGTTTGATGAGGCTGTCGATGGAGTCGTCGGGCCGCACGACGGTGGCGCCCATGGAGATGGTGACCCGCAGGGCGTTGCCGTTGTGGATGCATGTGGCGTTGGCAATGAGGGTGCGGAGGCGATTGCCCAGGGACTCCAGGGCCTCGGCCGTGATGCGGATGATGCCGATGAACGTTACTCCACCGCCCCCGTAGAGGTCAAAGGCCCGTGAGTTGGACACGAAGGTATCTGCGAGGGCTTTCAGGACCTTGTCTCCGGCGTCATGGCCGTAGGTGTCGTTGACCCTTTTGAAGTGGTCGATGTCCATGAAGAGGATGCCGAAGGGCACGCCGTAGCGCTTGTGCTCCTCCAAGTCCCCCTGGAGGGCCCGGAGGATGCCGGTGCGGTTGGCAAGCTGGGTGAGGATGTCCAGGAGGGCCAGCCTTTCCAGCTCCTTGATTCGCTGCTCAGTCAGGGTCTGGTAGCTGATGTCCGTGAAAAGCTCAATGCCCCCCACCACGTTGCCGTCAGTGTCGTTGAGGGTGCTGACCCGGACCGAGACCGGGATGCGGTGGCCGTTTTTGTGGTGCAGGAAGAGCTCAGCCTCCCTCATCTTTTTGTCGGCCATGGTTTTTTCCAGGGGGCACCGGCCGGTGCAGAGCTTGTTTCCCTTGCCGTCCAGGTGGGTGAGGATGTTCTCCGAGCATTTTTTGCCGAGGACCTCCTCTGCGGCGTATCCGGTGATGCGTTCTGCGGCTTTGTTCCAGAAGGTGATGGCGCGGTCTTTGTCCACGATGTACAGGCCGTCGTGGATGTTGTCGACGATTTTCGGGAATGCGGTTTTGATGTCCATGGGGCCCTTCTTTCGTGTTTCTGTCTTCAAAGACGGGCCGTGGAGGGGGGTGGGGCGGGGTAAAACCGGGTGTATCTTTTGATGTTACGACCTGTTGCGAGCATACCACAAAGTTTGCGCTGCGGGCAATGAAAGAGACCGGGGTGGGCAGGGCGATCAATACGAAGCGCGGGGACGAAGATGAAAATAACGGTAATTGCGAGGCTGCAAGATAGCCCACAGGTTAATACGCTGAAAGAAGAGATGGCAACGCACCCCGGAGCAGCAACCCTACGCCCGCTGCCACGTTTGCTCATGCGGGCAAACGTCGGTGACGTGATCGTTTGAAAGGCCGTGCAGCCAGAATCGACCACCGTTCACTCGGTTTGCTGCTATTTACAGTGCGAAGGAAGATGTATGAAATTTTCACGCCGTATCGAGTTCATGACTTACCACCTTATCAAATCATTAATAACTTTTATCGGGCTGATTCCCCGCGGACGGCAACCGGCTTGCTCATTTCGTCGGACATGCCTGGTTTAAGTACGATACACGGCATCGAACCGTGGCCATGGACAACCTGACCCACGTCTTCGGTGATTCCATGGACCAGAAAGCGCTTACGGGACTTGCCAAGCGGAATTTTGTCAACACGGCTCGTATTGTTTTTGAAATGGGGCAGAGCACCCGGTGGCCATTGGAGAGTATCTGCCATCGGTTTCGTTATTACGGTCTGAACCACGTCATCAATGCCCATAAGAAAGGGAAAGGGGTCTTGCTGGTTATGGCTCATATCGGCAATTGGGAACTTGCGGCCCCAGCTATTATGGCCTCCGGTTTTCAGTCCGCCGCAGTGTATCGAACCCTTGATTTCAAGCCTTTGGACCGATACACCAAGGAGCTTCGGCAAAAGTTCGGATGCCGTATGTACCCTACGCGAAGGGCTGTCTATGGTATTCGGAAAGAGCTTTTTAAAGGAAATCTCGTGGGGCTGCTTATTGATCAAAATGCCAGCAAACCCCGCCAAAGCGTTTTTGTGGACTTTTTGGGGAGAAAGGCCAGTGCCAATAAAGGCCTGGCCTTCTTTGCCATGGCCACCGACGTTCCCGTAATCTCTTTTTTTGTGGTACGAGAAAAAGGCAAATTTCGGGCGGAGTTCGGCCCGGAGGTTCCCGTGCTAAAGACCGGTGACCCGGAGAAAGACCTCGTGGAAAACACCCAGGCCTTTAACCGTGTCATCGAAGAGATGGTGCGGCGCTATCCGGATCAGTGGTTCTGGATCCACAGGCGTTGGAAGACCCGCCCCCTTCAGGAGTGCGTCCCTGCAAGGGAGGTTGGCCATCTCGAAACCCTGTAGACCAGGTTGTCGCTTGCCTTAAACCGTCGGCCCGTACAGGAACATCGGAGACAAAATCTAAATGCGTTGGACATGCAAGGGTGAGGCGACTTGCTGTTTTCCTGCTTTTGATGGCCCTGCTGGGTATTGCCATTATTGGAAATCCATGGCAAGTGAGTGGTGATGTGTTGATGCCGGAATCACCTTTACTCGACGTATAAGGCATAATCTATGACTTCATTTTCATTCCCCCTTATCAGTGATCGCCTCTCTCTTCGTCCCCCCCGGCCAACGGACCGCGATTTTTTCGTGGCCCTTTACGGTGATGCGGACGTGATGCGCTTTATTCCTCCCCACAATGCCCCCCTTGCCGAAGAGGAGGCGGCTCAGCGCCTCTGGGTGCTCATGGACCACTGGCGGGAATTCGGTTACGGGATGTTTGTGGTGTCGTGGAAAGAGACCGACGAACCCCTGGGCTACTGCGGACTTCGGTATCTTTCGGAGGTGGACGCCATTGAGTTGGGTGCCATCCTGGGCAAGAAGAGCTGGGGGCAGGGCGTTGGCCCAGAGGCCGGTCGGATGTGCATTGCGTTTGCCCGGGACCAGCTGAAGGCGGACCGCATCGTGTCCCTTACGGACCCTGAAAACGCTAGGTCCGGCCATGTCCTCACCGCCTTTGGCTTTTCCAGGCAGCCGGAGCTGGACGGCGAGTACCACGGCATGCCCCACCTCTTCTTTGAGATGGCCTTGCAACACGATCCCCCTTCGGCCTGACTGGTTTCTCAAGGCATATCCGGGTACGCCCCCCTGTAAAGAATAATCCCCATGCCCTTGAAGAGTATTCTCCACCCCGGTGCCGGGCGCCGGGGTGCCTTGCCCTGAGCCCTCGTGCATGTCCCGATTCGGCGGGGCGCTTTTTTTATGGCGGCCCGAGACCTGCCGTGGCACGCTTTGTGTAACATCTCTTACCCATACAGCGTTTCTATCCAAAAGACGATCCAGCCGGTGTTGACCGGTATGTATAGAGTAAGGGAGGATCCGTTATGAAGACCGTGAAAAGAGCCTATGTGCATGTGTTTTTTACAGCCGTGATTGCAGCATTTGTCATGGCCGTGACACCGGCCCATGCCGGTTTGTTTGATTTCACCCAAGGCAGGGTGGCCGCTCCGGGCAGTGACCTCCATGCTTTAGGCACCGAGGCCCTTGATCGCGGGCTCGGCGGTGTCAGCTATTTCACCAACGGCGAGGGCCGTGTGGTGGAGGTCCGGGCCAAAGAGATGGCCAACGGGGATCTGCGTGTTGCCGTCAGGCGTGTCCATATCCCGCAAAATTATGTCGCTGATACCCATGATCAGACCCTTGAGGCAGAGCGCACCTGGAACAGCCTGGCATCGCTCTCCGAACAACAGCCTTGGGTCGGCGGGTACGCGGTGCTGCCCCATGATGAAGGGGTGAAGGCGTATAAGCTCGGCGTGATGGTGGAAAACGAGTTCAACAGGAACCATCAGCGCGACAACTAAGTCGACCCTGCCTTGCAGGTGATCCGGGGAGCCCCCATGGGAGCTCCCCAATATCAAAGGGACAGGCAACACGGTTTCCATTCTTATGGCCCGGAGTCCCTTGCCGCTGAACAGAGAAAGATGTTGTGAAAACGTGAAATAACAACCCGCAGGAAGGGAGCGCAGCTGGTACCCGGCATGACGACTTCCACACGACTCCGTATCCCCCCTCCCATGATCCCTTGACCCGGCTGACCTTTCCCAGGCGTTACCCATAAAACCCAACCGCGAACCCGGTATGTGGTGCAGGAACCCATGACAACCGGACGCACATTATCCCAAGAGGCATCGGTGCCCCCGGGCATCGCGAAATAAACCATTTGGCCGGGCTTCACCGGCTTTGATACATCCTAAGATAGAGGCATCATCATATGAGTACCTTCAAAGGCATAACGTTTCATATCGTCACCGTGACCGTTGTTATGGTGGCGTTCAGCTTCTCCTCCGGCCCTGCTGTTGCAGGGCTTTTTGACTTTACCAAGGGCACGGTGGCCCAACCCGGCACCGAGCTCCATGAACTGGGGACCCAGGCATTGATGTCGGGCCTGGACGGCATCAGCTATTTCACCAACGGTGAGGGGAACGTCATGAAGGTCCAGGCCAAGGAGATGAGCAACGGCGATCTGCGAGTCGCTGTCAACAAGGTGCATATCCCCCGGGATTATGTCTCCGAAAACACCGACCAGGTCATGGAGGCGGAGCAAACCTTGAAAGAGCTTGATGTCCTGGCGGAAAAACAGCCCTGGATCGGTGGTTACGCGGTCCTTCCCCATGACGAAGGCGTAAAGGCATACCAGACCGGCGTGATGGTGGAGAACGAGCGGCGGCGAAGTGCCACCGGCGCTTACGACAACAACCGGTCCGATTGCTGCTGGGGGTTCTGATCCTCTCGGGGAACATTTTGCCAACAATTCTCTCCGGGCCTTCCCCCAGCCTTCCAACAGTCGGTGAGAAGGCCCGGTTCACAACGGTGCCCTGGGGCTGAAGCCCCGTTTACCCGAACGGGCGCATGGATTGATGTGTCCGTTTTTTTTGTTGGGGCCCGCCGGTGTTGTTATGGGATCTTCCCTCCATTGAACTCGTCCTGCCCTGCCCCATGATGGCCACCTGAGCTGAACTCATTTGAGGAGATCCCCATGGAACAGAACCTGGTTGCCTATACCGTTGCCATCACCCTGCTCACCGTCACCCCGGGCGTCGATACCCTCCTGGTGATCAGAAACACCACCCGGGGCGCCGTGAAGGACGGCTTTTTTACCAGCCTGGGCATTTGCTCGGGGCTTTTTGTCCATGCCGCCTTTTCCGCCGTGGGAATCTCGGTGATTCTCCTGCACTCTGCCATGGCCTTCGGGCTGCTCAAACTCGCAGGGGCTGCTTACCTGATCTGGCTGGGGATTGTGAGCCTGCGGTCGGCCGTTGCCAAGGGGAACGGGGACACAGACGCCGAAATCCCTCCGGGCTTCGGTGACTTTCGCGTGGGCCGTTCCCTTCGGGAAGGCTTTCTCTCCAATGTTTTAAACCCCAAACCCATTGTCTTTTACATGGCCTTTCTGCCCCAGTTCATCGACCCGGCCCGCCCGGCCCTGGCACAGGCCTTAGGGCTCGCCGGCCTGCACTTTGCCATCGCCATGGTGTGGCAGACGGGCCTTGCCGCCATGGTGAACCGCGCCAAATCCATCCTGATGAAGGAGAAGGTCCGCCGCACCATGGACGGAATCACCGGGGTGCTGATGGTGACCTTCGGGGTGCTGATGGTGACCTTCGGGGTGCTGTTGGGGTGGGAGAGGTGAGGCAGGAAATAGGTGATAGGAAAAACAAGTGATAGGAAAAACGGGTGATAGAAAAAACAGGTGATAGGTTATAGGCGATGGGGTATTTTCTATCACCTATCACCTATCACCTATCACCTATCACCTATCACCTGATTTACCCGCTTTTTCGGAACACTTCTGCAATGCCCTCCAGGGCCGCCTGGATCACGGGCTCGTTTTCCCGCTTTTTTGCATACCCGAAGGAAAGGGGCAGGGTCAGGTCTTCGCCGTCCCAGACAGCAAGGGTGCCTGCTTTTTCAGCCTTTAGCGCCTCGTCGCGCAGCATGATGGAGAGGCCGATGCCGGACTGGACCATGGTGGTGATGGTGGACTCGTTGTCCGAGAGCATGGCCGTGCCCGGTCGAATGCCGCCATGCTGCATCAGGGGCGTCAGGGCTTCGTTGTAAGGGCAGTGGGGTGGAAACCCCACCCAGGGCAGGGAGGCGATGGCTTGCCAGGACGCTCCTTTGATCTTGTCTGCCCAGTCGGCGGGCCCGGCTATCACCAGGTCGATCTCTTGGAGAAAGAGGCCGGAGATCTCATTGTGGGGGCACGATCCGTAGTAAAATCCGCCGTCGATGACACCCGCTTTCAAATCCAGGAGAATTTTGCCGGAGATGCTCTGGTGGTAGGAGAGGTGCACCCCGGGGTGCCGGTTTTTGAGCCAGGTGGCAAAGGGGGCGACCCTGAGTCCGGAGGGATCTGAGTTGAGCCCGATGCGCAGGTCCCCGGTGAGTTCCCGGCGCAGCTTCTGGGCCTGGAGTTCCATGGCGCGGGTTGCCTCCAGGATGGTTTCGGCCGAGGCCTTCAAGACCTTGCCTTCATCGGTAAGGACCATGCCTTTGGGGGTGCGGTGGAACAAAGTCGTGCCCAGGGTCTCCTCAAGGGCCTTGATGTGGGCGCTGACGGCGGGTTGGCTGGTGTTGAGCCGCTCGGCCGCGCGGGTCAGGTGGGCTTCTTCCGCCACCGCCACAAAGGTTTTCAACTGGTAGATTTCCACGGTTTCCCCCTGATCAGGATTTGTGAAGAGGCTGATCCGCTCTTACGATTGGATGAAAATTACCACACCGGTGTAGTGTAAAGACAGTATTATTTACTTTCATTGAGGTGGGGTATGAGACAAACAGTCGGAGCGGTGTGGCAGGTGGTGAAACCCCTTTTTACGGCGGAGGACTCCCGGTTGCAGAAGGCGGAGCTGCGTTGTACATGGGGCGGAGCAAGGTGGGAAGGGGTGGTGAAAACCATGGTCTGGTACGGGCTGGCAGGCGCCGGGGTGATGCTGGTGGCACGGTTGTAGCCCATTTCTGAATACCCATGGGTCTGAAAACACGGCAATACCCGGTATTCGCGTTAAGGTTTTTTAAAGGAACGACCGAAGAGAAAGAGACAAAGCAGCTTCAACGGGCGAAAGCCAAGGCAGCGCAGGGGCATCCCGCGAGCTGCCGGATCACACGACACGCGTTGACGGGCACAGGCAATGGTCTCTTTTTTTGGATTCGGAAGCGGAAAACCCGCCGGGCCCCGGCCCCTGGCACCGGGACGGGTGGTGAGGGCACGGGTGGTTCAGGCCAACCCCGACGGCACCGCCACCCTCAAGATCGGCAAGCGGGAGGTGGAGGCCACCGTGAACCAGCCCATGAAGAGCGGGGCCCTCATGCGCATGCGCGTCACCGATGTGGGCACAGAGCACATCGCCCTGCGCCGCCTGACCTTTGCAAACCATCCCGTGGGTCGCTACCTCGTAGCCCTTCGAAACCTGGGCCGCCAGGGACCGTTCCAGCATCTTTTTACCCTCTTCGGCACCGACCTTCCGGCCAAGGGAGCCACCGCCGCCACCCATCTGAAAGAAAAACTCCAGCGCTTTGTCTCCCAGATTGCCGTAAAACCCGGAAAGAGCGGCGTGGAAGATATTCGGCGCATGGTGCGCCAGTCCGGCCTCATGCATGAACACAACCTCATGCAGGGTGGGGGAGAAGGCGAAGAAGACTTAAAGGGCCTCTCCCTGAAGCTTGCCCGGGCCGTGAAGCGGGAAGAACCCATCGGAAAGGCGGTGAAAGCCCTTATCGACGGCATTGAAAAACTCCAGGTGGTGAACCGCGCCACAGGTGAGGTGTCCGGTCGCTTTCTTTTACCCCTGCCCATTGTGATGGACGGCAACCTAAGCTTTGGCCAGCTCCTCATCGACCGGGGGGAGGAGGGCGCCTCGGGCGGCGACGCAAAGGACCGGGTGACGCGGGTTTCCATGCTTCTGGACCTCACCCGTCTCGGAGAACTCCGGGCCGATATCTCTCTGCTTAAAGGGGCGGTGACGGGCACTTTTTCCGTGACAACCCCGGAGGCCGAAGCCCTCCTCGCAGACGATCTTGAAATGCTGAACCACAGCCTGGCCGAGAGAGGTTTTTCCGTGAGAAAGATGAACGTGCAGCGCGTGGACCGGGCCGTGATGGCGGGCACCTCCCTGGTGGATGAGCTGGTGGACGCAATGGATGGGCTCCATGTCTCCATCTGATAAAAAACGGCAGACCGCCGTGGCCTTAGGGTACAAGACCGGCGAGGGCAACGCGCCCAAAGTCAAGGCCAAGGGACGCGGGCCCATGGCCGAAAAGATCATCGACCTGGCCCGGGAACACGGGGTGCCCATCCAGAGCGACCCCGACCTGGTGGAAGTCCTGGCAGCACTGGACCTCGACATGGAGATTCCCGAAGAGATCTACGCCGTGGTGGCCGAACTCCTTGCCTTTGTCTACCGCACCAACAACAAAGCCCCGTAAAACCTTTATTCTTCGACCCATAAAAGTCTCCGACAGCCCTTTCGAGAGCATATCTTTTGTTTTTTCTGCGAAGTGAGAAGCTGCGCAATCGCGCCCTTACATGGGTATGACGCGTCACCCTTGATGTCGTGAGGTAGGGTGCGCTTTAGCCGCCGAAAAATCGTAGCGGTCATGAAACCCCATGCCCGACTGATACAGCATAGAGATAGCAGAAGACGGTGGTTTTCCGAACTATCTTTCATATATTTTCGGAAGAATGAAACGGGTCTCTCCTGCAAAGGCGATTGCCAGATGTCACACATCACGCGAATACCCCGATAACACGGGCGGATAGGTTGCCTTCATGCCTTCGCCAGAGGGTTTGCCGGAGCCCCCACCTCGCCGTCGGAGTTATTCCGGTTAAAGTCAAGCGAATCCCAAAAGTTCTGCATCGTGTTTTTAGAAGAATGAAACGGGCCTCTCCTGCAAAGACGGTTGCCGGATGTCACACAACACGCGAATGCCCCGATAACGCAGGCAGAATGGCTGCCTTCATGCATTCGCCATAGGGTTTCAAGGTGCCCCCACCTTGCCGCCGGAGGCCTGTGCCTGATTTTTCAAACCGCTTTATGTGGGTTATCCGAGAACGATGCCGAAGGGCTGGAGGAGCTGGAAGGCGTTTCCCCGGTCGAAGATGGCCCCTTTGAGGTTGTTGTGGCAGGGGTTGATGGTAAAACCTGCAGCGCCCCTGAAGTCGGCATCTTTGAAGGCGCAGCTGGAGAAGGTGGTGGCGCGGAACTGGACGTTGGTAAAATCGGTTTCCCTGAGGGTGCACTCGCGGAAGTTGGTCTCTTCGATGGTGCAGTCCGAAAAGGGGGTTTTCCTGAGGTCGAGGCCGGTGAAGGTGCAGGAGATGAGCCTGGTCTTGACATAGGCCAGGTTGATACAGAAATCGTTGAGGGTGCTGAAGTTGATGCCCGCGATTTTGCATGCCTCGAACCGGACCCCGTCAAAGGTGGTGCGCAGCACCTCGGACATCATCAGGGAGGAGGAGTGGAAGGTGCAGTTTTCAAAGGTGGTGTTGGTGAGGGTGGTGTTTGAGAAGGTGCAATGCTCGAAGGCACACCCTTCGAAGACCTTGCCGGAGAGGTTGGCGCCCGTGGCGTCCACATGGGTGAAGGTTTCGTCGTAAAAGTCGTCCTGGTCGTAAATCATGGCGGTTTGGTGTGTCATCCCGTGGGGTTCCTGTGGTTGAGGCCGTTTTTGTGTCGGGCCCACGATACCACAAGGTGATTTTGTTTCCTATTGGGATTCACGACCTCACATGGGGACGCCCGCGGGCGACCGTTCCTTGAGGAAACGGCCGCCTGCAGGTTGGACGGTCAGGGTGTTCAAGTGCATTCGCGACCTTATCCGATTCCCATGGCAGCTGCCTGGTTGGCGAGCTCGTCACGGAAGTCGGGGTGGGCGATGCTGATGAGGGCCTGGGCCCGCTCCACCGTGGACTTGCCCTTGAGCTGCACCATGCCGTACTCGGTGGCCACGTACTGGACCAGGGAGCGGGGCAGGGTGACAATGGAGCCCGGGGCCAGGGTGGGGTTGATACGGGAGTGTACCTCCCCTTTGCTGTCGGTGTAGGTGGAGCTGATGCCGATGATTCCCTTACCGCCCTTGGAGCCGAAGGCGCCGAAGATGAAGTCGAGCTGTCCCCCGGTGCCCGAGACCTGGCGGGTGCCTGCAGATTCGGAGCAGACCTGGCTGAAGAGGTCGATGGCCACGGCATTGTTGACGGCCACCACCTTGGGGTTCAAGGCCACGATCTTGGGGTCGTTGATGTAGTGCACCGGATAGGAGGCGCAGGTGGGGTTGTTGTGGAGGAAGTCGTAGAGCTTCTGGGTGCCCATGGCAAAGGTGTAGGCCATCTTGTACTTGTCGATGACTTTCCTGGCCCCGGTGATCTTGCCGCACTCATAAAGATCCACACAGGAATCCACCAGCATCTCGGTGTGGACCCCCAGGTCTTTGAGGTCGCTTTCCGCCAGCATGCTGCCGATGACGTTGGGCAGGGCGCCGATGCCCAGCTGGAGACAGGAGCCGTCTTCGATGACCTCCATGATGTGGGCTGCAATGGGCCGGTCGATGTCCGAGGCGTTGGCTCCGGGGACCTCCACGAGGGTGTCGGTGCGACCCTCCACCACCGCGTCCACGCGGCTGATGTGGATGGACTCCTGGTTGCCGCCCAGGCAGTTGGGCACGTTGGGGTTCACCTCCACCACCACGCGGCGGGCCTTGTCCACGGCCGCGGAACTCATGGAGTTGGAGAGGCCGTAGTTGAAGTAGCCACGCTCGTCCATGGGGCCAGTGGTGAGGACGACGATGTCGTAGTCCTGGTACTTCCGCATGATGCGGGGGCCCTGGTGATAGGTCAGGGGGATGTAGTTGCAGCGGCCCTGCTTGTGAAGTTTTCGGCTGACGCCTCCGAAGTGCCAGTCGTTGAGGATGAAGTGTTTGCCTTCGGGATCCACCTCGGCCACTTTGGGCATCTGGGTGAAGCAGACGCTGTCCACGTTGACTCCGGTGACCCGGTCTTTCTGGGCGGCCAGGGCGGCATCGCACAATCTCGGGAAGAGGGTGAACTCCCCGTAAAAGATTCGGTCGCCCGATGTCACTCCCGCCATGGCTTCCGCAGCGCCGGCTCTTTTCAGTTCATATTCACGCTCTACTCGCTCGCTCATCTGGCCCTCCTTACTTGCGGTTCGGTGTGCCGGGAACAACGGTGTTCCCTTGAAAACCACGTGTCGCACCGAGAATAAAAATGATTACACCAGAAAACAGTCACAAATAAAGGAACCGTTATACACGCAAGGTGAGAGAAATTCAATATATTCGCAATGAATACACGCTGTTAATCTGTCGTAACGCAATTCACACATAGAAATAGATTCCTGGGTATATGAAAGCGTTCTGTGAAAAATTACAAGTACGCAATCGCCACCAATTTTAACTTTTGCTGTTTTTTTCCGGGAAAGCCCGAAAAAGGGAATAAAGCGGGAACATCAAGTTGACAACCCGTTGGTCTTTTGTGGATAGTCAAAAGGTAACCCCGGATATTTCACGAGTCGAGTGCACCCATAGATCTACTGTTTTTCCCCTGGGATGAGGAGGTCGGACCGGCATGAAAATATCAACGATGAGTCTGCTTGAGGAGCTGGAACGCCCCGAGTATGCATCCATGAAAAAAGCCTTTCGAAGGCGGCGCTATGTGAAAAACGAGACCATCGCCTTTCCCGAGGACTCCCCCAACGAGGTGTTCGTGGTGGCTGAAGGGCGCCTGCGCGTGTTCAGGGCCTATGAGGAGAAAGAGTTCACCTTTGCGGTGCTGGAGGCCGGGGATATCTACAGCAGCCACACCGGCGCCCATGTGGTGGCCCTCACCGACGGGGCCCTTCTCGTCACGGACGTGGGGACCTTTCACCGGGAGATGATGCAGGCCCCGGCCGTGACCCAGGCCATGGTCCGGGTGCTGGGGGGCCTCTTGAAAAACGCCTTTCAGATCATCGACAGCCTCGTCTTCAGCGACAGCACCGCACGCCTTGCCGCTTTTCTCCTCTCCGAAGCCCGAAACGAGCCACAAGGGCCCGTGGTACGCCTTGCCGTGACCATCGAAGAGCTTGCCCTCCACCTGGGCATGTCCCGCCAGACAGCCTCCACCCTCCTTGCCGACATGGGCCGCTCCGGCATCATCCAAAAGCTGGGCCGCGGGGTCTACCGCATCGAAGACACCCCACGGCTTGAAGAGCTGGCCCGCTGATTCATTTGACTTCGGTGGGTTATGTCGGCTGGGCGACAGAAGCGGTGCCTGGACTCTGGTAAGGTGACGATATAACCGTGGGGTGTCGCGGGCCTTGCCGGAAGGGTTCTGCGAGGCGTGGGCACCGGGAGATGAAGGAGGTCGGCATGGCAAAGGAAAAACGGACGGTGGAAGAGCTTTCCATGTGGGATGACGCCCGGGCGATGATCAAAAAAGCCCGGACTGAAGGCATTGAAACGGCATGGGAGCGCCTGGAACAGCAGACCCCCCACTGCAAATTCTGCGAGCTCGGCACCACGTGTCGGAACTGCACCATGGGGCCCTGCCGCATCAGCCCGAAAAAGGGCGGCAAGATGCAGCGGGGCGTGTGCGGCGCCGACGCAGATGTGGTGGTGGCCCGCAACTTCGGCCGGTTTATCGCCGGCGGGGCTGCGGGTCACTCCGACCATGGCCGGGACCTCATTGAGGTGCTGGCCGGGGTGGCCGAGGGCCAGTGCCCGGACTACGGGATCCGGGATCAGGACAAGCTCATTCGCATTGCCGGGGAGCTGGGCGTGGAGATAGAAGGACGAGCAGACACAGAGATCGCCGGAGACCTCGCCGAGGTGCTCTTCGGGGATTTCGGGAGCCGAAAGGCCGAAGTGGCCTTTTTGCAGCGGGTGCCTGCACGTCGACGCGAGACCTGGAACAAGCTGGGCATGACCCCTCGGGGCGTGGATCGTGAGATCGCCGAGATGATGCACCGAACCCACATGGGTTGCGACAACGACGCCCCGAGCACCCTGATCCATGCGGCGCGCACGGCCCTTGCCGACGGATGGGCCGGGTCCATGATCGGCACCGAGCTTTCGGACATCATTTTCGGCACCCCCACGCCGTCTAAGTCCACGGCCAGCCTGGGGGTGCTCAAGAAAGACCAGGTCAATATCCTGGTCCACGGCCACAACCCCGTTGTCTCGGAGATGATCCTGGCCGCGGCCCGCCTGCCGGAGCTCGTGGACCGGGCCCGGGCAGCCGGGGCGTCCGGCATCAACGTCTGCGGCCTGTGCTGCACGGGCAACGAGCTGCTGATGCGCCAGGGGATTCCCATGGCCGGGAACCACCTCATGACCGAACTCTCAATTGTCACCGGCGCCGTGGAAGCCGTGGTGGTGGACTATCAGTGCATCATGCCCAGCATGGTCCAGATCTCCGGCTGCTACCACACCCGGTTCATCACCACCTCGGGCAAGGCCCGCTTTACCGGGGCCACCCATTTTGACATTCATCCGGAAAACGCCATGGAAAAGGCCACGGAGATCGTTGTCATGGCCGTGGATGCCTTTGCTGAGCGGGATGCCTCCAGGGTAGACATCCCCGACGAGCAGGTCCCCATCATGACCGGGTTCTCCAACGAGGCGATCCTGGCGGCCGTGGGCGGCACCCCCGACCCCCTCATCGAGGCCATGAAGCGGGGTGCCATCCGGGGCGTGGTGGGCATCGTGGGATGCAACAACCCCAAATTTACCCAGGACGCTCTTAACGTGGGCCTGGCAAAGGCCCTTATTAAAAAGGACATCCTCGTGCTGGTGACGGGCTGCGTCACCACCGCCGCTGGCAAGGCCGGACTCCTCGTGCCCGAGGGCATTGACATGGCCGGGCCCGGGCTCAAAGAGGTGTGCGGATCCCTGGGCATCCCCCCGGTGCTCCACATGGGCAGCTGCGTGGACAACGCCCGGATCCTTCAGCTCTGCGCCCTCCTTGCCGAAACCTGCGGCGTGGATATCTCCGACCTTCCCGTGGCCGCCTCCTCCCCGGAGTGGTACTCGGAAAAAGCCGCAGCCATCGGTCTCTACGCCGTGGCCTCAGGCATCGAGACCCACCTGGGCCATCCCCCCAATATCCTGGGCTCCGACACCGTGACACACCTCGCCACCGAAGGCCTCGAAGACCTTGTGGGCGCGCGGTTTATCATTGAAAAAGATCCGGAAGAGGCCGCTGAACGCCTGGACAGACGCATTACGGCCAAACGGGTGGGGCTGGGGTGGACGCCCTAAGTGAGACAAGGGCTCAAGGAGGAAAAAACAGCCTCCGGCGGCGAGGTGAGCCACCTCGAAAGCTGATTGCCCTTGCGTTTCGCCCTTCGTTCCTCAGGGCAAATCGCAAGGGCGTTCGCCGCGGGCTTTGCCCGCCACCAACGCTGGTGACTGTATGCGTATTGTCACAAGAATTGGCCGGGTGAGGAAGCGGTGCCGTTACTTTTTTAGAAGGGGTTTCATCTGAATGCCTCCGGCGATTTGCCGGAGGCATTTTTTCGTTACGCTGCTGTGTGCTCGTTTCGCTCCCAGGCTCCGCCTGGGAGTGTCGGGTGCAAGGCTCTGCCTTGCCGGAGTATGAAATTAAACAGGTGGGGGGCTCACAGGCTTCGGTGGCATCAAAAGATGGAGGCAGAGCCTCCGGGGAGCATTCCCAGGCGGAGCCTGGGAACGAGGAGGCGGTGTCGTTGCTTTTCCAAAATCGGTTTTCATCTCAATGCCTCCGGCGATTTGCCGGGCACGTTTTCGTTACGCAGTTGTGTGTTCATTACTCCGCTCCCAGGCTCCGCCTGGGAGTGTCGGGTGCAAGGCTCTGCCTTGCCGATGTATGAAATCAAACAGTGGGGGGCTCACAGGCTTCGGTGGCATCAAAAGATGGAGGCAGAGCCTCCGGGGAGCATTCCCAGGCGGAGCCTGGGAACGAGCAAGCGGTGCTATTGCTTTACCAGAATCGGTTGACGTTTGTTGACCATGAAGATTTCATCGCGCTTCTATAAACACCCAAGCCACTGCCCACGGGCGCAGCCCGTAAGCGAATGCGACACCCCGAGGAACGAGGGGTGGAGCATTCGCGAACCCGGGTTATTTTTCCCGGAGGACCTGGCCCCTTGAGGTAAAGGAGATGCCCTGCTGGGCCCGGGTGCTGATCATGATGGTCTCGATGAGGGCCGGGGTGATGGGGCTGTCTGCTTCCCAGGAGACGATGAAGCTGGCGCCTGAGCCCCCGGTTTTGTCGGACTCCTTGAGGATGAAGCGGGTGGCGGCCAGGGGCGCGATGGTCTGGGGCTTTTTGATGTGGCGCCTGATGAGTTTGCCTTTTGATCCGTAGTAGTCCACACGGCTGATGGTGATGGGGCTGTGGGGATCGGTGTTGCGGATGCTTAAGGTCACGGCCAGGTCAAAGGGCTTTCCCATGTTTCCGCTGTAGATATGGGAGTAGACCGGAACGTAGACGGTCTGCCCCTTGGACGCGGCATGGGCGAAGGGGACGGGCAGGGCGAGAAGGGCCACGAGGGTGAAAGCTGCCAGGGTGCGTGCGAATGTCATGTGTCGGTCCTCTCTGTTGGCTGTTGATGCGTCAGTATACGGTCAGGCGCCCGAAGCCTCTATCTTTTTTTCTCATGGCCTCGTTTTTTCTTTACAAAAGGGGCTCATCATACAGCATTTTTCCTATCCCCTATCCCCTATCCCCTATCCCCTATCCCCTATCCCCTATCCCCTGATTTCCCTGCATCTCCTGTTTCAGGTAGCACTTCTGGGCAAAGGCAGCGATCTCCGCTTCCAGATTGGGCAGCTCCGAATCCCCGAAGACCGCGTCCATGAAGGGGACGATGCGATCGGAAGGAGAGCCGGCGTGCATCCTGTGTTTTTGGGTGATGGACTGAATCTGGGAGGTGGCTGCTGTCTCCTGCATGCATCCGAAGGGGCCCACATGGTAGATGCCGCTGATGCGGGGCATCTCTCCCTTGGTGAAAAGGTAGGCCTCGCCGATGGAGATGGGGGATTCTCCCTGGATGTGCCGGTCGTACACCAGGTCTTTCTGGATCTGGCTGAGGAGGTGCTCGGAGTCGTGGCTCTCCCTGCCTTTGAGAAAGTCCCGGAAGGGCGCGGTGAGTTTTTTGCCCCGGCTCTGCATGTAGCTCTTTTTGATCATGGACAGGACCAGGCGTTTCCAGTTGTAGGCTTTTTTGAACTCTTCGATGGCTGTTTTGTTGGTGTATCCCATCCACTGGCCCAGGGGGGAGAGCATCACCTCCAGCCCGTATTTTTCCAAAAGCAGGATGGACTCCTGGTTGGCGTTTCGGTGGAGCCTGACAAAAATCTCTCCGTTGATAACCACCACGGGTTTTCTGGGGATACCCGGGTCGATGAGGCCCTGAAAGCCTTCCTGGGCACGGGCCATGAAGGCGAGATACTCCTTTGAACCCGCACGTCTGGCAACCATGGCGTAGAGCTCGTCGGTGAGGCTGTCGTAGAGGGCCTGGGTAGAGCCCGCCTCTTTTTCGTAGGGCCGTGTCCGCAGCAGGGCGTTGCCCAGGATGTCCAGGCAGGAGGTGCCCTTGAAGAGCCCGGCCGCCTGCCTCAGGATTTCCCAGTCGGAGACGGGCACGTTGGTGTAATCCTTTTCCGCATCCGGGCTCAGGATGTCCACGTTGCCCAGGCCGTTTTCTCGGAAGAGCTGCTTTAAGATGACGTGATACTGGCCGAATCGGCAGGGGCCCTGGGCCATAGGCTGGAAGACCACGGCTTCGGTGTTGGGGTTGATGCCCCGGTCCATGAGGCTGTAGAGCCAGGCCAGGCAGTCCCCCACCTGGTAGGCAAAGGGCATGCAGGTGTTGGTGCCCACCATCTTGCGGGCGATCTCCTGGGCCCTGCCGGTCTGGGTGGGCATAACCTCGGCGGTGAAGCCCATGCTTCGGAAGGTGGCGGCCAGCACATGGGAGTTGTCCCCCATGTAGGGGATGCCGACGCGTTTGTTTTTGAGGACCACCGGCCTTATTTTTCGCCGGAAGTCCGCCAGGCGAACGGGCTTGGGCCGATGGGTCTTCACCACCTCGTTGTTGGCCAGGGTGCGGGTGCCGAACTGGGCGTTGCTGGAGTGGCCGTCTGTCTGGAGGATCAGGTGGGGTTTCCCCGCTTTGTTCATGATGGCCTCCTCGTGGTAGAGGAGGATGGAGTCGGTGCCGCAGTTGAAGTTGGTGGCCCGCACCGGGTAGAGGTTCGGTCCAAGGGCGGTCTCCAGGGTGTACCGGATGATGGTTTTGCCCTGGACCCAGTACATGTTTTCGGCAATGTCGCTGATATCGAACTCCGGGGGCCTGGTAAAAAAGGCGGGCACAAAGTGGAGGCCGTGGGAGGCGAAGAGTTCGTGGATACGGGATCCGGCCTTGTTGTCCAGCAGGGTGTAGCCCCGGCCGATGCCCATGAAGATGTTTTCTCCCTTGGCCGTGAGCCCTTCGATGATCTTTTCTCCCCGGCTGTAGATGTCAAAGAGGCACTCGGCCTCGGCCTTGCGGGCACTTTCCACAGCCTCAATACTCAGCCCAGGGCGAAGCGGGTGCCAGAGTTCGGGAGAGGTCCTCCCACACCGCCTTTTCCATGGGGTGGGCCGAATCGTCGAAGTGGAGCACCGGAAGCAGCACGTCCCCGTTGTCGATGCCCACGGCATCCTTGGCCAGGAATCCGTCTCCGGCCACATAGGGGCAGAAACGGTTTTTCTCCCACAGGGCGCCGATGGGGTCGCTGACTGGAGTGACTCCCTGCCGGACATGCTCTTTGAGAAAAGCAGCGTGGCCATGGGCCAGTTTCACCGGAAAGCAGGTCTCGGAGTGGGAATAGTGGATCCCTAAGTTTGTGATCCGGTCGTCGGACTCCGGGGAGAGGGCCACCTCAAAGCCCAGGTGATGATACAGGGCCGCGTAGAAGATTCCTTTTTCGTTGAGGAAGGTGAGGCTTCGGGGGATGAGGACCCGCTCTTTGTCCGACGGCGAGTCCAGGGGGCTCGTAAAGCGGGTGAGGTGTCGGTTCATGATCTTCTTGTACTTGGCCACGTAGTCCGGCGCCTTGGCAGAGCCCGAGTCCGTGTTGCCCTTGGGGCATGCCCCGCCGGAGAGGACCCGGTCGTGGCCCACGGTGTAGACCTGGAGCTTGCAGTCTTTCAAGGAGCAGGAGTCGGAGATCAGGCGGCTGCAGAGGGCCTCCGAGGTGGTGAACTCGGTGTCGGCAAGGCCCAGGCCCCTGAATTTGCAGTCCGCAGGTATTCCCTTTTTGCGGCAGGTCTCCAAGGCCTGGTGGGCGGCGATGGCGGCCCCCAGGGCGCCGAAGAGCTGCCGGTGGGGAAAGGCGTGCACCTCCATGCCCGTGTGCAGGGAGAGGGCGGCAAGGCAGGCCGTGCCCTTGAAGGGACCACCCTGGGCCGAGGCAAAGTCCCCGAAGGGCTCGTTGCCGATGAACTTGTTGACGTAGCCTCCCATGAACCCGTAGGCGATGGCCGCGGCCACCTCCTCCTTGGGAAATCCCAGGGCCACGAGACGGGCGATGCCGGCCTCGGTGAAGACGCCGCAGGTATCGTCCACGATGGGGGTCCTCTCGGCCCTCAAGGCGTACTCATGGAAGCTCGTGCCGATATCCAGGCCGATCATCTCCACCATGTTCTGCATGGTCTGGCCGGTACCGGCCATGCAGCTTAAGTTCATGCGGGATTTCTTGACGGTACCGTCTGTGTTGAAGAGGGTGAACTTGGCGTCCTGGCCACCCAGCTCGAAGATGGTGTCTACCTTGTCGTTGAAGTGTTTTACCCCGTAGGCGTGGCAGGTGATCTCGTCCTTGACGATGTCCATGGACGCCTGCTCCGGGGTTTTCCCCGTGTCGGTGAAGAGCTTGTGGTAGAAGGCCCCGGACGAGCCCGTGTAGGCTACGGCCCGGATGGTGAGATCGTCTCCCAGGGTGTCCCGGATCTGTCGGAAGATCTCCTTGGCGGCCTGAAGGGGACGGCCGTTGGTGTTGAGACAGATCTCAGCCACGATGGCAAGGGTTGAGGCGTCGGCCACAATGGCCTTGGTGGTGGTGGAGCCGCCGTCCATGCCCAGGATCACCTCCCGATGGGCAGGGCCGCTTGTATCGAACACGGAGAGATCTTTGATTTTTGTGGTGCGGGCGGGTTCATCGTAGATACGCACCTTGTCCAGGGCCGAGGAGAGGGCAGGGGCGGTCTTGACGGTGCTTTTTTCCGCCTGGGAAAGGGCGGTAAGGGCGTCGCTGCGGAAGGTGGCCGGAACATGCCCGGCACAGATCACAGCCCCAATGGCACCTGCGCTGCGGAACAGCTCGGGGACCTCGATGGAGAGGTTCAAGGTTTCGGCGAGGAGGTCCACCAGGTGGTGGTTGCCGAAGATTCCCCCGGTGACCACGGCCCGCTCGGCTTCGCCAAAGGCCCTTGTTTTGAGGACATCGGACCGGTAGTTCTTGACAATGCGGTCGCACAGGCCTTTCAGAATATTGGGAATCTCTTCCCCCCGGTTCTGGAGGTGGATCATGTCGGA
The DNA here is from genome assembly GCF_056829965.1 of Desulfoluna sp. CYM3A. NCBI lineage: Bacteria > Pseudomonadati > Thermodesulfobacteriota > Desulfobacteria > Desulfobacterales > Desulfolunaceae > Desulfoluna > Desulfoluna sp. CYM3A. The sequence goes on from NZ_CP186556.1 coordinate 291,435, forward strand.
CTGGATCACCACCCCGCACCTGCCCCCCACGTCGATGTCCCGGGTGGCTGCCCCCAAGGCCCCTTCGGCTTTGCCGAAGATGGTCTCCAGTTGCTGCTGGAGAAGGGCCCGGTTGGTTTTGCGGTCGTCTCCCAGGCTGACGGGCACTTCTCCTTCGAAAAACCGACGGCACTGTTTGGCCATGAGGATGCCGCTGCCCCCGCCGCACTTGGTGCCGGTGGCGTGATCCGGCACAAAGGCCCTGTAGCCGTTTGCCTCCTGGATGGTCTCACGCCTGAAATAGTAGGGGTCCTTGGCACCGATGTGGAAGATGTGGTCGGCCCATGGCGCAATGATCCCCACCCCTGCGGGGATGGTGAGGGTGTCGTAGAAAAAGGGGACTTTGAGGGCCTGGGCAAAGTACTCGCCGCCGCTTCCGGTAAAGGCCGTTGTGGCGATGTTCTCCTGGCCGTAGCGCGAGATGATCTCGTCAAATATCTCTTTGAGAGCGTCTGCGGGGTTGCCGAAGTGCATCAGGGCTTCCGGGGCGTACTCCACTTCCAACCGGGGCGTTAGAACAACCGAGTGCACAGAATCCGTACCGATGTCAAAACCGACAGCGTAGTGTTTCATGGCAAGTGGTCTTTCATGGGGTTGCGGTTATCTGTTGTGGGAAGGCACGCCATGCGCGGGCTGAGCCGCAGGGTTTTCATGGAAAAAAGGCAGGGTGCGGGGCGCTTTGGCGCTGGCGAGCGGCAACGCGTTTCAGAAACGTTCGGGTGTGGTGACAGTCACCCCGGGAAACGGTACGCTCAATGATACCAAAATACCGAAGATAATGAAGAAAAAATTCAATGGGTATCTTGGGAGAAAAAGTGGTTGGGAAGGCGTATCGCCGCAGATGGCGGGGGGTGGCATGGTGAAAAAAGGTGGTTCAGGTGCGAGGGGATGGAGGGTTCCATTCTGTTGTTCTGTGGCAAAGAGGCCCACTTTGTTACCGGCTTTGCCACTGTTTTGTTTGCCTCCGGCAGGGCCGCCGGAGGCAAGCTGAACCGTTTTTTTACTTGATGTACCGGACCCCTTCGTCCTGGGTGACGGTGCCGATGCGGTAGGCTTTTTCGCCCATGGCATCGATGGTGGCCATGACGGCGTCGGCCTCTTTCGGGTCCACGGCGAGGATAAAACCGATGCCCATGTTAAAGGTCTTGAACATCTCGGCTTCGTCGATGTTGCCCTTTTCCTGGATCAGGGGGAAGAGGGGATGCATCTCCCAGCTGCCCATGGTGATATCGGCACCCAGGCCCTCGGGCAGGACCCGGGGGATGTTTTCGGTAAAGCCCCCGCCGGTGACGTGGACCATGCCGTTGACCGGGTGGTTGGCAAGGATCTCCAAGATCTCTTTGACGTAGATCTTGGTGGGGGCGATAAGGGCCTCGCCCAGGGTCATGCCCAGCTCGTCCACCTGATCGCTTACCTTCATCTCCAGCACGTCGAAGAAGAGCTTTCTCACCAGGGAGTAGCCGTTGGAGTGGATGCCCGAAGAGGGCAGGCCGATGAGGACGTCCCCCTCTTTGATCTTGCTGCCGTCGATGATCTTCTCTTTTTCCACGATGCCCACGGTAAAGCCCGCGATGTCGTACTCGTCGTCGGTGTAGAAACCGGGCATCTCCGCGGTCTCGCCGCCGATGAGGGAAGCCCCGGACTGCTTGCAGCCCTCGGCAATGCCCTTGACGATGTCGGCCACCTTGTCGGAGCTGATGCGGCCCGTTGCAATGTAGTCGAGGAAGAAGAGGGGCTTGGCGCCCTGGACCAGGATATCGTTGACGCACATGGCCACCAGGTCGATGCCGGCGGAATCGTGGACGTCCGTGAGAAAGGCGATCTTCAGCTTGGTGCCCACCCCGTCGGTGCCGGAGACCAGAACCGGCTTTTTGTAGCCTTCCAGGTCCAGCTCAAAAAGCCCGCCGAACCCGCCCAGGCCACCCAGCACTCCCTTGGTGAAGGTCTCCTGCACATAGGCTTTCATCTTTTCAACGGCCGCAGCGCCCTCTTCAATATCCACGCCTGCGTCGGCATACGTCAGTTTCGTCTTCTCGCTCATATCTTTATCCTCAATATTAGGATGGAATTCTTTAGGGTAAAAAAACAGCCTCCGGCGGCCAGGGGATGATCCCCTACTGATATGCGAATGCTCACAACCCTCGTTCCTCGGGTTGTTCACATTCGCTGACGGGCTGCGCCCGTAAATAACGGCTCTGGTTGTTTCATTTTCTTCTGCACCCATGATGATGCCGGGAAAATCCACGGGCGAAGCCCGTAAGCAAATGCGACGGCCGAGGAACGAGGCCAGGAGCATTTGCGAACCAGGCTATTCGAACATGAGTTTGTTGACCTCTTCGGGGACGTCCATGGGGTAGTCGCCGTCAAAGCAGGCAGTGCACATGTCGCAGTTGGTTTTGCCCACAGACTCAAGAAGGCCTTTTACGCTGATGTAGCCCAGGGAGTCGGCGCCGATGAGTTCGCGTACCTCTTCGTCGCTCTTGGAGGAGCCCACGAGCTGCTGGCGGTTGGGGGTGTCGATGCCGAAGAAGCATGGGAATTTCACCGAGGCGGAGCTGACCCGCATGTGGACTTCGCTGGCCCCTGCCTTCCTTAAGGCGTCCACGATCTTGCGGCTGGTGGTACCGCGGACGATGGAGTCGTCCACCACCACGACCCGTTTTCCTTTGACGTTCTCTTTGAGGACGTTGAGCTTGAGGCGGACGGCCAGCTCCCGGGACTCCTGGTCGGGCTGGATAAAGGTGCGGCCGATGTACTTGTTCTTGATGAGGCCGATGCCGTAGGGGATGCCGGACTCCTGTCCGAAGCCGATGGCCGCGTCAATGCCGGAGTCGGGAACGGCGATGACGATGTCGGCGTCCACGGGGTGCTCCTGGGCCAGGGTTTTACCGGCGCTGCGGCGGGAGCTGGAGACGCTGACCCCGTCGATGACGCTGTCGGGGCGGGCAAAGTAGACGTACTCGAAGATGCAGTGGGCCACACGCTGGCTGTCGTCGTAGATGATGGACTCCATGCCGTTTTCATCGATGATGACCATCTCGCCGTTTTTCACGTCCCGCACGAGCTCGGCGCCCACCACGTCCAGGGCGCAGCTCTCGGAGGAGAGGACCAGGCCGCCGTCGGGGAGTTTGCCGATGCACAAGGGGCGCAGGCCGTTGGGGTCCCGCACGCCGATGAGCTTGCCCTCGCAGACGATGACCAGGGCAAAGGCCCCTTTGATCTCCCGGACGGTCTTGAGGATGGCGTCCTTAAAGCCCAGGGAGTAGTTCTTGGCAATGAGGTTGGCGATGACCTCTGTGTCGATGGAGGTCTGAAAGATGGAGCCTGAGAGTTCCAGTTCGTCCCGGATCTTGTCGGCGTTCACCAGGTTGCCGTTGTGGGTCAGGGCGATGCTGCCCCCCCGGTAGTTGATGACCAGGGGCTGGGCGTTGGAGACATGGGACTCCCCTGTGGTGGAGTAGCGCACGTGGCCCACGCTGATGGTGCCCTTGAGGGTTTCCAGGATGTCGTTGTTGAAGACGTCCTGGACCAGGCCCATCTCTTTGTAGTGGCGGACCTTGCCCTCGTCGTAGGCGGCGATACCCGCACTCTCCTGGCCGCGGTGCTGCAGGGAGATGAGTCCGAAGGCGACCCGGCGTGAAAGGTTTCGGCTAGTCTTGGAGAAGATACCCAGGACACCGCATTCGTCTTTAAACTTGTCGCAATTCATTGTGAATCCTTTGATCATGCCTGTTTACTGGAAGTACCTTACCCCAGACTCAAAAATCTTCATATCGGTTTTGCCGTAAATGTTACCGGCCACATGGTTTCCGATGCGTTCGCTGTGTCCCATTTTGCCCAGGATGCGTCCGTCGGCGCTGGTGATGCCCTCAATGGCGTAGATGGATCCGTTGGGGTTGAAGCTGCCGTCGTAGGTGGCGTTGCCTGTTTCGTCCACGTACTGGGTGGCGATCTGGCCTCCCTTTATGAGCCCGTCAAGGACCTCCTGATTGGCAAAGAAGCGCCCTTCGCCGTGGGAGAGGGGAGACTCAAAGATCTCACCCACCTCAGTGCCCGCAAGCCAGGGCGAGAGGTTGGAGGCAACGCGGGTCTTGGCGTAGCGGGCCACGTGGCGACCGATCTTGTTGTAGGTGAGGGTGGGGGCTGTCTCCGAGAGGGTGCGGATCTCGCCGAAGGGCAGGAGACCCAGTTTCACCAGGGCCTGGAAGCCGTTGCAGATGCCGAGCATGAGGCCGTCCCGGTCGTTCAGGAGGCCGTGGACGGCGTCTTTCACCTGCTCGTTTTTGAAAATGGAGGCGATGAACTTGCCGGAGCCTTCGGGCTCGTCCCCTGCGGAGAACCCGCCGGGCAGGGCGATGATCTGGGCCCCTTTGATTTTGCCTGCCAGGGTGGCGATGGACTCTTCCACCCAGGCGGCGGTGAGGTTTTTGAAGACCACCACCTCGGCGTCGGCACCGGCGCGTTCAAAGGCGCGCTGGGTGTCGAGTTCGCAGTTGGTGCCGGGAAAGGCGGGGATGATCACCTTGGGGCGTGCAACCCGGGTGTTGGCCACATGGACGGTTTTTGCCGTGTGACTTAAGGTTTCGATGGGACCGTGGTGGTCCTCCTTGATGTCGAAGATATCGTTCAAGGGTGCTTCCCACGCGGTGATGAGATCGTCCAGGGCGAGGGTCATCTCGCCGTGGGAGATGGTCGGCTCGCCGGTGACCATCCCAAGATCGACATAGGCCGAAGTGAAAAGTTCTGCAAGCTCTTTTTCGGAGCTGACCTCCAGGACCAGGGAACCGATGGCCTCTTCGGTGAGGATCTCCCGTGTTACCTCGGGGGTGATCTCCATGCCCAGGGTGTTGCCGAAGCACATCTTGGCGATGGCGGCCATGGCCCCGCCTTTGCTGACGGTGTGGGCGCTGATGATGTGGCCTTCTGCCATGAGCCGGGTGATGCGGTCGTACTTTTCCTTGAGGTCGTCAAAGTCGATGACATCGGCCTCGTTCCGGTTGGCCCGGATCATCACCACGCGGGACCCTTCCCGCTTGAATTCGGGGGTGATGAGGCGGTTCAGGTCCGTTGCGGCCACGGCAAAGGAGATGAGGGTGGGGGGCACGTCCAGGTCTTTAAAGGAGCCGCTCATGGAGTCCTTGCCGCCGATGGCGCCGATCTTGAACTCTTTCTGGGCGCGGTAGGCGCCCAAGAGGGCGGCAAAGGGTTTGCCCCAGCGAACCGCTTCCCCTCTCAGTTTTTCAAAGTACTCCTGGAGGGAGAGGTAGATGTTGCGGTAGTCGCCGCCCATGGCAACGACCTTGGCCACGCTCTCCACCACGGCGTAGAGGCCGCCGTGGAAGGGGGACCAGATGGCCATCTCCGGGTTGTACCCGTGGGCCATGAGGGTGCCGGTGCTGGTGTCCCCGTGCTCCACGGGGATCTTGGCGGCCATGCCCTCGGTGGGGGTGCGGTAGGTCTTGCCGCCGTGGGGCATGAGGGCCGAGCCCGCCCCGATGGTGCTGTCGAAGAGCTCCACCAGACCCTTCTGGCTGGCCACGTTGAGGTCCGACAGGGTTTCCATCCAGAGGGCGGCGTCATCACCGCTTTGTTTGCTTTCAAAGACGCTGGCGTCTGCTTCGGGGGATTCCACCTCGATCTTGGTGGACTGGCTCACGCCGTTGGTGTCCAGGAAGGCCCGGGAGACGTCGATGATCCAGTTGCCCCGCCACTGGATGCGCAGGCGGCCGGTGTCGGTGATGTCGGCGATGGCCGTGGCTTCCAGGTTTTCGTCCCCTGCCAGGCGGATGAACGCTTCGGCGTTTTCACGCCTTACCACAACGGCCATGCGCTCCTGGGATTCGGAGATGGCCAGCTCGGTGCCGTCCAGGCCGTCGTATTTTTTGGGCACCCGGTCCAGGTAGATGTCGATGCTGTCGGCAAGCTCGCCAACGGCAACGGAGACGCCTCCGGCGCCGAAGTCGTTGCAGCGGATGATCATTTTGGAGACGGTTTCGTTTCGGAAGAGGCGCTGGATTTTTCGCTCCTCAGGGGCGTTGCCCTTCTGGACCTCGGCCCCGCAGGTGGCCAGGGACTCTTCGGTGTGCTCCTTGCTGGAGCCGGTGGCCCCGCCGCAGCCGTCGCGGCCGGTTCTGCCGCCCACCAGGATGACGATGTCACCGGGCTCCGGCACCTCGCGGATCACCTGATCCTTGGGGGTGGCGGCGATGACGGCCCCCACCTCCATGCGCTTGGCCACGAAGCGGTCGTTGTAGTACTCCTTGACAAAGCCGGTGGTGACGCCGATCTGGTTGCCGTAGGAGCTGTAGCCGTGGGCGGCCCGCTTGCAGATGGTGCGCTGGGGGAGCTTGCCTGGAAGGGTCTCTTCAAAGGGCGTCCTGGGGTCGGCGGCCCCGGTGATGCGCATGGCCTGATAGACATAGGAGCGGCCGGAGAGGGGATCCCGGATGGCGCCGCCCAGGCAGGTGGCGGCCCCGCCAAAGGGCTCGATCTCCGTGGGGTGGTTGTGTGTCTCGTTCTTGAACATCACGAGGTAGGGGACCTTCTCCTCGGAGCCGTCCACGTCCACATCCACGTTGATGCTGCAGGCGTTGATCTCCTCGCTGACATCGATGTCCTTGAGGTAGCCGTCGTTTTTCAGGGATTTTGCCGCGATGCAGGCCAAGTCCATGAGGCACTCGGGCTTTTTGGCGCCGCAGGCGGTCCGGTCTGCCCGGTAGAGGTCGTAGGCTTTCTGGATCTCCTCTGCGTATTTGCCTTCCCGGATCTTCACTTCTTCGATTTCCGTCATGAAGGTGGTGTGGCGGCAGTGATCCGACCAGTAGGTGTCGATGGCCTTCATCTCGGTGATGGTGGGGTTTCGCTTTTCGGTGTCTCGGAAGTAGGCCTGGCAGGAGAGGATGTCCCCCATGCTCATGGCAAAGCCTTCGGCATCTTTAAAGGAGGCCAGCTCGGCTTCGGAAAACTCGGTGAAACCCTCGAACACGGCCACGTCCTCGGGGACCACCGCGTCCATCTCAATGGTTTCGGGCAGCTCCAGGTCCAGCTCGCAGGACTCCACCACGTTGATCATGTGGGTCTTGATCTTGGCCTTGTCCGCATCGGAGAGGCTGCCGTTGACGGCAATGACCTTGGAGGCCCGGATCAGGGGGCGCTCTCCTGCGGTTAAGAGCTGCACGCACTGCATGGCGGAGTCTGCACGCTGGTCGAACTGGCCGGGGAGCAGGCCCATGCGGAAGACAAAATCACACCCCGTGAACCGGGAGGGGTCCTCATACACCTCATCGATGTTGGGCTCGCTGAAGACATTGGCCTTGGCCAGGTCGAAGGTGGCGTCGTCAAAGCCCGTGCACTCGTAGCAGTTGATGATGCGCACATGGGAGACCCCGTCGATGTTCAGGTTGTGGGTGAGGTCCGAAAGCAGGTGGTCGGCCTCGACCTTGAAGTTATCTCTCTTTTCAACAAAGACCCGTCTGATTCTGTTTGGCATGGAAAGACCCCTGAATAATGTATGTGTTTCTCGTTCACGGTTCCGCCGGATCCCGGGGGACCGTGAACCGGTATCGCCTCAATGTGGGGCGGGCCCTGGGGGCTCGCTTCCTGATGACACCCTTGACTTACCATAGGTGGTTTTATAAATGTAATTAATAATTGTAACGTCAATAATAGTCTTGGCTAATATAAGGATGGGTTGTGAACGTTAATTTTGAATTGTACAAGGTCTTTTACCATGCGGCCAGGCTCCTGAGCTTCACCCGGGCGGCCGAGGCCCTTTTTGTGACCCAGAGCTCCGTTTTCCCAGTCCATCAAGCAGCTGGAGACCCAGCTGGGAGCCCTTCTTTTTATCCGCAACCGGCGGAACATGCAGCTCACCAAGGAAGGGGAGATGCTCTTTTTCCATATCTCCGAGGCCTTTGACCTGATCAAGGCCGGGGAGCGGAACATCGAAAACACAAAGGCCCTGGGGTACGGCGAGGTGACCATCGGGGCCAGCGACACAATCTGCCGCTACTTTCTTTTGGATTACATCAAGCGCTTCCACGAGGACTACCCCAACATCCGAATCAGCATCATCAACCAGCCCTCCATGCAGACCCTGGAAGAGATCGCCGGGGGCAAGATGGACTTCGGGGTGGTGAACCTGCCGGAATCCATGGCCGTCAAGGGGGTGAACATCACGGAGATCAAGGGGTTCCAGGAGGTGGCCATTGCAACGGATGCCTATGCCCAGAGGCTTCCGGCCCGTCCTTCCATCAAGGACCTCAAGGACGTGCCCTTGATTACGCTCACTTCCAACACCAACACCCGCAGGTACCTGGACGCGTTTTTCCGGGCACAGAAAGCGGTGCTGACCCCTGAGTTCGAGCTGGAGAGCATCGATCTTATCGTGGACTTTGTCCGCATCGGCCTTGGCGTGGGGTTTGTCATGGCCGACGCCATCCCCGAGGGCGACCCCATGGTGCGCGTCCTGGACCTCAAGGAGACCCTTCCCTCCCGTTCCATCGGTATCGTCACCAACAGGAACAGCCCCCTGAGCATCCCCACCGAGCATTTTATGAAGGTCCTGATCAAGGGCCGCTAAAGAAGGTTCCGGCTGTCGTGACTTGTCTTTTTAGCGATAAATGAGGCAACCAAGTTCTGAAAAAGGTACTTTTCTTATTCCTGCCCTTTGGCGGTGCTTCGAGGGCCTGCTGTGTACAGGTCCTATTTTTCAGGGACATCGCGTTTCTGTTTTCGGCGAAACACCGAGGAGCCTTCTGTATCGCCATTCTGGGTTTGTTTGCTGCTTTCCTGCGATGAATGAGCAAATGCCACTAAGGCTTTGATTGTTTAAATCAAATGGGGCGGCCATGATTGCTTCATGGATCAGTTTCACTACTTTTTCTAACGTTTAAAGATATAAAATTCTTTACATGTAATATGCTTGTGCCTATGATTTTCCTGTATTACCTGGTTGTCAGGTGAAATTGGTAGTGTTTTTTGTTGATGTTTTATTTGCTCAATTTGAAATAAAAATTCGGAAACCAACCCTGAATATTCCTTATTGTCGGGTGTTCCCCGCATCACCGCCTTTTCCTGTATCAGCCAGTACTCGCTATCCTTAATGAATGATGTATCCCCTCACCGCCGAAGTGAGCGTTTTGCGTCCCCCCCCCTTTTTCAGCCTGTGGCGAGCAACGGGGAATGGAATGAACCGTGCCCTTCATCCGTGGGAACGGGTTGCGTCTTCACCCTGAAGGGCCCGTGCGCCTTTTCTATCAACGAAATCCAAAAGGAATGAGACATGAAAAAGTCCCTGTTGCTCACTGCTATGATGGTTTTTTTTCTCTCGGGTGCCGCCCAGGCCGCCCTGACCTTCGGGGTGATTCCCCTGGAAGATAAGCAGATTATGGAGGAGAAGTTCACGCCCCTTGCCGGGTACCTGAGCAAGGAGCTGGGAGAGCCGGTGACCCTGCGTGTCGGCGAGAACTACGAGGCCATCGAGGCCGCGCTGCTCTCCGGCGACCTGGCCTTTGCCTACATCGGCCCCGTGGGTGCGGTGAAGGTGAATGCTCAGAAAAAGACGGTGATCCCCATCGTCAAGGTCGTGAAGAAGGGCTCGCCCTTTTACAAATCCTACGTGGTGGCCCCCAAGGACTCGCCCCTGGCATCGGTTGCCGACCTCAAGGGCAAGGTCTTTGCCTTTGGTGACAAAGGTTCCACCTCCTCCTACCTGGTGCCCAGGTACCTTCTGGCCAAACAGGGCGTGACCCTGGACGCGCTGAGCGACCACCTGCTCACGCTCATTTCAACGTGTGGCGGCCATGCTGGACGGCGAGGCCAACAGGGGTGTCAGGGAAACTGGTCCTGAAGAAGCCAAGAAGCTGCTGGGACCGCCGTCTCCCAAGCCCATCCCCAACTTTCCCATCTGCGCCAACATCGAGGCCCTGGGCAAGGAAAAGGCAAAAACGCTCCAGAAACTTCTGGAAACACTGCCCGCCGACGCCCCGGAGATAAAGGCCATCAACAAGAAGTACGACGGGTTTGCCAGGGCAACCATCGGGGACTACCGGATCATCCAGGCCATCATGAAGCAGCAGTAGGCCGACAGGGTCCGTTACGGGTCAGGTGCGCAATGCCCCTTTCGGTGCGGGGCGTTGCGCGGTGGCGTGTGCACCGTGAGATGCGAGGGGGATGAGAGTGAAACTCAAGGTAGAACTGCTGTCCATGATCATCGTGGGGATCCTGCCGGCGTTGTTTGTGGCGGGGTATGCCAGCTACAGGATTTCAGGGTTTATCGAGTCGCGGCAGTCCGAGCAGATGGTGGCGGACAGCCGGATCGCAGCCGAATATCTGGAGGAGGTTCTGGACCATCGGGTCCGGGATATCCGGTTGCTGCTGGCAAACCCCATCCTGGGCCAGTCGCTGATCACCGATTTTGATTACGGGGATGTGGACACCCTGCTCACCGGCCTGGTCCGGGACAAGGACAATCCCTTTTCGTTTTTCATGGTGACAAATCAGGAAGGCACCTGTGTGTCGGCCAGCGAACCCGGGCTCATCGGTGCCCGGCACGGGGAGGAGGCATGGTACCGCCAGACCCTGGCCCGGGGGACCTACTGGTCGGACTGGCACGAGCAGCCCGAGGGATCGGTTCTCACCCAGCCTCCCTTTGGCGGGGATGCCCGGTACACCATGGTCATCGCCACGGTGATTCGTGATGCGGACGGCGGGGTGCTGGGTACCCTGAGCGCGCGGGTGAAGTGGCAGCTGGTGCAGCAGTGGCTGGAGGGCAGGGTAAGCAGCTTCCGGGATCTCGGCTGGGCAACCAAGACCCTGACCGTTGTGCGCTCCGACGGCACGGTCATCGGTCATGAAAAGGGCAGCGCGGGATATGGCGGGAACATCCGGGAGAGCCTGGGGGAAGGCTCGGACAACCTGAACATTTTAGAGACCGTTGGCCAGGGTTTTTTCAGCGATGCCACCGAAGGGCACGCCACCGTGTACGGATTTGCCACCGCGGATTTCGGCGACTTCACCTGGAAGGTGCTCACCTCGGCCTCGGAAGATGAGTTTTTTCAGGTGAGGCAGGAGTTTCTTGTGGCCATGGTGGTGGTGTGCATCCTCTGTTTTCTGATGGCCGCGGGGCTGGGGCTCTTTACGGGCAACGGCATCGTGCGCCCCTTGAACCGGGTGGTCTCCATGCTTCAGGGTATTGCCACCGGGGAGGCGGATCTCACGGCCAGGCTGCCCATGGCCGGCGGCCGGGGAAAACCCGACGAGATCGGGGCCCTGTCCCTTGCATTCAACACCTTTATCGGCAACCTGGAGCGCCTGGTGCGCAGCATCCGGGGCAACGCCGAGACCATCGGCCATGCATCGGTGAACATGGACCGCATCGCAGGGGAGATGTCCGGCGGAGCCCGCCAGATGTCGGCGGACTTAGGAGAGGTGGCCTCCTCCTCCGGAGAGATGAACGCCAGCATGGATGCCATGGCAACGGCCATCGATGAGTCGGATCGCCTGGTGGGGCTCATGGCCGAATCGGCCAAGTCCATGACCGCAAGCGTGAAGGAGGTGGCCCATCAATCCGAGCAGGCCAAGGAGATGACCCGCGAGGCCGTGGCCCAGGCGGAGCTGGCCAACACCAGCGTGGAAGCCCTGGGCAAGGCCGCGGGGCAGATCACCCTGGTGACCGAGACCATTAAGGAGATCGCTGACCAGACCAACCTGCTGGCCTTGAACGCCACCATTGAGGCGGCACGGGCCGGAGAAGCGGGCAAAGGATTTGCCGTGGTGGCCGATGAGATCAAGGCCCTGGCCAGGCAGACCGCCGAGGCCACCCTGGAGATCGAGGATCGGGTATCCGGGGTGCAGGACTCCACCACCCAGACCGTGCAGGTGATCGACCGCATCACCCAGAGCAGCACCCGGGTCAGCGACATGGTGAGCACCATTGCCTCGGCCGTGGCACTGCAGGCCGACGCCAGCCGGGAGATCGTCTCCAAAGCCGACGACGTCTCCCACTCCATGCAGGAGGGAAACAAGCATGTGGTCAGCGCCTCAGGTGTCAACGACCTGGTCTCCCGGGAGATCTCGTCGGTGAAGGGCGCGGCCGACGGCACCGCCCACCGGTGCATCGAGGTGGGTGGGTTTGCCGGAGAACAGAAACATATCGGGATTGTCCTGCAGGAGGTCATCGGCCGGTTCAAGGTCTCTGCGCCCCCCTTTGACATGGGCAAGGTGAAAAATGCCCACTTTGACTGGAAAATGGGCATCGAGACCGCCCTCCAGGGCATACGGACCATGGAGCCCGGCGAGGTGCCCGGCCACGGGGCGTGTGCCTTTGGCCGCTGGTATGCCTCGGTGGACGATTCCGTGGCCGTCCTGCCCCAGTACCGGGCCGTGGGGGCCTGCCATGAGGAGGTCCACACCCGCGCAGAGGCGGTGGTGGCCCTTCACAACCAGGGGAAAACCGACGAAGCCCGGGCCGAGCTGGCCCGCTTTGAAGAGGCCCGAAACGCCCTGTTCGAAACTTTGGACGAACTCTACCTGTGTCGGTGACGTCCCGGGATCCATACAGGTTTTGATCTGTCGTGTTCCGGGGCCAAAGGTTTAAACAGCTTGCCACACAGCTCTTGCGAATTGTTTGGACCTTCCGGAAGGCCGTCGACGATCCGACTGTTATCCGGGGTCAACAAATTCAATGTTGGCTTCCCGTGAAAAGTCATGCAGGGCCCCGACAGCCTCGATGGATTTCGGGTACAGGTCGTGGAAGAGAATGATCCCTTTTCTCCACAACAGGATCAGGGTGGTCACCCGGTCGGAGAGCTGGTCGGGTCCGATTTTCCGGTTCCAATCCTGGCTGTCGATATTCCAGAGGGCCACGTGGCTGTGGTGTACGGTGCGAAGGTGCGCGATCATCTCCGGGGTGCGCTGACCGTACGGAGGGCGAAATCCGATGCGGTTGGAAGGGGTCGAAAAAACAGCCGAGATCAGGGCATGGGTCCTGTCTATGGATGATTGCCACTGGGCGTACCGGGGGTGGGCCTTGTGGGTATACCCGTGGGAACCCACATAGTGTCCGGCATAAAGGGCTTTGGCTTTTTCAGGGGGCCATGTTTCCAGGCGCTCCCCCAGAAGAAAGAACGCCGCCTTAAGGTGTCTGCTGTTCAGCTCAGAGATCATTTTCCCGGTGACCCCATTGGGGCTGGGGCCATCATCAAAGGTCAGGATGAATTGCTTGTCGCTGAGTTCAAACCCGTTGCGTTCGGATTGATCCAGTTTCAGAATTTCACTTGTGATCCGGGGGAAGAGGGCCGCCAGGCGGAGTTGCTCGTACACGTAGCGGGTATGGAATTTTCGGGAACGCTCTTTCCACTGATCGTACTCGGGAGGAAGGGTGAGGTAGCGGGGCCTGGTGGCGGCGGCGGCGTCTGCGGAATCAATTTTTGAGCCTCCGCCCCACCCTTTGGCGTCCTGTCTTTGGGCCGCATTGAAATTTTTAACCAGCTCGTTCCGGGCAAAACGGACCCACCTCCCTACTGACGCCATGTCGGGCTCTTTGACGCCGGTGAATGCCCGGATTGTCTCTGTACTGCCTGTGTCCACGGTGCTCAGCACATCGAGGAAATGATAGCCCTCGAAGGCTGAGGCCCGGTCAAAGGCGGCATTGCTGTCAATGGCTTCCGGCCAGGTCTTTCTGTCATAGGTTGCTATTTTTTCGGGACCCGCGGCATGGGCGGCGGAGGTGAAGATGAGTAAAAGAATCACAGAGTTGCACCTCATGGGTCGTCCCCTTGCCTCGGGCGGGCCGCTTTTTTGACAAGGGTCCCCGCACATGTTTTCGTGGCAACAGCCTTTCCCCTCAGGACCTTCAGGCATCGTAAGGGAAAGACCGTTGCAAGCGATGTTAATGGCGTGCCGAAAGAGCGGGGGCACCCCACTCTTTCGGAACAGGTAAAACAGGGCCCCCGGCAGGATCGCCGGAGGCAGGCAGGGATTACATCCCGAGCTTCTCATTCATGCGGGCGATGCCGGAATCGTAAGCGCTGTGGCTTTTGAATGACTTGGCCCAGATAAAGTTCTGGAGCGCCTCTTCGTACTTGTTCTGCGCCTCGAAGATTCGAGCGATGTTGTAGTAGGAGCTGGCGCTGACGGTTTTCTTGTGTTTTCCCCTTGCCAGGGCAATGGCCTTTCTGTTGGCCCAGATGGCATTGGGGTAGTCGTCTGCCCGCTGGTAAGCCAGCCCGAGGTTGCTGAAGGCCTGGGCATAAGTGGGGTCTTTTTCGATGGACTCTTTGTAGTAGTAAATGGCCTCATCGTATTTTTTCTTGTGATAGAGCTCTTCGCCCTTCTTGTTCATGTCCCGTGAGATTTTTCGGGAGAACCGGATCTCCTGGGCCTTTTTGAGGGGGCCGACCAATGCCCTGGGCTTTCCGCCGAAGAGTTCGATTTTGGAGAAGCCGACGGTATCTCCGCTGGCCTTTTCGATGGTGACCTTGAACTGTGTGATGGGCAGGTCTTTTTCAAAGGTCCCGGAAATAAGGCCGCTTCCGGGATCAACTTCGTAGTGGCGCTTGTCGTCTCCGTTGAGGGTTACGGAGATGCTTGATGGCATGTGTACGCCGTTTTTCGGAGGGTGGATGGTAAAATGGTCGGCCATGACCGGCTCATTGAAGTTCAGGGCGATCCACTCTTTCACGCCGCTTCCGGCTACGCCCTCGGCCCAACAGGTGTTTTTGTCCCCATCAACCACAAAGTGGGGAGAGTAGGGGCTTTCGTTGCCCTTCAGGCTGTATCGTCGACTGGATGCGGTCACCCAGCTCGGGGCCTGGTATTGCGTGACATTGTCTGCCAGGGAGTGGCCTGCAAGGGTCAGCTCGACAGATCTCCAGGTGAAATCGTAGGACGGGCGGTGGCTTGCGAAGGTGAGGGTGTAGTTACCGCAGGCCCTGTATCTGGGGTGATGATGCGCTTGAACTGGCCTGAGTCCTTGTCGTAGAAGGTGCCGCCCAGCTCAGAGGTCATGGCCTTGTACTGGTCGATGTTGGGGCCCACCACGTGGAGCTGGATGTTTCGCTCCGCCAGGTTCGTGATGATCTCCTGCATGGAGAGGGGGCTTATGGCGTCCCGGGCATGGAAGGTCGCGTCGGTGATCAGGATAAAGATGACCCGTGCATCATCTCTGAAGGGCTGGCGGTAAGCGGCCTCTATGGCGTCCAGTGCATTTTCCGGCTCATCCTCGCCTCCGGCCGCTCGCAGGGAGGAGACCCAGGTTTTGAAGTCCTCGGCGTTTTTTGTGCGCCTGAATGGGTTGTTGATGGTGTCTTTGTAGGTGATCAGGCCCAACTCATAGTCAAACCCCGATGACTGGATGATATCGGCAAACTCAATGGTTTTCTCTTTGAGTCCTTTGATTTCGTATGCCATGCTGCCGGTGTCGTCAAAGACGAAGACGATATCCACCTTGTTGCGTTTCATCTCCTCCGTTTTTTTTGCTTCAAATCCTGTCATTTCAACGGATTTTAAATCTTCCATAAGGGAGAATTGCTCAGGCTTCAGGCCGTAAACGGGGTGACCGTTGCTGTCCAGGATGTTCACGTTCAGCTGGATCTGGGGGAAATCAGTGACGATGGGCTGAATGAAGGCTTTGCCTGTGGCTGCGTGTGCTTGGGCAATGGAAAAAATGCCCACGAGAATCAATGAGCAGATTTTAATAATTTTTGACATGGAACTTCCTTTCTCTTTGGCACGTCAGGTTACAACAGTTGGGAGGGCCATCAGAAAAACTTTTCCGGTAGGCAAATAAAACGCTTAATCACAGAGGCGTTGAAGCGGTTCGGAGCAAGGTGTCCGGCAATCCGTTGGGAAACATCTTGTAATAGCACCTGTTTTGTATGATTCGCAGGCGAATTTCCGGGTATGATATTTCGAAAAGAATAGAAATGTCAACCTTATCTGACGTGCCGGGGCGAAGAAAAAGGGAGGCATGACATCTGCGGGTTAAGGGGAGGGACGTTGAGCCATGATCTCTTGATGGCGCTTTTGGGAAAGGGGGTAGAAACCGGCAACGGCAAGGGCCACAATGCTCAAGAGGCAGGGGACAAGGGCGTACAGGGTCCGTAAGGCAAAGATGGCCTCTGGTCCCTGGCGCTGGCCCGCCTCGTAGCCGAAAAAACCGAGGGCCCAGAGACCGAGGCCTGCCCCTGTGGCACCGGCCATTTTTTTTGCCACGGAGAAGACCCCGATGTACTGGCCTTCGCGCCGTTTGCCGGTGAGGGATTCGTCGAAGTCGATGACATCGGCGGTGAGGGCGGAAGGGAGAGCAAGGCCGGCACCGAAGCCGATACCCGAGACAAAGACCAGGGCCCCGTAGACCCCTTCGTCACCCGGCCCAAGCCAGAAGACATAGAAGAAGGCTCCGGTGTTGATGGCCATGGAGGCCATCCACGCCGCCTTTTTTCCGATTCGCCTGGCAAGCCGCACCCATGCGGGGAGAAAGACGACCCCCGAGACAAAATAGAGGAGAAGGAACAGCTCGGCCCGATTGGATTCAAGGACGTGTTCCACATAAAAAAGGATCAGGGTGGCGGGCATCTGGGCGGCGATGGCGCTGAATGCAAAGGCCACGACCAGAATGCCGAAGGGTTTGTTGTTCAGGAGGGGGGCCAGGCTCTCTTTGAGATGAAACGGCTCCGGCACGGCGGTGGTGGCGTGTTCCCGGACCCTGACAACGCAGATGCCGCAGCAGGCAAGGATCAGGGGAATGTAGACAAGGGACATGATGAAAAAGACGGTGTGGTCGGAAAATGAAGTCCCGGTAGATCGCAGGGCGGTGCGGATGATGACGGGGACGATGGCCGCCATCATGGTGCCGGCGATGAGAAACCCGTCCCGATAGCCGAAGAGAACCGTTCGTTCATGGTAATCAAAGGTGAGTTCCGGGCCCAGGGCTTCGTAGGGCACCACCGCAACGGTCCAGAAGAAGAAGACCAGGGCCAGCCAGATGAAAAACCAGGCCGTGGTCCAGGGGACGCCAAGTTGGGGCGGATTGAAGAGGCAGGCGATGGCCAGGCAGAGAATGACGGCTCCCACCGCGATATAGGGGCGTCGCCTGCCCATGGGGCTGGCGGTGCGGTCGGAGAGCATGCCCATGACAGGGTCGGTGATGGCGTCAAAGAGCCTCAGCCCCAGAAGGCCCGCCCCCACCACGGCAATGTCCAGGCCCATGACGTCGGTGTAGAATTTGGGGATGTAGATGTAGACGGGGATGCCCACCACTGCCATGGCAAAGGCGGGCAGGGCGTAGGCGAGCTTGACCGGACGGGGCAGCCTTTCGGTCCCGGGCTTCACTTCGCCCCCAGGAGCCGCTTACGAAAGGCCTTGTCGATGGGGGCGTCGCCAAGCCAGACGGCGAACATGGCCCGGGCAAAGTCAGGCCCCTGGAAGGTCCCCAGCAGGATGCCGTTGAGGGTGAGGGAAAGGCCCGATTCCGGTGCGTAGGTCAGGGCGTAGCGGTCGGTGGGGCCAACGGAGCGGAAGGCGCGGCAGAGGCGATACAGCTCGGGGGCAATGCGGGCATAGGTGGCCTCATCCGTGTTTCTTTCCACCATGGCGCGGGTGGCCTCGGCAAAGTCCTCGGCGTCGATGGTCTGGAAGTATTCGAGGACCAGGTGCTTGGGCACATCGGTGAGCACCTCACTGGAGGGGATGGCCTTGGGCATGTAGAGGGCCCCGGCATAAGCCCTGATGAACCGGAGGTAACGCAGGGTGGCAACACCCCGCAGGTGAAGGGTGACCGGTGCATCGGGGTAGACCAGGTCAAAGCGGACCCCGTCGATGGTGGCCGTGGGCTCCAGGCTGTGGGCGGGAAGGACCCAAAGGCAGCAGATCAGGAGCAGGATGGTGCGTTTAATGGGCAACATGGCTCTCCTTGGACCCGATTTCTCTTTTACGGTCCGGGCATGGCAAAAAGGGGTGGGTGTTTAGGTTTCGCGTTTATGGATCCTTTGACGGCGCAGAGCATGCTCATGGTGCTCAAGGGCTGTGAGAAGTTGCCTGCGCTCATCTTCGGTCTCACGGGTACCGGGAAATACATGGGTGACGTGGGGCCTTCGGTCGAGCCAGAAAAGGCCCGAGCACCGGCCCGGTGGTTCGGCCGCGGCAAGCCAGACCAGGGTGTCGGCCCCTTGAGCAGGCGTTCGGAGCAGGGGCCGGATCGCTTTGTGAAACCGGGGCAGGGAGGCGGCAAGACCCGGGGTGTCCACCCATCCGGGGTGCATAGCGTGGACGGCAAAGGGGCGGTGGCGAAACACCTCGGCCCAGTGCTCGGTCAGGATCACCAGGCCTCGCTTGGCCCATGCGTAGGCGGTGGGCCCGTAGGGGTGGGGGCACATTCTCCAGGTCGTCCACGTGGATTTTCTGGGTGTACATGCCGCCGGAGGCCACGTTGAGGATACGCGGCTCCTTTGCCCGGCAGAGGGCGGGCAGGAGCCTCCGGGTGAGGGTGAACACGCCCAGCAGGTTGATGGCAAAGGTGCGCTCCAGGCCTTCGCCTGTGGTCTCCCGCTGGGGGAACAGCGCCCCGGCGTTGTTGATGAGCACGTCGATACAGGGCGCCTCGTGAAGGATTTCGTCCGCCACCCGGTGAACCTCGGCCATGATGCTCAGGTCGGCGACGGCCACGTCGATCTTATCGTTGCCCGTGATGCGGGTAAGCTCCCGGCTTGTCTCCATGGCCTTTTGTCGGTTTCTTGCGATGAGGATGAGGCGGGCGTCCCGCAGGGCCAGGGCCTGTGCCGCGGCCTTACCCAGGCCCGATGTGGGGCCGGTGAGGACCACGGTTTTGCCGGTGAGAAGCTCGGTGCCGGGTCTCCAGAAGGGTTGGGCCAGGTTGTGGCCCCACTTGCTGAAGCTTAAGGCGCCGGGCAGCACCAGTCGGTCGGCCACGGCATCAACGGGGTGGACCCCCCGGTGAAACAGGGCCACGGACCGGGGCGGGCCCGGGCAGGGGGAGAGGGCGGCCTTCATGCCGTCCATGGCGGCCCGGCCGATGCGCTCCAGAAGGGGCCGCACCACCGGCGCAAGCCGGGGCGGCATATCGGGCAGGTCAAAGCAGGCCGTGTAGGTCACCGTGGTTCGGGAGCTGTTTTCGCTCATCACAATGGTGTCGGTGACGGCAAAGGAGTCTCCGGTTCCCTTGAGCACCACCCGGAAGGGGGGACGGTACTCTGTGATGGTGTAGACCATCCGCATGGAAAAGATCCCGTACCTGAGGGCCAGTGCAAAGGAGGTCCCCTCCCCCACGGGGCCGTCGGATACCTTTTGGGACGATACCACGCCGGGATCCCAGTGCTGGATAAAGGAAAAGTCGCTGATGACGCGGAAGGCCTCGTGGATGGGCCTTCGAACGGCAATGGATTTCGTGATTTCAATCATGGATCCCCCTTTACGTGAGGGTCGAGCCGTTTTTACCCACGGACCAACGGGGCATGGGGCACGTCGGGTGCGCCATGGTGGTCGGGTTCAGGCAGGCGAGCCGGGAGGCAATCAATGGGTGACGGGCAATCTGTATGTGGCGCGAGAAGTAACTTTTTAGAATTACCGCAAAATACACGGCAGTGTCAAATCCTTCGCCTGCAGAACCTGTTCTCAGCATTGGGTTTTGTCCCTTTTTTCATTCCACGTCATGACCGATTGGGATATATTTAAGATCTATTACCCAACCTATGACCGGCGTTATCCCCTTGTGGTTTCGGGAGGCGCCGGAGCGTGCCCTGTCGGTCCCCGGCCAATGGCTTGCCGTGGTCCTTTCTCGCACCGCAGCAGGGATTCGGGCCATGTCCCGAGAGTGCTTATACCCCCTTACAGGACGCAATACAGGACGAGATGTGTATCCCTGATTCAAAGAAATCAGCTCTCCAGTCTCCCCACACACAGGGCCGAGGATTCTCTTTTTCAGTGGTGGAACCGCCCTGGGTGAGGTCTCCCGGGAGTTGACGCGGTATACCCACAACACCATTCATATCATGACTCCCTTTGATTCCGGCGGGAGCAGCGGGGAGCTTCGTCGGTGGTTTCACATACCGGCCATGGGCGATATCCGAAGCCGCCTTCTTGCTCTGTCGGACTCGGCCACCGGTGAAGGACAAGCCGCCGCCGCACTTTTTTCCCACCGATTCTCCCGGGACATGCCCCGGGACGAAGCGGCCTCGGAGCTCGCCGCCCTGGCTGGGGGAACCCATCACCTGTTCCAAGGGCTCTCCCTGCGGACAGGTGAGGCCCTTTGCCCCCACTTTCGGCGGTTTCTGGAGTCCATGCCCGATGCCTTCGACCTGAGGGGCGCCTGCATGGGCAATTTGGTGCTGACCTCAGCTTATCTTGCCTCAAGCCACGGCATGGCATCGGGGATCAGCCTGGTGGCAGCCCTTGTGGGGGGCCATGGCGAGGTGCATCCGGTGGTGGCCGAGGACATGCATATCGCCGCGGCCCTGGCCGACGGGTCCGTGGTTGTGGGCCAGCACCTCTTGACCGGCAAAGAGGGCGGGGCCATCCAGTCCAGGATTACCCGGGTGTGGCTGACTCCCTCCCTGGACGACACCTCCCCTGTCAAGATCTCCATCGACGGGGAGACCGCCGACCGCATCGCCGATGCCGATCTGATCTGTTTTCCCATCGGCAGTTTTTTTACCAGTGTGGTCGCCAACATCCTTCCGTGGGGTGTGGGCAAGGCCGTTGCCGCAAATCCCTGCCCCAAGGTGTTTGTTCCCAACCCTTTCGAAGATCCCGAACTGTTGGGCTACAGCGTGGGAGACCAGGCGGCGGCCCTGCAGGCCTACCTTGTTGAGAGCGGGGCTCCCCGGGGGCGGGACGCCCTGCAGTTCGTGCTTGTGGACAGCCGCAAAGGGCAATACCCCGGTGGGCTGGACACACAGGCCATTGAGGCCATGGGGGTTGAAGTCATCGACGTGCCCCTCATCGGGGACCGCCCCGGAGCCGGCATCGACAAAGGACACCTGACCCGGGCCCTGCTCTCGTTTACCTGACCGCGGACCATGCCCCGGAAGGGGGATCCCGTCGTTGGGACACCGGCCGCCGTGCCCGCTCCGGGCAGGGCAAAGGAAAGAGGCCATGACAGACAAGACCGTGTCATCCGGAGAGTTCGGGCGAAGGCTTTTTCCCCGGCAGGGATTTTCCGCCGAAGTCGCCGAAGGGGACCTGGAGCGCTTCTTAGGCCTCGTGGCCACGGAGCTGGCCCCCTGGCAGGTGGAGCAGGTCACGCGGCCCCCTGTGGTGCACCATCGTCAGGAGGCCCTTCTGGCGGTTCACTGGCACCCTGAATTTGTCCCCATGCCCTTGATCAAGCAGCGATTGAAGGCAGCTTTTCCCAATATCCGGGAAGCCCTGATCATTCCTACCCAGCACAACCAGATGATGAGCTGGGGCGGCTACACCGGTGTGGAGGTGGACTGCTACGCCAAAAAGTTCAACAGCAAGGTGCAGCTCCTGCTCCACTTCACCGACGAGAAGGTCCAGGAAGCCCATGTGCTCAAGTCCATGCTGGAGCTCACCGCAAAGTACCGCTCTTCCCAGCTCTTTGATTTCATGGACACCATCATCAAGCCCCGGGAGGAGAGGATCAACCAGGCGGCCATGGCCACAGGTGCCGATGCCGAGGTGGTCGCCTTTACCCGGGCCCAGGTGACCCGGATTCAGACCCTTCTGGATGAAAACTGGCCCAAGGTTCCGGCCATCTCCGTGAAAAACAAGCTCCTCAAAAACTGGTTCGACACCCTGCGCCCCGAGGTGGGGGACCTTGCCATCGGACGGGTCCAGGCTTACCTGCAGGCGGTGAAGCAGATCGTCAAGACCCATTTCCCCTTGAGTTATTTCTATCGGGCCTCCGAGGTCATCGAAGAGGTCCGCGCCCTGGGGGGAGGGGTGGTGATTCCCCACCCGGAGGAGTTCTGGCCCATCCTCCTTGCAGGCTACGACGTGGACGGCATCGAGACCTGGAATCCCCAGTCACAGCGCTACACCGAGTTTCTTATTTCCGTTGTGAACGATCAGAACCGGAAGAGCCCGGCAACGCGGCGAAAGCAGCTCATCTTCATGGGCGATGACTGCCACATGGGAGAAAAAACCAAGGCCAGGGAACTTCAGGACGAGGCCAAGGCAAGCCGGGAGATCGGTTATCAGCCTGCCTGGGACAACCTCAACATCCGGAAGAAGCTTGTGATCCACGGGGTCAGCAGGCGCTCCGTCATCCGTGAGTACAGGGAGCGCCTCAAGGGGTAACCGTAATAGTGCGCAACAGGCACCACATGCCGGACAGCCTGAGTCGTTTTCGGTTTCCGGCCTGCCCGGTAAATCCATTCACACCTTCAGGAGCCCTTCCATGTCCGACGAAAAATTCCTTTTCGATTCCCTTCAGGACAACGACACCATCACGGCCTTTCTGACCTCCCTTGCCGAAGGCTTTCGCAAGGGGGCCATCGCGTTGTCCACCAACGGAGCCGCCATCGACCTTCACCCGTCCGGGCTCCTTAACTTTACGGTGAAAGCCAAAAACAAAGCAGGCCTAACCAAGTTGAGCATCACCGTGAGCTGGCGAGACGGGGAGACGCCGGATGGGCAAGGGTACCCCCCGTTGCAGGTGAGGTAGCCCATGGCGACTCCGGAGGGCCTTGACCAACATTTCCGATTCCTTGTCCTGGCCGTGGAGACCCAGGCCCGGGGGACCCGGATGTTCTTTCTGGACCCTGTGCGGAAAGGCATGGCCAAGCTTCACTCCCGCAAGAGGTACATCGATAACTTGAAAACGGTGGTGGATAACGAGTGCTTCGGGTTCATCCACAGCCGAAGCTCCCTGTCGCGCCCCCTTGTGAACAGGGTTCGTGCCGCCCAGAGAATCTGCGACAGCCTGGCACGTATCGGGGACACCCTTGTAGACGTTGCGGAGCAGGCCGCACACCATAGCTGCCGGGAACTCCAGGCGGCAATGGATGTGGAGGGGGCCTTTTTACCGATTGTAAGGGGCATTGCGCCGATTCAAAGGGCCCTGGCCAAGGGCAAGATGGACGCCGGCCTCTCCATCTGCCGGGTGGGATCGGAGCTGGACCGGGCCTGCGCGGACGGTGCGGAGAAGCTCATGGCCGCGCTGCAGGAGGGGGGCGACCCGCGGCACCTCGTTTCCGTCCTCTGCGTCTTGAGGGATTTAGGGCGGGTGGGGAGCGAACTCCTCAACATCGGGGAGGCGATCCTTTTTTCCATTCTGGGTGAGCACATCGACATCGAGCAGTTCCATGCGCTGAAGAAAACCCTGTCCAAGTCAGGGAGTGCCGATTCCGTGGAAAGCATCGATTACCGGGCCATTAAGGGGACGCGGTCCGGGTGCCGGGTGGGGGAGGTCAGGGGGCCGGGCACCCGGCCCGAGACCGGCAGCCGGATCTACAAAGAAGGGCCCTTGGAAAAAATAAAGCGGGAGAAGGAAAACAACAGCCGGTGGCAGCGCTGCTGCCCGGGCCTGGTGCCCGAGATCTACAGTTTTCATGCCCAGGGGGAGAACGGGTCCCTGCTCCTTGAGTTTCTTCCCGGGGATACCCTGGACACGGTGATCCGGTCGGCAGGGGACGCTGCGGCCAAAAGCGCCCTTGACGCCCTTGAGCGTACCCTGTTTGCCGTGTGGGACCGCACAGCCGTTACAGCGCCCCGGAATACGGACTACATCCATCAGATCCAGACTCGCCTTGCCGATGTGCTGGCGGTGCACCCTGCATTTTTCCGGGAGAGCACCCACGTGGGCCGCGCCGCCGCCCACTCCGTTCAAGAACTCCTGGCGCGGTGTGCGGCCATGGAGCAGGGGCTGGCAGCCCCCGTGTCCGTGTTTATCCACGGGGATTTCAACACGAGCAATGTGGTGTACAACCACGACACTGGGCGTGTGCACTTCATCGACCTGCACCGATCCCGGGATTTCGACTACGTTCAGGACGCCTCGGTGTTTCTGGTCTCCCTGTTTCGCACCCCGGTGTTCGAGGCCGACCGCCGCCGGCGGATCAACGGGGCCATTCACAGGTTTCACAAGGGGGTTGAAGCCTTTTCCAGGGAGCGCGGCGACGCCTCCTTTTCCGTTCGGTTGGCCCTTGCCTTGGCCCGGTCTTTTTATACCTCCACCCGCTTTGAGCTTAATGCCGACTTTGCCCGGGCCATGTACAAGCGGGCCCTGTTTCTCCTGGAGAAGGTCCAGGGGTGTCAACGCGGGACTGGGCCGCGTTTCGGTTTCCCGCGGAGGTTCTTTACTACTGACGGGGCCTGAAGGCAGAGTATCCGGCGAGCTCGTCATCTGACCTATCATAAGATTCAGGAGGGATGCGGTGAACATTGGCGTGATCGGCAATCAGGGAGGGTGGTCCTCGGAACAGCTTGCCGATGCGGTGGCTGCCCGGACCGGGCGGCGTGTCCTCATCTCCCCGGACGAGATCCGCCTGGAGCTGCCCTCGGGCAGGGCCCGGTGCGGTCCCCATGATCTTGCAGGGTTCGATGCCCTGATGATCAAAAAGATCGGCGCGCGCTACTCCCCGGACCTTTTGGACCGGCTGGAGCTGTTTCGGTACCTGGAGGGGCGGGGGGTGAAGGTGTTCAGCTCTCCGTTGTCCCTGATCCGCGTTCTGGACCGGCTCTCCTGCACCATCACCCTTCAGCTGGCCGGGATTCCCATGCCGCCCACCACTGTCACCGAGAGTGAAGAACACGCCATGGAGGCCCTGAAGGCCTACGGTACGGCCATCCTGAAGCCTTTGTACACCTCAAAGGCCCGGGGAATGGTCCATCTGAAGGACGGGTCCGGGGCAGGGGAGATTATCCGGGCCTACAAGGCGAAAAATCCCATCCTCTATCTTCAGAAATCCATTGCCATAGGGGACCGCGACCTGGGTATCGCCTTTGTGGGCGGGAAGTACCTGGCCACTTACGCCCGCAGCAGGCAAGGGGGATCATGGAATACCACCACGGCGTCCGGGGGCAGGTACCGGGCCTTTGACCCTCCTGCCGAGGTCATCGAGTTGGCCCACAGGGCCCAGGCCCTGTTCAACCTGAGCTTTACCTGTGTGGACGTGGCCCTGACAGACGAGGGCCCCTTTGTCTTCGAAGTTTCGGCGTTCGGTGGTTTTCGGGGCATTCTGGAGACCACCGGCATCAACGCGGCGGACCGATACGTGGACCATGTGATGGAAAGGATCATGCCATGATCCTTTCCGGCGGAACCTGCAGAGAACTCCTGGCTCGGGTGCGGAGCCGCATTCCGGCCAACCACGGGCTGACGCTGGGGTTTGCCGGGTGCCTGGTGCAGGTCACCTCAAGCTCCCGAGAGATCAAAGAGGTCCTGGCCGATTACTTTCAAGAGTTCCTCTGTGACGGTGGCCCGCCTGCCGTGCGCATCAGCCTCCACGAATCCGAGGTACTGTCTGTCCCCTTTGCCTTTGCACCGAAGGCACCGTCTCCCGGCAAGACCGTGACCAAGGAGGAGTGGGTGGATTTCCCGGACGGGCGCATGGTGCGTAAACGGCTCTCGGGCATGCTTTTTCTCTTTGGCGGCGGGGAGCACCTTGCGGTGGGGCCTTGCCTTGCCAACTCCAACCAGGTGATCAACTTCATCAACAATCGCTTTATCGAGTGGAAGCTAGGTCAGGGGAGCCTGCTGGGACATGGGGCGGGGGTGGTGACGGGCAATCGAGGCCTTGCCGTGGCCGGGGTGTCGGGATCGGGGAAATCCACCCTGGCCCTGCATCTCATGGCTGCAGGGGCAAGGTTTGTCAGCAATGATCGCCTGATGGTGATGCGACGTGGGGAAGGCCTTGATATGTGCGGGGTGGCCAAGCACCCCCGCATCAATCCTGGGACCGCCCTTACCGTGCCCGGGCTTTCCGGCCTGCTCGCCCCCGG
Organism: Desulfoluna sp. CYM3A; assembly: GCF_056829965.1. Taxonomy (NCBI): domain Bacteria; kingdom Pseudomonadati; phylum Thermodesulfobacteriota; class Desulfobacteria; order Desulfobacterales; family Desulfolunaceae; genus Desulfoluna; species Desulfoluna sp. CYM3A. The sequence continues at coordinate 317,397 of NZ_CP186556.1, forward strand.
TGAGAGGGCTCGGTTCAGGTCTTTGCCCCGAGATGTTCTTAGGGCTGTGGAAGAAAAGCACGACGTGCCCATCCACCGGTTTTTCGGGCCGGGCCGTTTTGTCCTGACAGCCCCCCTCTGCGGCCTGGTGATCCTGAACTGGTCCGGGGGAGGTTCCCCCACCATGGCACGGCCCCTTGAGATGCCCCGGGACGCCAGCCTGCTCTCCGCCTTTGCCAAGGACACCGGCCTTTTTTACGGCCCGTTTCAGGGGCAGGACACCAGGGCCCCGACCCTCTCCGCCTATGCCGATCTGCTGACGGGGGTGCCCGTGGTGGAATTGTCCGGGGGCAGGGATTTTATCCAGGGGACCAAGGTCTGCCTTGCCATGCTTTCGCCCTGAAGCAGTGGCCGGTTAAAGCCAGAGGTTTTCCACGGAGAGACGACGCAAAAATCCCCATCGCTTGATGCTGACAATGATGGGGCCTGTGTGGGCAAGCACCTCCGGGGTGTACCAGACGGGGATGCCGTCCACCAGGGCCTTGCGAAAGCTGTATTTCCTAAAGGGGACGCCCCGGCGAACTGCCGGGGCCAGGTCGGGTGCCCGGCCTGAGGGGCGTCAGCCGCCGCAGCTCTTTTTTTTCACCATACGGAGGGTCACGGCCCCTCCCCGTTTGCGCAGGGCGTGCCCTGCTTCGTCGGTAAACGCGATATTGAGGGTGTCCAATCCTTTCACCTTTCCTTCCGGTTGTGGTCCATTGCTTTTTTCTACCTCACAACAGGCCCGTCGTAAAGGCAGCCTTTGTGAGTCTTTCGCCATGCCATCTCGTTTTATAAACAGTTTGTCAATGTGATTCTGCGGCTGTCTTTTCAGCGTCACAATCGCCTAAAGTTCCCTGTTTACTGGGTCGATACGTGATGTATCAGTGCGTTTTTCGGCGGTCAGGGTTTTTTGCGGTGTGTGATGTGGCCCTGGCGCGGACCATGGACAACGGAGGATGGTGGATGTTTGCAGCGGTAAGTTTGAGGAAAAAACTGATTGCAGGGTTTGCCCTGCTGGTGGGGGTGCTCCTTGTGGTTGGGGGGACAGGTTATCTCAGTTTGAACCGGGTCATCCGCCAGGCGGACGAGGGGTACATGACCCTGGAACTTGATACACAGCTTAAAGGGACCTTAAGCGAACAGGTGGCCTACGCCAAGGAGGGGAAACCCGAGCAGTTTGAAGCCTTGAGCAGGGGGCTGGACATCGTAAAGGCCATGCTGGAAGAGCTGGGTCGGGTGTCCGGTACCACCGGGGAGGTGGACACGCTCAACACCGGGCGAACGCTCTACGAGAAGAACCTCATCTCCCTGAAAGCTGCCAAGGATAAGAAGGCCGAATTGCGCGGACACCTTTTGACGAGCGCCGCCGAGGTGAGAGCCACCACACAGGAAGAGGCGCGTCGCATTGAGTCGGCCATTCGCGGGGAGGTGCTGGAGAACAGCACCTACTACCTCAAAAAGACCGCCTTTGCCTCTGTCCGAAACCTCGTGGACGTGGCGCGGTGCATGGGACGTACAAGGCCTCTCGCTCCAGGAAAGCGGCCCTTTCCGTGGTGCGCAAGATGCACTTTGAGGGGAGCAACTACTTTTTTGTGATGCAGCCGGATTTTACCCTGGTGGCCCACGGCGCGGACCGCAGCCTGGAAGGCATGGATTTTTCCAAGATCCAGGACAAGAAGACCGGAAAGCGTTTCATGATTGATGTGGTCAACGGGGCGGTCAAGGACGGCACGTCCATGACAGAGTACTACTGGACCAAGCCGGGCATGGGGGACGCCGTGTTCCCCAAGGTAACGGTGGCGCGCTACTTCAAGCCCTGGGACCTGGTGATCTGCGCCGGGGTGTACGTGGATGACATCGAGACAGCCGGGCGGGAGCTTGGCGGGGTCATCGAAAACGGTTTCACCCGGTTGGAGCAGGTTGCAAAGGTGAACGAGGCCCTGGTGGATGCGCGGTTGGGGGCCCTTTACTACCTGGCTTTCCGCACCGATCCCGGCAAGGTGACCGAGGCTCTGGACGGCCTCATGGAGATGGAGGCGACCACCGAGGCCATCCGGGCATCGGCCGGAGAGTACAGGGCCACCTGGGACGATTACGTGGCCCAGGACAAACATGAGCTGGCAACCGGCGCCGAGGCCCGGGGGCTCATTGAGGAGGCCTCCGAGACGGTACACACCATGGCAGAGCGTTCCAAGACGGCCTTTGTGGAGTCGGCCTCCTCGGGCAAGGCCGTCATCGTAATCTTTATCCTCATCGGCGGAGCCCTGGCCGTGGGGGCAGCCCTGGTGCTTATTGTCTCCATTACGCGGCCGTTGAAGCAGGCCGGTGACATGCTCCGGGATATCGCCGAGGGGGACGGTGACCTCACCCAGCGCCTGGCCGTTGCCAGCCGTGATGAGTTGGGGGAGATGGCGCGCTGGTTCAACCTTTTTGTGGAGAAGCTCCAGCAGATGATCCGGGAGATCGCGGGCAACTCCGAGACCCTCTCCCGCTCTTCGGCCGGGCTGACGGATCTTGCGGGCCGCATGGCCCAGGGGTCCGAGGCATCCTCCTCCAAGGCTCACACCGTGGCAGCGGCCTCAGAGCAGATGAGCTGCAACATGGAGGATGTGGCCCGTGAAACCGAGCACTCCGCAGGCAGCCTCAACACCATGGCCTCGGCCACCGAGGAGATGACCTCCACCATCGGGGAGATCTCCCGGAACTCGGAGTCGGCGCGCACCATCACCGGCGACGCGGTGACCCAGGCCCGGCAGGCCAAGGAGAAGGTGGGAGACCTTGGGGAGGCGGCCCTGGCCATCGGCAAGGTCACCGAGACCATCGGGGAGATCTCCGAGCAGATCAACCTGCTGGCCCTGAACGCCACCATTGAGGCGGCCCGGGCCGGGGACGCGGGCAAGGGGTTTGCCGTTGTGGCCGATGAAATCAAAGAACTGGCCAAGCAGACCGCGGTGTCCAACCAGGAGGTCAGAGAGCGCATCGGTGGCGTCCAGGCCTCCACCGAAGAGACCGTGGTCGAGATCGATGGCATTGCAGAGGTCGTGGACCAGGTGAATCAGATTGTCATTACCATTGCCGCGGCCATTGAAGAGCAGTCCGTGACCACCGCTGAAATTTCCGGAAATATCAACCAGGCCTCCTCCGGGATCCAGACCGTCTCCGACAAGATCTCCGAAAGCACCGGGGTCTCCCGGGACATGGCCCGTGAGATCGCGGACGTCAATACCACAGCCGGGGAGATGTCCGATGTCAGCGCCCAGGTGCGCACCAACGCCCGGGAGCTCCACGGCCTTTCAGACCAGCTGAGTGCCCTGGTGGGGCGCTTCAGGGTGTAAGGAGGCAGCTGGCCCCGGTGGATGACTTGCGGCAAACCCTTCTGCCCCCCGGGGGGCGAAGCCGCAGGGTCTCCTGCGGGGCCTGTCACCCTGCCGGTGGACATTTTTTCTCGGCAGGGGGCGGGGCGCCCCTTCGGTTTTGGGCCGGGCGGGCGAAGGATGATTTTTTATTGAACATATGGGGGTGTTGCTGTAGGATTTTAAGCAAAATTTCAATCTGTTGAGGCGCGGGGTTCGCACCCTGCGCTCACGCCGCATTGCCCGTTTGACGTCGGTTCGTTCCCTTCGACCCCTCCCCCGACACAGGCGGGTATCAGTCCCCTTTCATCGGTCAACATCCTCTGGGATGCCGTCCTTTTCATGGTGAGCCACGCTCTGGTGCATCCTGCAGGCGGAACGGACTTTTTTTCCCTGTTTCTGGCGAATGGTGGAGGCGAAATGGAGATAAAACACGCACTGAGTGTTATGGATCCGGCTTCCGGAAAACGTGTGCAGCATGAAAAGGTGGTGCTGATCTGCCACGGCATCGACTCCTCTTCCGGCGATGAGGCCATTGACAAAGAGTTCGCCTGCGTGATTCTGCGTACCCTGATTCCGGATTTTTCCGACGGGATCGATGTGGAGTACATTTATGCCAGAAGCCGGGACGGCGACACCGCTGCCAGGAAGATGATGACCTTGAGCAAAAGCCGGGGACTTGACGCCTTTATCATCCCGGATCTTGATGCCATGGTGATGCCGGTGGCTTTGGGGCTTGCCTTTCCCGCAGCAGATGGGCGGCAGCCCGTCGTGGTGCTGGTGTCCCAGGACGAAACAGACACGTTTCAGGACCGGATCCGCGTGGAACCTGTGGCGGATTCCTTTGGGGCCGCGGAGCCGACACCCGCTCCCGGGGTTCGTGCCGACGCCGGGGCCTCCCGCCGGAGAGCCTCGCAAGCAGGAGACCGCAGAACCCCCAGCCGCAAAGGAGGAGCCGGCTCCGCAAACGCTAAAGCCCCGGAAGACCGGAGGGCTCGCCTTAAAACTTATGACCATCGGCCTGTGTGCCCTTGCCGGTTTTTTGTACTATCACCTGCTGATGCTGCTGTGCGGGATGGTTTACAATCTCTTTTGGGAAGGGGCCTTCCAGGGAAGCCTGGAGAGGGCCGGGGGGATTGTGGCCGCCCTTGGAGGGGTGCTGCTCGTTGTTACCCTGGTGCCGAGCATCAGGGAAGAGTGGTTTGAGGTTTTCGGCTGGATCTGCATTGCCTTTGCCATTCCCGCCTTTATCGGTGCCATCTCATTTTACGACCCGCAATAAGCGGCGGGGGTTCAGGCCTTTGTCACCACCAACGCCAGGTCGGTGGTTCTGATGTGTGCAGGACTGCTCCTGATCCTCTCCGGCGCCCTGTTTGTCCGGTTTAAGCCCTGACCCGGACTCCGAGTGCCTTCCACCCATCCTGTTGTGCCCCACGTTTACCTGACTGTCTTTCCACTTTTTTAATGGAGGGTCACCGGTTCGTCCGGCGTCCCGTCGCTGTAGATTTTCTCCTTCATGACCCAGGCCGCTGACGTGAAAATGTAGAGGCTGAAGAAGATGTTGCAGCTGACCGTGACGGCGGAGGCCAGGGTGTTGCTTTCAAGGGACGGGAGCAGAACCGGCAGGATGTATCCCTCAAAGAGAAAGGCCACAACGCTCAGGATGATGAGGAAAAGGGAGTCCGAGACGTTGCCTAAAAGGCACTTGATGCCCGTGAACACCGCATGCCTGGCCTGGCCGGTGATGAAGACCAGGGGAAAAACATAGATGGGCAGCACCTTCAGGGTCACCATGACGGTGTAGAACAGGGCCTGGGGATTTCCCGGGAAAAACAGGGCGGACACCAGGATCATGACGGGGGTGAGGAGCAGGGTGGTCAGCAGGTAGCCCGGGAGTTTTTTGCGAATGAGCAAAAGCACCGGAAGGGGCCGGAGGCCGAAGATCAGCTCGATGATGCGGCCCAGGAAAAAGGTCATCACCAGGTAATTGAGGGCGGTGGAGACGGCGACGTGTGCAGCAAGGGCATTTTGGGCCTCTTCTCCGGTGCGCATCCCCGCAAAGAAGATGTCGGTGAACAGGGTCAGGCCGATGAAGCCGAGGATGTATCCCACAAGGGGAAGCATGGTGCTGATGACCCGCTTGGCGTCGTGAAGTCCGTATATGTGCATGGGCTGGTTCCAGGTTTTTTGATGTTTCAGGTACGGGCTGTCGACACAAGGTGCCAAAAAGCCCTCCGGTCTTTTCATCTCCATCAGGCCTTAGCCTGTTTCCCGATGCCATGTCAACACATCCCGTGGGCCGGTCGGCTTCGTGAAGCGGATGTATGCTCACATGGTCCGGTGTCGCGTGTCAACGGGATTTCCTGTGACCGGCTACGTGGGGCGGCGGGCGTGTAACGGTGCGATGGTATAACAATATTGTGTGTCTGGAGCTGTTGTCCATTGGTTGACAATAAATGTTTACAAATGAATTCATCTGTCGTAACTATGTTGACGGACTCGGTTGAAAACCGATGGACAATTCAAGACAACGGGGGAGGACATGCCGCCAAAAACCGTACCTTTCAGTGTGCGAATCACAGAAGATGACGCCGAGTTTTTAAGTCGGCTCGACTTTAAAGGGGCCAAGACGCCCAGTGACCGGTTCAGGGCGCTCATTGCCGAAAGGCGTGCAGCAGAAAATGAGATCGAAGGCTATCAGGACTGGTTTGACGAGATAACGCGGCTCATGGGGCCTGCGGTGCGGAAGGTCCGGGCCGACGAGCAAAGGGCCGGGGTCTCCTCGGAGCTCGTGACGCGCTCCTTTGAGTGGCTTCCGGATTTGCTCGCGTTTTTCCTGTCGTATACCGCAGACCAGGCGGAAGGCGCCGAGGACCTGTCGGGACTGGAGCGCGGCCTTACCGAACGCGTATCCAGAATGATGGACGTAACGCTTCAGATGGGGGCATCGGATTTTCGCCTCTGCTACGACCCTGAGGCTGTGAAATCGCGCATCGCATCCACCATGGAGCTGTCGGCGCTGATGCAGGAAATCATGACTCGAAAACAAGAAGGAGATCAGTGATGAGTAGTGAACGGCTTTGGAAACGGGTACGCCGCATCGTCAGCGGCAGCGTGAACTCGGTGGTCTCTGCCCTGGAAGGGGCGGTGCCGGAGAGCGTCATGGAAGAGACCATCCGCGACGTGGAAGGCGCCATGGACGAGGTGCGTGAAGAGCTTGGCAAGGTGGTGGCGGGCAAGCACCTTGCCAGCAAGCGCCTCATGGCCATGAACCGGACCTACGAAGAGCTCACCGGCAGCATCGAGCTGGCCGTGCGGGAAAACCGTGACGACCTGGCCGAAGCGGCCATCGGCAAGCAGATGGACATCGAAGCCCAGATTCCCATTCTGGAGACTGCCGTGGCCGACAACGCCGCCCAGGAAAAAGAGCTGGAGAGCTACCTGAATGCCCTGAAGGCCCAGAAACGGGAGATGACCGAGGTCCTGGCCCAGTACCGGGAAGCTGTCCGGTCCGAAGGGGAAGCAGGCGACGCCCCCCAGGGAGCCTCAGCTTCAGGGGATGTGGCGCGGCGCGTGGCCGAAGCCCAGGCGACCTTTGAACGGGTTACGGCCAAGGCCAGCGGCATGGGAACGCTCTCCAGCAACGGCAAGTACTGGGCGTGCCGATGCGGTGAAGCTTGCCGAGCTTGAGGATATGGCCCGGAGCAACCGCGTGAGGGAGCGTCTGGCCGCCTTCAAGGGTGAGGGCGCCCATGGTTAAGCTGATCCTGCATCCCGCCAACCTTCCGTTCACCGTCGCCCTTGGGGTGATGCTGTGTATCTCCGTGATGGAAGGGGTAGGGATTTTGCTGGGATTCGGTATCTCCGATCTTCTGGACAGCCTGTTCCCGGACGTGGATGCCTCCGTGGATATAGACGCCCCGGACGTGGCCGATTCCGGCCTTACCCGGTTTCTGGGGTGGCTTCAGATTCGCGGGGTGCCGTTTCTCATCCTGCTGGTGGTCTCGCTGACCTCCTTCTCCTGGGCCTGGCATCCAGTCCGCGGCCGAGACGCTGACCGGGGGCTATCTGCCCTCTGTCCTGGCGGCGGTGGGGGCCCTTTTGGGGACCCTTCCCGTGGTGAAGGTGTTTGGCCGCACCTGCGCGCGGTTTCTTCCCAGGGACGAGACCGAGGTGATCTCGGAGAAGAGCTACATCGGCAAGGTGGCCCGGATCACCCTGGGCCGTGCCGAGGTATCGAGCCCTGCCCAGGCAAAATTGAAAGACCGCTACGGCACCACCCATTACATCATGGTAGAACCCGATGAGGAGGGCCAGGCCCTGGAGCAGGGAGATGCGGTGTTGATCGTGGAGCAGAAGGGCGCAGTGTTTCGCGCTATTTTAAATACCTGTGAAGAACTTGAAGACTAAACGTATACGTGTGTGTGGCTTGTGCCATGGGTACAGCCGAATTAAACGAGGAGAAATGCATGATTGAGATGGGAGGAATGGGCAGTATGTTGATTATTGCTGGTATTGTTTTCATATCTTTGCTGTGTGTGGGCGTTATTTTTTCCAAGCTGTATACCCGCTCGTCCAAGGAGACGTCCTTTGTAAGGACAGGCTTCGGCGGCCAGCGGGTCATTATGAACGGCGGGGCCCTGGTGCTGCCGGTGCTTCACGAGGTGATCCCCGTGAACATGAACACCCTGCGCCTTGAGGTGCGCCGCGCCGAGACCCAGGCCCTCATCACCATGGACCGCATGCGTGTGGACGTCATGGCCGAATTCTACGTGCGGGTGAAGCCCTCGGAGGAGTCCATCGCCAACTCGGCCCAGACCCTGGGTATGAAGACCATGAACCCGGACGAGTTGAAGGAACTGGTGGAGGGCAAGTTCGTGGACGCCCTTCGGTCCGTTGCAGCCGAGATGACCATGACCGAACTCCATGAAAAGCGAGTGGATTTCGTGCAGAAGGTGCAGCAGGTGGTCGACAAGGGCTTCCGTAACGGCCTGGAGCTCGAAACCGTCTCCCTCACCGGCCTGGACCAGACCGGCAAGGAGTTTTTCAACCCGGACAACGCCTTTGACGCCGAGGGTCTCACCAAGCTTACCGAAGAGATCCAGGTGCGCCGCATGAAGCGTAACGCCATCGAGCAGGACACCGAGGTCTCCATCTCCAACAAGAACCTGGAAACGGAAAAGCTGCAGCTGGAGATCCAGAGGGAAGAGGAGTACGCCCGCCTCAAGCAGGAGCGGGAGATCGAGATCCGCAAGGCAGACCAGGCCGCGGAAATCGCCCGGGAGCGCGCCCAGAAACAGCGTGACGCCGAAGAGGCCAAGATCGAGGCCAAGCAGAAGGTGGACATGGCCACCATCGAAGCGGATCGTGCCGTGGAAGAGGGCAAGATCGACAAGGAGCGTCAGGTACGCGAAAAGGACATTGCCAAGGAGAAGGTCCTGGAGACGGCCAAGATCGAGCAGGAAAAAGCCGTTGAACTGGCCGAGCAGGATCGCTCCATCGCCATCGCCGAAAAATCCAAGGCCAAGTCCGAAGCCCAGGCCGAGGCGGACAAGGCGCGGGCCATGGCCGTTAAAGAGGAAGAGAGCGTGGTCACCGTCCGTGAGAGCCAGGTTGCCGAGCGAGACAAGCTCGTGGAACTCATCGAAGCGGAAAAGGCCGCCCAGAAAGACGCCATCAAGATCAAGGTGGCCGCCGAGACCCAGAAACTTGCCGCCGAAGACGAGGCCGAGGCCATTCGCATCGCAGCCACCGCCGAAGCCGACAAGCTCATGATCGAAGCCAAGGCCGCCGCCGACGCTGAGATCCTCAAGGCCGACGCCGAAGAGCGCAGCTACGCCGTGGAAGCCGAGGGCAAGCGGGCCCTGAACGACGCGGACAACACCCTGTCCGAAGCCCAGGTTGCCATGCAGATCCGCATGGCCCTCATCAAGTACCTCCCCGAGATTATCCGGGAGAGCGTCAAGCCCATGGAGAACATCGACGGCATCAAGATCATCCAGGTGGACGGTCTCAACGGGGCGTCTGCAAACGGCAGCGCCGCAGCGGCCTCAGGGGACGCGAGCCTGTCCGACCAGCTGGTGAACAGCGCCCTGCGCTACCGCGGCCAGGCCCCCCTGGTGGACTCCCTGCTGGCCGATATCGGCCTCAAGGGCAACGACATCAACGGTCTGACCCGGGAGCTGCTGGGCAACGACGCCGCAACCGCCGAAACAGAGAACTAAGGCCGGAAAAACATACACAAGCAATGCCCCCGGCAGCGAGGTGAGACACCTCAAAAGCTGGTTGCCGCTGCCCCTTAGCCCTTGTACCTCGGGTTAAGGGGCAGCGGCATTTTTTTTGGAATTATTCCGCTTAAAAAAACAGCCTCCGGCCGCCAGGTGGGGGCACAAAAACATCGGCCTATGCGGATACCTCGGGGAAAAGGATGTACGTCATTGATTCAGTTTACCTGATCTGTTTTTGAAACCTGTTTGTCAAACTTTTCAAAAGTTTGGCCCCCGGCAGGGCCGCCGGAGGCATTTTGAGAAGAATCGTTATATTTCGGCTTGGGAAACCCCTAGGTCATCTTTGGCCGCTCCGCAATGCCCCGCAAGAGCCTTCCCAGAATATCCGCACCGGTCACCACTTTCTTTGTTTTTCCCCATAAAATGATCAGGTCGTCGTCGATGACGTCGTCGTCGGACCGCTCCGGGTGGACCTTCAGCTTGGGGAGCACCGAGCCCAGGGGGGTTGTGGCGTCCGCCGTGATGATGGGGCGGTGGCAGTGGGCCATGGGATGGATGGGCGCGGTGTCAAAGAGGACGCTTCTGAGAAAGCTGTCGGAGTTCAGGGCAAAGCCGGGATAGCCCATGTCGTCGATGAGGATGGTCCACTTCTTACCCGAGGACTGGATCTGGTTGATGAACTCCTCAAAGGCCGGGGTACCCGCAGGGGGGAAGCAGGGCACGTTGTTTTTGAGGGGAGGTGATTGATGCTCAGGTCATGCAACCTCTTTTGCTAAGGGGGATGTCGTCGAGATTCAGGAAGTTGATGGCACCCTTGCCCTCCACGGCGTCGATGTCCGACTGGTCGGACTTCATGTGCATGGTGATGAGCTGCTGCATGTCCCGTTCACGCATGAAGTGGAAGGACTCCTTGCCCAGCCACTGGTCCAGCATGATGGCCGTGGGCTTGGCCACCACAAAGAGGAGGCACTGATAGATCCGGAGCAGGGGGGTGAACCCGTAAGCCATTTTCAGGGCGTGCCGTGAAAAATAGGCCTGGGGGATGATCTCTCCCAGAAAGGTGATGAGTACCGTGGAGAAGAGAAAGGCGGTGACGCCCGCCATGACGGAATTGGCCAAAAGGGCCAGGAGCACGTTGATGCCAACGTTGCCCCAGAGGATGGTGGTGAGAAGGAAGTTGGAGTCCTTGCGGATCTTGATGACCCGGGCTGCATAGATGTTGCCTTGGGTGGCCTCTACTTCCAGTCGGAGTTTACTGATGCTGAAAAAGGCCAGGTTCAGGCCGGAAAAGATGGCGGACTGTGTAATACAAAACACAATGCCCGCCCAGGTTATGCCTTCAATCATGGGTGGGGTCTTTACCTCTCGTTGATGGGTTGTGGAGGCCAGGGGCACCCGACGGCCCCAAACGGACCGCGGGCGTGCCTGCCTCCGATACCTTTAAGCAAAACATATTTCAACGGAATCTTCCAGAGGATTCCGTCGATCAGGCGTGATCGCCGCGCAATTCCGAGACCAGGCTGTGCAGGCCCCCTGCGCTGACCTCTTCCGGTGTCACAGCATCCCCCACGGTGTAGTGGATCTTGGAGTAGAGCCGCCTGGGGCGCTTGGCAAGGGCCGTGCCGTCCTTGTGGCTGAAAAAACTGCCCCACAGGCCTTTGAGGGCCGTTGGGATCACCGGGGCCGGGGTGCGGTTGATGATCTTTTCAATGCCGCTTTTAAAGGTGTCGATCTCGCCGTTGCGGGTGAGCTTGCCTTCCGGGAAGATGCAGACCACCTGGCCGTCTTCCAGCTCTTCTGCGATGCGCTGAAACGCTGCCTCGTACACCTCCGGGTCTTTGCGCTTGGCCGTGATGGGGATGGTCTTTCCCGTGCGGAAGATAAAGTTGAGGACCGGGATGTTGAAGATGCCCTTGTCCATGACAAAGCGCACCGGGCGCCTGCAGCAGCTCCCGATGATGAGGGCGTCCATGTAGCTCACGTGGTTGCAGACGATGACCGCCGGGCCTTCGGCAGGGATCTTGTCCAGGTGCTCGTGATGGATGCGGTAAAACAGGTGGGTAATAACCCAGACCAGGCAGCGCATGGTGAACTCGGGCACCAGGGTGTAGATGTAGACGGCCACGGCGATGTTCATGAGGGTGATGGTGAGAAACAGGGCCGGGATGGAGAGGCCCATGGGACCAAGGAAGACCCCGCCCAGGATGGCGGCCCCTACCATGAACAGGGCGTTTAAGATGTTGTTGGCCGCGATGACGCGGGATCGGTGGCTCTCCTCGCTCCGGGTCTGGACAATGGCAAACAGGGGCACGATGTAGAGCCCGCCGAAGATGCCGATGAGAACCAGGTCGAGGAGGATGGGAAAACTCCCTTCTGCGCCGAGGAATCCCATGAGGGTGTGGGGTACCTCTGGCACGGGCAGGCTGCCCGCAGCGGCCAGGTGGATGCCGAAAAGGCTGAGGCCCAGGGAGCCGATGGGCACCAGGCCGTACTCCACCTTCTTGCCGGAGAGGTACTCGCAGAGCATGGAGCCTGCGCCGATGCCGATGGAGAACATGGCCAGGAGCAGGGTGGCCACCCCTTCGGTGCTGTGCAGGACGTTTTTGGTGTAGCCCGGAATCTGGGTGACGTAGCAGGCCCCCAGAAACCAGAACCAGGAGATGCCCAGAACCGAAAGAAACACGACCTTCTCTTTTTTTGCGTATCCCAGGGTGCGGAGGGTCTGGCTGAAGATGTTCCAGTTGATGGCAAGCTCCGGGCTGGCGGCAGGGGCCTTGGGGATTTTGCGGCTGGCGAGCCACCCGGCAACGGCCGTGACCACAACGGCCAGGGCGGCGTAAGCGCTGGGAAGCTGGATCAAAAGCCCCCCTGCGATGGTACCGGCCAGGATGGCCACAAAGGTTCCCATTTCAACAAGGGCATTTCCCCCCACGATCTCGGACGGATCCAGGTGCTGGGGCATGATGCTGTATTTTACCGGCCCGAAAAAGGCGGACTGGGTTCCCATGAGAAAGAGCAGGGCCAGAAGGGAGGCGGTGCTGCCCAGCATGAGGGCCGCGGCCCCCGCGCACATGATGCCGATTTCCGCCACCTTGATCATGCGGATGAGGCGACCCTTTTCAAACTTGTCGGCGATCTGGCCGGCCAGGGAGGAGAAGAGAAAGAAGGGAAGGATAAAAAGCCCTGCGGCCAGGTTCATGAGAATATCGGTCTGGCCCGGCTGGGCCGCGCGAAAGGCCAGCAGCAGCATGAGGACGTTTTTAAAGATGTTGTCGTTAAAGGCCCCTGCAAACTGGGTCCAGAAAAAGGGGGCGAAGCGGGGTGCCTTCAGAAGGCTCAACGGGCTGTGCTCATGGGTTGTCATGGGGGCTCCTTGGGGTTCGTAACGGTTGACTATGCATACCATAGCGAGTGGATCTTCGCCGGGTGTTTTTTTCTTGGGGACATGTATATCAAAAGCCGTGCCAAAGTTACCGTGTTTTGGTAACGGCTTGATTTTCGGCGGTAAGGGCTGTCATGAGTCTGCTTGGTGTCTGGATGTGGTGTTGGGGCTTGTGAATTTATGATATGTGTGTATACAAAAAATGACAAACAGGTTTTGAGTTGTCATTTTGAGTCTCCACCTGAGGCAGCTGGGTTAAATCAACCCGCAATGGACAGGTAGCGACAACGTATCCTGTTGTATCGAAGCTTGTGAGCCAGCTCGCATAAACCATCAGCGTCCATGTCGGGCGAGCAGCCAAGGCCCTTGCGCTTTGGCCCGAGGAACGAGGGACAAAGCGCAAGGGCAATCAGCTTTCGAGGTGGCTCCACCTCGCCGCCGGAGGCACGCTTTTTGAACTGGCCTTGCCCATAAGAAGGCACCATCTGAACGGAGGTATCCGTCGATGGCCCATCGCTTGACTGAAGATGAGAGAACCTTTTTTTCCCTGGTGCGTGATGCGGTGCGGGCCAACCCCTTCAGCGAGGAGCGCCAGGCCATCAACCGCCGCATTGCAGGGGTTTACGGCGGCGAGGACGATGCCCTGGCCCGCACCATCGCGGACGTGGACCATCGCATGGCTGAGATGAAGGCCGGGGGCCGGGGGGATCTTTCAGGGTATGACCATGCCGATCAAGAGCTTTTGAAGTATGCCCACCTCTTTGCCCTGTTCCACCGCCACATGGGGGCCTTTGACGCCCATATCCTTGCCCAGTCCGCGGAAGGGGCGCGGGTGCTTCCCGTGTCCTTTGCAGCCGATGCCCTGAAGGAGCTCGTCTCCTCGGGGTTCACCGAGGCCGAGGCCCTGCGTTTTTTTGCCTTGAGTTTCCAGATCCGGCGGGCGTTTTTCTTCATCGACCGGGGGCTTCCCGGTCTGAGCCCCTCCATGGTGGCCCTGCGGGAGGATCTGTGGAACAACGTCTTCACCAGCGACATCGATCTTTACGAGTCCTGGCTGGTTAACCGCATGGAGGATTTCTCCACCCTGCTTCTGGGAGAGACCGGCACCGGCAAAGGCAGCGCGGCCCAGGCCATCGGCAGGTCCGGGTTTATTCCTTTTGATCCTGTGACCATGCGTTTTACCGAGAGCTTTGCGGCCTCCTTTGTCTCGGTGAATCTCTCCCAGTTTTCAGAAACCCTGGTGGAGTCCGAACTCTTCGGTCACACCAAGGGCTCCTTCACCGGCGCGGTCAAGGACCACGAGGGGCTTTTTGCCGGATGCAGCCCCCACGGGGCCATCTTCTTAGACGAAATCGGCGAGGTGAGCCCGGGCCTCCAGATCAAGCTGTTAAAAGTGCTGGAAGAGCGCACCTACAGCCCGGTGGGCAGCCGCACGGAAAAGCGCTTTTCCGGCCGCATAATCGCCGCCACCAACCGTCCGGCAGCAGAGCTCACCGCCACAGGCCGCATGCGAGACGATTTTTTCTACCGCCTCTGCTCGGACCTCATTGTCATGCCCCCTTTACGCACCCGGCTCCGGGAATCCCCGGACGAACTCAAGGCCCTGGTGGACTTCACCGTTGCCCGCATCATCGGAAAACCCGCCCCGGACCTTGCCGCCATGGTCACCGCCACCATCCAGAAAGACCCCGGCACAGGCTACCCCTGGCCCGGAAACGTCCGCGAACTGGCCCAATGCGTCCGCCGCATCCTCCTCAAGCGTCGCTACACCACCCAGGCCCCCGAAGCCGAAACCCCCGATTTTGCGCAGGCCATGGCCCAGGGCCGCCTCACCGCCACCGAACTCCTCCAGGCCTACTGCCACCACCTCTGGAGCGGCTGCCACAACATCGGCGAAGTGGCCCGCAAAACCGGCCTCGACCGCCGCACCGCCAAAAAACACATCGACGGGTTCTTGCGTGGGAGTAAAAATGCCTTCTATATGGAAAAAGCATGCCTCCGGCGGCGAGGGTGGCGAAGCCACGATAGCGAAAACACCTCGAAAGCATATAGCCCTTGCGCGTTGCCCAGAGGAACGAAGGGCAACGCGCAGGAGAGGGCCTTGGCTCGGGCTTCGCCCGACGCAAACGTTGATGGTTTATGCGGGCTGGCTCACAAGCTTGGAGGTCTCAGGATACGTTGTTGCCAGTTGGCTACTGCCGATTTAAGTGCATTACCTCGACATCATGGGGCTGTTACCCTTGGTTCCAGGCTCATCACATTCCCTGACGGGCTTCGCCCGTGTTGAGTACCGAGTGTAAGGGGCAAGCCTCCGGACCAGAGTACCTTTCAGTCCCAGGCTCTGCCTCCATGATTGAGGTTCCGTCATCCTGTACATTTTGCCCATAAATCGGCTATTCCCCGCCCCGCAAGGCGGAGCCTTGCAACCCACACTCCCAGGCAGATCCCTGGCGCGAGAAAACCCGTGAAGATAAATATTCTCATACCGCTGGTTACGGGCGCAGCCCGTTAGCGAATGCGAGCGGCCTGAGGGACGAAGGCCGGAGCGTCGCGAACCTGGGGCTGTAGCCCCTGCCCGCCGGAGGCGTGCTTTTTAAAAAAAGGCAGCGTGATTGGAGTTGAACACCGGGGGGTCGCGGTGGACGATGGGGGCGATGCGGGGGTGTTTTTTGAACTCTTTTTCGAGGAAGTGGCGGATGAGGGAGCGGTTCCAGCCCAGGGGGTGGTTGAATTCACTGTAGAGGGAGAGGTCGCCGTCGTAGAAGGTGCTGGTGTTGAGGGTCTTTGCTTCGGGGGCAAAGTAGGGGAGATTAAAGACCGAGAGGTTGAGAAAGCCGATGGCCTCGTGGTGGTGGGCCACGAAGTCCAGGGTTTTTCGGGCGGCGGCTTCGGTCTCCGTGGGGGTGCCGAAGAGGAGGTAGACGTAGGTGTTGATGCCCACCTTGCGCAGGGTGGCAAGGGCGCGGGAGACCATCTCCGGGGGCACCCCTTTGTTCATGTCCGACAGGACCGCGGGATCGCCGGATTCGATGCCGAGTTTGAGCATGCGGCACCCCGAGGCTTTAAGGTCCCTGCAGAACGCTTCGTCGGTAAGGTGGGGGGTGACCCGGGCAAAGGCGTACCAGGGGGTGTTGAACCCGCTGGCAAAGAGCTTTTTCAGAAAGGCCGGTCCCACGGAGTTGTCCACGATGTGGACCAGGGCGGGTTTGAGGGCCTCCACCAGGGTGTTGAGGTGGGCGACGGCGGTGGTGGTCTCCACCGGGGTGTAGGGGTTTGCCGCCACTGGGCAGAAGGTGGCTCCGCCACCGACATCCCCTGCGGCGCAGAAGGGGAGGACAAACCCCGGGGCCAGGTAGGGGAGGTCCTTGAAATCGTCGTAGTCGGGCAGGTAGTGCTTCTGGTCGGGCTCTTTGCCGAAGAGCCTGAGGAGCGGGTGTTCGCCTTCCCCTGCGATCATCTCGTCCACCAGGTGTTTAAAGGGATTTTCCCATGAGGGCATGCGCATCCATGAGGTGACCAGGCCGCCCCCCAGGACGATACGGACGTGGGGATAGGCGGCTTTGAGGTGACCGATGATGGCAAAGGTGGTGAGGGCCTGGTTGAGGTAATTCATGGAGATGCCCACGGTGGTGAGGCCCCCGCACTCTTCTTCGAGTTCCTTGAACCGCGCCTTGAAGTAGGGAAAGTAGGTTTGTTCGGGCTTCCGGGCGGCCTGGAGGAGATCTTCGCTTTTTACCGGCGAAAGGGTGTCGCTTTTGTAGTTGGCCATGGAGGCCAGGGCACCGGTGCCTTCCGAGGCCACCTTTAGCACCCGGTTGGTGTCCAGCACCGCGTTGCGGTAGCGGTCGATGTTTTCGTACCCCTGCCCGGAGGTGAGCAGCCCAAGGTTTCGCTCTTTTCGGTTCAGGGCCCGGGTGCTCCATTTGTCGTGGGCTTCCGAGGCGCTGTCAAAGAGGTACATGAAGCCTTCCAGGCTCATGTCCACGGATTTCACGGCAACCCCGTGGTGCTTCAGGGCCCCGGCAAGCCGGGCGATGCCCGCCGGGGGCTCGCTGATCTTGGCTGCGGGGGGATAGATAAAGAGCATGTCGGGTGGGGTGGTGCCTCGGGAATGTGTCACTGGCCGGTTCATCCGTTGAAAAAGGTTGCAAGGGCCCGGAAAAGGGTGGAACCTGTCCGGGCATGGTAAAATTCCGATGGGGTCATAACACAGCCGGCTGATGGCTGGAAACAATTTACGGAGAAACAATGAACAGGCAACGAAAAGAAGGGGGCGACTCGGTGCGTGCGTCCCTGTTCGAGGGCATCCCGGCCGAGCTTCCCGAAGAGCTCATGACAACCCTTGCATCGGGCAGCGGGGTCACCGTGGAGCGCATCGTCTCCAAGGGCCACGCTTCCCCGGACGGGTTCTGGTACGACCAGGAGACCCACGAGTGGGTGATGGTGGCCAAGGGCGAGGCGCGCCTCTGCTTTGAAGGCGAGGAGGAGATCCATCTCCGGGAAGGGGATCATCTCCTGATTCCGGCCCATGCCCGCCACCGGGTCACCTGGACTCCCGAGGACCGGGAGACCATCTGGGTGGCGGTGCATTTCAGCTGACAGGAACGCATGTATTGGCGGTTTATGACTATTCAGTTCGCCTTCTATGGTTAAAATGGGTGAAAAAAACAGGCCTCCAGGTTCGCAAATGCTCCGGGGCTAAAGCCCCTACACATTTGCTGACGGGCTCCGCCCGTAAATTATGGCTTCCTCCATGCATTCGCCATGGGGTTTCCAGGAACTCCCGGTGGCCCTGACGGGGACCAAGTTTTTGAAACGTTTGACAAACATGTTGCGCTTTTTTTGGGGCCTCATTACTGTTTTTGTCCCTGTTGTTGTCGTTTACCAAGGCACGTCTCTTCAGTCCCGCAGGGGCTGAAGAGACGTGCCTTGGCTACCGGAAAGTTTTTGCGGAGCTTTTTTCAAAAAGCGACCCGCCGGAGGCAACTGATTTTTTACATGCCGTTGGCCCTGGCCATTGGCCTTGACAGGATGGGTGTGTCTGCTTATTAAATGAATGTTCAATAAATAAGCAGGCGGCGCTGAAGGCACCGCAAAGGATGGGTATGACAGGACGGAAACGACAGAGTGCAGACGAGAGAAAACCGGCCATTTTAAAGGCGTTTTACGAGGTGATCGAGGCCGAGGGGTTTGAAAACGCCTCCGTGGCCAAGGTGGCCAAACAGGCCGGGGTCCATGCCAGCCTCATCATTCATTACTTTGGCTCCAAGGAGAAGATGGTGATGGCCCTGGTGGATGAGGTGTTGCGGACCTACGCGGCACTGTTTGCACGGCTCCCAGAAGGCGGGGACCCGAAAGAGCGCCTGGAGCGCCTCCTTTCGCTGATCTGGAGCCGGGAGTGGTACGAGGCGGCCAGTTTTTCCGTGGTGTTTTCGTTTCTGGCCCTGAGCCAGCGGGACGCCGAGGTGATGGAGCGGGTACGGAACCTCTACGGCAACTACCGGCGATACCTCACCAAGCAGATGGCCTGTTCCGGGAGCCGGGGTGATTCGGTTGATGGCCCGGCCACCACCGAGGCGCTGATCTCTCTGTCCGAGGGGTCCCATTACTTCTGCCAGTACCACCTCAAGGCCGGGACCTTCGATGCCCACTGCGCCCACATGATCCGATCGGCCAGGCTCCTTCTCGGGGCCACGTGAGGGAAAAGCAGCCTTCTATGGTTAAAGTCGGTTCAAAAAGCAGGCCTCCGGCGGCCAGGGGATGATCCCCTGGACCCCAGGTTGCGGATGTCCTCTCCCTTCGTTCCTCAGGGCGAGGACACCCGCCAAGGTTTTGGGGAATTTCGGCTAGACCTGTTTATCAACCTTTTTAAAAGGTTGGCCCCCGGAAGGGCCGCCGGAGGCGTTTTTAAAGCGTTAACCCTGCCGGTGCCATGGCACCGGCTGAAGAATATAACCAACGTGATGAATCTGTACTTGGAATTGGGAGAGAGAAAATGACAGAGACACAGTGGAAGTCCCTTGAGGGGGTGGATCGGGAGTGTTTTGCCTGTGGGACGGAGAACCCCCACGGCCTGAAGATGAGCTTTGAGTCCAACGGGGAGCAGCTTCGCTCCTTTCTGACGGTGAGGCCTCGGTTCAGGGGGTGGAGCAACCTGGTGCACGGGGGGATCCTCTCCACGTGACGCCAGACGACGAGCTGGACCGCCATCCACCTGACCGAGCGGTTCATTCTTACCAAGGGGATGAACGTGGCCTTTAAAAAGCCCGTGCGCGTGGGCACGCCCCTGGCACTGAGCGGCATCATCAAAGAGCGGCTCAGTGAGCGAAAAGCCCGGGTGGTGGCTGAGATCCGCGACGAAGAGGGGGACGTCTGCGCCTCGTCCGAAGGAGAATTTGTGCTGTTTACCAAGGAGGAGTTCGGGGCCATGGGCATCATGTCCAATGAGGAGCTGGAGACCATGGCAGCATCCATGGGATGATTAAGTGAAAGGAGAACACATGGCAGGCGAGTTGTTGATTCTGGCGGGCCACAGGGCCTATGAGCGGATCCGGGAGGAGGGGCTCTCCCCGGACGATATCTCCATGGTGGTGGGGGCATCCGGGGCGGCCAAGTGGCTGGTGCTGCATGGGCTGGAGTCGGCGATTTTCGGCCGGTGGTTTCACGGTCGAACAAAGCCCCTTCACCTGTTCGGGGCACCTCGATGGGTGTGTGGAGCGGGCCTGGCCGCCCGCACCGACCCGGAAGGGGCCTTTGACAGGCTGGCCCAGGCCTATATCCACCAGTATTACTCGGGCAAGGTGACGCCCCGGCAGGTGAGCGACGAGGCTCACCGCATCATGGACACCTGCCTGGGGCCGGGTAAGGCCGAGGAGATCCTGGCCCATCCCTATTGCAGGCTGCATCTCTCCACGGTGCGCTGCCGAGGGCCCCTCGCCTCGGACCACCCCCTGGCCATGATCGCAGGCATTGCTGGGGCCTGGGGGGCGAACCGGATCTCCCGTGAGCTGTTCCGGGCTCAGTGCCGTCCCACCTTGTTTTGATCGGGACGCGCCCCGCCGTTTTCGGAAAACGGTGAATTCACGGGCGGGGCCTCGGCCCTGACGCCGGAGAACCTTCGGCAGGCCCTTCTGGCCAGCGGTTCCATCCCCTACATCATGGAAGGGGTGCGGGACATTCCCGGAGGGCCCAAGGGCGTGTACCGGGACGGCGGGCTGTTCCACTATCACCCCGCCTTTGATTTTATGAACGGGGAAAAGGGCCTTGTGCTTTATCCCCACTTTTACAGCGACGTGACCCTGGGCTGGTTCGACAGGAACCGTCCCAGCCGCATGGCAGGGGGGGCTCTGTTGTCCGATGTGGTGCTTCTGGCGCCTTCGCCCTCCTTTGTGGCTTCCCTGCCCCTGGGGCGGATTCCGGACAGGCGTGACTTCAACCGTCTGGCGGGTCGGGACGACGAGCGCGTCTCCTTCTGGGAGACGAGCGTTTCCATGGGAAAGGTCTTGGGCGAGCAATTTCTGGAGGCATCTGCCTCCGGGCGTATTCGAGAGTTGGTAAGGAGGATTCCTTGACAGGCAGTGAGATAAAGAGGTTTGAGATCTCATTTCAGGTTCCCTCGTGGGACTGCGGTCCCACGGGGCGCATGGTTCCTGCGGCCATGCTGCGTTACTTTCAGGAGGGGGCCATGCGCCACTCGGATGCGGCCCACGGGGCCTTTGACCGGGTGGGCGAATTTGGCCTCTTCTGGGTCATGGCCGGCATGCGGGTAGAGTTCGAGACCCTTCCCATGCGAGGGGAGTCGGTGCACATCACCACCTGGCACGGCGGCAGGGGACCCCTTCTGTTCTATCGCGCTTTCAAAGCCGTGGGAGATGACGGAAGGCCCCTGGCCTCTGGCGTGAGCAGTTTTGCCCTGGTGAGCCTTGAGACCCGCAGGATGGTGAGGACCTCGGCCTTTCCCGTGAAGGTCCCTGTGTGTGAGCTGGGGGCCGAACACGAGGCCCTGGTGCCGGAACGGCTCGGGTCCATGGAGGTACCCGAGGAAGGACTGCACTGGCAGGCGGGCTTCCGGGACCTGGACATCAACGGGCATGTGAACAACGTGCGTTACGCCGAGTGGATTTTGGAGAGCGTGCCCCCGGAGGTGCTGATGAACGGCGCGCTGGCCCGCCTGGAGCTGGAGTTCAAGAGTGAGGTCCGGTTCGGGGAGAGGCTGCGGTCCGTGGGAGTGGGGGCGGAGACGCCCGGCCTGTTTGAGCACGCCGTGGTCAAAGAAGGCGATGTCCTTGCCTGCAGGGTGGTTCCGCCGCGTCCGGCAGCAACTTAACCCGGCGGCAGGGTGTCCTTCAGGTGGGGGAATTCCTGCACGGGAACCGGCGGTGACCAGAGGTAGCCCTGGGCCGAAGGGCAGCCGATGGATTCCAGATAGGCCCGCTGCCACTCCTCTTCCACCCCCTCGGCCACCACGTGGATGTCGAAGTGGGTGCCGATCTCCACGATGGTGGCAAGGAGAAACCGGCTTTTTTCGTCTTCGGGGACCAGGGCGGCGATAAAGGAACGGTCGATCTTCAGGGTGTCCACCGGCATGTTCCGAAGGTAGTTGAGGGAGGAGTAGCCGGTTCCGAAGTCGTCCAGGGCGATGGAGATGCCCATGGCCCGCAGCCGGTCCAGGGCGGCCACAGCCCCGGAGAGATTTTTCATGATGGCGGTTTCCGTCACCTCAAGTTCCAGCCACCCGGGCTCACAGCCCGTCTTTTTCAACATCTCCATCACCCTGTCCGGGAGCCTGTTGTCCCTGAAGTGCCACGCCGAGACATTGAGGGCAAGGCGCAGCGGGGGCTTGCCGGCCAGGGCCTCGCGCTCTTTGTTCCATATCGCCACCTGGGTGCACCCGGTTTCCAGCATCCACATATCCATGGGCACGATGAGGCCGTTGCGTTCGGCACAGGGGATGAACTCCGCCGGGGAACAGATCCCTTTCTGGGGATGGCACCACCGAATGAGCCCTTCCATGCCGAGGAGGGTGTGATCCACCATGTCGACCCGTGGCTGGATGTACATGGAAAACTCCTTTTTTTCCACGGCGGTGCGCAGGTCCTGTTCCATCTCAAAGCTTTGCCTGGCGTCCCGGTCCAGGCGGTGGGTAAAGAAGCTGTAGGTATCCCCCTGCTGTTTGGCGCGGTACATGGCAAGGTCGGCGTTCCGGATGAGCGTTTCTGCATCTTCCGCATCATCCGGGAATCGTGAGACCCCGATGCTCAGGGTGACGTGGAGTTGGGTGGCGCCGAGGGCAAAGGGCGCTCCGAAGGCGTCCTCCAGGCGGTAGAGGATGGCAAGGATGTCCTGGGTGCCCCGGATCTCTTCGGACAGGACGATGAATTCGTCGCCCCCCATGCGGGCCACGGTGTCGCTGGTGCGCATGGTGCTTACCAGCCGCTGGGCCACCAGGGTGAGGAGCTTGTCGCCGCAGGGGTGGCCCATGGTGTCGTTGACGCTTTTAAAACCGTCCAGGTCGATGAGGAACAGGGCGATGGGGCGCTGCTTGCGCCGGGCCACGTCCAGGGCGTGGGTGAGGGTCTCTTCAAAGAAGCGCCGGTTGGCAAGGCCCGTGAGGCTGTCGTAGAACGCCTGGCGGCGAAGCATCTCTTCTGCCTTTTGTGGCGATGTTCAGCTACCGTAGACGTGTTCCTCGGGTCCCCGGCAGGCGCATGATGCGGCTGCCGTGTGCGTCCCCCCGGCAGGTCGTGGAAGTAGGAAGAAACCACCACGTCGTCTTCAAAAAGCAGATGCCGTTTTTTTCTCCGACAGGTAGGCCTCGATCCTTTCGCGGCTTCGGTGTTGAGAAATTCAGACCAGTGCCGCCCCTGAAGCTCCAGGGGGCTTCCGGCT
Source organism: Desulfoluna sp. CYM3A (assembly GCF_056829965.1). Taxonomy (NCBI): domain Bacteria; kingdom Pseudomonadati; phylum Thermodesulfobacteriota; class Desulfobacteria; order Desulfobacterales; family Desulfolunaceae; genus Desulfoluna; species Desulfoluna sp. CYM3A. The sequence goes on from NZ_CP186556.1 coordinate 340,268, forward strand.
CCGGAGTACCGGAGGAACTCCCGGTTGAGCTTGGCGATGTGGCCGGTGGCCGAGAAGAGGACACTGGGGGTGGCGGAGTTGTGAAACAGGGTGCGGTAATGGGATTCGGAACGTTTGGCGTCTTCCAGGGCCGACTCCAGGGCCTGGATGTCCGTGAAGGTTTCGATGCGCAACGGTGTGCCGTGGTAACTGGTGGCAGTGGTGGCCCGAAGGACGTGGCGGGGCGAGTCCCCCCGGAGAATGCCTTTTTCCTGGTGAGGGCCTCCGGACCTGTGTTCTCCGCTTCCCGAGAGATGGAACAGCTCGTCGGCTCGGTGCCCCACCAGCTCCTCCCGGGTTTTTCCCGTCATCTTCTGCATGCAGGTGTTGGCCTCATGGATGGTGTCGGACCGGGCATCAATCATGAGGATCCCCACATTGAGGGCGGTGAGGATGTTCTGGTTGAGGTTCTCCTCTTCCACGATGCGCTTGAAGACCTCATTGATATCCATGGCCAGGGCCGAGAGTTCGTCGTTTCCACGTGGCTGGACGTTTTCTACCGGGGTCCTCGGTGCCGCCACAGGGGCCACCTGGTGGCGCAGGAAAAGGAGTCGTTTGAGCAGGGTCCGCTGGATGAGCAGGTATGTGAGAAGGCTCAGCATCAGGCCGGTAAAAAGGATGCCGCCTTCGGTGAGATTGACAAGGTTCCTGCCGGCAAGGGCGATGGTGGCGCTGCCCGTCAGGGTCAGTGTTACGGCGTCCCGGCCCGTATTGCCGGGGAGAGAGCCGGTGCAGAAGTAGTGGGACCGGTTGTCCGTAAAGGCGAACCGGATGGTGGCCGACGCCGTGGAGGCCGGGCGCGCGGCAACGGTGATTCTGGTGTCCGGTTCGGGAAAAAGGTCGGCAAAGAAGGTGTCGCTGAGCTTCTGCACCATGATGAGCCAGCCACGGGATGGGCCGGTTTCATCGCTTCGAAGGATCGGGGTGCCAGCGATGAATGGAAGTGGTTTCTCAAACGCAAACCGGGGGCAGTGTGGCGTCCGCCCTCAGGCCCCTGAGTTCCCGGAGCAGGGCGCCGATGGTTCGGGTCAGAAATGGTGGCGGGGGCGCCATGGTTTGTGCTGAGTGATCGTAAAAGCCTTCCCACCGCGGTTCGCCTTCAAGGGGAAAAAAACCGATGTAGCACAGGCTGGCGTCCACATACGTGTCTGCCACCAGATTGCTCTCCATGAACCACGGGGCCTGGTGGTCCATAAAGGCGTAGGTGTCGTTCCAGGAACCCCAGTCCCTGGTGAGCATGTGCAGGTTGTTTCGGCTGTTGTCCAACAGACGAAAAACAAAGCTGAGGCGGCTACGCGCCCTGTGCTCTTCAAGGGTGCTGAAGCGGGTTGTGATGGTGCGATCGGCAAGCTGGTAAAAGAGGCCGATGGAGATCACCACTGCGATGAGAATCGAGAGAATTGTTTTCTGGCGAATACCCATGGGGCCCCTTGTGATTTATCCCGGGTAAGGGACGGCGCAGGCTGAACCCGGGAAGGCCGAGTGGATGTGCCGATATGGCCTCGACCCCGACGTGCGTGGCGGTGAGATCGCTGCGCCCAAAAAAGGACACGGCGCAAGCGACCTGTGTGCAGACATGTTGTTGGTGGAGATGGCATTTATTTTAGCCTGAACCGCAACACGGGTCAAAGGGAAACGCGGGGGCGAATGGGCCGGGGATGATTGGTGATTTTAATGGCGATCCGGCTGGCATACGGGTGTTTTTTTTGAGAGAAACGGGCGAAATACATCTCTATGAGCAGAGGATGGGCCTTGCTAAGGAGCGGTGTTGCAGGTACCCTGAATCTATTTCATATGTGTAATGAGTAGATGTAGCAACATCATCATATCGTATCAATCTGCGGACTCCGGCAAAAAGGGGGGAGCCGCCATGACGCAACGGGGGGGAAGGCATGACCATGTGGATGGATAAGGGCATCACGCGTTTTTCAGAACAGGCAGCCAGGTTGTGGGCCGATGGGGAGGGGCTTGGGGACGAGGTCCTGTTCGGCCGCCTCTGGGAACTTGCGGCCGGGGCCGGATTGTGCCGTGTGGGCATCCCCGAGGCCTACGGTGGAAGGGGTGGGGCCGGGCCGGAGATTTCCGAGATGGTACGGCGGCTCACCCTGGCCACGGGGAACCTGGGGCTTCCCCTTGCCCTGATGATTTCCCAGCTGGTGGCCCATTTTATGCTGGGGGCCCTGGGCAGCGACTCCCAGAAAGCAGCCTGGCTTCCTCCCATGGCTGAAGGTCGCTTCCCTTCGGCCTTTGCTGTGTCCGAACCCAAGGTGGGGGCCCATCCGGGTAAGCTCACCACCTACGCCGAGAGAGTCGACGATGGGTGGCGTCTCACCGGCATGAAATCGTACATCTCCAATGGGCCCCTGGCTGGCCTTGCGGTGATGGTTGCCGTGGTCGGGGAGGAGAAGGGGCGAAAGCAGTTCAGTGCTTTTCTGCTGGACGGTGACACGCCGGGTGTGGAGCGCTCCGATGCCATGGCCCTGCCTTTTCTGCGGCCCTCCCTTCACGGGAATATCCGCCTCGACGGGGTGGCCCTGGGCGCGGGCTCGGTGCTGGGCAACCCGGGAAACGCCTACCGTGAGCTTGTGCTTCCCTTCAGGCGCTTCGAAGATGCCATGATGACTGGCGTGGACAGTGCCTCGTGGTTTGCGTCAGGTGCCATGCTGTGGTGATGTTTGACGATGCGGTCTGTTAGAGTGCCGAAATGGAGTCCGATGCCACGGCTCTCTAGGGATTGCGCGGTGAGCCGTGGCCGCGACGGCGGGCTGAGGTCGCCCGCTCTGCCGCAGCGCGTACCACGGCCCTTCTCATCATTTCCGGCAGGTGGCGGCTGTTGCCAGGCCTGGTGATGTCCCTTGAGGAGGCCGGGCGGCCTTTACCCGGCAAGTCGTGCCGTCATCTCCGGTCACCTGCGACATCGGGAATTGCCGCAAACATCGCCAGGGCAAAACAGGTCAAGCTCGGCAGGGCCTGCCTCACTGGAGAGGCGGAACCCTATTTTTAAATGAATCATTGAATAAAAAGTTCATTGATCTATAATTGACCGGGTAGAAAGTATATTTGAACGCTCCGACAGGGAGACGCATGCCTGTGTCACGGTGACGGGCTGAAAGGCGTCGGCTTTTTTAATTGCTTGACCTGGTCTATGCTTGAAGTGTAAACAATGATAACTTAGCGGGAACATGGTTAATGACAGGGCAGGTTTCGCTCGGAGGGCCGGGGGCGACCGCAGCGAGAAGCGCCCTGAATGGACGTCATCAAACATGCAAGGAGAGGTTTTTTTAATCACAGGGGGGAGCATGGAACTCAACGCACATAGCGTGCTCACGGAACATGACGTGGCAGCCAAGCGTCTTGCCGAACTGGGCAACGGAACACGTCTTGCCATCATTCGGTATCTTGTCAACGAAGGGCCGGAAGGCGTGCCGGTGGGGCAGGTTCAGAAAGCCCTGGGAGTACCGCCTTCGACCTTGTCCCACCACATTGCACGCCTCATATCTGCAGGCCTTCTGCGCCAGGAGCGGAACAGCCGCACCCTGTATTGCCATGCCGAGGTGTCGGCCATTGACTCCCTGGCTTCGTATATCCGCTCCGCCTGCCTGAGCCCGGAAGCCGTATAAACGAGTCGGTGGATACCCGTTATGTCCATGGTGTAGCCGGGGCTCGGTACGATGATCACGTCTCTGTCCCCCCCTTATCCCTTTCAAGGACCCACCATCCAGGATGTTGCCCAATGGCCCTTCTGCCATGGCCCGCTACCGTTCCGTGTTGACAGACGGTTGGGCATGGGAGACTTGGCATCTCTGCCGCTGGATAGCGTTCGTCACAACCCGGGGGCTGCGGCCGCCCCTGTCCTTGTCATGAACCTGCCGACACGATATGATTAAACGATCAATCCGTTTTTTCGTCGCGATATGTCGTATCGTGTAACGAAATCATTGAATCGTCCACCGGAATACGCAGGGTGGGGTCATCCGTGAGGGGGAGGTGTTGTGAAACGATTCACAGACAGCCGCGTGTTCATTGCAGGGGTCTCTTTGCTGTGTTTTTTGCTTCTTGCAGGGGGCAGCGAGTGCCTGGTTTACCTTGGAAAGGATCGCTGGCAGGCCCGGGAACGGGAGGCCTTGATCAAGGAGGCCGGCCGGGTTCGAACCCTTCTGGAGTCTGAGATCAACACCACCCTGAACCTGAACCTGGGGCTGGTGATCTACGTGGCCACCAACCCGGAGGTGCAGCCCGAGACCTTTGAGGTCATTGCCCGTCGCCTGATCCGAAGGACCCCCCATATCCGCAATCTCGGCCTGGCCAGGGACAACGTCATCACCCACATCTACCCCCTGGAGGGGAACGAAGCGGCTTTGGGCTTTCGTTACAGGGAGAGCGCGGCCCAGTGGCCCATGGTGGAGCGGGCCATAGACACCCGGCGGACCGTGGTGGCAGGTCCCGTGGAACTGGTGCAGGGGGGGCGGGCCATCATCAGCAGGAGCCCCATTTATCTCACCGACGGGGACAACTCGTATTGGGGAATCTCCAGCATGGTGATGGATGTGGACTCCCTTTATGCGGCCAGCGGGCTCATGGATGCCGGTTCCCTGGTGTATGCCCTGAGGGGAAAAGACGGCATGGGCGCCCAGGGAAAGGTGTTTTACGGGGACCCGGCCCTGTTTGAACGCAGTGACGCGGTCCAGCTTCCCATTTCTCTTCCGGTGGGGACATGGCTCCTGGCGGCGGCGCCTTACCGGGGCGCCGTTGTCTACAAAGCCGAGGGATTCCTCCGTGCCTCCGGGCTTGGGCTCTCCCTGGTCATCACGGCCATGTTGTACGCCCTTCTCTCCTCCCTTTCCAGGATCCGTTACCTGGCCCACCACGACCCCATTACCGGGTTGCCCAATATCCGGTATTTCGAGGCCTACATCAAGCAGCTGATCACCGTCAATCTGTACAAGGATGAACCCTTTGCCCTTTTCTATATCGACCTGGACCGCTTCAAGCCCATCAACGAAGCTTACGGCCACAAGGCGGGAGATCGGGTCATGAGGGATGCGGCGGAGCGGCTTAAGGAGGTGGCTTCGGACGAGGCGCTGGTATGCCGCATGGCGGGCGATGAATTCGTGGTGGTGGTTGAGACGGTTCGAACGCGTGAGCAGGCCAATGCAAAAGCAGATGAATTGACGGAAAGCCTGGTGAGGCCCTACACCCTTGCGGGCAGAGGGGATGTCTCCATTGACGCGCGGGTAGGGGTGAGCCTCTTCCCGTCCCAGGGCGTGACCTCGGAGATTCTCATCCGGGAAGCGGATCTGGACCTCTCCTTGAGAAAAGGGGAGCCCTTCCTTGCCACCGAGGGACAGACCGAGGCCTGATCTGCCCCTTTTTCCCCTATGACTGCGTACCGTCCCGGTAGGCGATGACCTCAATGGTCTCCCGGGTAATCATCCCTTTGACCAGAACGGACTCCAGATCCGTAAGAAAATCCTCAATGCGATGGGGGCGATCCACGATCTCCACCACCACGGGCAGGTCCTCGGAGAGACGCAGGATTTTGTCCGTGTGGATGCAGCTGCTCGCCCCGAAGCCCATATGGCCGCGAAAGACCGTGGCGCCTGCCATTTTTTTCCGCCTGGCCTCTTCGACAATCCACTGGTACAGGGGCGACCCCATGTGGCGGGCCTGGTCTCCGATGTAAACTCTCAGACGCTGTGCTTCCTCTTGAATGGGCATGGTACCTCCTGAAGTAACGGTTCCGGTTGATCAGATCAGGCGGGCCAGGGCGGCACCTGCGGCAAACAGGGCGAGGCCTGCTCCCACCTGAAAGACGATGTTTCCCATGGCCACCCACCATTGGGCTCCCACGGCCAGCTGGCCGGTCTCCGAAATAAAGGTGGAAAAGGTGGTGAAAGCCCCCATGAATCCGGTGAGGATAATGGTACGGGTTTCGGCACCGATGACCATACGGTCGGCCCCCAGTGTCCAGATCAGTCCGAAGAGGAAACATCCGATGATTCCTCGCCATCATCCAGGGAAACCCGCCTCCGGCGAGGCGTTGAACCAGGCCTGCCAGCCCGTATCTGGACAGGGTGCCCAGGGAACCGGCCGCAGCAATGCAGAGAAGTTTCTGATAGAGGATCATGGTGTGGAATCTCCCAGTGATGCCCGGCAGGGTCTGCCAGGATTTTTACGCATAAAAAAACCCGCAGTCGGCGGGTCTGTCTGGTGGCTGGATGCCCCCGGACAGACACAAAAGTACCGTCGGCAGGAGTCATCAGCCCAAGGGCAGTTTGTTCCGGTGCAAGGTCGCCGGATGCTGGGGAACTCCATCCCCGTGAAGATGTCCTAACCTTACTGGAAGGGGGGCGGTTCGTCAAGGCGGACGGCGGGGGGTGGCAAGGCCCGAAGGGCCACTTAATGGGAAATAGGCGGGGCATTTTGCAAGGCATGAAGGCCCCTTGGAGTCGCTGAGGCGCGTTGTTTTTCGGCGGCTTTTTTTTGTGGGGTTACTGTATAAATCCCTAAAAAATATTGACAATCAGAAGCTCTGGCGGTAAAAGCTCAATCCATATGCATTGGTTCTATATTATGTTAATGTATATCAACCAAGTATACTTAGCGGGAGAGAGGTGGCACAGCCGAGTCGCAGCGGCGTGCGAAACCATAACGCAGAGGAAGCTATGAAAAAGATTGTCATTCTTGGTTCCGGAGCCGGTGGAACCATGGCCGCCGCCCATCTGAGAAAACAGCTCAGCGTCGACGAATGGCGCATCACCATTGTCGACAACGATGAAGAGCACCACTACCAGCCCGGTTGGCTGTTTATTCCCTTTGGCATCTACACCCGTGACGATTGCGTGAAACCGAAGCGGGACTTCATTCCCAAAGGGGTGGAGTTCCTTCTGGACGAGGTGGTGGGGATCAATCCGGACCAGAACTACGCGGAAACCAAAGCCAACGGAAAGCTCCCTTATGATATCCTCATCGTTGCCACCGGGTGCGATATCGCACCGGATGAAGTGGAAGGCCTGGAAGAGTGGAAGGCCGACCCGGAAGGCAACGAGCACACCATCTTCAGCCTCTCAGGGGCCCTGGCCCTTGCCAAGCGCCTGAAGCGCTTTGAAAAGGGCAAGCTGGTGTTCAACATCGCGGAGATGCCCCACAAGTGCCCGGTGGTCCCCATGGAGTTTGTTTTCCTTGCGGACTGGTACTTCAGGGAGAACGGGGTGCGCGACGACGTGCAGATCGAACTGGTTACCCCCAACACCGGCATTTTCACCAAGCCCATTGCCACCAAGGTGCTCTCCAAGACCGCCGAGGAGAAGAACATCCTGGTCAAGCCCAACTTCGACCTGGCCGAGGTGGACACCGCAGGCAAGCGCCTGATCTCTCCCTCGGGTGAGACGGCCGATTACGACCTCATGGTCTCCACCATGCCCAACCTGGGGGCGGATTTCATCGACGAGTCCGGCCTGGGAGACGGCATGGGGTACCTCATGACCGATCACCATACCCTCAAGTCCGTGAAGTACGACAACATCTATGCCGTGGGGGATGTCTCCAACGTGCCCACCTCCAAGGCGGGGTCCGTGGCCCATTACCAGGCGGAGCTGGTCACCGAGAATATCCTGCGGGAGATTGAGGGGTTGGAGCCCAAGGCCTCCTTTGACGGCCACTCCACCTGCTTTATCGTCTCGGGTTACGACAAGGCCTTTCTCTTTGACTTCAACTACAAGACCGAGCCCCTTCCCGGCAAGTACCCCTTCCCGGCCCTGGGACCCTTCGACCTTGTGGGAGAGTCCCACATGAACTACTGGGGCAAGATGATGTTCAAGTGGGTGTACTGGAACCTGCTTCTCACCGGTAAAGAGTTGCCCCTGGAGCCCCAGATGTCCATGGCAGGCAAGTTTTGGCCCGCATTCGCCAAGTAGGAGGGGCCACATGACCAACGAGGAACTGATACTACAGAAACTTGAAAAGCTCGATCGCCTGGAAGAACAGCTGGCCCCCATCATCCAGGGCCACAAGGCCCGCACCGAGCTCATGGCGGACCTGGCTCCCCTGGGGCGTCAGGCCGCCGACCTGGTGACCCGGGGCCTTCAGGAGGTGGAAACCAGCGTTCAACTCGACGATGTGCTGGAGTTGCTCACCATGGTGGCGCGCAACACGCGCAACTTTTCCTATGCCCTGCGCCAGTTCGAGAGCCTCCTGGACTTCATGAAGGACATGGCGCCGCTGATGAAATCCACGGTGCCCAAGCTCGTCACGTATCTGGATACCCTGGATCAGCGGGGTGTGTTCCGGGTTCTGAAGATCTGGATGGTGGATTTCAGGGAGAAGATCGCCGCCAACTACGGCCCGGAGGAGTCCGAAGAGATCATCGACGGCATCGTGGCCTTCATTGGCCTTGCCAGGACCCTCTCCGATCCGAAGGCTGTTGAATTCCTGAGGCGCGCCGCAGCCCTCCCCGGCCTGGTGGACCTGGACAACGCTCCCAAGGTGGGACCGGCCGGTCTTGCCGTGGCAAGCTTCAGCGACGAGATGAAAGAGGGACTCGGGGTGGTGGTGGAACTCACCAAGGCCCTGGGGAAACTCAAGGATAGCGAAGACGAAAGCGAGTAAGCTTTCTCATCGGCGGGATAAGAACAGGGCGGTCCATTCAGGGCCGCCCTTTTTTAACTGTGGGGATCCATGAGGTCGGAGATGGTGACCTGGTCGAGGTTGGCGTACAGAGCCTCGGTGGCCTCTTTCCATGCCTGGCGGAACCTGCAGCTGGGAGCCTTGATGCAGGTCTCCGGCGAGCTGATGCACTCCACAAGCTCGTCCTGCCCTTCAAAGAGGCGCACCACGCGGCCCAGGCTGATCTCCTCCGGGGGGACGTTGAGCACATGGCCGCCCTTGGGCCCTCGCACGCTCCGCACAATACCGGCCAGCCGCAACAGGCGAATCAACTGCTCCAGGTATTTCATGGGAATGTCCTGACGGCGTGCGATTTCACTGACCTGAAGGGGAACTTGCGTGGCATGGTGCCGGGCAAGCTCAACGAGGATGCGGGCACCGTAACGACTTTTCGTGGAGAGTTTCATGGGGATCCTTGGATGTGACGATTCATATCAACAAAGTCAAGTTAATGGAGTTCCCGCAGACGTGTCAATGTTTTTATGGGGCCCCGGTTTCCATGGGCCGGCCCCTGGGCAACAGGAGGAAAAAGATGCCGGACGCTTACCTCGTAGAGATTCACAGATTTCTCGCCGAGAAAAAAAAGGAAGCCATAAAAGGCCTGGAAGGGGCGGACGACGCGCTGACGCGGGCCTTCTACAGGGGCATGCTCAATGAAGTGGCGGCCATGACGGCCCACGTTACGGAGAGATACAACATGGCATTCCGTGATTACGGGGAGGCCGTGTAATGAGCCATACCCATCTGATCGAACTCTACAGCTACATCGACGAAAGGCGCAGCAACGCAGAGACCCTGCGCACGGAGGCCGGGTCCTCCGATGCCGACCGTGAAGCGGCCCGGGGGGCAGAGACCTTCCTTGCCGATGCCGCGGCGTTTCTTTCGTCCCGCTACCACGGCAAGCTCCCCAAGCGGCTTCGCGCCAGGCACCTTCCCCGGTAACTGTTGACGTTCCCGGCAATTGTGCCTTTTTGGTCCCTTTTATCTGTGATATGAAACATGGTTTTTAAGTTATAGATATGCAGAAGGAGAGGGGAGAGCCCATGCTCGGTACGATTGTCAACGCATGCGCCATTGTGGCAGGGAGCCTTACAGGCCTGGTGTTCAAAGGCGGCATCGCCGAAAAATACAAGGAGACGGTGATCCATGCCGTGGCCCTGGCCGTGGTCCTTGTGGGGCTTAAGGCCGCCTTTGCCTCCGAGGCCCTCCTCGTGGTGATTCTCTCGCTGGTCATTGGCGCCCTCATGGGCGAGTGGATGGATATCGAAGGCCGTCTCCAAAGGCTCGGGGAGTGGCTGGAGACAAAGGTTCCCGGTGGCGAAGGGTCCCTTGCCAAAGGATTTGTCACAGCCAGCCTGGTCTTCTGCGTGGGCTCCATGGCCATTGTGGGAGCCCTTGAGAGCGGGCTCACCGGCAACCATCAGACCCTCTACGCCAAGGCCATTTTAGACGGCATCATCTCCGTGATCTTCACCACCACCATGGGCATCGGCGTGATCTTCTCCGCCGTGGCCGTCTTCATCTACCAGGGAAGCATTACCCTCACCGCCACGGTCATGAAGCAGTTTCTTACCCCTGAGGTGGTGGCCCAGATGACCTCCGTGGGCGGCCTTCTCATCCTCACCATCGGCCTCAACATGCTTAACGTCACCAAGATCCGTGTGGGCAACATGCTCCCTGCCATCTTCCTGCCCCTGATCTGGTTCATCGCCAGGGGCGCCTTGCCTCTCTTTTCTTTTTAAATCATGCCTCCGGCGGGTCGCTTTTTGAAAAAAGCTCCGCAAAAACGTTCCAGTTGCCTCGTCTTCCGGCACCCAGGGCCGGAAGACGAGGCCGGTTTACATGATTCGTGAAACCTGTTTGTCTAACTTTTCAAAAAAGTTGGCCCCCGGCAGGGCTGCCGGAGGCACGTTTTTTAGCCCTTGATCCCCCTGGGGCTCTCTTTCAAAAATGCCTGGAGTTTTCTTCCCGCCTTTTTGCCGGGCTCCACGCCCGAGGGACCGGCGATGCAGCCACCTTCACATCCCATGATCTCCACAAAATTGCCCGGGCATTTCTTTGCATAGGATTTCAGTTTTTTCACCGACCGCTTGTCCAGGCCGTTGACGGCCACAGGCTCTATGGCAGCGCGTTCCCCGATATAGGCCTTGATGCCCTCGGTGACGCCGCCGGAGACGGGAAAGCCGCGGCCCTCGGCCAGGCCTGCCAGGTCAAAGTCGGTGTCCTCGCACTGGAGGATCTCGATGTTGCGCGCGGCCAGCAGGGCTCTTAGTTCCCGGAAGGTGAGGACGTGGTCCACAAAGGGATCGTCCGAGGCCTCTTTGCGTTTGGCCACGCAGGGGCCGATGAAGACGGTGACGTCGTCGGGGGCCTCTTCCTTGGCGGTCTGGGCCGTGTAGTGCATGGGGGTTCGGGTGTCCGAGACAAAGGGCTTGAGTTCGGGCAGGTGTTTTTCCACGCACTCGGTGTAGGCGGGGCAGCAGGAGGAGGTCATGAAGGGCGCGCCCTCTTCCATGCGTTCCACAAACTCGTCGGCCTCAAAGGCAGCGGTCTTGTCGGCTCCTGAGGCCACCTCAAAGACATGGGAGAAACCGGCGGCCTTCAGGGCGCCCACGAGCTGTCCCATGGTGGAAGGGGTCTCCCCAACGATGGCCGGGGCCACCAGGGCGGTGACGCGTTTGCCCTCGGCCATCTCGCGGGTGACGTCCACCAGCTGGGAACGTTCCAGGATGGCGTTGAAGGGGCAGGCGGCCAGGCATTTTCCGCAGAAGATGCACTTGTCGTAGTCGATGGTCTCCTTGCTGTTGCTCATCTTGGAGATGGCCCCGGTGGGGCAGGACTCCTCGCAGGGGATGGGGATGCGCACGATGGCGTGATAAGGGCAGACATCCATGCACTTGCCGCACTGGACGCATCGGTCCGGGTCGATGATGGACTTGCCGTTGACGAGTTTTACGGCACCCTTGGGGCAGACATCCACGCAGGCATGGGTGAGGCACCCACGGCAGGCGTTGGTGGCCTCGTAGCGGGTTCGCACGCAGCCGTTGCAGGCTTCGTCGATAACCGTCAGCACGGGGTTGGGGGCGGACTGGCGGGAGAGGCTTAACTCCGCGTATCGGGAGAGAGGCACCATCTCGTCTTCTTCCTCTTCGATGCCGAAGCCCAGAAGGGCCATGAGCCGGTACTTCAGAATGGCGCGGTCCCTGTAGACACAGCACCGGGAGTGGTCTCCGTCCCGGGGGCGCATCTCAACGGGGATGCGGTTGACGGTGTCTGAAAAGTCCTGGGAATCAAAGGCCCGGATGAGGCGGACCATGAGCTCAAAGTGGGTGGTGTCACTGTAATTCTTGAAAAACACGGGCGGTTCCTTGGGTTTTGGGTCTGTCTGTGATGCATGTGGCGTAACGCCGTATACGTGCATCCATTGCCCTGTATGTAGCACAGGCTTCTAAGGAAACATGTCGCCTCGGGGACAGGACGCACAAGAAAGCCGCACTCCACACTCTGGCCCGACGGCCGTGGAAGAGGCTTGTGAACATCATAAAAAATCAAAGCGGTTGTATATCGGATTGCCCCGGGTCGGGTCAATACCGGATTGGGGCTTGCGGGGAAGGGACGCAAAAACGCCCCCGACCCACAGGCGGCCTGCGTTAGGTTATCGCTTGTTGATGGGGACGTAGTCGGTGGCAATGTTGCCGGTGTACACCTGGCGGGGTCTGCTGATCTTCCAGTTGGGGTCGTCGGCCCCTTCCTTCCACTGGGAGATCCAGCCGGGCAGTCGGCCGATGGCAAACATCACGGTGAACATCTCCGTGGGAATACCCATGGCCCGTAAGACAATGCCGCTGTAAAAGTCCACGTTGGGGTAGAGGTTCTTGTCGATGAAGTAGGGGTCGGTAAGAGCCACCTCTTCGAGCCTTCTGGCGATGTCCAGCGGGGTGTTTCACCTTGAGCTTGAGCAGCCATCTGACACGTCTTCATGATCCTGGCCCGGGGGTCGTAGGTCTTGTAGACCCTGTGGCCGAAGCCCATGAGGCAGAGGTAGTAGCTCTCCTTGGCCCGCCTGACCACATCCTCGATGTCCGCACCGCTCTTGTGGATGTTGGTGAGCATCTCGATGACCGCCTGGTTGGCTCCGCCGTGCAGGGGCCCCCAGAGGGCGGCGATGCCTGCGGAGATGGCTGCGTAGAGGTTGACGCGCCCGCTGCCCACCACGCGGACAGCCGCCGTGGAGCAGTTCTGCTCGTGGTCGGCGTGGAGGATCCAGAAGACGTTCAATGCTTCCACGATGTCCGGGTCGAGTTCGTAGGGCCGCACCGGCGAGTGAAACATCATGTTGAGAAAGTTGGCGCAGTAGGAGTAGTCCGCCCGGGGGTAGACCACCTTGTGGCCCCGGGAGATCCTGTAACTCATGGCCGCCATGGTGCGGATCTTGGAGAGGAGCCGCAGGAAGGTGCGGTTGATGCCTTCCGGGTCCGTGTCTTCGAGTTCGGGGTAGAAGCTTCTCAGGGCGTTGATCATGGCCGAGAGAATCCCCATGGGGTGAGCCCGCCTGGGGAAGTTCTGATAGAAGATCTGCATGTCTTCGTGGATGAGCGAGTCATCGTTAAGCTGAACGCTGGTGCGGGTGAGCTCCTGTTTGTTGGGGAGTCTTCCGTTGATGAGAAGGTAGGCGGTCTCGACGAAGCTGGAGTGCTCGGCAAGCTGTTCCACCGGGATGCCGCGATAGCGCAGAATGCCCTTTTCGCCGTCCATGAAGGTGATGGCGGACGTACAGCTGCCCGTGTTGCCGAACCCGGGGTCCATGGTGATGTACCCGGTTTGCTGGCGCAGTTTGGTAATGTCGAAGGCTTTTTCCCCTTCAGATCCCTCAATCACGGGGAATTCGTAGGTCTTTCCCTCGATGATCATTTTTACCACTTCAGACATGGTATTCCTCCTTTTAACGGTTGCCCTGCGGGGCTGTGCGGATACAGCTTCGGGAAGGTAAAAAGAGTTAGGCTGGGAAGACTCCGGCCGTGCTGGTTTTTTCGTTAAGCGGGCGGATGCGGTCAGCCAAAGGTGCGGTTCAGCCGCATGCTCATGATTCTCCGACAGGTGGTTCGGGGCAACGTGTTTCGGGTGTCCGGGTGACGCGACCGGATACCGAAATGGCGTTGTTCAAGGCGTGCCATCAAGTGTTCCACGAAAAGACTATCCCCATAGATCCGTGGAGTGAGGCCCCGTGCATGCGCGATTGCTCTGCGCATGTCGTCTATTTAGGTCTTCCGCCCTTGGGTCGGCTCGGTGATAAAACAGTCAATCATCCCATTTGCGTGCCTTTTAAGGGTGCAGGGGGGATCCGTTTCATTTTCATTTCGTGTTGTTGATCATTGCTAATGAGCCTGTCAGAGTGAGGTCAACGGCCTAAAATATCTGATTCATCCTTTGCGGTCAAGGGGTTCACGCGTTCTCTTTCCGGAGACGCGCTTTTTTTCATGGGCCGCGCAAAGAAGATGAAAGCTTGTTATTTAAGCGGTATTCGGCTATTTTGACCTGATTTTACGATGGCATCTGGCTTATAAACGAAATGCCTCAAGGATTGATGTTCCCGGACGATATAGGGGACAACGGGGATGTCCCGCCATAATGATCGGCCCAAAATGATGGAGGAAACAATACGTATGAAACGATGGTTATTCATTCTGCTTGCAGTGGCAGCTGTGATGGTGCCCGGGCGCTCCTTTGCGCTCCTCGGGCTGGTAAGTGTGGAAGGGGCTGTGGGAGGGTTCATGCCGACTCCGTCCGGTGACTTCCAGTACAACGGCGGAACCAGTGGGGATGTGGAATCCATTCTGGGCTTTGACGACGAGGTGTTTCCCGCGGCCCGCCTTCGGGTGGAACTTCCCCTGGTGATTCCCAATGTCTACCTCATGACCACCCCCATGGAATTCGAGGGGAATCTCACCGAGGAGTTCAAATTCGGGGACGAGACGTTTACCGCCAACTCCGAAACCAAGCTGACCCTTGAGCAGTATGACATCGGCCTGTTCTACGGTGTCCCCTTTGTGGGGCTGGCCACCCTGGGCCGTGTGGGCCTTGACGTGGGCCTCAACGTGCGGGTGCTTGACATGGAAGCCGAGATGACCGACTCCGTGTCCAGCGAGACACGCACCGAAAGCGTCACCGTACCCGTTCCCATGCTGTTTGTGGCAGGCCAGCTCAACCTCATCGGGGGCTTTGCCCTGGAGGCGGAAGTCAGGGGCCTGGACGTGAGCTATGCCCGCATCATCAGTGCCATCGGCCGCGTGAAATACAACACCATGGGGCCGTTTTTCGTGGCCGCCGGGTACCGCCACGAAGAGGTGGAGGTGGATGAGGACGACTTTGACGTCGACCTGACCTTTGCCGGACCCTTTGCCGAGGTGGGATTCTCCTTTTAGCCCGGTCCTCAGCGTTGGTGTGATGATATGATCAAAAGCGGCCTCCTTTGGGGGCCGCTTTTTTATTGGACGCCCATCTCCCTGAGGTCCGCCTCAAGGGCGGCTTTGTTAAAGACCTTGCCCCTTCGCCATACACCCTTGTACTCCAGGGTGGGCACCACCCATTCCCCGCCGTTGATCTCCGAGACCTTGTCCACGATCTCCTTTGGCGCGGTTTCGATGTTGATGGAATCAAAAGGGATATTCTGTTCTTTGAGGTACGCCTCTGTCTTGATGCAGTGGGGGCACCAGGAGGCGGAGTAAACTTTCAGCATGGGTTTCCTTTCTTAAAAAACGCCGGGCCCGGAGGGGAAGGGGCCTGGCGTTTCGTCATTCCGGTATTGTTGATCTTTTCCGGTAAGTGTGGCAGTGTGTTTTCCAGTTGATTTTTAAGGCATCCCGTAAGCAACGTACCGACTCCGTTGCAGATGACCCTGGCGTGGAGAGGTTTACCGGGGAAGTATATCATACTTACAGGGCCGTCCGGAAAAAGTCGACGCCTGAAAATGACCGAATCCCTGTCCGGAGTCACCCACATCATGCGGATGTCAGCAAGGCTGTCCTCGGCAGCGGGGCGGCAACGGCGGGTTTCGTCGCCAATTCATATTCAACTTGTACAGGAATTCTTCATGATGAAAAGAGTATCGATCATCGCTGCCTCCCTTTTTATGATTACCGCTTCCCTGTTGTCTTTCGGGTCCTCGGCATCTGCCGAGGGGCTCAGCCTCGGGATCTCAGCCAACAACCGTGCCGTGGGAACCAACGCCAGCATGTTGACGAGCAGCCCCCTGGGGACCCTTGAGGTCGGCGCTGGGCTGATGTACAACGAAGACCGTTACACCATCGGCAGTGGCCTTGTCAGCGTGAAAAGCGACAACCTCACCCCCGGACTCCGTTACGGCCTGGGCTTCAAGTACGTTCTGGGCTCCATGAAGAACAAGGCAAAGACCGAGCGGGCCGACCTCAGCGCCCTGGGCTTCAACCTCGGCGCCGGCTACGAGCTGCCGGCCACCATCAACCCCTTTAACATTCCCATCGAGGTGACCGGCGACATGACCCTTGCCCCCGAATCCATCACCTTCGATGAGACCAAAGGGTACATGGATTTCACCGTGGGCCTGCGCTTCTACCTCATCGAAAATGCCTACCTGACCCTTACTCACACCTATATCGATGCTGAATTCGACACCGGGAATTCCTGGAGTCGCTACATCAATGAAACCATGTGCGGCGTGGTGCTGACTTACTGATCCGTCAGCGCGTGCAGTGACGGGAAAGCATGTGAGGGTCGGCCACCGGGTGGCCGACCCTTTTTTTATGGCGAGCAGGGCACTCTTCGGGTTCAATGGACCTGCCGTGCCGCCGACCCATTTGCCTGACGAGGCAGGAGTGATCGATGGAAGAAAAAGAAGGAACGGGCCTGGGGCTGAGAGCCCGCATCACCATATGGATCTCTGGGGTCCTTGTGGTCATGGCCCTGTTCTTTTATGCCTTTGTGCATTATCAGACACGGTCCGTTTACACAGCAACCCTTGATGGGGCCCTGCTGGCCTGGGGAGAGGGTGCCTCTCCGTCGGGTACGGTGCGTGCCGACGGGGCCCTTTCCATGGGAGGGCTCGTCCAGGGGGAGGGAACCCCGGAGACGTGGGCGCGATTCGGAAAGGCCACGGGTATCCCTGTGGCCGAGCTGGCGGCCCATGCGGACCTGCTGGCGGAGGCAAGGCGACAAGGCCGGGCCGTTGGCCGGACGGCAGCGCTGCCCAGCGGTACCGTTCGCCTGGTGGCCCTGCCCCCCGGGGAAGAGGGCGGCAGGGGCCGGTTGGTGTTTACTCCGGTTTTTGCCCGCCCCGGAGGCACCGAAGAGCTTGGGTCCCGGTTTGCCGTGGCTGCGGTGTGTCTTTTTGGGGTTGTTTTGGTGGGGGGCTCTCTGTTCTCCTGGTTTTTGATTCGCCCCATTGAGGAGCTGCGGGATGTCTCGGAGAAGATTGCCGAAGGAAACCTTGACGAAGGGGTGCGGTTTTCAGGAAGCTCCGAGTTTGTCTCCCTGTCCCGGAGCATCAATCGCATGCGACGGGCCATTGCAGAGATGCTCCATGACTCCGAGGGCCAGAATCGGGCCCTGGCCGAAAAGGGAAAAGAGCTCGAATCCTCCAACAAGGCCCTGGAGCGTGCCATCTTTACAGCCAACCAGATGACGGCCGAGGCAGAGATCCGAAGCTATGAGCTGGAGCACGAAATCGTCCAGCGCCACCAGGCGGAAGAGGCCCTCAGGTCCAGTGAGGAGAAGTACCGGACCATCGTGGAGAACATGAAGGAGGGGTATTGCGAGGTGGACCGGGAGGGCTGTGTCACCTTTGTCAACACCGCCATGTGTGAGATCTGCGGGTACGAAGCAGACGAGATCCTGGGGATGCACAGGGGCCGGTTCATCGCCGAGGAGAGCCGGGACGAGGTGCTGACCCGGTTTGCAAGGATCCTCAAAGGCGATGAAGAGATGGCCGAGTTCGATTACCCCATCATCCGAAAGGGTGGGGATCGGCGCCATATCGGCGTGTCGGTTTCCGTCATCCGGGACAGCTCCGGGGAGCGCACCGGGTACCGCACCATTGTGCGGGACGTGGAGGCACGGAAACGCTACGAGCAGGAACTGATCTACATGGCCTACCACGATCCCCTCACCGGCCTGAAAAACCGGAAGGGCTTCTACGAACGCCTGGAGACGGATATCCTGAGGGCCAAGCGCTACGGAGGGCAGGTGGCCCTGCTCTACATCGACATCGATCGGTTCAAAGAGGTCAACGACACCCTGGGGCACGAGGCCGGAGACGAGGTCCTCCGGGAGATCACCCGGCGCCTGGTGGACAATCTTCGCCAGTGCGACTGCGTGGCACGGGTGGGCGGGGACGAGTTTGCCGTGGTCCTGGACAATGCCGACGGCTGCGATGTGGAGGTGGTAGTGCGCAAGGTGGCCGTGATTCTGGCCCAGCCATACAGCGCCGGAGGCAGGGACGTGGCCTATGTCTCTGGCAGTGTGGGGGTGGCCGTCTTCCCCGACGACGCGGTGACGGCAAGCGACCTGATCCGGTATGCGGACAGTGCCATGTACGAGGTGAAACGAAGCCGCAAGATCTCACGGTGCCACGGCCGTGTGAAAGGAGTGCATGCCTGATGGAATCCATACCGACAACCAGCTACAAAAACCGGTTTCCCTTTTCCCTTTCCGTGCCCTCCTGGCTTTACCCTGCGGGGTATGAGGAGAACGTGGTCCGCGTGGCCCCCTTTGTGGACGGGGTGGAGCTTCTCTTTTTCGAAGGCAGGCCCGAGTGCCTGCCGGAGGCGAAAACCGTCCGGGCCCTTGCCTCCCTTCAGCAGGCCCACGGCCTCTCCTACAACATCCACATGCCCATCGACGAGAACCTGGCCTCGGTGGACCGTGCCGAACAGATCCGGTCCCTGGACGCCCACAAGCGGGTTTTCGAGTTGACGGCACCCCTTGCCCCGGTGACCCATACCGTCCACCTGGAGCGCCCTTCCGGCACGGATCCCGGGGCGTGGACGGAAGCCGCCCACAGGAGCCTTGAAGCCCTTGCAGGGGCCATGGACCCGGCCAGGGTCACCGTGGAGACCCTGGACTACGACCTGCTTCCCTTGGCCGACACCCTGGAGTCCATGGGTTACAGGATCTGCCTGGACCTGGGCCACCTGATTCACTTTGGCCTCCCCGTTGAAGAGACCATCCGCCGTCTTGGTCCCCTGTGCCGCATGGTTCACCTCCACGGCGTTGCCAACGGAAAAGACCACCGCGCCCTTCCCCTCATGGACCCTTCACTTTTTCACCGCCTCCTTCCCTTTTTGTCCTCCTACACCCACACCCTCTCCATGGAGATCTTCAAAGCCGCCCCGTGCTTTGAATCCATCGATTTTCTCGCCACCCATTTCTGATACCGCCAGCCTTTTACCTGTTTCCAGAAGAATGAAATGGGCATCTCCTGCAAAAGCGGTACCCCACGCGAATGCCCCGAAACCGTTTGCGGGATGGTTGCCCCCATGCATTCGTCATAGGGTTTATAGGTGCCCCCGCCTGGCCGCCAAAGGCAGCCAAGTTAAAAGACGCCTCCGGCGGCCCTGCCGGGGGCCAAACTTTTGAAAAGTTAGATAAACAGGTCTTGCTCACTTATCCAGAAACCTTCGCGAATGTCCTCACCCTGAGGAACGAAGGGAGAGGGCATTCGCAACCTGGGGTCCAGGGGTGGCGAAGCCACTTAGGCTAAAAATCCCCTGGCCGCCGGAGGCAGGCATTGGCCGCTCACTTTGCCCATAGAAGGCATCTGAATGGTTCAATGCGATGGTCCTGGCCCCTGCTTGACACGTCCGGATGGGTGGTTAATTTTTCCGTTGAACGCATCGATAAGGACGCTAAAGCTTTTGCGATGGACAAAGCGAAACGCTGTGAAGGCCCGACCGTGGGGGAAGGGTCTTTCAGGACGAAAAGGAGTGGATGATGCGATTTGATCGATTGACGGTGAAGTCCCAGGAGATGATCCAGGAGGCCCATGAGATGGCCTCGCGCAAGGGCAACCCACAGATTGAACCCGAGCACATGCTGGCGGCCATGGTGGGGGACCGGGAGGGGATTGTCCTCTCGATTTTCCGAAAAATGGGGGTTCCTTTAGAAGGGCTCTCCGGTCAGCTGGCCGAGCTCATGGGGCGCCTGCCCCAGGTGAGCGGGGCCGCAGGGGACGCTGCCTTATCCCGGGAGTCCAGGCAGGTCTTAAGCCAGGCCTTTGACGAAGCCGAGACCATGAAAGACGAGTACGTCAGCGTGGAACACCTTCTCCTGGCCCTTGCCGGATGCGGGAAAAAGGGGATGAAGGAGCTTTTTGCCCGGTTCGGCCTCACCCGGGAGTCCCTGCTTTCGGTGCTCATGGAGATTCGGGGCAGCCAGCGGGTCACCGACCCCAACCCGGAAGCGACCTACCAGGCCCTGGAGAAGTTTTCCCGGGATTTAACGGCGTTGGCCCGCGCCGGCAAGCTGGACCCGGTCATCGGTCGGGACGAAGAGATCCGTCGCGTGGTGCAGGTGCTCTCCAGGCGCCGGAAGAATAACCCGGTGCTTATCGGGGAGCCCGGGGTGGGCAAGACCGCCATTGTGGAGGGGTTGGCCCGCCGCATCGTGGAAGGGGACGTACCCGAGATCCTCAAGAACAGGCGCCTTGCGGCCCTGGACATGGGGGCCCTGGTGGCGGGCGCCAAGTTTCGGGGTGAGTTTGAAGAGCGGCTGAAGGCTGTCCTTAAAGAGGTGGAAGACGCCGACGGCGAGATCGTCCTGTTCATCGACGAGCTCCACACCGTGGTGGGGGCCGGTGCCGCGGAAGGGTCCATGGACGCCTCCAACCTGTTGAAGCCTGCCCTGGCTCGCGGTGTGCTGCGCTGTGTGGGGGCCACCACCCTGGATGAGTACCGGAAATACATCGAAAAGGATGCGGCCCTGGAGCGGCGTTTCCAGCCGGTCTTTACCGCTGAGCCCAGTGTGGAGGACACCATCTCCATTCTGCGCGGGCTTAAAGAAAAGTACGAGGTGCACCACGGGGTGCGCATCAAGGATTCGGCCATTGTGGCGGCCGCCACCCTCTCCAACCGCTACATCGCCGATCGGTTCCTGCCGGACAAGGCCATCGACCTCATTGACGAGTGCGCCTCCCGGCTCCGCATCGAGATTGACAGTATGCCCGCCGAGATCGATGAGATGATGCGGCGCATCACCCAGCTGGAGGTGGAAAAGCAGGCCCTCACCAAGGAGAGCGACCGGGGTTCCAAGGACCGGCTGGAAGCCCTTGAAAAGGAGCTGGGACAGCTCCGGGAAGAGGCCAATAGCAAGAAGGCCCACTGGGCCAACGAAAAGGCGATAATCGATGGGATCCGGGGTCTCAAGGAAGAGCAGGAACAGCTGGGGATCGAAGAGGAACGGGCCGAGCGCGAAGGGGACCTGGCCAGGGTGGCCGAGCTCCGCTACGGGCGAAGCGATGAACTCAGGAAAGCTCTGGATGAAGCCAAGGAGACCCTTTCCGAGCTCCAGAAAGACCGGAAAATGCTCAAGGAGGAGGTGGACGACGAGGACGTGGCCGAGGTGATCTCCCGCTGGACCGGCATTCCGGTGGCCAAGATGCTGGAAGGGGAGATGGAGCGCCTTTTGGCCATGGAAGAGGGGCTGGGCAAGCGTGTGGTGGGCCAGAAACGGGCCATTTCGGCTGTTTCCGACGCGGTGCGCCGTGCTCGATCCGGGCTCCAGGACGCCAACCGGCCCGTGGGCTCCTTTATCTTCATGGGCCCCACCGGGGTGGGCAAGACCGAGCTGGCCAAGGCTCTGGCCGAGTTTCTCTTTGACGATGAGCGGGCTCTGGTGCGCATCGACATGAGTGAGTACATGGAGAAACACGCGGTGGCGCGGCTCATCGGGGCGCCTCCGGGGTACGTGGGCTACGACGAAGGCGGGTACCTCACCGAGGCCATCCGCAGGCGGCCCTATGCCGTGGTGCTCTTCGACGAGATCGAAAAGGCCCATCCGGACGTCTTCAACCTCCTGCTCCAGATTTTGGATGACGGGCGGATGACAGACAGCCAGGGACGCACCGTGGATTTCCGGAACACCCTCATCATGCTTACCTCCAACATCGGCAGCCACGTGATCCAGGAGTACGGTGGCAAGAACCGCCCGGAGATGGAAGCCAAGGTGGAGTCCATGCTGCAGGCGTCGTTCCGGCCCGAGTTCCTCAACCGTATCGATGAGACCGTGATCTTCGACAGCCTGACCCGGGAAGACCTGTCCCGCATTGTGGAACTTCAGCTCAAGCGGGTGAGCGAGCGTCTCATGGCTCGGGGTATCGGCTTTTCCGTGTCCGAGGCGGGGGTGGCCCACCTGGTGGACGCCGGGTACGACCCCGTGTTCGGAGCCCGGCCCCTGAAGCGCGCCATTCAGCGGGAGGTGGAGAACCCTCTGGCCGTGGAGATCCTCAAAGGGCGTTTTGGGGACGGCGACAGTGTGGCCGTGGATGTGGGGGGCGATGGCCTTGAGTTTCGCATGGGTGATGAGTCAAGATAGCAAATAGAAGTTTCCTTTTCGAGGAAGCTGGAAAACACTCAAAGGTCGGAACAGCAGAGTAATGGATGCTGTTTCGACCTTTTTTTATGTAATTTAGGCGGCGCTTTGGAAGGTGCTCGGAAGTGAAATATTTGCGTAGGATGATTGGGTAAATGAGGATTATTCTGCTTTACTTTGATATGGGGATCATGTAATCATGCTTATTTACGACTCCCTCGTAAAGTGAGGAAATATCCGCCCCGTGGGGCGGTACGGTATAGTGAGACCCGCGTCCGCAGGGATGCTCGGAATATGGCCGACGCCATGCACCGACCTGCGGACCATCGCAGTTCCGGCCCGGATTTCCGCCATCGCGCCACCGCAACGAAAAAGACCCGCAGCAATCGCCAATCTCCGGCATGGTAGTCCTGCGGCCGGGATTGCGTGTGGCGAATCCTTCCTAACGATTTAAAGGAGTTAACTATGGGGAAAACAATGAAGACCATTGACGGCAACACCGCTGCCGTCCATGTCGCCTACGCCTTCAGTGACGTGGCGGCACTGTATCCGATTACGCCTTCAACGCCCATGGGCGAAACCGCCGACGCGTGGGCAGCCGCATCCCGGAAAAACATTTTTGACCAGGAAGTGATGGTTCGCCAGCTCCAGTCCGAGGCCGTGTGGCCGGCGGCGCGGTTTACGTAACTGGCAGCCGGGGCGCTGACCACCACCTTCACCGCCTCCCAGGGCCTCCTGCTCATGATTCCCAACATGTACAAGATTGCAGGGGAGCTTCTGCCCTGCGTCTTCCATGTGTCGGCCCGTGCTGTTGCCGCCCATGCCCTGTCCATCTTCGGGGATCACCAGGACGTCATGGCCGTTCGGCAGACCGGTTTCGCCCAGCTCTGCTCCGGCAACGTCCAGGAAGTCCAGGACCTGGCCCTGGTGGCCCATCTGGCCACCATCGAGAGCCGGGTGCCCTTTGTCCACTTCTTTGACGGGTTCCGAACCTCCAGCGAGATCCAGAAGATCGAGATGATCGATTACGAGGACATGAAAGACCTCGTGAACATGGACGCCCTGGAAGAGTTCCGTGCCAACGCCATGAACCCTGAGCACCCCGAGATTCGCGGCACCGCCCAGAACCCGGATATCTACTTCCAGGGTCGTGAGGCCGCCAACCTCTATTATGAGGATGTGCCCAACATCGTGGCCGAGTACATGGAGAAGGTCACCAAGCTCACCGGCCGCCCCTACCGTCTCTTCGACTACGTGGGCCACCCCGAGGCCGAGCGGGTTGTCATCGCCATGGGCTCCGGCTGCGAAGCCCTGGAAGAGGCTGTCTCCAAGCTGACCGCCATGGGTGAGAGGGTAGGCCTCGTCAAGGTTCGCCTCTATCGCCCCTTCAGCGCCGAGCACCTCCTGCAGGCCATTCCGGCCACGGCGTCCACCATCACCGTTCTGGACCGCACCAAGGAGTCCGGAAGCATGGGCGAGCCCCTCTACCTGGATGTTGCCGCCGCGTACATGGAGATGGGGGAGATGCCCCAGATCCTCACCGGTCGCTACGGGCTGGGCTCCAAGGAGTTCACCCCGGCCATGGCCAAGGCGGTCTTCGACAACATGAAGGTCACCGGGCCCAGGAACCACTTCACCGTGGGGATCAAGGACGACGTCTCCTACAGCTCCCTGGAAGTGGACGAGAGCTTCGATGCCGGCATCGAAGGCACCGTCAACTGCAAGTTCTGGGGCCTTGGCTCCGACGGAACCGTGGGTGCCAACAAGAGCGCCATCAAGATCATCGGCGACAACACCGACATGTACGCCCAGGGGTACTTTGCCTACGACTCCAAGAAGTCCGGCGGCATTACCGTGTCCCACCTGCGTTTCGGGGACGAGCCCATCAAGAGTACCTACCTTGTGGACAAGCCCGATTTCGTGGCCTGCCACAAGTCCAACTACGTCCACCTCTACGATGTGGTGGATGGGATCAAAGAGGGCGGCACCTTCCTTATCAACGCCCCCTGGACGGCCGAGGAGATGGAGGCCGAGCTTCCCGGTTCCCTCAAGAGTATCCTGGCCGCCAAGAAGATCCGTTTCTACGCCATCGACGCGGTGAAGGTCGCCGCCAACGTGGGCCTTGGCGGACGCATCAACATGATCATGCAGACCGCCTTCTTCAAGCTGGCCAATGTGATGCCCTTTGAGGAGGCCATTGCCCTCCTGAAAAAAGACATCAAGAAGACCTACATGAAGAAGGGCGATGCCATCGTGGACATGAACATCGCCGCTGTGGACCAGGCCCTGGAAGGCCTTGTGGAGATTCCCGTGCCTGAGGCGTGGGCCGAAGCCAAAGATGCTGCCTCCGAAGCCGAAGAGGCACCGGAGTTCATCACCGATGTGCTTCGACCCGTCAATGCCCAGAAGGGTGACTCCCTGCCCGTCTCCACCTTCCCCGCCGACGGTGTCTTCCCCGTGGGTACCTCGCGCTACGAGAAACGCGGCGTGGCCATCGAAGTGCCCGAGTGGATCGCTGAAAACTGTATTCAGTGTAACCAGTGCTCCTTTGTCTGCCCCCACGCGGCCATCGTTCCCATTGTGGTGAGCGACGCTGAGCTGGCCGATGCGCCGGAAAGCTTTGCCACACTGCCCGCCGCCGGCAAGGAGCTCAAGGAGTACAAGTTCCGCATCCAGGTCAACGCCATGGATTGTCTGGGCTGCGGCAACTGCGCCGACATCTGCCCGGCCAAGACCCCGGCCCTGGTGATGAAGCCCATCGCCTCCCAGGCCGAGGCCGAGGCGGACAACTTCGCCTTTTCCAAGACCGTGGAGTACAAGGAAGGCCTGCTCAAGCGCGAGTCCGTCAAGGGCAGCCAGCTCATGCAGCCCCTTCTGGAGTTCTCCGGTGCCTGTGCGGGCTGTGGGGAGACCCCCTATGTGAAGGTCCTCACCCAGCTCTTCGGTGAGCGCATGACCATCGCCAACGCCACGGGTTGTTCCTCTATCTGGGCGGGGTCCGCCCCCTCCTTCCCCTATTGCGCCAACAAAGACGGGTTCGGTCCCACCTGGGGCAACTCTCTTTTTGAAGACGCAGCCGAGTTTGGTTACGGCATGGCCCTGGCCACGAACCAGCGGCGCCAGAAGCTTGCCGACCTCATGGCCGAGGCCCAGGATTGCGAGATCTCCGACGAGATGAAGGCCGCCATGAAGAACTGGTCCGAGAACATGGGCGATGCCAAGCTCTCAAGGCAGTACGGGGACGAGATCAAGGCACGCCTTCTCACGGAGATGGGAGACCCCATCCTCGATGAGATCGATGCCATGAACGACCTGTTCACCAAGAAGTCCCACTGGATCTTCGGCGGGGACGGCTGGGCCTACGACATTGGTTTCGGCGGCCTGGACCACGTCATTGCCTCCGGGGAAGACGTGAACATCCTGGTCATGGATACCGAGGTTTACTCCAACACCGGCGGTCAGGCCTCCAAGGCGACCCCCACCGGTGCCGTGGCCAAGTTTGCCGCCTCCGGCAAGAAGATCGGCAAGAAGGACCTTGGTCTCATTGCCATGAGCTACGGGTATGTCTACGTGGCCTCCGTCTCCATGGGTGCCAACAAGCAGCAGCTCATGAAAGCCTTTATCGAGGCGGAAAACCACCCCGGACCTTCTGTGGTGATCTGCTACGCCCCGTGTATCAACCAAGGCATCAAAAAAGGCATGGGCAAGACCCAGGAAGAGATGAAGCTTGCGGTGGCCTCCGGGTACTGGCCCCTGTATCGCTACAACCCTGCCCTGGCCGAAGAGGGCAAGAACCCCTTCATCTTTGAATCCAAAGAGCCCGACGGCACCATTCAGGACTTCCTGGCCGGCGAGAACCGTTTTGCCAGCCTGGAGCAGATGTTCCCTGAAGAGTCCAAGAAGCTCCGCGGGCAGATCGAGATGGAGTTCGCCAAGCGCTACGAGCACTACAAGCGCCTTGCCGAGTAACCCGCAGGGATTTGGGTCGCGGTAACACAGCGATCCTTCAGGGTGAAACACCTTGAAAACGTAAGGTAAACAAATCAGGCAGGGGTCTCTTGCGCGGTGCGCAGTTGGCCCTTGCCTTTTTTTCTGGTTTGATGTTTGATGACCTGCGGTATCGCACATGCTTTACGCTTCGTGCCCCAGGCTCATCACATGTGCTTACGGACTGTGCCGTGAACCCGGAAGGCAGGCTGGTGTCTGTGTGAAACCTGGTTGTTAAATTTTTAACAAAAGTTGGTCCCGCCGGCAGGGCCGCCGGAGGCAATGGGGCTCAACATGATCTATATATAAGGAAGGGCTTTATGGAGTTTTTAACGGGCGGAAACGAAGGATGCAGCGGGTGCAGCGCTGCCCAGACATCATGCAACCACTGCGGCGCCTGCTGCACCGGGGGCGGCCCGGTGCTGCGGTCCCAGGATGAGCGGCTTATCAAGACAGGAAAACTCGACCTTTCCGTGCTGTACACCCTGAGGGCCGGAGAGCGCATGTTCAATAAAGAGTCCCTGAAGATGGAGCCCCTGGCCACGGATCAGATCAAGATCAAGGTGGACCCCGAGACTCTGCGCTGCCTGTTCCTGACCCCTGAGAACCGCTGCGACATCTACAGCCAGAGGCCTTTTGAGTGTCGGTCCTTCAAGTGCTGGGACGAGCGGGAGATCGTGGAGGTTTACGCTTCGGTGCCGACAAGATCGGCGGGATCAAGGGGCTCTGGGACCTGGTGGCAGACCACCACGAGCGCTGCAGCTATGACCTGCTGGACGAGCTGATCCGGAAGGTGGACGACACCGGCGACCAGGAGGCCGCTGAAAAGGTTTGTGAGATGATCGCCTACGACCGGAGCCTCCGGGAGACCCTGGTGGAGAGCGGCAGGGTCAAGGCAGAGATCCTTGATTTTCTCTTCGGGCGCCCCCTGACCACCACCATCGTGATGTTCAACTACCGCATCAGTTGGAGGATCAGAACGTCCTTGTGGCTGTCTCCTGAGGCAGAGCGCGTTCGTCGGCAGACTGCTATTGCACCAGTTAAAAAAGCTCACCGGGAATTCCCGGTGAGCTTTTTTTATGGTGCGTGGTTCGTGTTGCCTTTATGCCGGGCGTTTTACGGGCTGCTTAGAGAAAATCTTTCTGGTACAGCTGGTAGACGTACGCATGGTACATGTGGTTGGCGATGCGCAGGGGCATGTTCCATGTGCCTCCGCAGAACATCAGGTGATCCAGCCAGTAGACCTTGTCGGCATTGCCGTAGCGGGGGCAGGTGGCGAAGGGGGAGCTGTCGTTCATCTGTCCGTCGGTGTCCACCAGGGGGCAGTTTTTGACATTGATGTGGGTGATGTTGGCCACCATCTCTTCGGTCACGGGCTGGCTTGCGCTGTCGATGATGCCCTGCTCAACAAGGGTGGCTGCGGTGAGGCCGGCTGCGTTGAAGCAGGTGGTCTTGACCCCGGTTTTCAGGCCGGTGATCTGCGCCAGGCCACCGCCCAGGCTGTGGCCGGCAATTTCCATGGTGTAGCTGTTGGCATCGGCAAAGGCCTTCAGGCCCACGGCGAGGTCCACGGCTTTATCATACTGGACCGACCCGATGGAGTTTACGAAAATATTGAGGGCCTGCCTGACGTCGGCAATCCAGTCGTTGACGTTGAGGGCTTCGGTGCCCCTGAAAACCAGAACAAGCTGCCCGGGGTTGTGGATGTTGATGTACACCTTTGCGTCCAGGCCGTCCCAGCCGCCCACATAGGTGTCCAGCAGGGTTGTCACTGCCGAACGCTGCGCTTCGGTCATGTAGTTCAGGACGTTTTTATCCCGTACAACATTGAGGTAGTTGGATGAATTGCCCACAAAGTCGAGTTTGTTCAGCAGGAAGGGCGCCAGTCTGTCCAGCATCCAGTCCCAGGCGTTGTCGTAGATCCGTGCCGTGAGGTTGGCCATGTCCAGGATGTATTCGTATTCAACCTGGGTCATCTGGGGTGGGAGGCCGGAGCCGTCAACGTCCTTGCCATCGGCCGCAAGCGCGGACCCGGTTAACACAAAGAAAAAACCAATCATCATCACAAGTCGTCTCATTTCACCTAATCTCCTTTAGCGATGACTAAATTAAATGCAGTGCTTACATTGTATGATCGGCGCACAGGGTGCGCGGTGGTTATCTTATGTGAGATGGCCCAGCCCGGCGGTGGGATGTCCGTTTGTCAACAATGGGTTAAGGGTGCATGTTGCGCCGCATGTGACTTGCGTTGGCCACTGAATTTAGGCGAACGCAAGGGCCTGAAGGGAGCATCGGCGACCGATACCTAAGGGCTGGTGGAGGATCGCGATGGTTTCAACGTATTCTTGCGGGTATTTATCCCTTGGCTCCGGTGCTGCTCGTGCAGCGATGCGTTTTTATGGTGTAGTGAAATGGATACTTGGTCTTTTTTATTGATAAATGCCATATTTCTAATAACATCGAATCATTAAATATTGATCATGGGATGTGCCAATGATTAAAGGGCGATGTCAGTCATATATATATCTACATTTTATGTGTCAATAATAATTTCTAAGGTGGTGCGGGTGGTGAGTTAAGGGGAGGATGACTTAAGGCATGGGCGAACGCCATCAAAAGGCTGGGTGTTGTCTTGTTTCAGTTGTGCGGAAACAGGTTAACCACCTGTAAGCTATCGACTTTGGTGTTGAAGGTTAAAACTCGTTGCGGGTGTTGGGCAGGAAGTAGCGCATGGGGTGGGACCTGACCTCGGTCAGTTTTTTTTGGTCGATGTCCACGAGGTGGAGGCCTTCTGTAAGGCGTGGAGGTCCCGCAAGATGCCCCGAGGGGTCAAAGGCCAGGGCCAGGGCCGGAAAGGAAAGGTGCGCTTCGTTGGTGCCGCACTGGTTGACGGCAGTCACCCAGAAGCTGTTGTCAAAGGCCCGGGACGGCAGGTGACGCATCCAGGAATCGTATTTCTCTTCGCTGGTGCCCCTGGGGGAGGCGTGGGGGAGGATCACAAGGTCTGCGCCCTGCTGGGCCAGGTGGTGAAAGGCCAGAGGGAAGTGGGCGTCGTAGCAGAGCATCATGCCAATGGAAAACCCCTTGAAGGAAAAGAGGGGCAGGCCGGTGCCGGCGCTGTAGAGTCCCTTTTCCGGCGGGGCCAGGTGGAGCTTTCGGTAGGTGGTGTGACTTCCGTCCGGTAAAAGGGCTGTGTGGGAGGCGAACAGGTCACCGGAGGAGGCCTTTTCCGCATACCCGGCAAGGATCCCTAAGCCGGTTTCGTTTACGGCCTCCTGAATGATGCAGAGGGCCTCGTCTTCGGTGATGGCCCGCTCAAAGGCACCGGTTCCGTTGGCATAGCCGGTGAGGGAGAGCTCGGGAAACACGATGAGGTCGGCCCCGGCCTCCCGGGCCTTGCGACTGCTGCGGTGAAGGGTGTCTCTGTTGCCGGAAGGGTCGGCAAGGGAGGCAGGAACGGCGGCCAGGGCAAGGCGCAGGGTTTCCATGGCTACTCCACGGTGAATTCGGCGCGAATTTTAAAGATATGGGTGGCTGGCAGGTTGTAGATACTGGTGACCCCGGTACGCTCGGCAATTTCGGCCAGGTTGGCCTCAATCTGAGCCACGGAGTCTTCGATGAAGGTGAACCAGACGTTGAAATCGTCATCCCGGACGTAGTTGTGGGTAACGCCTTTGTAGCTGTTGACGACCTCGGCAAAGGTCTCAAGCTTCTCCTCGGGAACCCTGGCCCCGCAGAGGGTGCTGTGAAAGCCCACTTTTTCGGGGCTGAAGTTGCCGCCGATACGGCGGATGATCCCCATCTCCTTGAGCTTTGCCACCCGCGTGATCACCTCGGCTTCATCCATGGACAGCGCGTCGCCGATGGCGGCATAGGGCCGTTTGCAGATGGGAAAATCGGATTGGATGTGGTTGATGATCTGCTTGTCCTTCTCTTCGAGGGTCATGTACGGATGCTCCTTTGGCCGCTCATGGGTAATCGCCTGGCAGGGCCTTATAATAAAGGGGGCCTGCATGTCGTGTTTCTTGAATTCGATATCTTATGATGCCGGGGCCGTTGCGTCAACCGTTGGGGCCGGGTGCCATCGGGTCAACGCATTTATCCATTCCGTTGCCTCCGGCGGGTCGCTTTTTGAAAAAAGCTCCGCAAAAACGTTCCGGCAATCAAGGCGCTTGTCTTCTGCCCCTTGATAAAGAAGAATAAGAGGGGTTATGCGCCTGTTGGTGCCGCAGCCCTTCAGGACCTTACCCCGGAAGGCACTTGAGGACCACCCGGCGTTTGCGGGGGCCGTCGAATTCGGCAAGGTAGATGCCCTGCCAGGTGCCGAGGACAGGGCGTCCCTCTTGGATGAAAATGATCTCGGATGAGCCGGTGAGGCTTGTCATGACGTGGGCATCGGAGTTTCCTTCCAGGTGCCGGAAGGCCGGGTGGTCGGGGAACGCCTTTTTCAGGGCGTAGATCACATCTTCCTGAACGGCGGGATCGGCGTTTTCATTGATGGTGACGGCAGCGGTGGTGTGGGGCACGAACAGGAAGAGGACGCCGTCGTGGCAGCCCCATCGGTCTATTTCTGCCTGCACGTCAGAGGAGATATCCACCAGCTCTTTGTTTTTTGTGGTCTGGATCAGAAGGGAAGTCTGCATGGGCGTTTGGGAAAGGCTTATAGGGTGAGGGGCTTAAACCAAAAAAGGCCCCGCCGTTACCGACAGGGCCTGATTTGATAAACTTAAAAACGGCGTCCGGTGACTATACGCAACCGGTGGGCTTGGGAAGACCAGCCATTTTGCAGGCGCCTTTGCCGGGGCCTGAGGGGAACAGCTCGTAGATGTGCTTGAGCTTGAACTTGGTCAGCTTGGAGAGAACGCGAACCATGGGAGCGATACCGTTTTTACGGTAGTAGTCCTGAAGAACGTCGATAACGAGCTTGTGCTCGTCGTTCAGCTCTGCAATACCTTCTTCTTTCATAACGATCTCCAGCCACTCTTCGGTGAACTGGTTGAAGTCAAGAAGGAAACCATCCTCATCTACGTCAAACGACTTTCCGTACCTGTGGTTACGGCCATTGAATCAAAACCTCCTGTTGAGAATTATCAATTTGAAAGGCTTATCCCTTATTTTGTCCTGTCCACTTCGAAGAGAAGAAATACAGTAAAGAAAGGGCAATGTCAACCCGTAACATACAATATGTTACGGGTTTAACCGCCTATATTCGTTTACTGATCCTCTTCCGGCATCTCATTGAGCTTGTCGAGGGTGAAGACGGGGCCGTCTTTGCAGACCAGCTCCTTGCCGATGTTGCAGCGACCGCACATGCCGATGCCGCATTTCATTCGGTTTTCGAGGCTCATGATGATGTGATCAGGCTTGTAACCAAGCTTGTCCAGGACAGGCTTGGTAAACTTCAGCATCATGGGGGGGCCGCAGAGGATGGCGTAGGTATCGTCATCGGCCTGGGGCGCCTGGGTTTCGGTGATGGTGGGCACGAAACCGGTGTGGTATTTCCAGTCGGGATCATCGGTGCCGTCAACGGTGAGGTTGAGGTCGTTGATTGCCGCTTTCCGCTCCACCAGCTCATCCTTATAAAGGATCATGCCGGGGTTACGCGCACCGTAGATCACGTCCAGTCGGCCGAAGCGCTTGCGGTTTTCGGGCTCGAGCAGGTACTTGATGGTGGAACGCAGGGTGGTAAAGGCAAAACCGGCGCCGATGATGACGATGTTTTTGCCTTCGAGGTCCTCAATGGGATACCAGTTGCCCAGAGGGCCTCGGATGCCCATGATGTCGCCTACCTTCATGTTGTGAAGGTGGTCGGTCACTTTATTCATCGAACACGGTAAACATGACAAAGCCCTTCTCGGAAGGGGAGGAGGCGATGCCAATGGGGATTTCACCCTGACCGGGGATGGAGAGCTCTGCGAACTGTCCAACCTTGTAGGCAAATTTCTCTTCATCTTCCGGGTTGAGAAAGACAAACTTAAAGGTTCTGAGCGTTTTATCCGCGGTCGCAACCTGAATGTCGTCAATGCGAACGGGATACGCCTTATAAGGATTCTGCACAGGTCTTCTCCTTTTTTTAGCTGGCGGCTTCGTAACCGTTCATCTTGTTACAGATGCTGCGGATATCAATGTTGGCAGGGCACTGCTGAACGCAGCGGCCGCAGCCCACGCACATCAGGCCCTTGTCGTACTTGTCGACAAAGTACTTGAGCTTGTGCATGAAACGCTGACGGAAGCGCTGATGCTTCTGTTCCCTGGGGTTGTGGCCGGAGCCGTGCAGGGTGAACAGAGAGGTCATGCAGCTGTCCCAGTTTCTCATGCGCACGCCGTCGTTGCCCTTGTTTTCGTCCTGGATGTCGAAACACCAGCAGGTGGGGCAGGCGTAGGTGCAGGTCCCGCAGTTGATGCATGCAAAGGAGAGTTCTTTCCAGAACGGTGCATCGTAGAGATCGAGGCTGTTTTTGCCCCGAAGCTTGGAGGACTCCACCTTGCAGGTGATCTTGGCTTCGGCTTCGGCTTTTTTGGGCTCGAAGACAGAAGCATCGCCCTCGGCTGCCCAACCGGCCGCAGCCAGGAGCTTCTCCCCTTTTTCCGTCAGGGCTTTGGCCTCGTAGGCATCGCCGCAGTCGGAGAGGAGAACGTCGAGGCCTTCCTCGTGGTAGGGGCCGCATCCTGCGCTGGTGCAGAAGCAAGTGTCGCAGGGGGCGTCACAGGCCAGGCCCACAAAGGTGGTGGCTTCGTAAGAGTCCATCCAGAAGGGGTCGCGGTAGTCTTCGGTGTCGAAGTTCATGCGGACCAGGGCCAGGGCCTTGGCGTCGCAGGGTCGCATCCCGATGACGGCCCGGGGGGAATAATCCTTGGGGGCGTCCTTGAGGAGGTGGTGTTCCGGATCAGACTCGTCCAGGCTGTACGTAAACATCGGCTCGGACTGGGGGAAGACCACGGACTTGGGGGAGAGACGGGTGTTGGTGTACGCCATGTCCGGCGTTTCGTCACTCGTCAGTTCCTTGTATTCGTGGGCATCACCCTGCATCACGGGGCCGAAGAGGCGGTAACCGCTTCTCAGGCTGTAGAATCCGCGGCCCATGTATTTTTATCAATTTTGATGACCTTCATGATATTTGCCCTTGTTCATATGATGGTTCATTCGCTCAGTTCAGATAACACAAGAGAGGCGAACGGGATTACATGATGAATTTTTCGGGATCGTCCAGCTTGAAGCTGTCCAGCGGCGGACGCTGGTCGACGGTAAGTCCCGCTTCCCAACCGTAGAGCTCGTAGCAGTCTTTTTCGAGCTTCTTGGTGAAATTGCGCACCTTGATGTTCTGGGGACAGGCCGCTTCGCAGGCGCCGCAGTCGGTGCAGCGGCCGGCGCAGTGGTAGGCCCTCAGGAAGTGGTAGGTGCGAATATCGATGGGATCGGTTCCTTTGCCTACCCACTGGGGTCGGGCTTGGTGCAGGGCGAGCAGGTGGGGCGGTAGCGAGGGGCGTACGTTTCTGCACGCGTAGCAGCGGGTGCAGCCGGAGAGGAGCTCTTCGAAGAAGGCCCATTTCTCCTGGGTGTCCATGGCTTCAACCTTGCGGACGTCTTCGTAGCGGTCCACGTCCTTCTGCTCTTCCACGAGGTCGGCACAGAGCTCGTCGTAGATGACGGGGTTTCTGTGGAGACAGGTGGCGCAGTTGGCCTGAAGCTGCTCGGGGTTGTTCTTGTCCACCATCCCTTTGCAGGGCACGCCGATGATCACAAGCTGATCGCGGGAGATCTTGTTTTCGATGATGTGGTTGACGATGTTTCGAGAATCACATCCCTTGGCGATGATGGCGATCTTTTCCGTACGGCCGGTGATGTAGTTGGCCAGGTTCAAACGGCAGTTTGCATCCCAGACAAGGTCTTTGGCATCTTCGGCTTTGGTGATCATGCAGGGCTCGTTGGTGTTGGCCACGGTTCCTTTACGGAATCCAACAACGCACTCGACGGTGCCGTCGTTCAAGAGCCTTTCCGATATCTCTTTGATTTTTCCGATGTATGATTCCATGGCTTAACCCTTCGCCGCGCTCTTTTTCACGTAATTGGTATTGGGACCCAGGGCCTTGACGGATTCCGTGACCTTGGTCACCACGTCCACGAACTTGGTGGACTCGGCGGACGAGATCCAGGAGAACTGCAGGCGGCCGGGTTCAACGCCCATATGCTCCATGAGGTTTTTCATCAGGGCGAACTTTCGACGTGCGTAGTAATTACCTTCCAGGTAATGGCAGTCACCGGGATGTCAGCCGGAAACCCAGACGGCATCAGCTCCTTCGCGCAGGGCGGCCAGGAAGAATTTGGGGCTCATGCGACCGGAACAGGGGATCCGGATCACGCGGACGTTGGCAGGGTACTGGGCTCTGCCCACACCTGCGAGGTCAGCGGCTCCGTAACTGCACCAGTTACAGAGAAAGCTGACGATTTTCGGTTCGAATTCAGCCATTTTTATTTAGTCTCCTTTGAATCCCGCCCCTTCGAAACACGCTCGGAAAGGGCGGGACAAACAGGTTTAATGCGAATCTGTCCTTACGCTTCGTTCAGGGCAAAGATCTGCGACATGATCTGGTCGTTATCAAAGCCCCTGTGGCGAATGGCACCGGATCGGCAGGAGCCGACGCAGAGGCCGCAGCCCTTGCAGAGTACGGGGTTGATCTGGGCCTTGCCTGCGTCTCGGCCTTCGGTCATGAAGGAAGGCGCGGAGTAGGGGCAGACGCTGACACAGATCCCGCAGGAGCTGCAGAGCGCGGGGTTCACATGGGCGACCTGGCCGCTGGTGTGAATGGTCTCACGGGCCAGCAGGGTGATGGCGCGGGATGCCGCTGCCTTGGCCTGGCCGATGGCTTCGTCAATGGGCTTGGGATAGTGAGCCATGCCGCAGAGGAAGACGCCGTCGGTTGCGAACTCGCTGGGACCGAGCTTGGCGTGGCGTTCCACGAAGAAGCCGTTGTCGTTCATGGGCAGCTTGAAGAACTGGGCAACCTTTTCATCCCGGTAGGGCACCACGGCGGTGGCCAGGGAGAGGAGGTCTGCTTCGATCTCAACTTCGCGCCGGAGAACGTGATCGACGGTCTTGATGGATACCTTGTCTCCGTTGACGGCGACAACAGGCTTCTTGTCCACGTCGTAACGGATGAAGATAACGCCTTTTTCGCGTGCTTCGCGGTAGAGATGCTCGCGCTCGCCGTAGGTCCGGATGTCGCGGTACAGGATGTATACGTTGGCAAGGGGATTGCGGCGTTTGAT
The DNA here is from genome assembly GCF_056829965.1 of Desulfoluna sp. CYM3A. NCBI lineage: Bacteria > Pseudomonadati > Thermodesulfobacteriota > Desulfobacteria > Desulfobacterales > Desulfolunaceae > Desulfoluna > Desulfoluna sp. CYM3A. The sequence continues at coordinate 375,783 of NZ_CP186556.1, forward strand.
TTCCAGGGCGTTGTCGATGCTGTGGGTACAGCAGACACGTGAGCAGAAGGGACGCTCGGGCTCGCGGGAGCCGACGCACTGGATAAATACGGCTGAATTCACGGTGTTCAGCATCGGATCGTCGGCCTTGAGTTTCTCATCCATTTCAAGGCTGGTGACGATGCGGTCGCTGGAGCCGTAAGAGTATTCTGTGGGGGTGTAGGGCTGAGCCCCGGTGGCCATGACGGCAACCCCGTGCTTCAGGACGGTCTCCGCTCCGTTGGAAGCGAGGGTGGATTCGAAGTTGCCCACGAAGCCTTCCACGTTTTCCAGGGTGGTGTTCAGGTGAACGGTGATGTTCTCGTCCTTGGTCACGTCGTCGATGAGCTCGACCAGTTTCTCTGCCACATTCTCGCCGGAGGCGGTGCGGTAGAGGCGGTTGGCGTTGCCGCCAAGCTTGTCTTCGCGCTCAACGATGTGGGTGGCGTATCCCTGACGGGAGAGGCTCTGGGCAGTGGTGATGCCCGCAAGGCCCCCGCCGAGGACCATGGCGGTCTGGTTGACCTGGAGCTCGGCTTCTTCGAGGGGCTGGAAGAGGGCGACCTTGGCCACGGACATGCGAATGAGGTCCTTGGCTTTTTCGGTGGCCATCTCCGGCTGATCCTTGTGTACCCAGGAGTCCTGGTTACGGATGTTGGTCATCTCGAAGAGGTACTTGTTGAGGCCGGCAGCCAGGAGGGTCTCCTGGAAGAGGCCTTCGTGGGTCTTGGGCGTACAGGCGGCAACCACAACGCGGTTGAGGCCCTTCTCCTTGATGGTCTCAGCGATCTTGTCCTGAGTATCCTGGGAACAGGAGAAGAGGTTGTTGGCCACGAACTCCACGTAGGGGAGGGACTTGGCGTACTCGGACACAGCCTCCACGTCCACGGTACCTGCGATGTTGGTACCGCAGGAGCAGACGAAGACGCCGATCTTGGGTCGTTCGCCGCCCACGTCGAGCTGGGGCACCGTCTCGGCTTCCTTGGTCACGGTGTTCCGTGCCGAGGCGATGGACTCGCCGGCCGCAGCAGCTGCTGCACTGGCGTCCACGATGGACTCGGGAATGTCTTTGGGGCCCTGGAAGGCGCCGCAGACGTAGATACCCTCACGGCTTGTGGCCACGGGGTTGAAGGCGGAGGTGGCGGCAAAGTTGCTGGGGGTAAGCTCAATGTCCAGCTTCTTGGCCAGTTCCACGGTTTCCGGAGCCGCCTCGAGACCGATGGAGAGGACGATCATGCCGAAGACTTCGGTCTTGATGGTGCCGTCTTCGGTGACGTAGCGTACTTCCAGGTCATCGGTTTCAGGAATGGGGTTGATGGTGTGTACGCGGCTGCGGACAAACCGGATACCACGATCCTTGCTCTTCTCGTAGTACTCTTCGAAGTCCTTGCCCGGAGTACGCATGTCCATGAAGAAGATGGCGCAATCCAGATCGTCCCCGTTGTGCTCCTTGGCCATGACCGCTTCTTTGATGGCGTACATACAGCAGACGCTGGAGCAGTGGCCGTTGTCGCAGCGGTTGATGTCCCTTGAACCGATGCACTGGAACCAGGCGATCTTCTTGGGCTCTTCGCCGTCCTTGCTCCGACGGGTCAGGTGACCCTGGGTGGGGCCTGAAGCGGAGAGGATACGCTCGAATTCCAGAGAGGTAACAACGTTGGGGAACTTGGTGTACTGATAGGTGTCGAAAACGGAAGGATCAAAGGGCTTGAAGCCAGTGGCCAGGACCACGGAGCCGACGTTGAGGGTGGTCTCCTTGGCGGTCATCGTGTAATCGATGGCGCCGGTGGGGCAGACCTTCTCGCAGTTTCCGCACCTGTCCTTGGTAAGCTTGAGACAGGTGTCGGGATCAATGGCGTACTTAAGGGGTACGGCCTGATCATACTCGACGTAGATGGCTTTTCGCTTGATCAGATTAGCGTTGTAAGGGTCCGTGACCTTCTTGGGGCATTTTTCGGCACAGAGACCACAGGCGATACATTTGGACTCGTCCACGTATCGGGGCCTCTCGTTTAAGGTAACTTCAAAATTACCTGCCTCGCCCTGGATGTCGATCACGTCAGAAAGGGTTTTTAACTCAATGTTCAGATGCCGGCCGACCTCGACCAGTTTAGGTGAGATAATTCACATTGCACAGTCGTTGGTCGGAAAAGTCTTGTCCAGCTGGGACATGACACCGCCAATGGAGGCCCCTTTTTCGACCAGGTATACATAATAACCTGAATCGGCCAGATCCAGGGCAGTTTGCATACCGGCGATACCCCCCCCGACGACCATCACGGATCCGATTACATCCTTAGACATGGCTTCTTTCTCCTGTTGAATGGTGCGCAGGCGCATTCAAATCGCTGAGAACGGCCTTGCAGTGTTACAGAATATTCCAAATAAACCTGAAAAGTTATATTTCCAGAGTCGACGAGCGCGCTGGCTCGCAGCTATCTTACCTTATATTAAAGATAAAATGAGCAAATACACTTACTACCCGCTATATTGGGTGTTGTCAATAGAATTATATTTATATATTAAGGGACTAAATGTCCGGTATCCGTGCGGCTGTTCAATGGTGGACAACGGGAGAAACCGGCGTGAATCCGTTTAGGCTTGTTTACATTATTTACTGGTATGAATAGAAAAATTGTTGTGATATGTGGACCCACCGGTGTAGGAAAAACCTCTGCGGCCATAGAGGTTTGCAGACGGTTTTCCGGGGAAGTGGTCGGGGCGGATTCCATGCAGGTTTATCGGCAAATGGACATCGGCACGGCCAAACCCACCGAAGAGGAGCAGCGTCTTGCCGTTCATCACATGATTGACGTGGTGGACCCTGATGAAGCTTACGACGCCGCCCTTTTTTTGGCCCAGGCCGATGGGGTGATCGACGCCCTGTGCGATGGCGGGGTGTTGCCCGTGGTGGCCGGCGGCACCGGCCTTTATGTGAAAGCCCTGGTTCACGGGCTCTCCGAGGCGATCCCGTCGGATCCCGTCATTACCGAGAGGCTTACGGCCGAGGTGGAGGCCTCGGGGCTTGCCCCCCTTTACGCCCGATTGGTTCAGGTGGACCCGGCGTATGCTGAGAAAATAAGCGAAAACGATCCGTTGCGCATTGTTCGTGCCCTCTCTGTTTTCGAGGCCACGGGCAAGCCCTTCAGCGCCCACCACGCAGAGCACGCCTTTGCACAGGCCCGCTACGATGCCCTCAAGGTCTGTCTCTTTTCGGACCGGGAGACCCTGTACGACCGCATCAACCGGCGCGTGGACCTCATGGTGGCCGAGGGCCTTCTGGACGAGGTCAAAGGGCTCCTTGCCCGTGGCTACCACCGGGGCCTGAAGTCCATGGGTTCCATCGGGTACCGGCACATGGTAGAGCACCTGGAGGATGGCGTGCCCTGGGAGGAGACTGTCAGGCTCCTGAAGCGGGACACGCGAGCAGTGCCAAGCGGCAGCTGGCCCTTGGCTTCGGCCGACCCGACATGATCTGGCTGGACCCCGGGGATACCGAAGGTCTTTTTGCGGCTGTGGAATCGTTCCTTGCATGACAACCCACTATATTAAGGATGGCCAAAGGGTATGGCGATAAAGAACCCGTTGATAAAAAAAGGGGCCCGGGCACTGCTTTTCCTGGTGCTTATTCTGTGTTTGGTCGGTTGCGGGCAAAGGGGGTACGGCCCTGAGCGGGTCCTGCCGGAAGATGAGCAGCTTTTTGTCCGTGCGGAAGAGGCCTTTGGCGCACGGCGATACGACCAGGCGCTGGAGATGTACGCAGACGTGGTGGGCCATTATCCCGAAAGTCATGTGGCCGCTGCAGCCCTGTTGAAGCAGGGGATGATCTACGGCCTTACCGGTGACTACGACAAGGCCGACGTCGCACTGGCCCGGGTGGCCGAGGCATATCCCGAGAGCCCCCTTGTGCCTGTGGCTCTGGTGGAGTCCATGATTCTTTCCTATCGCCGGAGGCCCAGGGGTGATCCAAAGGGTGCGGCCATTCCAGATACCCTCTCTCCATCCGATTATCTGATGCGAAAATACGCCGTCATGGGGGATGCCTACCTGGCCCTGGGGGATACTGTGGATGCCGTGGGCGCCTATTTCAAGGCGTGCGAACTGGCCCATCCTGCAGAGCGCAGGGGGGTGACGGTCCGTCTCCGGCAGACCGTGGCCAACCTGACCCTTTCGGAAACCCTGGAGATGCTTTCGCGGGTCCACGACAAGGAGAAAAGGGGGTACCTGCTTCTGAGGCGCATGCGGGCCCTGGCCGAGGACGGGCAGGGTGACGAGGCCCTCCGGGGGGCGGTGGAGTTTCTGAGCCTTTACGCGGTTCACCCGGTGCGTGATGAGGTGGTGGCCTTTCGGGAGGCCCTCAGTCAGACCCATTTCAACCCCAGGGTCCTGGGATGCCTGTTGCCCTTTACGGGCCGGTATGCCGAGTACGGGCGCCAGGCACGGGAGGGGATTGAGCTTGCCTTCCAGTCCATGGCCGCTGACGAAAGGTATCGGGATGCCCAGTTGATTTTCCGGGATACGGGCTCCGATGACGAGACGACGCGCCAGGCCGTTCGTGAGCTGGTGGAGGCAGGGGCCGCAGCCATCATCGGTCCGGTGGGCAACGTGGAGAGCGCCGCGGCCGAAGCCCAGCTCAGGGGGATTCCCCTCATGACCATGACGGGCAAAGAGGGGATCACCGCCTCCGGCGACTTTGTTTTCCGGAACTTCATAACCCCCAGGATGCAGGTCCGCTCCGTGGTCTCATACGCCTTTGAGGTGCTGGGCTTAAACGATTTTGTGATCCTCTATCCCGATGAACCCTATGGCCGGGATTTCATGAACCTGTTCTGGGATGAGGTGGAGACACTTGGGGAGGAGTTGGGTGGAGGCCTACGCGGCCGGTACCGTGGACTTTTCACGGGCCATCAAGAAACTGACCGGGCTCTGGTACGCCAAGCCCCAGGTTCCCACCGGCATGCAGGCCTGGGGGCGTGTGCTGCCCGAAGATGCCAAAGGCTCGGGCCAGGTGGTGGACTTTGAGGCGATCTTTATTCCCGACGGACGGAAAAATCTTGAGATGATCCTGCCCCAGCTGGCCTTCCACGATTTAGGGGGTGTGTACACCCTGGGTACGAACCTCTGGCACAACACAGCCCTGAGAAAAGGGGTGTCCGGCCATCTTGGGAACAGCATCATCCCCGACGGTTTTTACGCGCGGAGCCGCGACCCGAAGGTCAAGGGATTTGTAAGGGCGTTTAAAGGCGCCTATGGGCGAACCCCATTACATCGAGGCCGTGGCCTTTGACTCTGCTTCTTTGATGTTGAATATCCTACTGGATTCGGCACCGGCATCCCGTGGTGCGGTCCGTGATGCTCTTCTGGCGGTGAACGCCTATCCCGGGGTCACCGGAACCACCTCCTTTGACGGAACCGGCGATGCGGACAAGGCCCTGACCCTTCTGAAGGGATCGAGGCGGCGGTTTGTGGAAGTGGGGAGTAAGAGGCAGGCCATAGGAAAAAGGTCATAGGCTATAAGCTATAGGGGGCGGGGTGCGTGGGCGCTTCACCACCTTATAAAATGGCTGTGCCGCCACGCTGTTTCCGAGAATCATTTTGGACGCGTCACCGTTTAATTGGAAACGTTTTTGCGAGGCTTGTTTTACCAAGTCGACCCGCGGAAGCGTTTTTTATGCCTTTTCCGGGGCGGGGTTCTTGAGAGCGCCCCCATGGCCTCCAGCACTAAGCCCAGCTTTCCGTCGGGGTCCACTTTTTTGCGCTGGGTGATCACCTCGTCCATGGGCACATGGACAAAGTGGTTGTTCCAGTGGCTCACCACCATCTTGGTTTTGCCCGCCATGCCGGCGTGGACCGCGTCGCGCCCGAGAAAGCTGCAGAAGACGTGATCGTTGGCGTTGGCCGGAAGGCTCCGGATGATGTAGCTGGGGTCGATGTACTTCAGGCTGACGGGGATCCCCTTCTCCTTGAAGTAGGCCATGATCTTGCTCTTGATGAGCAGGCCAATGTCGTAAAGCTTGACGTTGCCGGACGCGTCGTGCATTTTTTTGCGCCCTTCAAAGAACTCCTGGCCTGCGCCTTCGGCCACCACCACCACGGCGTGGCCGCGAAGGGTCGTTGGCTTCCAGGTTTTCCAGGAAACCGTTGGGGCCGTCCAGGTCAAAGGGGACCTCGGGGATGAGCACGAAGTTGACGTCCTGGCGCGCCAGGGCAGCAGTGGCCGCAAGGAAGCCGGATTCCCTTCCCATGAGCTTGATGAGGCCGATGCCGTTGGGGTAGGCCTCTGCCTCGTTGTGGGCTCCGCTGATGGCCTGGGTGGCGATGTCCACGGCCGTGTCAAAGCCAAAGGACGGCCGCGCGAATAGACGTCGTCAATGGTCTTGGGGATGCCGATGACGCTGATTTTCAGGCCGCGCTTGGTGATGGCCTCCGAGATCTTGGACGCGGCGGCCAGGGTGCCGTCGCCGCCGACCATGAAGAGGATGCCGATGTGCATGCGCTCCAGGCTGTCCACCACCTCTTCGATGTCCTGATCTCCCCGTGAGGACCCCAAAATAGACCCTCCGCTGTCCAGGATGTTGGTGACGCTTTCGGGTGAAAGGTCCACGGTGCTGTGCCCGTATTTGGGGATGAACCCCTGGAGGCCGTGCCGGATCCCGCAGATGTGCTTCACGCCGTAGCGGTGGTAGAGCTCCAAAACCACGGACCGGATGATGTCGTTGAGGCCGGGGCAGAGGCCGCCGCAGGTCGCCGAGCGTAGTCGAACTGCTGGGGTCAACTTGGATTTTTGCGACGGGGCCCGGCTGATTCAAAGGCGGGGGCGGGGATGTCGTCGGCTTTGAGCTGGGCCACATGCTTTTCGTTGACGTGCAGGAGGATCCGCTCGTCGTCGTCCACGAAATAGGCCCCGCATTCACCGTTATTCGGTTGCAGGAGGGGGGAGGGGATCTTGGCTTCACCAAGGGTCTGGATGGTGGTGTCGATGTGTTCGAATCTCATAATCACTCCCATCATGGCGTTGCGATGTGCCCCCGCATCCGGGTAGGGATACGGGGGCGTCGGGTATCTGTCATGATCCGATGCCGGATCAACGGATTTTTCGGGTGAACCGCGGGCGTCCCTTTTTTGCGCCCGGTCAAAAAGGAGAGTGGATCAGTTGCCGTTGAACTGAAACGCCCCTTTTCCGAGGATGTCGTGGAGGTGGAGCAGGCCTTTGACCCTGCCCTGGTCGTCGGTGGCGGGCAGGACCGTGATCTGGTGTGCTTCCATCATGTTGAGGGCGTCGTAGGCCGGGGCATTGATGGCCACGGAGCGGGGGGACCGGGTCATCACCTCGGAGACGGGGCGGGCGGGGTCGAAGTCCTCGGCTGCCATGAGGTGGCGGACATCCCCGTCGGAGAGCAGCCCCAGGAGCAGGCCCTTGTCGTCGGTGATAAACACGGCACCCAGGCGACGGGCGTCCAGGGCGGCCAGGGCGTCGCCAATGGAGGCGGAAGCCGCCACCAGAGGCACCATCTCGCCGGTGACCATCATCTCGGAGACCTGCAGGGAGAGCCGCTGGCCCAGGGCGCCCCCGGGGTGGAACTTTTTGAAGTCGTCGGGCTTGAGCTTTGAGCATGATCGGCGCAGGAGAGCGTCGCCCATGGCAAGCTGGGCCGTGGTGCTGGAGGTGGGTGCCAGGCCCAGGGGGCAGGCTTCCTTTTCCACGCCCGTGTCGATGACCAGGTCCGCGTGCTGCCCCAGGGTCGTTGGGCTTGCCGTTGAAGCCACCACCGGACACCCAAGGGCCTTTATGCTGGGCAGCAGGTGGTTGAGCTCGATGGTTTCACCGCTGTTGGAGATGGCCAGCACCACATCCTTGGGGGAGACCATGCCGAGGTCGCCGTGCATGGCTTCCACCGGGTGCATGAAGACAGCGCGGGTTCCGGTGCTGCTCAAGGTGGCGGCGATTTTTCGTCCGATGAGGCCGGATTTGCCGATACCGGTAATGATGACGCGTCCCTGGCTTTCCAGGATGGCGGTTACGGCTTTGTCGAAATTGTGAGTGACCTTGGTCAGGTTGAGGAGGGCATCGGCTTCGGTGCGGATAACCTCGGCGGCCTGTTGGATTCGATTCATGGTGTTGTCCTTCAAGATGGTCTGTATGTATGGAATGCACCATGGACACATATGGACCGTGTGTCCATGATGTTGTGGTTTTGTGTGGGCCTTGCGAAAGGTCGGCTCATCACCTTACTTTCGTAAGTGGCATCAAACGGGCCAAAGATCAAGGGAAAAAGCCGCACGGGGCCATGGGGAGTCCGTGTGCGTCCCCCTTTTCCGGCGGCCTCAGCCATCCGGGGCACCGGATGGTGCCGGGGATCAAGCATCGGCGCAGGGGCAGGGGCGGTGCCATTTTTTAAAAGCTCCCATGAATTTGAATTTGACAAATGGGGCTGAGTTCTTTTATAAATATTTGGTTTAATTTTGATCTATTGAGATACCATGAGTCGGCCCCAGGGCCAAAATCTGTGATATGGAGAGTATATCCAATGATTTGTACAACAGTTCGAAACGGCAGCGATTGCCCTTTCATGACCAAAAGCGGTTGCTCCTACGAGGGCGGCGTCTGCAAACCCATTATCGAAAAGTGCGAAGGCTGCGGCCGCATCGGTGAGTTCGCCTCCGAAAAATACTGCACGTCCGCACCCGATCCCGATGCACGCTGGAAAAACGGCAACTGCAACCTTGCCACCCACGTGAAGAACGTGATCGTTGAGAAGAAGCAGAAGATCAACCCCATCAAAGCTTCAAAGCGTGGGGGAAGATAGCGTATCGAGTCGATGCAGAGCCGATCATAGATGCGCCTTTTCGGACGATTCAAAAGCCCCCGCCTTTTCACCTTTGTGGTACAACGACGGGGGTTTTTTTATCTTTTGGTTATTGCCTGGAGAATAGGGGCGGCACCTTGCCGCATGACACGTATATGATGAAGATGTGGCTGGCCCACATCGGAAGTGTCGAACCGACACAGATTTGAAGGAGCCTGATCCATGAACGAAATCGCCAGACAGCTGAATGAGGAAATCGCCCAGGGTAATGGTTATCTGATGGAGATGTTGTCAGAGGTTGGTAAAAATCTCTTTTTTCCCAAAGGGATTTTGAGCCAGTCCGCTGAAGCAAAACAAAAAGCGCACCGGATCAACGCCACCATCGGCATTGCCAAGGAAGAGGGCGGCATCATGCGTCTTCCGTCCGTCATGGGCGAAGGTGATCGAGGGGCTGGCACGGAAAACAGCCTGACCTACGCCCCCTCATTCGGTATCCCCGGACTCCGCGCCGCCTGGAAAGAGGCGATGTACGAGAAGAACCCCTCCCTTGAAGGGGCAGAGGTGAGCCTGCCCGTTGTGACCTGCGGCATCACCCAGGCCATCAGCGTCATGGCCGATGTCTGGGTCGACCCCGGCGACGCGGTGATCCTGCCGGACATGATGTGGGGCAACTACAACCTGATCCTCTCGGTTCGCAAAGGCGCCACCTTGTCCAAGTACAACCTCTTTACCGAAGCCGGCGGCTTTGACCTGGCCGCCTTTGAGGCCAAGGTGAAGGAAGAGGCGGCGGCTCGCGACAAGATCATCGTGCTCCTCAACTTTCCCCAGAACCCCACCGGGTATACGGTGACCAATGCCGAAGCAGCCAGGATCGCCGACATCCTTGAAGAGGTGGCCAAGGGCGGGACCAACGTCATCGCCGTCACCGACGATGCCTACTTTGGCCTGTTCTACGAAGAAGACGTCCTCAAGGAGTCCATCTTCTCCCTCATCAGCGGTCGCCACGAGCGCCTCATGGCCATCAAGATGGACGGGGCCACCAAGGAAGATTATGTCTGGGGCCTTCGCGTGGGCTTTCTCACCTACGGCATTCCCGCCTGTGATAACCAGGCCGGTGTCTACGACGCCCTGGAGAGGAAAACCGCCGGTGCGGTTCGCGGCAGCGTCTCCAACGCCTCGCACCTGAGCCAGTCCATTGTCCTGAAGGCCATGCAGACCGAAGGCTACGCCGAGTCCAAGGACGCCAAGGGCGAGATCCTCAAGGCCCGCGCCAACAAGGTGGCCGAGGTGTCCCGCGATGCGAAGTACGCCGACGCCTGGAGCGTCTATCCCTTTAACTCGGGCTACTTCATGTGCATCCGCCTTAAGAACACCGATGCCGAAACCCTGAGACTCCATCTCCTGGATACCTACGGGGTGGGCCTCATCTCCCTGGGGGCCACCGACCTGCGCGTGGCGTTCTCCTGCATTGAGATCGAGGACGTTCGCGAGCTCTTCGACACCATTTACAAAGGTGTCCAGGACCTGGCGGGCTAACCGGTTCGTTTGTTGCACCCGGGCCTGACCTCGCTCCGGCCCGGGCTTTTAAGTGCCCTGCAGACTCTCTGCTGTGCGGGGCGGCACATGTGATTGCCCATTGGAGTTTATATGGTCTTGTTGACCAAAGGCGCACGGGGTCGGAAAGGGATCTACAACGCCGGCAAGTGGTTTTCCTACTTTTTGATCATTGGCCTCATTGCCGGGTGCGGATCTGTCCTTTTTCACTACCTGTGCCAGCTGGGAATCCACTATTTTATGGATTTCATGGCAGGGTACCGTCCCACGCCTCCCGCCGGAGAGCACCATCTCCTCGAACCCACCACCCGTCCTTTCAATCGGTGGATCCTCCTGTTTCTTCCCGCCCTGGGCGGTCTCGTCAGCGGCTGGCTGGTCTACACCTTTGCCCCGGAGGCCGAAGGCCACGGCACCGATGCAGCCATCGACGCCTACCACAACAAGGGGGGCTTCATCCGGAGCCGGGTGCCCATCATCAAAACCATTGCCTCCACCATCACCCTGACCACGGGTGGGTCCGGTGGCCGGGAAGGCCCCATCGCCCAGATCGGGGCAGGTTTTGCCTCGTTTCTGGCCACGCGTTTAAATCTGTCGGACCGGGAACGCCGCATCATGATGGCTGCGGGCATCGGCGCAGGGGTGGGGAGTATCTTCCGTGCGCCCCTGGCAGGGGCTCTGTTTGCTTCGGAGGTGCTTTACCGGGACCCCGAGTTTGAGTCCGATGTGATTATTCCTGCGGGGATCTCCTCGGTGGTGGCCTACTGCGTCTACTGCCTGGTTTATGGCTGGGGGTCCCTTTTCGAGTCCCCGGATTTTCTCTTCCGAAACCCCCTGGAACTCGGGCCCTACCTGGTGCTGGCTGGGGTGCTGGTGGCCACGGGCTGGTTCTACGTGAAGGTGTTCTACGGCACGGAAAAGGTGTTCAAGAACCTCACCGGGGTGCCCAACCACCTGAAGCCTGCCATGGGCGGGCTCTGCACGGGCATCATCGGGTTTTTCTTTTCCCATACCCTGGCCTTCGGCTACGGGTTTATCCAGACGGCCCTCACCACGGGGCTGCCCATCACCATGCTGCTCACCCTTGCCATCGGTAAGATCTTCACCACCTCCTTTTCCATCGGATCCGGGGGCAGCGGCGGGGTCTTCGGTCCGTCGGTGGTCATTGGCGGCGCCATGGGCGGCGTTGTGGGCCGGGTCTCGACCAGATCATGCCGGGGGTGGTCACGGCCCCCGGGGCCTTTATCATCGTGGGCATGGCCGGTTTTTTTACGGCTGTCTCCAACACCCCCATCTCCACCATTATCTTCGTCAGCGAGATGACCAACTCGTACCATCTCCTGCTGCCGAGTCTCATGGTCTGCTCCATCTGTTTTCTCATGGGCCAGAAGTTCACCATCTTTGAAAACCAGGTGAAGACCAAGGTGGATTCCCCGGCCCATGCCGGTGAGTTCATGGTGGATATTCTTCAGAAGCTTCGAGTAAAGGACCTCATGCCTGCGGTAAAGCAGGTGCCTCACGTCCATGAAGAGATGGGCTTTCTTGCCTTCAAGCGATTCTTTTCGGAGACCAAGCAGCACTACTTTCCCGTGATGAACAAAGAGGAGCGCCTGGTGGGCATCTTTTCGTCCACAGACATCCGGAGTGTGATTTTTCTTCAAGAGGTGGAGCACCTCATTGTGATGCGGGACATCGCCACCACCGAGATTATCACCACCACCCCGTCCGAAGATTTAAACGCGGTGCTCCAGAAGTTTACTCAGAAGAACATCGACAGCCTGCCCGTGGTGCAGGAGCATGACGCGGGCATCCTCATCGGCATGCTGGATCGTCGCGCGGCCCGCCATTGCCACGACAACCGCCCAGGCAGACGGAGAAACCACCAGGGGTTAAAGCCCCTGGGGATTGCGAATGCTCCTTGGGCTCGTTCCTCGCCCGCGTCCATTCGCGTACGGGCTGCGCCCGTGGGAAAACGTGGGGTGACGGATAAAAAAAGGGAGACCACGTCGCTGTGACGTGATCTCCCTTCTTTATTTGTAAGCCACGGGCGTCAGCCCGTCAGCGAACGTGATGAGCCTGAGGCACGAAGGCGAAAGAGCATTCGCGAACCTGGGGTCCAGGGGCTTAGCCCCTGGCCGCCGGAGGCATCGCTTTTGTCTTACAGCAGGTCGAGCAGCTCCAGAGGGTGGTTGATGAGGTGTTTTGCGCCGCTCTCTTCGAGCTCCTTTTGTTCGCGGAAGCCCCAGAGGACGCCCACGGGGACCATGCCGGCGCCGGTGGCGGTTTTCATGTCCACGGCGGTGTCGCCAAGGTAGAGCATCTCCTCGCCTTTGATACCGGTGGTCTCAAGGGTCTCCAGGGCCCCTGCGGGGTCGGGCTTTCTGGGGACGCTTTCCCGGGCACCCAGGACCTGGTCAAAGGTCCAGTGGGGCATGATGTCGGCGACGCACTCCCCGGCGGATTCGTGGGGTTTGTTGGTGAGGACAAAGAGTTTGATGCCTTTATCCGCAAGGGCGGTGAGGAGCTCGGGGATCCCGTCGTAGGGATGGGCGATGGTGCCGGTGAGCTTGTGGTAGACCGAGAGGAAACGCTCCAGCAGGGGCTCGAATTTGTCGGGGTCGGCTGTGACCTCTTTGGGGGCGGCCCGCTCCACCAGAACCCGGGCCCCGTGGCCTGCAAAGTACTTGAAGGCGTCTTCGGGGTGGGTGGGGTAGCCGAAGGCCTCCAGGGTGCGGTTGGTGGCGGTGGCGATCTCTTCCAGGGAATCGATGAGGGTGCCGTCCAGGTCGAAGACGACCCCTTTGATATGTGATGTCATGAATGGTTCTCCTAACAGGGGCCGAGCCAGAGGCCGGCGGGGTAGAGGGGGGAGTCGGTGAACTCTCTCGGTGTGTGGGGCGTGTCTTCATACGCCACGGATACGAGAAACAGGCCCCGGGAAGGGGCGGTGGCACCGGCGTGTTGTCTGTTGCAGGATGCAAGGATCGCCTTGAATCCGTCCGGGGTGGTGCGGGAGAGTCCCACATCCACCAGGGTGCCCACCAGGTTCCGCACCATGAATTTTAAAAAGCCGCTGCCGCAGAAGGTGAGGGTGATAAGCCCCTGGCCGTGGTCGTGGACGCAGGCCTCAAAGAGGGTGCGCACGGTGGTGGCCCGGGGGCTGCCTGTGCCTTCGAAGGCTTTGAAATCATGGGTGCCCGCAAGGCAGGCGGCCGCCTGCTGCATGGCCGGAATATCCAGCGGATTCCGGATGTGCCAGAAGGTGTCGGCGCTTACGGCCGGGGCCACCGGGCGGTTGATGATGCGGTAGGTGTAGCGCTTGCGCCGGGCGTTGAACCGGGCGTGGAAGGAATCGTCTACCTTTTCGCATGCGTGGATGGTGATGGTCTCCGGGAGCATGCTGTTGAGGGCGTCCTGGAACTTTTCAGCGGATATGGCGGTGTCTGCCTTGAAATGGGCCACCTGGGCCACGGCATGGACGCCGGCGTCCGTGCGGCCTGAGGCGATGACGGTGACGGGTCGGGTGACCATGCGCGTCAGGGCTTTTTGGATCGCCTCCTGCACCGTGGGCTGGTCGGGTTGGATCTGCCAGCCGGCGTAGGGCGTTCCGTGGTATCCGATGGTCAGTTTGAAGGTGGTTTCCATATCAGATGCGGTTGATGGGCACGCAGGCCATTTTCCGTTCAAAGGCTTCGTCGATGAGTTCCTTGAGCCGTTCGGGGCGATAGCTTGTGTTGCAGGACCTGCAACGGAAGGTGACGCGGGTTCAGGACCGCTGCACCTCAAGGGGGCTTCCGCATTCGGGGCACTCCCCGTGGGTGTCGGTTTGATTGAACATTTCAGAGGTTTCCTGTACATAGGGTAAGGGGCGCGCCGCAGTAAAGGCGCGGCCCCGATTTTTTGGGCCGGAAAGCGGCCCGGTGATCGCCATAGGTATATAGAAGAAACGGAGCGGATTCAACCGCTCTTTGGAAGGAGAAGGGGTTGTGACTGAGATTGAGGGGGTGCGCCTCCAGAAATACCTGGCCCATGCAGGGGTCTGCTCCAGGCGGGCTGCCGAAACCCTGATAAAGGAGGGGGCAGTGACCGTGAACGACCGGGTGGTCACGGAGTTGGGGTCCCGGGTGGATCCGGCAAAGGACCGGGTCTGCGTGAAGGGCCAGGCGGTTCGCACCGAAGAAAAACGGGTCTACCTTGCCCTGCACAAGCCCGTGGGGGTGATCACCTCCTGCAACCATGGGGATGCCAGGGTGGTGACGGACCTGGTGGACGTGCCGGAGCGGGTGTTTCCCGTGGGGCGGCTGGACCGGGATTCGTCGGGGCTCCTTATCCTCACCAACGACGGCAGGATTCACCACCGGCTCTCCCACCCCTCCTTTGACCATGAAAAAGAGTACCGGGTGCGGGTGTCAACCGAGATTTCGTCCTCGGAGCTGTCCCGCATGGAAAAGGGGATACGCCTGAAAGAAGGCATGACCCGGCCCTGCAGGATCCGCCGGGAGGACAGGGACCGTTACACCATTGTGCTCAAAGAGGGTAAGAATCGCCAGATCCGGCGCATGGCGCAAAGCGTGGGCCATGAGGTGGTGACCCTGAAGCGGGTGCGCATGGCCAATATCCGGCTGGGGCAGTTGAAGCCCGGCCAGTGGCGCCATCTCTCGGAAGGGGAGGTGGCCGAGCTCTTGAAGCGAACCGGGGTAGAGGCCGGTAAAGGGAGGCGACGCAGGTGATGGGCTTGTTTGGGTGCAGCACAGGATACAGGTATACGCCCCTGGGTGAGTTTTACTGCCCGGGATGCCGCCAGACCTCAGAGTGTCAGTCCATGGAGACCCTTACGGTGATCCGGCTGCTGGGGATGCCTGTGCGCACACGTTCCGAAGATGCCGGCCTGGTGCGCTGCCTTCGGTGCGGCGGGGTCTTTGACCGGGATGTGACAGCCCATAGCCCCACGGTGACCCGTGACGGGTTGAAGCCCGCGCTTTTGGCTGTGGTGCTGGCGATGATGGATGCCCACGGGGAGGGGAACTGCTCGAAAGGAGCCGTTGACTCCCAGTTCATTGAGGACGTGACGGGGGTTGTTATGGATGCCGATGCCATGGCTCTGGAAACGCGTCGTTATGAAGCCGACCCCGATGCCCTGGGAGAGCGCCTGAAGCGTATCGCTCCGTATCTTGCCAACGCCGAGAAACGGATGCTCCTTGAGTCGGCCCATCGTGCGGCCCAGGCAATGGGGTATGTGTCCGGTCAGGCGGCCTTGTTGCAGCGCATCGCCTCTCTCCTTGAGGTCCCCGATTCCCTGGTCCGGGCAGCGTACGATGCGGCCTCCGGCTCGTGAAGTGAGCTTACCTGCCTTGTTTCTCTGTTCCTTTAGAAGGCGCGCATGGCAGTCATAAAAAAAGGACACCCCCAGGCGGGGTGTCCTTTTTTGGTTTGGTGCGAGAAGCAGTCGTTCAGGCTCGGCCTTGGTAAGGCTTACCGGCTCGTGAGGGCGGCCCGGGCTTCTCCGGCCACGTAGAGGGATCCGGCCACGAGGACCAGTTCGTCCTGCCGGGCTGTGGAGCGGGCAGACTGGATGGCCTGCGCGATGTCGGGGATAACCGAGACGTCGCGGACGTATTTGGACGCAGCGGCCCGCATGGCTTCCGGGTCGATGCTTCGGTCGGTCTTGGCCTTGACGAGGATGACGCGCCTGCAAAAGGGCAGCAGGTTGGCAAACATCTTGGGATAGGCTTTGTCGTCAAGGATGCCTGTGGCCAGGGTGATGTCCCGGCCCCGCTGCTCGTCTTCAAGGTACTGGACGAGGGCTTTTATGGCTGCAGGGTTGTGCGCCCCGTCAATGATGGTCTCCGGGTTGCCGGCGACCCGCTCGAGGCGTCCGGGCCAGGGGGTGGTGGCCAGGCCCTGGCGGATGGTCTCGTCGGCGATGCGGAATGTGTCCCCTTTTCTCAAGGTGGCACAGGCTGCCACGGCAAGGGCGGCGTTATCCACCTGGTGTCTGCCGAGCAGGGAGGTGGTGAGGTCGCTGATGGAGATGCCGCTGCAGCGGCAGCTGAACCCCTTGTCGGAGCGTCGGGTGTGGATGTCCCGGCCCAGGCGGATCACGGGGGCGTCCAGCTCCCGGGCGGTCTCTTCCACCACGCCGATGGCGCTGGCCTGGCGCACGCCCACGATGGCGGGGATGCCCTGCTTGATGATCCCTGCTTTTTCGTAGGCAATTTTGGCGATGGTGTCGCCCAGGTGGTCCTTGTGCTCCAGAGAGACGTTGGTGATGACCGACAGGGCCGGGGTGACGATGTTGGTGGCGTCCAGGCGGCCGCCCATGCCCGTTTCGATGATGGCCACCTCCACCCCTTTTTCGGCGAAGAGATCAAAGGCCATGGCAGTGGTCAGCTCAAAGAAGGTACCGGAGCGTTCTCCGACATTGGCGGCTTCCACCCGGTTGTAGCTGGCCACAACGTCTGCATCGGTGACCATCTCGCCGTCCACCACGATGCGTTCGTTGAACCGGACGAAAGGCGGCAGGAAGTAACGCATACAGGCCGGTACGGTAGCCGGAAAGGGTCAGGATCCGAGATAGATAAGACGCCACGGAACCCTTGCCGTTGGTGCCCGCCACATGGATGACGGTGAATTTTTTCTCCGGGTTGTCCAGGCGTTCAAGGATCCCTTTCATGGTGTCCAGGCCCAGGATGATGCCGAAGCGGCCGAGTTTGTACATGGTGTCGAGACAGCGCTCGTAGTCGGATTGCATTGTCATGGTGGATGTTACTCTGAAGATGTTGGTGGTCTGCCAATACAAAAAACCCGGCTAAATGCAGAAAATGCCTAAGCCGGGCCTTTTGAAAAAGAATCGATAGCGATACAGGAAACTGTCAGGCCTTAGCGGTTGCGGGCACTGGCAATCCTCTGTCGACGCTGCGCTTCGCGCTGCTTGCGGCGTCGGAATTCGCTCGGCTTTTCGTAGCTCTTCTTGAGCTTCAGCCGCTTGAAAAGGCCGTCGTTCTGAATTTTTTTCTTCAGAATACGCATGGCTTTTTCGAGATCGTTATCGAGTACTTTAACTTCGATTTCCTTCAAATATATCGCCCCTTTCTCAACATCAGAGGCCGGTGATCTCTTGCGTTCGGCGTGATGGTTAGTCTGTATACTATTAAAAAGTAAACTCCTGTAAGGATAAAACAAAAAAAAGGTGATGGCAAGAAAAAAATCCTGCCATCACCTTTTCGGTATCTTGCTGTCTGAAAGCCTCGGCCCTGGGCCGTTTGCGTATTCTACAGCTTGGAGATGAGTTCGTCGGTGACGGACTTCATGTCTTTTTCACCGGCCAGGGTGATGTACTTGGTGGCATCGCTCTTGGCGGCAACATCTTTGAAATAGTAGGCCGCAGCCAGGGTGCCGTCCACTTCGTTGTAGTAGATGGAGTGGCGTTTGTCGATGGCTGCGTCATCCTGGTCGTCGGCGCGGGAGGTGAGGGCCCCGCCGCAGACGCGGCATTTGTCGCCGTTGGGCTTGATGGCTTCGATGCCGATGTTGTTGGGGTGGTTGGGGTCGTTTTCGCAGAGGCGTCGGCCGGTGATGCGGAGCTTGGCAATCTCTCGGTCCAGGACAATCTCAACCACGTAGTTGAGTTCCATGCCGGCGGCCTTGAGGGATTCATCGAGTTTTTCGGCCTGCACCTTGTTTCTGGGGAACCCGTCCAGGAGCCAGCCGTTGGCGCAGTCGTCCTGCTTGAGGCGGTCAAGGATCATGGGGATGGTGATGTCATCGGGTACCAGGTCACCGGCGTCGATGTAGCTTTTTGCTTTTTTGCCGAGTTCGGTACCGCCCTTGATGTTCTCGCGGAAGATGGCGCCGGACTCGATGTGGGCAGCATTGTACTTGTCCTTGAGGATGGATCCCTGGGTGCCTTTTCCGCTTCCGTTGGGGCCGAAATACGTATTTAGTAGAAAATCGCTTCAGTTAAAGGGGTAAACGATAACCATATACAATTTTGGGTGGACAGAGTCGTTGCTTCGCGGCCCTGTCTCCTTTGGTCCGTGCGGGGTGCAAAGAAGGGGTTCCTCGCCTGGCCGGTACGAATTATTAGCCAATGGTTTGGAAAACGGCAACGCCTTTTGGCGGCCGAGCCTGATTGAGGAATCCATTCTTCGATTATTTTTTACATAATCATCAAAAAAGTTTAAGTAATAGAATGTAGGTGGCTTGTCAAGGGGAGGGATACATTGTATGGGAGGATGGGGGCTGATTCAGGGCGAATTTTCAATGACGTCCTGGGTGTGATGTTGCGCAGAAAGTTCCCTGTGGTGTGGGGTGTTGTGAGGTTTTTTTGACGTATTGGGGCGCCTTTCGGGCGCTGATTGATGGCCCGACGCGCTGGCGCCGGGTGGAAGGATGATGCGGGGATGGTCAAGGTTGGGTTGACCGGGGGGGCTGCCTCCGGAAAAACGACGGTATGTCGCCTGTTCAGGGAAAAAGGTGTGGCGGTGTCCATTGCCGATGAGCTGGCCCGGGAAGCCGTGAGCCCGGGAAGTCCGGGGTTTGACGCGGTGGTGGCCTGGTTTGGTGACGGTGTGGTCGGGGCGGACGGCGGCCTGGATCGCCCCGCGTTGAGGCGGAAGTTGATTTCCGACCCTGAGGCGCGCCGCGTTCTGGAGTCCATTGTGCAGCCCGAGGTCATTCGCCTGATGAAGGTGTTTCTTGAAAGGGAAGAGGCATCGGGGGCGGTGATGGCTGTGTGCGAGGTGCCCCTGCTTTTCGAATTGAACCTTGAGGCCATGTTTGATGTGACCCTCCATGTGGGGGTGGATCGCGCCACCCAGTGCGCCCGGTTGATGGAGCGGGATGGCGTTGCCGAAGCGGAGGCCATGCGGCTTCTGGATCTTCAGTTGCCGGATGGCGACAAGCGGGATCGGGCTGATCTGGTGATTGAAAATATGCGGGGGCTTTCCGAATTGAAAGGGGCATTTTATAAGGTGTTTGAAAAAATTGTAAAAAAATGAGGTGCCCATTTATAAGTCCTTGACATGCCGCGCGCGGGATTGTATCTAACCAATAAAACCGCTCTTTTTGTTATTACCAACGTCATGATCCTTATAGGACCTGCAGAACAGACACTCACCTTACAGAAATCATGGTAAAAAATCTGTAACACATCCCGGCCTCACAGGTGACCTGTGTGGCACGATGTGCCTTCCGAAGGGGCCTTTTTATGTTTTCCATTGCGGGTAATACGGAAGGAGTGGGTATTATTGCACCGAATCAATACGGATTGGGACGACGCTGATTGTTGTTCTGGATGAGCATATAAACATGTGGGGAAACTGTTGATGAACATTGTTGAATTGAAAGCGATGCGGATTGAAGAGCTGGCCAAGATGGCGCGGAGTCTCAATATAGAGGGCGCCGGCGGTCTTCCCAAGCAGGAGCTCATTTTTATGCTGCTCCAGGCCCAGATTGAGCGGGAGGGTCAGATTTACGGGGAGGGTACCCTGGAGGTGCTTCCCGACGGGTTCGGTTTTCTTCGGTCTCCGGATTGCAACTACCTGCCCGGGCCCGATGATATCTACGTTTCCCCTTCTCAGATTCGCAGATTCAACCTCAAGACCGGGGACACGGTTTCCGGTCAGATTCGCCAGCCCAAGGAGTCTGAGCGCTACTTCGCCCTTCTGAAGGTGCAGGCGGTCAACTATGAAGACCCCGATGTGGCGCGTGAAAAGATCTTCTTTGACAACCTCACGCCCCTTTACCCCGAAGTAAAGGTTCAGCTGGAGAACGACAAGGACAAGCCTCCCACCCGCATCCATCGAACTCATGGCTCCCATCGGCTTTGGTCAGAGGGGGCTCATCGTCTCCCCTCCCCGTTCCGGTAAAACCATGATCCTGCAGACCATCGCCAACAGCATGATCAAGAGCCATCCCAATATTGTTCCCTTTATCCTTCTTATTGACGAACGGCCCGAGGAAGTGACCGACATGGCTCGCTCCGTCAAGGCTGAAGTCATCAGCTCGACCTTTGACGAGCCCGCCGAACGTCACGTTCAGGTGGCTGAGATGGTTATCGAGAAGGCCAAGCGCCTTGTGGAGCACAAAAAAGATGTCGTGATCCTTCTGGACAGTATCACCCGTCTGGCCCGTGCCTACAACTCGGTGATGCCTCCGTCGGGCAAGATCCTCTCCGGTGGTGTGGACTCCAACGCCCTGCACCGTCCCAAGCGTTTCTTCGGCGCGGCCCGAAACGTGGAAGAGGGCGGCAGCCTTACCATCATCGCCACGGCGCTTATCGATACGGGCAGCCGCATGGACGAGGTGATCTTCGAGGAATTCAAAGGAACCGGCAACATGGAGCTGGTTCTTGATCGCAAGCTGGCTGATCGCCGCATGTTCCCTGCCATTGACATCAAAAAGTCCGGTACCCGAAAAGAGGAGCTTCTCGTTGAGAAGGGCCAACTCGACAGGATCTGGATCCTGCGCAAGCTTTTGGCATCCCTCAACACCGTGGACAGCATGGGCTTTTTGCTTGACAAGATTAGTGGAACTAAGGATAATATGGAGTTTCTTGATTCCATGAATTCATGATACCACCGCTGCCTATCATCGGCAGCGTAAGGCGGCCCTTCGGGGTTCCCCTCAGGTGGTATGTTTTCATATATTTATCTTTTAAGGAGTTTTACCTCATGAAAAAGGGCATTCATCCCGAATACAAAGCAGCCACTGCCACCTGTGCATGCGGCAACGTCATGACCGTGGGTTCTACCCGCGAAGAGATCAAGGTGGAAATCTGCTCAAGCTGCCATCCGTTCTTCACCGGTAAGCAGAAGCTTGTGGATACGGCTGGTCGTATCGATCGTTTCCGTAAGAAATTCGCAAACTTCGATGCCAGCAAGGTTGGCAAGTAAGTATCGCGACGAAATCAAGACCGTATGGCTTGGGAGAAGAAGGGGAATCGGTTTTTACGATTTCCCTTTTTGTCGTCCGGACGGCGGGTCCGGGCAACGACGGTGCGAACACTTCCCTTTGTGTGCCGGTGGCGCATGACAAAGGGGTAATGGGGCAGGCAAGATAATGTTTGGTAAACTCGAAGGTGTGGAAGACCGGTTCATAAAACTGGAGCAGCTTCTCAGCGATCCCGCTGTGGTCAGCGATCGGGTTCAGTATCAGAAGTACATCAAAGAGCACGGTGAGATCACCAAGCTGGTGGAAGCGTATCGTCAGTACAAGAAGGTTGTGGCTGAGCTTGAGGAAGCCCGGGAGCTTCTCAACGACGACGATCCCGATATGAAAGAGATGGCCGCAGAAGAGATCGGCCCCCTGGAAGCCCAGGTGGAGGAGATGGAGGAAAAGATTGTACCTCCTGGTTCCCAAGGATCCTCTGGATGAGAAGAGTGTCATCGTTGAGCTTCGCGCCGGTACCGGCGGGGACGAGTCCTCACTGTTTGCCGGGGACCTGTTCAAGATGTACACCCGATATGCCGAAGGTCGGGGTTGGGGTGTGGAGGTCATGGACTCTCACGGATCCGATGTGGGCGGCTACAAGGAAGTCGTCTTCCAGGTGAACGGCAAGGGCGCTTACAGCTCGTTCAAGTATGAGAGCGGGGTTCACAGGGTTCAGCGCGTTCCCGCTACGGAGACCCAGGGGCGTATCCATACCTCTGCCGTGACCGTGGCGGTGCTTCCCGAGGCGGAAGATGTGGAGCTGAAGATCGAGCCCAATGAGCTGCGTATCGATATTTTCAGAGACCCCCGGGCTGGCATGGTCAGAGCGTCAACACCACGGACTCCGCGGTCCGTATTACGCACCTTCCCAGGTATCACAGCCACCTGCCAGGATGAACCCAGCACAAGAACAAGGACAAGGCCATGAAGGTGCTTCGGTCCCGTATTCTGGATAAGATGATCCAGGAGACGGAAGCCGAACGTTCCGCCGCCAGGAAAGGCCAGATCGGCAGCGGGGACCGCAGTGAGCGTATCCGTACCTACAACTTTCCCCAGGGTCGCATGACCGATCATCGCATCGGGCTGACCCTCTACCGACTGGATGCCATTATGGAAGGGGATATCGAAGAGATCATCGCATCCCTTAGAACCCACGCCCAGGCCCAGGCCCTCCAAAATGAACAAACCCTCTGATTATCTGTTTGAAACCTCCGTCACCATCGCCCAGGTGCTGGCGGAGGCTGCCCGTCTTTTTGAAGATGCCGGTGTGGATTCCCCGAAGCTTGCCGCGGACCTTTTGATGATGCATCACCTCAAGGTGGGGCGTGCCGGTCTTTTGTTGAGAAAAGACGACCCTGCTTCAGCGTCGCTGAAGAAGGGGTACGAAATTCTTGTCCGGAGGCGGCTGGAGCGGGAGCCCATTGCCTATATCATGGGTGAGACCGGGTTCTGGGATCTCGATTTGACGGTCGCCCCCGGGGTGCTGGTGCCTCGGCCCGATACCGAAACCCTGGTGGAAGCGACTCTGGAGGTTTTGCAGGGTGGGGATAAGGGAGTGCAGCGCGTTGTGGATCTGGGAACAGGGTCCGGTGCCATTGCTCTTTCCCTTGCCAAGGCGTGTCCCGAGCACACGGTTTTGGCAACGGACCGTTCCACAACGGCCCTTGGTGTGGCTCGGGAAAATGCCCGGCGTAACGATCTGGAAGGTCGCGTTTCGTTTATTCAGGGTGTCTGGTTTGCCCCCTTTGCCGAGGCTCCGCTGTTTGATGTGGTTGTCTCCAATCCTCCCTATATTCCCACGGCGGATATCGATCTGCTGGAGCCGGAAGTGGCGGTTTTTGAGCCTCGCCTGGCCCTGGACGGCGATGCCGACGGTTTGCGGGATCTCTCCCTGATTATCTCCGGGTGTCGAACGCACCTGAAACCCGGCGGATGGCTTCTCCTTGAGATGGGCTGGGATCAGCGCGAGGCGGTTCGCGGGCTCCTTGAAGTAGAAGGGATTTTTGATTCCATTCGCTTTTTTGATGACTACGCAGGCAACAACAGGGCGGTGCGTGCTCGTCGCAAGGCTTGATGTCTCTGTGCGGCTTTGAGGGTGTCGGCGTTGTTTCGGCGGGGTATGGAAACGCTTGGCTAAGGTCTGTTTGTCATGCTTTCCAGAGGGTTTTTTTTGTGGTCCCGCAAAGTTTAAATTTTGGGCAGTTGTCTTTTTTTCTTCCCATGCCGCAGGCGCGGCGTCATTTTTCCGGTCCGTGTTCTGGAGGGGCGGTCTTCCTTTACATCTGTTGGGTTCTCGCTGGCCGATGCCGGGGTTTTTTGATGGCTGGTTGGATTGCCCTTGTCATGCGTCTCTGGACCTGTTATGAATGTTAGGATTTATCGATCGAGGCGCATTTTTGCGCCCGACGGTCCGAGCGTGCCCTCCGGGGTGCCAATTTTCAAGCGGCGTCAACAGCCGCTTTTGTTTAATTTGCCCGATTCACGGGCAGATGCATTTTAATGACACACGCCTTCCGACCCGTATCAGGTTCTTTCTCCGTTTTTATCGGGGCGAGTTGATTCCGGGGATGACGGGGGCGGTGGAAAAACCAAAGGAGTAAGGATATGTCTTACGTAAGCATGAAAGAGCTTCTCGAAGCCGGATGCCATTTCGGTCACCAGACCAAACGCTGGAACCCGAAGATGAAGCCGTATATTTTCGGCGCCCGCAACGGTATCTACATCATCAACCTTCAGAAGTCCGTCGGAATGTTCAAGAACGCCTACGACTTCGTCGCTGATGTGGCCGCTGCCGGAAAGTCCGTACTTTTCGTGGGCACCAAGAAGCAGGCCCGAGAAGCCATTTACGAAGAAGCCAACCGCGCTGAGATGTTCTACGTGCAGAACCGCTGGCTCGGCGGCATGCTCACCAACTTCCAGACCGTTAAAACCAGCATCGAGCGCCTCAACAAGCTCAATGAGATCCAGAACGACGGAACCATTGAGAGCTACACCAAAAAAGAGCGCCTCAAGCTCGGTAAAGAGCGCGACAAGCTGGAAGCCGTTATCGGCGGTATCAGCTTCATGAACGGCCTTCCCGGTGCCATCGTCATCGTGGACCCCAAGAAAGAGAGCATCGCCGTCAAGGAAGCTCAGCGTCTCAACATTCCCATCGTTGCTCTTGTGGATACCAACTGTGACCCGGATCCCATCGATTACGTGATCCCCGGTAACGATGATGCCATCCGCTCCATTCGTCTGATCACCTCCCGCCTTGCCGATGCCTGCATCGAAGGCCGCAAGCGCTTCAACGAAAAGCGTGCTGCCGCAAGCGACAAAGGTAACGACGAAGTGGAAACCAAGGCAGCAGCTGTTGCCGAGGCCGCTGCAGGTGACGCAGAAGGGCCCGTGGTTGAAGTGATCCGTAAGAAAACCGAGAATGATGCCCCGGCAGCAGACGCCGCGGCCGATAATGCAGGAGAGTAGTCATGGCAGAAATCAGCGCAGCAATGGTAAAAGAACTTCGTGAAAAGACCGGCTCCGGAATCATGGATTGCAAAAAAGCCCTGAAGGAGAGCGACGGCGATGTGGCCAAGGCCCTCGACTTCCTCCGGAAAAAAGGCCTGGCAGCCGCTGCAAAGCGTTCCGCCCGAGCCACTTCCGAAGGCACCGTCATGAGCTACATCCACATGGGCGGCAAAATCGGTGTTATGGTTGAGATCAACTGCGAAACTGACTTCGTTGCCAAAAACGAAGACTTCCAGGCCTTCGCCAAAGACATCGCCATGCACATTGCAGCCGTCAACCCTGCCGGTCTTGCCCCTGAGGACATTTCCGAAGACGTTGTAGCCAAGGAGCGGGAAATTTACCGTGAGCGCGCCCTTGAGCAGGGCAAGCCTGAGAACATCGTGGACAAGATCGTTGAAGGTCAGGTCCAGAAGTTCTACAAGGATTCCTGCCTCATGAGCCAGGCTTACGTAAAGAATCCCCAGATCACCATTGAGGACTATACAAAAGAGGTTATCGGCAAAATGGGCGAGAACATCCGTATCCGCCGTTTCGTCCGTTACCAGTTAGGAGAGTAGATGACAGCGGCGAAGCCTGCCTTCAAGCGTGTTCTTCTTAAATTAAGTGGTGAAGCTCTGATGGGTGATCAGAGCTTCGGTATCAGCCCCGACATGATGAAATACGTCGCCGAAGAGGTGAAGTCGATTCATGAGCTGGGCGTTGAGGTGGCCATTGTCGTTGGCGGCGGTAATATCTTTCGAGGTATCGCCGCAAGCTCCTACGGCATGGACAGGGCACCTGCCGACCATATGGGGATGCTGGCCACCGTCATCAACAGCATCGCCCTTTCCGGTGCCCTTGAAAAGATCGGCATTCCCACCAGGGTCCAGTCCGCCATCAGCATGCATGAGGTGGCCGAACCCTTTATTCTCCGTCGGGCGGTTCGCCACCTGGAGAAGGGACGCGCCGTGATTTTCGCCGCAGGGACGGGCAGTCCCTACTTCACCACCGACACGGCGGCGGTGCTTCGCGCCCAGGAGATCCACGCGGAACTCCTGATGAAGGCCACCAAGGTGGACGGCATCTACGACAAAGATCCTGTCAAGGAGAAGGACGCCACGTTCTTCCCCCGGATCAAGTACATGGAAGTCTTGGAGAAGCAGCTCAATGTCATGGACATGACTGCCATCTCCCTTGCCATGGACAACAACCTGCCCTTGTCGGTGTTCAATCTCTCCGGCAAGGGAAATATTTTCAAAGTGGTCACCGGGGCCAAGGATGTAGGCACCCTGATTGACAACTGATGATCTTACGGGTATGAATGAGATCAGGTTCGCGATACGCGGGCCTGATCTTTTTCTGTTTCAGGGGGAGGCACCGGACCTGAGCTCTGACCGGTCTTTGATCCCTTTTTATCCCCCCCCTTGCCATACCTGATTTTACAACCATCTAATCTTAATGAAGACAGGAAAGGTGACGATATGATCAACGCGCTTCTCGAAGAGACCAGTGAGAGAATGGGCAAAACCATGGACGCTCTTGAAAAAGAGATGGGACGTGTTCGCACCGGTCGCGCCTCGGCCAATATGCTCGACAGCGTGAAGGTGGACTATTACGGTACCCTGACCCCCCTGAACCAGATGGCTTCCGTCTCTGTTCCGGAACCTCGCCTGCTCGTCATTCAGCCCTGGGATGCTACAGCCCTCAAAGAGATCGAAAAGGGCATCCTCAAAGCAAACATCGGCCTGACCCCCTCCAGCGACGGCAAGCTGATCCGCATCTCCGTGCCCCCCCTCACCGAGGAGCGGCGTAAAGAGATCGTCAAGCTTGTGCACAAGACCTGTGAAGACCACAAGGTGGCGGTCCGAAATATCCGGCGCGATTCCAACGAGACCCTGAAAAGCCTGAAGAAGGACGGGGAGATCTCCGAGGACGATCAGTTCAAGGCCCAGGATCAGGTCCAGAAGGTCACCGATGATTTTGTGGGCAAGATCGACGCGGTTTACAAAGACAAAGAAAAAGAGATTCTCGAGGTTTGATGGAACGAGAGCTTCCCGACGGACTGTCAGCAGACCAGCTGCCCGAGCATGTCGCCTTTATCATGGACGGCAACGGCAGGTGGGCCAAAAAGCGGGTGATGAACCGTGTCAAGGGCCATGAAAAGGGCGCGGGCGCGGTTCGTACGGTGGTGGAGAGCTGCACGAAGTTCGGCATCCCCTACCTGACCCTCTATGCGTTTTCCACGGAAAACTGGCAGCGGCCGAAAAAAGAGGTGGATGCCCTTATGGGGCTCCTCACGCGGTTTCTTCGAAACGAGAAAGCGCAGCTCGTCAAAAACGGCGTCCGCCTGACGGCCATCGGTGAGCTTCATCGCCTGCCGGAGGAGGTGCGGCGTGAGCTCGACCTGGCCATGGAGGCAACGCGTCACAACGAGCGCCTGACCCTCTGCCTGGCCCTGAGCTACGGCAGCCGTTCCGAGCTGGTGGCGGCGGTGCAGGGCATCGCCGACGAGGTGAGCCAGGGGCGTCTCCGGGCCGCCGATGTGGATGAAGAGATGGTGTCACAGCATCTGTTTACCCGCGGTATCCCCGATCCCGACTTGGTGATTCGTACCAGCGGGGAGATGCGCCTCAGCAACTTTCTGCTCTGGCAGTGCGCCTACAGCGAGATATTTTTTACCGAGACCCTTTGGCCCGATTTTAATGAATCGGAGTTTGCTTCCATTCTCAAGGATTTCCAGGCGCGTGAGCGCCGCTATGGAAAGGTGCTTCAGTCCTGAGTCGAGAGTGAACAACGTGGGTACCCGAAGGGAGTATCGGCTGCCGCATGCGGCGGGACCGGTCTCCCTTTTGCTGTATTAAAAAGGATGTGAAACCCATGCACCTGAAACGGATTCTTTCAGCGGTTGTCGCGATTCCCCTGCTTTGGCTTTTTATCTTAAAAGGCGGGGCCCTGCTCTTCACACTTCTCATCATGGCCGTGGCCGTGATCGCCCTGTCCGAGTACTACCCCCTGGTGGACGATACAACCGACCGGTTCGATGCCCTTCCCCTTCTCGGGTACGGCTCCTCCCTTGTCATGGTGGCTTTGGCCCATGGCATGTCCAACCCCTGGGGCGCCCTTTTGGGTGTGGTGTTCCTCAACATCCCCTTGGGCGGCTTTTTCCTTCTCTCCCGGTTCGAGACCGATCCCAAGGTGGTGAAACACCTCCTGACCCACATCTTCGGTCTTTTGTACATTCCCATGATGCTGGCTGCCGTGATGCGACTTCGCCTGGACCCCGAGCACGGGGTGATGTGGATCTTTACCCTGCTTGTGACCGTGGCTGCCTGCGATACCGGCGCCTTTTACGCAGGGACCTTTTTCGGCAAGCGCAAGCTCTGCCCGGCCGTAAGCCCGGGCAAAACCGTGGAGGGGTTCATGGGCGGCATGGCCGGGGCCCTTGTGGCCGGGTTTGTCATGAAGGCTCTTTTCGTCCCCGAACTTGGCTGGCTTGCCTGTTTGCTGCTCTTTCCCCTGGCCGGGGCTATGGGGCCTCTGGGCGATCTGTTTGAGTCGTCCCTGAAACGTTCGTCCGGCATCAAAGATTCCGGTCAGCTCATTCCGGGCCACGGCGGCCTGCTCGATCGTATCGACGCCCTTCTCTTCGCGGCGCCTCTGTTCTATTTCTTTATGGTGCTTGGCGCCTGAAGGGGAGTCCCATGAAATACCTGACCCTGCTGGGATCTACCGGGTCCATTGGAAAAAACGTCCTTGAGATTGTCCGGATGTATCCGGACCGCTTTGCGGTAAAAACCCTGTGCGCCGCCACCAGCGTGGAACTGTTGGCGGAGCAGATCCTTGAGTTCTCGCCGGAGCTTGCCTGCGTCATCGACGAGGCCCACCGGGACCGCCTCAAAGCGCTCCTTCCGCCTTCGTGCACCACAGAACTTCTCTTCGGGGAGAGCGGGTACAAGGCGGCCGCTTCCTGCGACGGTGTCTCCATGGTGGTTTCCGCCTTTGTGGGGGCTGCAGGCCTTGTGCCTACCCTTGCAGCCATCGAGGCCGGAAAGGCCGTCGCCCTGGCCAACAAGGAGACCCTGGTGACGGCAGGGGATCTGGTCATGCCCCTGGCCGCTGAAAAGGGCGTACCCATCCTTCCGGTGGACAGCGAGCACAGCGCCATTTTTCAGTGCCTGAACGGTGAGAACCCCCGGGAGGTGAGCAAGCTGATCCTCACGGCCTCAGGAGGGCCGTTTCGAGGCACGCCCAGGGAAGCCATGGGGGAAATTTCCCTGGCCCAGGCTTTGAATCACCCCACCTGGAGCATGGGCAAAAAGATCACCATCGATTCGGCCACCCTCATGAACAAGGGTCTGGAAGTTATTGAAGCCCATCATCTTTTTGATGTGGAAGCCCAGCGGATTGAGGTTGTGGTCCATCCCCAGAGTATTGTACATTCCATGGTAGCCTATGTGGACGGGGTGGTGATGGCCCAGTTGGGGCAGCCGGACATGAAGGGTGCCATCGCCTATGCCCTGAATTATCCCAGCCGCATGGACATCGGCATGGATCCCCCGGATTTTGCAGCCCTTGCCGCCCTGACCTTTGAAGCACCCGACTTTTCGAAGTTCCGATGCCTGAAGCTTGCCTTTGAGGCGGCAGGTGCTGGCGGGACGATGCCGACGGTTCTAAACGCCGCCAACGAAGTGGCTGTGGCCTCTTTTCTTGAAGAGCGCATCGGTTTTCTCGACATTCCCCGCATTATCGAAGCAACCATGGATGCCCACCCCGTGGTCACCCGGCCCTCCCTGGACCATGTCCAGGAGGCCGATACCTGGGCCCGGCGAAAAGCAACCGAATTTATTTGCCCTTAGCGGCATCAACCATGCAGGACAATTCATGACGACCAACCTTTTTTCCATCATCATTGTATTGGGCGTTCTCGTCTTTTTCCACGAACTGGGGCATTTTCTCGTGGCCCGCCTGTTCGGCGTGGGGGTGGAAAAGTTCTCCCTGGGCTTCGGCCCCCGGATCTTCGGCCGCAAGGTAGGCATGACCGAGTACCTGGTCTCTGCCATTCCCTTAGGCGGATACGTGAAGATGGTGGGGGAGGAACCCGACGCTGAGATTACTGACGAGCAGCGGCACCTCTCCTTTACCCACAAGGCGGTGTGGCAGCGGATGCTCATCGTGGCCGCAGGGCCGGTCTTTAACCTGGTGCTGGCTGTGGTGATTTACACGGGCCTTTTTGGGGTGCATGGGGTCAACGGCCTTGCCCCGGTGGTGGGGCAGGTGGTGGCGGACACCCCGGCGGCCCGGGCGGGTCTGGCCTATGGCGACCGGGTCACAGAGGTGGGCGATGAGCCCGTGACCCTCTGGAGCGATGTGGTGGAGGCCATAGAATCCAGCAGCGGAAAGCCCCTTTTCCTGACCTACGAGCGAGCCGGAGATACCCGCACCGTGGAGCTCACCCCCGAGGCATCCACCTCCCGGAACCTGTTCGGAGAGGAGGTCCCTTCCTGGGCCGTGGGCATCGGCCCTGTCCAGGATCCCATTATCGGAGGGATCCAGAGTGATTCGCCTGCCGAAAAGGCAGGCCTTAAGGTCAAAGACCGGCTCCTTGCCGTGGATGACACCCCCCTTTCTGTGTGGACCGATGTGGTAACGGCCATTACGGGGAGCAAGGGCAAGGCTGTCACGCTGCGGGTTTTAAGGGATGGCAAAGAGCTTACCGTGAGCCTAACGCCGGAACAGCTCGACGGCAAAGAGGGCGCCTGGCGCATCGGTATCGCTCCGTATTACGAGGTGGTAAACAAGCGACTTGGATTTTTCGGCTGCATCACCGAAGGGGTGGCCAAAACCTGGTTCCTTGGAAAGCTCATGGTGGTGGGCCTTGTGAAGATGGTGAAGGGCAGCATTCCCGCAGATCTTGGCGGCCCCATCATCATCGCCAAGATGGCCGGGGACCAGGCCCGTGTGGGGCTCTCTTCCCTGATCTCTTTTATCGCTTTTATCAGCATCAACCTGGCCATTCTGAACTTTTTGCCCATTCCGGTGCTGGACGGCGGGCATCTTCTCTTTTTTACCATTGAGTGGATCACCGGAAAACCGGTGAACGACAGGATCCGGGAGACGGCCAGCCAGGCCGGGATGTTTCTCCTGCTCTCCCTTATGGTGTACGTCTTTTACAGCGACATCATGAAACTTTTTTTCAAATGATGATACCTGAGGGCGCGCCTTTTCTCGGCAATGCGTCCCATGACGTGTGATATGAAAAGGCCCCGGGAGAGATTCCGGGGCCTTTTTTTGTAAAGAGTGAACAGTGAGAGTGAGTCGTGAATGGTAAATGGTGAATAGAGAGTCCATGCGGTGGGAGGGGATGACAGGCAAAAGGGTCTCTCCTGCCCGCCACCAAATTTCATGATAGACCGTTTAGGTCTTGATGGAAGCAAGGCCTGACAACCGAAACGTTTTTGCGGAGCTTTTTTCAAAAAGCGACCCGCCGGAGGCTGAAAAGATGACTGACTACCGATTGAAATTAACAACCACCGAGGCTGCCACGGGATATTTTGCCGTGGTGCCGGAAGGCGTGGAGAGTCTCGATGCGGCCCTTACGGCCCTGCGCAAGGCCCCCATGGACGCCTTTATGCGTCAGGCTGCCCTGACCCTGCTGGGTGGTCTGGGGGAGGAGGGGATGACCGAAAAGCTTAAGGGGGCCGATGAGCTTCTCAAGGGGCTTCTCTATGAGGCAACCCTTGCCTTCGATGCATTTCCGGCCATTCGGGAGGCTCTTGAGAAAGAGGGCTGGACCCCGGAAAAGGTGGAGAGCCCCTTGATCTATGCTCGCTTTGTGTCGGCCCACGGAGTATCTGCCCACCCCTGGGCAGAGATGCTGCAAGGCAATGTGGACCGTCTGGAAGAGCTCCCCTTTTTTGATGAGGCTCCGGTTTTGCTGGCGGCCCCTGGCCCCATGGGGCCTTCCGAACCCCTTCCCGTGGGGAGCATGGCGGATCAGGTGCGACAGGAGGTTCCGCCGGTCCAGCGGGTTTCGGCTGCGGAGACAGCCTCAGTGGCCAAGGCCAGGCTAGAAGCAGTGGGGATATTCAACGGCGGTGAAATGCGTCACCAGGCCTCTCTTTCCCCCTTTGCCCTGCAGAGGAAGTGGCAGGTGTCAACGCGGGTGAACCAGGGCGATCTGGCCTACACCCTCACCGGTGAGCAGACCAGTTACGGCAAAGGGCTTTCGGTGGCCGATGCCAGGGCCTCCCTGTATATGGAGATCGCCGAGCGCCTGAGCTCTTATGCCTCCATCGAAGGCGGACGCGTGGTGGGTACGGTCAACGACCATGAGGTGACCAAGGCCCGCTACAGCGAGCTTCTGGCAGGCGGGAAAAGAGCGCTGGACCCCAACGCCTTGATGCTGGATGTCCCCTATGGGGACGAGCCCCTCCATTGGATGGAAGGCGTGACAACATCCCAAGGGGCAGAAGTACCCATCCTGGTTCCGGTTCAGGCGGTGTTTCTCTTCATGAACCTCGACGAACCCGCTCTTTTTTCCAGCCTGGGGTCCACGGGGCTTGCCTCGGGCAATACCTTGGATGAAGCGTGTGTCTCCGGTCTGTATGAAGCCTTGGAGCGAGAGGCAGAGGCCACCCAGCCCTACGATCCGGCCCTGTGCTTTGAGCTCTATACCGCCAACGAAAACCTGGGCCCGCTTTTGTCCGCGTACCGCCAGGAGGGGGTGAACCTGTTTTTCCAGGAACTCACCGGCCGTCTGGGCGTGCCCATCTGCAAAGCCATGGTGATAGATCATGAGGGCGTCGTGGCCAAAGGGTGTGCGGCCCATCTCAACGCCAGGCGGGCCGCGGTTTCGGCCATGACCGAGGTGCCCTTTGCCTTTCCCGGGGGCGAGGCGTCCATGGCCCCTCCGACACGACCTGTTCCCGTCCACGAAGAGCAACTCCCCGATTACTCCACGGGATCGGCAACAGGGGACAAAAAGCTTCTTGAGCAGCTCTTGGCCTCCGAAGGGTTTTCTCCTGTGTATGTGGACCTGACCCGAACGGATCTTGAGATTCCCGTGGTCAAAACTCTGGTCCCTGGCTTTGCCTTTACTGCCGATTTCGATCGGTTTACCCGCCTGAGCCCGAAGATGATCAGCTGCGCCTCAGCCATGATGAAGGCAAAACACTGCAAGTCGTGATGTTTATGGGTGACTTTTGTTGCTCTTTTTACTATGAGTAAAGTCAAAAACCATCAAGTGGCTGCCTCCGGCAGGCCGCAATATTGAAAAAAGCTCCGCAAAAAACTTTCCAGAATACACCCGCAGGTCGCTTTGATCTCCCTTTGGGGCGATCAAAGCGACCTGCGGATGCGACATAGTTTCGGCAAAGCCTACAAAAGGCTTACCCAAGATCTGTTTATTTATTTTTTCAAAAGCTTGGTCCCCGGCATGGCTGCCGGAGGCGATTGTGCGCGAACGTCAACAAAAAGGCCTCTTGCATATGTCCACCGGCATCAAGACAAGCATCAGTGTGAACCTGGCGTTTCTCTTTCTCTTTGCCATGGGGGTCACCGCCTTTTGCGCCTTGACCCTGATGCGTCAGGTCATGGTGAAAAAGGAGGCGGAAAGGGCCCTGCACCTGGTACGGGCTGTAACGGACTACGGGTTCGACGAGGCCGGGAAGCGAGACGTTGATAGCCTTCGGTTGGTCCTCGGGGGCATGATGGAGGGCAGCGCCGTGACCCTGGTGAAGGTGTCCCTCCTCGACGAGCAGCTGAGCTACGGGTTCGGCACGGATGAGCGCGGGGCAGAGGCTGGGGAGGCCATCGAAAATGCCGTGACAAGGGGAGAGCCGGTTCTTGTCAAGGGGTCCGGTATGGGGCTGTTGGGACTGGGTGGAGCTGTGGTTGCAGCTGTTCCTTTTGAGGCGCCTGTTCGAGGCGGTGTGGCAGCGGTTGTGGATACGGGCAAGGTGAGTGCCTGGCTCACCGACACCATCAAGCTTCTACTCCTTTATATCCTCATCAACCTTGTGGTGGTTACGTTTGCCGGGGTGAGCCAGGTTTCCAAGGTAGCCGTCAAGCCGGTGGCGCGGCTTCTCGCAAAGGCCGAAGATGCCGGAACCGAAGATCCCTTCATGTTTCAGGAAGAGGCGGGCAGCGAATTTTCAAGACTCTCCATGGCGTTGAACACCATGGTCAGCCGCATCAACGCCGACCGTGAGAAGCTTAAGATTTCGGTGCGGGAGCTGAAGGAGCTCAATACCGAGCTCTCCCGGGCCCAGGAGGACGTAGTCCGTGCCGAAAAACTCTCGGCCATGGGGCGCCTTGCCTCTGGTGTCGCCCATGAAATCGGCAATCCTTTGGGGATCATCACCGGGTACCTTTCCCTTATCCAATCCGCTGAAACCGATCTGGAACGTTTTGATTATATCGCCCGAACCAACGAGGAGTTGTCACGTATTGACGGCATTATCCGGCAACTCCTGGATTTTAACCGCAGCGGAGACTGTGGGGATAAAGACGTGGTGGCTGTCCATGACCTGATAGCCGAGATTCGCGAACTGGTTCGTGTGCAGCCCCTGTTGAAAGATATTAACGTTATGACCAATTTAGGGGCCCATGACGATGGCGTCATGGCCACCATAGGCGCCTTACGCCAGGTGTTTCTTAACCTGGTGCTAAACGCTGCCGATGCCATCGAAGGTGCCGGCAGGGAGAATGGTTCCCTGGTGATCTCCACCCGCAACGTAGTTGAAGACGACAGGCGTCAGTGCCTTGAAGTCGTGGTGGAAGACAACGGCGGCGGAATTTCGGATGCGGACCTGCCCAATATCTTTGATCCGTTTTTTTCCACCAAGGAGCCAGGGCAAGGTACCGGGCTGGGGCTCTCTGTCTCCTTTCTTATCGTGGAGGGACTCGGCGGGAGCCTGCGTGCTGAAAGCCGGCATGGCGAGGGCGCTCGCATGATTCTGTGCTTGGAGACGTCGAAGGGGGCAGCGGTTTAGTTCCCTCCGGAGGGTCGCTTTTTTGAAAAAAAGCTCTGCAAAAATTTTCCGGTTAGATCATTAGAAGAGCTCAAGATTCAGGAAACACCTTCGAATAGTCAAAAAACGTACGTGAGACCTGTTTGTCAAACTTTTTAAAAGTTTGGCCCCCGGCAGGGCCGCCGGAGGCATGTTTTTTCAGAACTCATTTAGAGGGGGATGGGGTGGCGGGAAAGATCCTGATCATTGACGATGAGAAGAACATGCGGCACATGCTCTCGGTCTTGCTGGAAAAAGAGGGCTATGCCGTGGAGACGGCGGCTTCAGGGGGGACCGGTGTTAAGATGGCCGGTAGGGCCGCGAAGCTCGATTCTCCCTATGATTTTATCCTCCTTGACGTGAAAATGCCCGGTGTGGACGGGGTCTCCCTGCTCAAGGAGAACAAGGCGGTTTTTTCACGCTCCATGGTGATCATGATGAGCGCCTACGGCACCATCGACACCGCGGTTTCAGCCATGCGACACGGAGCCTTTGACTTCATCTCCAAGCCCTTCAAATCCGACGAGGTGACCCTTCTCCTCTCTCGTGCCGCAGAGCACAGGGATCTCAAAAACGAAAACCTCTATCTCAAAGACCAGCTGGGCCTCATGGAAGGCCGGTTTCGCTTCTCCAACATGGTGGCAAAAAGCGATGCCATGAAGGATGTTTTTGTCCTGGCACGCAAAGCAGCACGGTATGCTACGACGGTCTTGATCTCCGGCGGCAGCGGGACGGGTAAGGAACTCATCGCACGGGGCATCCACACGGCGAGCGAACGGGCCCAGGGGCCCCTGGTCCCCGTGAACTGCGGCGGCATTCCTGAGACCCTCATGGAGAGCGAGCTTTTCGGGCACAAAAAAGGGGCCTTTACCGGGGCTGTTCAAGACAAGAAGGGGCTTTTTGAAGAGGCCCACGGCGGAACCCTTTTTTTAGACGAGATCGGAGAGCTGCCCCTTTCCATGCAGGTAAAGCTTCTGCGGGTGCTTCAGGAGGGCGAGGTGCGCCCCGTGGGAGGCGTCCAGACCCGGAAAATCGATGTGCGCGTCATCGCTGCCACTTCGCGGGATTTGCGGGCAGAGGTAGCCCAAGGCGCCTTTCGTGAAGATCTCTTTTTTCGCCTCAACGTTCTTCCCATTGACCTTCCCCCATTGTCGGAACGCCCGGAAGACATCCCCCTGCTGTGCGAACACTTTCTGAAGATGTTTAAACTTAAGCTCGGCAGCAGGGTGACCAGCGTCTCTCCAGCCGCTATGAAGCGTCTTTTGGCCTACCCCTGGCCCGGCAACGTCCGTGAACTGGAGAACGCCATGGAGCGCGCCGTGGTCCTTGCCAACGGCGATCAGGTTGAACCCGATACCCTGCCCGCAGCCAGTGTGGGAACACCACAGGAAAGACCTTATTCAAAGGACGAGTTTTTCCATGACGGATTTTCCCTCAAAGCCGCTGTACGAAAGCTCGAAGGGATAATGATTCGCCGCGCCCTGGAAGAAACAGGCGGCAACCGCACCAAGGCCTCCAGGCTTCTTGAAATCAGCCACCCCTCCCTCCTGTCCAAAATGAAATTTCATCATTTAAAGTAAGTGTAGGCCCGAAAAACACACCAAGAGTTAACGTATCTGTACAATACACCCTGAAAGTCGCCATTCGACGTGCTTCGTCCATCACCCCTCCAGTTAAGCCACTGTATCTTTTATAGGCGGCATGGTCGTGCTTTTACTATCCCAAATCACGGGCCCGCCGTCGCATCGTCATGACGCAAAGAAATCCCTTTCGGTTACTTTTTCGATAAGAAGTGATGCCCTTTGACTTGTGGCATCTCCTTGAGCCCTTTTGCAGGGCTTTTGATTCGTAAACGATCGTAAAATTTTTTTTATCAAAGGGTGCAACGCTTGATGAAAAGGTTTTTGTTTATTTTAATCATTATTATAGGGTGTTATAGTTATTGGTTTGCCGTGAGAGTATAAGGGTAAAAATGTTTTAAAGGTTTGTGTTCTCTTTTAAAGATCTGTTTTTATTGGGCTAACATTTGAAATGTAAAAATATTTAACGATTTTCTGGTTGAGTGAAGTGATTCCGGTGAGTGGCTGGTGTTTTCCGATTATCAAATGAGTGCATTTAAAGAGCAATTAATGTGGTCAAACAAGCTTTACTTGTGAATCTTCTATATAAGTAGAATAATCAATTTTAAAACAATGTTTACATATGGCTTAAGGCTTGCATTAAAGAATTTATGGCTTTGTGTGTCGTTTGTTGTGTTGTGGGTGTTTGATAGAGAATAATAGTACACTCTTAAAGAAAGTATATTTACTATGAGAGTTTCTCAGGAGCGTATCATGAAGAACCAGAGAGGCTTTACCCTTCTCGAGTTGATGGTGGCCGTTGCATTGGTCGCCATTATCGTCTCGATATCCTCCCCAGCCTGGCAGGAATTTCTTTCGAACAGGCGAACGGCCGGGGCATCAAGGGAACTCTACAACGCCCTTCAGCACGTCCGCATGAAAGCCATTAAGGAGGGGCAAACAATCACAGTGATATATTACGATGACAAGTGCGATGCGGTGTCAGACGCGAGCGATGAGACCCCGAAACCTTTTTCATCGGCTCGGATCAGCTGGGATCAGAATGGAGACGGAACACCTGAAATCACCGAGGTATTTACTGCATCAAGTCATGTCCTCTGCGATACCAATCAGGAATCCATGGGGTACAACTCACGTGGGATTCTTCTGGGGGCCAACAGCGGGACGTTGAGGGTCTGGAACGACAGATCCCTTCGCGAATACAGCATTGTTATAAACAACCTGGGCACCATGAGACAGGTATCGGGGGCTCATGAGGCTTCAAGCAGCGGAGGGGCATCAGGGAGCGGCCCAGAAGGTGAGGACGATCAAGACCCAGGGGAGGAATCATGAAGACCTTGCATAAGAATGTGTCAATGCGAACATCCGCCTTGCGATTTCCTACTGGCACCATGGGCTTTACGCTCCTTGAAATCCTGGTCTTTTCCCCGGGCATCGGTATTATTCTAATCACGGCAATTTGTACCCTGATTATCGATCAGACCAAGAGCCACGAAGACCACCAGATGAAGGTGATGATGCAGCAAAATGGCAGGGCGGCGCTGGCTGTCATCGGTAATGACTTGATGCTGGCAGGATATTCCCCTTCTCAACGGGGTGACGGGGGCTCGGGAAGGCTTGCAAGCTTTCGTGTTGCCGGCATGACACACATGGATTTTACCTATGATACAAATGCTGGTGAAATTGACGATACAGATTCAGCTGGAAATAACAGCTACGAAGAGAGGACCGTGTTTAGGTTTCTTAATGGCAGTAACCAACTTCAACGAAACAACAACACAAATGCACTGCTTCAAAATGTCGAAGCCTTTCGGGTGCTTTATGCCTATGATGAAGATGATCTGGGTTCAGGAGCCAGCAGCTATGGCGTCTTAGAAAAAGAGAGCAACTCGGTGAGGTGGGCCACGACAACACTCCCAATGATTCAAATCTCGAACTTACCGATTTTTATACGTTAGATTCTTCAGGCAAACTTACAACCGATAATGTGAGTAGCACCCCAATCAAAGATCCAAAACCTTCCCTTGACAAATCCGCGCAGCCAAGATCTGGCTGCTTATGCGAAGCACAAAACGCAAGGCCAAAAATGCATCAGAAAATCAAGTGGACTTTATTCCGCATTTTTACGGTGGCTGATCTTGATACGGCCAACTATTCCTATCGCCTCTACACCACCACGGTGAAATTCAGGAACATGTACTATTGAATGCTAACCGGGCTTTTGATTCTCGATTCTGAACCCGTTTGGGAGACCTGACAATGAAAATCAATGACGGATTTACCATGTTGGAAGTCCTTATTGCCATGGCTATTTTTGCTGTGGCTATGCTCGGGGTTATTGGCCTTCAGCTCAATGCCATCCAGACCGACGAAGAGACCCGGCGAAAAGACATGGCAGCGCAATTGCTCACGTCCGGGGTGGAGGTTGTTGAATGCACCGATTATGGAGCTACCTCGGGGACAGACGATCTTTTCCGAAACGGAAATTCCCTTTCAGATACTGGGCTGGGTAACTTTTTGGATGATGTACAAAAGGGGAACATCCGTACCCCGTGGATGACGTGGGGGAACGGGAAGGCTTCGCTTTATTTGCGGCATGAGGTTGATGACAGGGATGTGGACGGTGACGGCGATACGGACTTTTCTGTTCGAAACGTCTATCGAGTGGCTGCCTGGCGGTCTCTCACGACCGGCGACATAAAAACCATGACGCGCACAATGATTAAGCCGCAAAATAATTTGCAATAGGGGGGGCGACGCTGAAAAGCCTGACCGACGATACCGGTTCCGCGACGCTTTATGTTTATCCTGATTATTACTGTCATGGGTCTCATTGCGACACAAACATCTGTTTTTGAGATTAAAATTACCGAAAACGCGAGGTGCTACAGTGAAGGTTTTGCTGCCGCTGAAGCAGCATTAAATAAATGCATGGCAGGTTTTGGTGTTCATGAGGATACGGTGGAAAAGGATGAGTCTACAGGTGATGAGGTTGTTAAGTATTCTCTAATAGAGTGCTGAATGATTCGAAATATTTTGACTTTAAAACAGCGGTTTATAAAACAGATGTTGTCGATTCCAGTTCGGCTAAGTTTGTTGCTCGAGTGGAAATAAGGCGAATCGTTAATAAATCTGATTACCAAAATGTGGCGGATTTGTCATCGCAGACGCAAACAATATACCACAACAAAGTCACCGTTATTATGGTGGGTCAATTGATTGGCGTCGTTTTGCCATTACTTCAACAGCATTCAAACGGGACGGAATTAATCTATCTATGTATGGATCCAGAAGGGGATTTTATTACCCGCTAAGCAGGATACCGATGTCTTTTAAGCATAAGGGGATGAAATGGAGATTTTATCACGTTGATTGGTGTATTGCTTGCTTCTGTTGTACCTGTTTATGGAAGTGGAAACGGGGATATGGAGATTTTTAGCGACTGTACGACAACTATTGAGCCCAACGTGCTTGTGATTTTCGATACCTCATTTAGCATGAATAAAACCGATGTCCATGACAAGACTATAGAGGAATATAGCCATGCAGTAAAATAAATTGGTCTACCGATATGCCGTACAATAATCCGGATCCATATTACCTGAGGTTTAAAGAGACCAAAACTGATCTCGGTTGGTCGATCTTTGGCTTTGGTTCTACTATTAATGATGTAACTTGTTCTGATGCATACAATTCTCAATAAAAGGATACTATCAAGGAGAACTTTGTCATGGTGTTAGTGGCTCAAAAAAAGTGTGTGCCGATATATGTACTGACAAGACCTTGTGCAATTATTTGAATTACCTCGATTATGTAGACAAAAAAATGGAAGAAATTGAATTCAGCCCCGGAATTACCGGAACTTCGTATGACGGCACGGATTTGGATAATTATAATCCAAATACGGACTATTATAATTATATGACTCATAAATATAGTATTCCGGATGCTGGATTTGGTGATTATGAAATTGCTCTGGGAGCGTACAATGTTGATGACGATCATGTATATGTTCAACTTGGAGTGGTAAGGCAATTTTGTGCTAAAGAATTAAAGGTAAGTGACATAAAGTGTGACGATGCAAAAGCATCTCTTAGAAAGAACGGTTGGTCAAAAGAGAAAATGTGGGAGCTGGATAACGGAAGTTGTAAGCTGTTGAGATGGATGGCTCCTCGTTATCTCTTGATGACTCGGAACTTCATGAACTATCTGGAAATGAAGAGGGCGCGGAAGTACAATGGCGCTATCGCTTTAATGATGTGATATCTGCAAGCCACAATCATGTTCGTTACGGAATTATGCAGTTCGATTTGAATACATATTGGTCCGGTAGCTATGTGTCTCACTTCAAAAGTAATGGCGCAGATTTAGCAGCACCTATCAATTCCAGTTTAACTGACTTACGGACTGTCTTGTTTCAGCGTTACAAGGTAAAAACAGGTGATAATGAATATGGGCAACCACTGTTTTTTGGTTACGATGGCCTTTTCTTAAATGATATATCGAAAGAAACACCACTTGCTGAAAGTCTGATCGAGGCGGGTTTGTATTTTGCTGGTCAGCAAAGCTGGTTTAATAATTATACGATGAGTGACAGTTTCTTTGACTCCACACATACGGGTAGTGTGACGTCAGCCAGATACAAAAGTCCCATTGAATGCCCCGATCAAAAGAATCATATTGTTCTCATTACAGATGGGGCACCATCCGATGATTTTCAATGGTTGGATTCCAACGGAGATATGATTACGTTTGATAGTGAAGATTTTACATATAAATGGGTGTATGAAAAACCGTTTAAACACTACGACGAGAATACGGATCAGTTAGTGTCTACATTGGTGGGTAAAGAGTATGATGGGGATACTGAAGATAAACTATGTGGGCTTGTCGACAAGGATGACTGCACAGAATCAAATATGAAAATGCGCTGGCTTGATGATGTGGCTGCTTCTATTCAGAAGATTTTTCTTCTCTCGATAGAGAACAAAATATCAGAGTGCACACAATAGCCTTTCGGATGGATGCAGATTCTTCTCAAGCAGACTTGAAATTGTTGGAAGATCAGGCAAGAAATGGCGGCGGTATGCATGCTGTAGCAAAGAACAGAGATGAACTGAGAGACTATCTATCCGATATTTTGGTGGGTAGTGTGAAGTCATCCACTTTCTCATCGGCCGTGACTCCTGTTCGTCAGGACGATCTTACCTATTCAAGAGATCATATATATCTTACTTGGTTTAAAGTTTCTTCCGGGCAAAGAGGGCAGGGAAATATTAAAAAATTCTTTTTGTCGGGCGATACGATAAAAGGGAAGATCGATGGCTGTGGGGATTATGTTGATTTACTGATAAATTCGGGCTTGATAAGTGGTGAGGTTAAAAGTGAGTGGTCTGTTGATTTTCCTGGTGACCATGAAAATAAAGCTGCACCAGATGATGGTGCCGCGGGGAAATTGTATGTAAAAATTTTAAGCGCTGATATCGAGAGTTCAGACACGCCAGGTGACAAGTTCAGTAAATTGTCCTCGGTACGGCGTATTTTTACGGCAAAAGGAATGAGAACGGAAGAGTTGCCCGAGCTGTTGGAGGGAATAGGGGCTGTGGTGATTCCTGAAGAGGGGAGCAGCATTGGGATGGACGGGGATACATTAAAGGATTTTTTAAGTGAACACATTTATGGCTATGGAGCCAATT
Source organism: Desulfoluna sp. CYM3A (assembly GCF_056829965.1). Lineage (NCBI taxonomy): Bacteria > Pseudomonadati > Thermodesulfobacteriota > Desulfobacteria > Desulfobacterales > Desulfolunaceae > Desulfoluna > Desulfoluna sp. CYM3A. The sequence continues at coordinate 417,863 of NZ_CP186556.1, forward strand.
GGCCACTTGGGCATATCGTTCACTCCAATGTACCTGTTGCGGAAGATCCAAATATAAGCGGGGGTGTCGATACATATCTTTTCGCTGGATCAAACGATGGCATGATGCATAATGCTTTGATGATGATGGAAACGAAAAGTGGGCTTTTGCTTCCCCAACATACCACGCACGCCTGAATGAACTTAAAAACACAAATAATCACCCCTGGTTCATAGATGGTGGCGCCGTATTATACAATTTCGTCACATACCATGACAAAGGTGGCAATATAGTAGATGATTTGACTAAAGCCGTCTACAGCAAGCGTGACCCCAACATACTGGTTTTTGGAGAAAGGCGAGGGGGCCATGTTATCACCTTCTTTATGTCCATGATATGGATAAACCTCTATATCTGGGTCACGTTGGGGATGATGATAGTGATTGGGGGCTGTCGTGGAGTAAGCCTCGGGTTTAGGCCGTTTAAGTAATGGAATGGGGGGATGGCGGCCGGGCTTTGTGGTCGGTGGGGGATACGTTTGAATCAGGATCAAATCAATCCTGATGCTGATGCTACTGACAAAAAAGGTCGTTTTGTCGCAGTGTGTCAACTAAATGGTGGTGTCGCCAAGTTGGATACCTATAGTGGCGGTGAGATTGATGCATGTATCGTGGGCTCATCTCAGACATCGATCATGATCCGGGCCGCATATCTTCAAATATTTATGCCGGGGACATGAAAGGGAATGTATACCATTTTTCAGATAATTTTTACTTGGGCTTAAATAAAGCCAGGGTGACCCGCCCCCGACAAAAGACTTGGATAATACGTTTCCTAAGCGTTACAAAATATTCAATAGCACGAAAATGGTGACAGAAGAGGGCAGATATCTTCACTATCAAAAAATTTTTTCTCCCCCATCGTCGGAGATTCGTGTGACAGCACGAAAATTTTTTTTGGAACAGGTGACCGGGAGCACCCCAGCATCAAATGGAACTCTGATTCTATCTATGCTGTGGATGATTCGTGGGATGGAATTGCCTATGAGCGGAGTGATTTACTCGGTTTTGATATGAGTTATTCTCGCACCGTAGGAGACTTTGATTATTATGAATTGACACCCAAGGGCAACAGCTCTGATTTTGTTAGCGCCAAAGGGTGGTATCTCAGATTTACAAGACCGGGCGAAAAGGTTATCTCCGAACCGCTCGTGTTAGGTGATATCCTCATTATCGGGAGCTATACCCCCGATGAAGACAAGACAAATTCTTCGGACACTGATTTTTCAGATTTGCCGGAAAAGTGTAAGGGAGTTTGTGGTACGGGGGTTGGGCGTGTGTATGTTATCAGTACGTGTGTTCACTCCTTATCTGTTAAATCCATCAGGACTGATATGGAAGATCCCATGCCTCAACCGGCAGTGATTTTTGATAAAGATTCAGGAAGAGTACTTATTGCAACTGGTGACGGTGGAATTTATGACCCAGAAATACCCGTGTCACGCTCATACTACTGGAAACACAGCAGCTCGAATCTGTAGACTTCATACAAAAAACGAAATTTCCAAAAGCCAACCCGTCAATCTGCTGGTTGGCTTTTCTGCGCCTACTATATCAGGTCAAATCGTGATAGCTTTTTTGATATAACATGGGGGAACTCCAACGTTGAGTGTCTCCTCGACCATCGTCGGTGGGAAACAGGCTATAAACCAAGGTTTGGAGGCGGGGAACTATTCGCCTGTCACCGTAGGTTCGATTGGTTTACCAGCCTGAAGAGCTCTTCGAGGGTTGGGTCGTTCAGGTGTTTGAGGCGGTTTTCGATTGTTGCCAGAGCCTGCGGAATATGCTCCTTAAAGCCTCGTTTCCCTTTTTGTGTGAGCTTGCCGAAGGCACCTAACATCTGCAGGTTCCGGGCAATGGCGCAGAAGGTGTAGCTTGTGTGGAATGTTTCATCAATAATGATACCAAGTGATTCCAATGCCTGGACGCAATGGTCCAGGAGCCGGGCCTGGAGGGCTTCGGAGAGTCCTGCATAGGGGTCGATGAGCAGGGAGGCGAGGTCGTACTGCAAGGGGCCTTTGCGGGCTCCCTCAAAATCGATGATGACAGGGTCGTTGTCTGAGATCATGATGTTGCGGGACTGAAAATCCCGGTGCATGAGACCGGTTACCCCGCCTTCAAGGGCCTTGTCGGCGATGAGGTTGAAGGCGGCCTGGTAGGGCTCTGCGGATTCGGTCATGCCAAGGTAGCCGTTGATGAAGGCGTCCATGAAGTAGCGACACTCCATGGTGAGGATCATCTTTTTATCATACGCAGGTGTCTGCCAGCACCAAGCGCTCTTAAAGCCTTGGATACCCTCCTGTCGAGAAACGGATCAGCGTGTTGATGACCTTTTGGTATAGGTTTTCTACCTCGGGCTCTGGCAGGGCTCTGGCCAATTCGGCAAGATGGGTGTTGCCGACGTCTTTGACGAGGACGAGGCCTGAGACGGCATCACCACCGACAACGGGGGAGACGGGAATGCCTTTGGTGTGGAGGTGGGTACCGATGCGGATCATGGATTCGGCCTCGCCTGTGGCAAAGCCTGGATGAATACCGTGCTCACAGGAAATGAGGGTTCCCTCGGAGCTTGTGATGCGGGACCACCTGCGGTCGGAGCCGTCCCCTTTCAAGGGGATTGTTTCAAAGGGCCCTTGGGCCGAGTCAAAGGTGTTTTTGAAGGCCTCCGGGACCATGAGGGCCTTGGTGGCTTCCAGGTACCGGGCCTCGGTGCCGCAGTCGAACCAGAGGCAGGTCTCCAGGGCAATGCCCTGAACCGTTTGGCCCTGGGCGATGAGGTCCCGATAGAGGTTCACCATGCCGTACGCACCCTTGGGAATGGTGGCCACGGCTTCGGGGGACAGTACCTGCATGCCTGTGAAGGCAAGCCTTTGCATGCCCTTGGGGGTGGGCTCCCGAAAAGCGTGGATCTGTCCTTGGGCATCCACGGACACATTGTTGAACTCGGGGCGATCCATAAGGGCCAGGGTGGCCTTATTGCTTTGCTCCTGGTGGGCTTCGTAAAGGGCCTTGGGATCGATGTCCGTGAGGGTGTCCCCATTGACCACAAGCAGGGGGGAGCCGTCCAGAAGGTCCGCCACATTGGCCACGGCCCCGGCGCTGTCCAGCAGGGTCTCTTCCTGTCGCAGGTGGACCTTTACCGGCCATGATTTGTGGTCGATAAACCGGTGGATCTCTTCTGCCAGGTGGCAGGTGTTGATGATGACAGCGTCAAATCCTGCGTCGGCCAGGGCATTGATGTGCACCTGCAGGAGCGTGACCCCGCCAATGGTGAACAAGGGCTTGGGCCGAACCTCGGTGTGGGGAAGCAGCCGGGTCCCAAGCCCCGCCGCCAGTATCATTGCCTGCATGTCATTGCCTTCTATGGTTAAAGTGCATGAAAAAGCCTGCCTCCGGCGGCGAAGTGAGCCACCTCGAAAGCTGATTGCCCTTGCGCTTAGTCCCTCGTTCCTCGGGCCAAACCGCAAGGGCCTTTGACTCGGGCTTCGCCCGACACAAACGCTGATGGTGTGTGCGGACTGCCTCACAAGCTTCGACCCAACAGGATACGTTGTTCCTACTTGGCCATTATGAATTTAACCGCACTGCCTCCGGCGGCCAGCTTTTTGAAAAAAGCTGGACCAAAAACTTTTCGGTTGTAGCTCTCTTTTCCCTCAGCCCCGAGGGGCTGAGGGAAAAGAGAGCTACAGACTTATTAAGTCCAAAGCATATGATTCGCCAGTATCAGTGACGTGGCCGAAATTGCTCTCGAATCCTGTTTGTCAAACTTTTTAAAAGTTTGGCCCCCGGCAGGGCCCCCGGAGGCTTTTTTGATCTCAACAGTTACGCCCTTTTTTTCTGTTCACCAAAAAAGCCGCGGGCCACTCCAGCGAGTCGCCCACGGCTTTGATTCATCACGTGACAGCTCCAACGGAAGCTGCTTAAGGTCCTTTAGCCTTTAGCCTTTAGCCTTTAGCCAATCTATTTCTCCATCACTTCCAGGTAGTGGCGGATGGAGTTTTTGTAGAAGGAGTGGGTGGCTTCTCCGCTGGCCTCGTCGAGGATGCCTTTGTCCTTGAAGTGGCGAACCGCGTTTTTGAAGGTGATGTCACTCAGGGCTTCAGGGAGTTCGATCTCGTTGACCTTGTACATCTTTTTGCCGAGGGTCTGGCATTTTTTCACCATGGCCTTGCCGTCCAGCTTGGGAGCCTTTTTGGACTCATAGGCGGTGAGGGCCACCAGATACGACTCCAGATAGGTTCTGAGGAACCGGGAGAAGAGGGTAAGCTTTCTCAGGCCGTCCGGGGTGATCTCGTAGGTGTCCGGGCTGGATTCGTGGGGCACGATGGTGTGGGTATCGATGAAGGCCTTGAGGTCTTTTCGCACCATGTACTCCGAGGTGGCCGTGCGGTTGAACGCAAACTCCGGGTCAAAGAGATCGGCCAGGAAGTCGTAGGCTTCCAGGAGCTCGCCCGCCTGGAACTGGAAGCGGTTGACCTCCTTGATGGCAAGGGCGGTCATGGCCGCGGAGATGAAGTGGATGATGCAGTTGTTTTTGTAATAGTCCAGAACGGGGCGCTGGCCGTCGGGAAGGTTGAAGACCGTTCCCGGGTCCAGGTGGCCTTTGCAGTCGGAACCGCACTCCAGGAATTTTCGCCTGACGTAGCTGTCCAGAACGCTCTGGAATGATCGCTCCCGGTTTTCCCCAAGAGAGTCGGCCACCCAGACGTCCATGGCGTCCAGGTGATCGGTGTAGAGGCGGATGTCTTCCAGGGCCTGCTCAAAGGTGAATCGTTTTTTCATGCTGTTGAGGACGGCGCTTGCCACGACTCCGTAGGGGGTGGCGATGGAGACATCGTTGATGCTGTTGATGATGCGGTAGCCCAGGTCGTTGCAGAAGGTGTTGTGCTGATCCGTGTCCATGGCCTTGAAGTCGAGCCCCTGCTCTTTGACCACGTCGGACAGGGAAATGGGCTCATGGAAGTTGACGTACACTTTACCGTAGCGGCGTTTCAGGAAACGGCGTGCCTTGATGAGCTGGCCCAGGTTTTCCGACTCTTTGTCCCCGCCTTCCACTTCGTGGAGGTAGGCGTCCTCTTCCAGCACCCTGTCGTATCCGAAATAGACCGGCACGAACTGCAGGTCCTCGCAGGCCCCTTGTCTGCAGGCGTCCACCAGCATGGAGAGCAGGCCAACTTTGGGAGAGAGGAGCTTACCGGTCCGGCTTCGGGTGCCTTCGATGAAAAGCTCCACGTTGAACCCTTCGGAGAGGAGCTTGGACATGTACTCGAAGAAGACCCGGGAGTAGAGCTTGGCCCCTTTAAAGGTGCGGCGCATGAAAAAGGCGCCTCCGCCCCTTAAGACAATGCCCAGGGGCCAGAAGGAGAGGTTTCGTCCTGCAGCGATATGGGGACAGGGCATGTTGTGCTTTTTAAAGAGTAGGAGAGGATCAGGTAGTCCAGGTGGCTCTTGTGGCAGGGGACCAAGATCAGCGGGGACTGCTTGGAGCGGATCTTGACCCGGGCGATCCCTTTTTTATCGGTGACGATGCCCTCAAAAAGGCTCTTGAAGAGACGGTCCAGGAAAACCTCGAAGATGCGGATCCATCGGGAGCTGTAGTTGGCGGCAATCTCGTCGAGATAGGTGTCCGCTTTTTTGTGCACTTCCTGCAAGGGGGTGTCGCTCTCTTCAGCGTGCCGGATCATAAAGTTCTTGAGGGGCTTTCCGGTGAGGATGCTCTCGCGGATTTCCTGGCGGCTTTTAAGGACCGGGCCGGTGATGGTCTGGCGGTGGCGGTTGAGCTGCTCGATGAGCTCGCGGCGCAGAAGCAGGGCCTGTTCTCCCAGGGATTTTTCTTCCATGCCCGGGGCGGCCAGCCAGGTCTTGAGGCAGACCGGATCGCAGAACTCCACAAAGCTCTCTTTGTTGCGTTTGAAGATGCCGGCAAGGCGTCGGACCTTTCCCGGGCGCTCCCGGGTCCCGAAGAGGATGTCGAAAAAGGAGAGCCCGCTTTTCTTGGGCTTCATGGAAAAGATCATCACTTCGGGGATGATGTACAGGGGGCGGTCGGTTTCGGCCTGGAGTTCCAGCAGGCAGGCGATGGGATCGGTTTTGGACTTGACGAAGCTTCGGTAAAAGGCATCCCGTCCGATGAGGGGCAGGATGGCGGTTTTGCCGTTTAAGAGCTGGTTTTTGAAGTGGCCGCTTTCCACCGGGTCGGGCACGGAAAAGTGGCGGAAAAAATAGCGGATGTGAGAGCCCATGATCCCCAGGAGGTGGCCGATGGGCTGCCATGCGTAGATGGTGCAGTCAAAGCCGATGGTGGGGAAGGGCAGGCCCATCTGTTTGAGCCGGGTGTGAAAGTAGAGAAAAGAGAAGTGGCTCCGATACTTGGACGCATAAACAAAGATGCCGTTTTCGTCCAGTTGGGTGATCTTTTCTTTCTCCGTCTCGGAGAGCACGATGTTTCTGAACATGAATCGGCGCAGCAGATCGGAGACGGCGCCCCCTCTTTCGGGGATGTAGTTCGAGTAGTGGACCCGCATGGCATCGCCCACGGGGGTCTTGGTTTTGCGTTTTCGTCGAAAAGTCAACATGTCTCAAAAATTCCGATTGTTTGGGTGTCCGGATTGCGAAGCGGCCTTGGCTGGCAGGATGCCGAAAGGCACGGCGGCACACGTGGCAAGGCACTTGAACTCTTTTTGCTTAAGTTGCATCGCAGCGGTATAAAAAAGCCTGATCAGCACCTGCTCCGGTGGGACAAAACAAAGAAGCGGGGCTGAGCTATCCAGGGCCCCGTCGTATCCAGGCAAGGGGCTCTTGGGTTTAACGCTTGTAAATAATATAGATCCTGTGATTGTGCAACTCTATTATCCCGGGTGAGACGGGGTGTGCGCTTTCAAAGGTCTACTATTTCAGGCGGTTGGGGCGGCTGCTGCAGAGTCGGTGATCAACCGCCTTCGGGATGTTGTCACTCATCTTCAGGGGTACCGGGGCTCTGTCAGACGCCTTGCTACTCATCATGGATAAATTAAGGTGACATGTGATGCATCCTTTCATGAAATCCTGTGGTAAAAGAGACAATGAACGGTCGTTCATCGCTGCTAATCACTCGTAAATTTATCGGGATTTGGGGTTGCGTAGAATCCGTTGATATGGTACCTTCCACAAGTTATATTCTAAAGAGAAACAGGCGTCATGCAGGGCTCTATTTTGTTGAAATGATATACGTATTCAGTTTGTATTTCGTTGTTTTTATCAAGATTTAGCCTGCCGCCTCTCCCGCCGGTGTCATCGGCAGTGTTCTTTCGTAAGGATCCCCGGTTGGGGAGATTATAAAGTTAAAAATAAAGAAAATTTATGCTTAAAGGAGGAACTGGTTTATGAAGACGTTAATCGGTGGTGCTATTGCAGCGGTTCTTGGCCTGATTGGTATTGCGGTATGGTTTGATGCACTGCTTCAGCTTCTTGCAGGAACAGTACCCGCGCTTCTTCTTCTCGGTGGCGCACTCGCTCTTTACCTCGGCTTTGACGAGCTGAAGGAATCCTGGAAGAACGACGAAGGGGTTGAGGAAGAAAAACCCGCCGAGAACGACTAGTCAGTTTTTTCAAAGTTCCAAGTGCTTTGTTGGAAAGCCCTGTGGCGTCTTGTCGCCCCAGGGCTTTTTTTGTGCACACGTTTCCGGGTCTCTGAATGGGCGGCTGGTCGGGGCCGGTTTATTTATCTGCCGCAGCGGCGTTCAGAAAATTTACCCCCGGGAACCGGTTTCGGGTTATAATCGTCTGTAACCGAACACAACGCTTCATTTTTCCAGCCTTCGGGGCGCTCGCCTGTGGCCTTCTTCGCGTTTCCCTCCTGTTGTGGCCAGGCGCTCCGGAAAGGAGCCATCATGGAGACCACCCCAGACGTATTGTACCATCTCACGGACAGCGGTGTGCGTGACAAGTTGCGCGACATGGACAACCGCTTTGTGTCCGATAAAGAAGATGGTCCTCACAACCATCTCCGCCACGCCTACGACCTCAAACCCGACACCATCCTGGATGCCATCGAGACCGTGCTGACCAAGACCGATCTCGGTCCCTATTTTTACCGGTCCCTTGCCACCGAGGAGATCGCTTTCCTTATTGCGGGAAGCCGTTATCAGGAGGCGATGCTCAAAAACCGCTACGCCTCCGGAAGCGGGGAGGGGATCAACGTCACCGGCCGTTTCGGCAACAAGCACCTTTTTTTCATTTCCGAGACACGGGAGCTTGTACGTGAAACCCTGGAGGCCATCAAGGCCCTGATGCGGGAACACCCCATGCAGAGCTTTCGCATGAGTTCCTATGTGGTCTGCCTGGAAGGGAACCCGGAGGCCAACCGCCGCTTGTATATTGTGGAAGGGGAGACCCCCGGTGACAAACGGGGTTGATGACGAATGCGGCCCAATATATGGAGGAGAAGCTGGGGAAGGTGGCCGGTAAAAAGGAGGTGATGGATTTTTTGGGGACCGCCACCGAGCGGTTTGTCCATGCCCTTCTCCACAATCAGCGGATCCGTACCCTTGAGAACTATTTTACGGCCTGGAACCGGGTGGTGCGTCGCTTGAAAAAGGGGACGACGGTTCACATCTGCATCGACCAGAACATCATCGCCGACGAGCCGGTCCCGGAACGAAGGCTCCAGCTCTGGCTCCCTTACGAGAATTTTCGGAACAACCTCACGACCATCGAAGGCATTTTCGACAAAAAGGGCATCCCCTTTACCCGGCAGTATTTTGAAACCTTTGTCATGGCCAACCGGCGCATGGTGGCCTTTTCCACCTATATCGCCGATGCCCTCATCACCCCGGAACTCGACGGGTTTCTGCGCAACGAGCTTGCCACCCGCTCCATGCTGATGAAGAGCGACCCCATTCCCACGGGGCAGATAGGTGATTTTCTGGGTAACCTTGCGCTGGCCGATTACAGGGGAAAGCTTGCCTATCTGGGCCGGATGCAGGCCCACCGCCACAAAGAGTATCTCATTCCGCTGGTGTATCTTCTCTCCGATGAGAGCCAAAGGGTAAGGAAGGTGGCCTTTGACACCATCAGGAACTACCTCATGGCACCGGACGGGGAGATGAAGAGCGACTACTATTGGGCCACCCTCTACCATATTTTTGCTGCGGCCACCGTTCCCGTGGAGATCCCCGGGGCCGGAAAAAGGGCCCTTTTCGGCGATGAGATCTCCCGGCTGGTCCGGTTTCGAGGGATTCATTACGAAAACTATTTTGATGATCACTCCGGCAAGAGCTGCCTTTTTATCCGCATGAACGGGGAGGGAATCGGCAAAGGGGGAATCCGCTGTCACAAAACCCATGTCTCCTTTTCCGGGGAGGGGGCCCTGTCCACCAACATGCTGTTCAAGAGCCTCGGGCTCGGAATTCCCTATTATGCCACGGGCAAGGGGGGGATTCTGGGTAGCCTTGGGACGGGAGAGGTGCGCGAGCGGGTCCTTGCCGCCTACGGCCGATTTTTGTTTAAAAAGGCGGGAATCGGGCCCTTTTCCGATGTGCCGGCAGGGGACGTGGGGGTCGGCCCACAGGAGATCGGAACGCTCTTTGAGGTGATCACCGACGAGGTGTCCCGCGCCGGTGATCGCCGAAGGGAGCCTGGAGCTTGCCTCCGAGAAGGCAGAGCGCCTGAGGCGCCATTTCGGTATCGATGTGGGGAACAAGGCTCTTGTGACAACCCTTGCGGCAGATCGGGAGGAGGTCAAGGGGTATACCTCCTCGGCCATCACCGGAAAGCCCGGGGGCCGCGGCCTGGCCCTGCGGACCGGTGCCACGGCCCGGGGGCTTTACGAGGTGCTGGCGGTGCTCAAAGGGTTTCATCGGTACAACGATGCCGACCTCTGGCTGAACCCTGCGCGCATTGATGAAGCCCTGGACACGGAACCCCAGTTCTATCACGCTGCAGACGCCAACATTCGCATGCTCTCCTTTGCCGTTCAGGGGTTTGGTAAGGTAGGCGGTGCCTTTGCCGCCATCGTTCACGGCAAAGGCGCGTCCATTCACATGATCTCCGATGCCGGGGGTACCCTGGTGAATCTGCGGGGTATACCCCAGGTGGACGAGCTGGCTCGAGGGGCTGCTTCCGGCAAGCTGCTGTCCGAGATGGCGGATGACACCATGGGTCGATTTGTGGAAGGGGACACCACCCGGCCCCTTACCGCCACGGTGGATGTGGTGGTGCCCGCAGCCCTGGAGGAGGTGGTGACCCTGGACGCGGAGATGCGGACCGGTGCTGTCCATGCCTCCCGGGTGGATGCGGATTACATCCTGCAAGGGGCCAACGGCCCCCTGACCCCCGAGGCCGAGACCTACCTGGAGGACCGGGGGCGCATTTCCATCCCCGATATCCTGGCCAACGCAGGCGGGGTTCTGGGATCATATCTCGAATGGGTGGACGGGCTGATCAAGATGTTCGGGTACGGAAAGGTCCGCAAACACGGATTGGTGCACCCCGTGGTGCAGGGGCTGGTGTCCCGACATTACGGCGATGGCGCAGAAGACGAACTCTACGCCGTGGACGAGCTGATTTACAGCCGGGCGTTCCGGTTTATCATGCGGGGCACGGCCATGGGGAGTGCTAAGCTGGCTTCAGAGCGGCGCATCTCTCTGCGTACGGCCTGGATGGCTGAAGGCATTGGGGCCGCGGCCCGAGAGGGGCGCCTGGACGACAGCTTCAGCGACCGCGTGGATCACCTGAGGCGCCATTTTGCCTCGCCCACGCAGGGTGGACCGCAAAAGGTGAGGCCGGTGGTGGCGCGGTAAGGGGACGGGGTGGTGGTGTAAGGCGGATGTTTTTGAACGTGCGGCCCGAGAAGGGCCGCACGTTTTTTTTATGCGTTGAGGCTGGGGCGGGGGCCGTCGGGGCCGGTGATATCCCGGTAGTAGGCAGCAAGGAAGCGCAGGTCGTTCTCCATGTCTCCGGTGGGAGAGAAGAAGACGCTGGAGCTGTCCACGTAAGCCCGGGTGTCGGCGTCGATGGCGTCGTTGCCGGAGAACACCTCGGCTTCGCCGTACTGGTCCGGGTATTTGCCGGTGACGTTGCTGTAGAACCCCTTGATGAGATCCATGTCTGCCTCAATGTCCCCGGTGGGGATCAAGGCCGGGCCGAAGCCTCCCATTTTCAGGGTAATCATAGATTGAGCCACTGGAAACGGAATCCTGCTCCGTTGGCGATATGGTAAAAACCCGTCTTCCAGTACCGGGCCTTGGACCGGGTACCCTCAGGCGGAATGATGAGGACAAGCTTTTCGTTTTCATTGAAGGCTGCAATGGATTGCTCCACGGTGTTTCCGGCCTTGGTCCGGTCGATGGCGATGCCGCCGAGCCAGCGCATGATGGGGCCGGCCGGGCCTTTGAAGAGGGTGTGCTTGCCCATCCAGAAGACCTTGACGCGAAGCTTCAGGGCGATGCAGATGGTCCAGATAAAGTCCCAGTTGGAGGTGTGGGGGGCGGCAATACCGACGTATTTGTCCACGGTGGGCAGGGTGCCGACGGCTTTCCAGCCCCCGGCTTTCAGGGTCATGATGGCTGCCCAGCGCATGATGGTGCGCAGGATGGGGGTATCAAAAACAGTGGTTCTCATGGTGCCTCTTGGGTCACAGGTGTCAGGAAAATGGCAGACCGTCATAAATGATGCCTGGAAAAAAATGGCGAGACGTTGTGGAGGGAAAAACCCTTGCAGTGGTGAGCGGTTACAGCGTCGTTTCGTTTTTTTACATTGTCATCACCTTTCGGAAGCCTCGGGTCGACCGATGGTGCCATGGGTAACATAGCAAAATATATACCCGAATGGGTGGAAAAAGATAACATATTTGAATGGTATGGTAAAATTTCTGGTGGCTCGGCGTGTGGATCGTGGCTGGTGGGGTGAATGTACAATTGGTGATCTGTTTATGTACGGAGAATGAACATGCCGCGGGCGGGGCAGATATTTCCCTTCAGGCGTCAAAAGGGAAAATTGTGCTGGGGTGGGGGCTGTGTGATTGGTTTGGCTTAATATCCTGAAAATATTGCAATTTGAATTGATATTGGAAGGTTGGCATGGGCTTTGCTTTTTGTCTGAGGGCATGCGGTGTCCCACCGGTGGGGCCCGCAAGCCGAACGCACCTGATGACACAGGGTGGGGGAATTACGGTAGCCCCAGGCAACCCAACCGGGAAAGTGAAGAGGTTCATGCAGACAGCAGTTCAAACCACATCGGAAGCAACCTCGGGCCTTCAGGCCGCGGGCAGGCAACGCGGGGCAAAGGGAAAGCAGCCCGGCGGCTTTGCCGCTCTCCTGACGGCTTTCTTCGGAAAAGGCAACGCGGCCAAGGGCATGGCCCCTGAAACCAAGGGAGAGGGTGCCGAAGCCAAGACATTATTAAAGGGAAAGGCCCCGTCGGGTAAAAAGGCCGCCCTTTCCATGATGGAAGGAAAAGGGCCGGTTAAAAAAGGCGCGTCCGCCGAGGCAGAGGACACCAAGGGCAATGGCGATGAGGCGGTGGCCGAGCTTCTTGCCGGGTTGGCGGTCTCCCCGCTGGTTCCGGCTGTGAAATCAGGCGGCCCCGCGTTGGCAGAGGGCCCGCTGGAACACGGATCGGAAAAAAATGCCGGGGTACCCGGAAAGCCCGGGGCAAAGATGCCCTTTACCAAGGGCGGCATGGCGCCCGGCCCCGCTCAAGGGGGGGGCGCAGCCGCAGCCGGCAAGGTTCCTCAACCCGCTGGAGAGGTGGGGGTAGACCGCTTCGCCGAGATGGTTCGCGGTGCCGCTGAGGGGAAGAAAGCCACGCGGCAGGAGGCTCCTCCGTTGTCTGCGCCTGGCACATCCCCTGCCTCCGCGGACGCTAAAGTCCCGGCTGCAGCCGCAGGCATTGCAGGAGGACTTGGCAACACCCTGGCACGTTCCGGGAACCGGGCCACAATGCGCGGGGCAAAAGCAGCGTCCCCTGCAGAGGTCGCTCTTGATGGCACCGGGGCAGCCCGGCTGGCCAAGAAAGATCATCCGGCCATGGCTCCCGGCCCCGGAGCCCGACCCAGAACGGCTCCGGTGGACGAGCCTGCGGCTGCTCCCCTTCAATCCGTAAAGTCCGTTGGGTCCGACCGTGCAGGCGCCCCGGTGGTGCCCACCCCCTCGGACGTGGTGGCAGCCGCCGCAAGCGAGCTGGAGCCTTCCTCTTCGGTGGATACGCCCAAAAGCGGGCTGACCCGTCAGCTGGCCCTTCAGGTGGGGCGGCAGATCGCCACCTCCTTGAAAAAGAACGATCGCGAAGTGACGTTTCAGGTGCGTCCCCCCTCCCTGGGGCGGATTCAGATACGCATCGAAAAAGAGGGCGAAGGTGTTTCGGTACGCATCGTCTCCGAAAAAGAGAAGGCAGGAGAGATCCTTGCTGCAGGCAAGCATGATCTCCGGGCCCTCATGGCCGACCACGGGATTCGCCTGGATCGCATTGAGGTTGCCACCGGGGCGACCATGGACTTCATGGCCCAAAACGGCGGGGGTATGGAGGGTCGAAGCGGAAGGGGGCGTTCCAGCCCTCGGCAGGGCGGCCAGGGCGGAACGGGAGAGCCCGAAGGCGAGGCCTCGGGCCCGACCAAGCGAGAACACGAGGGCGCCATCAGCGTGGTGGCATGAGCAAGGGGCGGATGCGATGGCGCCCAAACAGGGAATCATCGGTGATAATCAGTAAGGAGAGCGCATGACAACGCCGGGAGTTGAGAGCACATACAACAACCGATCCATTTTCCTCGACGGCCAGTCCCATAACAAGACCGGCCGCACAAAGGATGAGGACGAGGCCCTGGGAAAAAACGCCTTTCTCACCATGATGGTGGCACAGATGAAAAACCAGGATCCCCTGAACCCTCTGGATGGAACCGATTTTACCGCGCAGCTGGCCCAGTTCTCCGGGCTGGAACAGCAGGTGAACATGAACGACAACTTAAAATCCCTGCTGGCCGTGAACCAGGCCAGCAAGGAGGAGAACAATATCTTTGACTACATCGGCAAGGAGGTGGTCTCAAACGGCAACCCCGTCTCCCTCAGTGCCGGTAGTGTAACCTCCGGCGGGCACTACACTCTGAAGGAGCCGGCCAGGGTCAGCGTGATGGTCTACAACCCCGACGGGGTCCTGGTCAAAGAGATCAGCTCCGGCACCGACTTCATCTCCCAGGGCCGCCAGCAGATCGCCTGGGACGGCACCGATGAAGACGGCAACCGTCTTTCCGACGGCAAGTATGTTTACAAGATCATCGCCCGTAATGCCAAGGGCGACTACGCCTCCGTCTCCACCACCGATCGCGGGATGGTGGAGGGGGTAACCCGGGAGGGTGGGCGTAGCTTTCTGGTGGTGGACGGCCGCAAGGTGGCGCCCGGGAGCGTGGCCACGGTGGTGGCCCCTGAAAAACCCCCGGTGGCAGCCGGGCCTTCACTGCCGGGCGGTGCCGTGCCCGGGGGGCTTCCCCCGGAGATCGCCGCTCAATTGTTCGGAACCCAAGGGGCTCAGCCCCGGGCAGCCATGGCTGCCGCACCGCAGCCCCAGGCAGCTCCGTCTGCCGATGGCGGAAACCGATAGAGGAGAAATCAACGCATGTCACTTACCAGTTCACTCTTTTCAGGCGTCAGCGGCCTCTCGGCCATGGGCAATGCCATGACCGTCATCGGCGACAACATCGCCAACGTCAACACCATCGGTTTCAAATCCAGCCGGGTCACCTTCCAGGATGTCCTGAGCCAGACCGTGGCCACCAACTCCGGAAGCGCCCAGGTGGGGCGCGGCACCTCCGTGGGCGAGATCGCCGGACAGTTTGCCCAGGGGTCCTTTGAATCCACGGAGTCCCCCACGGACCTTGCCATCGGCGGTGAGGGCTTCTTTATCGTCCGCCATCCCAAAAACGAAGCCGAGCAGTACTTCACCCGGGCCGGTGAGTTCCGGTTCGACAAGGACGGCAACTTCACCACCCCCTCCGGCTACATCACCCAGGGGTGGGCTGTTCGTCGAAACGAGGCCACGGGTGACGTGGAGGATGTGGGCTCCATCCAGGATATCCAGCTGGAGTCTTTTACTTCGCCCCCGGAAAAGACCAACAAGATCTCGGTCATCACCAACCTGGACGCCAGGGGCAAGGACAACACCGTGGGTCCCGGAGTGCCTTTGTCCACAGCCTGGGACGGACGCCCCGGCGCGGGGATCAACATCAGCGATCTTGCCTTTGAGTATCAGACCACGGTCAAAGCCTTTGATGCCCTGGGCAGTACCCACGACCTCACCCTCTACTTTGACAAGGGCGCAGGGGACGGCAGCTACGAGTACATCGTCACCTGCAACCCGGAAGAGGACATGAGGGACATTTTTAACTCCGATGAGGACAGGGGACGGGGCCTTCTGGGACGTGGTACGCTGAACTTCACCACCGACGGCCTGCTGGCAAGCCAGACCTTTGAACGGTTTGTGGGCAATTCCGGTGGCAACCTCACCGTGGCCAACTCCACCTGGACCAGCGGCACCCCCAAGGTCAGCGGCGACTGGAGCGGTGACCCCGCGGTCCTGGCCGGCGGCCCCCCCGCCACGGAAACCTACAGCTTTACCGTGGCCCCTTCCGCCACAGCGGCAGATCCCGCGGCAGACCCGGCTGCAGGCGGCGGAATCGTTGGCACCAACCCCATTGTCCTGAACTGGACGGCGGCAGGCAGCGGCAAGACCGGCACCATCACCGTACCTGCGGACTTCAAGAACGGGAATTCCGTGGAAGGCCCGGACGGCATCGTTCTGCGCCTGGAAGAGGACACCAGCGTGGCCGTGGGCAGCACCTTTGATGTGGTGATCTCCGCAGGGGACCCCGATGCTCTGGACAACGCCGACGGTTGGTCCGACATGAGCGGTGATTTCCAGAATCAGCATTTCACTGTGGCCGCCGACTTTTTAGGGGGCAACAACCGCACCACGGAGATGGGCATCGAGCTGGACATGGGCATCGCCTTTGACGGCACCAACTGGGCCCCTGCAGGGCTCTCCTCCACACAGTTCGCTTCAGCCTCCACAACGGTGTTCCAGTCTGCCAGCGGCTACGGGGCGGGCAGCCTCCAGAACATCAGCGTGGACGTGGACGGCGTCATCACCGGCCAGTACTCCAACGGCCAGGTGACCCCGCTCTTCCGTGTGGCCCTGGGCAAGTTCCAGAACGTTCAGGGGCTCTTCAAGGAAGGGGGCAACCTCTTCAGCGAGACCCGTCTCTCGGGCTCAGTGATCACCAACCGTCCGGGCACCAACGGTCTGGGCAGCCTGGCCCCCAACTCCCTGGAGCAGTCCAACGTGGACATGGCCTCTGAGTTCGTGAAAATGATCACCAACCAGAGGGCCTACCAGGCCAACTCCAAGATCGTCACCACCGTGGACACCATGCTTGGGGACACCATCTCCATGAAGCGATAGCCAGGGTATCTATGGCTTTTTTATAAAACGCGGCCGAACCGGGGAGCATTGCCCGGGGCCGCGTTTTTTTTGTTCGGGTGTCATGTTTTTGACGATTCTGCCGATACCTGAAAAAGAGGGGGTGCGTCGCAGGGACGCTTGTTATGGGCCGCCTGTGTTGCAATACCTCGAAATACATCGAACTTTTTTGAGCCCTTGCCGAGAAAAGGGGAATCCAAGGGGCGTTGGCACGGTGGTTGCTCTACCTTCGGGTGGCGCGCTTGGGGCTGTATCCGGGGCCCGTGGCATTTCCAGTGGGCGTCTCAAGTCCCTGTCGGGCATATCCGGCTGATCCCCTTGGGGTTTGGAGACACAACGAAGGCGAAAGGCGAGTCATGCCGGGTTTCTTGAAAAATAAAAAAATGGTGATCATCCTTGCGGGATGCCTTCTTCTGGCTGTAGCTTGTGCCGGTGCGGCGTGGTTTCTTCTCGGGCAACCCGACGAGGAGGTCGCCGCGGAGACCGAGCCCCTGCCGCCGCGTCACAAGGAGCCCTTCCAGGCCCTGTGGCCCCTGACGGACATTCAGGTGCCCCTTTCCGGGCGCATGGGGGACCGGACCCTGACCCTCGGGTTCAGTTTTGACCTCAACTCCGAGGGGCTGGCCGAGGAGATGACCCTTCGCAAGGAGGAGATCGTCGAGGCCCTGGGCCTTGCCCTTGCCGGGCGGTCCGTGGAGGAGATGGAGCGCAGCGGAAGCAGGGTACGCCTTAAATACGAGACCCTGCGCCTGGTCAACGGTCTTCTGGAGAGTGGGCGCGTCAAAGGTGTTTATATCACTGAATTTTTTATCCTGTAGGTGGCCATGAGCGATATTCTGTCACAGGAGGAGGTGGACAGCCTCCTGTCCGGCCTGAGCACCGGAGACATTGAAACGGAAACCGAATCGGGCCAGCCCGACCCCGACGGGGTGCCTACGACTTTACCAGCCAGGACCAGGTGGTGCGTGGGCGTATGCCCACCTTTGAGGTCCTGAACGACCGGTTTGCCCGGGAGATCCGCACGAGCCTGTCGGCCCTTCTGCATACCAACGTGGACATTGCGGCAGAGTCCCACGATATCCTGAAGTTTGCCGAATTCGGCCGCAGCCTGCCCGTGCCCACGAGCCTCCATGTGTTCCGGTTGGAGCCCTTGAGGGGCCACGCCCTGTTTGTCATGGAGAGCCGCCTGGTCTTCAACCTTATCGACCAGTTTTTCGGAGGCAAGGGCAACTCCACGGCCCGGGTGGACGGCCGGGAGTTTACCAGCATCGAGCAGGCCATGATCCTCAAGGTGGTGAAGGCCTGCCTCAAGGATTTCGAGACGGCCTGGATGCCGGTGGAGCAGGTGCATCCCGCCATGGTCCGGTCCGAGGTGAACCCCCAGTTTGCCGCCATTGTCATGCCCACGGACCTGGTCATCGTCTCCCGCTTTGAGGTGGAGCTGGAGCAGTCGGCGGGTACCCTCATCGTGTGCATCCCCTATGCCATGATCGAGCCCATCCGCGGAAAGCTCTCCGCCGGGTTCCAGGCGGAAACCGAGGACGTGGACTACACCTGGCAGAAACGCCTCAAGGAGATCATCTTTGACTCCGAGGTGGAGATGCAGTGGCTCGGGTTACAGCTCATTCCCGGTAGACGCCTCATCGGCCTGAAGGAGGGGGATGTTATCGAGTTGACCCAGGATGCCTCAGACACCCTTCTGGCCATGGTGGGCGGCGTGAAGAAGCTCAAGGGCTTTGCCGGGACCCAGCGTGGGTTCCAGGCCTTCAGCATTGAAGAAAAACTCTACACCCGATAGCAAAGGGACAGACCTATGGAAGATAACAACGGCAACAAAACTGACGAAATGGACGATTTCGGAGCCGAAACCCAGGACATCGATTTTATCCTGGATATCCCCCTGGAACTCTCCGTGGAGCTAGGCCGTCGAAAGATGCTGGTCAACGACCTGCTCCAGCTTGGCCAGGGCTCCATCGTGGAGCTGGACAAGCTCGCCGGCGAGCCCCTGGAGATCTACATCAACAGGAAGCTGGTGGCCCGGGGCGAGGTGGTGGTGGTCAACGAGAAGTTCGGCGTACGTTTAACCGACATCATCACCCCCATGGAACGGGTGCGAAGCTTGAGGTCGTAAAGGGGGAAGGCCGTGGAGGCGGGAGCGGTTCAGGATATTTCAGCGATCCCCGACATGGGGGCGCTGGTGCTTAAAACCGGGGGCATGCTGCTTGTTGTGCTGGCCGTGCTCATGGGCGTTGTGTTTCTTTTGAAGCGCATCGGCGGCATGCGGCAGCTTGCGGGTCAGGGAGCCGTGGCGGTACGAGGGACCTACCATTTGGGCCCCAAGGAGCGCCTCATGCTCGTGGATGTGGAGGGCGTGCGCCTGCTTCTGGGGGTGACCCCGGCCGGGATCAGTACCCTGCATACCTTTGGTGAGGTTGAGGCCATAGCCGATGCGGACGAGGCCTCTCCGTCCTTTTTCGAGACCCTGCTCAGGCGCCGCATGGCCAGGGGCGAAGCAAAGCAAGGGGAGGCCCCGGATGAGACGTGATCGCAATGGGCTGATAAGGCATTTTTGCCCGGCTGCTTTCATCGGGGTGTTGTTCCTTTTGCCCATGAGTGCCTGGGCTGAGTTTCCCATCCCCTCCCTTCAGATCGGGGTGGGGCAGGCCACCACTCCTTCGGAGGTGGGCGTCGCCCTGGAGGTGCTGGCCCTTCTCACGGTGTTGGCCCTGGCCCCCACCATTCTTATTCTCATGACCTCCTTTACCCGGGTGGTGGTGGTGTTCCATTTTCTCCGCCAGGCCCTGGCCACCCAGTCGGCGCCCCCCAACCAGGTGCTGGTGGGGCTGGCCCTGTTCATTACCTTTTTTGTCATGAAGCCGGTGTGGCAGGAGGCCTACGACAAGGGACTCAACCCGTACCTGGAGGAGAAGATCCCCTTTACCGAGATGGTTCGCGAGGTGGAAAAGCCGGTGAAAAAGTTCATGCTGGCCAACACCCGGGAAAAGGACATCGCCCTGTTTGTCAAGGTCGCCCGGGACAAGCGGCCGGAGACCCACGACGATTTGCCCCTCACCACCCTGGTGCCCGCCTTTGTCATCAGCGAGCTGCAGACGGCCTTTATCATCGGCTTTCTCATTTATGTGCCCTTCATCATTCTGGACATGGTGGTGGCCAGCGTGCTTCTCTCCATGGGCATGATGATGCTGCCCCCTGTGATGATCTCCCTTCCCTTCAAGCTCATGCTGTTTGTGCTGGTGGACGGCTGGAATCTCATCGTGGGGTCCCTTGTGAAAAGCTTCGGGGTATAAGGAGACTACTGATATGACCCCTGAATTTGTGGTGACCTTTGCCAAGGAGAGCATCATCTTGACGTTGCTGCTCTCTGCTCCCATGCTGCTTCTGGGTCTTCTGGTGGGGCTGTTGATTTCCATTTTTCAGGCGGTCACCTCCATTCAGGAGATGACCTTGAGCTTTGTGCCCAAGATCGTGGCCGTGCTTTTGGGGTTTCTCTTCTTTTTGCCCTGGATGCTGGAGAAGATCACCACCTTTACCATTCGGGTGATCGAAAACATCCCCATGTACATCCGGTAGGCCCATGGAGATCCTCAACTTTCCCACCGCGGAGTTCCGCATCTTCCTGCTGGTGCTCTTACGGGTGAGCACCCTTCTCTTTCTCTTTCCCTTTTTCGGCAGCCCGGTGATCCCGGTGCGGGTGAAAACCGCCCTCTCCCTGGTGCTGGCCTTTACCCTCTGGCCCGTGGCGGCCAAAACCGCCCCGGTGTTTCCGAACGGGACAGTGCCCATGGTGATCACCATGGGGGCGGAGTTGATCCTCGGGATGTGCCTGGCCCTTTCCGCCCGGCTCTTTTTTGCCGCGATACAGCTGGCAGGGGGCATCATCAGTTTTCAGATGGGCTTTTCCATGATCAACACCATCGATCCCCAGTCCGGGTCGCCCATGGCCATCATGAGTCAGGTGGGGTATCTCGTGGCCACGCTCCTTTTTCTGGCCTTTGGGGGGCACCATGTGGTGATCACCGCGTTGGCCGACAGTTTTTATCTGGTGAAGCCCGGGGGGCTGCTGCTCACCCAGAGTCTCTGGAACACCCTGGAGACCCTGGTCTCTGCCATGTTCACCGTGGGCATCCGCGTGGCGGCCCCCACCATGGTGGCCCTTTTCTTTACGAGCTGTGCCTTTGGCATGTGCGCCCGTTTTGTGCCCCAGATGAACGTTCTGGTGCTTGCTTTCCCGGTGAAGATCGCCGTGGGGCTTTTTCTCTTTGGCCTGACCCTTCAGGTGATTCACATCATGGTGGGGCGCTTTGTGGGGGACTACGCCACCCTTCTCACCCACATGCTGGAGATGATGGGAGGCACCCGTGGCTGAAGACTCCATGCAGGAGAAAACCGAACCGGCCACCCCGAAAAAACGGGAGAAGGCCCGGGAAGAAGGGGACGTGGCCCGAAGCGCCGAGCTGCCGTCGGTTTTTGTGCTTTTGGGGGCCATTTTCATTCTTTTGTTGACCTCCAGCTTTATCTCCGGGCATTTTGAGGATCTCTTCCGGGACGCCTTTGCCTTTGAATCGGTGGAGGCGCTGACCCTCAAGGCCGTGGTGGATCTGTGTTTCCATATGGGGGGTCTCTTTCTCCTCATCATGGCACCGGTGCTTCTGGCGGTGTTTGTGCTGGGGCTTTTTTCCAACGTGATCATGGTGGGGTTTGTCATTTCACCCAAGGCGGTGATGCCCAAGATCGAGCGCATCGATCCCATCAAGGGGTTCCAGAACAAGTTTTCCCTCCACGCCGTGGGAGAGCTGGTCAAGAGCCTGGCCAAGCTCACCATCATCATCTATGTGGCGTGGCTGGTGATCAAAGGGGAGCTCTCCCGCATTCCCCTTCTCTACGATGAGTCGGCCCTGCGGATTTTTCTCTACATGGGGCGGGTGGCCTTTAAGATCTTTCTGGCCGTGACCCTGCCCATGGTGGCGGTGGCCGTGGCTGATTACGTTTTTCAGCGCTGGCGCTTTGAGGAGAAGCTCAAGATGACCCGCCAGGAGGTCAAGGAAGAGCACAAGGAGATGGAAGGGGACCCCCTGGTGAAGTCCCGAATTCGAAACCTCCAGATCGAGGCCTCCAGAAAGCGGATGATGCACGAGGTGCCCGACGCCGACGTGGTGGTGGTCAACCCCGTGCGCCTGGCCGTGGCCATCTCTTACAAGCCGGGGCAGATGGCCGCCCCCAAGGTGGTGGCCAAGGGCGCGGGAAAAATTGCCCAGCGGATCCGGGAAATTGCCCGGGAAAACGGGGTTCCCCTGGTGGAAAATCGCCCGTTGGCCCGGAATTTGTATAAAGTAGTGGAGGTGGGCAGGGAGATCCCCGACGACCTCTTTCAGGCGGTGGCAGAACTTCTCGCCTACGTATTCCGACTCAAAGGGCGGTAATGTAATCGCTTTTTGATGCAAAAGACGTGTCGGGACGCTGCCCGCAAGGCCCGGCACCAGGGGGCGACAAAGGGGCGGCAGGGAGGCGGGGTGACAAAATCATGACGCCCGCCGACGGATATCGGACGCAGCCGGACAACACTTCGGATCAGAGCAGGACAGACACGAGATGGCAAGCAGCACAGGCAACGCGCCCCCTCTTTTGGGGGCATTGAAAAAGGAGTCGGCGGAGATCGCCGTGGTGGCAGGCGTCATGGGGATCCTCACCGCCATGATTCTTCCCCTGCCCGCCGTGATTCTGGACCTGCTCCTGGCCCTGAACATCACCCTGGGGATCATCGTTTTGATCACCACCATTTATACGGTGAAACCCACGGATTTTGCCGTGTTTCCACCGTTGCTCCTGGTGCTGACCCTGTTTCGACTGGCCCTGAACGTGGCCTCCACCCGCCTCATCCTTCTCCACGGCAACGAGGGCGCCTCGGCCGCGGGCTCCGTGATTCAGGCCTTCGGCAATTTTGTGGTGGGGGGCAACTACGTGGTGGGCATGGTGATCTTTGTCATCCTGGTCATCGTGAACTTCAAGGTCATCACCGCCGGTTCCGGCCGTATCGCCGAGGTGGCGGCACGATTTACCCTGGACGCCATGCCCGGCAAGCAGATGGCCATCGACGCCGATTTGAACGCAGGCAACATTGATGAGGAAGAGGCCCGGAAGCGCCGAGAGCTCATCGCCCGTGAAGCAGAGTTCCACGGTGCCATGGACGGTGCCAGCAAATTTGTCAAAGGCGATGCCGTGGCAGGCATCATCATTACGGGCATCAACATTTTGGGCGGCATCGTCATCGGGGTGATGCAGCTGGACATGGACGTGGCCACGGCTGCGGGGAACTACACCCTGCTCACCGTGGGGGACGGGCTGGTGAGCCAGATCCCTTCCCTTGTTATCTCCACATCCGCCGGTATCCTCGTCTCCCGCTCCGGCTCCGAAGGGCGAATGGGCGAGGAGTTTGCCAAGCATATTTTCTCCAGTGCCTTTCCTATTTACGTCGGCTCGGTTATCGTGTTTCTGTTGGGGCTGGTTCCCGGGCTGCCCGGGTTTCCCTTTATGATTCTGGGGCTGGGCCTGGCCGGAGCGACCTATGCCTTCGGTCCCCGGGAAGGCGAATCCGTGGATGAGATGCCCCCCGACGAGATGGAGGAGGCCCCGGCCGACTCCGGTCCTGATGACGTGGAGAGCCTTCTGGCCATGGACAGCATGGAGCTTGAGGTGGGCTACGGCTCATCTCCCTGGTGGACCGGAACCAGGACGGCAGCCTCCTGGGCCGCATCAAGGCCATCAGGCGCCAGTTTGCAACGGAGATGGGCATTGTGGTGCCCCCCATCCACATCCGCGACAACCTGAAACTGAAGCCTTCCGGGTATCGCATGTTGATTCGCGGGGTGGAGATGGCCGCAGGAGAGATGATGGTCAACCACCTTCTGGCCATGGACCCCGGAGACGTGAACCAGACCATCGACGGCATTCCCACCCGGGAGCCGGCCTTTAACCTGCCGGCCATCTGGATTCCCATGGAACGGGAGGAGGACGCCAAGTTTGCCGGGTACACGGTGGTGGACACCTCCACGGTCATCGCCACCCACATCACCGAGGTGGTGCGAAACAACGCCTACGAGTTGCTGGGGCGCCAGGAGGTGCAGGCGCTTCTGGACAACCTGGCCAAGTCCAGCCCCAAGGCCGTGGAGGAGCTGGTGCCCTCCCTCATGACCCTGGGCATGGTGCAGAAGGTGCTCCAGAACCTGTTGCGGGAGCGGGTCTCCATCCGGGACCTTCTCACCATTGTGGAGACCCTGGCCGATTACGCTCCCATGAGCAAGGACACGGACCTGTTGACCGAGTATGTGCGCCAGCGCCTTGCAAGGGGCTTTCTCTCCCAGTACCAGCAAGGGGACGGCTCGTTGCCCGTGATCCTTCTGGATCAGCCTCTGGAAGACCAGCTCAGCGGAGCCTTGCAGAACTCCGAAGGGGGCGCCTGGCTCGCCCTGGACCCCATGGTGTCGGAACAGGTTATCATGGCAATTCAAAAGGAAGTGGACCGAAATATGGGATTGAATGTTCAACCGGTGATTCTCTGTTCGCCGGTGTTGAGACGGCATGTTCGGGCCCTTATCGAACCCTGGATTCCATCGGTGATGGTGGTGTCCCACGGCGAGATTACCCGCAACATGAACATCAAGGCCACGGGCAAGGTCTCCCTGCCCGGCGGAATGGAGTCGGCCCATGGCAGTTAAGACCTTTACGGCAGGCAGTATGCAGGCGGCCGTGGCCAAGGTGAAGGAGAGCATCGGGGACGACGCCATCATTTTATCGACCCGGCGCATTCCTGTGGGGGTGAATAACCCGTACGGACGTGATATCTTCGAGGTGGACGCGGAAAAGCCCCCGGCAGGGAATACCGACTCCCTTTTTCCCGAGGCGGTCCCTGTGACCAAGGGCGGGGTTGACTCCCGTTCGGTGCGGGATATAACCGAAGAGAAACCTTCGCCCGAGGGATGGGCTGCCGTTCAGTCGGAGCTGGCAGCGTTAAAGGAGCTGATGCTTCTCTCCCAGCAGGCCGAGGAGGAGCGTCAGATCCTCCGGAACCCGGAAACCCAAAGCATTTTTACGACCCTGCTCCGTGCCGGGGTCTCGGATTCGCGGGCCCGTGAAGTGGTGGCCCGGGCCGAGGAGAGGCTTGCGAGCCGGGCAGGCGACGGCGAGTTGCCCGCCGACAGCATCGGGCGGGAAGTGCTGTCCCTGCTAGTGGGACAGGTGAAGGTGGCCGATCCCTTCGGCCTTTCCGGCCGGGCGCAGGAAGGACGCCAGGTGGCGACATTTGTAGGACCCACGGGATCGGGCAAGACCACGACCATCGCCAAACTGGCGGCGGAGCTGTTTTTAAAGCAGGGGAGAAAGGTGGGACTCATCTCCGTGGACAGCTACCGCATCGGCGCCATCGATCAACTCAAGACGTACGCCTCCATCATGGGCATTCCCTTTGTTCCGGCCTTCAGCCGGGAGGACCTGGTGTCGGCCCTCTCCAAGCTGGAGCGCTGCGAGGTGATCCTCGTGGACACGGCCGGCCAGAGCCATCTGGATACCGCCCGCATGGAGGAACTCAAGACGATCCTGGGCAGTGGCGTGCCCCTGTCGGTGCACCTGGTGGTGAGCGCCGTCACAGGGCGCCTGGATGCCCGGGAGGTGGTGCAGCGATTTTCGGTCTTAAGGCCGGAGACCCTTGTCTTTACCAAGGTGGACGAGACAAGGCGCGCCGCATCGATTTTCGACACCATGGCAGAAGCCCGGCTTCCCTTATCGCTCATTACCAATGGGCAGAGGGTGCCGGAGGACCTGGTGGTCGCAGACAGAAAAAGTGTGCTGGGGCTGGTCCTTTCAAACCCCTCTCAAGAAACCGACATGGAGCAATAGTACAACAGTGGATCAGGCAAGCAGTCTTAGGGAAATGGTTAAGGGCAGAGGGGCCTCTTCCGTTCGCAGGGGGGGCTTACGGGCATCTTCCACGCGCGTGATTTCCATCACCAGCGGCAAAGGAGGCGTGGGCAAGACCAATATGGTGGCCAATCTCGCGGTGGCTTTTGCCGACATGGGAAAGCGGGTGTTGATCTTTGACGCCGACATGGGGCTGGCCAACGTGGACATCATTTTCGGGATTCACCCGAAGTACCATGTGGGGCATGTCATCACAGGCGAGAAGGAGCTATCCGAGGTGATCACACCGGCTTCCGGTCGGGTTGGGGTGATCCCGGCTGCGTCCGGGGACACGGCCTTTGCTGATCTTACCGAGGGGCAGAAGTTGAGTCTTTTGGCTGAATTTGAGGGCCTGGATAACCTTTACGATATTATGTTGATCGACACGGCGGCCGGGATTTCCTCAAATGTAATTTACTTTAATTCAGCTGCTGAAGAGTGTATAGTGGTCGTTACCGGTGAGCCGACGTCGGTAACCGATGCCTACGGCATGATCAAGGTCATGTTCCTGAACGGCACCAAGCATTTCAAGTTGCTCGTCAATATGGCCCGCGGCCTTCAGGAAGCCAAGGCGGTCTACGCCACCTTGAGCCAGGCGGCGGACAGGTTCCTTAAAGGGGTTGTGCTTGAGTTTGTGGGGTACGTTCCCTTTGATGATCATTTGAGACAAGCTGTCGTCGGGAGAAAACCCGTAATTGAGCAATACCCTGCAGCCGCATCAAGCAGAAGTATTACTAAAATAGCTGAACAGATCCTCAAATCCCCGTCCGGAACACCCGGTACCGGCAACATATCGTTTTTCATGAACCGCCTGATTTCCGGGGAGAACCCCTAGCGCCTTCAGCGGTCAGACAGTCGAGGGGGGGAGAGGTCCATATCTGCGACCGTTGGCAGGCGATATATTTCGCCGGTGACGGGCGTGTCGGATAATCGGATCGTTTGCATGACGTCTGCCTACGAAAAGAAAATGGAGAAGAGGCGATGCCACTTCTCACCGCTTGAACGGGATGAGATGATCCGCAAGTACGCGTATCTGGTGAAGTACATCGCCGGACGCGTGGCGTCTCGCCTTCCCGCCAACGTCGCCTTTGACGAGCTGGTGAGCGCCGGATCCCTGGGGCTTATCGATGCGGTGGACAAGTTCGATCCTGAAAAGGATGTGGGGCTCAAGACCTACGCCCAGTATCGCATCAAAGGGGCCATTCTGGATGAACTCCGAAGCATGGACTGGTACTCCCGATCCATGCGGAAAAAGATCCAGGACGTAGAGGCTGCCGTTCAGAAGATTGAGGCCCGCAAAGAGAGGCCCGCCAGCGACCTGGAGGTGGCTGAAGAGCTGGGCATGCCCCTTGAGAAGTACTACAAGACCCTTTCGGACATTCACAGCGCCGCCATTTTGAGCCTTGATGCGTGCATCCGCAACGACGACAGCGACGAGGGCAGCGGCAGTACCTTTTCCGAAGGCATCCGAAGCGAAGACGATCCTTCGGATTCGGTGATGAAAAAGGAGCTGAAACAGGTTCTCATCGAAGCCATCCAACGGTTGACGGACAAGGAGCAGACGGTTATCTCCCTGTACTACTACGAAGAGATGACCTTAAAAGAGATCGGCAAGATCATGGATCTCACCGAGTCCCGTATCTGTCAGATTCACACCCAGTCGCTGATCAAACTTCGATCACGCATTCGCCGGTATCAAAAGTAGCGCCGTATGTCCCGCCCCAATAGCCCATATGCCGATAATTTCGTTTCCCAGGAACAGATCGACACCCTGCTCAAAGGACAGGGTGACTTTGCGTTTCCCGATGGTGACGATTCCCTTGGGGATATTTCGGACTTTATCGATACCGATGAAATAGACCGCCTCCTGAGCGACGACGACCCGGAGGCTACCCCCGAATCCAGCAGGGAGGATGAGATGACTGACGAGCTGCTTCCTGAGGATGATGGCACAGACGACGAAGACCTTTCCATGATCTCCATGGACGATATCCAGCGGGTGCTCTCCGAGGCGGAGCCCGGGGCAGATCCCGAGGGGCCCCCAGATGAGCTCTCCCTGGATGATGTCCCCCCGGCAGATACCGGCGAGGCCGAGGGCACCGATGAGGATCTCATCAGCCAGGACGACATCGATCGCCTGCTGAAAAACAGCGGTGTGGATGCCGAAGAGCCTGCACCCTCCGGGGATGAGGGGTTCCAGATTTCCGATGAAGAGATCGAGACCATCCTCACCGACACCCTGGAAGACCCGCCCCAGACCCGCGCAGACGAGATCGAAACACCTCCCTCTGGAGAGCCTGTCGAGGCTGCGGACCCGGAACCCGCCCGGGAGTCATCCGGCGGAAAGAAGAAGCGGGTGCTCATGGCGGCCGGTGTCGGCCTGTTTTTTATTCTGGGAGGGGTGGCAGGCTGGATATTTCTCAAAGGGGACGACCCTGCCGTTCCCGTGGCCCAGGTGGGCGAGACCGCCGGGGTCGAGGAGGCGGAGGCTTTGCTGGACTCCGGTGAGCCCGGCGAACCCCAGGTGATCTCCCGTCTGGAGAACTTTCTTATCCCTGCCGCCGACGGAAACGACTACGCCTTTGTGGCCACACACGTGGTGCTTACCATAAGAGGGGTAAAAAAAGATCCCCTGGCAGGCTATGAAACCTTTTACCGGAAGCGCATCTACGATGAGCTTGCCGCACGGCTCGCCTCGGTGTCCGGGGAAAAACCCGTGGAGCGGGAGTTGCGTGAGTTGGTCCGCAAGACCGCCGGGGCCCTTCTTACCGAAGGGGTCATTGACCGGGTTGTTCTGGAGGGGTATCGCCTGATGTAGGCCCGGGCGGTGGCAAGGGGCCGTCGGCCCTTTGTGTTTGGTTCGCGAGATGTTTCGCCATGTTTTTTTTCAGCACGGATCTTCAGGAGAGGGGGACACGTCCATGACTCTGTATACGATGCTGGCTTTTCTGCTCTTCGGCCTTGGTACTGCCTGTCTGGCACTGGCCCTGTCCGAATTGATCCAGACCCGGCGCACACGGCAACGCCTGGAGGCTGAGTCCGTGCGTGCGGCCCATTCCCGGGTGCTCTCCCTGCTGGAACCCGTGCTCTCCGAGGCCAAGGCCGTGGCCGACGCCTTTGACGGGCATGTGGCCGAAAAACGCCTCATAGTCACTGAACTGAACCAGGGCCTGGAAAAGCGCATCGCCTCCCTGAAATTACACCTGAACCGTGCCGATGCCCTCATGGCTCGTCAACAACAGACCGCCGTCGAAGAAGAGAACGCAGAGCAGCGCATCTCCGAATCCCGCCAGAGAATCGTTCAGCTTGCCGCCAAAGGGCTCTCCGTGGACGAGATCGCCGAACGCCTCACCCTGCCCAAAGGGGAAGTGGCCCTGGTGGTGGGACTCCGGGGCGGCAGGTAAGGCCGCGGGAGGCCACAACAGGCTGAAGCGTCTCTTTTAAGGGATGGATTGATGCAAAAGGGTTTTTCATGCAGATAGCGTTTGTAACCGTCGGAACCGACGACATGGATGCCTCGGTGAACTTCTACACCGAGGCCCTTGATTTTCAGCTGAGCAGTCGCCTGACCCCGTCCCCCGGGGTGGAGCTGGCCTTTTTGACAGACCCTTCGGGCGTCAAGGTGGAGCTTATCAAGCGGGCCACCGACCCTCCTGTGACCAATGCCGCCTGTTCGGTCTCCCTGACCTTCCACGTGGACGACATCGAGGCCACCCACGCCCGGCTTCTGGATATAGGCGCGTCGGGACTTGAGAGTCCCAAAACCCTGCCCGGCGGATTACGGCTGCTGCTGGTCAAAGACCCCAACGGCGTGGTGCTTGGGTTTATCGAGGAGACAGGTTAACCCGGGTATTTCCTCTCCATATCCTCGGCAAACGCCTCCACCTTGTCCTGGGTGATGCCGTGTTCTTCACCGTTTTGAACGCAGAGCAGGGCCGGATTCTTTGCCATGGCAAGGCCGCTGAATTTTTTCCCGGCCCTGATATTCCCCTTGCCCGCAAAGGTGCAGAAGAATCCTGCGGCCGATTCCTTGGCGAGAGGGGCGTTCCGGGTTAGCCAGGTGCGGATGGCAGGGGATAGGTTGCCGTACCACACCGGGCTTCCGACGATGATCCGGTCGTAGTTTGCCGGATCGTTGGACGGTTTGCTGATGGCAGTCTGCCTCTGAAACAAGGCGTCTAAGCCCCCCATGAGATTCCCGAAAAAGCCGCTCCGATTCTTCAGGTCAAAGACCTCCTCCATGTCGCAGTTCAGCCGCGCCCGGATTGTTTCTGCCAGTGCCTTGGTGGTTCCGGTTCTTGAGTAAAATACGAGTAATGTGTTTCGCATGTTCTTTGCCCGGTATCTGATGGTTTCAGGCTGTTATTTAGCCTGTTAATATCTCTTTCTATTCCTTATCAGATAAGCCGGTGGGCGTCATGCACGGAATGAACAGGGGCCATTAATCGGAAATACTGGCCCATTTGTTGATGGCCTCAAGAAAGACAAAACTTTCGGTTCCCCTCACGCCGCTGACGGTTGCAAGGTCTTCGATGAGGAATTTTCTGAGTTCGCTGCGAGAGTCCACAAAGACCTCAATGACAAGGTCGTAGCGTCCGGTGACGTTGTTGACGGACTGAACGCCCTTAAAACGTGAGATCTGTTCCATCACCTCCTTGTTGGCAGGTTCTTCGAGATTGAGGCCGATCTGGGCCATGATGCAGTTTTCGAAAAAGAGCGGGTCCACCGACGCGCTTATTTTCAAGTAGTTGTTCCTGATCATTTTTTCTACGCGGAGCCTCACCGTACCGTCCGATACCCCAAGCTCCCTTGCGATGTTCTTGTACGATTCGCGTCCGTTTTTCTGCAATGCCTTGATGATGGCCCTGTCGATATGGTCCGTCTGGAAACTTCGCTCTGACATATGGTTTGTTCCTTGGTTCTGGTGGAAGGGAGAAACACCGGGCAACACGGTCGCCGTTTTGGCCCATGCCTTCGGATTCTGCAACACCTCTGCCGCCTGATGAATATACCTTGATTACCCCACGAAGATATCGCTGCACAACTCTTTTTGTTACCCCTGGGTTTCCTTTTTCAGGACGGGCCGGATTCGTTTTGCATTGTTGTTGGTTCTCTTGTGCCGGGTGTCCCTGGTATCGCCACCACATGTCGGGGCGTTACTGGTGAAAATGCCTGCGGATTGAGAAATGCGAAAATTGTTAACGCAAAATTCATGATTGAAGATTTTTCACGGTTGTATTTTGCGTAATGGGTAATTTTTGGGTCAAAATTTAATTGACAACCCACAAGGAGTATGTTTTGACAATAATCAGGCGATGATGGACCGATAACGGGGGCTCCAGCTTTCCATGGGGCCGGTACAGGGCCCTTTCTGTTTAACCGGGTGGGCATCATCACAAGCCTTCGATGCGAGAAGGGGTCTGTTCTATTTGCCTCAACCAACCATGGGGGATGTTATGAAGACGGAACTGCTTACGCACCTTGCCAAAGAGACGGAGGCCCTGAAGGCTGCCGGGCTTTACAAAGAGGAGCGCGTCATCACCTCTCAGCAGCAGGCTGAGATCAGCGTAAAGGGGCCCCGTGAGGTCATCAACCTCTGCGCCAACAATTACCTGGGTCTCTCCAACAACCAAACGCTCATCGACGCGGCCCACGCGTCCCTGGATCGTTACGGGTTCGGCATGAGCTCCGTTCGGTTTATCTGCGGCACCCTGGATATCCACAAAGAGCTGGAGGCTGCCCTAAGCGAGTTCCTGGGCATGGAGGATACCATCCTCTACAGTTCCTGCTTCGACGCCAACGGCGGTCTTTTCGAGACCCTTCTGGGGCCTGAGGATGCCATCATCAGCGATGCCCTCAACCACGCCAGCATCATTGACGGGGTGCGCCTCAGCAAGGCCAAACGGTTCCGGTACGCCAACAACGACATGGAAGACTTGGAAGCCCAGCTCAAAGCCGCCAAAGGGTCCCGCTTTGTCCTCATCGCCACCGACGGGGTCTTTTCCATGGACGGAACCATTGCAGACCTCGCCTCCATCTGCGATCTGGCCGATGCCTACGGGGCCTATGTCATGGTGGACGATTCCCACGCCGTGGGCTTCACCGGCGACACTGGCCGGGGCACCCATGAGCTCTGCGGGGTCATGGGCCGGGTGGACATTATCACCGGCACCCTGGGCAAAGCCCTGGGGGGCGCCTCCGGCGGATACACCTCTGGAAAAAAAGAGGTCATCGACTGGCTTCGGCAACGCTCCCGCCCCTATCTCTTCTCCAATACCCTGGCTCCTGTGGTCACCGCCACCTCCATCGCCGTCCTTGACCTTTTGAAATCCAGCTCCGAGCTCATCGACACCCTCAAAGAAAACACCCGGTATTTCCGGGCCGCCCTGGAAGAGGCCGGTTTTGACCTCGTCCCCGGAAACCACCCCATCATCCCCGTGATGCTCGGAGACGCTGCCCTGGCCAGTATGGCCACCCCCGAAGGCATCTACGTCATCGGGTTCAGCTTTCCGGTGGTTCCCAAAGGCAAGGCACGCATTCGCACCCAGATGTCCGCAGGCCTCACCAAAGCCCATCTGGATAAGGCCATCGCCGCCTTTATAAACGTGGGCAAAGCGTTGCATATCATTGAATAAAAACAAGCCTTCGGCGGCAAGGTGTGCCACCTTGAAAGCTGGTTACGAATGCGCTTTGCCCTCGTTCCTCGGGTCAAATCATATCCGTATTTATGTTGGCGCAAACTTAAAATATGGCTTTGGGGCCTGTTTGTTCAACTTTTCAAAAGTTTAGCCCCCGGCAGGGCCGCCGGAGGCGTTTTTTAACGTTTACAAGGAGATGAGGTGAGCGATGGAGACAATGAAGGCGTTGAGCAAGGCAAAGCCCGAACCGGGGATCTGGATGGAAGAGGTTGAGGTTCCCAGGCCCGGTCACAATGACATTCTGATCAAGGTGAAGAAAACCGCCATCTGCGGCACCGATATCCATATCTACAATTGGGACGAGTGGTCGCAAAAGACGGTGCCGGCCCCCATGGTCATCGGCCATGAGTTCGTGGGGGAGATCGTGGAGGTGGGAAGCGAGGTGGAGGGCTACAAGGCGGGGGATCGGGTGTCTGCCGAGGGGCACATCACCTGCGGCTACTGCCGGAACTGCAAGGCGGGAAAACGGCATCTCTGCCGCAACACCGAAGGCATCGGCGTGAACCGTACCGGCTGCTTTGCCGAGTACATTGCCGTGCCTGCTGTAAACGCGTTTCGGATCCCCCATGGCATCAGCGATGAGACCGCTTCCATCCTCGATCCCCTGGGCAACGCCACCCACACGGCTCTCTCCTTTGACCTGGTGGGCGAGGATGTGCTCATCACCGGGGCCGGGCCCATCGGCATCATGGCCGTTGCCATCGCCCGGCACGCCGGGGCACGCCATGTGGTCATCAGCGACGTGAACGACTATCGCCTGGACCTGGCCCGGAAGATGGGAGCCACACGGGCCGTGAACGTCTCCGGGAGCAATGGCTCCATCCCGGGTACCATCACCGAGCTGGGCATGAGCGAGGGCTTTGACGTGGGTCTTGAAATGTCGGGAAGTCCCCAGGCCTTCCGTGACATGCTCGACGCCCTGAATTTTGGCGGCAACATCGCCCTTCTGGGCATCCAGCCCCCGGAGACCGCCGTGGACTGGTCCCAGATTATCTTCAAAGGCCTCAAGCTCAAAGGCATCTACGGCCGGGAGATGTTTGAGACCTGGTACAAGATGAGCAGCATGCTCCAGAGCGGCCTGGATATCTCCCCTGTGATCACCCACCGCTTTGGCATCGACGACTTCCAGAAAGGCTTTGATGTCATGCGCTCGGGGGAATCCGGGAAGGTCATTCTGGAGTGGTAGCCGTCGGGTGAACCCGCTTTCAAGGCGGCTCACCTTGAAAGCGGCGGGCCGCAACTTAAAATCGAGCCCTGAAGGTGACCCCTGCGGTGAGGGGATCGCCGGACTGTCCCACGGGGTCAGATCCGGGAAACTCAAAGGCGACCACGCGGTAGTCGGTATCCAGAAGGTTCTTCGCCCAGAGGACAATGTCGTACCGCTCGCTTTCCAAGCCCATGCTGAGGTTGACGAGTTCATAGTCCTCCTCTTTGATGGTGTTGGCGGTGTCCCAGTAAAAGACATGCATGCGTCGAAGACGCGTAAAGGCGTCCCAGGTGTGGTTGATGGGGCACCTGTAGGTGAGGGCCAGGTTGTAGGTGTACGAGGGGGCCATCATGGCTTCGTTTCCCGTATAGTCGGCACCGGAGACATTGTCTTTGTAGTCCTTGAATTCGGCATCGGTATACCCGAAGCCGGCGTCCAGGGTCAGGCCCGGGGCCAGCAGGGCACTGGATTCCACCTCAACCCCCATGCTCCGTGACTCACCCACATTTCGGATCACCGTGTCGGCCGAAGGCAGGAGCTGGACCACCTGCTGATCCTTCAACTCAATGTAAAAAAGGGACGCGTTAACGGTGAGCCGGTTATCAAACCAGCTGGATTTGACGCCGGTCTCGTAGTTCCAGCTGAACTCGCTGTCAAAGGTAAGGTCCTTGGGGTCAAGGTGGGAGGTGTTGAACCCTCCGCTTCGATAGCCCTTTGATACGCCGACATAGGTCATGAGACCCGGTGTCCATCGGTAATCAAGCTGCAGCTTTGGCAGCCATGCATCCTGCGTGTCCGACGCATCGACGCTGCTGTGCATCAGGGTGGTGCCACCTGAGGTGGTATCCATGGTGTGGTCTATTTGGCTACTCGTGGTCATACCGAAGGCCCGCCGTGACGGAAAGGTGCTCTGTTGCCCGGAGTGTGGCCTGGCCAAAGAGATCGGTGCCCGTTGTGGTGACATTGGAGTCCGTGAGCCGACGGACAGCTCCGGGGACAGGGTACATGCCCGGGGCAAAATCGAGGGCCATCAGGTGGTCTTTGTCTTTTTTGTATCCGTAAAAACCAGCCAGCCATTTCACACGTGCGTTTTCTTCATCCCTGGATGCCAGTCGGAGTTCCTGGGAGAACTCCTTGTCGTCGATGGTTTCATGGGACGTGATCATGGGGTAGGTCGTGAAGTCCTGATCGTTTGATGCCTCGTCCTCGTAGTCTCGATACGCCGAGACGGACGTAAGGTCAAACCAGGGCAGCTGCCAGGCCACCTTCAGGTGGGTGGCGGTGCTGTCCCGGTTGTACGTGCCCTCATTGTCAAAGGCCACCTTGGAGGAGTCGGTGTCAAGGTCCTTGAGCTTGGCCAGAGGGAAGGCCCCGTCCCGAAGCTGCTCCGCGTTGAAACCCAGGGAGACATCCAGGGTGTCGCTGGGCAGCCAGCGAAGAAATCCCCTGCCGTTGAGCGACCTGCGGCTGTCCACATCCTTTCCGAGATAACTGTTTTCAAAGTAACCGTCACGTGACTCGCCCCCTGCGCTCAGCCCCAGAAACAGTCGATCTTTTACCAGCGGTGTCCGCAGATAAGCATGACCCCGATTCAGGTTGTAATTGCCCAGGGTGTATTCCAGGCCTGCGTGGGTTTCGTTATCCGGCTTTCGGGTGATGATGTTGATGACACCGGCCAGGGAGTTGCGTCCGTAGAGGGTCCCCTGGGGGCCACGAAGCACTTCGATGCGCTCAATGTCAAAGAGCTGGGTATCAAAACTTCGGGCATCCATGTAGCCCACATCGTCCACGTAAAACCCCAGGGCGGGCTCGTTGTTCACCGATCCGATGCCCCGGATAAAGGCATAGGAGGTACCCCGGATTCCCCAGTTGGCGATGTAGAGGTTGGGGACCAGCCGGGACATTCCCTGGATGTCGGAAAGACCTGCGTCTTGAATCTCATTTCCGGACAGGGCCGTGATGCTGACCGGAATATCCTGAACGTTTTCCCGGCGCTTTTCGGCGGTTACCACCATGGCTTCAAGGTGCGTTTTTTCTTCAGCGCCACTTTCGGCCTGGGCCATGACCGTTCCTGCCTGGCAGGTCAGAGCCAGGATCACCAGGGCGTGAAGGGCATATTTTAACGAATGCTTCATCTGTGTCTCCTCGGGCTACGCTTTTCGGGCAATATCAAGTTCCATCTTGCCGATGGGGGTTTCCATGGTTTGGGACCGAACATGGCGGAAACCGGCCCGAAGGGCGGCATCGGCGATCTCTCCCTGGTCGAAGCAGTAATCCAGACCCATCATCATGCAGGGAATAATGGCCCCGAGCATGGTATCGGGCCGGGTCTGCTCGTGGGTGAGGCCATCCTGAAAGCTGACGAAATATCCGCCCGGGTTCAGGGACTGGTGGATTTTTGTGAGCATGTGGTCCATGCGTCCCCGGGCAAAGTTCAGGGTGGCACTGGCGAAGATGAGATCGTAGCCCCGGCCAAGGTCGTCGGTGAGATAATCCCCGGGCCGATAAGAGATCCTGTCCTGGGCGTCAAATGATTCGATGAGGGGCTTTGCCGCTTCAAGGACGGCCTTGCGGTCCATGAGTACCCCCGTGGCATTTGCCAGGATATGTTCCAGGAGATAGAGGGAAAAGACGCCGTGGCCGCACCCCATGTCCATGAAGGTTTTCAGGTCCTCAAAGCCGGGCAGGTCGGCAATGCGGGTTGCAATCCTGCTTCCCACACCACCCAAAACCCATCCGGAGGACGCCTTGACCTCTTCGGCCCAGAGGGCTTCATCGGTCATGTCCATGGGGGATGGGTGGGCTTCCGGCCCTTTGGCAACAAGTGCTTTCAATGCTTCTAAGGGGTTCATGTCGGGGTTTTGTGTCTGTGTGAGAAGGGGGCCGATAAACTGGGGCGAGTGGCTGACCAGAAAGGTGTTCGCCAAGGGGGTGTTTCGGTAAGTCCCCTCTTTTTTCTCCAGAAGCTCCAGGATGGTAAGGCCATCCAAGAGCCTGCGTGTGTTGGTGGAATGGGTGTTCAGCTGATGGGCAACGGATTCCGGTGATGCGGGAGCACTCAGCACATCAAAGATAGAGAGCTCAAGGGCCATGTTGAGGAAGGCTGCCTTAAGGGGACCCATGGCAAGGTTGTAGAGGGGACGATAGCTTACATCTGTGTTTGGAAGAGACTCCATGTGATTCCTTTCATCAATGATACGAGTGAGATTTTGTTTTTATTCTGCCGAGAAAATTGCGTGCAGACTAACATCTCCGGAACGTATGGTGTCATTTGCTGAATTTGTCGGAGTTCACGATCATGTATGGGGCGTTGAGGGATGGAGAGTCAGAGGCTTTATGGCAGAGGGCCTTGGGGAAGGGAGATGGTCTGCCGGGCCATGACCTGCTTGAGGTAAAGGCTGGGCTGGATGCCGAAATGGCTGAGAAACGCTTTGGCAAAGTGGCTGGGACTGCTGAACCCTGTGGCATAGGCAATTTCACAGAGGTTCATCTCTCCGGATTCGATGAGGGTGCGGCTGCGGCTCAAGCGGTACCTTCGCAGGTATCCGAATACGGTTGTGCCGTATACCTCCTTGAACCCGCGGTTCAGCTTTGTGTGATTCATTCCGGCTGTTTTGGCCAGTTCTGCCAGGGTGGGAGGGTTTTCAAGATTGCGGGACAGGTGGGCTTGGGCTTTTTGGATCCGGTCGAGTTCCTGGGGGGTGAACGGTGCCAAGCCTTTGCCAAAGGAAGGGGGGGCTGAGGCGTCAAGTTGCATGGCAATGAGATCAAGGGCCCGGCTTTCGTAGAACATTTTTCTGCCCATGCCCTTGTAAGGGCAATGGAGGAGTTGGGATGCGGCAACGGTCATGGCGGGGTCTGCGGGGATGGTTTTGAAACAATGGGGAAAAGAGCCCTGATCCATGGCCTGGTCAAATTCAGGGTATCCCGGTGTCTCCCTGGGTGTTTCAAGGTAGTCTCGGAAAAAAGCGGGGGTCATGTGAAGGGCTACCATGCGAATGGGAAGATCTGCCGCAAACGCCATGGTGGCGTGTGAGCGGGGGAAGGC
The DNA here is from genome assembly GCF_056829965.1 of Desulfoluna sp. CYM3A. NCBI lineage: Bacteria > Pseudomonadati > Thermodesulfobacteriota > Desulfobacteria > Desulfobacterales > Desulfolunaceae > Desulfoluna > Desulfoluna sp. CYM3A. The sequence goes on from NZ_CP186556.1 coordinate 455,267, forward strand.
AGAGGCGACTCCCAGGCCCGGATGCCCAGTGAAACAGAGTTCTCCTTTGTCATGGTTGACTGTGTAGTGCGTGTGGCCGGAAAGATGAAAGGAAAATTCAAAGGGCACCTCACCGGTCTCCATGGTAAGGGAGCCGGGCTGAAGGGGTTTTCCTTCCACAAGGATGAGGTCAAGGCCCCGGCGTAACTCAACGCGTTGAAGGGTCATGCCTTCGGGAAGGGCCGGTTCCTTTTCCGAGGTATGGTGTTGTTCCGGTGGGGACAGGGAGATGTGGGTGTTACTGCTTGTCATCGTGTATTGCCAAATTAAATTGTATTAGACTAACTTTTTTTGAATGGAGCAGAGTTTAGCCATGTGAAAGGGATCTGTCAAGGCCAATCCATGGACCCTCAGGGGAAAGGAATCGACATGAAAAAGCTTGGTTGGGTGTGTGCTCTGTTGTTTACTCTTACCGGGTGCCTGGGTGTCCCTGATCCGGTGGTGCCTGTCCAGGGATTTGATCTCCAGAGGTATCTGGGGACATGGTATGAGATTGCCCGGCTGGACCACTCCTTTGAGCGGGGAATGGAGCAGGTCACAGCAGAGTATGCCATGCGTGAAGATGGCGGCGTACAGGTCATAAATCGCGGTTTTTTACCGGAGAAAAATCAGTGGAAGGAAGCCGAGGGCAAGGCTTTTTTGGTGGGCAGGCCCAGCGAAGGGTATTTGAAGGTTTCGTTTTTCGGACCGTTCTACGGGTCCTACGTGATCTTTCACCTGGACAAAGACAATTACGGGTATGCCTTTGTCTGCGGCCCTGATACCTCGTACCTCTGGCTGCTCTCTCGACACCCGACGGTCGATGAGGAGGTGCTGAATGCGTTTGTGTCAACGTCAAAGGCCCTCGGCTTCAACACGGATGAGCTGATTTATGTGAACCATGCCTCAAGGTGAAAGGGGGGGCGATTCACCGGTCCCGGCAGCTCGGTCTTATAATGGGTTCATTTTTCCCAGCTCCACAGGTTCGATACGCACCACGGTAAACTCCCGCAGCTCACTCATGTGTTTCCACAGGATGTCATGCCCTTTGAGGTGCCGAAACCGGCGAACTTTATCCAGCCAGGCCTGGCGCTCTTCATCTGTTGCCGCGCGGCGTGCTCCGGCTTCGCAGACCAGGCGTATGGCGGGCTGACTCTTAAAACGTCCTCTCCACAAAGCGCTCAACCAGAATCCGAAACCCGGGGCAACAGCCAAGATGCTCATGCGCGGGTCCTGATCCAGGTTTCGCCTCATGCTTTCGGGGAATTTTTCGAAGTAGTACCCTTGCTTTTCTCCGGTGAAAAGAACGGACCCGATGGGAGAGACGCGGGGACTGCCGTCCGGGTCCACCGTTGCGATGGCTGTGTGGGTGACTTTGCCGAAAAGGGATACGACGTCCGACCAGGGGATTTCAGGTTTCATGGTTTCCTCCGTTTTCAGGTGCCGGTTGCTGGCAGGTGGTACAGTTCGTTTTTCACCAGGTTGATGAGTGCGTCCCGCTCGTCTCCGGCAATGGCAGGCGCCACCATGCGCGTGCCCACAAAAAGGGAATACCCGATACGGGACAGGAGGCGCGCCCTGTCGGCATCACCGGAGACTTCCAAAAAGATGTTGAACAGGTAATCCATGCGCATGGCATCGACCCGCTCCAGAAATCGCAGGGCCAGGGCATCCCGCTGTGCCCATGCCCGAATGCTTGTTTCAGGGCCATGGGGCAGGTTGTTGGAGCTTTCCACAATGGCATCGAAGCGCGCAACCGCGTTGCCCGCGGTGTTTGCCAGTCGCATATTCTCCACCGTCCAGTTTTCCACCCAATGCTCCAGCATGCGCTCCAGGTAGTCGCTTCGGCCTTTAAAGTGGTGATAAAACGACCCCTTGGTGACATGCAGGGTGTTGCACAGGGCATCAATGGTCAATTGCTGAATACTGTGCTCCGCAAGGAGGTTAAGTCCGGCGTCCAGCAACTCAACGGCGCTGCGCCTGGCCTTTTTCTTCTCGTTGTTCTGTGGGTTGCTCAAAGCCGCTCTCCTTTTATTTGATACCATACGGTATGGTATGTTTGCATGGTGGTTTGCTGAGAGTCAAGGATAAGTGGAGAGTATTTTTGAAAAAGGTGGGGGGGAGCAGCCATGGGTACACCGAAAACCCGAGGGGCAGGAAACAGCATCATATAACAGGGGACACGCTTTTTATGGCCAGTGTTTCCCTATAACGAAGGGACAGATTGCGCTGGACTCTGTGAATGCGCCTGTGAGATACTTGCTGAGTGTATATGCCTTGAATTAATGATAAACCCTTCTGAGTTTGTCTCCCCCATGCCGCCCGTCACAACCTCGCCTTATCATGCTTAACCTCACTGGTATGACCGTGTCCCCAAGGGCGACGGGAAAGGAAAAAACGACCCATAACCCCATGAATCAAGGAGAAACGTCATGAGCACGAAGTTGCCGGTTTTCGCCTTGTTGTTTGTTTGTACCATGGTTGGGCTGCCCTCGGACGGGCAGGCTGCCATGAAGATGACCACCGAGGTGCCCGCAGGCATTTCCACGCCGGACAAGCTGGAGACCTCCATCGGGGTGCTCACCGGTTTTGATGGGGTTCCCGATGCGCCCACGATCCAAAAGGTCTACGACCAGCTTGATCTCCAGCGTGCGACCCAGGCCTTTCTGGCCACCATTCCCATTGCCTCGATGTATGCCATGGAAAAAGGGCTTCTGGCATTTGGACCGGCAAACAGCACGGCCCTTCTCTTCGAAGATCTCATGGACTCCAAAGCGCTCTGGCTGACCCCGAACACCGTGTCGGTATATATGGCGGCCTGGATGGAGCTTGGTGAGGAGCCCATGGTCATTGAGACTCCGCCCAATGTGCTGGGGTTCATCAACGATGCCTGGTTTCACTATGTCGTGGATTTCGGCAACGCGGGCCCGGACAAGGGTGAGGGGGGGAAACTGCTCATCGTACCGCCCGGTTACAGGAAGGACGTGCCGAACGGGTACCATGTGGTAAGGTCAGACACATACGGGCATTGGGTGATCTGGCGGGGATTTCAGGTGGATGGCTCGCCCAAACCGGCTGTGGATGCAACCAGAAAGGCGTTTCGGATCTACCCCCTGTCAAAAAAGGGCAACCCTCCGGAGATGGCATTCGTGAATGTATCCGGTACCTACCACAACACCATCCACAGCATGGATTTTCATTTCTGGGAGGAGATCGACGCGCAGATCCAGGCCGAACCCGTGCAAGGGCTTGACCCTGAAATCCGTGGGCTCCTTGCCTCCATCGGCCTTAAAAAGGGAAAAGAGTTCGCACCGGACGAGCGCATGAAGAACATTCTCACCGATGCCGCCAAGATCGGTTCGGTGACGGCACGGGCCCTGACGGCCGTGCCCCGGGATCAACGCCATTACCTTTATCCGGGAGAGCGTGTCTGGACAAACCCCTTTATCAAGGGGCGCTACGATTTTCTTTTGGATGGTGCCCGGTTGCTGGATTCCCGGGTGTACATGCATTTTTATGCCACGGGGATCACCCCTGCCATGGCAAAAAAGAACGTGGGCAAGGGCTCGCAGTACGCCATTGCCTATCTCGACAAGGATGGCAACGCCCTTGACGGAAGCAAGACCTACAAGATCAACCTTCCCAAAGACGTACCGGCCAAGAATTTCTGGTCCTTTACCCTCTATGACAACCAGACCCGCGCCATGCTGCAGACCGACCAGCGTTTTCCCGGCATCGACAACCTTCGGAAGGGCCTGAAGCAGCGCAAGGACGGATCATACGATATCTACTTCAGCCCGAAGCCGCCCAAAGGCCAGGAGAATAACTGGATCCAGACCGTGCCGGGCAAGGGGTGGAACACGATTTTGCGTCTCTACGGCCCCCTGGAGTCGTTTTACGACAAAACCTGGAAGCCCGGAGATCCTGAACTGGTTGAGTCGTCGAGCCTTTAACGGTCCCCTGGTACCCCGCTGAGCCGGGTCCGATCAAAAATGAGCCGCCAAAAAAAGGGCCCCACGGGAACGATTCCCATGGGGCCCTTTGTGTTGTCTTTTTAAGTGCGGAAGCTTATGCGGCTGCAACCGTTTCGGTTTCGGTTTCAGTTGCGGCGGTGCCTCGGGCGTTAAGATCCGCTGCAGCAGTAAACAGCACGTCGGTGGAGCTGTTCAGCGCGGTTTCAGCGGAGTCTTGGATGACGCCGATGATGAAACCGGCGGCCACGACCTGCATGGAGATCTCATTGGGAACACCGAAGAGGCTGCAGGCAAGGGGGATCAGGAGGAGCGAGCCACCGGCCACACCGGAGGCCCCGCAGGCGGAGACGGAGGCGATGATGCTCAGCAGAAGCGCCGTTGCCATGTCGACCTGAATGTTCAGGGTGTGGACGGCAGCCAGGGTCATCACGGTGATGGTGATGGCGGCGCCGGCCATGTTGACGGTGGCACCCAGCGGAATGGAGACGGAGTAGGTGTCTTCGTTGAGGTCGAGACGCTTGCACAGGTCCATGTTCACGGGGATGTTGGCCGCGGAGCTGCGGGTGAAGAAGGCGGTGACGCCGCTTTCACGCAGGCAGGTGAACACGAGAGGATAGGGGTTGCGCCGGGTCATGAAGAAGACGATGGCCGGGTTGACGATGAGGGCGATGATGAGCATGGCACCCAAAAGAACCTGAAGCAGGTGGGTGTAGCCGGAAAGGGCTTCAAAGCCGGTGGTGGCGATGGTCTGTGAGACCAGGCCGAAGATGCCCAGGGGGGCAAACCGGATAACCAGCTTGACGATGCTGGAGACGCCGTTGGAGACGTCGTGCAGGAAAGTCTTGGTTGCTTCACCCGTATGCTGGAAGGCGATGCCCAGGGCAATGGCCCAGGCAAGGATGCCGATGAAGTTCCCCGTAGCCAGGGCGTTGATGGGGTTGTCCACGATTTTGAAGAGAAGGGTGTTGAGAACCTCCCCGATACCGTTGGGCGGTGTGGCTGCCGTGTCTGTGGCCACCAGGGTCATGTTGGTGGGGAAGAGAAAACTCAAGGTGACGGCCACGAGTGCCGCCATAAAGGTTCCCACCAGGTAGAGACCGATGATGGAGCGCATGTTGGTGTGGGTGCCGCGCTTCTGGTTGGCAATGGAAGAGGCGACGATGACAAAAACGAGGATGGGTGCAACGGCTTTAAGCGCTTTGACGAACAAGCTGCCGAACAGGCCTGCGGAGTTTGCCGTATCCGGTGATACCTGAGCAAGGATGACACCTGCAATGATCCCGATCACAATCTGCAGTACCAGGCTTCCCGAAGCGATTTTTTTAAAAATCCCTGTCACTTGATTCATGAATTTCCCCCAAAGTTGGTTAAATATTCCTTAATTCCACTATCACCATTTCATAGGGGAAATATCGCTTATATGTCAATATTTTATTTCCATATAGGCTTATTCGTAACGAGGGCGTTATGTTTTTACGCATTCATGAATCTGAGGCCGAAATGTAGGTAGGAGGAGCTTCAACATTGTAAAATAAAGGCCAAATGGAGCTGTGAGGGAACATGGGGCGGTGAGACTGGAATCCCTTTTGGGGGAGTCGTAAAATTTGGGAAGCCTATTGGTATGCCCTGAAACAGCCGGTACACCAAGGTGCTCGAATAAAGTGAAAGAACGCGTAAAAACAGTTGTGCCAACTATTTGAAATCTTGGAGAACGTTTCTTGAGCGTTCTCTTTGAATGAATGCTTTTTTTAAGGCCTTGATGGGCAAAGCGCATCTTCACACCGCCCTCAAGGTGTTTTTCGCTACCCTTGACGTCGGAGTTTTTTCCCCTTGACGCCCTTTGCCGGTTTCGTGTAGAGGATGGACAGTACCCGGTAACAGGGTACACATTCAATTTGTCATACGGTGTCATGCAAACGGAACTACGGTGAAAATCCGTGACGGTCCCGCCGCTGTAACCGGGTGGCCCGGCGCAGGTTGGTTTCTCCTCATCATGTGAAGAGATGCCAGCGGTCACTGCCTCTCCTGAAGGGGGGCGGGAAGGCGCGGCGGGAGCTCTTACCCCGGAAGTCAGAAGACGTGCATGAGACTCACGTGACCGAGTTCGATGGCAAAGGGCTCTGAGGTATATCTATGTACCTCAGAGCCCTTTTTTTATTGCCTGAAATCGGTGCGTTTCACCGGCACGGGTTGGTGCCGGTGGGAATGATCATGAAATTCCGGCGCTGTCTGTTCGTACTCCTTGCTTTCTTTCGACAGACGGATTTCATGGCGGCATCGGGTGATCTCCCGGGTGGAACCGGGGCGCCGTCGGAGTCGGTGGCCGAACGAATCATGGTGGCGGTACTTTATTTTATGAGTCCGCCGATATGCTTGTAAGGAGAAGAGATACAATGGCTGTAGACAAGACCCAGATTGAATTGGCCCGGGAGGGCGTGGTTTCCCCCCAGATGCAGCAGGTTGCCGAAAAAGAGGGGCATGCCCCCGAGGTCATCCGTGACCTGGTGGCCAAAGGGGAGATCGTTATCCCCAACAACCCCAAGCACAAAGGCCCTGCCGTGGGCATCGGTACCGGCCTCCGTACCAAGGTAAACGCCTCCATCGGGACCAGCTCCGATATCTGCGACATCAAGAGCGAGATTGAAAAAGCCCTGGCCGCAGAGGAAGAGGGCGCCGATACCCTCATGGAACTCTCCGCCGGGGGGGACCTGGACCTTGTCCGCCGCGAGGTGCTGGCAGCCACCAACCTTCCCCTGGGCAACGTGCCCCTTTATCAGGCCTTCAAGGAGACCGGGCGCAAGTATCAGGATCCCTCCAAGCTCGACCCCGAATACCTTTTCGACCTCATTGAGCAGCAGCTCGACGACGGCCTCTCCTTCATGGCCATCCACTGCGGCATCAACCAGTACACCATTGAGCGCCTCCGCGCCCAGGGCTTCCGGTACGGTGGTCTTGCCTCCAAGGGCGGTACCTTCATGGTGGCCTGGATGGACGCCACCAAGCGTGAAAACCCCCTTTACGAGCAGTTCGACCGCGTCTGTGCCCTCATGAAAAAATACGACGCCGTGCTTTCCCTTGGCAACGGCATCCGTGCAGGTGCCATCCACGACAGCCACGACCGCGCCCAGATGGCCGAGATGATCATCAACTGCGAGCTGGCCGAGCTGGGTCGCGAGATGGGCTGCCAGATGATGGTGGAAGGCCCCGGCCATGTGCCCCTGGATGAGATCGAGGGCAACATCATGCTTGAAAAGCGCATGAGCGGCAACGCCCCCTACTACGTCCTCGGCCCCATCCCCTGCGACACCGGCGCCGGGTACGATCACATCACGGCGGCCATCGGCGCGGCCAGCTCCGCCCGCTTCGGCGCAGACCCTGACCTACATCACCCCCGCCAGGATCCGCCCTGCCCACGGTTCAGGATGTGCGTGAGGGTGTGCGCGCCACCCGCCTTGCCACCCGCATCGGAGATATCGCCAAGTACCCCAACCGCCGCGAAACCGAGAAGCTGGCTGCCATGGCCCGTCGCGAGATGCGCTGGGACGATCTGGAAAAACACCTGCTCTTCCCGGAGGTGGCCAAGTCCATCCGTGCAGAGCGCACCCCCGAGCAGGAAGACACCTGCACCATGTGCGGCGACTTCTGCGCCATGAAAAAAGGGATGGAGGTTTTCCAGCCCGACATCAAAGGCGACAAGATCTACAAGGGGTAACCCAGGTTCGCGAATGCTCCAGCCCTCGTACCTCGGGTTGTCGCATTCGCTGACGGGCTGCGCCCGTGATCAACGGTACGGGTTATTGACGTGTAGCCATTCAGCTTACAATGCCTCCGGTGGTCCCGCCGGAGGCAAGTTGAATCGCTACAAAGACGATTTGTTACGAACGACCATTTGGTCCCCATGGTGCCATGTCTCCAACCACTGGCATCATGGGGGCGCATGTTTTGATTGGATTGATTGAGGAGGGGTTCTGAATGACATTGCTCGAAAAGACCATCGGTTCCATTGTGGGGATCGATCGCGGGATTGAGACGCTTGCCCTTGCCCGCCTGGCCGACCAGGCGCGGCCCCAGGGGAGTCTTGGGGTGCTGGAACCCCTGTCCGCCCGCCTTGCAGCCATTGCCGGTAAAATCGATGTGAAGCTCGAAAAGAAGGTGGTGGTGACCTGTGCCGGAGACCACGGCGTGGTGGAGGAGGGTGTGAGCCTGTTTCCCCAGGAGGTCACCGAGCAGATGGTCCACAACTTCGTGATCAAGGGCGCCTCCATCAACGTGCTGGCCAAGCACGCCGGGGCCGAGTCCCTGGCGGCCGACATCGGCGTCAAGGCCGATTTTGATCCGTCTCTTCCCATCATCCATAAAAAGGTGGCCAGGGGCACCGAGAACTTTACCAAAGGGCCGGCCATGACCCGTGAGCAGGCTGTGGCAGCCATTGAGGCCGGCATTGAGATTGTGGACGAACTCGTGGCCGAAGGCGGGCTGGACATGCTCGGCACCGGGGACATGGGGATCGGCAACACCACCCCCTCCACGGCCATTATCGCCGTGCTCTCCGGGGAAAAGGTGGAAGACCTTACCGGGCGGGGCACGGGCATCAACGATGAAGCCCTTCAGCGCAAAATCGACGTGATCAAAAAAGGGATTGAGGTGAACAAGCCCGACCCCAAGGATCCCGTGGATGTGTTGGCCAAGGTGGGCGGCTACGAAATCGGCGCCCTGGCAGGGCTTGTCCTGGGGGCTGCGGCCCACGGCGTCCCGGTGGTGTGCGACGGGTTCATCTCCACGGCAGGGGCCCTGATTGCAGGGGATCTGGCCCCTACGGCCAAGGAGTACCTCTTTGCCAGCCATCGTTCCGTGGAAGTGGGGCACACCTTCATGCATGATCACCTGTGCGTGGATCCCCTCCTGGACCTGGGCTTTCGCCTGGGCGAGGGCACAGGGGCGGCCCTGACCATGGAGCTCCTGGACGCCTCCACCCGCATCCTGGCCGATGTCCTCACCTTTGACGAGGTGGCCATCAAGGATCCCCATACCAAAGGGTAATGTTATTTTTGTAACCGGTTGTGATACGATGCCCCTGCATGACGCCATGCAGGGGTATTTTTGTATGTGATTTTTGGAAAATGGATGGGTGAGATGACACCGTATTTGAAGTTCAAAAACGTGCTCACGGGGTATCGCCAGTATCGGTTGCTTGAGGCAGCCTTTGACGCCGGGGTGTTCGAGATCGTGGGCGCTGAACCTGTGACGGCAGAGGAACTCTGCCGCAAGGTGGGGTGGGACCCATCCTTCGGGGCCCGTGCCCTTGCGGTCTTGTGTGTATTGGGGCTTCTGGAAGAGACCCCGCGGGGGATCAGGGTCTCCGAGGAAGGGGCGCTTTTCTTCGGGGCAGATGCGCCCCATCCCATGGCCGGTACCCTGGCCTTTGAAAAACGGCTCTACGACTCCTGGGCTCTCCTGGGAAAGACCCTGGAGCAAGGCGAACGTGTCTACGCCGCATCGGAGAAGAGCGAGGCAGAGTACAAAAAAGACCTGGCCCAGTACATCGAGGCCATGGATGAGGCAGCCCGCATCCGGGCGGCTGAGCTCTGGCAGGTGGTGAGGCCGGACAACGAGCAGGGCCTCTTTGTGGAGCTGGGTTTTGGCTCCGGGGCTTACAGTCTTGCCTTTTTGGAACGGCATCCCGGCTGGAGAGGCTCCCTTGCCGACCTGGATGATGTGGTGGGGATTTTTGGCGAGACCAAGGCGAGTCATTCAGCCTTTGACCGAGTGACCCTTTCCAGCGTCAACCTGCTGGATGAGAGCTGGGACCTTTCCGCCTGTGAAGGGGCCGATCTTCTTCTGCTCTCCAACCTGGTGCACTGCCAGGGGGACGAGGAGACCCTGGGGATCGTTCGGCGTGCTGCCGGGCTCCTGGCCCAGGGCGGCACCCTGGTGGTCCATGATTTTTACCGGGACCGAGGCGAGGCAGGAGGCATGTACGACCTTCACATGATGCTGAACACCTACAACGGGAAAGTGTACACCACCGGTGAGATGCGGGCCATGGTCGAGGCGGCCGGGCTTGTTTTTGCCGGGGACCTTGCCCTGCCGTCGGGATCCTGCGCTGTTCTGGCACGAAAATGTGAGCCCTGAAACCCTTTACAACCCGTCATCCTCTGGCTATGATTCGGGCATTCTTACGTCACACGTGCAGGCTTTGGGAAGCCCCGGGGCCGTGCGTCGGCAATGGTCCTTGGACCGGCGGGGTGCAAGGGCGCCCCGGGCGGTGAAAGAGTGGGGTTATGAAGTGGAACAGAGACGTGTTTCTCCATAATCTGGAGGAACTGGTTGCGCGGGAGTGGGGCGGGCGCCTGGGGGAGCTGGATCGCACCGTGGGCCTGACCGGTGCCTTTGAATCATGGAAAAGCGGCACATCCCCCACCATTGATGCCATTTTCAGGATCTGCCAGGCCTTGGACTGCGATATCACCTGGCTTTTGAATGGGTACACCGGGGGAGAGGGCGCCGGCATGGTCAACGCCCTGGTCTACATTCCCAAGTACCGTGCCACCTTGTCCGGTGGCGGCGGCTCCTTTGAGACCACGGCCGAGGTGCTTGAGACCTGTCCCTTTGGCGAAATCTGGCTTCGGAAAAAGGGCAACCCGTCGTCCCTGGTGCTGTTTGATGTGGCCGGTGATTCCATGGCCCCCATGATTTTAAGCGGGGATACCGTCATGGTGGACCGTTCCCGAACAGGGGAGGAGGGCCGGTTTAAAGGGGGCATTTTTGCCTTTCGCGAAGGCGACGCCATTAAGGTCAAGCGACTTTATACGGAAGGGGCTGCCGTGCGCGTGCTCTCCGACAACAAGGCCGAAGCCGTGGACTATCTGGCCGATCTGACCGGTTTTGAAGTGATCGGGGAGGTGGTCTGGGTGGCCCGGGATCTTTTGGGCATGCACGCGTCATGAACAGCAGCCCGCCTCCGGCATGAATTGATCTATCACAAAGCTTCCGCCTTTGGCTTCACAGCCGAATCCGCTTCAATAAACCGAATGAGCCTTTGAAACCTGTTTATCAAACTTTTTAAAAGTTTGGCCTCCGGCAGGGCCGCCGGAGGCGCTTTTTTGTCTTTTTATACCAGTGATAGGTGACCTCCATTACCATTATCAATCGCTACATTCTGAAAGAGCTGCTGCAGCCTTTTTTACTGTGCCTGGGCTTTCTCAGCCTTGTCTTTCTCCTGACCAAAATCATCGACATCACCGACCTGGTGGTGAATTACCGGGCGAGTCTTTCCACGGTTCTTGCCATGGTGGGCTACACCCTTCCTGTAATGATGCAGTACACCCTGCCCATGTCCGTGATGATGGCGGTGCTGCTGACCCTCTTACGCATGTCCGCCGACCGGGAGATTGTCGCCATCAAGGCAGGCGGCGCCGGGCTTTCCGCCATCCTGTACCCGGTGGGGGCCTTTTTGTGGCAATTAGCCCTCTGCTGACCCTGGGCGTGACGGTTTACGGTGTCCCCTGGGGGAACTACTCCTATAAAAAAATGGTGGTGAACATCGCCTCCGCCGGTGTGGACGCCTCCTTGAAAGAGGGCACCTTCAACACCAACTTTGACGGAGTGATGCTCTATGTGGAGCGCATCAACCCTGAGGACAAGAGCCTCCACGGTGTGTTTATCCGGGACACCCGGAACCCCGAAAGTGAGGTGGCCATATCTGCCCCCAGGGGGGTGAGGTTTTTCTCCAAAGAGGCTGAAACACTGACCCTGCGCCTTGGTGGGGTACAAGCAGGTGAATCTGAAGAACCGGTCGGTCAATGCCATTGCCTTTTCCACCTACGACATCCGGGTGAATTTCGGCAAGCTCAGCTCCAAGAAGAAGCTGGGAAGCAAGGCCCGGGACGAAATGAGCCTGTCGGAGCTTTCCGCCCATATCGCATCGGAGAAGAAGGCGGGGCGCAATCCCGATACGGCCATCATGGAGCTCAACGAAAAATTTGCCCTGGCCCTGGCGGCCCTGACCCTGGGAATCCTCTCCATTCCCTTAGGGCTTCGGAGTGCTTTTTCCCGCAAGGGCTCGGGCATGGGGCTGGGCCTTGTCTGTTTTCTTCTTTATTATGTGATGCATGCATCGGGATGGTCCCTGGGCAAGTCCGGGGCGGTTCCGCCGGAACTGGCCCTCTGGATGGGCAACGTGGTCATGGGAAGTGCGGGCCTGGTGTTTCTGGTGCGGGTCTCCCGGGAGAAGACCCTGGGGTTTGATGTGCTGGGCGGGTTGATTCTGTCGTGTGTACGCCGGGTTATCGGGCCCTTCCGGAAAGGAGGGCAATCATGAACATCATCCAGCGGTATGTTCTGAAACAGTTTTTCAAGTATTTTGCCATGATCCAGGTGGTGGTCTTCTTTCTGGTGGTGGCCATTGATTACCTTTCGTGGATCTCAAAGTTCCTCAGGGCGAACTACAACCTCCTGGACGGGGTGGGGTTCGTGGTGATGAGGAACCTGGGGATCATCGTGATGATGACCCCGGTGTGTGCCCTGTTGTCCAGCGTGGTGCTCTTCGGGCTCATGCGGAGAAACAATGAGGTGGTGGCCCTCATGGGGGGTGGGATCAGCGCCTGGAAGCTGGTGAAGCCCCTGGCGTGGGCGGGTATCATCCTGACCCTCCTCGTGTTTATCCTGGCGGAAACCCTGGTCCCCGTGGCCTTGAACAAGGCCACCTATATCCGCATGGTGGAGATCAAAAAACGCAATATCCAGACCACCCACGGAAACAACATCTGGTTGCGGCACGGTCGGGAGATCATCTACATTAAGCATTACACCATCGCCACCAAGACCCTGTCCGGGGTCTCCATCACCCGGTTTGCCGATGAGGCGCGCTTGTACCATGCGCCCGGGTGGACGCCGCCTCCGGGGTGTATACGGGCAGGGGCTGGTCCCTTAAGGATGCCATTGTCCAGGAACCCGTGAAGTCCGGCGGTCAGCGGTCACAGTATGTGTCGGCCGCCATCGACATGGTGGGGGTGATGCCCGAGGACCTGGGCAGCGTGGTCAAACAGGCCCGGGAGATGAGTTTTTTCGACCTCTGGGAGTATATTCGGAAGATGGAAAAAGAGGGGTACGATGTCACCCGTTACCGGGTGGATTTTCACGCCAAGATGGCCTTCCCCCTGCTTTGCCTCATGATGGTGATGATCGGCTCAGGCATTGCCCTCACGCGGGAGCGTCATGAAGGGATCCCTGTGTCCGTGGGCATCGGCATATGCGCCGCCTTTCTCTTCTGGGTCTTCTACAGCCTCTGCCTCTCCCTGGGGTACGGCGAAATGCTGCCACCCTTTGTTGCAGCATGGGCCGCCGATGTGGTGTTCCTCTGCGGGGGCGGACTCCTGCTGCAGGACGTGGAGTGACGGGCACCTGGGTTTCGTAAAGGGAAACGAGTGATTGTATGGGGACTATGATGGATTACATTGAACGTGCCTTTGAAGACGATGGGCGGACCTCACCGTTTTCACCCAAGTTTGCCCTTCTGGGGCTTTCCAAGGTGTACGGCGCCCTGGGGCGGGTCAAGCGGGCGGCCTATGAAAAGGGGCTACTGGAGGAAAAACGCCTGCCTGCAAAGGTGGTGGCCATCGGCAACCTCACCGCCGGGGGCACGGGTAAGACACCCATGACCCTTTTTGCGGCCCGGTGGTTTCAACAGAAAGGGGCCGGGGTGGTCATCGTGAGCCGTGGGTATGGCGGGAGCCTTTCCAAAAGGGGGGCCGTGGTTTCCGACGGAGACGCTGTGTTTCTCTCCCCCCATGAGGCCGGTGATGAGCCGGTGATGATGGCCGAGCAGCTTCCCGGTGTGCCCGTGGTCATCGGCAGCGATCGGGTCGCGGCAGGCATGGAAGCCTGCGATCGGTTTCGGCCCGATGTGGTGATCCTGGACGATGCCTACCAGCATATCCGCCTGGCCCGGGACCTGAATATCCTCCTTGCCGATGGCAGCCGCCCCTTTGGAAACGGCCATGTCCTGCCGAGGGGACCCTTGCGTGAACCACTGTCCGCCCTTTCCTGGGCCGACGCTGTTGTGTTAACCCGCGCAGGCCAAGGGGATGTCCATGGATTTTCAGGCCATCTGCCCAAGGAGTTGAGGGGCATGGTCGCTTCTCTGCCCGTGCTTTCGTCCTCCCACCGGGCCTCCCTTGTGGACGGCACGGGACGTCCCGTTAGCCCGGATGAACTGGGGCCGGTATTTCTCTTTTCCGGCATCGCCAAGAACCATGCCGTGGAAGAGGGGGCCGAAAGGCTCGGTGTGACCATTGCCGGACGCTGTTTTTTTGGCGATCATCACTCCTACACCGAGGCGGAGGTCGCCGCCCTGGAGGCCCGAGCCAGATCCTGTGGTGCCTCCGTTCTGCTTACCACGGACAAGGACAGGGTCAAGGTGCGAACCATGGCTTCCATGCCCCTTGCCACCATCATGGTTTCCATCGAATTCAATCAGGACCTTCCTGCCGTCACCGCCCTTTTAGAATCCCTGATTCGTCAATAAATACGGGTAGCGCTTTTTTGGCTCCGGCTTTGTTGGGAAATTCTTTTGCCCCGCATCCAGGCCATGATTTTTCAAAAAGCGCCCCGCTGAGGGAGACCTGAATCGGCACGGGGGCCGGATGCTTACAACGGTTCGATGTTGCTGTTTCCGGTCGCCTCTCTTTCTTTTGGGGTTCTCTTCGCACAGGTCTATCCGGGGGTAATCGCATGGCGAATACGCTTTCATGCTGTGAAAACCCCTTGTTGTGTGCTATGGACCTAGTTGACGATTCTATGTCAACGCCGGAGGGGAGTTCGTGTGGGAGCGGCTCCCCTTCGGCATCTTTCCCGGTTTTTCCTGTCTTTCCCCCCTCCTTTTTTAATTCATCCCATGACCCATCCGTACGGCCTTTCCATCATCCCCAAGGGTGTCATAGCGTTTATGTGGACCCTGCGCAGCATATCTGTTCGGCAGGAGGCATTGTGGCTTTATCAACCCAGTCGCAGGTGGTCGATGGGAACTGACAACGGAGAAATGGCTTTAATTCTGCGGGTAAATGTATTAAATAGGCCTCCGAATGATGATCCTGTCCCAGGGCTTTGGGCAGGATCATACAAAGAAATCGCGCCGAGATAACCGAAGTCTGCTGCCGCTTCTTACAAATAAGAGCGGAGCATGGAAATGTGTATCGGTGTGTTGCAGGAGACGTTGTATGCAGTACCCCAGGAAGTTGCGCCTGTCGTGGAAGGCGTTTTGTGTTGAGTTGCAGAAGGATATGAAGCTGCTTTTCTTGTTGATCCTTACCTTGCAACTTTATCGTCTGTTTGTCCTTGTGATGTTTCACGATGCCGTGACTGGAAGCATCGGCCTGACAGACTATATCCTTGCTTTTTTCAGTGGCCTCCGGTTTGACGGCCGCGTGTCCGTGTTGATTCTGATTCCCACCTTTCTTACCTCGATTTTGTGTGCGTTTGCGGATGTCTCAAGGGGCGCTGCCGTGGTGCGGGCATGGATGGCCCGCATCGCCCTGCTGTTGAACGCCGTTGTCTTTTCGGTGAACTTCATGTTCGTCACCGAATACAAGGACACCTTTAACCAGTGGATTTTCGGGGCGGTGTACGATGATTTTGGTGCTGTGATCAAGTCGGCGTGGACCAGCTACCCTGTGGTGACCATTGCCGTGGCAACGGTTCTTTTTTATTTCTTGGCCCTGAAATGTGCCTTAAGGTTTATCAAGACACCTGTCTTTCCGGATGCCTGGTTCTCTTATCTTGGCAAATCTCTGCCCATGAAAGCGGTGACCGTGGCCTGTATGCTCTGCATCGTGACCTTCTGCGGACGGGGCTCGGTTGTGAGCAGGCCGGTGCAGCTGAAGGATGCTTCCGTCACCCGGGATTCCTTTTTGAACCGCATGGTGCTGAACCCCTGGTCCGCCCTTCGCTACACCGTAAAGCACCATAAGAAGGTGGCAAGCGCGGCAGGCCTTGAGAGCATTTTGCCGGACGGAGATATGCAAGGGGCTGTGAGCTCCCTCTTTGGCGAAGTCCCCGGAAATTCCCTGGGCGCTGCCATGGCCCGGACCAGCCGGGGGGCGGCAGCACAGCGGCCTAAGCATATTTTTTATTTTGTCATGGAGAGTATGGACAGCTGGTCCACCCTTGAGCGGTACCGCTCCCTGAACCTTATGCCTGAGCTGGCACGACTGGGGAAAGAGGGGATGCAGGTACGATCCTTTATTTCCGCGAGCAGCGGGACCATGGTCTCCCTGTCCGCCATCATGACGGGGCTCCCCGATGTGGGGGTTATCACCAATTACCAGCCCGCAGCCCAGAAACCGTTTCCCACCTCCATGGCTCCTCAGTTCAAAGATTTGGGATATGAGACCAACCTGTTTTACGGAGGCTATCTCTCCTGGCAGCGCCTTGAGGACTTCGCCCTGAACCAGGGGTTTGATGCGTGCTACGGCGGCAACCACATGGGCGATTGGCTCAAGGGCAACGAGTGGGGCGTGGATGACGGGGACCTCTTCGATTTTATCTTGAAACAGCTTGATAAAGAGACACCATCCTTTAACCTGATCCTCTCCACCTCCTACCATCCGCCTTACGATATAGACGTGTACGGCAAGGGCTTTCCTTTAAAGGCGATTCCCCCTGAACTTTCGGAGGTGTACGATGGAAAGATCCCCCTGGCCACCTTTGGTCACCTGTGGTACGCGGACCATGAGCTGGGGCGGTTTGTCCGGGCAGCGGAAAAGAGGTTTCCCCAGGCCCTGTTCGCCATTACAGGGGACCACTGGTCACGGAAATTTTTGAACGAACACCCATCCCTTTACGAGAGCCGCAGTGTCCCCTTTGTGCTGTACGGAAAAGAGGTTCTCAGCGGGGTTCCCATCCCCAAGCAGGTGGCAGGGAGTCACCTGGATATCATGCCGACCCTGCTCGACCTGGCGGCCCCAAAGGGTCATGCCTATCATAGCCTGGGCACCAGCATGCTGGACCCGGATCGCAGGCAGGTGGGCATCGGACGGGGCATGATGGTGACCCCCGGGTACATGATCTCCGGCAGCCGTGTGGAGCATCTGCCCTACGCCGAGGAGGCCGAGGTTCCGGACACCGGCGAGGTGTCACGGCTTGTGCAGAGCTGGCGTGCCCTGGGGTGGTGGCGGATCATGAAAGGGGATGCCCTTCCGGCAAAGGCCAACACCATGGTCGGGCTGGCGCCCTGATCATGGTGACATGAGAACACAAAAGGCGACACGGATGACCGTGTCGCCTTTTTTTACGCCGTGTGTTGACCGTGATGGCTAAAGATTTTTACTGCTTGTCTAAAATACGCTGCTCAATCCCCGTGGTGCTGCGGCCCTCCATGAGGGGAACGAGTTCCACGCGGCCTCCGTAGCTCTCTACCACCTCTTTGCCCACCACCTCGTGGGGCTTGTAGTCCGCTCCTTTGACCAGGATATCGGGCTTTAACGCCCGGATCAGTTCAATGGGGGTGTCTTCGTCAAAGATCACAACAAGGTCCACGGAGGAGAGGGCGCTCAAGATGGCGCCGCGGTCCTCCTCACCCACGATGGGGCGACGGCTTCCCTTGAGCCTGCGTACGGACGCGTCGCTGTTGAGTCCCACCACCAGACGATCCCCCAGATTCCGGGACTTGTGGAGAATGTCCACGTGGCCGTGGTGGGAAGGGGACAGGTCGAGCTGGTCGGAGACCGCCGCCGTTGGCCGTTGTCCTGCCAGGCACGGCGTGGGTGGTGTCTGGACGGTTGCAGCGTCGAGCCGGCTCCCATTTTTCTGTCCCTTCATCCTGTTTGAGTTCGCCGATGGTGACAGGCCGGGTTCCCAGCTTACCCACCACAATGCCTGCGGCCGCGTTGGCCAGGCGAGCGGATGCGTCAAAGGGGAGTCCTGCGGCAACGGCTGCGGCCAGGGTGGCGATGACCGTGTCCCCGGCGCCGGAGACATCAAAGACCTCTCTGGCTTCGGTGGGGATGAACAGGGCGTCTTCAGCCCCTGCTTTGAGGCACATCCCGTCAGCCCCTCGGGTGAGGAGAAGGTTGGCAAGGCCGTAGGTGGTGCGGGTCTCTTCCACCTGATCGGTGACGGCCGCTTCGCTTGGGGTGAGGCGGTGGCCCACGACCAGCTCAAGCTCGCTGGTGTTGGGGGTGACGCAGGTGGCGCCGTGGTAGCGGTCCCAGTCGCTTCCCTTGGGGTCCACAAACACAGGAATCCCTTTGTCTGTGGCCATACGGATCAGGGCCTGGCAGACGCCCTCGGTCTGCATCATCCCTTTGCCGTAGTCCGAGAGGATCAGGGCGTCGGCAGATTCCAGGGTTGAGCTGCAGGTTGCCAGGAGCTGCGCTTCATCGGTTTCGGAGAGGATGGCGGCAACCTCGCTGTCCAGTCGGAAGAGTTGCTGCTTTTGAGCCATGATGCGCGTTTTTGTTGTGGTGGGACGCTCTTTGGAAGCCACAAGGCCGTCCGTTGCGATGCCCATGTCTCGTGCAAGCCAGGTGACGCGCCTGCCTGTTTCGTCGTCTCCCAGGAGGCCCACCAGGGTGACCTGGCATCCCAATCCGGCCAGGTTGGCGGCCACATTGCCTGCGCCGCCTAAAATTTCGGTGGTCTCACCGGTTTTGACCACGGGGACCGGGGCCTCGGGTGAGATGCGTTCCACCTCGCCCCAGATGTATCGGTCCAGCATGACGTCGCCCACCACAAGGACGCGTGTGGTGCTGAAGGTATCGGTGTTGATGTGCATGGTGTGTCAGGTTTCCTTCGTTTGGGTGTACGTGCTCGGGCGCTACAGGCTACCGGCTTCGATCTCCATGATGGCAGAGGCCAGCAGGGGGATCATGATCTCGTGGTGCCCTGTGATGGCATAGCCTTTGCCGCCCGGCATGACGGGGCGGGAGACCACGTTGACGTGGGGCCGGTAATGTTGGATCATGTCGAAGTTTGCCGTGGTGAAGTGGGTGACCTTGTGTCCCAGGTTTCGGGCCACGGCCAGGGCTTTGAGGAACACTTCGGGCATGATGACGGCGCTGCCGAAGTTGAGGACCACCCCGCCGTCTCCAAGGTTGGAGACGCTGTGGGCAAAGATGCGAAAGTCCCTTAAGGAGGCTTCGCCGATGGCGGCTCCCTTGGCCGTAGGGTGCTGGTGGACAATGTCGGTGCCCAGGGCCACGTGGAGAGTGTATGGGATCCCCAGCTCGTGGGTCCTGGCCAAAAGCGCCCGGCCCCTGTGGGGGGCGTCCTCTTCGATGAGCATGGCGCCTACGGCCTGGCCGAACCCTTCGGTGCCTTCAGCTGCCCGTTCCGCGGCGTTGTTGACCAGGGCGGCCGTGTCTTCGGCCATGCCGAAGGAGCCGTCTTCCAGCTGGGCGGCCACGTCTTCCGAGGTGTGGCCAAAGCGGGCCAGCTCGGTGTCGTGGATCCCTGCCGCGCCGTTGGAGGCAAAGTGGGTGATGAATCCCTGCCGTGCAAGGTCGGCCAGGATGGGTGAGCAACCTGTCTTGATAACGTGCCCGCCGATCATGGCCATGACGGGCTTGCCCTTGGCTTTGGCTTCCACCACGGCACGGGCCACGGCCAGGAGGTCGCCTGCCTTTAATATCCCGGGAAGGTTTTGGAAGAATCGGGCCATGGAGGTTCCCGCCTCGCAAGGGGTGCCCTCAAGGGAGGTGGTTACTTTGGAAGGGCGTTGGGTGGCGGAGTAGGTCCGGACCTTGGTTATGTCTATCTCTTTGTATCGGGTCATGGTATCACAGAGTCGTTGTTTGGGTTATGGACACACGGGACGGCTGGTGTTGGGCTTCGTGTGAGGTGGCTTTTTTGTGCATCAAGTCATATCACAGCGTTGCCCGGCAGTGGAAGGGGATTTTCCCTCTCCCATGGTTACCGAAAACATGGCCTTGCGGCAAGGGCAACACGGCCTTTTGAACCGGCGAGTTAAAACGTGGGAAGGATGTGGGAATGGATAAAATTCCGGCTAAAAAGATATGTGTGATTCGAACTTCGGCCCTGGGGGATGTGGTCCATGCCATGGCCCTGGTGGAGGCCCTGCGTCACGGATATCCGGACGCGGAGATCACCTGGGTGCTCCAGCCCCTGGCCTATGAGATGGTCAAGCATCAAGGTGCGGCAGATCACTATGTGCTCTTTGATCGCAAAGGTGGGCGTAAGCACTGGCAGGCGTTGCGGAAACGGTTCAAGGGCGAGGTGTATGACGTGGTCCTCATGCTCCAGGTGAGCATCAAGGCCAGCGCCATCTCCACCCTGATCAAGGGGCGGCTCAAGCTGGGCTTTGATATGGCCCGGTCCCGGGAGTGCCAGTGGCTCTTTTCCAACCGGCGCATTCCCAAGAAGACCCCGGGCCACGTTCAGGACCAGTTTTTTGAGTTTGCGGAGTACCTGGGTGTAACGGGTTACCCTGTGGCGTGGAATTTCGGGTTTACCGACGCCGAGCAGGACAAGCGGTCCGCTTTTTTTGACGGCCTGGCGGCTCCGGCCGTTACCTTTGTGGTGGCTTCTTCCAGCCCCGACAAAGACTGGCCTGCGGACCGCTACGCTGAGGCTGTGGATCATGTGGCTCGAAAAGGCATGGTTCCGGTTCTTACAGGTGGCCCGAGTTCGCGGGAGAAAGCCCTGGCAGATGAGATCAGCCGCCTGGCCGAAACAAAGCCCGTTATTGCCCTTCAAAACGGTATTCGGGATCTTCTCGTGGTGCTGTCGGGCTCCACGGTTGTGGTCTCTCCGGACACGGGACCCCTGCACATGGCCGTGGCTCTCAACGTACCCACCGTGAGTCTGTTCGGGTATTCCAATCCCAGGCGTTGCGGACCCTACCGGCGCTTTCAGGAGCTTCTCATCGACCGGTTCACGGAATCTGCGGAAGAGAACGGGGCCAGGCGTTATTTTAAGACAGGGCGCATGGAGTACATCTCCGTATCCGATGTCACGGAAAAGATCGATCTGGCCCTTGAACGCTATGCCGGATCGGCTACAGACCGTCCATGATACGTATGAAATGATGGCTGAGGGTTTCGGGCAGGTTGTGCTTTTTCACGGCCCGGAGCCACCTTTTGACGTAGAGTTCAGCAAGCTCCTGCCTGGGACCGACCCCTTCCCGGGCCTTGTCGAAGTCAATGAGAACGGGCAGGTCCCCTTCAGTGACGATGATGTTGCCCGGGTGCAGGTCCACATGGTGGATTCCCATATCGAGCAGGGCCTTCATCTGGGGGGCAAGGCGAACAAAGAGGGGCTCCAGCCGGTCTTCCGGGAGATGGGCTGTGGCCAGTGTGTGATCGTGGGGTACGGTCTCCATGAGAAGCCAGCAGCATCGAAGGATTTTGCCCGATTCAATGGTGCCCAGGGGAACAGGGGCCTTGACGGCCGTTCCTGCGAACCTTGCCAGAAGTTCACATTCCCGAGCGGCCCTGCTCTGTCCGCATCCCATGTAGAATTTTCGGTTGACCTTGCCCAGGAGTCCTCCCCTCAGGAAAGGCTTGATGGCCACATGCTTTCCGGCGATGCCGTCAATGAACTGCAGGGAACCCCGTCCCCCCAAGGTCTTGGTGGTCTGCGCCAGGGTGTGGGGCAGGTGCTGTATAAGGCGGGCCGCTTCGTCGTGTGTGAGGGCAAGGTGGCTTGTGACAGTATAAGGGCCGATCTTCATGAGTGCTCCTCTGCCAGGAGGGTCTCCACGGCGGAGAGCACCTGCTGCGGGGTGATTTCCCGCATGCACGCTTCGGTGCCGTTGGGGCACTCCCGTTTCCCGTGTCGGCCGCAGGGGCGGCATGGAAGCTCTTTTTCCACCACAATGGCTCTGTTTTTCCAGGGCCCGAAGCCGAAGGCAGGGGTGGTGGAGCAGAAGATTGCCACGTTGGGCACCTTGAGGGCCGAGGCCATATGAAGGGCCATGCTGTCGTTGCAGATGATTACTGTCGCCCGGCTGGCAACCCAGATCATCTCACCGATGCCCGTCTTTCCTGCAAGGTTTATGGCCGGGATCCCTTGGGATGCCTGGCTGCAGGCCTCGGCTTCGGCTGGTCCGCCAGCCACCACAACGGAGAGCCCTTTGTCCAAGAGAGCCTTGGCAACCGCACGGTAGCCTTCGGAGTGCCACATTTTGGTCTCCCAGGCGCTTCCCGGAACCATGAGGGCAAAAGAGCCCGGGGGCATGGCCTGTTTGAGGTCCTCGGAGATGTCGGCATCAGGGGGCGGAAAAAGGCGCATGTCGGCCTTCAAGGTGGTGATGTCGGCTTCGCCTTCAAGGATGGCAAGGTTTCTCAGTACGTCATGGACCGACGGGTCCCGTCGAAAGGTCCGATGATAGAGAAAGCGCCCTTTGGCATTGGAAAAGCCGATGCGCTCCGGGATCCCTGCAAGGGCGAGCATCACACTGGTGCGGATGGATCGGTGAAGTGAGTAGACCCGGTCGAAACCCATGGCTTTCACCTGTGCTGCCATGGCCCGAAGTCCCTTGATTCCTTTGGCGCTCCCTCGTTTGTCATAGGGAATGACCCCGGAGAGCAGTGGGTCGTGGGCCACAAGATGGCTGGACAAGGGGGTGGCCATCATCCAAAGCTCGGCATCGGGATGGAGGCTTTTAATGCCTTCGATGACGGGCGTTGAGAGGATGGTGTCTCCCAAAAAACTGGTCTGGACAATCAGTATTTTCATATAAGGTCTGTTTCAGTGGTGTCCCGCGTAGGTCATTTGGGTGAGGTTGTTCCGTCCTCTTTTTTTTCGAAAACCAGAATGAGCGACCGGCTGAACAGCAGGTTGTGGTGGAACATCCAGTTGGGGGCTTTTAGGGCCTTGCCACCGCTCCACGTGTTCCGGAATTTCGGCATCTGGAGCCACGCAAATCCCAGGAGCAGAATCGGAGAGAGCAGGGGAATCAGGATTTTTCGCTTGAACTTGTCTCCATCTATACCAATGAGCTCAGCTCCGTGGCATGCGAACAGGTATTTTAGCTGAACGATACTCAAGGATGAAATATGACCCCTGTCGATTTTTTCATCCTTAAGGGCGGGCTGGTTGGCGTAGGGCTCAAACTGGAAAAACGTCCCGGTAAAGAGGAACTGGAACCTGCTGTACAGGTTGTGGATATTGGGCAGGGAGATGATCACGCGTCCGCTTGACCGGCAGATTCTGCACAGCTCGGCAATGAGCCTGTTCGGTTCGATCACATGTTCGACCCCTTCTAAGCAGAGGATGGTATCGAAACGTTCATCCTCAAAAGGGAGGCTCGCTTCCATGTCGGCGTATACATAGTCCGGTTTTTCGGCGTTGATATCGGCACAGACGACGTTGTGGCCTGCTTGGGCGAGCTTCTGGGACAGAAGGCCATTTCCCGCAGGAATATCGAGGATATCCTGCTTTTCAGGTCGTTTGACGACTTCATGGTACACCTTGGCCATGTACCCCGTGAAATTTTTAACGTGTGAGAATTTTTTCATTATGGTCGCTTTTTTTCGCGCAAGCGCGTAAGTGTCGATTACGGAAGATTGCTATAATTTTCGAGCTGAATATATAAACATTGTGGGAAAAAGTCCATTGAATATACGTATGATTTATCGTGAGCGAAGGCAATATCGTGATCTTGCCGGTGGCCTTCGGTAAACGGGATACCCGGAATGAGAGCAATGAGGCGATATCCCATGACCGTATCAGGCAGGCGGGAAGGATCTTCAAACATCCGTTCTCTTGTTATGTTTTAAGACGTTCTGTTTATGGCGTTGTGACAGCCTCCAGGTTGTGATATCACTTTTCAAAAATACTACCCTGGGCTGTATGGCGATTCAGGGGGGCGATGGATGCATCTTGTTTTCATTTCTGAGGAACGTCATGGCTCGCACGTAGCGGTGATTTTTATCCGTACATTGCGGTTTCGGGCGGGTTGACGCAGCTTTGGTGACCACCTGGGTTTGGTTGGGGCTGTTTGGATCGGATATCAAGGACGAAAGAGATCGCTCCACGGGACCAGAATGTTTCAAAAATCAGCGTTGCCTCGTTTTCGCGAAGCCCCTTTTCATATGCCCTGCCATGCCCTGCCATGATGTGCTGACAATAACCTTATGTTTTCGCAATACAAAAAAACAATGTCATGCGTTCAGGCTTTTCTGATGGCATGTTTTGATGATTCTTCAGGAGCGGTGTGTGGAAGAACAGGACTCTATCGTAGTAAATCGACGAGAAATATGGGGCGGCTATTTGGACAAGGCGACATTCGGGCTTGCCATTCTTTTTTGTCTCTTTGTGTTCGTCTCCAAGGCTGCCATGAACTCTTTGGGAGGGCTGCTGCTTTTGATGGGGCTTGTCTCTGCAGGGATAAACAGGCAGCCTCTTTTAACAGAAAATAAGTACCTTTCCTTTTTCCTTGTCCCCATTGGGGTAGGGGCCGTCACGGCCCTGTTTTCAGTTTCAGGCGGACTGGCTTCCGTGGCTTCGTTTTTAAACGACATGAAATTCTTTTTTCTTCCCATTGTTCTTGCCAGTGCGATCCGGGATGAAAAGAGATTTGGATGGCTTTTGGGGGCGGTGCTTCTTTCGGGTGTGGTGGCTGTTTCTTGGGGGATGGCAGACCCAGGACAGCGTGTGTTAGGGTTGTTTCATGGCAGGCATGCCGTCGGGCGTACCGCAGACATGCTGATGGTTACTATCCTGGGCATTGTGGTCTATCTTGGAAACGGTTCCTTCAGGCGAAAGATAGGCCCGGTGTGGGTTGCTGTTTTGGTCTGCATCGCGGGGCTGCTTTTCTGGGGGATGATCATGACCGCCATTCGGGGGGCCTGGCTGGGTGTCATCTTGGGACTTGGGGTGTATGCTTTGCTGTTTAATCGCAAGTGCCTTATTGCAGGTGTTGTCTTGGTGGTGATCGCCTGCAGCATCGGCCCTGCAGGTAAGGTGATTACGGAGTTCAAGTCCATCGGGGATACCACCTCCAACCATTCGAACCTTGCCAGGCTCCAGCTGTGGCGTGCTGGGCTGGATTTTTCCACACAGCATCTGTTCCTGGGGGCCGGCCGGGAGAAGATCGACGAACAGTTTAAGGCCTTTTACGCCTCACAGTCCGAGGCCTATCAAAAGAAGTATCCTTGGAGCAATACGTATCCTGGAAATTTCCACAACAGCTACATCCAGCTGTTGGCTGAATGTGGGTTGCTCTTTTTTTTTGTTTTTTCTGTGTGTGGTGTTTTGATATTCTATCAGCTTATCCGGGGCCTGGCCTGGGTTCCCCCAGAACAGGCCGTGTATGTGCAGGCAGCTATTTCCGGGGGGGCGGGTTTTTTGGCGAGCCAGTTTTTCCATGGTGAGCTTGTTTCGTACGGCGGGATTTTGCTTGTCTTGGTTCTTTTCGGTGGATTGATGGTTGCCCGGAATACGGAGCACCGGGTGAATTCGGCCACATAAGATGGCGGTATACCATGGCGGGTAGCGTATTTTCGGGCGGCCTGTCGGGTGATGCGTTCATCGTAATGGATTTAAGGATACGGAGTGTTTCGTATGAACCAACATATTCTTCAGTTGTGCCTGTCTCCAGATTTGGGAGGCCTTGAACTTTATGCCTTGAGGCTTTCCACTTTCCTTGCTCCCGAGGTGAATCTGACCTGCATTGTGTCGGAGGCGGGGCGGTTGAAAGGGGCCTTTGACAAAGCGGGGGTGCCGTGTATTTCCCTTCGGAAGCCGCCCAAGCTCCTGCCGTTTCGCACTGCCAGGAAAATTGCGGGTATCATCGACGCAGAGGATATTGACGTCATCCATATCCACTGGACAAAGGATATCCCCATTGCCGTGTTGGCCAAGCTTTTTTCCCGGAAAAAACCAAAGCTGGTGCAGTCCCGGCACATGACCATGACCCGCTTTAAAGGGGATATGTACCATAAGTTTTTGTACAAGCACATGGACATGATGATTGCAGTTACCCGGCAGGTCCAGAAGCAGATCGAGGCGTATGTCCCCTCTGGCGTGAGGCCCGCGGTGGAGACTCATTATATTGGGGCCAAAACACCTCAGCCCATTGATGAAGACCGGAAACAGGCGCTGCGTGCGCAGTATGCCTTAGGGGCTTCGTTTACCGTGGGGGTGGTTGCCCGGATCGAGGAGGGCAAGGGACAGTATCTTCTTATTGATGCCGTAAAACGGTTGAAGCAACAGGGGGTGGAGATCAAGGCCCTTCTTGTGGGGGACGCCATGGAAGAGTCGTATCTTGAAGACCTCAAGGCAGGCTTGAAGCGTGACGAACTGGAGTCGAATATCGTGTTTACCGGGTTTGTGACCAATGTGCAGGAACTTATGCAGACCTGTGATGTGGTGGTGTTGCCTCCGGAGGAGGAGACCTTCGGGATGGTTCTCATTGAAGCCATGAAGTGCGGTGTTGCCGTCATCGGGAGTAATCGCGGAGGTCCCCTTGAGATCATTGAGGATCGCCGGTCCGGACTGTTATTCGAGAGTCTGGACAGCCGGGACCTGGCCGACAAGATCGGGTATCTTTACACCCATGGTGAGGAGAGGGGACAGATCGCCCAGGAGGGCCGGCAGCGGGCCTGTGATTGTTTTGACGAGCAGACTCAATTTCAGGAAATGCTGGGGGTTTTGACCTCGCTGTGACGTCGGCCGGTCGGAAGATATACTTCGGAGGGTCCCGACCTTAGGCAAAATACGTTTTTTATGTTGTGGAAAAACAATGAATATTACATTGATAATTTCTGTTTACAACCGAGCTGATTTTCTCGACATAGTTCTGTCGTCTGTGATGCGGCAAAGGGATACAAATTTTGAAGTTGTTGTGGCTGAAGACGGAAGCAACGCCGCCATCAAAGAGGTCGTGGATTCTTACAGGGTGCGATCATCGGTTTCAATAACGCATCTTACCCAAGGGGATCACGGGTTTCGAAAGTGCAGGATTCTCAACAAAGCGGTGGCCGTGGCAACAGGGAAATTCCTGGTGTTTATCGACGGGGATTGCGCATTGCACCCCCGGTTTATTTCGGAGTATGCAAAGCGCTGCAAAAAAGATGTCTGCCTGTTCGGCCGCCGGGTGATGCTGGGCAAGTCATTTACGGACAGGCTCCTGAATGGGACTTTGGGCATCGGGCAGGTGAACCTGCCGTCCATTGTATGTTCCGACAGCAAGCGAAAGGAAAACGCAATCTGGCTGCCGTTTCGGCTGTCCATTCGGAAGCATGGTATTGTGGGATCCAATTTTTGTGTCTCAAGGGAAAAGCTGCTTCAAATCAATGGGTTCGATGAGGACTTTGAAAGCGCGTGTATCGGGGAGGATACCGATATCGAGCGCCGGTTGAGGCTAATGGGGGTTCGCTTTGAGTCCACCAAGTTCAACACCGTTCAGTATCACCTTCACCATCCAATGACGGATAGAAACGAATCCTATAGCAAGAGCTTTGGTGTTTACTCAGGAAAGTTGAAACAGAATTCCCACTGGTGCGCCAATGGGATAAAAAAAAGAGAGTTGCCATAGCCTGTCTCCATGCTGCAGGTGGTTTTCCTTCGGATCAATTATTGTGGTTTGATCGACAGGGCATCTGGGTTGCCTTTCAATTCAAGCTTGTGGAGCATGAAAGATGATGTTGAATAAGATTTTGTTCTACGTTCGAAACAAAGTGCGGATCAGGGGAAATCACGTTGTACGCATCGACAGGGCGGCTCGCGTCAGGCGGTGCTTTATTTCTATCAAGGGGCAGAACAACAGGCTGGTCATCCACAAAGGGGCCAGTATCCGTGATACGTTTTTGGAGATTGTCGGAAATGATTGTTCCATCGTGATCGGTGAAAATTGCCGAATCGGCCATAAGTGCTACCTGTCCGCCAAGGAGAATGGTATCTCCATTACAGTCGATAAAAATACATCGTTGTCACGCAATGTAAAAATCATGACAAGTGACGGGCACAATGTTATTCAAGACAGCCGACGAGTCAATCCTGCCAAAAGCATCGCTATCGGAGAACATGTCTGGATTGCCGACGGGGGTACGGTGTTGAAAGGGGGGGGGGTCGGGGATCATTCGATCATCGGACTGCATTCCGTGGTCACACGGGTCATAGGGTCACATAAAGTCGCGGTGGGAAACCCTGCGGTTGAAATCAAGGATGGAGTCACGTGGTGTGAAGAGTTGACATAGGATGTGTAACCAAACGTTGGGCGAGGTTTTTCAGGTCGTTCACCAACGATAAGGCAATCGGTCTTTTTTGTTTGGTATGGATGGTTGCCTTGTAAGATCTTCGTTGATTGAGTCTCTTATGCGCTAACTTACTATTGTGGTGGTATGTGGAGATGAAGCATGAAACGTATGGTTTATGAAGGCATCAGTCGATATGTGGCGGATTACCTTAATACGTTGGATAAATTGAAGAATGCCGTTGTTTTGGATGTTCCGGCGGGTGACGGGCGGTCCAGCGCGATCATGAAGCAAAAAGGGGCCACGGTCCTGGCATTTGATCTTTTTCCGTCATTCATGGAAGCGGAGGGCATCAAAACAGAGTTTGCGGACATGTCGGATGGAATTCCCCTTGGCGACCACGAAGCGGATCTGGTTCTCTGTCAGGAGGGAATTGAGCATATTCCAGATCACATGAAGCTGTTTCGAGAATTCAACAGGTTGTTGAAACCCGGGGGGCTATTGGTTCTTACCGTGCCGAACAAGTCATGTCTGGTGGGGCGCTTCACGTCCCTTGTCCATGAAGGGGAGACCTTGCGAAACATGCCGCCGTCCGAAGTGGACAGCATCTGGCACTCGGAAGGGAGCGACCAGATTTACTACGGTCACCTCTTTACGCCCACCGCCCACAGCCTGAGGACCATCTCTTCACTGAATGGTTTTGATATTGTTGAACGGGTTCCATGCCAGAAGAGCAAGTCGTCCATGGCTCTTTTGCCCTTGGTTGGGCCATTTGTTTACCTTCTTTCGACCTATGCTTTTGTCAGGAACTGTTTTAGGTGGAAGCACGACAAGTCTGCCCTCAAGCTGTTCTGGAATCAATACGCCCTTAACCTGTCACCCAAGACATTGCTGAACAAGCATACGTTTTGGGTTCTGGAAAAAAAACAAGAAGCCGATGAATCCAGAAAACGTATCGCAGCGCATTACAAGAGACGTTGACTGACTGTTTAATTATAGATGGTTAAGTGGCTGCTCAAAATTTATACCTGTCAGGTGTCCGGAATTGTACATGAAAAAAATCCTTGTGGTACGCAATGACAAAATTGGTGATTTTATGCTGGCGTGGCCGAGTTTTGCCATGCTTAAAGCATCCCTTCCGGAGTGCCGGATCGCAGCGCTGGTGCCAAGGTACACGGCGGACCTGGCGCGATTGTGTCCGTGGATCGATGATGTAATCATTGACCCCACCAAAAAGGGAAGCAACGCTGACCGGGCGAAGGTAGTCAAAGAGCTTAAGGGCCACCGGTTCGACGCATCCATCAACCTGTTTTCCACGACCTACAATGCCCTTCTCGTGCGGAAGGCGGGTATCCCGTATCGCCTGGCGCCGGCCACCAAGCTGGCCCAGATTCTCTATACCCATCGCCTGAGGCAGCGCCGATCCCGATCGGAAAAACCTGAATTTCAGTACAATCTGGATTTGATTCGCCGCTTTCTTGCCGATTTGGGGCAACCCGCCGTGGAGGTCCGGCCTCCTTATGTGGCGTTGCCCGGAGAGCAGGTCGCTTTGCAGCGCGGGGTGCTTGCCGAGCAGCTTGCTATTTCACTGGAAAAACCGTGGGTGTTTGTGCATGCAGGGTCCGGCGGGTCTGCCAACAATCTTTCTTTGGGTCAGTATGCGGAGTTGATCTGCGGGCTTCCTTCCCATTGCGAGGTGGTGTTGACGGCAGGGCCGGGGGAAGAGGACAATGCCCGGAGGTTGCTTGCCATGGTTGAAGAACGTGGACGGCGCGCTGTGTTGTATGACAAAAACGAGGGGTTGGTGGATTTTACGACGTCCATCGCCTGTGCGGCACTCTTTCTTGCCGGGTCCACGGGGCCCCTTCACATTGCAGGGGCCCTGGATGTTCCCACTGTGGGATTTTTCCCCCGGCGTCGCTCCTCAACCCCTTTGCGATGGATGCCCCTCAACTCGGAGGGGCGGCACCTGGCCTTTTGTCCGCCCGAAGGCGGCGGTGCGGACGGGGAGACGGACATGGGCCGCATTGATATTTCTGAGGCCCTGTTGACGATCAATCCATGGGCATCTGATTTTGTCGCATGATCCACAAATGGGCGTATTTCACGAAGGTGGAATGCGCCGACAGCAGGGAGAGCAAAAATCCCTGCTTTCCATCCAGAAATCCTACCTTGAGAACGTACATCTTTAAAAAACAGCCCAGGGCGTGCAGGATGCCCTGTGAGATGCTTCCCTTTTTTCCTCGCGATTCCCGCTGCTCAGCCCACGCCTTTGCGTATCCCGCCGATTTGACCAGATAGTGGTGCAGGTCCTTGTAAGTGTAGTGAATGGCATCCCCCGACAGGTCCTCCACAGCCATATCATCAGTAGCATCCACCGCTGCTCATGGACCAGGGAATCGTCATAGCGAGTGAGGCCGGTGGGGTCAGCCGCCGCCCGGTCCGGGTACCAGCCGCAATGCCGGATGACTGGCTGAACACCCAGCTCAGGCGGGAGATGCGAAAGACCTTTGCAGGGTCGTTGGCCGCAACGGCCGCCTGGATGCTGGCGCGAAGTTCCGGGGTGACCCGTTCGTCCGCATCCAGCCAGAGGACATAGTCTGATTTGACCTGGCTCTGGGCTATGCGGCGCTGTGGGCCGAAGCCGGGCCACTGGGCGTTGACAAAGAATCGGTCGGTAAACTGCCTGGCCACCTCCTCGGTGGTATCGGTGCTGCCCGAGTCGAGGATGACGATTTCATCGACCCATCCCTCAACGGTTTTCAGGCAGGCGGACAGGTTGTCCGCTTCATTTTTAACGATGACCGCAACGGCAAGGGTAGGGGTTGTTCGGGATTGTTCAGGCATGTGGTGATTTCACTTTGTGTGCTCGGTTCAAATTGAATGGCGCAACCCTCGGTGAGGTTGCCCTTTGCTGTCGATCTATCGGGTTCTTATTGATCTGGTGTGTGTGCGAGGAGCTGCTCCACGATGGGGATATCGTCTGGATGATCCACGCCCACGCTCTGGTGGCGGGTGATACCCACGTGCATGGGGATGCCGTTTTCAAGGAGCCGGAGCTGTTCGAGCTTTTCCACCTGTTCCAGGGTCCCCTGGGGAAGGGTTGCGAATAGCTCCAGGGTCTTCATACGGAAGGCGTAGAGTCCAACGTGTCCCAGGTACCCGTCAAAGGCGTCGTCACGGGGATAGGGGATGGGTGACCTTGAGAAGTAGAGGGCGCGGTGCGCTTCATCGGTGACCACCTTGACGCGGTTGGGGTTTGTTGCCTCCTCCGGTGAGATGGGCGTGGCCAGGGTGGTGACCCGGATGGCGGGGTCTGTGAAAAAGGGCGCCGTGAGCTCAGTGAGCATGTCCGGTGCAAGGGCTGGCTCGTCACCCTGGATATTGACGATGACGGCGTGCTCGGGGGCGTTGATGATCCTGGCCGCCTCAAGGACGCGATCGGTTCCGCTTCGGTGGGCTGACGAGGTCATTACCACGGGCACGCCGGCTGTTTTGGCCGCGTCATATATACGGTTGTCGTCGGTGGCCAAGAGAACACGGCTGATGGACGGGCAGCTTGAGGCCCGTTCGTAGACGCGCTGGAACATGGGTTTTCCGGCGATGGGGGCCAGGGGTTTGCCTGGGAACCGGGAGGAGTCGTAGCGTGCCGGAATGATGCCGATACAGGGGATGGATGAGGGCATGGAGGACTCTTTTATTCAAAGGTTAACATGGTGACGTGGCCGCCGCGGTTGCGCCCGTGGATAAAGGCACATTTGCCGCGTGTTGCAGTGTCACCCGGCGTTTTTTGCTTGTCGTGGCTTCTGCACGGATGCCGCCTTGGCTGCTGTGACATATTTGGTGGGCGACAGTATATCACCCATGCGTGACCAGGTGAAGGGGCATGCGCTTTACATAGCAGCCAGTCGGATGAGGTGTCTGCAGGTGGCCCTGGTGCCCCCTCGGCGGCCGGCGATGAGCTCCTGAAAGCGTTCTAAGGTTTTTTTGCGCTCCTGGCAGAGCCCGGCAAGGCGCACCAGCTGTGTTGCGGCCTCGTCGGCGGTCTCGCAGGTGATCAAAAGGCCCGCCTGTTTGAGGTCGTCCCCCACCCACGAGAAGTTGCTGAAAGATGGTCCCATGACGGGGATGAGGCCTGCGGCAAGGGGTTCCAGCATGTTCTGCCCGCCCAGGTCGGCAAAGCTGCCGCCCACAAAAGCGCTGTGGGCCGAGGCAAAGGCCGCCCCCATCTCACCGAACCGGTCCCAGACAACGAGACGGGTGTCCGCATCCAAAGACGGGCAGCAAGAGCGCTTGACGGGCGCAAGGTGAGCGCTTTCCAGGTCGCGGCATAAGGGCTCCACCCTCTCCATATGGCGTGGGAACCAGGCAATAAGGGCACTTTTGTCACGCTCAAGGAGTCCCCGGCACATGTCTGCAACCACCTGCTCTTCTTCTTCCCGAACCGAGGCCAGAAGGTAGATGGTGCGCCCTTCGGCCCCGGGAAACAGGTTGGGGACCGGGGATGCGGGGGAACCCGCTTCAGGTATTCTGTCGAATTTGATGTTGGGGATTACCTCCACCGGGGTGGCTGGAAAAAGCGCTTCCAGCCTGTCTGCGTCTCCGTCTGAGATGGCCGAGATGAAATCGGGGGCAAGTGGAGCCAAAAGACCTTTGAATCGGGCATACCCCTTGAAGCTTGAGGGGGTGAGGCGCCCGTTAATAACGGCAATGGTTGTGCCGGTGTGTTTGGCTGCGGCCAGCATGCCCGGCCAAAGTTCCAGTTCCACAAGGACGAGGAGGCGCGGTGCTACCTGTTGAAACGCTTTGTTCATAAGGCTTGGTGCGTCCAAGGGGGCATAGCATGCGGTGACATGTGTAGCGTTGGCCCTCGTCAGCTCCTTTTCAAGGACCTCCAGGCCCTGTCGGGTGTGGGTGGTGATGAGGATGCGGGGGGCCTTGTCTCCGGACAGCTCGGTTGCCAGTTCAGCGGCAATGTAGGATTCTCCAGCGGATGCCGCATGCATCCAGATATCCGAGGGCGTGAGTCGGTTTTCAGAGAGGGTCCGCTGGGGGTGGCCCTCTTTGAGGCGCTTGTGGTTTCGGGTCAGGGGCACGACAGCCTTCCAGAGGAGGTTGTATGCCGAAAGGACAAGGCCTGTGGTGAATCGAGAGAGGGTCATATGGAGCCGACTCCGGGGTGGCGGCAGCAGGGGGCTGCGCTCACCGGAAAAGGGGTTTTAAGGACATAACAAACCAGTCATGATAGGAGATGCGCCCGGGTGTGTCAATTTAAATGGGAATTGCATGGGGTTGACCCATCTGATATAGATAGACATTTGTAGGAAAAGGGTGGGCGCCTCGGCCTGAAATTTGCTCGGGGCCTGTTTTTGTACCACCCGGATCTTCCCAGATACGAGCCATTAAGCCTTGTGTTCCACAGGCCGTGTGCTGAGCGGTTTTTTGTGGGCATCAATAAAAATAGACACATTTGGATTGGATAATCACATGACGATTTCTCAGGAACTGATCGACATTCTGGCATGCCCGAAGTGCAAAGAGAAGGTGGAACTCAATGAGGCCGGAGACGGCCTGGTGTGCGGGGCCTGCAAGCTCGTGTATGAAATCCGGGACGGCATCCCCGTGATGCTGGCCGAAGAGGCCAAGCCCCTTTCATAGGTCATGCGGCCCACAGAGATGTTGCCCGCAAAGCTGGTGATCGGCGTGCTGACGGAGGAGAGCGGCTTGTTGCTCCATGTCGCTTCGGCCCTGGTGGATCGGTTCGGTCCTGTGGATATGGTGAGCCCGTGGATGCCGTTCAGCAGCACCTCCTACTACAAAGCCGAGATGGGAGGGCCCCTTTTCCGGCGGGTTTTCTCCTTTGCCCGGCCCGTGGGCCAGGATACCCTGGCCGAGATCAAGGGCCTCACCAATGCCCTGGAAGACGATTTTTCAATTCATGCAAGGCGGAGAGTCAATATCGATCCCGGGCTTCTTTTAAACGCCCGGTTCCTGCTGGCCACGGCCAAGGATCATGCCCACAGGGTCTGCATCGGCAAGGGAATCTATGCGGATCTGACCCTGGTATACAGGGACGGTGCGTTTCGCCCGCTGCCCTGGACATTTCCCGACTACACCGAGCCGCTGATGATTGATTTTCTGACGGATGTCCGCAGGCGCTACGACGCCTTGCTTCATCACACACTTAAGGAATGAATGCCCCATGGTTAAAAGCATGACCGCCTATGCCCGGGCGGAAAAAATGGACGGCAGTGTGACCGCTGAAGTGGAACTTCGCAGTTACAACAGCCGTTTTCTGGATACCCATATCAAAGTTCCCCACGGCTACAGCCGGTTTGAAGAGAAGGTGCGCGGGGTGATCGCGTCTCGCCTGGAGCGAGGCCGGGTGGAAGCCCGTGTGACGATCCGAAATGAAGCCGATGACGCCATCGCCTTTGAAGCGGACACGGCCAAGGCCCGCGCTTATGGCCTGGCCCTGAAGGAGGCGGCCGAGGCCGCCGGCATTGAGGCGACCGTTACCCTGGACCAGCTTCTGCACATCAACGGCCTGGTGGTGCCCAAGGAGATGGAGACCGACTACGATCATCACTGGCAGGTGGTGGAGGCGTGCCTGACGGAAGCCCTGTCCGGGCTGGATGCCATGCGGGCCAAGGAGGGGGACTTTCTGGCCGACGACTTGAAAGAGCGCCTGAATACCGTGGAGGGTTCCCTGGACACCATCGAAGAGGGTGCCGGTGCCCTGCCTGCCATCTATCGGGAGCGCCTTATGGACCGCATCGCAACCCTCTGCGGCGGTGCTGTGGAAGTGGACGAGGCGCGCATTGCCCAGGAGGCAGCCCTTCTGGCTGATCGAAGCGATATTTCCGAGGAGATCACCCGGTCCCGGAGCCACATCGTGCAGTTTCGCTCCATCATGGCCGGGGACGAAGAGGCGGGCCGGAAGCTCAACTTCCTTCTTCAGGAGTTCAACCGGGAGTTCAACACCATGGGCTCAAAGATCGGCAAGGCCGAGATTGCCCATATCATTGTAAAGGTGAAGTCCGAGCTTGAAAAGATGCGCGAGCAGGTCCAGAACATCGAGTAGGGCCGAGCGGCGTCGGTTGACAACGTGTTGGCGGGTGGCCCGGGGTATGAAGGCCCTGGCGCCCGCAACCCTTATACCCTTTGGAAATGATTATGGAACAGCAGGCGTTATTGAATATCGGTTTCGGGAGCAGCGTGGTGGCAGAACGCGTCATCGCCATCGTCTCTCCCAACTCAGCCCCCATGAAGCGGTTGAAGGACGATGCCAAGGATGACAAGCGGCTGGTGGACGCCACCCACGGCAGGCGGACCCGTTCCATCATCGTGATGGACAGCAACCACGTTATCCTTTCGGCCATTCAGGCGGAAACCATCTCCCAGCGCTACGCCCAGCTCAGGGACGGTGGGAAAGAGGATACCTGCCCACCTCTCAGGAGAGATTTTGAAACGACGAGGCAATATCTATATCGTATCGGCGCCCTCGGGTGCCGGAAAGTCCACTTTGTGCCGGGAGCTCCTCAAGGCCTACCCCGACATCACCTACTCCATTTCCCACACCACCCGGGCTCCCCGCGGGGGCGAGGAGAATGGGAAAGATTACCACTTCATCACCCGTGAGGCCTTTGAAGAGCGCATCGAAAAAGGGCTTATGGCCGAGTGGGCCGAGGTGCACGGCAACTACTACGGCACCTCCCTGGAGACCCTGGAGGACACGGTGGCCAAAGGCGTTGATGTGCTTCTGGACATTGACGTGCAGGGGGCAAGGCAGATGTGTGAATCGCTCCCTGAGTGCGTGACCATTTTTATCATGCCTCCGTCTGTGGACGAGCTTCGGGCGCGCCTTGAAAAACGCGCAAGTCTATCGCCAGACCATCGAAAAGCGCATGAAAAATGCCGTGGGCGAGATGGATCAGCGCGACTTTTACAGCCACGTGATCGTTAACGACGATCTGAATGAAGCCGTGGCCGCCTTTGTTTCCGTGGTGAAGAGTTGTCGTGAAGGGGTGGCCTCCTGATGAAGCACGGGAAACAGACGAAGCAGGGCAAGGTGCGGAAACCCTCGGCTGATTTGCTGTACGGTATCAACCCGGTCATGGAGGCCTTGAAGGCCGGCAGGCGCCAGGTTCGACGGCTGATCCTGGCTTCGGGTCGGCGGGACCGGCGGGTGGATGCCCTGGAGTCCCTTGCCCGTGACGCGGGCGTACCGGTGGAGCGGGTGGACGCCGAGACCCTGGAGGGGCTGTGCGGAACCCGCCAGCATCAGGGGGCGGCCCTTGACGCCGGTGCCCTTCCGGGTATGGCCCCGGACGACCTGGTTCGCATTGCGGAAAAAAAAGGGGAGGTCCCCTTTCTCGTGCTGCTGGACAGCATTGAGGATCCCCAACTGGGTCATTGTGTGTACAGCCCATTGCGCTGGGGCCCACGGGGTGGTGGTGCCCAAAGATCGCTCGGCTCAGCTCACCGCCCTTGTGTCCAAGGCATCGGCAGGGGCCCTGGAGCATATGCCGGTGGCCGTGGTGACCAACCTGGCCAAGGCCATGGAGGAACTCAAGGCCGAAGGGCTCTGGTTCGCAGGGCTCGATGCCGACGGGGACAGCACCCTTTTCGGCGGAGATTTTTCAGCGCCCCTGGGCATTGTTGTGGGCAGCGAAGGCAAGGGGCTTCGTCCCCTTGTGAGAAAAGGGTGTGATTTTATCGTCTCCATTCCCCTGAAAGGGGAGGTGGACTCCCTCAACGCCTCGGTGGCAGCCTCCCTCGTGATGTACGAGGTGGTACGCCAGCGAGGCTGAGCAGGAAGGCAACTGAATCGTGATGACGGGCTTTACAAACAGGCTTGAATAAACAGACTCAGGCCTGTCAGAATCAAAGGCGAATGCGATTTTCCCCAGGCAACCGAGGGGAAAGCGCATTCGCAATCTGCTTTCGAGGTGGACACCTCGCCGCCGGAGGCAGCGGTTTTGTTTTTTTGGGGAGCGTGGTTGATTCGACTTTAACCATAGACGTCACGTTTCAGGGGGGCTGGATGAGGTTGCGGTGGGTTTCGGCAGTGGCGCTGTCGGCGGCTTCCCCGGCGACCCTCCCCGGTGTCGGGTCTGCGGGGTGCTGCTTCCCTGGGAGGCGCCTGCAATTACCCCAGTCCCTGGGGAAGACGACCTGGCCGACGTGTTCAACGGAGTGATGTCCAGTGTGATGTGTGCGGCCTGCAGAGCGGGAGCCCAGGAACCCTCGGGGCAGCGGTGCTCGGCCTGTGGGGAGCCCCTTCCAGGGGTCGTGGCCGATCCTCCCTTGTGCGGGGCCTGCATGGACCCGAGCCGTCCCCTGACGCGTATGACGGCCCGTATCTTTACGACGGTGGCCCGGCCCTGGCTGTTCAGGCCTTGAAGTACAAAAACAAGCGAGCATTGGCGCCCCCCATGGGGCGCCTTCTTTTTGCCCGGGCCCTTTGTACGTATCTGGACGGGGACTTAAAAAGGTGGGATATTGATCTTGTGGTTCCTGTGCCCCTGCATGGGAAACGCCTGAGAAAACGCGGGTTCAATCAGTCGTCCCTTCTTGTGGATCCTTTTGAAGGCAGGGACGGCATTCGGGTCTGCCATCGCCTGCTGCGCCGCAGGCGGCCCACGGTGTCCCAGGCCGGGTTGTCCCGAAGGGCTCGTCTGTCCAATGTGAGGGGGGCCTTTGAGCTGGCATCCGGTGCATCGGCCAGGGGCAAGAGGGTGCTTCTGGTGGATGATGTCTTCACCACCGGCTCCACCCTGACAGCCTGCGCCGCCCGTCAAAAAAGCACGGGGCCGCCTAGGAGAGCCTGGTTTTTGCCAGGCGGGACATGACACGTTAACGGTTTAAGGAGCGATTGAGATGAACCCATCGGTTGTGGTCGGGGTTGTGCAGTTTGATGTGGTGGAAGGGGGGCTTGAGGCCAACCTCACGCGGGCCTTTCAGGGACTGATGAAACTGGCCGAGGCTGGGTGCCACCTGGCGGTGCTTCCTGAGATGTGGGTAAACGGATTCGACAACGAAAACTTGGGGACCATGGCCAGTGAGACCCCGGAGATCCTGGCCCGGCTCCAAGCCTTTGCCGCACGGGAGAACATGGTGGTGGCAGGCTCTCTGCCCGAAGAGGCGGACGGAGCGGTGGTGAACACCCTGTACGCGGTGGATCGGGACGGGGAGATAAAGGGGGGTGATTGTAACTTCATCTTTTTCTCCCACCCGGAGGATCTCCACTTTGCCGCCGGCAGCGAGGCTGTGGTGGCCGAGACCTCTATCGGTCGGCTGGGGCTCATGGTCTGTTATGACCTGCGGTTTCCTGAACTGGCGCGGGGGTTGGTTCTGGATGGCGCCGAGATCCTCGTGGTCCCGGCCCAGTGGCCGGCGGCGCGCCTTGTGCACTGGGAGACGCTCCTCAAGGCCCGGGCCATGGAGAACCAATGCTTCGTGGTGGGGGCCAACCGGGTGGGGCGCTCCGGAAACCTCATTTACAAAGGTGCCTCTCAGGTGGTGTCGCCCCTGGGGGATGAACTGGCCCACGGGGGGAGTGCGGACGGCGAGGTGGTGGCGCTTATGGACCGGAAGGTCATGGTCTCTGCCCGGGAGCACGTCCCTTGTCTTGAAGAACGGCGCCCCATGTGTTACAGCAGGCGATTGACAGAAAGAGCATGATGGTGCGGGGCATGGGTTTTCAGCGACGGGGTCTCCGCACGCCGGCATGTGACAAACCCCCGTCGATACAGGGGAGGTCTCCATGGAGCGAAGGTGTTCAGGCGAACTGGTATACGATTGTTTTCCCGCCCTTTCCAGGGTGTCCTGGCTTTTTCAGATGGCTGATGCGCAAGGGCGGGGTGAGTACCGGCCCCTTTCAGGGTCTCAACGCCGGGGTTTCCTCCGGTGATGACGGTGAGGCTGTGGCCGCCAACCGCCAGGCGATTCTGCAGGAGAGTGGCGGCAGCGAGCTGGTGGTGCTCTCCCAGGTCCACGGAAACGCCGTTCATGTTCACGCCGGGCCGGAGCTCGGCCCGGTGGAGGCCGACGCCGTGGTGACGGACCGCCCAGGTGCCATGCTCACCATCCTCACCGCCGACTGCCAGGCCGTGGTCCTTGCTGATCCTGTCAGGAAGGTGGTGGCCAATGCCCATGCGGGATGGCGCGGCAGCGTGGCAGGGGTACTCGCCGCCACTGTCTCAGTGATGACAGACCGGTTCGGGTGCCGCCCGGAAGACTTGCTGGCAGGCATCGGGCCGTCTCTGGGGCCCTGCTGTGCAGAGTTCGTCCATTACAAAACAGAGCTGCCGCGGTCCTTTTGCACCCATCGGGTGGGGTTCAACCATTTTGATTTCTGGGCCATCAGCCGGGACCAGCTCTGCGATGCCGGCCTTTCGGCGTCGAACATAGCCGCTGCCCAGTGTTGCACCCGATGCGACGAGGAACATTACTATTCGTACCGGCGGAATCATACAACCGGCCGGATGGCCACGGTGATCGGCATCAAACCGTCGGCCCCATAAAGACGATCGACAATTAATGGAATCATGATGAAACTTAGCGATTGCACCCTGCTATGGAACCGGGAGGTAAGCCCCGGATACTATCACATGGGCCTTGAGGCCCCGGCGCGCTACACCGAAGCCGCGCCCGGACAGTTCGTGATGCTCAAGGCGGAAAAGGGCGGCACCCTGCTGCGACGGCCTTTTTCCATCCATGACGTCACAACACAAGGGGACAAGACCGTTGTCACCCTCCTTTACAAAGTGGTGGGCCCCAACACCCGGGTCTACGCCGGGATGAAGGACGGGGACGTCCTCAGCATGCTCGGTCCCCTGGGCAACAGGTTCACCGAGCCCCAGGCCGGGGAGACCACCTTTCTTGCCGGGGGCGGCATCGGCATTGCGCCCATGCTGCTGTTGGCCAGGCGCATTCTTGCAAAGGGGGGCTCCCCTTCGGACCACACCGTTTTTATCGGTGGGCGCAGCCGGGAGGATGTCCTGGCTGAAGAGGCCTTCCGTGAGCTCGGGTTCCCTGTTGTGGTGACCACAGACGACGGTTCGGCTGGAGAAAAAGGGCGGATTACAGCGCCCATGGCCCGTCTCTTGAGTGAAAAAAATCCGGCCAAGGTCTATGCCTGCGGGCCCCATCCCATGCTGGTGGGGGTTGCGGATCTCATGGACGGTCACGACGCTCTGTGCGAACTCTCCCTGGAGATCATCATGGCCTGCGGCATGGGGGCCTGCATGGGCTGCGTGGTGGAATCCAGCGACGAGGACGCGCCGTACCGCCATGTCTGTATCGACGGGCCGGTGTTTGATGCCCGCACCATCAAGGTGTAGGCAAGGAGGGGTTGTGACGGACAGATTGCAGAACATACGCCTCACCGAAAAGGTGAAGGCGGCCGGTTGAGCGGCCAAGGTGGATCCAGGGGTCCTGGATCGCGTGGTCAAAGGGTTGAAGGTGACCCGTCCCCCCGAGCTTCTCGTGGGGGTGGACGGGGCCGATGACGCCGGCGTGTATCAACTCAGCGAGGAAACGGCGCTGATCCAGACCCTAGATTTTCTGACACCGGTCACCGATTCCCCTTACGACTTTGGCCGCATTGCAGCGGCCAACTCCCTGAGCGACGTGTACGCCATGGGGGGAAGGCCGCTGACGGCCATGAACATCGTCTGTTTTCCCACGGACTCCCTGCCCGAAGAGGTGCTGGCTGAGACCCTTGCAGGGGGCCTTGAGACCATCCATGAATCCGGGGCCTGCCTGGTGGGCGGACACAGTGTGGACGACGCCGAGTTCAAATACGGCCTGTCCGTCACCGGCGTGGTGCACCCCAAACGCCTTCTGACCAATGGCGGGGCGCGCACCGGAGATGCCCTTATCCTCACCAAGCCCCTGGGTAGCGGCTTGCTGTCCACGGCCATCAAGGGGCAGGTGGCCGGAGCCGAGGCGTCGCGCCGTCTCGTGGAGGTGTGTGCCGCCTTGAACAAGTCGGCGGCCGAGGCCCTTGACACCTTTCACCCTACGGCCTGCACCGATGTGACAGGGTTTGGCTTTGCAGGGCACGCCCTGGAGATGGCACGGGGAGCGAAAAAACGGTTGGTGGTGTCTGTCTCTTCCCTTCCGGTGATGGACGGGGCTCTGGAGTATGCGGAGATGGGTCTCCTGCCTGCCGGAGCATACCGGAACAGAGAGTTCTGCGGCATGTCGGTGGAGGTCTTTCCTTCGGTGCCCCGCAGTCTTGCGGACCTGATCTTTGACCCCCAGACCTCCGGGGGGCTTCTGGTGGCCCTGCCGGCATCCGAGGCCGAACCCTGCCTTTCCGTCATGAAAGGGCTGGGTATGGAGGCTGCCGTTGTGGGTGAGGTGGCCGGTGAGTCGAGCTGTGGATCGGTGGAGTGCATTTGAGGAATCGGGGTGGCAAGGGAGAGAAGGAATCCCCTGTGGCCCCCTGATTTGGTGCGTTTACCGGTAGGCGGTGTGTTGCGGATGTGCCTGAATGTCTCATGGGTTGCGTGATATAAGTCTTTAAAAACTATGATGTTCAGTGCTCTTTGGAATTGACTTTCAGCAATTCGCATGATAGGTGAGTCAAGGCTGAGTTGACTTCCGTAATGCCTTGTGTTGCGGGTTCGAGGAAGGAACACTGTGAACAAAGAGATTGCTCAGATCCTCAAGGAGTTATCGTATTACAGCAGTCTGGGGCTTCAGGTTGCCATTTCGATACTGCTGGGTGTCGGCGTAGGGATTTTTCTGGATCGCTTTTTCGGAACGACCCCCGTGCTGATGCTTGTCTTCCTCGTTTTGGGTATTGCTGCCGCATTTCGGAATCTTCTTCTTGCGGTCAAAAGAAGCAAAAAACTGTAGGCGAATGGGAGATCTACATGGGGGTGCAGCAGAAAATACTGGGGTTCGTTACACGGGCCAATTGGGTGCTTCTTGCCCTGGCTGCTGTGATGGGACCCATTTTTTTTTCTGCTGACGTGGCCATGGGCCTCACCTGCGGCGCCCTCATCGTAACAGTCAATTTCCATCTCCTTGCCCGTACCCTGGAAAAGGGGCTCAGGCCCAGGAAACTTGCGTCGAGGAATGTGATCCTGGCAAAGTACTATGTCAGGTTTTTGATAAGTGCGGTACTAATCTTTTTTCTCATTTCAAAGCACCTTGTGGATCCGCTGGGGCTCATTCTCGGACTCTCTGTGGTCGTGGTGAGTGTCACCCTGGCAACGGTGTGCGAACTGATGAAACTCATCTTTAAGGAGGCGGTGTAAGGATGGCACATCCCTTTTTGTTCCTGGTTGATTTCTTTGACGTCAATGGGGC
The DNA here is from genome assembly GCF_056829965.1 of Desulfoluna sp. CYM3A. Taxonomy (NCBI): domain Bacteria; kingdom Pseudomonadati; phylum Thermodesulfobacteriota; class Desulfobacteria; order Desulfobacterales; family Desulfolunaceae; genus Desulfoluna; species Desulfoluna sp. CYM3A. The sequence goes on from NZ_CP186556.1 coordinate 497,742, forward strand.
TCTTTATCATTTTGCTCACAAGTATCCCCATGTGATGTACACGTGGCTGGTGATGCTCCTGCTTGCGGGGATCGGTTTTGTTGCGGCTCGCAAGCCCGCCCTGATCCCCACCAAGGGGCAGAACTTCTTCGAAATCGTCATCGGCGGACTGGAAGATTTCCTCGTCGAGACGGTGGGGGAGGAGGGCCGCTGGTTTACCCCCCTTGCAGCCACCATTTTCATTTTTATTTTTGTCTCCAACCTCATCGGTCTGGTGCCGGGTTTCTTCCCGCCCACGGCGACCCTGAACACAACCGGCGCCTGTGCCCTGGTGGTGTTCTGCTTCACCCACTTCATCGGCGTGAAGTATCACGGTGCCAAGTACGTGAAGCACTTCATGGGCCCGGTCTGGTGGATGGTTCCCCTCATCATGCCCATTGAGATCATCGGCCACCTGGCCAGGGTGCTCTCCCTCTCGTTCCGTCTTTTCGGCAACATGATGGGTCACGAGCTGGTCCTGGGGATCCTCTTTATGCTGGCCGGTCTTTACTTTGCCCCGCTGCCCATCATGGCCCTGGGGATCTTTGTTGCCTTTGTTCAGGCCTTCGTGTTTTTCCTGCTCTCCATTATTTACTTTCAGGGCTCTCTGGAACACGCACACTGATCGGCATCGCACACTGTTTTGGGATTACACGGCTTACACATTGGGATAATGGAAGAAGCCGAATATCAATACACTCTACATTAAGGAGAAACAAATGGAAGCATTACAGTTCTTCGTGGTCAGCTCTTTTTCTGCAGCACTTGCCATTGCCATCGCAGCTTTCGGATGTGGCATCGGCCAGGGTATGGGTCTCAAAGCCGCCGTTGAAGGGATCGCAAGAAACCCCGAATCTTCCGGTAAAGTAACTGTAACCATGCTCATCGGTCTTGCCATGATCGAATCACTCTGTATCTACGCTCTGGTTATCGCGCTGATCCTTATCTACGCGCATCCCCAGGCTGCAGCCATCGCAGGTCTCCTCGGATAATTCCGGGCAACCTCGTTGTCTCTGAGTACATTCAGGGCCGGATCGTTGATACAACGATCCGGCCCTTTTTTTATTGTTTTTTGCCGGTGGAACGAGTCAGCTTGCCTCCGGCGGCCAGGTTTTTTGATAAAAGCTGGGCCAAAAGCGTTTTGGTTGGCTCGTTACGTCCAAAGCAGTGGATGCACCAATCTCAGTGGCGCAACCGGATGTTTGTCAGATCCAAACCATAAAATCGGGAAAAGGTTGGCCCCCGGCAAGGACGCCTGAGTCAACCATGAATTCAATGGCTGCTTGCGCTTTGCTATTGAAAACAGGCGCTTTGATTGTCTCGGAAAGATCCCTTGACCCTCAGAAAGCCAATCATATATAGTATGAAAGTTAAGGGCATGGTATCGGTAAGGTCACGGAGCCTTCCGGGCATGCTCCCTTTTTTATCGGGCTCATCTGTTTTTTGATCGTCCTGCTATCCAACCATTCCATCGCAACCCGTGTTCCGGCGAAGCGGTGTTGTTACTCTGGAGTTCTGGCCCATGCCGTTCCTGATATTGAAATACCAGGGAAAAATGATCCGGCAATATACCGTGGAGTATGGTCGCCCCTTATCCATCGGTCGCAATGAGAAGAACGATGTCATCATCGGCAACCTGGCCGTCTCCGGCTTTCATGCCCGTGTGGAGTTCCGTGAGAACAACGTGGTCGTATCGGACCTTGAGAGCAAGAACGGAACATACGTCAACGGAAATCGCATCAAAAAGGCGGTGTTGACAAACGGCGATGAGTTGGGGGTGGGTAAGCACCAGCTCCTCTTTTCCGAACACCGGGCCGATGTTACCTTTCAGGAGACACCCCTGACGGCCACCAAGGCAGGCAGCCTTGATGTGACCATGGCCATCGACACCTCGGAGCTGAAAAATGGCAGGCAAAAGGAGTTGAAGGGTGTTTCGGCAAAGCCCCTGCCCATCCTGGTGTTTAAGAAGGGAGGCAAGGGACGCATCGAGCTGGAGGGACGCTATACCCGCATGGGAAATGCCCGATCAAACGAGGTGGTGGTCAAAGGGTTTTTCGTGGGAAAGCGTGCGGCCACCGTGGTTCGACGTGACGACGGGTATTACCTGAACCACGTTTCCGGCCTCATCAAGCCCAGGCTCAACGGGGTGAAGGTGGGCAAGGAGCCCGTGAAACTGACCCACGGAGATACGGTCTCCCTCGGGCAATCCAATTTGCGGTTTCTCTCCAAGGTGCGCATGCGAAAGGTGGATGGTCCAGGTGACGACGACGCCCTGGATGCATCGGTTTCCCGGGCCTGATCGCCAGGCGCCATTGCGGTATCGCCTTTTAAGCCGCCCCTCCCCACGTGGGAGAGGCGGCTCCTGAGGCACGGTGTTGGGAAGGGTCTCCTTGAGGTAGCGGCCGGTTACGGATCGCGGGTCGGCCGCGATCTCCTCGGGGGTGCCGACGGCCACGATATTGCCGCCGCCCTCTCCCCCTTCCGGCCCCAGGTCGATGACGTGGTCGGCACACTTGATGACATCCAGGTTGTGCTCGATGATGAGGATGGTGTTTCCCGCGTCCACCAGGCGGTTGAGGACCAGCATGAGCTTTCGGATGTCCTCCAGGTGCAGGCCGGTGGTGGGCTCGTCAAGGATGTAGACGGTGTGACCGCCTCCCTTTTTGGAGAGCTCCCTGGCCAGCTTGATGCGCTGGGCCTCGCCGCCCGACAGGGTGGTGGCGGCCTGGCCCAGGTGGATGTAGCCCATGCCCACCTCGATGAGGGTTTCCAGCTTGGCCCGCAGCACCGGATAGCTTTTGAAGAATTCAAAGGCCTGGTTTACCGTCATGTCCAGCACGTCGGCGATGTTTTTACCCCGGTAGCGGACGTCGAGGGTGTCGCGGTTGTAGCGCTTTCCACCGCAGACGTCGCAGGGCACATAGACGTCAGGCAAGAAGTGCATCTCGATTTTGACGATGCCGTCTCCCTGGCACGCTTCGCAGCGCCCCCCCTTCATGTTGAAACTGAACCGTCCCTGTTTGTACCCTCGTTCCCTGGCCTCCTTGGTTTTTGCGAAAATATCGCGAATGGCGTTGAAAAGCCCAGTATAGGTCGCCGGGTTGGATCGCGGGGTTTTGCCGATGGGGGATTGGTCGATGCCGATGACGCGGTCTACCAGGGAGAGGCCCTCAAGGCGTGTGTAATCGCCGGGACGCTCCTTGGCGCTCGAAAGCTTCTGGGAGAGGACCCGCTTCAGGGTGGTGAGCACCAGGGTGGATTTGCCCGAACCCGAGACACCGGTGACACAGGTGAGGGTCCCCAGGGGAAAGTCCACGGTGACCTCTTTCAGGTTGTTGGCCCGAGCTCCCATGAGGGTCAGGCACCCTTTGTCGTGGGGACGTCGCTTCAAGGGTGGCTCGATGCCCCGGCGGCCGGAAAAATAGAGGCCGGTGAGGGACTCTTCGCAGGCAGTGATGCCCGAAGGGGGGCCGGAGTAGACCACCTGCCCGCCCCGGATGCCGGCGGCAGGCCCCATGTCGATGAGGTGGTCTGCTGCGTAGATGGTGTCGGTGTCGTGTTCCACCACCAGAACGGTGTTGCCCAGGTCCCGGATCTTTTTCAGGGTGTCGATGAGGCGCCGGTTGTCACGTTGGTGCAGTCCGATGCTGGGTTCGTCCAGCACGTAGAGAACCCCGGAGAGCTTGGAGCCGATCTGGGTGGCCAGGCGGATGCGCTGACTCTCCCCGCCGGAGAGGGTGGAGGCGCCCCGGGAGAGGGTGAGGTAGGAGAGGCCCACATCGGTGAGAAAGGTGAGGCGGCTGGTGAGCTCCCGAAGGATGGGGGCTGCCACCAGGGCTGTTTTCCCGGAAAAGGAGAACTCCGAGAGGGTGGCAAGGGCCTTTTCTACGGACATGGCGGTGATGTCGGAGATGGAATGGCCGTCGATGCGCACGGCCCGGGCCAGGTCGTTGAGGCGCGAGCCCCTGCATGCAGGGCAGGGGTGTTGGGTCATGAACCGGCGCACGTCCTCTTTTTCCGATGCGGTGGTGGCGTCGTCCAGCCGCTTCTGAAGGGCGGGGATCACCCCTTCAAAGGGGGTCTCATAGGTGACCTTGCGTCCTTTTTTCTCAAAATAAAACGGGATGGCCTCCTTTCCCGATCCTTTCAGGACCACCTTTTTAAAGGAGGCGGAGAGATCTCGAAACGGTGTGTAGATGGAGGCGCCGTAATGATGGGTCAGGGCATCCAGGAATTCGGCGAATTGAACGGAGCTTCGCGAGGCCCAGGGTGCCACGGCCCCTTCCCGAAGGGAGAGGTCCGGGTCCGGGACAATGAGTCCCGGGTCGAAGCCTTCTGTGGTACCCAGGCCGCCGCAGCGCTGACAGGCCCCTTGTGGGGAGTTGAAGGAGAAGGACGCCGGCGTGTAGTCCGGCAGGGTGATGCCGCATTCGCTGCATCCTTTTTCTTCGGAGTAAAGGATGGTGTGGCGGATCTCCGTGCTCCCCTCTGCAAGAAGGTCAATACCCGCCTTGCCGTCTGCGGTGCGGGCGGCAAGTTCCAGGGAGTCGGCCAGGCGGTTTCGCATGCCCTCTTTGATGACGATGCGGTCGATGATGACGTCAAAGGGGTGGTCATCCACACGAAAGCCCTCGGGGAGATCGTCGAGTTCGTAGAGACGGCTGCCCACGCGGACCCGTGAATACCCTTCTCGCCTGAGGCGCCTGAGCATGGCTGCCGCGGCATCGGGCGCCATGGCCGGAAGGGGGGCCGTGATCAGGATACGTGTGCCTTCGGGCTCGTCAAGGACCTCGCCGATGATCTCATCCAGGGACCGGAAGCCCACCTCCTTGCCGCATGAGGGGCAATGGGGCGTGCCCGAACGTGCGAAGAGAAGTCGCAGGAAATCGTAAATTTCGGTGACGGTTCCCACCGTGGAACGGGGGTTGTGGGAGGAGCTCTTCTGCTCGATGGCGATGGCCGGTGAGAGCCCGTCGATAAAGTCGACATCGGGCTTTTCCATCTGCCCTAAAAACTGGCGGGCATAGGTGGAAAGGGACTCCACGTATCGCCTCTGGCCTTCTGCGTAGAGGGTATCGAAGGCCAGGGAGGATTTGCCCGACCCCGAAAGCCCGGTGACCACCACCAGGGCGTTTTTGGGAAACGAGACGTCGATGTTTTTCAGGTTGTGCTGCCGGGCTCCGGATATTGTGATCTCAGGTTGAACCATGGTGTGTTTGATTCCTGATGAAGGGCATGGTGCGCCGCCTAAGGGGCGGCGCATGGTTTCCGCTGCGCGTGCTATCTGCGGATTCGGTTTCGTGCCTGCATGGCGGCCATGTGCATGGCGGAAAGGAGGCTGCCTTCCGAGGCGATGTTTTTCCATGCGATGTCGTAGGCGGTGCCGTGGTCCACGGAGGTGCGGATGATGGGAAGCCCCAGGGTGGTGTTTACCCCGTCATGGAAGTGAACCATCTTAAACGGGATGAGGCCCTGGTCATGGTACATGCAGACCACGGCGTCGTAGTGCCCTTCGGCGGCCTTGAAAAAAACCGTGTCCGGGGGCAGGGGCTCGCTGATGGTGCATTCCGGATGCAGGGCCCGTGCTGCTTCCACGGCCGGGGCAATGAGTCGGCTCTCCTCGTCGCCGAAGAGGCCCTCTTCCCCGGCATGGGGGTTCAGGCCTGCCACACCGATGCGCGGTTTCTCCACCCCGAATCGTTCGGTGAGGGACCGGGCCGTAAGGCTTATCAGATCAGTGATCTTGGCGGGTGTGAGTTGGCGGACCACCTCCTGCAGGGGGATGTGGATGGTGACCAGCACCACCTTCAGGCGGTCTCCGGCCATCATCATGGCGAATTCCGTGGCCCGGGTGCGGGAGGCGATGAGCTCGGTGTGCCCGTGAAATTCGGATCCGGCCAGTTTCATGGCCACCTTGTGGATGGGGCCGGTGACCATGGCGTCGCACTCCCCGCAAAGGGCCAGGTCCACGGAGCGGGTGATGGCGTCGATCATGGCCTGACCGGTGCGGGCTGTGGGGGCACCGGGGACCACCTCGTCGGGGGCCAGGAAAGCGCAGGGAGAAGGTCGATGGTGCCCGGGGTAAAACGGGCCTCGCTGACCGAGTTGACGGTCCGGATCGTCAAGGGCACGCCGGTGGTCTCAATGGCTCTTGTCATGGTCGCTTCATCACCCACAAGCAGGGGCCGTATGTTTTCATGGGCTTTGGGGGAGTGAAAAGCCTTGGCGGCGATTTCCGGGCCGATCCCGCAGGGATCGCCCATGGTCAGGGCCAGCAGGGGAGGCTGGGTCATGTGTACTCCTTTATTATATAGGGGGGTGCCCGGATGGTGGGGCACCGACACCCTGGGGGTTCTGCCGTATGATTCCGGAATTCTGCGATATACGTGATGATAGCATGCGAACGACCGGATACCGGGCTTCTTCCATCTATATATACCAGCAGCGCTGGTTCAGGGGAATGCAAAAAAGAGAATGAAAGGGACCAATGGGTGGGGCGGAAATATGTTGCCTCGGGAGGAACTCCCAGGGGCATCCCCTATGTTGTGGTAGGTGTCGGGTATGGGGCAACAGGTTGGGGGGAGGCCGGGAAAGGGGTGTTTTATGGGGCCCTTGGGGGTAACACCCCAGGGGGGGGCAGGAGAAAAAAGGGGAACTCACCTAAGGGGGCTAAATGGTGCAGTATTTGGGGTGATCAGATGGGGGGGCAGAGTGGGTATGCTGAAAAATGGAGCAAATCAGAGCAATGCAGAGAAAACGAGAGTTTTTGTGTTTGTCGTCTTTGGAAAGGAAACCGTGGATCATTCGAATATAGTTAGATAAATCTGTGTTGAAGAATTGGGAATATTTATGGGGGGTTGCGAGATCTGTTGGCTGTATTGTGAGTTATAACAATATCTTGTGGCGTGGTGTGAAGGCGGGGCGGTGGATCCTGAAAATCGAAGATATTCGGGTTGACGGGGTCATCACGTTGGATTAATACCATTTTACATCACTATGGGGGATCCCGTCCTCTGTTTCTATCCTTGGTATTCTACAATGTATCGGGAATAATCAGAAATTTTGGTGGTTTTCTAACGAGCCCTGTAAAGGGAATAGCCTCTTATTGTTTTTTATTGGTGAGCATACTGTATGGAATCGGTTTGGAATAATGTTAAAGCTGTGCTGGCGGAAAGACTGCCCGGACACAGTTTCCGAATGTGGATTGAACCTGTAAAGTTCGAGGACAGGAGCGGGAATGACTTTCGGGTCTCGTGCCCCAACCTGTTTTCAAAGAAGCGGGTTCAGGATCACTACGGTTCCATGATTCAGAATGAAGTCCGGACCCTTCTCGGGTCAGATATCAGCCTCTGTTTTGATGTTCGCAAGGGAACAAACGGCGTAAGCCGCGGCCCCGTGGTTAAAAAGGGGTTGAAGAAGGTGGAGACCCAGCTGGTCATTCCCAACGTGGCCAACCCGGTGATGCACAGCGGTCGCATGCTGAGGCCCGACTTCACCCTGGACGACTTTGTGGTCTCCGGGAACAACGATTTTGCTTACTCAGCGGCCCTTTCCCTTGCCTCGTCCACCCAGGCACAGAACAGCTCTCTGTTTCTGCTCTCCGATACGGGGATGGGCAAGAGTCACCTGACCCAGGCCATCGGTCACCACATCAACCGGAAGAAGCCCGGGGAGCGTGTCTACTACATCACGGCAGAAGACTTCACCAACGAGATGATCGGTTCGTTTAAAAACGACACCGCCGGTCAGTTCAAGGAGAAGTACCGTTCCCAGTGCGATGTATTGCTGTTGGAAGACGTCCATTTTCTGGGCGGCAAAGAGCGCACCCAGATCGAACTGGCCATGACCCTGGATTACCTTATGGAGTCCGGCAAGAAGATCATGTTCTCCAGCTGCTATCTGCCCAATGACATTCCCAAGATGAACGAGCAGCTGGCATCCCGGTTTACCTCCGGGCTGATCTCTCCCATCGAGGACCCCAACTTCAGGACCCGTGTTCGGATCCTGAAAAAGAAGGCCGCCAAAAAAGGGCACCAGCTCCCCATGGATATCATTGAGTACCTGGCCGGTGAACTCACCGACAACATTCGGCAGCTGGAAAGCGGCCTGGTGTCCGTGACGGCCAAGTCTTCCCTCATGGGTGTTCCCCTGGATCTTGATCTGGCGGAAAGCGTGGTGAAGAACATCGCCACCAAGAAGAAGCGCGTTACCATTGATGTGATCAAAAAGCTTGTTGTGGGATCAATATTACACCCACCGACATTGTATCCAAGTCACGAAAAAAGACCATCGTGAAACCCCGCCAGGTGGCCATCTACCTCTCACGCCGATACACCGACCAGCCCCTTCAGGCCATTGGGAAAAATTTCAATCGGTACCACGCAACGGTTATGCATGCCGTGGGAACCATTGAAAAGGACATCCGTCAGGAAGTCCAGATGCGAAATCAGATCGAGTATCTTTCCAGAAAGATTGAAAACGGCGATTTTTAGGACGGTTTTCTGAAGAAGCAACCAGAGGCATTGCTGCGACGAAGACCGTTTGAAGGCGTGTTGTTTTTGTGCTCTCACGTAAACAATGATCGCGTGTAAGCGAGTGGTTTTTTTCTTTCACCTTCAGCTGGAGGGTCTTATGATTTCATCGAATGAACCCGTCTGGGGATCTGACAATAAAAAGAAACGTCGCATCCAGGAGATCCTGGAAAAGTTGAATCGGGCCGAGGTCATCGCCCGCGGCCTGGGTATTGAACCTCACGAAATTATCCGCCTCAAAGAGGAGGGGCTTCGTGAGTTGGACCGCCAGAAACACTGGTAGTGGGGACAACATGGAATTAAGGAGAAAGGCGCGTTCCGCCCTTGCGAAAATATACGGGAAGGAGCGTCTGAAGACATCAAAGGAAGACTGCGTCTGCTACGCGTACGATGCGCGAAATGCGCGATGCATCCCCGATGCGGTGGTGTTTCCCGAAAGTGCCGAGGAGATCTCCCGCACCCTGGCCCTGGCCTCTGAGCTGGGGTTTCCGGTGGTACCCAGGGGAAGCGGGACGGGAACCACCGGGGGCTCGGTGGCCGTTGAAGGTGGCGTGGTTCTTGTGACCACCCTCATGAACCGCATCGTCGAGATCGATACGGACAATTTTACCGCCGAAGTGGAGCCCGGAGTGATCACCGGCGATTTTCACAGGGCCGTGGAGGCCAAGGTCAACCCCGGCTGCCGGATCCTTCCAGCGCAGGGATCTCCACCCTGGGTGGGAACGTGGCCGAGTGCGCGGGCGGTCCCCGGGCCGTGAAGTACGGCGTGACCCGGGACTATGTCCTGGGCGTGGAGGCGGTCCTGCCCACAGGGGAGATCGTCCATACCGGCGTGCGAACCGCCAAGGGTGTGGTGGATAGACTGACCTGACCCGCCTTCTGGTGGGGTCCGAGGGGACCCTGGCCGTCATCACCCGGATTCTGCTCAAGCTCTTGCCCCTGCCTGCAGCCACCGCCACCCTCAAGGTGTCCTTTGAAAGTATGGAGGAGGCGGCCGAGGCCGTCTCAAATATCATCGCTTCAGGGACCCTGCCCCGCTGTGTGGAGTACATGGACGAAGCCTCCATTGTCTGCGCCCAGTCCATTGCCGACCTGGAGCTTCCTGAAGGGTGCCGTTCCATTTTGCTCATCGAGGTGGACGGCTCTGCATCGGAGGTGGCCACTTCCATGGAAGAGGTGGTAACGATCGTCAAGGCAGCGGGAGCCATGGCCGTGGAGGAGGCCCGGGACGCCGAAGAGGCCAAGCGCCTCTGGACGGTGCGCAAGAAGGTGTCGCCTGCCCTCTACCTCTTCGGGCCGGACAAGATCAACGAAGACATCGTGGTGCCCCGAAGCGCCATTCCCAAGATGGTCAAAAAGATCGAAGCCCTCAAAAAAGAGTACGGCCTTCCCATGGTGAGCTTTGGCCACGCCGGGGACGGCAACATCCACTTCAACGTCATGATCGATAAAAAGGACGAGCAGCCCAACAGGGCCAGGGGGCCGATGCCGTCATCGACGAGATCTTCGACCACACCCTGGCCCTGGGGGGGACCCTCTCCGGCGAGCACGGGGTGGGGATCACCAAACGGGAGTACATCGGAAGAGAGATCGGGGAGAAAGAGCTGGAGATCATGAGGGGCATCAAAAAACTCTTCGATCCCAAGGGCATCCTCAATCCGTCCAAGATTTTTTGACGCGTAAATGCCTCGCCTCCGGCGGCCAGGGGATAATCCCCTGGACCCCAGGTTGCCGATGGCCTCCCACGTTCCTCGGGGACAGGCCATTGGCCAAGGTTTCTCGATTATTAAAACACGTATTCCCAATCTGCTTTCAGGAGGCGCAACGTTCCACCGGAGGCAGCGCGGTTAAATCCATAATGGACACGTAGCGACAACCTATCCTGTTACGTCGAAGCTTGTGAGCCAGCCCGTACAAGCCCTCAGCGGTTAATAGCTTTCGAGGTGGCTCACCTCGCCGTCGGAGGCACGCTTTTTGCGCGTTACTTTGTTTTGTATGGCTGAGGCGTCGTATGAAAAAACAAAAACCCGCCAGGGCACCTCGATATGGGGTGAGGTCCTGTCGGGTTTTTTTGATGGTGTGTCGTGTGGTGCTTACTGGAGCCGTGCGGGCATGGCCTCGGTGTTCATGAGGTCCTCGATGAGCTCCATGCGATCGTTCTGGTCCCGCTCGATGATGCATTTCAGGCAAAGGGCGCAGTGTTTGGTGCACACCTTGTCGTTGATGTCGAAGTTGCCGAAGCAGTCGAGGTAGGCTTCCGATTTCTGGACGAAGACAATATCGTTATGCATAGGTCCCCTTATGGTTTAATGGCGTTTCGGTACCCTGTTGGTGCCTCAGGCCGTTGATGTCGTCAGCAGTGTCATCATGTCGTTGTGAATCTTGCCGTTGGTGGCAAGCATTTCTGCGTCCCCGGGCGTAAAGGCCTCGCCGCTGAAGCCGGTGACGCGTGCCCCTGCCTCCTGGGCGATGAGGACCCCGGCGGCCGTGTCCCAGGCTTTGAGGTTCTCTTCCCAGAAGCCGTCGAAGCGTCCGGCGGCCAGGTAGCAGAGATCCAGGGCGGCGGATCCCAGGCGGCGAACCCCCTGGGCGGCGTCCAGGCAGGCCTCGAACCGTGCCATGAGTCCGGGCAGGATCTCTCGGGCGTTGTAGGGAAACCCGGTGACCAGAAGGCTCTCCTCCAGGCTCGGGGAATCGCTCACAGAGATGGAGCGTCCGCAGAGAAAGGCGCCTTCGCCTTTGGTTGCCGTGAAGAGTTCGTTGGTGACGGGGTTGAAAACCACCCCGAAGCAGGTCTCGCCGTGGGCCTGGAAGGCAATGGAGATGGAGAAGAGCGGCAGGCCGTGGGCAAAGTTTGTGGTGCCGTCCAATGGATCGATGACCCAGCGGTACGGGCTTTTTTTCTCGGTTGCCCCGCTCTCCTCGGCCAGGATGTCGTGGTCGGGAAAAGCCCGGGTCAAGGTCTCGATGATGGCCTTTTCCGAGGCTGTGTCCGCTTCGGTGACCAGGTCGATGCGCCCTTTGCGGTCGATGCGGAAGGAGCCGTTCACCATGTCGGCGAGGATTTTCCCCCCTTTGAAAACAGCGGAAAGGGCCGTATTTTTAATTGCTTCCATCTTCATGGGTACCACATGTATCCTTTTTGTCCCGGCGAGTCAACATCTATGATGGCACACGGTGCATGACAGCACATCTTGTGTTGCGGTCTACTCCTCAAGGCCCGGGTCATCCTCCGGGAGCTGGTCGGTGATGAGGGTCTCAATCTGGTCTTCGATGCGGTGGAGCAGCGGGGTCAGTGTGGCCCGGTTGAGGGCGGAGATGAACAGGCCACCGTGTTCCCGTGAAAGCGCTTCACGCCGCTCTTCATCGGTCTGGTCCATTTTGTTGAAGATCTTGAGGACCGGGATGGAATCGAGTTTCAGGTCCGAGAGGATTTTTTCCACGGAGTCGATCTGTTTTTCACACTGGGGGTTGGAGGCATCAATGATGTGAAGCAGGAGGTCCGCCGACTCCAGCTCCTCCAGGGTGGCCCGGAAGGAGACCATGAGCTCTTTGGGCAGGTCCCGGATAAACCCCACGGTGTCGGTAATGATCACCTCGATGTCCTTGGGGAACCTTAAGCGCCGACTGGACGGGTCCAGGGTGGCAAAGAGGCGGTCTTCGGCCAGGACCTTGCTCTGGGTGAGGGTGTTCAAGAGGGTTGATTTCCCTGCGTTGGTGTAGCCCACGATGGAGACCACGGGTACCCCTTTGCGGTTTCTTCTGGCCCTCTGCTGGCCGCGCTGTTTCTTGACGTTTTCGATCTGCTTGGTCAGGGTGGTGATGCGGTCCCTGACCCGCCGCCGGTTGAGCTCCAGCTTGGTTTCACCGGGGCCCCTGCCGCCGATGCCGCCGGTGAGGCGGCTCATGGCGGTGTTCAAGGTGATGAGCCGGGGCAGCATGTACTTGAGCTGTGCCAGCTCCACCTGGAGCTTGCCCTCCCGGGTCTGGGCGCGCCGGGCAAAGATGTCCAGGATCATCTGGGTTCTGTCGATGACCTTGATCTCCACCTGGTCGGTGATGGACCGGATCTGCGCCGGGGAGAGCTCCTGATCGAAGATGAGGATGGTGGCCCCTTTCTGCATGGCGGCAATGGTGATCTCGCTGAGCTTGCCGCGACCCAGAAGGTGCTTGGGGTCGCTTTTTTTGCGGATCTGGAGCACCGTCTCCAGGATGTCGATGTTGCAGGAGCGGGCCAGTTCGTCCAGTTCCCGGAGGGAGGCCATGGCCTCTTTTCTGGGGCGGGTGGTGACGCTTACCAGGATGGCGCGCTCTTCGGCGTCTCCGGCGGAGAGGACCCGCTCTTTGCGGGAGAGCTCCTCTTCCACTTCGCGGACGATGACGTCGAGGTCGTCCCGGAGGTGGCCCGGGGCCATGGGGAGAGTCCCGGGTGGGCTCACCGGTGGCGCCGGTGGTGACATGGGCGGTGTGCACCCGGTGGACCGAGCCGTCTGCGGTGAGGGTGACGGCGGCCATGAGGTCGAAGCGCAACAGGGCCAGGTCGGTGTGGTCGTCCCGGGTAAGCCCCTCGTTCTCCCGGAGGTGGGTGTGGATGTAGCGCAGGCCCGACAGGCGGCCGGGCAGGGGGCTGTACCCTTTAAGCTCCGGGATGTAGATCTGGTCCGGGGTCCCTGCGATAACAAACTCCACCTTGCCTGCGCGGCTCACAAGGACGGCCACCTGCCTGCGGATGTCGTGGCTGATGGCTGCCAGCTCGTGGGCCAGCTCGGCGTTCACCGCATAGCCCTGGGGGAGTCTGCGTCGGTAGAGGGATTCGAGTCGTTTTTTCTGGTTGGCCTTCAGGCCGTCGGTGTGACCGTGTACTTTTTTCATTCGCTGTCCGGAAGGGCGTAGTCGCCGATGGCGGCGTTTTCAAATCGGGTGTATTTGCCGATAAAGGTGAGGTGGGCCGTGCCCACGGCACCGTTACGGTTTTTGGCGACGATGATTTCGGCCTTGCCTTTGTTGGGGTTGTTCTCTTCCTTATTATAGACCTCGTCGCGGTAGATGAAGGCGACGATGTCGGCGTCCTGCTCCAGGGAGCCCGATTCCCTCAAGTCCGAGAGCAGGGGGCGTTTTTCCGCACGCTGCTCCAGCATACGGTTCAGCTGGGACAGGGCGATAACCGGTACATCCATCTCCTTGGCAAGTCCCTTGAGGGATCGGGAAATCTCCGCAATTTCAAGGTCACGGCGGTCACCGGTGGTACCGGATCCCCGCATGAGCTGGAGGTAGTCCACGATGATGAGGCCCAGCTCGCGGTCGGCTTTGAGGCGACGGCACTTGGCCCGGATCTCCATGACGCTGATGTTGGGGGTGTCGTCGATGTAGAGGGGGGCCTGGCTGATGACGCCGGCCGCTTCCGTGACACGCTCCCAGTCTTCGGCGCCGATGGTGCCGCTTTTGAGTTTTTCGGAGTTGACCCTTGCCTCGGCGGTGAGCAGTCGCATGGAGAGCTGCTCACAGCCCATTTCAAGGGAGAAGATGGCCACCAGCTTCTCTTCGAGGACCGCCACGTTCCGTGCCAGGTTGAGAACAAAGGCGGTTTTGCCCATACTGGGTCGGGCCGCCAGGATGATGAGGTCGGTTTTCTGAAGGCCCGAGGTGAGCTTGTCCACCTGGGTATAGCCCGTGGGAACTCCGGTGAAATCGCTGCCGCTGTTCTGGCGCTCCTCCAGGGTGGTGATGTTGCTGTTGATGAGATCGTTGATATGGGAGAAGGAGGGTTTGATCTTCGAGTTTGAGATCTCGTAGATGGATCCTTCGGCCGTGTCGATGATGGACTCCACGGCTCCCTGCTCTTCCATGCAGCTCGTTGATGATGTGAGAGCAGGTCTCTATCATGCGCCGCAGGGAGGATTTGTCCCGGATGATCTCCGCGTGTTTTACCGCGTTGACCGAGTAGGGGGCGCGGTCCACCAGCTGGGAGAGATAGGCGGCACCGCCCACCTCGTCGAGTTGCCCTTTTTCCTTGAGCCGGTTGGCCAGGGTCACGATATCCACCGGCTCGGACCGGGCAAAGAGTTCGGCCATGGACTCGAAGATCTTTTCGTGGGCCGGCTTGTAAAAGTCCGGGGGGGTAAGCATCTCAATGACATCCACCAGGGTGTCGTTGTCGATGAGAATAGAGCTCAGGATGGATTCTTCCGCGTCCAGGGCGTGGGGCGGCAGTTTTCCCCGGGTGCCGCCTTCGTCGCTTGAAGGGTAGCCGTCCATGGGGCGGTTGCCGGTGGATTTCTTCCTGGGCTTGGGTGGGGCAAAGTTCGTGAGCATGGTGCGCTGGTCTCTTTTTTATCGTCTTTGGGTCTGTCGGGTTTCGGGGTGGACATGCGCTGGTTAAGAGCTATCAGGTCCCCGGGGTGTTGGCAATGTTTTTGCTCATGCCTGTGGCGCAACCCGGCGGGAAGGTCCGTAAGGGGCGGCTTCCCAGGGTCGGCGCCAAACGAAAAAAGGGGGGCTGCCGGTCTTCGGCTGCCCCCCTTTGCGGCTTTTCACTGGTGGAACGGAGAGGTGATTACTCCTCTTCGCCTTCCTTGGCTTCCGCCTTCACCTCAACGGTGATTTCAGGCTCCACGTCCTTGTAGAGACGGACGGGAATCTTGTAGGTGCCCAGCTCCTTGATGGGAGCGGCCAGAAGCAGCATGCGCTTCTCGATGGTGACTTCCTGGCCCTTGAGGGCTTCCAGGATGTCCTGGGCAGTGATGGAACCGTAGAGACGCTCTTCCTGGCTGACCTTGGCCATGAGAGTGCAGGAAATCTCCTGTACTTTTTTGGCCAGCTCTTCAGCCTGCTCGCGCTCTTTGGCGATCTGGAGTTCAAATCGAGCTTTCTGCTGCTCCAGAAGCTTTCTGTTCTGGGGCGTGGCAAGAACGGCTTTCCCGCGGGGGAGGAGGTAGTTGCGTGCGTAGCCGTCCGCAACGGTAGCCTCGGTGCCGATGATGCCCAGAGTGTCGATGGTTTCCGTTAAAATAACTTTCGTTGCCATATTATCCTCCGCTGAAGGGGGGCACCCCTTCAAAGTGAACCCGGAACCGTGTCCGGATTTCCGGCGTTGTTCAGTTGGTCATCGAAGCGGCGCATGGCCGACTTCGCATTATGATTCCAGGTTTCCGACGTAAGGAAGCAGTGCGATGGTACGTGCGCGCTTGATCTCACGGGTAAGGATTCGCTGGTGCTTGGCACAGGTGCCGGTAATGCGACGGGGAATAATCTTACCGCGCTCAGAGATGAAGTACTTGAGTACGCGGGTTTCCTTGTAGTCGATGACGATGCTGGAGTCGGCACAGAAACGGCAGACCTTCCTGCGGTGGTAAGTCCTTTTACGGCCTCCCTTGCGTCCGGGTTTCCCTTTTCCTTTTCCTCGTGCTGGTGCGGCCATCTTAGTCCTCCTCTTTGGTCTCAGGTTCTGCAGGTTCCTCAGCTTTTTCCTCTTCGGCAGGTGCGTCGGCAGCGGGAGCTTCTTCGGCTTTTTCTGCTTCAGCTTCAGGTGCAGCTTCTGCCTCAGCGGCAGCGGCTTCAGCCTGCTCTTTTTCTGCGAGGACGTCGTCGGGGTTGACGTCGTCGCCGAGGATGATGGTCATGAACTTGAGGAATTTGTCGTCAAGACGGAAGTTTCGTTCCAGCTCGGAAATGAGGGTGCCGTCGCCGCAGAAATCAACGCGGACATACTGTCCACGGGCTTTTTTGCGGATGTCGTAAGCCAGCTTGCGTACGCCCCAGTCATCGAACTCGATCAGGACGCCTTTGTAGGCAGCGATGATCTCTTTGACCTTGTCGTAACGCTGGTTGCGGACCTCCTCGCCCAGATCGGGATCGAGGATGAATACGGTTTCGTAACGTCTCATGTAACCTCCTTATGGATGTAAAGCCCTGTAATTTAAGACAGAGCAAGGATCGGTAGGCCGGTGTCGGCCTCGAAAAAACTACCCTTATTAACACCCTTTCCAAAAAGATGTCAAGGGGTGATGCGCAGGGCGTGGGCGCGCGCCAGCTCCCGTATCTTTTTCTTGTCCAGTTTCTGCACGGGGGTCAGGGGCATTTCGTCCACAAAAAAGACGGATCGGGGAACCGCGTAGCGGGCCACGCGCTCTTTGAGGAAGGCGATGAAGTCTTCCGGGGTGACCCGCCCCTTGTACCCAGGCTTGGGTTGAACGCAGATGATCACCCGTTCGCTCCCCTCCCGGTTGCCGTCCGGGACCCCGACGGTTGCCGCGTGTTCTGTGGCCGGGTGGCTGTAGAGGATGTCGTCCACTTCCCGGGAGTAGACTTTGTAACCCGAGACATTGATCATGTCCTTGGTGCGGTCCACGATGCGGAAGTAGCCCTGGGGGTCCACAGTGACCACATCGCCGGTGTGGACATAGCCTGCCTCGTCGATGCCGCTTCCCGAGTCGGGCCAGTAGCCTTTCATGCGCTGGGGGCCTTTAAGGAGCATCTCCCCACGGGCCCCGGAGGGGAATTTCTCCATATCGGCAAGGGGCTCTCCTGTTGCCGTGTCGGTGATGCGTACGCGTGTGTCGGGCAGGGGGATGCCCGTAGCCCCCGGTTTTTCCACGGCGGGTTTTTCGGTGTCGGACGGTCGGGAGAATTTGAGGAGAAGGGCGATGGCCCGGGTGACGATGGTGCCGATAGCCCTGGGCCCCAGCAGCCCAAGGCCGCGGTTGAGCACAGGGCAGAGGCCCGGGATTCCCAGGACGGCGGTGAGAATACGCTGGGGCAGTCTCCCGCCTGCGATGCGCAGGAGAAGGGAGGGGTTCAGGTGGGTGCTGGGGGACATCTCCGACAGGCCGTAGCCTTCCATGATGGCTCCCTTGCCCTTGGTTTCAAATTGCTTCTGGGTGCTCGGGGGCAGGGGCGCCGAGCCGGAAACCCCCAGGACGGCAAATCCTTTCAGCTCTTTTTCCGCCATTTTCATGAACTGGGCCGGGACCCCGAGTTGCAGCAGGGGGCGGTGGGCGCGGATCATGTTCACCATGGCCTCGGTGTCCCTGGCGTCGGGGAGGAGGATCTGGTTGTAGCCCTCCAGGGTCATGGTGTGCATGATGACATGGCCGTATGAGTGAAAGAGGGGCAGGCCGATAAGGGCGGTGATGTTGCCCCGGAGCAGCGTTTTGACGCGTCCGAAGGCCCAGCTGTTCTGCAGGGAGTTGCAGTAGATGTTGCGGTGGGTAAGCATGCATCCCTTGGGGACGCCGGTGGTCCCGCCGGTGAAGAGGATCATCTCCAGGTCTTTTTCCGGGTCAATGGGCCGGTCCGGTGGGGCGCAGGGGGTCTCTGCGATGAGCTGCGTCAGCCAGTGGCCCTGGCACGGGAGCCCGGGCAGTGGTTCCGGAGGGGCGGGGTGGGCGGAGTAGTCTGACAGTCTGGAGACGATCACCTGCTCCAGTGCGGTTGTTTCGGCAAGGGCACGGGCGTGGGGCAGGGCGTCGTCCAGGGTGATGAGGGCCCGCGGCGTGCATGCGTCGAATTTCTGTTGAAGATGGGGCACGGGTTCCAGGGTGGAGCAGGGGACGTGGACCAGGCCGGCACGGCTGATGGCGTAATCTGCCACCACAAACTGGACGGAGGTGGGCAGCAGGGTGGCCACGCGGTCGCCTTTGGTAAGGCCGAACCCGGCCAGGGCCGTGGCCAGGCGATGGGCCATTTCGCGGACCCGGGGGTAGGTGACCAGGGAACCCACCTGGATCAGGCCTCGTTTTGGAAAGCGCCGGGCCGCTTGATCGAGGATGGCGTATGCCGGTGCGTCGGGGTAGGGCTCCAGTGTTTCCGGGATGCCCAGGATGCGGTACTCCCTGCTCCAGGGCAGGGCGGTCTCCTTGCGGGTGGTCATGCCGCTCTCCTTTGGGATTGGCGCGGGTCGGCCAGGGGGCTCCGCTCAGGGGTGGGGCTGCGTTGGGTCTGGGAGTCTTCGGCGGACCTGCGGCGATGTATGAATGAGGTGTGAGAGTGTGGCTCGTTGGGTGATGTTTGTGGGGTACTATGTTGTGTAAGGGTGTGGAACAGTGTTTGTCAATAGAAAGTGTGTTTTGTGAGGGAACAATACGAAAGGCGAGGTGGCCCGTGGCTGGGCAACATAAGGAGGGCTTTTTGTTGTGTATTAAATGTCTTGCGGGGCGCCGGTCCGACGGCCGCCCCGCAAAGGGCAGAAAAGGAGCTTTTTATGCGCCCGAAAGGTGCTCGTCGATGGCGCGGCTCACCTCATTTAAATGGATGGAGAAGAAGTGGTCGGCGCTCTCGATGACGTGGAGCCGGGCGTCGGGGTTCCAGGCAGGGACCATGCCCTTGACGGTTTCGAAATCGGCAAAGCTGTCCTGGGTGCCTGAGATGACAAGGTTGGGGCCCCGGTGGCACGGTGTCGCCTGGAAATCGAGGAAGGTGACCGGGGGGGCCACCATCACGTCGGTGGTGACGGGGTGGGCCAGGGAGGCGGAGAGGCAGATCCAGGTTCCGAAGGAATAGCCGGCGCAGGTGACGTCCTCAATGCCCTCGGACTTCAGGCGATAGACAGCGGCCAGGAGGTCGCGGACTGCGCCGTGGCCCTCGTCGAAGTCCCCCTCGCTGTTGCCTGCGCCCCGAAAGTTGAACCGCAGGGTGGCAAACCCGGCTTTCCGATAGCTCTCGGTGATGGCAAGGACCACGGGGTTGTCCATGTCGCCTCCGTAGAGGGGGTGCGGATGGGTGATGACGACCCCGCGTTTGGTGCCGGGGGTTTCGAGCATGCCTTCAAGGATGGTGCCTTCAGACGTGAAGGTGATGCGATGTTCCATGGGGTTCCTCATGCGGGCGATGTCGGGCATCGCCCTGTGATCGGGTCGTGGGGTGACGTTTACTCCGGTGGCCCGCCGGTCGGCAGCCGACGGCGACGGGCTCCGCCTTTTTAAGCTTCCTGGCGCAGGGCGGTGATGATGCCCTGGCCCAGGGTGCTGATCTGCCACTGGCGCAGTCCGTCGATGGAATCAAGCTCATCCACGGTGTCGGGGTTACGCACGGCAATGGCGGTCATCAGTGCTTTGTTGATCAGGATGGGAGGATCCAGGGCCAGTCTGTGGGCCATGTCGTCCCGGTAGGTTTTGATGGCGTCCATGCGTTTGGGGATCTCAGGGTTGAAGCTGGGTCGTTTGCCCCTGGGGTACCTGGGCAGCTCCTCTTCGGGCAGGGCGATGCCCTGTTCCACCGCCTTGATGATCTGGGCACCGTGGGCTGCGGTCTGCCTCGGGGACAGCGCTCCGCAGGCCTTGAGTCGCCTTGTGGATGTGGGCTTTTCCTTGGCCAGGGTGTGCAGGGAGGCGTTGCTGAACACCTTGAACGGAGGGCGGTCTTTCTTTTCGGAAAGGGTAAGGCGAAGTTTCAGCAGCTCTTCCAGGACGGCCAGGCTGCGCCTGTCGAGTTTGCCCGCGCCCTTTACCTTAGTAAACAGGGGGGCGTCGCCGTTGTCCTGGTGGCGGACGCCGGACAGCAGGAGGCACTCCTCTTCCACCCATTCGGTGCGGCCCTTCTCTTCGAGCTCACGGTCGAGGATGGCGGCAAGTCGGGGCAGGTAGATGACGTCGCCGGCACCGTACTTGATCATGCCCTCGGTGAGGGGGCGTTTGGACCAGTCCTTTTTCTGGTAGGTCTTGTCCAGCTCCACGCCGAATCGCTGTTTCATGACCGAGCCGAGGCCGGTTTCGGGGATGCCGAGAAACCGGGAGGCCAGCTCCGTGTCGAAAAGGTTGCGGATGGTGATGCCGAAGTCCCGGTTAAGGGAACGGACATCGTAGTCGCTTCCGTGGAAGATCTTGCGGATCTCGGGGCGCTCAAAAACAGGGACAATGGGTCCCATGTCTTCGATGCTCAAGGGGTCGATGACGGCGATGAAATCACCGACAGCCATCTGGATGAGGCACACTTTTTCTCGGAAATGGAACATGGAGTCGGCTTCGAGGTCCACGCCGATACAATCGGCGTTCAGGAACACATCGGCGACCTCCTTGAGGGCATCTGCGGTCTCCACGTAATGGAGGTTGTCTATCATATTGGTCATGGGAAAATCGGGGCTCGTTTCGACGGCCATTCCATGCGCTGGGCATGCGAAAAAAAATCCAGGCACATCAGGCCTCGGTGTGATGCCGAACCGGCTTGGCAAAAAGGTGCGCTGCGCGGCATGGATCCCGGACAAAAACCCGAGACGTTTTGGAGGCCATGGTACCTTGAGCACAACCGCCGGCCCACCGACGGTGCGAGTGAGTTTGATTTATGTTTGTGTATCATTTTTTTCCAAGGAAGACCATACACTTTCCGGGAGAGGGAAAGAGCTTTTGTCTTGACCCTCCCGGGGAATTGCCCTAAATTCACAGATTAGTCCTGTTTTCAGTGTGGTGCGTGCACCCCACTGGATTTAAAGGTATTGGCAAGGCATCGCCTGTTGCGCGGTTCCTTTTATAATTCGAGGCGATACGGATACGGATATGGTTAAGATCACTCTACCGGATGGAAGCAAACGAGAGTTTAATGAGGCCCCCTCAGGGGGCGATATAGCCCTTTCAATCTCCGAAGGCTTTGCGCGCTCCTGCGTGGCCATGGAGATCGACGGGGACCTTTTGGACCTGTCGGAAAAGGTCGCGGACGGCGCTGCGGTCCGTCTTATCACCACCAAGGATTCGGAAGCCCTCGAGATCATGCGGCACAGCGCCGCCCACGTCATGGCCCAGGCCATCACGAACCTCTATAAAGATGCCCACCTCACCATCGGACCCGTGGTGGAGGGGGGCTTTTACTACGATATCGACATGGAGCCCATCGGCGAAGAGGCGTTCCCCGCCATCGAGCAGGAGATCAACCGCCTGGTCAAGGCCAAGCTCCCCTTTACGCGCAAGGAGATCTCCAAAGAGGAGGCCCTGGAGCGTTTCAAGGACGAACCCTATAAGCTCGAACTCATCGAGGACCTTGAGGGCACCATCTCCCTGTACGAGCAGGGCGACTTCACGGACCTGTGCCGGGGACCCCATGTTC
Source organism: Desulfoluna sp. CYM3A (assembly GCF_056829965.1). NCBI lineage: Bacteria > Pseudomonadati > Thermodesulfobacteriota > Desulfobacteria > Desulfobacterales > Desulfolunaceae > Desulfoluna > Desulfoluna sp. CYM3A. Next base: position 519,320 of record NZ_CP186556.1, read on the forward strand.
CTCACACCGGGATGGTCAAGGCTGTCAAGCTCATGCGCGTTTCCGGCGCTTACTGGCGCGCCGACCAGACCAGGGCCCAGCTCCAGCGGGTCTACGGCACGGCCTTCTTCGACAAAAAGGAGCTCAAGGCTCACCTGCACATGATCGAAGAGGCCAAGAAGAGGGACCACCGCAAGCTCGGCACCCAGCTGGACCTTTTCAGCTTCCATGACGAAGCGCCGGGCATGCCCTTTTTCCACGCCCGGGGCATGGCCATGTGGAACGCCCTTCTGGACTACTGGCGCGAAGAACACGCCAAGGACGAGTACGTGGAGACCAAGACCCCCATCATGCTCAACCGCGCCCTCTGGGAGCGCAGCGGGCACTGGGAGAACTATCGGGAAAACATGTACACCTCCAGCGTGGACGGCTTCGATTACGCCATCAAGCCCATGAACTGCCCTGGCGGCATGCTCCTTTTCCGCATGAAGAGCCCCTCCTACAGGGAACTCCCCTACCGCGCCGGCGAGATCGGCCTGGTGCATCGCCACGAGCTCTCCGGGGCCCTTTCCGGGCTCTTCCGCGTGCGGGCCTTCCACCAGGACGACGCCCACATCTTCATGACCCCGGAGCAGATCCACGATGAGATCCTGGGGGTCCTGAAGCTCGACGAGCGGATCTACGGCACCTTCGGCCTTGATTTCCACCTGGAGCTCTCCACGCGTCCGGAAAAGTCCATCGGCTCGGACGAGCAGTGGGAAAAGGCCACCGAAGGCCTGAGGTCCGCACTGGACGCTTACGGCAAAGGGTATGTCATCAACGAAGGGGACGGCGCTTTTTACGGGCCCAAGATCGACATCCACATCAAGGACGCCATCGGGCGAACCTGGCAGTGCGGCACCATCCAGCTGGACATGAGCCTGCCTGAGCGGTTCGATCTCTCCTACATCGGTGCGGACAACGAAAAGCACCGCCCCGTGATGATCCATCGCGTGGCCTTCGGGTCCATCGAGCGGTTCTTCGGGATTCTGGTGGAACACTACGCCGGACGGTTCCCCCTGTGGCTGGCACCGGTCCAGGTGGTCCTTCTGCCCATGAACGACGACCTTCTGGACTACACCCGTCAGGTGAAAAAAGAGCTGGAAGCCGAAGGGCTCCGCGTGGAAGTGGACGCCCGGGGCGAGAGCCTCAAGCGCAAGGTGCGCGATGCCCAGCTGGAACAGGTTCCGGTCATTGTCACCATCGGCGAGAAAGAGCGGGAAGGCGGGGTCTTCTCCGTCCGTACCCTGGACGGCAAGGTCACCTACGGGGTTTCCCGTGAGGCCTTCCTCTCTGTGGTGAAAGCGGATATCCGTGCCAGGAAAAACGAAAGCGTTCCTGTATTCGGCTAAGCTGTGGGGCGGCCCGATGGCGGTGATGTCACCGGACACCGGGCTCCCTGTACTGGGATGATGGGAAGGGAGATAGCGATGAGGATTTCAGAGTCAAAAGGGGTACGCAACTGGTTTGCCGTGCTTCTTCTCTGTGCGCTGATATTTCTTCCTTCCCTGGTTCACCTGCCCATGCCCAGGGGCCCCTTCAACGACAAGGTTGCCCACCTCCTTGTGTACACAGCGGCCGGGTACCTTGTGTTAAGGGGCGTTCGTTGCCTGCCCATGGCGCAGAGCCGTGTGCTTTGCCTTTCTGGTGGCCGTGCTTATCGGCATGGCCGACGAGGTGCACCAGCTTTTTGTCCCGCGGCGGTCCATGGACCGAGTGGATTTTTTATGCGATATTGTGGGTGTCGTACTGGGAATTGCCCTTTACCTTATCGTCTGGGTGCGTGACGAACGAAGGGTGCCCGACCGGCCGCCTACGGAATGATACGTGCAGTCCAGCACCCGGGCCCATCTGCCCGGCAATACGCGATGCCCCCGGACCCTTGCGGCCGCAATTTCTGAAAACCTGATACGATCTGCCACCACAACATAACAGGAAACAACACCATGCGAATCGTTACACGACCCGATTTTGACGGGGTGGTTTGCGCCGTCGTGCTGGAAGAAGCCCTGGCCCTGACCGAACCGACCCTCTGGGTCGAACCCAACGACATGCAGCAGGGCAAGGTTGAGGTCCGCCACGGCGATGTCATCGCCAACCTGCCCTTTGACCCCCGGTGCAGCCTCTGGTTTGATCACCATGCCACCAACCGCGTGACAGCTCCCTTTGAAGGCTCCTTTGATGTGGTGCCCTCGGCAGCGGGCCTGGTCTGGGACTACTACCGTCGCGGCCTGTCCGCGGACCTTTCCGAGCTCATCCGCGAGACGGACCGCATCGACTCGGCGGACCTGACCCGGGACGAGGTGGAGACTCCGGAGTCCAACCCGTACGTGCTGCTCTCCATGACCATCTTCGGTCGCAAGCAGAAGGATGCCCCCTACTGGGATCGTCTGGTGGGCCTGCTGCGGTCACGGCCCATCCATGAGGTCATGGCCGACCCTGAGGTCAAGCGTCGCTGTGAAGCGGTGGTGGCCCAGAACAAGGAGTACCGGGAGCATCTGAACTCCTGCACCCATGTGAAAGAGGGGGTCTCCATTACCGATTTCAGGGGCTATGAAGAGGCACCGGAGGGAAACCGCTTTCTGGTCTATGCCATGTTCCCCGACGCCGTTGTCAGCGTGAAGATACGCTACGTGGACCGGGCCAGGACCCGTGTGGTGCTCAGCGTGGGGCACAGCATCTTCAACGTTGGGTGCAACGTCCATGCCGGGCACCTTCTGTCGAAGTTCAACGGAGGCGGTCACTTCGGGGCTGCGGCCTGCACCTTTGACGCGTCTCTGGCCGATAAATACATTCCCCGCATCATCGGGACCCTGCAGGAAAATAAGCCCCATGAGCATTGATCTGGTCTCCCTTGCCGATGCCGCTGAGAAGATGGCGTCCCTGTGCAACCGATGCGGCCTGTGTCAGGCGGTCTGTCCTGTCTACAAACGCACCGGCCTTGAAGGGGATTCGGCACGGGGAAAGCTGGCCCTTATCACGGCCCTTCACGAAAATCTCACTGATGCTCCGGCCGAAACCCTGGCCCGTCTGAACCGGTGCACCCTCTGCGGCGGCTGCAAGGCCACCTGTCCCCGGGGGGTGGCCACGGTGGATGCCTTTCTCCTGGCAAGAAAGGCCCTGGCCGAGGCCGCACGGCTGTCCGGCGCCAGGCGCGCCCTGCTTCGTCAGGCCTTTGCCGACCCGAAGCGCACCGCCACCCTTGCCGCACGGTTTGCGGCCGTGCAGCGGCGCATGATCACCTCGCCGGAGGATGCACGGGTGGCCCTTGCCGGTCGCTATCCGGTACCGAAGATCACGCGCCCCTTTTTCACCGATACCTACACCCCGAACGAGAGCGGTGCTCCTGCAGCCAAAGAGGCCGGCGCCCCGAAAGCGGAGGTGGTTCTCTTTGCCGGGTGCCTGGTGGACAAGGTTTACCCCTTTGTGGGGGAGGGCCTTGCGGGGCTGCTCACCGATGCCGGGGCCCGGGTTCACGTGCCCAAAGAGCAGGGATGCTGCGGGATCCCCTTTCTCACCGAAGGGGATGAAGAGGCCTTTCTCCAGGCCGTGAAGCGGCATCTCGACCTTTTTTCTGCTCTGGATTTTACCCATGTGGTGACTCCGTGCGCCACCTGTACCCTCGCCATCAAGCATCTCTGGCCCAAAGTAAAGGAGCAGCTCTCCGATGCCGAAGCTGCTCTGGTGGACCGCATCGCAGAGGCGGTGTGCGACGGCAGTGACCTGCTGGCACAGCTTGGGGAAGGCCCCGGGCTTGAAAAAGAGGCAGGCGGGCTCACCGTCACTGTTCACGACCCCTGCCATGGGCGCCATAGCCTTAAAAATACGGAAAATACACGGTCGCTCTTGAAACAGGCGGGCCATACCCTGGTGGAGATGGAGCAGGGGTGTTGCGGGCTGGGCGGAAGCTTCGGCATGAAGAACCGCGACCTTTCCCTTGCCATCGGAGAGGGGTGCCTTGCACGCATCGAGGCCACCGGAGCCGACGTGGTGGTCACCTCCTGCCCGGGGTGCATGGCCCAGATCGAAGCCCTTCTCAGGGGGGCCGGATCCGGGATCCGGGTGCTGCACGTGGTGGAAATTCTGGAAAATCCCCTTGACAGCCCTGGGGACTCCTGATTTATATTCGGGTAGACGAAAAAAAATGCCTATTGTAAAAAATACTGTTTACAAACGCATCAACCATACAGATGGGGTTAAATCTCTGATGTCGCAGATTGAAGAACTCAGTGCAAGCCTGGAAGACTACCTTGAGGCGATCTATCACGTTGTCTCGGAAAAGCAGGCCGCCCGTGCCAAAGATATTGCCAAAAAGACCGGGGTGAACAGCTCGTCGGTCACCGGCGCCCTGAGGGCTTTGGCTGAAAAAGGGTATATCAACTACGCCCCCTACGACCTGATCACCCTGACACCCAAAGGTCAGAAACACGCACGGGACGTGGTTCGGCGCCATGAGGCCCTGAAAGATTTTTTCATCCGGGTTCTGTTTATCGAGCCCATTGAAGCCGAAGAAACTGCGTGTAAGATGGAACACACCGTCTCTCGCTCTGTCCTGGACCGCATTATCTCCCTGATGGAGTTCATTGACCTGTGTCCCCGGGCCGGTACCGAGTGGCTCGGCCAGTTTGCCGCCCGCTGTGAGAAAGAGTCTCCCCTTGATGAGTGCAAGGGCTGCCTGGAGCAGTGCATCGGCGGACTCAGGGACCTGGGCGGGCTGGATCCTGACTCCGGGGTGACCCAGAGCCTGTCTTCCCTTGGCAGCGGAGAGCGGGGCCTTATCGTCAAAATTGCCGGCAAAGGCAACGTGGCCCGGCAGCTCAAGGAGTCCGGGGCGGACGTGGGGAACATCATTGAAGTGGAAGCCGTTGACGATTCCGGTGAGGTGATCCGGGCCAAGGTGATGGGATATCATCTGGACCTGCGGAAGGAAGATGCCGAAAAGGTCGTCGTAAAAATGTTTTAGCATAAACGATGCCGTGAGAGTCGTTGCTGCCTTCAGGTCGAGGGCAGCAACGGACCGGGGTCGGGAGTAGGGGACTGCTCCCTTTTTTTTGTATATAATGTTTGGTTTGCCTAAAACTATTAGGAGGTAAAAAATGTTTGAGGGCCTGCTGGAAGGAATTGGAATGGAACCTGCGGCAAAGGAGACCGAGGACTCTGTGCTTTTTCAATCCTTTTGGGATATACCGACGTCCTTGAAATGCCCGGTGGTTGGGCTGGGAATCAGCGACGAGGAGGGGCGGCGCATTCTGAAAAAATGCGGTCGCCGGATCAAGGCCCTGGCACCCTGGGAGGTGCACCGGGATATCATGGAGGAGGTGGGCTCGGGTACGGCCGTGGCCCGGCGCGTGGACGCTGTATTAAAGCGCAAGTTCGCCGACGCTCTGGACAAGGTAAAGGCCCTTCCCGAAAAAGAGCTCCTGCCCCTTCTCAAGGCCGCCATTGCCAACGGGGAGGCCGCCGAGGCGCTGTATTGCGTGTCCATGCGAAAGAACCTTGCCGTGGATGTGCTGGTGTCCGTGGTGGGGGAGGCCCACATGATGGGGCACACCACCGCAACGGATCTTCTGGAGGCGCGGAAAAAAGAGGTGAAAAGCGCGGGAAAGGTCAAGGAACTCACGGAGAGCCTGGATACCGAGAGGCGCGAACGGCGACGCCTGGGCCGCGAACTGCAGGCGATGGTCGATGAAGTGCGGGAGCTTCGCCAGGCCCTTTCAAAACAGGCCGAAGCGCCAGTGGTGGTCCCTGAGATCCGGTCGGAACCCAAAGCCGTTTCTGTGGATCCCGATGCGCTGAAGCAGGAGAGGGACAAGCGGAAAGAGCGGGAGCGGGAGCGGGACGCCCTGGCCCGTGAAGCCCGTAAGCTTGAGCGGGAAAAGCGCAAACTCAAGACCCGGGTTTTGGAGATTGAAAGCGAAAACAAGGCCCTGGCCGATGAGGTGATGAGCCTTGCCATTGGACGGCCTGCGCCGTTGCCCTGTGAAGGCCGGGGGTGCAGCACCTGCCCGGAGATGGAGACCTGCAGTCGAAGGATTTTGATGGTGGGAGGCCTTTCCCGCATGGAGCCCCACTACAGGCGGGTGGCCGAAGCCAAGGGCCTGGGGTTCGAGTACCACGACGGCACCATGAGCGGTGGGAGAAAGTGCCTTGAAAAGCAGGTGAGCCGTTGCGACATGGTGGTCTGCCCTGTGACCTGCAACAGCCACAACGCCTGCCGAAGCGTGAAGAAACTCTGCTCCAAGCACAACAAGAGAATCCCGCTCTCGACCTCCAGCATTTCTGCCCTTACCGGCGTGCTTCTCGATATGCCTGCGTAGGGAAACCAAAAAGCGTGCCTCCGGCGGGCAGGGGCTACAGCCCCTGCACCCCAGGTTTGCAAATGCTCCGTACCTTCGTTCCTCAGGTACTTCACATTTGCTGACGGGCTACGCCCGTGGTCAACGCCGTAACAATGCAACGCGAGATTCTGAGAATAATCGGTAACGGTGAAAGATTTTACACGTTTTGCATCCCATAACAGGCGCTCCGCAGGAGCGCCTGTTATGGGATGCCACCTGGGGTGCAGGGGATCATCCCCTGCCCGCCGGAGGCATTTGTTTAATTCAGGCAGAATCGGATGTACTTGATGAGGCGACCTTCCTTGATGTAGCGCTTCTCGTAGGTGGTCTGGACGGCGGTGGCGTCGCCCAGGTCCTCGCTTACGCTGTAAAGGTCGTTGGTGTGAAAGAGGAGTGTTACTTGTTCTGAGGCTCTCCAGGGAGAACTCATAGAGGGTGGGGTCGTCGGTTTTCAGGTGGAGCAGGGCTCCGGGCTCCACGATGTGTCTGTATACGTCCAGAAACGATCCGGCCGTCAGGCGTTTTCGGCCGTTGACGGTGCGGTTGTACGGATCGGGAAAGGTAATCCAGGCTTCGGAGAGCTTCTGGTCCCCCAGAAAGGGGATGAGGTACTCCACCCGGATCCTCACGAACATGACGTTGGTGAGTCCTTCCTCTTGGGCTTTCAGGGCTCCGATGTAAAGGCGGTCCGCCTTCAGATCGACCCCCACATAGTTTTTGTGGGGGTTGCGCCGGGCCAGGTCGATGCAGTACTCGCCCCTTCCGCAGCCGATCTCCACCACGGTCTCCTGCGCCTTTGCAAAGGCGTGATCGTCCCAGCTTCGATTGACAATGCGGTTTTCCGCGTCCACGATTTCCGTGTAGATGACGTTGGGAAAATTGTGGATCTCCTCGTAACGCATCAGTTTTTTCTTGGCCATACCTTCCGATCCATCAATACAGGTTGTATTTGCAGAGCCTTCCGTCCAGGCCGCCGTTCATGAGCGGACGCTTCCACTCGGCTTTGAGGCCCAGGCTCCCGATGAGCTCCCGGTTTCCGAAGTAGATGAAGGCGGTGGATCCCTTGCATTCGTTTTTCAGAAAATCACCGAACTCTTTGTAAAACTGTTTCATGTCCTCTTCCCTGCCGAGCCGGATGCCGTAGGGCGGGTTGCAGACGATGAGGCTCTCTTCCTGGATTTCAAGCTTCCGGAAGTCCTTGGCGATGATGGGCACCTGGTCGCCGCCGGGAAGGTTGGACATGTTCTCCCGGGCCGAGGCCACCGTGTTTTTGCAGATATCGCTGCCCATGATCAGGCCCTCTTCCGGGGGCTGGATGCGCCGGGTGGCCTTCTGGCGCTCGGCTTCCCACAGCTTCTTGTTGAAGTTGGGAAGGCGGGAGAGGCCGAAGTGCTTCCGCAGGTAGCCTGCCGGGATGCCGCAGGCGAACATGTGGGCTTCGGACAGGATGGTGCCGGAACCGCACATGGGGTCCACCAGCGGGGTCTCCAGGTCCCATTCGGTCATGGAGAGGATGGCGGCCGCCAGGGTCTCCTGCATGGGCGCTTCCACACCCTGGGTGCGGTATCCGCGCCGGTGCAGGGAGCCGCCGGAGGTGTCCACGCTGATGCTGGCACGGCCCTTGCGGATATGAAGGTGAAAGATGACATCCGGTGCTTTTTTGTCCACATCCGGGCGAACCCCGGTGCGTGCGCGGAAATAGTCGCAGATGGCGTCTTTGAGCTTGAGTGCCGCAAAATGGGAGTTATTGAACGCCTCGGTTTCCGAAACGTTGGCCACAATGGCAAAAGACCCGGTGGGGCGGAGGAAATCGCGCCACTCCATGGTCCGTGTCGCCCGGTAGAGTTTATCGGCGTCCGGGCACCGGAACGAGATCAGGGGGGCCAGGATGCGGGTGGCGAGACGTGACCGGAGGTTGATGCGATAGAGCCCTGCCTTGTCGGTCGTGAAGGTCAGAATTCCGAATTCGGTTTTGATCACCTCGGCGCCAAGCCACGAGAGCTCGCGCGTCAGCTCCTCTTCAATACCGGGAAGTACCTGTGCATAATAGAGATTCTGTTTTTGATACGTATACATGGGAAGGCAATATACACCTATTTTATGGGTTCCTCAATACCAATATAGGCCCTGGGGACAGGCGAATGAACACAGGCTGAACAGCCGGGTCAAACTGGTTGAAAAAGGTGGGAAACCAGCCGCGGCCCAAGGGGCGGCCCGAGAAAAAAAAGCCTGGTGTTCCCCGGGAGGGGGTGACCCGGGCGTGATGTGACAGGAATCACTGTAAATGGGACCCATTGTGGTGTAAGGGAAATGGGTGGGTTGGTTTTGATTCTCAGGATACGTGATGCGCACACGCAGACACTCTAAAAATGAAGGGGGGACAATGAGTCGGACAATGGGCTGGATGGCATTTCTGTGTTCATTATGGATGACTGCGGCGATTTCTTTTGCCGCTGAATGCTCCTGCTGGGATGACCGCGAACGCCATGAGGTGGAGGGCTTCTCCGAAATTGAAGGGGCCGTGGTCCTCTCCTTTAAAGACGCCGTGAGCTGCCGTCCCCTTTCAGGGGCCGAAGTGGTCCTCTCTTTTCCCGATAAGGCACGAACCCTCCGCACCGGCCCCAAAGGCTACATCGTCATGCCGGAAGAGGTGGTGGAGGCCATGGACGAAGGGTCCATCGGCGTTGCCCTCTCCAAGGACGGCTACATCCCTTTTCAGGCCTTGCTTCCTGTGGAGGCCGGCACCATTCGCCACCGGCGGTTTCTGGTTTCCAGAAAGATCCCCCTTTCGAGTGTCCGTTTTGTGCTCCAGTGGGATGAAAGACCCAAAGACTTAGACCTTCATCTTCTCAAAGACACCAGCCTCCATATCTCCTACAGGCACATGCGCTCCGTCCCGGACCTTGCCCGCCTCGACCGGGACGACATGGACGGCCTCGGTCCCGAGACCCTCACCCTGGACCGCATCGACAAAGGCGCCTCCTATCGCCTTTTTGTTCACAATTATTCCGGTGAAGGTTCCCTGGCAGGGGCCCGCGTGAGCGTTTACGCCAACGGCAAGCTGGATCGGGTGGTGACCCTGCCTGAGGTTTCAGGGGCCCGGGCCGACGTTCTGACGATCAAAAACGGTGAGATACGCTAATCTCCGGTGTTGACGCGGTAATGAAAATTCGCTTTATTTATGCTTCTTGAACAAAAAAATTGTCTGGGTAAAGGTCGAATTTAGAAGAAATGATGCTTGCCCAAAGGGTTAGAAAATCGAGCGGTAAACAGTGAATTACAGTTTGTATTTGTGAAATGTCCAAGGATTTCTTGGTAACTGTTTGTAATGATATTTTATTGGTTTGCTCGTAGTCCGTTCAATGTAATTATAGGGCTTGGGGTGTGATCCTTCATTTTACGATGATGTGGAGTAGGGCATGAAAACCGTTCGATGGGCAGTTGCTCTTTTGTTTCTTTCCGCCATGGCAGCCGTGTCGGTGCAGCCGGTGCGGTACCATTTTCTGACGAACAAAGAGGTGGCCCCGATTCCGGACCACACCTCCTACCGCAAATCCATGGAGGAGCTTCTCCCGGAGAGGGGCTATGGCCGAGGGCCGGGAGTGCCGGGGTTTTCCGACTGCCCAAGGCCGTGACTGGGGATGCCCGGGGATTGCCCCATCTTCTCATGGATGTGCGCATGGCCCTGGGGGGCCATACCGGGTGGCAGCTCTGCGTGGATGACGGCGTAAAAGAGGCCATGATCAAGCGCTGGGACGAACGCTTTAAACTCTGGGGTGCCATGGGCACCGGCCGGGAGATGATCGCCCACGTACGGAGCCAGAAAGACGCGGCCATGAAAATCCGGTATTCGGCCCTCTGCACGGTCCAGGTGCTGACAGGAGGCGGCAACGATCGGCGGGTGGTGGTGACGGTCAACGATGAAAAACTCCAGAGCAAGCTTTTTGACGTGTCGGTCTCCTTTATGGCGCCGGATACCTTGACGACCCCTCACATCGCGACTAAGGGACACGGCCCTTGCCGGTCTGGCAGAGGAAAAGGCGCGGGCCGCACGGCAGCTCACCGTCCTGCTGGGTGTGGCGCTGCTTATCTACCTTCTGGGCTGGGGGCTCTATGCCCGCGGGGCAAAAAAGAAAAAGGCGGCCTACCACGCATACCTCATCGACGAGATCGAAAAACGGGAAGAGCTGATCCGAAACGGCCATTACGTGGCTGCCCTGGACCTTGCCGACGAGTACCTGGCCGTGTTCTCCAAAGACACGGACGTCAAGGCCTTCAGGGAGAGGCTGGTGGACTTTACGGGGGGGGATCCCAAAAAGGCCCAGCTTGCCTGGGTGGAGGCCAAAAAGCTGGCCCAGCGCCTGGCCTCTGCCGCGCCCCTGGAGAACGGCAGGTACCTTCTGCCCGATGAAAAGCGCGACATCGCAGGCCTGCTTCCCTACCATGCGGAGCTGAAAAATTCCTTTGACCGGCTCCTGGCCATTAACTATTCCCGCCGAAGAACAGGAGCGGGCGGCAGCAGCCGACGGCCGGTTTGTCGAGGTTCGGGAGGCTTTCCGGCAAGGGGACCTGGACAGAGGGCGTTCTCTTTTGGGCATTCTTTTTCTGGCGGCTGACCCCAGTATCCCGAAGCCGTCTCCATGAACGGGGCGCTGGCGGCACCTCGCGGGCGGCACTTTACCTTAAAAACAGCTCAAGGTGCCGAGGTGACGGTGGTGGCCGGTGACCGGTTGACCCTGGGGCGCGGTGATGAAGGGACTGCCCCTGACGTGGTACTTTCCGATCGCAGGGTCAGCAGGCAGCATCTTTCCCTGGCCCTGGACACGGGGACGCTTACGGCATCGGATCTGGGCAGCGCAGGGGGCACCTACCTCAACGGCGATGCCATTGAAGGCGGGGCCACCCTGAGCGAGGGAGACCTGCTGACCCTCTCCCGGGTGATCAATTTTGACGTGTCGTGCGTTCAGGCAAACGGGGACGGTGTCACCGGCGCCCTGCTCCAGGGAGATGATTCTTTCCTCTGCCTGGTGCGGAGCAAGCTGGCCCTTTCGTTTTCAGATAGCGGCGCAGGGTGCAAAGAAGGCAGCATGACGGTCTGGCGATCAGGGGAGACCGTGTGGGTGGCCACCCCGACCTCCCTTGTGTTCCCCGCAGAACAAAGCGTGTACCGGGTGGAGGACACCCTGGAGATCAAGGAGGTGACGGCATGAAGACCGGATTCAGGATGACGGCAATGGTGATGATGGCGCTTCTTCTGGCGGGTTGCCTCGGGGCAAAGCCGACACCGGAAAAGGGGGCGGTGGATAACGTTCCCCCAGCCGAAGCCGCGGCGGAACGCATCCGCCTCAAGGCCATGCGGGCTGAAGCCAGGGCGTTCATCGCGGAAAAGAGAAAGGACCCATCCCTTTATATCGGTGAGGGCACGGCCAACATCGGGGCGGACTTGGGCAAGGGAAAGCTTGAAGCGAAAAACCGCGCCAGAGAGGAACTGGCGCGGCAGATCCGCGTGAAGGTGGAGTCTGATTTCCAGCTCATCACCGAAAAACGCGGGGCCGGGGCCTCGGCTGCGGTGCAGCAGGAGATCACCCAGCGCCTGGAGACCTACACCAGCCAGGTCCTCACCAATGTCCGGGAGAGCGACTTTTTCATCGATTACCCCAAAACCGGCACCGTCACCGTGCTGGTGTTTATCCCCAAGGAAGCCTACGAGGTGCAGGTTAAAGAGGACCTGAACCAGAAAAAAGAGATGGTGGTGGAGGCGGTGAGGCAGGCGGAAAAAGCCCTGAAAAACGGGGAGCACGTGCGGGCCCTCAAGCAGTTCCTTGAAGCCGGATCCATGCAGAAGGCCTTTTTCGGGCGGGTACCGGTCTATGCCGAGATCGACGGCGACGGCCTGCGCGACGAGTTGTCCAACCACGTGGCCTTCCGGGTGGCAGGCATCACCGGGCGCATCCAGCTGAGTCTGCTCAACGACACCTTTCTCTATGACCCCGAAGGCCGCCTGGAAAAACAGCCCCGGATCATGGCGCGGTACTTAGGGGCCACGGGTTCCGGGCAGCCAGTGACCAACCTTCCCCTGGCTGTCTCCTTTGCCGAGGGACAAGGGCAGGTGGCCCCCGGCGTCACCGGAGTCTACGGCCAGGCCGAACTGGCCGTGGGAAGTGTGGACCCCAGCCTGAAAACCGCGGTTCTCAAGGTGACCCCCGACTTTTCCGCCCTGGGCGATTTTTCAGCCTACGACCTCTCCCCCATGCGCCCCCTGAAGGTGGACCTCACCCGGAAACGGGCCGTGGCCCTTCTGGTGCGTTGCAAACACGCGGACAAAGGGCTGAACGTGAGCGGCCTCACCGACGCCGTCACCTCCCTGCTTCTGAACCGCAAACTCACCGTTGTTCCCGTGGACCAGGGCCTGACCCCCGCTTCCGTTAACGGGGACGCCCTCAACGCCGATTACCTCCTGACCGTGGAGGTGGACCCCAGCGGCGGCGGCACCGTGGGCAGCTATGCCAACATGCACGCGGCCAGGTGCGGTGCAGGCCTTTCGCTTTACACCCTTCCCGCCAAGAGCCTCACCCGGAAAGAGACGCTTTCCCCACAGGAGGGGTTTGGCGTGACAGCGGAAAGCGCCGTGTGGGATGCCTTCGGCAAAAGCCGTGAGCCCATTGTCAAGGCTGCGGGAACGATGATGAAAGGGATTCAATAGCAGGTGGAAAATACAGGCCTCCGGCGGCCAGGGCCCCAGGTTGCGGATGCTTCCCTTCGTTTCCCGGGGATAAACATCCGCGAAGATGTTCATAAAACCACCCCAATCTGATTGTCAAATTTTTCAGGAATGTTGTCCCCGGCAGGGCCGCCGGGGGATTTTTCATAAGGGATATCATGAGTCAATTTTGTGAGACATGCGGTGAAAAGGTCGAGGCGCTTCACCTGTATTGTACGGCCTGCGGAGCCCAGGCACCCATGAAGACCATTGTGGGGAGCTTTGCCGAGCCGGTCTGTGAGAACCCGGTGTACTGCTGCGGCTGCGGCAAGCCCGCGGCAAAAGAATCGGCATTTTGCGGCTGGTGCGGGGGCGACCTTTACAAAAAAGAGAGGGGCGCTTTGTTTTTTTGTCCCTGGTGCGGACAGCAGCTCGGAGCCGAGGCGAAAATCTGTTCGTCCTGCGGCGGCTCCATGGATGAGTGGTTTGCCATGAAAGGGGCCGTGGCCCGGGATCTGGGATACAGCGGAGAGCTGGTGATCAAGGAGAAGATGACAGGTCTCACTTACCGTTTCCGGCCCGGAAAAGGGGTCACCATCGGACGGGCGCCGGACAACGATATTCCCATCACCTGTGCCTGGGTCTCCTCTCGCCATGGACGCATCGACGGCCCAAAAGGATCTCTGGAGGATCTTTCCAGTTCCAACGGCACCTACATCAACCGCAGCCCCGATCGCATCGGCAAGGTGCCCCTGTACGACGTCCGGGAGTTCAACATCGCGGGCAGTTTCACCTTTACCCTGGAAAAAGGCCCGGGCCTTTTTGCCTTTCGCCTCACGGCCATCCTGGACGAGGAGGAGTGCCTTAAGAACGGCGATCCGGCCTCTTTTGAGTCCCTTCGGAATCAGTACACCATTCTTTATGAGGGGGACCAGGTCCTTTATATCCGAAAACTCGACGGACTCCTGACCCTTGCACCGGACCCGGCCTACGATCACTACAAGGTCGAGGTGGCAGACGGCTGTTATCATTACACCGACGAAAAACGGGGGATAAACGGGGTGCTCCTCAAAAAAAACAGGGGCAACTGGCCGGTAAACTGGGTGATCACAGCGGGGGGATAGGGCATCCATCTGGGGCTCAACAGTTTACCTTCTATGGCTCGTTGGTACCAAAAAGCCGCCTCCGGCGGGTCGCTTTTTTGAAAAAAAGCTCCGCAAAAAACTTTCCGGGTGCTCACTCTCTTCGTTTTCTGCCCCGCAGGGGCAGAAAACGAAGAGAGTGAGCAGAAAAATTAGAACAGTCAAAATCGCTGGAATTCATGCCAAAGCTATCAAGGCCTGTTTGTCAAACTTTTCAAAAGTTTGGCCCCCGGCAGGGCCGCCGGAGGCTCTTTTGTACTAGTGATGCGTCAACTTTATATGGGATACTGGAGGGGTGATGGCGTTTTGTGCTTCGTGTGGCAAGGAATTGGATGCTGGGGGAAAGTTTTGCATCCATTGTGGTACGCCGGTGGGATCCACGGCGGCAGGGGGAGACGGCGGCGGAACCGGGGCGGTGGATCCGTACAAGACGGTGGTGAAAGGGGCCCCTGCCTACGGCGTGGTGAACCTGGAGCAGCTGCCTGAAGGGCACATGATCGATGATCGCTATGAAGTCAAGGCAAAGCTCGGTCAGGGGGGCTTTGGGGCGGTGTACCGGGTCCATGACCGGAAGATGGAGTGCGACAAGGCCCTGAAGGTGCTGCCCGAGGCCGTGGCCTCGGACATCGAGGCCATGGAGAGCATCCGCAAGGAAGCCGTGACCATGGCCAAGCTCAACCACCCCAACATTGTGCGTATTTTTGAGTTCCAGGACCGGGGGGCCGTTACCTACATCGACATGGAGTTCGTGGACGGCAAGAGCCTCACCGAGGTGAAGATGGATGCCCCGGACAAAACGCTCCCGGAAGCCGAGGTGGCAAAGGTTGCCGAGGGCATTGCTCGGGGCCTTGCCTACGCCCACGAAAAGGGGGTGATCCACAAGGACATCAAACCCCAGAATATCCTCATCACCACGGACGGCACCCCCAAGGTTACGGATTTCGGCATCTCAGAAACCGTCAAGAGCTCCATGAGCCGCATCGCCAACTCCAGCTCGTCCGGGACCCTTCTCTACATGGCACCGGAACAGGTGAGGGGACGGGACGTGGGGCGTGAGTCCGATATTTACAGCTTCGGGGCCCTTCTGTACGAGCTTCTCTCCGGCCATCCCCCCTTTCACAAGGGCGCCATCGAGCATCAGATCCTCAACGAACCCGTTCCGCCCCTGCAAGGGGCCAGTGCGCCCATGAATGCCCTTGTCTTACGGTGCCTGGAAAAGGAGTACTCGAAACGGTTTCGGAGTTTTGACGAGGTACTGGCAGCCCTTGAGGGCAAGGAGGTCTCTCCTGCACCGGCATCGGGGCCCTTACGCGACGCCGATGCCGCTGGGTCTCAGGAACCCAAAGGCAAGAAAAACCTCGGTCTCGTGGCAGCCGTTCTCGTTGTGGTTGCCCTTGCCGTCGGTGTATTTGCCCTCCTGGGCGGCGGTGATCCGTCGGCTCCCGTTGCGGAGAAAAAAGACTCCCAAGGGGCAGTGGACATGGCACCCCTCTCCTTTCCTGAGCAGCAGGATGTGAAGATTGCCGCCTGCCGGGAGGAGATTTCC
This sequence comes from Desulfoluna sp. CYM3A, assembly GCF_056829965.1. Classification (NCBI taxonomy): domain Bacteria; kingdom Pseudomonadati; phylum Thermodesulfobacteriota; class Desulfobacteria; order Desulfobacterales; family Desulfolunaceae; genus Desulfoluna; species Desulfoluna sp. CYM3A. The sequence goes on from NZ_CP186556.1 coordinate 535,064, forward strand.
AGTCTTTCGTCCGCGGTGAGCGACATGAAGGCCCGCATGGATTCGGGCCAACCCCTTGACGGGGACAGCACCAAGGCCATGCTGGGCCTGATCAAGGAGAAAAGAGCCAAGACAGAAGCCATGGCCACCCTCATTGAGGAAAAGGAGGCCTGGGCCAGAAAACGCCTGGAAGACGACATCGCCACCTACAAGGGGCTGGTTGCCACCGAGGAAGGACGAAGCCTTCAGGCCGCGGCCTGGAACGAGCTCATCGGCAAGTACCCGGAGAGGGCCGAAGGGATTGTGGCCTATGACACCGATGCCCTGCTGGATGGGTGCCGTCTCTTTGTGGAGACCGAGCCCCGGGGCGCAGAGGTAAAGATCACGAATATTCGCCCCGCCTTTTTCTCGGGTATCCGGTTGACGCCGGGCACCTACGACATCCGTGCGACACATGACGGGTATATCCCGGCGTCCTCATCGGTGGCGATCACCGAAGGGGGCGGCGAGATGCGTGTGAGTCTTCGCCTGGAGCCTTACGCCAGCCTCACCGTGACGACCCAGCCCGAAGACGCCCGGGTCATCCTGAAGGGGATCAAAGAGAAATACAGCCCCGGGGTCCGGCTCAAGGCCGGGGTCTACAAGGTGCTGGTGACCGCTGAGAATCACATGCCCGTGGAGCGCAAGGTGACCCTTACGGCCGGCAAAGCCGAGGCACTCTCCATCGACCTGGTTGCCATGCCTCGCCTTTACGTGACCACCACGCCTGAACATGCCGATATTCGGATCAAGGGAACCAAGGCGACCTATACGCCGGGCATGCGCATGGAACCGGGGCGCTACACGGTGGTGGCCAGCGCCGAAACCTACAGGGTTGCCTCACGATCCGTTACCCTGGATGGAAAGGGCGACACCAAGCTTCACCTGACCCTGGAGAAAAACACGGACGATTGCCTTTTTCCCATGAACGGCATCACCCTGGGCGTCAGCACGGTAAGGGACTTACGGGCCGCGGGTGTGCAGTGCAAAAGCATCGACGACGACACGGGCAAGCCTTATCTCTACTACACCGTGGACGGCATCGACTTTTGGTACGACAAAGACTCCGGCGTGGTGGATTACCTGCCCTTCAGCAAAGGCGACATGCTCCACGAGAGCCTCGTGGCCATGGGGTTTGACCACGACAAATCCTACAACGACTGGCTAAAGGTTCTCAAAGACAACGGGTTCGAGGTCACCGTCGCCAAAAAGCCCACCACGGACAGCTACAAAGGGCGAAAATGGCTCAGGGCCGAACTCAAAGGCACAAAGACCACCCCGTGCGGCATCAGCATCAAAATCAAGCTCGACTTCAGCTGGGGAAAAGGCAGGTACGTCACAGACCAAAAAACCCTGAACGGAATCTATATCTGGGGGAAAAAGGTGTGAGGCAGTAAGTAGGTAATAGGTAATAGGAGATAGGGGCGTGGGGTGTTGGTGAAGACAGGGGCTGTTGCTGTTCAGCACCCGTTTGCCTCGGGCGGCCCTGCCGGGGACTGAATGGTTCGGATTTCCTATGGTTTTTTTGGCCGTGGGCAGATCAGAGAGATGGACGCGTTATGTTTTCTTTTTTGAAGGGAGAGGCTTCTCTCCATGCAGCCAAAAGCGACATCGGGAAAAAGTACACCCACAACGAGGATTCGTTTTTTCTCCCCGAGGCAGATGCCACCTGGGAGATCACAGAGGAGAAAATTGACGCGGGGGGCAGGCTCTACCTGCTGTGTGACGGCATGGGGGGCGGCCAGGCAGGAGAGGTGGCAAGCAGCCTGGCGTCAGGGTGGCTGGCCCGGGATTTTTATGGGGATCCCAAGGAAGAGATCCCGCGGGCTCGGCGCCTGGCGGAGCTGGCCTGCGAGACCAACGCACGGCTTTACGCCCTGGCTGAAGCCCATGACGCCTACAAGGGCATGGGCACCACCCTTGTGGCCGCCCACGTGCGGGACGGTCTCCTGAGCCTCGTCTCCATGGGCGACAGCCGGGCTTATCTTTTCCGAAACGGTACCCTGCGCCAGCTCACCGAAGACCACTCCGAGATCTGGCCCCTCTACAAAAACGGCTCCCTTACCAGGGAAGAGCTCCGCACCCACCCCCGGAGCCATGTCCTCACAAAGGCCCTGGTGGTTACGGAAAGCATCACTGAGGACGATCTTTTCATGGATACCGAATCCCTTGAAGACGGCGATTTTCTGCTTCTGTGCAGCGACGGCTTGACGGACATGGTGCCTGAAGAGGAGATCATGGGGATCCTGGGAAAAAAGAAAAAGATGGCGTGGAAGGCCGAGGCGTTGGTGGCTGCTGCTAACCGGCATGGGGGGCGGGACAACATCACGGTGGTTTTGGTGAGGGCGTAGCCGCGCGGTTGGTCTTCGTGGTATCAGGCGGTGCGGGAGCCGCACCCTACCGTGTGACGCATGGCGGTCGGCGTCGGGATGTTAGACCGGATTCGCACGTACCGACAACCTATCTCCTATAACCTATGTCCCTCTCTTCTATTGCCTGTTTTTTAAAGCACCAACTCCTGAATAAAATCGACAAGCTGATTCAAATTGCCGCAGGCGCGGACTTCGTGGCAGTGGGCTTTGTAGGTGTACATCTGCAGTTCCTCTCCGGCTCGATGGGTTTCTCCTGTTCGGGGTTGAGCCAGATGATGCGGTGGCACTTGTCCCGGAGTTGCTCATGTGGTCGCGTTTCGTAATTGGAGCGGGCGTCGCCGATGATGATGAGGGTGGTTTTTTTGTCCAGGTCCTGGAGGTGGTCGTTCTTGAAGGTCTGGAAGGCCATGCCGTAGTCGGTCTGGGCGTAGTAGTTGATGGGGGCGTCCTTCATGATGGCCTCGATGGCGTCGTTGACCTCTTTTTCGATGAAGTGGTCGGTGACCTCGGCCAGCTCCGAGACAAAGATAAAGCTCTTTACCTTGCTGAAGCACTCCTGGAGGGCATACAGGATGTTGAGCATGAAGCGGGCCGTGGACCACACCGAGCCCGACACGTCGCAGAGCACCACGATTTTCCCTTTCCGAAGGGGCTTGTCCTTTCGGATGATTTCGATGGGGATGCCCAGGTATTTTCCAGCCCGGCGCAGGGTCTTCTTGACGTCGATCTCCCCTTTCTTGGCCACGGAGTAGCGTAGCGTGGCGATCTCTTCGAGTTTTTTCACCAGCTGTCGGATCACGTCCCGCACCTCTTCGATCTCGTCATCGGAGAGGGAGGAGAAGGGGACCTGGCCGATTTCGTCGTAGTGCTCCTCGTTGTGGGCCACGGTCTTGAGGCCGGAGTTCTTGGTCTTGGGCTCCTTGGTGAGGATGTCGTAGGCGCTCTCTAAGCGGCGGGTGAACTCCTCTTCGATGCTTGCCTTCACCGAGTCGTCCACCACGGCGTGGTTGCCCCCGAGGAACTGGAGCACCTTCTCCTTCATCTGGTTGATCTTGAGCATCACCTCCAGGCGGCTGGAGAGCTGGGTCATGTTGGACTTCAGGCCGGTGGCGGCCTGCTCTTCCTGGGTGTGGAGCTTGTTGATGAGGTCCAGGTAGTCCAGGGGCTTTCCGGCCATGAAGTCGAGGATGGCCTGTCTCATGGCGTCTCCGTCGGCCTCCATCTCTTCGGCCAGGCGGGCGACGACCTCATCGAATCCCTGGCTCTCCGGCGTGACCTCCGCGCCGGTGAGGTCGTTTTGCATCTCATGGAAAAAGAGGTTGTAGAGCCGGTCAAATCGGTCCTGGTCCCGGTGGCTCTTGGCAAAGTTGGTCCGCAGCACCGTATAGAACTGAAACTCGTCAAAGGGATCCACAATGGCCAGCTGCCGGACCACATCCAGCACCTCGGCGGTGGAGACCCTTAAATCCGCTGCCCGGCAACAGTTTACAAATCGTAATGTCAGATTGACCATGGATGCCTCCAGCGGCAGGGGATACATCCCCTGCACCTCAGGTTCGCACATGCTCCTCCCCCTCATTCCTCGGGTTCGTCACATGCGCTGACGGGCTGCGCCCGTTATTATTGTCTCGGTGATTCGGTCATTGATATACCCATCGCAGAAGCGAGGGAAAATGCCGGTCTGCCACCTATGTTACCTATCACCTGTTTCTAATTGGGCAACAGATCGGAGATGTTTCGTTTCACCAGCTCGTAGTCCGCTTTGTATTTGAGCAGCGGGTTCAGGGTGGTGGCCACGATCTCCGGGGAGAGGTCTTCGATCTGGAGGGTGAGAAGGGCAGTGGCCCAGTCGATGGTCTCGGAGATGCACGGTTTTTTCTTCAAGTCCATGTCCCGGATTTTGGCGACGATGGTGACGATTTTTTCAAGGAGCGTCTCGTCGATGTCCGGGAGCTTGATGCGCACGATGTCCATCTCGGTTTCGATGTTGGGGTAGTCGATGAAGAGGTGGATGCAGCGTCGCTTGAGGGCGTCGCTCATGTCCCGGTAGTTGTTGGAGGTCAAAAAAACGATGGGCTTGGTGGTGGCGGTGATGGTGCCGATCTCCGGGATGGAGATCTGGAAATCGCTGAGGAGCTCTAAGAGAAAGGCTTCGAACTCGGGGTCGGACTTGTCGATTTCGTCGATCAAGAGCACCACGGGATCTTCGGACTTGATGGCGGTGAGTAAGGGCCTTGTCTGGATGAATTTTTCCGAGAAGAAGGCGTCTTCGTGGGCGGCGATCTCATCCACGGCCCCTGCCAGGCTGGTGGTATCCGAGACGATGTCGTTGATCTTGTCCTTGAGCATCTGGGTGTAGAGGAGCTGTTTTGCGTATTCCCACTCGTACAGGGACTTGGACTCGTCCAGGCCCTCGTAGCACTGCATGCGGATCAGGGGCCGCTCAAGGGCCTTGGCGATGCTTTTGGCCAGCTCGGTTTTGCCGACCCCAGCCGGGCCCTCCACCAGGATGGGTTTTTCCATGGCCACGGCCAGGTAGACCACCGTTGCAATCTCCCGAGAGGAGATATACCGCTGGGACTCCAGCCTCTCTTGAACCTCCAGAACACTTTCAAATTCCATTGCTGCCCCCTTGAACCGTGAAAATCGGGTCCGGGAAAATACTCGGGCCCGTAAAAATCGCTTTTATGCTCTGCGCGGGGTCAAACCGTGTTGCCGTACCAGTCGGGCACCTGGCTCTTTACCGACCGTACTATTTTTGAGGCGCACGAAAGGCGCCACCCCGCATCACGTTGTGTGGATCAAATCATCATGCATACCAATCAAGGGGTGAAAGAGCAAGGAAAATAGGCATGGATTCCGAGTGGGGCTGAAAGCAAAAAGAGGAAACAGTAAGGGTAGGAATAGCGCTTATTCCAGCTCTCCCTCTTCCTTCTCCCGGAGGAATTGGTCGACGGCTTCCCGTGTGATGTCGAAGGTAAATCCCTTGCCGGCCAGAAAGGTATAGGCCTTTTGCTTGAACACAGCGGGCTCGGCTTTTTTCCACTTCCATGCTTTTTTTCGGAGCAGGGTGAGGGCGGCTGCGGTTTCGTCCAGGCCCTCTTCAAGGAGGCGGTCGACGAGGGCTTCATCGACTCCTTTGAGCCGGAGCTCCTGCTTGAGCAGGTAGCGCCCCTTGGGCTGGTTTCTCAGGCGGGAGTCGATCCACTCCCGCGCAAAGGCCTCGTCATTGATAAAGCCTGCCTTTTCGGCCCGGTTAAGGGAGAGCTCTGCTCGTCTGTGCAAATTTTCTCCCGAAGGCGGCGCATGAGCTCGGCCCGGCTCCGGGAGCGAACCCCCAACAGGCGCAGGGTGCTGGCCCAGCAACGCTGTTTCTCGTCTTCAAAGGCCCTTTTTTTGACCTCGGCGGGGTCCATGACAGAGCCGCGCTCCAAAAGGGCGGCGTCAAAGGCGTTCATGCTGAAGGCTTTTTTTCCGTTCAGAAAGATGTCGGCCTTTCCGGGTCGCTTTTCGCTGTAGTCAATGTCGGTGATTTTCTGGGGCCGCTTCGGGGACTCATCCGGGTCGTGGTCATCGTCCCATGGGAAAGGATCGCTCATCGGGTGATCTCCGTGATGGTGGCGTGGGTGCCTTCGGCGCACCAGCGAATGTTCAGGTCCCAGAGGCAAAAGCCGAAGGAGGCATCTTTTTTCCGGGCGTCGTAATAGGCCGGTCTGGGGTCCTGCTCCACCACCCCGGTGATGATCCCCTTGAGGTTGGGGTAGGCGGTTTCCGAGAGCCTTGCCAGGGCCTGTTCGGCTTCCGGGGAAAAACTCACCGAAAGCTTCGGTTCGGGCTTGTGGGCGGCAAATCCTCCGGTGGCATCGCTTACGGCGTCCACATAAGGGATGTAAGGCTTGATGTCCAGAACCGGGGTGCCGTCCAGGATATCGAGGCCCTTGACGTGGATAAGGATTTTGCCTTTCTCCTCGCCCACGGACAGGAGGCGCACCACGGAGAGACCCACGGGGTTGGGGCGAAAATTGGATCGGGAGGCAAAGACCCCGATCTTTTTGTTGCCCCCCAGGCGCGGCGGCCGCACGTGGGCTTCCACTCTCCCCGGGTGGACCGGTCAAAGAGGAAGATTACCCAGATGTGGGAGAACCCCTCCAGCTCACGCACCGCCTCGGCGCGGTTGTACGGGGGGATGAGCTCGATGTGCCCCACGGCTTCGGCGACGATGCCCGGTTGCCGGGGAACGCCGAATTTTTCGGTGAAGCAGGAGTGCACGGTGCCGATGGGCGTCAGTAAGGGGGGCTGTTCCATGGTTGCTGCGTCTGTCTCTGGGGTTGCTGGTGGTTGTGTCGCAAGAAAAAACGGTTTTGATCGGTCCTATATCACAGGACGGGGACTTTAAACACGGATGTTTTGCGGCGCACGGACAGACGATGGCCAGCGACCCTTCAGCGTTTTGTCATGATGCGGAGGTAGCTCTCGGCGGCACCGGCAAGGATTTTTTCCGTGGAGGGGGGGAGCTTTCCCTGGCCTGTGGCAAGGATGGCCCCGGTGATCCGGCCCCGGATGAAGTGGCAGGCCAGGCTGTTGCCTTCGGAGACCTGGATGATCACCGTTTCGGCCTGGGTAAAGTCCACAGGGCCTGAAAGGGTGGCCGCGGTCCGCTGGAGCACCCAGGCCATGGGGCCGATGGATGCGGCGTTGCCCCTGGGAGTGGATGCCGCCACCAGCTCTCCGTCGTCATCGACGATAAGGGCGTGGCTGAATCCTCCTTTGAGCCGCGTGTAGTCCAGCAGGTTGTCGAGGGCTTCTTTCTGGTTGTTTGAGCGTTTGATCCGGCGTTCCTGGTTTACTTCTATCATACAAGTCTCCCTGGTCCCGTGGGTTCGGCTCTGTGGGTCGGTGTGAGCGAGGTGGTTTGAATCGGGATACCGAACATGACGTGTAAATGCCTCATCTTTAAAGCATACTCGGGCGGTTTGATTCAAGAGGGAATATTGGAAAAAATGAGGGGAAAACGGGCAGGTTGCCTGAACAGGCGGTGGGACAGAGGGCCGGCCATGGCCCCGCACAACGGGCCGGAGCACGGCAAACGGGCTTTTTTCAGCTTGTGGTGCTCCGCAGGATGCGCTCGTAGCCGTTGGCGGCCCGGGCGAAGATTTTGTCGGCGGAAGGGGGGATGCGGGTTTTGGAGAGAACCACGATGGCGCAAGGGGTCCCGTTGTCCGCCTTGAAAAAGTAGCAGGCCACGCTGTCCCCCCTGGAGGTCTGGGCCGTGATGGTCTGGATGTCGGGATAGGTGGCCGCCTTGGAGAGGTACCCGGCCGTTTTTTCCAGGATCAGGGCGATGTCCTTCATGCGCGGTGTCTGGTCTGCCTGGTCCGAGCGGGCAACGACCTCTCCCTTGCGCAGGATGATGGCGTGGGCGAACCCTCCGTAAATTTTGGTGTAGTTGAGAAGATTGGTCAGGGATTCCTGGCGTGTTTCAGATCGGTTGAAACGGCGCTCCTGCTTGATGGCGTCCATGGGTACCTCCTGGCTGGGTATGGCATTTTTTCGCAGGCGTATGGGGCTGTCCCCCATGGCATTCGGCGCATTGGCCGGTGGCGGGTGACGGGGCGGGCCCTGATGATTTTTAAAGGGATGATTAGAAACACTATACCTGAAAATGCCGATGGATGCGAGAAGGAACACATGGATGGAACAGGGAGACGTGGAATACCCCCGGCCCGGGGGCCGGGGGCGGATTGTGTGACACGGATCAGGCCAGAAGGGCTTTTAAACGCTCCACCAGGCCCCCGAAATGGGCGATGGTGTTGTTCACCGGGGCAGGGCGGGTCATGTCCACACCGGCCACGCGAAGCTCATCCACGGGGAACATGCTGCCCCCCAGGGTGAGGAACTCCATGTATCGGGAGACCGCCCCCTCTTCTCCTTTGATGATGCGCCCTGCAATGTCAAGGGCCGCGGAGATGCCCGTGGCGTATTTGTAGACGTAGAAGGAGGAGTAGAAGTGGGGGATGCGCAGGCACTCCAGCTTCAGGGCCTCGTCGACGACAAGGGTGTCTCCGAAGTAGTCGGCAAGGAGGCTTGCGTACAGGTCGGTGAGGGTTTCCAGGGTGATGGCCTGGTTGTCGGCGGCCATGGCGTGGATACGCATCTCGAACTCGGCAAACATGGTCTGGCGGTAGAGGGTCCCCCGGATGTTGTCGATCTCCCGGTTGATGATGTAGGTCTCCATCTTTTTGTCCCCCTTGTATTTTTCCAGGAGGTATCGGCCGAGGAGGGCCTCGTTTAAGGTGGAGGCCACCTCGGCCACAAAGATGGTGTAGTCCCCGTAGATGTAGGGCTGGGTGGTGCGGGAGTAGTGGGAGTGCATGGAGTGGCCCGCTTCGTGGGCCAGGGTAAAGAGGCTGTTGATGCTGTTGGCGTCGTGGTTGAGCAGGATGTAGGGGTTGGAGTCGTAGCAGCCAGACGAGTAGGCCCCGCTTCGCTTGCCCCGGTTTTCATACCGGTCCACCCAGCCGCCGGTGAGCCCTTTTTTCAAGGTGTCCACATAGGCCGTGCCCAGGGGTGCCAGGGCGGCCAGGGTGACCTCCACGGCTTCGTCGTAGTCCATGTGGAAGGTGACGTCCGAGGCCAGGGGCACATAGGTGTCGTAGATGTGAAGGTCATCGACGCCCAGGGCTTTTTTCCTCAGGTTCAGGTAGTCGAAGAGGGGGGCAAAGCCGTTACGCACGCTGTCGATGAGCCCGGTGTAGACCTCTTTGTCCACGTTGTCGGTGAACAGGGCTCGGGAGAGGGTGGCGTCGAATCGCTTGGCCTTGGAGATGAACAGGTCCTTTTTGATGGCTGCTGAAAGGGAGGCGCCGATGGTGTGCTTGTGGGCCTCGTAGGCGGAATAGTAGGTGTCAAAGGCGTTTTTACGCACCTCGCGCTTCGGGTTCATGAGAAAGGCGATGAAATTCCCGTGGGAGAGCTCGTGGGGGGTGCCGGCCTCGTCGTGGATGGTGCCGAAGCGCAGGTCCGCGTTGTCCAGTTGGCTGAAGATGCGGGAGGGGGCTGCCATGGCCTCGGCGGACATGGCCAGCAGCTCCTCCACCTCTTCGCTTCGGGTGTGGGGCTTGAAGCGCAGGATCTTCTCCAGGAAGAACCGGTAGTCGGCCAGCTCCTTGTGGGCAAGGAACCCTTCCATGGTGGCGCTGTCGATGGCCTGGACCTCGGGGGTGAAGAAGCTGGAGGCCTGGGCGATGCGGGCGTACAGGTTCACGGCTTTCTGAAAGAGGCCGTCGTAGTCGGGGTTGGTCTTGTCCTCGTCGTTGCGCAGGTGGGCGTAGGTGTAGAGAAGCTCCAGGGACCGGTTGACGGAAAGGTCATAATCGATGGCCTCCTTGAGGACCGAAGCCGATTCTCCCAGGCGGCCCTGGTAGGTTTTGTAGCCCGAAATCCTGGCCTCGGTTTCCCTGAAGAGGGTCTCCCAGGCCGCGTCGTCGGCGAACATGGGGGACAGGTCCCATTTGTGAGCGTCGGGTATATCGTGTCGTTCGGGTATGGTGGACATATTTTAGCGTCTCCTTTAGGGGTTGTAGCTGAACATGGGGGTGATTTTAATGAGGAGATCGAGGCCCGGGAACCGGGCTTGAATTTTTTCCTGGGTCTCCCTGAGGACCTCGCGCTGATCCCCAGGGCGGTCGCTGTTGTTGAGGGTGATGTTGAACAAAATGGTGCCGCGGTCCAGGGTGGTACCCACGATGCGCAGATCGTGAAAGGTGAGGACCCGTTCGTCTTCGGCCACCACCTTTTGGATTTCGGTGAGGACGGTGTTGTAGTGGGGGTGGTCCCGGTTGATGGGGTCCATGTGGACCACCACCATGCCGCCTGTGATGCGGCCCACGGCTTTTTCCACATCCTCTGCGATCTCATGGATGGCAAGGGCCGAGAGGTGGTGGGAGACCTCGATGTGCAGGGATACGATGCGGTTTTCTCCGTAGTTGTGGACGACGATGTCGTGGACCCCCAGCACATCGGTGACGCTGCGGCAGGCCCCTTCGATTTCATCCAGAAAGGCCTGGGAGGGGGCTTCGCCGATGAGGGGGTTCACCGCTTCCCGGGCAATGCCCCAGGCCGAGGCGAAGATGACCAGAGAGACCCCGATGCCCATGATACCGTCCACCTTGGCATAGCCAAGGTGGGAGGCGCCCAGGGCCACCACCACCAGCAGGGTGGAGAAGGCGTCGCTTCGGTGGTGCAGGGCGTCGGCCTTGAGGGTGGCCGAGTCGATGAGGTCCCCCAGGGCAAAGGAAAAGCGGGCCATGAGTTCTTTGAACAGGGCGGTTCCTGCGACGATGGCGATGGCTCCGTAGCTCGCCTTGGCCACGGTGGGGTTCAGGGTGGCGGTGATGCTGTGTTTGAGGAGTTCAAACCCGGCCACAAACAGGAGAATGGCGATGATGAGGGTGGCCACCGGCTCGATGCGGCCGTGGCCGAAGGGGTGCTCGCTGTCCGAGGGCTTCCGGGACATGGTAAACCCCACGATGACAACGGCCGATGTGGCGGAGTCCGAGAGGGTGTGGATGGCGTCGGCGATGAGGGCCGCGCTTCCCACGGAGAGGCCGATGACCAGCTTGACGGCGAACAGGAGGGCATTTCCCACGAACGTGCACCCGCCCACCCTTCCAGGACCCCGTAGCGTGACCGGACATCCGGGTCGGTGGTGCGGGTGTGATCAGAAATAAAAAAGGACGCAAACCAAAGGGCAAAGGTTTTCACAGGCGGCTCCAGAAATGCATGGGCAAGGGGGTGTTGATGATGTGGCCCCGGCAGCCCCTGGGGAAGGCGGCTGCCGGGGATATCATGTGGGGTCGCCGGGTCCTGTGGCGCGGTGAAGGCGGGGGTGAGCGGCGAGCCCTTTCATGTATGCTTTCTGAATCCGTTATACGGCCTTACACTTCCCTTGTCCAGAGGGAGGCGATGGCAGGGCCCGTTCCCACGCACAGGGAGGCCCCGCCCACGGTGAGGTCCAGGCGTTCCATCTCGTAGTAGAGGCTCACCAGAATCCGAAGGGCGGTACAGCCCACGGGGTGGCCCAGGGCGATGCCCGAGCCGTTGTGGTTGGTTTTGTCCATGGAGAGGGCCATGCCGTGGTCTTCCCGGAGCATGCGGCCCACGCCGAGGAACTGGGCGGCAAAGGCCTCGTTGATCTCCCAGTACTCCACGTCCTCAAAGCCCATGTCCGTGCCGGACAACACCTTGGGGATGGCCACGGCGGGCCCCAGGCCCATGAGTTTGGGGTCCACGCCCGCACAGGCGGTGTTGATGAGCTTCATCAGGGGGCGGATGCCGAGCTCTTTGGCCTTGGCCTCGCTCATGAAGATGGCGGCGGCGGCTCCGTCGTTGATGCCCGAGGCATTGGCCGCGGTGACCACGCCCCCTTTCTTGAAGGCGGGCTTCAGTCTGGCCAGGCTCTCGGGGGTGCTGCCGGCGATGGGATGCTCGTCGGTGTCGAAGACCGTGGTCCCCCTTCGCGTGACGATCTCATAGGGGACGATCTCCCGCTTGAAATGGCCGGCGGCAATGGCGTCCAGGGCACGGGTGTGGCTCATGAGGGCCAGCTCGTCGCACTCCTCACGGGTGATCCCGTATTTTTCCGCCACGTTTTCGGCGGTGGTGCCCATGTGGCCCCCGGCCAGTTCGTCCACCAGCCCGTCGAAGAGCATGGAGTCCTCAATGGAACCGGGGCCCATGCGGTACCCGGATCGGGCCTTGGGAAGCATGTACGGGGCGCCTGTCATGCTCTCGGCCCCCACGGCCATGACAATGTCGTTCTTGCCGAGCATGATGCTGTGGGCGGCAATCTCCACGGCGCGCATCCCGGAGCCGCAGTTCTGGTTAATGGAGACGGCGCTGCTGGCATCGGAGAACCCGATGCGCTTGGAGACCTGCCGGGCGGGCAGGGAACCCTGCAGGCCGGGAAGGCACTGGGCAAGGACCAGTTCGTCGATGGTTTCCACGTCGATGCCTGCGCGGGCGACGGCTTCCTTGCCCACATGCACGGCAAGATCCCGTGCCGAGACGTTTTTCAGGGCTCCCTGGAATTTGCCGATGGCGGTTCGGCAGGCACTGACCATCACAACATTCTGCGTTTTCACATCTTCCTCCTGTGACATGTTGATACGTTTATGTGGTGTGAATAGGTGGTTTGCTGTCGACGCGAATATCAATATAAAGCACGAATCTCTTGATTAATGAACAGTGTTAATATAACAAACGATAGTAAATAGCTAAAAAAGAGGAAGATGTATAGAAAAAATGCAGTGGGCGGGCACAGGACATCCTGTGGACCTCACCGTGGGGGAGGCGTTATTTGGTGTGACGGGTGCCGTAAAGGGGGCTTTTACCCATGGGCGTGGGGGGCTTGAGCGGAGAAATCCGCGGCAGCGTCCCTTTTCATCAGCCGCCCGTTGCGGAACCACAGGGCAATGTCGGTGGTGACCATGAGGGCGTTGACGGCGTAGAGGACGATGACGGCATCAAAGCTGTAGAGAAGCTTGTGGGTGATGCCTGCTGCATAGCCCACGAGGACAATGCAGAGAAACTGAAGGCTTTTTCCAGAGTTGTTCCGCGAGGTCCAGGACTTCCAGATGGAGGCGGGCCAGGCAAAACCGAAGCAGACCAGCATGGCGATTTCAAATACACTCAAAAAGCTACCTACATACCAAGAAAAGTCAGGCGCATGGTGCCCGTAAGTGCCGGTGGCGGGAACTCCACCGATAGGGTCCCGTGCGGTCCTTACAAAAGAGGGCTATACCACCATCTCCGGCAAATGAAAAGCCGGGGACAGAGCTTTTTCGGGGTGAGTTCACCCTGCGGGAATAATTGACATAACGGGATCTTTTCGTGATAATGGGGAGTAATTCAGATGGCCTCCTGCACTTTATCCCGGCCCCATTCCTCTCTTCAGCGTTTTTCAGGGAACCCATGATGTGATCCATCTGCGGCCAGCGCCTATTCAGGCGCCCCGCTCATGTAGGCTTATAGACCCCCAACAACCTAAGGAGACAGATCATGACCCGACGAGTGAATGTGCTTTTCCTGGTACTGCCGATTCTGGCCATCTTTTCTACGTCCCCCGCCTTTGCCGAGATAATGCTGGTCAAGGGGAAGATCATGGGGGCAAGCTGCGTGGTGAATGAAACCGTTTGTCCCACAGACATCAAGGACCCCCGTGTCTCCATGGAGCGGGACTTCGTGCTGGTTGCCGAAGACGGCAGCACCTATTTTCTCTCCAACATGAGGCGCGGGGCCAAGCAGGTTCTGGTGAGCCAGGATGTGGAGGTGCTGGGCAAGGTCAGGGGCAATACGATGTTTGTCCATAACGTGGACAAGATGCTGATGGGCGGGATGGTGAGCGTCTGGAACTGGGATCTTCGTGTGAGGAATCTCAGGCACCCCAGGTAGGGATGCTGCCCGTGATGAACTGGCATTGACAAACCCGCGTCGGCAAAGGGCCGATGCGGGTTTTTGTTGTGGGAGGCTTTTCGTGCGGGGCCATGAAGCGCCTTGGGGCAACACCTTGCGTGTCACAGGTATGGTGTGTTTTGTCGGCACGTCCTGCTTGACAGCCCGCAGGGCCTTGCCTACATAAGGGCGGACGGGCCGGGGTGCCTCAAGCCCGGTTGTTTACGGAACGTGTTCTGAACCGATACTCCCCTGACGCCTTGGACGGCTGCGGGCAAGGGGACCATGCAAGGCAGGGACCATGAATGAACTCGATGCGCTCCGAAGGGAGAACGCGCGCCTGAAACAGCAGCTTGAAGAGAGCTGTCAACTCATCAAGGGGTTGCCCGATTTGATGTTTACCCTGTCTCGGGATGGGGTGTTCACGGATTACGCCGCCATGGGACTTCCCCTGTACCGGTCACCCGAGGGATTCATGGGGAAGAGTGTCTTTGATGTGCTCCCCGGGGAGCTGGCCCGGCAGATCACCGCCGCCTGCGAAACAGCCATCCGGACCGGAGAGCGCCAGACCCTGGAGTATTCCCTGGAGCTGGAGGGGGAAGAGCGGTACTACGAAGCCCGCATGATGCGTTGTTGCCGGGGGGAGGGGGTGGTGGCCTTTGTCCGGGACGTCACCCGCGTGGCCCTTGTGGAAGAGGCGCTTCGCAACAGGGAACAGGAGCTGCAACGCAAAAGCGCTGGCCTTGAAGAGATGAACACCGCCCTGGAGGTGCTCCTGAAAAAGCGCAGCGGGGACAAACAGGCCCTGGAAGAGGAGATCCTGTTCACCATCCGCGAGATGATCCATCCGTGGATCGAGAAACTCAAAGCCACCCGGCTGGGGCCACGCCAGGTGGCCTATCTGGAGGTGGTGGAAAACAACCTCAGCACCATTGCCCGGCCCCTGGTGCGGACGGCTCCCTCTTATCAGCTCCAGCTGACCCCGTCGGAGATTGAGATCACCAACCTGATCCGGGAGGGCAAGACAAACAAAGAAATTGCCGATATCCTCTCCCTGTCCGTGAAGACCATCGAAACCCACCGAAAAAATATCCGCCGGAAGTTGGGGCTTACCCACTCGAAAACAAACCTGAGGGCCCTTCTTTCGACCTCTCTGCCGTCGGCTTCCGTGGAATAACCGTCGGTCACTTTTGGGTATGCTCCGGGTTTGGCGGGGGCAGGGCCGTGGGATGGGAAAACCCTTACAATTTCAGGGGACCCCGGGACTCAAGGGGTTTCGAGGTTGTGGGTATGTATCATACCCATTAAATACCTCATCAACGAGGGTTGATTTTGTCAGGCAGTCTGTATAAATCACATTTGAAAAAGGGGGCACATTGCTGTTGATTTACTCCCCGGCTGAGATGTCTCAGGGGACGCAATGCTTACCGGATTGCCTGATCGCTGTTGTGCTGAACTGATTTTTTTGGTTGTGCGGCATGGGGCTGAGCAGAGAATGGATGTGACCAAATAGATAACCGGTCGATCCGGTGGCCGTCTTGGGGGAGGATCTGTAACGGATTCGGAGCCGACCTCGCAGGGTGTTGGACGCTGAGCTGAGCGGAATGGATAGACGCGATGTCCTGCAACTCCCTCCCCCGAAATAAAAAATAAAAAACGGGAAAGTTTTGAAGACGGGGGGAGAGTCCTGCCTTGTCCATCCTGCCTAACTGAGTCGTATAGAGGTCATGGCCATGAGCCATGAACGGATCATATCAGCTCTTCCTCTTTCTTCCCGTTTTTCTGATTAAAAAACCGCCGATTTCGGCGGTTTTTTTGTTTTTGGCAGTTCGTATTCAGTTGCCTTCTGCCGGCTCAGGTAAACCGGCACACCACGGGGTAGTGATCCGAAGGGTAGATCCCTTCGAAGGGGTGCTTGATCACCTCTGCATCCACCACCTTCAATCCTCCCTTGTACAGAATCCAGTCAATATGTTTTCCCAGGTCGTTTCCGGTGAAGCCGTGGAAGGTGGAGGAGTGCTCGCCTGCAAAGCTGTCTTTGAACCCTCCGGACTGAAAGGCCTCATGGGCGGGGCTTTCGGGCGGGGCGTTGAAGTCGCCGGTGATGACCATGGGAACATCTCCGGGAAAATCTTTCAGGAACCCCAGGATCAGGTCCGCGCTCTGTTTCTGGACCCCCTCGTCAAAATCGAAGTGGGTGGTGACGCAGACCACGCGTTCGTCGTCCCGTTCAAACTCTCCGATGACGCACTGGCGGGGCCACTGGCTTCCCTCAAGCTGGCTCTCCTCATGGGGCGTGTGGCTCAGGAAACAGTGGGTGTGTCTCAGGCAGGTCCACTCTTTCTGATAAAAAATCAGGTTGTTCTGCCAGGTGGTGGGCGACGGGTTTCTCACCCCTACAAACCGGTAGTCCTTCAGGAGCTGGGCGAGGTACCGGGTCTGGAAGTTGTTGGCTTCCTGCATGCCGATGAAATCGGGGCGCGTGGCGGTAAACAGAGGGCCGTAGGCCCTGCGCCGATGCTCCCAGGAGTTTTCTCCGTCGTCGGCGAGGCCGAAACGGAGGTTGATGCTCATCACAGAGAAGGATCGGTTCATGGGATCGTATGCATAAGTCATGGCACCTGCCTGATCAGGGGTTAGGGCGAAGGGAAACAGCCGGGCCGGGTATACAATCCATTATCTTAAAGCAGGAATGCAGGCCCTGTCAAAATGGATTTTTTCCGGCCCGTCAGGGGCAACCCCGTTGCATCATATCTAAAATCGATAGCTGACGCCCATGCCACCCATCACGGCATCTCCCTCGTAAAAGTCGATGTTGGAGTCTGTACGGGCGTATCTCATGAGCAGGGAGAAGGCCAGGTTCTCCACGGGCAGGGGCACTTCAAGGCCCAGAGAGGCGCTGTAAGAGGTGTCTTCCCGTTTTTTATCGAAGACCGGGTGGGTTCCGTCGTAGTTCGCCTGGTGGAAAGAGACGGTGGAAAATGCCTTGCAGGCGGGGAACCGCAAGATCGCAGAGAGTTTTCCCCCGAACTGGTCGAACTGATGGGCCTTTCCGTCGGCCTCGTTGCGGAGGGCGTCTGCGGTGGCGCCCAGGATCAGGGCTCTGGTGACAGGAAGGGTCAGCCCTGCTTCGATGAAGTGGGCCTCACTGGAGCGCCTGAGGCTTGAGAGCTCCTCGTCGCTTAAGGGGTCTCCCCCTTCGGTGATGAAGGACTGGCCCGACTCCTCTTCATCGATGTCGTTGACGGCAAAGGCATAGCTCACAAAGAAGGGGGTCCCCAGGATGGAATCCGCCTTGATCTGGACACCCTGGGAGGTCCGGTCGGTCTCTGTCCTGTCCGCCCCCGTGAGGAAGGGATCTTTCCACACCTCGTCGTCAATGAGGGGAAGCTCGGGAATCCAGGCGAGGCTTAAGGCCGTGCCGTTGTCCAGGCGGTGCCGGGCGCCCACTTCAAGGAAGTAGGTCCCCTTGACAATATTGGAGGTGGGGGTACCGGCGAAAAGCTCTGTTTTGAGGTTGTCAAAGGTGTAGTTGAGGTGCCACAGGACGATGGGAATCGCCTCCGTCTCCGAGGAGGCCGACTGGTCCAGGCTGTCGATGCGCTCGTTGTCGTCTCCGACGTCGTTGAGGGCTTTGGTGGCGTGGATCACTCCGGGCATGAGGGTGATGTCGCCCTGAAAGCCGGGGGTGGGTGTCTTCATGGGATTCCCCCCCCAGGCAGCGGGGACCGTCAGGGCCAGGAGAAGGCAGGTCAGGGGGAGGTGTCGCAGCAACGTAAAAAGGTGAGTTTTCCGAGTAAGCATGTCTGGTCATTCCTCTGGTCTGGTGGTGTTGTGGAAAAACGGGCCTGTGCCGGTCTCTTATAACCTCGGCATTTCTTCGCCGGTGGTGTCTGTTGATGCTTTGCCACGGCCCACAAGTGCTTTGATGTCCTCCAGGATCATGTAGAGGCTGGGGACGAGAAGCAGGGTGATGAGGGTGGCAAAGACGATTCCGAACCCCAGGGATATGGCCATGGGGATGAGGAACCGTGCCTGTCTGGACGTTTCGAAGATCATGGGTGCCAGGCCGCCGAAGGTGGTGACGGTGGTGAGGAGGATGGGCCGGAACCTCTGGATGCCCGCCGCCTTCACTGCATCGACCACAGCCATCCCTTCTTGGCGTTTTCGGTTGGAAAAGTCAATGAAGACCAGGGAATCGTTGACCACCACCCCTGCCAGGGCCACGATGCCGAAGAGGCTCATGACCGAAAGGGAGTAGCCCATGAGCAGGTGCCCCATTACCGCTCCGATGATGCCGAAGGGAATGCAGATCATGATGATCAGGGGCTGGGCGTAGCTCCTGAAGGGCACGGCCAGAAGGGCGTAGATGAGAATCAGCGACATGAGCAGGCCCTGGATCAGGCTCTCGACGCTCTCTTTAAGGTCGGCCTGTTTGCCCTGGAAGACGTAGGTGAGGCCGGGGGTGGCGGCCACAAGGTCGGCCAGGCCGCCGTCTTCCAGGGCACTGGCCACCTGTCCGGCCTCGGCCTCGGGGATGATGTTGGCGGTGACATCGGTGATGCGTTTCTGGTTCCGTCTGTAAATGGTGGTGTAGGCCCGCCCCCTGCTCATGTCCACGGCTTCGTTCAAGGGCACTTCCATGCCTTCGGGGGAACGCAGGGTCAGGCTGAAGAGGTCCCCTTCGGTTTTGCGCTCCTCCCCTTTGAGGCGCACCATCACCTTGACCTCGTCCCGGCCTCGCTGGAGCCTCAGGGCTTCAACACCGTAATAGGCGTTTCGCACCTGCCGCGAGATCTCTTCGGCGGAGAACCCCATGCGCTCGCCTTCCGGGCGCATGATCAGGTCGAACTGCATCTTGCCGGTGGAGGAGCCGTCGTCGATGTCCCGGGCGTTGGAGAACAGGGCCAGCTCCTCGGCCAGCTCACGGCTGGCCCGTTCCAGGGTGTCGGTGTCCCGGTGCCGCAGCTCGATGGTCAGCCCCTTGCCGGAGCCCGGTCCTCCCCGGTTTGCCTCGAAGAGGCCCGACTCCACACCGGGAAGGGTCCCCACGCGCTCGCGCCAGGCACGGGTTACCTCGGTGGTACTCATGGGGCGGACTTCCGGTGGGGTCAGGAGGATCCGGATGCGGATCTCCTCTTCGTCGATGCGGGTGAGGATCCCCCGGGAGAGAGCTTCCCCGCCGTTGTCCGCCACCACCTCCTTGGCCGCGGAAACGGCAAGACTTGCGATGCGGTCCACCTCGGCGGCCGGGGTGCCGTAGGGCAGGGAGAGGTTGGCGTAGGCGTAGTCGGACTCGATGCGGGGAAAGAGCTCCATGCCCATGCGGCCGGACAGGGCCCAGGAGCCGGTGACGGCCAGGATGAAAACCCCCGTGGCCAGGGTGACGTAGCGATGCCGGAGGCACAGGGAGAGCAGGGGCCCGTAACGACGGTCCACAAAGCGGGTGAAGGCGCTGCTGAAACGGCTCTGGGCATCGGACAGGGGCTTGAGGAAACCTCCGAAGCCTTCCCTGCGGCTGTGGCCCAGGTGGGCCGGCAGGATAAAGAGGCTCTCCACCAGGGAGATGGCAAAAACGATCATCACCACGATGGGGATGCTCTTGAAGATCTTGCCCAGGAACCCCGGCACAAAGTAGATGGGCATGAAGGCTACCATGTTGGTGAGCACGCTGAAGACCACGGGTTTGGCAATCTCCCGGGCCCCTTCCACGGCCGCCGGGAGCAGGCCCATGCCCTGCTGCCGTTTGTGGTAGATGTTCTCCCCCACCACGATGGCGTCGTCCACCACAATGCCCAGGGTGACGATGAAGGCGAACATGGTGACGATGTTGATGGTAAAATCCGAAAAGGGCAGCACGAGAAAGGCCCCCAGAAACGAGATGGGGATGCCCAGGGAGACCCAGAAAGCGAGTCGGATCTCAAGGAAGACGGCCAGGATGATGAAGACCAGGGCCAGGCCGATGAAGGCATTTTTGATGAGCAGCTCCCCGCGCTGCTTGAAGATCTCGGAGAGGTCCCGCACCATGGCCGCGGAGATCCCCTCGGGCAGGGTCTGCCTGAACTGCTCCAGGGTTGCTTTGGCTGCTTCGGCCACATCGATGGGTGTCTGTTCCCCCACCCGGTAGACCTCCACCATGACGGCCGGAGAGCCGTTGAAGGTGGCGTATCGGGTGGTCTCGGCGAACCCGTCCCGCACGGTGGCCACATCCCCTATGGTGATGCGGGAACCGTCGGCAAGGGTGATGAGGGGCAGGGAGGCATAGGCCTCGTTGGTGTAGCGTTTCTCCTTCATGCGGACCAGGAGCTCGCCCCCGTCGGTTTTCAGGCTGCCGCCCGGCAGGTCCACGGAGGCGTCGCGGATGCGACGGGCCACTTCAGCCAGGGTGAGGCCGTAGCGACGCAGGTCGGCTTCGGAAACCTCCACCTGGATCTCCCGGTCGCGGATGTCTTCAAGGCTCACCTGGGTGATGGCCGGGGACTCCAAGAGCCGGGCGCGGAACTCTTCGGCCCGTTCTTTGAGCACCGAGTCCTTCTGGTCCCCGTAGACGGCAAAGGAAATGACCTCCCGGTGGCGGGCCGCAATGGCGATTTTGGGATTCTCCGCGTCCACGGGAAGGGAGGTGATGGCATCCACCTCCCGTTCGATGTCCCGGTAAAGCTGCTGGATGTCGGCCCCTTCCAGGGCCTCCACAGAGATGGTGGCACCCCCTTCGGATGAGACGGCGGTAACCTCGGCCGCTCCGTCGATACCCTGGACCGCCTCTTCCACGGCCAGGGAGACCCCGCGTTCCACCTCCTCGGGGCTGGCGCCGGGATAGGGGACGCTGATGTTGACAAAGTCCAGGTCAAACTCGGGGAAGACCTCCTGCTTGATGGATGCCCCCACAATGAGGCCGCCCACAAGCAGGACCACCATAAGAAGGTTCGAGGCAACGGCGTTGCCCGCCATCCAGGCGATGGGGCCGCGGCCCGGGTCTCTGTTTGGATCGTGTGTCATGAAAAAAACCTGCGTATCGTTGGGGGTGGTTGGACAATGAAAACAGACGAAAAGCCATCACGTCTCTCCGGCGGCAAGGTGGGCACCTTGAACGCTGGTTCCTGCTATGGCCCAGTGCATGCATTGAAACGTTTCTATTTTAGCTGTTTGCCGGACTTTTCAGTTGCTTGGCCCCCGGCTGGGCCGCCGGCGTCTTTTTTTCTCCGGTGCGGATCTTCATGCCGTCGGCAGGGGACGAGAGGTCCGAGAGGATGACGCGTTCCCCCGGGGCCAGGCCCCGGTCCGTGAAGACCGTGGAGCCTTCCCGCCAGGCGATGCGGACCGTGCGGATGCGCAGGGTGTCCCCTTCGGCCACCCACACCTCGTTTCCGTCCCGGAGGGCCCGGTCGGGCAGGGCGATGATACCGCGCAGGGGCGTGCCCTCCAGCTCCGCGGTGACGTAGCTGTTGAGCAGCAGTGGCGGGGCACCCGTGGCAGCGGCCTGTTCCATGGGATCGGCCACCTCAATGAGTACGCGGGCCATGCGGCTCGTGTCGTTCAAATCGCCCAGGACCTGCAGCAGCTGTCCCTGAAATGTCCCGCCGCTGCGGGGCAGGATGCGTGCCCGGCTTGCCTGGTCGCCGTTGTCCTTTTGGATGCGCAGCCAGGCCAGGTTTGAGACGGGCAGGGTCGCCTCCACCCACCAGACCGCATCCGAGGCCAGGGTGGCAACGGTCTGCCCCTCCGTGACCAGGGTGCCCATGGAGGCGCTGCGGGAGAGCACGATGCCATCAAAGGGCGCCTTGATCTCGCTTCGGGCCAGGTCCAGGAGGGCCTTGTCCAGGTCAGCCTCGGCCAGGGCCAGGTTTGCTTCGGCAATCTTAAGCTGGGGAAGCCGCAGGGCCAGGGATTGGTCTTTTACCCGGTGCCCCATGGTGGTCTCCATGAGGGCCAGCTCTTTTCGGGCCACTTCCTGGCTTCCCTGCTCCAGGGAGAGGTCTGCTCGGGCCTGCTGGAGCTTTGCCCCGGCCAGGGCCAGGGAGATGTCCAGGTCGGCCTTGTCGAGTTTGACCAGGGTGTCCCCTTTTTTGAATCGTCCCCCGGGCACGAGGGCGGGGGCGAGCCACTCCACCTGGCCGCCGACACGGGCCTTGAGGTCTATCTGGGAGGAGGCGCGCACCGTTCCCATGGCCGTGACGGTCACCGGGTGGTCGCTGAGCCGGGTCTCTTCCCAGCGCACCAGGGGAGGCAGGGAGGTGCGGGGGCGTTTTTCGGCCTTGGGCCTGGTCTCCATGAGATGGCTTGCAAAGAGAAAGGCTGCTGCCAGGATGAAAAGGGGCAGGCCCACACGCACAAGGAGAGGGGACAACGGGGCCTTTGGGTTCGGTTGAGGGGTGCGGATCATGATTCGGTGGGAACTCCCTTGGTCTGTTCGTTGGTACCTTCGGCGGTGGCGGTGTCACGGGCCGGTTCGGGGGCAAGGACTTGGGGCCAGCTGCCGCCCAGGGCCCGGTGCAAGGCGACGCGTTCTTTGACAAGGCGGGCTTTTTCCTGGACCAGTTTTCTCTGAAGCTCCTGGAGGTCCTTAAGCTCGTCGAGGAGGTTGACGTAGTCGGAGACCCCCTGGGTGTACTGGGTCTCTGCTTCAAGCAGGGTGATCCGGGCGGTTTCCACCTCCCGGGTGAGGGCTGCCACGGTCTCTTTTTGTCGCACCTCGCCCACGAGGCTGTTTTCCACCTCGGACAGGGCCGTCAGCACGGTGCGGCGGTAGGTGGCCAGGCGCTCTTCTGCCTGGGCCTGGGCCCTTTCTACCTCGGCTTTGCGTTTGCCCGCATCGAAGATGGGGCCGGTGAGGTTGGCGGCGAGGTTGGCCAGCCAGTTGTCAAAGAGGGTGTCCACCCCGTCCGAGGTGTATCGGGCCCTGCCCGTGATGGAGAGGGCGGGGAGGCGGTCTGCCCTGGCCGCTGAGATCTCCCACTCCTCGGCCTTGAGCCTGAGGCCCGCGGCCCGGACATCGGGCCGCATGGCCAGAAGGTCCGCCGGGATCCCCGTGGGCGGAAGGGGGCCCAGGTCGGGCAGGGAGGTGGTACGGACAGCGGGTGCCGCCCCGGGTGGTTTGCCCAGGAGCAGGGCCAGGCTGTTTTCAAGGCGGCTCTCCTGGAGCCTGAGGGAAGGCAGCTCCGAGAGCTGGCGCTCAATCACCTTTTTTTGCCTCAACACATCCACGGCAGAGACCAGGGAATTTTCAAACCGCCACGTCAGGGCGGTGAGCAGGGTCTTGTTGAGATCCATCTGTTCTTCCACCAGGGCGATTTCGTTTCGGATGGCCACCAGCGCCAGCCAGGTTTCCGCCACCTCTCCGGTGAGGGTGACCGCCGCGGTCTCCACGTCGGCACGGCTGGCCAGGAGGCGCTGGCGTTCGGACTCTTCCAGGGACTTCAGGCGGCCCCAGAGGTCCACCTCGTAGGAGGCTGCAAGGCCCAGGGAGACGGTATCTGTGCTCTCCTCGGTGGTGTCGTCTCCTCCCCGCCATGTTGTTTCGGCCCCGGCTTCTCCGGAAAGGGTCGGGTAAAGGGCCGCCCCTTTGGCCTTGTGCTGGGCCGCACTCTGCTTCAGGCGGGCCCAGGCCTCCTGGAGGGTGAGGCTGTCTGAAAGGGCGTCGTCCATGAGCCCGTTGAGCTCCTCATTGTCAAAGGAGAGCCACCAGCGGCTCCCTTCCGCAGGGGAGTCCTGGGGGTAGAGGGTATAGCGCTCCGGAAGGGGAAGGGGAGCCGGGCCCGTTTGCTGGGGCGCAAAGGGGGTGCAGGCTGCAACGGTCAAGAGAAGGACGGCCAGCCAGGCCTTGAAATGCAGATGTCGAAACAAAAGGGGCATGCGGATCCTTAAAAAAAGAAAAAAATTAAGCGGCCGAGGCCTGCAGTCGTTTGCGAAGGCTGCGCCGGGCCCTCACGAGGAGGGATTCCACGGCGGAGAGGGAGAGGCCCATGACCTCTGAGATCTCCGCGTAGCTGAGCTCCTGGGTGTGGCGCAGCACCATGGCCGTGCGCTGGTTTTCCGGGAGGTTGTCCAGGGCACGGGAGAGGGAGTGCTGCCCCTCTTTGCGGCTCAGGGTGTCGAAGGCCGAAGGGCCGGGGTCCATGTCCACGGTGCCGTTGAGGGGCTCGGGGCGCTTTTTTCGGGCCGCGTCGATGAGCAGGTTGCGGCAGACCTTATACAGATAGGCTTTCACGCTGCCCGAGGTGTCGAAGCGGTGCCGGTTTCTGAACAGGCGCAAAAAGGTCTCCTGGACGGCATCTTCGGCCTCCTCCCGTACCTTGCAGAACCGCAGGGCAAAGCTGTAGAGACCGGGCTGATGGCGCTCCACCAGCTCGCGAAAGGCCCGCTCCTTTTCAAGGGCAAGGGCCCTCATCAGGTCGGCATCGTCCAGTGCTTTCCACGGTGTTCCAAGGTTCATGGTACGGGGTGTCCAAAGACTTTAGTGAGCCGTCTTTTTCCAGGCGGCCATTCTCTCCCGGTGCGGGCGAATCAGTTCAGCAGCGTTGGCGTACATCATGGCCATTTTGTCCGGCGGCAACAGGCGGCGCATGCTTAAAGAATAATTCATAGTTGGGGCGGAGATGTCGGCTTCGATGCGCTCTTCTTCCGCGTGGAACGTCTTTAAATCCGCCCGGGAAAGGGCGGGGTTTTTTTCAAGCCGGGCCAGGGTCTCGAGTTTGTGGTCGAGTTTTTTCACGATGAGCCTGGTGCGCTTTTCCATGAAGGTCTCGAGCAGGTCCGTGGCTTGTCGAAGGGTCGCTTCGGGAAGGTCGAGGCCTTTCAGCAGCTCCAGGTGACGCGAGTACGCCCGGAACGGGTGCTTTGCCTCCCCGTGCTCCGAAGGGGGGCTCCACACAAAGGCCGCAACGAGAAATCCGGCGTTGAGGCAGAGGGAGAAGGCCAGGAGAAGGAGAATAATTCGTCGGTTCATAGGACATCCCCGTTGTCGCTGATCAGGTAGCCGAGGAAGGGGTCCTCCTGGGCCAGGGGTTGGGCCGCCTCATACGCGGGGCGGTCAAGGCCCCGGGTGGTAAGGGACGCATACCCAAGGAGCCCTCCGGCCATGAGCCCCACGGCCACGGCCGCCCAGCCGACGCGGCCGAAAAGAGCACCGATGAGGTTGAAGGTGACGGGGCGGCTTGCCTCCTCACGGCGTCGGGCAAGAAGGATCCGGGTTACCATCTTCCTGTCCGGCGGGAGGGAGGGCAGGCCCTTGAGGTCGTCAAAAAGAAGGGCCAGCTCATCAACTTCCCGGCGGCAGCGCAGGCACTGGGAGAGATGGGCTTCGACAGCTTTTTCACCCTGCCTGTCAAGGGCGTTGTCCACATAGGCGTGGAGGGTTTCGTCTAAAGGGTGTTCCATAGCGGTCACCTCGGGCTTTGGCCTGGTTCAGCGGATTGAGGTCAATGTATTGCAGGCTGCTGGCGTCGCAAGGGGGCGTGGCCCTGAACAGTGGCCGGCGGCATGCGGTTCTTGGTCGTTTTTCAAGCTACCATGGTTATACATACAACGAACGCCCCTCCAAAATCCTGCGCTTTTTCATGTGCCCTCTTTTTGAACCAGGAAAAAAAGTGACTTGTGCGCGCCAGGGAGGGGCCTGTATGGTGGAGGTGATTTTCTTCGCGGAGGAAAACGTCCGTGGGCACCCACAGCGATGAGAGGAGGCGAAATGAGCGATTCCTTGACGGTGTTTGAGAAGACCTACGGCTGGTACCTGAAGCAGCTTGCGACGTGTGATTACCTGAGCCGGGCAGAGCGCCTGGGTGCCTCGGTGCACGACGACTCCCTGGTGTTTTCTTTCCTCAACGATTCCATGTCGGTCTCGCGCATCGGGGTCGTCGGGCCCGGGGGCAAGGCCCCGGGGTTTTCCGAAAGCATCGTCCTGATGAACTACATCCTCCGCTGTCCGGAGGCGCTTCCCGTCCGCGGTGACTGGATCACCTACCGGGAGGTCGAGGGCTCCGGCCCCCTGGCTGTCTATTTTTCCGACAATGCCTTAAAACCCATTCAACACCGATTCGCCGGGCACCTGCCCGGGTTGAGGGAGGCGTGCGCCCTGCTCGGCGGCAGGGAGGACGCCGGGGCAGAAAGTTACGACCTGGCCGCCACCTTTTCCCTTCTTCCCCGCATCCCCCTGGGCCTGCGTTTCAATGATGCCGACGAAGAGTTCCCAGCCTCATGCACCCTCTTGTTTGCCTCGGATGTGTCGGCCTGGCTCGATGCCGAGTCCCTGGCCATTCTGGCGGTGCTTTTTGCCCAGAAACTTGTGACCGGGGACTGATGTCCGGCGATTTGCGGGCGGTCAGGCCTTGATGCCTTCGATGACGGCGGTGCCCTTGGGGCTTCCGTAGTCGATGCGGCGGATGGCGGTGAGCCCGCTTTGTTCCATCATCGATCCCAGCTCCGAATAGCTGTAGGCCCTTCCGTGGTCGGTGACGGCCAGCATGTTGAGGCTGAACAGAGCCGGGAAGAGCGGGCTGTCCTTGGTGTCTTCCAGAATGAATTCATGGATGAGGAGCTTGCCGCCGGGGTGGAGGGCGGATGAGGCCTTGGCAATGACGGAGAGGGCCTGGCCTTCGCTTTCACCGTGAAGGATATGGGAGAGCCAGGCCGCGTCGAAGCGGTCGGCGTCGCCAAAGGTGTGACGGATGAAATCAAAGGGGACAAACCCCACGCGGTCTCCCATGAGGTGCTTGTCGATGATGCTCACGGCAAAGGGTTCGGTGCCTTCCAGATCGTACACCCAGGCCCTGAGCTGGGGGTTCTTTTTGCAGAACTGGATGGCGTAGGTGCCGGGGCCTCCCCCCAGATCAAGAAGGGTGGCGCAGTCGGAGAGGTCCACGGCGTCGGCAACAGCCGGAGCCGAAAGGGAGGCGTTGTTGTACATCCCCAGCAGAAAACTCTCCTGCTCTTCATCGCTGCGGTTTGTCTCCTCGTGACGGACCGGGCCACCGGTGAGGGCCGCCTCGTCCAGCCGTTCCCAGGAGGCCACCAGGTGGTGGTGGTGCATGAGGATGTGGCCCATGTAGTCCGGGGATTCCCGGGTAAGGTATTTCAGGGCAAAGGGTGGGTTGGTGAAGGTCTCCCCGGCCTTGGCAAGGAGCCCCATGGCGGACAGGGCGTTGAGAAGGATCCCAAGCCCCCGGGGGTCGCCGTGGATCCGATCCGCGATTTGCCGGGCCGAAAGGGTCTCCCCTCCGATGAGGGTGAAGATACCGAGTTTGACCCCGGTGTGGATGGTGCAGCTCTGCCAGTACGCGCCTGAGGCTTCCATGAGTGAGGCCGGATTCCATTGTTCTTCGGACATGATGTCTCCTCCCGGTTGACATTGCGGTGTGAAACGGGCATATGACGGTGTCATTTTATCTTTAATGCGCCGGATTGTCGAGGTTCGCCTGCGCCTTACGGGTCAGGGGACGTTGCCTCAAGAGGTGAGTTGAGATAGGATGACCATCGTTTAAGTAACCTGATCATGCATAACAATAGTGAGAACCCTTGCGAATTGGCCGGGGACAATGGTTATCCTGCGACGCGGTTGATAACTGATCGGAATGTCTTTTGATAAGTTAAGGAGTCCATAACGTGAAACAGAGATTTTTCATCGTGGTGCTGCTTCTGGTATGCGGTTTGGCTACTTGGCGCCCCGCCACCTCACCCTGGGGCTCATCGCCGACGATACGAGCGGCGACATGGCCCGGTTTCTGGAGCTCGTTCACCAGGAAATGGACCTGCTGGCCGGTGCCCGGTACACCTACACCCTTGGGGAGGGCAAGGGCGGGACCATCGACTGGAGTGCCGATAAGGCGCGCGCGCTTTATCGGGAGCTGGTGGCCGACCCCGAGGTGGACCTCATTGTCTCCATCGGGGTGGTGAGTTCCTCGGTGGTTGCCGACTCCGGTCCCTACACCAAGCCCGTGATTGCCGTGGGCATCATGGATTCGGTGCTCCAGGGGGTCCGGGACGGGGACGAAGACCGATCCGGCATCGCAAACCTTACCTATGTCCATTTCAACCACTCCATCACCGAGGACCTGCTCCTGTTTCGCCGTCTGACCTCCTTTGAGGAAGTGGGCATCGTCTTTGATCCGTCGGTGGTCGATGTGATCCAAAAAAAAGAGGCGGAGCTGGACAAGGCCCTGAAGCCCGAGTCCGGGTACCGCATTGTGGCGTCCAACAAGGGGGTCAACGAGGTGCTGGCCGAACTCAGCGGGGTGGATGCCGTGTACGTGGGGTACATGGGGGCCCAGGAAGAGGTGGGGCGCCCCGCCCTGGTCCAGGCCTTGAAAGAGATGAAGATCCCCACCTTCGGTGCCACCCTCCGGGATGTGCGCCAGGGGGTCCTGGCCTCTGCCTCTCCGGAGGGGACCTATAACCGGGTGGCCAGGCGGGTAGCCCTGAACATCGACGGGTGGGTCGGGGGCGACAGGCTGGCCAATCTTCCCGTGAACATGGACTTTGAGGTGGCCCTGACCATCAACATGGAGACGGCGCGGGCCATTGGCTTTTCTCCCTCCTTTGAGATGCTCTCCGGGGCCGAGCTCATGGGAGACCTTCAGGAAGGCGGTGCCTTTTACACCTTGCCGGAAGCGGTGAACAGTGCCCTTATCGCCAACCCGGACCTGCGCATCAACACCTTTGATGTCCGGCAGGCCAAAGAGGCTGTTCGCCTTGCCGGCACCTCGTTTCTTCCCGACGTGAAGCTGGTGAGAATTCTACTACATCGATGAGGATGTGGCCGCAACCTCCAACAACACCCAGGCCGAGCGCACCACCTCGGGCAGCGCCGTGGTGGAGCAGCTGATCTATTCCGACGAGGCCATCGGCAACATCTCCAGCCAGAAGGACCTGCTGGCCGCCGAACAGGACAGCAGGCATGCCCTGGTCCTGGATACGGTGTTCGACACCACCGTGGCCTTCACCGATCTTCTCAAGGCGCGCACCGAAGAGAAGGTCCAGATGGACAACCTGGCCCTTATCCGGAAAAACCTTGTCATCGCCAAGCAGCGCGAAGAGGCCGGGTACGCAGGCTCCGGGGACGTGTTCAGCTGGGAGAGCCGCCTGGCAACGGCCAGGGCCTCGCTGTTCACGGCGCGGTCCAATGTCAATGTGGCGTCACGGAACCTGAACCTTATCATGGGGGTTCCCATCGACCAGAAGACCCGGGCCCTGGATGCCGGCCTGGATAATTTTATGGCCGGAAGCTATCTGGTGAGAAGTGTCGAAGGGCGGCTGAACAACACCGAGGGGTTTGAAATGTACCTGGAGTTTCTGGTGGCGGAGGCCATCGAGAATGCCCCGGAGCTGGCGGCCCTTTCCAGCAATATTTCTGCGGTGCAGACCCGTGCGGGGGTGCTGTCCAGAAAGAACTGGGTCCCCACGGTGAGCGCGGCAGGCACCTGGGTCCGGGATATGGATCGCGGGGGCGCCGGGTCCGATGACACCCTCTTTTACCATGAAGAACGATGGGACGCCTCGGTCCAGCTCACCTGGACCCTGTTTTCCGGGGGGGAGAATCGTGTGGAGCTTGCCAGGGAGCGCCTGACACTGGCCCAGCTGGAAGAGAAGAGGCGAAAGGCCGAAAAAGAGATCGAACTTGCCGTGCGGGTGGCCCTTCTGGACACCATCACACGTTATGTGAACCGGGAACAGGCCGTGAGGTCGGCTGAGTACGCCAAAAAAAGCCTGGACCTCATCGCCGACTCCTACGCCAAGGGGAAGGCCTCCCTCACCGACCTGGTGGAGGCCCAGAACTCGTCGTTGACGGCGGATCTTGAGGCCACCAACGCCATTTACGAGCAGGTGAGGGCGCTTTTGAAGCTTGAGCGCACCGTGGGCAAAATGACCCTGGTCTCCGATCCTGCGGAGACGGAAGCCTTTGCCGGGCGAATTCGGGCCTTGTTCGATCAGTGATCAGGTATTGCGTATCAACACAGAATATATCATCAGGACCTGCAGTCAGAGAGGCTGTGAGCATGGGAGATGACCTTATGGGATGGAAAAAGAAGGCCGTATGTGGTGTGGCTGCGGGGCTTTTGGTCGCGATGACCGGCTGCGGCGGCGATAAGCAGCAGGAACCCGAAGTGATCCGGGCGGTGAAGTACCGTGAGGTGGCGCCGATTCCCACCCACCTGGAGCGGCGGTTTTCCGGCATCACCAAGGCCGGGGACGTGGTGCGTATGAGCTTTCGTACCGGGGGCAAGATAGAGACCCTTCAGGCCGGGGTGGGGGACCGGGTCAACGGAGTCCGCGCCATTCTTGCAGAAACAGGGATGCCAGGCTCAACTTGGAAAAGGCCCTGGTGGACCTGGAAAAATCCCGCATCCAGAGCGACAACGCCAAATCCAACCTTCAGCGGACAAAGGCCCTGTACGAGAACAACAACGTCCCGGTCAGTGAGTACGAAAAGGCCCGGGACACCTACGCCAACGCGTCGGCAGCCTACGATGTGGACGTGCGTGCGGTCCGGCTCCAGAAACGGGAGCTGACCTACTACACCCTGGCCTCCCCCATGGACGGCATCATCACCGCCCGGGAGGTGGAAGCCAATGAGAACGTCTCCTCCGGCCAGGTGGTGGCCGTGGTGCAGGCCGGTGACTCCATCGAGGTCGAGGCGGGGATCCCCGAGCTCTGGATTGCCCAGATCAGCCAGGGTCAGACCGCGGACATCGTCTACCCCGCCATGCCGGACAAAAGGTTCGGCGGCCGGGTCACGGAGGTGGCCTTTGAGTCGGACCCCGAGACCCACACCTACCCCGTGACCCTGGTCATGGAAGGGCCCCGGGCGGACATCCGGCCCGGCATGCCGGCTTCCGTGGTCTTCCGGTTCGGGCGGGAAGGGGCGGTCTCTGCCCTGATGGTGCCGGTCCACGCCGTGGCCAAGGACTACGCGGGCCACTACGTCTACACCGTTGAAAAGACCGGGGAAGGGGAGGGCACGGTGACCAAGCAACAGGTAGTCGCGGCCGGATGATGTCCCACGGGTTCGAGATTTTTAGCGGCCTTGAGGGGCGGCGAGAGGTGGTGCAACGGGCTATCCTGGTCCACCGACGGCAAAAAAGTGAAGCTGCTTTCCGACTAACCCCTTGGCCCGCCCCTCCCCCTACTGGGCGCGGGCAGCAGGATATGGACCATGATTACAAGATTTGCCATTAAAAACAGCGTGCTGGTGTATACCGTTCTGGTCGCTCTTCCGGGGTTACGATTTTTAAGAGCCTTCCCCGGGATGATATGCCTCCGTTCCTCATCCGGACAATCAACGTGGTCACCACCTACCCCGGGGCCTCCCCCGAGCGGGTGGTGAACCTTATCAGCGACCGCATCGAAAAGGCCGTGCAGGAAGTCCCCGAGGTGGATTACATCACCAGCGAGTCCCGCACCGGCATCTCCATCATCAACATCAACCTCCTGGAGTCCACCACGGACCTGCAGCCGATTTTTGACCGCATCCGGCGCAAGGTGGAAGCCGTGGAGCCGGAGCTTCCCGACGGGTCCCACGTGCGGGTGGACGACGAGCTGGGGGACGTGTTCGGGATCATCCTGGGGATCATCGCCGACGGCTACACCCCGGCGGAACTCAGCGACCTGGCAGACGACGTGCGCGATGAGCTGATCAAGCTCCCGGCCTCGGCCAAGGTGGAGATCCAGGGGGCCCAGGAGGAGCGGATCTACGTCTCCTTTTCCAATGAACGGCTCGCCGCGGTGGGGCTCTCCAAGAACACGCTCCAGGAGATCATCTCGGCCACCAACATCGTGGTTCCCGGAGGGGACATCCTGGCCGACGGGCGGCGCATCATCTTAGAGCCCACCGGCAACTTTCAGTCCCTGGAGGACCTCTCCGAAATCGTGGTGGCGTCAAGCGGCGGGCGTGTCCTGAAGCTTGGGGATATCGCGGATATCACCCGGGGGTACACCGACCCCAGGGAGAGCATCGTCAAGATCAACGGCCGGGAAGGGCTGGCCATCGGCGTGAACCTCATGAAAGGGGGCAATATCCTCTCTTTGGGCAGCCAGGTGGACGCCAAGGTGTCCGAGCTGCTTGCGGAGCTCCCTTACGGGGTGGAGATTTTCCGGGTGGCCTCCCAGGACACGGTGGTGGCAAAGTCCGTGAACGATTTCACCAGCAACCTGGTGCAGGCCGTGGTCATCGTCCTGCTGACCATGCTGGCCTTCCTGGGCCTGCGAACCGGTCTGGTGGTGGCATCCCTTATTCCGGCCACCATGGTGACGACCCTTCTTCTCATGAGTTTTGCAGGGGTGGGGCTCAACAAGGTCTCCCTGGCCTCCCTTATTATTGCCCTGGGCATGCTGGTGGACAACGCCATTGTCATGAGCGAATCCATCATGGTGAAGATGGAAGGGGGGGACTCCCCGGTGGACGCGGCCGTGGATTCGGCCAAGGAACTTACCGTGCCCCTGTTGACCTCCTCGCTGACAACGTCTGCGGCCTTCATGGCCTTCTGGCTGGCCGAGTCGGTGATGGGTGAGATCATGGGGCAGATTTTTGTGGTGCTCACCATCGCCCTGATCTGCTCCTGGCTGCTCACCCTCTCCATGGTGGCCTTGCTGTGCATCAAGGCCATCCGGGTCTCAACCGAAGGGGAGAAGGAGAGCCTCTTCACCCGGTTTGCCGGGCGCTACCGAACAGCCTTAGAGCTCTCCCTCAGGCGCCCCTGGGTGACCATCGGGGGCATCGTGGGTATTTTCGTGGTCTGCATGTGGTTGTTTCGATTCATCCCCTTTGTCTTCATGCCCCCCAGCGATCGGCCTCTGGTGACGGTGAACGTGGAACTTCCCATGGGCACGGACATCGAGAGGACCCAGCAGGTCGTGCAGGGCGTCAACGACTTCATTCAGGAGAAGATGGCACCGGACGGCAACGAGGGGGAGGGGGTGGTGAGCTGGTCCACCTACACCGGGGAGGGCGCCCCGAAATACGACCTGGGATACGTGGCCCCGGAGGCCAGCCCCAACAACGCCCATATCCTCATCAACACCACCTCGGATGAGGCCAGCACCCCGGTGATCGAAGCCCTGGAGGCCTATTTCCTCGCCACCTGGCCGGATGCCAAATACAAGGTCTCGCGGCTGGTGAGCGGCGGCGGCTCGGCAGACCCCGTGGAAGTCCGTATCATCGGAAGGGAGGCCGAAACCCTCTACCGCATCGCCGAAACCGTGAAGGCGGAGTTGGCCAGGATCCCCGGGGCGACCAACATCTCCGACGACTGGGGCCTCCTCTCCAAAAAACTGGTGGTGAAGGTGGACCCCATCAAGTCCCAGATGGCGGGCCTGACCAACCAGGACATTGCCGTGGCCCTGGAAACGGAGCTCTCGGGCTCCAGCACCGGATCCTACCGGGAAGGGGAGGACGCCATTCCCATCATCATGCGGGAGAACCGTTCGGGGACCCTCTCCGTGGAGGAGATCGAGGGCCTCTCCATCACCTCCCGTAGCACGGGCAAGAGCATCCCCCTCACCCAGGTGGCGGAGATCACCACCGAATGGCAGTCCGGCAAGATCCTGAGAAGGGATCTGAACGTCACCCAGACCATCACCTGCGACGTCAGGGGAGACACCACGGCAAGCTCCGTGTTCAAAGCCATTACCCCCTGGCTGGATGAGGCCTCCGCCGGGTGGCCCGCAGGCACCCACTACGAGCTGGGCGGCGACGCCGAAGGCAGCTCCGATGCCATGGGCGCTGTGGTGGAAAAGCTTCCCTGGTCCGGGGTGATCATCGTGTTGCTGCTGATCTGGCAGTTCAATTCCCTTAAAAAGCCCCTGATCATTCTGCTGACCATCCCCTTGGGGCTCATCGGGGTCATCATCGGCATGCTCATTACCGGCTCCTATTTCGGGTTCATGGCGTTTCTGGGGGTGATCTCCCTTGCGGGGATCGTCATCAATAATGCCATTGTGCTTTTGGACCGGATCCGTATTGAAGAAGAGGAGCTGAAGAAGGAACCGGCCCAGGCCATCGTGGATGCCGCCTGCCAGCGCTTCCGGCCTATCCTGCTTACCACGGCCACCACCTCCCTGGGCCTGCTGCCCCTGTGGCTGGGGGGCGGCATCATGTGGGAGCCCATGGCCATCTCTATCCTCTTTGGCCTGCTTTTCTCCACGGTGCTCACCCTGATTTTCGTACCGGTGATGTATTCCCGGTTTTACGGCGTGAAGATGTAAACGCAAGGGAGACAGGCTGCAATAAAAAAGGCCCGCCGGGATGGCGGGCCTTTTTTATTTGGGTGAGAGAAAGGAAGCGTTTGCCAAGTTATGGCTATAATCTGTCGGAGGATAGAAATCCTCCGACGGATTATCATGTGGAGTATCGGCATCCCCGATTCTTTGGACAGTTTGGGGGAACCTTCAGTCAGGACCGGGGGAATGGCCCCATCTGATGTGCTCAACCTTATAGGTGGATGTGTCTGGGGTCAAGAAGAAAATATCATATACATGAAAAAAGTTCGGTAAGCCTAAAAAGAAGAAGCTGCCACCATGGTTCCGGGGCACTCGACCCGTGATGTATCCGGCGCAGCGGAGCGGCCACACCAAGGCATTGTGGCTGCTGCCGTTTCGGGCTTCCTGCCCATCCTTCCTGCCACGGCCACCGCCTTTCCGGGCCTGCTTTTTTACGGTGCGTATTTTGATTTTTGTGCGGTGATGCAGGTTCGGTTATACGGCGTGAAGATGAAGACTCAAGGGAAGCCGGCTGGAATAAAAAAGGCCCGCCGGGGTGGCGGGCCTTTTTTATTTGGGTGAGAGAAAGGAAGCTTTTGCCAAGCAATGGCTATAATCAATCGAAGGATAGGGAGCCTTCGAGATTACCATGTGGACGGCATCCCCGTTTGTTTTTGATGATACGAAAAAGCCGGGGAGGCCTGAAGATGAAACCGGGGGAGTGGCTCATCTTTTGAGATATATCATATAGAGATGGGGTTGTGCGGTCAAGGGAAAAGGTGTGGTTGGCATGAAAAAAGTTAGGTAGGCCTAAAGCGAATGAAGGCTGATAGGCGGGGTCAGGAAAAAACTTGCATTCGTAGACGATCGGTCATAATAAGGAGATATGGCACGACCACGAAAAAGCGAACATACCAGAGAGGCCCTGCTGGAGCTTGGCATGGCAATGATAGCGGAGCACGGGTACCATGGGACAGGCCTCAAGGGAATCCTGGATACCGCCTGTGTACCCAAAGGGTCTTTTTATAATTATTTCAAAAGCAAAGAAGAGTTCGTGGCGGAGGTCGTCGTCCGATACTGCCTGGGGATGAAGGCGTCGGTGGACGCCTGCCTGGAGGCTGCCGGTGACGACCCCGTGGAAGGGCTCCGCCGTGTGTATGGGCTCTCTTTGAGGGCCTCGGAAACCCATGGCTTGGGGATGTTGTCCAGCACCTCGCCGCCGAGATTGGCGATGCGGACGGCCCCTGCCGGGATGCCATGCAGCGCGGAACCGAGATGTTCCGGGAGCAGGTGGTGGCCTTGATCGAGGAGGCCCAGCAACGGCACCTGTTCCGGGAGGAGACACTGAGCGCCCGGGCCCTTGCGGATATTTTCTGGAGCACCTGGCAGGGGGCTCTTCTCGGGATGAAGATTGGCGGAGACCCAGAGCATCTCTCCCGGGTCATGGATGCCCTGTTGGACCGTCTGTTTCGGCCCGCCAAGGCATAAGGCATGTCACAGGAGTGAAGCGCATAAAAGCGATGCCTTTTATGGTTAAAGTGGGCAGGATAAGCCTGCCTCCGGCGGCAAGGTGTGCCACCTTGCAAGCTGGTTGCGGATGCGTTTTGCCCCTCGCTTCTCGGGTCAAATCACATCCGCCTTTAAAACGACATTCATTCACACGTTATCGTATGAGCTGTTTGTCAAATCTGTGTCTTGTAAATTTACAGGACTGCCTGTGGCAGAGCGGTTAAATCCATAATGGACACCTAGCGGCAAGGTATCCTGTTGCGTCGAAGCGTGTGAGCCAGCCCGCATAGAAGGCAGGCGTAGGCTTTTTATATTTAATTAATAGACGACCGGTCTAATGTTAAGGCCGAAAACACAAAGGAGACGATAAGCATGAAGGTATTTCAACAAGGAACGATAGGCGGTATCGAGGTGAAAAACAGGGTGTTCAGGTCGGCCACCTATGAATCCATGGCCGATGACGGGGGCAGGGTCAGCCCGGCCATGACCGAGATGTACACCGGCCTGGCCAAAGGGGAGGTGGGGCTGATCATCACGGGCTATGTCTGTTTTGCCTCTACGGACAACCCCTCTGCCCGGACGGTGTCCATGGGCCCGGACGCGGATCTTTCTGCGCTAAAGGCCCTGACCGATGCCGTGCATGGGCACGGCGGTCGCGTAGTGGCGCAACTGGCCCATGTGGGATCACAGCTGCATCACGCCCCTTCCGGAGAGGTGTTTGCCCCGTCGGCCGTTGTAGACCCTGTCAGCGGGATTCTGCCCACACCTTTTTCCGCAGGGCAGATCGAGACCCTGGTGGCGGAGTTCGGAGAGGCCGCTTTGAGGGCAAAGAGCGCAGGGTTTGACGGGGTCCAGCTCCACGCTGCCCACGGGTACCTGTTGAGCCGCTTTTTGAGCCCTGTGTACAACCGGCGGACAGACGCCTACGGAGGAAGCCCCGAGAAAAACGCCCGCATCCTTTCGGATATCCTGCGAGAGATCAAGCGGGTCTGTGGCTCAACCTACCCGGTCTGGGCCAAGCTCAACTGCGATGATTTCGAGACAAAGGGGGAAGGGTTGACCTTTGGGGGAATGCTCGTGGCGGCAAGGGAACTGGACGCCGGGGGCATCGATGCCATTGAACTGAGCGGGGGAACCTTTGCAGGGGCCTGGACGCCCTGCAGGCCCATGAAGCATGAATCCTATCACCTGGAAGCGGGGAAGGCGCTGGCGGCCGAAGTGTCGGCGCCGGTGATCAGTGTGGGGGGCTTTCGTCGCATTGAGGCCATTGAGGCTGCCTTGGCAGGGGAGGGCGTTGAGGCCGTTTCCCTGTGTCGGCCCCTGATTCGGGAGCCTGGCCTTGTGAAGCGCTGGCGGCTGGGGGACCGGTCCAAGGCCGCCTGCGTGGCCTGCAACGGTTGCTTCAATCCCAAGGGTGTGCGTTGTTTTTTTGACCTGAAAGGGGAGGAGAGGGGAGCTCAGAAACAGGTGATGGCGGCCATGAAGGGCAAGGCGTGATTCCAAAGGGCGGGGAGGCGGCGTAAACCGCAGCCTCCCCGTCATGCTTGGGTGCCACCGTGGACATCGGCTTTTTTAGGACACCTAAGACACCCCCACCAGGCTGCCGAGCTGATCGGCCATGGCCCGCATGTCCCCGGCGCTGGCCTGCAGGGATTCCCCAATGAGGGTCACCCCTTCGGCCCCCTTGTTGACATCCACAACGGCTGTGCCGATGTCGCCGGCCATGGCGCTGATTCCGGCGGCGTTTTCATTGACCTCGGCAATACCCTGTGAGGCCTGGCTGACGTTCTCCGCAATTTCGCTGGTGGCGGCGGATTGCTCTTCCACGGCACCTGCGATGGTTGAGACGATGTCGTTGACTTCGCCGATGACCGTGGTGATCTCCTGCATACCGGTGGTGGAGGTTGTGGCCGTGGACTGGACGCTTTCCACAATGGCTTTTATCCCCAGGGTGGCCTCGGCGGTCTGGGACGCCAGCTCTTTGATCTCATGGGCCACCACGGCAAACCCTTTGCCAGCTTCCCCGGCTCGTGCCGCCTCAATGGTGGCGTTTAAGGCCAGCAGGTTGGTCTGCTCGGAGATATCGGTGATGGTCTCTGTCACCTTGCCGATCTCTTCGGCGGCGCTTTGGAGGGCTTCCATCTCCTGAGAGGTGCCGTGGGTGCGTTCAAGGGCCGTGGCGGAGATGCCCCGGGCTGTTTCCGTGTTTTTGGCGATCTCGCCGATGGTGGCGGACATCTCCTCCGTGGCCGTGGCCACCATGGCGATGTTGGCGGAGGCCTGTTCGATGGCGGCAGCCACACCCGCCATCCGGTCGGTCATGTCCTGGGTGGCTCGGTCCACCTGGGTGGTCCGGGAAGAGGTGTTTCCAGCGCTCTGGGCCAGCTCTTCGGACATGGACAAAAGGCCTGTGGAGGCATCGCTCACCGAGGCGACCCCTGCGGCCACATCCCGGATGAGGACCTGGAGTTTTTCCATGAAACGGTTGAAGCCTGAGGAGAGTTCCCCGATTTCGTCTGTGGATCGCACCTGGAGGAGTTTGGTCAGGTCCCCTTCGCCTTCGGCGATGTCGTTCATCATCAGGGCGTTTTCCTTGATGCGTGCCACAATGGAGTTGGCGATGGCCCAGGCCACGGCGGCGAAAATGAGAAAGGAGACGAGCCCGATGGTGATGTTGGTCAAAAGGATGCTTTGGGCGTTTGCCATCACCTTGTCCATGGGCAGGGTGACGAGGAACGACCAGGGGGTGCCCGTGGTCCCGACCTCAATGGGGACGAGGATCTGCCGGGTGTCCGTGTCCAGGGCCTCGGAGTGGTCGGTGAAGGTGTAGGGCCTGCCGGCCTTCACTGCTTCCATGGCGCTGCGCCACTGGCCCCCTTCCCCCATGGCCTTGCCGATGCGCTCTTTGTCCGGGTGGGCGGCAAAGGTGCCGTTGTTGGCCACGATGGCGGCGCTTCCCGTGCCGTAGGGCGTGATGGCGGAGACCAGGTCCGAGAGAGCCTTGAGCTCGATGTCCAGGCCCACGACCCCGATGGTTTGTCCGCCGTGCCTGATGGGGGTCACCATGCTGGTGAGTACCACGTCCATGCCCGTCTCTCCGATGTGGTAGACCGTGGGCGGGGTGACGTATGGTTTGCCGGTGCGCTGGGGAATGACGTAGTAGTTGTTGGTCTCCGGGATCATGTAGTCCCGGAGTTGATCCACGGTGAGGGCTCCGCCGGTGCGGAAGATGTAGGGGATGTACCGGCCGGTGTCGTCATGGTGGGCGGAGCCCGCATACTCGGCATCCCGACCGTCCAGGGCATCGGGTTCAAAGCAGGCCCAGAGGCTTTCCAGGTTGGCGTCGTTTTCCACCAGCCCCTTGAGCAGGTTGGTCAGAACCTCCCTGTCCGGGATGTTTCCCGCTTTTTTCATACCCATGAAGGCGTAGGCCAGGGCCTTGGACCCTTCCATGGGCTCTTCCAGGATGACTTTTACCTCATTGGCGTAGCGGTAGGCCATCTCGGTGCCCTTGGCTTGGGCGTCCTCCTTTGCCATGCGGTGTGTTTTTGTCGTCATGACGGCAATGGACACACTGAAGGTGATAAAGGCTGTGAGAGAGATAAGAAAGACAATTTTTCCTCTTAACTTCATTCGTTTCAACATCGATGGCGTTTCTCCGGAATGTTCAAGGTCAAAAAAGATACTATTTATATCGACCTGATTTCGCGTGTTTTGAGAGAAAATATTGACTTGTTTTGAGGTGTCGTTATGGAGTTATGAAATAACGGCGTGTTAGGGATGGTGATTTTTTTTGGGGCTGTATTCGGCGCTAAGCCTCGTCCTTAGGGGAATGTTAGGGGGCGCTAAGATGAGGGTGTGGCTGTGTTTGTCATGTCGACTTTTTTTAATGTGTAGTTATTTGGTAAGAAATATGGGGGTTATGGGCGGCGAACACAGATGCGAAGATATCAGGGAACGGGTCGGCGGGCAGTGCCCATAAAAGTGCAGCAATCCACCCCGCGGCATCTGGTATACAGATAAGATTAAGGTCGAAGCTCTGGGCTTCGGCCTTTTATGGTCTGACCCTTTCAGGATGTATCATGGATAAAACACGAATCGAACTATTGAGCCCGGCCCGTGATCTGGCCTGCGGCAAAGAAGCCATCAACCACGGCGCGGATGCGGTCTATATCGGGGCCCCGAAATTCGGTGCCCGGGCCGCCGCCGGAAACACCCTGGCCGACATTGAGGCGCTGTGCGCCCACGCCCGCCTCTACGGGGTTTCCGTGCATGCCACCATGAACACCCTGCTTTTTGACGGGGAGCTGGAGGCGGCCCGGGAGCAGGCCATCGCTCTCTGGAACGCCGGGGTGGATGCCCTCATCATCCAGGACATGGCCTTTCTGGAGATGGACCTGCCACCCATTGCCCTGCACGCCTCCACCCAGACCGACAACCGGACCCCGGAGCGGGCAAGATTCCTGGAAGAGTCCGGGTTCGATCGGGTGATCCTCGCCCGGGAGCTCTCCCTGGACGAGATTTGGGCCATCGCCGAT
The DNA here is from genome assembly GCF_056829965.1 of Desulfoluna sp. CYM3A. NCBI lineage: Bacteria > Pseudomonadati > Thermodesulfobacteriota > Desulfobacteria > Desulfobacterales > Desulfolunaceae > Desulfoluna > Desulfoluna sp. CYM3A. The sequence continues at coordinate 575,136 of NZ_CP186556.1, forward strand.
ACCACCACGGTTGCCCTGGAAGCCTTTGTGCACGGGGCCCTCTGCGTAAGTTATAGCGGTCAGTGCTGGATGAGCGCCGCCCTGGGCGGGCGAAGCGCCAACCGCGGAACCTGCGGCCAGCCCTGCCGCCTTGCCTGGGACCTGAAAGAGGCGTCCGGCAAGGTGCTCAGCACAGGCCGTCATCTTCTCTCCTTAAAGGATATGGACCGTTCCGCCCACATCGGGCCCATGCTGGATGCGGGCATCTCCTCCTTTAAAATCGAAGGGCGGCTCAAGTCCGCGGACTACGTGAAAAACGTCACCGCCTATTACCGACAGGCCCTGGACCGGGAGCTTGAGCGTCGTGCCGGGGCAACCCGGGCCTCCTTCGGCAAGGTGACCCATCATTTTACCCCCAACCCGGAGAAGAGCTTTTTCCGCGGAGGGTCGATTTTGCTCTCTCTCCGGGAAACGGGGAAAGGTGGCCTCCCCGGATACACCCAAGGCCATGGGGGAACGCATGGGGACCGTGGTGCACGTGGCAAAGGATCATGTGACCCTGAAAACGGACAAAGGGCTGACTCCCGTGGTGAACGGCGACGGCCTCTGCTTTCTGGATCAATCGGGAAACCTCAAGGGCATCAAGGCCAACCGTGTGGACGGAGGGCTTATCCGGCCCAGCCAGCCCGTGGTCAAGACCGGCCTCTTCAAGGGGGCGGTGCTCTACCGCAACTATGACCATGCGTTTTTGAAACTCCTGGAAAAAGAGAGCGCCGAACGGCGCCTTGCCCTGGACCTGTCCATCAAGGAGGTCAAAGACGGCCTCTGGATTGCCGCAGGCGATGAAACCGGTCGCAGCGTTACCCACTGGTTCGGTGTGGAGCAGGTCCCGGCCCGGGACAAAGAGAAGGCCCGCAAGACCCTGGAGACCCAGCTTGCCAAGCTGGGGGGAACCCCCTTTTACCTTCGTGGGCTCACCCTCAACCTTCCCCCGTTGTTCATCCCGGTCTCCGAGATCAACCGCCTGCGCCGCGAGGTGGTGGCCCTTCTCTTGGACGAGGCCAATACCCTTCCGGTGCGGGACTCAGAGCCCGTGGAGCGGCCCGTGGTGCCCTTTCCCGAGACCCGTCTCACCTACAAGGCCAATGTGGCCAATGCCCTGGCCCGTACCTTTTACACCCGACGGGGGGTAACCTCCGTGGAGCCCGCCTTTGAAGCCGTGGAGCCGGACGGTGCGGTCACCGTCATGGAGACCCGCCACTGCATCCGTGAAACCCTGGGCCTCTGCAATGGCAGGGGGAACCAGGCAGAGCCCCTGGTCCTTGAAAACGAAAAGGGGCGCTTTACCGTCCATTTTCTCTGCGGCACCTGCGGGATGCGGATCGAAAGGCGTTGAAACCCCGCACCTGAAACGCGCTCCCATATATGGTGGTTCTCCCATATTTGTCATGTGAAACTGAGATATATGGGAGTGGTCTTAAAACCGGGAGTCGTGGCGGTGCAGGCGCGCGGGCGGGAACTGGCACGGGTTTTGTACGGTAAAGACCGATGATCCGTGGGTCCCACGGGTGTGGGTGGAACAATTCGTGTGAGGAGGTGTGTTTTAACGGTGGACGAGAATCAGTTTTTTCGCGAGGCGACACTGCGCATCTGCGGCAGCCTGGATATTCAGGAAGCCCTGGACGCCTTCCTTGAGTACGCAAGGGCTCATATCCGTTTTGACCACGTTTCGGTCTCCTATTTTAAGGAGGACGAAGGGCGGGGCGTGGTGGTGGCATCCTCCCACCGGGAGGGCGAGCCCTTTATCCCCTTTTTGAACGAGGCCGCTTACTCCAAAACCGAGCGGGACGGCCTCTTTGAGATCATGGAAACCGGCCCGCCGGTCCTGGTCATCGAAGACCTCTCCGCGGCAGAGCCCATTGTCCAGACCCTTTGCCGTCGCCATTTCGGGTTTATTCCCGACTTGTCCTGCCTTTTGATGACCCTTACCGTGGGGGATGAGCTGCTGGGGCTCCTGATCCTGACCTCCACGGCGCCGGTCACCTTCTCCGACCGGGAGATTGAACTCCTCACGCTTCTCCAGCCCCCCTTTTCCGTTTCCATGGCCAATTGGCGAAAGCACCTCGTGCTTTTAGAGCATCAGGAGACCTTGCGGGATGACTGCCGGTTTTTCCAATGCGAGCTCCGGGACGATGCAGACGGCAAGGTGGTCGGTGCCACAGGTGGGCTGAAGCAGGCCATGGGTATGGCGGCCCGCGTGGCCCGGACCGACAGCCCCGTACTGATCCTCGGGGATACCGGGGTCGGCAAGGAGGTCGTGGCAAACGCCATCCACAACGCGTCGGATCGACGCGACGGCCCTTTTATCAAGGTAAACTGCGGGGCCATCCATGACAGCCTCTTGGACTCGGAGCTGTTCGGACACGAGAAAGGCGCCTTTACCGGGGCCACCAAGGACCACAAGGGGCGCTTTGAGAGGGCCAGCGGGGGCACGATTTTCCTTGATGAGGTGGGCGAGCTTCCCCATGCGGCCCAGGTTCGTCTTCTCCGGGTGCTCCAGAACCAGGAGATCGAACGGGTGGGAGGGGTGCGTCCGGTAAAGGTCGATGTGCGCGTGATCTCGGCCACCCACCGGAATCTGGAGGCCATGGTGGCACAGGGATCGTTTCGAAAGGATCTCTGGTTTCGCCTTAATGTCTTTCCGGTTACGGTCCCCCCTCTGCGGCAGCGAAAAGGGGACATCCCGGCCCTGGTCCGCCACTTTGTGGGCGTCAAGCAGCAGGAGCTGAAGCTCTCGGCGGCCGCCGCCGTGGACGATATCGCCTTGGGGCGGCTTGTGGCCTATGACTGGCCCGGCAATGTGCGGGAGCTTCAAAATGTGGTGGAGCGGGAGATGATCCTTCGCCCCGGGGGGCGCCTTCTGTTTGACGGGCTGGTTCCTGTGGCCGATACCGGTGAGGTTGTGGCCGCGGAAAAGCTCCGCGTGGAGCCCCTGGATGTGGTGACAAGGCGTGCCATGGAAAGGGCCCTGAAAGCAGCGGGCGGAAGGGTCCAGGGACGGGGTGGCGCCGCCGAGCTCCTCCAGGTCAAGCCCAATACCCTGAGGGCCCGCATGAAAAAGCTCGGCGTGGATTTCGGGATTCGCTGGCGTGAAGAGACGAAGGGAACCTTCACTCCGGATGCGACAGTGCCCTGAACAAGCCCCATCATGTTGGATATCCACCATATTTGGGATGAAAGGGTTGCCATATTTGGCAGGGCCTGAGAACCAGTCTTTCCAATGCATCATGTTTTCAGTGTGTTCAATGCTGGCATCGTTCTTGAAATAGGTTGACGCGAGTAAACAGTGATTCTGTGTGGCGCGTTAACCCATCTATTTCAAGGAGCGTGAAGGTATGAAGGATTTTGTTTTACGTGTTGGAAGCGGTGTGCTGGCGGTTTTTTTCATGACGACCTCTGCCGTGGCAAGCATGGTGGACAACCAGTCGAGCCTTACGGCCGACTTTACCCGGATGCCGGCCCGTACGGCCAGTTTTGATTCCTCGGATACCGCCATTTACAACCCGGCCGGCACGGCCTGGCTGCAAGATGGCTTTCATGTGGGGCTTTCCGTGAAAGCCTGTTTAAAAGAGTGGCAGCATACCTACGACGGTACCACCTACGAGACCACCACCCCCTCCTTTCTTGCCCTTCCCAACGCAGTCTACCGCAAAGGCCGCCTCGGCATGTACCTGGGAACGGCCGTCTTCGGCGGCCTCGGCATCGTGGACTATGACGATGGCTTTGTCCTCATCCCCGGTCACCCACTGGACGCGATCCTGAAAAAGGAGACGGAGTTTACCTACCTGGTGCCGGGGCTCACAACCGGTGTCTCCTGGCAGCTCTCCGACAGCCTGGCTGTTTCGGGCGGGGTGCGCGTGCTTTACGGAATTCAGGAGGTTGAGGTTGACGGAGGGGAGGTGCTGGACCTCTCCCAAGGACGCCACGGGGGCGGCTCCGGTGTTCGGTCTCTCGTGGAAGGCCACGGATCGACTGGCCCTCTCCCTGCGGCACGAGATGCGGACCAAGATGGAGTATGAGATCGACACCTTTGAAGGCAACCCCATGCTCCTGGGTGCCCTGAACATGCTCAACGGGTCCTCCAAGGGCTCCAAGATGCGCCTTGATTTTCCCGCCCAGACCGCTGTGGGGGTCATGTATCGCCTTACCCCGAGATGGCGAGTGGCGGCCGACGGTGTGGTGGCATGGCAAAAGGACGCCGACCGGAGCGGCGCCGAGGAGAACATGGGCAACGGTTACTATGTGGCCGCAGGCGTGGAGTACGACGCCACCCCGAAGTGGACCCTGAGCCTGGGGTACATCACATGTGACCCCAAAGACGACCTGGAGCGAACCGGCTACTACTACGTCAACCCCAAGCTTGAGTACCAGACCGTGGCCGCAGGCGTGAAGTACCACCACAGCGACACCCTCTCCTTCAGCCTTTCGGCGGCCCCCTATTTTTACGACAGCTACACCACGGAAAAAGGCGTTAAAATGGAGAAAGATACCCTGGACATCTCCTTCGGCGTGGAGTGGCTGATCATCTGATCCCCCTTTGGCCGGGCATGTCTCACCAACATGGCCGGTCATGACAGGGAGCGCGCCCTTGCACCGCGCTTCCGGCAGCGACCGGGGCAGCATCGGGACATCACAACAGTTTACGGCAGGAATCCACCTTCATACCTCCCGAACTGGTCCCGGGCTGCCCCGATTTCCGTATGGCCCTGTCCTGCCGGGGCCCAAGCGTTTGACACACGGGTTTTGTTTTTTGAGGATGCCTCCCTGCAAGGCATAGCTCCTCTTCTTTTTTTATTACCGATTACCGGAAAATTTTTGCGGAGCTTTTTTCAAAAAGCGACCCGCCGGAGGCAACTGAATGTTTACATGCGTTGACCCTGGGGAGGATGACCTTCTTGTCTGATATGGCCTGCTATTTGTCGTATCTGCCTCTTTTCGACGGCGTGCACCGGGGGTACATTTGGGGTGCCCTTTTTCCCAAGAAAGACCGGGGAAAAGGGGCAAGAGCCCGATTCTTTGCGAAACGCATGTGAAGGGGCACCTCCCCAATGCATGACCTATTCGTTTTCGCGGCTTGTATTCCGTTGCATGGCACCCCCTCGCCGGAGGGACAACAGCGATTCAGACTAAGCAGACAATCAAGGAGGCCGATCATGGGGATGTGGCACAAGACAGGGTGCGTGCTTTGCGCGCAGAACTGCGGGTTGGAGGTGTTGGTTGAGGGCAACCGCATGGTGAAGGTGAGGCCGGACAAGGACAACCCGCGCAGCCAGGGGTATGCCTGCCGCAAGGGCATGAACGTTTTGTATCACCAGTACCCGGCGGATCGGCTGACCCAGCCCTTGAAAAAGGTGGGGGGCGAGTTTGTTCCCGTCTCCTGGGACCAGGCCTTGACAGAGATCGCGGAGAAGCTTACGGCCACGGTGGATGCCCACGGGCCGAGGTCCTTTGCCTACATGGGGGCCAGCGCCCAGGGAGGTCACATGGAGGCGGGCTTTGGGGTGAGCCTGATGAAGTGCCTGGGCTCCCAAAACCTTTATACCTCGGCGGGCCAGGAGTTCAGCGGCACCTGGTGGGTGCAGGGCCGGATGTTCGGCAAGCAGTATATCCTCACCGGTCCGGACGACCATGAAACCGAGATGCTCGTGGCCTGGGGCTGGAACGGCATGGAGAGCCATCAGATGCCCCGGGCGCCCCTGGTTCTTAAAGGCATCAGCAAAGACCCGGATCGCCTGCTGGTCTCGGTTGACCCCCGAAAATCCGAGACCGCCCGCATCGCAGACATCCACCTGGCCCTGAGGCCGGGCACCGACGCCCTGCTGGTGAAGGCCATGGTCGCCATCATTGTGGAACAGGGGTGGGAAAACGAGGCCTACCTTTCGGCCCATACCGACGGGTGGGAGGCCGTCAAACCCTGGTTCCAGGCCTTTGACGCCCGGGCCGCCCTTGCCGTCTGCGAGCTCTCCTACGACACTGTCTTTGACCTCTGCCGTCTCATGACCACCAGGCGCTGGGCTTTTCACCCGGACCTGGGGATTTTCATGGGACGGCACAGCACCCTCAACTCCTACCTTCTCAACATCCTGGGCTGCGTCTGCGGGATCTTCGGCCAGAGGGGCGGCAACATCATCCCCGGCATGGTGATGCCCCTGGGCTACCACGCGGACGAGCGAAACCCCAAGGTGTGGAAGACCGCTGTCTCCGGGCTGCCCCCTGCGGCCGCGGGCTCGTTTCCCGCATGCGCCCTGCCCGAAGAGATCCTCACCGACCACCCGGACCGGATCCGCGCGGCCATCGTGAGTGTCTGCAACCCCTTGCGCTCCTGGCCCGATACAAAGGCCCTGGAGACCGCCTTCGAGCACCTGGATCTCCTCGTGGTCCACGACATGGTCATGAGCGAGACCGCCCGAAAAGCCCACTACGTGCTCCCTTGCCGGAGTTTTTACGAAGCATACGACGGCACCTTTTTCCCCTGGAGCTTTCCCAACGTCTATTTTCAGATGCGCCGCCCGGTGGTGACACCCGAGGGCGACCAGTTGGAGTCCTCCCAGATCTTCACCCGCCTGGCAGACAAGATGGGCCTTATCCCCGAGATCCCGGAAGAGGTTATGAAGGCGGCCCACAAGGACCGCATGACCTTTGGGGCCGCCCTCATGGCGTGGGTGGGGGCCCATCCCGAGTATTTTCCCAAGATGCTCTTCATTCTGGGCAAGACCCTGGGGGAAGCATGGGACAGTGCGGCCCTTGCCGGTTTCTGGGGCATGATGATGACGGCCCCCAAGGCATTTCGCAAAAATGCCGCGCGCCTGGGGTTTGAAACCGGCATGGACATGGGGGACCGGATCTTTCAAACGATCCTCGACACCCCCCAAGGGCTCTGGGTGGGGACCATGGATACAGAGAGCAACCTGGCCGAGGTCAAGACCCCTTCAGGCAAGATCGAGCTGGTGATCCCCGAGCTGGAAGCCGAGGCCATGGCCCTTGATGCCGACACCGAAGCCCGGGACCTTGCCCTTACCGACGCCTTTCCTCTGGTCCTCAACGCGGGCCGCCACCGCATGACCACCATGAATACCCAGCTTCGCAACCCCGAATGGCTCAAGGGAAAACGCGGGTGCACCATTGCCGTAAGCCCTGCACTGGCGGAGACGCTTGGCCTGATCGACGGTGATTCCGTGCGGGTCACCACCGAGGCGGGCTCTGCCGTGGGCGAGCTGGAGGTCAAGATGAACTTCATGTGCAGGCCGCTGATCCCCCACGGGTTCGGCCTGAACTACAACGGCCAGGTCACGGGGTTCAACGTCAACGACCTGACAAAAAGTACCCACCGGGACCCCATCGGTACCCCGCTTCACCGCTTTGTGCCCTGCCGGCTTGAGGCGTGTTGATGTGAGACAAACATAAGGAGCCCCATGGCAGGCTTCTTCTCTTTGGTTGACTTTTATTTCACATGTAAAGTAAATAGTACGCATGTAAAATAAATGGCGGGCAGTTTTTGCCACAGACAACGAGAGAGGAGGTTATGATGAGTGGAACATTGACGATGTATAATCAGATGGGAAACAAAGCCTTCACCGACGGGGTGGTGCAGTTTGCCCCCTACTTCGGGAGCATCGACCCCATGTTCGTGGACTTGAGGCCGGGATATGCCGAGGTGTCCGTGAAAAAGCAGGCCAAGGTGCAAAACCACCTGGGGTCGGTTCACGCCATTGCCATGTGCAACGCCGCGGAACTGGTGGCGGGCACCATGACCGATGTCTCCATTCCGGAGACCCATCGATGGATCCCGGTGGGGATGTCCGTCCACTACCTCAAAAAGGCCAAGACAGACCTGCGAGCCGTGGCAGACGGCTCCGGTCTTGACTGGAGCGGGGAAAGCGACATCACGGTGCCTGTCTCCATCGTGGATACAGAAGGCATCGAGGTATTCACCGCCGAAATAACAATGAATATCAGCCCCAAGGCGTGACATATCCGGGCTAAGCCCCTTTGGAACGTTCTCTCCTGACAGCCCCGGCGGAGGCAGGAATGCAGTGCCCCTTCCGGTTTTCGGCGGGGCTTCGGGGGAGGGGCAGTAACGCAAACAATGGAGACCCGCATGACATTGCCTTCCAACGCAACCTGGACCCACCACGGGGGCAAAGGCCCCACGGCCCACCTTGACGCGCGCTCGGACGGGCCTCCCACGGGGGTCTATTCTCCGCTGCTGGCCCGTTTGACCGGCCATGTGACCCTGCATACCCTGGACCTGCGTCCGACCTGGCCCAAGGTCGGGCCGCCTCCGGTCCGGCGGGACTGGCAGATGTACGCAGACGATCTTATCTCCTTTCTGGAACAGACGGTGGATGCCCCGGTGATCGGCATGGGGCACTCCATGGGCGCCACCTGCACGATCCTGGCGGCGGCCAGGCGACCCGACCTGTTCAAGGGGTTGGTTCTCATTGAGCCTGCCATGCTCTCCAGAACCCTGGCTCTCCTTGCCAACATCCTGCCCAAGGCCGCCATGAACCTTACCCAGCCAGCCAAAGGAACCTTAAAAAAGACCGATACCTGGAAAAGCCGGGACGCCTACCTGGCCCACTGCCGGGGAAAGCGGATGTACAGCGGCCTGGGGGATGACGCCTTTGCGGCCATGGCCACCCACGGTGTCACGGAAACCGCAGACGGTCTCTGGTCCCTGGCCTTTCCAAAGGTGTGGGAGGCCCACAACTACACCCAGCCTCCCAATGTCATGGGAGAGCTCGCCGGAATCAACCTGCCGTGCGTTGCCCTGCGGGCCAGGCCTTCGGTCTTTTTTACCGAGGCGCTCTGGGCTCAGTGGCAGCGCGTCAGCCCGGGGAGCGTCTTTCTGGAAGACCTGTCGGCAGGTCACCTGTTGCCCCTTGAAGACCCCGAAGGGTGCTGTGGGCTGATTGCCTCAGGAATGGCCGAAGCCGGGATGACCGGAGAGAAGGAGACCCCGGCTGTCAGTTCCGGAGCCTCGTGAAGCGGTCCCTGTACTCTTTGGGGGAGAGCCCCGTGTTTTTCTTGAAGAGCTTGCGAAAGGAGTTGGTGTCTTCGTAGCCCACCTGCCGCGTGATGACGTCGATGGGCTCGGAGGTGGTCTCAAGGGTCTGCTTGGCCGCTTCGATGCGGATCCGCTGAAGGTAGGCCAGGGGCGTCTCCCCTGTGGCGGTTTTAAACCGTCGGACAAAGTGGCGCGGGCTGATGGCCAGCTCCGAGGCAAGGGCTTCCATGGAGAGGGGATGGGGGTAGTGGGTTTCCATGAGGGCCTGGGCCTTGAGCACCGTGGGGTCTGAATGGGCCTTGTGGTAGTCGAAGATGAAAAAAGGGGACTGGCTCGACCGGTTCGGGTCCAGGAGCAGCCCCTTGGCACACGTGGCAGTTTTCCACGCTAATGTTTTGATCAGGTACATGCAAAGGTCCATGTAGGCGGAGGTGGCCCCGGTGCAGATCAGGCGGTCGTCTTTGGTGAAAAGGCGCTCCGGCAGGAGCCTGACGTTGGGGTAGCGCTTTTTGAAGTACCGCGCAAAGACCCAGTTGGTGGTGGCCTCCTTTCCGTCAAGGAGGCCGGTTTCCGCCAAGAGAAAAGAGCCCGTGCAGGTGGCGGCGATGGTGGCACCCCGTGTATGCCAGTCCCGGATCCAGGTGATCAGTTCGGCAGGGGGCTTGTGGGTGACATGGGCGGGGGCAATGAATCCGGGGATGAGGATGAGATCGGTTGCCGTCACATCATCCATGGCCCGGTGCGGCTCGATGCGGACCCTGTTTTCTCCCTCCACGGTGAGTCCGTCCCTGGAGACGATGTCCCAGTGGAAAAGCGGCTGCCCGTGGGAGCCGTTTTCCCCGGAGAGGGCCTGCCACCGGTTGGCGATGGACAGGGCGTCGATGACGCCGGTGATGCAGGAGGTCGCACAGCCTGTGGCGGCAAGCAGGGTGATGTGTGCCATGGGAGTCCTTTGCTAAGGGTGATGTTTGCCTCCGGCGGCCCTGCCGGAGGGCAAGCTTTTGAAACGTTTGACTAACAAGTTCTTTTTTTTGGGGGGCACAGCAAATTTGCATAGCCCCTTGATCACCGGAACGTTTTTGCGGAGCTTTTTTCAAAAAGCGACCCGCCGGAGGCAACTGGATTCTTAAATGCGTTGGCCCCGTGTCCGGGTGTTTTCGATCAGGTATTCATCTCGATAAACGCCTCGAGGCGACCTTTTTCCATGAGGACCTGGCTTCCCAGCTGTGAGCCGGTCTCGGGCAGCGGCGGGGGCGTGGCCCGTTTTTCCATGGCAATTGCTTCTGCGGGACAGGAGGAGACGCACAGGCCGCAGCCGATGCATTTTTCCTCGTCGATGGATGCGGTGTCCCCGGTGGTGTCGATGGCATCCAGCATGCACCTTTCATCGGCACAGATTCCGCAGCCCGTGCATTCGGTTTCGTCCACCCGGGCAAACCATTGTGAGGTGGAGAAGGGGTGGGGGGCGTCGAGCTTGGTCCGGCAGGTGAGAATGGTGCAGCAGCATCCGCAGCAGTTGCAGATGAGGTTCAGGCGGTCCTGGCTGTTGTTGGTGGTGTGCACAAGGCCGGCCTCTTCTGCCCGGAGCAGGGTGGCATGGGCCTCTTCCCGTGTGATCTCCCGGGCGTGCTTCCGGTCGATGAGAAAGCGGGCCATGCCGTCAAAGAGCAGGCAGACATCGGTGGGTTTGTCGCAGGCCTCCTCGCCTCTGGAGACTCGGCAGGCGCATTCGGCCAGGGCAAAGGTGTGGTTCTTCTCCATCATGCGGGTAATGACCTCATAGGGCAGGACCTCGTCGTGGCCGGTGACCGACTCTTCCACGGGCAGGACACGCATCAGGGGCGTCGGGCTTGAGGCGAACTCCATGCCCTGGCTTTCCCTGTGGTAGATCTCCCACAGGGTCCCCAGACGCTCATGCATGGGGGTGCCACCGCCGCCCATGAAGGGGAACTCAAACAGGCCGGGAATTGCAGGGAGAAGGCAATAGCCCATGTCTCCTTTTTTTTCGCGGCTGAAAATCACTCCCTTGTCTGCCATGGTTTCACAGGTACCCCGAACCGTTTCCATTGAGAGGCCTGTTTTATCGGCAATCCGGTCCACGGGCTGTGGGAGGAAGGTGAGGGACAGGGCCAGTGTTGCTTCATCGGGGGTGAACAAAATGCGCAGGATCTCATCAAACGCCTCTGAAGGCGGTGCACCCACAGGGTTTGTGGCCAGTCGTTGCCGAAGTTGTTCGTAGATGTCCATGGTGTCTCCTTTGACATGTCTTGCCCTGGTGTGTGTTACCACTGGGGTGGCAAATGCTTACGACTCCATTCCAGAATGAATGATATGCAAAGGCACCATGCTTGCGGAAGGGGCAGAATTGACAAAAAAGAGGCCAAATCAGACTTTTTTGCCCCTGTCACTGCCCCGGGGATCACAGCCGCATGAACCAGCCCACATGAAGCCCGAAATCCGGGCTGTTGTCCATGGTGACGATGTTTTCGATGAGGGAGACATTCAGGCCGGTGCGGGGAGAGACCTTGTACTTGAGCCCTAAGTGGACCTCGTGGGACGATTCTTTCAACCCGCCGATTTTCTCCACCACCGAGGAAGAGTAGAGGTACTGGCCCACGGCGCTGAGTCTGGGGGTGGCCTGCCAGGCAAGGGCAAACAGGCCGGTGACCTGGTAGCTTTTCAGGTCGATGATCTCTTTTTCCGACGCCTCCTGGCTGCCGTAGAGGGTGTATCCGAGGATGCCGTAGGCGTGGATCCCGGAGAACACCTGCTTGGCGAAACCAAGCCCTGCCCCTGTGTCCACCTCGTCTCCGTGTGAGATGACATCTGCTGTTTCAAAGGCGTACCGGGCCACCCCGTAGATGTTGACGTCCGGCAGCAAGGGGTGGCTGTGGAGCATGGTGTAGTTGAGTAAAAGGCTGACCCCTGTGTTGTTCAAGTCCCCCGGGGACCTCTCTTCCGCAACGTTTCCGGTGGCAGGGTCGAAGAGCGTGATGGCGGAACGGCCCTTGCTGTAATTGTCCCTGCCGTTCTGTCCGATCCCCGCCAAATCGTGAAATCCCTGGATGAACCCGTCCATCTCCCCACCGAAGTAGCGCCTGCTGTCCATAACCACCGAGACCCCGAAGCGGTCGCTGATGCCGTAGCTGAAGCCGAGGGTGGTGTCCAGCATTTCGTAGTCCAGGAGGTAGGTTGGGTCTTCAGCCCACACATTGGTCCAGGTGGCCTGGGAGAAGACTTGCCAGCCGCGGGGGATGTCACCGGGCACCAGCAGGGGCAGGGTCAGGCGGAAGCTCTGGGCGATGGACTGGGAGCGTATGTTGAGGATCCCCGGGCCGAAGTCGGGGGAGGCGCTGCCTTCGTCTGCTGAGGCGAATTGGGCGGTGAACAGAAAAAGGACGAGAAGCAGGGTCGAGAGGCAGGAGGCAAAACGGGTCATGTGTCGGGCCTTTTCAGTGAACGTATGTCAGTGCGCTTGTCGCTCTGGGTTCGTGTCGATAGGGAAGCCCGAACAGTGAGCGGGCTTCACCGGTATTCCGCGGATCGATTCGCTGGGCTCGTCACAGGCTGCGTCACCGAAGACGGTTCGGGCCTGTCTGTGGCCCCCCGGGGCGTGCACCGGGTTGTGCGACAGGGCGCACGAACGTGGGGCTGGCTCGGGGGATGTATAGGAAAAGAAGTATGTTTAGCATATGAACTATTTAGGCGCAAGGGTGCCCTGACAGCGCTCCCGCATTTGATAGCGAGGGCAAGAAAGGTGTGTCAGGCCCGGCCGTGGGGTACACGGTCGGGCCTTCCTGGATCAGAGGGTGTGCATGTCGAGGGCGTCAGCCGGCGGGGGGCTTAAAACGCGCAGAAAACAGAAAAGGTCAGGTCGTAGAGAACCACCTCGTCCGTGTCCCCGAAGCCCCGGTTGAACCCGGCGCCGAAGGTGACCCCCAGGTTGGGGATGAAGGCGTGGTCGATGCCGACCCCGAACCGTCCGATTCCGCCGCTTTGGGTGTCGTCCTCCCCGGAGGGCGCGTCCTCGGCTTCAATTTCCATGACCCCGGCCCCAAAGGCGATAAAGCCCCTGGTTTTTCCGCTGAAGGAGGAGAGGTAGCGTCCGCCCAGGGTCACCAGGGAGATAGAGGCATCTCCCCTTGTCAGGTTGTTTTCCATCTCAAAGTGGTCGCTGGTTGCGCCGTAGAGCTCAATTTCCCAGGCAGATGCCACCTGGTACCCCAGGGTCACGTGGCCGCCTAGGCCCGCCTCCTGGGTTGATGGGTCAAAGAGCATGGTGGGGCCTGCGGAGATCTTGAATGAAGGCCCGCTCTCTGCCAGGGCCGTGGACCCCAGCATCACCAGAATGGCTGCAGATAAAAGGGTAATTCGTCTCATGAGCCGTATCCTTTGGATAGGGTTTGACGGGGGCCCGTTGCACAGGGCCGTTGCGCAAGATGTACCGGTCCCGGTCGTGCCTGCGGTATCGCAGGGGCGAGAAAAGTCGGGGCAAGGACCTGCGGGCAGCGGGGGCAGGAGAGGGAGGCGTCAAAGGGACGAGGCCAGCCTGAAAAGCAGGAGCGCAGGGGAAAGCGGAGTCCCGGAAAGGAGAGTGTCCGGCATGGGCTGCATGGCAGCGACATGGACGGGACGTGTTACATTGAATCAATGACCCATGATACTACGCCGTTGCATCGGCTCGCAACAGCAAACCCCGGTTTATGGAAAACGCATGGCAGGAAAAAGGCGGTCTTTAAAGCCGCTGGGGCGCTTCGGCATTCGTCCGTTGGCGAGGGCGATACAGCGACGGGAGGAGAGGCCGGTTTTTGACTTACGGGGCGTTGCTCTCCCGGCAAAGGAACGTGCGCAGGCCGTGTTTCCTAACAGGGATCGGGGCGCGTGTACAATGTCCTGTACGCTGTTCTTTGTAGCAGTACAGCGTATTGTTATTGCAGTCGATTGTGACGTGTTGTATGACTGCACCGCTTGATTTTCCGGAGTTCATTGTTAGCTTGAATGCAGTTGACAAATTGCCTTTTTTTACGAGTGTCCAGAATGCGTGAGTTCACAGTTCCGGAGGGCCGGAGCCAGACCGGACAGCGCATGCAGGGCAGGAGAGGTGAAAACGTGGAGGCCCACTCTTTTTCGGATTCGATATACGCCTGGATCGACCACCCGCCGTGATGGCACGGTGCCCGGCATTTCCGGCGGTGACGCCACCGCCCGGAACCACCGCAGGACGGTATTCAGGCTCCCGCACGGGCGGGATTTTTATGACTGGTTCCCGGAGCATGTTGCCCGGGGATGACACAAGCGGACAACAAACCCCGTTGACGGGGTTGGATACGTTTAAAGGATGTTAAAGATGAAACGAATGATTGTTGCAATGACAGCCGTCCTCATGCTGCTGGGCCAGAGCGCCTTTGCCGCTGAGGGACACACTTTTCGAATTTCCGCAGGCCCGAGCCTGTTTTACGACTCCATGAGCCAGGAAGCCGGTGCCGGAGGGTACCTCAACGTCGGGTACCGTGTGGCACCGTCCGTGGACCTGGACATCTACGGCGCCGTGACCTCTGATTTTGAGGTGGACAACGACCTGACCCGTGGAGACGCCTCGGTCTCCATGCTTACCTTAGGAGCGCGGTACCTCTCTTCCATGGGCGACAACAGCACCGGGTACATTGCCGCAGGCATCGGGGTTCTCAAGCTGGAGGCCGACGAGGTGGCCGCCGGAGCCGATGACTCCCGTACAGGCGGTGTGGCCCGGTTCGGGGTGGGGGTGGATGTGCCCCTTACGGATCATTTGGGGCTGACCTGCGGGGCAGGGTTCAGCCGCGGGCTGGGCTCCACGGACGAGATCACCCTCTTTGACCTGAGCACCGCTCTTTTCTGCACCTTTTAATTGGGCTCGGCCCTGCCCGCACCGTCAACCGGTCGGGGCCGGATCAGAAGTGAAACACCTCGGAGCGCATGGACATCAGGTCCATGTGCACCATGGTGGCCTGGCCCGAAGAGATGTGACCCAGAAGGGCCCCTATGATCTGAGTGCATTGAAGGCCCGCTGCCACCGCAGGGGTGACGGCCGGAGTGCCCAGAACGGATTCGGCGGTGGATTCGGCCTCGGCCCCGAAGAGATCGCCAAAGGAGGGGCCATGGGGCCAGAGGACCATGACCCGTGCCTCAAACCCGGAGATGGTGGCGTGGACCATGGGGATGCCCAGGCCCCGGGACAGTTCCGAGAGCCTGGCCCGGTCCCCCAGGGTGTCCAGGCCGTCGGCCATGAGGTCTGCGCCGGTGAGATGGGGGCGGGCTTCGTCGCCCGTGACGTCGAGCCTGTGGGCCGTCACCGAGACCGAGGGGTTGACGGCGGCCAGGGCTGCCCGGGCCGCCTCTGCTTTTCCTGAACCCAGGGTCTCCCCGGTGGCAAACACCTGGCGGTTCAGGTTGCTGGCCTCGAACACGTCGGGGTCGAAGAGCAGGAGCCTTCCCACCCCCATGCGGGCCAGGAACTGGGCGATGTACCCCCCAAGCCCGCCGCACCCCGCCACAGCCACCACCTTGCCCATGAGCTGCTTCTGCTCGTCGCAGGTAAAACTCCCCGCATTGCGCACATAGCGCTCCGGCCAGATGCCCGTCTCCAGGGCCGCCTTATGAACCTTCCCCACGGCCAGCCCCACCTCATCGGCTATTATTCCGGCCTCCGCCTCGGAGAGCATCTCATGCCCGTGTTCATTGGCTCGCGCCGCCTGCTGAATCCGTTTGATCATCATGTCTAAGCCTTTTGTTTCAGGTTTCCAGGAGCGCTGCTTTCAGCCAGGCCGTGGCACGGGGAAAGAAGCGGGCCTGGTGGTCGGCGTCGCTCATGCGGTGGTCGCCGCCGGGGTTGATGATGAGCTCCTTGGGGCTTCCGGCTTCGGCCATGATTTTGTGGGCGTTGTCCACGGGAACGATTTCGTCGCAGTCCCCGTGAACCACGAGAATGTGGTGGATGCCGGAAAGGCCGTCGGTGATGTCAAAGCCCATGTTCTCCTTGTAGTAGGAGAGGGGCACATCGTGGAGCTCCTGCTGGGCGGAGATGGCCGCCTCGGTGATTCCCATGCCGTTGACCGGTGCGGCCAGGCTCACCATGGCCTTCAGGGGAAAGCCGCTGTCAGCGAGGGGCTTCCAGGCGGCCAGGCAGGTGGCCCCGCCCATGCTGCTGCCGAAAAGGGCCAGGCCGTTGTCGGTAAGCCCCATGTGCCGGAGGACCTCGGCCGCGGCCAGGAGGTCTTCCACCCGGGTGGCCAGGGTGGTGTCGAGGAATCGACCCTCGCTTTCACCGCACCCCCGGTGGTCCAGCCTCAGGTAGGCGGCGCCAAAGTCGTTGCAGCAGCGGGCCAGGATAAGCTGTTTCCCCGACTCCTTGGTGGAGAGGAGGCCGTGGGAACCGATGACAACCGGAGGGTTCTCGGCGTCTGGCATGTGGAGCACGGCTTTGAGGTGAATGCCGGAGACGGGGATGGTGAGTGTTGTTTCTGTCATGGCGCTTGCCTTTCAAAGGTCCTTTCGTGGGTGGTTCGGGTCGGGAAACACGGAATCGTGTGGTGACTGTAGCCCGGGGCCGGGCTGATTTCAAGGGCGAGGGATCCAGCTGTACATTTTGCTACAAACGCCGAACCGCCGGTGAAAAGGGACCCTTTGCCTGTGGGGATTCCCTTGCCACCGGTTTCGCCACACAGCTTGCAACAGACCGTTACACTTCCCCAACAGACATAAAGGGCCTGATCCGTCATGGTGTCCCTGCAGCGAACACACCCGAAGAAATCGGGTTGAATGACCGTTTCAAAGGAGCGTGCCCCTGCCCGGGTGGTCATGCGTCAGCATGACCGACCTGCTGAAGGCGGCAGGGGGCTCCTTGGAAACAGTCGTGCATCGCTTGTGTTCCCAAACACCTTCCATACGACGCATAGGCCACAAAAAATGAACGATTATCCTTCTGTACCAAATCAGACGCCATCCCATGGTTCCGGGTTGTTTCAGCGGATGAGGCAAGGGGTTCGCTCTTTGTTCATCGACCGTTTTTCTCTGCTCGGCCTCTTCATCGGAGTTTTTCTGGGTGTCAACGCCGTGACCCGGACGATTCTCATGACCCTTTCCGCCTCCCAGGTGGACTTCGGGTTTCGCCAGCTGGTTGCCATCTACGGGGTGGGCCTGGTTTTTGACGGCATCACCGCCTTTTATTTTATCATTCCCGTTGTCCTCTACTTCGTGGTCGTCCCGGACCGGGTGTTTCGGCACCGGTTTCACCGGCCCGTGGTCCACCTCTTTTTCTTTGTGGGTGTTTATATCCTTTGCTACGGGGTGGTGGCGGAATGGCTCTTCTGGGATGAGTTCGGCAAGCGTTTTAACTTTATTGCCGTGGATTATCTGGTGTACACCACCGAGGTCATCGGCAACATCATGGAGTCCTACCCGGTATATCCCATGCTGGCAGGTCTGTTGGTGCCCTCGGGGCTCATCTATTTTGTCTGTGCCCGCAGCCGGGCTTTCAAGGGGGCCCTTGCGGCACCGTGCCCGTTCCGTCAGCGTGCGGCAACAGGGTTCATGTGTCTTATGGTGCCGGTGGTCTGCTTTCTGGGGGTGGACAGCTCCAGGGTCCGTGTTTCGGAGAACACGTTTAACAACGAGCTGGCAAAAAACGGGGTGTACGAGCTCTTTGCGGCCTTTCGAAACAATGACCTGGATTACGCCAGTTTTTACGAGCAGCGGGATACCACCGATATGCTCGCCCGCCTGCGGAAGCTGGTGGCCACCGACAATGCGGAGTATCTGAGCGAATCGCTCGAGGATATCACCCGCAGGGTGGTCAACCCCGGGGATGAAAAACGGCTTAATATCATGCTTGTGACCATCGAGAGTATGAGCGCAGAGTACATGGGCATCTTCGGTAACCGGGCGGGGCTGACCCCGAACCTGGACAGGCTGGCGCGGGAGGGGCTTTTCTTCGACAACCTCTACGCCACGGGCACCCGGTCGGTAAGGGGGCTGGAGGCCCTGACCCTGTCCACGGTGCCCACGGCGGGCCGCAGCATCGTGAAGCGCCCCGGCAACGAGGGCATGTTCTCTTTGGGGTACCTCTTTAAAGAAAGGGGCTACGACACCAAGTGGATCTACGGCGGGTACGGCTATTTCGACAACATGAACTACTACTACGCCAACAACGGGTTTTCGGTTGTGGACCGCACCGATATGTCCAAGGAGGAGAAAACCTTTGCCAATGTCTGGGGCGTCTGCGACGGGGACCTGTTCAGCCGCTCCCTAAAGGAGGCCGATGCCTCTTACGTTGCGGGCAAGCCCTTTATGAATTTTGTCTTTACCACCTCCAACCACCGGCCCTACACCTACCCGGAGGGCAAGATTGACATTCCGGTGAAGACGGGGCGCGCAGGCGGGGTAAAGTACACGGATTACGCCGTGGGCGAGTTCATGAAGGCGGCCCGCAAGAGGCCCTGGTTCGACGACACCCTCTTTGTCTTTGTGGCAGACCATTGCGGCAGCAGCGCCGGGAAGACCAGCCTGCCCCTTCGCAAGTATGAAATCCCCCTCATTCTTTACAGCCCCAGGACCATCGAGCCTGCGCGGGTCAGCAAGCTCTGCTCCCAGATCGACGTGGCCCCGACCCTTTTATCCTTGTTGAACTGGGATTACGACAGCAAGTTTTTGGGCAAGGACATCCTCGCCATGAAGCCCGAGGAGGAGCGTGCCTTTGTGGGAACCTACCAGAAGCTGGGGTACCTGAAAGGGGATCGCCTTACGGTGCTGCTTCCCAAAGGGGGCACCGAGGCCTATGTGTACGACCGGGTGACGAAACAGCAGGTGCGTGCGGCCATTGGCGACTCTGATCTCACCGACGCCATCAGTTTCTACCAGTCCGCCTCCTGGCTATACAAACACGGGTTGACCCGGCGCATCACAGGGGAGCAGGAATGGGATTCCTAAGACGAATTGCCCTGGGTGCGGCGGTGCTCGGGGCGGTCCTGGCCCTGTTTGAAATGACCGACCTGGACCTTTGGGTCCAGGACAGCCTGTTCAATTTCGAGACCGGCTCATGGCTGGTGGACCGCAACGCCGTTGTCCCGCGCCTTCTTTTTTATACAGGGATCAAGGGGATGATCATCGCCTTCGGGGTGATCCTGCTGGCACGGTACGGCCTCTCCTTTCGAACGAAAAACAGAGTGGCCAAAGAACGCCCCGGGGTCAGGCAGCGGTGGTTGACGGTGATACTCTCGCTTATCGTGGTCCCCCTGACCATCGCCACCATGAAGGATGTGACCAACATCTATTGCCCGTCCCAGATCGAGCGTTACGGAGGGGACAGGCCCTACGTGAAACCCTTTGAACCCTATCCGGAGGCCTGCACCCGCTGTGATTCCGGTCGCTGTTTTCCGGCGGGCCACGCCTCCGGGGGCTTTGCCCTCATGGCCCTGGCCCGCCTGTTTGGGGACAGGCGGCGAAAGATGGCCGGGCTGGGGGCGGGGGTGGCCCTGGGCTGGGTGATGGGGGGCTACCAGATGATGAAAGGCGCCCATTTCCTGAGCCACACCGTGGTGACCATGGTCATGGCCTGGATTTTCATCGACTGCCTTGCCGAGATCGCGGGAAAGGTGCAACCCGGCTCCGGCTCCGTATGATAGACTCAGAGGGTACAAGGCAGGCATCAGCCCCGGCGCGCCTTGACCTGATCCCCTATAAGTGATGATGTAAGCATGCGCGGGCTGGATTCGACCCACAACAGATTAGGTTTCGAAAGGTTTTTTTGGATGATGTCAAGGAGGACAATGTGAGGGCAATGGGGGCCAAAGAGGTGCTGCTGGTGGAGGACGACCTTCCCCTGGCGGGATTGATCAGTGAGTACCTCGGACAGAACGGGTACACGGTAACCCAGGTGCATGCCGGTGACGAGGCGGTTTCCGTCATCGCATCGTCGCAGCCGGACCTGGTCATTCTCGACCTGATGCTTCCCGGTCTGGACGGCCTGTCCGTCTGCCGCGAGGTGAGGCCCCTCTACCCGGGGCCTATTTTGATGCTCACGGCACGGGAAGACGACATGGACCAGGTGGCGGGCCTGGAGATGGGGGCCGACGATTATGTGAAGAAGCCGGTGGAGCCCCGGGTGCTCCTGGCACGGATCCGCGCCCTGTTCCGGAGGTACGAAGGGGCGCCCCCTTCGGCCGAGGCAAAGGGCGCCCCAAAGGATCTTCGTTTCGGCGGGCTGGAGATTAACCTGAGTACACGGACGGTAAGCTTTTGCGGGCAGGACGTGAAGCTCTCCACCACGGAGTTTGACACCCTCCGGGTCCTTGCGTCCCACGGGGGGGAGACCCTCAGCCGGGATGATCTGAGCCGGGAACTCAAAGGGCGGGAGTATGACGGCATCGACCGGTCCATCGACATCTGCATCTCCCGGTTGAGACGGAAACTGGAAGAAAACCCGGAAAAGCCGGAGCGCATCAAGACAGTGTGGGGCAGCGGGTATCTTTTTGTGACGGACGCCTGGGGGGAAGAATCCCTAAGCTGATGGTGCCACCTGCGGGGACGGAGGCCCGCTGCCGTGAAACGAATCTTCTTTACCATCTATGCGCTCATTGTCTGTTCTCTGCTCGCCATTGCCCTGGGGCTGACCCCCATTGCCGACCACTTGATGAAGGGGGCCGAAGTCGAGGAGGAACGCTCCGAGTTCAGGGGGATTTTTTCCCTGATCGTCGCAGACCTTATCTCCATGCCCGAGAGTTCCTGGCAGGGTTTCCTTAACGAGCTGAACCAATCCTTTGATTACCCCATCACCCTGGAACGAAACAAAACCGTTCGCCTGCCCGAAGCCTATCGAGGGGCATACGACGAGGGGCAGATCGTTCCGGGTAACGAAGATGTGGAGATTCTGGTGCAGAAGATTCCTGGCAGCCAGTACAGCCTGTGTATGGGGCCGTTGCCTGAGCCCGAGAATATCAGGCTCATCGAGTCTCTTATGGTGGTGGTGGCTTTTGTGATTCTTGCCATCCCTGTTTTTGTCTGGTCGCTGTTTCTCTGGCGGGATCTGTCCAGGCTGGAAGAGGCGGCCCGGACCTTCGGACGGGGGGATTTTTCGTCACGTGCCAGGGCCTCCCGTTTTTCAAGCCTGGCCCACCTGAAGCTCACCTTCAACGCCATGGCCGACCGCATCGAAAACCTCATCGCCTCCCACAAAGAGCTGACAAATGCCGTCTCCCATGAGCTGCGGACCCCGTTGTCCCGGATCCGCTTCGGCATGGAGATGGTGAAGACCGGCAAGACGCAGGAGGAGCAGAACCGTTACTTTTCCGGCATCGAACGGGATGTGGGGGAGATCGAGACCCTGGTGGAGGAGATGCTGACCTACGCCCGGTTCGACCGGGAAACCGGTCGGGTGGAGCCGGAGGCCCATGAGATGGTCGCCTGGCTGCGTTATCTCGTTGCCTGTGAGGAGTCCAACGACGGGGTACGGCTTGAGCTGGCGGCACCGGAGGTTTCCCTGGAGTCGTGGTTCGACCCCCAGTACATGGCCTGGGCCGTGCGAAACCTTATTCGAAACGCCATGGGCCATGCCGCGTCGCGGGTGAGTGTCACCGTGGTGAATACGGATCGCATGGTGCGCATTCTGGTGGACGACGATGGCCCCGGCATTGCGGAAGTCCACCGTGTCCGTATCTTCGAGCCCTTTGCCCGCCTGGACACCAGCCGCAACAGGAAATCCGGGGGCTATGGCCTGGGGCTCTCCATCGTCAAGCGTATTGCCGTGGCCCATAAGGGCACGGTGACGGTGGACGACTCTCCCCTGGGCGGGGCCCGGTTTACCCTCTCCTGGCCGGGGACCCCGCCGGAGGCAAACAGCTCGGTGAGCGCACCCAGCAACCCCATGCCATCCTGGCTTATAACTTGACGAAGGTTCCGCTTCGGTACTCGAGAAAGGCCAGGTCCAGCTCTTCCTGTGTGTTCATGACGATGGGGCCTTTCCAGGCCACGGGCTCTCCGATAGGGCAGCCCGTGAAGAGAAGGAACCGGAACGGTTCGTCCGGTGCCTCCACCTCAATGTCCGTGCCGGGGGAGAGGTGGGCCAGGTGTCGGCTCGGGACCTCGGTACCTGCGATGCGCCCCGCTCCTTCAATGCCGTAGACCAGCGCTGTGTGGCCCTGGGGAGACTGATGCCGGAATGAGGCGCCCCGGGGGACGGTGCAGTCAATGTAAAGCGGTGCCGTCACCACATCGGTCACCGGCCCTGAGATGCCTGCGGCGGTCCCGGCGATGACCTTGACGCGGCACCCTTCGGAGGTCCGGGTCTCGGGGATCCGGGCGGCCGTGAACTCACGGTACCTGGGTGGCATCATCTTGTAGGAGGCGGGCAGGTTGGTCCAGAGCTGGAATCCGTGCATGGCACCGCTGGCGTCTCCCTGGGGCATCTCCTGATGGATGATGCCGGACCCGGCGGTCATCCACTGCACGTCGCCATCTGAAATGACGCCGCTGTTTCCAAGGCTGTCCCCGTGTTCCACGTCCCCTTTGAGCACATAGGTGATGGTCTCGATACCTCGGTGGGGGTGCCAGGGAAATCCCTTTGTGTAATCATCAGGGTTGTCCGACCGGAAGTCGTCCAGGAGCAGGAACGGATCGAACATGGGGGCTTCAAGGAATCCGAAGGCCCTGTGAAGGCGGACTCCCGCGCCCTCGGTGATGGGCTGGCCCCAGAGAAGGGTCTCTACATGTCGTTTCATGGTGTTCCTCCCGGGGGTGCTGAAGCCTGTGCCCCCGCGTTTTGTCCCAACGTAATCTCGTGAACTATCCGGGTTAGTCGTCAGGGGAGACGATGGAAATCACCTCCCTGGGATCGGGACGCCTGGTGTAGTCCGGGTGGGCTTCTGCGCTGAGGATCTTTCCGCTGGGGTCCAGGATGAACCGGGCCGGAATGGGCAGTTCCCAGGAGTCATCGCCGTTGAACCGCGGCACGTCGATGCCGAACCCCAGGTAAATGTCTCTGAGCGGAAGGGGCAGCCTGTGCACCAGCCCAAAGGCCGAAGCCACCGTGTTTTGGGGATCGGCCAGGATGGGGAAGGTAAGCCCGAGTTTCTTGGCCAGGGGTTTGGAAAATTTTGCCTGCTGGGGGGAGACAGCCACCAGGGAGGCTCCCAGGGAGGTCAGGGCCGGGACGATTTCCTGCAGAGCTTCCAGCTCCAGATTGCAGTACGGTCACCAGGCTCCACGGTAAAAGGTGACCACAAGGGGCCCCCGGGCCAGGAGGTCTCGACTGTCCACGGGCTGTCCCGCGGTATCGGACAGGGTAAAGGCAGGGGCCTGCATACCCGCCTTGGGGATGCGGTCCAACAGATCGGAGGCCGCCAGGTCCCGGGTGGCCTGGTGCATGATCTCCAACGCCTCTTTGGGGGCGCTTGCCTCAAACTCTTGTTTTAACGCGTGCAGTTTGTCCTGCAGTTTCATGGCAACCTCGCTTTTGATGGGGATGGTGTGCCCACTTGAGCCGTGAGGACGAATGCGGAGGGGGGATAACGGTCGGCAGTGGCTTCAGATGCATGGCACGGATATCCAAGGGCGGTACGCCGGATGGTTCCTGAAAAAATGATTTGTCGGTGTCTTGGATGCTCAATGATATCATACCCCCTCATCAGAGCAAAGAAGAGGACGGGCAGGCCGTGTAACCGGAATGGTGCTGCGGCGTTCAAAAAAACACCTGCCGGAAGCACAACGGAATCAGGTGCCGTTTTTTTGTGCTGGTTCACTTGGGGCTTGCCGCCTGTGCGGCGGGTGTGTAGTGTTACGAACTGAAATAGCTCTTTTTGTTGCCTGTCGTACGTAGCGGTTATCTTTTCAGGAATTGATTTTGTCTTTTGAGAAAATGCCACCACGACCAGTTTGAGGAGGGCGAATGCGTGTGAAGACCGTTCTTGTAATCCAATGCGGTGCTCTTGGGGATTTGATCTGTTCCACCAGCGTCATTGATGCGGTGGCCCGTCAGTTCGGCCCGGGGACCTGCATTGATTATGTGTGCAAGTCCGGGCCCGGGGCCCTGTTTTTTTTGGATAAACGGGTGAACAAGGTTTTTGAGGTGAACCATTGTAAATGGCCGGTGTGGCTCCATCCGGCAAAGCGCGACGTCGTCAACTCCTCCCGGGAGGTCCCTTACGATCTCCTCATAAATTTCGGCAGCGGAAAGCAGTTCAAAGGGTTGGTGCAGAAGATTCGTGCCGGGAAAAAGGTGGGGTTCCACAGCACGGAGTCCCATTTCCCAAAGGGAATCCACATGGTGGACGCCTTGAAACGCATCTTCAGTGATGTCATCGACGACGAGCACCTCTGGCGCGCTTTGCCCTCTCTGGTGGGTACCCCGGTTGAGGAGGTGAAAGCAACTTACGGACTGGACCATCGGTATCTCGTGGTCAGCCCCAGCAACTCCCACCACCACAAAAAAAACGTCAATCATCGTGCCTGGGAGCAGGACTCATGGGCGGAACTGATTGATGCCCTGAGTCGGGACATTCAGGTGGTGGTTGTGGGAAGTCGCGGTGAGGACGATTTTTTTAACCGACTGAGGCCCTTTCCCGCAGGCGTTGCGGACCTGGTGGGCAAAACACCCGTGGTGGACCTGGTGGGGCTGATCGACGGGGCCGTGGGGCTCGTTGCCACGGACACGGGAACGGCCCACGTGGCCTCCGCCACGGGCACCGAGGTGTTTACCCTTATCGGTCCCACGCCCGCTTGTGAAACCGCTCCCTACCAGGGACCGTTCAACACCGTGCACATCATTTCGGCCAACCTGCCCTGCAGTCCCTGCTACAAAACCGAGGCCATGAAAGCCTGCCGCGACAACCGCTGCATGAAAGACATTTCCGTGTCTGACGTTTACGATCTGGTGGCCGCATCCTGTCTTGGGGGGGAAGGGCTTCAGGACAAAAAATCCGCAGCATCCTGAGATGCTGCGGAGCGTGTTGCCAATGCCTGATATGCGGAGCATCGGTGTTGAATTGCCAACCCATCGATGGTCCGGCCTTATGGCTTAGTGCTTATGGCTTTTTTTTCTGCGAAACCCGGCGATGCCGCAAAGGCCGAAGCCCAGGAGGAGCATTGTGGAAGGCTCAGGCACAGGGCTTGCCACCAGTGAGGTATCGCCGCTCATGTCGTCCACCAGCCACATGTTCCCGCTGTCATGCAGCACGACATAATCGATGAAGGTACCGTCTGTTGCGTCGATTCGCAAGAAATCCATGGAGCCGCCGGTGTTTGAGTTGCCCTTGGCGGTGACCATGGTCCCGTCCGTCAGGTAGGCATCAATGTAAAAACTGGATGCTGAGCTGTAGCCGGTTTGGAACCAGGTGCCGTTGTCGTTGGCAAAATCGACCTTGACGCCACGGGCATCCGCGCTCGTGCCGGCCCACAACCACATATTGCCGTTATGGTGAAAGGAACCATGCCCATACCCGAGATCGTCCGAGGTGGTGTTATACCCCTTGCGACTGTCGCCATACATCGGCGCATTGCCCGAAAAATCTAAAAACTCGATCCCTTCGATTCCTTCGACCCTGGCGCCGTCAACTCCGTTTTCAAAGTCGATGGAAAAGGCCCATGCCCCGCTTGTTCCTATAAAAACCATAAGACCTGCCATGCACAACACCTTCAACAATTTTCTCATCGTTGTTGCTCCTTGGTTGGTTCAAGGCAACCCGGCTGTCTCCCCACGAGACCCGTGGCTTTCCGTACCTGTATCGCTACAGGGTCGGCTTTGACTTGATGTGTGATTCCAAAATGACTTCTTGCTAGGTGTGCTACGGTGAGACTGTTTGGTAGTACTTGTTTAGTAAGAAAAATGAAAAATGTCAATTGCGAATGAGTATAGAATTATGGGGCGTTATCACTTTTTTGCCTCGTATTCATCGCCGGACTCCTGCCGTGTTCCGGGTCGTCTGGACGGGCGCAGTCAGGCTGTGTGGGCATCATGGAAGTGCTCCGGAGCAAGATTGCGTACCGAAATATCGCCGCGACGTTTTTTTACTTGCTGCAGGCGTTGTGGGGGGACGAGGGGAGGCGATTTTTGAATACAGGAGGGAGGGAACTTTACTAAGACCCTTTTAACGTGGACATGACCATGAACGAATGGATTCGTTCCAGGCCCGGAATGGTGGCCAGGGTATCGAGGTGGAAGTCTTCATAGGCGTTGATATCTTTCACCGCCACCTTTGCGAAGAAATCGAACTGGCCGGCGAGGTGGTAGATCTCCTTGACTTCGGGGGCCTTGGCCAAGGCTTTCTGGAAGTCATGGAGTGCCTCCCGGGTATGGCTCTCCAACGTCAACCCAACGATGATCATCAGCCCTTCGGAAAGGGCCTCCGGGTTTATCACGGCCTGGTAACCGGTGATAACCCCCCTTTCTTCCAATGCCTTGACGCGCCTCTGGCAACTTGAAACAGAGAGCCCCACACGATCTGCCAGCTCTGCATGTGTGACTTTTGCATTGAGTCTGAGTTCATGCAAAATTTTCCTGTCAATGGTATCCATGGCGGTAATAATACCTGAATTACCCCGATAAAGACATAATAATTGGTGATTATATCCACGATAGTTGGGTTACAATACCAATCCAAATCACCCAAAGGGGGCCCATGCGCCCTCTTTATCTCTTCAGGTACGATTGTATCAACAGGAGGCACTATGAACATAGCATGCATTGAAACCCTGCCATATTTGTCGGAACTTATTTCGGTGAGCGTTATTGCCATGTTCATGGCCATAAGCCCGGGCGCAGACTTCGTCATGGTGACAAGAAACAGTATCTTTCACAGCCGCTCTGCAGGTATTTTATCGGCCCTTGGGGTCGGCTGTGCCATCTGGATTCATGTGGCGTATTCCATTGCCGGGTTGGCCCTCATCATTTCACGGTCCATTGTGCTGTTTTCTGTTCTCAAGTACGTTGGCGCAGCCTATTTAATCTACATGGGTTGGAAGACGCTTACATCAAAAGACCTGATAGACATGGATGAGCCTTCCGCTGGAAATGCATTGTCTAACGGGGCCGCCTTTAAAATCGGTTTTGTTACAAATGCCCTGAACCCCAAGACCACTATTTTTTTCCTGAGTATTTTTACACAGGTCGTCAATCCTGAAACACCAATATGGATGCAACTTGTTTACGGGCTGATCATCTCATTGTCCCATGTTGCGTGGTTCACCGGCGTGGCGGTTTTTTTAAGCCATCCCATCTTGTTGCAACGGTTCCAACATTCAAAGAGTGTGATCGAAAAAGTGGTTGGCAGTGTCTTGATTGGGTTTGGCTGCAAGGTTGCTGCAGCAAGCCATGGTTGATGGGGTGTTACGATTCAGGTCCATTAAAATCAAAGGCAATCAGCTTTCGAGTTGGCTCACCTCGCCCCCGGAGGCATCGTTTTTCACCCTTGGGCTTGGATGGTTGCATACGACACAGACCGTGATGGCTGCCAGTCCCATGAGGGGCAATATCGCTGAGAAGCAGAGCAAGGCGATGAACCCTGTGAAAAGGAAGAGGCAGGGAACGCGCAGGGCCATGGAGGGAAAAAGGCGAATGGCCGCTGCGACGGCCATGAGGGAATTGGCCAGGAAAAAGACGTTTGCCACCGCCACGAGTTGTTCCAGAGAGACCCATTTAAAATGGAGCAAAAGGAGATCCGCCCCATGAAAACAGGAAAGGGTGGCCAAAGCGGCCACCGGTACCCCGTTTTTATTGCATCGGGAAAGCCACCCCGGTATGTGCCCCTCCCGGGCCAGGGTGGCCACAAGCCTTGATACGCCGCCAACGATGAGAAGCACCGTGCAGATGCAGAGGAGGGATGTCACGACCATGACCACGGCCTCGGCAGATACCCCGAAAAGAGGCCGTATCACCTGGGCCACCGATACCATGGTGCCGTTCTCTCCCACAGGGTGATTCGCTGATGACGTGAACACGGCCCACGCCACCAAAAGATAGATGCCGCTTATTCCCGCCACTCCCATCATTGTCGCTTGAGGAATCGTTCGTTTGGGGTTTTTCACGTCCATGGTGTAGTTGCCGACCACCTCCCATCCGACGACGGCCCAGAAAAGAACCAGCAGCGTACGCCCCATGGCGGAGAGATCGCACGGAGTATCCGGCCATGGTGCCATCGGGGTTTTGGCAATGGTGGCAAGGCTTCCCGCTGTGAGGATCACGCCGATGCACAGGCTGGCTGAAAGGGCCACGCCCCCCAGAACCGAGACCCGTCTCATCAACAGGGCCATACAAAGAAGGAGCATCCCTGCGGAAAGGCCGGGCAGGGAATCGGGGGATAGCCCAAAGGTGCGCGCCATGGCATCGGCTGCGGTCATGAGCACCGCAACGGGCCCCACACAGACCGCGCACATCATATAGACGGAGGTCAGGTGTCCGGCCCGCTGCCCAAAGGCCTTTCGCACGGCGATGGGCACGCCCTCCGAGCCGGGATAGTGCAAGGCCATCTTGGCAAAAAGCCCGGCAAACACAGCCCCCAGAGCCATCATGATGAGCCAGGCCGTGACCGACCAGCTTCCCAGGCTTGCCTGGGCCATGGGTACAAGTACAACGACCCCCGATCCCAGCACCGCTCCGGTGATCAGCCCGCTCAACTGCAGCGGTCCCATTTTTTCCTTTGGCATGTGCCTCCTTTCGCAAAAAAGTGACGCCACCTTACCAAAGGGCACTGTATCTTCAAAAACGAATGTTTCGCTTGAAACGTTCGGAAAAACCGATAAGGATAGGGGTTCTTTTTTATCCCGACATTCTACAGGGGGGACCTATGGACATCCGACATTTCCAGACCCTGAAGGCCATCGTAGAGCAGGGCAGTTTTATCAACGCCGCCCGGGCCCTCAACTATGCCCAGTCTTCCATCACCTCCCATGTGAAAGCCATTGAGGACTATTACGATCAACCCGTCTTCGATCGAATCGGCAAACGGGTGGTGCTCAACGCCTTTGGGGCCGAGGTATACCGCCACTCCCTGGTGCTGCTGGCCGGCTACGAGGACATCTGCAACTTGAAAAATGACACAGACGAGCCCTCGGGCTCCATTCGCATCGGCGTTCCCGAATCCACCATGCTCTATCGGCTTTCGCCCGTTTTGCAGCGCTACAAAGCGCAATACCCCAAGGTGGAGATCATCATGCAGAACACTTTGTGCCCGGTGATGCGCCGCGCCCTCAAAGAGGGCGACCTGGACCTGGGGCTGCTCCTGGAACAAGACGTGCCGGAACCCGACCTTGCAAAAAAGCTGCTGCTCAAGGAGAACCGATGAGCATCGTTCTTCCCAGGCAGTATCCGGCAGACCACCTCGTCGCAGAAGTACACGTCATTCTCTACACGGAAAAGGGTTGCAACTACCGGAAGGTGTTTCAGCGGTTATTGGAAGAGAAGGGGATACAAACCGACAACGTCATCGAAACCGCCAGCGTGGAGGTGATCAAAAAATACGTGCTCTGCGGCATCGGCGTCTCGTTTTTGCCCACCATTGTGATCAGGGACGAACTGGCACGCGGAGAGCTCAAGCATGTGCCCTGGGAATCCCACGACCCCGTTGAGTTGAAAATCGCGTATCACAAAGACAAATGGCTGACGCCTGCCATGAAGGCGTTCATCCGCTTTGTCTCGGACGAGGCCGTCCAGTGGCAAGCCGCGTGAGATCGTGATTGCTCAGTGCAGAATAATGCCTCCGGCGGCCCTGCCGGGCATAAGGTGAGATCAAACAAAAAAAGCCTTACGCTTTCGCATAAGGCTTTTGAAGTATTTTTTATTTAGTGGTGCCGGGGGCCGGAATTGAACCGATTGTGTTTTTAACTAACCGCCATGCCCTATAAAAATAGCGGTCTCAGGATTTTTGGGGCCTCATACATTGTGGTTATGCTTGGTACATATCTTGACGTTGGGATTATGCTTTTTCTTTCAGAATGCTAAGAATCTCTCGTGTGCTATTGGCATTGTCAACGGTTGCCCGTATAATTTGTCCAGCTGCAACAAGAAAACTCGGAAACAGATAGGCCAAGGCATGGTATTATGCTAAGCATTACCCCAAAAAAAGAGACAAAAGCCCCTATCCCGCCAAGCGCTGCAACAATCCAGCCTATGCCTGACATGAATTCTGAAACGTTTTGTGCCGTTTTATATTCTGGTGCAAATTTTTCTGTGGCTTGATCTGTTTTAATGGGGTTTAAGGGTTGTTTTTGAAGTATTACACCAAGTGGTTTGGATTTTCCGTTAATCTGAAGTTTTTCGTTGTCTCTAATTATTTCATATACGATGTCTGTATCTGCGTTGGTAGATATTTTTTCTTTGACTCAATATTGCTTATGATTTCACCGTTAAAAGAAATAATGTAATCATCCTTGTTGATTCCCATTGCGGCGGCGTGTGATGTCTTGTCACATTCAAGGACCTTAAGTCCGAAACCTGTCATGTCTTCTTTCTCCTGATTTTCAATCTGTTTGTAATACTAAATGTGGAGGAATAATCTCAGCTTTTTGCCGTAGACAAGCATTTTTCGGATAACTATATATATCAAATGCTGAATTATCAATGATGAGAATATTAAGACGTGAGAGTGTAAATTTATCTTGTGGACCTGGCTGTGGTATTAACCTCCTGGAAGGAGAATGTCACCATGGCCAAAAAGCAGGGTCGAAGGTACCCTGAGTGAGTTGCCCAATGTGTGGATTTATTTGAAAGGCACTAATGTTATCCCAAGCCCTAAAACACAATCGCAGCATCCTTTAGATGTTGCGGATCGTATTGGCATTCTTATGGTACCGGAGGTCGGAATCGAACCGACAAGGGGTCGCCCCCGGCGGATTTTGAGTCCGCTGCGTTTACCAGTTTCACCACTCCGGCACACGAAATGCTTTTTATGTAAATTTGATTCGATTGTCAATCAAAATGAGGGCAGTTTTTCAAGAATAGCGTGGATGGCGGCGGCCGGGGTCGAACCCTGTCGCAGGATTTTCGGGGGCGTGCAGGTGACGTCCACCACGGTGGAGCCGGAGCCGCCCTTTAAGGGGCCTGCATCCAGGACGAGATCGGCGCCGGTGGCGATGCGCGGGTCCAGGTCTCGGACATCGGCGATGCCTCCCTGTTTGGAGATATTGGCGCTGGTGCCGGTGACGGGGAAGTGGACGGCCTGGGCCACGGCGCGGGCCACGGGGTGAGAGGGGACCCTTAGGCCCACCTTGCCGGTTCCTGCTGTGATAAGTCCGGGGATGGCGGGGGCGGCTTTGAAGACCAGGGTGAGTTTGCCGGGCCAGAGGTGTTTCATGAGGGCTTCGGCGGCCGGGGGGACCTCGGCGACCAGTTCGTCCACGGCCTGTCTGTCTTTGATGAGCAGGAGGATGGGGTTGGTCAGGGGGCGCTCTTTGATGGCGAAGACGTTTCGTATGGCATCTTCGTCAAGGCATTCTTGGCCGCCATGCCGGAGAGGCAGAGGTGGGGATCACCACGCAGCCGCCTGCGGTGAGGATGTCGGCGGCCCTGGCCAGGATATTTGGGTCGGGGCGGTCTGTCTGGATAGAAATCTGGGGTCCCATGGGAAGGTTTTCCAACGAATTAGGTGATGCTGTGGGGCGGACGGTTGGCGAAAAGGCCTCCGGCAGGTGCCGGAGGCCTTTTTGATCGACTTATCCGAACTTGAGCTTCTGCTTGAGTCTTTCGGACTTGGCTTCCACTTCGGCGGCCAGGTCTTTTTTGTATTCGGCCATGAGGTCGGCCATGACCGGATCGCCGATGGAGAGGATCTGGACGGCGAGGATGCCTGCGTTTTTGGCGCCGGGCTTGCCGATGGCTACGGTGGCCACGGGAACGCCGGGAGGCATCTGCACGGTTGAGAGCAGGGCGTCCATGCCGTTGAGGGCCGAGGAGTCCACGGGCACCCCGATGACGGGCAGGGTGGTGTGGGCGGCCATGACGCCTGCCAAGTGGGCGGCGTGACCGGCGGCGGCGATGATCACCTCCAGGCCGTTTTCACGGGCCTTGATGGCGAATTCTGCGGCCACAAAGGGGGTGCGATGGGCCGAGGCCACCATGAACTCGTAGGGCACGCCGAATTTCCGGAGGATTTCGGTGGCGCCCTTCATGGTCTCGTAGTCGGAGTCGCTGCCCATGATGATTCCCACACGGGGCTTGGTGGCCAGGTGGCCGATGGCGCGGCCGCCGATGTCCGTGCGGTGGAAGGCCTTGGTCCAGGAGATCTTGTCCACGGCCTTGTAAGCTTTGTTGATGGCTCGCTTGACGTCGCTGCCCAGGGCGGTGACGCCCAGGACCCTGCCGCCGGAGGTGACCACCTTGTTGCCGCGCAGGGTGGTGCCTGCGTGGAACACTTCCAGGTCCCTGGCGGAGGAGGCCTCTTCCAGGCCCTTGATGACATTGCCCTTGCGGTAGGCACCGGGGTAACCGCCGGAGGCCATGACCACGCAGACCGCGGCGCGTTCATCGATGTCGATGGTGTGCTGGTCCAGGGTACCGTCGGTGGTGGCCATCATGAGGTCGATGATGTCGTTTTGCACGCGCATCATCAGGGGCTGGCACTCGGGGTCGCCGAACCGGGCGTTGAACTCCAGCACCTTGATTCGGTCGCGGTCGATCATGAGGCCTGCGTAGAGCACGCCTTTAAAAGGGATGCCCTCCTTGGCCATGCCTTCCACGGTGGGGATCATCACCTCTTTCATGATCTTGTCGTGCATGAATTTGTCGATGATGGGGGCCGGAGAGTAAGCGCCCATGCCGCCGGTGTTGAGGCCCTTGTCGCCGTCAAAGGCGCGCTTGTGGTCCTGGGAGGTGGGCAGGGGCAGGACGGTCTTGCCGTCGGTGAAGGCGAGGAAGGAGACCTCTTCGCCCTCCAGGCGCTCTTCGATGACCACGCGGGCACCTGCCTCGCCAAAGGCCTTGTCCTGCATGATCTCTTTAAGGGCGGCCTCGGCCTCCTTGGGGGTGGAGCAGACGATGACGCCCTTGCCTGCGGCCAGGCCGTCGGCCTTAACCACAACGTTGCCGTTGAACTCGGCCATGTACTTGGCGGCGGGCTCATAAGAGGTGAAGCTGCGACCGGTGGCTGTGGGCACGCCGTAGCGGTTCATGATTTTCTTGGAGAAGGCCTTGCTCGCTTCAAGCTGAGCGGCTTTTTTGGAGGCGCCGAATACCTTCAGGCCTTTTTTCTCAAAGATGTCCACGATGCCCTCGGCAAGGGGGGCTTCAGGACCCACAACGGTGAAGTCGATTTCGTTATCCTGGGCAAAGGACAGGAGCCCGGAGATATCGTCCGCTGCGATGTCGACGCAGGTCGCCAGGTCGGCGATGCCCGCATTGCCCGGTG
Organism: Desulfoluna sp. CYM3A; assembly: GCF_056829965.1. Lineage (NCBI taxonomy): Bacteria > Pseudomonadati > Thermodesulfobacteriota > Desulfobacteria > Desulfobacterales > Desulfolunaceae > Desulfoluna > Desulfoluna sp. CYM3A. The sequence continues at coordinate 608,538 of NZ_CP186556.1, forward strand.
CACAGAACACCTCGTCCACCTTTGCGCTCTGGGTGATCTTCCAGACCAGGGAGTGCTCTCGGCCTCCACTGCCTACAACCAGTACCTTCATGTCCATATCCTCTCATGTCTCAGGTTAAATAAACGACAATGCGTTCCCTAAAATGAATTGGGCGTTGTTACGGCTGTCCGTTCTTAGACTCCAGGGCCAGCTCAATGAGCCGGTCCAGAAGGGCGGAAAAGGAGAGACCGGCGACCTTGGCTGCCCGAGGCAGCAGGCTGGTGCGGGTCATCCCCGGGATGGTGTTGGTCTCCAGGAGAAAGATGTCCTCTCCTTTGATCATCATGTCGGTGCGGCTGTAGCCCTTCAGGTGAAGGGCGCGGTGCGCACGCTCGGCAAAGTCCATGACACGGGCGGTGAGGGCGTCGCTGATGCGAGCCGGGCAGATCTCCGTGGTGGCTCCGGGGGTGTACTTGGCCTCGTAGTCGAAATAGGGGCTGTCTCCTTCGGGAATGATCTCGATGACGGGCAGGGCCTTGGGATCGTCGTTGCCGAGGACGCCGCAGGTGACCTCGGGTCCGTCAATGAAGGCCTCCACGACCACGGTGTCGTCGTAGGCAAGGCTCTTGGCGACGGCTCCGGCCAGCTCATTGGCCTCAGAGACCCGGAACATGCCGAGGCTGGAGCCTCCGCAGGCAGGCTTGACGAAGAGGGGCAGGCCGAGCTTTGTCACGGTGGCTGCCGCGTCAAATGGCTCGCCCTTGCGGACCTGGATGGCCTCGGGTGTGGGAAGCCCCGCGTCGAGGTAAAGCTTTTTGGAGAGCTCCTTGTTCATGGCAATGGCGCTGCCCAGAACGCCTGAACCCTGGTAGGGGATCTTCAAGAGGTCGAGGAGGCCCTGGATGGTCCCATCTTCTCCGGGAGATCCGTGAAGGAGGATGAGGGCGACGTCCAGGGTGCCTGCGTCGCGCACAAGGGCGTCAAGGCCGTCCTTGGGGTCGTACTCATGGATGGTGTATCGGTCTTGGTCCAAGGCGGCCAGGGCCTCTTTTCCGCTGACAAGGGAGACGTCCCGCTCGGGGGAGGTGCCTCCGTAGATCACTGCAAGGTTCAACTTCTTCATGGTGTATCTGTCCTGAAAGGGGCCCGTAGCCCCGTTAACCGTTCTGTTTTCTGTTGAGTCTGTTGAGCACGCCCTCTTGATAGGCTTCCGGGATATCGAAGATGGCCGGGGAACGGCCGTCGCGGAGGAGTTTTGCCTTGAGCAGCCGGAGACGCTTCATGGCACGGTAGGTTTCCGAGAGGTCGTCGCTCTCCCGGAGCAGGTCCTCTGTGCGCCTGATCTCCACATGGTCTTCAAGTTCCCGCGGAACACAGCCCGCGTTTTTGAGGATCTTGTGCGCAAGGCGCAGGTCTTCGGGGACCCGGCTGTCATCTTCCATTTCCAGGGGCTTTCCGAGGCCGGGAAGGTTGTCGAGTTTGCCGTCTTCCTGGGCCTTTAGAATTTTCTCTTCAATGATGCGGTTAAAACCGATACGCATGAGTGACTGAAATCCTGAAAATAGTGATCATCACGCCCTAATGGTGGTAAAAGCGGATTGTTCAACAATGTCAGTGGGTAAGGTTAAAATCGCCTGGGTCGTGTGCCCCCACACTAATAAAGGTTGGGGCTGATTTCAAGAACGAAGTGGGAAATAGCTGTAAACCGGGGGGATTCGCTGGGCGCATCAAGCCGTGGGATGGGCCGTTTCGCGCCGGGGCCACCGGGGGTGGGCAGGGTGAAGGGGCGGGTACAAAAAAAGCCGGTGAGTTTGAGGGAAACACACCGGCTTCTTTATAATTATGGTAGCGATGCACGGAATTGAACCGCGGACACTGCGGATATGAGCCGCATGCTCTAACCAACTGAGCTACATCGCCATATTTTTCTAAAAAAAGAAGCCGGAGAGTTTGAGGGAAACTAACCGGCTTCTCTATAAATGGTAGCGATGCACGGAATTGAACCGCGGACACTGCGGATATGAGCCGCATGCTCTAACCAACTGAGCTACATCGCCATATTTTTAATTTAACACTCGCTGCGGAAGGTGTCCATCCCGCGTCGAGACAAAAAGCTTTTAATCTATTTTGAAGCAAATGGTCAAGGGGTTTTTGATAAAAAAGTGGAAAAAAAGCCGCAGGGCTTGGCTCTTGGGCGTTTTTGTCTGACCAGAAGCTGGAAATCATACGGAAATCGTTGAGGGTCTCATGATGGCCTGTGGCCACAGCTGGTGTGCCTAAAGCGGTCCGTGGGTGCAAGCGGTGCCGGACGGGGGTGGTGGTGCCCTTGTCTATGTTCACGGGAGGGGGAGCTTTTTTTGTGGGGCAAGATGATGGGGCTACCGGCAGGGATCTGTGATGGCAGGGGGCGCTTCCCCTTGCCGGTGGACTCGGCTTTGATTGTGTCTCGTGGGTTTTTTTGCCGTTTATTATGGAAGGGCCTATGTATGGGGGGGGGGGGGGATGGGAGGCGTGAAGGGTATATGGATGAGATTTGGCCGTGTGAGGCTGCGTCGGGTAGGTTTGGTTTCCAAATAAAAAAAGGCCGCCCGAAACGGGCGGCCTTTTTATTATCGGCTCTGCAACGGATTCCCCTTAAAAGGGGGCTCCATTAAAACTCGGGCTCGATGTATTCAGGAACGTTGACTTCCTGAAGCTCGGGGCCGAGGTAGGTTCTCTCGTTGGGGGCAAGAACGCCCAGGGAGAGGCAGATCAGGGTCCAGAGGTGAACCACGTGGTAGTGCGCGCCGTAGTGCTCGCTCAGCTCATGGATCTGAGCGTGGCAGTTGTGGCAGGCAGCGATGCAGTATGTGGCACCGGTTTTCTGGATCTGAGCATCTTTGATCTTGCCGTAGGCGAGGCGCTCATCCTTGTAGCCGGACTGGAGGAAGCCACCGCCGCCGCCGCAGCAGAAGTTGTTGCTCTTGTTGGGGTACATGTCGATGAAGTTTTCTTTACCGACCACGGACTCAACGACAAAGCGCAGGTTGTCCGCCGTTTCATCCCCATAGGACTTACGGATGATCTGGCAGGGATCCTGGACGGTGAACTTGATGCCAAGTTCTTTGTTCCAGTCGGAATTGACGGGAAGCTTGCCCTCACGGATCCACTGGGCGTAGAGGTTGTAGATACTTTCGACTTCGAAGTTGTGCTCAATGTTGAATTTTTTCAGTCCTGCCAGGACTGAGAAGGTAACGTGCCCTCATTCGGTGTTGAGGAACGTCTTGCACCCCAATTCATTACACTTCTGTGCGCTTGTGCTGGTAAGCTTGTTCCAGCTCTCGTCATCGGAGAGAAACATGCAGTAGTTCTCACCGGCCCAGCCCTTGCTGCCGTAGGTCCAGTCGGCGCCGACGATGTTGAGGATTTTCCAGAGGGGAACCATCTCCTCGGGCTCGGTCATGGGCTCACGGGAGTTCTGGTTGAGGAAGAACTCGGCGCCCTGCTTGTCGATGGGGGCCTGGAGGTCTTTCTCTTCCCACATGGGCTGGGACTCTTTGACTTCATCGATGACGTCTTCGCAGACGAACTCGAAGTCTTCCTGGGAACAGCCCATGGCGCTGCAGGTGTCGTTGGCTACGGCCATGTCGCAGGAGCCGAGGATACCCTTGGGTCGCTCTTCTCTCGGGGTGAGCTTACGCGCGTTGTACACCAGTTGGGGAATGTTGATCTCCATGGGGCAGATACGCTCGCAGCGCTGGCACATGCTGCACATCCAAACCCAGTCGTGTTTCGCGATCTCTTCGTCCATGCCCAGGGCCGCCATGCGCAGGAACTTTCGGGGGTCCATGTCGGCCAGTCCGGTTGCCGGACAGCCCGAGGCACAGAGCCCGCAGGTCAGACAGGCGTTGAGGTTCCCACCTTCGGGCAGGATCTCCATCACCTTGTCTTTGAAGGCACTTCTGGTGCCTCCGCCGATTTTGATTGCCTCAGCCATACTTACATTATCCTCCGTGTCATTTTTCCCGCCCCAAGCCACTGGTCGTTTCTACCGTCGATTATGGCAGGAAAGGATGATGTGCTCCCACAACACAAAAGAGCAAATCAGTCATTATATGAATGGTATAATCCGTGAAAACCTTATGCTCACAACTATTCCAAGAAAAAATTTATACCATAGTGTCCTTTTCAGGACAATAGTGTTTCTACTCTTAAAGATGAAAGCGTGTCAATAAGAATAAACAAAACATATCGAGTAAATACCCACACCCGGCAGGGAGCGGCGATGCGTTTTCGGTACGCCTATTTCGCAGGGGAACGGTGTCTGTATGTTGCATGATTTCAAAGGGGAAGAGGGGATCTGCGGGACGGGGAACTGCGAGCGGGGCGGTTCGATGGGCGGGTCTTCTCCCATCAACGCCGGGGTGGCGATGGGAAGGAGGTTTTGCTGAAAAGCCTTTCAGGCCGGGGGGATGCGCAGAGTGGATGGGGTGTTTAGGGAGGGGGGCTTTTGATGGTAGTCATCACTATTATTGATGGGAATTCCGTCCGTTGGGGCTTTGCTCTTTTTCGGGGTCAAACCCAGGTGCTCCCGCCCTGCGAAGGCCTGCCGAAAGGGCCCAGCCAAGGGCGATACCCGAGGCGTTGGCCACCATGTCCAAAAGAGAAAAACTCCGCCAGGGAAGGAATGCCTGGGCACCTTCGATGCAGATTCCGTAGGTCATGAGCAGGGCGGCGTGACGCCAGGTGAGCCGCCGGAGCGGCGTGGCGGCACACGTCAGCAGGGCCAGGTAGATATAGGCCCCGGCGTGCTGGGCTTTGTCCCAGATGTTCACGGCCAGGCTCCCTTGGACCGGCACCAGCGACAAGACGGTGATGGCGGCAATGGAAAGGACAAGGACGATGCGGGATGTGCGGGTGTAAATGGATACGGGCATGGCGTTGCCGGCCCTGTACGGGCCGGCTCCTGTGGTCGGCTAGTCGGTAACAAAAAGGGCCAGGGACTCGATGACCTCTTTGTCTTCGGCTTCCATGATGTCGAGGATCTGCTTGTGGTTCCTCGCTTTGTGGATCTTGAAGATACCGCGCTTCTTGGCGAAGGTGGCGGCAAAGGCCAGGGCGTCTTCCATGAGGGCCTCGGGGTTCTCACTGGCTTTGACGAGCATCTTGCGCTCGGCAAGCTCGGGTGCACCGGCCCGGCGACCCGTGAGGTAGAGGTCGTTGAAGTGGTCGAAGGCAAAGGCCTTTTTCACGAAGGCGAGCATGCCCGGGAGGAAGGGGATGCCCAGGTCCACCTCGGGAAAACAGAAATAACCACGGTCGGCGCGCATGAAGCGGAAGTCACAGGCGCAGGAGAGGATGGCTCCGTTGCCGAAGGCGTGGCCGTTGATGGCGGCGATGGTGGGGACCGGCAGGGTCAGAAGCTTGGTGAATACATCGTTCATGCCGTACATGAAGCCCTTGATGTCATCGAGCTTTCCGTCGGCAAAGGCGCCTCCCATCCACTGGACGTCCACCCCTTGAGAAAAGGATTTCGGGTCCGTGGAGGTAAGGATGATGGCCGTGACCTCCTCATCGGCGATGGCCTCGTCGAGGCAGCGGTTCAGCTCCTGGGCAAAAACCAGGTTCTGGGTGTTGGCGCCGTTGTCCATCCAGACAACGGCGGTGCGGTCCTTTTTCTCCCATTTTACAACAGACATGATAACCCCCGTTAAGCATTGTAGGTCCATCGAAAACAACCGGTTCATTGGGCGCCGGAGCCGTTGGCTCAGACCCGAGGGCCCTGGCCGGGATGAGGTCGGAGGCTCTGTGAAATCGGGCTTTTTGTGTGCGCATCAATGATTGCGGGATAAAACACATTTTATTATCTGATAATGGAAATGTTGGAAAAAAGAAAGGGGGAAAGTTGATTTGTATGCGAAATAAGGTGTGGGTGGCGGGGGAAGGCCTCTTTGTTTGGGTTTCTAACTTATTGATCGATAAATCAAATCATTGAAGCACGGATCCATTTGGGTGTCTTTTTTGCTTTTATAGTTTGTGCGCTTTGTAAAATCAGGGAGGAAAAGGGGAACATGTTCTTTCACAAGGATGCCGGAGGTAGATATGCACTGTCGCGCAGGGGCAAGGGCTCTTCTGCCTGTGCGAGTCTAAATGGTTCGTAATCAAGGGTTTATCAATGATTGAGTCTGTGTTGACACCGTAAGAATATTCCTATAGATACGTTAGTATTCAGCTCGACTTACCGGGAGCTCCGTCACCGACGCAATACCATGGATGCCCATGCCTGCGGGTGATGCTGCGTCTCATCATGATCTGATGAACCCGTAGACCCTGTACGGTGATTTCAGACCCTGGGATCATGGCCACCCCACCTGTGTTCGCTTAGATGCCGCAGCTCGGCAAGCGGCCTGGGTGAGCATGAACGGCGTTGGCCTCCCCGAAGTCCCCAATTTCTAAAGAAACGAGGTAGTCATGATTATCGGCCTGGATGTGGGGGGAACCCACACGGATGTTGTGCTTATCGGGAAGGAGGGGCTGATTCGGCAGACCAAGGTGCCCACCGACCCCGAGAACCTTTTTGAATCCATCCTTTCCGGCCTGGAGAGCGTGATCCGGGATACCGACACCGCGTCGGTGGAACGCATCGTGCTAAGCACCACCCTGACCACCAACGCCGTGGTGACTGGAAAACTCGAAACGGTGGGCATGGTGGTGGCGGGGGGGCCGGGCCTCGACCCCATGCTGTTCCGTTGCTGTGAGGAGTACCATACCGCTTCCGGGGCCGTGGATCATCGCGGGCGGGTGGTGGAGGGGCTGGACCGTGACGCGGTGGAGGCCCTTGCCGATGCGTTCCTTGCCAAAGGGATCCGAACGGTCGGGGTGGTGGGAAAATTTTCCACCCGCAACCCCGGCCACGAGCAGCGCATGGAAGAGATCCTCATGAAAAAAGGGATCGAGCGTGTCTTCACCGGCCACACCGTCTCCGGGCAACTCAACTTTCCCCGCAGGATTCACACCACCTTTTTAAACGCATCGGTCTACGCCATTCACCGACGCTTCTACGAGTCCGTCCGGGACAGCCTCAAGGAAAAGGGAATCGACATTCCCATCTATATCCTCAAAGCCGACGGCGGCACCATGGAGATGGAAACCTCCATGATTCATCCCGGCGAGTCGGTGATGTCCGGGCCTTCGGCAAGCGTCATGGGCTCCATTCCGTGGGCATCGGACTCGGTGGACACCCTGGTTCTGGATGTGGGGGGGACCACCACGGATATCGCCATCCTGGTCAAGCGCGCCCCGGTACTGGAGCCCCTGGGCATCACCGTAGGCCCCTGGCGCACCCTGATCCGCTCCCTGAAGAGCACCTCCGTGGGTCTGGGCGGCGACAGTCAGGTCCGTGTGGACAACGGGGCCGTGATCATCGGACCCCAGCGCCTTGGGCCTGCCATGGCCTTCGGCGGTCCGGAGCCAACCCCCACGGACGCCATGGTGGTCCTTGATCCCGACGGCACCCAAGGGGACCTTGCCCTGGCCCAGGAGGGGATGCGCCGCGTGGGAGAGGCCCTGGGCCTTTCCCCTGAAGAGGCGGCCCGCAAGGTCATGGAAACCATGGGGCGCACCATCTTGGATCATGCCCGCAAGGCCGTGGCCGAGATCAACGCAAAGCCGGTCTACACCATCCACGAGATGATGGAAGGGTACCGGGTGGCCCCGGAGGAGATCCTTCTTCTCGGCGGCCCGGCCAAGGCCCTCTCCGGATACCTTGCAGACTGCACGGACAAGGCCGTTCGGCCCGTTCCGCGCTGGGGCGTCGCCAACGCCATCGGGGCGGCCCTTGCCCGCACCACCTGTGAGGTGACTCTGTTTGCCGATACGGAAAAAGGGGTGATCCTCATCCCCGAAGAGAACTACTCCAAAACCATGGACCATCACTACACCCTGGATGATGCCGAAGAGACGGCCAGGAATTTTCTGGTGGAAAAGGCGCGCCAGGCAGGCAGCCGCACGGCAAGCCCGGAGACCGAGATCGTCGAGAGCATTGCCTTCAACATGGTACATGCGCGCCACGGGCAAGAACATCCGGGTGCGGGCCCAGGTGAAGCCGGGGCTCATTGATGGGTACGATATAGCCGGTGGTGAGTAGCAAGGACTGAGGATACAGGATGGCGTCGTTGCGAGCCGTCCATATACTATAAGGACACGCATGATGATCAAAGCGGACAGAAAAACAGGGTTGGTCTTTTTTCCTGCCTTTGACTGGGCCATCGATCCCACCCACCCGGAGCGGGAGGAGCGGCTGCTCTACACCCAGGACCAGGTGTTTGAAGAGGGGCTGTTTGATATCGAGGGCATCACCGAGTTCAAGCCCGACCTGGTGACCCATGAGGACATCCGGCGGGTGCACTTCTGCGCCCCGGATATCGAGAGCGTCACCACCGAATCTCACCTCATCAGCGCAGGGGGAGCAGTGACCGTGGCCAAGGCCGTCATGGAAGGGGCCGTGGAAAAAGGCTTTGCCCTGGTGCGTCCCCCCGGGCACCATGCCATGCGGGTGGTCCACGGCAACCGGGGCTTTTGCAACATCAACATCGAAGCCATCATGATCGAGTACCTGAGGGCCAAGCACGGCGTGCGGCGCGTGGCCGTTGTGGATACGGACTGCCACCACGGCGACGGCAGCCAGGACATCTTCTGGCACGACCCGGACACCCTGTTTATATCCATTCATCAGGATGGGCGGACCCTCTATCCGGGCTCCGGTTTCATCGAAGAGCTGGGCGGGCCCAACGCCCTGGGTACCACGGTGAACATTCCCCTGCCGCCCCTTACCTCGGACGAAGGCTACCTCTGGACCGTTGAAAACGTGGTCATGCCCATCCTCGAGGATTTCAAGCCTGAGATCATCATCAACTCCGCAGGCCAGGACAACCACTTCTCCGACCCCCTCACCAACATGAACTTTTCGGCCCGGGGCTACGCCGACCTCACCGACATGCTGAGCCCGGATATCGCCGTTCTGGAAGGGGGCTACTCCATCGAAGGGGCTCTCCCGTATGTCAACACCGGGATCATCCTGGCCCTTGCGGGTCTTGACTACACCGGCATCAAAGAGCCGGGTTTCGATGCCGCCCGCATTGCCCAGCCCCCCGACGTCACCCGGCAGGTGCGCCAGATCGGCCAGGCCGTCCTCTCCACCTGGCGCCAGAGAGAAGCCCTCCAGGCCAAGCTCGTTGGCAACCACAAGACCGTGAGCCGCCGCCGCAACATCATGTACGACACAGACATGATCTATGAAATGCAGATTGATGAGATCACCGTGTGCAGGGAGTGCAAAGGCGCCCTCAAGGTGGACTCCTCCTCGGACACCGGCCACCACCTCTTCGGCGTTCACATCCCCAACGGGGTGTGCCCGGCCTGCCGTGCCAAGGCAGAGCAGTGGTTCGAAGAGTCCAAAAACGGTCCCTACACCCTCCGCACCATGCAGGACCTCGATAGCCAGACATTCTACGACGAGCCCCGGGAGGCATAGGTCTTGGAGCGCCGCACCGCCGTGCCCGATGGGCACGGCGCACCTTTGCCCATCCTACCTGTTCACAAAACCTCTCCACCGGTCGCAGGGCGTCACCTCGTAGGATGGGCAAAGCGAAGCGTCCCCATCGTGCGGTTCGAATCCCAACGGTGCCGTTAAATGCATATCCCACCGGGACGTGGTAACCTTATATCGGTAAACGTGGGGTCCCCTCACCGGCTTTTGGGTATGCTCGGTTTATGTCGTGCCCGATGGGCACGGCACCACCTTTGCCCATCCTACCTGTTCACAAAACCTCTCCACCGGTCGCAGGGCGTCACCTCGTAGGATGGGCAAAGCGGAGCGTGCCCATCGTGTGGTCGAAATCCCAACGGTGCCGTTAATGCATATCCCACCGGGGCGTGAGAACCCCATATCGGTAAACGTGGAGTCCCCTCACCGGTTCCCGGGTATGCCAGGGGCATGCCGTGCCCGATGGGCACGGCACCACCTTTGCCCATCCTACCTGTTTACAAAACCTCTCCACCGGTCGCAGGGCGTCACCTCGTAGGATGGGCAAAGCGGAGCGTGCCCATCGTCTGGTCGAAATCCCACCGGTGTCGTTAATGCATATCCCATCGGGGCGTGAGAACCCCATATCGGTATACGTGGAATCACCTCTCCGGTTGCCGGGTGTGCAGGAGCATGCCGTGCCCGATGGTCACGGCACCACCTTTGCCCATCCTCATGGTTACAAAACCTCTCCACCGGTCGAAGGGCGTCATTCCGGATCCCTGATTCCCATCATCATGCAGCCTTGGGCCGCGCCCTGGCCCTTATGTTGTACCCGGTGCTGTCCAGGGTGTGGGTGACTTGGTCGAGCACCCACATGCCGTCAATGCCCGGCCCGATCTTCGCGCAGGTCCAGGGGCGTTGCGAAGGTCGAACCGGCCGGAGCACTCCAGGGAGAGGGTGGTCTCCTGCTGCGGGCCTGTGCGGTGGGCGGCCAGGGCCCGGGTGTAGGCGGCCTCGGAGGTGGGGGCAGGCACGGTGAGCACTCGCTGGGGATGCCCGGCACCCACCAGGGCGTGTCCCTTGGCCCCTCGATCCGTGTCCTGCCAGAAGGCCAGGGTGGAGCGATAAACCTTTCTGGCCACCTGCCTCATGGACCACCGGGTGAGGTCCTCTGCCGTGAGTTGCACCGGAGGGATGGCCGTCCCCGAGGCCGTGGTTCCCTTTCCTTTGGGCAGAAAAAGAAGGCGCCCAGCGGCTGCTTTGGCCATGGCTCCGTATCGTTCTGCCAGACGGCTGAGAAGGTGGAGATCGCTTTCGTTTTGGTCCAGGTGCTCAAGATGGATTTTATCGAGGCTGCTGTGGATCTGGGGGCTGAGGCCATGCTCCATGGCCAGGGTACGGACCAGGTCCCCCAGGCTGATTCCGTGCCAGGACCGCTCCTTGATCTCCTTGATGCTCTCGGTCATGTCGGTTGCGGTGCCCACAATGGTAAGGGTCTCGGCAGGCCCTTCCACCCGGAGTTCGTCGGCGGTGAAGCTTCCCATGGACGCCAGGCCGCTTTCCGCATAGCCCAGCCACACCTCGATGCGGGCCCCCGTGTAAGGAAGGACCACCCGGTTGCCCCTGTTGTCCAGTTCCAGAACGAGGGTGTCGGACCTCAGCCCGGCCTCGTCCAGAACGGCCAGGGAGATGAGCCGGTCCTTGACGGTGTCGGTGATGTCCTTGCCGTTGGCTTCAATTCTGTAGTCCGGTGTCATATCACTCCCACAATCTGATGGGGGCCTCGGTGACGGGCCCTGTGATGGTCGGAAGGGTGACGGTGAGCCCGGCAGGGAGCCTCGGGCCCCAGGCGGCAAGGCCGGGGTTGGCTTCAAGGGTCTCTTCCACCGTGCCGCAGGTGGTGCCGTAGAAGCGGTACACCACCTCGTCGAGCATGTCGTTGTCTTTGGTCTGGTAATGGGTCATTTGTCGTCTCCATAGGCGGACAGAGTCATGCGAAAGGTCTGTTTTCGCGGGATGCCGTTGGGCAGAAAAAAGGTCTGGGTCTCTTCGATGCTTTCGATGCACCAGCGTCCCCGGGTGTTACCGAACCCGTCGGCCAGGTGCAGGGGTTTTCCTTTTTTTGCCTCCTTTCGCATGGCGTCAAGCTGGCCCAGGCCTCCTTTGTAGGTGGGGTAGATGGTGCCGGACAGATCGATGGTCTCCTTGCCCATGCCCGTGAATTTCAGGGCCGGTCGTCGTCCGCTTCGGCTCTTCTCGGTCCAGGTGTAGGGGGTGGTGCGCCGGAGTTCCTGATAGGCCGCCGTGTCCACGGCAAACTTGTAGCCACCCAGGGCCATCATCAGGTGCTCTTTGACGCGCTGCTCTTCTTTCTCCTCTTTGGTCAGGTTCTTAGTCATAAAGCCTCCGTGCCTGTTCGCGTTTCAGGTGGCGCAGGACCTCCTGGGCCAGTTCCCGTGTGGATTGCCCTTCGGCGCCGTAGACATAGATGTTGATGGGGCCACCGCCGGCAGAGTCCGTTTTTTTTGTTTTTTCCTGGTGGCCTGTGCCTTTTTGTCTTGGACTGCAGGTTTATTTTTGCGTTTGCTTCCCTTGGGCTTCTGAACTGTTTTGGGCTTGGACGCCGTGCTCCCCGGTTTCGGGGTGCTGCCGACGCGTGCTCCGCCGGTGCTCTTGGCAAGGGCCGTGCCCGGTTTGGTCTTTTTCGAAGCCTTTGCGCTTTTTTTGTCTTTGGGAGACGCCTCTTTTTCTTTGGGCTCCTCGTCTTCGGATTTCTTTTTCCGGGAAAAAAGCCCCGAGAATGTTTTCCAGACAGCGCCGATGACCTTGAAGGTGGGCATGAGCCAGCCCAGGACGCCTTTGACTAACCCCATAATGCCCCCAAAGAGCCCTTTGAAAAACGCTCCCAGGGGTTTCCAGAACTTGATAATGAGCACCGCTGCCATGGCGATCCCGGCGATGGCAATGCCGATGGGGTTGGCCATGAAGGCAGCGGACAGGGCGCGGATGCCTCCGGCCATCATGGGGATCACCCTGCCTGCAAAGCCCATGAAGGTGCCCCCCAGGGCCTTGACCCCCGAGCCCATGGAGAGGAGCTTGGTGGCAACGCCCCCGATGGGGCCGCCCATGCCGGACATGGTGGTGAGACCTGTTTTCACCATCCACTCCCTGCCTGGTGTTTCCCAGATGGCCTTGGCTGTTTCGGCTTTTTCCTGAACGGCGTCGATGCAGCTGCCCACGTTGGAGAGAACCGATTGCAGGGGTTCAAATTGGGCAGGGAGGCCGAGGTCCATGTGTGCCATCTGGCCAACTCGGCCGAGGGTGGTTTCAAAGGCGGCCGTTGCTTTTTAACCGTTTGGAAGATGTCGCCGGGTGTTTTTTTTGCTTTTCCACCGGCCTTGTCCGAAGCGTTTTTTTCACCCTTTTTCGATCCGCCAAGTCCCTGTTTCAGGCCTGCCCACACGTTTTTCGCTGCGTCCACGCCCTCTTTGGCGCTGTCCCAGGCTTCCTGGGCGCTTGCCGCTTTCTCCTGAAGGGATTCCAACCCCTCGCTGAAATCGGTGACAACCGTGGTAAGGGGGGCAAGGCTTGCAGGAAGGGTGATGTCACCGGTGTCCAGTCCCTTGAGGATTGCCCGAGCGACTGGAAGGAAGAGGCCGCCGTCCCGATGCCCTGGAAAACGGAGCCGGGCGTGCCGGAGGGGTTTTCCGTATTTTCAGCATCCTCTCCGTCCTTGGCGGGCTTTTTACCAAAGCCCTGCTTCAGGGATGCCCATGCGTTTTTGGCCGCATCCACGCCTTCTTTGGCGCTGTTCCATGCATCCTGTGCGGTGGCTGCTTTGTCCTGGAGAGATTCCAGGCCTTCGCCGAAATCGGTGACCACGGTGGTAAGGGGGGCAAGGCTTGCAGGAAGGGTGATGTCACCGGTGTCCAGTCCCTTGAGGGTGCCCAGGGCGGTCTGGAAGGAAGAGGCCGCCGTCCCGATGCCCTGGAAAACGGACCCAGGCGCGCCCGGATTGGTTTTCCCGTATTTTCAGCATCCTCTCCGTCCTTGGCGGGCTTTTTACCAAAGCCCTGCTTCAGGGATGCCCATGCGTTTTTGGCCGCATCCACGCCTTCTTTGGCGCTGTTCCATGCATCCTGTGCGGTGGCTGCTTTGTCCTGGAGAGATTCCAGGCCTTCGCCGAAATCGGTGACCACGGTGGTAAGGGGGGCAAGGCTCGTCGGAAGGGTGAGCTCTCCTGACCCAGACCCTGGATGGAGCCCAGGGCTGATTGAAAGGAACCTGCCGTGGCTTGAATGCCTTGAAGGATGCTTCCGTCAGGAGCTTCCCCGGCGTCTCCCAAGCCCTCTTGCAGGGATGCCAGAGCGTTTTGCGCCGCGTCCATGCCTTCGTTTGCACTGTCCCAGGCTTCAACCGCCGTGTCTGCGCTCTCCGTGATGTCCGAAAACGCCGATCCCAGTTTGGAGGCCGCCGCTGTGACCCGCTCAAGGGCTGTGCCGGGCCTGGCTGGATCGTCCGCGTCACCGGCCTCTTTTTTCGCCTTCCCCGGCTTTTTCTGCCGTTTTTTTTGGGCGGCTTTTCCGGGTGCCTTTGTGTCTGCTTTGGTCTGGTTGTCTTTGGGATCCTTGAGGGCTTTAACGGCCGCGAAAGCCGAGCCTACACCGCCTTTGGCTTTTTCCCAGGCTTCCTGTGCCAGTTCTCCGGTCTCTTGAAGGGGAACCACCGCCTTGCCCAGGTCCGTGATGATAGGTGCCAGGGAGCTTAAGGCATCGCTCACGGGCGTTTTGGGTTGTTTGGGAGTGGCCGTAAGGGCGGCACCCGGCATGTTTTTTTTTGCCTTTCCGGTGGCGCCTTGCGTACTGGAAAGGCCAAGGGAGAACTCCTTAAGGCTTTGCCCAACGCGGCTGATCTGATCAATCACGGCTTCACCCGCGGCCACCATGGCCTGTGCGGCCGAGGTGCCCGTGGGGAGTGTGAGTGTGTCTGTGGATGCCATTTGTTTTTCCTCAGTAAGCAGGGCAGGCCCAGGATCACGAATGCTCCGGGGTTCGTTCCTCACCCCTGCACATTCGCTGACGGGCTACGCCCGTGCCCAACAGTAACGTTTATGTCGGTTTCTTTGGTTAGCCCGGAGATCGCTTCGGCTCTGAACCCGGCGGTTAGACGCATGACTGTCGTGTAACGATTTCACGTTGGCCTGTGTTGGGTATTCAGTTGCCGGGTTAACATGCTTTGGGCGAAGCCCGATCCGAAGGCCGTTGCGTTTTGGCCCGAGGAACGAGGGACAAAGCGCAACGGCAACCCGCTTTCGAGGTGGCTCACCTCGCCGCCGGAGGTTGTTTTTAGGCCCCGTCGTTATTCCAGGGCCTCCCTCAGGGCCTGGTGCCATGCCAGGAGCTCTTCGCCGTCGAGTTCCAGGAGCTCGCCCAGGCCCCAGCCTGTGTGGGTGGCGATGTCAAGGGTGAGGGCTCTCGCCGCCGACGGGCTTAGGATAAAAAATCCTGATAGGTCTTCTGGAGCTCGGCGTAGTCTGCCATGTCCAGTTCCTGGATGAGGTCCGGGGTGACTTCACAGAGGTTGGCAAAGACGTGGATTTCGCGCTCGGCGTCGCTTTTGCCTTTTTTCTCTCCAATGAGCATGTCCCGCACCTTGGGACGTCGCATGGAAAGGGCTGTGGTTTCGATGCCGTTGAGGGTCACGGGGAATGTGAGGGTGAGGGTGGTGGTGTTCATGGGTGTCTCCTTATAAAAAAATAGAGTCGATTCAATCGTGTGTTTATTGAGGCAGACGCAGGCTTGAGATATGTCCTACGGTGGCCGTCGGCTTTTCAGGATTCGTAAAAGGCCCGTGGTGAGCCAAGATAGTTGGAGCGCCGCACTCCTGTGCGGCTTTTTTTTGGGTGCGGCGCTCCTTAAACGAACACATGGGTCGCTGCCGTTCAGGGTATGCCGGTTTCACCAGCACAGCCGACACCATATGTAAAACCTGTTTGGCAAACCCGATTTTTAGAAATCAGGCAAAAGGTTGGCCCCCGGCAAGGTCGCCGGAGGCTTTTAACCTTATTTACTTAAATCCCAACGCCTGGCGCTGTTCGAGGAGCTGGTCCACGCCGTTGATTTTGCGGACCATGTTCTCCACATCGAGTTCGATGAGGACGGTGCCCGCGATGGTGAGTTTGTAGTAGCGAAGGGCCACGGAGGCTTTGAGGGAGGTGTCGTCCCCGGCTTTCCAGGAGCCTGCGTCCAGTTCTTTGAAGCCGCCCTGGAGGTTGATGATGATCTCATCGGTGCCTTGATCGTTCTGGCGGGCGCCACGGAGGGTAAGGCTCACGGCTTTTCCGTTCACCAGGCCGAATTTTTTGTAGATCGCTTCGCTGTACTCGCCAAAGGTGAGGGTGGCTTCGAGCTTTTCCATGCCCATGTCCACCTCCACGGGGGCGTCCATGCCTCCTGCGCGAAATTCTTCGGTTTTGAGGGTGAGCTTGGCGAATCAGTCGGTAATCTTTCCTGCATACCCTACAGATCCGTCCACAAAGGCGGTGAAATTTTTCAATTTTTTAGGCAGCATAAGGTATCTCCTTGTTTGGGTAAGGCTCTCCCGGCCCCGTTATGCGGGGATGTTGGGAAGGGGCCTGTGTGTGTTGGGGTTATGACCCGGTCTGTTTCAGGCAGAGTCGGGTGATGGATGATTGCGCGGTTATGTCACCACCGATGATGTTCCGCGGGCGAAGCCCGTCAGCGAATGAGACGTCCCTGAGGAATCCGCCTTCGTCCATGGCAAGGTATTGTTACCTGCTCAACGTCAATGGGCTACGGCGCGACAAGCGAAGGGACGGAGCATTCGCGAACCTGGGGTCCAGGGGATATATCCCCTGGTTATGAGGCAGAAAGGACCTGGTTCACCAGCTCGGTGTAGTGCCCGTTGTCCCTGTGGGCCCGGAAGGTAAGGTGCTCCAGGGGCGCAGGGGGTTCGATGTCGAAGTCGAGGTAAAGCTTGCCCGCCATGAGCTGTTCCTGGCTGTTGAGCTCGGGGTCGAGCCAGCAGGAGCCGCCCAGGATGGCGCCCACGGCTTTGAGGTGCCGGAGATAGGAGCCCACGCTCTCCTGGATGTCCAGAACGAGGTTGGCGCTCATGGGGCGGTCCATGGCCCAGAGGAAGGCTTCTTCAATGCTCTCGTAGATCATGTCCGCGGTGCGGCGCACGGAGAGGAAAGCCCACATCGGGTCGGTGGCCGTGGTGCGGTTGCCCCAGAGGCGGTAGCCGTTCTTCTGAACGATGGTGGCCACGCACTTCTCATTGAGGCGGTTGGCCTCGGAGGCGGGGTCGCTCATGTGAAAGGCCACGGGCCGAGCCGTGCCCACGATGCCGTTGACAGGCTGGTTGGAGGGGCTCCACCAGAAGCCTTTCTCAGCATCCCGCTTGGCGATCATGCCCGCAACCCGCGCCGAGGCAGGCTGCACCGCGTTGGCCTTGGTGGCGGGGTCCCACACCTTGACGCCGGGATCCACCACAAACACGCGGTCGCTGCCCAGGGTCTCCCGGTAGGCGATGGCATCGGTGGCGTTTGTGTTGGGGCCGTCGGCAATGACAACGGCCCGCATTTTCTCGGCCAGGCCCTGGAGCTCGGCCACCACGGGGTTGGCGTCATCTCCGGTGCGGGTGCCGGTAAAACCGGGGGCACAGGAGGCGGGGGCTTGCCTTGACAACGCTTTCCGCGGCCAGAAAGGCGTGAACCCCGGTGCCGGTAGCGGCATCGCCCAGGACATTGGTGAGGGTGGCTGCGTCATCGGCGCCTTCGTCCACGCGCACCACCACCACCATGGCTCCGGCCTGGTCAAAGATGGCGTCCAGGGCCGCCTTGAGGGTGCCCTTGTCTCCCAGGGGCGCTGCCGCCCTGGGCGTACCGGGGATCGGGCGTGGCAGGAAAAGGGCGTCGTCGGCGTCGGGTGCCGTGCCGATGAGGCCGATGACCGCACTCTTGACGGTGCGAATGGGCCGGGTGCCGTCGTCGATCTCAATGGTTTCGATGCCGTGCAGGAATGTTTCGCTCATAATGCTTGTCTCCTTGTGTGTTGATATCTCTCGTGGGTGCCGGTAACCCGGCGGTTAACCTTTATTGGTTGCGTCGTATGGGGTTGGCCTGGGGGGCTGCTCCGGCCAGGGCACCTCACCCTCGGGCCAGGGAAATCCGGGTTGGTCCGGCAGGGTGCACAGTGCATCGGCCCAGGCGTGCCAGGCGTCCCGCTGATGGGTATAGTAGGCCAGGGGCTCTGGGACTTCCCGGTTGTTGTCTATCCAACGTGTGAGTTGTTGGATGGCAGGGCTGTAGGTCTCTGAAATCTTGGCGTCGCGTTCCTGGCGTCTTGACTCGGCCATCATGGGTATGTCGACAATCCAGGCGGTTCCGTCGTGGATTTGGTGGAAATGCGATGAAGGGGGCGTTGTTAATACCCCGGGAGGCAAGAGCTCACCAATGTTTTTGATGGTGTTGTGGGTGCCATCTTTTTTCCAAAAAGAGACTCCTCGAAAATCTTTTTTAATTACCCATGTCCCGTTTTGAAGGACATTTACTTCATTTTTTTGGGTGGTCAGGGGTTGAATCATTGTTGAGGTTTTTGGGTTGAAGAGGTATTTGTCATTCGGGTTGTGTGTTTCAGGGTTATACATGGGGTTTTTGTTTGGTCGAGTTTCATTCCCTTGCATGTATTCGCCTGTTTTCTGGATGAGCGTTATATAACGTAGACATTAGTAGAAAATACCTCCCCATTTAACTCTGTTGATAGGTCTTGATTCGCCTCTTCCATCATGCATTGTGTTGACATGCACAGAATCATTTTCAGCATAAGCTACGTTATTAACAACTGTTCGACGTCTCCAAATTTGGTCTGTGTCACAAAAACAGCCTTCACTTCCTAACTGTGGAGTTGCTGACATCTCTGTTGGTAAACCATGGATATGAGACTTATTTATACTATATTGTATTGTCCCAACATGGTCCCCAATAGCACCATCACCGCGATCACGGCGTTGCTCAATATCAGGGTCAATATTTGCGCCATGGTCCCAGAAGCGTGGGAATAGGCCGCGGTCATCCGGTAAATTGAAATGGTCTGAGTCTGCGAAACCATATATGGTTCCTATTTTTTTAAATAATTCAGGATAGTCAGACCGGAGCAACGAAGCGCCGTTACGCTCAAGCAACCGACGAGAGTCCATTTCTTCAATCCTACGGCGCGTAGGAGAGCATAATTTCATCTCCTGCTTCATAGCCTCTTAACTCACCACACCCCACTTGGTCTGGTGTGTGGGTGTGTGGTGAGGGGGAAACACTGTCGGCTTTATTTTGATCTGCACGTCCTTACCGATTCCCACCACGCTTTAAGCTCGTTCAGGCACAACCATCTTTATCGCATCTTCGCCAGCATCCACCTCCTCCTGGGAGGCAATGGCTGCATCGCTCGATTGTCTTCCGTGGCCTGTGCTGTTTTTTCGGCAAGATCCTGCCGGATATCTCGGTGTGATTCCCCATGCTCGTTGTGAACCGCGATTTTTCGGTCCACGTCTCCGTTGGCCCACCACTCGAGGGTCCACGGTGAGGCTGACGCTGTCGGCGTTTTCAAAATGGACGGGAATGCGGATGACCATGTCCCGAACAGAGCCGTCTGCTGCCACTGGTTTTGGGGTGTCGGGAAAGTTGCCGACGATGCAGAGGGCGCCGGTTTCGTCCTTGAGGCCTACCTCACGGACGGTGAAGGGCACCGTTCCGAGGGCACGGCAAACTCGTAGACAAAGGTATTCGCGTCTGTACGGCTTTGGGTGATGCTGGAGATGGGGCCTTCCCATACAGGGCTTTTAAGGTCGGTCATTCCCTTGCATGGGGACAGGAGGTGCACCACCGTCTCCCACCCGCCGTGGGCATGGTGAATTTTTTATCCTGAGCAACCGATGCACCGATCTGTTGCAGTCCGGCGTCGGTCCACAGGGTGTAGAACTCTGACATGATGCTCCTTTATCTGACGTCGTCCCCTAAGCCGATGCGGCCCAGGGGGTAAATTGTGGTGACGATGCCCGAGGCCGTGGCCGCTGAAAACAGAGGCTTTTGTGTCAGGCCCTCGGGGATCAGTGAAATGGTTCCTAATTGGCTCCGCGCGTTTTTGGCACGGTTTGCCAGGGCAGACACCTCATCGTAGGTGGCTTTGTCCACGGCGTATCCGGCGGGTACCTTCACCACGAGGTCAAAGGTGCCGGGTGCACTCTCCTCGGAGTTCTTCCACCCAGCTTCTCCTCCACCTCCACCCGGAAGCCCAAAGCAGAAAGGGCGTCTTCCACGGCGCGTCGTGTCCCCTTGGTGCGGTGGAGGGCCGGGCTGTTTTGGATGACCCGTCGCTTCTGGTCTTTGGTCCAGGCAGGATCCCAGGTGTCCACGGACAGGGCCCAGGCCAGCCAGGGCAGGGTTTTCTTTAAGCACGTGGTCGGGTCCCAGAGGTGGTCCGTGGGCACGGGCAGGCTCTCCAGCCGGTCAGCCAACACCGCATCCAGGGCCCGTTCCAGGCGGGTGCTGTTGGGAGGCAGTATGCTCATGCCATGACCTCCAGGGTCGTGCAGTAGGCAGCCTGGTGGGCGAGGGCCGGAATGTCCGCCGTGGGGCTCGTCAAGGTGACCTTGCGTACCCCGGGCTGGTGGAGGGCGGCATAGATCCCCGAGAGGGTGATGCCGTCTCCCAGCCGGTGGTGGGATTGCACGTAGTCTTTCACTGCATCCCGGGCTGCGTCCGTTGCCACCTGGGTGTCCGGTCCGTCGTAAAAGGCCAGGGTGGCATGGATGGCATAGGGCAAAATGGTTGCCTTTTTTACGGTGACCTCGTCGGTTAAGGGCCGCACGTCGCCGTCGGTAAGGGCCGTTTCCACCGCTTGAACCACTGCGTCAGATGGGGTGCCGTCTCCCTCTCGGCCAAGGACGGTAACCTCCACCTTGCAGGGGCCGGGGTTGGTGACGGACGCGTCCCGGCATCCGGGCACCTTAAGGGCCGCATAGAGGTAGGCACCTTCGGGCCCTGCCACGGAAAAACTCTCCGGGGCCATCTGGAGGCGCCGACGGAATTCGTCGTCGCTCTCCAGGACAGGGGGCACCGGGGACGGCATCGGGATCCCCGGGTGGATCACCTTTCGAGCAGCCGGGGTGAGAGCGGCCAGGTTGTCCAGGTCGCTGCCCACGGCATAAGCGAGCATCACGGCCCTGGCACTGTCGTTGATGCGCTGGCGAAGCAGAAGTTCCCTGTAGGCACCGGCTTCCAGAAGCTTCACCACGGGGTCGGACTCCAGGTCCAGCAGGGGGGCGTCTTCCGCATGGCCCCAGTGGTCTCGAAACGTGGCTTTCCACTGGTCCAAAATGGTTTCGTAACTGAGCTCCTCGACAACGTCGGGGGCCGGGAGCCGGGTCAGGTCAATGGTCGGCAGGGCATGGCTCATTGGACTATCACTCCTTCCATGAGGATCTCCTTGCCCAGGGGAAGGTAGTCTCCCCGAAGGCTGAGGGTGAGTTGGCCGGGCCCGGCGGAGACGGATTCCACACGGGTCAGGCGAAAACGGGTTTCCCAGGTGGCCAGGGCTTCGGCCACGGCGGCGAAGACCTCCACATTGAGCCCCGGGGTCATGGGGGCGTGCATGAGCTCCGGGAGCCGGGAGCCGTAGTCCCGCCTCATGACCCGGGAGCCCAGGGGCGTTGAGAGGATGTCGCCGATGCTCTGTTTCAAGTGGTCGTAACCGGAGAGTCGGGCGCCGGTTTCAGCGTCCATCCCCACGGCGGGGATCGTGTCGGGCATTGTTTCTCCTTTAAAATTGCCTCCGGCGGCCTCGCTCGGGGCCAAACTTTTGAAAAGTTTGACAAACAGGCTTCGTTTCTGGTGCACACAGCAACCTTGCATTGCCCATCTTATTTTCGAAAAGTTTTTGCGGAGCTTTTTTTAAAGCGACCCGCCGGAGGCAGTGCGGTTAAATCTGACAGTCAACGGGTTACGTGAATGAGTCCCGGTCTTTCAAGGCTTGTGGGACAGCTCGTACAAACCACCAGCTTATGTATCGGGCGAAGCCCGAGTCGAAGGCGTTTGCGTATTTTCCTGAGGGACGAAGGAAAATGCGCAAGCGCAACCCGCTTTCGAGGTGGCTCACCTCGCCGCCGGAAGCTTGCCCTTATGAGATGTTGCCGGAGTGTTCGCCATCCGGGGCACCGGAGGTGGTGGTGACCACGGCGTGGGCGGTGATTTCGTCGATGATGCCCTGGCACAGGGCTTCCAGGCTTTTTTGGGCAAAGGCCTGGGCCTGTGCCGGATCGGACGCCTGTACCGGCTCCAGGGCTCCTTGTCGGGTTCGGATGGCGTTTGCCATGCCTTTGGCTGTCATGGCCATGTGGCCTCCTTTACTTGGTTGAGGTGACGCTTGCGGACACATGGACATGGGGGGTACCCGTAAAGGGGCAGAGGCAGTGTCCGTTTACCGTGCCCAGGCAGGCCCCAGTGCTGTCTCCGTCGTGGATAATGCCCCCGGATCCTTTGACGGTTACCTTGCCCCCGGAGGTGAGGGAGGCATCTCCGTTGCATGTGCCCTCCATGGTGCCGGGGATGGTTGCGGACAGGGCATGTGCCTCCCGGTCGTACTGAATGACGGCACCGTCCTGGTAAGCGGTGCGGTGAACGGTCTTAACGTCTGCGGGTGCGGGAAACGCATCCCTGGGAATGCCGGGAAGCGCCACACCCAGGGCCGGGTCCCCGCAGGGGCACAGGAGCATCACCTGCTCTCCGGGTTCCGGGGCCCACCACTGGCTGTCGGGGCCTGCCCGGTGGGTGAGCCAGGGAAGCCAGTCCGTGACAATTCCCCCTGACGCCACCCGAACCCGGGCTGTTTTTTCATCCAGTTCCTGCACCGTTCCCACGAGGAGCAGGCTTCGGAGGCGTCGTTCCAGTTCGGCGATGCGGTACTCCAGTTCAGTCATCATGGGGTCACCTCCAGGGTTGTGTAGTCGCCTTCATGGCCCGGGCCGATGTTGGGGGCCTGGCCCGTGAAGAGGCGGGTGGGATGCTGCGCCGGGGAGGTCCAGAGGGATTCGCCCAGGCGTAGCATCTGGTTCCAGGTGAGGGTCCAGACAGCCCGTTCCCCGGAGGCCAGGGGGTGGGAGGGGCACCCCCTGGCCTCGACTCCCCCGGCGGGGTGGGCGCTGGCCAACCCCCAGGTGGTGCCGGGAATGTGAGCAAGGAGTCCTTCTACCAGGTTGAGGAGGGTGGCGTCCGGGGTGACGGGGCCCGCGATCACCGCCTCCAGGGAGAGGGGAAGGTCCCACTCGCCGGTGGCCGTCTCCAGGGCGGTATCGGCCCCGGCAAGGGCGACCCAGGCACGGGGCCCGTCGTCTCCGCCTTCAGGGATCGTCTCGGGAGCGAGGTCGCCCAGGCAGGGGGTGCACGCGGCCAGCCCGGGAAAAGTGCGGGTGAGGTCCGCGCAGATGGCGTGAAGCAAAGATGCGATGTGCATGGGGCTCTCCTTATGGATGACGGGGCGCAGTGTCTAACCCCGCCTGGGGTTTCGGTTTGGGTTTGATCGCTCATTGATGGGTGCCATTCTACGCAACCCCCGGTATCGTTGGGTTTCAAACGTTTCACTGGAAACAGGGGCGGGACATTCTTTCTTAGTGATCGTTCAGCAGGTGGGCCTGGATCATGTCCACGGCGCCTTTGACTCCGTCCATTTTGCCGGAGAGGCCTGCCACCTGCTCAGCCATGTCGTTGAGCCGGTCGTAGACCGCGGCGAGGTCCTCATGGGAGAGGGCATGGGCCATGTCGGTCTCCAGGCGTGTGAGTCGTCCGTCCATCTGAATTTTAGCCTGATCAAGCCGTCGGGCCGAGCTCTTTGAGCTCCCGGGCTTTGGCATTGAGTCGGGAGTTGAACCAGACGTAGAGGCTCACGGCCAGGGTGATGAGGTACTGGATGATGTTGAACCAGAACCGGAGGGATGCGTAGTCTGTGGAATGTTGCTCCATGGGGTCTCCTTGGAATGTGTGTGTGGTGTTGATTGAAAAGCAGGGTGCTTTAGGATTTTTGCCCGTGGAGGGGCGGTGCAAGAGTAAACCACGGCAGGGGATGGAGATGGGGTTGAAGGGTTTAAAAAAAGGGAAGCATGGCAATGTGGTTTTTTTTTACACGTTGTGCGTGGTTTTCGTCGGATGGGCAAAGCGGAGCGTGCCCATCATGGGGCAATGACCCACCGAATGACCATGTGGGAGCGGCGCTTCATAAGGGGTGATGCTGGATAGGAACCAAAAATATATGGGGTGATGTGCCAACCGCCGTGCCCGATGGGCACGGCACCACCTTTGCCCATCCTACATGTAGCGCGTGGTTTTTGTCGGATGGGCAAAGGGGAGTGTGCCCATCATGGGCAATGACCCACCGAATGACCATGTGGGTGCGGCACTTCGTAAGGGGTGATGCTGGGTCGAAACCAAAAATATATGGGGTGATGTGCCAACCGCCGTGCCCGATGGGCACGGCACCACCTTTGCCCATCCTACATGCAGCGTGAGGTTTCCGTAGGATGGGCAAAGCGGAGCGTGCCCATCATCGGGCAATGAGCCGTCGGATGGCCATGTGGGAGCGGCACTTCGTAAGGGGTGATGCTGGGTCGGAACCAAAAATATATGGGGCGATGCGCCAACCGCCGTGCCCGATGGGCACGGCACCACCTTTGCCCATCCTACATGTAGCGCGTGGTTTTCGTAGGGTGGGCAAAGCGGAGCGTGCCCATCATCGGGCAATGACCCACGGGATGACCATGTGGGCGCGGCACTTCGTAAGGGGTGATGCTGGGTAGGAACCAAAAATATATGGGGCGATGCGCCAACCGCCGTGCCCGATGGGCACGGCACCACCTTTGCCCATCCTACATGTAGCACGTGGTTTTCGTAGGATGGGCAAAGCGGAGCGTGCCCATCATCGGGCAATAAGCCGCCGGATGACCATGTGGGAGCGGCGCTTCATAAGGGGTGATGCTGGATAGGAACCCAAAATATATGGGGTGATGCGCCAACCGCCGTGCCCGATGGGCACGGCACCACCTTTGCCCATCCTACATGTAGCGCGTGGTTTTCGTAGGATGGGCAAAGCGAAGCATGCCCATCATGGGCATTAAATGGGATCAGGACCAGGCGAGGGGTTCCCGGCTTTTTGTCTGGCGCAGGGCGCGCTGCTTTTTGATGATGTTGTAGATCTGGGCGGTGGTGAGTTTACTCCTTGCGGCCAGCTCCCGGTGGTTGTCGCCGGTGAAGGCGTTGTAGATGGCCGCATCCCGGATGGCCCGCTTGAGGCGGTCGTCCCGGGGCAGGTAGATGCTGCGGCCGCCCAGGTGGTGGGAGAGGACCACCACGATGTCCTGGGCGTGGGTCATGGCCTGGTCCGGGTCCATGTGTTCGCGGGTTTCCAGGTGGTCCGTGAGTACGTCCACGAGCTCGGTGAGAAGAGCGGGCCAGATACGGGGGGCGCTTCGGATGACGGGGTCCATGGCGTCCATGATGTGGTCGGTGTCCATCATGTCGGGGGAAAAGGTCTCGGGAGTGAGGGGCTGCTTGTTCAAGGTGTGTCTCCAGTGCTTCGGGTGATGGATGGGTTCCGTGTGTACGTCACCAAACAGTTAGGGCGCCTGACCGGGCCGTAGGGGTTTCATGGTTGGTATAACCAAAGGAATTGTGGTACGGTTGGGCCGTTACGTCCAAAGTTTGGAAAAGAATAACCAATAAACATTGGTTTATCAACAATAAAATTGGGTGTCACACAAAAAGATGTGCGTGTGGTGGCCCCCTGAGGCATAACCATGAAAAATAATGAAAAAAACAGCCAGGAGCCCTATCCGGCAGGGAGTAAGGGAAGCGGTCACGGGGCGGGTACCTCGACGGGTAACCAGGAATTTGGTGATCGTCTTAAGATGTCACGTGAAAAACTTGGCCTGAGCCAGGCCGGGTTAGGGAAAAAAATTGGTGTAACCACCACCACCGTACAGAATTACGAGTACGGCGGCTCACCCAAAGGGGATGTGCTGGTACGCATGGCCGAGGTCCTCGGCTGCTCTCTGGATTGGCTGCTCCTGGGCCAGGGATCCCACGGCGGGGCGTTGTCCGCGGAAGGTGACGGCACCTTTTCGGCCGAAGGCGTTGTGGGGCGAAATGGCGGCGAGTTCACGGTCCCCGTCCTTGAAGAACCCAACACCGACAACTACAACTGGGTCCCCATGGTGGAGGCGGAACTCTCGGCCGGGGGCGGCTCCCTCATGGCCAGTGAGCGCATCCGGGACTACTACGCCTTTCGAAAGCGTTTTATCGCCAACATCGCCACCTCCCCTAAAAATTTGGTGCTCATGCGGGTCTCCGGGGACTCCATGGATCCTGAGATCCGCAACGGAGCCACGGTGATGATCGACCTGGGCCGTCGCAAGATCAAAAACAACTGCATCTTTGCCCTGGGTTTTGAAGACACCATCATCATCAAAGAGCTGGAAAGGCTCCCCGAAGGCCGGGTCCGCATCATTTCCAAGAACCGGGAGGAGTACCCCGCCTACGAGGCAGAAGCCAACTCCCTGCGCATCATCGGCCAGGTGATCTGGGGCGATCGACTCTACCCCATTTAAAGGATCCCGCCATGAAGATTCATATGGAAAACCTCCACCGACGTGCGCAGATCACAGCTTCGGTGCGCCGTTTTTTTATGGAGAAAGGGTACCTGGAGGTGGAGACACCGTTGTGGGTTCCGGCTCCCATCCCCGAGGCCCACATCGACCCCCTGGAGGCTGGAAACGGTTACCTTCAGGCTTCGCCGGAGCTGTGCATGAAAAGGCTCCTGGCCGCCGGGTCCGGGCCTATTTTCCAGATCACCAAGGCCTTCAGAAAAGGTGAGCGGGGAGCAAAGCACATCCCGGAGATGACCATGCTGGAGTGGTACACCCCCGGCGCGGACTACGAGTCCCTCATGGCCGATTGCCAGGGTCTCTTCCTTGCCGTGGCCCAGGACCTGGGCCTGGGAACCACCCTTCAGGTCCAGGGCAAGTCCATCCACCTGGATCGGCCCTGGAAACGACTGACCGTTAAGGACGCTTACTCCCTTTATGGCTCCGAGCCCATGGACCAAGCCCTTTCTGGAGACCGGTTCGACGAGGTCATGGGCCTTGAGGTGGAGCCCCGCCTCTGCGGCGACACCCCGGTGATCCTTTGCGACTACCCCGCCCCCATGGCCGCCCTGGCCAAAAGGAAAAAGTCGGATCCTTCGGTTGCCGAGCGCTTCGAGCTCTACGTGGAAGGCCTGGAGCTGGCCAACGGCTTTACCGAACTCACCGACGCCGACGAGCAGCGAAAGCGCTTTGAAGAGGAAGTGGCCCTTCGCAAGCGCCTGAACAAATCCACCTGGCCCGTCCCCGAAGCCTTTCTCAACGATTTGCCCCACATGCCTCCCTCGGCCGGCATTGCCCTGGGCATGGATCGCCTTGCCATGCTCTTTTGCGGCGCCGAGACCATCGACGAGGTGCTCACCTTTCCGCCTGAAAGCCTGTAAGGAAACGGGAAAAACCTCCGGTGGCTCAAGGGCTGAGCCCTTGGAAACCAGGTTCGCGAATGCTCCCGGCCTTCGTCCCTCAGGCCGATCACATTCGCTGATGGGCTTTGCCGGTGTCATTCTCTAAGGGGCTGGAGCGCCGCACTCCGTGAGGCATATCGTATCGCACCAGCAAAAAAAGCCGCACAGGAGTGCGGCGCTCCATAAGGGCCGGCGTGGCATTCTTGAACGGCTTGCATTGCGCAGTGTCTGCGGCATGAGAAAACCCACAAACCCCACAAAAATGCCGCCATGCTTTACCCCGAGTAACGAGGGGGAAAGCATGGCGGCAACCAGCTTTCGAGGTGGCTCACCTCACCGCCGGAGTTATTCCGGTTAAAGTCAAGCAAACCCCAAAGTTCTTCATCGTGTTTTTAGAAGAATGAAATGGGCCTCTCCTGCAAAGACCGTTGCCAGATGGTACACATCACGCGAATGCCTCGATAACGCAGGCCGAATGGGTCACCACCATGCATTCGCCATGGGGTGTCAAGGTGCCCCCACCTTGCCGCCGGAGGCAGCCAGGTTAAAGACGCCTCCGGCGGCCCTGCCGGCAAGCTTTTGAAAAGCTTGACAAACAGGTTTTTTGCTCAATTTCACGAAACTCTTCGCGGAAGCTCTTACCCTGAGGAACGAAGGGGAGGGCTTCTGAACTGGGGTCTCAGGGGTGGCGAAGCCACTTAAGCTAAAAATTCCCTGGCCGCCGGAGGCGCTCTTCCCCTTGCACTTTAACCATAGAAGGCACGCTTTTTTATTCGTCTTCGGTCATGGCATGGATCTCGTCGTCGGTGAGCTCGCGGCAGTGGCCTTCGGGAAGGTCTTCCGGGAGTTCGAGGCTGCCAATGCGGTCGCGGTGGAGTTTGACGACTTGGGCGCCCAGGGCTTCGAACATGCGGCGCACCTGGTGGAAGCGCCCTTCGTGGATGAGGAGGGTGGCGTGGCCCCTTCCGGTGTCGTCCGGGTCATGGAGGGTCAGGGTGGCGGGAAGGCAGGGGCGGTCGTCGTCGGGGAGGGGCAGGCCCTTTTCCACCTGGGCCACCGCGTCCTTCGCCAGGGTGCCCTCAAAGACGACGCGGTAGCGTTTGCCCACTTTTTTGTTGGGGTGCACCAGGCGGTGGAGGAGCTGGCCGTCGGTGCTTAAGATGAGCAGGCCGGAGGTGTAGCGGTCCAGTCGCCCGGCGGATTTGGGTTCGGCCTGTTGCCATATCTCGGGAATCAGGTCGTAGATCAGGGGGGATTCGGAGGGGTTGTGACTGCACGAATAGCCTTCGGGTTTGTGCAGCATGAGATGCACCTCGGTGGGAGGCAGCTCGACCTTTTCTCCGTTGACCAGCACATCCATGGGATTCCACACCCTCCCTGGCGCTGGTCTCGATCTCCCCTTCGAACGTTACTGTCCTGTGCTTGAGAAGCGCTTTCACATCTTTGCGTGTGCCGTACCCGCAATGGGCCAGCAGTTTATCCAGTCTCATGGTGTGCCTTCTATGGTTAAAATGGGTGGAAAAAGCAGGCCTCCGGCGGCGAGGTGAGCCACCTCGAAAGCATATAGCCCTTGCGCTTTCTCCCTCGTTCCTCGGGCCAAAGCGCAAGGGCCTTCGGCTCGGGCTTCGCCCGACATAAACCCTTATGGTTCTTGCGGGCTGGCTCACAAGCTTCGACGTCACAGGATACGTTTTTGTTACTTGTCCATTGTGGATTTAACCACACTGCCTCCGGTGGCCAAATGTTTGTCTGATTTTACGGCTCGCATTTGACAAGCAAGGCTTAATCACTTTCAGGCACCGTCGAAATTATATCGATATGTTCCCATAAGAAACGTTTTTTGCGGAGCTTTTTTTCAAAAAGCGACCCGCCGGAGGCTCTTACCGTCTGGCAACTCTTCAGCACCTTGCCTGCCAGACGTGGAACCTGGGGCTCTCTTTCAATCGCGTGACTTTGGAAAAACTCTCTTCAAGCCACCTCTTTACCGGGACCTGACGCTGGACAACCAGGGTGAGGCTCTTTGTGCGACCCGGCGCTTCCCGGATCAGGGATTCCAGGATACCGAAATCTTCGGAGACCCCTTTGTGGATGGGCGGGTTGCTGACAATCATGTCCCATGGCCCTTGCCCCTCCAGGGCATGCCAGCCGTCGCCAAGGTGGGTGTGGGCTTCGGGCACGTTGAGGCGTGTGGCCTCGACAGCCAGGGCGTCGGCGTCCGATGCGTCCACGTGGGCGGCTCCCCGTGCAAGGAGGCCCGCGGTGAGGACTCCGGTTCCGCACCCAAAGTCCAGGACGCGTCCCTGGACGTCAAGGCCGTCCAGGAGCAGGGCCGTGGCTTCGTCCACACCGCCTTTGGCAAAGAGCCCCGGGTAGGTCACCCACGGCAGGGGTTGGGCGTCCAGAACCAGCTCGCCGTGCTGAGCCCACTGGGCCAGGGAGGCCTTCATCTCTTTGGGGCCTTTGGCCTGTATAAGGCGGCATTTCTGGCGGTAGCTTACGGTGTCGACCTCGTCGAAAAGGTCGGCAAGCATTTTGGGAACGGATTTGATGCCCTCGTCGTTGGCACCATAGATATAGAGCTCGCCGTCCGGGCTCAGGGCCCCGCCAAGGGCGTGGACCGCCATCTCCACGGCGAGGCGTCCCTTGGGCAACCGCAGGGTGGCCACGTCAAAGGGACCCGGAGACGGCCAGGCTTGGCCGGCTCGCTCGCCGGAGGACCAGCGGCTCCAGAACTCGGCTCCCAGGGCATTGGCAAGCCTCCCGTCTTCGGCGACCAGGGTTGCCCGGGGAAGCTCGGGGAGTTCTTCCTGGGCGAACCTGCTGACGTGCTCTTCGTGCAGGTCGGCACGTTTGTTCATGCGATTTTTTTTCATAACATATGTTTTCCGGGAATAATCCGTTCCTTAGAGGTTACGGCAGCGAATTCATGGCAGTACAACCGATGCGGTTGCCGATGTATTGTCCGAACTCTTTAAGCAATGTGGTACATTGTTGAGTGACACTCTTTTCTTCCATGGATTTCAGGAAAGGTGCCGTGGCAACTGATATGACAGAAAATTGCCTATGACAAGGCAAAGGGGAAAACATCGCCAGGGGGCGGTGTCGACCATGCAATTTTACTGTGAGTCGGCCTTTTGTCTCTTTGGGGGTGTCTGGTTAACCACCTAAAATGGCAGTTGATATGAGTGAAAATCTGTTTGATTGTATGAACGATATTTGTGATAATTAACGGCGAAATCTAACAGGAAGCTGACGGTATCAACATTAGATATTCGATTGTTTCGGGTAGGTCGAAGGTCAACAAGCAACGGGCTCCGGCACACCTGGCATCCATCCGCGCAACGGATCCTGCAAGCCATCCGAGATATGCCTTGTGTGCACGAGCCCCAACCAATCAAAGAAGGAGGCACAGGATGACGGTGAAACATGGGCTTTTGATCGGTTTGATGATGTTGGTGACCCTGGGCGCCATGGGGTGTGACTCGGACCTGACACCGGAGAACACGGTGATTGTTGTCTCTGACGGGGTGACCGGCGGCCCGGAGGGGGCCGGTGAGGTGCTGCCCAATGCCATGGTGTACAAGGTTGCCGATGCAGCAAAGGTCCCCTTTGCCGATCTGGTTTTTGCGGAAAAAGTGGAAGGGGCCCATGTGGGCTTTGCGGTGAGGGCCTTTGGTGAGACCGACTGGGTTCCCCTGATGGCAGAGGCGATCCTCACGGATGGGGACGGCCGTGCCCGTCTCTCCTCACTGAAGGAGAGGCTTCCGGCATCCTACCTTGAAGCGGCCCCCGTGACCCTTCAGCTCCAGGCCCGGGTCTATTTCAGCGAGACCGAGTACACAGCCGACAACCTGGGCATCGTCCGGGTGCTTTCCGAGGATGCGGAGCTTAACCCCGGCATGATCGCCGCGGATCATGACAACACCATCCACGCCACCGGCGGTCTCAACGCCCTTCAGGACTGGGTGGATTTTCTCAACGTGTTCCAGGGGGACTGGCCTTACGTGGACGACAAGGTGGAATCTGTGATCCCCGCCCTCATGGACGAGGGCAGCGACCTTATTATCGTGACGGGCATGTTCCCGGAGCTTCGTTACGCCTGCAGGACCCAGATGATGAGCCACTTTGAAAAGGGTGCTCACCGCACCATTCCCATCATCGTCAAGGAAGACATGCTCTTTGAGCACAGCAACACCTTTAAAAAAGAGTGCCTGAAAATTTTGAAGGACCTGTACGGCGGCGCCAATGCCCGGGCCATGGTGGGGGACACCGTGCGGCAGGATGGCTACGGGGCCGTAGCGAACGAGATCCTTTATGTACCCTTTCAAATCCATTACGAGCCCGACTTCTGGCTGCTGGACACCGAAGGCTACGGGTGGATCCATCCGGATACCATTGCCTCGGACTGGGGGGAGGTGGCCGAGAAGATTGCAGAGGGCCCCGTGGTTCCGGACAATTTTTTTCTGAAGCACCACACGGGCTTTAAGAACATTGCCCACAGGGGCGGTGGTGAGCTGGCCCCGGAAAACACCCTGGTGGCCTATCGAAATTCCCTGGCTGAAGGGGCAGACACCCTGGAAGGGGACGTGCACATGACCTCCGACGGGGTGGTTGTGGTCTCCCATGACGAGACCGTGGACCGCTGCACCGACGGCACCGGGGCCATTGCCGATATGACCCTGGCCCAGGTCAAGGCCCTGGATGCCGGGTACCGGTTTACCCCGGACGGCGGGGCCACCTACCCCTGGCGTGGCAAGGGGCTGACCCTGCCCACCCTTGCGGAGGTCTTTGCCGACGGTGAGCTCAGCGGGGCCCCCATGGTCCTTGAGATCAAGCAGGAGGGAAGTCTCATCGTGGACAAGGTGCTGGACCTCATCGAGGCCTACACCATGCAGGACAAGCTTATTTTGGGCGGCTTCGACAACTCGACCCTTGATCTGATCGAAGCAAAGGCCCATGAGCGGGGCCTTGACATCAAGACAATTTTTTCCACCGAAGGGGTGCTTGAGTTTACTTTTACCCCCACGGCCATCATGAAAAAAGAGGACTACGAAATGCCCGCCGACGTTCTCTGCCTTCCGGCCGCCATGATGAGCCAGGCACTCATGGCCAAAATCCGCATCCTCGGCATGAAGTGTTATGTCTGGACCGTGAACACCGAGATCGAGATGAAGCGGCAGATGGAGTGGTTCAAGGTCGACGGCATCATGACCGACAACCCTGAGCGTCTTGAAGCCCTTATGGCGCCCTGATTGATAAGCGGCTTTCACGCAACATGGCGGGCTTGATGTGTCACGCCCACCAGCAGGAAGGGGCAGTCTGTTTCTCTGAAACCGACTGCCCTTTTGCATGTGTAAGCCCTTCACAGTGCTCTTTGGCCCTTGGCCTTTCATTTGCTATGATGCTATGACCGCCAGAGCGGTTCAAATTCCCTGGCCCGGCCGGGGGCAACAGATGTGACCAAAAGACATGGGAGAAAGGCAATGGGCGGTGATTCCAACAGCCGACTGGTGTATTCCACGGAGACGGGCAGGGTCTGTCCTTCCTGCGGCAAGCCGGTGAAGAGCTGTACCTGCAGGAAAAAGAAGAAGGGGGCCCCGGCCGGTCCTGCGGTGAAGCAGGACGGTGTGGTTCGTGTCATGCGCGAGACCAAGGGCCGAAAAGGCAAAGGCATGAGCCTGGTGACGGGGGTTCCCGGGGATGCGGCTGAGCTCAAGGCCGTTGCCAAGGAGCTGAAGCAGATCTGCGGCACCGGCGGCAGCGTGAAAAACGGGGTCATCGAGATCCAGGGGGACCACCGGGACAAGTTGGTGGAGGCGCTGAAAGCCAAGGGGTTTACCGTCAAAAAAGCGGGGGGATAAAGATGCGCTCGTAAGGATTGGTTTTGCTTTGACGGATCAAAAGAAAAAACGGGCAGGGGTTTTTTAAAGCCCCTGCCCGTTTTTTTATGGGCGAGAGAAGGGATAAACGCAGGTCACATCACAAGGGAGTGAAGATGGACCGTTGGTTATCGCGAGGTTGCCATGGCTGGCTTACTGGCTTTGGTGGCGCCCAGTTTGCGCTTCTCTCTGGAGGAAAGGATTTTTCCTGAGTTCAGGCGTGCGAGGTAGTTGTTGAGCTCCTCTTTGACTTCCGGTGCCATGATGTAGAGGCCGATGATGTTGGGGATACAGACCACGAAGATAAGGGCGTCGGCAATATTGACGACGTACTTCAGGTTGATCATGGCTCCCGACCAGTAGACCATGCAGTAGAAGATGTTGTAGGCCAGGCCCAGCTTGGGGTCTTCGCCCACGATGTACTCGAAGGCCTTCAGCCCGTAGTAGGCCCAGGAGACCGCACAGGTGAATCCGAAGAGGATGGCGGCGAAGGTCAGGGGGTAGACGGCGAAGCTGAAGTGACGCTCAAAGGCCCAGGAGCTCATGGGCATGCCCTGCAGGCCCATGTTGACGTACTCGGGCACGGCGATCATGGTGGTGACCACCACCAGGGCGGTGGCGAACTGGACCACGATGGTGTCGATGAAGGGCTCGATCATGGAGACAAAGCCTTCGGTGACGGGCTCGTCGGTCTGGACGGCAGAGTGGGCGATGGCTGCAGTGCCCAGACCGCATTCGTTGGAGAAGGCGGCGCGCTGAAAGCCGATCATCATGGCGGCCGCGATGCCGCCGCCGGCTGCTTTGGCGGTGAAGGCGTCGGCGATGATGAGCTTGATGGCGGGCAGGATGAAAGAGCCGTTGAGAAGGAGGACCATGGCTACCAGGGCGAGGTAGGTGAAGACCATGACGGGCACGATCCTGGTGGCCATGGAGGCGATGCGCTTCATGCCGCCGATGATGACGATGCCCACGATGACGGCACCGATGAGGCCCACGAGCCAGCCCAGGTGCATGATGGCGCCTTCGTTGTTGCACATGGTTTTAAGCTGGTTGTAGATCTGGTTGGACTGGAAGAGGTTGCCGATGCCCAGGCAGCCGAGGACCAGGCCCCAGGCGTAGAACTTGCCCACGAACTTTCCGAGCCCCTCCATGCCGCGGGCGGCAAGGCCCTGGGAAAGGTAGTACATGGGCCCGCCCTTGACCGTGCCGTCTTCCTTGTAGGTACGGTACTTGGTGGCCAGGGTGCATTCGGTGAACTTGGCGGACATGCCGATAAAGGCGGCGAACATCATCCAGAAGATGGCGCCGGGGCCGCCGATCATGATGGCGATGGGGACACCGGCGATGTTGGACATGCCGACGGTGCCGGAGATGGCGGAGCACAGGGCGCCGAAGTGGGACACCTCGCCTGCGGCGTGGTCGTCGATGTAGTCGCCTTTGGCCAGGCGAACGGCGTGTTTGAATCCGCGGATGTTGATGAATCCCAGGTAGCAAGTGCAGAAGAGGCCTGCGGAGATGAGGAGGCAGACGATCAGGGACCAGTCGTTGCCGAAGAGATGGACTTTGTAGAAGATAAAACCGGTGAGAAAATTAGAGATGGGCTCAAAGACGTGGTCGAGGCTGACCCCTTTTTTGGTTTCTGCAAAGGCGGGTGTCGCTGCCGCAAGGAGCAGGACGATCGCCTTGAATAAGAACTTCATAAATCCTCCAACGATGAAATGAATAACAGCAGATGGCGAACGCGACGAAGGAAAGGGGAGGGGTATCCGCCCGAAACGCTGCGTTGCGAATCGGTGAAAGGCCCATGCGACTGTTCCCGTAATCGTTCAGCCATCATGACCGGGTTCCGGTCATCGTTTCTCTTTTAACAGGATCCCCCAACCCTGCCCGTTCTGCGTCGAACGGGTTCTTAAAAGAGGAACATGTGATATGTTGGAGACGATTCTTAGCCAATATTTCTTCCGGAATCAATAGATATCTATTATCTGATATATCACGTATCAGGGATGAAGTGCGGTGCTGGGGTAAAATATATTTATCGTAATGATATGGAAAAACAATCGATTGTTTGCCCTCCGGGGCAGGTTTTGGGGGGCGTCAAAAAAAGTGTGGGGTCCGCTTCAAGGGGTGTGAGCACCGGAATGCGACGTAAAAAACGGTATCGAGAAGGTTTATTGTTTGTTGTTTTAGGTGGTTAGGATCTGTGTGTCGGTCGGTTTTTACGGGGACGCCTTCTACAGATGGGATGGGTGTGACGCCCATTTGACGGGAGCTTCAGGGATTCTTAAAGGCGGAACGCGGTTTTTGTGCAAACCGCTGTACGCAATGCGGGAGGGGCAGGTTGGTACCCTTCACGGGATCGGAGAGGTGGCAGTGCGGTCCGGGGAGGGCCTGTGCCGGAGGTACGATACGGCTTACCGGTTTGGGAGCACCCGGGAGAGGGTCAGGAGCCCTAAGTAGACGAGCCCCGCCACGGAGATGATCACCGGGCCCGCCGAAAGATCCAGGGTGTAGCTCAAGGCCAGGCCGCTCCAGTTGAAAAAGAGGGCAAAGCCCGTGGCCAGGATCATGATGACCGAGAGGCGGCGACTTAAGGTGGAGGCGGCGGCAGCGGGCAGGGTGAGCATGGCGATGACCATGATCACGCCCACGAGGCGCACCAGGAGCACCACGGTGACCGCCGTCATGACGAGAAGGAGGATATAGAAAAAGGAGGTGTTGATGCCCCTTAAGGTGGCAAACTCCTCGTCGAAACAGATGGAGAGGAAGGTGGGGTGAAACACGACGGCAAGGAGGATGATGACCAGGTCCAGGCCCGCCACCATCAGGACATCCTGGTGTGAGATGAGGAGGATGTCCCCGAAGAGGTAGCTGGAGAGCTCAAAGTAGCCCGGGGTCAGATCGATGAAGATAAGCCCCGAGGCCATGCCCACGGCCCAGAGGGCCCCGATGATGGAGTCCTCCCGTTCCCCTGCCTTTATACTGACCAGGCCGATGAGGACCGCGGCCACGATGGCGCTAATCAGGGCCCCGGCCATGGGGTCGAGCCAGGTGACTCCCCATCGGTGTTTGAGGTAGAGGGCGGCGCCGATGCCGCCGAAGACGCAGTGGGCAATGGCTCCGGCCAGGTAGCCGATGCGCCGGGTGACCACATAGGTGCCCATGATGCCGAAGGAGATGCTGGCAAGGGTCCCTGCCGCCAGGGCGAGGCGGAGAAAGCTGCTGTTGGGGTCGAAGAGTGCGTGGAAAAATTCGATCATGGCTTATCAGGGTGCGGCATAAAGGGTGTTGGGTGTGTAAGGGCCTCGTTGATGCAGTGGCCCTGGTGGCTGCATCGGTGGTCATGGCGCACCATGCGAAGGTCGCCTCCGTAGATTTCGTTGATGAGGGTCCCGTCCAGGCTGCTCGTGGGGTGGACCAGGACCTTTTTGTTGACGCAGATGACGCTCTTGACCACCTTGGAGACAAACCCCAGGTCATGGGAGACCACCAGAATGGTCATGCGGCTGTTCAACTTGGAAAGGAGCTCAAAGAGGGTGGCTTCGGCGGCCGGGTCCACGTTGGCCGTGGGTTCGTCCATCAAGAGGAGGGACGGGTTGCTGCACAGGGCCCTTGCGATGAGGACCCGCTGGCGCTGGCCGCCGGAGAGGCTGCTGAACGGTTTTTTCTGCTTTTCCAGGAGCCCCACCTCGTTGAGGGCGTGGCGGGCGGCTTCCCGGTCGTTTTTCGAGTAGCGCCATCGCTTTGACTGGGTGAGTCGTCCCATGAGGACCACGTCCATGACCGAGACGGGGAAGGCCATGTCCACATGGGTGTACTGGGGGCATGTAGCCACTGGTTCCAGGTTAACTCGGGATTTGCCGAAGAGGGAGACCCGGCCGGAGGTGGGGGCCAGAAGACCCAGAATCAACTTGATCAGGGTGGTTTTTCCCCCGCCGTTGGGGCCCACCACCATGGCGAAGTCTCCCTTGGGCACAGTGAGGGTGACGCCGTCGAGGACCGGGTGACGGGTGTAGGAAAAGGAGACGTTGTCTAAGACGATGGCGGGTTCCATGGGATTCACCGGTTCGTTGATGTCAATGGGGCGGACGGGGTCTGTCAAGGCTCGGGCCCGCCTGAGCAAAGGGGCAAGGTATCGCGTGGTGCCGTATCCTTACTCCTTTCCCCTTCGGATTGCAACAGGAAGCAAAAAATAGAAGGTGCGCGGCGCACAGGGCCTTACCGGGCCGGGGACCAGGGGCAGTATCCGAGACGCGGAGACAGGCGGGTCGGGTGCATGCGGCACACCTCGGGACGGTCTTCGTAGACGCTGCAGCGGTTGCGGTTGTCAAGAAAGCAGCAGCCTCCCTTTTTGCGCGTGGCCAGGGTGAACTTACCCTTGGAGAGGTTGCAGCGGGTGATGATGCCCTCTTTTTTGAGGCGCTTCACAAGGCCCTTCATGTCAAAGGCCACCTCCTCTTCATCGGTGATGCCGAGGCGGATGAGGTCGCTGGTGGTGACCTCCACAATGAGGTAGCAGCACAGGGCCATGCAGTCTGTGCAGAGGGTGGTGTTGAATTTTTTCCAGGTAGCGGGGCGCTCGATGTCGCAGCCCCTGGTGTCCGTCTGTCGTGCCATGCCGTACTCCGGGGTTTTCGGTTTTTCAAAACCCGGGAGAATAGCACTGAAAAGACGACAGCGGGAAAAATCAAAGTTGGGCGGACGTAACGGCGTCCCACGGCGGGGTGATGACTCACCTCCGGGGACACCGCTACGGGAAAGGGGCAGGTCAGCCCCGGAACGGGCTTATTCGAAGTACTCTTTAAGGCCTTCCGATGAGGGTTTCATTCCCCTGGCGCCGGGGCTCCAGTTCACCGGGCAGACCTCTCCGTTCTCTTCAAAGAATTTCAGGGCATCCACCATGCGGATGGCCTCGTCCACGTTTCGGCCCAGGGGAAGGTCGTTGACCACCTGGTGACGGACGATGAAATCCCGGTCGATGAGGAAAAGGCCGCGAAGGGCCACGCCATGCTCTTCCGCCAGGACATCGTAGTCCTTGCAGATGGAACGGTGGATATCTGAGACGATGGGGTAGGCCACCCCTTCGATGCCCCCCTCGTTTCGGGGGGTGTTGAGCCAGGCCAGGTGACTGAAGTGGGAGTCCACGCTCACGGCCACCACCTCCACCTTTCGGTCGGCAAATTCGGGCAGGCGGTCTGAGAAGGCGTGGAGCTCGGTGGGGCAGACAAAGGTGAAGTCCAGAGGGTAGAAGAAGAGGACGATGTATCTGCCTTTAAGGTCCGAGAGCCGGAACGATTCATCAAAACTCCCGCATTTGACGGCAACGGCCTGGAAATCAGGGGCCGGTTTTCCTACGAGAACGCTCATTTTTTCCTCCATCATGGGTTCGGAGAGGGCAGAGCCCTGGTTGGCGTTTTAAAAAACGGCCTGGGCTTGAAATTGGGTCATGCGGTATTTCGAGCGTCGGGGCAAGGGGAGAAGGCGACGGAGAGCAGGAGGCGCAGGTGGACGCATCAGGGACAGGTGCCCGGGCCATCAGATAAGCATTAGTAGAAAAAGTACCATGGAAACAGAAGGGAAACAACGCCTTAAAACAGCCCGGGGCCCTTTCTGCAGTCGGAAGGAGGGTGGGACACTCCTTCGGCGTTGGGACTGCAGAAAGGGGAAGCCGACAGGCGGCAGGGTGCAGCAGGACAACGGGCCGTCACATCAGGTGACGGCGCGGTTCCGTAAGCGCACTCCCGGGTTGCGCGTCACAGGGTGGGGAGACCCCGGGCGCAGACGTGGGTTGCGGAAGCGGATCAGTCCGCTTTTTTGCGGAGGAAGGTGGGGATGTC
Organism: Desulfoluna sp. CYM3A; assembly: GCF_056829965.1. Taxonomy (NCBI): domain Bacteria; kingdom Pseudomonadati; phylum Thermodesulfobacteriota; class Desulfobacteria; order Desulfobacterales; family Desulfolunaceae; genus Desulfoluna; species Desulfoluna sp. CYM3A. Next base: position 647,342 of record NZ_CP186556.1, read on the forward strand.
CAGATCTTCCTCGGCGTTGATGGTCAGCCCCGCGGCTGAGGAGACGGCCGTGCCCTGGGTGCTTCCCACAGGGATGTTGTGGCGCACGTAGGCAGGCTCCTCCAGGGTGTGGGTGTTGAGCTCAAGCTCGTTCAAGGTGAGGTCACGCACCTTGCCCCGTTTTTCAATGGCATCGAGGTTGCGCTTGGGCAGGTCCACGGAAGGGGCGTCGCCCTCTTCGCCGATGCCCGTGGCAATGACGGTAATGCGCATCTCGTTGCCGATCTCTTCGTCGATGGCCTGACCCCAGATGATCTCGGCGTCTTCTCCCACCTGGTCGTGGATGAAGTCCGAGGCTTCGGTCATTTCATCCAGGGTGAGGTCCGGGCCGCTGGTGATGTTCATGAGCACGCCCTTGGCGCCACGGATGGAGATGTCCTCCAGAAGCGGGTGGGCAATGGCCTTCTGGGCCGCTTCCCGGGCACGGTTTTCACCGGAGGCGATGCCGATGCCCATGAGGGCAAGGCCGGCACGTCGCATGGTGGTACGCACGTCGGCAAAGTCGAGGTTGACGAGGCCGGGCATCATGATGAGGTCGGTGATGCCCTTCACCGAGTGGTGGAGGATCTCATCGGCTTTGCGGAACATGTCGATCATGGTCGCCTTTTTCTCGGCGATGCTTCGCAGGCGGTCGTTGGGGATGGTGATGACCGTGTCCGTGTGTTTTCTGAGCTCTTCCAGGCCAAGGTCGGCCTGGCGGGCGCGTTTTTTGCCCTCAAAGGAGAAGGGCCGGGTGACCACGGCCACGGTGAGGATCTCCAGCTCCTTGCAGATCTGGGCCACCACAGGGGCGGCTCCGGTGCCGGTGCCGCCGCCGAGGCCTGCGGTGATAAAGACCATGTGGCTGTCCTGGAGGGCGGAACGGATGGCGTCCACGTTTTCAAGGGCCGCCTGCTTGCCTAGCTCCGGGTTGGCGCCTGCCCCGAGACCCTCGGTGAGCTTTCCGCCGATCTGGATTTTGGTTTCGGCCTTGGAGTTCTCCAGGGCCTGGGCATCGGTGTTGGCCACGATAAACTTCACGCCGTGCAGGCTCGCTTCGATCATGTTGTTGACCGCGTTGCCTCCGGCACCCCCGACTCCGATAACCTTGATCTTTGCCGACTTGTCACTGTCTACAAAAGAAAAACTCATCTCCCACCTCCACTCTTGTTCATCATCGGTTACTGGTCCTTTGTTATGCCGTCTCCCCGCCCGGAGCCTCGCCAACGCCCGGCAGGGTTCCGATGGAAACGGCAGATCAGAAATAGCTTGCTGTATGTCGAACGGATGTATCGGTCACCGCCCTGTGCCGGGCGGCACCTTCTCCCCTACATCACGTCGGAAAACCACTTTTTCATGCGGGTGGTGACCCGCTGAAAGATGTTGTCGTCCCGGATGCGGAACTTCTTCTCCACCTGGTTCTCGGTGCCGTAGAGCACGAGCCCCACGCCGGTGGCGTACATGGGGTTGCTGACGATGTCCACCAGGCCGCCGATCTGGCGGGGTTTGCCAAGGCGGGTGGGCAGGTCAAAGATGCTTTCGGCCACCTCGGTCATACCGTCCAGGAGGGACGAGCCCCCGGTGAGGACGATGCCCGAGGCGATCTGGTTTTCAAGGCCGGCCCGGAAGATTTCACGCTTCACAAGGGCACAGATCTCTTCCACGCGGGGTTCCAGGATCTCTCCCAGTACCTGGCGGGGCATGCTGCGGGGCTCGCGCCCGCCCATGCCCGGCACCTCGATGGTCTCCGTGGGGGAGACGGCGCTGGACAGGCAGGTGCCGTACTTGAGCTTGATTTTTTCGGCGTCGTTCTTGCTCGCCCGAAGGCCGATGGAGATATCGTTGGTGAGCTGCAGGCCGCCGATGGCCAGCACAAAGGTGTGCTGGATGTTGCCGCCGGAGAAGACGGCCAGGTCCGTGGTGCCGCCTCCGATGTCGATGAGGGCCGTGCCCAGGTCCCGCTCTTCGTCGGTGAGGACCGCGCTGCCAGAGGCCAAAGATTCCAGGACCACGTCGTTGACATCCAGGCCCGCTTTGTTGGCACACTTGATGATGTTGTGGGCCGAGGAGGCCGCACCCACCACGATGTGCACCTTGGCTTCCAGTCGGACGCCGGTCATGCCGATGGGGTTGTGCACCCCTTTCTGGTCATCGACGATGTACTCCTGGGGGAGCACGTGGATCACCTCACGGTCCATGGGGATCGAAACGGCTTTTGCCGCCTCGATGACGCGGTCCACGTCGTCCTGGGTCACTTCGCGCCCCTTGATGGCGATGACGCCGTGGCTGTTGAGGCTGGTGATGTGCCCGCCCGCGATTCCGGCATAGACGGAGGATATCTCGCAACCGGCCATGAGTTCTGCTTCTTCCACCGCTTTTTTGATGGAATCCACCGTGGCCTCAATGTCGATGACCACCCCTTTGTTGAGCCCGATGGAGGGGTGGGTGCCGGTGCCGATGATGTTTACGTCGTCCCCTGAGCGTTCCCCGACAACAGCACAGATCTTTGTTGTGCCGATATCCAGGCCGACAATAATATCCTCATGTGCCTGCATGGGCATCCTCCTTTAACTTTTTGCCGGTTTGATAACAACGCTGTTGGGGTCACTGACGTCGATGGCGGCAACAGCGGTAAGGTTCACTTTTTTTTCCAGAAGGGCAAAGAGTTCGTTTACCCGCTTGATCTTTTTCTCATAGTGGCCGAATCCCAGGTCGATGCTCTGGGTCGCCCCTTCGGTGAGGAGGCGAAGGCCGGTGTCCGGGTCGGCCACGGCACCGGTCATGACAAAACGGCCCCCCTTTCGGGTCAGGCTGTCCAGCAGGGGAATAAGCTCCTTGATCTCCCTGTGGACGGTGCCGCTGCGGTTTGCGGAGGCACCGTCGGCCAAAGGCAGGCTACCGCGCTTCAGGTTCTTGAAGACGGGAAGGCCCTCAAAGGCCTTACTGCTCTTTTCGAAAATCTCTCCCCGGTTGTTCACCAGGTAGGGGTGACCGATCTCGGCCACGGCCACCGGAGTGTGCTCGGTGACCCGGATGATGATCCGGTTGGGAAACTCCCGGATGACGGACGCCGTATCCACCCACGGATGGGCCACAAGGCGTGTTCGGGCCACATCCAGGTTGATGCCGAAGATGTTGTCCCCGTTGTGAATGCCCGCCGTCTCCAGAACCGCCCCGTGGGTGACCACCCGATTGCCCGAGACGATGACGAACCGGGCCTTGAACAAGGGGGTCTGGGTCAGCCAGGCGTAGGAGACCACGCACAGGGCGCTGCACACGGCGGCCAGGCAGAGAAGCCCTGTCCCGAAGAGGAAGGCCCGGCGCCTCTGGCGCCGTCTCTCCAGGCGGACCGCTTCAGGTACCACGAAGCGGTTCTTTTTCGCTGGTTTACGCTTCCCTGCCGACAAGGGTCACCTCTTCTTCCAGGGTTATGCCGTGGGCCTTCTGGACCTTCTCTTTGATACGTGCCGCCAGCTCCAGAATATCGGCGGTGGTGGCACCCCCTGCGTTGACCAGGTAGTTGGCGTGCAGCTCGGAGACTGTCGCTCCTCCGACGGCCTCTCCCTTGAGGCCCAGATCGTCGATGAGCTTGCCTGCTGAAGGGCCGCCCTCCGGGTTCTTGAAAAAGCATCCGGCGCTGGCCTGGCCCACGGGCTGGCTTGCCTTGCGTCGGGCCAGAAGGGATTCCCGTTGGGCCACCAGGGTGTCGCTGTCCCCGGACGTGAGCCGGAGCTTCACCTCCACGATGATGGGAAACCCGTCATCATGGCGGGTTTTGCCGTCAATGGCAAGGTGGCGGTAGCCGATTTCAAGGGCGCTGCGCGGCACGGTCCGGATTTTTCCGGAGATGTCCACCACCGTTAAAGCGTCCACAATGGCCCCAAACCCCTTGGGGTCGGTGCTTGCGTTCATGGCAAGGGCCCCGCCCACGGTACCGGGAATCCCCGTGGCAAAGGTGAGCCCCTCAAGGCCGTTCATCGCGGCATACCGGCAAAGGTGCTGGGTCTTAGCCCCTGCGGGAACCGTCAGGATGGTCGACTCCCCCTCCCGGGTTTCGGCGATCTGGGTGTCGAGCCCGGCCAGGGAGATGACGGCCCCTTCGATGCCTTTGTCCCGGACCAGCAGGTTGCTGCCGCCCCCCACCACGGTGAGGGGCATGCCCTGCTGGGTGAGGAAGGCCACGGCGATGCGCAGGTCGTCGAGACTTTCGGGCTCCAGGTAGAGGTCACAAGGGCCTCCGGTCCTGAAGGTGGTGTGGCGGGCCATGGGCTCCCCTTTTTTGAGCACGCCCTGATAGAGGGCGGAGAGGGCGGCTATGGGGTCCAGGGCGGCCATGATCAGGCCTCTTCCCGCTGCAGGTACATCTCACCAACCTTGAGGACGTCCCCTGCGCCCAGGGTCAGGAGGATGTCCCCCTCTTCCAGGGTCTCTTCCAGGTTGTCCAGTACCTCGTCAAAGCTGTTGCAGCAGCCCACGTCTTCATGGCCGCGTTTTTCGATCATCTCCCCCAGGCTTCGGCTGTTAACGCCGTCGATGGGGTCTTCGCTGGCCGCGTAGATGGGCAGGATCTTCAGGGTGTCCGTGTTGTAGAAGGCCCGGGTGAACTCATCGAAGAGGTCCCGGGTCCGCGTGTACCGGTGGGGCTGGAACACGGCCACGATGCGTTTCTCTGGCCAGCTCTCCCGCACGGCCAGAAGGGTGGTTTTGATCTCCGTGGGGTGGTGCCCGTAGTCGTCCACCACCATGACCCCGTTTTTCTCTCCCTTTTTCTCCAGGCGCCGCTTGACCCCTTCGATGTTCTCCAGGGCGCACTTGATCATGGGAAAGTCGATGCCGATCTCCCGGGCGGCAGCAATGCCGGCCAGGCAGTTGGAGACGTTGTGCACCCCGGGAAGGTTGAGGGTAATTTCCCCTAAGAGCTCGTCGTGATGGTAGACCGAAAAGGTGCTGCGGCTCCCCTCAAAGGAGATGCCCCTGGCCTGGTAATCGGCCCGGGTATTGAGACCGTAGGTGGTGTAGCGGCCGGTGAGCTCCGGCAGGATCTCCTGCACGGATTCGTTGTCCATGCAGAGGATGGAGAGCCCGTAAAAGGGAACCCGCTCGGTGAACTGCACAAAGGCCTTCTTGATGGCGGCCAGGCTGCCGTAGTGGTCCAGGTGCTCCCGGTCGATGTTGGTGATGATGGCAATGGACGGGGAGAATTTCAAAAACGACCCGTCGCTCTCATCGGCCTCGGCAATGATAAAATCCCCCAGGCCGTGCATGGCGTTGGTGCCCTTGCTTTTCAGGACGCCGCCGATGACCACCGTGGGGTCGAACCCACCTTTTTCCAGGATGGCCGCCGTGATGGAGGTGGTGGAGGTCTTGCCATGGGCCCCGGCCACGGCGATGCTGTACTTCAGGCGCATGAGCTCGGCCAGCATCTCGGCCCTGGGGATGATGGGAATCCCGCTCTTTTTGGCGGCCGCCACTTCGGGGTTTTTCCCGTTGACGGCTGAGGAGGTGACCACCACGTCGGTATCGCCGATGTTCTCGGCGGCGTGGCCGATGGCGACCTTGCAGCCCAGCTCTTCCAGGCGCCTGGTGTTGGCCGAGGCTTTAAGGTCGGAACCGGTGACGGTGTAACCCAGGCGAACGAGAATTTCCGCGATGCCGCTCATGCCGATGCCGCCGATGCCCACGAAGTGAATATGGTATTTCTTTTGGTACATGCACAGTCCTGCTTATGGTTTGCCCCGTTGTACTCAGATGATGGGGGTCAGGTCGTTTTTTTTGTGAGGTCGAGGATGCCCTCGGCCACGTGTTGCGAGGCATCGGGACGCCCCAGCGTTTTTGCGTTTTGATCCATGGCCCCAAGGGCCTCCGGGTTGTCCAGCAGCTCTTCAAGGAGATCGGCCAGCCCGTTTCCGGTGAGGTCCGCTTCCAGGATTATGCGGGCCGCGCCGTTGTCTTCAAGGTACCTGGCGTTGATCTCCTGATGGTTGTCCGTGGCGTGGGGGAAGGGCACGAGCACGGCGCCTTTTCCAATGGCCGTCAGCTCCGCCAGGGTGGTGGCCCCGGCCCGGCAGAGGACCAGGTCGGCCCGGGCATAGGCCCCGGACATGTTGTCGATGAAGGCCAGGACCTCTCCGTTGACACCGGCCTCGGCATAACAGGTTTTCACCCGCTCCACATCGGCGTCGCCGCATTGATGGATGACGGTGAGCCCCAGGGCCTTGAGCCGGGGCAGGGCCTCGGTGACGGCCCGGTTAAGGGCCACGGCGCCCTGGGATCCGCCCACCACCAGAAGGGTGGGGGATGCGGTGTCCCTTTGGGAGGGCTCAATGCCGAGGATCTCTTCTCGCACCGGGTTGCCGGAGAGGACGCACTTTTCTTCCGGGAACCACGCCGCGCTTCCCGGGAAAGTCAGGTATATTTTCTTTGCAAACCGGGCCGACAGCCTGTTGGCGATGCCGGGCACCGAGTTCTGTTCGTGAAGCACCACCGGGCGGCGCAGGAGCCATGCGGCCAGGATCACCGGACCGGAGGAGAAGCCTCCCACTCCCACCACCGCATCGGCACGAAAGCGGATCAACTTGATCATGCAGCCGACAACGGACAGGGGCAGCTTGACGGCGGCGGCCAGTTTTTTCTTCAGACCCAGGCCCTTGATGCCCGAGGCCCCTGCCGCAGTATGGTGAAATCCCTCCCGGGTGACGCATTTTTTTTCAAAGGCCTTGTCCGTGCCGATGAACAGCACCCTGGTGCCGGGCTTTTTCCGGCAGAAGGCCTTGGCAATGGCAATGCCTGGGAACAGGTGGCCGCCGGTGCCCCCTCCGGCCACCACGAGGCGGCACTCTTTTTTAGCGAGCATGCGGTTCCTCCCGGGCCACGTTCATGATGATACCGATGCCCGTCATGGTGCAAAGCAGTGAACTTCCCCCGTAACTCATGAGGGGAAGGGTGAGTCCCGTGGGGGGGAGCATGCCCATGGTCACCGCAAGATTGATGATAATCTGTAGCCCGATGACCGCGCAGATTCCCACGGCCAGCAGGCAGCCAAACATGTCCGGGCAGCGCATGGCTGCCAGGAAGCCCCGGGTCAACAGCAGCACGTAGATACCCAGGGCGGAAAGGACCCCGATGAGGCCCAGCTCTTCCCCCAGGATGGGGAAGATGAAATCGGTGTGGCACTCCGGCAGGTGCTTGAGCTTAAGCTCGCTGTTGGAGAGCCCTTTACCGGTGATGCCTCCAGAGCCGTACGCCATGAGGGACCGGGTTACCTGGTAGCCCCCGTTTTTCTCCACGGCCCAGGGGTCCATGAAGGCCTTGATGCGCGCCATGCGGTAGCCTTCCCCCGTGACAAAGAGCGTCAGGACAATGGCCAGCGGCACCAGGGGGGCCACGATGTGCAGGAGCCGGGCGCCTCCCAGAAAAAGCATGATCCAGGTGACGGCGCAGAGGACCACCACGGTGCCGAAGTCCGGCTGGAAGTTCACGATGAGGGCAATGGCCCCCAGGAGCATGAGGTGGGGGAGGACCCCGATCTCAAACTGGCGGACCTTTTCGCCCTTTTTACTCAGGGAGGCGGCCAGGAGCATCACCAGGGCAACCTTGAGAAATTCCGTGGGCTGTATGGAAAACCCGCCGATGCGTATCCAGCGGGAGGCCCCTTTGATTTTGTGGCCGATCACCGGGAACAGGGTGGCAATGACCAGGCCCAAGGTGACTAACATAAACGGAACGGCAATTTTTTTCCAGCATCGGTAAGGAATTCGACTGGCACACGCATTAACATTGGTGCTTATCACAAAGAGAACCTGGCGCCTGAGGTAGAACAGTCCGTTGCTGCTCTGGGCCGTGGCGCTGAAAATCATCAGCAGGCCCAGCCCCACCAGGGTAAACGTGGTGTAGAAAAGCCAGGGGTCGTAGAGACCGTAATGCCTTGTTTCCTTATCGTTAGCCATGTTGTGCTTTCAGTCGGTGGACCGATTCGCGGAACTTGTCGCCCCGTTCGTTGTAGTTGGTAAACATATCAAAGCTGGAGCAGGCCGGGGAGAGGACCACCGCGTCCCCGCTCCGGGCCTTGGAAAAGGCTTTGCTCACCGCATCGTCCAAGTCCCCGGCCTCAACCGTTTTGATGCAGGGGGCCAGGTCGGAAACGATTTTTTTTTTTGACTCGCCGATGGCCACGATGGCCCGGGCCTTTTTCTTCAGGGCGCCGGACAGGGCGGAGAAATGGCCTCCCTTGTGGCGTCCCCCCATGATAACCACGATGGGGTCGTCAAAGCCGGTGACCGCTTTTTCCACGGCATCGATGTTGGTGGCCTTGGAGTCGTTGTAAAACTTGACCCCGGAGACGGTGTCCACGTACTCGATGCGGTGGGGCAGGCCCTGGAAATTGTCCACGGCCTCCTGACCCTTCGGGGGTGGCACCGGCCGACAGGGCGGCCAGGGCCGCTGCGGCAATGTTCTGGCGGTTGTGCGCGCCCACCAGGGACGATTTCGACAGGTCGATCTTGACCTCAGGGAGCCCCGGGGTGCGGATGGTCACCTGATTCCGTGTGACGGCCGCGGCATTGGGGCCGCTTCCGCCGATGGTGAGCTTGCGGTTCTGCAGGATCCGTCCGATATCGGCCACATGGTCGTCGGCGGTGTTGAGGATGGCCACGTCGTCCTGCTGCTGGTTTTCAAAGACGCGCCCCTTGGAGCGCTTGTATGCGTCAAAGTCTGGGTAGCGGTCCAGGTGGTCGTCGGTGATGTTGAGGAGCACCGACACATGGGGTCTGAAGCTTTCGATGGTGTCGAGCTGGAAGCTGCTCACCTCCACCACCACCACCTCGGCGGGGTCGTCTTTCCGTAAGTACTCGGTGAGGGGTGTGCCGATGTTGCCCCCGGTGAACACCTTCTTTCCCGAGGCGGCGAGCATCTCGCCCAGCAGGGCCGTGGTGGTGGTTTTGCCGTTGGTGCCGGTGACGGCCAGCATGGGGGCCTCAATGAATCGGGAGGCCAGTTCGATCTCTCCCACCACGGAGACGCCCATCTCACGGGCCCGCTTGATGGGGGCGATGGTGTGGGGCACGCCGGGGCTCAACACCACCAGGTCCGCGGATTCAAAGAGATGGGGCGTGTGCCCTGACAGGTCCAGGGCAATCCCCTCGGCCTCCATGGCTGCAGGCAGGTCGCCCAGGGCTTCCCTGGACTTGGCGTCGCTGATGACGACGCTGGCCCCGCGTTCTGTGAGGAAGCGGGCGATGGAGGCCCCGGAACGGGCCAGACCCACCACAACGATGTGTTTACCGGAAAGCTTCATGGTGACTCCTATCGAATCTTGAGCGTGCTGACGGCCAGAAGGGCCAGCATGGCGGAAATGATCCAGAACCGGACGATGACCTTGGGTTCCTGCCAGCCCTTGAGCTCAAAATGGTGGTGAAGCGGTGCCATGCGGAAAATCCGCTGGCCCCCCGTCAGCTTGAAGTAGGTGACCTGGATGATAACGGAGAGGGCCTCCATCACAAAGAGCCCCCCCACGATGACCAGCAGGATCTCCTGCTTGGTGATGACGGCGATGGTCCCGAGGATAGCCCCCAGGGGCAGGGAGCCCGTGTCCCCCATGAAAATCTGGGCCGGGTAGGAGTTGAACCAGAGAAAGCCCACCCCGGCACCGGCTGTGGCACCGCAGAGGACGGCCATCTCCCCGCCGTTCTTGATAAAGGGGATCTGGAGATACTCGGCAATCCCTGCATGGCCCGAGACATAGGCAAAGACCATGTAGGTGATGCTGGCGATGATCATGGGACCGGTGGCCAGGCCGTCTAAGCCGTCTGTGAGGTTTACGGCGTTGGAGCACCCCACGATGACAAAGGCGGCAAAGAAGATGTATCCGAAGCCCAGGTCCGGCTGTACGTTTTTAAGGAAAGGCACCGTCACCGTGGTGGAAAAACCCGGAGAGCTGTAGACCAGCCACCCGATGAGAAGGGCCAGAAGGGCCTGGAGGGTGAATTTCCCCCGGGCGGAGAGGCCCTTGCTGCGCTTTTTGATCTGCATCAGGTAGTCGTCGGTAAACCCGATGAGACCGAAGCCGGCGGCTGCCAGCAGGACGATCCAGACATACGGGTTCTTGATGTCCGCCCAGAGCAGGGAGGAGCCGATGATGGCCAGAAGGATCATCACCCCGCCCATGGTGGGGGTGCCGGCCTTGCCCAGGTGGCTTTCCGGGCCGCACTCCCGGATGTACTGTCCGATCTGGAGCCTCCGGAGCTTGTTGATGAGCCAGGGGCCCATGAGAAAGCAGATGAGAAAGGCCGTGATGGTGCCGTAAATGGTTCGAAAGGTGATGTATCGGAACAGGTTGAAAAACGAGATGTCCCCATAAAGACCATAAAGAAGGTTGTAAATCATAACGTCCTGCTACCTGCACAGCAGATCGGTGACGATCTGTTCCATGCCCATGGAGCGGGATCCTTTGACAAGGACCCAGTCTCCTGTGTGGATATCGTGTAAGATGCGCTCCAGGAGCGCCTCTTTCGTGCCTGTGTAAATACAATGGTCCGAAAGCCCTGCCTCCAGGGCGCCCAGCCTGATCTCCCCTGCGAAGTCGCCGCAGGCGTAAAGGCCTGCCACTCCCGACTCCGCGGCTTTTCTGCCCAGCTCGCGGTGGAAGCCCGGGGCTCCCTTACCGAGCTCGCGCATGTCTCCCAGAACCGCCAGGGCCCGGTGGCCTTCCTTGAGGCGGGAGAGGGTGGTGAGGGCCGCCCCCATGGAGAGGGGGTTGGCGTTGTATGTATCGTCGATGACGTGGATGCCCGTTTGGGTCTCCCGGATGGTGAGACGGCCCGGTTCAAAGGTGGCTGCCTCAAGGCCCCGGGCGATCTCGGTGAGAGAAAGCCCCGCCTGGATTCCGGCGGCTGCCGCCGCCAGGGCGTTTTGTACCATAAAGGTCCCGGCCAGGGGAATGGCGGCCCGGACCCTCTCTCTGTTGTGGCAGAGGGTGAAGCGCTGGAGGCCTTCCTCCCAGGTGATCTCCTCGGCCCGGACATGGGCGTCTTCACAGAAACCGTACCAGACGGGAGAGAGCCCGCGGTCTGAAGCGAGCTTTCTTAAGTGCGGGTCGTCCCCGTTGAGGATCACCACGGCGTCGCTTTCCAGGGTGTCCAGGAGCTCGGCCTTGGCCTCGGCCACCTGCTCCACGGTGCCCAGCCCTTCCAGGTGAGCCTCCCCGATGCAGGTGATGACGGCGATGTCGGCCCGGCAGATGTGGCCCAGGCGGGTCATCTCCCCGGGGGCGTTCATGCCAAGCTCCACCACCGACCAGCGGTGCTCGGGGGCAAGGCGCAACAGGGTTGTGGGCAGGCCCACTTCGTTGTTGAAGTTGCCGCGGGTGGCGTGGACAGCATGGCGAACCGCCAGGACCGAGGCTGTGAGGGCCCGTGTGGTGGTCTTGCCGTTGGAGCCTGTGATGGCGATGAGGCGGACATGGCTTCGGCCACGGTTGAACCGGCCGAGGCGGCCCAGGGCGGCGAGGGTATCGTCCACCAGGACCAGGGACACACCGGCGGCTTTCCAGCCTCCGGTCTCCACCCCTTCCATGGCGGCTGAGGCGGCCACGATGCAGCTGGCGCCTTTGTCCACGGCCACGCCGATGTACCGGTGTCCGTCGAAGGATTCGCCTTTGAGGGCGACAAAAATACTGTTATTACCGATGGATCGGGTGTCTGTGGAGACGGTCGCATGGGTGGCGTCCGGGTCTCCGAAGGCCAGTTCACCTCCGGTGGCCGCCAGGACATCCCCCGTGCTCCAGGGCATCGGGTATGACCTATCTTCTGTCTTCAACCGCCTTCAGAACCTCCTTCCTGTCGTCAAAATCGAGTCGCTTGCCGCCGATGATCTGGTAGGTCTCATGGCCTTTGCCCGCCACCAGCACGGTGTCTCCGGGTCGGGCCGACGCCACGGCCAGGCCGATGGCCTCGCGGCGATCGACAACCACCACGTACCCTTTTCGGGAAAAATCCTTTGAGAGACGCTCAGGTTCATACCTGAAACTTGTTTCCCCGTCTATACCCGGAACCATGTCTTCGATAATTTTTTCGGGTGCTTCACTCCGGGGATTGTCCGAGGTGAGGACGGCAAGATCGCTGTATGCCGCGCCGATGCCCGCCATCAGGGGGCGCTTGGTGCGGTCCCGGTCCCCGCCGCATCCCAGTACGCAGATGAGCCGTCCCGGCACGAGGTGCCGGAGGGTGGACAGGACATTTTCAAGGGCGTCCGGGGTGTGGGCGTAATCCACAAAGAGGTGACGTCCGCAGGGGGTGTCCACGCGCTCCAGGCGTCCCGGCACCTTGAAGGCGGCAACCCCCCGCACCACGGCGTCCATGGGGATACCTACGGAAAGGGCGGCCCCTGCGGCACAGAGAATGTTCTCCAGGTTGTAGCGGCCCGTGGCCCCAGAGGCAAAGGGTGTGCGCCCCTCGGAGGTGACGAACTCGCCTTTGATGCCGTCGATGGCCACCTCGATGCGGTCGGCAGAGAAACTTGTGTCGCCTCCCACAGGGAAGACCTTGCCTGAGAGGGTCTCGGCCAGGTGGCGTCCGTGCTCGTTGGCCATGTTGATGACAGCGGCGCCGCCCTTTTTCCGGTGCCCTTCGAAGAGCTGGCGCTTGGCCTCGCCGTAGACCTCCATGGTGCCGTGGTAATCCAGGTGGTCCTGGGTGAGGTTGGTGAAGATGGCCGCGTCAAAGGCGCATCCGGCCACGCGGTCCAGGGCCAGGGCGTGGGAGGAGACCTCCATCACCGCGTGGGTGACCCCGGCTGCCGCCATGCGGGCCAGGGTGTCCTGAATGTCCCGGGACTCGGGAGTGGTCATGGCGCTGGCTTCTTCTTTTCCGCAGAACCGGGTGCTGATGGTGCCCATGACCCCTGCGGAGTGGCCTGCGGCAGCAAAGATGCTCTCCATAATATAAGCCACGGTGGTTTTGCCGTTGGTGCCGGTGACCGAAACGAGGGTGAGCCTGTCGGCCGGGTTCTCGTAAAAGGTTGCCGAGATCAGCGCAAGGGCCTTGCGCGAGTCGGTGACCTGGATGTAGGGGACGGAAAGGTCGTCGTGGGGAAGCTCTCCGAGGACGGCCACGGCCCCGCGCTCAATGGCTTCCGGAATGTAGCGGTGGCCGTCCACCGCCTCTCCGGGGACAGCCACGAACAGGGCGCCTTCGGTTACTTTTCGGGAGTCGTACTGAACGGCGGATACCAACGGGTCCGCCTCGGGCAGCGGGGCTGCCAGCAGGTCTCCTATATTATGTGTGAGGCAGGATAATGTCACTTCTTCTCCTCGCTCTTCAAGGCCAGAAGCAGTTTCTCCGGAATGGATTCGGTTTCCGGGGCAACATGCAGGTAGTCCAGGGTTTTGTATGCAATTTCTCGAAAGGCGGGGCCGGCCACGGTGGAGCCGTAGTACCCGCCGCTTCTCGGGTCGTCCAGGACGACCACAATGCTCAGTTCAGGGTTCTTCATGGGGACAAAGCCCGCAAAGGAGGCGATGTACCGGTCTTTGAAATAGCGCTTGTCCGGCCCGATTTTCTGGGCAGTGCCGGTTTTTCCGCACACCGTGTAGCCGGTGAGGGCCGCCTTGACCCCGGTGCCACCCTCTTCGGTGACCGAGGCCATGATTTTTTTCACGAACCGGGCGGTCTCCGGGGTGATGATCCGTTTCTGGCCCGGGGATGAAAAGGCCTTCTCTCTTTCACCGTTGGGGGAGACAACCTCCTTGACGATCCAGGGCTTCACCAGCATGCCGTCGTTGGCCAGGGCAGAGTAGGCAGTGGCCAGCTGGACGGCGGTCACCGAAACCCCCTGGCCAAAGGCCACGGCCCCGGTCTCGACCCGGTTCCAGTTGGAGGCGTTGGTGAGGATGCCACGGGACTCCCCGTTGAGGTTGATGCCGCTCTTCTGGCCGAAGCCAAAGTCTTTCAACGCCGTGTACAGGGCGTTTTTGCCGATGATCTCGGAGATCTTCACCACGGCGATGTTGCTGGAGAATTTGATCACCTGCTCAAGGCTGAGCCATTCGTACTCGTGGGTGTCGTGGAAGGTGAACCCGCCGATATCATAGGCCCCGTTCTCGCAGTAAAAAATGCTGGAGCGCTTCACTTTGCCCGAGTCCAGGGCCGCGGCCACCACAAAGACCTTCATGGTGGATCCGGGTTCAAAATCTGCAGATACGGCGCGGTTGCTCCGGGTCTCCCCGCTGAAGGCGCCGAAGTTGTTGGGGTTGAAGCCCGGGTAGTTGGCCATGGCCAGGATCTCGCCGGTTTTGGGTCGCATCACCACGGCCATGCCCGAGGAGGCCTTGTGGGTGACGGCCGCGTCCCTCAGGGCGGATTCGGCAATGTCCTGGATGTTGGCGTCGATGGTGAGGACCAGGTTGCTCCCGCTGATCTTTTCGATGGGGGCCGACTCGATATCCACGGGTTTGCCCGTGCCGTCCCACTTAACCGTGCGGTTGGCGGTGGTGGGGCTTAAGATGTCGTTGTACCGGTACTCCAGCCCGTTTCGCCCGCCGATGTCATCGATCTTGGAGGCGCCGATGAGCTGGCCTGCCAACTCCATGCTGGGGTAGACCCGCTTGTGGAACGGGTGGACCTCTACTCCGGGAATCTTGAGGGCGGCGACAGCCGCGCCCATTTCAGGGGAGACGGGGCGCTTGATCCAGTTGTACTTCGGGTGCCGCAGGGCGCGCTCCACCTCTTTGCGGCTCATTTTGAGCGCCGAGGCGATCTGCCGTGCCGCCTGGGGCACGTTGTCGATGGCGGCGGCCTTTCTGGGGTAGACCCCGATGGCCTTGGCCGCAATGCTTACGGCAAGGGGGCGGCCGTTGCGGTCGCTGATGGTGCCTCGCTTGCCCATGACCTTGTCGGACCGGGCAAACCGAACCTCAGCCTTGCGGCTGAGCCACCCCTGTTTGAGGACCTGCAGGGAGACCGCCTGTGTCGCAATGACCAGAAACCCCGCGGCAAACATAAGGGAGAGCAGGGTCCCCCTTGCTTTGACGCGTTTGATGGTGGTGTCGGTGTGTGCGGGCATGGTTTCCTCTTATGGTTTTGACGGGCTTGAAAAATAAGGAATCAAGGCCGTTTTACTTGCTTTGTCTTGTTTGCTGGTTCCGACGGCCTACTGCGGACTTTTCAGCCGGAGGATCTGGTCCTGGGTGGGCCGCTTCAGACCGAGTTCCTTCCGGGCTCTGCCCGTGATCTGCCGGGGTGATTTCAGGTGCGCCAGCTCGACCTTGAGACGTTTTCGGGTCTTGACCAGTTTCTGGTTCAGGATCGTCTCCGAGGCGATGGAGCGGTTGGTCAGGTGGCACCTGCTACGTACCCAGGTGTAGGTGAACCCTTCCGCCAGCAGCACCGCAAGAAACAGCAGGACGGCCAGTTGCATGGCCGGGGAGATCAAAAACTTTTTTCGGCTCATGGGACAGGTCCGTCAGAGGGTGAGGCCGGGGCTCGGCAACGTGCGCTCAGGGGCGGTCAAGTAAAGCATCCTGCCCCAGCGTTACAATTTTTCACAGGCCCTGAGGCGTGTGCTGCGTGCCATGGGATTGTCCGCCACTTCGTCGTCGGCGGGTCGAACGGCCTTGCGGGTGAGGAGCTTGACCTTCGGCTCGTTTCCACAGGTGCAGATGGGGAACTGTTTCGGGCAGGTGCATCCGGTGGCCAGCTCCTTCATCTTCTGCTTGACGATGCGGTCCTCCAAGGAGTGAAAGGAGAGAACGCACAGCCTGCCGCCGGGGTTGAGGAGCCCCAGAAAATCATCCATGAACCGCTCCAGCCGATCCAGCTCGCGGTTGACGGCGATGCGGATGGCCTGGAAACTTCGGGTGGCCGGATGGATCTTCTGCTTGGCAACCGCCTTGGCCGGCATGGCGTAACGGATGATGTCGGCAAGCTCCGCCGTGGTCGTGATGGGCGATGCCTGGCGCTTTTTAACGATGGCCCTGGCAATACCCCGGGAGAAACGCTCTTCCCCGTATTTGAAGATGATATCTGCCAGCTCCTTTTCCGGGAGCGTGTTGACAAGGTCTTCGGCGGTGGTGTCGCCCCGGGCGTCCATGCGCATGTCCAGGGGCTCGTCCCGCATGAAGCTGAATCCTCGGCCGCTGCCTTCAAGCTGGTGCTGCGAGAGCCCGATGTCCACCAGGATCCCGTCCACGCCGCTTACGCCGAGGTCCGTGAGGATGGCGGCGATGTTGGCAAAGTTGTCGTGGACAAGGGTGACGCTCTCACCGTGGTCGGAGAATCGTTTCCGGGCGTTTTGTATGGCGTCCATGTCCTGGTCGATCCCGATGAACCGGCCCCCCGGCATGATGCGATCGATGATCAGCGCCGAGTGGCCCCCCCCGCCCAGGGTACCGTCCACAAAGGTGCCGCCCTGTTTGGGATCAAGGGCGGTCATGACCTCTCGGGGCATGGCGGATATATGTTTGAAATCCATTTGGATCTAAAGTCCCAGTTCCATCAGCTCGTCACGAGCTTCGTCGGTTTGGAGCAGTTCTTCGATGGCGTCCTGCTCGTCTTTCAGTTTGTCTGATTGCCAGATCTCGAAGCGTTCTACCAGGCCCACGAGGGTGACCTCTCCTTCGGGCCGGATGTCGGCATAGTCCCGGAGGTCTTTGGGGATCTGTATACGCCCCTGTTTGTCCAGGGGGCACGCCTGGGCGCTGCCGATGATAAAACGCCGGATCTTGTTCATGTGCTTGCCCATGGCTTTGCGCAGCTTGGTCTCAAAAATGTCCCACTCTTCCATGGTGTAGGCGTAGAGGGCCCCGTCCAGTTTTGTCACCATCACGCACTCCTCCCGTCCCGCCTTGATGACGGATCGGAACCGCGAAGGGATGATGAGTCTCCCTTTGGGGTCCAGCGTGTGATTCGAGGTGCCTCTGAATGCGCTCATGCCAAGCCTTTGGGTGTTTGGTGCACATTACATCCACTTTACTTTTGTAAGACTACAATTTTTGGTCGAATAGTCAAGGGAAAAAACAAAATTTGTTACAAATTATTTAATGATTATATGCGATTAACCGTGTAAAAGAAAAGTGCAGTTGATGAGATGTAAAGTGGAGTGGAACGGGGTTCAAAAAAGATCTGGGCACGGGGCCGAAAGTTCTGCGGTCAATTCAGGAAACTACCGCCTCCCTCTGGCATCCCGGAGCAAGCATTCCCGACAGCCCGTACGCATCGCGTCGTGACGCGACATCCCTTTGTCGCGGGCAGAGGTACCTCGCATTTCAAGCCGTGTATTGCGATTTTTTTTATACCTTAAATACAATTTTAGGAAACGAGACCCGTGATTTCAGTCATTCATAATCCCAACGCCAAGCAGAACCGAAAACGACCCGAGCGTGCCGAGCGGCTGGCAAAGATTCTGGAGGGGGTCGGCACCCTTCACCAGACCCGATCCGTGGAGGCGGTCCATGATGTGGCCAGGCACTGCCTGGAGACGGGGTGCAAAGTGGTGGGGGTCAACGGGGGCGACGGCTCGCTTCAGATGGCCATGACCATTTTTGCCGATATCTATAAGGAGAACCCCCTGCCTTCCTTTGTGGTGATGCGCGGCGGCACCATGAACACCGTGGCGGGCGGCCTGGGCATCAAGGGGACGCCCGAGTCCATTTTGAGCAAGGTGGTCAGGGGGCTCGAACCCGCCCCCTGACCCGCATGAAGAACCAGGTCCTCTGCGCAAACGGGCACCTGGGGTTCATGTCCGGGGCTGCCGTGGTGGTGAGGTTCCTGGATGCCTATTACGACGCCCCGAGCCAGGGGCCGGTGCAGGCGGTGAAGATGGGATTCCAGATTGCAGGGAGCACCCTTGCCGGTACCGGCTACGCCAAAGAGATGTTCAAGCCCGAGCCCCTTATCGTAGAGGTGGATGGAGAGCCCCTGCCCGAGACGGAGTTCAGCATCATCCTGGGCTGCACCGTGGAGGACATCAGCATGGGCTGCAGGGCAACCCCCAGAGCCTATGAGCGCAAGGGTGCCTTTCACTTCATGGCCTGCTCCCTTTCCCCCATGCAGATCGTGGGGCAGATTCCCAGGCTCTGGACTGGCCGCGACATTCCCCATGACGCCATGCACTATTCCGCTCCGGCCGAGCAGGTGACCATCCGTTCGGGCGGCCTGTCCGCTGGATGCTCGACGGCGAGTGCCGCACCGACGACCGGCTTGACATCAAGGTGTGGGGCGAGGTGGAGCTTCTCTGGTAAGTTCGGGGTGGCGACTTTGCTTTTTTGAGTGGCCGTATGATGCTCGTAAACAGGGCTTATGATCTGATATTGCATCTGCGTGGCCCTGTCGGGAAGACAAAAAGCCGCACGGGAGTGCGGCGCTCCAGAACATTAAAGGCCGTGGCGACGTCAGCCATACCACCCGTTTTAGGTCCGGTTAAACCGATGGAGTCACTGATAACGTATCCCTTAGCTTGGATGGGTGAGAGCCTGTCCGTCTAAACCACCGGCTTTTGTATCGGGCAAAGCGCAAGGGGCAATCAGCTTTCGAGGTGGCCCACCTCGCCGCCGGAGGCCTTCTTTTCCCCTACGGTAACCATAGAATACGATTAATAAAGGCATCGATGAAAGCATACTTTATCAGGCGATTGTTGTTGGTGATCCCCACCTTTCTCGGCATCACGGTGATGGTGTTTGCCGTGACCCGTTTTGTGCCGGGGGGGCCCGTGGAGCGGATGATCGCCGAGGCGCGGGCTCAGCAGACGGGCATGGTCACAGGGGATCAGAGCCAGCCCCTGTCCGAGGATCAGATTGAGGAACTCAAGCGGTACTACGGGTTCGACAAGCCCCTGCTCCAAAGTTATGCCTCCTGGCTGGGCAAGGTGGTGACCGGGGACCTGGGAACCTCCACGCGGTATTACGACCCGGTGCTTTCCATGATTCTGGACCGGCTCCCCATCTCCCTTTACTTCGGGCTCATCTCCCTGGTGCTGGTGTACGGGGTGTGCATCCCTTTGGGGGTGGCCAAGGCCGTGCGCCACAACAGCCGGTTCGACAACATCTCCTCCCTTCTCGTCTTTACGGGCTACGCCATTCCCGGCTGGGTCATCGGGGTGCTGCTTCTCCTTCTTTTTGCGGCGCGCTGGGAGTTTTTTCCTCTGGGGGGCTTTGTGGGGGACTTTTACGACGAGCTGGATGGCTGGGGAAAGGTGAAGGACGTGGTGTGGCACACGGTGCTGCCGGTGATCTCCTATGTGGCGGGCTCCTTTGCCGTCATGACCATGCTCATGAAAAACACCCTCATGGACAACCTGGCCGCCGACTACATGCGCACGGCCGTGGCCAAGGGCCTTCCCTTTCGCAAGGCGGTGTTCCGCCACGCGCTTCGCAACAGCCTCATTCCCCTCGCCACCAGTTTCGGCAGCAACATTTCCCTGATCCTCACCGGTTCCTTTTTAATTGAAAAGGTGTTCAACATTGACGGCATGGGCCTCCTCGGCTACGAATCCGTGGTGGAACGGGATTATCCCGTGGTGCTGGGGGTGCTGGTGATCTCCTCCCTGCTTTTTCTCATCGGCAATATCCTGTCGGATATCTGCGTGGCCTTAACCGACCCAAGGGTGACCTTCGAATGATGGCGCTTAATCCCCTGACCATACGAAAGCTCAAACGATTCCGCTCCATCAAGCGCGGATTCTGGTCTTTTGTGATCCTGATGATCCTCCTGGTGCTGGCCGTGGGGGCCGAGTTATGGGTCAACAGCCGGGCTCTGGTTGTGAGTTATAACGGGAGCCTTGTGTTTCCCACCTACGGGGCCATGGTGCCGGGCACCGACTTTGGCCTGGATTACAGTTACGAGACCAACTATCGGAAGCTGAAAGAGCATCTTGAAGAAGAAGGGACGGGGTGGGTGATTATGCCTCCCATTCCCTGGAACCCCCTGGAGACCGACCTCAAGGAGGGGGATTACCCGCCCTTTGCCCCGTCCATCGAAGGGCGGCATCTCCTGGGAACGGACACCGTGGGCCGCGATGTGCTGGCCCGCCTGGTCTACGGCTTTCGAACGGCCATCTTTTTTGCCCTGGGGCTCCTTATCGTGACCTACGGGGTCGGAGTGGGGGTGGGCTGCCTCATGGGATACCTGGGGGGGCGCTTCGACCTCTTTGTCCAGCGGCTCATTGAGATCTGGTCTAACGTGCCCTTTTTGTATGTGGTGATCATTATCGCCTCGGTGATGACCCCGGGCTTCTGGACCCTCATCATCCTCATGGCCCTGTTCAGCTGGATGGGCATGACCTGGGTGATGCGCACCATGACCTATCGGGAACGGGAACGCGAGTACGTCCTGGCCGCCCGGGCCATGGGCGCCTCCCGGAGCCGGATTATTTTTCGTCACATCCTGCCCAACACCCTGGCCGTGGTGGTGACCTACGCCCCGTTCTCCGTGTCTGGAGGGATCGTTGCCCTGACCTCCCTGGACTACCTGGGCTTCGGCCTGCCCGCGCCCACCCCGAGCTGGGGGGAGCTGCTCAACCAGGGCTGGGCCAACATGGATGCCTGGTGGATTGCCGGGGCGGTCATCGTGGCCTTGACCGTGGTGCTCACCACCGTCACCTTTGTGGGAGAGGCGGTGAGGGAGGCGTTTGATCCGAAGATGTATACGTATTATGAATAGTGAATGGTGAGTAGTCAGTAGTGAATGGTGAATAGTTGGTGGTGAGTAATGGTGTGATTGTGCCGAGGGTGAGGGGGGCACGCTGGTTATAGGGAAAACAGGTGATAGGAAAAACGGGGGAATGGGGTAGGCTAAGGGCTAAAGGCGAAAGGGGAAAGGGGGCGGGCGGCTTGTGGGCGAGTCCCGGGGGTTTTTATTTTTATCAGGAGAACAGAATGCGACAACAGGTGATGGCTCGGTTCATCGTTTTGACTTTGGCTTTTTTGGTGTGGGGGGGAGCCTGCCTGGCAGGCGAAACCTTGCCCGAAGGGATAACGTGGCTGACCAACCATGAGGACCCGGTCTTTGCCTCCCCGGATGCGGTGAAGGGCGGGGTGTTTCGAAGTGCCATTGCCAGCTACCCTTTGACCTTCCGCACCGTGGGGCCGGATTCCAACGGCAGCTTTCGGAGCAACATCGGGGCCAACCAGATGAGCCTGGTGGCGCTTCACCCCAACACCGAGCGGATTATCCCGGCCCTGGCCACCCACTGGGCCTTCGGGGACGACAAGACGACCATGTACTTCAAGCTCGACCCCAGGGCACGCTGGTCCGACGGGGTGCCGGTGACGGCCGGGGATTTTGCCTATACCCTGGAGTTCATGCGTTCCAAGGATATCGTGGCGCCCTGGTACAACCGCTATTACACCGAGGAGATCGAAAAGGTTATCGTCTACGACGACCATACACTGGCGGTGGTGAGCACCAGGGCGGAGCCGGACCTGCACTTGAAGCTTACCATTTCACCCACCCCGCGCCATTATTACGGCAAGCTCGGTAAAGACTTTGTTGCCAGGTACAACTGGAAGATTGTTCCCAACACCGGCCCGTACCAGATCAGCTCCTTTAAAGGGAAAAGAGGTTGTCTTTACCCGGAAAAAGGACTCGGTGGAAGTGACCTCTCCATGACACCAAGGGCCGGTACAATGTGAACAAGGTGATCTTCCGTGTGGTGCGGGACTACAACACCCAGTGGGAGTATTTCCGCAAAGGGCGCTTCGACACCTTTCGCATTACCTATCCCAAATACTGGTACCGCAAGAGCGACACCGACGTGGTAAACAAGGGGTATGTGGAGCGGATCTGGTTTTTCAACGACACCAGGCGACCGCCCCAGGGCTTCTACCTCAACGAGGACCGGGAGATCTTCAAGGATCGTAACGTGCGTCTGGCTTTTGCCTACGCCATGAACGTGGACAAGGTGATCAAGAAAGTGCTTCGGGGTGACTACTTCCGCCTGAAGCAGGCCTACCAGGGATACGGGGAGTACACGGACGAGAGCATCGAAGCACGCCCCTACGACATCGGCAAGGTGGCCGAGTACATGACCGCTTCGGGGTGGGCTCGGGGAGGCGACGGCATCTGGGAGAAGGAGGGTAAGCGGTTCTCCGTGGAGGTGAGCTACTCCTTTGATGAGATCACCGAGCGGCTTGTGGTGCTCAAGGAAGAAGCAAAGAAGGCCGGAGTGGAGATTCGCCTCCAGAAGCTGGACAACTCTGCGGCCTTCAAGAAATTTCTGGAGAAGCGACACGACGTGGCCATGATGGCCTGGTCCACCAGCTTTCATCCGAGGTACTGGCAGACCTACCACTCGGACAACGCCCACAAGCCCCAGACCAACAACATCACCAACACGGACAACAAGGAACTGGATGAGGTCATCGACCGCTACCACAACTCCCTGGACGAAGAGGAGCGCAAGGTCCTTTCCCGGAAAATCCAGCGCATGCTCCACGATCAGGCGAACTTTGTGCCCACCATGATGGTGCCCTATTTCAGACAGGCGTACTGGCGCTGGTGGCGGCTGCCCGAGCCCCCCGGCACCAAGCACTCCAATGACCTTTTTGACCCCTTTGGCGACAGCGTGCTCTGGTACGACAAGGCCCGCCACGAGGAGACAAAGAAGGCCATGAAAAAGAAAAAGGCATTTGAGCCGGTGACCATCATCGACGAGACCTTCAAGCCGAAAGGATAGGCATGGCAGACGATCTTCGGCAAACGGACGATCCCATTCTCTCGGTGCGTGGGCTCACCGTGGCCTTTGACACCGAGGCCGGTGTGGTCAGGGCCGTGGACAAGGTGGGCTTTGAGCTGACCCGAGGGCGCACCCTGGGGATCGTGGGAGAATCAGGCTGCGGCAAGAGCGTGACAGCCCTTTCCGTCATGCGCCTTCTGCCGCGCCCCATGGCCCGCATTGAGGAGGGGGAGGTGGTGCTGGACGGTACCGACCTTCTGGGCCTCTCCGCCGATGCCATGCAGACGGTGAGGGGCGCTTCCGTGGCCATGGTCTTTCAGGAGCCCATGGCTGCCCTGAATCCCGTCCACACCCTCTTCAAACAGGTCTCCGAGCCCCTTCGCATTCATCAGCCCGAGATGGGAAAAAAAGAGTTGCAGGCCGAGGTGGTGCGCCTTCTTTCGGCCGTGGGTATTCCCGATGCCGAAAGTCGCCTGTCCGCCTATCCTCACCAGCTCTCCGGCGGGATGCGCCAGCGGGTGATGATCGCCATGGCCCTGGCCCTGTCACCTTCCATTCTCATTGCGGACGAGCCCACCACCGCCCTGGATGTCACGGTGCAGGCCCAGATTCTCGATCTGATTCGGGACATCCGCGCCTCCATGGGCATGTCCGTGATCTTCATTACCCACGACCTGGGCGTCATCGCCGAGCAGTGCGACGACGTGGTGGTGATGTATGCGGGCAAGGTGGTGGAACGGGCTGCTGTGAAGACCCTTTTCTCCGACCCCAGGCACCCGTATACCAAGGGGCTCCTCGCCTCCATGCCCCGGCTGGATTCCCCGAGGAAAACCCGTCTTGAGACCATCACCGGCCAGGTGCCCGGGCTCATGGAGCTGCCCTCGGGCTGCCGGTTCAGGAACCGTTGCCCCCATGCCATGGAACGCTGTGCAGCCGAGGTGCCGGCTGACCTGATGGTAGGCCAGGACCATGAAGTGGCCTGCCACCTGTACGACCACCAAGGGGCTTGAGCCAACCCAACGCTCAAGGTCGTTGCCAAAAGCCTGCCTTCGGCGGCCCTGCCGGGGGCCAAGCTTTTAAAAAGTGAGACAGACAGGTTGTGTAAAATGTAAAGGGTGCGCAATCGTATTTTTATGTGGGGGACGCGTTACCGGGGAGGTAGGGTGCGCTTGGGCACCGCTGAAGAATCGTAACGGTCATAAAACTACCTGTGCGGGTGACCGTCACGCCGTATAGACATAGCAAAAGATGGCGGTTTTCCAAACAAATGGTGCGCAAGCACACCCTACAGGATGTCACATAAACAGGTGCCAGGTTTTATTCTTCTTCTCGCTCTCAGGCTCTGCCTGGGAGCGAAAGGTACCCCGATACAAGCGCATCGCACCTTAACGCTGGTATCCAACACGGGCGAAGCCCGTCAGCAAATGCGCAGGGCGAGGAACGAGCCCCGGAGCATTTGCAATCCTGGGTTCCAAGGGCTCAGCCCTTGGCCGCCGGAGGCAGGTATTTTATTCTTTTTGGACACGTTGCAACCATTGGAAGGAGCGGCACGGCATGTTGACGGTGAAGGATCTGGTGAAATACTTTCCGGTGACGGGGGGCGTCTTCAAGCGCAAGGTGGGGAATGTCCACGCCGTTGACGGAGTCTCCTTTTCCGTGGCCCCGGGCGAGACCCTGGGGCTGGTGGGGGAGTCCGGGTGCGGCAAGAGCACCCTGGGGCGCACCCTGGCGGCTTTGTACGAGGCCACCTCCGGCAGCGTGCGTTTTGACGGAACGGATCTCACCACCCTCACCGAAAAGGAGCTGAAGCCTTTCAGGCGCCGTATCCAGATGGTGTTTCAGGATCCGTTCGAGTCCCTCAACAGCCGCCACAGCGTGGGGGAGATCATCCAGGAACCTCTGGTGATCCATGGCATAGGGGACGGGCCGTCCAGGCGAAAGCGTGTGGCCGAGCTTCTGGATCAGGTGGGGCTGCCCCGGTCTGCGGAGAGTCGGTTTCCCCATGAGTTTTCGGGTGGCCAGCGCCAGCGCATCGGCATTGCCCGTGCCATCGCTCTTTCCCCGGACCTTTTGATCTGTGACGAGCCGGTCTCGGCCCTGGACGTCTCCATCCAGTCCCAGGTGATTAACCTGCTCCTCGACCTTCAGGAGGAGATGGGGCCACCACCCTGTTCATCGCTCACGATCTGGCAGTGGTGCGCCTGGTGTCGGATCAGGTGGCCGTCATGTACCTGGGCAAAATCGTGGAGCAGACCGACGCCGACACCATCTATCGCGAGCCCCTGCACCCTTACACCCAGGCGCTGATCTCCGCCATCCCGGTGCCCGAGCCCGGGGCGCAGGGAAACCGCATTATCCTCAAGGGCGATGTGCCGTCCCCCATCCACCCCCCGTCCGGGTGCCGGTTCCACACCCGCTGCCCCCACGTCATGGACATCTGCCGCACCACAGAACCCGAGTTCCTGGACCAGGGGCAAGGGCACCTCGTGGCCTGCCATCTGTACGAGCCCCAAGTGGTTTAGGTACTTGGAAAAAGCATGCCTCCCGGCTGCAAGGTGTAGCACCTTGAAAGCAAATTACCGCCGGGCTTTGCCCCTCATTCCTGTGGTCAAGTCCCAGCGGTATTCTGGCGAGCTATTGTGTGATTATTTGTTTCCGACAGCTTAACCCGGATAATTTTATAAGAAACTAGCCAGGCCGATCCGCTTACGTACGGGCACAGCCCGGAAGCATTTGCGATCCTGGGGTGCAGGGGCTTAAGCTCCTGCCCGCCGGAGGCACGATTTTAAAACCGATTTTGTCCTTGGAGGCCTTTGTGTCCCACTCTCTTTTTACCCGGCGCGTGATCACCCTGATCCGCGCCATCCCTTCCGGCCGTGTGTGCACCTACGGCCTTCTGGCCGCGTCCGCGGGAAACCCTCGGGGGGCGCGCCAGGTCTCCCGTATTCTCCACAGCTGCTCTGAAACGGAGGGGTTGCCCTGGCACCGTGTGGTGAACCGCTTGGGGCGGATCTCTCTGACCGGCTCGTCCCGGGATATACAGGCCGGTCTTCTTGCTGCCGAAGGCGTTGTCTTCGGCCCGGACGGCGGCCTGGATCTGGATCGCTATTTGTGGGTTCCTCACGAAATCTCTTTTTCTTGACAATCCCCTGCAAAACCTCTACCCCTAAAACAGGGAGTAATTCCCGCGACAGGGCAACTCATAGCGACCGGATAACGCAAGGAGGGCGCAACCATGAGGCCACAGAAATTGAAGGAGATCGTCATCAACCGGGACTGGTGCAAGGGGTGCGGGGTGTGCATCCACTTTTGCCCAAAGGAGGTCCTGGAAAAAGACCCCTTTGACAAGGTGGTTGTGGCCCATCCGGAAAAGTGCACCTGCTGCAGGCTCTGTGAGCTGAGGTGCCCGGAGCTCGCCAGCGAAGTGATCGTGGAAAAGTGAATCGCCCATACCATTTGCCGATGTGACAAACGCTCAGGATCTTTAACCGTTGCGCTCCGAAAGAGGCTGCCCATATGGAAGAGACCGTTGTGTTCGTTCAGGGAAACGAAGCGTGTGTGGAAGGGGCCCTGTATGCGGGGGTCGGATTTTTTGCGGGCTACCCCATCACGCCCTCCACGGAGATCGCAGAACTTCTGGCAAGGCGGTTGCCGAAGCGCGGGGGCCGTTTCATTCAGATGGAAGATGAGATCTCTTCCATGTGCGCCATTGTCGGTGGGTCGCTCACGGGCAACAAGGTGATGACCGCCACCAGCGGCCCGGGCTTCTCCTTGATGCAGGAGGCCCTGGGCTACGCGGTGATGACCGAGATCCCCTGCGTTATTGTCAACGTGCAGCGGGGCGGTCCGTCCACGGGAAACCCCACCCATGTGGCCCAGGGGGACGTCAACCAGGCGCGCTGGGGCACCCACGGGGACCACGCCATCATCACCCTTACCGCTTCCAATCACCAGGACGTCTTTGCCATGACCGTCCACGCCTTTAACATGGCCGAGACCTACCGCACCCCTGTTATTCTCCTTTTTGATGAAGTGATCGGGCACATGAGGGAAAAGCTCGTGATCCCCGAGCCCGGCGTTTTGCCTGTGGTGGATCGGCTCCGCACTTCGGTAAAGCGGGGGGTGGACTATCACCCCTACCTGCCCCGGGAGGACGGAAGGCTGCCCATGAGCGACTTCGGCGGGGTGCACCGATACAACGTCACCGGCCTCTACCACGACATGTGGGGCTTCCCTTCGGGCAAGCCCGAGGTGGTGGAGAGCCTGTTGAACCACCTGGTGGACAAGATCGAAACCAACGTCCACGAGATCACCCGCTACAAGGAAGCGTACCTGGAGGACGCGGAGGTGATCCTCCTCTCCTTTGGCTCGGCCGCGCGATCGGCCCTTCACACCGTGGAGAACCGGCGCAGGCGCGGCCAAAAATCGGTCATTCAAGCTGCAATCCATCTGGCCTTTTCCCTCGCTTCTTGTGCGGGAAAAGTGTCGGAACGCCACGAATATCGTGGTGGTGGAGATGAACAAGGGGCAGGTGACCGAGGCGGTGAAGGCGGCCGTGGACAACCCGGAACGGGTCTTTCTGGCCAACCGCATCGACGGGGAGCTGATCTCTCCCACCAACATCAAGAACATCCTGCGGATCATCCAGGGCAAGGGGGTGTAGATGGGGACCCGAGACTATATCCGTGAGCGTTTTTTTCCGCACATGTGGTGCCCGGGATGCGGCCATGGCACGGTGCTGAACTGTCTGGTCCGGGCCATCGAGGAGCTGGCCGTGGACAAGAGCGACATCGTGGTCACCTCCGGCATCGGATGCTCGGCGCGGATCTCAGGGTATGTGGATTTTCACTCCCTGCACACCCTCCACGGCAGGGCCCTGGCCTTTGCCACGGGCGTAAAGTTTACCCAGCCAGAGCTCACCCTCATCGTGCCCATGGGAGATGGCGACGCCCTGGCCATCGGGGGCAACCATTTTATCCACGCGGCCCGGCGGAACATCGATATTACCGCCATTGTGATGAACAACAGGATCTACGGCATGACCGGCGGACAGTACTCCCCCATGACCTGCCCGGACGCCATGGCCACCACCGCGCCGTACGGCAACATCGACAACGCCTTTGACGCGGTGGAACTCGCACGGGCAGCAGGTGCCTCCTTTGTGGCACGCACCACCACCTACCACGCCAAGGAGGGGATCCAGATTCTGAAAAAGGCCATCCAGCACAAGGGGTTTTCCGTGGTGGAGTTTTTAAGCCAGTGCCCCACCCAGTTCGGCCGGAGAAACCAGCTGGCAGATGCTTCGGCCATGCTGGAGTACTTTAAGACAAACACCGCCCCCATCGGGTCGGCCAAGGCCAGGGAGAACCCCGATATCCTTGAACGGGGGATTTTTGTGGAGGAGGAGCGAACCGAATACTGCGACGCCTACGAGGCGGTGATCCGCGATTATGCCAGCAAGTGACCATGGAAAAGTACCGCATGGTGTTTTCGGGCTCAGGGGGGCAGGGCGTTATCACCGCCGCCATCATCCTGGCCGAAGCAGCCGTTCTCCACGAGGGGCTCGTGGCGGTTCAGTCCCAGTCTTACGGCGCGGAAGCAAGGGGTGGGGCAACACGTGGAGACCTCATCATCTCCGAGTTTCCCATTCTCTTTCCCAAGGTGACCCAGCCCAACGTGCTGGTGTGCCTGACCCAGGAGGCCTACGACAAATTCACCCCCATTATCGTGCGGGGCGGCCTTCTTCATCAGCGGTTGGCGCGCGCCCGCCCCCGGGAAAAAAGTCGACGCCCGTCAGGTAAGCCTGCCCATGTTCCAGTCGGTCATGGAAGAGCTTGGCGACCCCGTGGCCTTCAATATCTGCATGCTGGGGGCCCTCATGGGGCTCATCGGCGTGGTGCGCACAGAATCAATCCGTGCCGTCATAGAAAAGCGGGTGCCCGAGGCATACGTGGAAATGAATGGCAAGGCCCTGGACCTGGGGCATGGTTTCGGACAGAGGCTTTAACGGCTTGAGCAGGGCGGGTGTGTAACTCTTCAGATCAAAACAAGCCTCCGGCGGCAAGGTGTACCACCTTGAAAGCAGATTGCGAATGTGCTTTGCGCCTCGTTCCTCGGGTCAAATCTCATTCGCCTTTTAAACAAACGTCGATCGTAACTATTCAGCTCAAAAAAGCCTCCGGCGGCCCTGCCGGGGGCCAAACTTTTAAAAAGTTTGACAAACAGGTCTTGAGTAAGCCTTCCAGGCTCTGCCGAAACAATTTCGACATTTTCTTAGGAAAGTTTTTTGCGGAGCTTTTTTTCAAGCCACGCCGGACAGGTCTCTTTAACCATGATGTCCCTGAGGAACGAAGGGGCGGAGCATGTGCGAACCTGGGGTGCAGGGGCTTTATTCCCTACCCGCCTAAGGCCGGCTGAATAAACGCTGATATTTTTTCATGAATCGGGTGTCGATGAAGGTCTTGATGTGGAAGGCGAGGCGACCGGCCGTGGTGAATCCGTTTTTGTGCAGGTAGCCCGTGTTTTCCCCCAGGTTGAAGATAAGGAGATAGCTGCCCTTCGGGTCAAAGGGGGAGAGGGGAGTCCCTTCGAGCCGTGCCAGGAGGTTGTCGCGCAGCACGGCATTCTGGCGCACCGCATAGACCCCCACCTTGGCCAGGGGCTCGGGCTCGAAGTGGATGCAGTCCCCGCCGCCGAAGATGTCCGGGTGGTCCGTACACTGAAGGTATCGGTTGACCGTCAGGCCGCCGTCCGGGCCAGCTCGAGTCGGACAAGAGGGTGGAAGGCCGTACGCCGGTGGCATCCACGATGACGTCTGCGTGTTGGCGAGCGCCGGAGACCAAGGTCACGGCGTTTTTTTCGGCCCGGGCCACGGCATCAGTCAGTTTGATGCCCCGTTTACTCAGGCGCCCGGTAACCCCCTGCGAACGGCGTCCGGAAACCATTCAGAACGGCTCCGCCGCGCATGGTGATGACGGGGGCCTCTCCCCGGGCCGCATTGATGAGCTGGAGGGTGTTTCCCGCCACCTCCGCCGATGAGGGGCCTCCCCCTGCTACGGAGATGTGAAGGGACGTCTCCCGGCACCGGTCCAGGATGGCCTGCCTGAGGGAGAGAAGCGACTCAATGGGCTTTACAGGAAAAACCTCTGCGTCCGGGGCCTTCTCAAAGGGGCTTTTGACAAAGCTCCCCACGTTGGCAGACAGCACGTCGTAGCAGAGCCGCTCCCCGGACTCCAGCCGGACCGTTTTTTCAGACGGGTCGATGGCCACGGCAAGGCCCGGACCCGGCCCCCACCAGGCTCTTCACCGCCGCTTCGGTGTCAAAACGGATCTCTTCAGGCGTAAAGGTACCGCCCAGCATGCCGGGCCCCATGCCCGAGTAGTAGTGGTGGCGGCTTGGGGCCACCACCGTGATCTCATGGCCGTGCTCGCCAATGGCCGAAAGGGCCACCAGGGTTTCCAGGTGGGCGTGTCCGCCCCCCAGCAGGAGAAGCTTTTTTTTCATGGGAACCTCGTGTGTTGGTGCCAGGTGGGGGCACCTGGAAACCCTATGGCGAATGCATGGAAGCATCCATTATCCCATCGCTTTCGGGGCATTCGCGTGATGTATGACATGGGGCAATCGTTTTTGCAGGATAGGCCCGTTTCGTTCGTCTGGAAGCGCTTAAAATTTGCTTGGCTTTAACCGGGGTAACTCCGGTGTTCAGAGATATTTTTTATCGTGTGGCGTTGCCACTCTCTGGACACCAGGTTCGGAAATGCTCTTTCGTTCCCAGGCTCTGCCTGGGAATGCTGCACGGAGGCCCTGCCTCCATGGTTGCAATGTATTCACCCTGTAAGTCTTATCCATTATGCCGTAATACGCCACTCCCGAAAGGCAATGGATATGTCAAAGCCCGTCAATAAAAGTGAGCAAACATTTGGCTCTCGGCAGGGCCATTAAAGGTAAAATGTGAATAAATGAAAAAATGGATTGTGTGTTTGATTGTGTTCAATCTCATGGGATGTGCCACCGCTCCCATGGTGAAGCAACGGAAAACCGTTAAGATGGTTCACGTGCCCCCTGCAGGTCATGCCAAGTCCGCGGGCGTCAAGGCAAAGCTCGACGCCCGGTATGCTGACTGGAAGGGGGCTCCTTACCGAATGGGGGGCAACAGCAAAAGCGGGGTGGACTGCTCCGGTTTTGTCCATCGGACCTTTCGGGAGACCTTTGGGGTGACCATTCCCAGAACCACCCGCCGCCTTGCAAAGACAGGTGCGCCGGTCAAGAGAAGCGAGCTGCGCGTGGGGGATCTGGTGCTCTTTAAAACAGGCATCACCCTTCGCCACGTGGGGATCTACATGGGCAGCGATACCTTTCTTCATGTCTCCACTCAAAAAGGGGTGACCGTCTCCAGCTTGAACAATCCCTACTGGCGGAAACGGTACTGGACCGCCCGGCGGGTGAAACACTAACCTCGAAATTTTGCCTCCAACGGGGCTTGGGGCAGAGGACGATACATGTAAAAAGGTCGGTTTGTGGGTAACATTCGGACGGTTCGAGGTGTTCACAGGGCCTGTTTGTCAAAACCCGCTTTTTTAAGCTGGAGAAGGTTTGAACCCGGCAGGTAATAGCTCAATGGTTACGTCTTTTTTCTTCCGGGGGTGATCACGCTTCGTAGCGACACACCAACGCTGAAATCGTTCGCTTCCGTTACCTCGATGGGTTTATAGCATTCATTTCGCCTTCAGAAAATTCGATCCCCCCGGCGCCTAAGGCGTTTCACTGTCAGCTCCCCGTTTAAGATGGCAATGACCACACGCCGATCCGTGGGCTCCAGTGAGCGATCCACGATCAACAGGTCCTCCGGGTGAATCCCGGCCCCGATCATGGAGTCGCCGGTTACGCGTACAAAAAAGGTGGCGGCCGGGTGCCGCACCAGATATTCGTTCAGGTCCAGGGACCCCTCCACAAAATCTTCCGCCGGAGACGGGAACCCCGCAACAACCCGGCTCATGAACAGGGGCCTTCGGCACGACACCGAGGTGTCGGCCTTATTTATTCGTTTAATCTTCATACCGCCCAATATATCCCATCCCGACCATATCCGCAAAAGCCGGTTCGCACCCAATAGGGCGCTTTCTCGCTTTGCTCGCAGGGAACCGTTCTGTGTATCGGCAAAGGCTCCCTCAATGTTCGAGTAAATCGAATCAATCGGGGGAGCCTTCGCTGTGTACTTTGGGGCGGTTGTATCTGGGAGGATTATCTTTTTTCGCCGAGGGAGCTGATCTCTGTCAGCCGATTTCCTTCGAACACCAGGCTATAATAATACGTGCTGTTGTAATTTGTCGTTTTGATGGTCCACTCCTCGATCTTCATCACCCGGATCCTTTTTTCTGACGTGGAGCCATGGGTGGATTCGGTCTCCACGCGATCAATGTAGCCAAGGATCTCCTTTGAGACAGGTTCTCCGCAAA
Organism: Desulfoluna sp. CYM3A; assembly: GCF_056829965.1. Taxonomy (NCBI): domain Bacteria; kingdom Pseudomonadati; phylum Thermodesulfobacteriota; class Desulfobacteria; order Desulfobacterales; family Desulfolunaceae; genus Desulfoluna; species Desulfoluna sp. CYM3A. Next base: position 679,475 of record NZ_CP186556.1, read on the forward strand.
TCATGCGGACTGACCCCTTTGAATCTCCGACTGAGATGGTGTCGTTCCCGCATCTCAGGGCAAAGGCAGGGGCTGAGGCCATGATGACAAAACAAAATGCGATGATGATTCGTTTCAGCATATCAAGTATTCCTTTCATGGGGGGATGTGTGTGTCCGGTTCCGGTGACGAGAGCGCAGCTATCAGGGCAATTTCTTTATGGTGTTTCCGATCATGCCGTGAATAGCATCTTTTTTCTGGCGGGGCCGTCTGTCTTTTTACAGGTGAGGGGTGTGATCACACCTAATAATAAACCGACGCCATCAATTGGCCCGTAAACACCGTTTGTGTTGATATCTTGACACAATCATTTTGTCTTGCAAATAAAAAATACTTTTGTTTTTGTTGATGAGTATTGAGGTCTTGTTCATCTCGATGGTAGTAAGGCAGGCTGATTTTTTCGCATTGCGAGGAGGCTCGTAGGGCGCAGCTCCCGCACCTTTTTTTGGTGGCAAAGGATCACGTTGGTTTTCGAGAAAAACGTTGCGCACGGCGCGCACCACCCTGCTTTTCATTGTGTTATGCAACTTCGTATTGAGGTGGCAACGGCTATGGCACAAGGGGTTTCTACCTCGCCCCCAGTGCCATTGCTGTGAGACAAAGCCCTTACCTTCTTTTTTTCATATAACACGACAGCGCTTCCTGAAGCGTCGAGGCTGCAAGGCCCGAGCAATGCGTGTCTTCATCGGGTAATTTCCCGACTGTTTCCAAAACCCGTTCACCGGTAATATTCGCAAGCTCATCCGGGTCTTTACCAATGGCAAGCTCTGCTGCAAAGGAGCCGCACAGAGAACTTGAGGCACATCCATTGGTAAAATAGGAGGCCTCGGTAACCCGGTTATCCGAAAATTTCAGGTAGATTTCCATTGTGTCACCGCAAGACCCCGTCAACGAGGCAAAGGCGTCGGGATTCTCCATTTTGCCCTGAAAACGGGGGTTCCTCCAGCGCTCAAACCCCTTTTCACCAAACGATTCTTTAGCGTCCTCAAAAATCTCATCCTGAAGATTGTCCAAAAAAGCATCTAAATTATCCATGTCTCTATCCTGTCTTATTTTTTGTAAGCACAACCGATTGATGGGTTATGCCCTTATTTGCACGTTACCATGGTTAAGGCTGAGGCCCTCCATGGGCTTGCTCACACCCCTTTTATTCTCGGTCCTTCGGTTTTCAATCATAAGTGAAATTTATTTTTCTTCAAGGGTGAACATGAGATAAAAAATTTCAACTCCCGCATTGTGTATAACTTCCTGCTGTGTGATCTCTGTATGGGTTGGCGTATCGTTACGCTCCGACATATCGGGAAACTCGTCTTAGGTCGTGACGGTGGGGCAGGTAGGGTGCGGCCCCCGCACCGCTTTTTGATGCGTGAGCCGTATTTATTCATCTTTGGCGGGAGGGGGGGCAGTGAAACCATGCAACGTATTTGGTCGGAGTCAGGCAGAGTTGGGGGGAGAGGGGGGTGTCAAACGTGCAGGTACAGTTTCTTTTCCATACACTCGGCAATACACGATGATGCTGCGTGACATAAGTCGGGTGTGCCGTGCGCACCGCCTCTTCCATAAGCCAGAGCAGCTTCGTGTTTTCTAAAAGAAAATCGGGAGCCTCACACCGTCCCTTGTGAGGCCGTGTAGGTGTGACCCCTTTACTCACGGGGGGGAAGCCTATCACGGTGAGGCGTCAAAAAGGTTCGTTATGAAGCTAATGCTTGATAGGTTTTGTAAGTAGATTCATCAAGATATCGGAATGACTGGGGGGGGATGAAGCAGACGAATGCTTCGGTTGGATCGATGGCATTTTCATACAGTCTCATTTCATCAATGGTGATGGCATATCCTTTTGATCGATCATGAAAGTATTCTCGGTAAAAGGCCTCGTTGACACTTTGAGTCTGTATGTGTCTTTGCCCAGATCATTTCGGGCGACCCTTCCAATACATCCTTGATGTCAAATTCCCCCACTATTTTCCCTACGGGCTTTGTGCAATACACTACAATCTTCTTCACGGGCTGCTTGAAGATTGCTTTTCGGTATTCGTATTTTTTTTCCCCAGAAAAAATTTTGTCGACATACTCAGGGTTAATCGAGAATAAGGCTATCGTTCCCCTTCCATTTCAGATATCATGTGAAACTGATCACGACTAACAGGCATAAAACCCCAGTAGGCATTTTGGTCTAAACCGACATTTTCAACAAGTTTCTGCCGGATAATCCTATTACGTAACGCAGCATTGTATGACATCTTTATAGCATAAAGATTATACCAGCCATTGTAAATTCTGACGAGTTCCTCTTCAGAGAAGACACTCCGCGGTAAGGTGTACGCGATAAAGTCTTGAATTGATGCAAAATCATTTTTTGATTTTACCTCTTCGACCATGCATAAGGATGTCGCAACTGCGCCGATACCATGCAGGGGCCTGTCCATCACCAGTACGGTAGATAATCAGAGCATCTCCACTTCGAAGCATGTGTACGTCTCTCATTTTGCAGACATAGATTTTCTCAATGCAGTTCGTATGGGAGACGTAGTCAACAATACTTAGGCTTTCATTGTTTAATATGGAGTCAGGGAAGAGGCGTGTATGATACTGCGGCTGAATACCCAAGAGGTATGATCTTTGCCGTAAGGAGACGAGCATAAACACTGTAATGAAACATCCCAGTAACGGCACCAATGATTTTCAGGTACACATCTTCGATGCCGTTAGGTGTAATCTTTTGTGCGACCCGCTGGAAACCATAACGTGATATGATTGCAATGAGTTGGGCATGTTACACGGAGAATGGTGACGTATAGCTTTGTGATACTTTTTCTATAGCAGTATCAATCGCTTTCTTAATGAACCGTTCCCCCAGTTTTGTTCCGTGAGCGTGGAGTTTAAAGGTACCAATTTTAAGATATCGATCAGGGGGAAGGTTCGGTGAAACATCCGTTATAGGCCCGAGTTCTTCTTTTAAATACAGAAAGCCGCATAATGATTGATGGGCATCATACATTGTATACGCGACTTCTTGTCCCTTACGAAAGAACCAGTTTGTGAACTCAGAATAGTTCTCTTTTAAGGTATCGAAGAACGGGTCATTTAAGTTGATGGTTTGGAATTGTCTTAGCTGGAGGTTGGCATCTGATGGCATTGTAGGGTCTTATTGTGTGGAGTTGGAAGTCTCTCGGAATTTTGTTAAGTATAATTCATATTCTAAGTAATTTGTTTGTAAAGTGAAAAGTATGTATAGGGGGGCGCACCTACACATTTGACAAAATCCTCCACCCAACCGATGCTGCGGCGGGTAGGTAACGGCTCCCGCACTGCTTTGTGCAACACGAAACCGTATCGGTTCTCGGAAAATGCGGTGCGCACGGCGCACCCTACAATTCCCCGTGGGAGTATTCGTTTTTCCGGCTCCTGAGTTCGCAAGGTGGCACTCGGGGTGATGTGGGAGAGAGGAGGGCGTTTGTGAAAACAAAAACAGCCGTAAAGAGTTGCCTCTTTACGGCTGTCGTATGGGGTAAATTCAAGATGTGCAGTGTTTTGCAACTATCCGAATTTATTGTCTTTCATGGAGCGGGAAACGGGACTTGAACCCGCGACGTTCAGCTTGGGAAGCTGACACTCTACCACTGAGTTATTCCCGCTCATGTGGGACGTATACTAATGGCATTTTTCGGCGGCGTCAATCCCTTTGACGCGTTTTTTGAATCGAAAAAACAGGGCGGATGGAAGTGGTTTAAATCGTGGTTGATACGGGGTTGTCCATGGGCCCTTGTTTGAGAGCAGTCGTTAATTGACAAGCCAGATGGCTCTGTCCTGGCCCATCTGCACCAGTTTGTCCCCCACTCGGCCCAGAAGAAAATCCTCCACAATGGAGTGGCCCCGGCGTCCCACCATGATGGTGTCGTAGCCGCTTTTTTTGGCTTCGTCCATGAGCCCTTCGGAGCGGCTCAGGTAGGAGCGCAGGATGATGGAGTCCACGCCTGCCCGGTCGAACCCGGCGTCCCTGAGGATGGTTTCTGCTTTCTGGAGGTGGGGGCGCATGCGGGACTGGTGGTGTATCTGGTGCTCCTGTTCCATGAGGTTGTATGCGTCCAGAGATGCCTGGAAGGGGTCGAAGGAGCCGCTCATGAGGTTGAGGGAGCGCGACACATAACAGATTTTCACCTTTTCAATGTTTCGGGTGACGCTTTTTTTCAATTGCCGGACGCAGTTTTTGGAGCCTTCGGAGGCATCGAAGCCGATGAGCACGCCCGTGCTGTCGGGGTTGCCGCCAACGATGACCAGGGGCACGTGGTTCACCGAGGCGATGAGCTTGCGGGCGCAGTTGCCGAGGATGGCCCCGGTGTGGATGTTGTGGCCGATGCGACCGGCCACTACCAGGTCGTAGCCCTTTTTGGACTCCCGGATGATGTCCCGGGCAATGCCCACCCGTCGGTGGCGGATTTTTACCTCAACGGATTCGTCTGGAAAGCCCTCTTTGATGAGGTCGGTGCGGATTTTTTCGATGACCTTACGGTTGTAGCGGATGTGGTTTTCTTCCCACCAACCGCCCAGTTTGTCGGGGCCTGTGCCTTCCATACCGTCGGATTGGGTGTCCCAGAAGGTTTCCGGCACGACATTTTCTACCAGAAACAGGGTGAACGTCGTCTTTTCAGGGATCAGGATGCGTGCCGCGTAGAGTGCGGCATGGGTGGATTGGATGGATCCGTCTACAGGGATGAGAACACGTTGATTGAGAGCGTTCACCTGTGCCTCCTTGGGTTTGAGGTGGATGACCGGATCGGTCTCATGCAGTGCGACTGGGGGCGGAGTCTTCCGGTCTGGTTTTGAGTCGTGTTGCGTTGTCTGATCAAAGGTAGAGCAAGGGGCGTGCCAAGGGCGTGTTGGGTGAAATGATGCGGTATTTCAATGTGTTGTTGCGTGGGGTCCGTTGGGGCTCTGAGGGGCTGTGGTGATGGCCTTTACACGTTGGAAAAAGGGCTGGCAGGGATTGCCTGAGTGGATGCTTTAAACCATTTTTAGGGGTGGGGTTTTGGTTTTTCGATAACCCTGCCTCCCCATATGGGAGGCGCATTTTCCTAAGCAGTGCATAACCACTCGCGCAGGTAACTATCTCAATAGCCTTAAGACGTCTTTGGCTGCTTCCAGTTGCTTAAGGGCTTCGTCGAGCTCTTCGGGGCCGGGGGCAAAGTCCACGGCAGCTTCGTAGGATGCGATGATGGCCTCAAGATCGGGAATCCCTTCCGTGGTGCGAAGGGCTGATGCCGAATTCATGTGATGGGCAAAGATCAGGGGCTTCACCTCCTGAAGGGTGTAAGTCTCCTTAACCGTATCCAGAGTCACGGCCGTGGGGATTTCAATGAGGAGTTCTTTGCCGGTGGGGGAGAAGATTCCCTTATATATTAAGGTGGAGTGCTTTTTGGTCGTGACAAAGTAGTTGGAGGTGTTGGAGGCACTGGAGGCGATGAGGATCAGGACAAATACGCCGAAGGCACAGACAGCCGTGATGAGTTTTCGCGTGGAGGCCTTTTTGGCGGCTTCCTCACGCAGGCGCTGTTCTTCTTGGGCCTGAGCCCTGGCTTCTTGTTCGGCTTTGGTGCGGGCCTCTTCGGCTGCCTTGCGGCGAGCTGCGGCCTCGGCTTTCTTTTTGGCATCCAGCTCAGCCTGGCGCTTGGCTTCTTCTTCGGCTTTAATTCTTGCCTCTTCCTCGGCCTTGAGTCGGGCTTCTTCTTCAGCCTTTATCCTTGCCTCTTCCTCGGCCTTCAGGCGAGCTTCCTCTTCAGCTTTTTTCTTTGCCTCTTCCTCTGCCTTGAGTCGGGCTTCCTCTTCAGCCTTTTTCTTGGCCTCTTCCTCGGCTTTGAGTCGGGCTTCCTCTTCAGCCTTTTTCTTGGCCTCTTCCTCGGCTTTCAGACGGGCTTCCTCTTCAGCCTTTTTCTTAGCCTCTTCCTCGGCTTTGAGTCGGGCTTCTTCTTCAGCCTTTTTCTTAGCCTCTTCCTCGGCTTTGAGTCGGGCTTCTTCTTCAGCCTTTTTCTTGGCCTCTTCCTCTGCCTTCAGGCGGGCTTCTTCCTCAGCCTTCTTCTTAGCCTCTTCCTCGGCTTTGAGTCGGGCTTCTTCTTCAGCCTTTTCTCGCTCTTCCTCGGCTTTGAGTCGGGCTTCTTCTTCAGCCTTTTTCTTGGCCTCTTCCTCTGCCTTCAGGCGGGCTTCTTCTTCAGCCTTCTTCTTTGCCTCTTCCTCGGCTTTGAGTCGGGCTTCTTCTTCAGCCTTTTTCTTGGCCTCTTCCTCGGCTTTCAGGCGAGCTTCTTCTTCAGCTTTTTTCTTCGCCTCTTCGTCGGCCTTCTTTTTTGCATCGGCCTTGGCCTTGGCATCATCTTTTTTGGCCGTGGTTTTTTTTGCAGCAGGCTTCTTGGCCTCAGCGGCACCGGCTTTTTTTGTGGTGCTTTTCGCGGTGGTCTTTTTGGCGGTGGTGGTTTTAGCTTCTGCTTTTAAGGCTTTTTCTTCTTTTTTCTTCTTGGTGGCGGCTGCTTTTTTTACGGCTTTTTTAGACTTGGGAGCTTTCTTTGCGGTGGTCTTTTCAGCCGTTGTTTTGTTCTCCTTTTTGGGAGACTCTTCCTTGGCTGCGGCCTCCTTGGGCGCATCGGTTGAGTTTTTTACGGTTTCCTTTGCCATGTGATCACCTTTGAAAATCTCAATTATTTATAATATGATGCCAACTGGTTATTTTCTACTTGTTAACGGTCATGTATATAAAAGTTGTAAACAATTGTAAACCATTTTGGTGGAGTCAGGACCCCTGTGAATCGCAGTACAACAAAGTATGAATCCCTTTTAAATCGCCTGAAAACATACGAATTCATGGCGGTGGCTTTTTCTGGGGGAGTGGACAGTACACTGCTTTTGAAAGCAGCGGTAGATACCCTGGGACAGCGGCGGTGGCGTTGGGCTCCCCCTGTGCACTCGCGTCGTGAAATCGAAGCGGCCAAGGCCTGTGCCAAGGCACTGGGTGTCCGGCATATCCTTTATGATCCCGGTATGCTGGAGGATGAGGATTTTCTGGGGAACACACCCTTGCGATGTTATTATTGTAAACGCCGTATGTTCACGCAGATGAGTAATGAAGCGAAGGCCCTGGGGGTGAGCAATGTAGTGCATGGGGTGAACTGCGATGACCTGGGGGACTACCGCCCCGGTCTCAAGGCCGCGGAAGAGCTCGGTATCGGTGCGCCCATGGTGGATGCGGGGCTCTATGATCCAAGATGCGAGAAACTGTAAGCCCTGGGGCTGTCTGTGGCCCGCAAACCAGCCATGAGCTGCCTGGCAACGCGTATTCCCTACGGAGAGAAGATTACGCGGGAGGCCCTTGCCATGGTGGAGGCTGCCGAGGCGGCCCTGGACGATTTGGGGTTTTCACACTATCGGGTGCGGCACCACGGGACCGTGGCCAGGATCGAGTTTTCCCAGGAGGACCTGCGGCGTGTGTTTGGCCAGGAGTTGATGGCGACGGTGGTTGCCGCGGTGAGGCAGGCAGGGTATCTCCATGTGGCCGCCGACCTGGAGGGCTATAGCCAGGGCCGCATGAATCGAGTGTTGGAAGAGAGCTGAAATACGGCCAGGTTGTGTGGCACGGCATGGCGGGAGTCGCCCGGCGATATCCCGCTTTTTTGCGTTTTGAAGGGCCTTGTGCCTGTTTGACGTGTTGCCTTCTGGATGTATATAGTGGCAATGCGATGTGCGTCGGCGCTTACATGGGAGGGGGTATGGAAATTCGATGTCTGGTGGTGGATGATGAGCAGCCTGCCGTGGACGAGCTGGCTTACCTGTTGTCGGGGTTGCCGGATGTCACCGTGGTGGGGTCGGCCAACTCCGCCAAAGAAGCGGTGGAAAAGATCGGCACCTTGAAGCCGGATCTGGTTTTTCTGGATATCAACATGCCGGGTCACACCGGGTTTCACGTCATTGAAGCCTGCGGCGACCTGCACAAGGCGCCTCTGTTCATCTTCTGCACGGCCTATGACCAGTACGCGGTGAAGGCATTCGACGAGCAGGCCGTGGACTACATCCTGAAGCCCTTTTCCATGAAGCGCGTGGCCAAGGGTGTTGGGCGGGCCAGAGAGCGGCTGGAGGCGGAGTCTTCGGCTCCGGGTGATGAGGTGGCAAGGCTGCTGGAGGCTCTGGGCGCCAGGCCGCCCCATGTGGTACGCCTGTCCGTGGAGAGCCAGGGGCGCCTGTTGCTCCTGGATCCCGATGAGGTGATTTTTTGCCGGGCCGAAGAGAAACGGGTGCGGGTCTTTACCCATGACGGCGACTACATCTCCCACGGCGCACCCACCCTGGATCGCCTCGAAGAGCTGGTTGCAGGCTACCCCTTCTATCGCGTTCACCGCGCCAGCCTGGTTCACCTCAAGCACATCCGCGAAGTCACCAGCTGGTACAACGGCAAGTACCTCCTCGTCATGGACGACCCCGCCGCCAGCGAGGTGGTGGTGAGCCGAAACCGTGTCAAGGGCCTCAAGGAGAACCTTGGGCTCTGAGTCCCTGTCGTTCCAGCCCCCGGAAAAGTCCCCGCATCTCCAAAAAACGACCGGTATCTATGAAACCCTGGCACCCAGGTGTCGGTGCGGTCTACGGTTGAGGTAGATTGAGGAAGCCGGCTCCCCTCCGGCGGGTCGCTTTTTTGAAAAAACTGCACAAAACGTACTAATGCACCAGTTCTTCGTTTTGATCGCCCCCGGGGCGATCAAAACAAAAACAGGGGCTGATACCGAGAACCGTCTGAATTGTTCCGGCGTATGTTTAAAACGATGATCTAAGACCTGTTTGTTAAACTTTTCAAAGGCTTGACTCTCGGCGGGGCCGTCGGAGGCTTTTTTAAAGGAGAATACCCGAACGTGGATGTATCCATCACCCATCTGTTGATCACCCTCATAGAGCACCTGGGCCTCACCGTGGCCGCGGCCTTTCTCATTTTGAACATGGGGGCGGCGGGCAAGACCTTTCTGGGGAAGCACCCCTGGGTGGAGAAGGCTGTGCTGACCTGCTTTTTCGGCCTGTTTGCCATTCTGGGCAACTACGGGTTCGATCCGGTCCACGACGCCTTTGCCAACCTAAGGGCCATGGCCGTGGTGACGGGCGGGCTTTTCGGCGGCCCCTGGGTGGGGCTTGGGGCCGGTGTTATTGCAGGCGGGCATCGCTTCCTTATTGATATCGGCGGGTTTACTTCGGCACCTTGTGCCACGGCCACGCTTTTGGAAGGTGTGGCCGCAGGGCTTTTGGCCGGGTGGTACGGCTCGCGGGTGATGAACTGGAAGGTGGCCTTTGGTCTGGGGGTGGCCGGAGAGTCCATGCACATGGGGCTGGTGCTGTTGTTTGCCAAGCCTTTTTCCGAGGCCGTGGACCTGGTGCGGCTCATTGCCGTGCCCATGATTTTAGTCAACTCTGTTGGGGCGGCCTTTTTTGTGGAGCTGATCAAGGGGCTCTTTCGGGAACGTGAGCGGCGGGAATCCCGCCAGGTGCAGCAGATCCTGGAGATCGCCAACCTCACCGTGGGGTATCTGCGCGCAGGGCTTGGGCGAACAGCAAAAAGACGGCTGAGATCATTTTCCGACAGGTGGACGTGGCGGCTGTTGCCATCACGGACACCACCCATGTGCTGGCCCACATGGGGGTTGGGGCGGATCACCACATTGCCGGTGAACCCATCCGCACCGCCGCCACCGGCATGGTTCTGGACGACGGGCTGCCCCTGTTCCGGCACACGAAGCGGGAGATCGCCTGCCCCCACCATGGCTGCCCCTTCCATCACGGCATCATCGTTCCTTTAAAGAAGGGGGAGGACCATCGTGGGGACCCTGAAATTTTACGGTACCCGGGAAAAACCTCTGGACAAGGTCCATTTTCAGACCGCCCGGGGGCTTGCCGTGCTGTTCTCCACCCAGTTGGAGCTGGAAGACATCCAGATCCAGGCCCGGATGCTGGCCTATGCGGAGATCCGGCGGCTCCAGGCCCAGATCAACCCCCATTTTCTCTTCAACTCCCTTAACACCATCGCCAGCTTCTGCCGGACCCGGCCAGACCGGGCCCGGGAGCTGATCCTGGACTTGTCCAGCTACATGCGCCGGAACCTTGACCAGAGCAAGGGCTACATCACCGTCCAGGAGGAGCTGGAGCAGGTGGAGGCGTACCTGGCCATTGAGCAGGCCCGCTTCGGCGACCGCGTCTCCTATCGGGGCTTATGTGAGGAGAAGGTGACAACTGGCCGATCCCCGCCCTGGTGATCCAGCCCGTGGTGGAAAATGCCGTCAAGCACCAGGATGGCCCAAGGAAAAGGGGGGCACGGTGACTGTTTCCATTGACTGTGATGCAACGCTTCTCACGGTGCGGGTAACCGACGATGGCGTGGGAATGTCCGAGGAGACCGTGGGCCGTCTGTATAATCCCGAGGAGCTGGCCGCGGCCGGTGAGGGCATCGGGGTGCGGAACACCATTCCACAGGCTCCGACGAATCTACGGCCCCTCCTGCCGCATGGTCATCGAGAGCACCCAGGGCCAGGGCACGGAGGTCTCCTTTTCCATCCCCCGAAACCACCCTCCAGCCCGTCCCTGACCTCCCTTTTTGAAAGCTCTCTGGCCGCCCCTTTGGGCGGCCATGTTGTTTCGGCACCCTCCTGATGCATTCCATCCCCGAAAAACGACATGGGCCGTTTCGAGCGTGGCGTATCCCCTTTTTATTCCGCTACAACAGCAGGTGTGAAAGAGGAACCGCCCCACGGGCGATCAATGCGTTTTGTCATGGAGGTCATTTAGATTATGCTTACTTTTTTTGCGTGCGTCGCTGCACTGATTCTCGGGTACTTTACCTACGGTACCTTTGTTGAAAAAACCTTCGGGCCGGACAGCTCCCGAAGGACCCCTGCCTACGAGCTTGAGGACGGGGTGGACTACATGCCCCTTCCCAAGTGGAAGGTGTTGTTTATTCAGGTCCTGGACATTGCCGGGATCGGCCCCATTTTCGGCCCCATCCTGGGGGCACTCTACGGTCCGGTGGCCCTGGTCTGGATTGTCATTGGCTCTGTTTTTACGGGGCAGTCCAGCTTTCCGGCATGCTCTCCATGCGGAACCGTGGGGGCAGCATCCCCGAGGTGGTGGGCGACTTCCTCGGCATGCCCGCACGACAGGCCATGCGGGTATTCTCCGTGGTGCTCCTCATGCTGGTGGGCGTTATTTTCGTTCTGGCCCCGGCCAAGCTTCTCACCGGGCTCACCGGCGTGAACACCCAGATTTTTATCTTTGCCATCTTCGGCTACTACTTTCTTGCCACCATCCTTCCCATCGACAAGGTCATCGGAAAGATCTATCCCCTGCTGGGCGCCCTGCTGCTCATCACCACTGTTGCCACTGTGGTGGCCCTGATGTTCGGTGGCTATGAGATCCTGCCCAACCTGGATGACCGCCAGCACGCCATCCTGCGAACAAGCCCATCTGGCCCCTGCTGCTTCATTACCCTTTCCTGCGGTGCCATCAGCGGCTTCCACTCCACCCAGTCTCCCTTGATGGCCCGGTGCGTCAAAAACGAAAAGGACGGCCGCGCTGTCTTCTACGGCGCCATGATCCTGGAAGGCATCATCGCCCTGATCTGGGCCACCGTGGGGCTCTCTTTCCGGTTGCCGGAAGCCCTGAACGCCGTGATTGCTGCTGGGACTCCTTCAGCCGTTGTCTCTGAGGTTTCCAATGTCCTTCTTGGGCCTGTGGGTGGCTTTCTGGCGGTTATCGGGGTTATCGTTCTGCCCATCACCAGCGGGGACACCGCTTTCCGAAGCACCCGCCTGATCCTGGCTGAGTCCTTTAAGGTGAGCCAGTCCCAGACCGCCAAGCGGCTCATGATCGCCGTGCCCCTGTTTGCCCTGGGCTTTGTCATCTCCACCCAGAACTTCGGGATCATCTGGCGCTACTTCGGGTTCTCCAACCAGGCCCTGGCCACTCTGGTTCTCTGGTCCGCCGCTGTGTTCCTTGCCAAGGAGATGAAGAACTACTGGATCGCCTGCCTGCCGGCGACCTTTATGACCTCTGTGGTGGTCACCTTTATCCTTCAGGCCAAGATCGGCTTCGGGCTCTCCATCGGAACCTCCACCGTCATCGGTGTGGGTACCGCCGTGGTACTTCTGTGTCTCTTCGTCTTCAAGTTCTCCGGCGTACGGGCAGCGAAACGTGCCGACGGGCTTGCTGAATAAGCACTGCCCGTGAAGGAATTTTCCGTCATGTTCCCTGTCCGGTGCCATCGTTCGGAATTTTGCGGTAGGCCGTCGGGCAGGGATGGGGCACGGGCCTTAGATTGGCTTGACAACCGGAAAAGTGTGGCTTAGGATCACATCCTATGCTTGGTGCAGCTAATGCTTAATAGGGAACTCCGTGAGAATCGGAGACGGGCCCGCCGCTGTAACCGGGGACGTCCTTCGCAACAACGCCACTTTCTTGATGCGTCCGAAGTGATCGGGTCGAACAATGAGGGGAAGGCGCGAAGGTACGGATGATCCGGAAGTCAGAAGACCTGCCATGCGCTATATGATGTCCCGTTGTCTGATGTTTTCGTCATATCTCCACCGTGGTGAGAGAGGCGGCCTGAAACAACAAAAGCCGCCTGAACACGGGGATTGAATCATATAGAAGTGGCGCACTGCCGTGGTAAAGGGTGCGCCCGACTTTGAGGATTGAATACGGAATCCCCATGCTTGCATACGATTGCAGGCATGGGGATTTTCTTGTTTGGAAGACCCGAAAATCTGTCCCCGTCACGGCGGCCGATTTTCGTGTGAGTACGTGACCGGGTCCCCGCAAGGGGTCTTGCATACACGCAGGAAGGGAATCCCGTGAAAATCGGGAACGGTCCCGCCGCTGTAACCGGGAACCGTACCAGGCACGGATCGGGGTATATGCCTCTTATCCATAAGCCACTGCCCGCTGCTGGCCCTCCTTTTCAGGCCGGCGGCAATCAGGGCGGGAAGGTGAGCCGTTCGGAAGGCCCGGGAGTCAGAAGACCTGCAGCAGGGTGAAGAAGACGTGATGCTTTGGGTGCGGCATGCCGCATCACAAAACACCCCTGCGGAGAACAGGGGAACCGCGTGATGAAAAGGGCGAAGCAAACAGGGAACAGCCCTTTTTCGGAGATGGTCGGACCGGAGGGGCTGTGCAAGGAGTCAGCCGGGCTCCGGTCCTTTGTAAATGATCAGTTTATAAAGGAGCCGATGATGAAAAAAGGCATGATTCTTTGTGTGCAGGGGCAGCTACCCGAAGGCGTTGCCCCGGATGACCTGCTTAAGGGCGGCCATCTGTCCTTTGACGTGGACAAGGTGGCCGTGGTCTCTCCCCTGGACGGAGAAGGAGACATCCATTGGGCATGGTGGCGCATGATATCCAAGGGGTTTACCTCGATTCAGTGCCGTATGGCCGGGTATGAAAAGGGGCGTATTGCTTTAAAAGGAGGCAGCGTTCCCATCTGGTCCATCGGTTGAATGCCTGGGTATCATATTTAATAAATACACCTGTTACGTACGGAGATTTAAAAACGATGAAAAAGACGACCCTTCTGCTTTTGATTGTATCACTGCTGTCCTTTCTGGGTGTAAATCCCGCCACGGCAGCCATCAAAAAAGAGGCGGTGGACGCCGTGGTTATTGCAAGCTTCGGCACCAGCTACCCCGAAGCCCTTCAGGCCATCCTCACCATCGACAAAGAGATGAGAAAAGAGTTCCCCAAGGCGGAGATCAAGCACGCCTTTACCTCCAACATCATCCGGGGCATCTGGCACGACCGCGCCGATGACGCCGCCTGGAAAAAAGCCAACCCCAACGTTCCTGCGTGGCTGTATGACGTCAAAGGCCCCCTGGCAACCTTCGGTGCCCTTCAGGAAGAGGGCAAAAAGCGCGTGGTGGTACAGACCACCCACGTCTACGCCGGGGAAGAGTACCTTGATCTCAAGGCCTATGTGGACGCAATTGCAGGCATCGACACCCTCCGTGCCAAGTGGAAGCCCTTCTCCTACATGACCATCGACCGATCCGCCTGGGCAAAGCCGGGTTGCACCCCGAGTACCGCAATGACATTGAAACCGCCGCCAAGACCATGGCCGCGGATGTGAAAAAGGCCAAAAAGATGGGCGCTGTCCTGGTCTACATGGGCCACGGCAACGAGGTGTTCCCCACCAGCGCGTACATTGAATTCCAGAAGACCATGAATGCCATGTACCCTGAGGTCACCACCCTGGTGGGGACCGTGGAGGGCTACCCCGGCCTCGATGACGTCACCACCGCCCTGAAGCACATCAAGGCCAAGAAGGTCTTCATGAAGCCCTTTATGGTGGTTGCCGGTGACCATGCCAGAAACGACATGGCCGGCGACGAAGACGACGCATGGAAGACCGTTATGGAGAAGATGCGTATCAAGGTGACCTGCGAACTCAAAGGCCTGGGCGAGAACCCCGAGTGGGCCAAGCTCTACGCAAAGCATGCCGTGGACGCGGTAACGGTTCACACCGGCAAGTAGTTTTTTATGGTTTGGTTGCCTCCGACCCTGCCGGAGGCTAAACTTTTAATCCGCCTTCGCCCAAGGGCTACGGCGCGACATGAAAGTTTAACAAACAGGTTTTAAAAACCCTTTTTGGGTGAGTTTTGCTTTAAAGGCGGATGTGATTTGACCCGAGGAACGAGGGGCAAAACGCATCCGCAACCTGCTTTCAAGGTGGCACACCTTGCCGCCGGAGGTTTTCGCTGAACCCAAACGTCATTCGAAAGGCCCCCTATGACCATCGCCACGGAGTCCATGAGGAAAACAAAACCCTCCCTTGCCCTGATGAAAGGCTCGGCAGGGTTGGTGTGCTTGTGCGCGCTCCTTTTCTGCGCGGTGCTGCTTTCGGCCCGCATGGGGTTTGTGGCGTTTTCTTTTAAGGACGTCCTTGGGGCCCTCTGGAACGGGATCACCGGCACGGACGGGGCCACGGCAGCGGCTGAAACAGCCCGGGTCATGGTCTGGGAGGTAAGGCTCCCCCGCATCCTCACGGCGGCAGCCGCAGGGGCCGGGCTGGCCGTGGCAGGGGCCGTCTACCAGAACATTCTGCTGAATCCCCTGGCCGACCCTTATACCCTGGGCGTCTCTTCCGGTGCCGCCTTTGGCGCGGCCGTAGCCCTTCTCTTCGGCATGGGCAAGACCCTCTTGTCCGTTCCCCTCTTTGCCTTCGGCGGCGCCATCCTCACCCTGTTTATCGTCATCGCCATGGCCTCACCGTCGGGGCGGCTGCTTCGGTGTGGCATCGACTCTTCCAACCTCATCTTATCGGGCATCATGGTGTCGGCCATCCTCTCGGCGGGTTTGAGCTTCATGAAATACCTGGCCGACGAGCAGGTGTCCGTCATCATCTTCTGGCTCATGGGCAGTTTTGCCGCGGCCACCTGGCGTGATGCCGCTGTGCTTTCCGGTGTTTCCGGGGCCGGGTTTCTTCTCTTTCTCTTCTACGCCCGGGACCTGAACCTTCTGGCCCTGGGCGAAAAAAGCGCCCGAAGCCTGGGGGTGGATACCTCCAAGACGGTCCTTATCCTCCTGGTGGCCGCGTCCCTTGTGGCGGCGGTCTGCGTGGCGGTCTCCGGCATTATCGGTTTTGTTGGGCTTCTGGTGCCCCATATGGTGCGGTTTGTCACCGGGCCGGATGCCCGGAAGCTTCTTCCCGCAACCCTTATCATTGGGGCGGTTCTCCTGCTTTTTGCCGACACCGTGACCCGTGCGGTGCTACCATATGAAGTGCCCATCGGGGTGCTCACGGCCCTCATCGGCGGGCCGGTGTTCTGCGTGATCTTTCGAAAGAGCCGCATGGGAGGGGGGGCATAAGTATGACGGACAGCGAGCTCCACATGGAGGGGATTTCGTTTAAGCGCGGCAGGCGAGAGGTGCTTAAAGGCGTTGACGCTCATTTTGAGAGGGGCGTGTTCCACGCCATCCTAGGGCCCAACGGGGTGGGAAAGAGCACCCTGGTGGAAATTTTGAGCGGACAGATGGACCCCGATGCCGGGACCACCTCTCTTTTCGGGACCCCGGTCCGCAAGCTGTCGGCCCGCAAGGTGGCCCGGCAGGTGGCAGTGGTGTCCCAGAGCCATGAAGTACGTTTTGCCTTTTCCGTGCGGGAGGTAGTGATGATGGGCAGGCACCCCCACATCGACCGGTTCAGCTCTCCGTCGGAACACGATTTCAAGCTGGCGGACGAGGCCATGGCCGTGGCCGATATCCGTCACCTGGCCGACCGCCCCGTCACCGAGGTGAGCGGGGGAGAGCGCCAGAGGACCCTTTTTGCCCGGGCCCTGGCCCAGGATACGCCTGTGCTGATCCTGGACGAGGCCACCAGCAACCTGGACATGAAACACACCTTGAGCCTTCTTTCCGTGGTGCGGGAGAAGGTGAAACAGGAAAACCGATGCGTTGTGGGGGTGTTTCAGGATATCAACACCGCCGCGCTCTTCTGCGACCGGTTCCATTTTTTGAAAGAGGGGCGCATGGCCGTGTCCGGCTCCGTGGAGGAGACCCTCACCCCCGAGACCCTCTGGGAGGTGTTCGGGGTCAGGGCTCGGGTCATGACAGACGAGGTGACCCGGAGCCGTCAGGTGCTCTTTGATGCGGGAGGGTTCCATGGGTAGAACTCTTCCTTCGCATCCTCTGTTTTTGCCTTGTGGCCGGGTTTATGGCACCTGTAGCCGATGCCGCCCGGATCACCGACGCATCCGGTCAGGTGGTGACCTTCGACAAGCCGTTTACCCGAATCATCTCCCTTTACAGCGCCCACACCGACAACCTCCTGGCCATGGGGGCTGCAGATGTCCTTATCGGCGCGACCAAGAGCGACGGGGCAGCAGATCTCCCCCGGTTCTCCTACCACGACGGCACCGAGCGCTTTTTGGCCGCTCGCCCAGACCTGGTGCTGATCCGCCCGATGATCGAGCGGGGCTACGGCAGGCTGGTGTCCAGCCTCAAAGCCCGGGGAATCACCGTGGTCTCCCTGCAACCCGGCACCGTGGACGAGATGATGGATTACTGGGTGGCCCTGGGCCTCCTTAGCGGACACGAGGCCGAGGCCCGGGTCCTGGTGTCGGCATTTGAATCAGAGACCCGCCGTATCCACGAGGTCACCCGGATGGTACCGGAAAAGCGGATCGTTTTTTTCGAGGCCATGCACGGCAAGCTGCGCACCTTCTCCAAAGGCTCCATGGCCGCCTGGGCCCTGGAGCTGGCAGGGGGCGTCAACGTGGCCGAAGACGCCGTGCCCTCCAAGGGCAGCAACATCGCCATTTACGGCAAGGAGCGCCTTCTGGCCAAGGGGCCGGTGATCGACGTCTACCTGGTGCAGCAGGGCCGCATGAACCGCGTCACCCGGGAAGAGATCGAAAAGGAACCGGGCTTTTCCCTGATTCGGGCCGTGCGAAAGGGCGAGATCCACTTTGTGGACGAGGCACTGGTTTCAAGGCCCACACCGGCCCTTCTGGAAGGGGCACGGCGCATCGGGCAGATTTTATACCCCACTCTTTTTGAACCGAGCACACAAGGACTGGCAACGCATGGGCAGTAAGGCGACTTTCGGCAAAGCAGGTTTTCTCATCGGGGGCACCTCCAGCGGCAGCGGCAAGACCACCCTGTCCCTGGGCATCATGGCGGCGCTGAAGCGGCGCGGGTATGATGTGGCGCCCTTTAAGGTGGGGCCGGACTACATCGACCCGGGCCACCACCGGCGGGTGACGGGCCGGGCCTCCCGGAACCTGGACGGCTGGATGCTCAGCCGGGACTATTGCCGGGATGCCTTTTCTCGCTCCATGGCCCAGGCAGACCTGGCCGTGGTGGAAGGGGTGATGGGGCTCTTTGACGGCTTTTCCGGCACGGACGAGGCCGGGTCATCGGCCCAGATGGCCAAGTGGCTTGGGCTTCCCGTGATCCTGGTGGTCAACGCCGCCAGCATGGCCCGAAGCGCCGCCGCCCTGGTCACCGGCTTTGAAAACTTCGACCCCGAGCTCAATTTCCTGGGCGTGGTCTTCAACAACATCGGCAGCAAGAGCCACCTCACCTATCTCACCGAGGCCCTTTCGGTCCACAGCGACATGCCCTGCCTGGGCGGGATTCCCCGGGATGAGGCCCTGAGGATTCCCGAGCGGCACCTGGGCCTTGTCACCGACGAAGAGCACGTACTCTCCGGCACCGAAACCGATCACCTGGCCGACACCGTGGAGGCCCACATCGACCTGGATCTTCTCTTGGAGCGGGCCGGGGAGCTTTCGCTAAGCCAAGAAGAAACCCAAAGGGGCCACCCCAAAGCGCCCAACCCGTCAAGATTGGCGTGGCCATGGACAGCGCCTTCTGCTTCTACTACCCGGACAATCTCGAGACACTCGAAAAAGCAGGGGCCACCCTGGCCTTTTTCTCGCCTCAAGGAGCCGAAACCCTTCCCGAAGGGATCAGCGGCATCTACTTCGGTGGGGGCTACCCCGAACTTTTTGCCGAAGCCCTGAGCGGAAACACCGCCATGCGAAGTGCCGTCAAAGCCGCCGCCGATGCCGGAATGCCCGTCTACGGCGAGTGCGGCGGGCTCATGTACCTCTCCGAGGCCATCACCGATTTTAAGGGGCGTCGCTGGGAGATGACCGGCTGCCTGCCCCTGGAGACCCGCATGCAGGAGAAACGCTGTGCCCTGGGCTATCGGGAGATTACCCTGAAAGAGACCTCCCTGCTCGGCCCGTCCGGCACCATTGTGCGGGGCCATGAGTTTCACTATTCCAAACCCGTGGGGGAGCCCAAGGCAGACCGGATCTACCGGGTCACCCCGCGTACCCATCGCACCCTTCCCGATGAAGGGTATGTCAAGGGCAATACACTGGGCAGCTACGTCCACCTTCACTTCGGAAGCTCTGCCGGGGTAGGGGAGGCGTTTGTGGCCCGCTGCAACGCGTACAAGGAGTCAACGACACGATGAAACCCCAGGAGATTGAAGACCTGAGCTTCAAGATTATCGGAGAGGAGGCCGGTGACCACGGCTTCTCCGATGCGGAGTGGCCCATTGCCCGCCGCGTGATCCATACCAGCGCCGATTTTGAATACGTCGAGAGCCTTCGCTTTCACCCCGAGGCTATTGAACGCGGCATCGCCGCCATTCGTGGCGGAAAGCCCATCTTTACCGATACCAACATGGCCCTGTCCGGGATCCGCAAAATGGAGGTGGGCTCCTTCGGGGGAAGCGTGACCTGCCTGGTGGCCGATCCCGAAGTGGCTGCCACCGCCAAGGCCGGGGGCATCACCCGGGCCAAGGCCGCTGTGGATGCCGTGGCAGATCACCTCGACGGGGCCATCTACGCCGTGGGCATGCTCCACCGGCCCTGCTTCGCCTGTTGGAGCTGGTGCGGGAAGGGCGCATCAAGCCCGCCCTCATTGTTGGCTTTCCCGTGGGGTTTGTGAACGCGGCCGAGTCCAAGGCCGAGCTCCTGGAGACCCCTGGGGTTCCGTACATCACCAACGTGGGACGAAAAGGTGGCTCCAACGTAGCCGCCGCTGCCGTCAACGCTCTGGCCATCATGGCGGCATCCCAAGGGGCTTAGCGATGTAGTGAGGCAGTGAGAAAAAAATCTGCGTCGGCCCCTTGAGGCCATGCCCCAACCAGGTGACACGACCACGCCTTGCCGCGCCGGGCAAGGTGATACTGGCGTGTCATCGGCATGGAACGAGGCGACGGCGCCGATTGATCCATAGAAGCTTTCATCACAGCGGACAGGAGGAGTTGGATGCTGCGTGCAGCGCGTTTAGGGGCGTTTCTGTCAACTGTCAACCCTGCTATGATGAAAGATGCGGCACGTGCCGCTTTAAAACAGTCGGTGTTTCAGGGTTGGGAGGGCCCCATCAACCGCCTGAACAGCAGGCGGATACCGAGGTAGTTAGTTATGTCTGAGAACAGAGGCACGCTTTTTGGCATTGGCGTAGGTCCGGGAGATCCCGACCTCATCACCATGAAAGCCGTCAAGGCCATGCAAGACGTGGATGTCATCTTCACGGCATCCTCATCCAAGAACAGCTTCAGCCTGGCGGTTGAAATCGCCAGGCCCCACCTCCCCGAGCATCTGGAGGTGGAGATCCTCCCCTTTCCCATGACCAGCGAGCAGGACGTCACCACCAAAGCGTGGAAAGAGAACGCCGACCGCATCGCTGAGGTTCTGAGCACCGGGAAAAACGCAGCCTTCCTCACCCTGGGCGACCCCCTGACCTACTCCACCTTCGGGTACATCCTCCAGTACATGAAAGCCGACCACGCGGAGTGCCCCGTGGTCACCATCCCCGGCATCACCTCCTTCCAGGCCGCCGCGGCCCGCATCAACACACCCCTTGTGGAAGCCGAAGAGTCCCTTGTGATCACTTCCGGCGCCTACGGGGGCGAACACGTCCGCAGGGTCGCCGCCACTTCCGAGAACGTGGTGCTCCTCAAGGCCTATAAAAACGTGGACGACATCGCCGACGCCCTTTCCGACAGCGGTCTGATGGAGAACAGCTGCGCCATCAAGAAGTGCGGCCGCGAAGGCGAAGAGATCATCTGGAATGTGGGTGATCCTCTGCTTGATTACTGGACCCTCATCATCGCCAAGCAGAAGAACGGGCTGGCAAACTGACATGGCCGGAAATCGCAAGGGAAAAGGCAGCGGTAAAGCGCTGGCGGTCTCCCTGGGCGTAACGGCAGCCATGATCGCAGCAGGGATTGTCTGGATGGACGGGGTCACCCCCCACGTGGTGACCCGCGTCTTCAAGCCCCTGCTGCGCCTGATCTGCTTTATCTCCCTGGGGCTGGTCGCAGGCCAGGTCATCGAATCCACCGGGTGGACGCGCTACCTTGCCAAGGTGGCCGGGCCGCTCTTTCGGTTCGCGGGCCTGGGGGAGCGCTGCAGCGCGGCCTTTACCACGGCCTTGTAGGCGTCCAATTCCATGCTCTACGGCTTCTACAAGGACGGTACCATCAGCCGCAGGCAGCTCTTCATGGCCAACTTCCTCAATCAGTTCCCGGCCTATTTTCTTCACCTGCCCACCACCTTTTTTATCGTGATTCCCTTGGTGGGCAAGGCAGGATTGGTCTACTTCGGCCTCACCTTCACGGCACTTCCTGCGCAGCGGGTTTCTCCTGGTGCTGGGCCATGCCATACTGGACGGTGAAAAGGGCGGAACCGAAGAGGTTGAGGGCAAAGAGCCTACGGCCAAGGGGTGGGATGCGGTGAAACAGGGCATCCGAAAGCGCTTTCCCAAACGTGTGGCTACCATCATCACCTGGGTGATTCCCATCTACGTGGCGGTCTTTTTCGTGCATCGCCTGGGCTTTTTCGACTTCATGAACGAAGCCCTGGCACACCTGGCCGTCTCCAGGATCATGCCCGTGGAATCCCTCTCCGTGGTGGTGCTGGGTTTTACCGCCGAGTTCTCCTCCGGCTTTGCCGCGGCAGGCGCTTTGCTTGATGCCGGGGTCCTCACCGTCAAACAGACGGCCCTGGCCCTTCTCATCGGCAACATCATCGCCTTTCCCATTCGGGCCGTCAGGCACCAGCTGCCCCGGTACGCAGGTATCTTCTCCCCGGTCATGGGGACCCAGATCCTGCTGATCGGCCAGTTCCTGAGGATATTCTCGTTGATGGTCACAGGGGTTCTCTATTACTGCCTTGTTCCGTAAGAGAGACCCGTTAGGTTTTCTTAATATGGCAAAAAAACGAACATTACGAAGCGGGTTCACCACGGGAACAGCCGCAGCCGCGGCCGTAAAGGGGGCCTTAAGCCTCCTGTTTACCGGCGTGTGCCCGGAGACGGTCCGCATCGCGTTTTTAAGCGAAGGCCATGTGGACATTCCCCTGGTCTCCTGCCACATGGACGGGGAGACCGCGGTATGCACCGTCATGAAAGACGGCGGTGACGACCCGGACATCACCCGAAACGCCATCATCGGCGCGCGGGTACGACGGGACGATGCCGCCGAAGATTCCCTGGCCATTTGCGGGGGGCAGGGCGTGGGACGGGTCACCCGGCCCGGCCTGGAAGTCCCGGTGGGCCAGGCTGCCATCAACCCCGGCCCGGTGAAAATGATCCGCGCGGTCGTGGAGATGCTCAGGGCCGAAACCGGGGAGTCCGATCCCCTGGTCGTTGAGATTTTTGTCCCCGACGGCGAGGAGATGGCCAAAAAGACCCTCAACAGCCGCCTGGGCATCGAAGGCGGGATCTCCATTTTAGGTACCACAGGCATTGAGCGGCCCCTTTCCCACGAAGCCTATGAAGCCACGGTGCGCTCTTCCATCAAGGTGGCCAAGGCCATGGGGGCCCACAGCGTGGTCTGTACCACCGGCCGACGCAGCGAGCGCTTTGCCATGGAGGTGTTCCCGGAACTTGCCGAGGCCTGCTTCGTGCAGATCGGCGACTTCTTCAAAAGCTCCATGGAGACGGCCGGGGACCAGGCCGTGGATGTGATCCTGGCCGTTTTTTTCGGCAAGGCCGTGAAAATGGCCGCAGGCATTCCCCACACCCACGCCGCCAAGTCCGACCTGAACCTTCGGTTCCTGGCCGACCTGGTGGAAGAGATGGTGGACGATCCCGCGCTGGTGGCCAAGGTGGCCGCATCCAACACGGCCGGGCTCCGCCGCCGCCGTGGAACCCTGTCCTCAGGTGGTGGATCGGGTTGCCGAGCTGGCCGCAGCCTCTGCCGCAAGGTTTGCCGGAGGGACGGTCACGGCCCGGTGCCTGATTTTTGACTTTGACGGAAACGTGGCAAGCGACAGCCGGAAGGAGACGGTATGAACCAGTCCATTACGGTCATGGGATTCGGCCTGTCGGAGAGGCAGGACCCTTGAGGCTTCCCTGACGCTGATTTCGGATGTGGACGCGCTGGTGGAGGAAGCCACTCGGCGGAGCTGGCCTTTCCCGACACCTCCGCTGAAAAAATCGTCATCCAGGGCAAGATGTCCGATGTTCTGGACCGCCTGGAAGCGAAGGTGTCCCAGGGCAGCAAGGTGGTGATCCTCGCCTCGGGGGACCCCTTGTACTACGGCATCGGCTCCCTGGTGACCAAGCGCTTCGGTGCCGACGCCGTGGGCGCACCGATGTTGCTGTTGCCGGGGGCCTTTTCCTGTTCTTGGCTCTGCCCTGCAGGACGCCGGGGTGGTGAGCCTCCATGGCCGGGGCCTTTCCCCCGAGACCCTGAAGACCCTTCTGGCCCACGACAAGACAGCGGTGTTCACCGACCTTACGAACAGCCCGGACAGCGTGGCCGCCCGGTTCCTGGAACAGGGCGTCACAGCCCGCGCCTGCCATGTGTTCGAGGCCATGGGCACCCAGGACGAAAAACACACCGAAGCCACCCTGGAAGGCATTGCCGCGGGAACCTTTTGCGATCCCAACATGATGGTCGTCCTGGGGGCCGCCCTTGCCGAGCCGCCACAGGCCATCGGCCTGGGCATGCCCAGCGAGGCCTTTGCCCACCAGCGCGGCATGATCACCAAGCCCGAAGTGCGGGCTGTGACCCTGGCCAAGCTCGGGCTCGAAGGTCACCAGGTGCTCTGGGACCTGGGGGCCGGCAGCGGCTCGGTCTCCATCGAAGCCTCCCGGTTCGTGCAGGTGCGCGGCCTAGCAGAAACCCGAGCGCGTGGCAGACATCCGAACCAACATCACGCGCTACGGCGCAACAAACATGACGGTGACGGAAGGTGCCCTTCCCGATGCCGCACAGGATCTCCCCGACCCGGACGTGGTCTTCATCGGAGGCGGCGGTAAAAACCTGGACGCCATCATCCGCATGGCCTCAGATCGCATGGGAGACAACGCACGCATGGTGGTCAACACCGTGCTCCTCCAGAGCCTCGGCACCGCCGTGACCACCCTTGAAGACGAAGGGTTCAATGTGGAGGTGCTGCACATGAATGCAAGTGTCTCCACCACCGTGGCCTGGGACATGATGCTCAAAGGAACCAATCCGGTCTTTATCGTCACCGGAATACGAGGAGAAGGTTGATGATGAACGGACCACATCCTATCTCAATCTTTACCGGGGCAGGCCCCGGCGACCCCGAACTTATTACCGTCAAGGGCAAACGAAGCCTGGAAGAGGCCGACCTCGTGATTTTTGCAGGGTCCCTCGTCCCCGAGGAACTCCTGGTCTGGACCCGGGAAGGCTGCGAATGCCTGAGCAGCGCCTCCATGGACCTCGACGGCATGGTGGAGAAGATGGCCGAAGGCCACCGGGCAGGCAAAAAGGTGGTGCGCCTCCACACCGGCGACCCCTCCCTGTACGGTGCCATCGACGAGCAGATGCGCGACCTGGACAAGCTGGGCGTCCCTTACACCGTCATTCCCGGCGTCACTGCAGCCTTCGGGGCCGCCGCCGCCATGAAGATGGAGTACACCCTCCCCGAGGTGACCCAGACCCTGATCCTCACCCGCGCCGAAGGCCGCACCCCCGTGCCCGAAGGCGAAACCCTGGACGCCCTGGCCTCCCACGGCGCCTCCATGGCCATCTACCTCTCCAGCGCCCTGGCGGAAAAAGTCTCCAGCCAGCTGGCCGCCCACTACGGGGAAGAGTCCACCTGCGCCGTGGCCTACCGCGTGAGCCAGCCCGATGAGAGGATCATCTACACCACCATCGGTAAACTGCCCGAGACCATGAAAAACGAAGGCATCCGAAAAACCGCCCTCATCATCGTGGGCAAAGGCGTGGGCGACCAACGCCGCCAAATCAAAACTCTACGACGCCACCTTTACCCACGAATACCGGGACGGGGTGGAAAAGGCGTAAAAAGAGAGAAGGGCAAAAAAAGGAACCTTCGGTGGAGAGGGCGAGCCCTGCAACCCCAGGTCGCGATGCTCCCCGCCTCTCGTCCTCAGGCCGATCACATTCGCTTACGGGCTGCGCCCGTGGTGGCTGCCGAGGACAGGGGGCACTCTTCGGTATCTGGATGATTTCGTTTCCAGGCTCCGCCTGGGAATGCTCCACGGAGGCTCTGCCGCCACCGACGACGTGGATGATCGCGCACGCTGCTGCTTTTGACACCGGCAAGGCGCTTCGCAGCCCACACTCCCAGGCAGAGCCTGGGAGCGAGAAAAAGGCCTCTGGTCGCTGAAGGCATGCTTTTGAACTGATTGTTACCATAAGAAGGCGGAAATGGTGCTAATTGAATGGGGAAATCTGGGCTGTCACGGAAAGGCGCGCACCTGGGCCAGAGGTTGGGTGCTGCCCTGGGCGGCGAGCTGTGCCTGCCGGACAAGCCCTGGGCATCCGGGTTTCCCTCTATGGTGTGCACCTGGCACCCTCCCTTGGGGAGGGGATCGCAGCCGGGTTCCACGGGGCTGGCGGCCATGTGTTTGTCATGGCAACGGGCATCGTGGTGCGGATGATCGCGCCCCTTTTGAAGGGTAAGGCCCAGGACCCGGCGGTGGTGGTCATGGACGAGGCGGGGTGCTTTGCCGTGAGCCTGGTGTCCGGTCACATCGGCGGGGCAAACCGCCTGGCGCAGGAAGCTGCGGCGGCTGTGGGCGCGGTGCCGGTCATTACCACGGCCACCGACACCCACGGCATTGCCTCGGTGGACGGCGTGGTGTCCGAACGGGGGCTGGTGGTGGAGAACCCGCCTGCCATCAAAGCCGTGAACATGGCCCTGTTGGAAAAGAGAAAACCCCTGCTCTGGGACCCCATGGGGATCTATGCCGACATGGCGGATCTCTATGTCCCGGCCGGAGAACGGGCTGAAGCCGATGTGGTGGTGGACTGCTCGTCGGACCCGGCAAAAGAGGGGGCCCTGGTGATCCGGCCCAGGCGCGTCACCGTTGGGGTGGGGTGCAACCGGGGCACCGATGTGGAAGAGATCCTGGAGGGTGTTGAAAAAGCGTTTCAGGCGGGGGGGCTTTCCCCTTTGTGCCTGAAGGCCATGGCCTCCATTGACGTAAAAGCCGATGAAGAGGGAATCCTTAAGGCCGCCGAGCGCTTAGGGGTGTTCCTCTCGTTTTATACCAAGGACCAACTCAGCGGTACCGAAGGGGTGGTGACCCCTTCGGCGGCCGCTTTAAAACACGTAGGAACGGTGAGTGTATGCGCAAGCACAGCGATCCACAGTGTAGGATGGATCCTTGTGGTGCCCAAGGTGAAGGGGAAAAATGTAACGGCGGCGCTGGCAATGGCGTCCTCTACATTATAGGCATCGGCCCCGGCAGCGTGGATCACATGTCCATGCGCTGCGTGGACGTGATCAAAGGCGCGGACGTCATCGCCGGGTACACCGTCTACGTGGATCTCATCAAAGAGTTCATGGACGGCAAAGAGGTGATCGCCACCACCATGAAAAAAGAGGTGGACCGCGTCAAGGCCGCCGTGGAGACGGCCCTTACCGGCAAGAAGGTGGCCCTGGTCTCCAGCGGGGACCCCGGCATCTACGCCATGGCAGGGCTGGCCCTTGAGATCATCAAGGAAAAAGGGGTCTCTGCCCGTCGTCCCGGCTGCGGCACCCCGGAAGAGGGCGACCTCACCGTGGAAGTGGTGCCCGGCATTCCGGCCCTCTCATCAGGCGGCTCCCTGTTGGGCGCGCCCCTGACCCACGATTTTGCCTGCGTCAGCTTAAGCGATCTCCTCACCCCTTGGGAGCTCATCGAAAAGCGCCTCAACGCCGTGGCCGAGGCCGACTTTGTCATGGTGATCTTCAACCCCAAGAGCAAGAAGCGTAACTGGCAGCTGAACAAGGCCCAGGAGATCGCCCTGAAGCACCGCAGCGGAGACACCCCCGTAGGCATTGTCAAGAGTGCCATGCGGGACGCCCAGGATGTGACCATTGTGCCCCTGAAGGACCTGCACGAAGCCGATGTGGACATGCTCACCACCGTGTTCATCGGCAACAGCGCCTCCGAAGGGTACCTCGACTTTATGTTTACCCCCCGGGGCTACGGAAAGAAGTATGATCTGAAATCATAACGTTACCATCCAGCTTCTCAACGGTGTCCTGCATGCTTATAGGTGCTGCGCACCGCCGAAGAACCTAATTATCATGAATCCCTAATGTCGAGAAGGATTTCACGCAGCATGGACATGACAAAAGATGCTGGTTTTTCAGATATATGGTGCGCAAGCGCACCCTACGGGATGTCACAAAACAAGCGGAGAAGGTCATTCCGGCCGTTTGAGGGATATTGGCTGAATCGTTACATCTTAACCGACAGGAACCCATGAGGCGAACCATGGAAAAAGGGTACATCCAGGTCTACACTGGCAAAGGCAAGGGCAAGACCACGGCAGCCATCGGCTTGAGCGTCCGGGCGGCCGGAGCCGGGTTCAAGGTGCTCATCGCCCAGTTCATGAAGCAGGGAGATTACTCCGAGATCAAGGCCCTGGAGCGGTTTGACGACCTGATCACCGTGCGTCAGTTCGGTGCCGGAGGCTGGGTCAAGGGCAAACCCTCGGACAAGGAGAAGGCCCGGGCCCGGGAGGGGTACAACCTCGTGAAAGAGGCCCTTTCAACCGGGTCCCATGACGTGGTGGTCATCGAAGAGGGCAACCTCGCCGTCAAGTACGGCCTCATCACCCTGGAAGAGATGCTGGGCCTTATGGAGATGAAGCCCCACGGCACCGAGCTTGTCATCACCGGGCGCTACGCCCACGACGAGGTCATGGCCCGGGCCGACCTGGTGTCTCAGATCGAGCCCGTAAAGCACTATTTTGCTGACCAGGGCGTCAAAGCCCGTGTTGGCATCGAAAAATAGCAGGGGCGCAGGCGGTGAATGACGTTTTGAATGTATGAAATATCCGGGGTAGGGCTTAAACAAAACATGAACAGACAAGTCCGCACGCCACACTGCCGCTGTGATTTAACCCGAGGAACGAGGGTTAAAGCGCAGCGGAAACCAGCTTTCAAGGTGGCTCACCTTGCCGCCGGAGGCATTTTTTGAATGAAAAAAGCTGACGATCAGAAGAAGTTGGCCCGCTGCATTGCCGTGTTCGGCACGGGCTCGGACGTGGGCAAGAGCGTGGTGACCACCGGACTCTGCCGGCATTTTGCCGAGCAGGGGCTCAAGGTGGTGCCCTACAAGGCCCAGAACATGTCCAACAACTCTGGAGTGACCCCCGAGGGGCTGGAGATGGGGCGTGCCCAGATCATCCAGGCTGAAGCCGCGGGCGTGGTGCCCTCGGTGCTGATGAACCCGGTGCTGCTGAAGCCCACCGGGGAGACCGGCTCCCAGGTGGTGCTCATGGGCAAGGTGGACGGGGATGAATCCGCCGCCGCCTACCACAAGAAAAAGGAGCGGTACTTCAATGTTGCTGCCGAGGCCCTGGATCGTCTTCGGGAAGAAAACGACCTGGTGATCATGGAAGGGGCCGGTTCCTGTGCCGAGGTCAACCTCATGGACGGGGACATCGTGAACTTCCGCATGGCCGACTACGCCGATGCCGACGTCATCCTCGTGGCCGATATCCATCGGGGCGGGGTCTTCGGGCAGGTGGTGGGAACCCTGGCCTGCCTGCCGATCAGTTGCCAGTGCCAATCGGTGGAGGTGGTGCCACGACCGCGTCCGGCGGAAACCCCCGGTTTCAGGACGGCTGCGACTGGATCGAGGCCAAAAGCGGGAAACCTGTTCTCGGGGTGCTGCCCTGGTACACCGATTTTCACATCGGCTCCGAAGACTCGGTGGTCATCGAGCAGCCCAAGGGGCGCTCGTCCCTTTCGGGCACCAAGCCCGCAGGGGCGGTGATCCGTCTTCCCTTTATCTCCAATTTTACCGATTTCGAGCCCCTGATGCAGCGGGATGAGATCGAACTCTGCTACCTGGATCGCCCCTGCGATCTGTCGGAGTTTTCCTTTGTCATTATTCCCGGCTCCAAAAACACCCGAAAGGACCTGGCCTGGCTCAAGGATACTGGCTGGGACGCCCGCATCAAGGCTTTTTCCGGTAACGGGGGGCATGTGGCAGGCATCTGCGGCGGCTACCAGATCCTGGGGGAGAAGATCGAGGACCCCCAGGGCGTGGAAGGCGCGGCGGGAACCGAAGAGGGCTTGGGGCTCCTGCCCGTTGCCACGGTGATGAAGGCGCCCAAGACCACCACCCTGAGCCGCTTTACCTACAAAGGCATCGAGGGCAGCGGCTACGAGATCCACATGGGAACCACCTCCCGCCACGGCGGAGACCCCCTGGTGGAGGTGCTTGAGCGCAACAGCGAACCCGCAGGGGACCACGACGGCTGCATGCCCGTCCTGGAAAGGTTCTTGGAACCTACATGCACGGCATCTTCGACCTCATCGTGGACTCCTGGCTTACGGAGATCGGCATCGAAGCGCTCCACAGCCGCAGGGGGTCTCGACGCCCGCCAGGAAGCCTACGGCAGGCTTGCCGAACACACACGAACCCACCTGGCCATGGATGCCATCAACACCATGGCGAAAGGAGAGGCCTGAATGGGCTCCTTTACCTTTGTCACAGGGGGCTGCCGGAGCGGAAAGAGCTCCCACGCCCAGAAATTAGCTGAGTCCCTTGCCTCGGACAACCGACTTTACGTGGCCACCCTTCAACCCATGGATACCGAAATGGAGAGGCGTGTCACCGATCATCAGGCCCAAAGGGACGACTCCTGGTACACCATTGAAGAGCCCTACGACATCGTAAGGGTCATTGAAGAGGAGCAGGACAGGGCCGAGGTGATCCTCGTGGACTGCATCACCCTCTGGGTGACCAACCTCTTTATGGCCGAGCAGAGCGAAGAGGAGATCTTGGGGTTTGTGGACGAATTTGCAGAAGCCGCCGCAGCCTCCAAGGTGCCCGTGGTGACCGTCTCCAATGAGGTGGGCATGGGTATCGTCCCGGACAACACGCTGTCTCGCCAGTTCCGGGACATTCAGGGCGCGGCCAACCAGCGCCTTGCCGCACGGGCCCACAAGGTGGTCTTTACGGTCTCCGGGATTCCCATGACGGTGAAGGGGTGAGCATGAAGATCAAGGAATACATGCTGGATCTGAAGTCGGCCCTGCAGTTTTCCACCATTCTTCCCGTGGGCGCGGGCAATGTGTTCCGTCCCGTGGGGCAGGTGGCCATGTTTCCCGTGGTGGGGCTTATCCTGGGCGGCATCCTCGCCTTTACGGACGCTATTCTTTCCCATATCTGGCCCCCCATGGTGGTGGGGATTCTGGACACAGTCCTGCTCATGGTCCTCACCGGCGGGTTTCATCTGGACGGTCTGGGGGACACGGCCGACGGCCTCTTCAGCCACCGCCCCAAAGAGCGGGTCCTGGAGATCATGAAGGACAGCCGCAGCGGCGCCATGGGCGTTCTGGCCATGATCGCCATCCTCTCCATGAAGTGGGCGGGCCTCGCCTCCATGAGCGCACCCGGCTGGAGCCGGTCCTGCTGCCATTGCCATCCCCGCCCTTGCCCGGGGCAGCCAGATTTTCGGCATCGGCCTTCTTCCCTACGGTCGCAAAGAGGGCACCGCCCACGACCTCTTCGGGGACGTGCCCCTGGCAACGCGCCTCCGGTTCATGGTCATCCCTGTGCTGCTGACCCTGTGCACCGGCGGTCGGGGCGTGATGGTGCTTCTGGTCTATGCAGCCATCACCGCCGTGCTCCTTGCCTGGTACAAGAAAAAGATGGGGGGCATCACCGGCGATATGCTGGGCGCCATGACAGAGATCTCCGAAGGGTTTCTCTTTGTAGCCGCCGCAGCAGCGCTTTAAAAGCATGCCTCCGGCGGCCAGGTGGGGGCACCTTGAAACCCTGTGGCGAATGCATGGAGTCAGGCATCATGCAAACGGTTTCGGGGCATTCGCGTGATGTTTGACATTGGGCAACCATTTTTGCGGGAGAGGCCCATTTCATTCTTTACCAAACCCGGTGGGGCATAGGGGACTATTCTGGCTTTCAGGCTCCGCCATGTTGGTGTGAATCATAGCGGCACATTGCATATAATTTTCAGCGTGAAGCGAGTTCAATCGTGGAGGCAGAGTCTCCGTCTATCATTCCCAGGCGGAGCCTGGGAACGAAAGAAAATGACTGAGGATATCGTTATCCGTGCCTTTTCAGGTCATTCGCTTAGGGGGGCGTCCGCCAACCGGTGTTACCGGGGACACCCGTGTCATTATGGAGCGCCGCACTCCGGTGCGGCTTTTTTATCCGTCGTTCCCCGCGTCCTGCACACAGGAGTGCGTCTCACATACGACGATCAAGGCGCATTCGCAATCTGGGGCGATCCACTGGCCGCAGGAGGCCTTGCTTTTGACTTTTTGATTTTTACAGGGTGTGCCTGACGGGCCATTCGGGCGATATTTAGAAAAGAATGAAAATCCATGAAAAATAAGGAGTTCGGGTTATGATAATCGGTCATGGAGGCAACATCTACAAGCTGGCGAAGGATCTGGGGGTGACCCCTTCTGATATTACCGACATGAGCAGCAACCTGAACCCTCTGGGGCCGCCTGAAGGACTCATGGAGCATCTGGCGTCCAAGCTCTCTACCATTGTCAGCCTGCCCGAGGTGGATGCAGGGCATATCAAGGAGCTGCTTGCGGAAAAGTACGGTATTTCGTCTTCGTCCATCCTGGCCGGTAACGGCACCACCGAATTCATCTATGCCATCCCCAGGGCCCTTGGGACCAAGCGGGCCCTTATTGTGGGGCCCACCTACGCGGACTACCGTGATGCCTGCGAGATGTACGGGGCAGAGGCGGATTTTCTCCTCACCCGCAAGGAAGACAGGTTTGCCATGGACACCATGGACATTGCCGAAGCCGCAGACGGCTACGACACGGTGTTTCTCTGCAATCCCAACAACCCCACGGGCACCATGGCCACGCCCGAGGCCATCAAGGCCATGGCAGAGTCCCGGCCCGACATTCGGTTTGTCATCGACGAATCTTACCTGCCCTTTGCCTGCGACGCCTACGGCCAAAGCGTGGCCCGTTACGGCCACGCCAACGTGGTGACCTTGAACTCCATGAGCAAGGTATTCCGCATCCCAGGCCTGCGCGTGGGCTTTCTTATGGCCCCTGAGGCCATCATCGCCGAGTTTTCCAAGTACGTGCTTCCCTGGTGCGTCAACGCCATGGCCCAGGCTGCCGTGGATTTTATCCTCTCCGGCGGGGAGGCCATCGACACCTTTCTGGAAGAGACCCGCACCTACGTCAAAGGCGAGAAAGATCGGTTTGTGGCTGCCCTTGATGCCATGGACGGGATCACTCCCTACGGCGCGGAAACCTATTTTGTCATCTGCGAGCTCACCGGCGAGAACACCGCAGAGGGCCTCTGGGCCGCCCTGGCCGAAGAGGCGTTCCTGATCCGGGACTGCACCAACTTCATCGGCATCGAAGGCGAGTTCGTCCGGTTCTCCCTTAAAGACAAAGAGACCAACGACAGGCTCCTCGGGCTGCTGAAAAAGCATCTGAAGTAAGCTGGCGTGTAAAACATAAAAAAAGGTGCCCCGGTTGTCCGGGGCACCTTGAATGCCATGATGGTTTGTTGATTGAACGGGCGGTGCACTTAGATCTGCCCGTATCGAAACACCGTGCAGGTTTTTCTAAGTCATGGATAAGCCCTCAGCCCGTAGGGTGCACTCTGTGCACCAGAACACGTGCGAACTATCAATCGCTGCCCGTGCTCTGCCGACGTAGTACTGCCGGGGCCATTGCCCTGGGCCACAGCGGGGCGCTCTTCCCACGGCATGGTCTCCACGTAGAGGGACTGGCTCGGGAAGGCAAACCCGGACCCTTCCTCTTCCACGATCTCTTTGATGGCGCAGATGAGCTCCGCTCGAGCGACTCTCCCCAGACCGTTGTGCGGGTAAAACAATAGATTTTTAGATCGATGGACGAGTCTGAGAAGTTGTCGATGCGCACGAACAGGGGCGCCGACGGCGGGTTGACAAAGCCTTCGTGCTCGGTGATCCAGGCCTCGATGCGCTGCCGGATGGCCTTGAGCTGGCTTACCGTGGTGCGGTACTCCAGGCCCACGAGCCAGGAGATGCGGCGGAAGGTCATGGAGGTGAAGTTGGTGACGGTGTTGTCCGAGAGCAGGGTGTTGGGGACAAAGACCGGGGCCTTGTCGAACCTGCGGATTCGGGTGGACCGGAAGCCGATCTGCTCCACGGTGCCCTCCACCACGCCGTTGACCTGAATCCAGTCTCCGATTTTGAAGCGGCGCTCGGCAAGGATGAGAATCCCTGAGATGAGGTTCTTGAAGAGGTCCTGGGCCCCCAGGGCCACGGCCACACCGAAGAGTCCGAGACCGGCGATGATGGGGCCGACCCGGATACCCCAGATCTCCAGGATGGTGGCACCCCCGATGAGGGCCAGGGCAGCCCGTGTGGCGTTGAAGAACCAGTCCAGAAGGGACCGGTCGAAGATGGACTCCAGCTTTTTGAACAGGTGCGAGATGGGCAGGATGATGTTGAAGACGCTCCAGAATATGGTGAAGGCCACCAGGGAGCGGATGAGCTTGTCCAGGAGAATGGCGGCAGCGCCTTCAAAGCCCAGGTATTGCCTGGCGAAAAAGAGGCCAAGGACCACGGGCAGCAGGTTCAGGGGGGGCTCCAGGGCCGTGAGGATCTTGTCGTCCAGCTCGGAGCTGGTCTTGGCCGTCAGCCGTTTTAATCGTCTCAAGATGGCCTTGGAGATGGTTTTTCGGAAAAGGAGGAAGGCCAGAAAGATGAGTGTTGCCACCAGAATACGGCCGATATCGATGCCGAAAAGACCGTTTTGCCAGACATCGAGGACCAGGTCACCAAAGGCTTTTAAGTGTTCCATACGTGTATGCTCCCAAATTGCGGGGGTCAGTGTTGTTACAAAATAAAAAAGATATATCATCGCCTTTTTTTTCGTCGACTTCAAGACCGAAATCGAGGAGGTATCTTCTCTCCTTTCTTGACATTACAGAGGGCTTTCACTAATTCAGTGAGGGGGGGCGGCCAATGGCCGTTCTTCCTGTTTCATTTAAGGACAGCAACATCAAAAAGGACGATTCATGTTTCCCATCTCCGAGTGGTACATCCTGCCTGCAGCCTTTCTTTTGGATCTCCTTGTGGGGGATCCCGCGTTTATCCCACACCCCATCTGCTGGATGGGGAACCTCATCAGCAAATCCGAGGCCTTTTTCAGGCGCCTGAAGGTCCCCACGGTGGTCTCCGGCGGGTTGTTTACCGTCTGCATGGTGGCTGTTGTGTGGGCCGTTGCCACGGCGGTGATGGCCGTTGCGTCCTATGTCCACGCGGACCTTGCCCGGGTGGTGGAGATCCTGATGATCTGGTTTGCCATCTCCACGCGATCGCTGAAAAAAGCGGCCCTGGCCGTGTCTGACGCTCTGCGCATGGGCGGGCTCGAAGCGGCCCGCGCCAAAGTGGGAATGATCGTGGGACGGGATACCTCGCAGCTCGATGAGCGGGGCGTGCTGAAAGCGGCGGTGGAGACCGTGGCCGAGAACCTGGTGGACGGGGTGATCTCCCCCCTCTTTTTTGCGGCCCTGGGCGGGGCACCCCTGGCCATGACCTACAAGATGGTCAACACCCTGGATTCCATGGTGGGGTACCGAAATGAGAAATACATCGCCTTCGGCAAGGCCTCGGCCCGGCTGGACGATGTGGTCAACTTTATCCCGGCCCGGCTCTCCGTCTTTTGCGTGGCCGCGGCCAACTACGGCATTGCCCGGCGCTGGAAAGAGATTCTGCGCGCTGCCTTCAGGGACGGTCGCAACCATTTGAGCCCCAACGCCGGGTACCCGGAAGCCTCCTTTGCCGAAGCCCTGGAGGTGACCATGGGCGGACCTTCCGTCTATTTCGGCAAGGTGGTGGACAAGGCCTACATCTGCGAAGAGTACAAAGAGAACCCCTACGTGCCCGCCACCGTGGAAAGCGCCTGCCGTCTGATGGTCTGGTCGGCAGCGGTGTCCCTTTTCGGGGCCATGACCCTTGCCCACATGATGAATATGGTGGCTTGATCACGGGTGGGTGTGGTATAGATTATCCTTTTTGATTCAACCATGTAGGATGCGGACGGATGCGGGCAGGGCCTGCGTCCGGCGACTGCGTTCTGCGATGACCACAATACGGTCCGGAGTCCGGATTATCCCGGGGTGCGCGGGGAGTGTCGCACCGGAAGTGAAGCCAAGAGATTTAACGCATGAATATCGCATTTGATTTGATGAAGGTAACGGAGGCCGCAGCCATTGAAGCGGCCAAATGGGTTGGCACCGGACGCAAGAAGGCCGGAGACGGCGCGGCGGTGGCCGCCATGCGCCAGGCGTTTTCAAACATCAACCTCGCAGGCCGCGTGGTCATTGGCGAGGGGGAAAAAGACGAAGCCCCCATGCTCTACACCGGTGAAGAGGTAGGCAACGGCCGCGGCCTTGCCGTGGATATCGCCGTGGACCCCGTGGAGGGCACCAACCTCATGGCCCTGGGGCGTCCCAACGCCATCGCCGTCCTTGGCGCGGCACCCCGCGGCTCCATGTACGATCCCGGCCCCAGTTTTTACATGAAAAAGCTCGTGGTTCCCAAGGAAGCCGCCCAGGTGGTGGACATCGACGCCCCTGTGGAGGACAATCTGGACAACACGGCCAAGGCCCTGGGCAAGGAAGTCCGGGACCTGGTGATTTTCGTCCTGGACAAGCCCCGCCACGTGGAGCTGATCCAGCGCATCCGTGCCAAAGGGGCCAGGGTTCAGCTTCACACCGACGGTGACGTGGCCGGCTCCCTCATGGCCGTGACCCCGGACTCCGGCGTGGACATGATGATGGGCACCGGCGGCACCCCCGAAGGCGTGATTTCCGCCTGCGCGGTGGTGGCCCTGGGCGGGGCGATCTTTGGCCGCCTGGATCCCAAAACCGAGGAAGAACGGGACAACGTTATCAAGTACGGCACCGACATCGATAAGCTCCTCACCACCACCGACCTTGTGGACAGCGAGAAGGCCTGCTTTGTGGCAACCGGAATCTCCGGCGGCACCTTCCTGGCCGGTGTGGAAAACGACGCCTCGGGCATCGTGACCCACTCCATGGTCCTTGACGGCGGCTCCGGCCACCTCTGCATGGTCCGCTCCGTCCACACAAACATGGTGTAATCCGCATTCAAATGACCGGAGTGATGCTCCTCCCGCTCTTTCTGTATAAACGCACCTTTGATTGGAGAACTCTATGATCATATTGAAAAGTGCCGATTTGTCC
Organism: Desulfoluna sp. CYM3A; assembly: GCF_056829965.1. Lineage (NCBI taxonomy): Bacteria > Pseudomonadati > Thermodesulfobacteriota > Desulfobacteria > Desulfobacterales > Desulfolunaceae > Desulfoluna > Desulfoluna sp. CYM3A. The sequence goes on from NZ_CP186556.1 coordinate 715,694, forward strand.
CGGCGGCGATTTACCAACATTGTGGTCCCGGTGTGCGAAAAAAAATCCATTACCGCCGAGGCCCGGCTGGCGGCCCTGGTGGACGATGCCCTTACCCTGCCTGAGTTCGAAGGCAAGGAGGATGACGCCCTGGTGCGTTACTCCACCGGGGGCATCAAGGCCGAGCGCCTCATTTTCCTCGGGCTCGGCAAGGCCAAGCAGGTGACGGAAGACGACCTGCGCCGCATGGCGGCCAACGGCGTCAGGCGCGCTCTGGACCTGGGCCAGCCCAAGGTGGCCATCGTGATGCCGGACATCGAAACCCTCAAGATCGATCGGGAGCGCCAGGTCACCGCTGTCATCGAGGGGGCGCTTCTGGCCAACCACTTTTTCCATCGCTACCGGGGGAAAAAGGAGCGCAAGGTCAAGGCTTTGTCGGCCATTGAGGTGCTCATCGCCCGCAACGAGGTGAACCGCCTGCGCCCCGTGGCTGAAAAGGCCGTGACCGTGGTATCCGGGGCTCTTCTGGCCCGGGATTGGGTCTCCACGCCCCCCATGGACAAGGTACCTGAAAAGTTTGGGGCCATGGTGGAAAAGGCCATGGAAGAGGTCGGGGTCTCTGTGGAGATCAAGGACCACAAGGAGCTGGCCCAGATGAAGTTCGGGGCCATGCTCGGGGTTGCCATGGGCAGTGACAGCCCGGCGCGTATGGTGGTGGCCGATTACCACCCCGAAGGCGCCACCAAAACGGTTGTCCTCGTGGGCAAGGGCGTCACCTACGACTCCGGTGGCCTCAACCTTAAGCCCGCCGACGGTCTCAAGGGCATGAAGAGCGACATGGCAGGGGCGGCAGCCGTTGCCGGAACCCTCTACAAACGCGGCAAGGGCCGGCCGATGTGCGCGTGATCGGGCGTCATGCCCCTGGTGGAGAATATGCCCTCAGGCAGGGCGCTGCGCGTGGGTGATGTTCTGAAAAGCTTCTCTGGCAAGACCATTGAGGTGGGCAACACCGACGCCGAAGGACGGCTGATTCTGGCCGATGCCATGGCCTGGGCCTCCAAGACCTACAAGCCCGATCTCATGATCGACCTGGCAACCCTCACCGGTGCCTGTATGGTGGCCCTTGGCCAGGACATCGCCGGTGTGTTTACCGCTGATGAGAGGCTCTCCAAGGCCCTGATGCGCTCTTCAGAGCGCGTTCATGAGCGTTGTTGGCCCCTTCCCATGCCCGAGGATTACAAAGCCCATCTTAAGAGCGATGTGGCCGATATCGCCAACATTGCAGGCCATCGCTGGGGCGGGTCCTCCACCGCGGCTCTCTTCCTTTCGGAGTTCGTGGGCAAGACCCGCTGGGCCCACATCGACATCGCCGGGCCCGCCTTCACCCAGAAGGACTCCCCCTACGTCCGCCCCGGCGGCACAGGATTCGGGGTTCGCCTCCTCTGCGACCTGCTGTTCGGCGAGGAGAGCTCCCTGACCCTCTGATAATTTTTTCTTTTTTAAAAGCTAAACAACAAAAAGGCCGAATGCCCGTATGGGTGTTCGGCCTTTTTGTCTGTAACCCCAAAAGATGCCTCCAGGTTCGGGAATGTACTATCGCCATAGCGTGTCGTGGCGTAGTCCGATGCCGTTGGTTAAATGGGGACACATAGATACGGGCGCAGGCAAATTCTTCAGGCTCCTCACATTCCCTGACGGCTTTGCCCATTCTGGATATCGAGACCGTATCAGGGGCCTCGTCCCAGGCTCCGCCTGATAGCTTTCTCGGAGGCTCCGCCTCCATGTCCGATACCGCCAGAGCCTGTGCCGTTCGCCACCCATTGCTTGGTTTTCCACACCGATAATTCTGAGGGTGGCTCTGGACAAGACGTGTACACGTTAACCAAGAATGCCGCAGTGCTTTAACCCGAGGAACGAGGGGGAAAGCGCTGCGGCATTCCGCTTTCAACGTGGCTCACCTTGCCGCCGGAGGCACGGTTATTCCTTTTTTTTGTTGTACTGTTTCATCACTTAGGGAGAAGCGAGCTTTTAGGCGTTTGAGGCCCGGGGGCACGCCTTTGTCGATCTCTTTTTGCATGATATCGAGAATTGTCGAAAAATCGTCGGTTTCGGTGGCCGCAGTACGAGGCCATGCAAGAGGTTGATTACCACCTCCAGGTCCCGGAGTTTTTCGATGCTCTGGTGCATTTCGGGTCTCATGGAGACGGGGAAGGGCGGGCGAAAGCTGCTGCCCACCTTCAGGATGACGTCGGCGGCGTAGAGGGTTTTGCTGTGGGCGTGGTAGAGGACCACGTCGTGGGCGGTGTGGCCCGGGGTGGCGATGACCTGCCAGTCTTCAAAGCCGGGAAGGCGGTCCCCGTCTTTGAGGGGGTGGTCGAAGGTGAGGCGTTTTTTGTACCAGATCCACTCAAAGGGGTATTTCATGGCCCGTGCCCACAGGCGTCACCCAGGAAGATAATTTGTGTGCTGGAGAGCCCCGGAAAATCCCGCGTACCAGCGGTTGATCTCCTCAGGTGCGGCAACGGGAACGCTGTGGCGGCTGCGGAGGGTGTGTGCGCCCCCGGCGTGGTCGGGATGGGTGTGGGAGGCCACGGCAGAAGTTAGTTAGCTCATAGGTAGTACAGGCGACGCTTCATGACCTGTTCGATGCGGGGTACGTCGCTTCGGCAGCCGGAGTCGATGAGCAGGACCTTTTCTTCGTACACGGCAAGATAAAGGGTCTCAATGAAGCCGTCCACCACATGGATCGTGAACATGGGGAGCATTCCTTTGATAGCGGGTCGTTTGTTGGTGTGGTAGTTAAAGTTAACTTTAAGGTATGGCGCGGAATGCTGTCAAGGCATCATTGAACGATGGCGCGATCAGGCAATGATGTCGGTTTTGGAGGATTTTTGTTTATTGGAGGCCTTGGCCTGGAAGTGGAAGACGCCACCCCAGCTCTTCCGCACGGTGACAGACGGGAGCATAGGGCCTTTAAAGCCCATTTTGCGGCATCCGTAGGGGTGGCGGTTGTCCCAGGTGATAAAGAAGTGGATACAGGCCCTGCAGTTGATTCGAGGGGGTGTGGTCATGGCAATCACGCACAGGGGCAAATCAAAAGGTGCCCCGGTTGAAGGTTATGGGTCTCGGATGATTTGTTACCACAGCCACAAGGTTTGAACAAAACAAAAAAGCCGCCGGATATAAATCCGACGGCTCTTGCTTTTAAATGGTGCCGAAGGGGAGACTTGAACTCCCACGGGTTGCCCCACACGGCCCTCAACCGTGCGCGTCTACCAATTCCACCACTTCGGCAAAATGTGAGAGCGTTATAGCACCGCCTTTCGGGGTGATCAAGCCTTTTTCCCGGGTTTCGGCGCTCTTTTTTTGAGGGGCGGGGTAACATCTTCAGATGATGTGGATAATGGGAATGGTCGATTTATGGCAAAGGCTTTGATAAGGCCGAGATTGGCCGTTAAGATTCGTCGGCGGTGCGCAAGCGCACCCTACCACCAGGTGTCCCACGCCGTTTATCATCCATGGCTCGCGCTTTTGAGTGCTATTCACGCCATGTCCAGATGGACCAACAATCACAGGGGAGCGGGAGTATGATGGTTTCTTAAAACCGTATCCTGTGCTCTATGGAAGGGGAGGATGGGGTCTGTTCGTGTGGCGAGACTTTTGAACCAAAACAAAAAAGCCGCCGGATATAAATCCGACGGCTCTTGCTTTTAAATGGTGCCGAAGGGGAGACTTGAACTCCCACGGGTTGCCCCACACGGCCCTCAACCGTGCGCGTCTACCAATTCCACCACTTCGGCAAAATGTGAGAGCGTTATAACACCGGCTTTCGGGTTGATCAAGTCTTTTTCAACGGGGTAAGGCGTTTTTTTAAAGCGGGTCATGCTAAGGTGCCGACAGGGCTCATAAGTCTGTACGGCGGGTTTTTTGCTTTATTGGGCAGAGGTTGAACGGGGAACGCGGGTGCGCGAGCGCGTCATCGGGATGATAAAAAGGTGAGCCGGAAGGGGCAGGGACTCACTTCTTTTAAAAAACACGGCTTGGTTGTCTTATCTGGGTGGGCTGTTTTCCATGGTGCGAAACGCAAAAACCCCCTTGCCGTTTCCAGCAAGGGGGTTGAAGTCAAATGGTGCCGAAGGGGAGACTTGGAGACAGCGAATTCTGTACACGGCCCTCAACCGTGCGCGTCTACCAATTCCACCACTTCGGCAAAATGTGAGAGCGTTATAACATCGGTTTTCGGGTTGATCAAGCCCTTTTTGCGGGGCTCTTGGCTTTTTTTGAGGGTCGGAAACCGTGGGTGGCGAAGGAGGGTGGTTTGGGGTGTGTTTTCAAGGTGATGTTCCCCTGAGGTGGTCCCGGGATTTTGATGGGGAGTTTCCAAGGGGGCGCGGTGGGGTGCGAGTTTGATAGGTACTCATTGGGGTTGGTGTCTTGAAATAAACAAAGGATTGCACGGACGCAAAGGGGCATTTACGGGCTTTCTGCGTGCTTTTCTATCCCTTCTGAAAAGATGGATCTGTTTTGGGCAACAAAAAACCCCGCCTTGTGTTCACAAGACGGGGTTTTTGTGCTGTGATTCGAGGGGAGACTTGAACTCCCACGGGTTGCCCCACACGGCCCTCAACCGTGCGCGTCTACCAATTCCACCACTTCGGCAAATCGTGCGACTATTCGCTTTTTGTATCCGCAGGTGCTGCGGGCGCGCTCTGCTCGGCAGCCGGAGGTGCGGTGATCACCGAGCCGGTCTTTTTCGTGCCTGAGTCGTACGCCAGGAAGAGCGAGGTGATCATGAAGATGATCGCGATGGCCGTTGTGGCCTTGCTCAGGAACGTGGCGCCGCCGGAAGGGCCAAACAGGGTCTGGCTGCTTCCACCACCGAAAGATGCGCCCATGTCGGCGCCTTTTCCGGTCTGGAGAAGGACAATGAGAATCAGGCCGACGCAGACCAGAATATGAACTATTTTAACAAAAAGCATTGTGTAGCCATCCGTTTATCATCGTTTGTATCGAACAATCCCGCTGAAGGATTCGGTGTCAAGGCTGGCACCTCCAACGAGGGCACCATCCACATCTTCAAGGGCCATTAGTTCAGCAATGTTGCCCGATTTGACGCTGCCACCATATAGGATTCTCATGGCATTGGCAAGCTCTTTCTGGATGCTGTCGGCAACGCTTTTCCTCAGGAAGGCGTGGACTTCCTGAACCATATCAGGGGTTGCCGTGTTGCCGGTGCCGATGGCCCAGACGGGCTCGTAGGCGAGGACAACAGGGGCCAGCTCCTCGGCGGACAATCCCTTAAATCCATGACCCCTGGGGTGTCAAGGACCTCAAAGGTTTTTCCCTGCTTGCGCTCCTCATCGGTTTCGCCGATGCAGACCACGGGGACCAGACCAGCCTTGAGGGCGGCTTTGAGCTTGTTATTGACGGTCTCGTCGGTCTCGCCGAAGAACTGACGGCGCTCGGAGTGGCCGATGATGACGTGGGTGCAGCCACAGGAGCGGATCATCTCGGCGGAGATCTCTCCGGTCCAGGCGCCTGTGGTTTCCCAGAACATGTCCTGGGCGGCCACGGCAATGGGGCTTTTCCCAAGGGCCTGGCAAACAGGGTAGAGGGCGGTGAAGGTGGGGGCCACCATCACGTCCACGTCGATGTCGGCGCCCAGGGCGTCTTTGAGCTCGGTTGCAAAGGCAACGGATTCGGCGCAATCCTTGTGAAGCTTCCAGTTGCCGGCGATGAGAGGGGTACGGGTTGCCATAGGGGCTCCTTATGTGGGGGACCGGCCCGGAAAACGGGCCGGTCCGAGGCAGAAGATTACAGTTTGGATGCGATCATGGCTGCCAGGTCCACCATGCGGTGGGAGTAGCCGGCCTCGTTGTCGTACCAGGAGAGGACCTTCACCATGCCGTCGATGACGTCGGTGGAGGGGGCATCCACGCTGGAGGAGGCGGGGCAGCCGTTGAAGTCGATGGAGACCAGGGGAGCATCGCAGTAATCGAGGACCCCTTTGAGCTCGCCGTCAGCCGCTTTCTGAAGGGCAGCGTTGACTTCTTCTTTGGTGGCGGGCTTTTCAAGGTTGACCACCAGGTCCACCAGGGAGACGTTGGGGGTGGGGACGCGGATGGACATGCCGTTGAGCTTGCCTTTGAGCTCGGGCAGGACCAGGGCCACGGCCTTGGCAGCGCCGGTGGTGGTGGGGACCATGGAACAACCGGCGGCACGGGCGCGCCTCAGATCCTTGTGGGGGGCGTCCAGGATGCGCTGGTCACCGGTGTAGGCGTGGATGGTGGTCATGAGGCCCTCTTTGATGCCGAAGGTCTCGTGGAGCACCTTGGCCACGGGGGCCAGGCAGTTGGTGGTGCAGGAGGCGTTGGAGACGATGTGGTGGGCGGCCGCATCGTAGGTGGCATCGTTGACGCCCATGACGATGGTGGCGTCGGGGTCGCTGGCCGGGGCGGAGATGATCACTTTTTTGGCGCCGGCTGCCAGGTGCTTGGAGGCGCCTTCGCGGTCGCGGAAGATGCCGGTGCACTCCATGGCGATGGCCACATCAAGCTCTTTCCAGGGCAGGTTGGCGGGGTCTTTTTCGGCGGTGACGCGGATGGTTTTGCCGTTGACGACGATGCCGTTGTCCGCAGCCTTTACCTCGCCGTCAAAGCGCCCGTGCACGGAGTCGTAGGCCAGAAGGTGGGCGATGGTTTTGATGTCGGTGAGGTCGTTGATGGCAACCACGTCGATTGCGGGGTTGTTGAGGGCTGCTCTGAAAACCATACGACCGATACGTCCGAATCCGTTGATACCGATTTTGATGCTCATGGGTCTTCCTCCGTCCAACGTTGGGTGTCAGCACCAGTTGGAGATGTGATGGTGATAAATGGTTGGTGACGTTTGCAAAGAGGCGTCCGATGTCCGGGGCTGCAACGGGTGCAGCCCATCCAAAGGCAATGTTCGGGCGGGTCTTTAAACGTTGTAAGGGGCCGGAATCTTTGTAATGACCCGGCCCCCGGTTGCTTATATCTCGGTCGCCCCGATGGCGATCGTTTATTACCCTGTCAAAGGGAATGCATCAGCGCTTGGCGCCGTTTAAGATGCTGCTGGCAAGGGAGATACTGCGTTTGCCCGTGTTTTCCAGGAGCTTGGCCGTGGAGGTGAGGGCTCCTTTTTTCTGGCGGCCCACCGCAGAGATCGATACCGGGCGGCCACCCCGGAGATCACCTCCACCTGGTCCTCCTCCAGAAAGGAGAGGGAGAGGTTGGAGGGGGTACCGCCGAACATATCGGTGAGGATGAGAACCCCGTCTCCGGAGTTGACCTCCTTGATGGCCTTGGCCACCTTATTGTGCAGGTCATCGACACTCTTGGTGATGTTGATGGAGACGGGTTTGACCTGCTCAAGGGGCTCTTTTTGTATGAATTCGGCGGTTTCGATGAGGATTTCACCGAGATTGCCGTGGGTGACGACCAGTATGCCAATCATATATAAACCTCATGTGGGGCATCTTGTATGGTGGCCTCGCCACGGTCCGGGCGGCATGGAGCATGCCCCCGCGGTGTGGTGCCGCAGCATGGGCTTTGGTGCGAGGCGTGTTCGGTCTGTAACGCTAACGAGTGTATCATTTTTTGGCGGCAGGGCACACACCTGCCGGCGTTTATTCCTCCCGGCCGATGTCCCGGTGCAGGAGGCGGATATCGGAATAACGACGCTTCAAGTGGTTGTGGATTTCCGAGGACACGGCCACGCTACGGTGCCGACCCCCGGTGCATCCCACGCCCAGGGTGAGGTAGTGTTTCCCTTCCTTTTGGTACATGGGGATGAGAAAGTCCAGAAGATCGGTGTATTTGAGCAGGAAGGTCCGGGTTCCCTCACCGTTGAGGACAAAGTCCCGCACATCCGGGGATAGGCCGCTGTGGGGCTTGAGCTCCGGGACGAAGTAGGGGTTTTCGAGGAACCGCACATCCACCATGAGGTCGGCATCCTGGGGGACACCGTACTTGAACCCGAAGGAGACCACCGAGATTTTCAGCGGGGTTTTGTGGTGGGAGTCTGCGGCCAGCTCCGAAATAACCTTTTTCAGCTCGTGGACCGTCAGGCTGGAGGTGTTGATAATCCGGGTGGCGTCTTCGTTGCGCAGGCTTGTGAGCTCTTCCCGTTCCTGGGTGATGGCATCCATCACCCCTTTGTCCCCCACGGCCAGTGGGTGGGTGCGGCGCGTCTGGGAGAAGCGCCGCGTCAGGGTAGCCACGTCGGCCTCCAGGAAGATGACCTTCAGGTTGTGGCCTGCCTGCTTCAGCTCATCGAAGACACCGCGGTATGACTTGAGAAAGGTGCGCTCACGAAGGTCCATGCCAAAGGCAATGCCTCTGTAGTGGGTCTCCTTGGCAATGGGGATTTCCATGAACTTGGGCAGGAGGGTGACGGGGAGGTTGTCCACGCAATAGTATCCGGCATCCTCAAACGCGGCCAGGGCCGTGCTTTTACCGGATCCTGCCTGTCCTGTGATGATGAAAATGTTGAAGATGTTCATGGGGAGAACTCCCTTTGCTGCCCGGAGCCGTCGCCGGCAAGGCCGCGTGAAGGTTGCGTGTCCTTTAGGGAACGGACCGGTTCGGGGTGCTGGTGTTCGTTGAAATCGTCAAGGAGTTTGCCTCTCAAGGGCTGACATCCGATGGTGCCCGGGAAAAGCCCGGGCCGTCATCCGTTTTCGTTGTCTTCGTTTCGGATAATGGCGTGGATCTCGTCCCGTGATGTGGCGGTCATCAGTTTTTTGCGAAAGAGATCGCTCTTGAGCATTTTGGAGAGCCTGGCCAGGAGCTTTAAGTGTTGACCGGTGGACTGCTCGGGAGTGACGAGGACAAAAAAGATATGGGCCGGTCGCCCGTCCAGGGAGTCGAAGTCCACACCCTGGCGGCTCATGCCGAATCCCACCACCATGCGGTCCAGGCCGGCGATCTTTCCGTGGGGAATGCCGATGCCGTCTCCGATGCCGGTGCTTCCGAGTTGCTCCCGTTCAAGGAGAACCCTTACCAGGTCCGGGTGGTGGAGGCCAGTGAGGTCCGCAATGGGGGCCGCGAGTTCTTCCAGGATTCCTTTTTTGTCCCGTGACGTGAGTTCGGGGATGATCGTTTCCAGCTGCAGTACATCAAGGATTTTCATAATGATTCACCCAGAGAGTCTCTGTTGGCCTGTCCGGCGGTGTGTCTGCCAGGCCGTGTGTCAGGCCGTCCTTTGCAGGATCGTGCGTGGGGCGGTTGCCGACAGGTTTGGGACCTCTACTTTCATATCAGTGGATGGCCCATCTTTCAAGACCTGATGCGCGGGTCGCGTCTCGTCGTCCGAGCATCGGTTTTTGCCCATGAAAAAAGGCGCCTGCACCGGGCAGGCACCTTTTAAACGGAGTGTTTTGTAGCTGACATCACCGGGGTTGTCAAATGGATTTCATTGGACGGTGGCCCCCGGAGGCTGTCGTGTATACGGGCGAGTCGCCCTGTTGCAAGATGAACCCGTGTGTGATCAACCCGGCGAAATCGAAACGCATTTTCGGCTGCTCCTCAAGGGCCCCGCACCCCCTTGAAACGGAGGTGCGGGGCGTTTTCAGGCGGGGCTATATTTTACGAGTTCATCCTCGTGACGTTGCGGACGGACGGCGGGTCAGGCCAGCCGGCGGTCCTCATCCATATCGAAATCGGAAAAGTCATCAAACTCATCCACGTCAACAGGGGCCTCGTTTATCTCTTCGGCCAGGGTGGGACGGATCCCGGGGTTGCCGCTTTTGCGGGCCTGTATCTTTTTCTTGTTTTTGGAGAGTTGCTGCTTGATTTTATCCACGGCAAGGTCGATGGCTGCATACATGCGCTCGCTTGTTTCCGTGGCGTGGACCGTGGTGCGGCCGCTTGTGACGTTTATTTCGGTAATATGCCGTATCTTTTCAACGGAAAAAACGACGTTGGCTTCGGAAGGGGCATCAAGCAGTTTGTCGATACGTTCCAGCTTTTTGGTGGCGTACGCCTTGAGTGCGTCGGAAGGGTCAATGTTCTTGAATGTTACAGATACTTGCATAAATGACCTCCTAAAATTGTTTTCGTTTGCTTGACGGCAATATTTTCATTGCCTCACGGTATTTGGCTACCGTTCGTCTAGCGATGTCTACATTGGCCTCCTTTTTCAAGATTTGAGCGATTTTCTCGTCGCTGTAGGGTTTTTTGGTGTCCTCTCCGTCAATGATCTGTTTGATCTTGTCCTGGACACTGGCCGACGCGATGGCGGCTCCGTGGACGCGGTTGATGGAGCTGTTGAAAAAGTATTTCAGCTCGAAGATACCCTGGGGGGTATAGGCGTACTTGTTGGTGGTGACCCGGCTGATGGTGGACTCGTGCATGCCGATGTCCTGTGCCACGTCCCGCAGCACCATGGGCTTTAAGTGAGAGATCCCTTTTTCAAAGAACTCGGCCTGGAATTTTAAGATGCTTTCCATGACGCTGTAGATGGTTTTCTGGCGCTGGTGGATGCTCTTGATGAGCCAGGCCGCAGAGCGCATCTTGTCCTGGAGGTAGTCCCGGGTGTCGCTGGGGATGTCCTGGCCCTTGGAGAGCGCCTGGCGGTAATAGGGGTTGACGCGTAGCCTCGGCATGCCGTCGTCGTTCAAGGCGATGATGAACTCCCCCTCCTCCTTGTAGACGTAGATGTCCGGAGTGATGTAGTGGGGTTCTTCGGTGCTGAAGGGGCGGCCCGGCTTGGACTCGAACTCCTTGATGATGTTCACCGTGGAGATGATGCTGGGCAAGTCCTGCACCAGCGCCTTGCTGATGGCCTTGTAGTTTTTGTTCTCCAGCTCCTTGATGTGGTTGGTGACGACCTCTTTCATGATCCGGGTCTCCACGCCGAAATGGCGGGCCTGGATCAGGAGGCACTCCCCTAAGTTCCGGGCACAGATGCCCTGGAGGATCGAAAAGGTCCGCATTCTTCAAGGACATCTTCCACGAGCTCCACCGAGTGGCCGCACTCCTCCGCGATCTCTTCGACGGAGGCGGTGAGATAGCCGTCGCTGCTCAGGTTGCCGATGATGAGGCAGCCGATCTCCTCGGTGTCGGAGTCCGGGCAGGTCATCAGGAGCTGCCAGAGAAGGTGGTCATCCAGGGATTTCTTCTGGGATACGAAGGCCTCGTATTTGGGCGCCTCCTTCTGCTCGGATTCGTACTGGGCCTTGCCTGTGGAGTTGTACTCTCCCAGGTAGTTGTCCCAGTCGATGTCGCTTCCGATCTTCTCGTCGATTTTCACTTCGGACGTTGCGTTCTCTTCCGGTGCCGGCTTCTCGTCCTCGTGGGTTCCCGCTTCCCGTTGTGCCGTCTCCTGAATCTCTTCGAGGGCCGGGTTTTCTTCCAGCTCCTGGGAGATGGCGTCGACCAGCTCGAGACGGGAGAGTTGCAGGAGCTTGATGGCCTGCTGAAGCTGGGGGGTCATCACCAGTTGTTGGGAGAGGCGCAGCTGTTGCCTGAGTTCCATTGCCATAACTACAACTTCACGGTTTCCATTACGGTTCACACAAGTTTGGGTTGCCGGTCGCATCGCCATTGATACGCCGACTGAAGCCGTCTGTCGGGACGGTTCGATCCATCGAAATTGGGAACGCGGGCCCTTGAACGGTCTGAGGGCCTGCGGTTTTCTATAGGGTAAAGCCTTCGCCCAGATAAATACGGCGGGCGATATCGCTTGATGCAATCTCCTCGGGGGAGCCGGATTCGATGACCTTGCCGACGCTCATGATGTAGGCGTTATCGCAGACTCCCAAAGTCTCCCGGACGTTGTGGTCGGAGATCAGGATCCCGATGCCGCGCTCCTTGAGCATGGCGATGATGTTCTGGATGTCGATGACCGCAATGGGGTCGACCCCTGCAAAGGGCTCATCCAGAAGGATAAAGTCCGGTTTGATGGCCAGGACCCGGGTGATTTCAAGGCGCCTGCGCTCTCCACCGGAGAGGACGGCTGCTTTGCGGTCGGCAAGGTGACTGATGCGCAGTTCCCCCAGGAGGGTCTCCAGGCGCTCTTCCTGTTCCTGTTTGGAGATGCCCAGAAGCTCCAGGATCGCCATGACGTTGTCCCTGACCGACAGGGACTTGAAGATGGACGATTCCTGAGGGAGGTAGCCGATCCCGCACCTGGCCCGCTTGTACACCGGGTAGTTGGTGATCTCCTGGCTGTCGATGAAGACGGAGCCTGAGTCGGGACGTACAATACCTGCAGCCATGTAAAACGTGGTGGTTTTCCCTGCGCCGTTGGGGCCGAGGAGGCCGGTGACGTGGTTGCTCTCCACGCGGATGGAGACACCGTCCACAACGGCTCTCCCTCCGTACGTTTTTATCAGGCTGTTCATCACAAGCTCAGTCATAAAATCCCGATCTTCCCTCTTCGTAATGCGTCTTCACTTACCGGGCCCGTACCTTAAAAATATAATGCATCTGTCGCCGATCTCAAGGGCGGCCCTTATACCGGTAGCCGGTTCAACTTGTCCGGGACGTCCCTTACCATACCACAGGGGCTTTGAAAAAGCACTTGGCATGTTGTCAGAGGTTACCGGAAGCAGCTATTCCCAAGGCTTGAGGCTCTATTTGTCCTTTTTGTCCGGGGTAAAGGAGAACCCCTTTTCCCCGGGCACGAGCCGGACCTTTACCCGGGTGCTGTTTCCGCTGTCCACCTTGATGGCGCCTGTAAGGCGGTTGATGACAATGGTTTTGCCAGTCAGTGTGCTTTTGCCGCTTACCACACGGGGCGGGCCTCCGGTGAGGGTCACCTCCTCCTTGCGCAGGTCGTACATGGCTTTGTCGGCGGTGGCGTGTTTCTCTTCAAAATCCATGGTGACGTTGCCCTCAGCCTCGATGAGGGAGAGTCCCTTGGTGGTGTCTCCCTTTTGTTTGCCGTCTTCGTAGTGAAGCTGGACCGAGTCGGCCTTGAGTACGGCGCCGTCCCGGGTGATGCGAACGTTGCCGGAGAAAAGGGCGTAGCGGCCCTGGCTGTCCGAGGTGAGGTGGTCGGCGCTGATGCCGACTTCGCCTTCCTGGGCAACCCCGGCCACAGGCAGCAGCACAAGGGCCAGGAGGAGGCACCAGAGATATTTACTGGGGACGTGTTTCATCGTATTTTCCTTTGCTTGCTTCTCGGAGCGTGCCGTTGACGTTTCCGTCCAGGGTCATCCGTCCCCCGGCAAGGTCGAGGAACATGGCATCTCCGGTGAGCCGGGAGATGTCGTCGGTGATGACCACCGGGGTTGTGGAGATGATGACCTGGGACTCCTTGGTGTAGGTGAGGGCGTCACTGGTGATGGTGATTCCTCTCCGTTTGACCACCACATTGCCGGACACCTCCATATTTCGTGTCTGGGTGTCAAGGACTCCCTTGTCGGCGGTCAGGGTGGTGACCGCCCCGGTTTTTTCAAAGTACCGGGCGGTGAGCATCAGGAACACAGCGCGGTTTTCCGTGTTGTACAGGTTGACCGTTTCCGCCTCGACGCTCCATTCATCCACGCCCTGGCGGGACGAGGTGTGGCGCATCTTGTCCAGGGTGAGGGTCGCATTGCTCTCCTCCCGGGGCTCTGTGGCAGGCGTCTGGCTGCCCCTGTGGGTGGCCAGAATGACCCCGGTGGACAGGGCGGTGGCGGCCATGATGGCGATGAGCACCCTTCGGACCACCTTTCGGGTGGATATGGCGCTTTTGCCCTTCATGCAAGGAATCTTTCGATGGCTTTATCCCAAAGCCCTTTGGCCTTGAGGATCGCTTCGCAGGTTTCCCGGACCGCACCTCTGCCCCCGGCATGGGTGGTGGTCAGGTGGGCGCGCTCTCTGACTTCGGCTGCGGCATCGGCCACGGCAATGGAAGCCCCGACCCGTTTCATGATGGGCAGGTCCGGGAGATCATCGCCGATGAAGGCCATGCTTTCGGCAGGAACCCCCGAGCGTGCCACCACCTCATCAAGGGCTTTTGCCTTGTCTGAGACCCCGTCAAAGAGAAGGGGAATGCCCAGGTTGTCCACGCGGGCCTGGAGGGCCCCTGCGGATCGGCCGGTAACAATGGCGGTTTGGATGCCTGCGTCCATGAGGAGCCTCAGGCCAAGACCGTCTTTGACGTTGAAGTGTTTGATCTGGCTGCCGTCGTCGCAGTAGGTGACTTCGCCCTGGGTGAGGACCCCGTCCACGTCCATGATGAGCAGGTCGACGGAAGCGAGTTTCTCTATGGGGGTCATGCCTTGCCTCCGCCATTTATAATGGACTTGATGGCCACGATGCGGGGGAGCAGGGTCTCCATCATCTCGAAGTTGACGGAGTTGGGGCCGTCGCACAGGGCGTTGTCCGGATCGAAGTGGGTCTCCATGAAGAGGCCGTCGGCCCCTGCTGCAATGGCTGCCTGGGCAAGGGGCGGGGCTTGTCTGCGGTCACCGCCGGACTTGCTGCCCTGGCCTCCTGGGAGCTGCACCGAGTGGGTGGCGTCGAAGATGACGGGGCATCCGGTCTCTTTCATGATTCCCAGGCTTCGCATGTCCACCACAAGGTTGTTGTAACCAAAGGCGGTGCCCCGCTCGGTGAGAAAGATGCGGTCGTTGCCGGCAGAGCGGGCTTTGTCGACGATGTTGCCCATGTCCCAGGGGGCGAGGAACTGGCCTTTTTTGATGTTGACCGGCTTGCCAGTCTCCGCGGCCGCCACGATGAGATCGGTTTGCCTGCAGAGCAGGGCCGGGATCTGGATGATGTCCAGGACCTCGGCAGCTTCGGCCGCCTGCATCGGTGCGTGGATGTCCGAAATGACGGGGATGTCGAATTCGCGCTTTATCTCTTCCAGAATGCGCAGCCCTTCCTGGGGGCCGGGGCCTCGGAACGAATCAATGCTGGTGCGGTTGGCTTTGTCGTAGGACGCTTTAAAAATGAAGGGGACCCCTTCTTTAACGGTCAGTCGCCTGAGGAAGTCGGCGATGCGCATGCAGATGTCCCGGTTTTCGATGACGCAGGGGCCGGCAATCAGGAAAGGGGGAGCATCGGGTCCGGTGCGTAACGAACGGATGGGGTCTGGCATACAAAACTCCTTAAAAAAGTCTCGGGGTTGGGGTGTGGCCGCCTCGAATACGTCGCAAGGCGCCTGATCGCATGTCAAGATGTTGCCGATTACCTGTACCAGATAACACCCGAATTTGCGAGACGCTTCGGGTGTGACGTTTCTTAAATGAATTTTTTGTTTAGGTACGGAATTTGCTGCACCCGAACGATCTAAGGGATGTATCCCGGAAACCCATCAAAAGTCAAGCCGCCAAAAGAGCCCTTGATAACCATGGGCTTTGCTGGTATCTGATAGTGTTGATATGCCAAAGTGCCTATGATTGCCAAAGTTCGGCAATTGGGCGCTTTTCCATGGGGCCCGGTGCAGGTGCCGTGGCCTTGTGTGAACGCATCCTGGGCGGTTTTTCAGTTCAGGTTTTCTATCATTGCCCCTCAATTTCTATTTTTGGTGCGGGTGTCTGGAGATGTAGTTTGAGACAAAAAAAAGAAAGCAAAAAAGGGCGGCTGGTGGTCCTGCTTTTTCTGGTAATGCTTATTGTGGCCGGTTGGTTCGGGTTCAGTCGACTGGAAGGAACCCCCCCTGAGGTGGGGCTGGATCTCTCCTTTGAGACCTTGGGGAGCCAGGCTCGGTTGACCGGAACCGTGAACGATGAAACAAGCGGCCTGCGGGAGGTGTGGGTCGCCCTGTCCCGCGGCGGCGTGGATAAGGTGATTTACAGCAAGACCTGGTCGAGCGATGGGTTTCCCGGAAAAGGGAGCACCTTTTCCGATACCATCGACGTGGACGCAGACCCCGGTAAACTTGGGCTCACCGACGGCAAGGCGCTGTTGCGCATCCGTGCCACCGACCACTCCCTTCGCAACCTGCTCAAAGGGAACACGACCTACATTGAAAAAGAGATCACCATCGATACCCAGCCCCCGGTGGTGGATATCCTGACGCGAAGCCATAACGTAGCCCAGGGCGGCACCGGGGTGGTGGCCTATCGGGTTTCTGAGAAAGTTGCTGAAAGCGGGGTAAGGGTCGGCGACAACTTTTTCCCCGGGTATGCCGGTTATTTTGAAGGCCATGACAACGTCTATGTGGCGTTTTTTGCCCTGACCCACCTCCAGAAGAAGGGGACCGAAATTCTGGTGGAGGCCGAGGATGAGGCCGGGAACCGCACCAAGGCAGGCTTTTACCACTACATCATCGGCAAGCAGTTCAAAAGCGACCGCATCAATATCGGCGACGGGTTCCTCAACGCCAAGATTCCAGCCATGAGCGTGGAGCAATTTGGGGCAAAGCCGTCCAACAACCTCGAAAAGTATCTGGTGATCAACAGCAAGATGCGGGCGGACAACAACCGCACGATCTTGTCCAACGGAACCAAGACCGAGGCCAAGATGCGGTGGAAGGGCACCTTCAAGCAGCTGCCGGGTTCCGCCACCCCGGCCACCTTTGCCGATCATCGAAGCTACTATTACAAAGGTCAGCGGGTGGATCAGAAGTACCACCTCGGGATGGATTTTGCCTCCATCAAGCACGCCAAGATCCCTGCGGCCAACGCGGGCAAGGTGGTTTTTGTTCAGGAGGTGGGGATTTACGGGCGAACCGTTATCATCGACCACGGCTTCGGTCTTCTCTCCAGCTACTCCCACATGAGTTCGGTGCGGGTGAAAGAGGGCGACGTGCTGAAAAAAGGCGATGTGGTGGGGCGAACGGGCGTCACGGGTCTTGTGGGTGGCGACCATCTCCACTTCGGGATGATTGTGGGTCATGTGTTTGTCAATCCCATCGAATGGCTGGACGGCCACTGGATCAAAAACAACATCACCTCAAAGCTTGACCGGGTGAAGCGGGAGCTCGGAAGCGCCGGGGTGAGCGGGTGATAAAGCCGTGGGGCGGGTGCGGTGGCTCGGGCCGCCGGGCGTGCCCCTCTGCAGATCACACAACCAATTCAATTTTTGGAGCTGAAATCAGGTGGGCAACACATTCAAGGTAGAAAAAACTTACGAAGAGATTAATGCCAGGATCAAGAGCGGTGACGTTGTGGTTGTCACGGCTGAAGAGATGATCGGCATTGTGGACGAAAAAGGCCCTGAGGAGGCTGCCCGACAGGTGGATGTGGTCACCACCGGGACCTTTGCCCCCATGTGCTCGTCCGGGGCCTTTCTGAACATCGGCCAGTCCACGCCGTCCGTGCGCACCACCTCCACCTGGTTCAACAACGTTCCGGCCTATTCCGGGGTGGCGGCGGTGGACTGCTACCTGGGTGCCACGGCTGTGTGTGACGATGACCCCCTGAACAAGGTCTACCCCGGTGAGTTCCGATACGGCGGCGGCCATGTCATCGAAGACCTGGTGGCCGGAAAAACGGTTTACATCCGCGCCGACAGCTACGGCACCGCCTGCTACCCCAATCTCCACGTCGAAAAGGAGATGACCCTTGACGAGCTTCCGTCCGCCGTGCTCTGCAATCCGAGAAACGCCTATCAGAACTACAACTGCGCGGTGAACCCTTCGGACAAGACCATCTACACCTACATGGGGACCCTGAAGCCCAAGATGGGCAACGCCAACTATTGTTCTGCCGGTGAACTTTCTCCCCTGTTGAACGATCCCCTGTACAAGACCATCGGCTTCGGCACCCGGATTTTTCTAGGCGGGGCCCAGGGCTACGTGGCCGGTCCGGGGACCCAACACAGGCCGGGGAACCCCAGGGGCGAGAACGATGTGCCTCTTTCGCCCGCCGGGACCATCTGGGCCATGGGGGATTTGAAGAAGATGTCCCCGGAATGGCTTCGCGGGGTGAGCATGAGGGGGTACGGCTGTTCGCTGTCCGTGGGGCTGGGGATTCCCATTCCCATCCTCAACGAGGAGATGGCAAGGTACACCGCCGTCCGGGACGAAGAGATCTTTACCCAGGTGGTGGATTACAGCGATGATTATCCCAACGGGGTGTCCCGCAGCCTGGGGCAGGTGAGCTACAAGGAACTCAAGAGCGGCAGCATTACCGTCAATGGCGAGACGATCTCCACGGTGCCCCTCTCCAGCATGGTCAAGGCCCGTGCCGTGGCCGAGACCCTGAAAGGGTGGATCCAGCGCGGGGAGTTTCTCCTTGGGGTGCCCCAGGAGCTTCTGCCCGTAGAATAAGGGCGTTTGCAACGTTGCTCCGCTTAAAATGCCTCCGGCGACCCTGTCGGGGAGCTCCCGGCGTTCAAGAACATGGTTTGTGCCCGGCGTTTTGTGAAGGCTCGTTGCCCTTTGCACGTCGGGTGGCATAGCCTATTTTTATATTGCCGATGCCCGGGGACCGGTATATGATCACGGGCAATGCGACGGCATCGTTACGGATGGCCCGTCAACGCGACAGGCGTCCGGCTGGCGGCGTGGTGTGCCTTTCAGCCACGGCTGTTCCGGCAACGAGCCTTTCAATGTATCCGCATGGACCACGACTCGTGGTCATCAGTCTCTATTCCGACGTTTACTGTATTTTACGATGAAACGGCCTGTGCCGGTCATTCCGGCTGCCCTGACATGCGCTCACTCCATGGGTTTGAGGTGCGCCCAAGGGGCAGCCAGGCTCTGCAGGGCTGAAATCAAAAGGCGAATCCACATTGGCATCGAAAAAGAATCCCCCTGCTGACTCCTCTCCGGCCAAAGGCCCCCTTCGCGAAAATATCGAGGCAATTGTCATTGCCCTTATCCTGGCCCTTTTCATTCGAACCTTCGTGGTCCAGGCGTTCAAGATCCCCTCTGGCTCCATGCTCAACACTCTTCAGATAGGCGACCATATTCTGGTGAACAAGTTTATCTACGGGGTGAAGCTTCCCTTTATCCAGAAGACCATTATCCCCGTCAAGGACCCGAAACGCGACGACATCGTGGTGTTTATCTATCCGGAAGACCCTAAGAAGGACTTTATCAAGCGGGTTGTGGGCGTCGAAGGGGATGAGGTGGAGATGCGGGCCAAGAAGCTCTACGTCAACGGAAAGCGGGTGGAGAGGGACTATACCATCCATACCGACCGCCGGGTGCTTCCCGGCCAGCTCACCACGCGGGATAACTTCGGGCCCATCACGGTTCCCAAGGATTCTCTGTTTGTCATGGGGGACAACCGGGACAACAGCCATGACAGCCGGTTCTGGGGATTTGTTCCCTTAAAGGCCGTCAAGGGCAAAGCCTTTATGATCTACTTCTCCTGGAACGGACGGGATCATTCGGTACGATGGGGCCGGATGGGGGATATACTCAGGTAAGTTTGGTCATAGGGCATAGGTTATAGGATATTTAGGTGAGAGGTTGTCGATCTCTGTCCGGCTTGTCTGTTATAAAGGCGTCTGCGTTTACATAAAAGCACATTCGCCTTTGATTGAGATGAAACGGAATCCATTGTAAAAATTTGTTTATCCAACTTTCTTGTCGCGCCGTAGCCCCTGGGCGAAGGCGGATCAAAAGTTTGGCCCCCGGCAGGGCCGCCGGGGGCTTGTTTTAAAGGTCACACTACATAAAAAAATTCCAGATCTGAGGTGCCATGAAACTAAAGAACAAGGATATTCTGGATATTGAGTCCCTTTCGGCCGAGGAGATCGGGTTGATCCTTGATACGGCGGAGAGGATGCGGGAGGTTTCCCGGCGCCCTGTGAAAAAGGTCCCCACCCTGCGCGGGAAGACCATCATTCTTTTTTTCCACGAGCCCAGCACACGCACCAAGACCTCCTTTGACATCGCGGCCAAGCGCATGAGCGCCGACAGTATCTCCATGGCGGCCAGTTCAAGCAGCCTTGTCAAGGGGGAAACCCTGGCTGACACGGCCCTCACCCTTGAGGCGATGAATCCGGATATCATTGTGATGCGTCACTCATCGGCCGGAGCCCCCCACATGATGGCACAGCGCGTCAATGCGTCGGTGATCAACGGGGGAGACGGCATGCACGCCCATCCCACCCAGGCCCTTCTGGACATGCTCACCATCCGTGAGAAGCTCGGCTCCATTGCCGGGAAACGGGTGGCCATTATCGGGGACATCGCCCACAGCCGGGTGGCCCGCTCCAACATCAACGGGCTCACCAAGATGGGTGCCTCGGTGGTGGTGGCAGGGCCGTTTACCATGCTTCCCTACGGGGTGGCAGAGCTAGGCTGTGAGGTGGCCACATCCGTGGACGAAGCCGTGGAAGGCGCCGATGTGGTGATGATGCTCCGGATCCAAAAAGAGCGACAGGAAAACTTTCTGTTCTCATCGGTGAGGGAGTACTCCAAAAACTACGGGCTGACCCGAGAGCGGCTCATGCGGGCGAACCAAGGGCTATCGTGGACGGTATCCCGGACCCATGAACCGCGGGGTGGAGCTTACCAGTGAAATCGCCGACGGACCGTGGTCCGTGATCCTGGATCAGGTCTCCAACGGTGTGGCAGCGCGTATGGCACTTTTTTATCTTCTGGCAGGAGGTCGTGATGCAGACAGTGATTAAAAACGGCAGGGTGGTGGATCCCGGCAACGCGGTGGGTGATTACGATGTCTGGATCAAGGACGGATGCATTGAAGCGCTGGTTGCCCGGGGTGAAAAAGAGATCCCCGAAGGCGCCGAGGTGATCGACGCCCAGGGGCTCCTGGTGGTGCCGGGACTCATCGACGTGCACGTTCACCTGAGGGAACCCGGGGAAGAGTACAAAGAGACCATTGAAACCGGTGCCAGGGCCGCTGCTGCCGGTGGGTTTACCGCAGTGTGTGCCATGCCCAACACCAAGCCGGTGAACGACACGCCGGAGATCACCTCCTTTATCGTGAAGCAGGCCAAGGAAGCCGGTTACGCCAAAGTGTATCCTGTGGCGGCCATCACCTCCGGGCTCTCAGGGGGTTCTTTGTGTGAGTTCGGCGAGTTGAAAAACGCCGGGGCCATTGCCGTGAGCGACGACGGTCGTCCCGTGGAGGACGGCCAGATCATGCGCCGGGCCATGGAGTATGCAAAGGGTTTTGATATGCTGGTGGTCTCACACTGCGAAGAACTCTCCCTTGCTGGTGGGCGGCCGGATCAACGAAGAGCTCACCGCCACCCGCATGGGCCTTGCCGGGATTCCCAATATCTCGGAGTCCATGATGGTCATCCGGGACATCGGCCTGGCAGAACTCACCGGTGCCCGGCTCCACGTGGCCCATGTGAGCACCCATGAGTCCATTGAGGCCATCCGGGATGCCAAAAAACGCGGGGTGGCCGTAACGGCTGAAACCGCTCCCCATTATTTCACCCTGACGGACGAGGCGGTGAAGGGGTACAACACCAACGCCAAGATGAATCCCCCCTTGAGAACGGAAGAGGATCGCCAGGCTGTCCGCGAAGCCCTTGCCGACGGCACCCTGGATGTCATTGCCACAGACCACGCTCCCCATTCCATTCTGGAGAAGGACCTGGAGTTCAACCGGGCCATGAACGGCATCATCGGCCTGGAGACCTCCTTGCCCTTGAGTCTGCAGCTCGTCAGGGACGGCGTCTTGACCCTTGAGGAGATGGTGATCCGCATGTCCAAACGCCCGGCAGAGATCCTGGGGCTTGACAATTCTCTGGTGGAGGGCCACCCGGCCGACCTTGCCCTCATCGATGATCAAACCGAATGGACCGTTGTGGCATCCCAATTGCAAACCAAGAGTGCAAACACGCCTTTTGAGGGGTGGACCATGAAGGGACGGGCCGTACGGACCCTTGTGGATGGGAAGATGCGGACGCAATCTGATCTGGTAAGTGCTTCACAGCAAACGAAATAAAAAATACACTCCGGCTGGTAACGGGGCGGCTTTCATCTCATGGGACGAGCCGCCCCCTCAGGTGCGTGTGCCCAAATAGCCTGCCGAATTATGTCATGGGGTGACAAAAAATGTCACTGCCAACCCATCCTGCCTGTACACACGCACAATAGCCCTTCCTTGACACACGTGCTGCAACACAGCATGACCGATCTTGAAAATGAAATGTTCCCGAGCTGACCAGGCCGGGTGACTCAGATTGAAACGTGACGGAATCGATACATGTCTAAAAAACCCCAAATTCTTGTTGTGGATGATGACCTCGGAATGCGTGAGTTCCTCGAACTGATGCTGACCAGGGAAGGGTACGGGGTGACCCTTTCGGATTGCGGTAAAGACGCGGTTAAACGAATCAGGAAAACAACCTTTGACCTGGTGCTCACGGATATCCGCTTAGGAGATCTGACCGGCCTTGATGTCCTGAGGGCCGCCAAGGAGGTCAAGCAGGAAACCGCCGTGGTCATGATCTCTGCATTTGCCACCACCGAGACCGCGGTGGAAGCCATGAACGAGGGCGCCTACGACTATGTTCCTAAGCCCTTCGATAACGAGGAGCTGAAAGATACCCTCAAGCGCGCCTTGGAACTCCAGAGCATCGCCGCTGAAAAAGAAAAACTATCCGAAGAGACCCAGGAGGTCCTCCACTTCGGCACCATGATCGGCAGCAGCGGTCCCATGCGGCGCATCTACACCCTGGTAGAGCAGGTGGCCGGCACACGGACCAATGTTCTTATCACGGGGGAAAGCGGCACAGGAAAAGAGCTCATCGCCCGGTCCATCCACACCCTGAGCGACCGTGCGGCACATCCCTTTGTGGCGGTAAACTGCGGCGGGATCCCTGAGACCCTCATGGAAAGCGAGCTTTTCGGTCATCTCAAGGGCTCCTTTACCGGTGCCACCCACGACAAGAAAGGCCTCTTTGAAGAGGCCGAGGGCGGCACGGTCTTTCTGGATGAGATCGGTGAGCTCTCCATGCCCCTTCAGGTCAAGCTTCTCCGTGTGGTTCAGGAGCGCAAGATCAAGCCCGTGGGCGGTACCCGCGAGGTAAGTGTGGATACCCGCATCATCTGCGCCACTAACAAAAACCTCGAAGAGGAGGTGATGGAGCAGCGGTTCCGCAAGGACCTGTTCTACCGCCTCAACGTCATAGAAATCCGCGTCCCGTCACTGCGCGAGCGCAAGGCCGACCTCAAACCCCTGGCGCAGTTTTTTCTCGAAAAGTACGCACGGGAAATCGGCAAAGATATTACCAAGATTTCATCCTATGCCATTGATTTGTTGAAAAATTACGATTTTCCGGGTAACGTAAGAGAACTTGAAAACAAGAATCCATCGAGCGAAGCGTCGCCCTCTCGGCCACCAACATCATCCTCCCCGAGAGCCTCTCTATGTCTTCCAAGCGTAGACGCTGGATTGAAGGCGTCCCCAGGCGCCGCTTTGACCTCGACGACGTGGCAACCGGTCTTGCACTTCGAGATTCTCGAATCCATCGAAAAAGCCTACATGGAAAAAGCCCTGGAATACACCAAGGGGAACAAAAGCAAGGCAGCAGAGCTGCTGGGGGTGTCGTTTCGGTCGTTCAATAAAATTTGTGCGACAAGCTCAATATTTTGTGATGTGACGTTTTTTGTCAGGTTGGTGCCCTATATGGGTCGTGGCGATAGCGAGGAGAGGCGTAATAAGTAAGATCTCTGCTGATATCCCGTGTAATATATGTTTATTATAAAATATATGTAGTGGTATGGAATGAATTGTGCACAGTCATCTTCTACCACTGCCACGGGGTTCTCCGAATGAACTGTGGCATTGGCTGTTGACGATGGCGGTTTATCCAAACCCCTCATGTTGAACGAATGAGAAGCGTGCCTTGTCTTAGGTGCAATTTACCCAAAAAACCAGGAGGAATGACTCATGATGAAGAACAACAAAGGCTTTACCCTCATCGAATTGTATGATCGTCGTGGCAATCATCGGGATTCTGGCCGCGGTGGCCATTCCCAATTTCCGCAACTACCAGCTCAAGTCCAAGGAGTCCGAGGCCAAGGTGAACCTGGCTGCCATTGCTGTTGCTCAAGAAGCTTATTTTGCCGAGTATGATGGGTATGTTACGGTGGCAGCAAATCCGGCAGGTACAGCGAGTGGCGCCAAGCGAACTGGAGTCCCACGGCAGCTGGATATGCTGCAATCGGCTTTGCGCCTAAAGATTCAAACGTCTACTTTACCTATCAAACCACTGCTGCTACCGCAATTGCATTTACAGCCACAGCAACGGCAACGACGGCAGCGGAAGTGGAGATAATGTTTGGTCAGTATCCAACACCAGCAGTGTCTCCAAAACGTCTGCAAAGGATACGTTTTAAGCAGTCAGTAAATCATTTTTTGTTGGTTTTGGCTGTTCACCTGCCAGGAAAAGGCTGCTGCCATGGCTGTCTTAGGTAGGTGGATATCTTTGAAACCACCAGCATGATAGTGGAACACCAAAAGAACAGGCTGATTGAATTCAGCCTGTCTTTTGGTGTAATTGGGGTTTTATTGATAAAATAGTACTGAGAGACTGCAATGAATCGCGCTAAATTTTTTCTGGTGGTCGTTGTGTGCCTCAGCATGATTGTTGCATTGGATTTTTTTTGGATGCATGACGGCAATAGTCCGGATCACGATGACAACTACCGCTTGATAGATATTCCTCCTCCTCCATATTTATCAATACTCTCGTTAGGCCATGAGAGCCTTGCGGCGGACTGCTTGTGGTTGGATTTAGTCTTCCGGCGGGGATGAATCAAAGACCGGTACTGATGCGCATTTTCTTAAAACCTATATTGATAGCATCACACGCTTGTCACCGGCATTCGGCGCATACTAATTTACAGGGGCCCTTGTGCCGCGCCTGACGGGTGATGTCGACTATTCGAATCGTATTCTTGAAATGGGACGGGTTCATGTCTCCAAGAAGCGAGCGGTACTGGTATATTCCCTTTTATCTGGGGATCAATGCCTATTTTTGGTCAAACCATTCTTCTCGTGCAGGTCGTTTTATTGAAGAAGCTTCAACCTTTGAGGCAGCACCCGCTTATTTCCCTCTGTTCTGCGGCAACGCTGTATGCAAAAGGTGGTGACACCCATGCCGGTCTGGAAGCTGTCGAACGCTTTTTGAAAGGTGTATGATGATCCCATATTCTTTCTCTTTTAAGGAAAAAAAAAACGTGCCCTCAAGGGGCAAGTGGAGAAAGAAACAAGCCAGTATCTTTTGAGGTCGAGGAATTAAATAAAACGAATCGACACTGCTTGAGGCAATGGGGCTATTTTGAGTATGCAGATGCATATGACGAAAAAAGAAAGTGATAGAATGGATGAGGCGTCCCCCACCCTTGTGTCGTTGAAGGACGTAACGAAAACCTTCAAGGGGCATTTTTGGTCAAAGAGAAACGCATCTTTATCTGGTGTGACATTGGAACTCGGCGAAGGGACGGTTGCGGGGATCATCGGCCACAACGGTGCCGGGAAGACCTCCCTTTTTAAGATTTTAACGGGCTTGGCTTTTCCGGACAAAGGCCGTGTCTCATTTGGCGAAAAGATGGGGGACAACCCGAGGCAGCGTCTCGGCTTTTTGCCGGAAAATCCTTATTTTTATAAATATTTGACAGCGATTGAAGCATTGTCCTTCTATGTTGCCCTGTTTGATGGGGTAAACGTATCCCCTTCAGAGCTCGAACATGCTTTGATCCAAGTCGGGTTGCCCAAGGATGTTCATGCCCAACGGCTCAACACTTTTTCCAAGGGAATGCTTCAGCGCTTCGGATTCGCCCAGGCCCTTGTGAATGATCCGCTGCTCATTATTCTTGATGAACCCATGTCGGGGCTGGATCCTGTGGGCAGGAAAGAGATCAGATCGCTTATTGAGGGGCTCAAGTGGAACGGAAAGACCATCGTTTTTTCATCACACATTTTAGACGATGTGGAGTCTGCGATACGGTTTATTTGCTTGACGGCGGACGTTTGGTCAACAAGATACAGATGAACGACATCCTTGGAAAATCAAGCTGGTGCATTGATTATTCTTTGACTCACCAGACCGCCGATGATACCGCTGAACACCGTGAGGTCGTCCATACAAAAAAAGAGTTACATCTCAGGGTCACGTCCGTCATTCAATCAGGAGGGACACTAACGAATATTGAACGGGTTATCCCTCCGTTGGAAGAGTGGATTGATAGAAGGGCAACCAAAGGGCCGAACATATGAATATCCATCATGTACTGTGCGTTGGAAAGAATACCTATAAGGAAGTGATTAGGGATAAAGTGTATTATGTCTTTTTCTTTTTTTCACTGTTTGTGATGCTTTTTTCCAGTCTGTTGGTGTCTTTCAATCGGAGAAACACGGGTTTTTATAATGGATTTCTCCTTTTTTGCAATGGAGATCACCGGTGTTCTCATCTCCATTTTTGTCGGTATAACACTTGTCTATCGCGAGATTGAACAGAAGACCGTTTTTAATATTCTCTCGAAGCCGGTGAGACGATCCGAGTTTATTGTGGGAAAATTCACCGGACTTTTTTTTGCTCTTTTGCTTGTCGAAACAATAATGTTTGTATGTATCGTATTTTTTTTATTTATAAAAACATCGATGTGTCCCCTGGATCCCTTGTGGTTTTTGGTTCTATTCTTCTCGAAAATCATCATGATTCTGAGTTGCGCTGTGTTGTTCTCCGTTGTGAGTTCACCTCTTGTGAGCGGTATGTTTACACTGTTTTTCTATGTTATCGGAGCGTTTCTTATCAGATTAAACACATCTATCACGTCGCAGATAGCTCCGTATTGCAGCGTGTTGTCTATTCGTTGATACCGAATTTTAAAAATCTCGATTTTTCTTATCAGTATGTTCACATGTTGGATATAGATCCAAAGGCTGTTTTGGCGTCTTGGACATATGGAATCGTGTATGCACTAACGTTGCTCGTGATTTCTACCAAATGCTTTGAAAGGAAGGATCTACTTTGAGTTTTTGGGCCCGGTTGAGGCATCGGCAAACCCATGAGCCACTTGTTGCACGTGACTGCATTTTTCCCAATTGGAACCATGTGTGGACCTGGCTTCTCATGGGGGAACGATGAAAAGGAGTTCTGTATGGGACGCGTCAGCGTCATTTTGCCGGTTTTTAACGAGGAGGAGTCTCTGCCTGGGTTGTTGTCGGAGCTGACTTCGAACTATCCCGATTATGAGATTGTTGTTGTCAATGATGGGTCCAACGACGCGACTGAAGACATCTGCCAGCCATTCGGCGTGACGTTGGTTCGTCATCCCTACAATATGGGGAACGGGGCTGCGGTAAAGTCAGGAATGCGTCAGGCCTCAGGGATATCTTTGTTACGATGGATGCCGATGGACAGCATGATCCTGGGGACTTAAGATCCCTTGTGGCCCGACGGACGACGACGACATGGCTGTCGGTTCGCGTTCCTTCCTTGGGCAGGCCACGCCTCAAAGGGCCGTTGGAAATATGATTTACAACGCCCTTGCATCTTATGTCGCAAAGTTCAAGGTCTTCAGGATTTGACATCCGGCTTCAGGGCGGTCCGCCGTGGCGTGGCCCTTGAGCACTTGCCCCTTTCCCGAATACGTATTCCTATCCGACCACGCTTACATTGGCTGTTCTTCGGAGCGGTTACAGTGCACGTATGTTCCGATAAAAGCGAAGGCACGCGTTGGCGGAAAAAGCGGGATTCACCTGGTAAAAGACGGAACGCGGTTTTTGATGATTATCATTAAGGTGTGTACGCTCTACTCTCCCCTTCGTGTCTTTTTACCCGTGAGTGCTGTGATGTTTCTTCTTGGGTGTTTCAATTATGCATATACCTACATGACCCATGGGCGGTTTACAAATATGAGTGCTGTTTTTTTTATGTCGGGGGTCATCATTTTTATGATGGGCATCATTTCTGAGCAGATCTGTCAGTTGCGATATGATCGGCCCGACACAACGAGCGGCGATAAATTCTAATTCAGTAATTCTTTGAGTCTCGTGGCTTGTTTTATTTACAGATGACGCGATCTGATGTGCTGATTCTTGTCGTTGATGACATCCGGAACCTTATCCCTCGAGCGTGGTCATATGCGATGATACATTTCATAGGAACGAAGGCGCAATTTATCAAGGTGGCACCGGTTATCAGGGCGGTCAGTCAAAAAAGCATGGCATACCGCTTGATAGATTCAGGGCAGCATTCCAAGACAACGGCCGACTTGATGGCTCTGTTCCATTTGCGACAGCCCGACGCGGTCATGAATTCAAGGTCAGAGAATATCGACAGGGTTCGGGATGCAATGGCTTGGTTTGCAAAGGACACCCTGAAACTGGTCTGCCAACCCGGGAGACTGTTCAATCACCTCTTCAACGGCAAGGGGGGCATCTATGTAGTTCACGGCGATACCCTGACCAGCTCTTTATCCATTTTGTGCGCGAAACGCTGTGGCCTCAAGGTCGTCCATATTGAGTCCGGCCTAGGAGCTATGATTGGCTCAACCCGTTTCCCGAGGAGATGATTCGCCTTCTGTCCATGAAATTGTCGGATTACCTGATCGCACCCTCTGCCAAAGCATATGGGAATTTATGTGATCTGGGGTACCGCTCGAAGTCTGTCTTGATCGCAGGGAATACAGGAAAAGATGCTGCACTGGAGATGCTGAGGCAGGTATCGAGAGCCCCTCAACCGGTATCGAAGCTGCAAAATAGATACACTCTTGTTACCATACATCGTGCAGAGAATATACCCCATCAGCGACGCTTGAAGGCTTTATATCAAGCCGTTCTGGCAGCTGCCGACAAGGGGCCTCTTTGTGCTTCATGATCCCACCGTCATTCAATTGAAGAAGTATGGCATGCTGGAGGCGATATCGAATCATGAGAATATCACGTGCTTGCCTTTGCAACCTTATGATAAATTTATTGAATTGATGGTCAACGCGGATTGCGTCATGACAGATGGCGGAAGCATACAGGAGGAGTGCTCGTATTTCAATATTCCCTGCATCATTCTCCGGTCATCCACCGAGCGTGACGATGGCCTTGGAAAGAATGCGTTCTTGGCCAAGTATGACATCCAGCGGATTCAAGATCAGTTGAATAAAAAATGTGGAAAAAAATCCGAACCACGTTCCATGGGGCCGGTCCACGGCACGTCCCGGCGAATTGCCGATTTTATCATATCCTGTGAAAGCCGGATCTGATTCAGTGGGCCTTGGGCGATGGATGTAGGAATGTATACCGACAAAGCGGTGTGAAGGCCCGGGCTTGGTGAACCCGCATGGGGGACTGTCCCGGTCAGACTTTCCAATCCGTCTGCCGTGAGGCCTTACGGTTACCTACAGGATGCTTTCAAAAAGATCTCGATACCCAGTCAGCATGCGGCGGAGTGTAAAATGTGATTCAATTTTGCTGCGATTGTACTCTCCCATTTCTTTCCTTAATTGTGGCGAATCTGCCAGAATGCCGAGCTTTTCCGCAAAATCATCCGTGTCCCCCGGGGTGCACAGGAAACCGCCTTTCCCGTGATCGACCAGCTCAGGAAGTGCCGAGCAGTTGGTCGCAACAACGGGAAGTCCGCACGCCATGGCTTCTGCGACTGCTAAGCCAAAGCCCTCGCGTACCGTCGGCATCAAAAGGATATCCATGACGTTGTACAGGTGTGGCATATCGTCGTGCCTGAATCTGCCAACGGAGGTGATGCCTTCGAGGTTCCTTGGGATATCCATCAGGCCGGACGTTGCATGGAAGGCCAGGTTTCCGGTGCATTTGTTCCGTATTTCAGGCAGCCAGTGGGCCCCTTTTTGGCGTTTGAGGTTGCCGGAGAAAAGGATATTTATTTTATTTGTTGTGTTATTTTTTGAAATGGGCCTGAATGTTGTCTCATCAATGCCGTTGTAAATGACATGAACAGGCTTGGAAAGCTTGTGGTTTTTTAGGATAAGTGAGGCCGTGTGCTTGCTTACTGCCGTAATGGTCCGGGCCTGTTTTATCGCAAGATGTGTGAACAACTTTTACGACGTGGTAGAGTAGTGTACGTTTTGCAATACGGAGTTGTAGTGCGCGGTGGCACTGTAGGGAGTACCCGTGAAATGTGATGACAAGGGGCTTGTCTTTGGACACGAAAAAGGGAGCATAGTCAGGTGTTGTGTGAATGAGGTTTGTTTTTTGAGGTATGTGAATCGTTTTCAGTAAAAAAGGAAAAAGGGTCAAATATACGAATTACCCCTTGACCTTGTATCTGGGAAGGTGGCGTTCAATGTGTTTATGGAGAATGTATGCCCGTTTCCATCTGCCATTGGCGAGATAATGTTCACTCTTTTCCTGCCTGGTTTCCTGATTGTTTAATGCGCGGTACAATTTGGTTTTTAGCAATAATGGGTATGGAAAATTAACTGCTTTCTTCAACAGTGAATATTTCCGGCGTCTTTTGGATTCTGAAATCCTGTTTTGAGGCGTTCGTGGCACTGGTTACGGTCCGAGCTGATGCCTTGTGACCCCATATTCGAAACGATGGTATTGCTGTAGACGACGGGCTCTTTGGCCAGTAATACGGCGTCAACAGTTGTTATAGTCCATGGAAATTGAAAATGAGGTATCAAAAGTTACCATATTCCAGAAGATATCTCTGTTCGGTGTACGAAGGCCCCCTGATGGGGGATCGTGTTGCGAAGTTTATACCAGAAGGGAATGCGTATGGGGCGAGCAATATGGCTCCCGTTCCTTGAAACGAAATTGATGGCGTAAGCATAGACTTTGCTGGTTTCGCGGGTCATGTCGTTAAAAACGCCTTGAAGGGTATTGGCATCGGCAAAGTCCTCATCTGCGTGGATAAAGACAATATACTCCCCCGTGGAGATGTGAACCCCCTTGTTCGTCGTCGGCAACTCCATGGTCATCTTCCGATACATAACGCAATGGGTATGACCCCGAGTGATGGGTGAGGATGGATCGCGTTTGATCCTTGGAACCTCCCGTCGACGACAATGTGTTAATCATTTGAAGGTCTGCTTTTTGATTGAACGGATCGTTTTATCAATTGTCCTGTCGGCGTTGTACGAAGCTGTGATGATTGAAAAAAATGGTTTATGGGTCATGGTTTGCGGGTGTCTCATGATGGCTTAGGTATCGTTTTCATAAAGACAGGTTATACTAGTGGTTGCATGTCTATTTTGAAATTGTTCTGAAAATGGTGTTGTTTCGATAAGTATTAAAGATGGATACGTTCCTTTCACGGCTGTTTGGTTGGCCGTAAACGCTTACGAGATTCCCAATCTTGCAATGGGTTAATCAAACGTTAATCGTAGCAGCCGTTCCAACAGGCGGGTGTTGGATTGCATGAAGTCGTCGTAAAAATTTTTACCTGCTTGGGGAGATGCTTTTTGGCGGTTGGCAAAATACACTTCAATTTCCTCTGCGGCACGCTTCACATCGAAGGTTAATTGAAGCAGGACATCTTCTGGAATTTCTGTGGAATACGCTGTTTCGTTTCTTATAACAGCCGTTTTTTGCGCCAGGCGGATGGATTTGATCAGCGCCCCCTCTATGGGGGCAGACCAAAGAGAGGGAACCAGCACAAGGGGACAACCGGTGACGGCTTCCCGTAATCCGGATTCCCAGCGAAAGTCTTTGAAAGTGCAATTGGGGAGAGCGTCGGTGACCCATTCCGGTTTCAAAAGGAAAAAGAAAACGTCTTTCCGTCAAAACCTCAGCCAATTCCAACGCCCAGGAAAACCCCTTTGCATCAAGAGGTGGGGCGTGAAAAACGATGTGGTATTTGTGGGGCGTTGCCGCTGGGGCAGGGGCCTCAGAGACACCAGTCCGCAGCCCCAGATGCCGCCGATTTTAACTGTGGCTTTTTCACCGAAATGTTTTTTTGCAAGCTCTGCCTGTTGCTTGTTTTGAGCGATAAATAGAACTTTTACCCTTGTGCTAAGCTCTTTGAGAGAGCTGATAAATTCCATCGCCCCCTCTGTGCTCCCGAAATCTGTTGAGCAGCGATTATTCAGGGCATGGGTGAGATCACCTCCGATACACTTTGTGCAGGCGCTCTCCATATGGGCCATGTAGTTATAGGAACGGACGCAAAAAAAAGATGAATCCATCAGGTACAACCACACGGGCTTTTTAGAATTTTTGATAAACTCGATGGACCATTCATATCCCAGCGTCTGCGGGTGAATAAGTAAAGACGTATCCTTCATGGGTAGTTTTGCCGTGACGGTTGCGGAACCGTGCCTCGCTCCAGAAAGCTGTTATGATCGTCTTCAGGGCAAGCACAAGCTGTTTTTGTGAAAACAATTTTCTGACGGGCCTGCCCTGTCCACGATAAAGCAGTCTTGCCGAATGTCCTCCGGTCTTGTTTTTTGACTAATTTCCGAGGCAAGTTGTGTCATGACTCTGCCTACACCGGTGGGGCCGGGCATTAAGCCACCAATAATTGTGAGTCTATGTCTCATATCAAATCGAATTCCCACGTGAAGTTTTTTCGTGCAGCATAATTCGTAGTCCATCTTCCAGCGATACTTTCGGGTGCATGCGGGGAGAGGTGTTCCGCCATCCCAAGGGTGCGTGATTTCCCTCGCTCGATACGGTCTTCCCGCCCCATATTACCGGAATTTTTGTTCTGGAAATCGATTCATAAACGGATCGGCTTCTTTAAGTGTCAGCGCCCTGCCTGATGAAATCCGATAACGCTCATTGCAGGGAAAGCGGCGGTGCATCAACTGTTCTGATGCGATGACATAGGCCTCGACGCAATCCCGACAAAAACAAAATCAATCTTCTGCCCCTCCCGGAGACAAAGGCAGGGGCTTTTGCCCCTTGGATGCGACGGAAAGCTGGTCAAAGAGCTTTCCTCTTGTATCTCCGGGGCCATAGGTGTCGTACAGTACAAGGGTAACAGCCTTGAGGTAAGATGTTTCCACGGCATGCCGGACGATCATTTCAAAGGCCTGTTTTGTTGCCGCATAAAGGCAGACGGGATTATACTCCTCGTTGCCATAATGCTGCCAGTAGGTTCCGGTGTTAACCAGGCAATACACTCGGTTTTTAACCATTGCTTCGATTAACTGGGTACCCCACAAAATGTTTGAATGTATCAAGGGAATGATATGGGTGTGTGTGTATTGCAATGGAGCAGGCGGCAAGGTGGAAAACCACATGGGGTTTTACTATACCCAGGATTCGGATAAGGCAATCTGTGGTTCCGTCATAAAGATGGGTGGATACATTTTCCTCCAGCTTGATGGAACCCGGAAGCAAGGACGTTTCCCTGATCAGGAGATGCACTTCCCATCCTCTGGAAAAAAGTGCTTCAAGGTGGGAACCGACAAAACCGGTTCCCCCGGTCACAAACGCCTTTTTTTTGCACCTGCTTTCAGCGGTGAAATCGTTCAAATCAGTACCGTCCGCAAAAATCGTCCACACAGTTTATCATGAATTCGATCTGCGTATCATCCAGGCCAGGATAAACTCCGACCCAGAATGTTCACTCCGTAATCAGGAACTCAGAATTGTGTAAGGTGCCGGAAACCCTGAACCCTTCTCTTTTGCTGCGCAATTCATCGAAGCAGGGATGACGGAGCAGGTTCCCCGCAAACAGCATTCGAGTCTGAACGCCGCACTCTTCCAGGTGCTGGACAATGGCATCTCTGTTAAAGGGCGCCTCCTCACGTGTTTGTAGGAGAAATCCGAACCACTTGGATCAGTATTTGGTGCTTTTTCCGGTAAATGGAGAAAATTTTTCTGTTTATCCAGGCCATTGAACAGTTTTTCCTCCCAATTCTTTTTTCTGGCCCTGATAAATCCAGGAAGCTTTTTCAACTGCCCGCAACCGATAGCAGCTTGCATTTCCGTAACCTTGAGGTTGTAACCGAAGTGGGAATAGACATATTTATGATCATATCCCCTGGGCAGCAGGCCGAACTGTCGGTCGAACCGATGTTTGCATGTATTATCCTGGCCTGAGTCGCACCAGCAATCCCGGCCCCAGTCCCGGAACGACTTTATCAGTTTGAACAGTTTTGTATCATTGGTATAAACTGCTCCTCCTCGCCCATGGTCATATGATGGGGGGGATAGAAACTCGACGTTCGCGAGATGGCCGAATGTTCCCGTGTATCTCCAGGCGCCTTCGGATAGAATCTTTGAACCCAGCGCGTCGCGCAATTGTCCTCAATCAGCCAAAGTTCGTTTTTCTCAGAATTGTCTGACACGTTCTGCATCGAAGGGGTTCCCAGGGTATCAGCGATAACGGCTTTTGTTTTTTCCGACAGCGCCCCTCCCAGCAGAGCGCAATCAATATTGTACTGGCAATCCGATGTCCACAAAGACAGGAACAGCCCCTGAACTGCAGTATCGGGGAAACCGTGGTGGGAAATCCAGCAGCCAGGGTGATCACTTCATCCCCCGGGCGAATACACTTTTTACCCAGGGTCGGTGAGGTCAGGGCCATGAAGGCCAAGAGGTTGGCTGATCACCCTGAATTTACCAGCGCACAATGCCGCACACCGATAAATTCAGTAAATTCCTTTTCGAACCGTTTTACGAAACGCGAGGTGAGCCAGAAATCGAGACAGGATTCGGTGAGAGACCGGATCTCCTCTTCATCGAAAACTCTTCCGCCGTAGGGGATTCGGTCTCCCGGCGTAAATTCCCTTTTCGTGTCAGAGACCCTTTGAAAATATTCGCTAACCGCATCCAGGGCTCCCTGGCGCAACACATGCTCCTCACTCATGACCTTAGTGTCCCTCTTCCTGATATTGTGCTATCTGTCTTTGGCTGAAGGCCAGCATGTCCTCGCCCCGTTCGCGGGCCTTTGCCCATGCGACAACCTTTTCAAGGGCGATATCAATATGCCAGTACGGATTGAATCCCAACCGTTCTCTGGCTTTTAAGGATCCAGTTTCAGAAGGCCGGCCTCATGGGGATGGTTGCCATCCATCAGGGCATATCCCTCTGGGAGCCCCCCAGGTTATGCAAAGTTTTTTTACCACACTTAAGACCGTCTTGTGTCCTCCTCTGCAGGGCCGAAGTTCCAGGCCCCTGAAAATTGTGGACCCGACAGGTAAAGTTTTTCTGCCAGCATCAGATAACCCCTCAGGGGTTCCAGCACATGTTGCCACGGGCGGACCGCCTGGGGGAATCGCAATAAAATGGTCTCTTTTTTTAACATGGCCCTTATGCAGTCGGGAACGAGACGGTCTGTCGCCCAATCTCCACCGCCGATTACATTGCCTGCTCTTGCGGTTGCCAGAGCCACTCCGTGGGTATTGTATCGGTCGGGATGAAAAAAGGAGGATCGAAATGCTCTTGTCACCAGTTCGGAACAGGCCTTGCGGCTGGTTGGAGTAGGGGTCATGCCCCCCGAGTGTCTTATTTTCATGATAGCCTTTAAGCGTTTCTAAACCTTTCATAGCACTTATCGGAGGTGACATTGATGACCGCTTTTACACCTGGGGTTTTTCTGACGGCTTCGAGCAGGTTAACCGTGCCCATCACATTGGTATCAGATAGGTTTCGACGGGAGCGTCATAAGACTCTCTTACCAGGGATTGCGCGGCCATCTTAACCACGATTTCCGGCCTTGTCTGTGCCACGACATCTGACAGCCGGTGCAGATCACGAACATCCGCCGTGACAGACTCAACCAGACGGTGAATACCGCAGCTTTCGAGAGGTTGGGCTGGCTGGGGGGAGCCAGTGCATACCCCTGTAACCCTGGCACCCAGAGTATGCAGCCAGATACATAGCCAGGACCCCTTGAAGCCGGTGTGCGTGATTAACAATCTCTTTCCCGCCAATGTTTCTTGGAGCATAGGTATCACCACACCTTCCAGGGCGCGTTGCCAGCATCCCAGAGATCCATCAGTCTCTTTTTATCCCGCAGGGTATCCATGGGCTGCCAGAAATCGTTATGGAAATAGGCTTCCAGTTGTCCGGCCCGGGCGAGTCGTTCGAGCCGGCTCTTTTTCCCATGATGTACTGTCTCCCTGAATGTAATCAATCACCGCGGGCTCCAAACGAAAGAAGCCACCGTTAATCCGGGATTCATCGTCTTCTGGGCTTTTCTGAAAAATTGGTGATCCGGTTTCCGGCAACTTCCAATGCACCGAACCGGGCAGGGGGCATGACAGCGGTCATGGTGGCCTTACGCCCATGGTTCCGGTGAAATGCGAGGGTCTCCTGATGTCGATGTTACCCACCCCGTCCCCGTATGTTAGACAGAATGTTTCGTCTCCAAGGTATTTGGCCACCCTTTTCAGCAGGCGGCCCCCGGTCATGGGTTCCATTTCCGTATTGACAAGGGTCGCACACGCCATGGCTCTACGTTTTTCTGTATGACTTCCATTTCGTTGTTCGCCATGTTGAATGTGACATCGGACATGTGGAGAAAATAATTGGCAAAATATTCCTTGATGACATATCCCTTGTATCCTAAGCAAATGATAAAATCATTGATCCCGTGGGCCGAGTAGATTTTCATGATGTGCCAGAGAATCGGCCGTCCGCCGATTTTCACCATGGGTTTGGGTTTGACTTCGTCTCTTCGCTTAGCCTGGTACCGTAACCACCTGCAAGTATGACGGCTTTCATTCCGTGCATCCCTTTATTTCGTCTAAAGTGTCGTCTGTATCTGATGGCCTGTGTGTGACATCATCAATATCATCCACTTAATCTTTTAAAAATACCGTTAAATCGTTTCGTCCAGCATACGGATGGTTTCCGGGCCCCCGGGCGGGCCGATAAGCCGCGCGAAAATCATTCATCAGTGTTTCATTTGTTTCGATGACCTTCGTAAAATTGAAGCTTTGTTTCCCCTCAGGCAGTGGTGCATAGTATTTGCTCATTGCCGGAGGCCCCGCAGTGAACGCCGCTTCCGTCGAAACCGATATTCTCCACCAGGGAACGGGTGGAATAAAACAGATAAGGCATGTTCCCGAAAATGGGTGTAGCACCACCGGATGGCCCATGAATCAATGCGCCCTTCCATCTGCAGTTGCAACATATGGGTCAAATCCTCCCCCCCTGAGTGAAATTGCTTAATCTGTTCCCTGTCCGCAATAAAGGTTTTGAAATCATTCACCTGCCAGTCCGCTTTTGCCCATCTGTCGGCCCAGGTTCCCCAGCCCCATGAATGCGCACGGGGGTTGAAGTAGACGTCATATGGATAATCGGCAGCTATTTTCATGGTCTGTGGGGCAGATTGTACCCGGAAACCGAAAATACTTCCGGGGGTGTCACGGTAAAAAGAGAGGGCTTCATTCATATATGAAAGAAAAACGAAGGCGCGGTCACAAGGTCGTCTTCCAGAACGATCACCCGGCCGGATTCTCTTGCGACTTCGGTGACTCCCTGGATGATCGAAGAGGCCAACCCCATGTTTTTTTCCCTATGGTGAATGACAATACTTTCAAAGCCGTCAACGGTTGAAATATAATTCCGTACCTCCTGGACACTTTTGTCCATGGAATGATCCCTGGGCCCATCGGAAAAAATAATCAGGGGTGTGGCCCCGGCCAGTTCGTTATTGCGAAGTGCCTCCACCGTTCGGCGCGTGTGTTCAGGCCTGTTGTATGTAAACAGGGCAACCGGTGCTGCTTTCATGATCGGTTAATATCCTCATTACTTCAGAAAGGTGTCCCCCAATGACGGTAGGCTGCCGCCATGGCACACCGCAACAATTCACTCTGGCGTTCAAGGTTTGACTGCATCAAAATGCATAAGGGAGGTATACGCAAGAGTCCTGTTCCGATTTCTTTCGTCATACCTGGAGGATCTTTTTACAAAACCGGATTCACGCTTCCAATCAACAAAATGAAATTTGGCTTTCTCATCAAACCATTCAAGAAGCTGCACCTGAAAACCGACCTTTTCGAGGATCCCCGTCAAGGTTTTATAATTGTAAAGTGCTTTGTGATCGGATGATCCTACTCCCCATCCGCCTGGCCTGACCTGGTTTATATACTCTTCGTCAGGGTGAAACCCGTCAGGAACCGCATTGATGTGCCCACCTTTTGACAAGTGGGCCTTGCAGTTATTTAATGCCATCGTCAACTGTTTTATGTTTAAATGTTCGAACACATGCTCAGCCAGAAAAACCTCCACAGAATCCTTTGGAAAATAGTTGTTGATTTGTTTTGGATTAGTGATATCACTCCGGATAATCCGTTGCGATCCAACCGGGATACCGCGTTGTGTTGGTCCCATAATGACCCCTAGCCGCAAGATGCTTTTTTTGAAATTTTTTTTATCCGCATGGATAATAACATCGCCCTCAATTTGGTAACAGGATATCTCAAATTGATTAAAACCGTTTTGCAGGCAACCCTCATCAAATTTAGAGGAAGCCATTTCAATGCAGAGGTTACAGGACAAACGATGCTGTATATAGAGGATGCATTATCGTCTTTATCGAAAATACTGATCTCAAGCAACAAAATAGTTGCCTGAATAATCAAGGCCCTGTCGCCCGGTGTCGTGGAGCATGGGGACCAAAGATACCGAGGGGAATGTGATGTAGGGCGTATCCTTTTCTATGTGCCCTCATGGTGAATTCATAATCCGACCAATAATGGGAGAATGATCGGGTGAGATTTCTACTTCTCTTAACCCTTCCACCGCAGGAAAGCCCCCTGGTAGACAGGCAGTTTATTTTTTCCGGTGCGGAAGCGATATCAAAGGTGAATTTTTTGGTGTTCACATGGATACCGGTTTCAAAGGAGGGGGCTCCGTGGTTGATTGGGATTGTGCTAAAAGGATGCTTCGTTCATTACCGTGCAGAAGGGATATTCCCTTTTCAAGAAAGTCCGGTTCAATGTGGACATCGTCATTGATGATCAGGACGGTGTCATCCCCTGGGATATTCTTTTTTTTAAGCCATTCAAACCCCTTTTGCAGGCATCCGGCCCACCACCAACTTCCAATACCGGTGATTACAGTCAACTTTTTGATTCGTTCGCTAACCATTTCTTTCGTGCCATCGGTGGAGCCATCATCCACCAATATTAAGTGAAAATCATTACAGCTTTGGTCAAGCAAAGATTCTACAAATCCCATGGTGATCTTCCTGCGATTGTGAACCGGAAGGATTATATAAACCATTATTTAAGGTTTCTCCAAAATAAACAAATGGTTGTCGCCATAACCAAAGGCATCGAAAAGGCGAGTTATCGTATGGTTAATTTTCGTTATGTGGGTGAGAGCGAGAAGGGCACGCCAATATCTTTTCTTTGGGATGGGACCGCAGTTCGGAGACCAGAAAGCGGAGGCAACAGTGTATTTCGGATAAAATAAAAGATGATGCCATTGAAAGCTCAGCCAATGGGAATTTGTTATTGATTTCACCTTCAGAATTTCAAGGCCCGCGGTCATCCCCATGGATTCTTTGGAAAAGAATTGCTGATGGTAAGGTGTATGCCAGTTGATCCATCGCTGTGAGAAGATTCTCGTAGCCCTTCTCAACCCTGACTGTTTGGAACGGTGATAATGATTTGCCCCTTGGGTTTCAATATCCTCGCGGCCCTCCTCAACGTCTCGATGGGATCCGTCATATGCTCCATCACCTGATCCATGGTGATATAGTCGAAAAAGTTAGGCTCATAAATGGTCGGGTCAAACACACCGACATGAACCCGGAAACCTTGTTTCTCTGCCACGCGGCGAATGTTTTCATCAGCCTCAACCCCGTATACACCACATCCCCTTGAGGCGTGATACCCCAGGGATTCTCCAAAACCACACCCGATGTCGAGAATGCGAACATCCTTGGGAACCCAGCGAAAGGCCGAAGCATACTCACCGTTGAGCCAGCAATCCCTCTTTTTTTTCTCAATATGGGGGCAATACTCATCGGCGTCTAACGCCGATCGGGGATAATAGTCGGTGTACAGGCGTGCCAGTTGATCCGGGGAGAAGGAGTTTTCTAGGAAAGCGTGTCCGCAAATGCGGCAGCGCCTTAGTTTGAATTTGCCGGGATAACCGTATCGATCGTCCCATAAATTAAAGGATGGGACAGAATGTGAGGATTTGCATATCGGGCATTTCATAAGGCGTTTCTCAGGGTGTGGTGGGGACCTTTGACAAGTGTTAGCGTATTGTGACGGCCCATCATAACCACGCGATAATTACGATTAAACTGGAACAGTTTGCAAGCCAAAGGGTGTAGAAAAGAGGGGAGTCGTTTTCGGTGTTTGAAATAGGAGCGAAGGAGGC
Source organism: Desulfoluna sp. CYM3A (assembly GCF_056829965.1). Taxonomy (NCBI): domain Bacteria; kingdom Pseudomonadati; phylum Thermodesulfobacteriota; class Desulfobacteria; order Desulfobacterales; family Desulfolunaceae; genus Desulfoluna; species Desulfoluna sp. CYM3A. The sequence goes on from NZ_CP186556.1 coordinate 755,727, forward strand.
GGTCTTCTTCGAGGCTCGGATATCCTTGTTCACTTATCTCATTAAAATACGCCTGGATGTTTTCACTCTTCTGACCAGCAACCTTTCTAAAACAGCTGATGTGTGCGTTTAATGAGTAAAGGTGCGTGAGCTTGGAAATTCTAAATCGATAAGAAATAGTCACCTGCAAGGGAAAGGCTTTCATCTACTCCTCCGGATTCATGCCAGAGATTCGACAACCAGAACACACTGTCTTGTTGGATGAAATGAAGAACGGGCCCATACAGTCCTTTAGAAATTAGTTGGCGGCTATAAAGATTGCACTTGCCGGATGCATATAAAGTGGACGCTTCATCTAAATAAGAGGTTATGCCCTTGAGCCAGCGAATTTGAGAAAATTTTGAAAAGGTTTTGGAGACTGTATCAAAAGCCCCGTTCCGATAAACATCGTCTGAATTAATCCATGCATAAATATCGCCTGTTGCCTTAGCGAAGCCTTTATTGATGGCTTCATACATGCCCGAATCTTTCCCAGATAAGAATTTGATAGTCACTTGTCGGCAAAAAATAGGCCTGTCACACGTCAAAAGTGAATGCTGGTATGCTTTTACAATATCTGGGGTGCGGTCCGTTGAACAAGCATCAACCACAATATACTCTATCTCGAAGTCACCTTTCTGGCTGATGACACTTTCTATGGTTTCACCGATATATTTCTGACTGTTGTATGAGGGTGTTACGATGCTGAATTTCACAGCTGCACTCGCTTTTTTGATATCCGGATCGTTCTCGGAAAAAAAATGCTTTATTCCAAGTTCGGTAAGCCGATACGTTATTTCCCGAGAATGATAAATTTACCGATATTATGTTATCAAACAAGTGTGGTTCCTACTTTAAAATCTCAGAACGTTTTGTTTTGGACGACACTGGCATACCACAGTTCCAAAACAGTTATTTTATATAAAAGAAACAAATCGGGTCCGAATGTGTCGGCTCTCTTGAGAAGTCTATCCAGTGTACATGTAGACGTTACATGGTTGGAGATAAGGTAACCGCTTTTTACATAATCATAATAAGTTTTTACAATTTGTGTCATCCATTCATTAACAGGTGGTTGAAATCCCTGTTTCGGTCTGTGAAGCACCTCGGTCGGAAGAATATCTTTTACAGCGGTTTTTAAGAGAGCTTTATGCCGGTATTCGACCTCTTCGTGTGTGTTCATGATGCCGATCACCGTCTCAATCAAGCGATGATTGAGAAACGGGCAACGCGCTTCCACCGAAGAGTCCATGCTGACTCTGTCCCCCAGGGAAAGACAGTTTGAAACGAGCCAAAGTTGAAATAGCGCCTTGCATACCGCCATATTGATTTCGTGTGGTTCTTTTAACCCCTTCAACTTATCTGAAAACTGGCGGGAAAGGATTTCGATGGGGGATCTGTCTCGCAAAATCAGGGGTATAGAAATTGGCAAGCGCCCCTATGGCATGCTGAAAATCCGGAACGAGGTTGCTCAGGACCAATTGATCCGGCCTGTGAACCGCAATTTCGGCCAGCCTTTTTCCCTTGGAAACGAGGTCCCGAAATGGTTTCGGAGCTGTTTGAGAGAATTTAACCGCCGATAAAAACGGGTAAAGGCAATGCGTTCAAGTATCGGGGAAATTGCTTTTAAAAATTGTGAATCATACTCTGCGGCGGGCATTTTTTTTCTCGTCATATCCGCTGCCCTTATCATCCATTCATAGCCCCAGAAAAGCTCATCTCCTCCAATACCGGACAACATCACTTTGATTCCGTGGTCCGAAGCAAGTTCCATGACTGCATAGTGGCCATAGGCAGCAATATCTCCGATTGGATCATCCATAATCGTTACCAGTTCAGGGAAACGATCTACAAAATGACTCGTCTTAAGTTCTATATCAAAGAAAGGAATCCCGTTTTCTATTGCCAGTTTGGCTGCGTCGCTCCTCTCATCGTAGGGCGGCCTGCCCGGATACCCAACACTGAAAGCGCTCAGGGGGCGTTGCTCATCGAGGCCGCAAGGGGCTCAATAATTCCGGAATCGATACCGCCACTAAGCGCAACCCCCACGGGTACGTCTGAACGTAAGGTCAGCTCCATGGAACGTTCAAGCTGCTGGCGAACCAGCTGCGCAGGGTTTCCATATACTGGCCTGGCGTCAGTAAGGCACCAATATCGCTCCGGATTGATGGCCCATTGATCACATCGAATCACGAGAAAATGGGCGGCGGGCAGTTTATGTATTCCTTCTAAGGCAGTTTCAGGTTCGGGACATATTGGTTGTGGAGATACGCGTCCATAGCCGCAGGGGAAATACGGGGCGTAGATGGGAGCAGATGGAGCAGTGATTTTAATTCGGACGAAAAAACGAACTGTTTGTTGTCTGACCAGTAATAAAGTGGTTTCTCACCGGTCCGGTCACGGGCCAGAAACAGTTCTTTTTTATTTTTATCCCAGATAGCGAAAGAAAACATCCCTACCAATTTATTGAGGCAGGAGCTTCCCCACTGGGCATAGGCTTCCAGGAGGACTTCGGTGTCACTTTGGCTTTTAAAGACGCAGCCAACTGAACCAGTTCCCGTTTCAGTTCAATGAAATTATATATTTCTCCATTGCATGAGATCCAGTACCTGCCGCAGTGGGAAGGCATCGGTTGATGCCCTTTGCTGCTCAGGTCAATTATGGACAGACGGACGTGTCCTAGTTGAATCTGTTCATCACTGTATATCCCACGGTCATCGGGCCCCCGGTGATGAAGGCTGTCCAGTGCTGTTTCCAGTGACTGGCCTCCGACGGGAGGATACGACAATGCTCCGATTATACCGCACATGGCTAAGTCCTTAACATCGTAACTCACTAAATTATATTTTTGTGAGAAAGTAACGCTTTCTGCCATTATCCGCATCGGTCGAAACTCTTGCCATACTTGAGGCGGCACCAATAAAGGCTTCTGATTGGCGACGTATATGTCGATATTTTTACTGGTTGTTCGTATGTAAGAAAAAATATTTTCTTTCCTTGAAGGGACAATATTGACAGTGGTAACTTAGAGAATCATGACTTCAAATCATCTGGATGGTTGGTTGAGAGTCTCTCTTTACGGAAATTGTTGTTTCGAGTGAAAACGTTTCCAATTCCTTACTGTGGAAAACCAAGTGATGGAGGGCTCTGCCGTCGAAACTCAACGTAATTCTCAAAGTGCAAAATCTCATCAGCCCACTTTGCTGTTACCTCGAACGTCATGCTGTTTACAGTTCCAACGGCTTTATAGGCATTCAGGCTGAATTTACTCCTGAATGAGAATGAAATGCGACACGCCCCCTTTTTTTGAGTGTGCCATGATCGGTAATAATGATTTTTTCTACGGAGTCCGATATGATATGCCTTTGGTATGAACTCATGTATTCTTTCCAGACCTCTGCGAGGTCGAGAGTTAGCTCAACTTGCTGTTCGTTTCCAGAGCCTTTGGGGCAGACCCTTTTTTCGGTAGATTTTGATCGGGATAACTACCATTTGGAAGATATGGCGTAATAACATTATGCATCTTGGAGCATTTTGCCAGCAATGCTCTGGGTCGTCATATTGCAGCATACCTCTGTCTACGAAAACGTCTGTTCCATCGGCTTCGACTGTGCAACGCTCCTTTATCATAATGGGCGTGGCTGCTTGGGTTTGGTTTCGAACCTGAAAATAGAATCCGGAGAGAAACGTGTTCCAGATTTCCTGGCGCTGACGGCAAACCCACTCTTTGGCATGATGTTGAATGTCGAAACGATCGGCTTGGAAACCTTTATCTTGTCTGGTCCGTACACGAACCCAATGAGGCCGCCGCTGTTTATGAGACTACCTGTAACATTGTAAATGCTTCTGTTTTGGATGCATTGATGCAGGATGTCGTTACAAATAGACCCGGGAAACAAGCCAGCCAGTACGGGAACGATATCGCCACAGAAATTTTCAGTTCTGCAGTCTCCGTCAACCGAACCTTTTTCGGTCCCAAACTGGATAGTGTCGAAAGGTAATTGTCTGCTTTTTTAAAGTATTGGTTTACTACTCTGTGAGTGCTTTTCCCTCTGCTCCTGGCATAAGCGACCAGGGCCGGGAGCACGGCTTGAGCGGTCATACAAAAATAACCGATTCCCTCATCCACGCCTCCATCACGCATAATATAACGTTTAAGGATCTTGTTCATGGTACCAAATTTAGCATTCACATATCTTCCCATGTGAGGCCATGCGTTCTCAAGGTAGATCTGCACCCGAGAATTCCAGCTCGGCAAAACCATGCCCCCCATTGATTGGTGCATATAATCGTGTTTCATCATATCCCTATCAATTATGGCGAGCCCTTTGTCCCATATACATTGTCGGACGAGATCCTTGGCCCTGTCTGTAAGAGCAAATGCGTACCAGTCGGCCAAAAGGACGACGCTGGTCGTGGTCATCTCTTCCATGAAGCAGCGAGTGCTCCATGTTGATCCTGTAAGTTTCTGTTCTGCAGATCGAACCCAATTTTCGGTATGAAGCATGCTCATTAAATATCTAAGTGCATGTTGCATCATCTGCTTGTCATCGTTGATTATTCCAACAAATCCTAGGACAAGTGCTTCAAAATGATAGGGGGTCCTGTCATTTTCGCTTTCCCGAATATAGCGCCGATCGTCTGTGGGTAAAAATGCAGTCAGGTCCGCTTCGGGGTGGCGGTTCATATATATCGTTGCCTTTTCTTCCAAATATCGATAATGATCACTCCACCCTGGATATAGGCGTTTTTCTCTTAATTTTTCTAAATCAGTTTCGTTAAATAATAAGCCTACTTGAAAATGAATATCTTCCCAGTTATCGAGGGATTTTATTAAGCCTGTCCAGCTCGAATCGTATTTTTGTATGGATGTTTGCAACTGTTTAACTAAAGAACTATTCTGCAATCCGAACCAACTCAACGACAGCATTTGTTCAAATTCATATTTGCACCGATAATCATATATATCGCACAAATGTGACCTTTTGGGGCTGGAATGCAAATTTCCAATCGTGACCCTGTTCCCCAGAACACCTCGTCATGTTTATAAATTTTCCCGTCAACTTCAAACTCAAACCGGATAGAAGTTTCAGGTATCATAATGAGGCAAAACAGCATTTTGTCATATTGCGGATAAGACAAATCTGTTTCAAGGCGAAGACTGGCAGCGTCTCCCACCGAAGGACAGCTTTCCCATAAAAGGTTCGTCCAACACCAGAAATGCTGCAAGGAGCATCGTTGTGCGTTTATTGAAGAAAATGATACGGGTAGGTCCTTGGCGATGGTGGGGGTTGTGGGAGGGGGACCAATTCTTCCCATGTCGAAGTCAGTGGAAATAAAGTTTGTGTCCAAGGACCCTTTTCGGACACGAGGGCAGGAACTTTTGGGCCCCGATTTATGTGAATTTCTTAAATATCCGAGGATTATATTTTGAATTGTTATGGGGAGATGATAAAACAAATTCCTTAAAATGTTGGATTCTCGTCCCCCTACCGGTAAAGACTTGATATATCGAATCAATTTTTGAGGAATGGCTTTATGTGGTTGATTTATTTCGAAAATATTCGATATATGTTTGGCGCTCTGAGACTTTTTCATGGCTGCCTCATGAATTTTGAATGTTATAGGCAGGGATCTTTTGCCTTTACAACTCCGATGCTAACTCCCAATCATGATCAATAACAAGAGGGGTGTGTCCTGGAATTTGGCCAGTCCCATAATAATCTCCTCCTACAACATCGAAATATGCCGCAAAAGGCCCCGTTATATAAACTGATTTTAATACTGTTCACCAGAAGCCTAAAGCCGAAGCCATATCGCCCAGCTGTAAGTGGCAGACGGGATATCTTGGAGTCTATAAAACCTGTGGGGGGCAATGCCTCCGGTATAAATAGTCCCCGTTCCCTCGTGTTGTTTCTGAACAGGTTTATATTTTTCATATCTCTAATGGGGTAAAAACCGAAGTCCAGATCACGGACATACGAAATGGATGAAGCATATTTAAATCGAAACGTATAATCCTTTCCTGTCATAGCAATATCTACAGGGGTTCCAGAATGATCCAGAATTTGGAAGAGAGTATTCGAAGGACTCCAGATCCCTGTCGGTCTTTACGGTTTTCAAATGACCAACTGGCGTGCTGCTCCATCAGTGCGGAAGTATAAGTCTGATTGCCGGCATCAACGTCGCCGTCATAAAGAGATGTCCCACCATCGAGGACACAAACCCTAGAACAGAGAGATTCTATTGCTCCGAGATTATGACTGACAAATATGACGGTCCTATCAGCGGCTGTCGTTTCTTTCATTTTACCGATACATTTTTCTTGAAATTGGATGTCGCCAACAGCTAAGACTTCATCAACAATCAAAATCTCAGGTTCCAGGTGGGCTGCAACGGCAAATGCGAGTCGTACATACATTCCACTGGAATATCGTTTAACCGGGGTATCAAGCAATTTTTCAATTTCTGCAAAGGCAACAATTTCATCAAAACGCTTTTTGATATCATTTTTAGTCATTCCGAGGATTGCGCCGTTTAGAAAAATATTTTCTCGTCCGGTGAGCTCAGGGTGGAAGCCGGTACCGACTTCAAGAAGGCTTGCAACCCTCCCTTTGATATGAATTTTGCCAGTAGTCGGATGTGTGATTCTGCTCAGGATTTTGAGCAGTGTCGATTTTCCGGCACCATTTCGTCCAATGATACCGAGCCGATCTCCCTGCTTCATTTCGAAATTAATGCCTTGCAATGCCCAGAATTCATTTTGCGTTGTTGCGTTCGCGTGTTGCGATAACGGATTGCGCATCCGCTGGTAAAATCTTCTTACACCATGCGAAAGAGAGTCTCGTAACGTTTGATACTCTCTCTGTTTATGATGGCCGAGCGTATATTTTTTCCCCAAGGGTTATTGATGGTGATTATATTGCTCATAGTGATCTAAATAATATCCGCAAAACTGCGTTCAGTTATGTTGAAATATTTCCCCCCGGTAAAAAAGATGAGTATCGAAAGCGCAATTGAAATAGTAAACCCCGGCCAATAAATGGTCGTATCGTTACCGAGTAGAATCCATCTGAATCCATCGATGACGCCTACCATCGGATTAACTGAATAGAGGAGTCGCCATTTTTCTGGGACTATGCCGCTGCTGAATCCCACAGGTGATATATAGAGCCCAAACTGAACAATGTAGGGAACGATATGCCTAAGTTCACGATATTTTACATTCAGGGCAGACATGATATACCCTGCGCCTAATGAGGTTAATATGGCCATGAGCATTAGTAACGGTAATAGGCATAATTTAATATCCGGAATGAGTCGATATGAATAGCATGAGAGCCAATAAAATGATGAAGGAGATCGCAAAATCGATCAGACTGACAACCATTGCTGTTGTGGGGATCATGATTCTAGGAAAGTAGACTTTCGATATCAGCTGCGTGTTTGCTATAAGCGAGTTGCTGGCCTCGGAAAAAGGTGTTGCTGAAAAATTGCCATGGAAGCATGGCTGAAAAGACCAGTATTGGATAGGGGATGTCACCAGACCGGGAGCTTTGCAATTTTACCGAATATTATGGTAAAGACGACCATTGTCAGAAGTGGACGTAAAACACTCCAGGCAACACCGATAACTGTCTGTTTGTAACGGACCAGCACGTCCCTCCATGCGAGAAAATAGAAGAGGTCCCGGTATTGCCAAAGTTCTCGCCAGAAATTCTTTATCGATTTGTCGGGTTCAATGATCAGTTCAAACTGAGTCATGACTGCTTATCCTGTGGTTCCCATGGGTGGCGGTTGGTTTTGAACCATGTGTAAGTCCGTCTGATGCCCTCTGCGAGTGGTGTCTTGGGTTTCCACCCGATCTTTTCTGTTTTGCTCACATCAAGGCGTTTTAGCGGGGTGCCGTCGGGTTTGGAGTGATCATAGACGATGGTGCCGCTATAACCCACAATACTCCCGACAATTTGAGCCAGCTCTCCGATGCTTATGTCTGTCCCGGTACCAATGTTGAACAATATTTCTGTATTCGTATTCATGGTGCTGGTGAGCAGGTGAATGCAAGCGTCTGCCATGTCATCCACATATAAAAATTCACGCTTGGGCGTTCCTGTTCCCCAGATTGTCACTGACTTTGCTTTTGTTTCTTTTGCTTCATGGAATTTTCTGATTAACGCGGGCAACACATGGGATGTTTCCAGGTCAAAATTGTCATTGGGCCCGTAAAGATTTGTCGGCATGATAGGGATATAACGGGTGCCGTATTGTTTGTTATAGGCCCAGCACATCTCAATACCTGCGATTTTAGCCACGGCGTAGGCTGAATTTGTGGGTTCTAAAGGGCCTGTCATCAGGTACTCTTCTTTGATGGGCTGCGATGCCATTTTCGGATAGATACAAGAAGAGCCGAGGAACAGGAGTTTCTTAACGCCGTGCACATAGCTGGAGTGGATGACGTTGGTTTGGATCATCAGGTTCTGATGGATGAATTCTGCGGGATAGGTCTGATTGGCCATGATACCACCAACCTTGGCTGCTGCTAAAAAAACATACTCCGGTTTTTCATTATTAAAGAATTGCTCGACGGCTTTCTGATTCGTGAGATCGAGCTCTGCGTGGGTGCGCGTGATAAGATGGCTGTATCCTTCTGTTTTTAGTTTGCGTGCAATAGCAGACCCAACGATATCTTGATGCCCTGCAACATAAATGCGTGCGTTTTTATTCATGTCTGCTCGCTATCTCAAAACCGTTATTTCTGCACAGAAGATCCTTTTTTGCCTCTTCGTAATCTCGGTCTACCATTTCAGAAACGAGTTCCTTGAACTTTATTTCCGGGGCTCAGCTAAGTTGTGCTTTTGCCTTGGATGGATCGCCAAGGAGGGAGTCCACCTCCGTAGGTCTGAAATAGTCTGTGGGTCTATTGCGATGATTGTATCGCCCGATTCACTGTTAACCCCCTTTTGGCGATGCCGGAGCCTTGCCAGGATATTTTCATGTTAAGGGTTTGAGCTGCAATTTCGACAAACTCTCTCACGAAATGACCCGTTGCAATAACATAATCTTCGGGTTTTTCCTGTTGGAGCATAAGCCACTGCATTTTTACATAGTCACTGGCATGGCCCCAATCACGTTTGGCATCCATGTTGCCGAGGTAAAGGCAGTCCTGAAGTCCTAACTTGATGCGCGAGAGTGCGCGAGTTATTTTCGTGTAACGAATGTTTCACCGCGTAGAGGGGATTCATGGTTAAAAAGAATGCCGTTGCATGCATAGATCCCATAAGCCTCACGATAGTTTACTGTAATCCGATATCCATAAAGTTTGGCAACGCCATATGGACTGCGGGGATAAAATGGTGTTTTTTCAGTTTTGGGGGGTTTCCTCGGTTTCCCGAAGAGCTTCGATGTAGAGGCTTGGTAGAATCGGGTTTTGTTCTCGAGCCCGAGGAGTCGTATGCCTTCTAAGATACGCAGGGTGCCTAACGCATCGGCATCGGCCGTATACTCTGGAGAATCAAAGGAGACGGCCACATGGCTCTGGGCAGCGAGGTTGTATATTTCGTCGGCTGAAGTTGCTGCCTGGATGATACGTATGAGGTTGGTGGAATCCGTGAGGTCCCCGTAATGGAGGATGAATCGTCTATTTTCAGTATGTGGGTCCTGGTATAGGTGATCTATCCTGTCTGTATTAAAAAGGGGAACTACGCCTTTTGAGGCCATGGATTTCATATCCCTTTTTGAGCAACAGTTCAGCCAAATCGGCGCCGTCCTGCCGGTGATACCGGTAATAAGAGCTTTTTTCATGAGTATGTGGCTTTTGGTGAAGAAGTTGTCGTTAGAGGGGGGCATTCTGGTTACACAGCTCCGCCTCTCGGTTACACCAAGTTTGAATTTTGTATACAATTTACTCGTCACTTATGGTTATCGGCAACCCATGTTTTATTTGCTATCTCCCTTGGTTGAGCAGAGGCTGAATCATATCTCGGAATTCTGGTCGGGCAATTGCCGGGGATGATTTTCAGATATCGTGGTTTTTCAAGTTAATTTGGGGTGCCGATTCCACACCAACACCATGGGTCTTTTTCAAGGTTCTCGTGAAAGTCCTCGAACTCTTCCCGGCTCAGCACCAGCGACCTGAGTTTCCGGTTGATATATCGCTCTGTTTTCCTGCTCAAATCATTCAAATGATACGGGTCGATGTCGCCAACCAGCACCAGGTCAATAATCCCCGTGTCCTTTCCTTCCGCATAGTCGTCGATGAGATACGCGGCTTCGAGGTCGCCCAAACGGGTGACAACGCTGTCGATGATCTGATCGACGCCGATCGCTTTCGGACCATGGAGCGGAGTTCGGGGAAGAGGGGGTGGTTGCGGTTGGCTGCGTAGTGGATCTGTCGGCCGTTTTTGGATGATGTGGAGCCGGTCGGCTTGGCTGAGCTGGTTGAGCTCTTCTCGGACGGCGTTGGTTGATAAGCCGAATTCGGATGCCAGTTCACGCAGGTATGAGTGGGTGTCCGGGTTGAGAAAGCGACAAGGAGTTTGATGCGTGTTTTGGATCGATGATGCCGGAAAGTAGGTTGCTCATGATTGACCCTTTATTGAGTAGTATAATTGAACGTAATCCATAGATGATCGGATTGTCAACCCTTAATAGATACTCCTTGATATACATGTGTCGGTTGGCGGGGTGGTGGGGTGCGGTGAGTGGTTTGTGCTCTTGGGCGACTGTGGGGATCTGTGTTTTCAGGTGCTGAGCGGTTTATCGGGTGCCATTTAATTGTTGGATGGCGCTCGGGACTGTATTCCTTGATTGTTCATGGCCTGTCTCTCCTGGCGTTTTTCGGGTGGGGTGGGAGTCCGTTGGGGCGGACGTTTCCGGCGCTGTTTGCGTCGTGGATGATTTTTCGTTACGATTGATGTCGGCGTATCAGGGACGGTGTGAATCAATAGTCTCTATGTATTTTCGTGTGTCGCTGAAACGGCAATGTTTGTGGGGGCAGCCCCCCCTAGACTCATATTTTGGTGTCAGTGGCGGTTTACGTAGTGGGAATCTGTAAGAACGTTATTTTGATTTCGTGCGAGGCTACTTTCGGGTTCTCTGAGCCCTGCTTCGTGATACAACCGGGTTGTGGTATTAACCTTATCCATATACAGTGGTGTCCATTGTAAATCAATAAGAGAGCCATACAACGCTGCGCGGAGAGGGAGGAGATAAGTCATGGCTGTGCTTGAAAATAAGAACGTTCTGGTCTGTGTGACGGCGGGGATTGCCGCTTACAAGGCTGTGGAGGTGGTGCGGCTGCTTCAGAAAGAGGGGGCCGACGTCTGGGTTACCATGACCCGGGGAGCCAAAGAGTTTGTGGGGGAGACGACCTTTGCGGCGATTTCAGGTCATCCTGTTTTGTCGAATTTGTTTGATGAGGGTAAAGGTGCCTCCATCGGTCATATCGAGCTCGCCGAGAGGGCCGATGTGGTGGTGGTGGCCCCTGCAACGGCTGATGTCATCGGGAAGCTGGCCCATGGCATTGCCGATGACGCCGTGACCACGACCATGCTTGCCGTGACAGCGCCCAAATTGATCTGCCCGGCCATGAATTCCCACATGTACGAAAACCGGGCCGTTCAAAGGAATATCGATATTCTGGAAGGGGATGGGTATATCCTTGTGGAGCCCGGTGTGGGCGAGATGGCCTGTGGCACCACAGGTCCCGGGCGCCTTGCCGAGCCCCCCACCATTGTGGACCGTGTGAAGGCCGCGTTGCACCCCAAGGATTTGGTCGGCAAGAAAATTATGGTTTCGGCCGGGCCCACCCGGGAGGCCATTGACCCGGTCCGTTATATCTCCAACCGGTCGTCCGGGAAGATGGGCTATGAGATCGCACGGGCGGCGGAGTACCGCGGTGCAGAGGTGACCCTTGTCTCAGGGCCTGTGAGCCTTGCCTCGCCCCTTGGCGTGGATCGGCTTTCGGTAACCTCCGTGGGCGAGATGGCCGAAACCATTTTTTCCCGCCTTGACGAGGTCGATGCTGTGATTAAGGTGGCGGCTGTGGCGGACTACAGACCCCGCACACGGGCCGAGCACAAGATCAAGAAAAAAAGCGACGACATGACCCTGGAGCTCGACAAGAACATCGACATCTTAAAAGAGCTCGGAAAGCGAAAGACCCGTCAGGTGCTTGTGGGGTTTGCCGCCGAGACACAGTCTTTGGCTGAAAATGCCCGAAAAAAGATCGAAGCCAAGAATCTTGACATGATTGTGGGCAATCTGGTGGGAGACCCTGCTTCCGGTTTTGGGACCGACACGAATATCGTTACCTTTTTTCATCCCGACGGTCGGAAAGAGCCCTTTGAGTCCATGGGCAAAGATGTGGTGGCCCATGAACTCCTCAACAGGGTGTCGGGGCTTCTGAAAGAGCGCCTTTAGACTTTAGGTAGTACGAAACACAACACAATGAAGATTCAGGATAGATAGACGCCATGATGGAAAACAATCCCCGGACACATCAACACAGAGCTCCCCTGGAGGAGATCAAAGCCACCCTTCTTTATTTAAAGAGTCTGGGGCTCAAGGGGGTGGAGTGCACCGAGGATGCGTCCAAGCTGCTTCGGACCATGGGGCGTCCTGCCGCAGGACCTGTCAAGCGGGTTGGGGCTCCGGTCTCTCCGGGGCGCGGTCAGGCTTCTGTCAACCGGGCGCAGGTGGTGCAACAGCGGAGAGAATCCTCGCCTGCAGCCCCGCAGCCTGTTCCCGGCGTCTCCCGGGCGGGGAGCCCGCCTTCCAACGGGACGGATCCGGTTTTACCAGGAGGCTCTGGTACTGCGGTACACCGGTCTGTTGCCGAGCCCGTGGTGGATACTCTGGAAACCATCCGGCGGGACATGGGCGAGTGCACCCGATGCGGTCTGTTCCGTGGGCGGACGAATATTGTTTTCGGTGCGGGCAACCCGCAGGCCAGATTGATGTTCATCGGCGATATGCCCCTTGCTGAAGAGGACCGTGAAGGCACTCCTTTTCTTGGCGCTTCCGGAGAGCTGATCAACAACATGATCAAGGCCATGGGGCTGCGTCGGGAAGACGTCTACCTCTCCAACCTGCTCAAATGCTGTCCTGCACCGGGGCAAGGGCGCCCTGACGCGAGTTTCTGCCTTTCGTTTCTGGAACGGCAGATCGCGGTGGTCCGACCCGACGTGATTTGCGCCCTTGGGGCTGTGGCTGCCCAGGCCCTGCTCGGCATTACTTCCGGGGTTGCCGAGATCAGGGGGCAGTTTCAGAATTACAAAGGCATTCGATTGATGCCGACCTTTCATCCGACCTTTCTGCTTCGCCACCCGGAGCGCAAGCGGCAGGCCTGGCAGGATCTTCAGCAGGTGATGGCGGTGTTGAAAGCAGGGGATAGGCGATAGATCATAGGAAAAGCCGGTAATAGGAGATTCGGTACATGCCCTTTGACAATGACTGTTGAATATCGATGTGTTTATTTCGATCTGTATGCGATAAAGGCAAGGAACGTAACCGGTCTTTTTGGGGTCGGCATGGGGCTTGCGGTGCGCTTGTCGGTGCGGGAGCCGCACCCTACGGGCGTGTAAACTCAAAGATATCTATTGTATCTCCTTTGAAAAACAACAATTTGTTTTGGTTTTAGGTTGATCCCCCGACGTTGTTGGGCTAAACGCCCCTTAGCCCTTAGCCCTTAGCCCTTAGCCCTTAGCCCTTAGCCCTTAGCCCTTAGCCCTTAGCCCTTAGCCCTTAGCCCTTAGCCCTTAGCCCCTCAGTTATCGCCATGACGAACCAGAAGCCCTTTCAGGCCACATTGGATAAAACATTTCATCAGCATATCCTCGATTTTCTGGAGTACCTTTCGGCCCAGAAAGGGTACTCGGACCATACCGTGCGGGCCTACCGTACCGACCTCAAGGGCTTTTACGGGTTTTATGCGGAGTTTTCCGGCTGCGCGGACGATTCTACGCAGAGAAATGCCCGCCTGAGCCCGGATGCTGTTGACGTCATCTGTATAAGGGGGTACCTTAACAGGCTGCATAAAGAGGGGCTTTCAAAACGCTCCGTGGCGCGGCGACTTTCTTCTCTTCGGTCCCTGTACAAATTTTTGAAAAAGAGGGGGGTGGTGGAGGCGAGTCCTCTGGACACCATCCGATCCCCGAAGCTGGACAAGACCCTTCCCGCTTATCTGACGGTGGACGACATGTTTCGGCTGCTCGATGCCATGGATGACGGTACTCTTCTTGCCAGGCGAAATATTGCCATGTTTGAGTTGCTGTATTCAAGCGGGCTCCGTGTATCCGAACTTTCGGGCCTTGACTGTCCCCATATCGATTTTTGCGCACACAGTGTTCGTGTGCTCGGCAAAGGCAACAAGGAGCGCGTTGTCCCTGTGGGGGCGCGTGCGCTGCGTGCCATCCGGTTTTATCGGGAGACCCTTGAAGAGGAAAAAAAGGTGCCTGCCGACAAGGGACCGTTGTTTTTGAATAAGAACCTCGGCCGTCTCTCCACGCGATCCGTGGCCCGGATCCTGGAGAAGACAGCCAAAGAGAGCGGGCTCACCGTGCCGGTCTCTCCCCATGCCTTGCGGCACTCCTTTGCCACCCACATGCTCGACGGGGGGGCGGATTTGCGGGGTGTTCAGGAGATGTTGGGCCACGTGAGTCTGTCCACCACGCAGAAATACACCCATGTGTCCATTGAGCGGTTGACGCAAGCCTATGACAAGGCCCATCCCAGGAAGTGAATTGGGGCTCAGCCAAAAATAAACGATACATGTCCCGAATGCTAGCGGGGGCACCATTTACCGACACGTGGATACGCGTCAGGGGTGAATCGGCCGGCAGAGTTTGATTGTGCCATTATGCTTCGGCCAAGCCTTTGGCCCCGGAGGCATTTTTTTTTGGTTTTAGCCTAATTGTGGAGATGAAGACGATGATGGAGAAGAGTGTCGCAGATATTCTTATTGAATCTCTGCCCTACATACGGATGTTTGCCGGCAAGACCATTGTGGTGAAATACGGCGGCCATGCCATGGTGGATGAGCAGCTCAAGGAAGACTTTGCCCGGGATATTACCCTGATGAAGTACATCGGGTTGAACCCGGTGGTGGTCCACGGCGGCGGCCCTCAGATCAACCTGGTGTTGGACAAGATGGGCATCGACTCCACCTTTGTCCGGGGCATGCGCATGACCGATGACGAAACCATGGACGTGGTGGAGATGGTCCTTGGCGGCAAGGTAAACAAGTCCATCGTGGCCCAGGTGAACCGGGAAGGCGGTCGGGCCGTGGGGCTCAGCGGCAAGGACGGCGGCCTCATCGAGGCAGAAAAGCTGAAGATCGTCAGTGAGGAGGAGGGCAAGCCCCCCGAAATCATCGACGCCGGGCATGTGGGGAAGGTGACTCGCGTCAACCCTGAGATCATCGACACCCTCACCGCCCAGGGCTTTATCCCGGTCATCGCGCCGGTGGGCGTCGGGGAGACCGGCGAGACGTACAACATCAACGCCGACCTGGTGGCCTCGGAGGTGGCGGCGGCCCTCAAGGCAACCCGCCTGCTTCTTCTCACGGACGTGGACGGGGTCCTCGACAAGGAGAAGAATCTGGTCTCCACCATCGAGGCGGACAGCGTGCCCGGCCTGATCCAGGACGGCACCGTCACCGGCGGCATGATCCCCAAAATTGAATACGCCCTGGCCGCCTTGAAACAGGGCGTTGAAAAAACACATATCATCAACGGGAAGCGAAGACATTCGCTGATTCTTGAACTCTTTACCGATCAAGGGATCGGGACGGAAGTGGTACTATGAATGAATGGATAGCTCGTGAAGCAGAGGTGGTGGCGCAGACGTATGCCCGCTGCCCCGTGGTCTTCGTCAAAGGCGAAGGGACCACACTCATTGACGATGCGGGAAAAACCTACACGGATTTTCTTTCCGGCATCGCTGTCTGCAACCTTGGACACGCCCACCCCAAAGTGGCCGAAGCCCTTTCAGAGCAGGCATCGACCCTGTGTCATGTTTCCAACCTCTTTTACACGCGGCCCATGGTGGAGCTGGCTGAATGGTTGACCGAGCGGTGTTTTGCCGACCGGCTTTTCCTGTGCAACAGCGGCGCCGAAGCCAACGAGGCGGCCATTAAGCTGGCGCGGAAATATTTTCATGACAAGGGCGAATCACGGCATCGCATCATTACCATGGCCCGGTCCTTCCATGGCCGTACCATGGCGACCCTGTCCGCCACGGGGCAGGACAAGGTCAAGGAGGGGTTCACTCCGCTCCTGCCCGGCTTTGAGTACGTGGACTACAACAACGTCAAGGCCCTTGAAGAGGCCATGGACGAGACCGTCTGTGCCGTTCTGGTGGAGCCCATCCAGGGAGAGGGCGGTGTGTGCGTGCCCGACGACGGCTATCTCGAAGCGGTGCGGGATCTGTGCGATCGCAGCGGCGCCCTGCTGATCTTTGACGAGATCCAGACGGGCATGGGCCGAACGGGCAAGCTCTTTGCTCACCAGCACACCTCCGTCACGCCGGACATCATGACCCTGGCCAAGGCCCTGGGCAACGGGCTTCCCATCGGCGCCATGCTGGCCACCGACAAGGTGATGGCCTCGTTTTCCAAAGGCGCCCACGGGTCCACCTTTGGCGGGACCCCTCTGGTGACCGCGGCAGCCCTTGCCGTGGTACGGGCCTTTGACGAGGAGAAGGTGGTGGAGAAAGCCGCCGACACCGGCGCTTACTTCAAGGCCTGCCTTGAAACCCTCAAGGCAAAGCACGCCCTGGTCAAGGATGTGCGGGGCCAGGGCCTGCTCCTCGGCATGGAGATCGATGGCGACGGTGCTGCTGTGGTTGAAAAGGCCCTTGCAAAAGGTCAGGTGATCAACGCGGTGCAGGGCAAGACCCTGCGCTTTGTGCCGCCCCTGATCATCACGCGGCCTGAGATCGATGCCCTCATGGGCGTACTGGACGAGATTTTTACCGACATGGGTGCCGCCTGATTATTTGATACTGTTCAGCTTCTGTAGCCTGGAAAAGGCCTCCGGCGGCCCTGCCGGGGGCCAAACTTTTAAAAAGTTTGATAAACAGGTTTTGAAGGGGTGGGTGTTTAATCAATCGAATTTGTCTGTATTTCGATTGGTTTTGGGCCTCAGTTAAAAAAACTACACGTCATACGTGAAGGCCCCACTCACCCGAGGTACTCGCCTACGCCCATGTCAGTGAGTTCCCATTCGATCAGCGTCAATGGGCTACGGCGCGACAAGCGAGGGGGAAAGCGTAGCGGTAATAAGCTTTCAAGGTGGCACACCTTGCCGCCGGAGGCCAAGCTGAACAGCCATTATTTTTTTTGTGCGTCAAAGGAACCGATCAAGGAGAGAACGATGAAAAAAGACCTGCTGACACTCAAGGACCTGACCAAAGACGAATTTGACGCTCTGTTCGCCCGCGCGCTGGAGCTTAAGAAGAGAAAAAAAGAGGGGATCATGGATCGCCCTCTGGAAGGGAAAAGCGTGGGGCTCCTGTTCAACAAGCCCTCCACCCGAACCCGAATCTCCTTTGAAACAGCCACCATCCAGCTTGGGGGCGTGTCCATCTTCATGAATGAGACCAGATTGGCGCAGCGAGCCCGTGAAGGACACGGCCCGCGTTCTGGCCCGCTATATCGATTGTCTGGTGATCCGTACCTTCTCCCAGGACCTGGTGGAAGAGTACGCCAGCTACTCAGACGTGCCCGTGGTCAACGCCCTGACCGATATGTACCACCCCTGCCAGATCCTTTCGGACCTCATGACCGTCATCGAGGCCAAGGGCAGCTACGATGCCAAGGTGGCCTGGGTGGGAGACGGCAACAACGTGGCCCACTCCTGGATGTGGGCGGCCTCCACCCTCGGGTTTGAGCTCTCCCTTGCCTGTCCCGAAGGCTTTGACCCGGATGCGGACATCCTCAAGGAAGCCCTGGCCCGTGGTGCGAAAATCAAGGTGGTACGCGATCCCAAAGAGGCGGTGGCCGCAGCGGACATTGTCTACACCGACGTCTGGGCCAGCATGGGCCAGGAAGCCGAGCAGAAGGCCCGTGAGAAAGCCTTTGAAGGGTACATTGTGGACGACGCCCTCATGGCCCTTGCCAAGCCCGACGCCTCCTTCATGCACTGCCTTCCCGCCCACCGCGGGGAAGAGGTCTCCGAGTCTGTCATGGAAGGCCCCCAGTCCATTATCTGGGACGAGGCGGAAAACAAGCTCCACATGCATAAAGCCATCCTTGATATGTTGATCAACCAGACGTTGTAAGGGGAAAAAGCGCGCCTCCGGCGGACAGGGAGGCTCGCTAATCTTTCATCCTCGTACCTCGGGTCGCCCGTGGGCATTAAGCAGGCGTGTATGCACTGCAAAATATGCACGCCTCACCCGCAGGGCCACGCTTGCTGCTGGAGCGTAGTGTCCCAGAGACGGTGTTTGGGGCTGTTTGGGTTCCACTTGTGACCAAGTGTAAGGGAGCGACGCCACGGCCCAGCTACTGTTTGTTTCTGCTGGCTTCACCATCCTCACTATTTGTCTGTTGCGTCCTTTTATAACGTGGTGTTAATAAGGAGCGTGGGGGATGGCAGGGAACGAGCTGTCACTGCCGAGGTTGACGTTGACGTAATGGCCCTCTGGGGTCTTGCCTTGATGTACCATCCATATTGAATGCCCTGGTATCGTTTTCTGTATCAAGGGCGTTTGTTGTTCACTCTGATAAAAATTTAAGATGCGTTCGTAAGAGCAAAAGATCATGAAATTCCGCCTTCGTTCCTGAGCCTCAGGCGAGGCGGTGAATCCAGTCACCGCTTAAGTGTTCTGCAGTGCGGTGTGCTGATGTCTTGCGAAGCCAAAAAAATGCCCAGGGGGTTATTGTGTCTGATATCAAAAAAGTGGTCCTTGCCTACTCCGGCGGACTCGATACATCTGTTATTCTCAAGTGGCGACGCCGAAGAACGTCGCATCGCCAGTGGTGACCATGACGGCCGACCTCGGCCAGGAAGAGGAGCTGGACGGTCTCGATCAAAAAGCTCTGAAAACCGGTGCGGTGAAGGCCTACATCGACGACCTTCGTGAAGAGTTCGTCCGTGATTACATCTTTCCCGCTTTCCGCGCCAACGCCATTTACGAAGGCCAGTACCTCCTGGGTACCTCCATTGCGCGGCCCCTTATCGCCAAGCGCCAGATGGAGATCGCCCGCATGGAAGGGGCTGACGCCGTCAGCCACGGTGCCACCGGCAAGGGCAACGACCAGGTGCGCTTTGAGCTGAGTTACCTTGCCATCGATCCCGGCATCAAGATCGTTGCGCCCTGGCGCGACTGGGACCTGAACTCCCGCACCGTGCTCATGGAGTTTGCCAAAAAGCACGGCATCGAAGTGCCCCAGACCCCCAAGCTGCGATAGACAGACCGCAACATGCTGCACATCAGCTACGAAGGCGGCATCCTGGAAGATCCCTGGGCCTTTGCCACCGACGAGATGTACACCATGAGCGTGCGCCCTGAGGACGCCCCGGACACCCCGGAAGAGATCGAGATCACCTTCCGCAAGGGCAACCCCGTTGCCATCAACGGTGTGGAGATGAGCCCTGCAGTGCTCTTCAAGGAGCTCAACACCCTGGGTGGTCGCCACGGCATCGGCCGCATCGACCTGGTGGAGAACCGTTTCGTGGGCATGAAGTCCCGCGGCGTGTACGAAACCCCGGGCGGAACCATCCTGCGCCACGCTCACCTGACCATGGAATCCATCACCCTGGACCGTGAGGTGGCCCACCTGCGCGACTCCCTGATCCCCAAATACTCCGAGCTGATTTACAACGGCTTCTGGTTCTCCCCTGAGATGCGCATGCTCCAGAACACCATCGATCAGAGCCAGGAGTTCGTTAACGGCGTGGTTCGCCTGAAGCTCTACAAAGGCAACACCTACGTGCTGGGCCGCAAGTCCGACGACACCCTTTACAGCGAGGCCTTCGCCACCTTCGAAGGGGATGAGGTCTACACCCAGAAGGACGCCGAAGGGTTCATTCGACTGAACGCCCTGAGGCTGCGTATCCAGAAAATGGCGGGCAGAAAGCTGGGAGGAAGAGTAGTACCCGACCAGCGAACTCTGGGCAGGCCGTTTTTCCATGGGGACCGACAAGGCGGTGGAGGCTTTTACCTCCTCCATCCTCGTGGATAAGCGCCTCTACGCCCATGATATTCAAGGCAGCATCGCCCACGCCAAGATGATGGCCAAGCAGGGTATCATCGAGGAAGATGAGGCAGAGCTCATGGAAAAGGGGCTCCTCGAGGTGAAGGCGGATATTGAAAACGGGAGCTTCGTCTACGACGACGCCCTGGAAGATATCCACATGCACATCGAGTCCGCCCTCACCGAAAAGATCGGGGACGTGGCCAGGAAACTCCACACCGGACGAAGCCGCAACGACCAGGTGGCCCTGGATACCCGGCTCTACCTCCGGGATGAGACCCGGGTGGTTATCGACGGCCTCAAGACCCTTCGGGGCGTTATCGTGGCGCTTGCTGAGAAGCAGTTCGGTGTGGTGATGCCGGGGTACACCCATCTCCAGCGCGCCCAGCCCGTGCTGTTCTCCCATCACATGATGGCCTACTATGAGATGTTCACCCGGGACCAGGAGCGCTTCGAAGACGCCTTGACCCGCATCAACGTGATGCCCCTTGGGGCGGCGGCTCTTGCAGGGACCACCTATCCCATCGATCGCCATTACGTGGCCGAGCTCCTTGATTTTCCCAAGGTCTCTGCCAACAGCATGGACACCGTTGCCGACCGCGACTTCATCATGGAGTTCCTCTCGGCGGCCTCCATTGCCATGGTGCACTTTTCAAGGTTCTCCGAAGAGCTGATCCTCTGGTCCGCTTCCGAGTACCACTTCATCGAGATCTCCGATGCCTTCACCACGGGCAGCAGCATCATGCCTCAGAAGAAGAACCCGGATATCCCCGAGCTGGTGCGCGGCAAGGCCGGGCGGGTCATCGGCAGCCTCATGGCCATCATCACCCAGGTGAAGGGGCTTCCCATGGCCTACAACAGGGACCTGCAGGAAGACAAGCCCCCCCTCTTCGACGGTGTGGACACCCTCAAGGCGGTCATCGACATCTACGTCCGCATGCTGCCCAACATCAAGGTGATGGCGGATGTGACCCGTCTTTCCACGGAAACGGGTTTCCTGAACGCCACCGACCTGGCCGACTACCTTGCCACCAAGGGCATGCCCTTCCGGGAGGCCCACAGCGTGGCCGGTAAGGCCGTGGCCTTTGCCCTGGAAAAGGGTGTTGAGCTGGGCGATCTGTCTGCCGACGAGATGAAGGGTTTTTCCGAGCTCATCGAGCCGGATATCTTTGACTTTCTCACCACCGATGCCATGGTGGAGAGACGCACCTCCTTCGGCGGCACCGCGCCGTCACGCGTGCGCAAAGCCATGGATCAGGCCATTGCCGATCTGGGCGGAAGGATTTCATAGCCATGATGCGGGGAGGAAACAGGTGGACAGGTGGATGGGTGCGCAGGCTGTGTCTGCTGTGTGCGTTGCTTCTGGTGTGTGTGGCCTGCGGTCGCAAGGCGCCTCCGGTGCCTCCCCGGTTTGACGGGTTGACACCGCCTGCCGGCGTGGCAGCCCATGTCCAGGGCGAGGCGATTATTGTGACCTGGGCGGATCCGCCCAAGGCTGAGCGGCGTCTGGTGACAGGCTATCGCATCTATCTCTCCACCCTGGACGAAGGGGAGGAGGTGTGCGAAGGCTGCCCTGTGCGGTTTGAAAAAATCGGGGACGCAGGTCCGGCTGACAGGCGTTTTCGCCTGGATGTCTCGCCGGGTACGCGCTACCTCCTTGAGGTGAGGGCCACGGCCGAGGGCGGCTACGTCAGTGATCCGTCCAAGCGTGTCAAGGTGGACCTGAGAAGGGCGTTTTCCCCCACAAGCTAAGCACCGGTCTCTGGCCGTTTGAATCAGGCTGTGCCGCCTTTGCGTTTTTGCAAAGGCGGCGTTGCCGTTTGGTAACTCCAACCAGGATATGGCGTGATGATGCACGACGTGTTTCTTTGCCTCGGGTCCAATATGGGCGACCGCAAAGCCAATTTTGACAGGGCGCTTCATGAAATCGAGTCCCGGGGTATCGCCCGCCTTGTGGCGGTCTCTCCGCTTTACAAGACCTCCCCGGTGGACTACACGGACCAGGCGTGGTTTTTAAACGGAGCCGCCCGCGTTGAGACCTCGCTTTCCCCGCGGGACCTCCTTGCGCAGCTCAAGGCGGTGGAGGCTGATCTGGGGCGTGATGCATCGGGGATCCGGTTCGGACCGAGGCCCATGGATATCGATATTCTGTTGTACGACGACCTTGTCTACAGCGATGATGAGCTCACCATCCCCCATCCTCGCATGGATAAAAGGGCTTTTGTCCTTACTCCCCTTTGTGATATAGATTCTGAGATTATTCACCCGGATACAAACAAAAAAATGAAAACACTCCTCTCTGAGATCGACGACGCATCCCAGGAGGTGGTTCCATACACAAAGGAGTAGACCGTGTTAAAGGTTCTGATTATCCTGGCCATTATCTATTTCGGTTACCGGCATCTGAAAAACAAGATGCTGAACGACATGGGGGCAGGAGGCGGCCAGAGCGGAGGTCGGCAGGGGCATGCCGACGACGTGATGGTTCAGGATCCGGAGTGCGGGGTCTATTTTCCTTTGCGCGAAGGGGTGCCCGGGAGAGTGAACGGGGAAACCTTCAATTTCTGTTCGACGACGTGCCGAGACGCTTATCTGAAAAAGCACAGCTGATGTTCCATTTCTGACGTCCCATTGGGATTCGAAAGGAGGCAGCATGAAGTTCTTCATCGATACGGCGAATGTGGACGAGATTCGAGATGCAGTCAGTATGGGTATGGCAGACGGGGTGACCACGAACCCGTCTCTCATGGCCCGCGAAGGTGGAGAGCCCGTGGCTCTTCTCAAGGACATTACCTCCATCGTGGCAGGCCCGGTGAGCGCTGAAGTGATCAGCCTCGACACCGACGGCATGGTTCAGGAAGCCCGGAGCCTTGCGGTGATTGCCGACAACATCGTGGTGAAGATTCCCATGACCGTGGACGGTTTGAGGGCCGTTCGCATCTTGTCGGCGGAGGGGATTCATACCAACGTCACCCTTGTTTTTTCTCCCCTTCAGGCGCTCATGGCTGCCAAGGCCGGGGCCAATTACGTCAGTCCCTTTGTGGGGCGCCTCGATGACCTGGCCCAGGAGGGCATGCCCCTGGTGGAGCAGATCGGGCAAATTTTTGTCAATTATGAATTTCCTGTCGAGATTATCGTGGCCAGCATCCGCAACCCCATGCATGTACTGGATGCGGCCCTGGTGGGGGCTCATATCGCCACCATCCCCCACGCAGTCCTTGCCAAGCTGGCCTCCCATCCCATGACGGACAGGGGGATCGAGATGTTCATGGCGGACTGGAAGCGGGTACACGGGAATTGATGTATGTAGCAGTGCCGATGGCCGGGGTTCATGAGCTCCGGTGCATCGGCCCATAGTGATGAGAGAAGCGGGGCTGCAGTCCGCAGACCGCAGGATGAATGAACCGACAGGTGATCGCTGATCAGGCGACCTGTCAGATTGGGATTCGGGCAGTATTTTTATGATAAACACAATCAAGCACCCCAACAACCTGACACTTCTCCGGATGGCTTCCGTGCCGTTGATCGTCATCCTTCTGTTGTTTTCCGGAAGCCGAATCGCAACGATTCTGGCGGCTCTGATCTTTTCCGCCGCGTCCATCACCGATTATCTGGATGGATTCCTTGCACGCAAGTGGGGCCTGGAGTCCACCTTCGGCAAGGTGATGGATCCTTTGGCCGACAAGCTTCTTGTGGGGTGCTCCCTGATCATGATGAGTTCAGTGGGGTGGATCCCCGGGTGGGTGGTGTGTGTCATCATCGGCCGTGAGCTTGCCATTACGGGGCTTCGAAGCATTATTGCCGAAGGGGGCGAGGATGTATCCGCCTCCAAGCTGGGCAAGTACAAAACAGGCTTTCAGATCGCCGCCATCATCCCGCTCCTGATTCATTTCAGCTATTTTGGAATCAATTTTCACGGCATCGGAATGGTTTTTCTCTGGTGTGCGCTCATCCTGACCATCTGGTCCGGCGCTGACTATTTTTTCCGCTTTAGAAAACTTCTGACCATGTAAAGTTTTTCGTTGACACCAAGCGGCTCAACGGTTAAAACACACAGGTCTTCGGGCACTGAGCGGGAATAACTCAGTGGTAGAGTGCAACCTTGCCAAGGTTGACGTCGCGAGTTCAAATCTCGTTTCCCGCTCCACAATTTCGGCGGCTTGGCCAAGTGGTAAGGCGACGGCCTGCAAAGCCGTTATTCTCCGGTTCGAATCCGGAAGCCGCCTCCAAAAAGCAAAAAACAGCGATTGACCCCCCGGGTCAATCGCTTTTTTGCTTTTTGGGCATGGCGAAGCCATGCAAGGCTTGCTCTGCAAGCCTTCAGGCGGCCCCGGGCGCAGCCCGGAACCCGCCCCCAGTGGCCGAATGCACCCTCTGATTCTTTGGGGAGACTTGCCTTCGGGGGCCGGACGAAGTCCGGCGCGGTCTGTGCAGCAAGACGCCAGGCGGCAGCCCCGGAGGGGCAACCCGCCTCCGGTTGTGCCGACCCCGCACTATCCTCTATTCTTCGGCGTAATCCGCTTTTTTGCTTTTTGGGCATGGCGCAGCCCGGAACCCGCCTCCAGGTCATAGAATCCTCCCGTTCTAAAGTATTGCGCAATGCCAAGCTAT
This sequence comes from Desulfoluna sp. CYM3A, assembly GCF_056829965.1. Classification (NCBI taxonomy): domain Bacteria; kingdom Pseudomonadati; phylum Thermodesulfobacteriota; class Desulfobacteria; order Desulfobacterales; family Desulfolunaceae; genus Desulfoluna; species Desulfoluna sp. CYM3A. Next base: position 780,553 of record NZ_CP186556.1, read on the forward strand.
GGCCATTGGCTCAGGTGGCAGCCCCGGAGGGGCGACCCGCCTCCGGTGGCCTCGCCACACTATTCTAATTCCACTGGATCATCGCTTTTTGCTTTTTGCTTTTTGGGCATGGCGCAGCCCGAAACCCGCCCTCAGGTTGCCGTTTTTTTGTTCTTGGTTTTTCGGCAGCCACGAGTGTGCAGCCCGCCTCCGATTTATCCATTTTCCACGGGCCAATGCATAGCGTGGGCGAGTTCGGCATGCCTCTGGCTGCCAACTCAACCCGACAATCTATCTCGAGGTTACCAAGGGTTTCTGTTCTTGGGTTTCTTTAGTCCCGGGGTGTAACCCACCTCCGTATTACCGCTAGTTCTCTATCCAGTTTTTTCTTACTATTTCTACTGTTGTTGTTTGCCTTGGGCAAAGTCCGGTACCCCGCCAGTCCCAAGGGGGCATCATCCTTATAGGCATATCGTTGTCATTTGCTCTGTTTTGGGCTTGCAGTGAAATCGAGCAGCCACAGGCGTGTGGATGATATCTCTTTACAATGGGATATGATGACGTGTAACCATTATGGGAACGTTTTCTTCTTTTCTCATGTGGCGCATGTCATCCCAACCAAGGAGGTTTTTCATGAAAGTGCTTGGTGTTTCCGGTTCTCCCATCAAAAACAGCAACACCGATCGTGCTGTCCAGGCTTTCGCCCGTAAACGTCGGTCTTGATACGGAGTTTATAAAGCTTTCGGAGTATACTGTTGAGCCCTGTCGAGCGTGTCTGGGGTGTGTGAAGACCAACGTCTGCGTGGTCAAGGACGACGGGGTGCCTCTGGCCCAAAAAGCCCGGGAGTGCGACGCCATCGTCATTGCAGGGTTTACCCCTTACAGCACGCTGGATTCACGGACCAAGGCCTTTATCGAGCGCCTGTATCCCCTCCGGCACCGGAAGAGCCTCATGGCAGGTAAGTTCGGGGCTGTGGTGATGACCTCAGCGGTGCCCCATGATGCACCGGGTGCGCCCCCTGTGTGCGATATGGGGATCCAGGCCGTGACCAATTATATGCAGGAGGAGGGCATAGAGTGCGTGGGGGCTGTGAAGATTACGGGCAACGTGCCCTGTGTGCGCTGCGGGTTCGGTGATGAGTGCAAAAAGTCCGGGATCAACATGATCTACGGGCCCGAGGCCACGGTGGACTCCGTGGGGATCAAGCAGTTTGAAGCCCAGCCCCTTTCCTTTGAATCGGCCGAAGCGCTGGGCCGTGAAATTGCTGACCGATTGAAGGCCGGGCAAGGGGCCTGACAAAGGCTTGGGGGGTAGAACGCTCTTTTTTTCAAAATGCCCCAATGTGGCTGTCAAACGGGCAACACATCGTGCTCTGTCGCCCGATTTCGGTAATGTACGTTCTTTTCGGTGTGGCCGTGACGCGTCACGGCGTGTATTTTATCTGTTGACATCGCCCCTCTGTCCGGTTAAATACATCCTCGCCTTCGGGCATTGAGCGGGAATAACTCAGTGGTAGAGTGCAACCTTGCCAAGGTTGACGTCGCGAGTTCAAATCTCGTTTCCCGCTCCACCGATTTCGGCGGCTTGGCCAAGTGGTAAGGCGACGGCCTGCAAAGCCGTTATTCTCCAGTTCGAATCTGGAAGCCGCCTCCAAAAAGCAAAAAAGCGATTGCCCCCCCCGGGTCAATCGCTTTTTTGCTTTTTGGGCATGGCGAAGCCATGCAAGGCTTGCTCTGCAAGCCTTCAGGCGGCACCGGGCGCAGCCCGGAACCCGCCCTCAGGTTATCGAATTATCCAACTCTAATATGTTGCAGAGAGTCAAACTATCAAGATGGCCAACCCACACCCGGTTGATCGAGTTTTCTATTTTTCCAATCTTCACTGGGTCGATCGTTTTTTGCTTTTTGGGCCGGACGAAGTCCGGCGCGGCTTGCGCAGCAAGATGCCAGGCGGCACCAGGCGCAGCCTGGAACCCGCCCTCAGGTTACCGAGTATTTCTGCTCTTAGGTTTTCTGGCAGCCCCGAAGGGGCAACCCGCCTCCGGTTAGCCGTACCCACACTATCCTTAATTCTTCGGGTCAATCGCTTTTTTGCTTTTTGGGCATGGCGAAGCCATGCAAGGCTTGCCCCGCAAGCCTTCAGGCGGCACCGGGCGCAGCCCGGAACCCGCCTCCGGTTGATCGAGTTTTCGATTTATCCAATCTTCACCGGGGCGATTGCTTTGGCCTTTGGTTGTATGAGTTGGCGCGGCTTTGCGCAGCAAGCCTTCAGGCAGCATCCTTGTACCTTGTAACTCTGCCTCGTGGTTACCGATGTTTTCTAACTTTGGTTATTCTGGCAATCCAGCTCATCTATGGCTTGGTCCAATCCATACGGGTACTTCATCCGGTTGTATTTTGCCTGACCACTCACTCCCGACCCCCGCTTGTGACCGCCTGCCTGTAGGGTGCGCTTGCGCACCATACGTTCCGAAGGCCAACGCCTTTTGCCTTTCTGTGCTGTGTGAGGCTGACGGGACTGGATTTTATGTCCATTACTATCTTACTGCGTGCGCAAGCGCACCCTGCCTCACACCCCCAACGCCGTCGGTCACGCGTCTCCTCCACATAAGGGGCACTTGCGTCCCTTTTTCATTTCACAGACCTTGAATAGTTATTTTTCTGTTTGATCGTGGTTGTTCTCTCTGTCCATGCGAAGGATGTCTTTCGCTCTGACCGTGTAATCCCCCAGGTCGGTGGCTCCGGAGAGCTCATGGCCGGGTTCGACAAGGAGGTCCCCTGTTTTTCCTGTGTCGGTGAGGATATGGGCGGTTGTACTCTTTTTGTCGTGTGTGAAGGTGAGGGCGGAGAGGGTGTCGAAGGCCACTTCCAGATTTCCTGCGCCCACGGATCCCACGAACCGGGGGGTTCCGTTGAAGGAGACGGGGCAGATGGTGATGGTCTGCTGGTGCAGGGTGAGGATGAACGTTTTCCGGGTGGGGAGATGACGAGGCCAGGGCGTGTCGGAATCTTCGATGAAGCTCAAAGCCCTCTTCAATGGTGTAGTTGGTGTCCATGAGGAGCCGGTGGCCGAAGATTTCGTTGATTCCAAGTAAGAGGTAGGCGGTGAGGTCTGTGTCCAGGGGGCGCACCTGGCCCTTGGCGATGGCCTGGTCCAGATCCTTGCGCAGGGGGGTGGCCAGGGACTTCAGGCACTCCGATGCTTTTTCCGCGAGGTGGGCGTCTTCTCCGCCCAGGACCAGCTTGGTGTGGTTGAGCATGCCGATGTAGCTGTGAAAGGATCCCAGCATGGCGTTGCCGCGTTTTCTGAGCCGGGTGATGTAGTCTGTTTCCCGTTTGACGTCGTTCCAGGTCTCCCGTGAGACCATGATCTTGGGGAGTCGCTCCAGGCAGTGGAGGAAGAGCTCCTCTTTGGAGGTGAAGTAGCGATAAAATGTGCCGTTGCCCATGTGAAGGGCATCGGTGATGTCGCTTATTTTGGTCTTGTCGTAGTGCTTTCGGGAGAAAAGGACAAGGGCGGTGTCGATGATCTGGTTTCGGATGCTGGACCCGTCCTCTTCGGTGTTGTCGCCTTCGCTGCGGAGCCTCTCCTTGATGTCGGCAAGGGAGAGCTTTTCCTTTTCTCGCAGGCTCCGGATGGTCTTGAGGCGCGCAAGGTGGCTTTCATTGAAGATGGCCTTGGTGGGCCCTTTGCGTTCCGGGGGGTGAAGGATTCCGTTTCTTAGGTATTCGTAGAGGGTGGATATGCTGAGTCCGCTCTGTTTGGCGAGTTGGGGCAGTTTCATTCCGGTTTGGGTGGCATCATTCATGAAAGGCTCCGCCCTGGGTCAGGTGCTGAGGTTCCCTGCCGTGATGGTTTCTCTGGGCGCTGCAGGGTGGTCTGTCGTTGCAAGGCGCCTTCTGGTCCCAGGTGTGAAGGTGCCCCATGGATTGTGACGGTATGGAAAACATGTGTCCCGGTTTTGGGGACTATAGCACAGGATGATGAAGGGTCAAAACAATCCGTAGGAACTGATTGATGGGTCCATTATTGTTGTTTATGGCTAATGTAATACTTGTATGTGTATAAAGTTATCGGAAGCTCACATTGTTTTATAGCGCAGGATTAATTATAGAGATATGATTCATGGTTCAGAAATTATGGAGAGAAGGGGCTGTTCCGATAGCCGTCGGGCGATCCCATAACATGGTGTTGTTGCAGGCGTGGGTCTGTGATGTAAGGAGGAGAGACAATGTTACTTCTGAATCCCCAGAAATTCGATCGGAAATACGCAGACGAAAAAACCCGGAACATGATGGCCAAGACCATTGAGTTTCTCGAAAACAAGGGCCTGAAGTCCTTGAAGAAAGACTGGCATGACAAGGCCTGGAACTACGAGTTTGTCGAGTTCATGAAGCAGGAAAAGGTCCTGGCCACCCTCATGACCCCCACGGGATACGGTGCGGACGACTCCCGCTGGGATACCTTTCGAAACGCTGAGTTTGCCGAGATTTCTGCGTTTTACGGCATTACGTACTGGTACACCTTCCAGGTGAGCATGCTCGGCCTGGGGCCCATCTTCCTCGGTTCCAACGAAGAAATGAAGCACAAAACCGCCAAGCTTCTTGAGGAAGGCGGGGTGTTTGCCTTCGGTCTGTCCGAGCGTGAGCACGGTGCGGATATCTACTCTTCGGACATGATGCTCGCTCCCAACGGGGACGGAACGTACAAGGCCAACGGGGACAAGTACTACATCGGTAACGGCAACGAGGCCTCCATCGTTTCCACCTTTGCCAAGATGAGTGACACCGGCGAGTACGTCTGGTTTGGTGTGGATTCCAAGCACAAGAACTACGAGCTCGTGAAAAACACGGTCAATGAGCAGAACTACGTGTCTGAGTATGCCCTCCACGATTACCCCATCACCGAAGGGGACATCCTGGAGAAGGGTGATAAAGCCTGGGACAACATGCTCAACACCATCAACATCTGCAAGTTCAACCTGGGCTGGGGCTCCATCGGCATGTGCACCCACGCCTTTTACGAGGCCATCGACCACGCGGCCAACCGCTATGTCTACGGCAAGTACGTCACGGACTTCCCCCACGTCAAGCGCCTCTTCACCGACGCCTACGCCCGCCTCGTGGCCATGAAGCTCTTCTCCGAGCGTGCCCGGGATTACATGCGCTGTGCCTCCGAGACCGATCGCCGCTACCTCCTCTACAACCCCATGGTGAAGATGAAGGTCACCTGTCAGGGCGAAGAGGTGATAAACCTCCTCTGGGATGTCATCGCCGCCAAGGGCTTCGAAAAAGAGCCCTTCTTCGAGGTCGCCGCTCACGAGATCCGCATGCTGCCCAAGCTGGAAGGCACGGTTCACGTGAACATGGCTCTCATCGTTAAGTTCATGCAGAACTTCTTCTTCAACCCCGGGGAGTTCCCCGAGGTGCCCATGCGGACCGACGCGGCCAACGACGACTTCCTCTTCGATCAGGGCCCCACCAAGGGTCTGGGCAAGGTGCAGTTCCACGACTACGCCATCGCCTACGACAGCGTGGATCTTCCCAATGTCAATGTCTTCAAGGACAACATTTCGGCGACCTTCAAGGAGTTCCTCATGAAGGCGACTCCCGACAAAAACCAGGCCCGGGACATCGACTACCTTCTCTCCGTGGGGGATATCTTTACCCTGGTTGCCTATGGCCAGCTGATCCTCGAAGCCAAGCCCCTCTTTGATGTGGAAGACGACCTCATCGAAGAGATCTTCGATTTCATGATCCGGGATTTTGCCAAGTACGCAGTCACCCTCCACGGCAAGCCCAGCAACAGTGACGCCCAGAAAGAGTACTGCCTGAAGATGGTTAAGAGCCCTGCGGCCAATCCTGAGCGGTTCAACAAGATCTGGACCGAGCAGGTGTACGCCATGAAGGATCAGTACACGATGAAGGACTGATACCGGCTTGAGTCGATGAACACATAAAAGGCGGACCGCTTTCGAGAGAGGGCGGTCCGTTTTTTTATATGATTCGTTGGCGTTGCGAGAATCAGGTTGGGCGCTGTATGGTTTCGGTCCCTGTGTGCCGATGACGCCGGGATGTTGTGGATTGTTCCTGTTTTTGTTAGCGTTTGATGTCTGCTGGTTTGTCTGGTACCCGCCGGTGAGCGGCTTGAAAAGCGACTAAGCAAAGGAGCTTTTATGTTGAAGGAAACCGCCCTGCTGATCATCGATATGCAGAACGATTTTGTGCTTCCCGGAGCGCCGGTGTGCGTGGAAGGGGCTTTGGATACGGTGCCCAATATCGCCAAGGTCCTGGAGCGTTTCAGGCGTGAAGGGGCGCCTGGCGTTCGACGGTGGCGCGGGAGTACCGTGCAGACGGGAGCGATGTGGAGGCCAACCGCAGGACGGCCTTTGAAGAGGCGGGTGGGTTCGTGGTGCCCGGGACCCGGGCTGCGACATTGTGGCGGGGGCCGGGGTGCCCGTTGCCGGGGAATATCGGCTGGTGAAAAAACGGTACAGCGGGTTCATGCAGACCGAATTGGACCTGATGCTCCGGCGGCTCGCTGTCACCAGGCTGGTGGTGTGCGGCACCCAATACCCCAACTGCGTCAGGGCCACCATTTTCGATGCCGTGGCTTTGGGTTACGATGTGACCCTGGTCACCGACGCCGCTTCTGCCCGTACGCCCGAGATTGCCACGGCCAATATGGTTGATATTGCAAATATCGGGGTCGATTGCGTAGATACGCAGGCCTTTCTGGAAAGGGGCTGAACAACGGTAGCAGGGTGTCGCATCACGTGGCGTTGTGGGTAAAACTGCCCTTGGTATACTGCGTTTCATCTTGACATACTGCGAAAATCGGCTACTTAGCCCTTAGCCCTTAGCCCTTAGCCCTAGCCTGTAGCCTGAGCCGAGCCCTAGCCCAGCCCCAGCCCTTAGCCCTTAGCCCTTAGCCCTTAGCCCTTAGCCCTTAGCCCTTAGCCCTTAGCCCTTAGCCCTTAAGCCCCCTTCTCCCCCATGTATCGGGCTATGTTGTCGTAGATTTCATCGATTCTCGGGTCTTTCGGCAGGTTCTCTTTGATCATCTGCAAATAGCCCTTTTCCTCCAGGCGACGGATGGAAGGGACAAAATTGAGGTCAAAGACCCAGCCTACCTGCAGGAGCTTGAAGTCATTTAAGTTCTGCAGGTGCTCTTTAAGCACCACGGTTCGGTTCATAAGGCTTTTATGGACCTCGTCAGAGATGCCGGGGGTATTGGGCAGTCCGAGTTCGAAGGGTGGTGTTTCGCTTGTGCTTCATCTCTTTATAATACGAGGTGACCACAAACCAGATATCAAGCTTATCGGCGTCCCGCAGGAGGCGGGTGTGAAACAGGCACTCCTCAGATTCATCCTCCGGCAGAAAGGCCCGGTTGTGATAGAGGACCACCCGTTTGATGAGGTCGGCGTCGGAAGGGGCCATCCGTGCGAGGCACTCCTGTTCCTCCAATATGTCACGGCCGAGTCGGGCATGATCGGTGGAGCGGTCGTCTACAAAGGTGCGAAAGCGTCGGAACTGTTCAAAACGGCCGACATCATGGAGAAGGGCGGCCAGGTCGGCAAGGGCTGTTTGCCGCTCGTTGAGGCCCAGGGCGTCTGCCAGGAAACGGCTCTCGGCGCGGACCCTCTGGGTGTGGTCCCGTTTGAGGTTGATGTTTCGGTCGTTTTTCTCGGAGCCGGTGAGAAAGGATGCGGTGTAGTTGTCAAACCATTGGTTGAGATGATTCATTGGGCTGTGTGGGTCCTGTGATGGTCATGATAAACATGCGGGCACACAGACGGGGAGCATTCTGGATGAACGGGCTTGTATGGCCTGCTGTGTCCGTATGGTACGGTGTACTCGGAACGTTTTTTTGCGGAGCTTTTGTTCAAAAAAGCGACCCGCCGGAGGCAACTGAACCGTTGCATTTCTTTTCGACAGGCATACCAGTATTGGCGAGTGAATGAAAGGAGCTCTTGAATGACGTGGTTTCGTTTTTTTCTTCCGGTGACCTCCATTGGCCCGCAACAGGCCAGGAAGATCATGGCAGACAGTGACGGGTGGACACTTCTGGATGTACGGCAGAAGGCGGAATACGACGGAGGGCACCTTGAGGGTTCCATCCATATTCCGCTGTTTCAGGTCAGGAAGCGGGCCGGAGAGCTGAACAAGGGCACCGCCCTGCTTGTGTATTGCCGGTGCGGCAACCGGAGCAGGCTGGCCTCGCGGTTTCTGGCGGCCAAGGGGTTTACCGGGGTCTACAATATCGAAGGGGGGATCCTGGGGTGGGAGCAGCATAAGGAGAGCCGTCCATAGGTGATGGTAACAATGGTGGCATCTTTTTTGCTTTTGTGCCTTGACATCACCCGGGCTGGGGTGTAGTGTGCGTCTCGTTGTTGCGGGATGGAGCAGTCTGGTAGCTCGTCGGGCTCATAACCCGAAGGTCAGTGGTTCAAATCCGCTTCCCGCTACCAATAAAAAATACGAAGGCCCGAAAGAGTCCTCTTTCGGGCCTTTTTTGCATTTTGCGTCATGGGAAATGGTATGTGGCATCTTTTTTGCTTTTATCCCTTGACATCCCCCGGCGCGGGGAGTAGTGTGCGTCTCATTGTTGCGGGATGGAGCAGTCTGGTAGCTCGTCGGGCTCATAACCCGAAGGTCAGTGGTTCAAATCCGCTTCCCGCTACCAATAAAAAAATACAAAGGCCCGGAAGAGTTCTCTTCCGGGCCTTTTTGCGTTTGGTGGGGCGAAGGTGGCGGCTGAAGGTGAAAGGCTAAGGGCAAAGGGTAAAGCGTTATACGGGGCAACAATGCCGCAGGTATTTATGTTTCTGACGTGTACTCTGCCGGTATCTGACCCATCCGATATTGGACATGGAATAAAAACAGTGATATGTAGTTTCGTTTTGAATCGATGCGCTTTTTAACAGGTCCAACAGAGGGAGAACCCTTTTTTGCCCCATGGAAACAACGCCTTTGGACAGGATGGAGATACCTGAAAAGCCGGTGTCGCGCATAGCACCGACTCCCAGTGGTTACCTGCATCTGGGCAATGCGGTGAATTTTCTCGACCCTGGCCTGTTGGCTGGGGGCGGCACCCTTCACCTGCGCATTGATGACATGGACGGGATTCGGTTCCGTGACGAGGTACTGGAAGATATTTTTACCTCTTTGGAGTGGTTGGGGCTGGACTGGGACAGCGGGCCCTTTGGACCGGATGCGTTTCACAGCTCATTTTCTCTCCAGAAAAGACGTGCTTTTTACCGGGGCGAGCTGGACCGATTGCAGAAGGCCACCGAAAAGCTCTTTGCCTGTGAATGCTCCCGGAGCACCATTAAAAAGGCGTCTCCCGACGGTCTCTACCCCGGGACCTGTCGTCACTGCGGACTTGCGCTGGTACCCCAGAAGACCGCCATGCGGGTGCAGGTGGATGAAGGCGTCATGGTCAGCGTGAACGGCCACAGCCTGGACCTGTCCAGAACCTTCGGGGATTTTCTGCTCTGGCGAAAGGACGATCAGCCCGCGTACCAGTTTGCCAGTCTCTTGGAAGACGAGGCCGGCCAGATCAATTTTATCGTCCGGGGCGAAGACCTCCTGCCGTCAACGGCCGCGCAGCTCTACCTGGCGGACCTGTTTGACGCGTCCCATTTCAAGCGTTGCGTCTTTTTGCATCACCGGTTGATTCCCGGGGCGGACGGCGAGAAGTTGTCGAAATCCCGGGGGGCTTACGCCCTGAAAGACATGCGCGAAGCCGGGATTCCCCCTGATGTGGCCTGGAAGGCTGCGGCCCGGTTTCTGGGATGCGCCCATGGGGTGTCGGCCCCTGAAGACCTCATTGCCTGCGCAGGGGCGTTTCAATGTGCCGGGGACCCGGAACGTTGAGTGTCGGTGCATAGAGGCGGTAACCACCATTGAACCGATGAGAAGGCCCGGATGGTCGGGTGTTCTCTTTTTTATTTTTTGAAGGAGTTTTGTGACCCATGCAATTGAACTGCGGTATTGTTGGCCTGCCCAACGTCGGTAAATCCACCCTCTTTTCGGCCCTGACCTCCGCTCCTGCCGAGGCGGCCAACTACCCTTTTTGCACCATCGAGCCCAACGTGGGCGTGGTGGCTGTGCCCGATGAGCGCATGAACCGTATCACGGAGCTGATCCCTCCCCAGAAGGTGATCCCCGCGGTGGTGGAGTTCGTGGACATTGCAGGCCTCGTTCGCGGGGCGTCCAAGGGGGAGGGGCTCGGCAACCAGTTCCTCGGTCACATCCGTCAGGTGGGTGCCATTATCCATGTGGTGCGCTGCTTTGATGACGACGACGTGGTCCATGTGGATGGCAAGGTCAATCCGGTGAGCGATATTGAGACCATCAGCATCGAGCTGGCCTTTGCCGACCTTGAGACGGTCCAGAAGCGCCTGACCGGTCTTCCCAAGCTCCTCAAGTCCCAGGACAAGAAGGTCTCCGGCAGGGCCAAGGCCCTGGAGCCCGTCCTGAAAAAGCTGGAGGCGGCCCTGGAAGAGGGGCAGCCCGCTCGAAGCCTGGAGCTGGATGACCGTGAAATTGAGCTCATCTCCGACCTGCACCTCATTACCCAGAAAAAGCAGCTCTACTGCTGCAACGTGGGGGAAGACGATCTCGGCAGCGAGAACGATTACGTGGCCAGCGTCCGTGAGTTTGCCGAGAAAGACGGCTCCGGCGTGGTGGTGATCTGCGGCAAGTTCGAATCGGAAATCTCCGAAATGGATGACGAAGAGGAGAAAAAGGCCTTCCTGGAGGACGCAGGGCTGGAAGAGTCCGGGCTCCATCGTCTCATCCGCGAAGGCTACAGCATGCTGGGCCTCCAGACCTACTTCACGGCCGGTGAAAAAGAGGTCCGAGCCTGGACCTTCCCCAAAGGGGCCAAAGCTCCCCAGGCCGCAGGCGTGATCCACTCCGATTTTGAGCGCGGGTTCATCCGTGCGGAGGTCTACCACTGCGAAGAGCTCTTCGAATACAAGAGCGAGGCTGCCCTCAAAGAGAAGGGCAAGCTCCGCGTGGAAGGCAAAGAGTACGAGGTGCAGGACGGAGAAGTGCTGCATTTTCGCTTCAACGTATAGCGAGATTCCCGGTCGCCCTGCCCTCTGAACCATCGGGAAGGCAGCGCCGGATCGGTGGCAGGCCCCTTGGGGCCTGCAGGCCGAGGGACCGGACCGTTACCGTTCCAGTCTTTGGATTTCCTTCTTCCTCGTCTGATTTTCGAGCAGATCCCTTGTAGCGACTCAATTCCCTGCTGCCTTCGGTGGTCTTTCCCATAGTTTCAGGTTGAACGAGTAAGTACCCGAAATGTTATGGGTGCGCGGAGAGATGGTTGACTCTGTTTAATCTCTTTCTGGCAATGCGGGGTGACAATACCGGAGGGTGGGTTGAGATCGGAAAGGACGGTTCTCCCATGCCCCTGGCGTTGTTTTCAGACGGGAGCATCGATCCCATCGGGGTATCGGCTCAAGGATGAGCGGGGCCTCGGCCTCGGAAATGATAAAAACGCCCCCGGGTCCAATGGCTCCGGGGGTGTTTTTGTGCCTTGGCACCCTTCGATTTCAGGGTGTCACTGACAAAAAAATGTGATACCTAAAAAAGGCCCCATCAAGGGGCTTTTTGTTTTTGGCGCGGGCTTGACCGCAGCATGAATTTTGTATGGTGCCGGGTCAACGTCGAGTGCGTGGAGACCGGATCAGATAGATACAGGGGTGCACGTTGGATACGTTGACAACAGAGGAAAATCGCCTTGAGGGCGAAGGGGAGTCCAGGACGGTTCGAACCCGCGAATCGGACGTCACCCGGGTGGTCCATTCGGGCCTTGTCATGCGGCCCATTTATGAGCTGGAGGCCCGGCGGTTCCGGTTCGGAGAGGCCGGGGAAGGTGGCGAGGTGCTGGATCTCCGCTGGCCGGCCTTTGCCATTTGAGACACCATCTCCGAGGTGACCGAATACCAGGTGGGGGCCTCCAGTAACTGAGGCGTTGCCGGATCCGGCGACGGCTCGGGTGCAGGCCCAGGCCGCAAGGGTCCAGATCACCGACACCACTCAGCTCACGAGGTGATCAGCCGCGTCTTTGACCACCTCTCCAACCGGGAGCGGCGCTACCTGCCCTTTGAATACCCTTACTACGACGGCCAGGAGGGCCGGTTCGATACCCGGAAGTTCTGGCTGATCAGATGGCTCGTGTACACCGGCTATGGATACTTCAACATCTCTCTTCGCCCTCACCGACGAAGGCTATGCCGCGTACTTCGGCCTGCATGAAACAAGCGCCCTGGACGGAACAGCCATCGGCAACCTTCGAATCAAGCTCTTCATCGAACGCGGCAACGTGGACGACGCCATTCTGGTGGCGGACCAGAACCAGAAGCAGTGCTTCCGAAAGGCCGGAGATATAAGGAACGTGCGCCGGGCCATCGCACGGAACATCCACGCCGTGGAGTTTGCAAAGATCAACGCCATGGCCGACGAAGGCGCGGGTCAGGCCCTCCAGATTCAGGAGGAGAGCAGCCGTCTCCAGACCCTGGTCATGGCCTACCTTCAGGACACCTCCGATGCGGATCTTGAGGAGAAGCTGCACCAGCTGGCAGGCCAGCTCAGGCACCTGAACTCCCGCCAGATGGATCTGGTGGGCGAACTCCAGCGCCTGCCCGACGACTACCACAAACACAGCCACAAGCTGTTCCGGCGAAATTCCTACGGCATCCTGCCTTCCCCGGATGAGGTGCTCAAGCGGGTGGCCAGGCTGGAGGAGCACAAAGCCGCGGAGGTGGGCATGGAATTTATCGCCCGTTTTGACCCGCCCACCCGGCCCTCCCTGTTTGACCCTGCCACCCTCATGGACGCCATGGACCGGTTCCTCGAACGCATGAGCGGCCCCCAGGAAAAACAGCGGGCCGTTTGCGAAATCGACGGAGAGGATCTGGAGACCTACCGTCAAACTCACCGAAGAGCTCATGGCCTCGGCCGGTGCCTTTATGCGCAACGCCGTCCATAAGGAGGGCTTCCTGGCCCTTTCCGACCTCATGGACCGTTCCTGCGACCATGGCACCCCCATGGCCGTTGCTGCTGCCATGACTGTTTTCCAGCGCTTCGTGGATCCCCGCACTGCCGAAAAGAACCGTGTCCAGGTTCGCCTGGCAGACACCGAAAGCCGCTTCTCCGCCCGACTCCCGGACGGACGCCTTTACCGAGGCCACAACCTGGCCCTGGTGCCCCTTGCCGAGGGCGGGGTCGACGTTCAGAGTCTTCTGGCGGCTAGGTGGGGGCACCTGGAAACCTTATGGCGAATGCGTGGAGGCCGCCAGCATACAATCGTTATCGGGGCATTCGCGTGATGTGTGACATGGGGCAACCGTTTATGCTGGAGAGGCCCATGTCATTCTTCGGAAAACAGGATAAAGGGCCAGAGACGCAAATGCTCTGAACCCTCGTTCCTCGGGTTCCTCACATTTGCTGACGGGCTGCGCCTGTTATAAAAATGCCCCCGGAGGCCACACTTTTAAAAAGTTTGGCAAACAGGTCTTACGAACGTCGTGGATCGGCCGCAAGCTTTCGGCGACCCGCCGGAGGCAACTGAATAGCTACAGTTTAACGAACAGGTTTTAAAACGTGGATTCAAGTCAATTTAAATCAAAGACGAATGTGTTTTTTCCCGAGGAACGAGGGGAAAGTGATTTAGAAAAACCGTCTTTCGAGGTGGCACACCTCGCCGCCGGAGGCATGCTTTTTGAACCTACTTTGACCATATCATCCTTTTCGCATCCGGTGAGCGCCAGCGAGCCGGATGCCATATGGGGTCAAGGGGATCATCCCCTTGCCGCCGGAGGCGAAATATAATTGGAAACAAACGATATCTATCAGGTCAATCGGTTGATTTATCTCAGCCTGGCCCACAGCAACGGGCGTAAGCAGCTGGTGGGACGCCATCAGGATGAGGCCAAAGAGCTGGTCCAGCGATACCAGGCGGACGGCCAGTTCCAGGTGATGGTTCATGACGGCCTCGCCGGCCTGGAGCTTCAGGTGCTGGACGTGGAGGCCCTTGCTCTCCGTGTTTCCGCTTTGCATTCCGGAAGCTTTTTTGCGGCAAACCTCACCGAGTACGGCAAGATCCTGGCCCGTAACGAGTTGAAGGCAGCCGAGCTGCTCATGGTGCACTGCGCTGTTGCCACGGCGTTTTTCCCGTCTGAGGCGGATCTGGACGCGCCCGTGGAGGACCTGGGCATTGCCATGGTGGAAGACGTTGTGGAGGTGCTCCGACGCTTTGCAGAGGCCGAAGCGCAGATGGAAGAGGACGACGACCTGGTCCACCCCGAGGTTCGGACCGCGGCCAAGAGGTTCCGGGAACTTCCCGAGGAGAACCCCGACAGCAAGCGCGCAGGGGGGGGGCACAGCTGGGTGGAGCTCATCCAGCGGGTCTTTGAACACATGGTGGAGACCGGCTACCTCCTGGCCTTTGAGGACCGTCCCGGAGAATTGGAGTACCGGCCCACGCCGTCGTACCAGGCGGCCCTGAAGAATGCCACGGTCTATGCGTTCCATGCCTTCCGAGACGTGGTGGAGGATCATCAGATGATGGCCGAGGAGCAGGCCGAGGTCCAGGCAGAAGAGGAGGCGCACTAGGATGTATCGACTCAGCAGATTTTTTATCAGTGACGTGGCGGCCGGGGAGAACATCGTCCAGAACGGCTATTTTCCCATCTGTCGTGAGGGGGAGCGTGCCGACCATGGTGTGCTCTTTGCCCAGAACGGCTCCTGCAAGACAACGCTTCTTTCGTTTTTGCTCAGCGCCTTCTGCCCGGAGCAGCGCCGGTTTGTCCAGCACCTTCAGTCCGGCGGAGACAAGAGCCTGGATCAGTACCTGATCCCCGGGCGCCCGGCCGTGGTGCTCATCAACCTCACCGTCACGGCGGAGCCCACCCTCTTTGAGGCCGAGCCCGAAGAGCACCTTCTGGTGGGGCAGCTCATCTACCGCCACAAAGGGGCGGCGGGCAAGATCGACCGCATGTATTTTACCTCCTCGGAAGAGTCCCTGTTCGACGAACTTCGCTCTGCCTGGCCGGACCTCTCCGCCGAGGAGAAGCCCTTTACCGCCGCCCGGGAGTACATCACCCCCAGGGTCACCTCCACCACCTCCCAGCGGGACTGGGAAGAGCACCTGGAAAAACTTGACCTCGACCCCTGGCTGGTGAACCGTCAGGTGGACTTTGCCCGGTCCGAAGGGGGCATCAAGGATGCCTTCAAGTTCCGCAACGAAGAGGAGTTCATGGGCTTTTTCCTGGGGTGCGTTACGGACCTGGACGTGGCGGCAAAGCTCCGGGAGACCACCCTGCAGTCCATGGAGAAGATGCGCCATCGCCCCGAGAAGAAGGCCCGGCTCAAGGCGGCCTGGGGGCTTCGGGAGAAACTCTCCGAGTTCGAGGCGGTCAGCGGCAAGTGGCGCAGCGCCGGTGACGACACCGACGCCTTTCGCCTGCGCCTGGGTGAGGCCCGCCGTCTTCTGTCAACGGCAAAGGCGGCTGCGGCTGCCAGGGGCAAGGAGGTGGCGGTCAAGATTCATGAAGCTGCCGAGTCCCATGATGCCGTGACCTTGCAGTTGAACCGTACCCGGGCCAACGCCTTTTACCTGGAGTCGGTAAAATACGCCCGGGAAGAGAAGCGCCTCAAAGAGCAGGTGGACGCGGCCACCGAGGCCTACGCCTCCGGCCGCAGGGAGCAGGCCTCCCTGCGAGGGGCTGGCCTGGCCGCAAAAATTCGGCGCCTTTCCGCCCGGATCGACGACCGGGAAAAGGCCCTTTCCGACAAAGACGACGCCCTGGCGCCCGTGCGCGAGCAGATCTCCGTTAGGTCCTCCCAGTATCATCATCGCCTTGCCTCGGAACGGGACGAGGCCGCAAAGGAACGCCATCGCCTGAAGGAGGAGCAGCAGGCCGCCGGGTCCAGGCGTCGAACCATCGAAGCCGAGGCCGAAGCCCTTGCATCGGACGTGGAAAAGGCAAGGCACACCATCACCCGGTGCACCACCCTCATCGACGCCGCTGAAACCTCCCGAACCGCATTGGCTCTGGCGCAGGATCAGTCTCCGGACGAGGCCCTGGAAGACTTGAAAACAGAGCAGGGCCAGCATGCCTCGCGCCGGGAAGAGATTATTGCTTCCCTGGAGGACCTCTACCTGGAGATGGAAGAGTCCAAGCAGCTTTGGAAGAGGAGCCAGCGGGAACAGGTGGAGGCCGAGTCCGCCGCTAAGCAGGCGGCCGAGGCCCTGGACAAGGAGAAAGCTGCCCGGGAGTCCACGAACCGTCATCTGGCTGCTGTGGCCGGGTGCAGCGACCTGTCCCCCCATCGGCCGGACCTGGCCTCCCGGGTTGCCGAGATGCTCCAGCGTAAGCGAAACGCCGTGGCCGAGCAGAACCATCGCCGCTTTACCCTGGATGACGACATCGAGCGCCTCTCCACCACCGAGACCCTGGCCGTGGACGCGGACACCCGTCGCCTGCTGGCATGGCTCCAGGAAGAGGGCGTCTCCCCTGCCGACGTCAAGGCGTTTCCCGACTACCTTGCCGCAGAGTACGGCGATCCCCAGGTGGTGGCCCGGTTCCTTGAAAAAGACCCGGGGCGTTTTACCGGGATCATGGCCAAAAACGACAAGGTACTGGAAAAGGTGAAGGCCCTGTCCTCCCCGGACTGGCTGACGCGACCGGTGGTGATTTCCGTGCCGTCTGCCCTTGAGGAGGTGGCCGACTGCCAGGGCCACGTACTGGCCCCGGCCGACGCCTCGGTCTACAGCCCCTCCTTTATTGAAACCCGTATCACCGAGCTGAAGGCCAGGCGTGCCGCCCTGGTGGAAACCCTGGCTTCTGAGCAGGCCCTGCTGGCGGAGATGGAGCATGCCGCAAGGCTTCTGACGGCTTACCTGGAGCAGTACCCCGACGAGTCCGGGATCCAGGCCCTGGAAGGCCAGCTCACCGAAGCCGGGCATCGGGTGGAGGAGATCCAGGCAGAGATCGCCAGGGCTGAAGAGGCCCAGAGGGTGCTTCTATCCGAAGAGAATCGCCTCAAAGGTGAAGCCAAGGGCATCACGGAAAAGGAAGGCGAACTCACCCGCCGCATGCAGCAGATTACCGCCTGGCAGACTCAGTACGGGGAGCTGGAGGCCTGGAAGGAGAGCCTCAACGACGAGAACCGGAACCTCTCCTCCTTTGAAGGGCGCAAGACAGTTCGCCAGGTCCGGCAGGGATGGCGTCAAGATCAGCAGCGCCTTGTGGAGCTCCTTGCCCGCAATGAGGCGTCGGTCAAGCGGCTGGATGAAAAGGCCGAGCTCGTGCCCCAGGGGGACGCCACGCTGGATGAGGACCAGAAACAGGAAGCCCGGGAGATGGATCTTTCCGCCCTGGCCTCCCTGTATGCCGAGGCCCTGGAACGGGAGCGCCGGGTGGCAGGCGAGCTGGGCATCGAGTCCCTGGCGGCCGAGCTCACCGAACTCAAGGCCAAGCGCCAGAAAGAGGCGGCGGAGCTGGAGCGCTCCCGCCGCGAGTACGACCTGGACGAGGCCCTGGTGGAGACGTGGGCTTCCCACACCGACGCCGAACGTGCCGAACGGATGGAGGCACTGGCCGCCATGCTGGAAGAGACCCTGGAGCAGAAAGGGGCCTTTGTGGGCAAGCAGGAGGGTATTGTCCGCGAGAAGCAGCGCCTGGATCTGGAACTGGGGCGCTGGAAGGGCAGGGGCGTGACCCCGGATGTGTCCGCCGATACCCTGGAAACCGACGCCCTGGACGAGGCAATGGAGGGGTGCTCCCTGGAAGGGGCCCGCCTGCGTGAAGAGCTCATGGACCTGGAGACCAAACAGACCAAGCTCAAGAGCAAGGCGGATATGGTCAAAACCTGGTCCACCTCCCTGGACCTGGGCACCGCACGCATCAAGGACTACACCCCGGTCTGGGACGAGGAGTCGCCCAGGCGCGAGTGGCCCGAGCTTGTGGAGTGCGCCAACCCCGTGGTGGCCGCCGAGGTCTTCCTCAAAGAGGTGGAAGAGGTGATCCGCCTGGAAGCTGATTCCGTGGCCGAAAGCGTTCGCCAGCACCGGGTGATGTCCGCGGCCTTTGACCGCCTTCAGGTGAGCCTCTCCGATGAGAAGCTCAAAGAAGCCCTGCCTGCGGTGGTGGACGAGCTGCGCCGCCACGACGCCGAAACCCTGGGGGCCCAGAGCGCTGCCATGGTGGCTACCTGCAAGGACCTGGCCGAAAACATCGAGAGCGACCTGGCCCGGTCGGAAAAGTTCGTGGGCAGCCTCATCGGCATGATGCTCCAGCACGTCAAGGAGTGCCACCAGAAACTCCTCACCGCCACCCGCATCACCATGCCCGACGATGTTTTTATCTACGGCGGAAAAGCGATCCTGCGCTGCAGCAGGCGGCTTGATTTTGCACGCCACGAAGAGGCCTTTCGGGAGTCCATCGACAACTGGCTCCACGAGCTCATCGAGGCCAACCGCATGCCCGAGGTCAACGCCCGCACCGGCAACATGCTGGGGGCCGAGCTCATGTATCGCCTTCTCCAGGCCGCCACCGGAAAGAGCGAGTTTGCCGTGCGGCTCCTTAAGTGCGACGACACGGGCAGGCGCTACGAGCAGGTAGGCAAGGACCTGGGCTCCGGCGGCGAGGCCCTCACCACGGCCGTGCTCCTTTACGCCCTGCTTACCTCCATGCGTCAGAAACGCCGCAACCGCAAAGAGGATCGCCTCCCGGCCTTCCTCATTGCAGACAACCCCCTGGGCGTCTGCAACCGGTCGGATTTCCTAGACGCCCAGCTCAAGGTGGCCCGCGCCATGGGCATCCAGTGCGTCTACTTTACCGGCATCAACGACACCGAGTCCCTGGGCCTCTTCGAACACCGCGTGGCCGTGCGCAAAAGCGGCAAACGCGTCCAGATCGAAGGCGTGGACTACAACCACCTGGAGGTCATCGAACAGAACCTGGAACGGGTATAATGCGCCTTTGGTGGGTAAACGAAGAAGCCTCCGGCGGCCCTGCCGGGGGCCAAACTTTTTGAAAAAAAGTTTGATCAAAAACGTTTGGGTATGAACGAGCCAAGTGATCCTGACGGATCGCTCAGGGCTCGTTTTGTTTTGGGGAAGGGAAGGATGGGAAGGAATTCGTGGCTGGTGCGGTATGGACCATGGAGGCAGAGCCTCTTGAGGTGCATTCCCAGGCGGAGCCTGGGACCGATGAAGAGGCGGTTGGGCTTGGTCGATCGAAGATTTTCGAGTCTCGAGTCTGGGGCTCTGTCCGGGGGTGGGGTATGCAAGGCTCTGCCTTGCCGGTGGCGGTGGGCAATGATGAGAGGGTGAGGGGAGCTTTGAGAGCACGTTTTCTGTACAGGCAGACGTTCTGGTGGTAATTGGACTTTAAGTTTAAGATGTTACATCTGAATGATGATTCCTCTTTCATCGATTTCTTAAATTGGATGGCCCGGCAGGATCATGTTCATGAGAAAACGATGGGATTAAGTCAGTAAGATGGTGTTGCCACAGGTTATTCATATCAATCTGTCTCGGACTGCCGGAATGAGTTGAATCGTTGGTTATGTGACATCCTGTAGGGTGTGCTTGCGCACCATTTGGTCGAGAAACCAACCTCTTTTGGCATGTCTATAATACCTGAAGATTACCCGTATATGGTTTTTTATGACCGTCACGAATCTTCGGCGGTGCGCAAGCGCACCCTACCTCACACCCCCTACACCGTTGGCAATGCGTCATACCTACATAAGCTGTATAGTTACAAATCGGTTATCAAAACAAGCCCATGAAATTTCGCAAACGTTCGGTAGCGTTGATTCAGTATCAACATAGCGGAGAGCCCCATGAAAATCCATGTCAGCTGTTATGCGGGGTACCGGGGAGAGGAGACGCCCCGGGCGATCTCCATCGGCGAGAACCTCATTCGCGTGGAGGAGGTTCTGGACCAATGGCTGGCCCCGGACCATCGTTATTTCAAATGCCGGGGTGACGACGGGGGCGTGTATCTCATTCGTCATGACGTTGCCTCAGGCCAGTGGCAATTGGTCTACTTCAGCCTGACGGATGCCATGCCACCCGGTAACATTCCCCATTGAGAAGAGTCCTTAAAGGAGGCTACCCACAAAGGGGAATCGGAAGCCTGGAGCGCCGCACTGCTGTGCGGCTTTTTTTGTGCATAACGACCTAAGTGCTGGCGTCTTAGCGGGTGATTCCACCTGCGGAATTTTCCTGTATCGGTACGCTTTTTTGTGCTTCTCTATGAGTTCTTATCTAAATAAAATCTTTGAGGTGCTCGTCGATAATCGCCAGGATCTCGTCGCCGTAGGAGGAGAGCTTTTGCTGGCCGATGCCGGAAACGGCAAGAAGTTCCAGATCGTCGGTGGGCATTTTGTCGATGAGGTCGGCCAGGGTGGCGTCGTTGAAGACGAGGTAGGGAGGGATTTCGGCTTCGGCGGCGGTCTCCTTTCGGTAGGCTTTGAGTTTGTCCCAGAGGGCCCTGGCGCCGGGGGCCACGCAGACCTCTTCCATGAGACGGGAGGCGTTGGAGCGTCGTCCGGCCTGTTTGCCCCTGCGCGTTGGGGTGGGATCTTTTCGGAAGCTCACCTGTTGCTGGCCTTTTAAAACAGGCATGGACTTTTCATTGAGCCGGAACCCGCCGGTCTGGGCGTTGACGCTGATGAGGCCCCCGGCCACCAGTTGCCGGTAGACGGAGCGCCACTCCGCGTCGGAGAGCTCTTTGCCGATGCCGAAGGTGGAGACGCAGTCGTGGCCGCAGAGTTCTACCTTGTCGGTGCCTTTGCCCAGGAGCACGTCGATGAGGTGCCCTGCGCCGTAGCGCTGCCCGGTGCGATAGATGCAGGAGAGGGCTTTCTGGGCTTCGGTGGTGCCTTCCCAGGTGTCCACCGGGGAGAGGCAGGTGTCGCAATTGCCGCAGGCGGTCTCCAGGGCTTCGCCGAAGTAGGCGAGGAGGGCCTGGCGCCTGCACCCGGTGATCTCGCAGAAGCCCAGCATGGCGTTGAGCTTCTGGTGCTGGATCCGCTTGAACTGCTCGTTTCCTTCGGATGAATCCAGCATCTGGCGCAGGAAGACGGCGTCCCCCAGGCTGTATGCCATCCAGGCGTCGGCGGGCAGGCCGTCGCGTCCGGCCCGGCCGGTCTCCTGGTAGTAGCTCTCCAGGTTCTTGGGGAGATCCAGGTGGGCCACAAAGCGGACGTCCGGCTTGTCGATGCCCATGCCAAAGGCGATGGTGGCCACGATGATCACCTGTTCCTCGGTGATGAATCGGCGCTGGTTCTCGGCCCGGGTCTGCTGGGGGAGCCCGGCGTGGTAGGGCAGGGCAGTGAAGCCTTTGTCCGAGAGCCAGGCTGCGGTGGACTCCACTTTTTTACGGCTCAGGCAGTAGACGATGCCCGAGTCTTCATTGTGCTCCTGCTCCAGGAAGTCCAGGAGTTGCTTTTTGGGGGTGTTCTTCACCACGATGCGGTAGCGGATGTTGGGGCGGTCAAAGCTGGAGACAAAGCGTTCGGCCTGTGTGAGGTGGAGGCGTTCGGCCATCTCCTCCCGTACGATGGGGTCGGCCGTGGCGGTGAGGGCAATGCGGGGGACCTGGGGAAATCGTTCGGCAAGGATGGCCAGCTGCATGTACTCGGGACGGAAGTCGTGCCCCCATTGGGAGACGCAGTGGGCTTCGTCGATGGCAAAGAGGGCCAGGGGCGTCCGGGTGAGGAGCTCCTGAAACCGGGGTGTCATGAGTCGCTCCGGGGCCACATAAACCAGGTCCATCTCCCCTTGGGCCATGGCCCGTTCCACCTGCAGGGCCTCGGCCTGGGACAGGGAGGAGTTGAGGTAGCCCGCCCTGACCCCGTTCTGGCGCAGGGCCTCCACCTGGTCCTGCATGAGAGCGATCAGAGGGGAGACCACCACAGCGGTGCCGGGCCGCAGGATCCCCGGGATCTGATAGCAGAGGGACTTTCCCCCACCCGTGGGCATGAGCACCAGGGCGTCGCCGCCGGAAAGGAGGTTATCGATGATCGCTTTCTGGTTGCCCCTGAAGGCTTCATAACCAAAGACGTTTTTTAGAATGGTTTCCGGGGGCTGGTGGTGCATGGGCGGTACAACGGCTCCTGTTTCTTGGCGTCATGGGACAGCGTTATGCATGTCTGTGTGGTTCATATCAGAAACAGGGTGGGATGGCATCCCCTTTGTCCTCCCGGATAAGAGAGAAAGAGGCGTCGAAGGAAAATGCGGACCAAAACAAAAAAAGCCTTGAAGGAATATCCTTCAAGGCTTTTTGAAAGCGGTGGTAGCGGGGAGCGGATTTGAACCACTGACCTTCGGGTTATGAGCCCGACGAGCTACCAGACTGCTCCACCCCGCAACAATGTGAGGGAATATACATGGGCCTTGGATCCTTGTCAAGGAAGGGATCGTAAAAAAATCGCCGTTAAGCATACGATGTGAGTAATTTCACGATATTCCGCCGCTTTTCTTCATCGCCGGGGGACGCCCCAAGCTCCACGCGGACCCGTTTGTTCCGTCCTGTCTGTCCGGAGACGATTTCCAGGGATGATTTGGAGACCCCTAGGAATTTGGCGAAGTACTTGATGCACATGGCGTTGGCCGCACCGTCCACGGGAGGAGCCGTGATCTTCACCTTCAAGGCGTCTCCGTGGATGCCGGAGATCATGTTTTTCGAGGACTTCGGCTGCACGAAGATGCGGAAGAAGAGATCCCCCTTTTTTTCTTCGACGGCAAACATGATCAGCGTGCGGCCCCTGTTTCAAGGGAGGCGGCCACCAGGGGCTTGAGTTCGTCGTAGCTGGTGGTCACGGGGAACTGGGGGAACTCTTCGATGACGTTGGCTGGGGGCCTGAAGAGAAAACCCTGATCCGCTTCCTTGAGCATGGAGACGTCGTTGTAGGAGTCGCCGAAGGCCGTGACATGGTAGTTGAGCCCTTTGAGGGCCATGACCGCCTTTTTCTTCTGATCCTGCTGACGAAGGCAGTAGTCCGTGACCCGCCCTTCCGTATCGATTTTCAGCTGGTGGCAGAAGAGGGTGGGCATGCCCAGCTTGCGCATGAAGGGGCCTGCGAACTGCTCGAAGGTGTCGGAGAGGATAATGAGCTGCGCATTTTCACGCATCCAGGCCACGAAGTCGGCGGCGCCTTCCATGGGGTCCATGGTGTCGATGACCTCGGTGATGTCGGCAAGCTTCAAACCGTGGGCGTCCAGGATTCCCAGGCGTTTTTTCATCAGTACGTTGTAGTCGGGGATGTCCCGGGTGGTGAGTTTCAACTCTTCGATGCCGGTTTTTTCAGCCACGTTGATCCAGATTTCAGGGATGAAGACCCCTTCCAGGTCGGAGCAGATGATGTTCATCATGGTGTGCGGTTTCCATTTATTTTTGGGTACGCCCATGAGGCGGGGTTATGAAAAAGGGACGGGCCCGCCCATATCTTTTACGGACGGGCCCGGGTACCTTACTCTTCGATGCGGATCAGGGCGGCCTTGCCCTGGATGATGTCCAGGGACTCGATGTCGGCCAGGGCCTGCCTCATGTCTTTTTCCCGTGCCACGCTGGTGAGCATGACCAGGGGGACGGAGCCGTCGCCCTGGCCACCTTCTTTCTGGTGCACGGAGCGGATGCTGATGTTGTATTCCCCCAGAATACCGGAGATGCGGGAGAGGACCCCGGGCTTGTCCATGGCCTTGAACCGGACGTAGTAACGGCAGGTTACCTCATCCATGGGCAGGATGGGCAAATCGTTCATGCGCTCGCTGGTAAAAGCCAGGTAGGGAACCCGCTGGCCAGCCCCGGTGATGAGGTTTCGGGCGATGTCCACCAGGTCGCTTACCACGGCGCTGGCCGTGGGCAGCATGCCCGCGCCCTGGCCCACGAGGAACATGTCCCCGGTGGCGCTCCCGCAGACATTGACGGCGTTGACAGCGTGGTTGACACTGGAAAAGAGGTTGTCCTTGGGGATCATGGTGGGGTGGACACGGGCTTCCACGGCACCGTTGGTGCGTTTGCCGATGGCCAGTAGCTTGATGCGGTAGCCGAACTCATCGGCGAACCGGATGTCTTCCGGGGTGACCCGGGTGATGCCCTCCACATAGATGTCGTCTAAGTTAACCTTCATGCCGTAGGCCAGGGAGTTCAGGATGGCCAGTTTGTGGGCTGTGTCTATGGCTTCGATATCCAGGGTGGGGTCGGCCTCTGCAAAGCCGCTCTCCTGGGCCTGGGCCAGGGCGTCTTCAAAGCTGCTTCCCTCGCAGGTGATCTTGGTCAGGATGTAGTTGCAGGTGCCGTTCATGATGCCGGCCAGGCTGTGGATGGTGTTGCCGGCCAGGGTTTCCCGCATGGTTTTAATGATGGGGATGCAGCCTGCCACGCTCGCTTCGAAGGCGATGTCCACGCCTTGCTCCGCGGCCCGGCGGAAGAGGTCGTTTCCGTGGGAGGCGATGAGGGCCTTGTTGGCGGTGACGATGTGTTTACCTTTGGCGATGGCCCGTTCGAAGCACTCCTTGGCAAAGGTCTCTCCGCCGATGAGTTCCACGATGATGTCGATCTCGGGATCATCGATAACGGCAAAGGCATCGGTGGTGAGGCGGTCGCGGGATATGGTAAGGCCTCGATCGGTGTCGATGTCGAGGTCGGCAATTCTGGCAATGACGAGTTCGGCGTCCAGCTTGGAGGAGATGAGGTCTTTCTCCTTTTCAAGCATGCGGGCCACACCCGTTCCCACGGTTCCAAGTCCAAGGATACCGATTTTGATCGTTTTCATAAGCGGGAGCTCCTTTGAGGCAGCGGCAAAACGTGATAGTCTGAGATACAGGCCCAGGGAAGTGTGTTGTAACATTTTGATATTACAACGCTCTTTTCTCTTGGCGCGTTCTATGGCAGTCACTAA
The DNA here is from genome assembly GCF_056829965.1 of Desulfoluna sp. CYM3A. Classification (NCBI taxonomy): domain Bacteria; kingdom Pseudomonadati; phylum Thermodesulfobacteriota; class Desulfobacteria; order Desulfobacterales; family Desulfolunaceae; genus Desulfoluna; species Desulfoluna sp. CYM3A. Next base: position 805,471 of record NZ_CP186556.1, read on the forward strand.
CAGGCAAACGTACAATACAACGGCCCTTGATGTCAAAAAAAAATCTGGGGGTGGTGCGGCAGGCCCGATGACAAGGGGGTGAACGCCAAGGGGTTAACAATATATTATGGATAAATCGGGTGGAACCACAGGATGTTGTATGGTCGTGTCCTTTGAGGTTGTGTTGAAAAATCAGGCGTTCCACGAAACGTTCCGGCCGGGAAAACCGGCGCTGCGGGCACCCTTTTGGTTTGACTTTTTAAAGGAATCTGTTTAGGTATGTGATTTTACAATGACAGCCGCGAGTACGGATTTTACAAGGGATCGTGATGCGCGGGGGGCGCGGGGAACACGATGGTTTGGGCCTTGATCCGGCCGTCTTAAATCAGCGGTTCGCGGGTGATCAATTTTCCGGAGGTGTCCTCATACCATGAGTGAGTCGTTAACATATGCAGATGCGGGGGTTGATGTCCAAAAGGCCAATGCCCTTGTGGACTCCATCAAGAAGATCGCCAAACAGACCAATCGGCCCGGTGTGATGGGAAGCATCGGCGGGTTCGGCGGGCTTTTTTCGCCCAATTTGTCCAGCATGGAAAAGCCCGTGCTGGTGAGCTCCACCGACGGCGTCGGAACAAAGCTTAACATTGCGTTTCAGATGGGCAAGCACGACACGGTGGGGATCGACCTGGTGGGCATGTGCGTCAACGATATCGCGGTGCAAGGGGCTGAACCCTTGTTTTTCTTGGATTATATATCCATGGGAAGCCTGGACACAGACATTGCCAAGGCCATTATTGAAGGGGTCGCCGAAGGCTGTCGCCAGGCGCGATGCGCCCTCATCGGCGGTGAGACCGCCGAGATGCCCGGCATGTATGGCGTCGGGGAATACGACCTTGCCGGTTTTGCCGTGGGGGCCGTGGACGACCATAAAATTGTGGACGGCTCCGAGATCCATGTGGGGCACAAGATCATCGGTATCGCCTCCACGGGCCTGCACAGCAACGGGTTTTCCCTGGTGCGCAAGATCTGCTTCGAGAAGATGAAGCTCACCGTTGAGAGTCACGTGCCCGAATTCGGCAAGACCCTGGGTGAAGAGCTGCTCACCCCCACACGGATTTATTCCGATCTCATGCAGGGGATGCTTAAGAGCATCAAGGTGGACGGGTTTGCCCACATCACCGGCGGCGGGCTGGACGAAAACATCATCCGCGTCATTCCCCATGCGTGCAAGGCTGTGCTGAAGCGCAACAGCTGGGAGGTGCCGCCGGTCTTTACCTGGCTCAAGGAGGCGGGTAACGTGGCCGATGGCGAGATGATGCGAACCTTTAACAACGGCATCGGACTTGCCGTTGTGGTTCCCGAGGAGTATGCTCAGGCGCTGCTGGATATGCTGGAGGCCATGGAAGAGAGAGCCTGGATCATCGGCGAGATCGACACGCGTGAAGAGGGTGCCCCCCGGGTGGAGTGGGTGTAGGCCCGACGTCCAACTCTGCGATAAGCCGCGCAGCGAGCTTCCGGAGTGTGTGAATACAACATGATGATGCGGCCATTTTCACCGGGTTTGACCCATGAAAATGGCCTTTTGTTTTTGGAAATGAGGAGTGTAGTGACCCATGAAGATACTTGCCATCGAGTCGTCCTGTGATGAAACCGCCGCTGCCGTGGTGGAAGACGGGACCCGCGTCCTTTCATCTGTGGTGGCTTCCCAGGTGGCTGTGCACCATGTCTACGGAGGCGTGGTGCCGGAGTTGGCTTCACGAAAGCATGTGGAGGCCATTGTGCCCGTGGTGCGGGAGGCCATTGAGACGGCAGGAATAGACCGTTCCGAGCTGGATGCGGTGGCCGTAACCCAGGGGCCCGGCCTGGTGGGAGCGCTCTTGGTGGGATTTTCCTATGCCAAGGCCTTTGCCTGGGGCCTGGGAATCCCGTGTGTGGGGGTGAATCACCTGGAGGGGCACATGTCCTCAATTTTCCTGGGGGACAACCCGCCAGCCTTTCCCTATGTGGCCCTGCTGGTGTCCGGCGGACATACAAGCCTTTATTATGTCACCGGGCCCACCGAGTACGAACTCATGGGCCAGACCCGGGACGACGCCGTGGGCGAGGCCTACGACAAGGTGAGCAAGATGCTGGGCCTCGGCTATCCCGGCGGGGTGGTCATTGACGGTCTGGCAGGAAAAGGAGACCCCAAGGCCATCTCTTTTCCCCGTCCGTACCTGGACAAGAAGGCCTTTGATTTCAGCTTCAGCGGCCTCAAGAGCGCTGTGGGCCGTCATCTCAAAGAGTTCCCAGAGCCCGACGAGGAGCGCCTCCGCAACATTGCGGCCGGTTTTCAGGAGTCGGTGGCCGAGGTGCTCTGTCACAAGCTGATGTACGCCGCCAAGGTCAAGGGGTGCAGACACGTGGCCGTGGTGGGCGGGGTGGCGGCCAACTCCCGCGTGCGGGCCATGGTGGCAAAGGCGGCGTCCCGCAGGGGCCTTTCGTTTCATACCCCGGAGCTTAAGTACTGCGGGGACAATGCAGCTATGATCGGTGCCATCGGTTACCACCGGTTTATGGAGGGGAGCACCCTGGGGGTGAACGATGATGCCTATTCCCGGGCCCGCCTGCCGTCTAACACCAAGCACAAATAAGGGGCGGTTTTATAGATATCCATAGCTCCGGGCGCTTTGTTTTAACAAATCAGCGGATCGCCCGGTGCGCCATTTTATTCTTGACCAACCCGGTTGCGTTCACGTAGAGATGTCACGGGTTTGGTTGAGTGTGTTCGTTTTGCGATGCATCCCCTTTGTGTGTTTTCTCGCGCTGTTCTTCTCTTCAGAGTTGTATCACGTTGTTCATGCATTCACATCTCAAGCGAATAAGGGCCTTGCAAGGGCCGAAGACCGCATAGGCACATGGTGCGTGCGGTGAACCATGCGCAGGCAGTGGGTTTCGGTTTCTTTAAGGCTTTAACATAAACAGCCCGTTACGCAGCGGGCCCAGGATCAAGCATGTCCTTATTTAATCACGGTTGAATAAGGCCGGGAGTCATTCGTGTCAGAGGTAGAAAACAGAGATCAGTTCGGAAGCCGTATCGGCTTTATCCTTGCATCTGCCGGATCGGCGGTGGGGCTTGGCAACATTTGGCGATTTCCCTTTGTGGCCGGTGAAAACGGCGGCGCAGCCTTTGTGCTCATCTACCTGCTGCTGGTGTTTTGCATCGGCATGCCGGTGATGCTCGCCGAATTTGTCGTGGGCCGGAGAGGCCAGGGAGACCCGGTGGGGTCCCTTCGACGGGTTGCTGGAAAGTTCTTCACCCCCCTGGGCGGCATGGGGATCTTTGCCGCCATCGTTATCCTGAGCTTTTACGGTGTGGTGGGTGGGTGGACCATCAAATACACCGTGGATGCCCTCATGGGGGCCCTGGGCACGGACGTGCCGTCGGCCGGGGCGGTGTTCGGTAACTTTGTAAAAGACCCGAAGATGGTCATTTTCTATCAGGCCCTTTTTATGCTGGGAACCTTCGGGGTGGTGGCGCGGGGCATCGGCAACGGCATCGAAAAGTTCTGCACCGTCTTTATGCCCGTGCTTTTCCTGCTCCTCATCGTTTTGGCCGTGCGGTCCGTAACCCTTCCCGGAGCTGCCGAAGGCCTGGCGTTTTACCTGAAGCCCGATTTTTCCAAGGTGAACGGGGCCATGATCCTCGCCGCCCTGGGACAGGCCTTTTTTTCCCTTTCCATCGGCATCGGGGTGATGCTGACCTACGGGTCCTACCTGAAGAAATCCGAGCCCATCGTCAGCCCGGCGTTTCAGATCTGCTTTCTGGACAGCTTTGTGGCGCTTATTGCCGGCCTCGTGATTTTTCCGGCGGTCTTTGCCTTCGGCCTTGAGCCCGGCTCCGGCCCCGGCCTCACCTTTGTGACCCTGCCTGCGGTGTTCAGCAAGATGCCCGGAGGCGCCCTTTTTGCCGTGCTCTTCTTTTTTCTTCTGGTCATTGCCTCGTTGACGTCGTCCATGAGCCAGCTTGAAGTGATCTGCGCTTACTTTGTGGACGATCGCAAATGGAGCCGCAGCAAGGCGACCCTCACCGTAACCTGTCTTACGTTCTGTCTGGGGATCCCTTCGGCCATCAGCCTGGGGGGCGGCCTCAATATCGCCGGAAAATCCTTTCTCGACGCCATGGATTTCATGGCCTCCAACATGATCATGCCCTTAGGCGGCATGGGGTTTGCCCTTCTCGCCGGATGGGGACTCCACGCCATGGCCAAAGAGGAACTCTCCGGTCCCGATGGAAAGCCTCTGGCCATCTATCCCGCCTGGCGCGTGATCTGCTGCGTGGTGGCCCCTGCGGCCATTGGGTGGATTTTCGTGACAGGTCTTAAGTGGTAAAATAGAAGGGCGAAGGGCCAAAAGGCCAAAGGCTGAAAAGTGAAAAGGGTCAGGCCAGAATTCGGGTCTGGGGCTGAGCAGTGCCCCTTGATACCCTATGAATAAAAACGAGCCGGTGGGTTTTCCCTCCGGCTCTTTTTTTGCCTGACCTCTACCTAAATAGAGGCGAAAGGCGAAGGGCTGAAAGGCTAAAGGCTGAAAAGTGAAAGGGCTCACGTAAGTTCGGGCCTGGCTCTGGTCAGCAGTGCCCCTTGATACCCTATGAAAAAAACGAGCCGGTGGGTTTTCCCATCGTCTCGTTTTTTGCCTGACCCCTATTGACCTATATTGTCTCATGCCGGCTTGACCGGAACGCAGATGTCCACGGTGTGGCGGCCGTCGGGGTGTTCGCCCGGGGCGCTTCGATAGATCTCAAGGCAGGGGCGGTCGTCGGAGCGGTATCCGGACTGGGGGAGCCAGTCGGCCATGACCGCGTCCCAGGCTGCGGCGTACTCCGAGGGGAAGAGGTGGAACCGGGCCACGGCGTAGGTGCCGCCGGCCAGGGTCATGCGGCCGATGTCGCCTTCGGCAGGAGTGCCATCCGGGACGGTGATGCAGACGCTTAAGCGGAGCTTGTCGTCTTCGGTGAGGGGCTCGTTGTCGTGGTAGACGCTCAAGGTCAGGGTCTCGGGAAAGTTCAGGAGCTGCCTCGGGCCGGCCCAGGTAAAGAGCCGGTTGAAGAGTCTGTCAAACAGCTCACCGTTGCCCTGGTAAGGCCCGATGTGCCGAACGTAGGCCACCTCCATCTCTTCAAGCGGTTCGATTCGTATCGTCGTGTTCAGCGTTTCGTCCATGTAAAGCCTCCATTGGTGTGGGTTTGAGGCATCATAAACTGCTTTGACAACGGCGGCTTTCCTGATCTTGTGGTCTGTTTTACATTTCTTGCTGTTTCGAAGATCCCCTGATTTCCTCCACTCCCCGGCGTTCATTCCGTAAAAGTCCCGGAAAGCCCTTGCAAAGGTGGCTGAGCTTGAAAACCCGCATGCAAGGGCAATCTCGGTGATCGTCTCTGCCGACAAGAGGAGCATGGCGGCTGCCTTTTCCACCCGAAGGCGCTGGATGTACCGGTTGAGGGTCTCCCCCACAGTGGCCTTGAAGATGCGGTGGAAGTGGTAGGGGGAATAGCAGGCAACGGTTGCCACATCGTCCAGGGTGAGGCTTTGGCTTAAGTGGGCGTCAATGTGGTCCAGGGCGCGGTTGAGGCGGAGGGTGTGGTCGGTGTTCGGTGCGTGCATCTATGTCTCCGGGTTGGTCAGGGCTCTGCGGATAAACGTCATGATACCTTGGATCATTTTTTCATCGTTTTCAAGGGCGTCCTCGCCTGCAAAAATTTTCATGCGCTGGGAGTGGTAGTTAGACGAGTAGGCGTACTGGAGCATCACCAGGAGGTTGTCCATGCAGAAGGCCGCGGTGAACTCGTCGATATCCGCGGCGATGTCCCCTTTGTCCCTGGCGTCCCGCAGGAGCCCCCGGTAATACCGGGCCGTCACCGTCTCCAGCTTGCCGGAGAGCTGGCGGGAGAGGTGGGAGAGCCCTTCGGAGGTGAGCTCCTGGTAGATCTGATTGAACTCCGGGTAGAGGCGGGCATACACCTGCACCGACCGGAGCAGCCGTTCGAACTTGTCGAAGAGCGATCCCTCCTCTAAGTCTGTTGCGGCCAGGATGGCATCGATGAGGTGGTAGCTCAGGTCGTTGATGGTGAGAAAAAGGGCCTCTTTGGACTCAAAGTAGTTGTACATGGAGCCGATGCTGATATCGGCTTTTTTTGCGATGACGTTGATGTTGGCCGAGGCAAACCCCTGCCCGGCGAACTCTTTGGCGGCCGCCTTTAAGATGCGTTCCCGCTTTTCAATGGGAATTTTTTCAAAGGCTGGTTTGGCGTGGGTGGCCTTGAGCTGTTCAATGATGTCGGATGCCGGAAAGGCGTGGGTCATGGTTGCGCGCTCCTGACGCCTGGGGCGGTCGGTGTGCCCCCGGGGCCTGTGGTTCGTGAGGTCTCAATTTTAGTGAATGGGTATTGACAACATACGATATTTATTCAATGATTCATAAGTGAGTGATCGCTCACTCAACCTACAATAGCATGGCCCGGTTTCCAGGTAAAGGCGGCCGTCTCAATGAAAACCGCCGTGCCGAGACCATGGTGAGAAGTGTGAGGTCGTGTTCCCGGGTCCCGTAGCCTTTTTCAATCGCTTTCATAAAAAAGAGCGGAAAGGAGGGGAGGTCCATGGAGTACCAGCGCGTGAAAGCCAATCTTAATCTCTATGCGGTCCTGCGCAACCTGGAGACCCTTGTGGCGTGCGACGGCACATCGGCCGAATTGATCAAGGGGTGGGAGGTTACCCTTCAGTTCTCGGTGTTCCGGGGGCCCACCCTTTTCCTTGAGTTTCACAACGGCAGATGCAGGGCAGGGGAAGGGGCGCACCCATCGCCGGACGTTCGTCTTTTTTTTCTTTCGGCAGGTCACCTCAACCGCATGATGGACGGCAAAGGCTCGCCCATTCCACTCAAGGGGTTCACCCATCTCTCGTTTCTGACCAAAGAGTTTCCCCAGCTTACCGATCGCCTCGAATACTTCCTCAAACCCGACGACACCCTCCTTGCCGATGCCGCCTATCAGGAGGTCAACACCCGCCTTAATCTGGGGGTTGCCGCCTATGCCGTGCGCGAGCTTGCCACCTCAGATCCTATGGGATCCCTCAATGCCGCATCCATGCCCGACGGAACCCTGGCCATCCGCGTGCTGCCCGACGGCCCGTCGGTCTCCATCGTAAAAGAGAAGGGCAGCTATGCCGTGGGAGCCCCCCGTCCGGAAAACCCCATGGCCATCATGAGTTTCCGGGACATGGGCGTTGCATGCGACCTGATGAACGGCAAATGCGACGCTTTTGCCGCTTTGGCCAAGGGCGATGTCTCCATGAAGGGCAGCATTCCCATGATCGAGGCGACCAACCTCCTGATGGACCGTATCCCCCATTACCTTGGGTAACCCAACCAAAACGTGTGAGGAGGCCATGGATACTTACAGCTACAAGCAGTCCCAGGCCCTTTTTGAGCGGGCCGTAAACGTCATTCCCTGCGGCGTGCCCGGCCACATGAGCCCTGCCGTGAACATCCCGCCCTCGGCCTATCCCATCTATGCGGCCAGGGCCGAAGGTGCCTGCTTCTGGGACGTGGATGGCAATGAATTCATCGATTACATGTGCGGGTACGGCCCCATGATTCTGGGGTACCGAAACCCGGTGGTGGACGGGGCGGCCCGACGCCAGGCCGACGAGGCGGATCTCACCATGTGTGCATCTCCCAAGATGGTGGAGCTGGCCGAAGCCCTTGTGGACACGGTGGATGCCATGGACTGGGCCTTTTTTGCCAAAAACGGCGGGGACGTCACCAACTACGCCGCCATGGTGGCCCGAAGCGCCACGGGTCGGAAAAAGATCGTGGCCATCAAGGGCGGGTACCACGGGGTGGCCCCCTGGATGCAGGCCCTTGGGCACCACGGCATTCTCGAAGAGGACCACGCTCACACCCTGCGCATCCCCTGGAACGATACCGCGGCCTTTGAGAAGGTGATCGCCGAACACCCCGGCAATGTGGCGGGTTTCATCGCCACCCCCTACCATGTTCCCACCTTTTACGACAACGTCCTCCCGGACCCCGGATATTGGCAGAAGATTGAGGCCATCTGCCGAAAAGAGGGCATTGTGCTGATCGTGGACGATATCCGCCACGGCTTTCGCCTCAACATGAAGGGCTCCCACGTGCACTACGGGTTTACCCCGGACCTGGTCTGCTACTGCAAGGCCCTGGCCAACGGGTACCCCATCTCTGCTCTTATGGGCACCGAAGCCATGAAAAACGAAGCGGCCAAGGTGTTCTACACCGGCAGCTACTGGTACCAGGCCGTGCCCATGGCTGCGGCCCTGGCCTGTGTGGAGGAGCTCAAGCGGTTAGATGCCCCTGCCTGGATGCTCAGGCAAGGGGCTGATCTTTTCGGCAAGATGGAGGCCATGGCCGCTAACTACGGCTTTCACCTCAAGGTGACCGGCGAGCCCTCCATGCCCAATGTTCGCCTGACCGACGACCCCAGCGGGATGCTCCACCAGGCCTGGTGCGCGGAATGCACAAAACGGGGCGCTTTCTTTGCCTCCCACCACAACTGGTTTATCTCCACGGCCCACGACGATGAGGTGGTGGCCCGGACCCTTGCCATCTGCGACGAAGCCTTTCTGGTGATCAAAGATGCCGCGGAAAAGGGGCGGCTGGCGTCGTGATGGTGGGCTATTTACAGAAGGGGCGCGGGAAAAATGGTATCGCCCTTGAGCTTGATTGACGCGAATTCGTTTTATTAGCCTGTTTGTTAAAAGTTTCGTAAGCATTCAGCTTGCCTCCGGCGGGTCGCTTTTTTAAAAAAAGCTCCGCAAAAAACGTTCAGGTTGCACACTCTCGTATTCTGCCCCTGGGGGGCAGAATACGAAGAGAGTGTGCAGAAAGATTAGAACAGTCAAAATCACTGAAATTCATGCCAAAGCCGTCAAGACCTGTTTGTCAAACTTTTCAAAAAGTTTGGCCCCCGGCAGGGCCGCCGGAGGCATCTTCGTTGTGTACTTTTTTTTCGAAAATAAAGGAGATGGACCATGGCATTGACCGATGCGGAGATCAGGGAGCTGGAAGAGCAGGCCTGGCAGCTCAGGCACGACATCATCAACGTGACGGTGTGGGCGGGTGGGGCCCACATCGGCGGGGGGCTCAGCATGCTGGATATCCTGGTGCTCCTTTACTTCAAGTACCTAGATCTCCAGTCCGGCAGCCGCAGAGATGGCATTGGTATTGGGTGGTGGTGAGCAAGGGGCATGGGGGCGTGGGCTTTGCGCCGGTGCTGGCGCGCCGCGGGTATTTTGATTTTGACGCGCTGAAGACCTTCAATCAGTTCGGGTCGCCCTTTGGCATGCACCTTGATGCCTCCAAGGTGACCGGTGTGGATGCCTCCACCGGTTCGTTGGGGCACGGGTTTTCCATGGCCGTGGGGTTGGCCCTGGGGGCGCGGGCCCAGAACAAGGCGTGGAAAACGTATTGCATTTTAGGGGACGGGGAGTGCAACGAGGGGGCGGTGTGGGAGGCGGCCATGTCCGCGTCCCATTTCGGGCTGACCAACCTGGTGACCATCGTGGACCGCAACGGCTACATGATCGACGGGGCCACCGAAGAGGTGATGGCCCTTGAGCCCTTCAGCGACAAGTGGCGGGCCTTCGGGTTCCATGTGCTGGAGGTGGACGGGCATGATTTTGCGGATCTTGCGGGAGCCATCGACACCTCTCTTTCCGGTGACAAGGGGCCGTGCGTGATCATGGCCCACACCAAAAAGGGGCGGGGGGTCGATTACATGGAGGGCAACGTCAAGTGGCATTACGGCAGTATCGATTCCACCCTGGCCGATAAGGCCCGGGCATCTGTGGACCGTCTGTACGGCAAGGCTTAAGGAGGAGAGCATGAGTGAAGTGACCGGAACCACCTGGACCGTTTATGACGCCAACTCCATGACCCAGGCGGAGGTGTACGGCCATGTGCTGTGTGAGATCGGTGAGGAGCGGGATGATGTGGTGGGGCTTACGGCAGACCTGGCCAAATCCACGAAAATAGGTCTCTTTGGAGAGAAATTCCCGGATCGTTTTTTTAACGTGGGCATTGCCGGCGGCCCGGCGTGGCCGCGGGCATGGCGCTCTCCGGCCTGACGCCCTTTGTCTCAACCATGGCGGCCTTTGCCTCCATGCGGGCCTGCGAGCAGGTGCGCACCGATATCTGCTACCAGAGCCTCAATTGCAAGATCATCGCCACCCACGGCGGGATTTCCTTCGGAACGGCGGGCAGCACCCACAACGCCCAGGAGGATGTGGCCATCATGCGCTCCTTTCCCAACATGACGGTGATCATCCCGGCAGACGGCATCGAAACCGCCAACGCGGTGCGTGCCTGTGTCTGGAGCTACGACGGGCATATCCGTGTTGGCAGGGGGTTTGAGCCCACCTGGTACCACAGCGAAGATTACGGGTTCCAGATCGGCCGGGCCGTTACCGTAAGCGAGGGGACCGACATCACCCTTATCTGCTGCGGGGTAACAGTGCTCCAGGCTGCGGAAGCGGCCAAAGCCTTGAAGGAGGAGGACGGGTTGAGCGTTCGGGTGCTGAACCTTCACACCATCAAGCCCCTGGACGAAGAGGCGGTGCTGCGGGCTGTTCAGGAGACCCGGCGCATCATCACCTTTGAGGAGCATACGGTCCACGGAGGGCTGGGCAGCGCCGTGGCCGATGTGATCGCGGAAAGCGGCAAGGGGTGCGCCTTTGAAAAGGTGGGGCTGCCCGATGCCTTTTCCCTGGTGGGATATCCCGAAGATCTTTACGCCCATTACAAGCTCGACACCAACGGCATCATCGAAAAGGTGCGCGAGGTCATGGGCCGGGATTTTGAAGAGGACGAAGACTGGGAAGATGAGGTGTGACATGACCGAGAATCGAACACATCTTGCGACGCGTATTCTGCTCAAGGCCCTGTTTCCCGTGATGAAGGTGGTGGTGGCTGACGACCCGAAGATGAACAGGCGTTTTGAGGGCATATCGGCACGGGTGCGTTTTGCCGTGGCCGGTGACGGCGGGCCCTGGGGCACCGACGTGGTGTTTGAGGACGGGGCGCTTTCCGTGGACGGGGCCATGGAGGGGGATGCGGATGTCTCCTTTCGCTTCAAGAGCCCGGAGAGCTTCAACGCTTTCATGGCCGGAAAGCCTGTGGTTCCGGGAATTCGGGGCTGGCGGCATCCCATTCTCATCGGGAAGATGGTCTCGCTGCTCCTGGCCATGAAGATTCTCATGCCCGATGCCCGGCCAAAGCAGGAGGCAAAGCAGCGATTGAAGGTGAAGATGATCCTCTACATGATCACCACGGCTCTGAGCCAGTACAACAAGGGCGGGGATCCGGAGATGAGCCGGTGGACCGGAAAGCAGCCCGATCGCATTTACCAGATGTCCGTGGACGGCGAAGAGATTGCCGCCTATGTCCGGGTCAAGGCGGGCAAGACCAAGGCCGGGCGAGGGCTCTACACACGCAGGCGCCCCTTTGTTCACATCTGCTTTAACGGGATCCAGGGGGCCCTGCCGGTGCTTATGGGGGATGTGGAGTTTGTGGAGGCCCTGGGGCGACAACTCGTCACCGTGGAAGGCTCTCCCGAGTATGCCGCCAACCTGAACGATTACATGCAGAGGATCCAGGCCCTGATTGTCTGAATTCCAATGGGTACAACGTGGGAGAAGAGCCGCGCCGCATATCTATGCTGGTGCGGCTTTTTTTATGCAATGCAGAAAAACAGGGGTCAGGCAAAATTACGTTTAACGTTTAAAAAAGGGTCAGGCAAAAAAACGCTTCATCAGGTCACAGGTAGGGAGAGGTGGCATACCGACATATTCGGGTGGTGATTATCCGCTCTTGGAATACACGTGTGAAAGGTATTCAGCGAATTATCCGAGCTTTCACCCTTTGCTGTGCCGGGAAAAGTCAGGAGATGCGCCTGGTGTTGGCTTTTTCTGATGATTTATGCCTGCATGGTGTCTGGAATGAATTCGGTGCGTGGTCGCAGGGGAGGCGGGGGCGACGCGCTTTCGCCGGGGAACATTTGACAACGGGAGAACGGGTGTATTACACTTCGAAGTTACTTTACGGGTAATGCCTTTGAAAGGGTGGGCATTTTCATCCACACGTTTTTTTAAGCCTTAGCGTCCAGGGCTGTCTTCATGGGAGAAGTCCGCTCCGGCTGGTCGGGATTAAAAAGGACAAAGTAAGGGACGTTGTGTGGATGAAAATAACCCTGAAAAAAGAGGGGGGAGGAAAGGCCCGTAAGGAGGAAGTTGGGAAGTTTGGGAAGTTGGATCCGGGCCTTTTTTTAACCGGTTGATGATTTTCAGGGAGGTATAGCCTTTTTGGGACCATCAACCTTTGTTTGTTCCCCTTCGAACCCCCAACGCGGATGGGGGCTCGAGGTATTTCGTTGATGGAGTCCGGCTTGGAAGTGATGAAGAAGGGACGAACAACTTCATCAGGAACCGCACAACATCTTGATGCATAAGTATAAGATATTTTAAATCAGGTCAAATTCAACGTATTTAAGAAGTTTATCAATATGATTGATTTGTCCCCCCGGGGCGTTCCGGTTGCAGGGGCCGAAACCACAACGGGCCGCCTTCCTGTATAAGGTCGACGGCCCGTTGCATGACTTTCTGGTGCTGATCAGGCAAAGAGTGCGGACATCAGTCGGGTGACACCGAAGCCCCCGATGGTCAGCCACCCGAAGAGGATCAGGGCCAGCCATACAGGCTTCATGCCGACGCCCCTGATGCGGCTGAAGTTGGTTTCGATACCCAGGGCACACATGGCCATGGTGAGGATGAAGAGGTCCAGTTTGTTCCAGAAGGCTACCACGGGAGTGGGGATCACGTTCATGGAGTTGATACCGGCCACGACAATGAAGAGGACGGCAAACCAGGGAATGGTGATTTTGCCGCGCTTACCTTCCTCGGCCCCTTTACGGCGCCCCAGCCAGATGCTGATCCCGATGAGAAAGGGGGCGATGAGCATGACACGGAGCATTTTCACGATGATGGCAGAGGATGCGGCCTCCGGGGAGATGGCGTTTCCTGCGGCCACGGCGTGAGCTACCTCATGGATGGTGCCTCCGATATAGATCCCGAAGAGCTTTTCGCTGATGTCGAAGAAGCCGGCTTTGTAGAGGGCCGGGTAGAGAAACATGGTCAGGGTCCCGAAGAGGACAACCGTTGAGACGGCCATGGCACTTTTATGGGCATCGGACTTCAGCACAGGCTCTGTGGCAAGGACGGCCGCCGCACCGCAGATGGAGCTGCCGATGGAGGTGAGCATGGCCGTTTCATAATCCAGCTTGAAGAATTTGATGCCGAGGAAGCTCCCCATAAGAAAGGTCGATGTGGCCATGGTGACGCTTACGGCAAACCCGGCGGTTCCGACGGCTGCGATATCCTGGAAGGTGATACGGAATCCATAAAGGATGACACCGAGCTTCAGCAGGGTACGGGTGGCAAACACGATGCCGGGCACCCACCTGGCGGGCAGTGCCATGCGCAGGGTGTTGCCGTAAATCATGCCGAGCATGATCCCGATGATCAGGGGGCTGACCCCCATTCTTTTGATGGGCGGAAATTCAGAACAGTAGATAGCTGTTGTGGCGAAAAGGGTGACGAAAAGGAGGCCGTTCATGGCATCTTTACGACTTTCTGCTGGAAAAAACATCGGTTACCGCTCCTTGTGTCCTGCTTTGAGTGGTCCGTTTAACGGGCCGAAATCGTGTGCGATACGTTGTGTCAGTTCGTCGGTGGCGTGAAGAAACACCTCTCCTGTGCCTTGCATGGGCAAGGATCCGGCGTTATTCAACGTGTGGGAGACGAACGTGAGTCAGGGTGTTTTGCATGGCTTTTAACCCAACGTATCCGGCCATGCGTTTCTGTCCCGGGGGGTGGAGTTTTTTTCAGGGTGTATCGGGCACCGGGCGGTGAGGACGTGCACGTGTCGCGCCGCCCGGTGCCGTGGAGATACAGACTGCTTTTTTTGTTGCTCCACTCCGTGAAGGAGATGAGCTTGTTTTATGAATAGGGCTGTGATAAGTCAAATTCATTGTATTTAAAAAGCTCATAAAAATATTTGATTTTTGTGGGTGATTGGTTTAAAATTCAAGGTGTTGTTTCGCGGAAAAGCGTTCAATGCCGGGGGAAAAGCAGACATACCGGCACGTTTCGGTTCTATATCAAGGAGATGATGTTACCATGCAGATGCGCATGACATTACGGCAGCTGGAGTTGTTCCTGGCTCTGGCAAAGAGGCCGCACATCGGGGAAGTGGGCAAAGAGGTGGGGCTGACTCAGTCGGCCGTATCCATGGCCATCAAGTCCCTGGAAGAGATTCTGGAGACGAGGCTTTTCGATCGGATCAACAAAAAGATCGTGTTGAATGAAAACGGGCGGCTTTTCCTCGGGCGGGTGGAGCACCTTGTGCTTGGCCTGAAGGAGGCGGAGTCCATTTTCAGGGATGAGCACCTTCATGGAGAGATCCGTGTGGGGGTGAGTTCGTCCATCGCAAACTATATTATTCCGAAGATCTTCTACAGCTTCATGCAGACCCACGACGGGGTGAGCTTTAAGATGGAGACGGGCAACACCCATGAGGTGGCCTCTCTTATTGAAAGCGGCCGTGTGGACATGGGGTTCATCGAAGGGGAGTACGACGGCCTGGATATCCAGCACGAGGTCCTCGGCAAGGATGAGCTCTACATTGTCACCGGGGATGCGTCCCTGGTGCGGGAGGAGCCCTACCGCATGGAGGAGCTTCTCGGAAGGCGCTGGGTGCTCCGTGAAAAGGGGTCCGGTACCCGAGAGACCTTCATGGGCCATTTGGGGGATCTGTCCAAAGCGCTGAACGTCTATATGGAGCTGGACCATACCGGTGCGGTAAAATCGATTCTGTCCAACAGGGACACGGTTTCGTGCCTTTCCCGGTACAGTGTGCAAAAAGAGCTGAAATACGGCCTTTTGTTCAGGCTCCCCGTGGAAGGGTATTCGTTTACGCGGTCCTTTTATACCATCTGGCACAAAAACAAGTTCATGAGCTCGCTCATCACCGCCTTCATTGAATTTACCCGTAGCTGGGACGGCATGTCGCGCTAAGCCGCTCCTGCCCTGCCATTTCCCCATGGGTCACCCTATCTAAGGTTGCCCTGCCGGGGCATTGCTTGTCCCGGCAGGGTAACTGTGATAATTTGGTGTCATAATAAATTGTTGTCCTTCCATCTCTTTTTGCGCCGACACCTGCGAAAACCGAGTCTTCCCTTCCTTACTATACAGCCAGCCCATAAGAACGCACCTAACGCCTTTCCTCGGGCAGGCCCGCCGAAGGCAGGCTTTTCCATTCACTTGAACCACAGAAGGCAGGAACGGGCTGCATCGCGTCACAAGGTCTTTAATCCTCATGCAAGCTGAAGGACGAACTGTTTTCCTGGCAGCCTGATCAATGTTTTGTTTGTGGGATTTCTCTTTGCTTGCGGCGGTGTCGCGGTGCCGGAAGCCAAACCTTTTCGGGAGAAGCCTCATGTCCCCTTCCGGCATTCCTTTGAAAACCTCGGAGCTTCTGGTGAAAGCCCTCGAAGGAGAGGGCGTTCGGCATGTGTTCGGCGTGCCGGGTGAGGAGAACCTCGATTTTCTGGAGGCCCTTCGCACGTCCACCATCCAGCTGGTCTTGACCCGGCATGAGCAGGCCGCTGCCTTTATGCGCTCGGACGTTGTCGGACGGCTTACCGGTCGTGCCGGGGTGTGTCTGGCCACCCTTGGCCCAGGAGCGGCAAATCTCGTGACCGGTGCGGCCTACGCCCGGCTTGGTGCCATGCCCATGGTGATGATCACCGGCCAGAAGCCCATTACCCGGAGCAAGCAGGGGCGGTTTCAGATCGTGGATGTGGTGAGCATGATGCGTCCCCTGACGAAGTTCACCCGTCAGATTGTCCATGGGAACACGGTCCCTGCCCTTGTCCGCGAATGCTTCCGCCTTGCCGAGGAGGAGCGGCCTGGGCCGGTGCATCTGGAATTACCCGAGGACATTGCAGGCGAGATGGTGGAGGGCTGGCACCTGATTCCGCGAAGGATCCTATTAGTTGTGCACCGTACCTCCATTGAAAAAGCGGCTGAGATGATTGAGGCGGCTGTCTCGCCGCTTCTGCTTATCGGGGCCGGGACCAACCGAAAGCAGGTGATCGAGCCGTTGAAGGCGTTCGTGGAGAAGACCGGGATCCCCTTTTTCAACACCCAGATGGGCAAAGGCGTTATTGGCGGGGCCCATCCGTTGTATATCGGCACTGCGGCACTGTCGGATAACGATTACCTGCATTGTGCCATCGACCGGGCGGATCTCGTGATCAACGCAGGTCATGACGTGGTGGAAAAACCGCCTTTCTTCATGGTGCCCGGGGGCAAGACGGTGATTCATGTCAACTACAGTCCGGCGGAGGTGGACACCGTCTATTTTCCGCAGCACGATGTGGTGGGGGACATCGGCAACAGCTTCACGCGACTTACGGAGAGGCTTGCCAAGAGTGACCACCACGACTTTTCCTACTTTATGAAGATCCGCAAGGAGGTGCTCGGGCATATGGGGATGGACGCCGACTCTCCCAGGTTCCCTTTGTTGCCCCAGAGGGTGGTGGCGGATGTTCGCAAGGTGTTGCCGCCGGACGGTATCGTCGCCCTGGACAACGGTATCTTCAAAATCTGGTTTGCCCGAAATTACAGGACCAACATGGACAACACCATCTTGCTGGACAACGCCCTGGCCACCATGGGGGCCGGGTTGCCGTCGGCCATGGTGGCGGCCATGCTCAACCCCGGTCGTCGGGTCATGGCCGTCTGTGGGGACGGAGGGTTCATGATGAACTCCCAGGAGATGGAAACGGCCGTTCGGTTGGGCCTCAACCTGGTTGTTCTGGTGTTGAGGGACGACGCCTATGGAATGATTCGCTGGAAGCAGTCCATGGTCGGGTATGCGGATTGGGGCTTGGAATACGGGAACCCTGATTTTGTACTTTATGGAAAGGCATACGGCGCAGGCGGGCACCGGGTGGCGAAAGCTGACGCGTTGTTGCCGCTGATGGAGGCGTGCTTTGAGAAGGGAGGGGTTCATCTTATTGAGGTGCCGGTGGATTATTCGGAAAACCAGCGGGTCTTGATTGATGAGCTGGCCGCCCGGGTGTGCCTGTTGTGATTGGTGACGGCGGGCAGCCTTTTGCGTCGCTTTATGGGGCGGACTCATTGAACAATAAACAGAATTTTATGAGGAGGACGATATGAAGGTGGAGGTGCGTTCCCCATGGGATGGGAAGGTTCTGGAAACGTTGCATATGGGCGGTATCGCCCATGTGGATGAGTTGCTGCACAAGGCCACGGGGGGTCTTCGGAGTTGCAAGGCGTGGCTTCCCGTGTGGGAGCGTCGGGAGATCCTGTTGAAAACCGCGGCTGATGTGAAGGCGCGGCATGAGGTGCCCCCTCTTGCGCGGGAAGGGGGAAAGCCCCTCATGGACGCCAGGGTGGAGGTGACCCGTGCCATCGGCGGCATTGAGCTGGCCGCAGAGGAGATGGGCCGCATGTCCGGTCGGGAGGTGCCCATGGGGCTGACTCCTGCCTCCACCGGACGTCTTGCCGTGACGATCCGGGAACCCATCGGCGTGGTGGTGGCGGTGAGCGCGTTTAATCATCCTTTGAACCTGATTGTTCACCAGGTGATGCCTGCGGTGGCCACGGGATGTCCGGTCATTGTCAAGCCGGCCACGCGGACGCCTCTGTCATGCCTGGCGCTGGTGGAGTGTCTGCACAGGAACGGACTTCCCGAAGCCTGGTGCCAGGTGGCGCTCCTCGGCCGTTCAGAAGCAGAAGCGCTGGTGACGGATTCCCGCGTTGATTATTTCAGTTTCATCGGCTCGGCAACGGTGGGGTGGGGGCTGCGAAGCAAATTGGCGCCGGGGACCCGGTGCGGCCTTGAGCATGGGGGAGCGGCTCCCGTGGTTGTGGGAGAAGGGGTTGACCTGGACCTTCTGGTGCCTCCCCTTATGAAAGGTGGCTTCTATCATGCCGGGCAGGTGTGTGTGTCGGTTCAACGGGTCTTTGCCATGAAGGGCATTGCAGGGGAGCTGGCAGCCAAGATGGCCCAGGCCGCATCGACACTGATTGTGGGGGATCCCACCGACAGCACCACCGATGTGGGGCCTTTGATTCATTCCGGGGAAGCAGACCGGGTAGATGAGTGGGTGAAGGATGCGGTCAAGGACGGAGGCCAGGTGCTGTGTGGCGGCGTCAAGGTGGCCGAATGCGCTTACGCCCCTACGATTGTTATGGCACCCCCCGAAGCGGCCCGTGTTTCCACGGAAGAGATTTTCGGGCCGGTGATCTGTGTCTACCCCTGTAAGGACGTAAACGAAGCGGTGCGACGCGCCAACGACGTCAAGATGGCTTTCCAGGCCTCGGTGTTTACCCAGAATATCGATACCGCCATGCACGTTGCCCGTCACCTTGACGCATCGGCTGTCATGATCAACGACCACACCGCCTTCAGGGTAGACTGGATGCCCTTTGGCGGCAGGCGTGAGAGCGGCCTGGGTGTCGGGGGCATCGGCTATACCATGCGTGAGATGACCCAGGAAAAATTGATCGTTCTTCATCACCGGTAGGGGTTCAGGCTTGGGCTCATTACCCAACCGCTTATAAAACAAAAAAGGGTCAGGCAAATCAACTTGACAAAATTCCTTGTATCATGTCACATGATTATGTGTTGAAAATTGCACGATATTTTTTGTCTCTTGCCATGATTCTTTTCAACTCAGAACCAGCATCCCGTCATTTCGATGCCATATGATTCGATAAGGAGGTTATGTATGCCTCGCAGCCTTCGAATGCTTGTGCCGGATCGGGCCTGTGCCTATCACATTATTTCTCGAACCGCCCTGGACGGGCTTCCCTTTGACCCTCGGGACAAAGATGAGTTGGTACGGCTCATCAAATGGCTCAGTACCGTCTATTTTGTCGATGTTCAGGGGTATTGCATCATGGGGAATCATTTTCATATCCTCGTTGTCGTGCATCCTGATCTCGCCGCAACCGATGCTGAAATAAGGCGGCGATATGTTTTGCGGTATGGCTCCAAACGCGTGTTTCCAGAGTCGGAGATGGCACGGTTAAAGTCGAAATGGTGCAACCTTTCAGAATATGTCAAAGAGGTAAAACAGACGTTTTCGAGGTTTTATAACAAGAGAAGGGACCGGAAAGGGACGCTGTGGGGGGATCGATTTAAAAGCGTCATTGTCGAAGATGGTGGCGCGATGCTCAACTGCCTGGCGTACATAGACCTAAATCCTGTCAGGGCGGGGATCGTCAATCGCCCGGAGGATTATCGCTGGTGCTCGCTGGGGTACCATGCGCAGACCGGGAACCGGGACACGTTTCTGTGCGATGATTTTGGCCTTTTGGAATTCGGAACGTTTTCTTCGGACGAGCGACTCATCAGGTACCGTGAATATGTCTACCATGCCGGTGCCATTGACAAAGTGGGAGCCGCAAAAATTGAAAGCAGTATCCTTGAAAAGGAAATTAAGAGCGGTTTTCGAATAGGTAAGGCAAAGTGCTTGGAATATCGTGCAAGGTTTTTTACGGATTCCGGTGTCATCGGCTCCCAGAGTTTTGTTGAAGGGATGATTCATCATTTCAAATCGTCTGTTCCGGCTAAGCGAAAAAGGGTTCCCCGTGAAATATCAGGGTTCGAGGGGCTGTTTACACTGAAGCGTTTGAGCCGTGTCTGAAGGGTTTGGCTTATGGCGGACTCACGCTGGGTGTGTTGGCAAGGTGACGTGCGCGTGCAGAAAGGATCGGGAGATCAAGAGCATCCGGTGGCCGCGTGGTTTTGTCTTCTTGATAAAGAGCAGTAAACGGAAAGGCGGATCTTGAGGGGACGCTACACGTATTTTTACCGGGACGGTTGTTTGCCTGATGGCATATGAAAATTTAGTTTCTTTTATAACGAGAATTACTTCCATAAGCGTTGTCGGCTGAGTGGAAAGCCGTCTGCATATTTGTCCGAAGAACGGATTTGTTTTTTGTCAATTTTTTGCCTGACCCTTTTTGTTTTCCAATCCATCCTTTCGTTCTCCTCAATTGGCATCGAAACCATACTCGACGTTTTTTAAGAACATTTGCCTGACTCCTAAAGAAAATAAAATTGTGCAGGGGATGAAGAATGATGTATAGTGTGATGGTTGAATGTTATGAATCCTCAATGGGTTATATCTGTCGCGTTCCTTTCTTCCACCGATCCTGAAAAGACTCTGAGCCTGTGGCATCGCCTTTGTTTTGCCCATCATGGCAACAGCGCCCCGGAGTGCTTCAAACACGGGGCTTCACGCAACGTATACACCAACAACAGGGATACCAAACCAGAAGAGGGAGAGCCGCCATGAAGAAACGATGGATGCTTGCCGCTGTGGTCGTGTGGATGATTATCGGTGTGGGGGTGGTCAACGCCATGAAACCGGAGCCCGATCCGGATAAACTGTGGCGATACATCACCGAGGTGTCCGCCTATGATTCCTGGGGATTCTGGGGAGATCACGTCGGGCTCCAAGCCGGGGGCGCGCCCCATGGACCCTTCCACAAGGTGTTTGTGAACAAGCTGGGCCTTGATTCCAAAAAGCCCCCCGTGCGGTACGGCACCCTTATTGTCAAAGAGAATTACGGTGATGAGATGGGAAAGGATTTAAAAGCCGTCACGATCATGTACAAAGTCAGAGGCTATAATCCCGAGGCCGGCGACTGGTTCTGGGTAAAGTACAGCCCCGAGGGGAAAGCGGAAAAATTCGGGCGCCCCCAGGCATGCATCGATTGCCATGCCTCCATGGTGGATCAGGATTACATCATGGTTCACGGGTTTGGTGTGGAAGGAGTAAACTGACCCAGGCCACAAGGCACGGGCATTCTTTCTGACTCGTCCCCTGAACAGGGACCGGAAACAGATGTGTTTCCGTCGGCGTAACATTACAAAGAAGTCATTTGTTCTGCTGTTGTGACGGGGTGTAAAGTGACCGCATGTTTCCCTTTGGGAGATATGCGGTTTTTTTTGTGTGAACCTTATGGAAAGTGGTTCGGCAGGGGCCTGTACCGGTTTTGTTCCCCTTGAAACCTGACCCCAAAATGATTATATATTTGCTGCCATTCTTTGACGCAATGGGGCTGTATTTTGACGTCCTGCGTGCTTTGGTAAAGGAAACGATCGCAGGGTGTTGTATGGACGATCCTCTGGAATCCCGTAACAGGGAAACTGCAACCTGTTTTCGAGAAACATGCCGCTACCGTGGCTTTGCCACCCTCGTCGTCGGAGCTTGTTTACTCTGTTATCCTGAAATGGAGCAGCGGACCTGGAAAAAACGATGACTGCCGCGTGATTGTGTTGAGCCCCAAACGTGTTCGGGTTGAACCTCATGTCTGAGCTGACCGGAGAAACTACATATGGAAGAACTCAAAGCAAAAGTGGAAGAGGCCCATGGCCGTATCAACGCCGTTCGCCAGGAGATCGGCAAGGTGCTTGTGGGACAGACGAAATTGGTGGACGGGCTGCTTATGGGGCTTTTCACCCGTGGGCATATTCTCATCGAAGGGGTGCCGGGCCTTGCCAAGACCAGCGCGGTGAAGGCCGTTGCCGACGCCGTGGACGCCGACTTCAAGCGCATTCAGTTCACCCCGGATCTGTTGCCGGCAGACCTTGTGGGAACCGAAATCTATCGCCCCCAGTCATCGGATTTCGTCACGCGCAAAGGGCCCTTGTTTCGCAATATTATCCTTGCCGATGAGATCAACCGGGCCCCGTCCAAGGTGCAGTCCGCGCTGCTGGAGGCCATGCAGGAACGCCAGGTGACCATCGGAGACCAGACCTTCCCCCTTCCCGACCCATTTCTCGTTTTAGCCACCCAGAACCCCATCGAGCAGGAGGGAACCTACCCCCTTCCCGAAGCCCAGGTGGACCGCTTCATGTTCAAGCTCCTCGTGGAGTACCCCAGCAAGTCCGAAGAGAAAGAGATCATGCGCCGGGTGGGCTTCGAGGTCCCGGAAGCGATTCGTGCGGTCCTCTCCCCCTCAGACCTTTCGGCCATCTTCGACCTGATTCATGAAATCTACATGGACGAAAAGCTCCGGGACTACATCGTGGACCTGGTCTGCGCTACCCGCGAGCCTGCCGAGGTGGACGACGACCTTGCCGCATGGATCCGGTTCGGCGCCTCCCCCCGGGCCACCATTTTCCTGAGCCTTGCGGCACGTGCCTGGGCCTTTCTCCAGGGCCGCACCTACGTGACCCCCCAGGACGTCAAGCAGATCGCGCCGGACGTCCTGCGCCACCGTATCATCGCCTCCTACGAGGCGGAAGCAGAGGACATGACCACAGACACCATCATCGAGCGGCTCTTCGAGAGGGTGGAGGTGCCCTGATATGCTGCCTGCCGAGGTGCTGAAAAAAATCAAGCGGATCCACATCCGAAGCCGCCGCATGGCCGATACCATGATGGCGGGGCACTACCGATCTGTCTTCAAAGGCGCGGGCATGGAGTTCGAAGAGGTGCGGGAGTACACCCCCGGGGACGAGATCCGCAGCATCGACTGGAAGGTCTCCGCCCGCATGGGCCGCCCCTTTATCAAGCAGTTTCGCGAAGAGCGCGAAATGGTGGTGATGCTCCTCATCGACATGAGCCGTTCCGGGTTTTTCGGAACCGGGGAGAACTTAAAGGTGGACAAGGCCGCGGAGGTGGCCTCGGTCATCGCCTTCAACGCCATCAAAAACGGGGACAAAGTGGTGATCCGCGACCGACCGGGTGGAACAGTACATTCCCCCCAAGAACGGCTCCGCCCATATCTGGCGGGTCATCCGGGAGATCTTTACCTTTACTCCCTCGTCCCGTGGCACCGATGTGGAAGAGGCCGTGGCCTTTCTGGCGAGGGTCTGCCGCAAGCGCACGGTAAGCTTCGTGATCTCCGATTTCCTCTCCGACCCCTGCACCCGCACCCTGCGGCTGGTGGGAAGAAAACACGAGCTCATCTCCATTCTCCTTTCCGATCCCGGGGATTTTCTGCTTCCCTCCGGCGGACTCCTCACCACCCGGGATTTCGAGACCGGCCGCACCGTGGTCCTCGATGTGTCCAGCCGCAGGTGCCGGGAAAAGGTACGCCAGGTAAAGCTGGCCGAAAAGGCAGAAATCATGGATGAGATGAAGCGCGCCGGGTTGGACGTCATCGAGCTCTCCACCGAGGCCTCCACCACGGACGCCCTTACCCGGTACTTCACCTGGCGGGAAGGGAGGAGGCGCTGATGACATCCCCGATTCAAAAGATTCTTCTGGCTCTGTTTCTGGTGTTTGGCCTGGCCGTGACCTGCCTGCACGCCAATGAGGCATCCCAGCTCATCGCACCTCTTGCGCCAGACTCCCCGGCCATCGCTTCCCAGGCCCCGGACAAGGCCCCCATGTCCGATATCCACGACATCGCCCCGCCTCGATTCACCGGCCTCTCCTCGGGGGTGAAGAAGGCCATGCTCTATGGGGGGATTGCCCTTGGCGTCGTGATTCTCGTGCTTACAGGGCTCTGGCTCTGGTTCCGGCGCAAGCTGGGCCCGAAAAAGGTCCCGGAGATCTACCAGCCGCCGGACGCCCTGGCCCTCATGGCCCTGGATCGCATCGAGCCCCTTATGACACAGGACGGAAAGGCCTTTTACTTTGAGCTTTCCGAAACAGCAAAGCACTACCTCAAGGGGCGCTTTGGCCTGGATGCCCCGGAGATGACCGCAGAAGAGCTGCTTCCGGCCTTGTCCGGCCTGCCGGTTACTCCTGACCAGAAAAAAACGGTCTCCGGTCTGTTTGCCCACGCCGAGCCCGTGAAGTTTGCCGGCATCGCGCCCGACGCCGGGATCATGGCCGGGGATTTTTCCGCCATTCGGCGGTTTGTCACGGACACGGCCCGGGATCCGGACGAGGATGCACCAGATAACGACTGAGTGGGTCCTGCACCTGAAATGTTTTTGCGGGGCGCTTTCACGCGACCTGCCGGAGGCATAACATGTTTGAGTTTGCAACGCCGTGGGCGTTTCTTTTGATGGGGGCCTTTCCGGTCCTCTGGTGGGCGGGTCGGCGGCGCAAGGCACCGGCCTTGAGGGTGTCCACCACCGTTTCCTTTTCTCTGGTGGAGCGGTCCTGGGCCGTGTCCGGCGCGAAGTTGGTGCCTTTGTGTGCCTTTGTGGCCCTTTTTTTGATGATCGTTGCCCTTGCTCGGCCGCGCTTGGGTGTTGAGCACAGCATGGTAAAGACCGCCGGGGTCAATATCGTTATTGCCCTGGACACCTCGGGCAGCATGGCCGCCCTGGACTTTACCCGTGAGGACAAAAGACCGTCAATCGCCTGGACGCTGTCAAAGAGGTGGTGGACCGGTTCGTGGCGGCTGGGAACGGGGGATTGCATCGGGCTGGTCTGTTCCGGCACTGAAGGGATCACCCAGATACCCCTGACTCGGGATTACAACACCATCTCGTCAATCCTTAAAGAGGTGGAGATCGGCGCGGCAGGGGAGCAGACGGCCATCGGCGATGCCCTGGGCATTTCCCTGAAGCGTCTGGAAGACATCGAGAGCACCTCCAACGTCATCGTGCCCTCACGATGGAATAGACACCGCAGGGAACAAACTCACCCCCATGCTCTCTGCCGAGCTGGCCGCCAAACGGGGCGTCAAGGTCTACACCATCGGCGTGGGCACCAAGGGCAAGGTGCCCTTCCTTGTGAACCATCCCCTGTTCGGTAAGCGCTATGTCTATCAGGAGGTCTCCATGGACGAGGAGACCTTGAAAGGGATCGCGGCCAAGACCGGCGGCCTCTACTTCCGGGCCGAGGACGCCGAGGCACTGGCACAGATCTGGGCCACCATCGACCGCATGGAAAAGAGCGGGAGCGAGGGCGACCTCCTGGAACTGAAGATCGCGAGTACTACCGCATTCCCCTTCTCCTGGCCGTGGCGCTTCTCCTGGCCTCCGTCATCCTGGGTAACACACGATTTTTGAGGGTACCATGACCTTTGCAGACTCACACATGCTTTACCTGATCTGGCTCGTACCTGCCGTGGCCGCGCTCTTCGCCTGGGGCGGCATGCGGCGCAGGCGATCTTCTTCGCCTCGGAAAAAAGCCGGGCCTCGGTGCTCCCGGAGCGTACAACGGGTCGCCGGCGGGTTAAGGCGACCCTCATGGTCCTGACGACCTTAAGCCTCATCCTCGCCCTGGCCGGGCCGCGCTACGGGTATGTCTGGCAGGAGGTGGAGCGAAAAGGCGTGGACATCGTGGTGGCCCTGGACTGCTCCAAGAGCATGCTGGCCGAGGACGTGAAGCCCTCCCGTCTGGAGCGGGCCAAGCGGGAACGACCGCCTCCGGCGATGCTGGAAGGGGACCGGGTTGGGCTGGTGGCCTTTGCCGGAGAAGCCTTTCTGCAGTGCCCCCTCACTTTGGACTACAGTTCCTTTAATATGTTCCTGGACGCCCTGACCCCTTCATACCTGCCCGTGGGCGGCACCGACCTCGCAGGGGCCCTTGCTGTCTCCATGGAGGCTTTCAAGACGGAAGACGCAACGGACAAGGCGGTGATCCTCATCACCGACGGAGAGAGCACCGACGGCACCCCCGAAGAGGTGAACGATGGCGGAGCTTGGGATCAAGGTCTTTACCATCGGTGTGGGCAGCAAGGAAGGGGTGCCCGTCCCCGATGCCGGTGGCGGGTTCAAGAAGAACCGGGACGGCAGCATCCTGCTCTCCAAATTGGACGCCACTACCCTCAAGCGCATGGCCGCCATCACCGGAGGCAGCTTTGTGCGGTCCGTGGCAGGCGACATGGACTTAGACGTCATCTACACCCAGGGCATCCGCAAGACCATGGAGGCCCGGTCCCTGGAGAGCTCCCGCAAGAAGGTGTGGGAGAACAGGTACCAGTGGTTTCTGGCGGCGGCTGTTGCCTTCCTGCTTGCCTACCTCAGCCTGGGAGACGCCAAAAAAAATGGCACCGTTGCCCTGGTGGCCCTGTGCCTGCTTCTGCCCCGATACGCCAGCGCCCTGGATCTGGCCTCTCCTCTGGAAAAGGGGGTGACGGCCTTTGACGCCGGGGACTACGAGGGGGCCCTGACCCACTTCATCGACGGGCAGCTCAACGACCCGGACAACCCGGCCATTGATTTCAATATCGGCACCGCCTATTATCGCCTGGAAAAATTCGACGAAGCTGCCAACAGCTTTGAGCGGGCCGCCCGTTCCGAAGACCCCTCCCTTAAAAACAAGGCGCTCTACAACCTGGGCAACAGCCGGTTCAAAAAAGGCGAGGTCAAGGAGGCCATCGAGACCTGGGAGAACCTCCTTAAAGAGGCCCCGGAGGACAAACGGACCGCCGAAAACCTGGACTTTGCGCGAAAACGGCTGGAAGAGATGAAACAGCAGCCCAAAAACCAGCAGGGGAAAGGCGACAACCAGCCCCAAAAGGACGGAGAGCAAGAGTCACAAGACTCCCAGAATTCCGGCCAGCAGGGCCAGGGGCAGAAAGACCAGAGCCAGAAAGATCAAGGGCAACAGGGGGCCCAGGGGGGGCAGAATCAGCAGCCATCCCCTGACCCGGAAAAATCCGGGGACGAGAAGGCTGGTCAACAGCAACAGGCCTCTTCCCCCGATCCTGCCGATGCCAACCCCGCAGGCGGCCAGCCCGGAGATGAAGCCCCCGGCGCGGAGGAGAATCAGGCGATGGGCAGCCAGGGCGAACCCGGGGATGAGGAGATGCAGCAGGCCGCCTCGGCCCTCAACCGATTGAAGGACAAACCCGGCGGCGTCATGATGCGGCGCGCCGAAAAACGACGTGTGGAAAAGGACTGGTAGATGAAACGCTTGTTTCTTTTTTTGATAACGATACTGCTCTTGGGGTCTTCGGCCTCCGGTGTCCAGGCCCAGGGGGCCCGGGCCGTGGTGGATACCAACCGGTTGCGGCTGGGAGAGTCCCTGACCCTGCGCGTCATCGCCGATTTTGACGACGCCCGGGTGGCGATGCCCGAGCTGGCCGATTTTCGCGTGTCGCCCAGGGGTACCAGCTCCCGGGTTCAGATGATCAACGGAACCACCACCCGGGAGGTGGAGAGCCTCTTTCTGCTCATCCCCTTGCGAACCGGTCAGCTCACCATTCCGGCCATTCCCGTCCGTGGAAAGGGCGTGCAGGCCGAGACCCGGCCCATTGTGGTGCAGGTGGACGAGCGCAGCGCCGCGTCAACCTCGGATCAGCCCTGGTCGGTGACGGCCGAGGTCTCCAACACCTCGCCTTACGTGGGGGAGCAGGTGGTGTGGACGTTCAGGTTTCAAACCGCGGCCGCCTTTCAGAACGCGCGCCTGGGAAAACCCGATTTTAACGGTTTCTCCTCGGACGAGATGGGGGAAGGCCGGGCCTTTGAACAGGTGATCAACGGCAGGCGCTATGCCATCCACGAAGTCATCGAGCTGCTCACCCCTCAGAAAGCAGGTGCTTTTGAGATCCAGCCGGCAAGTTTGTCTGTCTCCGTGGTCACGGGGCGCTCCCGCAGGTCCCGGGATCCTCTTTTCGATGATTTTTTCTCCACCCGCAACGTCATGGAGCAGAAGCTTCTCACCACTGAAGCCGTTGCCCTTACCGTTCGGCCCCTGCCGCCGTACTCTGGGAAAACCCCTTTTTCAGGGCTTGTGGGACATTTTTCCCTCACAGCTGCCCTTGAAAACGAGGAGGTTAAGGCCGGAGACCCCCTGACCCTGACCCTGACGATCCAGGGCACGGGCAATATCCGCGATGCCGCTTCCCCCCTTGTCTTTCTGCCCGAGGGCATGAAGCAGTACGGGGACACCCCCGTGGAGGAGATCGCCATGGGACCCTCCGGGTGGCAGGGGAAAAAGACCTTTAAAACAGCCATCGTGCCCCTCAAACCAGGAAACGTGACCATCCCGTCCGTTTCCTTGGTGTGGTTTGACCCCAAAGCTGAAACCTATCGCACGGGGCAATCCGGGCCACTTACCTTTACCGTAACAGAAAACACCGCCGCCGAGGCCGTGGAGGTGTTTCAGGCAGGGGCCGGGGATGCTCCTTCTTTGACACCGGAAAAAAAGGATGTCCGCCTCAAAGGCCGAGACATCCTTCCCTTAAATGTGGACCCGGACGCCGTTGTTCACAGGGCGCCCATGGATGTGACTACCCTTTTGGCCTTGCTGGCAGGGCCCTTTGGGGTGTTTTTGATTCTTGTGGCGGGGCTCAAGCGCTTTGCCCGCGGCCTCAGCGTGGGCCAGGCCCTGGGGCGCAAGGCTTCGGGTAAGCTGAAAGAAGCGGAAAAATCTGTGGGTGACACCGATCAGTTTTACGGCGCCCTTCACGCCGCCCTGGTGGCCGTCATGGGAGCCCTTGCAGGACGCCCCGTGGAAGGGTTGACCGGGAATGATATCCGGCAGATCGTGTCCCGGGCCGGTGGGAAGCCTGAGGCCGCTGAATCGAGCGTGGCTATTCTGGAGGCCGTGGAAGCCGCCCGGTACGGCGGCGCCGCCGAAGGAGAGGGGGGCCGCAAGGAAAAAGTCCGGGCCCTGGCGCAGCTCTTGAAGGAGGTGAAGGCATGAAGCGTCTGTTGTGTATCCTGATTTTGTTGATCCCCGCCGTGGCCTTTGGCAGCGAATTCTCCAAGGCCTTTTACGACGGCATCGCCCACTACGAAAAGGGCTGCTACGACGACGCCCTGGAGAGCTTTCTCTCCATCTCCCGCCAGGGCATTGTAAACGGTAAACTCGCCTACAACCTGGGCAATACCTACATGCAGAAAGGGGACCTGGGTCGCGCCGTTCTCTGGTACGACAGGGCCCATCGCCTCATGCCCGGGGACCCGGACCTGACCTTCAACCGGAACCAGGCCCTCTCCCAGGTGAAAGACCGCCAGGAGGAGACACAAAACCCGGTGGTGTCCGTTCTTTTCTTTTGGAAGCAGGGGCTCTCCCTGAAAACCCTCCAGCAGCTTGCCGTGGGCTTGGGAGTGCTCTTCTGGGGCCTTTGGGCTTTGGCGATCCTTTTGCGCAAGACACCCCTTAAAACCGCAGCTGCCGTAAGCGGCGCCCTGTTTCTTCTTCTGGCCTCCACGGCCCTCTGGGACACCGTTTCCGACGCGCGCATTCAAAGGGGCGTGGTGCTACCCCAGGCCGTCTCCGTGCGTTCAGGCCTTTCGGATACCGCCACCGAGCTTTTTGTCCTCCACGCAGGCAGCCGGGTCACCGTGGAGCAGGAGCGCAGCGGGTGGGTTCGCATCGCCTTTGCCCAAGGCAAGATCGGTTGGGTGAAAAAAGAGAGCGTCGGGGTTATTTGAGGTGGCAAAGAAAGCCTCAACCGAGCCGATTCCATTGGAGCGCCGCACTCCTGTGCGGCATTCGCAGGCCAACGGCATCCCGGGCCATGCCTTTGAACCAGGCAGTCAATAGGATTTCATAACAACAAGACAGTTCATCCTGTTGCCCGAAAAAGCCGCATGGAGTGGGGCGCTCCACAACCGAGCCGACGCCATTGGAGCGCCGCACTCCTGTGCGGCATTGGCAAGACAACGGCATCCCGGGCCATGCCTTTGAACCAGGCAGTCAATAGGATCACTTCACAACAAGACGGTTCACCCCGTTGCCCTGAAAAAGCCGCATGAAGTGCGGCGCTCCATAACCGAGCCGACACCATTGGAGCGCCGCACTCCTGTGCGGCATTCGCAGTCCAATGGCATCCCGAACCATACTTTCAGATCGGGCGGTCAACATGATCATCCTGGCACAGGAGGAAGCATGACGCACCTTGGGTGGCATTCCCGGGGGTACCTTCCCCATTGCGATGCACCGGGCGCTTTGCAGGCCATAACCTTTCGTCTTGCCGACAGCCTTCCCTTTGATGTGTTGAAGAAGATGGAAAGAGACGTTGCGGCATCACCTGACGGCCAAAAGAGCCGTGGATTGCGTCGGCGCATCAATGAGTGGCTCGATACAGGGTATGGGTCGTGTCTTCTGAACCATCCGGAATGCGCGAAAGTTGTTGCAGACGGATTTCGGTATTTTCATCAAACGCGTTATGAACTCATCGCATGGGTGGTGATGCCCAACCATGTTCACCTTGTTATCCGGCAATATGAGGGCTGGCCCCTGGGTGGGGTGATTCGAAGCTGGAAGGTCTTTACCTCAAAGAAGATCAGGGAAGTACATGGGGAGCCACTGCCCGAGAACATTTGGCAACGCGGCTTTTGGGATCGGTTGATTCGAAATGAACACCACTATGAAGCGGCCCTTCAATACATCGCCAACAACCCTGTACATGCTGGGCTTGTGGGGTCTTCCCATGAATGGCCGTGGATGGGCTTGCCCTAATTTTTGAAAAGCCCCACGGAGTGCGGCGCTCCATAAACGAACGTCGTTTGGAATGCCGCATTCCTGCGTGGTTACTATGTCGACCTATTCAAAGGAGATCACCGTCCCGGTGTGGGACCGAACGATACGTGTCTCCGAGTCGGGAGATAAGCCCTTTAAGGTGGTCGGGCCCGCCGCTGCAGTGGCAGATCATGATGTGGGGGATGGCTTCTTTCAGGAAGTAGTCGGTGGTTTTGTCGATGCGGGAAGGGTCGGCCTCCACCAGATGGGTGCCGCCGATGACCGCATGGATGGGTTCCCCAAACTCTTTTTTGACCTTTTCGAGGATGTTCACCACTCCGGGGTGGGAGCAGCCCAGGACCACAACCAGGCCGCGGCAGGTTTTCAGCACGAGGATCTGCTCCTCGGAAAAGTCGTCCACCACGCGGCCGTCATCTCTTTCTACCACAAATCGCTGGTTGATCTTCTCAAAGGGGCTGGTCCTTTCAAAGCCAGTCACCGAGAACACCCCCGGGAAAACTTCCTTTGTGCCCCCTTCCAATTCGTTTACGGCAACGTTTGCCTGCTCAAGCTCCTCTTTCGAAAACGCGTTGCCGAGAAAGGCCTCTCCCGTCTCCCTGAAACCGTATTTCCTGTCGAAAAAACCGGGCCTCACAAAAAGATTCGTCTTTTTCCCGTCAGCCTGTTCCACAAAGGCCTTGTACCCGCCGGAGTGGTCGTAGTGGCCATGGCTGATGAAGACAGAGTCCACGGCATCGGTTTGGATGCCAAGGCGTTCCGCATTTTTGAGGAAGAGGCCCGTTGCCCCGGTATCAAAGAGAAACGAGGTGTCTCCGGCCTTGATGTGAAAGGAGAGGCCGTGTTCGGCTTCCAGGTTCGGATTGTCGCCCAGGGTGTTCTCCACAAGGGCGGTGAGGGTGACCTTCATGATGGTTATCCTTATATCCTTTTGCACATGAGAGACCGCCCGGCATGGACCGGGTGGTCGATAACTTTTTTTTCAGGGTGAAGTATTGTGCGGGGCGAAACAGATGTCAATGCCCCATGGGGGAAATATCAGGCGTCGGGTTTCAGCACGCCCAGGAGGATGTTCCGAAAGTCGGAAAACCGGTAGGGCTTCACGGCAATGGCTTTGATACCGAACTCTTCGTAGCGGGACATGATGGGGTCGCTGGCGTAGCCGCTGGAGATAATGATTTTTGCCTCGGGGTCCATGGCCAGGATCTGCTCCGATGCCTCCCGGCCCCCCATGCCACCGGGGATGGTCAGGTCCAGGATCACCGCGTCAAAGGGCGTTCCCTCTTCGAGCTGGCTTCGGTATGCGCGGACCGTCTCCGAGCCTTCCACGGTGAAGGTGGGGACGATGCCCATCTTGCCCAGGATGGTCTCAATGATTTTTCGGATCACTGCCTGGTCATCCAGAATAAGGACGCGGGCCCCCTCGGCGCTGGTGTCGCCCAGGGGCTCCGGCTGTTTACCGGGGGCCTCCGCAGGGCGGATGTCGGCTGCGGGAAGGTCCACGGTGAAGACGGTGCCCTTGCCCTGTTCGGTATCCACGGAGATGGTGCCGCCGTGCTTGGTGACGATGGCATGGGTGGTGGCCAGGCCCAGGCCGCTGCCCGTGGTTTTGGTGGTAAAGTAGGGGTCGAAGATTTTGTCCAGGTGCTCCGGGTCGATACCGGTACCGGTGTCCCTCACCGTAATGCGGACGATTCGGCCGCCTGTTGCCCGGACGTTTTTTGCCGTTAAGGTGACGATCCCTCCGGTGGCCATGGCCTGATGGGCGTTGATGATGAGGTTGCCGATGATCTGGCTGAGCTGCCCCTTGTCCGCAGCCACGGGCCACAGATCGTCGTCGATGGCGGTCTCCAGCCGGGTGTTGAGCCCGTGGGTGGCAAAGGTGGCGGCGTCGCTGAGTGTTTTCCCCACGTGAATGATTTTTTTCACCGGGGCTTCGTTTTTGGCAAAGGTGAGAAACTGGCCGGTAAGGGCCACGGCCGCTTCCATGGACTCCTCGGCAGAGGAGAGGTACGTCAGGGCTTCATGATCTGTGGGCAGGGCCAGTTTTGCCATGGAGACGTTGCCGTAGAGCCCGGTGAGCAGGTTGTTGAAGTCATGGGCGATGCCGCCGGCAAGGATTCCCAGGGATTCGAGCTTCTTCATCCGCAGGGCCTCCTCTTCGGCCTTTGTTTTGTCCGTGATGTCCTTGAAAACAAAAACGGCGCCGGTGACAAGCCCCTCTTCGTCGCGGGTGGGGGCCATGTTGCAGGAGATTCTGAAGGGGGCGCCGCTGCGGGATACCAGGACGGCTTCGGTGGTGGTGTCCGTTGGCTGCCGGTCCGTGGGGACGCTGAGATCCGGAGGGGGCAGGGGACGGGCCGTGTGGGTATCCCTGAGCCGGAAAATTTCGGCCATGGGCTTGCCGCAGGCATCGGCCAGGGACCAGCCGGTGAGGACTTCGGCAGCAGGGTTGAGGCGGGTGACGGTGCCCTCGGTGTCGGTGACCATGACCCCGTCTCCGATGGAGTCCAGGGTGATGCGCAGGTTCTCCCTGCTGTCCCGGAGTTTTTTGGTTTGCCGGCCCACCTGTTTCCTCAGGCTCGTGGTCCAGGCCCACAGCAGGAAGATAATGGACAGCACAATGCCCGCCATGACTTCGAGGCTGATGACCAGGCTGTCTGGCACCCATCTGTCCCCCGGGCTGATCCATCGGCGATAAATGTCCCTGCGGCGGTTCGGCGGGATATTGTCCACGGTTTTTTCTATGATGTCGAAGAGCTCCGGGGTATCTGGGGAGGTTGCCAGGGCCACGCGGTTGAGAAAGCGGGTCCTGCCGGCAATGTGCACGTTGGTGAGCCCTAAGGCCTCAATGAGGTAAGAGGCCTCCATGCTGTTGGCGATCATGGCATCACAGGTCCCGGACGAGACCGCGTGGAGACCTTGAATGCTGCTTTTTACTCCGGTGATGGCGATGTGGGGGTAGTGGCGTGCCAGGGTGGTGTGGACCGTGTCGTGGGCCACCGCGCAGAGGGTTTTTCCTGCAAACTCCGGGATGCCCGTGGCGTGGCTGGTTTTACGGGTGATGATGGCGTAGGGCACTTTGACTATCGGGGCGGTGACGAAAAGGTTTTCCGGCCCTTCCCTGGACCGGCTGGCAGCCAGGATGATTACGTGGCGGTTCTGCTCGGCATGGGCCAGAAGATCGCCCCACCGGGCAAAGGGACGAATGGGCAGCTGCAGGCCCAGGTTTTTTTCTATTTCACGGAGGTAGTCCACGAACAGGCCGTCATAGGCTCCGCTTTCGTCGCGGAAGGTGAAGGGGGGGCGATCCTCCTGCAGGAGGACCGCAAGGTGCTTCCCATTGGTCGCAAGCCAGTCCTGCTCTTCCTGTGTCAGGGGAAGGGGGGCTTCAGTCCGGCAGGCCGAAAGGCAAAGGAGGCCGATGAAGACCAGCAGCAGGCGGCGGAGCCTCCGCCGTCCGGCCGCAGGCAATGGGGTGTGGGCCATGGGTCCTCTGTCCGCTTGGGGTGAGTGGATGTGTAGAGATACGACAAAATATCCGATCGGTGGGAAGGCGGAGGCTCAAGACGGGTCGACTTTCACCCGTCCGGTCCACCACGGCCCACAGAAGGCCAGTGTCTTCTAACTCCGAGGTTCAAGCAGGGCCTCGTCGGATTTTTTTTCCATGCGTCCCATGGAGCAGAAGATGCCGATGACGCTCAGGACAGTGAAGATGAGAAAGCCGGTGCCCATGGCCTCCACAAAGGCGCCAGCGGTTTGACGGGTCACCGGGGCATCGCCCATGAAGAGGGTGAGGATGAAGGTGATGACCGTCATGGCGGTGAGCATCCCCACGGTCCGCATGGTGGCGATGAGGCTGGAGGCGATGCCGTAGTCTCTGGGGGCAACGCTGCCCATGACCGTGGTCATGTTGGGCGAAGAGAAGAGGGCAAAGCCGATACCTAAAAGTACGAGGATGCCCAACAGGGCGTGGATGGAGGTCTCCATGCGGATGGTGGCGCACAGGGCCAGGGCCGCGGTGCAGAGTCCCATGCCGAAGGTGGCGATGCGGGCGGGCGGCAGGGTGTCGGCGAGCCTGCCGGAAACCGGGGATAAGATGGCCTGGAGGATGGGCTGGGTGACGAGGATAAGCCCCGCACTCTGGGGGGAGAGCCCCTTGACCTGCTGGAGGTAGAGGCTGAAAAAGAAGGTCACCCCGAAGGAGGCCGCGTAGTTGATCAAGGTGGCGATGTTGCTCATGGCAAAGACCCGGTTTTCCATGAGGAGCCGTACGTTGAGGATGGGGGAGTCGCTTTTGGCCTCCCAGGCGAGGAAACCGGCCATGCCCCCAAGGCCCAGGATAAGAAGGCCTGCGTGGAGTGATCCGTCCTTGAGGTGGGTGGCCCCAAAGATCATGGCAAACAGGGAGCCCATGTAAAGGAGACTGCCCGTCCAGTCAAAGGGCATGCCTTCTGCCCCTTTCCATTCGCCCTTGAGGCGGGTGAGTGTCAGGACCAGGGAGGCAAGCTCCAGGGGCAGGGCAGTGAAAAAGATCCATCGCCACCCCATGTGGGTGACCATGAACCCTGCCAAGGTGGGACCTGCGGAGAGACCCAGGTAGACTGCCGCCACAACGATCCCCATGGCTTTTCCCCTTTTGGAAGGGGGGATCACCGAAGAGAGAATGGCCACGCTGGTGGCCGTGACCATGGAGGCGCCTGCACCCTGGAGAAATCGGCAGAGGATGAAGGCCCCGATGGTGGGGGCCATGGCCAGAAAGAGGGTGGCCACGGTGAAGATCACCGATCCGGAGACAAAGATTTTTTTCCGTCCGTGGATATCACCCATGCGCCCTGCAGGGAGCATGATCAGGGACACGGCCAGGATGTACACCATCTCCACCAGGCCGAGCTGTACGGCACCGGCGGAGAACTCGTGTCCGATGGCGGGCAGGGCCACGCCCACGGCGGACATCATGAACGGGGTCAGGAATTGGATCACCGACACCACGAAGATGGTGACGGCAGGTGAGATGGTTTGTTCAGGGGGGTGTGTCTGCATGATGCGCTGTTCTATTCCTTTCAGCATCGATGGATGCGTCGTTTATCTGGTTTTGCGGGGGGGATGCCCCGATGTGCTCTGGTTGTCGTCTGTTCCGTACCGATGAAGCAATATCCGCCATGATGCGGTCTAAAAGCGTGAGGGTCGCTTGTTTTTCGGGCTCGGAGAGGCCTGACACCAGCGTGTTGGAGGCGTTGCCCAGCACCTTGTAGAAATCCTGCTCCATTTCACGGGCCAGGGGGGTGATGGCCACAAGTTTCTGGCGGCGGTTTTCGGGGTTGACCTCCCGGGTGACGAGCCCTTTTTTCCCAAGCTGGTCCAGGGCCCGGGCCGTGGCCGCCGGGTCAATGCAGAGTGCTATGGAGAGTTCATTCTGTGTGACGGGGCGCTGCTGGTGGAACAACTCTGCCAGAAAGGGGAACTGGGCTGTGGTGATACCCAGGGCGGCCATTCCGTCACGTGACAGGGCGGCATGGAGCCGTTGGATCATGGCAAAACGGTAACCGAAGGATGTTTTTCGTGAGTCGGGATGTTTCATGACCGCTCCTATGGGGTGATTATAAACATTGATATGTCAAATGTTGACATGTCAATAATTAGCGAGGTGACGTGTTCCTGTCAATGGTATTTTTGTGTGTGAAGGGCATGGGCGACCACTTTTGGGCGGTCGGGGCAGGGGCTACTGGTTCTTTTGGGAATACATGGCCAAGTCCGCATGGTTGATGAGGGCCTCGCCGGAGGTGCCGTCGTCCGGGTAGAGGCTGACACCGATGCTGGCGCCCACGGAGATTTCTCTGCCGCAGGAGAGGGCCACCGGTGCCTGGATGATACGTGCCACCTTGGATGCCATGGCGTCGGCGTCGTGCCTGGTGACCATGTCGTGGAAAAGGAGGATAAACTCATCACCGCCGACCCGTGCGATGATATCCGACTGACGGAGGTTGGTCTTGAGGCGGCGGGCCAGGGTGGTCAAAACAGCGTCACCGGCCTCGTGCCCGAACCGGTCGTTGATGGGCTTGAAGCGGTCCAGGTCCACATACAGGAGGGAAAATCCTTTTTTCTTTCGGCGGGAGAGAAGGATGAGTTGGGAGAGGTGTTCCTCCAGCAGGCGACGGTTGGAAAGGCCGGTGAGGGGGTCCTCAAGGGCAATGAGATGAATGCGCCGGTAAGAGCGCAGCAGGGCGTGGACAAGACCGGAGATGATAAGGGAGAGCAGCAGGCCCGACCAGCGGATCACGGAGAGTACGGAGGTGCTTTCCACCCACCCGGTGGCCGGGACGGCGGCAAGGAGCCATGTGCCGGCAGGGAGCTTGACGGGGAGCACCGCTGCATGTGGATCTTCGAAGAGTTGAGGCTCTCCGTAGAACACATCGCCGGACATGCCGAGGCCGTCTTTTCCCTTGAGTGCGAATTGCACCGTGGGATTCGGTTCCAGAAGGCCGCTGAGGCGGTAGAGGGACTTCTCATCAATGGCCACGCTGGCCACGCCCCAGTAGATGTTGTCCCGGGGATAGATGGGGATACGGCAGACAAAGGCCCTGCCCCCCTGAACCAGGAGCATGGGGCCAGCCATAAGGGGCTGACGGTAGATCATGGCCCGCTCCACCGTGGCCCACTGGTCGGGATGGTCTGCGTAACGAAGGCCCAAAGCCTTTTCGTTCCCTATAGCAGGGAAGATGTGGGTGATGACATTGTCTTTGGCAAGGGTGATGCTTCGGATGTGGGGTGCCCCGGACATGATGTGTCTGGCCACATTTTCAAAGGCGCGGTCCGGGGAATCGGGCTGGGACCGGATCACCGCCGCCAGGCCGAGGCAGAGATTCAGGGTGGTGCTGAGCTCCACCTCCATCCGGGTGCGGATTGCCCCGGCGTGCTCGTAGACCTTGCGGTACTGCACATCCCGGAGGTGCTGCCGTTCGCGTTTGACCACGTAGTGGCTTGTGCCCATAAGAAGGGCAAAGAGAAGAAGGGGGAGGGTCGGGATCGCCCAGGAACCGGTGATGCGATAGTTCATGCCTTACTCCGGGAGCCGAAAAACGTAAACGGCTCCTGATTCAGCTTCTGTCCCATGGCGGACAGGGGTGGAGAAAGGGGCCAAACGGGTTGTGGGCCGACGCAAAAGCCAAAGCTCTCTGTCGCGGCAGTTTCTGGGGTTCAGGAGTTTTGGGACCGGGGTGTGCGGTTGAGGAGAACTCCAGTTAGTAAACGTATCACCGTTTACTATGAATAAAGCCGAATCATGTCAACAGCAAAGTGGGATGCGGGCAGGGTCAACGCATTTAAAAACTCAGTTGCCTCCGGCGGGTCGCTTTTTGAAAAAAGCTCCGCAAAAACGTTCCGGTAATAAAAAAAGAAGAGAGGTTATACCGTGTAGAGACGCATCCTCAAAAAACAAAACCTGTTTATCAAACTTTTTAAAAGTTTGGCCCCGGACAGGGCCGCCGGAGGCAAAATCCAAATGTGTTAGCCTTGGGGATGCGGGGGAGAAAATGGGCCGGGCGTTTTGGTTTAGGGCTATGCCCTAAAATAATAAGACATAACGATACGCCGCCTCAAATTCGTTATGTATCGAAGCAACGATCAAAAAATCCTGGCTCAGGACTGATGGGATGATCCCGTCATGTGTCTTTATTCTATTCATTGCCCTTACAGACGCCAGCCCCAGTACGCCAGAAATGTGGGAAAGTCCCGCATGTCCGACCGCTCCCGTGCCCAGGGCTTGAGGCTGGTGTAAAAAAGGGTGCCGTCGGTTTTGGATGCCCCCAGTTTTTTGTCTTCTCCCACTCGCCAGTCAAAGGCCCACCAGCTCATCAGCAGTCGCTCCCTGGGTTTTTGGCTTCCCTTGACATAGCCAGAGCGGGAACCTGTGGATTCGTACAGCGAGGTGGTTCCCCCCGTGGGCAGGGGCAGGGCCTCCAGGGAGGAGAGCGGGGCTGTTTCGGTTTTGATGCGCCGGTAACGTATCAGGGCATGTTCGGGCTCCAGCCACATGTCTTTGACCCGGTGGGTGCCGTCCCGGAGGAGAACCATGAGGCGCTTTGATTCCGGTTTCTCTCCCAGGCGGATGAGGGCGGGGAGGTTTTCGGAGTGAACCGTCTGTCGGTCCTGGGGCCAGCCTGCGGGGTGCGCGCTCTGCGGCAAAAGGTTGGTGGGCACGAAGGCCAGGTAGCAACCGCAGGTGTGTACCGTGGTGTAGAGAACGGGCTTCATCTCCCGGTTGAGGGTCGCCACCACCAAGAGTCCGACGTTTTTTCCCTTTCCCAGGTAATAGGGCAGGAGCCCGCCGGGAACCTCCTGAAAGTGGACGCGGTAGACAAGGTTTGTCCAGCTCCCGTTGCCTGTGTCGAACCGTCGGGTTTCGGTGTAGCGACTCGACCAGGGGTCCACCCGGATCTCTTCCGTGCCGTCGCCTCCGAGCCCGGCCGTGGGGGTGCCCACGAGGTTGTAAAACTGTTCGGGTTCTTCGACGACAAAGGCCGGTGCGTACCGGCTGAGAATCGTGTTGTCCTCGGGGGGCAGGAAGGCCACAACATCATGGGGCGCCGGGGGCGCGGAACGGGTGGCGCACCCGCCGAAACCGAGCAGCAGAAGAAGACAAAGAGCCCAGGCCCGCAGACTGCGATGATTTCGGTTGATCATGTCCAGGGTCCTCAATGAAGATGGGTGGGGGACTCCGCCTGTTCGGAGCTGAAGCAGCACAGGATAATGGGGGCGGTGAACAGTGAAAAGGGGAGTCCGGTGTGTTCCTTTGAACGTACACGATGGGTTCAGGAATTGACAGGCCAAAATGTGGCTTGTGCCACACGGGAATACCCCCCTCGGGGGCCATCCGGCAGTCTCCTGCCGGGGCCTCCTGACCCGGATATTTTAGTCACTGTTTTCTGGCCGATGTTTCTATCCGGAAGGCTTTTGCACGGCAAAAAGCAGAGCCCATGTGTCGTGGTCCAGGGATGTTCGGGGCGCTGTGAGGCCGCATTCCCCAGTGGCGGATTCCAGTTCGTCGGAATCAAGGACGTGGGCGGGATACCCGGACAGGCTTGCGTGGAAGTTCATCAGGGCGTTGATGAGGTTTGGCCTGCCCTCGGTGGGGGCCATGTGGTTGAGGACAAGCCACCCACCCGGCTTCAGGGGTTGGGCAAGGCGCCTGATCACCTCAATGAGCCGCCCGCTCCAGGCGTAGAGGATGTGGGACGCAAAAACAATGTCGTAGGTCCCTTCCGGCGCGTC
This sequence comes from Desulfoluna sp. CYM3A, assembly GCF_056829965.1. Lineage (NCBI taxonomy): Bacteria > Pseudomonadati > Thermodesulfobacteriota > Desulfobacteria > Desulfobacterales > Desulfolunaceae > Desulfoluna > Desulfoluna sp. CYM3A. The sequence continues at coordinate 845,180 of NZ_CP186556.1, forward strand.
GGTGTTCAGGTTCAGGTCCTGCACCGTTATGCGTTCGCTGTAGCCGTACTTTTTGTGAATCTCGGCGGCCGGTCCCGTGACATGGGGAAGGTCGCAGACCGTGGCTGTCAATCCGGGGTTGGCGTCCAAAAGGGCCATGCTGTAAAAACCGTGGTTTCCTCCCACATCGCACAGGGTGGAGAACCCGTCGAAGCCGGGCAGGTCACGGATGAAGGCAAGGGCTTTTTGGACGGGGCCCCTCAGGGAGGCTCGCCCCATGCCCTCCAGGGCCTCGGGCTTTGCCCACAAGCTTTCCGTCTTTTTTTGTTCAGCTTCCGAGGTTTTCATGCGGGCCGGGATGTCGGCCAGGGCGGTCTCGTAGAGTCCGGTAAGCATGGTGATAAAGGGGGCCTGGCAGGCGTCCGATGCGCGGACAAGGTACTGCTGAGCCGAGGGGGTGTTCTGGTAGCTCTTCCCGTCGGTTTCCACGAGTTCCAGGGCCACAAGGGTCTCCAGCAGGGCCTTGGTCTGAACGGGGCCCGCGTCCAGGGCCATGGTGAGCTCTTCGACGGTGGCGGGGCCTTTGGCGAGTTGGTCAAAGAGACCGATCTCCATGGCTCCCAGGAGGATTCGGTGGCCGTACCCGGCGGCGACAATGTGATGGATGGGGCGAAATGGGGCGGTGATGTCCGGGAGGTGCATGGTGTCTCCTTTTCTTCCGTAATCTGGATAGAACCATGGTTTTGAACGGTGGAACGCCTTTTCATTACCGGCTCTGTAACGGGGCGCATCCGTCAGGGCCTGAAGTGGGGGGAGGATGGAGAACTCTGACGTGGTTGTTGTGTATCATTTTTTGTTGGTGTTTATAAACTAGTAATATGCACTCCGGATGGTGGTGTCAGACAAAAAGCGGTCGTGTGTCAATATATTGTTCCTTTATTTTGGGGCTGGAAAAAACCGGTTTTGGATGCTTGATATTGTTTTGGTTAGGCAAAAAATACTTGACACTTCATACTTGGCATGGGTAATGAAGTTATTCGAGATGTCGGGGAGAAAAACAAGGCACACAGCGGGGCGTTTTTTCCACTTTGCCCCGGATGAACCAACGCACTGAATCGCAAGGAATGGACGGATGATACCTGAAGGGCACAGCCAGATACTCAAGACCATTGAAACGTTGTACGAAGACCTTTTTCATCATGACGGCCACGGTCGCATGGAACTTGAGATGCGGTTTTTGAAAAAGGGGCAGAAGGAGATTCTGGTCCGCTGCGGAAAGGACTACCGGTTTGTGGTGGATTTTGCTGCCCCGAAGAGGAGCGGTGCTCCTGGTTCGGATATTTCATGAGAAAACGATTCATCAGTAACTATTCAGCTATGCCTCCGGCGGGTCGTTTTTTTAAAAAAAAGCTCCGCAAAAAACTTTTCTAGCGCGGGTGCGAAAATGTCGAAATTGTTTCGGCGTAGCCTGGAAGGCTTACTTAAGACCTGTTTGTCAAACTTTTTAAAAGTTTGGCCCCCGGCAGGGCCGCCGGAGGCAATTTTGAGCTGAATAGTTACATTCATCAGAACAATCTGGTGAAGCCCTGCCTACAGGGTGATTCTCACGTTGGTGCGGTAACATGAACATGACATCACCCGGCTGCCCATGGAGCCGTCTGTACGGAAGATATCCTTAAAGAATTACTTCTCGTTGACCCCTGTGTCCCTTTGTCGTCCTGACGGTGTCGTCCATTGTGCTGTATGTCATGCCCCACGGCCGGGTGGCGTTCTGGGCGGACTGGCATTACTGGGGGCTTGCCAAGGCGGATTGGGACAACGTCCACATCAACAGCGGCATCTTGTTTTTGGCTGCGGCCTGTCTGCACGTGGTGTTGAACTGGTCCCTGGTCCTTGCCTATGTCCGCAAAAAAGCCAGGGGGGTAAGACGGCCAATGTCCGGAGAGTGCGCCGGGGCCCTTGGTATTACCCTTGCCGTGGTGGTGGGGACGATCCTGATGCTCCCTCCCTTTACCCTGACCCTGGAGCTGAGCGACACCCTGAAGGATCGCGGCGAACAAAAATACGGCACGCCTCCTTACGGCCATGCCGAGCTGTCGTCCGTTGAGGTGCTTTCCCGGAGAATGGGGCTGGACCCGATGATCAGCGTTCGGAATCTTACGGATAGCGGAATGACAGTGACCGACGGAAAGCAGAGTCTCCTTGAGGTGGCAAAGGCAAATCACACCACTCCCAGGGAAATCTACGACGTGATGTGCCGGGATCAGGGCGAGGTGAAGAAAAGGGGGATGAAGCGCCAAGGTGCCGCGGCACACGGGTCGTGACGGTTTTGAACCTGACCACGTTGTAATGCTTCGGTTGCCTTATATGGTTAAGCTGGCAGGAAAAGCATGCCTCCGGCGGGTCGCTTTTTGAAAAAAACTCCGAAAAAGCTATCGGCAGCAGGCCTCGTCATTCGTTAAACCTGTTTGTTAAACCTTTGGCCGCCGGAGTTATTCCGGTTAAAGTCAAACGAATCCCAAAAGTTCTTCATTGTGTTTTTAGAAGAATGAAATGGGCCTCTCCTGCAAAGACGGTTACCAGATGTCACACATCACGCGAATGCCCCGATAACGCAGGTAGAATGACGGCCTCCATGCATTCGCCTCAGGGTTTCAAGGTGCCCCCACCTTGCAGCCGGAGGCCGTGCGGTTAAATCAACACAGGGCAAGTGGTGACAACGTATCCTGTAACGTCGAAGCTTGCGATCCAGTCCGCATAAACCATCAGCGTTCATGTCGGGCGCAGCCCGAGCCGAAGGCCATTGCGCTTTGCCCTGAGGAACGAAGGGCAAAGCGCAATGGCAATAAGCTTTCGAGGTGGCTCACCTCGCCGCCGGAGGCAGGTTTTTCCATGCACTTTAACCATCGAAGGCTGTTTGTGGGCTGAAGAGTTACACCACCCTTTTCTTTATGCATTGTCGGTCCCGCCATCCCTGATGGCGTATTCGGGTCAGGGTGGCACAGCGTTTCCGCCGTTTGGTTGGTCGGCAATATGCGGCGTCGATACGCGGTGTTGTTGGTGCATAAAAAGTACGGCATGCCTAAAAAATGCATTGACATCGGTTTGCCTGATGCATACCCTACGGGGGTAGGGTACATAACACATGAGGAGGCATCGATGATCAACGAAGAGGTGAAAAAAGACGCCCTGCTCCGGCTGAAAAAAGTCGAAGGGCAGGTGCGCGGCATCGCCAGATGAGGTGAAGGTGGCAGAGTATTGTATCGACATCATCAATCAGGTCACTGCCGCTGAAAAAGCCCTGAACATGGTGGCTCGTATCGTCATGAAACGCCACGTGGAGAGCTGCGTGAAAGAGGCTATTTTAAAGGGCGAGGGCCAGGAGAAGATCAACGAGTTGATTGATACGGTCTACCGGTATTCCAAGAAATAAACGGAGGATTCCATGGTCTGTGTTGAGAAAATACCTGTCTACGGCATGTCCTGTCACAGGTGTGTGGCAGCGGTCACCGAGGCCTTAGAAGAGACAGAGGGTGTTGAGCGCGCCGATGTTTCCCTTGAGGGGGCCTCGGCCACGGTAACCTTTGACGACACCCGGGCCGACCTTGAAGGGCTCCAGCGCGTCATCACGGGCAAGGGCTTCAGCCTTGTCGCCCCGGAGCCGGGCCTTTCGGTCCCTGGGCCGGAAGGGGGTATCTCCCTTATGGCAGGTGTGCCCCAGGTGATCACCACGCATTTCGATGTGACGGGGATGAGCTGCGCCAACTGCGCAGCAGGGCTGGAGAAGGCCTTTGTCGGATACCCCGGGGTGCATCGGGCGTCGGTGAATTTTGCCGTGGAGCGCCTGGCCGTGGAGCATGAGGCCGCGGTAACCCCCGAGGCAATTCAGGAGAAGGTGGCTTCAGCCGGGTTTGAGGCCCGTGTCCACGATGACACGCCGACAGGGGAGACCACCTTCAGGATTGAGGGGATGTCGTGTGCCAACTGCGTGGCAGCCGTTGAAAAGGCCTTGAAAAAGGCCCCGGGGGTCACCGGGGTTTCGGTGAACTTTTCCATGGAAAAAGGCTTCGTGACCTTTGATAGGACGCAGATCGATGAAGAGGGCGTGCTCGGGGTCGTCGAGGCCGCAGGGTACCGGGGGATTCCCGAATCCGTTGAGGCCGAGGCCTCTCCCCTGGCGGCCAAAGAGAGGTTCCGCTTTTTCTTTGCCCTTTCCCTGACTGTGCCTCTGGTGGTGTTGATGTACACCATGCCCTTCGGCCACGTGACCACCAACTATGTGATGTTCGCCCTGGCCACCCTGGTCTTTTTTGTGTCGGGGCGCACCTTTTTTGAAGGGGCGTGGCACTCCCTGAAAAACCGGTCCACCAACATGGATGTCCTGGTCACTCTGGGGATCTCCGCCGCCTATTTTTACAGCGTGTTTTCCCTCTTTTTCCTGGATCCGGCCGCCCACACCTTTTTTGACAGCGCCGCCATGATCATCACCTTTATCCTCATCGGGAAAACCATCGAAGCCCGGGCCAAGGGGAAAACAGGCCAGGCCCTGGAAAAACTCGCCTCCCTTCAGGCGGACAAAGCGCGGGTTGTGGAAGGGGAGACGGAGAAGACGGTGAGCGCCGCCATGGTCAAGGTGGGCGACATTATCCGCGTGCTCCCGGGGGAGGTGATCCCCGTGGACGGTGAGATCCTCGAGGGCCAGACGAGCATCGACGAGTCCATGATCACCGGTGAACCCATCCCCGCGGAAAAGGGCAGGGGCGAGAAGGTGACCGGTGCCACCATCAATCTCACCGGTGTCATGACCTTTCGGGCGGAGCATGTGGGCAGCGCCACCATGCTCTCCAGGATTGTCAGGATGGTGGAAGACGCCCAGGCCGACAAGGCCCCCATCCAGCGCCTGGCCGACACGGTCTCCAACTACTTTGTTCCCATGGTGGTGATGGCCGCCGTGGTGACCTTTACCGTCTGGTACGGGCTGGTGGACACGGCCCTTCCCCCTGGGACCACGCGTTTTCTCTTCTCCTTTCAGCTCATGATCGCGGTGCTGGTGGTGGCCTGCCCCTGCGCCCTGGGGCTGGCAACGCCCACAGCCATCATGGTGGGCAGCGGGGTGGGGCTGAGCCGGGGGATCCTCTTTAAACGGGCCTCGGTTCTGGAGTCCATCTCCAAGCTCGATGTGATCCTTTTTGACAAGACCGGCACCATCACCCGGGGCATGCCCGAGGTCTCCGGGGTCCACCCTGTGGGGGGCGTTTCCGAAGAAGCGCTTTTGACCGTGGCTGCCAGCGTGGAGGCCAACTCGTCTCATCCCCTGGCCCATGCCATCGTTGCGCGGGCCAAGGCCGAGGGGCTGGAACTCCGCAAGACCGACCAGGCCACGGAAGTCAGCGGCAAAGGGCTCTCGGCCGAGCTGGACGGCAAGCCCGCCGGTGTGGGCAGGGCCCTGTTTGTGGACGCGGACCTCAAAGGAAACCCCGAGGCCGAAGCGTTGGGGCGAAAGCTCTCCGACGCCGGGGAGACCACGGTTTATGTCTGGCATGGCACCGAGGTCATGGGGGTTATCGCCCTTGCCGATCAGGTGAAGGACGACTCCGCCGAGGCCATAAAGCGGCTTCGGGCCCTGGGCGTGAAGACCGCCATGATTTCCGGGGACAATGAGCGCGCGGCCCGCAGCGTGGCCGATCAGGTGGGGATTGTTGAGGTGGAGGCCGAGGTGCTTCCGGAAGAAAAAAGTCGGATCGTGAAAAAGTGGCAGGAAAAGGGCTTCAAGGTGGGCATGGCAGGGGACGGCATCAACGATGCACCGGCTCTGGCCCAGGCCGATATCGGCCTGGCGATAGGCTCGGGCACCGACATCGCCAGGGAGACCGGGGACGTCATTCTGGTCAACAACAGCCTGCTGGACGTTGAAGGGGCCGTCACCCTGGCGAAAGACCCTTGCCACCATCAAGCAGAACTTTTTCTGGGCGTTTTTCTACAACATGCTCATGATTCCCGTTGCCGCAGGCATTCTCTATGCTCCCTTCAACCTGACCCTGAAGCCGGAGATGGCCTGCATCGCCATGTGGTTCTCATCCATTACCGTGGTGCTCAACTCCCTCTTCCTGAGGCGCATGGCGTCGACCCTTGGCGACGGGGCCGGGGAGCGGGCTGCACAGCCCTGAGTCGCTGGCTCCCCGGCTCTGTGTGAAGGGAAGGTGTCACGCTCTACTGGTCGAACTTGAACGACACCTTCAGTCGGGTGCGGTACGCGACAATGCGGTTGTCTTCGAGTCGCATGTCCATGTTCACGACCTCGGCCACGCGGATATCCCGCAGGGTCTTGTCCACGGTCTGAATGGCGACTTTGGCCGCATCTTCCCAGGATTTTTCCGACAAGCCGACAACTTCGATGATTTTGTACGTGCTTGAATCCATGGTGTTCTCCTTTTTGGGTGGGACGGGGTGAGGATCGGAGGTGCTGACACGCGAACCAGCGGGGGTGCGGTGGGGCCGGAGGAAGGGATGGAACATCGGTCAATGGCCGCTGTCAGGGCGGGGTCGTAAAAAGCGGCGCTGCTCTCTGGCCCGGAGCTGTAAGAAAATACGTGATTTTTTAAGATGATACCAGATCGCCGAACCCGTCGCAATGGGGGACTCAGGGCGAATGCCTGAAGTTTGTTGAGGGGGCCTGAGAAACAGTTCCGTTGCCTCCGGCGGGTCACTTATTGCAAAAAAGCTCCGAGCCCGAGTAACGAGGGTTCGGAGCTTTTGCGTTTCTGGGCAAACGGCCTGGTGATGTTGCGGGGTTGGTGCGGCCCATGACAGGCGGAAGGTCAGGCCGGTTCGACCGCGTCTTCGGTGATGCTTGCAGGCAGGGTCACTTTAAGGACCAGGTAGCCCACGGCACCTGAGGCCAGGGAGCCAAGGATGATGCCTAACCGTTCGTCGAACAGGAGGTTAACGGAGGTCTGTTCAAAGGCCAGGGAGCCGATGAACAGGCTCATGGTAAAGCCCACACCGCAGAGGGCCGCGGCTCCGTAGAGGGCTCCCCAGGACACCCCTTTGGGCAGGTCCGTGAGCTTCAGGGCCACGGCGGCCCAGCAGCAGCTGAAGATCCCCACCTGCTTTCCAACAAAGAGCCCCAGGCAATGCCCCAGGGGGACTCAGTCGAAGATCTGCTCCATGCCCATGCCCGCCAGGTTGAGTCCGGCGTTGGCAAAGGCAAAGACCGGCAACACCACAAAGGCCACCACCGCATGCAGATCGTGTTCCAGGCTCTTGAGGGGCGAGGTCCCGGGTTCTTCCCTGGAGGTCATGGGAATGAACATGGCCAGCAAGACCCCCGCCAGGGTGGCGTGCACCCCTGATTTCAGCATGGCCACCCACATGACGGCCCCCACTGCGATGTAGAGGCTCTTGGCCTCAACATGCCTCCAGTTGAGAAGGGCCAGGACCGGGATGCAGGATCCCACCACAGCAAGGGCCACCGGTGAGATGTTTTCCGTATAGAAGACGGCGATGATGACGATGGCCCCGATGTCGTCGAAAATGGCCAGGGAGGTTAAAAACACCTTGATGCTGATGGGAACACGCGATCCCAAAAGGGAGAGCACCCCCAGGGCAAAGGCGATGTCCGTGGCCGCCGGAATGGCCCACCCTTTCATGGCCGCGGAATCGTTTATGTTGAAATAGACGTAGATCAGCGCGGGGACTGCCATGCCGCCGATGGCTCCCACCCCGGGCAGGATGATATTGCGCTTGTCCGCCAGCTCGCCTTCCAGAAGCTCCCGCTTCAACTCCAGGCCCACAAGGAAAAAGAAGATCGCCATGAGCCCGTCGTTGATCCACAGCAAAAGGGGCTTGGCAATGTGGATGGCCCCCACCCGGATCTCCACCGGGGTGTCGATGAAAAGAGCGTAATACGTCCGCAACGGCGTGTTGGCAAGCACCACCGCCAGGGTGGCGGCCAGCATCAGGACAATGCCGCCAGCGGATTCCATTTTGAAAAATTTTGCGAGAAACGATTCCTGGGGCTTCATCATGGCGATCTCCGTATCTGGTGTGATGTCGGTTGTGCCGGAGGCCAGGGGGATCCTGGTCATCCGGGCGCTCATGCTTCAAACCTTCGGTTCTTTGAGTGAATTTTTACTTTAAAGGCGGATGTGATTTGACCCGAGGAACGAGGGGCAAAACACATCTGCTATCTGCTTTCAAGGTGGCTCACCTTGCAGCCGGAGGCAAACGGGCGCTGAATAGTGATATTTATTGTTTTATCTTCTGTTTGTCTGCCACCGCGTAAAACTCCACCCCGTGGCCTGAAGGTGGTTCCGGGGTGCACGGTGACGCTTCCCAGCCCGTGTCGGCCAGAAAGGCTTCGATCTGTTCGGGGCGGAGGCTCCAGAGCCAGGGTTCTCCGGCCAGGGCCATGGTCCAGAGCAGGAGTCCGGAGAGCCACCCCACATCCGGCCTGCCCCCTGCACCGGTGCCGATGTAGGTAAAGACCATGCGGCTTCCGGGGCCCGTGATGTCATGGCATTGCGAAAACAGGTCCTTTACCGCCTTTTCGGGCAGATACATGAGCAGGCCCTCGGCCAGGATCACCGTCTGGGTGTTTGGGGCCCACAACGGCTCGGCCTCCATAGCCTCGGCCAGCGGGGTGTGGGCCAGGTCCTCTGCCATGAGGTGCAGGTTGCCCGGCCTTCCCATGGCCGCGATGCCTTTTCGCTTGAGGCGGGATGTGGCCGGATGGTCGATCTCGAAAAAGCGGACGCCGGGGAACTCGTGGGCCAGGCGCCACGCCAGGGTGTCGTACCCCGCCCCGAGGACGAGAACCTGGGTGTATCTTTTTTCAACGGCGTCCCGTACCTGCTCCTCGCAGAACACTTTTCGGCGCCCGATCCCTTCGAACTCCCCGGGCATGAGCGGGTCAAACAGGTGACAGAGGCTGACCATCTGCCAGGAGCGGGACCACCGGACCAGGGCCGGGCCTGCGGCCCCGGAGGCCACGAGGAGGCGGGCCGTGGCATCGGCCATGCCCGCCGGCAGGGCGTCGGCAGCGTCCGGTGTGGCGCCCAGGCTCACGATGTTCAACGCGATTTTGCGGGCTGTCCTGCTTGGCTGATCGGTTCGCACGTGGTGTTCTCCTCCGAAAGGCCCGTGAGCATATTGGTGAGCCGTTCGGCATGGCTGGCCGAGGTGTCGTCGAAGCGCAGGATGTGGGTGTAGCGATGCAGCTGCCAGCGCAGGGCGATGACCTGGACCGCATTGGTGGGGGCCTCTTCCAGAAGCCGGGCGATGAAGTGCTCGGGTGACGGCCTCGGGTCCCCGGGTCGAACCGGTCCTGCCACCAGGGCCAGAAAGTGGAGCTCGGCCAGGTTGGCGCAGGCCCAGAGCCTCTGGGATGAATCGGGGTGGTGAAGGTCAAAGCGGGCCGAGGCGTCCAGAAAGGCCCACAAGGGAATCTCCAGCTCCATTTTCTTTGTCTTGTAATATTTAAGGAACATGGAGAGGCTCAGCAGCTGAGTGCCGGGCCAGTGGGCGTGGGCGTTGATGGCTGCTGCGCGTCGGTAAAAGGCAAGGGCCCGTTCCAGGCTCAGGAGGGCGTCGTCGGAGAGACGAGGGGCCTCGGGGGGCTTGTTTTCGTTGTGCTGAAGGTAAAGGGCCTGGGCCTGACGCTTTTCCGCTGACCCGAGGATGCAGAGCTTGGCGATGCGGTTCTCCTGGGCAGCGAGGAAAGGCGCGTCGGGTTTTGGATCGCAGTCGGGCATCACCGAGATGGCGTGGCGGATGTCGTCGATGACCTCGGTGAAGTCGCCGTCAACGCCTTTGATCCCCCGCTCGGTGAGGTTGTGTGCGCGGTTCATGGAGGCGGTGAGGGCCCTGTGGGCCTGGATGGTCCTGAACTCACCGAGCTGGGACTCCATGTCGTCGGGCAGAGACGCGTAGGCGATGAGGCTGCCCCAGTCATGGGTGGTACGGTCCTGCCGCCGGAGCTGCTGGCGCAGCTCGTAAAGGCAGGCGCGGGGGTCTTTGCCCCAGAGGAGGCCCCCGTAGAGGGTCCGGACCATGGTGACGGAGCCGGTCTTGGTCAAGGGGTATTGGGAGCCGATGACCAGGGGCACCCCTGCGTTGTGCACGGCATGGACCAGGCTGGAGCCGGGGAGTACCACCGAGCCCTGCTGGCCGCTGTCGCAGCTGGCGACGGTCACCACCAGGGGGGAAGAAAAGCCCTCGCCCCGGGCCTTGACCCGCAGGGCCGCGGAGAGTCTCTTTCCATCCACCACGTCCATGGACGAGGGATTGGTATCGTCGCACAGGGCCAGCCCGTATCGGACTTCCGACGCGTCCGGGTGCGGCACCCCGTGGGCGAGGATGTGCACATGGGTGTAAGAGCCTTCGGCGCAGGCTTCCTGGATCTGGGCCAGGGTGGCCGACGGAAGAATGGTGAGAAAGGGGGAGAGTCGCTCCGTGGGCGATTCGTGGGCCGAGGCCCTTGGAAGCCAGGGCCCCACAGCCTCCCGAAGGGCGAGGAGGTGAGCCTTGAAGGGGATGGTTCCCACCCCCGGGGGCGCTGCGGCGGCAAAGAGGATCCGGGGCGTTGTGTCCCAGGGCTGGACCCGTCCGTCGGCTCCCCGGATCTCCCGGGTCATCACCACCGGCACCTCCTGCTGAAGGGCCAGGGGGGAGCCCTCTCCGGGAAAGCCGCGGGCTGCGTCGGCCATCTCAAAGGGGAGCAGGGCCAGCTCCGATGCGGAGAAGACAAGGCGCAGCTGGACGAATGTTTCGTCTCCCTCCAGGGAGAGGTCGGCGATGAGGCCGGGGACCTTTTCCATGATCTGCCCCATGGCCCCCGAGATCTCCCGGATTTGCGCCCTTCGTGTGGGGGTGTCTTTTTCCCCGTAACGCAGGGCCCTGAGCAGGGTGAGCACATCCTGCTGCTCGTAGGGCAGGGTGACGGTGACGGGCTCGTGGCGACCGCTGAGGCCCATGTAGCGCGTCAACGGAGAGATAAGCTGGTTGTGGGGCGGGCCATGGCGCAACAACTCCAGTTTCACGGATCGAATGTGTGGCATGGGGGCTCCTGTGTGAGATCCATGGGTATCGTTAGGAAAAAAGCCGGGTAAAAAACATTCCGGCGGTCAGCAGACAAGTCGCCCGTCGGGCACCGGGCAGAGGCTGTAGGCGCCGCCTGTCTCTTCCACGGTGGCAAGGGCTCCTGAGACCTCTCCGCCGTCCTCTTTTTCAATGGAGACCACGGAGCGGACGTGACGGATGAGGGGCCTGCCGTTGACCGTGGCATTGTCCAGGCTCTTCATGTCGCCCTTTTCAAGGATGGCCCACACTTTCTTGAATGGCTCCTTTTCCAACAGGTCCGGGGTGAGCTGCATGAGTCGGATCCAGGAGCCGGAGTTAAAGTAAGCGGGGCCTGTGCCCGAGTTGATGGCTTTGTGCAGGTGGGTGTGGCCGGCCACCACCACATCCACCTCCGGGCCCACAAGCTCCCGGACACTCCGGCAGGTGTCGTCTTCGGTCTTTGGGTTGAAGGTTGGATCGTCCTTGAGCCAGCCCTGGAGGGCTTCGCGCATGTTCTCCTCCGGGGAGCGGCCCCGTATCTTGTCCCACACCGCGCCCCAGGCACCTAAGAAGTCGGCCTGCTCCGGGGACGAGGCCAGTGAGGCCGGAGAGGTTCCCCTTGCCAGGTGGGCGTCCATCTCGTGGAGGAGGCTGTCCATGTCTGTTGTGCCGGTGGCCGGGGTATTGACCAGGCTCGGGTAGCTGGAGGCCATGACCCGCTGGAAGGCGGTGTCCTCGGACGCCTCCTGGCCGGGGAGTTCCCCCTGGAGTCCGAGGAAGCTGTCCGGGTCCCGGTGTTTGTCTCGCATGAAGTCCGCGGCGACACCAAAGAGGCTCTTGAGCCGCGACCAGGTGACGGCATGGTCGTCCATGGCCATGAGCAGGGCGGGGATGGTCTCGGTCTCGGGCTTGAGCAGGTCGACCCACCGGTATTTTTTTTTGAGCCCGTTCATGACGTCGATGACCATCTTGGTGCCAGCGTTGGGCGTCCACGGGGTCAGGGGGGTACGGCGTTTCTTCTCGGCCCGGATGCGGTTCAGGGCCCTGTAGTCCACGGGGTTCCAGGCATCGGTTTCGTTGCCGTGGATGCACAGCACGTTTTTCTCCCCCACCCGGCAGGCAAAGCCGGTGCCGTCCATGGCAAAGATGAGGCGGCCCCGTGCCGCATCGGATCCTCCGCAGAGTCTTTCGGCCAGAAGGGCCCTGACGTCGGGAAGGGCCAGTTCCACGTCGTGGTTGCCCAGGACGATGACCAGGGTGCGGTTTTCAGACCGGGTGTAGGTGGAAAGGGCCTGAAAGACCTCCGTAAATTCGGGGTCGTTCATGATGCGGGTGAGGTCTTTTGCTGCATGGTTGGGGCGGAAATAACAAGCTTTTTCATTGGGCGGTGCGGGTTCGGCGAGAAAATCCACGATGTCGCCATTGAGGACAAGGGCTGTTTTTCGGTGGCTGGGCTCGGCGGCCAGGTGGTTGATGAGCCAGGCCAGGGCTTTTTGCTGGTTGAAGATCTGGAAGCCGGGGGAGCCCCCCAAATGGATGTCGGAGATAACATGAACGGCATCGTACTGAGGAAAGGGCATGGCACACCTCGTTCAGGGATTAATAAGCCGATATTGTATCGTATTTCGTAGATAATACAAGGGGTGACAACGGGCGCGACAACCAGCGTGACAACCGGGGGAACGGTGTCATGAATGACAGCGGCACTCGGCATCCTGGAAACGCGAGCTGTGGAAATTCTGAGTGCCGAAATAGACATAATATAAGAGGTATGCCCGGAAAACGCCGATTGTCATTTGTTTTTCTCTTTAACTCTTTGGGGGGAACAACCGAAAAACACAGTGTAGGGGGATCTCATTCCGGAAAAGGGCATCGGCCCTTTGCGGCAACGGCGGAACCAGGCAGGCAAGATGACCGAAAAGATTCGACTCAGCGACATCTCAAAAGTATTCAAGCTCTCCGGGCGCAAGCGCAAGGCGGCCCTGGGTGGGGTGCGCCTCTCGGTCTCCGAAGGGGACTTCGTGGTGGTCCTCGGCAGGTCGGGGTGCGGCAAATCCACCCTGCTCAACATCGTGGCCGGCATGGTGCCCCCCACGTCCGGGGAGGTGACCGTGGACGGCGCTGCGGTGGAGCATCCCGATCCCTCGCGCATTCTCCTGACCCAGCAGCCCATGCTTCTGCCCTGGCTCACCGTGCTGGAGAACGTGGCCTTCGGGTGCAAGCTCAGGGGGGAGACCGATCATCTCCTTTCAAGGGCCAATCGCTGGCTGGAGAGGGTGCACATGGCAGGCCACGAGAGCTATCTTCCCGGAGAACTCTCCCTGGGCATGCAGCAGCGTGTCTGCCTGGCGCGGGCCCTCATGGGCCACCCTGATCTTTTGTTGATGGACGAGCCCTTCGGGGCCCTGGACACCTTTACCCGCTCCCGGCTCCATGAAGAGATGGTGCGCATCCGCCTGGAAACCGACATCACCGTGGTGTTCGTGACCCACGACCTGGACGAGGCCCTGGCCCTGGGAAGCCGCGTGGTGCTTCTGGGTGGCGAGCCCGGTCACATCATGGAGGAGTATGCTTTGGACAGGGCGTACCCCCGGGACCCGGCCGATCCGGTCCTTCGGGACATGAAGGGCGCCATTATGGACCGATTTCAGGAGGAGGGCCTGTGAGCCGTATCGTGACCCGCAGGGAGTTTATGAAACAGGCCGGGCTGGCCGCCGCAGGCAGCGCCCTGGGCGTGGCTGGGATTCCTGCCCTGGCCCGGGCCACAGGCGAACCCGAGCTTCGGGTGGGCTACCTGCCCATCACCGACTCGGCACCGCTCCTCATCGCCCATGCCCTGGGGTATTTTCAGGAAGAGGGGCTGCGCCTTAAAAAACCGGTGCGGGTGCGAAGCTGGTCCACCCTCATGGAGTCCTTTCTCTCCGGCAAGTTCAACCTGACCCATATGCTGCTTCCCATGCCGGTGTGGATGCGGTTCAAGCACCGGGTGCCGGTGAAGGTCCTGGCCTGGAACCACACCAACGGCAGCGCCATTACCGTGCGCGGGGATTCGGATATTCAATCGTTTGCCGATCTGGGCGGCCACCAGATTGCCGTGCCTTACTGGTACTCTACCCACAACGTGATCCTCCAGATGGGCCTGAGAAAATTCGGTCTCAAGCCGGTGATCCAGCGCCAGACCGCTCCCCTTGCCCCGGACGAGGTGAACCTTTTTGTGCTCTCTCCTCCGGAGATGCCCGCCGCCCTTGCCGGACGGAAAATTGACGGCTATATTGTGGCCGACCCCATCAACGCCATCAGCGAGGTGAAGACCGGGGCCCGTATCATGCGGTTTACCGGGGATATCTGGAAGAACCATCCCTGCTGCGTGGTGGTGATGAACGAAGGGCTGGTGGCCCGGCAGCCGGTGTTTTCCCAGAAGGTGATGAACGCCATTGTCCGTGCTCAGCTCTGGATCACGGAGAACCGCAGGGATGCCGCCCGCATCCTGAGCCGCCAGGGAGGGAACTATCTCCCCGTGGACGAAGAAATTTTGCTAAGGGCCTTTACCGGCTACGATCCCGCGGTTTACGGCGAGATGGGAGGCACCGGTGCCATCCATCATCCCGAGTGGCAGCTGGAGCGCATCGGCTTCCAGCCCTGGCCTTATCCGTCGGCCACCCGGCTGCTTGTGGGCGAGCTGGGGCGAACCGTTGTGGAGGGGGACGCCGCTTTCCTCCGCTCCCTGGATCCTGAAGTGGCTGCGGCCGAGCTTGTGGACGACCGCTATGTCACCCGGGCCATCGAAGCCGTGGGCGGGCCGGGAAAATTTTCGTACGGCCGCCTGGATGATCCCTTCCACCGGGAGGAGATCATCTCCGTGTAACCGGATCAACCCGCGTCAGGGCCACTAACGTTTCCTGCCGCCAGCATTGGCCCTTTGGCCCACCTTGCGTTGCCGAGAACCCAAACCCTATGAATGTGATTGAGAGATATTTGAAAAAGCAGTCTGTATACGCAAGGCAACCCTATGCGGAAAAAATGATGAACAGCGGCCTCTTCATGGGGCTTGCCGGGTTCCTTTTTTTCATCGCCCTCTGGGCGGCAGGAGGGACCCTTCTCTTCAGCCGCACGGACCTGGCCCAGTTCCAGGGCTTTCTGCCAGGCCCCACCTTGAAGGGGCTGGTGCGCCTGGTGGGCAGCGCTCACTTCTGGGCCTCTGCCGGGGCAAGCCTCTCCCGGGTCTGCCTGGGGATTCTCATCGCCTTTGTGGTGGGGTTTCCCGTGGGCCTGCTCCTGGGGTTCTACCGAACCGTCAGGGTCCTCACCTACCCGCCCATGCAGTTCCTCCGCATGGTCAGCCCCCTCTCCTGGATGCCCATCGCTCTTCTCATCTTCTCCAGCTTTGAGACAGCCATCTGCTTTATCATCACCATGGCCACGGTGTGGCCCATTATCCTCAACACCTCCCTGGGCGTGGTGCGGGTAAACCCCGGCTGGATCATGATGGCCAGAAACCAGGGCGCAACAGATCGTCAGCTCCTCACCCGCATCATCATCCCTGCCTCGGTTCCCTACATCCTCACCAGCCTGCGCCTGGCCCTGGGCGTGGCGTGGATCGTTCTTGTTCCCGCTGAATTTTTGGGGGTCTCAAGCGGCCTCGGCTACATCATCAACGACGCCCGGGATACCATGGAGTACGACCTGCTCATGGCCACGGTCCTTGCCATCGGCGTTTTGGGCTTTTGCCTGGACGGGGCCATTCAGTTGCTTCGCGGGTATTTGAATTGGGGGAGTCGAGGTGGAGAGGGGGAAAAACAGGGAATAGGGAGTAGGGAGTAGGAAATAGGGAAAGGCCATCGTTCACGGGGCGGGACGCTTCTGTGGGGATGGTCTTTTTTTGTCTGATGGGCATTGCGGTGGGCTGTGGCGAAAACGGTGCGGGGGCCGCACCCTACGCTTCGCGGGTCGGGCATGGTTGGGGGGGCGGGTATCGTTTTTATGTCATGTCGGCAAAAGGCCGATACCTCGTAGGGTGCGCCGTGCGCACCGTCAATAAGCCGTTTTCCTTCTTTTTAATGATTGACTTCGGTGAGTGATCTGTTTCTATTCTTCCTATCACCTATCACCTATCACCTATCACCTATCACCTATCACCTATCACCTATCACCTATCACCTATCACCTATCACCTATCACCTATCACCTATCACCTATCACCTGCTTTTTTCCCCGCACACCGGCCGGATCGCAGTCGCGCGTGCGATCCAACCGGCGCAGGGTGTCGCTGCGCTTGAAACACGAAGGCGGCAGGAGAGGCCTGTTCCCTGCCATCTTGCCCTATTACCTGATTACCTATGACCTATTTCCTGATTTACCTGTCTCAAACCCTTCCGTCAGTCTCAGCAGGGTATAGTGTGTGGCAAACACGTCGGTAAGGGCCGAGATGTTGTTGAACCGGGCGCGGGAGAGGCTGAAGATGGCGTCCAGTACCTCGGTGGAGGTGGCGACCCCCTGCTCGAAGGCCAGGTCCGTGACCCGGAGGTTCTCCTCGGCCTCGGCAAGGCCTGAGCGGGCCACGGCCAGGTTGTCGATGGCCACGTCCCGGTCGAGAACGGCGTTGTCAAAGTCCGTGGAGAGGCTGTTCTCAAGCTCCCTGAGCTGATGGCGAAGGGCGGCTTCGTTGAGGGAGGCCTGGCTTAAGGTCGACTCTTTTTTGAGGCCGTCGAACAGGTTCATGGTCACCGAGGCGGTGAGGCGGACATCGTCGCCGTTGACCTCGGAGGAGCCGAAGCTGTAGTCGTCCAGGTACCGGCTGGTGTAGGTGGCCGACAGGTCCAGGCGCGGCATGTAGGCGGCCCGGGCAGCCTTCCTCTCCATTCCCGCGCCGGAGAGGGTCTCCTTGAGGGAGAGGATCCGGCTGTTTTCGGCCAGAAGGACGGACTTGCCTTCGGCCGCGTCCATGACCGTGGGGAGCTCCGTGAACACGGAAAAGTCGCGGGCGTCCGCTTCAGCTTGTGGGGCAGCACGGCAAGGGCCAGGGTGTTGAGGGAGGCGGTGATGTTGGCCAGGGTGCGGCGCTCGGTCTGCACGGCGTTGTCCAGCTCCACCTTGACGGTGAGAAGGTCCCGCTTTTTAAGAACCCCCACATTGTATTTCAGCTCCATCTCCCG
The DNA here is from genome assembly GCF_056829965.1 of Desulfoluna sp. CYM3A. Classification (NCBI taxonomy): domain Bacteria; kingdom Pseudomonadati; phylum Thermodesulfobacteriota; class Desulfobacteria; order Desulfobacterales; family Desulfolunaceae; genus Desulfoluna; species Desulfoluna sp. CYM3A. Next base: position 862,369 of record NZ_CP186556.1, read on the forward strand.
GTACCGGTCTTTGTAGAGGCTGACGGAGTCCTGGGCCACGGTGAGGTTCTGCCTGCTGCGATAGACCCCCAGAAAAGCCAGGGCCACGTTCTGGCTGACGTCCTGGCGCGTGGAGGCCAGGTCGAGTTGCCCGGCTTCGGCACCAAAGCGTGCGGCTTTCAGGGAGTAGGCGTCCTTGAATCCGGCAAAGACGTTTAAGGCAATGCTGCCGGTGAACCCGTCATTTTTTTCCCGGATTTCGGTGATGGTGTCGTGGTTGTAGCGGTTGGCTTCGTAGCCCACGTCCACGCTGGGGAGAAAGGGGCTCCTGGCCTCCTGGACCTTTTTTTCGGCGATGGCGGCTGTGGCCTCACTGGCCTTGACAGCGTGGCGTTCGGCCAGGGCCTCCTGCTGCAGCTCGGACAGGGTCAGGGCGTGTAAGGGGGTGGCAACCAGGCAAAGGGCTGCCAGAACGAGAAGTCGTTTCATGATGTCGTATACCTCACTGCTCGACATGGGGGCCGGACATCCCGGCCCCCATGGTGTGTGTTAGGCTGAGTAGCGCTCCAGGGGCTCGTTTGGCGACGAGGCCTGCCGGCCTTTTTCTTCGAAACCGATGAAGAAGGAGAGGAGCGCGGGGATCACAAAGAGGGTGAAGAGGGTGGACAATGCCATGCCACCCAGCAGCACGCTGCCGATTCCCCTGTAGAGCTCGGACCCGGAGTCCGTGGCCAGCACCAGGGGCAGAAAGCCGGAGATACTGGTGCAGACACTCATGAAGATGGGCCGGATACGGGTTCGGATGGCGTCCTTGATGGCGTCCATCCCCAACATGTTCTCCAGTCGCACGTTGTTCAGGGACTGATGCACGATGAGGATGGCGTTGTTGACCACCGTGCCCACGAGGATGATGAATCCCAGCATGGTGAGAACGTCCAACGGCTGCCTGGCCACGAGAAGGTCCACCAGCCTCAGCCCGATGAACCCGCCGGCGGCTGCCAGGGGCACGGAGAAGAGGATGATGAAGGGGTAGAGAAAGTTCTCGAAAAGGGCGGCCATCAACAGATAGGTGATGAGGATGGCCAGGGCCAGGTTCCACTTCAGGGCATGGAAGGTCTCCATGAGTTTGTCGGCGTTGCCTCCCAGCTTCACGTTTACCCCGGAGAGCTGACCGGCTTCCATGAGGCCGTCCACCTTGGCGCGGATGGTCTCCATGGCTTCCTGAAGGGGCACGTCAATGGGGGGCGTGATCTCCAGGCGGATGTTGCGGCGTTTTTCCAGGCGGTCGATCTGGGTCATGCCGTGCTCGTAGGAGAGGGAGGCCACGTCGCCAACGCGCACCAGCTTCCCGTGGTTGTTGACCATGGGGGCTTCCAGGATGGCCTCGGGAGTCTTGAAGTCCGCCTCCTCGCTGCGAACCACCAGGTCGATGCGGTCCTTGCCGTCGGGGCTGTAGTCCGCCACCTTCCGGCCGTCCATGAGCACATCCACGTAGATCCCCAGCTCCTGCTCGGTGAGGCCGCTGGCCGCCATTTTCTGCTTGTCCGGGATGATGCGCCCCTCGGGGTAGGCAATCTCAAGGGAGGGCACCGGCCGGATCTGGGAGTTGGGAACGGCCTGGCCCACGGCACCCATGAGGGTGAAGCCTGCCTGCACGATGGAGCCCATCTCTTCGCCGGAGATGTTCAGGTCGATGGTGCGCCCCTTGCCCAGGCCGGTTTCGAAGATACCGGGCTGGAGGCTGATGCCGAACATGCCGGGCATGGAGTAGATGATCTGGGTCAGGGAGGGAATCAGCTCACCGGCCCGGGTCTCGTCCTCGTCCGTGCAGACCACCCCGAACATGCTGATCATGTCCGCAGAGACGTAAAAGACGTTCTTGATCTTGGGCAGGCCCTCGCCCGTGTCTTTTCGGTAGGTGTCTGTCTTCTCAAAAATGTATTCGCCCACCTCGTGCCGTTTTTCGGCGGAGTACCCGGGGGGCGGCACCAGGATGCTCATGATGAAGTTCTGGTTGCCCTGGGGCAGGTACTCGGCCTTGGGCATGAGGGCCCAGGCGATGAGCAGGGAAAAGGCGGTGAAAGACACCACGCAGGCCACCCGGGTGACCGTGTTTTTCAGGCAGGCATTGGCCACGCCCATGATGCTGGAGATAAAAAGATCCCCGGCCTTGCCCAAAGCGCCCCCCTCTTTCTGGGCCGGGCCCTTTTTCCTGTAGATCAGGTGCATGAAGGAGGGGATCACCGTGATGGAGACAAAGAGGCTCAGGAGGATGGCCGTGGTGATGGCGATGGCGATGTCCCGGAAGAGCTGTCCTGCCTCCTGTTTCATGAAGATGACGGGGAGAAAAACCGCCACCGTGGTCAGGGTGGAGGCGATGACCGCACCGTACACCTCGGTGGCCCCTTCGTAGACCGCGTCAAAGGTCTTTTTGCCTAGTTTCAGGTGCCGGTCGATGTTTTCCAGCACCACGATGGAGTTGTCCACCAGCATGCCCACGGCAAAGGAGATGCCCGCAAGGCTTACCACGTTGAGGTTGCGGCCCATGAGCCACAGGGAGGTGAAGGTGCCGATGGCCGAAATGGGAATGGCCAGGCCGATGGTGCCCGTGGACCGTGCGCTGCGCAGGAAGGTCACCAGAACCAGGATGGCCAGGGCCGCCCCGATGAGCACGTTCTTTTTCATGATGGAGATGGCCCGCATGATGTAGGGCGCCTCGTCGTAGGACCAGTTGATGTACAGGCCCCTTTTGGCCAGAATGCCTTCGTTGAGGCGGTCCACTTCGGCGTGGACCCGGTTCACGATCTCCAGGACGTTGCCCCCTTTCTGCTTTTTCACCCCGATGACGATGCCTTCGGCGCCGTTTTCCATGACCGAGACAAACTGGGGTTCGTAGCCGATGCGGCTGGTGGCGATGTCCCGAAGGAGGATGCGGGTGATGCCGTCATCCATGATCACCACGTCCAGAGGGTCGGTGACCTTCTGGAACTTGGCTGTGGTGCGGATGCGGTAGTTTCGCCGGTCAATGCCCAGCACCCCAGCGGAGATGTCGTTGTTGGCGGCCGTAACCCGGGCGATCACCTGGTTGATGGTGATGCCCCGCCGGGCCATTTTTTCAGGATCCAGCACGATCTCAAGCTGGTCCTTGGTGCCTCCGAAGACCAAGAGGGAGGCCACGCCGTCGACACGCTCGATGTACTGCTTGACCTCGTTGTCGAAGAAGGTGCGCTGAGTTCGGATGTCGGTGTTGCTTCCTTCAAGGGCGCGCATCTGCATCCAGATGATGGGGTTGGCGGAACCCCCGGAGCTGGAGATCACCGGCTCGTAGACGTTGTCCGGGTAGTCCGATACCTCGTTGAGCTTGTTGGAGACCCGGAGAAGGGCCGTGTCCACGTCGGTCTCCAGGTCAAAGGTGAGGGTGATGGTGGCGTAATCGTTGTAGCTGGAGCTCTCCATCTTCTGGAGGTTCTGGAGGCTCTTGAGGTTGTCCTCCTGCTTCTTCGATCACCTGCTCGCTGGGGCTGGCACCCGGCCAGGAGGTCATCACCTCGATTTCCGGCAGCTCGGTGTCGGGGGCCAGCTGCACGGGGAGCTTGGAGAGCCCGATCATGCCGAACAGGACGATCATGATCACCATCACCGCAGCGGTGACGGGTCGTTGGATGGAAAATTTAATCAAATCCATGGGTGGCTTGGTATCCCTGGTTTCATCATGTCAGAAAAGGCCCGACGCCCTCGGCATTTCTCGTGCGGCCACAAGGCGACGGGCGCCTTGCGGGGGGAGTGGGGCACGGCTGTGCTTCAGATCCGGTTTACTTCCTTGCTTCGATGACCGTCACGGGCTGGCCGGGCTGGAGCCGGTCGTTGCCGTCGATGATCACGTCCATGCCGGGGGCCACGGGCCCTTCGGCGATGCCGGCTGCGCCCTCCACGTAGGCAAGGACCGTTACCGGCAGGGGCGCTGCCGCCCCTTCATTGATGGTGTAGACCAGGGTCTGGCCGTTGAAGGTGACCAGGGCATCCCTGGGGACCAGGGTCATCTCCTGCTTGTCGCTGGCGGGCATGGCCACGGTGGCGCTCATGTTCGGGCACGTAGGCCTGGGGAGCATCACCTTGACGAAGATGTTCTTGGTGGCCGTGTCCGCCACGGGGATGTACCCGGTGATCCTGCCGCGGGTGGTGAGGCCCAGGGCGGTGATGGAGACGTCCAGCTCCTCGCCGGTCCTGGCAAAGACCAGGAGGTCTTCGGGCATGGGCACCTTCACGTAGAGGTCGTCCATGGAGCCCAAAAGGCACACGGGATTCCCCGGTACCACCCAGTTGCCCTCATCGGCGTTTTTCTCCAGCACCACGCCGGCAAAGGGGGCACGGATGACGCTCTTCTCCTTTTTCAGGAGGGCCAGGGCCAGGTTTTCCTGGAGGGTGGCCTTCTGCATGGCAAGGTCCTCCATGGAGAGGCGCATGTTGTCATACTCCTGCTCACTGGCCGCCTGCTGCTTGAAGAGGGTCTCGTAGCGGGTCAGGTCCTTTTTGGCCTGGGCCAGCCGGATCTCCACCTGGGCGATTTTTTTCCTGACCGTGCCGATCTCGTTGTTCACAAAATCGAGGTTCAGGCGGAAGAGGGGCGCTCCCTTGGTGACCTGGTCACCCTCTTTGACCAGTACGGCCTCCACCTGGCCGCTCACCTCGGGAGAGAGGGCGGAGACGCGGTCGAACTGGAGGGTTCCCACCACATCCAGGGTCTTGGCGATTGTTTTCTGGTGAATCTGGCTGGTCGCGCCGAGCACCGGAGCTGACGAGGCCCTTCGGCGTACGAGAGGACCGGCAGGGCAAGCAGGGTGATGACGGTTATCCATTTCATAGCTTTCATTGATGTACCTCGCTACTCGAAAAAAATGGTCGGTAAAAGCGGTGGCCTAAGGAGTTGCGCAGTTAACGCGCGGCCGTCCCGTCGGAGATTGCGGTTTGGACCCCGAAAGGTCGGATTGTCTTCATTTGGGCCCACCGTAAGGTGAAGGGCCCGTTTTCTTATTCTTCTGAACCGGTATTTAGATATAAACGCAACACCACCTGATTTCCTGCCAGTGGAAGTGACTTTCAGGCCCGGCTGTAGGGCGGATATGCAGGCATTTGCCGGAGGCCCGCTGAGATGTAGTGAATCAACTCTTCCAGCATGGCATCGGGATCCCGGTCGATACCCAGGATGGCAATGGATTCCTCCATGATGCACTCCCCCTCCGTAAATTGAAGGCCGATCCGGAAGAAGGCAATGCGGCGCAGCAGGGTCATCCTCGGGATCTGGGGCAGGGCCTTTGCCATGCAGTCGACCAGGTAGATGAGTTTTTTCTCCAGGATGTTTTTCAGGTTCTGTTTGAAGAAATCCTCGTTTTCGTAGGCCGCGGCAAACTGGTGGAAAACGTTCATCCAGTCCGGGTGGGTGACGGTGAACTCATGAAGGGGCGCCAGCTGGCTTCGCAGCAGGTCCTCCAGAACCGGGGCCTTGTCTCCTGCACGGTCCATCACCACCTCCAGGCGCTGGGTCTGCTCCTCTTCAAGGGGGGTGAGAAACCGGGTGACAATGGCTGAGATGAGGTTGTCCTTGGAGCCGAAGTGGTAGTTGATGGCCGCCACGTTGACTCCGGCCTCCTCTGTGATTTTTCGCATGGACGCTTTGTCTGCGCCCAGTTCGACGATGAGCCGTTCGGCGGCATCGAGTATTTTGGTTTTGGTATCCATTTAAGGGGTCCGTTGTGTGGGAAACAAATATTTTAAACGCTGTTTGAAACATCGATAAAAAAGGGTTTTAAACGATGTTTGAATCGGACGCAAGGTTTTTGTAGGTAACAACGCAAAAAAAAGACTTTTGATGAGGAGGAAAAATTAACCAGGGGCGTGTCCACCCGATTCGAGAGATAACCGGATCAGGGGCTGCTGCTTGTTTTAAGTGGGGGATTCAGAAGGTGTATCCGATGGAAAAATGAAAATTACCGGAGCTTTCTCCGGGCTGTTTGTCCAGCTTCCAGCCGTAGAGAAATCCCACGGGGCCGATGGGGGTGATATAGCGCAGGCCTGCTCCGGCACTGGAACGAAAGGACTCGGAGAGATCGGGCTGGGAGGCATTGCGGAGGCTTGCTGTATCGAAAAACGTGGTGAGTTCCACATTCAAGCCCAGGTCGATGCGGGCCTCCACGCTTCCCAGCAGGGTGGTGCGCCCGCCCACGGCTTCGCCGCTGTCGTTAACAAGGAACTTGTTCTCGCTGTAGCCCCGGATGTCGGTGGTTCCACCCAGGAAGAGGAGCTGGTCTTCGGGGATATTGTTGTTGCTTCCGTATGGATCGATGTGGTGGACCCTGCCCCTCAGGGCAAAGGTGAGGCGGTTGACGGGGGTTTTATAGAACCGCAACTCGTAGCGGTATTTGAAAAAGTCATCCAGTGAATTTCCGACGCCTGCGGAGATGTCCAGGGCCCCGAAGGCGATCATGCCTTTTCGGGGGCGCACAAAGGAGTCGGTGGAGTTGTAGGTGAGGGACGGGGTGACCACCACAATGTTTCGCTGCTCGTATTGCTCTTCATCCCCCGGGGGAATGGGCGTGTCGTTCAGCCTGTACTGCTCCCTGTATTCGTAGCGGTTGTTGAGGGATGCGTTGAAATTTTCGAGGAACCGTCGGTTGAAGGTCAGGGAGGAACCGTAGGTGCGTGTGCCGAAATCCTGGTTGAACTCTTCGAGTTTTTCTCCGAACATGCTGAAGGTGGCGTTGATCCGGGTACCCAGAAAACGGGGCTCGGTGATGCCCAGCTCGGTGCGGTATCCGATGTCGCTGACCTCGGCTGCGATCCAGCCGTCTTTGTTCTGGCCGAAGAGGTTGCGGTCCCCAAGGCGGGTGTGTGCATATTTTTCCCGCCGGGTGTCGTATCCGAGACCGAGCTCATAGTAGTAGGGCTTTCTCTCTTCCACCTCCACTAACAGATTCACCTCGGGTTCCTCTTCTTTAAGCCCGATGGTCCGGAAGTGCGCTGCGGAGAGGGCGGCGATGTTCCGGATGTTGCGCTGGGTCTCCAGGGCCTGGGTCAGGGAGAAGGGTTCCCCCGGGGTGAGCTCGACCTCCCGCCTGAGGATGCGCTCGCGGGTGCGGAAGTTGCCTGTGTAGAAGACCTCGCCGGTTGTTACGTTGGGCCCTTCGGTGATGTCGTAGGCCATCTCGGCCCGGCCCGCCCCCTCGTCATCGGTCTCGACCCGGGCCTGCCCCGTGACGGTGATATGGGGGTAGCCCTTTTCAGAGATGGCACCGGAGAGGGTGTTTTCATCGCTTTCGATCATGTACTCCCGAAAGGGCTCTCCCTCCTTCAGGGCAATGGCGTCCAGCGCCTCATCGGGTGTGAGGGCCTGCAGGCCGTTGAAGGCAACGGATGTCACCTGGGTCTGCATACCCTCTTGGAAATGGAAAGGGAGATATCGGCGAGTTTTCGGTGGGTTTCGGGGTCCTCTATGAAGGTCACCTTATGGTCCACGGTGGTCTCCAGGTAGCCCTTGGTCAGGTAGAGGGACTGGATGGCGCTGATATCCTCGTCCAGGACATCGGGGACGAACTCTCCGGCGCTGAAGGTGCCGGGCAGGCGGGTGAGCATCTGCTTTTCGATGCGCTTCCGGTCGAAGAGGGTGTTGCCCTGGATGTCCAAGGCCTGGACGATGTAACGGGGTCCCTCGTCAATGGAAAAGAGCAGCTCTCGCTCCCTGATACCCTCGACGGTGACGTCGGACTCCTCCATGCTCACCTGCACATCCAGATAACCGGCTTTGTGATAGCGTGTCCGGATGTTTCTGAGGCTCTTTTTCAGGCCCAGTTCGCTTCGGTTTCCCTCTTTCAGGTAGGCCAGCTCTTTTTTCAGGGTCAGTCCCCAGAACTCGGTGTTCCCTTCAAAGAGGGCCACGTATTTTTTCCCTTCGTCTATCCTGAACCGGATGACCATATCGTGGGGATCGGCGAGGTGCTCCACCTCCGGGGTGATCTCCACGTCTCCATACCCCTTGGCGCGGTAGAATTTTCGGAGGTTGTCCACATCTTCATCGAGCTTTTTCTGGATGAACCGGGGGATCTCTCCGGCGAAGAGGGAGACCTTCCAGGTGTCGAGTCTCAGCTTGAGGCGTGCGTCGGAAAAACCGTTGTTTCCGATGAGCTCCACGCGGTGGATTCGGTCGAAGTCCCCCTTGTGGATGGAAACGGTCACCTCGAAATGGCCGTCTTTCGGGTCCTCCTCCGACGTGACCCGGATCGTGGCGTCCGGGTACCCTTCGTCTTTGAACGTTTTTTTGATGAGTGCTTCCTGTTTTTGAAGCTTTTCGGAAACAAAGGCGTCACCGGTATAGATGGTCATGGCATTGAGCACCTCCTTTTCCAGGAGGGGAAACGCCCCGTTGATGTGGATATCCTTGATCCTCCGGAACGGGGTCAGTCGGAGCGTCAGGGCCATCTCTCTTTCATTCTCGGGCGGGTCGGGTACGTCGATGGCCTGGAACAGCCGGGTGCTCTTGAGCAGTTCCAGGCTTTTCTCAAGGGCTTCGGCGGAAAAAGGCTCTCCCTCTTCCAGGAGGATGATACGGCGGGCAAAGGCGGCAAGGTGCGCAGGTTTTGTGACGGTCCCCACGATTTCCACGTTGATCTCCGTGATGACGGGGGCGCTGGGCTCGGCCACGGTGGGCCGAGGCATCAGGACGGCTGAGAGCACAAGGGCAAGGCACATCCAGTGCCGGGCAGCGCGGGGGCCGTTTCGTCGGGCGCATGTGGGCGGCGATGCGATCATGGTCACCTCATCTCCAGCCGGAAGACCAGCTCGCCGCCGAAGTCCCCGTCCGTGTCCCGGAAGGCGTTCATCAGGAGGCTTTCGTAGAACTTGTACTCGGTGATGGCGCTCTGGACCGTGACCCCGTTTTTGGTTCCCACCCCGTATTTGAGGGTCATGCGTTTGGAGAGCTCCTTGCCCACGGTGATGTTGACATCGTCGGCATCATCCTGGTCCGTGCGTTCCGTGTAGGTCATTTCTATGGTGTCCAGGCCCGTGGCCTCCTTGAGGCTCCCTTCAAGGGTGCGGGTCACCATGTCGGCAAGGATCTGCTTGGTGGACTGGCTGGATCCGCCCTCTCCGCTGACCATTTCGTTGTGCGTTTTGTTGAAGACGATGAGGGAGAGGATGTCCGAGTCGCTTTCCTCGGGCACCGAACTCATCTCGAATTTGAGGTTGTCCTCCACCCCCGAAACCTTCAGGGTGATGGTCCATTGCCTGATGACGATCTCGCTGTCCACGTCAATGGTTGCCTCGACTTTGTAGGGGTTGATAAAGTCCACCACCCCTTTTTTGATTTCAAACTCTTTGCCCAGGTAGGAGATGGTGCCGGATTCCACCTCGGCCCGTCCATTGACAAGGACCCGGCTCAACGGGCCGGAGACGGTGAGGGTGGGCTTCAGGTCCATCAGCGCAATGTTGTTGTCCACCACAAAGGGGGAGCGGTGCCGGATGGAAATGTTGAGCTCCGTGTTGTTCAAAATAGGGGTGTCGCGCCTTCGGGTGACAGGGGACTGCTCCCGGCGTCGCTGGCCGAGGTTGTCGATGAGCCCCAGCCGGACGTTTTTAAAGTAGCGCCCCTCCACCAGGATAATCTCCCCTGAGATGAGGGCGTGCTCCGGTGTGCCTTCATAGGTCAGGTCGCCGTTGACCCAAAGCTCCATGGTGCCCGGCAGAGTCAGGGGAAGGGCCTGTGCCCTGAGCCTTGCCTTGATGGCCTTTGGGGTCACATGGTCCAGCCCCAGGGTGCCGGAAAAGTCAAACTGCCCCTTGTCGAGATTGCCGGTGATGGTCTTAACGGTGAGGGCTTTGGGCGTGATCGCCATGCGACCATTGAGGTTCTGGAGTTTCTGGCCCAGGACCGGCACGGTGAAGCCGATCTCCTTAAGGACGAGGTCCCCGTTAAAGTCCGGCTCCTTGGGTGTGCCGGTGAGGCGGGCAGAAAGGGTGATGTCTCCGGTGATGTCCCCGAGGCTTTCGGTGAAGAGGTGGAGCACCTCCATGGGAACGGCACCGTCCAGGGAAAAATCCAGGGTGCCGTCCGGTGATCCCGTGCCGTTGATGTCAAGGTGTCCCTGGTCGAAGAGGGAGAGATTCAGGGCCTCCACCCGCAGGGTGCCGTTGTCAAAGGAGGCGTTGCAGGCCCCTTTGGTGATGAGGGCCGTTCCGTCGTGGGAGGCGGTGAGCTCTGTCACGGTTGCATCGGCGGTGAGGGTCTTGGGTGAGGTGGCGTCTCCCCGGGCTTCGATGAGGCCGGTGACGGTCCCTGTGAGGGTCCTGCGGCCCGCCATTTTGAAAAAAGGCTCCAGCCGGGTTTGCTCCAGGCGCGCGCTGGCGGAGAAGAGGTGGGTGACGAGATTGTAACTGCCGGACAGCTCCGCCACGAGGTCTCCCCGGACCCGGAGTTCCTGATCCCTGAGGGTCAATTCGAGGCTGCCGTCGTCAAAGGGCTCGTTGTTCAGGAACAGGTCGGTGACGGCCATGTTTCCTTTGAGCCGGGGATTGTCCAGGTTCCCCTCCCCGGTGATATCCAGGCTGAGCTGGCCTTTGGCCGCGTTTTTTTCACCGATGAATTCGATCTCCTCAATGTCCAGGTCCCGGGCCTCGAGCTGCAGGGCGTAGGTCTTTTCGGCAGGGGAAAACCAGCCGTCTGCTCTCAGCTCCTCTCCCGGGGTCAGGACCACGGTGAGCTCCTCAATGGTCACCCGGTTGTCGTCCATGCGGGAGGCCAGGGTGACCTCGTGGAGTGTCTGAACGCCAAGGTTGAGTTTTTCCGCCCCAAGAAAGAGGCTGCCCCGGGGGGCAGCCGTGTTTCCGGAGAGGCGTGCGTCGATGGAGACCTGTCCCGACATCCGGGGGGTGACATCGTTTAAGTTGAAGGCTTCGGCCTTGAGGGTGACATCAAAGGCGGGGTGGGCCACCACGGCCCCGGTTTCAGGTTCGAGAAGGCGTGCCGTTCCCGAGAGTTCCAGTTGGGATTGGCCATTTGTCAACCGGGCTGTGTCCATGGAGAGCATGCCGTCCTTGAGCAGGGCAAGGACTTCGAGGTCTCCGATTCGATAGTCCGTAACGGCCAGGGAGCGGCCGGTGAGGGCAAGGCGGGCCGAGGGAGACCTGAGGGGACCTTTGCAGGAGAGGGTCCCGTCCAGAATTCCCGAGACACAGGCGCTTGCCAGGAAGGCCTCGGTGTCGATGTGTTCAAAGGCCAGGTCAAGGTCCACGGGGAGGGTGGGGGAGAGCTGGGCCGGTGAGCCGGATTCCAACCTGCTTTTCAGGAGATGGATGGAACCCTGGGCACGGAGCCGGGAGTCTTCTTCCTCAAGGGTCAGCTCGTGGATGGTGAGCTGACCGGATCGGTCCAGGCCGGCTGCCATGCGAAGGGTGCCGAGGGCATGACCCCCGAGCTCTAATGCGTCTCCCTGGAGGCTGGCCTCGGCCACCGGGTGGGCAGTGGTTCCGGTTATCCCGACGTCCAGGGTCAGTCGGCCGGTAAGTCCGGCAGCTTCAGGGGCTAGGCGAAGGTCGGCAAGATTTGGGATGGCAAGAGAGAGTTCGGTTTCAATGTTTGAGGACGCAAGGTCAAAGCTTCCGGTCCCGTTAACGGAGGCCTCTCCGGCTTTGATGCTCAGGTTGCGAAGGGCCAGGCGGTTGTCGTCCAGGGTGAGACGGGTTTTCAGGTCGAGGTCCACGGGGTCGGGGAGCTGGGCCAGGGTAAGCGTTTGGATTGAGGCGTCCAGCCGAGCCTCCGCGGACATGAGAGAAGGTGAGGCCCCGGTACCGTCGATGGTGAGCTCCGACCGCAGCGCACCGGCCAGGCCCGGTACATTGCGGGAAAAGGCCTCTAAGGCGGTGCCGGTCTGGCTCAGTTCCAGGTGCCAGGCCATGGCGTCGAGGTTTCTTTGCTGGGCGGTGAACCCCTGGGGGAAGGCTTCCCGGAGGTCGAGGCTCCCGGTACCCTTGACCTGGCCCAGGGGGGCATCGATGTTGAGCTTTTTGAGGGCCAGCTGTTTCTCTTCAAGGTCACAGGCCAGGCCGGCCCGGTCCACCTGGATACCTGCGATCTCGCCCCCGGAATAGGAGAGGGTCAGGTGCGCGCTGGGGTTGTCGGTGGTTCCGCGGGCCGTCAGGTTGAGGGTGACCGGGCCCGAGAGCGCGGCAGGGAGATGAAAGGTCTCTTTCACGGTGGTGAGGGCCGTGGTGGCCGTGAGGTCCATATCAAAGAGGGGGCTCTCGAACAGGTCTTCGGCCTGGCCCTTGGCCTCCAGGGCCACCAGGTCAGATTCCAGGGCCAGGGCGAGGGACTTCAGGCGGTCGCCGTTGAGATGGCCGTCGATCCGCAAGGCATCGACCCCTGTTGTGATGCCCGCCATGTTGATTTCCCCGCCCCCGAGGCGAAGGGAGGCCCGAATGGTTTTTTCCCGGAGGTCTGCATCTTCCAGCGAGAGGTCGACGGTGCCCGCGACAATCCGTCCCTGGGGCTCAGGGGCATTTCGGTGTTCGTATTGGAAAAAGCCGTCTGTGAGGGAGAGGGCGTCGATTCGGATGTTGAAGGGGAATTCCCCCGAGTCGTTGTCTTGTGTCGGGGCGTCGGGCTCCCGGGCAGGAAAGGCTGTGAGGATATTGAATGTGCCGGATGCGTCCGTGGCCAGAAGGACCTTGGGCGATTCTAAGATGACGTTTTCAAGGGCAAGGGTGCTTCCCAAAAGGGGAGCCCATGCAAGGTTCACAACAAGCCGGTCCAGAGAGACAAGGGGGGCAGACTCCGGATCGTGGAGCCGAAGATTGGTAACCTCCATGCGTCCTGCAAACAGTGAAAGGCTCAGATTGTCCCAGTGGAGGCTTCCTGGAATGGCCCTGTTGATGCGATTCTGAATAAAATGGCGGCCGTGGTCCGAGGTGAGCCAGAAGCGCCCGGCCACCGCTGCCAGAAGCATCAGAACGGCAACCATCCCGATCCCGGAGGCTACAACCTTCCGTTTTGTCTGTCGCTGTGAGTTCCCCATTGCCACCCTCTTTTGCGGGCAGATTCCGGTGCATGCATGTGAACGTGCTGTCTGCGGAGCGGGAGCCGAACCTGCGGAGTTTTGGGGCTGCGGTTTGTTCCGGTTTGCGGAGGCAGCGGCGTTGGTTGAGGCTTTTACGTGATGATACGTTATCTTAAGCCGCTGCGAGATATATACATGCTAAAGCCATTCCTCGCAACCAAACGTGTGATCCTGAAACCAGTTTATACTTGCAAGAAGGCAATGGCTCGGGCACAAAATAACCATGTTTAGCAATGGATCGTTTTGTTTTTTGGCAACCACTGTTTGTGTAACGCAAACGGGGGGAGACGTCCTGCAAACCCCTGGATAGATACCACACGAGTATTTTTGGTCCCGTGTCATATCAGCGGGATCGGCGGGGCAGGCAGGGTTCATTTACCATGGCAGGGGGCGGACGATGACAGAACTCAAGGTGTGCGGGAACAGGGACAAACCAGCGGGTGAGAGCCTTGCCGGAGATGAGACTTCGAACGGCCGGGCTCAGTTGTTTCGCCGGGTTTTTGAAAAATCCACCGCCCCTTCGGTTATTCTCGAAGAGGACCTGACGATCTCCATGATGAATGAGAAGCTCGAAGAGCTTGTGGGGTATTCACGGGCGGAGCTTGAAGGCAAAATGAAATGGACGCGGTTTGTGGTGCCAGAGGACCTGGAGCGGATGACGCACTTCCACCACAGGCGGCGTCAGGACCCTTCATGGGCCCCGGAGGAGTATGAGTGTCGCCTGATGGACCGGGACGGGGACGTCTATGATATCCTGATCAAGCTGAACATGGTCCAGGGCTCAACCAGCGTGGCCACCCTGGTGAATGTGACCTCTCGAAAAGAGGCGGAAAAAAAGCTGAAACTCAGGGAAGATGAGTTGCGGGGTATCGTTGAGAACTTTCCGGGTCATCTCTACACCTCTTACAAGGATTACACCCTTGAATTTATGAATGGCCACCTTAGGGCACAGGTTGTCCGGGAGGCCGTGGGGGACCCCTGCTATTCCGCCATTTATGACCGGACAACGCCTTGCCCGTGGTGTGGAGCGGCAGATGTTTTCAAGGGGGAAACCGTGCGATCCGAGTTTTTAAACCCCCGGGACCACCGATGGTATGCGGCGGTCTCAACCCCCATTTGTGCCATGGACGGCAGCGTGCGGAAACAGCAGACCCTGCTTACGGATATCACCGATCGGAAACTCAAGGAGAAGCGCCTGCGTGACAGTGCCGACAGCCTGCGCAAAGAGAACAGGCGCCTGAAATCCACCATGACCGCACGCTCCCGATTCGGGGATCTCATCGGGAAGAGCCCGGAAATGCAGGCGGTCTACGAGGTGATACTGAATGCCGCCGCCTCCAATGCCAACATCATTATCTACGGAGAGTCGGGGACGGGCAAGGAGCTGGTCTCCCGGGAAATCCACCGGTTGAGCGATCGCATGGACCATGGCTTTATTCCCGTCAACTGCGGAGCCATCCCCGAATCTCTCATGGAGAGCGAGTTTTTCGGGTACAAAAAAGGGGCCTTCACCGGAGCGGTTCAGGATTCAAGGTTTTGGACCTGGCCGACGGCGGCACCCTGTTTCTCGATGAGCTCGGGGAGATCGCCCTGGGGATGCAGGCCAAGCTGTTGCGGGCCATTGAGGGCAACGGGTACACTGCCCTGGGGGGAAAGACAGTCCGAAAGCCGAACCTGAGGATCATCGCCGCAACCAACAGGGACCTGACCAACCTCATCACCAAAGGCCTTATGCGGGAGGACTTTTTTTACCGCATCCATATCATTCCCATCCACCTTCCCCCGCTTCGAAAGCGGCCATCGGACATTCCCCTTCTCATCGATCATTTTTTGAAACAGTACCCCGGTGCAACGGAGGTTCCCCCCATTACCCCGGCGATTCTGGATGCGTTTCAGAGGTATCGATGGCCGGGGAACGTCCGGGAGCTGCAAAATGTGCTGCATCGCTATGTGACCCTGAAAAAACTGGACTTTACGGAAATCTTTTCAGCAGATGGGGCCATGCCCTCGGTGGACAAAAGGTACCGCAGCGTGTCCGATCACGGAAGGGACCTGAAGTCCCTGCTGGCCGAAACCGAGAGGGCGCACATCCTCAAAACCCTGGAGGAGATGCAGTGGCACCGGGGCAAGACCGCACACCGCCTGGGCATTAACCGACGGACCCTTGAGCGGAAGATGGCACTGCACCGACTCCGGTCATGCGAATGATGTGTCGCAAAGTGCGGCGTTGGTGTCGCATGGTTGAAAAGCCCCTGATGTAGAGCTGCCTGGCGTTTTATGGCTCTGCTATGCGACATGCCTGTCGCATTTCCTTGCCCGCCCATGTCTTGTCTGTTTTGTTGTGAAAGCAGGTAAAACCAGTTGGTTAGATCTTGTGATGATGCCTGTGGCACGCCCTTTGCTCAAGTAACATGCCGGAAAGATAACCTTTAACGGAACTGGGAGGTGGGCATGTACAGACGTGAGTACGGGCGAAAATGCGTGGATGCGGCCACAGCGGTAAAACTGGTCAAGTCCGGTGACTGGGTGGATTACGGCAATTTTCTCTGCAGCCCCGTGGACCTGGATGAGGCCCTTGCCCATCGCGCCGGGGAGCTTGAGGCGGTGAAGGTGCGCGGGGTGGGGTACCCGGGGGTTCCCAAGGTGGCCCTGGCCGATCCTTCGGGCAGAAGCTTCAACTACAACAGCTTTCATTTCAGCGGTGGTGAGCGGTACCTCCACGACAGGGGCGGCTGCAGCTACATCCCGGTTCTCTACCACGAGGGCAACCAGATCTACGATGACGGGGACCTGACCACCGATGTGTTCATAGTTCAGGTGGCGCCCATGGACGACGCCGGTTTTTTCAACTTCGGCATCGCCAACTCCTGTCAGTACAGCCAGCTCCGCAAGGCAAAGACGGTGATTGTTGAGGTGAATGATAACATGCCGGTTTGCTACGGCGGGTATGGCGAGGCCGTGCATATCTCCGAGGTAGACTATGTGGTCCAGGGGACCAACACGGAGCTGGTCTCCCTGCCCCGCACCCCCATATCCGATGTGGACCGGGCCATCGCCCGGCATGTGGTGGAACAGATTGAAGACGGCTCCTGCCTGCAGCTCGGCATCGGGAGCCTTCCCAATGTCATCGGCAAGATGATCGCCGATTCGGATTTAAAGGACCTCGGGGTCCATACGGAGATGCTGGTGGACGCCTATGTACCGGGCGGGCAGGATCTCCAACATGGAGAAGGCCGACAACCCTGGGAAGATGGTCTACACCTTTGCCCTGGGCAGTGAAAAGCTTTACGAATTTATCCATCGGAATCCGGCATGCGCCAGCTATCCCGTGGGAATCAGAATGACCTTCACCGCATCGCGGCAAACCCACGTGCCGTCTCCATCAACAACGCCGTGGAGGTGGACCTTTACGGGCAGGTCTGCTCCGAGTCATCGGGGTTCAGGCAGATCTCCGGAACCGGTGGGCAGTTTGATTTTGCCTACGGAAGCTACCATTCCAAGGGCGGGAAGGCCTTTATCTGCCTGGCATCCACCAAGACCGACAGGGACGGCGCCGTCACCTCAAGGATCCGGCCCTTTGTGGATCACGGCACCATTGTCACCCTTCCCCGGTCTGCCGTGCAGTACGTGGTGACCGAGTACGGCGTGGTCAGCCTCAAGGGAAAAAGCACCTGGCAGCGGGCCGAAGCCCTCATCGGCATCGCCCACCCCGATTTCCGGGAGGGCCTCATGCGGGAGGCGGAAAAGATGAATATCTGGAGAGGGGCGCTGGCGCCCCGTGCAGACGTGGCCATGAGCCTTGCGGGGTGATCACGGCCCCGTGGGATGACGCAACCGGCCCCTTGCAGGGGCCGGTTTTTTCGTTTTTGGGGGCGTTGGGGAAAAGGGTTCGTTCCTGACGTACTGGACGTTGGTGGTGTTGCGGACCGCCCGGTGAAGCGCGGCTTCGGCTCCGGGAACGCCCGTGAGGAGGTCATGGAACAGGGCGATGAGCCCGGCTTTGTCCGTGTCGGTTTTTGTGCGGGTGGCAATGTCCCGCAGGTCGATGAAAAAACGGGAAAAGGTGTGGGGCAGGTCCGCGACCACCTCGGTGTTGAGGCAATGGGTCTCATGGTAGAGGCGGTGGTGGTTGCCCCCGGACTTGTGAATGTGAAGGGTAGCCCCGTTTGCGTGCGTGATGGATGACGATTTGTCGCACCCTTCAAGGCACGATTTGTCGAACTGTTTTCTGGAGCACCCGATGACTCCCTGGTGCAGGCACTGGCGGCTGGTCATCAGGGTGACGGGGTGGTAGATGCCCATGCACAGCTCCATGCCTTCCGGTGGCACAAGGCGTTTGAGCTGCTCTTTTTTGATCTCCCGGGACACAATGGCACCGGAGCAGCCGAACTGCTCCTTGAGGCAGCGCAGGCCGAAGGAGTTGACGAGGTTGAAACAGCTCCCCGCTATCCAGGCAATGTCTTGCCTGAAGGCGTCAAAGGCGATGCCTGAGTTGTCCGTTACGATGCGGGCCGGCTTGACGGTTTCCAGAATCGCCCGGGCCGCGGTGTAGTCCTCTCCGATGAGCACGGGCGGGAACCAGGGGGTGAGCTCCGGGAATTGGTTGAACAGCGCGATAAATTCGTCTTTCCGGTTTTCAAGGGCCTCGGGTAGCCGGAAAAAAATCTCTGCCGGGGTGGCCTCGCAAAGGGGGATATCCCCGGGTGAGGAGATCACCACGGAGAGGACGGGCGGGGTCTCCACAGGCTTTGGTTTTCCCGGGGAGGGGACCGTCACCGGGGCCACGGGTTCCCGGGAGCCGTTCAAGAGAAAGGCAACGCGCCGGATCAGGGCGGTGAGCTCCTTGAAGGGGAGGTAGAGCCCGGGGGCCAGGTTTTCAGTGTCCACGGTATCGACGCGGTATTCGGAATTGTCAAAACGCTTGAATTTTTCAAGGAGTACGGCACGGCTGAGGCCCCCGGGGGCGCTTGTGTCCCGCCTGGGGGCAAGGGGAGAGTCAGACGCCACGGAAAAGGAGGCCTCAGGGCTGGAGACCGATACACCCAGGGGCGCACCCGGCTCTCCATGGATGCGAAATGTGAGGGCCGTCTTTTCGATGCGGAGCTGGCCCACGGCGAGGCGGGCCCTGGCGGACAGGGCGGCCTTGTCCTCGTAAAAGCGTTCCCTGGTGCCCTGGGGGCAGGCGGGGTTTTCTTTGGACACCTGCCGGATGGAGTGGTCCCGGGGGTTGTCGATGAACATGTCCGAGGTGATCTCTCCGGCCAGGAATCCGTTGGAAAAGTCGCGGTTGAAGACCTTGGCAAGGTCACCGGTGTCGGTGAGCAGGCGGTCTTGTTCGCTGAGGCTTTGAATCTGGTTTCTCCAGCAGGAGACCACGGTGTGGACGTAGTCGAACTTTTTGATGCGTCCTTCGATCTTCAGGGAGTACACCCCTGCCTCGGCAAGCTCTTTCAGGTTGCCGTAGGCCGAGTTGTCCTTGAGGTTCAGGGGATACTCCCTGCCTGCGGGGGTGGTTTCAAACCGGTCCCTGCAGGGCTGGCTGCACCGGCCCCTGTTTCCCGATTTGCCTCCGAGCACCGAGCTTAAGTAACAGAGCCCGGAAAACGAAACACAGTAGGAACCGTGGACAAAGACCTCGGTGTCCATGCCCTGCTTGCGGCTGGCGTCGGTGAGGGCTCTGATCTCTTCCAGGTTCAGCTCCCGGCAGAGGTTGACCCGGGTGGCGTTGAGTGCACTGAGGAACCGGATCTGCCCCTCGTTGTGGGTGGTGAGCTGGGTGGAGGCATGGATGACCAGGCTCGGGAAGTGTTTGCTCAAAAGATAGAAGAGACCGAAATCCTGGACAATGACCGCATCGATGCGGGTGTTGACGAGGGTATTTAAAAGGCGGATAAGGGCCGGGATCTCGCTTTCGACGACGATGATGTTAAGGGTCACAAACACGCTGCAACCGTGCTTGTGGGCAAGGCTGACGATGCCGGGAAGGTCCTCGGCGGAGAGGTTGGTGGCCCGGTCCCGGGCGTTGAATTTGTTCAGCCCGCAGTACACCGCGTCCGCACCGGCGGCAATGGCGGCTTTGATGGCGTCGATATCTCCACCGGGTGCAAGTAGCTCAAGATCTGTCTTCATAAGGATGCGTCGCAACGTCGTTGAAATGGGTAAAAAGGCAAAGTGCCTGGGACGGTGTTTTTAGCACTGAGGCGCTGTCAACGAAGGGACCGGTAAGGGCCATGCAACAAGTCAGTTGCCTCCGGCGGGTCGCTTTTTGAAAAAGCTCCGCAAAAACGTTCCGGTAATCAAGGCGCTTCCTGCATTGATTCTTCTATGCCGAAGGCATGGCCCGCCAACATCCGCTTTGCCATGCGGATGCCGCACAGGCATGGGGTCGTTTTTGGAGCGCCGCACTTGAAGGTAGGATGATGATCTATGATCGCGCCTTAGCCCTTGCTTGAAACGGTTGGCAGCCGTGGGAACCATCGGTGCCCTGTCGCCATGATCATTTTAGGGGTTCTCATCGGCCGGGGGCCATGTATAACGTGTCAAAGGCCGTGTGTTGCCGAAATAGGATCTGCGGCGCGGGCCAATGTCCCCGAACCCTTCCAGAAAAACTATCCAGCAGGCAAAACCACAGATAAGGGTCCCCCTATGGCAAAAAAGCGAAAAGCCGCAAAGGCGAAATCCACCGGTAAAGAACAGAAAAAAAAGAGCCCCCAGGCCGCAGCCCCCGAGGTGAAAAAAACATCGGAACCTGCCTCTGAAGCGGGCCGGGCGTTTATGAATGCCCACTATTTTCTGTTTGTCCTGATCATCGTCGTGCTCGTGGGGTGCTACAACATCATCAGGCCTTACCTGCACACCATCATCCTGGCCATGATCCTGGCCGTGCTCTTTACCCCGGTAAACAAAAAGCTGGAGGGGTGGCTCAAGGGCCGCAAGAACACAGCGGCGGCGCTTTCGTGCCTTTTGCTGACCCTGGTGGTGGTCCTGCCGGTGCTCTTTATGCTCCTGGCCATTATCCAGCAGGGCATCGACTCCTTTGACGCCATCTACACCTGGGTGGAAACCGGCAAGTACCAGGCCTTGTCAAACCATCCCCTGGTGATGCGGTTTGCTGAATGGGGCAAGGGCGTGCTCCCGGACATTGAACGTTTTTTCCCGGATTTTAATTTGCAGGCCCTCCGCTTTGACGAGAAGCCATCCTCAACGTCACCCGCACCATCGGCAAGGCCCTGTTGAATCAGGGGGGCAACCTGGCCGGAGGCCTGACCTCCTTTGTGGGCAAGTTCTTTTTGATGCTCTTTGCCTTTTTCTTTTTCGTTCGGGACGAAGAGGTGATCTTCGACAGCCTTCTTCATCTCATCCCCTTAAGCTCCAGCCAGGAATCCCGCATCATCGACAAAATCAAGACCGTCTCCAAATCCGCCCTTCTGGGGACCTTTGTGACGGCTCTTGCCCAGGGGCTGGCCGGTGGCATCGCCTTCTGGATTACCGGGCTCCCGGCCCTGTTCTGGGGTATTGCCATGGCCTTTGCGTCCCTGGTTCCCCTGGTGGGCACCGCCCTGATCTGGATCCCCGCGGCCATCTTTCTGCTGATCTCCGGGCACTGGGGATACGCCGTCTTCATGACGGTCTGGTCCGTGGTGGTGGTGGGCATGATCGATAACATCGTGCGCCCCCTGTTCATGCAGGGCTCCGCCGACATGAGCACCCTTCTGATCTTTTTTGCCATCCTGGGCGGCATCAACTACTTCGGCCTCATCGGTCTTCTGTACGGACCCATTATTTTCGGGCTGGCCATGGTGCTGCTCTACATCTATAGCATTGAATTCGACGAGTTTTTGAACCATCAGGACAACAGGTAGGGACGACACGGCTGGGGAAGGGCGGCATGTCATTGCGAATGCCGTGTGAACCCGGTGATACTGCGAATCACCGGGCTTTAGCGCCTTGCTTGCGATGGGGCTCCAGCAGGGCAAACCAGCTTTTTGCCAGGCGCTCATACTCTTCGATACACCCTTGGGCCCGGTCTTCGGAAAAGCCTGCGTCGGTT
This sequence comes from Desulfoluna sp. CYM3A, assembly GCF_056829965.1. Lineage (NCBI taxonomy): Bacteria > Pseudomonadati > Thermodesulfobacteriota > Desulfobacteria > Desulfobacterales > Desulfolunaceae > Desulfoluna > Desulfoluna sp. CYM3A. The sequence goes on from NZ_CP186556.1 coordinate 883,501, forward strand.
TTCAGGTCGGTGTAGGTTTCGGGATCGCTTCCGTAGACATGGCAGAGCGTTGTGTAGAACCGCTGGATATCCAGGCTGTGGTCGTCCTGGAAATCTTCGTCGGCAAAGGTTTCGATGTCTTCACTTTCAAGGTCAAACAGGTCGGCGGCGCTGAGGGCCATCTCCGCACCATGCTGGTAAAACTCGATGAGCAACACGCTTGCCAGGCCGTCTGCGGCGTCCTCTTCTTTGCCGACCACCGGCAGCTCACAGGTAAATATCAGGGCGTGGGCAAGTTCATGAAACAGTGTGTGCATAAGCACATCCATCGTTGCCTCGCTTACGCTTACACCGGTTTCAGGATACCTTGCGTCGACAAACCGTTCTTTCACCTCTTGAAGGAAGGCATAGGGAACGACGATTTCATGGGTTTGCGGGTCATACAACGGTCCGTCCTCCCTGCCGAAAACAAGGCTGAGGGGCACACTGAGGCTGAACTGCTCGTTGATGAATGACGCCACATCCTCTGCCGCACCGGACGCCTTCACCTCTTGTTGGATGGCTGCTTCATGTTTCCCGGAAGGGGGACCATAGATGACACGGGCTTTGTTCAAGGCCAGGGCAGGACTGACGGAGAGCAGGAGCAAAACTGCCACAGCCAGGGCTTTTCGAGTATGCATGGGGTGTCCTTTGCTTTGTGTAGTGATGTTGATGTGAAGTGTAGGGGGGATTGGGGTGTTTGACAAGGGCCGGGCCGTCATGGGGAATAAATCTTTACCCGTGGTTTGGCTTGGCAACGGTTCACAGAAAGGAAAGAGCAAATGACTGACGACGCAACCGTTGAAACGGCAATTTCGCCCAGGGCCTCCTTTCTCAAGGACGTCCTCGTCTGTTCCCTGGGAGCCTACGGCGGCCCCGAAGCCCACATGGGGGTGTTTCTGGACCAGCTGGTGGCCAGGCGCAACCACGTGACGGAAGAGGAGCTGGTCGAATTGCTGGCGCTTTGCAGCATTCTTCCGGGGCCCACAATATCAATCATCGTGGCCGTGGGTAATAAGAAGGCGGCCCCTTGCTTGCCTTTCTTACCATGCTGGTCTGGGCCGCGCCTGTGCTGCTGATCATGACGGCCCTGTCGTTTCTTTATGCCCTTTTGGCGACGGCCCACGTGTCGCCGGAGATCCTTCGCTTTATCGGTCCCATGGCCGTGGGCTTCATCCTTCTGGCGGCCTGGCGCATCGGCAAAAAAGTCGTTACCGACAAGCTGACATGCCTTTTGATGGTTTTTGGCGCGGTGAGTACATACCTTGTCAGGACCCCCTGGATCTTTCCCCTGGTTCTCGTGGCGGGGGGAGCGGCAAGTATCCTTGCCTCCCGGGAAAAGGCGATCTGGAACAAACCCCGCATCAATCCGCCCTGGGGCTACCTGGCCCTGTTCCTTCTCTGCACGGCTGGTTCCCTCGTGCTTTCCCTTGCAACGGACATACGGTATTTCAAACTGTTGGAGAGTTTTTACCGGTACGGGTACCTGGTGTTCGGAGGGGGGCAGGTCGTTGTGCCGGTTATGCACAGCGAGCTGGTGGAGGTGAACCAGTACATGACCAACGGGGAGTTTCTCACCGGCTACGGGCTGGTGCAGGGCTTGCCCGGCCCCATGTTCAGCTTTGCAGCCTATGCGGGCGGCATGGCTTCACGCCACGGCTCCACTCTTCAACAAGTCATGGGAGCCCTTGCCGGTGGCATCGGGATCTTCCTGCCGGGCCTTCTGCTTATCTATTTTATCTGTCCCGTGTGGGAGCGCATCAAAGAGGTGAAAGCCATCAAGATCTCCCTTCATGGGGTCAACGCCGTGGCAGGTGGCATGATCACGGCTGCGGCGATTATCCTGATACAGGCCAACGGCGTGGGCTTTGCCAACCTAACCATGACCGCCGCCACCGTGGTTATTCTTGCCACCGGAAAGGTTCCGGCACCCCTTATGGTGGTGATGGCCTTTGTGGCAGGGCTCGTTCCTTTCTGAACCTGTAACTATTCAGCTCCAGCCTCCGGCGGCAAGGTGTGCCACCTTGAAAGCAGATAGCAGATGTAATTTGCCCCTCGTTCCTCGGGTCAAATCACATCTGCATTTAAAACGGCATTCATGTAACTTTTTTTTATGACCTGTTTGTTAAACTTTTTAAACGTTTAGCCCCCGGCAGGGCCGCCGGAGGCATAAGCTGAATAGTTACCTGAACTTTTTGAAAAGGTTCATAAACAGGTTTTAACCGCAATTTGAGTTTGCTCGAGTGGCTTGGTTTGCCGTTACGATTTACTGAATCGTCCGTGGCTTTTCTGGTACTTTGCGACGAGCTTGTCCCTGGAGGACGAGGTGTTGAGTGCCCGGGCGGATTGGCCTTGGTATTTGGCCGTGGCATGTCGTGCGGTGCGTGCTGCCTTCATGAGGGCGGCCATGGCGTAGAGAAAGACCATACCGATAAAGCCGGTACCGACGGCCCCCGGCACCAGGGTTTTTTTCAAGGGAATGCCGACGGAGGGGAGGCGTGGTTCATCGGGGTGCTGGGGATCATAGAGGATCTCAATGAGCTCTCCGGTTTCTCCCTGGGGCCTGGTGGGCAGCCGTACGGTTTCGGTGTGGATGAGCTTGCCGTCAGGTGCCTTGCCCGCGCACGCTCTAAACCGGATACCCCTTCTTCTCTGGAGCTGTTGGTGATGTGGCTCATGATTTCGGCCCTTGTGGAGATCGCCCTGGCTTTGAACGCTTCCACGGACCGGTAGTCCTGGTAGTTTTGGTGTGACTCCCTGAGGCCCAGGCACCCGATCACTAAAAAGATACCCATGATGATGGGAACGATGCTGAATGATTTCATTGCTGCTCCATGGCTTCCAGGCCTTGCCGAAGAACCGACCGCTGGAAAATTCCTGAAATAAGGTATGTAGTATTCCTAAGCGAATACCTGAATTGGCTTATACCAGATTGTTCTTACAGTGCAATGGAAAGGTGAGGACAGAAGGAGAGAAAATGCCTTGCGCAGGGGGGGGGCGGGGTGATCAGGGGATCAGGTTACTGCATTCTTGTTTAAAAATAATTCTACCGTGTTGACGACCTCTTCCGGCTTTTCCTTGTGGGGGATGTGTCCGCAGTTGCTCAGGATGGCCATTTCTGAAATGCCTCCTGCCTTGTGTGCGATGAATTCAGGAAACGCGGTGGAGCCGTATTCGTCGTTGTCGCCGTGGATCGCAAGGACAGGGCATGTCACCTCGCCCATGCAGGCGTCCAGGCTCCAGCCGGAAAACGCGCTGGAGAGCCAGATGTCGGTCCAGGCCCTGAACACCCACTCCCCTTTGGTTCCGTGCCATTTTTTCAGGCGGTCCATCTGGCCCGGCTCTTGGAACGCTTTCTGTGCTGCTTTAATGCCTGCCACCGTTCGATCCTCCACAAAAGCTTGCGATGCTTCGGTTATCACCGCCACACATCCTTTGTCCCGGGCAGCGATGTTGACGGCCATTGCGCCTCCCACGCTGTGGCCGAAGAGGATATAGTCCTCTAAGTTGAGGAGCCTTTTAACCCACGGAAAGTAATCGGTGGCTTCCTCTTCGATGAAATGGATGGAGGGCAGCTCATTTCGCGGAGTGGATCGACCGAAACCCAACCGGTCGTAGGCGATGACACACAGAGATAAACGCTCGGCAAGTGTAAGGGGAAAATGGCGCCACAGGTCCACGCATCCCAGGGAGTCATGGAGCAGCACCATGGGGACGGATGACGATGGGTTTTGTGGCGTCCATTTTTTTGCATGAAACGATCCTGCATCCGTGATGATGCAGAGATTTTCAACGGTACACGTCATGCTGACTCCTAAAGGCCACGGAATCCTTGGGGGAGGGCACAAAGGCCAAGACCCTTGCCGGGCTGCCGGAGCCGCCCCTGACGGGCCAGCCGCCGATCACCAGCACGGTGCCGAAGGGAGGCAGGCGGTGCAGGCCGGTGAGGCATTCCAGGATCATGCCGTCGGCGTCGTACATGGCAAAGCTGGCACCGAACTCCGTATCGTTGCCAGGGTCTGCACCGTGGGTGTCTGTCCCCAGCCCCACCACTCCGCGTTCGTTGACGAGGAATTCGGCGGTGTCGGCGCCGAAGCCGGGCCAGTGCAGGGTCTTTTCCTTGTCTGTTCCGAGGAAAGCCTCAGGGTCGTGCCATTTGTCCTGCCAGCCGGTGAAAAGGATCACCAGGCTCCCCGGCGGTACGTGTTGGCCTTGTGCTTTCTCCCAGGCCTTCAGTTCGTCGATGGAAAAGCGATGATCCGGATCTGCTTTGGCAATCTCCCGGATATCGATGACAACAGCGGGCACCACCAGCTCCCGTGCTTCAAACATTTCTGCGCTTCGTGCGCCCTTGATAAAGGTGTTCGGGGTGCCCCAGTGCGTGCCGCTGTGCTCTCCTATGGCAATGCGATTGATGAAGTACTGGTCTTTCTCATAGGTGGCCCATGGCGCAATCTCAAAGGCGGGATCTCCCGGCCAGATGGGAATGTCCGGCGTCAGGGGCTGAGTTAAATCCACGATGTCGCCGTTGAAGGGGGAGGCGGGCTGCAACGCTGCGGGTTGGTGTGAGGCGCAGGCTGTGAAAAAAAGCATGGCTGCGGCAAGAACAGAGAGGGTGACGGAGCGTTTTTTCATTCAGGTTCCTCGCGTAGCGTATTTCCGGGTTAGCTTTTTGTGATCATGGAGGGGGTAACTTTGTATGCTCAGATATGCTGGCCCCCGGCAAGTCTGCCGGGGGCCATATCGACTCTTTACTTAAGAAATTCTCTACAAAACGTAAAGGTTAATTAAACGAAGCGGTCAGGCTCATGCCTGAAAAAGCGTTGTATCCGCGAATCCCCATGTAGTAGGTGCCTGCCGCCGGGGTGCTGACGGTGCAGGTTTCGTTGTTGCCCCAGAGGTAGGGGCGGCAGTCGTAGGTATAGGTGTCCGGTTTTTCCCCGAAGCGGGTGTAGAGGTCGCCGTCTCCGCTGCCACCGCTGATCTCCATGACCAGGCTCGATACGCCGGACGGGACCAGGATTTTGTAGTAGAGCCAGTCGCCCTGTGCTGCCGAAAGGTTGGTGACGGCAACGCCGTTTTGGAGAACGGGAACGGTGTCGGGGTTCGTGACCGTTACCGATGCAGTGGCCTGGTCCGTGGCACCGTCGTCGTCGGTGACGGTGAGGGTGACGATGTAGGATCCGGCTGCTGCGTAGGTGTGGGCCGGGTTGGTGGCGGTGGAGGAAGTTCCGTCGCCGAAGTCCCACTGGCGGGATGCGATGGTTCCGTCGCTGTCCTGGCTGGTGTCGGTGAAGGTGGCGGTCAGGTTGCTGACAGCCGTGGAGAACGAGGCATCAGGGGGCTGGTTGGCCGAGCCTCCCATGTTACGGGTGTAGAACTTGGTCTCCAGGTTTTGCCCGGTGACCGTCAGGGTGTACTCTCCGGCGGTGATTGTGTGGGCAATGGAGACCGCGCCGTTGGCGTCAGTCACGGCTTTGGCAGAGGTGCCTCCCTGGTATAGGGAGACCGTGGCCCCTTGGACAGGGCTGCCGCCTGAGGTGACCACGCAGTCAAAGGGGGTGTTTGCCTGGGCTTCTGTGGCAGAGAGGGCTAAGGGCTGGGGGGATGCCGTGCGTACCTGGAGGGAGGAGTCGCCGAAGATGGTCCAGGTTTTCAGGGTGTCCAGATCCGAAGAGGTAGAGGACTCGGCGTACATGAGGATGAGACCGTTGAACACAAGGGACCCGAAGGTGGAACGACCCTCGGTGGTGGAGGTGCCGCTTCCCGGGTTGGTGGTGTAGTCGTAGCCGCCCACCAGCAGGTCGTTCATGTAGTCCTGACCGCGCATGGGGGGCGTCCAGGGCTGATTGATGGTGGCCATCACCGTGGCAACCGCCCCGCCTCCGCTTTTTCTCAGCCATGTTTCGGCAAAACATTGGCCACCGTTATGGAATTCTCCGTTGACGCAGGCCACGGAGATGATGATGGGGAGCTGGGAGCCGTTTGTCAGGGCATTGATATCGTCGTTGTTGAAGCCAGAGGTGCCCCACGATGTATGGGAACCATGGCCGGTGTAGTTGATGAGGGAGAGACCGCCGTTGACATACCCGCTGACAGAGGAGGCAGAACCACTCTGGTACACCTCGTTTACGGTGGTGTAGGTGGTGGGCAGCAGCTTGTAATCCTTGATGACGTCCACGTGCTCGTAGTCGGCTTCGCCGTCGTCACCGCTGCCGCTTCCCTCACCGGAACCGATGCCCAGGGCCGTGGTATACCAGTTGGCGGAGAGTTGGGGCGTCTTCTCGTAATCAACGGCTTTATCTATCTGTACCGTGACTTGGGAGGTATTGTTGGCGGAAAATCGACCGATGATCAGGTCCGGGTAATAGTCGCTGCCGGCCACGCAGCCCAGCATGGGGTCTGTGGGGGCGTTGGCCGAGGTCCCCAGCTCGGATTTGATGTCTGCCCAATCCCCCACCAGCTGCACGTAGAGCAAGGACGGGTGGGATGCGTAGAATTGGGAAATGCTGTTTTTGACAGAGGTGCCCGTGGCCACCTCCAGGGTGTGGACGGTGGTTCCTTTTTGCCGTTTCCATGTGACGTATGGGAGGATGACGGATGCATCGCGTGCCGTGTGGATTACGAGGAGTTCCCCTGCCTCTCCGATGGACCGGGTTGTCGGGGCATAGTTGATGAACATGTCGCGATAGATGGCCTCCATTTCCGGTGCCACAGAGCGCACCGGGGCGGTCAACGCGTTGGTTCCTTCACCGCTTCCCGTGGAGAGGGTGACAATCACCGAGTGGTAAACTTTCAGGATGTTTTTTGTCCCATGGGCCCTGAAGGGATAGACGTGGATGTCCGTCCCCCGGACATCTCGAAGGATGTAGGGCTCGGAGGCCGTGGCAACCTTGTCTGGGTACCAGCGGCCCGTGCGTGCCGACGGCGCGGTTTCGTACGGGATGTCGGCAGGGTTCTGGTTACGGTAGATCACCCCGCGGGAGGGGAGCATGGGGTAGGCAAGGGGGATCTCCGTGACGTTCCCTGGTTCTACGGAGATGCGCAGATCCCCGCTTGCCGGAAGGGCCACGGATGCGTGGATAAAGGGCAACTCCGCATACCCCTTTTTCTTGGTCGTGACCTTGCCCGGAAAGAGGATCTCGGTGTAGATGGTGCCATTTTTATCTACGGAGTTGAGGGTGTAATCCCCCAGGGTGAACTCCAGGGCGATCTCCTGGGGGGTGGATCGGAGAAGGGATACGTCAAATCCGTCTCCCGCCTGGACAGCCACAGCGGAAAGGACATACGTGATGATGACCGCGGCAACCATGCCCAATCGTTTTGTCATGACATTCTCCTTTGCTTCAGTTGTGGGTGAGCCCCTCGACTGTTGATAAACGAGGGCTTTGAGTGAACCCTGAAAAAGGAGTACTCCTCTCAGGGATATATCCGGGAAACGATAAAAAGATCGGTGGATCAGGCCACAGGCCGGATCACAGGCGACTGGTAAATGAAGCGCGATATTGATTGCGATAAATCGGCGATAAATATTCGTAATAATGAGAGTGGATAAGGCAGGCTGTTCCAAATCCAGGGCCCTTCAGGTTGGGCCGGGTATTTCGCGAGAGTAAAGTTGACCGTATAGGGATCTATTTCGCCAGTCAAACATTTTGATGTCTCGTGTGAAAAGATTTGGATGTTTTATAATTCTGAAAAAATATTCGGTAGGATTATGAGCGTGGGTTGAAAATTCGGGCAACGATTCGGGCGGTTGAGCTGAGCCGTACCTCTTTGGTACCGTGTTTGGTATGTTGCTGTTCTCCTATGTGTCGGTGCGTTTCAACGCCGGGTAACAGGGTCGTATCTCAATAGGGAGGGATTGTGTGTGCTGCTAACCCGGATATTTCATGGGGAAACGATCAGACTGGATAAATGGGCTGTTATTACAGGTTGTTGTTCGGGCGGTGTAACTATTCAGTTCAAAAGCGCCTCCGGCGGCCCTGCCGGGGGCCAAACTTTTAAAAAGTTTGACAAACAGGTCTTACGAGCGACTTGGGACGACCTTAAGTTATCCACAAGCCGACTCTTCTAAACATAACCGATATGCCTCGCCTTCAGCCGTCCGGCCCCAACGGGGCTGGACGGCTGAAGGCGAGGCAACCGGAACGTTTTTGCGGAGCTTTTTTCAAAAAGCGACCCGCCGGAGGCAACTGAATAGTTACGATATTTTAAAAATACAAAATGTATTTCACCGTTTTCTTATCGCGTTTTTCACCCTTTGGGCGAACCGGGCTAACGTGTCAGGTACCTTTCAAAGCTCAGCATCGCCCGTTGAACGGTGTCCGGCCTGAGGTATAAAAACAGGCCGCAGCCGTTCAGGGTGACGGTTACCCAAAAAAGGGCGCGGAACGATTTTTTCCTGGTTTTGTGGCGAAGGGATTCCTGGGCGATGATGGCTCCGGGCCAGCCACCGGCAAGGGCAAGAAGGTGAAGCGTTCTCTCCCGGGTTCGCCACCTGCTTCCCTTGGCAGCGGACTTGTCCAGCGCATAGGCAAGGAAGGCCGCGATACTTCCGCCAAGATAGACGGCTGCTATGGTCACTGACACTTCTCCTAGCCAGGCGGCCATCAAGATGCCGAGCAGGAAGCAGGCGGCAGTCGTGATTGACAATATTCCCATTGGCGACTGATCCCTTCTCACGGCAACGCCGAGGTCTCTTTTACGCGAAATTCGGTGGTGCCGATGGTTTGTGCCAGGTCGCCGAAGTAGAGGCAGAAAAGCTCATGGCTGTCCCCCAGGAAGAGGCGTTCACGCTCATGGGGAGGAAGGCCCTCGAATTCCCGTGTGTCGATAAAGGGCGGCAGTACCATGGCCACGTTTTGGGTGATGGCTAGCATCTTATCCAGAAGAGCGTCCGCAGGCGGCTGTGTATTGGAGCCTAAAAACCGATACACATGCTCGGGGCCGGTGACAGCCCAATCCGGGTCCATGAACACCGCGTCGATCATGGGAAGGGTCTCTATGATCTCAGGGTTCATGATGTTCCCCGGAGACAAAGGACACCCGCTCAGAGAGTCCTGCCCGATGGACGTTTTGGATGGCTTTTTCCCGGGTGGGCCCATGGATTTCAACAGTTGTCACCCGGGCCGCTGTCCTGGCAAGGGAGATGGTCGTGAACCCCGCACCGCTGCATGTCTCTAAGACACAGCGGCCGGAGAACCGCTTCGCAAAGTGTGATGTGAAGCGTTCATCGATTCCCATGATGAAGGTGCGCTCGTTTGCAGTGTAGGCGTCGCCGAATTTTTTTCTGATGGCTTCCTGGCTGATCATCATATGCGTCGGATTTCCCATGGTATGCGTTTTTTCGAAGATGCGCGAAACAGGCCGAGGGCTCAGCGCTGGGCATCGTAAAATGACGTATTCGATGGGTACCACAGGCAACAAGGTGAGGCAAAGGGGATTTCAGGGCCAACGCATTTAAAAATGCAGTTGCCTCCGGCGGGGTGCTTTTTGAAAAAAGCTCCGCAAAACCTTTCCGGTAATAAATAGAAAAAGAAGATGGGCTATGCCCTGCAGGGACGAATCTTTAAAAAATAAAACCTGTTTGTCAAACTTCTTCAAACGTTTGGCCCCCGGCAGGGCCGCCGGAGGCCAAATTGTTCAAATGCGTTCGCCCCTGAGAAGGGAATTGTCTTAAAACAAAAAACGCTAAGGGAGAGGGCGGATGGAGCACCGCGAGTTCTCGAAAAGGGCGCATGCCGCTCTCCCGGAGCGCAAGACGGTATTAGCTGTTATCATCGTTGCACGGCAGAGAGATCTCCAGGCAGATGCGTTCCCGCTCGGCATCAATGCTCAGCACAACGGCATCGATATCATCCCCTTCGGTGAGGTGGGAGATGGCTTCTTCACCATTTTCGTACGGGCTGTCTGAGTAGAATGTCAGGCCGGTAACCCCTCCTTCCAAGGTCACAAAAAGGCCGATGTTGCTCACAGATGAGAGGGTGCCCCGGACCCTGTCGCCTTTCTTATGGGCCTCGGCAAACTTTTCCCACGGGTTGGGGTGGCACTGCTTAAGGCTCAAAGAGAAGGAACCCTTATGCGCGTTGACGTCCAGAACCATGACCTCGATGATGTCACCCACCTGAACGACGTTGCTGGGGTGAATGTTCGTGTTGGTCCAGTCCATCTCGGAGACATAGACAATGCCCTCGAAGCGGTCTTCGATTTCAACAAAACACCCGTAGTCCACGATCCGGGTGACGCGACCACAGACACGGCTTCCTTCCGGGCAGCGTGCGGCAAGGTCCTCCCACGGGTTCTCCCCGCATTGTTTGAGACCGAGGGCGATGGCGCCGCTCTCTGTGTTAACGGGCAGGACCATCACGTCCACAAGGTCCCCCTGGCTGAGCATGTCGGCTGGGCGGAGGGTCTTGTCGGTCCAGTGCAGGTCCGTGGCGTGGAGCAATCCTTTCACACCGTCTTCTAATTCCACAAGGCATCCGTATGGCTGCAGTTGGGTGACACGGCCTCGGACTTTCTGCCCTTCCGGGTAGCGGAGGGCAATGGCCTCCCATTGATTCTCGTTATTCATGGGTACTCCTGAATATGCGCGGTGCTGAAAAGTGCAGCGGCAACCCGCTTTTTAGGTGGCTTACCTCGTCGCCGGAGGCAGCCAGGTTAAAGATGCCTCCGGCGGCCCTGCCGGGAGCTAAACTTTTAAAAAGTTTAATAAACAGGTTTTAAAAACAGATTCGGCTTAATCTGAATCAATAGCGAATGTGATTTTCCCTGAGGAACGAAGGGGAAAGCGCATTCGCAACCTGCTTTCGAGGTGGCACACCTCGCCGCCGGAGGCATCGCTTTTGATTTTTGTTATTCCACTCGCTACAGGCTGTCGGCCATGCGGGCAGCAAGCTGTGGGAGCAGATCGTTTGCTACGTCCTTGATGGCCCTTTCGGCGGCAGCCTTTCTGCTGCTCGCGCCGCCAAGGGCCGTCCCGTGGGCTGAAGCGATGGTGCTGCGGCTGGCCGTGTCGTAGGCGGTCACCGAAATGCGTGCGCGGTAGACAACGCCTCGGCCGCGCCTGCCGGAATACTGCACGTCGACTTTTTCAACGGACAAAAAATCGTTAGCTGGACCCTGAACCGTTTGTGTGCCTGTCACTATGCTGGCCACGGCTTTGCACCTGAAACCCCTTTTTTCTGAAAAGGTCGGCGCTCACCGGAGAGAGTATGGAGGTTGCATCGACACCGGCGTCGTTCTGACGGGTGTGGATCTTGAGCTGCACACAGGATGTTTCGGGCGTTCTCAACGCATAGGTAAACCGTACCGAAGGCCCGGACAAAACCCCCTCCCACGAGGGGCCGGGCTTTTCACCCAACGCGTCTTTGATGATGCGGTTCCAGTCCACGGTTACTTCAACCGGGTTGAGGGGTGTTTGGGTTGCGGCCACCTCCAGGATACGGACGGCAGCCTTGCCCCCCGGGCCTGTGACAACGGCCTGGGCTTTACTCGTGGATCCCGGTGAAAAGGTTGCTTTTACCGGCAGGTTGGCCAGGGGCGTGGTGCCATGGACCATGGCCTTAACGCGCAATGGCTCGGCAAGGCCGCTGCCCTTTTTGGCGGTTTGCATGTCTCCGCCCAGGCCCATGAGGCTCAGGCTGCCTTTGATCTTAGCCACCTCATCGTACGGGTCGCGGGGAGGCGTCTTCTTGCCCGCCGGTGCCATGGGGTCCAGGACGGCGATCATCTGCCTGTTGTCCATGTACCTGCGGTAATGGTCCAGGGCTTTGATTCCCTTGTGCAGGGCGCCGATGGTGTCCCCTTTTTCCAACAGCTCTTTGCATTGGCGGGATAATTCAGAAACACGGGAGCTGTGACGAGTCATCTCCGATGCCAGCCGGTGGGCAGTTTCCGGTTTGTTCAGCACGGCAATGGCGTAATGGAGCTGGTCCTTTTTGCTGTAATAGCGATCGGCGATGGTGATTCCCTGGAGCAGGATGTCGACGTTTTCCGTTGAGTCGATGGCTGTCTCCGAGGTGTAGGTCTGGGGCAAAGACGCTCTGGTTTTCTGCTTTTTACGTGAGCTGAGGCTGCTCTGGATATTGACCCTCAGCTGCTTGGCCACCTCCAGGCGTGCGTTGGCATCCGCTTTCTGCACATCTGCCTGCGGGTCCCGTGATCGGGAGGAGAGGCCCACCCCCACAAGGAATTGGTCCGGTGCGTACCCGGGGTGTGTGCTGTTTGTCACCCAGGCGGGCTGCCTTGCGCTGCAGCCTGCCGCAAGGATGAGAAGGACAACAGGGATCAGTTTTTTCATGGACATGATGATCTCCGAAATGGGTGGTGGGCTTCCGAGGCAGGGTGCAAGCGCCCTTGCTGACCCGGAAGCCCAGAATACCAGTCAGCAGCGTATCAGGACGCCATGGTCACAACAGTGAGATGTGCCGTGTTGCAACGGCGCGACGATGTGACGCCCTGTTCTTTCAGCAGCCTGTCGTCCAGCCTGAACTGTTTGATTTTTTCGAGCTCCTTGAAAAATACATCGTCGGGGCTGAGGGTGCAGGCCCGCTTCAGCTGTTCCAGGGCTTTGGTGTAGTGGCCGCTGTAGCCGTAGGCCACGCCCAGGTCATAATGGGCCCGTGCCCGAAGTTTTTCATCGATGTCGGGGTTTCTCTCGGCTTCGGCAACCGCGGTTTCAAACATCTCGATGGCCGTTGCCCAGTCCCCTGTTTTGGCGAATTTAATGCCGGTCTCAAGCCAGGGCAGGTCATCGTCGTCATAGAGTTTCACGCTGTTGTAAACGGTGTAAGGCGCGATCATTCTCATGAACTTGCCGATCAATTTATCCTGCAAAGAGCTGAACACCTTCTCTTTGTCCCAGGTGACCTCCGGCCTTTCTTCCCGTCGCGACTTGGATTTGGACTTGGTCTCGTCAATTACTTTGGTTGCGATGATCTCACCGGTGGAGGTGTCCACCATTTTAAAGCCCACCTTGAGATGCCAGTTGCCCTTTACCTTGTAGCGGCGGCATGAATATTTTTTCCCGTCCTCACGGCAGGTTGCCTTGGAAGAGCTTCGCTTCTGGGTGTATTTCCGTTTGTACACCTGCCCGAAGATCAACGCACTGCTGCCCATGACTTTACCTAACCTGACGGAGTTGTTGGGGTTGGCAATATCGGACATGGAGAGGTTTTGTTCTTTTAAGATGCGGTTCAGGTTCGTCCGGTCCAGAACATGGAACCGGTCGCTCTCGAAGAGCTGTTGCGTCAGGGTGTCGCTGATTTCGCGGCCATGGGTCCCCTTAAAGGGAAAGACCGTGACATTCTTGTACGATGAAAGATTGATCTCTGCGGGCTTCAGGCGCGGCACTTTCAGCTTGGATGCACAGGATGTCATCAGGATACAAATGAAAAAACAGGAAAATACAGAAATGGCGCACTTTTTGGTAAAACAAAATCTCATACGACCCCCTCGGATTCGATGCAATAAGGAACAACACAATGTCAACCCAGAATCGAAGGGTACTACTATAGCCCAATATATTTAGTCAATTTGTTTCTAAAAATTGTGACTGTCTGGTAGGTGTGGGACAAGGTCGTCCGGAAGGGGATGGAGCGACTGGTTTTCGGAAGGGCAATGGGTGGGTGTGCTGGACGTATCGCAGTTGTTTTCGGAATCGGGCACGGCAGGCTGCTGAAGCCAATGCGCTGTGCCCGATGTCTACGATGGAATCAGGATGGGCTTTTAATGAGTACTTTTTTTGAAAAACCCTGTTTGATATCTACGAGGCTGATGTGGAAGTCGCTGTACTCTGCCTTGAGGGCTCCTTTTATCGCTATAATTTGAACAGGAATCATGGAGGCCCAAATGATAAATGGGCGAAATTTTGCCGTAATGGAACGTTCGTGTAACATGATGGCTCCACCGACATCAATGAGGGCGAAGAAAAGGCCTACTATGATTCCGATGAGAACAGAGAAGGCAATGGTTCTCCAAAGGAAGCTGAACCAGACTTTAATTGCTACTTTCCACGATACATCCACTGCGGTTACCTCCATAACATTGAAATGGTTTTCTGAATGCTTGCTGGATAATGCTGAAGCGCTTAGCTGTGAACAGTGTTGGGGCTATGCCCATGGGGTTGAATTGAGACGTTCGCTGGGTGGTCATTTCTATGTGTATGACGAATCACTTTTTGAGATATTTATACTTTTTAAAAGAAAAGTAAATAAAAAAATGAGGTGTGTATCTGTGATTGCTTTTTCGCGAGTACAGAGGCGGGGTACACATACTTTCAGATGTATAGATCGGTAAATTGCCACAATGGGAATTTGATTTAAGTTATTTTTGTGCGGGGTGTATTTTCTTTGCGACAACAGAATAGGAATGCCAGTGCTTATCGCCTGCCGTGGCTGTTGGGCCCATTTCGTCGCGTTCATGGAAATACTCCATCTTAAAGCCGGAAAACATGCCGTAGACCTGATCCACGCTCAGGAAGGTCATGGCTGTGTTGGCCGACCATTCATCGCGGTCACCGAAAAGGGTCCCGGCAAACCGACCACCAGGCTGGATGGAACTGGCAACAATCTTCCAGAGGGTATGGAATGCCTCCGGTCTGCAAAATGGGAGGGATAAGCTGGCGTTTACCAGCAAAGCGGTTGGCAAAGACTGAATTTCCTCAAACAGCGACACGCGGGTTTTCAGGTGGTTCGCATGGGGAGCGGCTTTTTCCTCAACCGCGCGTATGGCTTCCGGTTCCTTGTCGACTGCAAAGACGGACCATCCCGCAGTCAGAAGGCTCAGGCAATCACCCCCGGCACCACACCCAAGGTCCACAGCGATTTTTTCTGCGCCATGGAAGGGTTCATGGTCAAAAAAGGCCAGCGCTTTTACAAGCGTTGGCCTGGGAGGTATGTCGTTTGTCTTGTGGCAGTATGTTTTCCAACTGAGATCGTTCACTTGTACCCCTCCCGTTGAGGCGTCACTGTGCTTGATATCCGCCTGGGACGATGGGCTATTTTGTTACCCAAAGGCGGTGCGTACATGACGGTAAAACGGTCTATGGGGTTATGTCTACAGGAAAATGCCACTATTTTTGGGGATAGCTGGCAGGTATGGCCGGTGTGGGGTGCGGAAGGGGTTTGTGATAGGGGGACTTTGAGTGGGTGGGCAGACGAGATGTTTCCCAAAGGCTGCCCATCCACGCGGCACCAGAGGGTTGGACGCCTCTGGGAAATGGTCGTGTCTGATACTCTGTTACTTATCAGCCAACTCAAGGGCCTGTTTAAATGTTGTTGAAAGCCTTTTATTTATAACGTGATGGGGGTTGATACTTTTACCGTAATGTAACTCCGCCAAAAGGACAATGTCGTTGTACGCCACCTTGACTCCGTTTTTTTCCGTTTCATACACAAGAATTTTCTGGCAAAAAGCATCAAGACCCAGCTTTGGAAATTTCGCCATTGCCGCACCACCCGCAGCGGGGCCGCCGAAAAGGAGGAGCTTCATTTTGGGTAGTTCGTCACCGATGCTTTTTGCGTCTTCATCATAATTGATCGTGGAAAACCACAGGGTGTCCCCTTCGGCCATGATACTGTTTTTCAGCCGTTCAATGGTCTCTTCGAGAAGAAACGGGGAGGATAGATAATTGATCCCGTATTCAAGGGTAACACCCTTTCCGTCAACCACGGAGACAACGTCCGGCGGCAGCTTTTTCAAAGGAGTTGTGAACGCGTGTGTATACTCATCCAAACTCACCGAGGCTTCCAGCCCATGTCTTTTCCTTAAAAAATCAGCGGAAGCATAAAGAACGTTTGCTGTCTGTCCCTGCATCTCGTCGCTGTATACAAGAATGCGAAATGGAAGGTCCAACCCGATAAGGGGGGAGTGTTTGAGTAAGGGGGTATTTACCTTTGGGTCATTGTAGATGGTGACCTGGGATGCAGGCATGTCAACCCCTTGTTCTTCTGCAAGGCGGGCATGATCAATCATCAGGACAATCTCTTTTTCAGGGATTTTTTCACCAATGGCCTGGCTGTACTTGTCAACACCACTGAATCGGGTTTGGGGCTCGCTGTCGGATTGACACCCGATAAAAACCGAAGGTGTCACACCAAAGAGAAGTACGACAAGCCAGGTGATTGCTGCCGGATATTTCATGTTACCTCCTCTGGGGTGGCCACTTGCGAGTGAATATCAGCCATAATGAGGCGAATATATTTTATGAACTCAGCGCACGATACCGACACACCATCCCTGATGGATCAGGGGTGCTCTTTGATCCAGGCAAGGACCATTTTCTGAAACTCCTCGTGAGCATCCTGATACGAAAAATGGCCGCAGTTGCTGAATACATGAAGCGTGCTGTTTGGAAGTCTTTTGTGGAGGCGTTCTCCATTGTCGAGTTTGAGCAGTTCATCGTTTTCTCCCCAGAAAATCAGGGTGGGAACCTGAATGCCTTCAAGGAGAGGGTCCACTTGTGCCAAGCTTTGGGGGTACCCTTCGAACCACTTCAAGATGATGTCCATCCGTTTTGCGTAGGCGTTTTTATAATCGGAGATTTCTTCTGTATTCGGTACGTAATTTACGTACCCGACCCGGTTGCCTGCCTCAACCAGGGCACCGCCACCGGCAATGGTCATGATACGGCGCCAAAACGCGGAGTACACCATTTTGTCGATGATGCTTCCATTGGACGACGGCTCGATTGCCGGGCCGTCTCCCACCAGAATGCTTTTTACCTTAGCTGTGTTTCCATTGCCTGCCCCCACATGGTAGAGGATGGTCGGCATGCCGATATCCGGGCCCAAAAGGTGGGCATCCTTAATCTCGAAGTGTTCTAAAAAGGCACCCAGAAATTCCCCTTGAGCTTTGAAGTTCATGTACTCTGTGCCCCCTTCACTATGCCCGAACCCAGGGAGGTCGTAAGCGAAGAGGTTTGTGTGCTCGGCAAGCCCTTCCCATATGGGAGCGTAGGCCTGTATGCTTTGGGGAAGGGGACAGAGAAGCACGAGGGTCGGCTTTCCTTCAGCCGGTGAGTGGGCGTAACGCACTGTGGTTCCGTTTAATTTGACGGATTTCAGCGGAAGCGGGTACAGGGTGGGAAACGTCGGTTTGGACGGTTGATAGCCAGATGCGGCTCTCAAGCGCCTGAGGTGTGGGGACTCCGGGGTTACCATCATGAGGGCTGATGCATTTATACGGTCCATTGTGGAAATTGTCGTCAGTGGCTGCGTTTTCAAATGGTCATTCATTATTTATCTCCTAAATAGGGAAAGCCTTTCCATGCTTAAAGGTTATAGCGATTGAACGTAAACCTTGGCGGCACGTTCTGATCTATTCCATGTCAGACCCTATGCGGTGCAGGCCGTCGAGAAGTGGTGCCCAGAAAAAGGTAAGTGAGAAACTAAAGGTACTCATTCGAATATCCCCTGGATCAGAGTCGTTGATGGTGGTTTGATAACCCAAATCCAGAACCAGATTCCGAGTGAGCTGCGTTCCAATGGTTGCACCGACACTTGAAAAATTCTCTCCATCTGTCTCGATGGGGCCTACTTCCGAGTCACCCAGCTGTAAATACGTGTAATCAAGAGACGCCCAGAGGTTGTCACTCAGGTCGTGTGTTAAGTGGGCGGCTATGCTGAAACCCGGGTCCGTGCTCTGGGTCAGGTTTCCGGTGGGGCCGTAATCGTCGTTATCGCCATACAGGATAACGGCAGGAATTATTTCAAGGGACGTTCGATGGCCAGGCCCCCAGACATCCCCTATCTGGTAAATCATTGGCAGGCCGATACGCCCCCAAAAACGATTCATCCCCATGTTGATGGCTTCCCCCTTGTTGTATTCTCCCAGTGGAACGCTTAAATCCGCCAGGAAATCAACCGAAAACCCGGGGTTGTACCTGAGTGCATCAGGTAGATTTCGTTGCGGGCCAGGCCCGATGAGGTTTATGTTGAATTCAAAAAACGGATCTCCAAATCCGTTGGCCGAAGAATCAACCTGATTTGCGGAGCCGTATGTACTCCTGAGGGAAATATCTCCCATGGGTTGAAGGTAGGCAAATTGGGCAGAACGGCCAAACAGGGCAAAATTTCGTGCATATCCGGCAAACACAATGTTTGCATCGATATTGGCATCTGCGTTAATCGTATAGCTGGGATCCAGGGGATTGACATTGCCATCCACATTAAGACCCAGGATCGGCGTGAAATTCGTACCGATTAACGTCTTATGGTAAAACCGTGGCGGCAGCGAGACCGCAGCGGCGGTCACGGAAAAAGCCAAAAGGACTGTCAGCAGTACGCATGTAACGACCAAGTGGGAAGCTCTTGTTTTTTTGTATACGTTCATAGTCACCGTCCTTGAGTCTAATCCTTGGGGTCAGCAAGCATATCCGTTGGCGGTATGTATTGTTTTCGATACAATCCCGGGGGGTACTCGTCGTACATGGGAAACCTCAGGGGCTTGTTCCACCAGAGGCTTTCTGACAAGGCTCTATTGGGCAAGATAATATTGTTTTTGGGCATATACTCATTTTCATAAAGGGCTACCAATTCCTTCAGCACATTCGGCTTATCCTTTGCAAGGTCATGGCGCTCTGCCCAATCGGAGCTGAGGTCGAACAACTGCCATTCCCTTGTGCCGTATGGCCGCCAGTTATTGAGAATCTTCCAATTTCCCTTTCGAAGCCCCATGGCACCCATGATCTCCCAGCCAACCCAGTCATCGGGGCCCCTGACTGTTTTCGCGGGATCTTTGAGCATACCGAGCCAGCTCCGCCCGGATGTATCTCCGTTGGGGTAAACCTGGCCGGTCAGCTCTGTCAGTGTCAGCATGATATCGCTGACGTGCATGAAGTCATTGCGGATGCTGCCTGCTTCATGCTTGCTGTCGGGCATTTTTACAATGAGGGCATTTCGAATCCCTCCTTCAGAGGGAAAGGACTTATGTCCATAGAAGGGCGTTGTCGAAATTTGGGCCCAGCCGGGACCGTATTCCGGGTAGGACCGAGGCGTGCCCAGCACGTTGATGTGGTGCTCCTGGGACCAGTTTCGTGCCCTGAAAATATTGTTACTGAGGCCAGGTGCGGTGATAGCTTCAAAGGTATTGTTGCCTTCGGGGCCGTTGTCTCCGAAAAAAATGACCACTGTGTTCTCATACTCTCCGATGTCTTTCAGGTATTGAATGACTCGGCCGATGTGATGATCCACATTGGTCATCATGCCGGCGTACAGCTCCATATGCCTTCCAAGCATGGCTTTTGTTATGGGTGCCAGGACTTCTGAATCCGGCAGGAACCAATAGCGTTCCGCCAACTCCACTCCCTCTGGCAGCAACCCCAATTCGTGCTGGGCTTTAAAGCGCTCTCTGTGAAAGTGTGTCCAGCCCTTGTCGTAGACTTCCTGATACATACTTCGCCATGGCTCGTCGACGTGATGAGGGTCATGGGGGGCTTGATACGCCAGATAGGCAAAGAACGGCTTTCCTGTTTTGCGGCCATCCTCAATAAAGGAGATCATTTTATCTGTATAGGTCTTGCTGGAATAATAACCGCGGGGAAGCTTTTTCAGGTACTTGCCGTCTTCCGTGAACATTAACTTGGGGTTGTCGGTATAGAGGTTTGTCATGTCATAATGGCTGCCATGGCTGTCAAGCATGACGAAGTCCCTGTCAAACCCGCGCGCTCTGGGTATGAGCTCAGGGAATCTGCCCAGGTCCCATTTACCGGTCACGTAAGTGGCATATCCTGCTTGCCGCATCACATCTCCCAGTGTCTTGTACTCTTCCCGCAACCATCCCTCATAGCCGCGTCTTCCCACCTGGTTTGGGGCTGTAAAAAGGTTCATTGTCCCCGCGCCTGCGACGTGGTGGTCCACACCGGTCATCAAGGTAGCCCGGGTCGGGGTGCACATTGGGTTTGTATAAAAATTGGTAAAACGTACCCCTCCCATGGCCAGTTTATCGATATTGGGGGTTTGAATCTCACTTCCAAAGGAGCCTATATCAGCCCAGCCCATGTCATCCGTTAAAATGATCAGAATATTGGGCTGCTTTTGTTCTGCATGGGTGAAATATGGAAAAACCAGAAGTGCAAAGAAGCAAATAATCAGTAGCTGGAATGGCCTTTTATCTTGGCAGTACATAAGCAAACTCCTTGATGATGTAATTGTAAGAGTTTACGTCCCGTATAAAGTCGTAAGGGGCAGGGATGTTGCATGTATCAGAAGTCGTGGGAGACTTTGCTATCACTGTGGAAACATCTTTCCGGTACATTATTGCCTGGAAAAGTAGGCCTGTTTCCTGAAAATGGTGCGCTCATGATCATAAATGGCGTTTGACGCAGTGCCATTCGGGGGGGGGACTGCAATCGCCGTTTGATGTTGTTGAGGCTCGGCAGCGACAGTCCATTTATCCATCATTCCTGACCGCGGTTGAACGAAGGAAGTCGCCTTTGATTGCGTTGTTTTTATGGTAGTGAATTGAAAGGAGGCTTTTGGGTTTGGTCTTACACTGCAGAGGTTCCCATGTAGGGTAGGGCCGGGAGGATGGTTGGATGTATCTCGCGAAAGGAATGGTGGAACAATGTGAAAACGGGAAATCTGCAAATATGTATCTAAAAATAAAGTATATATGAAAAGCCGTCAACCCTTTTTCTGACACTGCATGGGGCGATGTGAGCCGAGGTTAACAGGGGCGCCGTTAAAATTTTACTGCGGCTTTGTGGGTTCTTTATATTTGGAAGAAATCGTCAAATTTACGGTGTATTGACGGTTGGCTGCAGAGATTTCTCATGCTTTGAGGAGCATGATATTTGAGGTTTATATCACTGTTAAGTGTGGCGGACTTCCAGTTACCGGCAGGCCTGGGTGTATATGATGTCCAGGCCCACCGGGCTTGAAGGCCCATGGGGCATCTTCCACGAGCTGTTATCAGGCCTGTTGACCCTGGTATGCAGCGATACCCGGCCAGTTGCCTCTGTCCGTAAAGTCATTCACCCCAATGGCGGACGCATCCGGGGAGTCTTTCATCACCTCTTCCAGCAACTGAGTGCACCATTTGAATGTTTCCATGGCTTCTCCAAGGCAGTTGTGGCGAAACACGGAGATGTGGGCAACGAGCCCATGGTCGGTACAGGTGATTTTCATTCCGTTTGCAAAGCCTGAAATGTCCTCTTTTTCAGCGTCGATGGACAGGAGGAACAACCTATCACCGATGGCAAAGGCGGCGACACTGTAAAACGCCTCTTTTTTGCTGCTCAGGGCTTCCTTTTAATAGGTGTGGTCGCTGGTTTTTCGTCTTTGTTCACCTTGATGCAGATGAAGTAGGGATCATCATAGTCATCCAGGCCGTCAATGTAGCTCTTGGCGTCCTCTGGAAGTGTGAGTTTGTCATATAAATCGCTGCTTAACATGCGGTATCCTTTTATGCTCTAAATCGTCCTTCACTGGTCGTGCTTAAGGTGCATTGCTGCAAAAACAGCCCTGCTTTAAGTGGGCTATGGGCTGAGGGGACTACCCAAGTATGTTATTTCAGTTCTTCGCTGAAGGAATGAAACCCTTTCATGTCGGACATGGTGACCGTCTGGTCGATCTCGTCCAGCACCCAGCCTTCGGGGCCCCTGATGAATTTCCACAACTCGACAAACCCTTCGGGCGTTTCTTTTTTGCCCGAAATCAGCTCCCCGCTGGTGGTGTCGATGGTGTAGTCGACCATGCGGCCCTTGATATGGGCCCAGAACCTGTCCCGTGAATCGTCTTTGTAGTCTGCAACTTCGACGATTTTGGCCTCTTCAAGGTTGATCCCTTCGAGGATGTTCTGCCTGTTCTGGGAAATCATCATGTCGGTCTGTGTTTTGTGCTTCAGGTAGAGCCGTTCGCTGATGTAGTCCCGGGCTACCTCCTGATCGCGCTCCATCCACGCTTGTTGAACCTTGAAAAAGGCAACCTCTACCCGTGATTTGATGTTGGACATGTCCCAGGAGGCATCATGGGCGGCGAGCTGCTCGATGAGGCCCTTGCATTGCTTGTTCTTCTTGACGAGCATGGTGGTCGTGATGCCGGAGTACATCATGAAAAATGGCGCCAAAAGAATGCCCCAGATGCTAAATCTTCCTCCACCACCGCCCCTGGAGCTGCTGAACCCACCGAACCCGCCGCCACCTCCGGCCCTTGCCATGGCCTCCTCGGGAAAAACGCCCAAAAGGAACAGGGTTCCGCATACAATCAATGCCGCCAGGATATAGTGGTGTGTTTTTATCTTAAAATTCATGGTGTCCTTGTGTTGATATGTTGTTGGCGTCAGCCTTCACAGCGACGCAAATAATCACCAATAGTCAATTCCAGCGCGACAATTGAGCACAATCAAGAGTAAAAAACAATGATAAAAATAACAAGGCAGACGCCTGGTTAGAAATGCAGGCAGGAGGTCTCAAGGAATGACGGGCAGGGAAGGGGTGTGAAACATGGCTCTGGCCAAGGGATAAGCCCGTGCCGGTGACCGGCAGGGAGGTGAGACCCTCTGGGGTTTTCCGTTGGCCAGATTTGGAAAAAAACAAGAATAGGTCTTGATTTTCTCAGGTGGGGTTACTCAACAAGGAGCCCACAAGACCAATGAAGTACGTGATGAAAATAATGATTTTTATCGGCTTTTTGAAGTGAGGGCTTTTCCACAGCCCATAGAGCCCAAGTGGAAAGAAAAAAATCAAAAGCAGAACCACTTTCCAGTTATGATCATACCAATTGGTGCCGCTGTCGATGCTGTCTGGATGGGTCTCCGGGCCGTTTTCATGCTTTTCGGCTACCTCACGAGCCAGGCTTTCAATCTGTTCCCTTGGCATGTCAACCATGTCTTCCAACACATCAATGACACTGTCGATGGACTCTTTTCGCTCATTTTCCAGTTTCTGCTGCTGATCTGTTTGTCTCACTTTTTCAATGATCTCAGCGGTAATGTCCTGGGTGTTATCTTTGCTACCAAACATAGTGAGGCTTGTCTTTCTGCTTTTTATGCACGTTGATCCTGATGACAATGTCCCTGAACGCATCACGTCAAAGGGTTGGCGGGCCTGCAGGCTACATGGACGCCATTGGATAGCCTGGATGAATCCTTACCTTTTGATCTCTATAATTGCAAGTGAGTATTAGTGGCCGTAGGCAAGCGGGTCAGGCAAACCAAGTGCATCAGGACCTGGTATCCTTTTAGCGGTCATCCTTTGTCCAGGAAGCAAGGGTGTTGCTGTAAAACATCCTGAGGACCTTGGGGGTTCCTCCAAGGGTTCTGCGCAGTTCATCAACAAACATGGCCGGGGCATACCCTTTCCGAAAGGTGGTGTTGTGCCCGGTTTGGATGAGGTAACCATCTTCGTGCCTGCCGATGATCTTGTATTTGTGCTCCACTGGCCACACTCCCTGGACCGTGAGGTACGCGGTTCCGACGGTGTGATATTCGATGCATCGGTAGGCTTCGGCGCGGTCTTCAGGGGGCAGGACATTGAGAACATAACTGGCGATGATGACATCGTACGTCCGTTTCAGAACGTCCCTGTTCGGGTAAAAGTTGGGATCATAGTCCGCCACGTCACGGGCTCCTGCAGCCAGCAGGTCCTTGCGGGCCATGCATTCCCGACCGGTTCCCAGGTGCAATACCGTGCGGCCCTTCACAAGGCCCTGGTCGCATAGGTATCGAAGGGGTTGGGATGATCGCCTGGAATGGTCGAGGGCCGTGAGCCTGGAAGCGGTGACCATGGGGGCGTGGGTATGGGAGGCCATGTTTGCAAGGTCTGCTGCCAGGGCCTTTTCTATGCGCTCAAGGGGGACAGACCAGTGGCCCGTTGCCGATGAAAAGGTGCATTGCCTGGCATGAGATGCATGCACCGTGTAGGTACCATCCCGTCCAGGGACGATGTTCCATCCAGCCTTGAGCATCCGCTGTGACAGTTTCATGGGTGGTGGCTGATCCTTTCCGGGCCATGTGCCAGCCCGTTGCTCCACCTCTTTACCACAGCACCTCGTGCAATAAAACCATATGGGGACAGGCTCTATAAGCTCTTTACCTTAGCTGCCTTGGCAGTCAAACAAAGAGTTCAGGGCCGCAGGCACGTTGGAGTACATGATTTTCTTCGAAAAGTGAAATGGCTTCACGTCGATTTTCGCTTCTTCGAACATGTTTATGGATCCGGCAGGGACATATCCCTGACCATTGAATTTAAAGACCCGCATGGTGGGATTCAACGTGATATACGCCTCATGGGATACCTCTGAACGATACTGTGTGTCCAAGGCAAGGATTTCATTACCGCTGTCTGCGTCGATGTCTCCATAAAACAGATACGTTATGCCTGACGAAAAGAGTTTAAATCCTTCCTTGGAGAAGGTACTTGAGCCAGGCAATGACAGAACGGGCTGAAAGGAGAAGTCCGGCTGAATCGACACAAACAGGTCTGAGGATGAGCTCAGGTGGCCGGACCCTGCCAGCACAGACCACAGGTTGACATGGATCCCCAGCCGGTATCTCAAATGATTCCATGACGCCGTCCATCTCGGAAAAGTGGCCGGGATACTCAGTATACGATGTCAGAGACGATCGGTGATGTCCATGGAAGACAGAACGCAGGTCGTTGCAGATGTTTACGGTGGACAGGTAGACGGTATGGCCCTTGTCCCCAGAATGGGGGTCGGGCTGGGTTGCCGCATACAGTAAGACCACCACATCTTCAGATATCTGGTTTTTTGCGTATATCTGAACCCTTGAATCCATTTTTCTGGCATCTGCTTGGGCGATGTCACTTGGGGGCATGTTGAGTAACAGGAACGTCTCAAGGTCCGGTTCAGCAAAAACGGTGTGAACGTTCAAGACAAAGATCAGAGTGAGAATGAGTTTTTTCATCATGTTTTGTAGTGTCTTGTGTGGATTATGTTGGTACTTCAGAGATATTATCTATCCCTACCATCACTCCAACTATCAGGAATCCAGGAAGGCCAGTCTTGAATGCATGGAGCGATATCGGGACCGAACGGATTGGGATGTTCAAAGATTATTCATCCGGCCAGGAGATAATTTGTTGTCTGATCTCATGGCATTGATCCGGGCGGTTTCTTACGAAATATGCCAAATCCAAGATGGCACCACCGCAGGTCGGGCATTTTTTTAAGGTGACTTGGCCTTTGGGAAATACATCCAAGCAACCCTCACACACACGCCATTCCTGTATGTTGCAACTTTTTTCCGAGTTGTATTCTTTGATGCATCCATAAATGAAGGCAAAAATTAGAATGAAGGACCCCAGCATAATGAGACAATAGCCAGTTTCTTTTGGGACCATAAACCCATATTTGTAATCCCACTCATCGAAATAGTAAATTGTCCCGAGGATGATGAAGGATAGTCCTAAAAGAAAATTTTGCATGTTTTAAATCTTTGAGAATTCGAGAAATGGGTGAACTCGGGTTTTTGATGGTAGGGTGCGCCGTGCGCACCGTATGGCGTTGCAATGCCCTGTGATATTACATAAAACGTTGTATTCTCGATCGTGTTGTGGGGCCACATGCCGGAGGGGCGAAGGCGCCGCTCCTTGGCTTTTGACATTGTAAGAAAGATGCTGCTATGCGACTCTCTTCCAGTTATCGCGTGATCTCTCACACGTTTAGATCAAACCCCAAATCAATTTCACTTGCAGGAACACCACCACGGACGCCCCAATTACCCAGTTCAGGTTCATAAAGGACAACGACGGCATCATTGTCTTGATAACCGAGATCCTTTAACCCACTGAATATTAGCCTGTATAATGATTTCATCGCAGCAGCCGACCTGCCGGGTAGAATTGTAATTTCGATAATTGTGAATTTATTTGTTCTGTCACTTGGAATTTCAAAAAGAACCGGTATCATACTCGATAATTCTTTGTACTCTTGTTCTTATCTGGAATTTTGAATGCTTCAACCAAAGATGAGTGAATGGTATTCAGCAATATTTTTTTTCAGAATCAGATCTCCCCTTTAGGATGCTGATTTTTACTAAAGGCATTTTATTGAATCCTTACATGAAATGTGCGCTGCCAACCTACTTCAGCGAAATAATGGCCTACAGTACAACCGTGAGGATGGCTGTCGAGAACAAGAGAGATATTCCCAGGGCTTTCCAGTTTGATGCAAACTTACCGCCACGCATGGCGTGCGCTTCTATATCTTCAAGCTGGTTTTGTTTTGCGTATAGAAATGTACCTATCGCCAACGGTACTAATATGGAAGACGCTGAAATGTTCAATTCCTCGGTAATGAGAGCCGCGGCTATTGGAAATAGAACCCACGCTATTGTTATATAGAGCAGCGCTTTCCGAGCTTCGGATCTTTTCCCTAATTTTTTGTAGTTTTGTGACATTGAAGGCTCGGCAATGGGAGACCCGAGACAGATAGCGATTCCTATTCCGGATATTTTATAAAGTTTATATCCGTTAATGTCATTTTGAGACTTGGAACCAATTACTGGGTCAAAGCGTTTCTGGTCCTATTCAAAAATTGCTCTCCTTTTCAGGTATGAACCTTGAGAAAAATCACTGAATCTTTTTTGGACGTATAGTGCGCGGTGCCAACTGATTTGTATCTCTAAGAACTATTTATGAGTTTTGAAGCAAAAGATCAAAATTGTCATTCACGTTTGATTTAATGATCTTAGCTATTGCTGTTTAAATTGCATACTAGGCATAGTTGTTGCGCTTGATACAAGTGCTCCTTTGCGCGCAAATATTTTGTCGTCATATTTTTGATTTGGTCTTCTGTGGAAATACTTGAGAGGCAGGGGATGTATCTACCCTTGTAGAGTATTCCATTTTGGTCGAGATATACATACATCAAAGCGGTAATGGTCAATACCCCCGCCGAACAGCAAAGCGACCACTTTTCACGTTGACTGGTAGGCTACAGAGACGCAAGCGAGGGAGGCGTAGTCCTATTATACACTGTTAAGGACGACAAAATGGGTCAGCATGAGGTAGGTCGGGTCTGCTCAATTTATAGAAAGTGGTGTTAACCACATGGCTCATGGCAAATGCCGTGCATAACCCAGGGAGAATGAGTACGATAGACAGCCCCTAATCGGATTCGATTGCATTTGTTCCATGTGCAATGAAAAAACGCCAGTTGGGTACTTTTTTCTTTTATAATGTATGGGCGCCCATAATTAAGCAGTATTATCATAACAACTACGCCATATCAGCATACTTAGGGAATAACTGTCTTGTGCTTTTTTAATGATTCTCCTGACATCTATTTCGCTGATGATGATTGCTAATAACCATCGTGTTTATTTCGATATTGTGGCGGTACATTGAAAGGGCCTCATTTAGTACGTTATTTGTCTTTTTTCGTGTGGAATATTTGAAATAAACCAGGCAGGATCCTGTCATCAGGATAACAAATGAGAATGCGACCCCAAATGGGTCTAAAAAACCGGTTATCAGGAAATTTTCAATTTCTACGGAAAAGCCAAGAAGGCCAAAAAGATACAATAAATAGCCCTGAAATTATTTGTACCATATGTCGCCTTTTGTTCAAGAAACCTTATATATAATCGAGCGGTTAACCTGCCAGCAGAATGGTTTGGTACCAGTATCTGTTAAGGGCTCTTTTCATTGCCTGTGGGCTTCAGGTAATGAAATCGGTTGGTTCCAAATGAAATACGAAACGGTCCTGCTTTCAATATTTGAGGGGACTTCTTTGATGTAAGAAGCGCCCATTTTTTTATAGAAATTTCTTGAATTGGGATCTGCAAGAATTTGAATTTGTGCCCACTTTTGTGTCTGGGACTGTCCTGCAAGATGACCCATCAGTGACCTTCCGTAGCCCATGCCAATGTATTCAGGTCTAATAAAAACATGATCCAGCCATGTTCCAGGTCGCATGGTGAACTCTGAAAGAGTGATTTCAGTCTGAAGCTTGATAAACAGAATAGAATCCCCTGATACCAGAGTCTTCAATAACGAAGACATGATTTTTTTGTACGTACTAGGTGTAATCGTTAGCTCTGCGTTCCATATATCAAAATAATGGTCAGGGTAATTCCAGTGTTTTTTTGACATAAATGAAATGTCGGTTAACTCATTCGAATCATCTGGGGTTGCTTTACGTATAGTCATTGTAGGCCTAATCTTAGCAGTCTCGATATTAATTCTTTAAGCGTACATAGTTGCTCGATGGCAAGTGCTTGAAATGTCACGGTTTGCCCTCGTATTAGGTGTA
Source organism: Desulfoluna sp. CYM3A (assembly GCF_056829965.1). Lineage (NCBI taxonomy): Bacteria > Pseudomonadati > Thermodesulfobacteriota > Desulfobacteria > Desulfobacterales > Desulfolunaceae > Desulfoluna > Desulfoluna sp. CYM3A. The sequence continues at coordinate 911,736 of NZ_CP186556.1, forward strand.
GGTGCGAATAACGATAAACCTCAAAACTACGAAACGTAGCCTGGTCCATGTGCAAGGGGCTTTTTTAAAAAAAGTGTTTCGGTAAGGGCAATAGGGGAATGCTGAATTCGGATATGCCTGTTGAGATACAGTACTTCATAACAATAAGTTTTCAATTCATCAAATGGCTTTCAGTGAAAAAAATTATTGCTATAAAAAACATAATACAAAGAGTGAGTAAGCATATTTCAAATACAGCAACTCACCCGGTATGGCTACAAAAACCAACTGCTTCCAACGCGACCCCCTCTTCCCCTTTATCCCACCAATTGAATAATCCCTCACCCAGGGTTTTCGGCTTCCAGTGTTTGATATCGTAGTTATGCAGATATGGCCTGCTTGAGAATGGACCATCAAGTTCCTTTTTTACCAATACCTCGATACCATAGCTTTCACGGAGACTGCTTGCCAGGCCAGAATGATCCGTGAATTCGAGCCCCCATGTCATGGGGTGGAACGTCTTAGCAAATGCCCAATCATCATTGATTGAGCACAACACAAATAGTGTAAGGCCATGTGGATGACTTAGTTGACACGCGTGGAAGTTGGGGGTGATGCTGGCCTTATGGAATGTGCCAACAGTCATGCCCTGCGCTTGGGCAATGCTGTAAATAATCTTTTTGAAGTTCGTCATGTTCATGATGGTTAGCTGATAACACTATCATTCACCGGGTGTGCGACGAGGACCGGCAACGGTGAATAAGTTAACCTATTTGAGAGCCGGAAGCGCTTGGAAACGCTCAGCTGTTCCCGTCCGGTGCAATGACTTGTGTACGCCCGGTATGGGGGCAATTTTATGCGGTGACCCGGAAGTTTAACCGGGAAGTCCTCTGTGTGTGAATCATTCTGATCAAACAACGGTTTAGCATAAGCACTAGTCTAAGGCAAGGGAGGCGTCGTGTGGTTCCGTCTGGAGGAGATGAAGCAGAGCGGAATCACGAGCATCAGCGAGAATGACCGGAGGGAGTGGTCACTCTATGGCAAATTTATGAGCCGACGAACAGACAAACCGACAGGAGCAAGGGGCGTATTGATTCGGGCTCGAAGGGTGGGAAGCAGGGCGTTCTGAATCACCAGCTTACAAGTGCAAGGCTCTGGATGAGTCAGCACAACATGACGAAGTCCAGGATTCGAAGAAATATGGTAAATGCTGCGGTTGTGGAAAGAAAGATCGCGTTCTTATACCCCTCAAGGGGCACTCAAAAGAGCTCGGGAAGGCCTGTTCGACTTTGCGGTCAGATGGCAGCGCAGGATGTGGCAACACAGTCAGTGTTCGAGCAGGAGTCAGCAGAGGCCATGGTAGGTGTAGGACCGATTCATGGACGGAGTTCCGTTTGGAAACGAGCCGTGAGACACCCCGAGGTAATCGCTGACTGTTTCAGAAGACCCTATATATGCCCAACAACCTCAACAATTTCAACGACCAATACAAGTAGCCAGGCAAAAATAGCCAAGCCTGTAGCTGCTGCTGCGATATCTTTGATGATCCCGATTTTGTCATGATACTCGGGATGGATGAAATCACAAATGGCTTCTATGCTGGTATTGAACATCTCAGCACTCAACATAAATACCGTAGCCAATACAATAATAGACGCATCTAAGGCACCATTGTAAATCACAACAGGTATTAAAATAACAAACGAAATCATAAACTTGTGCAAAACAGAAAAATCAGATGCAGAATAACGCAAACCTTGCATAATCACCTTGAACTTACGAAGAGGATTATATCCCTCCTCCCCTGTGCCTAACAGCTTATTTTTCATCTGAGAACCCCCAAGTTTATGAGATATATAACGATGCCAGTCCATATTGATGCTACCAATACGCCTGCTATCACATCACTGGGGAAATGAACTTGAAGATACATCCTGGAGATCCCAACCATGACAGCAAAGCTTAAAAACAGTGATGCGAAAGACGTTTTAAAAGAGGTGTCCAGTGAGTAAACTAATAGTGACAACATCAATGCAAAGGCAAAAGCCTGTGTCGTATGCGCACTTGGATATGAAGAATCATAAGGCATAGTCGTCATGTTTTCAAATAGTTCAGGCCTTGGCCGCTCTATGAGGGACTTCATGATATAAGTCGTGGATACTGCGCCTATAAAGCCTATATTGAACACAATGGCAGCCATGCGATAACCATAAAATATCAACCCTATTGTTATGCCAGCCAATGTGGGCAACAAAATCCAAAGTGATCCAAGCCAAGTAATAAGAATAAAAAACAAGTTTAGAGTCAAACTCTCTATAGAATCAAACCATGTAAGAATCTTTTCATCAAATCCTGTAGTAATATTTTTATTTACTATAATTGTGAGTATAATTACAAAAAACACGTTTATAATAATAAAAAAATGCATTTTATGCCTTTGTGGATACCCCACCGACTGTAGTCGGTGGCTTAGGGTTGCAACCATCCGGACCACTACAGGCACTACGTAACATGAAAATCATCGTCCGGTTCAGTTGGTGTCTGATGCTTGACGTACACCTGGGCGTGGTTTTGGTTGATTGAACCCTCGTAGATCAGGCTGAGAGTGCCGTCGGTGTTGCCCAAGACCGTTTCCATGGTGACATACGTCTGCTATTTCAGAATATAATCTTGTCTTGGGGTGTTGTAAAGTTCTGAATTTATGTGCTTTATAAGCTTGCAATGCTGATGCATGGTTTGTGTAGAGGCGGTTCAATGCCAGCCTCACAAACACAATTAGGATTGGTATCAATTTTCTCAGCAGAAAACGCTGATCGGATGGCAAGAATGTCAAATATGTAGGTTCGCCCCTTTTCTGCTTGAACCCGGTTGGCGAGAAAACGTTTCTGTATCACCATGTTATGCTTCTTAGAACACGCTGGGCTTCTTTAATGATTTCTTCCCACTGAAGATTGATATGCATTTCAGGCAGTGTTTCGGGGAGTTCATCAACACGAGATTCATAAAAAGTGTTGAAAGAATCTAAAATCTGTTGTTCATCATCTGAAAAAGCCTCTTGATGTAACTTTGACTGTGGATGATAAAGGTCATCAAACCACGTGCAAATCAATTCGGCAGGTACATTTGCAATAGGTACCTCTTTTTCATATTTAATCTGTTCTTCTTTTGAAGAAATCAAATCAAGAATTTCTTTAATGTTTTTTCGAATTGAATTCATTGTATGTGCCTGAACGCAGCGCATGTGTTGCCGCTGAACAAATCGAGGGCACTGGCGCGGAGCGCCAGCGGTCCCTTACTATGCGTTTGTTAGGTCTCTGTAATTTTGAAAGATACGTCTCTATAAGGGGCGGAAATTATTAATCCTGTTTTAAGGCATTGACCAGTGACAAATGATAAACTGGTTTTCGAATGTGGCTCACTTGGGTTTGCAAATTCCCGGAAGACAAACTCATTATCATCATTAAACTTATCTGTTTTCCATACTATCATGTTTGATAATCCATTATCTGACTTATCGTCTGTACCAATAAGAACTTTTACATCATGAGGAATTACCAAAATGATCTTACTTTTGGTCTCCTCGTTGTAAAAGGCATACCGACCAAAGTCTTTATCGAGTGGGATGCAAACCAAATTGGCAAATAGAGTTTCTGTAATATCATCCCATTCATCATCTCCAGATGATATATTGGCGACCCTTAGATTGTCCCATATAGAATCAATGGCATTTCTAAAGTTATCAAGTGCTTTGTTTATATCCATCTTGTGGCCTAACGAGCCTTGGAGATTAATTCTTTTTTCAGAATATCTTTCCAAGCTTATTTCAAAGAAAGTTTTTTCGCATTCATCACAATTCAGTCAACGAAAATATTCACGCCACATTTTGGTCATCGATACGACCGCCGCGAGCTTTTCGATCAGACTTATCAGGCATAGTGCCTCAAGTTTCCTATTTTGTTGGTAATTGCAAAGAGCATCCACTGCGTATCAACCTGACCTCTCCTAAATCTGGGTAAATCGATTCAATTTGAGGGGGCTCCTGATGTTACCGAAGACCGGTTCTGTGGTGTATAGACGCCTGCTGTACCAAAACCTGCTTTTTGGTGTTTCTGAGAGCTGAATCATTCGACTTATTGGCATATTCCGTGGACATAAAGAGCTACTAAAAGAAACAAAATATCAGATGTATAGGTTCAGAGGCTTCGTTTGTTTCTGTCGTATTTACTGGTTTGATCTGAGAGTTATGCTGGATAGGAAATAATTTAGATCTTTCAAAGCTGTCTCATAGCATGTAAGTGGTGATAAAATCAAAACATAAGATATGTATTTGTCGTTTTTGTTGTGATCAATAAAAGACGCATATCCTAAACTAAAAAATGACTCAAAAGACATGGCTTGGACGATACCTGCAATTAAGTTGAATGGTTCAACTTGCATAGGTGTTATGCTAACAGTTGTAATCCAATCCTTTTGTTCATGCTCCCAATAAAATTCATTAAAAACTTTGGTCGGGTTTTGATGCTGGTCATAATTGTCAATAAAAGAAGTGAGTTGATTGCTGTAGGATACATCTTTTTGTATGTTTATCTCAGCAATAATACTGATTCTGGTATTTTTATTGTAAAGGACTATTGCGTGGTCTTCACTCTGTGCTTGGGCCAAATCTTTTAAACCACCTGGTGCATTGTAGGGGGTGTAAAGTTTGTAACCTTCTGGAGCCCTGAAAGAGGCATTGTTCTTTATGTCTTTGTATGAATTATCTGTATGATCCCACTTAATGTTTTGAGATGTAGCACAAGCAGACAAAGCTGAACAAATAAAGATAACAAATAAGTTTTTTATACTTCGCATTTTTTCCCACTGACCGTCTGTACTTAGTGAAATATTGATTGGGTCACTTTTTCGAGCCCGGACCCCTTTACATCGGTCTATCCCATCTGGGAAACCGATTCAATTAAAGAAAACTTCAGTATGGTTTTCATGCAGCTGTTGCCGCAGGAGCTGTATTTTATCAGATCAAATCTATTTCAGAATCAAAAATGTCAAAGGTGTAGGCTTGACTTGCCCCTTCATCCTGACCACGAAACGGAAAAGTTAAGGTGGGAAAAACCTCCTTTTTGGGGCTTACTCGCAGCTACCTCAAACGACAGGGAGCCCTGCTGTCAAGGCAGCGAAATTCGGCTTGTCCTTTATTGCAAGGCGAGCTGTCGTATCCTGAGGCTTGGAGTTTTACCCTTACCACGAGTTTTATGAGCACCTCATTGAGGCGCAAAATGACTCGTCCGGTATATGTTTGTCCAGTTCGGAGGACTCTCCCTTCTTGGAACTACAGGATTTTAACTATAGCAATTCTGGCAAAAAGTACAATATAGGAAAGTGGCCAGAATAGAAACATGCTAAGCTTTCCTCGAGATACATTTTCTAATGTGTTGTAGACGGGATGCCAATCAATAAGCCTTCGTAAAACAATTCGATTCATAACAAAACCAGAGGCCAAATAAAGCAATAAGAAGAATGAAGAATCTAAGTTGGAAAATGTAACTATTAATAGTGCTGTATATATTCCTAATGCTGAAAATATTGACATGGTTTTTTGTTCTTCTTGTACATCAAAATCACTCATTAATTACTCCTTTACTGTGAACGCTAAAACGAAAATCAATTATTACGATGAGCTTTTTGATATTAGGCTTGAAAAAGCTCTATTATGGATATTTCGATTTTTGGAATCCTAAGAAGTCTCTAAAATAACGCCATTTCCATAAATGCCTCTTCGGCTGATTTTAAAGAAATCCTTCAGGCAAATGCCACAACTTTCACCATATCTGATCTATATATAGCCTGGTTTTCCAGGCTATATTCCCTTTTGTTGTTATCGATGTGACTGTCTGGAGCTTTTCGACCAGACCCATCACGTTCTACACCAAGCATAGCGAGCCGAATTCCCTATGTTGTGAGCCATTGCAAATAGTTTGCATTGTAGTCCAATCTTGGCCCGGTTATTTAAAATAAGCCACTTTAACACTTTAAGCGTATGATATTGCAGAAAAAATTAGTTTAATGGTGCCCATTCGTCTGCTGTGCCAGAACTTGTTTTGAATGTGCCAAAGCACTACAATTCTATAGTTACAGAAGTCTTCGCGTACAATCTAGTGTATCGAGGGCGCGCGAACTGTTCCTGTCCACGGGGCTTGCCCCTGTGATTCTGGCACCGGCATTCCAGACAAACGTTTTTACGTCATACCCCTGGCATCTTGATTTTTCAATTTAAAAAACTTGTCATTCCTTGAGAGAGAACTTTGGATAATTTTCATGAAATGAATGGAATGTTTTGTCGTGTTGTGGCCGAGATGGAGAAGCCAATATTTTATGCAATTGTGGCCATTATCATAAGGGCGTATGAACGATACTTCTGCTTATTTCGAAATGAATAACCATGGGATTTGTCAGTAAAAAAAGTGTTGACACATGAAAGAGATGGAATTAGGGTTGAACGTAATAACTAGTTATTACGGAAATCATGGAATTCATGGTAGTCAACCCGACAGGATGTCCTACCATCCTGCCAGGCCTGACCAAAAACAACCTTCACTGGAGGTCGTCATGGCTACACGGTTTTTTACACCACACTCACCCCCTTTTCAAGTCGTATTTTCCTCACCACGCGCAACCTTGCGCTTCCTCAATAGGCGGTACAGCCGTTTTAAATGGCCCATGAACACAGGTGGTTCTGACTGACGGGCGGGAAAACGCCCCTTCGGATTTCTGCGTGCGTTCAAACAGCATGGGTAATGGCGGTGTTGCGTCTGGTTTCCTCCTACGTTTTGCCGACGGTGCGTTTTCCTTTTCCTGATGTCTGAGCAGGGCCTTTTGTTTTTGGGCAGGGCGATTTTTTTCCACAAAATCTTATGAAGATATCTATGCGGGGAATCAGGATCCGTGAATAGGTATTGATCAGCTTATAGATGACACGGAGGCTTCGTGCTGCATGGCGTGATTTTGAAGGATCGACATTTGTGGGTTCTTCTGATGCACGGAGTGCACCCTACGGGCTGAGGGGTATTGGAGCGCTGAGTACCATCGGGGTGACTTCTTTCACTATTTCTCTTCAGGTCCGGTGGCTTGTTGTTATTTGTCGATGGATGAAACGGTTGCTTCACATTCTATTCACTACTCCCCAATCACTACTGACTAAAAAAGGTTTCCACCATGACCTCATCAAACAGCCACTCCCCCGGCATGTTTTCCGGGTCGGAGATTTCAGAGTTGTGTGATTCCATCAAGGATATACATCGGTTGCTGCAATCTGTGGGTGACTTTATTGCGGAGCTGGAGGGGGCCGAAGATCCTGGCGGCAACGGCCTGCAACTGGATTTCAAGCGGTGGGGGATTCGGACCATCACTGAAGATCTGCTGGCCCGGCAGTATGCCAAGATCGACCGCATGGCGGCCATTTACAAAGAAGAGCAGGAGAGGATGAAAGGGCGGGGGGGCAGAGTTCGGGGTGGTCATGGCTTTCGAGCGTCTGAGGGGTGAGATGCTTCGCCCGTTGTGCCGTGTGGCGGTAAAACTCCGTGAATCGTTCCCAGGCAGAGCCTGGGAACGAAAGATAGCCTGATACGTTTTGTTGCCTCTTGCCCCCGATCTATATGACGGGCGCAGCCCGTCAGCACATGCGAAGGGGCGAAGCTCCGGAGCATGTGCGAACCTTGTAGCCAAGGGCTCAGCCCTTGGCTACCGGAGGCTTTTTTTATTCGGTTTCCTTCCCTGCCTCAGCTGCCGGAAGGATCTTTGCGATGATACCGAGGAGCACCAGGGCCACGAGGCCCAGGGCGGCGTAGAGGCCCCAGCCGTTGGCCTGGAAGTGTTTGATCCAGTTGCCGGACCAGGTTGTTGCCTTGGGGGCCACGGGCTGGGCCGTAACCTGGGTGGGCAGGGTTTCCATGAGCTTTGTGCGGACCAGTGAGAGGTCGTAGTCCGGGGCGGGGAGGGTCGGGTGCCCGCCGTGGAGGGTGAGGGGTCCGGGCTCATAGGCAAGAAAGCAGATGGATGGCGCGGTATAGACGGCCTCGGCTGTTGTGATGACCAGGGGCTCGTTGTCGTTGTGGTCCATGAGGATGCGGATTTTGTTCTGGCCTTCGGGGAGGCGGGCCAGGGGGATCCTGAGGGTGGTCTCGCTGTCGAGGGTGTTTCTCCAGGTGACGGTCTTCCAGGTTTCCCAGCCCACCTGCCCGGGTTTGGGAAGCTGGATGGTCACGGTGCGCCTGAAGATGCCCTCGGCCGACAGGTTGAGGGCCACCCACCAGGGAGAAGGCTGGGGCAGGGTGAGGTCCCAGGTGGTCCTGTTCTGGGCTTTGTCATAGTCCGGGGAAAGGGGCAGGGGGGTCGGCACGTTTTCGGTGCGGTCCATGAAAAAGGGCACCTGGGTCTCACCTTTTGCCAGGCGGATTCCTGCACGGTTGGGGGAAAGGCTTGCTTCCATGGGAAAGGGGAGCCGGTAGTAGCCGGGGGCATTTACGGCAACGGAGGCAGCCCAGGTAAAACCCTCGTTGGTAAAGGGGCCGCCTTTGAGCTTGTAAGTGTCGGTGAGGGCCTGTTTTGTGAGATCCGGGTTTGCTTTGGCCCCTGAAAAGGAGACGACCTGATAGGGTGCCCGGTTCCTGTATCCGAGGCTGGTGAGGATCTGGGCTTCGGAGCCGGTGCCGGAAAGGGCGGTGTAGGAACCCATTTTGTCAGCAGAGAAGACGATCCGGGGGAGAAAAAGTTCCACGGAGAGGGCGGAGGGGCTGCCCAGGTAGCGGCCCTTGGGATCCAGTTTGATGACCAGGGACTTGCCTTTCCACCTGTCTCTGATGGGCAGGGTGAGCTCGTGGATCTTGTCGGAGACGTGCCTTACCGAGCCTTCAGCCATGGGCACGAAGGTGCGCTGACCGTTGCAGATCTCTTCCCTGCCGACCAGCCAGTCGCCCAGAAACTGGGTTTCGGTGTTGAGGCGCAGGGTGTCGATATAAAGGCCGGAGCCGGGCAACAGGACACGAAGCTCGGTGATGTCGCCGGACTCGGACACCTGGAATTTCGGTGTGACGTTCTGCTTTGCGTAGTCCGTGCCTTCGGTGACTGAAAGGGCTGTGACGCGCTCCACAGAGATCACTTTTTTTTCAAAGTCACGGTCAAAGCCTTTGAAGATCAGGCCGAACTCCTGGTACGTGTCGGGCTTGATGGGGATCTCGCTCCGGGTCTGCCTGCCGGACCTTACAAGGGCTGCGTCTTTGACCAGGACGATCCAGATGTCGTTAACCCGTGCCCTGACCTCCACCTTGCCCATTATCCTCGGATTGTCCAACGTCACATGAAGGGCGCTCACCTCATGGTCCGGGGCATTGCACCGCCAGATAAACTCCCCCCTGTCGTTGAATTTTTTGCTGTAGGCCCTTAAGTCGTATCGATTCGTGGTGTCCGGCTCCCGCCAGTACAACTCAAAGGCGCGGCGTTTGCCGTCCGGGCCTTCCAGGGCAAGGTCCACGGCGTTGGGGCCGGTTTTTTCCATTAATTCCGGCGGCAGGACGGCTTCGGCAATACCCGGCTCGGGCACAAGGACCGACGCCCGGTTCTCCCATGTGTCGGCAGCATGGAGGGACAGGGGCGTCCCAAGAAGGGCAACGCAGAGGATAAGGGCATGAATCGGTTTCATATCAACTCCTGAGAACGAGAAAAATCTATTTAGTTTATGCCTCCGGCGGCCCTGCCGGGGGCTAAGCTTCTAAAAAAGTTTAACAACCAGATTATAAAAAATCGTTTGAATGAATGTCGTTTTAAGGCGGGTGTGATTTGCCCCGAGGAACGAGGGGCAAAACGCATCCGCTACCTGCTTTCAAGGTGGCACACCTTGCCGCCGGAGGCTTTTTTTCCTTATTTACCCATCCCCTTTGTCCTCACCGGCCAGGAACTTCTGGTAGATGACGGAGACGAGGATCATGACCACGGCCAGGCCTGCAAAGGAGCCCACGCGGTAGAGGTGGCCGAGGGACCAGAGGTCCCGGGTGAATATTTTGAGGGACGTAACGCCCAGAAGGGCGATGGCGGCCCATCGGGTCTGGTTGTTTCTGGTTCTGACGCCCACGGCCAGAAGGCCAATGGCAAAGAGCATCCATCCGATGCTGTAGGCCAGCTGTTTGGGAAGGCTTCCGTGGGTGAGGAAGCTGAAGGGTTCATCCGGTCCTCCGAACACGCTTGCGATCTCGATGTTGAGGATGGCAAAGGCCGTGACGGCAAGGGCTACACCCCAGAAGTCCCTCGCCTCGGGCTTGGGAAGGGGCCAGGGGGTGGGGCGGGGCTTTACGGTGAGAAAGGTCAACAGGCCCAGGGCTCCGATGTAAAGGAGGGTGGGGGTGTTGGCCAGTGGCGTCATGAGACCGAAGGCCTCGCTGAACCGCAGGGGAAAGAGAAGGGCCTTGGCCAGGCCAATGATGGCCAGGACGAGACCCGCAAGACGGAAGGGGCGATCCAGGGCTTTGGGCCAGTGGAGCATGGCCGTGCCGTAGAGGATCCACAGAGCGGCCGAGGCCACGGCTCGGTAAGGTGTCTGGCTGAAAAAGAGGGTGAAGGGCCGTCCCGTGGCCAGACCGGTGCTTAAGGCCAGGGCGGGCAGGGCAAACCCTGCCACGAGCAGCACGGCCAGGAGCAGGCTGCGGGAATAGCCGTTGAAGGCGTCCGGGGACTCCTTTTTAAAGGTGAACCAGGCCATGGCCACAAGGGCCAGGCACGCAAAGATGGCCGGGTTGGCCCAGGGGCCCATGGTGGCGATGGCCTTGGGCATGAAAATAGGCAACAGGACCAGGCCGGTACTGCCGGAGACAAAGAGCAGGAGCCCTGCAAGGCGCATGGCGATGTGAAGCCGCGGCACGCGCCAGGTGGCGGCACCGAACCCGGCCCAGGCCAGGGCACAGGCTGCCCAGTGGGCATAGGAGTTGTCGGGAATGAGGCTGTGGGAGGAACCGGACCCGGAGAAGAGGTCGGCCACGGCCAGGTTGGCCAGGTAGAATCCCGTGACAAGGCTCATCCAGAGGAAGACGTTGGGCAGGTCCATGCGGCCCAGCTTACGCCCGGGCCAGGGGCTGAGTTTGACGGCGGCTCCCAGGGCCGCGGTACAGGCAGCCACGGAGAAAAAGGCCGGGTTGAGCAAGGGCAGGACACCCTCTGCGCTCATCTGTGGCAGGGCTGTGTAGAGGACCAGGAGCCCGGACGGGGCCAGGCCCAGGGAGACCCATCTGAGGCCCGGGTGTTCGATGCGCCTGTTGAGCCAGAGCAGCAGGGCAGACTCAAAGACAAGGGCCACCCCGAGCCATCCGTGGGGAAGCAGGAGCACGGGCAGGGCGGAGATGTAAAAGAGAAGGACCCCGCCGTGAAACGCGAGAATGCTGTTGCGGTGGGGGCTTGCCTCCAGCCGTTTTAACAGGATGGCAACGGGCCCAATTTTAAGAAGGGCAGGGACCAGGGGTAGCCAGCCCGAGAGGTCTCCGGGCCAGAGGAGCTTTGCGGCATACAGGGCAAAGAGCATTTGGGCCAGCTCAAAGAGGGCGGCGGCGTGCCAGACCACGGGCCATTTCTTCTGCTGAGAGAACAGGAGAAAGGGAAGGGCCAGGGCGGCAACAAAGAGCACCGAGGACCAGGTAACGGCGGAAAAGAGAAGGGGGGCGCCCCACTGGCTGAAGACCCATACAGACTGGGCCGCGGCCGTGGCCACAAGGGCGATGGCCCCGGTGGGCTGAAAGCCCGTCCGTCTGCACATGAACAGGCAGAGCCCCAGAAAGGCCGTAAGGGTCACCATGCCTGCGTGGGGATAGTGGGGATGGCGCACGGCAAAGGCGGCTCCCATGAGGAGAAAGAGCCCCACGGACGGTGCTGCGGTGAGCCACTCCTCCAGCTTGAAGAAGGGGGTGGCAAAGCCCTTGGCAGGGGGAAGGTCCAGCCGGGCCAGAAGGGCGGGCATGGACCTGATCAAAAGGATCATGGCGGCCATGAGGAGGGCGCCCGCCATGAGGGCAAAGGCGAAGAACCCGAAGCCGATGAAGGAGGTGGGGACGGCAAAGAGCCAGTAGAGACCGCCACCGACAAAAAGCCCCAGGAGGAGCAGCACCTGGAGAAAGGCGCCGACAAGAAGGCTTATGGCAATACCCGCGATCTGAAGGATCAGCAGCACGGGCCAGAAGAGGGGGCCGGCAAAGGGCGTTCCCGCAAGGGCCAGGACCGTGGCCGCCACAACAGCCGTGGGAAAGAGCTTGAGCCAGCGGAGCATCATGTCGGAGTGGCCGTGGCGCAGGATGAGGGCCACGGGCCCTATGCCTCCGGTCACACCGTAGACAAGCAGGAGAAGGGTTCCTGCCGGGGCGGTCTCGGCACCAAACCGCATGGCGACCCAGGCCAGCACCGGAAGAAAGGTGATGGCAATGCAGGGGACAACCCGGTGGTGCCATGCGTTGTTGAAAAATCCCAGGGCCAGGGCGGCAGCCGAGGTGGCGGTGAGGATGAAAAGGGGCTCCCAGCCCGGTTTGGCAAAGGTGAGGAGCAGGGCCACGGCAATGGGCGGCAAAAAGGAGAGGAACCCCGCCCACCTGACGGACTGGTTTGTTTCGGGGTTGAGCTGTTTCGGTGCGAGAAAAAAGGCGAACAGCCCAGGAATGGCGCCCCACATCACGGCCATGGGAAAGGCAGGGCTTGAACCAAGGGTGGCAAAGGTGGCGCAGCCTGCGGTGGAGATGTGAGGGTGCCTGTTGCGGCCACAAAGAGAAGGGAGGGCGCGGCAAGGAACGCCGAGACCCTCTGAAGTCCCACACCCACCACGGCCAGGTAGGCAAAGAGCAGGATGAGGCTCCCCTGGCCGCTGCCCAGGAGCAGGGGGGTGACATAGGCGCCCAAGGCTCCCAGAATGGCGATGGAGATGCGCCGGTAAAAAGCGGAGAGGGCAAAGGCCGCTGCCGAGATAAGGGAGAGGATCCCGAAGCCCATGGGATTGGGGATGTAGTGATAATAGAGGGTGGCTGCAAAGACCACACTGTACAGAACCCCGATGCCCCCTGACGCCAGGGTCTGCCTGAGGATATCAAACCGCAGGCTTTTGACCCGTCCCGAGGCGATGAGCAGGGCAGTGCCCGTGGCCGCGCCGATGGCCAGACGAAGCTGGGCCGGGATGAGGTTGTTGTCGATGGAGTACTTGACGAAGAACCCGGCGGCAATGAAGAGGGCCAGCCCCCCGAGCCAGGCAAAGAGCCGGGCGCCTGCAAAGAGTTCCCAGTCCACGTTTTCCTTGAACCGCTGCCATTGGGCGGCCCAGGTGCTGCGCAGGGTGGGGCTGGGGGCAGGGGCGGGCTTGGGCGCGGCAGGTGTTGCCTTGGGCTCCCTGATGAAGAGGGCGGGCGGCGCAAGCAGGATGCGGCCCCTTTGAAAGCGCGGGCGGGCCGGTTTCTTTTCCGATGGCGCCCTTTGGGGCTCCGGTGGAAGGTCGAGGAGCATCTCGTCAAGAATCTCGTCATGGGAAGGCGCCTGTGGGGCGGCGGTCGCCCGGGGCGTCCTTACTTCATGGGCCGCTTCTGCGGCAGACAAGTCCTTCAGGGCTGTTTCAAGGGCATCGATACGCCTGGAGAGCTGCTTGTTGACGTTATTGAGCCGTGTAAACACGCAGATCGCGAGGATGGCTAAGAGCAGGAAATACATGGGACACCGAAATAGCAGACGTTAAACATGCGCGCCGGAATGATGGGCATGGGGTGCACCGTGCGCATGCAGTGCAAGTGTGTGAGTTACGGAGGCCGACACAAACGTGTGTGACAGAAAAAATCGGCGTGGTGGCACAGACCGGGCAGATGGGCAGGTGCTGCCGGGCGTTATCACGTGGGTGTGTTCCCGGTGCTGCGACACATGGTTTGTCACTTTATGGGGTTATCAGGAACATTGCAAGATCAAAGGGATGGGCGGCTGAGGCAGGATTGTTTATGAACGGCTTGTCAACGGAACGTCACGGCAAGAGACGCCGGAACGGACAGGGAACATACTGGGGCGCCGCCTGCCCGGCAGCGCGGGGCTGCGTCGGGCATGGCGGGTATTATCCTCGTAAATTCAAAACGTCACGGCAATTTCATACACCCCGTCGCTCATGGTCACCTTGCAGCTCTCCCCGAGTTTTTTAAAGACGGCGAGCATCTGTCGGTTGGAGCTGAGGACATCGGCGGTAAAGCCTTTAAGTCCCCTTTTTTTTGCGATGTCCGTGAGCATGTCCAGCATGCCGGTGGCAATGCCCATGTTCTGGAAGGCTTCGTCCACAACAAAGGCCACCTCGGCGTACCCCTCCTTTCTTCCCTTGACGAACCGGCCTTCGGCCACCAGGCGCTCCTTGTCGGCCCGGCCCGTAACGCCCACAATGGCCATGGTGTCGGTGTAGTCGATGTTGACGTACTCCTGCATCCTGGCGTGGGGCATGGCCGTTACCGGGGTGAAGTAACGGTAGTAGACGGCGGTGTCCGAGAACCGGTAGAAGAGCTTTCTCATGCCCTCTTCGTCGGAGGGGCGGATGGGGCGGAAGTGGATCACCTTGCCCCCCTTGAAGGTCCGGGTGCGGTGGATCTCCGAAGGGTAAGAGTGGGCGGAGTCTTCCAGAAAGATCTGGTCCGGGTAGAGGATGTGGCTCTCCCGGGCGGCGGCCACCAGGGCGGCGCGGTCGTCGGGGTGGGCGATTTCGATGAGGGCCTGGGCCCGTTCCCGCACGGTGCGCCCTTTGAGGCTGGCCACCCCGTATTCGGTGATGACCAGGTCCACGGATTCATGGAGGGAGAACTGGTTGGGGTAGTTGTCCACGCTGCAGATGACGTTGGGCTTGCTTTCCAGGTTTCTGCTGGACAGGGCGAAGATTGTGCACCCGCCCCGGGAGATTTCGGCACCGTTGAAAAAATCGATGACCTCCGAAGGCCCGGTGGCCACGTTGCCTTTGCCGGTGTGCAGGGCAAAGCGGCCTTTTAAGTCCACCTTCCGGGCGTGGACGATGGTGACCACCGAGGGGTTCTTGCCGATCTGCATGGGGCTGAAGACCCGGTTGATGGCCTGGAACTCCACCATGGGGTTGCCGTCGAGCCACTTTAAAAGCTCTTTGGACCCCAGGGCGTAGGAGGTCAGGGATTTCCCCTGGTAGATTTTTTTGTTCCGGTTGGTTACGGCCCCGCTGTTGATGAGGTCCATGAGGGCGTCGGTGACAAAGGGGCTGTGGATGCCCAGGTTCTTTTTGCCCCGCAGGTGGCGGGGAAGGGCCTCGAAGAGGGGGCCGATGGAGTAGGAGATGCAGCTGCCGTCCTCGATGACCGAGGCCACCTTCTGGGCCACCACGTCAAAGACCTTGTCCACGGGCCAGCGGTCAAAGGTGAAGGGCGGGTCGTCGGAGAGGACAAAGCAGTCGAAATCCGAGATGGGCACAAAGGTGTCCCCAAAGGTGCGGGGGACGTTTTCATTGATCTCGCCAATGACCACCGTGGCCTTGTCGATGGCCTGCCGGGCCACGTCCACGGCGGTGCCCAGGCTGCAATAACCCGAGTCGTTGGGCGGGGAGACCTGGATCATGGCCACGTGGACGTCGATGTGGTCCGAGGCAAAGAGGTTGGGGATTTCAGAGTAGCGGCTGGGGATGTAGTCCACATGGCCCTTGGAGATGGCGTCGTCGGCCACCCATCCGGAGAAGAAGGTCTTCAGGCGAAAGCGGTCGGCCGAAAAATTCTTGGAGTTGACGGCATCGCCGAAGCTGATGATCTGGATCAGCTCCAGGTCCTGGATGTTGGGCGCGGCAGAGGCCAGGAGGGCCCGGACCATGGTGCGGGGTTCGGCCGCACCGGTGCCGATAAAGATACTCATCCCGGGTTCGAGCTCTTCTAAGGCCACTTCCGGGGTCACGATCATCTCTTGAAGCACTGTGGAGTAGTCTCGTACCATGGGCAACGTGTCTCACTGGAAAGGGAAGGGCAGCCAGCCGACACCGCAGGGGGCGGGGGCGGTTGCCGAACGGTGACGTCCGTTTCGCCACCGTTCGGGTGATCATTGTTTTATTAAGGTAGTCGTTGCCGAAGGGAAAAGGAAGCAAAAAGTGCGGGGAAAGGGGATATTCCGTTTGACGGGTGGTGTCTTGGGGCTCCGTCGGGCCGTGGGGCCGAAGCCTCAGGCCTGGAGGGGATGACTGCGCTTTCGGTCGGCGGCCAGCTCTTCCAGGCGGGCCTCCACCCAGGCCCGGAGCTTGCGGGTTTTGTCGAAGTTTTCCGAATGGTAGTTCAGGACCCACCAGAGCTTGTTGAGGGCCTGGGGATCGGACTCAAAGTGGGCGAGGGTCTCCTTGAGGGACTGGTAGCGTTTGGGGTGCCGGGAGAGTTCTTCATAAAGATCCCGGCAGGATCGGATGGTGTGGGGCGGGAGCTTGAATGAGGCGATGGCTGCTTTGCTGATCATGGGGCCTCCGAAAACGTCAAAGGGTGATCCCGCGCCAAAAGGGCCTGAAAGGCCCTGTGGTGCGACTGAGGCGCGGGAGATCCGTCTTGTTCATCTGAAGACACGGGAGAAACTCAGTGCATGGATGGATTGTATGTCTGGGGTGGTCGGGATGTCTATAGGGGAGATTCCCGATTTTCAGATCGGTTTCCCGGGTCGATCGGGGGATGATCACGGGTTGTGGTTCAGGGCCTCGGTGGGGATCTCCAGAACCAGGCGGAAACCGATGTACCCGCTTTTGTCCCCTGCGTTGTCGCTGTTTCTGTGAGCGCCCCGGATGCTGTCGATGCCGTGGAACCAGCTGCCGCCCCGGCTGACGCGGAAGTCACCCCGCACGGGGCCCTTGGGGTTGCGGGCCATGGGAAGCTCGGGGTAGGGGCCGTACCAGTCGCTGCACCACTCCGAGACGTTGCCGTTCATGTCGTAGATGTTCCACAGGTTGGATCGCCTGGTGGCCACTTTGTGGGGGGCGTCCCCTGAGTTGGAGCGAAACCAGGCGTAGGCCCCTGCGTCACCGCCCGGCTGGTCCCAGGGGTCTGAGGAGCCGGTGCGGGCGGTGTACTCCCATTCGGCTTCCGTGGGAAGGCGGAAGCGGCCCTTGCCTTTGTACCGGGCGTTGAGCCGGGTAATAAAGCGCTGGACATCCTGCCAGTAGATGTTCTCCACCGGGCAGTCCCCGCCGCAGTAGGGAAAGGCTGAGGGATTCTCGCCCATCACGGTCTCCCACTGGGCCTGGGTGACCTCGGTGGTCTGCATGTAAAAGGGGCGGGTGAGCCGGACCTTGTGGAGTCGTTCGTCCGGGAGGCGGCCCGGGGTGTCCTTGGGGCTGCCCATGGTAAAGGAGCGCGGGGAGATAAAGACAAACCGCATGCCGGGCAGGGGGCCTTCCACCGCGTTGCTCAGGGCCAGGAGCACCCGGGCCGCAGGGAGCTCGTCCGATCGGATGCGGGCAAGGCGCCTCACCTCCTCAAAGGGTTCTGAGGTGCCCACGGGAAAGCGCATCAGGGGGGCGTTGTCCGGTCCGGTGACGATAAAGGCGGTGAGGTTCAACTCAATGCCGTCGTTTTCTGCGGGAACGGGGGTGTAGTAGGGAAACACCTTGAGATCGTGGCGGAGGCGCCAGATGGTTTCGGCGCGGTCACGGTCCGGGTACGTCCAGGTATCCCGGTAGAGGGTTTCGTTGTGATTGATGGTGACGGGAAAGCGGAAGGTGTCGGCGTCGGGGCGTTGCACCGTGATGGTGGCGGAGTCCCGGGAGACAATGCACCCTTTCTCCTGAAGCAGGTCGATGGTTTCGGCCAGGGGGGCCAGGCGAATGAGCTGGGATTCGAGCCAGTCGACCTCCACCTCGGCCACCTGGATGCGCAGAACGCCCCGCTTTTCTATGTCGGCCAGGGTGTCATGGTTGGCGGTGCGTACCCTGTCGAGCTCCTTGCGGTAGCTGGCCAGGCGCTCCTTATATTCTTCGGTGGTCTCGAACATGCCCCTGGGTTTTGGGGGCTCCGGGCTCTCCAGCCTGAGGCTGTTGAGCTTCAGGTAATAGGCGCGCTCAATCTCCTGGAGCCGGGTCCGGCGTGTCTCGTCAAGGGCGCGGCTCAGGTCCCGGTATCGCGCCAGGGCTTCGGTGAGGTCGGGCAGGACCCGGGAGCTGACATCGGGCAGCTCGGCGGCGAAGCAGGGGGTGACCAGCAGGAACACGGCGATAAGCGGCAGGATCAATCGGGGCATGGCAAGACTAACTCTTCTGGCTGACGGTATGTTGGTGACGGATGCGCCGGAGAAAGGCCATGACATCGTCGATGAGGGGGCCCTCCGGGGTCTTTGCCGCGGTGGTGATGCCCAGGGCGTATCCGCCCACGGGAATGATAATAAGCGAGGTCTCCGGCCCTCGGATGGAGACGCTTGCCGGAGGGGCAAAGGCCGTGTTCTCGGTAGCCCGCGCACTCTCCTCGGCAAACCGGGCCAGCTCCTGACAGAAGGCGTCGCTATGGGCGGTGTTGCCCGCCATGCGGCGACCGTTGGCGGAGACCAGGCAATAGGAGTCCACACCCTGTATGCGGGCGATTTTGATAAAGTCCAGTATGGTGGTCATGGTGTCCGGTTTCCTTTAGCCGGTTTTTCGCCGGAAGTGAAGATCTCTTTAGCTTTTTCGGCAAAAACCCGCCGCTGGCCCGGATCGGTGATGGCCTTGGCCAGGATGGCTGCAAAGCGGGGCAATCCCTTAAGGTCCGGGTCCTCCCGGTCGATCCATGAGTTGAGGGCCTCGTGGAAGGGGGCCTGGGGCGGAGCGCCGGTCACCTGCTCCAGGAGCTTCATCAGGGGGAGGAGCCAGGGGCTCATGGGGCCTGCGATAAGGGCTTCGGGGGTGATGATGGACAGTGTTTCTTCCTGGAGCGCCTCTGGGCTTTTGGGCAGGCTGCGGGTTGCCTCTTCAAGGGCGTCGATGGGGGCTGTTCCGCAGTCGGGCTGGTGGTGTACGGCCAGAACCCAGGAGAGGGGCAGCTGTCGCAGGGTCAGGCCGGTGTCCCCCAGGGAAAGATGCACTTCATGGCCTTCGGGGAGAAGCCGCACAGCCTCATGGTACAATTTGTTGAGGCGGGGCAGGGGGCAGGACGGTGCCTGATTCGTGCCGTTGGACCGGGAGTGGTCCACGGTTTCGTCGGGGGTGATGACAAAGAGGCTCAGGAGGGCCGGATGTCTGCTGAAGATGGCGTTGATTGTGTCCATAATGTCCGGATCGGCCAGGGCCGTGGCGGGGTCGGGGTACAGTCTTCGGATCAGGAGAGGGGAATGTTTCCAATTTCCATCAACGGTAAACTGCAGGGGTATCCGCCCGGGAACCTCTGAGTTGAAAGCGTAAGAATGGTTGATAGCCACTCGAAAGTGTATTATCTCAAATCATCGTGAAACAGCCGTCGGCGGGCGAAAAGACGCCTGCCGGGGGCTTTTTGTTCTTTAAATATTAAATCGGTCGTCGGTTTTGCCGATGAAGGTAGTATATATGAACGCCAGGAACGAGTCAAACGAGTGATTACATGGTGGAAGGGGCACCGACGGTCAGGTCCGCGTCGGTCATGCCGCAGAAGGAGGGATGCAGATGGATCAGTTTGATGTGAGGCTGATACCGCCCCTGTTGTCTGTCTATTTTGGGGTGTGTCTCTCTTTGTTTTCACTGTTCAGGAGCCGGTTAAAGAAGGAGACCGTTCTTTTTACCATTTTGTTTCTGCTGGCGTCTGTAAGGCCGATTCAATATCTCCTCCAGCACGTCGTTTCGGACACCGGGATGCTGCTCTTTATGGAGAGGTGTGTCCTCATGGCCTATGCCCTCATGCCCTATGTGGGGGTCCTTTTTTTCCATCGCATTCTCAAGGTGCGCAAACCCCGGCTGGAGTACGGGGTGTGTGCGCTCAGCCTTCTCATGGCCGGAGCCTGCCTCGGGCCGTGGTTTCTTTCCGGGCTTCATACCCATCCCTGGGGCGTCATCGGCAAGGCCGGCCCCCTGTTCCCTGTGTATGTGGCCTATGGCGTGATCTCCTTCGGGTACACCCTCTTTTGCATCGTGTCGGTGATGAAGGGACGGCAGGATCTTGATACGCGCCGAAAGCAGCACTACCTGTTTGCCGCCCTTGTGGGGGGACCGAGCCTGATCCTGGTGACCGCCTTCTCCTTTACCGGCAGCCCCACGTACCCCGCCTCCAATTTCATGTTTGTGCCCATGGGGGTGATGGCATACGGGGTGCTTCGCCATCGCATCCAGGATATCTTCAGCGTGGCCCGGTTCCTTTTGTACAGGATGGCCTATGCTCTGGTGTTTCTCCTTCCCAACCTATTCATTTTTTCGTTGATCAAACCGTTGCTGTACGGCGGTGAAATGGTTCCCCTGGCCCCACTGTTGCTCGGCTGGTATGCGGCCAACCATCTGGCGGTTACAAGGCTGCACCCCAAGGTGAGTCGGCGGTTCAATCGCTACAGGCATCACCTGAAGACCGTGGAGAGTAAATTTGCCCGTGACCTCCTGATACTGCGTGATACCCGGAGCCTGGTGGATGAGTTCGGGGAGCTGGTGCGGTCCACCCTTCGGTTCCGGTCCATCCGCTTTTTCTTTGCCCCCGTGGAAGATCCGGGGCGGCTCATGGACATGGACGGGGAGGAGATCTTTCTGGATGAGGCCACCACGGCCTTTCTTGTGGCCGAGGACTGCCTCATCGACCACTACTTCCTGAACAACGAGATTCTTATGTCCGACGAAGGGGTGCGCGCCGATGTGGAGGCGTTGTTCCAGGCCTGCAACGGGATGTGCACGGTGCCCCTGGTCCAGTACGATCAGCTCATCGGGCTGGTGGTGTTTTCCGACAAGCAGGGGGGCGTGCCCGTGACCCCGGTGGAGATCGAGTTCCTGGAGAAGGTGAGCCGGTACCTCTCCATTGCCCTGTACAACTCCCGGGTATACCAGGCCGTCACCTCGGTGAAGGACCAGCTGGAGCTCAGGCGCCGGGAGCTGTCCCGGGAGATCCTTGAGCGCCGTAGAGCCGAGGAGAGCCTTCGCCGAAGCGAGAAGCACTACAGGCTCTTGTCCGACAACATTCTCGACACCCTGGTGGTGGTGGAGGTGGAGCGGGAAACCATTCAGTACGCCAGCCCCTCCTGTCTTAAAATCAGCGGGTATACCCCCAAAGAGATCGTGGGGGCGCGTTTCAGGGATTTTCTGACCAAAAGTTCCGGCCGGGAGCTGGCCCGGGTGCTTCCTCCCCCGGAGGAGGGTGAGGCTTTTCTGGTGGAGCTGGAGCACCGTCGAAAGGACGGGGAGCTTGCCTGGCTGGAGGTCTCAGGCCACTTTATCGCCGCCGGAAACGGGCGTATGGAGGTGGTGGGCCTGGCCCGGGACATCTCCGAGCGCCGGGTGGCGGAGATGGAGAAAGAGGAACTCAGCCAGAAGCTCCGGCAGGCCCAGAAGATGGAGTCCATCGGGGTGCTGGCCGGGGGCATTGCCCACGACTTCAACAACATCCTCATGGCCATTTTGGGGTACGCCCAGCTTGGGGGCATGTACCTGGGGGAAGCAGACGGAAAGGCCCCGGAGGTGGTGGCACAGATCGAAACAGCGGGGGTTCGGGCCAAGGAGCTGGTCTCCCAGATCCTGGCCTTCAGCCGTCAGGACGAACAGGCCCGCAAGGCCGTGGACCTGGTGGAGATCACCCGGGAGTCCCTTTCCCTTATGCGGCCCGTGGTTCCCGAAGGGGTCTCCATCGAAGCCGATTTCCCGGACACGTCCATGATGGTGGTGGCCGACCCCGTACAGATCCACCAGATCGTGGTCAACCTGTTTACCAATGCCTCCCACGCCATGGAAGAGGCAGCCGGGGCGATCCGCGTGTCGGTGAGCCAGACCTCCCTGGATGCGGGGGAGGCGCGGCGTTACGGGTTGGAACCCGGAGCCTTCGTGCTTCTGCGTGTCTCGGACCCCGGGGGCGGCATGGATGACGAAGTGCGGGCCCGGATTTTCGAACCCTATTTCACCACCAAGGAGCCGGACAAGGGCACAGGCATGGGGCTGGCTGTCGTCCAGGGCATCATCCTGAGCCACAACGGGGCCGTGGTGGTGGACTCCGGCAAAGGACGCGGGACCACGGTTGATGTCTACCTGCCCAGGGCCGAAGGGGGGACCGATGTTGCCCTCCTCAGCGGGGACCCGGGGGATGTGTGCAGGGGACGAGTGCTGTTTGTGGACGATGAGTCCATGCTGGTGGCCCTGGCCGATGAAGCCCTGGTCCGCATGGGCTTTGACGTGGTGGCCCTGGAGGACCCGGTGGAGGCCCTGGACCGTTTTACCGAGGATCCCATGGGATTCGACGTGGTGGTAACGGACATGACCATGCCCCGGATGTCCGGGCTGAAACTGGCCGAAAGCGTGCGGGCTCTTAATGCCGGTGTGCCGGTGATTCTCTGCACCGGGTTCAGCAACGAGTTGGTGGGCAGGCGCCACGAGGAGATGGGGGTGTCGGCGGTGCTGTTCAAGCCGGTGCCCATGAAGGAGCTGGCAGAGGCCATCCACGCGGTCCGCGCCGGCCAGCAGGCAGCAGGGCGGGCGCCCACGGACAGGGAGTCGTCTGAGTATTTTCAGGCAGGAACGGTGCCGGAGTCGGCATTGCAACAGACAGGACGATGATGAGAGATGCGCAATTGATTTTTTATGTACCGGCAGTCTTGACGGTGTTTTGCGGCCTTTTCCTGGCGGTTGCCTCCAGGTTCAAGGGACGGTTCCGGGTGGAAAACCCGTTTTTTCCCTTTATCTGTCTGCTCTGGTCCCTGGATGCGCTGTTTTTTATTGTCCAGCCCTTGGTATCGGTGACCTTGTCCGTGGTGGCGGAGCGGTTGCACTACCTGCTCCTGGCCTGGGTCTCCCTGGCCCATCTCTATTTTTTCTACAATTGGCTCGACCTCAGGAACGAGAGGATGGAGCGCATCGGCCTCACGCTGACCCTGGTGGTGTCGGGGGCGAGCCTGACCCCCTGGTATGTCCAGGGGGTGCATCGGTATCCCTGGGGGGTGGTGGCGGATACCGGACCGCTTTTTTGCCTTCACCTGCTGGTGTGCGGCTTGACCGCCGGGTACCTGATCCGGCTCAGCAGCGGCCGCATGGGGTGGGTGTACTCCGTGGAGGAGCGACGGAATCTCCGGCTTGCCGTGGGCTCCGTGGTGTGCGCGGTGGTGCTTTTTGTCCTGAACCTGGTCCCCTTGTCCGGGTTTTCGCTTTACGCCCCCGGGAACTGGCTCTTTTTCCCCATGGCGACCCTTGCCTGCGCCGTGTTTCGGGATCGTCTGCCGAATCTTTGCGCCGTGGTCCGGTTTCTGCTGGCAGGCGGCGTGGCTGCGGTGGTGCTCCTGGCCCCGAACCTGGGCTTGCTTTACCTGATCCACCCCTACTTCTCTTCCATCGATCCCTTGAGCCTTTTCTTCTTTCTCCTCTGCTGGTTTTATCTCAACTACCGGGCCCTTTTGGTGATGTTGCCGTATCTCGACGGGATCCAGGGGTCACGGTTTGACCTGAAAAAGGTGGAGTCCCATTTCTCCGAGAACATCCTTCTGTTACGTCGCACCGACGAGATGATCAACGAGTTCCGCCGGACAGTGGGGGAGACCCTGCGCATCCGGGGCATGGTCTTTTTTACCCGGAAAGGAGAGGGGTTCCTGGAGGAGGATACGGGCAGGGCCCTGGAGCTGTCCGAGGCCACCCATCGCTGGCTTTCGCTGCTGCAGGTCCCGCTGGACCGGCGGGAGGTGGAGCGGCGCGCCGGAAGCCCAGGCCGCCGGCAACCTGGCCTTTCCTACCAGTGTGGGTGCGGGTACATCGTTTCTCTTTCTCGGTACGGGGAGCTTCTGGGGCTCGTTCTCTTTCCCCAGAAATCGGCGCGGCTGGGCCTGACCCTCGGGGAGGAGCGTTTTGTCAGCCGCATCAAGGAGTTTGTCTCCATCGCCCTGTACAACTCCACGGTCTACCAGAACCTGAGCCGCCTCCAGGAGGAGCTTTCCCGGCATACAGGGGCCCTGGTGGAGGAGGCCGCCGAGAGAAAACGGACCCAGGAGGAGGCGGAGCAGAGCGAGAAACGCTCCCGGCTCCTGGCGGACAACGTCATGGAGACCATCGGCATCCTGAGCATCGATCCCCTGGAGTTTACCTACCTGAGCCCTTCGGTGGTCAAGCACCTGGGGTATGAAGGGGAAGAGCTCATCGGGCAGGGGGTGGATGTGGTGCTCTCCGACGAGTCGGAGCGGGAGATTCGCTCGGTCCTGAGCCATGCCATTTCTGTGCGGGGCGGCCATTCCCGCAATGCATTTATTTTTGAAACCGAGCTCACCAGAAAGGACGGCTCCCCTGTGTGGAGCGAGCTGTCGGCCCGTTTTCTCCGGGACGGGGAGGGCAAGGCCCGTGAGATCTTGCTGGTCTCCCGGGACATCACGGAGCGCCGTCACCTGGAGCGGGAGCGCGAAGCCCTTCAGCGCAAGCTGCGGCAGGCCCAGAAGATGGAGTCCATCGGGGTGCTGGCAGGGGGCATCGCCCACGATTTCAACAGCATCCTCATGGCGGTGATGGGCTACACACGCCTGGCACTCATGTACATCTCCGAAGAGAACGTCAAGGCCCGGGAAAAGATCATGCAGATCGAGAAGGCGGGCCAGAGGGCCCGGGACCTGGTGGCCCAGATCCTTGCCTTCAGCCGGAGGAACAAACAGAAACGGGAGCCCTGCTACCTTCGGGAGCACCTTAAAGAGACGGTGGGCTTTCTCAGCGCTTCGCTACCCTCCACCATCGACGTCCGGTTCACGGCAGGGGAGGGCAAGCTGCGGGTGGTGGCCGACGCCGTGCAGATCCATCAGATCATCATTAACCTTGCCACCAACGCCTTTCACGCCATCGGCGAAGGGGGAGGCACCATCTGGGTCCACGCCGAGGAGGTGACGGTGGAGGAGAGCCTCTCGCTGGCCCTGCACCTGCCGGAAGGGCCCTATGTTCGCTTAAGTGTTTCGGACACGGGCCATGGGGTGGACCCGGAGATCGCCTCGCGGATTTTCGAGCCCTACTACACCACCAAGGAGGTGGGCAAGGGAACGGGCATGGGGCTGGCCGTGGTGCACGGGATTGTCCTGAATCACGGCGGTGCCGTGAGCCTGGAGAGCGAGCGGGGAAAAGGGGCCACCTTCCATGTCTACCTTCCCATCACACCCCTTGGGGCCGACGGAGCAAAAGGGGCTCGGGCCACGGATGAGGCCAAGGGCACGGTGCTGTTGCTGGATGAGGAGGAGATTCTCATTGATCTGGCCCGGGAGGTGCTGGGCAGGCTGGGCTATGAGGTGGAAGCCTTTACAGACGGGCAGAAGGCCCTGGAGGTGTTTGCAGGGTCTCCTGAGAAATACGAGGCCGTGGTAATGGATCTGTTCACGGCAGGCGTGGGCGGTGTGGACATGGTACGCTCCGTGCGGAGCCACGCCCCGGAGATGCCCCTGGTGGTGACCTCCGGGCGGCCCGAGTCCACGACACGGAGCTCCCTGGGTCATGTGGAGGGGGCCGAGATCCTGCTCAAGCCCTTTACCCTGAAAGAGCTGGCCGAGGTCCTCGACCGGGTCACTTCCTGAAGCTGGCCTTCTATGGCCAACACCGGTCCAAAAAGAAAGCCTCCGGCAAGGTCGCCGGAGGCTTGTTTGAGTCGAATCGTTCCGCTTTAACGGTTTCTTTTCCGTGGCGCGCCCTTGTGCCTGCCGGGCTTTCGTCCGGGGCCCGTGGCGTGTTTTTTTCTGTCCCCTGCCGGTTTTCTGCTTTTGTCCCGTCCGTGTCCCTGTCCTGTGCCTTTGAGAGCGGCTTTCTGTCGCTCCTTGGCCTCCTTTTGCTTTTCCACAAAAACAGGTTTTCCGGTCTCAGGATCCTTTTCCGTCACGTACATGAGGGTGGAGAGGGTGGACGGGGTGGGGGTGAAGATCTGGGCCTGTTCGGGGCGCGTGTGCAACTCGGTGCGGCAGAACCGGGCCAGCTCCTCCATCTCTTTCTGAGCGCAGCCCGGGTGGGCCGCCATGAAGTAGTAGGTGAGAAACTGGGGCATGCCCGCCTGTTCGGTGAGTTCCAGGAATCGGTTCCGGAACCGGATCAGCTCGGTCTGGGGCTTGCCCATGAGGGAGAGGACCTTGTCGCTGGTGTGCTCCGGTGCGATCTTCAGCTGGCCCGAGGTGTGGTGGGCCACCACCTCTTTGAGGTAGAGGTCCCCCTTCTTCTTGTCGGCCAGAACCAGGTCCGGCCGGATCCCCGAGGCGGAGAAGACCTTCTTGATGCCGGGCACCCGCTGCATCTTCTTAAGCAGGGAGATGAGCCGGGAGTGATCCGGCTTCAGGGCGGGGCAGACGGACGGGTAGAGGCACCGCCGGTCGCTGCACGCCCCTTTTTTCAGCTTTTTCTCGCATTCAAACCCGTACATGTTGCCCGTGGGGCCCCCTGCATCGAGGATATACCCCTTGAAGCCGGGCAGGGTGGTGAGGGTTTTGGTTTCCCTCAGGATGGAGTCCTCGCTTCGGCTGGAGACCGTGCGGCCCTGGTGGAGGGCAATGGCGCAGAAGTTACAATCCCCGTAGCAACCCCTGTGGGTGGCGATGGAAAACCGGATGGTCTCCATGGCCCGCACCTCGCCCATGCTGCTGCACAGGGGGTGGAGTTCCCGGGTGAAGGGAAGCTCGTTGACGTCGTCCAACTCCCCTTGGGAAAGGGGAGGCTGGGGCGGGTTCTGCACCAGGTAGCGGGTGTCGTGTTTCTGGATGAGGCCCCGGGCCGTGATGGCATCGGCGTTGGCCTTGAAGGCCGTGAACATGCGGGAAAAGGCCTCTTTGTCCTTTTTGACCTCTTCAAGAGGGGGGAGCTCCAGGTAACCGGGCACGGGGGTGTCGGATTTTCGGCAGAGGCCGGCAATGTCATCGGGGGAGTCCCCGGAGGCCAGGGCCTTGGCAGCTTTCACCACGCCGCTATGCCGTAGAGCAGGTAGTCTGCCTTGGAATCAAAGAGGATGGAGCCGCGGATGCGGTTCTGCCAGGCGTCGTAGTGGGGGACCCTTCGAAGGCTTGCCTCAATGCCCCCTAAGACAATGGGAACCGGGCTCCCCTTGTGATGGCGGCGGATGAGGTTGGTGTAGGCGATGACGGCACGGTCGGGCCTGCGGATGTTATCACCCCCCGGGGTGTAGTCGCAGCGCTTGCGTTTTTTGCCCGAAGCTGTGTAGTTGGCCACCATGGAGTCCAGGCCATGTTTGGTGGCACCCCCAGAAGAGGGCCGGTTCTCCCAGGCGGGTGATGTCCCGGTCGCTCTGGATGTCCGGCTGGGCGATGATGGCCACCTTGAATCCGGCCCGTTCCAGGACCCTGCCCACCACGGCCGCACCGATGGCCGGTGCGTCGACGTAGCTGTCTCCGGTCACCAGGATGACATCGGGTCGTTCCCAGCCCAGGTCGTCCATCTCCTTGCGGGTGGCGGGTAAAAAACGGTGGGGTGTGTTCATGGGGTCCATCCTTCGTCTTGTTCTCAGACCGAAGCCCTTGGCTTGGGTCGCGTGTGTTGTGGTGCCGTGCCTTATTAATCAAGGCGAAAAAGAGAGCTACCTTATCACAGGCATCAGCACAATGACAGGATGGAACAGGAAGGGAAAGGGGGGCAAAAAGGAGGGGGCGGTCCCGGCAGGCCTAACGGAGCCTGCCGGGGTGTGACGGGGGCCCTGCCGGAGGCAGGGCGACGTGCTTTTGGAAAAAATCAGACGGAGTGGTCCAGCATGGTCTCGGCCTCTTCCAGGCTTAAGGCCGAGGTCACACTGTAAGCGGGCCAGACCAGGCTCTGGTGCTCATGGGGGAAGTGGGGCGTTGTCCGCTCCGCGGCCTTGACGCGAACCACCCGGCCGATGGCCGAGTCCCAGAGGGCCTCCTGGCAGTGGCGCATGAAGTTCTCGGAGAGACCGTCTGCCAGCATGTAGTGCCGAAGGTCTGTGATGCAGGTAAATCCCCGGGACAATTGGTGTACCGCCCGTTGCATTTTGTGGACAATCTCGGCAAGTTCATCCGCCTGATTGATCCGTCCCAGGGTGAAATAGAGCCGGTTTTTCTCGAGATCCACTCTGATTTCATGCATCGCTTCACGTCTCCCCTTGTCATGATGAATAGTAGGCTGCATTCTCTTCAATATACTTTTCGGTGAGGTCGCAGCCGTAGGCGGTGGCCGAAGCATCTCCCGTGGAAAGGGAGACAACGATGGCGACATGCTCGCCCGAAAGAAGGCTGCGGACCTTGGCTTCGTCGAAGTCCACGCGGGCCTGGTCCGCGTAGACCAGGGTGCCGTTGATGGTGATGGAGAGCTTTTCCGGTGCAACCGTGCAGTGGGTGCACTTGCCCACAGCCATGAGGATACGGCCGATGTTGGGGTCGGCGCCGTAGGCCATGGTTTTGATCAGGGGGGAGTTGATCAGGGCTTTGGCAATGAACCGGGCTTCGGTATCGTTGACGGCCCCGGTGACGGTTGCGGTGAGGAGCTTGGTGGCCCCTTCGCCGTCCCGGGCCAGGAGTTTGGTCATTTCGACGCAGGCGGCCTTCAGGGCCTCTGCAAACAGGGTGTGGTCCACGGGCCCGGCCAGTCCGTTGGCCAGGGCCAGGCAGGTGTCCGAGGTGCTGGTGTCCGAGTCCACCGAGAGCATGTTGAAGGAGTCTTTGACGGCCTCGCGGAGCATGCGGTCCAGGGCAGGGACCGGGATCTCCGCATCGGTGAGAATGTACACCAGCATGGTGGCCATGTTGGGCTCGATCATGCCGGAACCCTTGGCGATGATGGTGAGGGTGGCGCCCTCCACCTCAAGGGAGATGGCCTTGGCATAGGTATCCGTGGTCATGATCCCTTCGGCCCCCACCAGGGGGTCGGTGGTCAGGCCCTCTCCGATTTTGGTGAGGCCTGCTTCGATTTTTTCGATGGGGAGCTGGCGCCCGATGACGCCGGTGGAGCTCATGATCACTTCCTGCTCGGGGATATCAAAGGCGTGTGCTGTGGCACGGGCCATGCGGCGGGCGTTTTCGATGCCTTCCTCGCCGGTGCCGACATTGCTGACCCTGCTGTTGACCACCACGGCACGGAGCTTTCCGTTGCGGATGATCTCACGGCCCAGCACAACGGGGGCCCCGGGAAAGAGGTTGCGGGTAAAGACGCCTGCGGCGTTGGCGGTGACGTCGGAAAGAAACAGGGAGAGGTCCTTTCCCTCTTCCTTGATTCCGCAGTTCATGCTGGCGCAGCGAAACCCCTTTGCCATGACAGATGGGGTATGGAACTTCATGATCATGCTCCTGATCTGGGTGGTTGATTTATCTCATAGTATAAAACACAGTTTGCCACAATAACTGAAATAAACATTTTGACGCAAAAGTGGCCTGTGTCGCGTGATTGATGAATGAAATGAAATGTCTGGAGGTTGAACAAAGGTTTCAACGGTAAATCTTCTTCGTGTGTCTACCTTTTGCTCAAGAGAGAGTTGTTTGTGCGTATAAGTTGCTGTATCTCCCGGATGTACGCCTCACCCCGGCTGGAATAGCGTACAAGGCCCGCCGCAAGGGACTCTCCGTCCGGTTCCACCCCCATGGACCTTTGCTCCCTGCGGATATCACGTAAGGGTTTGTAGGCCCAGAGGGTGTTGAGGTTGTGGAGGTAGCTTCGTACGGACTCGGCCACGGTATCGAATCGGGCCACCTCGTGGCTGGCGCCCTCGGTCCGGTTTTTGGGGACCATGCCTTTGCCTTTGCCGAAGACCCACTGGCCGAAGAGGTTGTTGCCTTCACGGGCAAAACGGGAGGTGCCCCAGGCAGACTCGTTGGCGGCCTGGGCCAGGGCCAGGGAGAGGGGGATGATGTCCACGCGGGTGAGCAGGGACTCCCGGTCCTCGGGGGTTTGGGCCGAAAAGGGAGAGAGCCTGTAGAGGGTGGCCAGCTCGCTGAGCCAGGTGCTCTCCTCAGGCCCCAGGACCTCGGCTTCGTGGAGAAGGATGAGCTGGCGGCGCAGGGTGAGGATGGCGTTGTTCTCCGCAATGACGATGGGCCGCATGTAGGAGAAGAAAGCCTCTTTTTTTTCAGCCACAACGGGGATGGCACCGAAATCGGGCAGGGCCGGGGCCGTGTGTGCCACCGGGGGCGTGATTCGGGGCAGGGGCTGGACAGGGGGCGTTTTCGGCTCCATGTGCTCGGGATAAAAGACGACAAAAAGGGCTGCAAGGGCCACCAGAAACGTTAATCCGGCCCAGGGGGCCCTGTTGTGGTCGCCTGCGGAAAAGGGGGTTTCTCGTTTTTTTTCCATGATCGCTGTCCCGGGTGCCCTTTGGATAAGTACCGATAAGCAAAGGGGACCGTGCCTGTTTGCGGGTGATGTTTATCCGGCCGGTGCGCCGTCGCTCCGGTCGGTGTGTATGCCTGATTCTGGTGTATCTGTCTGGAAAGGCGCAAATTAAAAGGGCGTATACCGTTTGTCAACCCCGAGCGCCGATATTTTTTATCGGCGGGAACCCGGTGGAGGTTGAGGGCCTTTTAAACCGGAAGGGGCTGCAACGCGTCTGCGTGAAAAAACCAACCGCGGGTTTGTGTGCGGTGAGGCGTTTCAGGTGGCGGATGCCGGGGTGTCCCCGGCGACAGGGCTGGAGGCGGTGAGTTGGGTTCTATCCCTTGACGACGCCCAGGGGAAAGAGACGGACCACGGGCCGTGTCAGGTCTGCCTGGGCGGCCATGACAGAGTCGATGGCCTTGTAGGCCTGGGGCGCTTCCCCGAGGTCGGGGCGCCCTTTGAGCTTGCCGCGGCGGATGGTGTGCCAGCGGTCGAACACCACGTCCCCCATGGCGGCATTGCAGCGTTCGGCATCGAGGATGCGGGACGCCTGGTTGCGGCCCATGACTCGTCCGGCGCCATGGGAGCAGGAGCGGAAGCTTGCCGGGTTGCCGAGGCCTTCCACGATGTACGAAGCGGTGCCCATGGACCCGGGGATGATGCCTGCTTCCCCTTTGCCCGCGGAGGTGGCGCCTTTTCGGTGGACCCACACCTTTTTGCCCTGGTGGGTTTCCGGGGAGGCGTAGTTGTGGTGGATGTTCACCAGCCGTTTTTCGCTGAAGGGGAACTGGGTCTCCAGGGCGTGGGCCAGGGCCGTCATGATGCGTTTCCGGTTTTCCATGGCATAGGCCAGGGCCAAGCCCATGTCTTCGATATACGTAAGGCCCTCCGGGGTCTCCGTGGGAAAAAAGGCCAGGTCGTCGTCGGGGAGGAGGATGCCGCTTTCCTTGCACCAGGCAAGGGCACGCCTGTGATGGTGGTCTGCAATGGTTTTTCCCAGGTTGCGGGAGCCCGTGTGAACCATGAGCCAGAGGCTGCCGTCGTCCCCTTTCTGGACCTCAATAAAGTGGTTGCCTCCCCCCAGGGTACCCAGGCTCTCCCGTGCGGTTTTCCAGGCTCCGTCCTTGATGAACCGGGGCCGATGCCGCGCAAAACCTTCCCAGGGCTGTTCTTTTTTGTGGCGGGAGAACCCCAAGGGGACCCTCTCCTTGACCCGGGTGAGGAGCTGGCGAAGTTCGTTCCGGGAGAGGGTATCCCAGGCCAGGTCCGTTTGCATGGCCACCATGCCGCAGCCGATGTCCACCCCCACGGCATTGGGGATAATGGCATTTTCAGCCGCCACAACACCGCCAATGGGCATGCCGTAGCCCTGGTGGCAGTCGGGCATGAGGGCGATATGTCCCACCAGTGCGGGGTGGCGTTGCAGGTTTCTGGCCTGGGTCAGGGCGCCCTCTTCAAGGTCGGTGCACCAGGATTTGATGGGAAGGGGCGCTGTATTGGACGGTTGGTCCCACGGCATAACAATAACTCCTCGGGTGGCGGCAAAAAAGCGCACCTTATTAAAAAAAAACTGGCCCCATGCATGGCCCGGGGTCCGCACAAAGGCCGCACCGGCTGCCGTGAGGGGCGGGAGCCCCGTGGAAGGAAGCCGAGTTCAGGCCTTTATCGTTGGGTCTACTATACCATTATCAGGGGGGGCGGGCACGTGAAAACCGGTGGCGCAGGCGGGGGCGGATCCCTTGTGGTTTCCAAATTGTATAAAAAGATGATAAAGCTCCATGCGCACCCGATGCAGCACGGGGTGCCCCTGGGAGACGATGCCGTGGATAGACGGACTGCCCGGCCCTCCCCGCAGAGATTGACGTGATGGATATCCCGCATCCCCGGGATGACTTGCAATGGGGGTGAAAGGTGAACGGTTATGAAGGGTGAAAGAGGGCTTGCCGTGGCAACGCTTCTCGGGGCCATCGTGCTCTGGGCCGGGTCGTTTGTGGCCTTGAAGATTGCGTTCAGGAGTTGCGATCCCTATCTGGTTATTTTCGGTCGCATGGCGGTTGCCACCTGCTGTGCCCTGCTGTTTTTCCGACAGATCCGGCGCGCCGACTATCGGAAAGGGGACTGGGTGTACCTTCTGGCCCTGGGGCTTTTCGAGCCTTGCCTTTACTTTGTCTTTGAAGCCAAGGCCCTGATGCTCACCTCCGCCTCCCAGGCGGGGATGGTCACGGCCCTGCTCCCGGTGATGGTGGCCGTGGGGGCGTGGATGATCTTCAACGAAACCATGACGTGGCGGACCGCGTCGGGCTTTGTGGTCGCCCTGTCAGGGGTTTGCCTGCTGACCTTCACCGGAGAGGCCACGGAATCTGCGCCCAATCCCGCCCGTAACTTTTGCTCCGGCCATGGTAACGGCCACCGGGTATACCCTGATTCTCAAGCGGCTCTCCTGCCGTTACACCGCGCTGTTCCTCACCTTTGTCCAGTCCGTTGTGGGGGCCCTCTTTTTTGCCCTGCTCATCTGGGGGCTCAAGGTGCCCATCCCCGATTTTATTCCCATGGAGGCGGTATGGACCATTGTCTACCTCGGGGTGTTCGTGACCTTCGGGGCCTACTTCTGCTTCAGCTTTGCCATGGGCCGGATGCCTGCGGGCCAGGCCACGGCGTTTATCAACCTGATCCCGGTGCTGACCCTTTTTTTCGGGTGGCTGATGCTCGGGGAGGTGTTCAAGCCGATTCAGTTCGGCGCAGGCGCCATGGTGATTGCCGGGGTGTTTCTCAGTCAGAGACCTTCTGCCGCATAGGGCCTCCGGGTCTCTTGAGTTGTGTGATTTCGGCTTGTTGACACGTGTGTCCGGCACCTGTTATGAATCGACAATCCATTCATAAACCGATTGGTTCTTACTGTGGCCGCGGCCCTGATATGCGGGTTAAATTCGGCGGCATATGAAACAAATTTCAAAAGGCGGTTCTATGGGAAGCACCTCCATGTCATCCGGCGCCTGTGAATCCAATGATCCATCCACATCCCTGATTCCGGTTGAGGGCAGGGGCAGCCTGCTGCTCTACGACCTTGATGCCGAGGCCGAGGCGTTTGTGACAAATGCCCTGAGGGGCCGCGGGCTCGAGGATCGGATCACCACCTTGTATCGGTGCACCACGCCCAAAGAGGCCGAAGCGGCATCCTCCACCTGTGGAAACCTGGTGGCCATGGTGGCCCGGCAGGGGGCCCCGGGGAGCGAGGAGGTGGCTGCATGCCTTCGAAACGTGCCCTCCCATGCCGCGGTGCACCTGTTTTACCTGCTGGACGACCCCGGCGGCAGTGCCCCGAAGGGCCCCTTTGTCCGTTCGGTGGCGTGCTCGGGAGATGACGCCTCCGAGTCCTTGGGGATCTGGATGGAAGAGGCCCTCTGTATGGGTTTTCTCGACAGCGAAAACCGGGCCCTGTGCGAAGAGGTGGACGAAAAGGTCCGGGAACGTACCCTGGAACTGCGCCAGGCCGTGGAGCGGCTGAAGTTTTTTGCCGAACGGGCTGAGTCGGCCAACCGGGCCAAGAGCGCCTTCCTCGCCAACATGAGCCATGAGATCCGCACTCCCATGAACGGGGTGGTGGGCATGACCGAGCTGCTTCTGGGAACCCGCCTCGGGGCCGAGCAGCTGGAGTACGTCAACATCATCCGCAGCAGCGCCACCTCCCTTGTCACCATCATCAATGCCATTCTGGATTACTCCAAGGTGGAGGCGGGCAAGCTCGATCTGGAGAAGATCTCCTTTGACCTGCGAAGCGCGGTGGAGGACGTGATGGACCTCATCACCGTGCGGGCCGCCAAAAAGCATGTAGCGCTCCACGGGTCTGTGGGCGAGGAGGTTCCCTCGCTTTTGGCCGGTGACCCGGTTCGTCTGAAGCAGGTCCTGACCAACCTCATGGACAATGCCGTGAAGTTTACGGGGAAAGGGGAGGTGGGGCTTTCCATTTCACCGGTGAGCTTAGGCGCGGACCAGGTGGTGCTGAAATTCGAGGTGTCGGATACCGGCATCGGGATCTGCGAAGAGGAGGTGGAAGAGCTGTTCACCCCCTTTGCCCAGCAGGATGTCTCCGTCACGCGCAAGTACGGGGGCACGGGCCTCGGGCTCTCCATCTGCAAGCAGATCGTGGAGATGATGGGCGGGGAGATCGGCGCCAAAAGGCGCGAAGGCGGGGGCGCCCTTTTCTGGTTCACCGCCGTGTTTTCCCGTGGCCAGGCAGGAGCCCGGCCCCATGCCGTGCCCGAGAGGGTTCGGCAGGGCAAATACCTTGTGGTGGCCGAGAGCCTCCCCACCCGCAAGTCGGTTCGCAACCTGCTGGAGTCGGCGGAGCTTCGGTGTGAAGAGGCCCTCAACGGCTACCATGCCCTGGAAATTTTACGGGCAGGCGGTGCCGTGCGGGCGGTGAGCCTGGTCATTATCGATTGCGAGCTTTCCATCATGAAGCCCGGGGAATTGGCCCGCCGGGTGAAAGAGCGTTGCGGAGACGCCATTCCCCTGCTGCTTCTGACCCAGAGGGGCAAGGCGCCGGAGACCGACGGGACCGATGGCGACGGTTATCACGCCATGGTGGCCAAGCCGGTGAAGGTCAAGGGTCTCTTGGACGGCCTTGCCGTGGCCATGGAGTCGGCATCCCCGGGAAAAGCCGGGCAGGGCCCTGGGGGCGAAGGGGCCGCAGATGCAGAGGACGGACAGGCTCCGGACAACCCCATTCTCGTGGTGGAAGACAACCCCACCAACCGCCTCGTGGCCCAGAAGTTTCTCTCCAAGCTCGGGCTCAAAGCCGATGTGGCGGAAAACGGGGCCGATGCCGTGGAACTGCTGAAGGTTAAAAGCTACGAGCTGGTGCTCATGGACGTGCAGATGCCTGAAATGGACGGCCTTGCCGCAACACGCCTGATCCGGGATCCGGCAACCGGGGTCAGCAACCCCCGGGTACCTGTGGTGGCCATGACAGCCCACGCCATGAAAGAGGACAGCGACAGGTGCCTGGAGGCGGGCATGAACGATTACATCTCCAAGCCCATCTCCATCAACGCCTTGCGGGAGGTTATCAACCGGTTTATGGCCGACGTTGCCTACCCCGTGCCCTGAAGCGCGGGGCAGGGCCGCCGGAGGCTTTTTCAGTTGAATAGTTTCCTTTTTTTTATTTTTGGTATTGAACGATGTTTTGTGTGTGATAAGTGTATCTCGATGAACGGGTTTCCGGTTGAATGTTTGATGGCGGGCCCGTGATCTGATACACTTTTCATGACCGTTGGCGTTTCCTTTACAAGTAGCTGTGCCATCCCGGCGGCTTGTGGCTGATGCCAGCGGTCCTTGTGCGGGCATTGTGTTGTGAGTCCCTTGCTGGCGGTGCGAAAGGCCTGCACAGTGCTGTTTTTGCCAGGCACCGACCCTTCCCCTTAAGGGAAAATCCGTTTGACGGGTTTTTCTCCTCTTCCGTGATGAGCCGGTCTTGATGTGGCAACATGATGAAAACACACCTGAAAAACAGCGGGATGGAAAAAGGAGGTTCTTCCCTTTACTCCAGGAAGTATACCGATCGTATAAAAAAAGGGAGAAGGTGTTGCAATGCCAAATGAACAGTAGTATATATCGAAATTTGTTAAAGTAAATTTTGTTTTGTGTCGTCCAGATCAAGTTACCTCAAGGAGTCTCAAAGGTTGCGCCACCTTTGGGATGCACATCGGTGAAAACGGCCCCTCCGGGAAGGCGGTCATATCCTGTGAAGTAAAACGATGTTTCTGATGCGGCATGCCATTGCTTAAAAAAATACGAGTACCCGGCCCAGCGGGCGGTACCGAGAAGTTTGGAGGGTATATAAAATGACAGACAAGTCCACGTTCATGCGTCTCAGAGAGAACGAACGAGAAGTGCGAAAGGGGCTGATCATTTCAGCCGCCATGAAGCTGTTCGAAACCAAGAATTTCCACGAGATCGGCATGAGGGACATTGCCAGCGAAGCCGGTGTTTCCGCGGCATCCATTTACCGCTATTTCCCCAGCCGCGACGACCTGTTTGTGGAGGCCCTGATCCGGGACATCAACAAGATCGAGCAGCTCCTGGAGACCCGTCTCAAGGCAGGCGGAACCATTGAATCCCTTGCCGTGGCCGTTGTGGATTACATGATCGACAACGAAGCGACCTTTCAGATGATGTGCCATTTCCTCATGCGCGGAGAGGAAAACCCCCGCGCCCTGAAGAAGTTCAACGCGGTACTCCTCTACTTCACCAAGATGTTCGACGAGGTGGTCAAAAAGTCCGACGGCGAGACCCCCCTGCGCTTCCACAGCCAGGCCTTCTTCGCCTCCCTTGCAGGCATTGTCATGACCTTTCGCAACTATCCGGGCCGAAACGAGTCCGAGCGTCGCGAGTACATGCACAAGCTGGCTCTCCTCATCATGCGCGAAGGGGCGTCCCTGGAATCCATCTGATGTCCCGTCTCAGGTGGAGAGTTATGCCGAGGCCCTGGCCTCGGCAGGTGATTCACCACGTGCTTTTTGTATGAAGCAAAGCCGGCCATGCCGCCCGAATAAGGGCGGATGGTCGGCTTTTTTGTTTTTGGGGCATACCGGGCTTCCTTGACAGTACTCGTTGCTTTGCTATATGTTCATGGAGTCGGCCAGCTGGCCGAGAGGTGTGGAGAGGGCCGGAGAGTAAATTTTTTTAGCTAAAAAGCGAACATTGTTCTCGGCTCGGTAAGTTCGTCAGGGTGTAAGCCGGTTCAGGCAGACCACAGAATTCAAGGAGCAGGTATGGGACAATTCAGAGAGGTTAGGGCGGGGCGCAGGGTGTTTCAGAGACTCTATATCACGCTGATGCTCTGGTTCGTAGGCCGAGCCATCGTGGCGGCCTCCAAGGTGGATGAGGACGTGAAACGGGAGTTCGAGTCGCTGCCGGACGGGCTGACGTTCTCCCTGGGGGTGTTGCCCGACGGCCCCCGCATGGTGGTGCGCAAGGAGGCAGGGGGTAAGGTGCGTTACCTCGGGCAGGGCAAGGGCGAGTCCATTGATCTGGACATGACCATCAAGCACATGCAGGCCTTTTTCATGATCTTTTCGTTTCAGGAGAGCACCCCCACGGCCAATGCCAGGGCGCGGCTTTACGTGGACGGCGGCGTGCCCGAGGCCTGCGCCGTGGTCAGGGTCCTGGATATCGTTCAGGTCTACCTGCTGCCGAAGTTTATCGCAAAACTGGCCGTCAAGCGCTACCCCGCCTGGCCCTGGTCCCGACATCTTCTGGGGCGGAGCAAGGTCTATCTGAGAACCGTGACCGGGTTATAAACCTGGAGGGAGGAAGGCACGTTATGGATACGGGTGTGAGGGATTTTATATTTCCGTCGAAGATCGGGGCCGGATCACGGGCCCTGGAACACCTGCCCTTTGACCTGGGCGGGTTCTGTATACCGCCCCATGGTGGTGTGTGCCGAGGCCTTGGACAGCAAAGGCGGGCTCAAGCCCCTGGAATCTGCGTTCAAAGGGTCAGGGCTTACCTACGGGGTGTATGCCGTGGAGGATATGCCCACCCTTGAGACCGTCCGCGAGGTCTGGGGACATTACAACGAAGGAGGCTTTGATGCCGTCATTGCCGTGGGGGGCGGCGCGGTGACGGATGTGGGCAAGTGCCTTGCCGTGGCTGCCCAGGGAGGGCCCGAGGCCCTGAGAGAGCTCCTGGCAGGTGGGGGGACGGCTTCGGCGACGGCTCCCTTTGCCTGGGTTCCCACCCTGGAGTTGACGGGCCGGGAAGCTGCTCCGGAAGCTGCCCTGGGGAATCAGGTGATCCGGGGAACGTCTTTGTGCCCCAATCTCATCGCCGTGGACCCGCGGATGCTTCAAGGACAGGCCGGGGCCGGACTGGTCGAGGCAGGCCTGGGTGCCCTGGCCGCGGCCCTTTGCCTCTATGAACCGGTGGAGGCGAATCCCCTGGCCTTGCCCTATGCACGCCTTACTGCCCGGCAGGTGGTGGCAGGGCTGATGCCTCTTCTGACCCGTGCGGAAGCGCCCCGGGGACGCCTTTCACGTTTGTTCGGCACCGGTGGGCCCCGTGAGGAGGAGGTGGCCTTTGTGACGGCCATGGCGGTTTCCGGCGGGTTGCTTCCCGAAGCACGGAAAAGCCTGACCTTTGTATTGGCGGACGTGCTCTCCCCTGCGGCCGGGACCTCCCGTGAGGTGCTTGCCGCCGTATTGCTGCCCACGGTTCTGGAGTACATTAGCCGGGTAAGGGGGCAGGATCTTTCCGGCCTGCTCTCCGCCCTGGCGGATCTGGACCTGCTGTGCGCCACACCCGTGAACCAGAGGGCCGAGGCCGCCCTTGCCATGGTGCGGGAGACCATCAACCGCCTCTGGATCTTTTCCGAAGCCCGGCTTCCGCGGAGCCTTGCCGAAGCAGGCCTGGAGAAGGAGACCCTGCAGGGGCTGTGCGAGCAGGCCGCGGCCATGGCCGAGGGGTGGCAGCGCCAGGAGGTGGAGAGTCTTCTCCTTTCCGCCTGGGACGGGACCCGTCCCGACCCGAACAACCAGCCCATCCGAGCCACACAGGAGGTGTCCTAATGTACAACCCAGGATATTATGAGTTTTTTTGCGGCGTAAAGACCGTGGCAGGCCATGAGGCGCTGGAGCGCATCCCTGCCCTGCTTGAGGGCCTGGGGGCTTCAAAGCCCATGATCGTCACGGATAAGGGCGTGGCGGCCGCAGGCCTTGTCTCCATCGTGGAAGAGGCCCTGGCCTCGGGCATGCCCGCCGTTGCCGTGGAGGACGATGTCCCCGTGGACTCCGATGTGGGCACCGTGCACCGCATCGCCTCAGTGTACCGTGAAGCCGGGTGCGACGCCCTTATCGCCGTGGGCGGGGGGTCGGTGATGGACACGGCCAAGGGGGTTAACATCGTGGTCTCCGAAGAGGCGGAGAGCCTCCTCGATTTTTCCGGGGCCGGGGTACTCAAGCGTCCCCTGAAGCCCCTGGTGGCCGTACCCACCACCGCAGGGACAGGCTCCGAGGTGACCCTGGTGGCGGTAATCAACGATCCGTCGGTGAACCGGAAGCTTTTGTTTTCCTCTCATTTTCTCTTGCCGGATATCGCGGTCCTGGACCCTCGCATGACCCTGACCCTGCCGCCTCACCTGACGGCGGCAACGGCCATGGACGCCATGACCCATGCCGTGGAGGCCTATACCTGCCTGTCCAAGAATCCCATCAGCGATGCCTTTGCCGTGGAAGCCATCTCCCTGATCTCCAGGAACCTCATGGACGTGGTAAAGCGGCCCGAGGATCAGGAAGGACGCCTGGCCCTTGCCACGGCTGCCAACCTGGCCGGTATCGCTTTTTCCAACTCCATGGTGGGCATGGTGCATACCCTGGGCCACTCCGTGGGGGGCGTCTGCCATGTGGCCCACGGGACCTGCATGTCCATCCTGCTTCCCTACGGCCTGGAGTACAACATGCACAAAAACGGCCGGTGGACGGGAGAGCTCTCTTACCCCATCGCAGGGGAGGCTGTTTACGCGGCCACCGCCCCTGACAAGCGGGCGGAAAAGACCGTGGCGTGCATCCGTGAGTTTAATCAGGCCCTGTACGAGGCAACCGACGGTCGCCACAGCCGCTTTTTTAAAGAGGTGACGGACCAGAACGGCAACCCGGCGGTGACTCGGGAGCACCTGCCCGCCATCGCCCGGACAGCCCTGGGGGACGGCTCCATCTTTTACAACCCAGAGGAGGTGGACTACGACGACGCCCTCATGGTGATGGAGGCGTCCTGGGCAGGAGACCCCCTGGACCTGAGCCGTGTGAAGACGGCTTAGGGCAGATTCCTGTCGGAAAAATGCCATCTATGCTTAACGTGCATGGAAAAGCTTGCCTCCGGCGGGTCGTTTTATTGAAAAAAAGCTCCGCAAAAAATGTTCCTGATGAGAACGTGTGTGGACTGTTTTTGCGGAGCCTCGAAATGACGGTTTAAGACCTGTTTGTCAAACTTTTCAAAAGTTTGGCCCCCGGCAGGGCCGCTATCGGCTGTTTTTCGTAGCCTTTTTAGGGAGACATTATGGGTAACGGATACATGGGCAAGGTCCTCAT
The DNA here is from genome assembly GCF_056829965.1 of Desulfoluna sp. CYM3A. NCBI lineage: Bacteria > Pseudomonadati > Thermodesulfobacteriota > Desulfobacteria > Desulfobacterales > Desulfolunaceae > Desulfoluna > Desulfoluna sp. CYM3A. The sequence continues at coordinate 952,179 of NZ_CP186556.1, forward strand.
CGTGGATCTTGGGGAGAGAAGCGTCCGGGAAGAAGAGATCCCGGACCGGGTTTACCGGCAGTACCTCTCGGGCATGGGCCTGGGAGCTTACATGCTCTACAAGCACATTCCGGCAGGGGCCGACCCCCTGGGACCGGACAACATGATCGGCTTTGTCTCCGGGCTCCTCACCGGCACGGGGAGCCTGTTTACCGGCCGCTGGACCCTGGTGGGCAAATCGCCCCTTACCGGGGCCTGGGGGGACGCCAACTGCGGCGGCACCTTTTCCCCTGCCATCAAGCGCTGCGGCTACGACGGGATTTTTGTGCGCGGCATCAGCGAGACCCCGGTTTACCTCTACATCGACGATCACGGGGCCGAGCTGCGTGACGCCTCCGAGGTGTGGGGCAAGGACACCGTGGAGACGGAGACCCATTTCCGGCAGGGGAGAAAGGGCCGCAGGATCGGTGTGGCCTGCATCGGCCCGGCAGGGGAGAGCGTCTCCCTCATCTCCGGGGTGGCAACGGATTACGGGCGCATGGCGGCTCGCTCGGGCCTGGGGGCCGTGATGGGTGCCAAGCGCCTCAAGGCCCTTGTGCTGGCGGGGAACAAACGCATCGTCCCCCACAACCGCAAGGAGATGAAGCGTTTAAGCGCCATCTGCAACAAGTGGGTTCAGTTTCAGCCTCCGTTTATGTCCGCTCCCATGATGGCGGGGACCGGGGCCCTTATGCGGTGGCTTCCCAGCGTCATGGCCCAGGACGGGATCCTGTACAAGATCATGCTCAAGAAATGGGGCACCGTGGCCATGAACCAGATGTCCGTGGAGATGGGGGACTCCCCCATCAAGAACTGGAAGGGGTCGAGTAAGGACTGGGGTATGTTCAAGAGCCGCAGCTCCAGCCCGTCGGCCTTTACCAAGTGCGAACAGGTAAAGTACCACTGCTACTCCTGTCCCCTGGGATGCGGAGGCATCTGCAGCACCGACGGCAAGTACAAAGAGACCCACAAGCCGGAGTACGAGACCGTGCTCTCGTTGGGGGGGCTGCTCCTCAACAAGGACATGGACTCCATCTTTTACCTCAACGAGCTGCTCAACCGTGCGGGCATGGACTCCATCAGCGCGGGGCACGCCGTGGCCTTTGCCATTGAGTGTTATGAGGAAGGGGTCTTCACCAAAAAAGACACCGGTGGCCTGGCCCTCAGCTGGGGGGACAGCGAGACCATCGTGACCCTCATCGAAAAAATGGTGGCCCGTGAAGGCATCGGCCACATCCTGGCAGACGGGGTCAAACAGGCGGCCCACCGCATCGGCAAGGGCTCCGAGGCCTTTGCCGTCCACGCAGGGGGGCAGGTCCGCCAACTCGCACGACTCCCGGAACGACCCCGGTTTTGCCCTGCACTACAGCGTGGAGCCTTCGCCGGGCAAGCACACCGTGGGATCGGGACTCTACTATGAAATGTTCAAGCTCTGGCAGGTGGTGGACGGTTTGCCCAAGGTCACCCCTCTGTACATGAAGGGAAGCAAGTACAAAGCCGATGAGGAGAAGGCCGTCATCGGGGCGGCCAACAGCCGGTTCATGAACGTGGTCAACGGCTCCGGGGCCTGCCTGTTCGGCACCTTTCTGGGGGCCCGTCGCGTGCGGCTGTTCGACTGGCTCAACGCGGCCACGGGCTGGACCCTGACCCCCAACGAGTACATGGAGGTGGGGGCCAACGTGCAGACCCTGCGCCAGGCCTTTAATGTGCGCCACGGCATCGAACCGAAGAGTTTCAAGATTTCGGACCGGGCCCTGGGGCGGCCGGTGCAGTCGCAAGGGGCCAATAAGGGACGCACCGTGGCCATTGAGGAGATGATGCGGGACTACTGGACACAGTTCGGATGGGACCCCGAAACCGGAAAACCCCTGGATGAAACCATCCGGGAACTCGAAGCGGCGATGTAAGGGGGAGAAGAGATGGCGTATACCATTACCGACAACTGTACGGGGTGCGGCTCCTGCAGCCGAATCTGCCCCACCGGTGCCATTACCGGAGAAAAGAAAGAGACGCACGAGATCAAGGCGGATCTCTGCATTGACTGCGGCAGCTGCGGACGGGTTTGCCCGGCCGGAGCCGTGGCCGATCCCTTCGGGATTCCGGCCCTTCGTGTAAAAAAGAGCCAGTGGTTCGCCCCGGTCTTTGACCGGAAAAGCTGCATGGCCTGCGTGATCTGTCTGGATGCCTGTCCCACGGGCTGCCTTGCCCTGGGAGCGCCCCAGGGTAAGGACCCCAACGGCTATCCTGAGATGGGAGACCTCTCCGCCTGCCTGGGCTGCGGCCTCTGCGTGGAGGACTGCCCCGCCGACGCCGTGACCCTGGCCCCCCGTGACGTGGCCTGATAAACGGGCTGTCCATTACCTTACGGAAACGAAGATTGCCATGTCGATTTACCTTTTGTACCCCGGGTAAATCGGCATGGCGGTTGCCGATTGGTCGGGCGTCAAACACGCTCTGCCTGGCAGAGGGCAGATGAACCGGGGCTCACGTATTTCCTTGACAAAGGACCTTCTTTCCTGTTTTTTCCCTTAGCCCTTAGCCCTTAGCCCTTAGCCCTTAGCCCTTAGCCCTTAGCCCTTAGCCCTTAGCCCTTAGCCCTTAGCCCCGCTTCCACCCATCCCGCCTCTTCCCACACTTTGTGGTGGCGTTTCTCCATTATATAGGCAAGCCATACCTGCTCGTTGGTTGCAAAGAGTTCTTTGGGCTGTTGTGCGGCCTCAGGGCCATAAGGGGTGTCCAGCCAGGTGTAGAAGTGGAAGGTGACGTCCCGGAAGCTGTTTGCGGAGCCCTCCTGGGCAATTTCAATGAGCTGGCTGTATCGGGGCAGCCAGGTGTAGCGGGCAAGGGTGACGACTTTATCGGTGCGCGTGACGCCGAAGCCGTTCTTGATCTCAGGGGCGCCATACTTTCCCGGCACCCAGAAAAGCACCTCTCCTTCCTCGGTGGCAAAGATGTCCCCGGTTTTGTGTTGCCAGGTTTCCTGAATCTCCCTGGCCCCTTTGCACATGTCGATATATCTGCTACTCTTGTCCATTCCGGTCTGCCTTCTGCTGTCGGGTCCCCGCTGATGTCGCCGTGGGGGGCGGGTCCGAACCAAGTGCCCGTAAAGTCAGCGGGCTCGTGGCAGGCTGTGGGATGCGTATCGACACCGCGTCCCCCCTATGGAAGCGACAAAACCAAATGGTGAAAGCAAAAACAGTAGTACTCTTTTAAGAAAAACAAAAGGCATTTTTCAGGCATCTGGACACGGACCGGCCTGTCTTCCTTCATGCGGCAGTGGTTGACCACTGGGGAACTGCATGGGGAGACGGGATTTCTTTTTTTTAGGGCTTCCCACGTATCGGTGGTTTATCTCAGGTGCCGGGGAGGCCGAAGGACAAAGAGAGACGCAAAAGACATATGTCCCTCATCGCACAATACAGGGGGCTGGGCAAATCCTACGGGGCCCGGACCCTTTTTTCCGACATATCTATGAATATCCACGAGGGCGACCGCATCGGCCTCATCGGCGTCAACGGCGCCGGAAAATCAACCCTGCTCAAGGTGTTTGCCGAGGTGATATCCCCGGATGCCGGAGAGGTCTCCATCAAAAAGGGCTTCCGGGCGGTTTACCTTCCCCAGGAGAGCCACTTTGAGGAGGGGAAAACCGTTTCAGCCCTCATCGACGGGACCCTGGACGCCTTTTGCGCCGAGGATACGGAGGCCTACGGCAAAGCCTGGCACCTCATCGGGCAGGTGGAATTTCCGGACCTGTCCGCACCGGTGGAGACCCTGTCGGGGGGATGGAAAAAACGTCTTGCCGTGGTGCTGGCCCTGATCAAGATGCCGGATCTCCTTTTTCTGGATGAACCCACCAACCACCTGGATCTCTCAGGCATTCTCTGGCTTGAGGCGCTATTGAAACGCGCCGACTTTGCCTATGTGATGATTACCCACGACCGGGCCCTTCTCTCCAATGTCACGGGAATCACCGTGGAACTCGGTGAACAGTACCCCGGTGGGTATTTAAAGATTGAGGGCAACTACAAGGAGTTTCTGCGTCGCCGGGACGAGTTGCTGTCCAGCCAGGCAAAGCAGGAGAGCGCCCTGGCATCGGTGATGCGCAGGGAGAAGGAGTGGCTTGCCCGGAGTCCCAAGGCGCGAACCACCAAGGCCCAGTTCCGTATCGACAATGCAAAGCGCATGGAAGAAGAGCTGGCCGACGTCAGGACCCGAAACCGCAGCAACCGGGAGATGGACCTGGATTTTACCTCCACCCAGCGCAAGACCCGGCAGCTGGTGGTGGCCAAGGGCCTTGCACGCCATCTTGAAGACCGGACCCTTTTTGAGGAGCTCTCCTTTGTGCTCTCCCCCGGCACCTGCCTGGGGCTGGTGGGGAACAACGGCACGGGCAAGTCGACCCTTATGCGTCAGCTTTGCGGCAAGGAGGCCCCGGACAAGGGGCTTGTGCGCGAGGCCGAGGGACTCCGTATCGTCCATTTTGAGCAGGAGCGGGACTCCCTGGACCTTGAGATGCCCCTGAGAAAGGCGCTCTCCCCGGACAGCGACTCGGTGATCTACCGGGGCCGCCCCCTGCATGTGGTGACCTGGGCCAAGAAATTCCTCTTCACCCCCGACCAGCTTGACCTGCCCCTGGGGCGCCTCTCCGGCGGAGAGAAGGCCCGGGTGCTTCTGGCGCGCCTCATGCGCCAGCCCGCCGACGTCCTGCTTCTGGACGAACCCACCAACGATCTGGACATCCCGTCCCTTGAGATGCTGGAGGAGAGCCTCCGTGAATTCCAGGGGGCCGTGGTTCTGGCCTCCCACGATCGGTACCTCATGGAGACCGTCACATCGTCCATGCTGGGATTCCTGGACAAGGGGGGCGCTTTTGCCTGCAGCGGGGTGGAGCAATGGGGGCGGGAAAACAGTCCGAAGCCGGTGCAGAAAAAGGCGGCACCGGAGAAAAAGGTGCGGCAGGAGCCCAAGGCAAAGAAAAAGTTCACCTACAAGCACAAGTATGAGCTGGAGCAGATCGAGGAGAAGATCGGTGAGGCCGAGGCTTTGGCCGCGGATCTCGAAGCCCGGGTGAACGATCCTGCCATTGCCTCGGATCCGGCGGCACTGCAGGAGGCCTGCGGGGCCCTGGGCGAGGCCCAGAAAGAGGTGGAGTCCCTGTACAGCCGCTGGGAAGCCCTTGAGGAACTCAAGGCTGAGGATGAGGCCGGTGTCTGATTCTCTGAATTGAGAGTGGACACAACAATTTGAATTCTATATACTTTTATGCATAAGGTGCCATCGGGCCGGTTTGGCAACGGACGCCTTTCGACACCGCGGCGATGTCGCGCAGATCGGCCCATGGCGTTTCCCGGCGATGCGCCTGACTGTTGATGCGGTCGTCAACGGCAACTGAAGTCATCGCTCCGGTGCCTCAGGGCACGGGGCGCAGCGATTCTCCTTGCGGGGCATCGCATCATAACCGTTTACCACGACAAAGCGGGGTGTTCCGATGACAACACAAGACAGAGACGGCAGGGTTGCCAAACGGGCCTATGACCGTAAACTTTGTTTTTTTACCGATGTGGATTATGCCCTCTCCGAAGGGGTCTATTCAGATCCCATCCGGGATATCAGCGTGGGCGGGGTCTTTATCGAATCGGATAACGGGCCGGCCACGGGCGAGAGGGTCCAGATGCTCTTTTCCGACTATTCCGGTGTGGACCTTGTCAAGCTCTCCGGTGATGTTGTAAGAAAAGGAAACAATGGATTTGCCGTTCGCTTTATGTGTGAAAACACCATGGAACTGGACAAATTGAAATCTTATATCAACAGCCTGTAATTCCTACAAGGTTTTCCGTGTCTTCCATTCGGGGTGCAGGGTATTTCGGTGGCAGGTGAATGTGAAACAGGGCCTGAAGGAAGGCGACAGCAAAGATCGGATCATCGCGTCGGCACAGCAGTGCTTCAGTGAAAAATCCGTAGATAAGACCACCTTGTCTGAGGTTGCGCGCAGAGCCGGCATCAGCAAGGGCACCCTCTATTATTATTACCCCACGAAAAACGATCTTGTTTTTGATATCGCGGGCATCCACATGGCTCAGATCACGGAAAAGGTGTTTGCCATGATGGAGACCGGGGACGAGCATCCCGTGTGGGAAGACGTCCTGGGGATTCTGTTTGAAGGGCTTTTGGGCTCCAAGACCCGAAGCCGGCTCCACCTCTACCTCATCAACGAATCCCTGTCCGGTAACCCCGCTTTAAGGGAACGCCTGGAATCCACGTACATGCAGTGGTTTCAGCTTGTGGAAGACGGGTATCTGCGCATGGCGGGCGGTCGCCCCTTTCCCGACGGTCTGGCCCGGCTCCTGGTGGCCGTGCTCGACGGGCTGGTGATTCAGTCCGTGACCTGCGAAGACAGGCTGCGCTACCGGCAACTGGCCCAGGTGGCAGCATCGCTTGTGACGGGAATGGGGTGCGAATCCTAAGGGGGCGTTCTTCAGGCTGGAGGGTAAGAACCCCGGGCGCGGTGCCCCAGGGTGGGCAGATTCCGATGAAACAAAGGCCCAACCAGACCGATATCCGGGGTGGGGAAACCGCAACCTCAGGGCATTGGCCGGGGCGGCCGTTTCCCTGGGGTTGGATGGTTTCCTGTTTCCAGGCCCTACTGGTTGCAGAGCCTGTGAATGGTCTGGGCGTGCCAGTGACCCTTGTTTGAGAAGGTGGGGATCTCTTTTTCGTTGAGGAAGTGGGCGATCTCCTTGTAGGTTGCCCCTTTTTTCCTCAGCTTCTTCATGATCTTGATGGCTTCTCTGCGTTCGTCGGCAGGGGAGAGCAGCTGGTCGTCGGTGAGCTGGGTCAGGCTCACCGGTGCTGCCGGGGCCGCCGTCTCCTGGGGGGCCGGCATGGGGGCCCCTTCGGTGAGTCGTTCCAGGATTTTGACGATGTCGATGAATGCTGCGGCGACCTCTTCGGATGCGATGGTCTGTCGCTCGAGAAATCCTTCCTGGATCCTCTGGTTTTCCGTGACCTGCTCAAGGAGCTGGCGTATGGGGGTCAGGAGGTCGTCCTGACGATTGTATCCCCGGTTGTCCTGGTCTCGTCCCCGTGGGGATTGTCCGCGTCTTTCGTTGCCCCGGCGGTCCTGGTTATAGTATCCGCTTCCGGCGGTATAGTTCCCGCCGCGCTTACCGGGATAACGTCCCTGTGTGTTTCTTACGGTTTTCAGGAATTCACTCATGTGTACCTCCATGTCGGTGTGTACCGTCGTCCCACCACAGGCCGGGAAAAGCCCGGGCGGACGATGAATCGATTGTAAATCGGGATGAATCGATTGATGTTGCTTATACCGTTGACGCCGGAGGAGTGTTGTTGCGAATAGCGGGAGAACCGGGCGTTTCTGGTTCGTCTGTTGAATTGGGGAGAACAATCTTCAATTCACCTGTGTCTTATGGACCCCAGATATATATCCTTTAGATTATAATGTAAAGCGGGATATTACCAGCAGTTTCGGGAGAAGCCCCCATTGAATTGATGGGGTTGTCTCATGGATAAACGTCATCATTCAATCGTATGATCGTGAGCGTCAATCTCTGCTGCGAATTTCGCCCATTGATCCCTTCTCCGGGGCCGCGCCCCAACCTCTTGCTGCACGACGCCGATCACCTCAAAATTTTCTTTTGACATCACGGTACTTCGGGAAAATGGAGATTGTTGTCGCATTGGTACCTTTTTATCGTGGAGGCGGTTTTGTTATTTCGCCGATACGGAATGGTGCTGTTGTGCTTTGACGCCTGTGGCACCGAAGGACTCAGGTCAATCACGGACGATACGTTCGGATACCGGCGAAGCGGGGCGGGTTGTACACGTTTTCGCAACCGGTATGAAAGGAGCGGGTATGGGGCAGATTCCTGTGGGAAAGGGGGGGCAAGCCAAGGACGGGGCCCGTCTGTGTACCTCTCTTTTGTGGCACCTTGCTGAAAAAGGGCACTCTCCGGATGAGATTCATCGGATGGTCAAGGATGTGTTCCAGGTGATCCGGGACGGCGGGAGCTTTACCGTGGCCATCGTCAACAAGGCGATGGAGGGCCGCGGGTGGCCGCCCTCGGTCCTGGATGAGACCACCTTCGACATGATGGTGGGGCTCTTCGAAAGCGAAATGGGGTTTTCCGTCAGATCCCATACGGTCAATTAATTCCGACCACAAAGGCGCATGGGTTGCCCTGCGGTGCCTGGTATCACAATGCAGGGCTCCGACTCCCGATTTATTCTATTGACAGTTGCCCCCCTCTTTTTTATTACTAAACAAGTTTTTTTCAGAAGATCAAACGTTCGCAATATGCGAATTGACGGAAGACCCCACCGACTTCCCCATCTTGCAAGGGCCAACATGTCCGAACAGTCAGAGGAGATGCGTCCGTGAGTCAGACAAAACATATTTTGATAATTGATGACCATCCGTTGTTCAGGGAGGGGCTGAAGACCATTGTGGAACGGGACAAGCGTTTTAAAGTGGTGGGAGAGGCCGGAAATGGTCGACAGGGCCTGAAGATGGCCCGCCAGCTCAAGCCGGACCTGTCGGTGGTGGATATATCGCTGCCGGACATCAACGGGGTCCAGGTGGCGACGGAGATGCGCTCCTACCTGCCGGAGACCAAGATCATGATCGTGAGCATGCACTCCAAAATCGATTACATTGCCGAGGCCTTTCAGGCCGGGGCCACGGGGTAAGTGGCCAAAGATTCGGCTTCGGATCGGTTGATTCAGGGCATTGAGTCCGTGCTGAAGGGCGAATATTTTCTGGACAGCTCCGTGTCCCACCAGGTGGTGGAGAAGCTCATGAAGTTTCCGGTGAAGGACGCCAAGATCACCGATGCGGATTACGGTTCCCTCACACCCCGGGAGCAGGAGGTGATGCGCCTTCTGGCCGAAGGGTCCACCCCCAAGGAGATCGCCGACAAGCTGTGCATCAGCCCCAAGACCGTGGAGAATCACCGGGCCAACATCATGAAGAAGCTGGGCATCCATTCCACCATGGAGCTGGTGCGTTATCCGCCCGGCTTGGCCTGATTGACGTGGAGCTCTGGAAGGAGTAGAGCCCCCAACGTCGGGGAGAGCGAAACAGACATGCAACGGCGCGTTCGAGTCCATCGAACGCGCCGTTTTTTATTTGGGGGCGCCTTATTCGTGGGACACGTGTCCCAGGCGCTGGTCGTACATCTTTCCGATGCCGTAGTCCCGGCGCCGCATGAATTTCTCCGTGGCCGGGCCGATGATCTGCATCTCAGGGTGCACCTGCTGGACCTCCATGGCGATTTTCATCTCCTTGGTGCACCCCGTGCTGTAGGTGGCGTCCTTGCCCACCCACTCGGGGGGGACCTTCTGGCCCATGAGCTGAAAGGCGGTGACGATGTCCTGGTAGGTCTGGAAACGCCAAATGTCGATGCACCCGCTCCGCTGCACGATTTCCCACATGAACATCAGGTCGTCTGCGTCCATTCCCGGTTCATAGTAGAGGGACGGGTTGATGATGTGGGTCTGGGAGAACTGCTCTTCAAGGTGGGCGATAAAGACGGTCATGATTTTTTTGGCCACATCGATTTTGCCCGGGATGGATCCGATGATGCCGCTGTAGAAGGAGACCGCCATGCCCTTCTTCTTGGCCGCTTTCATGTCGCTGATGATGGTCTGAGCTTTGCGTTCCAGGTCCTTGTGGGAAAATTTAATGGCCTGGGGGGACTTGGGGTTGAAGTCGATGGTCACCCCCCGGGTGTCGGCACAGATGCTGAAGACATCCTGGGTGAAGTGGAAGGGGGTATCGAAGAGGCGGTTTTTCTGTTCCGGCCCGCGGGCCACGATGCAGTCCACCTCTTTGAACAGCCGGGCAAAGGTGGTGGAGGTGAGAAGCAGGTTGAGTTTTTCGTGGGTCCCGTCCGAGAGGACCAGCAGGTCGCTTTCCTGGCGCAGGATATCCACGAGCTGGTTTTTGGTCAGGGAGTCGCTGCGGATGAAAAACGAGCCGTCCAGAGCCTCCATGAGAGTGGGGTCTTCCTGTGTACCCAGGATTTCGGCCTTGGAAAAGAGGGGGCCTGCCTTGAAAGCAACGGCCACCTTGTGGCCCAGGTTGACCAGGTAGCGGATCAGGGCCAGGTCCACCATGACCTCGCCGGATTCGTCGGCAAGCCACAAAAGGGTGCGCCGTTCTGTGCCCTGGTGGCGTTCCCCGGAAGCGGGGATGCCGAGAAAGTCGAAGAACGTGTCGGCTGCATTGCCCGAAACAGGCTTTTGGAACAGGGCCTGAATAGCCTCTTCGGTGTGCGGGCAGGGCTGGTTGCCCGTCCAGATCTCAGGGGCGGTGAGCAGGCTCAAAAATCGCCTGACAGCCATGTGGTCGAGGCGGGTCCGCACCTGGGTCATGGCCCGGGCCGGGGTCATGTCCGCATCCCCGATGTGCTGGAACGCCTCCCGGAAGAGGGGCGAAGCCAGGAATGTTGCGGCTGTTTCATTGCGCTTGATCTTGGTTTCCTGAAACGGATCGGCAATGTGGGTGCGGTTGAGAAAGATGCGCAGGAGCCGTTTTTCTACCCGGGAGGGGATCATGATTTCATCACGGGTCTCGTGGGCGTATTTGGTTTTGATGAGGGTCGTCAGGTAGGCCCTCTCCTTGGGGTCCTCGATGGTGGCGTCGATGAGGTCGAGGATGTGGTTCAAGGCGGTGAGATATCGTTGCTGGAGGTAGGGAGAAGGATCGCGGCTCATCACCTCCCGGAACGTGGCCTCCGAACAGGGAAAGTAACGTTCCTTTTCATCGAGGAACACCATGAACTTCACCTGCTCCGGGGTGGCGACCTCTCCGGGATAGGCAAAGTAGTCCAGGTGATTTTCAAGAACAAAGGTGGTGAACCATGCATCGGTGTCCGGGTCGAGACCCGGTGTGTAGGTGCCCGTTGATGGGGTGGGGGCAGGGTGCATTGTCTTTCTCCCGTCGGTTTTTTCAGGGTGTTGGGGAAAACCGCCTGTCAACCCCGTGGAATCCCCGTCGGATCGGGATTATCTCCCGGCCGGGAGGGGTACCTCCACAGTGTGATTGATGGGCTTGTCGGTGGCGGCCGACCGGTGTCAATGGGTGCCGTCTTTGAGGAAGTGTCGGTGGTACTCCGGTTCAGTGAGATGTTTTTTCAGAAGGGACGTCAGGAGGCTGTAGATGGCGTCGCGGTCTTCCTGGTCCAGCTTTTTCATGATCAGATCAAGGAAGGAGTCGTCGGAAAACTTCTGAAGGTAGTATTTAAGGGTGTCGAGATCTCCTTCGAGATCCCATCCATACATTGCGATTCCGGTGTATTCTTCAACAAAACGGTAAGTATGCTTGCTCATGGTGAAGCCGTTACTCCTGATGGGTTGTCTGATTTTTCATGTCTTGTTACCCGGGGGCCGGAGAGGCCGAAATAATTATGGGCGTGTCTATCCGGGCCGGCGGTTCGGCTCCCTGTTCCCTTTTCAATTGGGTTTGAAGCCGGTGCTGTGCTACATATTTATCATAACCGGGGGCCTTGCCAAAATACCAGCCCAAAGAGGCATGGTGCCCAAAATAATGATGATGTGCGGCAATGGATTGATGCTTGTTGAAGGGCGAAGAATGTTCAGATCGATCGGGGAAGTGATGGTTAAGTCTATTTCGTTGAAAACAGTGGGCCTGGTATGTGTCGGCCTTTTTTGTCTTATGGGCTCGATTTTTCTGGTATCCCGCGGAGGCGGGGAGGGGGCAGGCCCCGTGGCGGCGGGTGGCGCCTCGGAGGCGCTGGCTGCACAGGTCAGGGAGCTGGATGCCCGGCTTCTCAAGCTTGAAAGCCTCCTGGCTGAAGGGGGGCAGGGTGACCCGGGGGAGATCGCTACCCTGAAGCAGCAGATGCACGGACTCCAATCCCTTGTGGTGGGGGTTGCTAAGCGTTTGGAACGCCATGAAAAAAGTGTTGACAATCCCGTCAAAACGAAAGATAACGTAGTAAAAGTAGAAAAAAGGGCCTTGCCCGTCAGGCCCGTGGTTTCATCGCGTTCTTCTTATCACGTCGTAAAAAAAGGCGAGACGTTATACAGGATCAGCAAGAGATATCACATCTCCGAGCGAGAACTGATCCACATGAACGGCCTGAAAGACAAAACCCGTATCTATGTCGGTCAACGATTACGGGTCAAATAATACGATATAAAATCAAACGCCTCTTCGCCTGTACCCGGTTTCATTAGAATTGCAGTTGTCATTTTTTCCGTTCCATACCAACAGCCGGTTGACCCCATAACCAAGGCCAGGGACTGATGGACAAGCCGCACAACATGGATGATACAACCCTTCTCTCCCGTCGGTTTCATACGTTGATGGACACGTGCCAGCGTCTCATCAACGAATTGGATCCGCCGTGCTCCGAAAACGACGGGGAGAGGTCGGCCCGCTTGTCAGGGGGCCGTAAAGCCTACACCGTCCATGCTTCCAATCCCCTCGACGAGAGACGGCAGCAAGCGTTGATCAAGGTGATTGACGATGCCTTGAAGCAGGTCGAAAAACTCGCCGCCGATCCCTCTCCCCGCCCCGGGGCCACCCGCCAGTCAGAATATTGTCGAACCAAACAAGTGTTTACGTCTGAAGAGCTTCACTTTCTTGAAGAGACGCTTCGCACCTGTCACCCTGCGTCGGACAAGGGCCTTCGCAGCGACCGGTAGCGGGCTGTGGTGATTTCCCGGAGGATTATCCCGCTATTTTCGGGGGATTGTCCTGTGATTTCGTTCGCCTGGGAGATCTCCACGAAAAATTGAGATGTGGGCCTTATGGACAGGGCTCCTGCTTTTAGTGGTATAAACGGTGCACAGGTTCCCGGGGATGCTTCGCCGATTCGAACCCATAGTTGCTCGCCTTCCTTCTTTTCCCATTCTTGACCCCGGCAACCTCCTGGCCTTCACCGGCAGGCGTTTTACGATTTTCAGCCACACAATCCGTCATTGCCACGCCCAACGATGAACACAGGAAAGCCCGAGCCTTTCTGTTCGGCTGGGCTGTTTCCTTTGCTTTGGTCTCAGCACGTTAACCTGATTGCATAATGAAAGAAGGAAAAGGACATGACCCGTAAAGATTCAAAAGGAATGGATCCCTCTCAGTTTATGGATGCGGTGGTCAGGAATTCAACGCGATTTTGGGAGGGCATGGCGGGCTTTACCTGGCCCGGCCAGGAGTCTGGCGCAGGCGGTACGGGATCCGGTGAGTACAACCCCTGGGAGCCCTGGGAACCTGCCATGGACGCATGGAAACAGTTTCAGGAATCGTGTACGCCGGAGACCTTTGCCGGTCAGTTTGAAAAGGTAAGGGAAGAGGGATTCAAACAGTTTGAGAAAATGGCCAAGAGTGGCTGGGAGAATTTTGTCTCCATGGGCGATGGCTTCAGCCCCTCCATGGGATGGGGACAGCAGGCCTTCGGCATGGGCGTTCCGGATATGTTCAGCGGAAAAGGCACCTTTAAAGAGGTGTTCAAGCTGATGTCCGGTGAGATGAACCGGTTCATCTCCATTCCTCCCCTGGGGCTTTCGCGAAATTACCAGGAGAAGGTTGTTGAGGTGGTGGAGAAGGGAAACCAGTTCCTGTTGACCCTGGGCGAGTACATGTTCCTCATGTTCTCCCCTTTGGAGCAGTCCATGCGCATGGTGCAGGTCACCATTGAGGGGCTCACCGACGAGCAGCGTCGTACCCTGACCCCTGAGTCCGTGTACGAAACATGGCTCAAGGAGCTGGAGCAGGGCTACTTCACTCTGTACGGTTCCGAGGAGTACCTGGGGCTCCTGAAACGCCTGGTTTCGGCCATGGGAGAGTTCAACATGGCTCGTCAGAATTTCATCAGCGATTTTTTAAAACTGATGGGCGTCCCGTCGGAAAACGACCTGGACGACCTTTACAGGGACCTTTACAGCATCAAAAAGACGCTTTCATCCCTTGAGAATTCTGTGGAGGCACTGACCCAGGCTGCGCAAGCCCAGCAACCCGCCCCAAAAAAAGCGGCAAAGCCCAAGGCCGCCCCCAAGGCAGCCAAGACTGCACCGAAAGCGGCTGTGAAGCCAAAAGAGGCTGCAAAGACGGCCAAGGCGCCGTCGGCCCAGGCCAAGCCCAGCGAGACGCCCCGCACTGCGACTCCCGCCGGGAAACCGTCTGCGCCTGTGACGGCGAAAAGTCCGGACAAGGCTTCAAAACCGACAAAACCAACGGCGAAACCGGCCGGGAAAACCCCATAGGAGGTCGCTTCCATGGAAGGTATGGCAAACCCTGTGGTGGATGCGTTCACCTCGTTGATGGCGTACGGTACCGACAGCCTGGACAGAGCACGCCGGGGGATGGAGGTCTTTGAGTCGGAGCTCGACACGACCATTGCCGATACGCCCTTTGAGGTGGTGTTTGAGATCGACCGCGTGAAGCTGAAACACTACCGTGCACAGACCAAGCGGAAGGCTTTTCAGCGGCCCCTGCTGGTGGTGTATGCCTTGATCAACCGGGAGACCATGCTGGATCTTCAGCCGGGACGCAGTGTGCTGGAGATCTTCCTTGAGAGCGGCCTGGACGTGTACATGGTGGACTGGGGATACCCCACCCGTAAAGACCAGCACCTCACCATCGACGATCATGTGAACGGGTACATGGACAAGATCGTTGACGTGGTGCTGGAAAGGGAGGAACTCTCCGCCCTGAACCTGATGGGGATCTGCATGGGGGGGACCTTCAGCACCATGTATGCGGCGCTTCACCCTGAAAAAGTCAACAGCCTCATCACCACCGTCACCCCCACAAATTTCGACACCGATGCCGGGTTTCTCCACAGCTGGATGAGGGAACTGGACGTGGACAAGCTCATCGGCGCCTGGGGGAACATGCCGGCCGATGTCATGAACCTGGGGTTTCTCCTGCTGAACCCGGCCCGTCTCATGCTGGATAAGTACAACAACTTTGCCAGGAACATGGGGGACAGGGATTTTGTCGAGAACTTCGTGCGGATGGAAAAATGGATTTTCGACAGCCCTGATGTCCCCGGGGCCACCTTCCGCCAGTTTATCACGGACTGTTATCAGAAAAATCTGCTGATCCAGAACAAGATGGTCCTGGGGGGCAAGACAGTGGATCTAAGAAACATCACCATGCCCCTTCTCAACATCTACGGAAAGAAGGACCACCTCGTGCCACCGGAGGCCTGCAACCGGTTGATCAGTGCCGTGGGAAGCCGGGATGCCCGGGATCTCTGCATCGACACCGGGCACATCGGCATCTACGTGAGCTCCAGGTCCCAGAAGGAGTTTGCGCCGGAGATTATCCAGTGGCTGGCCGACCGGGAGACCGGACGAGGCCTGTCGGCCTGGACGTCTGCAACTTGACACGTCAGGGCCAGAAGAGCCCAGGCAAGGCTGCTCTCTTGTGGAGAGCCTTGCCTGCGGTGAACCGGTAAGGCAAACAAGGAGAGGGCATGAACGGGAAAAGCATCGATGACATAGCCGTGGGAGATCACGCCGAGGTGGCCAAGACCATCTCTGAATCGGATGTCTACACCTTTGCCGGGGTGACGGGGGATTTCAACCCGGCCCACGTGAACGAGCATTATGCCAGCGGGACGTTTTTCAAGCGGCGCATCGCCCACGGCATGCTGTCGGCCGGCCTTATCTCCAATGTGCTGGGAACGCACCTGCCGGGGCCGGGGGCCGTCTACCTGAGCCAGGAACTCAAGTTTACGGCGCCGGTGTATATCGGCGATACCATCACGGCGCGGGCCGAGGTGGTGGAGGTGATGGCCGAAAAGAATCGCGTGATCCTTGAGACGGTCTGCACCAATCAGGACGGCACCGTGGTGATCACGGGGACCGCCCTGATGAGTCCCATGAAAAAAAGAGCGGCAAAGGCCTCCTGACGGATCACCGCCACAGGCCGGTGTCCATGAGAGCCCCCGTTACCCCAAGCCTTAACACAGGGGAACCGGGGGCTTTTTTGCGTGGCCGGGACGTTTGACGGAACTCCGGGAACCTGCCCCGGCGTTGACAAGGGGACAGCCCTCCGATATAACCCGCATATTTTCTGCGGAAGCGTTGGAATCAACCGGACCAAGGTAATTCTGGGAGACCCATGGTGACCTCGAAAATATCACCAAAAGTTATGGTGGGCAGCAACTCTTTGATGACGTCAGCTTCAAGATCAACACACGGGAACGTGTGGGGCTGGTGGGCCGTAACGGCCATGGAAAAACCACCCTTTTTCGACTGATTACCGGGGAGGAAGAGCCCGATTCGGGCCAGGTGACCATTCCGAAAAACTATCGCCTCGGTTACGTAACGCAGCACATCCGCTTTACCGAAGAGACGGTCCTTGCGGAAGCCGCCCTCGGGCTGCCCGAGCATGAGGCGGATCAGCTCTGGAAGGTGGAGAAGATCCTGGCGGGCCTGGGGTTCTCCCAGGAAGCCATGGGAAAACATCCCGGATCTTTTTCCGGAGGGTTCCAGGTGCGCCTGAACCTGGCACGCGTGCTGGTCGAACAGATCCGGGCCGCCTCGCTTCTGGACGAACCCACCAACTACCTGGACATCACCTCTATTCGCTGGATTGAGGGCTTTCTGAAGGCCTGGCCCCGTGAGCTGCTGCTCATCACCCACGACCGGGGATTCATGGACCGTGTGGTGAGCCATACCGTGGGGATCCACAGGGGACGTGCCAGAAAGGTCACGGGCAACACCGAGGCCTGCTATACCCAGATCGCCCAGGAAGAGGAGATCTACGAGAAGACCCGTCTCAACGACGAGAAAAAGCGAAAAGAGATGGAGCTTTTCATCTCCAGATTCCGGGCCAAGGCGCGCCTTGCCAACATGGTGCAGTCCCGCGTGAAGACCCTGAACAAAATGGAGAAAAAAGACAAGCTGGCTTCCCTGGATACCCTGGGGTTCAGTTTTCGAAGTTGCCCCATCAAGGGCAAGCAGCTCTACACGGCCGAGAATCTCTCCTTCGGCTACGACGGTGGGCCGGAGCTGATCCGCGACTTTTCCCTCACCCTGGGGGCAAGGGATCGCATCTGCGTGGTGGGGCAGAACGGTCGGGGCAAGACCACTCTGTTGAAGCTCCTGGCAGGGGAGCTGGCGCCCAAAACCGGTACCATCACCCATCACCCCTCGGCAGCCCCCGGGTTTTACGAGCAGACCAACGTCAGCAGCATCAACCCCATGCGTACCGTGGAAGAAGAGATCCTCTACGCCCACCCCGATGTGGAACGCCAACAGGCGAGAAACATCTGCGGGGCCATGATGTTTGAAGGGGACAAGGCCCTGAAAAAGTGCTCGGTGCTCTCCGGTGGGGAGAAGAAAGACTCGGGCGACGTGCGGCAAACTGCTGGTGACGCCTTTGAACCTTCTGTTTCTGGACGAACCCACCAACCACCTGGACATGGAGTCCTGCGATTCCCTCATGGCCGCCGTGGACAACTTTGACGGCACGGTGGTGATGGTCACCCATAACGAGATGTTTCTCCACGCGGTGGCCACCCGCCTGGTGGTGTTCCGCAACGGCGGGGTGGAGGTGTTTGACGGTACCTACGCCGAGTTCCTCAACAAAGTGGGCTGGGGCGATGAGCCCGAAGGCGCCGTATCGGAAACCCTTGCCATGGATGAGGCGGAGGCGCCGGCCCCTAAGAAATCCGTGGGAAAAAAAGAGAGCCGCAAGTTGCGTTCCGCCATCATCTCACGGCGGAACAAAGAGACGGCCCCCCTGCGAAAGAAGATGACCGCTGCCGAGGAGGCCATCGATACCAGTGAAAAAGAGATCGACCGGATCAATGAGGCTCTGCTTGAAGCCACCCAGGGCGGTGATTCGGCCCTGATTACCTCTTTGTCCAAGGAGTTGCACCATCACAATGCCGTCATCGACGAGGGGTTTGAGGTCCTTGAAACCCTGTCCGATGAGCTGGACCGTTTGGAGGCATCGTTCAACGCGGAGCTTGAAGAACTCGGCGGCGCTGTGTAAGCTGGTGCGGCAAGAGATTGCGGGGGCTGCGTGACAGGGGGCTTTGCCAATGCGTCCGCGTAGGGCCGGAAAGGGCCGTCCGGCGGGTATCTGAGTGGAGACGATAAGGGGGAGAGGCGATGAAAAAAGTCTGGGGTGCCATGCTGCTGCTGATGGGGCTGGCCATGTTTTTTACCATTCCGTCCAAAGCGCGGCAAATTCAGGAAATCCGGGAGCTATCCGGCGGGACGGTCCTGCTGATGAAATTCTGTTTTTATCTCATCAGTATCCTTCTTATGGGCGGCGGCATCCAGAAGCTCAAGGGAAATACAGGAGAAGATTCCTGACCCGGTCCAGTGAAGGGTAAGGATGCACGAAAAATAAAAAAGGTTTATCTTCCGAGGTTTGCATTAACCTTAAACGAGTTGTTCGTACCGGCGTCACATGAAAAAAACATGTGACATGAGGGCGATACCATCCCGCCGATACCCTGCACCCGGGATCAGGGACACCTAAGACACCGGATCGATCCCCATAAAGAAGCGGTACGAACCTTCATCCACCAAATCATAGATTTTCATGTCGATGGCGACCCCCCCCCAAGTGCCGTCCCCTTTTCCGTTGCGAGGGCCCTTACAGGGTCGCCCATGCGGTGATTAGCAAAGGAGTGGGCTGTGAGCGGAGCGACCAACGGGGTGAGCGAAGTCGAAAACCTTCAGCAGGAAGTGACCTACCGTACCCGTCTTCAGGACATCTGCAACAAAATTTACGCTGCGGTGAACCTGGACGACATCATCATTCATCTCAAAGATGAGATCAAGTCCCTCTTTGAAGCCGAACGCATCACCATCTACTACGTGGACGGGGTCAAACGGGAGATCGTCTCCCGGTTCAAGACCGGCACGGAGATCGACGAGATCCGCCTGTCCATAACCACCTCCAGCATCGCCGGCTACAGTGTCCTTAAAAAGAGCCTCCTGAACATCAAGGATGTCCACGACAACCAGGAGCTGGCCGCCATCGACCCGAGCATCACCTTTGATTCCAGCTGGGACCGCAGGACAGGCTTTGTGACCCGGCAGATGCTGGTGGTTCCCATCCTCTACAAAACTTACCTCCTCGGCGCTGTTCAGCTCATGAACCGCAAGCAGGGGGATGTCTTTACCGCACAGGACGAAGAGAACCTCCAGGAGATCGCCAAGATCATCGGGATCGCCCTGTACAACCAGAAGCGTGCGGCGCGAAACAAGAAGAGCAAGTTCGACTACCTCCTAGAAAATCACATCATGACCCAGAAGGAGCTGTCCCAGGCCGAACGGATGGCCAGGGAGACCGGCGAGACGGTGGAGCAGGTGCTCCTCTCCCGGTTTAACATTCCCAAAGGTGACGTGGGCGAGGCCCTGAGCCGCTACTACAAGGCCCCCTTTGTGGAGTACAACAGCAGCATGCCCATCCCCGGAGAGCTTTTAGAGGACCTGAAGGTACCCTTTATGCGCAACAACCACTGGGTGCCCCTGAGGTCCGATGGGGATAAGGTGGTTATCATCGTGGACGACCCCCACGATGCCCAGAAGATGGGGCAGATTCGCGTGCTTTTCCCGGGCAGGGAGCTGGAGCTTTTTATCTCCTTTCGAGAGGATATCCTTAACTACATCACCCTGTTTACCCAGGACGAAAAACAGCAATCCTCCATTGACGACATCATCTCTCAGCTGGCCGATGAAGAAGATGAGATCGAAGAGGCCGAAAGCAGTCTGAGCGAAGAGAGCAGCGTGGTGGTCCAGCTGGTGAACAAGATCATTATCGATGCTTACAACCGAGGGGTTTCGGATATCCATATCGAGCCCTATCCGGGCAAGGAGAACACCAAGGTTCGCTTTCGTACTGACGGTGCCTGCGCGGTCTACCAGACCATTCCCTACCAGTACCGGAATGCCATTGTATCGCGCCTCAAGATCATGTGTGACCTGGACATTGCCGAGCGCCGCAAGCCCCAGGACGGCAAGATTAAGTTCAAGCGTTACGGCGGCCTTGACGTGGAGCTTCGTGTGGCCACCGTGCCCACCCAGGGCGGTATGGAAGATGTGGTGCTGAGGATCCTGGCGGCCGGAGAGCCCATTCCCTTGGAGGACATGCGCTTTTCCGACCGGAACTTTGATAAATTCGTGGAGATGATCAACAAGCCTTACGGCATCATCTTTGTCTGCGGCCCCACGGGCTCCGGCAAGACCACCACCCTCCACTCCGCCCTGGCCAAGATCAACGACGAGGAACGCAAGATCTGGACGGCCGAGGACCCGGTGGAGATCACTCAGAAAGGCCTCAGGCAGGTCCAGGTGCAGCAGAAGATCGGTTTCGACTTTGCTGCGGCCATGCGGGCCTTTCTCCGGGCCGACCCCGATGTCATCATGGTGGGGGAGATGCGTGACCGGGAGACCACCCATATCGGCATCGAGGCCTCCCTTACAGGCCACCTTGTTTTCTCAACCCTTCACACCAACAGCGCGCCCGAAAGTATCACCCGTCTCCTCGACATGGGCATGGACCCTTTTAACTTTGCCGACGCCATCCTCTGCATTTTGGCCCAGCGCCTGGTGCGGACCCTGTGCAAGGATTGCAAGGAGGAGTACCACCCCAGCCGTGACGAGTACGATGAACTGGTGGGAGTTCGGCAGCCAGGAGGAGTTCGATGAGTTTCAAGAATTCCCTACGGATGACCTGATGCTGCACCGCCCCAAAGGCTGCGACAAGTGCAGCAACACGGGCTACCGGGGCCGTATGGGCATCCATGAACTCCTGGAAGGCACCGATGAGATGCGCAAGCTGATCCAGACCAGCGCCCGCATGGAGGAGCTGCGGGACCAGGCCGTCCGTGACGGGATGACCAGTTTGAAGCAGGACGGCATTGCCAAGATTTTCCAGGGGTATTGTGATCTGTTGCAGGTGAGGAAGGTGTGTAAGAGGGGTGGCGGTTACTCGGAAAAAAAAGGGGATAGGTAATTAGGTAGGGAAGGATACTGAAACAGTAAAGGGCGACCGTGGGGTCGCCCTTTTTTATTGTATCGCGGGGCGAGGGCAAAGCCCTATCACCTATCACCTATCACCTATCACCTATCACCTGTTTTACCTTTTTTATCTCTTTCGCATACCGGTCTTTTTCGCTGTAGATGCATCCGCAATACTGCTGCCGGTACAGGCCCATCTCTTTGGAGGTGTCGATGCCCTCCTTCCAGCCCGGGCGAAAATCTTCATAGTAGAATTTTACGCCCACCTGCCTGCCCAGTGACTCGCCGATGCTTCGAATGAGCTCGTGGTTCTGGTGGCGGCTGTAGAGAAGGGTGGAGGTGAAGGCTTCGAATTTCCCGCGTTTGGCAAGAAGGGCCGTGGCCCGGAGCCGGTCGTGATAGCAGACCCGGCATCGGTCTTGTTCCCGGAAGGCGGCGCCCCGGAGAAAGGCCTCCAGCTCGTATCCCTCCTGGTAGATCATCCTTAAATCACAGGATTCGGCAAACTGCTGCATGGCCTCTTCACGCTTCATGCACTCGGTGAAGGGGTGGATGTTGTGGCGGTAAAAAAAGCCCATCAAGGTGTGGCCAGCTTCGCGAAGCACCCGTGTCGGGTAGATGGCGCAGGGGCCGCAGCATGTGTGCATCAAAATTTTCATGGTCGCTCAGTGCCTCCTACGGGCGCTTTTTTAAATAAAGCTCCCATCTGTGCAAAAGCCTGCGGCGTAGCGTGCCGCAAAAATTCTTCGGTTACATTCCCTTTTGGTCCTGAGCTCCAACGGGGCGGAGGACCAAAACAAGGCCATCGGAAAACCAACTCTTTTCGAAAAAACCGAAATAGCCCTATAAATCTGCTTGTCAAACTTTTGAAAAGTTTGGCCTCCGGCGGGGGCCACCGGAGGCGACATGGTCTTACTTGGCAGAATAGTCCCGTGCGCCGAAGATGGCCGTGCCCACACGCACCAGGGTGGCGCCCTCTTCGATGGCTACCTCAAAGTCCCCGCTCATGCCCATGGAGAGTTCCTTCATCTCCACGCCGGGAATGCCCAGGGCCTCAATACGGTCTTTGATGAGCCTTAACTGGCGGAAATAGGGCCGGGCCCCTTCCGGGTCGTCAAAAAAGGCGGGCATGGTCATGAGGCCTTTGACGGCAACATTCTCCAGGCTGGCCACCTCTCGCACCAGCTCAATGACCTCCTCGGCCGTGGTGCCGGACTTGCTCTCTTCGCCGCTGGTGTTGACCTGGATCAGGATGGGCTGAACCACTTCTTTTTTGGCCGCCTGTTTGTTGATCTCTTTGGCTAACTTCAGGCTGTCCACCGAGTGGATCAGGGTAAATACCCCGGCCGCGTACTTCGACTTTTTGCTCTGGAGGTGGCCGATGAAGTGCCATTCGATGCTGTCGTCTCCGACCTCCTCGATTTTGGCTACGGCTTCCTGGATGTAGTTCTCGCCGAAGATTGTCTGACCGGCGTCCCTGGCTTCTCTGACCATATCCGCGGGTTTGATTTTGCTGACGGCAACGAGTCGGATCTCGTCGGGGTTGCGTCCGGCCTTTTCGGCGGCTTCTCTTATATGCTTTTCAATACGTTCAATGCGATCTTTCATCTCGTGCTATCTGAACTCCACCAGATCGATGTCCTTTAAATGTTCCACCACTTCGCAGATGGGCAGTCCCACCACGTTGGTGTACGAGCCCTTGATCTCCCTGATCAGGGAGGCTCCTTTGCCCTGGATTCCATAGGCACCGGCCTTGTCAAAGGGCTCATCCGTGCCAATATACCAGCTTATCTCGGCTTCGGACAGCGCTTTGAAGGTGACCTCGGTGACCACAACGTCACAGATTTCCCGCTCAAGGGCCTTGTTGGTCAGGCAGAACCCGGTGCACACCTGATGGCTGCGCCCGGACAAAAGGGACAGCATGCGCCGCGCGTCGTCTGCTGAGTCAGGCTTGCCGAGAATCGTGTCGTCCACCACCACGATGGTATCGGCCCCCAGGACCCATCGTTCGGGATGGGTTTCGGCGACGTCCCGCGCCTTGAGCCGGGCCAGTGCCATGGCGCAGCCCGAAGGCGCCACCCCTTCCGGCAGGACTTCATCGGCACAGCTGGGGAGGATATCTATAAGGACTCCGGCTTCTTCAAGGAGATCTTTCCGTCGGGGAGACTGGGATGCAAGGACAAGCCGTTGGGTATCAATATGTTGATTTTCTTTCATTTCGGGGGTTGTAGCAGAAATAAATCCGGGTTGCAAGGCGCACCGTAAAATAAGCCGCGTGGCCGCATCCCCTTGCCATCAGAGGGCCGGGGCGCTTCTTTCCCCTTTCAGGCTACGAAGGAGCACAAAATCCTTCAGCCCCAAATTGTCGGTTGCCATTCAAAAAAAAATCGAGTAAAGAGATACAGTCCTTTCGACACACGTCGAACAGGGCCATTTTTATGCTCTGCCCGGATGGCGGAACTGGTAGACGCAAGGGACTTAAAATCCCTCGGACGCAAGTCTGTACGAGTTCGATTCTCGTTCCGGGTACCATAAAAATTCATATGCGATTTCGGTATCTTGTAAAAAGTTTCTTGCCAATGGGTAAGAAACTTTTTTGCGTTCATACTGTAACAAAATGGGCCAAAATCGGCCATTTTCATTACAGTTTCATTCTCAGTTGAAAAATGAATACGCCCCGCCGAACCCCCTCTCATTGAACCAATGCTTCCCCTTTGCCATGGCCACCCCGTGGCACCTCGCCAAAAAAAGTCACGCACGGGCGCAGTCCGTCACCACATGGGAAGGGGCGATGCCCCGGAGCATGTGCGCCCCTGGGGCAAAATCTTTTCTTATTCATCTGTGCAGGTGGGGAGGGGCATGGGGCCTAAGGTAAGGCAAAATTGTTCTGAGGCGGCCTTGAGGTGATCCGGGGAGAGCTTGGAATAGATGAGGGTGGAGGCCATGGACTCGTGGCGCATGAGCTCCTGGATGGCTTGGAGGTTGGCGCCGCCCATGGCCAGGTAGGAGGCGAAGGTGTGGCGGAGGTCGTGGAAGCGGTAGTTCTCGAACCCGGCGGCCCGCACGGCCCGTTTGAACTTGTGCCCGGTGTGGGTGCGGGACGTCCAGCAGAAGATCTTTGACGCTTCTCCCTGGCCCGGGCCATGCATCGGGAGAGGGTTTCCCGGGCCGTGGCGTTGATGGGCACCCGGGTTGCCGGTTTGCTCCAGGGGCACGATGCGCAGGTAGTCGGGCGGGTTGTCCACGTCGGCCAGGGTCAGGCGCAGGGCCTCGCCGTTTCTGAGGCCCAGGTAGCAGGAGAGGGTGCAGAAGTCGTAGAACTCCCGGCTCCTCGATGTGGGCCATGATCCGGGCCATGTGCTCCTTGGGAATGTAGCGGATGCTCTTGGGCTCTTTCACGGGCTTGGGGAAAACAATGGGGTGGTCGATGTATTCCCACTGCCGGGCTTTTTTCAGGGCGGCCTTCACGTGGCGGTAGTGTTTGTTCACCGTGGCCGAGCAGGCCCGCCCGGATCATGTCGCTGCCCAGCTTGTCCAGGTGGCGGGTGTTGATCTGGTTCACATCCGTGGTATCCCCCCAGCAGGAGGAGGCCTTGTTCAGTCCCTGCTTGTACGCAAGGAAGGTCCCCTCCGACCGGTTTGTCTCCACATAGTCCAGAAACTCCTTTTTAAAATCCCCGAAGCTTTTGGCCATGCCGGTCTTCATGGCGGCCACCTGCCCGGTCATGAGCTGGCGGGTGAACTGGGTGAAGAGCTTCCGGGCCAGCTTCGGGTCTTTGGTGGCGCGCTTCGACCGGCACGCACAGGGCCTTGCGGCGCTGTTTGCCGTTCTCCTGCCAGAGTGCGTAGTAGGTATCGTGTTCGGTGTGTCTCCAGAGCCTGGGCATGGTGACACCGTAAGAGAGCTTTACTGCCATGTCAATCTGAATCCGTGGATGCTATTCGCGTTAAAATTGAATTGTTTCAGATGCGTACCAGGCGTCGATGGACTCCCGGTCCACGATAGCTCAGCTTTCCCGTCCGCTTGAACCCGTTGATGTACCCGGCATTGATCCAGCCGCGCAGGGTGTTCTTGGACGCCTTGGCATACCCCGCCGCTTCCTCCAGGGTGAGCCACCGTTGAACGGTCTGCTCCGCCCGCAGGGTGTCCGCCACTTTTCCCGCGATGGCCGCCGCCATCGCCTCCATGTCACTGTGTGTCAACTCCATGAAACCAACTCCATTGTATTGAGGGGATCTATCCATAGACCATCTGAAGGGGTGTCCGGTTCAGACGGCCAGGGCGTGTTCGGAAAACGCAGGTCCGGCAGTGTCCGCGTGGGTGAAGCACCAGGAACAGAGAAACCGGTTTCCCTTGGCCACGGTGTGCTGGCCGCAGCAGGTGCAGATGGGGCCGTCCTTGGGTTTTTTCCTGGCCGCTGCCGAGTGGGTGTTTCGGCAAAGGCGGCTGATGGTGGGCTGGCTGGTACCGAAGAGTTGGGCCACGTCTGTCTGCTTGTGGCCTTCGTCCAGGAGGCGCTGGATCTCCTCCAGGGGCAGTGTGGATTTGGGGCCGCGAACCGCGGCCTGGGTGTGGCAAATGGTGTGGGTCATGATCTCTCCCCTTAAAGCTTGAATAACGCCTTCCGGGGCCAATACAAAAGGCCCATGCCGGAAGGACCGGATATGGGCCGATGTTTATCGGGGTGAGAGATTTTCAAGGTAGCCGAATATACCGACAGGAACAACACAAAAAAAAACACCCCGGCATCCGGGGTGGTTTTTTTATGATCTGTCTTATTTCCGCAGGCGGCCCACCCCCACGTACAAGAGGAAGGTGTCTATCCCGGAAGCCTCACCGGAATCACCCGCCACGGCCACCGCCTCGGGCACGGCCGTCCGGGGCACGGAATGACCCCGAAAGATCCCCATGGCCAGGGCGCCGAGCATGGCCCCGCCCAGGATCAGGGCGGCCATGGTGGCCTTGCTGTATGTCTTCTGTGGGGTGACGGGTCGAGCAGGTTTGCAGGTGGCTTTTGTCTGGTGGGGGGCTTCGTTTACGAGGGCATGCAGCCGGGCTTCAATGGCTTCGCGTCTCTATATATTTAAAAAGAGATGTCTATTTATCGCTCGTGGCCTTTTGGTCAAGATCTAATGCAAACTCCATGTTTAAGCAATCGGTCTATCTTATACATAAGCTCTTTTTTTGGCGTTGCATAAAACTGATCAAAAAGTTTTTGGTAATCATCCTTGATGTTTGAGAGGGGTATAATCATAGTCTGTAGCAATAGCATCAATGACAGGATCCATAAACGATTTTGTCTCACTAATTATATATTTAAAATTTGAAAAATTTTAGCTGATGTTTCTTTGTCTAAATATATTGAATTTAGTGACAAATTGTCCATTGCCCTTTCCGTAGATGATTTAAAATTGCTAATTTTGGAATCAATATCTTCCATGATTGAGTCTGGGTGGAGTGGGCTATGAGTAAAGTAAATGGGGATCGCTAAGTTCCTTACTCATTTCCATGGCACTTTTTTCTAATGATAAAAAGATTTTTATTGATCTGCTTAATTGCTTCGGATCGATCTGCATCAACTCTGTTGTATTTGGTGTTTTTTATGTGCTCTAAAGAAGCAAGTTCAGACTTGTATTGTTCAACTGTTAATTCAAACTCATGCTTTAAACTTTCAATACTTTTTTTCAATATTCACGTTTTAAAGCTTCTTTGTGGTTTTCAAGTCTTTCATCATACCACAATCCCATCTAGTTTTTGAGCTCTTGTTATTCATGACCTAAGCATGAATAGTATTAAAGTGGAAAGAAATGTTAGTTATCTGTGGTTAAAATAACGTGATTTACATAATCCCGGAAAGATAAAAGTAGCTCATTTGACATAAAAAAAACCCTTATATAGCAATTATACAACCAGCCTAAAAAGTTGATTCATCCCCTTATCATCAACACTTTTTCCGTCCTCAGGCGAGGTGAAGTATTCATAGGCAGGGAATAACTGGCTTTTTTTTCTGCACCAGCTCTTTACCTTCGTTTTTCGCTTCTTTAACCCATTTTATGATGCGGTGCAAAGCACTAAGATCCATTGACAGGCTTTCTTGAGTATTTTCAGGAGTTCTGTCCCCTTCGCCAACACTTCCCCCTTACCCGTTAGCAGCCAGTTTATATTTATTGAGAATGTATCCCGCATTCCCGTTAGGGTCTCAACAGATGGAGATCTGCCCTTAATGTAAGTGTGAAATGTTGCTGGGCAACGCCTATCGCTCTGGCGTCTGCTGCAATTCCAGCTGATTTAGGTTATCATATTTTTGAGGATCTGTAGCGTTGGAAAATGTAACGTGACTGTTGACACTCAGTTCTGATCCATCAGACGTTTAGCTCACTCAATGATGATAGATCAACATAGGAGGAGGCCATGACCAAAGATGAAATCAAAAAGGCCCTCAAGGCGAAGGCAGTTCGCCCTGTGGATCTTGCAAGAAAAGCGATGGTTACGCGCTCAATGGTGAGCCATGTCATGTCTGGCTTGACACATCCAGCAAGTTCACCCGTCAGGGGCTTGATTATTGAAACCCTTGGCAAGAAACCCTCGGAAATTTGGCCACCCAAATGTTGAGTGGTTCCATATTGCCATAAATGTTGAGTGACGCAAGCAAAAAAAGTTGAGTGGGGCTTGCTGTAACAACAGTATTTCACTTTCAAATCGAATAGATAACCGGAAATTAGCGGAGCGACTCATGTACAAAAGTGAATTCGTTGAACTTTTAGGGGGCATTCAGCGTGATGTGAAAGCCCATGGTGTCAAGACTTTGGCCTATCGCCGCGTCAGGCCCCAGACTCTGTACGCAGATGTGGATCCCCGGTCCGTTGGCCGCAGGACCAACAAGCTTGGGGTGCTGGACTGGATGGTGCTTCTGGATGAAACCGGAAACCTCACCAGCCTGGACGAGATGAACCGCCGGTTTGGTCGCATCAGCCTGCCCATCCCCGAACCCGGGGTTGAAATGAACGCCCTGAGTTGGGTGCAGTACTGCGCCACCATGGCCAAAGAATCCGCCGAGGCCATCAAGGCCCTGGCCGAGGGCCTGAGCAACGATGATCGCCTGGACAAAGGCGAGCTGGCCGATTGCGAGAAGAAACCTGGGAAGCCCTCCAGGCGTTCGGCTCCTTTGATCTTGGTGATCAAAACCGAGCAGGCCAAGTTCGACGTCATCTACGCATAACCATCAACAGACAATGAAATGAATATGGGGCCTGATGTTGTTGGGGCCAGAGCCACAACCTCATCGGCACCCATATACCAAAGGCAATGACATGACGGCTTACTACAATGAAGTCGACCCCAAGGCGGCGGCATGGCTGCGGGAACTTGATACCCCGGGGCCTCATTGCAGGCGGGGATGTAGATGAGAGGAGTATCGAAGATGTTAACCCAGATGACCTTCGCGGATATGCCCAATGCCACTTCTTCGCTGGTATCGGCGTTTGGTGCTACGCCCTCAGGCAAGCAGGATGGCCAGATGATCGCCCGGTTTGGACCGGATCCTGCCCATGCCCCCCATTTAGCACCGCAGGCAAAAAGAGCTGCCCGAAGTGCGGTAGCTGGAACTCTCTACCGCATGCTTATCGAACAGGGGTATTCCGCTGCACAGATTGCGGACACGACTGGTATGCGGACGGTAGGCATCGGTGCCCGAGTTTCACAGGCTCATCGAAAAGAGCGCACCCGCCCTTCAATCGTCTTTGGCGAGCAGGTTGCAGGAAAAAACGAGAAGCTTGGGGCGACATTGTGGAGAGCATCATTGGAGTTGAGCACTACGCCGTCGGGCGTGTCTCTTTTGCGGCATGTGGTGTCGGTGTGCCGATGAAAGCGAAAGACTTTACTGGGTGGCGGAGGCCCGCAGCGAGCGACGGCGAAGGGGCGAAACAGAAACGCCTGGGATGAACAGCCACAGTTGATCGACACAACAAGTCACATGATCCACATGGCCGAGACCGACAATGAATTGTGGGGCTCAGAAAGCAAGGCTTACCGAATTCAGCGGTTGAAAGAAATTCCGAGGATGCTGTTCTCCTGAGTTCTTGGCCCAGGCCAAACACAATGAATGTCAAGGGGAGATACAAGGACCCGATGCTGGTTATGAAACGAAAAGCGCAAGGGCGGCAGCAGAATTTGCAGGACATCGCGGCGTTGGCGACGTGGCCGCGATCAATTGCGGCAGGCAGTCGGGGCAGTGCCGGGAAACAGTCAACCGATCATCTATATGCCACCGCAGAGTTTGACCGGCCTGCGGGCCCGACTAACGGCTTCTGGCGAGATGTTGATTGGCTTTTCTGCAGGGATGGGATGTGCTGGCGAAGTTAGACCCGAGCATTCCCGCTGGCTCATGGGGAGTCCGCCATAATCGGCGCGATGGGCGGTTACGGCAATGCAATCGTTGCCCAGCAGGCGGCAGCCTTCATTGAAAGGGACGATGAAGTGACACATCAATACTGTTTTGAAACGGAGGGGCGTTATGCGGAGCCGCCGGTCCCTGGGCCATGAAGCTCGGCAACACATAGATCAGGTAGAACGGATTGAGGCTGGGGCCACAAAATTGCTGCCGACCCCTGGCAAGTGAGGTGATGAAGGATGTCAGGATCACACCTTGCGGCGGCTGGACCCAGATCGCCGGGCCAAAGGTCTGGGTGAACTCATCGAAGAGGAGGCCGGGATGCTGCTTCAAGAGATGCGGCAAGATCTTGCCATGATCGAAGCAGGGGAACGTGGAGAGCTTGAAATCAAAGCTGGACGCTGAGCGGAGTGATAAGACGGGATCAATATATTCGATTGTCCATTGCCTTTAGTAATCACAGAAAAGAAAACGTTCTCTGCCTCGGGCGTCGGGGCCGAGGTGTACCATAGACCTGGCGGGTGCGATCGCCGCGGGGGTGGATCGCCCCTCCGGCTACCTGGAGGGATGGGACCAGGAAGACATTGCCGATGCCTGCAACTGGATGGAAGACCCCAAGGTGTTGGTGGATGCCCTGGTGGAAACCCACTGGCTCACCAAAGATCCGGAAGGGGATGACGCCATCATTCAGACCGGCGCCATCAGCCCTGGGCCCACAAGGTGAAAGACAGGGCAGACGCATCCCGCTTTTCCAGGCTCGCCCAGGTCAACCGAGCCAAGTACGACGAATTGAAAGCCCAGGGCGTGAAGGCCATCTCCCGGGAAGAGTACGATGCCCTGAGCCAGCCCGAGCGGCTTTCCGGCGAGGCCCCGGCGAATCGCCAGCCGGTCGCCAGCGAAGGCCAGCCAGTCCCCGGCCCCTTTCCTTTCCCTTCCCTTCACATTCCAAACACAAAACAAAAACCTTTGCTCCTGCCGGAGGCGGGAGAGGAGCCGAGCCAGCAAGCCAAACCCAAGCCCGAGTTTTCAGGTCGTCCCACAAAAGCTTACCACCCCGCGTTCGAAACGTTCTGGGCAGAGTACCCGGCCCGCAGGGGCAGGAAGGGCAACAAGCGAAAAGCCTTCGATGCCTGGTGGAAGCCAACGCCGCAAACGCAACAACCCGGATCAGATCATCGCCGACATCATCCGGCTCCGGGACACATACTGCGAGTCTCCCGCCCGATGCCGTCACCTGGATCAACGGGCAGCGCTGGGAAGACGAAGTACACCCATGCCCTCCGCCCAAGCAATCCATGCGCCCAACCGGCAGGCTCCAGGGATCTGAGCTTCTGGCCCACAACACCCGCGTTGCTGCCGAGTTCCTGGGTGCCATGCTGAACCCGTCGGAGAAGGGAAACACTTTGCCACAACCACGGATCGGCATCGGCCAGAACTACGGCGTCCAGCTTGAGCCCCATTTTCTTGAAGTTCGACTACTAAGGCCCTGGGCAACTGCACCATGGCCAGATCGAAGCCGCCGCCCTCCAGATCGTGCGGACCCGCAAGTACACCACCATGCCCACCATCGCCGACTTCGTGGAGGCCATCGAGGGCAGCGCCGACGACAAGGCATCGGTCCAGGCCCTCCTCGTGTGGGATGCCATCCACCGGCCACGGCGTCTACGCCTGCCCAGTCTTCGAGGACCCCGTCACAAACCGGGTCGTCTCCCAGCTCGGCTGGAAGTCCATCTGCGCCACCCCGACAGCGACCGAAGCTGGTTCCTCCGCAACATGGCCGCCGCCTACAAAGCCCACCGCAAATGCGACGAGGTCAAGGCCATCTCCGGCCCCACCGCCGTGGGCGGCCTCATCCAGGGCATGGTGAAAACCATCGGCACAAACACCCCCACGGCCATGCACGGCTGAACCGCAGACCACGGAGGACCCCATAGGCCAACCAGAACAGAAAACCCGAAACATCAAACTCACCCGCGCCGTGCTCTGAAGGCAAAAGCTTTGCGGAAGCCGGTCGGCTTTTCAAACGCCAGCCAGACACGCGCTCGCCAAATCTACGAAGCCAACGTCCACATGTTCTTTTTCGACCGAGGGTGGAACAGGCGGCAAACCAAAGGGCTCAGCACCCTAAGACGTGAGTACCCAGGCCATTGTCAACTGCACCAACAAGCAAAATTGATTTTTTTCAACCCCTTGAAACAATACATTATATGAGATTCATGGCAGGCCAAAAGGTTACCAGAAAAATTGCTGGGACTACCGACCAACTATTCTCAAAAATCTGCCCGAAGAAAAAAAATACAAAGAAACCAAATGAAAAGCCCCTGGTGAGGTCGGGGCTTTTTTTGTTTGACTTAAATACTGTTGATGGATTGTTGAGTTTATGCTTAAGTATTAACCATAAAATCTGATGAAATGATCGTAGAGTCTCAAGAATTATGACAATATAATATATAAATTGAATAGGGTTTATGTTGATAAGGTAAAATGAATAGATTCTTTTGCGTGTTTTTGTTCGGGACAAATATTGATGATTATTTATTCTATTAAGCTTTTTCCTTAATTTGACAGCTAAAAAGGAACCATAAATGGAAGCCGTAAAACAATTGGACGAGGTGGATCAAAGGCCGAATAATAAGTAGTGTCCTTCTATCAAAGAGATGTTGATAAGGTCATCTTAGAAGACAAAAATATAACAGATGATAAAAAATGATTTAGAAAATCAATTCCGTCAGATTTGCTTAAAAAGATTAGCGGCGATAAACAAAAGCGAGCTATGAATTTACACGAGAAAAACAATCAAAAGTTGATCAAGCATTAATTTCAATTAATGACAACAGGATTTGTCCGTGAGAAAGCCTCAAAATGTTTAGCTCAGAAGTTGTTAGAGGAAGAAATTTATAATCCACAACAATCGTCTCTGCCACTTATCGTCATCAGGTGACGGGCATGTAAAAAAAGGAAGTTTCCTTCAGTTTTTATTCAGAGATAAAGGAACTGATATTTCAGATCCTAGGGTGTGAAGACAGAGCATCAGCTTTCTTGGACGAAAGCAAAATATTTCAAGAGAAAAATAGGACTGGCAATTTCAAAGAAAATATACAAAAAGCTTGCAAGACTACCTTTGGAATGGATCTGGATGTCTATATTTATGATAGAACAATATACTATCAGTCTATTGGTGGAAAGGTTTTTTGGATTTAAACAAAATAAGAGCGACTCTTTGAATACAAAAACTGCTTCAAAAGAGGTGATAAAATATCTTAATATAATTAAGGAAGATTCTCCCAACAGACTATACAGTACTCCGAAATGCGACAATTTCTGCATTTAAGCAACAGGGGAGTAGTTGAGGTTCGATGATTTTATAACAAATACTTTTAGGAATGACGGAACCAGAATCTGCGTTAAAAGAAAAATTACAAAAAGATCTTGATAAGCTTCGTCAGTTACCAGAGAAAAAAAAATTTGATTCCTCTTTTAACTTAGTCCCATCATAGTTTCCGAGGAGTCAAATTTAAGCTTAGTCGAGAAATAACTATCTCCATTGATGATGGTATTGAAAATTTGGAAGATAAAGTTTGGTCTAAATAGCAAGGGATGGAAAAAAATTAGTTGTTGTAGACTCGCCGGATGAATGATGTTCAAGGCTAAAAAGAGAACTTAATTTTATGTTGATAGAATACTTAAAATACAACAAAACATTTGATGCTGCTACAATTGAAGAAACTTTTGACTCTTCAAGGCTTGTCATAAAACCTACGATTCCTGTTTTATTTTGTTCCGAAATTTTTTGACGAGTTAAAAACTCTGCCTGATAAACAGCCTTTTAAAAATGTTAATGTTTCTTGAAATAGAGGGTACTGATGAGAAAAATTCTGATTGAACAACTTTGAGTCATGGAAAAATTAAGTCTCATATAGATGATTTTTCCTGAAGATTCAGATTATGAGATTGAACTTAAAATTAACAAAAATGTTAGCAACAAATGTGTTTCCATATACTTTGTTGATTTTTCTCTCCAAAGTACTTAAAATAGTATAGTCTCAAATTGATACAATAAACAATGTTTCTAATATCTTTTCCTATGAGCTTAAATTTGAAGTGTTTTCAAAATTTGATGGTTTTGGAAGCAGTACGATTCGTTTTGTTGCAGGCAAATACATCATGTGACCCAATTGTCGCAAACAATGCTGTCTACAACCGAGGTAATATTTTTTCTTTACTGTTTTCTGATAATGCAACAACTTCAAATTTTACACTCAAACTCTTGCCAAATGATTTTTGATTCGTTTTAAAGAATCTGAGAATACGGATTTAAATACCATCTTTAAAAATATTTCATCTGTACTCTCTTTCTTATTTTTGATTTCCAATTCATCCTCTTTTACTGATACTTATTGCTGAACTATAAAATTTCGGGGTATAAATCGATTTCTCTATGTTTCTGCTTCCAATATTGAAGACCATAACTATAAATTATTATATAAAATATACGCATGGGCTTATGAGGGGAAGATTCTATAAAATTGGATTGGTTAGAAATGTGCTTTCTATTCATCTTGACTCAGAAGGTAAAATAAAATTTGATAAAGAAGTTTGGGAAGCTGTCAAGTTAACTATCAAATATATCTGAAGGATAATGTTAAAAGTTATTTAGATGTGAAAAATAAGATTGGAGAGTTTGTTATCGAATCATCTTCCAAGACTTATGCTATGGCCGATGAACTTCTCAGTTCGTTTAAAAGTAGTGTTTTTATTTTCATAACATTTATACTGACAGTTGTTGTTGTTAATGGCTTAAAAGATACCGGGTCTAAAAGTGTGTTCTCAGATATTTATTTAGGGATTGTAGTAATACTTTGCATTGTGTCTCTTGTTTGGCGTGCAATGATGAGATTTGAATATTACATCAATTTGAGAACGCTGCAAATACTATCAAAAAAATATTAAAATTGAACTATCAAAAAGTATTAATGGCTTCAGAAATTGATGAATGCATTGATCCGGTTATTGTTGAGAATCGTATTTATCTTGAAAGGCAGGTTTCAAAGTATTCTAAATGGTGGCTGTGGATAATTCTTATTTTTGGCCTTTCTTACATTGCAGCAAATTTGTATTTTGAACACTCTGATATTTTTAAAAGAAAGATTGAAGTGATCGATACTTCAAGTGTGATCGCAAAATAGTCTGCGGTGACAACACGAAAAAAATGAGGCCGACTGTTTTGGCCTGTGATGAAACCTCTGTTTATCCGATGTTAATATGCTGAAAAATAGATATAATAAAGTTAGGGCTCGGCAATAGTCGAGCCTTTTTTGAAATTAATACTGTTGCTAAATTGTTGAGTATAGGTGTATGCTTCTTTGAATTCAGAGTGTGATTGTGTCTACTGTCATGGATGGATTTTTGTTTATAACAAAGAGGTGATATAATGAGTATTCCGAAAAGTTTAAGAGGAAAATATGCCTATCATTTTACTGTGTTAGATAACCTGTCGTCTATTCTTGAGAGTGGCCTTTTATGTACAAATGAAAAAAAAATAGGGGGATAAACCATACTGATGTTGCAGAAAATGGGATACAAAGAAGACGGAGTGAAATGATTGTTCCCGGATCAGGCGGTAAGTGTGTTCATGATTTTGTCCCTTTTTATTTTGCAAGGCTGACTTCAATGCAATTGTCCATTATTAACAAAAAAAACATTGATCAATGTCTGCTAATTTATTTTGCGGTTTCTTTAGATATACTTGAAAGAAGGACAGGTTTTTTTTCAGATGCTTCTGCGAATACCGAGGATCCCCCAAATTTTTACAAGCATGATTGTGCCTGTATGTTAGATACACTAATTGATTGGAATACCATAGAATCTAACTCATGGGGGTATACAGATGATGACCAACGCCATAGAAAGATGGCTGAGCTATTAATTCCTCAAAGTGTCAGTCTGTCTGATATCAGCCATATAGATGTTTGGATGGTTCAGTAAGATCATGTGTATTGCGCGAGTTTGCCAATAAAGGAGTTACACCGCCACCTGTGAAATTTGATGATTATCATTATTTTACAGATTTTAAACGTGATAAAGGAGCATCTATTGTCGCTGGTCCAATTGACTTAAGTTTAGCTGTAAAAAGAACAATTGATAATATCGCTGATAAAAGATCGGGTTGCACTCCTGAATATCAAAATCTTCAAATTGCGCTTCAGTCTATAGATGCCAATTTTGGTTGTATCGATGAGCTGGCAGAAATAGATTCGTTGGAAACTGATAATGATGTACATCCTGAAAATGTAGGTAGTCA
Source organism: Desulfoluna sp. CYM3A (assembly GCF_056829965.1). NCBI lineage: Bacteria > Pseudomonadati > Thermodesulfobacteriota > Desulfobacteria > Desulfobacterales > Desulfolunaceae > Desulfoluna > Desulfoluna sp. CYM3A. The sequence continues at coordinate 987,864 of NZ_CP186556.1, forward strand.
CACGCGCTCTGTCGTTCGAATACTTGTTTCAATATCTGAATATGAGCAATTAGATTCGCATAACAAAAAAATCGTTAAAATAGCAGCTTATTTCCATGACATAGGCAAGTTAAAAAGTCCAAAAAAGATGGGCGCCAGAAAGTTGATAGTAACCATCCAAGAGCTTTGCCACTGTTGGAGCGAATCTTGACTCATGAAATTGGTGGATTGGATTTGTATGATATTGAAAGAATCATAAAGCTTGTTGCGTATCATGACCTTGTGGGCGATATTGTTGCAAAAGATAGAGATAAGAAACAGTTATTTGATATAGTAGATAATATAGATACACTGAATATGCTCATAGCACTTGGTGTTTCAGATATGCAATCGATTCAGAGTGTTTGGGCGGATATTTATAGGCCTGCTATAAATGAGCTTAGAACAAAAGTAATAGAAAATTTAGGTAATGACAATGGTTGAATTTATATCAGGTGACTTTTTCGATTACGATGCAGATATTAGGGTCAACACGGTTAATTGTGTCGGCGTTATGGGTGCTGGTGTTGCATTGGCATTTAAGAGAAAATACCCTGATATGTTCAAGGATTATGTTAAAAAATGTAAGGCTGGTAAAATTAAACCCGGGATTCCAGATGTTTGGCATGAGGGAGATCTCTTTTCAAAAGGGGTTACGATTATAAACTATCCGACTAAGACAATTGGAGAAATCCTTCTGAATACAAATATGTTGAAGATGGCCTTGTTTGGCTTGCATCATATTTAAAAGATCAACCTGAAAAAGTCGTTACCCTTCCTGCACTTGGTTGTGGGCATGGTGGGTTAAAATGGGAGAACGTAAAGTCACTAATTAAGAAATATTTGCATGATTCTCCGGCTCATATTCTTGTTTTCGAGCCAAAAAGTTCAAAGAATATAAAGAAAACTAATGTTTTGGATCTAAACCTGTTAACTGAGTTTGGTATAAATAGTGTCGAGTTTTCATCATATGAATACCCACAAAAGCTTAAAATGTTGACGGAAAAGACCCTTTATTCTTATGGAGTAGATACTAAACGTTTCAAGTTTGATATCACCGTTGTATGCAGCACAAAACCAAGTGAATATGAGATAAATAAAATTCAGGAAATAATAAAGATATGTCAATCTCACAGTCTGAGTATTTTATTGGGTGGCAGTGCATTCGAGAAGAAAATAGCCCAAGAATGTTCTGAGAAAGGAGTGGATACTACTGTTTTTTTACCCACAAATATTTATGAGATTGTCCAGGATTTGATGAACTATGGTGAAAAGACGGTCAAAAAGCTTTCTATTGGAGACCCATTCGTCTCTTTTGACAAAAAAGAATTTTTCGCCCTCTGTCTTTTCAAGAATTTATTTGTCAAATACTACGCTCTTTACAACAGATAAGTTGAGTTGGGTTACAAAGCAGAAAAAAGATACTTAATAGTAACTCTCGTATGTTTTTTTTGGATCGTATAGAAATAGATGAACAACTCGCCTCCAGGTTAATGAAAATGGACATTTGTATGATCGATGCAGCCACAACTGGTGAACAATTGGTTAAGGCTTTACTTAATGCTATAGAATGATTGGCTTAGTCCAGTGTGAAGGGGTTCGTCTTGGCATATGGAACAGCTCTTTTCACAAAGACATGTTTCCAAATGCGGAGCACCATGTTAGGCCTACACATCCGACAAACAGATCTTTTTTGTCACTTCTTTTTGTTCTTCTGTGCCTATTCGTCGTGGGGGCCGCACAGCGAATAGAGTTATACGTTGTTGAAATTTTAGGTTGGTGTGTTGAGTAAAATTTTCCTATATGTCAAAGGTTTGTTGTTTTTCGAGTTGAATTATTGACATATAATGCACTGCATGGGAAATGTACTTATTCATTGAAATATGATTTATGATCTGTTAATTGTTTTTTTCAGTTTTGTATTCTATGATTCATTAAAGACAAATCACAAAATTACTTTGTGATTTTTAAATATTACTTTTCGAGTATAAATTTTATTATGGATGAAATTGCAAGTTCTGTATTGTCAGATATACACCGTAGTAAGGAGGTATATTCTACAGTATAGCTTAAGCCTGTAAATTTAATAGTTTTAGATATTGCCAGAATGTACGCATGCTACGATAACACCACTAAAACTCCAAAAATTAATTTATTTTGGACATGGGTGGTCGTTAGCTTTGGCTGAAAAACCTTTGGTTAAAAGAAAAATTTCAGGCATGGAAATTTGGACCAGTATTACCATCTATTTATCATGAGTTTAAGCATTTTAAAAATTTAAGAATAAATCGACTTGCTAGGACTTGTCTATGGTGAATTACAAGAGCCTCTTATAAATGACCAATATCCCAAGAGTTTAATGGAAAAAGATATGGGAAGTTTATGGACATCTGTCTGGAATACAGTTGTCTGAAATAACGCATCTGCCTGATTCACCCTGGGATAAAGTTGTAAAGAAATTCCGAGGTGAAGATTATGTAGAAATCCCAAATGAAATAATTAAAGAGTATTTTGAGGCAAGATTAAATAGCTGATATATTGGATTGTTTTATGCCATGGGCGATACTATTGACTTAGACAAAATCAAAGCAATTGAAGTTGAAGAAGATTCACAAGGTATTTCAGCATACTTAGATGAATTAGCGGCTTATGAAAATCCAGAAAAATTTGATACAGAAAGCCCCTTAAGCCAGCTTAAAGCTTCTAGATGAACACTATCGAAATCAACTTGATAAGTTAGAAATTGATAAATTAAAACAGCATATAGAGTTAAGAAACGAATATGCTGGTAAATCATTTATGTTTGCAGTAGGTAGCTTTGTTGTACTAACAATTGTGATTTGTATAGTTGTTTTTCATAATATGAGATTCATTGGCAATGATAGCATGAAGTTTTATCCAGCTTTGGATAATAAGGTTCTTATTTCATTCATAACTGGGGTTACCGTAAACGTATTGGCCGCATTTATGGCTGTTATGAAAAATCTTTTTCCTAAAACGATTATTGGCACTGACGATAAAAAATCGAATGGAAAAGGGACCTCCCCTTGACACCTGGTACAGCCCCCTCCATCTCCACACCATTTTCAATCCCCATCACCCCGCCTGCAACACCTGAAACATCTCCCTCTGCTCACACCTCGACGCCCCTTTACGGATCTTTGCCAACGCCTCCGGTGGGATATCCACCGCACTGGGTGACAACGTATGTGAAAACGCCAGGTCCATGACGAAGGTATGTCCGCACAGGGTGTTGGTGCAGGAGCAGTAGAGCTGCTTGAACTCGTCGGAGATCTGGGTGCTGGACTGAATGGTGGCGGCCTGGCCGCATCGATTGCATTTGATTCGCATGGCTTCATTCCTTTCAGCCTTAATTTAGGTGCATATTCAGGTTCGTCAAAGGCTATCCGCCGGTTGCCGGTCAAATGGTCGTTGATTTGGAGGATGATGTTGCGGATGGGGACGATCTCGTTTTTTTCATAGACGATATCGGCCTTCGCGATGTCCGCCCCCCGGGCTTCTGCGGGGACGATGCTGGCCAGGGCCGGGGGGATGCGGTGGGTGGCGATGATGTCGTCCCGGGAGATGTTTTTGATCTTTTCCAGGTCGTCCTTGGTGGAAAAATCGCCCACGGGGATGATCTGAAAATCCTTCTCCCTGCCGTTGGGCACGTGGAGGTAGAGGTTGCGGAAGTTGCCCAGCTTCTTGGTGGACTTCACGGCGTCCCGGATGGCGTTCTGCTCCTTGTCCCCCTGGGTGGCGGCGGATGAATAGAAGATGTACCCGGCGTGGGCCCCGTTGAGATAGTAGCGCCGCCGGAAGAGGGTGGCGTCTTCGTTCAAGAGCATGGACTGGATGGCCCCAGGTAGGAGGGCAGCCCGTGGATGGTCTGGGCCACGTCGTAGTTCTTCACGTGGATCACCTCCCCGGGCTGGAAGTCCGTGCGGCTGCCGTCCACGTTGAGCATGCAGTACTGGCCTGGCTCCTTCATCCTGCGCATGTTGATGGCGGGCAGGTGCACCAGGGCGATGACCTCTCCCATCCAGTTGGTGATCTTCTGGAAGTAGGCGTTCAAAAAGGTGACGTAGTCCGTGACAAAGGGGAGCATCTGCAGCATGGGCACCGCGGCCGATCCCTTGAAGGCCCGTATGATCATGTTGGTTTTGAACTCCAGCAGGGGGCCGTGGTAGGCGTTGGCCCCGCGAAGCCGGGCCAGGCCTGCCAGGGAGACGGGGGGGGCTGTAGTAGCTGCTGTTGTCCAGGAGCCAGACGCCCACGTAGTCTTGGAGCTGGCTTGCCAGGATGGGGGTCGGTTCTCCGAAGTTGAAGGCCTCGGCGGTGCCGCCCTGGTCGTTCATGTGGTCCTTTTTCTGTTTTCTTTTTTTTCCCATGGGTGTTGCCTCCGGATTATAAAACTTCCACGCAAGCGCCTTGCGCCTGGTCGTGGCTGATGGGTTCGTTGACAAGGGCGTGCATGATGGACCAGGCCACGTCGGCATGGCCGGTGGTGTCCGTTCGGTTGGCGGAGTAGGTCACCTGGCCGTTGGGGTGTACGTCTGCCGGATGGTGAGGAAGGCGTGGGCGATGGTGGTCTCCTGGGCGTCCCATTCAAGACGGTTTGAGGTGATGATCTCCTGGGCCTTCAGGACCATGCGGGTCTTGCTGCCCACGGAGTAGTGGATGGCGTGGCCTGGGGGTAGAAGGTCTTCACCGTGTCGAACACGCCCATGCCCGGGCCGGTGACATCGATGCCCATATAGGTAAAATTGTACATGGCGCAGAGCTTCTTGATCTCGGCGGCCTGCCAGGTGAACGACTTGTTGACCCACTCGAACCGCTTGATCACACGGAATGTGCCGCCGGGTTTCAAGGGCGGGGCCACGATGACAAAGCTGGCATCGTCCCGGTGGCGCGAGGGATCGTAGCCGCCCCAGACCGGGCAGTTGCCGAAGGGGCGAGGGTGGTGGGATCAAGGTCTTTCCATTGGGAGATATCGGTGGGGCACGCCTCCAGGTCGGCAAAGCGGAGCACCCCCTGAAGGTGTCGTCCATGAACTGGCACCCGAAGAGGTTGGCGAACTCTGAGGGGGAGTACTCCAGCTCCAGGTCTTTGCGGTCGAACAGGTCGCAGCCCCCTGCCTCGGCATCGTCCAGGGTGATGATCTTGCGCCAGGCGTTGTCCGGGCAGAGGATGCCGGACTGCATCTCCTTGAAGCCGGGGAACTCCACCCGCTTTCTCTTGAAGCGCTTGTTGTACCGGTCCCCGGTCCAGAGGTCGTAGGCCTCATGGGTGACGGCGGACGGGGTGGAGAAGACGGTTTTTCTCCATCGCTTCTGGGAGGCCATGCCCGAGGCCACCTTGTAGAGCTCGTTGAACTTCTGGATCGAGAAGAACTCGTCAATGTACACGTTGCCGGTATGGCTCTGGGCGGACTTGGAGTTGTTGGAGAGGAAGTGCAGCTCCGCCGGGCCTTTTTCCGTGTTGAGGATAATGGGGTTGCCGGACAGGTCGATGTCGAAGTGCTGGCGGGCGATGCCCACGATGTACCGCCGGAACACCTCGGCCTGGTCCTGGGTGGCTGACAGGAAGATCTGGTTCCGGCCCGTGAGCACGGCGTCTTCAAAGGCCTCCTGGGCGAAGTACCAGGTGGCCCCGATCTGCCGGGACTTTAAGAGCATGCGGAACCGGTGGTGCCGGGCTTCCCGAAGCTCCATCTGATACCTGAAGTAGTGCTTGTGCATCTTGACTTTGAAGTCGTCTTCCTTGATGCCCGTGACGTCGTTTTTCTTTTTGCCCCGCTTGCGCTTCCCTCCGGAGGCGCCCTTTCTTTTATTCCCTTCCGACCCTTCCCCGGGGTGTCCCTTTCCTTCCATGAGCATGCGGCTGTGCCGAAGCTTCACCAGGCTTTCCACCAGGCTGTTCATTTCGGTGAGTTCCAGCTTGGTTTTTGTCCCGCTCGGAGAGGAGGGCCAGGCGCCTGCCCATGGCCTCCTCTACGCTTTCGGTGGAGAGGAGGTCGTCCCACTGCCCCTTGGTGCGCCAGTCGTACACCGTGCGCAGGGGCACGTTGACGATGGCGGCGATCTCCTTGGGGGTGTGGTGGCGCAGGAGAGGCGCTTGGCCGCGTCTTTTATTTCCTGTGTGTAAAGGCTCATGCCGTGAGCATACCAGCCCGAACCCAAAGCCCGATTTACTTCCATTCCGATAACGCCAAAATCGGAATTGGTTTCGTGTACAGTCCTTTTCCCGCCACCTATGTTGGGGGTGTTGATGACTTGAAACCCATGAGAACCGCCCCTACGAAGGAAAAAACATGCCTTCCTCCCTTGTGACTGATTGGAAATGTGTCGCCACCTCCGGCCCCACCGTGGACGGTCGGGTGCTTCAGCCCCAGTGGTTTATCGACATGGCCGAGACCTACAGCCCCGCCACCTACACCGCCAAGATCTGGATCGACCACATGCGCGGCGGTTCCTGACGGATTCGTGCGAGAGCTGAAGACCGAAGAGGTGGACGGCGTGCTGAAGCTTTACGCCAAGATCTCCCCGAACCGCTCCTGCTTTAGATGAACCAGGTGTGGGAGGAGTACCTCCACTTTTCCATTGAGGTGACTGAGGACTTTGCGGCCACGGGCAAAACCTACCTGACGGGCCTGGCCATGACCGATTCCCCCGCGTCCCTGGGTACCGATGAGATGCGGTTTAACAAGATGAAGGGCCGGGAGTTCACCGCCCGGTACGCCGGGGAGGAGGTGCCGGATTTGAGCAAAGAGTTCATGGGCGATGAGGACCGCTTCATGACCACCTTTTTCAGAAAGCTTGCCCACTTTTTTACAGACGAAAACCACGACGAAGAGACGGGAGACGACCCCATGAACAAAGAGCAATTCGAAGCCGTCAAGGACACCCTTGAGGCAACCCAGCAGGCCGTGGAAGGCCTTGCCGGCCACATGCAGACCTTTATGGAGACATTGAAGACGCCCCCGGCAGATGGCGGAAAAGGCGAGGGCGGCGAAGGCGGGAAAAAGAGGAGAGCCCGGCACCCGCAGGCGAGGCCCAGTACACCGAGCTGAAGGCGAGCATGGATACCATGGGCGAAGGCCTTCAACACCATGACCGAGCGCATGGAACAGCGCGTGCCCGGCACACAGTTCCGGGAGAACCCCAACCCTTCAGGGGAGCACGACGAGCTTCTGTGATGGCCTGAGATCGTCTTCCCTTCACTTCATACGTATTAAGGAGCACCGACCATGAACAAAACATCTCGCCTCGCATTCCACCAGATGGAAGCCCGGCTGGCGAAGACCTACGGCGTTGAAAACGTCCATGAGACCTTCACCGTGGAACCCACCCTGGAGCAGAAGCTTCAGGACAAGATCGTGGAGCAGTCCACCTTCCTCCAACATCAACGTCATTACTGTTGACGACCTGGAAGGCCAGAACATCCTGGGCGGCGCTGCCGGTCCGGCTTCCGGTCGCACCGACACCAGCGTGGACGGTAACGAGCGCAAGCCCAAAGACCTGCTGAGCCTGGAGCGCGTTCGGTTACCGGCTCTACCAGACCAACACGGACACCTACATCCGCTACGCCACCATGGACTCCTGGGCCAAGTTCCAGGACCTTCCCGAGCGCTACCAGCGCTACGTGCAGCAGCGCATGGCCACGGACCGGGAGATCATCGGCTGGCACGGCACCAGCGCGGCCCCGGACACCGACCTGGACGCCAACCCCATGATGGAAGACGTGAACAAGGGGTGGCTCCAGTACATGCGGGAGAAGATGAGCGCCAACATCCTCACCACCGGAGAGAAGGCGCAGAATGAAATCCGCATCGGCCCCGATGGCGACTTCATCAACCTGGACCACGCCGTGCTGGAGCTGGTGGAGGGGGATCCCCCGTATCTCCGCCAGGGCCTGGTGGCCCTTATCGGGTTGGAGCTGGTCGGCAAAGAAAAGGCGGCCCTTGCCATCGCCATGGGTGAGACCGCCTCCGAAAAGACCCTCACCCCTGCGGCCCTGGCCACCTTCGGCGGGCTGCCCTGGGAGACCCCCAGCAACTTCCCCGGCAGGGGCATTGTGATCACCAGCCATGACAACCTCTCCATCTATGTGCAGTCCGGCTCCTGGAGGCGCCACATCAAGGACAAGCCCGAGAAGGACCGCGTGGAAGATTTCAACAGCCGGAACGAGGGCTACGTGGTGGAGACCCAGAAAGTCGTGGCCGTGGAGTTCGACAAGGTGAAGCTCCTTCAGCCCGACGGGACCACCTGGGCATGACCGCCGGGCGTGTCCCGGGTATGACCGGGGGCCGGGGCTTTCCTCCTGGCCCTGGCCCCCACTTCATTGAAGGAGAAAACCCATGTCGTTGATGAAACGATTTCAGGAAAAGAAAAAAGAAGATCCGGCTACGGGGAAGGGGGAGTCCTTCGCTGTTCTGGGAACCATGCGCCACCTCGCCCATCGCCAGGCAGCAGACGTTGACCGGCTACGAAAAGGAGCTGGAGGACGACCTGGCCAAGCTCAAGCTGATCCGCAGCAAGAAGCAGAAAGAGACGGAGAAGGCCCAGCACCTGGTGCCCGTACATGCCCGTGGTGGAGACCTTGAAGGCGTCCGGCTCCGACCACCCCCTGCTTGGGCAGATCCTGGTGTGGCTCTTTGACATCGCCGACATCCACGCAGGCATGGCCCTGGCCCTCTACTGCATCGAGCACGGCGTGCCCATGCCCGAGCGGTTCCGCCGGGACCTGCCACCTTCCTCTGCGACACCATCCTGGCCTGGGCCGACGGCGAGCACGAGGCCGGGCAGAGATGGTGGAGCCCTACTTCGGCCAGGTGTGCGAGCTGGCCGAAGACTGGGACATCCCCGACGAGGTGAGCGCCAAGATGTTCAAGCCAAGGGCCTGGTGGCCATGGACCTGGAGTCCTGGGCCGAAGCCGTAACCCATTTTGAACGTGCCACGGAGTATGGCGCTTCAGTGAAAACCGTGCTGGGCAAAGCACGGAAGAAGCTGGAGAGCGCCAAGCCCGCCGAGGAGAAGCCCGCCGAACCGGCTGAGGCCTCCGGGGCGGAAGCCGAAGGCACCGAATAAAGCTCCCACACCACCGGCCGATCCCGCCGGGCCGTGCGTCCACGTTATGTGAAACGCTTCGGACCCAGGCGGGGGCCGGTCCGTTCAACCAAGGAGACACCATGAGTTTTACCGGGTTTGCAGACGAATTGCCCAAGGGGACGATGGTCCAGAACAACGCGTTCTGGCCGGACATCGACCTGGCCGAGTTCCAGGAGGCCTACCGCTTGCCGGGTGAGTACCGGGAAGCCTTGCTGGCCGATCGGATGAGGCTAGGCATTCTCTGGGCCAACAAGGAGCTGGCCGGGTTCCGGGCGCGACATGCCGAGGCGGGCAGGACGAGCCTGTCCGAGGTGCCCGTGGACGACGGCGAGATGCTGGGGGACCTTCATCCCCTTGTTTTGCAGTACGTCCGGGCCGTGTGCTGCCACGCCAAGGGGCTTCTGCTTTCGGACTACGCCACCATGCTGCGGAAGAACGACGCCCATCCCGACGCCAAGGAAGCGCCGGAGACCGCGGACCGATGGTTCCGGGAAGCCCTTTCTGCCCTGGCAGATATGCAGGGCACCATGACCATCCATGTGGAGGCCCTCTAAGGATGAAGAAGTTATCCGGCCTTGCTGCCCACCTGTTGACCCTTCCGGCATCACCGGGACCAGATGGAAGCCTTTGCCGACCAGGGGAAACTTTCCCTCATCGGCAAGGACCTGGGCCACGGCCTGGAGGTGGTCCGTACCGGTACGACGCGGTGATCTCCATCGAGAGGTGCCCGGGCTCCGTTGCCGAGTTGCTTCTTTCCTGCATCGTGCTTTGGCTGGCCAAATACGACGTTGAGCGCTTTGAACTCGACCTGGCCGACCCGGACGTGGATGTGTCCCTCTCCGACGAGCAGACCGTGGACGTGGAGATCGGCGTGGAGTTTGACGAGCCCCTGGGCGATCGTTCCGCTGCAAGGGCCCCTTGCCTTTGAAGGCGAGCAGTGGCGGGTGGAGATGCCGGGGTGAACGTGGCCGAGAATCTGGCCGGGCTGGAGGCGGTTTGATGAACCTGGCAGTCAAGCAAGACCAACGGAAAACCCTGCGGCTTCTGGATCAGTTGGACGTGCTCTCCATGAGCACGGCGCAGTCCCGCAGGCTCCTGGCCGATATCGGCAGGCAGACCCGGGAGAAATCCCGGACAACGTGCGGGGCCAGAAGACCGTGTCCGGAGAAAGGATGGCACCCCGGGCCGATGGCCGGACCAGTGATGATGCGCAAGATGGCTAAGGGCATGCAGACCAAGGTGGTGAGCAAGAGCAAGGCCACCGTGGGCTGGAAGAACGTGGGCCAGGCCAAGGTGGCGGACCGGCATCACCGGGGCGTGGCCGAGTCCGGACGCCCAGGAAAAGGCAAGCTACCAGTTGGCGCGCCCGACTACAAAAAGCCCGCCACCGCGGCCCAGGCAAGGGCCCTGAACCGGGAAGGGTTCTCTGCTGCCGGGTGGCCAGGAAGCGGGGGGAGGGGCGGGTCTCAAGCGGGTGCCTGCCAAGTGGATCATGGACAACATGACCCTGGGCCAGGCCCGGGCTGATCCTTCGCCTGATGCGGCGACAAAACCCGCAAAGGCAGAGCTGGGACACCAAACCCGCACCCCGGCCCATCCTGGAGGCCACCCCGGAGAATGCCGACGCCTTTCTCACCCAAATGACCGAAGACGCCTATGCGTGCGACGCGCATAGAGCGAAGGAGCTTAGGAAAAAAAATGTCACTTGGAACTATTTAGATTAACCGGCTCAACCTCATGCAGGGACCCCTGCCCGAGATCGAGCGTCACTTCCTGTTGATCGGGAGGGCACCGTCAACCAGGGCAAGGTGCTTTCCGTGAGCAACGCCACGGACCTGGACGAAGCCCTGGGGGCGGATGCCTCCAACCTCAAGACCCAGGTGGAGGCCGCCATGGTCAACGCCGGGCAGAATTGGGGGCCAGCGCTGTCCTCGCCGCCCACGGGTCCTGGGCCGATGCCGTGGACTACGCCATGGAGGTGACGAGCTGCGAGGCCATCGTCATCACCGACCCCGTGACCCAAAAGACCGACATCGAGGCCATGTTCACCAAGGCCAAGTCGATCCTGGCCACCGACATGCGGCCCGTTTTCTTCATGGCCAGCGTACGGGGCTGCGGAGTGGAAGAGGCCTGGGCCGATTACATCGCGGCCATCAAGCCCATCACCGACGGCGTGGCCGCCGACCAGGTGTGCGTGGTGCCTGCCCTGTGGGGACCGGACCAGGGCACCTTGGCCGGGCGCCTTTGCAACCGGGCTGTCACGGTGGCGGACACGCCCATGCGGGTGGCCACCGGTCCCCTCATCGGCACCTTCGGCGAGAGGCCCACGGACAAGGACGGGGCGACGCTCTCCATGGCTCACCTGAAGGCCCTGGACGCGAACCGGTTCTCGCTCCCCGAAGCGGTACCGCATTACCCCGGGGTGTACTGGGGCGACTGCAACATGCTGGACGTGCCCGGGGGCGACTTCCAGGTGGTGGAGAACCTACGCGTCATTCAGAAGGCCATGCGCCAGGTGTATCCCCTGACCGTGGCGCGCATCGGCGACCGCCGCCTGAACTCCACGCCGGAGTCCATCGCCCAGAACGCCAGCTTATTCACGTGGCCCCTGAGCAACGTCCATCGGGTCGCGCATCGGCAAGGAGATCTTCCCCTGGGGAAATCCATCCCCCGGCCCGGGACGCCATCACCATCCAGTGGGTGGATAAGGACTCCGTGCGCATCGACACGAAGGCGTGGCCCTACAACTGCCCCAAAGACATCACCGTGAACCTGATGCTGGATCTCAGCACCAACGCATAGGAGTGACCCATGAAGCGAATCAGCAACAGCAGCTTTTCATTTAGCCTGGGGGATTTGCTGCGGGGCGGAGAGGCCTCCTCCCTCTCCATTGAAAGACGGGCGGAAGTCCGTTCAGGACGGGGGCGTGCCCAACGGTGTGGGTGCCCGGGGCGGGCGGCAGCGCCTCCGGGAGACATCGAGCTGGACGCCCGCCTGATGGCCATGGCCATCCGCGGCAGCAGCGGCTGGCCAAGGGCTCCTGGCAGGGCATCGAGCCCGTGGACCTTCAGTTCTACGCCAAGGGGACCAAGGAGGAGGAGAACGTGGAGGCCTTCGGTGCCTTCTGAACCTCAAGGACATCATGGACTACGACCCCACCAGCGACAAGAATGCCAACCGGCTTTGAGGTGACAAGCCCCAACTTTGTGAAGCCGGATACCCTACCTCGATCCGGCGCAGGGTGGAAGGGCTCACCGACTGATATCGACCGCGCACAGATCCTTGAAGCCCGCGAGCGCAACGCCGCCGTGGCCAGCGCCCGGGCCGCCCTTCCCACGGGGCCGGGCCTTGCGATCTGCGCGCACTGCGAAGAACCGATCCCCGAAGGGCGCAGAAGGCAATGCCCGGCTGCACCCTGTGTCGGGACTGTCAGGAAGAACTGGAGACCATGTGATGGAAGCAACACGAGGCATTCGCAACAACAACCCCGGCAACATCCGCCACGGCGACAACTGGGCACGGCCTGGCCAAGGTGCAGCCGGACCCCGCCTTCTGCCTGTTCAACGCCCTCAGTACGGCATCCGGGCCATGGCAAGGGTGTTGACCAACTACCAGCGCCGCCACGGCATCAAGACCGTGCGGGGCATCATCAACCCGGTGGGCGCCTCCCAAGGAGAACGACACCGCCGCTGACGTGGACCATGTGGCCCAGGTGCTGGGTGTGGATCCGGACGAGCCCCTGGTGGTGATCGGCGCCCGCCCCGGCTCATTCCGGTGATCATCAAACACGAAAACGGCCAGATGCCCTACAGCGATGCACCAGATCGCCACGGGGATCCGCATGGCCACCACCTAAAAAAAGGAGACGCCCATGTTTTTGACAGCCATTGCAAGTTCCGCTTCCCACATCCTTGGCCGCATGGCCCTGGCCGTTGCCAGTGAAAAGATCCTCACCCGCCGGTGATCCTGGGGCTGAAGAAGCTGGCTAAACGGACCACCAACACCGTGGATGATGAGCTGGTGGCCTTCGTGGCCGAGGAATTGACCACCCGAGACCTGCCCGAGGCTGAAAAGGCCCTGGCTAAATAACCCTCACAAGCCACTTTGAGGGGAAAGAGCTGTGACACACCCGACAAATGAACCTCTGCTTTTGTGACCTGGTCGACCTGGGTGCACGCTACAGGTCTGGCCCTCATCCGTGTGCTGGTGCGTTTTTAGCTACACCCAGACCTTGGAGGCCAAAGAAGAGATTTTTAAAACTCAGCTTAAGATGTCTCAGCTGGAGCTGAAGATAGCCCGGCATATTCCCAAGGCTGAGATTCACACGTTTGCGGACTTCAGCGCGCGTTCTTACTTTGAAACCCGATTTCGACAAACGCCTGGACGAACGCTTTTCCATGTTCGAACAGCTCATCAAAAAATAAGGAGAAAGACCCATGAGCACAAAAATCACCCTGACCATCGACGGCACCGCCATTGATTTCGACGTTACCCCCGCCCACCATGAGCGCCTGATCAACGAGATGCAGCCCACCGACAAGGTTCAGCCCACCCATAACTTCCTGGTGCGCTGTGTGGCCCCGGAGAGCAAAGAGGCCCTGAAGCCCTTCCTGGAGAACCCCACCCACGTGATGGCCATCGGCACCCATCTGATCAACAAGGTGGTGCCCGCCATCGAGGTGGCGGTGGGGGAGTAGAACGGATTGCCGCCGGGATGAGAGAACTCCGCTCTATCCCAGATGACGGCCTTCTCCCACAAGTCGTACCGGGGCGTGAGGTGACGCCCAGGGCCATGGGGGAAGCGCTTTTCCTGGAAAAGGACTATTGGGAAAAACAGCGCATGGCCACTGCCGCAGGCGTGGCCATGATAGAACGGAAGGTGATGCATGGCAAACCAGCTTCAAAAACTGATGTTCACCATCGACCTGATGGACAAGGTGACCGGCCCGGCGGGGAAAATCAAAAACTCCCTGGAAGGCGTGACGGACACCTTCAGCAAGGTGGCGGGCGGGGCTGCCGGGGTGGCTGCCGCCGGTTACGCGGTGTCGGCCCTGACCGCCCCGGCCCAGGAGTTCAACATGGCCATCGGCGAGGTGCGAAGCCTGGACGTTGCCCAGAACTCCCTGGACATGCTGGCGGACAAGGCCATCGCTTTTTCCGTGAAGTATGGGGAATCGGCCAAGGACTTTGTGTCGTCGTCCTACGACATCCAGTCGGCCATTGCCGGGCTCTCCGGAGAGGAGCTTTCCTCCTTCACCAACGCTTCCAACATCCTTTGCCAAGGGGACGAAATCCGACGCCGCAACCATCACCGATTACATGGGCACCATGTACGGGATCTTCGCCGACTCCGCCAACGCCATGGGCAAGGCGGACTGGGTGGAACAGCTCACCGGGCAGACGGCCACGGCGGTGCAGATGTTCAAGACCACCGGCTCCGAGATGGCCGCATCTTTTTCCGCCCTGGGGGCCAAGGCCACTTCGGCGGGCATCGACCAGGCCGAGCAGATGGCGGTGCTGGGATCGCTCCAGGCCACCATGTCCGGCTCCGAGGCCGGGACCAAGTACAAAGCCTTCCTTGGCGGGATCGGCGGGGCCCAGGAGAAGCTGGGGCTCTCCTTTACCGACGCCAACGGGCGCATGCTGGGGATGGTGGACATCCTGCAGAAGATCCGGGGCAAGTTCGGGACGCTGGACGTGGCCGAGTCCGACGCACTGAAAGAGGCCTTCGGCTCCGACGAAGCCGTGGCCATGATCGATTTGCTGTTGCCCAAGGTGGGCAAGCTGGAAGGCGACATGAACGCCCTGGGCAAGGTGAAGGGCATGGAAAAAGCCATGACCATGGCCGATGCCATGGTGGACCCCTTTCAACGGTTGAACCAGGGGACCAAGGCCCTGCGCATCGGCCTGGGGCAGGCGCTTGCCCACACTAATCCCTGTGGTGGAGACCATGGCCGAAGGGGCGGGGACCATGCCGGTTGCGGCCAATCCCACCCTGACCAAATACATCGGATACGCGGTGATCGGGGTGGCGGGCCTGGCCACAGGGTTGGCTGCCTTTGCCATGGCAGGTGGCGTGGCCAGTATGGCCACCATGGGCTGGGGCGTGGCGGTGAGTGCGGTGTCGGGCATCATGGCCGTGTTTCGGGGCGTGATGATCGCCGGGCAGATCGCCATGTGGCTCATGAACACAGCCATGTGGGCCAACCCGGTGCTGCTCATTGCCGGAGGCGTGGTGCTTCTCACCGGGGCCATTGCCGCCGCCATTTACTACTGGGACGACCTGAAGGCCGCCTTCATGGACTCCTCCTGGGGCAAGGCCATCGTGGGGGCATCGATTGGGTGATGGGGGGCTTTGCCAAGCTGGGGGACGCCTGGAGCTGGGTGAAGGGAAAATTCTCCTGGATACCCGGGGTGGGGGACGATCCCGTGGCCGAGGCGCCGAAGACGTCGCCTTCCCTGGAGGCGCCCAGGCAGGCGGCGGTGCCTGCGGGGGGCGTGTCTCAATCCATAGCCACGGCTGTCTCCAACACCAGCACAAGCTCTTCTCAAACCGTGCATGTGGGGAAGATCGTTACATCCCGGCCCATCAACGCACAGGAGGTCACCAAGCAGCTGGTGATGGCATCGTAAATGGCAATGTATCTTGACCTGTTGATTGAAGACGACGACCTGGTCCTGGACGACATGCGACACCATCACGGATCGGGACGTCATCGCCCAGGACCTGGTTCATATGATCCGGGAGGAGGGCTTCCGCCCCTGGTGGGCAACCGGAACCGGGGGCTGGTGGACCGCACCAAGATGATGATCACCCTGGCCGTGGATAACGATGTGCGCATCGTGCCGGGCTCCGCCGCCATCGACGAGGTGAAACCCGGGGAATTCTATCTGAGGGCCGAGACCATGGACTTTGGCCCCATCGGCTTTTCGCTGGAGGTGTGATGACGGACGTATACGAGCAGATGCTGGTGGACGCGGGGATCCCCGTCTCCCAGGATGCCATGGAAACCGAGTGGCGGGCCATCAACGCCGAGGAGGAGGTGGGCATCGCCAACGACTCGGAGTGGGCCCCCTTCTGGCGGCTGATCACGGCCATCGCCACCAAACCGGCCATGTGGCTGGTGCAGCTCCTGGCAACCCAGGTGCTTCCCGACTTCTTCCTGAAGGACGCCACCGGGGCCTGGCTGGAGCTGCTGGCCTGGGCCGTGGACTTAGAGAGGAAAAAAGCCGCGACCACCCGGGGGGTTCTCGTGCTTACCCGGGAGGCCGCCGAAGGGGAGGTAACGGTGGAGGCCGGGATCCTGGTTGCCACGCTGCCCATCAACACGAAGATCTACCGGGTGCGCACCACCCAGGAGGTGATCATCCCGGACGGCGTGATCTCCGCCCAGGTGCCGGTGGAGGCGAAGTGCCCGGCACGGCCCACAACCTCGGGCCAGATCACCGTGCTGCCGGAGCCAGTGTCCGGAATTGCCGCCGTCACCAACGAGGCGGAGTGGATCACCATCGCCGGGGCGGATGCGGAGTCCGACGACTCCCTCCGGCTGCGATGCCGCAACCAGTTCTCCGCCGTGGGCCAGTGACCCACGACACCCGCGTACCGGGCGGATATCTCCCTGTTTGCAGGTATCCAGGCCGAACTCCGTCTGGTTCGAACACCGACGCCCCGAGGCCGAAGACGCCAACGCCTTCGTGATGATCGACTCCGGGTCAAGCCGTCCCAGTCCTTTGTAGACGGCATCAACACCTACATCCGGGACCGGCAGGTCCGCGGCCATGGGGACGATATGCTGTGCTTCCCCATGCCGGAGAAACCCGGGGAACTGGTGGTGACCGTGTACCACGACGGGGTTCTCTCCGGAGAGAGAATCGCCGCCCTGAATCAGGCCGTGTCGGACCGGGTGCGATTCGCCTTTCGCGAGAACCAGGATTTTTCGAAAATTACCCGGACCATGCCCTTTTCAAGGTTCTTCTTTTCCACACTGGCCTATGAGCTCCACCAGCAGCTTCCGGACTTAAAGTCCGTTTTGCTCAGCCTGGGGGACATCGTCAGCACCATGGAGATCCCCACGCTCTCCTTCCTCACCGTCAACACGGAGGTGGCCTGATGACGGAACTACCCGCCTTTGATCTGCCCGTCTGGATGAACAAGGGCCAGGTGGCCAAGCTGGCAGCCGCCGCCCACCGCTGGTTCACCCGCCTGGGCGAATGGGCCCTCTGGC
This sequence comes from Desulfoluna sp. CYM3A, assembly GCF_056829965.1. Taxonomy (NCBI): domain Bacteria; kingdom Pseudomonadati; phylum Thermodesulfobacteriota; class Desulfobacteria; order Desulfobacterales; family Desulfolunaceae; genus Desulfoluna; species Desulfoluna sp. CYM3A. The sequence continues at coordinate 1,005,218 of NZ_CP186556.1, forward strand.
CCCTGAAGCAACTGGACCCCATGACCTGCCGGGAAGCCGTGCTGGAGCTCATCGCCTGGCAACGCGACATCACCCAGTTCAAGGGCGAGCCCCTGAACCTCTTCCGCCTGCGAGTCCGTCACGCCTACGCCAACGCCCGGGACGCCGGAAGCGTGGAGGGCTTCGAACAGATTTTCGAGCGCCTGGGCGTGGGCTACGTGGAGCTGGAAGAACGCATGCCGGGCCGCGATTGGGACGTGGTGGCCATCCGCCTATCCGACAACCAGCTGGCCCAAAATGAAAGCCTTTTGTCCGAATTGATTCAACACTACGGGCGGACCTGCCGCCGCTACAATGGAAGATCATCACCACCATTCCCATGGAGATCCAGGTGGTGGACGTTTCCAATGATCACCTGACCGAAACAGCCATATTGGAGGAACCATGAGCAGTGCAATCACCGCCCTGGGCCAGACCCGCATCAACCAGCTACGGGGCGAGGAAAACACCCTCGTCATCGAACGCGCTGGTGCTTGCCCTGGTCCCCGGCCTGGACCCATCCCAACCCGTCGACCACGAACCAGCAAATGCCGGACCCGGCCCACATCATCCTCCACACCATCGATGATGCCCACAAGGGCTACGTGAACCCGGAGCGGGTGGGTGTTCTTGTTCTGATCCTGGGCTCCGATGTCGGCGGTATGTCCTTTAACTGGATCGGAACCGTGGAGGCGGTGACAGGCAATGTGATCACGGTGACCACCACGCCGGAGACGCCGAACGAACCTGGGCACGAATACCACAGGGAACAACATCACCCGGAACGTGATGATGCGGTTCCAGGATGCCAGGCGCTGACGGGGGTGAGTGTGTAGGCGGAAGCACTGGCAGTTTGATTACACCACGTGATCGCCAGCGAGGAAGCTGAGGAGCATGATGGGGATGCGGGGGGCGCATGGAGGCATTCGGGATGCCTTTGCGCAGCATGCTGGCAATAAGGCCAACCCCCACACGGGGTGACTGCGGAGCAAACGGGGGCATGCACGGAAGAATAAAGTGAAGACCCTTTAATAAGGAGGTGGGGAAAATCGATTTCTTTGATTGTGAGGTGCCGCCAACTGGGTGGTTGGAGGCGAATGGGGGGGAGTGCCCGGAGGCCTCCGCAGTACTTAACGCACTGCTTGCAGGACGGCATGGGGTGGGGGGAATGGGCGGACTTTGTTGCCAGATCTCCGGGGGGAGTTTGTGCGTGGTTGGGATCACGGGCGTGGTGTTGATCTGGGGCAAAAGTGGAAGCAATTGAGACCAATAAGTCAAGGCTCACAATCATAAATTCAATACCTATAGCAAAAGTAGCCCCGGTGGTGGCGCCTGTTATGGCCCTACGGATAACTCCTCCGGAGTTAATACATCAACCACGAGAAGCACCGAAGAACCCGGCCGCACAAACATGGCTATGCTCGTACTGCTACACGGGAACTATGGAAATGAACAATGATATATCCATGGGATGAGCGAAGCAGAGAAGCCTTACCATCTGTTGAAAAACCTGATAGCCACTGTAACCCCATCGGGCGATGTGAAACAGCTATCCCCAGGCCCCCAAAATATCCATTCTGGTTACGCAGTCCGCGCCGCCTTGACCGATGAAGGGTGGTTTCGAGGGAATGGGGAGGTGGTCATCGACGAAGCGTGATACCACTTACTGGACCCAAGAACGGAGCAAAACATCTCATCACGGATTTGGCTGTTGATGTGCCTGCAGGGTGTCTCACAACCGAACCGTCGTCATCCTATCATCGGACTCACGATGGGTCTGTATGGATTGTCGATGTATTAATGCTCCTCCACTGCCAAGCGCCAGGAACGGGACGGAAAGCTTTTAGCCTCATACAGTCCCGCCATCGAACAGCTCACCCGCTGGATCGATTCCTCCGAAGACAACCCCAACGCCCAGGCCCACTACAAAACCCAACGCGCCGCCTGGCACGCATGGGCCGATGCCCTGTGCGATCTTCCCGACCAGCCCGGCTGGCCCTGGCCTGAAGGGGACGTCCCATGGCCCGAACAGCCCCCCAAACCCACGAGGTACACAGCCCCATGATGCAACTGGATGATTTTAAGGTCCCAGGCGAAAACTTCTCATCGCTAAAAGGCAACCTGGAGTTCCGGACGGAGGATATGACCGGGGAGACATCGGGGACCGATGCCGTGGAGAAGGGGACCAAGCCCAGAAATTCCTCGGGTGTTCCTTGATCCCTTTCACTATGGCAACGGACCTGGGGGGCCTGATCCGACCGCCGAGACCTCAACGAAGGAGACCGGAAGATCTGGACCATCACGCACCCCACGGCCGATGGTGGCGATGCGCCCAGTGCAGTTCCGAGCATGTGAACTGGGAGGAGGCAGGGAGCTTGCAATTGGAAGGTCTCGCTTACCCTTCGAGGAGGAATGCAAGAGCAACCCGGAACGGGTGGAGGTGCGCCAGCCGGTGAAGCTTCAGGCATCGTGGCGGAACGGGCGCGGGGCGGATTCTGATGATGTTCTGGAAAACGCGGAGGCCTTGACGTGAAGCTGGAAAAGATAGTGATGGTGGCCGGGCAACCGGTGCCCCTGGTCCGGGAGCACGTGAGCCTGGATATCTCCACGCCGGGCCGACTGCGCCGTAATGGCGATAGCCCCTTTCAGGTATTGTGGAGATGGCCATGGGCGATGCCCGGAAGGATCCGGTGGCGTTTTTCACCGGGTTTGTGGTTCGAAAGCTCACACGGTGGACGCCAGGCAGCAGCGCCTTTTTTGCCGCGAAGTTTCGGCGGTGCTGTGGGGCTCCTTGCCCGTGTCGATCCGGAACGCCTCCTTGCGGGACGTGCTGGGCGTCTACACCCGGAAAACCGGGCTCTCCTTTGTACCGGAGGCGTCCTATGCGGACACCCCATGCCCGGCTTTCCAGACCATCGCCAACGGCATCCACGGCCTGGATTCCATGGGTGCCGTGTTTTCCATCCCCAATTACATCTGGCAGCAGCAGGGCGATGGCCAGGTCTTCGTGGGGGCCTGGGAGGACAGCCGGTGGGCGGGTAAGCCCTTCACCGTGCCGGAGACCTTCTTCCAGGACGTGCAGCTGGACGGCACCAAGACCCTGCAAGCTATTCCCGGGCTGCGGCCCGGTGTGCAGATGAACGGGCAGTACATCACAAGCCTGCAACTCAAAGAACACTTTATGGTGGTGACATGCGCGAAGCGATTAGACGCATAGTGCTCCGGATGTTCCCGGGAGCTCTCCGGAGGCTATCACCTGGACCGGTACGCCCGGGCTGGTGAAGATCTCCGACCCGCCCGTGGCCGGTGCAACCTGTGACCGGTTCCGGCCCTACTGGGCGGCGGACATCGAGATCCTGACCCCCGAGGGCGAGCCCGCCCCGGATTTCCCCCGGTTCGAAGCCGTGCCCCTGCCCGTACCGGGCAGCAGGGCCCGATGCCGGGCTTTTTCTTTGGCCCCGGCCCGGAACCATCGTCACCGTGCGGTGGGTGGAGGGCCGCCCCGATCACCCGGTAGCGATCCAGCACGTCTACCCCATGGGGCTCTCCATGCCAGGGGTGCCGGATGGCTCCGGACTCTGGCAACAGCGCCCGGGTGTTCACCAGCTCCACGATGCCGCAGGCAACTGGAGTGGACAACAGACCAGGACATCCTGGACGCCGCCCGGAACATCGAGGAGGTGGCCACGGCCCTGCGAAAGCTCCCAGGCCCAGACCGTGGACGATACCGCAAGCGGGACCCGCTCCGAGTCGTCCGGAGAAAAGACGGTCACCGTCTCCGGCAACCATGCCGAGACCGTGGGCGGATCCTCCACCGAAACCGTCACCGGCCCCAAGGCCATCAACGCCGCCGCCGTGACCCTGGCCGCCCCGGCCATCACCATCGGGGCCCCGGGTGGCGTCTCCCTTCTGCCCACCCTAACCAGCGCCCTGGGCGCAATCAAGGATGCCCTGTCCGCTCTGGCCAGCCATACCCACCCCGGGGTGGGCCAGTCTTCTGCAGCCGGCACAGTGGCAGCCAAGGCCACCGCCGTGGCCGTTGCAAAATCCGACATCGACTCCATCCAGGCAAATGCAACTGGCTCCGGCCGATCCAGCCGCCGGTACCACTCCTTCCACCACACCTCGAATCCGTGATCCTCCAATAACAACGGGCTTCTCAGCCCACGGCACAGGCAAAATCCCTGTGCCGTTTTTTTAGCACCGACGGGAACCACCCAAAGCCCCGCTATCCGTGAAAAATCCCAGACCCGGAAAAATTTCACTCCTCCACACCTCACCTTCGATAGGCTTGGAGCGTTTTTTTGCAACTAAGGGGGTGGTGCAACAGGGGGATGGGAGCCCGTTGTTACTGGGTCTTCGTCGATTTTCTCGAATTGCAGAGTTTGCATTGCTTCGCAGGTAATCGAAATCATAGTGAACTATAATAGAGCTTTTCTATAAATCTAAATGGGTATAGATGTGACACTTCTAACAAGTGTATTATATGGGGATTCATGTTGGGGTAACTTCAATTTTTCTATGGAAGGGTTGTGTTACCTAATAATTATATGGCATATAAACGAGGCTGTTCTGTTTAATATATACAAATTGTTTGGTTCTCCGTCATTCTTGTAATGGAGGCCGATCCCTCTACAAAGGTTAAGGACGAAGCCTGTAAACGAAAATCGGTCGAAATGGCTTAAGAGATGTAGCGGTTTTGAGTAGCGAACTCCTTGCCTTTTTGTCCCAGACCTCGCTTTCCGAGGATAATCGATTCGGATGAAGCCAGATGCCCTATAAACATGACGGAAAGCTCATTGTTTCAAGTATAAGGCCGTTATAGCATGATATGCTGCAGTACTGTTCGCAGCCAGAAAGGACAGGTTAAAGACTAACGATGTTACGCTTCAAAATAATTCCTAAAAATGTCATTGATTCAGTACCGGCATATTGGCGAGCTCGATTTCGGGTCGCTGAGCACAATTTAAGTAATATTCTCAGCGGTAATCATTATACCGATCGCATGAAATTGTGTCGTGCTAATGGGACTTATCGCTTAAGTGTGATGGGTGAGGATTTATTTATTGTGTCTCCAGACAGGTGGTACATTTATAAAAACGGTGTTAGCGCAAGGGTCAATAAGCTATCAAAAACATATGGCTATGGAGACTATTACAGCATCTCTGAGTCTGATGTTGTAGTTGATATTGGCGCCAATATTGGTGAGTTCTCAATGTTTTGCAGTAAACTTGGAGCAACGGTTTATTCAGTTGAAGCAGATGATAATGTCTTCAAAACATTAACAGCTAATGCTGCTCAAAAAAATATTGATACGAACAACTACGCGATATGGAATAAAAATGAGCAAATTGAATTTTTCTCCGAAATTGACACCGCCGATAGTTCATTGATTCAGCCATTAGGAGGTGCTGTATCCATTACCAAAGAAGCCGTTACACTTGACTGGTTGATACAGCAAAAAGGAATCAATAAAATTAAGTTAATCAAGTGTGATGCTGAGGGTGCTGAACCTGAAGTTTTAGAAGGTGCTGCTAACGCTCTCAAAATTGCGGAATATGTTACCTTTGACTGTGGGAAAGAGCGAAGAGGAGAATCAACGATCGATGAATGCATAGAGATCTTGAAAAATAATGATTTCGAAATTCTCCAAGGGGAAAAGACGGGGCGATATATTCTTGTAGCGAAGAATAAAAGGTTCGTATGATTTAAGGGTTTGATAATGTATGGCTTGATTTGTGAAAGGATAATATTATCCATTCAGCGTTAGGCAGATGCATCGGCAACTCGATACCCCAACCCTGCTTGTATTTCCAAAAAGAAGGCTCATTACTAATCAATAGTGTGCCTTCTTTACATGCATGAATTGGCTGTTTTCCGTTACAGTTCGTACAGTTCGGCGTAAGTGTCCTATTTTATAGTGCTCTCTTAGAGACTTAAAATCCCTCGGCCGCAAGGCTGTACGAGTTCGATTCTCGTTCCGGGTACCATAAAAATCATTGAATTTCAGGGGATTATAAAGGGCCTCTCGATTAAATCGAGAGGCCCTTTTTTTTTGTCAAATGTTCTGGAATAGGTCCCAAAATGCTTGTCATTACGCTATTTCCGTACAGTTCCCGTATAGTTTCGGGGGGCTGGGAACTGACGGGAAATGTGCGGCTAAGATTTTGTAGTATTTAGTCGTTTGTGAAGTACTGCAATGTTTTGCGCTGAACGTATAAAAATACGTTAAAAAATTATTTTATTATATGCTACATGGTAAAAATTTGTCATCAATATTTTTAAATATTTTAAAGTAAAGTGGGCTATTCATCGTCGGGGCTTTTGGGCGGCTGGATTGGCCCCAATGTGAACCTTTCCGACGCTTCGACCAGGTGCTGCGGGGAAAGATGGGCATAAACCATGGTGGAGGTGATGGACTTGTGCCGCATCAGCTCCTGGATGGCCTTGAGGGGTTCGCCCTGCATGGCCATGACACTGGCGAAGGTCGTGGAAGTGGTACTTTTCGTATCCGGCGGCCCGTGCCGCTCGTTTGAACATCTGCCCGATATACGTGACGGTCGTCCATCTCCAGAGGGTTTTGCGTACGGGGGCTTTTTCCATCCGGGTGATGCAGCACTCCGACCTATACGGCATGCTGTGATTGGAACCCCGGGACTCTTGAGCATTATTGTTTGGCTGAGATCCGCAGGAAGCCCTTGGGGTTGTCGATGTCCTGGGGCGTAAGCCGGAGTGCCTCACCGGAACGCAGCCCCAGGTAGGCCGTGAGGGTGCAGAAATCGTAAAATTCCGGGTCTTCGATCTTCTCCATGATCTCTGTGAGCCGGGGGATTGGGATGTCGCGCACCGTCTTGGGTACCGCCGGTGCCTTTGGAAAGATCAATGGCTTGGCGTAGCCCCATTCCGTGGCTTTTTTTAAGGCCGCCTTGACGTGCCGATACACCTTGGCCACGTAGGCCGAGGACAACCCGTCCTGAAGAAGGCTGCTGGTAAGCCGGTCGATATGGCGCCCGTTGATCTCAATCATGACAGTACCCCCAGCATTCGCTGGCCTTGTTCAGGGCCTGTTGATACAGCTTGAACGTCCCATCGGCCCGGGTCGCCTCGATGTAATCAAGGAGTTCCTCTTTGTAATTTCCCCAGGCAACTTCCATTAGGGAATCCTTGCATTTCTGTTCCATGAGAAGCTTCTTTGCAAGCTTCGGGTCTTTTGTGGCCCGGCTGTTCCCGGGAAGGCAGAGAGCCTTCCGCCGGGTCCTTGTGTTGCCTTTGCTCTTGCTTTTGGACGTAGCAGGCTTGGCCTCTTCCCATTCCGCGAAAAAGCCTCCGTATGTCGGATGTCTCCAGAGGTGAGCAAGGCCATTGCCGACTATACAGCCTGGCAATGCGAAAAGCTGGGCCGTGACATCAACCCCGATGAACTGGTTTTCCGCTTAAAGAGTGCCGGCGCAAAACGCGTGGTGCTGCGGTCCCCCTCATTTCAAAAGCTGGCCACCACCCAGGTGGCCCAGGCAGACACCCAAACCCTGAACTATGCGGGGGGGGGAAGATGAGTAAGGCCTTGCCCGACATCTCCTTTTCAGACATCCTCCCGCGCGTCTATCTCCTGAGACGAAAGCATCCGGGCAGCCGCCCACGCCATCGATGACGACCTGAAGCAGATCAACCGGGCCATCGACACCTTATATATGTACAGCCGGCGAGACGAGATAGAGGAGCCCCTCCTCTCTCACCCACCTGGCCTGGCAGTTCAAGGTGGACTTCTGGGACGACAGCCTGACCCTTGAAAAGAAGAGGGCCCTTGTCAGGAACTCCGTGGCCCGTCATCGACAAAAAGGAACCCCGTCCGCCATCGAGGGCGCCATCGCCGACGTGCTCGGCGGCGGAACCGTGGAAGAGTGGTGGACCTACGACGGCCAGCCCTACCACTTCCGGGTACGCGTGGAAGTCACCGACCAGGGCGTCACCGATCAGGCCTACGCCTGGGCCGACCAGCTCATCGAAGCCTACAAGAACGTCCGTTCCAAGCTTGATGCCGTGATTACATACCTGAGAGGGCAGGGCACAATCCACATGGCCATGGCCGGACAATACGCCGAAACCGTCTCCGTCTTCCCCTGGCAACCCGAAAACCTGGAAGAGTCCGGGCCCGTCTACTTTGGCCTGGGAACTCAGATGATCGAAACCACCTGCATCTATCCCTAAAAAAGGAAACACCAATGGCAGAATCTTATTTCACAACCTTAACCAACACCGGCAAAGCGATGTTCACCGACTCTATCCCCGGTCCTGGGCAAGTCGGTCTCGTTTTCAACTCTGGCCGTGGGAGACGGCAACGGATCCTACTCGGGCCTGGATCTGGCGGCCATGCTGCAGCGAACGACCCTCATCAACGAAGCGTGGCGCGGCAGCATCAACCATATTTCTGTGCATGAACCCAACGAACTGGCTGGTGGTGGAGGCGTTAAACCCATCGGGTGTGGGGGACTTCGACACCCGGGAGGTGGGTATCTTAGATCCCGATGGTAACCTCATCGCCATCGGTAAGTATCCCCATACCTACAAGCCCAAGATTACCCAGGGTGCTTCAAGGATCTCTACGTGAAGATGATCCTGGAGGTGACGGACACTGCTGCAGTGTAGCTGAAGGTGGCTCCGGCGGTTGTGTTGGCGACGAGGGCGCATGTGGCGGATCAGTTGAAGGCTTATCCGGAGATGGTAAGGAAGGATGAGCATGGGAATGTGTCAATTTCGGGTGATGTGAGCATCAAAGGCAAGAGAGTTTCATTTTACGAACCTGGTGATGACATCAACTTATCCTATGTTCCCACGGATGCTGACATAATCCGGCGGCGTATGCTTGAACGGGATGGGTCGAGCATCTTGCGGTTAAGATACCCGGATCTTTTTACCAAAATTGGAACCATGTATGGGGGAGTTGACGAATTGCATTTTAGTCTGCCCGATGACCGAGGCCTTTTTCCTAAGTATTGGGACCACGGGGCTGAGATTGATCCTGACGCTTGATCCCGAACAAATAGAGGGGATGGCATAACAGGGGATAATGTTAGTACAAAACAATTGTCTGATAATTAAGGAACATTCTCATGCATTAAACACTTTTGCGACAAATTCTCCTGGGCCTGGAGCAGCCTATGGCTCAACAACAAACAGTTCAGCAGCCATCACTTCTAAGTCGGGAGGTGCTGAATCCAGGCCTATAAACAGATATAAATGGGGGGGATTTTTTACTAATTGCATCTCTTTATAATGCACATCCAGAGACCGGCGAATACCTTGTGGAAAGAGACTCTATCCCACGTCAAAATCTAATGTGGTCTAACGAAACACATTCTTTGGAAGAACGGTGGCTTTATAATCCTAAAACATAATCATTGCAGTCTCCACCTGAAATCAGCAACAATGAGGTTGCTGTCTTAGAATATCACAAATGGGTTGTTAAGTCAGATTACCGTGGTCAGTTTTTTTGATACAGTTTCTAATGAAGCACATAGCATCTCGGAGATAAGAATTACTCCTGATTCTGCCTGGACGGATAAAGATCCTCTACCAAATTCGAGATGGAAAGGTAATGAATTTTTGGGAAACGGATCTGTCCTCTGGTTGGATAATGTGGTTAGGCCGCAGCGGGACGCAAAGTTAAGCGAATGCGACTATATAATGATACTTGATTATCCGATCGACGTAGATAAAAGAAAAGAATGGAAAATCTACAGATCACAGCTTAGGGATCTACCGGAAACTTTAATCGCAGTTGCCGACTCAATTCCTTGGCCCGTGGTTCTTCAGCCGTGATGATTTGTGCCTGTTATTTCAATCTATGTTGAGATGTAATATAAAATGCACACTAAAATTGATTTTTATGCTTTGTGTCTTTTAGACGTATCCCCCCCCCCCCCAAAAAAAAAAAGTTTTTATAGGGGTGTGTTTTAAAGGGTTAATTTTAATTCTGAGTTGCCAAATAGTTTGAAACTTTTAGCGAATGAAAGGGACGGAGTTCAAGATCGATTTGTTTTAAATCGTTTTTAGTACAAGGCCCTATGTAGCCAATATGTTTGATCGCATTATACTTGACTTTTTTACATCCAAGTATTTTTTGTAGTACGTAACAAGTGCTAACTCGCTTATCGATAAATCCATAAACTGGACGATTAGACGTCAACACGACATTTATAAAGTCAAAATCAAATGTGAGCATTCCATCTTTGGGAGAAGCATAATTTGGGCCGTCAATAAAGATAAAATCGTAATCTCTATTGGGTAAATCTCTATAACCCATACCTCTATATATGGAATAAGCAAATTCTTGACGAGGGCTGCAGATGATTTCAACAAAGGGATTGATCGATTGGGGTAGTAGCTTTAATGAAAGTTGATAATATTCATCTATTTCTTCCATTGAAGTAATTCTACCCGGAGAAAGTGCCTCCAATCTATTTTTTTCAATGCTGCCGCAATAACAATGGTTGAAACCCAGGTGCCGCATTCAAGAACTTCATTCGGCTTTATTTTCCGGGTATATTTATATAGTTCCCAGTAGTCACTATAACTGCAACCTGTAGATTTTGTGTTATTCAGATATTCGGATAGCATCCCCAAAGTTCAGGCCTTTTGCGAATATTCCATTTTGCACGAAGCTCAAAGTATTTTCTGAGTATTACAAAAAATTTGTTGTTTATCTGGGATATACTCATGTTGAATATTACGTTTTTCCATTAATTAGGTTAATCGTATAATTAGGTTAATCGTAGCGATTTAGAAAACCTGTTGTGATTATCATTTTGTTTAAAAATTTACAAGCGATTAGGCTCAATGAAAAGTGTGCTTTGAAAAAAGTGGCAGATGCCGTTGCGTTTAATAAAAAATGTCAAAAGTTTAGTTTTGGGATCTGCAGGGTTTCTGAATGAATAAGATAAAGGCAATAATGTAAGGTGGAGCGCTTCTTCATATTTGGGGAAGATGATTTCTGCAGCATGATACAGATGAAAGGCCAATGGTCATATATGGTTTTGATATTAAGTATACAATGGCATGTTAAGGCGCTGGGGTCGATTCCCGCCAGCCTTGACAATTTTGAGCAGGGGCTCCGTCTTACGGATCTTTGTCCGGAGCATGATCTCCCGGTATTGGGACAATTCACCTCCGCCCATTCATTGGTGCGGGTGGTGGTGCTGCGGTACATGGTGACAAACAGGCGCACGGTCTTTCCGGCAAGGCCGATTTCGGCGATCTTGTTATGGATGTTGGCGATTCCGCCGATGGAAAAACTCCCGTAGTCGCAGGGGATCAACACATGGGTGGCCGCCACCAGGGCGTTGACGGTCAGCAGGCCCAGGGAAGGGGAGCAGTCCAGGAGCACGTGGTCATAGTCCAGTCCCTGGAGGGCCTTGGCCAGCCGGGACTCGGAGAACAGCTCCGGGATCAACAGATCCTCGGCACGCTTCAACGTCTCGTCCGCCGGGAGCAGATCCCGCGGTGAGGCCCAGGACATCCTTCACCACCGCTTCGGGGATCCCCGCCTCCTGGTGGAGCACATGGCTTGTTGTGTAGGCACAGCCCGAAGCAAACACTCCGGCGGCGCTGGTGAGGTTCGCCTGGGGGTCCAGGTCCACAAGGAGAACCCGTTTTCCCTCCAGGGCGAGCCCGGCGGCCAGGTTGATGGCGGTGGTGGTTTTGCCCACGCCCCCTTTTTGGTTTGCGATGCAGGTGATGTTCATCTTTTCAGCTTTCCTTTCTCCACAAGGCTTAACGCCTTCACTTGCACGTATCCGACCTTTCCAATCAGCCACGCCACATGTCGATTGCCGGGCAGGCATCCGATTCCCCGGATGGTGTAGGTCTTGCCATCGTCGGGGCCGCCGATGACGGGGTGGTATCGGACAGGGTCGTTTTTCTTAAATATGGGGTGGGGCTTACCGAGTAGGGTTGCCGATGTTTTTCGTTTTTCCGAGGCCGTAAGACCCGATTTCTCACGCTTCATGGCTCTCCTGATTTTGGGCGCACTTCACCCGTGACGGGAAACGCCCTTTTTGTCAGTCTTTTTGTCGTTGGATGTTGTGGCCGGAGTCTCACACAGCAGCCATCCATCAGCTCACTTGTTCAGCCTGTCTCATCAGTGCCGGGCGGCCAGTCCTATGCAGACTCCCCGGGAAAGGGGAGTTTCGACTTCTTATCTTTCGGTTTGGCCTTCTCCCTCTTCTATTAGAGTTGGTAACTTCAGGGGAGCCGACCGAATGGCTTGGAGTCGTGAGAAATCAGATCAGGCCTGAGGTAGCGGGCCAAGTGATGTCATGAGAGACCGTTCACGTTCTTTCATTTCCATGACCTGGGACAACGAGGTGTCGCTCAGTGGTATCTTTTCAAGCCGAGGTAATCTCGTATCATTGGGCTGGATGCTCGCGCCGGTTACCAGCTCGACCATCTCATTAATAGACTTTCCAGCCGTCGCCGTTGAGGGGCACAGGTAATGAACAAGCCAGCTCCAGCAACTTTATCTTCTGGGCTTGACTCAAATCGGCCTGAGGGCGCTGGCTTTCGCTAGGGCCCAACTCATTGTCTTTCGTGATGCCCTGTTCTTCCAGCTTTGCAAGAGAACGGAGGTTGGGCACCCACGAAGAGTCTGCACAGGCTGCCGCAAACATTTCCGCAATCCCGGAAGTAAGAGTTTTCCACCTTTGATCAGGGGCCATCGGATCTTTTTGGAGTCGGGTCTGCGTTTTTCTTCGGCCAGGAGCATCCTGGCATATGCCGGTTCGGTATCTGCGTTCAGGTAGAGCCTTTGAAAGTCGCTATCCTTGCGGGTGAGGCGGTAGTGAAAAAGGTCCTTGAGCTGGTCCATGTCCACGGTGCGGATTTCCTGAGGTCTGAATGCGCCGTTCCTGTGAAGAGCCTCAACCACTTTGACCTGTGTTTTTTGGAACTGGGACCTGGATGAGCCCTTGACGCCGAACACCACACCCTGCCCCTTTTCCCTCAGCCATTCGTATGCCGTATCGATGCGGTGCTGGCCGTCCTCGTCGTCACCACACATACAGCCCAGGTCAAAGGTTGCTCGAAAGATGCCCATCGTTTCAGGGTATGCATTCTGGATTGGGTACCGGGTATTGAAAATAAGCTCCTCCAGCTCGACCCAGTTAGAGATGAAATCATACTCAATCAGCCAGCTGGTGACTCCTTGCCCCAGGCCCTGACAACAAAGCAAAAGCGGTCCTTCCACATGGTGATCCCACATGTGAGGGCCACCGCTGAAAGAGGAACGATGCGCTTGGGAATTGTGGTGCTATGACTTTCGAGTAGCGCCATCGCCTGTTATTTCATTACATCTCCTGATTCGTTTTCCATGATTCCTGCTCCTTTTTTTATGTAGAGGGTTCTTTCCCCCTGGATTACGTTGATACCGCTATTAAAGCGTGGCGCGGGACCTGCCAGTGAGGGGCGGATTGGTCCCTGTGGTGGCCCGTGGGAAACCCCGTGTGCTACAGGGTGTTGTGTTTGTGTTCCGTGTGGCCCACGTTTTTTTTTTTTTTTTTTTTTTCTTTTTTGATTCCAGCCTATTGCATTGCGCCGTTGTGTGTTCCTTGTTAAGGGAGAACCATGGATAAGATGGATAAGACCACACACATTCACATCCGGTGTACCCGGGACCTGAAGGAGCAGCTCACGAAGATCGCTGAAGAGCAGGAGCGCACCCTCTCCGGGCAGGTGGTCTATTTTCTGAAAAAATCCATCAAGCAACATCAAGGCAGTGGGTCAGGCTGAGTCGCTGCTTTTTTTATGGCTGCCTGGATCTCTTCGGGTGTCCCTTCAATCCAAACAATAGGGTTGATGCTGGTGGCATTAGCCAATTCTTTGGCTTTTTTCCATGATGGCCGCTTTTTTTAGCGAATATTTCGCTCATAAAGCCTGTACTTAAATTCGCCTTTCTGGCTATCTTTATTTGCGTTCCACGTTTTATATCTCATGACTTAGGCTTTGGCGAATATTTATGTCGAGCATTATTCGCAATAGTCTAACTTAAAGATGTTGCTTTTTTCTTAGCTCATTGCGAACATATTTTTATTTTTGATCTAAGGAGGGCTTCTTTGGCTGGAGACGAGTACACTCATTTTTTGGCAGCACTTAAGTGGGAAGCTGCTGAAAAGTGGAATCGTCAACGAACCGCGTTGGCCGATAAGGCAAATATTTCAGGAGGCTTCTTAAGTGAAATTATTAATGGCAAGAAGACCGCCGGTTTTAAAGCTCAAACGGCAATAGCCAAGGCATGCGGTTACCAATACGATGAGTTCCTCGTCCTGGGACGTAAGCTGCTGGCCGAAAAAGCCTCAGGCAACCCCAAAAAAAACAGTGACACCAACCTGACAAAAGACGTACCCACCAAAGAAGTGAAGGTTGGCAAGAAGATGGAAGTTGAAGCACTGAAAGAGCTTCTTCAGCACTATAAGGTGATGCTGGAGTCGAACACGGCTGAGCTTAGCGCATTGCGTGAAGAGATCGGTTACCTTAGAGAACGAAATCGCGAGTTGGAAACAGCTAAGCGGGAGGCGGAGACCAAAGATAAGCCGTCAAAGCCTGAAAAAAAAACGGCCGTGTGATTCCCATGCACAATCGCTCTAAGGCGGAGGTGCATTTTTTTTACCCCGAAAGGGAACAATGTTCACGAGAAAGGAGCGTTATAAATAGCTAGTGGGATGTGTTGCCGGGTCCTGCGCGAGTGGTCCGGTGATTTTGTTTTGGGAGTTTATATCTAAGGAGTGAAGTTTTGATTAAAGGTCCAAGTGCTTTTATTGAAAAAAAGTTTATCGGTAACCCCGTCGAAATTGGAACGTCAAAAAGCAAGTATGATAACTTCCTTATGGAGAACGAGACAGTCCAGATGGAGTTCAAAGGAATCAGAGACGCACTTATTTTTACTGATTTAAGGTTGATCGTTGTTGACCCTCAGGGACTACGCGGGAAGAAAGTCTGGATTTTCTCATTCCCTGGAAGTCTATTTCCGCCTTTTCTCTGGAGAACTCGGGAACCTTAGATTTGGATGCCGAATTGAAGATCTGCGGTTCAGGGTTTGGTATTTGCGAACTCCAATTTACAAAAGGTGTGGATGTTACGAAGGTCAATGCCTTTATAAATCAAAAAATTTTTATGTAATGAGTTTCATGGGGCCGGGCTGTGAGTGCGGCCCGGCTTTGTTGTTTTGATTGAACTTGGTATGAAGGAGAAGACATGGATGAATTTGGAAAAAAAAATGATGATCAGGCTAATGCGTCTGTGCCCCAGTGGGGTGGCACTTTGATGGTATGAGCAGAAGGGAAAAGTGATTTTGTTTTTGATTGTTTTTTTTCCTGTGGGGCTTTACGGACTTTGGAAGAGCGAGCAATTCGATAAGAAGGCGAAGGTTTTTTTAACGTGTGCTGTGGCGTTAATTGTTTTGATTGCTGCTACGGATAATACGTCCACGTCCACGTCCACGAATACGTCCACGAATACGGCAGCAACAAACCCAGCACTCCAAAAAGAATGGTACACCGGTGGTAACTTGAATTCTGGAAGTGCTCTTGGCTGGCAAGATGCTGATTATGCGAATAAATTAGCCACGGCAGGCGGTATGTTCGCGGCTTTATGGAACGAAGAGGCCTTCATTCCGGCGATTCAGAATCAAATTCGATCTATGGATGACATGAAGCCGTACGCAAAAGAGTTGGTCGTATTTATGGATAAGGCAACGGAAAAGAATCCTATGTGTTGAAAATGAAGAAGTAATGTATGCTAACCAGAAAGTTAGCGAAATGGCAGTTATTGGCATGGTGATGATGGGTTGGATAAAAAGTTAGGCTGGTGGTCATATGAAAGGTGCATTTGCGGCTTTGAAGAAAAAGAGTTGGCTACTTTTTTTGGTTGGGTCCCTGATGCTTTTGACAATCGGTCTCTCGGCTGCTTCTTTGGGGCCCTACCACGGAAATAAAAGGTCCCATGTGTTCCATCAGTCCTCTTGCCGATATTACAAGTGTAAAAACTGTACGGTTGTTTTTGAAACAAGGGAAGAAGCTGTTTCAGCGGGCTACAGGGCTTGCCAGATTTGCCAGCCCTGAATAATTCATAGCCATTTCTTCTATTCAGATGGATGACTATGGTTCTTTTCTGTCCCCGCTCTATCGAGCGGGGACTTTTTTATATGGTATTTCAGCGTAAATTTTTACCTCGGTCAGCGTGTCGCCCAGGGTGATTTTTGCCATCTCAACATCATAATGGGATTGGGTGTTTGACCAAATTTTACGGACGTACAAAAGTACCGGGACAGGCGCAGGGCGGTGTCGGCGCTGAGGCCCTTTTTTCCATGGACGATTTTGTTCACGAGCATGGCCGGAACGCCCAAGTCCTTTGCCAGGCATCTTTGGCTTATCCCCAATGGGTTTAAGAATTCTTCGAGAAGGATTTCGCCGGGGTGGGTCGGGTTAAAATCTTTCATACGCATTTCCTCATGGCAATCAGACGTTTCACCACGTTCTAAGGCGTTACATCCGGTCTCTGAGCAGATTTGTCAAATACTGGTTCAGGCTTAGGCCTTCAGCCGCCGCTCTGGTTGCGATTTCGGCATGTAATTCAGGTGGGGCCCTCAGGTTGAACTTTCCAGAAATACTCCTTGCGTGGGTTGATCCCCTCCTCTTCACACATCTCAAGGAAAGCCCTAAGGGAAATTTCCCCTTCTTTGCGAAGCTCATTTGTAGTGGCTCCGTAAAAATCGGAACCACCGTTAAGGCCGACAAACTCCCCACAGAAGCTATCGATCTCTGGGTCATATTTAATCACGGCGTTATAGCCGTTTATGGTCATCACGTTCTTCATGGTTTTATCCCGTTACGTTCAAGCCATTTTCGAAGAGAAGCAACCGCACCTTTGTTTGTGTTCGGCGATGGGGTGCGGTCTGTGAAATACCTGATCTCTCCGAAAAGCACCACACCGATGGTGGAGCCTTCGCGGTCTGCTAACCTTTGCCCCCAGCCCCTCGGTAGCGCTCAATGTCGGCCCATTTGATGTTGCCACTTACAGGCCTGGTAAGGATCTTGTTGACCTACTTGAACCGCTTGATCACCCGGAACGTGCCGCCGGGTTTCAAGGGCGGGGCCACGATGACAAAGCTGGCATCGTCCCGATGGCGCGAGGGATCGTAGCCGCCCCAGACCGGGCAGTTGCCGAAGGGGCTAAGGGCGGTCGGGTCGAGGTCTTTCCATTGGGAGATATCGGTGGGGCACGCCTCCAGGTCGGCAAAGCGGAACACCCCGAAGGTGTCGTCGATGCCGGACCCCGAAGAGGTCTCCGCCAACTCTGAGGGGAATATTCAGCTCCAGGTCTTTGCGGTCGAACAGATCGCAGCCCCCTGCCTCGGCATCGTTCAGGGTGATGAGCTTGCGCCAGGCGTTGTCCGGACAGAGGATGCCGGACTGCATCTCCTTGAAGCCGGGGAACTCCACCCGCTTTTTCTAACCGTTTGTTGGAGCGGTACCCGGTCCAGAGGTCGTAAGCCTCATGGGTGACGGCGGAACGGGGCTGAGAAGGACGGTTTTTCTCCATCGCTTCTGGGATGCGTATGCCCAGGCCGACTTTGTAGAGCTCGTTGAACTTCTGGATCCAGAAGAACTCGTCAATGTACACGTTGCCCGTATGGCTCTGGACGGATTTGGCTTGGTTGGAGAGGAAGCGCAGCTCCGCCGGGCCTTTTTCCGTGTTGAGTATGATGGGGTTGCCGGACAGCTCGATGTCGAAGTGCTGCCGGGCGATGCCCACGATGTACCGTCGGATATCTCGGCCTGGGCCCGGGTGGCCGAGAGGAAGATCTATGGGGCCGGCGAGTCTTCAGCGGCCGGCACGCTGGCTGCCAAGGCCATCATCGTGGCCGTTGTAAAATCTGACATCGACTCCATCCTGGGCTAAAACACAAATCTATGGCGATCCAGCCGCCACTCTCTCCTTCCACCACACCCCCAACGCCCCGCCACCTCTTAAGAATTTCATTCCTCCACACCTCATCTTTGACAGGTGTGGAGCATTTTTTTGCAGAAATGAAGTGGGGTGCAGGGTCACTATAATGGCCGTGAGTACAGAAGTTTCTTTGCACTTGTTACTTCTTGTGTGGTACTGATGTTTTGGTGTAGTTACAATGTTTATCTATCTGGAAAGATGCTAAATAGTCGAACTCAACTCATGGGGAACATGATGAAAAAGATCTTGATTCTTTTCATGGTAGTATTTGCCGGATGTGAAAGTGACGGTGGAGATACGATAAACCATGAGAATGCTGTTAGCAGTGAACAATCGATTCTTTCTGTAGGAGATAATTGTGCCACTGCTATAAAA
The DNA here is from genome assembly GCF_056829965.1 of Desulfoluna sp. CYM3A. NCBI lineage: Bacteria > Pseudomonadati > Thermodesulfobacteriota > Desulfobacteria > Desulfobacterales > Desulfolunaceae > Desulfoluna > Desulfoluna sp. CYM3A. The sequence continues at coordinate 1,023,605 of NZ_CP186556.1, forward strand.
ACCGATGGCACGCTTTATACATGGAAACAATTACTTTGGACAATTAGGGGACGATACAACAATTCCACAAGACACCCCTATAAAAACCGGCATGGATAGTGATTGGTTTTCTGTATCAGCCGGAGGCCATCATATGGTAGCAATCAAAAATGATGGAACCTTATGGGCTTGGGGATTTAATTCCTCTGGGCAAATTGGTGATGGAACAACAATAGAGAAACACACTCCTATTCAAATTGGAAATGATTGCAACTGGGCTTCAGTCTCAGCTGGAAGATCCCATACTATGGCGATCAAAACCGATGGTACACTATATGCCTGGGGGTGGAATTATTATGGACAGTTGGGCGATGGATCAACAGATGATAAAACAAATCCTATGCAAATTGGCAGCGACAATGATTGGGCCATTGTCTCAGCTGGCGATGAATATACAATCGCTATCAAAACAAACGGTTCTCTTTATGCGTGGGGAAGAAATTGGACAGGTCAACTCGGGACAGGAGACCTTGAAGACAGACTTACGCCAGTTCAAATTGGAAACGAAAAAGATTGGTATTTCATATCTACGGGCAGTATCCACACGGTGGCAATAAAAAAAAACGGGTCACTTTTTTCTTGGGGTAGACAATTTGGTGACCCCGAGGATAGGGTGTTGGAAAACCCATCACCCCTTGGAAATGATAAGGACTGGGCCTCAGTCTCTGCAGGATGGTCCCATACGATGGCAATGAAAAAAGATGGGACACTCTATGCGTGGGGAGATAATGAACACGGCGAACATGGTAATGGAACATATTCAGCGCAAAAATTTCCTGTAAAGGTTGGTAAGGATAATCATTGGACAGCAGTCGCAGCCGGTTCCAACCAAACGGTCGCGTTAAAAGAGGATGGTACGCTTTACTCTTGGGGAAGAAAAAGAAAACCAAATATATGGCTCTATGATAAAATTACGCTTAAAAAGCCTAAGCCTGTCCAAATAGGAACAAAAAGCGATTGGGCTGTTGCTGCTGCAGGTGAAACTCACACAGCTGCAATTAAGACGGATGGCTCCCTTTATGCTTGGGGCTCAGGAGTTGGTAGCGGATTGGGTTTAGACAAGCAAGTTCCCACTCGTATTGGCTGTGAAAACGATTGGGTTGCTGTGTCTTGTGGGCAATATAAAACTATAGCTATTAAATCCGATGGAACCCTATATGGATGGGGAGCTATAAACTATCTGATAGGTGATAGTTTACTGGCAATGTCAACCTGTCCATTTCCGATAGGAGAGGATAATAACTGGGCCTCTGTCTCTTGTCGAAAGAACCATACAGTAGCGATTAAAACGGACGGAACGCTCCATTCGTGGGGATATAATTCGTATGGTCAACTCGGAGATGGGACAACTGTAGATAAGTATAAATTCGTTCAAATAGGAAACGATAATGACTGGGCTTCAGTTTCTGCTGGTGACGACCACACTGTGGCCATTAAAACTGATGGCTCTCTTTATACATGGGGCAACAATCAATGTGGACAACTTGGCGATGGAACATTAGCTGACCGAACTGAACCCATGCAAGTAGGCGACGATTATGACTGGGTCGCTGTTTCTGCCAGCCCTAATTCAACTATTGCGCTTAAAAGCAATGGCAGAATTTATGAATGTGGACGGTCTTATATGCTCTCTTCTGGCGGAGCTGGTGGGGATACCCCCCACGCTGTAGGTATCCATAGTAACTGGGCTACTATCTCATCAAGCGATGACCAATATGTAGCTATCAGTGATAATGGTGGGCTTTACTTCTGGGGCCATTATATTCAAGATGATATTATTAAAATCTTGAGAATGCCAACTCAAATTGAAGACGACAACAACTGGTCTTCTGTATCAGCCGGACCTAATCATACCGTGGCTATTAAATCCGATGGAACACTCCATGCGTGGGGGTTGAACACCCATGGGCAACTCGGTGACGGTAATGCCTGGAACCCTAAACCTGTTTTGCTTCCCTGGTAATCGATGAAGTGGCATGTTCTCTCCCCAAAAAAGTAAATTCAGTGCCCACTGAAATATCATTTGGGTGGAGATTAGCAGGCTTTTTTCGTTATAGTTTGGCGTAAGTGCGCTATTTAATAGTGTCATTTCTTAGAAACTTGAAACCCCTCAGTCGCAAGGCTGTACGAGTTCGATTTTTGATCAGGGTATCATAATTGAATGTACGGTTTCAGTGTCTTAAAAAAGGTTTGTTGTTGTGGCAGGGAACCTTTTTGCGTTTGAAGTGAGCCTTGCGACCGCTGGGCAAGTAGAGTAGATGTTGCGTAAGCTGCTCAGTTTCTTAATGGACTTCATGACTTTATGGATGGCGTTTTGTTTCTTGGCCTCTAATGGGTGCGGCGGATGTGGATCCCGTTGAGGCTTTAGCGTTGCCGTAAGAGTGTGTTATCTTCGTTTGGACTTACTGGTGTGGACGTTCAGTACTTGCTGCCAAGGTACGCCCTGAAATGCCTTTGGTGAGACCTGCAAGATCGACGAACGCCGGAATTCCAATGGAATAACCCAGGAAACCGCATGATAAGGACCTTTTCCAGATGCGCCGGCCAGAAGCTGGGGGGCTGACCAAGATCAAGGAAAGATGTCGTTAATTGTAATTTCGGCGTTTGGTTTGAGCAAGGTGCCTATCAAATAAGTAAAGATTTCATGAGAATGCAAGAGCCCCGATAAGTAGTGTTGTGGGGCTTGTTTTTTTGCCTAATTCTTGTTGATGCAAAGTTAAAATTATGTATATGGTGCGCTGTTGAGTATGGTTTGACAGGGTGAGGAATGTGAATTCTCACGGAACGCAATCGGTTCCGCGCCCTGTGTTGCTACTGTTGTGGATGATATGAGTTGTTTTAAAAGGAGGAAAAGATGGCCGCACTGGTGTTGAAGAAATTTCATCTGAACAAAGAGGCTAAAAACGGTGAAGACTGTTTGCATGTTATCGGTCGGCAGGGAGGTCTTGTCGCCTTCTTGCTGTCTTTGATGAAGATAGACCCTACAACTGAAATTAAATGCAATGACGAAAGGGTTGAAGTCACTCAATCCAGCTTTTTTGGAAGGCAAACCATCAACATTCCATTGGTTGCTATGACCGGAGTTATTGGTGGCTTTCAAAAACCTAAGGCATTGTTCTTTGCTATCATTGCCGTTTTGTTTGGTGGGGTGTCTTTATCTGTGGAAGCTGGCGCGGCCGCGGCCATTGCCTCATTGGTTATTGCCGGGGTATTGACCGCAATATATATGCTGAAGCAAGAGATGGCGCTGAATGTCCAGAACGGTGGCGACACCTTATGGGGATTGTCCTTTAAACGCAGTGTTATCGAAAACGTCACCGTTGATATCGATAAGGTAAATGAAGCCGTTTCATTGATAAATAAAAACGTCTTGGCTTCTACTAAAGGTTAAAAGAAAAAAGGTGGTTGGTCGGACCTTGCACTCTTCGTATTTATAGGGCTGATCCATTTTTTTTGTATATCGTAACAGATGTTGTACCAGCAAAAACCCCGCTGCCTCCAAAGGTAGCGGGGTTTTTTATTTCATCATTCAGCCTGATGAGGTCATCTGAGATCTGAATAGGAATGGGTCGTTTTTTGCCTGTGGAGGAAATCTGCATTTTGTTCGCAGGCAGGTAAAGAAATGTGTGGTGGGATTGGCGGGAATTCGGTGTGCACGACGTATTCTACTACTTTCGCGCATGGTAGCTGGGGCTGGCTTGTTGTCTGCGCTTGTGGTCCCGATTATCGAATCTATTGAGTGTGCCGGAATGTTTCAACAGCTTGGCCTCCGGCAGCATTACCGGAGGCAACAGGTGCTGAAACAGGTGCCGTTTTTCTGTTCAATCCGGCGTGGGCTAAAATCGGACGGTTACACGGGCCCCCCACTCGGCCGGGGGAGAGTAGATGTTGTAGATCCCTGCAAAGCCTAAGGTGTCGTATGTGGTGTCAAACACATTGCGGCCGTAGAGATAGACATCGAAGGACTGGGCTTCGTAACCCAACTTGACGTTGACCAGTTCATAGGCATCCCGCTTTGTGGTGTTGGTTTTGTCCAGGTACATGTCGCCGTAGCCGGTGGCATCGACCTGGGCAAAGAGGCCCCGGGCGTCGCGGTAGGCCAGGCCGCAATTGAAGCTGTATCTGGGGGAGAACCGGTTTTCGTTGCCGCTGTAGTTACCCAGGGCGTCTTCAAAGGAGTCAAAGGTGGTTTCATTGAGCCCGAGGCCGCCAAAGAGGGTGAAGCTTGTTCCCAGAAGTGCCGTGAATTCGATCTCTGCGCCCTGGGAGGTAGCTTCAGCCGCGTTGGATGTGTAGGTATGGGTCGGGCTCGATTTGGAGATGTGGGCCGTGACCTGCATATCCGATATATCCATGTAGTAGAGGTTGGCGTTAAGGGTCAGCCGCTTTTGGAGGAGCCGGGATTTGAACCCGATGTCGTAGGAGTAGAGGGTCTCTTCGTCATAGGTTGTGGGGTAGCCGGCAACGGCGTATGGGTTGAATCCGCCGGAGCGGTACCCCTTTGCGATGGTGACATATCCCATGATGTCCGGCGTGACATGGTAGTTCACAGCCACTTTGGGGGAGACCTCGTCATAGGTGTTCTTCTCGGTCAGGCCTTTGGTCTTGTCGTCGAGCTCCTTTTTTTCATCGTCGTAGCGGAGGCCGGCGATGATGTTGAGGCGGGGCGTGAGCCCGTAGTTGATGTGGCCGAAGATGCCCAGGGAGTCCCCGTCAATGGTCTGGAGAACGGTCATGGGCATGGTGCCTGTCCAGGTTTCATCGATGTCGTTTTCAAAAATGTCTCCATACAGCCCCATGAGCCAGCTGAGGGCACCTGAGGTGCCGCTGAGGCGAAGCTCCTGGGAGCTTTTTGTGTAGACGTTGTCCAGAAAAAGGTGGCGCTCCAGCATGGGGTTGGAGGTGAAGTCGTTGTCCTGGACCTGTTCGCCGTGAAACCTTCGATGGGTGGTCACCGAATCGATGGCCACATCCGGGGTGAGGTCCCCATGGACCTTCAGGCTGGTGAGGTCGTTGCTGGAGGTGTTCTCTCCCTCCAGGTCGGATGATACCTCCCGGTCCGGCTGGAACGCGTTCCCCAGGCTTCCTGCGCCATCGTCGAAGCTCACGATGCTCTTGATCAGGGTGATGTCCAGGGTGTCGGTGGGGGCAAGACGCAGGTTTACCTTTCCATAGTTGTGTTCCCGGTCATCCACCTCATCCCCTGTGAGAACGTTTTTAACATACCCGTCTTTTTCATAGTGGCGCAGTGAGACGCCCAGGAATAGTTTGTCTTGAATGAGGGGCCCCCCGATGGAGGCAGAGGCCTCGCGCAGGTTGTCGCTGCCGCCCCGCACGCTCGCCTTCCGGGTGGGGTCGTTGTCCAGTTCCGTTGTGATGATGTTGAGAACACCGGCCTCGGTGTTCTTGCCGTAGAGTGTCCCCTGGGGGCCTTTGAGGACTTCGATGCGCTCAATGTCCAGGATCGGGTCGTTGATGCCGATGCCCATGGTCATGGGGACGCTGTCCACGTAGACACCCATGGTGCTCTCCAGGGTAATGGCGTCGGCAAAAAGGCCCCGGATGGAAGGGGGGGAGGTGGTGGAGAAGCCCAGGTCAAACATCATGAGAGACGGGGTGTAATTGCTGACGTCCCGGAGGACGCCTATTTCCCGGTCCTCCACGTCAGTGGCGTCGAGAAGGGTGAGGCTGATGGGGATAGCCTGGGGATCTTCATTTTGTTTCTGGGCGGTGATCACCACTTCTTTCAATGCCCGGGGTTCGGGTGTGTTGTCGTCGTGGGCGAAGGCGTTGCCGAAAATCAAAAGGCAACAGAGAGCAGTTGCTGGGAGAATGGTGGTGCGCATGTGTCTGAATTCCTTTTTTCGGTATGGCTGGGCGGCATGTGGTGATGCAACAGAGGAAACGGTACTCCCACCTCCCCTCCCCATGGAAAAGGCCTGGTGTGGGGCAACTCCCCAGCATTTACGCAGTGTCACTGTGGCGGGGGGATGATTTGTTTGGGGTGTCGAAATTTATTTTTGGCTCCAAGGACGTTAATATGAGCAATTGAAATAGTCAATACGAAATGTCTTTTTAGAGTGAATGAAAGGGTACGCTGATACTGCCGGTTCTGAGGCGGGCTTTCGGTTTAGCCCATTCATATGCAAAAGACTCGGCACCAGCAAAAACCCCGCTGCATTTACATGCAGCGGGGTTTTTTATTGTATCGTTGATGTGTGGACTCTGGGTGCGGTGGGTCCGTATCTGTTTGGGTCAGAGCCTTTCAAAGTAGAGGATATACTCACCCTTCGGGCGAGCCGAGTGCACCCATCTTCTGCGTTATCAGAGCTTTTATAAAACCACGACTTCTGCAGCTCTGATGCCTTGAATATGGGTGCACTCGACTCGTGAAATATCCGGGCTATGCATGGATACGAAATTATCGATGATGGTCCTTATTTCTGAGGGGGAGGATCCGTTTTCGCGGTATCAGGGCAGGGGGCTTTGATTGGGTCGGCAGGCCGTGGCCGCGGTCTCTGATGGGGTATATTTAATGCAAAACTGCATTGGCACGCCACCCTTCCATGGAAAAATCCTTTGAAACACGCCCTGTTGAGAGATTATGCAAAAATGCATTCGGCATATTAAAGCAGATAAAATGCCAGAATCTGGCTGGTTGCTGGAAATAAAATGCATGTTTGCATCAACGCTCCTTCTGCCGTAACATAGCCCGCCGCCAAACCCGCTGATTATCATTATCAAATTTTTTTATTTCAATTTGGCATGTGTCTTGCTGTTATCCAGTTTTCGATAAATTATTCTTCTGATTTCAATCAACCGCAAGGTCGACAGAATAGATACAAGGAGTGTGGTGACATGCTGAACAGGTTCCAAACACTGGATAACGCCGGAAAAGAGAAACTTCACGCCGCCTGCATGGAAGTGCTGGGATCCACGGGGGTCATCTTTGAAGACGATGAGGCCCTCGAGATCTTCAAGGCAAACGACTTCAAGGTGGAGGGGAACAAGGTCTTCTTCCGGGAAGAGCAGGTGAAAAAAGCCCTGGAGACCACTCCGTCGGAGTTCATCATCCGCGCAAGGGACCCTGAAAAATCCGTTCGTATCGGTGGGGATCACTTTGCCCTGAGCCCAGGCTGGGGGGCTCCTTTTGTGATGGATGCCGACGGCACCCGTCGTTCGGCCACCATGGACGATGTGGAGAACTTCCTCAAGCTGGTGCAGGGATCGCAGTATATCGACATGACCGCCAGCGGCATGGTGGCCCCTCCGGACCTTGATCCCAAGTCCGCCTCAGCCGAACTTTTGGCCTCCACCTTCATCTATTCGGACAAGCCCCTCACCGGCAACCCCTCCGGTCGGCAGAACTCCGTGGAGCTTCTGGAGATGGCGTCCATTGTGTGGGGAAGCCGCGAGGAGGTCATCAAAAGCCCGGTGTCCATTACCTCCATCAACCCCACCTCTCCCCTTATTTATGGCCCCGAGGCAGCCGGCAGCGTCATCGAGCTTGCCCGCGGCGGCCAGGCCCTTCTCATCTCCAGCATGGTGATGGCGGGCCTCAGCGGCCCCATTACCCTGGCCGGAACCGCCGTGATTGAGATGGCCGAAAGCCTTGCAGGCATCGTCCTTGCCCAGCTTCTTGCCCGCCCCGGTACCCCTTGCGTCTGCGGGGGAACCTCCTGCGGGGCCGATCTTCGTCTCTGCGCCGCCACCATCGGCAGCCCCGAGCTCCTGAAGCTGATGAACATCTCCAACCAGATGGCCCGGTACTACGGTCTTCCCTGTCGTTACGGCGGCGGGCTCACCGACGCCCACTGCTCAGACATGCAGGCGGCGATCTCTGGCTTCCCCGCCACCGCCCTGAGCCTTGCTGCCGGGACCCACTACATGCACCAGGCCTGCGGCATCCTGGGGGCTTACACCGCCATGAGCCTCGAGAAATTCGTCATGGACGAAGAGTTGGCTGGAATGGTTCGAAGGGCCCTTGAACCCGTGGAATTCACCGATGAGACCTTGAACCTGGATGCCATTACCCGCATAGGGGCCGGCGGCAGCTTCCTGATGGAGCCCATGACAGCCATGCGCTGCCGCACGGAATTTTTCCTTCCCACCCTGGCCTATCGCAACAACCACACCAAATGGGTTCAGGAGGGCAGCCCCCAGATGCTTGATACCGCAGCGAAGCACGTTCAGGAGCGCCTGGCCGCCTACACCAGGCCGGACATGGATCCTGCCATTGAAAAGGACCTGATGGCCTATATCGAATCCTGGTTCAGCCACCACCGCAGCCTGACCCGGGTATTTCATGAGACATAAGGGTGGCTCGACCCGTGAAAGACGAGGGCTCACCCGGATATCCCATGGGAAAACGCAACGCCGATGAATTGATGCCAGTGACCGTGGAATCAGGCGGCACATGACATATCCGGGCTACGGGTCATCCAATCATACTGCGGCCGCACCTCTTGTATGGAGCGAGAGGCGGCCGCGCATTCCAACCACTATGACAGGACATTGTATGTTACAGGACGGATGTAAGGAAAACCAAAGCGTGCTGAAGCGGTACTTCGGTGCCGAGTTAGACATCACCATTTTTTATTTTATTATTACCCTCACCGTGCCCTTTGTTGTTTTAGGCGCCGGCTGGCCGGACCTCCTGAGCAAGGTCTGCGGCACCGCCGTGGGCTATGTGTTTAAGGTCTTTCAGTCCACCTACCTCCTGGGAGTCACAGGGATTCTTGTCTTCTGCCTGGCCCTTGCCTTTTCACCCTATGGAAAGGTGCGCCTCGGCAAGGACGACGAAAAACCTGAATTTTCTACCTTCAGCTGGTTTTCCATGCTCTTTTCCGCCGGCATGGGCATTGGCCTGATCTTCTGGTCCGTTGCCGAGCCCCTGGTGCACATGGCCGCTCCCCCCACGGGTGAGGCCAACACCTTTGAAGCGGCCCGCCTGGGCCTTGAGCTTTACTTTTTTCACTGGGGCTTTCACGCATGGGCGGTCTACGCCGTCGTGGCCCTGACCCTGGCCTATTTTCAGTTCAGAAAAGGGGAGGGCGCCCTGTTTTCCAGCTGCCTGATTCCCCTCATCGGCAGGAAGCACGCCAACGGCCTGGTGGGTCGCCTCGTGGACACGTTTGCGTCCTGGGCCACCATTTTTGGTGTGGTTACGGGCCTGGGCATGGGCGGCATGCAGATGGCCAGCGGCATCAGCAGCCTGTTCGGCATCCCCGGAGGGCCCAACCTCACCACGGCCCTGATTCTTGTGGTGACCTTTGCCTATATCGCCACGGCGGTAACGGGCGTGGCCAAGGGGATCAAGTTCGTGGCCAACCTCTGTGTCGTGTTCATGATCGTTCTGATGTTCTTCTTTGCTGTGTTCGGACCCACCGGTTACATCTTCAAAACCCTGTGGATGGGCTTTTCCGACTACATGCTTGATCTTCCCAAGCTCTCTTTTGCCACTACCTTGTTCGACAACGACACCTGGACCCGCAACTGGACCGTCTTTTTCTGGGCCTTCTGGATTGCCTGGGCCCCCTTTGTGGGTGCCTTCATCGCCCGTATTTCCAAGGGGCGAACCATCAAGGAGTTTATCCTCGGGGTGATTATCCTGCCGCCTGTTTTCTCCTTTATCTTCTCGGCGGCCCTGGGCGGGACCACCATGCACCTGGAGTTTGTCAGGCACCTCAACGTCAGTGATCCCATCAACAAGGACCTTGCCATGGCGCTGTTCGTAACCCTGAAGCACCTGCCTTGCTTTCATTTCATGACAGGGCTTTCCCTGGTGCTGATTTTCTTCTTCCTCATCACCTCGTGCAACTCGGCCACCTACGTGGCCGCCCGATTCGTCACCAGCGGCGTGGACGTCTCCGATCCCAAGGCAAACAACCGCCTGACCATCACCTTCGGGCTTATCCTGGGGCTCCTGACCGTTGTGTTCAACTACTCCGGCGGCCTCAAAGGCCTCCAGACAGCCACCATCCTGGGGTCCGTGCCCTTTTTCATCGTCATGATCCTGGGCATCGTCACCCTGGTCAAAGACCTGATTCAACAACGAGCAGAGGAAGAGGCGGCGCGCTGGCCCCCTCCCACAGCGAATAACCAAGCACCACGCACCGGGGCCATCCAACCACACGCCCCGGTGTTTTTTGTTTTTTATTGCAAGGAGTACGAATAAAAAAATGGCTATCCAAGATATATTCCAGGCCGTCATCGGCCTTGATGCCGGCAAAGTCGTCAGCGAAGTCAACGGAGAACTCGAGGCAGGGACCAACGCAAACACCATCCTCCAAGAGGGACTCATCAAGGCCATGGATGAAGTCGGTGAGCGCTTTTCCGCCGGGGAGACTTTTGTGCCGGAGATGCTCATGTCCGCCCAGGCCATGAAAACCGGTGTGGAGGTCCTGAAGCCCCATCTCACCGGTGAGGCCGACACAAAAATCGGCACCATTGTCATCGGCTCGGTCCACGGGGACCTGCATGACATCGGGAAAAACCTGGTGTGCATCATGCTGGAAGGCGCGGGCTTCAATGTGGTGGACCTGGGCGTGGATATCACCAAGGAGGCCTTCGTGGAGGCGGCCAAAGAGCACAACGCAGACATCATCGGCCTTTCCACCCTTTTGACCACCACCATGTGCAACGTTGAAGAAACCATCGAAGCGGTCAAAGAGGCCGGTATCCGTGACTCCGTGAAAGTCCTCGTGGGCGGCGCCCCCTTGAGCCAGGAGTACGCCGAAAGCATCGGGGCGGACGCCTTTGCCGCCGATGCCGGAGACGCCGGAAAAGTCGCCCGTCAGCTGGTTCTTCACTAATCCGAATGCTCCAAGGCAATGGCGCATGAAGCTGTTCAGCGCCAAAACGCCTCCGGCGGACCTGCCGAAATAGTTTTGCCTGATTTTGTATCAGGAAAGTTTTTTGCGGAGCTTTTTTTCAAAAAAGCGACCCGCCGGAGGCATAAGCTGAATAGTGACGTTTTTCCTGTTGCGTCCACGCTCTCTCCCCATCCCTTTGGGACAGGCGTGGATGCGGCAGGCCCCCTGTATTTTTAAGCAACATCGCCGGATTGTGTTTCTGGCCCGTACATACATGTTTTTTTCTGATCGGAGGTACCCCATGGACGGCAAGTCCTTGATTCTGAACGCCCTTAACCACAACGATGTCCCCCGCACCCCCTGGGTCCCCTACACCGGTGCCCAGATCGCGAACCTCAAAGGCTATGCCGCAGATGAAATCTTCAAGGACGCAGACAAGCTCGTCGAGTGCCTGCTGGAAGCGGTGGCGCAGTATGCACCGGACGGATTGCCCGTGATGTTCGACCTGCAGGTGGAGGCCGAGATCCTCGGATGCGACCTGAAGTGGTACCCCAACACCCCGCCCACGGTGTGCAGCCACCCCCTTGCCAACGATTTTACCATCCCCACCAGGCGCCTGACCAAAGAAGACGGCCGCATTCCCATCATCATGGAGGCCACCCGACGTCTCAAGGAAGCCCGGCCCGACATCGCCCTCTACGGCCGCTTGCGGCCCCCTGACCCTGGCGTCCCATTTGCGCGGTACCAACATTTTCATGGACATGTACGGCGACGCCGACAAGGTCAAAGAGCTCATCAACTACTGCGAAGAGGTGGTCAGCGAGTATGCCGGGTTCCTGATTGAAGCAGGATGCGAGGCTAAAATTTGTGCCGTGGATCCCCTGGTTTCACAGATCTCCCCGGTCTCTTTCAAGCAGTTCCTGACCGAACCCTATACGGCCTTTTACGACAAACTCAGGACCCAGGGCGTGCCCTCCACCTTTTTTGTGTGCGGCGACGCCACAAAGAGCATCTCCGCCATGTGCGAGACCCGGCCCGATGCCATCGCCATCGATGAAAACGTGGACATCCTGGAAGCCAAGAAGGTCACCGACGAGCACGGTATCCTCATCTCCGGCAACCTCCAGCTCACCATCACCATGCTCTTCGGCACCCAGCAGGACAACCAGAAGGCCGCCATCGAGCTTATGGACGCCCTGGGCACCAAGGACTTCATCCTGGCCCCCGGATGCGACGTGCCCTTCAACGTTCCCCCGGAAAACATCGTGGGGATCGGCATGGCCGTCCACAACAAGGAGGCCACCCGCAAGGCCCTTGAGGCCTATGTGAAAAAAGACGAGCTTCCGGAGATCGAGCTGCCTGACTACGCCAGCCTCGACCACGTCCTCATCGAAGTGGTCACCATCGACTCCAAGACCTGCGCGGCCTGCGAGGGATGGTCCCCGCCTCCGCCAACGACGCCGCCGCTCCCTTCGGCGACAAGGTCAAGGTGGTGGAGCGCTCCATCATGTACCCCGAAAACGTCGCCTTCATGAACCGGGTGGGCCTTGCCAACGCACCGGCCATGCTGGTGAACGGTGAGATCAAGCACGTCTCCCTGATCCCCACCAGCGAGACCCTCGAAGCAGAGATCAACGCCGCCATGAAGTAAGCCCCGGCTTGCCGAAGGCAACCGGAGCGTGACAACGAAAAACCCCGAGGCCCTTTGCGGTTCGGGGTTTTTTTATTGGCCCAAGGCTTGTTTTTGTTGGGGATATTGCTTAAGGAAAAGGCTTGGAAACCATGGTGTGATGCAAGGAGGGATGATGGCTGTAGGATGGGCCCGTGACGGGGCCGTAAACGATCAGATCGATGCCAGTATCGGCGATGAGGTAAAGCGGGTCCGCGAGATGATGCCCACGGGGCCCGGTCTCACCCATTGCGCGTTGTGTGAGGAAGAGATCCCGGAAGCCCGGCGCAAGGCCATACCCGGCGTTACCCTGTGCGTTGCGTGCCAGCAGGAGGAAGAGCGACGCCGGACACGTGCCTCAGCCATCAACCGGCGGGGCAGCAAGGACAGCCAGCTTCGCTGAGGCCAGCTTTCAAGGCGGCTCACCGTGCAGCTACCCCTGGCGCCCGGCATTGAGCCCGTGCTTCTTGAGTTTTCTCACCACGCTGGACTGGTCGATGCCCAGGTGCTGGGCCAGGGCCCGGGTTGTGGGGTGAAGGACCATGGCTTTTTTTAAAAGCTCACGTTCAAAGGCCTCGACCTGGGCTTTCAGGGGTTGTGAGGTGTCGGAAGAGGGCCGTTGCCTGATAAAGGCGGCCACCTGCCCATCCAGGGCCTCGGTTTCCCCAAGCACGACCACCCGTTTGACGATGTTTTTCAGTTCCCGGACATTGCCGGGGAAGGGGTAGCTCCGGAGGCTCTCCACCAGCAGGGGGGAGAGCTTGCATTTGGAGCCGTACCGCTCATTGTAGGCCGCAAGGTAATGCTCGAAGAGGACGGGAATGTCTTCCGGGCGTTCCCGCAGGGGCGGGATGGGGACGCTGAAGGCGTTGATTCGGTAATAAAGGTCTTCACGGAACCGTCCCTTCTTCACATGGGTGGCCAGGTCGCAGTTGGTGGCCGCGATCAGGGTGCAGTCCACTTTGGTCTCCTGGGTCCCGCCCAGGCGCATCACCTGGAAGTCGTCTAAGTACTTCAGCAGCTTTGCCTGGAGTGACAGGGGCATCTCTCCGATTTCATCAAGGAAAATGGTACCGCCGTTGGCCTTCTCCAGGAGGCCTGCCTTGCCCTGGGCCCTGGCTCCGGTGAAGGCACCGCCTTCGTACCCGAAGAGTTCGGCTTCAAGGAGGTTTTCCGGAACAGCAGCGCAGTTGATCTGGACAAAGGGGTGTGATTTTCGTGCGCTTCTCTCATGGATAACGCGTGCCAGGAGCCCCTTGCCTGAACCCGATTCCCCGAGGATCAGGATCCGGGATACCCCTTTGTCTGCGAGGTTGAAACTCTTTTTCAGGGTGCTGCGGTAGGCCTCACTTCGGGCCACGACCTCGCAGCTTCCCACCCGAACCATGGTGGGGTCGTGAAAGGATTCGTTCAACAGCGCGTCAATGGCTTCGGAGTCCGACAGGGGCCGAACCTCACCGGCTCCGTTGACAGGGGTCTCCGTAACCACAATGCGATAGACTTCACCCCGCTCATCCACGTGCGGAATGCCGGTGTTGCGCGTCAGGAGCCCGGTGCGCATGGAACGTGAATTGACAGACGCACGGGTTTTTGTCCGAAAAATGTCATGGGCCACGGATCGGTCGTAAAGCCCGTCTCGAATCAGCTCCAGATAACACTTTCCAATGAGAGACTTCTCGTCAACCCTGCCGTATTTCTCCGCCGTCTTGTTTACGGCGATCACCCGGCCAAACCCATCCCACACCCAGATCCCGTGGGGTGCGGAATTTAAAATGCTTCCCATCACCAATGCCCTCCCCATCAGGATTCGATGCCTATAAACGAGTAATAGAGAAGAAAATAAAGCAAACCATAAGCTGAAATCCTGACTGTGATGCCAAATACATAGCGTGCCGGAGCCCCCAAAGTCAATAACCCGGGTCCCATAAACAAACAGTGGTCACTCATGACCTCCTTCCGGCGGACCTGTGGAGAGTTGCCTCCACGGCCGGGCGTCTTTCCAGAGGGGCTGCCTTTCTTTCGATGCGTTTTTACATTTTCGAAACCGCGAAAATTCTGCAAAACGGTGTTTTTTCACATGTTCGGTGCCGATGCAAAAACCCATCGCCAATGCCGCCTTGCATAACTACTTGTTTTTTCAACCTCTGCGGGAAAAGACGATGGGTTTTCGCATCGCTTTGCCCGCGGCCCCCCCGTGAGAACGGCTTCCAACGCCCTTGATATAGCTCCATTCCTCGTCGAAGTCCCCCTGATGGCACACAAGTTGCTCTTTCACAATGACATCCCAATGTCCGGATCAGTAACAGCCACGGTGTGTGGCACCATGCAAAGGAGTGTACTCAGCCATGCAGAACAGACTTCAGTCCCTTACCGATCAGGAAATCGAGCGCCTTCACCACGCCACCTTGGACGTGCTGGGACGCACCGGCATCGTCTTCAACTCCGAGGAGGCCCTCGAGATCTTTACGGCCCATGGTTTTCAGGTGGAGGGAAGCAAGGTGTTCTTTACGGAGGCCCAGGTCATGAAAGCCCTGGAGACTGCTCCGTCGGAGTTTACCATCCGGGCCAGGAACCCGGAGAAGTCCGTTCGCATCGGCGGCGACCACTTCGTTCTCAGTCCGGGATGGGGCGCTCCCTTTATCATGGATGCCTCCGGCACCCGTCGCAACGCCACCTGGAAGGATTCCACAGATCTCACCAAGCTGGTTCAAACCTCGCCTTTTCTGGACATGACGGCCAGTTCCATTGTCCCTGCCAAGGACCTTCCCCCGGAAACAGCCTCTGCCGAGCAGCTCGCCGCCGCCTTTACCCTGACGGATATGCCCATGACCGGCAACCCCTGCTGCAAGGCCAACGCCCTCATCGCCATGGACATGGGAGCCATTGTGTGGGGAAGCCGGGAGGCGGCAAGTGAAGCCCCCTTTACCATTATCTCGGTGAACCCCACCTCGCCCCTGACCTACGATCCCGACGCAGCCGACGGCCTTATCACCTATGCGCGGGGAGGGCAGGCCCTGCTTATTTCCAGCATGGTCATGGCAGGGGTCAGCGGGCCCATCACCCTTGCAGGGACCGCGGTGATGGAGATGGCCGAGAGTCTTGCGGGCATTGTCCTGGCGCAGCTGGTGAGGCCGGGGACCCCGTGCGTCTGCGGTGGGACCTCCTGCGCCGCAGACCTCAGGTTCTGCAGCGCCAGCATCGGCAGCCCCGAGCTCTTGAAACTCCTGGGCATCGCCACCCAGATGGCCGCCTACTACGGGTTGCCCTGCCGGTACGGGGGCGGCCTCAGCGATGCCCATTTCCCGGACACCCAGGCGGGGATTGAGTCTGCCATGACCATCATGGCCGGGCTGCTCTCCGGGGTCCATTACATGCACCAGGCCTGCGGTATTTTAAACGCCTACACGGCCTTGAGTTACGAGAAATTTATCATGGACGAAGAGATCGGCGGGATGCTCAAACGGGCCATGGCGCCTCTGGACCTGAGCGATGAAGCCCTGGCCCTGGACGCCATCCACCGCATCGGCTCCGGCGGCACCTACATCATGGATCCCATGACGGCCAAGCGTTGCCGCACCGAATTTTTTATTCCCGACGTCGCCGTTCGCACCTCCTATGAAAAGTGGGCTGCCGGAGACAGGGACGCCTTTTTTGAAAATGCCTCCAACCAGGTCCAGAAACGGCTCGAAGCCTACGTCAAGCCCGACATCGACCCGACCATTGAAAATGACTTGAGACAGTACATACACAAAGGAGAGTTTGCCGCATAACTTAACAACTTTCGAACCGGTGCTGGCTTGTGCCGTGAACAAGGCAAGCATCGGCGTTACGGAAGATTCATGAAATATGGGCCAAAGATGTCCCAGATCCATACGGACCTTTGTCCTTCGAAAAGAAACCCTGCCCGATCAGGCATGGCCGGGGCCGCCGTACACGCGGGGCTCTGCCTCCATGCCGGTCTCTTTTCCAGGCACAAAGATCCGGTGTCATCAACCACACAATGAGGAGATACCATGAATCAAGTAGGTCCCCACCCAAACGATGGATTTTTGAGACGGTACTTCGGAAAAGAGCTCGATCCGGCAATTTTCTATATCATCATCGCCCTGACCGTGCCCTTTGTGGTGCTCGGGGCCTTCTGGCCCCAGGCCCTGGCCACGGTGAGCAATACCGCCGTCGGCTTCGTCTTCAAAGCGTTTCAATCCACCTACCTGCTCGGTGTCACCGGTATCCTCCTCTTCTGCATTGCCATCGCCTTTTCTCCTTTCGGCAAGGTCCGGCTGGGCCGGGACGATGAAAAGCCGGAGTTCTCCACCTTCAGCTGGTTCTCCATGCTATTTTCCGCAGGCATGGGCATCGGCCTGATCTTCTGGTCCGTCTCCGAGCCCCTGGTCCACATGGCGGCACCCCCCACGGGCGAGGCCAACACCTTTGCCGCAGCCCGCCTCGGCCTTCGATGCTGCTGCTTTCTTCGCTGGGGATCCACGCCTGGGCCATCTACGCCATCGTGGCCCTTGCCATTGCCTATTTTCAGTACCGAAGGGGCCACGGCGCCATGATCTCCCGGTCCCTGATTCCTCTGATCGGTGAAAAGCACGCCAACGGCATGGCAGGGCGCGTGGTGGATGCCTTTGCCGCCTGGGCCACCATCTTCGGGGTGGTCACCGGCCTTGGCATGGGGGGCATGCAGATGGCCAGCGGCATCAGCTCCCTCACCGGCATTCCCGGCGGAACCAACACCACCACCGTTCTCATTCTTCTGGTGACACTTGCCTTCGTGGTCTCGGCCATCACCGGGGTCTCCAAGGGCATCAAGCACCTGTCCAACCTCAACGTGGTGTTGATGTTTGTCCTCATCGCCTTTTTTGTGGTCTTCGGCCCCACCGCCTACATTTTTAAAGCCCTGTGGATGGGCTTTTCCGATTACATGACCGACCTGCCCAAGCTCTCCTTTGCCACCACCCTTTTCGGAAACGACGGCTGGACCCGCGGCTGGACCGTTTTCTTCTGGGCCTTCTGGATCGCCTGGGCGCCCTTTGTGGGGGCCTTCATCGCCCGGATCTCCCGCGGCCGCACCATCAAGGAGTTCATCCTGGGCGTGGTCATCCTGCCCCCGCTGTTCTCCTTTATCTTTTCCGCGGCCCTCGGGGGCACCACCCTGCACCTGCAGTTTGTTCAGGACATCAACGTCAGCGAGGTGATCAACCAGGACCTGGCCATGGCCCTTTTCGAGACCCTGAGACACCTGCCGCTTTTTCACATCATGACCGGCGTCGCCCTGATCCTGATTTTTTCCTTTCTCATCACCTCCTGCGATTCAGCCACCTACGTTGCCGCGCGTTTTGCCACCAGCGGCGTGGACGTGGAAGATCCCAAGGCCGGGTACTGGCTCACCGTCACCTTCGGGGTGATCCTCAAGCTTCTACACCGTGGTCTTCAACTACTCCGGCGGCCTCAAGGGGCTGCAGACCGCTACCATCGTTGGCTCCGTGCCTTACTTCATGATCATGGTCCTGAGCATCGTGGCCCTGGTGAAAGACCTGATCCAGAACGAACTTCCGGCTCTTAAGGAAGCCAAGGCGCTTGAAACCGATAACGCATGATTCGGCAGGTGCCCGGCACCACCGAACCAACCCATGGTCCCATGGAGCGAGCGGAAGGGCTCCGTGGAGCCCTTCCGCCCCTGCCGGGAGGCGGCATACCACAACCACTGAGAAGGAGTACGCAATGACTGATTACACACCGGTTCTGGACATGATGCTCTCAGGGGACGGGGACAAACTCGTGGCCCTGGTCAAAGAGATGCTTGATGGCGGGATGCCGGCACACGAGGTTCTCAACAAGGGGCTCATCGCCGGCATGGACGTGATCGGGGGCAAGATGGAGACCGGGGAGATGTTCATCCCCGAAGTGATCATGAGCGCCCAGGCCATGGGCTGCGCGGTGGAGATCCTGAAGCCCCTGCTCTCCGAGGAGGACACTACGGCCGCCGGGACCATTGTCCTGGGCACGGTCAAGGGCGACCTCCACGATATCGGCAAAAACCTGGTGCACATGATGCTGGAAAGCGCCGGGTTCAATATTATTGAAATGGGTGTGGATGTGGCCCCGGAATCCTTTGTCGAAGCGGCCAAGGAACACAACGCAGACATCGTGGCCCTCTCCGCTTTGCTACGTCACCGCCAGTGCCCATGATGCGCCAGACCGTTCAGACCTTCGAAGAGTCCGGCTTCCGGGATAAGGTCAAGATCCTGGTGGGTGGTGCCCCGGTAAACCAGGAGTTTGCCGATGAAATCGGCGCCGACGGGTACGCCCCGGATGCAGGCTCCGCCACAAAGCTGGCCAAATCCGTCATGGCCGCCGGGTGATTTCCCGGGCCCCGGGTATGCACATGCTCCGGGGCTCTGCCCGTGAACATGCCTTGCAACCGGAACGTTTTTACGGCGTTTTATTTCAAAAAGAGACCCAGCCGGAGGCTGTTTCCCACTCAATAAATCCATCCACCCTTGATATGGCATACCACCAGGAGGCCCTCACATGTTTACCGTCATCGGAGAGAGAATCAACACCACCCTGAAAAACGTAAAGGCCGCCGTTGCCGACCGGGACGCCGATTACATCATAGAGGACGTGAGGCAGCAGGAGGCCTGTGGGGCCACCTGCATCGATGTCAACGCCGGGGCCCGCATCGGCCACGAAGAGGAGGACATGCGCTGGCTCATGGACGTGGTGCAGCAGGCCACCTCTCTTCCCCTGTGTCTGGACAGCCCGGACCCCGCGGTTTTGGAGATGGCCTACGGCCTGGCCGAGAAAAAGCCCATGATCAATTCCATCAGCCTGGAGAAGGACCGGTTCGACCCCATGATCTCGTTTCTTAGAGGCAAGGAGTGCAGCATCATCGCTTTGTGCATGGATGACTCGGGCATGCCCCGCACCGTAGCCGACATTGTGGATCGGGCCACAACCCTCGTGTCCGAGCTGGAGGCCATCGGTATGGCAAGGGACGATATTTTTATCGATCCCCTGATTCAGCCCATGAGCGTCGATGTGAACAACGGCACCATGGCCTTGGACGCCGTGGCGACCATCATGACCGACCTTGAGGGGGTACACACCACAGGGGGCCTCTCCAACATCTCCTTCGGCCTGCCCCAGCGCCGCATGGTCAACCGGAACTTTCTGGCCATGATGATGGCCCGCGGGTTTGACTCGGCCATCATGGACCCCCTGGATACCGAGCTCATGGCGGTGCTGGCCACCTGCGAGATGCTCAGGGGCAACGACACCTTCTGCATGAACTATCTCAAAGGGACCCGCTCGGGCAAGATCAAGGCCTGATCCGAATCGTCGAGCCAGAAAAGTGTATACAAAGCCTTCGCCCGCACGGGTGCTGCATAAAGAACGCAGCCCGTGACGGCGAAGGCTTTTTGGGTTGGTCGGTAAAGGGAAGGGGGGGGCGGGCACAGTCGGCTTGCAGGGGCGATGGGTTTTTGCATCGTCAACACCCTTGGCTCAAAGGGCGTTTGGTTGTGAAAGTTTGATGCGTTTTTGCATGCTGTCTTTTGTTCCCTGCGCCTGATCGGCTGTGGTGATGTGAACTCCAACCTGCCAAATTGAAAGGGCTTTCAGCTGTCTGGTGCCCACAGCACACGCAGGCAGTGAGGGCCAAGGCTTGCACAAATGCATCGGTGGTTTTGATCTTGGTTGGGGCTGGTGTTGTAAGGGGTTGATATTTTGACGATATATGATGGGTAAGGTCCGTGGCACGTCCCGTGCATATTACCTTGAGGTATCACGCACCGGGACCACGGGCTGCTGCCATTATCGACTAAGGCGTGGCGGCTTTTCTTTGCCCGCGGACCATCTCCGGTGTACTCGGCACCATGGGGGTGCCACCTACGTTCAATCCACGTTCCGTATGGCTCCGGCATCACAAAAAGCGGCCGGCGTCCCGGGGCACCACAGACGGCAGCCTTCCCCGACTATCCTTTAGCGGCAGCCGATGAACACGAATCCCCGGCGAGCTCCCCTGGCCGCCGGGGATTCACCCGGCATTGCGGCATCCCGGCATCTGCCCGTTGTGCCGCACCTTACCAATCAAAGGAACGACCGGCGTCACCCCGGTGTGACGCCTGTAACGCGCACCATCAGACAAGGAGTAAAAGATGACCAAAATCATGAGAACTTCCGCACTGACCTGCCGCCATATCGACCTGGGAGGCAGCCTCCAGGAATATATCCGCATGGCCGTTCCCATGTCTTACAGCACCGATCCCCAAGATGAGCACAACGCGGTGCGCACCAAGGCGGGCATGTACGATCTGACCGCGTTCCTTAAGTTTTACGTCAGGGGAAAAGACGCCGTCAAAGCACTGAACCATGCCATGACCCACGACATGACCAGGCTGAAGCCCGGCACCTCCAAATACGGCCCCTTCCTCCGGGATGACGGGACCATTTGTGACGACGGCATCGCCTTTAACATGGGCAACGATGAGTATCTGGTCTGGCACGGTGACGGGTGCGCCCGCAAGATGGTGGAGGCCTCCTGTGAGGGCTTGGACGCCGAGGTGGATGTGGATGATGCCGTTCACCTGGTTTCGGTCCAGGGCCCCATGGCCCATGAGTTTCTCAACGAATACACCCCCATGGACCTTCCCGCCCTGAAATACTTCAACCATCAGGAGACCGAGCTCTTCGGCTGCCCCTGCGTCATCTCCCGCACGGGCTTCTCCGGCGAGCGCGGGTATGAGATTTTTGCCCGCCCCGACACCATCTGCACCATCTGGGACAACCTCTACGAAAAGGGACAGGACCTGGGGATCATTCCCTGCTCCCTCTCCAGTATTTTTACCCTCCGCATCGAAGCGGGCCTTGTCTGGCGAAGGTTTGACCTCATGGAGAAGACCCCCTGGGAAGTGGGGCTGGGCTGGGTGATCCATCCTGAAAAAGAGGCCGACTACCGTGGCAAAGAGGCCGTGCTGGCAGCCAAGGGAAAAGAGCGCTTCCTTCTGTGTGGCATTGAAGCGGATATCGATGAAGCCCTTGAAGGCGGCGAAACGTTGCTGGTGGACGGCCAGGAGGCGGGAAGCGTCAACGGCAAGCCGGCTTACTCCGTGAACCTGAACAAATCCCTGGCCTTCTGCTGCCTGAAACCCGAATGTTCGGCCGTTGGCACCAGGGTGGAGATCGTTGGAGAAAAGGGTGCCTGCACCGGTACGGTGGTGGCCTTCCCCGTCTACGATCCCAAGAAGGAGCGGGTAAAAGCCAAATAACCGGCAGCAAATCCCCCATGGGTTCTGAAAACTGACCAACACGTGCCGTTCGGTGTTCCGAGGGGCACGTGTTTTTTGTGAGGTCAGCGAATGTGCTTTGGGCGTTTTTGTGGGCTAAACTGTTTTAACCCACTATATCAATGTGATACTATGCCTTCAGTGCTGCACGGCTTCCGTCCGGTAACAGGTCATATGCAACCCGTTCGGAGGGCTCCGGGGCCGTCAGCTTTTCTTCACTGCCATGCCGTGTCCGGGGACGCCCTGTGACCGACCCCGACCACCCGGGTTCTTACCGGTTTCATACAAAAAACGTTTCCCGCTTCTAAAGCTCCTCTCAGGGAGGCAAGGCCTCCCGTCCATTTAATCCTCTGATCTGCCCATATGGGATTCGCGCTACATAAACCCAGGCTTCTCTGCTGGGACCTTCCACCGCTTTTTTTGCTTCTTTCGACGGATGATGATGCACAAATCATGGAACAATAACCATGCGTGTCCAACCAACAGCCTTAAAGGAGACGGATCATGAGCGACGCCAGCAAGTGCCCGGTGACGGGCAAAACCGGCAGCCCGGCTGCGGGCAGAGGAACATCCAACAAGGATTGGTGGCCGAATCAGCTGAATCTGAAGATGCTTCATCAGAATTCTCATCTGGTCAATCCCATGGGCGAGGCGTTTAACTACGCCGAAGAGTTCAAGGCACTGGACCTTGCGGCAGTGAAACAAGACCTCTACGCGTTGATGACCGACTCCAAGGGGTGGTGGCCTGCGGATTACGGCCATTACGGCGGTCTTTTCATCCGCATGGCCTGGCACAGCGCAGGGACCTACCGCACCGGAGACGGCCGCGGCGGGGCAGGTACCGGGAACCAGCGCCTGGCACCCATCAACAGCTGGCCGGACAACGTGAACCTGGACAAGGCTCGTCGTCTGCTCTGGCCCGTCAAGCAGAAGTACGGCAGGAAGCTCTCCTGGGCGGACCTCATGATTCTGGCAGGCAACTGCGCCTTAGAGTCCATGGGGTTTAAGACCTTTGGTTTTGGCGGCGGGCGCGAGGATGTGTGGGAACCGGAAGAAGATATTTACTGGGGCACCGAGACCGAGTGGCTCGGCGATACCCGCTACAGCGGTGAGCGGAATCTGGAAAACCCCCTTGCCGCCGTCCAGATGGGCCTGATCTACGTCAACCCCGAAGGGCCCAACGGCGAGCCCAATGCCGTGGCTTCCGGCCACGATGTGCGCGAGACCTTTGCGCGCATGGCCATGAACGATGAAGAGACCGTCGCCCTGGTGGCGGGCGGCCACACCTTTGGCAAGTGCCACGGCGCGGGCAGCCCCACCCATGTGGGGCCGGAACCCGAAGGCGCGGGTATTCAAGAACAGGGTCTCGGCTGGAAGAGCGGGTTCAAGAGCGGGCACGGGGACGACACCATCAGCAGCGGCATCGAAGGGGCGTGGACCCCGAAACCCACTCAGTGGGACATGGGGTATTTTGACATGCTCTTCGGCTATGACTGGAACCTGGAAAAACTAAAAGCCCTGCCGGTGCCTGGCAGTGGGTACCGGTCAACCCCGATGAAAAGGACTTGGCCCCGTCAGCCCATGATGCGTCAAAGCAGGTGACGACCATCATGACAACCGCCGACCTTTCCCTTCGCATGGACCCTATCTACGAGCCCATTGCCCGGCGGTTCCACAAAGACCCGGAGGCCTTTGCCGACGCCTTTGCCAGGGCCTGGTTCAAGCTGACCCACCGGGACATGGGGCCCCGCTCCCGCTATCTGGGTCCTGAGGTCCCGGAAGAGGCCCTTATCTGGCAGGACCCGGTGCCTGACGTAGACCATGAGCTCATCGACGATCGGGATATCGAGGCCCTCAAGGGCAAGATCCTGGCCTCGGGTTTGTCGATTTCCCAGCTTGTGACAACGGCCTGGGCCTCTGCGTCCACGTTCCGGGGCTCGGACAAGCGCGGCGGGGCCAACGGTGCTCGGATTCGCCTTGCGCCCCAGAAGGACTGGGCGGTCAATGAGCCCATTGCGCTGAAGGGGGTGTTGGACACCCTGGAGGAGGTCCGGCAGGCGTTTATCCAGTCCGGCGGTAAAAAGGTGTCTCTTGCCGATGTGATCGTGCTGGGGGGCTGCGCCGGTATCGAGCAGGCAGTCAGGAAAACCGGTTATGAGATTGTCGTTCCCTTTTCTCCCGGACGCACGGACGCTTCCCCGGAGCAGACCGACGTGGCATCGTTTTCGGTGCTGGAGCCGGTTGCCGACGGGTTCCGCAATTATCTTAAAGGTAAATTTTCCGTGCGGGCCGAAGAGCTGCTGGTGGACCGGGCCCAACTGCTTACCCTCACCGCCCCGGAGATGACGGTGCTCGTGGGCGGTCTCAGGGTTCTGGGGGCCAACACGGGCCAATCCTCCCACGGCGTCTTTACCCATCGGCCTGGGGCCCTCACCAACGATTTCTTCGTGAACCTGCTGGACATGGGCACCGAGTGGAAGCCCACCTCCGACGACGCCGATGTGTTCGACGGCGTGGACCGGGAAACCGGAGAGCGGAAATGGACGGGCACCCGGGTTGATCTCGTCTTCGGGTCCAACTCCCAGCTTCGGGCCATCTCCGAGGTGTACGGGTGCGTGGACTCCCAGGAGAGGTTCCTGAACGACTTTGTGGCTGCATGGGACAAGGTCATGAACTTGGATCGCTTTGACCTTGCCTGAATTGAGGCGCGGGGAAACCAGGGTGAAGGCGGCCTGTAATCGCCCTTTGCATCGTCCCTTCCGGTGTTCGGCATACCCTTTGCCGCACATGGGAAGGGGCACCGGGCTGGGGGCGTTGAACGCCCTGGTCCACAACAGAGCGGCATCTGCGTGACGTTGGTCAATGTCGCCATCACATCCGTTTGACCGGGAGAATACCTATGAAAAGACGCATGGTTCGATGCCTTGTGGTCTCTTTCTCTGTGTGTGCGCTGCTTTTGTCGAGTGCCTTGGTTGCGGTTGCCGAGCAGGCGAAACGGGAAAACGCCAGTAACCCCCTTGCAAAGGTCAAGAACACCGATCTGAGGTGGCAGTACCTGGACCTGGACAGCGGTCACGTGAATGATTTCTCCATTGACGGCGCGTTCATGGCCCACGAGAAGGTGAAGATCAAGTACGAACTCCACTACTGGGAGACCAACGTGACCGGAAGCAGCGAGAAGGATTTCGAGTCCGCCCTGGTGAAGGGAATCTTTTTTCCGTCGGAAGGGATCTGGGGGGATTTGAAGTATCGCATTGCCTTTGGCTTTGACTGGATCGTGGACCTGGGAGATCTGGACAAAGGCATCGGCACAGGGGCCGATCAGATCGGTCCCTTTGCCGGCATCGCTTTGGGCTTCCAGAGCGGCACCATGTTGATTCCCCTGGTCCAGCACTATCTCAGCTACAGTGGGGAAGACGTGAACACCACGGCCTTCCGTGTGATCGTGTTGAGGCCATTGCCCAAACAGGTATGGGTCAAGCTGGATGCCAAGGTCCCTGTGGACTGGGAAAATGATGAAGCCATCCCGGCAAATGCGGAATTGCAGTTCGGCAAGCACATCAATGAAAGGATTGCCCTGTACCTGGATGGCCTTGTGGGGGTCGGGGGCGACAAGCCCTATAACTGGGGGGTGGGAACAGGCTTGCGATTCAAGTATTGAGATCCCATGAATAGTTACTTTTCTTTGTTTGCGGGCCCGTCCATTCGGCGTGTTTCAAGGGTTGTGTTCAGGTAGTTGAGGTATTGGGTTTTGGTGAGTCTCGGGGAAAAGCCGTCGATGATGGCTTTTCCCTTTTTTGCGCCGTCCCGGAGCAGGTCGATGAGGGTCCCTGCAAGGGCCTTGGCTGGAAAGAGGACAGCCGAGGCCATGTCCGTGACCTGGAATTCCCGGGTGTGGATGTTGCCGGAAACCCCGCCGGTGAACGGGTGCAGGCAATAGGTTGAAGGTCCCCCATGTCAAAGGAACCTGCAAATTCCGCCCCGTCGATGATGCGGGAACCGCAGAAGGGCAGGGCGTTTTCCTTGAACAGGGCGTCCAGCCCGGGCACGGTGAGGAGGGGCAGGTAGCCGGGCATGCTGTGGATGGTGGAGGCGGCGCCCACGGCCATGGCCCCGGCCTGGATGGCGCGGTCCACTTTTCGGGAGGCATCCTGCATGCCGGGAATGGTGCGGCCCCTGACAAAGCTTTCCATGCACACGTCCGCCGGAACGACATTGACCGCATCTCCTCCCTTGGTGAGGATGGGGTGCACGCGAATGTGGTCTTCGTCCCGGAAGGTTTCCCGCTGGGCGTGGATGTTCATCATGGCCAGCATGGCGGCGTTGAGGGCGTTGACCCCATCGTGGGGCGCTGCACCCGCGTGGACACCCTACCATAAACGGATCTCTTTGCCGATGAACCCGTTGCCCGTGGCCCCGATGACGGCGGAGGGACCAGGGCCCAGGTCCAGGGCGTGGGTCATCATGGCGATGTCCGTGGTGTCGAAATACCCCTTGTGGATCAGCTCCTGCTTGCCACCGTACCAGGTTATTTTCCCTTCCTGTTTCAGGCGGGCACGAAAGGCCATCTCCACAAACTCTTCGGCGGGAACGGCCATGAAGTTGACGGATCCGTCCAAGAGGTCAAAGGCCCCGGCGGCCTTGAGGCCCAGGGCCACGCCGGCCATGATGGCCACCTGGATGTGGTGTCCGCAGGCGTGGACAGCCCCGGTAACCGGGTCGGCATGGGGATGCTCGGCACAGACAATGGCATCAAGCTCGCCGAGGACCGAGATCACCGGGCCGGGCCGGGAGACCTTCGGTTTGGCCAGCATCCCGGTGACAGCGATGTTCTCTTCCACCTCAAAGCCGTGGCGTTTAAAAAGGCCTGCCACCTCACGGGTGGCAACATGCTCCCGGTATCCCAGTTCCGGTTGGGCGTAAAAAGGGTTTCCCCCAGGGCGATGAGGGTCTCTTGTTAGGCGTCGGATCGGCCTGGAAGACGGCGTCTTTGAGCGGGTCACAGGGCATGTTTTTTCCCCTTTGGGCATGGGTGGGTGGTTGTGTCTGTGTCATACCACGGGGCAGGGTCAGAGGCAACGGGGCGGCCACCGCTATACGTTTATCTTCAGTCTTGCCGCGACTGAAGATAGACGCTTTGGTTTCCGGAACGTTTTGCGGAGTTTTTTTCAAAAAGCGACCCGTCGGAGGCCGTGCGGGTAGATCTACAATGGACAAGTAGCAGCAACGTATCCTGTTACCTCGAAGCTTGTGAACCAACACGCGTAAACCATCGGCGTTTGTGTCGGGCGAAGCCCGAGCCGAAGGCCCTTGCGCTTTGGCCCGAGGAACGAGAGCGGAGCGCAAGGGCTATATGCTTTCGAGGTGTTTTCGCTATAGTGGTTTCACCACCCTCGCCGCCGGAGGCAACTGACGTGTTGTTTTATGGCGATTAGTTGATTTTAAACGCCTGGCTCATCTGGGTCAACTCGGCGGTGAGGGATTCCAGCTCGGAGACACGTTCCCGCGTCCTTCGGCTGGCCGCGTCGATGCTTCCGGCGGCTGCATGGACCCCTGCGATGTCCCGGGTAATCTCCCCTGCGGCAAGGAGAGCCTGCAATCCCTTCGTTGACCTCGTCGATCCCCTGGGATGCCTGACTGATGTTTTCGGCGATCTCCCCGGTGGCGATGGACTGCTCTTCGATGGCCGTGGCAATGGAGCCCACGGTGTCGTGGATGGTCTCGATGACCCGGGTCACTCCTTCCATCTCCTGAATGGTGGAGGCCGAGGAGTCCTGAACCTCGTCGATGCGTTCCTTGATCTGCTGGGTGGCATCTGCGGTCTGGGCGGCGAGGTCCTTGATCTCATTGGCCACCACGGCAAAGCCTTTGCCCGACTCTCCGGCCCGGGCCGCCTCGATGGTGGCGTTGAGGGCCAGCAGGTTGATCTGCTGGGAGATCTCGGCGATGACGTCGGTGACCTGACCGATGTTGTCTGCGGCATTGGCCAGGTCTCCGATGCGCGCTGAGGAGGTCCTGGCCTTTTCCAAGGCGCTGTCCGAGGTGGACCGGGCCTCTTCCGACCGGCGGGCCACTTCGGTGATGGTGCTGTTGAGCTGTTCCGTGGCCGTGGCAACCGATCCGATGTTGGTGGTGGACTGCTCCATGGCGGCGGCCACGCCGGAGAGCCCGGTGCTGAGCTCTTCGGCTGCTCCGGCCACTGTGGAGGAGCGGTCGTTGGTGTCGGCTGCGTCCCGGGTGGTTGCATCGGAGATCCCCGCAAGGTCCGTGGCCGTACTCTCAAGGACACCCACCCCATTGATCACCCGGCCCACCATGGTGCGAAGAATGGCCGTACCGATGTCAGCCCCCGGATAAGCTGGCCCACCTCGTCGTTTCTGTGAATGTCGAGGGTGGTGCTGAAGTCACCCTTGGACAGGGTTTCGGCATAGGTGGCCGCCCCTGCAACGGGTTTTGCAATGGAACGGGCCAAGAGGGTTCCGGCCAGGATGACCAGGCCGGTTGCCACCGCAGCCATGAGAAGGGCGAGGCGCTTCATGGTGGAAACCGCGGCCAGAGCCTCGGATTCATCCACCTCGGCGATGATGGCCCAGGTGATGTCCCCCAGGGAGACCGGGGCCCAGGCCGAGAGCACGGGGTTTCCGTTGTAGTCGTGGATGATGTGGGTGTCCGAGTTGCCGGAAAGTGCTTGGTTTACGGCTTCGGTGTTGACGCTGCCGCTGGCCGGGTCGGCAAAGGAGGCCTTCACCGAGTGGGTCTCCGGCGCCAGCCGGGAGTCGGATCGCATCAGGCGGTCAGAGCCCACCAGGTAGGTCTCTCCGCTTTGGCCCAGGCCTTCTCTCTGCTGCATGATCGTGTTGATGCGGTGAATGGAGAGCTGAAGGGCCACCACCAGCTCCACGTTTCCCCCGTGCACCACGGGCTGGGCGATGAAGGCGGCGGGTTCTCCGTTGCTGGGGGCATAGGGATAAAAATCCTCCATGGCGAACCGGTTGGTGTCCATGGCCTTCCGGGTCAGGCGGCCCAGGCCGCTGTCCGCATAGGGGCCGGTGAGGATGTTGGTGCCGAAGTCGGCTTCATGGGTGACGGAGTAGAAGATGCTGCCTTCGGGGTGGATGAGAAAGAGGTCGTAGTA
Organism: Desulfoluna sp. CYM3A; assembly: GCF_056829965.1. NCBI lineage: Bacteria > Pseudomonadati > Thermodesulfobacteriota > Desulfobacteria > Desulfobacterales > Desulfolunaceae > Desulfoluna > Desulfoluna sp. CYM3A. The sequence goes on from NZ_CP186556.1 coordinate 1,052,555, forward strand.
ACCGTATTCCCGGGTGAATCGGGCGTAAAAGTCACCCTGGCCCTCGGTGTCTCCCGGGGTGATGGCCTCCTCCAGATCGACCTTGGTGATGCACCCCCAGGAAAGGCCGGGGATGCTTAAGGGGTCGGCCGCCACCATGACCAGCTTCCCCCTGGAGTCGGTGTAGACGCCACGCTCGCTTTCTCCTTCCATCACCATGTGGATGTACGGTGTGTCGATGGGGGCACCGATTACATACGCACCGTCCCCCATGGTGAGCATGTCGCTGCGAAAAGCTGTCTGGCCACCGCTGCGACCCACGAGGTAGGTTTCACCGGAGCTTCCCATTCCGCTTTTTTTCTGCACGATGGCGTTGACCTGGCCGTGGGGAATCTGAAGGGCCACCACCCCAGCTATGTCACCGTCTGCGTTGTGGATCGGAGCACCGATGAAGGCGGCCTGGGCCCCACCGCTGGGGGCGTATGGGGAGAAGTCGCTGACCGCGGTTTTTCCGCTTGCAACGACCCGGCGAAAAAGCTCCGAGAGCCCCTGATCCCGATGGGGGCCCGTGAGGAGGTTGGTTCCGAGATCCGGCTCCATTGCCACGGAGAACACGACGTGGCCGCTTCGGGCGTCCATGAGAAGGAGGTCACTGTACCCTCTCGTACGTGCAAACTCGGTGAGGGGACCGGATACGCGGTTTCGGATGGCCTGGTAGGCAGGCGTCTCCGCGGGAAAGGATCCGTCTACCTCCACACCCTGGTTGAGGCCATAGGATAAAAAGCCGAAAAGGGCCCGATTCACGTCACTGCCGCCGGACAAGACGGTGATGTCCTGGCGGACGCCATTGAAAAACGATTCGACCCAGGAGCGCTTTAACTCCTGGATGCTGTCGAGCTTGTCAAAGGCTGCCTGGTAATTGGCATCCACCACCTCCAGGAGGGTTTGCATGTGATTCTGCTTTTCCGTCCAGTAGGCCTCCACCTGCTTTTTTTTCACGGACCGCAGGCTGGTGAGCTGATCAAAGGCCTGGCGGGAGAGGGCGGTATCAGCTCTATCTGCAAGCAGAAACGTCACGAGCAGAAGGGGGATGACGCCCACCAACAGGAAGACGGAAACGAGTTTGGGGCCAAGCTTGATGTTTTTCAGCATGAATGCCTTTCTCCTTTACATGATATGCCGAAGCACTTTCTTGCGAGTTGTTCTAGTTTCTGTCGAAGCTTGCATTGGGCTACGGCACGTTTTTTTGGAAAAAACAACAGATCTGTCAACCGATAATCCGCTTATTTAAAGGTGTTTTTAACGCAAGGGCACAGGGCGCTTCAAGACATTGGGGTGTATATCGGCGAGGCATGTGGATTGCTGAATATGAAATTGAAACGGGCGGTAGATTTTTGTGCGGGTGTAAGGAAAGCTAGTAAGCTGTGTTGTGGTTTTAGCGTGATATTCAGTTTAAATGAAATCGCGGGGGCGCGATGATTTCGTTCGCGTGGCCGCTGAGCGTCCGAGATACGCTTTTTGAGCTGACTTTGACCATCGAAGGCAGGGGCGCCGGTCGGGGCCGTGGGGCGGGGATGGGAAGGGGCTTGGCAGCGGGCGACGCCGTCGTCCAACCAGAACAGGTCGCGGCGGGTTATTGCCGCGCCTGTCATCATCATCTGATGCGGGAAAAAGAGGTGGTCCGGGCGTGTGTCGCGGGATCAGGTCGACGCGGTGTGTGATGCCTTGACCGGGGGCGCTGTGCCGATGCGGTAGATGGCAAAGAGCATGGCCGAGGCGCTCACCCACTGGACGGGGGAGAGGACGTTGCCGTTGAAGACGTAGTCGAAAAGGATGCTGGAGATGGGAAAGAGCAGCTCGCAGATGGTAGCCACACCGGCGGTGATGTGCCGCAGGCCGTAGTAGTAGAGCAAAATGGCCCCGCTTCCCGTGGTCAGGCCGATGATGCAGAAGAAGATCCAGTTGGTCTGGGTGGTGACGGCAAGCTGGGACAGGGCCCCCGTTGACAGGACCATCACCAGCATGATGAGGGTGGTCAGGCCGTAGCGGAAAAACAGGGCGGTCTGAAAGGGGAGGAGTCCTAAGATCCGCTTGCCGAAGACCGTGGCGCTGCCGAAGGAGAAGGCTGCCAAAAGCGCAAAGAGGGATGCGGGAAGCATCTTGCCGTTGTGGGCCAGGCTGGGAACGTGGAACTCAAAGGTGAGAAAGTACCCGCCGATGATGGCTACGACGCTCCAGAGAAGAAAGTGCCTGCTGAAGCGTTCCTTCAGCACGAGCCGGGCCAGGAGAATGGCAAAGATCGGTTGGAGTTTTTGGAGCAGGGCCACCACGGTGAGGTGCTTGAATTCCACCAGGAACAGGGCCTTGACAATGGCCAGGGTCCCGATGGCACCACCGAAAAGGGAGACGAGAAAGAGAAAGGTCAGGTCGCTGGGGCGCATTTTGCGCAGCCAGGTATACTCCCGGAAGAGGATGGGCTGCATCACGGCAAAGGGAAGGGCGTGGAGCATAAAGACCACGTAGGCCACGTCCAGGTTGTACATGCGGGGTGTGAGCACCACCGCGTCAAATCCCCACATCATGGCTGCCATGGCCACGAAGTAGGCACCGATTTTTTGGCTGACTGCCGACATTATGTCTCTCTTTCGTCTCTGTAAAAAAAGCGTGTCGCTGCCTGACTGGCTCGTCGAAGGCAAAAAGGATCATGTGTTCGCCGTGGTTGGGTCAGGGTTTGCGGGTCAGGGCCAGCAGGGCCATGGCCACCTGTTCCCGCCAGAGACCGGGGGAGAGGTCCCAGCGGTCCATGGCTTCGGGGTCCGGGTCCCCCTGCATGGCGGATTTCAAGCGTCGGAGATCGCTGTGGTCGTATAGCCAGGATGCGTAAGAGCTGTCCGCCAGGAAGGTGGAAGGGGTGGCGTCCGGGTGTTCGCGCATCAGGTCGAGGAGGTGGTCGTGGTCGCGTGCGTACATAATACCTCTATAGTTTGGGGCTGAAGGCTAAAGGTCAAGGGTAAACAGGGCTAAAGGGCCAAAGGCTAAGGGCTAAAGGCTAAAGGCTAAAGGTTGGGGGGATCAGGGCGACTCGGGGACAATGGTCACGGTGGCCACGTACTCCTGCACCGCGGTGACGGTGAGGTGGAAGATGCGGGCTCCGTTCAAGGTGACAAAGGGATTGTCCGGGCAGTCGCAGAGGCTGGCGAACTCGGGGCCTACGGCCTGGGTGGGCTCTCCTTTGCCTGCTTTTTTGATGGCGGCCAGGTAGGTGTCGAACCGTTGCTTCAGGGTCTCGAAGTAGTCCACGTCCGCCCCGGTGGTGAGGTGCAGGGTCTCGCTGAGGGTCTTGGAGAACTCGCGGATGATGAGCCAGAACCGCTCGGCCAGGGCATCCTTCTCTTTTTTGCCGTCCATGTAGACGCTGACGGCCCACCCCGCGCTGATGATTTTCAGGAGCTGCAGTTCATACTCCACGGTTACCTTTTTGATGGTGTCGTCTTCGGGCAGGGTGGCCAGGAGCTGCTTGAGGTCCTCCCGCTCCACGGCAAAGGCCGCCAGGTTTTCGCTCATGGTTTGAAGGGTTTCGTCCCGTTTTTCTGCTGTGGACATGGGGCTCCTTTATTCGGCGTCGGCAAGGACCACGGCCCGGATGGGCGCGGGGTAGCCTTCCACGGTTTTGGTGGGGTCCTCGGGATCGAGGAACATTTCCAGCGATTCGGTGGTTACCCAGTCGGTCTTGCGCTGCTCGGCAAGGGTGGTGGGGGAGACGTCGACGCAGCGGATGTTGGTGAACCCGGCACGTTTCAGCCAGTTGGCCAGACACGGGACCGTGGGGATGAAAAAGACGTTGCGCATCTTTGCGTAGCGATCCTCGGGGAAGAGGGCGGTCTCTGAGTCGCCCTCGATGATCAGGGTCTCCATGACCAGCTCGCCGCCGGGGCGCAGGCAGCTGCGGATCTCCCGCAGGGTATCCACCGGGGATTTGCGGTGGTAGATGACCCCCATGCAGAAGATGGTGTCGAAGTAGCGGCCCATGGGGGGCAGCTCTTCCATCTTTGCGGGGATGAAATAGAGGTCCGGGATCTGGAGGTATTTCTGGAGGGCCAGGTACTGGAAGTAGAAGAGGATCTGGGGGTCGATGCCCAGGACCATCTCGGGCTGGCCTGCGGCCATGCGGAACATGTAGTACCCGGAGCTGGCTCCGATGTCCAGCACGCGCCGCCCTTCAAGGGGGGCGATGTGATCCGCCAGCCGGTCCCATTTGACGTCTGAGTTCCATTCGGTGTCGATGTCGATGCCGAAGAGGCCGTAGGGACCCTTGCGCCAGGGCCTTAAGTCCCGGAGCCCGGTAAGCAGGGCGTCCATCTCCTCCGGGGCGTGGTCGTCCCTGGGGATCACGCTGACCCGTCTGCCCGTGATGTCGATGCCTTCTCCGAACATGTCGGGCAGGGATTCCACAATGGCGCGGAATTTCTTCTCATTGCCGAAGTCTCGGCCCACCAGGGCCATTTTTTCTTCGATGAGGGCGGAAAGGCCCTCCCGGGCCGGTTCCAGGCCCAGTCGTGTCAGGTCGTGCAGCAACGCGTCCATCTTTACGTCTCTTTCTCGTCTTTCATACAGATAAAGCTGGTGAAGTGGAACCACTTCTGCCAGATGTCCACCTTGGTGAATCCTGCGGCGTTGAACCGCGCCGTATGGGTCTCCACGGTTTCGGGGATCAGGACATTCTCCAGGGCATCCCGCTTCTGGCTGATCTCCAGGTTGGAGTAGCCGTTCTCCCCTTTGAACCGGTAGTAGAACTCCTGTTGCAGGTCCGTGAGCACCTGCTCTTCATGGATCACCTTTTCGGTGATGAGCAGAATCCCGCCGGGGGTCAGGGCGTCGTAGATCCGTGCGATGAGGGCGTCCCGCTCGGTAACAGGAAGGAACTGCAGGGTGAGATTCAGCACCACCACCGAAGCGGGCTCCAGATCCAGGTCCTGGATGTTGGCCCGGATGAGCTCGATCTGGTCCCCAGCCGGATGGTTGTCCAGGCGTTCCTGATAGATCTCCAGCATGGGGGAGGAGTTATCCACGGCCACCATGCGCAGGGGGCGCTTGCCCATCTCGTGGAGCAGGCGCATGCCGAAGTTGCCGTTGGAGCAACCCAGGTCGATGATCGACGTGTTCTCCTTATAGAACCGGGCGGCGAGCTGGGCCTGTCGTTTCACCGTCTCCCGGTAAAGGGGCACCGACCGGTGGATCATGTCGTTGAAGACCCCGGCCACGTTTTCGTTGAACTCGAAGGGTGGCACGGAGGGCAGCTTTTTGGAGTAAATCGTGTCCTGACTCATATGCTCTGACTCATGGTCTCGTGATGTCCTTGGTGCACCGGATTTCCGGAAAACGAAATAAATAGAGCGGAAACCGGCCTGCAGGATACGGGGAGGATCCATCATTAATAGTTGAAAAAAAAGGAAAACCGATTCATGATGGAAAACCGCAACAGACCTTTATTACCAATCGCAAGGCGGGTGTCAAGGAGGATTTGGGCCGCACTTACCATTTGAAATCGGGGGAGACCATGCATATCTGGCATCAGGCAGTGACTCTTGAGGAGGTAAAACCCGTTGTGGAGGTGGCCATGCTCCGCCACCTTGGAATTGAGCTGGTGGCCATGGGCGATGACTGGCTCAAGGGCCGCATGCCCGTGGATGATCGGACACGTCAGCCCGCCGGGCTCCTCCACGGGGGCGCCACTTGTGTGCTGGGCGAATCCCTTGCCAGTATTGCCTCTGCCCTGTGCGTCGACTTAAACACCCACGGGGTGGTGGGCACCGAAATCAGCGCCAGCCATATCCGCAGCGCCAAAGATGGCTGGGTGTACGGCACCTGCAAGCCCTTTCATTTGGGGCGCCGCAACCACGTCTGGGACGTGCGTGTCACCGACGGCGAGGATACCCTGATCTCGGCCATTCGCATGACTGCGGCTATCCTTGCGTATTGACAGACCCAGGTCCAAGGCTATGTTCCCTTAGCCCTTAGCCCTTAGCCCTTAGCCCTTAGCCTTTATTAACCCCTTCCCCTGTTTCTATGGAGCCCCCATGGTACGAATGAAACGCGTGACATTGAAAATCAGCGGCGTGGTTCAGGGCGTGGCCTTTCGCTACCACGCCGTGGCCGAGGCCAGACGCTTGGGCGTTACCGGCTGGGTCCGAAATGTTTCTGACGGTACGGTGATGGCACTGGCCGAAGGCGAAGCCGCCGCAGTGGATACTTTCATGGGCTGGTGTCGCATCGGGCCACCCATGGCAAAAGTCGATGGGGTGAAGGTGACCACCTCGTCCTTTGGGGGGGAGTTTGAGGGGTTTGAGGTGATTGGGTAAGAGATAGTGAGTGGTGAGTGGTGAGTGGTGAATAGTGAGTGGGCCGAGGCTTTGTGACAATGCCTGTCTATGCATTCGGGTTATCCGACGAAGTGGGACAAAAGCTGTTACTCACGGGCGAAGCCCGTCAGCAAATGTGAAGGGGCGAAGCCCCTGAGCATTTGCGAGCCTGGGGTCCAGGGGATTTATCCCCTGGCCGCCGGAGGCAGGCTTTTAAAACAAAAACCGGGTGCTCCCTGTGGGAGGCCCGGTTTTCTGCGTTCTGCGATGGAACGTGTTGTGAGGCGCCGGATTGTGGGGGATGGCGCCGTGTGATTTTTTTACCTGTGGGGAGGCTCGGGTTCCGCCGGGAGGGCGAGTGCCCTTTCGGGCACTCGCCGGGGAGGAGGAACCTGTGGGCCGCAGCCCCTGGTTTACTGGATGGAGATCTGTTTTCCGGCGGGCTGAACCGCCTTGGGGATGGTGATGTGCAGCACCCCGTTTTTAAATTCTGCCTCAATGGTCTCCGGGTCGGTTTTGGGGGAGAGGCGGAACGCGCGCTCAAAGCTTCCGTAGAATCGTTCCCGGCGGTAGACGGTTTTGTCGTCGCTTTCCTCTTCGGTCTTGCGCTCACCTTTCAGGGTCAGGACGCCGTCTTCCACGTTGATGGTGATGTCCTTTTTCTCGATGCCCGGAAGGTCGGCCTTGATGACCACGGTTCCGTCCTCTTCAAAGATGTCCACCTCGGGGCTCCAGTTTTTGGCCGTGTTGGAGAGAAGGCGCCCGGAGTCGTTAAAAAAATCGTCGAACATACGGTTGAGGCGGCTGTTGACGGAAGGTGCGGTGGCAAAGGGGTTGAATCTGACAAGTTCCATGATGTGTCCTCCATTGTTGTGTGTTGTACGTGTCATGCTTTTTTGTTGCTTGGTGTTTCTTTCGTTTGAAACAAAAATAGTCATGATCTGATTTGTGTCAACAAAAGAATATGATATTTTTTTGTCATTACCAAAAACGTAATTAGATTAAAGGTAATGAGAATGACGAATGCCGTGATCTTTGGTATAGAAAGAAGAGGAGGTCATATGAATAAAAAGAACGATCCATTGAACAGGATGGCACATCCCGGCGGGGCGTCCCTGCGGGACCTCATGGGCAAACAGTCCGTGCGGGCCACCTTCCGCATCTCGTCACGGGCCATCGAGTCCATGGCTGTGGTGGCAGAACACTTCGGCATCAAGCAGAAATCCCTCTTCGATCACCTTGTGGAAGACGCAGAGGCCCTGAACGCCATTGCCGACAGCTTGTCCGCCGACGCCATGAAAGAGGTGCCCCGGGTACAGAAAACCTTTGTGATCAGCCGCAGGACCCTGGATGCCCTGGAGATGGCCTCACGCCGGTTCGGCGCTCCACGGGATGCCCTGGTGGAGTTTTCCATCCAGCGGCTTGGCGAGCTCATCGAAGGCGAGCGTCAGCGCCATGCCGTGCGAAAGGCCCTTTTAAAACGGGTGGAGGAGAGAAAGGCCCTGTTCCACGGCTCCCTGTCGGAGTCGGTTCAGGCACTGGGCGAGGCCGATCCCTTTGTGGAGCGTCTGGCCAACATCTGCGGGCACCTGGAACACGCCGTGGATGATTTGAAGGCCCTGGTTAAACGGGGGGAGGGCTTGGAAGGATTATGATGGAACCTCACGCCTTCAAGGGCCTGGGCCCGGTGAACCCTTTTTCGTTAACCTATGACGCCTTTCGTCACGCCATGGTTGAGCGCCTGGGGCTGGACCGGTACGCCTCGGCCGAACTTTACACCATGGCCGTCCGGTCGGGTGCCGTGGATACCTCGGCCCTGACGCGTCTCCCTCGGCGGGAAGGCCTGGCAGAAGCCGTGCATGGTGCCCTGGTCTTCCCCGCCCCTGAACTGGTGACCGTTAAAGAGGCAGACGGCGTGGTGAAGTTCACCATCCGTCTCCACGACGGCCACGAGGTGGAGTCCGTGGTGCTCCCCATGCTGAACCATTACACCCTGTGCGTCTCGTCCCAGGTGGGGTGCAAGCGGGGCTGTCTTTTCTGCACCACGGCCAAGATGGGGTTCGTGCGGGACCTGACGCCCACGGAGATTTTGGACCAGCTTTATGTTGCCCGCCATGTGCTCTCCTATTCCATTCAAAATATCGTCTTCATGGGCATGGGAGAGCCCCTGGACAACCTGGATGCCGTGGCCGAAGCCATCGGCGTCATGAGCGATCAGCGGGGCTTTGACATCCCCTTAAAACGCATCACCGTCTCCACCGTGGGCAGCGCCGAAGGCATCGAAAAGCTGGCAGGCTCACCTGTTTCATCGGTGAACCTGGCCGTGTCCGTGAACGGGGCAACCGACGAGATTCGCTCCCGCCTCATGCCCGTAAATCGGAAAACCCCTTTAAAAACCCTGGTGGAGACCCTTGCCAGGTATCCCTTTGCCCGAAAAGGGGCGCTTTTTGCCGAGTACATCGTCATCGAAGGGGTCAACGACAGCGAAGAAGACGCCAAGGCCCGGGGTAAGTGCTCCTTGCCCCCCTTGCCGTGCGCTACAATCTGATCGGGTTCAACGCAGGCCCCGGAGCCCCCTTTCCCTCCACCTGCCAGGAGGCCGTGGAACGCTTCCGTGACCTTCTCGTGCACGAAGGCGCCTACGTGCGCATCCGCGCCTCAAAAGGCCGTGATCTTGTGGCGGGGTGCGGGCAGCTGGGGAAAAAAGCCGGGCCTTCCATAGGTTAAGATCGAGAGCAAAAGCAAGCCTCCGGCGGCCAGGTGGGGGCACCTGGAAACCCTATGGCGAATGCATGGTGGTAGCCATTCTGCCCGCGTTATCGGGGCATTCGCATGGGGGGTGACATGTGGCAGCCGTTTTTGCAGGAGAGGCTTATTTCATTTTTTTGGAAACACGATGAAAGGGGCTTGCTTAGCCCGGATATTTTTATTGAAAAGGAACTCTGGTTACCCTATGACTGAACGCCGCTGTGTTTCCCACGAAGAATGAGGGGACAACACAGCGAGAACCCGTTTTCAAGGTTAGACCATATAAAAGGCAGACACTATGAAACGAATCGGAGCCCATGTGAGTGCGGCGGGGGGCGTGGAGAACGCCCCGTTGAATGCGGTGGCCATCGGGGCCACGGCCTTTGCCGTTTTTACCAAGAACCAGCGGCAGTGGAAGGCCAAGCCCCTTACGGAAAAAAGCATTGCCGCCTTCAAGGCCAATTGCGAGGCCAACGGGTACCTGCCGGAACATATCCTGCCCCATGACAGCTACCTCATCAACCTGGGGCACCCCGAGGCCGAGGCCCTGGCCAAGTCCCGGGACGCCTTTGTGGATGAGATGGCCCGGGTCCATCAGCTGGGCCTGGACCGCCTCAATTTTCATCCCGGTAGCCATCTGAAGAAGATGGACGAGGCGGACTGCCTTGCGCGCATTGCAGAATCCATCAACCTGGCCCACAAAGAGGTGCCCGGGGTGTGCGCGGTCATTGAGAACACGGCAGGCCAGGGCACCAACCTGGGGTATCGCTTTGAGCACCTGCGGGACATCATCGACAAGGTGGAGGACAAATCCCGTGTGGGCGTGTGTCTGGACACCTGCCACGCCTTCACCTCCGGGTACGACCTCCGGACGGTCGAGGCGTGTGACGACACCTTTGCCCTTTTTGAGGAGGTTGTGGGCTTTTCGCATCTCATGGGCATGCACCTGAACGACTCCAAGCCCGAGCTTGGCAAGAGGGTGGATCGCCATGCGTCCCTGGGCAAGGGCATGCTGGGCCTTGAGGTGTTTCGCTACATCATGAACGACCACCGGTTCGAGGAGATCCCCATGGTTCTGGAGACCCCGGACAGCGATATATGGAGCGATGAATTATTACTTCTCCGCTCTTTCTTATAGAAAATATTTCATAAAATTAAATCTCTCACTCGGGATGCAACGGACCCTCTCCACGGAAATGTGGAGGGGGTTTTTTGTTGCCTGAACAGGGTGACATGCTCCAAGTGTTCACTGGTGGATCGCAATGGGACAGGACAATGGAAAGCCTTGAAGGACAGGGGGTTGTGGCGGCTTTTGTTGGGTAGTTATACGGTTGACGAAAGGGGGAATGCTATCTCGTCTCTTTGAAGTGTTTCTTTATACTGACCATTTTTACGTCGATTTTTTTTACCGGAAGTTAAAAAAGTCTGTACAGCCATGACGTGTTTTAGTAATATCTCGTTTTTGGTTAGGGTTGTTTGAATGAAAGTAGAAGGAAAGAGGTTGGAAATGGTGACAACAAAATTGTGTTCAAAGTGTGGTGAGGAGAAGCCGATTACAGAGTATTATCGGCAGAAAGGTGGGAAAGACGGACTCCGTGCGGCATGCAAGAAATGCTTCATCAAGGCCAATACTGAGTACAGGGCCAGGAGCAGCGATAAGCTCCGGATGGGATCGAAAGAGTATTTTCGAAACCTGAAAAAAATCAAGGCCAGCTACGAATATGAGACAGTGAATTAATATTCTGGTCAGTTGAAGGCATGAAAAACGTCGCATCCCATGGGATCTCCAATCCTTGTGTGGGTCCCGTGGGAATGCTAATAAACTTTTGGCTAAGAAATTTTTTGATCAAATTTGTTTCTTGTGTCTTACTTTATATAGATAAATATGTCATGACGTTGTGTGCTGACTCTCCGACCTTTGCGAGTTCGGGGCGGCACCGGGCCCATGGTCTGCGTCTCTGCCCTCGTCCCACCATTGCCTGTTGGCCGATTGGGTCATCCTCCCTTGCCCTTAGCGGCGATCCCCTTCCGTATTATCCATTTTAAACAATAACGAACCCATCAGGTACAATCAGGTCATACCCCTGCATCTGTTTTTTCGCGTTTTGGCTTTGGTGTGGGCACAGGGCCGCTGGGCGAGGTGAAGGATGCCTGGGGGGCAGGGTTGTAAGTGGAACAGGCAGGGCGCCCGGCAGGCCATGGGGATGGCTGCCGGGCGTAAGGCGGGTGGCGCTTGGCGCTCACAAGGGTCAGTAAACGTCCCGGGTGCCCCCGTAGGTGAGGAGTTCCGGGGGTCTTCCGGCCGTGGCCTTGACCTTTTTCTCCTTGAGGCTCCGGATGGTGTAGTGGGTGCGGATCATTTTCCGGAAGTTGGCCGGGTCAATGGATTTTTCCAGAATCGCTTCGTAGATGCACCGCAGCTCAGTCCAGGTGAACCGTTCGTCCAGAAGGGCAAAGGCGATGGGAGTGTAAGAGATCTTGCCCTTGAGGCGCTCGTGAAAATCGGAGAGGACCTGCCGGTGAAACGGGGACAGGTGGGGCGCGCTTTGGGCGATGACCTCTCCCAGGGGAAACCAGTCGCCGTGTCGGGAGGCCACGGCCTTTTCCGGCACCAGGGCAAAATAGCTGGTGACCAGGTGACGGGATTCGTCGTAGGTCTTGAGCTGTTCCATCCATGTTTGGCTCAGGCCGGTCATGGTGGAGAGGATGCGCGTGGCGCACACCTCCAAATCCCCGCCTTCCGACGGGGTAAAGGGGAGAAAGGGGAGGGCCCGGAGGTCAGGGCGCCCCGGCTTGGGGGGCAGGAGGACCTGAATCTCCCCGTCGGCAAAGGCGGCAATGACCATCTCCACGGAGACCGTGGGCAGGGGGCAGGTGGTCTTGGCGCTGTAGACACTCGGCTCGCTTCCGGCTTTGGTGGCGTGCCATTCGCCCCCTTCGGGAAGGGGGACAAGGTCCTCTTCGTGGGAGAGGCTGTCCACCATGCGGGCAAAGGGGGTGGTGAAGTATTTGCCGTAGACGTCGGAATCGTCGATGTGCAGCTGGATTCCGTTTCGTCGGCAGTATTCGGCCTTGGACCGGTTCCAGATGCGGTTGTCCATGTAGGGGTTGCCGTCGATGTAGGTCACCTCAGTGCCCCCCTGCTTGTGGTGGGTGGTCACGGAAAAGAGGTGGGTCCAGGCGAGCCCCAGCTGATCCTTCAGGTAGTGCTCCAGGGACCGGGTGTGCTCGGTTCCCGTGATGATATGGACTTCATGCCCGTGGGCCACCAGCTCCCGGCTCAGCCTGGAGAAAAAATCGGGGAAGGTGTCGGCCACCCCGTGGACATCGATGCCCAGCCTGATGATATCGTCCTTATGGTTCATGCGTTTATTCAATATCCTCGCTGGTGGCGGCGGTACGAACCCCGGCCGCAGCCATATCGGTGAAAAAAGTGTCGCTCAGGTGTTCAAAGCCCGCAACCGGGCTCATGGCGTCGGTGAGAAGGACTACTCTGGGCGCAAGGTCGGGCCGGGCGGAGACCAGGTCCCGGACGCTGTCGGCCACGCAGTGGGAAGAGGCTTCCCCTGCCACATAGATCTCATCAAACCCGGCCAGGTCATCTAAAAGCGACCGGTGGAACACGGAGGCAGGGTCGCCTTTTCGCTCGACCTTGGGCCGGAAGATGGAGAAGTGCTCCGTGTATCGTGAGGCGCCCTTGGGGAGCATCACCAGGTCGGTGTGTCGGTTGGCCCATCTGCTCAAGATGGTGTCCAGTGGGTGGTACACCCCATGGCCCCAGGTTCCCAACAGGCAGTGGGGAGGCCAGATCACATGGGTGTCGCAGGCCTCCATGTAGGTTTGGCTCCACGCCTGATCTTCATCGTGTGCCGCCTTCCAGTCACCGCTTTTCACCGCGTCTGCGGTGATGACGGTGAAGGGGGCCGGCGGGTTGCCGGAGCGGGCCCGTGGACCATGCGGGGTGGGCGATGTGCATGCGGTTGTGGGAATCCAGGGTGACCACCACGCGGGAGAAGGCGTCGCCGTTCATTTCGATAAAATCGGTAAGGCGCTCCATGTCCCGGCTCGCACCTTCCACGAACAGCTCCCCGGTGGGGTCGCAAAACGAGTTCTGGGGATCGATGATCAACAGGATACGTTTCATGTCTCTTCTCCTCATGCCGTTTGTTTAAAAGGGCCCACCGCTGGTGCTCGCGTCCTCTTGCCGAACACCCGCTTCATGTAGGCCAGGTAGCCCTTGTCGTCGCACATCTGTTTGCCCGGAGAGTCGGAGAGCTTAGCCACGGGGGTGTCCTGGCATCGGGTCATCTTGATGACGATTTGAAGGGGTTCCCCCACCACGTCGTTGGTGAGGTTGGTGCCGATGCCGAAGTAGGTGATGAGGCGGTCCTTGAAGTGGCGGGCGATCTGGATGGCCCGGGGAAAGGTGAGGCCGTCGCTGAAGACACCCACCTTGGAGGACGCGTCGATGCGCAGGCTCTTGTAGTGGGTGATGAGGTCTTCGCCCCAGGCGATGGGGTCCCCGCTGTCGTGGCGGCACCCGTCGAAGAGCTTGGCAAAGTACATGTCGAAATCTTTGAGAAAGGCCTTGAACCCGGCCACGTCGGAGAGGGCGATGCCCAGGTCTCCGCGATACTCCTGGGCCCAGTGCTCCAGGGCAAATTTCTGGCTGTCCACAAGCCGGGGCCCCAGAGCCTGGCAGGCCATGAGCCATTCGTGGGCCATGGTGCCCACGGGGGTGAGGTCATACTTCCAGGCGAAATAGACGTTGCTGGTGCCCATGAAGTTGTCCGGGAGGGCGTCTTTCAGGGTTTTGATGATGGTTTCATGCCAGTCCCGGGAGTAGCGGCGACGCGTGCCGAAATCGGAGAACTTCAGGGGCAGGCCCTTGCTGTTTTCCGACTGGACGAGGTCGATCTTTTCTTCCAGTCTGGAGAGACCCTCGGAGAGGTCGGCGTCGGGGTGGTTGTGGCGGAAGTAGAGCTCGTTGATGATGGCAAGGACCGGCACCTCGTATAAGATGGTGTGGAGCCAGGGGCCCTTGATCCTCAGCACATAATCATCCCCTTCCATTTCCGATGTGATGAATTCGCGGTTGAGCTGGAACAGGCGCAGAAACTCGATGAAATCACGCTTGATAAAGCGCAGGCTCTGGAGGAAGTCCAGCTCGTCCTTTTCAAATCGCAGACAGCAAAGGTGGTCCAGCTCTCGGTCTATTCCGTCGATGACGGGGGCAAAGTCGATGCCCAGGTTGCGGCAGCGGAACTCATACTCCACCTCCGCCCAGGGAAACTGATGAAGAACGCCCTGCATCATGGTGAGTTTGTACAGGTCGGTGTCCAGCAATGATTGAATAATCGGGGTTGTCAACGGATGGATCTCCACATGTTGTGGCGCCGAAAAAGGCGGCAAGCTCTCAAGGGGGGCCCTGCGGGGTCTCCCGGAGTCAAACTCCGCAGCGTGCTGCGGAAGGGCGAATGCATCGAGCCCGGATGGCCGTTTTGCAGCCGTTTCAACCGGGTTGATGGTTGTTGGGTATCATCCGGGCGTTAGCCAAAGGTATACCCACTGCAATAAATGTCAAGGCGAATTTATGTCATTTATACCAAAAATATAACCTTGCGGACGCAAACCGGCAAACTCAACGCCTGGTGGTTGTTTTGGCTCCTTGTCGATGAACACACTCAACCCGTGAAATATCCGCGTTATGCCTCGGTGGAGAGCATCTCATTGATCCCCGCGGCGGCCTGTCTGCCCTCACCCATGGCGAGGATGACGGTGGCGGCACCCAGAACAATATCTCCGCCTGCAAAAACCCGGTCGATGGAGGTTTTGCCCTGGTCATCAACGAGAATCTGACCCTTTTTATCGGTGGCAAGGCCCGGTGTGGTCTGGCGGATCAGGGGGTTGGACGCATTGCCCACGGCGATGATGACCGTGTCGATGTCCATGGTGAATTCGCTGCCTTGGATGACCACAGGGCTTCTGCGGCCTGATGCATCGGCTTCACCCAGTTCATAGCGCTGGCACTCGAGGCCCCTGACCCATCCGTTGTCGTCGGGCAGGATGCGGGAGGCGTTCTGGAGATAGTGGAAGGTGACCCCTTCCTCCTCTGCATGGAGGACCTCTTCCGAACGCGCTGGCATCTCTGCTGCCGTGCGGCGATAAATGAGGTGAACCTCTTCGGCTCCCAGGCGCAGTGCGGTACGGGCTGCATCCATGGCGACGTTGCCGCCACCGAGTACGGCGACTTTGCGGGACTCAAAAATGGGCGTGGACGCACGCTGCCGGTCGTAGGCCTTCATGAGGTTGGTGCGTGTGAGGTACTCGTTGGCGGAGTAGACCCCGACGAGGTTTTCCCCTGAAATGTTCATGAAACGGGGCAAGCCCGCGCCCGTGCCGATGAAGAGGGCATCGAAACCGTCTTTTTCAAGGAGGTCGGTGAGCTTGCGGGTGCGACCGATGACAAAGTTGGTTTCAAGGGTGCACCCCATCTCGAGAAGGGTCTCGATCTCTTTTTGCACGATCTCCTTGGGAAGCCGAAATTCCGGAATGCCGTAAAGCATCACTCCCCCGGGTTTGTGGAACGCCTCGAAGAGGACCACGTCATGGCCCTGGCGGCGAACGTCTGCGGCAACGGTGAGACCGGCAGGGCCGGTGCCGATGATGCCGACTTTTTTGCCGGTGGAAGGCTTTACAGGGGGCGTTTCGATGAGGTTGTTCTGGCGCTCCCAGTCGGCCACAAAGCGTTCGAGGCGGCCGATGTTGACGGCTTTGTCCGTGGATTTCATGGCCTTGCCCACGGTGCAGGGGGCCTGGCACTGGGTTTCCTGGGGGCAGACCCGACCGCAGACCGCGGGCAGGAGGCTGCTCTCTTTGATGGTGGCAACGGCGCCCTGGTAATCCCCGTCGGCAATGCACTTGATGAAACCGGGGATGTTGATGTGTACCGGGCACCCTTGAATGCACGGGGCGTTTTTGCACTGGAGGCAGCGCTCCGCTTCGATTTTGGCCTGCTCGGGCGTGTACCCCAGGGCCACTTCGGCCATGTTGCGGCGGCGGACAGAATGAGGCCTGGACGGCATCTCCTGCATGGGAAGGGTCAGCCGCGATTTCCGGGTGAGGTTTTCGGGCAGTGCCTTGAGGGCTTCCAGGGCCTGTTCCTGCAATGTTTCGGGGGAAATATATGTCATGGGCTTAATCCTGATGGCCGACCGTGCGGCCGATACGGCATGTGTGCTCTTGGGTTTTGTATGTTCCGAGTCGTGAGGTGAGGTTGTCGAAGTCCACGAGGTGACCGTTGAATTCCGGACCGTCCACGCACACGAATTTGGTCTCACCGCCCACCGTGACACGGCATCCCCCGCACATTCCGGTGCCGTCTATCATGATGGCATTGAGGGAGACGTCCGTTCGGATGTTGAAGGGCTTTGTGACGGCGCAGCAGGACTTCATCATCATGGGCGGCCCTATGGCGATGGTGAAGTCGGGTTTTTCCGTTTGCTCGCAGAGCTCTTTGAGGGGTTCCGTGACCCATGCCTTGCGCCCGGCAGACCCATCGTCGGTGCAGACAATCACCTCGTCTGCAAGCTCACGCATGGGCTCTTCCAGGATGAGCAGGTCCTTGTCCCGTGCACCCAGAATGACGGTGACATGGTTTCCCGCCTGTTTCAAGGCCAGGGCAATGGGGTAGAGGGGGGCAATGCCGATGCCCCCACCCACACAGACGACCCTGCCGAAGTGTTCAATGTGGGTCGGGGTGCCCAGGGGGCCTACGAGATCGGAAATGTCATCGCCTGCTTTCATTCGGGCCATGCGCGAGGTCGTTTCCCCCACGGCCTGGAAGATGAGGGTGATGGAGCCTTCCCGGGTATCCGTGCCTGCAATGGTGAGGGGAATCCGTTCCCCGAAATCATGGTCGATCTGAAGAATGATAAACTGACCGGCCTTGTGCTCCTGAGCGATGAGCGGTGCTTCAACCCGCATCAGGAAAACGGTCTCCGAGAGCTGCTCTTTGTAAAGAATTTTATTCATGGGTTCTTATCATGTGTGTTGGTTTTATGCATAAGGGCCTGGATGAAAAACCATGCCCAACAAAACGATGCCGGGCGAATCAACCCTCACGGTGGCGTTCACCTTGCCATTGGCTGTGTGTATCGTTTCATCGGGGTAGGCCCTGAGTCTTCCATTTAAGGGGATGCAGTATAATGGAACAAATGGGCCATGGGAATAGAGATTACAGGAATTATCATGCCTATTCCTGCCTGCCTTTGTAGGGTGGCTCTCACATGAGCTTTGTTTCGGGTGTTCAATGCACTCCAGATGTATCGCACCCACAGCCTTGGGGATGAATCAAGGTAACTATTCAGCTCAAAAAAAACAGCCTCCGGCGGCAAGGTGTGCCACCTTGAAAGCAGGTTGCGGATGTGTTTTGCCCCTCGTTCCTCGGGTCACATCACATCCGCCTTTAAAGTAAAAATTCACTCAAAAAGATTTTTTAAAACCTGTTTGTTCAACTTTTTAAACGTTTAGCCCCCGGCAGGGCCGCCGGAGGCATGAGCTGAACAGTTACGAATCAAGATAAAAAAGGGAAGGGCTCTGGAGCCCTCCCCTTTTCATACATGCTTGCAGAAGCTGCTTCAGTCCCGGTTAGAAATCGATGGCCGTTCCGTCGTAACAAGCCTGGTAGATGGCCTTGATCTCGTCGAAGGTGGGCTTTCTCGGGTTGAAGAGAGTGCAGGGATCCTTGAGGGCATGTTCGGTCATGGCATCAAGCTTCGCGTTCCACTCCGCCTCATCGATGCCGCACGCCTTAAAGGACCCGGCCACGCCCACGGATGCGGTTAACCCGGCGATCTCCTGGGCGAACTCCTCGGCCGTGGTTTTTCCGAACAGGGCTGCCAGGTCCCCGTACTTCTCGGTGACCTTGGCGTTGAAGCGGATGACGTTGGGCATAAGAATCGCATTGCCGCAGCCGTGGGCGACACCGAAGGTGCCGCCCACCTGGTGGGACATGGCGTGGACAATACCCAGCCATACGTTGGTAAAGGCCATCCCTGCCATGCAGGAGGCGTCGTGCATGGCCTGGCGGGTCTCCAGGTCTCCGGGCTCAGCCACGGCCTTGGGAAGGTTCTTGAACACCAGGTCGATGGACCCCTTTGCCAGGGCGTCGTTGTAACGGTCCGCAATGTTGGAGACGTATGCTTCCACACCGTGGCTCAGGGCATCGAGACCGGTGTTTGCGGTGACGGTCTTGGGCATGCTGGCGCAGAGTTCACCATCGATGATGGCCACATCAGGGGTCAGCTCGTGGGACACGAGGGGGTACTTCACCCCTTTCTCGGTGTCTGTGATCACGGAAAGGCCGGTGATTTCGGTGCCCGTGCCGCTTGTGGAGGGAATGGCGACGAATGTCGCCTTGTTGCGCATTTTTTTGACACCGAAGGGTGCCGCCAGCTCTTCCAGTTTGGAGTCCGGGTTCACAGACTCCACATGGCCTTGGCCGCATCAATGGCGGAGCACCCGCCCCAGGCCCACAATGATGTCGGGCTGCTCCTCGGTGAAGAAGGCTGCGCCCTTCAGGACAGTTGCAATGGAGGGGTCGGCTTCAACACCGGAAAATACGGCAGAGGTAATGCCGGCTTCCGTGAGAAAGGTGCGTTTGGTAGGATGCCGTTTTTCTGGACAAACGCTCCGATGACGATGACGGCTTTGGTGCCTTCGATGGTTTTCAGGTTTTCAAGGGAACCCAGGCCGTGGAAGATATCTTTGGGGACAATAAAAGTGGTCATGATTTTTTCCTTAATTGAAAGGGTGTCTCTGGTTACTTGACGGGCACTCTTTTGCCCGACGAGAGGCACTAAACCTTTTTAAGGATTTCCTGTAAAGTAGGCACTTTTCCGTGTTTCAGTATGCTTTTGGACACGTGGTTCCCAAAAGGGAACTATCTTTCGGTTTGGTTCAATTTCGTGTTATGGCACGGGATGCTGCGCACGGCAGATGGCTTTGCAGTAGGGGCCTTTGCCGCCCGGTGGGGCGATGATTATGATGACAAGAAAATGTGGTACGATGGATCACATCGAAGAAACGGAAGGCGGGAGGCGTATCATGCCGGAAGACAGGACCCATAAAGTGAGTTGCAGTTCCTATGTCAATGAGGTGGAGGTGGCCTTTGAGCTCCTCTCGGGAAAGTGGGTCCCGCTGATTGTCTGGACCCTTGCAACCGAAGGGACCAAACGATTTGGAGAGCTCAGGAAGATCATGCCGTCTGCAACCCAGAAGATGCTGACCCAGCAGCTGAGGGCCTTGGAGAAAAACGGGCTCGTCAGCAGGAAAATATACCCGGAGGTTCCGCCCGTGGTGGAGTATCCCTCACCTGATACGGCTGCAGGCTCAGCCCCATCTTAAAGGACCTCAACGCGTGGTCCAGGGAGTACCTTGACGGCCGGGAGGGCAAAGGGAAATAGATCGCCCTGCTTCCCGTTGAGGGGAGGAGGCAAATGAAAAAAAGCCCGCTGTCCGAAAGGCGTTCGGAAGGCGGGCTTTTTCTATTCTGTGAGGACAAGGTATTGGGTATTGGCGCGGTCGGGTTGGGCGTCGGGGAGGGCTTCGTCATAGCCCGGGGGCCGGATGGTGATGATGAGCATGGATGCTGAAGGGGCGTAAAGGGCAAGGTGCTCGGGGATGCCCAGGCCGCCTTCGCAGTGGAAGATACCGGAGATGTGCATGACAAGGGCGCCGGGGTGTTGATTTCTGGCCTCGGCAATGGACCAGGCCATGGTGGCGTCCCAGAGGGCCTGGGCGTCGGTGTTAATGGTGGACGGGGGTGATCCCGGGGCCTTGGTGCCGTGGGGATTGTCGTTTTGGGGGGCGTGGAGGATTTGTCGCTCAAGGACCGCCAGCTTGGCGCGGTAGGCCGGAGATGCCCCCTCGTAGGGCAGGGGGGCGATCCAGGTTTTGGCCTCGGGGCTGAGTTGCTCAAGGGCCTCTCTGCCCTTGCGGGCCACCAGGTTTACGTAGCGCCTCGGGGCGTTGGCGGCGATGACCGGTGCCCCCCTCTCCTTGGCCAGGTTGAGGGTTTGGCGGTAAGCGCGGGTGTAATTGCCCCAGGGGCGGGAGGCGGCCATGAAGTGCATCTCGGTGATGAGCCCCGAGAGGTACTCGTCGGTGACGCCCTGGAGGTCCCGGGCCAGCATCTCAAAGGACAGGATGGCCCCGGGCGTTGTCCCTTTGGCGGTCCGTTTTTCAAGGAGTCCTTTGAACAGGGCATATTCCAGGTGATGGGCCGAGGGGTTGTCGTGGGTCTCTCCCACCAGCACCACATCGGCCCGGGCGGCTTCGGAGAGAAGGGCGTCCTGGCTGATTCGGGTGCCGTCCGGGGCAATGATGGTGTATCGTGGCGGTTCCATGGCGGCGCGGCCGGTGCCCAGGCATCCGGCGGCAAACAGGAGGGTTCCCAGAAAAAGGCCCAGGGTGCTTAAGGCTCGGTTCATGGCTGAACTCCCGTGGGTGGCGGGCCCCCGGCACAGGGGGAGCCCGCGTGGGCATCGGCGGGTCAGAAGTTGCGGTGGATGCGGATGTTTCCGCTTTCGATGCGGCGGTTAAAGGCGTCCCTGGCCCAGGCCTTGATACGGGCCCTGGAGGCGGGGATCAGAAGGAGAATCCCTGCGAAATCGGTGAGAAGGCCCGGGGTGACCAGGACGATCCCTGCAATGAGGATCATCAGGGCGTCAATGAGCTCTTCCGTGGGCATGATCCCCTGGTCCATGCACTCCCGGATCTTGATGACGGTCTGGAGCCCCTGGATCTTGGCAAGAGATGCCCCGGCAATGCCGGTGCCGATGACCAGGGCAAGGGCGGCAAAAGCCCCCATGAACGAGCCGATCTTAATGAGGAGCCACAGCTCGATGACGGGGACCAGGGTAAACAAAAGAAAAAGACGTAACACCATGGGGACAGTCTCCATATGAATCCGTGAAAGTAACCCGCAGTCGTGCGGTTTCACCACAAGATGGGACCGATCCCGTAAATGTCAAGCAAGGGAAGGGATGCAGGATACAGGGGAAAAGGCCAAAAGCGCCTTCTATGGTGACCGTTGGTGGAAAAAGCTGGCCTCCGGCGGCAAGGTGGGGGCACCTTGAAACCCTATGGCGAATGCATGGAGGTCGTCATTATGCAACCGTTTTTGCGGCAGAGGCCTATTTCATTTTACTGGAAACACTATGAAGGGGCTTTGGGAGTCATTTTAGTGTAACTGGAATAACCACGGCGAAGACTCGAAATGCTGGCCTCCGGCAGGGTCGCCGGAGGCCGTTTTTGAACCGTGCTATCGCTTGCTGCGCGGGTGCTTCTTGATGGATTTCAGGAATCGGTCCACGCGGGTCTTGACGATGGGAAAATCCTCCCCGCGGTCGTCGATGCAGTCTCCGTCGATGGTGAGGATGGGGATGCCCGCTTTTTTGAACATCTCGTTTTCCATGATGGAGCCACCGTGGAAGTGCCGGCACGACTTCGGGTAGTAGGCGATGATGCCTTCGGTGTCCTCGGGGATCTCGTCGATGGCGATGCCCGTTCGGGCCGTCACCGAGGAGAAGGCCGGGTGCAGTACCGTGCGCCGGGCGATGGACCGGATGGGGTCCGCCGGGTCCAGGGGCTCCCAAAAGGCGTAGTTGACCTGGGAGGCGGAGATGTCGATGCGCTCGTCCAGGTAGGTCATGAGAGGCGTCTTGAAGTAGGGACGCAGGTGGAACCAGGCGATGCGGGGACGGCTGTCGTCGTCTGCCGGTGCCGTGCTCCCCTTGTACTCCTTGCAGCGGGACTTGTAGACGTCCACGATGCGTTCTGTGCCCCAGGTCTGCATGAGGTTGGCCGCGTAGTCCAGCTCCCGCACCCCTTTCTTGGCCGCTGTGCGCTGCTGGAGCACCACGTCGTTGCCTTCGTTGAGCCAGGTGCGGGCTTCGTTGGTCCACCGGATGACCTGGCGCAGGGCTTCGTCTTCCAGGGTGAGGCCCGTGTGTTCGGTGACGAAGGCCACCATCTCCAGAAGCTGCTCGTAGACGTAGTCCACGCCCTCTTCCACCCGCTTGATGTCCTTTTCATCCGTGCTTGCGGCCAGGTCGTAGAGGCCGTAGGGGATGTCCAGGATAAACTCCGGGCGCTTGTATTTGTGGGCGGCCAGTTCGGCGTACTTGGCCGAGGGGTCGCACAGGTGGGTGGAGGTGATGAGCACATCCGGGGTGGGGAAGATGTCTTCGATGACGCCCCCTGCCACGGTTTTCATGAAGGAGCACAGGTCCCCTGAAAGTTCGTGCCTCCTGGTCTCGATGCGCTCCCGGGCTGCCCCGGTCATGGCGAGCTGGGAGGCCACCATCTCCGTGGTAAAGGGGAGCAGGCCCATGGCGTACATGATCTCCGTGGGCACAAAGAGGCTTCGCCAGGCCACGTTGTGGTAGGCAAACTCCCCGTTGGTGTTGAGGTTGTAGGCGTTGAAAAATTGCTCGGTGTTGAGGTACCCCCGCTTTGCCGAGGGGGAGAGGGTGTCAAAGGCCTTGGGAAAGGCCATTTTTAACGGGCACCCCCCGGGCCGATCTCCAGGCCGTTGACGCGGAGCAGGTTTTGTACCTGGGCTTTTCGCTGCTCCGTGTTCTCTTCTTGTATTCATCCCCTTCTGGCTCGGTTCATCGGTTTCTCTTTCGTCGTTTTTTGAGTCTCTTGATAAATGACTGCACCTCACGTTCGTTGATCTCGGAGCTGATGTCGCCTTCGAGGACCTTCATGGGCACGTCCACGGGGATGTCGTTTTTCAAAAGGGCCCACTGCATCTGCATGTTGGCGCAGAATTTCATGGAGTAGTAGAGGACCCCGTCCACCCGGTATTCGGTGATGAGGCGCTGGATCTCCTCGATGGCCTCCCGGGACTTGTCCCCGAGCATGCGGGGGCAGGGCGTGCCGGAAAGGTAGAGGCTGGCCAGCTCTTTGTACGGGTCGTCCGACGGGGCCGCCTCGCCGGTGAAGGCCCTGAGGCCGGTGCACATGTGCTCCACCACGGAGACACCGCCGGTGGCCTCGATGGTTTTAATAAGGGAGCCGTTGCCCGGGCCGCCGATGACCATGATGCGCGGGGCGTCCTTGTCGCCGGTCTGGCCTTTTTTCTCGGAGATGAAGGCTTCAAGGCGGCTGTTGAGCTCCTCCCGGGGCATGTCCCACGAGTCGGTGATGAGGGCCTCCACTTCGCGTCCGGTGACGGCTGTGGCCTCCTCTTTTCTCAAGGCGTCCACCTCGCGGAACAGAGCCCGCGTTTTGTTGAAGAGGGCCATGGAGGCCCGCAGGGCCTCGTCGGTGATGGGGCCGGCATGGGCCTCCACATCCTCTTTCATGCGCCGCAGGCCCCCTGCAAAAAAGGAGACGCTGGCGTTGGTGACCACCTTGGGCATCAGGAGGTGGAGCATGGCCGGTTTGATTTCGTCCTGGCGATAGAGCCAGCCGTCGGCCAGGCGCCGCATGCACTCGCAGGAGTGGGCGATGACCACGCCGGAGAGGGCGTCGTAGGCCCCGGTGAGGGCGCCTCCCATGGAAGAGCGGACGTAGGAGCAGATGGAGTCCCCCAGGACCACGTCTTCATGCTCGGCCCCGGAATCGGATTTGATGCCCACGGGAAGAGCGCCTGCCGCGTGGAGAATCTCCAGGGGGGTGTAGGTGCAGAACCATCCTATTTTTTTCACTGGGCCGACCTTTCGGCCGAGGAGGCCATGGGAGTGGCTGCGTAGGCGTCGCAGGCGTAGAGGGTTAAGTCATCTCCCCCGCCCCTGGACAGGTGAACCAGGTCCTAACATGGCCTTGTTGCAGCCCAGCTCCTGGGCACGGGTGCATTCGGTGAACTCCGAGGTGATCCCCTGGATGGTCTCAATGCCTCGGAAAGAGCCCCTGTCTTCCACTTCGTCCCGGGCAAACAGGGCCATGCCGATGGCACCCATCACCTTGTGGTGCATGGGGACGTAGAGTTCGACCTTTTCGCCCCGGGCTTCGCTGAGAAGGTCCTCCAGGGATTTTTTCACCCCGATGTTGGAGGCCACGCCTCCCTGGAAAGCAATGGGGGTCTTGAGGTGTTTTTTGTTGATGCCGAGGGTGGCGTAGAAGTTCATGGCCAGGGAGCGATGCAGCCCTGCGATGATGTTCTCCTTGGTGTTGCCCTTGGCCTGCTCGGCGATGAGGTCGCGGCCCACAAAGACCGTGCACATGCTGGAAAAGCTGTAGGGCTTTTTGGCCTTGAGGCCCGTCTCCCCGAATTTTTCGATGGGAATGCCCAGCCGGTCGGCCTGGGCGTCGAGGAAGGAGCCGGTGCCTGCGCCGCATTTTTTGTTCATGCCCGCTTCATCGAGCTCGCCGTCTTCGATGTACATCACCTTGGAGTCCTGGCCGCCGATATCGAAGATGACCTGGGTGTCGGGGAGAAGATGGAGGGTGGCTTCGGCGTGGGCGTCCAGCTCGGTCTCGTAGACGTCGGCCCCCAGAAGGGCAGAGGAGATCTCGTGGCCGCTGCCGGTGACCCCGGAGCCCAGGATGTCGATGTTGGCCGGAAGCTTAGCCGACAGGCGGGAGAACGCTTTTTTGATGTTGTTGATGACGTCCCCTTCGGTGAGGGTGTAGTCGGTCTCAAAGACCACGCCCGCTTCATCCACAAAGGCGATGTTGATGGAGATGGAACCGGCGTCAAGGCCGATGAAGCCTTTGACGGTGTCGCTCCAGGTGCCCGAGACCAGGGGGAAGGCCAGGGCGCGGCCCTTGTCGCAGATGTATTTGTACGCGGGTTTTTTCAGCCCCTTGATGAGCTCGTCGATTTTCTGGAAGGGAGAAGAGGGAACCGGGTCAGAGGCTTCGGCCTTGATCCAGAGGTCGGAGACGGTGGTGCTGATCTCCACGCGGGAGCCGTCTTCACAGGTAAAGGAGGCCACCTCTTCGCCTTTGATGGCGTGGTCCCGCGACTCTTTTTTCAAGGTGTCGATGACCGGTGCCACAGATTCCCAGGCCTCCTGAACGCGGTCTTTGGCCTTCTGGAGAAAGAGGTAGGGAATCCTGTAGAAAATCTGTCCCGGAGTCCGGGGCAGGGACGCAAAGCCTGCGCCCGTATGTCCTGAGAGTGTGCCGTTAGGTGTCATGCAGTGTCTCTTCTGTTTTAGTGGGTATATGTTTTTGGTTATGAACCGTAGTTTTTGTCAGAAACGACGTTTGAATTGTGCTCGCCGAACAAGACCAACCCAGGTCTCCCGTGGTGCTGCCTTAACCGACGTTATGCGACAATATTATCGTGTTTTCAAGGCGTTGCCCGTATGTGGGAAAATGTTTGTGGTATCGAAAGAGGATTACCATAAGATCCTTCATTCGACAAGGGTGGAATGAAAAAGGGGTGGCCAGGGTGGGTTGTGTTTTGAAACCCATTGAAAAAATGATGAAAACCGCCATTGGTTGAAAACGTCTGCGGGGGGTGTATGATGGGGCATGGGATCTGTGGGGGGGTGACGCCCTGTTTCGGGTGCGAGCCGTGTTTTCTGCGGCAAGAGCTTGAGATCGGGGGAGATCTCCTGTACAAAAGGTCCCGCCCGATGAAAGCAACCTGTTTATCTGGCGTTATCCCCCGGTTTCAAATCCGTCATTGCCCATAGGCCGCCCTGAAGGGGCGGCACCAAGAAAGGAATATTCGATGCACAACGGCAGCCACCGTGATCCCCGGAGACGGGTCTAACTTCATATTATTGATTCGGCACTACAGATTCTGGACAAAGCCGGATGCGATTTTGAGTATGAGTTTGCTGACGCGGGCCTTGCAGCCCTGGAAAAGCACGGAGAGCTCCTGCCCCAGCGCACCCTGGACCTCATTGAAAAGAACGGGGTGACCCTCACAAGGGCCCCTGACAACCCCCATCGGCAAGGGGTTCACCTCTCATCAACGTCACCCTGCGCAAGCAGTTCAACCTCTACGCCAACCTGCGCCCGGTGATCTCCTTTAAAGGCACCCAGGCCCGCTACGAGGACATCGATATCATCACCGTGCGTGAGAACACCCAGGGCATGTATTCTGGGTTGGGCCAGACCGTGTCGGAAGACGGGTGCACGGCAGAGGCCATGAGCCTGGTGACCCGTGAGGGGGCCGAGCGCATTGTCCGTTTTGCATATGAGCTGGCTCGAAAAGAGAAGCGGAAAAAAGTCACCATCGTCCACAAGGCCAACATCCTGAAGTCCACCTCCGGCCTGTTCCTGGACGTGGCTCGGGAGATCAGCGCCGGGTACCCCGACATCGAGACCGCCGAGATGATCGTGGACGCCACCTGCATGAAGCTGGTCATGAACCCGGAGGAGTTTGACGTCATTGTCACCACCAATCTGTTCGGCGACATCATCTCCGATCTGTGCGCCGGCCTCGTCGGCGGGCTGGGCATGGCCCCCGGGGCCAACATCGGTGACAACGCGGCCCTGTTCGAAGCCGTCCACGGCAGTGCCCCGGATATTGCGGGCAAGAACCTGGCCAACCCCACCTCCTGGCGCGACCCGCTCATTCAGATGCTGGAGTACCTGGGCATGCAGGAGAAGGCCGAGGCCATTCGACGGGCCGTCACCGCCGTCATCGAGGAAGGGGACCGCACCACCCGCGACCTGGGGGGCTCCCACGGCACCACGGATTTTACCCAGGCCGTCATGGACCGCCTCTGATCCGGATGCCTCATCCAGGCAACAAGTCCCTGCAGCCACATCGGTCATGCCTCCGGCGGTGCGCTTTTTAAAAGGCGCCGCTCACCTTGCCGCCGGAGGCACCGGTTTTTTCCTTTCAGGCGCCCGCATCCCTATCCGGTTTTTCACCTCAGGGTTAGGTATATCTCCTGTCCGATATTCTTTCCTTAATTTTGTCTTTGCGTTTTTTGCTTTGTGTCCTCTGAAAACATTGACATACGGAGCTTATGGGGTATCATCAAGGGCAATGAACCCATGGATGGTGTGTGTCGGAATCAAAAAGGTCGCAGTCAGTATTGTTGATAAAGTTCGGGCTGATGCAAAAGCAGAGTGGACACCTGTCGTGGGATGGCATGGCGCCGTAAACGGTTTTCCATGGCGTTTCTTTGCATGGCTGTTTTTTGACCGGGTTTCAATGGGTTTTGTCGGTGTGTTTGACTGGTATTTCAACGGTCTGGTCCGGGCAAGCGCCGGGCCGGAGCCCATGCAGAGAAAGGACATGCAGGATGATTTTGGACAGACTGAAGATTGGGACCAAAATACTGATTACGTTTTTGTTGGTCGGTATTGTGCCCCTGGCCGTCATCGGTTCCGTTTCCGTTTTGAAGTCGAGTGAATCCCTCTCAGAGCAATCCTTTGAAAAATTGAAAATTGTCCAGGAGATTAAAAAAGCCCAGGTGCGGGAGTATTATGCCGGATGCCTGGGAGACATCTCTGTTTTGTCCAAGAACTACGCCCTGTCCGAGGCCCTGAACCGCTTTCCCATGCTGTTTGACGAAGAGGGCAACGTCAACATGGATGGCTACGACTTCTACGACACCCGATACGGGGAGTCCATGAAGCTTGCCGTCCAGGAGTACGGGTACAACGACCTGCTGCTGATCCAGGCCAACGGCCGCATTGTCTACTCGGCCCGGAAGGCCCCGGATCTTGGCAAGTCCGTGCTGGAGGGCCCCCTGGCCGAAACCCATCTCGGGCGGGCCTTTGCCCTGGGGCTCAAAGGGCTGGCCACCACGGACTTTATGCCGTATGCCCCTGCGGACAATCAGTCCATTGCCTTTATCCTTGCCCCCATTTCCGTTGTGGATAACATGACCCAGGAGACACGGGTCACGGGGCTTGTTGCCCTGAAACTTGATAACGGCCAGCTCAACAGCATCGCCATGAGGCGTGAGGGCATGGGAGAGACCGGGGAATCCTTTCTTGTGGCCCGCACAGGGGAGGGGGCGGTGTTCCGAACAGACACCCGGACAGGCAAAGCCGGTGAGCAGGCCTTTTTCGCCTGCCTGGACGACGCCTCTGCCCAGGAGAGCGGGGCAGGGACTTACACCTACAAGGGGGAGCAGCAACTGGTCTCCTACGGAAAGCTGGGTATCGACGGCCTGGACTGGATCATGATCTCCAAGATTGACGGACATGAGGCCTTTGCCGCCGTTCGCCAGCTCAAGACCCTCATCGGGGTTGTGGTGCTGCTCGGGGTTGCCGCCATCGTCTGTGTGGGCTTTTTGATCGCCCGCTCCATCACGCGGCCAATTAACGATATTGCCGCGGGAATGAAGGATATTGCCGACGGCGAGGGAGACCTGACGGTGCGCCTCAACGTCAAGGGGAAGGACGAACTGGCCGAGCTTTCCCACTGGTTCAACACCTTTATCAACAAGGTGCAGGAGATCATCCGGCTGGTGTCCGAAAGCGCGGAAAAACTCAACGGGTCGTCCACCGAACTTGCCCAGATCTCCCATGTGATGAGCGAAGGGGCCGACGAGGTCTCTTCAAAGTCCGGCACGGCGTCGGCCTCCTCTGAGGAGATGAGCGCCACCATGCAGTCCATTGCTGCCGCCACCGAACAGGCCTCCGCCAACATGAGCATGGTGGCTTCCGCGGCTGAGGAGATGACGGTGACCATCTCGGAGATCTCCGAGCACTCCGACACCTCCCACACCATTACCCGGGAAGCGGTGAATCAGGCAGGGAGCGCAGCCGCCAAAATGAACACCCTGGGTCTGGACCCAGAAATCCGCCATGTTTCCGAGGTCGATACCGAGATCTCCGAGAAGATCAATCTTCTGTCCCTCAATGCCACCATCGAAGCGGCCCGGGCCGGAGATCCGGCTGCGGGTTGCCGTGGTAGCCGACGAATTGCAGGACCTGGCCGGTCAGACCGCCGGGGCTACCCAGGAGATCCGCAGCCACATCGAAGGGATTCAGAACTCTACGGCCGAGACCGCCGGGGAGATCGGTCAGATCACCCAGGTCATCGACAAGGTCAACGGCATTGTCACCACCATCGCCGAAGCGGTCAAAGAGCAGGCCGTCACCACCCAGGAGATCGCCGGGAACGTGGCCCAGGCCTCCACGGGCATTCAGGAGGTCAACGAAAACGTGGCACAGAGCTCCCTGGTCTCCAACAGCATTGCCGACGAGATTTCCCAGATCAACCGCATCTCCGGTGAAACCTCGGCCAGCAGCACCCGGGTGAGCGACAGCGCCGAGGCCCTGTCGGGCCTGGCCACCGAGGTGTCCGATCTGGTGGGGCGATTTCGGGTGTAAAGGGTTTGTATTTTATACTATGGGCACGCCTGTGTGAAGGTGGCTGTTCGTCCATGGTGGCAAAGTCAAATGGCTGAAAAGTGGGGAATATTGAATGCACGATTGTCTCTCCCTTTGGGTGAGCCGATCAGGGGCTGCTGCCCGGTTGAGATAAAAAAAGCCCCGGGCAGGCGAACTGCCCGGGGTTTTTTGTCTCGCGAGGGACACGTTTCGGGAGGAAGGGATACGTGGCCTCGTGGTTCTGGCCCGGTGTCTCGAATTGCTTGGGTTGCTGAAAAACGGGTTAATGCGTGTATTCGATGATCTGGACGTCCGGTCCGATCTTTTTGATGATGGCGTCCCTCATGTTTGCGTAGTGGGGGCAGGGGTAGCCGATGGGGTTCCCCTTGGAGATGCAGGAGGTAAAGACAATGGCCTCGGCGCCTCGATCCACCATGATCTTGGCCCGGGAGATGGCCCGCTTGCCGGGGCAGCCTCCGCAACTGACAAACCCGACAATGTCGACGGGGCCCGTCTCCTCGAAGGCCAGCGTTCCCTGGGTGGCGGCCTTGAAATCCGTGGTGCCGGGGCACATGTCCTCTGTCTGCTGGCAACGAATGATTCCGACTTTTTTCATCTGCGTGTTCTCTTTCCATTGATTGCGTGTGGTTGTTACAGGGGCCGGGGACGCGGTTTCTCCCTTTGCCTGAAAAGGAGCAAGGCACCTCGAAACCTGATTTCAGACTGTCCCGGTAATCCGTACCATGAATACTAGTCGCTATCAAGAAAGATAAATGGTATTCCCTGGCAGTGAACTGCCCCCTGGAACCGCATGATCGGGTGTTGCTATTTTTACGATTCGCATGTAAGTGGATGAACCGAAACGGCAAAACAGAATATGGGCCGGGGCCTCGGTAACATACGCCAGCCCATGGCTGGGCGGGCAAAAACCGCCGCATTGACGGGCCAGTATATCCACAGGTAGCGTACCTGTGGCAAACCCTCTGACGAGCCGAGAATTCCGTGGCTGTGGGAACCGTGTACCCCGCAGGCACCATGACCCGAAGGGAAACGAATGAAATTCGATCAATACTATATATCCGACGATATCAAGAAGAACCTGGCCCAGCTCGGCTTTAAGCGGCCCACGGACATCCAGTTCAAGGCGATCCCCTCCATTCAGAAGGGAGAGGACGTCCTGGCCATCGCCCAGACAGGCACGGGTAAGACGGCGGCTTTTGCCATTCCCCTCATCGACAGGATCCAGCGGGGGAAGAGCAGCAAGCGCTCATACGGTATCCGCTGTATCGTCATGGTGCCCACGCGGGAACTGGCCGCTCAGATCGGCGAGGTGTTCGACAGTCTCTCCCGCCACACCAAGGTCAAGACCTTTGCCCTGTACGGCGGGGTGGAGCAGGATGCCCAGATCAAGAAACTCCAGGACGGCATCGACGTGCTGGTGGCCACCCCGGGCCGCATGTTTGACCTCATCAGCCAGGGCTATATCCGGCTGAACCGCATCGACACCCTGGTGCTGGACGAGGCGGACCGGATGCTGGACCTTGGGTTCATCGACGACATCCGTTTCGTTAAAAAGAAGATCACCCGAAAGCACCAGACCCTGTTTTTTTCGGCCACCATCAATGAAAAAATCAAGAAACTTGCCTTTTCCCAGGTAAAGAGCTCGGCCATCCGCATTCAGCTCTCCCCCGAGGACCCGGTCTCCAAAAACGTCTCCCATGCGGTGATGTTCGTGGAGATGGACGACAAACGCTTTTTTCTGGAACGCTATGTGCGGGACAACCCCGAGAGCAAGCTAGTGGTGTTCGTGCGCACCCGGGTGCGGGCCGAGCGTGTGGCAAAGGCCATGGGGCGCGTGGGCATTGACGCCGTCTCCATCCACGGGGAAAAAGAGCAGGCGCAGCGCCTTGAGGCCATGAAGGCATTCAAGGACGGGGCGTGCCGGATGCTCATTGCCACGGATGTGAGCGCGCGCGGTATCGATATTCCGGACGTCACCGCCGTGATCAACTACGACCTGCCCGAGGTGGCGGAGAATTACGTCCACCGGGTGGGCCGGACCGGTCGCGGTGTGAATAAGGGCGTGGCCCTCTCCTTTTGCAGCAAGGAGGAGAAGGAACGCCTGGAAGAGATCCAGGAATTCATCGGTAAAGAGGTCGAGGTGCTTCACGTGGGAAAAACCGACTACGCCCGGACCCTGCATTTTTCCAATGAGCTGTCGGCAGAGGAACTCATCGCAGAGAACGAAGCTTTCGAAAAAAGCCGAAAGAGAAAAAAGAAGCGCAGGTAAGGTTGCGCGCCGTTCCGGGCGGCACCTTAAAGGTGTCGGTCCGGACGGCGGCGGACCCTGTTGCCATGAAAAAATAAAGAAACCGCAGTGGCGGGACGATATCATGGAAAGGCGTTTTGATGTGAACGGCGGTGCCCCGGTTGAGGCCGGGGAGCGACAAACCGGAAAATGACCGCTGGCTGGGGGGAGTAGCGTGAGGACATATCCAGGGCCCTGGAGAGGGTGTTGCTGTTTGTTGCGGGGGCTCAATGCGGTGGTGCTGGCCGTTGCGGCCGTGTGTCTGTGGGGGGGCAGTCAGGTGTCAACTGTCTGTGCCGCCGATACGGTGCGCGGTGCCGGGAGTGTGTTGTTCCTCGGCAGCTTTTTCTGTACCATCCCAGTTATCCCACCTTTTTCAGACAGGTGGAGGGGATCCGCTCTGTCTTCTCTTCCCGATCCATCCATTTTGATATCGAGTGCATCGACACAAAGCGGTTCGACCCCCCGGAAATCAAAGCCCATTTCCATAACCTTCTCACCTTCAAACTGTCGCGCCTCCCGGCCTACGATCTCATCCTGGTGGGGGACGACAACGCCCTTCATTACGTTCTGGATCATCAGAACGACCTGTTCCAGAACATTCCCATGGTCTTTTTCGGGGTGAACAACCGGCGGCTTGCCCTCGAACAGAACGAAAATCCGCTGGTGACCGGTGTGGTGGAGTCGGTTGCCCTCTCCGAGACCCTCTCCCTTATGGCCCGGTTGCAGCCGGATGTCCGGCGTATCGTGGCCATCGCGGACAACACCGTAAGCGTCAAGGGCGTGCTGGATCATTTCCATGCCGCGGCCCGGGAGTTCAAGTCCGTCCAGTTCTCCATGCTTTCCCTTGAAAACCTGAGCTTTGATGAGTTGGCAGAGGTGTTGAAGACCTTTGACAACAGGGACGCAGTGCTGCTGCTGTCCGCCTTTGTGGACCGCACCGGGCGCCGCATCGATTTCGACCATGCCCTGTCTCTGGTCACGGAGAACCTTGCGTCTCCCCTGTATCACCTCTGGTATCACGGCATGGGGCAAGGGGTGATCGGCGGCAAGCTCATCAGCCATTTCGACCAGGGGAAACGGGCCGCGGAGATGGCCCTTGAGATCCTGTCCGGCACGCCGGCCTTTGAGATTCCCGTGGAGGCTGAGAGCCCCCATCGTTTTGTGGTGGACCCGGAGGCCATGGAGGCCAGGGGCATGTCTCTTTCCCTGATTCCCAACGGCGTGGACCGCTATCGCAATGTCGAGCCGTGGGACAGCTCCTATGGGCTCTACACCCGTGTTGCCCTGGGTGGCATCGGCGTGTTCTCCTTTCTCGCCTGCGTGTTGGCCGTCATTGCCTTTCACAGGCGGCGTGCCGATGAGCAGGTGGCCAAAAGCGAGCTGAGGTTCCGTCGGTTGACCCGACACATGGAGGAGGTGTTCTGCGTGGGATCCATGGCCACGCGGGAGATCCAGGAGATCAGTCCAGCTGTGGAGCATATTCTGGGGCTGTCCCCGTCAAAGGTCCGCCGCAACCCCACCCTGATCCGTGAGGCCATCCATGAGGAGGACAGGGAGTCCTTTTTTGCCTACCTGGTTCGCCTGCAATCCGGCCAGGAGGGGATGGAGTCCATTGAATTCCGCATGCGGGATGTCAAGGGGCGGCTGCGGTGGCTCCGCTTCAGGGGCTTCAGCATCGAAGAGGCCGGTGACAGGGACTCCAAGATCGCGGGCATGGCCTCGGACATCACCGATGCAAAGCAGGAGGATACCGCCATGAAGGCCCTGGTGGAGACCCTTGCAGGGCGCGTGGAACAGGACTTCTTCGATGGCGCTGTTCGTCAGCTCTGCGCCTTTTTAGGGTGCGACACTGCCATTATCGGTGAGATCCGCGAGGACAACATGGTCCAGACCCTGGCCATGGTGAAGGACGGGTACATGAAGGATTCCATGACCTATCAGCTCATGGGGACCCCCTGCTTTGAGTCCATGAACGAGGGGGTCTGCATCTACCCCGAAGGGGTCCGGGATCGGTTTCCGGCCAACTCCATGCTTCGCCAGCTGAGCTGGGCAAAGTTTTCTGGGCTTGCACCGTTGCGAAATCACAACGGAAAGATCATCGGGGTGATGTGCGCCATGTCGAGGACCCGCTTTTCCATTCCCAAGCGGACCCAGGAGGTGGTGGCCATCCTGGCCAAGGGCATCGCCAACGAGATGGAACGCCTGGAGAGCGAAAAAGAGAAAAAAGCCATGGAGATCAGCCTGATCCGCTCCCAGAAGATGGAGGCCATCGGCACCCTGGCAGGCGGTATTGCCCATGATTTCAACAATATTCTTTTCCCCATCATGGGGTATGTGCAGATGATGCAGGAGGAGATCTCCGCGTCGAGCCCCCACGGTCGATACCTGAACAAGATCCATGCAAGCTCGTTGCGAGCCAAAAAACTGGTGAACCAGATCCTTGCCTTCAGTCGCAAGGGAGATCAGGTCTTTGAGCCCGTCATGATTCCAGAGGTCCTCACCGAGGTCATGGAACTGGTGCGTGCCAGCCTGCCGGCAACCATCGACCTGCGGGTGCATGTCACCGGAGAGATTCTCCCCGTGATGGGAGACGCCACCCAGATCCATCAGGTGGTGATGAATCTCGTGACCAATGCCTACCATGCCATGGAGGGAAGGGGCGGCTGCATCTGGGTGACCCTGGCTCCGGGGGGCAAGCCCGGGGCTTCCGGTGTTTCCCTCACCGTTCGCGACACCGGGGGGGGCATCGAACCAGCCGTTCTGGACTGTATTTTTGACCCCTATTTTACAACCAAGCCCAAAGAGAAGGGCACAGGGCTCGGCCTGGCTGTCGTGCACGGCATTGTGGAGAACCACGGGGGGGAGATCGACGTAGAGAGCACCCTCGGGGTTGGCTAGGGGGCGCCCTGAGTCCCACCTTCCCCTACATGGAGTCGGCCTGCGTTGAAGAGGACGTCTCGGATGTTTCCCCCGCCCCCGAGGGCCATGAACACATCCTGGTTGTAGACGACGAGGAGGAGGTGTGCATGGTGGAGCGGATGATGCTTGAACGGCTGGGTTATCGGGTCTCGGTGGCGTCAAGTGGCCTGGAGGCCCTTGACCTTATTGCCGCCGATCCGGATTCGGTGCAGCTCATGCTGACGGACATGACCATGCCCCAGATGACGGGCCTTCAACTTGTGGCCCGGGTGCGCGAGATGGGGTGCCTCATGCCGGTGCTTCTCTGCACCGGGCTTAAAGACGCGGCCCAGGAACGGGCCTCCAAGGGCCTGGGGGTGCTTGGTATCGTGAAAAAGCCGGTGAGTATGGGCGAGCTTGCGGACCAGGTGCGACAGGCCCTGGATACGGTGAGGGGCTGAAAGGGCGTCGGGCTGTGTGCGGGCACCCCGCGGGCATGTGCCGCGGGATGCCGGTTTTACTTGGTGCCGAGGCATTGGGGCCATGGCTTAGATGCTTGCAAATACTTCTCGAAGGGCGTCTGCCACCTGGACGTAGCTGACGTCGGCGTCGGGGTAGATGGTGTCAAAACGGGCCTGGAGCTCAGTGGCCAGGGGCTCCCTGAGGGCGGGGTCTACCTGGGCGATTTCGGCCAGGGCGCTAAGGGACTCGCCCCCGCCTGATGCGATGTCCATGGCAAGGCTGTCCATGTTGCCCGCCACAAAGGTGTTGATGCGCTGGTCGATGGCGAATTTTGTGGGCTCACCGCACTCCAGGGTGCCGGATGACATGCCGAAGGTCTGGTTGCCGCAGAGGCTGTTGAGGAAGGTGCCCAGAAGGTTCCAACCCAGCCCTTCTTTTTCTCCTATTGCTACCCTTCCCAAACCACATCCACAATCTTCAGATACCGTTTTGCCGTAAGTGGTACCGACCAACATAAACAGAATACCCAACGTGATAATACACTTTTTCATGGTTCTCTCCTGAAATGAAATGGTAGGTGAACGTGCCGCAAGTAAAATACGTTTACCGCGCTTTGCGGCAAGGGGGGAGTAAAGCTACGACGACAATATATGTAAAAAAAAAGATTTATTCAAGGGCTGGCTTTCCTTCTGCGAGATTTCGCAGTGTTGCGGCGAGCTTTTCCCTGTAGATGTCTCGCCATGTCATGAGGGCATCGGTGTGGACTTTGACCATTCCCACATGGTCTTGGGGGAGGCGGCGGCGTCGTAAAGGCGACGCCCGTGGTCGTAGGGGATCACGCGGTCCTTGGTACCGTGGATGATGAGTACCGGGGTGGGGGATAGGCGTTCAATGACCGGCCCGGGGCTGTGGCCGTTGGTGGCCATGACAAAAGAGAGGGGCCACTTGAGCCACTTCAGAACAGGAATGAGCCCGATTTTATCTCGCGCGATGGACCGGTAGGAAAAAAACGCACTGTCCACCACCACCCCCTTCAGGGGCACGTCCGGTGTTGCCGCCGCCGCAGCCACGGCATTGGCACCGCCCAGGCTCTGGCCAAAGGCGATGAGGCGGGTCGGGTCTACACCCGGGCGTGAGGCCGCGTACTTAAGAGCCGCCACAGAGTCTTCGAATACACCCCGCCTGCCGGGTTTTCCCTCAGAATCCCCATACCCCCTGTAATCAAAAAGGAAGAGGTTGAACCCCGCTTCAGGGAGCCACTCGACAAAGCCGTAATGGTTGGAGATATTGGCCGCGTTGCCGTGGAAGTGGATGACCGTTCCGAAAGGATCTGCCTGGGACGAGGCGATGAACCAGCCCGTGAGGCGGGTGCCGTCGAGGCTTTCAAAGGTGACCTCTTCGTAAGGGCGGTCCGGTGTCTGGTAGAGCCGGTTGTCCGGGTGGTAGAAGAGCCCGTTGGCGCAGCCGGTGAGAAAAAGAAGGAGCAGGACGATGAATGGGGTGTGACGTTTCATGGCAGATTCCAGTCTTGTGATGGTTGCTGGGCAGGCAGGCTCGTTATAGCACATGTCGCGAATTTGTGTTGACTGTTTTACATGTGTAGTATTGATTTTTCATGTATGATGTGGGACCGTTGGTGGCGTCGTGCCGGGACACCCTGAAGGCAAGGGCCGGTGCATTCCAGATAAACCTACAAGGAGGCGGTTCCATGGGCAAGGATGCATACATCATCATCGCAGAGAGGATGAATCGGAATCCCATGAGGGTTCCCCGGGTCGAGGGCGAGTTCACCCCTTCGTTTATTGAATACCTCAAGCTTGTGTACACCCCGGAAGAGGCGGAGGTGGTCCGGCACCTGGATGTGCTTCCCGCCTTTGTTACCTTTGAGCAGGTGGCCGAAGCCTCCGGCCTTTCCGTGGATGAGGTGGGGCGCCGCATCGAATCGGCCCATATCAAGAACGCCCTGGTGGGCATGGGCACCATGTTCTGCCTTCCTCCCATTCCCGTTCTCTTGAACCTCCATCATTTTTACAGCGACTTAAGGGAAGACGACCTTGAGGCCATCACCCTCTATCGTGATTTTTTCATCGACAAGGGCTACGGTCGCTACTACGAAACCAGCGAAGCGGGAAGCCCCGTGTTCAGGACCATCCCCGTGGAAGAGGCCATCCGGTGCGGGGAAAAGGTCATGACCTCGGAGGAGGCCCACAGCTTTGTTGAGAGCCTGTCCACCGAGGATTTTGTCATGGTGCCCTGTCCCTGCCGGACCCGGGCTGAAAAGGCCGGAGACCGGGAGTGCCGGGATAAGTTCCCCATCGGCAGCTGCATCATGATCGGTTTTACCGCCCTTCACTTCGAGAGCATCGGCCTTGGAAAGCGCGTGACCCGGAAGCAGGTCCTCTCTTACATGGATGAGATGATTCGCCTGGGACTGGTGCCCAACACCGAGAACGTGGAAAAAGAGAGCTCCACCATCTGCCTCTGCTGCGAGTGCTGCTGCTCCCAGGTAAGGGGCCGGACCCGCTGGGACAACCCCGAGTCCATCTCCCCCTCCAATTTTGTGCCCAAGGCAAACGACGACTGCGTCATGTGCGGCCAGTGCCTGGATCGCTGCTTTTTCGGGGCCCTCTCCCTGGACGAGGAGGCCGGAAAAGCCGTGGCCGATCCCACGGCGTGCATCGGCTGCGGCGTCTGCACCTTTGCCTGCGATGCCGGGGCCCTCAAGCTGGAACGCTTTGAACGCTCCACCCCCTTTGCCTCCACCGGCAAGATGCTCAAAGCCTTTCAGGCAGAAAACACACCTTAATGGAACGTGTCTCCG
This sequence comes from Desulfoluna sp. CYM3A, assembly GCF_056829965.1. Taxonomy (NCBI): domain Bacteria; kingdom Pseudomonadati; phylum Thermodesulfobacteriota; class Desulfobacteria; order Desulfobacterales; family Desulfolunaceae; genus Desulfoluna; species Desulfoluna sp. CYM3A. The sequence goes on from NZ_CP186556.1 coordinate 1,090,404, forward strand.
ACGGGCAGGGGATACATCCCCTGCACCCCAAGGTCGCGAATGCTCCCGACCTTCGTTCCTCAGGTCCATCGCATTCGCTGACGGGCTTCGCCCGTGGTGAACGGCAAGGCGTATTCATTTGCTGTCATGGGGTCAGCATGTGTATGGGATAGGGAAATCTGCCTCCGGCGGCCCTGCCGGGGGCCGAACTTTTAGCCTGATTTATAAAACCGGGTTTGACAAACAGGTTTTGCCCAATTTTCTCAAAGCCTTCGCGGATGTCCTCGCCCTGAGGAACGAAGGGCGAGGACATCCGCAACCTGGGGTCCAGGGGATCATCCCCTGGCCGCCGGAGGCATGCTTCCGGCGCTTTTGACCATAAGAAGGCCTGTTTTTCCAGCCACGTTGATCATAGGGCACACGCTCACCTGTTGTCGAACCGGCCCTTTTCCCGTCGAAATCGTTTCTTATTCTCTTTCCAGCTCTCTTTGTCTTTTTTGCCGTTCTTTTGTTTGTGGGGAGTGGCCGGCAGGTCGTCGGAGTCGAGAAAGACGCTGCCCGGGGCGGGCTGCATCTGGGGCTTGGGTTTCTTTTTGGCGGTTTGTTTCTTGGGTTCGTCGGCTTTGGGAAGGCCCGGGCCGGAGAGGGCTTTGGCCGGGAGTTCGTGGGCCAGGTAGAGGTGGTCGGCGGCCTTTTGAAAGACAATGCCGTCGTCTTCGGCCATGGGCACATGGACGGTGAGGATGACCGGGGCGGGATCGATGCGTTTTCCGAGGCGTCTGGCAAAGGCCTTGTCCGTTGTCAGGCGGATGAGGGAATCGTCCGTGGGAGCGATGCCCCGTGCGTGGACCCTGGGCCAGGCCCTGCGGCGGATGACGGCGTAGAGTTCGCCTGGGATTTCGGCTTCGTAGCGGGGGAGTTCCAGGCGGCTCCGGTCTGCGGCGCGGATTTTCTTCTCCATTACCTCCACAGGGCAGGGAGAGACGGTGAGGCACACCTCTTTGATGTGGCCCTCCCGGATGTGTCGCCACCCCTCTTCTTCGGTGACGGCCTTGAGGAGTTCCTTGATTTTGACGTATCCCTCTTCATCGGGGACAAGCCCGAACTCATACGGGTCTACCCCCAGGGTGTAGGAGAGCATTTTTGCGAAGGCCTTGGCTGCTTTGATCTGGCTCATGATGTCACGTTTCCGATGTGTCCCTGCCGCTCCCACCACGAATTGAAAATGGCTGTTGCATTTTAAGCCGTTGATGGTAAGTCAAGAGAGTCTGTTTCTAAGGACGAGCCGGGCTCCCTTTTGCCTGCGGCTCCGACCCCGTATTTTGATTTCCATGATGGCCCTAAAAAAGTCAGGGCACTGATTTTTGCCATCGCATCATAACACAAGGAGCTTTGAACGCGTATGGATACAACATCAAAAGCGCTTTTTGACCGGGCACAGGTCGTGATCCCCGGTGGTGTGAACAGCCCGGTAAGGGCCTGCAAGTCCGTTGGACGGGATCCCCTTTTTATTGAACGCGCCAAGGGCGCCCGGGTGTATGATGCCGACGGCAACGGATATCTGGATTACGTGGGCTCCTGGGGCCCCATGATCCTGGGGCACGCCCCGGAGCGGGTGAATGCGGTCTTGCGAGACGCCATTGAAAAAGGAACCAGCTTCGGCGCCCCAACCGAGATGGAGATCGAGCTGGCCGAGCTGGTCATCGACACCGTGGCTTCCGTGGACGTGGTGCGCATGGTGAACTCCGGCACCGAGGCCACCATGAGCGCCATCCGCCTTGCCCGCGGCTTCACAGGCCGGGACGTGGTAGTCGTTGATCAGCTGCTGCCGGCCACGCCGACTCCTTTCTCGTGGCAGCCGGTTCCGGTGTGGCAACCTACAACATCGCGGGCAGCCCCGGTGTGCCCGAAGACACCATCAAGCACACCCTCTCCATTCCTTATAACGACATCGACAAGGTGCGTGAGGTCATGGCCTCCATGGGGGACAAGGTGGCCTGTATCATCGTGGAGCCCATCGCGGGCAACATGGGCTTTATCAAGCCCCAGAACGATTTTCTCAAGGTCTTAAGGAAGAGGCCGGAAAAGCGCAGAAGCCCTGCTCATCGTGGACGAGGTCATGACAGGCTTCCGCGTGGCCCTGGGCGGCGCCCAGTCCCTCTACGGCATCACCCCGGATTTGACCACCATGGGCAAGATCATCGGCGGTGGTCTTCCCGTTGGCGCCTATGGCGGCCGAGCCGACATCATGGCCCACATCGCCAGCGGCCCCGTCTACCAGGCCGGGACCCTCTCCGGTAACCCCCTGGCCATGGCCGCGGGCATCGAGACCCTGAAAGCCATCCGGGAGCCCGGTTTCTACGAGGCCCTCTCCGCAAAAACCACCCGCCTGGTGGACGGCCTGAAAGGTGCCGCCGCCAAAGCAGGCGTCCCCTGCACCGCCGACACCGCGGGCTCCATGTTCGGCCTCTACTTCACCGCCGGACCCGTTGCCAACTTCGAGGATGCCAAGACCTCCAACCTCGATCTCTTCAGCGCCTACTACAACCGAATGCTCGAAGAGGGCATCTACCTTGCGCCCTCCCAGTTCGAAGCCGCCTTTGTCTCGGCTGCCCATACCGACGAGGACATCGACACCACCATCGCCGCCGCAACCAAGGTGCTGGGCGAACTGGCCGGATAGGCAGGGAAAGAGCCTGAAGCATGCCTCCGGCGGCGAGGTGTGCCACCTCGAAAGTGTATTGCCCTTGCGATTTTTCCTTCGTACCTCAGGAAAAATCGTAAGGCCGGTGCCGTAGTATCCCCTCGTTCCTCCGGTTACATCACATCCGCAACCTGCTTTTAAGATCGTCTTGAAATTAGGTTCAAATCAAAAAAACGAAGCACTCGCTAACCTGGAGATATGATGCAGAAGACACCCCCACATCACCTGAAATCCTCGTTGAACACAATCCCCGAAGGGGTGAAGCGCGTGCATCTCATTGCCGTGTGCGGCACGGGCATGGGGGCCCTGGCCCTGATGCTTAAAGAGATGGGCCTTGAGGTGACCGGTTCCGATAACGGGATCTACCCGCCCATGAGCGATCTGCTCGCCGACAACGGGATTACCCTGCTGGAGGGGTTCAAGGCCGAGCACTTAGGGGATGCCGACCTGGTGGTGGTGGGCAACGCCATCCGCAAGGACAACCCGGAGGCCTTGGCTTTAGGTGAGCGGGGCCTGCCTTACTGCTCGTTTCCCGAGGCCGTGGCAGGTTTCTTTGGCCGTGGAAAGCGCACGGTGGTGGTGGCAGGGACCCACGGCAAGACCACCACATCGTCCATGATGGCCTGGGTGCTGGAGCATGCGGGCAAGGACCCCAGTTTTATGATCGGGGGGGTGCTGCAGAATTTTTCCCGCAACTGCAAGGTGGGCAAGGGCGAGTTTCTGGTGGTGGAAGGGGACAAAGGTACAAAACACGCGTTTTAATGGCAACCAAGTTTCTGCACTACGACCCCGAGGTGACGATCCTCACCAGCGTGGAGTTTGATCACGCCGATATCTATGACGACCTTGCCGATGTCATGGGGTCTTTTGGAAAATTCATGGGCCGCCACCGTCCCGGGGCTGCTGTGGTGGCCGGACCCGGCACACACGTGGCCGAGGTGACGGCCGACGCTCCTTGCGAGGTGTTGACCTACGGACTTAGCGGAGACCCCCTCTGGCGTTCCGAAGTCTTGACAGCCACGGCACCGGCCACCTGCTTCCGCGTTTTTTACCAAGGGGAGCTTTACGGGGAGTATACCCTGCCCATGCCCGGGGGCCACAACGTGGAGAACGCCGTCGCCGTCATCGCGGCCTGTCATCGCCTCGGCCTGGATCGGCGCGAGGTGGCAGACGCCCTTGCCACGTTCAAAGGGGTCAGGCGTCGTCAGGAGATCCGTGGAGAAGAGGATGGCATTCTGGTCATGGACGATTTTGCCCATCACCCCACGGCCGTTGCCAGCACTCTGGGGGCGGTGCGCTCTTTTTACCCGGACCGGCGGCTTGTGGCTATCTTCGAGCCCCGCACCAACTCGAGCATGCGCAATGTGTTCCAGGAGGCCTATGCCACGGCCTTTGACTCAGCGGACCTTGTGTGCGTGCGCACCCCGCCCAACCCGGAGAAGGTCCCCGAAGGGGAGCGGTTCTCCTCCGATGCCCTGGTGAGTGCCCTTTCGGCCTCGGGTAAGGAGGCACACTGTTTTCCTGACGCTGGGGCCATCGTTGATTTTTGCAGGGCCAACGCCCGGAAAGGAGACCTCCTCATGGTGATGTCCAATGGCGGCTTCGAGGGAATCCACGGACGCCTGCTGTCCATGCTGGAAGCCCGGGAGACGTGCGGGACCGCATGATCCCGGGGCCTTAGTCCTTGCACCCTTAAGATGTATCGTATTACTATTTGGTTTATTTCCCGGTGACGGCCTCATGAGCCCGCACGCCGTTTTGTGTTATTCCCACATTCATGTATGGACGACGGAGCCCATCCTTATGTTGAAGACCCTCCGGCTCATCAGCAGGGCTTATTTCGCCGTTTGTTTTCCCGGCGCAATCGCGACGACATGATCATGGGGGAGGTGTTGACCACCCGTGACGTGATCACGCCCGCCGAGCTGGAGACTGCCCTGGACGTGCAGAGAGACCGGCTGTTTCAGCAAGGGGTGGCCGTTCCCCTGGGAAAGGTCATCGTGGAGCTCTCCTACGCCACGGAGGAGGAGATCGTCACGGCAGTCAACGAGCACTACCGTATCCATGTCACCTCCCTGTTAAAAAAAGACAATACTCGCAAGCTGATCCGTGGCATCGGCGATTCCCTCACCGGGAGATATTCCCGGCCCCCCCGCAGGATCCCATCTGGCTTCAGCTCTCGGTGACCATGACCGTGGTGATGCTCCTGACCGTGGGGCTTTTAAGCTACGTGATCCTGGAGCGCCAGAAGGAAAAACTCTACAATCACGCGGTGAAGCTGGGCATGGTGAGCCTCGGTTACTTTGCCAGCAACGCCAAGATCCCCCTCCTTGAAGACAACATCCTTTCCCTCAACGCCCTGATCCAGAACGCCGAAGGGGTGGACGGCCATCTGTACGCCCTCATCGTTGACAACAACGAGGTGATCAAGGCCCATACCGATTCGTCCCGCATCGGTAACACCATGGTGCGCTACCCGCCCACCGGACCGGTGGGCTCCCGGGGCGAGGTGACCTCTTCACCGTCAGCGCCGAAGGTGCGGGGCAGGTTTTGAACATGAGTGCTCCCATCGTGTTCAAGGAGAAGCGACTCGGCGAGGTGCACGTGGGGCTCTCCATTGATTTCATCGACCAGCTTTTCCTGGACGAGCGGGCCTTTCTTGTCATCAGCACCATGATCATCTGCCTTATCGGCCTGGTGGTGGCGGTGCTGTTCGGCCGTCGTTTTTCCAAGCCCATCTCCGGCCTTGTGAACCGCAGGCCACCCAGGAGTTTGCCAAGGAGGTTCCAGGCCATAGGTCAGGACGCCGTCAGCAACGATGAACTCGGCCGTCTGGCCACGGCCTTCAACCGCATGGGCAAGGAGCTTTTCAAGCAGACCATGATGCGGGAGTCCTTCGGCAAGTACGTGGGGGCCGACGTGTTGGAGCTGATCATGCAGACCAGGAACAGCTGGCTCGAGGGGTTGAGGATCACCGCCGTGTCTGCCCGACGTGGAGTGTATTCGCGAAACCCGGGCCCCGGAGGTGCTGGTGGAAGAACTTAACAGCTACTTTGAGATCGCCACCTCCATTATCCTCAAGCATGGGGGGTATGTGGACAAGTTCATCGGCGACGCGGTGCTGGCCGTGTTGAGGATTTCTCGATTCGAGATCCGGAGACCATGGGAACGGTGTGTCCGGGCTGCCGTGGAGATGCAGCAGGCGTTTCGCCAGGCCGGCGAGTCTGGCCGGAACCCGCTTCTCTCCCGGGTGGGGATCAGCATCAAGAGCGGAGTGGTTGTGGCGGGCAGCATCGGCTCCCAGGCAAAGATGGAGTACACGGTCATCGGGGACACGGTCAATGTTGCCGCATACATTAACGCCCTGGCCGAGGGCGGTGAGATCGTTGTGGGAAGCAGCGTCATGGAGAGGCACAGGGACATGCTGGAGGTGGAGTCCCTGGTGCCCCAGAAGGTCAAGGGGCGCTCCGGGCTGGTGGAGGTGTACCGGGTGACGGGGATACGCGATTATGGAAATTAAATCCGAACGACGGCTGTGGGTTGTGCTGCTGGCACTTTTCTTTTTGGGGAGTGCCTGCACGGCGCGTCCCTGGCACCACGATGCCGGGGAATATGTGGTGGTGCAACCCGGCCCCGGAGAGAGCCTTGAAAAAGTAGCTGCTGATTTCGGCGGGGGGGACGCGGGCCTTCCGGCCGTCAAAGCCCTGAACCCGCCCGGGCTGACGCCTGCCAACACCCCTTTGCTTGTTCCCACAACCCCTGCCTATGATCTGGGAATCCGATCGGACGGCTACCAGGCCGTGCCGGTTTTGACCTATCGGTGGATTGATGGGGAGCACGGCACCATCTGAATCCGTCGGGAAACGTTTGCAGGACGACCTGCTCCAGTTGAAGACCATGGGGTCTGCCCTGTTGACGCCCGAGGCCTTTCTCGGATTTATCCGCATGGAGAGGTCGGTTTCCAAGGGGGCTGTGCTCCTTGCCTTTGAGGTTCGCGATGCCGAGGGGTTCAGAGACTTCCTGGCAAAGGTCGGCCATATGAAGCTTACCGGGCTCTACTGGACGACTCCGAGGTGGGGGCGCCCGGGCAGCTGACGTGGGAGGAGGTGGCGCAACTTGCGCAAGGCGGACTTGAGCCCGCCCTGCTTCCGGCTGAGGCCAGGGGGCTCTCGTCCCCTGCGCCCAAGGAGAGCCTGGTGGGTTACACACGCCGTGTCAAGAAATCCATCACCTCCTCCCATGAACGCCTGGAGAGTCATACGGGGGAACCCGTTCGGTTTGCCGCGTATCCGGACGGCACCGGCAACAGCGTGTTGGCCTCGGTGATGGTCTCTTTGGGGACCAAAGGGATCTTTGTCCTGGGAGACGGAGGAAATCCTTTTTTCTGCGACAACCTGAGCATCGTGCGTATGGATGTGGGGGGACGCGGGGCTGAAGAGCCCCTGGACCGTTATCTTGATACCTTCAGGGAGGCGAGGTTGGCATGGTGAGGTCGTGTCGTATTTTCTGGGTGGCGGCCTGCCTGATGATTCTGGGGGGCTGCGGGATTCCCATGGTCCCCCGTTCCGAGGTGCCCTTTCCCGATGCCTTGCAGGAGCGCGCCCTGGCCCTGGAGGCCCGGGGGGATATCGTGGGGGCCATTCGGTATTGGGAGGCGTCGGCGGCAGTGTCCCGTGAGAAGCTCGCTTCCCTTCACGCGCTTCGCCGTGAGCACATCCAGGGAGAGCTCGCGGCTGCGGACACGGCTCTGAATCGGGGCGATACGGACGAGGGGATTCGGCACCTCCTCATGGTGTTGCGCATGGACCCGGGCCATGGAGGGGCCAAGGAGCGCCTTCGCGGGACCCTGTCCCGACACCTGGTGGTTCCCTGCACCGTGAGGAAAGGGGAATCCGCCACGGACATGGCCCTTCGGGTGTATAAGAACGTCCGGCTTGCTCCCCTGGTGGCGGCCCTTTACGGCGATGACCTGGTCGCTGGAGAGTTGCTTCGGTTGCCCGAAGTGGAGGCCTCCCTGGTGGCCGCCCAGTTCAGCTACGGCCGTTCCATTGCAAAGGCGCGCAGGGATTACAGGAGCGAGGCCTGGGGTTCCCTGCTGGCCGTTTCCGAAGGATGCCTGGCTATTAGCCGGGGATGAGGAAGCCCTGTATTTAAAAAACACCGCAGCCCACAACCTGGCTGAAGCATTGTTCCGGCGGGGCCTACGGGGAGGCGCTGGCCATGGCCGGGTGGATGCCTTCAGAACGAAAAACCACAAATCAAGGAGATCCTTGCCATCCAGGCACGGCAGCGTGATGGAGAAGGTTCGCACAAATACCCAGCGCCTTCGCGAGGCACAGGCTGTCTGGAACAGATCCCCTTTGTGACGTGCCGGGATGTGCTGGAGGGCGTGGATTCAGGTTTCCCCGGGAAAGAGGCGCTGGCGGCGCAACTGAACCGGACGCTGAAAGCCAGAGCGGAGAGCCATTATCGAAAGGGGGTTCGTCTGTTTCTTCAGGAAAATCTTACCGGCGCCATTGCCGAGTGGCGAAAGAGCCTTATCTTGAATCCGGAGCATGCCAAGGCCGGAGAGGGTGTAGAAAATGCCGGGCGCCTCCTTGAAAAAGTGGAGGGCATCCAGCCGGGCAAGGGGAGGCACACACCATGACAGTGGATCTGGTCACCATGGAATCCCATGGGGCAGCGCACAACGAGGTGAGAGATCTGTTTCGGCTGATGTGGCCCGGAGGCAACGAGGTCTTTCTGGATGAGTCCTGGGACGATGTGGAGCGTCTTTATCGGGGAGAGTGGCCGGGATATTTGCCCCTCCGAGAAGCCATTCACAACCTGACCCACGTGGTCACCGTGACGCTTGCCATGGCTCGCCTTCTTCACGGTGCGGTGCTCGACGGCCACCGGGTGACAGCGGAAGAGGGGCTTCTCTGCCTGGTGACGGCTCTTTTTCACGACGCGGGGCTGATCCGGGGCGTGGATGACCCCGAAATCACGGGGGCGGAACTCACCAAAAGGCATGTCCCGCGTGGTATGGAGATGCTCGGGGCGTATCTCGTCGGCCATGGATGGGACCGGGCCTCCTGTGGCTTTGCACGGTCTCTTCTTGCATGCACCGAGCTTGAGGCCGACATGCGCTCCATCCGGTTCGACACCGGAGAGCGCCGGTACATGGGGGAGCTGCTGAAAGCGGCTGACCTGGGCGGTCAAATGGCCGATTGCCGGTATGCTGAGAAGATTCTGCTTTTGGCCCAGGAGCTTCGCGAGGCGGATAAAGAGGCCTTTTTCAGTGAACGGGATCTTGTGATGAACACCCCGGCATTTTGCCGGAAGGGCCTAGGGGAGATGGTGGACGGGGACGGCAAGGGCGTGCTGGATCATTTTCGGGACGCGACTTTGAGGGCTTGCGGATGGACCGTAATGTCTATACTGATCAGATTTCAGCGCAGATTTCGCTTCTGGAAGAGGTGGTTGCAAGGGGAGGCGACGCCTACCGGGCTCACCTTCGAAACGGGGTTGTGAAAATGGGTTGTCCCCCTCGCAATTTCGATGCTATATATCCAAAACAGTAACCAGATCGTCTTATATACTCACGAATGATACCGCACCTGACCCGGCGGAGACGCTGCGGGCAGAGCGTCCGATCCCCATATCACAGACAAACCGATCGGTGCAAAGGAGACAGGTACCCTATGGAAGGACTGGCTTGGGATGATTCCTGCGGGTCAGAACTCCATTGATCGACGAGCGCAATCAGCGCCTTATGGAAATAGCGATGAAGCTCCAGGAGCTCACCGCTGTGAAACGGAAAAAAGAAGAGGATTTTGAGAATATCGGCGAAGCCCTTGCCGATATCATGGAGTTTGCCAGGATGCACTTCAACGACCGAAGAGGAGCGTATCCTGGTGGGAAAGCAATACCCCGAATTGAACCAGCACAAGCGTGAGCACAAGCGGTTCATCAAAAAGATCATGGGGTTCCGTCGCCTCTTTTCCGAAGATCCCGCAAAGGTGTCCGAGGACGCGCTGGCCTATGTGATCTCGTGGCTTCCCGCGCATATCAAGGAGGAGGACGCACGTTACGCCCCCTTTATCCGCGTCCAGAACTACCTGGCGGAGTGCCAGGCCATGGGGCGCCGCGGACGCAGCTGATCCGGGGAAGATTCCGCACAGACACGCGACACAAAAAAAAGGGGATCAGGCCACATGTGCCTGGTCCCCTTTTTGTGTTGCGGGTCGGTGAACTATTCGGGTTACGCGTCCTCGTCTGAGGCCTCGTCGGGCTTCACACCCAGGACCAGCTCGTTGAGGATTTCGGTGATAACGGGTGTCTCCTGTTCGATGGCATAGAGGCGGTCCCTGTCGAAGATGGTCTCCGTGTCCGGCAGGTCGAAGGTGAATTCGCTCTGCTGGCGGATGGCCTCAAAAAGGATGGACAGGGAGTAGCAGGAGAGATTCTCGAAAAAGAGGCCTTCGTCCACCTGATCATCTTCCTCGTCGGGCGTATAATCTTTCTGGGCCTGGGTCAACTCGGTGACGGCGGAGAGGAGCATCATGGAGTTCTCGTCTCCGAAGGGCTCTTCGTCGGAGTCCTAGCTCAGAACCGCCATGGCAAGAAAAAGTTTTTGCCGCGATCAACGCGTTCAAGCCATTCCTCCTCCAGGTTGTGGGGCAAAACCGCTTCCGCTCCCCGTGAAATGACTTCGTCCATAAATCGGTTGATGCTCATGACAATCTCCTGTTGCGCAGGCAGCCCTGCGGGTTGAATCGGAAGCGCTTAAGGGCTTCTGATGGTTTGATGGGCGGCATTATGGCACACTCTTACAAAAATGTGAAACCTGTGGGGGAAGAGAGTCTGTCAAAGCACGATGGGTAAGGCCTTTGGGGCCGTGGTGCTTGATACAGGGTATGGGTCGGTGTTTACCATGGTAAACAGGGCTTGACAAGGGATGGTGTGTCCCGCTAACTTAAAGTTAACTTTAAGAGAAGAAAGGTTTGAGAGTAGCCGTTCGGAAGGCCAGCAATATACCATATAAGGAGGACTGGCATCAAGTCTGGAACTCAGTGCTTCAACCATTCGGTACTACGAAGAAAAGGGGCTGATCTCCCCGGCTCGAACCCCCGGGAACCAGAGGGTCTACACGGCCAAGGACAGGGCCCGCCTGAAGCTTATTCTGAGGGGCAAACGGTTTGGGTGTTCCCTGGAAGAGATCGCTGAGATCATCGGCCTTGCCAGCACGGGAGTTGGAATGAGTGGCAGATCGAAATGAGCCTTGCCTATGCGGAGAGAAAGATCGAGGAGGTCAGGGAGCGCAAACGGGAGCTGGATCTCATGGAAAAGGATATACGGGCCATGAAAGAGGCCCTGGAGCTTCGCCTGCAGGAGCTGAAGAGATGACGAGATCATTTTAAAGCCTTATAAATGTTTGCCCCCGGCAGGGCCGCCGGAGGCCTTACGTCCATAGCTGTTCAGGTTGGTTGGTGACGATGAAATCAATCCAAAGGGAGGGGCAATGTTCGATTACCTGTTGAGCCCGGAAGCCCTTGCGTTAAGGGACGAGGTGCGGGAGTTTGTCAAGGCGGTGCCCAGGCAGCTGCTCATCGACATGGACAACGACAAGGTGCAGTTTCCCAAAGAGTTTCTTCAGGAGGCGGGGCAGCGCAACCTCATGGGATGCCGCTACCCAGAGGCCTGGGGAGGGCGGGGTCTGGACTGGGTGACCACAGCCATGGTCATGGAGGAGGTGGGGGTACTGGGCTACATCATGGCCTGCACCTTCGGCGTGGGGGCGGAGCTGGTGTGCGATGCCATCATTCTCCACGGCACCGACGCCCAGAAGGAAAAATACGTGAAACCCCTTCTTAAAGGGGGAGGGGCTGCCGCGGCCGAGTGTCTCACCGAGCCCCGGGGCGGTTCCGATTTTTTCGGCACCAACACCACGGCCGAGGACAAGGGCGACCATTTTCTTTTAAGCGGCCAGAAGCGGTTCATCGTAGGCGGTGAAGGGGCGGACTATTTTCTTGTGTACGCCCGCACCGACGAAGGGGCCGAGCCCCATAAGGCCCTCACCTGCTTTATCGTGGATCGCGGACCCGGTGTGAAGGTGGAGTATCTTTACGGGCTCATGGGGTGCCGGGGGTCCGCATTATCTTCGACCGGGTCAAGGTCCCCAAGGAGAACATCGTGGGACGCCTCAACGGTGCCTTTGCCGTGTTCAACACCATGATGATTCCCGAGCGGCTCGGTACGGCCGCCATGACCATCGGCGCCGCACGCCCCGCCCTGGAAGTGGCCACAGCGTACACCACCAAACGACGGGCCTTCGGAAAGACCATCAACCGCTATCAGGGGGTGAGCTTTCAGGTGGCCGAGGCGGCCATGCTCCTCGACGCAGGCCGACGTGCGATCTACACCACCTGCCGCGCCGTGGACGAGGCCGTGGAACCGGCCCGCATCCGTCGCCTGGTCTCCGAGTCCAAAAAATTTGTCACCGAGGCCTGCCAGACCGTGGCGGATAAGTCCATGCAGGTGATGGGGGGCATCGGGTACACAACCATCTATCCGGTGGAAAAAATTGTCCGGGACCTGCGGCTCGCCTCCATCTGGACGGGGACCAACGAGGTGATGTCCCTGATCATCGCCGGGGAGTGGTACGACGAGCAGGCCGCCGCACGCAAGGAAGGGCAGACCCGGGACTGTGAAACCGACGCCGAAGAAGCCTTTGCCGCCGATGAAAAGATTATGTAGCCCACGGGTGAGTTGACAAACCGATCCGCCGGAGTTATTCCGTAAGTAAAGGAAATCCAAAACGGGGCCCACTCCCCTGTGCCGGAAGAGTGACATGGGCCTCTCAAAAACGGTTGCCACATGTCATACCCCACGCGAAATCTACCGAATTAGGGGAGGCGCGAGTGCAACTCGCGGCTGCCTTCATGCATTCGCCACAGGGCTTCCAGGTGTCCCCACCTGGTCGCCGGAGGCAACTGAACAGTTACCCTTTTCTTACAACCTGGGAGGCCGGATGCTGCACGTTGTTCCCCACGACGCCGCCGGAACAGACGGTGGTACTTCTCCACGGCTCCATGAACACCCGGCGCCAGTGGCGTACTCTTTTTGACGAGCTTACGCCGACCCATCGCCCCGTTGCCGTCGACCTGACGGGTTATGGGGAGGCGCCCTTTCCCGACCCGGAGGAACACCTCACTCCATGGAGGCCGAGGCCGAAAGGGTCCATGGGCTTGTGTACGGCCATTTGCAGACCCGTGGTCCCTGTCACCTGGTGGGCCACTCTTACGGAGGGGCCGTGGCCCTGTGCTATGCGGTTATGTTCCCCGGGGCCGTCAAGAGCTTGGTGCTCTTCGAGCCCATGTGTAACCATGTCCTCGACGAGACGGGTCACCCCCTTCAACACGACGGCAGGGCCCTGATCGGTCGTATTACGGAGCTTCACGACCGTGGAGATGACGAGGGTGCCGCCCGGGAGTTTTTCAACAGCCTTACGGGTACGGATGGCTTTCACCTGCTTCCGGACGGTGCCCGCAAAGCCCTTTCATCGGGGGTAGGCAGAGTGCTTCTGGATTCAAGGCCCGCGGTCTCCACCCCCCTGACCCTTTCGGATTACGGGCAAATCGACTGTCCCGTCTGTCTTGCCACCGGTCGGCACAGTCCGGTGCTCACCACCGCCATCTCAGCCATTTTGGGCCGCCAGTCTGGCAACCGGGCCCATGAGCTGTACCCCGAGATGGCATTAAGCCCTGTTTTACACACCTCGGAAGTCGATACCCTGGTGAAGGACGTTGGACTCGGTGTGACCGCTGGGGCGGATTCTGCTTTAATAGCCTTTTTTTCTTTTGCTTTTGGTGTCTTGTGCTCTACTGGTGAATAATGTTACGTAATGTGAACATGACGACAGGGCGTCCGTCAGGGCGCCTAAAATCACCATGATGGTACGGGCAACCAAAGGGAGAAGGGGATGAATAGAAGCAGAAGGAGCGTTGCAGGCTGGGGTGGGGCGGTCGTTTTCGTTGCGGCTTTTTTCTTTTTCGGCAGCGGGGTGTGTGCGGAGGTCATGGTGGCCGACCCTCTGGCCCGGGTGAAGCGATCCCTTGAGACGAGTCGCTCTCTTTCCGATTACACGGCGGTCCTTGTGAAGCGGGAGCAGTTCGAAGGCAGCCTTGGCCCGGAAGAGGAGATCCTCTTTAAATACGCCCAGCCGGGTCGGGTGTATATGCAATGGATCGGAAAGGTCAACAAGGGGCAGGAGGCCCTGTACGTCAAAGGGGAAAACGAAGACCGTCTAAAGGCCCATAAGGGCGGTTTTTTGGGGCTGGTTACGGTGAACGTGGATCCCACGGGCAAGATGGCCATGGAGGGGCAGCATCACCCGATATTCCATGCAGGCATCGTTTTTACCACGGAAGTCGTTCTCCGCGACCTGGAGAAAGGCTTGAACCGCAATGAAGTCCGTGTGATGGACCGGGGCCGTCAGAGCCTGGACGGCCGTGAGGTGGTGGTCGTGGAGGCGTTTTTCCCGGAAGAGGTGAAAGGGGCTGTCCACACAGTTAAAAAAGGGGAGACCCTCTGGGATGTCGCGGACCGATACGATCAGGACATGTTCGTGATTCTTTCGGTGAACAAGGGCGTGGACACGCCGCAGGATATCAGGGAAGGACAGGCCCTGACGATTCCTGATTACTATTGTCGTCGTTCCGTCAGCTATTATGACGCGGATTCTGAGCTTCTCGTGAAGATCGAGAATTATGACTGGAACAACACCCTATCGGCGTGTACCCGCTCCGGGACCTGCAGCTCAACGTGGGGTTGAGCAGCTATGATTTTGACCCCGATAACAAAGGCTATTCGTTTTGATGGCGGGGCTGGAAATTACCGCCTTCCTTTGAGCTGAATTGACGCAACGGATCGAGACAAAAAAACCCGGCGAAAGCCGGGTTTTTCAGTCTTATTCAAGGCCTGACACGGCCTGCGTGTGTCGTGGAAACGGACGACGGCGTGATCAATAAAACTCTTCACGCTTGAAGTGGGAGGCATCACAGGCATCGTTGAGGTTGCCGCCGGACGTTTCCAGAAGGCTCGCGATGGTGATACTGTCCAGGGATTCGTACAGGTTGCGCGTTGCATCGGCCCAGACGGTGCGCACCCTGCATTCGTCGGAGAGTTTGCACCCTTCGGGGTCTGCGACACACTCCACGAGATCGCTCTCGCCTTCGAATTTTCGGACGATTTCACCGAAGGTGATGGCCTCGGGGTCTGCCATGAGCTTGTATCCGCCCTTGGGCCCTCGAAAGCTGGTGATGTACCCGTCTTTTTTAAGGTCGCGAATGATCTGCTCCAGGAATTTAACGGGGATGTCCTGAAGCCTTGAAATGACGCCCACCTGAATGGGATCGCCCTCTTTATGGCGCGCGAGTTCAAGAAGTACTCTGACGGCATATCTGCTTTTGCTGGATAGTCTCATATGTTTTTTACCCGAATATCAAGAGAGTCTGTGCCACGTTTAAGTCCCTGATGTCTTTTCCCTGTGTATGGTATGCTCCGCGTCGTGGCCCGGGGCACGACCCCCATGGGGCGCTTTTGGCTCGACCCTGAGGCATCTTGAGCGGAAGCAATCCCGGTAAATGGACGTCTGACGGGACTAAAAGATTATGTTGCCGGGGGAAGTTCTGTCAATGAAAACTTTAAAAGGACACTTCAGGGGGAAAGTTGTGCCCATGCCGATGAACAAAAATGAATGTCAGCCTCTGGAATAAAAGGGCTGTCAAGGGGCGGGCCGTGTTCAGGGCGCGGGGTCCGGCTCATCGGCAGAAGGGGTGTCCAGGGCACCGAGCTCTTCCGGGGAGGGCAGGTCGTCCACGCTGTTGAGACCAAAGAGTTCCAGGAAGTGACGTGTGGTGGCATAGATCAGCGGACGCCCGGGGATCTCTTTGCGCCCGGCCACCCGGATCAGTCGCATGTCCAGGAGGCTTCGGATAATTCCTCCGGAGTCCACTCCCCTCAGGTACTCCACCTCGCTTCGGATCACCGGCTGGCGATAGGCGATGACGGCCAGGGTCTCCAGGGCGGCCTTGGAGAGCTTCAGGGACGGGGCCTGGTCGGTCCGGGCGGTCCAGCCCGGCGAGCCGCTGTGCGGAACTGGTAGCCTCCGGCCACCCGGACAAGGTGGACGCCGCCGTCCCGGGCGGTGTATTCGGCCACAAGTTCACGGACCGTTTCCGGCACCCTCTCTTTTTCCGTTTCCGGGACCAGGCGACGGAGCTTGTCCATGGACAGGGGGTGGGGGGCGGAGAAGAGGAGGCCCTCGACGATCTGTTTAAGGGTTGGCTGGGGCATGGAGGGCTGTCTCCTCATGGGCCGGAGGTTCCGGCATGGGGGCAAAAACGCGGATGATACCGCTCTGGACGTGTTGCATGATCCGCAGGCGGCCCTGTTTGGCCATCTCCAGAATGGCCAGGAAGGTGACCACCAACTCGGCCTTGGACTCTTTGGGATGGAACAGGTCGGTGAACAGGACGGATCCTTTCTGTGCCAGCTTTGCTGCCACCTCTTCGATTCGCTGGCGGACGCTGAGCTTTTCCGTGGAAAAGTCCACGGCATGATCCCGGTAGCGTCCTGCCATGAGTTCTTTGTAGGCGTTGACCAGGTCCATGAGGTCGGCTTCCACGAGCCGGTCTTCCCCTGCAGGTGGTTCCGGCGTGGGCTCCCGCTCCTGGCGAGCAAAACCCGGGGGCGGTGCCGAGCATCTCCGGTCCCGGCGTCGGAAGCCCGTTTCATGCGCAGGTACTCCAGCAGGGGCCGCGCAATCTCCATACGGGGGTCTTCATCCTCCTCGCCCCCTGTCGGGGGGAGGAGCATGCGCGACTTGATGTGGGTGAGGGTGGACGCCATGAGGAGAAAATCACCGGCAAATTCGATGTCCAGGCTCTTCAGCATTTCCAGATAGGCCATGTACTGCTCTGTGATGATGGCGATGGGGATATCGAGGATATCCATGTCGTTTTTGATGACCAAGTGGACCAGAAGGTCCATGGGGCCCTCAAAGACATCGAGCTTGACGGCGTAGCGGGTACCGAAGAGTCGGTTCATGGCGTTCCTGTTTCCGTGTGCGGGGTTATCCCAGGGGGGTGAACCCCACGGCTTCCCGGATTTCCTTTAGGAAGGGGACGCTGTACTCACGTGCCTTGTCCCTGCCCTTGATGAGTTCGGCCTCAATGTCTCCGGGGTTGGCGATGAGCCGGTCGTAGGTGTCCCGGAAGGGGGAGAGGGTTTCGTTTAAGTACTCGAAGAGGAACTAGTACGCAGGCAATACCGGCTTCATAGCGTTTTTTCACATCGGCAACTTCGTCTTCGGAGGCAAAGGCCCGGAAGATCTCAAAGAGGGTGCACCCTTCGGTGGACTTGGGCTCACCGGGCTCCAGGGAGTTGGTCTTGATCTTCATGATGTGTTTGCGCAGCTTTTTCTCGGGGAGAAAAAGGGGAATTGTGTTGTTGTAGCTCTTGCTCATCTTGCGGCCGTCGAGGCCGGAAAGGACGGCCACGGAGTCGTCGATCATGGCTTCAGGGAGCACAAAGTGTTCGCCGTAGTGGTGGTTGAAGCGGGCGGCGATGTCCCGTGCCATCTCAATGTGCTGGATCTGGTCTTTTCCCACGGGAATTTTGTGGGCCTTGAACATGAGAATGTCTGCGGCCATGAGGATGGGGTAGCTGTAGAGCCCCATGGTGATCCCTTTGTCCGGGTCACCGGTGCGGTTCTCTTCGTTGGCCTGGACCTTTGCCTTGTAGGAGTGAGCGCGGTTCATAAGACCCTTGGCCGTCATGCAGGTGAGGACCCAGGTGAGTTCCGGGATCTCGGGGATGTCCGACTGGCGGTAAAACACGGCGTTGTCGGTGTCCAGGCCTGTGGCAAGCCATGTGGCCGCCACTTCCATGCTGGACTGCCTGAGTCTTTCCGGGTCGTGGGAGCTGATGATGGAGTGGTAGTCCGCCAGAAAATAGAAGGAGCGGACATCGGTTCTGCGGCTCGCTTCGATGGCGGGCCGGACGGCCCCGACGTAGTTGCCGAGGTGGGGGGTGCCGGAGGTTTGTATCCCTGTCAGTACGGTCTCTTTCATCGCGTTCATCCTTAGGGTGGTGTTCCGCAAGGGGTGCGGAACACCGGGTATCTATGCAGTCAATAAGGCGGCCCCTTGGCGGGGTCACACGGTGTCTCTTTTTTAATCCTCAAGGCGGGGCTGGCCCACCGGGTGCCCCCCTTCTATGCCGGAAAAAAGGGGAAAGATCAAACGTCAATCGGTTTGTCTCGGGCGGGTCACCCCTTTAGGTAGCCGGCGGCAAAGGCCAGCTCGTCGTCTCTGTCCTTGAGCTGGCCGTCGAGTTTGGCGGCCAGGGTGTCTGCCAGGATCTCACCGTAGCGGGGGCCGGGTTTGAGGCCCAGGGTCTTGAGGTCACGGCCCCTGATGGACAGGTTGATGTGGCGGAGCTGGCTCATGTAATGGGAGATGGCTTTTTTGATGGCCTCGTCCTTTGAAATGGCCATGACGTACAGGAGCAGCTCGGTCCTCAAGGGGGAGAGCTGCCGATGCAGGTCGCTGTTGGCGGCGGGCAGGCCGTGGGTGAGCCAGATGTAAGCTCCCCTGGCATGGAATCGTTCCTCGGTGAGGATTTTTCGGTGTTTTGGGGGCAGCATGAGGCGCCTTGCCACCACCTCGGAAACCTCCCGGTCGCAGGGGGCCAGCAGGGTCAAAAAGTAGATGATCCAGCGTTCGATGGGTTCGTCCGTGTACATGAGGTCATGCCAGGCCAGGACTTTTTTGGCTTCGTCCAGCTGGTCGATGAGCTCGTTGTGCCGGGTGATGCCCGGGTGGATGATCTCCATGAGGCCCAGGTCGAAAATCCGCAGGATGGACGGGATGGGGTTCTCCTCTTCCAGGATCTGTCGGAACTCGTTGAAAACCCGAAGGCCCCCCAGCTCCCGGAACACGTCCAGGTGGATGGCGTTCTTGATCATCTCCCGGGTGACCTTGCCGATGGTGAACCCGAAACGCTGCTCGAACTTGATGGCCCGGAACACCCGGGTTGGGTCCTCCACAAAGCTCAGGTTGTGCAGGATCCTGATGCGTTTTTCCTTGATGTCCCGCTGGCCGTTGAAAAAGTCGGTGAGGGTGCCGAACCCGTCGGGATCCAGGCGGATGGCCAGGGTGTTGATGGTAAAATCCCTGCGGTACAGGTCAAGCTTGATGGAGCTGGTTTCCACCTCGGGCAGGGCGGCCGGGGAGGGGTAGTACTCCATGCGGGCCGTGGCCACATCCACCTTGAACCCGTCGGGGAAGATGATCACCGAGGTGCCGAATTTGGTGTAGGTGTTGATGCGGGCCCCCATCATCTCGGCAAAGGCCTTGGCAAAGGTGATGCCGTCCCCTTCGATGACGATGTCGATGTCGTCGTTTTGCCTTCGCAGGAGCAGGTCCCGCACAAATCCGCCCACCACAAAGACCCCGTAGCCCATGTCGTGGGCTACGCGTCCGATCTGTTTGAGGAGGTCGAGGATCTCTCCGGTGAGGCGTTCCCGCATGAGGGAGACCACGGGTTTCTGTTTCGGGTAGTGGGGCGGGGCGCTGACTTCGCTGCCTTCGGGGCGGGCGTGCTCCTTGCTGTAGACCAACAGGTTGAGCAGGTCCGTGCGGGTCACCACCCCTGCCACGCGGTCGTTTTCTATAATGGGCAGGAGCCGCTGCTTGTCGCCGATGATGCGATCCACCAGGGTGTTGAAGTCGGTGTCCGGGCTGGCCGTGGCCACGGAGGAGAACATAAAGTCCTGCACGGGGCAGGCTCCCAGGTTGTGGGAGAGGGCCCGCTCAATGACCTGGCGGGTGATGTAGCCCAGGAGCTGCTCGCTCTCGTCGTCGAAGGTGGTGACCACCAGGGCGTTGATGCTGTAACGGGTCAGGAGCCGCGACGCCTCGGACAGGGGCAGGAGCGGTGCGGTGGTGATGGCCGGGGCGCTCATGAGGTGACGGGCCGTCCGGATGGGTTTGACCCGGGCGGCGAGCAGGGCGCCGAGCCTCTCCTCCACCTGGGCCAGGGGCATGTTGCGGATGGAGGCCGAGGCGGCAAAGGGGTGGCCGCCCCCACCGAGATCGGATAAGATGGCCCCGCAGTCCACCTCGGGCAGGCAGCTTCGGGCCACCACATGGATACGGTTGCCCATGCCGGCCAGGACGAAAAGGACCCCCAGGCTCTCCATGCGCATCATTTTCTGCACAAGTGTCGCCAGGTCCGGGATATACTCTTCCAGGGCCAGGGTGACCAGGGTGACCTCCACCCCGTTGATCATCCGTCGCTCGGATCGGTTCAGCATCTCGTTGATGAGGGCCACCTGGGCCGGGTCCAGCTCCTTTGCGATGAGGCTGGAGACGATGTCCAGGTTGGCACCCAGGGAGACGAGCCATGCCGCGGCTTCAAAGTCTTCCGGGGTGGTGGACGCGTAGGTGAAGGATCCGGTGTCCTCGTAGATCCCCAGGCAGATGATGGTGGCCTCTTCTTTGGAGAGCTCGATGCCGCGTTCCCGGATGAGTCCGGTGAGGATGGTGGCGGTGGCGCCGGTGGGGCGGATGACCTCAAGGGCTCCGGACAGGGCGTCGGGCAGGTCGGGGTGGTGATCGTAAATGTGGATTTCCGGAGCCTGCTCGTTAATGATGGCGGCCACCTCCCCTAAACGGGAAAGGTCCCGGGTGTCCACGAGGACCACCCGGCTGACCCGCTTGCCGGCAATGTCGGTGCTCCGTTTCATGTTGAACAGATAGAGCAGGGAGCTGATGAAAAAATTTTTCAGGTTTTTTTTCTCTCCGGCGTTGGGCAGGACCACCACGGAATCGGGGTAGAGTTTATGGGCGGCAAGGACCGAGGAGATGCCGTCAAAATCAGCGTTGATGTGGGTGGTGATGACGGTCAGGCCGTCCTGGCTGGCTGGGTTGGTTTCGTGCACGGGCTCCCCTTTTAAACGTCTGTGGTGGCCGGGAAGAGTGGAACCGGGGTTCCCGGCATGCGGGTTGCGGAAGGTGTTCACGGCCTGGGCTGGCTGCCGGGCGGCAGTCGGCTCCTGTTCTGGTCGTCGTTTTTGCGTCTTGCTCCCGGGTGTGCGAGAATGCAACAGCCTTGAACACGGGTCACGCTGCGAGGGCGCGTCCGGTTACGTGACCGGCGGCCTTGAAATCGCGCGAGAAATTTGTTTAGCTTCGCGGGTCGCGACGCGCATGAGCATGATATAACCAAGTGCCTCCGTCAGGTCAAGGCCGGTGCCGGGCGTCGGTGGCCTTTTCATATTTTTCAGGAAGTGAGGACGTTCCATGACAGAAGAACCGTATGTCTATCTTTTCGGGCCTGTGCCCTCCCGCCGCCTGGGTCTTTCCCTGGGCGTGGACCTGGTGCCGTCAAAGACCTGCTCTTTGGATTGTGTATATTGTGAAAGCGGGGCCACCACAAGGCTTACGGTCAAGCGCTCCGCCCTGGTGCCGAAAGAAGCCGTGATGGCGGAACTCGACCGGTATCTCGCCACCCATGAGCCCCCGGACGCCGTGACGTTTTCCGGGGCAGGGGAGCCGACCCTCCACGAAGATCTTGGTGAGATTGCAGACCATATCAAATCCCGCTGCCCCGGTGTCCGTGTGGTGCTGCTCACCAACGGCACTCTTTTTGACCGGGAGGATGTGAGGCGCGACGCCGCCCGAACGGATCTGGTCGTCGCCTCCTTTGAGGCATCGAACCAAAAGGTGTTTCATGCCCTTAACCGGCCCCATCCTTCCCTGGACCCCAAAGCCATGGCCGAGGGGCTCATCGCGTTCCGGCAGGAATTTTCAGGTGAGTTGTGGATCGAGGTCTTCATCGTGCCCGGCGTTAACGACGATGATGCTGAGGTGGCGCGGCTTGCCGAGGTGGTGAAGCGCATCGGCCCGGACCGTGTTCAGGTGAACACCCTGGATCGTCCCGGTACCGAGTCCTGGGTGAAACCGGCGGACCCGGAGCGGCTGAAAATCATTACCGAGGCCCTGGGATCCGGAGAGGTTATCGGAGCGTACACCCCCCGTTCAACGGGCGGAGACAGCGACGCGGATGTGGCGTCACGGATTCTGGGGATGGTGCAAAGGCGCCCCTGCACGGCAGAGGACCTGGCCGAGAGCCTTGGCGTTTTACTGGAACAGGTGGATGAGGCATTGGAAACACTGATGCGCACAGGGCGGATCCAGCAGGAAATCCAGGCGCGGGGAATGTTTTACAAGCCCTTGTAAAGCGGCGACAAACCAAAAATTGATTGATAAAATGGGGAAAAACATTTAATGAAATCATAACCGCGTTTTCGTTTCCTGAATTTCTGTCTCAGGAATGATGGGTTCATGGCAGGCGGCCCTGCTGTGTTCCCTGGCCCATCCAACCAACCGCAAGGTCGCTTCGATGCCACGCCCATGCCCGTTCAGGGCATGTTGATGCCAACCCGCTCTCCAGTTTTTGTAGGAGGTTGACGATGCCTGTTTATCTCTGGGAAGGGAAGAACAGAAAAAACGAAACCCGTAAAGGGGAAATGGAAGCCCGCAGTGAAGAGGCGGTCCGCGCAAACCTTACGCAACTGCGCATTGTGCCGGGCAAGGTCAAGCAGAAACCCAAAGATATCCTGGAGAACGTCACCTTCCTGCAGCCCGCGGTGAAGGAAAACGATATCATTGTTTTTGCACGGCAGTTTTCCACCATGATCGACGCAGGGCTTCCCATTATCCAGTGTCTTGAGATTTTGCTGAACCAACAGGAGAATCCCACCTTTAAAAAGGTGATCAAGGAGATCAAGGGAGATGTGGAGGGCGGCCAGACCTTTGCCTCGGCCCTGAAGAAGCATCCGAAGCTCTTCGACGACCTGTTCGTCAACATGGTGGCTGCCGGAGAGGCCGGGGGGATCCTCGACATCATTTTGCGCCGTCTGTCCAACTACATGGAAAAAATGATGAAGCTCAAGCGCCAGGTGAAGGGCGCCATGACCTATCCCATTGTTACCATGGTCATCGCCGTTTTGGTGGTGGCTGTGATTCTGGTGTTTGTCATTCCCTCTTTTACGACGATGTTTTCAGATTTTGGCGCGGCGCTGCCCCTGCCCACCCAGGTGGTCATCAACATGAGCGAGTTTGTCCGTGGGAAAATTCTGTATATTCTGGTCAGTATCGTGCTTGCGGTCATCGCCTACAAGCAGTTCGGCAAGACGGCCAAAGGGCGGAAGGTTCTTGACCGGACCTTTCTGAAAATTCCCGTGTTCGGGATCCTGATTCGAAAGGTGGCGGTCTCCAAGTTCACCCGTACCATGGGGACCATGCTCAACTCCGGCGTGGCCATTCTGGATGCCCTGGATATCGTGGCCAAGACCTCGGGCAACGTGGTCATCGAAGAGTCCATCTACGAGGTGCGTGCCGGAATCTCCGAAGGCCGCACCATGGCCGATCCCCTCATTGAGAGCGGGATTTTTCCCTCCATGGTCTGCTCCATGATCGCCGTGGGGGAGTCCACCGGTGCCCTGGATACTATGTTGGAGAAGATCGCGGATTTCTACGATGACGAAGTGGACCAGGCCGTGGAGAACCTGACTTCTCTCATTGAGCCCTTTATGCTGGTCTTTTTGGGCGTAGTCATCGGGGGGCTGGTCGTGGCCATGTACCTTCCCATTTTCAAACTGGCCAGCGTTGTGGGCTGATGGCCACGGGCGCCGTGGGGACTCCACCGGATCGCCGGGGACAGGGTGCGCGTGCGGGGGATACGGAGTTTGTGCGGAAACTCCGGTGGCTGATGCTCGGACGGGCTCTGTTTGCCATGCTGACCCTTGGCGCCATCCTTGTCTATCGGGCAGGAGAGCGCCTTTCGTTTTTTGTCGAGCCCCTCACCTCTCTGTATGTGGTGGCGGGGTTCGTGTTTCTTGTGAACCTTCTCTACCTGGCGACCTTCCGATGGTTCCGGCATGAAGAGGCCTTCGGCGGGATCCAGATCTTCGGAGACGTTCTCGTCGTCTCCGCCATAGCCTACCTCACAGGGCTTCTCTACAGCCCCTTTCTCTTTCTCTATCCCATTGTCATTATCTGCGGCACCATCATCCTGGGACGGATGGGCGGGTATTTTACCGCGGCCGTCTCCTGCATTGCCTTTGGGGTGTTGGTGAATTTTCAGCATTACGGCATGTTGGCGCCCCCGGGCTTTGAGTCCTCTCCCTTTGCACAGGATTTTACCGGACAGGTCGTCTTTTATCGGACCTCGGTGCTGTTTCTCGCCTGCCTCGTTACCTGTCTGGTTAGCGGATACATCGCAGAACAGGAGACCCGGGCCCGGGCGGATCTGGCGGTGATGGAAGAACAGGTCAAGCGGGTGGAGAAGATGGCCATCATCGGGGAAATGGCTGCCGGCCTGGCCCATGAGATCAAAAATCCCCTGGCCTCCCTTTCCGGCTCCATCCAGATGCTCAAAGGGGAGAAAGGATGGGAGCCCCACCATGAAAAGCTTATGGGGATTGCCGTGCGCGAAACCGCCCGGCTTTCGGGGCTGGTGACGGAGTTTCTCCTTTTTGCACGGCCCGGTTCCGGCAGTCCGGCGCCCATCCTGGTGGCGTCAGTGGTGGAGGAGACCGTGGCCCTGCTGGAGCAGGACGTACGGTACGGGCATCATGTGGGTGTGGAGGTTTTGGTGGTGGAGGGTCTGACGGTCCGCATGGATCTGGGGCATTTGCGCCAGGTGATGCTCAACCTGCTTATCAACGCTGCCGAGGCCGTCTCAGGCGGCGGGACCGTCATTGTGTCCGGCTACAGGAAGAGCCGGGACGCAGTGGCACTCTCCGTGAAAGATGATGGGGTGGGCATCGACCCGGATATCGTAAAGCACATTTTTGACCCCTTTTTTACCACCAAAAAAGAGGGCACAGGCCTGGGGCTTTCCATTGTTCACAGGCTCCTGGAAGAGAGCGGCGGCGGGATTCGTGTTGTGAGCTGTCCCGGGGAGGGGGCGGAGTTTCTGCTTTCGCTTCCCTGTGACTCCGGAACCCCATCGCCCCGGGAACTTCGGGACCGCTGTTGACAGCGGCAAATGAAATTGGTTAGGTTAGGGACCTTTGGTCGAATCCGGGCAAAGCTGTCTTGAAAACCGTCTGATTCGAGGGCGGAGGTGCGGCCCGTGCGGCCGGGGGCACCTGGGGACCAAAGCGGTTTCGAACCAGGAAATATCCGAAGCCTCGGCTTCTGAACATAATCTAATGATGATGCGACCGTAAAAAAATATGCTGCGAATGGTTCTCCCTATCCTGCTATGGAAGGGGCAACCCCGGCATCGGATGTGCCGGGGCAGGGCTGTTTTTTTACGGGGCCATCAATAAAGTGAGCAGCAAAAGAATGAGCAAAGAAAGCGCACAGGACGTCGTTGAGCAGAGACGAGCGAAGAATGAAGAGCTGAAAGGGCGGGGCATCAACCTTTACCCCAATGACCTGCGGGTAACCCATACTGTGGCCGATATCAAGGCCTTCATCGAAGCCGAGCCGGAGAATACCGGCGAAGAGGGAGCTGTCTTTACCGTGGCCGGTCGTATCATGGCCATCAACCGCATGGGCAAATCCTCCTTTGTCCGTTTCCGGGACCGCAGCGGTCTGATGCAGGCCTTTGTGGCCAAAGACAAGGTGGGTGACGAGGCCTACGACCTCTTTAAAAAGATGGATATCGGCGACTTCCTCGGTCTGACCGGCACCCTTTTTAAAACCCGTACCGGTGAGTGGACCCTTCAGCCCACCTGCCTCTCCCTTGTGTGCAAGTCCGTGCGCCCCCTGCCCGAGAAATTCCACGGTCTCAAAGACCCGGAAAAACGTTACCGCCAGCGTTATGTCGACCTGATCATGAACCAGGACGTCAAGGAGATCTTCCGCAGGCGAAGCCGCATGGTCCAGGCTGTGCGCGAGTTCCTCCTCGAACGGGACTACCTCGAGGTGGAGACCCCCATGATGCAGCCCATTGCCGGCGGCGCGGAGGCCACTCCCTTTGTGACCCATCACCGCGCCCTGGACATGGACCTTTACCTTCGCATCGCCCCTGAGCTTTACCTGAAGCGACTGGTTGTGGGCGGGTTCGAGCGTGTGTTCGAGATCAACCGTAACTTCCGGAACGAAGGGGTGTCCACCCGGCACAACCCTGAGTTTACCATGATCGAGTTCTACCAGGCCTACGCCAACTACGAAGACCTCATGGACCTCACCGAGGAGATGTTTGCCTATGTGACCGAAAAGACCACCGGGTTGCCGGTCATCGAGTACCAGGGCAACACCATCGACTTCAGCAAGGCGTGGCGACGCATTCCCCTCCTGGACTCCCTGGTGGAGATCGGCGGGGTGGACAAAGAGATCCTGGACGATCACCAGGGCCTCCTGGCCTTTGCCGAGTCCAAGGGCATCCACATCACCAAGGCGGATCGCATGGGCAAGGTGATCACCAAGCTCTTCGATGAGCTGGTGGAACCCAACCTGATCCAGCCCACCTTCATCACCGGCTACCCCGTGGAGGTGTCGCCCCTGTCAAGGCGCAGCGACGTCCACCCGGAACTCACCGACCGCTTTGAGCTGTTCATCGCGGGCCGTGAGATCGCCAACGGCTTTTCCGAGCTTAACGACCCGGAAGACCAGCGCGACCGTTTCCTCCAGCAGGTGGCGGACAAGGAAGCGGGCAACGAAGAAGCCCACAACATGGACAGCGACTACATCGAAGCCCTGGAGTACGGGATGCCTCCCACGGCCGGTGAGGGCATCGGCATCGACCGGCTTGCCATGCTGCTGACCGACTCTCCGTCCATTCGTGAGGTGATTCTGTTCCCCTTGATGAAGCGGATCGAAAAGTCATGATAAGACGCCGTCGGCGGGGCAGAGCCCTGCCGACGGTTTTTTTAATACCTCCTGTAAAACGATGGTTGAATGAGCCGAATCGGATCGCCCCTTTCCATATCGTATGAACTCCTCATTGCCTTGCGCTATCTGAAGGCCAAGCGCAGGCAAGCCTTTATTTCCCTGATTTCTTTGCTGTCGGTCGCCGGTGTTGCCGTGGGGGTGATGGCCCTCGTGGTGGTGATTGCCGTGATGACCGGGGCGGAGAAGGATTTCAAGGCCCGTATCCTGGGATTCCAGTCCCATATTACCGTGATGAAACGTGGCGGCGGCATTGCCGACCCGGCAAACCTTCAGGATGTGATCCAGGGGGTAGACGGGGTGACGGTGGCCGCCCCCTTTGTCTACGGCCAGGTGATGCTGCGTTCCGGTTACGGCGTGTCCGGTGCCGTGGTCCGCGGGGTGGACCCTGATGCCGGTGTGACCCAGGTCGAAGGGTTTGACCCGGAACTCCTTGAAGAAAAGCTCGCCCGCAAAGCCCCCTCCAGGGGAGCGCCCACGGGGGTGGTGCTGGGCAAAGAGTTGGCCCTGAATCTCGGCGTAGGGGAAGGGGACATGATCTACCTGATCTCTCCCAAGGGGATGATTTCCCCCATGGGGCACGTGCCCTCCATGCGGCGGTTCCGGGTGGCCGGTCTCTTTGATTCCGGCATGTACGAATACGACAGCGCCTTTGCCTACATTCACATTGAGGACGCCAAGTCCGTTTTTCGCCTGGGGGACAAGGTGACGGGCATAGATGTCTGGATCGATGCTCCCTATGAGGCCCATGAGGTTCGCGAAGGGGTCCTCGGGCAGCTGGGACCCGTGTACTGGGCCCGGGACTGGATGCAGATGAACGCCAGCCTTTTTTCAGCGCTCAAGCTTGAAAAGGCGGCCATGTTCGTGATCCTGATTCTTATCGTGCTTGTGGCTGCCTTCAACATTGCCAGCAGCCTCATCATGATGGTGATGGAGAAGACGCGGGATATTGCCATCTTAAAGGCCATGGGCGCCACGGACGGCAGCATCATGCGGATATTTGTCTACCAGGGGACCCTCATCGGCATGGTGGGCACCTCCATCGGGGTGGCCCTGGGGGTGGCGCTCTGCTTTGTCCTGAAGCACTTTAAGTTCATCGACCTGCCCAAGGTCTACATCTTTTCAACCCTGCCGGTGCGGCTGGAGGCCATGGATGTTCTGGCCATCTCCGCTTCGGCCTTTTGCATCTGTTTTCTGGCCACCTGTACCCTGCCTGGCAGGCTTCCAGGCAGAACACGGTGGAGGCGATACGTTATGGATGATTCCAAGAGAGGCGCCAGCCTGACCCTGGAAGGCATTTCCAAGTCCTACAGCGCCGGAGGCGTGTCCCTGGACGTGCTCAGGGACGTGGATTTTTCCATGGTGGGCGGCGAGCGCATTGCCGTCACCGGAGCGTCCGGCATCGGAAAATCGACCCTGCTGCATATCGTAGGGGCCCTGGACCGGCCCGACGCCGGACGGCTTGTCTGTGACGGGGTTGATGTGTTTGCGTCGGACGACAAGCACCTTGCGGATTTTCGCAACAGAACCATCGGCTTTGTGTTCCAGTTTCATCATTTGTTGCCGGAGTTTACAGCATTGGAAAATGTGATGTTGCCCCGGCTGATCAGAGGGGAAAAGGGAGAAGCACCCGTTAAGGACGCCGAAGCGATCCTCGACCGGGTGGGGCTTTCCAAGCGGCTTCACCATCGGGCGGGGGAATTGTCCGGAGGGGAACAACAACGCGTGGCCATTGCACGAGCGGTGGTGGGACGGCCCGCGATTCTTCTGGCTGACGAGCCGACCGGTAACCTGGACGGTAAGAACAGCAGCCAGATCCATGAGTTGCTCGACGATTTGAACCGTGAAACCGGCATGACCGTTGTGGTGGTGACCCACAACATGGAGTTGGCCGGCTACATGGACCGCCAGGTAACCCTGGAAGGGGGGCAACTCGTTGAACGGAATTGATTACAAGGAAAACAGCATGATGACTCGACTGACCAGATCACTTTTCTTTTCTCTGATGATCATGATCGTGGTGATGGCCGGAGCCGATCCCGTTCGGGCTGAAGAGGCGGCGAAACGAATCGCCGTTCTTCCGTTTCGCGTGGTTTCTGATACAGATCTTTCGTACCTTTCCGATCAGATCCCTGCAACTCTTTCCGGCCAGCTCAAGCGGGACGGAGGCGAGATGGTGGACGCCGGGCCCCTGCTGGGGGCCGTGGGAGAAGACGGGGCCGTAAACACCGCTCGCCTTTCGACCCTGGCAACATCCGAGAATGTCGACCATGTGGTCTGGGGAACCATGACCCAGACAGGGGATACCTTCAAGCTGGATGCCAAGCTGTTTGACGTACGGCGCGCAACCACCACACCCCTTTCCAGCGAGGGCATGGGCGTGGAAACCCTCATCTCCACGGTGGGAGATCTGGCCGTAAAGATCGGTTCCCGTATTTTCAGCTTTGAGACCGTGGCCGATGTCAAGGTGGAGGGGAACCGCCGCATCGAGTCCGACGCGGTGCTTCGCGTGGTCCGTGTCAAGGCCGGGGATCGCCTGAAAAAGGACGCCCTCACCCGGGACATGAAAGCCATCTACCGCATGGGATATTTCGAGGACATCAAGGTGGTGGCCGAGCACCATGATGACGCCACGGCCACGGTGGTCTTCCGCGTGAAGGAGAAACCCACCATCCGAAACGTCCTGGTGACCGGAAACCATGTGTTCGACGACGAGAAGATCAAGGAGAACATCACCCTCTCCAAGGGGGCCATCTTCAACACCGGCGCCTTGAACACCTCCATCAAGCAGATCGAGAGCCTCTACAACGAAAAACATTATTATAAGACCAAGGTGAGCTACCGGCTCATCGACGTGGAGAACAACCAGGCGGATCTTGAATTCACCCTGGAAGAAGGGGAGAAGATCTGGATCAAAAAGGTCTCCGTGGAGGGCAACGACTTTTTCTCGGACAAAAAGATCCGAAAGATGATCAAAACCAAAAAGAAGGGGTTCTTCTCCTGGCTGACCTCCTCAGGCACCCTGGAGATGGCGGACCTGAACGTCGATATGGCGGTGATCAACGCCGAATACCAGAAAAATGGTTTCATCGACTGCCGCATCGCAGACCCCGTGGTGGAGTACAAGGGCAAGTGGATCTTTGTCACCATCAAGATTGAAGAGGGCATCCGGTACTCCCTGGGCAAGGTGGATGTTTCAGGCGATATCCTGGACACCAAGGAGGCGCTTTTCGAGAGGTTGACCGTGGAGCAGGATGAGTTCCTCAACCGCGAGAAGGTCCAGAACGACGTGGTGGCCCTTACCGATACTTACAGCGACGAGGGATACGCCCGGGCCTCGGTGGTCCCCGACATCCGGCGCAACCGCAAAGAGAAGGTGGCGGATGTGACCTACCGGGTCACCAAAGGGGGCCTGGTCTACTTCGACAAGATCATCATAACCGGCAACACCGTGACCCGGGACAAGGTGATCCGCCGCCAGCTTAAGGTCTACGAGCAGGAACTCTACCGGGGGGCAAGGCTCAAGGAGAACTGGCCGCGGCTTCATCGTCCTCAGTACTTCGGCGACGTCAAGGTCAACACCCTGGACACCACGGACCCGGACAAGGTCAACCTTTCCATCGACGTCAAGGAAAAACCCACCGGGACCTTTACCTTTGGCATGGGCTACAGCAGCGAGGACAAGCTCTTCGGGACCACCTCCATCTCCAAGCGAAACCTTTTCGGCAGGGACCAGTCCCTGGACCTGAAGGCCCAGTTCGGCGGAACCGGCAACAAGTTTACCTTGAGCTTTGTGGAGCCCTGGCTTTTTGACATTCCCCTCTACTCCAAGTATGAATTGAAAAAGTGGGACGACGAGTACACCTCCTACGACAAAGAGAGTGTCGGTGGCGGGCTGACCCTGGGTTACCCTGTCTACGACTACACCCGCGCCTTTGTCTCCTACACCTTTGAGAAAAACACCATCGACGACATCGACGCCACAGCGTCGGATCAGATCAAGGAGATGGAGGGCGAGAACACCCTCAGCAGCGCCGCCTTCAGCCTCTGTCCGACCCTCATTCCAGGGACCGACGGTACAACGCCCAGACCACCCGGGGCTTCAACCACACCCTCAGGGTGGAGCACACCGGTGGGCCGTTGGGGGGCGACATCAGCTACTCCAAGTACACGGCCGAGTCCAGCTGGTTCTTTCCCGTTGCCTGGAAGCTCATCGGCATGCTCCACGGTGAAGGGGGCCTTGTCCATGAAAACAGCGGCGGGTTTCTTCCTGACTACAAGAAGTTTTACTTAGGGGGCATCAACTCCCTGCGCGGCTTCGACTTTGAGGATGTGCACCTGGAGGACGATGAAGGCAAGACCATCGGCGGTGAAAAGTACGTGCAGTTCAACGCCGAACTTATCGCCCCCCTGTTCGGGGTGGACGGCCTGGTGGCCCTGATCTTCACCGATGCGGGTAACGTGTACGAGGAGAACGGAAACATCGATCTCTCGGACCTTCGTCACACCTACGGCTTTGGCTTTCGCTGGTACTCGCCCATCGGTCCCATTCGCTTCGAAAGGGGCTACATCGTGGATCCCGAGCCCGACGAAGGATCGGGACGCTGGGAGTTCACCATGGGCACGGCGTTCTAGAGCCAAAGCATACTGCGGAATCAAACGGGGGTTATTATGCGATGCATGACCAGATGCCTGATGGCATTGGCTTTCCTTGCTCTTCTGGGGGGAAGCGTTCAGGCCGCGGACGTGGCAAAAATCGGCGTGGTGGATTTCCAGCGCGTGCTCAAAGAGTCCAAAGCAGGGCGTGAGGCTGCCGAAGCCCTTCGAACCAAACAGGCAGAACGCACGGCGGAACTCGGGCGCCTGAAAAAGCGCATCGGGGTTCTGCAGGGTGAACTGGAGAACCTTGAGCTTTCCGCCACCACCCGCGAGGTGGGCGAAAAGCGCAAGGAGCTGGAGACGCTTTTAGGCGAGTTCAAGGCGGCGGACAGGAAGTACAGCCGCCTTTTTGAAGATATCGAACCGCAGGCGGCGGAGTTCCGGATCGGACCTGGCCGGGATCATTGACCGGCTCGGTCGCAAAGGGGGCTACCTGCTGATTGTTGAAAAAAAAGAGGTGCTCTACGCCCCCGAATCCATGGACATGACAAGCAGGCTCATCGGCCTGTACGATAAGGCATACGAAAAGAGGTAAGATGAAGCGGACCGTTCAAGAAATCGCCGACATGCTGGGAGGAACCATCATTGGTGACGGCTCCCGGGTTGTCACGGCTCCGGCGCCTTTTGAAGACGCAAAAGAAGACCAGGTTGTCTTTGCAGGGGATGCAAGCTACCTGAAACGGCTCTCGGAGACCGGTGCCGGCACGGTGCTCGTGCCCGAAGCCCGGGACGACAGCGACAAGGCACTCATTGTAGTGGACAACCCCCGGGTGGCCTTCATTAAGGTCATGGAGTTTTTTGCTCCCAAAGGGGACGTAACCCACAAGGTGAGCCCCCGGGCGTTTATCGGTGAGCAGGTCACCTTCGGTGGACCCGTTGAGATCGGGCCCGGCGCGGTGATCTGCGACAACGTCACCCTGGGTGCGGGGTGCCGCATTTTTCCGGGGGTGGTCGTGGAAGAGGGGGCCCGCCTCGGCGACGGTGTCACCCTGAAATCAAACGTTACCATCGGCCACGACTGCATTCTGGGGGATCGGATCACGGTTCATTCCGGAAGCGTCATCGGCAGCGACGGGTACGGGTTTGCCCCGGAAGGGACGAGCTACCGGAAAATCCCCCACACCGGTATTGTTCAGATCGACGACGACGTGGAGATCGGGGCCCTGAACGCCATTGACCGGGCCACCTCCGGGCGGACCTGGATCAAGCGCGGGGTCAAAACCGATAACCTGGTCCATGTGGCCCACAATGTGGAAGTGGGGGAAGACACCCTCCTGGTGGCCCAGGTGGGCATTGCCGGCAGCACCACGGTGGGCAACCATGTGATTCTGGCCGGCAAGGCCGGGATCTCCGGCCATATTCATATCGGCGACAACACCATCGTCGGTCCCGACGCCGGGGTGGTCAAGTCCCTGGGCGAAGGAGAAGTGGTCTCCGGGACACCGGCCATGCCCCACAAGCTGTGGTTGAGGCTCATCAGCCTCATGCCCAAACTTCCCGAGCTCAAGCGTACGGTTTCCCGCCTCGAAAAGCGGGTTTCCCGCCTTGAATCCGGCGAGTAAAGGCCCTGGGAAACGGGGCCGGCTGCTGCTTCCCGTTGCGAGGTTCCCGCGTAAGGTATACACTGGTGGGGACCTTCGGTGCCTTGTACCGTGATATTAGAACCGATCAAACGAACTGTGAGAGCATTTGCACCGATTTGGTGTGCACAATATATAAGGACGTGCCATGACAAACATACACCCGACAGCCATCATTGACCCAACGGCAGAGATTGACGACGATGTCGTCATCGGTCCCTACACCATCGTCAGGGGCAACACCTCCATTGGGGCCGGAACCGAGATCGCCTCCCATGTGGTCATCGACGAGCACACCAGCATTGGCCCGGACTGCCGGATTTTCCAATACGCCTCCGTGGGAGCGGCTCCCCAGGACCTGAAGTTCAAAGGCGAGGTCACTCATCTCAAGGTGGGGCGGGGCACCGTGATCCGCGAATTTGTTACCATCAACCGGGGAACCGGCGTGGGCGGCGGCATCACTGAGGTGGGGGCCGAGAACTTTCTCATGGCCTATTGCCACGTGGCCCATGACTGCAAGACCGGGCGCCGGGTGATCCTTGCCAACAACTCCACCCTGGCAGGCCACTGCGAGCTCGGGGATTTTTCCAACATCGGCGGGTTCACCGCCATCCACCAGTTTGTCCGCGTGGGGGATTACGCTTACATCGGCGGCAAGTCTGTGGTGGTGAAAGACATTCCCCCCTATGTGATTTCCGCCGGGGACCGCGCCACCCTCCACGGGCTCAACAAGGTGGGCATGCGTCGAAGCGACTTTTCCGAGGCCACCATCACCGAACTGAAGCGTACCTACCGTCTCCTGTTCCGCATCGGGCTGACCCTTAACGAGGGTATCGAGCGGGTCCGGGCCGAGGTGAACCAGATTCCCGAGGTCGTGGCTTTCGTCGATTTTATTCAGAACTCCAGCCGAGGGATCACCCGCTAACGATGACACCCGGCAGACACGGCACCGGCACGGCTGACCGGGCACCGGAAAGGAATCACGCCATGAAGGTGGGGATCATTGCGGGCAACGGCCAGTTTCCCCTGCTGTTTTCGCGCGCAGCAAAAGAGAAGGGCTACCGGGTTTACGCCGCAGCGATTAAAAACGAAGCACTGGCCGACGTGGAGGGTCTCTGCGAGGAGACCGAGTGGATCCACATCGGTCAGGTAAAAAAACTGATCCGCTTTTTCAGGGCCCATGGGGTGGAGGAAGTGGTCCTTGTGGGCGGCGTCACCAAGACCAACGTCTTTCGGGATATCCGACCGGACACCAAGGCCCTGGCCTTCCTCGCCCGTATGCGCCATACCAACGATGACACCCTGCTGAGCGCCTTTGCCCGGCTCCTGGAAAAAGAGGGGCTGGCCGTGCGTTCGTCCACCTTTCTGGTACCGGAGATCCTGGCCGACGCCGGACTCTGGACCCGGAAACGCCCCACCGATGCCCAGGCCAAGGACATGTGCACGGGCTGGCATATCGCCAAGGAGATCGGCCGCCTTGATGTGGGGCAGTGCATCGTCATGGGCGGCGGCTCGGTGCTGGCCGTGGAGGCCATCGACGGCACCGACGCCACCATTCGCCGGGGGGGCAGCCTGGGAACAGGCGACGCGGTTCTGGTCAAGGTGAGCAAGCCCACCCAGGACATGCGGTTCGACGTACCGGCCGTGGGCCTGAATACCCTTCAGACCATGAAAGAGGCCGGGGTTACCGGGCTGGTGCTGGAAGCGGGCCATGCCGTTGTTTTCGACCGCGACGCCATGGTGGCCTATGCCGATAAGAACAACATGACCATTGTGGTGGTGGACGGCTCTCCGTCGTCCTGTCCCGTCCTCGGTGGGAAGTAAGGCACCGCCAAGGTTTTTCTCATCCAAGCAGCCCTGTCATTGATCACCCCGTGACTCCCGGCGGGGTGAGCCTCTCTGTTGATCCATCCATGCCGTTTCGTTGACGTGCGGTGTGCTGCTCGCCCGAAAGGGGCGGGCCTAAGGTAAGATACATTATCACTATGAAACTATTTCAGGAATTGACCGCCGGTGAACGGCATCGCAAAATTCTGAGGCTTATCCGCAACAGCTGGGCAAAGCTGGGGATCTCCATGGTCTGCATGGCCTTGATCTCGGGCTCCACCGCGGCCCTGGCCTTTCTGATCAAGAATATCCTGGATGATATCTTTATCGCCCAGAATGGTGTGATGCTCAAGGTGGTGACCTTCGTATTACCTGGATGGTGCGCCGGGATGTCCTTGCCAAAGAGTACTTCATGAACAACGTGGGGCAGACCATCATCACCACCCTGCGGAACGAACTCTACGGCACCATCCAGGACCTGTCCCTCTCCTTTTTCCAGAAGGAGCGGACCGGGGTCCTCATGAGCCGCATCACCAACGACGTCACCCTTATCCAGGCCATGGTTTCCACCTCGGTGACCGCCGCCATTGAGCATGTGTTCACCATCATCGGCCTTACCGGGGTGATCATCTACCGGGACTGGAAGCTGGCCCTGGTGGCCCTGGTGGTGGTACCCGTGGCTTTTTATCCCATCGTGAAGCTGGGCAGGCGGGTCCGCAAGGTGAGCACCGGCACCCAGCAGTCGGTGGGGGAACTCAACACTTTTCTCCATGAGACCTTTGCAGGGGCCAAGATCATCAAGGCCTTCGGACGGGAAGAGTACGAGAAGCAGCGATTTTACAAAAAATCCTGGGACCTGTTCCGTTTTGAGATGAAAAAGGTGAAGGCCAAGGCACTTTCCTCGCCCGTGACGGATGTCTGCGGTGGCCTGGGGATCGCGGCGGTGGTCTGGTACGGCGGCCACGGTGTGATCAAAGGCACCTCCACCACCGGAACCTTTCTCTCCTTTTTGACGGCTGTCATGCTGCTTTATGAACCCTTGAAAAAACTCAGCAAGCTCAACAACACCGTTCAGGAGGGGCTGGCCGCCCTGGACAGGGTGTTTGAGATCATCGAGATGGAGCCGGAGATCACGGATCGTCCGGGGGCTGTGGAGCTTTCACCGAGTTCCCACCGGGTGGCTTTTGAGGATGTTACCTTTTCCTATGGGGAAGATCCGGTGCTTAAGGGCATCAACCTCAGCGCCGACCCCGGAGAGGTCATTGCCCTGGTGGGGATGAGCGGGGGTGGAAAATCCACCTTTATCAATCTTATTCCGCGCTTCTACGACGTGACGTCAGGGCGTATCGCCATTGATGACGTCGATATCCGCAACGTGACCCTGGCTTCCCTGCGCAGCCGCATCGCCATGGTGACCCAGGACGCCATTCTCTTTAACGAGTCCATTCGGGACAACATCGCCTACGGCAACAGCGATGCCACCTGGGAGGACATCGTGGCGGCATCCAAGGCGGCCTATGCCTATCGGTTCATCATGAGCCTGCCCGATGGTTTTGATACCCGTATCGGTGAGCTTGGGAGCCGTCTCTGCGAGAAGCAGCGCCTCTGCATTGCGCGGGCCCTGCTCAAGGATGCTCCTATCCTGCTGCTGGACGAGGCCACCAGTGCCCTGGACACAGAAGCAGAGAAGGTGGTGCAGGATGCCCTTGAGAACCTCATGAAGGGACGAACCACCTTTGTTATTGCCCACCGGCTCTCCACCATCCAGCACGCCGACCGCATTGTGGTGGTTTCCAAAGGGGAGATTGTGGAAGAGGGCAAGCACGACGAGTTGCTTGCAAGGGACGGGGAGTATGCAAGGCTCCATACCATGCAGTTTGCAAGGCGACGTGCCGGAGAAAAGAGCTGAACCGCTCGTATCTACTCAGCCCAGAAGGGAGCCTCCGGCGGTAAGCTGGCGAGACCTATTGAAATCCACGTGCGACCACGGCTTTTTTGTTAAATCCGTCTTAATAAAATCAGCACAAACTAAAAAAGGCGACCCTTTTCAGGGTCGCCTTTTTTTGCATCTGGGATCAGCGGTTGAGGTTAGTCGTCACCGTTGATTTTGTCGCGGAGTTTACCGGAACACTTGAAGGTCACTACCTTGCGATCCCGTAAGATCATTTCGGCTCCGGTGGCGGGGTTGCGGCCCTTTCGCTCACCCTTGGTTTTGATGCAGAACTTGCCGAAACGGGAGATGAGGACATCCTCGCCTACGGCCAGGGTGTCTTTCATGATGGCCAGCAGTCTCTCAATGATATCTACGGAACGCTGCTTTGAAAATCCCATCTCGCTTACGCGCATCACAATGTCGTTTTTTGTAAGTGTCATACCAACATACTCCTGAAATTTTTGCTGCTTTGAATGCCCCACTTGCGGGCATTGATAATACATATGGTGAGTTTTAGACCCGACGTCCCCTAATCGGGGTAGGTGCCGTGTCTGAAAATATAGTCAAAATAATAATCGTCGTATCCCTGGTCCACGGAGGAGGCGCTCCTGTCCTCTTCCTTGGCTTTGAGGGAACGTTTCCAAAGATCCCGCGCGTATTCGAACAAAACGGTTTTCAGCAACTCGGGATTGGGCGTGATTTCACAGTTGTCCACCACGAACTCGCCGGTTCCGTCGATGAGGACCCGTGTGCTCCGTGCAAACTCGGTGTCATCCATCTCTCCGGATTCATGCATGGCATAAAAATCGGAGATCACCTTTTTGGCCGTTCCTTCAATGGCGTCGATACAATTCATAGCTCAGCTGACGATATCCTTGGTCTGTGTGGCTGTTTCGGACATCCACGGCTCGGCCTCCCTTAATTCCACGATTGCAACAGCATGGTGTGTTGCAACGCGGATGGGCTACGACATGATGTATGCCGTCGCCCCTTGAAAGAAGGATTTTGTGCCTCCGTGACGGATGTTCTTACACAAAGTTTTTTTAGATATACGGATATGTTATCCTTGTCAAGCATTGAGTGTAAAAGATCTTCTCGACTTCAAGTCCCGATACCGGGAGACCAACGTGTGACGATGGTTTCTGTCATGCACGATGCGGTTCCCTTCCGGGGATGCAACTGTCACGATTTCCCATACCCACGTGTGGTTATATCGTTTGAGGGTTGCCTGTCAAGGGGTTTGTCCCCCATCAAGGCTTTTGGTATGCAATATGAAAATCATGCGGGGGAACAGCTTTTTACCGAAAGCCTTCCGGGGACAAGGCGCCCCTTGGCAATTGATTTCCTGCTCTAAAATTCATATGCTCGGCGGAAAAGGATTTGTCCCGGGGCATCCCGGGAAGGGGTTGCCATGGGTGGAGGGCGGTTGACAATCATGGTGTTTCAATGTGTATGGGAGTGAATATGGGTAATGAGGAGCTTGGCCGGGCGACGGTTGAGGTGGTGCGCCGCCTCCGGGATGAAGGGGTGACAAACCAGGTGGTGTTGATGCGGCATTCGGCACGCCATTACAGCGACGACCCCAGGTTGGAGCCCTTTATGGGGCTGACGGACGAGGGCAAACAGGCATCCCTGGCCTTTGGGCAAGGCCTCGGGGCAGAGATGCCCGTCACCCCGTGCTCCAGTTACATAGGCCGGTGCATTGAAACCGCCTACCTCCTGCAGCGGGGAAGCGGCTGCACGGCGGATAACCTCAATACCCTCGAAGAGGCCCTCTCTCCATTTTATGTAAAGGATTTCGAGCGCACCGTGGGCCTGATTCTGGAATACGACCTCACCGGGTTTATCCGGCGCTGGATGGACGGGGCGTTTCCCACTGAGGTGATGGAGCCTGCAGACCATGCCGCCTCCGTCATGCTTTCCTTTGCGGATGCGCGCCTTGCTGAAGGGGCTCCGGGCCTGACCGTGGCCGTGACCCATGACTGGAATCTGTTCGCCGTTAAAGAGTATGCCCTGCAGCTGGCCCATGAAACCTGGGGCAAGGTGGGATACCTGGAAGGGGTGGTGCTGTTCCGCGACGGTGAGCGTCTTATGGCTGCCAACCACCAGCGGGAACCCGTTGCCGTGGATGAGGCCCTTCGGTCGGTAAAGGAGATGTCGGCGGTTCATGGGTGAGGACAGGAAACCAAAGCAGCGGGATAAACTCCGGCGCCATCTTGCCTGGCGGGTGGCCAGGGCCGTTCGGGAATATCACATGGTGGGGGAAGGGGACCGCGTCATGCTCTGCCTCTCCGGCGGGAAGGATTCCCTGGCCCTGGTGGATCTCATGGTCTCTTACCGACGGCAGTGCAAAGAGCATTTTGAGATGGCCGTGGTCTTCCTTGACCACGGGTTCCCGGGCTTTGATGAATCGTTTCTGCACCGGCACATGGCCGGTGTGGACCTTCCCTTTGAGGTGATTCGCCAGAATATATGGAAGACCCTTCAGGAGAAATGCCCGGACGGCAAAAAAATGTGCGCCCTCTGCGCCCGGCTCAGGAGGGGCGCCCTTTATGCCCACGCGGCATCCAACGGATTTTCCCACCTTGCTCTGGGCCATCACATGGACGACATGGTGGAGACCCTTTTGCTCAACCTTTTTTATGGGGGGATGATGAAGGGGATGCCTCCGAAGCTGGTCACACGCAAAGGGGATTTGACCGTGATTCGGCCCATGGCCTTTGTGGCTGAGGCGGATATCGTCCGGTACCAGCGCCTTGCCGGGTATGAAACAGCGCCAAAGGACCTGTGCGGGGCAGGTGAAAACGAAAAAAGGCGCGAGATCAAAGAGATCCTTGCCGGGTGGCGGAAACAGCATCCCGGCCGTGTGGAGAAAATTTTTCACGGGATGGGGCACGTGGTCCCTTCCCATCTTGCGGACACCTCGCTTTTTGACTTTTAAGCAGCAACGGTCCGGAGTAAAGTAGACCGTTAACCCATGTATCTCCAACGATGAGGAGCCGATGGCCATGATGCCTACACATCCGCCTGCACATGCCGGGGAGTTTCCCCGGGCGTTGTCCTGCCCTGCGGGCACAGGTTGCTTTATTCCCATGGAAACCAGGGATTGCCCGAGGAAAAAGGGAGGGCGTACCGGGAAGGCCTGGGAGCCCGCGCGCAAGAAGGGGCTCGCCACCGAAGCGGTGGGCCACTCCGGTGGCGGGGTGGTCATTGTCTGCGCCACCTGCGGGTTTCCCATTACGCGGGATAACGACCGCATGGAGGTGGGAGGTAACCCCACGGCTTTGCCAATCCCCACGGGCTCTATTACGAGATCGGATGCTTTGCCTCGGCTCCGGGTTGCAGCTTCTCCTCGGACTCGTCCGCTGAATTCTCCTGGTTTGCGGGGTATCGGTGGCGACTGGCAGGTTGCCGGGGATGCGGCTCCCACATGGGATGGCTCTTTGAGTCCAAAACCGGTTCCTTTGCGGGCCTGATCCTTTCCGCCCTGACCCGGGAGGAAGAGGGGGGAGAGGCGAGAGGGTGAAAAATAAGGTCAAATGGTTAAAGGCAAAGGGTTAAAAGGCTAAAGGGCCAAAGGCTAAGGGCTAAGGGTGAAGGATTGGGTTCGTCGATTTGGTGTTATGGCGAAAAAGAGATTTTCAGGGAGGCAGTTTTTGGTACAGCGTATTGTTTTTTGCGATTTTGACGGCACCATCACCGAGCAAGACGGGTTTGTGAGCGTATGCAAAACCTTTGCACCCGAGGCGGTGAAAACCTGGCTTCCCGGGGTTATGGACGGGAGCATCACCCTTCGGGAGGGACTCACCAGGATCCTGGAGACCATTCCCTCTTCGCAGTACCCGGCCATGCTGGACCATTGCGAGACGGTTCCCATGAGACCCGGGCTGGAGGAGCTTATCGACTGGCTTGCCGAGCGGGAGGTGCCCTTTGTGGTTATCTCCGGCGGGCTCAAAGGGCTGGTGCTTCGAAAGCTTGGGGACCTGGCCCACAAGGTCGCGGCTGTCTATGCCCCGGACCTTGAGGTCAACGGGTCATTTTTAAAGGTTGTCAGCGATTTCCCCGGCGAGACAGAGCTTCTGGCCAAGGCCGATGTCATGGCTGCCTATACCTTTGATGAGTCCGTGGCCATCGGCGACGGCATTACCGATTACAACATGGCCAAAACGGCTGATCGGGTCTTTGCCCGACGGCAGCTGGCCGAGCACATGGAGGCCCATTGCCTTCCGTTCCATCCCTGGACGGATTTTCATGCTGTTCGGGAGGTCCTGGCCTCGGTGTGGAACACGAAGTGAGTTGCTGCCCTGTGGCCGTTTGGGCTATCTTCCGGCAATGACAGCCATTGTCGGACGTGCCATGCAGTGGATAGAGTGGTAG
Source organism: Desulfoluna sp. CYM3A (assembly GCF_056829965.1). Taxonomy (NCBI): domain Bacteria; kingdom Pseudomonadati; phylum Thermodesulfobacteriota; class Desulfobacteria; order Desulfobacterales; family Desulfolunaceae; genus Desulfoluna; species Desulfoluna sp. CYM3A. The sequence continues at coordinate 1,131,420 of NZ_CP186556.1, forward strand.
AAATAGAAATTGTCCGTTCCTCGGGGGTGTGCTAAGGATGAATCCACGGGGGGCGGTATATGTTGTAACTGCCGGGTGAAGCACGTTAAATCCGACGCTGGTACGTCGGGCCACGGCAGTTTGTGTGCAGGAAAGGGAAACAAGCCAAACCCGTCGTGAGGCGGGGACGGAAAGCCACGGGTCTTGGTGGGTCAAGACAGCCGGGTTGCCCCCCGGGTGATTTCGGCTCATCCCCATGGGATGGGCTTTTTTTATGGCTCTCGTCTATACGGACGGGGTGCGTGGCCGGTGAGGGCCTGGGCCCGTTTCCCTTCGGTAGTCTCTTTTTTCGTGGGGATGCGTATGAGTTCGCAGTGTTGTCGTCGGGTGCCCGTGGGGTCCAGTACACCCCGGGCCATGGGGTGTTGGACTAGATCATGGGTGATGGTGGCCTGCCTCTTTGTGTTTTGCGCTGGCGCGCCCAATGCTGCGGGAAGCGAGGTGCCGGATGCTACATTCATCTCCTGGGACCGGTTCAGCGACACGGTTATCCCTTCCTGCAGCCGTAATCTGGGGCGCAACCTGTCACCAACGGCCGCCGACCTGAACGGCGACGGGTGGGCCGAGCTGTATGTGGGGGCGTATGGAAAGCGGGTGACGGCCCTGGCCTGCGCCGCTATGGGGGGAGGAGCTTCAGGTGTTTCCGCGAATCCTTTGGATGCCGTCACCATGTCCTATGAAAGCGATACCCCTTGTGTGGCCCTTGCCGATATCGACAATGACGGAGATACCGATGCCGTCTGGTTTGATTTTCGTCCCATGGACACCCGCGTGTCATCGGTTTACCTGAACAGAATGGTCTTTCTGAAAAATCAGGGGAGCCCTGTGGCTCCCGACTTCCAGATGGTGCCCGAGGAAGAAAATCCCTTTGCGGGCATTTCGTCCGAATGGCAGGGCACACCGGCCTTCGGCGATTTCGACGGAGACGGCGATGCGGACCTGATTTTCGGCGATCGGTCCGGCACGTTTCGCTATTGTCGGAACCTGCTTGTTGAGGAAGGGGTGCCCGTCTATGCAGAGATGATGGGGCGGCTGAATCCCTTCTTCGGCATTGATGTTGGGGACAACTCCAGTCCAGCTGTTCTGGATGTGGATGGTGACGGCGATCTGGACGTGGTGTCCGGCGAGATCCGCGGGGGGCTCCGATGGATTGAAAATACCACGGCATCTGGCGGTCCCCTGACCTTTGTGCTCAGGGAGCCATCCCGGTGCCCCTTTGCGGCGTTGTCCGTGGGGATTGCCACCATGCCTGCCGCCCTGGATTTGGACGGTGACACCGATCTGGATATTGTTGTGGGAAGCAGCCAGGGTCGCCTGGCCTTTTTGGAGAACCCCTCTCTTCAGCCTGAGTCACCGCCACTCCAAGTGGGACGCGCTGTGCCCCAGGCCCATCAGGAGGACGTGGATCTGTCCGATGCACTCCTGTCGCTCAAAACCCTGGGGGGCGCCATTGCAAAGGCCCTGGACCCCAAGGCAGCCCAAGGGGCGGGCAACGGAGAAGATTCCCGGGAATGAATCGCGCCCGGCATTTTTCCAAAGATAACTCACAGCAACATCTCCTTATCGAATTGGGTTGATCGTTTTTCCATGAAATATCTGGATTAGGGTGGCTTTTCCATACCATATGCCCTTGCAAAGGGAGCATTGCGGGTATATTTTGAGTATATGCTCATAATTGCTGCCGGGAGTGGAGGGCACACGGCCTCCGATCCTTTACCCACGGCGCCGACGTTTCAGTTTCCAAGGACTGTTTTTTATCCTTATAAGGTTACCATGAATTCATCACACCCCACAGATCCCATGACCTCTGCCATTTTGGAGAGTATTTCCGACGGCGTGTTCACCGTGGACGAAGCCTGGCGAATTACCAGTTTCAACCGCGCAGCCGAAGCCATTACCGGTGTGGATCGTGAGGAGGCGCTTGGGCGGCCCTGTTGCGAGGTGTTGCGTGCAAGCCTCTGTCAGTCGGCCTGTCCGTTGAGACAGACCATGGAAAAGGGCAAATCGCTTCTGGATATCCCTGCCTGGTTTGTGGATGCCGATGGGGAGCGGGTTCCGGTGCGACTCTCCACGGCCATTTTGAGAGACGCCGATGGCAAGGTCCTGGGAGCTGCCGAGACCTTTCGGGACCTTCGGGAGTCCGTGGGAACGGATCGGATCCGGGAGGCCATGCGGCGATTCGGGGACCTCACAAGCCGCAGTCCGAAGATGCAGCAGATTTTCGCCATACTGCCCAAGGTGGCGGCCAGCAGGAGTACGGTGCTTATCACCGGGGAGTCCGGTACCGGCAAAGAGGTGCTGGCCCGAGCCATTCACGGGGCGGGCCCCAGGGCTTCAGCCCCCTTTGTTGCCCTGAACTGTGCGGCGTTCCCCGATACCCTCATTGAAAACGAGCTTTTCGGGCATGAAAAGGGGGCTTTCACCGGTGCGGATCGCAAGCGGCAAGGCCGCATTGCCCAGGCCGGGGGAGGAACCCTTTTTCTGGATGAGATCGGAGACATCTCGTCGGCCTTTCAGGTGAGGCTGCTGCGGCTGTTGCAGGAACGAACCTACGAGCCCCTGGGGACGGGGCGGACCGACAGCACCGATGCGCGGTTTCTTGCCGCGACCCATCAGGACCTGTCATCCCTGGTTCAACGGGGGCTGTTTCGAGAGGATCTGTTGTGGCGGCTGGATGTCAGATCCAATTTCATCTGCCCCCTCTGCGCGAACGCAAAGAGGATATCCCCGATCTGGCCGACCGGTTTGCCCGACGGTTTGGGCGACTTGCCGGGCACGAAGAGATGCGGATTCATCCTGTGGCCATGGAACGGCTCCTGGCCCACGACTGGCCGGGGAAACGTTCGGGAGCTTGAAAACCGCATCGAGCGGGCCGCGGGCTGTGCACCAATGAAATATTGCCGGAAGGCCGCCATGGAGACTCCTGAAGGCGAAAAAACAGGAAGGGTTGGTGCGTCAGGCCGGGATGCAGCGGAGATTCGCATGATTCGTGACGCTCTGTCCCGTACCGACGGGAATCGCACGGCGGCCGCCAAGATCTTGGGTATTCATCGGAGCACCCTCATCCGCAAACTGGCAAGGTATGGGGAAACAGGACACCGGACATAGAAAAATGGGGCCGGTGGTCACAAGGAAAAAGGGCAACCATTCGGTACGGGCGAACGGCATGGCTTGCCCTATCCTGTATGGCCTGTTGCACCATTGCGACGGTTGCAACAGGGGGTGATGCAAGGTTGCGACAGTTGCCGCAGGCCTGTGTGAAGATGGTTTTGAAACTATGATGCATGATATCGATGTGTTGAGAACGGGAAAACCTTTTGGCATCGTTTATGCATTTTTCTCCGGGTAAGAAAGGAGGTCTGCGATGATAATCGCTCTCTGCGTATGGCAGAATCGGATAGCACCGGTGTTTGATGTGGGAACCACCCTGCTCCTCGTGGAGCTGGAGGGGAACCATGTGGTACGCCGGACCATGGAGAGGGTCCCTGAGGATCCAGCGGGAAAGATCCACTGGCTGGTAACGGCGGGGGTCTCGGAGCTGATCTGCGGGGCTGTTTCCCGGCCGATCCGGATGATGCTGGAGGCAGGGGGGATTGTGACCCACGATTTTCTCGCAGGCGATGCGGACGCTCTTCTCGCAGTGCGCCTTGACACCGGAACAGTACCCGATCATTTTCGGATGCCGGGTTGCGGAAGGAGGCGACGGAGAAGGGATGGACGCGGAAAAGGACAACATCAATGTAAAGGAGGACGCCATGCCTCGAGGTGATGGAACAGGACCCAATGGACAAGGACCGCAAACCGGCTGGGGAACCGGCCCGTGCGCACGTAGCAATCAGGGAATTCAGCAAGGTGGCCGAGGCGGTGGCCGGGGTGGTCGCGGCTTAGGCGGTCGTGGTGGCGGCGGAGGAGGGCGATGCAGAGGTGGCATGGGAGCTGGCTTTGGTCGTAACCCCATGCCGGCACCACCCAAGGAGACCCCCTCCGACGAGTCTTAAGCACGAAATCTACCGGGACGGTTTTGCCCGGAGGCTGTGAGATCGGCAAAAAAAAACGGCCTGATGCAACGGTGAACTCTGCAGTGTCGGGCCATAAGGCCGGTCTTGCCCGGAGAGAGGGCATACACCCGCGAATTTCAAGAGACGGGAACGAGCTTTTCACAAAGGTCGTTCCCGCTTTTTTTTATCGGGAGAGCTCCCGGGGTCTTTCTTCGAATAGGTCCTCATCCTCTTCAATGGTGAGACCTGCCGGGCATTTTACCAGGATTCTTGTGCCCGACCCCTCACGGGAGTGGAGGGTCAGGGTCCCGCTGAGGAGGTTGACCCGCTCCTCCATGCTTTTAAGGCCCATTCGTTTTTCTTTCAGGGCAGACACCATTCTTACCTCGGGGTCAAAGCCCTGACCGTTGTCTTCGATGCGGAGGATGATGTCCGGGTGGGAACAGAGCAAACGCACCTTGATGATGCTGGCCTCTGCATGTTTGGAGGCATTGTTCAGGGCCTCCTGGATGATTCGGAACAGGTTGATCTTGGTGTCGGTATCAAGCTTGATTCTCTCAAGGCCTGCGGTGTAGAGGTCTACCGCAATACCCGTTTTACCGCTGAATTCGACGCAGTACTGGTCGATGGTTTTCACAAGGCCGATGTCCGTCAGGCCAGGTGGCCGCAGGTCATAGACAAGGTCCCGTATGGAAGCAATGGTATTCTTCAGGATTTCAGAGAACTTTTTATTGCGTTTTCTCACATCCCAGGGGATGTCCTTGTGATTTTCAAAGAGGGTGTCGCTTCGGATGATAAGGGACGCCAGGTCTTGGGCTACATTGTCGTGGAGGTCCCGCGCGATGCGCCGTCGTTCGTTTTCCTGGGCTTTGATGAGCTCTTGCGTCAGCAAATGGATCTGCTCGTGGGCCAACTTTAAACCGGTAATGTCCCTGGAATAGAGCGCCAGGCGATCCACTTTTTTTTCGGAGTTGAACACAGGGTAGATGGTGTTCTGGTAGTACAGCCCGTTTAACTGGCTCTCGAAAAGAGCCGGTTCCCCTGTCATGAGTACCCCTTTGAGATGGGTGGTGGTTGTGTCAACCATGGCTTCTGGGAAAAAGTCAGCGATTCGGGCCCCTTTCAGCGTGATTTGATTTTGTTTCATAAATGCGGAAAAAGCCTTGTTGACGGAGATGATGGTGCCGTCGGACTGGATAAGCAAGGCCAGGTCGCTGGTGGCGTTGAGCAGGGCCCGCGCGATCTCTTCACTCTCCCTCAGTGCCACCTGGGCCATGGTCCGATCTCGGAACAGTTCATCAATGTCCGACTTGATTAAAGCGATGGCATCATAAACCGTTTTAAAAGGGTGCTCATCGTCCTTGGGCTCAGTTAATTCTTTACCGCCTTCGACTTCCCAGTTGATGTTGCCTAAAAAACCGTTGAGTTCATCGGCATAGTGTTTAACCGCGTTTTTTCGGCCCACTTTTTTCGTAAAAAGACCGGATGTTGCGAAAGATTTATTTTCTTTATGTTGCTGGATTGTTTCCATTGCCTCATTGAAGCTATCGGCAAACACAAACGAAAATGGACTGTTGTAAACTGCGACACTTAATCCTGCCCGCAAAAGCCGGTTTGCACCATAAACAATCACTTGACATATCTCTGGGTATTTCTCAATCCACTCGGCAAACAAGCGAGAGTGTTTTTTCCTTGCCTTCAGGGATGACCCCTTGAGTTCTTTGATGTCATTTACAAGGTAATATGGGTGCCCAGAGAGCCCGCAGCTTTTGAATATTTTTTCTTGCAGCTCGTATACAGGCAACACATATTCAGCGCTGAGATATCCTTTGGAAATTTTGTGAATTATGTTGTCGTTAATCAGTTCGTATTGAACAGAGTATTCTGGAAATGAAGCTTGCCAAGTCTTTCGGGTAAAGCGTTTGAGTGGAATAAATTCTTCTTTTGCTTTTTGAAAGAATGGGAAAGTGGATTGAATTATGCGATTTATCTTCCGGCCATAAGGCTTTTTTTCTTGGTTTTCAGTTAAACGAATATCTTCGATAGTATTTTTTTTAACATTTGCCGTGCCATGAAAAGCTTGTGCTCTCCATGCTGCTTGCTTTACGGCAGCGGAATAGTTTTTTTCAACAGTAAGGCCGAATTTGATGATTCTAAACTGCCGCGTAAGGTTGGCTGCAAGCATCATTATGGGGGATGGAGAGCATAGTACAAAGGTTTTGAGTTGTCTGAGGTTGTTTAAATAATTGATATAATATTTTCTGGCCTCTTTTGTCACTCCGGTGACGCCTGTAAAGTCACCAATATAAAATAGCTCTTTTTCTTTGGGCAAATAAGCGTGGATAATACTTTTGGTAAAGTCCGTCGATTCTGCAACGACGTCGAGGGTCGAAAAGCCGTTTATTTTGACGAATAAAATACAATCCCCAATGATTTTCAAAGAAAATAAATAACTTTCTCCGAAAATAAGGTCGGTCCATTCAGGGCAGGTATATGTTGTCAGCCCGGTGTGTGGGCAAATGGACTCTGTTAATTGGTACGTTTTATTTTTTTGCTTTTCAAGCATGGCTTATCGTGACCGTTCATTGGTTTCAAAAAAATAGTCGTGGAAGATATCGTGAAAATCAACTTCGAAATTATTATCTTACCATACGCATATAAAAAAAACATTCTTGAGTGAAGTAGAACATTGTCGTTTTTTGTGACTCTGTTGATGTGTGTTCCAGATTTGATGTTGTATCGGTATTACTCAAGAATTAAAAGTGGTATGAAACTTAATATTATCTTCTGTTACAGGTCAGTAAATTTTATATTTATGAGCCTTTCGTCATCTCGTCAAGTATTTCTTGCTTGAGAGGCTTCTGATGAACAATGCCGATAAACATTAATTCCCCAGGTATTAAACTGATAATGTCCGAGGATTGGGTATGCCAGTGGTGGAAATAGTCAATGCAAGAGATTAGATGAATTATTTTTTATTCTCCTGCAAAGGCATTACAACGCCTTTGCAGGAGGTGGGTGGTGTTGGTTCTCTATGGCTAAATTTTGTTTAGAAATTCATCGATAAATTGAGCTACCTGTTGTGGCTTTTCAAATTGCAATGCATGAGCCGTATCGATGAATTTGAGTGTGTTGCTTGTGTTGGTATCAAACTGGTTGCCTATGACAGAAACGATTTTCTTGTTGTCTACAATTCGATCATGATTTGCGAGTATGGCAATGGTTGGGCATGTGTGTTCTCGAATTGCTGAAATTGCAAGGTTTTGAATTTCATCCATAATGTTGGCTGATTTAAGTGTGATTTTTGTCGTTTTGAGTGTGTCGCCCTCAATATAATCAAGCCACGACTCATTCATGGTGAAGTCCGCAGGCTCCATAGGGATGGGAAAGCTACGGAACCATCCGATTTGGTGCTGAGGTTAAATTTTAAAAAATCATGTCCATCATCACATTTTCAGAAATGGTAATCACCGAACGGAACCGCTCGTTCCAGAAGAATCCCGGTGTCATAAGAATCAGGCTGTCCGTTTTTTTTGTAAGCTTTGCTGCGGCGATGGTTGCGTATTGTGCACCCTGGCACCACCCAGCAAGGTGTACGCGGTCAAAGTGCTTCTGAAGGAAGGTCACGTGCCGAACCACATCGTCAATGACGTGGTGGATGGTTCCCAAGTCACCACGGTTTCAATCGCTGCAACTTCCCGGTCGGCAGCCATGATCGTGATGTTGTCGCGGCGATTTCGTAACGCCTCGGCCAAAGGAGCCTGCCAGCCCGAGTGACTCATCCCTCCGTGGAGGATAAGAACGACGTCTTTCCCCTTGTCTTCTCCCCAGATTCGGTAGTGAATAGGGTACCCGTCGGGCATTGTTAGGGTTGCGATGCGGGGGGACCCGTCATTTATCTGTTTAGGCATTCTTCCTTTGACGCCCAGGCCCTTGCTCCATGTATCCGGTGGGACGCATTCCAAGCCCCGGGCCGTTTTCAGGAAGTAGGGCCGGCGCAGGTTGAGGGTGCCCTTTCTGCTGAAAGTCAGGGTGGGGAAAGCAGGCTCACGGTCCATCAGGTAGTCTCCGAAGCCCCCCTCGTGGGCAATGAGGGATTTTCCGGCCATGGATGCCGCAATCAGTCCGCATCGGGTGAGTATGGATGTTTCTCCGACATGGCACCCGATAATGATTTTCCACCCCATGGAGTGCAGGGTGTCCATGAGTGCTTTGGTCCTTAGCAACCCGCCTACACGCGATATTTTGATGTTGGCGATAAATTGTCCGGGAAGGTCGCGATAGCTTTCTAATTCTCCTATGGTGCAGAGGCTTTCATCCAAGATGACAGGGAGTCCCGTCTCTACAGAAAACTGGCTTAGCATCTTTGGCATTTTCGCCTTTAAAGGTTCTTCAACGGCGAAAAAATCGCCCTTGAGTTGGTTGATGTAGGAGACGGCTCCGGCCAGGTCCTCCTCCCAAAGGTTGTTTGCGTCCAGTCGTATCCTGATTCCCTCGGCCTGGTGTTCCTTTGCCAGTGTCTCTAAAATAGTCAGTTTTTCTTGGTCCTTTTCCATCTCTCCGCAGAGCTTTACCTTGAAGTCCGTCATTCCCTTGGTGAGGTAGAGATCGATCTGTCCTTTAAATTTCCAGGGCTTTTCGTTGCCAAGTACAGCAGAGTACCGGGTGGACAGTTCGGGTTCGGCAAGGCTTAAGAGTTTCTCCACCGACTGGGAACGTTCCTGTGCAAAAAGGTCGAGGAGTGCGGTTTCCACAGCGCACCAGGCCGATGGGTAGGTATCAATAAGCGCGTTGTTATTATCTACCCACCGGGTGATATCTTCAATGTTGCGAATAGAGAGAGCATCGTCTGCGAATTTCTGGGAGACCCATGCCAGGCTCGTTTCCAGATCGTCTCCCGCAACGTAAGAGCGGGGACAACCTTCGCCGTACCCTGTGAGTTCTCTTCTGCGAGCTTGCACCCATATGCTTTCGCCGTTTTTTCGCGATGCACTGGCGTGGCGAACTGTTGTTTTTAAGGGGATTTCAAGAGCTGTTGATTGGATTTGAACAATTTCTGATTGGTATTTTGAGTACATCATTTGTTCCTTGTCCTATTTAATTCTGTAGACATTGAAGCTTCATGCGGGCTACTTAGCCAAAGCGGAAACTACGATATTATCAGTGAACTCGTACTGCAATGAGTTTGATTGGAATTCTTTAAATTGCTTGATTATGTTACTCTTTAAGTGCTTTCGATGTCTCAAATGGAAAGCATGTTGATCTTGGACTTAGTGTTTAGCGTGACCTATGGGATAAAGGTGCTGTGTCGGCGACGTGTTGCATGAAGTCATCAAAAAAACGATTGTTTAGTACCCAGAAATGGTATCGTTTTTGATAGTGGAAACCAGTCTGATCGACCCAGTGTAAGACGGTAATAAGCACAGGTGTTCGGTGTGTCTTGTAATTCTTTATGAGTATATTTAGTGCGTTAGTGAGTGTGTGTTTGTCGAGTAAGTCTGGTCTGACAATGCAGACCTTTATGCAGTTGGTAAGTTCCGACATGTTAAGAGCGATATCGGATGTGTTTACTATGAGTATGGCTGCGGTTACGTTTTTGTGACGAATGGCCCATATTTGCCGGTTCCTGTTTAACCCTGCATGGTTGTATCGCTCTCTTAGAGTTTCAAAAGGGGCTTGCCTTTGAAAAAGATCTAAAGCTTCAATTAACATACCTTTAGATGTCTGATTGTAGTATGCCTCCAGTTCAGTCAGGTCTTTTTCGGTCGCTTCATTTAGTTTCCATTCGTCTGGGAATTTTGTATCATCATTACTCTCGCTTTTAAAATAGACATATGCAAATAAGTCCGAGGAACAGATTTTAGGGTCGTTTTTTTTCTTTCTAAAGCCATCGAAAAAAAAGTTAGGAAAATGATTCTCCGGCCTAAAATAGCATATTAGATATTTAAAGCAGTCAGGTTGGATATATTGCGATGCAATAATGTAGTTTCCAATTTGGTTAAGAACACCAAGTCCAACTCTTATAGATGCACCTTTTAAAGCTGCGTGGTGATGAACAAGCCAAGCTCCTTCTGAATATCTGAGCATTGAAATATGTCCCATTGTTCTTCCATTTTCTTGATACGCAACATGACAAGTAACATTTGATGGTGTCGAGTAGATTGTTTCATAGGTTTTCTTTATATTTTTCTTGTTTTCAAGAAATAGTCTGTATTTATTTTTGTAAATAAAGCCTGTTTCAAAAAAAAAACGCCATAAATCATCCTCTTCTAATGGATAACATATCCGAATATCTCTGTTTTCTGCTTTATGAACCATGGTCTGGAGTTTTCTATGGTTTTCAGGTGACATCTCCAGAAATGAGATGTGACATTTTTCTTCTTTTTTAGTTTTGTACTTTTGAGTGCAGCATTTTGTTACTTGAGCCGTTAATGGTAATCTATAGAGGTCGCCAAGTGTAATTGCAGCATCTTTCAGTAACATTCCAGGGATAAGAGGAGGGGTTTCTTGGTGGAGTGTAAGGTGCATATCTACTGCCGAAAGCGAATCAATAACAGCTGTACACACGGTTTCTGTCAAGGGGTGAGAGAATACAAAGTCAGGAGCAGGAATCATTTCAAATGACTTTTTTCCAAAACATTGACCAGTGTGGGGATCAGGTATCGATTTTGCTGGCTTTAAGTTTATAATGACGCTCTCTCCATGGTATTCCATTCTCAGAAATTTTGCTTCGGTTTGAAAAAGGGGGATCTTTTTTTTGCAAAACGTGAGGTTCAGGGTCTCTTCGGGGGTGATCCCACTGAGATAGTGGGCACTCAAGGGAGAGAGTGTGATTTCGATGGCATCGGGCTCAAGGGACGTCAGGCTCCCTTTGAATTTGATTCCCCTTTGCAGGAAATGAACCCGGATGTCCCTGAATGAACCCTGTACCCGTTGGCCTGTTTTGGGCAAGACGATGCTCAGCCCTGTTGAGCTTGCAGCTCGCAGAAGGGGAATCGCGTGAATTTCGCCGTTTCCATCGGGGATGATAAGGCCGGTAAGGTGCTCCGGGAAAACCCCTTGGGGAAGGGGTTGCAGGGGCTTGAAGGTGGGGTAATCGCTCAACACGGGCATGGGGTATGCTTCGATGCGGAATGATGTATCATTGTATGGCTCTGTAAACACAAGGGTAACGCTCTCTTCCTTGAAGTTGATGTGATTGAGAGCGTTGATCAGGTGTTTTTTGCTTACCTCCTTTCCTTTTAACTGTTTTGTTGATTTTTTGTTGACGTTGCGTGACGGCAAGTTGAGGGTCAATACTGCTTGCGATGCGGTCATGGTACGTTCTCCTTTGTCATGGATAGACCCCAACGCGGTGCACGCATGGGTTTCGGATTGAATTCGGATTGTAAAACACCCCGTAAACAGGTCAGCCGGTAATGCAATGCCTTGTATTGCCGTTGTCGCGATTCCATCTGTCTCTTTACGCCGCACATGTGGTGACGTTGGGAGGGGAAGCTTACACTGCTCCATGCTTCGGTAGAGTTTTCAGGTCCGTACGTGTTCACCACGCTGGGATTAATTAAAAAAAAAGTTGTGTTCCTATCTCGAAGGAATCCTTCGAAAAATCGTGATCGGCTTAGGTGTGAAGCGTTGGATGAGGAGCTTTCTGTTACCTTGGGCGATGATGATGTTCGGCGGTCAGGGCAGTGGGTGGAAAACACTGAGTTGTATCGTGACAAGTGTTTGTGTCTCTTGCCATGGATCGTTATGTCGATGTGGCGAGATGAAAATAGCATTTGCCCGGCACACTTGTTCTTTCCCATAACACATAGCTCATGGGCATGGTGATATCCCCTGAGCCTGCATGCGCAGCCCTGCCGTCGCAGGTGGCTCACGTGGCCCCTGCGGCATCGGTTTTTTTTCATTTGGTTTGGTTTTATTCCCTGATAGTGAGGGCGAGCTTTCCTTCTGCCGGGGTGCGCGGCATCACCGTTAAACCTCTATCCGGTGGCCAGCGACCCCTAAAGCGCCTCTGTATATGGCTATATACAGTAAAACTAGAAAAGTAAATCTTTGACGTAACTTCAAAGGCATCTCGGTTTGGCAGGGGCAAGGTGTTGGGGTGGGCTTTTGCTTTTCCAGATGTTGCATTTTTGATGTCAGTGATTTAGAATTATTCAACTTTTCCTTCGCCTTCGAGAAAGGACCCGCCCATGAATCCTCCGCTCAACATTGCCGTCATAGGTGCCGGTGTGTCCGGGATCACAGCGGCCTGCCTGTTGCAAGACCACCACAAGGTAACCCTTTATGAAAGGAACGGGTATATCGGCGGTCACACCCATACGGTGGTGATCGACCGGGGACCCGACGCCGGAACGCCTGTCGACACGGGCTTTATCGTGATGAACAACAGGACGTATCCTCTTTTCACGAAGCTTCTTTCCCGTCTCAAGGTGCCCCTTGTGGAGACGGATATGTCCTTCAGCTATACCTGTCGGCGCACCGGTCTGGAGTATGCCTCCACCAGCCTCAACACACTGTTTGCCCAGCGGGAAAATGTGTTGAGGCCGTCGTTTTGGCGATTTTTATGGGGCGTGCGTGCTCTGATGCAGGCCATACGAAAGGATTTGGCAGATGGGCGCCTTGCAGGTGTTACCCTCGGGGAGTACCTGACGGGGGAAGGGGTCAGCCGTGAGGTTGTCGATCGTTTTGTTCTGCCCATGGCAGCTGCGATCTGGTCGGCACCGGATGCTCAGATGGCCGAGTTCCCCATGGAGACCTTTGCACGGTTTTATGAGAACCACGGGTTGTTAACCTTGACCGAGCACCCTCAGTGGTCGGTGGTGTCCGGGGGCAGCCACAGCTATGTGAAGGCCTTTTTGAACGGATTTACGGGAAGGGTGGTGGAGGGGACGCCCGTCACGGGCATTCGGCGGACGGAATCAGGAGTGATGGTCACGGCGGAAGGGGCGCACCCGGAGACCTTTGACCGGGTGGTGGTGGCTGCTCATGCGGACGAAGCCTTCAGGATGCTGGAAGATCCTTCCGAGGAGGAGACCCGGCTGCTTTCACCCTGGCGTTATGCCTCCAACCGGGTGATTCTCCATACCGATGCTTCCCTGCTCCCGTCGCGGGCCAGGGCCCGGGCTTCCTGGAACTATATCCGTGAGGCGGGCTCCGGGCAGGGAGAGCCCATTACAGTCACATATTTCATGAACCGATTGCAGCACTTGAAGACACACGAGACCTGGTGCGTCACCCTGAACCCTGCAAAGGAGATTCCGGTTTCATCCGTTCACAGGGAGCTGCTCTACGATCATCCGTTGTTTACCTTTGAGTCTGTTGCCACCCAGGAGGGGCTCAAGGCGTTGAACGGGAAGCGGGATACCTATTTCTGCGGAAGTTACTTCGGATACGGTTTTCACGAGGACGCTGTCCGGTCAGCCGTGGACGTGGCCTCGGAATTGGGGGGAATACTGTGAATTCATGCATCATCAAAGGAGTTGTCGAGCATGCTCGCCTGAAACCGGTGGCGCATCGATTCCGGTATCCGGTGTATCTGTACTGTTTTGATCTTGATGAGTTGGAGTCCTTAGACCGACGTTTGCCTTTTTTCGGGTACAACCGACGTCGCCCGGTATCCCTTTACGATGACAGGTACCTGGATAGCGGGTCCGGGAGCATCAAGGAGAAGCTGTACCGCTATCTTAAGGAGAGAGGCTGCCATGACACGGTTCGGCAGGTCATGCTCATCACCTCACCAAGTTACTTCAATCGTGTGTTCAACCCCGTGAGTTTTTATTATTGCCTCGCCGAAGACCGCCGACCGGTGTGTATCGTGGCGGAAGTCAACAACACCTTCGGGGACAGGCATTTGTACCTGTTGACCAAAGACGAGGAGGTGTCCGCCGGCCCCGCATCGGGCTTTCCTGTGGAATACACGGCCCCCAAGGCTTTTCATGTCTCTCCATTTAATAACATGGAGGGGACCTACCGGTTTTATATCTCGTCACCCGATGGAAAGCTGTCCATCAAGATTCACCTGATGCGTGACGGGGATAAGGTCCTGTCCGCCTCCCTCAAGGGAGAGAGCATTCCCCTGACGCAGAAAAATCAGTTGCGGACCCTGGTCTCACGTCCCGTGATGCCGTGGAAAACCGTCCCGCGCATTTTGAGGGAAGCCCTGCGCCTCTTTGCCGGTAAGAAGTTGCCTGTTTTCGATCGCCCTGTCCCCAAAAGTTCCATGACCATTCGGCACAGGGGGGGGACGATTTTGGAACGACTCTGTGAAAAACAGGTTCTCGGGCTGCTCCGCCGTATCGGAAACGGGTGCGTGACGGTTCGTTTTCCGGGTGCCATGAAGGGTCCGTCGGGTGGCATTCAAAGGGTGTATGGTGATACATCCTCATCTCTTCAGGCCAACCTGAGCATTGCAGATCCCAGGTTTTATCCGCGCGTGGTCCTGGGCAGCGACATCGGCTTCGGGGAGAGTTTCATGGAGGGGATGTGGACAAGTGATAACCCGGCAGACTTGATTCGAATCCTTATCCGCAACATGGACACGGCGACGGATTCCCAGCTGCCCCTGGCCTGGCTGGCCCATGGCATGGGGCGTTTGCTGGACCGGGCCCGCCACAATACCCTGACGGGCAGTCAAAGGAATATCCGAAAGCATTACGACCTGAGCAACGATTTTTTTGCCCTGTTTTTAGACGAGACCATGACCTATTCGGCGGCGCTCCACAGTGAGCCGGGCGAGACCCTTGAAGCCGCCCAGAGGAGCAAGCTGCACCATCTGATCGACAAGGCGCGGATTTCACGGGACCATCATGTGCTGGAGATTGGGTTCGGGTGGGGTTCCTTTGCGGTGGAGGCGGTGAAGCGCACCGGGTGCCGGGTCACAGGGATTACCCTGTCCGAAGCTCAGCACGCCTTTGCCCTTCAGAAGGTCAGGGAAGAGGGCTTGGAGGATCGCATCACCCTGCTCATCAAAGACTACAGGAAGATGTCCGGGGCGTTTGACAGGGTCGTCTCCATCGAGATGCTGGAGGCCGTCGGCCACAGGTTCTTGGGGACTTTTTTCCGGCAGTGCGACAGGCTGTTGACCCCGGAGGGGCTCGTGGTGCTCCAGGTGATCACCGTGCCGGATCAGCGCTACGATGCGTATCGGACCCACGAGGACTGGATCCAGCGCCATGTCTTCCCCGGAGGCCACTTGCCGTCCCTTTCCGTGCTCTCCCGGGCCATGACCCGATCGTCACGGCTCATCGTGGAGCACCTTGAGAACATCGGCCCCCACTATGCCCGGACCCTCAAGGCCTGGCGAGAGCGTTTCCTTGCCAACGCAGACAAGCTTGCCGCCCTGGGGTTCGATGAGGTGTTCAAGCGCAAGTGGCTCTTCTATCTTGCCTGCTGTGAAGCCCAGTTTGCCGAACGATCCCTGGCGAACCTGCAGCTGGTGCTGAACCGCCCGGGAGGAGCAGGCTCGGGGTAGGCGTGGTTTCAAAACCCTACAAGTAAAAAGCCTCCGGCAGTGTTGCCGGAGGCTTTTTTATTACGGAGTTGCTGCATCCTTAAAAAGGATCAGTTCCCGGATGCTTTTTTTCTTTTAAGCCGGGTTATCCCCAGGAGGCCCACTCCGAGGCCGAGGAGAACAGCCGTGGCCGGTTCGGGAACCGGGGCCGTTGTCGGGGAAGGGGCTGTCTCCAGGGTGACCGTGGCAAAGATGTCGGCGTCGCCTTCGCTCCAGCAGGGGCCGTGGGGGCCTGTCCACATGGAGCTTGAGAATGTGGCGTCGCTCAGTTCGATGGCGAATCGCCCTCCGTTTCCAAAGTCCACATACACAGGGTCATCCCAGATGACCTGCCAGCCTTGCTTGAACTCGAATTTTCCCGAAAATCCGGTGGATTCTCCGGATATATCCTGGGTGATGTCCGGGAGGTCAAAATCCATGTACGCCGTGACCTCCATGGCCTTGAGGTCATCCTCATTGATCCAGCTTTCGTGTGTTCCCATGTGTGCAAACTTGAAGCTGAAGGATTCTCCCGGCTCCAGTAAAAAAGCCTGGGATGAAACCGACTGATAGATCTCGGCCCACATGGTCAGCCCCTGGGTGGTTTTGGAGACGTCGATGGATGAGGCATCACCCATTTCAAAGGTGTACGGTGTCGCCATGGCGGAGCCGCAGGTCAGCAGCATGGAAAAGAGGAAGCATAAAATCCGGATCGGTCTGCTCATTGGGTCTGGTCCCTTCGTGTGTCCATGGGCAAGGGCAGTCAAGCCCCTTTGCCGGTGAATGGTTTTTAGTGTTTGTCAGTGTTCCGTTTCAGGCAGTGGGTAGTAAATGAGCAAGGCCTTCCTTGCTATGTATGGAAGGCCTGTTGGTTGACTCATTTGTGGGGTAATATAGCAAAATATATGCCACGGAAGATGGGTGATAAATGCCTATGATCAGGAAAGGTTAACGGGGGACGGAAGAAAAGTGTGTAATGAGTTACATGATTTGATGGGTAGTGGAACGGACAGTGGGAAGCGCGGTTATACCATGGCCTTTCGGCTCTGATAGTTCATGGGGCCACGATGGGGTAGGCGCAACAAACCGTTATTCCTGGTGGTTTTTGTGTCATGGTCTGGATACGGGCAACCAGCCTTCTGTATGGGCTGAAGAGGGGCTGGCGGTTATGCCTGAACATGCGTCGGAGGAGGGAGGATCGCTCCGGCAGGGCAAACATGCCGGAGCGATGCATAAAGCAAGCGACCGAGATCTGTCCGGGGTCGCCTGGACAGGTCTCGGGTCGAGTACGGTCAGCACTCGTTTCGGATCAGAGCCTGGAAGGCTTCCCGTACCCTGGCCGTGCCGGGGCCGGGGGTGCCGGTTCCGATGGTCCGGCCGTCGATGGTGGTGACGGGGATCATCTCGGCGGCGGTTCCCGTAAGGAAGCACTCATCGGCAGTGTAGAGATCGTACAGGGTGGACGGGGTTGCCCGTGTCTCCATGCCGATGCCTTTGGCTGCCTCAATGACGGCGTCCCGGGTGATGCCCTTGAGGGCTCCCTGATCGGAAGCAGGGGTCAGGAGTACCCCGTCCCGGATGTAAAAGATGTTGTCTCCGGTGCATTCGGCCACCTTGCCCTCGCGGTTGAGGAGGATCGCCTCCAGGCACCCGGCCTGCTGGGCCTCCAGCTTGGCCATGATGTTGTTGAGGTAGTTCAGGGACTTGATCCTCGGGTCTACTGCGTCCGGGCTGTTTCGGCGGGTGGAGGCGGTGATTACCTTGATTCCCTTGGTGTAATGCTCTTCAGGGTAGAGGCTGATGTCGTCCACGATGACAATGACGGACGCCTCAGGGCAGGTGGCAGGGTTGATGCCGAGGTCGCCCACCCCCCGGGTAATCACCAGGCGGATGTACCCGTCGGTTTTTTCATTTTTGGTCACGGCTTCAAGCAACAGCTCCGCCATCTCTTCTTCACTCATGGGGATGGTGAGCAGGATGGCCCGTGCGCTGTCGTATAGTCTGCGCACGTGCTCCTTCAATCGGAAGATGGTTCCGTTGTAAATGCGAATGCCTTCGAAAACCCCGTCTCCGTAAAGAAGCCCATGGTCAAAGACCGAGATTTTTGCGTCCTCTTTTCCAACCCAGTTGCCGTCGATGTATATCTGCATGGAAGTCTCCTTGGTTTCCCGTTGGGTGTTTTTTGAAACGTGTTACGCCAGATCGGTGTCGTTGAATATATCCCGCAGGTGGTGATAGCGGTCTCCGAAGGTGTCATGGAGAAGGCCGTCGAAGCGGCGGACGATCTTCATGATGTAGATGTCGTGTTTGATGTAGTCCTCGGCCAGGGTGATGAACCCCTGGTTGAGGCTCCATGCCCCCTCCACGCGGTTGGTGTTGGTGATGGTGGCCACGATGGCCGCCGTGGCGTCTGTCACCAGCACAAACCCCCGCCCCCCTTTCTCTTCGAAGAGGGTGTCTTCGATGGGGTGCTCGAAGATGCGGCCTGCCGCTGTTTTAATCTCTCCGAAGTGGACGGTGGCAATGCGGACCCCCCGGGCTTCGGCCTGGGACAGGGCTGGCTCCAGGGTGGCCGCTTCGTCGGGCCAGGTGGAGAGCAGCAGGCTCTCTTTGGCGCCTTCGATCATCCGCTCGGCCTTGTCGATGAGCACGTCGTACTCTGTGATGTTCCAGATGAAGGAGACGTCGTCGGCCTTGACCGAGAGCTGCTTGAGGCCCTCTTCAAGGGTGTCGAAGGTTCGGTGGAAAAAGCGGCGCCTGCTCTCCACGAACTCCTCGGGCGGTGTGCCCACGTATTTTTTCTTGCGTCCTTCGCCTTCCACAAAGACAACGCGTTTTTCCACAAGGCGCCCCAGGATCTCATAGATCTTGGATGACGGAATACCTGATGCCTGGGAGAGTTCATACGCAGAGGCCGGTTGCACCGCCAGAAGGTGCACGTAGGCCTTGGCTTCGTATTCGGAAAATCCCAGGGCTGTGATTTGTGGGATAATATTATTAACTACCATGGTAGTTAATATTGCGCTGAAGGGCCTTGTCTGTCAACGGAAAAATGAGGACGCCCGCAGGGTGAATCATTCAGGGGATGGGGGGCAGGGCCCTGGGCTCCGGGCACCGGAAGGGATTTGAGGCACAAAAAAAGGCGGATCGTGTCAAACGATCCGCCTTGCTCCGTGCATGTTGGTGCCGAAGGATTCACACTTGGTCAAACCAGTCATTGGTGCTTTTGGGAAGGACCCATTTGTTCTTGGCCTTCATCACCACAAAGGACTCGCAGGACTCGATGTCCCCCAGGGCGGGAAGGTCCTTGGTCATGAACTCATAAAGGGCGGGCATTTCCGGGACCACCACCTCGATGAAGATGTCGAAGCGTCCTGTGACCACCATGGCCGAGTGGACCTGTTTGAGTTTGGAGATCTGCTCCAGCCTCTCTTCAAGTTTGGTGCCGTCGACGATCTTGAACGCCACAATGGCCATGATGAGGTCTTCGGTTTTAAAAATATCGATGAGCCCGGCGATCTTGAGAACCCCGGAGCTGAGCATACGCTTCATCCTCGAGTAGAGGGTGGGGGGGGTGACGCCCAAGTGCTCCACAAGCTTGTTCACCGGCATGCGGCCGTCGAGGCTGAGCTGTTTGATCAGGGTGCGATCCGTGGCGTCGAGTTGTGATTTCATGGTCGGTCCTTTGCGGGGAAATCAAGGGTTTCCACCGATTTATATGTTTACAGCTGCGTCGTCATCGGCGCATGGCGTTCGAATTATTTTTTCATCATATCAGAATGGTTTTCACCCCGAAATGCCAAATTAGTCCTTGCAGGGGAAGATAAGAACTGGCAAAAGGCGAAGGAAAAAAACAACGAAGAGACTATGCATCGGATACCGGAAATATTTGACGTGATTTGGGTGAGATATTGAAAAGAAGGCACTATAAGTACTTATAGTGAAGTGCTTGACAGTGTGCGTGGTGAACGTTAAATTCTGATTTGATGATTGAATAGTTCTCTGTGACTATGAAATGCCCTTTGTTTTGTGTCGATCGTGGTGGTGGGTGCTTATGAATCAATAACTGAAAGAGACATGCTATGTGGAAAAAAATGTCAGTCGTATTGGTAGCTGCCTTGTGCCTATGTGGATGCGGGAACTCAGAGAAAGAGGCCCGGACCCTTTTGAATCAGGCTATTATCGAGTGGGATAACGGAGATATTGAAAGTGCGATAGGTACGTTTAAGCGCATTGAGTCAGAATATCTTAATACACAGGTAGCCACGGCAGCCATTAATGAAAAAGCACAACGTATGGCGGAGTATACACAAGACTTTACTCCTGAGGCGAACAGAAAGAAGAATCGCGGACGGCTTTCACGGCAGGTGCTTCATGCCGTTGATTATTATTATCAATCACACGGTGAGTACCCGGCAGATCTTTCATCGTTGGATTTTTTTATGCGTCAAGATAACGGCAAATATCTTTCGTTGTGCGACTACAAGACAAATCCTTTTGGTGTTGGCTATCGACTTGACTGTGGGAAAGCGGATGAGGTTTATAAAAAAGATATCATCAAGTCACGAAGAAGGACCTCGTGTGAAGAGGATATTAAATCAGCCAGGGATTACCCCAAAGCCAATTCTACATGGGGGCGAAAATTAAACCCTGCGGGTGTTGTTCCTGAGAAAGGCTTTCCCGCATTTTACATAGACACGAACAACCCGGGGCATTGCATTGCCCAGGAGGCTGTTGAAGATATCAGTATTAACTACATTTATGATGATTTTCATGGCATCAGCTCGGAAAATTTCGGGGCGTACTGGGTGGGGTATATTTATGTTTCGGAAAAAGAGACTAAACGAATTGCTGTGAATCAGGGTTGGTCAAAGACGCGTCTTATCATTGATGGGGCTGTCGTATACACTGGTGGCTCAAAAAAGGAATGCCTGCTTAATTTTGAGCCGGGAAAACATCTCGTAGAGGTCGAATACGTCAATAATTGGCATACAACGGAGTTTTCGGTGGGTTTTTCGAAAACGTTCAAAGGCTATCCTACAAAGAGATCAAGGAACGCTTGGAAGAGAGTATCTGCAAAGAGTGCCGAACTCCATTTGCAGGGCTCTATGAAAGCTCAAGTAAAGATCTTTCTGTAAACCTGTCCATAAAAAAAACTCCAGGCCGGTGGTTTTGGTTTTAAACTCGTACAGCCCTGTTAAGTGGAAAGTCTCTAATCCATTTCAAACAGATATTCGTGCCATTGTGTGCTGTTCGTATGGCCCAGGGTCACAGGTTGTCGGTGATTTAGGCACCTCCACACTTCTACTGCTATCTGATAAGTCAATCGTGCTCCTTCAAGCGTTCTCAAGTGCACCTGTATGGCAGGTCACTTCCATTGTGAAGGGCGCGGCTTACTCTCTTACCATAAAAAAGTTGGAGCAAATAAGCCGTTACAGGCTGTCCGGGGTTTATCAGGAAAAATATCTGCGTCAGCGTTGACAGTTCCCGACATTACGGTTGACGACCCGTATATTCATATGTTGGAGGCAAAGGCTGAGGAGATCAATCGGCTCAGGGAATCCTGCAAAAAAGACAACGATCCGGATTTTGAAAATATGTAATTTCTCTTCAGAGGATTTGGCCCTATGGGACATCCTCTAAAAAGTTTAGCCTCCGGCAGGGCCGCCGGAGGCCTAAGCTGAATAGTTACTGTTTTTTTATCCCAACACCCTGATTCCGATCTGAAGAACAAGGCCGGCCATGACACCAGCGGCCACATCGTCCATGACCACCCCTGCGCCGCCGGGCAGGAGTTTTTCCAGGGTGCGCACCGGAACCGGCTTGAGGATGTCGAAGAAGCGGAAAAGAAGGAACCCGGCCAGGGCCACTTTCCAGGTAAGAGCAACCCCTGCAAAGGTGACGAACATGCCTGCAAACTCGTCGATGACCACGCAGGAGGGGTCTTTTTCCCCCAGGAGTTTCACGGCCTCTTCGGCCACCACCACAGAGAAGATCACCAGGGCCGTGACGAGGAGAAACGAAAAGGGCGTACCAAAGGCAAGGCCGGAGAGCCAGATCAGGACGCAGAAGGGCAGGGCGGCGGCGCTGCCGAAGGTTCCGGGGGAAAAGGGAGCTTTGCCGGAGCCGAAGCCCGTGGCAAGTAAGAGAATGTGCTTGTCAGAGAGCCGCATCATGTCAGTCCTTTTGTGATGTTTGTATAACCTGTTTGTCTAACGTATCTAAAGCCTGGCCCCCGGTAGGGCCGCCGGAGGCATCGTTTAGTTCAGCAGGGCCTGGGCTGCACCCAAGGCTTCGGTGTAGATCTCAGCCAGGGAGCATCCCTTTTGTTCGGCCAGGGCTTTGCAGGCTTCGTATTCCGGGGTGATCCGGCGTGAACCACCCGGGAGCGTCACCTCTTTGGCGGCCACCTCCCCGGAGGGACAGGCCAGGGTGATGGCCTTTCGGGTCGGGGCGTGGCTCGGCGCTGCCAGCGGACTCCGATGGTGGTGGTCTCGGAAAGGATCGTTTCCGTGAGGTGTTTTCGGTCCTCTTCCCGGCAGAGGCAGGAAAGCTGGCTGGCGGGCCGGTTTTTTTTCATCTGGATGGGGGTGAACCAGACATCCAGTGCCCCGGCATGTAGAAGGGTCTCCATGGCATGGCCGAGGATCTCCGGGCTCATGTCGTCGATGTTGCAGGAGAGCTCCACCACGGTGTCGGCCGACTCGGACGTCTCGCACAGCACCATGCGTACAAGGTTGGGGAGGCCCTTGGTCTCGCGTTTTCCCGCTCCGTAGCCCACGGCGGCCATCACCCGCTCGGGCATGGGGCCAAAGTGGTCGGTCAGCTCGGCGGCCAGGGCCGCGCCCGTGGGGGTGAGGACCTCGCACCCGGCGTCGTTTCCGTAGACGGGGATTCCTTTGAGGATCTCCAGGGTGGCCGGGGCGGGCACGGGAAGCTCGCCGTGGGCGCAGGTCACCGTGCCGCTTCCCAGGGGCAGGGGAGAGCAGCTGACGGATGTGACGCCCAGGTAATCCAGGGCCAGGATCACGCCAACAATGTCTGCCACGGCATCGATGCCCCCCACTTCGTGGAAGTGCACGGTGTCGATGTCGCAGCCGTGGATTTTGGCTTCGGCCACGGCAATGCGGTGGAACACGCAAAGGGCGCGCTCTTTTACCGCATCCTTTAAAGGGGAACCCTGGATGAGAGTCCGGATTTTTCGGTAATCCAGGGCGTGATGGTGGTGATGGTCTCCGTGGTGGTGGCTGTGGCTGTGATCGTGCACCGTCACGTTTACAGCATGGATCCCCCGTTTGAGAACCTGCTCGCAGGTGATATCGAACCGGTCCTCAAGGAGCGGGGTGAGCTGCTCTTTGAGCCAGTCCACCGGCACCCCCAGGTCCATGAGGGCGCCCAGGGCCATGTCTCCGCTGAGGCCGGAAAAACAGTCCATGTGAAGGTGCATGATCAGGCTCCCTGCTTGGCGTGGTTGCCGAGAATGGTGCAGAGAAGCTCGGCACATGCGGTCATGTCTGCCAGGGTAATGGACTCGTTGACGGTGTGGACGTCGGTCATGCCCGTGCCCAGGACCCCTGCGGTGATGCCCTTACCGAAGAAGATGTTGGCATCAGAGCCGCCACCCACGCGCTGGGTGACAATGGTGCGTCCCAGGGCCTTGCCTGCTTTCTGGGCCAGGGCGACCACGGCGTGGTCGTGGGGCACGCTGGTGCCGGGGAAGTCTTCGTTTACATCGATGTCAAAGCTGGGCAGGGTCTCGTCATCGCCTCCCCCTGCACGGACCACGGCCTCACGGAAGGCGGTGTGGATGCTCTCCACGATGGCATCAAGCTTTTCTTTGCTGTGGCTTCGGGCTTCACCGATGATCTCCACACAGTCAGGCACGATGTTGGTGGCAGAGCCCCCTTCGATTTTTCCGATGTTGCAGGTGGTTTCTGAGTCGATGCGGCCGCAGGTGATGCGGGTGATGGCGTCCGATGCCACGGCAATGGCGCTGACCCCTTTTTCTGGCTCCATGCCGGCGTGGGCAGACAATCCGTGGACTGTAACCGTATAATGCACGGCAAAGGGGGCATTGGTCACCACAGCCTCGGTGTCCTTGGAATCCAGGATGTAGCCCATTTTTGATTTTAACGCCTCGGTGTCGAAATGCTTGGCCCCCAAAAGGCCGATCTCTTCGCAGACCGTAAAGACAATTTCAACGGGGGGGCGGGGCAGGTCTTTTTCGATGAGGGTCTCCATCACCTCCAGGATGATGGCCAGGGCGCTTTTGTCATCCCCGCCCAGCACGGTTTCCCCTGCGCTTCGGAACACACCGTCCTCAAGGACCACCTTGATGCCCTCACCGGGGACCACGGTGTCCATGTGACCGCTCAGCAGCATGGGGTCCACGTCCGCTGTGCCGGAAAAACGGGCAAAAATGTTGCCGGTCTGGCTTCCGCATGTTGTGTGGGCGTCGTCAAAGGAGACCTCGGCACCCAGGGCCTTGAGCTCCTCTGCCAGCATGTCGGCCATGGCCTTTTCATTGCGTGAGGGGCTGTCGGTTTCGGCAAAGCGGATGAATCGTTGGGTCAGTCTGTCTGTATTGATCATGGATGTCATGCTCCCATGTGGATGGTTTGTATCACAGAAAAAAGAGCCTGGGGCGGCGAGGTACAACGTCGTCGGGCTTTTGAACTGCTCGGGTAAGGCGGGCTGTTTCGATGGTTTAAGAAGCATCCTGTCGGGCAGGGCCCTTCAGCTCCCTTAACAATATCCCTCGACATTACCCGATGGGCGGCCGCGTTTCAACGGGAAAAAAGCCCGGCAGGGCCCTTGAAAAACGTTGACAACGTCACCATATTGCGGGTAAGGTCTCGCACGAAAACACACACTGAAACGCATGGAAGCACGCAGCGTTCTGGTGATGCTCCCGGACTTCAAATCCGGTGTGGGGCGTTAACACCGTCCCGGGTGGGTTCGATTCCCATGTGCTTCCGCCACATATATAATGTTTTCAGGCCTTTGTCCCGAGGGGTACAGATTGAAAACAGATTTAAAAAAGGGCACCCAAATTTGGGTGCCCTTTTTGCGTTTGGTGGTCATGAAATAATCAATCTTGGATACGTGTAGGATGGGCAAAGCGGAGCGTGCCCATCTGGTGCCGGAAGTGCCATCACCTTCCCATGCGTCTGACGTTTCAAAACCTGTAACGGGTTGTTTTGAGGTGAGGGCTCTTTCAGCCCCTAACCCTTCGATGCATCGATCAATACCTTCAGCAACCTACAGCCGCCAGATACAGGTAGGATGGGCAAAGCGGAGCGTGCCCATCTGGTGCCGGAAGTTCCATCACCTTCCCATGCGTCTGACGTTTCAAAACCTGTAACGGTTTGTTTTAAGGTGAGGGTGGTGAGGGCTCTTTCAGCCCCTAACCCTTCGATGCATCGATCAATACCTTCAGCAACCTACAGCCGCCAGATACAGGTAGGATGGGCAAAACGGAGCGTGCCCATCTGGTGCCGGAAGTTCCATCACCTTCCCATGCGCCTGACGTTTCAAAACCTGTAACGGTTTGTTTTAAGGTAAGGGTGGTGAGGGCTCTTTCAGTCCCTAACCCTTCGACGCATCAATCAATACCTTCAGCAACCTACAACCGCCAGATACAGGTAGGATGGGCAAAGCGGAGCGTGCCCATCTGGTGCCGGAAGTGCCATCACCTTCCCATGCGTCTGACGTTTCTGAAGCAGGTAGTGGGTTTGGAGTGAGTGTCGTGTGTGTGGTCAGGATACAACGTCACTGTATAGAACCAATTTTAAACTTTTTCCGATGTCAAGGCTTCCCTATCTCCACTCCATTTATCTCGACTGGTATTAGATATAGTTCCAAGAGTCATCAGTCATCATTTCAAGAGATCAAAAATATCAAATGTGTAGGTTTGACCCCTTCATCCGAAAATCATTGTGAAATGGAATTCAGAATTGATTTTTTCGAATATTTTTGAAATTAAGGCTGGATCATTATAAAGAATTTGATGATTATTCCATGATGGCTCATGCCAATATTTATTTTCTTTAGGTGTTCTGTACCCACCATACGTGCCACTTGAGCTTTTTTTCCTCATTAACAAATTTCCTTCCCTTCTCCATATGTAACCAATATCAAATGATCCAGTAGTGCCTGTATTTGCAATTATATCTAATATCAAAAATTTTAAAGCCTTTGATTTTTGAAGGGAGAGATCTTTTTAAATAGTCGATATGTTCATAGATTTGACGTTCTAAGTCATCACTATTTCGACAAATATTTAAGCTAAGTGTACAGCAAAATGTATAGTCTCCAACGAAAGCTGTCGTTTGAATGGGGCTGTAATAGTCCGGGATTATGGTGCTCATATTTAGCTTGAAAAAATCTTTAGTAATTTTGGATAGGTAAGGTATATACTTCAGTGCCATAAAAGAATCAGCATTTTCAAATATCTTATAATTAACGCCAAATCTTTCAGCTAACTCTTTTCCAAGAGAATTAAATCTTTTAGGACTATACGAAGCTGAATTCATAACCTCTCTACTATAAAAAGCATATATTATTTCTATTTCATTTTGAGAGAAATTGTTCAAAAATTCATATCCATTGGTTTGCCGTCGGTGCACTTTTTAAACTTTCATGCCACCATTCTTTAAAGTCGTTTGTTTTTTGGTTGTTTTCACTCTGAATGTCTTCAAAGCTTTTGTGGTCTTCACTACACGCAAAAAGGAAAAGACAACATAGTAGCATTGTGAAAATTGAAAATACTGTATTTTTCATTGAATAACTCTCTGTGGTGTAATTTAAATTAGGTAGTTAGAGATTGTTAAGTAGTTTATGCTCATCAAAATCTAACCTGGGGTCTTGGGGTCAGACCTACACATTTGACACAACCTTTTTCAATTATTTCGTGAATTTAGACTTCTGCCGGAATGAGAAATTGGAGGATCCGAAGAGCAGTGCATCACGCTTCAGGCACTATACCATCAGTCCTATCTCTTAACTGCTTTGAAATATTGTATGCTTATTAATTTAGGACACAAACGCTATAGGTTATTTCTGTTTGTCAAATGTGTAGGTCTGACCCCTTCCACAATTATGTGCTCTTCATTGTTTGTACTAAAATACAGGGACATATGAGCCATAAGCCCAAATGACTGTGCCAACAATTGTAAGTGTTATTCCTTTGATTTCACTTCGTAGTTCTTTTTCTAAACGAACTCTTGCTCTCTCTTGATGTTGTTTCGTATTTTTTCAGCTTCTTCTGGAGATAAAGGACCACCAGTAAGGCCAGTACTATTGGCAATAATGTTTTCTTGGTTCAAGAATTTTTCAATAGTAGTGAAACGAATTGTAGAAAACAAGCCAAAGACGGTCATCACAGCACCGGATGCTGCAAATAGGTTCATATCAGTTTTCTGTTGTCCAAGGTAAAAACTAACGCAAACAAAACCAATGATGAAA
Source organism: Desulfoluna sp. CYM3A (assembly GCF_056829965.1). Classification (NCBI taxonomy): domain Bacteria; kingdom Pseudomonadati; phylum Thermodesulfobacteriota; class Desulfobacteria; order Desulfobacterales; family Desulfolunaceae; genus Desulfoluna; species Desulfoluna sp. CYM3A. Next base: position 1,158,417 of record NZ_CP186556.1, read on the forward strand.
ACAACAGTGAGCCATGAATTTAGGACATCAAGTAAAAACTTATAGATTTTATTCGTATTAACTATCTCACTTTCTATACACATAACGCCTTACTCACCGGAAATTAGGGGCGCAGCGAGTAATTTTTCCGAGTGCAGCAACTTGTTATACGTTACCTGTAACATCTTCGCGGTGTCAAAATTCGGCCAGAAGCGGACATATGGAACATAGCAATAAATGCATGAAAACCGGGTCAAATATTTCGGGATTACACATGGCAAAGTTTTATATTTCATTGATTGACTGCACAGTTATGTTCAAGCTATTTTCTGTCGCCCGATATCGGCTTCCCCAGTCTTTATATTGAGTTTGGTAACTGCATAAAACAGATCTTGGTGTTCCGGCGAGACTCTTCACTAAATCTGTCTTGTAAATGACGTTCTACATGGTCGAGTTTTGAGAGAACGATCGTTGCCAAAGGTATTTTGCGTTTTTACCGATCCCTTTACGAACATCTAGGTCGCAAACTTCAAGCAGATCGTGAAGCGCGGACAATGACTGGTCATCAAACTCATTGAATACATATTCATCCGTTGTGATAGGTCCATCATAATCTGACACATGGACATCCAGTACATAAAGAAAGTGTTTTTTTCCCGCACCATTAGGAAGCGAACGAAGTGCTTTTTCTACCCGCCGTTCATAGGAGAGTTTGCTGAATGGGTTTCGCATTGTGTCTCGGAAGAAGGGAGATTCTCCACCTTTCGAAAACGTAATCGTCGCCGCAAGTCCAAGTGATTTTGCTTCCAGATAGATCACCGCGTCCAACGACTGTGCAATCATACATCCCGTACCCAGGTCTTTATCAACTTGGATCAACTGCACAGAAGATATTTCCGAACACTCGGTTACGAGGTTGGGACGAATTGCAACGTTCCAGCCGCCGAAATTTGCCACGCTGGGATAGAGAATTTGCTCAAATCTGTCATCTTCCAGCATAAGAGAGCTGTACAACGCAGTTGCGCGATATTCTCCATTATTTAAAACAATCTTTCGAAACTGGTCGGCAATAAAAGCATCAAACACAATTTGTTTGGTAGCATCTTCAGGTGCTGTTTTCTCTATTAGTTCCCTCGCTGCCTGAGCTGGTTGTCGTGCAGAGCTGTTAGCAGTGGCGGCGCTGAGTTGTGCCTTCGGTAGTCTGAGCCAGCCGACAATCACGGTATCGAGTCCAATGTCTTTTTTGGGTGACAACTCCAGTACCTGATAAACTTTTCCTTCCTCTGCATCATCTTCCAGAGGCGCTGTTTCGATATCCAGCGCTGCGTAATAAGCCGAGTTTTCTTTGGCGTCGCATTGACCATACCGTCTGTGTGGTGGCTTCTTCGCTACGAGACCAGAAAGATTCGTTTCAAGGTGGCCTTCGAGGGCTTCTCGAATACGAAAGCTATGCGCATTCAATTTCCATGTATTCAACAGGCTCCCGTTCATCATGTTTGTGGAGGCCGATCTGAACTTTGGTGTCTGACATATCTGCAAGGGAGGAGTCTTTGAGAAGGCTAATCACAGCCAGCATTTCATCAAGTGTATAGGGTAAGTATTTGTTATTAGACATTTTGGCGGCTCTATGAGTGTGCGGTGCTCAAACTTCGATTCGATTTTAACCTACCTATAGTGCTTTCTTCGTGACATTAAGATTAACAAATGTCCGCTTTGGGTCGAAATCAGACTGACCACGCCCACCGTATAAATGCTACGCTCAGGGGCGTCAAAAAGTGGAGCGAGGAACGAGCGCAGCTTTTTGGCGTCCCTTGCAGCGAGTAGTTGGGGCGTACTCATATAATTAAAACAAAAATTCTAAACCTTTTATTAATCCAGCTCTGAATGTCTCAATACCTATAAATTTTGTACCGTTCTTAAGCCACACGATAGCCTTTGATTGTATTGACGGCTTTGGCTTTCTTTGGATGTAGGACGATATCGCTTCATAAAGTTCTTTGAATCCGTGTATGAGATCTGCGCTCTCCAGTTGAGCTATTTCGACATCACTGATTAGATCATTATCATAACGAAAAAACACCACGCAAGGAAGTGAAGCTCGGTCTTCTACACCTAAAGCGGCAAGAAAATTAATATTGAATGTATACTGTAGCGTGGCGTGTGCCTGTATCTGTGTGAAGGTAGAATACGCTCAGTTCGTTGCCAGATAACCGATCAAGCTTTGCAAACACACCCCTGATTTTGAAGAATATGGCGAATTGCCTCATCCGTAAAATCATAAAAAATGAAAGCAAATGCTTTAGCCCTTCCTTCTTTTTTATGTTCAGAGCAAATCGTATCAAAACGATTTAAAAAAGAGTCTAAACCATGTCCTATACCGTTACCCAAACCTTGTTCATATATTGGAATCATAATATTGCTCCAATTAAAGAAGACTCCTAAGTTGCCCAACAATTATTATCCGACATTTCTGTCCGATAATCCCCTCTCAGGGACAAATAAGGACAAAACTGCCGGATATTACCCTTGACTCAAGGATTATCCGACAAAAATGTCTGATAATCCGTATAATTCATGTTTTTTCGGACATCCTGCCATGCTGTTCTGTGTACAGAAGAGAACAATGTCCCAATCGAAATCCATGATCTCAAAATCGGCAACTTCTATTGACTGGATAGTCAACGATATATCAGCCATTTATCATCACAGAATTAAATTCTTACTCCTTGATGGACATAATTGCAAGGAAGGATAAAAAAGACCCGGTATGCAAACATTGAAAATGTAAAACGGGCCAGATGGAAGGGTTCAGGTCACTCGAAGAAGTTGATTCCATCGAGTGGTATAGGAAGGGGACTTGTGGTTGAATTGAGTGCGCCATGCTTTGGGCTCTGAAAGGTCAGTGGAGAGTCCGGATGATGCATAACTCACGGTACGGCGTCCCATGTTGGCATTCACCGCATCCATTGCTTTCATCAGGGCCGAAGACTGGTCCCGGTCAACTTTATCAAAGAGGAGTTGTTGCTCTGGTTTTTCCTGGGTCAGCTCCCGCATATGGACCCCCAGCTTTTTGAAAGGTAGGTCTTCCCGGTAAATCTCGGCAAAGGCAGCAAAGGCCCCCTTGATAATTTCCGGGCTGTGGGAAAATTGGCCACCGGAAACCGAAAGGAGGTCTTGTTGTAATAAAAATCAGCCTTGTGGAATCTGTTGCTCATCGCATAGACATCCATCACGCCCACCCGAAGCCCATCCTTACGCAGTTTTTCTGCAGCCCGTTGGGCATAGGAGGTGAGGGGTGTTGAGCCCGAACTTTTATACCGCCAACCATCCTAGGCCTTGACCAAAGCGGTGGCTGCCTCTTTAGAAACGTCATAAGTTAAAGTCGGCTAAAAAAAGGGCACCTCAATTGGGGTGCCCTTTTTTGCGTTTGATTTGCATGGAATAATCCACCGTGGAGGAGGGTAGGCCGGGCAAATCAAAGTGTGCCAATCCAATGCCAAAAGCGCCATCACCTTCCCCGCATTTTCTCCTGCTCCTCCTTATAAATTGCCGCCATCCGATCAATCTTGGCATACTGCCGGGCCAGGAGGTCTTCGGTGATGGTTCGGATTCCCCATTTTTTGAAGTCGATCTGAAGGCCGTTTCCACCCGGCGCTTCTGCCTCATCCAGTTCCGCGTGAAAAGCCCCCACTGATTTCAACAGACGGTGGATGTCTTTGATGGAGTCGCACAGTTCCGAAATTTCGGAGCCTTCGAACATTCCTGGTGACGTGGTCATGGTGAACTCCCAATGAATTAGGTGATAGGGAAAGAAGGGCATAGAAAAACAGGGGGGGCATTCAAGAAGTCGGGAATAGGCCATAGCATTCGTCCGAGGTCATCTGCACTTATGGCTGTACCTGAAAAGCCAAATGCACCGATACACCGGAACCGCAGCGTATAGAACGCAGGGTCTATTTTGCTATGACCTACCCCCTCTGGCCTTGCCCCTGTGCCCTGATGATTCCTTCCCCCAAAAAAATCGGGAAAAGGGACAAGGCTGCCCCAAAAGGCAAAAGAGCCCTTCAGGCATCGGGAAAGGGAAAACGCACCTTCGGTGAGGTGAGGAGGAAAAGAGGCAGAACTCCTTCATTGCCAGTGCAGCTCGAAGACGCGCAGAATTCCGAAGGGGCGTTTTCCCCGCCGTCAGTCAGAAACGCACGTGTTCATGGGCCATTTGAATCGGCAATGATGGTGGTAAACGTGGCGCGGGATGCCGCGCATGAAGGAAAATACGACTTGAAATGGATCGGGGGCTGGTGTAAAAAACCGCTTAGCCATAACGACCTCCTTTGCAGGTTGTTTTGGTCAGGCCTGGCAGGATGTGTCCGCATCCTGTCGGGTCGCCTTTCAATGATAATAACTAGTTATTACGATCCACCATAAATTCATCCTCTCGGAGTGTCAATAGTTTTTTTGTCGTTATATTCCACGGTTATTCATTTCAAAATCCATAGAAATAACCCGCCACCCGCACCGGCCCCCCTCCACAACCTGTCATAGCCCTATACGCGTATGATCGGCAAAGCGGAGCGTGCTCATCTGATGCCTTGCCCTTGCATAAAATATCCGGTTTGGGACGTGCCTACCCTGGTCCCGTCCACCCGCCATTAGAGAATTCAACTCTTTTTACTCAAGTTGTTTCAAAACTATAGTCCGCTACGTGGGCTCGCCCGATCTTTGTTCGTGAAATGAAAAATCGAGCTTGCGATTATGCGAAAGTCTTGCTACAAAATGGGCTCTTTGTTTCTGTGTGTAGAAACAAATGGCTGGCATCTTTTGCTCGGACGTGTTTTTGAGGGCGGTTGGCGCTCCGTGGTCTATGTGACTCATATTTTGGGATTGAGGAGGGGTTGTGAGAGGTAAATTGTTGGTAGGGTTCGTTGGGATGGTTGTGGGGCTGCTCGCAACCGTTGGTGGGGCGATGGCGTATGATATGCCAAGTGTGAACCTGGGATTCACAAGCTTTCTGGACGGGGGGCCGCCATCGGGGCCGGGGTTTTATTACTCTCAGTATGTGCAATACTACGAGTCTGATTCACTGAAAAATGCCCAGGGGGATGCGGCATTGCCGGACGGTGCCGATGAGAATCTTGATATCTGGATATCCATGTCTCAGTTTATTTATCAGTCGGATCAGCCTGTTTTCCTGGGGGGCAAATGGGGTGTGAATGTGATGATCCCGGTGGTGGGGCTGGATATGTCTTACGCCATGGATGCGCCCTTTCCTGAAGACAATGGCACCGGGCTCGGAGATGTTCTTGTGGGGCCGTTTATTCAGTGGGATCCCATCATGGGGGCCAATGGGCCGAAATTTATGCACCGGATTGAGCTTCAGGTTACCTTTCCCACGGGAAAATATGATTCTGACAAGGAACTGAACCCAGGCTCCAACACCTATACATTCAACCCCTATTGGGCATTTACCGCCTTTCTGACGCCAAAGCTCACCGTTTCAGCTCGGCTTCACTATCTTTATAACTTTAAAAACGATGACCCCAACGATGGATTGGTTGGTGTGACGGAGACCCGGGCCGGGGATGCCTTCCATGCGAACTTTACAACGGCCTATGAGGTGATTCCCGGTCGGCTTCGGCTCGGGCTGAACGGATATTATCTCAACCAGTATCAAGATACAGAATATGATGGCAAACGTATCGACGGCACTGCCGAGAAGGTCTTTGCCATCGGCCCTGGCGGTGTGCTCCATCTGGGCAAGGATGATAACCTTCTCGTCAACGTTTACTTTGAATCGGGCGCTGAAAACCGAACGGAAGGCAACCGATACAATGTGCGTTACGTGCATCATTTCTAATTGAGGGCTCCAGCCGGAAGCCCTCTTTACGCCCCCCCCCAACCCGCCCCGGGATCATGTGGTCCCGGGGTGGTTAGCCCGGATATTTCATGCGAAAACAATCAGTCAAAATGTAAATCGACGTTTGCTGTTTGATTTTCTCACCCTTCGGGCGAGCCAAGTGCACCCATCTTCTGCGTTATCAGAGCTTTGAGGTAAACAACGACATCTGCAGCTCTGATGCCTTGAATATGGGTGCACTCGACTCGTGAAATATCCGGGTTAGGGAGGACAGATTCCACGTCTTCTTGATCAGATTTTGCAATGCTCTGCACCACAGATCTGACAGCATCCTTCTTTCTTTACAGAGCCTTTCTGACGTCTTTCCAAATAGAACTATGCTTAATCTCCGCAGGGGCATTTGCCGTCGTGGGATCTGTTTTAACGGCTTGTTTTCCAATGGCAAAAGGCATGTCGTGGCGCTATAATAGGAAAAATGGGCATAAGCTCATATCAACCCAACCCGTGTGGCTTGCGTTCATGAAATGAACGGAGAACATCGGGTCACTTGCACGTCGCTTCGCCCTGCACGAATCCAGTGTGTTCTGAGACAGAGCCTGGGTTTTGCGTGATTTGTTCTGCTGCTGCCAGAAAATAACCAGCCTTCAGTTAATCAAACATCAATACGTCGGGAATGGTCGGATGATGACAGGTGCTGTCTATGCCGACCCTATGGGACTGCCTGTGATGAGCACACACAACAAAAAAAATTACCGATTTAAGTGGTGGTGGGTAGCGTTGACAGGCTTAACGCTGGTTGTGATCATTGCGCTGAGCATCCTGAACATGAACATCAATTCAATTGCGCACACCCAGATCCATAAACTCCTGAATACCTATCTGGCAGGTGGCGGGTCCCTTGATGCCATTGATGTTGAGTTGGCAGAGGGGCGCGTGGAAGTCAAGGGGTTTACCATCAATTCCCGACAACAGTTCGGATCAACACCGCTTCTGCATCTTGAGACCTTGGTGCTGGACGTCAAGCTGATCTCGCTGCTTGTTGGCTCTCTTACTGCAGAAGAGCTCGTGCTGAAAGATCTGTCCATCGTCGTCATACGTGATGACGAGGGAAACGTGAGTGTTCAGAATATCGTGATGCCAGGCAAAGCAGATGCAGAACCTGATACCGATCCCCCTGTGGACCCTGATGAGAGTGGGGTGTCCATTCCCTCTATTGGCATAGATTCCATACGTTTTGAAAACATCCGCATTTCACTTATCGATGGCCTTTCGAAGCAGCAATGGTCCTCTGAGTTGCAACTTGATCTGGCTGTGGATGACCTGCAGCTCCGTGATGTGATGCAGGGGGATATCCTTTGCGGCAAGATCATGTTTGCCTTGAGTGGGCTCAGGGTGGACCAACCACCCGGCTTTGATATGGAGCCGTTTGCCGGCCTGGACAGGTTGGAAATTCACAGTGACGGGCTAGATTTTGGGGCACCGGAAATGGTGATTGAGAGTGTCCGGGTAAAGGGGCCTTCGTTATCCCTGATTGTCCGGGAAGACGGCACATCCAATTGGCAGCGCCTGGGGCAGATCTTTGGCGGGTCGGTGGAAGAACCGGACATTGTTGAGCCGCCAAAAGAGGAACCCGGCATACTTAAACGGTTGATCGGGAGGTTAAAGGGGCGGAGGGGCAAAGCGGATGAACAGATTACGGAGGTGGCGCTCAGCAAGCCCTCCGCCGAAACCAAGCGGCCGGTTATCATGTTTAAAAAAGCCCGGCTGGAAGACGGGGCTCTGACGTATCAGAATGATTCCCTGCCCAAAAAAGGCATCGCTTTACCGATAAAAGACATTGAACTCAACGTCAGTGGGTTGCGCTTGTTTGACACCAGGGAAGAGAGTCCACCGGCCTCTGTCTCGGGATCATTTGCGCTTAGCCAGCCTGAAGATCATCCAACGGCATACCTGGGCCTTTTAGGGGCAATTGGCCATGTCGGGGTCGGTTTCCCCCTGATAAACTCCCAGGTTCGGGTGACAGGTTTCAAGCTGGACACATTGGGTGCCATGGTTCCATCGGCAACACGGAAGGCTATAGGAGCCACCGGCCTTGATGCCGACATCGGGCTTGCGGTCAACACAGAGTCGCTGCACCTTAACTCCTCGATACTGACCGACAGAAATGTGAAGTATAATACCATCAAGATTACGGGCCCCCTCAATGCTCCCAAAGTGCAAATGGATAAAATTCTGCTTGGGGTTGTTGGCCGTTTATCCGGTGGCATTTTCAGGCTGGGAAAAGATAGCATTCATGCGGGGGCTGACATTGCTTCCGGAGGTGTCGAGGTGACAAAGGGGCTGGGCAGTGCTGCCCTGAATATAGGGAAAAGTATTCTAAAAGGTGCCCGTGGTGTTGGTGCCGGAGTCGTAACCTGGGACAAAGAACAAATAAAATCTGGGTTCACGGATTCTACGTCGGGTACTGTTGTTGTTACCGTTGACTCTGCCAGGAACGTGGGAAGTTCCACGGTACAGGGGGGCGCGAGCTCATACTCCAGCCTGAAAGGCGGGGCCAGGTTGAATGCGTGGAATCAGGGGATACCGGAACGCCATGAAGCGGCCATGGAACGGGCACAGAATGCACTGGAAACAATGCCTTACCCGCCTGTTACGGAATGACGGCTTACACAATGGAGTCAACCGGTTAATCTCTCGGCTGGTTATGCGCTTTGCTTTCAGGGGCAAGATAAATGTGCAACGAATGCCGCTGCGCTTTAACCCGGGGGACGCGGGGTAAAGCGCAGGGGCAACCAGCTTTCAAGGTGGCTCATCTTGCCGCTGGAGGCATTGCTTTTTGTCCTTTTCCTGAATCCTTACCCAGCCATCTTCATGGGTTTTTCGTGTAAGGATTCATCGGGTGGTGAAAGGATTCGGTTGAGAATCAACCCTCGACCGGGAATGATGAGCAAAAGGGCCGTGGCCGTCAGTGCGGAGAAGAGGATGATGTATCCGGTCTGGTCGCACAACACGCCCATGGCGGACATCACGATAAACGAAATGATATGATTGGACGCGCATAGCACGGCGAAGTTTGTGGCGGACTGGTGGCCAGCGCTGACTTTCATGATCAGGTTGTAAGCCAGGACCATCATCATGCCCATCATCAGGTACTCAACGGCAAACATCACGGATGCCTCATGGATGGATGGGTGTTGAAGTTTGAGCAACCCTACGGACCACAAACCCACGACCGCCGACATGAGGCATCCCGCAACAAACACCTTCCCTTCGCCCATCCGCTTGATACAGGCCCCTCCGATAACAGACCCTATAATGGACATGGGAGTGCCGAAGTACATCATGAGCTTGCCGATATCATCTGTGTTGAATCCCTTGTCCACCAGCATAGGAAACCGGAGCTGGCTTCCCGCCCGCATGATCAGTGAGCTGATTATCAGGAACATCACGACATACAGGAATGACCCGGTCCTGACAAATGCCAGGGCACTCTAATGCAGTTGTCCTCGGCACGTTGGTCTGTTTTTGCCAGGTGAGGGGCTTGATCTCGCCATGCAGCAAAACAGGCACGGTCAACAGGCAGTAGAGTCCGGTGAGCGCCATGAAGGTATGACTCCAGCCCGATGATTCATACAGCCTTATGAAAAAGCTTGATCCGATGAGCATCCCGGTCCAATAGCCAGACATCTGTATGGTATTGCCCATGGGCATTTCATGGGGCTGTAAGATATCCGTGGCGTATCCATCGACGGCAATGTCTGCGGTGGATGTGCACAGGTTGAGGAAAAACACCACCATGAGTACTTTGTCAAGCTGGGTTTGGGGATCCAGAAACGCCAGAACGGGCAATGCAAGGCAGGTCAGGATCATGAAAGGGGCAAACCAGCTTTTACGGCGCCCCAGCCAGGGAAAGTGCCAGCGGTCAACCTGTGATGCGTAGAGAAATTTTAAGGCCCAGGGACTGTATACCAAAACAGAAAAGCCGATTTCACTGAGACCGAACCCCTGCTTCCGCATGAGAATTGGCAGCAGAACCCAGGTTAAGCCGGTATAGATGTTCTGCAGCATGTACATGACAAACAAAAGGGTCATTTTAAACTGGATCGTTGGGTGCTTCATGATGGGTATAAGGCCTTTCTGGCAATGTCCAATTCCATGGGCATCATGGGGGTTTGAATGGTCTGGCTGCGGACTGTTTGAAAGCCGGTACGGACCATGGCGCCTGCGATAACGCCCTGGTTCATACCGAAATCATGGCCCATGAGCGCTGAGGGAAGCTGGTCCAGCACATAGTGTCCGGGCTGTGTGCGTTCACAGGTCAGTCCATCGGCGATGCTGACAAAGTAACCTCCTGGATTTAGGGATTCATATATTTTTTGCATGAGGCTGTCAATGTTCGGTTCGGCAAAATTGAGTGTCGTGCTTGCCCATATCAGGTCGTATTTTCCGCCAATGGGGTCCTCGTTGTAATCACCCCCCATGGTCGTGATACGATTTTCCATGTGGTGCTCTTTGATGAACTGCTCAGCAATACGGGCAACGGCCGGTTGATCAAAGATGACCCCGTTCATGGTGGGATGTGCTTTGACAAGGGCTATCCCTATGATCCCGGGGCCACCCCCTAAATCCAGCATGGTTTTAAAAGAGGAAAATTCCGGAATGGCCGAGACAATCTCAACGGCCTGTTGAGCTGCCCCGGCTCTCTGGTAGTTGGCCATTGACACGGCATACCGGGCCCAGACCTCTTCATCTCCCATGTCTGTCTCTTTTGAGGGCAGGGGAGGACCTTTTTTGACCAGCGCTGAAAGATCGGCAATGGCACGTTCCCGCATGGACGCTATTTGCCTGAGCATGTCGCTGAAGCAAGTCGGGCTCCCTTCCACAAGGGAGGTTTGTGTAAAAGGCGTGTTCTTGTATAGATGGTTGCTTTTTGTCACCAAGCCCATGGCTGTGAGGCCATTTAAAAAGAGCCTGGTATTTTCGAGGTGGGTTCCCAGGGCCTCAGCCACCTCACGGGATGATCTGGGGTCCTTCAGCTGATTAAACACCTTCAGCTCCATGCCGACGAACAGAAGCTTTGATTGAACCGGGCCCGTCATTATTTCATACAGCGTGCTAAAATCTGCGTCTATTTTCGGGGAATAGGGCATGATGCCGCTCCTTATGTAAGTCTCTATCGTTACGTGGAAAGCCAAATGCGAGGCCTTTGCCTGGCCTGGGGATTGTGAGGGCCGGGTGCTCCGGTAGGTGGAAAAGAGGGGCACCCGGCTTGTTTGTAGGGCAAGAATATCGCGTTGAAAACGGCAACTTACTTTTTGCGTCCAGAGACGTCGGTGTTTAAAAGTAATAACTGGTCGTAATGCCGATTGTTCTGGGGTCGCCATCCTGGACCAGCTCGCCAAGGCCCATGGCGCTGTTGTCGAACAGAGCCGTGACGTATTCTTCATCCAGCAGGTTTTTGCTCCAGACTTCCACCTTCCAGCTCTCGGCTTCGTACCCAAAGCGAAGGTTTACGATCTCGTATGCTTCCTGTTTGGTGTAGTTTTTGGGGTCTCCGTAAAATTCACCTGTGCCGAGGAGTTCCGCCCTTGTGAACAATCCATTTTCGAGGAAATAGGATGCGCCCAGGTTGTAGGTGTACTGCGGGACATTGGGGAGGCTGTTTCCGTCAAAATCATAAAAAGAGCCGTCCTGTTGCAGGGCCTTCCAGTCGTCGAACTCTGATTTGACGTACCCAAAGCCGGAGAACAGGTCCAGGCCGGGAAGGGGGCGGGCCTGAACTTCCAGTTCCACGCCCATGCAATGGGCCTTTGCCGCGTTGTTTATGGACGTGCCTGCGGCAAAGGACCACTCCACCACCTGTTTGTCGTCGATATCGATGTAAAAGGCCGCCAGGTTGGCAATGAGCCTCTCATCCAGCCACGATGTTTTGATACCTGCCTCGTAGTTCCAGGTGTATTCGGGATCATAATAGAACGCCTCTTTATCGCTGGGCATGTAGCCATAGTTGTACCCGCCGACCATGTACCCTTTGGACGCCGTGGTATACGCCATGACATTGCCGGTAAGGTCATAGGCGATGGAGAACTTCGGGAGCCACTCATTGTAATCCAGCTTTTTGTCCTGATCGATGACCCCGGCCCCGCCTTTGCCCGTCATGGTTCCGTGCAGTTGCTGATGGTCAAACCTCAGGCCTGCCGTCAGGTGCATTTTATCCAACACCGTGACCGTGCACTGCCCGAATCCTGCATACCCGTCGATGTCGATATCGGTGTCGGCCTTCATGGCCCAGGCTTTTCTTTCGCTTGTTACTTCAGTTTCTTCCTTGAACCCGTATATTCCCGCGAGCCATTGAAAGGGCCCTTGGTTGTCCGGGGAGAACAGCCTGACCTCCTGGCTCATGTGGTCGATGCTGTATTTGTTGGGCGAAGCCCCCCAGTTGAGGGGGCCCAGGTCATTGGTGCAGTCCATATCGGTGCTGTAGCTGTGGGAATAGTTCCGTAGCCCGGTGACGGACGTCATGTTGAAGGACTCGCCGGAATACTTCATGTTCAGTGTCTGGCCGTTGCCTTCCTGGCGGGAGTACTCATCGGCGTCGTTGTGGCTGATGGTGTTATAATCCGTTGCATACGGTCCTGTGCGGTACCTGTAGGAATTCTGCTGGTCATCGGTGTCCATGAAATCGGCTGTGAAGGACAGGTCCCACTGATCCGTGGGGGTCCACCTCAGGGTGGCGCGGCCGTTCTTCTGGTCTTTTTCAGCGCTTTTATCATCGCCGTTGCATGTGTTTGTGATGAAGCCGTCGGAGATACTTGCTTGAGCCGCAACGCCCAGATAGAGGGTGTTTTCGATAATGGGGCCGCTTGCGTTCATCCCGGCCCGCCAGGAGTCGTAGCTGCTGTATTCGGTGAAAAGCTTTCCCTTGAACTCATTGTCCGGCTGCCTGGTCACAAGGTTGATGACGCCGGATTCACTGTTGCGACCGTACAGGGTCCCTTGGGGGCCCCGCAAAACCTCAGCCCTTTCAAGGTCGAGCAGTTCGGTGTTGTACATGTAGTGCAGCGGGAAATTGACCCCGTCCACATAAAACCCGGTGGGAGAGTAAATGGAGGTTGTAAAGGAGGAGACACCCCTTAAAACCAATAGATTCTCCGCCGAGGATTCGTTCATGAACAGGTTGGGGACATAGCGAACAAGATCACTCATGTCCTTGCTGCCGGAGTCCTCAATGTCGGTGCCGGTGAAGACGGACAGACTCATGGGGACATCCTGAACATGCTCTTCCACTTTTTGGGCCGTAACCGTTACGGGCTCAAGCCGAAAAGGTGACGGTTCTGCTTTCTGCTCCTGTGCCATCGCCAAAGACGCTGATAATGGGGATAGAGCCACCAGTACAACGAGCAGCGACGCCATAAAACCCTTTGGAAATCGATCTCTGTTTCTATTCATGACCTGTTCCTTAAAGCTGAATCTGTTACGAGTGATGGGCCTGAACTTAAGGGGCAAACCGCAGTTCAGCGCATCTGAGTTGCCCTTGCAGCCTCGTTGCCACAAGGCGCTGATGACGGATCATCAGGGTGGGCACCCGGCTCCTTTGAAGGGTGAAAAACGATAAAAATAAAGCCATCATGTAATGGTATTGCCGCAATATAGCGCCGCTGTTCATGGGGTGAAATGGGGGTGGTATGACCGAAACGGATTCTTGCATGACCTGGATGGATTTTTGGACGGAATCGGCTTTAAAGGAGGCAGTCTTCCTCGGTGTGCTGTTGCCTGATTTTTACTTCAGCCGTGCGTGGGCCCAAAGCAAAGGGGGCTCAGGCTTCCGGGAAAGAAGGGGGCTTAAGGCATGGCGCTGAAGCACGTGTTGTTTCGGTAAATGCTCGGCCTGATGCCGAATTTGGTTTTAAAGGCATCGGAGAATCGCCCCGCGTCCATATAGCCAACCTGATACGATATCTCCTTGATATTCATGTTGCCCTCTTCCAGAAGCTGGCGGGCTCTCTCCATCCGATGCTCATGTAAATAGCCGAAGGCCGTTTGCCCACAGACCTGCCTGAACCCGTGCTTGAGCTTGAAATCATTCAGCCCGACTCGACTGGCAAGCTCCAGCAGTGATGGCGGGGTCTGCATATTCTCGACGATAATGCCCATGGCCTCATGGACACGGTCTATATCGGAAGGGCGAAGCGGAGCGGTTTTTTTTATGCTGTGTCTGGCAATGGCAGCCTGTTCAAGTTGAAGCGATATCAACTCAAGGGCCTTGCTTTCGAGGAAGACTCGTTTGATCAGGCCCTGATACGGGCAATTGAGAAGCTGGTGAAGGGCGGTTTGCATGGCAGGGGGCATGGAGCCCGCATAGTGGTAGTGGGTCTTGGGGCACCCCTCCATAACAGCCCGGAGATCGGCGGGGGCTTGCTCCATATCCCCCCGGGAGAACATGCCCAACACGACCGGGTCGACCTGGATGTGGAGCATGTGAACGGGTTTTTCAGGGGGAAATTGGCTGTACCCTTGGGAATTTGGAAAACAGGATACGGTGCATGTGCCTGTCTCTGCCTGGATGATTGTCGGCTTGGGTTTCCCCAGGTTGACTATGGATCGGCCGCTTCCTGAGAGTACAAAGCAAAAGAGCAGTGGGGACCGCTCCATTTCGAAACGGGAGGTCACGCCTTCGGCATAGGTTGCCTTGGTAAGAATCAAGGAGAGCCCGGGCCTTAGGGGGATTTCTTTGGTCCATCCCTGCTCACCGTTTTCGGGCCGCCTCAGTTCAAGGTCCATATGATCTGAAACGATGTCGTCGGAACGTTGATGCCTTAATTCGGAGTCCATACAGCACACCCTTTACACACGGTTTGTTTAAAACGTAGCCCGCATGGTGTCTGAATGGCGGCAAAGGAGTGATATCAAAACATCGTGTGACGTGCTTTATTGCCTGGCGGGTGCCGATACCTCCGGTATGTGCTCAGGCAATAAAAAACCCACACAGGATCTCTCCTGTGTGGGTTACCGTTTTTCATACCACAACAACGTCATCACTTTGGTGCCATAAAGTGATAACACATCTCCATTCAGGTAAGTCTTCTGACTCCCGGATCATCCTACTGGCTGCGCCTTCCCGTCACAGTGTGGCAGTGGCTGTGTGCAGCGTTCGTCCCCGGTTACAGCGGCGGGCCCGTTCCTGATTTTCACAGGATTCCTTGTTATACTGATTTTATTCAGTACCTGAAGTCAGGGCCGAAGCAAATATCGAAGAAACCAAATGAAACCCTCAGGCTGCGTGGTGAGTCACCAGCGTGTTGCCCACGGTGTTCGGGTTACTTCATCACGGCATTCCCAGGGAATGTGTTTTTTTCTGCTTGGGCCCCTGTATGTCTGCCAGAATACATTGTCGAAGAGGGGATATCCCATCGGCTGATCATGAACTGCACATAAAAAAGGCAATCGGCATCATATCCTTTGCCAACAATTATTCTGGATTTATTGAATTGTCATTACATGAGGGGTTTATGGATGTCAAACGGAAAAGGTTCTGGTTCGGTGAAGGTTTGTATTGGCATGTGGTGTTGAGGGTCGCCTGCATAGGCCATGGCCGGTAATGGCTTATCTGAGATGTCGTTGATATGGAAGGGAGCTGGTGGAGCAAGGTGGGTTATGTCTTTTTCGGCATCGGAAAGCCGTATGCGAAGCGGCGGATTCGCATACCTTTTAGGGCGGGGTAAGCAACGATCATGTCGTTACCCCTTTCCCCATAACCATCGCGACCTGACAACGTTTTATACAATCAGGATGGGCAAAACGAAGCTTTAACCCTTCTGGTCATCAAGACGCGACTCCTTCATATTGGATCGTGCTTCCCAGTGTTCCATGCACTTTCTGAAAATGTGGGGGTAGACCACGTAGTGGCGGAATGGTCGGATACATCTCATGTAAAGCGCGCTGAAACTGCTCCTGTACTTGATGTACACTGCAAGGCGGACCTTCCACTTTCCTTCTCCCGAAGGAGACCAGGCATAGTGCATCAACGCATGCTCGGTGGAATTGGAGAGCTCATGGAGCGTTTCGTCCTCGAAGGTATACACTGGCCTGAAGTCCATATAGTCGCGCGTTGAGATGTCCATCGCGCGCTGCGGAGTGTTTTTTTCAAGGTCCCTCTCCTGCAAACGATCCCGAAGGCTCTTTTCTCTGCAGCCCGGAATGGGGTGATTGTTCAAGTTGTTATCGATACGAAATAACGCGCCTACAACCTTTCGTACCCTGAAGAGCATTCCCGCTAAGGAGACATCGTAAATGTCCTTCATCATGGGCTCAATGGCGGATTTCTGGAACAAATGTAAATCGACCCCGTCCTTTGCGCTGAATTCATATGGAAACTCCCAAGTATCCTCGAGTATGAAATCGGAAGCCAGGGAACGGACCCTCCAGTTGAATTTGGTATGCGTTGAGGCTGCGGCAGTAAAATCCATGATTACTCCTCTGTAAGACTCGTTATTCCCAAAAATGATGGACCCTTCTTGTTACCAAATCACATAGCAGCATGTTTTATTTTCAGCTAACGCTGCTGGTTGAGAGGGACCCTCTCAATTAAGCACAGAACTGTGGAATAGTCCCATTGAAATTTAGCCCGGGTATTTCATGAGAAAACGGACCATCTCTAATAATAGAGAGTTATTCCAAGTCGTTGTTGTAACGAAAGATTAGATATTTCAAAGGTATAAAATGTAATTCACGGTTTCCTGCTCGATTTTCTCACCCTTCGGGCGAGCCGAGTGCCCCATGGTCCTCGTCATCCGGGTGTTGAAGGGCATTTGTCAACAACTTGCAAAGGCGTTAAGCCCGGATGTTCCGTAACAACTGATTATCGCCGTAGTGGTGAGCAAGAACCGTCGGTTATTTATTGGATGAGGGGATACACGGTGGATACGCTGAGGAAGATACGACATGGGCACCTTTCCTGTGTGCCTTTTTGGTCGGCAATAGATGTCGTCATGGGCATCATCTACAAGATCATGGTGCTGCTCGGCACTGGTCTGGGGGGCGCGTCCCGATGTGAGGAAAGGGGCATGGCGGGGGATGGTGGTGACGTTTCAACTAAGAGCGGCCATGGACCCGTGCCGCCGGGCCTTGGGTTTCTGTCGCTTTTTCTGGTGGGGGGCGTGGCGTATGCCGCCAGTGGTTATCTGCTGAGCCTTTTTCACTATTCGGTCAGGGGCCCGCGTGTGTTTATGTATGGAATCTTTATTGCGGGGTTTGCTGCGCGGTTCGGCGAGGCTCGCCTGGACAGGGCCGAGGCCATGTTTGGGGCAGGGAAGAGTCTGGTGGGACGCTTCCTTTTTGGGGCCTCGGGTGCGGCCTCCCTTGGTGCCGCTTATTATGTGCTCAAGCACCCGGACATTATGAGCCTGGGCGACGAGGTGTTGAGAGGTACCGCTTCAGGGGGAAGGGCGGCTGTTCTGTGGCTTCTGATTGCCGGGGTTCTCTACGCAGGGTTCTTCAGGCCCCTGGCATGCAGCGTGTGGGTGACTTTCGCGTATTATGCGGGCTCCGAGGATTCAAGAGGCTATGTCCTGAACCCTTTGAACGCCTTGATCTTGGTTATGGTCCCGGTGCTGTATGTTGTCTCCATGGGAGGCGTTGGTGTTGGAGCCTTTTTTTTCGGTAAGGCTTTGGTCTTTGCGTCGGTGACATGGGCAGAGTTCGCTGGCTGGGTGGTGTTCTGGGGCGCTGTGGTGGCTTCCGCAGGGGCGGTGGGGGTGCTGCTGTTGAGCGCTGCGGGTCTTGTACGTACCACTATATCTTACGCTGTTGAGGTGGGGCTCCTGGCGTATGTCATGTCCCAGTGTATGTACGGCGCAATATATCTGTTTTTTGATATTCGGGGCATGGTGGATATGACCCGGGTGTTGATGGCTGTTCCTGTGGTGTCGGTTTGTGAAACGGCGCTGTTCTGGGGGCTTGTTTTTGCCGGTGTTGTGGTGCCGGTCCGTTTTTGGAGGCAAGGCATCCGGTATGCGCCTGAAGGCGTGGTGATGCATCTTTATTTTTCAGGGATTCTCGGCCTTGTTTTCAATGTACCTGCGCACAGTGTTGTTGTTGCTCGTTATGTGGGGGCTGTTTCGGGGCTTTTTGGCTGGGTGCCCAGTGTTTTTTGACGGAGGCGGTGTCCCTTCCTGTTTTTGTTTGAGAGCGCAAAAGGGCCCTGCAGTTTATGCTGCAGGGCCCTTGATGTTTCTGGCGGTATCCAAGGCTTGCCGTTGACGTTACTGTCGGACCCGCATCGTGCCGTCCCCGCTTTCGATGAGACGGACCCTGTCCCCCACGACGTATTCGTCGTCTTTCTCCTGGACAACCACCATGATGCGTCCGTCGTCGAGTTCCAGCTCGATCTCAACCCCGGGGCGCATGGCCCGTGAGCGCTCGGCTGCGCTTCCCGCGGCAGCTCCGCCCAGGGCTCCGGCGGTGGTGGCCAGGGTGCTGCCGCTGCCTCCGCCGATGGTGGAGCCCACAATCCCGCCTACCACGGCACCTCCCACGGCTCCTGCGCCGCTTTCTTCATGCTGGATCTGCACATCGGCCACATTGAGGACTGTGCCATAATAAACGGACATGGCCTGCTGGGCCTGGCCGGGTTTGTAGGTTTTGCTTCCCTGGCTGCCGGGCTGGCACCCCAGAAGTGCGGTTGAAACAAAAATAGCCACGGCATAGGCTGCGATTTTTGTGTTCATTTTGGAGGGTCTCCTTGGTTTTATTTGTGGTGAACAGGCAGGGGGTGATGAGGTCGGCGGGCAAGGATGGCATGGCAATGCCCTGGGTTAGATTTTAGGTGTAAAAGGTATTGATTTCGTAAGTTTATAGTAAGGGTTCTGATTTATCAATACCAAATCTCAGGGCCGGGGGGCGGAGCCCTGGAATCGGGAGGGGGTGGCGGTTTATTTCAGGGCTCGCATAATGGATCAAAGAGTGATATATCGATAGAAATTCGAAAAATGTCTTTTCGTCTCAATTATGTAAAAAAATCAGTAAATCAAGATAGATATTATACCTTAGACTTTCGGTTGTCTGCAGCGGACCGAAAAGAGGACCAAGGAGGAGCGCATGGGCACGTCCTTTGACAGGGATAAGGCCGTTGAAACGGCCATGGGTCAGATTGAACGCCAGTTCGGTAAAGGGGCCATCATGAAGCTTGGGAACCGGGAAGTGGCGTCAGTGCCCGTTATTCCCACCGGTTCCATCGCCCTGGACAAGGCCCTGGGAGTAGGTGGTGTGCCCAAGGGTCGCGTCATTGAGATCTACGGCCCCGAATCATCCGGGAAAACCACCCTGACCCTTCATATTGTGGCTGAGTCCCAGAAACGCGGGGGCATTGCAGCTTTCATCGATGCCGAGCACGCCCTGGATGTTGTGTACGCCCAGAAGCTGGGGGTCAACTGCGACGACCTGCTCGTGTCCCAGCCCGACACCGGTGAGCAGGCCCTTGAGATCGCCGACATGCTGGTCCGAAGCGGCGCTGTTGATGTGCTCGTGGTGGACTCCGTGGCGGCCCTGGTGCCCCGCGCCGAGATCGAAGGGGAGATGGGCGATGCCCACATGGGCCTCCAGGCCCGCCTCATGAGCCAGGCCCTTCGTAAGCTCACCGCCACCATCGGTCGCACCAACACCACCGTGATCTTCATCAACCAGATCCGTATGAAGATCGGCGTGGTCTTCGGCAACCCCGAAACCACCACCGGCGGCAACGCCCTGAAGTTCTACTCATCCGTGCGCATGGAGATCCGTCGTTCGTCCGCCATCAAAGACGGCACCGAGGTCATGGGTAACCGTACCCGCGTGAAGGTGGTGAAGAACAAGATGGCGCCTCCCTTCAAAGAGGCGGAGTTCGACCTCATGTACGGCGAAGGCATCTCCAAGACCGGAGAGCTCATCGACATCGGTGTGGAAGCCGGTATCGTGGAAAAGAGCGGCGCGTGGTACTCCTACAACGGAGAGCGCGTGGGCCAGGGCCGTGAAAACGCCAAGAAGTTCTTTGCCGAAAACACCGAGCTGTACGACGAAGTTCTGGGCAAGGTCAAAGAAGCCCTGGGCATTGCCGAAGCCCCCGCGGACGAGGCGGCGGACGCATAATAGGGTGGTTCTGCAAGGAATCATTTGATAAACTGAAAAAAGGGCGCTGCGCCTGATCAGGCGCAGGCCCTTTTGCTGTTTATTTGTGTATATTATTTTTGGTGGCCTCGAAAAAGCCCGGCGACCCTCCCAGGCGGGTCGATCCCAGGGAACCCTATTTTCGAGAACGTCGATTTTGACCATTTACCACAAGGGACCGTAACGGTCCAACCCGGGGCCAAGGGCCCTGCCATGGAGCAAGGTGATGAAAGGCAGCGAAGCGCGAAAACTCTTTATCGACTACTTTAAGAAGCACAACCACCGGAACGTCAGGAGCTCGTCTCTTGTGCCGTCGGATGACCCCACTCTCCTTTTTACCAACGCGGGCATGGTGCAGTTCAAGCGTACCTTCATCGGCGAAGAGAAGAGGGACTACACAACGGCCGTGACGAGCCAGAAGTGCGTTCGCGCCGGGGGCAAGCACAACGACCTGGAAAACGTCGGGTACACGGCTCGCCACCACACCTTTTTCGAGATGCTCGGCAACTTCTCCTTCGGCGACTATTTCAAGGAGCAGGCCATCACCTTTGCCTGGGACCTTCTCACCAACGGGTACAAGCTTCCCGTGGACAAGCTCTGGGTCTCCATCTACCTGGATGACGACGAAGCCTTTGAAATCTGGAACAAGAAGATCGGCGTGCCCGAAGACCGCATCGTCCGCCTGGGCGAAGCCGATAACTTCTGGGCCATGGGCGACACCGGGCCCTGCGGCCCCTGCACCGAGATCCACATCGACCGTGGGGAGCGCTTCGGCTGCGACAACCCCAACTGCGCCGTGGGCTGCGACTGTGACCGTTACCTGGAGATCTGGAACCTCGTGTTCATGCAGTACGAGCGGGACGAAGAGGGGACCCTTACCCCCCTTCCCAACCCCTGCATCGACACCGGCATGGGCCTTGAGCGCATCACCAGCATCATGCAGAACGCGGATACCAACTACGACACCGACCTCTTTACCCCCATCATCGGCAAGGTGGAGGAGCTCTCCGGCAAGAAGATGACGGACGGGGGCGACACCGCCATCGCCATGAAGGTCATCTCCGACCACAGCCGCGCCGCCACCTTCCTCATCAGCGACGGGGTCATGCCCGCAAACGAAGGCCGGGGCTACGTGCTGCGCCGCATCATGCGCCGCGCCATCCGGTACGGTCGTTTTATCGGGCTCACCGAGCCCTTCCTCCACACCACCAGCCGCGTGGTCATGGAGATGATGGCCGACGCCTATCCTGAGCTCAAAGAGAGCGAAGCCTTTATCACCAGCGTGATCAAAAACGAGGAAGAGAGCTTCTCCGTGACCCTCGACAACGGCCTGAGGCTTCTGGAAGAGGCCCTGGAGGACGTGAAGGCGTCTGAGGCGAAAGTTCTCTCCGGGGATGTGATCTTCAAGCTTTACGATACCTACGGTTTTCCCGTGGACATCATCCGCGATGTCATCACCGACGACACCATCACCCTGGATCTGGAAGGGTTTGACAAGGCCATGGAAGCCCAGCGGGAAAAATCCCGCAGCAGCGTGGCCTTTACCCGGAGCGGAGAAGCCTTCCGCAAGCTCTCTGCAGCGGGTGTGAAAACCGAGTTCACCGGGTACGCAGGCCTTACCGGAGAGTCCAAAATCCTGGTGGTGGCCGTGGACGGTGAAGAGGTGGAGGCTCCGGCTGCGGGCACCGACGTGGAGGTTGTGGTGGAAGCCACGCCGTTCTACGGGGAGTCCGGGGGCCAGATGGGCGACTGCGGGACCCTCTCAGGGGAAGGATTTCAGCTGACCGTCCTCGATACCATCAAGGACCCCACAGGCCTTTTTATCCACAAGTGCCGCGTGGAGAGCGGAGCGGTGAAGGCAGGTCTCATGGCGACTCTGGCCGTGGATTGCGATAAACGCGCCGCCACCGCCCTGAACCACAGCGCCACCCACATCCTCCATGCCGCCCTTCGCTCGGTGCTCGGCGAGCACGTCAAGCAGGCAGGCTCCCTGGTGGGCCCGGAGCGCCTCCGGTTTGACTTTACCCACTTTGCCCCGGTGGACCGCGCCACCCTGGATGCCATCGAAGCCCGCGTCAACGACTGCATCCGCATGAACGTGCCCGTGGGCGTGGAAGAGATGGACGCTGAAGAGGCCATGAAGACCGGCGCCACCGCCCTGTTCGACGAAAAGTACGGGGACCGGGTCCGCGTGGTCTCCATGGGGGATTTCTCCAAAGAGTTCTGCGGGGGCACCCACACGGCAGCATCCGGCGACATCGGCGCCTTCCGTATTCTTTCGGACTCCGGCATCGCTTCGGGCGTGCGGCGTATCGAGGCCCTCACCGGTGCTTCGGCCATCGAAAGCACCCAGAAGAGCCTCCACACCCTTGCCGAGGCATCAGCCATGGTCGAGGAGCGGGCCCGGAGAACTCTCCGAGCGCCTGGAAAAGATCCTGGCCGATAACAAGGCTCTTGAAAAAGAGCTCAAGCAGCTCAAGATGCAGATGGCAGGCAAAGCCGCCGAAAGCCTCGATGACGACATCAAAGAGGTGAACGGAGTCCGCGCCGTGGCCAAGAAGGTCTCCGTGGAAAACCCGGCCCAGCTCCGCGAGCTGGCCGACCGTTTCCGCGACAAGATCGGCTCCGGCGTTGTTCTCCTCGGCACCGAGTCCGGCGGAAAAGCCCTTCTGCTTGCCCTGGTGACCAAAGACCTCACCAAAACCTACAAAGCCGGTGACATCGTCAAGAAAGCCGCAGCCATCGTTGGCGGCGGCGGTGGCGGCCGTCCCGACATGGCCCAGGCCGGTGGCTCCAAGCCGGAACACTTGGACGAGGCCCTGAGCTCTCTGTTCGAGTACCTCGGCTAAGTCAGGGCCACCTTGACGCCAGATGAAAAAACAAACCCGCGACTCATGCCGAGTCGCGGGTTTTTTGTTGGGCGCCATAAAAAATCAAAGCAGCCTTCGGCGGCAAGGTGGGGGTATCTGGAACCCGATGAAGGGGGGCGGTTCGCGTGACTTTAACATCCTGGTATGCGATCCCCTGTAGGGTGTGCTTGCGCACCAAGTGTTCGAAAAACCGACGCCTTCTGATATTTTGATGCTGTGTGAAGGTCAGCCGGATATGGAGGCATGACCGTTACGATTTATCGGCGGTGCGCAAGCGCACCCTACCGCATATTCCCTACATCGTTGGTAACGCGTCACACTCACATAAGGGGGCGCTCTCATACGCATGTGTTTGAACCTGTGCACGTGTGGGGCATTTTTAAGGAGAAGATGATGGAAAAAGCGTGTGAAGCGTTTCTTAAAGGGCGAGCCGTTCAGGACGGGGCCCACGACCTGGGCCATGTGAAACGGGTGGTGTCCATGGCCCGGCGCATCGGGGAAGCGGAAGGGGCGGATCTTGGTGTGGTGGTGCCTGCAGCGTGGCTCCATGATTGTGTGAGCGTGCCCAAGAATTCGCCGGACAGGGCTTTTGCGTCCCGCCTGGCGGCGGATGAGGCGGTGCGGTTTTTAAAGGGGCTCGGGGTTTCCGGGGACACGCTTTCCGCCGTGCATCACGCCATCCACGCCCACAGCTTCAGCCTGGGAAAAACACCGGAGACCCTGGAGGCCCGGGTGGTCCAGGACGCTGACCGGCTGGATGCCATTGGGGCCCTGGGCATAGCCCGCTGCTTTTTAACGGGCGGGGTCATGGACTCGGCCATGTTTCATCCGGAGGACCCCTTTAGCAGGCACAGGGAGCTGGACGATCGGGCCTATGCCGTGGACCATTTTTACGCCAAGCTCCTGACCCTCAAAGATACACTGCATACTGGCGCGGCGCGGCGGGAAGCGGAACGTCGCCATGGCGTTATGGAGTCATTTCTGGACGAGCTGGAGCGGGAGCTGAGTGTCTGACAATTCGGTGGAGACCGGTTATTACGAAAATTCTGTTGCCCCCTGATGTGATCTCCCAGGTATTGCTTATGGTCGAGGAGATGGGGTCGCCGAAGGCCACCACCGTGTAGTTGTTGGGGGTAGGGTGATATTGTAGTGCACCATCGGCAGAGTAGGATTCGGACAGCAGTTCGATGAAATTGGGCAAGCCGGTCCCACAGGGGGCGTCCCTGCGTACGCTCACCGTGATAGATTCTTCATTCCCGGCGTTAAATCCTGTGATTCTAACGGTTAATGTGCCTGCGGGGTTGGTTCCGGTCAATGCAAAATCCTCGGTGAGGGGGGTGCCCGTAAGGGCGGTGATGCGGCGGCACAATGGGCTGAATTCGTTGTCATTGTAGGCAACGAGATTGTACGTGCTCTCCGGGATCCTGAGGACATAGGAACCCGCCGCATCGGTGAGGGTGGAGCCAATGGTGATGACTCTGTTTTTGGGGTCGGTGGCAAAGCCGTCGTAGGTCTGCACCAAAGCGGACTGTGCGGGGCCGTGCCCGGTGTGGGGCTGTCGGTGACGGAGCCGGATATGAGTGCAATTTCCCGGGTATCCAGCACCTCAAGGATCGATTTCAAGAACCATTGCCCGGTGTTGCCCCCCTGTACCACGGATCTATCATCTCGATGGTCTCAAAGTCCAGGATCAGCTCGACGTTGGCGTTTGTGTCGATGATGAATTGTTTGGTCCGCGTGACACCGCTGCTGTCCTCACTGGGGACGGTGAGCTGGTGAATGGAGTCGTCGAACTCCACCACGTAGTGTGCAAAGGGGTGGAGCGATCCAAGGATGTTCGTTTGCTCATCCGGGGCGCTGGCCAGGACCAGGCGCACCTGATTGTACACTCCGGCAGGCATCTCCCGAGTGCCCAGGGACTTCAAGAGCCCCCCGGTATAATCCAGAAGGTTGATGGTTTCGTTGACGATGTCCACCACCTGCCACCCGTTTTCATCGGTGGCGGATCGGTTGACCTCCACCTGATTGACGCTGATGTAGACGGCTTTGTAGTCCGGGGAGGGGGCATCGGTGAGCTGGACGGTGAGGTCCCCGAAATTGGCGTCTGACGAATCGGAGCTGGAGCTGCAACCTGCCAGGGCCAGGAAGACAAGGGCCGCAAGGATTGAAACAAAACGTGGGTTCATGAAAGCCTCCTGTGGGCTGGCGTGTTTGTTTCAGGCAAGGAGCAGGAAGAGCAGGGGTGGGAACAAAAAGGGCGAGGGGAGAGGGTGCTCCTGAAAGCGTACATAAGTTTTTTTGCAGGGCTGAAGCGAAGCGGTCGAGGTATGGCTTGATCCCGGAGTGCCGTCAGGGACTCAGGTCTTAAGGGGATGTTTTGTCCGGGTTGGCGTTATGGCGTCGGTTGTTACGGCTTGGCCTTACGTGTTGGTATTGTACCCTTTTTGGCCAAAAGAACGAAAGGCTTTTCCCGTGAACGTGGGTTTTTCTGTTGCTTTACAGGTAACGCGCGCTAATGCTATGTATTTTGTTTCTTGCAATGAATATGAAAAATAAGTAGTTGTGTATGTATCCCCACCCCGGGGATAGGTTGTGAACCACGGACGCCATGACAGGAGGGCCAAATGGCTGACGCATCACGTCATAAAAATCATGATGAAATCGCCAAGCGGCTGAGACGGGCCGGGGGGCACCTGGCCAAGGTGGTAGCCATGATTGAGGGCGAGGCGCCCTGTGTGGAGGTGGCCAGGCAGCTCCAGGCGGTTTACAGGGCCGTGGGCAACGCCAAGCAGGCCCTGGTGCGCGATCATATCGACCACTGCCTGGACGATCACGCGTTGAAAGAACGCTCAGCCGGTGACATCAAGGCTGAGCTGGCAGAAATATCGAAATATCTGTGAGACGGCTATGACAGAGCGAAGCGAGGCATTGACGGCAAACATTGCGCGATATCCCTGGTATCTTTTTTTCAGGGATGGCTACTTCTGGGGGCCGGTCTTTTTTCTCTATTTCTCTTCGGTGCTCAGCCTGTCCGAGGCCCTGCACCTGGAAGCTGTCTATTATGTAGCCGTTGCCGCGGCCGAAGTCCCTTCGGGATATCTCGCTGATCGCTTTGGGCGAAGGCGGACCCTGATGTGTTCCTCCGGCTGCCTGGGCCTGGCCTACCTTCTTTTTTTGACCGGCCACACCTTCTGGCAGTTTGCCGCGGCCCAGCTTTTTCTGGCCGCAGGGTTTGCGTCGGCTTCGGGAACGGACACGGCCCTTCACTACGAGAGTCTCAAGGACTTGGGCCGAGAGGCCGAGTACGCTTCCCTGGAGGGGCGGGCCCTTAAATACAGCCTCCTGGCCGGTGGCGGGGCGGCACTCCTGGGCGGGCTGGCCGCCGCCGGTCACTTGAGGTGGGTGTACGGGCTGTCGTGTGCCACGGCAATGATCTCGCTGGGGATCGTGATGACCATGGCGGAACCCGAAGGGGCCAAAGGGAAGGTGGCGGCGTCCTTCGGTCCCCAGCTTCGCCATGTCCTGCGGAAAGCCCGGGGGCCCCGCCTTCGCTTTTTTACCCTCTACGCCCTTGCCATGACCGTGCTTCTCCATATTCCCTATGAGTTTTACCAACCCTACCTGAAGCAGGCCCTGGCGTGGTCCGGGGTGGGGCCGTCCCTGGTACCGCCCCTTTCCGGTATGCACCTGGCCCTGACCATGGGCCTGGGGGCCTTTATGACGCGCTTTGCCGGTCGGATTCATCATCGGTGTGTGGTGCGGCGGACCCTGCTTGCCTGTGCCCTGCTCCAGGTGGTGCTCATCGGGGCCATGGCCCTTGTGGTGCATCCGCTGGTGGCCCTGATGCTGGTGGGCCGAACCGCTTCCCGCGCGGTGTCAACGCCCCTGGTGAATGCCGAGCTTGCCCCCTTGCTCGGACGCCATGAGCGAAGCACCTATTTTTCCCTCCAGAGCCTGCTGGGGCGCCTTGCATACGGGTGCTCACTTGTGGTGCTTCCCCTGGGGGCCGCTCTGTTTGAGGATTCTCTCCACGGGGCTTTGGGTCTGTGCCCTGGTGCTCGCCCTATGCCTCGTCGGTGTGCTTTTTGCCGTTCCCTTTCCCTGGGGGGAGGACCCTGTCTGCTGCCGAAGCAGAAATCACCTTGACTCTCCCGCTGCTGGCTCTGCGGGGGATGTGCCTGAAAAACCCTTTGCATAGGGCGCTTCGACACCCCCTTCCGAAGATTTTTCTGTTTTAAATCCTTCAGTTTTTCCTTCAATCGTGCGATCAGTAATTCAAAGCGTAAACATGCGATTTGTTCCTCCGGCTGTCTCGGCTTGTGCCTGGCCGTTCGGAGGCTGTTCCGGGTTGTGCGGCCGGGGCCTTGGGTGCTCTGTGTGTCGGTGACGTGACGACCATGCCTGCATGGTGACATACGAAACAGGGGGGTGCGGTGCTGGGTTTTAACTTCCGGGTCTGTGTGGTGCGGCTGGTTGTCGGTATGGTGTGCGGAGCTGGATTGTTGTTGTCGTAGTGCGAGGCAGACTATCTGATCTTCGGGGGAGACAACAGCTACCCTCCGTATGAGTACCTTGACGAGCAGGGTACCCCCAC
This sequence comes from Desulfoluna sp. CYM3A, assembly GCF_056829965.1. Lineage (NCBI taxonomy): Bacteria > Pseudomonadati > Thermodesulfobacteriota > Desulfobacteria > Desulfobacterales > Desulfolunaceae > Desulfoluna > Desulfoluna sp. CYM3A. The sequence goes on from NZ_CP186556.1 coordinate 1,185,853, forward strand.
CGGCTTTGATGTGGATATCACCCGGGCCGTGGCCCGGGAAATGGGGATTCTCACCAGCCTGAGGCTCATGCCCTGGCATGAGGCCCGCAGTGCCCTTCAGGTCGGGGAGGTGGATGTGCTCATGGGCATGTTCAGGTCCCCGGAACGATTGAGGCATTTTGCCTTCAGTTCGCCTCATAACGTGGCGTCCTACGCCGTGTTTGTCCCCGAGGGCAGTCCCATCCGGGATCTTGACGATACCCGGCACAGGCGGGTCATCGTTCAGAAAGAAGACATCGGGCACGATTATCTGCTTCAGAGGGGCGAACCGGTGGAGATCGTGGTGCGGGAGAACATGCACGACGTGCTCAAGGCCCTGGCGGCAGGGGAGGGGGATGCGGCCCTTGTCTCCCGGCTCCAGGGGCTCATGATCATCAAGGACGAAGGCCTGGAGGCCATCCGGCCCGTGGGCCCTCCCATTTTACAGCGCGCCTTCTGCTTTGCCGTGAGAAAAGGGGACCAGCGTCTGCTCTCTCTGCTCAACGAGGGGCTCAGCGCCATCAAGGCCTCGGGGCAGTACGACGAGATTCATGCCAAGTGGTTCGGCGCTTACCGGCCCAGGGAGTTTAACGGCAAGGAGCTCCTGGTCCACATGTCCATGGTGGTGGGCCCCCTGGTGGCTGTGGCCCTTTTGTTTCTGCTGTGGAGCTGGGCGTTGAAACGGAAGGTGGCCCGGCGCACGGAGGAGCTCTCCAAGGCCAACGATATCCTGAGTCGCCAGATCGACGAAAGGCTCCAGGCGGAGCGGGCCTTTCGGGAAAGTGAGCGGCGTTACCGGGAGATTTTCAATACCCCCAACGACGCCATTATCCTCCATGACGCCGAAACCGGTGCGGTGGTGGACATCAACAAGCCCGGACTTGCCATGCTGGGATATGGGTGCTAATCAGACCTGGGTGGGCTTTGAGACCCTTCTCTCCGGGAAGGGACTCCACCGGGGACAAGGCCATGGCCCTGTTTCGGCAGGTGGCACAGGGAGACCCCCGGGTGGTCCAGTGGCAGAGCCGACGAAAGGACGGAACGGCTTTCTGGGTGGAGGTCTCCCTGAAGGTGGCCCGCCTTACGGACCAGGCCTGCGTGGTCTCCGTGGGCCGGGATATCAGCGCCAGGAAAGAGGCCGAGGAGAAGCTCTCCGAGGAAAAAGAGCGCCTGGCCGTGACCCTTCGGAGCATCGGGGACGGGGTGATCACCAGTGATGTCTCCGGGCATGTGGTCCTGATGAACAAGGTGGCTGAAAAGCTCACGGGCTGGACCCAGAACGAGGCCGTCGGGCGCCCCATGGCCGAGGTGTTCCGCATCATCAACGAGAAGACCCGCAAGCCGTGCGAAAACCCGGTGGATAAGGTCCTGGCAACGGGCAACATCATCACCCTGGCAAATCATACGGCCCTCATCGCAAAAGACGGCACCGAGCGCAGCATCGCAGACAGCGGGGCGCCCATCATGGATCGCACCAGCACCATTGTGGGGGTGGTCCTCGTGTTCCGGGACGTCACCGACGAAAACCGCATGGAAGATGAACTCCTCAAGGTCAGAAAGCTTGAGTCTGTGGGGGTGCTTGCCGGGGGCATCGCCCACGATTTCAACAATATCCTTACGGCGGTTCTGGGTGGGGTGAGCCTTGCGCGGACCCGTTGCCAGGAGGCCTCCGAGACCCATCGGCTCCTGACGGATGTGCTCAAGGCCTGCGACCGAGCCAAGGACCTCACCCAGCAGCTCTTGACCTTCTCCAAGGGCGGGGCGCCCGTCATCCGTGTGGCTTCGGTGGTGGATGTGGTTCGGGAGTCCGCCGGGTTCGTGCTTCGGGGCAGCCGGGTGCGCTGCGAAACCCGTTTTGCCGACGACCTCTGGCCTGCGGAGATCGATGCGGGCCAGATCAGCCAGGTGGCCCAGAACCTGATCCTCAACGCGGTGCAGGCCATGCCCCGGGGCGGGGTCATCACCATCGCCGCGGAGAACCACTCCATCAAGGCGGAGAAGGTGGGGCTCCTTCCCCTCAAGGGCGACCGGTATGTGAAACTCACCTTTTGCGACGAGGGGCCCGGCATCCCGGAGGAGATCAGGGACCGGGTCTTCGATCCTTTTTTCACCACCAAGAAAACCGGAAGCGGCCTCGGCCTTGCCACCACCCATTCCATCGTGTCCAAGCATGACGGGCATATCGAGGTGGCGTCCACCCCCGGCCGGGGGACCTGTTTTACCCTCTACCTGCCCGCATCGGAGGAGGTTCTTTCTGAGCCTCTTGAGGCGCAACCCCGGCCCCAGGCCCTGGGGCGGGGCCGGATCCTGGTGATGGATGATGAAGAGATGGTCAGGGAGGTGGTGGAGGGCCTTCTGGTCTCCATGGGCTATGAGGTGCTGCTCACCGCCAGCGGTGAAGAGGCGGTGGCCGTTTACAGGGAACGCCATGGCGGGCCGGAACCTGTGGACGTGGTGATCACGGACCTCACCGTGGCCGGTGCCATGGGCGGGCTGGAAGCTGCGGGCATCATCCTGCAACGGGACCCCGATGCCCGGGTGGTGGTCTCCAGCGGCTACTCCAACGATCCGGTGATGGCCGATTACATGGCCCACGGATTCTGCGCGGCCATCGTCAAGCCCTATACCCATGCCGACCTTATGGCCGTGATCTCCGCCGCCATGGAGGGGTGACGCCTTGCGGGCGCGCCTGCCCGGGATATATCCCTACACTTGAGGTCGGGACTTTGGTATAGTACAGCCCTTTCCGGCCCGGAGGTGACACGACCGTCGGGGCCGGACCCGGAACTGTCAAGGCGTTTTCCCCAGTGTTTTTATGCAAAGGGGAGGCGCTTCGTAACGAACGCATCACAACAGCCGGCATCAGGGGTGACGGAAGAAAAAAACGGTTTGCGCAGGACGCCCGGAAGGGGGCTTTCGAAAAGGCGCCGGGCGCAGGCAGGTTTTTATGGATTGGTTTTCATGACATACAGAGTTGCAATCAACGGATATGGTCGTATCGGGCGATGTATTTTGCGGGCCCTTTACGAGTCGAGTCACCGGGACGACCTGGTGATCGTGGGGATCAACGAGCTTTCCGATATCGAGTCCATCGCCCACCTGACGAAGTACGATTCCACCCACGGGCGGTTTGACGGGGAGGTCTCCTGCGAGGGACACACCCTGGTGGTCAACGGAGACCCCATTGCCGTTACCTACCAGAAAGAGCTCTCCCGCCTGGCCTGGGACCGGCTGGACGTGGACGTGGTGCTGGAGTGCACCGGGTGTTTCACCCGGCGCGCCATGGCCGAAAAGCACATCGAGGCCGGGGCTAAAAAAGTGGTCTACTCCTGTCCGGCCGAACCGGACGTGGACGCCACCATTGTGTACGGCACCAACCACGACACCCTGAAAAAAGAGCACACCGTAATCTCCAACGCCTCGTGCACCACCAACTGCATTGTGCCGGTGATCAAGACCCTGGACGAGTCCTTCGGCATCGAGAGCGGGGTCATCACCACGGTGCATTCCATGATGAACGATCAGCCGGTCATCGACGCCTATCATGACCAGGACCTCCGCAAGACCCGGAGCTCCAGCCACTCCATCATCCCCGTGAACACGGGGCTTGCCAAGGGTCTGGATCGCATCCTCCCCCACCTTGAGGGGCGCTTTGAAGCCCTGGCCCTTAGGGTGCCGACCCTCAACGTCTCGGCCATGCAGCTCACCGCCCAGGTGCGGGAGAAGACCGATGCCCAGGCCGTGAACGAGGCCCTGTACAAAGCGGCCCACAACGGGATGAACGGCATCCTGGGCTACACCGAGGTGCCCCTGGTCTCCTGCGACTACAACCACGACCCCCGTTCTTCCGTGGTGGACGGCACCCAGACCCGCGTCTCCGGCCACACCGTGAGTGTCCTGGCCTGGTTCGACAACGAGTGGGGCTACGCCAACCGCATGCTGGACACCACCCTGGCCCTCATGCAGGCCGAAGCGTAAGGGGTCCGTCAGAACGCCCCGCGCCCGAAGGGAATCCCCAGTTTTCTCAGCCTGTGGCGCAGGGTGCTGGGGTGGATGCCCAACAGGGCGGCCGCCCCGTCTTCCCCTTGGATTTTTCCGCCGGTTCGGGTCATCATGTGGCTCAGGTGCCGGCTGATCACCGCATCCAGGTTGGTGGGCCCTTCCTCGGCCAGGGGGGCTGCCGGTTCGCGGACAAGGCCTTGGGGCGCCGCCACCTCGGCAAAGAGCAACGGGGTGTCGCGGTCCCCGGAGTAGTTGCGGATGATCTCCCGTTCCACGATGTTCTCCAGCTCCCGGACATTGCCGGGCCAGTGGTGGCCCTCCGACGCTCAAGGCGGCCGGCACCGGGCGGTAGGGCAGCTTCATCTCGTGGCTCTTTTTTTCGATGAAATGGTTTACCAGGGCCGGAATGTCGGCCTTTCTCTCCCTTAAGGGGGGGATGGTCAGGGGAAAGACGTTGAGCCGGAACCAGAGGTCTTTCCGAAAGGTGTTCTCCTTGACCATGCTCTCCAGCCTCCGGTGGGTGGCGGCGATGATCCGCACATCCGCCTTGATGGGCTCCGTGCCCCCCACCCGTTCAAACTCCTTGGTCTGAAGCACTCGCAGCAGCCTCACCTGGGCTGCCTGGGGCAACTCCCCGATCTCATCTAAGAACAGGGTCCCCCCGTGGGCCCGTTCGAATCGTCCCCGTTTCCGGGAGAGGGCGCCGGTGAAGGCCCCCTTTTCATGGCCGAAGAGTTCGCTGTCCAGAAGGCTCTCGGGAATGGCCCCGCAGTTGACCTTGATGAAAGGGCCCTTTGATCTGGACGAGTTGTAGTGAATCGCATTGGCGATGACCTCCTTTCCCACCCCGGTTTCCCCCAGAAGAAGCACCTGGCTGTCCAGGGGCGCCACCTGCCGCACCTTTTCCATCACCTCCCTCAGCCCGAAATGTTCCCCGATGATGGTGTCCCCGCTCATGCGGTGGAGTTCGTTTGTCAGAAAACGGTTGTCGTCCTTGAGCATCTCCTGAAGTCGAAGCACCTCCTGGTACCTCAAGGCGTTGCTCATGGCCACGGCAAAGGGGTCGTGGAGCAGGGAGAGGAGCCGGGCGTGTTCTTCGGTGAACTGCCCCTCCTTCAAGGCGCTCACCGCCACCACCCCCAGTCGCTGGTTTTTGGTCATCAGGTGAAGGACGGCTGAAGAGAAGACGGAGTCGATGCCCACGTGGGCCGCCACCCGCTGGGCCACGGGGTTGTCTTCCGGGCGGTTGCTCAAGGTGGTCTGGCTCCACTGGGATTCGATGAAGGCCACCTCACGGTCGGAGATCTCCACAATGGTTCCCGGTGCCATCAGGGGAAAGCCCGCCTGGGCCACGGTGCAGATGCCCGGGATGGATGTGTCCAGATAGTCCATGGTGATGTTTTCGGCCGGCATGTAGCGTTGCAGAAAGACCAGGCACTCCTGCAGGGCTTCGCCGATGTCGATACTTCCGCAGATGGCCAGGGTGCCCTGGTGGAAAAAGCTGATGTCGTCGGTTCTGGGCATGGCGTTACTCCAATGGAAAAGGCGGGATTCACCCATAAGGTCCGCCGCAATGGGAAGGTGCGGCAGTAAAAGTGTCATATACGATATGTACCGAAAGAGGGTGCCGTATGCAACATATGAAAATGTCGTATATGACATTTTTGATTTTGCTTGTGTGTAATGTCCTGAATATACATGAGTAAAAAATATGGCATGCTTTTGGCAAGGTAAAGAAGTGAATCACGGCGGAGGGGGATGGCTTGGTAACAGCCCCCTGTCACCTTCGGGTGGTTCCCGCCAGGGAGTCCGGGAAAACATCGACACCTGTTCCAGCGCGCCGGTCGCAATGATCCCCCCCCATCTTCAGGGCGGTCGGCCCAAAGGGCGGGCAAGGTGTTTTCCCGGATACATCATGCCTACGCATACGGATGATCAACGGCGAGCCGACTCGCTCGCCCGGTAAATGGAGCAGACTATGAATTGCAGGGAAGAGGTGAGGTTGACGGACTTGGGCAGCGATCACAAGGTGTCTGACCTGTTTACACGATTTTGCCATGTGGCCGGACGTGCCTGCAGGCTTTACCGCAACGAGCGCATTGAAAACGACTGGGCCGTGGCCATCGAATGGTCTCAGGTCCGGGATCCCGAGGGTGTAGCGGCCCAGCGGGATCTTCTGGTCTGGGCCCTGGAGGATTTGGGCCATGTGCATGTCTCGTTTTGGAAGGCAAAGGGCTAACCCGGAGATTTTATGGGAAACCGATCGGATCAAGGTGGCCGCAATGCTATGGCGGTCGGTTATTGTGAAATATCCGGGTTAGGGGACTCTCGCCCCTTCACAATTAAACACAGGAACGATGGAATGATGAAACGAACAGGACAGATAAACATACGGGGAGCGGCGGCCCTTGTGGCAGGGATGATGTTGGCCCTGGCCTCGGCCGGATGCTCGGAGAGCCAGGCCAACAAGGTGCAGGAGAACAAGACAATCCGTCCCGTGAAGGCGGTGACGTTGTGTCGGCCCGGCGAGAACGCCGCGTGGCGCTTTCCCGGTACGGTGCGTTCCCTGAGGGACGTGGATCTCTCCTTTCGGGTGGGCGGTCCTGTGGTGACCCTGGCCGTGGACAGGGGAGAAAAAGTGCGGAAAGGAGAGGTTATCGCCCGCATCGATCCGCGGGACTTCGAGGTCAAGGTGGCCACCCTCACCGCCAGCCTGACCGTGTCCAGGGCCCAGTTGAAAGAGGCGGAGCTCCAGTACCGGCGCTACAAGACCCTGCGTGCGGAGAGCGCCGCGGCCCAGGCCACTTTCGACAGCATCACCGCCACCTATGAGGTGGCCGGGGCCAGTGTGGATGCCGCGGAAAAAAATCTGGAAGAGGCAAAGAACAGCCTGGCCGACACAGTGCTCATCGCCCCCTTTGACGGGTATGTGCATGAAAAATTCATCGAAAACCACGAGACCGTGGCCCAGGGCCAGCCCGTTATCTCCCTTGTGGACCTGGATCACATGGAGGTGGAGGTGGCCATCCCCGAGGGGATGCTCCCCATCGTCAAGCGCATCGGTGGCATCGCCTGCCGGTTTGACGCCCTGCCCGGTGAGACCCTGGCCGCAACGGTCAAGGAGCTTTCCAAGAATCCCAACCCCTCCAACCGTTCTTACCCCCTTTACCTGACCCTCAATGAGAATGCGGGGCACCGCATCCGTCCGGGCATGGCCTCGGAGGTGACCCTCACCGCAAGGGATGTGGAGGCAGGGTTTGCCGTTCCGGAGACCGCCGTGGTGAACACCGTGGAGGAAGGCAGCTTTGTCTGGGTGGTGGACGAAAAGGAGATGGCGGCACGTCAGGTGTCGGTGGAACTCCTGGGCGCGGACCGCAAAGGCCTGCGTATCGACGGCCCCCTGGAAGAGGGGATGCAGGTGATCGCCGCCGGTGTGCGGGGCCTTTCCGACGGGCGCAAGGTGAAGGTCCTGCCCGAGGTGAGCCCCACCAACGTGGGCGGTGAAATGTAGAGACACGCCCTCTGCCGTCAACGCCGGATTCTCCCCTGAGGCACGAAGACGGTTTGGGGTGCATCAACCTGATTGGTCGAACTTTTCAAACGTTTGGCTCCCGGCAGGCCGCCGGAGGCACGTTTTGATCTAAAAAAAGGAAAGAAGGGATGACGTTGCCCGATTTTTCGTTACGTAATCAAACCACCGTGATGTTTGCCATGGTGCTCCTGCTCCTGGGGGGCATCTGGGGCTATTTTCGCCTGGGCAAGTTGGAAGACCCGGTCTTCACGGTGAAAACGGCCATGGTGATGACCGTGTATCCCGGGGCCTCTCCCCATGAGGTGGAGCAGCAGGTGACCCGGCTTATCGAGGAGGCGGTGCAGGGCGCCGACGAGGTGGACAAGGTGCGCTCGGAATCCCGTGCCGGGCTCTCCCTGGTCTACGTGGATTTAAATGAGTGGGTCCGCTCCGACGACCTCCAGCAGCTCTGGGACATGTTGAGGCGCAAGGTGACGGCCGTTCAGGGCCAGCTCCCCGAGGGCGCCCTGCCTTCGGAGGTGATGGATGACTACGGGGATGTGTACGGGCTGTTCATGGCCTTGTCCGCCGACGGGTACTCCCTGGCTGAGCTTAAAGAGTACGCCGATTACATCCGCCGCGAGCTTATGCTGGTGCCCGATGTGGAGCGGATCACCTTTTACGGCATCCAGCCCGAGGTGGTAACCGTGGATGTCTCCCGGGCCAAGTGCGCCTCCCTGGGGATCCCACCGTCCCGCATTGCGTCCATGCTCCAGGCCCAGAACACCATGGCCCCGGCCGGGGCCATGGACGTGGGAAGCCTTCGGGTGCGTATCCAGCCATCCGGGGCCTTTGGGTCGGTGGATGAGATCGGGGAGCTGGTGATCCAGGGGCAGGGCGAGGAGCAGGTGCTCTTGAAGGACCTGGCCACCATCACCCGGGAGTATCTGGACCCTGCCGAACCCCTGATGCGGTTTAACGGCAACCCGGCCATCGGCATTGCCGCGTCAGCGGCAGACGGTGCCAACGTGGTCACCATGGGGGAGGCGGTGAACGCACGCCTGACGGAGCTCATGGAGGGCCTTCCCGTGGGCATTGAGCTTCACAAGGTCTACTACCAGTCCGACTTCGTCAAGGATAAGATCAAGGGGTTCATGCTTAACCTGGCCGAGTCCGTGGCCATTGTCATCGGGGTGCTTCTCGTGACCATGGGGCTGCGCAGCGGGCTCATCATTGCCGCCAACCTGGTTTTGTCCATCATGGGGACCTTTATTGTGATGCTGGTCTGGGGCATCGACCTTCAGAAGATCTCCCTGGCCGCCCTTATCCTTGTGATGGGGATGATCGTGGACAACGCCATCGTGGTGGCCGACGCCGGGCTGGTGAATCTGCAAAAGGGGATGACGCGGCACAGCGCCATTGCCGAACCCACCCGCCAGAGCGCCGTGCCCCTTTTGGGAGCCACCATCATCGCCTGCCTGGCCTTTTTTCCCATCTACATGGCCCCCACCAACACCGGGGAGTTCTGTGCCAGCCTCTTTCAGGTGGTGGCCATTGCCCTGATGTTCAGTTGGTTCCTGGCCATGTCCCAGACCCCGGTGTTCTGCTACCGGTTTCTCACCGTTCCCGAAGGCAAGGGCGGTGAGGATCTCCACAGCGGGCCCACATACCGTATCTACAAGCGACTGCTGGACACGGCCCTTCGCCATCGCCTGGTGACCCTGGGGCTGATGGTCGGGTTGCTGGTCCTGGCCGGGGCCGGTATGGGGATCGTGGAGAAGCGTTTCTTCGCCGATGCCGACACCGCCCAGTTCGTGGTGGACTACCGACGCCCTGAAGGCTCCCGCATCGACATGGTCTCCGAGGACCTGAAACTCGCCGAAGCCTTTGCCATGGAGATGGAGGGCGTCACGGGCGTGGCCACCTGCGTGGGCCAGGGGCCCCCCCGTTTCATGAACGCCGTCAACCCCGAGCCCAAGATGGCCAACTACGGCCAGCTGATCATCAACGTGGAGGATTACCGGGAGATCAGCGGGATGATGGAGGAGCTGGCCCGGTGGTTTGCCGAGTATCTTCCCGAGGGTGAGCCCCACATCACCAAGTACATCAGCGGGCCCAAGGCCGACTACCGGGTGGAGGCGCGGTTCACCGGCCCCGACCCCGCGGTGCTGCGTTCCCTGGCCGAGCAGGCCCGGGAGGTGATGGCCGACACCCCCAATGCCATCAACATCACAGACGACTGGCGGGAACGCTCCCTGGTCTGGGAGGCCCTGTATGTCCAGAACAAGGGGCGCCGTGCCGGGGTGGAGCGAACGGATCTGGCCCGGGATCTCCTGGGGGGAACCGACGGGGTGACCGTGACCAGCTACCGGGAGCATGACGAACTCATCCCGGTGAAGGTGGTCTACTCCTCACCGGACCAGACCGACCTTGCGGCCCTGCCGGTGTGGGGTGTCTCCGACGCAGGGGTTCCCGTGGCCCAGGTCACCGAGGGCAGCGACTTTTTCTGGAGATCGCGGCATCCGGTAGGAACCGCCGCCGCGTGATCCGCGCCCAGTGCGATCCTGCGGGAACCATGACCTCCGATACCCTGCTTCAGCAGATCCGGCCCCGGGTGGAGGCCATCCCCCTGCCCGCCGGGTACACCCTGGAGTGGGAAGGGGAGTACGAGCTCTCCAAGGACAGCAACGAAGGGGTCAGTGCCTTTCTGCCGGTGAGCCTCGTGGCCATGGTGATGATTCTGGTGTGGCTCTTCAACGGGGTCCGCCAGCCGCTGATGATCATCACGATCCTGCCCCTTGCCCTGGTGGGCATGTCAGCGGGGCTGCTGATTTTCGGCCAGCCCTTCGGGTTCCTGGCCATGCTGGGGGCGTACAGCCTCATCGGCATGATGATCAAAAACGCCGTGGTGCTCATCGACCTCATCGATGAAGACATCAAGGGCGGAAAAGACCCCCTGGCAGCCGTGAAAGAGGCGTCCCTGAACCGCATGCGGCCGGTGATGATGGCTTCCGTAACCACGATATTCGGGATGATCCCCCTGATTTTCGACGTGATGTTCGTCTCCATGGCGGTGACCATCATGGTGGGGCTGGCCTTTGCAACGGTGCTTACCCTGGTGGTGATTCCGGTGCTCTACACACTTTTTTTCAGGATCCGGACGGACAGGACCGCAGGGGAGGTGGCAGCATGATGGCAAAACGGATTGTGGGATTCTTTTTAGGGGCGGCCTGTGTCGCGCTGTGTGCGGCCGGGCCTGCCGGAGCCGCGGAACAGATGAGCATCGAGGAGGCCGTGGCCGAAGCCCTGCGAAGCAACCCGGCCGTGACCGGTGCCGACGCCGAGGTGGCGGCCTCCAGGGAGGTCCTCACCAGCGCCCGGGCCGATCGGCTGCCCACCCTGTCGGCCGGGTACTACTGGACAAACCATAACCGGGAGCCGATCCAGAAGAGCGCGTGGGGAACCTTTCCCGCAGGCTACAAGGAGGAGGCCGGGTGGGATGTACAGCTCGTGCAGCCCCTGTTTTCGGGCTACGCCCTGAAGACGGCCCATGACCTGGCCCGGCTCGGGGTGGACACCGAAGAGCTGAACCGCCGGGAGACCCTCCAGCAGCTGGCCCTCAGCGTGCGGCAGGCCTGCCATCGCCTGCTCCTTGCCAAGCGGCTCCAGACCGTGGCCGAGGACGAGGCGACTCCCACCCCCATGCGCGTGGCTGTGGGGGACCACGAGCAGGGTTTGATCCCCCTGAACGATCTCTTGAAAGCGGAGGTGGCCCTTGCAGAGGCGGTTCAGAACCGCAACCTGGCCGAGTCGGAGACGGACAAAGCCCGCATTTCGGTTAATCGGTTGTTGCATCGCGACCCCTTTGAGCCCCTTGCCATTGCCGACAGGCATGCGCCCCCCATCTGGGCCCAGAGCAGCGAGGAACTCGAAGCCCTGGCCGTGACGCGGCGACCGCTGGTGGCCCTTCTGCGCCTGGGGATCCGGGAGGGCAACATCGGGGAGACGGCGGCCAAGATGCCCTATTATCCCAGGGTCGACCTGGTGGGGCGCTACGCAAAGGCCGGGGACGGCCCCATTCCCGATGACAACGCCTTTACCCATTCGGACTCGGCCAGCATCACCCTGCAGGCATCCTGGACCCTCTGGAACTGGGGTAAGACCGGTGCCAACGCAGCAGAGCAGGCCCAGCGCAGGCGGTCTGTGCAGGCCTCTCTGGCAGATGCCGAGGCCTCGGTGAAACAGGATGTGCAAAACGCGCTTCTGGATCGGACCGTGGCCCTGAAGAACATCACCACCGCCGAGAAGTCCCGGGCCCAGGCTCGGGAGAACTGGCGGATTACCCGGGTGCAGTACGACCAGCAGGTGGCCACCTCCACCGACGTCATCGACGCCCGGACCTACCTTACATCAGCCGATTCCAATTACTATCAGGCCCTCTATGCCTACATGGATGCCCTGGCCGTGTTGGATTACGCCACGGAAGTCCCCTGCGGCGTTTGGCCGGGCGGCAGGGAAAACAGTTCCGATATGAACGGGGATGGATACCTCTCTGCCGGGGTCGGGAAGTAACCACCGAATCGAAACGGCCTGTGCCGTGGCAAGACCCCTTTTGGGGCATCGTAACGATACGACGGGGCCTTTACGGCTCCGTCATCCGGTTTCGAAAGGCCTGAACACCCTTTCGGAAAGTAAGTCTCCTTGGCGTGCAGGGAGGAGCGCGGTTGGGCTCCTCCCTGCTTTTCGCGTCCTGATTTCCATGGAGTTATTGAAAAACGCGACCCGCCCAAGGCGAGTCAAATTGTTGTACCTATGAATCGTGAGCGTCAGAGTATGGAATCCCCTTGTTCGTTGACTTCGTTGAGCGGCACCTTTGCCCGCTATTTTTTTTACGCGTTCCTTGCCGGGGCCATGGCCCTGTGCATCACCTGGGAAGCCCTGAACACGCCTTCCGCCTATCTCTTTGGAGAGGACTCGCTGCTGGAGGCCCTGCAGGTGGCGGCCCTTTTTTTTACCATGGTGTGTGCCTGGACCGCAGGCTACCGGGATCCTTCGCCGAACCCGGTGGCCACCATGCTGGTGGGGGCGGCCGCCATGGCCGGGATACGCGAGTTTGATTTCTGCCTGGACCGGTATCTCTTTGACGGCGGTTGGCAGGTCCTTGTGTGCCTTACCGCGCTGCTCACGGCTGCTTCCGTGTATCGAGACCGGGAAGCGCTCCTGGACTCCCTCCATGGGTTTGTGGGCAAGCCCAGCTTCGGGCTCATGGTGGGCGGGTTTGTTACCGTGTTTGTCTTCTCCCGGCTCTTCGGGCGCCAGGTGCTCTGGCGGGGCATCATGGGGGACGGGTACATGCCGGTGGTGAAAACCGCGGTGGAGGAGGGCACCGAACTCCTCGGATACACCCTGATTTTTATCGGCTCACTGGAGTTCCTCCGGGAGTCCCGCTGTGCCAGTGTTGTGTATAATGCGATTGATCATGTGAGGGGAAATGGGATAGACTGAAAGGCAATGGAAGCGTGGCTGGTTTCACGTCGCTTCGTGCATGGAGCAGACCCAGGGCATCGGGTCTGTCGATGAGATCGGAGGGAGCATGATGAGTCAGGAACAGGCGACCATACGCCGGATGGATCAGGAAGATTTGGCCATTGCCATTGCATGGGCGGGCCAGGAAGGGTGGAACCCCGGAATTCACGACGGGGCCTGTTTTTACGCCTGCGACCCCGAAGGCTTCTGGATCGCCGAGGTGGACGGCGAGCCCGTGGCGCTTCTCTCATCTGTTCGGTACGCGGCCCGTCTCGGGTTCCTTGGCTTTTACCTTGTGAGGCCGGACTGCCGGGGCATGGGCGTGGGGCGCGTGGTGTGGCGCCAGGGAATGGACTCCCTGGAGGGCTGCACCGTGGGGCTCAACACCGCCGCTTCCTGCGAAGCCAAATATCAGAAGATGGGCTTTCAAACCGCCCACCACGTGATCCGCTATCGCGGGGGCGCAGGGGGCGTGCTCCAGGCCGATCCTTACCTGCTTCCCCTCACCGATATCCCCTTTGACCGGGTCGTGGCCTTTGACACCACCTTTTTCTTCTCCAGCCGGGAGGCCTTCCTCGCTTCCTGGATCACGCGCCCCGGCGTTATTGCTTTAGGGATCCTCCAGGACGGCCACCTTGCCGGATACGGCGTGCTGCGCCAGGCCTGGGACGGCTTCCGCATCGGGCCCCTGTTTGCCCTGAACCCCTCCCATGCCCACAGACTCTACATCGCCCTGAAAGCCTACGGCGGCGAAGGCCCGGTCTACATGGATATCCCCGACGCCAACCCCAACGCCATGGAGCTGGCCGAATCCTTTGGCATGGAACCCGTTAAAAAAACCGTGCGCATGTACTCCGGCGACCCTCCCTCGCTGCCCCTTTCAGGCATCTACGGCCTGACCTCCCTGGAGCTGGGTTAAAAGCTCAAAAAAGCCTCCGGCGGCCCTGCCGGAGGTGAAGCTGAGTGGTTACAAAAAAAGGGCGTGATTACGGAATCGCGCATTGTGTTGAATGTCCGGTGGCGCCGTTATTTGTCCTTGGTAAAGTAGAGCACCAGGCTCTTGCCCATGACCGGGTTGAGGAGCCTGTCCATGAATTTGGTGATCTTGGGCTGGGAGAGGATGTCCCACTCCAGGAACCGTTTGTAAAGGTTCACAGCCATGGTGCGGGTGGGGCCCACGAGGCATTTCAGCCACCAGTAGGGGGCGTGGATGCTGTGGGCGTGGTGGGCGTTCCAGTAGGAGGCCCCCTGTTTTTCGATGAGGCTCACCAGGGGCTTTTTTTTGTAGATGCGCACATGGCCCATGTTGGCATTGAAGTACTCGTCGGAGAGGAGCCAACAGATCTTTTCGGGCCAGAAGCGGGGGACGGTCACCACCAGGTTGTGGCCGGGTTTCAGGACCCTTAAGATTTCTTTGGCTGCGGCATCGTCGTTGGGGATGTGCTCCATCACCTCCGAGCAGAGGACGATGTCGAAGCTGTCGTCGGCAAAGGGAAGGTTGGTGATGTCGGCCATGGTAAAGGCCCAGGAGCCCCCTTTGTGAGCGCCCAGGTGGTCGTGGAACTGGAGCCGCTTGACGCCCTGCTGCAGGTCTTCGTGGGAGAGGTCGGCGCCGATGGCGGTGACCTTCTCGTATTCGTAGGCGGCGCTGATGTGGCGGCCCGGGCCGCAGCCGATGTCCAGGATTCGGTAGCCGGGTTTGACGTCCAGTATGTTAAATTTTACGGTGATCACGGATGGCCTCCCTGTACGCTGCCACGGTCTGCTCGGCGGCGTTTTTCCATGTAAACTGTTCCTGAACGCGCTTGTAACCCGCCTCGCCCAGCTCCTTTGCCTTGTCGGGGTTGTCCAGCAGATGGCAGATGGCCTCTGCAAGGGCCTCGGGGTTTTCAGGCGGCACCAGCATGGCCGCGTCCCCTGCCACCTCGGGCAGGGCACCGCCGGTGGTGCTGATCACCGGGATCCCGCTGGCCATGGCCTCGCCCACGGGCAGGCCGAACCCTTCGTACACGGAAGGGACCACGGCGATGGACGCCTTGGCGTAATGCTCCCGGAACTCCTCGTTGGAGACCCTACCTGTAAAGTCGATGAGGTGGCCCATGTCCAGCTTTTTCACCAGCTTTTCAATGCCGCCTCCCTCTTTGGGGGTGCCGATGACGGTGAGCCTGATGTCCCGGTGTTTGCTGATGGCGTGCACGGCCTGGAGGAGGTAGTAGAGCCCTTTTAACGGCTGGTCCGCACTGTTGGTCACGATGAGCCGGTTGGGCTCGCGTTGGATGTGGGGCAGCGGGTCAGAGTTCGGTGTTGATGCCGTTGGGCACCACGTGGAATCGCTCTGCCGGGACGTCGAACTCGGCGTGGATGTCTGCCTTGGAAAACTCCGAGACGGTGATGAACTTGGGAAGGCGCCTGACCACCCGCTTCTGCATGCCGATGAAGGAGTACCACCTCAGGTGCTTCACCTTTTTCCAGAAACTTCGTACACTGCGTACCGCGATCTGGCGGTCCCGGGTGATGGGGTGGTGGATGGTGGCCACGGTGGGAACCAGGCGGCTCAGGGCCAGGATGCCGTAGGAGAGGCTCTGGTTGTCGTGGATGATGTCGAATTCATGGACCCTGTGCTTCAGGTGGTTGTACGCCCTGTACCCGAAGGTTTCGGGCTCCGGGTACCCCATGGTTGAGATGCTCAGCCATTCCATGAGGTTGATGGGATTCTTCAGCTCTCCCACCGTGGGGGTTCGAAAGGGGTTTTCCGCGTTGTACAGGTCCAGGCAGTCCAGCATGGTGAGCTTGGCCTTGGAATCCAGGAGGGGATCCGGGGGCCCGGCCACCACCTCCACGTGGTGACCCAGTTCGGTGAGGGCCCGTGCGAGGTTCCTCACATAGACACCCTGGCCGCCGCAATGGGGATTGCTGCGGTAACTGATCATACAGATGCGTAACGGGCGGCTTGCTTCACGGGTCATACCGCCACCTCCAACGAATGAAACCTGATGTCCTTGCACATAACACACTCCTCACCTTCTGCGGGTGCCGGCCACCGCCGCTCCCAGGGTACTGCCATTACTTACGGATATGCTCCGGGGCCCTCAAAACAGCCGTGAACCGCGGCGAAAGCATAAGAAACTATACTTACCCAACGGCTCGAAACGAGGTCAAGCACTTTTTAGGTTGTGGTAAAAATGGTCTCTGAGACAATCAATGATCGATAAACAAAGCACATCTTAAGGGCCGGGGAGGCGTCTTCTTCTTGCAGGGGGCGCTTCTCCCTGATAGCTAATGGGATATCCCCGGGCAACGACCCGCCGAGATACCGACAACAGCAAAGGAGACACCCAAATGAAAGATCCCATCGACGCCTACTGGCGACTGCGCCTGGAATCCGTGAAGGAGCGCCTGGAGGCCAACAACTTCACGGTCTTTATCGCCGATGCACCTGAAGACGCCAAAACCATCGTGGAAGAAGAGATCCTGGCCAAGTCCGACGCCAAGAGCATCTCCTGGGGCGGTTCCCTCACCCACGTGTCCACCGGGGTGTATGAGATGCTGAAAAACCGGGACGATCTGGATGTCCTCGACACCTACGACAAGAAAGGCTTTACACCGGAGGAGGTGGGGGAGCGCCGCAGGCAGTCCCTTCTCTCCGATATATATGTGACGGGCACCAACGCCGTGGCCGAAGACGGCTACCTCGTGAACCTGGACATGGTCGGCAACCGCATCGCTGCCCTTACCTTCGGGCCCAGGGAGGTGGTGATCCTTGTGGGGCGCAACAAGATCGTTCCCGACCTTGAATCCGCCATGGACCGCGTCAAAAACTACGCGGCCCCGGTGAACGCCATGCGCCTGGACATGAAAACCCCCTGCGCCAAAACCGGCGTGTGCCAGGACTGCAAGAGTCCTGCACGTATCTGCAACACCTGGACCATCACTGAAAAGTCCTTTCCCAAGGGCCGGGTGAAGGTGATCCTTATCAACGCGGACCTGGGATTTTAGCATTTCGGGCCGTGGTCGCTGGAGTTCTTCCGGGCAACGTGCAATAAGAAAAAATCTGTGATATTGTCCGGCACGGCTGGGATTGACGAGTTCGATCCCAGCCCTTTTTTTATGTCGTCGACATGCAGCGTGTTTTCCCTGGACGGGCGGCCTTTCACGAGGGTGACGGGGGCTTTTCTTGGGATGCGGTTGTGTGTGGTCCGATATGTCGGCCGGAGACATCGGCCTCAACCCAAAGACAAGACAGAAGGTGGTAGACCCATGGTCGTAGATTTCAAGAAAGTGAGCTATATCCTTGCCCAGAGCATCGGCGGTGACTTCCGGCGCAAGGGCTTCGACATCGACGCGGATATTTTCTGCGATTCCTTCAGAGCAGCCATGAAAGGCGAGCAGCCCACCATGCCCGCAGGTGAGATGCAGCAGGTGATGATGGCCTTCCAGCAGCACATGCAGGAAGAGATGCAGAAGGCCAAGGACGAAGTCGGCGAGAAGAACCGCGCCGAGGGCCGGGCCTTCCTCGGCGAAAACGCCAAGAAAGAGGGCGTGGTGGTCACCGACTCCGGTCTTCAGTACACCGTGGTGGAAGAGGGCACCGGCAAGACCCCCAGCGCCAAGGACCAGGTCACGGTTCATTACGAAGGGCGTCTCCTTGACGGTTCCATCTTCGACAGCTCCTACAAGCGTGAGCAGCCCGCCACCTTCCCCGTGAACAGGATGATCGGGTCGGCCGAAGCCCTTCAGCTTATGAAGGAAGGGGCCAAGTACGAGCTGGTGATCCCCGCCTCCATCGGCTACGGCGCCCAGGGCGCAGGGGACGCCATCGGTCCCAACGCCACCTTGTGCTTCACCGTGGAGCTGATCAAGGTTCTCGGCTAAGTCGATTCAATTCGGCAGGCATGAAAAAACCTCCGGGGCCTTGGGCTTCGGAGGTTTTTTTATTGGTCAAAAAACAAGCCGAATGGGTTTCCGACGTTGTCGCCATGTTGTTGCAGGCCCGATATGCTGACTCGGACGGGCAGGGCTTCAACGTTTTTTTTGAGGCCCATTGAATTACGACACAATGGTGTCATAATACCTGCCGTATACTCCATCCAGGCGATGAAAAGATGTTTCATCATACATGGTAGTCACATCAATTGATTTGGAGGATGGAAGAATGACAGCACCTACTTTTTGCCAGAGCTGCGGCATGCCCGTATCGGAAAAAGACCTCATGGGAACCGAAATCGACGGTTCGCTTACCGGTGAGGTCTGCACCTACTGCTACCAGAAAGGTGCGTTCGTCCAGGATGTCACCATGGAGGAGATGGTTGAGGCCTGTGTTCCCCATATGGTGGCCTCGGGCATGCCCGAGGAGGAGGCAAGGACTCTTATGAAGACGACGTTACCGACCTTGAGTCGGTGGAAGTAAGAAACACTTCAGCGTCAGTTTCCCACCGTCATTCGTTCGTTTGACGAAACCGCGAAGACCACGATCAGGAGGACGTTCAGCTGGATGAAGACAGATCGGCTCCTTTCCATCACCCTTTACCTGATCAATCGGAAAAAAGCCACGGCCCGTGAGTTGGCGGATCATTTTGAGGTGTCTTTGCGGACCATTCAGCGGGACATGGATTCGCTGGGCCGGGGTGCCCATCTATGCGGACCGTGGGAAGGCGGGCTCTGCATCATGGATGGGTACACCGTGGACCGGCAGTTTTTTGCCCCGGATGAGCTGAAAACCATCACATCCCTGGTGGGGCGGCTTCACGAGCTGTTCGGGGATTCGGGGTTCCGGGGGACGAGAAAGCTTTGAGTCTTGCCTCCGGAGCCGGGGCCCGGTTTCCCCACGAGACCCTGATCATGGATGTCACACCCTGGGGCATCGATGAGGGGGACCCGCGAACTTTTCAGGACGGTCCACAAAGCCGTGGAAGCAAGGCGGGTGCTTCAGGTGCGTTCTCGCTTCTGCAACAGGCGAAATCACCGAGCGGGAGATTGAGCCCCTGTCCGTTATCATCAAGGGGGCTGCCTGGTATCTCTACGGGTTCTGCCGCCTTCGAAAGGCCCTCCCGGATCTTCAAACTGACCCGCATGGTATGTGCGGAACGAGTGGAGACTGTTTTTCACCGGATATCCACCCCGTTATTTACAGGGAGAAGGGGCAGCCCGAGGTCGACACACGGCCCCGGACCCTTTTTGTTCTTCGCTTCGCCCCGTCGGCCAGGGGGCGCATCACCGATTACGCCAGTTCTGAACATCTTCACCCCATGCCGGACGGCTCCCACCATGGGTTTTTTCCCTTTCCCGGAAGACGAGTGGGTGTACAGCTTGATCCTGGGGTTCGGTCCCCTTGTGGAGGTATCGGAACCTCCCAGGGCAAGGGCACGGATCCGGGAGCTGGCCAAAACGCTTTGCTCTGTCTATGATTGATGTGAGTGCTGGATGATTTTCAGGGGTTATTTGAATGTGTATTGCATCCCTGTACCGATAATCCAGAGATCCTTTTCATAGGTGACGTCGTGGCTGTCGGTTTCATCCATGTAGAAGAATTTCGTGACCCCGACGTTGAACCTGAGCCCCGGCGAGGGCGCTGCCATGAATCCTGCCGATATGCCGTGGAAGGTGTTTTTTGAAAGGGTGGGGGAGTAGTCCTCCTTGCCGATGCCGGACTCGGCAAAGCTGTAGCCGCAACTGATTTTGACGGTCTCGCTGAGGGCGTATTCGGCGGCAAGGGACGCCTCGAAGGTGTTGTCGAGGGCATCCTCATCACCCTCCCAGTTCACCTCCTCGTGCCAGATGTAGTTGAAATCGCTTGCCAGTGTGAGGGCCTCAGATGCCTTCCAGGCCACCCCGAGGGCCGTCATGGCCGGAAAATCCTTTCGGTATGTGTCCCCCTCGCTGCCGAGTTGCCTGGCAAACGCCGGGGCAAGAGAACCTTTCATGGTGTCCACATCCCACTTTACTTTTGTCCTGAATTCATGGCGGAACCCGATGTTCCAGGACGGGCCGGGGGAGTCCAAACCGACGATGGGGGCAAACCCGGTGCCCGAGGTATCGTAGTCCAGCATGTTCCCCCCGTCGATCTTGTACTCCCTGCTGCCGCTGACAACCCGTCCCACCAGGGAAAGAGAGAGCTTGGCATTGACCGCAAAGGCCCCGCCTACGTATCCCCCCAGCCAGGCCGAAGTGACCTCTTCCGGGAGGATGGGGCCGGGGGCTTTTCCCCTTGTGGCCACGAGCCCGGCAAGTTGCGTGGCGGTCAAGCCCGAAGCCTTGTTCAGAATGATTCCGTTATCATAGTTGAGGGTGCCTCCGCCGCCGATGACCGTGGCTCCGGAAAACAGGCTCCACCGTTTTCCGTTTTTCATGACGAACAGGCCCGGGACAGCCCATGTGGTGGTGGTTGTCTCGTGCTCCACACCCCCTTTGCTGTGGGTGAAGGATTTGGGCATGATCTGGTTGGATACCCAGATATAAGTTCCCTCGCCGAGGCGGACGGCACCGGCCGGGTTGTAGAGGGCCGCGTCCACGGAGTCGGTGGCGGCCACACGGGCCGGCATGCGGGTCCACTCCGCACTTAAGTCGGTGTTGTTTTCGATGAGGCTCGCCGGGGCCACGGAGGCCCGGACACAGACCGCCAGCATGGCAAGGGCGGCATACAAACGTCGTTTCATCACTCTCTCCTGATGTTGACTCACTAAAAAAATACGGTAACGACTCAGGTTGCGCTTGCCTCCGGTGGCCCTGCCGGGGTTCAAGCGTTCCAATAGGTTCCGGAACGTTTTTTGCGGCGATTTTTCTGACAGAACGACCTGCCGGAGGCTTTTTGCGTTACGCCGCGAGCTCAGCGTCCTTCAGGGCGCTGGCCGAGATCAGGCCTGCTTTGACCGCGCTTCGGGCGAGGGCCTCGCGGAAGTCGGGGTGGGCGATGGCGATGAGGGCGGCAACTCGTTGCGGGATGCTCTTGTGGGCCAGTTCGGCGATGCCGTGCTCCGTGACGATGCACTGGACATCGCTTCGGGGGGTGGTGACGGCGGTGCCCGGTGCAAAGCTCATCTGGATGCGGGAAAAACGCTTTTTTCCGGAGCCGGAGGTGGACTTCAGGGCGATGAAGCTCTGACCGCCTTTGGAGAGGCGGGCACCGCGGACAAAGTCGAGCTGGCCACCCGTGGCGCTGTGCTGGGCGAACCCGATGGACTCGCTGGAGACTTGTCCGGTGAGGTCCACGGCCAGGGCGTTGTTGATGGATACGAAGTTGCTGTGGGCTCCGATGATGTTGGGATCGTTGACGTAAGAGGCCGGGTACTGCTCAAAGCAGGGGTTTCGGTGCATGAAAGCGTAATCCTTGGCGGCGCCCATGCCAAAGGCGGAGATGATCTTTCCCGTGTGGAGTTCCTTTTTCGCACCGGTGATGACGCCCATCTCGTGGAGCCTTACCATGGAGGGGGTGAGCAGCTCGGTGTGGATGCCCAGGTCTTTTTTCTCTGACAGGCGGTCCCCGATGGCGTCGGCGAGTTTGCCGATGCCGAGCTGGAGGGTGGCCCCGTCCGGGATCCGTTCGGTGATGAGATCCGCGATGGTCTCTTCAATGGCATCGGGGGAGGTGGCGGGGAGCTCGTCGCAGGGGCGGCTCACTTCGCACAGGGCCGTAACCTCGGACACGTGGACATGGGCCTTGTCACCAAACACGTAAGGGGTCTGGTCGTTGACCTGGCAGTAGATCTTTTTCGAGGCGGTAAGGGCTGCGTGGCCCACCAGGGTGCCGCTGGGTCCCAGGCTCATGTAGCCGTTTTCATCGGGAGGAGAGACCTCCAGGATGGAGGCATCAAAGCCCCCCTGCAGGCTCAGCTCGTACATGCGGCTGAAGTGGATGCTGATGGGAGAGACGCAATCGCCCTGGGCAAGGAGCATGCGTTCGATGGGCCCCATGAAACAGCTGAAGTAGTTGACCTTCTTCTGCTGCTCCGGCGAGAGAAAATCCGGAAGGGTCATGATGAGGGCGGAGTACATGTTCAGGGTGCCGATGTCGGGTGACCCGGTGATGGCGTTGATCAGCTCCAGGGGGAAACTGGCCGCCGGGGAAGCAAAGACCGTGGCGTTTTCGGGCAGGGAGGCGGCAATGGCTTCCGGTGTGGTGAGGCGCTCTGCGTAGGTTTGTTTCCAACTCATGGCTATTCTCCTTTTCGGGTATTTGGATTGCAAACATTGGCCGAAAGGGATATCAATATTCGTGCCGGAAGGAGAAGTGCGGTAACTTCGGCATGTTGGGGATGACCTGATTTTGTGAAAATGAAATGTCATGTCATTTGATGCGATATTTCGTTTTAAAAATGATATATCGCATTGATGAGAGAGGAACGATTTCGAGAAGTTGTGCGCTGCATCTGCGGCAGCCTGGATATCGACAAGGCCCTGTTTGATGTGTATCAGTACCTCAAGGATGAACTCCCCCTGGACGGGGTTATCATCACCCGCTACGAGACCGAGCGGAAACGCGCCCGTCTCATCGCCCTGGCCTACGACGGCGGCGGGCACCTGGTGAACGAGTCCTTTCCCATTTCCGATACCGCCTGGGAGAGCATCACCCACTGGCAGCGGGAGTCCCGGTCAGCCACCACCCCCTGGATCAGGGACCACACCCACCCCATCAACCGTGAGATCTACAGCCTGGTCAGGACAGTGATCCCCGGCTTCCTTCTGGAAAAAAACGGCGGCAGCTTCTCCTCCATGACCTGCGGGCTCACCGTGGGGCAGACCCTCATCGGCAACCTTACCTTTGCCGTGGAGGGGCTGGACTGCTATCACACCGGCCACGGGGCCATCGTCACCGAAGTGAAGGAGCCCTTTGCCATCGCGTTGTCTAACGCTTTGCGGTATATGGACCTGGTGCAGGACCACAAGGCCCTCCAGCAGGAGAGCCGGATGGACGGGGTGATGGTGGGGGGAGATACCGGCCTTCGGGAGGTGCGTTCCCTGGTCTCCCAGGTTGCCCCCACAGACACGCCGGTGCTGCTTCTGGGTGAGACGGGCACGGGCAAGGAGGTGGTGGCCGGGGAGGTGCACAAGCTCTCCAGCCGTTCGGGAGCCCCCCTGATTCGCCTCAACTGCGGTGCCATTCCGGACTCCCTGGTGGACTCGGAGCTCTTTGGGCATGAAAAAGGGGCCTTTACCGGTGCCATCGAAATGAAACCCGGGCGGTTTGAGCGGGCAAACGGCGGCACCCTGTTCCTGGATGAGATCGGGGAGTCTTTCCCGCCTGCGAGGTGAAACTCCTTCGGGTGATCCAGAGCGGGGAGTTTGAACGGGTGGGGGGAGGGGAGACCCTTCGGGCCGATGTACGGATCATCGCCGCCACCCATCGCAACCTGCCCCAGATGGTTGCCAACGGCAGGTTTCGCAAGGACCTCTGGTACCGACTCAATATTTTTCCTGTCCGGATTCCCCCGCTGCGTGAGCGCAAGGAAGATATTCCCCTGCTCCTTGATCACTTTATCCGTGCCAAGGTCCGGGAGATGAACCTCGGTACGTCCTCTGTCATGGCCAAAGGAGAACTGGATGCCCTCATGGCCTATGATTGGCCCGGTAATGTGCGCGAGCTGCAGAACCTGGTGGAGCGGGCCCTGATTCTCTCCCAGGGAGGCTCCCTGCGATTCCCGGTGCTGGCTCCGGTCTGCATGAACTCGCGGCCTCTTTCGGTTCGGTGCCATCGGAGCCCAGGGGGTTCTCCATGGATGCGGCGGTCACGGCCCATATCCGCCTTGTCCTTGAAAAGACCCGCGGCAGAATTGCCGGAGACGGCGGGGCCGCCGAGCTTTTGGGCATGAACCCGAGCACCCTGCGGAGTCGGATGGTCAAGCTCGGCATGTCGTTTCCTTCAGAGCGCGGTCCCTATAAAACAAGGGGCTGAGCCCGGGAGGATGCCGACACAAATGCAAGGGAGGGAAAAGGGGTTGACGTAGGTTTGATATCAAACTATATTACCCGCCAATGAACGTGACGCCAAGGAGCCGACAGTGAAAACAGACCACATCATCGCCCTGATCGCAAAAACCAGGGAGAAGTCCAACGCATTTATCCTGACGAAGCTGAAAGAGCTGGGCATCGAGGGGCTTGCCCCGTCCCACGGGGATATCCTTGTCAACCTGTTCCAGAACTCTCCGCTGTCCATGAAAGAGCTGGCCGAAAGGATCGGCCGGGACAAGTCGACCATCACGGCCCTGATCAATAAGCTCATCAAGCTCGGGTACGTGGAGAAGCGCAAGGACCTTGCCGACAGCCGGGTCACGCTCATTGGCCTCACCCGCGAGGGGGAGGAGCTCAAGCCCGATTTCGAGTATGTCTCGGCCAAGCTGCTTGCCACCACCTTCAAGGGCTTTTCCCAAGGTGAAAAAGAGCAGACGGTGCAGCTCCTGGAACGGATTCACGGGAATTTTCCCTGAAAGGCGAGTGAGGGCTCCCGCAGCGGGCTGCGGGCGTTTTTTTTAATTAAATAGTTTGATATCAAACTTTATCGGCGTTGCTCCAGGCCAAGGCCACGGCAACCCACGAAGGTGATACCCATGAACCCTGGCATTGTCTCGCTGGCACCGGTGACCCTCACCCTGCTTCTGACCTTTTATTCGCGCAACATCATCCTGGCCCTTTTTGCCGGGGTGTTTGCCGGGGGGCTTCTTCTGGATGTCGCCCAGGGCACCCTTTTTGCCGGAATCAACGGCATCGCGGCCGTGTTTGAAAGCAGCTGGTCTGCAAAGGCCATTCTCTTTGTGCTGATGACAGGCTCCCTGGTCCACGTCATTGAACAATCAGGAGGGGTGAAGGGCTTTGTGCGGCTGTTGACCTTGAAAAAAAGGGCCGTCAAGAGCGCTCTGGGGGCGGAGGTCCTCGCCTATCTTTTGGGCCTGGTCCTCTTTGTGGACACCACCGTCTCCATTGTGGTCCGTGGGGTGGCCATGGGGCCCTTGTTTGACGCCCACCACGGAAACCGGGAAAAGCTCTCCTACCTCATCGATTCCACCTCCGCATCCGTAGCGTTTTTGTCTCCGGCCACCGCGGCAGGGGCCTTTCTTGCCGCTTTGATCGGGGCCCAGGTCTCGTCTGGGGTTATTGCCGGGGACCCGTTTCGCCTGGTGCTCCAGGCCATACCCTTTCAGGTCTATTCCATTGTCTCCATCGCCATTGCAGGGGGCGCGATTATCGGCAGGAAAAAAGTGGCTTCGGCAGGGAGGAAAGACCGGGACACGGATGCCGGGGACCGGTCTGAAATGATCCAGGGTGTTCCAGAGTCAGGGGCTGTGAACATGCTGCTTCCCTTGGGCCTTTTTATCGTTGGGGTCTTTGGGCTCATGGTCCTCACCGGAGACGGCTCCGCTTCCATCTTTACGGGTATTCTGTTGACCCTGGTTGTGACCGGCGCTTTTTACAAGGTCCGGGGCGTGGTGGACACCCAGGGCTATATTGCCTGGTGCGTCCAGGGCATGGCCTCCTACCTTGAGATCGCCCTGGTCCTCACCCTCTCCTTTGCCTTGAGCGACCTGCTGAACCAGCTGGGGACGGGAGCCTACCTCGCCGGGTTCGGCCACCATGTCCCTGCGGCCCTTGTACCGGCCATGGTGTTTGTGGGTGGGGCCCTGATCTCCTTTATGAGCGGAACCGGCGGCGGGACCCTCTCCATCCTTGTCCCCATTGCCATCCCCCTGGCTGCAGCCCTGGACGTCAGTGTCCCCCTGGTCTTGGGGGCCTGCGGTTCCGGGGCTGTTTTCGGCGATCACTGCTCCCCCATCTCCGATACCACCATCCTGGCGGCCAAGGTGGCGGGGGTGGACGGCATGGATCACGTCAGGGCCCAGATGCCCTTTGCTCTGACCGGCGGTGTGATCAGTTTTCTGGTGTTTCTGGCTTTGGGCGTTTTTTTGTAGGTGCTTTCGTTGCGTTGGTCGTGACGCTTTAAAGCGTCGATTCGTAGGGTGCACTCCGTGCACCCTACGGGCTGTGGCCTTTTGTGGCGGTGTCATTCTCGTTAAAGCCAGGGGGATCCCATATGTCCTTCATCGGGTTTTTTGGAAAGAATGACATGGGCCTCTCCTGCAAAAATGCTTGCCACAGGTCACACGCCACGCGAATGCCCCGAAAACGATTGCATGATGCCTGCCTTCATGCATTCGCCACAGGGTTTCCAGGTGCCCCCACCTGGCCGCCGGAGGCTTTTTTTGAACCGAATAGTTACCCTTATCTGAAAGGATGTAAGAAGATGAAACGTGCAGACGTGTATGAAAAATTCGATGCCATCGGCAGTCTTGTGTTTGCCACCGTGGACAAGGGCGTTCCCCAGACCCGGATTGCCCATTTGTTTGCTTTTGACGAAGATGGCCTTTACTTCAGGACCATGGTCACCAAGGCGTTTTACAAGCAGCTCAACGACACAGGGCTGGTGTCCATCTGCGGGATGTACCCCACCACCACCATTGCCCATGACGATGAGGGCATGCCTTCCTTTGAGCCCGGGTACACCATCAGGGCCACCGGAGAGGTCAGGGAGATCCCCCTGGAGGCCCTCAAGGCAAAGGCTGAAGAAAACGAGATGTTCATGCTGGGTGTCAAGGACATCGAGAAGTACCCGGCCATGACGACGTTTTGCCTGCACCGGGCCTGGGGGGAGGTGTTTGATTTTGATTTCGAGAAGGAGAACCGGCCCCACAAGCTGGAGCGGACCCGGTTCTGTTTCGGAGGGCAACAGGTGCCGTTCCAGGGCATGCGCATCACCGAGGCGTGCATGGGGTGCGGGGCCTGCCTGGAGAGGTGCTCCTTTACGGCCATTGGCCGGGAAGGGGACCGATGCGTCATCGATCCATCGCGATGCGATGTCTGCGGAGACTGTTACACGGTGTGCCCGGTGGATGCGGTGGAGATTGTGATCCAGGATACCCTGCCCCGGATATTTCTGGTTTGAAAAACAGGCCAGCCGAATCGATAGATCATTATTACAGTCGATTGCTGTGGGGAGGCCTAACGCTTTCCGTGAAATAGCCGGGCTGAGGCGGGGAACTGCAGGACACTGAACAGCCCTGTGGCGGCACCCCGCACCGTGTTTTACGGGTGGGTGAGTTCCTGCCGGAGCAGGGCCAGGGCGCGATCCTGGTCGGGGTGATCTTTCAGGCGCTCTGCCAGTTCCATGATGGCGTCAAAGACGGACTCTCCCAAAAGGTTCTGGTTCATGGCAAGGAAGCTCTCCCGGTTTTTCTCCCGGCTCTGTTTCCGCTGCCAGGACGAGGACCAGAGAACGCTTAAGTTGTCGGCCAGGTTGGTCTCGGCGATGCGCTGCCACTCTCCCTTGTCAAACCAGATCCCGCCGCAGGCCGTGCATTTTTCCAGGAAAAAGGGCTCGTCGAGTTCGATTTTGGCCCGGATCATGATGCCGTGGCCGGAGGGGCACAGGCCGGTCTTGCTGTCCTGTCCCTCCGGGGCCGATTCCCCGTCTGCCTCTGTGACGGTCATGTCGGCCACTTCGGCACGGCTTCCCGGCAGAAGCCACATGCCGCCGCAGGCCTTGCAGAAGTAGGGTGAGTTGTAGCCGGTCTGTTTCAGTTCCGTGGTGGTGCACTTCGGGCAATTCATGTGAGTCTCCAGTGTGTGTCAGTAGTCCAGGCTGTCCATGCCTTCATGAAAATAGGTATTGAGGATCTCGTCGAGCTCCTCTCGAAAGATCTTCTCCTTGCCCCCGTATTGATCGTAAAGGGGCTTTGCGATGCGGCCGAAGGTGTCCAGAAGCTGCGGGTCGAAGTGGCTGCCCCGCCCCTCCTCCAGGATCTCCATGGCCTCGTCAAAGGACCAGGCCGTTTTGTAGGGGCGCCTGGAGGTGAGGGCGTCGAACACGTCGGCAATGGCAAAGACCCTTGCCGTGATGGGGATCCCGTCTCCTTCAAGGCCCATGGGGTAGCCCTTGCCCGTCATCTTTTCGTGGTGGGACCGGATCACCTCCAACGCGTCGTTGAGCCACGTGGAGCGCTCAATGATGTCGCATCCGTGGTCCACGTGTGTCTTCATGATCTCATATTCATCGTCGTCCAGGCGACCGGGCTTGAGAAGTACCTCATCGGGAACACCGATTTTACCCACATCATGGAGAAAGGCCCCCTTGATGAGGGTGCGCATGGTCTGGGCGGGAAGGTTCAGCTCCTCGCCCAGGCGGGCTGCGTAGATGGTGACCCGGTAGTTGTGGGCGTTGGTGTCGCTGTCCCGCTGGGCAATGGCGCTGCCCAGGGTCTCCAGGGTGTCCAGGTTGGCCTCCAGGAGGCGGACGGAAAACCGGGTGATGCGCTTCGTAAGCTTCAAGACCACCGGGTAGATCACGGCCGTGGTAATAAGGACAATGAGCATGGCCCCGATCATGGCCCTGAGCCCGCGCATGCGGAAGGCCTTGATGGTCTCCGGGGAAAAGGCGAAAAATCCGTTGATGATTCCCACGTTCTGGCCGCTGCTGTTGGACAGGGGAAGGGCGCTTTTGAGATAGGGGCGACCGGCAATGCGGACAATCTCGTAACGGGGAGCCCCCCTGTCGGGTATCAACAGGGGGGAGGCTTGCTGGGCTTCCTTGACGGCGCTTAAGTGGTCGTGGGTTTCATTGTAGAAATCGATGACCTTGGCGCCTTTCAGGTCGTAAATGCCGATGAAGGCAAAGGCCCCGGACTGGATGGGGGTGCGGGTGGCGCTGAAGTCGAGGACGGCCTGGTGCAGAGCGTCGGCATCCAGCTGGTCCGGATCGGCCAGGAGGGTTTCGTTGCGTCCGGAGAACAGGGCGAGGCGATCCACGGCCACGGCAATGGCTTCACGGCTGACCCGGTCGCGCTCCATGAGAAGGACCCCGGCGCCCATGACCAGGGAGAGCCCGATCCCCAAGGCCACAAGGCGGATAATCAGGGTACGGTGGACAAAGGTGTGAAGAGAATGTTTCTGACCCATAATGAAAATCCCCTTTGACGAGGGCTCCGGCAGTCTTCACGGTGGCCCGGTTGGCGTTTTGTGACCAGCTTGGGCGACTTCAGTGCGGCCTTCTTTTTCGATGTTCCCTTTCCGTTTCTATATACAGCACAGTTTACCGGGCAAATCAATCGGCGGAACAGGGCCAACGCATTTCAGGGGCTTGCCCCGGGGAGGCATTGTCTGCTTTGATGCAGCCGCCTTTCACGTAACCGGGGCCCTGCCCCTTAACCCATTGCCCGGAGTCCCATGACAACAACGCCCCTTTCCCTGACCTGTCCCGACGACTATTCCCTTGAAACCCTCTGCTTCACCCACGGCTGGCGCCAGCTGAGTCCCTTTAAGCTGAGGAAAAGGGAATTCTCAGGGATACCTTCGGTATGTGCTCCACACCGGGGCCCGGCCCGTGGACCTGCTGGTCTCCCAGGCCGGTGACACCCTTGCCGTTGAGGTGACCGGGGACCGTCCCCTGGCCGAAGAAGAGAGGGCCGCTTTAAAAACGGCCCTGACCACCATGCTGGCCCTGGACAGAGAGACCTCCACCATCAAACGCCTGGCCCATAAGACCTCGGAGGCCCACGCAACCCTGGTGGCCCAGGGCGCCGGGCGGCTGCTCACCGCGCCAACGGCCTGGGAAAACGCCGCCAAAACCCTTTTGACCACCAACTGCTCCTGGGCCCTGACCCGGAAGATGGCCGAGGCCCTGTGCAGCACGGCCTTTACCGAGCCCGCCCCATCGGGCAGGTACCCCTTTCCCGCCCCTGCCGAGGTGAACCGTTTCAGCGCCGAGGAGCTTAAAACCCTTGCCCCCGTGGGCTACCGGAGTGCCTATCTCAAGGCATTGGCCCACTGTTTTGTGGCAAACCCAGGGCTCGAAACCCTTTTGTAGGGGTAGAGCTCAGGCGAAGCCGGGGAACAGATCTCTAAGTTCAAAGGATTCGGGGAGTACGCCCGGATTCATCTCATGACCCTTTTGGGCTTTTATGGCGAGATCCCGGTGGATTCCGTGGTGAGGGGGTACATGAAAGCCGTCCACGGTGTGACGGATATACCCCCGTTTCTGGACGCGCAGTACGGAGACTGGGGAGCGAACCGCTGGTGGAAATTCAAGATGGAGTCCATGCTGCTGGGAAAAAATTTTCCGTGAAGTGATTTGGGGCCTTCGTCTGTCTCATCCACGTTCGGGTGAGGGGCAAGGAAACATCAAAGCAAAAACATGCCTCCGGCGGGTCGCTTTTTTGAAAAAAAGCTCCGCAAAAAACGTTTCTAATGTGAAAAAGTGGAAATTATTTCGGCGGAGCCTGGAAAGGCTTGCTTAAGAACTGTTTGTCAAACGTTTTAAAAGTTTGGCCCCCGGCAAGGCCGCCGGAGGTCCCTTGAGGGCAAGATGCGCTGGATGGCGCTATTTGTTTAAGGCGAGATAGAACCCCACCCCGGTCATGACCATGGCCTTGGCGTACCACAGGGGGAGGGTGGCGCGTTTGGCGGCCCGGGGGATGTTTCTGGAGCGCAGGGCCAGCCAGGTGAGGGGCAGGGAGATGAGGAAAAGCAGGGGGTAGAGCCAGACAAAGCCAGCCATGAGCCAGGCGATGGGGTCTGATTCGGAGCCGGGTGCGTCAAAGAGAAAGAGAACGGCAATGCCAAAGGGGGCCCAGGCAATGAGGATCAGAAAGCACAGGGCGTTTCTCAGCCTCACGGCCCGGGGAGTGGCCGGAGAGATCCAGGTCAGGTACCCCCGGGTTAGGCGATAGGCCAGGCCTGCCATCAGGTGGGGGCCTTTCGGGTCATGATCTCTTTTAAGGCCAGGATGCGCCCCACGGCCAGGGCGTGGGCGCCGGGAAAGCGAGTTGCCATGGTTTTGAAGGTCTTGGCCAGGGTCTCGTAGCGGTCGCTTCGGTGGCAGATCAGGGCGATGTCCACGTCTGCGGTGAAGATCTGCCGGGCGGCGGTCTCCATGTCGCAGGTGACGGCCTTCATGTCGAGGTCGTCGGTCATGGTGACGCCGTTGAAGCCCATGCGGCCCCGTAACACCCCTTTGACCACTTCGGGGGAGAGGCTTGCGGGCCACTGGTCGTCGATGTCCGTGTACTTGATGTGGGAGAGCATCACGGCCGAGGCCCCGGCTGCAAAGGCAATCTCAAAGGGCACCAGGTCGGTTCTGGACAGCACCTCAAGGGGAGTGTCCAGCAGGGGCAGGGTGAGGTGGGAGTCCAGGGTGGTGCGGCCGATGCCCGGGAAGTGCTTGACCACGGCCAGGACCCCTTCGGTCTCCAGGGCCTCCATGACCTCAACCCCCAGGGCGCCCACTTCCTGGGGCGAACCCGGGAATACCCTTTTTGCCATGATGCCGGAAAACCCCTCGGGCTGGACGTCCAGCACCGGGGCCATGTCCATGTTGTAGCCCACCTCAAAGAGTTCTTTTCCCGTGGTGCGCCCGAAGTGCCGGGCCGCCTCAGGGGTGCCCAGGGCCGGGGCGCCTTCGGGGAAGAGGGTGAGGGGCTCTTTCATGCGGGCCACCTGTCCCCCTTCCTGATCCACGGAGATGAACAGGGGCGGCAGGCCGCAGTGGGCCGCGTACGCCTGCATGGCATGGCACAGGTCGGCCACCTGGGCCGGGGAGTCGATGTTGGGGGAAAAGAGGATCACCCCTCCCACCTTGAGGGTGTCGATGAGGTACTTCAGGTCATCGGTGAGGTCGGTGCCGTCAAAGCCCACGATGAGCCGCTGGCCCACCTGTTCGTCCAGTGTCATATCGGAAATCTGTGCCATGTGCGTGTCCTGGGGTGTGTCACTATCTGTTTAGCTGGTACTTGCGTACAGCTCGGGAGTGCTCCTTGAAGGTTCGGGAAAAGTGATGGGACCCGTCTTTTTTGGAGACAAAGTAGAGGTACCCGGTGTCCTCGGGCCGGACGGCTGCCGTAAGGGCTGCAAGGCCCGGGCTGGCGATCGGTCAGAGCGCTCCCCTTGATGACGTAGGTGTTGTACGGGGTCCTGCGCCGGAGATCTTTTCGGGTGATGTTGCCGTTAAAGTCTTTGATGCCGTAGATGACCGTGGGATCGGTCTCCAGGCGCATCCGTTTTTTGAGCCGGTTGTGGAAGACCGATGAGATGATGGGGCGCTCCGATGGGGCGCCGGTCTCTTTTTCAATGATGGAGGCCAGGGTCACCACCTGATTGGGAGAAAGCCCGAGGGCCTTGCCCTCCTGCTGCAGCTCTTCGGTGAAGACCGCCTTGAAGCGTCCGACCATGGCGGCGAGAATGGCCTCTTCGGAGGTGCCCTTCTCAAAAAGATAGGTTTCCGGGAAGAGGTAGCCTTCAAGGGACGGGGCTTCTTCGGGCAGCTCCATGCGACGGGTAAAGGGCTCGGAAAAGCAGAGGTCCATGATCAGGGCAGCCTCGCCAAGCCCGCTTTGTTCCACCACATCGGCAATCTGCTTGACTGTGTAACCTTCCGGGATGGTGAGCTTGCGCAGGTGGACCTTTCCGCGGGTGAGAACGGTGAGGATCTCCTCGGGTGTCATGGCACCGGACAGGCGGTATTCTCCGGCCTTGATTTTCTTGTCGAGGCCGTAGACGGTGGCCATGAACCGCAGTTTTGTCTCGGAAGAGCAGAGTCCGGCTTCCACCAGCTGGCGGGCGGTGGTGTTGAAACTCTGACCGCGATTGATGGTGTAGATGAGCGTTGTGGCCGGGTCACCTTGCGGGGTGCGATAAAACCGGGAGAGATGAATTGCCGTCCCGCCGGTACCCACCACAAGGATGAAGACCAGAAGGAGAAGGGGCCAGATGAGCTTTAACCTGCGAAGGTTAGCGTGTGTTTCCGTCATGGGTACCCGATTGTTTGATTCAAACCATGGCATTGCCGGTATTCCCAAGGCAATGACCTACCAGGGCGATCATATGTCAGGCCCGGGTGTTTGTCAAAACGAGCCTTGTACGGAATGGGAAGCCGGCTCATCTTTTGGAGGTATCGTTGTAAATTATAGGCCCTGCGCATTGCATTCCTGCCAGGGATGTCTACTTTTGAGATATTGACAACGACTCTGGCAACCATTTCACACGTCGAGTGCACCCATATTCAAGTGATCAGAACTGCAGCTGGTGCATGCGGCTCGCCCGTAAAGCTGAGAAAATCGAGTAGATGTTCTGGTGACGCCGTTTTCTCATGAAATTTCCGGGATGGATTGAAAAGCGAGGATACCATGAAGACAGTCCGTGAGTATGAAGGATTTGAGCAGGGGCCCATCCGGCCTCCCAGCGAAGCGGCGAGCCTGTTGATTCGCGTGTCGCGTAACTGCCCGTGGAACCGATGCACCTTCTGCCCGGTCTACAAGGGGGAGACGTTTTCCCTGAGGCCTGTGGAGGACGTGATGCGGGACATCGACGCGGTGGCCCGGTATGCGATCCCCCTCCATGGGGTGATCAGAAATAACGGCCGGGTAACCCGCACCGACCTTGAGGCGGTTCAGGCCACGGTGAAAGGTGGGGAGATCCATGCCTTCCAGGCGGCGGCCAACTGGGCCCGGGGACGGATGACCTCGGTGTTCCTCCAGGACGCCAACAGCCTTATCGTGAAGCCCGAGGACCTGATCCGCGTCCTGGAGTACATGCGGTCCGTCTTTCCCTGGAACTATCGGATCACCTCCTATGCCAGGTCCCACACCGTGGCCCGGATCAGCGACGAGCACCTGGCCCGCATGGCTGAAGCCGGGTTGAACCGGATTCACATCGGCATGGAATCCGGCTCCGACGCCGTACTCAAACGGGTGAAAAAGGGTTCCACCAAGGCCATGCATATCCAGGGCGGCCTGAAGGTGAAGAAGGCGGGCATGGAACTTTCCGAGTACGTGATGCCCGGCCTGGGGGGAAAGGAGCTGTCCCGCAATCACGCCCTGGAGACCGCCGACGCCCTGACCCAGATCAACCCCGACTTCATCCGGCTCCGCACCCTTGCCATCCCCGGGCATACCGAGCTCTATACCGACTGGAAGGAAGGACGGTTCGAGAAGATCACCGATGTGGAGGCCGCAGAAGAGATCCTTCTTTTTCTGGAATCTCTGGGGGATATAACCAGCACCCTCACAAGCGACCACATCCTGAACCTCTTTCAGGACGTGGAGGGGAGCTTTCCTGTTGACAGGGAGGCGATGTGCGATAAGATCCGCGCGTTTCTTGCCATGGATCCCGTGGAGAAGATGCACTATCAGGTGGGGCGGCGCCTTGGCCTGTTCCACGGTATCGGGGGCATGAAGGGCTCGGCCCATATGAAACAGGTGGAGGCCACCTGCAGTCAGTACGCCATCACCCCCGACAACGTGGACGAGGTGATCACCCAGCTCATGACCCAGTTTATCTGAGCAAAAAGCGGCCCCTCGGCAAGTCCTTCCGGGGCCGCATCCGGTTTGTCTGTGAGCAGGGTGCACATGAGGAAATATTGTTTTTTTAGCGGGTGCATTGAAAAAACAAGTGATACGATGTAAATCTATTGTTTTTTTATGCCTCAGTTTTCAGGTGAGGCGATCTGCATACCGAGGAAAAGACGATGAAGCAGTTATGGCCAGAGGAGCTGGACGCCTTTCTGGACCGGCACCCGGAAGGGGAGGTAACCCTCGTGGACGTGCGTCGCGAGGAGGATTTTGAGCAGGAACACATACCCGGATCCGTATGTATCCCGGCCCTTGCCATCAACAAACTGGCAGGGGAGCTGGATCCGAAGCGCACCACAGTCTTTGTCTGTGAGCGCGGGGCCAAATCCCTTGCCGTGGCGCTGATCTACGAGACGAACGTTGCGCCGGAGGGTGAGGTTTTCAACCTCGCCGGGGGTCTGGATGCCTACCTGGGGCGCCTGGCCTACGGCCTGCCCAAGATCCGGGTGATCCGTCAGCACGAAGACCTCCCGCGGATGCTCATGGCGGCCATGGACCTGGAAAAAGGCGCCTGGCGGTTTTATCAGCGCCTGGAAAAGCTCATGGAAGGCAAAGGGCCCGTGGGGGTGGTGAGGAAACTTGCCGCCGTGGAGATTTCCCACATCAACCTTATCCACGCCTACTTAAAGCGCCTGGACCCCCATGCCCCGGACTGTGTGACCCTGGTGAACACCCTGCCCGGTTCCGTTGTGGAAGGCGGGGAGAACCTGAGCCAGCTCTTTGAGCGCATGAAGGACGGCACCCTGGGATGGCGGGCCCTCTTCGAGGTGGCCCTGGAGGTGGAGGTGGCTGCCTATGAGATGTACCGCAACCTTGCCGACACCATGGAAGGGGAGGGTGCCGAGATTTTTTACTCGGTGGCCGCAGCCGAAAAAGAGCACATGCGCATGATCCTTGAAGAACTGGCGTGATGCTCTGGGCCATGCCAAGAATAAATAGCACATGACGGGATCATCCCATAAGTCCTCAGTTTTTTTTAACACCGCATTTTCGCACGGAATGTGCCCTGATGCTCGAAGCACATTTTTTTTGCCCCTGCGGGCCGTGCCCGCAGAGGACACGCAGCACATACGATAGTCTATTATTTATAGTGAAGAAGGCACACCACATGTTGAATGTATTCAGTCGATTTATCTCACGCCTGCCCTTGCCCGTGGCCATGGCCTTTGGCCGATGCCTCGGATGGATCTGGTACTATCTTATCCCGATTCGACGAAAAGAGGCCCTGCACAACATCAACCGAGCCATGGGCAGGGAACTCACCAGAGACGAGCAGCGAAAGGCCATCCGCGAGCTGTTTGCCAACTTTGCCATGTACATCGTGGAGATACTCCGCATTCCCCATATGAGCCTTGAGGAGAACAAAAAGCTGGTCCAGATCGACGGCTGGGAGCACATGGACGCTGCCCTTGCCCGCGGCAAAGGGGTGATCCTGGTGGCCACACACCTGGACAACGTGGACTTGGGAGGCTGTTCCATGGCCATGCGGGGGGCTCCCATCGCCGTGGTGGTCAAAGAGATGAGCAAGGCCGCAGAGCAGTTCATATCGAGCGTGCGCAAGAACACCGGTGTTATCATCATCAACCGCAAGGGGACCAAGAATTACATCAAGGAGCTGCTGGCGGAAAACAAGATCGTCACCCTGGTCATCGACCAGCATCTCGCCAAGCACCGGTCCATCGTGTGCGATTTTTTCGGAGAACTTGCGGCAACGACCCCTGCTCCTGCACGGTTTGCCTTTGAGACCGGCGCCACCATCATCCCGGGGGTTATCAGCCGGAAAGCCAAAGACGGTCACCACCATGTCAAGGTTTCCCCGGCCTTCCACCTGGAGACGCCCTATGAGGACATGGATGAGAATATCCGCCACAACACCGAGCGCCTGAACCGCATCGCCGAAGGGTGGATTCGGGAAGCCCCCAACCAGTGGTGGTGGTTCCACAGGCGCTGGAAGGTGCAGGACAACCCCGAAGGCTGGGACATTCCCGACGCCCTTTTAAAGCAGGTTGCCTCCACCTCTGAGAACCATTGAGACCCGCCTTCAACCGGGGGAGGTGACTCAGCATGACAACATGCTGGACCTCTTCCGGTGACCTTCCCGGAACGTTTTTTCGTATCATACCTCCCACGGCCCCGATTTGCATTTCATTGCCTTGCCCGGCGCATCCTGTTGGCAGATTCCCTGTTTTTGGATAGACTTATTCAGGCTGTTGTTTCAGATGGTTTTGTCGTTGCTGCACGAGCCCGTGCTGCGTGTGGCCTCTTGCAATATCGCCCAACCCATACACGGAAGGATGAGGTGTGCCATGCGAATCGACAACGAAGTGAAACTCGGGTTCAAGGATGTGCTGATCCGTCCAAAGCGCTCCACCCTGAAGAGCCGGTCCCAGGTGGAGATGAACCGCACCTACCTGTTCCGGCACAGCCAGACCACCTGGTCCGGTGTGCCCATCATCGCCGCTAACATGGACACGGTGGGCACCCTGGCCATGGCCGCGGCCCTGGCAAAGCACGGGGCCATGACAGCCCTTCACAAGTATTATTCGCCGGAGGACCTCAAAAACTTTCTGGCGCGCCAGGATGATTCCATCTTCGACCACATCATGGTGAGCACCGGGACCATGGATGCGGATCTGGAGCGTTTGAAACAGATCGTTCATGTGCTGCCGCTTCTTAAATTCATCTGCATCGACGTGGCCAACGGGTACACGGAAAACTTCGTGGACGTGGTCCGAAGGGTGCGGGACCTTTTCCCGGACAAGGTGATCGTGGCGGGCAACGTGGTGACAGGGGAGATGGTGGAAGAGCTGATCCTCTCCGGGGCGGACGTGGTCAAGGTGGGAAGAGGGGTCGGTCTGCACCACCCGTGTGAAAACCGGGGTGGGGTATCCCCAGCTTTCGGCCATCATCGAGTGCGCGGACGCCGCCCACGGCCTCAAGGGGCTCATTGTTGCCGACGGCGGGTGCACCTGCGCCGGGGATATTGCCAAGGCCTTTGGCGCGGGCACCGATTTTACCATGCTGGGGGGGATGCTGGCGGGCCACGACGAATCCGGCGGGCAGATCCTCGAGGAGAACGGGGAAAAGGTGGTGACCTTCTACGGCATGAGCTCCCGGGACGCCATGGAAAAGCACAGCGGCGGGGTGGCCGACTACCGCGCCTCCGAGGGCAAATCCGTGACGGTCCCGTACCGGGGGGCGGTGGAAGACACCCTGCTGGACATCCTGGGGGGCCTTCGATCCACCTGCACCTACGTGGGCGCGGCCAAACTCAAGGAGCTCTCCAAACGCACCACCTTTATCCGGGTCATGGAGCAGCACAACCGGGCCTTCGGGGATGAGTAGCCTTGACCTTGCCGCTTTTTGAAAAGTGGGCTATCGTCGGGCTGACATGGTGGTTGTTCCCACAGGCGTGATCTCCGTCACAGGGGACGATCCAGGCACCATGGTATGGATGGAATGTTTGAATCGCCTGTCGATACGCTTGTGGGTCGGTCCGCTCCGGACCTTCCGTCGGCGGGCAATGTCTTGTTTTGGAGGGTTTGGCTGTATGCCGATGCGATGGATTGCGGTATCTCTTTTTCTCTTGTGTGCGGGGTGCGCCCCGATTGTGGTGGGAACCGGCGCCACAGGCGTCTACAAAAGCGCTTCGGATAAACGTACCTTCGGCAACCAGGTGGACGACGCCACCCTCACTGCCCGGGTCAAGACCGCCCTTGCCGAATGCCGGGAGGTGCCCACCTTCTCCGTGGACGTGGACACCATCGAAGGGGTGGTGACCCTCACCGGCATCGTGGACAACGAGGGGGTGGCGCGCAATGTGGAGGCCGTGGTCCGCAAGGTTTCCGGGGTCAAGGATGTCAACAACCTCCTGCAGGTGGGCCCCACCAGCATCGGGCAGGCCCTGGACGATAAGGTGGTGGGCATCAAGGTGAAGTCGGAACTCATCGCCTCACCGGACGTGGATGCCCTGCACATCGATGTGGACGTCAACAACGGGGTGGTGACCCTCACAGGCGTGCTGAAGAGTGCAGCCATGCGCGATGAAGCCGTTCGCCTGGCCGACCGCCTCGTGGGCGTCAAGCGCGTGGAGAACAACCTTGTGGTGAGATAAGCAACGCGGGCCATCATGGCTGTTTTTTTGTGGAGCGCCGCACGGCAGTGCGGCGCTTTTGTTTTGCGGCAAAGCCCGGGGTGTCCGTCTTTGGGGCCACTTCTGACCGGTGGTTGACAATTTCCTTGCTCACTGTGAATTTTGCTGGAAATTGAGTGTATTATCATGGATTGCCTTGAATTGTCCTTCCTTCTTTGCTACCTCCATCTATTCCTGAGATTTTATCGTGTAACCGGATAAGGCACCGTTTTTTTGGAGGTGCCGACCCATGGGTTGAGGTGTGAGCAGGAGGAAGGATGCTGGAGCGAATCGACACGTTCGACTCCCGGTTTGTGGCGCCGCGCCATGTGGACGTGTGGCTGCCGCCGGGCTATGACAAGGGGGGAGGGGCCCGGTACCCCGTGATCTACCTGCAGGACGGGCAGTACAACTGCCTGCCCGCAAGCAACCTCATGGGCTGGGGGCTCTGCGATACGGCAAGGGGGCTCATCGAGGACGGGGTGATTCCCCCGGTGATCCTGGCCAACATCTGGAACACACCGGATCGCTGGCGGGAGTACGTTCCCAAAAAGCCCGTGGAACGGTATGTCTCCGAAAAGGAGAAAGCGTCCATCCGGCGGCGGGGCAAATGCCCCACCTCGGATCGTTACCTGAGATTTCTTACCGAAGAGCTGATTCCCCACATGGAGTCGGCCTATCCCCTTATCACCCGCCCCGAAGCGCGGTTTGCCATGGGCTCCAGCTTAGGGGGCATCATCTCTCTGTACGCGGTGTGCGAGCATCCGGACCTGTTTTGCGGGGCCGGCTGCCTCTCTTCCCACTGGCCCCTTTACGAGGGCTCCACCCTTCCTTACATGGCAGATACCCTCCCTGACCCCGCGTCTCACCGGTTTTACTTCGATATCAGCACCGAAGCCCTGGACGCCAAGTACATCCCCTACCACAGCCGCGTCCGGGACATCCTGGCCCGAAAAGGGTACCGGGAAGGGGAAAGCTGCATGAACCGTGTCTGGAAAGGCCACGACCACTCGGCCACCTCCTGGGGCAAACGGGTCCATGTGCCCCTGACCTTTCTCCTTAGAGGGGGCTCGCCATAAACAGGGTCTGCTCGGTGTCGTCGTTGCCCGACAGGGTGGAAAACCCCATGGATTGGTAAAGGGAAAAGGCCCTGGTGTTGTTCTCGTAAACCTCCAGGGTGAGCTTGCAGCACCCTCTCTTTTCGGCTTCGTCGCGGACGGCGTTTAACAGGGTCTTGCCCACCCCATGGCCGCGGAATCGGCTGCTTACCCCCAGATCGTGGATGTTGAGCGAAGGCATGGCACGAAAGGTGGAAAACCCTTCCACGGTGACGGCAAAACCCGCGGGCTGCTTCTCTTCATAGGCGAGGAAGACCACCACGTCGTTTCGTTTTTGGATCGCCTCCACAAGGTTTGCGGGGATCGGGACATCGCTGGGGGTCCCGGCTGTTCCCAGGCTGCGGGTGTATTCGGTGAAAAGGGCGAGAAAATCGGCGGCCTCTCCTTCGTGGTCGAGGCGGGTGATCAAGACGTCTGACATGGTACAACTCCCTGTGTGACTTTTGGTTAAAACCTGTTTGTTAAACTTTTTAAACGTTTGGCCCCCCGCCCCAGGCAGGGCCGCCGGAGGCAACGGCTTCATGGTGCCGGTCAGGGCTCGGGGCGGCATTGAAAGTAACGGTCCGTGGATCGCTGGATGGCAAAGTGACCTGAGTCGAGGATTTTTTGCCGTGCAGTCTCTTTGGGCTGGTGGCCGCTGTCGATGTAGAGGACCCCTTCCGGCACCAGAATGCGCCGGATGTCCGAGAGCATGGCCGTGGGGTCCTTGACCATGTGGAACATGTCCATGGCATACACGATGTGGACGCTGTGGTCGTCCAGGGGTGTCGCATACCCCCGGGTGAGCAGCCCCATGACGTTGGTGAGCCCCATGCGAAACGCCCTCTCGTTGACAGACTGGATGGCCAGGGGGTGGAGGTCCACGGCCGTCACCAGCCCTGTTTTCCCCACCCGCCGGGAGGCGGCCTTGAGGTAAGAGCCCGGACCGCACCCGTAATCCACCACATGCATCCCTTCCATGATCTCGAATTCCGCCAGGATATCCGTGCGCCTGCTGAACAGGTCCTTGACCCGGAAGGCCACCGTCATGAGCCTGAAAGCCGTGTTGGAAAGGTGCTCTTTCATGTTTTTTCCTTTTGGTCACTGTTCAGTTCAAACAAGCCTTCGCCAGTAGATGAGATCCGCCTGCACCCGTGGCTGCGTGTCACCATTCAGGACTGCTGCGCCACACGCGAGGGCCGGAGGTCTTAGCGATCCCCTGCCTACGATGGATCAGAACAGGCCGCCGGTCAAGACGGGGAGTGCATTTATCTGTGTCCTTTGAATGAATGATATGAAAAACTGTGCCCATTGAAAATGAAACCAACTGTATCTTTAGGCCTTCAGGATAAGTGGGGTAGGGTATCGTCATGAAAGCAAACGTTGCAGAGAAAAAAGGGGAGCAGCCCCTCTACGAGGAGGTGGCCGGGCGCCTGGCCCTCATGGTGAGGGAGGGCACGTTCCTGCCCGGTGAGAAGGTACCCTCCATCCGGGCCATGAGCCAGCGGTTGAAGGTGAGCATCAACACCGTGAAGACCGCCTACGGCCTGCTGGAGGACCGGCGGGTCATCGAAGCACGCCCCCAGTCCGGTTACTACGTGTGCGCACGGCTTCCCGAGATTCCCCGGGAGCCGGATGTGCGGCGTCCCATCCTTAATGCCGCAGCCGTGGAGGCCGGAGAGATGGTCTCCCGCATCATGCGGGATGTGAACGACCCGAGGAGGGGCGGGAGTTCGGGGCAGCCATTCCCGACCCGGCCATTCTGCCGTCTGAAAAACTGGGACGGATCATGGCGGCCGAGGTGAGGCGCACCAAGGGCCACGGCACCGACTACGCCATGGGCAGCGGCCTTCCAAAGCTGAGGCACCAGATCGCCCGGCATATGCTCAATGCAGGGGTGACCCTGTCTCCGGACGAGATCCTCATCACCTCCGGGGCCTCGGAAGGGGTCTCCCTGGCCATGAGGTTGGTGGCCCGGGGACACTGTGGTTACCGGCGCCCCGGTCTATTTCAACTTTCTGCAGCTCTTCCGGGAGCTGGGTCTCAAGGTCCTTGAGATTCCCTCATCCCCCGTGGACGGGATCCATCTGGACGCCCTGGAGCGCGCCCTCTCCCGAAACCGGGTGAGCGCCTGTCTCCAGGTGACCAACTTCAACAACCCCTTAGGGGTGTCCCTTTCCGAGGAGAAGAAAAAAGCCCTGGTGGCTCTTCTGGCACGGTACCAGGTGCCCTTGGTGGAAGATGATATCAACGGCGACATCGCCTTTGAGGGCCGTCGCCCCGGGGTGTGCAAGGCCTACGACAAGAGCGG
Organism: Desulfoluna sp. CYM3A; assembly: GCF_056829965.1. Lineage (NCBI taxonomy): Bacteria > Pseudomonadati > Thermodesulfobacteriota > Desulfobacteria > Desulfobacterales > Desulfolunaceae > Desulfoluna > Desulfoluna sp. CYM3A. Next base: position 1,227,827 of record NZ_CP186556.1, read on the forward strand.
TATGGTGATCCTCTGCTCCTCTTTTTCCAAGACCCTGGCCCCGGGTTACCGGGTGGGGTGGATGGTTTCGGGTAGGTTCCAGGAGCGCATGCAGCGCCTGAAGATGGTCTCCTCCCTGGCCACGGCCCTGCCTCCCCAGCTGGCCGTGGCAGAGTTTCTGGCCAACGGGGGCTACGAACACCACCTGCGGGGCCTCAGGCGTACCTGCGCCCAGCGGGTGGCCGCCATGGGCGAGATGGTGGGGGAGACCTTCCCCGAAGGCACCCGGGTCACCCGGCCCTGGGGCGGGTTTACCCTCTGGGTGGAGATGCCCCAGGCCGTGGATTCCCTGAAACTCTATGCCGCAGTGGAGCCCCTGGGCATCACCGTGGCCCCCGGTGCCCTGTTTTCCCTCGGCGACACCTACCAGCACTACCTGCGCCTCAACGCCGCCGCCTTTACACCGGAGACCCGCTGGGCCCTCAAGGCCGTTGGGGACGCTGCCCATGCGCTGGTGTAATGGACTCAAAAAGCGTGCCTCCGGCGGCGAGGTGAGCCACCTCGAAAGCTTATAGCCATTGCGCTTTGCCCTTCGTTCCTCAGGGCAAAGCGCAATGGCCTTCGGCTCGGGCTGCGCCCGACATAAACGCTGATGGTTTATGTTAGCTGCTTTATAACCTCGAAGTTATATCGGTTTTTTAAAACCTGTTTGTTAAACTTTTTAAAAGTTTAGCCCCCGGCAGGGCCGCCGGAGGCCTTTTTTTTCGATTTTTACGACCAACAACGTGATGGATGCTATGCGAAATGTAATGTTTTATGTGATGACGATTCTGATCTGGGGCTCCACCTGGCTGGCCATTACCTTTCAGCTGGGGCGCATCGACCCCATGGTGTCGGTGACCTATCGGTTTTCCCTGGCCGCGGTGCTTCTTCTCCTGTGGTGCGCCCTGCGGCGTTTGCCCATGCGATTTACGTGGAAAGAGCATTTGGCCATGGCCGCCCAGGGTGTTTTCCTTTTTGCCTTGACTTATGGTTGTTTACCTGTAGTCTCACATCGCAATGTGCTTCTGGAAGCGGCGAGATTTCCCACGGTGATGGTGATGAACGTGGTGAACGGGGCCTTGTTTCTCAAGAGCCCCGTGGACGCCAGGGTGGTGGCGGGGGGCGCGTTGGGCCTTGTGGGTATCGGCCTGGTGTTCCGGCCGGAGCTTACCTCGTTTCACTTCGGGGACAGCGGGGCCAAAGGGCTCATGCTCTGCTTTGCAGCTACTTATCTTGCCTCCATCGGCAACATCCTGTCCGCCCGCAACCAGAAAGCAGGGCTCCCCGTGGTGCAGACCAACGCCTTCGGCATGCTCTACGGAGCCGCTCATGCTGGGGCTGTCCGCGTTTCTTGGGCGTTCCTTTGCCTTTGAGGTGACCACGGCCTATGTGGGCTCCCTGGTCTATCTGGCGGTCTTCGGGTCCATCGTGGCCTTTGGCTGCTATCTCTCCCTTATCGGCCGCATCGGGGCGGATCGGGCGGCTTATGCCACCCTGGTCTTTCCGGTGGTGGCCCTGGTGATCTCCACCATCTGGGAAGGGTACCGGTGGAGCGGGTATGCCTTCAGCGGTGTGGCCCTGATTCTTTTGGGGAATCTCCTGTTGCTCAACCGAAAAGAGGAAAAGAAAACGTGTCAGGCAGGCCGTGCCGCAACACCTCCCGCCACTTCCCCTGATACTCTGACAGCCTGAATTTTTAGAAGGGACCAATGAACCATGGACATGCTGCTCCAGCTGTGGGGAGGCTCGTTTTACCTCGTCAATAAAATGCTGTTTTCATTTGCCGAAGGGGCTGGCGAGCGTGGGGCTCGCCAGCTGAAACTGTGGGGTTGGCCTCATCGCAACATTCTCGGGGTTCCTGCCTGGGTGACGATTTTGATCCTTAAGCACACAACTGGATTGCCGCATCCATAGAGGCCGGAGGCGTCCCTGCCATGGTGCTGGGCCTGCTTCGTGTGTACCAGGGCAGCGGAGAGAGCCACGGAACCCTTGACGGGGTGGCCACGGTCAGCACCTACGGGTTCATGATCCTTGGCGTGGGGTTCAGCCTGTACGATTACCACGGCGTCACCTCGCTTTCCCAGGTGCTGGAGATGGGGGTGATGGTGGGGTTCCTGCTGGGGAGCTACCTTCTGGCAAAGGAGAGGCACGTGGGGTGGCTTTTTTTCATACTGATGAACGGAAGCATGGGCACTCTGATGCTGCTTCAGGGCAAGCCCATCCTCGCGATCCAGCAAGGGGTGTCCCTCTGTTTTGTCGTGTACGGCTTTGTGGGTGCCGTCAGAAGAAATGCGGGCGGAGATTGCGAGGTCATCGTCGACTAAAGGGAATAATAAGGTCCCACGCCCCGGCAGGGCCGCCGGAGGCAAGTGAAAGGAAGAGAACTCACGAAAACGATTCCGATCGTCGGCGCAAAATGAGCTGGGAATCCACCGCCGGTTACTACAAAGCCATCAATGAAGGGGTCAAGGAGGCCCTGGGCGGCCTTCACTCGGCCAAGATCAGCCTGTACAGCGTGGATTTTGAAGAGGTGGAGGCCCTTCAGGATGCCGGAGCAGCCGCGTACGCTGCCGGACTTCTTCGGCCGGGCCGCAACCTCAGTGGAGGCTGCGGGCGCGGACTTTCTCATGATCTGCACCAACACCATGCACAAGGTGGCCGAAGAGGTCCAGGCGCGCATCGCCATTCCCCTTCTTCACATCGCCGATGCCACGGCCGAGGCCCTGGCCGCCGACGGGATCTCCAGGGTGGGGCTCTTGGGGACGCGCTTTACCATGGAAGAGGATTTTTATACAGAAAGACTCAACCAGAGGTTCGGCCTTGAGGGCGGACGCACCCGGATGACCGGGGCCGTGGGGATGTCCACAACGTGATCTACTCGGAACTCTGCCGCGGTGAGATCAACCCCTCCTCCAGGGAGCGCTTTGTGGAGATCATCGAAGAACTTAAAGACAAAGGGGCCGAAGCCGTGATCCTGGGGCTATGGGAGATCGGCCTGCTGGTGGGGCCGTCAGATACCCCGGTGCCCCTCTACGACACCGCGGCCATCCATGCGGCCAAAGCCGTGGCGTGTGCCATCGGGTAAGAAAAGCGCCTCCGGCGGCCAGGTGGGGGCACCTGGAAACCTTGTGGCGAATGCATGAAGACCGCCATTCTGCCTGTGTTATCGGGGCATTCGCGTGGGATATGATATGGTGCAACCGGTGTTGCAGGAGAGGCCCTTTCCGTTTATTTGGAAACCGGTTGGTATTACAGCTTGATATGTGGGCTTCTGTAGGGTGCGCTTGCGCACCATGGGTTCGGAAAATCAACCCTTTTGCCGATTCTGTGTTTCGCAAGGGGAGCCTGTGCATGGCTTTTTATGGGTGTCGTGACCCTTTGGTGGTGCGCAAGCGCACCCTGCCTTGCATATCCCCTCCCCACATACATTAAGGATTCGCCCCCGGCAACGTTGCCGGGGGCTTTTTTATTGTTTTTATGTGGTGTGTTGTATCAGATCCTGAATTTTCCCACCTGCTCCTGCAAACCGCCGGACAGGCCGGTGACGTCTTCTGCATGGGTGTTGACCATGTCGCTGCTGGAGACGAGGGTGGCGGCGGTGTGGCTGACCTCGGTGATCTCCCGGGCGATCTGGTCGGCAAAGCGCGCGCCGTCTCGGGCCTGGTCGTTGACCAGGGCGATGGCCTGGGAGGACTGGGCCAGGTTGCCGGAGATCTCCCGGGTCGTCACAGACTGCTCTTCGATGGTGGTGCCGATGGTCTGGATGATCTGGTCGATCTCATGAATCGTCTGGGCCGTGGCGTTCATGCCGGCGGTGGTGTTTTTGGCGGCATTCTGGATGCCCACGATCTGTTCGTTGATGCGGGTGGTGGCTGCCCCGGCTTCGTGGGCCAGGGTTTTGATCTCGTTTGCCACCACGGCAAAGCCTTTACCGGCTTCCCCGGCCCTGGCCGCCTCGATGGTGGCGTTTAAGGCCAGCAGGTTGGTCTGGCCGGAGATGTCATCGATGGTCTGGGAGACCTCGCCGATCTCCTTGGCGGCTCTGCCCAGGGTCTCCATGAGCTCCTTGGCCCGGTGGGTCTCGCTGACGGCGGTCTCTGAGATGGAGCGGGCGGTTTCTGTTTTTCCGGCAATCTCGGCGATGGAGGCGGTCATCTCCTCGGTGGCCGAGGCCACGAGGTGGGCCGTGGACGAGGCGTCGTTGAGGGCCTCTGCCATGCTCTCGATGTTTCCACTCATGTCCGAGGCGGCCGTGGCCACGGAGTGGAGCTGATGGGACATGCCGTCTGCTCCCTTGGTCATCTCTCCTGAGATGGAGAGCAGCTCCTTGGAGGCCGAGCCGATGGTGCCGGAGCCCCCGGCAATATCGCGGATCATGCCCTGGAGCTTTTCGAGGAAAGAGTTGAAGAGGGTGGCCAGCTCTCCAATTTCGTCCCGTGCCCCGTAGGAGAGGCGACCGGTGAGGTCCCCGTCGCCCTGGGCGATGTCCGCCACCATGGTGATGACCTGCTTTAAGGGGACGGTGATGGAGCGGGTGATGAAAAAGGCCAGGACCATGCCGATGAGGACGGCCACGGCTCCCACGACCATGGCGATGCGCGACAGGGTCTCTGCGGAGTCACCAAGGGTTCGGGAGCGAGAGCCCGCGATGTCCATGGCCTCCCGGTAGATGCCCTCCACGGCCTCGCCGATCTCCCGGGCCGAAGCGCCCATGGTGGCCTCGGCCTCTTCGATGATCCTCTCTTCGCCAAGGACCTCTGCAAAGGCATTGGCGTAGGCATCCAGCTGCTCGGTGGCCTCGGTGACGTGGGTCTGGGTGATACCGGCGCCCTTGAGCTGGTCCGAGAGGGTGGTAACGGCCGTGCGGGTGGCCTCGGCATCCTTTTCTTCTCCGTAGAGGAGGTAACTTTTCTCATGGGTGCGGATGGCCAGGAGGAGTTTTCCGGCCATGGGCACGTAGACATCGTTTAAGGAGGCTTCGATGTTCTCCCGGGTGGTGACCATGATTTCGTAGAAGTACTCGTCGTCGTCCAGCTGCTCCAGGGCCCCTTTGTAAAGGCCCAGCTGCTTGGCCTGGTAGGCCTTGCTTTCGGCGCTGCAGGTGGAGCGGTTCAGGGCCGCTTCATAGGCATCGATGCTGTTGACGAGGTTCTCCCTGGCGTCGGCAAAGGTGGTCTGCTTGAACTCCCTCTCGCAGATCCAGAGCCGCAGAAAGGCGAGGTAGAGGGTCTCCACCTGGTGGCCTTTCATCTTCTCTTCCAGGATAGCACCCGCCTTGTTGAGTTCTCCCTGGAGACCGGAGTGGGCATCGGCCCCTTTGCGCTCCCAGGCCGAGGCAAGTTCCAGAAAAGAGGCCAGGTAGTGTTCGGCCAGGTCCTTGACCCGGTCGGATTTTTCAGCGCTCTTCAGGTAGCCTGCCTGTCTGGCCAGGGTGTTGATGGCGTCGGCTTCGTCCTGGAGCTGTGCGATGCCCTCCTTCAGGGTTGCCAGGGCAGCTTCGTCCCGGCTGGCGAGGAAGCGGCTCTGGAGTTCCCGGCTTTCGATGAGCAGGGATTTGACGTCGGCCGCGTTTTCAGCAATTTTCAGCTCCACCGCCATGAGGTTTCCCACGCTTTTCACCGTGGAGCGGACGCAGTACTGGTAGATACCGATGACACCTAAGAGCAGGAAGATGACAATGCCGAACCCTCCGCCCAGTTTGTAGATCATTTTCATGGCTGCCTCCTTATCCCCTGTGTTTCCAGGTCTCGATGAGTTTGTCGTAGGGCATGGTCTTTCCCTTTTCATCCGGCACGGGCGCCTTGGGGGCTCCGGGCTGGTTCAGCCAGTAGTCGCGGGATTTTTTTGGGTTGAGCTTCGGCGAGTACCGGGGAAGCTCCATGGCTGCCATGAGGTCCTCCATGGCGTGGGCGATGTTGTCCATGGCCTGCTGGGCGGTGATCTCTCCGGCCACGGCCATGCCCACGTTTTTGGCCCACTGGGCTGAAAGGGAGGGGTAGTGGGGGACGTTGGGACCGGTGTCCGTCCACCGGTTCTCCACCGGGGAGCGGTAAAAGGTGATGAGGCCGCCGAATTTTCCTTCGTAACGGTCCAGTTTGGGCGAGAAGATGGTGCTTTTGCGGATGGGGGTTTTGTTTTCAAGGAACTTTTTCATGCACACCGACTTGGAGACGCAGAACTGGGCCCAGAGCCAAGCCGCCTTCCGGTGCTTGCCCGTGACCGAGTGTTTGAGGATGGTCCAGCTGCCGGTGTCCTGATAGCCCACTTTCATGCCCTCTTCCCAGTACTTGCCGTGGGGGGAGGGGGCCACGCGCCACAGGGGGTTGCCCTTGCTGTCCGTTACCCGGCTCTCCGGGTTGGTGTAGGCGTCTTCGGAGAGCCAGGTGGTGTACTGGAAGATGCTCTGGGCGATGCGGCCCTTGGAGGGAACAATGCCCGCCACGAAAAAGTCCATGTACTCCCCGTACGGGGGGGCATAGGCCTTCATCCAGTGGATGTATTTTTCCATGGCATAGACAGCGGCCGGGCCGTTGGTGGCACCGCCCCGGGCCACGGTGGCCCCCACGGGGATCTTGTTCTCCACCCGGATGCCCCATTCGTCCACGGGAAGCCCGTTGGGCAGGCCTTTGTCGCCAGCCCCTGCCATGGAGAGCCAGGCGTCGGTGAAGCGCCACCCCAGGCCCGGGGATTTTTTTCCGTAGTCCATGTGGCCGTACACTTTTTTGCCGTCGATGGTCTTGCCGGTGAAAAATTCGGCGATGTCTTCGTAGGCCTGCCAGTTGATGGGCACCCCGAGCTCGTAGCCGTAGCGTGCCTTGAACTCTTTTTTGAATTGCGGGTTGGTAAACCAGTCGTAGCGGAACCAGTAGAGGTTGGCGAACTGCTGATCCGGGAGCTGGAGCTGATGGCCCTCGTAGTCCTGGCCGAACTCCAGGTTGAGGAAGTCATCAGCTTCCCAGGCTGGTTGTAGTCGACGGCCCTTCCCCTACAAAAGCTTTGAAGTCCAGGGCACTGTCGCAGTGGCCGATTGTTGCGGTCGAAGATGTTGGACTGCTCTTCTGTCGGTCTCCATCGGCCGCTGCCGTCCACCTCACCTTCCCCGATGATGTCCACCCGGACCTTGATGCCGGTGATCTCGGTGAAGGCCTTGGCCAGCACCGCCGCCTCCCACTTGTGGGTGGGGATCCCTTCGGCGCAGTCGCCATCTCCATGCCCTTGTATGGGGCGGCCGTCCGGGCGAACCAGGCGAGCTCGACTTGTTGGGCCTGCCGTGACAGCGCCGAGGGTTGAAGCGCTTTGGCCCATGTTTCGATCTTCCCGGCCTCTGCCCGGCCGGGGTGTGCGGCCAGCAGGAGCATCATGGCCAGGATGGTGAACCCGTGTTTCTTTGTGTTACGCATACGTCTTTCCCTTTCCCATTTCAGGTTGCCGAAGGGTCCGGCAGGGCCCGAAGGCATCGTCGTATTACCGTGTACTAAAAAACAGATACCTCATATTTAGAAAAATTATATGGTGTAGCTTATGTTTGGATAAGCTAAATTTACTTGCTGCGTCTGTGCTAATGTTAGTGTGTGTTTAATACTACCCAATATTGAATTAAAAATCAATGAAATCATCCATCAATTGGACTTGTCAGGGGTCTGTCAAGGGGGCGTGTGCTGTTATGCTGTTGTGTATTTCTATGTATTGTGCGGGGTTGATGTAGTAGGAATTAAGTAAAAAATAAAAAGGGTGTGTTCTTGTGGTAGGTAATGTGCGGGGAGGGTGCCGGGGCGTTGGGGTCCGCCCCGGCTCAGGATCAAGCCAACAGGCTTTGACCGGTCATCTCCTCGGGTTGGGGTATCCCCAGGAGAGACAGGATGGTGGGGGCGATGTCGCAGAGGCGACCTCCGTCCCGCAAAGAGGGGGTGTCGGCGCCCAGGAGAATCAGGGGCACCGGGTTGGTGGTGTGGGCGGTCATGGGGTTTCCTGTGATGGGGTCCACCATGATCTCCGCGTTGCCGTGGTCGGCGGTGATGAGAACCGCTCCGCCGTTTTCCGTGGCGGCGGAAACCACCCTGCTCAGGCAGTCGTCCACGGTTTCAAGGGCCTTGACGGCCGCCTTCATGTCGCCTGTGTGGCCCACCATGTCCGCGTTGGCGAAGTTGAGTACGGTCAGGTCGTCCGGGGAGGCTGCGAAGCGCTCCACAAAGGTGTCGGTGAGCTCGACGGCGGACATCTCCGGTTTCAGGTCGTAGGTGGCCACCTTGGGGGAGGGGATCAGGAGCCTGGTTTCCCCCGGGGATTCGGCCTCCACGCCGCCGTTGAAGAAGAAGGTGACGTGGGCGTACTTTTCGGTCTCGGCGATGCGCAGCTGGGTGCGTCCGGCCTCGGCCACCACAGTGCCCAGGGGGCGCTTGGGGGTGACGGGCCCGAAGGCAACGGAGGTGCCCTTGATGTCGGCATCGTATTCGGTCATGCAGACAAAGTGGACGTCCCGTTTTTCCCGCTGGAATCCTTCAAACTCATCATCCACAAAGGCGCGGGTGATCTGGCGCGCCCGGTCCGGGCGGAAGTTGAAGAAGATCACGGCGTCGCCGTCGCGGATGGCCCCTTCGGTCCCTTCAAGGAGCAGGGGTTCGAAGAACTCGTCGGTGTCGCCCTTGGCGTAGGACGCTTCCACGGCGTGGGCGGCTGTTGCGGCCCGGGCCGGTTCGTTACCGGTGAGGGTGTCGTAGGCGTATCGGGTTCTCTCCCAACGGTTGTCACGGTCCATGGCGTAGTAGCGGCCGCTCAGGGAGGCCAGGGTGCCCACGCGCATGGTGTGGAAGGTGTGCTCCAGCTCTTCGATGAAGGAGAGGGCGCTCTGGGGCGGGGTGTCCCGTCCGTCCAGGATGGCGTGGACAAAGACCTGCTCCACCTTATTGCGGGCGGCCATGTCCAAAAGGCCCTTGAGGTGGGCCATGTGGCTGTGGACGCCGCCGTCGGAGAGGAGACCCATGAGGTGCAGGGCCTTGCCCGGCTCCTTGGCGCGGTTTACGGCTTCAAGCAGGGCCGGATTTTCAAAGAAAGAGCCGTCCTCGATGGCATGGGTGATGCGCGAGAGGGACTGGCGGACGACACGGCCGCAGCCGATGTTGAGGTGCCCCACCTCGGAGTTGCCCATCTGGCCTGGAGGCAGCCCCACGTCCTCGCCGCTGGCGGCAAGGGTGGTGTGGGCGGCTTCGGCCATGAAGCGATCCATGTTGGGGGTGTCAGCATGCTGGACGGCGTTGTAGCGGCAGGGTTTCCCCTCTCCCCAGCCGTCCAGAATGACAAGTGTCACCGGTGTGTTCATGGGTACTGCTCCTGCTCAGAAAGTGGTCAGACGGTGAAAGCTTGCCGGGTCGAGGCTGGCGCCGCCCACCAGGGCACCGTCGATGTCGGTTTCGGCCATGAGCCCTTCGATGGTATCGGCGTTGACGCTGCCTCCGTAGAGAATGCGCAGTGCGTCGGCTGCCTTCTGGCTGTACAGGTCGGCGATGATGCCTCGGATGGCCGCGCAGACCTCATTGGCGTCGGCGCTGCTGGCGGTTTTGCCGGTGCCGATGGCCCAGATGGGCTCGTAGGCGATGACCACGCCGGTGACGTCGGCCTCGGCAATACCTAAAAGGCCGTTGACGACCTGGGCCTTGATGACGTCTGCGGTGCGGCCTTCTTCGCGTTCTTCCAGGCTTTCGCCGCAGCAGAGGATGGGGGTGATTCCGGCCTTGAGGGCGCAGATGGTCTTTTTGTTGACCGAGGCGTCGGTCTCTGCGAAAAGCTGGCGACGTTCGGAGTGGCCGAGGATGACGTAGGACGCGCCTGTGTCGTTGATCATGGCCGCGGAGATCTCACCGGTGAAGGCCCCTTGGGCTTCGTAATGCATGTTCTGGGCGCCGACGGCAACGCCGGTTCCGGTAAGGGCGTCGGCCAGGGGGTAAAGCAGGGGGGCAGGGGCGCAGAGCAGGGTGTCGACCCCTTCTCTTACAGGGTTTTCCCCCAGGTAACGGGCAAAGGCCATGGCCTCGTCCAGGGTTTTGTTCATTTTCCAGTTGCCGGCAATTAAGGGGGTTCTCATGACACTCCTTTCAGGGGTGGTTCGGGTCTGGCAGGTGTGGCGCCCGGCGATGCCTGCGCCGCGATGTTCGCAAGGGGCAGGGGGATGCTATAAATGCACTGCACCGGGTAAGAGGGGAAGGTGCGTTGCACGGGCGCCACGGATTCAGCGGTCCCGGTGGTTGACGCCCCGGATCGACCGGCCATGTCAAGCAGTCTTTCCGGGGCGACAACCAGGGATAGGCAAGGCGTTTGTTACTTGAACGCCATGGAGGCTTTGACGGCTTTCTGCCAGCCTGCGTAGAGGCTGTCGCGGGTGTCGTCGTCCATGGCAACTTCAAAGGTCTTGTCCTTGTTCCACTGGGAAGCGATCTCAGCGCGGTTCTTCCAGAAACCGACGGCCAGGCCGGCCAGGTAGGCAGCGCGGGCAGTGGTTGTCCACGATGACGGGACGCTCAACATCTGCGCCCAGGATGTCGCTCTGGAACTGGAGGAGGAAGTCGTTGCCCGTTGCGCCGCCGTCCACACGGAGGGTCTTGATGGAGATGCCGGAGTCGGCTTCCATGGCGGAGAGGACGTCTTTGGTCTGGTAAGCCAGGGACTCCAGGGTGGCACGGACGAAGTGCTCTTTGGAGGTGCCGCGGGTGAGGCCGAAGACGCAGCCGCGAACGTCGCTGTCCCAGTAGGGGGTGCCCAGGCCAACGAAGGCGGGGACCACGTAGACGCCGTCAGTGGATTCCACACGGTCGGCGTACGCCTGGCTGTCCTTGGCGTCGGCAAACATGCGCAGGCCGTCACGGAGCCACTGGATGGCGGAACCGGCAACAAAGACGCTGCCTTCAAGGGCGTACTCTACCTTGCCGTTTACACCCCAGGCGATGGTGGTGAGCAGGCCGTTTTCGGATTTAACCGCTTTTTCGCCGGTGTTCATCAGCATGAAGCAGCCGGTGCCGTAAGTGTTCTTGGCCATCCCTTCTTCGTAGCAGGCCTGGCCGAAAAGGGCTGCCTGCTGGTCGCCTGCGATACCGGCGATGGGAATTTCGTAGCCAAAGAAGGCGTTGGGGGCGGTGGTGCCGTAAACGTCGGAAGAGGGGCGAACCTCGGGGAGCATGGACGCGGGAACGGTGAGGGCTTCCAGGAGCTCTTCGTCCCAGGCAAGGTCGTAGATGTTGTACATCAGGGTACGGGAAGCGTTGGAGTAATCGGTAACGTGGGCCTTGCCGCCGGTGAGCTTCCAGGTGATCCAGGTGTCGATGGTACCGAAGAGGAGGTCCCCTTTTTCGGCCTTGGCGCGGGCGCCTTCCACGTTGTCCAGGATCCACTTGACCTTGGTGCCGGAGAAGTAGGCATCGATGAGCAGGCCAGTCTTGTCGCGAACGGTGTCGTTCAGGCCTTTGGCCTTGAGCTCATCGCAGATGCCTGCGGTCTGACGGGACTGCCAGACGATGGCGTTGTAAATGGGGTTGCCGGTGTTTTTGTCCCATACCACGGTGGTTTCACGCTGGTTGGTGATACCGATGGCTGCGATGTCGTCGCCGGAGACGTCTTTGTTGGCAAGGAGTTCGGCCAGGACAGACTGGACGGAAGACCAGATCTCCAGGGCGTCATGCTCTACCCAGCCGGGCTGGGGGAAGATCTGGGTGAACTCTTTCTGGGTTACCAGCTGGATTTCGCCTGCTTTGTCGAAGAGGATGGCACGTGAGCTTGTGGTTCCCTGGTCGATGGAGATGATGTATTTTTTTTCCATGATTGACTCCTCAGTATGGGTTGTGCGCGGAGGGCCCCCGAGGAACCCCCTGCGGACCGGACAGCCGCAGGGTGGTTTCGGTTAGACGGAGGAACCGTCCGCTGTGTTCATTTGCTCTTTTGTTCGGTGTGCAGCAGGGGCCGGAATCGGCCTCCTGATCTTCCTACATGACGATGGCCTTGTAAAGCAGGGCACCGGCAACGCCGCCGATGATGGGCCCGACAACGGGGATCCAGGCGTAGCCCCAGTCGGAGTCACGCTTGCCTGCGATGGGCATGAAGAAGTGGGTAAGGCGGGGACCCAGGTCCCTGGCGGGGTTGATGGCGTAACCTGTGGTACCACCGAAGGAGAGGCCGATGGCGGCAATGAAGAAGCCGACGATGAGGGGATTCAGGCCTTCGGAGAATTTGTTGGCGCCGATGCCCAGCAGGCCGAAGACGAGGATGGCGGTGCCGAGGATCTCGCTGAAGAGGTTGGCCATGGGGTTGCTGATGGCGGGACCGGTGGCGAAAACACCCAGTTTGGCGTCTTTGTCTTCGGTTTCAGCCCAGTGGGGGTAGTAGTGCAGGTAGACCAGGGTAGCGCCGATGAAGGCCCCGATCATCTGGCCGGCGATGTACATGGGAACATCAGCCCAGGGGAAGAGGCCGATGGTGGCAAGGCCGATGGTAACGGCCGGGTTAACATGGGCACCGGAGTATTTCCCCACGAGGTAAACGGCGAAGGCTACGGCAAAACCCCACCCAAGGGTGATTACGATCCACCCGGAGTCCTGAGCTTTGGATTTGTTCAGTACAACGCCTCCAACAACGCCGCATCCGAACAGGGTCAAGATCAATGTTCCAATCAGCTCTCCCAGAAAACTAGACATACTCTTTCCTCCAAATCATCTCTTTAAGAACGTCAAGAATTTCGCCCGCCTCCATTGCCGGGCATATCGGTTTCCCGTCAAACGTAGCGTTGCGCGAGAAACACTGTTTGTTTGATGTATATTCGAAACCGAAATAAATCAAGTTAAAAATATTCGAATGTGAAAATTTTATCGTTGATGTTTGGTGACTTATAAGGGAACTGGTATGCAATGAGCGATTTTGAGGCGGGATTTGGCGCGGCGTAAAAAAGGGTTTGTCTTTGGCATTTATTGAGAAAAACGGATGACAAGAGGGTAACCCGTGTTCAGGTTCGGTCTCAGGGGAGGAACATTTTCATTGTGAAAATTTTCGTTCGGTTTGATGTTCGATAGTGAACATTTGAACGAAAAATTTAAAATCGCGAACAGAAAGGGGGAAACAGGGGTGAAGCCGGATGTTCGGGGGAGAAGGGGACGCTGCTAAAAGGGGCCCGGCAGGGAACCGATCCGTTTTCAGCGAACGTGGAAAAGGGCGGGCGTGCAGCTGGCGGACGGGTGTTGCAGCTCGGCTGCACGCTCCTTGGTGGGGGCCGGACACATCCGCACCGATGTGTGCCTTTCCCCTGAAAATGGCCGTTGAACGCCCGGAAAACGCCTTGCGCCAGGCATTTTCCGGCCGTCTCGGGCATGGGGCAGCTACCCCTGTACAGGGGGCCTGCATCCCGAAAAAAGGGTGGCAGCGGCCCGGCAAGGGGCGGCCACGGAACCCTGCTGGTGGTGAGGAGAACCTGCTGGGTGAGCCGTGGAGCGCCGCCCCTGCCGCAGGAGGCTGCTCTCGGGGCGTGAACACTAAGGTGCGCCATGCAGTCGTCCGGGAAGATGCTGTCCCACCGGGGCTTGCTGTTCCGGTGGGACGGCATGCAACGGCCGCAACGGGATGCTCCTGTTGTTATCCACGTCCCGTTACTGTCGGTTACTTGACGAAGGCCGGTCGGGAAAGACGGGCGGCAGCGCCCAGCTCTTCGGCGATGCGCATGAGCTGGTTGTACTTGGCCACGCGGTCGCTCCTGGAGAGAGAGCCGGTCTTGATCTGGCCCCCGGAGATGCCCACGGCAAGATCGGAGATAAAGGTGTCCGAGGTCTCACCGGAACGGTGGGAGATGACCGTGGAGTACCCGGCCGCACGGGCCATTTCAATGGCGCGCAGGGTTTCGGTGACTGTGCCGATCTGGTTGAGCTTGATGAGGATGGAGTTGGCAACCCCAAGCTCGATGCCCTTGGCGAGGATGGCGGGGTTGGTGACGAACAGGTCGTCGCCCACGATCTGGATCTTCTCGCCCATGCGCTGGGTCATGAGAGCCCAACCGTCCCAGTCGCCTTCGGCCAGGCCGTCTTCGATGGAGACGATGGGGTAGGTGGCCACGAGGCGTTCGTAGTAGGCCACCATCTCCTCGGAGGTGAGGGCCTTGCCTTCGGCTTCCAGTACGTATTTTCCGTCTTTGTAGAACTCACTGGCTGCGGCGTCCAGGGCCAGGACCACGTCCTTGCCGGGGACATATCCGGCAGACTCAACGGCAGCGATGATCAGGGCCAGGGCCTCTTCGTTGGAGCCCAGGTTGGGGGCAAAACCCCCTTCGTCGCCCACGCCCGTGGTGAGCCCCTTCTCCTTGAGCAGGGACTTGAGGTGGTGGAACACCTCGGCGCCCATGCGGATCGCTTCGGCTGCGGTGCCCGCGCCTGCAGGGATGATCATGAACTCCTGGATGTCCAGGCTGTTGGTGGCGTGGGAGCCGCCGTTGACGATGTTCATCATGGGCAGGGGCAGCTCACAGGCCGCCATGCCGCCCAGGTAGCGGTAGAGGGGAAGGCTGTAGGCGTCGGCTGCTGCGCGGGCCGCGGCCATGGAGACACCCAGCAGGGCGTTGGCACCCAGCTTGGATTTGTTTTCCGTGCCGTCCAGCTCGATGAGGGCCTCGTCCAGGGCCACCTGGTCTGACGCGTCCAGGCCGATGACGGCCGGGGCGATGATGGCGTTGACGTTTTCAACGGCAGTGAGAACGCCTTTGCCAAGGTAGCGCTTGGGGTCCTTGTCCCGGAGCTCCAGGGCTTCGCGGGTACCGGTGGAGGCACCGGAAGGAACGGCAGCGCGGCCGGTGGCGCCGCAGTGAAGGGTGATGTCCACCTCAACGGTGGGGTTTCCTCGTGAATCCAGGATTTCGCGTGCAACCACGTTGGTGATCTGAGTCATGTCATACCTTCTTTATCTTATATTAAGCGGCGACGGGAGATGCCGGGGAGCCCATGAGCAGGCACCCCCGGCTCCCACCACCAGATGTTTCCATTACGATAGACGATACCGCGAAAAGCGGTTTACGCCACCTTCACCTTCACCATGTTGGTGGTGCCGGGGACCCAGGTGGGGTATCCGGCGGTGATGACGATGGTGTCGCCTTTGTCCACGAGGCCGGTCTCTAAAGCTTCGCTGGCTCCCTGCTCGATCATTTCGTCCATGCCCTCGGCGCTGTCCACCAGGCTGGGGTGGCTCGGCCCGAGAGGCAGAGCCTTCGCATGGCGGCCTCGTCCGGGGAGAGGGCGATGATGGGGGAGTCGGGGCGGAACCGGGAGATCTGACGGGCGGTGAACCCGGAGGTGGTGGGGGCCACAATGGCCCTGGTGCTGAGTTTTTCGGCCAGAACGCAGGCTGCGTAGGAGACCGAGTCGGAGACGCGCTCTTTGCAGACGCTCTTCATGAACTGCTTGTGGGGATAGGTCTCTTCGGCCTTGGCGGCGATGCGGCTCATGTAGCGGACGGTCTCCACCGGGAAGTTGCCGTTGGCGGTCTCTTCCGAGAGCATGACGGCGTCGGCCCCGTCCAGAACAGCGTTGGCCACGTCGGTGGCTTCGGCGCGGGTGGGGCGTGGGGAGTCCACCATGGAGCGGAGCATCTGGGTGGCGATGATGACGGGCTTGCCCGCTGCCACGGATTTTTCCACGAGCATCTTCTGAACGCCCGGGACATCTTCCAAGGGAATCTCCACGCCCAGGTCGCCCCTGGCCACCATGATGCCGCCGGTGGCTTTCATGATCTCGTCGATGTTGGCGATGGCTTCGTGTTTTTCGATCTTGGCGATGACCGGGGTGGCTTTGCCTGCTGCTGCGATGAGCTCTTTGATCTCGTTGATGTCGTCCACGGTCTTCACAAAGGAGAGGGCCACAAAATCGACGTCGTTTTCAAGGCCGAAGGCCAGGTCCTCTTTGTCCTTTTCGGTGAGGGCCGGAATTTTCAGGACGCTGGTGGGCAGGTTGATGCCCTTGTTGGAGGTGAGAAGGCCTCCGATGACCACGGTGCAGACAATGTCCTGTCCCTTGACTTCTTTAACGGTGAGCTCCATGAGGCCGTCGGCCAGGAGGATCACGTCGCCGGCCTTTACCTCTTCGGGCAGGTCCTTGTAGGAGACCGAGACGCGGTTCCCGCCGCCCATGATCTCTTCTGAGGTGAGGATCAGCTCGGCACCGGGGACCAGCTCGATGCCGGGCTCCTCGATTTTACCGGTGCGCATCTTGGGGCCGCAGAGGTCCTGGAGGATGGCCACGGGTTTGCCCATCTCCCGGGACAGCTCGCGGATGGTACGGATCTTTTTGATGTGCTCGTCGTGGCTCCCGTGGGAGAAGTTGAGCCGCGCCACGTTCATGCCGCTTTCAATGAGGTTACGAAGCACGTCCGGGGACTCGCTGGTGGGGCCGATGGTGCAGACAATCTTGGTCCTGCGCATGTTCTCTCCTTGAGCTTGCAAAGGGTCTCTCCCGGTTGATGAGATGGCCGGCCCCGCCTTTCAGGGGTCATGGAAACCTGCGGCGGGCGGGGACGGCCATTTCAGGGAGGCTGTGTTCATATTGTGTCTTGGTTACCCGGTTTGTGTTACGAGCGTCCAAGGGCTGTGTTACGGGATGGTCAGGCAGGCCGGAAAGTCGTGTCGGCCTGCCTCTGGGCCCCCTTATCTGGGCATGTAGTTTTCAGCCAGCTTCCCGTAGGCTTCCACCTGCTCGTCGATCCACGCCTGATCTTTGCCCAGCTCTTTTGCCATGATGGCGGCCACCCTGGGGGCGGCGGAGACGCTGGCTGCAGCGTTGAGCAGCAGGGAACGGGTACGGCGTGACAGCACGTCGGCCACGTTGCAGGCCCACTCGTTGCGAACGGCCCAGACCACTTCCAGGCCGGTGTAGGGCAGGGCGGGGTGCAGGGGCTCGGCCAGCTCGGGGTTCTCCTGGGCCAGCTCTTTGACCTCACCTTCGTAGCTGCCGTAGACGTGGAAAGGATCGCTCAGGTCGGCGTTCACGCACCAGCCGTGGAGCTTCAGGTCCCGGGTCTGGGAGTCGCGGTGGGGCAGGCCGCCGATCTGGGCGGCGCGGTCGATGGTGTCCTCGCCCATCTTGCGGTAGGTGGTCCACTTGCCCCCGGCGATGGTGACCAGGCCGTTGGGGGAGATGGTGAGATGGTGGTCCCGGGAGAGGGAAGAGGTCTTGCCGTCGGAGTCGTCCCCGGAGATGAGGGGGCGGATGCCGGTGAAGACGCTCAGGACATCCCCTTTGGAGGGGACCCTGGAGAGGTAGCGGCCGGCATGGCTGAGGAGGAAATCGATCTCCTCGTCCAGGGGGACAGGCTCCATGACCGGGTCCTTGATGGGGGTGTCGGTGGTACCCACGATAACGTGGTCGTGCCAGGGCACCATGAAGATGACGCGTCCGTCGTCGGTGTGGGGGACCATGACGGCGGTGTCCCCGGGGGCAAAGGACTTGTCGAGGATCAGGTGCACGCCCTGGCTGGGGGCGATGAGTTTTTTGGTGTTCTCGTTGTCCATGGCGCGGATGTTGTCCACGAAGATGCCGGCTGCGTTGACCACGGACTTGGCCTTCAGGGTGTACTCGGTGCCGGTGAGGCGGTCACGGGCGGTGACCCCTTCCACCACGCCGCCTTTCTTCTTCAGCAGCCCGGTGACTTCCATGTGGTTGATGGGGAACTGACCGAGGCTCTCCATGGTGCGGGCCAGGGTGATGGCAAGGCGCGCGTCGTCGAACTGGCCGTCGTGGTAGACCACGCCCCCTTTGAGGCCGTCGGTCTTGAGGGTGGGGATGCGCGTGAGGGTCTCTTCCCTGGAGAGGAGCTTGGAGGGACCGAAGCCCAGCTTGCCGGCGAGCATGTCGTAGAGTTTCAGGCCGATGCCGTAGAAGGGGCGCTCCCACCCGGTGCATGGGCGCCGATAAAGGCCTGGTTGTAAACAAGGTGGGGGGCGTTTTTCAGCATGATGCCGCGCTCTTTCAGGGCATCCATGACCAGGGCGATGTTGCCCTGCTGCAGGTAGCGCACCCCGCCGTGGACCAGCTTGGTGCTGCGGCTGGAGGTGGCTTCCGCAAAGTCGCCCTGCTCCAGCACCAGGGTGCTGTAGCCTCGGGAGGCTGCGTCCACTCCGGAACCTAAGCCCGTGGCTCCCCCGCCGATGATGATAACGTCCCAGACCCGTGAGGGGTCTTCCAGTTGCCGAATCATTTGTTCACGTTTCATGACATACTCCTGGTGTGTCCATGCTCCGAACCCTCGCCTTGCCCCTGCGGTTTTTTCAGGCGTATGGCTGCACGCGGGTTTTCACCGTGGGAAGACGGCGAGGGTGCGTTGCATGAACGTTCACGGGGCTTGGCCCGCGGATAACGGATTTTGTGTTTCATCCTTTTTCAAGCCATCTGACAGGGTGAAACGCAGTGATTATGTGTCTGTGCCGTGCTTTTTTTTCAGCGTGTCGGTGTTCCCAGGGCTTCCACCCCGGGCAGTTTCTTGCCTTCCAAAAACTCCAGGGAGGCGCCGCCCCCGGTGGAGACGTGGGAGACCTTGTCGGCCAGGCCTGCCTTTTCGATGGCGGCTGCGGAGTCCCCGCCGCCGACGATGGTGGTGCCGCCGTTTGCCGTGGCCGTGACCAGGGCCTCTGCCACGGCAAAGGTGCCCTTGGCCGATGCCTCGATTTCAAAGACCCCCATGGGGCCGTTCCAGACCACGGTCTTGGATGCTGCGATGGCCTCTGCAAAGGCAGCCACGGATGTGGGGCCGATGTCCACGGCCATCTGACCTGCTGCGATGGCGTCTTCCGCCACAAAGTCAGCGGAGCCGATGGCCCGGTTATCAAAATCCAGGCGGTCGGTGACGAGGTAGTCGGAGGGGAGGAGGATCTTTCCCTTGCCCAGCTCCAGGAGCTCTTTGGCTAGGGGGAGTTTTTCCTCTTCGCACAGGGAATTGCCGATCTCGCGGCCCATGGCCTTGAGGAAGGTGCAGGCCATGCCGCCGCCGATGATCAGGGTGTCCACCTTGGGGAGCAGGGCCTTGATGACATCGATTTTTCCGGAGATTTTGGCCCCGCCGATGATGGCGGTGAAGGGGCGCTTGGGCTCTGCCAGGGCGCTGCCCAGGAAATCGAGCTCCTTTTTAATAAGGTAGCCGCAGGCGCAGGTGTCCATGTGTCGGGTGATTCCCTCGGTGGAGGCGTGGGCGCGGTGGGCGGTGCCGAAGGCGTCGTTGACGTAGAGGTCGGCCAGCTTGGCTAGTTCGGCTGCAAAGGCGTCGTCGTTGTCGGTCTCGGCCTTGTGGAATCGCAGGTTTTCAAGGAGAAGTACGTCGCCGTCCGCAAGGGCGTTTACCGCCTCCTGGGCTTTGGGGCCGATGCACTCTTCGGCAAAGGCCACGGGCTTTTCAAGGAGTTCGGAGAGCCGTTTTGCTACCGGGGCAAGGCTCATGGCTTCCACTCTCTGGCCCTTGGGGCGACCCAGGTGGCTCATGAGAACCACTTTGGCGCCGCTGTCCGCAAGGCGGGTGATGGTGGGCAGGGCTGCCCGAAGCCTCTTGTCGTTTTCAACGGCGCCGCCTTTGACGGGCACGTTGAAGTCCACCCGTACGATCACCGTTTTTCCCTTGCAGTCGATCTCTTCAATAAAAAGCTTGTTCATCGTCGGTTCCTCATCCATCGTCACGGTTGTGTTCGTTGCCTCCGCGGCATGGTGGCGACACAGGGGGCAAATATGTGGCGCCTTCGGGCTTTCGGGGCCTTTCCATGGGTTGTTTGTTTTGGTCGGAAAGGGCCCCGGCAGCCCGCGGCGCATGGGGCCGGCCGATGTATCCGAAGGGGCGCCTTAGCCCATGGGCCAGGCTGCGGCGCGTCGGATAAGGGCCGGAAACCAGTCCCTACTCAGCGATGTGCTTGAGCAGGTCCAGGACCTTGCAGGAGTAGCCCCATTCGTTGTCGTACCAGGCGATGAGCTTGACGAAGGTGTCGCTCAAGGCGATGCCGGCTTCGGCGTCGAAGACGGAGGTGCAGGACTCGCCCACGAAGTCGGTGGAGACCACGGCGTCTTCGGTGTAACCGAGGATGCCCTTGAGTTCGCCTTCGGCGGCCTCTTTGAGGGCTTTTTTGATCTCATCGTAGGTGGCGGGCTTTTCCAGGCTGCAGGTGAGGTCCACCACGGAGACGTCCGGGGTGGGGACGCGGAAGGACATGCCGGTAAGCTTTCCGTTCAGGTCGGGGATGACCTTGCCAACGGCCTTGGCTGCGCCGGTGGAGCTGGGGATGATGTTCTGGCCAGCGCCGCGGCCGCCGCGCCAGTCTTTGCGGGAGGGGCCGTCCACGGTCATCTGGGTGGCGGTGGTGGCGTGGACCGTGGTCATGAGGCCTTCCTTGATGCCGAATGCCTTGTGAACGACGTGGGCCATGGGGGCCAGGCAGTTGGTGGTGCAGGAGGCGTTGGAGACGATGGTCTGGCCCGCGTAATCGGTGTGGTTGACGCCCATGACGAACATGGGGGTGGCGTCCTTGGAGGGGGCGGAGAGAACGACTTTCTTTGCTCCTGCCTTTAAGTGGGCAGAGGCTTTCTCTTCGGTGAGGAACAGGCCGGTGGCCTCTACCACGTAGTCGGCGCCCACGTCGGACCAGGCAAGGTCGGCGGGGTTGCGCTCCGAGGTGACCCGGATGGTGTTGCCGTTGACCACCAGGTTGCCGTCTGCAACCTCAACGGTGCCGTCGAAGCGGCCGTGGGTAGAGTCGTATTTGAGCATGTAGGCGATGTAGTCCACATCGATCAGGTCGTTGATGGCAACGACTTCCATGTCGTTGCGGTTTACTGCTGCCCTGAAGACCAGTCGGCCGATACGTCCGAATCCGTTGATGCCTATCTTGATCATGTTGCCCTCCTGAAGCGGTTTGTTTGGTTTGACGGTTCCGTTCCAGAGCGGTGGCCCGTGTTCGGAACCTGTTTCTGCGGTGGGTTTCAGTCGTTGCACGGTGCTGATGCATGTTCAGTTTCGAACAACGTCGTCAACGCACTTAATCAATAGGCTATGCATGCCGCAAAAAGCAAGTAAAATTTTCACTATCGAACATAAAAAGTTCAGGTGCGAAGATTTTTGAGGGGTTTTTTGGGGGGGTGGGATTCTAAAGTGAACATTTTTGGGCCGAGGTGACGTGGGGGCGGGCGGCCGATGCCGCAACCGGGGCTTAAGGGACTTTGTTTTCTGGGACTTCCGAGGTTACGCCTCCGTGTGTGCGCCGTGGCCCATGGCGTCCCGAACCGCATGGGCCAGCTGATTTCTGGCCAGGGGTTTGAGGAGGTAGCTGCGAATTCCTATTTTTTTGGCCAGGGGTTCGTCGATCTGGTCGCTGTAGCCCGTTAAAAGGATGATGGGGATGTCCGGTCGGATGGCCAGAAGCTTTTCGGAGAGCTGAGCGCCGTTTAAGTTGGGCATGTTCATGTCGGTGATGACCAGGTGGTAATCGTCCGGGGCGTTCTGGAAGAGGCCCAGGGCCTCATCTCCTGCCTGGCTTTTTGTGACGCGGTAGCCCAGGCTCTTCAGGGACGAGACCGTGGCGGAGAGGATGGCCTCTTCGTCATCCACCAGGAGGATGTGCTCTCCCCCCGTGGGCAGGGCGGCCTCGTCCGGGGCGTCGGCGTCCGGGGGATCTGCGTCCACCGTGGGCAGGTAGATGGCAAAGCGGGTACCCTGGCCCACCACGCTCTCCACTTCGATGGTCCCTTTAAGGGCCTTGACGATGCCGTGGACCACGGAGAGCCCCATGCCGGTGCCTTCCCCGGGTTCTTTGGTGGTGAAGAAGGGGTCGAAGATGCGTTGCCGGGTTTCAGGGGCCAGGCCACAGCCCTGGTCGTCAATGGTGAAGCATTGGTATTCCCCAGGCTTCAGGTCCGGGTGGCGGCCCATGACCTCTGCGGAGAGGGGCTCCTGGGTGAGGGCGATGGCAATGCGCCGCCCCTGGTGCTTCATGGCGTGGGCCGCGTTGGCGCCTAGGTTCATCACCATCTGGTGGATCTGGGTGGGGTCGGCCATCACCGGTTTTTCGGGCTCCTCGCCCAGGGAGATGTCGATGGTGATGGTGCTGGGGATGGTGGCCCGGAGCAGTTTCACCGCATCGCCGATGACGGGCCGCAGGAACACCGGGGTCAGGGTCTGGTCCGCCTGTCGGCTGAAGTTGAGGATCTGTTTGACCAGGTCCCGGGCCCGCCTGGCCGCCTTGAGGATCTCTTCCACGTACTGGTGTTCGAGGCTCCCTTTCCTGACCTCGTCTTCGAGGAGTTCGGAGAACCCCAGGATGGCTGCCAGGATGTTGTTGAAGTCGTGGGCGATGCCCCCTGCCAGGGTGCCGATGGCCTGGAGCTTCTGGGACTGGCGCAGCTCGCCTTCAAGGGTCCGCCGGGACTCTTCGGCAAGTTTCTGTTCGGTGACGTCCTGGACGGTGCCGAAGGCGGAAAGGGGCGTTCCCTCTTCGCTGCG
Source organism: Desulfoluna sp. CYM3A (assembly GCF_056829965.1). Classification (NCBI taxonomy): domain Bacteria; kingdom Pseudomonadati; phylum Thermodesulfobacteriota; class Desulfobacteria; order Desulfobacterales; family Desulfolunaceae; genus Desulfoluna; species Desulfoluna sp. CYM3A. The sequence continues at coordinate 1,250,318 of NZ_CP186556.1, forward strand.
TGCAAGCAGTCCCTTGCCCACCACCCATCGTGTCGTGCCGTCGGGGAGGGTGATGCGTTCTTCAAAGACCGTGCGCCCTTCATTGAGAATGGCGCCCAGGATCCGGTCGATGATTTCGAAGTGCTCGGGGGAGACGATTTTTTTAAGGCCCTCCCGGCTGATGGGCTCGCCTGCGGGTTCCAGGCCGAAGATCCGATAGAACTCCTGGGACCAGGTGGCCAGGCCGGTCTCCAGATTGACCTCCCAGTGGCCGAGGTGGGCGATGCGCTGGGCCTCTTCGAGGCGCGCCTCGCTCTCCATGAGGCGTTCTTCGGCCTTGATGCGCTGGGTGATGTCGATGCCCACCCCCATGACCCCCACCACCTGGCCCGTGAGGTCCTTGAGCTGGGAGGTGACGCATCGCAGGCAGCGCACGTCGTCTGCGCATCGGAAGTAGAGCTCCATGTCGTTTTGCATGCCGTAGAGCAGGCTTTTCCTGGCCATGATCCCGCAGAGGCCGTCTTCATCCTTCATCACTTCGTCCACCCGGTAATCCCCCACGAGACCCTCGGCTTCCACCTCGGTGAGCTCTTCGGCCAGGGTGGCGGCCGCCCGGTTGATGTAGGTCATCTTCAGCTCCGTGTCCGCGGTCCACAGGACGATGGGGATGCCCCGTTTGATGGACTGGCCCTCGCCGATGACCCCGGAGAGCATGTGCCGCAGGCTTGCGGCCATCTGGCCCACCTCGTCTTCGGAGTGGTAGGTGATCTGGCGGTGGAGGTCCCCTTTGGCAATGGCGTCGGAGACTTCCACGATCTCCTGGACTGGGGAGGCCACGGAGCGGGTCACCAGCCAGGTGAAGTAGAGGCCGGCGGTGAAGGCCAGGCCCAGGGCCCAGTACATGAGGATAAAGGCCTGGCGCCTTACCTTTCGGGTGTGGTTGAAGAAGATCTGTGCTTCGTACTGGGTGGATTCGTTGAGCAGGGCCATGCTCTGGGTAATGAGTTCCATGTGGGCGGCACCCCGGCCCTTGGCGATTTCTGCCGCCCGCCAGGGCTCGCCGTCCTTGACAAGCATGATGATCTCGTCGCGGATGGGCAGCCACTCCTTGTAAAGGGCCAGGGCGTGATCCACCATGGCGTGTTCCCCGAGGTAGAGGCGCTTGATGGCCTTAAAGTCCCTTTCGATCTCTTCTTCCAGGGCCTGCATGGTGAGGACGGCTATCTGGAGTTCCTGGGGAATGCGGGAGAGGGCCACGTCCTTCATGGCGTTGTGAAGCCTTATAATGTTGGAGTCCACCCGCTGGACCGTGTTGCTGACCTGAAAGGGGTGGCGGTACATCTTCCGGGTGAGGTCGGAGAGCTGCCCCATCTGGTGCAGGGCAACGGAGCCCAGGCTGATCATCAGGATCAGGATGGTGCCGAAGCCGATGCCTAAGCGATGCTGCGTAGTTTCTTTCAGGTCTTTGAACATAGGGTGCCTTGGGAAACGTGCCGGGGGCCTGGATTGTGGCGATATGCAGGGCCGGACACGGCCCGGTGCCTCGGGGGAGGCGGTGTATCAGACCATAGGCGAAAGAAACGGGGTGAACGGGTGATCTGGCTGCGTGTTGCGGGTGGGCAGATCACGTCACACGGGGGCGTGTGATTTTCCTATTCTACCACAGGGGACGGACGGGTTACAAATTTTCAATGCATATCAAGGGGTTTTCCAAAGGGGCGATCCTGGGGTCAATGGGACTCTTCAGGGGAAGGGGCGGTGCCTTCTGCCTTGGCCTCGTCTTTTTCTTCATCCCGGGGCTCTGTGGCCTGGTGGAGCACCCGCTGGGGAAAGGGGATCTCGATGTGTTCTTTTCGAAAGGCGTCGTCAATGGCAAAGAGCAGCTCGCTTCGAACGGTCATGCGGTAGTCGATGTCCCGGATATGGCAGCGCAACTCAAAGTCCAGGGAGCTGTCGCCGAAGCCCTTGAACAGCACCCTGGGCTTGGGGACCAGGCGGCCGTTGGTGAGGACCATGGGGTGCTCCTCGGCGATCTGCATCATCAGATCGTGGACTTTTCGGGTATCGGTGCCGTAGGCCACGCCCACCTGGACCATGACACGGCCGAAGGGGTCCCCCAGCATCCAGTTGGTCACCTGGTTGGCGATGAGGTCTGAGTTGGGCACCAGCACGTCGGCCCGGTCAAAGGTCTGGATGTGGGTGAACCGGATGCTGACCCGCTTGACATACCCTTCGGTCTCCCCCACCACCACCCAGTCCCCGGGGCGGACGGGGCGTTCAAAAAGGAGGATGAGGCCGGAGACGAAGTTGTTGACGATGTTCTGAAGGCCGAAGCCGATACCCACGGAAAGGGCCCCTGCGATGATGGCCAGGTTTTTGAACTCCAGCCCGGCGATGGACAGGGAGTAGAAGAGGGCAAAGCCGGTGAGCACGTACCCGGTGAGGGTGACGATGGACTGTTTTTCGCCCTTGTCGAAGTTGGTGTGGGTGAGCCACTTTTCCCCCATCTGGTGCTTGAGCCACCGGGAGATGTTGAGGATCAGGAAGAAGAGGAACACGGCCATGATGATCCTCACCGGAACGATGACGATGTTGCCCACGCGGAACCCTTCAAGGAAGAAGGTCCCCAGGGTGGTGGCCTGGATGGCGGTCTGGCCCCAGATTTTCAGGACAAGCAGGCCGAAGGCCAGGATGACCACGATGGTGAGGCTGCGGGTGACGAGCAAGAGCCCCTTCACCTGTTCTTCCGGCCCGTATCCCAGGGTGTGGCGCATCTTAAGGGCCCCGGGCTTGGCGGGGATCTCCGTGAGGATGTCCTGGACCTTGTGGATCCCCAGGACAATGGCCCAGGCCACCAGCCCGCCGGTGAGGGTGCCCAGGACCCCCACGGTGGCAAAGGTTGCCAGGTGGCGGTACCCCAGCCAGTCTGCCACGGGCCCGAAGGCGAGGCAGAAGGTCAGGGGGATGCGGATGCTCCTGAGCAGGGAGAGACGGGGGTGTCGGGAGAGGGCCCAGAGGACCCGGACCGAGGCACCCAGGAGCAGGAGCATGAGGACGCTTCGGACCACAGCGGCCAGGGGGCCGGGAACGCGGCTTTCGATGTCTGCAATGACGATGGCTTCGATGAGCAGGACCAGGGTGATGAAGACCCGCAGGGAAAACGAGGCGGGGACGCCCAGGGTCTCTTTGCTGAAGTACCGCTCCACTAGAGGGCTGACGGCCAGGGCGATGGCCAGGGCACCCACCGGGGCTGCCAGGGTGATGATGCCTCCGGCGTAAAACCCTGAAGCCGTGGAGGTGAGCAGGGCAATGGCGGGCAGCCGCCGGGTGAACATAAGGGCTGCCTTATGGCGTTTCAGCTCCGGGTCTTCCGCGGACCAGCTCTTGATCCGGCGGTCCAGGGTGAGGATCAGGGGGAGCAAAAGGAGCAGGGGGAAGAATCCGGCCAGCAGCATGAGGTTGGTGTCGGGGTGGGCGGTGGCCCTGAACTCGTAGAGCGTCCGGGGGGAGGCAATGAGGGCGGGCAGGGCCACGATGGACTTCCAGACGGGCTGTTGCCTGTCCAGCAGGGCGCTGGTGAAATTTTTCTGGCGCCAGGTGATGATCTGCTTCTGCAATTCCCGGGCGCTTAGGTTGAGGAGCCTGCAGATGGCCAGCCGTTGCTCCAGGTTCTTGCGGTCGGTTTCAAGGGTGCTTCGTCGCCTGGCCAGCTCCGAGTCATCGGAGGCGTCGGGGTCCCCCAGCACTGCCGCCTTTTTTTCCACCTGGGAGAGCTCTTTTTCCGTTGTCTCCACACAGGAGGAGGCGTTGTCCATGAGGGTCTGAAGGGTTTCCAGGCGCTTGTTGATCACCTCCGGGTCGGGGGGATCAATGGTCCAGCCCCCCACCTCCACACGGATGGCGTTGAGGCGGATTTCATCGACCATGTACCATGCCTTGTCTTCGGCCGCACAAAGGGTGGCGGTCATGAGGAGCAGCAGAAGGGCGGAGAGTGTGATGGCAAATCGTTTCATGGCAACCTTGGGGTGGGGAATGTGAAACCGGATGAAAAAGCGATGGATCAATGGCTTACTTTATCAGCCCGGGGCCGGGTAGGCAATGGGGCGACGTGATCGATACAGGGGCAACGCATTTAAACATTCAGTGGCCTCCGGCGGGTCGCTTTTTGAAAAAAGTTTCCGTCTTCGCCTTCGGCTACGCCGTGACAAGCCGCAAAAACGTTTCGGTAAATAAAAATGAAGAAGAGGGGCTATGCCTTGTAGGGACGCATCCTCAAAAAACAAAACCTGTTTGTCAAACGTTTGGCCCCCGGCAGGGCCGCCGAAGGCAGTGCGGTTAAATCGGCAATGGGCAAATAGCGACAACGTACCCTGTGACTTCGAAGCTTGTGAGCCAGACCGCACAAATCATTAGCGTTTATGTCGGGCGTAGCCCGAGCCGAAGGCCATTGCGCTTTGCCCTGAGGAACGAAGGGCAAAGCGCAATGGCAATCAGCTTTCGAGGTGTTTTCGCTATTGTGGCTTTGCCACCCTCGCCGCCGGAGGCTTGCTTTTGCTCCCGACTTTAACCATAGAAGGCAACGACGTATCGGATGGTTGCTGTCGATCATCCATTGATGCGTGCAAACAGGATTTCCCGAATTTTCGCAAGGGCGGCCTCAATGCCCGGGGCGTCCTTTTTACCCGCGGCGGTGAAGAGGGCCTGGAAGGGCTTTTTGTCCATGCGGAGAAGGATGGCGGGAGGCGCCGCCGTCTGCAAGGGCGGCCTCTTCCACGGCCAGGGCCGCCTCATCCCGTTTTCCGTGGGCCCGGGAGGTGATGAGGGTGAAGTAGAGGAGGATCCGGTCCAGCAGGACAAAAGGCATCTGGAGGTTCCGGCAGGGCCCCAGGGTGAGCTCCTGGCCGCCCAAGGGAATGCCGGAGACCTTGGCCCGTGCCATGCGCCTTTCGCCCAGAAAAGCGGAGGCTGCGCCGCCAACGGAGCCCAGGACCGTAAAGAGACCGAGGCTGTGGCCTGCGGCGGCCAGGTCGATGACGGCCCCTGCCGCCCCTCCGCAGGTGGCTGCGGCCGTGGCCAGCTGTGTGCGGGTGAGGCCCAGGAGTTTGAAGGTGCGTTTATCAAAGAGGTCCTGGCGAAGGACGGACCCTTCGGGCATGGTCACATCAAAGAGACTGTGGCGGAAGGTGCGGCGGATTTGTTCCCGGGTCCGAGCCTCTTTTTTTCGGAGGTCTTCCTGGAAGCGGAGCGCCAGTTTGTGTTCGGCCTCCTCCTTTGATTCCTTCTGGCCAAGGGAGGCAGACACCGTGTGGGTGAGGGCAAACCGGAACAGTTCGGCCATGGCATCGACGCTTCGCCTGAGACGGTGGCCCCACTCTTCGTTCAGGGCCGTCACCACATGGGTCAGGGCGACTTGATTCTGGTCCACGGTCATGAGGGCCGCCAGCAGGTCCAGCCGGTCTTTGACGGCTGCGGTGTGGGCGTTCAACACCCGGACGGCGTTGAAGGTTTTCGCCGGGTTGCCGCCAGGCAGCCAGGTGTTTTTCGTTTGCCCCCTTGCAGTTGATCACCGCCATGCGGGGCAGGCCCGTGAGGCGAAGGATCTCCATTTCCGCCAGGTCATTCTGGCGCACGGGCCGGGAGCCGTCCGCCACGCACGATCCCATCCTTCGCCACGGGGGCCAGGAGCTCGCATTCGTCGGCAAAGGTTTTATCGTCTTGGTGTTCGGCAAGGAAGGCCTCAAGGATACGCTCCGGTTTCCCTGTATAGGCACGGAACCAGGCCAGGGTCTTTTTCGGTGCCTGAAAGCCCGGGGTGTCCACAAAGCGAATGAGGGGCTTTTCGTTCAGGGTCACTGTGTAGGTGCGGCTGGCCGTGGTTTCGCCGGGGAAGGGGCTTACCCGCACGGTGTCGTCCTCGGTGAGGGTGGAGACCAGGGTCGATTTCCCTTCGTTGGGATGGCCGAGGATGGCAAATTCTGGGATGGTCGTGTTGGTCATGGTTGCCTTATATCATGGGGCCGATGGCTTTATCAAACCAGGGCAGCGTGTTCTCTTTTGGCCGTGGTGGTTATGCCGTGGGTTCCGGTCCATTGCCCTTTGACCCAGGCTCGATTACGTCCACCCTCAAGCCCGGCAGGGCAAGGGCTGCAATCACCTTGCGCCAGATATGCACATGGCTCTCTTCAGGCGGTGCCAGGGCGTCTTCGGCCACTTCACCGATGAGAAGGATCGTCAGGGGGGCGGTGCACGACCGGGAAAGCTCTTCAATCCAGTCCAGGGTTTCCCGGATGGGTGCCTGCCACGCCTCCTGGACCAGGTAGAGGCGACCGTGGTGGTCCGGCAACCGGGCGGGTTCTTCCATGGAGACGGGGATGATCTCAGGGGAGGCCAAAAGGCCGGACAGGTGATGCCCGAGGTCCGGGATCATGCCTTCCAGCTCTTCGGGTACAAGAACCCCGGGGCCTGGAGCCTCGGGGGCGGGCGCTTGGGTGGTGTCGGAGGGCGTCGCTGTTTTGCGCCGTGTCAGTTCGGCTTCGGCCTCTTCGGCCCGATGGGATTCGGTCACTTTGGTGGTCAGAGAGGGGGCGCACAGGGCCTCCAGCAGGACCCGGACTTGGGGTGCGGCCAGAAGTTCCCGGTTCGCAGCTCGCTTAAGGCCCCTTTGGGAGACGAGGAGAAGGCAGAGGCGGGGCAGGAGTCCATACATCACAAGGCCCATGGCGAGGAAGGGCCACCAGGAGGTGAGGTGGGCTCCGGAGAGATTTTTGATGCCCTCCTTTAAAAGAACGCGGCTTCCGGCCACGGCATCGAGGGTCGGGACGCCCACACCGTCGGGAAAGCACCAGGACCAGGGCAGGGCAACCCATTGGGCCAGGCCATGGACCACCTGGGGGGCTGCACCTTCGCCTATGGTGGTTTGCCATCCGAAGGCTGTATCAAAGAAGAGGATGCGTGTGGCAAAGGCGGTGAGAGCCCCGATGGCAAAGGCCACGGCAAAGAGCTGGACCCGGGAGAATATCAGGTAGAAGAGTGTGCGCCCGAAGGCCCGGGAGTCTGCCTGCAGTCGCCTCCACAGCCCCTGGGTTTCTGTGCGCCGCTCTGCGGGGAGGCGCTTCATTGCCTTTTCCATGGCCCGGGAGAAGAGGTGGCCTGTCATGACGCCAAAGGGGCTGAGGCTTTCAGGGGCCTTGATCTTCATGAGCAGGGGCAGGGCGCTTCCGGTGGCGAGGAGGGCCTGTATGAGGATGAACAATACAAAGAAGACCAGCACGTTGACCGGGGCTGCCCCTGAATAGGCAAGAAATGAAAACACCCCGCCGTAGCCTGTGATCGCCCCGATACCGACCAGGCCAGCCGAGAGAAGGGCGGAGGCCGTGACAAAGAGATCACCGGGACGCTTTGTTTCCTTTGCGGTTTCTCTGCGTGCAGAGAGCCAGCGTGCCAGGCGGGCCCGGTCGTCGTCACAGGCCTGGCTTTCGACCAGACGTCGGTTTGATTCGTCCACTTCGCCGTGGCTCGAGATTTGGGCTCTCTCTTCGTCTACAGAAAGGAAGTGCAGGGTGTCCAGAAGGTCGCGGATGTGAAACGGTTTTTCCATGCCTTGAGATGTACCCCAGCAACACAAAAATGGCAAGCTATCCATCTGGGGACAGGTTCTTTATGCTGGACTCGATCAATGCAATCGTGGCATGATTGGTCCTATGCTATCTTGTTTGATTCATATGGAAAATCTTTTGTGCAGTTCAACTTTCAATGTGACACCGCAATACCCCTGTGAGGAGGTTGCCATGCCACGTGTTCCCCGTATGGTTGTGACCGACCCCGGTCAGAAAGCCGCATACCATGTGATCAGCCGAACCGCACTGGACGGGCTTCCGTTCGGTGATGTCGAGAAAGACGAACTGGTGCGCATTATCAAAAGGCTTTCCAGTATCTATTGTGTGGAGGTTTTTGGCTATGCCGTCATGGGAAATCACTTTCACTTGCTTGTGGAAGTGCTTCCCGGCTCCATGGTCTCCGATGAAGAGGTCCGGAGGCGCTACCAGCTTCTCTACAGGGAGGGCATAGCGTTTCCCGAGGGGTGTCTGGATGAGTACAGAGAACGCTTCTGTAACCTTTCAGCCTATGTCAAAGATATCAAGCAGAGCTTTTCCTGCTTTTACAATAAGCGGAAAAAACGTCGGGGAACCCTCTGGGGTGAGCGGTTCAAAAGCGTACTGGTCCAACAGGGAGATACCCTGGTCCATTGCCTTGCATATATCGATCTCAACGCCGTTCGTGCAGGCATTGTGTCGCGCCCGGAAGATTACCGATGGTGCTCCATCGGTTACCACATCCAGACGGGAAACACAGACGGGTTTCTTTCGTCGGATTTTGGAATGCCGGAGGTGCCTACAGCCGATGGGACCAGCCAGATTCGGGTATACCGGGAATACCTCTATCATGTGGGCGCCATTGAGAAGAGCGGAGCCGCAAAGATATCGAAGGTCATTTTGGATGCCGAAGTCGCCAAAGGATTTGAAGTAAACGTGGTGAGACATTTTCGGTACAGGACCCGTTACTTTACCGATTCTGGAGTCATCGGTTCCCGGGCCTTTGTTCAAGCGTGTCATGACATTTTTAAAGATCGGTTTCATACAACGCGGGAGAAGATTCCAAAACGAGTCAGAGGTATCAAGGGAATGTACTCATTGAAACGGCTGGCTGACCATTGAGATGGTGAGGTGTTTATCTGACTTTTGCCTGTGCTGCCTTTTGATATGCATACCGTTGTAAGGGATAGCTTTCGAAAAAATCGAATATGAACCTGTCCCCTTACAACGCTGCTGCCAGGAGCTCCCGGGTGTAGGGCTGTGTCGGGTCTCAAAGATCTGCCGGGTGTTCCCGGACTCCACGACGCGGCCCTGCTTCATAACCAACACCCGGTCGCAAAGGGCGCGGATGATACGTAGGTCATGGGAGATGAAAAGGTAGGAGATGTTTCGGGTTTTCTGGAGAGTCTTCAGAAGGGTGGTGACCTGAAATTGGATGGACCGGTCCAGGGCCGAGGTGGGTTCGTCCAGGATGATGAGCTCCGGGTTCAGGACCAGGGCCCTGGCAATGGCGATGCGTTGCCTTTCGCCGCCTGAAAATTCGTGGGGATAGCGGTCCAGAATAGATGGGGACAGTCCCACCTCGGTGATGGCCTCTTTAATAATCCGTGGGTGGGTGTCACGATTTTTGGGGTCGTGGTGGCTGAGGCCCTCGGCAACGATCTCCCGAACGCTCATGCGGGGGGAGAGGCTGGCAAAGGGGTCTTGGAACACGACTTGGATCTTTTGTCTGACGCGGTTGAGGTCGGCATGGGGTAAGGCATCCAGACGGGATCCCAGAAACTCGATACGCCCCCGGCATCGGATCAGGCGCAAAAGGGCCAAGGCCAGTGTGGATTTGCCGGAGCCACTTTCCCCCACGATGCCCAGGCTCTCTCCGGCCTTTATGTCGAAGGAGACCCCGTCCACGGCGCGGGTGATACGTCGCTTCTGAAAAAAGAACCTGTCCCCTTTATTATGGAAATGAACCTTGATGTCGTGGCTTCGGGTTCACATACTCCATGTTTCGTGGCTCTGGTGGCGTCGCATGGGCCGTCACAAGCTGGCGGGTGTAGGGATGTCGGGGCGCTTTGAAGAGCTCGTCGGGGGTTCCCGTCTCGACGAATTCGCCGCCTCGCATTACGTAGACCCGGTCGGCCACGTGCCGGACCACCCCAAGGTCGTGGGTGATGAGCAGGATGCCCATGTTGCGTGTTTTCTTGAGCCTGGACAACAGGGCCAGCACCCTGGCCTGTACCGTGACGTCCAGGGCCGTGGTGGGCTCGTCGGCGATGAGAAGGCCCGGATTTGAGGCAATGGCCATGGCGATCATCACACGCTGCCTCTGGCCCCCCGACAGCTGGTGGGGGTGATGGCCGAGGCGCTCTTCGGCTTGATCGATACCCACGGCATGGAGCAGCTCCAGGGCTTGCTGTCTGGCCTCCTTTCGTTCAATCCGCGTGTGGCACAGGAGCCCTTCGATGATCTGTTTTTCAACGGTGTGGAGAGGGTTCAAGGCGGTCATGGGCTCCTGAAAAATCATTCCAGCACTTTTGCCCCGCACCCTTCGCATCTCCTTATCGGACAGCTCCAGGATATGTTGGTCTTCAAGGGTTATCTCGCCCCGAATGCGGGTCCCGGATTCAGGCAGCAGCCGCAAGACCGATTGGGCTGCCACGGATTTACCCGCCCCGCTCTCGCCCACGATGGCAACGATTTCCCCCCGTTTGACGGCAAAGGAGATTCCTTTGACCACCTCTTTTTCCATGCCGTTTTCAGAAAAGGATATATGCAGGTCTTCAACGTTTAACACTGGGGATAGGGTCAATGATCTCTCCTGAATTTTATTTGCCTCCGGCGGCCCTGCCGGGGGCCAAACGTTTGAAACGTTTGATAAAGAGATTTTATTTTTTGAGGGTACGCCCCTGCAGGGTATAGCCCCCTCTTATTTTTTAATTTATCAAGGTGCTTATCTTCGGCCCCTGCGGGGCTGGCGATAAGCGCCTTGATTACCGGAACGTTTTTGCGGAGCTTTTTTCAAAAAGCGACCCCGCGGGAAAAACTGAATTTTTAAATGCGTTGGCCCTGCCTCGAAATCTGATAGCCATTGCGCTCCGGCTCGGGCTCCGCCTTGAAGGGGGTAAGCAGAAGCACATATATGGATCACATGTGTGCAGCACGAAGCGATTTCAAACGTGGAGGCAGAGCCTCCGTGTATCATTCCCAGGCGGAGCCTGGGAACGAAAGAGACCCTGACAAAGCAATGATGACAACTGCCGTCGGCATACTCACGGGCGAAGCCCGTCAGGGAATGTGATGAGCCTGAGGACGAAGAGCGAAAGAGCATTCCCGAACCTGGGGTCCAGGGGTGGCGAAGCCACTTAGGCTAAAAATCCCCTGGCCGCCGGAGGCACGCTTTTCCTGCTGCTCACCCCCGAATCTGGTGCCTTGGGTCAAAGGCGTCGCGCACGCCTTCTCCGATAAACACGAGCAGGCTCAGCATGAGGGCCAGGACCACGAAGGCGGAGAGGCCGATCCATGGTGCGTGCTGGTTGGCCTTTCCCTGGGCCAGAAGCTCACCCAGGGCCGGGGAGCCCGGGGGCAGGCCAAAGCCCAGGAAGTCCAGGGAGGTGAGGGTGGTGATGGAGCCGCTCAGGATAAAGGGCAGAAAGCTGAACACCGAGATGAGGGAGTTGGGCAGGACGTGCCGCCACATGATTTTGCGGTCCCCGATGCCCAGGGCCCGTGCGGCCCTTACGTACTCCAAGTTCCGGCAGCGGAGGAACTCAGCCCGGACCACATCCACCAGGCCCATCCAGCTGAAGAGGAGCATGATGCCCAGGATGATCCAGAATCCCGGCTCGATGAAGCTGGAGATGATGATGAGGATATAGAGCAGGGGCACCCCCGACCAGATCTCCATGAGCCTTTGTCCCAGCATGTCGATTTTTCCCCCGAAGTAGCCCTGGACAGCCCCCACGGAGATGCCGATGGCCGAGCTGAAGAGGGTGAGGAGGAGCCCGAAGGTCACCGAGGTGCGAAATCCGTAAAGCAGCCGCACAAAGATGTCCCGGCCGTGGTCGTCGGTGCCCAGCAGGTTTTGGCCGTTGGGCGGGGCCGGGAAGACGGGGCGGGCAAAATTCACCGTGTTGTAATGGAGGCGGATGGGGGGCCAGAGCATCCAGCCCTTGTCGTTGATGAGTGCCTGGACCTGGGGATCCGTGAAATCCGCCGTGGTTTCAAACACGCCCCCAAAGGCCGTTTCCGGGATGTCCTGAATCACGGGCAGGTACCAGTGCTTCTGGAATCTCACCAGAAGGGGCGCGTCGTTGGCGATGACCTCGGCCATGAGGCTCAAGGCAAAGAGCACGGAAAAGAGCACAAGGGAGTAAAAGGCCCGGCCGTTGGACCGAAAGGCCCGCACGCGCCGCTTGCCGATGGGGGACAGGTTGATCCATGCCATGGTCATGCCTCGCTTTCGTCAAAGGAGATGCGCGGGTCCACCCACACATAGGTGATGTCGCTGATGATCTTCAGGGCCAGGCCCATGAGAAGGCCGATGTAGAGGTTGGCGAACATCACCGGGTAGTCCCGCTGCATGGTGGACTCAAACCCCAGGAGCCCCATGCCGTCTAAGGAGAAGATCACCTCGATCATCATGGAGCCGGTGAAAAAGATGCTTACAAAGGTGGCCGGAAGGCCCGAGATAACGATGATCATGGCGTTGCGGAACACATGGCCCAACAGGATCCTTTTTTCCGTCACCCCCTTGGCCCGGGCCGTCACCACGTAGAGCTTGTTGATCTCCTCTAAAAAGGAGTTTTTGGTGAGAAGGGCGAGGCCTGCGATGCCCCCGATGCTCATGGCCAGGATGGGCAGGCAGAGGTGGTGGAGGTAGTCGATGATCTTTCCCCAGAAGGAGAGGGACGCAAACCCGGGGGAGACCAGTCCGCGCATGGGAAACCACTGGAGATAGCTGCCCCCGGCAAACACGGTGATGAGAAGCACGGCAAAGAGAAACACCGGGATGGAGTTCATCAGGATCACCACGGTGCTGGACCAGACGTCGAACCGGCTGCCGTGGTGGACGGCCTTACGGATGCCTAAAGGAATGGATATCCCGTAGATCAACAGGGTGCTCCAGAGTCCCAGGGAGATGGAGACGGGCATTTTTTCAAGGATGATGTCCACCACCTTGCGGTCCCTGAAAAAGCTTTCCCCAAAATCAAAGCAGAGGTAGCGTTTCAGCATGTCCAGGTAGCGTTCATGGATGGGTTTATCGAATCCGAACTGCTTTTCGATCTCCCGGATCATCTCAGGGGAGATGCCTTGGGCCCCTTTGTATCGGTTGACCCGGTCAAGGGAGGTGTCCGGTGTGCTGACAAGGTCCCCCTCCTGGCCGGAGATGCGTTCCACCACGGACCGGCGGTCTCCCTGCATCTTGGAGATCACCTGCTCCACCGGCCCTCCCGGTGCCAACTGGATCACAAAAAAGTTGACGGTGAGGATCCCCAGCAGCGTGGGGATCATGTAGAAAATTCGTTTGAGAATATAGCTGCCCATCACTTCTCCTTCGGGCTTGCCGGGGTGGCGCCATTGTCCGGTCGTACCCACCAGGTGACGGCCTGGGGTTTCTTGCCGGTGATTACATGGGGCATGTCGAATTGGTTCCTGTAGGCCAGCCGGTAGTGGCTTATGGCCCCGAAGGGGATTATGTAGGTGCCCTGTAGCAGTACCCGGTCCAGGGCGTGCATGGCGAAAACGAGTGAGGTGCGGTCCGGTGCGGAGAGGATTTTTTCCACCAGGAAATCCACGGCCCGGCTCTTGACCCCGGCAAGGTTCCTGGCCCCTTTTCGGTCGGCATTCTTCGAGTGCCAGTACAGTTTCATCTCAACCCCCGGGGTCGGCATGCAGCCGAAGCCTGCGTTGATCATGTCGTAATCGTAGCTTCGCATGCGCAGGATGTACTGGGAGATGTCGCTGCGGTGAATGACCATCTCGATGCCCAGGCGAGCCAGGTTCCTTTGAAACGGCAGCAGGAGTCGGTCCGTGGCCGTCGAATCCGAGAGGAACTGGAATCGAAAGGGGCTTCCCTTCTTTACGGGGCCCTTCTCCTTGACGTAGACGAGCCTGTTGTCTTTTACCTGCCAGCCCTCTTCCTTGAGGATCTGGGCTGCCCGGATGAGGCGCTCCCGGATGTGCCCGGATCCGTTGGATTCCGGGATGCGGTAGGGGGCGGTGAAGATCTCTTCGGGCAACTCGTCTCTGAACGGGGCCAGAAGCGCTCTCTCCTCAGGGCCCGGAAGGGGAGGGGCGGCAAAATCTGAATTAAAGAAGTAGCTGGTAAAACGCCGGGGCTCACCATAGTAGAGCCGCTTTTTCGCCCAATCGTAATCAAAGGCGAGGAGGAGGGCGTAGCGGACCCGTGGATTTTTGAACACCGGCCTGCGGGTGTTGAACACGAGGCCTTCCATGCCCTGGGGAAGCCGGTGGGGAAGGATGACACGCTTGATCTCGCCCCGGTCAAAGGCCGGTCCCTTGTACATGGTGGCCCAGGTCTTGGCCGAGGTTTCCAAACGGTAGTCGTAGAGCCCGGCCCGAAAGGCTTCCATGGCCACGGTGCCGTCTCGAAAGTAATCGACGGTGATGGTATCAACGTTATATATGCCGCGACACACGGGAAGGTCCCGGGCCCAGTAGTCTTTGACGCGCTCGTAGGTGATGCTTCGACCCTGCTTGAAAGACGCGATGCGGTAAGGACCGCTTCCCAAGGGGAGATCCAGGGTGGTGGCGGAAAAATCACGGCCTTGCCAGGCATGCTCCGGCAAGACGGCGATCTGGGCCAGGATGGCGGGAAGTTCCCGGCTCGCCCTGTCTTTGACTGTGAACTTCACCCTGTATGGGTCAAGGGCCTCCACCCCTTTGATCTCTTCGTAGTACTTTTTCAGGGTGTTGCCGAAGTTGTTGATCAGGGCGTTGTACGAGAAGACCACATCATCTGCCGTCACCGGGGTGCCGTCATGGAATCGGGCCTCTTTTCTCAGATGGAAAGTGACCCAGGAACGGTCTTCCGGCATCTCCACGCCCTCTGCCAGCAGCCCGTAGTACACCCCGTCCTCGTCTTCGGACTCTACCATGAGGCTGTCGTAGACCAGATCAACCCCGGCAGCGCACTCCCCTTTAAGAATAAAAGGGTTGAAGCTGTTGAAGCTTCCGATGGCATAATCCCGCAGGGCCCCGCCCTTGGGGGCGTCGGGGTTCACGTAATCAAAATGGGTAAACCCCGCCTTGTATTTTGGTGCCCCCCCGGAACTTAAGGCGTGGGAAAAGACGGTGCCCGGGCTTTCCGCACGGGCCGTGGAGACGGTCAGTACAAAAAGAACGAGCACAATCCGGGGAATACGAAACGTCATGATGAACATACCTTGTCTGGCTTCCGGCTCACCGGAAGGGTTGTGTGGTAAAAGCGTGCCTTCTATGGTTAACGTGAGTGGAAAAAGCAGGCCTCCGGCGGCGAGGTGAGCCACCTCGAAAAAGCTTATTGCGTTTGCGCATTTCCCTTCGTTCCTCAGGAAAATGCGCAAACGCCTTCGGCTCGGGCTTCGCCCGATACATAAGCTGGTGGTTTGTACGAGCTGTCCCACAAGCCTTGAAAGACCGGGACTCATTCACGTAACCCGTTGACTATCAGCTTTAACCGGACTGCCTCCGGTTGCCAGGGAACAAATCCCCTGGACCCCAGGTTCGGGAATGCTCTTTCGCCTTTGCCTTCGCTTGTCGCGCCGTCGCCCATTGCCGTTGTCGAATGGTGACGCACAGATATGGGCGTAGGCGGATCCCTCGGGTCAAACCACATCCGCCGTTCAAACAAACGTTAGCCTTGATTATCTTTTGGGTTATCGGCCTATCTGCATCACCCTCCGAGTACCCTTGTCGCCTGGAGCGCCGCACTCCGGTGCGGCACGGGTAACGACGGACTAAAAAGCCGCACCGGAGTGCGGCGCTCCGTTTCAGTCGATTTATCTCGTTTTTTTCAAACTTTACTCAAGAAGAACTGTTGAAGCCTGTTTGGTCGACTTTTTAACCGTTTTGCCCCCGGCAGGGCCGCCGGAGGCTGCTTTTTCCTTTTAAAACATCATGCTCATCCCTGCCTTGATGCTCCGTGCGCCGCCGGGGCCGCTGTTTTTGAAGTGGTAGGCGTCGTAGGATTCGTCAAAGAGGTTGTCCACGTTAAGGTAAAGGGCCAGGTCCCGGTTTTGGAACCACGTGGGCCTGAAGGTGGAGGAGAGGCTGTGGACCTCGTAGGACTCGTATTCGTCGTCGCCGTTTTCAAAACTCTCCACGAATCGGGCGCGCCAGCCCAGCTTGAGGTTCAGGGCCTTGAAAAGGTAGTCGGCCCGCACCAGGGTGGTGGCGGGTGTTTCCCCGGCGTTTTCTTTGGTTTTTTCGTCCCGGCCTATGATTTTTGAGTGCCCCAGAAGGAGGGACAGGTTCTTTATCTTGTAGGCAAGTTCCAGCTCGTAGCCTTCCCGCTTGACGGATTCCACGTTTACCATGGTGGAGACGAATTCGAAGTCCGGAGGTGCGGGCATCTGGAGGGTTTTGGCGTCGATGAGGTCTTTGATCTTTTCCTGGAAGTAGACCCCTTTGATGCGCAGGGCGTCGTCATCGGCGAGCATCCCGTCAAAGGCAAAACGCGCGCCCCATTCCCAGGTGTCTGCCTGTTCCGGCTTCAGGTCCGGGTTGGCCAGGACCTTGACGCGGATCATGGGGTTGAAGGGATGGGGGCTGTCGAGTTCCGTGAACATTTCGCTCACCAGGGGGGCCCGAAAGGACTCGGCGTAGGTGGTGTGGAACCCGGCCCAGGGAACGGGTTTCCAGTCCACGGTCATTTTGGGGGAAACACGGTCTTCGGTACCGTCCGGGGATTCGGAGTTGTCGCCGGTGCGGGAGTACCAGGTGTAGCGAAGGGCCGGGATCAGGGTGAACCCGCCGGGCACGGCGATTTCGTCCTGGATGAAGGCTCCGGCGTCTTCCCCGTGTCCGGGAGGGTTGGTGTAGGCCATGGCGGGATCACCCGCCTTGGGCGTGTATTCGTCCCGGTAGGCGTCCGCTCCGAAGACCAGCCGATGGGAGACGCGGCTTCCGGTGTTGAATGCCATGATGTTCTGGGCGTCGATGCCCATGGAGGTGAACTCCAGCTTGTCGGTGATGTTGTTCTCCACGGTTTCGTCGCGCTTGGACCAGAGGGCGGTGATCTTGGCGTCCACCAGGGGGCTGTCCGGTGTCAGGCGCCAGGTGCCGATCAGCTTGTCCTGCTCTGCCTGGTAACGGGAATCGTCCTTTTTATAGGTGATGTCCTGATCAAAGCGGGTGGCGTTGAGGGAGAATGTGTGGGCATCTGTGGGCGTGTAGGTGGCCTTGACCATGGCGTTTTTGATTTTGCCGTCCCGTTTGACGGTCTTCTTGCCCTCTTCTTCGGTGCTGGTTTCCACATCGCCGGTAAGGCGTCGGTGGCCAGGATGTCGAGGTTGCCGTACCGCCCGAAGGCCGCTGCTGTCCCATGGGTTTCGTCTCCGGCGGTGCTGACACCGCCCTTGACCATGGCCCCCACGTTCCGGCCGGGCTTCAAGAGATCGGCGGCGTCCTTGGTGGTAAGAGAGATCACCCCGCCGATGCCTCCGGCTCCGTGCATCACCGATGCCGGACCACGGACCACCTCCACCTCTTTTAAAAGATCCGGGTCCACGAGAATTGTGGACTGGGCGTCCCCTGCTTTTTGCACGTAGTTTTCACGGGCCCCGTCCACCTTGATGATGGTCTGGCTTTCGGGCAGGCCCCTCAAGGCCGGTTGCTGGGCGTGGGCCGCGTCTCCTGAGATGTCCACGCCGGGAATGCTCTCCAGGATGTCGGCCAGGTTGTCGGGTCGGTCCTGCTCAATGGTATCCGCGTCCACCACAGAGGCCGAGGCGGGCACGTCAAAGGCGCTGGTTTTGGTGCGCGTGGCCGTGACCACCATGCTGTCCATGCGTGTGGCAACAGCCGGGGGATCCTGGGGTTTTGCCGGGATGTTCGGCTCTTCGGCCAGGGCCTGGGTGGCCATGAGGGCCATGCACACCATCATGGGTAGTTTAAAAATCTGCTTTTTCACGTTCATCTCCTGGTATTGCTTTGTGTCCCGTCGCTGCGGGTCAAATCGTTCCACGCTCTTTGTGGCCAAGGGCGTGGGCCCATGCGCCGAGGATCTGCGGGTAGTCCGCAGGTTCCCCGCCGCTACAGGCGGGCAGGGCATGGACGGCATGGTTTTTTACGGCGGGGACCTCCCGGAAGGCGGGGTCGGCATCTGCCGCGTCCCGGATGGCCATGAGCCCTGCCTGGGCGTTTCCGGTGATCACGATGACCTCCGGTGCGGTTTGGGTGAGCCGTTGCATCATCTCAGCTGGGGAGAGCTCATCCAGGGGGCCCAGGTCCTCCAGGGCGTTCTTTAGCCCCAAGGGTTCCATGACCTTTTGATTGAGAAAGCTGTCGCACGCCTGTGGGATCAGGAAGTTCTCATGGGTCATGGGGTGCATGAAGCCCACGAAGGCGGCAACGCGTTTTTTGTCCCCCAAGGGCAGGAGGGCGTTTACCTCCTCAAGCTGGGCGTCATAGTGCCTGATCAAGCGCTCCGCCAGCTTGTCCCGGCCAAGGACCTTGCCTGTGTCGCGGATGCCGTGGTGAATTCCCTGTGAAAAGTCCACCACCGATACCTCGTAGCCGTCGGAGGTGAGCTCGTTTTCCATCTCTGAGGGGTCGAAGCCTTCCCCGCACCAGTAGTCGCTGGCGGCGGTGTCCTTTTCCAAAAGGATTGTTTGTATTCCGCCCCGCTTGGCGGCTGTGTGAAGGATGCGTCGCTTGGTGGTCATGATGCAGCGGGTGCACTCCAGGTGGTCGATGCCGGGGAAAAAGTCTTCGATGAGGGGGATCTGGCTGGTGACCATGGCCCGGGGCAGGACTCCCAGGGCCCTTGCGGTGTGGGCCAGCTTGTCTCCGATCATGATGAGGTTCCGCATTTCGGTTGGTTCGGACATGGTGCTCTCCTTCGGTTGCAGGGCGTTGCATGCGCCGGCCTTGATCTGTGGGACGGCTCGTGGCGCTGGCAAAGGCCCATGGGGTTCAATTGCGTACCGGGAGATAGAGCATATTGCGGGCCAACCTGAGTGCAAATGCCATAAGGTCTGTAAATTATTTTCATTAACTGTAAATTTTTAGGCTTGCCTGATTTTTTGCCAATGGGAAGCCATCTTCCCGACTTTGCGCACCCTCGCCGCGGAAAGCCTTGGAAGGAGGGCCCCTTGACGGTGGCGGGAAGAAAACCCCCGGTGCGGGGGCTTTTTTCCCGTTACTCTCCGGGGGAGATGTTGTACGCCTTGATCTTGGTGTAGAGGGAGCGCCGGTCAATGGCCAGCTCGCACGGTGCGATTGTGGTTGTTCTCCTTTAACGCCCTTTCGATCATCTGCTTTTCCAGGGCGGCAAGGCGGGCTTTGAGGGGGCCCCTCTCCAGGCCCGGGCAGCTTGCCGGGGCCCGGCAGGCGGTGGGCAGGTCCAGGCGTCCCAGGGTGGCATAGCGCCTGAGGACGTTTTCCAGCTCCCGGATGTTTCCCGGCCAGTCGTAGGCCATGATGGCGGACATTTCAGACGCCCCGGGCTTTGTCTCCCCGGGCCAGGCCTTGATGAAGCGGTCCACCAGGGGACATCGGCCTGCCGCAGGCGGCACCTTGATGGGGACCACATGGATCCTGTAGAAGAAATCCTCCCGCATTGTTCCTCGGCGCACCAGCTCGGAAAGATCCCGGTTGGTGGCAGAGACGATGCGGATATCCGGGACCTTCACCTGCCGCCCCCCCACCGGGGTGTATCCGCCGCCCTCAATGGCCCGAAGGAGTTTGGTCTGCATGGAAAGCCCGATCTCACCGATTTCATCCAGAAAGAGGGTGCCGCCGTCGGCCTTGTCCAGAAGGCCTTCCCTGTCGGAGTGGGCCCCGGAAAAAGCCCCCTTGCAGTGGCCGAAGAACTCGGACTCCATAAGGTTTTCCGGAATGGCGCCGCAGTTGACCGGCACAAAGTTTTTTTCCTTTCTGGGGCCGATGTCATGGATGGTGCGGGAGACCAGCTCTTTGCCAGTGCCGGACTCTCCGTTGACGATGACCGGGGCCGTGGTTTCGGCTGCTTTTTCGATCATGGTGTAGAGCTCCTGCATGGCAGGGGATGCGCCGGTCATGGCATGGAAGCCGTCTTGAGTGCCACCTGGCAGTTCAGCGAATCTTCGCAGCTCCTCTTCCATCTCCTTGTGTTCTGTAAAATCGGTGATGAACCCTTCGGCTGCGATGAGGACCCCCTTGTCATCGTAGATGCCTTCCCCTCGGTCCCAGACCCACTTGTCCCGTTCTGTCAGCGAATTGACGCGGTAAATGAGCTGATAGGGTTTGTGCCTATGCATGGCCTGCTCCGATGCCCGGATAACTTCGTCGACACATGCCTCATGGACCAGGTTGGCCAGCTTGGCCCGCCGGGTCAGGATCATTCGGTAGGGGGTCTCCCCAAAGAGTTTGCGGGCCCCTTCGCTGACATAGTCGATGCTCCAGTAGCCGTCGTTGATCCTCCGGTAGACCATGCCGGGGAGGTTTCTCATGAGGGTGTCGTGGGATATCATTGGGCTGAACATCCTTCCGGTTTTTTGTTGGTATAAATAAATTTTGTCTTTCCTAAAAAATACGGTATTAGTCGGTCGAACCCCATTTGTCAAGGCGCCTGAACCCCTTGGGGCAACGGGATAACCAGGCCTCCGCCACGTCGGTTGTGGCGGGGAAAGGCCCGCAACGCCTCGGGGCGGGGTGGAAAAACAGAGTAGCCCCACCATCCGCAACTGAATGTCTATGGCCTTGTTATTTTGATGGATCCGTTGGCGGATGATGTGTTGGTGATTCCCGGTTGATGGGTTGTTGCCTAATTTTGGTATTGACAAAGAATTTTACCTTCCATATTTATCTCGGCCAGGCAGATTTGTTTGGCAAGCCAAGAAAAATTTATACAGCAAAGAAAATGTGGAAGGGAGAGGTATCATGACAAAATCATGCACATGTGGGGCAACATGTTCACGGCGCGATTTTTTGAAACGAACAGCGGCAGGGGCGGGGGCCCTTTGCGCGGCATCGGTGTTGTTTCCGGGCAACCTGTTTGCCGGGCCCGGACAGGATCTCACCGTGGCAGTGACCGGGCGGTGTATTTTCAACAGCGTGGTTGTCACCCATGAGACCCAGGAAGGGCTTCCCAATCCCTTTCGCAGCGAGACGCCTTTTGCATTTTCCATGAACGAGGACTGCGCCGGGCTGGAGGCGGGGGTGGCCGCCGTTCGCTCGGGCGCCGCCGACATCGGAACGCTTTTAAGACCCCTCACCGAAGAGGAGAAAGCCGCAGGCCTGGTGGAGACACCCCTTGATCCCATGGCCTATGCCGTGGCCGTGAGCAAGGCAAACCCTGTGGATACCCTGACAAACCGACAGGTCCTTGACATCTTTGCCGGGAACATCACCAACTGGAAAGAGGTGGGCGGCAAGGATATGGAGATCCTTTTGTATAAGCAGCGGTGCGGTGCAAGTTACGACTCCCTGCTGGACAAGGCCCTTGCGGAAAGCGGCATCACAAAAAACACGGCGCGCCTGGAAGAGTCGGTGATGTACGTAGAGGTGACGGACAACCAGCTCGATGAGATTGCGGCCAACGAGATGGCCGTCGCCATGGTGCCGAGGATGTTCTTTGACGCCAACTCAAAGCACCTGGCCGTGGACGGTGTGGCCCCGTGCCGGGCATCCGAGAAGAACGGTCGGTACCCCTTCCTTGCTCGGCGCAGCCTGGTCAGCCGAAAAAATGCGTCCGGTGCAACGACCCGTTTCCTGGCCTTTGCCACGGGTGCCCATGGCAGGCAGCTCATGGAAAAGGGCTTTGCCATGGACTGGCTCAAGGCCGGGTTTTAACCCCTGTTTGTTAAACCCGTCGTAACTATTCAGCCCCAAAAAACAGCCTCCGGCGGCAAGGTGTGCCACCTTGAAAGCAGATAGCAGATGTCATTTGCCCCTCGTTCCTCGGGTCAAATCACATCTGCATGTAAAGCGGCATTCATGTACCTTTTTTTATGACCTGTTTGTTAAACGTTTTAAACGTTTAGCCCCGGCAGGGCCGCCGGAGGCAGCTGTGGGATGAGTCGTTACCATTTCAGGCCTTGTGCCATGGGCAAAGGGCCATGTGTTTTGAAAGAGAGTATGATCATGAACATCGGAAGCAAGCTCAGCCTTTTTTTCAGCGCCATCCTGATTCTGGCTGTGGCATCCATCATCATTCCCATTCACATCAACTCCGGGCGCATTCTGATGAATGCCCAGGAAAAAGAGCTCACCGCCAGGGTGTCGGCCATGGAGGGGAAGGTGTCGGCGATCTACACCTCCATGGAGGCGGACCTTGGCCGCATGGCTGGGGACCGCGAGATTGTCCGTCTGATGAAGGCGGCCAGGTTCACGAAAAAATACGAAAACCTCAAAACCAGGGTCGGCTTCATGAAGCGGGTGCTCTCCTACGACGGGGTGACGGTGTTTGACCGGAAAGGCAACTGCGTGGTGGGGGAGGCCGAAGGCTTAAAGGCCCCGGCGCAGAAGATGGCCAAAGGCACTGTTGCTGGCGGTATGGGGGTGAGGGGTGGGGTCTCGGAGATGGTCTTTTTAAGCCCAGTCTACAACAAGGCAAGTTTTCTCGGGACCATGGTGGTCAGGCGAAGCCTGGACGATGCCTTTGTGACCGCCCTTCTCCGGGGCGGACCAGGAAGTTGTGCCCTCTATGAAGACCTGGGCGGAACGTATCGCCTTCGCGCTTCCTCGGATGCCAAGGGGTATTCAACCCTGCCCGAAGGCGTTTTGGGTGGCTCCATTTCCCATGCCGACAGAAACGTCCTTCTGGGCGGGACTTCCGGGATCCTTCGTGCGGTGCCCGTGGGCTTCGGTCCAAGCCGTGGCAGGTTCTTTTTGGCCCTGTTTGAAGAGACCCGGCAGGTGAAAGCTGTTCTCCGCCAGAT
The DNA here is from genome assembly GCF_056829965.1 of Desulfoluna sp. CYM3A. NCBI lineage: Bacteria > Pseudomonadati > Thermodesulfobacteriota > Desulfobacteria > Desulfobacterales > Desulfolunaceae > Desulfoluna > Desulfoluna sp. CYM3A. The sequence continues at coordinate 1,272,969 of NZ_CP186556.1, forward strand.
TGAGATCACCTCCGTGGGCGTGGGCGTCGCAGTGCTGGTCCTGGGTTGCCTTGCTACCTTTTTCTATTCACGCCGTCTCTCCGGCGCCCTGAAGGACCTTTGCGATTTCTCCGCCAGGATCGCCTCCGGGGACCTTGCCGGTCGCATGGAGACACGCAGGCGCGATGAGATAGGCGACCTGGTCCGGGCCCAGAATGGCATGGCCGAGCATTTAAACGGCCTCATTGAGAAGTGTGCCGAGGCCTCCGAGGCCCTGGTCGCCTCGTCCGGGGAGCTTGCCGCCACCTCCGAAGACATGGCTTCCCACTCGGCAGCCGTCAGCGACAAGGTGGCGGCCACGGCGTCGGCCTCGGAGAGCCTGGAGCGCACCATGGCCGCCATCGGCAATGCCATCGGTGAGTCCGCCGTGGGTGCCGGGGAGATTTCCGGCGCTTCCACCGGGGTAAAGGAGTCCATCAAGGCCTTGGCCGCCCGTGCGGAAAACGCCCGGGGCATCACCGAAGACACGGTATCGGCCCTGGGCGAAGCCCGCTCAGCCTTCCGCGCCTTTGATGCCGCCACAGGCGAAATCGGGGGCATTGCCGAGGGCATCCACGACATCGCCTCCCAGACCAACCTCCTGGCCTTGAACGCCACCATTGAAGCGGCCCGGGCCGGAAGCGCCGGGGCAGGGTTTGCCGTGGTGGCCTCCGAGGTCAAGGAGCTCGCCGCCCAGGTTTCCAAGGCTTCCGAGCTGATTCAACAGAAAACAGAGGCCGTGAGCCGATCGGCGGCAGAGGTCCTGGCAACGGTGGATGGCCTTGCCGACGGCCTGGACCGGGTGGACGGCATCGTTCGGGCCACCGCAGGAAGCCTGGAAGAGCAGCGGGTGCTCACCGATGCCATTGTGGCCCATGTGGGGTCGGTTTCTGCCGGGATTTCGGAGATCGACCGGAACATTGCCGGGGCATCCGCCACCTTTGCGGGCATCTCGCGGGACATCGCCGAGTCGAGCCGAACCTCCGGGGAGATATCGGGCAGCAGCAGCCTGGTGAACCGGAGCGCAGGGACCCTGACAGCCCTTTCCCAGGAACTGACGGATGTGGTGGGCCGGTTCAGGCTGGCGTAACAAGCCAAAGGCTTGGAGAAACGAGTCAGCGCCAAAAAAGCCTTCGGCGGAAAGGTGTGCCACCTTATTAAGCAGATAGCGGATGTGTTTTGCCCCTCGTTCCCCGGGTCAAATCACATCCGCCTTTAAAACGGCATTCAATCGCTTTTTTTGAACCTGTTGCAACGATTCAGCTCAAAATGCCTCCGGCAGCCCTGCCGGGGGCCAAACGTATAGAGTGTGGTCATGAAACTGGCACTGAAATACAAGTTTATTCTTTATGTGTACGCCACCCTGCCTCTGGCGGCGGTGTGGCTGGCGGCCCGGACCAGCAGCATCCACGTTCTGCCTGCCTTTCAGCACGCCCTTACCGTGGGCTTGCTTACCGCCTTTGGCCTGCCCCTTGTGGCACCCTGGCTCCCGGGGTTCCATTGGCTGGTCAAGCGCCAGGTGACGCGTATCAGCCGGTTCTGCCAGCGGGTGAAAACGGGGGATTACACGGGCTTCCGGCTGCCCCCGGAGGCTGAAGACGAAAACGAGATCGTGGCCCTCATGCGGGACCTGAACTGGATGGTGCGGATCATCGAGGTGAGGGAGGCCGAGTTGGAGCGCCGGGTGGAAAAGCGCACCGAAGAACTTAACCAGGCCCGCCTGGCCGCCGAGGCCTCGGGACAGGCCAAGGGGGCGTTTCTGGCCAACATAAGCCACGAGATCCGTACGCCCATTAACGCCATCATGGGCATGGCGGACGTGCTCCTGACGCAACCCGACTCCCCGAGAGCGAAGGAAAACCTCCGGATTATCGCCTCGGCCTCCAGGACGCTTTTGACCATGGTCAACGAGATCCTCGATTATTCCAAGATGGATGCCGATAAGCTGGAACTGGAAGCTGTTCCTTTCCGCCTTCGAGATCTCATGGAAGGGGTGACGGACACCTTGAGCCAGCAGGCCCAGGAGAAATCCCTGGAGCTGGTCTGCGACATCGACGCCACCGTGCCCCAGACCCTCGTGGGGGACCCCGTGCGCCTGGGCCAGATTATCACCAACCTGACGGCAAACGCCATCCGGTTCACCGAGGCCGGGGAGGTTGTTGTCACCGCAAGGTTTCAGCGGGAGACCCTGGAAACCGGAACCCTCTCCCTTGGGGTGCGCGATACCGGGGAGGGCATCCCTGATGAGGTGCTTCCCACCCTCTTTGACGCCTTTACCCAGGCCGACGGCTCCACCACCCGCCACCACGGCGGCACGGGCCTGGGCCTTGCCATCTGCCGAAAACTCTCGGCGTTGATGGATGGGGCGCTCACGGTTGCGTCCACCCAGGGCCGCGGCAGTGAATTTACCTTAACCTGTCCCCTTAAGGCTCCGTACGAAACCTCCGAGGGCTTTCTCTACGGGGCCGGGACCAAGCCCCGGTGTCTCCTGCTGGAGGACAACGACTCCGCGCGGCGTGTCCTTTCCGGGTATCTGGATGACTTTGAATTCCCCTACGATTTGGCAGGGTCCGTCCCCGAGGCCGTGGCGCTCCTCACCCAGGCCCGAGGAGCCTATGGGTTGCTTCTCGCGGACGTGACCCTGCCTCCCGGTCAGGGAAAACGGCTCATCAGCCACTTGCAGGCCATGGACGAGGGGCATCGCCCGGAGGTGGTCCTGTTGTCTCCCCTGAACAACCGGGACGTGTCCTGGCACCGGGGGCTGGACATTGCCGGGCACGTGGCAAAACCGGTGAAGCAGTCGGCCCTGTACAATGCCATTGTGTCATCCCTGGTCCCAGCTCCTTCACCGGCGGTTCCTTCCGATATCTCTGGAGGGAGCTCACACGGTCATCGCGTGCTGGTGGTGGAGGACAACCCCTTTAACCGAAACGTGGCAGAAGAGATCCTGGGCGCGGCACATTTCAAGGTGCAATGCGCCGCCGACGGCCATAAGGCCCTGGACCTTCTGGGGCGCGTCCCCTTTGACCTGGTGCTGGCGGACATGCAGATGCCCGGCATGGACGGGTGCGAGCTCACCGAGGCCATCCGTGCTTCAGAGGGCCTCGAAGACCTTCCCGTGGTGATGCTCACCGCAGACGCGGACCCCGACACCCGAAGGGCGGCCATGGCCTCCGGTGCCTCGGGATTTCTCACCAAGCCCGTGACTCCCGGAGAGCTGCTCCGGGTTCTGGACGGACAGTTGCCCTCGGATACCTCCCAGGCACCGGCTGCCGTCGATGTCCCTGACATTGAAGGCCTGGTGACGGCCCTCAGGGGAGACCGGAGCCGCGCGGGGGAGCTGGTCACTGGATTTGTGGAAGCCTTTGAGAAGACCCCTGCCTCCATTGCTGAAGCCCTGGCCGCAGGCTCTTGGGAAGAGGCCCGGTCACGGCTCCATGCCCTCAAAGGCGCTGCCGCCAACCTGTATTGCCATGAACTGGCCGAAGCGGCCTCTGCCATGGAAGCCGCCGTCAAGGAAGGGCAGCCCGGTATGGCCCTGTCTGACGTGGACTCCCTGGACAGGTGCATCGCCGCTCTGGAGAAGGAAGCGGAACGTCTTGTGCCTGCGGGCGTCAAATCGGAAAGTGCTCCTTGGTCAGGCAGCCCCTTTGGAGAGGGCCTCCGGGAGCTTGAATCGCTCATTGCCACCCGCAATATCATGGCCCGGGCCAAGGCTGAGGCTCTTTTGGAGCCCTTAAGCCATGCAGGGTTCCGGCTCCAGGCGGAACAGCTGGTGGCCTGCCTTCGAAAATACAACTTCAAAGATGCCCGGGGCCTGCTGACCCAGATAGTCGCTGCAGGGCCCGCCACGTGTTCCGAGGCCTCCACAGGAGAGTGACATGGAGAAACCGACCCTTCTTATCATCGACGACATCCCGTCCAACATCGACGTCCTCGGGACGATTCTCATGGAGGAGTACACCCTCCAGGCGGCCACCTCCGGGGAAGAGGGGCTTGGCATTGCCCGCGCAGGGCATGGACCCGACCTGATCCTCCTGGATGTGATGATGCCCGGCATGGACGGCTACGAAGTGCTCTTGCGGCTCAAGGCCGATGAGGCGACCCGCCACATTCCCGTTATCATGGTGACGGCCTGCAGTGATCCTTCGGACGAGACCAAAGGGTTTCGCCTTGGCTGCGCCGATTACCTGCACAAGCCGGTGACCCCGTTGATCGTTCAGTCCAGGGTGCGCACCCAGGTGGAGGTGAAAAGGGGCCGCGATGCCCTGGCCGCGAGCCTTGAAAGCAGCCGGGCAAACTCCCTTCGCCACGGGCGTTTTTTAACCGGCCTGTTCGATCATTCTCCCCAGGGCATCCTTTTGCTGGATGAGAACCATGGCATTGTCCGGGCCAATCAGGCCTTCTGCGACCTCTTCGGGTACGGAGCCCACGACCTTGAAGGGCAGGTTGAGCCCATGAACACGGTGCCGGTGACGGAAGCCGAAGCCTACCAAACGCTTCTGGAGACCATCACGACCCGGGGCCGGTTCAGCGGCGAGGGGGTAAGGATGCGGGTGGACGGCACACCCCTTTCCGTCTCCATCGTAGGCTGCCGGGTGGATGTGGAGAACCAGTCCGGCGGGATTTTTCTGATCTATGAGGATATTACCGATCGCAAGCTTGCGGAAAAGCGGTTGACCCACCAGGCCTACCACGATGCCCTCACAGGCATCGACAACCGGCTCGCCTTTGTGGAAGGCCTCAAAGAGCTCCTGACTCCCCATGGTGATGGGGAGAATTGCTCCGTGATGCTCCTGGACCTGGATCGGTTCAAATCGGTGAACGACTCCCTGGGCCACCCCGTGGGGGACGCCCTGCTCCAGGTTGTCTCACGGCGCTTCACCCAGTGCCTGAGGGACAGGGATACCGTGGCGCGCATCGGCGGTGACGAGTTTGCCGTGCTGCTTCGGGAGACCCGGGACGCCTCCGAGGTGGAGGGCATTGCCCGTCGCCTCCTGGATGCGGCAGCCTCACCCTTTGAGATCGACGGCCAGGTGCTCCATATCGGTGCGAGCATCGGCGTGGTGTTTGATCTCTCCGGGTACACGGATCCGGACACGGTGATCCGGAATGCCGACCTTGCCATGTATGAAGCCAAGGGCTCGGGCCGTGGGCGCTTTACCTTTTTTGACAGCAGCCTTCACGAAAAGGCGGTGCATCGCCTGGAGATGGAGCAGGAGTTAAGGGATGCCTTTGACCGGGATGAGTTCGAGTTCTACTTTCAGCCCATCCTGACCCTGCCGCAGGGCCCCACGGATCGTTTTGAGGCCCTCATCCGCTGGAACCATCCCACAAAAGGGGTGCTGGCTCCAGGGGCGTTTCTTTCCGTGCTGGAAGAGACCGGCCTCTCCACCGCCCTGAGGTGCTGGGTGGTGGAAGCCGCGGCCCGGACCCTTTCCGCCTGGAACCGGGAGTTCCCTGAGCGCATCCTCAACATCAACCTGACGGCAAGCCAGCTCGGCGACCCGGAACTCTGCCCGTTTATTACGGGGGTGTTTGCCCGTTACGGGGTGTCGCCTTCACATCTTGTGGTGGAAATTACGGAAACCGATTTCATGGAAAGCCGCCCCATGGCCGAGGCCAACCTCAACCGGCTCCGGGAGGCAGGTGTCCGTATCGCCATCGATGACTTCGGAACGGGCTATTCGTCCCTTGCCTACCTGCACCGCTACCAAATCGACACCCTGAAGATCGATCGATCCTTTATCTCTCGCATTGACCAGGACGGGCTGTCCATTATCTCGGCCATTGCTTCCATTTCCCAGAAGCTGGGGGTCTCGGTGGTGGCCGAGGGCATTGAAGAGCCTGCGCAGCTTGACGCCGTGACTCGGGCAGGATGCACCCACGCCCAGGGATATTTTATCGCCAGGCCCGCGCCCCTGGACAGGGTAACACCAAGGGGCACACATCCTGCCGGGTTGCCACGCGCGGTTTCCACCTGAGAAACCATGGGATCAAAACGTTGAAAAATTGAGTGGTTCATGAGATAAGGATCGTTCATTTTTCAACAATCAGGCTTGGCAAGGAGAGCATGCCGTCAGACAGTCAGGTCCGGTGTGCTGTGAATCATTTGACTCAAATGTGAAGTTGTATCCATGTGTTCGCGTCGGTGTGGGGCTGTCGGGCTCTTCCATAACGTGCGCGTTCTGGTACGTCAATCAGCGGAAGGACCCCCCATTCATGCTTCGATGTTTCAAGATCAAGACCCAGATGATTATTGTTCTCATCATGGTATCTGTCTCTTTTCTCTCGTTGTCTGCAACCGCAGTCCACTATATCGGCGTCACCCGGGATGTGGGTATTGAAGGAGCCAAAGAGGTTCTGTACAAGGCCCAGCAGGACAAGCTCAAGGCTTCGGTGCACAGCGTGTCTGTGGCCCTCTCCAGGGCCCTTGAAGGCATTGAGGGCGAAGAGGAGAAAGTCGATGCCATGCGTCGGATGATTTATCCCGTACGCTTTGAAGAGGACAAGTCCGGGTACTACTTTATCTACAAGGGAACCCGTAATGCCGTGCACCCCATCAAGCATCAGCTCGAAGGCAAGGACCTGGGACACCTGGTGGACAAAAACGGTGTGCGTTCCGTGGGCGAACTCTACAACAACGCCAGGCGGGGCGGCGGGTTCGTGGAGTTCATGTGGAACAAGCCCGGGGCAGGGGATACCTTGAAGCTGGGATACTCCGAGATGATTGCAGGCACGGACTACTGGATCGGCACCGGGGTCTACCTGGACAACATCGAGGCCTATGAGACCAAGTTTTCCGACATGCTCAGCCGCACCGTCATTCAAAAAGCCGTCATCTCCCTGGTGGCCATTGCCGCGACCTTTTTTCTCCTGACCATGGCCTTCAGCCTGTTTGTGGTCAACAACATCGCCAGCCCGTTGAAGGAGATGGCAAAGAAGGTGAACATCCTGGCCACCGGCAATCTGGCCGTGGTCTTTCGTGCAGAAGGGGGCGATGAGATCTCCCGCCTGGGGGGCGTTCTCAACACCATGGTCGGGGCCTTTTCCGCCATGATCACGGAGATGAAGCAGAGCACCGATACCCTTCTTGCCTCTTCCACGGAACTCTCAGATGTGTCCGAGCAGATGTCCGCAGGGGCGGGGCAAACCTTTGAAACATCCAATACCGTAGCCGCCTCGGCCCAGACGATGAGCGCAAACATGGTCTCCGTGGCTGCGGCCATGGAGCAGGCCGCCACCAACGCGAACCAGGTGGGCAGTGCCACCGAGGAGATGACCTCCACCATCCGTGAGATCGCAGATCACACGGAGTCGGCCCGCGGCATCTCCGGCGAAGCCGTTGAGAAATCAAGGCGCGCAGCCACCCGCATGGTGGAGCTGGGGAGTGCGGCAGAGGCCATCGGCAAGGTGACCGAGACCATCACCGACATCTCCGAGCAGACCAATCTGTTGGCCCTCAACGCCACCATCGAGGCGGCCCGTGCAGGTGAAGCGGGCAAAGGGTTTGCCGTGGTGGCAAGCGAAATCAAAGCCCTGGCCCACCAGACCGCCGAAGCCACCCTGGACATCCGCTCCCGCATTGAAGAGATGCAGGGCACGGCCTCAGCCTCCAGCACCGAGATCGAGGAGATCTCCTCGGTCATCGACGGGGTGAACGAGATCGTCGCGACCATCGCCGCCGCCGTGGAGCAGCAGTCTGCCTCCACCGCTGAAATCGCCGCCAATGTCCATCAGACCAATGAAGGCATCCGGGAAAGCAGCACAACGTCAGCCGAAGCTCGGCCGTGGCCGAAGAGATCGCCCGGGATATCGCTGCGGTCAACACCGAGGCCGGGGAGATGTCCCACGGCAGCGATCGGATCCGACAAAGCGCCGACGGCCTGAACACCATGGCCGCCCAGCTCAGGGACACCGCAGCACAGTTTTCCGTCTGATACCCGATTTCGCCAATGTGCCGGGTCCCAAGGGCCGGGCACATTGGCCGTCAGCGTCTTTGGCCCATGGCAGTCAAATATGGAGCGCCGCACTTCGGTGCGGCTTTCCCGGGCCGATCGACGTGATTCCACTCTCCCTCACGTATTGCCATATCACCTGCAAGCCCATGCCCATCACCTTTCACGGGACACCTTTTCTTATTCTTCCTTGAAGATCGTCAGTAAATTTCGTATCACAGAAAAAGACTTTTCCCGACAGCAGGCCGGCGGGCACCTTTTCTTGTTTGTCCAACGTTTCAAAGGGGTGGCTCTCCGGCAAGGCCGCCGAGCTTTTCCATTATCCACCTGTACCAGGAGCCTATCCCATGCGCGTCACCCACCTCTACGACACCCAGTCCCCCGTCCTGTCCATGGAGTTCTTTCCGCCGCGAACCGAAAAAGCCGAAGAAGGGTTCGGCGCCGTGGTGGACGATCTCTTTGCTGTGGGCCAGCGATTACATGTCCGTCACCTTCGGAGCGGGCGGCTCCAACCGGGACGGGTCGTACCAGACCGTCCGGACCATGCTGGACAAATCCATCCCCACCGTGGCCTACCTCGCCGGGTACGGCATGGCACCGTCGGAGATTACCGAGGTGCTGGACCGCTACCGGGACATGGGCATCGAAACCATCTTTGTTATCCGGGGCGACAAGCCCCAACAGGAGGGGTTTACCCCGCACCCGGACAGTTTTCCTTATGCCTCGGACCTCATTGCCTTTATCAAAAAACGCTACGACTTTACCCTGGGCTGCGCCGGGTACCCCGAAGGCCACCAGGAGGCCCAAAGCCTTGAAAAGGACATCGAACATCTCAAGGCCAAGGTGGACAACGGCGCCGAGTACGTGGTGGCACAGAACTTTTACGAGAACTCTTTTTATCTCCATTACGTGGAGCGGTGCCGCACCGCAGGAATCAACGTTCCCATCATCCCCGGGATCATGCCCGTCTACAGCGTCAAGATGGCCCGGATCCTGGCCAAGGTCTGCGGCACCACCATCACCCCCGATCTCGAAGCCCGCCTCACAAGCGTGGACCCCGACGACAAAGAGGCCGTCCTTGCCATGGGCATCGACTTTGCCACCGAGCAGTGCCGGGGCCTCCTTAAAGCCGGTGTGCCGGGCATCCATCTCTACACCATGGACCGCACCTTTTCGACCATGGAGGTGGTCAAGCGGCTGCGGGATGAAACGTTGCTGTAAGGCTGACGGCAGGCTCAGTCGCTTTTCTCGTGAGGAGCGCCGCACTCCTGTGCGGCTTTGTCTTGCTGGTGGGTGGTGTCGCAGTTCACTTACAGGCTCACCCATCCCGTGTGAAAAAAGATGGGGCACGCTTCTCGCCTTGCCACTTAAAACTGTCTTTCTGGCTTCGGATGGTCATTCGGTTTTGATGGGCCGGCTCCGTTGCAAGTAGCTTTTCAGTTCCTGAAGGATAAAGTTGCAGGAGATCAGAAGGAGAAACCCACCGAAGAGCTGCTTGAGGATAAACGCCGGCAGGTGGCTTGAGATGATGGCGCCTGCCACCGCACCGGCCAGGGCCGGAACCATTGTGCTTTCTAGGGGAGTTGTCGTAGAGGTTTAGTCTGTTGTGGATGAGGGTGGCAGACGTAGAGAGAAAAAACATGGTGGTTAACGAGAGGGGGATGGCCTGGTGCATGTCGAGCTGTAATACGATCACGAAAAAGGGCACAATGAGCAAGCCGCATCCGATCCCCAACAGTACAGCGATCATGCCGATGAGGATCCCCACGGGGATGACGAGAAGGGATTCGTGTGACAGCAAAAGGGCATGCAGGCCGGTGTAGACCAGGAAGGGAAAATCGCAGATCTTCAGCATCCGCAGGCTGACCACGAGCAAGAAGAGGGCAAAGGCAAGCTTCAGCCACCCTGTGTGGTGCTTTCGCACCATGTTTCCGCCCAGCATCGTTCCACAGACGCATGCCGGGATAAAGAGAAGGTAAAGCCGAAGGGCGGGTGGCCCGGGGAGCAGGATCAGGTGGTTTACGGCCCCGACAAAGCTGATGGGGATGATGGTCGCCAGGGAGATGCCCGCTGCCTTTTTGAAGTCAAACCCGAAAAATGATGTCAGTATGGAGACCAGAAGCGTCCCTCCGCCGATGCCGATCCCCGCGCTGAACAGAGCCACAAGAAATCCAAGGGTGGCCAACCGGAAGTCAAACCCGGGGACAAATGAGTTTTTCGACATCATGGGTCTCCTTGCGTTGGTGTGGTGGCTGTATGTATAGCGTTGTCGCTTCTTCTGCTTCTCAATATCTTTTTATATGAGTAAAAGATATATGTAAATGCTCTGGGTTTTACTTGTGGAAGGGTTTGCTGTCCTGTCCTCCGATGTTTTACACACCATCACCCCCTTTGTTGTGGTAGACTGCCTTCGGTTATTATTGTGCCGAAGGCGGCGATGTCTGATCCATAAGGCGATTTTCGGTGTTGAGCAGATTTGTGAACCCACTCATTGGAGGCCCATTGTGACAGATACCAAGAACATTGCCCTGCTCATTGACGCGGACAATTCACCGGCCAAGTCCATCCAGAAGATTTTTTCGGAACTTGCGCGGCACGGGAAGGTGAACATCCGGCGAGCCTACGGCAATTGGACCACGGGCTGCCAGTGGTAAAGCGCGTCCAGCACCATCCAGCCTTTCCAGCAGTACGACCTCACCAAGGGGAAAAACGCCACGGATATCGCCATTGCCATCGATGCCATGGACATTCTCTACACCAAGCAGGTGGACACCTTCTGCATTGTGACCTCTGATTGTGACTTTACGCCCCTTGCCACGCGGATCATCTCCGAGGGAAAATCGGTGATCGGGTTCGGGGAGCGAAAAACACCGCCCGTGTTTATCAATGCGTGCTCCACCTTTCTTTATGTGGATGATGAGGTGGCGGTAAAAACAACCCGGGTCGATGCCAAAGAGCTGCGGGGAGATGCCAAGCTGATGAACCTGCTCCGTGATGCCATTTCCGGCTCGGAGAACGGTGACGGGTGGGCAAACCTCTCCAAGGTCGGTTCCCATATCAGCAACCATGCCTCCTTTGACCCAGGTACTGGTCATGGCGCACGGTTGAGTGATCTGATGGAGGCCATCGGGCTTTTTGATCTGAGGCGGGACAAGAAGAAGTCCTTTGAGGTAAGGGACAACCGAAAAAAATAGAGGGGCCTGAGCCCCTTGAATAAAGGGTAGGTATTGAAAGGTGTTGCGACGATATGGAGATCTTTTTTATAACCGTTGGATTCTTGATGGTTTCCTTTGTTTTTTCGGTTCTTTTTATGGTGGGCTTTGGGAGGCTCCTCAAGATAAAGGACTTGACGATTAAAAGAGGCCTTGTCGCTTCTGTTGTCGCGCTGCTTATCGGATTGGGTTGCCAGGCTCTTCTATACGGGCTGCAACGATTTGAGCTTAATCAGGTGGCCGTGGAAGTGCTGATGCCTATCCTGAGTTGGTGCGCCGGTTTATGGGCCCTGAAAAGGATTCTGGGCACATCCTACAAAAAGGTGGTTGCGCTGCAGGTAATGACTCTCGTGTCGAGTCTGATACTTGCCCTCCCAATAAGAACGTATGCTGTCAAGGCGTACACCATCCCTTCAGCGTCGATGGTGCCGACTCTTTTGCCGGGGGATCATATTTTGGTGAATCAGATGGCCTACAGGTTTTCTGAGCCGGAAAGGGGGGATGTGATTGTGTGTGAATATCCCGAGAATCCCAAGAAAGATTTCCTCGAACGAATCGTTGCCATGGGTGGCGACGAGGTTGAGATCAGGAATAAAAAATTGTTTTTGAACGGGCAGGAGGTTTGGGAGGCCTACGCGATTCATATTGACAGCCGCATGTTTAGTCGTGAGGTGACTTTAAGGGATAACTTTGGTCCCATGCGTGTCCCAGAAGGATCCTGCTTTGTTATGGGTGACAATCGGGACAATAGCCATGACAGCCGGTTTTGGGGGGGTGCTTTCACTAGAAGCTCTTCGCGGCAAGGTTGTCGGGGTATACTGGTCCGTCGGCCGCAAACGGAACGTTCGGTGGGACAGGATTGGGAATATTCGCTAAAGACGTTATATTACAAATCACAAACCTCAGTCCGGTACGTTAAAGATTCAAAAAAAGCCCGGTGGCGTTATGCCGCACCGGGCTTTTTTGCGTTTAACAGGTCTGAAGGCCGAAGCCCTTTTGCCTACAGCAGGTTGTTGGCTTTGAGCCAGGTTGAGGCGGTTTCGGTGACGCTCTGGTGATCCACGTCGACTTTCGCGTTCAGGGTCTGCATCTGGTCGGCGGTGAGCTTATCCGTCAGGGGGGCCAGGAGGGTTTCGATTTCGGGGTACTTGGCGAGTACGTCCTTGCGAACCACCGGGGCCGGGTTGTAGACGGGGAAGAAGTGCATGTCGTCGTCCAGGTTGACGAGGTTGAAGGCGGCGATGCGGCCGTCCGTGGAGTAACCCATGGCCACGTCCACCTGCTTGTTTTTAAGGGCCAGGTAGGTGATGCCCACGTCCATTTTCTTGATTCGGGAGCCGGAGATCCTGAAACCGTATACCTTCATCATTTTTTTGATGCCGTCCGGGCGCTCCCAGAACTCGGTGCCCACGGCCAGGGTGTAGGCCTTGGAATCTTTTTTGTAGCGGGCCCCCAAGTCGGAGATGGTCTTGATGTTGGCCGCTTCAGCCTCGTCGGCCCGCATCATGAGGGTGTAGGTGTTGTTGAAGGACGTTTTCTTAAGCCAGATCAACCCTTTTTCCGCGTCCTTTGTCTTGCAGTAGTCATAGGATTTCTGGGAGTTGTTGATCACCTCGGGGTCGGTGCCCTTGTGATAGACGGTGTAGGCGGTGCCCGTGTACTCGAAGTAGAGATCGGTGAGGCCGTTTTCCAGGGACTGGCGGGCAATGGAGGAGCCCACCCCGTTTTTGACGGTGACCTGAAATCCTTTGCTCTCAAGGATCTGCTTGGCAAGCTCTGTGAGCAGGTACTGCTCGGTGTAGTTTTTTCCGCCGAGGACGATCTCCTTTGCGGCCATGGCCTGGGTGGTGAAGGCCAGGGCGAGGCAGGCGGCAAGGGCAAGCCTTAAAAATGCGCGTTTGGCTGTCTGCATGGGTGTCTCCTGTGTTGGGTGTTTAACTGTTTTGAAGCCTGAGCCCCTTGGGGACCACCAGCAGGCCCAGCATCTCGCAGGCGTAATCGCCCACAAGGGCCAGCAGGGTGGTTGGGATGGCTCCGGCCAAAAGTTTGACGGGCATCATCATGTCGATGCCGGTGAAGATAAGGTCTCCCAGGCCCCCCGCTCCCACCAGAAAGCCCAGGGGGGCGCTTCCCACGTTGATGACCAGGGCGATTCGAAAGCCCGTGAGGATCACCGTGGCGGCGTTGGGGAGTTCCACCTGCATAAGAATCTGAAAGGGGGTGAGCCCGATGCCCCGGGCCGCGTCGGTGATGCCCGAGGGCACGGCCCCATCCTGGGCCAGGGTGTTTCTGGCAATGGGCAGGATGGAGTAGATGGTGAGGGCGAAAATCGCCGGCTTGGTGCCGATGCCCAGAAAGCTCAGGGAGATGGCGATGACGGCCAGCGAAGGGATAGTCTGGCCCAGGCTCAGGACGTACATCACCGCAGGGGTGTGCCTTTTCATGCGGTCCCGCGTGAGCAGGATACCTGCGCCCAGCCCGATGATGGTGGCCATGAGCATGCTGCTGCCCACAAGCACCAGGTGCTGGCGAACCAGCTCCATGACATATTCCATCTCAAAGGGGTCGGAGAGGTACTCCATGAGCCCGATCTGCTGGGCCTTGACCCCGCAGAAAAAGAGGATGCCGAAAAGTGTGAAACGATAGAGTTTTGTTGCCAAAGTCATGACTTCTTATGCCTCGATTTTAAGGCCCTTGGATGTAAGCCGGCGTTCAATGAGGGCCATGCCGGAATCCACCAGGATGGCAAGGATGGAGACGCCCAGGGCTCCTGTGATGATCATCTCTTCATAGGACCGGGAGATGCCCTGCTGGATAAAGACCCCCAGGCCTCCGGCCCCGATGTAGGCGGCGATGGCGGCGATGCCGATGTTCATGACGGCGGCGGTGCGCAGGCCGGCCAGGATCACGGGGACGGCCAGGGGGATCTCCACCTCTTTGAGAAGCTGCCACCGGGTCAGGCCCATGCCTTTTCCGGCGTCCACAAGGCTTGAATCCACGTTTTTGATGGCCGTGTACGTGTTCCGGATGATGGGCAGCTCGCTGTAGAGGACCAGGGCCACCACCGCAGGGACCTTGCCGAGGCCCAGGCCGTAAGGGGCCAGGATGGGCAGCATGATGCCGAACAGGGCGATGGAGGGCACGGTCATCAGGATGTTGGCCACGTCGATCACTTTTTTGGCCAGGGCATCGTTTTTGGTGATGGCGATGCCCGTGGGGATGCCGGTGACCATGGCGATGCACAGGGAGAGGAACACCAGGTAGAGGTGCTCCAGCCCCAGGGTCAGGGTCTGGTCCAGGTTTTGTTGGATAAAGTCTATGATGCTCACAAAAGCCCCCTACTTGTTGCTGTCGTCTTCATAGAATTCCATGATCTTGTCCTGGATGTTCTGGTAGGTGATGGTCCCTTTGAAATGGCCGTTGTCGTCCACCACGCAGTAAAAGTCCATGGTGTCCATGAGCATGGAGGAGAGGACTTCCCGAAGGGGCTCGTCGTCTTCTACGAAGATCTGGAAGGGTTCGGCGGCGTCGGTCACCGGTCCGGTTTCGAATTTCAGGAGCTTGGGTGTCACGTAGCCCACGGGCTTGCCGTTTTCCACCACGATTCCCACCTTCCGGTTTTTCTCCATGAGGCGGTCCAGGGCTTCCGGGCTCTTCATCTCTGCCGGGATGACGTTTTTCGGCGAGGAGTTCATGGCTTCCCGGGCGCGGATCAGCCCCAGGACCTTCAGGGCGCGGTCCGCCCCCACAAAATCCGAGACGAATTTGTTCCGGGGCTGGGTGAGGATCATCTCCGGGGTGTCGAACTGCACCAGCTGACCGGCCCGGAAGATGGCGATGCGGTCTGCCATTTTGATGGCTTCGTGGATGTCGTGGGAGACAAAGACGATGGTCTTTTTCAGGCGGGCCTGGAGCCGCATGAATTCGTCCTGGATCTGATCGCGGTTGATGGGGTCGATGGCCCCGAAGGGTTCGTCCATCAAGAGGATGTCCGGGTCTGCGGCCAGGGCGCGGGCCACTCCCACGCGCTGCTGCTGACCGCCGGAGAGTTCGGCGGGGTATCTGTCGCTGTAGGTCTCCGGGTCGAGCTTGACTATTTTTAAAAGGTGGGCCACCCGGTCGTCGATTTTCGCCTTGTCCCACTTGAGAACCCGGGGGATCATGGCGATGTTTTCATAGATGGTCTTGTTGGGGAACAGGCCGATCTGCTGGATCACGTAGCCCATGCTGCGCCTGAGCTGAACGGGGTTGAGTTCGCGGATGCTGCGGCCGTCCACCAGGATGTCCCCGCCGGAGATCTCTTCCAGCTTGTTGGTCATGCGAAGCAGGGTGGTCTTGCCACACCCGGAGGGGCCGAGAAAGACAACGACTTCTCCCGGTTTGATCTGCAGACTGATGTCTCGAACGGCCGGGACGGCATCCTGGCCGTTTCCGTATACTTTTCTTACATTTCTGTATTCAATCATCTGGTTCCTGCGGCGTAAAACAAATCGTGCTGATTCGCCTATGCGACGTCTCTTTTGAGGGAATGGTTTCCGAAATTTATTTACAACTCAATGGATCATGGAAGCCCTTCATACCATATAAAATCCATTGAACACAATAGGATAAATTTCATTTTGCAGGTGTGTATGGCGAAAAAATAGAGTTATTTTGGGTATTTTTTCGGTTGACGGGTGTTCGATATATGTATTTAGTTCGAAGCTTTTTTATGATTGCACAGGGAACACATGGCGTAAAAAGGTTTCGTGTTTAATGTATGGTTCGCACTTGGTAGGGTGAGCATGGCGTTTTGGGCAAGGCCCGTGGGGTTGCAGGGCCGGATCATTCATCTTCGGGTGCGGTTTTATTTAGCCCGGATATTTCATGGGAAAGCGATTGGATCAAAGCCAAAAAAAACAGCCTTCTGTGGTCAAGGTCTGACCAAAACCCATGCCCCCGCAGGTCCGCCGGAGGCATGGGCTGAATTGGTGCCTTTTTTGGGAGGCTTATGCTGATGCTGTCAGCGGGTGTTCTTCATTTTTTCCTGCTCCTCCCTGTAGATTTCAACCATGCGGTCAATGGAATCGTACTGGCGGCTGAGGAGATCTTCGGTGATCGTGCGAATCCCCCATTTTTTAAAGTCTATCTGGAGGCCATTGCCGCCGGGGGCCTCGGTGCCGCATAGTTCCGAATACAGTCTGCCCACGGCGTGGAGGGTGCGATGGATGTCCTTGATGGCGTCGCAGAGTTCTGAGATTTCGGGTCGTGAGAACATGACAGTTGAAGTCTGGGTTGTGAATGAGGGCATGGGAGCTCCTTGGTTTGATGCATTGTGCGTAATGGACTGTGCGGCTGCGCACGGGGCTCTCACCGGGGAATCGTGCGTATTCATGGAGAGCGGGCTCCCGATGGGGGCTTGGTGTATGGCAGCCCGTGAGGAGACCGGGCTTTCCCTGCGGAACCGAGTCGCCGGAACGCTCCAAAAAAAGTGCGCACCACGGGTGTGTTGCCTGTTGGCATTGAAACGGGGGGCGGCAATGCACTTGTGCCGATGGCCGTGCTGATGCCGAGGGTGTCATGTCGTCTGGCCTGGATATGCATGGGAAAACGATCAGGCCAGGGCGCTGCATCTGGGTATTCAGGAAAATTTAGATGGTTCAGTCATGCAACATGCAATGCACCGCTTTTTTGCTCTTCTTTTTTTGCCCTAGGACGAGCTGGGTGGTTGCTGAAAGAAATCTAAATTTTGCTAAGAAACATGACTACCATTAGAAAAAATACTCAGCCCCGTTCTCATGCGGGAAACGAGAAAAACGCCCCTTGGGTGAGGCCATGTCGAGAGAGAACAGAAGAGTAGCCCGTGCGTGGGCTTTCGGAGAATGTGAATGGGTATCCCGTTGGGGCGCCGTGCCGCCCGTTATTCTGAAACGCCGGTGTTTTCTGGCCATTTGTAACGACAGTAAAGCAAGTTGAGAGGGTGCGGGGTTCCGCGGGTGGAGGATAAATCGACTTGAAATGGATGTGGGTGTGGGGTAAAAAATCGTTTAGCCATGACGACCTCCGGTAAAGGTTGTACTGGTTAGGCCTGACAGGGTGTTTGCCGACATCCTGTCGGGTCGACTTCCTGCATCTAATAACTAGTTATTACACCCCACCATAATTTCATCGATTCGCCATGTCAATAGTTTTTATCTGATAAATCCGGTGGTTAATTGTTTGGTTTTTGTTAAGGTGGGGGTGGTTGGCCCGATCGTCCCGATCATTCTTTTGGGTACCGGGTGACAGACCGCCCGTTGCAGCCATGGGGGTGACCGGGGCAGGGGAAGCTGGCATGGCATTGTGATGAGGAAACAGCAACTCCCGGGAGCGGTTGATTGTGGCGTCAGGGGTGTTCGGAATTTTTATAATATTGCTTGTTTGTGTTTTGAGAGGCGCGAAAAGGAGTTGTTGTCTTTTATGTCTCTGTTTTTAAGACAAAAAAGAAGTTTTTAAATACTCTTTCTATTGCCAATGTAAATAAAAATCTCAGGTCTGCCATTGAATCGTCTGGACATCAAAAAAGAAGTGTGAGATAGTCTGCTTATCGATTTACTGCTTCGCACATCCAGCAGGCTTTACGATGTGTGTTTTGCTTGCCTTTGTATGGCAAGGGACGGTGCTCGTTCTCACGCTCGGCTCGACCTGCGTTTTATTCTCCTTCGGCTCACGTTCCTTTAACCCGTCCCTTGCCCGCATGCCCCAGATAGACCCGTATCGCTGCATTTACGCCCTCCTGTAAATCCTTCGTCCATATAATTCTACTACGCTCACTGCGGATCTTCACCGTTTGTCTACATGTTACAAGGGGTGGAGGCCAATGGGGGAGCCTTTCTTTTTTGATATTTTACTGTTTTTGGATTATCGTAAGGCCCTTTGAGTTTGGTGACCGTGGGTTGAACTTGCAGTGAGGACGGGGTGGATAGCTTCGCTATGCAGATGGATATGACATTGAAAATTGATTGGCGCTATGGATCTCTTTTTGCCGGTATGTTTCTGGTGGAATTGGTGATTGCTCTGTTTGTCCGGGATGCGTTTATCCGGCCCTTTGTGGGGGATGCCCTGGTCGTGGTTCTTCTCTATCTTTTTTTCCGGTCTTTTCTGGTGTGTGACAAGGCAAAACTGGTAACAGGGGTACTGATTTTTGCCTGGGCAGTGGAGATGGGTCAGTACTTTGATCTGGTTGGCATTCTCGGGCTTCAGGAGAACAGGGTGGCCCGGGTTGTCATCGGATCGACATTCGATGTGATGGATTTGCTGGCCTACACGGTGGGGGCAGGTTTGTTGATGGCTCCTAACGTGCTGGCGTTGGTGCGGCAAAAGGGGACGCCTTCCCGTTGAGTTAAAAACAGTCGACGAGCCAATGGCTTCGACTGTTTAACGCCTGTCTGTTCATTCTTTCAAAAAAAAACGCCCCCGGCAGGGTTGCCGGGGGCGTTTTTTTTTGTGTTTTGTTTTTGTGCCGTCCCCTGCCCGAATCCTGCCACAGAAAAACGGCGTGTCCGTGGCAGGGTAACTAAACATGGGAGGCTATTTTTTCTTGGGCAGCCCGAGCATGAAAACTTCGAGTAATTGTTTGGTTTCGGGTCTGAGGTTTTCAATTCCCTTGTACGGAATGTCATAAACAGGCGGCCTGTCCGGGTACTTCATTTTAAACGCCATATGGCGTTTGACCATGCCGGGCGATGTTCCCCGCCCAGGCCGTATTTGATGGCGTCGATGGGGTGTTTTTCCCGGGGATCCCGGTAAAGATCGAAGATGGGGGCGGCGATGGGGTTGTCGCCCGGGGCGGGAAGGTGCATCTTGTATTTGTTTTTGACAATGGATTTCAGTATAGGACCCTCATAAATGTGGACATAATCGCGACGCCCGTGGCCTTCTCCCAAAAGCAGGATCCCGGTCTGGTCCACCCCGTCGATGACCCTGTCCCTCGGAATCCCGTCCATGGCATTGCCCAGGCGGGCAAGGGTTGTGAACAGGTCGCTGACGTGGAAGATGTCCTCGGCAAAGCTTCCGGCTTCAATCACACCTTTCCACTTGACCCAGGCATTGACGCGTACGCCTCCTTCCAGGTGGTCGGTTTTGCCGCCGCGATAGATGCGGTCACTCTGGCCGGTGGGCCCTTCATAGGCAAGGAAGGGACCGTTGTCACCCATGACGATGATGACGGTGTTTTCGGCAATGCCCAGGGTGTCCACTTCCTGGATGATATCACCAATCCATTCATCCACCTCCACAAGGATGTCCGCCATGGTCCCGCCGTTGAGGGTGTTGTACTCACTCCTGAATTCCTGAACAAAGGAGAGGGGGAAGAGCGGCCAGTAATTGAGGAAGAAAGGTTTCTTCTGCCCGGCAAGGGTGCGCAGTTGAGACAATGCGTGTTTTTGGTACCGCTCGTTCATTTCGCGGTATTTTTTCTGGGTCCACTCCTCACCGGCTTTCAAATCCACTTCGTAGAGCTTTCCGTCGCGCAGTTCCACCCCTGTCACCATGTGCGCGGGGTTCGGGACAAACATCTTGTCCAGGGTAAATGTCTGCTTTTGCCGGCTTGGGTCCACACCGCGGATAATGTCGGCCGTCTCCGTGTCCCTCCCCATAATGGCCAGCTGGCCCTGTTGATGGATGGGGAATTCCGCGTGCATGAAGCCCTGGTTGCTGGCGTACGCCTGCTCAATGTCACCCAGGTGCCATTTGCCCACATGGGAGGTGAAATACCCCGCGTCTTTAAGGATTTCGGCAATGGTGATCTCTTCGGCGTTCAACCCGTCCCCTGCAAGGGTGGCCTTGGCCTCGGTGGTTCCTGTCCGTGAAGGGTAGCGACCGGTCATCATGGCCACGCGAGTCGGCGTACAGGACGGTTCCGTGTACATTCTCTGGAGGCTCATCCCTTCCTTTGCCAGCTTTGACATATGGGGTGTCTTGTAACCGCGAATGACACTCAGCTCATCCATGCCGATTTCCCCGAATCCGACATCATCAAGCAGGATGTAAATGAAATTGGGAGGCTTGCCCCCGCTTTTTTTGCGGAGATCCGCGAGTTTTTTATCAATGGCCTTGTCGTCTTCAGCCCACTGCTTGCCGTTTTGTGCTTCCAAAATGGCGTACTCCGCATC
Organism: Desulfoluna sp. CYM3A; assembly: GCF_056829965.1. Taxonomy (NCBI): domain Bacteria; kingdom Pseudomonadati; phylum Thermodesulfobacteriota; class Desulfobacteria; order Desulfobacterales; family Desulfolunaceae; genus Desulfoluna; species Desulfoluna sp. CYM3A. The sequence goes on from NZ_CP186556.1 coordinate 1,293,288, forward strand.
GTGGATGATCTTTTTGCCCTTGGACCCGGCAGAAACCATGCTGGCGGATAAGCATGACACAAGGAGGATAATCGTCACGATCAAGAATCTGTTCATGGCCTTTCTCCCGATTGAGTGGATGCGTTACGGTTGATGATTCATTTCAGACACTGGGGACGTACCGATGGTACGTCGATGGAGCCCCATGGTTATGGCTGTTTTGCGCTTTTTTGGAGGGTGTTTCGGCATGCGCAGGGAGTTCTGCGCTTAACGAAGCGGGGTGTCATGGGCGGGTTGTGGGGATGGCTCAAAGGGCGGTTCCGGTGAGTGTGTCATGGGCTTCGTTTTTGTTGTGCAATGGCATGCCAACGACCTGTAATTAAACAGATACAGGCTACCATATCGCGTTGGAAATCAAAACCCATTTTCCGGAAGGTACCTGAATGGCAGCGTTGACTCCCATGGTACCGGTGGCCTGCGGACTGCATGCGCAGGTGGTCCTGTTCACGGCTCTTTTTCTCTTCTATATTTTTCGGTTTTCTGTTCGCCTCTTCTTTTGTGAAATGATTCCTCGTTTGCAGGTTGGACAGTGTGGGGTTCGCTCTCCTGAGCCGCAAAGGGCCTGTCCCTTGAAACGTGATACAGATCTGGCTGTACGGGCTGGTGTGAGACAGGTGACAGGCGACATCCCATTGCCTGGGCGGCATTGCTTAATTTTGATTTTGAGAAACAATTTTTCGTTTTTTCAATTGTATTGAGGTTGGATGTGGGTGCTTTTGCCTGGGCACCGGCCATGGGTATTCACGGGTTGGCATGAATGTTGTAAAAAGCAGAACCATCGTCAATGCGGCGGGGATACGGGCTTCCAATCGCCCGAGGGAGGGACGCCTTCCAGGTCTGTCGCGATGTTGATCATTGGGGGGACGGGGGATTGAGTGAAGGTGACTTTTATCCCGTTCGACACTTAATTGCTTACCGATTTCACAATGGCTTTGGGACTTTTTCATGCATGGCGTTTGACGAAAGGATTGTCGGGCGAAGGATCGGCTCCTGTTGATACGGGCATGGCAAGTGGCCGGCCCTGATTTCATGTGGATGAACAGAATGTATACGCTGAACGCAGTGACCCGTGTACCGGAAGCCCCCTTTGGGTTTTCATGCAAAAGCGGAGTCGCTGAAAAATTTTTTGCGAAGGATATGTTGATACGATGGCTATGGTAAAGAAAATGACACTTCGAACCAAACTCACCCTTGGATTTGCAACAATTTTAACGCTGCTTGCGTTCACGTCCCTTTTGGGGATCTCAAAACTGAGAACCTCTTCCCAGGGGTTTGCCAGCTATCGCGATATGGCTCGCGATACAAACCTGTCCGGGCGTGTTCAGGCCAATATGCTGATGGCCCGGATGAGCGTCAAAGGGTACCTTATCAGCGGAAGCGAATCCGATCGGGAAGAGTTTCAGGCGTACTACACCAAAATGTATGCCTTTCTTGAAAAAGCGGGAAAGGATATCGAACATCCCGAGCGCGCCGCCAAAATTGCCCAGATAAAAAAAGACGTGGAACGATACCACCAGGCATTCGGCGAGGTTGTGTCGCTCACCGAAGCGTTTAACCGTCTGGAGAAGGAGTCTTTGAACGTCTATGGCCCCAAGGTGGAGGCGCTCCTTGCCGAGGTCATGGATGCCGCGGAAGGAAACAACGCCGCGAGTGCCGTCTACCATGCCGGCAACGCCATGAAGCACTTGCTGGCTGCCCAGGTTTACGAAGGGCGCTTTTTCACCACCCATTCTGACGACGATGCCCGGCAAGTGACCGCCGAGTTTGCATCCATGCAGGATGACCTGGATGCCCTGGATCGCTCCACCTCGGACAGCGCCCAAAAAACAGCGGTGGCCTCCATCCGGGAAAACCTTGGGCTCTATATGGAAGGCCACGCTAGGGCCCAGGCCATACAGGAGAAAAGGGACGCCATTGTTACGGGGGTGCTGGGTCGAATAGGTCCTGCCGTGGCATCCACCATTGAGGAGATCAAGCTGGACATCAAAGGTGTTCAGGACGAGATCGGTCCCAGGCTCCAGGCATCCAACCGCAGAGGCCAGACATTTATTGCGGTGTTGAGTCTTGCGGCGTTGCTGGCCGGAATTTCTGTGGTGATTTTTCTGACCCGAAGCGTTCTGTCCCAGCTGGGCTGCGACCCTGCCCAGATCGCCGAGGTGGCCCACAGCATTGCCAACGGGGATTTGTCGGTGGCATTTGACCGGAACGGGAAGGACGAAATCCAAGGGGTGTACAAGGACATGGAAACCATGGCAGCCAGTCTGCGGGAGTTGTTCACCGATATCAACTCCGGGGTTCATACCCTCACCGCATCTGCCTCGGAGTTGACCGATATCTCGGGGCAGATGGTCTCCGGCTCCGCCCAGACCTCGGATCGGTCCAATACGGTGGCCGCCGCCGCAGAAGAGATGAACGTGAACATGACATCTGTTTCCGCGGCAACGGAGCAGGCGGCCTCCAACATCAACATGGTGGCAGCGGCCCTTGAGGAGATGACCTCCACCATCAATGAAATCGCCTTGAACACCTCAACGGCAAGGAACATCAACGACGAGGCGGTGGTTCTTTCCAAGCAGGCCTCAGAAAAGATCGATACCCTGGGCAAGTCCGCAAACGAAATCAGCAAGGTGACGGAAACCATCAACGAAATTTCCCAGCAGACCAACCTCCTGGCGCTAAACGCCACCATCGAAGCGGCGAGGGCCGGTGAGGCGGGAAAAGGGTTCGCCGTGGTTGCCGGAGAGATCAAAAGCCTGGCCGTGGAAACCTCCAGTGCGACCCTGGAAATCAAAGGCCAGGTCGACGGAATTCAAGGCGCCACCGCCGATGCCATTCACGAAATTCAGGGGATTTCCGATATCATTGACCGACTCAATGAACTGGTGACAACCATTGCTTCGGCCATTGAAGAGCAGTCCGTCACAAGCAAAGAGATTGCCGACAATATTTCCCAGGCCTCCATGGGGACCGAGGAGATCAAGGAGAGCATCTCCCAGAGTGCTGCGGTGTCCGGGGAGATCGCCCACGACATCAGCGAGGTGGACCAGGCGGCAAGGGAGATGCTGAACTCCAGCACCCTGGTGGGCGGCAATGTCGATGCCTTGAAAGGTCTTGCGGATCATCTTGAAGGAAAAGTGTCGGCAGTCCGGTTTTGATCCATGGGCGGGTGAGGCCCTGAGCCAGAGGCGCCTCACCCGTTTATCCGCTACTCCGGTGCTTTGCTTATGTCGACGATTTCAATGATCGTTCCGTGCATGTGGATACCGGCCATGTCTTCTTTTTTTGCGCCGTCTCAACCTGACCTTGATCCCGTTTTTCCGAAAGGCCTCGGGCAGGTTGACGGGATCGTATGTCTTGCCGTCGTCCCCTTCTATGGCGAAAAACCCGCCTTCAACCTCCTTGTAAACCACCAGCCCCTTCACCTCAAAGACATGACCGGGTGCCTGGTCGGGGGCCGTCACTCCGGTCTCCTGTGTCTTGTTATGGGATGGCTCCTGGGGTTCCGGCTTGCCCGTACATCCGCAGAGCAGGGCCGAGAATAAAAAAATCATGATAAGACGAATGAGATGGGGCATGGGTGTCCTCCATGGCGTGGGTTGGCAGGGGGAGATCATGGTGCTTGTGCGGAGCTGCGCTTGAAACGCGTGTTGCAGGTTATGATACAACAGGCCGAGGCGCTGTTGTCAATAAGCGAACGGAAAGGGGGGCTGTCAGTGATGTCATCCAGTGAGGGGCTGACGGAATGACGGGTTTATCTCTGGCCTTCGTGATGGGCTTTGGGTTGATTTCCTTGACAAAACAACTGGTTGATATCATGATGATGTAAAGCGTCGGTACCGGTTTATCGGTGCCGCTTTTCCGCGTTTTTTTCGGTACGTTTTTTCCGCACCGGAACCACACCCCTTTTCAGGCCGCGATGTAAGGATCAAGATTTTCCGTCAGATCCGCCGGGCCTGTGTCTTCTACTTTGCAGAGCCTTTCAGACCAAGCACGCCGGTATACGTGTAACAATGCCCTGTAACCACATGGTGCCAAAGGGCGGGGTATCCATATCTTTCAGGCTCTTTCCATATTTTTTAATAGCAGAAGGAGAACGGGACATGAATATGGCTCAGATTTTTTTGCTCGTGGCCGCAGCAGGCCTGACCCCCATCGCCTTGTCTTACGGGGTTGCCCCTTCGGCCAGTTTGAGGTTTCTGTTCGATATACCGGTTGAAAGCGTCAACCTGACGCACATATTCCGTGCTGTCATGTGTCTTTACTTCGGGTTTGTCGTGTTCTGGGTCATGGGGGCTCGCAACAAAGCCCTTACCCGTCCCGCCCTTTACACCCTGGTGGTGTTTATGTCCGGACTTGCCCTGGGCAGGGCCCTGAGCCTGATCGTAGATGGTATGCCCCACTGGCTCCTTTTTCTCTACATGGTCCTTGAATTGCTCTTTGCGGCCGCTGGGGTGATGATGCTGCAAAAACTCGACGCGATGGAGGCCGCCCATGAACATTAGACACCTGGCTTTTCTTATGATGCTGGTTCTGGGCTTCGGCGGGCATGGGCTTGCTGAAACAAAACCGCCCAATATCCTGGTGATCTGGGGGGACGATGTGGGGCAGACCAACATCAGCGCTTACAGCCATGGGATCATGGGGTACCGTACACCCAACATCGACCGCATCGCCAGTGAAGGGGCCCTGTTTACGGATTACTATGCCCAACAATCCTGTACCGCGGGCAGGGCGGCGTTCATTCTCGGGCAGAGCCCTTTTCGAACCGGCCTTCTCTCCATTGGCCTGCCCGGCTCAACCCATGGCATTCCCGACTGGGCTCCGACCATTGCCGACCTGTTAAAGGAAAAGGGGTATGCAACGGGCCAGTTCGGTAAGAATCACCTGGGGGATCAGGACGTCCATCTTCCCACCAATCACGGGTTTGATGAATTTTTCGGCAACCTGTATCACCTGAACGCCGAAGAGGAGCCGGAAACCTACTATTATCCCAAGGAGAAGGAGTTTCACGAGAAATTCGGGCCGCGGGGGGTGATCAAGTCCTCGGCCGACGGCAAGATCGAAGATACAGGGCCGTTGACGCGAAAGCGCATGGAAACCGTGGATGAAGAGCTTCTCGCCGGGTCCCTCGATTTTATCGAGCGCTCCCACAAGGCGGGAAAACCCTTTTTCGTGTGGCATAACGCCACGAGGATGCACGTGTGGACACGCCTCCAGGAAAAATACAGGGGCATCACCGGGGTTGGGGTCTTTGCCGACGGCATGACCGAGCACGACACCCACATCGGCACCTTGCTCGACAAGATTGATGAACTCGGCATAGCGGACAACACCATCGTCATCTACTCCACGGACAACGGAGCCCAGAAGGTGGCCTGGCCGGACGGAGCCACCAATCCGTTTAACGGGGAGAAGGGCACCACAAACGAGGGGGGCTTCCGTGCTCCCATTGTGTGCCGCTGGCCCGGCGTTATCAAGCCGGGGGCAAAGATCAACGCCCTCATGTCCCATGAGGACTGGATGCCCACCCTGCTGGCCGCCGCCGGAGAGCCGGACATTGTCGCCAAGCTGAAAAAAGGCCACAAGGCCAACGGGAAAAAGTGGAAGATTCATCCGGACGGGTACAATTTCCTTCCCTACTTATCAGGGGAAGCCGAGAAGCCGCCCCGGGAATCGTTTTTGTATTTCTCCTCCTCGGGGGAACTCAACGCTGTCCGCTGGCGGGACTGGAAGCTGAACTTTTCCCTGGAGACGGGTAATCAGTTCAGCGCGTGGCGGAGAACGTCGGCACTGCCGGAGATTGTGAACCTGAAGGCCGATCCCTATGAAACCGCCCCCAAGGAGGCCGGCATGTATATTCGATGGATGGCGGACAACATGTGGCTCATTGCCCCCAGCGGCGGTGTGGTGGCGGCGTTTCGGGATTCCTTGTCCAAGTATCCGTTTCAAAAAGGCATCACGAACAATCCTTCAAAGCTTACTTACGACAATCTCGACCTGCCCAGCACAAAATGATGCAGACACCGGGCGGGCCGGAGCCCGGAGCAGCAAGACCCTTTTTTGCGCATCATGCAATTTTTGGTTGACACGTCCGACGGATTTCTTTAGAACCTGTTCTCGTTTGGTGCGCCCAGGTAGCTCAGTCGGTAGAGCAGGGGACTGAAAATCCCCGTGTCGGTGGTTCGATTCCGCCCCTGGGCACCACCCGACAACCCCTTTCAAGGTTACGGGGGTGTAGTTCAGTTTGGTTAGAACGCCAGCCTGTCACGCTGGAGGCCGCGAGTTCGAGTCTCGTCACTCCCGCCACAACCTTGAAGGAAGAAAAATATTGCGTCCCCATCGTCTAGCCTGGTCCAGGACACCGGCCTTTCACGCCGGCGACAGGGGTTCAAATCCCCTTGGGGACGCCATTTTTCTTCTTCTCTCCATTCCTTCCTCAGACGTTCACTGAACGTTTTCTTTTTTTCTCCCTTTTTGTACTGAAATTCCCGTTTTGTACCGGTGTTCCAGATTCTTCTTTGCTTCGTCTTCTGTTTTACCTGTCGCCTTACGCTTAATATGTATCTTCTTCCAGGCTCTCCAGGGCGTCCTGTGCTTTGCGGGACAGGTCCTTTAAGGCGATCTCCGGGATGGGCAGGTAAGCAAGGGTCTCTTTTACGTGGTCGGGCGGTTCGTCGGATGCTGTTGAAAGGCTCTTTGCCATGTGGTCTGCGAGGTTGAGGACGTAGGCCAGGCGATTGCCCCCGGAGTCTGCCGGGGTGTGATGGTATTGGATGGCTGTGGCCATGGTTTCCGGGAGATTCCATCTCCTGCAGAGCTCTCCCCCGATGTCGGCATGGGTAAATTCCAGGATTTTTTCTTCCGTGGCGGTTATGGATGCACGGGTGAGGAGAGTGTATCTGCTGAACAACTGTTGCCTGTCCTGTATGTAGGTATCCAGAATGATTTTTCCCGCGTCGTGCATCAATCCGGCCAGAAAGGCGTCGTCACCGTTTTTGGCCTGGAGGGTCTCTTCGATGAGTCTTGCGCAGATGGCCACGGCAAGGGAGTGCTTCCAGAGTTCGCCCGAGTCCAGGCCGTACCCTTCCAGGGTGCGGCGTTCTGAATCTTCCACCAGGGTGATGATCTGGAGCAGGGTGTCGGTTCCCAGCACGGTGGCCGCCATCTGGATGGAGGAGACCTTGCCGCTCATGCCGTAGTAGGCCGAGTTAGCGATCTTCAAAACGCGTCCGGCCAGGGCGGGATCCGTGCCGAGCAGGTGTTCGAGCTCCTTGAAGTTTTTCTGCCCGGAAAGCAGCGTACGCGCTTTGAGAAGGATGTGGGGCATGGGGTAGAGTTTTTTGAGATTGCCCACCACCTCCTGCCGGAGCGCCTCCCCTGACGGGTGGGCCTGAAGGGTTTCTTCGGAGAGGACCTGGGGTTCAATGGCGATGGCGTTTCCGCAGGCGGTGCACATCAATTGAATGCGGCAGATCTGGTAAACAAGATCGTCACTGATCCGGTAGGCTTTTGAGCAATGGGCGCAGGTAATGTTCATGTCTCTTCCTGTGGGCGATCCAGGGGGCTTTTTTCATCCCAGGGTTGGGTTTACGGGCAGGGCATGGGCTCTGTTTTCTTCTTTCTCGAATAATCGAATCAGATATACACCTGCATGGGCCGGATGTCATGCACAAAACGTGCGGTACATCCGGCCCTTGGCCGGTGAGAGGGCGTTCAAGGGCTTGGTGGCATCTGTTTGAATGTCATTGAAGAGTTGTTGATAGCCTGGTATGCCTTTCCCTTTCCGGAGCGAGTTGCCATCACCGCCTCTGTTGGTGTACGGTTTTCCTTTGGCCTTATTATCCGGATGGTTTGAGCCCCTTTTGTCGCGCTCTATGCTGCTTATACGCCCGCAGATACCGGGCTGGAGTGGTGCCGGGGGCATGCATGATGATGGGGAAGATGAAGTGATGAACATAAGACGTTTTATTGTACTGCTTACCGCTGCCGTTGTTGTCTCTGGATGTATTTCAGCGCGTTATCCCGCCAAAAACCCTGCCGTCGATTATGAGAGTAATATCAGAAAACCCTTTTCCTCTCACCGGGCTTCGGGAGAACCTCGGTTTCACCTCAAGGTTGATCGGGGTGTTCTTTCCGGGGTGGTGGACGAATTGCTCGTGACGTCTTCCGGAAAGGAGATCGTCACCTGTTCCGGGGACAAGACCATACGGGTCTTTGACTCGGCCACCGGCCGGGAGAGGCGAAAGTTTCTGTGGAATATCACCGATGACTCCGGAACGTGCGACAGCATGGCGGTCAGCCGCGATGAGTCTTTGCTCGTGGCGGGGGTGGACAAAAACTTGCTTTTCTACGACTTCGTGTCCGGTGCATTGCAGGCGGAGGTCCCTGTGGGCGCTCGTGTGGGGGCCATGGACATCAGCCCCGACAATGCCTACCTTGCCACGGCCCGGAAAGGGCGGATCACCCTCTGGGACATGGCGTCACGCACTCCGGTGCGGACCATCCCAACAGAGGGACGGGTTGTTGTGGAGCTGAAGCTCCTCAAACTGGGGGGCCGGTATGTGGTCTTTGATGTGAGCCTGGATGAGTCTATCCATGTCAGTGATCCCGATACACTCAAGGGCAAGGCCGGGGGCACTCTGGTGAGCCATGAGGTGTCGGTGACGGGGGGCGATTCAGATATTTACGGCACCGATTTCAGGTATTCCTTTGAAATGTGCGATATCGCCTGTAACCCCAATAACCGGGAGCTGGCTGTGTCCAGCCGGGCAAACAACGTGGTCTGGATTTTCAGCCTGGATCCCCGCCGTCCCGCCGATGAGATGCTGGTCTTTAAACAGGTGATCCGCACCCGAACCGTAAACATCGCGCAGCTCTGTTATTCCCCGGACGGGCAATTTCTGGCTGTGGAGAGCTGGGACGATGAGATGTGTGCCGAGGTATACGAAACCGATTCGTACCGGCGCGTGGCCGCTTTGGATCTCCACAGGACGCAGCCCCTGTGGCCCATGGCCTTCATCGACTCCGGGACCCTTGCGGGCATCGGCCACGACGACGGGGCATTCCATCGATGGGCTTTTACGATGCCCGGAACCAAAGGGCTTTCAATGGTGGGCTCCGACATTCCCATCGCGCCCAAGCGCAGCGTTTCGTTTAACGGCAATTACCTGGCCTGGGGAACCCGTTGCTGCAAATACGACGGAGGTTTTTCCGGGGACGGATTTGACGAAAACTGCCTGGATTTGGAAAACGCCCTGGATTTGAACACCCTCAAGCTCACGGGCGGGGTGAACCCATCGGACTTTCCCCGGGTCAGCGTCACCAACGATAACTATCGCCTGGAACTGGGGCCCACCAACAGCTTCAACCCGGACCTCATCTACCGGCTCAAGGAGAAGTCGTCCGGCCGGACCGCGCTGTACGTGGACATTCCACCGGAAGACGGCTGGGTGCCCCACGCGTTTGGGCTCACCGAAGATCTCATCGTCAGCGGCAACCGCTCGGGTAAACTGGTGGCCTATGATTTTGAGGGAGGAGAGGGGATGAATTTGTGGGGCACACCTCCACGGTGCGTTCCGTCTCCATTTCAGGCTCCACCCTGGTGACCTCCGACCTCTCCGGGGAGATTCTTCTGTGGAACATTCCTTCGGCGGGGGAGCGCAATCCTTCAGGGCTTACAACCGTGCATCCCCTCTTCACCTTTGTGGTGGACGAGGCCGGACGTTATCTGGTCATCGCGGACGACGGGTATTTTGCCGGTTCCTATGCCCTGCTTCCCAAGGTGTGGCTCCACGTCAACGGAGAGACGGGGAGCGGCGGAGTTCGCTGGCTCGGGCTGAATCAGGTGTACGATCTGTTTTACCGCCCGGACATCGTTCGGGGCCGGTTGCAGCGGCTCGACGCCATGGCCGACCTGGCTCCGGTGCGAATCCATGAGGTCATTCACTGCCCCCCGCCGGAGATTACCCGGCTGGCCGTTGAAGAAACCACCCCCGGAACCCTGGCTGTGCGCTATACGGTGAAGGATACGGGGGGCGGTATCGGGGCGATACGGTTTTACATCAACGGCAAGCTGTTCCATGTGGAAAGCCACGGAGACCAGGGGCAAGTCCTTCGTAAAGATGCCCTGGCCCCGGTGTTTGCAACCAACGAGGTGCCCCGGCGCCTCCGGGGGTTGAAACGAGTGGCCGGGCAGTCTCCACGAAGGGCAGGGGCGCATGTCTCTTCTCGGGCGGGCGCCGAGGTGACCGGCACCCTCTCCGTCAAAGCCACGGCAGGGGAGAACTCCATCCGGGCGGTGGCCTTCAATGGGAAAAATACGGTGCAGGGGGTGATGACGGAAAAGGTTGCCCGCTCTACGGCTTCGCCCAAAAAGCCGAAGGTCTACGCCCTGGTGGTGGGGATCGATACGTATCGCAACAAGGCCCTGAACCTTGCCAACGCGGTGAACGACGCCGAGGAGGTGAAAGGGCTCGTGGAAGAGCATCTTTCTCGTGTCTACGGGGGTATTGAGGTGATGGGGCTTTTCAACGGGGACGCCACCCGGGCGAAGATCCTTCACGCCCTGGAGACGGTTAAAGCTGCGGCCGAGCCCGAGGATGTGTTTTTGCTGTTCGTGGCCTCCCATGGTGAGGTCGCCGATGAGTTTTATATCATCACACACACCTACGCAGGTGAAGACGGGGGATTTGACCCTGGAAGCTGGCTCCCGTCATCCACTTTGATCTCAGCCCTGGAAGAGATTCCGGCCCAGAAGCAGCTCGTGGTGTTCGACACCTGCCACTCCGGGGCCTTAAACGACATCATGACGGGCTTTTATGATGCGAGGATCTCCTCGTTTACCCACAAGGCGGGGGTCACCATGTTCTCCTCAACCCAGGCCGCCCAGCAGTCCGTGGACAACTACAGAGGAAGCGGCCTGCTGGTGCATCTTCTGAAACGGGCTTTTGAGGCAGAGCCCGACACCGACAACAGCAAGCGAGTGAGTGTGTATGAGATCGGGGATGAGCTGCACCGCCAGTTTCACGCCATCGACGACTCCGTGAAGGCCATCCAGCAACCCAGTGTCAGCAAATTCGGCATCGATTTCGACGTGGACAGGCTCTGATGTCGGTTAATAGGTGTCCTCTTCCATGGTCTCCACCGTCGTCAGGGCCTCGGTGATGATGGCTTCCACTTCGGTTTCGGTGATGTTTAAAATGGAGAGGGACGCCTTGGGCAGTGTCGGTGTTTTGGTGGCTGTGCCCAGGGCCCGGTCGGCCATGCGGTTGGCCAGATGGATCACGTGGGCGAGCCGGTTGTTTTCGGATGCCCCCGGAAGATGGTGGTCCCGGATGGCCGTTGCCATGTGGTCGGGCAGGTTCCATTTGCGGCACAGCTCGTAGCCGATCTCCCCATGGGTGAACCCGAGGATTTTTTGCTCAACGGCAGAAAGGGGCTCGCGGGTCAGGGATGCATAGCGGGTGAAGAGGTCTTTTCTCTCAAACACATACGAATCGAGGATGATTTTGCCGGAATCGTGCATGAGCCCTGCAATGAAGGCCTCTTCTTCGTCGCTGCCGGGCTGTTTTTTTTCGATGAGCCCGGAGCAGACGGCCACGGCAAGGGAGTGACGCCACAATTGCCCCGACCCCAACCCGTACCCGTCAAGGGATCGTCCCAGGGCCTTGGCGTTGCCCACCATGAGGAGGATCTGCATGAGGGTGCCGCTGCCCAGGAGGGTTGCCGCCATGTGCAGGGAAGAGACGTTGCCGCTCATGCCGTAGTAGGCGGAGTTGGCCACCTTGAGGACCCGGCTGGCCAGGGCGGGGTCGGTGTTGAGGAGGCTCCCGAGTTCGTCGAAGTTTCCGTTGCCGGCAAGGAGCTTGCGCGCCTTCAAGAGGATGTGTGGCATGGGGTACAGTTTTTTGAGGTTGGCCACCACCTCAAGCTTGAGCTCCTCTCCGCATGCAAAGGAGGCCAGGGCCTCTTTTTCCAGAAGGAAGTCCGCGATGGGGATCACCTGCCCGCACTGGGTGCATTTGGCGGTTTTGTTGTGTACCTTGTATACGATGTCGTCATTTATCCGGTATGCTTTGTTGCAGCCCGGGCATTGAATCTTCATACGCCTGGTTCCTGAAAAATATGCTGAATTAATAAAAACCTTTAAATATAGATATCTCATGCACCAATTCAAGCTTTTTTAGTAAAAAAGAAAGAAATGAATGTTTTCAACAGTTCCACTGGTTAACCAGTGGAAGACGTGTCCGTGGGGAAATGGCTCAAGGGGCCTTATCCCGGATATTTCAGGAATTTTTGGCGTGGTTGTTTTCTCATGAAATATCCGGGTTGGGGTGGGATATGGCCGGATCCCTGAACCTTATTGCTTTTGGGAGAACGCTATGGCGACGGTGAAAGATCATTACGACGGGGTACTGGCAGGTGTCTATTCGTGGATGTTCGGAGGCTTTGACTCAGGAGTGAAGCGAAACACGGATTTTTTCAATACCCGCGGCATATGCCCCGTGCGGTCGGGTGTTGCTCTGGACCTCGGGGCGGGGTGCGGGTTTCAGTCCATTCCCCTGGCCCGTCTGGGATTCAAGGTGACGGCCATTGACTTGAGCGGCCCCCTTTTACGGGAGCTTGAAGACCATGCCGGGGCATTGCCCGTCAAGACGGTGGAAGGGGACCTCACATGCTTTGACGATCATGTGGGGGAGAAAGTGGAGCTGGCGGTGTGCATGACGGACACCGTGCTCCATCTGCCTTCCAAAGAGGCGGTGACGGACCTCTTCGGGAAGGTGGCGGCGGCCCTGGATGATGCCGGGACCCTGATCCTGACCTTTCGGGACCTCTCGGGTGAGCTGACCGGGGTGAACCGTTTTATCCCGGTGAAAAGCGACGAGGACACCATTTTGACCTGTTTTCTGGAGTACGGGCCCGAGACGGTAACCGTGCACGACCTTGTCCACACCAACGGGAAGGGGGGCTGGACCCTGAAGGCAAGTTCCTATGAGAAACTTCGCCTGTCGGGGGCATGGGTGAAAGCACAGCTTGAAGGGGCGGGCTTTGGTTCGGTGGATGTCACGAGGAGGGCGGGGTCGTTACCGTGGTTGCAAGAAAATAAGTTGTTATCCGGAGGTCTCCGGCGTCCAAGGGCTCGGCCACGAAATAAGATACGATTGGCCGCTAATCAGCTTATGCAACATGAAAAGAGGCGGGGTAAGCGCCTCTTTATGTTGGGTGTGACGCGTCGCCCACGGCGTAGGATGTGAGGTAGGGTGCGCTTGCGCACCATCGAAAAATCATAACGGTCATGAAACCCCATATACGGGTCACCTTCACGAAGCATAGAAATCTCAAAAGATGTTGGGTTCCCGAACAAACGGTGCGCAAGCACATCCAACGAAATGCCACATGTCACACATCACGCGAATGCCCTGTGATCGATTGCATAATGACTGCCCCCGCCTGGCCGCCTGAGGCCGTTGGGTTAAATCGACAATGGACAAGCAGCGACAGCATATCCTGTGACGTCGAAGCTTGTGAGCCTGCCCGCAGAAACCATCAACGCTCATGTCGGGCAAAGCGCAAGGGCAATATGCTTTCGAGGTGGCTCACCTCGCCGCCGGAGGCACGTTTTTTGAATTGGCCTTACCCCAGGTCCAGGCTCTGCTGGACGCCCGCCCTTGCTTTTTTCTCTCCGTTTCCCGTGTAGGCCCGGACGATCTCGATGATCTCGGCGCCGTAGGTTTTCACCCGCTTGGCGCCCATGCCCTGGATGGTGCGCAGCTTGGTGAGGGTGTCCGGGTGTTCCGTGGAGATGGTGACCAGGGAGTTTAAGGTGGCCACGCGGGACGGGTTGATATCGTCTTGTCTGGCCCGTTCTTTTCGCCATTCCCGGAGCTGGTTCAGGAGCCGGGGGTGCTCGCTGGAGAGGCTTTTGACCTTGGCCTTGGCCCTTGCGGTGATGCTCTGTTTCTTGAAGAAGAGCCCAGGGTCCTGTCCCAGGAGAGGTAGGTCTCCACCCGGAATCCCTCCCTGCAGCCTTTCAGACAGATCTCCTTGACAATGAGTTCTTCCCTTACAGCTACCAGGGACTCGCCGATGAGGGTTTTCACGGACTGGTTGTCGGTGTCGAAGCTCGCTTCGTCAAGGCGCTCGGCAACGGCGTGGCGGGTCTGTTCGGAGAAGTAGGCGCAGCCCTTTCGGATACGGTCCTGGATCACCTCGTTCTCCTCCAGGTCCAGATCGTCTTCCATCAAGGAGGCCACCTGCCTGGAAAAGGCCCCTGCAATGCGGATGAACTCGGGCAGGGTGGTTGCGAGGATCTCGGTGAGGATATCGAGGAGGGAGCCCTGGACCGCTTTTCTGTGGTGGTGAAGGGTGGTGTGGCAGTGGCTGATTTTTTCTTGAAGAACCTGGTAGCCGAAGAGTTCGTCCAAAAGGGCGAACTGGCAGGTGCGCCGGGCCTCGGACAGGTCCTGTTTTGTGGGCGGGTGCTCTTCAATATCCCGGGTAAATCGGTTCACCGACGCATCGCAGATGATGCCCGACGGGGATATCTTGCTGCTCAGGACAATTCCCTCCAGGGTCTTGCACCGGCTTAAGGCCACGTAGGTCTGGCCGTGGGCAAAGGAGGCCCCGGCGTCGATGACGGCCTTGTCAAAGGTAAGTCCCTGGCTCTTGTGGATGGTGATGGCCCAGGCCAGGCGCAGGGGGTACTGGGAGAAACGTCCCACCACCTCCTCGTCGATCTCCTTGGTCTCCTCATTGAGGGTGTAGGTGATGTTTTCCCAGGTCTCCCGGCTCACCGTGATGGGGGAGGATTCCCCCTCGCACTGAACCTGGATCTCCTCCTCGTCGATCTCGGTGACGGTGCCGATCTTGCCGTTGTAATAGGCCTTTTTTGTTGAACTGTCGTTTTTCACAAACATCACCTGGGCCCCTTCCTTGAGCTGCAGGAACTCATCGGCGGGGTAGGCGTATTCCGGGAAGGTGCCGCTCACCTCGGCGTCAAAGGCAACGGTGGGGGCGTCCATGGCGACGAGTTTGTCATCGTTGATGCGGTCGGCGCTGGCGTTGTGGGTGGTGAGGGTGATGTATCCCTCCTTGTTGCCCGGCAGGGACGAGGGCTTGTACCGGGTGTTGAGCTTGGCCTGGGAGTCCTCGGACAGGCGGTTTTCCCGGATCTCGTTCAAGATCTTGATAAAAGCCGCGTTGCTCTGCCGGTAGACGTGGGTCAGCTCCAGGCCCAGGACCGAGGCCTCCTGAAAAGCCCGGCTGCTGAAAAAGTAGCCTGTTTCGTAGTACGGGGAGAGGAGCTCCCAGTCGTCGGGCTTGATGATGGGGGCCAGCTGGTGGAGGTCCCCGATCATGAGAAGCTGCACCCCGCCGAAGGGCTTTGTGCGGTCCCGGTAGCGCCTCAGCACCTGGTCGATACCGTCCAGAAGGTCGGCACGCACCATGCTGATCTCATCGATGACCAGAAGGTCTAGGGACTGGATGATGTGGATCTTCTTCTTGCTGAATCGGCGGTTCTGGATGGTGGTGTCCGGGGGCAGGGGCCCGAAGGGCATCTGGAAAAAGGAGTGGATGGTGGTGCCGCCTGCGTTGATGGCCGCCACCCCGGTGGGGGCCACCACCACCATGCGCTTGGGGATCGCATCCTTTACCCGGTGGAGAAAGGTGGTCTTGCCTGTGCCCGCTTTGCCGGTGAGGAAAAGATTGCGCTGGGTGCCTTGGACAAATTCAAAGGCCAGTTCCAGTTCGTGATTGTGATGCATTGCCAGTGGGTCCCATGGGATGTTGTGTAATGTAAGGCCCGCTGCCAGCGGCCTGCCCACGTTTTACCCCATGTGGTCTTAAATGGAAAGGGAGCCCGGGGCTGATGCCAAGGCAAACGCATTTATTTTTTGCCTCCGGCGGCAAGGTGGGGGCACCTTGAAACCCTGATGCGAATGCATGGAGGCAGCCATTCTACCTTCGTTATCGGGGCATTCGCTTGATGTGTGATATCTGGCAACCGTCTTTGCAGGAGAGGCCCATTTCATTCTTCTAAAACACGATGAAGAACTTTTGGGATGCGCGTGACTTTAACTGGAATAACCTCGGCGGCCAACCTTTTAAAAAAATTTGACAAACAGGTTTTGTCTTCCTTTGCGGTTTGTCACACCTTCCAATTCCGGGAGTTTTTCTTGCAGGCTTGGTTAAAGGGTGAACATGGAAAATGTCACGGGTTTATCCAGGGTGTTGATGCCGTCTCTGATATCGGTGGTGGCCGGTAAAGAGAGCATCGTCGGGTAGTATGCCAGGGCTTCACCGGTATCGGGCTTTCCGTTTTGGTTGGCGTCCAGGACGGCTATGACATACACCTCCTCTACGGCAAAGGGCGTTTTGATGATCTCGTCAAGCAACGCCCCCATGACCGGGACGGCGTAGGTGTGCTCGGCATCTCCCATGTCGGCCATCACGGTCAATGGCGACGTTGCGATCCGGTCGGTTGATTAAAGGCGCGGGAAATGGTCAGGCCTTCTTTCTGGATGGCGATGACAAGGAGGGCGTCTCCCGCGTTGACGGTGACCCCGCCTCCGTTTTGAATCTTGAACGCCAGGGATGCGCTGTGGTTAACCACCCGTCGGTTGACGTCAAACCTCAGGGCGGGGTTTCCCCCGGCCTCGGGGACAAAGGTGTTCTCTCCTTTATGGAGTGTGTGGGCCACGGTGAGGGTGGCTTTGTCTTGGTAGTAGCCCAGAAGATCCCCGGCGTTGGCATCGGGAAAACAGGTGTAGGTGGGGGTGTCCGGGGCCTCTTTGAAGTTTTTGTCCCACAGGGCCAGGACCATGACGGTGTCTCCGGGGGCAAGGCCTGTTGCGCTCACGTCCAGGTTGAAATCCACGGTCCCCGGATCCAGTCGGTAAAAGGCCCGGGTGACGGACAGAGGGTGGGTGAGAAGAAGGTTGGGGTCGTCTGTCTCCGCCACCAGGACAAAGAGGGGGGCGCTGTCTTTGCCGTAGCCGATAGGAGGTTCCACCCGACCCGACAGGGTGATGGTTTCGCCCGCCGGGACCGGCAGGACCATGGCGTGGTCTGCATCCAGGTTGATGTCGCCCTGAGCCCCTTCGGTCAGGGTCACTAAGGTGGGCAGGCCTTTGGGGTGCTGTGAATGGAAGGCCACAGCCTCGCCGGGATCAAGTTTTCCGCTTTCGTTGGCGTCGAAGATGGCCATGATCGTCACATCGGCAATGGGCAGGTCATGGCCGTAGGGGAGGATCGTCATCCGGTAGTCCAGGGAATGTTCGGGTTTTTCAACGCTTGCGTACCCGATGATGCTGTCCACATCAAGGGCAGAGAAATCAAGGCTCCTGATGTCCCCTGCATAGGCAAACAGGTGGATCAGCCCGGTGTAGCCACCGGTGATGGTTCCTGAGATCTCCTTGTGGAAGTCATAGACCTGTCGGCTGATGCGGATGTCGGCCCCGCTGTTGATCCCCGGCTTCAGGGTGTAGCTTGGTGTGAAGCTCCCTTCTTCCATGAAGAACCCCATGGCGTCGCCCTCGTCCGGGGTGGGAATCCCCCCATGCCCGTTTCGGTCGAGAAAGCCGATGAGGGTCACCGTGTCCCCGGGGGCCAGCCCGGTGTCGGAGAGGTCCAGGGTAAAGCTGCCGTCCGGGGCTGTGCGGGTCATGGCCTCGAAGGAGTCCGACAGGTCCCGGGACATCATCTCCTGGCCGCTGCCCTTCAGGACAGAGGCATACATCTCTCCACCGCTTTGGGCCACGGCCTTGTCCGTGGTGATGTGGCCGCTGATGGTGAGGGGCTGGCTGGTGTCTGTTTCATCGCAGGCAGTAAAGAGAAGAAGGAGCAGGAGTGCAACGGTTGATCGAGATAAGAGAGCGCGCATGGCTTGTTTTCAGGGCCTTTGGCAGGGTCCCTGTCCAAAACAGGTGAGTGACGGCGCGGATGATCACCGGCCGACATGCCTCGGTGGGCGGGGTCTCTCCTCGACGGTGTTTCGGATGCATCATGGCGAAAAAGGGATGAAAGACCCAGGCTCCGGGGCTGCTGATATGCTTACCATGAGTATATACATAGAAGGCAAAGCCCGGGGCAAGGAAAATAGAGGCCCTTTGACCAGCCCGGATATTTCTTGGGAGACCGACCAGCCAACAACAATGAGATGTTAGTGCGGTGGGTTACTGGGGAGGGGGGGCACTATGCTCCGAGAGGCTCGGGATGCTGAGGTAGTCCATGCTCTCCCGGATGACAATGCGGGTGGCCGTTGCAAGGTCCTTATAAAACGGGGACGTTGCATGGCGCATGATGTTTTCCGCAAAGGGCGTCACCCAGCGGCCCAGGTGGCCTTCGAGGAACTCTTTTTGCTCACGGAGAAGTGCCTGGGGCACCTCCTCGGTGTCCGGGGCCAGGGCATTGATCTCCCTGCCGACGAGAAAGCTGAGGTAGTCCAGTTCGGCCACGATGTGATCCGGGGCTTCTTTGAATGTGTCGGCCACCACAAGGCCCGCCTTGCGGTACCTGGCCTCGGCATCCATGGCGGAATCGCTCATCATGGTGCCGGTTTCGTCCATGTAGCCGGATCCGCAGGGAGGGGCCAGGCGGCCGTACGGACCGACAAAGAGTCGGGTGAACTCGACTCGGAGCCCGGAAAAATCCGTGAGCGATTCCATGGCGGATGCCATGCGGGCCATGGGAGCCACGGCTTCGGAATCCTGGGCCGCCAACAGGCGGACCAGGGTCTCCGGTATGTGGACAAGCGGGGGGCCCGGCAGGCAAAAGCAGGCCGAGAGGCCCCTGTAGACTGCTTGGCGTACCGATTCAAAACGGATGATGTCGTCTGGGTTCATGGTAACTCCGTATGGCGAATGCATGGAGGCAGTCCGGTTAAAGCTGATAATTAACGAGTTACGATAACGAATCCTGACCCTTCAAGGCTTGTCGTATCACTCGTACAAACCACCAGCAGCTTTCGAGGTGGCTCACCTCGCCGCCGGAGGTATGCTTTTTTCAACGGGTGGCCGCGCCATCGGTGCCCAGGTTGAGATACCGTTCACCCAGGGTGTAGAGAAGCAGCATCACCGAGATGGCAAACAGGGCCACAAGCCATTCCCAGGGGCTTGGGGCGTAGGTGACAATCTCCGGGAACTGCTCTGCCTTGGGGCCGATGGGGAAACGCTGGCCGTTGATGAGGATCTTCATGTGGATGACCAGGGAACCGGCCCAGGCGATCAGGGCCGCCGTTAGGGTGCCGGTGGCGGTTTTGCGGACAGCAGGGCTCATGATCAGGGCAAAGGGGAGAACCAGGCCGATGATGGCCTCCAGGGGAAACCCGAACAGGCTTCCGAAGGGGGTGTTGAGGGTGCGATACGCCATGAACTCCGGGATCACGGTTGACGCGGCGACAGCTGATCTTACCCCGGTGATGACAATGGCGGCCCCTGCCGACCAGGCGAACAGGCGGTAAAACACCTCGTCCACAGCGGGGCGATATGGGGAGAACCGGCCGGTTTTCAGCCTGTGGCATATCACGGTGTGGAGGAGAAACAGGGCGGTGCCGCTGAATAGGGCCATGACCAGGTAGAAGATGGAGTGCATGGGGCCGAAGTAGACCGCCCGTGACTCGGTGGTCCCGAAGACGGCTCCCAGGACCATGGGGGCCGCCATGGCACAGAGAAAAGAGAGGGAGCCTGCGGTTTTGTTCAGGGCGCTTTGTCTGTCCCCGGTATAAAGGCACCCGAGCTTTAGGGCGAGGAACAGGAGTTCGGCGGTATAAAGGGCGCCCATCCACCAGATGGGGGAGGCCAGGTTGGGGGAGATGATGAAGTAGATCATGCTCCAGATATTCCCGATTTCAAGGGCGATGGCAACAAAGGCCCCGCAGAGGGTGGCCAGGGCGAGAAACACCAGTCGTTTTGAACTCGGGGCCAGGCGCTCCATACCGAACAGGGTCGGCAACGCGGAGAGCATGGCGAGGCCAGAGCTGCTGAGGGCCAGGAAGATGTACATGCCCAGGGGAAGGGTCCAGACGACGACATCGTTGGCGGCAAAAAGCCAGTGCCCCTCCCGAAAGAGGGTTATCGTGGTGTACAGGCCCGCCAGGATACAGGCTCCGAGCCCACCCAGCCAGATTGCATAGCTTGCTTTTTTTCCGTTCATTTGTACCCCCCCTTGGAGGCCTCGTAGTGGGCCGGGTCGTACCCCCGGATGTAAAAGACCCGCGGGTTTGTTCCCAGGTGCTCTTTCAGCCTGAAGGGCTTGAATTTTCCCAGCAGCTTGCTGACCTTGCTTTTGGGGTCGCTGATGTCCCCGAAGATCCGTGCATCGGCCGGGCAGGCCTCCACGCAGTATGGCAGGAGTTTTTTTTGCACGCGGTGATCACAGAAGGTGCACTTTTCCACCACCCCTTTGGGACGGATTCCGGGCTGGGTCTCTTCCCGATCCGGGTTGTAGGATGGCCTTGCCCCCTGCTTTTTGCGTCACTTCCGACGGGGAGAAGGTGCCGCCTTCGATGAGCGGTTCGGTATGACGCCAGGAGGGGTGGGGGGTGCGCCAGTTGAAATAGATGACGCCGTAGGGGCAGTTGAACTCACAGTACTTGCAGCCGATGCATTTGTCCGGGTCGTGCATGGTGATGCCGTTGGGAAGCTTGTGCATGGCCCCGGTGGGGCAACCCCGGACGCACGGGGCGTTTTCGCAGTGGTTGCACAGGGTCGGGAGGTAATGGAACCGGACATCGGGAAAGGTGCCGACGGTCTCGGTGATCTTGTTGGACCAGTAGATCCCGTCCGGCACGTTGTTTTCGTTTCGGCAGGCGACGCTGCAGCCTCCACACCCCACACATCGTTGAAGGTCGATGACCATGGCGTATTGTGGCATGGCGTTATCCCTCCTCTATGCGTTCGATTTTCACGCGGGTGCCGGCATGCCGGACCGTGCTGCCGCTCAACCGGTCGTATTCGGCTGGGATCAGGTCGTTGTTGTTGCCGCCCCTGGGGGTTTTCCCGAACACTCGTGTGGCCACCCGGCCGTAGGCCCAGTGGCCCTGCCCGAAGCATTTGGCGACGGTGCCCGGCCGGATCCCCTCCCACAGCTTGGCCGTGCACTCGATGGTGCCGGTGGGGGAGGTGATGCGAATCTTGTCTCCGGACTCCACCCCGATTTTTTTCCCATCGGCGGGGTTGATTTTGGCCACGTCCTGCCAGGGCTCATCACCGGGGTCCAGGTCCTTGAAATCGTAATACCAGGTGCAGTTGGCCGAGCGCCCCTCCCGGTTCAGCCGCGATTTGTGATCCACGAACACAAAGGGGTAAGTGGCGGCATCGCCGATGGTGAAGGGGTCTTCGTGGTGGGGGATAAAGGCGTGTTCTCCTTGCGCTTCGTAGTTGCAGGCCGTCAGGACCTCATCGACGGTGGTTTTGTGGTTTTTGGCGTGCTTTTCAAGGGCGTTTTTCAGGGTGACGCTGTAAAACTCGAATTTTCCCGTGGCGGTCTTCATCTTCCCCCAGCGCTTGCGGTAGGGGTAGGGATCGGAATTCCAGACCCCGGTCTTGAGAAAGTCCTCCCAGCCGTTGAACCTGTCTCCCCCCTTGTATTGGGCCGGGTCCCACAGGGACTGGGTGGCGTACTTCAGGGCGTAGAGGGAAAACTCGTCGGCGGTGGTCGGCTCTTTGCCGGTTTCCGGGTCCCGGTACTCTTTGTAGTGACGCAGCAGGTTGTCGAATCCCCGTTGGGAGAGTTTTTCCGCCAGCAGCCAGGGCACCTCGGTTTCATCGGTCTTGTAGTCTCCGATGCGCTTGATCACCGGCTGCATCAGGGTGACATGCCGGTAGCCGTTGGCGATGGATTTCACGTACCCGTATTTTTCAAAGAGGTGATGGGTGTTGGGCAGGAGGATGTCTGAAAACCAGGAGAATTCCGAGGCGTGGGTGGTGAGGTGGGCCACGAAGGGAATCTTGGCAACGGCCCGTTCCCAGCGGTCGGGCTGGGTGCAGGAGAAGGTGAAGTTGTTCATGTAGCCCACGGCGACCTTAATTTCATAGGGGTCCTCGTTGAGGATCCCGTCCGCCGCGTTGTTGGTGAGGACGGCTGAGCCGGGTTTGCCCGATTTCAGGGCGGGAAACGTCAAGCGGCCCCGTTGATCCATGTGTGTTCCCTTTCTTGGCGATCTCGTCCATGAAGGCATCGGGCTTGGGGAACTTTTTGGTGTACTCCTTGTTGCTGACCAGGGTGCCCCCCTCGTTGTCGCAGGCCCCCACCAGGCCGTTCAAGGCGTGGCAGGCCATGCTGCCATATCCGCCCCGGACCTGCATCGATGGCCCGCCTCCCACCCAGGAGATGGCCCTGGGGGCTGCCTTGCCGAAATCCTCGGCCACCCGGAGGATCTGCGCCTCGGGCAGGCCGGTTTTCTCGGCTGCCCACTCCGGGGTGCGGTCTTTGACCTCAAGGTTCCACCAGGCGACCACCCCGTGGGTGAATCTTTCGTCAAAGGTCGACTCATCCACGGTTTGTCCCGGAACGAACCGGTTGGTGCCATCCTTGAAGTCCCCCACAAATTCCCTGGACCAGAGCCCGCGGGCGAGGATGACGTGGGCGATGGCCAGGGCCAGGGCGCTGTCCTGCCCCGGCACGATGGGCAGCCATTCATCCGCTTTTCCCGCCGTTGCCGAAAGCCAACTTCTTCTACCACCGCCACCCGGGCCCGGTCCACCACATCTCCCCACACACTGGTATAAAAGGGCACCTGGCGGTTGGCGGCAAGGGGGTCGGCCCCCCAGATGAGGACATATCGGGCTTTTGTGACATCGTACTGCCGGTAGCTCCAGTACCCTTCCGTGTAGTAGGACCCGAATTTTTCCGCCTCAGCGCAGATGGCGCTGTGGGAGATGTTGTTGGGCGAGCCGATGATTTTGGTCATGCGGTCGTAGAGGATATCCCGCATGTAGGTGTAGCGCCCGCGCATGAGCATGTATTTGTGGGTTTCACCGGCATCGCGAAGTTCCATGATCTTGTCGGCCAGGGTGTCAAGGGCCTCGTCCCAGGTGATGGGGACAAAGCCGGGGTCTTCGTGGCGCCCCTTTTTGGGGTTGGTGCGCTTCATGGGCGTTTTGATGCGATCCGGGTCATAGACCTGCTGAAGGGCCATGTGGGCCCGGACACAGCTGGCCCCCACGCAGACCTTGGAGTGGGGATTCCCCCTGACCTTTACCGCACGGTCGCCCACCACATAGACCTGCTTGGAGCACCAGGAGGTGCATCCCTGGCAGGTACCGGCATGCCAGGTGCCTTTCTCTTTCGGGGGCGTGTCCGCAGCCTCCGCAAGGGCCGTGAGTTCCGGTTTCAGCCCCATGCCGGTTGCCAGCAGGGTGCCTCCGGCAGCAGATGCCTTGAGGAAACGCCTTCTGGACATGCTGAGGTCTGACATCAGTTTGGTGATCATGGCGTGTTTCTGAGTGTTCATGGCTACCTCCGCCGAATGGCGTTAGTCCGGATATGTCATGGATCTTTTTTGGGAACGCAGTGAAGCATGGCGCATGGCCGGGTGCATCGAACCAAAGGGGGGGATCGAAAGGGTGCAGGGAGCCTGGATAAAAGAGGTGCGGTGGACGGATCAGGTTTGGTGTGCGGTGTTGGGGCCCTTGCACGGAAGGGCGTCGTCAGTGAACTTGTTCATATTAGCATGGAATTGTGTGGTGCATCCATGCCCTGTTGATTTTTTGGGACCGACGGGCATGGAGCAACCCGTCGTCCTGGGAGGTCGATGGCCTCGTGTTTATCCCGACTTTGCAAAGACCACCCGGTTTCGTCCCATGTGTTTGCCTTTGCAGAGGGCTGCGTCGGCCCTGCTGACATTGTGCTCAAAGGTCTCCGAGGCAGTGCAGTCCGTGACCCCCAAGGTCAGGGTGACGGTGAGGTAGGTGCCCTTCCAGTCGAACAGGGAGGAGGCGATGCGGTTGCGGAGGCGTTCCGCCATGGTCTCTGCGTCTTCTCCGGTGGTGTCCGGGAGCAGGAGGATGAACTGCTGACCGGTCCAGCGGCCAAGGATGTCGTGGGCCCTGAGGTTGGACTCAAGGAGCCTGCTGACCCGCTGAAGGATATAATCTCCGCAGTCGTGGCCGCAGGTATCGTTGATCCCCTTGAAGTGATCCAGGTCGGCCAGGACCAGGGCATAGGGGCTTTGGTAACGTCTGGCCCGGGAGTGGAGTTCCCGTTTTCGTTTTTCAACGCCCCTCCGGTTCGGCAACTCCGTAAGGGGGTCGGTGAGGGAGAGTTCTTCCAGCCGACGGGCCTGGGCCTCAAGTTCTTCCGTCCTTTGGGCCACGAGCTGCGTCAGCTTCCGGGTGCGCTTTCGGGCGGTGGTGATCCGCAGGACGATGAAACCGGCCAGGGCCAGGCAGATTGCTACGCGAAAGGAGGCCTGCTGCCAGAACGGTGGGGTAATCCGTATCGCAAGGCCCCCATGGTCACGGTTCCAGGTGCCGTGGCTTCCCGAGGCCATGACCTGAAATTGATAGGTGCCGGGGGGCAGGTGGGAGTAGCGTGCCGTGGGGGTGTTGCCTGCCTCCACCCAGGAGGCGTCGTATCCTGTGAGCTTGTACTTGTAACGGTTCTCCGAGGGGCTGTTGAAGTCGTGGAGGGCAAAGGAGAGGGTGAGGTTGTTTTCCTGGTGCGTCAGGGTGATGCCCTGGGTTTTGTCCAGGGAAGCCCCCAGGTTGATGCGGTTGCCTTCGGGGCTTCCCGGATGGACCGGGGTGCCGTTGAGCACAAGCCCGGTCATGTGAATGGAGCCCGTGGGGTGGCTCATGGGGATTTCGCCCGGCGCAAAGAGAAGGCAGCCGTTTTCCCCTCCGAAGATCAGGTTGCCGTCCGGGGAGCGGTGGGCCGCTCCCTGCACGAACCGCAGGGGCATGGGAAAGCGGGAGATGGCCCCGGTTTTGATGTCCAGGGCGGAGAGGCCCTTTTCCGTGGCGACCCAAAGGCGCCTTCTGCCGTCGAAGAGGATGCTTTTTATAATGTCCCCGGAGAGGCCGTCCTCCTTGAAGTAGGACCGGACGGTTTCGGTCTCGGGGTTGAGGCGGTTAAGCCCCTTGTAGGTTCCGACCCAGACCGCTCCGTTGGGGGTTGTGGCAAGGCAGGTGACGATGTTGTTGGACAGGCTCTCTGCCGCTCCTTTGCGGTGGTGAAACTGGGTGACCCGTTTTCCGTCCTGATCGATGCGGTTCAGCCCCATATCGGTGCCCACCCACAAGGTGTCTCCGTTGGCTTCCACAAGGGCGTGGACGGTGTTGCTGCTGAGGCCTTGCTGAGAGGCGGGCCCTTTGCCGAACCGCTTGACGTCACCGGTTTTCAGGTCATGGCGGAACAGACCGCGGTTGCGGGTTCCTGCCCAGACGACACCGGAGGTTTTTGTACTCAGGGCGGTGATGATCCGGGTGTCCTGTGCCGGAGGCTTGTCGCCCCAGGGGATGTACGCCCCGGTAAGGCGGTCTCTGAAGAGGAGGCCGGCGCCCCAGGTGCCGATCCAGAGGGAGCCGTCCGGTGCCGGGGAGAGGGCGTTGATGTCCAGGCTACCCGGGCCCAGGGGAGGGGGGCCGTTTTCCGTTGCTTCGTATCGGTTTTGTCCCGGGGATGACTTTTTGAGGCCGGTGTACCAGCTCCCCGTCCAGAGGGTTCCGTCGCTGTCGGTGGCCACGGCATGGACGGAGTTGGGGATGTCGTTCCCGGAGTACCCGGGCAGGAAGAGCTGCATCCGATACAGGGTTTTGCTCAGTGTGTTGACCCCGCCTCCGCGGGTTCCGATCCAGATGACGCCGGAACGGTCCTCAAGGATCCACCGGATGTCGTTGTGGGAGAGGGATCCGTCAAGGTACGGCACGTTCTGGTGCAGGGTGGATCGGCCGGTTTCAAGGTCCAGGATGAGGAGACCGTGATTTTGGGTACCTACCCACAGAGTGCGGCCGTCGTCGTAGAGGGTGTTGATGGTGCCGTCAGCCTCCGGCGGAAGCCCGTCCATGCCGGGAAAGGGCACGCAACGGCCCTGGTCCGGGTCAAAGAGGCGAAATCCTTGGGCGGTGCCGACCCAAAGGGCGGATCCCCCGGCCGGGTAGAGGGTGCGGATCTGATCGTGGGGAAGGGAGGCGGGGACCTGGGGATCGTGCCGAAAGGCGGTGAAGGTTTCATCGGCCCGGTTGAAGCGGTTCAAGCCCCGTTCGGTGCCGACCCAGAGGGTGCGGTCCCGGGATTCGGCAATGGACCAGATGCGGTTGTGGCTGATGGCCCCAGGCCCGTTGTCGGCTGTAAACCGGGTAAAGTCGGCGGTCTCTTTGTCGAAACGGTTCAGGCCGGAGCTGAAACTGCCGGCCCAGATCGCCCCGTGGGAGTCTTCGTAGTGGATCTGGATCCGGTCTTCACTGAGGCTCCGGGGATTGGACGAATTGCGTCGGAGCACCACCGCCGTCCCACCCGTATCCGGGTCGATGCGGTTGAGCCCGCCTCCCCATGTGCGAACCCAGACTGCGCCCTCCCGGTCTTCGATAACGCCGCCGGCATCGTTGTGGGAGAGGCTCTTCGGGTTGTCCAGGTCGTTTTGGAAGACCCCCATGGTAACGCCGTCGTACCGGGCCACCCCGTTGCGGGTGCCGAACCACATGGCACCATTATGGTCCTGCATGATCTGGAAGACGGTGTTGTCCGGGAGGCCGTCGGTTTCATCAATGTGACGAAAGAGAAGGGTGGGGGTGCCCCCGTAAGCCGGGGCCAGGGCGACCAGGAAAAAGAGGCCCAGGCAGATAACCCGGAGTGAGGACCGTATGGTGAAATATTCAGATAAATAAAACAAACAAAGTCTCCGCGGGGTGCTCCCGGGTGAACCGGCGCATCCGCCCTGGCCTTCGGCTGCATGGTGGCAAGCCTTAAAAGACGGTCACTATCAGAGCTGCCTCCGTCAGAGGCGGCTTTTTACATATTTGATCATAGGGGCTGTTTTTGAGCTGAATCGTGACAAAACGAACAGCCCGTGGGCGCTGTGTGATGCCCCACGGTTCATATCGGTTTTCCAGGAAAGAACTTGAATTGAGGATGATTGAAAATTGAGGAATGAGTGAGCTTTTTTTCTGTGGATTGCTTTCGGGAGGCGCCTTACCGGGGGTAGAACGTGGGTCCCGAAAGTTTGGGTGAACGTTATGATAACAATTTTAGATGTATACACGGTGCGTGGGACGTAGTAAAACCCGTGATTCAGGTGCTGCCGGGCCTTTGGGCTTTCCGGCGGCGTGACATCCATCCAACATAAAAATCAGGACCAGTGAAGAGCATGAGTGATTCAAAAATCGGCGTTGTCGTTCCGGGGTCTCCCCTGGGGATGACCACCCCGGATCGACTGGAAGAGATCGCAGCTGTTGCGAAAAAATACAATGTGGAAACCATCAAGATCACGGCTGCCCAGAGGCTGAAACTCTACGGCGTTGAAAAAGAGGAGGCCCCGGCCCTTTTGGCGGAACTCGGGGGAGCCATGCCCAAGCCCGTGGGGGTGAAGACCGGGCCCCATACCCTGCAGTCCTGCCCGGGGCGCCGAAGCTGCAAATACGCCTGTCAGGACTCTTTGGGACTTTCGGAAAAACTGGGTAAGGCCTTGGCAGACCGCGTTTTTCCAGGCAAGGTAAAGGTCGGAGTCTCCGGTTGTGCCTTCAACTGCAGTGAAGGATACCTCCGGGATGTGGGTATTTTCGGGAAGAAATCCGGATGGACCCTGGTCTTCGGCGGCAACGCCGGTGGGCGTCCCCGTATCGGCGATGTCATTGCCGAGGGCCTCACCGACGACGAGGTGATCGAGCAGGCCCTCAAAGCCCTTGAGTACTATACCGAGAACGCGCGAAAGATGGAGCGCTCCGCCCGTCTTGTGACCCGTAAGGGCGTAGACGAACTCAAGGCTTTCCTGGAAGCGTAGCCTGAAACAATGTACGTAAAACCTGTTTGTCAAACTTTTTAAACGTTTGGCCCCCGGAAGGGCCGCCGGAGGCTTTTTGGGGCGTTGTGTTGTCCCTTAACCAAAACGAACAAGGAGGGCGTATGCAGGTGATGATGGCTGGGGCCACGGGCCTTGTGGGTGGTGCTTTTTTCAGGCGGGCCGTTGGCGACTCCGGGATTGAAAAGATCGTGCTTCTGGGGCGGCGGGCCGTTTCCGAGCTTGAGTCCCATGACAAGGTGACCTCCCTTGTGGCGGATTTTAACGCCTTGGATTCCCTGGCCCCGTCCTGCCGGGTGGACGTCATGGTCTGCGCCCTGGGGACCACCTTAAAAAAGGCGGGGAGCAAAGAGCGGCTCTTTGAGGTGGACTGCCTCTACACCGAGGCTGCCGCTGCCTATGGCCTCCGCTGTGGTGCCCGGACCCTGGTGGTGATCTCCAGCGTGGGGGCCTCCGCCGCAGCCTCTTCCCACTATCTTCGCACCAAAGGGGAGATGGAAAAGCGGGTGACGGCCCTCGGGTATGCCGCCTGCCATATCCTGCGCCCTTCCCTTCTTATGGGGGATCGCGGAGAGACCCGGTTCGGGGAATCCCTGGCCGCCCGTCTGCTCTCCCCGGTTTCGTTTCTGCTTCCCGCCGCCTACCGTCCCGTCCATGCCGATACCGTTGCCGAAACGATTCATTCGGTGATCAAAGAGCCGGGGGAAGGGGTGAGGGTGTATGGGGAAGGCGTTGGTGGGTAAATAGTGAATGGTTAGTAGTGAATAGGGAGCAAACAGGTGTCGGAGAGCACCATGAGGCGGCACAAGTCCGTGTAAATCTCATTGCACTTTTTTCTGAGGGACGACGTGCAATGGCAATATGGTTTTCTTTTTTTTGTTTCCGGGTTCCGACCTGCCGGTGTGAAGCAAAGCGGCATCGTGGATAAAAATCATTGGGTGAAACGATCTCAATGGTGGAGGCAGAGCCTCCGTGTCTCATTCCCAGGCAGAGCCTGGGAACGAGAGATACCCTGAAACGGTTTATTGTTCGATACCTTCCCTATTCAACACGGGCGAAGCCCGTCAGCAAATGCTCCGTCCCTGAGGAACGAAGGGACGGAGCATTTGCGAACCTGGGGTGCAGGGGATTTATCCCCTGCCCGCCGGAGGCCTGCTTTTTTTTATCTGGTCCGGGCTTTGTAAGCTCGGGTCTGGTCGCCGATGAGGGTGGGGAGTTTCGGGTTGTCCAGGTTGGTTTCGATGAGGCGTTCAAAGGCGCTGCCGATGACCACGCCGTCGGCAAAGCGGGCGATGGCGCCCACATCGTCTGGTGTAGAGATGCCGAAGCCCACGCACACGGGCACAGGGCTCAGGGCCTTTACCCTGGTGTAGAGGGCTTCCACGGCGTTGGCGTCGAGGCCGCCGCTGCCGGTGACTCCCACCATGGAGATGAGGTAGAGAAAGCCCGAGGCGGCGCCTGCCACCATGGGGGCGCGCTGGCCGTCCGTGGTGGGGGCCATGAGGCGAATAAGGCTCATGGACTCTGCCTCTAAGGCGCGGTTCAGCTCATCCGACTCTTCGGGGGGCATGTCCACCACAAGGACCCCGTCGGCACCGGCCTTGGCCGCGCTTCGGGCAAAGGCGTCGTAGCCGAAGGCCAGAAGGGGGTTGGTGTAGGAGAAGAGGATCACGGGAATATCCGTAAAGTCCCGGATGGCCTCCACCAATTCCAGGATGCGCCTAACCGTTGCCCCGTTTTGAAGGGCCCGCTCCGAAGAGCGCTGGATCACCGGGCCGTCGGCCGTGGGATCGGAAAAGGGGATCCCCAGCTCCAGGACATCGAGGCCTGCATCGCACATCTCTTTGATGAGGGCCAGGGAGGTGTCGTAGTCCGGGTCGCAGGCCGTGACAAATCCCACCAGGGCCTTTTCGCCCTTTGCTTTGAGTGTTTCAAATCGATCGTCAATCCGCTTCATTACATCCCCTCCCGTTTTGCATCGTAGTCGGCCACGCTGGCCATGTCTTTGTCCCCTCTGCCGGAAAGGTTGATGACAATCACCTTGTCCTTGCCCATCTCCCCTGCCTTTCGGATGCCCATGGCCAGGGCATGGGAGCTCTCCAGGGCCGGAATGATCCCTTCCTGTTTGCACATGGTTTTAAAGGCGTGTATCGCCTCCTCGTCCGTGGCCGAGTCGTAGGTGACCCGCCCGGTCTCCTTAAACAGGGCGTGCTCCGGGCCTACCCCGGGGTAGTCCAGCCCGGCGGAGACGGAGTGGGCTTCCAGGACCTGTCCGTCGTCGTCCTGGAGCACGTAGCTCTTGGATCCGTGGAGGACGCCCACCGTGCCCTTGCTCAGGGTGGCCGCGTGCTTATCGGTATCGATGCCTTCCCCTGCGGCCTCCACCCCGAGGAGGGCCACCTCGGGGTCGTCCACAAAGGGGTGAAAGATACCCATGGCGTTGGAGCCTCCCCCGATGCAGGCCACGATGAGGTCGGGCAGCCGGCCTTCTGCTTCTTGGATCTGGCTTTTGGTCTCCAGGCCGATGATTCGCTGGAAGTCCCGGACCATGCTGGGGTAGGGATGGGGCCCGGCCACGGAGCCGATGACGTAAAATGTGTCTTCCACGGTGGATGACCAGTGGCGCATGGCCTCGTTCATGGCGTCTTTCAGGGTCCCCGACCCCGAGGAGACCGCGACCACCTCGGCCCCCAGCAGCTCCATGCGGCGGACGTTGGGAGCCTGGCGACGGATGTCCTCTTCCCCCATGAAGACCGTGCAGTCCATGCCGAAAAGGGCCGCTGTGGTGGCCGTTGCCACGCCGTGCTGGCCTGCGCCGGTTTCGGCGATGAGCCGTTTTTTGCCCATCCACTTGGCCAGAAGGGCCTGGCCCACGGTGTTGTTGATCTTGTGGGCGCCGGTGTGGGCCAGGTCTTCCCGCTTCAGGTAGATGCGGGCGCCGCCCGCGTGCTCGGTGAGGCGCCGTGCAAAAAAGAGGGGCGTGGGGCGGCCCACGTAGGTGGCAAGGAGGCTGTCCAGCTCCTTTTGGAAGGCTGCGTCGGTTTTGATCTTTTCGTAACCCTCCCGCAGCTCCAAAAGGGCGCTCATGAGGGTCTCACCGGCGTACATGCCGCCGAAGGGGCCGAAATGGCCCAGGTTATTGGGGGGATTTTGCGTTGTCATGGGTAAAAGGCTCCTTTATGGGACCGGGGACCTGGCATTGGCCCGCATACTCACCGTATGAATTTTTGTATTTTATCAAAGGATTTTTTTCCGGGTTCCGTCTCCACGCCGGAGCTCACATCAACCCCGTCGGGCCGGAAGCGCCGGATGATATCGGCCACGCTGTCAGGGCCCAGGCCCCCGGCAATGACCAGGGGGCTGCACCGGGGAAGGGGCGGGGTCTCGTCCCCCCAGGCCAGGGCGTTTCCCCCGGGCAGGACTCCCTTGCCCCATTCCACCAGGGCCGTGGCCGACGGGTACGCCGAAGCACGTTCCATGAGCGGCGGGGCGGTGACGTAAAAGGCCTTGAGCACGGTAAGCCCCTGGCCATGGAGAGCCTCTGCCAGCTCCGGCGGCTCGTTGCCGTGGAGCTGCACCGCGGAAAGCCCGGCCGTCTCGGAAACGGCCATGACGGCCTCAAAGGACGCGTTCACAAAAACCCCCACCGAGGCCACCGTGGGCGGCAGCTCCCGGGTGATCTCCCGGGCCTGCAGCGGGCTTACGTTGCGCGGGCTCTTGGGAAAAAAGACCAGGCCCACGGCATGGGCCCCGGCTTCCGCGCAGAAGGCCGCCTCCGAAGGGGATGTCAGTCCACAGATTTTAATGCGAGGGGTGTGCATGGTGTTTTCCATTGTAACGATTCAGTTCGAAAATTGCCTTCGACGGCCACGTTTAAAGAAAAAATGACAAACAGGCCTTTGTCCCCTGGAATGCCGCACTCCTGTGCGGCACGTGTAACGACGAACTGAAAAGCCGCATCGGAGTGCGACGTTCCGTTCCTGTCGATCTTTCACCCTTCATCCTTCACGTCACACCAGGACCTGAGCAACCCGACGGAGTCCTCGGCCCTTACCAGGCTTTCCCCCACCAGAAAGGAGGAGATCCCGGTCTTCAGATGGCGCCGGATGTCTTCGGTCTCTTTGATGCCCGATGCCGCCACCACCGTGGTGCCCGAAGGCAGATGGCCGCTCAGTCGCCCGGCCCGGGTGGTGTCTGTTTCAAAACTCTTCAGGTTGCGGTTGTTGATGCCCACCAGGGGCGGGGCAAAGGGGGCCACCTTTTCGATGTCGGCCTCGTCAAAAACCTCCACCAGGGTTTCCAGGCGAAGCTCCGAGGCCAGGGCCATGAAGTCCCCCAGCTGCGTGGGGGAAAGAATCCGTGCGATGAGGAGCACGGCGTCGGCCCCTGCGGCCGCGGTTTCGTATAGCTGGTACGGGTCCACAATGAACTCCTTACGCAACACCGGAAGGGAAACGGCCTGCCGGGCCGCCCTGAGGTCATTGAGGCTGCCTTTGAAAAATGTCTCTTCGGTGAGCACGCTCAGGGCAGCGGCCCCTCCCTGCTCATACCGCCGTGCCGTCTGGGGCCACATCCCAGTCGAGGTCGATGTCTCCCTTGGAGGGCGAGGCCCGTTTGACCTCGGCAATGACCGCCACGGTTTTTTCCTCCAGTGCCCTTCGGAAGGGCCTCACCACCCGGGGCGCTTCAGCGGCACGCCGCATGTCCGCCATGGAAACCCTGGTTTTGCTCTGCGCCACCACGCCCTTCACATGGGTGACGATGGTCTCTAAAAATCCGCTCATGTTATTTAACCCTCTTTGCCTCCGGCGGCCCTGCCGGGGGCTAAACTTTTAAAAAGTTTAACAAATAGGTCTTAAATGCTCTTGGTGAATGAATGTCGGTTTAAAGGCGGATGTGATTTGACCCGAGGAACGAGGGGCAAAGAGTATCCGCATCCAGCTTTCAAGGTGGCACACCTTGCTACCGGAGGCTTTTTGCGTGCTTATGCGTTTTCGGTGGTATAGCGTGCCAGGCCTTCCAGCTTGGCCATGGCGTTGCCGGAGTCGATGGCCTCTTCGGCGAGGAAGATGCCGTCCCTCAGGGTGTCGGCTTTGTCGGCTGCCATGAGGGCGGCTCCGGCGTTGATGAGGACCACGTTGCGCCTGTGGCCCCGTTCGTCGCCGGAGAGGATGTCCCGGGCGATGCGGGCGTTCTCTTCCGGGGTGCCGCCTTTGAGGGCGTCCGGGGGGGCCAGTTCCCCGAAGTAGTCCGTGGGGTCTATGTCCGTGGTGCGGATGAGCTCGTTGTTGAGTTCGGTGACTCGGGTGGGGGCGCAGACGCTGATTTCGTCCAGGCCGTCGTGGCCGTGAACCACCATGGCTCTGCGGGTGCCCAGAAGGCGCAGGGCTTCGGCGAACATCTCGGTGAGGTGGGGGGCGTAGACCCCCAGGAGCTGGCGGGAGGCCCCTGCCGGGTTGGTCAAGGGGCCCACCATGTTGAAGATGCTTCGAAGGCCCGTCTCTTTTCGGGCGGCGGCTGCGTGGCGCATGGCCCCGTGGAAGGTGGGGGCAAAGAGAAAGCCGATGCCCACCTCGGCGATGGCTTCTTCCACCACGTCCGGGGAGACGCTCAGGTCCACGCCCAGGGCTTCCAGCACATCGGCGCTGCCGCAGGTGCTGGAGACGCTTCGGTTTCCGTGTTTGGCCACGGTGACGCCGCCTGCTGCCACCACAAAGGCGGTGATGGTGGAGATATTAAAGGTGGAGAGGCCGTCCCCGCCGGTGCCGCAGGTATCGAAGCAGGCACCGCCCGCGTGGATGCGCGTGGCGTTTTTGCGCATGGCCCGGGCGGCCCCGGCCAGCTCTTCAAAGGTCTCCCCCTTGGCGGCGAGCCCGGCCATGAGGGCGCCGATCTGGGCGTCGGTGGCCCGGCCTGCAAGGATCTCTTCCATGGCGTCGGCCATGGTGCTTTCGTAAAGGTTTTCCCCTGCCACGATTTTTTTCAGGATGTCGCTGAACATTTTTTCCCCTTAATGAGTTGTCTCATTTCCTGTGGGCCGCGCCCGTGAAATTTTATTGGTATTTTTTTGTCAACCGCTTCAAACCATGCGCCATGGACGGTGGGGGATATCAGCCGGCGCGCCTGATAAAATTACGGATCAGCCGCTTGCCCGTGGTGGTCATGATGGATTCCGGGTGGAACTGGATCCCTTCGGTGGGGTGGGACCGGTGCCTTAGCCCCATGATCTCGCCGTCGGCGGTCCTGGCCGTGACCACAAGCTCGCCCGGCAGGCTCGACTCTTCCACGGCCAGGGAGTGGTAGCGCATGGCCTTCATGGGGGAGGCGATACCGGCAAAGACGCCCTCGCCGTCGGTTTCCACCTCCGAGACCTTGCCGTGCATCACGGCCTTGGCGCGGATGACGGTGCCACCGAAGGCCTCGGCGATGCTCTGGTGGCCGAGGCAGACCCCCAGGATGGGCACTTGGCCGGAAAAGGCCCGAATGGCGTCCATGGAGACCCCGGCGGACGCGGGTCGTCCCGGTCCCGGGGAGATGACGATACCGGAAGGGGAGAGGGCGTTGATCTCCTCCACGGTGACGGCGTTGTTGCGGTACACCGTCACCTCGGCGCCTCCCATCTCCAGGTACTGGACGAGGTTGTAGGTAAACGAATCAAAATTATCGATCATCAGAATCATGGTGTGTCACCTGTGCTTTAAAAAACGTTACGGGCGTTTGGTGCCCATGGGTGAAGCGTTAGCTTCGGGTGGCCACTTCGATGGCCATGGCTTTGTTGACGGTCTCCTGCCGTTCGGTCTCCGGGTCGGAGTCGGCAACGATACCGGCCCCGGCGCGGACGGTGAGGGTCTCCCCTTCGATGACGGCGGTACGGATAGTGATGGCCAGGTCCATGTTGCCGCTGAAGGAGACGTAGCCCACGGCACCGCCGTAGGGGCCCCTCGGGGACTCTTCCAGTTCGGCGATGATCTCCATGGCCCGCACCTGGGAGCACCCGAAAGGGTCCCCGCCGGGAAGGTGGCCTCCACCAGGTCAAAGGCGTCCAAGCCCGGCTTGAGGTCGCAGGAGATGTTGGAGACCAGGTGCATCACGTGGGAGTAGCGCTCCACCACCATGAGGTCCGTGACCTGTACGGTGCCTGTGGTGGCCACTCGGCCCAGGTCGTTGCGGCCCAGGTCCACCAGCATGAGGTGTTCGGCCCGCTCTTTTTCGTCCTTTAAGAGGTCGTCGGCAAGCCGTCGGTCTTCCTGCTGGGTGGCGCCCCGGGGCCGGGTACCGGCAATGGGGCGGACCGTTGCCGTGCCCCGCTCCAGGCGCACCATCACCTCCGGGGAGGAGCCCACCAGGCAGGTGTCGCCCAGGTTCATGAAGTAGAGGTAGGGCGAGGGGTTGATGTAGCGCTGAGCCCGGTAGAGTTCCACGGGGCAGGGGGGCGCCTGGCAGGTAAAGGGCTGGGAGATGACGGCCTGGATGATCTCGCCGTCGAAGATCGCTTCCCGGGCTTTGGCCACCCTGGCCCGATACGCCTCGTGGGAGATGACCGGTGCGGGGGAAAGGGGCACGTCGGGTTTTTTACCCGGGGCCTTGCCGTTGCCGTGCTCCACCTTGTCCATGAGGGCGTCCAGGCGCTTTTCTCCATCTTTGTAGAGGGCCACAGCGTCCGGGAAGTCCTCTTTGAAACAGAGCACCATGGCCACCATGGTGTTGCGGATGTTGTCGAAAAGAATCATCTCGTCGGCCAGGATGAAGTGGGCCAGGGGCTTCTCCTCCGGGTGGTCGTGGGGGATGTTTTCAAAGAACGAGACCATCTCGTAGGTCATGAACCCGGTGAGCCCGCCCTGAAAGCGGGGCAGCTCCGGGAGCTCCGCAGCCTTGCAGCCCGTCATGAGGTCCCGAAGAATCTCAAGGGGCTTGCCGTGGTGGGCGACCCTGGCCACAGTCTCTCCGGTTGTCGTCTCCACATGATCGAGAAAGACCCGCACCTCCATGCGCGCCGACACCCCCAGGAAGCTGAACCGACCCCAGCGCTCCCCGCCCTCCACGCTCTCCAGCAGGAAGAGGGGGGTGTCCGGGGTATAGAACCGCGTGAGAAGGGAGACCGGCGTCTCCTGATCGGCCAGGATTTCCCGGCACAGGGGGATGACATCGGCTTGCTCGGCCAAGGCGGTGAAGGCGTCGCGTGAAGGGAATTCTGTGAGAAACATGATGTTTTCCTTAAGCAGGTGTTTGCTTGCAAATGATCGATGAGAGACGTGCGGCCCCCGGGTCTGGGTATAAAAAAAGGGCCGGTAACGTCGTTGCGTTCGGCCCTTAAAATAAAAAAGGACCGTGAGGTGTGCTCACGGTCCCTGTCGGATTCTAATGAAAGTCGGTGTTCAGCAAGGCAAGGGGTGCGTGGGCATACCGTTGAGGCGGGTGCGCCACCACCAGAAAAAGGGTGCTGCAAGAGTGAGGGTTCGGTTATATGTTGCCATGCTGACAGTTCTACAAATAAAGGGGTGTTTTTTAACTTAAAAAAGCCAGCCCTTCGGGAGGCTTTCTTTTTCAATGCGTTTTTTAAGCATCGTTGCGGCTGTTATACACGGCAGGGGAAGGGGTGTCAAGAATTGTTTCTGTGTACAGAAACAATTTTCTCGAAGAGGGAAAGCCTTGTGTTGAAATAAAAGGGAAATTTTGAGATAATCTGACAACTTGTAGAACCGACTTCCAGCGCAACGGCGCAATCCACCCGTACAGGGCTTTCCTCGGCAGCTCGGATCCCTTGCCCTCCATCGACAGGGCGACCACGTCGGACCGGCATGAACCATGCCCGGAAAGCCAATCCAGATGATGTGACATACCCAGGCAGCCACCTTTTGCTGCGGTCGTTTTTCCCCGAAAATCCGTTCGTCTTATTATGGTCCAGTTACGCTTTTATTCCTGCATACCCTGCCGGGCGATGCGATACCACAGAACCCGCATGTTTTCGTTCGGCTTGCAATGAGTCGCTTCGGCACGGGGTTTGTGCCGAAGGAACCAGGACGTTAACCCATATCACCTATGGCAGGGGGGCGCTCCCCTGACCGTACCCCATGGACAGATACGATGAAACTTTTTGATGGCATGCGTCTCATGAACACCCAGGAAGCGCTTCAGGCGTCGGTGATCCATCACCTGAGGTACACCCTGGGCCGGGATTGGAAAAAAGCCTCCGTTCGGGACCTGTACTGGGCGGTTTCCCTGTCGGTGCGGGATCGGCTGTTCGAGCGGCTTTTTGAAACAGAAAAACGTTACAGCCAGGGGCGGGTCAAGCGGGTCTACTATCTTTCCATGGAGTTTCTCATGGGCCGGGCCCTGGGCAACAACCTCTGCAACCTGAAGCTCTACGATACCTTCAAATCGGCCCTGGAAGAGATGGGGGTGGATTTGGATGAGGTTCAGGAGTGTACCACGGACGCAGCCCTGGGCAACGGGGGGCTGGGGCGACTGGCGGCCTGTTTCCTCGATTCCATGGCCACCCTGGGCATTCCCGGCTACGGATACGGAATCAACTACGAGTTCGGTCATTTCAGGCAGCAGTTCTGCGACGGATACCAGCGGGAGGCGTCGGACAACTGGTTGAAACGGGGCAACCCCTGGCAGATTTCGCGGCCGGAAGAGGCGTGCCTGGTGCCGTTTTTCGGACGCATCGACCACACCCGCGACAAAAAGGGGGACTACAACCCCATGTGGCGGGACTGGGAGATGGTGGTGGGGGTACCCTTTGACATGCCCATCGTGGGATACGGCGGGGAGACGGTGAACATCCTGCGCCTTTTTTCCGCCAAGTCGTCGGAGGAGTTCGACGTGGAGATCTTCAACGACGGGGATTACCACGAAGCGGTGAAGAACAAGATCTCCTCGGAGAACATCTCCAAGGTGCTCTATCCCTCGGATTATTTCCACGCAGGGCGGCTCCTGCGACTGGTGCAGGAGTATTTCTTCGTGGCCTGTTCGATCCGCGACATCTCCCAGACGTTTCTGCGCAACTACGATAACCTTGATTTGTTCCCGGAAAAGGTTGCCATCCAGCTTAACGATACCCATCCGGCCCTGGCCATTGCCGAGTTCATGCGGTTCCTCGTGGACGAAAAGGCGCTGCCCTGGGAACGGGCCTGGTCCATCACGGAGCGGACCTTCGGCTATACCAACCACACCCTGCTGCCCGAGGCCCTGGAAAAGTGGCCGGTGAGCCTCATGGAGTTCGTGGTGCCCCGCCATCTCCAGGTCATTTACGAAATCAACCGGCGTTTCCTGGAAGAGATCACCCTGAGGTGGCCCGGGGACGAGAATTTGGTGCGGAACGTCTCCCTTATCGAAGAGGGTGAGGAGAAGCAGGTGCGCATGTCCCACCTTGCCATGGTGGGGAGCCACTCGGTGAACGGGGTGGCCGCCCTGCACACCGAACTGCTCAAGAACCACCTGTTGCCGGATTTTTACAGGCTCTGGCCGGAAAAATTCAACAACAAGACCAATGGGGTGACCCCGAGGCGATGGCTGCTCAAGGCCAACCCCGGCCTTGCCTCCCTGATCACCGAGACCATCGGCGACGGGTGGATCCGCGACCTGCACAAGCTTCAGGCCCTGGAAGCCTGGGCGGAGGATGCCGGGTTTCTGGATAGGCTCATGCAGGTGAAGCGGGCGAACAAAGAGAAACTGGCCGCCCTTATCTGGAGCGACACCACCATAAGGGTGGACCCGGACTCGCTGTTCGATGTCCATGCCAAGCGGATCCATGAGTACAAGCGGCAGCTTTTGAAGGCCCTTCACATTGTGCACCAGTACCTGATGATCACCGAGGACGATAAATGCCCCGAAGTGCCCCGCACCTTTGTGTTCGCGGGAAAGGCGGCCCCGGGGTACCAGGTGGCCAAGCAGATCATCAAGCTGATCAACAGCATCGCCTCGGTGGTGAACGCCCATCCCAAGGCCCGCAGGTTTTTACGGGTGGCCTTTGTGCCTGATTACCGGGTGAGCGTGGCGGAAACGATTATCCCCGGGGCAGACTTGAGTGAGCAGATCTCCACGGCAGGCACCGAGGCATCGGGAACGGGGAACATGAAGTTTGCCATGAATGGGGCGCTTACCGTGGGCACCTGTGACGGGGCTAACATCGAGATCATGAACGAGGTGGGTCGGGACAACATCTTCATCTTCGGCCACGATGTGGCCGGGATCCGTGCTCTGCGCGAGGGCAGGGAATACAACCCCTGGGATATCTACGAAAACGATCCGGCCGTCAAGCGGATCCTCGACGCCTTCACCGGGAACCTTTTCTGCCCCAAGGATCCCGGCTTGTTCACCTGGATTTTTGAGCACCTGCTCTACGGTCGGGACATGTATTATCACCTGGCCGATCTCTCGTCTTACCTGTTAATCCAGCAGGAAGTGGATCAGTGTTTTCTTGATACGCGAAAGTGGGCCGGCCTTGTGGTGAGGAACATCGCCCACACCGGAACCTTTTCAAGCGATCGCACCATCCTGGAGTACGCCCGGGACATCTGGGGGGTGAGCCCTGCCCAGTAACGCTATGTGTCCCGCGTTTTTGCCCGTGTTTTTGTGGACTCGCCCAACGGGCCGAGCCGTCACCCCGTTCACCTTCAACCTGTCGATCCCGCGACCCAACGCTCCGCATCCGAGGCTGTTATGAATCCATCCGGTACAAGGAAATCGGTCGGTCCGCTGACCCAGACACCGACACCCGGCAGTTCCCTGGTACGCTACGAAGGAGAGATCCTTGTCTTTGATCTCTGCCTGGGCGAGGGGGAATGCGGGGAGGGGGTGGTGCGCACAAACCTGGGGTTCACCGCACCGGAGGTGGAGGAAGCCTGCCCCGCGTACCCGGAAAACGCCTGGCGGGACATTCCCATGCTTCCAGCGGGCAAGGGCCGCTTTGTCCTCACCCTGCCGGTGACCGAAGCCGGGTACTTTGAGGCAACCTGCTGCGTGAAGCAGCCGGGGGGGATTCTCTGGGTGGAGGGAGGCAACGTGAAGATTCATGCCAAGCCCGCCGCCACATGCTGCTCCGCCATTATATATAACGCGTTTTTACGGCAGTTCGGCCCCTCCATGCTCCTTGAGCAAGAGGCATCGGAGCCCTGTGCCGAGGCCACAGCCCGTTTGGAGAGGGAAGGTCACACCGTGATTCCGCCGTCCGGGACCTTCCGGTCCTTTGCGCGTCACCTCGATTTTATCATCGGCAGGCTGGGCTGCAACGTGATCCAGCTCCTGCCGGTGAACCCTTTGCCCACCACCTTCGGAAAGATGGGGCGTTTCGGCAGCCCGTACGCCGCCCTGAGTTTTACAGGTGTGGAGCCCTCTCTGGCTGAATTCGATCGCAAAAGGACCCCTGTGGAGCAGTTCACGGACCTGACGGACGCCATCCACGAGCGGGGCGCAAAGGTGATCCTTGACCTGGCTGCCAACCATACGGGCTGGGCTGCCTGGGTCCACGAAGCACATCCGGAGTGGCTGCTCCGCAGGGCCGACGGCGAGATCGTCTCCCCGGGTGCCTGGGGGGTGATCTGGGCGGACCTCACGGAACTGGATCACTCCAGCCCCGGGGTGGCCGACCACCTCACCGAGGCCTTTCTCACCTGGTGCCACCGGGGCGTGGACGGGTTCCGGTGCGATGCCGGGTACATGATCCCCCCGCGGATCTGGATCCAGGTGGTGCGCACGGTGCGGGCGGCCTATCCCCATACCATTTTCCTGCTGGAGGGGCTGGGCGGGGGCATCGACGCCACCCGGGAGATCCTTGGGCGTTGCGGGTTTGACTGGGGCTACTCCGAACTCTTCCAGAACGAAGACAAAAGGGCCGTGGAAAATTACCTCCGGGAACTTGCCGGGATCTCTCGGGAGGACGGCCTCCTGGTCAATTTTGCCGAGACCCATGACAACAATCGCCTGGCCGCGGTCTCCTCGTGCTACGCCCGCCACAGGACCGCCCTGTGCGCTCTTCTCTCCTGCAACGGCAGCTTCGGGTTTGCCAACGGGGTGGAGTGGCTGGCCACGGAGAAGATCGACGTGCACGGGTCCTCGGGGCTCAACTGGGGGAGCCGGGAGAACCTGGTGGACCACCTGGCGCGTCTCGCAACGATTCTGAAACACCATCCCTGTTACCACGAAGGCACGGAACTTTCGGTGCTGGACTCCGCATCCGAGGAGGCCGTGGTGGTGCGCCGAGACCATGACGCAACGGGCAAAAGCCTCTGGGTGGTGGCCAACACCGACTGCAGGGCACCGGCCAAGGCGTCCTGGGTGGCCGATACGTTGTCGCGGGGGCCGTTCTGGGATCTGCTCACCGGGAAGAGGGCGGTTGTCACCGCGCGGGCCGGAGGGGTTGCCCTGGACCTGGCTCCTGGGGCGGTGCTCTGCCTGACACCGGACGCAGGGGACGTGGAGGCCGTGGCCACCCATGGCCGGGCTCCCTCGGTGTGGCCTGAGCACCTGCACCGAAAGATTCTGGCGGCAGCCTGCCTGAAGGTTCACACCTTTTACCATGGCCTGACAGACTGTTCGGATTTTTCCATTGATGACGCTGTGGGTCACTTTACCCGGGACCCAGAAGGGTACCTGAGGCGTGAAAACCCCTTTTCCATGGAGACGCGGACCGTGGTGTGGCGCTGGCCCATGGACCGGCACAGGGAGGTTATGGTGCCCCCCGATCACTTTCTGATGGTGTGTTGTCCCCATCCGTTCCGGGTGGTGCGGGAGGTGGGGGCAGAGACCTGCGGTGCGGAGACGGGAATCCGTTTGCCCTCCGGGGAGGTGACCGCCCTTTTCATGCCGAGGCGGGACAGGGGGGAAACCGAACACGGGCGGCTTTGCCTGACCCTTTACGCCCCCGACGGGATACACAACGGAACCGGCGGCATCCGTTACCTCACCGCCCGGGAGCCCAAGCACCTTCCTCTCCAGTTTGTCCGTGGGGACCATCCTTTTCCCTCCATCGTCATCGGGTCCAACGGCAGGGGGTCGCTGGTCCGCGTTCCTGTTGAAAGGGAACGCCTGACAAGCAAGTACGATGCGCTGCTGGCGGCAAACCTCAATCCGGCGTGCCCCGAAGACCGGCGGGTGGTCTGGACGCGGTGTCGGGCATGGGTGACCTACGGCGGCTTCTCCTTTCCCCTGGCCCTGGAGTACCTGGAGAGGTTCAGGACGGGCAAGGGCATGGTGGGGCTCTGGACCTACCTGGTACCGGTGGGCAACGGCAAGCTGGTCCAGGTAGAGATGCGCATCGAAGGCGTGGAAGGGGAGAACCGGACCCGCCTCTGCTTTCGCCGGACAGCGGCTCCCTTTGCCCGGATGCTTGAGCCCGGTGAACCCGTGGGTCTGATTCTGAGGCATGATATCGAAGACCGCAGCTTTCATCACACCACCAAGGCGTACACCGGCCCGGAAACCCAGTGGCCGAGCAGGATCGTTTCGGAAAAAAGAGGATTTTTCTTTGACCTGGCAGGGGGGCATCGGTTTGCCCTGACTTTGAGTGACGGGAGCTATCACGCATTGCCCATATGGGACTACATGGTGCCTCTGCCCCTGGAGCAGGAGCGGCTCTCAGGGCCACCACCGACCTCTTCAGTCCCGGGTACATGGAGACCATGCTCTGTCAGGGAGACGGCACGGTGGTGGACGGTCAGGTGGTGCCGAGGGCTGTGGGGGAGGCCGCTTCGACACTCTATTCACGGGCGGGGCCTGTGATGGATGACGGCGAGCTTGAGCTTTCCCCCGATGCGTTGATGGAACGTTCCCTTTCCGCATACCTGGTGCACCGGGAAGGGCACAAATCGGTGATTGCCGGGTTCCCCTGGTTCCTGGACTGGGGGCGTGATTCCCTCATCTGCGTGCGGGGACTGCTGGCGGCGGGGCGTCACGAAGACGCTACGGCCGTGTTGACCCAGTTCGGGCAGTTTGAGGAAAAGGGGACCCTGCCCAACATGATCCTGGGGAGGAACACGGGCAACCGGGATACCACCGACGCGCCCCTGTGGTTTGCCGTGGCGGCCTTTGAAGCGGCCGAGGCCGTCGGAGACGAGAGCTTTTTCGAGCTGGACATGGGGGGGCGCTCCTTGCGGGAGATCCTGCTCTCCATTTCCCGGCACTATTCAGACGGTACCCCCAACGGTATTGTCACGGATCCGTTGTCCGGCCTGGTCTTCAGTCCCGCCCATTTTACCTGGATGGACACCGACCATCCTGCGTGCACGCCCCGGTCCGGGTACTGCATTGAAATTCAGGCCCTCTGGTACCGGACCCTTGTGGGGCTGGGACGGATGGACAGGGAGGGAGGAGAAACCTGGCTGGCCCTGGCGCGAAATGTTCAGACGTCGGTCCTGGATCTGTTTACATGCGCCGCCACAGGGGCGCTCAGCGATTGCCTGCATGCGGAAACGCCCGTGCCTGCGGTGCAGGCTGCGGCTGACGACCACCTGCGTCCAAACCAGCTTCTGGCCGTTACCCTGGGGGTGGTGGAGGACCCGGTCCGGGCCCGAAAGGTGGTGGAGGCCTGCAGGGAGCTGGTGGTACCGGGAGCGATGCGAAGTCTTGCGGACCGGCATGTGGCCTATCCCCTGCCCCTTACCTGGGAAGGCTTGCCCCTCAACGATCCCCATCGCCCCTACCAGGGAGTGTACCAGGGGGATGAAGAGCGGGAGCGGAAACCCGCGTACCACAACGGCACCGCATGGGGGTGGCTGTACCCACTCTTTTGCGAGGCCTGGTTTTGCGCGTTTGGGGATGGGGGGCGAAAAACAGCCCTCTCCCTGCTTCATGAACCACTGCATCAGGTCCTGACCGGGTGCTACGGCCATCTTCCGGAGATCATGGATGGCAACGCGCCCCACGTCCCTCGTGGCTGCGACGCCCAGGCCTGGAGCGTCAGTGAGTGGCTCCGGGTCAAGACTCTGCTCAGCAGCGATTGACACCTTTATTATCAGGGGGCCGGGACCTCACCGGAGGTTTTCGGCCCCGTTGCCCAGGAGGATATGGTTTGACCAACCTTTGCTTGAATGCTGCCCCTGCGCATCGCCACTATCGGCAGGGCGGTTTCCAAAACGTGATTCCAAACCCATTGCCCAGGTGGCTTCCTTCGCCGCCGCCGGAGAAAACCAATATGCCCACATCTCGGAATAAAACGCCCCGGGTGCTTATTGTTACGCCTGAGATTACATACCTTCCCGCAGGCATGGGGGAGGGGGCGGACAAAATGCACGCCAAGGCCGGGGGGCTGGCGGATGTCTCGTCTTCCCTTATTCGGGCGCTTTACGAACAGGGGGGAGATGTGCGCATGGGTAACTCCCAACTACCGGGCGATTTTCAGGGATCAGTTGCGAA
Organism: Desulfoluna sp. CYM3A; assembly: GCF_056829965.1. Classification (NCBI taxonomy): domain Bacteria; kingdom Pseudomonadati; phylum Thermodesulfobacteriota; class Desulfobacteria; order Desulfobacterales; family Desulfolunaceae; genus Desulfoluna; species Desulfoluna sp. CYM3A. The sequence continues at coordinate 1,337,635 of NZ_CP186556.1, forward strand.
ACGATTTTGACGAGGAGGTGGATCGGATCCGGAACTCCATCACCAGCGACCGGATCCATCTGGCCGAAGACAGGGCTTTTTTCTACCTCGATCAGATCTATTCGGGGTACAACGGGGAAGACGTGAAGATCTCTCTGGCCTTTCAGCGTGAGGTGATCAACAACGTGATCCCGAGGGTGAAACCGGACCTTATCCATTGCAACGACTGGATGACCGGACTGATTCCCGCCATGGCAAGGCGGGTGGGGATTCCCTGCCTGTTTACCCTGCACAATGTCCACAGCAGGGAGACGGTGATGGCAACCATCGAAGATCGGGGCATCGACACGGCGGATTTCTGGCAGCACCTCTATTTTACCCGCCCCCCCGGGAACTACGAGGCATCCCGGGACACCATCCCCGTGGATTACCTGGTGAGCGGGGTGTTTGCATCCCATTATGTCAACACGGTGAGCCCCACCTTTTTCCGTGAGATTGTCCATGGAGGACACGACATGGTCACAAGCCAGCTGCGGCAGGAGCTGGCCAACAAGTGGCACGCGGGATGTGCCGCCGGGATCCTGAACGCCCCGGACGACACCTGCGACCCGGAGACCGACACGGCCATTTTCAGGAATTATACCGCGGAAAGCCATAAGGCGGGCAAGCGGTCCAACAAGATCCATCTCCAGGAGAAACTGGGCCTCACGCCGGATCACAGGGCGCCCCTCTTTTTCTGGCCGTCCCGGTTGGATCCTTTGCAGAAGGGGTGCGGTCTCCTTGCGGAGATCCTCTACGAGACCCTGTCCCACTACTGGCATGACGGCATGCAGGTGGTGATGGTGGCCGACGGGGCCTTTAAAATTCCCATTTGAGGGGTCGTCCCGGACATTTAACCTGCAGTCCAGGGTGGCTCTGGCTCCTTTTGGTCACTCCCGGCTGGCCTATGCGGCGTCGGACTTTCTCTTCATGCCGTCAAGGTTCGAGCCGTGCGGCCTGCCCCAGATGATCGGTCCCCTGTACGGCACCCTGCCCGTGGCCTGCGACACCGGCGGAATCCACGACACCGTCACCCATCTCAATGCCGAGGAGGGCACGGGCAACGGGTTTCTGTTTAACTCCTACGACTCCTCCGGCCTGCGCTGGGCCGTTGATGAGGCCATGGTCTTCTGGCGGAAACCCGAGGCCTTCAAACGATCCCAGATTGTCCGCATCATGGATGAGAGTCGCAGGACCTTCAATCACACCGTAACGGCGAACAGGTACATTGACCTTTATGAGACGATGCTTGAACGGCCCTTTATTGTGTAGCGAAACGGGAAACGGGTACAGCTGTACGGGCCTGGACCATGCCGGAGAACTGGCCGCGACCCTCATCAGCCTGGATCCCTGGCTGAAACCCTACGGATCGGTACTGGTGAGACGCCTGGAGAAGGTGAGCCTTGCCCAAAAGCTTCTGTCCCGGCACGGAAGCCTGAGGGACGCTGCCGACACCCACCTTGTCTATGGCCCGAGGTATGAAGGGGGCTCCTGGCGTATCGGGGAGTGGGCGCCCAATGCCACGGCCGTGTATCTTGTGGGGACCTTTTCCCAGTGGCAGGAGAGGTCCGAGTATGCCCTCACGCGCCGATACGGGTCGGATATCTGGGAAATCACTCTTCCCGAAGAGGAGATGCCCCACGGCACCCTGTTCCGGTTTCGTATCCACTGGGAAGGGGGATCAGGGGATCGCATTCCGTCCCATGCCCATCGGGTGGTTCAGGATCCCGAGACCCTTCTTTTCAACGCCCAGGCATGGCGCCCGGAGCCCTATGTGTGGCGGAACCGGCCCATGATCGAAGAGGGCGTCCCCCCCCTGGTGTACGAAGCCCATGTGGGCATGGCCGGGGAGAAGGGCGATGTGGCCGGGTTCGACCATTTCACGGATCATGTGCTGCCCCGTATCAAAAAGGCGGGATACAACACGATTCAGCTGATGGGGATCCTGGAGCATCCTTATTACGGGTCCTACGGGTATCACGTGACCAGTTACTTTGCCGTCTCATCCCGGTTCGGGACCCCCGAGGCCTTTATGCGCCTTGTGGACACCGCCCACGGCATGGGGATCCGGGTGATCATCGATCTGGTTCACTCCCACTCGGCGGGCAACGAGGTGGAGGGCTTGAGCCGCCAGGACGGCACCTCTCACCTCTACTTTCACGACGGCAGCAGGGGGCACCACGAGGGGTGGGATTCACGCTGTTTTGATTATGGGAAAGAGGGGGTGGTCCGGTTTCTGCTTTCCAATTGCCGGTACTGGCTGGAGACGTATCGCCTGGACGGGTTCCGGTTTGACGGAGTCACCAGCATGCTTTACCACCACCGGGGCATGAGCCGGTGCTTTACGTCGTATGACGACTACTACGGGGACGAGGTGGACGAGGAGGCGTTGGTCTATCTTTCCCTTGCCAACCGATTGATCCACGAGATCCGTCCCTCGGCCCTTTCCATTGCCGAAGATGTGAGCGGCATGCCGGGCCTGGCCCTTCCCCGGGAGCTCGGGGGAACCGGGTTTGACTATCGGTTTGCCATGGGACTCCCCGATCTCTGGACCAAGCTGGTAGAAATGTACCGATGAGTCCTGGAACCTCGACACGATCTGGTACGAGCTGACCAACGGGCGCCACAGGGAGCCTGCCATCAGCTATGCCGAATCCCACGACCAGGCCCTGGTGGGACCGAACCATTCGCATGGCCGGGGCCGCCATGTACGATCACATGGGAAAAGACGATACCGATCCGCTCATCGAGCGGGCCATGGCCCTCCACAAGATGATCCGCCTCATCACCTTTGCAACAGCCAGTGGCGGGTATCTTAACTTTATGGGCAATGAGTTCGGCCATCCGGAGTGGATCGATTTTCCCCGCCACGGCAACGATTGGTCCGGTCATTATGCCAGGCGGCAGTGGAGCCTGGTGGACAACCCGGACCTGAAATACCCATTTCTGGCAAGCTTTGACCGGGCCATGACGGCCCTTATCCAGGATGGCGGTCTTTTTGGCGAGGCCCCCATCCGGCTCCTGGGGATTTCGCGCATAAAAAAATGGCTCGCCTTTGAAAGGGGAGCCATGGTTTATATCTTCAACTTTCATCCCACCGAGTCCTGGGTGGACCATCCCGTGTCCGTGAGCCCCGGTGATTACAACATGCACCTGAACAGCGACGCCCGTCGTTTCGGCGGCCAGGGCCGCATCGAAGAGGAGCAGCGTTTCTTTTCGTTCCCCGACGCCAAGGGCGGGCACCTGATTTATACCTATCTGCCCGCCCGGACGGCGATGGTGCTTAAAAAGCAGGAAAAAAGGTCATAGGTTATGGGTCATAGGCCTGTGACCTGTTTTCCTATGACCTATTTACCTGTTACTTATGCATCGGCGTCCGCGGAATCGTTTTGGCCTTGAGGTCCAGCTCTAGGTGTTTGATCCCTTCGATGCCACATGTCAGGGCGCGGATGTCCCGTTTCTTTTTGGGGATCTGTGCCACGGGCGGGTCCATGGTGATGACCACGTTGCCGTTGTGGGAAGCCACTTTGGCTTCGCTGTATTTCTGGACGATGGCTGCCTTGACCGTGGCCGTCAGGGCCATGTCGCTCAGCTGTTTTTCCGCTTCTTCGGTATCTTTGAAGGACTCTTTTTCAAGGGTGTGGCAGATGATGTCCACGCAGTCATCCACAGAGATGCGCTCTAAGTTGATGACCATGTTGTAGAGCTCCGGGTCCCGGGTATCCATCTTGTACAGGGACGAGCACCAGTTGTAGCGCTCCTTGTCTTCCTGGAGAACACGTTTTCTCGCCACGTTTTCAGGCACGTCTTCCCGCTCCATCTCCTCTTTGATTCTGTTTTCCATGCTGTCGATGATTTTCACCTTCAGGACATGGGGAACCCTCTGGACGAAAAAATGCCCCACAATGCCGTGGTAGACAATGGAGCCTTGTTTCAGGTTGTTCAAAAGGGCCGTCCGGAAAAAGGCGATGTACCGTTCCTTGCCGTTGGACAGTCGCTCAAAGATGGTGGGGCTGTCGTGGATGGCCTTGGCGAGCTTGATTTCCGGAACATTGTACTGTTCGGATGCCTCGAGGATTACCTCCCTGGACATGCAGGTGTGGCCGAGCCTTTCGGCAATGCGTTCCGCGATAAGTTTGCGTTTTATTTGGGATGTACTGGACAGGGTAACAATGGGCATTGTGCGTCTCCAAGGGTCAGAAATGAGTTTGCTTGTCTATCAAGGGGCGCATCATAGGCGCGGAACACGGTAATTTCAATGGAAAATTTTCGCTTTTTTTCAGCGCCCTGCAAACGGCGGGTATCCCCGCCAGGATATTTCACGAGTCGGGTGCTCCCTTTTGCATGAAATACCCGGGTCCGCGGGTTTTACCGTGCTTATTTGTGCATGGCCGTCCGCGGCATGGAGCTGGACTTGATGTCCATGTAGATGTCCTTGATGCCTTTGATCTCCGTCAGAAGGGATCTGATCTCTTCCTTTGTCTTGTCGACCTTGGTCACCGGGTCGGGCAGTTTGATAACCACGCTTCCTTCTCGGGTGGTCACCTCGGCGTTGTAATAGCGATTCACAAGGGAAGCCCGGACCGTAGCGGCCAGGGCCAGGTTTTCCAATCTGCTTTTTGTTTCGCCGGATTCCCGGAAGTAGGCCAGGTCAGCGGTGTTGCGGATGATGGTGACGCAATCCTCCACGGAGACGTGCCGGAGGTTGATGCTCAAGTCGTAGAGTTCGGGGTCCCGGGTGTCGATTTTGTAGAGGTGATGGCTCCAGTTGCAGCGCTCTTTGTCATCCTTTGCGATCCGTTTCCGGGCGATCTCTTCGGTGACCTGTTCCCGGGCCATCTCGTCGGCGATGCGTGTCTGCATGTCCGAAAGGAGCCGTATCTTCAGGACGTGGGGAATGTCCTGAACAAAAAAATGCCCGGCCAATCCGTGGTAGACGACGTTTCCTTTTTTAAGGCGGTTGAGAAGGGCCGCCTTGATAAACGCAATGTAGCACTCCTTGCCGTGGGAGAACCGATCGTATACGGAAGGCCCGTCGTGGATGGCCCTGGCCAGCTTGATTTCCGGGACATTGAACTGTTCGGATGCCTCCAGGAGGATCTCCCGCGAGATGCAGTCATACCCCATGGCAGTGGCGATCTTTTCCGCAACAACGCTTCCTTTGCTGCAGAATGACCTGGATATTGTGATGATGGACATGGGCACCTCCTTGCATGCGTGGTTAAGGCGAAACAGACAGGGCTGTTGCCTGTGGGGGTCACTGTGTTTTCAGGCTGGGGACCGGGGTGCAGGGCCCGGGGCACGGTTTCAGGAGAGGATGGTTTTATCCAGGGCGGCCCTTGCCTTTCGGATGTCCTGCAGAGAAGGGAAAAAATGGTCCAGTCTCGTGACACGGAGCATTTGGGCAACATGTGTATTGACACCACAAGTAAGACAGGTGTGGCCGGATGACGCAACGGTTTTTTTAACTTTGAGCAGAAGGATCAGGCCGGTGCTGTCCACAAAGTTGAGGTGGGTCAGATCCAGGATGAGATGTCGGGAGGCGACGGCTTTGAGGAGCCTTTGGGTATCGAATTCCTGCATCTGAGCTGCATCAAGGGCTCCGTAGAGCTGGAGTTCACGGCTTTTTTCCGAGGATGTCAGGGTATGGTAAAACGGGCGGTGCAGCACCGGAGCCTGCTGGGAGTTTTCGATCTCCTTAAGATCTTCCACCATGTGGTCGGAGAGCAGGGACGCCACCCGATTGAGCTTGAGGGTTTTCATCACCTGGGGCTGCACCCCGGCCATGTGAAATCCCGCGTACCGGGCAGAGCCTTTTTTCCAAAGGCCCAGAAGAAACCCCAAGCCCGATGAGTCGATGAACCGGACATTGCGGAAATCAAGGACCAGCCCGTTGCCGTGGGCCAGCCACTCCTCCTGTTGCTGCTTCAGCTCGGCCACCACCGATGCATCGAGTTCGTTTGGCAGGGGGACCACGTTGAGTTCATTTTTAAGGGGGATATCCCCCTGGGGCGCGGGGGGCTCGGGCGTGTCGTTTTTCGGGGTGCCAAACCGGAGCCTTTTCCACCGATCCTGCACGATGATGGGCAGCACCATGACGGAGAACTTCACCAGTCCGATGATGTAGCGTTTCCAGAGGCGCGTGGGGTCCTGGATGAGGCGGTACACCCATTCAAGCCCGGCGTTCTGCATCCATATCGGGGCACGGGAGACGCTGCCGGTGATGAACTCGAAGGTACCGCCGATGCCGATGGTGACGGCCGCCTTGAGGCGATGGCGATTGCGGTGGAACCATGCCTCTTGCTTGGGGTTTCCGAAGGCCACCAGCAAAATGTCCGGTTCGGCTTCATTGATGCGCTCGATAACCTCGGTGTCGCCTTCATCGGCCTCGGCCAGTTTCTCCCCTTCAATGTGGACAAAGGGGGAATCCACCCCGGCGATGAGCATGCCGGGGTTTTTCTTTTTCAGGCATTCGGCGGCCTTTTGGGCCACGTCGCCCCGTCCTCCCAGAAAATAGAGGGAGAGCTTTTTGCCGGGGGCGGCAAGGGCGAGTTTGGGGACGAGGTCGGCTCCGGTGACCCTCTCTTTCAGCGGGTTGCCCAAAAGGCGGCTGGCCCAGACCAGGGGCATGCCGTCGGCGGTGACGAGGTCGGCGTTCTGGAGGATGCCCAGGAGCTCGGGGTGTCGGGGGGCGCCGGAAAACCAGCTGAGGGTGTTGACGAGGAAGTCCACGTTGACCGTGGCGACAAGTCTGGGTTTCCCGTCGCTGCGGTAGGCGGCAACCATGTCATGGATACGGTCGACAGTCTCCTCCATGGTGAGGTTGTCCAGGGGGATTCCTAAAATCAGGACGGTGTCGGTGGGTTGCATGGTGACCTTTGGCTGGTGAGTTGTGAACAGTGAATAGTGAATAGTTTATAGTTAATAGTGAGTGGTGAGTGGTGAGTGGTGAGTGGGGGTCAGCCGAGGGTGTTGTGCAGGGGGCGGCCCAGGAGGCGGCCCGCAAGGTAGCGGATGACCCCGGCAAACTGGGGGAAGACCACAAAGGCAGAGTGGCCGGCATAGATAAGGGCCTGGGGCATGGAACAGCGGAACCTGCGGGCAATGTGGCCCAGCGTGTAGAAGGGCTTGGCGGCAATGAGCAGGGCCACCGCAAGGCCCATGAGGGGATACCCGGTAAGGAGGCCTGTTGCGATGAGCGCCGGGGGAAGACCTCCCCGAACCGAGATTCGAAGGAGTTCCCGCAGCCCAGAGGGGGTCGGAGCTGGAAGCAAACTTCAGGCCGATCTCGGCGTAAGCGTGGCCGCTTCGATAGGCTCGCCTGAGGTATTGGCCGAAGGTGTTCATGTTGATCCATGGGGTACTCATGGGGGCCGCAAGCCGCAGGATTTCCCAGCCTGTTTTGCGAATTCGGCGGCTCAGCTCGGGGTCTTCTCCGGCCACGAGCTCGTCATCAAAGCCGCCGGTCTCCTCCAGGGCATATCGGTAGAGGAGTACCTCACCGCCGAAGTAGCGGCAGGGCCCCTCTTCGTAGCCCCACTCCATTTCGGTGAGGAGGTGGTACCTGTTGCGTTTCGGGTGGCGTTCCCGCCTGAAACCGCAGACACAAGGGGTCCGGTCCTTCAGGTGCGGCAGGGCCGCCCTAAACCAGCCCGGCTCCAGGGTGGTGTCCGCGTCCATGAACTGAATAAGGGGCGCGGACGACGCCCGCCACCCCGCGTTTCGCCCGCGACCCGGTGTGGGGTGGGGATGGTCCAGGCGAATCACCTTGACGGTTTCAAAGGTTTCGGCCAGCTCCGGGCTCCCGTCGTCGGAGCCGCCGTCCACATAGATGATCTCAAGTTTTTCTGCGGGATAGTCGCAGGAGAGTACCGAGCGGATGCATCCGTCGATATACCGGGAGACGTTGATGCCGATAATCACCACACCGATGCTGGGGAGGGGACGGGTCATGTGGTGCCTCCTTTTTTGATGACGCGGGCGGGTATTCCCACGGCGATGGCGTGGGAGGGAACATCCCGGATGACCACGGCGTTGGCTCCAATCTCCACATGATCGCCGATGGTGATGGGGCCAAGAACCTTGGCTCCGGCGCCGATGTCCACATGGTTTCCGATGGCCGGGGCTGCGGGCTCGTCGGTGCGTTGCAGTCCCACGGTCACCCCGTTGCGGATGACGCAATGGTCTCCGAAGGAGGCGAACCCGCTGACCACCACCCCGCCGAAATGGTCGATGCGGAACCCTTTCCCTACGTTGACCTCACAGGGCAGCTCAATGCCCGCCACTACCTGAACAGCCTTGAAGGCGATTTTGTAGAGCAGGGAGAAGGGCATCCTCAGCCAGCGGTTTCCGATGGTGTATCGCCACCTCCCGAATCGGTAGATGACCATGGCCCAGAATCCCTGGGATCCCCAGTCTCCCTTGTGGGCGGCAAGGTCCGCCCGGATGTTTTCAAACATGGTATTCCGCCTGTGTCGGGTTGGTGTGGTTTCCCTTGACAGCTCCGGCTATCCCGCTATTTTCCCTATTCCCTATTCCCTATTCCCTCTCCCTATTCCCTCTCCCTATTCCCTATTCCCTACTCCCTTCCTTAGCCCTTAGCCTCTTTTTTATCCGGCAACCTCGCACAAAAATACCCGAACCCGTCGTCCAGGCTTTGTTTCAGGGCGTCCCTCTGCTGTTGGGGGATATAGGGGTGCTGAAAATGGCGTCCCTCCATAAGGGGGCGGTGCGTTGCGGCCTCTCGGCTCTTGCGGGTGAACTCCTCCATGGAGCAGACAAACCGGGCCGGGCTGCCAGCGTAGACCGTGTCCGGCGGGATGTCCCGGCTCACCACGGAGCCTGCACCCACGATGGCGTTGGGTCCGATGGTGGTGTTGCAGAGGATGGTGCTTCCGGCTCCGATGAAGCAATGGTCTTTTATGGTGACCCGTCCCACCTTGATGAGGTCTCCAGCCCAGGCACTGGTGGCGTCGTGGGTGAGAATGGTGACGTTCAGGCTGATAACCACGTTGTCACCGATTTCCACAAGGTAGGGCATGCGGCCGTCGATGTAGGATGGGTAGAGGATCACGGCATCTTTGCCGATGCGCACCCCCTGGTGCCTCAGGTAGGCCGGGTAATATCCCTTGTCGGCCAGGAGCCTCAACCTGCGCGTCATGTGCATGATTTTCTGGGTGAATTTCATGGGGCACATCCTTCTCATCTCGCGGTTGCATGGGTCTGCCGTCAGATCTGATCTTCCGTCCACATCTCCGTGAGAAACCGGATACACCGGTTGCGACCCTCTTCCTTGGCCCGGTAGAGCGCCACATCTGCATATTTGATGCAGCTCCACAGCGTGTCCGTGTCTTTGGGAAATTCGCTTGCGCCGAGGCTGATGGTTTTTTGAATGACACCATCGGGGAGCCTGAACTTGACCTGCTGGACCTTCAACCGGATTTTTTCCGCGATGTCGATGCTCTCGCCGTCGTTGATGTCGAGGAGGACCACCAGGAACTCCTCGCCGCCAAAGCGGATGACGATATCCGAGTCCCGGACACTTTGAGCAATGGTCTTGGCGGTCTCCTGGAGGACGAGGTCCCCTGCATGGTGGCCGTAGGTATCGTTGACCTGCTTGAAGTAGTCGAGGTCGCACATGATCAGCCCGATGTTTTTTCCCCGTCTCAGGACGCCCGCCACGATTTTCTCCGTGTATTCTTGAAGGTAGCGCCTGTTGTACAGGCCGGTGAGAGGGTCGATGAGGGCCGCGTCCTGAAGGGAATTCATCAGCCGTTTGGTTTCGATGACCGCAAGGGATTCGTTGATGTACTGCTCTGCCTTGAAGAGCTTTGTCTCCCTCTCTTTGCTCTCCTCCTGGCCGGCAGGTTTCGGGAAGAGAAACTGCACCACGGCAACGGTGGCGCCACCCACCACAATGGGAATGCAGTAGTGGTGCTCCTCTGGCAGGTGAATTGCCTGCATACGGCGGGAAAGTGGGAGGAGGTGATGAGGTGACCGGTGCGCTTTGCCTTGCAGAGAGCATTGTCATCCAGGATCAGCTGGCTGCACACCATCTCTTCCTGATCAAAGGGGCCGGGGTAGGTCAGCTCCAGTTTGCTCTTTGAACTGACGACCTGGAAGATAAAGCACCGGGGGATGCCGATGGTCTGTGTGAAAAGGTCGCCGAGCCTCTGGTAAACCTCCTCCAGGGAGTCGTCTTCTTCAATGACGTTTTTGAAGACCGCCAGGCTGTTGATGGCGTCCATGAGGCTGTTGAACTCTGTGGAGAGCAGGCCGATTTCATCAATGGAAGTGATGGCGATGCGCTTGGTCAGGCCGGCCCGCCCCTTGCCTCCGGCAATGTCCTGAAGCCCTGAGATGACTTTCTTTAAGGGCCGGGTGATACCGGTTCCGATGAAAACGGCAAGGGTGATGGTGAGCGTTGCGAACAGGGCGACACTGGTCAGCAGGAAGAGGCGCAGCTGGTTGATGTCTTCGTAGACATCATCGATGTAGATGCCGCTGCCGAGGATCCAGCCCCAGGGTTCGTAGAGCCGGACATAGGAGAGCTTGGGAACCGGTTTTTCTTTTCCTGCCTTGGCCCACATGTAGTCCACGTATCCGGCACCGTGTGCTTTGCTGACCCGCAGGAAGTCCTGAAAGAGGAGGTTGCCCTTGGAATCTTTCCGGTCGTTGAGGTTTTTTCCCTCAAGCTCCGGCATGATGGGGTGCATCACCATGGTGGAATCCACGTCATTGATCCAGAAGTAACTGTTTTCACTGAATCGCAGGGGCCTGAGGCGGCGGGCGAACTGCTTTTTTGCCTCCGCTTTGCTGATTTTTCCGTCCCTGATGAGGTCGGCGTACTCCTGGAACATGCCGAAGGTGGTATCCACGACGTTTTTGAGCCCCTCTTTTTTTTCAGCGAGCATTTTCCTTTCCGCAAGGGGCATGAAATACCCCAGGATGACCAGGATCAGCAGGGCGACGCTGATGATGGAGATGGCCATGATTTTGCTGAGAATCTGCCATTCGCTGAATTTTACGATGCGCATTGGGCTTATTGCCATGTCGGTGGATGTGCTGACTCGTTTATCAGAGATCATGGACCGGCCCGAAGTGATGGATGACCCGGTGCCACGGGGGGGCTGAGTCCCCTGCGGGCTGAATGACGACAAAGAGGGGCTCCGGCCCGGAAAGGCCGAAGGTAAGCCGTCTCAGGGTTGTCTGGAACCAGTATCGGACCACGGAGCTGTGGCGTGTGGCCCCGTTGGTGAACCAGTAAAGGACCCGTCGTTTTTTTCCGTCCCTTGCAAGGGTGAGCAGGCATGATTCCCCCCCTTCCATGGGGATGGGGCTGCGGTGCGCCACCTCCCAGCCCATGCCCCGGAAGCAGTAGGTGGGGTCGTGGACCGCGTGACGGTACCTGGAGCCGTCGATGGCCATGAGCACAAAGGGGAACCTGCCGAAGTGATAGAGACGCTTGACCACACGGGCGTTGCCGAAGACCGACTGCTCTGTCTGGGTAAGGGGTATGTCCTTTCCTGCGTATCCGGATCCGTTGATGGGCAGATGGTCCAGGCGGGAGGGCTGTTCCCGGTGGGCGTGCTTTGCCGAGGCCAGGCCAAAGAGCAGGGCGATGACAACGCTCAGGAGAAGGAGGATACGGGTCAGGTTGGACACGACGCAGTCTCCGATGGGGGGGCCGGTGAAAGGAAAAAGAAACCGGTGCCTGCCGTTGCAAGGGCCAGTCGCATGGGCAGGATCATGAAAGGAAACAGATGGCTGCCCACCCATCCCAGAAGGGGCATCCAGCTGATGGCGGTGAGGAGCCAGGGGAGCTGCCGGGGGGTGAGGCCGGCCAGTCCTGCAAGGGCCGAGGCCAGCCCCAGGTGGTTGAGAAGGTTCAGGGAACCGAGTTCCCCGATGAAGGAGAGAAAAAGACCCAGGGCAAGGAGGTGGGGCTGGCCCAGCGGTCGGCCCTGTTGCAGGTGGCGGCCCCGGAAGAGGATGGGGAGGCCCCAGATAAACAGGGCCAGCCAGCCCAGGCGGTCATGGGGGCTTCGCTGCCATGCGGCAATCAGGTCCCGGGCGTGCCACAGGCAGTAGGCAAAGACCGTGGCCTCGGCGAGGCGAAGGCGGCGAACGAGGAGCCCCGAGCCCTTTGTTCCTGGCGGCATCGGATGGGTCGGGGGGCTGTTTCATGGGGCGCCTTCCCCGGCAGGCAGGGGCGCATGGGTTGCCAGGAAGCGAAATGTTCCAAAGCAGAGCAGGAACATTATCACGATGACCAGCCACCCGCCCAGGGTATGGAAGACGCCCATGGCGGTTTCCGGGTCGAAGGCCAGGGCCGTGCCGGTGATGGCGATGATGCGCAGGGTGTTGGCTGCCCAGGCCGCCACCACGAGCAGGGGGAGGGAGATCCAGTAGAGACGGGTTGCGCCCAGCTCCAGGTAGGCCAGGGCGATGCCTGCAATGAGCATGGCCTGGAGGGTGTTGAGGCCGGAGCAGGCCGGGGCCACGTCCACGGGAAGGTTTTCCACGAGGAGCCGGGTTCCCTGGCGGAGGACATCCAGCTGCAGGAGGGTGAAGACCCCCTCGGTGGCTTCGGCGCCGCTCAGGCGAAACCACCACCCCACGGGGCGTCCGTCCAGCAGGAGCCAGGGAAAGGCCATGACGGGAAGGGGCATGAGTTTCATCATCCTGCGCCGGGCTGCCGGGTCAAGGCGGGGAGAGAGCCAGCTCCAGAGAAAGGCTGTCCAGCCCAGGGCGGGAAACAGGGCCACACCGGTGATGAGCCCAAGGGCAAAAAGGGCAATGCCCACAAGAAGAAAGGGACTCGACGGAGGCGACGGCTCCCCGGAAAGCTGCCAGGGCCTGCCCAGCCAGTAAAACAGGGGCAGGGCAGCAAGCACGGGCAGGGTGTCGGAGAAGGACTGGGCCCATCCTGTGTCCTGAAGCCAGATCAGGACAAAACAGAGGGCCAGGAGCGTGGGAATGACAGGACGGCTGCGACGTCGGTTCATGGCGTTACCTCGTTGCTTTTTCCTTCGGCCTCCGCAATGGCGGCGAGGTTGGCCCGGAACTGCAGGCTGTCTGGGAACAGGGCGTTGAGCTCGGTGGTGAGGCGGCGCGCCTCATCCCAGCGTTTCTCTGCAAAGGCCTGCCTGGCCAGCCACACCTTGGCCTCGGCTGATTCTGTCATCACCTCGGTGTAGATGCGTGTGGCTTGTTCAGGGTCGTCTTTGGCAATGGCGATGCGTGCCAGGAGTTCCTGGCCGGTAAGGCTATCGGCCAGGCCCGGCTGGTCGGAGAGGGTCTGCTCGGCCGCCTCAATCTCTCCCCTGTCCAGGTGGACCATGGTTTTGAGCCAGGCCGCACGGAATCCTGCATCCGAAGGGCTTTTTGCCAATTCGGCCAGGCGTGTCATGGCGTCGTCGATTCGGTTCTCGGACAAGAGCAGCTCTCCGGTCAGCACGGTGAGTGCCGGGCTCTGGGGCTGCCTGGCGGCAAAGGCCAAGGCCTCTTCAGTGCTTCGGTTGTAACGGATGGCCTGGGTCAGGCCGTAGGCGACCCACCCCGGAAAATCTTCGGAAAGCTCAGGCATGCGGTGAAGGAGAAGGGCCGCCTCCAGCCAGCCACCGGCAAGGAAGATGGCGGAGAATGCCTCCGGACTTTTGATGAGGGCGGCCAGCTCCGGAGAGGGCTCGGCAGTGTCGGTGCCCAGTTGACGGAACAGGGGGTGGGGGCTGTCGGCGGACAGCGACCCCATGGGCTCCCTGGGGAAGGTGCCCCATTTTCGAAATCGCAGGGCCGCCACCAGGGCTTCTTCTATTTCCGGGTTCCAGGAGCGGGTTTTAAAGGGGTTTCGTTCCAGCAGGAGCAGGGCCTGGTTCTCCTGGTCACGGGCAAGGTGGTCCACCACCCGCATCCAGAAGAGTTCCTGGCGGGTGGAGAGAAAGAGGTTGCGATCGGGGATCTGGAAAAAGGTTTCGTTGCTCCACAGGCTTGTGGCAGGCAGGCTGCCGAACCAGACCAGAAGAGGGGTAAGACGCTCCTCCGGGTAGGTGGCCTGGGTCCAGTCCCGGTCCAGGGGGGTGGCCATGCGACTCCAGAACATGGCCTTGAGCCAGAGATACCCCGGAGCCGTCGGGGTCAGGCCCCCTTCCCAGGTGGCCAGGGCCAGGTTCGGGTTGCCCTGGCGTCGGTAGAATTCGGCCAGCTGGTCCCTGACCCGTGGGTTGTCCGGTTCGGCGAGGTGGGCCGCCACATATTCCACCCGTGCCTCGGCCGGTTTCCCGAGCTGCTCCAGGATCTGGGCGCGGAAGAGGCGGATGTCGCTGTTGTAAGGCGCCAGCAGGGAGGCCTCTTCCAGGTAGCCCCAGGCCTCTTCCAAGTGGTCCGGGGCGCTGAGAAGGGCCAGGCGAATCAGCCGGACTGTCTCGGTGTCCACCTCGGCGCGTTCCTCGTTCAGCAGGGCAAGGGCGGCGTCCCGCTTGCCTTCCACCAGAAGGGCGTCCACGTCCAGGGCAAGCCAGGCACCGGCATTGGTTTCCCGGCCTTTCCAGCTCTGACGCAGGGCATTGTAGGGCTCTTTGTTGCCTGTCTGGAGTAAGGCCCGGCAGACAAACAGGGCCGCCTCCTCATGGGGCAGGAAGAGGTGGGGGTGTCGGTCGTAGAGATGCAGGAGCCTCGGAACATTGCGCATATCGAGGTGGGCCCTGATTTCCAGGGTTGCCTTGTGTTCCTGCAGGCTGTCGGAATCCTGGGGCAGGACGCGCCGCAGAAGGGCCAGGGCCTCCAGGGGCTTCTCTTCGGTGAGGAGGGCTTCGGCTCGTTTCAGGGTCTCCATGGCCCGCTTCTCCTGCGCGTGGCTGCGCCAGACAGCGCTGCCGAGGCCCACCAGGATGATCAGAAGGACAAGGACACCAACGACAGAGATCACTGTGTTTCTTTTTTTCATGACGCCTCCGTGTGAAAGGCTTTACGCAACAGGCAAAAGGTTGATGGGCGCCCGCCGTCCCTGGTCTCGCAAGAGGCCATGCTGACGGCGTGCATCTGGTTGTGGTCAGGCGGCCTGCTTTTTCCGGTGGACGGTGAAGGCAATGATCAGGAATGAGGCCAGGGTCAGGAGTGTGGCGGGCTCCGGAACGGAGGCCAGGGCCGCCACGTTGGCCGCTCCGATGTCCACGGCAAAGAGCAGGTCGTTGAAGTCCCGGTCCCCGCCGCCGTAAAGGTCTTCAAACCCCACGAGGAGGTAGGGGCTGGAGGGCATGGCGTAGGCCACCACGTGGTCGATGCCGTCGGGGTTGGTGGAGATATCCGTGGAGTAGGTCATGGTGCCGCCCCTGGCGCCGTTGGCGATGAGGAAGAAATCAAGCTGGGTGTCGGCCTCAAGGGTTCCGATGTCCACGAAGTCCCCGGGGTACAGGGGGTACCAGCGGCTCCGTGATTGGGAATTTCCCGGGCCCGGGTCGTAGGAGGAGACGCGGCTGGTGGCGTCGGGGAAGATGAGCTGAGGGTCCCCGGAGCTGATGCCGCTCCCCTGGGTATTGAAGCCCAGGGTGTTTTTGTACCCCGCCCCTTCCCCCACAAAGTAGACACGGGCTTCGGATTCGGTGCAGAGCTTGAGCTTGGATGGGTCCAGAGCGATGCTCGTGGTGTCGTTGATGGAGACGTTTTCTCCCAGGTTGGTGTTGATCCATGAGTTCATGGAGGGCAGGACATCGCTCTGGAAGAGGGCGGATGACTCATCAGAGGCCGCCCGCATGACGGGGCCCGCAATCCACAAGGCCGGGCAAAGGACTGGATAGGGGACTCCTTGGCCGGGCTTGGGGTGGGCAGGGCCAGCAGGAGCAGGCCCAGGATGGCGTAACGTGTCGTATGGTTCATGATGGTATCCTTAAAAACGTGTGTTTATGGGTTGGGTCGGGTAACGCTCAGGGAACCCGGATGTTTGTTTACGGTTTGGATGAGGTTCTCAGGTGATTGAGGATCAGCTCCATGATGGCCGCTGCATCGGCTTTTTTCTGCGGCGACTCCCGTGTGGGAGAAAGGGTGTGTTTCAGGCGGATCAGTCCGTTCCAGAGGTATTCCACGGCCATGGCGGCCAAAAGACGCGTCCGGCCGTAGCATTTCTGGTAATACCTGCACTCGCTGGCGATGCGGATGGCAAGGCTCTGGCGCCCGTGGGTGGAGATGCGCCCGGGGGTCTTGAGGGTGCTCTGTCCCCCGATGTGGACCACCGAGGCGTGGGGGTAGAAGACGACGTCCCAGTAAGCCCTCTGGGCGGCCAGGCAGTAGTCGATCTCCTCAAAGTAGAGAAAGTAGCCGTCGTCCAGAAAGCCGATGGTCTCCATGGTTCGCCTGCGGATAAGGAAGAAGGCCCCCACCACCCAGCCCACCTTGCGGGGTGTGCTGTGGTCCCACCAGGTGTAGTCCACCTTGCCGAAAATGCGGGATGCGGGAAACCGCGCGGCAAGCCCTGAAATGTGGAAGAATTTGTTGATGGGGCCCGGCAGGCTCCGGGCCGAAGGCTGCAGGCTGCCGTCCGGGTTGGTGAGGCGGCATCCCAGGATTCCGGTGCGGGGGTTGGCGTCCATGTAGGCCAGGGTTTTTTCAAGGACGCCGTCTTCGATGAAGGCATCGGAGTTGAGCAGCAGGATGTAGCGCCCCGAGGCCCTTTTCATGCCCGGGTTGTTGCCCCCGGCAAAGCCCACGTTGACGGGCAGCCGGATGAGGGTGACTTCCGGGAATTCGGCCTCGATCATCTCCGGGGATCCATCGGTGGAGGCGTTGTCCACCACGATGACTTCGCGCCTGACCTCTCCGCTGTGGTCCCGCACGCAGGACAGGCACTTCCGGGTCAGTTCGCAGGTGTTGAAGGAGACGATGATGATGGACAGATCTGTTTTTTGTGCCATGGGTCACTCCAGGAGGTGGGCGTCGGTAAAGAGGTCGAGTCCCAGCAGGGTCTTGATGAGATAGAGCAGAAAAAAACTTCCCGAAAGAACCACACACAACAGCAGGATCAGGATGGCGGCGGCTGTGAGGTTCCCCCTGAGCCGTCCCTGCTCGGGAGACGCCCCGGGGACCGGCTCGCGTCCCATGAGAATCCCCAGGAAAAAGACCTCGCCGAAGAGCCTCAACGGCAGGATGAGCCGGAAGATGAGCTCGCGCTCGGCGGGTGGGGCCGTCCCGGAGGGCTGCCTGTCCGCTTCAGGAGGGATGGTTCGCATCGGCGGTCTCCTGCTGGCCCAGGGGGTCCGTCGGCATGGGGCCGCTGGGCTCCGGCAGCACCTCCAGGCGCCTGCCCAGCTTGAGCCTCCCCTCGAGCTGCCAGGCCCTTAAGGAGGCCTTGAAGCCGGGGTGGTTGTACTGACGGGTCCGTGTGACCCAGCCCTGGAGGTACCCGGCGATGATGAGAAGCCCGCCGATGACAAAGGGGCGTTCGATGACACGGTACAGCCCGGCAACGAGGATGTAGAGGGGGTGGGTGCCCATGAAGTACTGGCCCCAGCCCCAGCGCAGGCGGCCGTGGTAGATGCTCTTGTGGGACGATCCCATGATCCGGTGGTCGGTGATCCGCAGAATCGGGTTGTTGAAGCTGCGGGTGCGGTAGCCCTCCATGCGGCACCGGTGGAAGGTGATGCCGTCCCACATCACCTGGCGGGTAAACCCTCCGATGGCCTCGAAGCAGCTGCGGCTGAGGCACAGGACCCCGCCCAGGACGCTTTCGTCGGTGATGCGTTCTTCCACCATCCGGCCGTCCCCCAGATCAAGGAACAGCTTTCCGCTGGCCGCCCCCAGGTAGGGATCCTGGCGGAAGCGGCTGAACAGGGTCTCAAAATAGGTGCGGCCGACGGTTAGGTCCCCGTCCATCTTGCAGATGAAGTCGTAGGAGGTGGCGGCGATGGCCGCATACCCGTCGTAGAAGGCCTCCACGACCCCGGCACCCACTTTTCTCTCCCCGCGGTTGGATCGCCTGACGTACCGGATAAAGGGGTGGGTTTTGGCCGCTTCCCGGATGATGTCCGCGGTGCTGTCCGTGGAGCCGTCGTCCACCAGGATGTATTCTGTTGGGGGAATGGTCTGGGACACGACGCTGGCGATGGTGGCCGGAAGGTACGCTTCTTCGTCGCGCACCGGTGAGACCACGATGTAGCGGGGCGGGTTGCCGATGGGCCTTTTTTGACGGGGTGGAAAGGGCCGTGGGAACGAGGCCCGCCGGATCAGCCGTGCCAGGGCCGCCGTGTTTGCTCCCTGGTGGAACTCCGCCTCCACCTTGCCCCGGCCGTTTTCGGCAAGGCTCTTCCGCAGATCGGGGTGGGCCAGCAGGAGCTTGAGGGATTCGGCCAGGTCATCCTCATTGTCCGGTTCGCAGAGAAGGCCTGTGGTGCCGTCGTCGATGAGTTCCGGGATTCCTGAGATGGCCGTGGAGACCACCGGGACCCCGGAGGCCATGGCCTCCATGAGCACCACGGGGATGCCGTCCATGTCTCCCTGATCGTCCCGCCTGCAGGGGAGCACAAAGGCGTCGAGGCCGGTCAGCCAGCCCGGCACCTCTGTATGGGGCAAGGCCCCCTTGAAGGTGACCTCTGCGGAGAGGCCTAGGTCCAGCACCCGTTGCTGGAGAGCTTCCTTCATGGGGCCGTGGCCTGCCATCTCCAGGTGAAAGGCGATGCCCTGCCGCTTGAGGATGGCGCAGGCCTTGATGAGCTGGTGGAACCCTTTTTTTTCCACCATACGGCCGATGCTGCCCAAAAGGGGCGGCGTGGCCAGTTCTTTGGGGGGCCTGGCCTCAAAGAGAGAGGGATCCACCCCGCAGCGCATGACGTGGATGGCCTCTTCCGGTGCTCCCCGAGAGATGAGGTAGCGCAGGTTGAACTCGGAGATGGTGGCGGCAAAGGCGGCCCGATTGACCTTTTCCTTCAGCAGCCAGGCCCGTTCGAAGAGGTCGTTGGCGTGGGCCGTGAAGCTGAAGGGGACCCCGCCCATGATCGAGGCGTACATGGCCAGGTCCGTGGGGATGTGCGCAAAGTGGGTGTGCAGGTGCTCACATCGGTTGGCATCGAGGATGTCGGCCAGGTGAGAGGCCCTTGCCCAGCGGTAACAGAGTCCGGCCGCGGTGCGTGAGAAGGGCCCCACCCGCACCAGGTCCCGTACCAGGATGTTGATGGATTTGGCGTACCTCACGGGTCGGGTTGCCACCCGTTTGAGGTGGGACCAGAAGAGGGAAATCCCTGATTGATCGTAAAGGTAGCAGGTGACGCGGCCCAGTCGTTCCGCCTCACGGCCGGTGGCCGGGGACGTGGGGCGGTGCACCGAGATGGGCAACACGGAAAACCCCTGGGTCTCCATCTCCAGAAGTTCTCCGGAAACAAAGGTGGCCGACAGGGCAGGAATTTCCGGGGCCAGGTATGCGATTTTGTCTTTCATGGGGACCCTTTTTGCCTTTCCCGGAGCACGGTGGCCGGAGCCCCGGCTGCCAGGGTGTGAGGGGGGATATCTTTGGTGACCACGCTGTTGGCGCCGATGATGGCGCCGTCGCCGATGGTGACTCCGGGCAGGATGCAGCACCCTCGGCCGATCCAGACGTCCCTGCCGATGGTGATGGGCGTTGCGGTGTGGGGTTGCAGACGCATGGGGGTGCCCATCTCCGTGCCGTGGTTGGCATCGCGGATGGACGTAAACTCGCCGATGATGGCAAAGGTGCCGATGCGGACCTGGGCATAGCTGGCGAGGGTGGTACCCCGGTTGATGCGGACGTTGTCTTCCAGGATGATTTTTCCTGTCTCTTCGGTGGTGAACTCGCACTCCCTGCCGATGCGGCACCCTTTGCCCAGGGCGATGCGTCCGGTACCGATGACGCGGACGGGCCCGTCGCATTGAGTGGAGGGGTCGGTGCCGGGAAGACGAGCCATGAACCGGGCCGTGTAAAGGTGGCGGGGCAGGGCGAGGCTTGCCGGAGACACGAAGCGGATCAGTCGGCTGAGCACGCCCAGGGAGATGTTTCTGAGATGTTGCTTTATGGGGGACTCCATAGTCGGCTCCACAACGGGATCATGGGTTTCGGGGGCGTGATGTCAGCCAGCTTGGCTTTTTCTTCCGGGGTCAACAGGCGGTGGCGCGTCAGAAGCAGCAACAGCACGGCCAGGAGCAGGTGGACACAGCCAAAGAGGGCCAGGAGAAAGAGGCCGGACCACCGGGAGAATGCCCCGGAAGCCCAGATATTTTGGCAGAGAAGCAGGCCGGGCAGTCCCGCTGCAAAGATGACCAGCACCGGGGGCACGGTCTGGCCGATGAAGGTTTTCCAGGGGATCTCAAACAACCGGTTGGCCACGAACAAAAAGTAGATGGAGCCTGTGGCCTGGGCCAGGGTGTAGGACCAGGCCGCGCCTTCCAGGCCCGCCAGGTGGATGAACACCGGGGTGAGGGCAAGGAGCATGGCGGCGGAGATGGCCATGTACCGGATTTCGTAGCCGGGGAGCCCCATGCCCCGGACGCAGGCGGTGCCGGAGCCGGTGAAGAGGTTGATGAGGGTCCCCAGGGCCAGGATCTGCATCACCCGCGCCGGGCCGTCGTACCCCGGTCCCACCCACACCTCGATGATCTGGGGGGCGAAAAAGATGAGAAAGGCGTAGGGCAGGGCCGAAAGCAGCATGATGTAACGGGTGGCCCGCAGGTACATGCCCCGGAGCTTTCTGTGGAGCCCGCTCCCCTCCAGATGAGAGGCCGCGGGCATGAGGGTCCCGGCCACGGCCGACGGGAGCATCATACCGATGTTGGGGAGCTTTCGCCCGATCTCGTAGAGGCCCGCAGGGCCCAGGTGGAGCATACGCGTGATAAAGATGCGGTCCACCGAATTGATGAGAAGGGAGAAAGAGTTACAAAGGCTCATCTTGCCGCCGAAATTGCCGAAGGCCTTGAGGGCTTCGAGGCGGAGGTGCCGAAATCGCACAGAGAGAAAAGGAAACACCCGGTGGGCGAAGAAAATGGTGGAAAGGATGATGAGCCCGAAGCGGATACCATAGGCCCAGAGCAGGGAAAAGACCCCCATGCCCAGGCGGAAAAAGAGGAGCAGGAGAATGAGCTCCACCACCGAGGCAACCAGGTGGATTTTCCGGACCAGGGCAATCCTCTGTTCGCCCTCCAGCACGCACTGGTACCCGGCCAGGCTGAAGTTGAGGACGAAGATGGCGGCGGTTCCCACAAAGAGCCGGTGGGCCGTGCGGCTGAGCTCCGGGTTAATGCCGAGGACGGGGATGAGGAAGGGCAGCGCGGGCAGAAAGAGGAGAAACAGGAGGAGCCCCACCCCCAGCATGGAGACGATGCCCGTGGAGAGGAGCTGGTTGACCTTGTGGTCTTCCCCCCGGGACCGATAATCGGCGGCATACCGGATGTAGGTGTTGTTAAAGCCAAAGGCGGTTAAGGCCAGGTAGGAGAGCACCACAAAGCAGTAGGCCCAGAGCCCGTACTCCTCAATGGTGATGTAGGAGAGAATAAGCGGTGTCAGGACAAGGCGGCTCCCCAGGTACCAGACGTTGTAGATGATGGTGAACAACGAGTTCCGGGAGACGGTCCTGGCGATGTTTTCTTTGTCGTTCATGGCTTGGGCAGGATCCGTGAGATTTCTGTTGCCATGGTGTGTCCCCAGACCTCCCAGTTGAGGCGTTCTTCATAGCGCCGCCTGCTTTCTGTGTTCAGGCGCATGTAGGTGGAAGGGTCCAGGGCCGTCTCCCGGATCAGGCGGGAAAAATCGGCCCCGCCTGCCGCCGGGGGCAGAAGGTGCCCGTTGACCCCGTTTTCCACGATGGTGCCCACGCCCCCGACATCCGTGGCATAGACGGGCAATCCGTAGGCGGCGGCCTCGCAGAAGACCACACCATTCGGCCCGGGGGGGGGTGGGCAAAAGCAAGAGGTGGGAACGGCTCAGCACCTCCTCGAAGCGGGCCCGTTGCTCCGGGATGTTTTTGTTGAGGTACGGGATTACGGTCATGCGTTCGTGTCGGAAGGGGGCCGGAGGCACGGTGCCGCAGACCGTGAGCCGGGCGTCCACGCCGTGTTCGAGGAGGTCCAGCAGGGTATGAAAGGCGATCTCCCCTCCTTTTCGTTCCCATTCCTTGGCCAGAAAGAGAAGCTCCAGGCGGTCTTTGATGTGCCTGCCGAGGCAGGCTTCCCTTACGGGCGAGGTGTCCAGATTGGCGCCGAAGGGGATGACCCGCACCTTGTCCGGGTCCGCGGCATAGGAGTGCATGGCCGACCGTGCGGCCCAGTGGGACGGATAGACCAGCAGGTCGGCCCGGTCGATGACAGCCTGTTCAAATCGGTGCTCCGTGACCGCGGCTTTCCCCATGGACGAAAAAATGGGGTAGACCTCCTGCATGAGGGCAAAGGTGGCATCGGAGATGTAGACCAGGGGAATGTCGCTTTCGATGTGGGCTGCCTCCACGCTGGCCGCAGGGGCCAGGAGCAGGTCGAACTCTTCCCGGTCCAGGCACCGGTCGATGCGCCTGCCGAAGTATTGGGACGCCTTGACGGTGCGCTCCGGGTAAGTTCGGAGGCCGGTGACGTGTCGGCGGATGGTGGCCAGCCGTTTTTTGAGGCGCTGATGGGGCACGGCCAGGGGGCCGAGCCAGGTCAGGGAATGAGCAAGGGGCTCCAGGGCCTTGACGATGAAGTAGGTGGAGCCGGACCAGGTGCGCCGGTCCCGGGGGTCTCCGGGGCTGACCACGGCGATGCGGAGCTGGTCCGGGGCCTGGGGCACATCCTGGCCTGGCTGCGGGGAATGGGTCATTGGTGCGCCTCGTCGTCGGTGAAGAAATGGGCCACGCGGGCTTTGCGGAGTGCGGCTTCACGGTGCGGGTCATAGATGTGGGGGCCTTCTCCGGCAAGGAGGGAAGACCAGGGCAGGGACTCGGTGGCCGCGTGGATCCGGTCCCGATAGCTTTGCGTGGTGCAGATGCGGCGGGCAGGGTTCCCCGCCCAGACCTCCCCGTCGGGGATGTCCCGGGTGATAACGGAGCCCGCCCCGACAATGACGTCGCTGCCCACGGTGATGCCGGGAAGCACGGTGGTGCGGTTGCCGAGAAACACGTGGTCCCCGATGGTGATGGGGGCCACACGGTCCAGGTGGGAGGCATCCCGGGCGTTGAGCATGATCACCGAGGCGTCATGGCAGAGGAGCTGGCAGCCGTCGGTGATCCAGACGTTGTCGCCGATGGCGGTGAGGTAGCCGTCCGGCAGCCCTGCGTTTTTGGCGATGAAACAGCCTGATCCCTGGCGCCTCAGCGTCCCCTTCTCTTTGAGGTATCGGGCGTAGGGAAAGCCGCTTGGGATGAAAAAACGAAGGCGGATTCTTTCGATGAGGGTCTTCACGTTATCCCGTCCCCTGAAACGAGGTTTTTACCTGGCGGTAGTAGTTGTCCATGGCCTCCCGGTAGTACCGGCCCCGTTGGAAGCTGACACGGTTCAGGACCACGGAGATGGCCTTGACCTCCAGGCGGTCGAGTGTATGAACGGCCCGTGCGAGCTCTTTTTCCACCACGGAGCCGGACTCCACCACCAGGATGGTGACATCCGAGATGTGGGTGAGGAACCGGGCGTCCGTGGAGAGCCACAATGGGGAGGAGTCCAGAAGGATGTAATCGTAATCGCACCGAAGGCTCTCGATCATGGGAGCCATGCCGATCTCCTGGAAGATGCTTTTGTCTGTGCCCGGCCAGCTGCCGAAGGGGAGGATGTGGAAGGGAAAATCGCTGTCGGTGATGATGGCGTCCTGCAAATCACAGCGGCCCTCCAGAACGTCCCACAGCCCCAGGGTGTCTTCGGGAAAGAGGTCCCGACTCACGGGGCTCCAGACGTTGAGGTCCACGAAGATCTTGTTCTTGGCCATGCCGGGCAGGGCGGTGAGGGTGTTGAGGAGAAAGGTGGAGACCCCCTGTTTGCCGTTGAGGGAGAGGCCGTTGTAGACCCGGGATTTGTGCTCGGTGTTCTCCTTGGCGATGGAGAAGGCGATCTCCTTGAACTGTTCGGAAATTCGCGAAAATGGCGTGTCCAGGCACATTCTGTGGCGATCCTCTGCCGCCCCCTGGTCCTGGGCGGCGTCCATGATGTGACCGGTGGGGGGGAACCCCAAAACCCGCTGGATGTCCTGGATGCTTCGAAGGTTCGGGTCAATTTTGTCTTTGGTCACGGCATAGCCGATGCCGGCAAAAAAGCTGAGAAGGACCACCACCACGGCCATCTTGACCCGTTTGCCCGTATCGGGCTTTTCCGGGGATTTGGCCCGGGTAAGGATGCTGGCCCGGCCCGGTGAGCGGGACTCTACTTCGATCTGGTCGATGCGTTCTTCGATGCGGAGCAGGGCGTCCTGAAGACGATCGATTTCCCGCCTGAGGGTGGACGCTTTCATCATCTGGGTGTTGACGTCCGTGGCCTTGTGCTCGGCGGCGGTGAGTTCCTCGATGAGCCGCTGTTCAGCGCTCAGGGCCGAGGCAAAGAGCATCTCCTCTTCCAGGATTTTTTTCCGCTGGTCGGAGAGGAGCTTGCCCCGGATGACCTCCTGACCTCCCGCCCGTCTGAGGAGGTTCTCCTGGACCTCGTAGAGCCGGGTGAGGTTCTCTTCGTATTCTTTTCTGTCCGGGTGGTTCTCGTTGACCCCGGACAGGGTCAGTCGCATGTCCTGAGCTTTTGCAGAGCTGGATGGTTTCGGTGGCCCAGTCCTTTACCGTCGTCCACATCTGCCGAGATGTCCAGCTGCTGGAGCTTGACCATCTGATTTCCCAGCTCCCTAAGCCGGGTCTGGGTCTCGATGCGCCGCGTCTTGGCCTTTACCAGCTGCTGGGTGAGGTCCACCACGGCCTGGAGGTAGACGTAGATGTTCTTCTCATCGGTGATCCCCACGGCATACTTGGCCGAGATGCTCTCCAGTACAGCGTACTTTTCCGCCAGGACCTTCTCCTGCTCTTCGCGCCGTCCTTTGAGGAACCCCAGCCTGGAGCCGTCCTTGTTGAACCGTTCCAGCCGGGTGTGTTCGATGTAGGCCGCTGAGACGGCGTTGAGGATTTCGGCAAGCCCACGTCCCCTCCGGCTGAACATGGACAGGGAGAAAAGCTGTGTGTCCCGCAGCTGCTTGATGGCCAGGCGCATGGCCAGGCGGTCCACGGCCTGCTGCATGGTTTCATCCGGGAATTTCCAGTTTGTGCCCGTCTCTTCCACCTCTTCGATGGCCATGGAGAGGACGGCGTAGCTTTTGACGATGTTGATCTGGGTCCGCACATAGTCGTCGTAATAAGGGGTGATGGAGGCCTCTTCCTTGCCGTAGAGGATCTTGGGGATCACCGGTTCGATTTTCAGGACCGCCTCGCTGTAATAAACGGGCTTGACCTTGAGCCAGACCGCCGGAACGCCCAGGGCCAGGATGCTCAGGGCGATAAGGCACACCATGGGCAGGTGGTTGAGGAGGCTCCCAACCGGATCGATGGGCTTGGCGGGAAAGGCCGGGACAGATTTGTTTTCCGGTGTTTCCATGGCAGGGGCGGTCTCGATGGGTGTCGTGGGGCATGGGACGTGGGGTCAGTCTGTCAAGGTGTCGTGGATGATGGTACCGCTGATGAAGGTGCGCAGGAACGGGTCGATCTGGCGCAGGTAATAGTTGAAAGTGGCTATTCCTTTTCTCGGGATATAGATGATGTCGTTGTCCAGGAGCAGGAAGTTGTCGCTCAGGTTGCCCGTGGCCAGCATCATGTCCATGTCGATGGTTTTGACTCCCTCCTGCCCTTCCATCTCCCGGATGAGACGGATTTCGTCGGTCTGGCCATCCTCGGTGGGGCCGCCCGCCAGGTTGATGGCATCCAATATGGAGAGGCCTGTGGTCTGGATCTGGTAGGAACCGGGGTTCTCTACTTCCCCCATGACAAAGACCGCGGCGTCCATGGACTCCGGAATATAGATGATGTCGTTGTTGGCCAGGCTGATGTTGAGCTTGAGGTTGGCCCGCTGCAGGAGCTTCAACAGGTCGATCCAGATGATCTGGTTTTTGCCGCGGACAATGTAGCATTTGGAGAGAAAAATGGTTTTATCCCGGGTGGGAAGGCCCCCTGCCATGGCCAGGGCTTCCAGGAGGGTTGCCTGGCCGCTGAAATGAATGACTCCCGGATTTGCAACCCTTCCGAGAACATAGACCCGGTTGTTCATGTACTTGATGATCTTTACCGTGGCGATGGGCTCTTCGTAGAACTCCCGGTAGAGATCCGTGATGATGGTGGAGGCTTTTTTCCGGTTCATGCCTCCGATCTTGAACTCCCCCAGCATGGGCAGGGTGATGTTGCCGTAGGGCCCCACCACGTGTTCCCCGGAGAGCTTGGGGCGGTTCCAGACGTCCACGGTGAGCAGGTCCCCGGAGCCGATGATGTACTCATGGGTGAGGTTGGCCTCGTGGAGCCGGATCACCTCGGGGTCGGCAAAGGGGATCTCTGTGCGGAAGCTGCTGCGGGAAAAGGGGGTGTCGTCGGGGATTTCCAACGGCTTGGGGCCGCAGGCGCAGATCGAGACAAGGAGTATTGCTGCGGCCAGGAGAGCGCGGTTTGCGGAAGGGCGGCGAGGAGCCTGGGGCATAGGGGGACCTTTCGGGACAGGTTCGATGGACGGCGGGCCCTTGAGTCAGATGATGCGGGCAAAACCGAAGCGGGCTGGCACCGGCTCTTCGGCTTCCGATGCTGTTTCCCGGGGCCGGGTGAGGATCAGGATCTGGCCGATGCCGGCCAGCATGTAGAGGTACTGGACGCTCTGGGCTCCGGAATAGACGGTGGCCTGGGAGAAGATGGCGCAGACCCAGCCCGCGATGAGGCACCAGCCCAGGCGCCCCCAGGGGTCGTCCCAGGCTGTTTTCTGGGCGTAGAGGATCATGCGGATCAGCATGCCGAAGAGAAAGACGAGGTAGAAGAAGAGGGCGATGACCCCTGAGGCCAGGGCCACGCCCAGGTATTCGGCGTCGATGGATTTCATCCCCTTCACCGACGGCACGGAGAAGCGGCCCCAACCGGCGTAGGGTCGCTCCATGACCACCTCGCTGTAGGCCTGCCACATCTCCTTTCGGTAGGCCACGTTCCTTTGTGCCTCGGTGGTGGCCGTGGCTCGGGTGACGGCGATGTAGTCGATGAACTTCGGCACGATGACCATCAAAAGGATCGCCCCGACGATGGAGACCACCGTGAGGATGGCGGCGCGGTTTTTGTTCCAGCCGTAGTAGATGACGGCAAGGCCCAGGAGAAATCCGATGATGGGGGCCCGGGAGATGGAGACGAAGATGCCAAGCGTATCGACAGCTCACTGATGATCTGGCCTTTGCGGCGGGTGGGGTAGTGGCCCTGGTTGTAGCACCAGATTGCCAAGGGGGCGATGAGGGCGAAGACATAGCCGGCCACAATGGGGTGGGAGAAGGGCCCCAGGGCCCGTTTGAAGCCCCACCGGCTCATGACCATGCCGGTGTCCCAGACCACGTAGGTGGGCCAGAGGCGCCGTAAATGCTCGTCGAAATGGTTGACGAACATGCGGAATTCGATGGCGTTCAAAAAGGCCACCACAGCCCCCACCACGGTCATGGCCCGGATCAGGGAGACAAGGGCTTTCCGGTCCACGGAGAAGCTCCGTACCAGCATGTAGGGAACACAGATCCCCATGAGGTTGTTGAAGAGGATCTTCTGGGAGATCTTGTAGGTGCTGTTACTCCACTGGGCAAAGAAGATGGCGAAAACGTAGGCAAAGATAAACAGGTCCATCCAGTGATAATCGTACCCGTCGAATCCCTTCATGGCCCAGGCTGCCAGGATGGGTACCAGGGCTGCGGACCAGAAGTAGAGTTCGGGCACCCCGCTGACCACCTTGACGTTAAAATAGGCGGGGAAGAAGGTGAGGGCCGGCAGGAACGAGAGGATGAAGACCTCCCGGGGCGAGCGGGAAGCAAGGAGAATGGCGCTGACGATCAGGGGAAAGAGGACGGTTTTATCCATGGGCCTTAGGTAAAGAAGGAAAATCAGGTAATAGGTAATGGGGAAAGCAGGTAACAGGGACGTCAGGTGATAGGGAAAACAGGAAATAGGAAAAACAGGCGATGGAGGAACAGGGGGATAGAGAATCGGGAGAGGTGAAGGGGAATGGGGAGATGTGCAGGGTCAGGAAGAGCCGGGGCGTGGGATGACGCCCAGGAGCTGGCCTGCGTATTTGAGCAGGAGTTTTGCGTCGTAGAAAAAACCTGAAGAGACGGTGTAGACCGTTTCGGCGGCGTAGAGTTCGTCTTCATCGGGATAAGGCCCGAAGTGGAGCATGGCCTCGGTGACGAGGCCCCCTTTGCCCGTGAGGGTGATTTGGCGCCAGTCTTCGGGCAGGGACCGGATGGCGTCGGTGCTTCGTGGTCCTATGCCCACCAGGCGCATGCGGCCTCCGGCCACGTGGATGAGGCCGGGGAGAAAGACAAGGAAGAAGTGCCACCACCGGGCCTCCCAGGTGGCGGGGTTCGGTCCCTGGGCCTCGCAGGTGGCAAAGGCAAAGGTGTGCCAGTGGGTTTCGTCGGCCAGTGCGGGGAGGCTCACCACGTCCCGGTGCGGTCGGCAGGGACCTTCCCTGGACAGGGTAAGGATCATCAGTGTGATGAGGAGCAGGGGCGCGAAGAGCACCAGCAGCAGGAGGCCCGCCATCCGGGATCCCATCCTGGCGAGGCGGTGCCGGAGTTCGTTTTCAGCCAGGTTGCCGATGATAAAGGCATCGGTGACGGTGAGTTCCGAGCCGATGGAGGTGTTGACCAGGCAGTTCTTGTCCACCACGGAGTCTTCCAGTGAGAGCTCCTTGCCGATGTAGCTCATGGGCAGGACCACGGAATCTTGGATGCGCGTTTTTTCGTCCACCACGCACCCTTTGGCCAGGACCGCGTAGGGACCGATCTCCGCCAGTCTGCCGATGCGACACCCCTCGTCCAGATAGACCGGCGGGGTAATGCGGGCCGTGGGGTGGATTCCCACATCCCGGGAGAGCCAGACACTGTCCTCCACCTCCCGGGCGTCGTGCATGAGGTAGGGCACGCCTTTGTCCAGAAGGGTTTGGGTGGCCCCAAGGAGCGTGGCCGGGTCCCGGACCGTCAGCACGGAGGCAAGGGACTCTTCCCTGGCCCCTGCATTGAGCAGGGCCGCTTCGAGGGCGGCGGCATCGGTGGGGACCTCCATGTCCATGCCGAAGCCGCTTGGGAACACAGCCCAGCCGGACCACTGCATGTCGGGCCCCTCTCCGTGGATGAGGACCAGGGGAGCGTCTTCGGCTTCGGGCAGCGTCTCCACCAGCGGGAGAACCTCGCCGCAGGCCAGGATGAGGGGGGCTTTCCGGGCTGAGGCCAGGGCATCCACCAAGGGGCGGTACGGGTGCTCCGGATCCCGCACGAGATGGTACCGGAACCGGCACCCCCAACGCTCCCCGGTGCCGAAAAATGCCTCCACCTTTTCAGGGCGGTGGCTCAGGACAAACTCGATTTCCGTGGCACCCCATCGCACCAGGGATTCCACCCCGTGCTGGAGGAAGGGCCGGTCAAGAAGGGGAAGCATGGTCGCGCCGAATCGCTCCGAGAGCACAGGGGCATGGTCTACCCCGCGCGTGGCGATGACAATGGCCTTCATCTCAGTACGCCCCCCGCCCGAAGAGGACCGCGGGGATGGTTTTGAGCAGGATCTTCAGGTCGGTTGCGATGCTGCGGCTTTCAATGTACTGGAGGTCCAGTTCCACCTGGCGGTGGAAGGGGATGTCTCCCCGACCGCTCACTGCCCAGATGCTGGTGAGGCCCGGGGTGACGTCCAGGCGCCGCCTGTCGGCCAGGGTGTAGAGGGCGACCTCCCGGGGCAACGGCGGCCTGGGCCCCACAAGGGACATCTCTCCTTTGAGGACGCACCAGAGCTGGGGAAGCTCATCAATGCTGAACTTTCGGATGATCCTGCCGATGCCGGTGACTCTGGGGTCTTTTTTCATTTTGAAGGTGATGCTCTCCTCGTGATCGCTTTGGTCCAGAATCGCATCCTTGGCGGTCTCTGCGTCCACCACCATGGATCGAAACTTGGGGAAGGGGAACTCCCGCCCCCATTTGCCCACCCGTTTCTGCCAGTAGAGCACCGGCCCGTTATCCGTGAGCCGGATGGCCACTGTCACTGCAAGGAAAAGGGGGGAAAGCAGGATGAGGGCGGAAAGGGCGGCCAGGATGTCGAAGCCGCGCTTGATGGCCCTGGCCCCACCGGTGACGGTCACCCAGGCGTATTTCTTCCGGGCAAAACGCAGGCGCATGCGAAGGGTCCCTTTGCCGTAAAGGCCGTAGAGTTCCTCGATGAGTTCGGTTCGCCGACGGCCGTCGCTGTCCGGGGAGGCGAGCATGGGTTTACGCCTGTCTGATGGCTTCGTCGCGGTTCTCAAAGATGTCGATGATCCGGTGGATACGCACCAGTTCGAAGACGGCGCGTACCTGTTTCTGGAGGCCGCACACCTTGAGGTCCCCGTCATTGGCGTTGAGCTGGCGCAGGCAGGAGAGGATGGACCCGCACCCGGAGCTGTCCAGGAACCGGACGGTCTCGAGGTTGAGGACAAGGGTGGAACCCGGGGTGATCAGGGGGGTGATGGCTTCCCTGAATTCACGGGTGTTCCCGGCGTCCAGGGAGTCTGCCAGGATGTCCACCACAACGACGTCGTTGATGGGTTCGGAATGGATCTTCATGGGGCCCTTCTTTGTTGTGTGAAAGATGATTCTTGTTTGTAACTATTCAGTTCAACATTGCCTCCGGCGGCCCTGCCGGGGGGCAAACGTGCGGAGCTTTTTTCCAAAAAAGCGACCCGCGGGAGGCAACTGAATCATTCCTCTTGTTTATCCATCACCAGCCGGAAACCGATGCCGGCGTTGCGGTTGCACTCGGTGACGAAGAGGCGGTTGGCGGAGCGGCAGTCCCGGTCGTCGCTGCTCCAGCTCCCCCCCCGGATGACCTTACGGTCTCCCATGGACGGTCCCTGCGGGTCGATGCGGGGCTGGTCGCCGTAGGGACCTTCCCAGTCCATGCACCACTCCCAGATGTTGCCGTGCATGTCGTAGAGGCCCCAGCTGTTCTTTGCCTTCAGGCCCACCATGTGGAGACGGGTTCCCGAGTTGCCGATGTGCCAGCCCATATGGTCCATGTTGGTGTCGTAGGCGCAGGCAAGCTCCAGCAGGGGGCCGTTGGCAAAGGCCTCCGGGCTTCCCGCCCTGCAGGCGTATTCCCACTCCGCCTCCGTGGGGAGCCGGTAAAATCCTTCCGCCTCCTCCATGGCGTTGAGCCGCCGGATAAACTCCATGACGTCTGTCCAGCAGACGCGGTTCACCGGGCAGTTGGCCCCGCACTCCTTGTAGTAGGAGGGGTTGTGTTCCATGAGGGCATCCCACTGGCCCTGGGTCACCTCTGTGGTCTGCATGTAGAAGCCCCGGGTCAGGGTCACCTGGTTCTGTGTTTCGTCAGGGTCCCGTCCCGGTTCATCTGTGGGGCTGCCCATGATGAAGGTGCCCGGGGGGATCCAGGCGAACTCCATGCCGAGGAGAGTGCCGGTGCCAGATTCCGTGGGGGCGAGCTCTGCGGTGTCGGCACGTACGGCGGTGTCCGGGGCGTTCTGGGATGCCTGGGACAGTGGGGGGGCGGACACCGCAGGCTCCCGGGGGGACGGTTTTGCATAAAAGGCGATGAGGCGGGTGTGCTGGTGGCGCCTGTGGATGGCCGGGCTCCCGGTTTCCGGGCTGTTGGCCTCCCCCGTGCCGTATATTTCGTAAAACCCGTGGGGGGTGTTTACAAGGTAGTGGTCGATAAAGCGTTTGGGAAAGTGGGCACGCCTGGCGGAGAGGGCCAGGTTCTCCTTCGCTTCCCCCGGCGTCGAGGCCCTGCCGATGCTGATGAAAAGAATGGAGCGGCCTTTGCTCTCCCGGGCCAGGTAGTCCAGAAACCGTATCAGGCGCCTGTGCTGGAGGCTGTTTTCGGCAAAGCTGTCGGCGCCGGTGTCGTAAAAAAGGGTCAATTCTCCGGTGCCCTGGTGCTTGGCCGTTTTCTCGATGTGCCCGAGGATCCGCTGGGCAACCATGAGGTTTTCCCGGATGAGGCGCTTGACCTCCTTCTGTTTTGCGGCGTCTTCCAGGGTTGCCAGGTGCTCCATGGCGCTGTTGTGGTGGTTGCACAAAAGGGTGGCCAGCTTCCGGGCCTGGGCCTCGGAGGCATGACCCAGAAAAGTTCCGTCCGGCATGTCGATCGCCTCAAGGATCTCCTCGTCCGAAAGTGGGCGGTTGGTGTCGGCCCCCGGGCATTCCGGGGCGCAGAGAAACATCAGGAGACACAGGACAAGGGTCTTTGGGCGACGGGTCATGGCAGAAAGATGCAGAGGGTTGTGCGATTTCCCTCAGCGCTTGGGAGATATCGAAACTCATCCACTACCTCGGAGACGATGAAGAGCCCGAATCCTCCTTCCTGGGAGCCGTCGAAGAGAGGGGCCGGGACCTGTTCCGGGTCAAAGGGGGCACCGTGATCAAAGAAGCTGACACAGATGCGGTCCGGACCCACCTGTGCCCGGATGACGATGGTGTGGCCGGGGGCTCCCTTGTAGGCATGCCGGATGATGTTGGCCGCCACCTCGTTGGCAGCCAGCTCCATGCGGTTGACGGGGTCGTCGGCGATGCCGGCGAAGACGTCTCTCAGAAAGCGGCGCACGTCGGAAAGGACGTTCAGGTCGCTGGTGACGTCAAGGCATTGTTCGTTGATGTTGGGTCCCGGTCCGGGCATCGCATTTTATGTCCGTTGCGTATGGGCTGATGGGTGAATGTCTGGGGCGCTGTGCAAGGATGACTGCGTCTGTGCGCAGGCATGATCAATGACTATAGCTCCGCCCTTTGCTTTACACAAGGGGGGCGTTACCCCTGGGAAAAGCCGGAAAACCTGGAGGCCAGGTAGACATAGGCGGTCTTTCAACGGTGTCGGAATGCATCGTGTTTATGTGCGTAACGGGGCCTTGCCGAAAAGGGAAACTGACCGGAGAACAAAGGGCAAAGGAACATTGATTACCAACGCATCATGAAAAGAGGACGTGGGGTTGCCGTGGGTGAAAAGGGCGATGTTTACTCTGTTTCTTCGGGCAACGGATATGAAGGCATTTCAGAATGGATGATGATGAGTTGATAAACGAATGTCTCTATATTACTGGCAATTTCTCCATAAATCAACCTTTCGGTGCGGTTCGTCAAGCCATTGTTCGTTGGTGATGGGGCGGCACCTTCATGGGGCTGTCCGATGATTTTACGTACCCCTGCCTGGAAACATACCTTCAAAGGCAGGGATTCGGTTTTTTTCTGTTGGGCGATTGCACCGGCTGGGATTTCCGGTAAAATTGAAATGTTGTCTCTGAAGCGGCTCCTGCGGGCGGGTTCTGATTGGGCCATGGGGAGTGATAAGAGCTTGTGCCGGTACGTGTCGGAGTGTAGAATACGTATTCTAAGCGGCAACCATCTGTACGGCCCATGATCCTATTTTTTACGCGCTCGCCCCTTTGTTGCGGCCGTCACACCACCGGCGGCGTCGGCAGCAGATGATTTCAGAGACTCCAGGGCTCACACTCGAACACACAAGCACCCCCTCCTTTATCTCCATGCAGGGTTTTCCTCTGTCCGTTTTGCTGTCTCCTTGCGATACCCGAAGCGGCAGGAGAAGAGAATCCTTCCTTAACAAAGGGGTGGTCGAGCCCTGAATCCGGATATTTCGCCAGAAAGCGATCAATCTGACGTCGTATGACGTTACTCCAATGAAGGTTGCTGAGACATATCCGGTTTTAACGTTCCCTTTCCCGTTGGAACAGAACGAACCATTCATGCTGGGGACCACACATATGACACTGAACATTCTTGGATTGGATATCGGATCCGTATCGGCCACCGCCGTTGAGATGACTCCCGACAGGCAGATTGTGAAAAAAGTCAGCCTGCAGCACAAAGGTGAGATGACATCGGCAGTGGAGACCCTTCTGCAGGCCTTTTCAGAAAGCCGCATTGGCGCGGTGGCAGCCACAGATACCACCCCATCCCTGATCAAGGCCAATCGACGGTTTGACGGGCGCATCAGCCTGATCCATGCGGCAAAGCAGCTTCATCCCGAAGCACGAAACGTGCTGTCCGTGGGGGGCGAGCAGTTTGCCCTGATCCGCTTTGACGACAAGGGCAATTACGTGGACACCCGTGGCAATACGTCCTGTGCCGCGGGTACGGGGAGTTTTCTGGACCAGCAGGCAGGCCGCCTCAATCTTTCCGGTATTGAAGAGCTCTCCCGCATCGCCGAAGAGAGCAACGGAGAGTTTCCCGAGATCGCCTCCCGGTGTGCTGTGTTCGCCAAGACCGACCTTATCCATGCCCAGCAGGAGGGGTACTCCCTTGCCGAGATCTGTGACGGCCTCTGCCACGGCCTGGCCAAAAATATCGCCGATACCGTGTTTGCCTCACGGGAGCAAAAAGACCCCGTGCTTTTTGTGGGGGGCGTGGCCCTGAACCGCGCTGTGACCGGTCACCTGGAGTCCATTGCCGGGGTGCCCTTTGTTACCGACGACATGGCCCTTTACTATGGCGCCGTGGGGGCTGCCCTGGAGTTTCTGGCCGGTGGGGCCATTGCCTGCGACGCCGAGCCCATTGCCATCCCCGGGGGCGTGCAGCAGCAGGAGTCCTTTGTGAAGGAGTACCACTACCCGCCCCTGGAGCTGCACCTGTCGGATTATCCCGACTTCTCAAGCGTTTCAAGCTACGATCTGCCCTTTGAGCATGACGGCCTCAAAAGCTTTGTTGAGGTGGATGTCTACGAGACGCCGACGGAGAAAACCCTGCCCGCGTTCCTGGGCATCGACATCGGCTCTACCAGCACCAAGGCGGTGGTGGTGGACGAGGCAAAACAGGTGGTGGCCGGGTTTTACACCCGCACCTCAGGCCGCCCTGTGGATGCGGTATCAGGCATCTTTGAGGCGGTGGAAGAGGTTGAGAAAAAGCTCGGGGTCGCCTTTGACTGGAAGGGGGCGGGCACCACGGGTTCGGGCCGCAAGTTTATCGGGCGCATCGTGGGGGCGGACCTGGCCTTAGACGAAATCACCGCCCATGCCCGGGCCGCCTGCGAGCTCAACCCTGAGGTGGACACCATCATCGAGATCGGGGGCCAGGACGCCAAGTTCACCACCCTGAAAAACGGGATGGTCACCTCTTCGGTGATGAACAACGTCTGCGCGGCTGGAACCGGCAGCTTCATCGAGGAGCAGGCCCTGAAACTGGGGTGCGATGTGCGGTCCTACTCCCGCCGGACCCTGGGGGTTCGCGCCCCCATGAGCAGCGATCGCTGTACGGTTTTCATGGAGCGGGACATCAACCACTACCTGGCCTGTGGGTTTTCCGTGGACGAGGTGCTGGCCTCGGCCCTGCATTCGGTGAGGGAGAACTACCTCATCAAGGTGGCGGAAGAGGGGCGCATCGGCGAGGTGATCTTTTTCCAGGGTGCCACGGCCAAGAACAAAGCCCTGGTGGCGGCCTTTGAGCAGCGCTTGAACAAGAAGATCCTGGTGTCCAAGTTCTGTCATCTTACCGGGGCCCTGGGCACGGCCCTGACCCTTCTGGACGAAGGGGCGCCTGCCACCACCTTCCGGGGGACGGGGCTCCACAAAGAGCATATTGCCGTCACCTCCGAGGTGTGCTCCCTCTGCAATAACAAATGCAAGATCACCGTGGCCGATGTGGCCGGGGAGAAGGTGGCCTACGGATTCCTCTGCGGCCGCGATTACGAGTCCACCTCCTTTGTGAGCAGCAACAAAGCAGGGTTTGACCTGCTCAAGGCCCGCAAAAAACTCCTTCGTGTGGAGCCGCCCACCTCGTATCGCCACGCCGAAGTCGTGGGCATCCCGGCAGCCCTTCACCTGCGCGAAGACCTGCCTTTCTGGAAACGCTTTTTCTCCCTGCTCTCCATCCGCACGGTGACCAGTGAAGGGTTCAAGGCGGCGGTCAAGGAGGGGAAAAACCTCACCGGCGCCGAATTCTGCGCGCCCATGACGGCCCTGCACGGGCATGTGTCCCATCTGGTGGACAAGGCGGATTTTATTTTCCTGCCCTACTACATCGAGAACAAGAACCCGGAAAAGGGCGGACGGCGCCAGTACTGCTACTACACCCAGTTCTCTCCGGCCGTGCTTTCGGCCTCGGCCCTGGGGGGCAAAGCCCAGCTGCTGACCCCCACGCTGAAGTACCTCTATTCGGGGTTCCATACCCGGTACCGGCTCTACCGGATGCTCAAGCAGGTGACAAAACAGCCCGTGAGTTTTTTTGAGGTATCCACCGCGTACAACAAGGCCACCGAGTTCATGAAGGAGGCCAGGAAAAACCTGAAAGGGCTCTACGAAAAAGAGTTTGAACCCCGGGAGAACCTTTCGGTGGTGCTCCTCGGTCGGCCCTACACGGTGCTGTCCCGCCAGGCCAACAACCGGATCCCCGATATCTTTGCCGAGCGCGGCGTGAAGTCCTTTTACCAGGACTGAGACCCGGTCAAAGTTGCCCCATGCTTGACGAACTGCACTGGAACTACGCGGCCAAGATCCTGGAGGCCGCGGAGACCGCCGCAGGGATCCCCGGTATCTACCCGGTGTTCGTCACCTCCTTCAAGTGCGCCCCGGACTCCTTTATCATCGATGCCTTTAAAAAGGTGATGGAGGCCAACAACAAGCCGTATCTGATCCTGGAGCTGGACGAGCACGACTCCAGCGTGGGGTATGAAACCCGCATCGAGGCGGCCATCCGCTCCTTTAAGAACCACTACACCCAGGCCCACAGGGACGGCTCCGGAGATTACTCCGTGGTGAACCCGGACTTGACCAAGGAGATGCGAAACAAGAACGTGGTGATCCCCAACTGGGACGCCATCACCTGCCGCCTCCTGGCCGAGAACTTAAGGCGGGAAGGGTACACCACCTACCTCATCGAGGAGACCCCGGCCACCATCCAGCAGAGCCTGAAGTTCAACACGGGCCAGTGCATCCCGGTGAACGCCATCGCCCAGGGGTTCATCGAGTGCATGGAGCAGAACCGGCTCAACCCGGCCGACACCGTGCTCTGGATGTCCCATTCGGAGCTGGCCTGCAACATCAAGCTCTACCCCCATTTTATCAAGAGTCACCTCAAGGCCCATGGCGGGGGCATGGAAGAGGCCGGCGTGTTTGTGGGAGAGCTCTCCTTCATCGACATCTCCATCCGTGCGGGAGTGAACACCTATTTTGCCTATCTGTTCGGGGGGCTTTTGCGGAAGATGATCTGCAGGGTCCGGCCCTACGAGGCGGTTCCTGGCGCCACGGACAAGGTGGCCGAGCGGTCCATGGAGATCCTCTGCGACGCCATGGCCGGATACCGTACCAAGGAGAGCGCCGTCATCCAAGTGACCGAGCTTTTCGAAGGCATCGAGACCCGAAGGGAAGAGCGCATCAAGGTGGCCATCTTCGGGGACCTTTACGTGCGGGACAACAAGGTGATGAACCAGGACCTGATCCGGGTCATCGAAGACCACGGCGGCGAGGCCATCACCACTCCGTACAACGAGTACGCCAAGATGATCGCGGAAAAGTATTTCAGGAAGTGGTTTGCCGAAGGCAAATACATGAGCCTTATTTCCTACAAGCCCCTTCTGGCGGCCATGAACACCCTGGAGCGCCGATATTTGAGGAATCCAGCGGGTGCTGCCGGACGTGCACCACACCTACACCGACGACCCGGAGAAGATCCTGGCCCGGTACAACCTCTCCATGGAGAACACCGGAGAGTCCATGGACAACATCCTCAAAGTCCACTACATCAAGAAGCACTACCCGGACGTGGGCCTCTTTGTCCAGACCAGCCCGGCCTTCTGCTGTGCCTCCCTGGTCACCGAGTCCATGACCGAGACCATCGAAGCGGTCACCGGCGTGCCCGTGGTCTGCGTGACCTACGACGGCACCGGCGGCAACAAGAACCGCCAGATCATTCCCTACCTGAAGTACCCGAGGAAAGCCGAAAATACCCGGCGGGCCAGCGCCTGATAACCTGAAAACAAAAAGGCCGCCGTGTGTCCCTGGCGGGATACACGGTGGCCTTTCGTTTTAGCGTGTTGCCGACGGTGCCGGCAATGTGAGGCAGGGTGCGCTTGCGCACCGCAGAGACATCGTAACGGTCATGAAAACCCATGTACGGGTTGGGCTTTCACGCAGTATAGGCAAGGCAAAAGACGTTGGTTTTCCGAGCAAATGGTGCGCAAGCACACCCTACAAACGCCACAACAAGACCGGTCAACGTTATTCCTGTGGTCTGTGCTATATTGGGCTGAATTTTACGAGGTGACATTTACCGGATTAGCTACCTCTCCTTGCGTCACAAAGCCTCCATGGTCATTTTTCCCCTTAGCCTGTAGCCCTTAGCCCTTAGCCCTTAGCCCTTAGCCCTTAGCCCTTAGCCCTTAGCCCTTAGCCCTTAGCCCTTAGCCCTTAGCCCTTAGCCCTTTCGCCTTCCCCCTTTTTTTCGCCCCTTGCAGGGGCGACCCCATCTTTTTCTTCTTTTTCTCCACGGAAAACCCGAATTTCCCGATTTTTTTTCCCAGGCCCCTGTACTGACCGTGGGCGTAGCAGATTGGCTTGGCCCAGTCCAGGTGAAAGGCCCCGGTCTCTTCGTCCAGGTAGCGGGTGTCGGCCATGACGTTGACCACTTCGCTGACGAACATGTCGTGGGTGCCCAGGGGCACGATCTCTTTGACCCGGCACTCGATGTGCAAAGGCGCTTCGCTGATGATGGGGGCATTCACCTTTTCGGCTTTGCCGGGGGTGAGGTGCATCGCTTCGAACTTGTTGAATTTTTTTCCCGAACGAACACCGCACCAGTCCGTGGCCTTGGCCAGCTCTTCGGTGGTGAGGTTGATGACGTACTCGCCGGTGCGCTTCAGGATCTCGTAGGAGTGGCGGTTGGGCCGGACGGAGATGTAGCACATGGGCGGATCCGAGCAGATGGTCCCGGTCCAGGCGACGGTGATGATGTTGTACTCTGCTTCGGTCTCGCCGCAGCTGACCATGACGGCGGGAAGGGGGTAGATCATGGTGCCGGGTTTCCAGCTTACTTTGGCCATTGTTATTACCTCTGTATGGATTGCGGGTGTCGGGAGAGATAGACCGGGGAGCCCTTAAAAACTCGGCGCAGGTGAGCCACCTACTAAGCGCAAAGGCTTTCGAATTGTTAAGTCGTCTTATGCGCTATTTATTCCGGGCAAAGTCAAGCGGATTTCAAGCACCTTCGGTTTTAACAGAATTAAGGTGGGGACAATCCTTGGCCCGTAGGGTGCGCTTGCGCACCATTTGGCCGCAAAACCAACGGAATTGGGGGTTCCATCATGGTGCGCAAGCGCACTCTACCATTATTTTACTCGGGCGTAGCCCGTCAGCGAATGTGATCGACCTGAGGAACGAAGGTCGGGAGCATTCGCAAACCTGGGGGCGCAGGGTGAGAATCCTGCCCGCCGGAGGCATTTTTTTTCCTACCTGTCTGAATTCACCAAGATAGTCGTAGTCGCCTTCGTAGGGGATCATCTCCCCGTGGTCGATGGCAAATACGCGGCTGACCAGGGCGCGCAGGAAGTGGCGGTCGTGGCTCACGAGGACCACGGTGCCCGTAAACGTTTTGAGCGCTTCCAGCAGGATCTCCCGGGACTGGATATCCAGGTGGTTGGTGGGTTCGTCCAGGATTAGCAGGTTCAACGGGCGTGCCAGAAGGGTGGCCAGGACCACCCGGCTCTTTTCACCGCCGGAGAGCATGTCGATGCGTTTGTGCACGTCGTCCCCGGAGAAGAGAAAGGCGGCGCAGAGGTTTCGGATCACCCCGATGCCTGCGGTGGGCAGGGCATCCTGCACGGTGTCGAAGACGCTCTTCTGCGGGTCGAGGATGTCCATGGCGTGCTGGCTGAAGTAGCCGGTGTGCACGTTGGCGCCGATGGTAAGGTCGCCTGCCGAGGCCTCGGTCTGGCCTGCCATGACCTTTAAAAAGGTGGATTTTCCGGCGCCGTTAACACCCACCACGGCAATCTTGTCCCCCCTGCGCACCATGCCCGAGACCCCTCCGAAGACCGACTGTTCGGAGCCGTCCTCCTTGGGCCAGGACTTGGCCAGGTTGTCGATGGCCACCACGTCGTCGCCGGAGCGCGGGGGCTCGGCAAATTCGAAGGTCATGGTCCGCTGCTCCGGTGGCAGCTCGATACGCTCGATTTTTTCCAGCTTCTTGATACGGGACTGCACCTGGGCGGCGTGGGAAACGCGGGCGGCAAACCGGGCGATGAACTCCTCTTCCTTGGCCAGCATCTCCTGCTGGCGTCGGTAGCTTGCCATGAGCTGCTCGCGCCTGATCTCCCGCTCCTTTAAGTAGAAGTCGTAGTTGCCCCCGTAGGTGGTGAGGGTGCGATTGGCCACCTCCACGGTACGGCTAACCACGCGGTTCATGAACTCCTGGTCGTGACAGGTCATGAGCAGGGCTCCCTTGAACTCAGTGACCAGCCAGTTTTCCAGCCAGACAATGGACTCAACGTCCAGGTGGTTGGTGGGCTCGTCCAGCAGGAGCACGTCCGGGTTGATGAGAAGGATTCCCGCCAGGGCGATGCGCATCTTCCAGCCGCCGCTGAAGGCCTCCACGCTTCGGTCATGGTCCGAAGGTCCGATGCCGAGGCCCGTGAGGATGGCCCGAGCCCGTGGCTCCAGGTCGTAGCCCCCTTGGTTTTCGAACTCTTCCACGGCATTGCCGTAGCGTTCCAGAAGGGCGGCCATCTCGTCGTCGCCCATGGGAACGGCCATGGCCTCTTCCATCTCGCTGATGGACGCGGCCAGCTCGCCGATGTTCCCGGCTGCAGCAAGGACCTCTTCCAACGCCGTGCGGCCTGCCATCTCGCCGGTGGTCTGGGAAAAGTAGCCGATTGTGGTCTTTTTCCCGATGGAGATCTCGCCTCCGTCGGGCTCCTCTTCCCCTGTGATCAGGCGGAAAATTGTGGATTTGCCTGCCCCGTTGGGGCCCACCAGGCCCGTACGGGAGCCGGAGAGGATCTGGAGGCTCGCCTTGTCAAAGAGGATCTGGTTGCCGTGCTGCCGGGTGATGTTGGTTAAGTGGATCATGGAAAGGGTCCGTGGTTCAGTGTATCAGAAAGCCGGGGCAAAGGGCAGGCACGCCGCCGATCATCCCGGGATGATGCGTCATTTTTCAAGGATGCGGAGCGTACCATGAAGCGCCGCAATGGGCAAGGCAAGCCAGGTGACAGGAAAAAAAGGGAATCGGCCATAGGAAATAGGGAATGTGCGTTGTAACTATTCAGCCCATGCCTCCGGCGGCCCTGCCGGGGGCTAAACTTTTAAAAAGTTTAACAAACAGGTTTTAAAAAATCTTTTTGCGTGAATTTTTACTTTAAAGGCGGATGTGATTTGACCCGAGGAACAAGGACGACGCCGTCTATGTGCTTCAAGGTGGCACACCTTGCCGCCGGAGGCTGTTTTTTTGAGCTGAATAGTTACTGTGCGTTTTTTATAACCCATGACCTGTTTTTCCCATCACCTGCTTTTCCTATGTCCTGTTTTCCCCCTCGCCAGCCTTATACCCCCAAAAGCACCCGCGCACAGGTGAAATAGATAAAGAGCCCGGTGATATCCACCACCGTGGTCAACGCCGGGCTGGCCACAACGGCCGGGTCCAGCTTTAGCCCGGCTGCGCCCATGGGCAGGAGGGCGCCCACCAGGGTGGAAGTGAGCACCTGAACGGACAGGGCCAGGACAATGGCGCCCCCTACCTGGGGCAGGGTAAAGCCTCCGGGGATGGGGCTGCCGCCGGAGAGGAGCTGGATCTTGATCCAGGCCACACCGGCCAGCA
Organism: Desulfoluna sp. CYM3A; assembly: GCF_056829965.1. Lineage (NCBI taxonomy): Bacteria > Pseudomonadati > Thermodesulfobacteriota > Desulfobacteria > Desulfobacterales > Desulfolunaceae > Desulfoluna > Desulfoluna sp. CYM3A. Next base: position 1,379,576 of record NZ_CP186556.1, read on the forward strand.
CGGCCGCCAGCATCAGGGCGATTTTGAACTCCTTGCCCAAGACCTTGAGGATGTCCTTTGCCGAAATTTCTCCCAACGCCAGGGCCCGGATCACCACGGTGGCGGACTGGCTGCCCGTGTTACCGCCGGTGTCGGCCAGCATGGGCATGTAGAGGGCCAGGATCATGAGGTGGCTTAAGGTGGCCTCGAAGTGATGGAGGATCCCCCCGGAGACCAGGCCTGCTGCGGCCAGGCCCACCACCCAGAGGACGCGGTTCCTGAAATGGGTAAGAGCAGAGGTGCGCAGGTAGGAGGCAGCGTCGTGGCTCCCTTGGATGGCCATGAATTTTTCCAGGTCCTCGGTGTGCTCCTGGGTGATGATGTCGATGGCATCGTCGTGGGTGATGATGCCCACCAGGGCGTCGCCGCCGTTGATCACGGGCAGGGCGATGAGCCCGTACTTCTGGATCTGGCGCGCGGCAAACTCCTGGTCGTCCGTGGCCCGCACCGAGATCACCCCTTCGTTCATGATCTCCTTCACCTGCTCATGGGCCGGGGCCAGGATCAGGTCCTTCAGCGAGGCAAATCCAATGAGCCTGCGCTCTTCATCCACCACATAGGCATAGTAGATGGTCTCCTTGTCCGGGGCTTCCCTTCGGAGCTTGTCGATGGCGTCGGCTGCCGTGAGGTCAGGGGAGAGGGTGGCGTAGTCCGAGGTCATGGCCGAGCCTGCGCTGCCCTCGTGGTAGGAGGAGAGCTTTCGGATGTCCTCCCGCTCGGCCACGGCCAGGGCGGAGAGGATTCGGAGTCGCCTGTTTTCGGGGATGCGGCCGAGAAGGTCCACCCGGTCGTCAGGAGACATCTCGGTTACCAGGCAGGCCAGCTCGTGGCGGCTCAGGGTTTCGGCAACGTCCGCCTGGAACCAGTCGTCCATTTCCGAGAAGATCTCGGCGGCAAAGGACAGCTCTCCCGCACAAAGGACCTGCCAGGCTTCTGCGGGGGTGAGGGCGGAGAGAAAGTCGGCGATGACGCGCGGGTGTCCGCTCTCCAAAGAGGCCCAGGGCCTCACAGTTGTCGGATTCAAGGTTGATGGCTCAGGGACGAGGAGCGGGTTTTTCATGGTGGACCTCCCTGATGGGTTCCGCGCCGCGCGCGTCACCTTAGGGAAAGGGCCACCCGGATGTTACGCGAAGGGCGTGACGGGGCGTGCCTTTGGAGAGGGGTCGCAGAGCGGTCGGAGTCGTGGTGATGTCTTTTCAGGAGCGGGCTGACTGCCGCCTTCCGAATCGTTCATTTCCTGTTCCTGTGAAGTGATCTGTTGCTCTGTCGTGCAGAGTGTGCATGGTCACGTGGTGATGGCCTGCCGTAGGGCAAACCGCCCGTGCCCGGTAAAAAGAATGCATGAGGAAAGGGGAAAGGCCCCTGCCGGATGCACCCCACCGGGCAAAAACGGTGGCGACCATAGCACCATGTACTGGTTTCTGCAACCCAAACCTTTGTTTTTCGGAGGGCTCTTTTTATCTGGGGATGGTCACCCCTTCTTTTTCCGCGAGCCTGAAAAAATGGTCCTTGTACCAGTGCACCGCTTTATAAAAACGGTACCAGTTACCCTCGGCAAAATCGGGGGCGGGGATGGCACCTTCCACCTTCCGTTTGTCGTAGGCTTTTACCGAGAAATTGGAAAAGGACGCCTTGAGCCAGTGAAACCGGTCGTAGCGGAGCATGGGGTCCGAGGCGTCCATGAGGTTGAGTCGAACCATGGTTTTTTGCCAGTTTTTGATCCGTTTTTTGTCGGTGTGCACGCCGAGGAGGGTGTCGAACAGGGGCGTGAGGTCCGTGAGGCCGACCCCGGGGTCTTTGTATTCAGGGTGCTTTTCAAGGTAGTCCGTAAGATGCCCGTGGATCTTCATGAAGGCCCTTTCGAAGCGGTCGGGGTTGATCGCTTTGGATTGTTTGAACTGGAAGAAAGAGTACGCTGTAGTCGTAGTGGTAGGTCCAGGTGAGGTGGGGCTCGTCCGGGCAGCTCAAGGCCCTGCCGTGGCCGTAGGCCGGGGCCATGGCGTGGAGGGGTGCGAAAGGTGTCCCCCATTTTTGTCTTCTGGAGCTGCGCTAGCAGATTTTTAAAGACGTGCCTCGGCACAAGGGGCATTTTGGTGGTGGCCGAGAGGTTTTCGATGCTGTTGACCTTGCTCAGGAGCCCGGAGAACCCCTGATGTGAGAAGGTATCGGCGTAGGCGTGAAGGACCATGCCCAACTTTACAAGGTCGTTTTCTTCTTTGGCTTTTTCCAGGATGGGCCTGATGATGGGGGAGTTTTCCTTGCACCTCAGCTTACGGGTAAAGCTTTTCCCCTCGCATCCCGGCACAAAGTGAAAGGCGCAGGTGTTGCCCGTCATGGAATCGTAGTTGTAGGTGGCAAGCCGGGCGTAAGAGTGGCAGGTGGCCATGTTGAAAAAGGCCGGTTTGCCGTCGATGGTCTCTGGCTCCACATCCGTCGGTTTCTTGGCCAGGACCATGTGGTTGATCTTGGCGTCGTCGACGTACTGGGAGGCATAGGCGATGGTTCCCGCGGCCTCTTTGGTGAAGCCGCAGGCCCTGCAGAAGGCCAGGATACCGTAGTAGTGGGCGTCAATTTTCATGGGTTCTCCGGTGGATAGGTTTGAATGTAGATTTGCTGTGATATCATTGTTTCTTTGTTGTGGAAACTGTTTTTGAAAGTATGGCCATGGTCAAGGCTCCTTGTCTGGATAAAGTCATCAGCGGATCGAGACTTATCTGTGAAGGCAATGAGGCGGCACGTCCGGCTACGGGTACGTCTCTTTCTTTTTGTATGTCATGGGGGGGAGGTGAATCGGGTGTGAAGGGTTTTACATTTTGTACCGGTCAGCCCCAAAAAAAACGGGTGAGAACGAACGTTGCCCCCGGATGGGCCTCCGGAGGAAATGGTAAGCTGAGCAGTGACGATTGCTGTCCAAATTTTATTCCATTGTATCGGCCGACTCAGTCCGGCTTTGCTCCTTAAGTTCTTCGGGGGTGTGACGGATACCCACCCGGAAGAGGGCAAAGCCCGGGCTGACGAACTGGTTCTGGGCACGCCCCAGGATGGTGCCGTTGAGAGGGGAGAGGGTCTGGTGTACCACGTTGGTGACCGGGTCGATGATTTCGGCCAAGAGGTCCCCTTTTTTGACGGATGCCCCGAGCTTGACTTTGTTCATGAGGATCCCTCCGGCTTCGGCCCGTACCCATTCGCTGCCGTAAAAAACAGGCTGTGGGGAGGGGAGGAAGGTGAATTTGTCCACCATGCCCACGTTTTTCAAGAAGGTTCGGATGCTCTTGACGCCGGTGGCCACCTTGTCGGGCTCCAGGCTCAAGGGGCCGCCGATCTCCATGACCACCGCGGGGATGCCCGAGGCGGTGGCTGCCCCTCTCAGGCTGCCTTTCGGGGCGATGCTCTGGAGGGCTGTCAGGTCGCCGAAGTGCTTGGTGAGGTCGGCCACCTGGTCCATGGCGAAGTCCGCGCGGAGCTGGGGCAGGTTTTCCCGGAAAAACGAGCCGGTGTGGATGTCGATGAGCATGTCGCATTTGTCGATGATGTCCGTGAACAGAGCATGGGCAACCCGGCTGGGGTAGGAGCCCTCGGGGTTGCCGGGAAAGTAGCGGTTGAGGTCCCTTCGGTCGCCGATGTAGCGATCCCGCCTCCAGAATCCTTCGAGGTTGACGATGGGCATTCCCACCACCACCCCGTTGAGCTTTTTGGGGTCGATGTTGTGCACCACCTGGCGGATCATTTCGATGCCGTTGAGCTCGTCTCCGTGGATGGCGGCGGTCAGTGTCAGGACAGGGCCCGGCTCCGCTCCGTTGATGACGATGACCGGGGTCCCCACCGTCACCCCACCCGGCGCCTGGACAGAGAACCATTTCAGGGTTTTCATGGTGCCGGGTTCGACGGTCTCGCCAATGATCTTGAAAGGCTTTGCCGTGGGGGCCCCGAAGGTCTCCTTGATGGGCTTTGTCTCATGGGCAGGGGGGGGCGCTGCAGGGGGCTCAGCCTCGCTTTTGTCGGTGATGGTTTCCGTGGCAAGGGCCGGAAAGGCAAGGCACAGAATCAGGAAAAGCAGCCGGTGGGTTTTCATAATCCTCCTTGGTCCTTCAGGTGTTGCGTCATGTATGGCGGCTGTGGAGCCGATCCCGTCGATTTTGGCAGGCGGGTAGGGGGCTTGTCATATGGGCATGTTTGAGGGGGTGACGGCGGGTCCGTCGTGCGTGTGTCGTGCAAGCAAGCACGGCAGGCCCGGCAACTTTTTCTTTTGTACCGTGTTTCTGTCGGAAGTGTCTATTCTTTTTCGGGATGTTGCTTTTGAGGGCTGGGGGGTGACGAAACGGGTAGGGGGCGTGGCCTTGTCTTCCCGTTTCGTTTTTTTTGCCGCTATCAGAACTTGACCACGTCCACCATCTGCTTGAGCTGATCGGACAGGTTTTTCAGCTTGTCAACGTTGTCGCCGATCTGGGTGCTGTTGGTTGACATCACACCTGCGGCGTGGTCGACCTGGTTGATGTCATGGGTGATGTCGCCTGCCACAACAGCGCTATGGGCGATGCTCTCTGTGATGTCCTGGTTTCCTTTGGATGCCTGGGCAATGTTATCGGCGATCTCCTTGCTTGTGACCGACTGCTCCTCAATGGCCGAGGCAATGGTGGTAACCAGTTCATTCAACTTGGTGATGACATCGGAGATGCCCTGGATCTCTACGATGGCGTCACTGGTTGCGCCCTGGATCCCGTCGATGCGGGTCTTGATCTTGTGGGTTGCCTCGGAGGTCTGTACCGCCAGCTCCTTGATCTCTCCTGCCACCACGGCAAAGCCTTTGCCCGCTTCACCGGCCCGTGCGGCCTCGATGGTTGCGTTCAATGCAAGGAGGTTGGTCTGCTCGGAGATCTCCTTGATGGCTTCGGTGACCTGGCCGATTTCATGGGCCGATTGTCCCAGGGCATCGACCTTGGTGGAAGCCCTGCGGGAGAGGACAACCGCGTCGTCGTTGATTCCTCGGGCCGTGGCCGTGTTGCTGCCGATTTCATTGATGGTGGTGGTCATTTCTTCCAGGGCGGCGGCCACCATGTTGATGTTTGTGGCGGACTGCTCTGTTGCAGCGGACACCGAGTTCATGTTGGCACTCATTTTCTCTGCTGCTGCGGCTACGGCGTTGGATTTGCCGGAGGTCTCGGCCGAGCCGGATACCATCTGGGTCGACACGGTGCCGAGTTCTTCGGTGGCGGAGGTGAGGGTGTGTACCCCGGACCGGATATTGGAGAAGGTTTCCCGGAGTTTGATGGCCATGGTTTCCATGTCTTTGTAAACGCCGTGGAGCTCGTTGTTCTTGTCGTAGGTGAAGGTGATGAGGAAGTTGCCTCCGGCAATGTTGCGGGCCACCTCCGCAATCTCTGCGGGGTCGCAGCCCAGCTGCCTCAAGACGCTGCGGGTCAGGCCGATGACAACGAGAACGCCTATCAGCAGGGCCCCTGCGCTCATGACGATGATCAGGACGATCCCCCGGTGGTTGGATACCTTCAGGCGGGGGCCGATCTGATCCTGGACCCCCTTGATGTCGAGCTTGATTTCATCGATAAGGTTTGCCACTTCGGGGCCGATACGGTCCAGGGTGCCCTCAATGACCTGGTTGCGGGTGTTTCGAAGGGAAAGGGCCTGGGCAAAACCTTGCAGGTAAAGATCTTTCTCTTTTTGGATGTTGGAAAGAACCGTGGTGTGGGCCTCTGTCTTTGCAAGGTGATCCAGGGCCTCTTGCATCAAGTCGAATTCGGAGGCCACCCGGTCGGCATCGGAACGGGCATTGCTGACGAAAAAGGCGGTCCTGTGAACCCTGCCGATGAGCATGTGTTCCATGGCAACCCCTGCCCCATAGGTCACTTCGGTGTCGCGTTCCCGGTTGGCCGATTCCAGGAGCTCTGCGAGCAGGGTTTCCATGGCCTTGCCCCTGGGGGTCAGGACGTCTCCGATGATTTGTTCTTCTTGCTTTTGGAGGTTCACCACCTTGGTGAAAGCTTCGTTGTAGCGGCTAACGGAAGCGTCAATTTCCCGGATTCTTGCGGCACGGTCAGGGTGGTTGATGTTCTCGGTTGCCCGTTTCAGCAAATCATCCATCTTCTCATAGTACCCCAGGAACTCTTCCCGGTTGGTCTCGTTCCCAGAGATAAGGAACTCTTTGACGTTCATCCGTGTCATGAGCATATTGGCCTGAATCTGGCCGGAAAGGTTGGCGTTGCGGGCCATTTCCCGGTACTCCGTAAAGCCGTTGGATGCATCGTTCAATGTGACGATTCCCAGCAGAGTGGTGGCGGCCAGCAGGCCCAGTACCGTGGTAAATCCCAGGATGAGCTTGGATTGAAGAGTCATGGTTTTCAGGGTGTTCATGGGGGTATTCTCCTAATCAAGAGGTGCTTCGAAGATCAAAAAAAATGTGTGGCTCCACACTTCGCGCACAAGTCCGCAGATCGAGGTGGCTGTCGAAAAGCGTGCCGATGCCATGGTTTAAGACAGGAAGGTGTCCGACGTATTTTAGTGAAAAGCTGTCAAAGGGTTGAAAAACCGGGACACACGTATCCGAAGAAAAGGCGCGGAACCCTTCAGGGGGTACGGTGAGGTGGTTTTTGATTCCCAGGGTTGGTGATGAGTCGTGAAGAGTCAATGGGCAGGCGTGTGGGAACATGGCAGGCAGGCGGTTGCCTGTCTGTGCGTCGATCTTTTTTCCAGATTCCCGGCCAGGGGGTGTTGTGTCCTTTCGTAGGGGTTATGATGTTTTATGAAATATCTTATAAAAATCACGAGAGCTAATAGCCCAACTTGTGGTGACAGTCAAACAGAAAAAAGTAAAAAAGTGAGGATTTGATCCGGACAATATTTCTACTCCTTGAAAGGTAACATTGGTAAAAGCGATGGTGTCGCGTGTATTTCCGGTTTCTTCGGGGGGATAGGCGCGGGCGGGTTTTCTCAGGCCTCGGAGGGATTCACCGTGGCTCCGCAGGAGGGGGAGATCTTGCCCCGGATATTTCATAATAAAATGATCCGATTGCGGTAATGTAACGTTATTGCAGGTGGTTGCTTGGAAATGGGGTTGCTCCGAAGGTGCAACATGTAATCCACGGGTTTCTGCTCGGTTTATTTACCCGTCGAGAGGTTCGAGAGCGCTAACCGGGCTATTGCCTGTTGCAGGCCGTGGGGGAGGCTTTTCATCACGGGGCTGCCATGGCCTGTTTTCCTTGGCACGGCACGAATGCGTTGACATCTTGCTGACGGTAAGGGTAGACCTCTTCATCCTGTAGAAATGGCCCTGGCCATTTCGGACATAATATTCAGGTGCCGGCCGATCAGTGGCCTGCATAACAAGGAATCCTGTGCAAATCAGGAACGGGCCCGCCGCTGTAACCGGGGACGAACGCCGCATCAACGCCACTGTTGAATCTCAACGGGAAGGCGCGGCCAGTAGATCGATCCGGAAGTCAGAAGACTTACCTGAATAGCTGGGTAGATTTTTCACTCGTGGATAAGGGTGGAAACGTGCATTGTGGAATGAAAACGGTATCCCACACAGGCTTTGATCTGTGTGGGTTTTTTTGTTCCCCGGCGCAGGCGGCGCCGGGGAGAAAAAGACCCGCACGGTATGTGGCTTTTCCGTGGCCGGGCTTTTCTGGCTGCGGGTGTTTGGGGAATGGGGCGAGCCGCCCTTTTCCCGGGCATGCATGGGGACCGGATGGAAACGCACGCCTCTTTTCTCCATGCCTGCTGATTTAATCATCAAAGAATGTGAGGAACGAGGTATGCTGAAACGTCATGTGAAACACCTGGCTTGTTCGGGTGTGGCGGCCATTTTTTTATGCTCTGCGGGGGTTGCGCCCTCAGCAGCAAAGGACGCTGACGCCTTGGGGGAGGTCGTGGTCACGGCAGAACGCTTTCCCACCGGGGAAAAAGAGAGCTCCCGGTTTATCACCATGTACTCATCGGAGTAGCTCATGGAGACAGGGGCCAATAACCTGGCCCAGGCCCTGAGGCGAAAAGGGGGCTTCTCCTACAAGTCCTACGGGCCCCAGGTCTCTTTCGGCGGCATGAACAGTGAGATCACGGCCCGGGGGATTTCCAAGGGCACCCTGATCCTGGTCAACGGCTGCCCTGTTCAGGGTGCCGCCGGCCAGGGGTACGACCTGGACATGATCCCCCTGGAGCAGATCGAGCGGGTGGAGGTGATGAAAGGAGCGGCTTCCACCTTGTACGGGGCCGACGCCCTTGCCAGCGTGGTCAACATCATCACCAAGAAGAACGCCAAGGCCACCCGGGCATCCGTGTCCGTGGAGGCGGGCTCCCACGGGCATCGCACGGCAAGCGCAGAGCTCAGCAGCCCCCGTGTGAACGTCGGGGTCTCTTACGCTCACCTGGACGCGGTGGACAAGATTTCCCAGACCACCTACCCCGATTCTCCTTCCAAAAACTACTATTACTCGCGGGACGCTGTGGACAGCGGCGGCCTCAACCTCAACGCCACCCTGGCAGACGGCCTCTACGTCGACTACCTGGGAAGCCTCAGTACCACCGGGTACACCAAAAACAAAAATGCGGGCGGTGTGGATAAGGAAACGGAGCAGGAGCACGCCAAGCATTTTGCCGACATCCGATTTGAAAAAGAGCACGTCAGGCTCAAGGCCTTCGGCTACCTGGACCAGCTGGACCGGGAGGAGGTGAAAGGCAGCAGCTTTACTGATGAGTGCAACAAGAACTACAACTACGGGGTGCAGGGGGATTACCGGACCACCCTGGCCGGAGTGGAGCTGACCGCCGGAGGAGACTACGTCTACCGGGGTGCCGACTACAGCGAAAAATACGGCAGGCACCACCGGGATGATATTTCAGCCTTTGTTCAGACGAAAAAGACCTTTGCCGATTCCCTCACCGTGGTGTTGGGGTTCCGTGAGCAGCTCATTTACGATGGAAACGGTGACAACAAGGACTACGACATCTTCCTGCCTTCGGCAGGGGTCACCTACCGGGTCTCCTCCTGGCGAACCTTTTTGCCAACGCCGGAAAGGCATTCAAGGCACCTACCTTCAACGACCTGTACTACAAGGGCGATGCCCTTACGGGTAACCCGGATCTGGACCCCGAGAGCGGCTGGACCTACGAGGGCGGGATCAAGTACGACAACGACTACATGAGGGTCCGCCTGGCGGGTTTTTACATGACCTTCGAGGACAAAATCGAGACCCAAACCGTGGGCGGGGAGACCACAAAGTTCAACGCGGGCGATTACGAGTCCACGGGGTTGGAGTGGGAGACCTCCTTTTACCCCTTTGTGAACCAGGCCTCGTTTCTGGACGCCGTCTCCCTGGATGTGGCCGGCTACCTGGCCGATACCACGGCCGAAGACACCGACGGGGAAGAGTACCAGGCCGCCCCTGAGTTCCAGACCTCAGTGGGGGTGTCCTATGTCACCGAACCGCTGGTCCTCAACCTTGCCGTGGATATCTTGCGGGAGCGGGAGAGGAACCTGCCCAGCTACAACCCGGTCCATTTTGCCGGAAAACTGGCTTGCTGGAAGGGGTACCTTACCTTTGGGGTGGACAACATGTTCGACGACACCGTGGTGACCTGGGGGGACAACACCCCAGGCGAGGAAAAGCACTACGAATACTACGACCTGGAGCGGACCTACAAGCTCGGGTATGAGTTGATCTTTTAATTCAGGTATTTCACGGGAAAACGATTACGTCAAAACACTGACGTGACTCTGGGTACTCGCCCCGTGACATATTCGGGTTAGCCCTTTCGCTTCACTGGTCCCCCGCGCTGTTTCCCCTGCGGGGGGCCACCTCAAAGCTGCTCCTGCCTCCCCAGTCCCTTTCCGAACCGAAGAATCGCCTTCCAACCATCAGCTGTCTCAGGACGTTCCTGGAATGCAAACAGGCCCCTTTACTAACAAGCCATGGGGCTGTTGTGCCCTGAATGGGCTGGGCGGAATGCCCTGCTTTTTTCAAGGGGATGGGCAGGGGCTTGCTGTGGTCATGGGGGCACACAGTCAATGTGAGTAATTCTTGATAATTTTTGTCAAGAATTGACAGGGGGTGGCGGTGTGGGTTTGGAAAAATGGCGTATTGAAAGTATATATCATATAATCAATATATTAGTCTTTTTGTTTTGAACGTTCCCGTGTGGGGAAAGGGCGATTGACTCTGTGGGCGGAAGTAGATATATTGCCCTCGTCTTGAAACGGGTTTTTGTGATTTTTTTCGTTTGATGGGCCGGATTTGGGGGAGTCCTGCCTCGTTTTATGCAGGGATGGTGAGGATGGAGGACATATTGCATTCGTCTTCGGACGGAATCTGGATCTGGGATGCCTTTGGCCGTGTGATCGCCGTGAATAAAAAAGCCGAGGAGCTCGGGGGCATCCGGGCGGATTCTCTTATCGGCCGGTGTTATATCGAGCTGATCCAGAATGGCCTCTACGATCGCTCCGTGGCCCATGACATCTTCCGCAGTCGGTGCCAGGGAGTGACCCAGGCGGCATCCCTCCGAACGGGAGTGCGCACCATCAACACCGGAACCCCGTATGTCAACGAGCGTGGTGAGATCGTCCGCATCGTTGTCAAGGAGAAGGAGATATCCCACTTAAGCGATGAGGCGGCCCTTTCCGAGGTGAGCCGATATTCCGGGTCAAGGGTCGCGAGTCCTTTGAGGATCCCGGGGTGGTCTCCCTCGGCAGGTACGAGGTGGTGGCCAAAAGCCCGTTGTACCGACGTTTGTTGAAGCGGAGCTTTAAGCTGGCCGATGCCGGGGTCTCACGCCTTTTGGTCCTGGGGGAGTCGGGGACCGGCAAAGGGCTCCTTGCCCGGTTGATCCATGAAAAGAGCAGGCGCAGGGAGCACCCCTTTGTGCAGCTGAACTGCGCGGCCGTACCCGAAAACCTGTTGGAGTCCGAGCTCTTCGGGTACGACGGGGGCGCCTTTACCAGCGCCAGGGCCCAGGGTAAAGAGGGCTTGTTTGAGGCGGCCCACGGCGGGACCCTGTTCCTTGACGAGATCGGGACCCTGCCCCTGGCCCTCCAGGCCAAGCTCCTCAAGTACTTAGACGACTTTGAGGTGACGCGCCTGGGCAGCACCCGGGTGCAGAAGGTGGACTGCACGGTGGTGGCCGCCACCAACTGTGACCTTAAAGACCTGGTGACGCAGGGACTCTTTCGCGAGGACCTCTACTACCGACTCAACGGATTTTCCCTCACCATCCCGTCCCTGCGGCAACGTCCCGAAGACATCGCAGGGCTCCTGGATCATTACATCGAGCGGTACAACTGCCAATACCGGCTGTGCCGTTATCCCTCCCAGAGTCTCCTCGACCAGTTGTACGACTACCCCTTTCCCGGCAATGTGCGGGAGCTCAAGAACATTGCCCGCCAGATCGTGGTGCTTGGGGAGGTCGACTTGCCCGAGGCCTCCCCCTGTCTCCCGCGCGGGAGGACGGTTGGGTACAACGAGCCACAGAAAGACCTCAAGGGAAAGATGGACGCCTTTGAAAAAGAGCTTCTCAGGCAGGCGGTCTCCATGCACCGGACCACCCGGGAGGTGGGACTACCGGCATTAATGTCCAGCGTGGTACGAAAGCTCAAAAAGCACGGCCTCTCCATGGGCCGCAAAAAGAGGCGGTGACCCCGGCTCGTCGACTCATTCTGCCCTGTGGCCACCGCCCCTTCCTCTCTCCTGGCGGTTCTCCTTCCGCTTCACAATCTGGTGACAGCCCCTGCCCGTTGGCAGGGGCTGTGTTGGGCTAAACAGCCCGCTTTATCACGCCTCCCGACGGCCTGGCCGCGTAGAGTTCGGCGATGGTTCCTCCGGAGGGGGAGAGGTCGCCCGCTCCCCAGGTGTCCGGTTCCGCCGATGTGGCCAGGGCGGCCGAGTCCTCGTCTTTGTTGCTGAGGCTCCAGTTTGCGTAGCTTACGCTGTGGTCGTTCAACGCGGTGAGCCAACTTTCTGTTTCGGTTGGGCCCACCCCCTGTCCGCCGTCGGCCATTGTGGTGCCGAATTCCGAGACAAAGATGGGGAGTTCCTCGTCCATGGCCGCCTGGAACATGTTGAAGACGTGCTGGCCGGGCTCGGGGAGGTGCTCTTTGGCGTAGAAATGGAGGTTGTACATGATGTTCTCCCGGTCCTCGATGGGGCTTTCGATGACCTGATCCAGGCGCTGGCACCATTCCGGCGTGCCCACGAGGATGACGTTCTGCGCCCCCGTCTCCCGGATGGCGTCGATGATCTCCTCTGCGGTCCCTTTCATGTCCTCCCAGGCGTACAGGGGGGCGCCCGGCGAGTTGTCCGGTGTGGAGTAGTTCGGTTCGTTGAAGATCTCGAAGATCACGTTGGGGCTGTCCCCAAAGGCTCGGGCCATCTCTTCGAAGAAGTCGATGGCATGGCCTTTCCACTCCTCCGGGCCCATCTCCACGGTCCCGGAGAAGTCCCGGGACGGAAAGGGCTGGGCCCCGTAGGTGAAGTCATAGAGCAGGTGCCAGTCGATGATGACGTACAGGTCCGCGTCGATGGCCTCCTGCACCCGGGTTTTGACCTCCTCCCGCAGGCTCGCCTGGCCCGTATCGACAAAGTCGAGATACCCCATATCGTCCTCCGTGGCTGTGTACATGGCAACGCGCACGAGGTTGCCGCTGAACACCGATGGGATCTGCTCCATGCTGTGGGGGTTGAGAAACTCGCCGTACCAGGTGTAGCCGTGGGAGCTCATGCCCAGAAGGAGGATGTCTTCTTCGTCCTCGCCCTTGAGGCGCCCGTCGGCCCCCACAAAAAGGGCTCCCCGGGTGGAGGGGGTGTCCAGGCCGGGGGTCTCGCCAGCCCCTTCGTCCACTGTTGCCGTGCAGGTGATGTCCTCTTCGGTTAGGTCTCCGTGGTTGAAGTCGAAGCCGATGACAAAGGAGGCGCCCGGATCGATGAAAACAGGATCTTCTTCCGCCTCCAGAGTGATGGTAAGGGTGGTCCCGGCTGTGGCGGCGTGGGCCTCCATGTCCAGCTCCACCCAGGCCGACTTGAAATCTCCGATGACGGCAGCGTCTGCCACCACGTCCAAGATGCAGTCCTCGGCGTCCAGGGGGGTGGGGAGGGTGTTGGTGACGGTGACCTCAAAGAGGGTCCAGTTTTCATTCTGGCTGGTAACCTCCACGGAGGTCTCAAGCAGGGTGGTGTTTTTTGACGGCATGGTGTTCTCCTTGAAAAATGGTGGTGATCCGGGCAACGGGCCCGGGAAAGGGTGGGGCAGGGCAAGCGCCTCGGCAGGCCATGGGGCATGCTCGGGCAGGGTGCCGGTGCCCGGTTTCACAAGTGATTCAAGGGACGCAAAGGGAGCCACCGAAAGCAATCGTGGCCGGGGAATCGCGGGCTGCTGATTTGTGTGGGGGTATGCGAGGGAAGAGGCGGACAGGCAGGGCGGAAGATGGCTTCGAGGGCGAAATTCGAGATAATCTGTTTACGTATTGTTGATGAAAAATGTAGCCGTTTCCGCGGGTTGCTGCAAGGCTTGAATGGTGTTTTTTGTTCGGGTCGCTTGTTTGATTGAGTGGCCCCCAACGGACTCGGGCGGTCGGGTGGTAAAGAAAAGCATGCCGCAGCGATTCGGCCCTTCAAAGGGAGGCCATCGCTGCGGCATGCTGTCGTTTTTGCGTGGCTTGTGCACCGGTCCCGGCTACTGAAGGAAGATCCCTTCCGGGTCGATGACGTTGTAGAGCAGCTCCAGCTCCTCGTAGGTCGGCAGCTCGGTTTCGCCGCTCACCCGTGAGATGTTCAGGTCCAGGCTGCAGTGGGCCTTCACCTCGTCGGGGGTGGTGCCGGGATGGTAGGTGTCCAGGTAGATCTCGCCGTTTTCATCGAACCGGAAGACCCCCATGTTGGAGATCACCGCCGACGGCCCTCCGCGAAAGGCCCGGTTGTACACCTCTTTTTTGGGGACCAGCTCCCCGGAGGGCCACTTGGGGATGCGCCACCCCGGTGAGGTGATGTAGTCGATGCGCTCTTTGAACCTTCGTTTCTCCTGGGGCATGATAAAGACCGTTTTGCGGGCCAGGCCGTTGATGTCCGAGTTCCCGCCGCTGCCCGTGAGTCGCTTTTCCGGGACCATGCCGTAGGCGCCCATGCCCGTGGTGTTGACGTTGCCGTAGCGGTCCACCTCGGCACCGCCCAGGAAGGCAAGGTCCACCACCCCGCGCTGGAGCTGGTTGAAGACGTCGGTGAGACCCGAGGCAATGGAGGCCTGGTAGCTGCACCGGGCGTCTCCCACCGAGGTGGGCAGAGAGATGGGGCGGCCGTCCACGCTGCCTGCCTCATAGATGCACACCGCGTTGGGGGAGGCGTTGTGCTGGGCCAGCATGATGGCCAGCATGGGCAAACCGGTCCCTGCAAAAACGATGTCGCCGTCTTTGACCTCCCGGGCCGCTGCCACGGCAAGGAGGTCCATGGGTTTGAATTCGCCGTTTTTGACGTAGTTGGGTGCTGTCATGATCGTGTCCCCCTTTTGACCCGGGTGGAGTAGCCGAAGGCCGGGTTGGCCTTCAGTGTTTTCAGCCGCCGGACACCGATTTTTTCAAGGTACCCGTCAAAGTCGTCGACCCCCGTGACCCACTCCTCCACCCAGGTGTCGAGGCCTTCCTGGGTGCGGGTGGCGTTGAAAAAATCGCGGATGAACTCGCCGTCGGTCTCGTACTGGCCGTAGCATCCCGTGGGGTGCCCCGCCCAGGGGAGTTCCACGATGTAGTGGACCTGGTGGCCGGGCACGAGGTTGCGGGTGGGGTCCCTTCGGATAAACTCTTCGGTGACCACCTGCTCGGCGATGACGATGACCTTGTCCGAGGCCTTGATGGCTTCGGCGTCGGAGTAAGTCTGCCCGTCGATGCGGACGGTTCCTTCGTCCCCCACCATCTGCACGTGGGCGATGCACCAGTCCGGGTTGCAGGCCGGCACATGGAGAAGCTGGCTGTCGTAGAAGGGGTCGTCCACGATTGCTGCTTTGAGCTTGGGAATTTTTTCGTGGGTGCCGTCCCGGAGTCCCAATTGCCCCAGGTGGTCGTAGGCGGGGTTGAGCATGTCGGTGCCCAGGCTTGCGTAGGTGGGAAGGTAGGGCAGGCCCATGGAGCCTGCGGTCATGCGGGCCAGGATCTGGACGTGGGAGTAGTCTTCGATGACCACTTCCCCTGCTTCGGCCTTTCGGGCAAGGTTTGCCCCGATCTTGCCGTAGAGTTCATGGCCGATCCAGCAGGATTCCCAGATCTTGACACACCCGGCGCCGATGAGCAGGTCGCTGTGGGTGCCGCCGTTGACCTCCACCAGGTGCAGGTCCCGTTTGTTCTGGCGGATGAGCTCGTAGATGGCTGCCATGGGGCGGCGCCAGATGGTGAACCCGCTGAAGGTCAGCATGTCGCCGTCACGGATCAGGCCGACGGCCTCGGTCAAACCGATGTGTTGTGGTTTTCCCATCGTACTCTCCTTGCGATGAACGGGGTGATGGCACGGGCGGTCCCGCAGCATGCGGGGCCGCCCCTTTTGGGTCTTACGCCGCTGTTTTGCTCGTCCGTTTTTTCTTCTTGTCCTTCATCAGGGCATCGGCGATGACGATGCGCTGCACCTGGTTGGTGCCCTCGTAAATGGTGGTGATGCGCGCATCCCGATAGAAGCGCTCCACCGGGTATTCCTTGGTGTAGCCGTAGCCGCCGTGGATCTGGATGCCCTGGCCGGTGACGCGCTGGGCCATCTCCGAGGCGTAGCATTTGGCCATGGAAGCCTGGGCCGTGCAGGGCTCGCCCCGTTCTTTGGTGGCGGCGGCGTTCAAGACCAGGAGCCTGGCCGCCTCCACGTCCATGGCCATGTCGGCCAGCATCCACCGGAGCCCCTGGAATTCGGAGATGGGCTTGCCGAACTGCTCCCGTTTCTTTGCGTATTTTTTGGCCTCGTCCAGGGCCGCCGTGCCGATGCCCAGGGCCAGGGAGGCGATGCCGATGCGACCGGCGTCCAGGCCGGACATGGCCACAAGGAACCCTTCTCCTTCCTTGCCCAGCAGCCTCGATGCGGGCACGCGGCAGTCCGTGAAGTTTAAGTCCACGGTGTCCGAGGCGCACTGGCCCATTTTGTCTTCCACCCGCCCCACCTCAAAGCCGGGCAGGTCCGGGGTGATGAGAAAGGCAGAGATCCCCTTGCTGCCTGTGGGGGCGGTGCGGGCAAGCAGGATGGTGACCCCGCCGTTTTTGCCGCTGGTGATAAATCGCTTGGTGCCGTTGATGATGTACTCATCCCCCTTTTTTTGTGCGGTGCAGCTCATGGACTGGGGGTCGGAGCCCGCTTCCGGTTCGGTGAGGGCAAAGGCCCCGATGAATTCACCTTGTGCCATGGGCCGGAGGAAGGTCTCTTTCTGCTCTTCGGAGCCGAACCGCTCGATGCTCCCGCAGCAGATGGAGTTGTGCACGGACATGATCACAGCCGTGGAGGCGCAGGCGTAGGCAATCTCGCTTAAGGCCAGGGAGTAGGCCACGGTGCCCATGTCTTCCCCGCCGTATGTTTCGGAAACAAGCATGCCCAACAGTCCCAGCTCCCCCATTTTCTTCAGGCTGTCTGCGGGGTATTCATGGGTTTTGTCCCGCTCGGCGGCTTTTTCCGCCAGCTCCTTCCGGGCGAACTCCCTGGCCATCTGCTGGATCATCTGCTGCTCTTTGCTGAGTTGAAATCCCATGGTGACTCCTTTTTTGCTGAAGGTGACGGGTCAGTCCGCGTAGTCGTAGATGCCCTTGCCGGTTTTTCTGCCGAGCCAGCCCGCGTTGACGTACTGGGTCAGCAGGGGGGAGGGGCGGTATTTCGGGTCCCCGTAGCCATCCTGGAGCACGCCCAGGATGGCCTGGATGGTGTCCAGGCCGATGAGGTCGGCCAGGGCCAGGGGGCCCATGGGGTGGTTCATGCCCAGCTTCATGATGTTGTCGATGCCCTCGGCCGTTGCCACGCCCTCGTAGAGTTCCCAGAGGGCCTCGTTGATCATCACCTGCAACACCCGATTGGAGACAAAACCGGGCACGTCCTTGCACTCCACAGCCACCTTGCCCATCTTTTCGGAGGTTTCGATGATGGTGCGGCACACCTCGTCGGTGGTGGCGACGCCCCGGATGATCTCCACGAGTTTCATGACGGGTACCGGGTTCATGAAGTGCATGCCGATGACCTTTTCCGGCCGGTTTGTGCAGGCGGCAATGCGGGTGATGGGAAGGGAGGAGGTGTTGGTGGCCAGGATGGCGTGGGATGGGGCCGTGGCATCGAGTTCTTCGAACACCTTTGCCTTGATCTCCAGGTTCTCCACGATGGCTTCGATGACAAGGTCGCAGTCCGCGGCATCCTCCAGGCTGGTGGAACAGGTGACGCGCCCGAGCACGGCCTGTTTCTCCTCTTCAGTTAGTTTGCCTTTGGCCACGCTGCGGGACAGGTTCTTGTCCATGACCGCCATACCTTTGTCCACCAGCTCCATGTTGATGTCGTACTGCACGGTGTCAAATCCCGATTGCGCGGCGACCTGGGCAATGCCGCCACCCATCTGGCCAGCGCCGATGACCATGATTTTTTTGATTTCCATGGGTAAAACCTCCGTTTGGTTGGATGTGAACAGGTGTCAGGGCTCCACGCGGATCAGCATGGCATCGCCCTGGGCGTGGCCGGAGCAGATGCCGCAGACGCCGATGCCGCCTCCCCTTCGTCTCAGCTCGTAGGCCAGGGTCATGACAATGCGGGCCCCGGTGGCACCAATGGGGTGGCCGTATGCGATGGCGCTGCCGTTGACGTTGACCTTCTCCAGCATCTTCTCCTTGGAAAGGCCCAGAATGGAGCGGGCACTCACCAGGGCCACGGCGGCAAAGGCTTCGTTGATCTCAATGAGGTCCACGTCGTCGCAGGTGAGGTTGTTCTGGTCCAGGACCTTTTTGATGGAAAGCCCCGGGACTGTTGCGATGTCTTTGGTGGGCTGGGAGACCTCGGCGTAGTCCACAATGGAGAAGAGGGGCTTGAGGCCTAATTCGTCGGCCTTTTCCCGGCTCATGAGCAGGCAGACGTCCCCCCCGTCGTTGACCCCCGGGGCGTTGCCCGCGGTGACGCTCCCCGGTTTGCCGGTGACCGTGCTTGTGTGGCCGAAAGAACCGGGCCGCTTTGGCGTCAGGCCCTCCAGGGTGGTGGTGGGGCGTGGGCCTTCGTCTTGTGTCATCACATCGGGCTTTTTGCCGTTTCGGTAGGCCACGGGGAAGATCTCGTCGTCGAGCTTTCCGGCTGCCATGGCAGCCACCGCCGCCGTCTGGGAGTGAAGGGCCCACTCGTCGTTCTCTTCCCGGGAGAACCCGAATTCGTCGGTGGTTTCCGAGCCGTGGATGGCCATGTGGCGGTTATAAAAGGCATCCCACAGGCCGTCGTAGACCATGAGGTCCCGGGTTTCGCCGCTGGGCAGGCCCATGCGCTGGCCGAACCGCATGTTGGGCAGGGCATAGGGGCAGTTGCTCATGCTCTCCTGGCCCCCGGCGATGCAGATGTCGGCCCGGCCCAGCTGGATCATCTGAGCGGCCAGGTCAATGGTCTTGATGCCCGAGGAGCAGACCTTGTTGACGGTGATGGAGGGGACGGACTCCGGGAGTCCGGCCAGGATGGTGGCCTGGCGCCCGGGGACCTGGCCGCAGCCCGCAGGGACCACCTGGCCCATGATGACGTAGTCGATCTCCTCGGGAGCCACCTTGCCCTCCATGCGCCTCAGCACCTCTTTGATGGCCATGGCACCAAGCTCCGGGGCATCGTACTGTTTCAGCTGGCCGCCGATGACTCCGTAGGGGGTCCGGCATGCCTCCACGATGACGACGTCCCGGTGATGCTTGAACCGGTTGTCGATTTTTTTGCCCGTACCCTTGAACTCGGCCTTTCGCTGTCCGAATCCGGCGATGGGGGCATCCCTGTAAACGTCTTCTCTCTTGATCTCCAGTGTTTGTACAAAATCAGACATATGCCGCTCCTGGTTGGGGTTGGATGTTGTCTCGGGTGCGGTCCTCCTGGGCGGGGGATCGCGAGGACCGTTGCCCACTGGGAAAGAGCAGGAGCCGTGCCAATGATTTGGGTTTTGTGTTAATGGATAGTTATAACAGGGTCTTGTGGGCGGCATGGGGCGAAAACTGTCCAGGGTGCTTCGGGGTGTATATGCCACGGGGCAGGTGTGTTGTTTGGAATCAATGCCTTGACACAGAGGGCGTTTGGGGGCAGGCGGGTCTTCGGGCATTATGGGGTGGAAGGTGTCCGGGGTATTGCCGGGAGGGGGAAGGGGCTGCCGCGGCGTGGGCGGCAGCCCCGAAGGGGGGAACTCAGATCATCAGGCCGTATTTTTTAGTGTTTAGGAACTGCCGTGGTTTGAGCTTTGCGGCGGCACGTTCGCGGTGCCAGTGGCATTGTTGGAGAACCTGGGTGAGTACCTGCTTTTCAAAGGCATCCATGACGGTTTTCAGGTCTGTGAAGTCGTCGGGGGGACCAGCCTGGCCAGGGGACCCGGCCGGGGTGATGCCGCTGCTGAAGTTAAGCTCTTTCAGGGAGATGAAACGGCGCAGGGCGTTCTGGAGCTCCCGGACGTTGCCGGGCCAGTCGTAGTGGGTGATGGCCTCCAGGAATTTTCCCGTGACCGGGGGGACCTTGCTGGTGGGGCAGAAGCGTTTGAGGAAGTGCTCGATGAGCAGGGGAAGGTCCTCTTTGCGTTCCCTTAAGGGCTTAAGGTGGATGGGGATCACGTGGATCCTGTAGAAAAAGTCCTCCCGCATCCTGTTTTTCTTCACCTCCTCCAACAGGTTCCGGTTGGTGGCGGAGACGATGCGGATGTTGGGTTTCTTAAGGGTGTTGCTTCCCACCGGGGTGAACCCGCCCCCGTCGATTGCCCGAAGGAGCTTCACCTGCATGTTCAGCCCGATCTCTCCGATCTCGTCCAGAAGAGGTAGGGCGTCGGCCTTGTCCAGAAAGCCTTCGTGGTCTCGGTCCGCGCCGGTGAAGGCCCCTTTTTTGTGGCCGAAGAACTCGCTTTCGATGATGTTTTCGTTGATGGCTCCGCAGTTGACGGGCACAAAATGCTTGTCGGATCTGTCGCTGGCGTCATGGATGGCCTTTGCCACGAGCTCTTTGCCCGTGCCGGACTCTCCGTAGATAATGATATGGTCGTCGCTAGCCGCGGATTTCAGGATGAGTTCGTAGACACTCTGCATGGCCTGGCTCTTGCCCACGATCTCTCCGAACTTGTAGCGGTCCTTCATGGTGGACTTCAGGCGGATGTTCTCCTGCCTGAGGCCTTTTTCTCTCTCCAAAAGGGCCTCTTCCGCGTTTTTTTGTTCGGTGACGTCCCGGATGATGGCCTGGATGCGGGAGACCGATCCGTCGGAGCCGTGGATGGGGGAGATGACGTCGTACCAGCGATCGTTTTTCGGGCACTTCAGCACTTTTTTGACGGATTCTCCCTTGAGCAGGGCGCGGCTGTCACACCAGGGGCATGGAGTGTCCAGGCCGTAAATGACCTTGTGGCACTGCTTTCCGCGGGCCTTTTCTCCCAGGAATTCAATGAGGGGGGTGTTCATGAACTCGATGCGGTGGTCGCTGTCCCGGATGTAGATCATGCCGTCGAAGTTTTCGATGATGGCCCGGAGCTGGGATTCCCGTTGCTTCAGGCGATCCTCGGCCAGCTTGGCGTGGGTGATGTCCATGAAGGAGGCGATGCTGATCTGGGTGCCCTTGATCATGCCCACCTTCATCAGCATGTTTTTGACGGTGCGGTCCTTGGTGATCATCTTGCATTCGTAGACATCCGGGGCCCGTCCCGGTTCGCTGCGCCGCCAGACATGGTAACGGGAGAGCCTGGCCCGGTCGTCGGCGTGGATCACGTCCGACCATTTCATCCGGTCGATGAGCTCTTCGGCAGTATAGCCGCTGTAGGTCTCAAAGGTGGCGTTGGCAAAGGAGATCATGCTGTCGGTTTCAATGAGGATGGTGCCGGTGCCCGTGTTTTCGAGGACCCCGCTGTACTTGGCCTCGGTCTCTTTGAGCATCTCTTTGATGTGGCTGCCTTCTGCCCGGGATCGGAGGTTGAGGACCCCGCAGGTGATGTCGTTGGCAAGCTCCCGCAACAGGTCGACTTTTTCCGGGTCAAAGGCGTGGGCGTCTCCGGCATAGATGGAGATGGCCCCCAGGGTGTTGCCGTCGGAGATCAGGGGAAAGGCCACCACAGACCCGAAGCCCCTTAAGATCGCCTCGTATTGCCAGGAGTGGGCCGTGTCCGTGGCCCGGATATCCGGGATGGTACAGACATTGCCGGTGCAGATGGCCGTTCCCATGGGGGGCGGGTTGTCGATGCCCTCGGCCCAGGAGGGGGCAATGGACCGGAGGAATCCCTCTTCGTAACCGCAGGTGGCCACGGGCAGGATCGGTTTTTTTTCGCCGGATTCGGCAAAACCGATCCATACGAAGGGAAAGCTGCCCACCTCCACGATGATCCGGCAGATTTCATTCAACAGGCTTTGTTCGTTTTTTTCATGGATAAAGGCTTTTTTGCACCGGCTGAGGATCTTGATAAACCGGTTCATCTTTCCCAACTCCTTCATCAGGTCATTCTTGCTGACATCAACGGATGTGATCATGGTGGAATCCTTACCGTGGGGTTGAAAAGAGCGAGAACACATGGTCGGGTCGTGTCGGGCACCGTCACGGGACGACGGGTGCGGCCTGGGGGCGTTGTGTTGCCGGAAAAAGGCAGTGTAAAGGGAGGCGAAGAGCTGGCCGCGGTTTCCTGTATGGGGCAGGACGGCACCATGCAGGATCTGGGGCGCGTCGGTGTTGAAACCGTGTAACGTATCATAAACACTGTTTGATAAGCATAGCAAATAGTATTCCACAGGTGGGGGGCGACCCCAGGGGTGCCATGTGGCGGGGGCCCGGGCCGCGTTGGCGTACCCGGGACAGGGGCAGGTCATGTGAACAGATCGCCCCATGGTCGGTGGCCCTCTGGGCTGCGGGGAAAAAATCCTGATGGACATATTTGAATCATGGTGTATTGCGCGTGCGGAAAAGAGGGTGCACGATATGTGGTGATTCGACCACGTGTGGCGCCGCTTTCAACCCTGGGGCTCAGGGGGCAACCGGAAACTTGTGAATTTTCCGTTGACGGCCTTTCTTTTAGTTTGGTACAAAACGATTTATGAAAACATCAGATTCACATTTTGTCTACAAACTCAGTGTCATCCGTAAGCTCGCCTTTTCATTCCTGGAAGAGGAGATGGAAAAGGCCGGGGTAAAGGACCTGCCACCATCCTTCGGCGATATTCTTTATATCGTCCACACCAAGGGGCCGGTATCCGTCAAGGATATTGCCGCACAGTCCTACAAGGACAAATCAACGGTCTCCACCATCATCCATCAGCTTGAAACCAAGGGGTATGTTCAAAAAGGACCGGACCCCTCCGACGGGCGCAAGGTGCGAGTGTCCCTGACGTTGCAGGCGGAAAAGCATATGGAGAGCATGGCCCGGATCTCCAGCGGGCTCAAGGAGAGGCTCTTTCAGGACATGAGCCGTGAGGAGAGAGACATCCTCTTTCTTCTCATGGACAAGATCGAGGGCAACCTGAAACGGAGCTGATCCGTGGGCTCGGCGGGGTTGTTTGGTTTGTAACAAAACAAATTAAAAGGATGGGAGGGACGCTTTCACGTTTCCTGTCCGGATATGTTGGGGGTCAGGGTATTGACAGCGACAGCCGATGCACTGCCGTTGGTGATGACCCTGGTCGAAACACGTTGTTGCAAGGCGGTATATTTGTCTGTATCGCGCTTATTCATGAACTATTCATGTTTGGGAGGGCATGGGATGGGATCAACCAGACGACTCCACACATCCGAAGCATTGGACGTTGTGGACAACACCGGCAAGGTTCGAACGAACTTTCTGAAGCGGTACCTGCCCGGTACCATGGATGCCATCCGGTTCTACCACTTCACCGGAACCCTGGCGCAGCTTCCCGTGGTGGGCCGGTTTGTCAAAAAAGGGCTTCATCTTTACTACCGTTACCTTCACACCAATTCCCTGGTCTTTCCCTTAAGAGAGATGGAAGCCGTCATCGAAACGGCCACCGACCTGTACGTGGACCCCTGCCCCTGCCGAGCGGTGGCAGAGGAGAATAGCTGCGATGCTCCGCTTTATACCTGCCTGCGCATCAACCACACGGCCTCCCTGCGAAAAGAGATGAAAGGCGGCAAGAGCCTTTCCAGGGCAGATGCCCTTGCGATTCTACGAAACGCCTATGACAAGGGGCTGGTCCTCTCCCTGGAGTCCTGCATCCAGCCGTATCAGAACAATATCTGCATGTGCTGCACCTGCTGCTGCATTGCCATGAAGATGCGGTATGAGTACGGGGTGCCCATTTATCATTCCGGTCCGTACCTTCCTGTCTGTGATTCGGCTGCCTGCACGGGGTGCGCCTCCTGCACGTCGGCCTGCCCTGTGGGAGCTCTGGAGGTGTCGGACAGCGGTGTTCGGGTCGATCCGGACAGGTGTCTGGGGTGCGGTCACTGCGCGTCAGCCTGCCCGTCCGGTTGCCTGGAGATGGCCTTTACTCCCCATCGCGTGAGGCAGGACCGTGAGCCCGGGCCCATGCGGCTGGCCCTGTCCCTTGTGTACATCCATGCCGTCATGGTGCCCTCTGTTCTTTTGTTCAGGCTGGTTGCAGGCAGCAAGCAGCACCTGATGGAGCAGGCGTCTCCCAATGCCAGCGATGTCTTCGAACCGTCCATGCAGCAGAAATGAGGTGACCTATGAGTGTTATCCGCACGTTTACCCATGACTCCGTGACCGGCGTAAAGGTCGGCAAATTCAACATCGCAGACAACTCAACCGTTCATATTTTCTGCCTGGGCGAGACGGTGATCGATACGGGGCCGCCCAACGATCGGAAATCCGTGGCCCGGTTTTTCCAGGATAGGCCGGTCCGTCAAATCCTTCTTACCCATCACCACGAAGACCACAGCGGCAACGCGGCCTTTCTTTCACAGATGACCGGCTAACTGCTGAATGCGCACCCAGGCTCTGATTTGTTGCGGGAGGGGTTTTCCATTCGGATGTATCAGAAGGTTTTCTGGGGAAGCATTCCCAGGGTATCGCCGGAGCCCCTGGCCAAGGCCGTAGCAACCGATGGTGGCCACACCCTTGTGCCCATTCATACCCCGGGGCACTCCCCGGACCATGTCTGTTTCTGGGAACCGGAGAGAAAGTGGCTTTTTACAGGGGATCTCTTTCTTGCGCCCAAGGTCAGGATGTTCAGGGCAGATGAAGATCTCTCCGGGCATCTCGAAAGCCTGAAAACCGTCCTTGAGTACGATGTAAAGACCCTCTTCTGCGCCCACAAAGGGGTTGTGGAGGATGGGCACCGGATGCTGGAAATGAAGCTGGCATACTACCTGGAGCTCATCGACAAGGTGAAGGGGCTGCACGGTGAGGGGCGCACCCCCACAGAGATCACGCGGACCCTGTTCGGCAAAAAGGGGCTTGTGGGGTATATCTCCTGCAATCACATGAGCAGCGAGAACCTGGTGCGGCAGTGCCTCTCCTGCACCCTTACATAATCAGTCCCGCGCCCCAGTAGAGCAGCATCCCCACCACCAGGGTTCCCCCTAAGGATTTCGTGTACCAGGCAAAGATGAAGGTGGGCACGGCCACGGCCATCTCAATGGAGAAGGGAGCAAAGACTCTGGGGGTTCCCTGGGTCACAAGGGCCGGGACCAGCAGGGCGCTTAAGATGGAGACGGGGATCAGCTCCAGCCACTCGATGAGCAGGGGCGGCAGCTGCCGCTTGGAGAGGAAGAAAAGGGGCACCCATCGGGGGATGAAGGAGACAAGACCCATGCCGAGGATAAGAAGGACAAAGCTAGTGGTTTCCACGGACGGGCCTCCGTTTTTTGATGAGCACGCCGGCGGTGGCGGCGAAAAGGGTCGCGATGATGATGTAGGCGTTGCCCGGCATGACCAGGGAGAGCCCCACGGCAACGACCCCTGAGATCACGGCGGTGAGGGTGAAGATGGGGCCGTTGAGCTGGTAGATGAGCAGGGTAATGAACATGGCCGTCAGGGCGTAATTGAGGCCGAAGGCGTTTTCAGGGATGAAGCGCCCGAAGAAACATCCCACGGTGGTGCTCGCCACCCAGGAGAAGAAGGCTGCATAACTGGCAACGATGGCCTTGTCGATCTCCCAGGGGCCGTTTTTCAACTGGTTTAAGTTGACGGCAAAGGTTTCGTCCACGATGCCGTAGCTGAGCATGGTGATCTTCTTGCGACAGGCTCCCCGGTAGTGCACGGCAAGGGAGGAGCTCATGAGCAGGTGCCGCAGGTTGACGATAAAGGTGGTCAGGACGATGGCGGGGATGGAAGCCCCTGCCGTGATCATGGAGACCGCGATGAACTGCCCGCTGCCTGCAAAGACGCAGAGGGACATGAAACAGACCTGAACGGGGGTGAGCCCCGCCTTTTCTCCCAGGACACCCATGGCCAGGCCCAGGGGGATGTACCCGACGCAGATGGGCCAGATGGCCAGGAGGCCCTGGACCAACGCGGATTTTTCTACCGGGGAGACGCCGGGCTCCTCGTCCTGTAATGCAACACTCATAATGGTATCTACCTGCTGTAAAACGTGGCAAGCCGCCCGACGGGCGGCTTGATTGCTATAAAAAAGCTACATAATCGAAAGTGGTACTTAAGTCAATCCTTGGCAGAGGTAGAGGGTTGATCTGTGGGGGGCGGCTTGGAGCCGGGAGGGAGAACGGTCTCTTCGTCCATGGTCCTGCAGAGCGTGTCCATGCAGGCCGGGCAGATGCCGTGGCTGAAGCGCGCTTCGGAGTGGGCGCTGAGGTAGGCTTCCACCTGGTGCCAGTAGCCCTGGTCGTCCCGTATCTTCTTGCAGGAGGCGCAGATGGACATGCCCTTGAAGCCGGCCCCATCGGAGTTCCATATTCCGGCTTTCAAGGCTCTTTTTGGCCTGTTTCAGGCTGAACCACCTTCGGTGCAGGAGGATGGCCTGGCAGAACACCAGCACGATGCATACCATGATGAGTTCATCGAGTTCAAAGGCCTCATAGGCGTTTGTGATGTCCACAATACGCTCAAACAGGTCGAATCGGCCGGAAATAAGAAAAGTTCCCGCAGCGATGATGAATAGTAATAGGCGCTCTTGAGGTGCACTGATTCTGTTAATTTTCATCGGGTCCCTTCCGGCTGAAAGCCTTGCCTGAAGCACGTCTCACGACATTGATTATAGGCATTTTCCTTATTTTTGGGTAGTGATTGAACCATAGCAGACATTGCTCCGGCCTGTCACAGGAATTGAGCACAGGCGCCATGGAAAAGAGTCGGCAGGTTTCCCCTGCTTCTTACCCTCCGAAGCCTTTATCTTCCATGGTTACGGCAGCATCCCCCAGGGCGGTGAGAGCCTCCATCTTGCCCATGGTCACGGGCAGGAGGTTGCTGAAAAAGAACTCAGCCCCCTTGATCTGGCCGTTGTAAAAGGGGATATCCTTTTTTCTGGCCCCGGCCTCAAGGGCTCTGGCAGCCGCTGTGGCGCGCCAGAGGAGCATCCAGGCCATGACCGCATCGCCCATGATTTCAAGGAAGGGCACGGAGTGAGCAAAGGCTGTGCGGAGGTTGCCTTCAAGGAGGCTCTTTCCCATGGCCATGGCGCAATCACCCAGTCGGCTGACGAGTTTGGAGGCCGCCTCGGTGAGGGGCCGGGTGGCGTCAAGTCCGGCTGCCTCTTCGACGGTTCGGTTCATGCGGGCCAACAGCTCCATGAAAACCTGCCCTTTTTTCATGCCGAGTTTCCGCGCCAGCAGGTCCATGGCCTGGATTCCGTCGGTGCCTTCGTAGATGGAGGCGATTTTGCAATCCCGGGAGATCTGCTCCACGGTGTAGTCCCGGAGGTAACCGGCCCCGCCGTACACCTGGATGGCCTTGGTGCACACATCGTAGCCCTTGATGCCGTTGTAGGCCTTGAGCACGGGGGTGAGAAGCCCCACAAGGTCATCGGCCATCTCCTGGTCATCCGGGGAGGCGCCCATGCGGTGGTGATCCATGAGCAGGGCGATGTAGTAGGCAAAACTCCGCATGCCGTCCACGCAGCATTTCATCTCCATGAGCATGCGCCGGACATCCGGGTGGTCGATGATGGGCACGGACGGGGCTGTGGGGTCCAGGGCCTCTTCCACGGCGCGGCCCTGCTTGCGGGTCCGGGCGTATTCCAGGGCCAGGAGGTAGGCGGCCGAGGCATGGGAGAATGCCTGGATTCCCACGCCGAGCCTGGCTTCATTCATCATGGTGAACATGATGCGCATCCCTTTGTTGGCCTCTCCCAGGAGCAGGCCGCGGCAGGTGCCCTTGCTTCCCAGGGACATGCTGCAGGTGGCGCTGCCGTGGAGTCCCATCTTCTCTTCGATGCCCGTGCAGACGATGTCGTTGGGTTCACCCAAAGAGCCGTCTTCGTTGACCCAGATCTTGGGGACCAGGAAGATGGAGATGCCCTTGGTGCCGGCAGGGGCCCCTTCGATGCGGGCCAGCACCGGGTGGATGATGTTGTCGGTGAGGTCGTGGTCCCCCGAGGTGATGAACGCCTTGGTGCCGTAAAGGGACCAGGTGCCGTCGTCGTTGGGGGTGGCCGAGGTGGTGAGGACCCCCACATCGGAGCCCGCGTCCGGTTCGGTGAGGAGCATGGTGCCCGTCCACTCCCCGGAGTAGAGTTTTTTCATGAAGAGGTCTTTCTGGTGCTCGGTGCCGTATCGCTCGATCATTTTGCCCGCGCCGTGGCCCAGCATGGCGTAGCTGGAGAAGGCAAAGTTGGTGCCGATGAGGTACTCCCCGGCGGCGTTGCTGATGAGAAAGGGCAGCCCCTGGCCACCTCGGGTTCCTCGGACAGGGCCAGCCACTCCCCTCCGGCAGCTCGAGGGGGCGCCGGCGGATATCTCGGCGGCGTCACCGTACCCCGATCGAATTGAACCCCCTGGCGATCCCCCAGGCCGTAGGTGGGGAGCAGCTCCTTGAGGGCGAATTTCCGTGCCTCGTTGATCACCATCTCGAAGGTCTTTCGGTTGAAATCGGCGTATATCGGGTGTTCCGTCAGCGACTCTGCATCAAGCTGGTCAAACAACACAAAATCGATGTCCCGTCTGTCTGCCACGTATTGAGCTGCCATGCTTACCTCCTGGGGAATGGATGATAAAAACAGAGGGCCTGAGCCACCCTGGAGCGGGGGTGCCAATGCGCATCGGGTCTTGTTGGGGAAGGGCCTGGAAGCGGTATCATTGAATGTGGGGGAAACTTGAAGGTCAGGAAGAGGTTCGTCCTGGGCGGATGCCGCGTATTCTTCCGGGGGAGGCGGGGAGGTGTGCAATGGGATCGCAAGGGGACCGTATGGCGCTGATATCAGACTAGGGGATTTTTATTTTTCCTGTCAAGGAAGAAGTGTCGGCCCGGCCGCTCCTCGTTTCAGGTGGTTAAAGGGCGGCCGGACGGCCCGGTACCCGCAAGCGGGCACCGGATCCCTTACTGGATATGGGGGGCGAGTTCGCTCAGGTCAAAGAGATAGGTTCCTATAAAGGCCATGACACCCATCATGATGATGAAGATGGCCAGGACCTTGGAGATGGGATTGACTCCCCCGGCGGTCTCCATGGCCTGGTTGGGGTCGACCTGGTCGCTGGCGGAGATGATGGCGTCGACCTTTTTTTTGACATGGAGAAAGTAGAGAAAGTTGGCAAAGGCCCCGAAAAAGAAGGAGACAGCCAGGCTGCCCCCGGGAATGACGATACCGGCGGCGGAGATACCGAAAAAGAGAATGGCCAGGCCGTACATTTTGCGGTAGATGAGCCAGACGATACCGAAGAGAAAGGCGCCCCAGTTCCAGGAAGGGGCAAAGGCCGTGCGTCCTGACCTGGAGAAGAGCTTGAATCGTTCCGCGTACCACTCCCCGCGGGGGCCTGCAAAGCTCTGCCACAGGGGCAGCAGGGGGGAGGCGCCCAGGGATGAGGTGGCCCCGTAGTCCTCCCAGTGAACGTCCTGGGCTTGGTGCTCCTCTTCGGGGCGCTGGGGGCTTTCGACGGGGGGCTCTTTTTCCGCCTCTTCCCGGAAATCCACCTCGATGCGGCAGAGGGCGCCTGTCTCTGCAAAGCGCTTGGCAAAGTTGTCGGTCTTGGCTCGGTCCTCGCTCCGAAAGACGATGACGCGCTGCCCGGAGAAGAGGCGGTCTATGGCTGCCTGGCCCATGTTGAAACAGTCCATCAGCCTGCTTTTGACCTCCCGTTTGCTCTCACGCTCCCTGACTTTTCCTTCAAACAGGACCACATAGAGCTCTTTCAACGTGTTTCCTCCCATCGGTGTGTCTGCGTTCGTCGGTGGACGACCCTGGCGTTTGGTTTTGCGATGCGCCACATGGGAACTCTCCCCTCTGGCACGGCGTCTTTTATTGTACAAAGTGATCTGTATGTATGCCAACGTCTTTTTTGCGTCAACCCCGCAGTGCTCCTTCCGGCGGAACGGGCAGGGCATAAAAAAAGGCCCGAAGGGACAAGGGGTCCTTTCGAGCCTTTTCTTTTGATCATGCCGCCGTCATGTGACGGGGAGGCGGGAACTTACTTGAGCAGTTCCACGGCTTCCTGGGCGATCTGGAGCTCTTCGTTGGTGGGGATGACCCAGACCTGAACTTTGGAGGCGTCGGTGTGAACCGCGGTGGGCTCGCCCTTGCGACCGTTGTTTTTGTCGAAGTCCATGTCGATGCCCAGGCCGGAGAGGTTCTCGCAGATGAGGGCACGGGTGATGTCGTCGTTCTCGCCGATACCGGCGGTGAAGACGATGGCATCGATGTTGCCGAGAACGGCGGTGTAGGCACCGATGTATTTTTTGACGCGGTAGGCGAACATGTCGAGGGCCAGCTTGGCCATCTCGTCGCCATTTTCAACGGCAGAGTGGATGTCACGCATGTCGTTGAGGCCGCATACGCCTTTCAGGCCGCTCTGCTTGTTGAGCAGGGAGTCTACCTCGGAAGCGCTCATGCCTTTGTTCTCGGCGATGTAGGCCACGATGGCGGGGTCGATGTCACCGCTTCGGGTGCCCATCATGACGCCTGCAAGGGGGGTCATGCCCATGGAGGTGTCCTGGCACTTGCCCTTTTCCACAGCGGCCATGGAGCAGCCGTTGCCCAGGTGCACGGTGATAACGTTGATGTCCTCGGCCTTTTTGCCCATGCACTCGGCCACTTTACGGGAGACGTACTTGTGGGAGGTGCCGTGGAAACCGTAACGACGGATGCGCAGCTCTTTGTAGTAGTCGTAGGGAAGGGCGTAGAGGAAGGCTTTCTTGGGCATGGAGGAGTGGAATTCGGTGTCGAATACCGCCACGTTGGGGGTGCCGGGGAAGAGCTCTTCGGCCACTTCGATGCCCATGAGGTTGGCGGGGTTGTGCAGGGGTGCCAGGGGGTTGTTGTCCGCAATGGCAACCTTGACGGGGCCGTCAACCACGCAGGCGCTGGTGAAGGACTCGCCGCCCTGGACCACGCGGTGGCCGATGGCGTCGATCTCTTTGGGGTCGGAGATCACGCCGGCTTCGGAGCCGGTGATGAGGTCCAGCACCATGTGCATGCCGATCTTGTGGTCCTTGATCTCTTCTTCCTTGACCACTTTTTTCTCGTTGTCGGTGTCGGGGAAGGCCTTGTGGGTAAGCTTGCCCACGGTTTCGCCGATACGTTCTACAATGCCGTTGGCCATAACGGCTTCATTTTCCATGTCGAGGAGCTGGTATTTGAGGGATGAGCTGCCAGCGTTAATAACCAATACTTTCATGATAGAATTTTACCTTGTAACAGAAAAATCGTTGAATGGAACGCCCGGGTGAATGGCACCCTGGGGGATGTTCCTCGAACTGCGGACCGAGCGGGCAAAGGGCGCTGCGTGTTATGGGCCGCCTGCCCGTGGATGGTGCGGCGGCGCTGGTCGCCTGAACCAGACCTTTGGCCGCCTGCGCCTGAACGGCGGTGATGGCCACGGTATTGACGATGTCGGGTACGGTGCAGCCTCGGGACAGGTCGTTGACCGGTTTGTTGAGGCCCTGGAGTACGGGGCCGATGGCAACTACCTGGTCGGAGGAGCGTTGTACCGCTTTATAGGTGTTGTTCCCGGTGTTGAGATCAGGGAAGATGAAGACCGTAGCCTGACCGGCGACTTTGCTGTCGGGCAGTTTGGTTCGCGCCACAGACGGATCGATGGCGGCATCGTACTGAATGGGACCTTCGAGAAGCAGATCGGGGCAGCGCTCCTTCGCGATGCTGGTCGCTTCAATCACCTTCTCCACTTCGGCACCTTTGCCGGAAGACCCGGTTGAGTAGGAGAGCATGGCCACCCTGGGGTCGACGCCGAAGATTTCGGCGGTCTGGGCGGATCCGATGGCGATTTCAGCGAGCTGTTCTGCATTGGGAGTGGGGTTGACCGCGCAGTCACCAAAGGCCAGGACGCGATCCTTCAGGCACATCAGGAAGATGGACGAGACGATGGAGGCGTCGGGCTTGGTCTTGATGATCTGGAACGCGGGCTTGATGGTGTGGGCCGTGGTGTTCACGGAACCGGAGACCATGCCGTCGGCGTGGCCCTTGTGCACCATCATGGTGGCAAAGTAGGTAACGTCGCTCATGAGGTCGCGGGCAACATCCTGGTTCATGCCCTTCTTGTTCTTGCGCATCTCATAAAAATCGTTGACGTACTCTTCGTAGAGCGGGCTCTTGGTGGGCTCCACAATGGTGGGGCCGGAGGGTGGAGGAGCAGCTGAATGTTGGCTGGGTTTTCGGACTCTCCAGGAGGGTAGCCCTTCGCGGCATCGGCGCGGCGCGGGGATGTCGCAGGCGTTCAGGATACGCTCGCCGGTGCCTTCGGGCAGGACGATATGCTGCTTGTTCTTCTTGGCCTTCTGGATGAGGTTGTACTCGAACATCTGGGGGGTGACGTTGACGGATTTGCGCTCGATGAGTTTCCTGCGCATCTCCTGGGTGTCCACGTGGGCTTCGAAGAGGCCCAGGGCGGAGGCGATCTTTTTGGGGTTGCTGGACTCGAGCCGCGCGTGCACGTGGTTCAGGTTCCGCATGGTGGGGTACGTGGGGTCCTTGACGAGAAGGATCGGAACGGGGATCCCTTCCCAGCCTTCCACCAGTCTCTGGATGCTCTCGGACGGGGCGATGCCGCCGGTGAGGAGGATGCCGGAGATGTTGGGGTAGGCATTGGAGAGACGGGACGCCATGGCGCTCAGGATGATGTCCGTCCGGTCCCCTGCGGTGACCACGAGGCTGTCTTCCTTGATGTAGTTGAGGAAGTCTAGATCTGATGGCGGCGATGACGTAACCGTCAATCATCTTGTCCATGGCCTTCTTGCCGTAGATGACATCGGCGCCCAGCCATTTCTGCAGATCCGCCACCGTGGGCTTCATGAGGTTGCTGTCTTCCGGGATGACGTGGAAGGAGCAGTTGTCCACCTTGATGTCCTTCTGGAGGGTCTCAAGGATGGTCTCGGTCTGTGAGGCATCTGCACGGTTGACCATGATGCCGAGGATATCAACTCCCTTGTCCTCGAGATCTTCCATGGCCAGGTGGTTCAGGCTCACGATTTCATCGATGGTGGCGCTGTGCCCGTTGGTGACAACCAGGGCGGGACAGCCCATGTTGGCGGCAACCACGGCGTTGATGTCGAAGGTGAAGGCTTCGTTGCCCACCACGAAATCGATGCCCTCGCAGAGAACGAAATCATACTTCTCTTCAAGCTGCTTGTACTTGTTGAGAATGATCTCGATCATCTGGTTCTGTTTGCCGGCATTGACGAGTTTTTTGGCTTCGTCCAGGGTCATCGCGTAGGTGTCTTCGTACCTCATGCCGAGGTAGAAGTGGGAGAGGACCAGATCGGTGTCGTAGTCGCGCTCGCCGTCCACGGGGTTGATGATGGGCCTGAAAAAGCCAACGTTGTGCAGGTCCCTCAAGAGAAGCTGCATGATACCAAGAACGATGGTTGATTTTCCGCTCCTGGCGTTGGTTGTGCTGATGTAAAGACTCTTTGCCATACGCCTATTTCCTTGATTACTGGTAACGCAACACTATACATGTAAAGGCACGACGTGCCGTATCAATCGTATTTTGCAAATTAAAAACGGAACCTTAACACGAGTGTTCGGGGCGTTTTGACAACGCCTCAGGGGAAAATAGTCTCATACTTCATGTGGTCGAAACAAGCAACAATTTTCCAGTGAGCTCCCGGTAACTCGCTAAAAAGGCAAAGGATAGTGCGAAAATACGGACACGGAGTCCACCTTTTGGAACCCTTGCAAGCGTTTGTTTCCGTTGAATGACAGCCTGATTATTATTGGCGTCACCGGCTAAAGATCTCCGTTGTGTTCGAAAGCCAGGGGGGCTTGCGTCAAATGGGAGCACCGTCATGCAGGCGGTTTTCCACATTCAAATGGCAAAGTCCTCGCGAGGGGATGCGACCAGCGGATGGTCAACCTGTGGCGCGTTTTGTGCGCTCTACCGGGTCGGCCCAACGGGGGGTTGGGCCGACCCGGTAAAGCAGTCGGGGTCCGCCGGGTGCCACCGGTGCCCAATCCTAAAATATTGAACGTTCGGTAAAATATGCACGCCGGAATCAACCAACGAGGGGCAATTTACCATAAAACGGGGGGATGACCAACCGAAATCGGAGGATACGGTTCCTTATGCCCGGTGGGGGAACTCGGGGCCGTTATTGGGGTTTGCGTCCCCGGCACGGTTGGCATAAAGTAACCGGAGCGCCCAGTCCAACGTGCTGCGGCGTTGTGATTTTGCACGAATAAGATGCCTGCGGGCAGGTGCCGGGTCTCCACCATCTAAAAGGGCGGCCCGTGCCACCGGTGAAAGGAGACGACACGAATGAGAGCGATGGTGATCACGACCGGTGAGGAGATTCTCAAAGGGGAGGTGGTGGACAGCCACGCCGCCTGGATTTCGGAGCAGCTGTGCGAGCTGGGCGTGGAGGTGGTGCGGCACCTTTCCGTGGGGGACAACCTGTCCGCCCTGAAAGAGGTTTTTTCCCGGGTGGCGGGGCGGTGCGATGTGGCAGTGGTGACCGGTGGCCTAGGGCCCACGGAAGATGATCTCACCACCCGGGCCGCCGCCGAATCCGCCGGGGTTCCCCTGGTGGAGGACCCTGTGGCCTCTGCCTCGGTTGCCGCCTACTTTGAAGGCCGCAAGGCGCCGGTGCCCGCATCGAATCTCAAGCAGGCCCGCCTTCCCAAGGGGGCTGCCTGCATTCCCAACCCCGTGGGCACGGCCCCGGCCTTTTCCCTGGAGCTCTCCGGCACCCGGTTCTGGTTTCTGCCCGGGGTGCCCCGGGAGATGCGATTTTTGATGACCGAGTCGGTGACGCCCGCCATCTCCGGGATGCAGCCCAAGGGGAGCCGTCTGGTCAAGACCTCCATCACCACCTTCGGGCTTCCCGAGTCCGTGGTGGGGGAGCGGATTTCCGGCATCGAGGCCGGGTTCCCCGGGGTTCATGTGGGCTATCGGGCCTCCTTTCCCGTCATCGAGGTGAAGATCTGGGCGTTTGCAGGGTCAGATGCCGGATTGGCCCAGCGCCAGGAGGCGGCCTCGGCAGAAGCCTTGAAGCGCCTGGATGGGTATGTGGTCTCGGAGGCCGGGCTCTCCATGCCCGAGGCCGTTGCCGCCTCTCTGAAAGGGGCCGGGAAAACCCTTGCAGTGGCCGAGAGCTGCACCGGCGGCCTCATCGGAAACCTCCTTACCGATGTCCCGGGAAGCTCGGACTGGTTCTTCCTTTCGGCCGTCACCTATGCCAACAGCGCCAAGGAGAAGGTGCTGGGCGTTTCAGGGCATACCCTTGAAACCTGCGGGGCGGTGAGCGCCGAGACCGTGGCCGAGATGGCCGAAGGGGTGCGGCGCGTCTCCGGCGCCGACATCGGTGTTGCCACCAGCGGCATTGCAGGCCCCTCCGGCGGCACCGACGAAAAGCCCGTGGGCACCGTCTGGATCGGCGTTGCCACGGAAACGGGCACCGAGACGCACCGGTTTGTCTCTCCCTTTAAAGATCGCCACATGAACAAGCGGGTGTTTGCGTTTAAGGCCCTGGACCTGGTGAGGCGGGCCATAAAAACAGGGGCGAGGGCATAGAAAAAACAGATTCAGGCCGATCAAAATCAAAGGCGAATCAGTCGTGTCATCCTTTTCTATGATGAAGAACCGAGTTGAAAGGTAGGGTGCGCTTGCGCACCATCGAAGCACAGTATCGCCCACCGAAGCCGAGGTGACAGAGGCCGCGTATTGCTTGGATATGACGATGGGTGGCGGTCTTTCAGGCAAATGGTGCGCAAGCACACCCTACGGTCCACGGTTCCCGGAACGTAAGACATGACAAGCTGCCTTCAAGAAGACGATGATGGGCTGAATAGTTACGATTAATTTAATGCAAAAAGCTAACCGGACACGACTGAAGGCGAATGTGATTTTTCTGAGGCGCGAAGGGGAAAACTCACTCGCCATCGCCTGGCCGTCAGTTGCCGGGCTAATAAAGCAGCTCGCAGAAAACATCAGCTTTCGAGGTGGCTCACCTCGCCGCCGGGGGCGTGCTTTTTCCCGTTTTCAATTGGCCCGGGCTGTGATACAAAGGCGCGTTGTTGTATAGTAAAGAATTGATCTGCCGTGGTGTTGGCCATGGCGGTTTTTATGGATGGGGCTTTTTTTTCAAGAAAAAAGCCCATGCGGACGAGAGGCATCCCGCACAATAAATTCTCCCTCACTGACCGCGCAGCCGGTTGTGGCCCCTTCGTGTAATCCTTTCTTGATCCAATCTCAGGATGGTTTGCCGGGCTTCTTCCTGCACGTGTGGCGGTGACCAAGGTGGCCCATGCTTTCCATTACCAAAGAGTTCCGATTTGACGCAGCCCACAAGCTCTGCCGTCACGATTTTTCCGAAGAAGAGAACAAGGCCCTTTACGGCAAGTGCGCGGCCTTTCACGGACACACCTACACCCTCAGGGTGACGGTGGCCGGTCCCCTGGATGCGTCGGGGATGATCCTGAACTTCACTGAGCTCAAGGGCCTGGTGAAGGAGCGCATCGTGGACCGTTACGATCACGCCAACCTGAATGAGCTTCCCGAGTACGAGAACCTGCCGGTGACGGCCGAGAATATGGTGCTCCATATCTTCAAGACCCTGTCCGAGGCGCCGGAATTCCACGGGCTCACCTTGAAAGAGGTGCGGCTCTACGAGACCCCGGACTCCTGGGCCACGGTGACGGCGTAAGGCGATGCCCATGCTGAGACTCCATGAAATGTTTGCCTCCCTCCAGGGAGAGGGACCCCACACCGGGCGACCCGCTTTTTTCATCCGCCTGGCAGGCTGTGTTCCGCCCTTGTGTCCCTGGTGCGACACCAAAGGGGCCTGGGACGAGGGCACCGAGATGTCAGTCGTGGACCTTGCGGCGGCTGCCAAAGAGAGTGGGCTTGACTTTGTGGTTATTACCGGGGGCGAGCCCCTGCGCCAGTGGGAGGACGGCCTCTGGGAGCTGGACCGGGTGTTGTCTGACCTGGGCCTTACCGTGCAGTACGAGACCTCGGGCAAGGTGCCTGTGCCCGAAGACATCAGGGGGGAGGTGATCCTCTCGCCCAAGTACCTGGACGGCTCCTGGCATGTGGACCGGACAAGCGTTGCCCGCGCGCGGCACCTCAAGTTCGTGGCCAGCCAAGAGACCCTTGGCCTCATTGACGCCTTTGTGGCGGACCACGCCCTGGATAAAGACCGTGTGTGGCTCATGCCCCTGGGCATGACCCGGGACGAGCAGATCGCGACCATGCCCCTGGTCTGGGACCACTGCGTCAAGATGGGCTATCGCATGGCAAGCCGCCTTCACATCCTCGCCTTTGATACCAAAAAAGGAATCTGACCCATGTATGAAACCGTTGTGGTCCTCTCCGGCGGCATGGACTCCGCCGTCCTTCTTGCCCATTGCCTGTCCAAAGGCCAGCGATGCGTTGCCATCAGCTTTAACTACGGCTCCAAGCACAACGCCAGCGAGCTTCCCATGGCCAAGGCCATGTGCGATCATCTGGGGGTGACCCACACTCTGGTGCCGCTCCCCTTCATCAACGAGCTTTTTGAAGCCTTCCAGTTCCTCAATCCGGGGAGGAGGTGCCCGACGGCGCCTACGATTCCGAGAACATGAAGAGCACCGTGGTTCCGTTCAGAAACGGCATCATGCTCTCCATTGCCGCGGGCTACGCCGAATCCGTGGGCGCGCGCCAGGTGGTCCTGGCCTCCCACGCAGGGGATCACTTCATCTACCCGGACTGTCGCCCCGAGTTCAACGAGGCCCTGGGCAAGGCCATCCACCTCGGCACCGACGGCCAGGTGACCATCGCCTTCCCCTTTGCCCAGCTGGACAAGCGGGAAATCGGCGATCTGGACGCGATGGGCGTAGACTTTGCCGCCACCTGGACCTGCTACAAAGGCGGCACCGCCCATTGCGGCACCTGCGGCGCCTGCGATGAACGCAAGTACGCCCTGCGCTTTGACGAAGGCCTCGATCCGACGACATACCTGGCATAGCTGGAAACGATGCCTCCGGCGGGCAGGGGCTGAGCCCCTGCACCCCAGGTTCGCGAATGCTCCAGGGATCGTTTCTCACCCTTACACATTCGCTGACGGGCTGCGTCCGTGGCTGCCAATGACGTCTATTCAACCGTCTTTGTGTTCTTCGTGATTGAAAAATAAATCTCGATAAAGGGCCATACGGTGACGGTCGAGTGAACCAACATCGTCAGACTTGTTTGCGAATGCTTTATCCGCCCCCGGCAGGGCCGCCGGAGGCTTTATTTATCCATGATGGGAGTTTGTATGAGAACGGAAAACCCCTTGGGGAAGAAAATCGGATACACCTTTACCTACGACCCGTCCCAGCTGTTTCCGGTGGAGCGGGCCCTGGGCCGGGGGGCTTTGGGGTTGGACGGAAAGGCGCTTCCCTTTTGTGGCCAAGACATCTGGACGGCCGTGGTTCTCCTGGCTGGACGGTAAGGGCAAACCCGTCTCTGCGGTGGCCGAGATCAGGGTTCCGGCCACCAGTCGGTGCATTGTGGAGTCCAAGTCCCTGAAACTCTATCTGAACTCCTTTAACATGAGCCGGTTTGAGAGCCCTGAGGCGGTGAGGACGGCCATGGCGGGCGATCTTTCCAGGGTGGCGGAAGGGGAGGTGATGGTCTCCCTGTTCGGGTGCGACGACACCGAGGCCCTGGGAACGCAACGCGCAGGTGGGCGGTGCATCGATCACCATGAAGCCGATTCGTATGTCTACGAGGTGGACGCCTCCCTTCTGGCCCACGGGGACGGCGACGTCACGGACGAGACCCTGTGCTCCCATATCCTGCGCACCAACTGCCCGGTGACCGGCCAGCCCGACTGGGCCACGGTGGAGATCACCTACTCCGGGAAAAGGATCGACGAGACCGCGCTTTTTGCCTACCTTGTTTCGTTTCGGACCCACACGGGCTACCACGAGAACTGTGTGGAGACCCTCTACACGGACATCATGGCTCGCCTGGCCCCCACGGCCCTTACGGTGGTGGGGCGGTTTACCCGACGGGGCGGCCTGGACATCAACCCGTGCCGGAGCAGTTCGTCCACGGCGTTTCCCAACCGCCGCCTTGTGCGTCAGTAGGGCATAAACCCACTTTTCGCTGCATGAAAAGCCCCCCTTCGGAGCGACTCCGTAAGGGGGGCTTTTTTTGTGTCGGTGTGATAAATCGTTGTGTCAAAAACGGGGTAACGATCCGATGAAACAGCCGTTGGCGCCGCCCAGACTGGAGTCACCGGCGTGTTTTCCGTTTATTTTTAGGGCATCCTCCTTGACTTTGGAAAGGGTTGACCCGTCTTTTAGGGTGACTCGCATACCGATGTCGTACTCTCCGAGATCGGATACAGACGCTTCGGCGGTACCAGTTTTTCGCTGGTGACGCTGGCCTTGGTTTTTCGTAGCCTTCCTCCACGGGACGGAAGATATCCCATTGCCAGTGCGTTGATGCCCAGGTCCGGGTTGGAATTGTCTGTAAAGGTGACCGTTGCCGAGAGGTTGGCGCTCACGGGGGTATGCTTGAAATCAAGGTCCTCCGGGGAAAAGACCCGGACGGTGGTGCTGGCGGGTTCCGTGGAGATGCCGGTAAGGGTCACTGTGTTGGTTCGTTCGTCAGTGTCCCAGATTTTGTAGGCAACCAGATCGTTTACTTTTTCAAAGATTCGGGTCTCTTTGTCTTCGGGGTCCCTGCATACCTCGGAAAGGGCGATGGCCATGTCCGTGGTGGTGGTGATGCCGCTGTCAATGGTGAGGGTGACCGTGTTGCTTGCCTCGTCGTACTCGCCCTCTGCGTGGTTGGCCCCCCCTGCCAGGGTGACGCTTGTTTCGTATTCGTCAAGCCAGGGGCTGCTGCTGTCGGAAATGTTGCCGTTGTCCGATTTAAAGGACGCCGACGCAATGGTGTCGTCCAGGGTGTTCAGGTGGTCGATGATGGCCTGGATGGTGGTGGTACCGTTACGGATGTGGACAGTAAGGGTGTTGTACACAGAAGAGAAGGTGGAGGTCACCTCATCTGAGGGTGCGGGGCTTGCAAGTTTTACCTCGATGTTTCCCTTTACGCCGGGGGGCGCGGTGATATTGATAAGGCCGCCCAGCACCCCCGTTGCAGACTCCGACGCCGGTGTTTCCCCGGTGTCTTGGATAGTGACGGTGGGCCCCGGCTCCTGGGTCCTGTGTCCCCATAGCTTGATCATGCCGTCAATGTAGGCGATGTTTTCCCGATACACGGTGAGCTCCGGGTGCCACTCTCCCAATCCCTTGAACCGGTGGACGGCAAGGTAGTAGTCATCGCCTTTGGTCTCTTCGTTGATGAAGAGGTCCTCGTTATCGCGTCCTCCCGTAAGCTGGACGCTGTCGTAGTCCTTGGATGAGACCTCCCAGGGGCTGGTGCCGTGTCGGGGGTATACCTCAGAGACCGCGTTGCTCTGTTCAAGGATCTCTTTGATCTGGTTCTGGGTGGTGACCCCGGAGTTGACGGTCAGGTGGATGACATCTCCTGAGACCACCATGTGGGGCGTGCATCCGGTGCAGGGATGAATGCGCAGCTCCCGGTTGCTTTCCTCTCCCCCCTCGCCGGTAATGTAGAGGGCGGTGGTGGCCCCTGACGGGGTGGAAGAGTAGAGAACCCCGTAAGAGGGCACAGGGTCATGTATGCCGGTGTTGAAACGCCACTCCCGCTTCCAGATGTCCCCCAGGGCAAAGTCGTAGAGGATGACCTCATAGGTGTAGGTGCCGTCCACTTTGACACCGATGCCTGTGGGTTGATCCGCCAGGATGTAAGCGGTGTTCGGCTCTGCTTCCGTCATGCGGTACAGGGCGCCCGTTGGGGTGGTGGTGGAGCCGGAGGGCGTGTTGGTGGCAGCCAGGAGGCCGTCCTCTGCTGCGCTGAGGCAGTTGATGTCGTTCTGTGTTCCTGTGAGCATCTCCTTCCATACGTCGTTGTCGGTGTCCAGATAATACGCCTTGCCGTAGCTCCCGGCAGCCACGAGGAGCCCGTTGCCCTCGCTAATGCACAACAGGGGCGGGCGATCCTCTTTGTCGATGGCCATTTGCTGCCATCCCTTGGTGGCGTGGTATCGGAGGATGTACCCGTAGGTGGCTTCGGCCACGGCATAAAGGGTCTTGTCCGCTGTTTGCCAGACCCCTCGGAAGTCGAGGCTCAGCCCGCCGCTGTTTAAGGGGGTGAGTGCGTTTGTGCCGGTGTTCAGTTCAAGGACAAGGCCTCCGGCGCTGGAAATATAGGCGTTGGAACCGAATCCGTTGATGGCGTACATGTTGGGAAGCTCTTGAGATGCACCGACCAGGGGGCTGAATGAGGCGCCGTCAAAGGAGAGGAGGACCCCTGCTGGTGTTGTGTCGGTTGCCGAGCGCTGTTTGCCCCCGGACAGATAGACCACGCCGTTTTCGTCAACCCACAGGCCTGTAAAGGAGGAGGCAAAATAGGGGGACTCCGGTCCGTACTGCGAGTTGAGCTCCTCCCAGGTAGATCCGGTGTAGCGAAAGATAACGCCGTACTTGCTTTGGGTGTCGACGGCGTTGATGGTTCCGTCGTTGTTGGAGTCGAACAGCGGGGGGCCGAGGCGGTAGCCTGAGGCATACACGGTTCCCCATGGGGTGGCGTGGACGGCAAAGAGCACGGCACCGGAGAGGGTGTCGTCGGAGATGTCCGACCAGGAGCCCCCTGAATGGCGGAAGGCAGCGCCGTCGAACCCCACGGCATAGGAGACGGTATCATCGGACCAGCAACCCATAAGGGGCGGCGTGGAGACGGCGGGCGGCTCATAGTCCCAGAGCCCGAAAGCGGTGGCGGCTTGGAGACAGATGGCGGCAGCTGTGAGCAGGGTCAGGCGTATGGTCACGGATTTTCTCCTTGTCCGGTAAGGTTGGTACGTCGGCGCTGAAGAAAATCGATTATATAACAATGTTTACTCTAATAAAAGAAGTTTGATGTGCGATCATTGCATTTATACGCGTCCTCAGAAGGTTATGGCTTTTTCCTCTGTGACCAGGGTGTCGTGGAAGGCTTTGGCTGTAATCCTTGCCACGTGATAGAGGCTTTCCCTGTGGGAGGAGGCGTCGCTTGACGGATAGTTTCGGAAGGTGATGACGTTGCCGAAAAGGGAGGCAAAAAAGGCATGGGAATAATAGCTGACCGGATGGGCTTCACCTGCTTTGGCAAGGGCCCTGTCCAGCATGTCCAGAAAGAGGACCTGGATGACGTTGAACTTGCGAAGGGTCTCAGGGTTTTTCTCGCCCTTGATCATGAAATGGCTCATCATCTGGAAGATATCTTCGTTGTCCACAAGGAAATTGACGATGTCGATGGCGATATCGTCCAGTTCGCGACGGCTTTCCCAGAGGCGCGATTTGATCTTGTTGATATCGTTGGTGAGGATCTCTACGAACAGGTCGTCCTGGCTTGGAAAGTATTGATAAAGCGACGCAACGGAGATGCCCGCCTCGTTGGCGATATCCCTCATACCGATTTCGTGGAATGAGTTCTGGCTGAAGAGGGTTTTGGCTGCGTTGATAATCAATTGTCTTCGGACTTCACGTTCATGCTCTTTGAGCTGTTTCAGGATAGATTTCGCCATGGTCGGGTTTCTCCTGTTCCGGGGTCCAAGTGTGCTGACATGGTATTGTTTTCGCGAGGAAGGCTGCGTCGTCTTTGTGTCGTCATCCGGTTCCTGACCTGCTGTGTTTCGCGGTACCCGACATGGTGTCTGTTGCTCGGGAGGGTACCGCCTGCGGGGCAAAGGGCTTTTAGCCCGGATATTTCACGAGTCGAGTTCACCCATATT
Source organism: Desulfoluna sp. CYM3A (assembly GCF_056829965.1). NCBI lineage: Bacteria > Pseudomonadati > Thermodesulfobacteriota > Desulfobacteria > Desulfobacterales > Desulfolunaceae > Desulfoluna > Desulfoluna sp. CYM3A. The sequence continues at coordinate 1,422,080 of NZ_CP186556.1, forward strand.
CAGCAGGCGTCGTGGTTTTATAAAAGCCCTGATAACGCAGGAGATGGGTGCACTCGGCTCGCCCGAAGGGTGAGAAAATCGTGCAGAAAACCGTGAATTGCATTTTGTGTCTTTGAGATGTCAAATCTCTTGCGCTAACCGCCTGCAAGAACATGTTATTGCTTCAGTATAGCCGTTTTCTCATGACATATCCGGGTTAGGTGCCGGGCCGCTTCAAGTGGACGGGAAGGGGCGTTTGTGTTTCACTATAAAGGAATTTGCGATAGGTAAAAACAAAATTGTTTAAACCAAACAAAGTAATTTTATTAAAACACTCTTTTATCAATAAAGGAAACAGGCCGCCGATGTCAATTGCATTCCCCGGTGGGCTGGCATATAGTACCAAAAAAGGGTCGCCGATCCGGGGCCTTTCAACTCATCGACCGACAACCCAAGCGGGAGAGACAATGGCTGAAGAGACCGTGGTGGTGAAAAAGTACAGCAACAGGCGCCTCTACAACACATCCGAGAGCTCGTACATCACCCTGGAGCAGCTTGCCGAGATCATCCGGAGCGGAAAAGATGTGAAGGTAGTGGAGGCCGGTTCAGGGGATGACGTGACGGCCTATATCCTCACCCAGATCCTTGTGGAGGAGGCAAAGAACAAAAAATTTTTTCTCCCCGTTCACCTGCTTCACCTGATGCTTCGGTACGGTGACAACATGATGGGGGATTTTTTTGATCTTCACCTGTCTCAGACCATCGACAGTTACGTCAAGCAGCGGAAAGCCTTTGATGAGCAATTCAAGAAGGTGCTTCATTTCAGTTCGGAGTTTACCGAGATGGCAAGGCGATCCGTGGACGATCTGGCCAAGGCCTCTCCTTTTCCTTTTTTCCACACAGGAAGAAAAGAGCCCGGGGAGAAGGGGGAACCCTGAGGGAAAACGCTATTGAGTTGCCTTTTGATCTGTTCGATGACCCCTTTGATCCCCGTGGGGGCCACCTGGGCCGCTTCTAGGGCAGCGGTCTGGCTTCGGACACCGTTGACGGCCTCCAGCATGGCCGAGGCAAGGGCCGGACCCTTTTCCCGTATGGCGGCCTGCCCCTTTTCCGGGTTGACTCGGAATGTCACGTACAACGCTTCCACCTGGCCCTGGAACCTGCGAAGTTGCCCTGAGAGTTTTTGCACGTTCCGCTCCCACCGTTTGATCTCCGATGCCACGATTTTTTCCTGCCTGGGATAGGCCTTGCCCACCCGCCTGATCCGTTTGATTTCGTTTTTCATGAGGGCCATCTCCGTGTTGGCGTCGACCATGCGGTGATAGACATCGGGGAGCCGTGCCCAGGAGAACTTCAGGACACTGTCGTCCAGGTCCACGTACTCCAGGGTTTGACGGGGGTACCCGGATTTGAAAAAGGCGGTGTATCCAAACCAGCCCCCTGCGGTGAGGCCCGCAAGGAGCAGCACGGCGGCAATGGGCAGGATTATCTTTCTTTTGCTCTTTTTGGGTTTGGGGCTTTCTGCGGCTTCGTTCTGGTCGCTTGTCATCTTTTTTATCCCACGGCTTGCGGTTGTCGGTTCGGCTCCCTTTGTTATCATCTCGGCCGGGGAGAAGGCCAGCTTTAGCCCGGATATTTCATGAGAAAACAACCGGTCAAAGAAAAAACACCATTATTTCGGGTGGGTATACAACAAGGGCGCTGGCTGTTTTGAAAATGGAAATCGACGTTTGCTGTTTGATTTTCTCACCCTTCGGGCGAGCCGAGTGCACCCATCTTCTGCGTTATCAGAGCTTTGAGGTAAACAACTTCATCTGCAGCTCTGATGCCTTGAATATGGGTGCACTCGACTCGTGAAATATCCGGGTTAGTCCGCAGATTTTTTTGCGGCCTTGCTTAACGCTCCGCTTCCGACGTATACTGTACATATAGACCGCCGGATGTACCCCCATCACCATGCACTTGCATTCAACGTTCGATATATGTCGGTTTGGCCCGCGACAGCGAGGGGATGGAAAGCCTTGTGCGTTTCCAAGCCCCTGAAGAGCAATCGCTGAATATTTTCGCGACCATTATTTGTTGAAACGTATCTGTTTTCCCACTCCCATTCGTGTAACCCACTCATCGCTGACGTTCATGCCGGTACGGATGCCGCGAGCCGTGCAAACGGCCAATGCATCACAGACAACCTCGCCCCGGACGGGAGGCCGTATGGATATTTTAGCCGATAGCGTCGGAAGACATGTGAAGACACGATATTACCGAACATTGGAGCTGGCCGCAGGAAAGCGCCGCGACTTCGAGCAGCTCAGGGAGCAGCTTGTTTCGATCCTCTATGATGTGGTGGACATCGACCTTTTCCAGGATGTCGCCGAAGAGGTGGTGGAGTCCATCGACGAGCTCACCGAAGGGGTGAAAGGCATCACCCTGCTGCATCGCTACGGCACCCTGCTGGATCCGTCGACCTGCTCCATCCACTCGTTTCGGCCCCTTTGCCGGGAATTGCTGGAGCTGGTGAACCGTGTGCTGTCCGTGACGCGGGGGAACAAGGGCCAGCGTCGCATGGCCCGGATGCACACCATGGGGATCCAGATCATCAAGTAGCCCGTGGCCCGGACCAGCCTCCTCGACACGGCCCGGTCCGGGTGGTATAGGGGAGACACGGCACACGGCACGGGATGTTCCCGGGCCCGTAAAGGGTGCCGGTGGGCTTTATCCGGGTGATGAAGGGATGGTAAGCATGAAAATATCTATTGTCGTTGCGGTGGCGGACAACGGGATCATCGGCAATGGTGCCGATATTCCCTGGAATATCGAAGGGGAACTCTCCCTGTTTAAGGCGGTGAGTTACCACCACAGCGTGCTCATGGGCAGAAAAACCTGGGAGACCATCGGGCGTCCCCTTCCGGGCAGAAAGATCATTGTCCTGACCCGTAATGCCTCCTACAAAGCCCCCGGGTGCCTGGTCTGCACCTCCCTTGAGGAGGCCATTGAGGCGGGCTGCGCAGGGGGGCGGCGGCTCATGGTGGCCGGGGGCGGTGAAATCTTCCGGGAGACCCTTCCCCTGGCAGACACCCTCCATATCTCCCATATTCACGCCACACCCGCCGGGGACATTTTCATGCCCGAGATTCCCGACACCTTCACACCGGTTTTTTCCCAGGCGTATCCCGCCAAGACTCCCTACACCTACACCATCTACCTGAAAGATCCCGCAGCCGCCGGAGCCTGATGGGCCCCGGCATCGTGCGCGGTGAATCTTACCTGCTGGGGACCGGCCGGATTTCGGCCGTCTCCAGGAGGGAGAGGCTGCGGTGTTTTGCCGGGTCGATGCCGTCGAAGACACACTGGAGGATCTGGCCCGGATCCCCGTGGGTGACCAGGATGATGTCTTTTTCGTTGTAGCGGCGACCCGTGCGTTTCACCACCTCCACCATGCGGGCGGCAACGGAGCTGACGCTCTCCACGCCGAACTCGGTGTGATCCGGGTTTGACTCGTCAAAGGCCCACCCCTTTTCGTAGAGGCCGCTCTCCTTTAAATCAAACTCCCCGAAAAAGCGCTCCCGCAGGTTGGCGTCGGAGAACCGTTCCGCCTTGAGGATCTTGGCTGCGATGTCGGCGGTCTCCATGGTGCGTAGAAAGGGAGAGCAGACCACCACGGGTTTGATGAGGCGATTGAAGAACCCTTCGTCTTGCGCACGGGTCACGGAGCGGGTCACCTCCTCCTTGCCGGTATCCGAAAGGCCCCAGTTGCCGATGCCGTTTTCCGGGCTGCTCACAATGAGGCCCTTGTCGTTGGCCGTGCTGTGTCCGTGGCGTAAAATAAAGTAGCGGTTGGTGTGAAAGGGAAGGGTGATCATGTGGGGTCGCCTTTATGCTGTGTGAGAAAAAAGAGGCAGGGCGCGGCATACCGTAAGGTGTGCCGCGCCCTGGGTGTTTGTAACGGATAAGGTCGGGGCTATTTTTCCGAGTCCACCAGGCCCTTGACGAACCATTTCTGCATGGCCAGGACCACCACGATGGGCGGCAGCATGACGATGAGGGCCCCTGCCAGGGCGATGTTCCACTCGGGGAGGTCGTCGGCCAGGGGGATGAGGTTCTGCAGGCCGATGACCGCTGTCTGCATCTTGGGGTTGGTGGTGATGAGCAGGGGCCAGAGGTACTGGTTCCAGCCGTAGACAAACTCAATGACCACCAGGGCGGCGATGTTGGTTTTGGACAGGGGCAGCAGCACCTTCCAGAAGAAGGTCATGGGGGAGGCCCCGTCCATCTTGGCCGCTTCGCAGAGCTCTTCCGGCACGGTGAGGAAAAACTGGCGGAAGAGGAAGGTGCAGGTGGCCGAGGCCACCAGGGGCAGAATCAGGCCCGTGTGACTGTCCAGAAGGCTCCAGTTGAGGGAGACCTCCACGTCGTGTCCGGCAAACCAGCTCACCACACTGTTGAGGTGCAGCATGTCCCAGAGGGGCTGCAGGGGGCCGAAGAGGTTGGCGGCCATCTCGTAGGTGGGCAGGATGCGCACCTCCACCGGCAGCATCAGGGTGCAGAAGACCGTGACAAAGGCCACGGTGCGCAGCTTGTAGTCAAAGTAGACGATGGAAAACGCCCCCAGCATGGAGACGGAGATCTTGCCGAGGGTGATGCCCGAGGCCATGATCAGGGAGTTGAAGAGCTGGGTGGAGAGATCCCCGCGGGTCCAGGCCAGCTTCATGTTGACGAAAAACTGATCCCCGGGAACCAGGGGCATGGGGACCATGGAGACCTTTTCCAGGGGCAGGGACGCGGCAATGCCTGCGTAGAGGATGGGAAAGCCGACGATGACGATGCCCAGGATCAGAAAAACGTAGGTCAGAAAATCGAGTATGGGTGTTTTTTCAACCATGATGTGCCTTTATTACCCCGCGTATTGGACTCTTTTTTCGATGAATTTGAACTGGAACACGGTGACTCCGACGATGAGGATCATCAGGATCACGGACTGGGCGGCGGACGAGCCCATGTCCAGTCCCACGAATCCGTCCTGGTACACCTTGTAGACCAGGGTGTTGGTGGCCCCGCCCGGGCCCCCTTGGGTGACCGCATGGATGACCCCGAAGGTCTCGAAGAAGGCGTAGATGATGTTCATGACGGTCAGGAAAAAGAGGGTGGGGGACAACAGCGGCAGGGTGATGGCGAAAAACCGTCGGAAAGGGGAGGCGCCGTCCATGGAAGCCGCTTCGATGAGCGAATGGGGAATGGCCTGGAGTCCGGCCATGAAGAAGACGAAGTTGTAGCTGATCTCTTTCCAGGCACTGGCGATGATGACCATGGCCAGGGCGTCGTTGCCGTTGAGCACCGGGTTCCAGTTGAAGCCGAACCACTTTTTCAGGGCCAGGGCCACCACCCCGAAGGATGGGTGCAAAAGAAAAAGCCAGAGGACACCGGAGATGGCCGGGGCCACGGCGTAGGGCCAGATGAGCATGGTCCGGATCAGGGCCTTGCACCGCGTGGCCCGGTTGGCCAGGGTGGCGATGATCATCCCCAGGGAGATGGAGACAAAGGCGGTGGTGAGGCTGAAGACAATGGTGATGCCGATGGACTTGAGGTAGAGGGGATCGGTGAAGATCGCCGTAAAGTTCTCAAACCACACGAAGGTGTTGGACATCCCGAAGGGGTCGCTCAGGAGAAAGGATTGCACCAGTCCCTGGGCGGCGGGCCAGTAAAAAAAAGTCAACGTGACCAGAACCTGTGGAAGGATCAGCACGTAGGGCAGGTACCTTGAGTTGAAAACCGATCGTTTTTGCATGGGGCCTGTGGCTTTTGGGGTAATACGTCAACGCACGAAAGCCCCGGGCCCGGCCGCAGGGGCCGGGTCCGGGGCGGTGTCTGTTAAACCTTTAGATACGGTTAGGACCGTCTCTTGTAGGTTTTGGCAAAGGATTTCAGCTTGATGTTGGCACGCTTGACCGCCGCGTCCAGGGCCTCCTGGGGGGTCTTGTTGCCGTTCCACACCAGTTCCAGCTCTTCGTTGATGATGTTGCGGATCTGGGTGAAGCTGCCGAGGCGCAGGCCCCGTGAGATCTTGGTGGGGTCCCGTCGCTTGAGCTGCTTGATGCCTACTTCCTGTTTGGGGTCGGCCTTGTAGTAGCCCTTGGCCTTGAGGCTCTCGTAGGCGTCAATGGTGGCGGGGAAGTAGCCGGTCTGCTTGTGCCAGTACTCCTGGATCTCGTTGGTGGAGATGAACTTCAGGAAGGCGGCCGTGGCCTTGTACTCTTCCTTGGTGTGGCCCCTGAGCACCCAGAGGGAGGCCCCGCCGATGATGCTGTTCTGGGGCTCTTTCATGTCCGCTTCCACGGGAAGGGGAGCCACGCCCCAGTCAAACTGGGCCGCTTTCTTCAGCTTGGCGATGCCGCTGATGGAGTCCATGTAGATCCCGGCTTTCTGGGCGAGGAACTCGGCCTTGGGGCCCTGGTACTTTTGGCCGGAGTAGACGAATCGGCCGTCCTTGGCCCAGTCCCGGAGGCGGGTGACGTGCTTGACCATCTGGGGGTTGTTGATGGTGAGCTCCACGTCAAGGCCTTCGTAGCCGTTGGCCTTGGTGGCAAAGGGGATGTTGTGGATGGCGCTGTAGTTCTCCACCTGGACCCAGGACTGCCAGGCCGTGACCATACCGGCATCGACCCCTGCGGCACGGAGCTTGCCCGTGGCCACGCCCATGTCGTCCCAGGTAACGGGGACGGTGTCGATACCCGCTTTTTTGAAGAGCTCTTTGTTGTAGTACATGACGGGCGTGGACGAGTTGAAGGGCATGGAAACCAGTTCGCCGTCGGCGTTCATGTAGTAGGAGAGGATGGGCTGGAGGTACCGTGACCAGTCGATGTCGTTGCCTGTGTCCTTCATGAGCTGGAATACGGGGTAGACCACGCCGGAGAGCATCATGGTCTGGGTGCCCACCTCGAACACCTGCATGATGTGGGGCTGTTTTTTTGCCCTGAAGGCGGCGATCCCTGCGTTGAGGGTCTCGTCGTAGTTTCCTTTGAAGGTGCCCACGACACGGTACTGGTCCTGGGACTCATTGAATCGCTTGATGATTTCGTTGGCCACTTCGCCGCGAGCAGATCTCATGGCATGCCACCATTCAATGGTGACGGGTTTGGCCATGGCTGCTGCGGGGGCAAGGATCAGTGCCGCAGTAAGTGTTGCTAACCATTTTCGAAGAACCATCTCTTCTCCTCCTCATCGTGGGTCGTTCTGAAATAACGCCTGATTGATTGTAACCGCTACTGGTTATGCCGCAGACAGGGTATGGCGATTTTGGGGGAGCGTCAAGGCATAATCAGCCCCGGAAGGGCCCTGTAGCCGCATGGGACCGGGTGGGGCGGCGGGGATTGATTTTAAAATCCGCTCCCTTGTTTTCGGGCGGTAAAAATTTCGTGTGCACAGTTGCTTTCCCTCCGGGGGGCTCGGGGTGCGGGTGGTCCGGGGGAACGTGATTTTTTTATTGTTTCGGTTGCGCCATTCCTGCTAAGACCCCTTGGAGAGATGCGGGATCTTTTTTCCATGGCATGGCGGCCGGCGCAAGCGGGCCGTGCCGGTGGCCGATGACAAGAAGCTCCGACCCGTACGGGGTGCTTTCAGGACAGGACAGGATATGGCTCGTCTTCAGATTAAAGATGTGGTGAAGAGATATGGCAGGACCGAGGTGGTGCACGGCATCAACCTCGATATCGAGGACAAGGAGTTTGTGGTGTTTGTGGGCCCTTCCGGCTGCGGCAAGTCCACCACCCTGCGGATGATCGCCGGCCTCGAAGAGATTTCGGACGGGACCATGTCCATCGGGGACAAGGTGATCAACGACCTGGCCCCCAAGGATCGCGGTGTGGCCATGGTGTTCCAGAATTACGCCCTCTACCCCCACATGAACGTTTTTGACAACATGTCCTTTGGCCTGAAAATCAAAAAAAGGCCCAAAGAGGAGATCAAGCGTCGCGTGGAAGAGGCGGCAGCCATCCTGGGGCTGGAAGAGTTTCTCTACCGCAAGCCTTCCCAGCTCTCCGGCGGCCAGCGCCAGCGCGTGGCCATGGGCCGGGCCATCGTCCGCAGGCCCGATATTTTTCTCTTTGACGAGCCCCTCTCCAACCTCGACGCCAAGCTCAGGACCCAGATGCGTATCGAGATGAAGAAACTCCATCGCCGTGTGGATGCAACCATCATCTACGTCACCCACGATCAGGTGGAAGCCATGACCCTGGGGGACCGCATCGTGGTGATGAAAGACGGGCATATCGTGCAGCAGGGCAAGCCCCTGGAGCTCTTTGAACATCCCGTGAACACCTTTGTGGCCGGCTTTATCGGCAGCCCTCCCATGAACCTGGTCCCCGCAGTGGTCAAAGGTGTGGCAGGGGGCCTCTCCCTTGTATTTGAAGGCGAGGTGAGCCTTCCCATCCCGGAAAAAGAGGGCGCAGAGATCGCCCCCGGCCAGGAGGTTGTGGTGGGCATCCGCGCCGAAGACCTGACCCTTGAAAGCGGTGAAGGCCGCTTCCCGGACGACTGGAAACTCCCCGGCGTGGTGGATGTGGTGGAGCCCCTGGGCAACGAAACCCACGTCCACGTGGACCTGGGCGGCGCCAGGGTCCTTGCCAAGTGCGACGGCCGCAGGGTCGTCAGCCCCGGAGACGCCGTGCGCGTGGAGGCCAACCTTAACCAGTTGCACATCTTTGACGCTGAATCCACCAAGGCGATTTATTGAGGGGATAGGGAAAATAGGTCATAGGGCATAGGGTATAGGTCATAGGACGTAGGGAATGCCCATGCCCCCGAAATCGCACGGTGTCCCGTAGGGTGCGCCGTGCGCACCGCAAACGCCTCATCCATAGAAACCGACCGAAGTCATGGCGCCCTTTGTTTTTTGCGTCACCGATTTAATGCCCCACGAAACGCCACCCGGTGCGGGAGCCGCACCCTACAGCCCGCGATGCCGCTCGGTGTTCCGTAGGTGCGCCGTGCGCACCGCAAACGCCTCATCCATAGAAACCGACCGAAGTCATGGCGCCCTTTGTTTTTTGCGTGACCGATTTGTTGCCCCTCGAAACGCCACCCGGTGCGGGAGCCGCACCCTACAGCCCGCGATGCCGCTCGGTGTCCCGTAGGGTGCGCCGTGCGCACCGCAAACGCCTCATCCATAGAAACCGACCGAAGTCATGGCGCCCTTTGTTTTTTGCGTCGCCAATTTAATGCCCCTTGAAGCGCCATCCGGTGCGGGAGCCGCACCCTACAGCCCGCGATGCCGCTCGGTGTTCCGTGGGGTACGCCGTGCGCCACGAAACGCAGATTATCCAAACAGAAAACCCCCGGCAGAACACTCTGCCGGGGGTTTTCTATTTTAAATCCGTTTGTGCTTTTGCTTATGCGCCTGCGGGGACGTTCGCTTTTTTGCCGGGGATGAAAAGGGCCACCATGGTGCAGCCGAAGAGAACCATGCAGTAGTGGACGTTGCCCACCACGGCAAGGGGCGAAATCTTGAAGATGGAGGCGGCCAGGAGGATCTGGGCTCCCCAGGGGATCAGGCCCTGGCAGATGCAGGCGAAGATGTCCAGGGTGCCTGCGGCCCGCTTGGGCTCCACGCCGTTGGCTTCGGCGATGTTCTTGGCCACGCTGCCGGTGACGAGGATGGCCACGGTGTTGTTGGCCGTGCAGAGGTTGGTGAGAAAGACGAGGATCCCGATGCCCATCTCGGCGATGGCGGTGCCGCCTTTGCTTGAGGCCACGTGGCGGATGGCGTTGGAAACCAACAACTGTCCCAGTGGGCCAGAAGGCTGCCTGTTCTTCATGAGCTCCCCTAAGCCCCCGATGAAGATGGAGAGGATGAAGATCTCCTGCATGCCGGTGAACCCGTTGTAGATCTCCTTGGCAAAGGTGAGGAGGGTGAAGTCCGGGGTGGTCATGAACCCGGCAAGGCCGGCCAGGATGATGCCGGAGAAGAGCACGGCAAAGACGTTGATGCCGGAAACGGCCATCACCAGGATGGCTGCGTAGGGCAGGGCCAGGAGAAAGGAGGCGTCCTTGGCCTCGGCCACGGTGGTGCCTTTGGCCTGGAAGAGGAGCAGGACAATGGTGATGATCGCCGCAGGAACGGCAACGGCCACGTTGACCCGAAATTTGTCCTTCATCTCGCACCCCTGGGTCCGGGTGGCGGCGATGGTGGTGTCGGAGATGATGGAGAGGTTGTCCCCGAACATGGCGCCGCCGGTGACGGCACCTGCGGTGAGGGCGATGGAGAGGCCCGCTTCACCGGCCACGCCCAGGGCAATGGGGGCCAGGGCCGCGATGGTGCCCATGGAGGTTCCCATGGCCGTGGAGATCAGGGCGCCCACCACAAAGAGACCGGGCAGGAGAAAGGAGGCCGGGATGATGGAGATGGCCACAGCCACCACCGCGTCTACGCCGCCGGTTGCTTTGGCCACGGCGCTGAAGCCACCGGCAAGAAGGTAGATCATGCACATGGCCATGATGTTGCTGTGTCCGGCGCCTTTGAGAAAGCGCTCCACAGTGTCTGTGAGGCCCTGCCTGGACAGGAGAACCGACAGGATAATGGCGGGCAGGGCTGCCACCGGAGCTGCCACCTGGTAGAACGCGAAGCTGGTGCCCACGCTTTGAAAATAGAGCCCGCTCCCCACAAAAATGGCAAGGAAGAGACCCAAGGGAAGGAGCGCTGAGACGCGCGGTTGGGTGGAAATAATCCTGTTCACTGTCGTTCACCTCGATAACATCTATATATTTCAATTGATTGACCGAATTTTAGAAAAAAGACACCTTATCAGCATCCTAAGGGACAGTCAAGGTGCTCGGTAAACCATTTTTGCCGATTGGGTTGACAGTCACGGGGTTGACAGAGGTAACAACGGTTTTGGCTTTTCCTTGATGATTGACATACCCCGGTGAATTAGGTATATCGTCAAATTTCTGGATCCCCTTTTTTAAACTTTTAAAATTTGAGGCGGGGGATATTGAAAGTCTGGATCTGAAAGATGTGCCGTGGATTCGACAGGGCGGGCTTTTTGTTTGACGATACACAATCGATATCCACGACGGAAAAGAGGTTGCATGAAACAGCGAGATCAATGGGGAACCCGTTTGGGGTTTATCCTGGCGGCGGTTGGGTCCGCCATCGGCATGGGGAACATCTGGCGATTTCCCTACATGGTGTATGAAAACGGGGGCGGAGCCTTTCTGATCCCTTACTTTGTTGCGGTCTTCACCGCCGGTATTCCCCTTCTGATCCTCGAATTCGGGGTGGGGCAGAGACACGCCGGGGCCACCCCGGTGACCTTCCGTTCTCTTAACAAGAAGTGGGGATGGCTGGGCTGGTGGCAGCTTCTCGTCTGTTTTGTCATTGCAAGCTACTATGTGGTGATCATTGCCTGGTCCTTCTCTTACTTTACCTTCTCTTTCAACCTCGGCTGGGGTGAAGACACCAGCGGCTTCTTCTTCAAGGAGTACCTCCATCTTTCGGACGGCCCCTTTTCCATGGGCGGCATCCAGTGGCACATCCTGGCCCCTCTGGCCGCGGTGTGGCTGACATGCTGGGGCGTGCTCATCTGCGGTGTTAAAAAGGGCATTGAGGCGGCCAACAAGTTTTTCATGCCCGCCCTGTTTGTCATGGTTATCCTCATCATGGCCCGCGCGGTGACCATGCCCGGTGCGGTGGACGGCCTGAACTGGCTCTTCAAGCCGGACTTTTCCGCCCTCGGCGACATCAAGGTGTGGGCGGCTGCTTTTGGTCAGGTCTTCTTCTCCCTGAGTATCGGCTTCGGGATCATGATCACCTACTCCAGTTACCTGTCCGGTGATTCGGACATCAACAACAACGCCTTTATGACCGCCTTCATCAACTGCGGTTTCTCCATGCTCGCCGGGGTCATGATCTTCTCCGTGCTGGGCTACATGGCGGCACAAAAAGGGGTTCCCATCAAAGAGGTGGTCTCCTCCGGTGTGGGCCTGGCCTTTGTCACCATTCCCCAGGCCATCAACTTCATGCCCGGGGCCAGTTTCATCGGGGTGCTTTTCTTCCTCTCCCTGCTCTTTGCCGGTGTCAGCTCCATGATCTCCATCTGTGAGGCGTGCATCGCGGGTATCCTGGAGGGATTCAAGATCAGCCGCAAGGCAGCCACCACCCTGTTCTGCGGCATCGGGTTTGCCGTGAGCGTCATCTACACCACCGGGGCCGCGGTCGGTACCGGCGTGCTTGACATCGTGGACCACTTTATCAACACCTACGCCGTTCTCCTCGGTGGTCTGGTGGAGGTGGTGCTTCTCTCCTGGTTCTTCAACCTGGAGTCCATCCATGAACCGTACCTCTGACTTCCTCGTGGGGCAGTGGTGGACTTTTTGCCTCAAGTTTTTCACCACCTTTGTGGTTGCCTACATGATGGTCATGAAATGCGCAGGGGACATTACCACCCCCTATGAAGGGTACACCGCCAGCGCCCTGGGTATCTACGGCTGGGCCGTTGTGGCATGTCTTCCCGTCCTGGCCATTGTTTTGAGCAAATGCGACCTGCTGGGTCGAAAGGAGTAGCGTTATGGAAACATCTGCCGTACTGATGATGGTCTTCGGGCTGGGCGTTACCTGGGGAGGTGCCTGTTTTTGCATCGGCATCGCCCTTCGCAACCTGAAATAGCTTCATGCAGATCCTTATATAAAGGAGGCCCGACCGGGCCTCCTTTGGAAAAAAAAGTGCATCAGGCGATCCCGGCCTTGTCCGGGCGTCGATCCGCAGTGTAAGATATTCAATGCCGTCGAGGGTTACCCGACGGCATTGTTTGTTTGACGGTGCGTATGTGCACGAATTGCGGGATGTAAGGAAAGGAGGCAGGCCATGGAATCACTTCGGGAACTCTACAGGACGGGGGTCGGACCCTCGAGCAGCCATACCATGGGCCCCAAGCGGGCTGCGGAAATCTTTGGCGGGAAGCACCCGGAGGCCGCCTCGTTCAGGGTGACCCTGTTTGCCAGCCTGGCCGCCACGGGCAAGGGGCACCTCACCGATGTGGCCGTGGCGGAGGGGCTGGCCCCCAAGGCGGTGGAGATCGCCTGGCGCCCGGAAGAGCTCCTTCCCGGACACCCCAACGGCATGCTTTTTGAGGCCCTGGACGCAGATGGGACCAGCCTGGGCGAATGGCTTGTCTACAGCACCGGCGGGGGCGCCATCAGCGAAACCGGCATGCCGCCTGCCAGCTCCCATACCTATGACCTCACCACCATGGAGGATATCCTGAGCCACTGCCGGGAAGAGGGGATTCCCTTCTGGCAGTATGTGGAGGCGTGCGAAGGCGCCGATATATGGGATTTCCTGCGGGATAAGCTCCACCACATGCTGGCCGCCCTGGATCGCGGCCTTGCCACCGAAGGCATTCTTCCCGGGGTGCTGGGTCTCACCCGCAAGGCCTGGACCCTGCACCAGAAAGCCGTCATGAGCGGGGACCACTTCCGCCGCACCGGCAAGATCAGCGCCTACGCCCTGGCCGTTTCCGAAGAGAACGCCGCAGGGGGTACCATTGTCACCGCCCCCACCTGCGGGGCCTGCGGGGTCCTTCCCGCGGTGATCCGTTACCTCATGGAGGTGGTGGAGGCCGACGAAATTATCTTTTTGAGGGCCCTGGCCACGGCCGGTCTCATCGGGAACCTCATCAAATACAACGCCTCCATCTCCGGTGCCGAAGTGGGCTGCCAGGGAGAGGTGGGCACCGCATGCGCCATGGCCGCAGGGGCCGCCGCCCAGATCCTGGGGGGCACCGTGCGCCAGGTGGAATACGCCGCCGAGATGGGCCTTGAACACCACCTGGGCCTCACCTGCGACCCTGTGGCAGGTCTTGTGCAGATCCCCTGCATCGAGCGCAACGCCTTTGCCGCCACACGGGCCATGAACTGCGCCGATTATGCCTTGTTTTCCGATGGTTCCCACCTCATCTCCTTTGACGAGGTGGTGCGCGTCATGCGGGAAACCGGCCAGGACCTGCCCAGCCCCTACCGTGAAACCGCCGAAGGGGGCCTGGCACGCGCCTACAGCAACCGGATGGGCGAGACCGATTGATTGGGTTCTGCCTGACCTTATAACAAACAGGGCTTTGTCGTTTGCCTTAAATGACGTCTGGGCTGCGACCTTCCAAAAACGAGACAGATCAACGGAAACGGAGCGCCGCACTCCGGTGCGGCATTTTAGTCCGTCGTTGCCCGTGCTGCACAGGAGTGCGGCGCTCCAGGGGACAAGGTGCTTCGGGGGGAGGAGATGTACGGATGCCGATGGCCAAACGCTGATCAAGGCTGACGTTTGTTTGAATGGCGGATGTGTATTTGATCCGAAGAAGGCGTTTTTTCTTTCCCGTACGTTGACCATAGATTAGGACCACATGAAAAGAAGAATTTACATTGCCATACTGGCCAACCATTGGGATGAAAGTGGGGTGACAGGGGCTACGAGCCCTCTCCTGGGTATCTCAAGGAGCAGATGGCGAAGATGGCCGTGCTGAAGAGCCCGTCCATGCCGGAGTACCACATCCATGAGTACGACCCGCCCCTGGATTCGTCGAGCATGAGCCCTTCGGCCTGGTTTGACATTGCAGAGGACATCGCGGCCCACCACGACGAGTACGACGGGTTCCTGGTGATCCACGGCACCGATACCATGGCCTACACGGCCTCGGCCCTTCCCTTTATGCTGGAGGGGCTGCAAAAGCCGGTGATTTTAACCGGGGGCCAGATTCCCTTGTGCGAGGTGCGGAACGACTCCCGGGAGAACCTCATCACGGCCATGCTGCTGGCGGCCCGGGAGGACATCCACGAGGTGTGCCTTTTTTTCGACAACCGCCTGTTTCGCGGCAACCGCACCACCAAGTGGAACGCCGGGGGCTTCGACGCCTTTGATTCCCCCAACTTTCCCCCTCTGGGCACCACGGGCATCGACATCGAGATCAACAGGGACCTGCTGCTGCCAAAGCCCGAGGGGCAGGGCTCCCTGCGGGTCCAGCGGCTTTACAGCTCCCCGGTGGCGGTCTTGCGTCTCTTTCCCGGGATTTCTGCGGCGGTGGTGAAAAACCTTCTGGCTCCGCCCATCAAGGGGCTGGTTCTGGAGACCTACGGGGTGGGTAACGCCCCGGATAACGACCCCGAACTCATGGCCGTGCTGAAAGAGGCCACGGATCGTGGCGTGGTGATCGTTAACTGCACCCAGTGCCTGAAAGGGCGGGTGATGATGGGAACCTACGCCACGGGCTCTGCCCTTCTGGAGGCCGGTGTCATCAGCGGGTTTGATATGACCCCGGAGGCGGCCCTTGCCAAAATGTTTTTTCTTTTCAGTACCCGTTCGGATACACAGGTGATTCGCGAGCTCATGCAGGCCAGTCTGAAAGGGGAGATGACAGCGTAACTGCTCGGTCTGCGCCCTATGCAGCGCCCGTGTTTTTTCCCAGCGTATGTTGACAGTGAAGGATAGATGCCTTATTGGTTGATAAGGTCAATTAAATAAGGGGTACGATTATGGCGGAAAACACAGAACAGTTTGTGCGGTATATTGATGACATTGTGTGGCGCTTCGGCATCCACGTCCAGGACAACAGCTGTTGCCACGGCATGTCCTATGCGGACATCCGGGCGCTCAAGGAGATCTCCCTGGAGTGCGACTGCTCCATGCAGGGCATTGCCCGGA
Organism: Desulfoluna sp. CYM3A; assembly: GCF_056829965.1. Lineage (NCBI taxonomy): Bacteria > Pseudomonadati > Thermodesulfobacteriota > Desulfobacteria > Desulfobacterales > Desulfolunaceae > Desulfoluna > Desulfoluna sp. CYM3A. The sequence continues at coordinate 1,437,739 of NZ_CP186556.1, forward strand.
AGCTGGGGTTTACCAAGAGCGGCGCCACCCGGGTGGTGGACAGGCTGGAGAAGAAGGGGCTTGCCGAAAGGCGCCGCAGCGAGACGGACGGGCGGGTCTGCTGTGTTCAGCCCACGGCCAAAGGCCGGGACGCCCTGGAGGAGATCAACCGCAACGCCCATGCCCGTATGGAGGAGATCGTTGCGAAGATCGATGCGCCCATGCGGGAGATCATCCTCACCGCCCTGGGCAGCTTTCTCGGTGCCGCCAACAAGTAAGGGTGGGCCGGAAGAGAGTCCGGGGCTTGGGGGCTGACGCCCTGGCCCCAGAAAATAATGAGGACGTGATAATACAGGAAAGGCACCGGCCAGTTTGGGTCGGTGCCTTTTTTGGTTCGGTGGCAGCGTCCAGTGAGGCAACGCTGCTCACCGGGTCTGACGCGCCTTACGAAGAAGAAAGGGGACGTTATTTTTCAGAGTCCAGCTTCTCTGCAACGGCTTTGCCGTATTGATACGCCGCCATGCCGTCTTTATCCGTCAAAAGGGCGTATTTTCCCTGGCTGCTGCGGGCCACCAGGCTCAATCGATCGTAGAGCTTTTCTGCCCTGGCGGTTTCGCTGTGGGTCTCCGCGATATAGTTCCTGGGAATATAAACGCGCTGTACGGTGACGCGAAGGGTGTCGTTTGCACCCTTTGTGGCGTGGACTTTGAGAACGCGTCCCTTGCCGTTGGTAAAATAGGATACGTTTCCATCCGTATGGGCCATGGCTGTTTCCCCTAAGGCGTAGAGTTCGCTTCCAGGCACGGCCTTTTGCCCGTGCATAAAGTCAAGCACATGGGCTGACGCCTGGGTGGAAAAGATGGCGGCTCCGAGGAGTACTGCGGCAGTTGAGAGAATCGTACGTTTTACCTGGTTGAAGCATGTCATTTGTTTGTTACTCCTTTCTGATTCGATGAATGACCGGTGGTTCCGGTCCGCTATAGGTCCGGTTCTTGAAACCGGGTAGTGATTGCGGGTGTTATCCCGCAAGTTTCCAGAGTATTCGCAGGCCTGAGACCATCAGGGAGAGGGCCAGGACCATGCGGATCCGTTTCTGATCGATGCGGTGCATGGCCCGGGTTCCGAGGAGTCCCCCGCCCAGGGCGGCGACGGATGCCACCGCGCATGTCTCAAGGGAGAGGGAGCCCATGGCCGTGTAGGCCATAAATCCTGTCAACGATGAGAAGGGGACGGAAAGGGCCGTCACCATGGCGATCTGCTGTGCCCGAAACCCCATGCCGTGAAGGGCCGGCACGATGACCCCGCCGCCTCCGACGCCCAGCATCCCCGAGATGAGCCCCGATACCGATCCCAGCAAGGCGCTTCCCGCCGGGGGGCATGTGTCCGCCGCCTGTTTTGTGGATTCCCGGGTCGGGCGGACAATGACCAGCCCGGACAAGATCATGAAACAGGCGAAGGCTCCCTGGAGGATGGTCTGGGGGATCAGTGTGGAGACCCAGGCCCCTAAAGGTGCTGCCGGAAGGGAGCAGGCAATGAGGGGCCACCAGGGGCCGGGTTTGAGCTGTCCGCTTCGAAGGTTGTGGACCGTGGCCCCGCCCAGGCTCGCCACGTTGACGAGGAGCGCTACGGGCCTGGCCGTTACCGGGGGGACGCCCACGGCCATGAGGGCCGGGACCAGGGCCACGGCACTGCCCACCCCGCCCAGGGCGAAGAAGAAGCTCAGGGCAAAGGCCAGGGCGGCAACGGTTATCAGCAGCATGTGCGGCACCCGCACCCGGGCGTGGCCTCCAGTGATCCGCGTACGCCTGCGGCATGCAGGGGGCCGGGTTTCAGCAGTTTGGCCATTTCGGGCAGCCCCTGGGGGATGATGGAGACCTGGTCAAATCCCCTGGCGATGAGGTAGGCCATGGCCACGCTGGGGCGCCAGGGGCCGTCGGCAAAAAGGATCACCGGTACGTCATCGGGGATCTCGTCAAGACGGTCCGGCAATTCGTTCAGGGGGATGTGGACTGCCATGGGAAGGGAGAACCCTTCAACCTCTTCGCGGGTGCGCAGGTCCATCAGAAAGGCCCTGTTTTTGATAAGGCCGGGCAGGGCGGCCGGGCTGGTGGCAAACCCTCCGGTGCCAAAGGCTTCGTAATCCATTTCCCTAAAATAGTTTCGTATGTTTTCCATAATGCGCCTCAATTGTATGGTTCAGAATGAACGGTTTGATGGGGTGGCGTCTTTTCGCCGATGGATTTCAGCCGGAGAAAACAGTTTCATCATCTCTTCGGAGTTTGCCAGCAGGGTCCGGGCAGAAGCAAAGCCTTCGGCCTTCAGGTAAAACGCGGCCATGCTGGCTCGCACCACCGAGGTGCAGAAGACCACAACGGCTTTGTCCCGCGGCACGTCGTCCAGGCGGTCGGGCAGCTGCTCTAAGGGGATGTGGATTGCGTCCCCGAATCGGGCGTAGGCTGTCTCCTCGTCGGTACGGACATCGAGAAAGACGCACTGCTCTTTGTCGGCAAGGCAGTCGGCTGCTGCCGCAAGGGAGATGCCGTGCTTTTCGGTTGCAAAAAAATGAAGGTCCATGGCCTTGAGGGTGTGGTCTAATTGATTCATGCTCAGGGTCCTGATTCCATCCACGACAAATGGATGTCAGAGGGTTGGCTCCCGGCGGCATCGCCGGGAGCGTTCGGGGTTCATGTGATTGATCTGCACGGGATGGCTCAGCAGCATCCGCAGCAGGAGTTTTTCTTCTCTTTGGTCTCAGGCCGGGTTTCCGGCGTCTCCTTTGACTGGGAAGACTCGGTTTCCGAGATCTCTTCGAGTTCCATGGTGCAGCAGCTCTCAGATTTGTTTTTGCCAAAGAGTTTTCCGAACAATCCGTTTTTTTTCTCGTTGCTCATGGGGTGTCTCCTTTTGTGTTGAAACGTTTTTGGTGCGTTTTCTTGCTGAAAGATAAGGGTTAAGCGGGCATCAGGTTGAACACGTACCCGCCGATGACCGCCGTGGCAAAGATGACCGCCACCACGGAGGCCACCAGCCGCTTGCGGAAGATGCTTGCCAGCATGCTCATCTCCGGTATGGCCATGCCGGCTCCGCCGATGATCAGGGCGATGACGGCCCCCATGCTCATGCCCTTCTGGGAGAGGGCAAGGCCGATGGGAATGGCGGTCTCTGCACGGATGTACAGCGGGATGCCGATGACCGCGGCCACGGGAATGGCAAAGGGGTTCTCAGGTCCTGCCAGCCGGGCCACGAACTCCTGGGGAAGGTAGCCGTAAATGGCGGCCCCGATGCCCACCCCCACGAGGAGGTAGACCAGCACTCCGCGGAAATCGGACCATGCCGAAAGAAACGATGCCTTCAGCTTGCCCCCAAAGGAGGCGGGCACCTGCTGGCCGCCGGAGGCCATGCCGTTTTTCAGGCGAACGTGCCGGACGTGGGCGGCTCCGCCGGTTTTCTCCAGGATCACCCCGAACACCACGGATGCGGCAAAGGTGACGGTAAAGTAGATGATGCTGGCCTTAAGACCCATCATGGCCGCCACCATGGCCAGGATAATGGGGTTGAGCAGAGGCGAGGCGATGACAAAGGACATCACCGGCCCGAAGGGCGCCCCCGCGTTGAGCATGCCCAGGGTCATGGGAATGGTGGAGCAGGCGCAAAACGGGGTGAGGGAGCCCACCATGGCTGCGATGACATTGCCCACCACGCCCCGTCGGGAGAGCCAGGACCGGAGCTTTTCATGGGGTATGTACATGAGGACCAGGGCCACGATGGTACTGATGCCAAGGAACAGGACCGTCAGTTCGGCGGTGATGAACGCGAAGTACCCAAGGGTCTTAGACAGGGAGTTCATGGTAAATCCATCCTTTTGATTGATGTTGTCAACTAATAGAATAAAATTTTTTGCCCTGATTTGGGGCGCCGGTCGCCTGAGGCGGACTCGGAGTCATGATTTTACATGCTTTTAAAATATCAGCCCACCACTACGTGGGCTATTTCGTTGTTATGATCAACTATAAGCCCTTAGGTTGATGGTGTCAACTAAATGGGCGAGATATTTTTCCGTTGTCGTGTCTGGTTAGGGATAAGTGGCTGTTTCTTCGCGGTTTGTCTCGTGTGTTGTGGTGGTCTGTCGCTGGCACGGAATGCATGGGGGGGGGCGAAAAGGGGGGCTGTATCGATCAACGGTTCTGAAATAGAAGGGGAATGATGCGTGCCTTGGCCCGGAATTCACGAGCCGAGTGCACCTACTATTCAAAGTATCAGAGCTGAAGAAGTCGTGGTTTTACAAAGGCTCTGATAACGCAGAAGACGGGTGCACTCGGCTCGTCCCAAGGGTGAGAAGTTCGATCAGAATACCCCGCCTTTATCCTGGATCTCCGTAAAGGAGTGGAAGGCCTCGGGGCGGCCTTTTTCAGCCTGGATGCGGTCGTACATGGCCTGGACGCTTTCCGGGACATCGGGCATCTGCTCCGGGGTCCGTTTGGTTAGTTTTGCGGCGCCTTCGGGGCAGGTGGTGGTGCAGAGGCCGCAGCCCATGCACTTGTTGGGGTGGATGGAGGCCTTGCCGTCGATGATGCGGATGGCCTTGAACATGCAGCGGTCCAGGCAGGTGCCGCAGCCGGTGCAGGCCTCGGTGTCCGGGGTGTTTATGTAGGAGGCCTTGGTGAGCTGGTTGTGGAGCCCAAGGTGCACCACGGTGGCCATGATGCCGCAGCTGCATTTGCAGCAGTTGCAGATGTAGTCCAGGTCCCCTGCCGAGTTCTGGGTCTGGGTGACCAGGCCCTCGCGATCGGCCATGTCCATGATGGCCAGGGCCTCTTCTTTGCTGATCTCTTCTGCCCGAAGGTCGTTTTCGATGAAAAAATCCGCGCATCGGTTCAGGGAGAGGCAGGTGCGGACGGGGTGGTCGCAGCCGCGGCCCTCGGCTTTGGATTTCAGGCGGCAGAGGCAGTCGGTGAGGGCGATGCGGTCCGCCTCCAGGATTTTGGTTTTTACCACGTCGTGGGGGAGGATCTCCTGGACGGATTCCACGCTTTTCTCCACGGGGACGATGCGGAAGAGGGAGGTCTTGCCGCCAAAGACCTCCAGGCCCATGGCCTCCATCATGTACTGGTTGTGCAGGTCGGTGTACTCCCTGTCCAGACGGTTAATCTGGTACTCGTAGGTGCCCACGATGTACGGAGCCAGCACGTAGTGGCGTTCACCGTTGACGGTGGTGGTGATAAGAAGGCCCCTTTTTCCCATGCGGTCCAGTTTTGCCTTGCAGGCCTCGGGGTCGGTGCCGGTTTTATCGGCCACCTGATCCGCCCGTTGGGGGGCCGGGGTGAGGCTCAGCGTCAGCTCGGCCTCTTCGGGTTCGTACATCTTTTTTAACAGGGCGATATCCACACCACTTTCCGTGGGGGGAAATCCCATGGGAAGTTGGTTCAAGTGTTCCTGGAGTTTTCTGTACACGGAATCCGGCATGGGGTCTCCTTGCATGTCAGGGGTTGTCGTCGGCTGTTAGCCCGGATATTTCACGGGTTGCACCCAAATCATTCAAGGCATCAGAGCTTCAATAACAATCTTCGTGCTTTGGTCTGGCCGTTTTTTTATGAAATATCGGGAGGCCGCCTTTCCGGGTGGGGCGCTGCACCCGGGGCATGGGGCAATCACGCCGCTTCCCAGGCAAAAGGCTATCGGAAGATGGTTACCTTTGTCAATATGGTTGATGTACGAAGTAATATATTGCGGCGTGATGGTAAATATGATGGGTGTTACTTCAATTTATATTAGAGTTGGGAAGCCGTGTGAGGTCATGAAAAAATATTGTATGCATACAAACTAATTGAATCCGCGTATTTGGACCCGGGATTGCTTCTCTTTTGAAAAGAGGTATGTTGATATTTGCTGAAAAACGGTTTAACTATTCCCTCTAAGAGTATGAATGGCAGATATATCACAAATGGTGATAATGGCTTTTGACAGGGGTCTTGAGCGTTTTGATCGGGTTCCCCTTGAAGGTAAGTAAATACGGTGGGCTTTGGTGGCTGCCGTGCAGATAAGTCAGTAAAAGGGAGGGGATGTATGTCTGTGGAAGAGATGGATCGGGAACGCAAGGAACAGGTCAATGCGAAGAAGTATCAGGATCTCTACGCATTTTCCGGCCCTTCGGTGGTGGCTTTTTTCGTGGTGTTCTGCATACTCCTGGCCGTGACGCCCATGGTCAGGGAGCATACGCTTATCACCGTTATGTTCGGCACCGTCATCGTCGCTTTGAGTCTGCTGAGACTGGCGGCGGCCCGAAAGGCGGCAACCTCCTACAACGAGAATCCTCTGTTCTGGAATCGTTTCTTTCTGGTATCGACCCTCGTGTCCGGCCTTGTGTGGGGGGGCGTGTGCATGCTGGTCATTCATTTGTACGGGACCACCTCAGCCTACAGTACCTATGCCATGGTGATGACCTGCGGCCTGGTGGGGGGGTGTGTTATCTCCCTGGCACCGGCGCTGAGGCTTCTGGTGGCTTACGTGGCCTGCCTGCTGGTGCCCGTTATCGTGTGGACCGCTTTCAACGGTGAGTGGGCCATCGGTGTCGTGTTCCTGACCTATATCCTGGGGATGATGGGGGTGGGCAAGAAGACCAACGCCTCGTACCGCCTGAACATTGAAAACTCTGTATTGCTTGATGAGCGGGCCGCCGACATCACCATGCTGATCAACGAACTGAGGGAAAAAGCGTCGGAGCTTACCGGTACCTCCGAGGGGCTTCGGGATATCTCCGAAGAGATGGTGGGGGCCTCGGAAGAGACAGCCACCCAGATCGGCGGGGTAACGTCGGACGCCTCGTCCATGCGCGAGAACACCGCTGCCATTTCAGCGGCTGTGGAGCAGGCTTCCCACAACATGGAGCTCACCTCGGCCTCCATGGAAGAGATGGCCCGTGCCGTAACGGAGATCGCCGGTCAGTCTGCCCGGGCCATGGAGATCTCCACCCAGGGCGTCCACCGCTCCGAAGAGGCCTCCCGGGAGATCAAGCGCCTGGACGAAGCGGCCCGGGAGATCGGCAAGATCACCGAGGTAATCACCGAAATCTCCGAGCAGACAAACCTCTTGGCCCTTAACGCCACCATTGAGGCAGCCCGTGCCGGTGAGGCGGGCAAGGGGTTTGCTGTTGTTGCCAACGAAATCAAGGCCCTTGCCCATCAGACCGCCGAGGCCACCAGCGGCATTCGCGGCCAGGTCAAAGGGATTCAGGACGCCACCGCCGACTCCACAAAGCAAATCACGGCCATCTCCGAGGTGATTGGAAACATCAGCACCATCGTCAACGGCGTGGCCGCAGCCATCGAAGAGCAGTCGGCCTCCACCCGTGAGATCGATGTCAACGTAGGGGAGATGAACGACGGTATGGGCGATATCACCGCCAAGGCCGCAGAGAGCAACCAGGCCAGTGAAACCATCCTGGGGCGCATCGAAGAGGCCGCCACCCAGACCCGGGGCAACTTGGAGAACAGCCGCAAGGTCATGGACAGCGCCAAAGAGGTCCTGGACAGCCTCAACCAGGCCGTGGTCCGTCTGTCGGCGTAGCCCGGATATCTCATGAGAAACGGCAGGATTAAAAGCGGTGATCTTATCGGCGCATATCCTGGGCAGAGGAGCCGGGAAGGCCATGGAGCAGAACAGCGAAGAAAAAACACGCGATCAGATCAAGGCCTTTGTTGACCTGGCGCATCGGGACATTCTGGAAATCGGGTGCGGGGACGGCCGGTTGACCGAATGGCTGGCAAGGGAGACCTCTTCCATTACAGCCATTGAACCGGATGAGGAGAGGGCGGCGAAGGCAAAGGGGACGGTCCCGGGGGCGGAGGTTGCCGTCGGGTCCGGCGAGGCCTTGGCATTTGCCGACGCCTCCTTTGACATCATCCTCTTCAGCCTGTCACTTCATCACCATCGGGATTGCGGTAAGGCCCTTGCCGAGGCGTGGCGGGTGCTCCGGGACCGTGGGAGCCTGCTGGTGCTGGAGCCCTTAAATGATGAAGGCATGGGGCAGGTGTTTGCACTGCTCCACAACGAAGACCGGGAAAAGGCGGCGGTGCGCCGGGCCATCGGTGACAGTGACTGGGTGGTACGCCGCAGTGAGACATTTGAAAGCCGGTGGGTTTTCGAGAGCCCGGAGGAATTTCATGGGTGGGCTTTCGGGTATTTCGACATGGCCTTTGACCCGAAGCTGGCAAAACAGATGGCGGAACAGCCCGATGTGGACCTTGACGCCCGGCCCATTGTCCTGACGGAGGTCCAGGAGCTTCTGCTGCTCAAAAAAAACGTGTGAGCCAAGCCGTTTACCCGGCGCTACATAAAAAAAGCCCCTGTCGCTTGCGACAGGGGCTTTTGTCGTTTGGTAGCCAGTTCAGCCCTTAGTGGGAGCCGCCTTTATATAGGGTCTCCATCACGGAGTCCACATTGAATTTGGCGGGCTTCTGGCGTGGCGGGTAGTCTTTCAGGGTTGCGATGAACTTGCCCACCACATGCTGGGCCGGGGTGAGGAGAAGAGATCGCGCTCCTCACGTACCAGCGGCCGTAGTTGTTGGAGTCGGTGTCGGCACGCTCGTAGGGGTCGCTCCTGAGGTTGAAGATCTTGGGAGCGCGAAGCCAGACAAAGGGCTCTTGCCACACGTCGATCTTTTTCGCCCGTTGCTCGGCAAAGACGATCTTCCACTGGTCATAGCGCAGGCCCACAAGCTGGGCGTCGTCGTTAAAGTAGAAGAAGCTCTTTCGGGGGCCTTCTTTCTCCTTGCCGGTGATGTGGGGCAGGAAGTTGAAGCCGTCTAAATGAACCTTGAACTTTTTGCCGGCGGCTTTGTGGCCTTTGAGAAGTTTTTCCGAGACCTTCTCGTCACCCACGGCTGCCATGAGGGTGGGGACCCAGTCCAGCATGGACATGATCTCGTTGGAGACGGTGCCGGGGGGAACCTTGCCGGGCCAGCGCACCATGGCCGGAACCCGGTATCCGCCTTCCCAGTTGGTGTTCTTCTCGCCGCGGAAGGGGGAGATACCGCCGTCCGGCCATTCGTTGTAATGGGGGCCGTTGTCCGTGGTGTAGACCACGATGGTGTTCTCCTCCAGGCCCTGGGCCTTGAGGAAATCCAGGAGGTCGCCCACCATCTTGTCGTGTTCCACCATGCCGTCGGCGTAGACGCCCAGGCCCGTGACGCCCTGGCTCTCTTTTTTCAGGTGGGTGTAAAAGTGCATGCGGCTGGGGTTGAACCAGGCAAAGAAGGGCTTGTCTGCTTTTTTGGCCCGCTCGATGAAGTCCTTGGTGGAGGCTAAGAATTCTTCGTCTACGGTCTCCATGCGCTTGCGGGTCAGGGGGCCTGTGTCCTCGATCTTGCCGTCGGCCGTGGATTTGATGACGCCCCTTGGGCCGAACTTTTTACGGAAATCGGGGTTCTTCGGGTAGTCCTCGTGCTCAGGCTCCTCTTCAGCGTTGAGGTGGTAGAGGTTGCCGAAGAACTCGTCGAAGCCGTGGGCCGTGGGCAGGAACTCGTCCTTGTCGCCCAGGTGGTTTTTACCGAACTGGCCGGTCATGTAGCCGTGGGGCTTCAGGAGCTCTGCCAGGGTGGGGTCTTCGGGCTGGATTCCCAGGTCTGCACCGGGAAGGCCCACCTTGCTGAGCCCCGTGCGAACCGGGCTCTGGCCTGTAATAAAGGCGGAGCGTCCGGCGGTGCAGCTCTGCTCTGCATAGTAGTCGGTGAACATCATGCCTTCGTTGGCCAGGCGGTCGAGGTTGGGGGTCATAAAGCCCACAAGGCCCTTGCTGTATGCGCTGACATTGTGGACGCCCACATCGTCGGCCATGATGACGAGGATGTTCGGCTTTTTAGCGGCCGAGGCAGGGCTCACAGCGAGGACCATCGCAACGGATGCGGCGATGACCGCGACCATCAATTTGCCAGTTTTCATAATCTGCTCCTTGGTTAGGGGTCGACTCGACGATTTTCCACGAAAGGGTCATCATCGGCAAAAAGACGATTTGGTTGTTGCTGGGGATTGCTCTTGAGAAGAAGGGGTGAGGTAAGTTTTTAAAATAATATCTTTTTTTATTTGGTTTATCAACGGTAAACCAACATATGGTGATGAACTGTTTTTTTTGCTTCCGCAGGGGCTGATGCCTTATTCCGCTGCCCCGGGGGAGGAAGGCTCGGCAGACACATGCCGGAGGTAATTGAGGAGGTCGTATCCGGTTCGGTTGGACGGATGCTTTTGAACCATGGCACGGGCCACCAGGACGGCGTCATCGTACCGCTGGTTTTTGATCAGGTGGTCGGCCAGGGCCAGGAGGTAATCGGCATGGTCCGGTTCCAGGGCGAGGGCCCGGAGCAGGGAGGCTTCGGCTTCCGCGTTTTCCCCCAGGTGCTGGAGGAGCAGCCCCAGGTTGTAATGGACGCGGGATCGCTCCGGCAGCCCCTCTGCCGCCTGGCGGAGCCAGGTTGCGGCTTCGGCGTATTGCTTCTCTTCGGCCAGCAAAAGCCCCAGGGAGTATGCCATGTGGTAGCGCTCTGGGTGGGTTTTCAGGATGTCCCGGAAGAGCGCAACGGCCCCCTGGTTGTTGCCTATGCGGTTGTAGAGCATGGCCAGGTTGTTTTTGGCCGGGAAGAACTGGCCGTCGATGCGGATGGCTTCGCGGTACTGGGCAATGGCCTGGTCCGTGTCGCCCAGGGCATCGTGCATGATGGCCAGGTTGAAACGGCCTGATGCGAAATCAGACGCATATTCCATGGCTTCGCGGTATTCGTCGATGGCGGTGTTGAAGACGATTTTCTGGTTGGTGTCGAGCTGCTCCCTGTGGACGGGGGCCAGACACAGAGCCGCCTGGATGCGCACGGCTTTTACCGGATCGTAAAGCAGCGGGGTGATGAGCCGGGTGGTTTTTTCATGCCCGGTGAGGTTCAGAGTCGCGATGCCGGTGTGGCGGATCAGGGCTTCGCTGTCCGACAGGGACTCCTCCAGCACGCCAATGACCTCATCATCCATGTAGCGTTGCAGCAGGGAGAGGGCTGTGGCCCTTACCACCGGCGGCCTTAGTTGATCCTGAGAGAGCCGGATCAGCTCTTTTTTTGCCTTTGGGTTGCCTTTCCGTGCCTCGGCAAAGGTGGTGCCGTAATGGGCCCGTTTCCTTAATCCGTACCATGTCTGGGTCCAGTTGGCGGACCACTGAACTGTTTTGTCTCCGTGGCAGCCTGTGGCGTTGCAGGCGTTGGGGGTCTGAAGGGCAAGGCTCAAATCGGGCCTGGGGATCCGGATGCTGTGGTCGGCTCGCATGTCGATGCCCATGTACGGGCTTTCGGGCATGTGACAGCTGATGCAGTCATCACCTTTGCTGGGCTTTCCCTTGTCCACGGCTTTGTGGAAGTGGTGGTCGGCCGTGTCGTAGATATCCTTGCGGTGGCACTGGAGGCACAGGTCATTGCCATCCAGCTTTCGGTCCAGGCTGTGGACGTCGTGGCAGTCGCTGCACATGACCTCCCTCTGGTACATTTTGCTCTGGGTAAAGGATCCGTAGACATAGACTTCATCTAAAATCTGCCCGTCGGGGTGGTAGAGCCCTTCGTTGAGAAGGGAGGGGATGACGCAGTCCATGATGTCGTCGTCCCGGTGGTCAAAATCCGCAAAGGAGGCACGCCGTGAGTGGCAGCGGGCACAGATGGCGAGCTGGGCGTCGGGGGTGATGTCCCGGGTGTCCACCAGTAAATGGTAGTTTTCTGTTTTTTCCCGGCCCATCTCGGGCTTTTCAGCCCAGGCCACATGGGCGGAGCCCGGCCCGTGGCACGCCTCGCAGCTCACGTCAATCTCGGTCCAGGTGGTGTTGAAGGTGTCGGTGCGGTGGTCATAGCCCTTGCGGAGATGTGTGGAGTGGCATTCTGCGCACATGCCGTTCCAGTTCTGGGCCGCGTTGGTCCAGTGGAGCCAGTCGTCGGGGTCGTCCGTGTGGTTGGGAAGGGCGTACCACTTTTTTTTCTCCACGTCCCAGGCGATGGTGAGGCACTGGTACCGGCCCCCGGGAAAGGGCACCAGGTACTGCTGGAGGGGAAAGACACCAAAGGTGTGGGTGATTTGAAAATCGTCGTTTTGTCCATCCGGCCCCAGGGTGTTGACGTAAAAGGCGCCGTTGTCCTTGTAAAACCGGGTAGTGATACCGCTTTGGGTGAAGACGGCGTCATTGAAGTCCCCGAGAACCGTGGCCTCGGTGGCCGTGTCCATGGCCAGGTCGTGGTGGGAGTTGCGCCACTTGTCGTACTCGGGCTTGTGGCAGCCGATGCAGGCTTGCCTGCCCACAAAGGTAGGGTCGGCGGGGGCCGGTGCCGGACGGGTTCGGCGCAGGTAATCTGCCTTCAGGACATAGAGCGGAATGGCCAGAACAATGACCAGGGTAGCGATGACACCTGCCTGGATCCAGCGTCGGTGCTCAGGTCGATTTTGGGTGAGGTCAGAGGGCATGGCCTTGTCCGGTGGTTTCTGCTCAGGCATAGGCGATTTGCGAAGGGTCCAGAACGTTGCGGCGGATGGTTCTGCTTGTGTCCACGGTGATCACGCCGTTTTCGATGGTCACGGGGTAAATATCCAGAGGCCGCGGCGCCGGTGGGCTGATGACGCTTCCTTTTCTGTCAAAGGCCGAGGCATGGCAGGGACAGATGAATTTTTTCTCGTCATCGTTCCAGGGCACGGTGCAGCCCAGGTGGGTGCACTTGCGGGAGATGGCAAGGACGCCGCCGTCTTCCAGTCGGGAAAGGTAGAAGCGGCCCCGCACAAAGGCGGTGACCGATCCCATGGGAAAATCCTCCAGCTTTCCGGCCACAATGAGCATGTCCGACGGGGCGGCCTGTGAGGTTTTTTTGCCGGGCCTGAGAAACCCGGAGGCAATCCAGAGAAATTCGCCGGCGGCCATGAGCCCGAGAAAAGCCCAGACGGTTTTGAGGAAACTCCGCCGTGGCGGTGTGGGCTGCTGGCCTTCGGTGTGGGTGGTCTGCGTGGTCATGGAATCTGTTTTTCTCCGATGGTCAGTGAGCAAAGGGCTGGACAAGCCCCATGCCTTCTCCCCTGAACCAGACACCGGTGAGGGTGAGAAGGGCAAATGAGACAACAGCCAGGGTAAAAAGGGCCAGGGTTGTTTCGTTGTTCGTGGTGGCGAAGCGCCGTTTGATGATCCGGGTGAACACGGCCAGGGCAACGCAGGCTGATGCCGTGGGCAGGATGCCCTCGGTGACCACGGGGGGCAGCCCCGGAAACCATTCGGAAAGGCCGGGGGCGTATTCGCTCAGCATCACGGTGGCAGGCACCACGACCCCCGCCGTGAGGGCGGCGGTGATTCCCGCTTTTTTTCCCTGGGAAGAGAAAAACCAGACGCCCCCCGAGGGCGTGTCGTATCTGCGATAGGGCAGGCCCAGGCAGAGGAGCAACAGGGCCGCGGGGATGATGCATACCGCAAAGGTGGGGTGGAGATGCAGCAGCAGCTCCTGGAATCCCATGAAGTACCAGGGGGCTTTGGCCGGGTTCGGGCTGAGCCCGGGGTTGGCCATTTCCCCCAGCGGGGCGTTGAACGCCACCGAGATTGCCATGACAACGGCCACGAGAACCAGGGCCACCACCCCTTCCCTTACCGCGAGGTTCGGCAGGGTATCCACCATGGTCGGGCGCTGATCGTCGGAGGGATCGGGCGGGAGCACCACGCCTCCGGCCTTTCGGATGCGCCAGAAGTGCCAGGCCATGAGGATGATCATGCTTCCGGGCAGGACCGTGGTGTGGAGGGTAAAAAAGATCATGAGGGTGTGGGAGCCGGTGCCCTCACTTCCCTGGAGAGTGGCCCGGATCCAGCCCCCGGCAAGGGGGATGTACTCGGTCATGCCCGTGGAGATGGTGACGGCCCAGTAGGACAACTGGTCCCAGGGCAGGAGGTACCCGGTGAAGTTGGAGAGAAGGATCCCGGTAAAGAGGCACACACCGATGACCCAGTTGAACTGGCGCACCGTGTGAAAGGCCCCGGTATAAAAGACCCGCAGCATGTGCAGGAAAGCGGCGAAGATAAGGAAGTTGGCGCTGATGTAGTGGATGTTCCGGACCAGCTGTCCGAAGGGAATCTCGTTTTGCAGGGTCAGGATAGACTGATAGGCTTTATCGGGAAAGGGTTCGTAGACAAAGAGGAGCAGCATCCCGCTTGCGGCCAGAAGGGAAAAGAGCACCGCACACATGCCACCCAACCCCCAGGTGAGGGTAAAACGCAGGGCCGCTAAGGGGACCCGTCTGGGGTGGATATGCAGCACCAGGTTTTCATAGCCTGCCCAGCCCCTTTTGTGCTCGGTTCCCGGGCGCACGGGGGGATGGGAAATGGAGCGTCGCAGTCGGGTAAATACGGTGTGGGCCTCGTCCATGGCGGTTCCGGTGTCGGTGTCGATATGGGTATGTTTGCTCTACGTAGGGGCCGGGAGGATCAGGAACACGATGTCTGCGCGGGACTCTGGAGGCAGCAGGGGGTGGTGAATGAAGCCTGTGGCTTCGGTGGAACTTAGCTTCTGGAATACTACAATGTTTTTTCATAAAATCAAGATGAATAGTGGATGGTACGGCAGGCAGGCATGGGTGGGAAAACCGGTTGTGCCTCGGTCAGGACGGGTTCAGCCCGGGTAATCCGTTTTTAGAGGTTTTTGTTTTTTCCTTTTTAAGAAGGCGGCGACGGGATGTGCAAAGGGCCTTGAAAAAGGCGGGGGCATCGAACAGCTTCTGGCTGCCGGGGGATTGGAACAGTTGCCGTTGCAGGCGGTTTGCCTGTTCGGCAAGGGGCGGGTTTCGGGTGATGTCGCTGATGAGGGCCGGGGTGAGGGAGCCCGGGCCGTTGGGGAGGGCATCTATCCACGCGAGCAGGGCCGCGTAGGTGGCTGCAGGGTCCTTGGCCTTGCAGGCTGTTTTGATTGCCTTGAAGCAGGTCTTCTCCGCGCATTTTTCGGCCTGTCGCCATGCAATGAAACGTTCGCCCAATGTGGCCCGGTATTTTACCGCCGCCCCAACGCACAGCGCGAGGACGATGCCAGAAAAAAGGAGCCACGGCACGGCCCGGTTCCAGGAAGAGAGGGGCAGGGGGGCATCGGTTCCCGTCAGGAGGTTGGGGTTGGCCTTCACCTTGAGGTTCACGGCCGGAAGGGTTTTTACCTGGAGGGTGTCGTTCTTGAGGTCCCACCAGTGGACCGTTACCTCCGGGAAGGTGACGGTTCCCTTGGCTTCACACACATAGGTAATGGTCTCGGTCCGCTCTCCGGTGAAGTCCCCACGGTCTGTCTTGTCGTTGACAAAGGGTTCTTTGGGGTAGATTCCCACGGAGCGGATGTCGGGAACCTCAAGGGGCGGGAAGGCCATGCCCGGAACGTCATCGGCCCGCATAGTGATGCGGCGGGTAAAGGCATCCCCCACCCGGGCCTCTTCCGGTTCCGGGTCCCACGCTTCGGCTGCTCAGCCTCCGTGCAGATGAGTGCGGAAAGATCTTCGGCCCCCGGGGGCATGACGGCATCCAGGGTGAGGGGCTCGGTCTTCAGCGTGACCTCCCGGGGCGGGGCTGCCCCGGGACCGGTGGGATAAAAGCGCACGTCAAAGGGTTCAATGACCCGCTTGCCCGGCCGCTGGGCAAACAGGGCGAACTCATGGCCCTGGACACTGTAGGTGACGCCGTCTGCGGTTTCCGTGCTGTTGATGCCGAAGGTGTTGAGCTTCAGCGCGATAACCCCCGGTATCTCGGGTATGTCAAACCCTGGGGACCCGGAAAACCGGGCTGTGGTCATGAGCTCGATGGAGAGGGTCACCCTCTGGCCCACCTTGACCTCGCCTTCCGGGGCTAGGGAGACGCGGATTTTTTCCGAAGGGCCCTGGGCGCCTGCCGGGGATGACAGAAGAAGGATGCCTGCGAGAAGCAGGAAAAGGAAACGGCAATGCCGTAACAGTGAGACCCTTGGGAACGTGGTTGCGGGGTGTGTTTTCATGGGATGTTTTTTACCTGCCTTTTTGAGGGGCGCACCGGTTTAGCCCATAATGTTCGGGCAAAACACAGAGTGTTGCGCTGGGCTGCCCTGCTTTATTTTAACAGCTTGTCCGGTGACATCCCGTAGGGTGTGCTTGCGCACCATGTGTTCGAAAAATCAACGCCTTTTGCCATGTCGATGCTGCGCGAAGATGACCCCGCATGGGGATAGTGATCGCTGCGATTTCTCGGCGGTGCGCAAGCGCACCCTACGGCGCGACAAGCGAAGGTACGGAGCATTTGCGAATCTGGGGATTATCCCTTGGTTAAGGTTTTTGTACGCTGTTCTGGTAGGCGAATTTGGCTCGCAAAAAGTCAGCGGGCCGCGTCTGTACCCGCCTCAGCCACATGGCCCTCAGCTCTTTGTCCGACATTTGGGCGCTGCCTTCCACGGTTTCTTCCCGGCCTCCGCCGGATTTTTCCACACGGTCGCTGAACACGATCTCGTCCGCCCCAAGCTGGTCCCCGCCGATGCCTCCCTGGTCTCCTTCAGGGGGAGCCATGTTGTCCCGCCGAGCGATGGCAAGGTTTTTATTTTCTTCAGCCTCTTTCCAGCCTGTTCGGGCCAGGAGGGCACCGTCGTAACTTGCAATGGCCGCGTCGTATTTTCCGGCCATCAGAAGAGCGTTTCCCCGATTGAAGAGGCCCTCTTCCGAAGGAACCTGGCCGAAGGCGGCGGCGGCCTCCTTGAACTGGCCGTTGCGATAGTATGCTTGGCCTCGGCCCATGGGATCAAAGAAGCGCTCGGCGGCTGTGGCGTAGTCTCCCCGGGACATGAGCAGGCGGCCCTGCTGGTCCGGGGTGAGAAAGAGCCCGACCAGGGAGCCACCGGTCTCGCCCAGGGCCATTATGGCGAGGATGACGGTGACGGCGGAAACGGCGATTGCGGCTTTTTTTCCTGGAGTCATGGCTTGGGTTCCTTGGGGTTTTCCGTTTATCGCCACCTCACGCGCCATCCCGGCCTGAACCACATGAGGCTGAGCAGGGTTAAAAGGGGCACCAGGGCGTAGCCGCTGTCCTGCCAGTGCTCGCCTTCCTCCGGGGGCCCCGCGTCCACGGGGGTGCTTTCGATGCGGCGGTTCAGGGCCTTGATGTCTCGGTCGTCCGGGCTGATGATGGTGAGGCTCGCGTCCACGGCGTCTGCGGCCTGTTTCATCCTCTTTGCGTCCAGGGGCGGGGCAGGGGGGCTGTCCGGGGGAACCGGGACCCCTTTGTCTGCGGCAACGGCAAGGATATGCACCGGGAACCGGTGTTCGGCGGCATGGGCTTCAAGGGCCTTGAGCTGGCCTGGGTCCACACTGTCGGCCATGAGGAGGATGGAGCCGGGCTGGTTGTTCTTTTCAAGTTGTTCTGCAGCAAGGGCAAGGGCTGCGGCTGCCTGGTCTCCCTCTTCCGGCATGATCTCCGGGGAGAGCTCCCCTGCAAAGGTGGTGATGATGGTGGCGTCCCGGGTCAGGGGCATGACCAGGTGGGCGCTTCCGGCATAGGCCACCAGGGCCGTGCGTGCGCCCGGCCTTAAGGCCAGAAGGTCCCTTATTTTATGGGATGCCCGGGTAAGGCGCGAGGGCCGGATGTCTTCGGCGGTCATGGAAGGCGTGACCTTCACAGCGATGACCAGGGCCGAGGTGTCCTCGGTAAAGGGGGAGGGCGCTTTTTTCCAGGAGGGCCCGGCCAGGGCGGTGACGGCAAGGCACCAGAAGAGGATGAGGAGCCCGGCTGGGCGCAGTCGGTTGGCTTTGTCCTGCCCGGTCAGGAGATGGGCAAGGAGGTGTGGTGCGATGACGCCTTCGTAAGGGGTTTTGCCGTGGTGCCGCCTGAGGATCAGGATGGCAAGGCAAAGGGCCGGGACAAGGGCGAGGAGCCACAGGGGCCTGAGAAAATGGAGGTTGTGGATGATCTGCGTCATGTGTGTGCCGCCTCCGTCTTTGATTTCCGGGAATGGCGCGTGGCTCTGGCCGTTCTGGAGAAAAAGGCTGACATGCCGTGGTAGAGGAAACTCACCAAGAGCAGCACGCCCAGGGGCCAGTGAAAGAGGTCGGTCCTGGGGCGGTGGCTGATGGTCTCCAGGTCCCGGGTGCTCATCTCATCCAGCCGTTTGTAGACGTCCGAGAGCCCGTCGCGGTCGTCGGCATGGAAAAACGCGCCCCCGGTGGTGGCTGCCACGGCCTTTAAGGTGGCTTCGTCTAATTTCTCCTCACCGGCCGCCCGTGGGTCGCCCACGGCAACGGTGTGGATGGTCACCCCGTTGTCTTTGGCGATGTCCGCGGCTTTGTCCGGGGGCACCAGGCTGCCCGTATCGTTGCCGTCGGTGAGGATGATGAGCACCCTCTCTTTCATGTCGCTGCGCTCAAACTGGGTGATGGCAAGGCCGATGGCGTCCCCCAGCATGGTCTGGGGACCGGCCATGCGGACCTGGGCTTCGTCCAGGAGAATCCGGCAGGTCTCCAGGTCTTCGGTGAAGGGGGCCTGGATAAAGGCTGCGGACCCAAAAAAGATAAGCCCCACCCGATCCCCTTCGCGCTCTTCGAGGAACTCGTGGAGCACCTCCTTGACGGCGGTCAGCCGGTCCACCACCTTGCCCTCCCTGTTTTTGAAATCCGTGGTCTCCATGGAGCCGGAAAGGTCCACGGCAAGGAGCAGGTCCCTGGAGGGAACGGTTTTGGTGACGGCCTCCTCTACCCACTGGGGCCGTGCCAGGGCCGTGACCAAAAGGATCCACGCACCAAAGACCAGGATGGTGTGGATGAGGGGCATCCCGTGGACCACGGCCCCGGACGAGGCCGTGAGCCCGGTTTTCTTAACGAGCTCATCAAAAAACGGAATCCTGATGCCCTGCTCCCGCTGGCTGTATGCCGGCAGAAAGCGTTTCAGCAGAAGGGGCAGGGGCAGCAGGGCAAAGAGGATGGGGGTGTGGAACTGGAGCATGGGGCTGTCCTTTACATGATCGCAATCACACAGTTTATGCCTCCGGCGACCCTGCCGGGGGCCAAACGTTTGAACGCTATATAAACAGATCTGAG
This sequence comes from Desulfoluna sp. CYM3A, assembly GCF_056829965.1. Classification (NCBI taxonomy): domain Bacteria; kingdom Pseudomonadati; phylum Thermodesulfobacteriota; class Desulfobacteria; order Desulfobacterales; family Desulfolunaceae; genus Desulfoluna; species Desulfoluna sp. CYM3A. Next base: position 1,456,771 of record NZ_CP186556.1, read on the forward strand.
ATGGGTTTATGGACACTCCGGTGGTATGCATTCCTCCGAGAAATGAGGGGGAAAGCATCCGCAACCTGGGGTTCAGGGGATCATTCCATGGCCGCCGGAGGCAGTGCGGTTAAATTAACAATGAGCAAGTAACGACAATGTACCCTGTGACGTCGAAGCTTGAGAGCTATCCTGTATAAACCATCAGCATTTATGTCGGGCGAAGCCCGAGCCGAAGGCCCTTGCGCTTTGGCCCGAGGAACGAGGGACAAAGCGCAAGGGCAATAAGCTTTCGAGGTGGCTCACCTCGCCGCCGGAGGCACGCTTTTTGTCGGTCCCTTTAACCATAGAAGGCAGCTTCTTAAGATCTGAACCGTTACGTTTCATGTTTTTTTATCCAGGTTTCGACCAGGTGAATCAGGTTCTTTGCCTCGGTCGGGTCAAGGGGGGCCTTTGGCTGATACGGGATGCGGATGAGAAGTCGCCCTGTTCCCTGGGTAAAGGCCGTTGTGGAGAGGCTTGTGTCGAGAAACGCCAGCCAGGGCTCGCCGGTGAGGGCGGCCACGGTTTGTCTGCCGTAGGCGGCAAGGGTCGTGCGTTTGACCAGGGCCGGTAAGGGGGCAAGCTCGTCCCCTGTGGGGGGGCTGCCTCGATTTATCAGGGCCAGCTCAGCCAGGGCCTCCCGCCGGTACCTGTTGCGCTTCCACCTGAGGGCTGACGTGATCAGGAGCCAGGTAGCGGCCGCCGCAAGGATCCAGGCAATGACGTACCATCCCGGGGCCGGGGGCCAGAGGGGTTGGGGCGAAAAGGGGATGATATCGTGGAGGTTGTCCAGGCTTGTGGGGTCTGTCATCTGGTTTTCCTCACCCTGTTCGGGTTGGGCTCATCGGGCTCCCAGGGAATCGCGGATCTGCTCGGCCGCCCCTGTTGCCGTGTGGATGGGCAGCACCGGAACCCCGTATCGGGTCAACTCTTCGGTGAGGAGGTGGAGCCGTTCATTGAACACCTCCCGCACGAGGTTGCGTTTGTCCTCATCACTGCTGTCCAGGGACGCCTGGCGCATGCCGTCGCTGATGACGATGGTCCCGGCGTTCACCGCATCCGTTGCCGTGGGGTCGTGGATCATGCCGAGGATGATGTCGTTGTGGCGGCCCATGAGCTTGATGTGTCGGCAGGTGTCCTCTGTGATCCCAGAAAAATCGCTGATGATGCAGATGAGGGTGTCGGTGCGGGCCAGGTGGGCTGTTTTTTCCAGGGCTCGGTCCAGGGCACCGGGGCTCGGGGTGATGCGGCTGTCCACCGTCAGGGCGTGGTTGAATTCGATGATGCGGTTGAGGATCTCCATGACGGTTCTGGCGCTTCGATGGGGGCGGATGTGCCGGACCTCTTCGTCGTTGAAGATCACCGCGCCCACCCGGTCCCCGGAGCTGATGACCCGCCAGGCTGCAAGGGCCGCAGTTTCGGCGGCGGTGACCGATTTCATGTTGACCCGGGTGCCGAAGAACATGCTCAATCGCTGGTCCACCACCAGAAGAACGGGGCGTTCCCGTTCTTCGGAGTAGACCCGGGTGTGGGGTTTCCGGGTGCGGGCGGTCACCTTCCAGTCGATGCTGCGGATGTCGTCCCCCGGCAGGTAGCCCCGGATCTCCTCGAAATCCAGACCCCGTCCCCTCAGGCGTGAGGCGTGCCTGCCCGTGAGCAGGCTGTGCACCGGTTGCCTGGGCAGAAAGCTGAACCCCTGGGCCTTGTGCTTCAGGCGGATCAGGTCGCTCAGGCGTGCGTAGACGCCGGGGTGTGTATCGGGTCGGTTCATGGTGGGCTTCCTTTTCACGCCACGGCCACGGTTTTTGCCAGCTCGGAAAGTACCTCATCGGCGGTGATTCCGTCCGCGTTGGCTTCATAGCTCAGCATGATGCGATGGCGAAGGACGTCGTGGAGCACGGCGCGGACGTCCTCGGGGGTGACGTGGTCGTTGCCTGCGAGCCAGGCGTGGGCGCGGGAGCATTTGTCCAGGCCGATGGAGCCCCGGGGGCTGGCCCCCACCTGAATCCACTTTTCCAGGTCACCGTCGTATCGCTCCGGGTTCCGGGTGGCGGAGATGAGGTCCACGATGTAGGTCTCCACGGCCTCGGCCGTGTGGACGGCGTCGATCTCTTTCCGGGCGTCGAAGATCACCTGCTGGGGGATGGGCTCCGCCGGGGCGCTGTTGCCGTTGGTGGCGCCTGCCTCGCGCCTCACCAGTCTCACGATGTCCATCTCCGTTGCTTCATCCGGGTACGTGATGGAGACATGCATGAGGAACCGGTCCATCTGGGCCTCGGGCAGGGGGTAGGTGCCTTCCTGCTCGATGGGGTTCTGTGTGGCCATGACCATGAAGAGCTCCGGCAGTTCGTGGGTGGTACCGGCCACCGTGACCTGGCGTTCTTCCATGGCTTCCAGAAGGGCAGCCTGGACTTTGGCCGGGGCCCGGTTGATCTCATCGGCCAGGATGATGTTGTTGAAGATGGGGCCAGCCTGAAACTGAAACTCTCCCTGGCCCTGGACCGTGTGGTAGACCTCGGTTCCCGTGACGTCCGAGGGAAGCAGGTCCGGCACGAACTGGATGCGGTTCATCCCGGCGTCCAGGTTGGTGGCCAGGGCCTTGACGGCTCGGGTTTTGGCAAGGCCGGGCAACCCTTCCACAAGGAGGTTGCCGTTTGCAAGGAGCCCCAGGAGAAGGCGCTCCACGATGGTCTCCTGCCCCAGGATAGACTGGGACATTCGGTTTTTTAACTCAAGGACGTCGGTTCGGGCGCTCATGGCGAGTTCCTTAAAACAAGGGTTCGGAGGGAAAAGGCGTGATGTGCCGAAAGGCAAAAATGCCGGGACGCGTTGTTTCGCTGGGGGCAAGGGGGAGGTCTTATGGCAGGAAGAGGAGAGGTCGGTGGCCCCGGGAAACGGTTTTTTTAAGGGCGAAGGGGACTGCCGGTGAGCCCCGTGCATGATGTTTATGTATACTATGGTGGCAGGGATTGTTCAATGGTATTCGATGATTATCCGATATGGCAAAGGTTGCGCGATGCCCGGACCCACCATTTCTGAACAGTGCGCCGGGCCATGGTTTGAGGTACTGCTGCCCTTTCCTTACGGCAGGACGCTTTTATCGCGAGAGCCTCATGGCTTTGCATCGGGTTTCATGTATAATCAATGGTATTGAACCTTGTTTTACTTGCTCTTCACCGCAGGGAAGGGAGGTGACATGGGATATCAGAAGGAAGCGTGGGTGACCCAGCTTGAGGAGAGTGTCAACACACTGGAAAAGCTCCAGGCGTATGTCACGGTGTCTCCTGGGGAGAAAAAAGGAATAGAAGAGGCTGAAAAAGAGAATGTCCGGTGGGGTACCACCCCTTTTTGCCTCTCTCATGGACCCGGAGGACCCCGGAGTGCCCCATTCGTCGCCAGATCATTCCGTCCGTGCTGGAAAAGGAGAACCGCTTCGGGGTGGAAAATTACCTGGCATGGAAAGAGAACCGGCTGACCAGCGAAACCCGCCCCGACTGCATCGCCCGACAATACCATGACCGTATCGCCTTTCTGGTGACCGACATGTGCGCGATGTACTGCCGCCACTGTTTTCGCAAGGAGCTGGTGGTGGTGCGCGAGGTTCGGTTTCGTTTTGACATTGAGGAGGGGTTGCAGTGGATCAGGGATCATGGGGAGATCCGGGATGTTCTGGTGACGGGGGGTGATCCCTTTGTGCTCTCCGATGACAAGCTCGCCTGGCTTGTGGAAAAGCTGCGGGAGATTCCCCATGTGGAGATGATTCGCTTCGGCACCCGCACCCCCATCGTGCTTCCGCACCGCATTACGCCGGGCTTAAAAGAGGTGCTCTCCGGGTACCACCGGGTGCCCATCTGGATCAACACCCAGTGCAACCACCCCGGGGAGATCACGGAGCAGACGGCACGTGCGGTGTATGACCTGCTCTCCTGCGGCGTCCAGGTGGGCAACCAGGCGGTGCTGCTCAAAGGGATCAACGACGATACAGAGACGTTCAAGGCCCTTCACCAGAAACTCCTGTCCATTCGGATTCGTCCCTACTACCTCTTCTACTGCGAACCCGCCCCGGGCATCGATCATTTCCGTACACCGGTGGAGAAACTCGACCCTGACCGCGATCTATTGGGGGACACACCAGCGGGCTGGCCCAGCCCATGTACGTGGTGGCCACCAGCATCGGGAAGATCATGCTGATGCCTTACTACAGTTACGTGGAGAAAAACGACAAAGAATACACCCTGCGAAATTACAAGGGCGAGATCACGACCCTTCCCAATATTCCTGATTAACCAGGCTGGGTGCCCTTGTGGCGGACGGGCGGCAGTGGTAATGTGGTGTTTCTTTTCTTTGCACAGCTGCCCCGGCTTGCCCGGCGGATGAGAAAACCCAGCGAAATAACGTGAACTGCCTTTTGCATGCTTAAGCCGGTTGAATTGGTTGACACTACCCCACTGGTCATACCCTGCAGCGTTGGCCTGATGGGCTTGTCATGACATATCCGGGCTGCTCCGCCCGCAGATGGGAGCGCGGTGTTGCCCGGACAGATTGTGCGTTTTGGTACAAAGGGATTTTATGCGCGACGACAAACGAGACATTCTGGAAGAGATCCTTGAGACCATGAGCGACTCCGAAAACCCCGAGCAGTCCCTGGACCGCATCGTGGGGATGATCGCCGGGCGATTCGCCACGGAGGTCTGTTCGGTGTACGCTTACAACCCATACGGCAACAGCCTGCACCTGAAGGCCACGGTGGGCCTGACCCGCGAGTCCGTGGGGACCATCGAGATGGATGTGGACGAAGGCCTAACAGGTATGGTCATCGAGACCATGGCACCGGTGTTCATCGTGAACCCTTCGGCCCACCCCCGCTTCAAGTATTACGAGGGCAGCGGCGAAGAAAAATACAAGACCTACCTGGGCGTGCCCCTGATCTACCACCGCAAGGTCCTGGGGGCCCTTGTGGTTCAGACCCTGGCCGAGGAGGGGATCCGGCCGGACGATATCCCGGTGTTCCAGAAGATCGCGGGCCAGCTGGCGGCCACGGTGGCCTACACCATCTTATGGGAAGAGCGGAAGAGGGGAGAGGTCGACGGCTCCCTGGAGCCGGGTGAGGAGGGAGAGTCCGAAGAGGAGGACTCCTTTTCCCACCTTCGGGGAGAGCCGGTGTCCGATCGCGTGGCCGCGGGCCATGCCCACTTTACCTTTGAAACCATGGATTTTAATCAGGTCCATCGCATGAAGGTGCGGAACACGTCGGCCGAGGTCCTGCGCCTGGACCAGGCCTTTGAGGCGTCCGAAGTCCAGATCCGTGAGGTGGCGAGAAGTGCCCGGAGGCTCTCCGAGCAGGACAGGGCCATCATCGACGCCCACCTTATGTTCCTGACGGACCCTTCCCTGAAAAAGAAGATCATCGCCAAGATCGAGGAGAAGGTCAGCGCGGAATACGCCTTGAAAAAGGTGATCACGGCGTACGTGAAGATGTTCAAGTCCATGGAGGACCCGTATCTAAGCGAGCGGGCCGCCGATGTCCTGGACATCGGGCGTCGGGTCCTGGCAAATCTTGTGGGCATGGGCGGGGACGCGGGCCAGGCCTTTGCCAGGGACACCATCATCGTGGCCTCGGACATATCGCCCGTGGACCTTCTGGCCATTCGCCAGCCGCACCTGAAGGGCATTGTCCTGGCCAAGGGGGGGCGCACCTCCCACACGGTGATCATTGCGCGGTCCCTGGAGATTCCCATCGTCATCGGGGTGGAGGGGATTCTGGACCATGTGCGGGACGGGGATTACCTCATTGTTGACGGGGTCTCCGGGATTGTGTATGCAAACCCCTCCCAGGAGATCCGGGACGAGTACGCCCGGCGCCGGGAAGAGGGGCTCAAGGCCCGCAAAAAACTCGAAGGCCTTCGGGAACTCCCGGCCCAGACCGTGGACGGCGTCACCGTGGGGCTCGGGGCCAACATCGGCCTGCTCTCGGATATGATGCTGGCCAGGCAGTACGGGGCAGATCTCATCGGGCTCTATCGCACGGAGTTTCCTTTTCTGCTGCGCACCTCCTTTCCTTCGGAAGAGGAGCAGGTGGCTCTGTACCGGCGGGTCATCGAAAAGTCCCAGGGGCGCTCGGTGACCATCCGCACCTTTGACGTGGGCGGGGACAAGTTCCTCTCCTACCTGGACTACCCCAAGGAGGACAACCCCTTCCTGGGCTGGCGCTCCATCCGTCTGAGCCTGGACCTGGAGGATGTGTTCCGGGTGCAGATCCGCTCCATTCTCAGGGCCTCGGTCTTCGGCAACACCCGGATTCTTTTTCCCATGATCACCAGCGTGGAGGAGATCCGGCGGGTGGCAACCCTGGTGGCCGAGGAGAAGGAGAACCTGGACCGGGCGGGCATCGCCTATGACCGGGAGATCAAGCTGGGCATCATGGTGGAGGTCCCGGCTGCCGTGTCCATTCTGGACCGGCTGTTGAAGTACGTGGACTACGTGAATGTAGGCACCAACGACCTGATGCAATACCTCCTGGCCGTGGACCGGAACAACAAGAAGGTGGCCGTTCACTTTAACGCCCTGCATCCGTCGGTGGTGGCCACCGTGGACCATATCGTTAAGGTGTGCAACCATTTAGGGAAACCCCTGTGCATCTGCGGGGAGGCCGCTGCCGTCAAGGAGAGTATTTTCCTCTTTGTGGGCATGGGGGCCCGCCAGATCAGCATGGTGCCCTCGGCCATTCCCGAAGCCAAGCGGTTCATCCGATCCGTCCGCGCCACGGACGCGGAAAAGGCCCTGGCCGAGTGCCTTGCCATGGAAGACGCGGCTGAGATAAAAGCCTATCTGCAAGGGTGCCTTCCGTGATAGAAGCAGGCCGGAGTATTTGAAGAAACAGTTACAGTGAAATGAGGATTGAACGAGATGTCATTTGATCGACTTGGCCTTCGTGCCGAACTGCTGAAAGCCATAAGCGACAAGGGCTATGCCCAGCCCACCCCCATCCAGGAGAGGGCTGTGCCCGTGATCCTCGAAGGGCAGGATATCCTTGCCCGGGCCCAGACCGGCACGGGCAAGACCGACGCCTTTGCACTGCCCCTGGTAGAAATTCTGGGTCAGAAAAAGGGCTACGGCAGGCATCCCCGCGCCCTGGTCCTGGCCCCTACGCGGGAGCTGGCCCTTCAGGTGGGGGAGTGCATCAAAGGCTATGCCCGGCGTGTCTCCCTGCGATGCACCGTGGTGTACGGCGGGGTGGGTATTCATCCTCAGATCACCCGTCTCAAGCGCGGGGTGGACATTCTGGTGGCCACGCCCGGGCGTTTGCTGGACCTTGCCATCCAGCGGCACGTAAAACTCATGGACATCGAGTTCCTCGTCTTTGACGAAGCCGACCGCATGCTGGATCTGGGCTTCAGTCAGGAGATCTCCCAGATCCTGGAGCTGTTGCCCGAAGAGCGCCGCACCATGCTCTTTTCCGCCACCTATACCCCGGAGATCCGCGAGCTCGCCTCACGGATGCTCACGAACCCCGCCCAGATCGAGGTCTCCCCTGAAAAAGCGGCAGCAGATGCCGTGGACCAGCGGGTTCACACCGTGGACAAGTCCAGCAAGCGGGCGCTTCTCGTCCACCTGATCACCAAGGGCCGTTGGTCCAGGGTCTTGGCCTTTTGCCGCACCAAGCACGGGGCCAACAAGCTTCGGGACAAGCTCATGGAGCGGGGGATTCCCTCGGCCGCCCTCCACGGCAACATGAGCCAGTCCGTCAGGAACCGAACCCTCCAGGAGTTCAAAGAGGGCGGCATCCAGGTCCTCACGGCAACGGATGTGGCTGCCAGGGGCCTTGATATCAGCGGTTTGCCCTGTGTGGTCAACTACGACATGCCCAAGATCCCCGAAGATTACGTCCACCGCATCGGCCGTACGGGCCGGGCTGGAGAAAAGGGCCTGGCCATCTCCCTGGTGGGTGCCGAGGAGGTGCCCTTCCTTGAGGCCATCGAAGCCTTTCTCAAGCGCAAGCTTCCCGTGGCCCATGTGGACGGCTACACCCAGGGCCACGAGGTGCCGGATTTTGTGCTCTACCGTCCGGGCAGCACCGGCAGCGGCAAGAAAAGGTAGAGTTCGAAAGTGAGAAATCGGCGGAGAAGCGCAAAACCGCAAAGCAGGAGTCTCGGTCCCGCAAGGCAAAATCCAGTGGCTCCGGCAAAAAAGCCGCCACCAAAACGAAAACACGCACCGGCTCCGGCAAGGCAAACAGCCCCAGGGGCAACGGAAACCCTAAGCCCGGCTCCCGCCCGTCCAGGGGAGGTAAACCCGGTAAGCCCAGAGGGGACCCGATAGGCATCCTCCCTTCATCCTTTCCTTTCTGTTACGGCGTCGCCCATGCACCTTCCATGGGCGATGTCGCTTCCGATTCCTAACCCCTCAGGCCCATCACATCGTTGACGGCTTCCTCCGTGTCCAGATCTTTTGACAAAAAATGATCCCAAAACAGCAACCAGGCAGCGTGCTGTTGCCTCTGGCGGCCCTGCCGAGGACCAGCCTTTTGATGCATTGTCGCTCAAGGGCTACGCTACGACGCCACAAGAAAGTTTGGTAAACAGGTTTTTAACCTTGGTTCAGTTTGTCGTCGCGTTTGGGATGGTTGTTTATCCATGAAATGTTAGGTTTGGGTAACGTTATAACACGCTTGCATTCATGAGGATTAAAAGATATGAATATTAGTAAAATTTTGCGAATAGCTGAATTTTATTTCCCGAGCTCGTTTGGGATGGCACCGTTATGTGGTGCGTGGTTTATTGAAGCGCGATGTTGATGGTGAAAACCACATGTGTTGTGTTTTGAGGTTCAAGAATTGTAATGAATATCGGATGGTTTTGTCTTTTTTTACGTGGCAGGCGCTACTGTCCGATAGGCATGTTATTCATTTTTAGCCCAATCAATATATTTAAGTCGAATGATGAACTTAAAATATCGGATATAGGAAAGAAATAAAATTATGAAAAAAGCGTTTATCAATTTGACCATGACGTTCATTATTATGCTTTCGGTTAGTAATGCGTATGCAGATTTAGATAATTTCCTTTCTAACCTAAATATTCAGGCCACAGCCGACATAGATAATTTCAGCGCCAGGTTGAGTGCCCAGTTCGGTGTCCCTTATCCTGAAGTCCAGACAATAATCAGAACTGTAGAGTTGCCCGCTGACGTGTTTATGTGTCTTCAACTCGGCAAGATGACAAACACTGAACCAGAGAGTGTAGTAAAGGTATACAGGAGCAATAAGAATAAAGGATGGGGAGCTATAGCCAAAGAACTCGGGATCAAGCCGGGTTCAGCTGATTTTCATGCACTCAAGAGAGGATCGTTTTCGTTAGCTGACGGACAGTGTCGGGGAACAAGCAAGGGACAAAAGAAAGGTAAAAACAAGGCTAAAGGAAAAGGGCACAATAAAAAACAAAAAAGCTAACCTACCGTTTAAATAGTTTTTAAAGCTTCTCTTGGACTCGCTAAAGTAAAACAGGAAAAGCATCAAAACTAAACAGGGGGCAGGCTCTTTACAAATTTTACCGCGGAGTTTTTTTTAAGCGATCCGCCGGAAGCATGTTTTTATTTGCATGAGTTGATGAATGGCTCAAGGGAAGCAACTGCCCGAAAAGGCTCAATGGACCTTGCGCTGATGATGGATGTCCAACGGGCTCTGAACGGCCAGCCCTCCTTTGTTGAGAACGTGGGTGTAGATCATGGTGGTGCTGACGTCCTTGTGGCCCAGAAGGTCCTGAATGGTTCGGATGTCGTAGCCTGCCTCAAGGAGATGCGTTGCAAAGGAGTGACGGAAGGTGTGGCAGGTCACCGGTTTGATTATCCCGGCCAGTTTTCGCGCCTTATAGATGGCCCGATTCAACGTCTTTTCATGGAGGTGATGGCGGCGCCTGATCCCTGACCGCGGATCGACAGATAGACCCGACGAAGGGAAAACGTATTGCCAGCCCCACTCTTTGTCCGCGTTTTTATACTTTACGGCCAGGGAGTTGGGCAGATAGACACTGCCCACATCATCGGCCAGGTCTGATTCATGAAGCGCTTTTCTCTGATCCAGATGCTCTCTGAGCCTTTCCTTTGCAACATCCGGAAAAATGGTGATGCGGTCTTTCTGCCCTTTGCCGTCGCGAACGACAATCTGGTTAAGCCCGAAATCAACATCCTTTACCCTCAGTCTCAGGCATTCAATGGCCCTTAATCCGCCCCCGTACAGTAGCTGCCCCATGATCAGGTATTGGCCGGACATCCCGGCAAGTACCCTTTGGGTTTCATCCACCGTCAGCACGGTAGGCAGGCGCATCGGCTTTTTGGCCCGAAAGGCTTTGATCTCGCCTTCAATTTCAATTTTAAGCACCTCATTGTAAAGAAAAAGCAGGGCGCTGAATGTCTGGTTCTGCGTCGAGGCAGCAACGTTCCGTCTTGTTGCGAGATGGGTCAGGTAGGCCTCAATCTCTTTCTTTCCCATGTCCTTTGGGTGCCTCTTGCCGTGAAAGAGAATGTAACGCTTTATCCAGCTTGTATAAGCTTCTTCTGTCCGAATGGAGTAGTGCTTGAGGCGAATTTTGTCACGCACTTTGTCAAGCAGCCTTGTCTGGGGCGCAGGGCTCACAAATACCTCCTTGCAATTGTTCAATTCAAAGAGTAAGAATTTAACAGCTTGGCTATAAACGGACAGTTGCCTTTGGGGTGATCATACAACTGAATATCCGAGAGAAAGATGTGTGAGTTTAAGGTCAACAATGTTAATGACAACAAACGTCAAGGCATTATGCAAGGATGTCTGAAAATGCAAGAAATATAAGAATATGCGACAAATCAGTCCCGTATTCCGGCATATGGTGGATTATGAGACAGCGTTGTCGCTTTTTCACTTTGAGAAGGTATTATGGGACAGATCAGTTCCCAATACGGGACATGGTGGTCCCATATACCCGGAAGTTCATAGAATATCGGACAATAATGTCCATGTTTCCCTCTGAGAAGGTGTTATGGGACAAAAATGTCCACTAATAATTGTTAGCTGCTATTCAACATGATCGAGGACTATGAAAATTCAGTTATCTATTCGAAAAAATCAGCTCGATAAACTAATACAATCGCTCGAACATTTGTGTATTCATTTACGTTTAGACGAGGACTGTCCTTGGATTGATCATTTTGAACGACAACTTGAAAATGCAAAATCATTATCAAACTCATCCGTCAAAAGGAATTAAGCGATCTATCATCTTCGATTAGATCTGTTTATGGGGGGATGGGAAGTTTCAATGATTATTACAATCCAAATTACACAAAGCATAGGAATGAGGTAATGAAATTACTTGGGTCAAGCACAGATTTATCAGAACGCGTCTATGAATATGCTCTTGAATTAATGGTAATCGGTATTACAAGCAGCTAACAAACACTTGCACGCCGACCGGGCGCGAGTGCGGTTTTCAAGCGGTATCACTTAACGGCGGTCGGCATCTTTCAAACACTTTCTCGCCCCTGCGCCCGTCAGGGTGAAGTGTGGCGTTAGACAAGTGAGAACAATATCTATGCCTATATATAAAAAGCACTCACCAAGCGAAGAGCAAAAGATACTTGAAGATTCTTGTCGTTATTTTTTTGGTAAAAAGTTGCCATTGGTGAAAGAGCTGCTTCAGCAATAATACGAGCTGGAAGGACAGGGGACTTATTAGGTAATTGAGTATTTTTAAAAACAGATATGGATATTTTTTCGAGTCTTATAGCTAGATCACCAGCAATAATTGATTTATTTGAACGGTGCGATGTTACGCTTTCAAATTTACCAAATTTTAAAGAACAAGAACCCGAAAATTTGCATATATACGACTATGAAAGTACTTTTTGGAATTTTTTTGCAGATATAAATTTGTACGAAGTATGGTCGTTTCAATAAAAGAGGTAAAATAGTTGAAAGCAACGGTAAATTAACTGAAATTGATCTTATTATTGGCGCCCTTCAAGGTGGTCGTTCAGGAATAGTTCCATCTGATCTTATCAAAACGCTTTTCGGTGATAGGCGTTTTCTACGAGATGGTTTTTTGTCAACAGGTGGTGAAACCTACCTACGTTCACTTGAAAATGCATTAGGAAAAATTCCAGCTATAGACCCTTCATTTGATCAACAACAATTGCTTCTTGTATTAGATGGTACGGGTAAAATTCGTATTCGTCCTTTTGGTTCAACAGCTATTGGACGTATTGATGATGCTTTTTCCGAGTATGGTCCTTTTGTATTTCGAGGCTCAAATGTTCAACCTGTCGAAACAGTGTGCGGTTATTCTGATCAAATTTTGGAAGAGCTTGAAGATTTAATTAATTCTACAAGTGCAAAAGGAGAAAGCGATTTCCAACTTTTTTTTGAAAAACACCCTCATATAATTTCTGGAATTGATTTTGGAGAATTACACCCTCATCCAATACTTTATAAAGAAGACGGAAGTAAATTAATACCTGATTTTTTCCTTGAAAAAATTGATGGGGGCTCGAGTGCTTTGGTTGAATTAAAACGCCCATCCCTAAAACCAATGACCGAAAAACAAATCGTGTTTATTTTTCTCAAATAATTCAAGAAGCTATTGGACAGCTTCAATACTACAGAGAGTGGTTTGATGATTCAAGTAATCGAAGATATATTGAGGAAAGGTTAAAATTAAAAACTTCTGTCTATAGACCTAAAATGATTTTAGTTGCTGGAAGGCAACAGCACTTTCAGGACGATGTAGAACGAATTAGATTGTTGACTAATCAAGGCTCAAATTTTGATATGGACCTACGATGACGTTTTAAAACGAGCACAGCGCTATAAGGATTTTCTTCGTGGAAAGTTATTTTAATTAAGATAGTTAAATATTATGTCTAACAAGTCGCTTTAAGGGACCACTGTAGGGGCTGCGCCAGGATCCTCGCTCCGCTCGGCGGCCCCTAAGCTCAAGCGTTATCCCTCAAATCAAGTGAGATATATTACAAAAACAAAAATCAATAGTTCAAATATAAAACGGTTAATGATCCATGACTGTGAGGATGGAGTTTACTTGTTTGAATACGACATCATTGAAGATGGCCCATCTTTAGGTGATTACTGGTTTGAAAATTTAGAGATAGCCTTTGAGTCGTGTAAAGAGGATTATGGCATTGATCAAGATGAATGGAAAACAATTCCTGATCCACTTGAGCATTGCCAGCAGGACTGGATTGAATCAGTTCGGGTTGTAGGTCGTTTAATCGGTGATCCCCAATGGGGACGTTTTGAAAAACTGAGTTAACGGCAAATGGGTGAGAATAAATGAAAAATAAGGAATAACAATTACTTGTACACGGACCGCCAAGCACTGCTCTCGTTCCTCGCTCCGCATTTTGCGCCCGGTGAAGCGGAGCGTTATAACCCATATTTGAAGTGATTTAGTTCAATGCCAGAACGCAACTATGATTTTCAGGCAAACGTAATTTTTAGGTTTACGGGCCTGTCTGATGACCAGGCTAAAAATTTGAAAATTCGAATTCCTTATCTAAGATTTGGAGAACATTTTAAAACAAAGAAAATTACGGGTCTTATTGATTTAGAGAATCAAAATATATTAAAAGATATCAGAAAGATCCATAGATGAATACAACATCAAAGCGGATGCTTATGACGTCTTTGTTTCAATTCGAAATGACACTGAGATTTGGAATATGGCCTAAAATTGTCAACGAAGCAATAAAAGCAACAGACTGTCAAATCGTTTTTTCTTTCACATCAATTACATAGCAAGGTTATAACAAGTCGTTGGTATGGGACCGCTGGCGCTCCGCGCCAGTGCCCTCGCTCCGCTCGGCGGCCCCACAACCAACGTTAGGTCTCTTAAAGGATTGTCAAGTTTTGGGACATAGTAAGAAATATAAAGGTAAAAAATGTGTTTATTGCCCAGAGAGAATTGTTCAACAGCAGATCATATTTTTGCCCATAAATTTTTTAATTTACCTGATCGTCATAATTTACCAAAAGTACCTGCTTGTATCGAGTGCAATAATAATAAATCAAAGTTAGAACAATATCTGTCAACCGTTTTGCCTTTTGGTGCTACTCACTATAACGCTTTAAAAGAATTAAATGAAAATGTACCAAAGCAGCTAATGAATAATAAAAAACTTCATAGACAAATAGCTTCTTCACACCATCATATATGCATTCCAACACCAAATCCTAACGATCAAAATAGACAAGCAATACTATTTGATACACAAATACTTTATGATTTTATAAGTTATGTTGGCCGAGGATTAATTTGGTATCACTGGGGGAAGTACCTATCACAAAAAACGTGTATTAAAGTTTTCACACCCACAAAATCTGGCATAGATTATGTTTCGTGTTTCTATTTAAATTCGAGTCTTTATATCAACAATGCTTTAGGCGGCAATACTGTTCGTTATAAAGGAAAAATAGAGTGAAAAAGGGGATGATTATGGGGCATTCAACTTTTTGGGGGAATGACAATTGTTTCAAAACATCCCAAATTTGTTTTCGATAACAGCTTTGTGACGATGCTAGCGGGCCAGAAAAGACATTAAATCGTATCAACTAAATAACCTAACTACACGCTCAAGGGACGCCAAAAAGCTGCGCTCGTTCCTCGCTCCACTTTTTGACGCCCCTGAGCATAGCGTTATGTTTAAAAAAGGAGAATCTCATGTCAAGTCATGTATTAATTGATGTTGCAAAAAGAAAACCCTATACTACACCTGAAATGCCGAAAAGAAGCAAATTCAATCATAAAAGAGGTATCTGGATGAGAGACAATGAAGTCTTAATTGGACATGATTCTAGAGTCGGTGTTCAAGCAACTAAGAAATGCGATGTCGAGACCGGTGAGGTCCAAAAGGAGTCATGAATAAATTTTGTTTAATTCTTACGAGCATATATGATTTTTCAGTAGATTTAGTTATTAGGCAACTTGAAGAAGATGGTGTTAATTATTTCAGGCTAAACAAAGAAAACATAACTGACTATAGAATTAATATTGATCCTATTTCAAAAGAGCTTTGTATGAGCGGATTAGGTACCGAAATACAAATCAAAGAAATCGCATCTATTTGGTATCCATTACCAGTATTCTTGGAAATTCACCTAATAAAGTACTTTAGCTGAAAAACAATTATCAAGGTCTCAGTGGAGTGCATTTTTCGTGGCTTAATGGTTTTTGATGAATCATTTTATTAATAATATTGGCCTGCAAGTACTTATTCTGCGGAATCAAAACCATATCAATTAATGGTTGCCTCTCGAATTGGTTTTATTCATTCCAAATACCCATATCGGTAACGACTTTCAAAAATTAAAAATAGTCGACAAGAAAATTATTGTTAAATGACTCAACACTCTACTTCTAGAATAATGATTGTCTATTTGCATACACATCCCACATAGATCCATCTGGCTTGACGGACCAAAATGTTTACTATGCTCCACTAACTTCTCAAAGCTATTTAGACCGAAAATTGATATACGAGTTACAGTCATAGGCAATATTCTTTTATTCCGTTCAAATTCTATCAAATGGAAAAGGCATTTCAGATGATTGGCGCCTACTAAAAAAGAAGAGTTAGAATATATTGATATAGATTTGCCTTTGGATATTCAGAATAAATGTATCTTGTTACTTAAAGAATTTAAAGTTGGTCTATGGCGCAATCGATTTGATTAAATGTGAAAATGCTTATTATTTCATCGAAATTAACCCAACAGGTGAATGGGGTTGGCTATCAAGCCATGAACGACCAATCGAAAAGATCAGCTAAATTATTATCCGATGGATTTGCTTGACATGCTAAATAAATGTTTAAATTCTATCAAAGAATTCCTATTTCCTTATTATATGGAAATTTGAACAAAAAATTGTACCTAAAGCTGATTGTGCTTCAATAGATAAACATTCGCATTATTTGACATTGATTATTCAATAATTGCCAATAGATTAGCCGGAGCAGCCCCAGAGCTCAAGGAATTGGGGCAAGAAAGTTACACTTGGCCTAAGCTTATGTTTAACAGTTTTAGGAGTCTCTGCAACAACAATAGCAAAGTTGCTACCTGTTCACTTTTTAAAACCAATTATTCTTATATTCTCAGCTTTTCTTCAATTTATATGCTTTGTGGAGGTATTATTTCTAGGTTCATTTAAGTTGATGCCCGAATATGGATATGGGACACTGTGTTAGGAGCAAAACTCAAGACAAAAAGTTAGCAACTGTTCGAGCGTTGGTTGGCCAAGAAAATATTAATTTAGTTAAACAAGTTCGAAATGAAGTAGCATACCTTTGCATCAGAACTGGATTAGTTTTCCTTTATTGGCCTTGATGCTTGTAAGTTTCACACTTTCCCAGCAAGCTTATGTTGAACTCAAGTCCAAATCTAAAATTCCAACGGAACAAAATGTGAAATCAGAAAAAATATTTAATCCTTACTATCATATTAAAACATAACAAAAAAATTAACTGGGACGGCACAAAGCTGCTCCGCTGGTTCCTCGCTCCGCGAGCTTGAGCCGCCGGTTATTTAAGCGTTATGTGCTTGGAATAAATACTATGGAATTGAATTCATTTATTAAGTTAAGCGATATTATTGAATATGAGATCTATAGAAAGCTTGGAAAGGAGTCGATATTCAAGTGATAGTTATTGTGTTTATTGGGAAAATAAAAATGAAGAACACCCAAAAGTTGACGATTTGATTTTTATCGGAGATTATCCTCAAATAATCGAAGAAGAGAACTACAAAGAAGTTTTTCCTCAAAAAGTTGTAAATAAAGGCTGGTGGTTATTATATCGTGATGAATTAATACAAGATGTAATTGACAATGTATTATTTCAAAATCCAAAAGCATCGATTGAGCAAATAAATGAGGCCATCGTTTTTTATTGTAAAAACGATAGTTTCATGGTTTTTAGCGGCACATAACATGGCGCTTAACTAGGACCCGGGCTACAGCTGTCCAGTCCCAAGCGGTTCTATTTTTCAAACACTTTCGCTTTCTGGTCTGTGCCGCTCTTTCGCCGCCCGTTAGCTTTACGTTGTGTGTCATAGCTGATTGTGAATCCCTTTTAAGGGCTCTGGTATGATAAATGTGGGAAAGAAAATTGTAGCCCTAATCCTAATTTTGCAATGTTGTAGCTGTGCTTATACAAAATACTCACCTCATGTGACTGATCAGGAAGAGTGAACAATTACTATCAAATCTAAGTCGTTTAACAATTAAGATCGATTCTACAAGTGACGGAGACACAGATAGATACAATCAATTATTCCGTCTACCGATTCAAGAATCTGGAATATTCAAACAATTCAATAATTCAGATAAGTTCTCGGATTTAATATTTTAAATTACTCAGATTCCAATTATACTCATCAATCAGGTTTTTTTAATGAGGCTTTGGCCTACATGACCTTTTTTGGGTACGTTACGACACTCGAAGAAAACCATATTTATAAGTTTGAAATAGTAAGTACAAAAACCAAAGATTGTAATGATGGCCCTTTACCATATAAAGTCAAAACATATGCAGGCTGGTTCTTTACACCGATCATGCTATCCAAACAGTGGTACATTGATGTAAAGAATTTTGAGAATGAACCCAATACTGCATCAAAGAAATTATGGATAGATATTCTTTCGAGCAACCAAGAGGAACTATTGAAACTCACTAATAAAGTACTGGACGATTGAATTCAATAGGTATTTCTAAAACAAAATAATCACACAACAAACGCATTGTGTCGGACCGCCTTCCGCTGCGCTCCAGGTACCCTCGCTCCGCTCGGCGGCCCCACATGCGTGGCGTTATGAAAAAGAGATAGAGAATGAAGTACCCAGATGACATAGATTTTTTTTTACTTTGAAAACCATGGATGGAGTGTTTGCCATATCTATGTCGATGGTGCGATTTATTATATGGGGCCAACACACATATTTGAAAACCCTATTGAGGTTCTTCTAAATGCGCTTACTTCAATGTTGGAGGGGGCTACAGAAACAGAGTTTAAGTGGCATGACGAGCCCGTGTAGTATTTATGGTCAATTAAGCGTAATCCAGAGCAGCAACATAAGGTAAACTTTACAACCACGGAATGTACACAGATTAACAGTGTATCCAAACCTAAGCTAGAAACTCTCCGTTTTGAGGTTAAATTAAAATTGTTCTGTATTTGTGTCCTAAGACAAATGGAAAAAATACGTGATTTAATGACAGAAAAGAGTTTCAAAGAACATAGAGAGGGTGATTTTCCTTATTCAATATTTGAAGAATTTGTCTGTTCTTATAAGCGGGCTTATTCATAACAATGCAAATGCACTCGGACGGCAAAAGCCGCTCCGCTTCGCTCTGCAACTTTTGCCGCCGGTGATTTGCGCGATGTTGGGCATTCTTATGACAAGGAGAACGGAATGGAAGTAATATCATATAAGGGATACCTTATTCACCCAACTCCTATGCAGTTAACAACTTCAAGTGAGTGGGCTATACACCTCTGTATTTCGAAACATAAAGACGACAGTGTTGCGGAAAAAAAATTCAGTGCAGGTAATGCATACAAAACTGAAGAAGAAGCGGTATCCCACTGTATAAATTGTGTCTGTCAAATAAACTGTGTATCTGGCGTTTAAATCAAAGAGGGACTCTCCCCTCAAATACAATCGAAAAATAGTTGAGAGCAGCAGCCCAGTCCCTGATGGGGCGCGACCACTTCTCAGAAGCCTTTAATATCGCCAGATACAGAACCTTTCGCACTGAATCCTCTGCTGGAAAAGCTGCCCGTTTCTTTGTAATTTTCTTCAATGATGCGTTCAAAGATTCGATAGCATTTGTCGTATAAATGACTTTACGTATCGGTTCTGGGTAACGGAAGAACGGCGCTATATTTTCCCTTTTAGAACGCCATATTTGGCCGATAATTGGGAACCTTTCTCCCCACTCTTGCTCAAATTGATCCAAAGCTCTCAAACCAGCTTCTTCTGTGGGTGCAGTGTAGATTTCCTTTAAACTCTTTACGACGTTCTTTCGCTCTTTCCAACCAACGTATCTCAAAGAATTACGCACCATATGAACGATACAGAGCTGGACTTCCGTCTGAGGAAAGACGTTCCCAATGGCTTCAGGAAAGCCCTTTAAGCCGTCAACACAAGCGACCAAAATATCTTTTACCCCTCGGCTTTGAAGCTCAGTGAGGATGCCAAGCCAAAATTTTGCACCCTCAGCCTCTCCAATCCAGAGGCCAAGAAGCTCTTTGTTACCTTCAAGGTTTACACCCAATGCCAGATAAACAGCTCGATTTTCAACATGGCTGCCTTTACGAATCTTTAGATATATTGCATCCAGGTAAACGATGGGTAGTAACTGCATCCAAGCTGACCAAAAAGACTGCCACTGGCGAACATCATCTATGACGCTGTCGGTCACATTGCTGATCAGTGTCGGGGATACTTCAACACTATAGAGATCTTTGAGATGGCCCTGGATCTCTCTCACTGTCATTCCGCGAGCATATAGTGCAATGACCTTGTCATCAAACCCTGGAAGCCTTTTTTGGCGCTTTCTGACTAACTGAGGTTCGAAATCACCATCTCGATCCCTGGGAACCTCAATATCAAGTGAACCTCGATTCGTTACAATTGTCTTTTTTGTATTGCCATTACGGACGTTTGTCGAGCGACTCTTTTGGCGTTCATTCTTCTGGTAGCCGAGATGATCGGTCAGCTCGCCTTCCAAGGCGCGTTCCACAAGGCGTTTGGTTAAATCCTCAAGAAGTCCATCTTTATTAAATAGTTCTTTAGGGTCTTCATCTTTGAGCAACTCATCTAAAAGTGCATCTATACGACTCTGCTTTTTGGCCATGGTGACATTCTCCTTTCAGGAGGTTAATACCACAGCCAGATACACAGATAAATTTACACTCTCTATAAATTTTGGTAAGCAAATAATCGATGGTAAGGCTGATGGTTGTACTATCACAGACCTTTAGGAACAGGGCAGCCATGAATATGCAAATGAACCCAAGACTGCTTAAAATTCCTGTCTTACACATCGATACAAATTTGATTAATGCAAAGCAGAAACTTCCTTATGTAAATCAGCTCGAAAAGTGGTTCGATGACGGAGTTATCATAATCAATATATCTGGAACAGCTCGTAGTGAGGCCATAGCTGGTAACTACATTCCAAGAATTCGAAAACGAACCACCAAATTTACACAACAACATCTCCTCTAAGTCTTCTAATTCTATCTATTTACAGGTAGAATCAGCGATATTTCCCAATGGTGCACGAGACGACAATCAACGAAACGATGTTAAGATTGTTTGTGAAGCTGCAAAATATGCAGCGGTCCTTATCACTGGAGATGGAGGGTCTAAAAAACAACCAGGTGGTATTATAGGCAATCGTCATAAACTCAGAGACTTGGTTAAAATATTTACTCCTGTTGAGGCGGTTAATTTCGTCCGTGCAAAAATAAACCAAACTTCGTGATGATTTCAGTGCAACTCTCAAAGAAATTAGGAAGTGAACTTCCAACGTGGACAGGATCAGATTAACTTTGTGCCCAACAATAAAATAAACTCGGACGTTGCAAAGCTGCTCCGCTCGTTCCTCGCTCCGCAACTTCGTGCCGCCGGTTATTTACGCGTTGGGTTTACCATAAAATGAAAAATTATAAACTTAGTGCAGATCAAATAAAAGATATAGCAAGGTGACGGTGCTCGGATCGCTTCTGATAGAGCACTCGTTGATGGGAAAAAGTCGGTTATATGTATCGGCAAGTTCCCGATCCAGATAAAGAATATCCTGATAGTGGTTGGACATTCATGTCGGGAGATGAACACAGGAATACGCTGATGTTGCAGGAAACTGGGCAATTTATGACGTTAATACTGTATGTAATTATGACCCTGGCATTATTCCGTTTTTAGAGTTTTCGCCTCCGGTGGCATTTGGAAGAGATCCAAAAACTGGTTTGTTTGTTGAAGAGGAATTTGAGCCACCAGAAGAATGACCCAACAAACAAATACACTGGACCGGGCTTACGACGCCGCTTTTTGAGCGGTATCTTTTTTCAACCATTTTCGTTCACTGGCCGCTTTCGTGCTTCAGCGCCCGGCCCGTGATTTTGGCGTTCGGTGCCTATATGAACTGTAAATGTAAGCACATACCAAAAGCATTTTATCTAAGTGAAGCCCCAGAAGGTTTTCTAAACGGATTAAAAGAGCTTGATACGGCAAATTTGATGCGGCTCTACGAATGAAAGTTTGCAATCAACTTTGGGGCAGAGATGAATGGGATAAATATACGGTTCTATTCCTCCATCATTTCATATCGAGCGCATTGATAACTGGCAGTCTGAAGTTACTGAAGAGAAGAGAAAAGGGCTTCTTCTTAAGTCTCGTGGGGGCACTTCAGATAACATATGTATTTGGAAGGACTGTGATAAAAAAGAATCAAAGATACAGTCTATTGTATAGACCATCTTTAGTACCGGTGCTCGAAGTAGCACCGAACAAAAGCTTCCACACCGACCGGGCGCAAGTGCTACTTTTCAAGCGGTGTAGCATTTTGACGTGCGGCGTATTTCAAACTTTTTCGCTCTGCCGCACCCGTCGGGTGAAGCGCGGCGTTCTGCGTACCATATAAGGAAACATTCTATGTATGAGTTGCTCCTTAAATGGGGATAGATAACCTCAGTAAATTCACAGGCATCAAAGGTAAGCATGAGTTAGATGTTATTAAAGAAGCTATATCAACAAAAAATAGCATCATTTTGGAACGCTTTAAAAAAGAGCTGGATCTTTATGAAAAAATGGTTGATCTTACTCTCTATGTAGAACAAGATCTTGAAAAATTTATAGAACAAACTGAAGAAACAGACGGCACATGGAAGTCGGCAAGACAATTCATCGGAAAATTAAGGTCTGATTTTCATCCGCCTTATTATCGTCGACTTCAAAAAATAAGAAGTATGTTTGAAGGCTCAAACGACCTAATTTCTTCTTATACCCATGCTTTATAGATTGTTCACATTGACACACTTACTGACTTGGCAAAAGAAAAAAAAGAATATTCCAGGGGGAATATATGCCGTCTTTATAGAGGTTTGTGGACTAAATACAGTGAAATTGTATCAATTTTATTAAGGATAACTTCAACGGATCTTCGGTTTTGGGTAACTGATACTCCATATATTCACCACACAGATGAATGGGCAAAACAGGATTTTGACAAAACAATGGAATTTTTTCGGTCAAAAACTGGCAAGGCAAAAGATTTCATATCGCTCTTGAATATAGAAAAGGCCTTGATAAATTTTGGCACGATTTAGAAGCGTTTCATAATAAAAATTAGGAGCGCAGAACAATAAAATAAACTCGGACGTCACAACGCTGCTCCCCTCGTTTCTCGCTACGCAGCTTCGTGACGCCGTTTATTTAAGCGTTATGTTGCTAAAATCATATGAATATTATCTTTAATGAATATTGGAAGACGACTGAAATTTTGATCAAAAATCCAATTCGAGATGGTGTAATTGATGTTACTTTAGCCATCTCTGATGGCTCAGACACTCGATCATTTCGGTTTTACGGTTCTCGTGATGTTGAAGAGCTTATGTCAATTTTACATGCCCGGCGCATAGAAATTACAGAAGATGTAGAATCTCAAAAAGAGTTTGGCCGCTTTACACTTAGTTTCACAGGTGACTCAAATCACAAAAGAATACTCCACATGTGTTGAAATTACTAAATATAACAATTACTTTAGGAGCTATGCCAAAGCTGGTCGCTGCTTTATCAGCTGGCCGTTCCTATCAGCTTTTTGGGTCGGCATGGCCATGTGTTAAGTTCAAAATATTAGGTATCAGCGATGAAAAGTGAAAAAGATAAAATGTTGAAGGGGGAATTATATGATGCTTCTGATACTACTCTTTTAGATGAGCGAAAGAAAGCTCGTGAATTGATTCACAGGCTCAACTACACTGAATATGGAAATGATTCTACATATCGAAGAAGTAATTGGACACGCTTTTACCAAACTCAGCGACAGACATAATTATTGAGCCTCCATTTTATTGTGACTACGGGTACAATATTTATTCTGGTCGCAAAGTCTTTTTCAATTTCAATTGTGTTTTACTGGATGTAATGCCAATTGAGATAGGATCAAATGTTCTATTTGGTCCAAATGTGCAAGTTTATACAGCAACCCATCCTGTTGATGCTATTAGACGACGTGAAGGATTAGAATCTGCAATTGAAAACAATTGGTGATGATTGCTGGATTGGAGGTAACGCCGTAATATTGCCAGGAGTTACAGTTGGCAAACGATGCGTAATTGGCTCGGGGGCCGTTGTTACCAAAAGTATTCCGTCGGATGTTACTGTGGTAGGGACTCCTGCCAAGCAAATTCATAACAACAATGCTTAATATGGCCCTGACTCGGAAATATTATTGTTGCCTCGCGCCACGATAAATACCGGTTAGCTTGGCGTTCTGTGCCAATAACACATAATAATCAATAAATGGAAACCGGTACTATATGAGCAGAAGTATTCATAAAACGGTAAAGGGTGTGTTTCGTAACAAATCGAAAGCTCAGGTTAACAGAATGATCTCTGAAGACGATCCCGATGTTTTGGAATTGGCCCAAAAATACTCTTACAAGAGTACTGAACGGTCAAAAAGGCAAATTGATAAGTTTCTTCGTGATCATCTCGAAGACTAAAATGGAAACAGGGGACAGGTTCTTTATACTCTCTTTGTTTCCGACGACGCCCATGCACCTTCCATGGGCGTCGTCGTTTCCAACCCCTTACCCCACCTTTTATCCTTTTGAGTCGCTTTTTCAATCCCCCTTTGAAACACAAAAAGTGACAGGCAGATCCGTTGATCGGTTGCCGCCAGTTTTTGGCCCGGTCTTTGGTCTGTTTGCCGGTCTCCAGAAGCTGTTTTCATCACGTTTGTCCGGCTTGTTTTTCAAGTAAGGCTTTTCTCTATAGGTAAGGACGTTGTGTGAATACATAAAAAATCAAGTGGTTTACCAGTTGTGTTAGACCAAACGAGATTCGTACCCGCGGGTCAGTTTTGTGGTAAACATCGTTAATCAAATGTATCGATGTTTGGCTTCGGCAGGAATGCCGTCCGGGACGGAAAACCGGCCGGTCAATGGCAACACGTTAGCGACGTCGCCGGGATTCACCACACGGCAGGTGCCGGATCCTTTGGCCCGGATATTCCGTGGGAAAACGATCAGTTCATAAGATGGTATTACAGCTGGTTACGCTGAAAAAACAGGCATGTCAAAAAGGCAACATGGAATGCACCGTTTTTTTGATCGATTTTCTCTCCATTGATGACATATCCGGCTTGGGTATCGAAGATGCCACCCTTGCATCGGTGGCCACGGACAGACTGTTTATCCATATCAGGGAGGTATGATGAAAAAACATGCATGGTTCATGGCCTTTTTGCTTTTCGCCGCAGCGGTCCTTGCAGGATGCCGCGAAGACACTGCCGTTATCACCAACCTTGGGGGCACCCAGGGCAAGACCCTTCTTCTCAACACCAACGACCCCGACAACGTTCGGCCAACTTTTTTTTCTCTCTCTCTCTCCAACCGCAACGGAGCTGGCCATTGAGACACACACCCTTCAGGTGCGCCACATCTGGGACATGGTCCTTTCCGGCGACGGCGCCAAGCTTCTGGTGGGCACGCGCAACTCTGCCTTTACCAGCTGTGAGGTGGAAATTTACGACGCAGCATCCCTGTCCCGTCTGGCAAGCTTTTCCCTGAAGCGGTTCTGGGCCGACTATTACCGCATCGGCTTGAAACTGGCGGTAAACCCCGTGAGAGACGAACTCTATGCCATGGTCAAAGGCGACGAGATTCAGGACGTCCGCATCCGGGCCCTGGGGTTTGACGGCGCATTTCTCGGCGAAGACCTGACCATGAACGCAGACCACTGGGATTACAACTACGGCTTCGGCGTCTCTTCAAACGGCAGGCTGCTCATCGGGGTGTCCGACAAGATCTATCCCTTTGAGGCAACCGACGAAGGCCTCGTTCCCCTGCCGCCCATCGCCGGAGACGAAGATGAAGACTTCTCCTATCACGGCAAGGTCAAGGTCCTCTTTGCAGAGGATTTCAGTGTGGTTTACATCACCTCCTCCGGGGTCTATCTTCCCGGGACAACCAACCTGGGCGGTGTCTGCTCCGTGCTCAACGTCGGCAAGATCCTGGCCGGTGATCCCGATCCCTTTATCCACAGCACCGTGGATTTTATCTACGACGATTTTATCACCTGGGTGGCCGGTAACCTCAGCAGCACCGTGGGAGACATCCTGGATCCCCTACAGCTCTACGGCATCGCCGACGCCTGCATGGTGGGCAACACCTGCTACATGGTCATCGCTTCCGTGGCCGGTCTCGGCACGGACATGGCCGACATCACCGACGGCAAGTACATCCTCTCCGCCTTTGAAACCATGCCCCTGGGGAGCCAGGTATGGCTCGGGGGCAAGGTGCTGACCCGTTACCCTTCAAGCCTTTCCGTCAACGGCGCAGGTGACACCCTGGTTATCACCTATCCTTGGAACAAAGCCGTGGATATCCTGAAAAAGAAGGGTTCCTGGCTTACTCCCGAATCCACCCCCGTGGATCTGGATGCCCTGGAACCCCTCGGCAATGAAACCTACCCGAAAACCGTGGACATGACGGCTGTGGAGCGGGATTAGGTAAATAAAGCCAACAAGAAACGCCTTCGACGGCCAACGTGGAGCAAAAAGCAAGCCTTCGGCGGGCAGGGGAGAGGGCACTCTCTGATATCAGGATACCTTTCGTTCCCAGGCTCAGTCTGGGAACGATAAAAAAGAATAAAAGCGATGCCTCCGTCGGCAAGGTGTTCCACCTTGACATCAGATTACCGTTGGGGTTTGGCCCGCAGTCCTCAGGGCCAACCCCAGCGTTTTCTCCCTCCAACCGAACCGGATTCGTTCCGGACACGAGGGTGGGAAAGCCATCCTTTTACAACACACTTCGGAAGCCGTGTACGCGCCATCGGTTTTTCGGTGAAAAACGATGCGCATGTCCGTCTTTCCTTTCCCCTTTTTATCCCATCATAATAACCCCCACCGTAGAAGCAGTGCTGCGCCCCCCTTGTCCATGACATGGGGGGCATTTTCGTGGTTTTGACGTCGCTGTGACCCATGAACTACTGAACAACACGGATAATCACACTGTTTTCAAGGCGGTGGGCTGCAAAGGAGTGCCTGAACGTATGCGGTTAGCCTTGTTGAAATAGTCGGTTTATATGGCAGAGCCAAGTTGTGTCTCAGGGAATGCTTTTTTGTGTGCTCCAAGATGATTTTGAGGAGTCCACATAGAAAGACAGTTCCCAGTGGACACCAATCGGCGAACCGCCCGATGGTCGGGTAGGGGGGCATGGGCTATTCGATCACTTCGATCCTGACGTTGATCACACCCGAAGCGGTGTTGCCGATATTGCTGAATGCAGAACGGGACAAGTCAATGATGCGCCCTTTAACAAAGGGCCCTCTGTCATTGATTTTGACGATAACGCTTTTGCCGTTTTTTACATTTGTTACTTTGACCTTTGATCCGAATGGAAGCCTTTTATGGGCGGCTGTCTTGGATAACTGATTGAACCGTTCACCACTTGCTGTTTTTCTGAATTGGTACTTCATGGCGTAAAAAGAGGCTTTGCCGCGTTCGGTATAACCAATCCAGTTCGAAGGGCTTTTCCTGGGAAGGCTCGTGCAACCTACGGTGAAAGCTACGATCATACAAAAAACGAATTTATTACCTGCTTTCAAAAAAACTCTCCTTTCAGGCTGTATCGTTTATATAACCTATAATATCAAGCGATGCGCTCGCGGTAGATCATAAAAAGAGTTCCCTTATCTATCACACTGTCCATCTCTCCACCATGAAAAGGTGTGTGTGCTCACTCAGATGATCAGCCCGTCTTTCGCCTGGTCGTGTCGAAAAGGGCCGGGCTGGAAAGGCTCTTTTCATCTCATAAATCTTATCCATATCCCCCAAATGGGGGATGCTTTATTTTTATTGGCTGGATTATAATCTTTCCTGCCAAAATGAATCCAAAGCCGATGAGGAGGATCACTTATGGACTATTTTCAGATGACTGCGCCCTGTGGGCTCGATTGCTTTAATTGCCATTTCTATTTAGCCCGCGAAAACGAGGAGGTAAGAGCCGCTGTAGAAAAAATGTCCGAAGAATACAATGTGCCTGTTGAGATCATGCTGTGCAAAGGATGTCGACATCACGATGGCAAGATACCATTGCAAAAGCATATCTTCGGTGATTCACATCGCTGTGCCGCATATGAATGCTCTAAAACCAGGGAAGTTGATTTTTGTGGAGATTGTGACGAATTTCCGTGCGACAATTTGCACCCTTATGCTGACAGGGCTGCTGAGTTACCGCACAATATGAAGGTCTTTAATTTGTGCCTGATAAACAGGATGGGGTTGGAAAACTGGGCTAAATCAAAGGCTCTTGACGTTCGTGAAACCTACTTTACTAAACCGTGGACTCTCTCTGAAAGGTAATCATATATTCGGCAATAGAACCTGCTGTTGTGCCCTTAAGGTTACGTTGTGCCTTAATGATACGAGGAGATCTCATGATGGAGAACCCCGGATTGAAAGAGGCTTACAAGAACACGTTTAATGCTATTTCTGCTGGGTATGGGCATTCGGCAATGCGGTTTTTTTCTGAGGCCCCTGATGAAGTCTCCTCTTTATTGAATATGAGGGGAGATGAGCATGTCATTGATGTGGCCACGGGCACTGGGTATGTTGCGTTTGCCCTTGCCAAGGATTTGCCGGATGGACATGTGACGGGCATAGATTTTTCAGAAGGTATGCTCGCACAGGCCATGGAAAACAAAAATAAACTGGGGATACCGAATGTTACATTTGTTGAAATGGATATGCAGGCGATTGATTACAAGGATAATCATTTCGATGTTGCGGTGAGTTCTTTCAGTATTTTTTTTGTTCAGGACATGGCAAAACAGCTGATCCATATAGCCAGTAAAGTTAAACCCGGAGGTGCGGTGCTTATAACAACATTTTCGGATAATGCCTTTACACCTCTTGTAAATGTATTTCTCAATCGTCTTGCAAAGTACGGCATTGAAGTATCAAGCATGGCCTGGAAAGGCGTTTCAACTAAAAAACAATGCATCACTCTTTTTAAGGCCGCAGGATTGCAAAATATACACTGTGAGCAGAAAGGGTGTGGGTATTATTTAAGAGATGCCTCGGATTGGTGGTACATCATATGGAACGGGGGCTTTCGCGGATTGGTAAGTCAACTTTCCGAAAAAGATTTTTTACAATTTAAAAAAGAGCACATGGCTGAAACGGCCGAACTGGCTACAGACAAAGGGATCTGGTTCGACATGGGCGTGTTATACACCTTGGGTGAAAAAGGGCACAGCAACACAAGGTAACTCGGGTGTATATTTCCCTGTGTTTCTTTAGCACCGATTGTCTGCGAGGTTCACTCCTTCATGCTCATGGAAGCGCTGTCCACGTATGGATCTATCGTTTTTCTTGCGTTCTATTCTTGATGATATGCGTGTGGTGGAAGCAACAGCCCCTTTTGGAGTGTTTTGCAAGCGTTTTGGTGTTCCTTTCATTGATGGGGCAACAGCTAAGGACACACGAAATGACAACAATTATAAAAAGCCTGTACCCCGCCCTCTGACCAAATCCTCCGACGAATAAACGATTACCCAACATCCGTCCTATCCGGTCTTGTAATCCCTTGACACGTTCTGTGTTGTTCGCAGCTTTCTCAAGTCGACCTGCTGCTTTTCCCAGGCTTGGAATATGTTTTGAAAAATAATTTGACATCTAATTATCAGTCGTCTAATTAGGTTCTCCGTGATGTTTAAGCGACCCTGAAGGCAATGCGTGAGCACTGATCTAATGGCCCTTTATCATGCATTATGTCTTCGGGACTGGTTGGTGAAGGGCCTGGATGAAGAGCACAACACAGATCGATTACAGGTGGTTCAACACAAGAGCGCCACTCTTTGGCTGCAACCGTCATTCAGGTGCCGCCCATTGACTTCGAAAGGCCCGAACACCCTTTTGGAGGGTAAATCTCCAGCTCAAGCAGGAAGGGCATTGTCAATGCCCTTCCTGCTTTGAACTGCCGGGGCATGTTATGCCCCTTTTTCGTGGTGTTACAATGAAAACCCAGTGCCTTGCAAGGCACCTGAACCCATATGTGGAGTTTAAACCATGCCCGTTTCATTCATGGAGATCCCCTTTTGCGGCCTTTACTTTCCTCCGCTACTTCCCATTGTCACCGGTGGTCTTGCCGGGGCGATGGTAACACGCCGTGTCTTAGAGGCATGCAACCTGATGCAGCGGTTCTGGCATCCGATGCTTGTGGTAACAGCCCTGGCAGCAGGATACAGCGCTTTGTTGACCCTTATCACCACAACACCGTAAGGAGAGAGTGCATGAAGTTACAAAAAAACAGCCTTCATCGGCTGCTCGCAACCGGTGGACTGGTTCTTATCTCAGGGCTTCTTATGCTGACGGCGTACCGCAGATATGAGCTTCGACCATGGACCCGCCATGGTCTTGTGGAAGCAGATATCGTAGCCCTGGCGCCCCAGGTCAACGGCAAGATTTCTGACGTAAAGGTTACCGACAACGCAGAGGTCCGCAAAGGAGACGTCCTTTTTCGAATTGACGCAAGGCCATATATCCTGGCCCGGGACAGTGCTGCGTCCGCCCTTCGGAAGGCACGGCAGGAGGTGGCAACCCTGAGGGCCACAGTGGACATTGCCACGGCCCGAGTTAAATCGGCCGAGGCAACATACGTTAATACCAAACGAAACAAGGAGCGGTACGCGTTTCTCTTGAAGCATAACAGCATCAGTCAGAAGAGCCTGGATGATGCGGTGATGGCCTTTGACGAATCGGCCTCTGCACTTGAAGCCTCACGGGCCGCACTGAAGGAAGCAAAAATGCGGCTTGGGGCCACAGGGGAGGACAACGTGCTCATCGAAAGCGCCCGCCTTCGCCTTGAGAGGGCGGAATTAGACCTCTCCTATACAGAAGTAAGCTCTCCGGTGAACGGGCATGTTGTCAACGTAAGGATCAACCCCGGGGACTACGCGGTGACAGGTCAGCCTGTGATGGCGGTTGTGGATGACCAGAGTATCCATGTGATGGCAGCATTTAAAGAAACCCAGCTGGAATCCATCCGCATGGGGAGTCCTGTCACGGTGTCTCTAATGACCATGCCCGATACCCCGTTAAAGGGCCAGGTCAAGAGCATTGGCTGTGCCATCTCACCAAGTGAATTTTCTGCCTCAGCAGGACTCGTTCCCAGCCTTCCTGCTGTATTTGACTGGGTTCGCCTGGCCCAGAGGGTGCCCGTGGAGATAACTTTTTCATCAACAATCAAGGGCTTGAGGGTTATTCCCGGTACCACGGCATCCGTGGCCATCAGCACCGGATCCT
The DNA here is from genome assembly GCF_056829965.1 of Desulfoluna sp. CYM3A. Lineage (NCBI taxonomy): Bacteria > Pseudomonadati > Thermodesulfobacteriota > Desulfobacteria > Desulfobacterales > Desulfolunaceae > Desulfoluna > Desulfoluna sp. CYM3A. Next base: position 1,487,369 of record NZ_CP186556.1, read on the forward strand.
GATACAGGGCAAGGAGAGCAACATGCAGATAAGGCAGGCGGGGTATGCGTTCCGTATGGGGCTTGCTGTGGCGGGGGCTCTGTATGCCTCGCTGTGGCTCGGACTGGAAAACCCCTATTGGGCTCCCACAACAATTCTTGTGGTTGAGGGGATGAATTATGGTGCCGTCTCAGACAAACTTTTTAAGCGCCTCGCAGGAAATATCGCGGGAACACTTGCGGGGCTTCTTCTCGTTGGCTTTACTGGCCTGGTGTACGCTCTGGCCTGCGGCTCTCTGGCCATGTTGGGGACCTACGCCATGCTCGAAACACGGCACCCTCAGTTTTGGCGATGGGCCGTTGTGGCCGCCGGGTTGGTGACCCTCACCCGTGTCAACGCACCGATCCTTGCGTTTTATCTGGCCGTGGACCGTGTCTGCGGTGTGGCCATAGGCCTCGTGGCCGCAGCTCTCTCCCACCAGGTGGTTCTTCCGAGATATGCCGGTGAAGATTATCGGAACAACCTCGGTCGTCTCATAGAAAAGCTCTCCGCGCTGTCCGGTCAACGGGCCGAACAGGTTGCCCAGGGTAGCGTTTCGCCTTTGCTTCAACCGGGAGAGCTTTGCGGTGGCGTTGCCCTGCTGCGGGATGAGCTGCGCCATGCCTGCCGTGACACAAATGCATTCCGTAGAAAACGTCTGAGTCATGAACGCGTTCTTGCCATTTTGGACGACCTGGCCGCTCATCTTACCCTGATTTGTACCGAGCCTCCCTCAGCCTCCTTTGATGTTATTTCCAAGCCTTTCGGCATGCTACCTTCGCACTCTTGCAAAGAGGTACCCTTCGAGCGGACCTTCCCTGTTGTGGTGACGCATCATGCCAGCGCCATGACGACAACGATGCCGGGCCTGTTCCGTCTAAATCCTTCCAGGGGCCCTGGTGTGAACTTATTTCATTGGCCCATGAGTGCATGGACCGCCTTGAATATGAAACCAGGCGCTGCTTCCTTGCTGAGGACACCACAGCCGACTGCATTAAGAAAGCTTATCACCCCATGCGGGAGGATCCTTACGGCGGCCCCTTTCACAGTGCATGGAAAGCACTGCTTGCCGGAGGAGCAACAACCCTTGGTATGGTTTTGTGGCGGTTTACAGGCTGGCCCGGAGGGGCTTCGCCATCCCCTTGACGCTTCAGATTATTTTCTGTACAGCAGGGCCGGCTCTGACACTGCCCTTTGTTATTGTCATCCAATTCGCTGCAATGGTTTTAAGCGCATTGCTTCTTTTTTTTGTTCTTCCGGTCATCCACAGTACCGAGTTTTTCTTTCTCGTGATCGCATCGATTTTTACGTTCTGGGGTTGGTTCATGCACGCTCCAAATCCACGCGTTCGGGGTTTGGGGATGCTGGTGGGGGTGCTGATGAACAGTTGTGCCTACAGTTATGCCGCGACCATGGCTTCATTCGCAGTGGTCACAAGTTATGCCTGGTGTATGGTTGGAGGTACCTTGGTTTCCGGTCTTCTCATTGCCCTTTTTTATCCCTCGTCCCCCAAGGGGCGGTTTCAGCGGCACGCGTCCTGTTGCTTTGAGCAGATCAGGCTGGCCCTTGCTACGCCATTGCCCCATGAATCCATGGAAAAACTTGGCATCGCCCGGCGACATGCTCAGCTCATGTTGGCATGGGCAGGGCCTGCCAGCCGTGGGATGTGCTCCGTCCAGGCAAACCATGCTGCCATGGCGGCGTTGGCTGCGGAGTGCCTTTCAAGGTCCCTGGCCCACGGATTGACTTATGACAAAGGGGCACACAATCGCGACGGAGTCATGGATGGTGCGTCTATGCAGGCCTCAACCGAACTGCACAGGATTTATCGTGATCATGCAGGTCAGCTTGCCTTGACGCATACGCCGTCATAACCTCCGTAACCTGAATCGCTGTACGGACCGGCAAGGAGGCCGGGATATCTTTCGTTGACACCGCCCGTTAAGATTTTTACATATAGGCGCTTCAAGGCGAAGCTCCAAAAAACTGTAAAAGGCGGACGGCAACATGATAAAAAAAGAGATGCTCCAAGCACAACTTTCTTATGTGCGTGAACAGCAAGACATTGATGACTCCCTTTTTGAAACGACCATGAATTGGTTTTTGGAAGTGGAGAAACTTCATGAGATGCTGAAGCTGCTGACGGAAACCATCAGCGGCCAACCCAAGGGGCGTTTTGATATGCTCAGGGGGCTTTATCTTCACCCGGAAGGAATCATGAGGCCCGCTGACCTTGCAATCGTGGCCGAGATGACCCGGGCGTCCTCTTCCCACAACCTTGATGTGTTGGAACGAGACGGCCTTGTTCATCGAAAAACCGACCCCAACGATCGACGCTCTGCCATGGTCAGTCTGACGCCAAAAGGGCACAAGATCATGTCCGAAATCCTGCCCAGTTACCTGAAAGCCATCCAGGCCGTTGCTCAAACGACGTCTTCTCCCCTGACCGACGCTTCGATTTTAAGGATAAAGGGTTATAACGCCCATATTAAGGCCCTGGTCCAGTCCATTAAGGATTCCCAAAATAAATAGTCACATCGGACTTTCACCTCACCGGTAAAATTTGATTTTAGATAAAAAGCTGACATAGGCTCTTTTTTGAGTATTACACTCAGGATATGAAGAGCCTGTCCCGTTTTTTCTTTTTTATTTACAAGCCTGATTCCTTGTGAAATGCTTTCTTTTCGCAAGGAAGAAAAAATAGCTATCATAAAGTCAAAACTTTTAGAGTTCTCCCCCCCCCCTGTCAACCTGCTTATGCCACGCGAAACAGAAATTGTTTCGCTACTGGCCGATGACAAAGACCGCTGAGACGCTGTATGTCTCTGAATGTAGCGTCAAGATACACCTGAAAAATATATGTAAAAAAAAGTCGGGACTAACAGCCGCATCGATACGCTGAAAAGAGAGCGGAGGTTGAGCCTGCTTATCGAAACCTGAAGGGCTTTGATTTATCAGTGTCCCTTGCGGTTTTCCTCGTTCATATGACCAAAAAATGTTTTTCCCAGAAATGGAGGCAGGGCGTTTCGCAAAATATCCCATTCGGGGAATTATCATGGCAGTTCAATGCGGTCTATGCTGGCTGCAATTACCTGCTGCACGATCAACGCATGGAAAGCCGTGGAGGATAGCCATGGCATGGGCGACGCAAAGGCGTTTCATTGCATTGGCTTTGGTGGGGGGTGGTCGTGAAACAGGTGTGTGCAGTCACGTGTGCCGGTGACCGTACCGGCGATAATAAAAATCCATAATACGGGAGATCGATTCATGTTCGGACGTAAGTTGACGGGTTGGTTGACAGGTATCCTGCTGCTGTTCTTGTTTTGCTTTGCCTCTGCGGAGGCGTGTACCGGGGTTCGGTTGGTGGCGGAAGACGGATCGTGCGTCTATGGTCGTTCCATGGAATGGGGTGCCTTTGATTTGAACTCAAGGGTGGCCATTGTACCCCGCGGGTATGCATTCAGGGGACTGACTCCGGATGGTAACAACGGCAAAGCCTGGGAATCGGTGTACGGGGTTGTTGCCCTGGATATGCTCAAAAAGGATACGCTCTCAGACGGCATGAATGAAAAGGGGCTCACGGCAGGGTTGTTCTACCACCCCGGTACTGCCGAGTACATGGCTTACGACCCCGTCAATGCAAAGGATACAATCACCGCAGTGGATGTGGTCGCCTATATCCTTACGCAATACGCCACCGTGGACGAGGTCAAAAAAGGGATGGAAGGGGTGCGCCTTGTGGCCGTAGTGGAAGAGGCCCTGGAGATACCTGTGAGAACGTCCATTCGATCAGTGCACCGAACCCTCGGGCAAGTCCGTGGTTATCGAGTGCCTGAAAGGGAAAATTCGTTTTTTTGACAACCCATTGGGCGTGATAACCAATTCGCCTTCCTACGACTGGCACATGACCAACCTGAGGAACTATGTAAAGCTCACTTCAGAGGAGGCCTCGGGCAAAGAGCTTGAAGGTGTTGCGGTGAATCCCACAGGCGGAGCAAGTGGGATGATCGGGCTGCCCGGTGATTTTACGCCGCCCTCGCGCTTCGTCCGGGCCGTTGCCTGGACTCAGACTGCACGCCCGACAAAGCATTCCAGTGAAACCGTCTACGAAGTGTTTCGGATTCTCGATAACTTTAACCTGCCCCTGGGATCAGGGGAAGGCTCCAATGAGGAAACGGTTGACCTGAAAGGGATGAGGAGTACAACCCTCTGGACCACGGCCTGGGACCAGAGTGAGCACAAGTTGTATTTCCATACGCAACACAACCGGCGGGTTCGAAAAGTGGACCTGGACCGCATCGATTTTACCAAAAATAGGATCTGGCACATCACCCTGGACTCCAAAAAAGAGCAGGATGTCTGGGATATAACCCCCTCTGTATAGAAGCTGTCCGCTATACACGTAAAACGCCCCAGCCCTTCTTCAATGATGGACTGGGGTTGTTTTTTTCTTTTTGAAGAGTCTTTACAATCTTGAGAAATTTGTGCGAGTGTGAGCTCATAAGGAAAATCCGGTTCCTGCCATTATAATAAATTCAGGAGTTCACGACGTGAAAATAAACTTTACCAAAAAAGAGTTCAGGCAGCTCTTCTTGATCTTGTATATATTGCCAATTGGGTAATGAACGCTCGAAAAATTGAGAAGGACGCTGGAACAGAAAAATACGAGGAGCTTGTTCAAAAAGTATATTCCTTTGCCAAAGATTTTAAATACGAAAGTCTGATTGAATATAATAAGCAGCTTGAAGGGTTTTTCCCCACAAACCGGTTTGAAATGGACGAGGATGTTCATCACTACATAGATGAGTACGATGATGAGTGCTTTTGGGAATCATTGTGCCAAGAACTCGGTAAACGTGATTTTTTAGAAGAGGTTGGTAGGGAAGAGGCAGAAAAAATGGATTCCATCGACCGATTTACCGCAATCAATCAATGCGCCGAGAAGTACTCACGTGAGTTCGAAGAGAGCGGGATCAAAAACCTCAGGATCCCCTGATTGTCTGGTGTTGATCAAAGGGGCTTGCGAATTAAAAGGCGGCAGCCGGTTTTCCCCTGGGAGCTGTCCGGTTGTTGCGTCACTCACGGCAACACAATGACGGGTGGCCAAATGAATCCCATCATTTGTATAAATTCGTTTTTCCAGAAGTGTCCCGGAAGATCAAATAGAAAGAGAGACAGGCTCGTCCTGATGACCAGTGCAATACTTCTCCTGATATCCCCTTGAAAAATTATGTATCGCCACATATATCGTAATGGAAGAGGAACAGGCGAACTTGCGTGTTGTGACCCTAAAAGAGACAGCCCTTTAACGCCTGACGTCCTTATTTAACGGTACGACAACTTCTACGCTGGCTAAATCAAAGTCACGCTGGACATTGATTTTTCCTTCACCCGAGGCGATGAGAGTGGCTCGATCTTGATCGATATCAAAAATATCCACGTTAAAGTTTGCAGATTTGATCAAGACATCTTTGAACGTATAGTTGAACATGTTTCTGCTTTCCATATCACCGATGTTACCCCATCCATGCTCCCCTGATTTATTCTTTGGGGGGTAAGCAATTTGGGTGTTGTCGGAAAACGTGATCAGATAGCCGATATCTGGTGCGCCGGCTTCATCGGTGACTGTTACGGTACATATCCCAGTAATTTCCACTTTTATCTGTTGGCTTTACCATGACAGACAGGGTCCCCAATACCGGGAACGTACAGTTGCTTCTGTCAATCTTTGGGCTATTGTTCTTCTCGATGATATTCGCCGTTGGGTTATTGATCGTATAGTGGTTCGTTATGATATTGCTGTGATTGTTGGCGGTTCCCCCGTTTGGGGCAACACTGCTGTTGTTGGTATTGTCTCCACTGCCAAAGGAAATCTGGTTGTCACCAATTCTCGATAACGAACTGTCGCTGATTGACGACTGGCACCCTGTGGATACCAGAACGCAAGCTGTAAGAGTCATAAGAGCTTTTAATACGGGCGTTTTCATTATTGGTTTCCTTTCACTTCAAAAGAATCAGGCTTTGTTGGCGTCATTGAGGCTTGGGCTGATAAGTCGATAGGGCCCACACGGAATCGCCCCCACAGAAGCAAAAAAAATTTGACGACGGACATGTTGATGAAATCCGGGAGCTGGTTTTCAAAAGGCGCAGGCTAATCCTTCCTCGGATTTCGGCAAGATACTGTAAATTCGAATTCATCACCGCAAAAGGCGGCGTATGTATGAATCGACTTCTGAAAAGCATTAAAGCGCGAAGCATTCACAATTTACCGATGACGTGTCTTTTCTTATAAGAGTCTTTTTTTCAATCAAGTTTTGTGAGCACTGTGGTGTGCGGTACCAACGCCGAGGGAATACGGCCATGCCTGATAGCTTATAGCCCTTGTTGCTGTTCGTGTATGTCATACTGATCATCGTCATTTGCGTAAAGCGGTTCGGCTCTTGAGGTTTTTGGTGTGCTAAATGCGTTAGTGGTTTGGATTGGGTAACTCCTTCGAAAAGAATGCTTGAAATCTTATCAGTTTCTCCTGTAATACGTTAAAATAGTCTACATTCAAAGCTCTTGTGCCTTTTTTCTGGTAAAATAATGACTTCCACAGTCCCCTAAGGCTCGTCTTCACAGGTGGCTTCTGTATCTCACTTGCTAATGCAAACGAAGTGCACCCGACATGGCAATTATTTAAACAAAAATGGATATTTTGTTAAATGTGAAGGGCCAGATGCCGGGTGCCGGACCGATCTTTTAGTAAAATGAATAAACAAAAAATACCTGTTTATCCACTTTCTGCTTTGGTGTGCTAACGGGTTTAATACTTAGTCTTCTGGATCATTGTAGTTGACAGATTGAAAATTGACAGTCATGCGGTCTTCATAGTAAAGACGACAGCCTTCGAATCGGTTTGTGCTTGGGTTGCGTTTGGAACATGTAGGCTACGCCATGTACGCCTCTCATAGACATCGTTCCCGCTCGTGATTCGTCGGGGTTGGCGAACCAGACGCATTCGGAGTAGGATTACGAAGTTCCGTGGAAAGCGTGGGCCAACCGCGAACCCGTTGCCCGGACGGGAAATGGAAATAGAAAAATTTTGTAAATTCGTTACTCCCATTTTCATAGAACAGCTTCATCGCATCAATTTCGGTGTCGCCTCCCACAATCTTCACATTGAGATAGAAAACCATGCCGTTGTCTTCAACTGACTCGGTTAACGTTCTGTAATCCATTGATTGTTTGGTGTGTCCTGAATCTTGGCCGTAGGAGAAGCTGAGGCTTCCCTCAGGCCCTTCGGGGCCGCCCCTCCGGTAAAGCCAATATCCCATTTATACCCGGCAGAAATTGATGTAGAGTTGGCCTGGTTGATGGGAACGTGCTGCTGGATTTTTCCGAACGCATCGCTATCTGGTTTGAACTCAATGCCTGTCAACCCCTGAGCCCAGCCTCTGTGCTTATGATGGTTTCGAATCATTTGTTCGCCGTGACCACGGCTTCGAAAGCCCAGTTACCACCCACCATGGCATTGAGAACCTTTACCTTCGCTGGGCTATTGGCAGCAAGCAGGTTGGAGTTAGAGTAGAAGTCGTTTCTGGGTCTATTTAGTTTTATCTGTTTCACCTGAAGGGTCTGCGAAGACCCAACTCTGCCACTCCATATCCCGGTGATGAGACCACTTACGATTATTGGGAATTTCGCTTTTTTGGAAGGGTGAGTCTTGTTGTAACACCTGAGTTTTTCTACGGTCTGAATGTTTTTGAGAGCGCAAAGGACTCTTTCCTTCAATATCAACAGCGTCGGTTGTTACGTAGGGTGACTAGGCCGAGAGATTGCTTAAACTGCGACTTCTCGTCTCCGTATTGTCCTTTGGGAATTTCGGAATCAGCAAAATAGCAGTCCTCTCTTGTTGTGCCTATATCCATGTAAGACATGGAATAGTAGAACTCGCCTCTTCCCTGGACAATAAGTGCTGCCTCGACCTTGTCTGAACCACAGCCGCTCAGCTCAGTAAGAATTTTGACCGTAGGGCTTTCGATGATGATGGGAATGCCTCTTTTCAGAGCGGTGGCTACGCGCTCATCCCGAATGGCTTCGGCTTCACCGAAAGATTCGGTATCGACGAACAAAAGATTGCTGGCCATCAGACCTGAGACGTCCAGGGGGCTTTCCGTTTTGACGAATTCTTCAGAGACGCTGTTGTTTCAAGGGCGTCTCGGAGGGCCAATGCTTGTTGCTCAAGATAACCAGGTTACGTTTCATGACTTTTGACTCCTTTCACGTTATGGTGTTGATGAATTATCGCCCCGGATCGAGCATCGGGATTGATGGACCTGACCCTTAAAGCGAATGGGGCCTGTAGAAATCGTCGAATAATGAATTAAGGTGTGTTCTCTTTTTTTTAAGATCTAGTTCTAAACCGTTTGATTTTGTTTTCAGGTGCCCTTTATCTACTTGGCTGTATTGAACCGCTTATGTCTTTTTCGCTAAATGCTGACGCAATAAAATTTCAGGAGGGCGATGTGGTGCTTATGGCTCTCTTTTAAGCCAATGAATTTGATGCGTAAATCCCCCAAAGAGAGATTTTTTATGACTTTTTTCTACCTATTTTGGGGTATGTTGTGCGGTAATCTTTCGAAATTAATGATCTTTCCTTAGAAGGGGATTATGGTCGAAAAACGAATTTTGTTTTCGATTTGTTCTTGCACGGAGGCAATGGATTTTAGGGTATGGTGAAGGGACGTGTCAGCGATACCGTTGAGATTCATGGTTTCTTGCCTGGAATAAAAGGATCGTTGGGATGGTCGATAATTTCTTGGGCGTGTTAGTTGCGGACCGAGGACATGTCGATAACGTATTGGACGTTGGCAGCATTCGTTTTATCAAAATTCGGCAACGTTAGATGATGGGTAAATCTCCCAAAAAGGGGAGGAGGGTGTGTTTATCTCCCCCTTTCGGGGTAGAGGGGAAGTTCAATGCGGAGTACAGGCATGATGTTGACGTTCGGTGGTAAGTCGGTGACGTGACAGAACCTGGGAACATGGAATGATGCGGTGTGCCATGAACGGTGGTGATCTTGATTTTCAAAAGAGCCTGCCCCTCTTATTACTTACTCCCTTTTTGCAGAACCCGCTGGGTGGCGAACAGGGTTGTGAATGTCTGCAGGTCCTCGGGGATGGTCAGGCCAAGTGACTTGGCCCGTCCCAGGTTGATGCACCGTTCACCCCGGCGAGGCGTGGTAACGGCAAATTCACTTGGCGGCTGGCCCTCTAATATGTATGCGGCCAGTGTGCCTGCGTGGTAGCCCTGCTGAAACCCGGAGATTGCCTCGGAGAGCAACAGGCCGTCCTCAACGGCCCATTTCCAGAATCCCACCTCAGGCAGGCGGTTGTTTTCCAATGTCCATCGCAAAACCTTTTCCGGGGCGATTTCATTTCCTCTGTCGTCTTTCACCACATGGTAGGTGAGCACAACCAGCGCATCAGCCATTTCCTGCATGTCTCGAACAAAGTGTTGCCATTCATGAAAAGTTGTTGCTGCCTTGATACCTGCAATGGTGACATGGGCCTTGTTGGCCTGCGCTGTGATGCGTTCCAGGATAGGGCGCGAGGTGGGGCCGTTGTCGCTGATGACGGCAATACGCGATGCGTCGGGGAGGACGCGTTTCAGAAGGCGCATGGAGCCCTTGAAGCGTTCCCGTTCCATGCAGCCTGTGACGTTGTGCCCAGGAGCCATAAGGCTGTCGATGCATTCATACTCTGTCGGGTCGGCGTTGATCCCTGTAAACACAATGGGCCAATGGGTGTCTGTGGGTTGAGTGACCACGTAGCGCAGGGCATTGTCGTCGCTTGCAATGATAACATCCGGTTCCAGCCTGTTGATGAGGTCCATGGCCTTCTGGCTTTGTTGTTGCTTCCAGTCATTCCTTCTGGATGGCGTTGGGTGGCGGACTCCTAGAGAAGGCCAGATCCATGTTGTGCCCTTGTATGAAACGCTCTTCTTCCAAGGCTTCCTGTATCCCTTGACTTACGTCCCTTACCCAGGGGTATTCCGCATGGTAACTCTGGAGGATCAGCACTCGCTTCGAATGGGTAGAATCCGTTGCCCAGGCAGTAAGACACAGTGCGGCAACCAGAGCATAAAACAGACTTTTTATTCTCATCATTGAGTCTCCGGAAAACCGGCGGGCAAGGCCCACCGGATGGGTTCATGAGCGTTATGAGGGGCTGCTACCGGTTGTTTTTACTCCTCAGTCGCTTAATGGCCACACTGATACTGTTCCGCATGCGGCAGATGGCTTCGGCCAATTCCCCGATCTCATCGCGAGAGTCCACATGGACGGGAATTGTCAGATCCCCCAGGCTGATACGATCGGCGACCTCGGAAAGGTGTATGATCCGTCGTGTGGTGCGGCGACCGTAAAAGATGAAGATAGACGCAGCCAAAAGGGCCCCGAGTCCCATGGCCAGAAGGGTTCCCTGCAGGGCTTCTGTGGTGATCTGCCGGGCCTGCTTTCGGAGCAGGCTGACGTTTTCTTCTATCTCTTCGGTCTTGAACGCAGTTCCCGTCACATAAGGGGTTCCGCGAACTTTGGTGACGATTAGGTACCATCTGCTGGTCTGCCCTTTGTCCTGCCACAGGTAAAATCCTTCTGCGGAGGGTTTCGTCTCGACTGCTGTGAGGATGTTCCAGAAGGCTTTGAAATCAGGTTGGTCTGCCTTCAGTTCAGACAGGTCTTTTCCTACGATGTTCGGGTCGATGTGGGCCCAGCTGCGCCAGATCCCGCCGGGCCGCGGCCGTTCGTAGAGAAAGGTGTAGCCGGAGGTCCCTATTTTTTTGATGGCGATTTTTTTAAAGTAGATGTCCCGGTTAAAGTTGCGGTTGATAAGGTCCGGGTGCCTGAAGAGATATTGGCGGACCTGCCGTGCGTTGGAACGGCTCTGCTCCCGGAGGTGCCTTTGTTCGATGTTCCATATCGCATCGGACATGGTTTCGGTGACCTGGGTGTCCATGCGCGGCATGACCAGCTGTGTGAAGTACCAGAGGCTGCCTGCGCAGACGAGCAGAAAGGGAAGAATAGAGAACAGAATAAATTTACCTGTGAGCCCAATGCCTTTTCCGGGCGGTTTATCCTCTGGGCTGGACTGAGAAATCCGGCCCTGCATGGGCGCCGGCGGCTCAGTGTCGAAAGACGGCGTCTCTGGCTCGGTGCCGGGAGACAGGTCCCCTGACAGTATTTGATTTTCTTCACGCGTGAGGGGTGATGTTGCGGTGGCGACCGGCTCCTTTTGCTTGGTGATGACGAACCAGTTGCCACAGGCCAGGCATTTGGCTTTGGAGCGGTCGGAGTGCAGTGTTTGTGCTTTTATGCTGTACGTTTTGCCGCAGTGAGTGCATGAAATGATCATGGGGGCATTTCCTTTTTGATGGCAGCATGTGAATAAGCCGTGAACAGTTTCTTTAAGCGTGGCATGGGGCCAATGGCGTATCAGTCCGGCGGGGATGAAAGAGGGGATCGAGCCGTCATGGTGGGAAACAGCTTGGCTGTTTTGGTCAGGTGGGCAGGAATCGCAAGGCCGAGCTCATCGGCGCGTGCCTGGTTGATGCAAGGTTGGCCGGTTCGGGGGGCGGATACGGGAAAGTCCCCGGGGGACTGACCGCCAAGGATATACGAGGTGATGGTACCCACATAGTACCCCTGGTCATAGCCGGAGATGGCATCTGAGCAGAGGAGGCCCTGGGAGACGGCCCAGGGCCAGAATCCCATGTCGGGAAGCTTACTGTGGGAGGTTGTCCAGGCCAGGATCTTTTCAGCAGGCACATGGGTGCCGTTGTCATCCTTTACGGTGTGATAGACGACGACAGCCAAGGCATCGGCCCGGGTTTGGATTTTGGTGACAAAGTCTTTCCAGGCGGTGAAGTCGTCTGTCTCCAGGGAATCGACAACCGTCACCCCATGGGTCGGGGCCAGGGCTTTGATGCGTTGAACCACAGGGGCCCCTGTGGGGGATGCATCGGAGATAATGGCCAGGCGTTTGATGCCTGGAACGATGCGTCTCATAAAGGCCAGGCTTTCAGGGAACCGTTCCCTTTCCAGGGCCCCTGTGATGTTGCCCTCCGGGTTCTCCCGGTTGGTGATGATTCCGTATTCCTCCGGGGCCCGGTTGACCCTTGCAAAAACAAACGCACAACCTGACGTGTTCATCCGCCGGACAACGTATTCCTGGCAGTTGTCGTCCAGGGCGATGACCACTGCCGGTCGAAGGCGACCGATGGCTTCACGGGCCATTTTACCTGCATCCTCTTTCCACTCACGGGAAGTACGCCGCTTGGTGTCCATGTAGAAGGACTCAAAGGCGAGGTTTTCGTCCGGGATATAGTACTCATCCGCCAGGGCGTCCAGGACGCCTTGCTCTATAGACATGTCCCACGGGTTGGAGGTGTGGTAGCTGTGAAGGAGAAGGACTTTTGGGCGTGTTTCTGATGTTGTAGGGGGTGGCGAAAGTGCTAAACAACATAAAATCAGAGGCGTAAAGATGATGGTGATGCATGTGAAACGGTGCATTCGTGTCTCCCTGTGCGCGGTGAAACGGTGCCGGAGCGGATTCATATCAAAAAGGTGTTGTCTTTGTGGTGGTGACGTTTTTTTGTGCTGAAAAATAGCAAAATTGATGCCATGGGAGGGTGGAAGGAGGAAGGGAGGTTCCGAAGGCTTACCGATAGAGGCTATCCTTGAAAGTCACAGTGATAATGCGTTGGTTTTGTGTTGATATATAATTGATTTTTTCGCTGTTCGATTCCTAAAAATCGAACTTTTATTCTTGTCTCTCTGGTTCGGTTGGTGGGTTAATGCGCCGTTTGGGGCTTTGGCGGGTCCGTTATACCGGATAGCAAAAAGTAGGGTGTCCCCAATGTCATTTTGATTATAGTGAATACTGGATAGAGTAGGACATGGTATCAGGCGTATATAAAACAATGCCCGCACGGAAGTGCGGACATTGTGCGAGTTATTCCTGATATGCGCCAGCGGAGTAGGTCAGTTCGTAGCTGTGGGAATAGATTTCGATGAGATTGCCGAAGGGGTCTTCGCAGTACACCATGCGGTAGGGTTTGTCGCCCGGGTAGTATTCGCGCACGGGCATTCGCTGCTTTCCGCCATTTTCTACGATTTTGGCGGCCAACCCCTCCACGTCCGGGTCTTGTACACAAAAGTGAAAGACGCCCGTTTTCCAATATTCAAAGTTGTTTTCCCTCTGCTCAGAGTTTCGAAATTCGAAAATTTCGACGCCGATCTTGTCACCTGTGGCAAGGTGCGCAATACGAAAACTGCCCCAGCCTTCGCCAAAGACATCGTTACACATCACGCCTATGGCAGAATCATCAGCCTTGATTTCTGTGGGGGGCATGATCACATACCATCCAAGGACGTTCGTGTAGAAATCTACAGCCTGTTCCAGGTTTGTCACGGATAGTCCTATATGTGAAAAAGTTCTTGGGTATGTCATTGTTGTACTCCTGTATATAATGGTTTGTGTTTGGTGGTGTTCTCTGTAACAATATGTAAAATAAGGCGATTGGAGTGAGTGCGCAAGAAGGCACTTTTCAGTTCGACACGAACCAATCGGTGCGAATTGCCGTCAGATGGGCGGATAACAGGCACATTTTTTTTGAGGCTCTGAAATGATTAAATGGAACGGCCGGGAATATCGTTGCCCGGTTGAAGTCACGATGGAGGTGCTCAGCGGCAAATGGAAATGCCTTATGTTGTGGCACCTTCATGATGGGGACAAGCGCTACAAGGAATTGGAACGAGTTGTTCCTGGAGTTAGCCAGAAGATGCTGACTCAGCAGCTGAAAGAATTGGAACGGGACGGCTTGATAATACGAACCGTTCATCCGGAAGTCCCGCCCCGTGTGGAATACGCTCTGACTGAACTGGGTAAAAGTGTGTTCCCGATCCTTGAAATGATGCACATATGGGGTGTCAACCAGCTGGGGCTCGTGGAACGGGAAGAGTAAGGGCCCGCCCGCTAAAATAAAAATCAGGCGTTAATCAGGTAGAAAGGCAGAGGGCAGGATCTTTATGATGGGCAAAAAAGAGCCTGTCCCTCCTTATTAGTCCTTTTGGATATCAGGCCCATACATAAGGCCGGGTGTGATGACGTGTGTTTTCAGCATGGTCGTGTCGGACGCCGGAGTTGCAGATCAAGGGCTGAGCGTTTTACACATAAAACGGCCCTGGCCATTGATTTCATATATGAGCCAGGCCCTGAAATTCAAATATCTGTTTTGAGTTTTAATAATGGTGGCCATTAGGTTGCAGGACATGCCTTTGCTTGCAACCTAATGGCTTTAAGGACGCTATTCCTCGCAAGGAGTATCTACCTGGCCTTGTCGCCAGCTTGGATTTATGCCATCCAAAAAGGATATCGTCTCCTCATCTGTGGTGCAGAGGTGGTTGAACATAAGCATGAGGTGTGAAAGGTTTTTAAGTTTTGTGATACTTGAAGGGATAATGCCTTTAAGCTCATTGCTGTCTAACTGGAAGAGTAAAGGTCCGTGAGCTCTCCGATGCTTTGGGGATGGGTCCGGATAGTTGGTTTCCGCCAAGGAGGAGGTCTCTCAACTGGCTCATGTTGCCGATATTTTCAGGCAGAGTTCCCGTCAGCTGGTTCCATGAGAGGTCAAGGGACGTGAGGTTGCTGAGTTGGCTGAGGGAGGCCGGGAGCATGCCTTGGAGGTTGTTATTCTGCAAGTTGAGGGAAAAGGTTGATGTATGCATGTCGTATTGGACGCCGTACCAATTACGAAGATCGTCATCGGTGCCCCAGCCGTCGTTGTTTGTCCATTGCGGGCCATTGGTGGTTTGATAGAGTTCCGTGAGAATATCACGAATGGCATGTTCTGGGAAATATCTATCTGGCCTTGTCGCCAGCTTGGATTTATGCCATCCAAAAAGGATATCGTCTCCTCATCTGTGGTGCAGAGGTGGTTGAGCATAAGCATGCTAGGTGTGAAAGGTTTTTAAGTTTTGTGATACTTGAAGGGATAATGCCTTTAAGCTCATTGCTGTCTAACTGGAGAGAGTAAAGGTCAGTGAGCTCTCCGATGCTTTGGGGGATGGGGTCCGGATAGTTGGTTTCCGCCAAGGAGGAGGTCTCTCAACTGGCTCATGTTGCCGATATTTTCAGGCAGAGTTCCCGTCAGCTGGTTCCATGAGAGGTCAAGGGACGTGAGGTTGCTGAGTTGGCTGAGGGAGGCCGGGAGCATGCCTTGGAGGTTGTTATTCTGCAAGTTGAGGGAAAAGGTTGATGTATGCATGTCGTATTGGACGCGGAACCAATTACGAAGATCGTCATCGGTGCCCAGCTGTTGTTGTTTGTCCATTGCGCGCCATTGGTGGTTTGATAGAGTTCCGTGAGAATATCACGAATGGGCAGGGCAGGGGGTATCCATCTGGCCTTGTCGCCAGCTTGGATTTATGCCATCCAAAAAGGATATCGTCTCCTCATCTGTGGTGCAGAGGTGGTTGAGCATAAGCATGAGGTGTGAAAGGTTTTTAAGTTTTGTGATACTTGAAGGGATAATGCCTTTAGCTCATTGCTGTCAAGCTGGAGAGAGTAAAGGTCAGTGAGCTCTCCGATGCTTTGGGGGATGGGTCCGGATAGTTGGTTTCCGCCAAAGTGGAGGTCTCAACTGGGCCAGTGTCGCCATTTTCAGGCAGAGTTCCCGTCAGCTGGTTCCATGATAGGTTAAGGGACGTGAGGTTGCTGAGTTGGCTGAGGGAGGCCGGGAGCATGCCTTGGAGGTTGTTATTCTGCAAGTTGAGGGAAAAGGTTGATGTATGCATGTCGTATTGGACGCCTACCAATTACGAAGATCGTCATCGGTGCCCCAGCCGTCGTTGTTTGTCCATTGCGGGCCATTGGTGGTTTGATAGAGTTCCGTGAGAATATCACGAATGGGCAGGCAGGGGGGTATCCACGGCCTTGTCGCCAGCTTGGATTTATGCCATCCAAAAAGGATATCGTCTCCTCATCTGTGGTGCAGAGGTGGTTGAGCATAAGCATGAGGTGTGAAAGGTTTTTAAGTTTTGTGATACTTGAAGGGATAATGCCTTTAAGCTCATTGCTGTCTAACTGGAGAGAGTAAGCTGAGCTCTCCTGATGCTTTGGGGGATGGGTCCGGATAGTTGGTTTCCGCCAAGGAGGAGGTCTCTCAACTGGCTCATGTTGCCGATATTTTCAGGCAGAGTTCCCGTCAGCTGGTTCCATGAGAGGTCAAGGGACGTGAGGTTGCTGAGTTGGCTGAGGGAGGCCGGGAGCATGCCTTGGAGGTTGTTATTCTGCAAGTTGAGGGAAAAGGTTGATGTATGCATGTCGTATTGGACGCCGTACCAATTACGAAGATCGTCATCGGTGCCCCAGCCGTCGTTGTTTGTCCATTGCGCGCCATTGGTGGTTTGATAGAGTTCCGTGAGAATATCACGAATGGGCAGGCAGGGGGTATCCATCTGGCCTTGTCGCCAGCTTGGATTTATGCCATCCAAAAAGGATATCGTCCCCTCATCTGTGGTGCAGAGGTGGTTGAGCATAAGCATGAGGTGTGAAAGGTTTTTAAGTTTTGTGATACTTGAAGGGATAGTGCCTTTAAGCTCATTGCTGTCAAGCTGGAGAGAGTAAAGGTCAGTGGAGCTCCTCCGTTGGGCTTTGGGGGATGGGTCCGGATAGTTGGTTTCCGCCAAGGTGGAGGTCTCTCAACTGGCTCATGTTGCCGATATTTTCAGGCAGAGTTCCCGTCAGCTGGTTCCATGATAGGTTAAGGACGTGAGGTTGCTGAGCTGGCTGAGGGAGGCCGGGAGCATGCCTTGGAGGTTGTTATTCTGCAAGTTGAGGGAAAAGGTTGATGTATGCATGTCGTATTGGACGCCGTACCAATTACGAAGATCGTCATCGGTGCCCCAGCCGTCGTTGTTTGTCCATTGCGGGCCATTGGTGGTTTGAGTACAGTTCTGTGAGAATATCACGAATGGGCAGGCAGGGGGTATCCATCTGGCCTTGTCGCCAGCTTGGATTTATGCCATCCAAAAAGGATATCGTCTCCTCATCTGTGGTGCAGAGGTGGTTGAGCATAAGCATGAGGTGTGAAAGGTTTTTAAGTTTTGTGATACTTGAAGGGATAATGCCTTTAAGCTCATTGCTGTCAAGCTGGAGAGAGTAAAGGTCAGTGAGCTCTCCGATGCTTTGGGGGATGGGTCCGGATAGTTGGTTTCCTCCAAGGTGGAGGTCTCTCAACTGGCTCATGTTGCCGATATTTTCAGGCAGAGTTCCCGTCAGCTGGTTCCATGAGAGGTCAAGGGACGGGCGAGGTTGCTGAGCTGGCTTAGGGAGGCCGGGAGCATGCCTTGGAGGTCGTTATTCTGCAAGTTGAGTGAAAAGGTTGATGTATGCATGTCGTATTGGACGCCGTACCAATTACTCAAGATCTCGTTATCGGTGCCCCAGCCGTCGTTGTTTGTCCATTGCGGGCCATTGGTGGTTTGATAGAGTTCCGCGAGAATATCACGAATGGGCAGGCAGGGGGTATCCATCTGGCCTTGTCGCCAGCTTGGATTTATGCCATCCAAAAAGGATATCGGTCTCCTCATCTGTGGTGCAGAGGTGGTTGAGCATAAGCATGAGGTGTGAAAGGTTTTTAAGTTTTGTGATACTTGAAGGATAATGCCTTTAAGCTCATTGCTGTCAAGCTGGAGAGAGTAAAGGTCAGTGAGCTCTCCGATGCTTTGGGGGATGGGTCCGGATAGTTGGTTTCCTCCAAGGTGGAGGCTCTACTGGCTCATGTTGCCGATATTTTCAGGCAGAGTTCCCGTCAGCTGGTTCCATGATAGGTTAAGGGACGTGAGGTTGCTGAGCTGGCTGAGGGAGGCCGTAGATGCCTTAGGTCGTTATTCTGCAAGTTGAGGGAAAAGGTCGACGTATACATGTCGTATTGGACGCCGTACCAATTGTAAAGATCGTCACTGGTTTCCCACCCACCGTTGTTGTCGATTCAGCGATTGGTTGCATCGTAAATATCTATCAATGCATCTCTCATGGGGTGGCAGGGCGTGTCGATTTGTGCATGTCCCCCGACCGGATTTATTGAAACAGTTGAGAAATGCTATAGTGTTAGCATTGTCTGAACAAAGATGGTTGTGGCTTAGGTTAATGCTGGAGAGTTTTTTTAGATTTACAATGGTTGAAGGTATTGTTCCTCTGAGTCGGTTGTAACTTAAATCAATGGATTCAAGACGTGTGATAGATCCGATGGAATCCGGAATAGCTACCAATAAGTTGTTTTGGCTTAAATTAATGGATACCAATTCGGAAAAAGTTGAAATTGTTTGAGGTATGCTTCCTGTTAGTCCGTTGTTGGAAAGGTCTATTCCAATAAGGGGAGAACTTGAGGTTGTATCAAACTCTATTCCATACCAGTTTTCCTCAGATCCACGTTTTGAGAAACCGTCTGATTCGAGAGGAGGCTCTTTCCATCCCGCGTTATTGCTCCATGAATCACCATCTGTGCTGTTGTATAGATCAATAAGCGCAGGTCGAATATCAATTTTTGCTGAAAAGTTAATATTGCTTATCTCTTGTTCTGTTGTGAACTTTACTTGTTTTTTCTCTGGAGTGAAAATATATCCATCCAATTCAGGCGTTATTGTGAAATGTTGACCTGTGGCGTCCTCTTTTTTGAATTCAAAAGAATAATTCCCGTCCATGTTGGTAATCGTCTTGCGCGATAATCCATCAGATAATATAATCTTAACACCCTTGAGGGGCTCGTTGTTATGTGAAACTTTTCCTGATATTTTGCAACTGAATAGTAATAGGGCTGATAGCGTCAATACTATAAATCTGGTCTTCATTACATTCTCCTGTATGAGATAAATATCAATGTGATTTGACAGTGGTCTGTAATGGAATGTGCTCTAACAGGCTAAGATAACGAAGATGTATACCTGTGAGAAATGTTGAGTGCAAGTAAAAAATGAATGTTTAGGTGGTGTTCTGCTAAGATAAAGCTCTTTTTTGTTTTGGGGTTTTGTAGCGAACTTGGATTTTTTAGAATCGCGATATCGAGAGTAATCACTATTTGAAGGTGGGTGTAGTTTTGTTGAAGTAAATTAAAGATGAACCGATACGAGGGTGCATTTATATTAGAGTAACAATGCGAATCAGGTGGTCCGGTAATAAAGTTACATAACAATTTTTATATGGACATAGATAATTAATAGTCCCGTCAGGACTTTGTTTCTGTGCTTTCGTCCAATTGGCATTATCGTTATCAAGAAGGATCATCATATGTCGCCTGTAACCATCAAGGAATTTGCCCCCCAGGACCGCCCCGAAGAAAAAAGCAAGTTACTGCCGGTGTTCCTTGAGATTTGGAATGCCCTGGAAAACCTGACTTATTTATCCCCGACCCTGCTCCCGTTTGAGCCGGACGTCGTTGAGTCATGGCTTCAACACCACAAAGAGCATGGGGGGCGATATTTCTGCGCATTGGACGATCTGGGCGAGATCCTGGGCGTGTTGGTCGTTAAGGTGAATTCGCTGGATGGGTTTGAAATTTATGGTGTCGGCGTGCTGCCGCATCGAAAAGGAGAGGGGCTCGGGCGGCTCTTGGTGAAGCACGCCGTGGAGGTTGCGATCTTTCTGGGCTTTAAGGATGTTCGCGCCCTGGTGTTCGCGGACAACGCGGCCATGCTGTGCCTTTTGGTCAGGTTGGGCTTTGTACCCACCGCCATGCAGTACCATATGCGATCCGACGGTGCCGATGCCGTTGTTCTTAAAACGTATCTTTAGTGGGGATGGTCCACGGGCAGAGTACGTTCAGCTGTTTACCCATTGCTTTTGGGGGGCGAGTCCTTCTTTAAAGCATGCCCCGGCATTATTCCCAAGGAGGCTTGACATGTCACAAGAACTGATCATTGTCGCCAGAATCGAGGCAAAAAGTGAACAAATCGGCCTGGTCAAGGGGGAGCTGCTAAAGCTTCTTGTTCCGACCCGGAAGGAGGAGGGCTGCCTTCAGTATGATCTCCACCAGGACAACGAAAACCCGGCGGTTTTCCTGTTCTACGAACGATGGGAAAGCCGCGAATTATGGCAGGTGCATATGAACAGCGCCCATCTTGCCGAGTATCTGAAGGCAACGGAAGATGCGGTTGCGCTGTTTGCCGTGAACGAAATGTCAAAGGTGTAGCCGGGGGCGATACACTGCAAGACATCAGAGTTGCAGTTGATGAGGGGTGACTGATCGCTTTGAAAAACGCAACCCCTCTGGCCTGGAAGATGGCATCCATCGGCAGGCTTGGACCAGGAGCATTGATGTTGCCACCCGAAGGTGGCGTCATTTTTCCATCTGTCAGGCTGGCCATCGGCCGGGATGGCATAAGAAAAAGGACTTGTGTGCATGAAACGCGTGTATGTGCTTGTGTTTGACGGGTATGCGGATTGGGAGCTGGGCAACGTCCTTGCCGAAGTTCGGCGGTTGGGCAGGACCCGAGGTGGTAAGCGTGGGGTTTACCGAAGGCATTGTCGTTTCCATGGGAGGGTTGCGCGTGATCCCGGATATGTCTCTCTCCCGGGTCGAGCCGGGCGATATCTCCCTGTTTATCCTGCCCGGGGGCTACCTGTGGGAAAAGGGGTACCCAAGGGATGAGCTGGAGCTTTTCCTCAAAAGCCTGGAAGCGTCCGGTACTCCCATTGCCGCCATTTGCGCGGCCACCACGGTTCTTGCACGGGCGGGGATCTCAGGGACAGGGAGCATACCAGCAACTCGCCCGTCTATCTGGAAAAAATGGCCTCCGGCCACACCGATCCGAAGCTTTATGTGGAAGCCCTTGTCGTCAGGGACAGGCAGGTGATTACCGCAAGCGGGCTGGGCGCCGTGGATTTTACGGTGCAGGTGCTGGAAGAGCTGGCGCTGTCCACACCGGAGACGAGGCAGATCTGGTATGACGCATTCAAAAAGGGGGAGTACCCTGACGATTTTGATCATGAAGGCTAAAGAGCTGGCAAGGCATACAAAGCCGGTTGCCGTATTTTCAGCGCATATGTCTTGAATATGGGTGCTCTGGATGCGTGACCTGTCCGGGGCAACCTCTCGCAGGCCCGTTCAGGCCATGAAAACAAACAATTTTTTCTGGGGAAAGGTGCCGTGGTCGTGATCGGTGTGGCGGGATGCAACATCCTGCATTTTGTGATGAAAAAATGTTGACATTCCCAAAGGAGGAACTTATGGCGAGCGGTAATAACTAGTTATTGCATGTGTGTGGAGCGACCCGACAGGATGTTGGCCCATCCTGCCAGGCCTAACCAGAACAACCTTAAAAGGAGGTCGTCATGGCTAAGCGGTTTTTTACACCACCCCCCAATCCATTTCAAGTCGTATTTTACTTACCCCATTCCACGTTAACCCCTTTCAACACACCGTGTTGCCGCGTTTTGTGGCCCGTGGGTGCGCCTGTGCCTGACTAACAGGCGGGAAGACGCATCTTCGGAATTCGGTGCCATGTCTCAAAGCCCTGTCGTCAGGGTTTTTCCTCTCCTGATCTCACCGAAGGTGCGTTTGCCTTTCACCGATATGCCCGGGGCTGTCTCATTTTCCTTGAGCCGTGTCACGCGCACAGAAAAATCGCCGGATTTGCTTATGTGATTTCTTGGGCGATGGATTGTGGGCGCTACGCCACGGGTGTCCCCATGGCCACGGATCCGTAAAGACTGCGAAAGGATGCGCGTTGCCCGGGCATTTAGCAGAAAAACGGCACGGCGGCGGTGCGTTTGCTCCTGCAGGATGAGCGCCTTCAGCCGTTGTTGTATGCCGCTTCCGTCACACCGCACTAACAAAAAAGGAGGGTCGCCATGACCTTGCCCGAGATCCAACCCATCCCCGGAATGTTTTCCGGTTCCGACGTGTCCGAGCTTTGCGACGCCATCAAGGATGTCCACCGCCTGCTGGTCTCCGTAGGCGGGTTTTACTCCGAACTTGACGGGGCCGAAGACCCCGGTGGCAACGGCCTGCAGATCGATTTCAAGAAGTGGGGCATCCGGACCATCACCGAAGACCTTCTCTCCCGGCAGTTTGGGATGATCGACCGGATTGTCTCATTTTACAAGGAGGAACAGCAGAGAATGAAAGCCTCTTCCGGAGGGCGGCAGGTGCGGTAATCTTCCGCTTGATGCAGGAGCATATTCAGCGAAAACGGCATGGAAATATCCTGGCAGGGGCCTGTGGATTTTTGCTCTTTTTGGTGGTACTCCTGGCTTTGAAAGGCCGGGGGCCTTCATTGGCGTATGGCCCGGAGCCTGAGTATTTTCAAAGCACGCGAAGGAGAATCATGGATCGCAGCGTTATATTTCCCATGCCCAACGACACCCACACCTGTTTATTAGAAAAAACACCATAAACCCATCCATCATCGTCGGCGATTACAATATGGTGGACCCCCTGCAGTTCGAAACCGCCAACGTGCTGTATCATTACCCCGTCAACAACGATAAGCTGGTCATCGGAAAGTACTGCTCCCTTGCTTCCGGTGCTACTTTCCTCCTCAACGGGGGCAACCACAAAAACGAGAGCTTTGTAAATTATCCCTTTGCCATATTTCGGGATATGTGGGAACAAGATGTTGCCGTCAATGACTTGGGGGGCAACAAAGGCGATATCGTGGTAGGAAACGATGTGTGGATCGGAAACGGTTCCGTTATCATGGCGGGAGTCTCCATAGGAGACGGCGCAAGGATCGCCGCACGGGCCGTGGTCACCAAGGATGTGGAACCCTATGAGGTGGTGGGCGGCGTCCCGGCCCGGCACATTTCCATGCGGTTTGACAAGGAGGTCGTGGACCTTCTGCTCCGGCTGGCGTGGTGGGACCTTGACGAAGAGATTCTGAAACCAATGATCCCCGTTCTCATGGGAGGAGACAGGCCAGCCCTTGAAAGGCTTGTTACCCGGGTTTGCCCCCGGCCCTGACCGGTTTGCCCGCCCGTGTACGGTGGGGGAGGGTGCTGAAATGGAAAAATCAGAAACCAGGCGGAAATATTCATGACAGAAATCGTGCCCTATTCAGAGATATATTTCCGCGACGATAGTGGAGATCATCCTGTTCCATCGACGCAGAGGAATTTGCAGTCGATCTACCCCTTACCATCAACCCGATCTGCTGGAGATCCCGTCCTTTTATCAACAAGGAAACGGCAACTTCTGGGTGGCCGTAAGCGAAGAAGAGGTTGTGGGCACCGTGTCGCTGCTGGATATCGGCGGCGGGAAAGCGGCCTTGCGAAAAATGTTCGTCAGGAAAGCCTTCCGGGGGGCGACGCACGGGGTGGCGGAACGCCTGCTCACAACCCTTCTGGCATGGGGGGCCTCAACGGGAATCGACGGTATCTACCTTGGGACGACGTCGGCATTTAAGGCAGCCCATCGGTTTTACGAAAAATACGGGTTTCTTGAAATCCCGGCATCTGCGCTGCCCCCTTCGTTCCCGAAGATGGCCGTGGACACGAAATTCTACACACAGACGATTGCTGTGGAAGCTGCCGTCACACCAATTGGGGGAGACCAAAGACAGTTATGGACGCACTGACCGATTTTTTGCTGGAACTCGATGCCCTGAAGCTCGTGAACCGAAGAACCTACATTGCCGGCGGCAAGCGCCTTGAAAATTCTGCTGAGCACTCCTGGCACCTGGCCATGGCCTGCTGGCTGATGGCCAATCATCTGAAGCGAGACGTCTCCATGGAAAAACTCATCAAGCTAGCCCTCGTCCATGACCTGGGGGAGATTGACCCCGGGGATACCTTTCTCTACGACAGCGCGCGAAATGCAGCGCCGGATCTGGAGAGGAAATGCGTGGCAAGGCTTGCGGCCCATGGTGGAAACACCATCAACGATCTTGCCGAGCTGTGGGACGAGCAGGAACTCGGGAACTCCAGGGAAGCCGCCTTGTTGAAGGTGGTGGACCGGTTGCTCCCTTTTCTGCATAACCTGGCAAGCCATGGGCAGGCATGGAAGGACCACGGGATCACAAAAAGCCAGGTCATGGAAGCCCATGCCTTCATAAAAGACGTAGAACCGGATATCTACGCCTGGTTTCTCCAGAATCTGGAAACCGCCGTCAATAATGGCTGGTTGCTGAAAAACTAACCTCGGATCCCGGTGGGGCGTTCAATGCGGTTGGATTTTGAACGCTGTTTTTTATTGCTTAAGCTTTTTGGATTGAGTAAAAAAGGCGATTCAATCATGCCCTTGTCTGGAAGGGTTGATCCTCCTTTATTACGTATGGAAACCTCAAAGGCGTTTTGGTTATGTCCTCTCCCCGGAATTCGAAACAGTTCACGGAGCCCTGGTACACCGCTTACTACTTTCTTCAACAGGATATCGACATCCGGTGCCCGGAATGCGACGGGCACGCCATCTCCAGGGGCAAATCCGAGTATCTGCTCCCCTGGTGCCCCACAGGCACGCGGGTGGTCTGCACCCGGTGTTCGTACACCAGGACGTGTGAGCAATTCTCCTGGTCGGGGCCTGTCAAAGGCTTCGGCCGTCGTCCCTGCAGCGCGTGTGGTCACAAGTGGGTGAACGCACGGGTGAATTGTGAATCGACCCCGCAAAGGCCCTTCAACACGGTTGAGGCTCCCTGCCCGGAGTGTGGTGCCGTCAATGTTGTGGACATCTCGTGGTCCATTGATTTTTTCAGCGGCAGACCCCTTGATCCCTACAACGGGGAGCGGCTCTGGTATGTTGATGACGTCAGGGGCAATGAGATATGGGCATACAATATGGCGCATCTGACGTATCTCAGGGAGTATATCTCTTCTTCCCTGAGGGAACGGGGAGATCATGCCGGAAAATACGCCATCATCACGAATCTCCCCGCGTGGATGAAGAGTAAAAAGAACCGGGATGATGTGATAAAAACGCTGGACAGATTGATGAAGATGTAGGAACAAGCGGGAACGGCCTGCCAGGGGCGACATCAATCGTTACTTATTCTTATGCATCCTCTTCAGCTCAAAATTGTCTCCGGCGGATCGTGGGCCAAACGGTATCGACTGGTAGTAAAATGACCCTTGCGTTGCCGGGACGAAATGGGTAGTATAGCGACGTTTTGTTGAACATTGTTTCGAGGATGCGAACAGGGTATCTGTATTCGTCCTTCCAAGGAGCGTGCGATGGAACCGGTTTTTTTCAAAGAGTGCGGCGCCCCATGATCGGCAGGTTTGCTGAAAGCAGAACCCGTGTCCTGCTCCTTGCGCTGATGGGGTACTCGCTGACCCTGCTTCCGCTTTCCGTTTTGTTCGGCCTGGCCACGGGGGATATTTACAAGGGCTACCTTCAAAAGCCCAACTGGTTTCTCTTCCCCCTGTTCTGGCTTCCTGTCGTGTACCTGTACCGGTCGACCTGGGACCAGTTCATCGCGTCATGGAAAGACCTGTTTGCCAACGGGTGTGTCGTGAACAGCGGCGACGGCGGGGTGCCCGCGTGCAGGGACGACTTTGTAAACCATATCGACCGCTACCGGAAATATATCCTTATTCTCTCCTCCCTGCTGGCCGTTGTCATCATGGCCTTGGACACGGCAGACCTGGTGGGGCTCTATCTTGACCCGCCCGACCAGGTGTACCTGTTGAAGGGGGAAGAGGGCAGCGGCAAGTCTACAGGTGGCCGTTTCCTGGCCGAGCCACAAGGCTGGCGCGAGGTATCAGACGGGACAATTCCCTTGCCGGAGGTGACACACCGGGTTGAGGACGCCTCCTGGACGGAGGCGTGGTTGTTCAGGCGCCATCCGGGTGAAAAGAACCCGGGCAAGTGGAGCAACCTGATCTTTGTGTGCCTGGCCTATACCCAGCAATACATCATCATTGTCGTGGGGGTGGCGTCTCTGTTTCATATCTGGGCCCATCTTGCCTTGTTTGTCTGGTTCGACAGCATGTCATTTGCCCGGCGGCATGGGATCGTCTTGAAGGCTCTATCCTCTACGTATCCATCCGTGAGTTCGGCCTGGAACGCTGGAACCAGGCGTTGAACATGATCTACTGGGCCCTGTCCCCCGCCCTTGTCATTCCCATTGTCTCCAAGGCTTCCCAGAGTGCAACCGGAGCCTCGGACATGGGCCAGAAGATGATCCAATGGCTTGTGCCGCTCCTGTTTCTTTCACCCATGCTTTTTACCATCATCGCCAGACAGAAAAAGGTCATGGCGCTCTGGTCTGTGATCCGCCAGGAGGAGGACAGGAACAAAATCGAGGCGTACCACAAGCAGCTGCTCTGGCCCCTGGACAGGAACTGGGCGTCCAAGCTCGGTATCATTATCGCGTTTCCCCTGGCTGTAACTTTTTCCGGCGGGACATGTTGACGGAGATCGGTGTCGACAAACTCATCAAGTAGCCATAGCCCGGATCGACCCGCTCTCATCTGCTTAATTCGTGTCGTCATTTGAGTCTGTATCTTGTTACCGCTGAGCAAAGGAGATGGTATGGAAGAACTAGTCTGTCCGCGCGAGCGCGTTCTGGGAACACTTACCCTTGTCCTGGGGATTACGGTGTGGGGCCTTTTGATCCTTGGTACTGTCGGGGTCGCGCTGGTCGTGTTGCTTGTGGGGTTTGTGTTTTATCTTTTTGCCCAATCCGCCCTCATCGCCCATATCAAGGGCAACGGCATCGAGCTGTCCCAGGAGCAGTTCCCCGACCTTTACGCCCAGTTTGTCTACT
Organism: Desulfoluna sp. CYM3A; assembly: GCF_056829965.1. Lineage (NCBI taxonomy): Bacteria > Pseudomonadati > Thermodesulfobacteriota > Desulfobacteria > Desulfobacterales > Desulfolunaceae > Desulfoluna > Desulfoluna sp. CYM3A. The sequence continues at coordinate 1,514,127 of NZ_CP186556.1, forward strand.
GCAGCAACCTTTTGAAATTCCAGGAGGCTCCGAAAGCCTACATTTTAAACGGTGACGGCGGTTTCAATGCCTTTGCCACCCGGTTTCTTGGCACCCATTTCGTGGTGCTTTTTTCCGATGTGGTGGATGCCATGGCAGCCCATGACGACGGGGTGAAATTTTACATCGGCCATGAACTCGGGCACATCAGGATGAAACACCTCACCGGGACCATGCTTCGCTGGCCGGTTCTCTGGCTTCCCCTCCTGGGGGCGGCCTATTCCCGGGCTCGGGAGACCACATGCGACCGGCACGGCCTGGCCTGCTGCAAGACGCCGGAAGGGGCGGGACGGGCCCTGGCCGCTCTGGCCGCGGGGGCTGAGCGATGGAAAGACATGGACCTCAAGGCTTACCTGCGCCAGAGTCGGCAGACGTCGGGCTTCTGGATGTCTCTTCATGAGCTCATTTCCGGCTATCCCTGGGTCTCCAAGCGTGTGGCCCGGGTGGTGGCCCCCGAAGCCAAAGATCCACAGCGCCATGGGCTCGCCTATGTATTTGCCGCCTTCCTGCCCTACGCCGGCCGCCTTGGGGCCGGGACCAGCCTGATTATCCTGATTTATATTGTGTTCGCGACTATTGCCGTGAGCGTCCCGCAGTTTTCCACCTACAAGGTCAAGGCCCATACCACCGCGGTGATGCACGAGACCCGGCCGGTGCGCGAAGCCATGGCAGCCTATTACAAGACGACGGAAGAGATCCCCACCCTGGAGGACATCGGGGTGCTGGATTCGTTGCCGGATGGGAGTCATCTGTCGGTGGACGCGTCCAACATGACCCTCACCGTGGACATGGAAGAGGGGGAGCTTCTGTTCGTTCCCTCCATGGACGACGAGGGGCATATTTTCTGGGAATGCAACGCGGGGGAGGGGTTGTTTCCCAGCCAGGTGCCTTCGTATTGCCCGTAACCGTGTATTCAAGGGGTAGGTTCTGCGTCAGATAGCCTCCGTTATGTCGTCTGTGGAAGGCGTGATGATCCTTCAATGTCTGCGCGGTTTCTGTTGGATATAGGAGAGCGTTCCATATGTGTACTTTTTTACGTCAGGCCAAAGAGGTCAAGGAGGCGGTGGCGACCCATACCGGCGGCAGTGTGCCCCCGGCCCGGGGAGGAATATCTGCCCTGAGGAAGGGCCGCAGCGGGCCGTGGGGAACCACGGGATGCAGCAATGGATGGCGCGCGGAGGCGAACACACGGCATCCGGCCCACGGGGCCCTTCCCCTTTGCCCTCGGTGACCGTCGGCGGCGCGGGTGGGGAGAGGGCTGAGGAAGAGGCCCATCGGGTGGCCCGGCAGGTGACGGCCATGCCGTCACCGGGAGGTGTTGAAACGGCCCTTGCCGGGCCGAGGGATGCCTGTTTTACAGGCCCGTTGGGGCTGAGGTCCTCCGGTATCTGCACCGGGATCCGGGCTATATGGAACCGCGCTTCGGACGGGATTTTTCCGGCGTCCGGGTCCACAAGGGGGAGGAGGCCGCTGAGCTGGCCTCATCCTTTCATGCCCGGGCCTTTGCCCTGGGGAACCATATCGTGCTGGGCAAGGGGTTGCCGCCGTCGGACTCGTCTGCGGGGCGTCAGGTGATGGCCCATGAACTGACCCATGTGGTTCAGCAGCGGGGCACCGCTTCGGTGGTGGCCCGGCTCAGTCCCAAGGACTGTTCTAAGGACTGCGCAAAGCCGGACCCTGTCAAACATCCGGCCACGGGTAAGTTTTCCATTACCGTGTACGCGGACAAAGAGGGGACCTTCCTTCTGCTTCCGTTAACCCACAAGGTGGGGCACTCCTGGGTGAGGCTGGAGGACGACAAGGGGACCTCCTGGACCTACGGGTTCTGGCCCCAGTGGGGCTACGACGGCTCCAACATCACCAAAGATGTCAAAGGGTGCGTGCATCACCCGGATACGCGCCACACACCCACAGCCTCCCAGCGCTTTGTCCTCACCGCCGCCCAGTTTGCAGCGGCCATGAAGGAAGCGCGGAAAACCTGCCGGTCCAAACCCAACTACAATCTGTTTGGTTTGCAGTGCACCACCTTTGTCAAACGCGTGCTGGCCGCTGCCGGGCAGTCCTTCGGTGGCTTCGGTCTGGTTTGGGACAGCCCCAACGCCCTGGACTCCTGGATGCGGACCCACGCTCTGCAGCTCGGCACCAGCGTCACGGGTGGGACCTCGGCTCCGGGCAAGGCAGGGGCAGGGACCTTCGGTCTGGATCTCTCCTATCGGCATCAATTTTATTCGCTCCTGGGTGCCAAGCTTCGACTTTACGGCCTGGGCCGGGCCGAGGTGAGCGATCCGGTGACCTCCCTCACGGCCGGTGCCGGCGTGGAGTTTAACCCGAAAAAGGTCTGGCTCCCGAAGCCTTTTCTGGAGGGCGGGGGCATCATCGGCGATCTCAACCCGGAGCCGGGGCTCTCCGAGTTCGGCGCGGGGGCCACAGGAGCAGCCGGGCTGCGCTTCAACCTGGACGAGGTGGGGTACGTGGGCGTGGAGTACAATCTGGTCAAAGATTTTGCCCGGGATGATCCCGTCCTGCACCGGTTCATGATCACCGCCGGGTTCCGCCTTTTTTAACCCGTGTTTGCCTTTTGTGGCCCAACCGTTTAGTCAGTTGAGGCAACGCAAAATCTGTCTACATCGCTTTTTCTGGAGGTCAGCATGGGATACTCCATCGAACTTTACTTTGATCCGGACTTTGAGGCCGCTATCCGGCGAACGTGGGATGTCCTCGCCGCATCCGGGGTGCCGTCCGTTCTCCAGCAGATCGGAGGGCGGCCCCACCTGAGCCTGGCGGTCCTTTCCTCCATTGATGAGGCGATGATTCTAAGCCTGGTCAAGGCGTTTTCCAAGGAGTGTTTCCGATTTCCCATCACATTTCCCGCCATCTCCCTGATTCCCGGGGAGCAGCACACCGTAATCCTTTCTCCGGTCCCGAACCGGCCCCTTCTTGACCTGCAGCAACGGTTATACAGCCTTCTGGATGCCTGCGCCCACCCTCCATTCCAGCGGTACATTCCCGGACGATGGCTTCCCCACTGCACCCTTTCCAAAGAACTCTCCGGCCCGGATGCCATGAAGACCATGGAGCTGTGCCGTCAAAGCGCCGTAACCGGCACTGCGGAGGCCCGTGAGGTGGGTGTGATCGAGTTCAGGCCGAGGCGAGAGCTCGGTACCTATTCTCTCCCGAATCCGTGACAGAATAGGCTTTTTTGCGTTACCGGTTGTGGGGGATGCCCGCGGGGAGTCTTACGGACTTGACAATATAAGGCATCACCCGGTATCAGCGGTTGACTTTTTCATGTCAAGACCTGTAAACCCAAGTGAGGAAACGGGCCGGGTCGACGCGTTTTTTTCTGCCTGCGTCGTCGTGGCTTTCTCAAGATGGGGTGATGTGCGTATCGGCACGGGGCCTGTGGGGTTCCGGGCGTGTGCTGGTGTGAGTGTTTTACGTGGGGGCTGTGGGCGCCTGTTATTTGGTTTTTGGAGTACACATGTTTCGTTTTTCAGATATGCGGATCCGGTTCAAGCTTATCCTGCTCTTTATCATCTCCGGTGCCGTTCCCCTGGTCGTCATCGGCTATTTCGGGGCCCGGTTGTCCACGGATTCTCTGCTGGACAAGTCCTTCGATCAGCTCAGCACGGTGCAGGTGATCCGAAAAGGGCAGATCGAGGAGTATTTCGCGGATCGTCATGCCGGGATCGCGTTCATGGCCGAGTCCAAGCGGACCCGTGAGCTGCTGGCGGTTCTCAAGTCCCAAAGGGCCCTGTCTCGCAAAGGCGCGGCCGTGGGGCTGGACAGCCGGTCCGCCGATTACTGGCGTCAGGTTGAGCCCTACAGCAAGATGATGGATGTCTATGCCCGCAACTACGGATACCACGATATCTTTGTGGTGGATGCCGACGAGGGGGATGTCCTCTTTTCCGTTGCAGGCGAAGACGACCTCGGCACCAACCTGCGCCACGGTGCCTACAAGGAGACCGGCCTGGCCTCTGTATGGCGGGAAGTGGCGGCCACCGGCAAAACGGCTGTGTCCGATTTTGCTGCCTTCGGGCCCAGCGGGGGGCTTCAGTCCCTGTTCATGGGGCATCCCATCCGATACGACAGCGACACCGTCAAAGGGGTCTTGATTTTCCAGTTTTCACCGGAGCAGGTGACACACATTGTGGACGCCCGCCAGGGAATGGGCAGCACCGGGCAGAAACTCTTCTCGGGATCAATGCAAAAACGGATCGTTTCGAGTTGCGGAGCAATGTGAAGACCATCGGCAGCGGGAAATTCGTGGTGGGGTCGACCCTCAAGAACCCGCCAGAGTATTGGAATGACGCAGTCCGGGGGGGGATAGAAGGCGGCCACGCCACCTACATGGACAGCATCGGGCAGGCCGTTCTGGTTGCCTACCATCGGCTGGAGATCCCCGGCCTTGACTGGTACCTCATCTCCAAAATCGACAGGCACGAGGTCACCGCACCGGTGAGGGGCATCTATCGGATGATCGGGCTGGTGGCCGGGTTCCTCCTTGCCTGCATCGGTATCGGCGCGTTGTTTTTTTCCCGCGCCATCACCCGGCCCCTCATTGCGGACATCCGGTTTGCCGAGGCCATTGCCAACGGGGAGCTCAATGCCTCCCTCAAGCTCAACCAGAGGGATGAGCTGGGGGCCCTGGCAAGGGCGCTGAACAACATGGCGCGGAAACTCCAGAATCTGGACTGGCTCAAATCCGGAAAAGAGGGGCTGGACGACAAGTTGCGCGGTGAACACGACAGCGGCCAGTTGGCACGTCGCTTTACCTCCTTCATGGCCCGGCACATGGATGCCCAGCTCGGAGCCCTGTACCTTATGACCGACAAGGGCCTGGAACTCAAGGCGAGTTATGCCTTCACCGACCGCAGCGGCAACTTCAACCGATTCGCCCTTGGGGAAGGCATGGTGGGACAGGCCGCCATGGAAAACGAGATCCTGGTGTTCAGCGACATGCAGAGCGGCGCACCTGCCGTGAACTTCGGGGCGGGGGAGACCATCCCGTCCAATTTTATCGCGGCACCCGTCTCCTTTGAAGGTGCGGTGGTGGGCGTGCTGCTTCTGGGCTCGGTGAGCCGTTTCACCGATATGCAGCGCCGTTTCATCGAGCAGAACATGGAAAACGCGGCCATCTTGTTCAACGCCGCCAAGTCCCGCCAGACAATCCACGATCTTCTGGAAAAGGCTCAGGAGCAGCAGGAGGCCCTGCGGGTGTCCAACGAAGAGCTGGAGGAGCAGGCCAAGGCACTGAAGGAATCCGAGTCCGAACTCCAGGCCCAGCAGGAGGAGCTGCGGGTCACCAACGAGGAGCTGGAAGAGCAGACCAAGGCCCTGAAGGAGTCCGAGTCCGAACTCCAGGCCCAGCAGGAAGAGCTGCGGGTCACCAACGAGGAGCTGGAGGAACGGACCCGGGCCCTGGAGGAACAGAAAGAGGCCATCTCATGCAAGAACACCGACCTGGAGGCCGCCCAGGAGGTGGTCAAGCAGAAGGCCCGGGACCTGGAGATCGCCAGCAAGTACAAGTCCGAGTTTCTGGCCAACATGTCCCATGAACTGCGGACACCCCTGAACAGTATCCTGATCCTCTCCCAGATGCTCTCCAAGAACAAGGACGGCAACCTCTCGGAGCGCCAGGTGGAGTCCGCCAAGGCTGTCCATGCCTCCGGCGCCGATCTTCTGGCCCTTATCAACGAGATCCTGGATCTCTCCAAGATCGAAGCGGGCAAGGTGGAGCTGGTCATCGAGGACGTGACCATGGACGGGCTCATGGGCGATATCCGGCGGCTGTTCAAGGATGTGGCCGAAGACAAACAGATTGCCCTGGGCTTAAGCGTTGCCCCGGGCGTGCCGGAGATGGTCCGCACAGACTCCCAGAGGCTCCAGCAGATTCTGCGGAACCTTTTGACCAATGCCTTCAAGTTCACCGATCGGGGCTCGGTGGCCCTCACCGTGTCCCGTCCCGGCCCCGACCTCCTCGCCAGGGCGGAGATGGAGCCCGAAGGTGTTCTTGCCTTTGCCGTTACAGATGACGGCATCGGTATCGCCAAGGAGAAGCAGGTGGCCATCTTTCAGGCCTTCCAGCAGGCAGACGGCAGCACGAGCCGCAAGTACGGCGGCACCGGCCTGGGCCTGTCCATCTCCCGGGAGCTGGCCAAGCTGCTGGGCGGCACGATTTTGCTGGACAGCGAAGAGGGCAAGGGCAGCACCTTTACCGTGCTTCTCCCCGAGGCGTACCAGGGGACGACACCGTCCGCAGCGGCCGAGCCGTCTCCGGTGCCGGAGCCCTCACCCGCAAGGCAGGAGAGCGCACCGGTCTCTTCACCAGCGCCGATTCCTCCGTCTGTCGACTGCAGCGTCCCGGACTGCCCCCTAAGCCGCCTCTCCTCCTTGCGAGAGCGATTACGTGGAGGACGACCGTAAAACCCTGACCCCGGAGGCAAAGAGCCTTCTTATCATTGAGGATGATCTCAACTCCGCCAGGATCATGCGGGATTTTGCCCGGGAGCGGGGGTTCAAGTGCGTGGTGGCAGAAGACGGGGAGACCGGGCTCCATTTTGCCGATTACTACAAGCCCAGCGCCATCATTCTGGACATCGGCCTGCCGGGCATCGACGGCTGGACCGTCATGGAACGCCTCAAGGGCAACTCCGAACTCCGGCACATTCCGGTGCATTTCATGTCCGCCAACGACAGTTGCCTGGATGCCATGCGCATGGGGGCGGTGGGCTACCTCACCAAGCCGGTGAGCATGGAGAAGGTGGAAGACGCCCTGAGTAAATTGGAGGACATTGCCTCCAAGCCCGTGAGTCGGCTTCTTCTGGTGGAAGACGACAAGATCCACCGGGAGAGCATCGAGACCCTCATCGGCACCGGAGACGTGGAGACCACCGCCGTCAGTTCCGGCAGGGAAGCCCTTGCGGAGCTGGACAAAGGGGGCTACGACTGCATGGTCCTGGACCTCGGCCTGGAGGACATGACGGGCTTTGAACTGCTGGAGAAGATCCGCTTGAGCCCCACCTCCACCCGGGTGCCCATCATCATCTACACGGGACGGGACCTGACCAGGGATGAGGAAAAAGAACTCAACCGCTACGCCGAGAGCATCATCGTCAAGGGGGTGAAATCCCCGGAGCGGCTCCTGGACGAATCCGCCCTGTTTCTCCATCGTGTGGAAGCCAACCTGCCGGAGGAGAAACGCAACATGCTCAAGATGGTCCACGACAAGGAGGCTGTGCTGAGCGGCAAAACCATCCTGCTGGTGGACGACGACATGCGCAACGTTTTTGCGCTTTCCAGTGTGTTGGAGGAGCGCAACATGGAGGTGGTCATCGCCAGGAACGGCATCGAATGCCTGGACAAGCTCAAGGCCATGGAGAAGGTGGACGCGGTCCTCATGGACATCATGATGCCGGTAATGGACGGCTACGAAGCCATGACGGAGATCCGCAAGAAAAAGGCCTTCTCCAGGCTGCCCATCATCGCCCTGACGGCCAAGGCCATGAAGGGGGACAGGAGCAAGTGCATCGAGGCCGGTGCAAGCGACTACCTGGCCAAACCCGTGAACGCGGAAAAACTTCTATCCATGCTGAGGGTCTGGTTGTACTGATATGAATGAATCCGAACGCATCGAAAACGAACGCCTTGAGATCCAGATGCTCCTTGAGGCCATCTACCGGAAATACGGCTACGATTTCCGAAGCTACGCCTTTACCCATACCAAGCGTCGCCTGGAGCATCGCCGGTCCCTGGAGGGCCTGGACACGTTCTCGGACATGCAGCACCGGGCCATCCATGACGAGGCCTTTTTCAACACCCTGCTCCTGGACCTCTCCATCAACGTCACGGAGATGTTCAGGGACCCGTGGTTTTACAAGCGGGTGAGGGAGGTGGTCTTTCCACATCTTCGCACCTACCCCTTTGCCAAGGTGTGGCATGCCGGGTGTTCGGCGGGCCAGGAGGTCTACTCCATGTGCATCCTTTTGGAAGAGGAGGGCATGGGCGACCGCGTGCAGGTGTACGCCACGGATTTCAACGAGCTGATCCTTCAAAAGGCCAAGGAGGGGATCTACCCCATGGACCTGGTGCGTGAGTACACGGCCAATTACCAGAAGGCTGGCGGGGACCGCTCTTTTTCGGATTACTACACGGCCGATTATGATAACGTGATCATGAAACGGTCCCTTAAGGAGCATGTGCTCTTCTCCTCCCACAACCTGGTCACCGACGGGGTGTTCGGGGAGATGAACCTGATCTTTTGCAGGAACGTTCTTATCTATTTTAACCGGGAGTTGCAGAACCGGGTGTTGAACCTTTTTTACGACAGCCTGTGTCCCGGCGGGTTTCTCTGCCTTGGATCCAAGGAGAGTATCCGGTTTTCAAACGTGGCCGACCGGTTTGAGGTCGTGTCCGAGCGAGAAAAGATATACCGAAAAAAGCGTGGTCCGTCCGCCCTGTGAGAACCCGGCAGGCAGGCCATGGCAAAGGATGAAACGCATGAAGTCATTTGAAGCTGTTGTCATCGGCGTTTCAGCCGGAGGCCTCGCCGCTCTGGAGGCGATCCTTCCGGTTTTGGACGAATCATTCGGGGTGCCGGTGCTTGTGGTTCAGCATCTTAGCCCGAACACGGAGAGCTACCTGCCGAAGCACCTGGACATCCGGTGTGCGCTGCACGCCAAGGAGGCCGAAGACAAAGAGCCCCTGAAGCCGGGGACCGTCTATGTGGCGCCTCCCAACTACCACCTTATGGTGGAGGCGGACAGGACCATTGCCCTGTCCACCGAGGAGCGGGTAAACTTCTCACGGCCGTCGGTGGACGTGCTGTTTGAGACGGCCGCCGAGGTGTTCTGTAAAGGGCTGGTGGGGGTGATCCTCACCGGCGCCAACTCAGACGGTGCGGCCGGTGTTGCGAGAGTCAAGGCACTGGGCGGCCTGGTGGTGGTGCAGGATCCGGAGACCGCCGCGGCAGATGCCATGCCCAGGGCCGCCATCAAGGCGGTGACCCAGCAATGGACGTGCTTCCCCTGGAACGCATCGGCCCTTTTTTGAAAACACTGGCCTGACAGAAAGATGAAGCCCCCGTCGTGGTGTGCGGGGGCTTTCTGAAAACGGGCTGTTGATTGTTTATGTTCCATCAATACCACAAAGGTTTGTCATGGGAATTGCCAAGATACTGATCGTTGATGATCGTCCGGAGAACCTCCTGACCCTGGAAAGCCTTCTGGATGAGCCGGATATCGAGCTTGTTCGGGCCACCTCCGGCATGGAGGCCCTGGGGCTTACCCTGGACCACGATTTTGCCCTGGTTCTCCTCGACGTCCAGATGCCCGGCATGGACGGCTATGAAGTGGCGGAGCTGATGCGCGGAAACAAAAAGACAAAGCACATCCCCATCATCTTCATCACGGCGGCGTTTCGGGCGGATGCCCAGGTGTTTAAAGGGTACGAGAGCGGGGCGGTGGACTATCTGTTCAAGCCCCTGGACGAGCGGGTCTTCAAGAGCAAGGTGGGGGTCTTCATCGAATTGTTCCGCCACAAGGATGCCCTGAGCAAAAAGACCCGGGAGCTCGACCGAAAACTGGTGGAGCTTGAAGAGTTGCAACAGCAGCTTGAAGAGACCAACGAGCAGCTTCGCCTGCTCTCCACCACGGACGGCCTCACCGGGCTTATTAACAAACGGGAGTTTGAGGTCATCTTCGAAAGGGAGTGGATCCGGGGGATCAGGACCCAGGCGCCCCTTTCCCTGGTGATGCTGGATATCGATTTTTTTAAAGCCTACAACGACACCTGCGGGCATGCCCAGGGGGACGACTGCCTGAAAAAAGTGGCCCTGGCCATCTCCGATGCGGCCAGGAGGCACACGGACAAGGTGGCGCGGGTGGGCGGCGAAGAGTTCGCCGTGCTTCTGCCCGAAACCGAGGCAGAAGGGGCTGTTCATGTGGCCGAGCGGCTTCTCGGGGCCGTGTCCGACCTTGCCATTCCCCACAAGCGCTCCTCTGTCGCAGGGTATGTCACCACAAGCATCGGTGTGGCCACGTGGCTCCCACCAGAATGGGATCCGAGCGGGACCTTTTCGAGGCCGCCGACGACGGCCTGTACCGGGCCAAGGAGAAGGGCCGGAACCGATGGTGCATGGGGGCGACGGTTCTGAACGTGGCATGATGGACCCGGGCGCGTTAAAAAAAAATTAACGATTCAGCTCATCTTTGCCTCTGGCGGGTCGCTTTTTTGAAAAAAAGCTCCGCAAAAAACGTTCCGGTAGAAAGATTAGAACGGTCAAAATCGCTGGAATTCATGCCGGAGCTGTCAAGACCTGTTTGGCAAACCCAAAGCATCTAATTTGGTAAAAGTTTGGCCCCGGCAGGGCCACCGGAGGCTTTTTTGAGTTGAAGAGTTACAAAAAAAAAAGAAATACAAGGAAGAAAAAATGAAAAATATCTGTGTGTTCTGCGGGGCAAGCCCCGGGTCCAACCCCGCCTACCTTGAAGGGGCGCGGGAGCTTGGAAAAACCATGGCCGCCAACGATATCCGTCTGGTGTACGGAGGCGGCAGCCTGGGCATGATGGGGACCCTTGCCAAGACCGTCAAGGAGAACGGCGGCAAGGTCACCGGGGTCATTACCCGTCACCTGGTGGACATGGAAGTGGCCCTCACCGACCTGGATGATCTGCGTGTGGTGGACACCATGCATGAGCGCAAGGGCCTCATGGCCGATCTCTCCGACGGGTTCATCGCGCTTCCCGGCGGGTTCGGCACCATGGAGGAGATCTTTGAGATCATCACCTGGTCCCAGCTGGGCATCCACAAAAAGCCCTGCGGCTTTCTCAATGTGGACGCCTACTACGACAAGCTCATGGCCTTTTTCAACCACATGGCCGACCAGTCGTTCATCGAAGCCGACTACAGCAACATCGTCCTCATGGATGAAAAGCCCGATGGCCTCATCTCGCGGCTGAGGGGCTTTACCCCGGTTGAGTCCGACAAAGGCAAGTGGGCCAAGGAGCTCACCGCCAACAGCCACGCCTGATGCTTCGTCTCTGACCCACCCCTGCCTTGCAAAGGAGCCCCTTGCCATGGCCATGGTCTACAGACCGGAACGCATCCCGGGCCTCAAGGTGCTCTCCTGCACCGACCCCTTTGAGTTCCAGCCCCATATTCACGACCGGTATGTGGTGTGGCTGAACACGGCCGGGGGGGAGCACTACAGCCTTGGCGGCTCCACGGACATCCTGACACCGGGCAGCATAAGCGTCATCGAGCCCGGGGCGGTTCATGGCAACCGTCCCTGCTCGGAGACGGCCCGGCACCTGCGGAGCTTTTATGTGGAGGCCGGGGTGTTCCAGGCCATGGGCGAACAGTTAGGCCTCTCCGGTGCCGAGGGGCTTGGCCTCACTGGCGGGCCCATAACCGACAGGTTCCTCTGGACAGAGCTGGCCCGGCTCCATGAGCTGATGCTCGGCGATGCGCCCGATTTAGAGCTCTCCACCCGGGTGACCCGGGTCTTCGGCGACCTCTTCAGGCGTCACGGCCGACTGGGGACTTTGCCGAAGGCACCGGAGGCACGAGATGTCCGTATCGACCGGGTCCTGGAGTGCCTCCGGGAGAATCTCGATACGCCCCTGACCTTGGAGACCCTTGCCGGGCTTGCCGGATGCACCCCCTACCACCTGATCCGCCTTTTTCGGAAAACCCTGGGAACTACACAGCGCCCCATGCCTACCTGACCCAGCTTCGCCTGGAAAACGCCCGCCGCATGCTGGAACGGGGAGAGTCCATCGCAGACAGCGCCCTGGCCTCTGGTTTTTCCGATCAAAGCCACCTTACCCGAGCCTTCCGGTCCCGCTACGGCCTTCCCCCCGGCGCCTACCAGCGCTCATCCTGATTCCCCCATCCCCCTCCCTTCGCCTTTAGCCCTTTGCCTTTAGCCTTTCGCCCTTAGCCTCCCCCTCCCCTTATCCCATGTCAATTTTGTTCAAACACAGCCGTATCCCGTCGGGCTACCCTCGTCTCCCATGGATGGCACCCGGCCCTGAGCCGGATAATAGAAAACCTTTTTAAAGGCGCGCGCGCCGCGTCCGGGAGTGTGGTTGTGGTTCCTTATCTGTACGCCCTTGGGGCGATTTTATGCTGGGCGAGTCTCCCGGCTGCCGTGGGGGCGGGCCTTGACGGCCTCTCCACCGAGTCCCTCATGTTTTACAGTTTTACGTCGGCGGCTCTCTATCTCTACCTCCAGGATGTGGTGACGTACTGTTCTGTGAGGCTTTACCTTCCGGGGCTTGCCGCCAGCCTCTGGGGGGTGGCCGGGATCTTCGGCTACCACTGGGTCTACTACATGGCCATGGACAACGCCCCGTTGGCCGAAGCCGCCATCCTTGCCACCACATGGTCTTTTTGGATCGTGGTCTTCTCTTCGGTGTTGGCGTTCAAAAAACTCAAAGGGAGCATTTTCGCCACGGCGCTCATGGGCATGGTGGGTGCTGGTCTTGTGATCGCTTCCAACGCGGATCTCTCCTTTGATGCCGCCTACATGAAAGGCTATCTCCAGGCCCTGCTCTGCGGGTTGGTCTGGAGCAGTTTTTCCGTGGCCCTTCCCAGGCTGAACACTTGTCGCAGTCCCATGACCGCTTTTACGGTGTACGCCGCCGTGATCTCCGCGGCTTTTTATCTCATTACCGGTCCCCATCCGGCACCAGGGGGCCGGGCCCTTGCCTCGGCGGTTTACGTGGGCCTTGTGCCTTTGGGGCTCTCCTTTTTCCTGTGGAACCGGGGAGTGGCAACGGAATCTTTCGGTTATTGGGTTTCTAAGCTACCTTACACCGCCCCTGGCTGTGCTTCTGGTGGCGCTTATCCACGGGCAGAGGGTGTCGGGGCAGGTGCTTCTGGGGATGGGGTGATTATCGCGGCATCCATGCTTGGGAAAGCGGCTTTGGGGAAGGGCTCGGGTCAGGCATAAGTGCCCAACTGAACAGGGAAGATGGTGTCAGGCAAAAATCAAAAGCCCGTCCATGGTTCTTTGGAACCTTGAGCGGGCTTTGGTATTTATCCAGCTGTTCAGCTTGCCTCCGGCAGGTCGCTTTTGAAAAAACTCCGCAAAAACGTTCCTGCTCCGATCTGTCTGTTTATTGAAGAATCAACAGGTCTCTTTTCGAGACGGGTTGTCAACGATCACCCTTCACGCGAATGCCTTGGAAGTGATGGCATGATGATGCCCTTCATGCATTCGCCATAGGGTTTCAAGGTGCCCCCACCTTGCCGCCGGAGGCTGGCTTTTCCTGGATCTGTTACGGCAACCAGCTCTTGACACGATCCGGGTGGGCGGCGACCCATTTTTTGGCATTTTCATACACGTCGGAGCCGTCCACGGTGTTCATGGCCATCACCTCACCGATCTCGGCGGCGGTCCAGGAGAAGGTATCCAGCACGTGGTAGACCTTGGGGTGGTCCGCCTTGAGCCCCTTGCGGGCAAAGGTGTTGATGGTCTCGGCCTCGCCGTACACCTTGTCCGGGTCTTCAAGGAACTTCAGGTCGAACTTGGCGAACTTCCAGTGGGGCACCCAGCCGGTGACAGCCACCCATTTCTTCTGGCGGTAGCGGTTGGCCAGGGTGGCGGTCATGCCCGCGCCGCTGGAGGAGATAAGCTCGATTTTGTCCAGGCCGTAGTGGTCCATGGCCTCTTCGGTCTTGAGCATCACCCCGGCGCCGGGGTCGATGCCGATGATCTCTCCGTCAAAGGCCTTGGCGTTGGTGTTGAGCTCTGCAATGGTGTCGATGGTCACGTAGGTGGGGACAATGAGGCCGATCCGGGCTCCGTGGAAGTTGGGGCCGAAGGTCTTCGATTTTCCCTTGATAGCGTTTGACCATGTCCTTGTGGGTCACGGGGAGCCACGAGGTGGTCATGGCGTCCTGATCACCGGAGGCCAGGGCCGCGTACATGGCCGGGGCCGAGACCGGAGTAAGCTCCACGTCGTAGCCCAGGTTCTCTTCGATGACGGCTTTCATGACGTTGGAGCTGGCTGTGGCACAGGCCCACTCCACGTAAACGATTTTGATTTTTTCCTTGGCCGCGGCCGGGGTTGCGATGAGAGCGGCAACAGCCAGGGCGAGACAAAGGGACGCGATACGGCGAATCATGCATTTCCTCCTTCAGGTTTTCCATTCTTGGCTCCCAGCTGCTGAAGTATGCGGTCCAGGAGCATGGCAACGATGACAATTCCGATTCCGGCTTCAAAGCCCTTGCCGGGCTGCAGCCGCTGGATGGCTTTCCATACCTCGCCCCCCAAGCCCTTGGCCCCGATCATGGCGGCCACGACCACCATGGAGAGGGCCAGCATCACCGTCTGGTTCACCCCGGCCATGATGGTGGGGGTGGCCAGGGGGAGCTGGATCTTGAAGAGCTTCTGGCGCGGTGAGGAGCCAAAGGCGTCCGCTGCTTCGATGAGCTCTGCCGGAACCTGGCGGATCCCGAGGCAGGTGAGGCGGATGGCCGGTGGCACCGAGAAGATCACGGTGGAGAAGATGGCCGATACCTTGCCCAGCCCGAAAAAGGGGATGGCCGGGATCAGGTAGACGAAGGCCGGCATGGTCTGCATAAAGTCCAGAACGGGCATGACCATGCGATAGGCGGTGCGGTTCAAGGCCGCCAGGATCCCCGTGGGGATGGCGATGAGGATGGAGACCAGGGTGGCGATGAGCACCAGGGCCAGGGTGCTTACCGTGGCCTTCCACAGGCCCATATTCACGATGAGGAACAGCCCCAGGATGGCCAGGGCCGATACCGATGTCTTGCGTGTGATGGCAAAGGCCAGGGCCCCGATTCCCAGGATAAAAAGCCAGGGCGGCAAAAAGAGCATACCGTCCACCATGAAGTCGATGAACGCCTCCATGATGTCCGAGAAGACATTGGTGGCACCGGAACAATGGGCCACGAGAAAATCGATGACAGCTTCGATGGCCTTTCCGATGGGGAGCCTCGGGATGTCCAGGTCAAGCACTGCGTCCTCCTTCGGCCAGGGCGGCCAGCAGGGTCCCGCGGACAATGACGCCCGCAAGTTTCCGGGTCTCCGTGACCACGGCCAGGGGGTAGGGGAGATCCTTGAGGATCTCAAACAGCTCGGAGGCCGGGGTCTCCGGGGGGACGGTGGTGACGTCCCGCTGCAAAATGGTCTCCAGGTTGTCGTCGCCTCGCTCTGCGGCTTCTTTGGCGTCGGCCGCCGAGATGATCCCCAGAAGGGAGTGGTCCCGCTTGGTGACGAAGAGGCTGGAGATCCCTTCGTTTTTCATCTTGCGAAGGGCGGCTCTGGGCCCGTCGTTGCGCACATGGCCCACGGCAAAGGGGCGCTTCATCACGGATTCGGCCGTGAGGACCTTGGAGATGTCCACGTCTTCCACGAATTTTTCCACGTAACGGGTGGCCGGTTCCATGAGGATTTCGTCCGGTGTGCCCACCTGGACCACCTTGCCGTCTTTCATCAGCACGATGCGATCGCCGATTTTCAAGGCTTCGTCCAGATCGTGGCTGATGAAGACGATGGTTTTCTGGAGCCGGTCCTGAAGGTCCAGGAGCTCGTCCTGCATGTCCCTTCGGATGAGGGGGTCCAGGGCGCTGAAGGCCTCGTCCATGAGCAGGATATCCGGGTCTACGGCCAAGGCGCGGGCAAGGCCCACCCGCTGCTGCATGCCGCCGGAGAGCTGATCCGGGTAGCTCTGCTCCCAGCCGGACAGGCCCACCTGGCCCAGGACTTCGTGGGCTTTCTCCAGCCTGGCTTCCCGTTCAACCCCCTGGATTTCAAGCCCGAAGGCGGCGTTTTCCGCCACGGTGCGGTGGGGAAACAGGGCAAAGTTCTGGAAAACCATGCCGAATTTTTTCTGCCGGATATCCAGGAGTTCCCCATGGCTTACCTTGGCGATGACCCCATCCACGAGGATGGATCCCGCCGTGGGCTCGATGAGCCGGTTCAGGCAGCGCACCAGGGTGGATTTTCCGCTCCCTGAAAGACCCATGATAACGATGATCTCTCCGGCCTTGACGTCGAAGGTTACCCCGCCCACGCCGACACCGTGGCCGGTTTTTTCCAATATCTCTTCTTTGTCAGACCCGTCCCGGAGCATGGACAATGCCCGTCGCGGGGAGGGACCGAAAATCTTGACCAGGTCCCTCACTTCAATTTTTGTCATGTGGTTCACCCTCGGTTGTGTTCAAAACGATGCCTACCATAGAGGCGGCGAAAGCCTGTGTCAAATTGCTTCAACGGTTTTTTCAAGAGCAATCGCTTGTGGCGGAGGTGTGATTAAAAGATATTTTGAGTTGTTATGATTTTTTCTGTATGTTTCCAAAAAAAGACAATGATCATCTTTTAAATCGATTTTTATTTCAATTTATTATTGATGGTTCCGGGTTTGCCATGGTTTGGGGATTGTCTGGAAATTAGTTTGTGTCATGGGGTATTTTGGCGGGTTTTTCCGGCGCGGCGGCGCCTCGTACGGCCCATGTCCTGATATCTAACGGGCTGGCTGGATGGCGTGTCGGGTATTGCTGATAGACTGGTGTGGGCGGGGTGTTTCGCGGCAGGGAGTGGGCCCCGGACTGCGCCTGCAATGGGCAGTCCGGGGCAAAGGGGCGGGGGCTTTCTATCTGATTTTCTTCCCTTCCGCAAACACTTCGGAAGGAACCGCTCCTAAATGGAAGGGGTGCTTTTCCCAGACCAGGAGGCTCGCGAGCTTTCCCTCTTCGATGGTGCCGAGCTGGTCGTCGATGCCCAGGACGGCCGCGCTTTTGCCGGTGATCAGGCTGATGGCCTCGGCTTCGTCCATGCCGTGCATCAGGAAGAACTTCAGCCCGTCCCGGAGGGAGGCTGAAAGGGTCACGGGGTGGTCGCTCATGAGGGTGTAAAAGGCTTCGGAGGCCATGAGCTTGGCCGTGTTTTTGTAAACGGCGTGCTTGAGCTCCACCTTGTAGCCCACGGAGCCGATGGGGCCGTAAACTACGGGGATCTCCCGTTCGGCGAGCTTGTTGAAGATCTCGGTGTGGAAGACATCGCAGGCATGATCGCAGGTGACGGAGAGGCCGTATTTTTCCACGAGCTTTATGAGATAGAGAATGTCGTCTTCCTTGTGCACGTGGACTTTTGCGATTTTTTCGCCGCTGAGAAGCTCCAGCAGGGCGCTGTCTTCGGGATCGAAGGAGAGGAGGTATTCGCGTTCGATGACATCGGCCTCAAAGGCGTGGTCGGTTTCGTTGATCTCGCCCTTGGCCTGCTTGTCCGAGAGTTCGTTGAGTTTTTTCTCCTTTGCAAGGGCGGCCTTCTCCTTTTTAAGGAGCACCTCGTCAAAGCGCTTTTCGAGCATGGCGTAGATCCCCATGCGGGTGGTGGGGCGATCCCCTTTCCAGTCCGTGGTGGAGCGGGGGTTGTAGCCCAGGGCCATCTTGTAGCCGTAGTCTTTGATCACGGCCTCGTCCCGGTAGCGGGCAAAGTTTCGGATCACCCTGGCCTTGCCGCCGATGAGGTTGCCGCTTCCCGGCACCACGCAGCTGTACAGGACCCCGAAGTCCACGGCATCGGAGAAAGCGCGGTCGTCGAAGTAGAGGCTGTCCACCGGGTCCACCAGGGGCAGGATCTGGCCGATTTCGTCGTTGGCCTCTCCCTCCCGGGAGGGCTCCCCTTCGCGTTCCATGCCGATGTGGGAGTGGGGGTCGATGAAGGCCGGGGTCACGATCCCTTCCGAGTCCCAGCGGGTGGCGGTTTCAGAGATGCTTGCGATGCGGTCGTTTTCAATGGTGATGTATCGGTCGGTGGCGGTGCCTCCCTTGCCGTCGAAGAGGAGGGTGGCCTTGATGATATGCGTCATGGTCTCTTTTTTCCATTTGTTGGGTTGGGTTTTCTGCCAGGCCGAAGGCGGGCTGAACAGTGATGGCTGCCATGGCCCGTCCGGGCAGGTCGTGCCGAATTATACATCCATTGAAGGACGATTGAAACGAATGAGCCCATTGCAACATGATTTTATCACCCGATTGTAATATAAACCTCACCATGGGAGCCCATGCTGATCCATGCAGATCCCGGTCCGTTCATTCGGGCCTTGACCCCGAACAGAGGATACCTTCCCATGGAAAACGGAACACTTTTTTACGTCACCGGCGCGTCGGGCGCCGGAAAAGATACCCTGTGCACCGAGGCACGCTCTGAGCTCAACGGCTCGGCACCGGTGCTGTTTGCCCACCGATACATTACCCGTCCTGCAGATGCGGGGGGCGAGAACCATGTGGCCCTGTCCCGTGAAGAGTTCTGCCAGAGGCGGGAGCTCGGGCTGTTTGCCCTGTCCTGGGAGAGCCACGGCAACGGCTACGGCATCGGCGCCGAAATCGACGGCTGGCTTGACCGGGGCGTGAGCGTGGTGGTTAATGGCTCCCGGGGTTACCTTGGCGAGGCTGCCCGGCGCTATCCCGAGATGGTGGTGATCCATATCGAGGCGGATCGCGAGATCCTCAAAAAAAGGCTCCTGCGCAGAAACCGGGAAACCGAAGCCCAGATTGAAGCCAGGCTTAGCCACTCGGACACCCTTGCCCCGCTTCTCGACATTTAACCCAGACCCCTCGGAACAACGACTCCCTTGAGGCCTCGGTCTCACACTTCATCGATCTCCTCACGCACTTTGTGCCCGGCTGCCATCACCAGGTAAGGGCATAGCCTTTTTTCCGATCCTCTCCTTATATATCGCCCACGGCGATATTTCGTTTAACACAGTGCTAACCGTTTCGCGGTCATTTCCCAACATTTCCCCTCTATTTTCCTTATGACAGTTGAAGACGAACGGCCGGATGCGGCGGGGCGCTGACCTCTTCCGTCATCCTGCCGGAAACGGAGATCACAACAGGAGCAGATTATGGACAGCACGATATGCCTCACCGGTGGTGCGGTGTTTGACGGAGAGTGCCTGCTGGAGCGTGGATCGGTTCTTTTCAGCGAAAAGGGGGTGCTCGAGGTGACCGAAGGGGATCAGCCCCCCCGGGGAACCGTGACCCTGGACGCCGGGGGACGGCTGATCATGCCGGGCCTGGTGGACCTCCACTCCGACGCCCTGGAGCAGAGCATCGAGATGCGCCCCGGGGTCTATTTTGATTTTGAGTTTGCTCTGCGCAACCTGGATCGGCGCATCGCCTCCTGCGGTATCACCACCTACTGCCATGCCCTCAGCTTTGCAGACAACGAGCTGGGCTTAAGGTCCCCGGGGGAGGTGGAGCGCATCATTCGCATGGTCAAAGCCTTTGACCGCTCCTCCGGGGCCATGGTCCGTCATCTGGTCCATGCCAGGTACGAGGTGGGGGCCGAAGAGGGATGCAAGGTCCTTACCCGGCTTCTGGACGAGGGCCTTATCGATATGGTCTCGGTCATGGACCACACTCCGGGCCAGGGACAGTTCACCACCCTGGGCGCCTTTGTGGATTACTACGCCGGAGCCGGTGGGGATGCCTATGAGGAGATCGTGGGCATGGCCCATCGCAAAACAGCGGGCCGGGAGGCCGGGTGGAATGCCCTCTCTTCCTTTGCCCGGCGGGTTTCGGCCGAAGGGCTTCCCTTTTTGAGCCACGACGACGACACCCCCGAGAAGGTCGGCTTGGTTAAGGCCCTGGGCGCAACGGCCAGTGAGTTTCCCCTCTCCGTGGATGCGGCAAAACGGGCCGTGAAAGAGGGGATGCGGGTGTTCATGGGTGCGCCCAACTTGGTGAGGGGGCGCTCTTCCGGCGGACACCTCAAGGCGGCGGAGACCGTCTCGCGAGGGCTCTGCCACGGCCTGCTCAGTGACTACTACCCCGAGTGCATGCTCCAGGCACCCTTCAAAGACCCTGGACACCTCCCCGGATTACGCCCTCTCCCTTGTGACCTCCGGGCCGGGGCGTTTTATCCGTAAAGGGCTGGGGACCCTGGCCCCCGGGGAAAAGGCAGACCTGTTGGTGGTAGACCGCAGCGAACCCTGGGCGCGGATTATCCAGAGCTGGGTGGGGGGCCGCATGGTGCACTACGCCGCCCCCGGATCGGGGGAGGGGCAGGGAACCCCTGCCTGCGTCACGGAAACCGCCAAAGGAGGGCCGCGCCATGAGCGACACCATCCGGCCGCTTGATCCAACCCTGGCCGACACCGTGCTGGAGACCCGGAACCTGGGCAAGGTGTACCCCAACGGCACCGAAGCGATACAGGGGATCTCCCTTGCCGTGCGAAAGGACGACTTTATCGTCATCATCGGCTCCTCCGGGGCGGGAAAGTCAACCCTCCTGAGGTGCCTCAACCGCCTGGTGAACCCCTCCAGCGGCGACATGTTCCTGAACGGGGAGGAGATCACCCGGGCCACCGGGCGCCAGCTTCGTCGGGTTCGCCAGCAGGTGGGCATGATCTTTCAGCAGTTCAACCTGGTCCGGCGGCTCACGGTCCTGGAAAACGTGTTGGTGGGGCGGCTCCGGTTCTGCACCACGCTGCTCTCCCACACAGGATCACTGCTGAGGCTCTTCTCCGAGGCAGAGCAGGAGCTGGCCTTCAGCCTCCTCAATCAGGTGGGCATCGGAAATCTGGCTTACCAGCGCGCCGATTCCCTCTCCGGCGGCCAGCAGCAACGGGTGGCCATCGCCCGGACCCTGGCCCAGAACCCGGCCCTCTTCCTTGCCGACGAACCCATCGCCAGCCTCGACCCCAAAAGCTCGGAGGTCATCATGGGGCTGCTTCGGCGAATCCATGAGGAGCAGGGCATCCCCGTGGTGGTGAACCTCCATCACATCGACTTTGCCAGGCGCTACGCCAAACGCATCATCGGCATCTCAGCAGGGGGCATGGTCTTTGACGGCCCGCCGGAGGCCCTCACCGACGCGATCATCCGGGACGTCTACGGCCCGCGCTCCGATGATCCCACCCTGGCGGCCTGCGCCTGAATTGAAAAAGGCAGCCTCCGGCTGCCAATGGCATCGATACGATTTATCCGTAACATAACGAACAGCACAAAGGAGATCCCATGTTTGACAACGCAAGACGATTGACCGTGGTGTGTGTGATGTGTATCGGCCTGATCCTTTCGGGGACGGCGTCGGCTTCCCAGGCCCAGTGGCCCCAAAAGATCCGTATCGGTTTTATCCCCACGGAAGGGGGCTCGGCCGTGGAGTCGCGGTTTCAGCCCCTGGCCGACCACGTGAAGAAGAGCCTGGGCGTGGAGGTGGAGATCATCAGCGCCAGCGATTACTCCGGCGTGATCACAGCCATGGCACACAAGCACCTCGATTTTGCCTACTTCGGTCCCAAGAGTTACGTGGAGGCCGCCAAGAAGGCCGACGCCCAGGCCATCGCCCTGGAGCTGAACAAAGCGGGGGAACCCGGGTACTACGGGGTGATCATCACCCGCAAGGACTCGCCCATCAAGACCCTTTCCCAGATCAAGGGAAAGGTGTTTGCGTTTACCGACCCCAACTCCACCTCCGGCTACCTGGTGCCCAACATCCTTTTTGCCCGGGACCTGAAGGTGAAACCCGAAGCCTACTTTCGCCAGGTGAAGTTCTCCGGCTCCCACGGGGCCTCCATCCTCTCGGTGAAAAACGGAACCGTGGAGGTGGCCGCCACCAACAACATCGACCTGGACCGGATGATCCAGAAGGGTCAGGCCACCCTGGATGATTTTCGGGTCCTCTGGACCTCGGAGCTGATCCCCGGGGCCCCCATGGCCGCCCGCAAGGACCTGCCTGAAAGCCTGAAAGCCGCCTTTGCCGGGGCCCTTCTCTCCTTCAACGGGGACACAGAGGGCATGGCCCATCTCCAGAACGGGGGGTACGGCTTTGCCGACGACAGCACCTACGACACCATCCGGTACCTGAAATACCTCAAAAAGAAGATGGCGGCCAAATGAGCGGAACCCAGGTCATCACACGACTGAGCCTGAAGCCGGTCAAGACGCCTTTTCAGCAGGTGACCCGGGGGCTTTTCGCCCTTGTGGCTGGTGGGCGGCGTGTCTATGGCTCACCGGTTCGTGGGCATCGACCCCATGGCTTTTATCGAGAAACGTGAGAATGCCGCCACCTATCTCTTCGGCCGCGAGCTCACCGAGTTCGACCGAAAGGACGCCAGGATCCAGGCGGAGAACCTTTTGAAGATCGTTGCCATGGAAGAGGCCGGAGAGGAGCTGAAAAAACGGCTGGCCCGCGCAGGAAAGGAGATGCCCCTGGGCATGGTCATGCACAAGGAGACCGAGGCCCTGGCCGACGAGCTCCTATCCAGGAAACCCGAAGCCGAGCGCGAGGCCTTTGTGGAGCGGGAATACCGCCAGATCCTCCGGGACAAGAAGGGGGGCTTTTTTCCGCCGGAGACCTCGCCTTCGGCCCTTTCGGAGTACGGCCACGGACTGGTGGAGACCATCGCCATGGCCGTGTGGGGAACCCTCTTTGCCGTGGTGCTGGCCATTCCGGCGGCCATGTGCGCCGCCGAAAACACCCTGGCCCTGCTGGTCCAGGGGGAGGGGCGGCGGCACCGGGCCCTTCGCTGGCTCTGCCACGTCGGAGTGCGGCGGTTCCTGGACTTCTGCCGGGGCTTTAACGAGTTTGTCATGGCCCTGATTTTTGTGGCGGTCATCGGTCTGGGGCCCTTTGCCCTGGGTTCTGGCACACCTTCGGCATCCTGGGCAAGGTGGTGAGCGAGGCCATCGAGGCCATCGACCCCGGCCAGATGGAGGCCCTGGTGGCCAGCGGGGCGGGGAACCTGCAGGTGATCTCCTTTTCCGTGCTGCCCCAGGTGATGCCCCTGGTGGTGAGCTACAGCCTCCTGCGGTTCGAGTCCAACGTGCGCAGCGCAACCATTCTGGGGTTCTGCGGGGCCGGGGGCATCGGGTTTCTTATGTTCGACAAGATCAACGGGTTTGAGTACCGGGAGGTGGCCACCATGATGATTATGGTCATCGTCAGCGTCAGCCTTCTGGATTATGCCTGCGGCAAGCTGAGGAGCAGATTTATCTGATGATGCAGAACACACAGGAACAACAAGAGCGGCAGCAGTGGATGGGGATCCTTGCCCGGGCTCCCCTGGCGTCCCTGGAGGCGGCCTGGCAGGAGGTGCCGGGCAAACCGGCATACACCTTCCTGCGTCCCCCGGAGACGGCCATGGTGATGGTGCGGGCCCGCACCGGGGGGCAGGGGCGTCCCTTCAACTTCGGCGAGGTGCCCGTCACCCGATGCGCGGTGCAGACCGAGACCGGCTTCAGCGGGTGTGCCTACGTCAGGGGCACCCGGGGGCGTCACGCGGAGCTCGCTGCGGTTCTTGACGCCTTGCTGCAGGACAGCAGGGCCCATGGCGAGGTGATGGCCAGGGTGGTGGAACCCCTGGCCGGTGAGCTGGCAGAGGAGAGGCGGCGCGCGTCGGAAAAGACGGATGCCACCCGTGTCGATTTTTTCACCATGGTAAGGGGAGAATAGATGCAGACAGCCATGAATTTAAACGAGATCGCCGAAGGGTTTGCCAACCCGGCCCTCGGTACCCAGAAGGTCTTCCGGCAGGTTTTGGATGCCATGGCCCATCCGGGCCGCATCATCGAGCTGGACGAGTGGGTCCCGGTGGAGGGGCTGGACGAGGCCACCACGGCCCTGGCCCTGACCCTGCTGGATTTTGAAACCTCGTTGTGGACGGATCTTCCCAGGGGGGCGTCGGCCCTTCAGTGGGTGACCTTTCACTGCGGGTCTCCCATGGGCACCTCGGTCTCCGAGGCCGACTTTGCCCTTGTCACCCGGCCGGAGTCCATGCCCCGGCTGGAGAGCTTCTGTTTGGGCAGCGAGGGGAGCCCCCATCAGTCCACCACCCTGATCCTCCAGGTGGAGCACCTGGAAGCGCGCCCGGGCAAACGGCTTATGGGGCCGGGCATCGACGGGTCCTGCGATCTGGACGCCGGGGGACTGCCCGACCATTTCTGGAGCAGTCGGAAAAACGCCCGGGCCCTGTTTCCCATGGGGGTGGATATCCTTTTTGCCTGCAACAACCGTATCGCGGCCATGCCGCGGACAACAGACTGGGAAGAGACGCCATGTATGTAGCGGTAAAAGGAGGGGAGAAGGCCATCGAACAAGCCCACGCCCTCTTGGCCGAGGAGCGCAGGGGTGATGTGTCGGTGCCGGAGTTGACCGTCGAGCAGATCGAAGAGCAGATGGGCCTTGCCGTGGACCGGGTGATGAACGAAGGGTCGCTCTGCGACAGGCGCCTGGCAGCCATCGCTGTCAAACAGGCGCAAGGGGACCTGGCCGAGGCCGTGTTTCTGTTGAGGGCGTACCGGACCACCTTGCCGCGCATCGGCTTTACCCAGCCCCTGGACACCTCAGCCATGCACATGAGGCGGCGGATCTCGGCCACCTTTAAGGACCTGCCCGGGGGCCAGATGCTGGGGCCCACCTACGATTACACCCACCGGTTGCTGGATTTTTCCCTGGAGCGGCCCCGCCAGGGAGCCAAGACCCTCCGGGTGGCCCAAGCGCCCCCGGAGCCTGCCGTGGATGACGTTTCCTGCCCCCGGGTGGCAGACCTTCTGGCCGCCGAAGGGCTCATGGCCGGTGACGAGGAAGGAGACGAAGAGCCCGGGGACATGACCCGCCAGCCCCTGGCGTTTCCTGCAGAGCGGCCCGTGCGGCTCCAGGCCCTGAGTAGGGGAGACGAAGGCTTTCTGCTCTCCATGGCCTACTCAGCCCAGCGGGGTTTCGGCTCCTCGGACCACCCCTTTGCAGGGGAGATCCGCATGGGGGAGGTGGCCCTGGAGATGGTGCCCGAAGAGCTGGGGTTTCCTGTGGTGATCGGGGAGATCACCGTCACCGAGTGCGTGATGATCACCCCGCCCGGCCCCTCGACGAAAGGGGAGGCCCCGACCCTTACCCAGGGCTACGGCCTGACCTTCGGAAGGTCCGAGCGCAAGGCCATGGCCATGGCCATTGTGGACAGGACCCTCTGCAGCCGGGAGCTGGGAGAGACGGTGGCATACCCCGCCCAGGATGAGGAGTTTGTCCTCGGCCACTGCGACAGCCTGGAAGCCTCGGGGTTTGTGCAGCACCTCAAACTGCCCCATTACGTCGATTTTCAATCCGAGCTGGTGCTCTTGCGAGACCTTCGGAAAGACCATAGAGAAGGACACAGAATCCACGATGCAATCCCCAACTGAGACCACGGCACCGGAGACGGACCAAAACGGCCCCCTGGAGGGCTACAACTTTGCTTTTCTGGATGAGCAGACCAAGCGGATGATTCGCCGAAGCCTCCTGAAAGCGGTGGCCATCCCGGGCTTTCAGGTGCCCTTCGGGAGCCGGGAGATCCCCCTGCCTTACGGGTGGGGCACCGGCGGCATCCAGATCACCGCCTCCATCATCGGCCCGGACGACACCCTGAAGGTCATCGACCAGGGGGCAGACGACACCACCAACGCGGTGAGCATCCGCTCCTTTTTTTCCAAGACCGCGGGAGCGGCCACCACCACCCGGACGGACGAGGCCACGGTGATCCAGACGCGCCACCGCATCCCGGAGACGCCCCTTGCCGAAGGCCAGATCATGGTCTACCAGGTGCCCCTGCCCGAGCCCCTGGTCTTCATCGAGCCGAGCCGCACCGAAACCGAAAAGATGCACGCCCTCATGGAGTACGGCGCCATGCAGGTGAAGCTCTACGAGGACATCGCCAAACACGACCGCATCATGACCGGCTTTGACTACCCCGTGCAGGTGGCGGGCCGGTACGTCATGAGCCCGTCCCCCATCCCCAAGTTCGACAACCCCAAGCTGGACCGCATGCCCGCCCTCCAGCTCTTCGGGGCCGGGCGGGAGAAGCGGATCTACGCCGTGCCACCGTACACCGAGGTTCGGAGCCTGGATTTTGAGGACTATCCCTTTGAGGTGGAGTCCTGGGAGATGAGCTGCGCCCTGTGCGGGGCAACGGAAAGCTACCTGGATGAGATCATCACCGACGACAAGGGAGGGACCATGCATGTCTGCTCGGACACCGATTACTGCCGGCAACGCAGGGAAGGGGGGCAAGATGGGCGATGAGGCACTGCTCACTGTAACGAACCTGTGCAAGACCTACGGGCCGCAGTTGGGGTGCGAGGGCGTGGGCTTTACCATGCACCCCGGGGAGGTCCTGGGCATCGTGGGGGAGTCGGGCTCCGGCAAGTCGACCCTTTTGGGGTGCCTGTCCGGCCAGCTTCGGGCCACCTCCGGCACCGTGGTCTACCAGGCCGCCTGCGGGGCGGTGGATATGAACCGCTCCCCGGAGCAGCTGGTGCGCCGAGTGATTCGCACGGAGATGGGCATCGTGCACCAGAACCCGCGGGACGGCCTGCGCATGCATGTCAGCGCCGGGGGCAACATCGGCGAGCGCCTCATGGCCAACGGCGAGCGCCACTACGGCGGGATTCGCCGCAAGGCCATGGCGTGGCTGGAGCGGGTGGAGATCGGGGCGGACCGCGTGGACGATATTCCCGCCCACTTTTCCGGGGGCATGCAGCAGCGCCTCCAGATCGCCCGGAACCTCATCACCAACCCGCGCCTCATCTTCATGGACGAGCCTACAAGCGGCCTGGACGTCTCGGTGCAGGCCAGGGTCCTGGACATCATGCGGCACCTCGTGACCCAGCTCTCGCTCTCCATGGTCATCGTGACCCACGACCTGGCCGTGGCCAGGCTCCTGGCCCATCGCCTCCTGGTGATGCGGGCCGGGCGCGTTGTGGAAGAGGGGCTCACGGACCAGATTCTTGGTAATCACCCCCAGCACCCCTACACCCAGCTGCTGGTCTCTTCGGTTTTGGCCCATTGAGTTGCTCTTAAGACCTCTACCATTTTTCGGCGGTGCAAGCGCACCCTACCGCATACCCTCGGCTGCTTCTATGGGTAAAACGGTTGAAAAAACGGCCGAAATGGAGCGCCGCACTCCAGGGGACAAGGGGCAAAGCGCATTTTCAAAATGCTTTGAAGGGGGTACACCTTGCCGGGTTGTACCCTGCAGGCACACGCTTTGGAAACATGACAGGGAGTATATGTATGGAATGGGTTGTCAATATAGAGAAAATCAGGAAGACCTTTTGCCTGCACACCCAGGGGAACGTGACGATCCCGGTCCTCGATGAAGTGAGTCTTTCCCTTGCACCCGGGGAAGCCGTGGTCCTTGAGGGACCGTCCGGGGCAGGCAAGAGCACGTTGTTGAAGCTGGTCTACGGTAATTACCGCATGGAGACCGGACGGGTGTGGGTTCGCCACCAGGGGCAGGTCGTTGAGATGGGAGGGCTTACTCCCATGGAGGTGGTGGCGGTGCGCAACACCACCATCGGGTATGTGAGCCAGTTTCTCCGGGTGATTCCCAGGGTCTCGGCCCTGGACGTGGTGATGGAGCCTATGCTGGGGCGGGGCATGCCGTCAGATCTTGCCGGGCAGAGGGCCCGGACCCTGCTGGAACGGCTTAGGATCCCGGAGCGGCTCTGGGAGCTGTCCCCCACCACCTTTTCCGGGGGCGAGCAGCAACGCATCAACATCGCCCGCGGGTTTGCCGTGCCCTACCCGGTGATGCTCCTGGATGAGCCCACCGCATCCCTGGACCCGGCCAACACACGTACCGTCTGTGACCTCATGGAAGAGGCCAGGAAGAACGGCACCGCGTTTCTGGGCATTTTCCACGACCAGGGCGTCCGGCAGCAGGTGGCCACACGGAGCCTGGCCATGGCTCCGGGGCAGCCAGGTTAAAGACGCCTCCGGCGGCCCTGCCGGGGGCCAAACTTTTGAAAAGTTTGACAAACATATTTCAAAGCACTTGACGGGCCATCTCATGGAAGCCACTTAGGCCAAAAATCCCCTGGCCGCCGCGGTAGGCTTTTCCATGCATTTTAACCATAGAAGGCAGTGCGGTTAAATCGGCAATGGGCAAGTAGCGACAACGTATCCTGTGACGTCGAAGCTTGTGAGCCAGCCCGCACAAACCATTAGCGTTTATGTCGGGCGCAGCCCGAGCCGAAGGCCATTGCGCTTTGCCGAGGAACGAAGGGCAAAGCGCAATGGCAATAAGCTTTCGAGGTGGCTCACCTCGCCGCCGGAGGCTGCTTTGACGCTACGCCGCCTTTTCCCGGTTCTGGATACAGGAAATCCGCGCGCCGAGGGTGAAGCACTGGCCGCAGGAGGTGCAGCGGGGTTTGACGGTTTTGTCGGCCTGCCATTTGTTGATGAGGTCGGGCTCGCAGAGCAGGGGCCGGGAGAAGGAGAAGGCGGCGATATCGGTGTCGGCCAGGAGCTGTTCCATGGTGGCCGTGGAGCGGTTGCCGCCCACGAGGATCACCGGGGTGTCCACGGCTTCGGCAATGACCCGGGCGTAGTCGCTGAAATAGGAATCGTTTGCGGAAAGAGTCACCTCATAGGTGGTCTCTTTTTCTGTTTTTGGGGCACGGAACACGGGGCCGCCGCTGATCTCGATGCCGTCGATGCCCATGGCGTCCAGCTTTTTGCACAGGGCCAGGCACTCTTCAAAGGTGAACCCTTTGGTGCCCATGAAATCCGAGCAGTTGAGTTTGATGAGCACGGGGAAATCCGGGGCGGTTTTCTTGCGGATGTTCTCGAAGACATCAAAGATGACCCGGGCCCTTTTTTCGCTGCTTCCGCCGAAGACATCCTCCCGCCGGTTGAAGAAGGGGGAGAGGAACTGGTTGAGGAGGTAGCCGTGCCCGGCGTGGATCTCCACGCCGTCAGCTCGCCTGGCAGCGTCCCCAAAGGCCTCGATGAGGGTCTGGATGTCCAGGGGCGTCATCTCCTTGGGGGTGACACCGGAGATTTTGTTGGTCACGGCGGACGGTCCCCAGATCTCCCTGTTTTCCGTGTCGAACCAGGTGAAAGAGCCGCCGTAGACAAGCTGGAGGAAGATCTTGCTGCCGTTGTCGTGCACCATGTCGGTGAGGGGCTTGTACGTGTCCACGAAGGTGTCGTCGTAAGCGCCGAACATCTTGGGGTTGGGCTGCTCGTCTTTCAGTACAAAGGCGTAGCCGGTGATGATGGCTGACGCCCCACCTTTGGCGAGGTCCCTGTAGAGGTCCATGACCTTGTCGTTGATGTGACCGCTCTCGTCGGCGATGCCCTCCCAGGTGGCGGAGCGGATGCATCGGTTTTTCAGTTCAAGGTTGCCAAGGCGAATGGTGTCGAACAGTTCCTTCATGGTTCCTCCTGACATGCATTGGGTGGCCCCGCCGGTTTCACCTGAGGTGCTGCGAGGCACGTGGGATGATCCTTATTTATTATGGTATCGCTATGTTCCGGGTGTCTTCTCCCGGCGATTGGCTATATACTGGAATCCATGGTGGCTATAGCGCCTTGGAATAATTATTTCAAGGTTTACTGAACTTTTCCTTGTTTGGGAGGCATGGTATGGGCGAGCCAATCCTTGAAGGGGATGCGGATGTGGAGGTCATCCTGAAGTGGGTCAGCGACGACGCCTGTCACACGGAACGCCTGTTTATTCCGGCGGTGAACGTGTGGCGGGACATCATCCCGGCGGCTCTGCGCCGCGGCATGAAGGGCTGGCAGGTGGGAGAGACCCTTCGCCATGCCTTTGAACCCGGTGAGTTGCTTCCGTTGAGATCAGGGGAGCTGGTGAGGACCATCCCACGCCGTCAGGTCTCGCCTCCTCCCCAGGGGCTCCCCTTCGGGATTGTTCCGGGATTTTTCCTGCCCCGGGGTGTGGCGTCCGGGGCCCTGGGCGTTTTTCCCCAGGACATACGCCCCATGCAGGTGCTGGAGGTCACCGAAACGCGGGTGACCCTGGATCTGAACCACCCCCTGGCAGGGCTTCCCCTGGACCTGGGCATTCGCCTTCACCGCGTCGAGGAGTCGAACCGGTCCATGGCCGGGCGTTGCCGTGAGATAGCAGAATCCGTCACTGGTGACGGACCCGGTATGCAGGCGCTGTTTCAAGCTCCCGACCTTTGCGTGGACGGAACCCCGCTGCAACGGCCGGAGGGGCCGGATGATGCCGTATTTTATGCCTCGCCCCGACTTGTGCAGCATCTGGACGCCGAGGCCGAGGGCCAGGTGCGGGCCCTTTACGGCTGTCTGCTCACCGACGGCTCGGACGTTCTGGA
Source organism: Desulfoluna sp. CYM3A (assembly GCF_056829965.1). Lineage (NCBI taxonomy): Bacteria > Pseudomonadati > Thermodesulfobacteriota > Desulfobacteria > Desulfobacterales > Desulfolunaceae > Desulfoluna > Desulfoluna sp. CYM3A. The sequence continues at coordinate 1,544,263 of NZ_CP186556.1, forward strand.
CCTCATGGCCTCCTGGGACTCCCATTTGCCGGACGCTTTAGGGTCCTGTCGGGTCACGGGGCTGGGGATGAACGGCGAGGAGCTCGACCGCAATGCCATACTGGGGGTTCGTACCGTCCATGACCTCAACGCCCGTCCCGTGCTTCCCTATGACGACGCGTCCTTTGATGCCGTGGTGTGCACTGCTTCCGTGGAGTATGCCATCCATCCCGTGGCTCTTTTCAAAGAGGTTGCCCGGGTGCTCCGGCCCGGCGGGCTCTTTGCCCTGACCTTTTCCGATCGCTGGTTTCCTCCCAAGGCCACCCAGCCCTGGCCCGAGATTCATCCCTTTGAGCGTATGGGGCTTGTCCTTGAATATTTTCGTGCCGCAGAGGCGTTTACCGAGTATCACACGGAAAGCCGCCGGGGCTGGCCAAGGCCGGTGTCGGATCCCTATTTCCCGCAAAAGCGGGAGGCGGATCCCCTGCAGGCTGTGTGGGGACGGCGACGGGCCGGGTAGCCCGGCTCCCCCGAAGGGTGAGAAAATCAAACAACACACCCTGATTTGCATTTTGCATTTTCAAAATAGCTGACATTTTTTCTATAGCATTTTGAAATCATGTGGCTTTCATTTTGGCTGTTTGTTTTTTTATGAAATATCCGGGCAGGGCATGGCCCTTCACCATGAGGTCGGCTGAAGAGGAAAATCGAAAAAGTAGTATTGTTGATGACGTCTACATGGCGGTTTATTAAACGCAGGGTCGTACGTAAAGTCAGCTCTGTTTATGCCTTGCGGTGTTTCCGTGTGAGGAATTGTGTCAATCTTCTTGCAGAAAGTAAATTTGCCGGTGTATAGTAGGAAAAACAGTGTTTTTTTGAGGCCCCTTTGAGGGGACCCCGTTCCCCCCTTCAGTGAGATAGATGTAAAAAATAGTACAGTCGTACAAAAAAATCGGGCCAGGGCCCTTCGCCAGGTGGCCCGGCATATCATCGAAGACACGTCATACCAGCACACGCAGCATTTTTTCTATGAGTCACCAGGCTTGAATGAGCCGTCGTATCCATATCATGATCATTTTTCGTCGGGGCCGATGCGCGAACTCCGGAAGTGCAGTCGTATCACTTTGAACACCATGTGCGAAAGGGAGCCATGAAGGAGTACTCACTATTCAAGTCCGTTTTCAACGTCACCCCGATCATCATCGGAATCCTCTCCTGTGACGGGACCTTTCTCGAATACAACGAGTCGTTGAAAAAAGTCTCCGGCTACGCTGACGACGAACTCAGGAACCTTTCCATCCGGGACATCATCGCACCGGATGACTATGAGGAGGTGGCGAAGAACTTTATGTCACTGGTTCGCGGCGAGCTGGCCTCCCTTCGGATGACCCGCCGGTTCATCTGCAAGGGTGGTGATGTGTTCTGGGCGGATGTCTCATCATCGCCCATCTGCGGGGGGGACGGCGAGGTGAGGGCGGTGACGTGCACCGCCTTTGACATGACCCGCCAGAACAACATGGGGGTGGCCTTGAGGCAGCGCACCGAGTCCCTTGAGACACAGTTCGAGAAACAGGGCGAGGCCGTGGTGGTTCTGGACGAAGAGATGCGGATCCTCAGGGTCAATCGGATTTTCGAGGAGGCCTCCGGGTACAGCGAAGCGGAGGCGGCCGGAGCGGGGGGGCTTTCGCAGTTCATTCACCGGGAGGATATGGAAACCCTGAAACGGTATCACAGGATGCGTCGTGAGCAGCAGGGCGGTGTGCCGGAGGCCTACCCGTGCCGCCTTATCGACAGCAAGGGTGCGATTCGTGAGCGCACCGTCAAGGTCTCCATGATTCCCGGGACGGGCAGGAGCCTTGTGGCCATCAAGGGCTGCATGACCGAGGCGCCCGCCACCCCTCCGGCACGAAACATGGACGAAATTTTCCGATTGATCGCGGAGAACTCTACGGATGTCGTCTTTATCACCGACCTCGATCTTGCCGTGACCTATGTGAGCCCTTCGGTGAAGCGGGTCACGGGGTACACCCAGGAGGAATTCAAGCTGTTGAAGCTTCAGGAGTTTTTCTCCGAAGAATCCTATCTCCGGGCAAAGCAGATGCTCAAGGACGGACTTCTGGGCGAGTACAACGCCCACGTGCCCACTACGATATGCTGGCACAAGGACGGCACCAGCCGGTGGATCGAAACCATCACCAAGCTGATTCTGACGGAGTACGGCCATCCTGTGGGAATTACCGGAGCCTCCAGGGATATTACGGAGAGGAAACAGGCCGAGGAGGCCTTGCGGCGCAGCGAGATCAAATACCGCATGCTCACCGAGGAGATCAAGGACGTGGTCTTCGGCCTGACGCCGGATTTGCGGATCGACTATATCAGCCCGGTGGTCTCGGAATTCAGCGGGTATTCGCCGGAGGAGATGACCCATACCCATGTCTCCCAGTACCTGGACAATGCCCAGGAGCTCGATACAGCCATCGTGCTTCTGGAGCAGGCCTTCTCCGGCAACGCCACCTCCACCACCTACGACTTCCGGTTCCGGGCCAAGGACCGACCCGACTTTTACGTGGAGGTCTCCTGCAACCCCATCTCCGAGGGGGGAAAGGTGATTCTCCTTCAATGTGTCGCCCGGGATGTCACCCAGCGAAAGCAGGCCGAGGCGGCCCTGAAAGAGAGGGAACAGCAGCTGAGCGTGGAAAATATCTACCTGAAGCGGTCCATCCAGAAGAGCGAGCGGTTCGGTAACATCATCGGTAAGAGCGAGGCCATGCAGCGGGTCTACGAGTTGATCATCCAGGCGGCGTCGTCCCCTGCCAACGTGGTGATTTCAGGGGAGTCGGGCACGGGAAAGGAGCTGGCGGCCCGGGCGATCCACGACATGAGCCCCAGGGCCGACAAACCCTTTGTGCCGGTGAACTGCGGAGCCATACCGGAGAGCATCATCGAAAGCGAGTTTTTCGGGTACAAGAAGGGGGCCTTTACCGGGGCCATATGTGACAAGGCGGGGTTCCTGGACCTGGCCGACGGCGGGACCCTTTTCCTCGACGAGGTGGGTGAGATAGGCCTCAACATGCAGGTCAAGCTGTTGAGGGCCCTTGAAGGGGGCGGCTACACGCCCATCGGGAGCAACCGGGTAAAGCACGCCTCTTTTTCCATTGTGGCCGCCACCAACCGGGACCTTACAGAGCTGGTTCGCATTCGGAAAATGCGGGAAGATTTCTTTTTTCGCATCCATGTCATTCCCATCCGCCTGCCTCCGTTGCGTCACCGGGCCGAGGATATCCCCCTTCTCATCGACCATTTTTTCATGAAGGCGGGGACGGACAAGCCCCTGCCTCGGATCTCCTCCAAGGTCAGGCGGTCGTTCATGGCCTATACCTGGCCGGGCAACGTGCGGGAACTTCAGAATGTCCTCAACCGATTTCTTGCCCTGAACAAGGTCGACTTTACGGGTATGCCCGGAGGGGAGACATCCATCGCCCCCGGAAGGGCCAGGGTCGATACCGTATCGGGTGGCGATTCCTGTACCCTGGCTTCCCAGGTGGAGCGGTTTGAAAAAGAGATCATTCAGAGTCACCTGAACCGGTACCAGTGGAACCGGAGCCGGGTGGCCCAGGTCCTTAAGATCGATCGGAAAACCCTGGCATCCAAGATTAAGAAATTCAAGATAGCTCCCGTGGATGAGGAATAATTCCCCAATTTACGGAATGTCTCCTCTTTGCAATTTAAGCAATAAGAAAAATCGAATAATTGACGGCTCGCAGAGAAAGGGTGGGGAAATATTCCCCGCCCTTTTTTTTGTTTGAGTACGAACAATGTTTTCCTTTTCTCCTTACTTGCCGCGGTTGAGTTGTTGCGTGCGACAGGTGGCATACTCTGTGCAGTAATCCAAGCAGTGTTCGGAATGCGAAACCACTCATGCGTATCGCCCGGGGCAGCAGGCGCCGAACCGATGTTTTTCTATCCCTTGATACAGCTTGAGCAGAACATCCGGGGCTGATGTGCTCGGTGGCAATGTCTCCAGTCTCTTTGTTTGAATCGTTTTTTTAAGGAATATCAACCTACTATACTGTGAATTTCAAGGAGGAATGCATGAAGAAGAATGTCCTGTGGCATCTTGCGCTGGCCCTGTTTGTTTTCTTTGTATCGCCGGTTTTCGCCGACGATGCCGGAACCGAGGTTGTTCAGGAATGCCTGGAGTCCCTGAGCAAGGTGGCCTCGCCTGCCAATGTCGTGGCCAGCTCCGGGCGCTTTGAAAACAGGGTAAGGCTTCAGTGGGACCCCGTTGCCCGCGCCACCGGGTACAGCGTGTTCAGGGCCCGTAACGTGGCAGGGCCTTATTACCCCATCAGCCCTGTATTGAAAGATGCGACCTTTGACGACACAAAGGCCGACGTGGGGAAGTACTACTGGTACAAAATCATCGCCTGGCGTTACATCTTCCACAGCCCGGCCAGTGAGCCCGCCAACGGGTGGGCTGCCCTCTTCATGCCCAGCGGGGAGGAGACCACCGTGGAGCTGCTTACCCGGGTGATCATGGACATTCCTCACTTCATGCGTATCAAGAAAGCGGCCTCAGAAGTGGAAGAGACCCTGCCCGAGCCCATCGACACCGACGCCTACCTTCCTTCCGGAGACGAAATTTTCTCCTATGTCGAGCAGGTGTGTGCCACCGAGCATCGCAGGATCGGCTCCCCTGAGGCCCGGATCGCCGAAGAGTACATCATCGGCGAAATGTCGGCGATTCTGGGGGCGGCAAATGTGGGTGTCGAAGAGGTTGAGTGCGATGTCTACAAGGCCGAGTCCTGGAATCTCCAGGTGGAAGAGGACGGTGTGATGACGGAGTTTCCCGCCTTCTATACGGTGAACACGGGCATGGTCTACGGGGAGAAGCCCAACGGTGGGTCCGTGACGGGCTCCATGGTCTGGGCCGGTAAGGGCACCCGGGAAGAGTTCGACAAGCTGGGCAACATCCAGGGCAAGATCGTGGTGGCCCAGTGCCCCTTTCCCTCCTTTCCCGTGGGGCTCATCCAGATGCTCTATGACGACGGGTATTACACCTCGGATCCCACCGGGTCTTTCAACCTGCTGACCACCCAGGACCTGACCTTTGTGCGAAGCAACTTTCCGGCGGAGTATACAGAGGAGAACAATCCCAACTCGGTCTACTGGCTCGCCAGCGACCGGGGTCAGGACTCGTGCTGGTGCTCAAGGACCATCCCTTTGACATCAACACCCACTGGGGCCCCTATGCGGGCAAGATGAAGGCCATGCCCTGCATGTATGTTTCCCATTACAAGAACGACCGCATCAAGGCCCTTGCCCAGGCCGGGGGCGACGCCACCCTGACCATCACCGGGAGCCTGGAGCCGGGCCACGGGCGCAATATTTACGGGATCCTGCCGGGGCAATCCGAGGAGACCATCATCATCAGCACCCACCACGACTCGGCCTTCAAAGGGGCCACCGAGGACGGCACCGGCGTGGGCATGGTCCTTGCCATGGCAGAGACCTGGGCCCAGGTTCCCCCGGACCAGCGTGAAAAGACCCTGCTCTTTATCACCACCACGGGGCATTTCTACGGGGGCAAGGGGTCCCGAACCTTTGCCCATACCCATGCGGAGGACCTGTTGAAAAATGCCGTTCTGGACATCAACCTGGAGCACCTGGCGGCCCGGAACTACGTGGACGACGGGCAGGGCAACGGGGTGTTCCGCAACCGCAGCAGCAGGCTCTCCATCGTCTTTGTCAACGAAAACTACGAAGCCATTGCCACGGCATCTCGGATGATGAAGCGCACCGAACCGGAGCGGACCCTGCTGATTCCTTCCACCCTCCTGGGACCCGTGCCCCCGGGTGAGGCCGGGCATTACCATATGTATACGGGGGTCGACTTCATTCACTGGATCGGCCAGCCCTATTACCTTCTTACCTCCGACGACACCCTGGACAAGGTGGATGTGGCCCAGCTCCGTCCCCTTGCCAAGGGGATTTCAGGCATGATCGGCACATACATGAAGATGGATTGACGGCAGGGTCCCGCCCGGCCTCTGCCCCAGGGCCCCTTTGCCCGGTGAATCGCGATGTTGCTGTAGCGCACCCGCTCTGACTCCCTGCAGCTCCCGGACCGGACAGCCCGGGAGACTGCGCAGCCTTCATTCAAATCACAGGAGACCGATACCATGACAGAACCCGAAGAGTTTTCACTGTACCTGAAGCCCACCTTTTTCATTGACTCTGACTGCGTTGAGATTGCGGACTACGCCCGGGAAGCGTGCCGGGGAGCCTATACCGACCAAGAGAAGGCGATTCGTCTGTTTTACGCTGTCCGGGACGATATCAAGTACGACCTGTTCGGCTACGAGATCAATCCCCTGTACATGAAGGCCAGCAATATCCTGAAAAAAGCGAGCGGGTACTGCGTGTCCAAGGGACTGGTCCTGTGCGCTGCGGCCAGGTCCGTGGGGATTCCCGCCCGCATGGGGTTTGCCGATCTTATCAACCACCAGACCCCCGCGAAAATCACCGAGCTACTCCAGACCGACGTGTTTGCCTTTCACGGGTTTGCCGAGATCTTCCTGGAAGGCAAATGGGTCAAGGCCACTCCCTCCTTTGATTTGGGGCTGTGCGAAAAATCCGGGTACTACATCCCGGAGTTCGACGGCATCCATGACACGACCTATCCGGCCTACACCCTCTCGGGAGAGAAGCACATGGAGTACATCCATTATTACGGAAGCTTTCCCGACCTCCCCGTGTACGATCTTCTCGATTCCGTGAAAAAGCATTACCCCCATTTTTTCAGCAATGGGATGGACGTGACCGTGGACAGCCTGGTGGAGGGCCTGGGCCTGGATATCCGGGACGTGGCACCTGAAAAGAAGCTTCTCTGTATCCCTCCGAGGGCCGCATGACCGGTCTCGGGCGGACCACGTGCCTGTGCTGCGGGGCTGAAGCGCTCCAACCCGCACGGGCACACACCTGAAACGTTCTGTGATACCTGAATTCGAGGTTTTTATGCTTTTAACGGAAGAAGAGAGAAAGATGCTGGGGGGCGAGTTCGGCCCCGGAGTCCAGAAGGCCCTGGCGTTTCTGGTTGAATACGGGGAGGCCTTTGACGCTCAGCGGCTGGTTCGGGTGGACAGCGCCCATATTCTGCCGGATCCCGTGCACATGCTTCAGGAGCTCATGGAAGGGGTGGATGTTGTGCCGACCCTGTCCACCATTCACTCCCTGTCTCCCCTTGCCGCCCGATGGGTGACGGAGCTCGGGCTTCGGGAAGACTCGGCGGGTCCGGTGATCCAGGACACGGCAAAGGCCGTGGAACTTTACAAGGGGCTGGGATGCTTCATGACCTTGAGCTGCGCCCCCTACCTCATGGGGAACATACTGAAAAAAGGCAACGTTTTTTCCTGGGCGGGGTCTTCCGGCATCATCATCAACAACTCCCTGTTCGGGGCCCGGGGAAACCGGGATTCAGGCATTGCCATGACCTGTTCGGCCATCACCGGCCGAACCCCCGAGTTCGGGCGCATACGAAAGGACGAGCGCTATGCCGAGGTGGTGGTGAAGTTCCAGAAAGTGGATACGGCAAAGCTCTCGGAAGCCGAGCGGGCGCGATCGGTTACCACGTCGGCGCACTGGCCGAAACACGGAATGTGGTGGTGGACGGGCTGCCGCCCACCGTTCCCTTTGAAAAACTGAAATACCTGCTTTCTCCCATGCCTGTCTCCGGGGCGGTGAGCCTCTGTCATTTGACCGGGATCACGCCGGAGGCCCCGAGCCTTGAGGCGACCCTGGGCAACCGCAAGCCCGATATGACGTTGAGCCTTTCGCCCTTTGAGCTGAAAGATGCGGCGGCCCAGCTCTGTCATTACACAGCCTCGGATGTGGAGGTGGTGGCCCTGGGGTGTCCCCATCTGACCATGCGCGAAATCAGGGATATCGCCATGCGACTGGACGGGAAACGGGTGTTCGACGGGGTGCGGCTGGTCCTGGCCACCAACGAGGGGGTGCTGGAGCTGTGCCGTCGCATGGGGTATGTGGACACCATCGAAAAGGCCGGAGGCCTCGTCATCACTGATTCGTGCATCGCTGTGTTTCCCTTTGCCCACATGAAGGAACCTGTATCCCGCGTGGCGACCAACTCAGCCCGTTGTGCCCATTACCTGCTTCGCGGGGGGGCCGGCGAGGTGGCCGGGGGAAAGGTGATGGATACGTACTACGGCAGCACCGGTCAATGTATCGATGCGGCCCTTACCGGAACATGGGAGGAACGATGAACATCAAAGGACACACCATCAAAGAGGGATGCGTGGAAGGGGAGGCACTGGTCCTGAGCATGCCCTTCTCCTTTCTGGGGGACTTCGACCTTACCACCGGCAGGCTCAACGACCTGCACGATCAGGCCGGAGCCAATATTTCCGGCAAGATCCTTGTGTTTCCTTCAGGGCGGGGTTCCACCACAGGTGCCCTCATCGGGTTTTACGCCTGCCTGTTCAAAACAGGGCCCCTGGGCATGATCGTACGGGAGGCGGAGCCCGTTGTCGCCATCAGCGCCGTCATGAACAACATCCCCATGATGGATCGCCTGGACATCGACCCCATGGCCGTGATCCGCACCGGGGACTGGGTCTGCCTGGACGCCACCAACCGGGTGGTGAGGGTGGAGAAGAACATGACGTTGAGGGAGGCGGGGTAGGGGCGGGGAAAGCAGGGGAAACAGGAAATAGTGAATAGGAAATAGTGAATAGTGAATAGTGAATAGGGAATAGGGAATAGTGAATAGGGGATAGGGAATAGGGAATAGGGAATAGGGAATAGGGAATAGGGAATAGGGAATAGGGGATAGGGGATAGGGAATAGGGAATAGGGAATGGGGAATGGGGAATGGGGATGGGGGGCCTCTGGGCCATCGTTTCGGTCATCAAGGGTGTTCTTGATGACACCGTTTCAAGGGCCGATAGCGCGGTAGGGTGCACTCTGTGCACCGTGTTCGGGTCATCCAAGATTTCGATTTTACAGAGGTATTCGGGATATGACGGGGTTTTTACCTTGCCGCCGGGGGTTGTTTTTCATTGCTTCAGCAGGCGCCAGGCGATGGCCTGGGCGAGCACGGCCACGGCCAGGGAGAGGAAAAAGGCCTCAGCCATGGGAAGGGCCGTGATCGTTCGGTTCAGGGCCATGCAGAAGGCGGCAAAGGAGTAGAGACCAAAGACCATGCCCCGAAGGAGTTTTACCACGTATCCCGTGCCCTGCTTCCGGTGGGAGAAGACGGCCAGGATGGAGCCCATTACCGGAAAGGTGGCGGCAATGCCGCTTGCCCGGGGGCCGATGGTGGCTGAGGCCCAGGTGACGGCCAGCACCAGGATCACGGCGGCGATCATCCTGTAGGCGAGCTCATGGGGGTGGGAGACCGAAGTCGGTGCCCCGGGGGATGTGGCCGGAAACAGCCTCGGGGAGAACCACAGCACGGCCAGAATAAGGGGAAGGCCGATGCCAAGGGGAGGAAACCAGGCCAGCAGGAGAAGGGCCGACAGGGTGTAGGCCAGAAGGGCAAGGCCCAAGGCAACTGGCCAGTTGAACCGCGTGGCGCTCCAGGCGTAGGCCAGGTAAAAGGCGACAAAGGCCAGGACCCCGGACAGGGTTCCGGTGGCTGCGTTTCCGGCAAAGGCCGGGCCGTGCTCCAGGGCAAGAAAGAGCAGGATGGGGCCGGAGATCACCGGGAAGGCGGAGAGCCATCCGGCAACCAGGGCACCCCAGCGTTTTCCCGCGTAGGTGACGGCTGCGATGATGCCGGGGGTGAGGATGAGCTTGAGACCGAGGGTGGGTTGCATGGGCAATACCCGGACGGCAAGTCAGCATTAATACCGGCCGCACGGTCACTGGCGGTCCGGCGCCAAGGGGGACATGACAATGCCGTCCCCCGTGCGGGCATTCATGACGAGGGTTTACGACACTTCGCGCGTGGGGTCAAGGGGCGTCGTGATGAAAAAATACGGTGCTGTTCCGGGGGGATGGGCGAGGGAACATGGATGCCCTGTTGCGCCCGGCATGGAAAGGTGGGGGACCGATCGTGCTTTGTCTGATAACGACGTTTCGAAAAGAGTACAATATGTCTTGACGTGATCGGGTTTGTCGGCTTACGTTAACGTGAAGTTTAGCTTTGGCCAGAAGGTTGGTTTTTTTGTGAACAGACCGGATTTCCGAAAGGATAGAGACCATGAGCAAGGTGACGCGAGTCGGGATTGTGGGAGCGGGGATGATGGGGGCTGAGATTGCCCTGTGTTGCGCGCAAAGCGGCATGGATGTCATTTTAAAAGAGGTGAGCCAGGACCTGGCGGACAGGGGCAAGGCGGTTGCAGGCAAGATCCTGTCACGTGCGGTGGACAAGGGCAGGCTGGATGGGACGGAAAAAGAGAATACCCTTGCCCGCATCGAAGCCACGGACATGTATGACGGGTTCGACGAGGTGGACCTTGTGATCGAGGCGATCCTGGAAGTGCCTGAAACCAAGCGGGCCCTCTTTGAAGAGCTGGACGTTTTGTGTAAGCCCGAGTGCGTCTTTGCCTCCAACACCTCATCCATCTCCATTACGAAACTGGCCGCCGCGGCCCGCCCCGATCGGTTCGTGGGGCTCCACTTCTTTTCTCCGGCCTCGGTGATGAAGCTGGTGGAAGTGATCCCCGGGCTTGTCACCTCCACGGCAACCGCAGAGTTTGCCATGGGATTCTGCCGGGCCATCGGCAAGGAGCCGGTGAAGGTGAAAAATGTGGAGGGGTTTGTGGTGAACCGCATCCTCCTGGCGCTGATGAACGAGGCCTACAGGCTCCTGGACGAGGGGGTCGCCACCAAAGAGGACATCGACACCGCATGCCGTCTCGGCCTCGGTCACCCCGTGGGTCCCTTTCGCCTGAGCGACAACATCAGCCTGGATCTTCTCGACAAGGTCCATACCATTCTCACCGATACCTACGGCGACCGGTTCAAGACCCCCGGGATTTTCCGCGAACATCTCGACGCCGGGCGCGTGGGGCGCAAGGCCGGCAAGGGGTGGTATGACTACTGATCCCCGGACCCGTAGGTGGTCTTGCCCTTATCTTGCCTGCACGCGGTATTGACACGCGTTTCAAAATCAAGAAGAATACCCTGTAAAACCGTTACCAGTGTAGCCCGGATATTTCACGAGTCGAGTGCACCCATATTCAAGGCATCAGAGCTGCAGAAGTCGTGGTTTTATAAAGTCGGAATAACGGTATAGATGGGTGCACTCGGCTCGCCCGAAGGGTGAGAAAATCAAACAGCAAACGTTGATTTACATTTTGCATTTTCAAAATAGCTGACATTTTTACTGTAGCCATCCGAAATCATATTGCTTTCCTTTTGGGTGGCTGTTTTCTCATGAAATATCCGGGGTAGGAGACACATGCCTTTACATACCATACGATTTCTCTCTCCGCCTCCTCCGCAGACAGCCTGAATTTTTTTGGCGTTCTCTGTAGAGTGAGTGGCGATGGCTCCTGATTTGCCCGGTATCCGGGTGTGATTAAGAGAACGGGGGCCGTGCGTGAAATCCGGGCCCCCGGCCATCCGTCCGCTCTGAGTGTGGACTTTCTGCTGATATGTCAGCGGATAAGGAGGATGGTATGGCTCGATTTCAATCGGCTGTTTCGTTGAATGTCTCTGTGTTTTTTCTGATGGTGGGCGTCGGTCTCACCGTTTCATCGTCTTCCGCCCGAATGGCTGCCCTGTCTGGATCGTATTCCGACGTGGGGTGCCTTGCCTCGTGTTTTGCCCTTCCCTTTGTGTTGCTTCAGGTCCCCATGGGGACCCTTGCCGACCGCTATGGCTGCACATGGTTTTTGGTGGCCGGGTACGCGGTCTGCGGTTTTGCGGCCCTGGCCTACGGCCTGGCCGAAACCCCGAGTATTCTTTATCTGGGACGGTTTCTCCAGGGGGTGGGGGAGGTGCCTGTCTGGGCCCTGGCCCCGGCGCTGCTCTCCATGGATTGGGCCGAAGGCAGGGGGAAGATCCTGGGCCTGTACAACGCATCCATGCACCTGGGGTTGACCGCAGGAGGGCTCCTGGGCCTTCTTTTGTGTGACAGCTGGGGGGGCACCGGCGCCTTTTGGTTGCTTGCGGCAACCGGTTTTTCGGGTGGGATCGTGGTGCTTTTGGGCGTGGAGAAAAACGAAGGGACCGGGAGTCCCCGAAGCGGGGGCTGGCACCTGACATCGGCGTGGGCCCTTGTGGCCACCCGGGAGACGCGGGCTGTTTTCTTCGGCGTTGTTCTCTACGGATGCGGTTACGGCGTGTTTCTCACCGTGATTCCCATGTCCCTTGTGGCGGGCCGTGGGGGTGGGGAGAATGCTGTGTCGCTTTTTTTCGTCCTGTTTTATGTTGCCGTGGGGCTGGCCCAGTTTATGGGCGGCGCCTTGTCCGACAAAGCCGGACGCGTGGCGACCATGATCCTGGGGCTTATCCTGGCGGGGAGTTGCCTGCCCCTTGCCGTCTGGGCCAGCGGCCCGGCCCTTTTAAGCTCTCTTGCCATGGCCGGGTTCGGGTTGGGTGTTTTCTGCGTATCGGCCATGGCCGCTTTGAGTGAGTCGGTTCCGATCTCCCGCAGGGGGACCGTCTCCGGTGCGTTTTACCTGGCCTGGGGGACGGGGTTTTTTACGGGGCCGATGCTGCTGGGCACGGCTTCGGACCATGGCGGGTTTGGCGCCGGCCTGCTCGTTTTTTCCGCGTTGATCCTGGGCAATGCCGGTGTGCTGGCTGCCGGTTTCGGATGTGGCCGGGCTGTGGCCTGACCGGTTTTTTCTGTTCAATCGGTTCCTTTGCCGTGGTGGTGACGTATCACCTTGGCGCATGGACTATCTATACAGTTTTTAAAGGAGAGAAGACTCAATCGACAGGCGATTCACCCTGTTTCTGCACGCCGGATGTTGACGCATGCCGCGCGTTTTATCGAAAACACTTTGCCGCTTCCATCGCCTTTGATTGCGGCTGGTATCTGAGCCTTCGCTTTGGATCGGATGGCCCCACAGTTCAGTTTATGGAGCCCCGGGACGACAGGCCTGTCTTTGGCGGAGCCGGGGTGGTCCTGAACTTCATGGTGGAGGATGTGGACGCCGAGCATGCGCGATTGACAGGGGAGGGCCTTGCCGTCCTGAGTCCCCTGGAAGACCACCCCTGGGGCGACCGCGGGTTTTCCGTGGCCGACCCCATCGGAAGTTGTCCCTCACTCTATAAAGAGATCGAGCCCACGGAAAGAGACAAGGCGATTCTCAGGGGAGTAGGTCCCGAGCACAGCTGGCATCATGGCCCCAGGCGGTAGAATCGTCCTGGGGTCATGGCTCCGGCCAGCTCGTCCAGGCGTCCTTTGAGGGCCTTGATCTCGTCGAAGTCCTGGGTTCGGAGGAAGGCGTAGGCCATGGCGGCCCGAAACCCGGAGACGCAGAAGGTGATGATGAACTTGTCCCGGGGGAGTTCGTCCACACGGTCGGGAAGCTCATGCAAGGGGATGTGCCGGGCAAAGGAGAAGGCCAGGTGGTCTTTCTCCTCCCGGGTTCGCACATCCAGAAAGAGGAAGTGGTCGTTGCCGATGAAATTTGCGGCGTCGTCCACGGTGATGCCGTATTCCCCTGCAACGAGAAATTCAATGTCCATTTCCCGGAGCACATCGGCAAGGGTTGGGGCGGCGAACAGGTCGTCTGGGGCCATGGTCACCTCGCTTGGTCTATGGTGTGTTAAATTTTGTACCACTTGATGGAGTTGAGCATGATGGGGCTCTCCTCCAGGGCGTCGATGATATCGTAGGATCGCTTGTCCACGTTCCCCCGGGATGAGAGCTGGAGCCCCAGGGTGAGGCGGGTGACGCCCGTGTCGTAGTCTTTCAGAAGTTCCGTGGAGATGATTCGGAGCCCGTTTTTCTTCATCACCTCGACGGCCCTTTCCGGCTTTTCCCCTTCGGGCAGGGAGAGGGTCAGGTTGCGGTAGACATCCTTTTTATAGAACTGCTCCACGTAATTGAGTACCGACAGGGAGAAGAGGGCGATGATCGTGGTGGCCACGGAGAGGATATACAGCCCGGCCCCTGCGGCCATACCGATGGCGCAGGTGATCCAGAGGCAGGCCGCTGTGGTGAGCCCCCGCACGGAGAGACCGTCCTTGATGATGGCCCCGGCCCCCAGAAAGCCGATACCCGTGACAATTTGTGTGGCGATGCGCCCGGGATCCGTGACCCCCGAAAAGGCCTCGGGCTTGAGGACGCCGAAGGTGGAGACCGCCGTGGAGAGTGTCATGAACACCGCGGACCCGGCGCAGACCAGCAGGTGGGTCCGAAGGCCCGCCTCCCGTCCGTGGATGTCCCGTTCCAGCCCGAGCAGCCCCCCTAAGGCGGCGGCCGTCAGGATGCGAATGATATACGGCAATGATTCGTTCCACATGTCCAGCATCGATGTCCCTCGTTGTCTATGTCTGTTTTTAGTGCGAAAACTTTTATTGTATTCCATTTTTCTAATTGAGGGTATGTCTTTTTTGCATGTGTCAGTAAAATAGGCCGTGAGCGTGCCTGGGAGGCGGCCATGCCAAGGGCAAGGCGGGGCGTTGCATGGAGGTGCTGCTTCGGGTGTCCGTGGGGGTGAAACCGAGAATAAGCGTAAGGTTGCCTGTTGTTAAGCCATCGGGGCAGGGCCAGGTGCCGGTCTGTTCAGCAAGGAAGGAACCTTGGCTAAGGCTTGATTTGGCGAGGGATTTCCATCCCTTTTACGTGATTGCAATTTAGGGTGAATCGTACTATATTCCGGGCCGAAATATGAACGTATGAATGAGCGGGAACGGCATTACCCACACACATACACGCACGAACGGGGCGGCTTGGACGCCAATGCCCGGGCTCGTGCGTTTTTTTGTTTGTCCATGCCATCGACGGGAAGCCGGTCCCTGTTAAACTCACAAGGAGCAACGCGTGTTAAACACTATCATCAACAACCTGAACGGCTTGATCTGGGGCTCTGTCCTCATTTATCTTCTGATCGGCGTGGGGATTTACTTCACCCTTCGCCTGGGATTCATCCAGTTTCGCCACTTCGGGCACATGTTCTCCGTGCTGAAAAAGAGCCGTCAGGCGGACAGCGCCGGGATTTCATCCTTTCAGGCCCTGTGTACAAGCCTGGCCGCCCGTGTCGGCACCGGTAACCTTGCCGGCGTGGCCGTGGCCCTCACCCTTGGGGGGCCCGGTGCCATCTTCTGGATGTGGCTGGTGGCCCTGGTGGGCATGTCCAGCGCCTTTGCCGAGAGCACCCTGGCTCAGCTTTACAAGACCCGAGACGACGCCGGTAACTACCGCGGCGGCCCCGCCTACTATATGGAAAAAGGTCTGGGCATGCGCTGGATGGGTGTGCTCTTCTCCATTTTTCTCATCATCTCCTTCGGCCTGGTGTTCAACGCTGTGCAGGCCAACTCCATTGCTCAAGCCATGGATGTGGCCTTCGGGGTGTCCCCTGCGGTCATGGGGGGAATCCTCGTGGTCCTCTCCGGCATCGTCATCTTCGGCGGTCTTCGCACCATCGCACGGGTGGCCGAACTCATCGTGCCTTTCATGGCCCTTGCCTATTTGATCCTCGCCCTTTGTGGTGGGCTCCCAGATCGAAAAGCTTCCGGATGTGATTTCTCTGATTATCAACAGTGCCTTCGGATGGGACAAGGCGGTCTCAGGTGCCCTGGGGTACACCGTGGCCCAGGCCATGATGAACGGCATCAAGCGCGGCCTGTTTTCCAACGAAGCGGGCCTGGGTTCCGCTCCTAACGCAGCTGCTTCGGCCACGCCTTATCCTCCCCACCCCGCCTCCCAGGGGTATGTCCAGATGCTGGGCGTGTTTGCCGACACCCTGGTGATCTGTACCGCAACGGCCGCCGTGATTCTCGTCTCCGGTGCCCTGGAGAGCAACTCCGGCATGAGTGGCATCGAACTGACCCAGAAAGCCCTCTCCTCCGGCGTTGGGGACTGGGGCAACGCTTTTGTGGCCGTGGCGATCTTTTTCTTTGCCTTTACCTCGGTCATCGCCAACTACTCCTATGCCGAGACCAACCTCATCTTCCTTGAGCGAAACCACCCCGGTGGCCTGACGGTGTTCCGGTTTCTCGTCCTGGGCATGGTGATGTTCGGCGCCGTGGCCGAGCTGCCCATCGTCTGGTCCATGGCAGACCTCTCCATGGGGTTCATGGCCCTGACCAACCTGGTGGCCATTGTGCTTCTCTCCGGCGTGGTGGTGAAGCTGGCCAGGGATTACAACAAGCAGCTCAAAGATGGCAAGCTGCCTACCTTTGATGCCAACGAATACCCCGAGCTTCGTGACCAGCTGGAACCGGGGATCTGGGACGGGAACAGCGACAAGTAACAGTCATTGGCCCCTTTCTGCCGTTTCGGCGAAAAGGGCCTTTATTTCAGCGCCCCGCCATGCTTTGGCTCCCTGTTGAATCCGTTAAGGGGGCCAAAGGACGACGGGGCGTTTTTTTTGCTACCCGCTCACCGGCGGGCCGAGTGCATTCATTCCCTCCATGACCATCCTTTCTCGTTATTTCTTCTTTCTACCTGTTCCCTTGTCACTCTCGAAAAGAGGACGGCGCTTCAATGGCACCGGAAGAAGGGTGTTGCTTTTTTGCCCCTGAGTAGATAAAAAATAAACTTCATATTCTGCTTTTCTCAGTAAAAAATATCTGTCTATTGCTTCTCGCGATTTTTTGCGATGTGTAACCCGGGAGGCCTCTTTCCAGCTGTATCCCTCGTTAGGAAACGAACAAGTCAATGTGGGTGGCCTTCGATTACAGAGGGCGGCGTGCCGTTCCTTGGGGTTTGTGTTGCTTTGTGTATGCCGCTTCAGCACTCCATTTATTGAGGATACCAAGACACATGGATAAACGAACGAAGCTGTCCAGAAGGGATTTCTTCAAAGTCTCTTCGGCCCTGGGGGCCACCGGGGCTTTACTGGCGGCAGGGCAGGAGGCGGCGGCCACGTCACTGCATGTGCCGGATTCCGAATACGCACGGGAAAAGGGCGTTCCGGTGCTCTGTCAGATGTGCGCTCAGCACTGCCCGGCAACCGCCTGGGTCAAAGAGGGCAAGGTGGTTCGCCTGGAGGCGAGCAGGGTCCATGAAAATTGGGGGACTTGCGGGCGTGCACGGGCTGCGGTGAGTGCCCTGTACAGCGAGGATCGCATCAAAACCCCCCTGATCCGAATCGGAGAGCGAGGCAAGGGCGAATTCAGGAAAGCGAGCTGGGACGAAGCCCTGGACCTGGTGGCCGGGAAAATGAAGGCTCTGAGAGACGCTGGAAAAGCGGACAGGGCGGTTCTTTTCTCCCGCTTTACTTCGGCGGCGAAATACGATGAGCTCTTTTTTAACGTGTTCGGGAGCCCCAATATCGTGGGGTACGGGGACACCTGCTTCAGCGTGGTGTCCAGCAGCTCCAGGGCCATTTTGAACTTCGGGGGGCCGGGTTCCCATTCCAGCGATTTTGAACACGCAGACTACGGCCTGGTCATCGGCAAGAACTTAGGGGGCGCCATCATCGCCCACGGGTGGGGCGCTCAGTTCGGGGACGGGTTGAGGCACGGGCTGCCCCTGACCGTTGTGGATCCCCGGCATCCCAATGAGATGGCCCAGGCGACGGCCGAGTGGCTTCCCATCCGGCCGGGGACCGACTATTCGTTTTTGCTCGGGGTGATCCATTTTGTCTTTAAAAAAGGGTATGTGGATGCGGGGTTCCTAAGCAAAACCAACGCAGATGCCCTCATTGACCCGGAAACCCTGCTTCCTTTTTTTGAAGGCGAAGGCGATTCCCCGGGGGATTACCTGGTGTTCGATACGGCGGAGAACAGGGTGAGGCCTGCCCGGGAAGCCCGCGTTCCGGCTTACGGGGGGACCTATGCCTGGGAGGGGAAAACCGTTCGGCCAGCGTTGGCGCTTCTTCAGGAGAGTGCCCTGGCAAACAGTCCCGAGGAGATGGCCGCCGTATGCGGGATCTCCCCAGAAACCATGGAGTCTGTGGCGGACAGGCTCCACGCCGCGGCTCCAAAGGCCTTTGTGGAGATCGGGTATCGCTTCACCCGGCACACCACGGATTTCAGGGCCCAGGTGGCCATCCAGATGCTCAACCTGCTGCTCGGGCTCTATGGGCAGGAGGGGGGAATCCAGAGGAATCGCAACGCCGGACTCGGGGGGCTTCCGGTGGACTCGCCGGAGCCCGGCGGCACGAGCATCCTTGCCTGGCACAACGCCCATGACCCGGGGCGCTGGGCAGCAAGCCCTGTGGAGGGCCGCTCCACCGTGGTCAAAGCCTTCCTTGAGAAGAAACCCATGGTCCCGGAGCTTCTTTTCTTCTGGGGCCAGGACCTGGTGGGAGGCACGGCCGGCGGCGCGGATGTGGTGAAGATGATGAAGGAGGTGGAGACCATCGTGGCGGTCTCCCCGTTCTGGCAGGACAGCGTCATGTTTGCCGACGTGATCTTGCCGGGCTGCACCTTTCTGGAGCAGGACCAGCCCCTCTATACCGGCTACAAATCCCTGATCCCGGTCATCGGAGTGAATCGAAAGGCGGTGGACCCGGTGCTGGGAAGCCGGGATGGGTATCGGATCCTCTGCCAGCTCGCCAAACGGGTGCTGGAGCCTGAAGAGTACGATGCTTATTTTCTTCACCTGGAGAAAGAGGGGCTCATGCCCCTGTGGCGCAGTCAGTTCAAGGGCATCTCAGGGCTTACCCCGGACGAGGCCGCGACCCTGCCAGACTCCGTGGAGGCCCTCCTGGAAAAGGGGAGCTGGGGCGGGTCCCGCACCATGGCGGACCATGCCCCCAAGAGCCCCACGGGAAAACACGAGGTCTACAGCTTCTGGCTGGCTGGTATTCATCACCGCCTGGCCACGGAGCATCCGGACTATGGGGCAAGAGATCACGCTTCCCCGTTGTTTCCTCATCTGACCTGCCGCTGGTACGGGAAGAAAAAGGCCCTGGGAACCGACGAGTTCATTCCGGCCTCGGGCTTTTCTCCCCTGGGGTCGTTCTGCGGTGGACAGACCCGCAACAACCCGGTGCTGGTTCCCCTCCATGACGACATGGGCTATGCAAATGTCTTCATCAACGTAGCCCGGGCCCGGAACCTGGGCGTGTCCGAAGGGGACACCGTGGAGGTGTGGCTGGAAGACTACCCCGAAGAGCGTCAGCGGGCCGTGGTCTCCCTGAGCCGTACGGTTCATCCCGATGTGCTCTTCTACTACCACGGCTTCGGCAGGGGGTGCATGCAGACACCTGAAAAACTTCGGTTTGCTCGCCATGACGGTCTGAATATCAATCATTTCGGACGGCTTCAGTTTTCTCCGGGGGTCGCCGGACATCTTCCCCAGGATGTAATCCTTAAATTACGGAGGGCTTCCTGATGCGTCACCTGATGCTGTACGACACCCTCAGCTGCCTGAATTGCTTTGCCTGCATGAGCGCATGCTCGGCGGAAAACCGCATGCGCATGGCCCGGGATGAGGGCATCCACATCGAACGCTCCTCAAACGCCCTTCTTCCAGAGACCTTTTACTTCACACCGGTCCGGCGGGAGGTGGGGGCGTATCCCAAGGCCCGGGTGGTGGTGGCCTTTCATCATTGTCGTCATTGCGAGCATGCCCCCTGTCTTGCCAATTGCCCCTCCGGGGCCATTGAGCGTCGCCCGGGTGGCCAGGTTGTGATCAACGCCTCCGCCTGCATCGGCTGCCGGACCTGCATCGATGTCTGCCCCTATGATGTGCCCCGCTACGATCCCGTCTCCAACACGGCAAAAAAGTGCATCGGATGCTACGACCGCGTGGAATCCGGCAGGCAGCAGGTTTGTGTCTCCGCCTGTCCGGCCGGGGCCCTTGTCTCCGGGTCGGAAGCGGAGGTGATCGCCGAAGGGGAAAAGCGCCTGGCCCGCTATGCCGAGAGGCTGGGCGGGGAGTACATGCTCTACGGCAAGGAGGCGGTCAACGCCACCGTGGGGCGCACCGGCTGGCTGACCCTGGCGCCGAAGGCCCTGGCCGAGGCGTACCTGTTGCCGGAGAACCCCGTGAAGCGAACCATGGCCGCCAGGCAGGGCAGCAAGACCCTGGGGACCATGGGGCTGGCCGGTATCGGCGCCGGTGCGGCCCTTCACTCCCTGCACTGGCTCAGCGCACGGAAAAAGAAGGTACGGGAGGAGGAGCATGGAGAGTAATACCGAGACGTATATTACGGCGTTTAGTGGCATGCAGCGGTGGTTTCACAAACACATCATCCATTTTATGGTGCTGTTTTTCATCACGGGGCTCCCCGTCTTTTCAACGAACTTCAGCTTCCTGGCGTCGATGTTTTCCGCACCCCACGATGCCATCAGCTTTGCCGGGGCAGGAGGGCCCGCCCTTGGGGAAACCCCTGCGGATCGTCTGGCCGGAGGCCTGCAGGTGGCCAGGATCCTTCACCGGGTTACCGCGCTCTTCTTTGTCTTGACGGCCCTGCCTTTCTGCCTCACCATGCTGGCTTCCGTGCGAAGATGGAAGATCTGGCCGGAGCAGAGCTGGGGCCCCCGTGCGCTCTTCCGGGGGCTGAGGGAGCTGTGGACGACCTATGTGCGCCTGGAACATGGTCGGTTCGGCAAGTTCAACACAGGCCAGAAGGGGTTTGCCTGGCTCATGATCCTTGCGGTTGCGGCCATCACCGGAAGCGGGATGGTTCTGATGTTCCGGGATCTCTTTTCCCAGGCATTTCAGGAGCAGGCCCGGTTTGTCCATGCCGTCTCCTTTGTTATTATTTCCCTGTTGCTGCCTGTTCATATCTATCCCTGATTCCCATGAACCGCCACGGGCTGCGGGCGATTTTCAGGGACGGCTTGATGAGCGCAGACGCGGTTCGGGAACATCACCCCCTCTGGTATGAAGAGCTCAAGAGGGAAGGTCGCCTGTAAGGCCCAATGTGCCATCACGATCTATTGCACCACACCACGTCAACCATTCCAGTGGAGGGCCATGGAAGCCGGGAAACCTGAAAATTTGTCCGATCGCATCGCCACTTACCTTACTGAGAAGATCGTGCGCCTGGAGCTGGCGCCTGGGGAGTGGGTCCGTGAACAGGCCATCGCCGGTGAATTGGGGGTGAGTCGTTCCCCCATTCGAGAGGCGATTCGTAAGGGGGCTGGTGGAGATCGTGCCCCGGTGCGGGGCGCGGGTGAGCCGGGTGACCGAGGCGGTGATCGAAGGGCACGCCGATGTCCTCCAGGTCCTCTACGGCCTGGTGGTGCGCCGCTGAATCGAACGGTGCGGTGAGTCTCACCGCATGCAGTTGGTCCACGCCTACGAACAGATGGCGGCCGCGGCTGAAAAGGGGGATGCCGGCGGCGTCTATGATGCGATTTTCAGTTTTGCCGCCGTCGGTCTGGAGACCGTGGAAAACCCGGTTCTTGCAAGGATCCTCCAGGGGTTGATGCCCAACGCCCAGCGGTTGCAATACCTCTCCCTGGTGGTGGACCGTAAACGATACCTTGCGAAGCTGTCCTATTTCAAAACCATTGTGGAGAGCCTCGAAGCGCGGGATGTGGAGAGGGGCGTCCAGGCCATGGAGGCCTATGTGGCGTCGGAAAAGGCTTACGCCCTGGCATCCTTCGGGGCGTCATCGGCGTCACGGTTGAGATGATGAGAACACGCCGCGTATCCTTTGCTGGTCGAAAGGGTGGGCGGCGGCGTTGTTTTCGGTGGGTGGACCGATAGTTGTTGATGGCTCTGTAAATCCCTGAAAGGCTGTAAAATAAACAGTGTTGATGAGTGTTGACAGGTGTCTTGTCTCTATGTATCAATGACGGTTGTGGATTGTCGACAATTTTAACAGGGAGGCGTTATGGAAACCATGAAGACACAGGCCGATGTGATTGTCGTGGGAACCGGCCCGGGTGGAGCCACCGTCGCCAGGGAGCTGACGGCACAGGGGAAGGATGTGCTGATCCTGGAATGGGGTGATTACAAACCCGTCAAGGGGACCTTCTCTCAACTGGTGAAAAATGCCGGTATTCCAGGTAGAAATATCCTGTTCAGCAACAAGACCCTCCTTGGTATGGTCCGGGGCATATGTACCGGCGGAAGTTCCATGTTTTACTGCGCCACCGCCTTTGACCCGCCCTTTGAGATGCTTGAGTCCTATGGAATTGATATCCGAGGGGAGGTGGACGCGCTGAAGCGGGAACTCCCCATCGCCCCCCTGAAAGACGAACTCATGGGTCCCGGTTCCCTGAGGCTGATGGAGAGCGCCCGTAACCTGGGCTATGAGTGGAACAAATTCAATAAGCTCATCGATCAGGAGGCCTGTCGGCCCGACTGCCTGAAATGTACCTACGGCTACTTTGCCCTACGGGGCCAAGTGGACTGCCCGCGATTACGTGGATGAAGCCGTTGAACAAGGGGCGACCCTGGTCAACGGGGCCAAGGTGGAGAAGGTTATCTTTGAAGGGGACACCGCCATCGGCGTGATATACAAAAAAGGCTTTCAAACCCATTCGGCTTACGCCGACAAGGTGGTCCTCTCCGCGGGGGGCATCGGATCGGCGCATATCCTTCGGCACAGCGGGCTCTACAGCGCAGGGTACGATTTTTTCTTTGATCCCCTGGTGATGGTCTTCGGCTCTGTGGACGGCCTGGGCAGCAAGGGCGAGACCCAGATGACCGCGGGTGTCCACATGGAAGATGAGGGGTATCTCATGGTGGACCTTCACTTTCCGACCCCGGTCTTTGCCGCCCAGATCGCGCCGAAATTGAAATTTCACCGTATGCTCTCCCGGCCCGATACCCTCATGGTGAGGATCAAGATCAAAGATGAGCTCGGGGGGCGCCTTACCTGGAAAGGGGGCATTCGGAAGAGCATAGGCCCCGGGGACCACCTGAAGATGAAGACGGGAGTGTCCCGGGCAAAGGCCATTTTGAGGCAGGCCGGAGCCAAGGGTGTCTATACGGGCTGGAAGGTGGCCGCCCATCCCGGAGGGACCGTCAAGATCAATCACATGGTGGACTCCGACCTGAAAACACCTCTACGTCTGCGACTGCTCTGTGGTGCCGGAGGCCTGGGGACTTCCTCCGACGCTCACCCTCCTTGGCCTGGGAAGACGCCTGGCAGCTCACCTGGCCTGATTGTCACCTTTCCCCCCCCCTTTTTATGCCTTCCTGTATCCCAAACGGCGCTGACCGGAACGCTAATCGCCTCCGTGCTGCCGTCACAGCCCGGTTTTTTCCCGGGTTTTCCCCCCCATCTTGAACAGTGGCCGTCGCGGCCCCGGTGATCTGTCCCCCAGGAAGATATTGACAGGCACGGAAGCTTCATAGTAGGTGAGGTTGAACGTTTAACCTATTGGGGGAATCACTATGGCAGCAACCATCAAAGAGATCGCCAAACGGGTCGGGGTGTCCATTGCCTCGGTCTCCCTTTACCTGAACAACAAAGAGACGACGCGGGTCAGTGCCTCCACCAAGGAGCGTATCGACAAGGTGGTGGACGAGCTCAATTACCGCAAAAACATCTTTGCCAGCAGCCTGGGGCGACACGAATCCAAGATCACCGGCGTGATTATCCCCACTTCACTTCCCCTGTTCGTCAATGAGTTTACCAACGCCATCCTGGCGGGCATTCAACAGGTCCTCTCGGAAAGGGGATACAGCATGCTCTTTCTGCCCGTTAACGGAGCCTCCTCCGAGGAGATCGTGAAAGACCAGCTTCAAAACAGCGCGGGATGCGACGGGTATTTTCTCTTCAGCACAGGCTTTTGCTCCACCGAGCAGGTGCACCGCAACATCTCCACCCTCCAAAACAGCGGCAAGCCCTTTGTCACCATCAACATCCCGGCGCTGGACCTGCCCGTTCATCAGGTCATCCTCCAGGACCTGGACAAAGCCTCTGGGGCTTCTTTCCTGATCGATCAGGGGCACCGGGAGATCGTTCTGCTCCTGGGCCGCGAGAACGACGTCAACGCCCTGGGAGTGATCGATGCCTACAACGCGTGCTGCCGCGAGGCGGACATCGAGGTGCGCGGGGAGAATATCTGCTACGGGGATTACCAGGCCGAATCCGCCTACCTGGCGATAAAAGAGCGTCTGACCACCGGGCCGACGCCCACGGCCATCTGCTGCATGTCGGACCAGATGGCCATGGGAGCCTATGCCGCCGTTCAGGAGGCCGGGCTCCGCATCCCCGAGGATATCTCCGTCATCGGGCGCAACAACGTCACCTTCTCGCCTTTTCTCTACCCTGCCTTGACCACTGTGGACCTGCACATGGCCGACGCCGGAAAGAGTGCGGCCGAGCTCCTGCTCAACGTGGCCGCAGGGGAGGTGACCTCCACCTGCCACAAGGTGATGATCCGCAGCACCCTGGCAGAGCGGGCGTCGGTCCGGGCTTTGGGATAGGTATCCGTCAAGTTGCAGTACGCTTAACCCGGATATTTCATGAGAAAACGATTGGGCTAAATTAATAAGTTATTATTACGGCTGGTTACTTGGAAATATTTAGATATTTCGTAACTGTTCAGTTGCCTCCGGCGGGTCGCTTTTTTGAAAAAAAACTCCGCAAAAAACGTTTCTAATGCACCCGTGCTTCG
Source organism: Desulfoluna sp. CYM3A (assembly GCF_056829965.1). Classification (NCBI taxonomy): domain Bacteria; kingdom Pseudomonadati; phylum Thermodesulfobacteriota; class Desulfobacteria; order Desulfobacterales; family Desulfolunaceae; genus Desulfoluna; species Desulfoluna sp. CYM3A. Next base: position 1,568,869 of record NZ_CP186556.1, read on the forward strand.
TTTTGATCGCCCCGAAGGGCGATCAAAACGAAGCACGGGTGCGAAAATGTTGGAATTGTTTTGGCGAAGCCTGACCTGTTTATCAAACTTTTTAAAAGTTTGGCCCCCGGCAGGGCCGCCGGAGGCTTGTTTTTTTGAAAAACCACATTGAGGTGTATCCAGAGCGGCCCTGCCGAGAGGGATTCGGCGCAAAGGGGCCGTTTTTTCATTTGTTTTACGTGACAGGATTTTTTGTTTGAAAAGGGGACAGTGAGGATGGATGGACAGGGTATAGGCCAAGGGCGGCTCAGCGCCTTTTTTAAGTGTTCCGACTTCGGGACTGATCTGAAAACAGAACTCATCGCAGGGTTTACCACCTTTGCGACCATGGCGTACATCATCGCGGTGGTGCCCGGCATGCTCAGCTCGGGCGGGGTGCCCAAGGGGGAGGCCTTTACGGTCACCGTGGTGATGACGGTGTTGGCGTCCCTTGTCATGGGGCTCTATACGAACCGGCCCTTTATGCTGGGGCCGGGGCTTGGCAGCGTGGCCATTTTTTCCTTTACCCTGCTCAAAGGGGGTGTCCCTTTGAGCATCGCATCGGGCATCGTCTTTATCAGCGGGGTGATCTTTATCCTCGTTTCGGTCTTCGGGGTCCGGGAGTTTATCGTGACGGTGATTCCTCCCAGTGTGAAGGTGGCCGTGGGGGCAGGGATTGGCTTGTTCATTGCCCTTTTGGGGTTCAAGCATGCGGGGATCATCGTGGCCAATCCGGGCAAGAATGTCCTGGTCTTCGGGGACCTCACCTCGGCCAAGGCCCTTCTCTCCATCCTCGGTTTTTTCTTGGTGCTCTTCTTTACTGCCCGCAAGGTCAAGGGGGGCATCATTTTTGCTGTGCTCCTCACCACGCTGGCGGGCATCCCCTTTGGGGTGACCCGGCTTCCTGGGAGCCTGGTGTCCATGCCGTCGGGCATCGATTCCATGATGTTCAACCTCGACATCACAGGGGCCCTGAGCCCGAAATACCTTCCCTATCTCCTGGCGTTCTTCATCCCTGATTTCTTCTCCACCTTGGGGACCCTCCTTGCCGTGGGGGCACAGGCCGGGTATTTGGACGAGAAAGGGGACATGCCGGGTATCGACAAATGTTTTTATGTGGACTCCGGCGCCACCGCCTTCGGGTCCTTTTTTTCCTGCCCGGTGCTCACCACCTACCTGGAGTCCTCCGCCGGGGTGGAGGCAGGGGGCCGAACCGGCTTGACCACCGTGACCGCATCCTTCTTTTTCCTGCTGACCCTCTTTTTCTCGCCCATTGCCCTGATGATTCCGTCCTGCGCCACCTCTCCGGTGCTGATGTACATCGGTATCTCCATGCTGGGCTCCATGCGAAAAATCGACTACAGCGACATGACGGAGTACATCCCCGCCTTTGTCTGTGTGACGGTGACCATTTTCTCCTTTAACGCGGGCAACGGCATCGCAGCGGCCCTGGTGGTGTTTGCCTTTTTGAAGCTCGTCACCGGGTCGGTGCGGGACGCCCACTGGTCGGTTTACGCCATCGCCCTTCTCATGATCTACTATTTCAGGATCATCGCAACTCACTGATATGAAAATGATGTAACCATTCAGCGCGCCTCCGTCAGAGCCTTGGAATGATGGCTTAAGACCTGTTTGTTAAACTTTTCAAAAGGTTGGCCCCCGGCAGGGCCGCCGGAGGCATGTGGGGGTGAATCGTTGCAAAATGATAAGAAAAAGGAGGCGGACACCATGGTTGTGGATGCCCTGTTAAAAGATGCCCTGGTGTTCAACGTTTTTCTCAAGCGGTGGGACCGCTGCGACGTGGTGATTCACCGGGGGCGCTTTTTGTATGTCGGCAAGGTGGAGGACATGGGCTTTGAGCCTGAAGAGACCCGGGACTGTGGGGGAAAACCCCTGATTCCGGGGCTCATCGACATCCACCTGCACATCGAAAGCACCCTGTGCACCCCGGTGCCCTTTGCCCGGGCCGTTGCGGAGCGGGGGGTGACCACCGTGGTCTCCGAACCCCATGAGATCGCCAACGTCTTCGGGATTCGGGGCATCCAGGAGATGATTCGGGCTTCCAGGGGGCGGCGGCGGATGTTTACTACGGGGTTCCCAGCTCCGTACCCGCCACCTCATCTGATCTGGAGACCTCCGGAGGCGTGGTGGGCCTGGAGGAGCTGGACCGGCTTTTTCGGGACGAACCGAAGGTCATCTGCCTCGGGGAGGTGATGAACTGCCCGGAACTCATTGCCATGGGCCCGTCCCGTGCCGCAGAGTTCATCGACTACATGCGCAACGAACAGCCCTTTGCCGCCGTGGAGGGGCACTGCCCCTCCTACAAGGGCCTGGACCTTGCCAAGGTGCTCTACATGGGCGTGGACTCGGATCATTGCCTTCAGGACGTCGAGGGCCTGGAGCAGCGCCTGGCAAACGGCATGTTTGTGGAAATCCAGGAAAAAGCCGTGACCCCGGAGATTGTCGACTGCCTCCTGGCCCACGATACCGACGGGTCTCTTTTGCTTTGTCACCGATGATGTGCCCCCCAACGTTCTGGTGGAAAAGGGGCACCTCGACCATGTGGTGAGAAATGCCCTTGAGGCGGGCATGCCCTTAGAGAAGGCTGTCATCGCCGCCACCTGGTCCCCGGCTCGCCGCATGGGATTTCGGGACAGGGGGGCCATTGCACCGGGCAAGGTCGCCGATGCCGTGCTCCTGGCCGACCGGTCAGCAGATTTTACCGTGGAGGAGGTCTTTAAAGGCGGAGTCCCCGTGTCCTGGTGCCAAACGGCAGAGGCTGGCTGTGGTGAAACCTTTCCCGAGGGATTCTCGAAACGAGGGCATCCGCCTTCCCGAGGAACTCCCGGACACCCTGTTTGAGCTGGCGGCCCCACAGGGTGCTTCAAAAGTCTGCTGCCGCACCATGGAGAAGAACAACCTCACCACCTACACCCGTGAAGGGCGACTCACCCTGCCGGTGGAAGAGGGCAGGGTGTCCTGGGAGGAGGCGCCCTGCAACCTGGCCCTTGTCATCGAGCGCCACACCGGAAAGGCCGGGGCAGGCAAGGGGATCATGACCGGGTGCATCTTTCAAGGGGGCGCCGTGGCCACCTCCTATGCCCACGACAGCCACAACCTGCTGGTGGCAGGGGACCGGGCCTCGGACATGAAGATGGAGTCCGCGCCCAACCAGGGCGGGATCTGCGTGGTGCGAAAAGGGGAGGTGGTGGCCTCCCTGGCCCTTCCCGTGGCAGGCCTCCTCTCCGAAGAGCCCATGCCCGAGATTGCCGACCGGGTCGCCCGGATCCAGCAGGCCATGGAAGAGCTCGGCTTTGTTCACCCCAACCCGCTGATGTCCTTTGCCACCCTTACCCTGCCGGTGAGCCCGGCCCTGAAGCTTACAGACAAGGGCCTCGTGGATGTCCGGAGTAGCACCCTGGTGGAACTGTTCGTAAAGCAGCCTCCGGCGGCGAGGTGAGCCACCTCGAAAAGCCATTGCCTTAGCGCTTTGCCCTTCGTTCCTCAGGGCAAAGCGCTAAGGCCTACGACTCGGGCTTCGCCCGACATGAACGTTGAGGGTTTATGCAGACTGCCTCACACCTCAGGACTGACGCTAAGCGCCTTGATGACCGGAACGTTTTTGCGGAGTTTTTTTCAAAAAGCGACCCGCCGGAGGCAAGTGAATCGTTACCAAAAGGCGGTATCCGAATCATCGGATACCGCCTTTTTTATGTCGTAAGGGTGGCGTCTGCCTCAGCCGTGCGAGGGACTTAGGCCACGGGAACGATCCAGTTCAGGGGATCTTCGGAACGACCGAACTGGATGTCCATGAGGTCGTTGAAGATGCCGGAGGAGATTGGGCCTGCGCCGCCGTCGCCCACGGTGATCTCGCGGTCACCGTATTTGATCTTGTTGACCGGGGAGATGACCGCTGCGGTGCCGGAGCCGAAGACCTCCTGGAGACGACCCTCTTCGTGGGCCTTGAACACCTCGTCAATGGAGATGCGTTTTTCCGCGACTTTTTTGCCCTGGTGGCGGGCCAGTTTGAGCACGGAGTCCCGGGTGATGCCTGCCAGGATGCTGCCGTTGAGCTCGGGGGTGACGATCTCGTCGTCGATGACAAAGAAGATGTTCATGGAGCCCACCTCTTCGACGTATTTGCGCTCCACGCCGTCGAGCCAGAGAACCTGGGTGTAGCCTTCGGCCTGGGCGATCTCGGTGGCGTAGAGGCTGGCCGCGTAGTTGGCGGCGGTTTTGGCTGCGCCGAGGCCGCCGCGGACGGCACGGACGTGTTCCGGGGAGACCCAGATCTTCACCGGGTTGAACCCTTCGGGGTAGTACGCGCCCACCGGGGAGAGGATGATCATGAACCGGTGGGTGGGGGAGGACTTCAGGCCGATGTAGGGGTCCATGGCGATGATGAAGGGACGGACATACAGCGAGGTGCCGGGAGCAGAAGGGATCCAGCCCTTTTCCATGCTGAGGAGGGCCTGGAGGGCCTCCAGGCAGTCGTCCACGTTGATCTCGGGGATGCAGAGGGCGTGGGCGGAACGGTTGAGGCGCTCGAAGTTGTCGCGGGGGCGGAAGAGCTGTGCGGAGCCGTCTTCCTTCTTGTAGACCTTCAGGCCTTCGAAGATGGTCTGGCCGTAGTGGAGGACCATGGTGGCGGGGCTCACCTCAAAGGGACCGTAGGGCACGATGCGGGCGTCGTGCCATCCGATGCCTTCGGTGTAGTCCATGCAGAACATGTGGTCGGTGAAGATGGTCCCGAATCCCAGGTTGGATTCATCGGGGTGTGCCTTGGGCGTGTCGATTTTGTTGATGGTGATATCCATGGAAGACCTCAAAAAAGTCATGGCAATGGCTGTGACATGCGCGGCCATTGAAGGTTGATATATCAGTATGGCGAAACGCCATGCAGAGTGAACCGTGTGTCGGGGGCAGGGCAAGGGTTGCAGTGACAGGTAAGCCGTATCGGATTTTGAATCATGTCCTTGAAAATTGATGATTTTCAGGGACGGCTCGTCACGCAATGTCTTTGCCGGGTGCCTCAATATGTTTCGGATGCGCAGAACGGACAGGCTCTGGCCATGGGCCGGGGTAGAGGACCAAACGGCTGGGTGTCGAATCGGTCTCGGCATGGTGACGCCTTGAGCGGCAAGTGCGCACAGGTTTTAAAATTTAGATAGCGGTATCCGAGGGGTAAATCAAGAAGAATGTGGCCAATGTCCTTGAAAAACGCATATTAACAAAGTTTTCGGCCTGGGACGGACCAACTTGTGCAAAGGGGCTTGACAAGGGAATTTGGTTTGCGATATTGCTTCTTGATTGATCTTGACGTTAACGTCAAGTGAAAGGCAGCCCAAGCAATGTGAAAGGATACGGCAGCTCCCTGATTCAGCACGCTTTTCCGAGGGTAGACGGAAGGACGGCGCAGGTGGTATCGTATCCCCCTGGCCCGGAATGATTCCGGGTCGGATATCTTTGGATATTCTGCACCTTCCCGGGCGCTATCGGGCAGGTGCCAGGCATGATCAAGGCACATCACGTGCTGAAAGTGGTGAAACATGAGACAGGACATCATTGAAATCCGTTGGCACGGCCGGGGAGGTCAGGGTGCCATCACAGCCGCCAAGGTTGTGGCCAACGCCGTGTTCAAGGCAGGCTACAAAGGTGTGGTTATGGCCCCCACCTTCGGAACGGAGCGCAGGGGAGCCCCCGTTTTCACGTCCCTGAAGATCTCCCGGGAGAAAATCTACGATCTCTCTCCCATTGAAACCCCGGATATGGTTGTGGTTCTGGACCACACCCTCCTTGAGGAAGTGGACGTCACCCATGGCCTGAAGGACGGGGGGCAGATTATCCTCAACACCCCGAAAGCCATAGACACCTACGACTTCGGCGCCCACAAACTCTCCATCTCCGATGTGACATCCCATGCCCTGGAGGCCGGCCTGGCCCCCGGCATCGTCAACACCGGGATCATCGGTGCCTTTGCCAAGGCCACCGGTCTGGTGAGCCGTGACCTTTTGAGGGAAGCCATCCTCAACGAGTTTTCCGTCATGAAGCCCGAGGAGAACGCCCGGGCGGCCGCCCTTACTTATGATCGCACAGTCATCGGAGGTGCCTGATGTCCAAAGACGCATTCTGCAACATGATCTCTGTCAGTGAACCGGGCCCCGGGGACGGGGGCAACACCGGATCCTGGCGGGTGGTTCGTCCCGTCATCGATACGGAGAAGTGTATTCCCGCCAAAACCGGGAAGCCGTCGTGTTTCAACTGCTGGCTCTACTGCCCCGACGCGGTGGTCACCAAGACCATTCCGCCCACCATTGATTATACCTACTGCAAGGGGTGCGGCATCTGCGCCGAGGAGTGTCCCGCCGGGGCCATCTCCATGGTGCCCGAGGCGAGCTTTACCAAGGAGGAGAAATAGACCATGCATGTGATTGAATCAGGCAACGTGGCTGCCGCAACTGGGGTCAAACTGGCGAGGACCCAGGTAATCGCCGCCTACCCCATCACGCCGCAGACCCCTCTGACGGAAAAATTGTCCGAGTTCGTCGAGTCCGGTGACCTCCCTGCCGAATACATTCCCGTGGAGAGCGAGCACAGCGCCATGGCCGTGTGCATCGCCTCCTCCACCGCAGGGGCCCGCTCCTTTACCGCCACCAGCGCCAACGGCCTGCTCTACATGAACGAGCAGCTCCACTGGGCGGCAGGGGCCCGTCTTCCCATCGTCATGTGTGTGGCCAACCGCGGCGTGGGCGCGCCCTGGACCGTCTGGAACGACCATCAGGACACGGTGAGCCAGCGTGACCTGGGCTGGATTCAGCTTTACTGCGCCGACCACCAGCAGATCCACGACACGGTGCTCAAGGCCTTTAAGCTGGCCGAAACCGTGAGCATCCCCGTTATGGTGTGCTACGACGGCTACCTTCTGTCCCATACCTACATGCCCTTTGACGTGCCCGAGCAGGAGAAGGTGGACGCCTTTCTGCCCGGCTTTGAGCCCACCCATTTCCTGAACCCGGAGAAGCCCCGGAACTTCAACACCGTGACCCTGCCGGACGTGCGGCCCGACCTCCACGGCAACACGGCCCCCGGTTACATGGAGATCCGCAAGACCCTGCACACGGACCTGCGCGCGGCCCTTTCCGAGATCGAAAAGATCGACGGGGAGTTCGGCGAGATCTTCGGCCGTGGCGGAGAGCCCTTCCTGGAGCCCTACCGCTGTGAGGATGCCGACTACGTGGCCTTCTGCATGGGATCTCTCTCCTACCAGCTCCGCGACGTGGTGGATGCCATGCGGGAAGAGGGGATCAAGGTGGGTGTCATGGGCCTGAAGGTCTACCGGCCCTTCCCCGACGCCGCCGTGCGCGAGGCCCTTTCCGCGTTCAAGGGCGTCATCGTGCTTGAAAAGGCTCTCTCCTACGGCAACCAGGGCGCTCTCTATGCAGACGTCAAGTCCGCGCTCTACAGCGCCGAGACCCGGCCGTTCGTGCACAACTACATCGTGGGCCTTGGGGGCCGGGAGATCAAGACCCAGCACCTGTACGACGCCCTGACCGAATCCATCAACAAAGAAGCCGCTGTCGGGGATGAACCCCGGTGGATCGGCCTGAAGCTGTAGAGGGTGGCTGCCATGGATAATGACAAGAAAACAACGATTTTGAGCCTGACGGATGAAGAGATCATGAATCCGGGCAACCGCGCCTGCTCCGGCTGCGGTCTGGGCATCGTGTACCGCACCGCCCTGAAAGCCCTGGGCAAGGATACGGTGTTGGCCGTTCCTCCCAGCTGTCTGACTGTTCTCCAGGGGCTCTACCCCGTGGCCTCCACCAAGCTTCCTTGCGTGAACGTCACCTTTGCCTCCACGGCCGCGGCCGCCACCGGCGTACGGGCCGCTCTGCGCGCCACCGGGCGGGATCACTTGAATGTCGTGGCCTTTGCCGGCGACGGCGGCACCGGGGACATCGGCATCCAGGCCCTCTCCGGCGCCTGCGAGCGCGGTGAGGACATCATCTACATCTGCTATGATAACGAAGCCTACATGAACACCGGTGTGCAGCGTTCCGGCACCACCCCCAAGGGCGTCATGACCACCACCACCCCCATCAAGGGCAAGCTCCAGCACAAAAAGGACGTGCCGAGCATCATCGCTGCCCATGGGATCGATTACGTGGCCACGGCCTCGGCCGCCTACCCCCTGGATCTCTACGACAAGGTGAAGAAGGCCGCCTCCATGAAGGGCGGGACCCGCTACATCCACGTCCACACCCCGTGCCCCTCGGGCTGGGGCTTTCCCACCCGCAACACCGTGAAGATCGGCAAGCTGGGGGTCACCACCGGCCTGTTCGACCTCTACGAGATCGTCAAGGGCGAGTTCTCCCTTACCGGTGAGTCTGCTAAGTGCGTGGGCAAAGAGCGCACCCCCGTCACCGAGTACTTCCAGACCCAGCGTCGCTTCAGCTCCCTCTCCGATGCGGTAATCGAAGAGATGCAAGGCATGATCGATTCGAAGTGGGCCAATTATACGGCATAGACCCACTCGAACGACTGTGAAACAAATTAACGGGTACCCTTCGGGGTGCCCGTTTTTTATTTGGGGGAGAGGGGCGGTGATTTGCGCGGCGAAGGCGGTGGGGGGGGCGCACTCTACGGATCAGTAGCCAGGATTGCTGCGGGGGAATGGTAGGGTGCGCCGTGCGCACCGATTGACGAAAGCAGCCTCCGGCGGCCAGGTGGGGGCACTGGAAACCCTATGGCGAATGCATGGAGGCATCCATTATGCCATCGTTCTGGGCATTCGCGTGATGTATGACATGGGGCAACCGTCTTTGCAGGCGAAGACGGATTAAACGTTGGCCTCCGGCAGGGCCGCCGGAGGCCAAATTTTACACCATCCCTTAGTTTTTCAGGCTGTGGATGGGCGCCGGAATGCGGCCACCGTGGAGGACGAAGTCGTTGCGGCCCTGGCAGTTTTTCACGTCGATGATGGTGGCGTGGCCCAGGAGGCCCCCGTAGTGGGCGCTTTCTCCGGCCACTTTGCCGGGCACGGGGATGAGGCGGCAGGCGGTGGTCTTGTTGTTGATCATGCCGATGGCCATCTCGTCGGCGATGATCCCTGCGATGGTCTCCTCGGAGGTGGCACCGGGGATGGCCACCATGTCCAGGCCCACGGAGCAGACGCAGGTCATGGCTTCGCTTTCGATGTTGCAGCCCTTCGGAGGCCTCTTCGATGTTCAGGTCCTCGCTCACCGGGATAAAGGCGCCGGAGAGGCCGCCCACGTGTGAGCTGGCAAAGGCGCCGCCTTTTTTCACGGCGTCGTTGAGCATGGCAAGGGCGGCGGTGCTGCCCGGTGCGCCGATGCTGATGAGACCCAGGCTCTGGAAGATCTCGCCCACGCTGTCTCCCACGGTGGGGGTGGGGGCCAGGGAGAGGTCCACCACGCCGAAGGGGATGTCGAGGGTCTGGGCCACTTCACGGCCGATGAGCTCGCCCACGCGGGTGACCTTGCAGGCTGTGCGCTTGATGATCTCGGCGATGTCACCGAGGCCCAGGTTGGGCTTGGCTTCCACGGCTCGGTCAATGGCACGCTTCACCACGCCGGGGCCGCTGACCCCCACGTTGATGACGGCGTCGGCTTCGCCGGTGCCGAGGTAGGCCCCGGCCATGAAGGGCACGTCCTGGGGGATGTTGCAGAAGACGCAGAGTTTGGCCACGGCAAGGCCGTCCTTGTCGGCGGTGAGGGCGGCCCCGCGCTTGATGGCCTGGGCCATGAGGAGCACCGCGTCCATGTTGATGCCTGCCCGGGTGGAGCCCACGTTCACCGAGGCGCAGATGCGCTCGGTCTGGGTGAGGGCTTCGGGGATGGCTTCGATGAGGGCCCGGTCTCCGTTGGCCATGCCTTTTTCCACCAGGGCGGAGAAGCCGCCGATGAAGTCCACGCCCACTTCCACGGCAATGTCGTTCAAGGTTTTGGCGATCTCAACCATCTGGTCGGCGTTGAAGGGGGCGGCCACCACGGCGATGGGGCTGATGGAGATACGTTTGTTCACCACCTCGATGCCGTATTTGTCTCCGATGGCGTTGCAGGTGGCCACAAGGGGGCCGGCAAGGCGGGTGATTTTTTTGCGCAGGTTGGACTTGAAGGTCTCCAGGTCGTGGCTGGCGCAGTCAAAGAGGTTGATCCCGAGGGTCACGGTACGGACGTCGAGGTGCTCGTATTTGAGCATCTCCACGGTGGATATCAGTTCGTTATCGCTAAGCATGGTCTGTTCCTGACATGTTTTTTTGCTTCATTGTAAAAAGACGGCGGTGGTTCACACTCAAATGCGGTTCACCGTGTCGAAGATGTTCTTGTGCTGGAAGGTGAGAGCCAGGTTGAGGCTGGCGGCCTTCTCCTTGAGGGTGGCGGAGAGAATGTGCCGGTCCACGGTGTCTGGGACCAGGATCTCGTAGACCATGATGTTTCGCTCCGGGTTGTCCCCGCCTTCGAACACGGCCGTCAGGTTGATGATGTTGACGCCCGCTTCAGCGATGACGTTGGAAATGTCGTACACCAGCCCCTTGCTGTCCGGTCCGATGGTGGTGATGATGAAGTGCTCGCCTTCACACTCGACCTGGGGTGCGTTAACGTCCAGAGGGCTGATGTGGACCTGGAGGCCATCTTCCTGAAAGGCGCCGTTGAATGCCTCGGTGACCGCTTCCAGATCGGTACCCGCCGGCATGGAGACAATGTAAAGACCCGCAAATTCGGACTGAAGGATGGTCTGGCTGACATTTTCTATGTTGCAGTCCAGCTGCAGAAGAACCCGGGCCACCGATGAGACGATGCCGGGCCGGTCTTTTCCGATTACCGTGATGATGATCTTGCTCATGTGCACAACCTGACTCTGTGATGTTGGTGTGGCCGCCCGAAGGGTCGGTCACCGTAAGAAAATGGGCTGTCGGGAACGTCTCGTTCCGTGCCTTTCGGCAAGATATGGGTTTGTGATTGCGTAAATCAGAAGCCCGATCCGTGATTTCAGCCTTGAAATATCAATCGCGTCGTTCCCTTCGGGTTGACACGATGTGTGTTATGTACCATGAACCCACCAGCATGAACACCATTATTATTACCAAATAGCGGCTTTTCGGGGTGGCGGGGGCGGGGGGCGCAAGGGGAGTGGCCTATGGCGTTGCGGAAAACCTCAATGGCCGGGCTGTGATTCGAGACTCCCTGCTGTTTCAAGGGCCAAATGCCTCTTTAAACCGAGATTGCTTGGTGGGATAGGATACCTCATGAAAAGTGGGTTGCGTATTTGCGCAGTGGGATGAGGACGGATGCCGGGCCGGGCGGAATCCACGATCCTTATGGAGGAGCTGTTTCTGCGGGCTTTCCTTTTTTGTGGAGGAAATGTTGGGGCAGGGGTTGAAAAATCCGTGATCCTTTTTACAATATGCTTGATACAGTGGGTATAACTTTCATGGATCCATGGGGGAGGCCGGATGCTCGGCAAGGCCTTGAGGGAGATTCATAAAGGGCTCTGCTGTCGGTACGATATGGACGAAACCTAAAGGAAACCATTCAATCCGACCTCTAAAGACTGGAGAGTTGTGGCACAGGAGATACCATGCAGATCGTGACGACCCACAAGGGGACCGACTTTGACGGGTTGGCCTCCCTTATTGCCGCCACCATGATTTACCCGGATGCGGTTCCGGTTCTTCCCAAAAGCGTCAACGCCAATGTTCGGGCCTTCATGGCCATTCACAAGGATCTGTTCGAGATCCTCCACCCACGGGAGATCAATCTGGATGAGGTGACCCAGCTTATTGTGGTGGACACCAACAGCTGGAAGCGCCTGGACGGGTTTGCCCCTCTGCAGGAGCGGGACGATCTCACCATTCATATCTGGGACCATCACCACGGCGGCGACATCAAGGCCGACATGGTTCGAAACGAGGGATACGGCTCTGCCGTCACCCACCTGATCCTCGAACTTGAAGCCCGGCGCATGGTCCTTACCCCCATTTTGGCGACCCTGTTTCTCATCGGCATTTATGAGGACACCGGAAGCCTACCGCCTATCCACCACCCCCGAAGATGCCCGGGCCGTTGCCTGGCTCCTGGACCGAAAGGCCGATCTCTCCGTTTTAAGCGGTTTTCTCAAGCAGGTGTACGGTGAAAAACAGAAATCCGTGCTCTTTGAGATGATGAAGAACCCGGAGAGGCGCAAGGTCAACGGGTACACCCTCTCCTTTGCGGCGGTGCCCATCGAGGGCCATGTGGCCAACCTCTCCGTGGTTGTGAACATGTTCCTGGACCTGGAAAACAGCGACGCGGCCTTCGGCGTCTTCTACGACGGGGAGGGCAGCAAGTGCATGATCATCGGTCGCAGCACGGCCGAGAACCTGGACATGGGAAAACTCATGCGTACCCTGGGGGGCGGCGGCCATCCCGGCGCCGGGGCAGCCCAGTTCAAATCCGATTTCCACAACCCCGATGCCGTTTTTACCATGCTCTGCAACCTCGTGGAGAACGACCAGGTGGCTTCGGTGCAGCTTGGGGATATCATGAGTTTTCCCGTGGTCTCCGTGGAGGCCACCACCCCCATGGAAACCCTGGGCGAGCTCCTTCGGGAACGCGGCTGCACCGGGGTGCCGGTCACCGACAACGGCAGGGGAGAGGTCCCTGGCGGGGTGATCTCCCGACGCGACTTCAAAAAAATCCGCAAGGAAAAGCAACTCAAATCCCCGGTCAAAGCCTACATGAGCCCGTCCGTGGTGGAGATCGAAGCCGAAAAAAGCCCCCTGGAGGCGGCACGGCTCATGATCAAACACGACATCGGCCGGGTGCCGGTGGTGGAAGACGGCAGGATGATCGGTATTGTCACCCGCACCGACGTGATGCGCTACTATTACGACCTCATCCCCGATTAAGCATTTTCATAAAAAAGCAGGCCAAAACTGATGGGAAAACCCGAAAGCCTTTGGCCTGCTTTTTTACCCTCCGGGGGTGAAAATTAGTCGCGGGGTTGGTGAGTTTGTGCCTTTTCCTCCATCGTATGAATCCCAACCCCCCCCCCGTGTCTGCGAAGCGTAGGGTGCGGCCCCCGCACCGCAAACGTAACGCGATGCCACCGCTATCACCACGCCAAAGCCCATCTTAAGCGCCGTAACTCATTGGCTTTCTGGGTAATTGGCGGTGCGCACGGCGCACCCTACGGGACAACGGCCTTTTGCCTCCATGGCGAAAACGATTCCCTGTCCCCACGGCCCCCCCGGTCCCGCCTGAGTTGCGAAGCGTAGGGTGCGGCCCCCGCACCGAAAACTTAACGCGAGACCATCGGCTTTGGCCACATCCAACGCCATTCTACGACGCCGTAACCCATTCGCTTTCTTCGGTAATTGACGGTGCGCACGGCGCACCCTACGGGACAACGGCCTTTTGCCACCATGGCGAAAACGATTCCCTGTCCCCACGGAACTCCCGGTCCCGCCTGGGCTGCGAAGCGTAGGGTGCGGCCCCCGCACCGCAAACGTAACGCGAGGCCATCGGCTTTGGCCACATCCAACGCCATTCTACGACGCCGTAACCCATTCGCTTTCTTCGGTAATTGGCGGTGCGCACGGTGCACCCAACGAGGTATCGGCTTTTTGCCGCCACGACAAGAAACGATTCCCTGTCTCCACGGAATCCCCGATTCCGCCTGGGTTGCGAACGTTTCAGGTCGCCCCGCACCGCAACCGTAACGCGAGGCCATCGGCTTTCGCCACGCCGACACCATTTCAAGACGCCGTAACTCGTCCACTTTCTTTGGTAATTGGCGGTGCGCACCGGCGCACCCAACGAGGTATCGGCTTTTTGTTGGTACGACAAGAAAACGATTTCCTTGGGACCGCCAACCCCCGGTCCCGCCTGGGTTGCGAAGCGTAGGGTGCGGCCCCCGCACCGCAAACGTAACGCGAGACCATCGGCTTTGGTCTATAGCCAATGTCATTTCAAAGCGCCGTAACCCATTCGCTTTCTTCGGTAATTGACGGTGCGCACGGTGCACCCTCCCGAGGTATCGGCTTTTTGTCCGTCGACGAAAACGATTCCTGTCCCACGGACCCCCCGGTCCCGCCTGGGTTGCGAAGCGTAGGGTGCGGCTCCCGCACCGAAAAACGGTACGCAAGGCCAGAGGCTTTAGAAATCTACCCCCGGCTGGGGTTCAATGCCTTTTCTGTAGGCGTGCTTGATTTCTCGGACTTCGCTTGCGGTGTCGGCTCTGTCGATGATTTCGGGGTGGGCGTCCCTGCCGGTAAGGACCAGGTGGAGGAGGGCAGGGCGTTTGTCCAGGAGGGCATGGACCTGATCAAGGTCCACGAGGTTGAGGTGAAGGGCGTTGTTGATTTCATCAAGGATGAGGAGGTCAAAGCGGCCCGAGGCTATTTTGTCGTGGGCAAGGGTCACGGCATCCTGGGCGTTTTTCCGGTGTTCGGCGTGGGAGTATGGGTTGCCTTCGATGCCGCAGAAGCCTTTGCCGGTGGCGGTAAGTTCCACGAGGCCGCCGAGTTTTTTGACCCCGTCCCACTCTCCAGAGTAGAGATCCCCCTTCATGAATTGGATGATGCAGGTCTTCATGCCGTGGCCTGTGGCCCGCAGGGCCATGCCCATGGCACTGGTGGTCTTGCCTTTGCCGTAGCCGGTGATGACCACCACAAGACCGCATCTCTCCTTGGGTTCGAATGTTCTGATCTCCATGGCAGTGTCCTGATGGCATGCATGACACCCAAAGGGGGTGCATTTTGTGTTTCCCCAGCGGAGATACCCCGGGCAACGCCGTTAACACGATGTCGGCTTGCCCGGGGAATCCGTTTTTGTGGCGATGGATTACATCAGCAGCCGCTTGACGCCTGCAACGATCTCTTCGGTGGAATCGGGGCCCTTGGGAATGTAGTCATCGGCCTCCATGGCCCGCCCGTCGTAATGGGAGTAGCGGGTGGAGCCCACGTGGTCGGCCACGGCGGTGAGCATGAGGATGGGAATGCCCTCGTACTTTTCGTCGTTTTTCAACTGGTCACAGACTGCGTAGCCATCCATCTCCGGCATCATGACGTCAAGGACAATGGCATCTGGAGGGTTGGCCTCCACCTTGGCGATGGCCTCGCTTCCGTTGTAGGCCACCTCGGTGAGGAACCCTTCTCTTTCGAGCCTTTTTTTGATGACGAGGGTCATATCGGGTTCGTCATCCACCACAAGAACACGCTTCTTTTCAGTCATGGCAACCTCCTTGATCGGCATGGGTTGATGGCTCAGGTGCGGTCCGGTATCCGTGGTATCCCACCGAGGCCGGTCGCGCCTTTCCGGGCGGTTTCCCGCCCGGCCAGGATGTGGGGTATGGGGGGCAAGGGCAGGCCCTTGCGGTCATGCTCCGGGGTTGTTCGGTCTTGACGCCTGCAGGTGGCTTGGGGCTTCTGTTATGGTAACACAGAGCTGGCTTAATTTCTTGAATGTTCAATCAATATAATCGGGTCAGGGGGCGGCCGCCGATGCGGGCATCGGTGCGGGCTCCTCCAGCTCCGGCCTGGGATAGAGTCCTGCCCGTTTAACAATTTCGGGAACCTTCTCTTCCCATTCGATGGCCATGACGTGGAAGCCACAGACCCCCTCCACCTCCTTGAGGCGCTCAATTGTTTCCAGGCAGATAGCGATGCCTTCGTCGGCCTGTTTCTCTTTGGGGGTGTCGCTCATGCGTTTGACCAGCTCTTCGGGGACGTCGATGCCCGGGACGCGGCTGCGCATGTACTTGGCCATGCCCGCGGTTTTAAAGGGGGTGACCCCTGCAAGGATGTAGGTCTGCTCGTGGAGGCCCCGGTCCCGGACTCCTTGCATCCACGCTTCGAATTTATCGACGTTATAGATGCACTGGGTCTGGATGAACTCGGCCCCTGCGGCGATTTTCTTGGCCAGGCGGGGGACGCGGATCTCAAAGGGGTCGGCAAAGGGGTTGGCCGCCGCTCCGATGAACATCTCCGGCGGACGGCTGATGGCATCGCCACCGATGAAGGTGCCGTCGTCACGCATCTGCCGGACCACCTGGAGGAGCTGCATGGAGTCCAGGTCGTGGACATTCTGACCGGTCTTGCAGTCCCCGAAGCTCTGGTGGTCGCCGGTGAGGCAGAGGATGTTGTTGATGTCAAAGGAGGCGGCCCCCAGGATATCGCTTTGCAGGGCGATGCGGTTTTTGTCCCGGGTGACCATCTGGAGAACAGGCTCCAGCCCTGCCTGTTTCAGCCGGATGGAGGCGGCCAGGCTGCAGAGCCGGGTCATGGAGGTCTGATTGTCCGTGACGTTCACCACGTCGACGTAACCTTTGAGCATGGCTCCCTTGGTCTCCAGTACGTTGCCGTCTGTGCCCCTGGGGGGGCCGCACTCGGAGGTGACGGCCAGATGACCCTGGGCCAGGACGTGTTCCAGGCGGCTTGCGGTGCGCGGGGTTCGTTTGGGTCTCATTTTTTCAGGTCCTCCTGTTCCAGGGTTCTCGGACCGCCGGCCCGGTCTGTTGACCAGTCCTGGATGGGGGAGAGCTCTTCGTAGCGATCCATCTGGTTCAGCTCCCTGAGGCGGTCCACGATGAGCTGCCAGGCACACGGGGTGTCCTTGTTGATCTCGCAACGTCCGTCCACCGATCCGCCGCAGGGGCCGTTCAAGACCCGTTTGGCGCAGCGCGAGATGGGGCAGATGCCGCCGGTGCGTCCGAGCACGCAGCTTCCGCAGGCCTGGCAGCGCTCGGAAAAGATCCCTTCGGTCTCCACCCCTCCTAAAAAGGTGGTGTTCAGGGCCGGAAAGACCGGTTTGTCTTTCCAGAAGGCGGCGATGAACTGCACGCCGATGCCGCAGGCCGTGGAGAGCACGGCGTCGGTGTCGGCAATGGCTCCCAGCATGGGGGCGAAAAACTCCTCTTCACACTGCCGTTCCACGCCCCCTTCGGTGATCTCCATGGTGACGCCTTCCTTGGTTGCCTTCATGCGGAGCAGGGAGGCGATGATCCCGGCCTCTTTGCTTCCCCCCTCATGGCAGACCGCCACACAGGTGTTGCAGCCCAGCACGAGCAGGCGTTTCTGGTCCTTGACCATCTCCCAGATCTCTTCCAACGGTTTCTGCTGTCCGACGATCATCGCTTGTCTCCTTGATGGGGTTCTCCGAAGGGCGATGGCCCGAGTTCTCGTACGGTTTCCGTAAAATCACGGCAGATCTCCGCCCACCTGGGTCCCATGGCGGCGGAGAGGTTGAACATTTCCAGGCGCTCCGGCTCCAGGCCCACCTGGGCGATGAGACCCTTGAGACGGGTGACGCGTTTGGCAGCGTTTGTATTTCCTTCCAGGAAATGGCATTGGTCCTGGAGTCAACCCGCCACGAAGATGCCGTCAAACCCCCGTTCAAAGGCCTGGAGAACGTAGCCGTGGTCCAGCTTGCCCGTGCATGGAAGCCGGATGGTTTTGACGTTGGTGGGGTAGGAGAGACGCATTACTCCGGCCAGGTCGGCCGCTGCAAAGGCACAGTAGTGACAGGCAAAGGCAAGGATCTTGGGCTGCCATGCCGGTGCCGTGCCGTGCGCTTCGGTCTCCATGTTTGTTACCGAATCTGCCATGGGGCCTCCATGTGTTTGGATATCCATTGGAAACGGGTTGCTACTTATTACTGCTCGCCATTGGCCACTTTCCCCGGCGCCGCCGCCTCGATCATGGCCGCGATCTGATCGTCTTTAAAGCTGTTGACCTGGAAAGCCTTGGCCGGGCAAACCCCGGCGCAGATGCCGCAGCCCACGCACTTGACCTCGTTGTGGCTCACCTTGCCGTCGGTGTCGATGAAGGGGGCGCCGTAGGGGCAGTTGCGGACGCACGCCAGGCAGCTCATGCAGAGGTCCCGGTTGTGCTTGGCCACGGCCCCGGAGACGGCCAGCTCTTTTTTGGAGAGGAGCACCCCTGCCCTGCCTGCGGCAGAAAGGGCCTGGCTGATGGTTTCATCGATGTTTTTCGGGGCGTGGGCCAGGCCTGCCACGTAGTAGCCTTCGCTGGGAAAGTCCACGGGCCTGAGCTTGACGTGGGCTTCCAGGAGAAAGCCGTCGCTGTTGGTGGTGAGTTTGTACCTTTCGGCCATCTCCCCGGTGGAGGGGTGAGGGTTCAGCCCTGCAGCCAGCACAAGGCGCTGAACCACGAAGCGGATGGGGAACCCGGCCATCTCGTCGTTGAGGCGGACCTCGATGCCGTCGGTTAACGGGGTGAGCTCCGGCATGTTGTCCAGGCTGTAGCGCACGAAAAGGACCCCTAAGTCCCTGGCCTCGGCGTAGAGCATTTCCCGCATGCCGTAGGTGCGCATTTCGCGGTAGATGATGGTGACGTGGGCCTTGGGGTTGGCTTTTTTGATGGCCACGGCGTGTTTGACGGACTCCTGGCAGCAGATGCGGGAGCAATAGTTACGGGGCTCGCACCGGGATTCCGCACACTGAATAAAGAGAACCTGTTCCCCGTCCTTTGGCGGGGCCTGCTCCAGGGATGCCTCAAGGTCCCGCAGGATCATGACCCGGCGGTCTTCTCCGTAGAGAAAAGAGGCAGGTTCGTGCCAGGTGCCGCCGGTGGCCATGATCACGGCGCCGTGCTCCACGGTGGCTCCGTCGGTGAGGGTGGTGGTGAAGTTGCCCACGTAGCCTTCGCTGGTCTCCACTTCGGTTGCGGCATGCACGGTGATCCGTTCATGGGTTGCCACGCGTTCCAGGCTTTGCCGGATGCACTCGGCCACATCGCCCCCGTCCCAGCTTGTGGAGACACCGGCCAGGAGCCCGCCGGGCTGGGTCTCTTTTTCCACCAGGTCCACTCCGTACCCCTGGTCGGCAAGGGAGAGGGCGCAGGTGAGCCCTGCGATGCCGCCGCCAACTATAAGGGCCCG
The DNA here is from genome assembly GCF_056829965.1 of Desulfoluna sp. CYM3A. Taxonomy (NCBI): domain Bacteria; kingdom Pseudomonadati; phylum Thermodesulfobacteriota; class Desulfobacteria; order Desulfobacterales; family Desulfolunaceae; genus Desulfoluna; species Desulfoluna sp. CYM3A. The sequence continues at coordinate 1,587,789 of NZ_CP186556.1, forward strand.
GGGGGTGACCGGCACGGTGGCCGTGGCCACGGGCATGAGGCGCAAGGCCTTTTCAATGCTCATGGAGACGAGCTCTTTGGCTTTTTGGGTGGCCTCTTCCCCTTGCCCCATGTGGCACCAGGAACACTGCTCCCGGATGTCGGCCAGTTCAAAGAGGTAGGGGTTGAGCCCTGCGGCCCGGATGGTCTCCCGGAAGAGGGGCTCGTGGGTGCGGGGGGTACAGGAGGCCACCACAACGCGGTTGAGGCCTTTGTCGGTGATGCGTTGCCGGATGATCTCCTGGCTGTCCTGGGCGCAGGCGTAGACCAGGTCCTCGGCGTGGACAACGCCTTCAATGCCCGAGGCGATCTCGGCCACGGATTTGACGTCCACGGTCTGGGCGATGTTGACCCCGCAGTGGCAGACAAAGACACCGGCGCGGGGCTCGTCCTCTGCGGTTACGGTTTCCGGGGGGAGGGTGCGCGTGGTGATCTCCGTGCCCCTGGCCTCGCTGAGAAGGGCCATGGTTGCCCCTGCCACAGCGCTGCCCTGGGCCACGGTTTCCGGGATGTCCTTGGGGCCTTGATAGCAGCCGGTGACGTACACCCCGGGCCGTGAGGAGGCCACGGGAGAAAAGGGACCTGTTTTGGGGAACAGGTGGGCGTCGGTGTCAATGCCAAAGGTTTCGGCAAAGTCCGCGGCGTCTTTTCTGGGCTGAAGGCCCACGGAGAGGACCACCATGTCGAAGGACTCGGAGATCAGGGAGCCGTCCGGGCGCTCGTAGCGCAGGGTGAGGTTGCCGTCTTCGGCCGTTTCCCGCACGTCGGAGATCATGGCCCGGATGTAGCGCACCCCGTAGTCGGTTTTGGCTCGCTCAATGTAGCGGTCGAAGTCTTTGCCGTGGGCCCGCATGTCCATGTAGAAGATGGTTGGCTCCACCGCGCTGTCGTGCTCCTTGGCGATGACCGCCTGCTTGGTGGTGTACATGCAGCAGACAGACGGAACTAGTTATGGGGATCCCGGGAGCCCACGCAGTGGAGCCAGGCGATTTTTTTCGGGTGGGTGCCGTCGGCAGGTCGGGTGATGTGGCCCTGGAAAGGTCCGGAAGCCGAGAGGATGCGCTCGAACTGCAGGGAGGTGACCACATTGGGCCACCTGCCGTAGCCCAGCTCCTGATGGATGGTGGGGTCGTGGCGGGTAAGGCCCGGGGAAAGGATCACGGCCCCTGCTCTCAGGGTGAACTCCTTGTCCGTGTCGTCAAAGCGGATGGCCCCGGCTGTGCAGACTTTTTCACAGGCCCGGCATTTGCCCTTGGTGAGGTAGATGCACTGGGAGGCGTCAATGACCCGGGTGGAGGGAACGGCCTGGGAGAAGAGGGCATGGATGGCCTTGCGGGGAGCCAGGCCCTGCTCGAATTCCGAGGGGACCTTTTTGGGGCATTTCTCTTCACAGCTTCCGCACCCCGTGCACTTGTCGGGGTCGACGTACAGGGCCTTCTGGTGAATGACGGCGGTGAAGTCTCCAGGGGTGCCGTCGATCCTCGCCACCTCGGAGAGGGGGTGGATCTCGATGTTGGGATGACGGCCCACCTCCACCATTTTTGGGGAGATCATGCACATGGAGCAGTCCCCGGTGGGGAAGGTTTTGTCCAGCATGACCATGGTGCCGCCGATGGAGGATTCCCGCTGGATCATGTGGACCTTGAAACCGCTGTCGGCCAGGTCAAGGGCCGCCTGCATGCCGCCGATGCCCCCGCCCACCACCAGTACGGAGCTTGTGTTCGTCATGGATGCCTCCCTGTCATGGGGAACCCGGTGCGTGTGAGGTCAGGTGCCGGGTCCGTGCGAAGTCTGAAGGTGTTGTTGTCGAAGTCCTTCGAGTGGTCGTGTTCCGGAGCCGCGTAGAAGGCGTGTGCCTGTGCCTGCTTCGGATGTTGAGGTGTCAGGCCGTTCGGGTCTCTTCCAGGATGCCGGTTTCTTTGATCAGGCCGGTGACGTCGATGAAGTGCTGTTTCATGTTGAGGGAGTCCATGGGGAGCCCCAGTGCCAGCCCGGCGAGTTCGGTGATGAAGTAGACGGGCAGTCTTTCGTAGATGCCGTGGGTATTGCAGAATCGCTCTTGGTAGGCGTCCAGGTTGAGCTGGCACATGGGGCAGGTGGTGACGATGCAGTTGGCCTTGCGGGCCAGGGCGTCCCGCATGATCTTTGCCATGAGGGTCATGGCCGTGTCCGGGTCGTTGATGGCGGCGGACGCCCCGCAGCAGGCGGTTTTGTAGCTCCAGTCCATGGTCTCCCCGCCGAAGAATTCCACCAGGGTTTCCATCCCCCTGGGATTTTCCACATCATCGGAGATGGGCACGTCGTAGGCAAAACGTGTCATGCAGCCGTAGTAGCAGGCCGCCTTGATGCCGTTTAAGGGGTGGACCACCTGTTCTTTGACCCCGGGCTTTGCCGTGGCCTTGAGCAGGACATCCAGAATGGTGAGCAGCTTGAGGGCGCCGTCTACCTTGCTGGTGAGCTCCCGGTTGATCTCCGAGAGCAGGGCGGGGTTCTCCTTTAAACGGACCTGGCTCATGAGCAGGCTGGAGTAACAGCCCGAGCAGGGGACCACCATCTCATCGAAGCCGGAGGCCTCGGCAATGCCCAGGTTTCGGGCGGGAAGGGCCACGGCGAGGAAATCATCGAACTTGCCGGCGGAGGTTGCCCCGCAGCAGCTCCAGTCGGAGATCTCGGTGAGCTCGATGCCCAGGGTGGAGAAGACAAGGCGCGTCTGGTGGTCGTAGAACTGCGACGACTGGTGCAGGGAACATCCGGGGTAGTAAGCCAGCTCCATGGGGTCCTCCGGTTGAAGGTTGTTGGATATCCGTGCCGGGTGGGTATCCCGGGCCGCCCGAAATGGCTTCTGCCATTACCGGGGCTGCGGGGTGCTTCTGCTCTTTTTTTTCTTTTCCATGGCTTGTTTATAAAAGGAACGGACTTCGTTGCGGCCTTTTGCCGTCTGGAGCTTGAGGTGGAGACGGCGCTGCTTCAGCATGGCACCCATGAGGAGGGTCTGCTGGCGAATCTCTTTCCACACGGCACCGAACTTGAAGCTGACGAGGTTCTTGGCCATGTGTTTCATTTCGTAGGATCCCATGAACTGGACTTCATTGACCCGTCCCCACCGTGTGCATCCGGTGACGAAGGAGTCGTGGAAGTAGGCGATGGTGGGGCTCATGGGGACCAGGTTGTCTTCGCGGCTCATTTTCTTGAGGGTTTCGGTGACCCGTCCACCCTGGATGTCGTTGGGGCAGCGGGTGCCGCAGGTGTAGCAACGCATTGCCAGACCAGGGCATTTTCAAGGGCGGCTTTGCGATTGCCCGTGATCACCATGCGGATAAGTCGGTCCGGGGTGAAGCCGATCTCTTCACCCACAGTGCACCCGGATGCGCAGCGTCGGCACTGATAGCAGGCAAAAATATTCTGGTTGGAGCGTTCCATCACCTCAACGGCGAATTGCCGTGCCTTTTCCGGGTCGTAGGTCCATTCATCCATGAATGCCTCCTTGGATGGGCGGCCAGCGTGGGTTGGTATTCCTGAAATCAGGCGAAAGAACCACCTGGGTCATGGGCCGTGTGCGTTGGTATGGTGTGGGTGTGTTGCATTACCCGGGGCGTCGAGCGGCCGTTTGAAGAAGAGGTGCGTCAAACTCTGCTCAGGAGGTGTTCGAGGTGAGATGCATTGGAAGAATGTGAATCATGTTCTTTGCTACAAACAGTAATGTAATAACATGAGGAAGTCAAATATTTTTTGAATGATTATTCCTTGAAAGGTAAAACTATATTGATGAGTTCATTCCGGTTCGATGCTATCGTCCGGTGTGGACGGGGGCATCGACAACTTGGGATTTCGGGCTCATTTTCTTGAAATCACACAGTCCTTGGGGTAGAGTGACGTCATGAGTGCAACCGCGGATCACGACGAGAGACGGTGTGCCCGCCACCCTGAGCGGGAAGGGCGCTATTACTGCAGCAAGTACGGTCGCTATCTTTGCGATGAGTGTGCTACCTGTGCGGACCCGAAGCTTTATTGCAAGTTCCGGACCCAGTGCATCATCTGGGAGCTGGAGCGTTACGGAGGGTCGGGGAGCGTTGCGCGGTAAATCCCGGAGGCTTTAAAAAAAACGGCCTTTGTTGCGTTTCAGCCCGTCTTTTCGGCCCTGCCCATTGAACATACCTGAAAGGAGCAATACCATGTGCGAATCCAATGTGTACCTGAAGCACGGTGATCAGGAAGAGCTGGTCATGGAGAACGTGGCCGCCATCACGCCGGCCGATAACGGGGTGTACGTGCTCCGCGGCCTCCTGGGTGAGGTCAAAGAGGTCAAGGGGGTCCTTGCGGATATCAACCTCATGGCCCATCGCATCGTCTTTACGCATGCTTCCTGAGCAGGTTGCGTGCATGCCCCCGTGCCGTTACCTCAAGGGCCTTGCCGGAGCCAACGGCCTGGGGCAGGTTCGGTTTGCCGCCCATGAGGCGATGCTCTTCGGGACGCGGAAGAGCTGGTGGGGCAGCGGTAAAGCGCGGCCCTTTCCCCATGAAGGGGTGGACCTGTGCCGTTACTATTCCGAAGGTGGAGAGCCCCGGACCCTGGGCCCGGGGGCTTGTGTCCCGGCAGCCTTTGACGGAGAAGTCTGGGAGGTCTCCGACGACGATTTTATCGGGACCTCCCTTTTTGTACGCCACGAGGGGCCCAAAGGCCCTTTTTTTACCGCTTATGCCCATGTGACCCCGAGAAAGGGCCTGGCCCGGGGCGATATGCTTGGGCGGGGAGAGCCCCTCGCCGCGCTGGCAGATCCTTTACGGCGGCATCTTCGTATTGCCTGCCATCTCCATTTTTCACTGATGACTTTTTCGGACGGGCTTTCCCGTAAGGCCCTGCGCTGGGCCACCATGGGAGCAGAAGGGGCGGTGTGTTTCCACGATCCGGCGCCTTTGCTGGGGGCGGATCTCCTCCTGTGCCGGGAGGCGGGGGACGCCTCCTTTTGGGCGTCGGGATAAGTCTTTTTGCTTTATGACGACGTTGATTCACCACACCGATGAGAGACGTCCCATGGGGACGAAAACCATTTAACCGGGGTTGACCAGATGACACGACACGACCATGGGTTGGGGTGGGTGAGGCCGGTTCGACTTTCCATGCCTTCCCTTTCAGATAACAGCGCGGATATGGACCGGTTGCTTCGAGCGCTCTCCGTCACGGGCAATCGCCCGGCGGTGGACTTTTCTCTTTTTCAACGGGTGAGTCGCCTGTTGAGGAAATGGGACTTTTCCGCGAGGTGCGTTCTGTTTCAGGGGGGCGGGCGACTTCTGGTTGCCTGGACGTCTGAGCCCCCGGGGAGAGACCCGGGCCCTGGGTGTGGCCGTGGACCTGGGAACCACCCGCATCGTCATGCGCCTTGTGGATCTGGAGAGCCGGGAAACGCTCTCCGAGACGGTGATGGACAATCCCCAGGTCAGCCTGGGCAGCGATATCCTGACCCGGATTCACCATGCGGCCACGGACGAAGGGGCCGAAGAGTTGAAAACCCTGGTATGCAGGGGCGTGGACGACGGTTTGGAGACCCTCTGTCTCCAGGCTGGGGTCTCGGTGCAGGAGGTTTACATCGTGGCGGTTTCGGGGAACACCGCCATGACTCATCTGTTTATGGGGCTCCCTGCAGAGCATATCATCCGCGAACCCTACATTCCGGTGACCAACACCCCGGGGACCCACAGGGCGTCTCTGTTCCTGAAGCATACCAACCCGGAGGGGCGCGTCTTTTTCTTCCCCAACATCGGCAGCTATTTTGGGGGCGATTTGATCTCCGGGATCCTTTTTTCCGGTATTCACCGGCAAAAGGAGACCTCGCTCCTTGTGGATGTGGGGACCAACGCCGAAGTGGTTCTGGGCAACCGGGACTGGCTGGTGGGGTGTGCCGGGGCTGCCGGTCCTGCCCTTGAGGGGGGGGTCTCTTCCATGGGTATGACCGCCGGGGACGGGGTCATCGATCGGGTGCGCAGGAAGGGCGACGATTTTACCGTGGGCACCATCGGCGACCTGCCGCCGTTGGGGGTGTGCGGGTCGGGGTTTATCGATCTGGCGGCCGTCCTTTTTTTAACGGGCATGATCGATGCCAAGGGAAAGCTCGTGGAGTCCGCCTGCAAGGATCGGTACACCATGGAACACGGCCTGCCCGCCCTCATTGTTGTGGCGGAGGATATGTCGGGAACCGGCAGCGCCATCACCGTTTCCCAGGCCAGCCTGGACAGCCTGATCCGCTCCAAGGCGGCCATGTACACCATCCTGGAGACCATTGTCATGAAGGTGGGGGTGGGGTTCGGAGATCTGGAAAAAATCTATGTGGCCGGGACCTTCGGGGCCTACATCGATCCCGAATCCGCCATCTCCATCGGCATGATCCCGGACCTTGATCGCAACCGGTATGAAAAGATCGGGAACAGCTCCCTGGAGGGGGCGACCCTGATGCTCTACGGGGATCGCTACATGGACGAGGCCGATGCCATAAGGGACCGGATCACCTACGTGGAACTCAACGTCGACCAGGATTTCATGATTCGTTTCAGCGGGGCCAAGTTCATCCCCCACACCGACCCCGATCTTTTTCCCACGGTGACGAAGACATAAGGGGGGGCGTCCAAAGCATGCCTCTGGCGGCCAGCTGGGAGCAACGTGACGCTATGGAAAAGACCTCGAATGTTGGTTACCGCCGGGCCTTAACCCTTGTGGTTAAAGCCCGGCGGTATTTTTTTGTTCGAGCCCTGAAAGCACTGTGCATATCGTGCCTGTAAGGGTATGCTCCCTTAGCCCTTAGCCCTTAGCCCTTAGCCCTTAGCCCTTAGCCCTTAGCCCTTAGCCCTTAGCCCCTTCAATACCTCAACCCAAACCGGTCCAACGCCCCGGAAAGTTCTTGCTTGAAAGCGTCGGAGCGGACAATGCGGCGCAGTTCGATGCTCTCCACCTCAAGGACCCTGTTGCAGGTCTTCCTGGGAGAGATTCAGGAGCTTTTTCACACCAAAGAGAGTTTCGGCCGGGACCTCGGCAATGGACCGTGCCATGTTCACCGTTTCCTGTTCCAGGCGATCGGGGGGAACAATGCGATCCACGATTTTGATGCCCAGGGCCTCCTTGGCGGTGATGTCGTCTTTTCTCAAGAGAAACTTCGAGGCTGCGGCGGATCCGATCATGCGGGGGAGGAAATAGGCGAGGCCCCCTTTGGGGACCAGTCCGATGTTGTGGTAGGGGTTCTGGTAGACACTTCCCGTGGCGAGGATGCGGTAGTCGCATGCCAGGGCCATGCTGAGAAAGATGGTGTCGATCTGGCCGCGATCGGCGTGGATGACGTATTTGTTGACGGTGGCAAGCTTGAGGATAAATTGATTCAGGGCGCAGTAGAGGCGCTCCAGCTTGTCGTAACTCATGCTGCCGCAGGCTACCTTCCGGTAGAAATCGATGTATTCATCTCTTCCTTTTTTCCCCTTGGCACCCATGAGGATAATCACTTTTACCGACGCGTCGGATGTAAAGCGTTTGAAGTAGTCGAACATCAGCTCTTTGATGTCAATCTCGCTGATGGTGTTCACCAGGTCGTTCTTCAGTTGCAACAGCACAATGGCGCCTGATCGGTAACATGAAAAAATCGGTGTGTCGCCGCTGCGGTTTTCAAACATGGCTGCCTCCGATGGTTGACCAGGGGTTGTAAGGACTGGAATCATTTTTTGCACCTCATCATCGTCAATCATTGCAGAAGGTGTCTACATACTCTCGGGCCTCGCGTATGGCCTCTTCTGCGGCCTCTCCCCTCATGCTTTCCATCTTTCCCGTTTCCGGGTTGTAGGTCATGACGCCCTGTTTCAGGTAATCGTCGATCATTTTTTTGTACCGCGCGCATGTGGGGTTGTCGTCGGTTGTGGCCGAAATCGGTACTGAGGCGCTAGGGTCGTCGGCGTTTTTCTTGAAGGCGTTGATCTTCTCCAGCAGGGTGACGGGGTCGGTCTGCAGGGCGCTTTGGGAGACGCACACACCTTCAAGGAGAACATAGGCGGCGTCACAGGTGCCTTCCACCGGCATTTTCATGGCGGCCTCGTCCGATGCCATGGACGGGGAGGGCAAGAACACCAAAGCCGCCAGGAGGAAGCATGCGAGTCCGGGTAGATTGAGTCGTGATGTCATGGGGGGGTCTCATCTGTTTTGTCCCCGGGTGAAAAAACGGGGATGCGGTTGGGGTATGACTGATGGTGATCTGTTTGTTTCATACAATCAGCATGTTGCCGAGGCTCGGAGGAACGCTGATGTATCGATCTGAATATGGCCGGTACCCATCCTATGGACGAGTATTACTTGATAAGATCATAGTTTATGTAGTAAATCAAGTTTATTCGATGGCTTGACTTACAATTCGGCCACCACGGTCCGATTTCCGACAGCAGAACCGTTTTTTCCTGTTGGTTCGGGCGCAAGACCATCATAACCCCGAGACTGGAGTTGCCCCATGTTGAACGAATACACCCGATACGATGGCCTGGGCCTTGCGGAGCTTGTACGGAAAGGTGACGTCCACCCCCGCGAACTTCTGGAAAGTGCCATTTCAAGGGCGGAGCGGATAAACCCGGAGCTGAACGCCATCGTTCACACCTTTTGTGAGCGGGCCAGGGCCCAGGCAGCGGGGACCCTGCCCGACGGCCCCTTTACGGGCGTGCCTTTTCTTTTCAAGGATCTCATGGACAATTATGAAGGAGAGCCCTTGTGCAAGGGAAGCCGGGGAATCCGTGCCGTCCCCGGGGAGAACAGTGAGCTGGTCAATCGGTTCATGGCCGCCGGGGTGGTGCCCTTCGGAAAGACCAACACCCCGGAGTTCGGCCTCACCATCACCACGGAGCCCAAGTCCTCAGGGCCTGCTCACAATCCATGGAAACGGGGCATCAGTACCGGGGGGTCGTCCGGCGGGTCGGCAGCTGCGGTGGCCGCAGGGATTGTGCCCATGGCGTCGGCCAACGATGGCGGTGGGTCCATCCGGTTTCCCTCGGCTTGTTGCGGTGTCTTCGGCCTGAAGCCCTCCCGGGGCCTGAATCCCCTGGGGCCGGAATCGGGCGAGGCCTGGGATGGTGCCGTGGCAGGGCATGTCATCACCCGAAGCGTTCGGGACAGTGCTGCCATGCTTGATGCCACGGCCGGACCGGAGGTGGGAGCCCCCTACCGGGTTGCCCGTGGGCATGAAACCTACCTTGACGCCTGCCAGGTCGATCCGGGGCCGCTGAACATTGCCTTTTCCAGCCGCCCCCTGACCGACGCCACCCTGCACCCGGAGGCGCTGCGGGGTCTGGAATCCACCGTCAAGCATCTGGAAGGCCTCGGCCACCGGGTGGAAGAGGCCGATCCCCCCATCAACACCGACGCGTTGTGGCGTGACTTTTTTATGGTGGTCTGTGCCCATGTGGCAGCGGAGGTGGCCTTTACCGGAAAAGAGTATGGGAAAAAGGCTGTCGCAGCCCTGGAGCCTTCCACCCTCAACATGGCCATGATCGGTCGGTCTTTTTCCGCCTGCGATCTGGTGATGGCAAAAAAAGGGTGGCACGAGGTGCAACTTGCCATGGGGCGGTTCCTCACACGGCACGACCTGTTTCTCACTCCCACCCTCATCGGTCCTCCCGACCCCCTCGGGGTGCTGCCGCCCACAAAATTTGAGGACCTTCTGTTGAAAATGGGCAGTCCCGTCAAAACGGGGCGTCTGCTCATGAAGCTGGGGCTTGTGAAGCATTTTGCCGGACCCACGTTGAGTCGTATGGCTTTTACGGTTCTTGGAAATATTTCCGGTCTTCCCAGCGTTTCCGTTCCCCTGCACTGGACCGAGAGAGGGCTGCCCCTGGGCATGCTCTTTACCGGGCGGATGTGCGATGAGGTGACCTTGTTCAAGCTGGCCGGGCAGCTTGAGCGGGCTTTTCCCTGGGCAGACCGATACCACGCTCTGGACTGACGGGGTCTGCGTCGGTGACGTGTGCTGTGATGCAAAAAAACGCCTGCCCGTGCGTAACGGGCTTTTCATGGGACGCGGAGCGGTGTATGGTCATTTTCGTTTTTCATTGTTTGTGGCTTTATAAGGAACGCTAAGCCCCATGGGCTTGATCTGCGTTCCGGAAAAAAAATCGGAGATGGATGTATCATGTACACGTACGTGCCCTCGGGCGTCTGCGCCAAAAAAATAGATTTTGATATCAAGAACAACGCCATTGAAAATCTCGTGTTTACCGGAGGGTGCCCTGGAAATCTCCTGGGGATCGGGCGCCTTGTGGAAGGCATGTCCGTGGATGAGGTGATTGCCCGTCTGAAGGGGATTACCTGCGGGAAAAAGGCCACCTCGTGCCCGGATCAGCTTGCCCTGGCCCTTGAAGAGTGGAAAGCGGGAAGGCTTGAGGCGGACAGTCTGTCGGCCTTCCTGAAGATCGTGGCGAGCTGACGGTCGCCTTCATAAGGTTTTTGGATACGAAACAACAGGTGTTTTACGAACAGGCCATGATCTGGTGAGATCATGGCCTGTTTTCGTTTATGGCGATATGGATTTGATATTATCGAACTGCTTTCGATCGCTGCGATCTATGTTCTAGAGTTTTTTTTCGCATGAGCCATTAATAAAGGCGATGTGTCCTGCGTTTTGAGTGTTTTTTATCTATGGGTCGAGTTGCAGTGGCAATATGCCAAATACTTTCCATGCGGCTGCTGTTTGACGGGCGTGTGGGCGTTTGCGATCCTCCTGTGATTGACTGCGTATGTATGTAATGCCCTGGAATGTCGGAGATTGATGTGTCTGGTTTTGAGACTGTGAATGACGTGATGTATGATTGGGTTTTATTTTATTCTACTTTGAGAGTAATTATTTGTTGAATAATGATGTAAAGTGTCATATGAAAATTATTCACACACGATGAAGAGTTAATCTCTGTGCGATATGATTTTAAAATATAGTAAAATTAAAACAGTTTTTACTTAAAAATATAACTGAAGTAACGGCTAAGGTGAAGTGTATGCTTGAAATAGACATGCACCGACATGATGGGGCAGAAGCACCCACTATTGGCGACAGATGAGTGTCGCCATCACCAAAGAGGCGGCGGTCGGCACCGTTCGTAAGATCTCAAAAGCTTGGCGCTTGTTTTGTGCGGTCCGGCAAAGGGAACACCGAGGACGCCTCCCCATTGCCCTTGAGCTGACTGATGCCTTTGATGCCGCTTTCTTCCTTCACACTTCCGGTGATGCACTTCCGGCTGACAGGCGGAGCCCACGGTGATGGGCTTCGACGGGGAGCCATGGTGCCTCCGGATGACCCATGACCATTCGTACCCTCCAGTCATGCATTTCAAGGCCACGCAGCGAATTACCCCGGTCTTTATTAAGGGGCCTGGCCTGAAAAGATAAACAGACAATCGATTGTTTCGGCCGACCCGACCGGTTCCCGGGCCTTGCCTCCGTGGTGTCCCCGGCAGCCTCGCCACACGAGAGACGAGCCTGCGATGAACCGCGACAGGCCGAGTTGCGATACCCTGGGATATCCCTGCCTTTTTTTGATGTGTGAACCCTATCTGGTTAAGGAGTTAGGAAGTGAAAAAGACTTTTTTTGTCGTGCTGTCCCTTTTGGCCTGGTCCGTATGCGGGTGCGGATTTTCTCCCGTATCACCACCGGAGTGGAAACTTGAACAAGAAGGCATCGTCCTTCACTTCGAAGCAGACAACCAGCTCAACCAACGGCATGGGAAAGCCTACACCCTGTACGTTGTCCTCTACCAGCTCAACGACCCCAACTCCTTCAACCAGCTCTGCCAGGATGAAGACGGGCTCGCCAAGTTGTTGGAGTGCAAGGTGTACGACGAGAGCGTGACCTCCGTAAAGAGTATCTATATCTACCCGGGGAGTGACGTGACCCATCGGATGGAGCGCGCGGAAGGAACGCGATACCTGGGGATTGTGGCGGGATACGGCATGTTGACCCAGGAGCGCATGGTTCGGTTGCTTGAGATCCCCGTGTTTATTGAGCGAGAGAGTGCGCTCAGCTTTAACAAGAAACTGGTTCCAGGGAAGTTGCAGGCGGATTTCGTGCTGGGCCCCGATCAGATTGTCGACGTCGGCGCAGAGGCAGAGGAAGAATAGGCATGGAAAAACCACTTTTCTGGCACCAGGGGCTTTTTCTCCAGCCGCAGCACCTGCAATTGAATCACAGCTATCACGAATCCGCGTTGACGCCCTACAACCGGCATATCCAACCCCATCTCACAGGGGTGGGCAATGTTTCCATCCGAAGTTCCGCCGTGGCGGGCTCGTCCATCCACATCGACGCCGGAGCATTCTGGTTCCGGGATGGTACCTACGCCGTCATCGGGGAAAACGCCCTCATGGAGCCCAGGCGGTTCCAGGAGTCCTGGGTGGACGGCGGCAAGCCCCTGACGGTGTATGTGGGCGTCCGCAAGATGAACCGGTACCAGGGCAACGTCACCACCCTGGGGCCCGGCGTGCTTCCCGCGGAGGTCACCACCCGCTACCTGGCCCGGGAGGAACCCGAAAATGTGAGGGACCTGCACCAGGACGGCCCGCCTGCCCAGCTGAAAACCCTGACCCTGCTGCTCAAGGTTTTTTTCCACTCCGAGCTGGACCAGCTGGGGGGCTACGAGTTGATTCCCATCGCCATGCTGGAGAGAAACGGCGACGACATCGTGCTGTCCACCCGGTTTATTCCCCCTGTTTACGCCTTGAGCGGGTCCAGGGTGCTCTGGGGCCTGGTCCAGGATGTCTACGACCAGCTGTCTTACAAAGGGCACGAGCTGGAGAGTTACAAGAAGAAGCGGGGCGTCCACAACGCGGAGTTCGGCTCCCGGGACATGGTGTTCCTCCTGGCCCTGAGAACCCTCAATCGCTATATCCCCAAAATTGCACACCTCATCGAACACAAAGAGGCCCACCCGTGGGACCTGTACGTGGTGCTGAGACAGGCCATCGGAGAGCTCTCCTCTTTTTCTGAGCGCATCAATGTCCTGGGACAGAGTGAAGAGGGGGGGGCGGGGCTTCCGGCTTACGACCACGACAACCTGTGGCACTGCTACTCCCAGGCCGGGATGATCCTTTCCGCCCTGCTGGATGAGATCACCTCCGGTCCCGAGTACATTATCGAGTTCCAGCGGGAAGACCCTTACCTCAATGCCGTGCTGCTGCCTCCCCACCTGGAGGCCAACAGCCAGTACTACCTCGTGGTGACGGGGCCCGAGGAGCAGGACCATATCCTCGAAGCGGTCAAGATCGGGGTCAAGCTGGGGTCCAAGGCATCGGTACCCGCGTTTGTGGAGCGCTCCCTGCCGGGCATTGGCCTGGAGCATCTCGCTTCTCCCCCACAGGAACTCCCGCGACGCGGCAACTCGTCCTACTTTCGCATCGACAGCCAGGACGATCGCTGGCATCGCGTGGAACGTGAAAAGCACATCTCCCTTTACTGGGAAGGGCTTGCTTCGGATATGAAGGTGGAGATCATGATTGTCAGGAGGAAATAGCATGCATCTGAGCGACTGTTTTATCCCGTTGATGGCCTGTGTGGCCTATGCCCTGCCCCCAAGGCCGGGAGCGACAGCATACAGACGCCCTACGAAGAGCTTCGCGCATCCATCATGGTGCATGTGGATGCGTGTGGGCGCCATCCGGCACGCAGCGAATTTTCCGAAGAGGATTTTGAGGGGGCCCGGTTCGCCGTGTTCTGCTGGGTGGATGACCGTGTCATGCAGTCGGGCTGGAGCGGGAAGGCCCAGTGGCAGAAGGAGTCCCTGCAGCGGATTCATTTTAAAACCGCCCAGGGCGGTGCCGAGTTCTTTACCCGGCTCAAGGAGACAGACCCTTCCCGGCGGGAGGTATTTGAGGTGTTCTATCTCTGCCTCATGGCGGGGTTTCGCGGACGATACGGCATGGAAGAGGACGAGCAGACCCTGGAGGACCTGAAGGCAGGGCTTTGCAGGCGGCTGGTGAACGATGACGAGCGGTTGACCTCCGACGGTCGGGAAAAATGGTTTCCGGCGCCGTACAAGGGGGAGATGCCCGTGGGGATGGAGCCCCGGGTCAAAAGCGGTTCGTCGATGCTGAGCTTCCTGCTTGTGCTGTCCCCTGCGGTGCTGTGCGGCATATTGTTCGTGGTCTATGGGTTTATTTTAAACAGCGAAGTTCTGACAGGACTGGTGCGATAAATGCGAACATTTCTGAAAGCGGTTCTGATTCTCTGCCTGTTGATGACACTTATCCTGGTGCCACCCGTGGTGGCCATATTGCTTGGGTATTCCGTATGGGCGGGGGCGGCTGTGTCTGCGGGGGCCCTGGGACTGCTCCTGCTTTTTTTTCTGATGCGGTTTCTCTGGAGCCGTTACCGGGAGCGTAAATTCGTCAACGGGCTGGTGGCCAAGGGCGCATCCGCCGAAGACAAGGCCATCGCAAGCGAGCAGCGCAAGCAGTGGAAGATGTCCGTTGCCGAACTTAAGAAATCCCACCTCCGTGTGAAGGGGGACCCCTTGTATGTCCTGCCCTGGTACATGGTCATGGGGGAATCGGGCACGGGCAAGTCCACGGCCATCGAAAACTCCGGCCTTGTGACCAACCTCGCGCAGCCACCCCGCGTTTCCGGGGTTTCCGGGACGCGCAACTGCGAGTGGTGGTTTTTCAACGAGGCCATCGTCCTGGATACGGCAGGGCGCTACGCCACCCACCAGGACGAGTCCCAGGACAAGCGGGAGTGGCACTCTTTTCTCAAGCAGCTGGCCAGGTATCGGAAGAGCCCTGAACGGGCTTGTGGTTACGGTATCAGCCAAAACACTGTTGACGGGAACCCGGGATGAAATCGAGGAAGAAGGGCGCAAGATCCGGGATCGCATCAATGAGCTGATGAAGATGATCGGGGCGCGGTTCCCCATCTATCTGCTGGTGACCAAGTGCGATCTGATCCAGGGCATGACGGAGTTTTGCGAGCAGCTTCCCGACGCCGTGTACGAGCAGGTTTTCGGGTCCATCAACGGCGACATGCAGTGCGATGCTGCGTTTTATCTCTCTTCGTCCTTTGCCCAGGTGACGAAAAAACTTCGAAACTACCGTCTGCAGGTGGCGCGTTCGCTGGGGGCGGAGAGTGCCCAGGCCCGGGTCCTTTTTTTCCCTGAGGAGTTCCAGGGCATCGAAAGCCGACTCAAGACCTTTGCGGACGCCGCCTTCAGTGGCAACGTCTATCAGGAAGCTCCGTTTTTGAGGGGGCTCTTTTTCTCCAGCGCCCGGCAGTCCGGCCGTCCTTTTTCCAAGTTCCCCGAGGCGGCTCGCATGCTTGAGGGGAGGGCTTCCGACGGGGAACAGGATGCAACGGACACCAGCTATTTCCTCCACGACCTCTTCTCCAAAATCCTTCCGACGGATCGGAACATCCATGTACCCACACGGCGCCTCCTTGAAGGCAAAAGGCGCCTCAAGGTCATGGCCTTCTCCTGTCTGGCCCTGGCCAGCCTGACCTTGGGCGTGCTTTTGAGTTACTCGTTCTCCCTGAACCTTTCCATGGTCAGAGAGGTGCAGCGAGAGTACGCCATGGTCCCCTCTCTGCGGGGTGAGCTGGCCGAGGATGTCGACACCCTGGAGCGGCTCCGGCTGCTTATTCGCAGCGTGGAAGAGAAAAACGAGAGCCGTCTGCTCCCCGATTTCGGGCTGGATCATTGCACCGCCCTGGAGCGGGACCTCAAGGCTCGGTTCTGCGATCGGTTCCAGGGGGTTTTCCTGGCGTTTTACGACACCAAGATGGGCGATGCCGTGGTGAATTTCTCCTTGGACACCTCAGAGGAAGAGCTGGCAGGCGTGTTTCCCCACTATATCCGCCGCATCAACCTCATTGCCGCAAGGAGCCGTGGGGCGGCCCCGGAATCGTTGAATGCTTTGCCCCAGCCTGATTTCAGGAGCCTTCTGATTCCCGAGGGGCGCTGGGACAACCCGTCTGTCCTGGAGGCGGTGTCGGCCCAATATCTGGACTACCTCACCTGGGCAAGTCCGAAAATGCTGGCCGGGGAAAAGGCCATGCTGGCTTCCTGGCTCTCCTACGGCATGAAAAACGAGGACCTCTCCCTTTCGTGGGTCGTGACCTGGTGCAACGGCTTGGGGGGGATTCCTTCCCTGACCCTGGCCGAGTTCTGGGAGGGAAGCCATCGCCTTTCCGATGAGCCCTTTGTGGGGCCTGCCTTTACCCTCAAGGGGCGGGAGCAGGT
Organism: Desulfoluna sp. CYM3A; assembly: GCF_056829965.1. Taxonomy (NCBI): domain Bacteria; kingdom Pseudomonadati; phylum Thermodesulfobacteriota; class Desulfobacteria; order Desulfobacterales; family Desulfolunaceae; genus Desulfoluna; species Desulfoluna sp. CYM3A. The sequence goes on from NZ_CP186556.1 coordinate 1,604,051, forward strand.
GTTCGGGATGATCACGGAGTTGGAGCAGGCCCTGGAGAGTCCCCTGGATATCGCCCAGAAAAAGTCGACCTTCCTGGCGTGGTATCACGAGGCCTATGCCCAGGCGTGGCACCGTTTTGCCACCTATTTTCCCAAGGGGCAGGAGACCGTGACAGGAAAGGAGGAGAGCATCTCCACCCTGGTGAGGATGGGCACCCAGGACAACCCCTACTTTTCGCTGTTAAGCGAGATGGCCCTGGAGCTTTCCTTTTTTCAGTCCGAGGTTGAGGAGTCCCCCTTGTGGATGGAGCCGATCTTTGAGTTCGAGGCCATTCGGCAGCATGCTTTGTTATCCACGCAGAAAAAAAAGGGGGCACCCAATGTGAGGGTCCCCGGCAAGGGGGCGAGGTTCCTCTACCGGATCAAGAAGGTCGCCGGTCCGGTGGGCAAGGAGGACCAGGTACCCGAGGCCATAGCCGCCGGGGCCGACGCTTTCAATCGCTATGCCGAGGGGCTCTCCGGCATGTCCACGGCAGCCCTGTCCCCGGCCGGTGCCTTTGCCCTGGCAGGGACCGCCTTTACCGAAGACCCGGTCTCCGGTGGCTCGGCCGTGCGCACGGCCATCCATGGAGAAGAGTCCCTGAAAATTGTCATGGAGACCCACCGAACACCCCGGGCCCTGTTCCGTACCCTCCTTCGCGGGCCCTTCGATTACCTCTGGGCCGACACCTGCAATACCGCCGGCCGATACCTTCAGGACGTGTGGGATGAGACGGTGCTCTCGGAGATCCAGGGGGTCTACAATAAGAAGAGCATCAGCGGATTGCTTTTCGGAAAAGGCGGGGCCGTCAAGCGCTTTGTCGCAGGGCCCGCCAAGCCGTTCATCGGGAAGAAGAGCAAAAAAGGGTACTACGCCAAAGAGGTTGCGGGGCGGAGCATACCCTTTACCGACTCCCTGTTTACCTATGTGACCCGCGGCAGCTACTCGGTGAAATCCGAGAAGGCCGTTTTCAAAGTCACCATCGAAGGGCTTCCCACGGACATCAACCCCGAGGCCACCATCCAGCCCCACATCACCACCCTGGAACTGGAGAGCGTGGACAAGACCCAGGTGCTGACCAACCGGAATTACAGGGCCCAGGAGGTGTTCAACTGGTCGCCCAAAGAGGGCGGGGCCGTGACCCTCACCATCGGGGTCGGCGATCTGGTCCTTGAGAAAAAATACACCGGCGGCTGGGCCTTTGCAAAGTTCATCAAGGATTTTTCCAACGGTCGCCACGAGTTTCGAATCCGGGATTTTCCCGAAGAGCGCGCATCCCTGAAACGAAAAGGCGTCCGCTATATCCGGGTCGAGTCCCAAGTGAACCAAGCCCATCCTCCGGATGATGAACAATGTGGCGGGAAAGCCCCCGGAGGTTATTGTCGCGTGGTTGGACTGATCTGGAGACAGAAATGGAGCTGGTATCTCGCCGGCAAACATCCCAGCGCCGGCGACTACCTGTGCCTGGGCAAGGCGACGCCCCTGCTCAAAGGGTTCTCCGGATGGATGGAGACGGGCTACGAGGGGGTGGCCCCCAAGGTCGCCCCGGGCCTTGCCGTGGCATGGCGGTTCTGGGCCTTGGGGCCCAACGGGGAGCTTGTCTGCGGCATGATCAAAGAGAGCCGGGACAACCACGGGAGGCGATATCCTCTGATGATTGTGGGGGCCGGGGCCGTGGCCGAGAGGAACCGCCATTGGGACCTTTTACCCCTATCCTCCTCGGGAACGTGGAAGCCTGGAGGCCCTGGAGACCGACAGTCCACAACAATCAACAAGCTGGAGGCGCAAGAGGTGGCGGCGGTCGGGTTGCCCCGAGCCGCGTTGGGACAAGCTTCACCGGAAGCGGGAAACGGAAAAGGATACGTTGATATTGCATGAGGGACATCAGAGAACGTCGGGATTTATGGACAAGATGAACAACATCGAGGGGCTTGCGCGAAAGGACCATTTTCTCGTGCCCCTGGATGTTTGTGAGATGAAAGAGGCACTGGCACCTGCCGCCAAACTGCTTCGGCTTCTTAAAAAACGCTCGCCCCTGGAACCGGCCATGGTCTTCATCGGGGGGACGGAGGCGGATCGTTACCTGATGTGCCTGAAGCGCCCCCTGATGCTGGAAGATTTTCATACCCTGTGGGGTTCTTCTAAGGAGCCGTCGTGATGGAAGAGATTGCCCTGCTCGGCAAAGAGCCCATCAGCGAGGCTGCCCCCGCCGGTGAAGACGTTCGGTATGAGGAGCGGTTCGAAGCGCTTCAGGAAGAGATCGACAAGCTCAGCTCTCCCACCTCCCGGGACAGCTTCTCCTGGGAGACCGTGTCAAAGCTGGCCACCGGGATCCTTGCCGAGGACTCCAAGGATCTTCTGGTGGCAAGTTATCTGTGCGCGGCCCTTGTCCACCTTGAGGGGTGGCCGGGCCTTGGGGTCGCAACAGGGGTGTACGCGGACCTTTTGGAGACCTTCTGGGAGTCCATGTATCCGCCGATGCGGCGTATGGGCGGCAGGCTTTCGGCTGTTCAGTGGTGGATGGAAAAGACCGACGAGGCCCTTGCCGGTCCCATGAAGGGGACTGCGGACGCTGAAGCCGTGGGCCGGGTCCGGGGGAACCTGGACAGGATCGATCGACTTTTGGACGACCACACGGATTTTGATCTGACCTTCGGTCCCCTGGCGGCAACCGTGGAGCGTGTGGCTCCGGCCCAGGAAGTCCACGGGAGCCCGAGGCGGCGCCTCCGAAGCAACCAAACCCGTAGTTGAATCGTCACTTACCACCGAAGAGGTGACCCTGGACGCGGGAAACCTCCTGCGGAGCATGGCCCCCCTGTTCAAGACGGTCAAGCAGGCCTCCAAAATGGTTCGTGAAGGGGAGATGCAGAGCCCGCAGTCCTATCGCTGGTTGCGGTTTGCCCTCTGGGAGCCCATCAAGGATCTGCCCCCTGCCGACGGGGGCGTTACGAGGATTCCGCCCCCCAAGCGCCAGGTGACGGAGCACCTGGAAAAGCTCAAGGATGAGGAGGCTTGGGAGGAGCTGGTTTCCAGGTCGGAGAGCCAGCTTTACAACCCCCAGCACACCTTTTTGCTGACGTTGAACTACTTTTCCGCCGACGCCCTGTCGCACCTTGGAAAGCGGTATGAGCGGGCCCACGACATGGTGTGTCGCGAGACCCTGCTGCTGCTCCGGCGCCTGGACGGCATCGAGGGGCTCCGGTTTTCCGACGGCACGCCCTTTGCCTCGGACGAGGCCCTGGCCTGGATGGCCGGGCTCCAGGGCTTTCTGGACGGGCAGCATGAGGCCGACGATGAATGCCGGAAAGAGGGCGCCGACGGCGGGGACACGGTGACGGATGAGATCCAGCGCGCCCGGGTCTTGGCGAGGGAGGAGGGCAAGCTCCAGGAGGCTGTGGAGGGGCTGGATCGGCACCTTCGGTCGTGTGGTTGGCAGCCCTGGCGTTTCGCCTGGGACTGATTCGCCTTCTGGCAGAGCACCGCCAGAAAAGATGGGCAGTCGCGCGGCTGCTTTTGGAGCGGGCCTGTGCGGACATCACGGGATCCGGGCTCATTCAGTGGGACCCGTTACACGCCCTGGCCGGGCTGAAGGTGATCTACACCGTCATGAAAAAACTTCCCGGAAAAGAACACGCGGCGCGGGCCGCTGAGATCCTGTCCATGATCGCGGAGATCAGCACGGTGGACGCGATGAACCTGCAGAGCAAGCGAAAATAACTTCAAAACAATACCTTAATTAAACAGGAAATGGGGGTAGGACATGGCAAAAGACGCATCCGTTGCACCCAAAGAGCGCGTGAACATCGTCTACAAGACCTCGGTGGGCGACGCAGAAGAAGCGGTGGAGCTGCCCATGAAGCAGCTGGTGCTGGGGCATTTTTCCGAATCGGGTCGGGAAAAACGCATCGAAGACCGGGATTCCATCGCCATCGACAAGGATAATTTCAACGAGGTGCTGGGTGCCCAGAACGTGTCGGTGGATCTGAGCGTTCCCAACAAGCTCTCGGAGGACCCGGACGCGGAGATGAGCGTCAGCCTTGATTTCAAGAACATGAAGGACTTCGGCCCGGAAGCCGTGGCCCAGAAGGTGCCGGAGCTTCAGAAGCTCATGAAGCTGCGGGAAGCGCTCCAGGCCCTTAAAGGGCCCTTGAGCAACATTCCGGAGTTTCGCAACACCATCCAGGAACTCATCAGCGATGAGACCCAGCGCGAGAAGCTCCTGAAAGAACTCGGACTCAATGAAGAGTAAGTTTTGCACGCATGTTTAAAGGAGGATCATCATGAGTGAGGTACGGGAATCTGTAGAAACCCCTGAGGCGGAGGCCACCCTGGAGGGAGCGTCCCTTCTGGACGATATCATCGAGTCCACCCATATCAAGCCCGAGGACGATGCCTACGCCCTGACCATGCAGGGGCTCCATGCGCTTATTGCGAAAATTGCCTCCCCCGACGCAGGCATCGAGAAGGTGACCAAATCGGTGGTGGACGACATGATCGCGGAGCTGGACCGCCAGATCAGCCTCCAACTCGATGAGATCATTCATCACGAGGCGTTCCAGAAGGTGGAGTCCCTCTGGCGATCCCTGAAGTTCCTCGTGGACCGGACGGACTTCCGGGAGAACAACAAACTTGAGATCCTCAACGTGACCAAAGAAGAGCTCCTCGACGACTTCGAGGACTCGCCGGAGGTGATCAAGTCCGGGCTTTACAAAAGGGTCTACACCGAGGAGTACGGGCAGTTCGGTGGCGAGCCTTACGCCACCATGATCGGCAACTACGAGTTCGGGTCCTCGGCCCGGGACATCAAGCTGCTGGGCTACCTCGGCAGCGTGGCCGCCATGGCCCATGCTCCCTTTATCGGAGCTGTGGCACCCTCCATGTTCGGTTTGGATTCCTTTGCAGGACTCTCCCAGATCAAGGACCTCCGCTCCCTGTTCGAAGGCCCCCAGTACGCACGGTGGAAGTCCCTTCGGGAGTCTGAGGATGCCCGTTACATCGGATTGGTGATGCCCCGGTTCCTTCTGAGGCTTCCCTACGGCAAGGACACCGAGCCGGTGAAATCTTTTGATTACGAAGAGGATGTCTCCCTGGATAACGAGAGTTATCTCTGGGGGAACGTCGCCTTTGCCTTTGCCACCAAGTTTTCCGAAAGCTTTGCCCGATACCGCTGGTGCACGAACATCATCGGCCCCAAAGGGGGCGGCGCCGTGGAAGACCTTCCCCTTCACTACTTCGAAGACATGGGGGCCATTCAGAACAAGATTCCCACCGAAGTGCTGCTCTCCGAACGACGGGAGTTCGAGCTGGCAGAAGAGGGCTTCATCGGCCTCTCCATGAGAAAAGGCAGCGACAACGCCGCGTTTTTTTCCGCCAACTCCATCCAGAAGGCCAAGAAATTTCCCAACACCGCCGAAGGCAAAGCCTCCGAGACCAATTTCCGCCTGGGGACCCAGCTGCCCTACATGCTGGTGATCAACAGGCTGGCCCACTACCTGAAGGTGATCCAGCGGGAGAACATCGGGGTCTGGAAGGAGCGCGTGGATCTGCAGCGTGAACTCAACGACTGGATCCGGCAGTACGTGGTAGACATGGACAACCCCCTTCCCGGCGTTCGAAGCAGGCGCCCCTTGCGAAAGGCCGAGATCACCGTCGATGACGTTCCGGGTGAGCCCGGATGGTACAAGGTCGGTTTGAAGGTGTGCCCTCATTTCAAGTACATGGGCGCATCATTTACTTTGTCCCTGGTTGGCAAACTGGACAAAGAATAATCCTTAAACAACGGAGGAAATGCTTATGCCAATGACATCGCACATGGAAGTGACCGGAAATACGCAAGGGAAGATTGACGGCTCTTGCGATATGGAAGGTCGCGAGAACACGATGCTGGTCTATGCCTTTGATCACAAAGTGCATATTCCAAGGGATCCCCAGTCCGGGCTCCCGAGCGGCAAACGTATCCATGGTCCCCTGACCGTGGTCAAGGAGATCGACAAGTCGTCTCCCAAGCTGTATCAGGCCCTTTGCACCGGAGAGCAGTTGTCCAACGTTATCCTCAAGAAGTTTCGCATCGATCCCACCGGGGCCGAGGAGCATTACTTCTCCATCGTTCTGGAAGACGCCATCATCGTAGAGATGAAGCCCTACATGCCCATGGCCTTCCTTGCGGAGAACGAGCCCTTCCGTCACATGGAAGAACTCAAGTTCACCTACTCCAAGATCAAGTGGACCTGGGAAGTGGATGGGATCGAGTCCGAAGATTCATGGAAGATTCCGGTCTAACGTGAGGGGGCGATGTGAGTGATTTGAGACTTCTTGAACGCCTTCGGCAATGGCAGGACGCTCCCGGAGAGCGTGCGAGGGACCATGTCGGAACACGGGTAAAATCCGTGGTGAAGCATCTCCAGCTTTTGCTTAACTCAAGGGTTGGCACGACGCTCATGGACGGCCAGTTCGGTTTGCCCGACCTGTCGGATTTGAAGGTCACCTATCCCGACTCCGTTCAGGACATGGAAAAGACCATCTCACGAACCATCGAAACCTATGAACCACGGCTTTCCCAGGTGGACGTCAACTTTGTGTTCCAGGATGACCGGACACTGCGCCTTTTTTTTCGGATCGACGCTCGGTTGAATATGGGAGAAGGGGATCAGGATATTATCCTGGAAAGTTCGGTGGATACCTACGGAAAGATGACCGTTCGGACGTGAGGTCTGCCTCCCGGGCCTGTCGACGCCGCGGGTGCGCCAAGGGGTGGGGTGACCGCAATCACCCGGCTCCAGGCGGTGCATCCGAACGAAGCGGCGAACACAGTCCCGGGGACAGACTGAACCGAGCCTGCCGCCGATGTCGGTGGCAGGCTCTCCACCAAGAATAATTACCCTGAAACAGGGGAGGAAATCAAGGGTGAACCATCACTTGCTTACGTTGATAGATGGTTTACGCAACGAGTGAACGTTTGACGACCTGCCTTTCCGGGTACATTTGAAAGCCGGGGCAGACGGGGAGACAGGTAACATGCCGCGTATAAGCCGTTTTATCTCGCTTCGCCGGGTATTATGGCGGCATCGGTGAAAAGCGTATTCAAGGGATATTGAGACACGTGAATGGTGAGGATGTGCCTTAGGTTATTTTCATGAGATGAGGAATTTTTTTGTTTAATTACTATTTTCAAAATGAGCTGAGTCACCTGAAGGAGATCGGGACGGCCTTTGCCCGGGAAAACCCGGCCATTGCCCCCATGCTGGGCGAGCCGTCGGCAGACCCGGATGTGGATCGCCTCCTGGAGGGGGTCGCCTTTCTCACCGGGTCCATTCGGCAGAAGATCGACGATGAGTTCCCGGAGATTATCCACAATGTCATCCGTCAGGTATGGCCCCATTACCTTCGACCCATTCCGGCCACCACCATGATGGTCTTTTCACCCGGGGAAGGGACGGATGCGGTGGCCTCGGTTCCCTCCGGTGCGGAAGTGGACTCCGTGGCCGTGGACGGCACCGCCTGCCGTTTTCGCACCTGCACCGATGTGGTGTTGCCTCCGGTGAGCGTGGTTCGGGCGGGGTATGAGGAGACGGCGGACGGCACGGCAGGTATCCGGGTGACCCTTTCCGCCACGGGGCGCGATGACTGGAAAGCCGACAGCCTGCGGTTTTATATCGGCGGAGGGTACGCCGAGGCATCGGACCTTTACTGCCTGCTGCTCACCGGTTTGCGACGGGTGGTGGTGGGTGACGGCTCCCTGCCTGATGGGGTTGTCCTTGGGCCCGAGAGCTTGAGGCCAAAGGGATTTTCCGAGGGGGAGTCCCTGATTCCCTGGCCGTCCACCTCCTTTGACGGGTACCGCCTTCTTCAAGAGTTCTTTGTGCTTCCTGAAAAATTTCTTTTTGTTGAGTTGACGGGGCTCTCGGATTGGAGGGCGCCCAAGGACGACGGAGAGGTGGATATCTGGTTCGAGCTGGAGGCGGCCCCGGAGGTTCCCCTGCGGGTGGACGCCTCCCGGTTTATGCTCTCGGTGGCCCCGGCGGTCAATGTGTTCTCCCACGATGCGGACCCGGTGCTCCTCAGGGCTGAAAAAAACGAATACCGCGTAAGGCCCACAGCCCCGGATCTTTCCCACTATCAGGTGTACTCCCTTGTGGGGGTGTCTGCGTACATGGCGGGCAGTGGCGAGGTGCGTCCCATGAAGCCCTTTCACAGCCTGGCCATCGACGAGACGGACGTGGTCTACAGCGAAATTCTCACCACCTCTCCGGTGAGGCAGGCCATGGACGTGAGCATCTCCATCGCCACCCCCGGTGGCAGGGAGATGCCGGAGTTCAAGTCCCTCTCCTTTGACGTGCTCTGCACCAACGGTTTTCTCCCGGAGCAACTCCTGGCAGGGGACATCAGTGTGGCAACCACCAGGTCGCCCGAAGGGGTTGCGTTTCGTAACCTTCGAAAGCCCACCTCTGCTGTGTTGCCTCCCCTGGGGACCAACGCTCTGTGGCCGCTTATCTCCATGATGAACCTCAACCAGTTCTGCCTGAGCCGCCTTGAGAACTTCAAAGCCATGCTGGGCCTGTTTTTGCTGGACGGCCACGGCGGAAGGCGGGTGTTTGCGGCAAGCGAAAAACGCATCGAGGGCATCGTGGGGCTGGAGACCGAGAACACCCGTCGCCTGTTTCGGGGGGTGATGGTCAGCGGGGTCGTGTTTCGGGTGGCCATGCGAAGGGATCATTTTGCCGGCATGGGGGACCTGTACCTGTTTTCTACGGTCCTGGACCGGTTTCTGGGGCTCTCTGCGGCCTTGAATACATTCACACAGCTCGTGGTCACCGAAGTCGGGACCGGGGAGGTCTTTACATGGCAGGAACGAATGGGGGAGGAGGCCCTGGGATAAGGGCGGCGCTCCTCTCCCGGGGGCGTTCGTTCTCGTTTTTCCAGGCCGTGCGACACTTGAAAAACCTCACCGCCGAAGAGGGGGGCGACCGAATCAACGGGCCACGGCCCGTGGATGTCTTTCGGGTCAGGCCCAGCCTCTCCCTTTTCTTTGCCGGGCCGGGGATGAGGGCGACGAAGAGACCTCCGCAGGTCAGATAGCTCTGAGCAGGCTAATATTTTAGGGCTTTACGGCACCGGATCGCCCCTGCCGGTTTTTTACACCGAAGACCTCCTTGAGGGGCGGGAGTGGGACCACGACGCGGCGCGGGATTTTCTGGACATCATCAACCAGCGCCTCTACGAGCTGCTCTACGACGGGTGGGCCAGGTCCCAGGCCATGATGAAGGTGATGGAAGAGGACGATGTCCCTTACGCAGACCGGTTTTTCAGTCTCTCCGGCCTGGGACGCAAAGCCCTGAGGGCCGGGTTGGATACGCCCTGGGGGCTGGTGCGCTACAGCGGGCTCCTTTCCCAGAAGAACAGGTCGGCTTCGGGATTGAAGACCCTCCTCACCGATGCCCTGGGCGGGCTTCCGGTGAAGGTGGTCCAGGCCCTGAAACAGAAGGTGCCCATCGGTGCGGACCAGCAATGTGTACTGGGGCTCTCCGGTAATATCCTGGGAGAGACGAGCTACCTGGGGACGGAGTTTGAGGACGGCACGGGGGCCATTCTTATTCGTATCGGGCCCATTTCGGAAGAGGCATACCGAGGGTTTCTCCCTGGAACGGACGGCTACCGGTTGGTGGTGGACCTCACCCGGTTCTACCTCTCCTCCCCGGTGACCTTTGTCCTGGATGTGGTGATGAAAGACGACGCGAAAAAAGAGACCACCCGCCCCGGGCATACGCGGTGGGCCAGCCTGGGCCTGGATACCTGGCTGTTTTCAGGGGAGAGTGCCGGGGAGCTTGTCACCCGGTTTTACCCGTAACGATTCAATGGCAACCATGGGAATAGATAATGATCACCGTTGACATGAAGTCCTTGCTGAACCGGCTGAACCCATGCTGCAGGAAGGCCCTTGAGGCTGCTGCGGGCGTGTGTGTGTCCCGAACCCATTACGAGGTGACGGTGGAGCACCTTTTGTGGCAGCTCCTGGACGAGCCTTTGTCCGATATTTCCCGGATTCTGACGCAAAGCGGGGTGGGGGTAGAGGAATTGCGAAGGAATCTGGACCAAACCTTGGAGGAATTTTCCACGGGAAACGGAGCCAAGCCGGTGTTTTCTCCCCGGTTGATGGACTGGTTCCAGGAGGCCCAGCTCATCGGTTCGGTGGAGATGGGCGAGCCCCGGATTCGCTCAGGGGTGCTCCTGCTCGCCTTTTTAAATCGGCCCACGCAGTTTTCCACCGTGGAGATCGGGGATCTGCTCCTCGGGATCAACCGTGAAGAGCTTGCCAAGGAGTTTGCCTCATTAACCAAAGGCTCGGTAGAGGCTGGGAAAGGCACGCCTTCCGATGCCGTTGACACCCCCAAGGGCGGTGCTCTGGCAGAGTCTGGAGACTTCCGCGAGGCCCGGCCGGAAAGTCGATCGCGGTCTTGACAGCGATGTGGAGATTCGACAGGTGGTGGACATCTTTGCCCGAAGGCGGAAAAACAACCCCATCGTGGTGGGGGAGGCCGGTGTGGGCAAGACCGCCATTGTCGAAGGGCTGGCCCTGCGCATCGTGGAAGGGGATGTGCCTGATTTTCTGAAAAACGTCACCCTCATGGGGCTGGACATGGGGCTCCTCCAGGCCGGGGCCGGTGTCAAAGGGGAGTTTGAAAACCGCCTCAAGCAGGTGATCGAGGAGGTCAAGGCTTCTGAAACCCCCATCATCCTCTTCATCGATGAGGCCCACACCATGATCGGGGCCGGGGGCTTCGCCGGGGGAAGCGATGCCGCCAACCTGCTGAAACCTGCACTGGCAAGGGGGGAGCTGCGGACCGTGGCCGCCACCACCTGGTCCGAGTACAAGAAATACTTTGAAAAAGACGCGGCCCTGGCCCGGCGGTTTCAGCTGGTGTATCTGGATGAGCCGTCGGAGGAGACCGCCACCCTGATCTTAAGGGGCCTCAAAGCCAACTATGAAAAGAGCCACGGGGTGGTGATCCGGGACGATGCGGTCAAGGCCGCGGCCGAGCTCTCCGCTCGCTACATTTCAGGGCGCTATCTTCCGGACAAGGCCATTGACCTCCTCGACACAAGCGCAGCCCGGGTCAAGGTACTGCTCACGGCAAAGCCGGGGGCCGTGGAGGATATCGAACGAACGCTCCAGGCCGCGCAGCGCGAAAAAGAGGCCCTGGGCCGGGACGGAGTCTACGGGTCTGACCCGGATACCGAACGGCTTGCGATCGTGGAGGTAGAGATCGAAGCCCTGGAGACCCGGCTCACAGAGCTGACGGCCCGCTGGGCCATGGAGCAGGCTCTGGCTGCGGAACTCATCGATCTGAGGACGCAATACTGGGAGAGGGTAACGGCTCCGGATGCGCAAGTGGCCCAGGGAACACCTGTACTCGAAATGGAAATGCTTGAGACAGAAGGGGCTGAGCCGGAAGGGACTGTCACAGACCAGACCGATGCAGCCATGGACGCCTCGCCTTTGCCCGTCGACCCAGCCCAGGGAGAAACCGCAGGGGATGAGCCCGAGGTCGCCCTGTCCGTGGAGGAATTGCAGGCTCTCCTGGACACGAAGGCATCGGAGCTTGCCGATATCCAGGGCACCGATCCCCTGGTGCGCACCGAGGTGGATCCCGGCATCGTCTCCGAGGTGGTCTCGGACTGGACCGGTATTCCCGCAGGCAAGGTGATGCACGACGAGGCCAGGACCATCATCCACATGGAAGAGGATTTAAAGGCTCGCATCAAGGGCCAGGATGAGGCCATCAAGGCCATCTCCCGGGTGATCAAGGCCTCCAAGGCCGGTCTGGGGGACCCGGAGCAGCCCCTGGGCGTGTTTCTCCTCACCGGGCCCAGCGGCGTGGGCAAAACCGAGACGGGCCTGGCCGTGGCCGACCTGCTGTTCGGGGGCGAGCGTTCCACCATCTCCGTCAACATGAGCGAGTTCCAGGAAAAACACACGGTGAGCCGTCTCATTGGCTCGCCTCCGGGGTACGTGGGCTATGGAGAGGGGGGGATCCTCACCGAAGCTGTCCGCCAGAGACCCTATTCCGTGGTGCTTTTGGACGAAGCGGAAAAAGCCAATGACGAAGTGATGAACCTCTTCTATCAGGTCTTTGACAAAGGGGCTCTCTCCGACGGAGAGGGGCGCCTCATCAACTTCAGCAACACCGTGATTTTCTTGACAAGCAACCTGGCTTCGGAACTCATCTCCGGCGCCGTAGAGTCCGGGGACCTTCCTGGGACCGAGGAGCTGATTGCCGCCATTCGGCCGACCCTGAGCCAGCATTTCAAACCGGCCCTTCTGGCCCGCATGAGCATCGTCCCGTTCTTGCCCCTGCCCGCGGATGTGATGCAGGAGGTGGTGGGCATCAAGCTCAACAAGGTCGCGGACCGCCTGAGGGAGACCCACGACATCGCCCTGACCGTGGCGCCCTCCGTCATTGACCAGATCGCGGCCCGGTGCGTGGAGGTGGAGACCGGTGCCCGCAATATCGACCACATCATGAACGGTACGGTGCTGCCCCTGATTTCCCGGGAACTTCTGGAGCGCATGAGCGAAGGCGAACTGCCCTCTGAAATGACCCTGGAGACTGATGCAGGGGGCGCCTTCAATGTCGGTTAAAAAGCGTGCCTTCTATGGTTAAAGTGGGCTCAAAAGCGTGCCTCCGGCGGCCAGGGAATAAATCCCCTGGACCCCAGGTTGCGAAAGCCCTCCCCCTTCGTTCCTCAGGGGAAGAGCTTCCGCGAAGATTTTCGTGAATGTTGCTCAAGACCTGTTTGTCTAACTTTTCAAAAGTTTGGCCCCCGGCAGGGCCGCCGGAGGCATTTACCATGCACGGGAGGAAAACGATGATCTCACCGGTAGAGATATTCGAAACCATGCGGCAGTTCGACTGCACACTGAACGGGACGAAGCTGGACGTATACACACTCTCTGCGGCTGAGGCCGTTTCCGATCATTTCTCGGTGCAGGCAACGGTGGTCTCGGAAAAACGTCGGCTAAGCTCTGATTTTACGGGGCAAGAGGGGCTTGTTACCCTCATCGGTCGAAAGCAGGAGCGGTATGTCCACGGGGTGGTCAGCCGTTTTGAAGAGCTGGAGAAAAGGGGGCGCTTCTATCTCTACGGGGTAACCCTTGTTCCCCGAGCCTGGGAGCAGACCCTTATCTCGGATGTTCGGATTTTTCAGGAAAAAACCGTGCCTGAAATTGTTGCCGAGGTGCTCCAGACAGGCGGCATGCAGGCCAATACCTTTGAGTTCAGGACCCACCGCACCTATTCTCCCAGAGAGTACTGCGTCCAGTACCGGGAGACCAACTGGGATTTTGTGGCAAGGCTCCTGGCCGAGGAGGGGATTTTCTTTTACTATGAATTCACCGAGGCCGACCATGTGCTGGTGTTCGGAGACACTCCGGCGTGCCACAAGCCCATCGCCGGAAAGGCCGAGGTGCTCTTTACCCCGCCGGGACAGCTGGTGGACCAGATGGAGTACGTCAACGAGTTTCTTGTGGCCGAAAACGTGGTCTCGGGAAAACACGTGCTTAAGGATTATGCGTTTAAGACCCCTTCTTACAGGCCGTCTGCGGAGAAACCGGCAGAGAGCTATGAGAATCTGGAACTCTACGATTACCCCGGCCTTCTCACCGACGAAGCCACCGGGACCCGCCTGGCCTCCGTGGGCCTTGAAAGGGCGCGGCTAAACAAAAACGAATACTCGGGCAAGAGCCTTTGCAGAGGCTTTGCCGTGGGCCATCTCTTTACCCTGGCCCATTACCCCTACGATGAGAGCAACCGGGAGTACCTTCTCACCCGCATCACCCATCGGGGCACTCAGCCCCAGTCCCTTCAGGAGCTGGCCCCCAACGGCAAGGGCAACACCTACGCCAATACCTTTTCCTGCATCCCCTCCGAGATCCCATTTCGACCGGCCCCCATCACCAAGCCCACGGTGAGCGGGGTCCAGACCGCCGTGGTCACCGGCCCCGAAGGCAAGGAGATCTACACCGACTCCTACGGCCGCATCAAGGTGCAGTACCACTGGGATCGCCTGGGCAACCGGGACGCCCGGAGCAGCTGCTGGATGCGTGTGGCCCAGTCCCTGAGCGGCCCGGGCTGGGGAGCGGTGTTCATCCCCCGCATCGGCCAGGAAGTCATCGTCAGCTTCATCGACGGTCACCTGATGCCCTGATCGTCACCGGTGCCGTCTACAACGGGGCCAACATGCCCCCGTATCCCCTCCCTGCCGAGAAGACCAAAAGCACCATCAAGACCCGCTCCACCCCCAACGGCGACGGGTTCAACGAACTTCGGTTCGAGGACTTAAAGGGCGAGGAAGAGATCTACATCCACGGCGAAAAAGACTGGAACATCGAGATCAAAAACGACAAAGGCCAGCACATCGGCCACGATGAAACCCTTGCCGTGGACAACGACCGCCGCAAAACCGTGGGCAACGATCAGCAGGAATCCATCGGCAACAACAAGGACATCAGCGTTGCCAAGAACCACACAGAATCCGTGGGGGAGAACATGGCGGTGTCCGTGGGCAAGAATCTGGATGAGAGTACGGTGGAGAACAAAACCGTATCCGTCGGGAAAACAGCCAGGAAAGCGTGGGAGAAAACGAAACGGTTAACATTGGAGCAGACAGGACCCTGAGCATCGGGAGCAACGGCGTTACGGACATCGGGGAATAATATGACCGGAAACCATCGGACAGAAATTGACCCTTGATGTGGGGGACAAAACCGGTGTGAGTGTCGGCGCGGATCTCTCCGTGATGGTGGGGAAAAAAACCGTGTTGACCACGGAAGACCAGATTACCTTTGTCTGTGGAAGTTCGAGTATCACCATGAAAAAAGACGGCACCGTATTGATCAGCGGCGGGGATATCAAGATCAATGCAAGTGGGAAACTGGTGACCAAAGGCCAGAACATCACCGGGAATTAAGGCATGACAACGGATTTAAACCTTAGCTTTTATACGGAGCATCTCGAGGAGTCGTCCATGCTCTATGAGCAGTGGCATCGCCTTGTGTCTCGCCAGTGGGGGGCCTGGAGACGCGTTGTTGCGTTTGAGCGGCGTCTTGAGGCGCATCTGGATGCTTTGGTTATCGGAGGGAGATGCCCTGGCATTATGTCGTGAGAAGGCCCGGCAAGGCGATGCAGGGGAATGTTACGCTGCTTCAAGGGTTTTGGTGCGTCATGGTCTTCACGGAGATGTCTGTGAACTGGTCGACGATGTGGATGAATCGGACACAGCCCGTCTTCAAGCCATTTCCGACGCTTTGTGCGTTGATCTTGGAAAAAGCGACGAAGAGGATTGTCTCAAGCTGCTGTTGAAAAGTAGTCCCGTTAACGCTTCCCAAGCACGGGTGGCATCGCGCCTTGCGGGTTATCGCAGGTGCCAGGGGTGGGCTGGCGAACTTTGGGGATTGCTGGGCAGCGAAAGCCTTGACGAGGAAACCAAGGCAACCATTTTCAGGGAGTTTGTGCCCCTTAAACCCCCACGGCATCTTTTGAACGCGGACTGCTTTGGAAAGGGTGGGGGAGCTTAACCCATCTCCTGTGTCCCTTATCCGAGCCCGTTCCGGGCAGGCGGTTGATGAATCGATGCTGCTAGGAGTGCCCATGTGCTGTGGGCTTTGCGGAGACAAGCAGGCCCTAGATCTGCTGAAGACAATGCCGGTTGATAACGATGTTCTTTTTGCCATGGGCCTGTTGGGTGATGTCACAGCGATTCCATTTATGGTCCGGGTGCTTGACCATGAGGACCACGCCGAGGCGGCATCTCTTTCCCTTTATCTGGTGACAGGGGCCCCGTTGTACGAAACGGTCTTTATCCCGGAGGCCGTTGATGAAGATCTTTTGTTTGACGCCGAAAGAAGAAAGTCTGCACGGGGGAGGCGCTCTGGCCTCCCGGTAAAGAGCCGGGTGAGACAGTGACGAGGCTGTCCAGGCAGGCCGCAGAGTGGAATTCCTGGGTGCAGGAACACGGGGAGCGGTTTGATTCGTCCAGACGGATCCAAAAACGGCAGGCTGTTCTCCCCTGAATGCCTGATCGAAAACCTTGGCTCTGAGTCGGTTCCTGCAAGGGTTCGCGAGGCAGCCTAGGAAGAGCTCGCCATTCGTTACGCGGTGGACTTTTCCTTTGATCTCCGCATGCCTGTCGAAGCCCAGTTGAATGCACTGGATAAATACAAAGCGTGGAGCCAGGCAGCCACCGACAGGTTTGAAGCGGGTGAATGGTATGTCGGGGGAAACATCATGGAACCATGCCATGCGCAGAAAAGAGGGCCGTCATGACTAAGCCATCCGGGCAACGCATAGCCGACGAGGGGACCCTTGCTCTGCTCCATCCCAGGACGGGGCGGATTGAATCCTCGAAACCCGGGTGAGATTCTTGTAACCTATGACGGGGAGGGGCCTATTCGGCGAGGTTGCTTTCAGGGATCAGTCGCTTGGAGCTTTTGTCGGACTCCTTCGTGGGGCGAGAAGTGCTTCTGGTGTTTGACGGTGGCAGGGCAGACAAGCCCATCGTGGTCGGCGTCCTTGAAAACGTCTTGGAAACCCTTGTCTGCCTGGATGGAGGCGGATAGCCGGCCCTCCTCCATGGAAGATCCCTCCTGCAATGGGCGTACGGTGGTCGAAGCCGACAAGGAGATGGTGCTGAGATGCGGAGAGGGCAGCATTTCCATTAAAAGAGGGCCGCATTGTGATTCGCGGCAGGGAGATTGTTTCCAGGGCCTCGGGTACCAATAAGATCAAAGGTGGC
Source organism: Desulfoluna sp. CYM3A (assembly GCF_056829965.1). NCBI lineage: Bacteria > Pseudomonadati > Thermodesulfobacteriota > Desulfobacteria > Desulfobacterales > Desulfolunaceae > Desulfoluna > Desulfoluna sp. CYM3A. The sequence goes on from NZ_CP186556.1 coordinate 1,620,858, forward strand.
AGTGTTGAGTTGAATTAAAGGTTCAGGAGTATCGATTCAGCTTGCCTTCTATGGTTAAAGTGCAAGGAAAAGCCTGCCTCCGGCGGCGAGGGTGGCGAAGCCACCATTGCGAAAACACCTCGAAAGCTGCCTGCCGTTGTAATGTGTCCCTCGTTCCTCGGGCCACATTGCAACGGCCTTTCGGCTCGGGCTTCGCCCGAAACATATGCTGGTGGTTTGTACGAGCGATGCGACAAGCCTTCAAGGGCTAAGATTCGTTATCGTAACGTGTTGATTATTTTGCTTAAACCGGACCGTTTCCAAAGGTGTTGGGAAATTTTAAAACCTGTTTGTCAAGCTTTTCAAAAGCTTGGCCCCCGGCAGGGCCGCCGGAGGCAATGTTGAACACTCCGTTTTGAGACCTGACGTTGACCATAAAAGGCTTGTTTTTCCATGCATCTCTTACACAACAAAACGCCCTATGCTGCAGAAACCTTTGTCCTTCGTGATCAGCACGGAACCCGCCAGGCGGTTGCCATCATCAAGGGGACTTTTCTGTACTACGAACAGGGCTTTGTGCAGGATGCTCCCGACCAGCTTCCCTTGTGCTATGCCGATGAGTATTACGGAAAGCCGGGGCTCAGAGCAGCCTTCGGTACGCCTCAGATCTTGTCCCGGAAAAAAAAGGCACGGATATTGTGCTGAACGGGCATGCCTATGCACCCGGGAAAAAAGCGGTCCGCAAGCTCCATACCGCTTTGATGGTTGGACCGCATCAAAAGCGTGTGCGCGTGTACGGAGATCGTGCCTGGCGTTATCGGCTGGGAGAGCGTCACCAAAACCTCCCCTTTGCCTTTCCTTAAAATGCCCCTTGTCTATGAGAGAGCCTTCGGTGGTGCCGACACGTCGCACAAGACAAAAAAGCAGGGGCATTGCCTGGAAAATCCCGTTGGCACGGGGTTTGAATGGCAAGGACAAAAAAAAAACATTGGACGGTCATCCGTTGCCGAAGCCTGAGTGGGCGAATCGTTCGATACAGGCATGGAAAGACAAACCGTCCTCCAGGATACGGGTTTGTGTAGCCACTGGGAGCCCAGGGGATCCCGGTGCGGAACCTATGACGAGGAGTGGGAACGGCGGCGCATGCCCTTTTTGCCTGAGGATTTTGACCCCGGGTTTTACAACACAGGCTCTTCCGATCTCGCACTTGAAGAGTGGATTGCCGGGGATGAGACCGTGACCCTTATTAATCTTCACCCGGATAACGAAAAAATTCAGTTTAACCTTCCGGGTATCAATCTCACATCGGCATTTATCCTCCGTGATCAGACATACAAACCCGATGTGCGGCTCGATACCCTTTTGATCGAGCCAGACACAAACAGGTTTTCCATTGTATGGAGATCTGTTTTTCCAGACCGGGATCAGCCTGACAGCATTTGAAACAAGTGACAGTCAGCCATGACGGATAACAGCTCCAATTCCATAGCCATTACGGGTCTTGGCATGGTCACCTCGGTGGGCCATGACGTGAAGACCGCCTGCTCGTCTATCCGTGCGGGCCTGAAACGCCCTGTAAAACTGCAGAATTTTTATGCTGAGTCACCCGGAGGCTATGACGACTGGGAAGACGGACTGGTGACGGGTCACCCGGTCTTTGATGGGGATGTGGACGAGACCGAAGACCGAATTTGCAGGCTGCTGGGTGATGCCTTGGAAGATATCGCGGATAACGCCGGGCTTTGCGAATCAGATGCCGTTCCTTTGTTCCTCGCTCTTCCCGGAAAAGAGAGGGATCTGTTCCCCGACGAGACCATGGACAATTTTCGCGAGAAACAAGGAACGCTTTCACGTGTGGGAAGAGGTTATACCTCCACTGGCAACGCCGCGGGCCTGATGGCGTTGGAACGTGCAGCAGAAACAATTGAGGCTGGCCAGTGTGAACAGGCCCTTGTGGCCGGAGCGGATTTTCTCTTCCTTGGTTTTGCCAACCTGTCCCGGTTGAACCGGATGAAGCGGCTGAAGAACCGAGATCAATTCGGATGGATTGATCCCTGGAGAGGCCTCAGCGGTCGTACTTTTGGAAGGGCTTACCCGGGCCGAGAAGCGACAGGCGGCGATCCAGGGGATTTTAGAGGGTGTGGGCGTCGGGTTTGAGTCGACCCATTGCCTTGAAGGGAGACACGCTGGTTCCGGGCTGTCCGATACCGTTTTCACTCTGTTGCCGCAGGATGATGACGGGCCCGTGGATGTCAGGGCGATCATGACCGATCTGAACGGAGAACCTTACCGTTTCGATGAGATGTCCATGATGCATGCGCGGGTTTTCAGCCGGATGGACGGGGAGAAAGAAGATGCCCCTTCTGCCCCGCTCGGAATATCGGAGACACGGGGCCGCTTCAGCCCTGGTTTCCATGTGTCTTGCTTCTCGCACCATGGCCCGGGGCGGGTTTAAGAGCGACACCAATTGCCCGGTGTCTGGTTCTCTCTTCATCGGACTCCGGTGAGAGGGGGGCTCTTTTCATGACATTCAACATGGGGGATTGACGATGGGCGTTACGGTAGGTGCAAATGGTCGAACGGTGGTTCATAATGGGCAGCGGCGGCACATCGGTTGCTTCGCCGGACATATGCCGCACACAGATCGGTCCGGTGGTGGTGCCCATTCCATACGCAAACACAGCCATGTCGTCTGATCTTGACGGCGGTGCTCAAACGGTCAAAGCCGATGGTAATCCTCTCGGGGCACGCCAAGTCAAATTTCAAAAAAAGCATCGGCGACGAGGCTGGAGACAAGAAAGGAACGGCATCCGGCACCATCCAGAAGCAGGCGGAGTTCACCAGCTCTTCATTCGATGTCCAGGTGGAAGGAAACGGTGTGGCACGAGCCTTTGACACCATGATTCACAACAACAAAAACACCCCTCCTGCCCCGTTGATGCAGGCTCCCCTTGTGCAGGATATTATGGATGAGACACCGGTGATACCGGAACAGGGGAAGGTGGAAATGCGTTTTCTCGACCCCTTTGGGGAACCCATGGAAGGACTTGAGCTTGATGTGGAGATTGACGGCGAAAGCTGCGTGTTCCGGTGACTCAGTCTATAGGGCAGATAGTTCACCTTTCAGAAATGGAAGAAGTGGTTGTAAAAAATCCCAACATGGATTTGAAAGAAAAAGAATAATAGGTCACATGTTGTAGGGGGACTAAGGAATGGCTATAGAAAAAAATGTAAATATTAAAAATAATCAGAAGTATATAGTTTCTCATGAGCCCTGTGATGCAAAAATATTATATCCGTCCTTGGGGTGTCCTTCCTTAGTTAAGATTGAAGGAGATAATGCATGGGTTGAGATGGTCGTAGCATGTAAAAATAATGGTTTATGTTTGGCTGAAATAGCATTTCATCTTCGATATGTGGAATGGGGAATGCTTCATGGGGATAAGAAGCAAAATTCAACTATTGGAGATAGGTCGAGGTATAAAATGCTCGATCTATACAAAAATATTTTTTGAGTCTGCAAGATTCAAAGAACAGTACCAGTTTAATACGAATATCCGAAGCATATTTTAATGCTGATAATCGAATTAATGTAGAAAGTATTGAAAGTGATAACTTTCAAATTCAATTAGCGCACATGAATGCCTTCCCCTGGGTCCTGGAAATGTACAAAAAGGAAGGGTATATGTATCTTTATAAAATAGCAGTTAATCTAAAGTATGAACCGGGTTCGCCGCACGGTGGGGAACACCGGAAAACTTTTGAATTTCATTTGGCTCGAAAAAGAACTTTATGAAAAGTCTAAAGGGTAAACCCAGTTTGATGGAAATTGAAACTGGATGGTATAAATACCTTCTTAAAAAAGAAAAAAAAAGAAGTTAAAACCAGACTTTCAGAATTTGGAGGTGATGTGGCGGAAGCACAGGATGTACTAGTTAAGCTATATCACCCAGTATATATTTCAAAGAAAAATCGACTTTCTATAGGCCACATTACCGATATTCATCTCGATACTCGAATGGAACTCTATAGCAAGTCTGTCGCAAGTGTTATTGAGGTCAGAGAACTGCCAGGTTAGAATTAAAGATGATAAGCGGGTTGTGGAAAATGATGAACTTTATCAGCCAATAAAAAATCTTGTGGCGAATTTTAACCAGTCGTTTACGAGTATCAGTGGCAAGCTACTAAGCAAGGCTGATGCCTTAGTCGTAACAGGCGACTTGATTGATTTTAATAAGGGCATCCACACAGATCAAACTTTCTCAGATAAGGATAAAACACCATCTAAAGTTTGGGAAGAACTGAAGGTGAATGGTTTTCCTTAGATAACGAGAATCATTTGGAAGATCGGAATTGGTTTCTTTTTTACAAGCTTCTTGTTGAACTTTATACCAAACATGGAAAACCGATATTTACAATGTTGGGTAACCATGATGACGTGAAGCATGCGATGGCTCCATGGCCGGTTTTCGGTCTTACTTGGAATGGGGTGTATGATATGAACCTAACCCGATATGAAAATGCCCTTTGCTTCGGAAAGGATATAATGACAATAAAGAATTTGTATTTAATAGTAAAACATCATCAAAATGTGTTGAGTGGTATACGTTCTTTATTAACCCATTCCCAGACTATGTAATCGACTACGGAGATCAAAGCATGTTTATGGTTCTATGGGGGAGGAGCAAATATTTCACGTATTGGGGGTATTGACGATGTGACTAAAAATTTGGTCGGTAAAAAAGTCCCTTTAGGCATCCAGGCTCACTTCATCACGCAGCCAATTTGTTTCGAGAAAAAAATGAGTATGAAAAGCCCCTACAATATAAAGACAAACAGGGTAATGTCATAACGGTAAAAGTCGAGGATGAAGATGGAAATGAAGTTGAACTGACAGACCCTTATAGAAAAAAGAAAATGCCCTTTCTTGTTAAGAATTTTACTATTTACAAATCATGGATTAATCGTCCTGCAGCGGTAAGGATGTTATTTACTCATGCTACAGTAATATGTCCTAAAGACAATGTGACGGTAGGAGAGATCAATAATGATTATTCGTGGAAAGAACCTGAACTGTGCTACGGAACGTTCGATTACCGTCGAGATGAAGTGATAAAAGATGTTGAAAATGGCAAGCTTCATATCGCTGTAGGAGGGCATAGTCACAGAAATTTAGTGATGAAAGTTGGTGAAAAGAAAAAGGACCATGCAACTGTACTTGCTGCAGGAGAAAGGATCAGAACAGAGTTTATCGAACCGGAACATATTGCTATGGTGACCTCCAGCGGTGGTCCGTTTCCTAAATACCTACCGGGTGCCCCCATGATTTGTGCTTGCTTTAAGGAAAATAAGTACAACACAGGGTTCTACTGTGAACGGGATTTTTTCTAAAAGAGTTACACACAAAGCAGCTTTATTCTGGGCAAGATGATTCTAAAAAAGAAGCAATAAACTCAAATGAGTGTCCTCATTGTCATATGCAAGCAGGTGATATGGTCAGAAAACCTGCCAAGAGACATAGGCCTGGTGGAAACCTACTAATTTTTGATGATACTGGAAAACTGAAAATCCAATCTGTTGTGACTGATGATAAAAAAAACAAACCCAGAAAAGCAGTGATGTGTGAGGAACAGAAGATATTTATCGATGATATGAAACTGGAAGATATCAATAGCTATGAAGAATTTAGTGATTGGGATGAGACAGAAAAACCCATTCAGATTATTAGTACAGAACCCTTTACTTATTATGGACATATGGAATTTCCATCAAGGGTAAAGTATATTACCTCAAAACAGGTGTTTTGCCCGGTGATAGTGCGGTTCAACTTGTTTCAAAAGAATATTCAAATAAGTTTTTTAAATTCGTTAAGGAAAGTGTTTTTGATAATATTTATGAAAAAAGGGTTGTTCAGGAAATTGGAAAGAAATGTTTTAGAAAATTGAAAAATGCTGCAACACATGAAAGCGATTTTGCATTTGTAAGATATTCATTCAATGAGTTAGATTTTTGGGATCGTGAGATCAATATTAGGGAAACAGAGATTTGAAGATGTCAAAGAATATCCGAAGATCAAAAACAAATAATCCTTTTGAAGCATCGAAAGAATGGTTGGCAGAAAAGTTTCGAAAACCTATAATCCGCAATATCAGGAGTATATAAAAGATGATTTTAGGGGCATGCTATTGGAATTTAGGATCATTCCTGATTTTTGAAAAGGAAGGATAACGATGTCTGTGGATATTAAAAAAGAACTAATTCTTATAGTTTTAATGCTTTTTTTGACCGTTTCGTGCACCCGAGGAGAGAATATGGATAACGATGCTTTTTAAAAATATTAAGGGTAAGTGAGAAAAAATTCAATGAGACCTATAAAGGTGAAGAGGTTGATCTTTCTTATTCAGATTTAAGAGGAATGATAATAAAAGAAGCAATCTTGACAGGAGCTAATCTTAAAGGTTCAAATTTAACGAAAACTGTTTTTAAAAAATGCAATTTGGAGAAAGCGGACCTTTCCGGCGCGACATTGGACCATACTTTTTTTAATGCCTGTCAAATGAGCGAGGTTAAGATTTATAAAATCTCGATTTAGTACCGTTTTTTTTGAGGATTGTAAGATGAAGCACGCTGATCTTCATGAATCAATATTCAATAAAATTCAATTTGAAAAAACCACACTGGGTAGATCGAATTTAATCGGAATAATGATTGACGATGGTGTTTTTTCTATTAAATCGGAAGTTCAGGATTGTAAAATCATGAACAGTAAAATTCTGAATATTGTAATCAACGACACCAATTTTATCGGATCAGATTTAACGGACTCAATTGTCCAGGGTTCTATAGTCGAGAGTTCATCTTTTAGTGATTCAACTCTTATCCGAACAAATTTTTCAGGCTCAAAGACCAAGGGGAGGCTTTTCAGCGATCCTGATTTTTTGGATGCGAAAGCAAAAGATATAAATTTCAGTAATTGTAATATGTACGGAGTTTCTATGCTTGATGCTGACTTGGAAAACGCTGATTTTTCAAATTCGAATATTGAACTTCTTGATGCACAGAGTGCTTATTTAAAAGGTGCTAATTTTTCTAATTCCAATTTGAGTGGATTGAATTTAGGTCATTGTGATTTGACAGAAGCAGATTTCTCAAATTCCGTAATTATACGGAAGATAATTTTGAAAGATACAAAATTAGATGGCACATCATTCAAGAAGCTAACGTTTATGGATAATCCTACAATAATCTTAAGTGATTGGATCTTACGAGGGTAAATCTCTCCCAATTGAGTAAGTAATTATGGAGTGCTTTTGTTTTGGAATGCTTTTTGCCTTGTGAAAAAAGTGACATTTACATTTCTGTGTCAGGGTAATTGACGTCTCATAAGAATAGTGCAGGCTGAAGTGCTTTGGAAACATCATGCTTAAGATGCCCCGCCTTGAAGCCGGGGCATTGTAGTTTACTTTTTGAGACGTCTCACAACATCCAGCACAAACTCCTGGCAGTAGATGCCTGCCTTGGGATCGAACCCTTCGTCGTGGAGTTCGGAGTTGGAGAGGATTCGGATGCCAAGGAAGGGGACGCCGTAGGCTTCGGCGACCTGGGCTGCGGAAGCGGTTTCCATTTCTTCCGCGGAGGTGTTGTAGGTGGCATGGATCCAGGCGATGCGGTCGAGCTCGCGGTTCCACTGGTCGGCGGAGCCAATAACGCCTGTGACGACCTTGCCGTGTTTGTAGGCTGCAGAGGTTTTTTCGGCGACATCCAACAGGTGGGCATCCCCCTTAAAATCGGTGAACTCTTTTGCTTCTCCCTTCACATTGACGGTGATGGTCATGGGGAGCCATTTTTCGGGCTTCACACCCTTTCCGGCGTCCCCGTGTTCCGTCCTGAAGTTTCCGAAGTTCACGGCTGTTTTTCCTAAGACAATGTCGTAGCGGTGCAGCTCAGGGGCGTGGCCGCCGGAGGTACCCTGGTTGATGATGGCAGACGGGTTGAATCGCTCAATGGCGAGGACGGTGGATGCCGCGGCGTTGGTCATGCCGACCTCGGTCTTGGCAACGACCACGGGGCGGCCTTCGAGGGCTCCCTTGAAAAAACGCCAGCCGCCGATGGTTATCTCCTCAACATCAGTGAGCTTCTCGATCATAAACTGTGTTTCAACATCCATGGCACCCTGGATGACAATGGGGCGCATCTCGGAGGCGGCACATGGGTGATTGCCCCCGATGACAAAAATGGCCAGCAGGATGGCGGCCAGCAGCGCGGATACTCGTTTGGTCATGACGTACTTCTTTCGTGTTTTAGCCCGGATATTTCACGAGTCGAGCGCACCCATATTCGGAAAGCATGCATTGCAGTGTCGTTGTTTATCTCAAGGCTCTGATAAAGCAGAAGATGGGTGCACTCGACTCGCCCGAAGGGTGAGAAAGTGAGCGGGAAGTTGAATGGGCGCTTTTTGCGGTTTTGAGATGCCTCAGTTTTTCGCGATAACCTCCCATAATGATTGTCTATTTCTTCGCTTTGGCCGTTTTCTCATGAAATATCCGGGTTAGCGTTCATGTGGCGAGGGCCAGGGGAGACGTTGCTTCCGTCTGCGAAGGGTTGGCTCTATGGGCATGGCAGCCATCCTCCTCCCGGCACCTGAAGAAAAACAGCCCGCAGCGTTTTTTCCCTATCGCACGGGAGCGTGCTGGCCGCGGAAAGCATCTCAACGGGCAAACTCAGTTTTTTGCTTGATCAGGACGCGTGGCTGGAGGCGAGGTGTTGGTGTTACTTATTTCAACCCATGGGAAACCGAGGGGGTGGCAATGACGGCGTATGACCTTGTCGGCTATGGACTGCTTCTGTTTGGTATCCAGGTTGGCTTATCGCGGGTTCTCTTTTATCTTTACGGCATGTGCCTGGCCAGATGGGTCGGCTACTGGTTCCCGTCATGGTGCAAGAGGCTTCTTTTTGTCGTGTTTGGGGCCTTTGTCCTGCAGGCCGTGGCTCTGAAATCAGGCACAGCCTGCCGGGAATCTGTGGCTGTGGTTTCTGCGACAAGCTATTGCTTGACGTGGGCATATATTTTTCTGAAGACAGAGGTGACCAGTTAGAAGAGCGGGGGTGCTGCCAAATTACAGGCATCAAAAGGGCCATGCTGAAGAATCTTCTTGAGTATGTGTGTGCCGTGGGGCTGGGAGTGGGGACAGCCCTGTGGGTAAGGGGTGAGAACCCGCTGGACGGGGTTACGCTTTTAGCAGGGGCCAACCCTGTATCCTCGTTTTTCCTGGTGAGTGCCTATGGGGTGTCAGCCATCTACGTTTTTTGCGGTGCGTTTTACATTGTTGTGTCAAGCAGGTCAGATCTTCTCCTGGCAGGTGTCGGGATTCTCATGGGGATATGTGCCATCGTGTATGGGCTTGGTTTGGGGGTGGTGCTGATGTTTTGTTCTCCTCCCGTTGCCGGGCTCCTTGTCTGCCTCAGCGGGCTTTTGCTTTTTATGTTGCTGGAAAACAGCAAGGGCACGAACTCACCGCTTCCCATGGTCATCCCTGTATTTGTGATCCTGTCCGTTTTTTCCGGCCTCGGGCTGATGGTGGCGGGGTAGATGCCACCTTTCTCCTTCAGGTCGTGAGCTGGCTTTGGGCTTCTCCCTGGCAGGTGAGCACAGCAACCAGGGTTGCACTATAGGTCTTGTGGTGATGATTGAGGCAAGCCGCTCAATGCCCAGTGCCCGGCTTGCCCGTTATCTCAAAATATCCTTTATTTGTATCCGATGTCCCGGTTATAGGTGTTCGTGCACCGGTTGCACCAGGAATCACTTTTTTCTACCGGGCTTTTCAGCAGGGAAATTCACCGCCTCCCCGGCCGAAAAATTCGGCGACGACGTCTCCTGTCCCCGTGCGGGTGACGGCCCCTGAAAACATGGGGAACATGGTGGTTATCTGGTAGGCACCTGTTACCCAGGTGACGTTAGAAAGAAGGCTCGCAAAATTGTCTCCAATGTCCACATAGTCCACCGTGGTGCCTGCTACATTGATCCCGATAATCGTGGAGGGATGCAAGGGGCCTGCATTGAAACACCTCAGGGCTCCAGGCCCAGGATGCGTGGTGCCAGCCCAGCTCCCCGCGGTTTGCCCGGAACCTAACGCTTTTAGGCGTTCCGTTATCCAGAAAGTCCACATCCAGGTAATCGAGGTCCTCGGTGCCGTGGTGATAGGTCTGGAAGCCGAACTGGACCTTGTTTTTCAGGTCGGACATGAAAAAGAAGTCCCAGCCACCCAGGGCAAAGGCCCACCTGCCGAATGAGTTTTCCCGGTAGCCGTGTCCGTCTATCTGCATGCGCTCGCCGGTTGTCAGGTCCCTGATCCAGCCGTCGACTTTGGTGGATGGCCAGTTCATGTTGACGGTCCAGTGCTCCGTTCGCTCAAGCTTTAGGTGGAGGTCATTCCCAACTTCCCAGGTCCTGTCTTTGTGTGCATGGTAATCGGGGTAGGAGAATCCCTCTGGCGCCTTTTCCCCAGCCCAGATCTGGCTGACTTCAAGTTCCCACTCAAAGTGCTCGGTTTTGCCCGAAAGGATCAACCTGTCCGGCTTGCCGTCTCCCTTTCGCATGGGCACCATCTTCCCGAATATCTCTTCCCCAGGCTTTTCCGCGAAAAATGATCGCTCCGAGGTGCCCGCTTCGAAATCGAGTCCGAAATTGACATAATCGGCATACCGGGCACCGGTTTTTCCCACTTTGCCGAAGCACGCCATGTTTGCCCCTGAAGGCATGAGGTTGGGCTCAAAGACATAGTCCGGATCCCCCAGGTGGCCTTCCGGGTCGGCCACAAGATAGGCCACGACACCGGTAAATTTCCCGTCTTTATCGTGGATGCTGAAATAGTCCCATTCAAGGGAGAGTCCGTCCAGCACATGGGGTTGCCGGTAATCTTCGGATAGCACGTTCCAGCCGCATAGCCCGTCCTCTAATGTCGCGGCGTTTTTTTGGGCGTACCGGTCCTGCCACGTGGTGAGCGAACCCATGGAAAAGGCGCTTTGAGCCATAAACAAACACACAAAAAATACGACAATTACGTGACGCATACACTTACTCTCCTTTGGTTGATGGTGTCAGACCTGTCCTTGACTCTGGTATTTCTAAGGTTTACGGGCGAAAACACCCGGGGTATGCTGCTGAGGCCATGGCACAATCAATAAAGCCTGTCTCTTCAGCTTGACGGAAAAGTCGGTATTGCATGTTGATGCAAAGACGCGTTGGGGGGGATCAAGGGGGGGCATATACGGCCAAGATTCTGGCCCACGATACAAAAGCAGTGCCTTTGTCAATTTTTACTCGGTTGGGGGGCAGAGAGGGGGGATTGCTTGGTGTTTGCACGTTTTGTGTAGCAATCACCTGTGTGTTAGTTTCTTCGTGTTTATTGTAATGGCTTGATGTTTTGAATTACTCAGTATTACTGTCTTGATTGGACTTTATAGTTACAGCGCCAGCAATTTGTCAAGGCAGTAAGTTCGTATATATGATTGCCCAGCGGTGGTAACGGAAGGTATTTACGGTGTGGTGCGTTTTGTGCAGACATTTCATGAGATAATGATCGGTTACTTTGGAAAAGCGAAAGCCATTCATCATTATTCTTATAAAACACTCGCTCTAAGTAAGGCCTTGACGCCGGTGTGCAAAGGGAATACCTCCTCTTTACGAAGATCAGATGCCAACCTGCCTGTTTTTTTAAAGGCCAACCACTATCAGGAGACACAGTGAATTACGGCGAAACAACGTGCGAGCTTTCAGGCAGATGAGGTGACAACGTTGCTCTCTCGTGCATGGCTTCCCGACTCAGAGGTGACGGCGATTTTTATCGGGATCCACGGCGGCATGGCACACGGTGGAGACTGGGTCACGGCGGCGGAGTACTTTAAAACAAAAGGGATTGCCACCTACGCCCCGGATCTGAGGTTTCACGGAACCTACCCGAAGCACAATCCTGGGGGCAGAAACTTTTTTCATATTGATTCATACGATACCTATGCGCGGGATATCCATGGTTACATCGGCTGGGTGAAAGAGCGCCATCCCGGTGTGCCTGTGTTTATCCTCTCCCATTCAAACGGGGCCCTTATCGCACTCTATTACGGGCTGACCCTGGGGAAAGAAGCGGACATCAAGGGGTATATCCTCTCGTCTCCGTGGCTGAAGAACAAGGTGGCCGTGCCGAAGGTGCAGAACCATGCCTCCAGGCTGGTTGCCTGGGTGCATCCGACGTTTTCGGTTACGCCCCCTGCATTGACGCATCACCTGACCCACGATGAAAAGATCACAAAGCGCCATGTTGACGACGAGAAACGTGGCTTAAGGAGCACAAAGGTCTCAGCCAGTCTGGGCGTGGAGTCAGAGAAGACCCAGCAGTGGGTGGTGGCCCGCATGAAAACCTGGGAGAGGGTTCCCATTTTTTGCGTGATTGCAGGAGACGACAGGCTGGCGGATCCGGCGGTGAGTCAACAGGCCATGGCCGATGTCCCGCCAGGACTTGCCGACGTCACCACATACGAGGCGAATTACCATGAGAATTTCAATGAGGTGAATCGAGACGAGTTATTCGGTCGTATTCTGGATTGGACGGAAAGGCTTATTTTCTAAGGGAAGGTATTAAAACAATCATGGGTAAAAAAAGAAAACTGTTGGTGATAAGTGTTTCCATCGGGTCTGGTCATGTTCGTGCGGCCGAAGCGATTCGTAAGACCGCTTTGCTCCATTGCCCGGAGCTGGAGGTCGTGCATCTGGATGCCATGGAGTATGTGTCGGGAGCGTTCAGGAAAGCGTATAAGGAGAGCTATTTAAAAATCATTGAACGCCATCCGTCCCTGTGGGGATACATGTTTTCCAAAAGCGATCGGGCCGAAAATGACGACTCAAAGATGAAAAATGTACGGCTTGCCTTGGAGCGGCTCAGTGCCCGGGCATTGATGGATGAAATCGAGCGGATCAATCCCGACGGGATCCTCTGCACCCATTTTCTTCCCGCCGGACTGATTTCACGAAAAATCAGAAAAGGCCGGATGGAGGTTCCGTGCTGGATTCAAGTGACGGATTTCGATGTTCACGGGCTTTGGTTCCAGAACCGGATGGACGGCTATTTCGTGGCCTGTGAGGAAGCGTCGTGGAAACTTGCGGCGTTTGGTGTTCAGCCGTCAAACATACACATGACGGGTATTCCCATCGTCCCGTCGTTTGCCGAGGCCCATGACAGAGAGGCCTGGGCGGCCGAGCTGGGTGTGGGCCTTGACAAACCAACCGTTCTTATGATGTCCGGTGGTGAGGGATTGGGGGATATGCTCACCTTGACCGAGCGCATGTTAGAGACGGACCCCTTGTGCCAGGTCATCGCCCTTGCAGGTAAAAATGAAGACCTTTTCATCTCCCTTACCCGGCTATCTGAATCCCATGGGGGACGACTGATCCCCATGGGATTTACCAACACCATAGAGCGGGTGATGGCCGTGAGCGATATTGCCGTGACCAAACCCGGAGGCTTGACCAGTGCCGAATGCCTGGCCATGGGGCTTCCCATGATCATCATCTCTCCGATTCCAGGCCAGGAAGAGCGAAATGCCGATTACCTTCTTGAGCACGGCGCAGCACTCAAAGCGCTGGATGCGACGTCCTTGGAACATAAAATCAAGCGGCTTATGGATCGTCCTGACAAAATAGGTGAGATGAAGGAAAAAGCCGCACAGATTGCACGGCCCGATGCGGCAGCACACGTTCTGGATATCATATGCGAGGCATTGGAACGGAACGCGGTCCATACCTGAAAAACCGGACGATATGGGGGCTCATCTCTCGTACGCAGAATGCCGTAAGGTCTCCGAGCCCCCTTTGCCAACGTCCTGATCCGTCTTTTCATCACTCCTGGCAAAAGTTGATCAGGTACTCCCTTGCCTCTTCAATGGACGTCCCTTCGGCCTGGCTCATGGCCTTTTCCATTTCGGCAGTTTCGGGGTTGTATGTCGCGACCTTGGATTTCGAGTGCTCTTCGATCATTTTTCTGTACCTGGCGCACAAGGGGTCTTCATGGACAGACTCGGTGGCCGCCTCCGGTTCGGGCTCTGCGGGTTCATTGGCATGGGCCAGCTTAAAGGCCTTGATCTGTTCCATGATGGTGGCGGGCTGGCCCTGCATGAACGCCGGGATGGCGCAGACCCCTTCAAAGAGGATGTAAGGCTCTTCGCAGGCACCGTCCACGGGCATTTTCATCATGGGCTGCTCTTCGTTTGCTGCGGCAAGGACGGGGGTGAATACAAGGATCGCCAGGACAAGGGTGAGACGTCGCGGCATGGACAGGAGTGCTCTCATGTGGGGCCTCTCTCGTGTGTGTGCGGTTGGAAAAATGGTAACTATTCCGCTTATGCCTCCGGCGGCCCTGCAGGGGGCTAAACTTTTAAAAAGTTTAACAAACAGGTTTAAAAACATCTTTTTGAGTGAACGTTTACTTTAAAGGCGGATGTGATTTGACCCGAGGAACGAGGGGCGGAGACTAGCCATATCCGCAACCTGCTTTCAAGGTGGCACACCTTGCCGCCGGAGGCTGTTTTTTTTGAGCTGAATAGTTACGAAAAAAGAACGGGTACATGGGGTGATGAACCTCATGCACCCGTTTGTTTTTAATCGCCATTGATATGTGACGATAACATCACGGTTTCGGTAGGAAATCAAGGGCAACTGTTCAATGGCTTTTCAGACCGGAATGCGGCCTGCCCATTCATTGGTTACTTATCGGCCTGGCTCAGCTCGGCCTGGGGTGTCTCTTCAAGGGCCTGTACCGCGCCCAGGATGTCAGCCCCTTTTGCCTCGGTGAGGGTAAACCCGAGTCTCTGGTCGGTGGCGGTGCCGTGCATGGGGGCGTCTCCGAAGAGCTCAAGGGTGTAGGGGCGGTCCGTTGTCAGGACAACGGTAAGGGCCGGGGTCTCATCTTTTTTCTCTTCCATCAGCCAGGTGTCGCATGAAAGGCGGCACAGGGAGGCGATGAGTTTGTCCACTTTTTCGGCTGACAGGGTGTTGCCGTTTTGGTCTTTCCAGATGGTTTTGGGGGGCGCGCCTTCCTCGCCCGGCTCCGTGGCCCTGGTGAGGGCAAGGTCGGTCTCTCCCATGGTGACGGCAAGGGCGTTCACCTCGGAGGCGATGAGGTTAAAGACCGTCTTGTCGATGAACCGGTTCGAATCCGTTGTGAACTGGGAGGCGAAGTTCCCCTTGGCGTGGTAGACTTTTTTGTCGCCTTCAATGGTCACAAAGGTGTGGCCCATGGAGGGGGCGGCTTTGCCCACGGTGACGTCCCGCAGCACGGTCTCGCCTTTGTAGAGGCGGACGTTTTTTGCGGTCGCCGGGTCCAGGTCGTAGCGGTTGTAGCTTTCGGCCTCGGAGACCATGGCTGTCAGCGTCATCTCCCCTGCGGTCTCCACAAGTTTTGTGACCTGCTCCTGTTTGGCGGGAAACCCCTCCAAATCAACGGTCCACTCATTTCCCTCTTTTTCAAAGAGCAGGGTCTCTGCTTGTGTATTAATCTCCATGCGGTCCACATCCCCTGCGGACACGGTGTCGAGAACCGGCAGCTCATAGCTGGTGCCGTCGGTGTCCCGAAGGAAGAGGTAGGCGCTCAGGGCCACGATGAGGGCAAGGAGAATGATGGTTTCTTTTTTCACGTCAGGTGTCCTCCTGTGGTGGTGGTGTTATTGAAACATGGCCCGGATGGTTTTTCTTCGGGACTGGCGCTTGGCGTAAACCGCCATGCCGAAGAGAGCGACGAGCAGGGGCAGGCCCACGATGTTGAAGGCCTTCACTGGCGTCTTGACGCTGTCCGGCACCTTGTCGATGGGGTTGAACCGCTGCTTTTTGCTTCGCATGACGGCAATGCCCTCGCGGCCGTTGAGCCCGTCCATGAGGTTCATGACAAAGGTGGCGTTGGCGCTTTCTCCCTGCTCATCAAAGAGGCTGTTGGTGAGCATGTCCAGGGAGCCCACCACGATGAGGCGGGCCGGTTTGCCGTGCTCGATCACGGCGCCTGTCTGAGAGATGGCCGCGGCCTTGTTTTCAGGCTGTTTGGCCTCTTCTCCCTCGGGGGGGGCGGGGGCCGGTTTTTCCGGGATAGGCTTTCCCTTGAAGTAGCTGGTAAAGGAGCCCTCCACCATGGCGGCCACGGGACGGCTGGCAAAGGAGCCCGCGTCTGTGGGCGGTTTGAGGAACATGGGGTTCAGGGAGATGTTCCTCTCCTTGAGCCAGGAACGTTCGGAGGTGGAAAAGAGGGTGGCGGCCGACAGGTTCTGCTCTGAAACGGTCTTCTCGTCCACGATGACCGGTGAGGCCTTTAAGGTGACGAGCCCCTTGATGTTGTTCATGAAGGGGACGTCGTGGTTGATGGTGTCGTTTTCGATGATGGGGGCAAAGTAAACGTTCTGCTGACCGCCCCCCATGCGCCTGGGCAGGTTTTGCTTGTAGCAGTTCTCGTCCATGATGTAGGCGCTTTGAACGCGAACCCCGTAGTGGGCCAGGAGCTTGTCGAGGCCCGTGCGAACCGGGCTGTAGGTGGAGGGCTGCATGAAGGCCATCTGGGGGTTGGGATTCTGCATCTCTTTGAAGGCGTCCACGAACACGGCCACGTTTTTGCCTGCCATGAGGGCCTGGTCGATGCGGAAGAGGTCGTAGTCGGTGAAGGTCTCCTTGGCCCCGGCGATAATGAGGCTGTTGATGTCCTCGGGGATACCGTTTGCCTTGAGGTCCACATCGGACACCGCGTAATTGCGGGAGAGGGTGGCGCTGAAGTTGTTCAGGGCGTTCGTGCCGGGGGCCATGGGGTTGGCGGGGTTGCGATCGAAGCGTGGTGCCGTGCCGTTGCTTGTGAGGTACCCCACCTTTTCGTTGATGTCGATGAGGGACTCCACGGCCCCGCCCACGGCCTCTTCCATCTCCTGATCGGTCATGAGCTTGTACTGGGTGCCGAAAAGGGGAATGCGGTTCACCTCAAGGATGGGGATGGTGACGGATTTGTCTCCGTATCGCATCACCATGCCGATGATGCCGGAGCCCGCCTTGATCTTGCCGCCTGAGAGATCCGGCCACCCAAGCTGGAGCACCCCGTAGCGCTCGGCCAGGGTCTGCTTTTCTTCGGTGGTTTGCGGATCAAAGCGGTTGAAGGTGAGGCGGTCGTAGCTGCGTCCAGCTGAGAGTTTGGGTGACGGCTCCTCCACGCAGACCGGCAGGTCATGGAGGTGCAGAGCCATGGAGGAGCCCTTCCGCCATGGAGCGGGAGAGGTGAAGGTGCAGGCTCAATTTCCGTCAAGGGAAAGCAGGGTGCTGATCTTGTTGCCCAGCTTCATCATGGACATGGTGAGCTTGTACTCCAGCCCTTCGGTGGAGGTGATGGCCGGAATACGCTGAATAAGGTCCCCGTGGATCACCACAAGCCCCATGTACGCGGTCTTGACCTTCACCTCGTGGCTTTCCACGGTTCGAAGATGTCACCGGCCGGATGCCGTAGCTGCCCGCCAGCTCCGCGTTGCGCTTGCTCGTGGGGTTGGTCTCCATGTCCCCGCCGATGGAATAGAATCGAAAGTTGAAGTAGCGGTTGGCATTTCACATCCTCCAGCAGGTCGGCGAGGTACTTTTCGGTGGTGTTGTGGGGGGCCGGAAGGTCCTCGGAGAAGAAGACATTGATGGTCAGCGGTTCCGAAAGGTTCTTCACCGCCTCGATGCTGGCGTCGGAAAGGGAGTAGACCTTGTTTTTCGTGAGGTCCGCCCGAAAGAAAAGGGTGGCACCCGCCACATTCAAAAGCACCACCACCACTATGTAGATCAGTCCTTTGAGATATTTTTCTTTTTTCATGGTTGCCTTATCTATGGTTATGCCTCCGGCGGCCCTGCCGGGGGCCAAACTTTTGAAAAGTTTGATAAACAGGTTTTTATTTACTGCCAGGCTAATTCGATGAAGTTTTGGTCATATGTGTAAACATCACGGGCGAGGCCCGTCAGCGAATGTGAAAGATGGCAGGAGCAGAACCCCGGAGCATTCCCTGGCCGCCGAGAGG
This sequence comes from Desulfoluna sp. CYM3A, assembly GCF_056829965.1. Classification (NCBI taxonomy): domain Bacteria; kingdom Pseudomonadati; phylum Thermodesulfobacteriota; class Desulfobacteria; order Desulfobacterales; family Desulfolunaceae; genus Desulfoluna; species Desulfoluna sp. CYM3A. Next base: position 1,638,897 of record NZ_CP186556.1, read on the forward strand.
GCTTGTTTAGTTTTTATCCGTCACTGAGATGGAGGCCCCGTAAAGGAAGAGAAAAATCACGCCGCCAAGCAGAGTGAGGGAGGATCCTGGAGTCCACCACGCCTCGGGCGATGTTCCGGAAATGGTAATCGGCTCCGATCTGGCTGAAAAAGCCCAAGATGGCCGTGGGAAAAAAGACCAGGAGCTTGTCCACCAGGGTGAGGGCAAAGCAGATGAGGGTCCCCAGGATAAAGGCGATGATCTGGTTGCGCGTCAGGGACGAGGCAAAAAGCCCGATGGCGGCAAAGGCCCCGCCCAGGAGGATGGCCCCTGCGTACCCGCCGATGACCGGCCCCCAGTCCAGGTCGCCGAAGAGGGCCACGGTGACGGCATAGGCAAAGGTGGGGGTGAGCATGGCGCAGACAAAGACCAGGGCCGAGAGGAATTTGCCCACCACAATGTCCCGCGGGGTGACCGGCAGGGTCATGACCACCTCAAAGGAGCCCATGGCCAGCTCTTCGGCAAAGAGGCGCATGGTCACCGCCGGGATCACAAAAGAGAAGATCAGGGGCAAGAGCGCGAAAAAGTCCCGCAGGCTTGCCTGGCCGTTTCAAAAAAGTGAGGGACAGACCGTACACTAAGAGAAAGATGGCGATGACGATGTAGGCGATGGGCGAGGTGAAGAAGTCTTTCAGCTCTTTTTTCATGATGTGAAGGGTCTGCATGGGCTTTTAGTTCTCCTTCGTCAGGGTTCGGAAGATGGATTCAAGGGTGTTGGCTTCCATCGCCGGGCGGCTGATCGACGCCCGTCGGTCCCCTTGACGGCGTTGTACACGGCTTCCCGGCCGTCCTGCCCCTTTTTGAAGGTAACGGCAAGCTCGCAGCGGTTCTCTTTGCTCTGGGCTGCCTCCACCTTTGCCACGCTGCCGAGGCCCTGGAACAGGGTCTTTGCCTCGTCGGCCGGTGCCCCTTTTACGTCCATCTTCAGGCAGGGGCCGCTGCCGTTGCCGCCGGTGCGGATCTCATCGGTGGTGCCGTCGGCCACGATTTTCCCCTTGTGGACAATGGCGATGCGGTCGCAGGTGGCCTCGGCTTCGCTCAGGATATGGGTGGAGAAAATAATGGTGCGGGTTTCCCCGATGTCCCGGATGATTTTTCGGATCTCCACGATCTGGTTGGGATCCAGCCCAGAGATCATCATCCCATCAAGGGTGTTCCGGTCGCTGATCATGGCATAGGCCAGTCCCACCCGCTGCTTGAGGCCCTTGGAGAGGGCGCCGATGGGTTTGTCCATGATGTCCGTGAGGCTGCACAGGGCAGACATCTCCTTGATGCGTGCAAGGCGGTTTGCCTTGGGGATGCCTCGGACGTCCGCCGTGTAGCAAAGGAAGTCATACACCAGCATGTTGGGGTAGAGGGGAGCCGACTCCGGCAGGTAGCCGATGCGTTTTTTGAGCTCCAAGGGCTGGTTGGATACGGGCGTATCGTTGTAGTAGATCTCTCCGCTGGTGGGGCGGAAGTAGCCGGTGAGCATTTTAAGGGTGGTGGTCTTGCCGGCGCCGTTGGGGCCCAGAAGTCCTAAGATTTCCCCTTTGCGAATCTCCAGGCTGATGCCGTCCACCGCGCGGAATGCGCCGTAGTCTTTGGTGACATCGTCAACCCTGATCATGGATTCCTCCTTGAACAATAGCTTTTTAATATAAGGTGCTTTTTAATACACGGGCGTGGTGGGTTTGGATCCGGCCACCTGATGCGTGCCCGATTTGTCAGCCGGCTCAGGTTGAAAGGATGGTCGGTGCGCGGGGTTTAAAAAATCCGGTATTAAACGTGCCACCGGAAGGAATCTTCACGCCCGAAAAGGCCGGGTGACGGTTGCTGTGCAGCAATTTAAACAAAGTTTTTTTTACATATGGCAAAGGAAAATGCAAGGGGGAATATGCATGGAGGCAAGGGGGAGGGGTCGGTGGGCAGTTTTTTTCGTTTGGCGCATACCACCGGGACACCCAGTGGCATGTGAAGCAATCACTCTTTATGCTTTGGTGGTGTCATGAGGGGATAGTGTACTTTCAGGGATGTCTTTTGTGGGGGCGGGGGGATTTTTTGTGGTCACTCAAATTGCCTTCAAATCACAAAGTAAGCATGGAAAAGCCTGCCTCCGGCTGTGAGGAGGATGCACGACGGGTGTCGTAACTTTGATCCTTAACAAGGCATTCGCTTGGGCGTGTCCGGTAAAACCTGCCCTTATTTGAATTATCTTAAGTCGGTCATTTCTGGTATGACCTTGTCTGTTAACCGGCACTTGCGACAACGCCGCTATGCTGATCATGAATCGAATATAAGGGTGTTTCACATGCTGAGAATTCTGGCTAAACTGCTTGCATTGTACGGTCGTAAAATAGGTCAAAGACATCCTCAGGGCAATGAACGTCGATGCCCCCATCCGGTGGCTGCCATGCGGCCGGAAACCATCCTGTTGGCGGCGGGGTCCATGATGGATTATATCGATGGGCACCCTAAGATCACTATCAAAGAAGACTGATGCAGTGGATAAGGCAAGGCGGGTCTTGGAAGATGCCGAGATAGGGTATCGTCGAAGTTTTTCCCCCATTGAGCTTGCGTTTGAATCCGAAGCACAGTTTCAAGCGTTGCAGCCGCTGTTTCAGGAGTTGGCAGAGACCATCGGTGGGGTTACCCGGGAGGGGAGAACGGTCTTTGCCGGTAACCCCCGAAACGTGTGGGAATCCATTCTCTGTTCGGTCCCCAATCCGGGCATGTACCATGTTTTGGAGAACCTGGAGGAAGCGCCGGAACATGTCTACTGTATCCACTATGGGGATATGTTCATCGAAGATATCGCCGATGAATTGTCCAGACTGGATCGGTATCCTAATCTCCAGTCGCTGACTTTTTTTTCAAACGACATGCGGGAGAACGATCTCAGCGATATTCCCTTTGAAGGGCTGCAGCAGCTCAGGCACCTGGAATTGTCCGACAACCAGCTGTGTGACCTCTGGGAGACGATTTGCCGGTTGCCAAACCTGGAATCTCTCATATATGGCGACGGTTTCGCGGGTCTGGGATTACTACGGCGAAATGAAAAATTTGAAATACCTCAATGTGAGGCGCAACTGCTTTAACGAAGAGGAACTGGGCAAATTAATAAAACTGCTTCCCCATTGCCTCATCGAAGCGGACGATCAGCGTGAGTGGTAGGCGGCCCTGGCACCGAGAGCTCAGATTGGCCTGAAATGGCCGTATGTCATTGCGTTCCCGAAACCTGAGCTGCTTCAACACGGCGCGTCACGGAACACCAAAAAGCCCCGGCAGGAAAGCGGGGCTTTTTGGTGGTGTGGTCATCGGCAAGCCGTTTTTTAACGACCTGTATGTCAAATTCAACTCACTAAATCGGGAAAAGTTTGGCCCCCAGCAGTGCAGCCGGAGGCCAGCTTTCGTTGACCTTCACCACGAATCCGCAAGAGCACAGACCTTGAACTCCGGAATCTTGGAATCCGGGTCCAGGGCGGCGTTGGTGAGCCGGTTGGCGGCGGCTTCAGCAAAGTGGAAGGGCAGAAAGACCGTCCCTTTTTCCATGCGGTCGGAGAGGTTCACCCGAGCTTTGATCTCCGCGTCAAAGCCGTCGAAGCCTTCCATCTGCGCATCACGGCATTTCTCCAGTGCGTCTTCCCGGCTCATCTCCACAAAGCATTCACTCACCTGCTGGTTCAGACCGCCCGATTTTCGGGTCATGGTGCCGGTGTGGTAGTGGTAGAGCACCCGGCCGGTGGTGAGGACCAGGGGGTAGTCGGCATCCGGGGTCTCGGCTGCCGGGGTAAAGGTCACGGGAAAGAAGATGCCTTTGCCCCTTGCAAAGCGCTCCACGTGGAGGCGCGGGGTGCCGGGGTGGTCTGCCGTGGGGCAGGGCCAGGGAATGCCCTCGCCGTCGAGGCGTTCGTAGTTCAGTCCGGCAAAGGCGGGGGTGACCGAGGCAATCTCATGGATAGCTTCGGCCGATGGGGGCGCTCATGTTGGTCCCCATGCGCCGTGCGATCTCGCAGGTGATCTCCCAATCCGAGGGCACGCCCTCAGGGCCGTCCACGGCTTTGCGCACGCGCTGCACGCGCCTTTCGGTGTTGGTGAAGGTGCCGTCTTTTTCCGCAAAGCAGAGGGCTGGGAGCGCACCACATCGGCGGCCTGGGCAGTCTCGGTCATAAAGATGTCCTGGACCACGAGGAAATCAAGATTGTGGAATGCTTTTTCCGCATGGTTCAGATCCGCTTCAGACACAAGGGGGTTTTCCCCGATCACATAAAGGGCCTTTAAACTCCCTTTGATGGCTTCGTCCACCATCTCTGTTGCGGTGAGGCCCGGCGTGCGGGAGAGGCCGGTGACGCTCCAGGCTTTTTCCATGGCAAGGGCGTGGGCTTCGTCGTGGACCTTTCGGTAGCCGGGGTAGACGTCGGGCAGGCCTCCCATGTCGCAGGCACCCTGGACGTTGTTCTGTCCGCGCAGGGGGTTAACCCCGCCGCCTTCGATGCCGACGTTGCCGCAGACCATAGCCAGGTTGGCCAGGGCCTTTACGTTGTCCGTGCCCGTGGTGTGCTGGGTGATGCCCATGCAGTAGAGGATGCTCCCTTTTTCCATGCCTGCGTAGACCAGGGCCGCCTGGACAAGCTGTTCTGCGGGAATCCCGGTGAGTTCTTTGACGTGTTCCGGGGTATAGGGGGCCACGGCCTCCCGTAAGGCGTCGATGCCTTCGGTACGCTTTTCGATGTATGCCGCGTCTTCGAGCCCCTCTTCAAGGATCACGCGGATCATGCCGTTGATCCAGGCCAGGTCACTGCCCGGGGCAGGGGCCAGGGAGAGGTGGGCGTGTTTTTTAAGCTCGATCCTCCTGGGATCTGCCACAATGAGCTTGGTTCCCCCGAATTTCACCGCGCGTTTCACGGCCGCGGCGATGACGGGGTGGGTCTCCGTGGTGTTGGAGCCCGCAACAAGGATGACATCCGCCTTCTCGATATCCGAGATGGGGTTTGTCATGGCACCGCTTCCGAATGCGGCGGCCAGACCGGCCACCGTAGAGGAATGTCATAATCGTGCGCAGTGATCTAAGTTGTTCGTTTTCAACACGGTGCGGGCAAATTTCTGTGCCACGTAGTTCTCTTCGTTGGTGATGCGGGCCGAGGTGAGGACCCTGCGGCATCGCCGTGGGCCTCAGAGATCTCTTTGAGGCGCCTGGCTGTGAGATCCAGAGCCTCGGTCCAAGTGGCTTCCCGGAATGTTCCGTTTTCTTTAATGAGGGGCGTGGTGAGGCGTTCATCCGAACCGATGAAGTCAAAGCCGTAGCGTCCCTTGACGCAGAGGCTCCCAAAGTTGGGCGCGCTCTCTTCGGACCCGGTGATGCGGGTGACCTTACCTGCTTTGGCGTGGATATCGATCTGGCATCCCACCCCGCAGTAACCGCAGGTTGATCGCGTTTTTGTCTCGTCCCAGGGCTTTCCTCTGTAGACCACATTCTTCTCGGTTAAGGCGCCCACGGGGCAGGCCTGGACGCAGGACCCGCAGAAGACGCAGGACGAGTCCTTCAGGGGCTGGTCGATGCCCGCCACGATTTTGGCCCCAATGCCCCTGAAGCCCAGGTCAATGGCTTCGTTGACCTGGACGTCGTTGCAGGCCTGGACGCAGGATCCGCAGAGAATGCATTTGTTGAAGTCCCGGATGATGAAGGGGTTGACCTCTTCAATGCCGTGGGGGGATTTGTGGGCGGAAAACGTTTGTTTTAGGGGCTCCTTGGGCATGAAGCGGGTCTTGTCGGCTTCCATGTCCGTGGCGTAGCGCCTCAGGTCGCACCCTGATACATCCTGGCAGCCGCATTCAAGGCAGCGCCCGGTTTCAGCCAGGAGGTTCTCTTCGGTGAATCCCAGCTCCACCTCGGTGAAGCTCTCCGCCCGGGTCTCGGGGTCGGCTTTTTCGATGCGGCGGCGGGGAAGGAGGGGTTTTCCCTTGAGGTCGTCGGCGGAAAGGGCCCCGAAGTCTTCCTTTTTCACGTGAAAGCCCAGGCGGTCTTCGGCCTTGGCTGCGCGTCCTGAGAGGAGGCGGTCCATGGCAAAGGCGGCTTTGCGGCCGTGGGCCACCGCCTCGATGATGACGCTGGGACCGGTGACGGCGTCGCCCCCGGCGTAGACCCCTTCCATGTTGGTGGAGAAGAGGGCGCCGTCTGCGTCGATGGAGTTCCACCGGGTGAGGCCGATACCGCCAAGGAAGTCCGTGACCACCTTCTGGCCGATGGCTTCGATGACATGGTCGGCGTGTTCGGTGTACTCGCTGTCTTTCATGACAACGGGGCGTCGTCGGCCGCTGGCGTCGGGTTCACCGAGTTCCATCTTCACGAAGGTGACCCCGTTAAGGCGTCCGTGTTCCCCTGTGTAGGCCACGGGGTTGGTGAGGATGCGGATTTCGATTTTTTCTTCTTTGGCGTCCTCGATCTCCTCGATGGCTGCGGGCATCTCTTTTTCGGTGCGGCGGTAGATGATGGTTACCTTGTCCGCGCCGTAGCGCAGGGCGGTCCTGGCCGCGTCGATGGCTGTGTTGCCGCCGCCCACCACAAAGACGTTTCCGCTGAGTTTTTTGGCCGTGCCCAGGTTGACCTCCCGGAGAAAGTCCACACCCTGCATGACCCCGGAAAGGTCGCCGCCGGTGGTGCCCATGGACGAGCCCACCTGGGCCCCGTGGCCGATGAAGACGGCGTCGAAATCTTCCCGCAGCTCAGCAAGGGTAAAATCGCGGCCCAGGGCCACGTTGTAGCGCACCTCCACGCCCATGGCGAAGATGGCGTCGATTTCGGCCCGAAGGTCTTTTTTGGGAAGGCGGTACTCGGGGATGCCGTAACGCATCATGCCGCCGGGCTCGGGCATGGCCTCGAACATGATCACCCGGTGTCCGGCAAGGCGCAGGAAGTAGGCGGCGGAGAGCCCGGCAGGGCCGGTGCCGATGATGGCCACGGAGCGGCCCGTGGCCTTGCCCGGCTCAGGGACGTAGATATCGCCCAAGGCCAGCTCACGGTCGGCCACAAAACGTTTGATGTTTTTGATGTCCACGGGCTCGTCCATGAGGTTCCGGCGGCAGGCGCTTTCACAGGGCTTGGCGCACACCCTGCCGCAGACGATGGGCAGGGGGTTGGTCTCCTTCATGAGCTTGACCGCCTCTTTGTAGAGGCCGCGCTTGGCAAGGGCCACATAGCCCTGGATGTCCACGTTGGCCGGGCAGGCCAGGCGGCAGGGGGCGTAGCAGTCGGCCGTGTGGCGACCGAGGAGGAGCTCCAGGTTGGTCTTCCGGGATCGTTTGACCGCATCGGTTTCGGTGCGGACCACCATGCCGTCGGCAACGGGGGTGGCGCAGGTGCGTCGAAGGGCGGGGGCGCCTTCCACTTCGGCCACGCAGAGGGAACAGGCCCCGAAGGGAGCGGTCTTCTCCACATGGCAAAGGGTTGGGATATCGGCAATGCGGTGCTCTCGGATTACATCGAGCAGGGTCTTGGACTCATCGGCTTCTACGTGGACGCCGTTGATGGTTAACTTGGCCATACATCACTCCGTGCCGGAAGGTCTCGGACCGGCGGAAACATTCAGGTAACAAATGGGTATATAAACGAATGGGCGTCATCCGCAAGGGGTGACGCCCCGGTCTGTCGTTTGGTGCGATGGGCTTCCACAAGGGGCACGCAGCCCCGGGCACGGAATCATCTGTTGAATTCCTGAACCGGGGTTTTGGGGCCGAACAGCGGCCACCTGTGAGCACCAGATCGCTTCTATATTCTGTGTTGAAGACCCACAGCCTACATGAAACCGCCTCCTGCGGCAAGGCGCAGGAGGTCGGTTTCTGAAGGTCATGGGTTGAGGGGCATGGGGCTTCGGTTTTTTCTACCTGTCACCTGGAAGGTCTCAGGTTTCTCCCAGGCCTCCGGGAGCCGGGGCGATGCGCACCGCGCACACCTTGAACTCCGGGATTTTGGAAACCGGGTCCAGCTTGGCGTTGGTCAGGCGGTTGGCGGCAGCCTCGGCAAAGTGGAAGGGGATAAAGACCGTCCCTTTGCCCATGCGGCGGCTGACCTTGACCTTGGCGGTGATCTCTCCCCGCCGGGAGGTGATGGTGGCCATGGTGCCGTCGGCAAGGCCGAGGGCCTTGGCGTCGGTGCCCTCCATCTCCACGAAGCACTCCGGTGAGCGTTCGTTGAGCCCCTTGGATTTCCGGGTCATGGTGCCGGTGGTGGTGGGTGAAGGACCCGGCCGGTGGTCAGGGCCAGGGGATACTCCTCGTCCGTGACCTCGGCCGGAGGTGTCCACGCGATGGGGTGGAAGGTGCCTTTGCCCTTGGCAAAGGTCCCGACGTGGAGGCGGGGGGTGCCCGGGTGGTCTGCCGTGGGGCAGGGCCAGGGGATGCCCTCCTTTTCGATGCGGGGGTAGGAGAGGCCGGAGAAGGTCGGGGTTACGGTTGCCAGCTCGCTGAAAATGGCTTCGGCGGACCCAAAGCCCATCTCCTCTCCCATGCGGCGGGCGATGTTGCAGATGATCTGCCAGTCTGTGGAGACCCCTTGGGGGCCGTCCACGGCTTTGTGCACCCGCTGCACGCGGCGTTCCGTGTTGGTGAAGGTCCCCTCTTTTTCGGCAAAGCACAGGGCCGGAAGGACCACGTCGGCGGCCCGGGCGGTTTCGGACATGAAGATGTCCTGGACCACGAGGAACTCCAGGTTGCCGAATCCTTTTTCCGTGTGGGTGAGGTCGGCTTCGGAGACCAGGGGGTTTTCGCCGATGACGTACAGGGCCTTGAGGTCGCCCTTGATGGCCGCGTCCACCATCTCCGTGGCGGTGAGGCCGGGGGTGCGGGAGAGGCCGGTGACGCCCCAGGCTTTCTCCATGGTCTGGGCATGGGCCTCTTCATGGACTTTTCTGTAGCCGGGGTAGACGTCGGGCAGGCCCCCCATGTCGCAGGCGCCCTGCACGTTGTTCTGGCCGCGCAGCGGGTTGACCCCGCCGCCTTCAATACCCACGTTGCCGCAGAGCATGGCCAGGTTGGCCAGGGCTTTTACGGCATCGGTGCCGTTGACGTGCTGGGTGATGCCCATGCAATAGAGGATGGAGCCCTTTTCCGCCCCGGCGTAGAGACGCGCCGCGGCAACCAGGGTCTCTTTGGGGATGCCCGTAATGGTTTCCACGTAGTCCGGGGTGAAAGGAGCCACGGATTTGGCCATGGCGTCGAAGCCCTCGGTGCGCTCCAGGATGTATCGCTTGTCCTGAAGTCCTTCCTCAAGGATCACGTGGATCATGCCGTTGATCCATGCAATATCACCGCCGGGCCTGGGGGCCATGGAGAGGTGGGCGTGTTGTTTCAAGGTGATCTCGCGGGGGTCTGCCACAATGAGCTTTTTCCCGCCGAATTTGGCGGCCCGTTTCACGGCCGCCGCGATGACGGGGTGGGTCTCCGTGGTGTTGGAACCCGTCACGAGGATCACATCGGCCTTCTCGATATCCGAGATGGGGTTTGTCATGGCACCGCTGCCTAAGGAGGCGGCCAGACCGGCCACCGTGGAGCTGTGTCATAATCGTGCGCAGTGATCGATGTTGTTCGTTTTCAGCACCGTGCGGGTGAACTTCTGGGCCACGTAGTTCTCTTCATTGGTGATGCGGGCGGACGTGAGGACCCCCACGGCATCGGCGTGGGCACCGGCGATCTCTTTGAGGCGCCTGGCCGTAAGGTCCAAAGCCTCGTCCCAGGAGGCCTCCCGGAACGCTCCGTCCTCTTTGATGAGGGGGGTGGTGAGGCGACGATCCGAGGCGATGAAGTCAAACCCGTACCGCCCCTTGACGCAGAGGCTCCCGAAGTTGGGGGCGGCGTCTTCGCAGCCGGTGACGTGCCAGACCCGGTTGTTTTTGACGTGGAGGTTCACCTGGCAGCCCACCCCGCAGTAGGAGCAGGTGGTCCGGACGGCATCGGTCTCTGAGAGGCGCGGCACCATGCGGGCGTCCCTGGGCACCAGGGCCGCCACCGGGCAGGCCTGGACGCACTCCCCGCAGAAGACGCAGTCCGAGTCCTTCAGGGGCAGGTCGCCTTTGGTGATGATCTTGGTGCGGGCGCCCCGGTAGCCGAAGTCGATGGCCTCGTTCACCTGGACCTCGTTGCAGGCCTGGACGCAGCGCCCACAGAGGATGCACTTGGAAAAATCCCTCAGGATAAAGGGGTTCACCGCTTCCATGGGGTAGGTGACCCCGGTGTCTTTAAAAGCGGTCCCCTTGACCTTGTAACGGAAGGCGAGCTCCTGGAGGCGGCAGGCGCCGGATGAGGGGCATACCAGGCAGTCGTCGTGGCGGCCCGAGGAGAGCATCAGCTCAATGGTCATGCGCCGTGAGCGGATGATCTCGGGGGTCTCGGTGCGCACCGTCATGCCGTCTTCCACCGGAACGGTGCAGGCGGTCAGGAGGGTGCGGGCGCCTTTGACCTCCACCATGCAGATGCGGCAGGCCCCGGTGGGTGTGCTCCCCTTGAGGTGGCAGAGGGTGGGGATATCAATGTGGTTGCGTCGGGCAACGTCAAGGATGGTCTCTCCCTCGGAAAAGGGAAGGGGGGTCTCGTCAATGACGACTCTCTTCTCTTTGTGTTCCATCTCCAAAAATCTCACCTTCTGTTATGCATTAATCGATGGCGTCAAAGGGGCATTTGTCGTAGCAGCTCATGCACTGCACGCATTTGTCCGTGTCGATGACGGCCACCTCTTTTTTCTGCCAGGCAATGGCATCTGCCGGGCAGGCCTTGTAACAGAGACCGCATTTCTTGCACTTGTCGGGGTCCACGGTGAACTTGAGGAGAGCCTGGCAGGTTTTTGCCGGGCAGCGCTTTTCGAAGATGTGGGCCTTGTACTCGTCCATGAAGAAACGCATGGTGGAGAGCACGGGGTTGGCGGCGGTCTGGCCGAGACCGCAGAGGGCAGAGTTGCTGGCCACTTCGCTGAGTTCTTCCAGGGCTTTGAGGTCGCTCTCCTCCCCCTTACCTTCGCAGATTTTTTCCAGTATCTCAAGGATCCTGCGGGTGCCCTCCCGGCACGGGGTGCATTTGCCGCAGGACTCCTCCTGGATGAAATCCATGAAGAAGCGGGCCATGTCCACCATGCAGGTGCGGTCGTCCATGACGATGGCGCCGCCCGAGCCCATGATGGCTCCCACCTTGGCGATCTCTTCATAGTCGATGGGGGTGTCCAGATGCTGCTCGGGAACGCAGCCGCCGGAGGGGCCGCCCAGCTGGACCGCCTTAAACTTGCGCTTGTTGGGGATGCCGCCGCCGATGTCGTAGACCAGGGTGCGGATGGGAAGGCCCATGGGTACTTCCACGAGGCCGATGTTGTTGACATCGCCGGAGAGGGCAAAGACCTTGGTCCCTTTGCTCTTTTCCGTGCCCACAGAGGCGTACCATTCGCCCCCTTTCATGATGATCTGGGGCACGTTGGCGAAGGTCTCCACGTTGTTCAAGATGGTGGGCTTGTCCCAGAGGCCTTTCTGGGCGGGGAAGGGCGGACGGGGGCGGGGCATGCCGCGTTTGCCCTCGATGGAGCGCATCAGGGCGGTCTCCTCGCCGCAGACAAAGGCGCCTGCACCCTGGTAAATTTCGATGTCGAAGTTGAATCCCGATCCCAGGATATCGTCTCCCAGCAGGCCGTACTCCTTGGCCTGGGCAATGGCGATCTCCAGGCGGTGGATGGCCAGCTGGTACTCGGTGCGGCAGTAGATGTAACCCTTGCTGGCGCCGATGGCCTTGGCCGCGATGGTCATCCCTTCCAGGACCACGTGGGGGTCGGATTCCAGGATGCTTCGATCCATAAAGGCACCCGGGTCCCCTTCGTCGGCGTTGCAGAGGACGTATTTTTCATCCCCGATGCTGGAGTTGGCGAATTTCCACTTAAGGCCCGTGGGGAAACCGGCGCCTCCGCGGCCCCTGAGGCCTGAGGTGAGCATCTCTTCGATGATCTCCTCGGGTTTCATTTCGTTCAGGGCCTTGGCCGAACCAAAGTATCCCTCCCGTGCGATGTATTCGTCGATGACCTCCGGGTCGATGGCCCCTTTGTTTTTCATGGCCCGGTAGACCTGGTTGGAGAAGAAGGGGATGTCGTCGATATGGGGGATCTTCTCCTTGCTCATGTGCTCTTTGAAGAAGAGACGGGGGACGGGGCGGCCTTTGAGGAAGTGCTCCTCCACCAGCTCGGGGACGTCGTCCACGGACAGTTTCTGGTAGAAAATTCCTTCGGGTTGAACCAGCATCACGGGGCCCACGGCGCAGAAGCCGTTGCAGCCGGTCTCCACCACTTTTATTTCGTCTGCGAGCCCGCGGTTGATCAGCTCGGCGTTGAGCGCTTCCTGGAAAGGCTTGCTGCCGGTGGCGTGGCATCCCGTGCCGCCGCACAGCATCAGCTGCATTCTTGTTTTACTCATCTCTTTCTCCTGGGTTGGAATCGCTTGTGAAGGCCCTGGGGCCCTTGTGGACGTTTGCCTTCACGGTATGGATGACAGGGGCGTCATGCAGTTTGGGTTTTGGCCTGTCGTCGGCAGGGGCTGCCCGGTCAGGCCGTTCGAGGCGATACGGTTACTTGTATTCCTCCAAGATTCCCGTGACATCTTTGGGGTCAACGTTGCCGTGGATGTCCTCATTGACGATCATGACAGGGGCCAGGCCGCAGGCACCCAGGCAGCGGACACCCTCCAGGGTGAAACGGCGGTCCTCCATGGTTTCGCCTTCGGAAACACCGTATTTGTTGCCGATATGGTTCATGACCTCCTTGATGCCTTTGACATAACATGCTGTGCCGGTGCAGGCTTTGATGATGTTTCGCCCTTTGGGTTTCAGGGAGAAAAGAGAGTAAAACGTGGCCACACCGAAAACCTGGCTCGATGCCAGGCCCAGGCCCTGGGCAATGTAATCAAGAAGGATGGGTGGAAGGTAGCCTACGGTATCCTGGCAGAGGCGCAGGACGGTGATAAGCGAACCGGGAACGGGGCTGTTCTCATCAAGGATGGTGTCGATGCGGGTCCACATCTCAGCGGTGATATCCGGATGCTCGGGATGGTGATCCATAGCCATGGGCAAGTCTCCAAGCCGAAGAACCGTGCTCTTCGATTACGTGTGATTTAGTAAGGTTGTCATACGATGACTGTGGTTTACGGTATGAACGCCGTTCAGGGCGTTCAATGTCATTTATTATGTATCATTAAAGATGAATAATTGCTTGTCGAGGAGAATGCAAGGGAAAATTGGAATTGGCATTAGAAATTGAATACCTTCCGGGGAATTACTTTCCATTGACAGTGGTAGGTCAATGAAATATAGGATGAAAGGTCATTCCTCCGGACCTGTTGCGCCTGACCGTCCTTCTTTTTTGTTCTGTTAGTGAATGATCCGATTGAGATGCCGGGGGGCCTCTTGTCTTCCCTCTGCCGGCCTGGACTTGACTGCTGTTTCAAGGTGAAACGGCGTTTAATATGGGCATCCCGGTTTATCGGGGTGTCTCCCACGACAGATCAACCGGGGTCGAACCATGAAACTTGCCGATATCGTCGATGTGCTGGATGCGACACTGCTTTCGGGCGAGCAGCATCTGGACAGGGAGTTTGAGATTTGCCGGGGCAGCGACCTCATGAGCGACATCCTGGCCTATTTTGCGGACGGGGGCGTTGTACTGACGGGCCTGCCCACGAAGCAGGCCGTGCGCACCGCCGCCGTGTCCGGCGTGGGGGGCCTCGTGTTCGTTCGTGGCAAGCAGCCCGCAGGAGACGTGGTGGCCCTGGCGCAAAAAGAGGAGATTCCCTTGATGATCACCCGGCTTTCCATGTTTGTGGCCTGCGGCAGGCTCTACTCAAGCGGCATGGCGGGGCACAACGGGGAGCGATAGATCTACGCCGGATATTTCAGAAATCTGAATTTTTTCGGGTAACAGCTTGTAATGATATCGTATTGTCTTGATGTGGCCGTTTTCTCATGAACTATTCGGGCTGCAGTGTTTGCAATTGGGGCCGGGCCTGCCTGGGAAAGGCGGGATGGGCCGTCCCCGCATGTGTTTTCGAGGGTGTGTCATAGATGAAGGCTTTTTTGGAGTTATGCAACTATGAATCGACTCAGACGGACCTATGCGGTGCGGTACGGGGATTTCAACCACGCCGGTGAAGCGTCCATCCATGTGAAGAACACGTTGAAGTCTCTGAATTTCCGCCCGGAGCTGGTCAGGCGGGTCTCCATCTGCGGGTATGAGGCGGAGATGAACCTGGTGATGCACGGGGGAGACGGGGTGCTGAAGGTGGTGATTTCGCCCCAGGAGATCCGGCTGGATGTGGAGGACTCGGGGCCGGGGATCGAAAATACCGAGCTGGCCATGCAGGAGGGATACTCCACGGCCAGCGACGCCTTTCGCGAAATGGGATTTGGCGCCGGCATGGGGTTGCCCAACATGAAGCGAAACTCCGACGACATTGTGGTAGACTCCGTGCCGGGCCGGGGGACGGCCGTGACCATGCGGTTCACCGTCGGCGGAGGAGAACCATGAGCACCGAACATGCCGGGGCCGCGGGTTGCTACGTCAGCTTTGATGTGACGTTGTGCGACGGGTGCACACGGTGCGTCAGGGGGTGCCCCACCAAGGCCCTGCGCGTCCGGAACGGCAAGGTCGTGCACAAGCAGGAGGCGTGCATCGGCTGCGGCAACTGCCTGAGGATCTGCCCCATGGGCGCCGTCCGTGCCGCCACCACCGAGCTGACGAGACTGAAAAAGAGCCACATCTCCGTGGCCCTTGTGACACCCATCCTCTACGCCCAGTTTCCCGGCGTCCTCCCCAAAGATATCTTAAAGGGCCTCAAGCGCCTCGGGTTTCACCACACCGTGGACATGTCCTATTTTTTCGAGATGTTCCAGTTTGCCACTGAAGAGTTTGTCCGTCAGAACCGGCGCACCGGAGAGGCTCCCTGGCCCCTGATTTCGCCTGTCTGCCCCGTGGTGCTGCGCCTGATCCACGCCCGCTTTCCGAGCCTGATCCCCCACATCCATCCCATCAAGCGCCCCGTGGCCATCATGGCCAAAAAGGTGACCCGCATCCTGAGCAAGCACTACGGGGTCAACGAGGGGTTTATCAACATGGTCTACATCAACCCCTGCCCCACGAAAAAGGGGGACGACCCCGCGCTGCCGGATCAGAGCTTTACCAATGACGGCCCATACGCTATGGGTATCTGTGATATCTATTCCCGACTGGCAAAAGAGGTGGAACATGTGCGAAACATCGAGGCCATCCCCATGGCCTTTGCCAGTTACGAATTCGAGCAGTGCACCTCCGGCGACGGCCTTCTCTGGGGCATGAGCGGGGGGGAGACCGTGGCCTCGGATATCGAAAAATCCCTGTCTGTTTCCGGGCTGGAAGAGACCGTGAGCATGCTTGAGAAAATTGAGATGGGCCTGTTTCGCGACACGGAGTACATTGAGCTTCGCGCCTGCACCGAAGGGTGCATCGGCGGTGCCCTGGCAGCCATCGATAAATACCTGGCCAAGAGCGCCAGCCTCCGGATGATTAACCTTCTGGGTACGGGCAAGCGCCTCAACCGGGATCGCATCAACAGGCTCTACGAAAAAGAGTGGTTTTTTTCCAAGCGTTCGGAGCAGAAGGGGAGCGAAGGGGACGGGTTTACCGGCACCCCCTTTACCATTGAGGAGATGCGAAAGATCGACGGGTTGATCCAGCTGATCAACGGCCGGGACTGCGCTGCCTGCGGCGCCCCGGACTGTCGCACCTTTGCAGAGGACGTGGTGCGTGGTGAAGTGCCCGTGGATGCCTGCCTGCTGCTCCGGGCCAGGGGCATGACAGGCGAGCAGGTGATGACATTTATCAACAGCAAGGAGTGCGGGCATGCGTGTCAGGGACTTGGTTGAACGATACGGCCTGGAAGTTGTGGCCGGAGAAAAAGGATTGGACCGGGAGGTTCGGTTCGGATATTGCGGCGACCTGTTAAGTGAAGTGATCGCCCACGCAGGCCAGGCCTCGGTCTGGATCACCGTGCAGGGGCACCAGAACATCGTGGCCGTGGCTGTTCTCCGTGAGTTTGCGGCGGTGGTCATCGCCTCGGGAAATGCCCCCGACAAAGAGACCTGTGCCAAGGCCGAAGCCGAAGGGATCCCGCTTCTCACCTGGAAGGGCAATGCCTACGAGCTTGCCGGACAACTTTACAGCGAAGGGCTCGGCTGCCCATGAGGCGCGTAACCGCCGACCTGCATATCCACACCTGCCTGTCGCCCTGTGGGGATCTCTCCATGGATCCCAAGCGGGTGGTGGACAGGGCCCTTCAGGCAGGGCTCGACCTCATCGCCATCTGCGATCACAACAGCACAGGCAATTGCGCCGCCGTGATGGAGGCTGCCCGGGGAAAAAAACTCTGCGTGCTTCCCGGCTGCGAGATCTGCACGGCCGAAGAGGTCCATGTGGTGGCTTTGTTTGAAGGCCTTGAAGAGGCCCGCGGGTTTCAGGGGTACCTGGATGCCCACCTGTCGGGGACCAACACCCCGGAGGTGTTCGGGTACCAGATTGAAGCCGACGCCGAGGGCCGGTTTATCGAGGAGTGCACCGATTTGCTCATGGGCGCCCTGGACCAGGGGCTAAGGGAGGTGGCGGAGGCGGTGCGAAGATCAGGCGGGCTGGTGATCTGTGCCCACATCGATCGGCCCAGTTTTTCCGTGATCTCCCAGCTCGGTTTTATGCCCCCCGATTTTGCCCCGGACGCCGTGGAGGTGACCCTGCCCGGCATTCACGGAGGCTTTGATCTTGCCCAGGCCGCCGGGTTTCCTGTGGTGACGGCCTCAGATGCCCACTACCCCGAGGATGTGGGGCGCTGGATCACCTTGTTGGACGTGGAAGCACCGGCCTTTGCCGAGCTCTCCATGGCCCTTCGCGGTGAGGCCGGACGGGCCGTGCAAGGCTTTGAAGGGCTGCAAGGTGTGGCGTCATCGTGGAGGTCTGCGTGAGAGAGATCTCCCTGCACATTCTGGACGTGGTGGAAAACGGCATCGCCGCAGGGGGCAACCTCATGACCCTTGTGGTGGACGAGGATGTTGAAAACAACTGGCTGTCCATCACCATGTCGGACAACGGCAAGGGGCTTTCGCCCGAGCAGCAGGCAAAGGTGGCGGATCCCTTTTTTACCTCCCGCACCACCCGGCGCGTGGGCATGGGGCTCTCCCTGCTCCAGGCCGCGGCCGAACGGTGTGACGGGCGTTTTTCCTTTGCCTCCGAGGAGGGAAAAGGCTCCCGTGTTTTCTGCTCCTTTGTGTATGATCATATCGACCGGGCCCCCCTGGGGGATATGGCCATGACCATGGAAGTTCTCATGGCCGGGTACCCGGAGGTGGATTTTCTCTATCGTCACCTGTACAATGGGCGCGAATTTCTGTTTGACACGCGAACCATTCGGCAGGAGCTGGAAGGGATCCCCTTAAATGAACCCGCCGTGCTCAGGCACTTGAAAGCCGGTATCGAAGAGGAACTTGAAACCCTCAGAACTGAACGGGCAGATGATAGATGACGGGCCATGGCCAGGACGCATGGTTCCCTGGCCCCAATGATCTATGATCTGAACCCTATGACCTACATTACCTACGATTATCCTATTGGGAAGGAGACGTTGATATGGCAAAGCTCTCTGTTGCAGACCTCAAAGCACTCAAAGAAAAAGTATCCAAGGATATTTCACTTCGTGAAGGAAAGGCCAGGGTGCTTGTGACGGTGCACATGGGGACCTGCGGCATCGCTTCCGGTGCCCGGGCCGTCATGGATGCCCTGATGGAAGAGATGGACGCGTGCGATCGAAGCGACATCCGCGTTATGGCCGCAGGCTGCCTGGGCATGTGCAGCAGTGAGCCCAACGTCACCGTGGAGATCGACGGGGAACAGCCCGTGGCGTATCAGTTCATGGACGCCAACAAGATGAGGCAGGTGTTTAAGCGCCACGTGATCCTGGGGGAGGTGCAGTCCGATTTTGCCATGGCGACGATGTAGCTTCGGCAAGGGCTTTTCAACGAGAGTTTGCCTCCGGCGGCCCTGCCGGAGACAAACGGACTCGTGACAAGTGACAAGAGAATCCGTCTTCGATGAGGTGCATGAAAGCTTGAGCGAAAACTGGCCGTGCCGCCTTTTTTGGTGGGATGAAGCGACGCAAAGGGCCATTGCCCTTAAAACGCCTTTTCGATCATGGCCTTACCCACCGGGAGGTTGCCCTGGCGGCGATACCGTGCCCGTGGTCGAAGACGATCCCTTCCACGGCTGCCTCGCCCTGCTTCCCGAAATCGGTCACACGGCCTTTTCCTTTGAGGGGGCCTGTGTTGAAGAGGGGAGAGGGAAAGACAACGCGCATGTTGCTCATGGTAAAGCCCGGCCCGAGATACACCCGGGCCGTCCGGTTCATCAATTCGTCCAGTACGGCTACAAGGAGACCGCTTGTAATCAGTTTGCCGTGCCCGCACATGGCATCCGGTATCTGGGCGACTGCGACCACGGCCGACTCTCCGGCGCAGGAGAGCAAGCGGAACCCGCATGGGCCGTGGGCCATGTGGGGCCGATGATTTACCTCGCCGCTGGACGTGTCAAAGGGTTGCATCGTTTTGAGTCCCCTTATTAATAAGGTATGTGAGGCGCATGGTTGCGTCCGCTTTTTTTTGACGGGGTGCGGCAATCAGCTTATGCCTCCGGCGGCCCTGCCGGGCAAACTTTTGAAAAGTTTGACAAACAGGTCTTGAAAGCTTTGGCATGAATTCCAGCGATTTTGACTGTTCTAATTTTTCTGCTCACTCTCTTCGTTTTTTGCGGAGCTTTTTTTCAAAAAAGCGACCCGCCGGAGGCAAGCTGAATGGTTACCACCTGTTTTTATTTCATCCTGTAGGTGTAAGCGATCATCATCTGGTTCCTGTCCTCCATCTGCAGGGCGGCCTCCAGCCCGGCGCAGTCGAGGTTGGCGTTGATGGCCTCCTTGGTCATGCGGACCCCCATGGGGTTCTTTTCGGTCATGGCAACGGACAGCTCCATGGCGGTGTCGATCATCTCCCCTTTGGGGACCACACGGGAGGCAAAGCCCAGGGAGAGGGCGGTGGGGGCATCCATCCAGTTTCCGGTCAAAAGGTATTCATAGGCCCTTCCCGATCCGATGAGCCGGGGTAAAAAGTAGCTGGAGGCCATATCTGCTCCGCCCAGGCCGATGTTGATGTAGGCGGCTGAGAACCGTGCGTTTTCCGCAAGGATCCGGATGTCCGAGGCCATGGCCAGGGAAAACCCGATGCCAGCGGCCGCTCCGTGGACGCAGGCGATAACGGGCTGGGGAATGCGGCGCATGGCAAGGAACAAACGGCTCATGCGGGCCTGGGCGTCGTAGGCCTTCACCGGGGTCATCTTGAAGATCTCCGGGGCATAGGCCTCGGTGTCCAGGCCCGCGCAAAAGCCCTTGGATTCGCCTCCGTCCAGAACAAGGACCGTGGTCTCCTCATCGTGCCGTCGCTCGGCCAGGAAGGTCTCAAAGGCCTCCACTGTCTCTAAGTCAAAGGCGTTGTATTTTTCAGGCCGGTTGAAGGTCAGGCGGCCTATTTTTCCTTCTTTTTTGTAAACAAACGGTTCCATGTGGTTCTCCTTCGATTGTTGCGATACGGGGTGGGGACCCTTTATCAGTCTGTAAAGCAGGCCGTCTCTGTTTCGAGGGAGACGGGTGGCCGGGTGAGGGTAACGGTGAGCGGGCCTGTTTTCGGCAGTTCGTGGGTGAAGTAGTAGCGGCCCACCGCCAGTTTGCCCTGGTAAAAGAGGCGGTCCGACGTGCGGATTTTCTGTTCAGAGAGTTTTTGGGAGGCCACGGTCATCTGGGCCAGCCACTGCCAGGCCACGGCGACGTACCCGAAGAGTTCGAGGTAGACGGTGGCGTTGGCAAGGAAGGCCTCGGGCCCCTTTTCCATGGCCACGCCGCCCAGGCCCATGGTGGTGGTGGCCAGGGTCTTTTTGGCGTCGGAAAGGGCCTGAACATGGTCGAGGAGCTCCGGGCAGGCCTTGGCCTGTTCCATGGTGGATTCTATCTCCCGATCCAGCAGTTGAAGGGCTTTTCCGTTTTTCATCATCACCTTCCTGCCCAAAAGGTCCATGCCCTGGATACCGGTGGTGCCCTCGTGGATGGCGTGGATGCGCATGTCGCGAAAGTGCTGCTCCACGGGAAAGTCTTCACAGTACCCGTACCCTCCGAAGCACTGGATGCTGGCGCTGGTTGAGTGGATCCCCAGTTCAGAGGGGAAGGTCTTGGCCACCGGGGTGAGCAGCTCCAAAAGCAGCTTGTGGTCTGCCCTCTCTTCTTCAGGCCCGGTGTGCATGCGTTCCTCGTATCTGCTGCATTGCAGGATGAGGCAGAGGGCCCCTTCGGAGATGGCCCGCTGGAACAGGAGCATGCGTTTGACATCCTGATGCTCGATGATGGGGATCGGTGCCTCACCGGGGCCGTCGGTGATTCGGCGGCCCTGTTTTCGACTTTTGGCGTAGTCCAGGGCCGCGTGGTAGGCTGCCGTGGCAATGGCTGTGGCTCCCATGCCCACCTCCAGGCGAGCGCCGTTCATCATCTGGAACATGTAGGAGAGGCCCCGGTTGGGCTCGCCCACCAGATAGCCCGTGCAGTCGTCCCGGTCACCCAAGGCAAGGGCGGTGATGGGAGCCCCGCGGTACCCCATTTTGTGGAAGATCTGGGTGACGGTGACGTCGTTGGATATGAGTTCCCCGTTCCTGCTTTGTCTCAACTTGGGCACGGCAAACAGGGAGATCCCTTTGACCCCTGCCGGAGCCCCGTCCATGCGGGCCAGCATGAGGTGCACCACGTTGTCCACGGCGTCGTGGTCCCCTGCGGAGATAAAGATTTTCTCCCCCTTGATGCGGTAGGTGCCGTCGGACATGGGAGTGGCGCAGGTGGTGAGGTCCCCCAGAGAAGAACCGGCTTCAGGCTCGGTGAGGGCCATGGTGCCCTGCCACTTTCCCTCCAGCATGGGGGGAAGAAACTGGTTGCGCAGCTCATCCGAACCAAAGGTGAGGATGAGGTTGGCGGCCCCCATGGTGAGCCCGGAATAGACGGATGCCGAGTAGTTGGCCGACGCAAAGATAAAGTACACGGCGTGCAAGAGGCTTGCTGGCATGTCCTCCCCACCCCACTCCTGGGGAAAGGTCGCCGCAATCCAGCCGTCTTTTCCAAGGGTCTCCAATATGGCGCGGACATCCCGGTGCACGGCCACGGTGCCGTCCACAAGCTCCGGCGGGTTCCTGTCCATCTCCTCGAAGATGGGGTGCAGGGCTTTCTTGGCAAAGTCAAAGGCCGCATCCAGAACCATGTCCATGGATTTTCGGGTGTGACCGTTTGCTGGGGTCCCCGAGGCTGGGGCGTCGGTGCCCACAACCTCGTGGAGGGTAAATTTCAGGTTGCGCATACTCACGAATTTGTTCGCCATGATTATCCTTTCAGCTCATAAAAAACAGCCTTCTATGGTCAACGTAGCAAGAAGATGGTGCTATTGTGATCAGCAACTTGCATGCCATTTCAGCGAGGCCCTCCTTATCGCCCTATGGCAAAATTCTTAAAAAATGAGACAACCAGGTCACAAATCATTATTTCCAAGTTCCGTCGAAAGTTCGCCCCCATGTGTCGTTTTTTGCGGAGCTTTTTTTTAAAAAAGCGATCCGCCAGAGGCAACTGAATGGTTGCGCGTTTTCCCTGCCTTTCGCCCACCTTGCGATTGTTTCTGGTGAATATCCGCGATATGTAGTAGTTCTTTTCGGTGGTATTTAGACTATCCACTGTATTTCGCGGGAGAGCCCATGACACAGGACGAGAGCAGGCTGGTACGGGACATCACCCAGTGCCTCTACAGCAGCCTTGAGATCGACAAGTCGCTCCATGAAACCCTTCTTTTACTCAAAGAGTTCCTGCCCCTGGATTTGGTCCACGTTTTTGTGCTGGACACCTCGGCCCAGACCATGCGGTACCTCGCCGAAGCCACGGTGAAGCGCGGCAGGCTCATCGACGAGCACATTCAGCTCTCCTGGGAGCACTTCAAAGAGATCAGGGACCAGGCCCACGGGGTGGTTCGGATTTTGGAGAGTGCGGACAGCCCCATGCTCAAGAGCATCCATGCCCATTTTTTAAGCCATGTGGAAAAACCCCTCTATTCACGGAAGAACGACTTTTCCGTGGTGACCATGGGGTTTGATATCGTGCCGCCCCTGGTGGGTGGGTTCGGCATGGTGGTGGGCGGTGACCATGCCTACGGGGCAAGGGACGTCGCCCTGATGAAGCTTATCCGGCGGCCCCTAATCGGTGCGGTGCTGAACCTGTTGCACCACAGGGACCTGGTGTGCGAGAACGAGCGCCTCTCATCGGAGAAAAAACAGCTGGAGCATCGTCTGGGGCATAACCGGGACAGCCAGGTGATCGGGGTGGACTCCGGGCTCCGGGAGGTTTCGGCCATGGTGAATCAGGTGGCGGCCCTGGACAGCCCGGTTCTGATCCTGGGAGAGACCGGCACCGGCAAAGAGGTGGTGGCCAACGCCATCCATCGGGCCTCCGGGCGCAGCAGGGGCCCCATGATCCGGGTGAACTGCGGGGCCATTGCCGAAGGCCTTCTGGACAGCGAGCTCTTCGGTCACGAAAAAGGGGCCTTTACCGGAGCCACCCGCCTGAAGCGGGGCTACTTCGAGCAGGCCGACGGCGGCACCATTTTTTTAGATGAGATCGGGGAGCTTCCCCCTGCCGCCCAGGTCAAGCTCCTAAGGGTACTCCAGACCCTGGAGTTCAACCGGGTGGGGGGCAGCTGGCCCGTCTCCGTGGATGTGCGCGTGGTGGTGGCCACCAACAGGGACCTGTTTGCCATGGTCAAAGAGCAAAGGTTCCGTGAGGATCTTTGGTTCCGCCTCAACGTCTTTCCCATCCGGGTGCCGCCATTGAGGGCCAGGAAACAGGATATCCCTGAGCTGGCCACCTGCTTTGTTGCCCGCAAGTCCCGGGAGCTGAACATGGAACCAGCGCCCGGGCTCACCGAATCGGCGGTTCGCCAGCTCACTGCCTACGACTGGCCCGGCAACATCCGGGAACTCCAGAACGTCATCGAACGGGCCCTCATCGTCGGCAGGGGCCGCCATCTCTCCTTTGACAACCTTCTCTGGGAGCCCCAGGGCTTCCTTGTCCGAGACCCGTCTGCCGGATAACGCCGTGGAAGGGTTCCCGTCCATGGATGAGGCCGTGAGAAACCATATCCGCGAGGCCCTGTCCCTTTCCGGGTGCAAGGTGGAGGGGCCGGGGGGCGCAGCCGAGCTTTTGGGGATGCACCCGTCCACCTTGAGGAGCCGCATGAAGAAGCTGGGGGTGGGGGTGAGGAAGAAGGTTGATAAGGCAGGGGAAACAGGGAAAACAGGTGATAGGGGAAATAGGAAAAACAGGTCATAGGGGAAACAGGCAAGAGGCGACCTGGGGAACAAAAGGTCATGGGGGAGAGGGATCAGGTGGTAGAGGAAATGATGGACGTGGGGGCCGGGAAGCGACCGGCATCGGTGTGGCAGAGTCAGCGTGTGTTTATCCTGGGGTATGCGGGGGTGGTTCTGATCCCCCTTTTCTTTCTTGTTGTGTATGCCTGTTACGACAAAGGCCGTTGCCGGGGTGAAGGGCCGGTGACCATCACCTTGACCATGTCGCTGTATGAACCGGGAAGGCCCGGGGGAAGCGGGGGGACCCGGTTTTCCACCATGGCGTCCCCCTCCCGGCAGTCGTATACCGTGTGGGGGACCACCGAGACCGGCCAGCTGTGCTTTATCGATGTGGATTCGTATCTGGATTATACGGGGTATATTCGGGGGAAAACGGTTGAAACCTCCTATACGTTTCACAAGGAACGCGGAGACTGGCGATGGACCGTGGAGGCCGATTTTTGGATGTCGGTTTTGGGGCTGGCCCTTGGGCTCATGGGGCTGCGCGTGATCCGTTCTGCCCGTGGTAAGGAGGCCGGATGACTGTTTTGAAAAAATATGTGCTGTTGAGCATGGTGATGCTGTGGGCCGCGGGCGGGGCCCACGCAAATGGGATCGAGGAGATCTTTATCCAAGCCGGTCTTGTGGACGTGAATCAAATGGATGAGACCATTCAGGTGGACCTGGTGAACTCGGATCCCCTCAAAAATTATTTCCGGGAAGACTTCTACTCCGGCCTTAAGACGGCCTACCTCCAAAAAGAGGTTGCCGCCAAACTCGCCAAAGCCCAGGACGGGCTGAAGAGAGGGCATCCGGAGTACTCTCTCCTTATCCTGGATGCGGCGCGCCCACGGAGCGTTTCAAAGAGGATGTACGATAAAATGAAGGGGACCCGGTTTGAAAAATTCGTGGCAAACCCCGCCCGAGGGTCCATGCACAACTACGGCATTGCCGTGGACATCACCATCGTGGACGGCCGGGGCAAGGAGCTGGACATGGGATTTACCCCGTTTCGCAAGAGCAGGCTTGAACTCTGCGCCATGTTTGCCATGAAAAAACTCGGCAAAAAACTTTCCCCAAGACAGCGCGACAACCGAAAGCTTCTGGCCGATGTCATGACGGGTGCCGGATTTTTGCCACTCTCCTTTGAGTGGTGGCATTTTAACGGCATGCCCAAATCAGAAGCACGGGCCAGGTATCACATCATAGAGTAAGGCATCATAAAAAGAGCCTCCGGCGGCGAGGTGTGCCACCTCGAAAGCCGGTAGCCAATGCGCTTACCCTTCGTTCCTCAGAGAAAATCGCAGTTGCCCTTCAAACATGATCATCGTTTGGGCCATCGGTCTATTTGCATCACGTCCCAAACACCCTTGTCCTTATGGAGCGCCGCACTCCTGTGCGGCACGGGTAACGACGGATTAAAAAGCCGCACCTGTGTGCGGCGCTCCGTTTCGGTCTATTTTCCCGTTTTTTTTGAAGGTCGCGGCCAAACGATAATCAAGGCCCAAACGTCATTTTCGAAGAACTGTGAAGCCCTGCTTGTTCAACCCGTCGTTGTAAGATCAGGCAAAAGTTTAGCCCCCGGCAGGGCCGCCGGAGGCATAAACTGAATCGTAACCATTATTCCCCAATGGCTACCCGAGCAGGGCGCTGAAGCCCGTTTTACCCTGCGCAGCAGTCCCAGCCGTACGCCCGCTCGCCTCGTTTTATCCAATCTTTTTTTTAAGGCCCCTTGCGGCCTTTTGCGGATCATCTGCGGCCACGATGGCCGAGACCACGGCGATGCCGTCGGCCCCTGCCGCCATCACCTCGGCTGCGTTGGCAAGGCCGATGCCCCCGATGCCGACAACGGGGATGCCCACCGCTGCGCGGATTCGCCTCACCCCGTCAAGGCCCAGGGGCGGGGCGGTGTCGGTTTTGGTGGGGGTGGCAAACACAGGGCTGATGCCAATGTAGTTCGCTCCCTCGCGCTCTACGGCCAGGGCATCCTCCAGGGATTCCGCAGAGATCCCGATGAGGGCCTCCGGGGGCAGAAGGCTTCTGGCATCGCGGATGTGCATGTCGCTCTGTCCCAGGTGGACGCCGGAGGCGCCCACGGCCAGAGCCACATCCACCCTGTCGTTGATGATCAGGGGCACCCCTTTATCATCCAGCCATGCCTTGATGGCGCGGGCCTCCTCGATGAAGGTGCGTGTGGAGGCCTCTTTTTCCCGAAGCTGGACGCAGGTGACGCCCCCGGAGACAGCCCCACGGACGATCTCCAGGGTGCTGCGTCCTCTGGAGAGCTTTTGGTCCGTCACCAGGTACAGGGCGTAGTCCACGTCGGAAGGGCGGTTCATGGGCGCTGTTCCTTTGGGCCAGAGCCAATGACATCCATGGCGCATCCGGTGTGCAGCTCCTCGGGGGTGAGGGTGTAAAGGGCGTCCAGAAGGGCGATCATAAAGCTTCCCGGTGCCGAGGCTTTTTCGGCCGCTTTTTGCCCGGCCATTCCGAAGAAGGCCAGGGCAGAGCAGGCCGCGGTAAAGGGGTCGGGGTCCACGGCCGCAAAGGCCCCGGTAATGGCCGTAGCCGTGCAGCCCGTTCCCGTGACCCGTGCCATGAGGGGGTGGCCGCCCCGGATCTTTGCCGTGCGTGCGCCGTCGGTGACGATGTCCTCCGGGCCGGTGATGGCGATGGTGGCTCCCAGTTCCGTTGCCAGGGTCGAGGCCATGGCCGCGGCGTCTTCAACGGTGTCCACGGCATCCACGCCGCGGGTGCCGGAGCCTGCCTGTTGCAGGGAGAGGATCTCCGAGGCGTTGCCACGGATAAGGGTGACCCCCGCTTCCCGGATGAGGCGGGTGGCGGTGCGGGTCCTCAAGGTGGTGGCCCCGGAGCCCACGGGGTCTAAAATCACCGGCGTGCCCAGGGATCGGGCCCTGGCTCCTGCCGAGATCATCGCCCGGATCCAAGGGTCACTCAAGGTGCCGATGTTGAGGACCAGGGCACCGGCAAAGGAGGCCATCTCCTCCACCTCGTTTTCCGCGTGGGCCATCACCGGCGAGGCCCCCAGGGAAAGGAGGGCGTTGGCTGTGTAGTTCATCACCACGTAGTTGGTGATGTTGTGGACAAGGGGGTTGGATTCCCTGATTTTTGATAGGTTCTCAGCTGCTTTTAGGGCAAGGTCGTTCACAATCCTAAATCCTTATGCATTGGTTGAAAAACGGCTGAGGAGGGCTTGAGAGGGGGGCGACTGCCCCCCAAAAAGAAAGATCGATGCGCTTCGCAATTCCCTTCGCCGGCATGATCCGGATCAGGTTCAACGGGTATGATCTCAGGCCTTAAGCCACCCCTGCGTGTACGGCTTGTGGAAAGCCGCATCGTGTGATGCAGTTTGTATAGGGTGGTCAGGCGAGGTTGTCAACACATTCGCCCTTATCTCATGGCAGTGCGGTGCGGCTTGCCGTGATCCAGTTTTCAGCAGGCGTATCCTCCTTCAGCACCTCTTCCAGGGGAATCCCCACAGCGCCCGAGGGTGCCTTGATTTCAAGGACGCTTGCAAGGGTTGGGGCGATGTCGTAGGGGGTGACGGGGCGCGTGATACGTTGGGCGGGGATGCCCCAGCCTGCGAAAAAGAGGGGAACATAGGTGTCGTCGCCCTGGGGTAAGGCGGAGGGCGTTTTGCCGGTAACGTAAGTGGATGGCGCAGCGATGACGTGGATGTTGCCGGAGCGACCGGCATGGAAACTGTCGAGGATCGCCATGTTGGTGGGGGTGGGGGCCACGGTCCCTTTGAGAAGGTCCGTGCGGGTCAGGGCTCCGGCAATGCCCGGGATGCTCATGATTTCTTCGGCGGCTGTTGTCTCCACCAGGGCAAGGCTGACTCCGGTTTTTGCGATCTCTTCTTCGTCGAGATAGACGTACGGGTGGTCGTAGAGCCGGACGATTGATTCGGGCACACCCAACCGCTTGTTCAGGGCCTTTGCCAGGACCTCCCGGATTATGGGACCGGAGGGCAGGCATCCCACGTCAAAGCCGAGACTTGCCAGGTGCTGGGGTGTCTCGCACATGCCGTGGTTGGATGAGAGAACAACAAGTGTCCGGTCCAGGCCGATCTCCTTGTCCACGTATCGGAACAGGTCGGCCAACAGCTTGTCGACCCGTAGGATGGTGTCTTCCGCCTCAAGGCTTGAGGCTCCGAAGAGGCGTCCGATGGAACCGGTGGCCGAGAAGCCCACGGCCAGAAAGTCGGTGCGGGGCCCTTGCCCCAGTTTTTCTTCCCTGATCAGGGTTTTGGCAAAGTCCGCCGTGAGCTCGTCTCCGAAGGGTGTGGCGGCAAGGCTGGCGTAGAAATGCGAGGGCTCTGCGTTGAGGGGGTGTGGAAAGGTCGTGCCCAGGCCGAACATGTCCACCTCAAAGGGGCGCCTGTCATCCGTGCCGAAGAGGTAGGTGGATGGGGCGTAAAGAAGTTGCCACGACCTGTTTCTGTAAGCGTCGGCATGTTTTTTCGCGTTCCATTGCGCAACCCAGTCGGGGTACTGGGTGAAATAGTAGCTGCTGCTTATAAAGGAACCGTCTGTTGTGGAGAACCAGAACGCCTTGCCGGTGTGCCCTCCCGGGAGGATGGCGCCCTGATCCTTGAGGGAGACGCTGAACACCCTGGCTCCCCCGTTGGTGGCTATTGTCAGCTCATCACCGATGGTGGCCGCGAGCATCTGCGAGGGGGCCCGGCCTTCTCCTTCTACCGGTGTTTTTCCGATAAGGGGGTAGCGGTCATCCTCGCAACTGGTAATGACACGTCCTTTGTTCCGGTCGAACCAGCTTCCGGCCACAATGCCGTTGCGGGAAGGGGAGGTGCCGGTGAACAGGGCTGCATGGCCCACGGTGGGCTCGGTTCCGGCATGGGGAAAGCCGGCGTTTGTGTAATGGGTCCCCTGTGTCATCAGGTAGCGCAGGCCCCCCTTGCCCAGGCGGTCTTTGTATCGCATGGGAAAGTCGCCGCGCATATTATGGATGGTGATCTGGAGTACCAGGGCGGGCTTTTCCCGCAGAGGTTTTGCATGGGTCCAGGTGGCGGCGGCGAGCATCAGGAGCGGCAACATCCAATAGACGGGTCGGCATGCTTTCATGGGTGTGTCCTCTTTTGGGTTGGCGGGGCCGGTGATGGGTTACAATGACCGTGGTGTCTTGTTTTGCATTGGTAACAATGTTGTTGTTTGCGATGGATGTATTCGTATCAAGGCCGCCAGCTTCTGTCAACGGATGGGCTGAAGCTTCCAGTGTCGGGCCGGGCACCGCAACTTGATTCTCCAATTGGCATCGGGTAAGATGTAAGTCTGTTCAACCAAGGGGTTACGGTTGCGCCTTTACGCTACCCTCCCCCTGACATCGCGTGCCCTCTGTTCGTTTCTCTCCATATCTCGCCTGCGTTTGTCCCCGGCAGGGCACGCCCCCATATCCACCGGGGCATCATGCTCCATCACCGACGCCTCATTGCGGTGCTTATTCCAATACATGTGCCGCCCTTCCCGGGCGAGGCCCATGGCCTTCGGGACGGGACGGCTCCTGTCCGATCACCACCAAATCTAAGGAGATGACGCATGGATACGTCCACCTCGTACCTGGGAATGTCGATCAAGAACCCTATTGTCGTGGGAAGCTCCGGATTGTCCGGCACGGTGGAAGGGGTCAGGCGCCTTGCGGAAAACGGGGCCGGGGCCATTGTGTTGAAATCCCTTTTCCAGGAGGAGATCAACCTTGAAAGCGACAAGGTGATCCGGGACACCAAGGCCGCGGACGCCTCGGTTCAGTATTTTGACTACGATGGAAGGAAAAATCCCATTGAATTCTACGGGTACAAGGTCCGGGAAGACAACCTCAACCGGTACACCACCCTGATACGTGAGTCCAAGGCCTCGGTGGATATACCCGTTATCGCCAGTATCAACTGTTATTCCGATTCCCTGGAGTGGATCGCCTTTGCCCGGGAGCTGGAAAGGGCAGGGGCCGACGCCCTGGAGCTGGACATCTTCCCGACCCAGTTCAACCAGGGGCGTATAAGGAGAAGGAAGAGCTCTCTCCAAGATTATCGAAAAGATTCTTGGGGTCCTCTCCATCCCTGTGGTGCTGAAGATCTCCCACTACTTCACCGACCTTGGCCCCATGATCCAGAAACTTTCCCGGACGGGGATTCACGGGCTTGTGCTTTTCAACCGGTTCTTCAGCCCCGATGTGGATATCAAGAAAATCGAGGTGGTGCCCTCGTACCTTTTCAGCACGCCTGCGGAGATGGCCCTGTCCCTTCGCTGGGTCGCAATCATGGCCGAGAAGGTGGACTGCGCCCTGGTGGCCTCCACCGGCGTCCATGACGGCGCAGGGGTGGTCAAGCAGATCCTGGCAGGTGCGGACGTGGTGCAGGTGGTCTCGACCCTGTACAAGAACGGGGTCAAGCACCTGGGCGTGATGATCGAGGAGCTGGAGACGTGGATGGGCAGCAAGGGGATCCAGACCATTGCCGACTTCAGGGGGCGCCTCTCCCAGGAGGCGGCAACCATCAACGAGCGGGCTCAGTTTATGAAGTACTATGCGGACAAGAAAAGACTGGCCGTGAAATAAAAGGGCTGAACATTACCAAAAAACAAGGAAAGAGTGGCCGACAGGCTCCCATTTGGTTTGGCACGGTTTTAGATTTCCACGTATTCCCCGTGGTTGCGGCAACCTGCCATGATCAGCGACCTTTTTCCTTGACCCCTTTGCGCTGTTTGGCATACGCCATTTCTAAGATCGGGATTTTTGTATTGGAAAAATACGCAATACGAAATTCTGACGCATTGTTTTGATGCGTTCGTTTATTCATCAAACAGGAAGATGCGATATGCCAGACATTTTAGAGGTCGTAAAGAGCAGAGATCCCCACGAACCCGAGTTCCACCAGGCCGTCACCGAGGTGGTGGAGTCGGTGGCCCCCGTCCTGGAGCAGAATCCCGAATACCGCAGGCACAATGTCCTGGAGCGGATCGTGGAGCCCGAACGGGTCATCATGTTCCGTGTGCCCTGGGTGGATGACGACGGGCAGGTGCAGGTCAACCGTGCCTTTCGGGTTCAGATGAACAGCGCCATCGGGCCGTACAAGGGCGGGTGCCGGTTTCACCCGTCGGTGAACCTCGGGATACTGAAGTTCCTGGCCTTTGAGCAGGTGTTTAAAAATGCCCTGACCACCCTGCCCATGGGCGGCGGCAAGGCCGGGTCCGACTTTGACCCCAAGGGCAAATCGGACAACGAGGTGATGCGGTTCTGCCAGAGCTTCATGGCCGAGCTTTTTCGCCACATCGGCCCCAACACCGACGTGCCTGCAGGGGATGTCGGGGTGGGCGCCCGGGAGATCGGCTACCTGTTCGGGATGTACAAGAAGCTGACCAATGAATTTACCGGGGTGCTCACCGGCAAAGCCCTCAACTGGGGCGGCAGCCTGGTCCGGCCCGAGGCCACGGGGTACGGCGCCGTCTATTTCCTTGAAGAAATGCTCAAGCTCACAAACGAGACCATGGAGGGCAAGACCGTTGCCATCTCAGGATACGGCAACGTCGGGACCTATGTCATCGAGAAGGTCAATGAGTTGGGCGGCAAGGTGGTTACCATTGCTGACGAGGACGGCTACGTCCATGACCCCGAGGGGATCAAGGGCGAAAAACTCGCCTACATGGCCGATCTCTGGACCGTTTATAGGCGGCCCGCCAAGGATTACGCCGACAGGTTCGGCTGCGAGTGGGTCCCGGACAGGCGTCCCTGGGAGGTCCCCTGCCATGTGGCCATGCCCACGGCCCTTGAAAACGAGCTGGACCGCTCGGACGCCGAAACCCTTGTGAAGAACGGTTGCCGCGCCGTTGTGGAGGTGGCCAACATGCCCTGCACCCTGGAGGCGGTCCACTATTTCAAAGACAACAACATCCTCTTTGGCCCTGCCAAGGCAGCCAACGCAGGCGGGGTGGCCACCTCAGGCCTTGAGATGAGCCAGAACAGCATGCGTCTCTCCTGGAGCCGGGAGGAGGTGGACCGGCGCCTCAAGGACATCATGCGGAACATCCATGCCACCTGCCTGAATGCGGCCGAACAGTACGGCATGCCCGGCAACTATGTGGCCGGGGCCAACATTGCCGGTTTTATCAAGGTGGTGGATGCCATGATAGACCAGGGGGTTGTCTGACCCCTGCCCATACGGACGCCCGTTGGGCCGCGACCTGCGGCTTAAGGCGGGCATCCGTTTTATCGATACACCTCTGACGTGATGGCAGATGGTGCGGATGTCGGCATGCTATGGGTAGCCTGCCGTTTTTTCCGCACCATGTGCTTTTCTCTGCCCTGTCTTTTCCTGTTGCTTGTTTCTCCGCACCCCGCCCGTTGACCGTGTCTGTCTCTTCGGCGGTTCGTACCCCCGTTCATCCCCCCTTATGTTTTGGGGATCGTGCATCCCGTGGCCGGGATGTTTCTCCACATGCCGAGGGATCCTGACTCCCAACAGAGGTGTGTATGCCCTTTCACCGCATCAAGACCATCTCGCGTCGCCTTAAAGGTTCCCTGGCTGCAAAGCAGCTGTTTTATATCCTTGTCTTCAGCTTTCTCATTACCTTTATCGGGACCAGCTTCAACCTGTTCCTGGAGTACAGAAAAGACCTGAGCGCCGTGGACGACCAGTTCACGCAGGTCAGGGAAGGGCACCTGGAGAGTCTGTCGGGGAGCCTGTGGCAGCTCGATGACCTTCAGATCACCACCCATCTCAATGACATGCTCACCATGCGGGACCTCATCTACCTGGAGATTCGCGAGAACGGGGAGGTGCTCTTTACGGCGGGTCGGTTGAAGGAGGGCGAGCAGTGGGTGCGCAGGGGCTTCGATATGTTCTTTTCCCACGGGAGCCGGGAGCGGCACATCGGTGTGCTGGACGTCTATGCCTCCTTAGAGGGGGTCCATCGCCGGCTGTTTGAACGGCTTTTTGTGGTCCTGGTGACCCAGGCCCTGAAAACGCTGCTGGTCTCCATGGCGATCCTTGCGGTCCTTCACCGCCTGGTGACGCGCCACATAACGGCCATTGCAGGGTACGCCACGTCCATACGGCCCCGGGAGCTGGGCACGCGCCTGGAGCTGCCCAACAGGAAGGCCGACCCCGAATGCCCGGACGAGATCGACGAACTGGTATCGGCGTTGAACCAGATGCGACAGCGCCTGTATCACGACATGGAGCGGCGCAAGGCGGTGGAACATCAGCTGGCGCGGAACCGGGCCCTTCTGGACGAAACCCAGAGATTGAGCAACATCGGGGGCTGGGAGTTCCACGTGGACGATGAGCTGTTTCTCTGGACCAACCAGCTTTATGAAATTCACGGGTTGGAGGTGGATCCGACACTGGACCATTTTACGGCGTCAATGTCCTGTTACTGCAAAGACGACGGGGAGGCTGTGGCCAAGGCGTTTTCCCAGTGTGTCGAGCTGGGTCGTCCCATTATGGTGAGATCACCACCCACAAAGGGGAGAAGAAGTGGATTCGAACCACGGGAGCGTCTGGTTTTCGACGGGGTAGGTGGTCCGCGTGGTGGGCAGACGGCACCCGATATCACCGAGTCCGTCAAGGCGGAGGAGGCCCAGAGGCGGTCCCTCAAGACCTTGAAGACCGTTTTGGACAGCGTGGACGCCATCATCTGTGTATCGGATACGAAGACCTTCAAGATTTTGTTTATGAACAAGGCCATGATTGAGAGTTTCGGAGAGGGGCTCACCGGGCAGGAGTACCATGCCCTCTTTATGGCCGGTCGCGAGAGGGAAGGGCCTCCGGGGAGCTCCCCCCGGGGAGGGATTCCTGGGACACCGTCCGGGCGCCGGGCGGGAGAGCCCAACCAGGCCCTGCCTTTTATATCAACTACGAGCGGAGCATCCAGTGGGTGGACGGACGGCAGGTGAGGTTC
Organism: Desulfoluna sp. CYM3A; assembly: GCF_056829965.1. Classification (NCBI taxonomy): domain Bacteria; kingdom Pseudomonadati; phylum Thermodesulfobacteriota; class Desulfobacteria; order Desulfobacterales; family Desulfolunaceae; genus Desulfoluna; species Desulfoluna sp. CYM3A. Next base: position 1,672,332 of record NZ_CP186556.1, read on the forward strand.
CATCACGGGGTGGATATCACGCAGATCAAAAAGATGGAGGAGGAGCTTCGCCAGACCCACAAGATGGAAGCCATCGGAGGGCTCGCAGGGGGGATTGCCCATGATTTCAATAATATTCTCTCGTCGGTCCTGGGCTATGCCGAGCTTGCCCTGGATGATGTGACGCCGGACACGCGGCTGGAAGGCCACCTGCAGGAGATTTACCTGGCCGGGACCCGGGCCGTGACGCTGGTTCGACAGATCCTCACCTTTGCCCGCCAGGGCGACGAAGCCACCGTGGCCATCCGGGTGAAACCCGTTGTGGAAGAGGCCCTTAAGCTCATCCGCTCCTCCATCCCGAGCACGGTGGAGATTACACGGGATATTGAAAGCGAATCCAGGATCCTCGGCAATGAGACCCAGGTGCACCAGATTCTCATGAACCTGTGCACCAACGCGGCCAGCGCCATGGAGGGGGACGGCGGGGTTCTGGATGTAAAGCTCTTTGACACGGCCCTGGGGTATGGGGGGACGCCGGTTCCGGTTTCGCTCCTTCCGGGAAACTACCTGACCCTGAGGGTCGCCGACACAGGGTGCGGCATCCCCGCTGAGGTGAAATCCTCCATTTTCGAGCCTTTTTTTACCACCAAGGGCCCTGGGGAAGGCACGGGCATGGGCCTTGCCATGGTCCACGGCATTGTCAAAAAGTGGGGGGGAGAGATCAAGGTGGAGGACAACATCCCGCGCGGTGCCGTGTTTACCGTTTACCTGCCCGTCACCGAGGCGGATCGCGAGGAGCCTGAGCCACCCTCGGATGACGGCATCCTGCCCACGGGCGGCGAGAGGATCCTGGTGGTTGACGACGAGCCGCCCATCGCCAGGATGATCGGCAAGATCCTGGGGCGCCTGGGGTACACAGCGGTGATCAGGACGGACAGCGTCGAGGCCCTGGAGTTGTTTCGGTCGGGGCCGGAGCACTTTGACCTGGTGATGACGGACATGACCATGCCGGGCATGACAGGCGAGCTCCTGGCCGAGGAGCTGCTGCGTATCCGGCCGGGCCTACCGGTTATTCTCTGCACCGGGTACAGCACCAGGCTGAGCGAAGAGGCCCTGGAGGAGATGGGCGTTAAGGCCTTTATGATCAAGCCCATTGTCAAAAAAGAGCTGGCGCGGGTCGTCCGAAGGCTTCTGGATGAGGCGGGAAAAGGGATCGAAAAGGGATGACGGGTGCTGTCTTAACTCTTTTTATTACATGCAAACCCCTCGGTGACCGAATGGGGCGTCTGAATTTTATCTTGGTGCTGGTCGTGTGTTTGCTTCTTTCGGGCGGGCAGGCACAGGCTGCGGAGCCTGCAAAGGCGGTTGCTGTTCGTCAGGTACTGGTCCTGAACTCATACCATCCCGGGTATGTGTGGGCGGACTCAGTCACCGAGGGGCTTCGGTCGGTGTTCGACACCCGGGGGAGTTCCCTTCGGGTCAGTTTTGAGTACATGGACACCAAACGGTATCGCCCGGAGGAGATCTTCGGCACCTTGAAAGAGGTGTATCGCTTGAAGTACGAGGCGGTGCGCTTTGATGTGATCGTGGCCGCAGACAACAACGCCCTCAACTTTCTCCTGCTCCATCGCAATGAACTGTTTCCCGGGACCCCTGTGGTGTTCTGCGGAATCAACGGGTTTAATAAGGCGATGATTGCCGGCCATGCGGGGTACACCGGCGTTGCCGAAGATTACGACCTGGCGGGCACCCTGGACCTGGCCCTTACCATGCATCCGGAGGCGCGTTACGTCGCCTATGTGAGCGGGGCCTCCACCTCCAGCCGTATCAATCGGCAGCGGCTCCTCGAACTCATACCGGCCTATGAAGAGCGCGTGACCTTCCTGGACCTGTCCATGAAATCCATTGATGACCTGAAGGCCTCCCTTTCCTCCCTTCCCGACGAGACCCTGATCCTTTACCTCTCCTATTACCTGACCCCCGACGGGGTGAGGCTCACCGTGCAGGAGAGCACGTCCTTGGTTTTTACCCACTCCGGGTGCCCGGTCTACTCCCCCTGGGAGTATACCCTGGGCAGCGGGGTGCTGGGCGGCCTGATGCTCAGCGGCCAAAGGCAGGCCGAAGAGGCCGCGCGCATTGCCCTGCGTATCCTGAACGGGGAAGCCCCCGGTGAGATTCCCGTCCTTCGCCACAGCGCCATCGAGCCCATCTTCGATTACCGGATCCTTCGGCACTTCTCCATTCCCCACAACCGGCTTCCCAGGGGAAGCGTGATCCGAAACGAGCCGGTGACGGTCTACTATCAGTACAAATACATCATCTGGGCCACCCTTGGCTTTCTTGCCTACCAGTCCGTGACCATTGTGGTGCTGATGCGGATCATTGCGCGCCGCAAACGGGCCGAGGCCCGGGAGAAGAAACTGGAGGCGCAGCTCCGTCAGTCCCACAAGATGGAGGCCATCGGCACCTTTGCCGGGGGCATTGCCCATGACTTCAACAACATCCTGGGTGGGATCACCACCTGCACGGAACTGGCCCTTGAGGAGGTGACCGAAGGGGAACCAGCCCATGAAGACCTGACCCATGTACTCAAGGCCGCCCGGCGCGGCAAGGGCCTTGTTCGTCAGATCCTTGCCTTCAGCCGGGACAAACAGCAGGAGAAGCAGCCGGTGCAGATGGCGAGGCTTCTGACGGAGTGCCGCCAGCTTTTGAAGAGTTCCATCCCGGCCACCATCGACGTTCGCCTGGACCTTCAGGCCGAGTCCGGCCTTGTGCTTGCCGACCCCACCCAGATCCATCAGGTGATCATGAACCTGTGCACCAACGCCGCCCATGCCGTGGAAAACCAGAAGGGGATCATCGAGATCACCCTGGACGCCGTGGACCTGGACAAAAACGCGACCCTGGTCCACCCGGACCTGAGTCCGGGGCGCTACTCCCGCCTCAGGGTGCGGGACAACGGAAAGGGGATTCCCCCCGAAGACATGGAGCGGATTTTCGATCCCTTTTTCAGCACAAAGAAAGAGCAGGGCGGCACGGGTCTCGGGCTTTCCATGTCCCACGGCATTGTTAAGCGCCACCGGGGCGCCATTACCGTGGCCAGCCATCCGGGGCGGGGGACCATTTTTACCGTGTACCTGCCCTGTGCCCACGCCGCAGAGCCCGCCAGGGACGGGGGGGAGGCACCGCCGATTCCAAAGGGCAAGGAGCGGGTCCTCCTGGTGGATGACGACGAGCAGATGATTTACGGCACCGAGAAGATGCTGTGCCGCATGGGGTACGAGGTGGTGGCCCATACCGAGAGCCTGGCCGCCTTAAAAGCGGTCCGCACGGACCCCCGCGGGTTTGATTTGGTGATGACCGATCACATGATGCCCTACCTTAACGGCATGGAGCTGGCCAGCGAGATCAGGGCCCTGTGCCCTGAGATGCCCATCATTTTGTACAGCGGCTATCAGGACGGCACCGGGAGCCCCCCGGCAGGTGATCTTGAAGAGCACGGCATCCGTGCCTTTATGAAGAAACCCTTTAATCGGGCAGAGCTCGCCAGGACCATTCGAAAGGTCTTGAACCCGGAGGCAACGAACAACCGGTGACGTGAAGGGATGTGGGGGACGAGCTTCCTGTCCCCCGGGAAAGATTCCTGTCCGGCAAGAAAAAACCCCGCTTTGGAGAAAGCGGGGTTTTTGCGTCTTTGTGCAACATCCTGGAACGGAAGGGGATATGAAAAAATATGCTTTTTGGTACGGGGGCTGCAATACATCGGATCACACGAACCATTCGCACCATGACGGTGCAGGATGAACCGAAGGGGAAGGATACAGGATGGATTACAATGCTGAGAGTTTAGCGCTTCACGCCAAAAGCGTGGGCAAAATCGAAGTGGTCTCCAAGGTCGCCATCGGGACCCGGGATGACCTGAGCCTTGCGTACACCCCGGGGGTGGCCCAGCCGTGCCGGGAGATCAGCGATGAGCGGGACGAGGTGTACCGGTACACGGCCAAGGGCAACCTCGTGGCCGTGGTCACCGATGGAACCGCGGTCCTGGGCCTGGGGGACATCGGGCCCGAAGCGGCCATGCCCGTGATGGAGGGCAAGGCCATTTTATTTAAAGAATTTGCCGATGTGGACGCCTTCCCCATCTGTCTTGCCACCTGCGATGTGGATGAGATCGTGCAGTCGGTCAAGATGATCGCTCCCACCTTTGGGGGGATCAACCTGGAGGACATCTCTGCACCCCGCTGCGTGGAGATCGAAGAGCGGCTCAAGGCGGAGCTGGATATTCCGGTTTTCCATGACGACCAGCACGGCACGGCCATTGTGGTGGCCGCGGCCCTGATCAACGCGTTGAAGGTGGTGGGCAAAGAGATCTCCGACGTTCGGGTGGTGGTTAACGGCGCCGGAGCCGCCGGGGGCGCCATCATCAAGATGCTCCTGGACCTGGGCGTGACAGACATTCTCGCCTGCGACAAAAGCGGTCTTCTCCGGGAAGGGGATCCCCAGAACCCGCCCCACCTTGAGGCCCTGGCCCGCAGGACCAACCGGGACAAACGCACAGGGGACCTTGCCGATGCCATGGTGGGATCCGATGTCTTCATCGGGGTTTCTGCCGGGAACGTGGTGAGTAGGGAGATGGTGGCTTCCATGAACGAAGGGGCCGTGGTGTTTGCCATGGCCAACCCCACCCCGGAGATCATGCCCGACGACGCGCACGCCGCAGGAGCCGCCGTGGTGGGCTCCGGCCGTTCTGATTTTCCCAACCAGGTGAACAACGTCCTGGCCTTCCCCGGGATTTTCCGGGGCGCCCTGGACGCCCGCGCGGGGGAGATCAACCCCTCCATGGCCCTGGCCGCGGCGTATGCCATCGCTGGGATCATCACAGACGATGAACTCACTGCCGAGTATGTGATCCCAGACGCCCTGGACCGGCGCGTGGGAAGGCAGGTGGCCGATGCCGTCAAGCAGGCGGCGTATGAATCCGGTGCAGCCATCAGGAAATAACGTTTTATTTTAGGAGAGATGAAGATGTCTACAGCAACGACCGCCGTCATGCCCGCACAGGGCCTTCGTGACTACAAGATCATGGGGATTCCCCTTCCGTTTTTTCTCGTGTTAACCGGCGTGGTGTTTCTCACCACCTATCTCCAGGTCCTTCCCAAGGGCATGGTGGGGGCCTTGCCCCTGATGATGGCCCTGGGCGCCATTTTCAATGAAATCGGTGACCGCACCCCCGGCATTAAGGATTACTTGGGGGGTGGACCCATCCTGATTATCTTCGGCTCTGCCGCCCTGGTCACCTACGGGGTGCTTCCCCAGCCCTCGGTGAAGATCATGACCAGCTTCATGAAGAGCGAGAGCTTTCTGAGCTTTTACATCGCGGCCCTTATCACGGGCAGTATCCTGGGCATGGACCGCAAGCTCCTGATACGCGCCTCGGTGAGGTACCTGCCGGTGATCCTGGGGGGCGTGCTCGTCTCCATTCTCATGACCGGGACCGTGGGCATGCTCATGGGCTACGGGTTTAAAGAGGCCATTCTCTACATCGCCATTCCCATTATGGGCGGCGGCATGGGCGCAGGGGCGGTTCCCCTGTCCCAGATCTTCGGCAGCACCCTGAACCTCGACCCTGCGGCCATGATGTCCCGCATGGTGCCCGCCCTGGCCCTGGGCAACGCCTTTGCCATCGTGGCCGCAGGGATCCTGGACAGGATCGGCAAATCCTCTCCTTCCCTCACGGGCAACGGCACCCTCATGAAAAATCAGGACGCCGTGGCCGAGGAGACCGAGGAAGAGACCTCCATCGATTATCAGCTCATGGGCATCGGCCTGCTCATGGCCACCACCTTCTTCGTCTTCGGCAAACTCCTCGGCAGCTTTATTCCCCTGCACTCCTATGCCCTGATGATTATCAGCGTGGCCGTGGTCAAGGCCCTGGGGATTCTTCCCCGTAAATACGAACTGGGGGCCTTCCAGTGGTTCCGCTTCGTCATGGTCAGCATGACCCCGGCCCTTCTCGTGGGCATCGGCGTGGCCTACACCAACCTGAACCAGGTCATCGACGCCTTCTCCATCCAGTATGTGGTCCTGGTGGCCGTCACCGTGGTGGGCTCCATCATCGGCTCCGGTTTTGTGGGCCGTCTCTTCGGGTTCTACCCCATCGAAGCCGCCATCACCGGCGGGCTCTGCATGGCCAACATGGGCGGCACCGGCGACGTGGCGGTTCTCTCCGCCTCCAAGCGCATGGACCTCATGCCCTTTGCTCAGATCTCCTCACGAATCGGCGGGGCCTTTATGCTGATCCTGGCAACCGCCCTGCTGAAGATGATTATGTAAGGTAACCTCCCGGGCTATCCCCCCATCAAAACACCCTTCGGCAATGATGCCGGGGGGTGTTTTGTCGTTGGGGTATTTCCTCTAAAGTCAAGCGAGTTCAACGTGCCTTGAATCGTGTTTCCAGACGAATGAAACGGGCCTCTCCGGCAAAAGCGGTTGCCTTATGTCACACATCACGCGAATGCCCCGAAAACGATTGCATAATGGCAAACTCCATGCATTCGCCACAGGGTTTCAAGGTGCCCCCACCTTGTCGCCGGAGGCAAGCTGAATCGTACACGTTTTTTTTATGGCGGCGGATATCGCGCGGGAATGACAAAAAAACGCTGTGATCTCACAGGTCTCTTTCATGGATGGCCTGCGGGGTCATGGTAATACCCCGGGCCGGAGCAAATAAGGGCGGGACATGGCACCCACCTTGAGGTAAAGAGAGACCCGAATCCATGGATTCGGACAGTTTGTTCTATCAATGATCGCAATGACTCCGGTCCCATGATGAGCACTTCGGAGCGGAACCGACCGGAGGGGAAGGAAACTGAAAATGGATTACAACGCGGCGAGCTTAGCGCTTCACGAGAAGAGTGTGGGTAAAATCGAGGTGGTCTCCAAGGTGGCCGTCGAGAACCGGGATGATTTGAGTCTGGCGTACACCCCCGGGGTGGCCCAGCCATGCCGGGAGATCAGCGGCACCAAAGACGAGGTGTACCGCTACACGGCCAAGGGGAACCTTGTGGCTGTTGTTACCGACGGCACCGCTGTCCTGGGCCTGGGGGACATCGGGCCCGAGGCCGCCATGCCGGTGATGGAGGGCAAGGCCATTCTCTTCAAGGAGTTTGCCGATGTGGATGCCTTTCCCATCTGCCTTGCCAGCACCGACGTGGAAGAGATCGTCCAGTCCGTGAAGATGATCGCCCCCACCTTCGGCGGCATCAACCTTGAGGACATCTCCGCACCCCGCTGTATGGAGATCGAAGAGCGGCTCAAAGCCGAACTGGAGATTCCGGTTTTCCATGACGACCAGCACGGCACGGCCATTGTGGTGGCCGCCGCCCTCATCAACGCCTTGAAGGTGGTGAAGAAAAACCTTTCCGAGGTGCGTGTGGTGGTCAACGGGGCCGGTGCCGCCGGGGGAGCCATCATCAAGCTTCTCCTGGAGCTGGGCGTCACAGACATCCTGGCCTGTGACAAGAGCGGGATCCTCTGCCGGGAGTGCGGGGACAACCCGCCCCACCTGGAGGCCCTGGCGTGCCTGACCAACAAGGCCAAATGCACGGGTGACCTTGCCGACGCCATGGCGGGTGCCGATGTGTTCATCGGTGTCTCTGCAGGCAACGTGGTGAGCAAGGAGATGGTCTCCTCTATGAACGAAGGCGCCGTGGTCTTTGCCATGGCCAACCCCACCCCCGAGATCATGCCCGACGACGCCCGGGCCGCAGGGGCCGCTGTGGTGGGCTCCGGCCGTTCCGATTTTCCCAACCAGGTAAACAACGTCCTGGCCTTTCCCGGCATCTTCCGCGGCGCCCTGGACGCCCGGGCCCGGGAGATCAACAGCGCCATGACCCTTGCCACCGCTTATGCCATCGCAGGCATCATCGGTGACGACGAACTCACTGCCGAGTATGTGATCCCCGATGCCCTGGACCGGCGCGTGGGCAAGCGCGTTGCCGAAGCCGTGAAGCAGGCGGCATTTGAGTCGGGCGCTGCCACGCAGAAATCATAAAAAAAAAGCCTCCGGCGGCCCTGCCGGAGCCCAAACGTTTGATAAACAGTTTTTTTGATTGGTGCCGACCTGAATCACCGGGCCTGATCGAAGCAAGCCCCATACCCAGGCAATTGAATTGTCTGGGTATGTTTGTTTCGGCTTTCATGCACCGTGCCTGCCACGTTTTACCTCAACAAACTTCACTCGAATGCCATTGCGATTTGCCCTGAGGAACGAAGGGCGAAGCGCAATGGCAACCAGCTTTCGAGGTGGCACACCTCGCCGCCGGAGGCCGTGCGGTTAAATCAACACAGGGCAAGTGGTGACAACGTATCCTGTAACGTCGAAGCTTGCGATCCAGTCCGCATAAACCATCAGCGTTCATGTCGGGCGCAGCCCGAGCCGAAGGCCATTGCGCTTTGCCCTGAGGAACGAAGGGCAAAGCGCAATGGCAATAAGCTTTCGAGGTGGCTCACCTCGCCGCCGGAGGCAGGTTTTTCCATGCACTTTAACCATAGAAGGCATACTTTACGCAAAGGGCTCGCCTGAGCCGATGGTTACCTTTTTCAGATTCCCCATGGCTTTGAGCATAAACAGGAGAAAGGCCCCGGACCCGATGATGATCATGACATCGGGCACCATGCGGGTGTTGCCGAGGAGCTGGATGATGTCCCTGGACCAGAAGGCGTTGGAACGGGCGTGCCAGAACCCGTGGTTGATGTTGTCCAGCACCTGGAGGATCCCCGTGGGCAGGAGGGTGGCGGTGAACATGACAAAGAGCCCGATGTTGATGCTCCAGAAGCTGAGCTTGAGCAGGGTGGGGCTCCATCCCTTGTCTTCCACCAGCCCGCGCATGGAAAACAGGGCGAGGCCGATACCCAGGATTCCGTAGGTCCCGAACAGGGCGGTGTGGCCGTGGTTGACGGTGAGGTAGGTGGCGTGCTCGTAGTAGTTGACCACCGGGGTGGTGATGGAGAGCCCCATGACACCGGCCCCAACAAACTCCCAGCAGATGGCGGCCATGAGGAACATCAGGGGGTATTTGTAAGGGAAGTCGCTGCCCCCCTTTACCAGGGCGCTCTGGCCGTGCCACACCTCGGAGAGGAGAAGGAGGATGGGCACCGGCTCCAGGGCGGAGATGGTGGACCCCAGGGCGAGCCAGAGGGAGGGCTCACCGAACCAGTAGTAGTGGTGCCCCACCCCGATGATGCCCGCAAAAAGGGCAAGGCCCACGGTGAAGTAGACGGCCCGGAGACCGGCCTCGAGGCGCACCAGCCCGAGGTTGACCATGACAAAGGCAACGGCCGCAGCCGCGAAGAACTCAAAGGCTCCCTCCACCCAGGTGTGGACCACCCACCAGCGCCAGAAGTCGGCGATGGTGATGTGGGTCTGGGGGTCGTAGGTGAGGCCGAAGCTGAAAAATCCCACCACGGCCACCCCGGAGTAAGCCAGGAAATTGGGAAGCCCCCACTTGTCCTGGCCTGCCTTGAAGTGATCCTTCAGGGCCCTGACCACCAGAAAGAGCCAGAGGATGAGGCCGATGAAGAGAAGGATCTGCCAAAGTCGTCCCAGCTCCAGGTATTCCCACCCCTGGTGTCCCAGCCAGAACCAGTAGTCTGCAAGCATTCCCTTGATGCCCAGGACTTCCCCTGTGAGGCTGCCAACGGCAACTATGAGAACCGCAATAAAGAGAAAATCCACGAGGAAGCCTTGCCCTTTGGGCTCCCGGTTGCCCACCATGGGAGCCACGAACAGGGTCATGCCGATCCATGAGACGGCAATCCAGAAGATCGCCAGCTGCAGGTGCCAGGATTTGACCCAGTTGTAGGGGATAAAGGCGGCGATGGCCTTGAGGCCGTAAAAGGAGTCCGGGCTCACCGTGTAGTGGGCCATGAGCCCCCCGACGTTGACCTGCACAAAGAAGAGGGCTGCCACCACCAGGAAGAACTTGGCGGCCTTTTTCTGGCTGGCCGAGATGGGGGCACCGGCCAGGGCCATGGCAGGCTCCGGCTTATAGCCCTGGGCGCCTTTGTTGAACCCGTATTTGTGGGGCAGAGGGCACCCATGCCCCCCAGGCAGAGCCCGAAGGCCACCAGGGAGATGGCCGACCAGACCAGGGACTTGCCCGAGACCATGTTGCCCACGCTGGGGTCGTGGGGCCAGTTGTTGGTGTAGGTGTGGGTGTCTCCCGGGCGTATGGTCCGGGTGCGGATGAGGCTGTCCAGAAGAAGAAGTCGGCCAGGTCCCGGAGCTGGGTAGGGTCGGTAATGGTGCCGGGGTTGATGGGGCCGTTTTCGTCCCCTTCGGTGAAGAGCCTGTGATAAAAGTCGCGGTTTTTGAACAGGGCTGCCACCTGAAGGGAGGTCAGGGTCAGGGTGTCGCTCTCTTTGTCGTAGCGATTGGTTTTGATCTGGTTGATAACCACCGCGTCCACGGCCCCTTTTTCTTCTGTCAGGAGCCTGTCATAGCTGGTGCGAAAACGCTGAAGGGCCATCACTTCCCGCATGGTGACGCCCATGTTGTGCAGGGCCTGGGCCGTGAAGTCCGGGCCCCCGGCAGAACGGTTAGGTGATGTGGCCCAGGTCCATGAGGCCGAACCGTTGCCATACCTGCTGGCCCGCCATAATGGCGTTTTTGCTTGAAAGGGTCTGGCCGTACATGGATTTGACGGTGCCGGGGTAGGGGGGAAGGTCTTTTTTTGTGTACACGAAGCCGACCAATGCGATGGCGATGGAGCTGACAATGGCCAGGAGAAAATAGAGTTTCATCCGTTGGCTGAGCATGGCACACCTCTGTGTGAGTGAGTCCTGTGTCGTTGGAAGGGCGATCGACCTTGGGGAATCTGCCGGCAGGGGAGGGGCTCCGGGGTGGTTGCCGACGGTTCAATGCGTAGGAATGTTGAAAGGATAGTACTCTTTCTGGAGGGAGGCGTCAACGATTGGCCTTGACGCGGAAGGGAGCAAAGGGAGAAGAAAATAAAAAAGCCCCGCGGCCAGTGGCCCCGGGGCATCGGCTTGCTATACGGACGGGCCCTATAGGAGAAAGGGCCCGGTTCGGATCAGTGACAACCGCCTCCGCACCCGCTGCAATCGCTGGGGGAACATCCTCCCGCGGGCTGCTGGGTGGCCTCTTTGGAGATACCCACCACTTCGATCTCAAAGGTGAGGGTCTTGCCGGCCAGGGGGTGGTTCAGGTCCACGCTGACCTTTTCGTCGTCCACGTGGGTAATGACCGCCGGTACCTGCTGGCCCTGGGGGGTGGACAGGGCAATGGCCTGGCCCACCTGGGGGTTCATTTCCGGGGGAACGTCGGAAGCGGGAAAGTCCATGGTGTGATCATCGGAACGTTCGCCGTATGCATCTTCAGGCCCTAAGGTGAAGGTTTTTTTGTCACCCACCGAAAGGTCCATCAGGGCCGCTTCAAACCCGGGGATCAACTGGCCGGTTCCCATCTGTACTTCAAGGGGATCGCGTCCTTCACTGCTGTCAAAGACTTCGCCGTCGGCAAGGGTTCCTTTATATGCGACCTGAACGAACAATCCGTTTTCTACTTTTTCCATGGGGTCTCCTTTTTGGAAGACTTGCGATGGCCCGGGAACAACCAGACCGGGTGACGGCGGGGTCCGGGGCATCCATAGGTATCCAACCCTTGATGACCCCTGGGTAAGGGGCTCGTCGGCAAAAGAATTGATGAGTCCCGGGACGGCAATGTTCCGCAGGACATGAACTTCAGTTAAAGATAGGGGTGATTGGTCACTTGTCAAGGGCGGTTTGTGAAGGGGCGCCCTTAACCCGGGCATTTCACGAGTCGAAGGATCTGATAACGGTGAGGATGGGTGTCCCCTTATTGATTCGGTCTGGTGTTTCCCATGAAATTCCCGGGCTACATTACATATCCCCGAACAGGTATTGGACGATGGAGAGGGCGGCCAACGGGCGCCTCCGCCCGGAGGATGCGCGTGCCAATCGGCAACGAGGCACCCCGCTTCCCTGGCCAGCTCGGCCTCTTCCGCGGTAAATCCTCCCTCGGGGCCGATGATCAGGGTGAGGTTGGTGATGGTCGCGTTCATGGCGCCCAGCTCTTTAAAGGAGACCTGGGCCTCTTCCCAGAAGAAGAGCTTCAGGGTGTGGGGGCCGGAGGGCAGCCCTTCAAGCAGGGTTTTCAGCTCGGTGGTGCGGCAGATGGCAGGGGCCGTGGTGCGTCCGCACTGCTTGACGGCTTCTCCGGCGATCTTTTCCCATCGGGCTTCGCGTTTTTCCAGCTTGTCCCCTTTGGGACGGGCCACCACGCGGCTGGAAAAGAAGGCCTGAAAGGCCGCCATGCCCAGTTCGGTCAGGTGGCGCACCAGGTCGTCCATCTTTTTCTCTTTTAAAAAGGCCTGGCAGAGGGTGATGGACGGTGCGGAGGAGGGGGTCTCCTGCCGGGAGGCGGAGAGGGTGACAGAGACGCTTTGTTCCCGGATTTCGTCGATGACGGCATCGTACTCTCCACCCTGGCCGTCAAGGAGGATGACGGTGCTCCCGGGCTTCAGCCGGAGTACCCGCGTCATGTGACGCGCTTCGTCTCCTGTGATGGTGCCGTGGGTGTCCGTGATGTCCTCTTTGTTGATGAAAAAGCGTCTCATGGGCTCGTTATGTTCCTTTTTTCTCGGGAAAATGGTGGGCGCGATCCGCAGGGGTCAGCGGCCGGATATGCGCATTGTTACTGTCTGTAGTAACTGTTCGCCGGGGCCGGGAAGCACCCCCGGCCGGTATCTTTCGGTAAATAACATCTTGACAACCTCATTTCCATAGATTAATTCTTCACGAAGTTTTATCGCTAAAAGTGACGGAAGGCGACACCCGCCTTTCGCATGTGAAACGTACAGATATTCGGCAAAGAGAAAAAAAATGTTTCGATTTTTCAGCGCATTTTATTATTTTTATTACTGGTATCACATCGGTGTACCCAGGCATGCGCTGAACCACACACACTTGTAAGCGTAAAACAGCCGTGGGTAGACCAACACAAGGTCCCACGGCACTCCAGATCAGCAAAAAAGAAGCACCCAGGCCGTGGAAGATACCTTTCACGGCCTTTTTTTATGCTTCAAACCCTCGGGCGCCTCTTGTGAGAGGGGCCATTCGCTGAAGGAGAACACCATGAGCAGCATCGGCAAGATGATTCGTTTTGAACGGATTTTCAACAGAACCACCGGCCGTACCATCATCGTCCCCATGGATCATGGGACCACCGTGGGCCCCATCAAAGGGGTCATCGACATGAAATCCACCATTCAGAAGGTCGCCAACGGAGGCGCCAACGCCATTGTGGAGCACAAGGGTCTTGTGGCTGAAGGGCTTCGGGGCACCGGCCCTGACATCGGCCTGATCATCCACCTCTCCGCCTCCACCTGCCTTTCCCCCTTTCCCAACGCAAAAACCCTGGTGTGCAGTGTTGAAGAAGCCATCAAGCTCGGGGCCGACGCCGTCTCTCTTCACCTGAACCTGGGGGACGCCGACGAAAAGGAGATGCTCCACGACTTCGGCCGGGTCAGCGCGGATTGCCGAACCTGGGGATTGCCCCTCCTGGCCATGTGCTACGCCCGCGGCGAAAAGATCACCAACAGCTACGATGTGAATTTCGTCAAGCATGCGGCCCGGGTGGGCGGTGAGCTGGGGGCGGATATCGTCAAGGTGAACTACACGGGAAGCCCGGAGAGTTTCCGTGAAGTGACCGAGGGGTGCAACGTGCCCGTGGTCATCGCCGGTGGCGAAACCATGGATTCCGACCGGGAGATCCTGGAGATGGTCAAGGGCTCCATCGACGCGGGCGGTGCCGGTATCTCCATCGGCCGCAACGTGTTCCAGCATCGTGACCCGGAAAACCTCGTCAAGGCCATGCACATGATCATCCATCAGGACCTCTCCGTGGATGAGGCACTGGATCACCTGGAGTCCATGGCTTAATGGCGTCGGCTTAGGGATGACCCGCTGCCAACGCCTAATTCGCAGGGCTATCCTGCAAGGGTATTGATATTTTATATCTTCCTGAAACGGAATGTATGCATTTAAACATGAAGGACGGTTTGATGATGAGAAAAATATGGGTAAAAGCAGACCCCTGGGACAAAGAACTGGTGCTCACGGCCCTGGAGTCAGGTGCTGACGGGATCATGGTCCCCGACGGATGCTCGGAAAAGGTCAAGGAGCTGGGCCGCGTCGTCACCATCTGTGACGACGGTGATCTGGTCCCCGGCAAGGACGTGGAGATCTTCACCATCACCAGCGGTGACGACGAGGAGGCTATCTGTCGCCTTGCCGCCCAGAAGCTGGTGATCCTGGAATGCACGGACTGGACCATCATCCCCCTGGAGAACCTCATCGCCAAGGGCGCGGACGTGGCGGCTCTGGTACACTCCTTTGACGAGGCCCAGCTGGCCTTCGGCATCCTGGAAAAAGGGGTGAAGCAGGTGATGCTCGACACCCGGGATCCCATGGAGCTGAAAAAGACCCTGGAGCTTCTCAAGGGCGAGACCGGGAGTCTCTCCCTGGTGGAGGCCGAGGTCATCGACGTGAAGAACATCGGCATGGGCGATCGCGTCTGTGTGGACACCTGCCTGAACATGGAGAAAGGCCAGGGCATGCTGGTGGGCAATTCAAGCAGCGCCCTGTTTCTGGTCCATGCCGAGACCGTCTCCAACCCCTATGTGGCGCCGAGGCCCTTCAGGGTTAACGCCGGCGCAGTGCATGCCTACACCCGTGTCCCCGGCGGGCGCACCCGGTACCTGAGCGAGCTGGAGGCCGGTGATGAGGTGGAGATCGTCAACCACGACGGCTCCGTTTCAAGCGCCGTGGTGGGACGCCTGAAAATCGAGAAACGCCCCATGCTCCTTATCAAGGCGCGTATCGGGGACAAGGGCGTTGCCACCATCGTCCAAAACGCCGAGACCATTCGCCTGACCTCACCCGAGGGTGAGCCCGTATCCGTGGTGTCCCTTGCACCGGGGGATCGCGTGTTGGCCTACCATGAAGAGGGCGGTCGCCATTTCGGTCACAAGGTCGACGAAACCATTACGGAGAAGTAACCACCATGGAAAAGCCTCACCCCGATGGGGACTCCTTTGAAAAAGAGCTGGCCGGTCTGCGGGAGAAAATCGACGGCATCGACACCCAGATCGTGGCCCTCATCAACCAGCGGCTGGGCGTGAGCGCGGCCGTGGGGGAGCTCAAGCGCCGCTACGACAGCAAGGTTCTGGACCGGTCCCGGGAATCCCTGATCATGGACCGCATCTGCCGCCTCAACGAGGGGCCGGTGGACGACACCGTGCTTCAATACATTTTCAGCGTCATCATGGCGGCGTCCAGGGAGCTCCAGAAACCCCTGACCATCGCGTACCTGGGGCCGGAGGCCACCCACAGCCACCTGGCGGCCCTCAACCACTTTCGCCATTCGGGGCGCTTTGCCCCCTACCGCAACATCGCTGAAATCTTCGCGGAAGTGGAGCGCGGAGGCTGCCAGTACGGGGTGGTGCCCGTTGAAAACTCCATTGAAGGGGCGGTGACCCATACCCAGGACCTTCTTTTTGAGTCGGAGGTCACCATCACGGCGGAGTATTATCAGACCATCAGCCACGACCTTCTCTCCCTTTGGGGGAACCTCGATGAGGTGGAGGTGGTCTATTCCCATCCCCAGCCCTTTGCCCAGTGTCGGAGCTGGCTCCAGCGGAACCTGCCCGACGTGGTGCTGGAGGAGTGCAGCAGCACGGCCCAGGCCGCTTTGAAGGCGGCGGCCAACCCCAAATCCGCGGCCATCGCCAGCTCCAAGGCGGCCCAGGTCTACGGCCTGCGGGTGGTGGAGTCCAAGATCGAGGACTCTTCCAGGAACGAAACCCGGTTCCTCGTCCTGGGAAAAGAAGAGCAGGGCCCCACAGGGGACGACAAGACTTCGGTGATGTTCGTGACCTCCCATATCCCAGGCGCCCTGTTTACAACCCTGGAGCCGGTGGCCGACGCCGGGCTTAACATGGTGAAGCTGGAGTCCCGGCCCACCAAGCGGGAAAACTGGAGTTACTTTTTTATCATGGACATCGAAGGCCACAAAGACGACGCCCGGGTGAAGCGGGTGCTGGCCACCATGAAGGGGCTTTGCCTTTATCTCAAGGTCCTGGGCTCCTACGCCAAAGGGGCCCACGGCGGGTACCGCAGCGCCGATGAAAGCTCCCTGGAGGTGTGATGTCATGGGAATCGATGCAAAAACGCAGCTCTTCGGGGTGTTTGGGAATCCCGTTACCCACAGCCTGGGTCCGGCCATGCACAACGCCGCCTTTGACGCCCTCGGGGTAAACGCCGTCTACCTTGCCTTCGGCCTATATGAGGCCAAAGGGGCGGCTTTAGCCATGCGCCACCTGAACATGGGCGGGGCAAGCGTCACCATTCCCCATAAGACCGAGGTGATGGCCCATCTGGACGAGGTGGACGACACCGCCCGGAAGATCGGGGCGGTGAATACCATCGTTAATCGCGACGGCAGGCTTGTGGGGTTCAACACGGACGCGGAAGGGGCCATGCGGGCCCTGGAGACCAGGGGTTCCATCGCCGGGAAAAAGGTGGCCCTCATCGGCGCCGGAGGCGCTGCCCGTGCCGTGGGGTATGGCATCGTGCAGAGGGGCGGTTCCCTTGTGATCGCCAACCGCGGTGAAGAGAAGGGGCAGGCCCTGGCCCGGGACCTTGGCGCCGGGTTTACCGCCCTTGACGACCTGGACCTGGCCGGGGTGGATATCCTGATCAACGCCACATCCGTGGGCATGGAGCCCCGCACCGAGGCGATGCCCGTATCCGTGGAGGGCCTGACCTCCCGGACCCTGGTCATGGACATCGTGTACAACCCTCTGGAGACAGCCCTTCTGGCTGCGGCCCGGGCCAAAGGGTGCCCCACGGTGGACGGCACGGCCATGTTTGTCTTCCAGGCCGTTGCCCAGTGTGAGCTCTGGACAGGCCAAACGGCCCCGGTGGAGCTGATGCGGCGTACTGTGCTGGAGGCATTGAATAGTGAGTAGTGAGTAGTGAGTAGTGAATGGCAACGCCGTGGCATGAGCGCCCTTCGGATTTTCTGAGGGATGTTGTAAAAAATATCAGCGCAGCCCGTCAGCGAATGTGACAACCCGAGGCCTAAGGGCTGGAGCATTCGCGAACCTGGGGTCCAGGGGATTATCCCCTGGCCGCCGGAGGCATTTTTATAAATAGATTCTCAGATTGCAGATGAGGCAGACCATGAGAGAGATTACGCCCGGCATGGGCAGAGATAAGGTTGAGGTGACCCTTCCGGGGTCCAAGAGTTACTCCCACCGGCTGCTCATTGCAGCGGCCCTGGCAGATGGAAAGAGCCGGATTACAGGTCTTTTGCGAAGCGAGGACACCCTGTTGACCCGTGACGCCTTGAGGGCCTTCGGCGCGGTGATTGAAGACGACGGGGAGGCCATGGTGGTCACCGGCACCGGCGGCAGGCTTCAAGCCTGTGCCGAGCCCATCTACCTGGCCAACTCGGGAACCTCCATGCGGCTGCTTACGGGCATCGCCGCCCTGGGTGAGGGGGAGACGGTGCTTACCGGCACCAAGCGCATGGGGGAGCGGCCCATTGAGGACCTCTTGGTGGCCATGCGCCAGGCCGGGGTCCCGGCCCAGTGCGTGAACCCCACCGATTGCCCGCCCGTAAAAGTAACGGGGGGGCATTTTGAAGGGGGCAAGGTGACCCTGGACTGCCGCATCAGCAGCCAGTTCCTCTCCTCCCTGCTCCTGGCCGGGCCCTATGCCCCGAAGGGGATCGAGGTGACGGTGGCAGGTGAGCTGGTCTCCAGGCCCTACGTGGAGATCACCCTGGACATCATGGGCCGCTTCGGCGTCGAGGTGACCCACGACGACTTCAAGGTGTTTAGAGTGGCGCCCAACCAGAGCTACCGTCCCGGAGCCTACCACTGCGAGCCCGACGGCTCCAACGCCAGCTACTTCTGGGCGGCTGCGGCCGTGACCGGCAAGAGCGTCAAGGTGATTAACGTCACCAAAAAATCCCGCCAGGGGGACGTGGCCCTTGTGGACGTCCTGGAGAAGATGGGCTGCACCGTCACCCACGAGGACGACGGCACCACGGTCACCGGGGGCGAACTTTCCGCCGTCACCGTGGACATGGCCCTGATGCCGGACGTGGTGCCCACCCTGGCTGTTGTGGCGGCCCACGCCAAAGGCACCACGGTTATCGAGAACGTGGCCCACCTGCGCGAGAAAGAGTGCGACCGTTTGGGCTGCGTGGCCACCGAACTCCGAAAAATGGGCATCGACGCCGTGGCAAAGGAGAGCAGCCTGGAGATCACCGGCGGCACCCTGACAGGCTCCGACGTGGAGACCTACGACGACCACCGCATGGCCATGAGTTTTTCCGTGGCGGGCCTCGCCACGGCCGAGATCATCCTGGATCCCGGTTGCGTCAAGAAGTCGTTTCCCACCTATTGGGATGTGTTCGAGACCTTGCAGTAAACATTGGTGCCAAGAGACAGCGAGGCAATACGCCATGGGAAACAACATCTACCTGACAGGGTATCGCTGCACGGGAAAGACCACCGTGGGAAGGATTCTGGCCGAGCGCATGCACCGGCATGTCGTGGATACCGACGGGTTTATCGTCGGCTATGCCGGGGCCAGCGTGGATGAGATCGTACAAAGGGATGGCTGGGAGGGCTTTCGAAAGCTGGAACGGTTTGCCCTAAGGCAGGTGGCCGATGGGGAAAAGGCAGTGGTGGCCACCGGGGGCGGGATTGTTTTAAGCCCTGAAAATCGGCGCCTCATGCGTGAGTCCGGTGTGGTGATCTGGCTCAAGGCCCGGGTCCGTACCCTGGCCCGGCGCATCACCGACGATGAGACCACGGCCTCGCAGCGCCCCTCCCTCACCGGAGGGCAGGTGGCCGATGAGATCGCCTCGGTCCTTGCCGAGCGGGAACCCCTGTACCGGGAGGCCGCCCACATCGTCATCGACACCGACGGCATGTCCCCGGACGAGGTGGCCGAAGAGATCCTGCGGCAGGTGAAAGACGCGTAAGGCAAGTATCCGGCGGCGAGGTGTGCCACCTCGAAAGCCGTTCGTATCTATTTTGATTTGTAACTGTTCAGTTGCCTCCGGCGGGTCGCTTTTTCGAAAAAAAGCTCCGCAAAAAACGTTTCTAAGAAAATGTCGGAATTGTTTCGGCGGAGCCTATGAATGATCACTTGAGACCTGTTTATCAAACTTTTTAAAAGTTTGGCCCCCGGCAGGGCCGCCGGAGGCTTTTTTGATTTGAATAGCTACTTTGATTTTTGACCCGGGCGATGCCCGACGCGAGTGGGAACCCATTTGCATACCAGGGAGAGAGATATATGGCAGGCAACACCCTTGGCGGTTTGTTTCGCATAACCACATGGGGAGAATCCCATGGAGAGGCCGTGGGCGTGGTCATCGACGGCGCCCCGGCAGGCATTCCCTTTACCGAGGAGCACGTCCAGGCGTGGCTCGATCGACGAAAACCCGGAGGGGCCAAGACCAGTACCTCCCGAAAGGAGCCGGATCGGGCGAGGATCCTTTCCGGGACCTTTGAAGGCAAGACCACGGGCACCCCGGTCTCCATCATGGTGGCCAACAAGGATGCCCGGTCAAGTTCCTACGCCGACATCATGGATCTCTACCGGCCCGGCCACGGGGACATCACCTACGACGCAAAATACGGAATCCGGGATTACCGGGGCGGTGGACGAGCTTCGGCCCGGGAGACCGTGGGCCGGGTTGCAGCAGCGGCCCTGGCAGGGGAGATCCTGGCCGCCGCCGGGATCTCCGTACGTGCCGCCACCATTGAACTGGGCGGGGTGCGGGCCCTGAAGCGCGACTACGGGACCATGGCGGAAAACCCTTACCTCTGTCCTGATGCCGAGGCTGCCGAGGCCATGGACGCCCGGGTGGACGAGGTGAGGCGGAAGGGCGATTCCCTGGGTGGCGTGGTGGAGATCATCGCCGACGGGGTTCCGGCAGGCCTTGGGGAGCCGGTGTTTGAAAAGCTCGATGCAGCCCTGGCAGGGGCCCTCATGGGCATCGGTGCCGTCAAGGGGGTGGAGATCGGAGACGGCTTTGACGCGGCCCGGCTTACGGGCTCTGAGAACAACGATCCCATCACCCCGGACGGGTTTGCCTCCAACCACGCCGGGGGCGTTCTTGCAGGGATCTCCAGCGGGGCGCCTTTGGTGATGCGCGTTGCGGTGAAGCCCATTCCGTCCATTACGCGGGAGCAGGAGACCATCAACACCCGTGGAGAGGCCACCACCATCCGCACGCGCGGTCGCCACGATGTGGCAGCCGTTCCCCGGGTGAACGTGGTGTGCGAAGCCATGGTGGCCCTGGTTCTGGTGGATCATTTCTTAAGGCAGAGGGCGGTGTCATGGAACAGGTAACCCTTGGGATCGTCGGCGGCAAGGGGGGGATGGGACGGCTCTTTGACGCCTGGTTTGTGAGGCGGGGCCATCGGGTGCTCCTGGCGGATGTGGACACAACCACCACGGCCGAGGAGCTGACGCGTCGTTGCGACCTCATCATGATCGCCACGCCCATGGACGTGGCCCCTGCCGTGGCCGAAGCGCTGGGACCTCGCATGTCCAGGGAGCAGGGCCTCTTTGACATCTGTTCCCTCAAAGAAGAGATCACCGGTGCCATGCTTTCGGCCACCTCCTGCGAGGTGGTGGGGACCCACCCCATGTTCGGGCCCCATACCGACGGGGTCGTCGGCCAGAACATCATCCTCACCCCGGGGCGAGGGGAGCGGTGGCTAACGTTTCTTGAAGGTGAGTTTTCAGCGGGCGGGGCCCAGGTGTCGCGCATGGCCGCCGAAGACCATGACCGGGCCATGGCCCTGGCCCAGGGGCTGACCCACGTGGTGACCATTGCCATGGGGCGGACCCTTCAAAAATTGGGGGTCACCCCGGATGACGCTCAGTCCTATGCCACGCCCATCTTCAAGTTGAAAAACGACCTCATCGGGCGTCTTTTTGCCCAGGACCCGGACCTGTATGCGGCCATGGTGGGAGACAATCCTTACGTGGGCGAGATGGTGGAGGCCTTCGGGGTGCCTGCTGAAAAAGACCGCAGTGGTGTATGGTGGGAGCCGACGGGGAGCTGGACTATATGGCGGAGATCCGGTCCTTTTTAGGTCCCAATCGGCTGAGGCGGGCCTTGAGGAATCCAATAAAATTCTGAAGTCCATGGTCTGATGTTGTCGGGGATGTGCAATAGTATTAGAAGGACGTTGACGATGAAAGAGATGTGTGAAGCCTATCTTGAAGCACTTAACGAGGGAAATTTAGATAAAGTCCTGGCCCTGTTCACAGAAAATGCCATGGTCCATTCCCCCCTGTACGGAAAGGTCCCTGCTGCTGATTTTTACAGGGAGTTATTTGCTGACACCCGTCAGTCGGAGACCACGCTTTTGCATGTGTTCGACCGTGCGGAACCTGATGACTCCATGGCCCTGCATTTTCATTACAGGTGGACGCTGCAGGGCGGACGCGTGGTTGAGTTCGAGTGTGTGGATGTATTTGGCATATCCCGGGGCGATGGACGATTTGAGTCGCTACGAATTATTTATGATACGCATCCGTTGCGGCATGAGCATGCGAATGTTCGTGGCGGAAAAAACAGATAAGGTGGCCACGTCATTGGCGGCACGGTGGTTTTTGCATTGCTGACCCTTTCATGCTCCGGTATGGGGACGTGAACTTGACTCCTGTCGATACGTATGAAACAGCTGCACTTTTCCTCGTTGTTTTGGGGCGGTGCAGCTGTTTTGCGTTGAGGGCACAGGGCTTATAAATGGAAGGCAATTGAGGAATTGGGTTGATAATGTTACCGCGAGAGGCTAACATAAGTTTGCTTCTATAAACCGCGTTTTGACCTGCTCAACCCACTTTCCATGGAGGACCCATGACCGAGACCACCTATCAGGATAAACCGTGGCTCAGCAGTTACGGGGAGGGTGTTCCCTCTCAGGTGAGCTACGAAGAGATCTTCCTTACCGATTTTCTGGAACGCTCCGTAAGGGAGTTCCCGGACAATCCGGCCCTCAATTTCCAAGGATTCAGGCTCTCCTACCGGGAGACGGATCGGATGGTCAAATCCGTGGCCGCGTGGTTGAAGTCCATAGGCGTTGAGAAGGGTGATCGCGTGGCGATCCTGCTTCCCAACGTTCTTCCCTGTCTGGTTGCCTACTACGCCATCATGCGCGTGGGGGCCATCTGTGTGATGAACAACCCCCTGTACACCGACCGGGAGCTGCTGCACCAGTTCAACGATTCCGGGGCGCGGGTCCTCTTTACCCTGGATCTCCTGGCCGACCGCATGACGGCCTTGCGAAGCAAGACCTCCATCAAGGAGATCGTCTACACCTCCATCGGCGATTACCTCCCCTTTCCCAAGAACCTTCTTTTTCCCCTGGTGGGAAAACGCAAAAAACTGGCTGCGGACGTTGCGCCTGCCCCGGACGTCATAAAATGGAAAGAGATGGTGGCGGCCAACGCCCCCACGGAATTTCGCGAGACGTTGGACCTGGACGATGTGGCCATGTTTCAGTATACGGGGGGGACCACCGGCGCGGCCAAGGGGGTCATGCTTACCCACCGGAACCTCTCGTTTCAGATCCAGCAGGCCAGCGTCTGGTTCTCCGAGTTTGAAAGGGGAGGGGAGTGCTGCATCGCCGCCCTGCCGTGGTTTCATATTTTCGGGCTTACCTGCGCCATGAACTACCCTGTCTCCATGGGGTGGGAGATGGTGATGGTGCCCAAACCCCAGGGGCCGCAGCTCCTGGAGACCATTCGTAAATTCAGGCCCACCTATGCGCCCCTGGTGCCCACCATGTACATCGGCATGCTGAACGATCCGGCCATCGACCGCACCGATTTAAGTTCCATCAAAGGCTGTTTTTCCGGCAGCGCGCCCCTTCCTTTGGAAGTGACCAAGGAGTTCGAGAGGCGTTCCGGTTCGGTGATCGTGGAAGGCTTCGGCATGACCGAGTCCAGCCCGGTGACCCACATGAATCCTTTCAGCGGCGGCAAGCGGAAGGTGGGCAGTGTAGGCATTCCCGCACCGGACACCGAAGCCCGGGTGGTGGACCTTGCCGATGGAGAGACCGACATGCCCGTTGGCGAGATTGGTGAGCTGTTCGTGCGGGGACCCCAGGTGATGAAGGGCTACCACAACCGCCCCGACGCCACGGCCGAGTCCCTCACCGACGGCTGGCTGCACACCGGCGACATCGCCCGCATGGACGAGGAGGGATATTTTTATATTGTGGACCGCAAGAAAGACATGATCCTCTCCGGCGGCTACAACGTCTACCCCAGGGATATCGACGAGGTCCTCTACGAACACCCCAAGGTGCAGGAAGCCTGCTCCATCGGGATTCCCCACAATCACCGGGGGGAGGCCGTGAAAGCCTTTGTGGTGCTCAAGGCAGGGGAGACCGCCACCGAGCAGGAGATGATCGAATTTTGCAGCGACAAGCTGGCCAAGTACAAATGGCCGGTGGCCGTTGAGTTCCGGGACTCTCTTCCCAAGTCCACGGTGGGCAAGATTCTGAGGAAGGATCTCCGGGAGGAAGAGGTGGCAAAAAGTGCTGAGGCAAAGGGAGCTTGATCCATTTTTCTCGATAGTAACGCCGATGACCCTGAAAGGGATCCATCAGGTTTCATGGAGCGTTAGGGGTCGTGAAAAATGTTTAATAAAAATAACTTGATAATGTGAATCCACAGATCGAATCCTGTTGACAGCGCTTCGCCACTCCCTTAATTCATACGCCTTGCGATGATGATTTTAACCCCAAGTGAGAAGAGTGGAGGACAGGGCGTGACCAGCAAGGTGACTTACCAGGGCAAACCGTGGTTGAGCAGCTACGAGACAGGCGTTCCCGAATTCATTGATTTTGAAGATATCTTTATTGCTGACTTTCTGGAACGCTCGGTGCGAAGGTTTCCGGACAACACCGCGTTGATCTTCCAGGGATTCAAGGTCTCGTACCGTGAACTCGACACCATGGTGCGGTCCATGGTGGCCTGCCTCCGGGGCATGGGGGTTAAAAAAGGGGACAGCGTGGCGATTCTTCTGCCCAACGTGATCCCCTGTGTGGTGGCCTATTATGCCATCATGCGCCTGGGGGCCGTGGCCGTCATGAACAACCCGTTGTACACGGATCGGGAGCTGACCCATCAGTTCAACGATTCCGGGGCCGTGCTCCTCATCACCCTGGACCTGCTGGCCGACCGCATGGTCTCCCTGCGGGAGCACACCGGCATCAAAAAGATCATCTACACCTCCATTGGCGACTACCTGCCGTTTCCCAAAAATATTCTCTTTCCCCTGGTGGGCAAGCGAAAGAAGATGGCTGCCTCCGTTGCCCCGGCCCCGGATGTGTACCGGTGGAAAGAGGTGCTGGCCACCCATGCACCGTCTGATTTCCGTGAAGAACTCCATCTGGACGACGTGGCCATGTACCAGTACACCGGAGGCACCACCGGTGTTTCCAAAGGAGTCATGCTGACCCACCGGAACCTGAGTTATCAGGTACAGCAGCTCACCTCATGGTTTCGCGGGCTGACCCACGGGGAAGAGGTCTTTATCGGCGGGCTTCCCCTGTTCCATATCTTCGGGTTGACCACCGCCCTGAACTTTCCCGTGGCCATGGGAGCGGGTATTGTTCTGGTTCCCAAGCCCCAGGGAGCCCAGCTCCTCGAAGCCATTCGAAAGTTTCGTCCCACCTTTTCCCCTCTGGTTCCCACCATGTACATCAGCATGATGCATGATCCGGCCATTGAGAAGACCGATCTTTCCTGCATCAAGGGCCTTTTCTCCGGCAGTGCCCCCCTTCCCGTGGAGGTGATCCGTGAGTTTGAAATGCGCTCAGGGGCTGTCATCGCCGAAGGCTTCGGCATGACCGAGTCCAGCCCGGTGACCCATATCAATCCCTTTGACGGCGGGCCACGCAAAGCCGGCAGCATCGGGATTCCCATCAGCAACACCGACGCCCGTATCGTGGACCTTGCCGACGGAGTGACCGACGTACCGGTGGGGCAGGTTGGAGAACTTGTCATCCGGGGGCCCCAGGTGATGAAAGGGTACCTGAACAACCCTGAGGCCACCGCCGAGGCGCTGGCAGGAGACTGGCTCCACACAGGCGACATCGCCAGGATGGACGAGGACGGCTACTTCTCCATCGTGGACCGCAAGAAAGACATGATCATCTCCGGCGGCTACAATGTCTACCCCCGGGATATCGACGAGGTTCTCTACGAACACCCCAAGGTCCAGGACGCCTGCTCCATCGGGGTTCCCCACGCCCACCGGGGAGAGGCCGTGAAGGCCTTTGTGGTGCTCAAAGAGGGGGAGACTGCCACCGAACAGGAGTTGATCGATTTTTGCAGCGGCAAGCTGGCCAAGTACAAGTGGCCCGTGGCCGTGGAATTTCGTGACGAACTCCCCAGGTCCACGGTGGGGAAAATCCTGCGAAAAGACCTTCGCCAGGAGGTTATGGGCCAGGCACCATCAGCCGGGGGAAATTGATCTTTGCCGAGGGGCGAACCCATGGCCGCGACGAAGAAAATGCCTTGTTTAATCGGTTGTTAATGCGCGTAAAAGATGTTTAATAAAAATAACTTGATAATGTGAACCGCCAGGTTCGAATCCTGTTGACAGCGCATCGTCACTCCCTTAATTCATACACTCTGAGAAATGAGTTTCAACGCCAGTATGAAAATCAGATGGAGGACAGACGCGTGACCGACAAAGTGACTTACCAGAGCAAGCCGTGGCTGAGCAGCTACGAAGCAGGGGTTCCGGAGTTTCTTGATTTTGAAAAGCTTTTTATTTCGGACTTCCTGGACCGTTCGGTCCAGTGATTCCCTGAAAACACCGCATTGAACTTTCAGGGGTACAAGGTCTCGTACCGGGAGCTGGACCGCATGGTACGCTCCATGGTGGCCTGCTTTCAGGCCATGGGGGTCAAGAAAGGGGACAGCGTTGCCATCCTCCTGCCCAACATGATTCCCTGCGTGGTGGCCTATTACGCCATCATGCGCATGGGGGCCGTGGCCGTCATGAACAACCCCCTGTATACCGATCGGGAGCTGAGCCATCAGTTTAACGATTCCGGTGCCATGCTGCTCATCACCCTGGATCTGCTCGCGGACCGCATGGTGGCTCTGCGAAGCAAGACAGGCATCAAAAAAATCATCTACACCTCCATCGGCGATTACCTCCCCTTCCCGAAAAACCTGCTTTTTCCCCTGGTGGGCAAGCGCAAAAAAATGGCCGCTTCCGTTGCCCCGGCACCTGATCTCTACAAATGGAAGGAGATGGTCGCCTCCCACGCGCCGTCCGACTTCCGCGCAGAGCTGGACTGGGACGATGTGGCCATGTACCAGTATACCGGGGGGACCACCGGTGTCTCCAAGGGGGTGATGCTTACCCACCGGAACCTGAGCTGTCAGGCCCAGCAGGCCACGGCATGGTTCCCGGGGCTGAAAGAGGGGGAAGAGAGCTTTGTGGGGGCCCTTCCGTTTTTCCATATCTTCGGCCTCACCACGGCCATGAACCTGCCGGTCTCCATGGGATGGGGCATTGTTCTTGTGCCCAAGCCCCAGGGCCCCCAGCTTTTGGAGGCGATTCAGAAGTATCGCCCCACCTTTGCGCCCCTGGTGCCCACCATGTACATCAGCATGGTCCATGACCCCGCCATTGAGAAGACCGATCTCTCCTGCCTTAAAGGCTGTTTTTCCGGCAGCGCGCCCCTGCCCGTGGAGGTGATCCGCGAGTTTGAGAAGCGATCAGGCTCCGTGATCGCCGAAGGCTTCGGCATGACCGAATCCTCGCCGGTGACCCACGTCAACCCCTTCCACGGAGGTCCCCGGAAAGTGGGCAGCATCGGGGTGCCCATCAGCAACACCGAAGCCCGTATCGTGGACATTGCCGACGGGGTAACCGAGGTGCCCCAGGGAGAGATAGGAGAGCTTGTCGTCCGTGGTCCCCAGGTGATGAAGGGCTACCTGAACCGTCCGGATGCCACCGCCGAGACCCTGTGTGACGGCTGGCTCCACACCGGAGATATCGCCAGGATGGACGAAGACGGCTATTTCTACATTGTGGACCGCAAAAAGGACATGATCATCTCCGGGGGCTACAATGTCTACCCCAGGGACATCGACGAGGTGCTCTACGAGAACCCCAAGGTTCAGGAGGCGTGTACCATCGGCATTCCCCATGCCCATCGGGGGGAGGCGGCCAAGGCCTTTGTTGTCCTTAAAGAGGGTGAGACCGCAACGGAAAAGGAACTCATCGACTACTGCGCGGGCAAGCCGTGCAGAGTGGCCCGTGGCCGTTGCCTTTCGATCGGACCTGCCCAAGTCCACGGTGGGAAAAATCCTGCGCAAGGACCTGAGAGACGAAGAGATGGCCAAGAAAACGGATTCTGAACGTTAACGGATGCACCTCAGGGGGCCTGTCTGTGCGGATGGGGCGTGAAACCGGTCTGTTGTGTACGGTGCCATGTCTGCGGAGGCGGTTGGCTGGCTGCGCGCCTTTGGCGGGGCGCAGTAGTCGCCCGGTGAAATGGTAGGCAAGGGGGGCGTGAAAACGCCTCCCTTTTTTGTTCTTTTAAGGCTTTCAACGCATCTGAATACAGGGTGTAAAATGACTTTTTTGTTTTGAAAATTAAGGGATTCGAGAAGGCCCGAAAACGAAAATACCTTGCAAAATAAGGCCTGATCGTATATTTCCCATACGTTTCAGATTAAACCACTACACCTTAAGGAGAATGTTATGAAGAGAGCGGTTGTTTTCCTGATTTGTCTGTTTGCCATGTCGACCATGGCCTTTGCAGGAGACGGATCCCTGGATCGTGTCAAGAAAGAAGGCAAGCTTGTGCTCGGCCTGGATGACTCGTTCCCTCCCATGGGATACAAAATTGCCGACGGCACCATTGTCGGGTTTGACATCGACGCCGCCAACGAGGTCTGCAAGCGTCTCGGCATCGAGCTGGCTCTGCAGCCCACAGCATGGAAAGGTGTGATCAACTCCCTGTATGCAGGCAAGTTCGACTGCATCTGGAACGGCATGACCATCACCAAGGAGCGTGTCGCCCGGGTCAACTTTACCAAGCCTTACATCCTCGACGGCCAGGTTGTGGTGGTTCGTTTCACTGAAAAACGCTTTACCGATTACAAAGACCTCGGCGGCATGATCGTCGGCTGCCAGGAAGGTTCCCCTGCCGTTACCGCAGCCAAGAAGCTTCCCAACGCCCCCAAGGCCATCAACGAGTACGAAGACAACCCCAAGGCCCTGCTGGACCTCAAAGCCGGTCGTCTTGACGCCGTTGTCATCGACAACGTCACCGGTCGCGACGCCATCGCCAAGCAGGTAGGTTCCTTCAAGACCCTTCCCGGTTTTATCAGCAAAGAGCCCTTTGGCGTAGCCTTCCGTAAAGAGGACAATGCCCTTCGCGCTGCTGTCCAGAAAACCCTCGACGAAATGGTCGCCGACGGCACCATGGCCAAGATTTCCGAAAAATGGTTTGGCGAGGACATCACCGACCCCACCAAGTGGTAGTGGATACCCGACCATAGTCAGATTCCGGGGAGAGGGCGGCGATGCCGTCCTCTCCTGTTTGGTGGGAACGGCACCACCATGGGGGCTCTGTGTAGATTGATGCCGTTTTTCCACGTTACAGCCGTCCAACGAAGGCGAGACATATCCATGAAACCCACGATACGCAGAGGCTTTCTGCTTTTCATATGGCTGGTTCTGCTGGCCCTGCCGACTGCGGCCCTTGCCGCAGGCGACATCAACCCGGACAAGGTGTTCAGGGAGGCAAGCAACCTCATTGCCTCCGGTGACTACCAGACTGCCCTGGAGGTGCTGGATCGAATCCCGGCCCCGGAGGGCCCCGACAACGCCGGGGATTTTGTCAAGAGCCGCATCCAGAAGGCTCAACTCTACCATGCCCTCGGCATGGCGGATGATGCGGAGGCATCCTGCAAGGAGGTGCTGGCCCTTTTCCCTGATCACGTGGAAGCCACCAACATGCTGGCCTCCCTTGCCAAGGCCAAAAAGCCCAAGTGGGTTCTTTTCATCGACGACATGAGGATGTTTCTGCCGTCCCTGATCCAGGGGGCGGGCATCACCCTGTTCCTTGTGCTCATCACCATGGTTATTTCGCCTTTGGGAGGGCTTCTCATCGCCCTGGGACGCATCAGCGGCGTGCCGCCCATTCGGTGGGTCTGCTGGTTTATCATCTGGTTTTTCCGGGGAACACCGCTTCTCCTCCAGCTCTTTTTCATCTACTACGGGCTGCCGTCCCTGGGGATAACGCTCTCCCCGACCACCTCGGCCATCATCGGCCTGGGGGTCAACTACTCAGCCTACCTGGCCGAGATTATCCGCGCGGGCATCGAAAGCATCGACGGCGGCCAGATGGAGGCAGCCAAGGCCATCGGCATGACCTATACCCAGGCCATGCGGCGGGTCATCGTTCCCCAGACCTACAAGCGCCTCATGCCCCCTGTGGGCAACGAATTCATCGCCCTGATCAAGGACACCGCCCTGGTCTCCACCATCGCCATGGTGGAGCTGATGCGCTCTGCAAACCAGATGTTCAATACCTATTTCAACGTGAACGTCCTGATTATTGCGGCGATGATCTACCTGCTTTTTACCACCGTGTTCACGGTGACCTTCGAGAAAATTGAAAAACGAGTCGGAGCTTATGAAAACAGATAACCAATCAAACCCGACCCCGGCGGATGCCCCCATCATCAGCCTGTCGAAGATCACCAAGCGATTTGGAAAGACAACGGCCGTGGACGCCGTGGACCTGTCCGTCATGCCCGGGGAGAAGGTGGTGATCATCGGGCCGTCGGGATCCGGTAAGTCCACCCTGCTGCGGTCGGTGAATATTCTGGAAGAGATCGACGACGGGGATATTGTCTTTGAGGGCCGCTCCGTGGGCTACGTGGAGAAGAAGGGCAAACGGGTCCTGGACACCCAGAAGAACATCTGTGCCTTAAGGGCCGAGATCGGCATGGTGTTTCAGCATTTTCACCTGTTTCCCCACATGACTGTCCTTGAAAACATCATGGAGGGACCCGTAACGGTCCAGGGCAAGAGCCGTGAAGAGGCACACATCCTGGCCGAGGACATGCTGGAGAAGGTGGGCCTGTCCGGAGAAGTCCGGGGTCTACCCGGCGACCCTCTCCGGGGGGCAGAAGCAGCGTGTGGCCATTGCCCGCGCCCTGGCCATGAAGCCCAAGATCATGCTCTTTGACGAACCCACCAGCGCCCTGGACCCCGAGCTTGTGGGGGAGGTGTTCAACACCATCAAGGGCCTGGCCGATGAAGGCATGACCATGATCATCGTTACCCATCAGATGGGCTTTGCCCGTGAGATCGCTGATCGTGTGATCTTCATGGAAAAAGGACAGTTTGTCACCGAGGCGCCTCCCGATGAGTTTTTCGGGGCCTGCATGACCCACTCCCGTGTGGCGAGCTTTGTGGACTCCATTCTATAAAGCATTCGCAGAGATATTTCGTTTACTGAAAACCCCGTCGCTTTTTTTAAAGCGGCGGGGTTTTTTTGTGGCAGCCGGAGAAGCCCGGAAAAAACAGGCAGGGCGTTTTTCAGAAGGGGTTCCGGGTCTATTTGCAGTTCAAATGCCCGCATTGCGAGTTTACAGATGCAAAAGGGTTGTGCAGACGCAGCGATCTGGTTGAAATCAAGAGTGCCTACTTTTTTATTAGAAAAACGGGATCCATAAGACTTGGTATGGCAAATCTCAGGAAAGCCCGACTCCCGTCAATCCATTTTACGGTCCCGCTGAATCGTTGCATCATTTCCTTACGCAGACAACCGATGCTTATTCGTGAAAGGAGCCTGACCATGGAAAACGATGAGCCTATTACTCCTGAAGTCGTATCCGAGAACGAGGATGACCAGACCTCCAGCCTTGCCATTCCTCACCAGATCATGCCCGACAACCTGGTGGTCCTGCCGGTGACCGGACGGCCCTTCCTGCCGTTTCAGGCCCAGCCCCTTATCATCAATCAGGAAAAGTGGCAGCCCACCATTGAAAAAGCCATCAACGACAGCAACGGGCTGGTGGGGCTTGTCCTGGTAAGGCCCGATGCCGGAGAGGTCTTGGGCCCCGACAGTTTTTTCCGCATGGGGTGCGTGGCGCAGATTCACAACGTCATGGCCGACGGAGAAAAACTTCAGGTGGTGGCCCAGGGCGTCCGGCGATTTGCCATTGAAGACTTCTTATCCAAAGAGGCCCCGTTCCATGTCCGGGTGACGTACCCCGTGGAGATCAAGGGGGACACGGAAAAACTCCGGGCCTACTCGGTTGCGGTGATCAAGGGCATCCGGGAGATCATCCCCCTGAACCCCCTGTACGGGAGGAGGTCAAGTCTTCACCATCCGGCTCCAGCCCCAACGCGGCCCCCCCTGGCCGATTTCGGGGCGTCCATCACCACGGCGCCGGGAAAGGAGATCCAGGATATCCTGGAGACCACGTCCCTCATGGACCGCATGAAAAAGGTGCTGGTCCTTTTGAAAAAAGAGCATGAGGCGTTAAAGCTCCAGAGTGAGATCAGCCAGGAGGTGAACAAGAGCCTCAACGAGAATCAGCGCAAATTTTTCCTGCGGGAGCAGCTGAAGGTGATTCAGGAGGAGCTGGGCATCGCCAAGGACGATCGCACGGCCGACATCGACCAGTTCCGGGAGCGCCTGGAAAAGCTGGACCCGCCGGAGCACGTGCTGGAGCGGGTGGAGAGCGAAATCGACAAGATGCAGGTCCTTGAAAAAGGGTCGCCGGAGTATGCGGTATGCCGCAACTACCTTGACTGGATCACCTCTGTGCCCTGGGGGGTCTCTTCCGAAGACAAGCTGGACATCAAGGCCGCGCGGAAAATCCTCGACCGCGATCACTCCGGTCTCGGCGATGTCAAGGATCGCATCATCGAGTTTCTGGCCGTGGGCGTCTACAAAAAACAGGTTTCGGGCTCCATCATGCTTCTGGTGGGTCCGGGGTGGGCAAGACCTCCATCGGCAAGTCCATTGCAGAGGCCCTGGGACGGAAATTTTACCGCTTCAGCGTCGGGGGCATGCGCGACGAGGCCGAGATCAAGGGCCACCGGCGGACCTACATCGGCGCCCTGCCGGGCAAATTCGTGCATGCGCTCAAGGAGACCGGTGTCTCCAACCCGGTGATCATGCTCGATGAGATCGACAAGGTGGGCGCCTCTTACCAGGGGGACCCGGCCTCGGCCCTTCTGGAGGCCCTGGATCCTGAGCAGAACAGCGAGTTCCTCGACCACTACTTCGATCTGAGGCTGGATCTGTCCAAGGTGCTGTTCATCTGCACGGCCAACCAGCTGGACACCATTCCCCAGCCCCTTTTGGACCGCATGGACATGACAAGGCTCTCGGGCTACATCACCGCCGAAAAGGTGGAGATCGCCCGCAAGCACCTTTGGCCGCGCCTCATGGAGCGAAGCGGGATTCCTAAGAAACAGCTGAAAATCACCGATGCGGCTATTCGAAACATTGCCGACGGATACGCCCGGGAGGCAGGGGTCAGGAACCTGGAAAAGCAGATGAACCGTATTGTCCGCAAGGCAGTGGTGGGATTCCTGTCAAACGGGGACAAGCCGATATCCGTGGGGGTCAAGGACATCCCCGAGTATCTGGGGCCCCCCATTTTCAGGAAAGAAAGTCCAGCCGGACTGGGTGTATCGTCGGGATGGGCCTCGCCGGAGTACCATGGAGGGGCCGCCGTCGGCGGCAACGACCAAGATCCACGATCTCGCCAAGGGGTTCAAACAGACCGGACAGCTTGGGGATGTCATGAGGGAGTCGGCGGAACTCGCCTACAGCTTTGTCTCCTCCCACATTGAGAACTTTGGTGTGGACAAGGCCTATTTTGATACGGCCTTTGTGCACCTCCATGTGCCGGAAGGGGCCACGCCCAAGGACGGCCCCAGCGCCGGTGTCACCATGACCACCGCACTGATCTCCCTTGCCACGGGACGCAAGATCGACCGCCCCCTGGCCATGACAGGGGAGATCACCCTTACGGGAAAAGTCCTTCCCGTGGGGGGCATCCGTGAAAAGGTCATTGCCGCGCGTCGTATCGGGATCCGGGAGCTGGTCCTGCCCGACGACAACCGGCGGGACGTGGACGAGCTGCCCGATTACATCTGCTCTGGCATGACCTTTCATTTTGCCAAGGCTTACCGGGATGTCTTCAAGGTGGTGTTCGGCCGGGCAACATAAGTATGGTGTGCCCTGGGGCCCGGGGTGAGGCGCTTTTCCCCGGGTCCCGGCGGCATGGCTTTCCTTAACCACGAGAATGGAGGGGCGGCCGGTGAATGAGGCGGTGACGCAATTTGCTTCTGCAGAGAGGCTGGGGCCTTTGGAGATCAGGTCCCAGAGCGAGCTTTTCACCAGTTTCGAGATGCGTGAATTGTCCGAAGCCCTTCCCGTGGTGTTTCTGGTTCTCAACCGCTGCCGGCAGATCGTCTGTGCCAACCAACGGTTTGTCGAGGTCGTGGGGCTTACGGAGCCGGAACAGGTGTACGGAAAGCGGCCCGGGGAGGCCCTGGGCTGCGTCAACGCCCTCTCTTCGGGCGCTGGCTGCGGCACCACCGAGTTTTGCAGTGTCTGCGGTGCCGTCAAGTCGATCCTGGCGTCCCAGAACGAACAGCCGTCGGTGATGGAGTGCGTCATCACGGCCCAGGGGGGCGAGGTGCTGGAGCTGCGGGTCCGGACCTCACCCATCTGGCGGGACGGGGAGCTGTTTACCGTTTTTTCTGCCGTGGACATCTCCGACGAGAACCGGAGGAAAAGCCTGGAACGCACCTTTTTCCATGATATCTCCAACACGGCGGCGGCCATCTCCGGCACGGCCGAGTTGCTCATGGAGAACTCCGGCCCCGGAGGGGAGACCGAAGAGATGGAGACGGTGTTTTACGCCTCCCAGTGGCTCCTGGATGAGATCCGTTCCCACAAAAAACTCCTGGAGGCCGAAGCCGGAGAGCTTCAGCCCCAGCTCATGCCAGTCTCCGCCCTGGAGACCCTCAGGCAGTGCCTGGGCCTCTACACCCGCAACAAGTCCACCCACTCCCGCAATCTGGTTCTCTCTCCCCAGGCACGGGATGCCGTGGTTGAGACCGACCCGGTCCTTCTGCGGCGCATCCTCATCAACATGTTCAAGAACGCCCTGGAAGCGACCCCTGAAGGGGGACGGGTGGATGCCGGCTGCTCCCCATGGGGTGATGCCGTTTATTTTTCCGTGTCCAACCCCGGCTATATTCCCCGTGAGGTGCAGCTCGGGATTTTTCAGCGCTCCTTTTCCACCAAGGGCAGCGGCCGCGGGGTGGGGACCTACTCCATGAAACTCTTTGCCGAGCGATACCTCGGGGGTACCGTCAGTTTTACCTCTTCGCCGGATTCCGGCACCACCTTTTCCCTTTTTCTCCCCTGTCGCGACGCGTCGTGACGAATGCCTTGATTCCTCAGGCGCATGGTGTATGATCCCCTTAGTCTTTAGCCTTTAGCCTTTAGCCTTTAGCCTATGGATGGCTGGACCGTGTGGTTTGTCCGGGTAGTGATCGTTTTGTGATGAAGTATTTCTCTCTGATTTTTAATGGGTTATTCTCAATATAAATCGCACGGTAAAGGAGCGGAGATGTCTCAGAAGAAGCGAATCGTGATCACCGGAGGAGGCTCCGGGCTGGGAAGGGCGCTGGCCCTTGTCTATGCGCGAAAAGGATGGCGGGTCTGCATCGCGGATATGGATCCGCGAACCCTGGAGGAGACGGGGCGACTGATTGACGAAAGGGGCGGCGAAGCACTGACCCGGCAGTGCGATGTCACCGTGGAAGGGGCATTCAAAGAGCTGGCTCAAACGGTTGAGGAGTGCTGGGGCGGCCTGGATGTCCTCGTCAACAATGCCGGTGTGGGAGCCGCCGGGACCCTGGATGCCATCCCCGAAGACCGGTGGGAGTGGATCATGGATGTGAACCTGAAGGCGGTGATTCGGGGATGCCGTCGTTTTACTCCCCTCATGGAGGCCCAGGGAAGCGGGCACATCGTCAATGTTGCCTCCAGCGCCGGTATTGTCTCCTTTCCCGAAATGAGCAGTTACAACGTCACCAAGGCCGGTGTGATTTCCCTGTCCGAGACCCTCTATTCGGAGCTTGCGTCCAAGGGCATCGGGGTGACCGTGGCCGCTCCCACCTTCTTCAAGACGAATCTCATGGAGAGGTTTCACTCCACGGACGACCAGCAGCGCAAGGTGGCCGAGGGCTTTTTTGCCAAGACCCGGTATACCGCAGAGGATGTGGCCCGGGATATCGAAAAGGCCGTGCGGAGAAAAAGGCTTTATGTTATCCCCCAGTGGGACGGAAAGGTCATGTGGTGGATGAAACGGCTCAGTCCCGAGCTTTTCCACCGGGGCATGGCCGTGTTTACGAAAAGACGGGGCTTTGAGCGGATGTTCTGCTGAAGCCCGGACGAGCCGAGGGGCCCGGGGCCGTGTTGTCGGCCTTGGGTCCCCGGAACCTTTGACTCGAAGGTGGGTATGGATCTGATCAGTTCTCGGTTGCTCTTTCGCCCCATGGAGGAGCGGGACCGGCGGTTTATGCGGCGTTTTTTGAGCGATGGGGAGCTGACACGCTGGCTTCCCGTGGATTACCCCTGTCCCATGGAACAGGTTCACCTCCATGTGGACCGGCGGCTCGAGCACTGGGACCAGCACGGTTTCGGGACCTTTGTGCTGGAGGAGAGGGACGGGGAGGGGCCCGTGGGATACTGCGGCCTCGAGCATGTGACGGAGACCCCCTTCATCGACCTGCGCTACGGCTTGGTCCAGTCGGCCCAGGGGCGAGGGCTTGCCTTTGAGGCGGCAATGCGGGTTGTGACCTACGGCTTTCAGGGGTTGCAGCTGCCCCGGATCTTCGGGGCGGCCATGCCGGAGAACAAGGCCTCGGTGGCCGTACTCACCAAGGTGGGCATGCGCCCGGATAAGCGCTTTGACTGCTACGGATCCAATCTGTTCACCGCCTCCGTGGATCGGGTCGCCTTTGACCTGAAGGTGCAACCGGTGACCCGCACGGGCATCTGCGGCACCCATGGGTGACGGCCCCTGTACATGAACGCATAAAAAAACCGCTTCGATGATATCGAAGCGGTTTTTTTTGTCCTAATGTCCCTGGGGATCAGCCGCGGCGGGCCGCTTCGGCCATCTCCCGCTGCTCTTCGGCAAGATGCTTGAGCAGGGTACCCAAAGGCCAGGTTTCGCTGGTCTCCGTGAGGGTGGCCCACAGGGGGCGCGGAAATGCATGTTCCCGCCAGCTTTTCATCAGCTGCTGAAGCTGGTTGCCTGTGATGCCGGCCATGATCACGGCCACTCCGCCCAGGTCTTCCCGATTGTTCGGGTGGTCTTCAAAAAGGGATCCAACAGACGTCTTCAGGTCCTTTCGTCCGGCAAAGGAAACGGGGACATCGCTCCACCCAAGGGTGCGTACAAGGGCCACAAGGGCGTCAGCCGCTTTGGTATCAAGGCCGCAGACCAGCAGGCCCTTGGGACCGTAAATCGGGGTGTCGTCGATATCCATGGGTCGCATGGTGCCGTCTGTCATGGGGTTCTCCTTTCGAGGGTCAGTTAAAATAGGCGACGATTTTCTTTGACAGGGCCCCGGCGAGGCTGCGAGTGGCCTTGACGCCGGCTTCCTGATAGGTGAGGTGGCCTTCACGCTTGTTTTCGTTGAAGTTACCCACCATGGTGCCCGTCACGGACTGAAATTATGGCGACATCCGCCGTCGCCCGCATGAATTTGAAGTTGGGGTTGTTAAGCTCCACCCGGGACAGGGACAGGGCAATGCGCAGGGTGACATCCCCGCTGCGCCCGTTGGCTGATACCAGGTACCCGGCCTCTGTGAGCTTCCTGGCCAGTTTGGAGGTGAGGTCCTGACCGCTGGGGGCATTGACCTCCAGGTTGATCCGGAAGTCTGTCTTGACCTCCTGGAGTTGGGAGACAAGGGCTTCAAACTCTTTGTGCCCGGCCCCGTGAGCCGGCCGGTTGATGACCCGGAGGCGGCTCACCAGGGCTTCCCGCTCGATGAACAGGTCCATGGCCTCGTTGAGGTGTTTCAGCTGCATCAACTTTCCGGGGCTTGCTGCTGCGGCTTTTTCTTCCACGGTGATGCGGGCGTTGAGCCGGTTGATGTCCCGCTGCCATTTTTCTGCGGCACGGGCCCTGTCCAGGCCCGCCACGGCCACATATTCCCGTCCCTCTTTGGTGACGGGGCCTACCTCCACACCTTCCAGCTCAACCGACGAAGCCACACGGATTTTGGACTGCACGTTTTTGTACAGGGTGTCCCCCGTGCCGGAGTCGGTGACAGACCGGGTCACAGAGGAGATGTCGCTTTCAATGCGGGATTCAAAGATGTTGGAGAGTTCTGCCTTGGCCCGCCTTACGGCTTCGGGGCGGGACTGGCCGTAGCCTGTGGCCATGAGGTGGGTGGCCTCGGAGACCTGGGGCGCATGAGCGGTGGCGGGGGCGGCCTCCACCGGTTTTGTCGGCCGGGGCGCAGGGGCCGGTGCGGACGTTGCGGTCTGGGCCGGGGGACAACTCCTTATCCGTCGAGTTCGTCGAAGGCTTGCCGGGCCCGTTCGCGTTGGGCGTCGGCGCTGCTGCCGCTGCGGGCCTTGGTGGGCGAGGAGGCCACGCAACCGGAAAGGGCCAGAGAGGCGGCGAGTATCAGGGGTATCAGTTGTTTCATGGGGTCATGTATCTCCCTTGCCCGGATATTTCATGAGAAAACCACCAGGCCAAAATAAGTAAGATGTCATTGCAGCTGGTTAGTGAGACGCATTTACATATGTTCATAATGCACCATGTAATTCAGCGCTTTCGGCTCGTGAAATCTCCGGGCATGGTCAGCGGCATCATGGCTCGCCCGGAGCCCCGGCGTCGGGGGCCCGGGCGGAGCGCCGGTTAGTGCATGGTATGGTTGAAAACAAAAACGGTTTCTCCTGCCTTGACGTTGATGGTCTCAAGGTAGGTGTCGACCACGGAGCAGTTGCCGGCAAAGGCCTTGTATTCGCCGGGCTCCACAAACCGGCTGGTCAGGAAGATCTGACCGGGCAGCGTGCGCCAGGAGCGGGTGTCGGCCTTTTCCGTTGCGCTGGCAGCCACCTGGCCGGCGAGCTGGGCCAGCATACCGGCAAACTCGCCCTGCTCTTTTTCGATCTCTTTGGCCGCGGCATGGACGGCCACCTGTTTGGCCACGGCGCGGGCAATGGTTTTGGTCCAGATACGGGTCTTTCTGTCGTCCAGGTTCTTGACGGCGATGGCGGTGATGTCTTCAGCCACGGTGGCCGGTGATGTCAGGGTGTTGCCCTTGTCGTCCTTCAGGGTCAGGCTGCTGTCCGTGCAGCCCTTGGGAAAGGTGACATACCGGGGAAAGGCAATGGAGATGGGGCCCGTGGGGGCCATGTGGGTGATCTTGTCCTCCACCTTTTTCGGGGCCTTTCCGTTGAGTTGGACATAGATGACACGCCCCTTTTTCCGTGCAGTCCGGTAGGAGGGGGTGGTGCCGGTGAAGCCCTTTGTCAGCTTTTTGGCCTCACTGAGCCGGTCTGCGGGAACCGCCACGCGAAGCAGGTCTGCGTACAGGGAGGGCGGAGTGGGGGTACCGTAGGCTGTGTTGTAGTCTTTGTAGGCCCTGAGGGCCTCGTAGTAGTAGATGTAGGCTTCACTGTATTCGCCGTCCATCTCGCTCAGGATACCGCTGATGTAGCGGCCCAGGGCGTCCTCCTTGTAGACGTTTTTCTTTTCGTACTGGTCGTTGTACTCCGTCAAAAGGGTGTTTAGCTTTCGGCACTCCACAAGGGCACTTTCGTAGTTGCCGTCCCGGATGTAGGTGAAGGCGGCCATCAGGTTGATGAGGGCTCGCTCAAAATCTTCGCCGGGGTAGTCGATGACCAGGTCGTTGACCAGGTAGGAGGCGGCCCCTGCGCTTATGCTTTTGGTCCAGAGGGCCTGGGCCATCTCATCGGCCTCACTGAACTCAGCGGCGGCATTTTTCAGGTCGCCGCATTCATAGTAGATCATGGCGCAGTCGAGGTGATAGAGCAGCTGAGCGTGGCTGCCGTAGTCGGATTGCCTGGTTTTGATCATCTCTTTGGAGGCGACGCAGTCACCTGCCTTGAGAAGGCTGTCAAGGTTGGCGTAGTCGAATTTCGGGGCACAGCCTGTTGTGGCGATGAGCAGCGCCACAAGGAGAACAAGTCGTTTCATGGGGGTCACACCTTCCTCATGAGAGCATTACACGGAGCGTCTGAACGGGCAGCCGGTACGGCCGTAGACCGACCAGGCGAAGGGCCGCCCGATCTCCACTGGAGGGTCGGGCGGCGTGTCGTCAATGGAATGTCGGAGCAGCAGGCAGATCAGAACTTGAAACGGCTCTGCTTGATCACTTTTTTGATCTGCTTTTCCCCGATCCACACTTTTTTGTTCTTCTCCAGGTCGATAAGGGTCATGTCCACCTGGTAGAAACGAACCGATTTTCCCCCGTCCTTGTTGACGATGCTGTTGAGCTCCCCCTTGAGCATGAAATCCGCCCCGATCTCCTGACCGGCAGACTTGGCAGTCTCTTCCGAAGCATGGGAGGCCTGGTCCAGGCGCTCGTCGCGAATTTCATCGCGCTCGCCGCGGCTCGCGACGAACTCCACCTGACCGGAGTTGAGCAGGGCCCGCTCCAGGTTGCGGACAAAGGTCTTGACGTTGATGTGTTCGTGGCTTTTGTTTTTTACGGAACCGATGATGACCACCGGGTTCTCGCCGTTGTTCTCTTTGTAGAACTTGTTGAGCCAGGGCCGGGAGAGTACATCGTCGATCATTTCATCGGCAACAAGTCGGGAGTCTGTGTCGTTCCATTTGTCCCCCACATCCGTGACGCTGTCGGTCTCGACCCGCTGGGTGGACATGGTCTGGCATGCCGTCGTAAGGGCAAGCAGGGCAAAGGCAACAAGAAGGGCGCTCTTTTTCATAATGTTTAAGGTTCCTTGAATTTGGGTCTGGATGTTGGGGCGCGGAAAAGGAGGGAGACAACACCAAACCCATGGCTTGTTTTGAGGGGCAGGAGGCAAGGTGCCTGCCGTTGCGGTGTTCACGGGTCTCTCCTTTTTCTGTGCCGGACATGACGGCTTCGTAAAAAATCATTCGATCAGGTCACCTGAACTCCGGTTGCGCAAGGTGTGGCGGTCTCGAATCTCGGGGCACGCCGGTGTCCTGACCGGGGTACGATTTTTTACGGTTGCATGAAAACAAGTCGCCGGGGACGTCCCGGGACGCATGGTGCAGGCCGTGGGGAAGACGACGACGTGTGTCGGATAACCATCGGTTTTCACTCTGTACCGAGGGGGACTTTCCGTTGCAATCTTGCGGTTTCCCCGCCTGCAAACTTAGAAATTATAGGAAGCGGAATCAAGTGATGTCAACATGAAAAATGGTTTCCCGGAAAGTCGTCCGTGTGACGTGAATGTTGTGTGAATTTCGAGTGATATAGATCACACGGCGTTTCATCGCGTGGGGGGATTTCCCCTGTGGAACAGCTTGGTCGATATATGCTTTGAAAGCGACAGGATGGAGGGGGAAGAGTGACCCTTTGCTCGGTGTGTTGAGCAAAGGGGAGGCGAATTGTCCGATTGTAAAATTTTTGGAGACGTCTATAATGGGCGGCGTTTCGCACCAGGCCTTAAGGGGGTTGCCCGTTGTTGCGTGGGGTCGGCGGCCCGGGGCCACGCCTGGAACGGGAGGCGTGCAAAGGGACCGTGAAGACAAATGTTTAGCTATTGGTTCAGGTGTTCCTTACGTGGTGTTTATGTTATGAATATGAAATTCTTTCTTGTTTTGAGGGCATTTCCGAATTGGCTACGAAGAAATCAAAAGTTGAGTTTTATAGTTACTTGACATCAGAAGTCAATTTGCGTATTGAAAGTATCACGTGTCTGATAGGTGTGCTTGAGGCTGAACGGTGTACGCGAATGGCGGGCCCGGCGTCGCTCGTTGCGATTCAGGACACGATCCGTGCATTTTCTCTCTCTCTATGTTTTTTCCTTTGACGACACCTGGTTGTGATGGCTGGAAGGGGTGCTTCCTCCCATCATCATTATGATCATCCATACCTGCGAGGAGTGTGACAATCCCATGGATAAAATGAGAACACGATCTTGCGTACCGTCGCTTTTC
This sequence comes from Desulfoluna sp. CYM3A, assembly GCF_056829965.1. NCBI lineage: Bacteria > Pseudomonadati > Thermodesulfobacteriota > Desulfobacteria > Desulfobacterales > Desulfolunaceae > Desulfoluna > Desulfoluna sp. CYM3A. The sequence goes on from NZ_CP186556.1 coordinate 1,713,685, forward strand.
ATTCTCGCCGTGCTGGCCCTGTTTACCGTGGCGTCGTCTGCCGGGGCCCAGGAGGCGGCAACCAAGCAAAGGCCCACGGTCTCCTTTCCCCATGAGATGCATTTCGATGTGGCCGATGACTGCCTCTCCTGCCATCACGATTATCAGGACGGGGAGAATGTTCTCGATGAGGACCTGCTCATGGAGACGGAGCCCGAGGAGACCATGGAACTCGACAGCATCAACCGGGAAGAGCTCAGCGCTGTCTCTTGCATCGCCTGCCACAACGACGATGCGAAAACTGGGCCCATGGACGCCTATCACAACCAGTGCATCTCCTGCCATGAGGCGGAAAAAGCCGGCCCGGTCATGTGCGGTGAGTGCCATGTGAGGCCGAAAACGCTTGAATAACGGACGATGCCGACGGCAAGGGTCATTCGTTGGCCTGTGGATTATGCCAGATGACAGCCCCATCCGAAAGTGGGGTTGAGACAACTTATAATTGGGAGGGAACCGTGGTTAAAGCCAAGAGAAAACCGTTGGAAGAGATCGCAGATGCCATATCCCCGTACGGCAAGGTGTTGACCGTGGGGTGCGGCGGTTGCGTATCGGTGTGTCTGGCCGGAGGGCAGCGGGAAGTTTACGAACTCAATGCCGAGCTTGAGCTGACGCTCAAGGAGAGCGGCACCTCCAAACAGTTGGGCAACTACACGGTGGAACGTCAGTGCAACATGGATCTGATGCAGGAACTCGACGACATCGCCGATGGCTACGACTGCATACTCTCCATGGCCTGCGGGGCCGGGGTGCAGCTCATGGCCGAGCGCTACCCGGACAAGCCGGTGTTCCCGGCGGTCAACACCATGTTCATCGGGGTGGACCGGAGCCTGGGAATGTACGAAGAGAAGTGCCGGGCCTGCGGTGAGTGCGTGCTGGCCTACACCGGCGGTATCTGCCCGGTGACCCGATGCGCCAAGGGGCTGTTCAACGGGCCCTGCGGGGGCACCAACAACGGCATGTGCGAGGTGAGCCAGGAGATTCCCTGTGCATGGCTGGACATCTATGAGCGGCTCAAGGCCCAGGACCGTCTGGACGATATCCTGAAGCTCCAGCAGGTGATGCAGTGGCAGAACCAGATGCAGCGCACCGTGGTCCAGCCCAAATACGAGAAACGCTATTACAAGTGATGCCTTGTTGCACGGGGCCTTTACCCGATGCGTGTCATCGGCTCCGGGCACCGGTGAAAAGGGTGTCCCTTTTCACGCAGACGTCAACCCATTGAAAAGGAAAGTGGGGCTCTCATGTATGATTTTATAAGGGGTCCGATGGTCTGGATTTCCATTGCGATCTTCTTCGCTGGCATCATCTGGCAGGTGGTTCGGTTTCTCTCCCTCTCCCGCTCGGTCGAGGACCCGAAGCTGAAGCGTCCGGCTGGCCTGGCGGCCGAGGTGCCGCCTGCCGGGGCAGGGGGATTTTTCCATGCCCTGAAGCTCTCCATTTTTAAGACGAGCCCGGGAATGATCATCGTCACCACGGTGTTTCACTTCTGTCTTGTGGCTGTGCCGTTGACCCTTCTGGGGCACAACATCCTCATCGAGCGGGCCATCGGGTTCTCCCTGTTCTCCCTCAGCGAGAGAACATCGGATATTCTCACTGTGGTCTTCCTGCTCTGCGGCGCCTTTTTTCTCTACCGCAGGCTCTTTCTGCCCCGGGTGCGGATCATCACCAGCGGGTACGATTACCTGATGCTGCTTCTGGCCACGGCACCCTTCATTACAGGGTTTCTCGCCTACCACCAGGTCCTCGATTACAAGCTGATGATCGTTTTGCATATCCTGGCCGGTGAGGCCATGCTGATCCTGGCGCCCTTTACGAAATTTGTCCACATGGTCTACTTCTTTGCGGTGCGCTTCACCGTCAGGAGTGAGTGGGCACTGGGCAGTGGCAACAGAAACTGGTAGCCCCCACAGGGCTCCCTTCCATACGGAGAGTCGACATGTTCAAAAAAAACACAGCCGGGGTCGATACCGACCTGATCAAGAAACGGCTCGACAGCAGAAAGGCGAAGATGAAGCTTTCCCTGGCCGCTTGTGCCCATTGCACCCTCTGCGCCGAGAGCTGCTTTCTCTTCAACGCCAGGGACAAAGACCCCACCTACATGCCCTCCTACAAGTTCATCAACTCCATCGGGGTGCTGTACAAGAAAAAGGGGATGGTGGACCGGGCTACCCTGCAGGATATCCGCGATGTGGTGTGGGAACGGTGTGTGCTCTGCACGCGCTGCTACTGTCCCTTCGGCATCGACATCCCGGAAATGCTCGCCTTTGCCCGCACCATCTGTCGCGAGCAGGGCGTCTTTCCAGATTTTGAGAAAGAGCAGAAACACGCGGGTTAACAGACACGTCGATATGGCTTGATCTATTCTTGTGCGAGGCCATGGAAACGTAACACACAGCGAAGGAATGTGCCGATATGAAATCAGGAAGCAATCTTGAAAAAATTCTCGCAGCAGGACACTTTGCATTCACCGGCGAGCTGGGTCCCCCACGCGGTTCCAATGTCGAGCATGTCAAGGAGAAAGCCCAGCACCTGGTCGGCCATGTGGATTCTGTGAACATCACCGACAACCAGACCGCCATGGTGCGTATGTCCAGCTGGGCCGCCGCGCTGCTGGTCAACGAGATGGGTCTGGAACCCAACTACCAGATGGTCTGCCGCGACCGTAACCGCCTGGCCATCCAGGCCGATGTCTTAGGGGCGTCGGCCATGGGAATCCGTAACATGCTCTGCCTCACCGGCGACCACCAGATGTTCGGGGACCACCCCAACGCCAAGGGGGTCTTTGATATCGATTCCATCCAGCTCATCAACACGGTGAAGACCATGCGCGATGAAGGCACCTTCCTCTCCGGCGAGGAGATCGACGTGCCCCCGAAGATGTTCATCGGCGCCGCGGCCAACCCCTTTGCCGACCCCTTTGAGTGGCGGGTCCACCGCTTGGCCAAGAAGGTGGAGGCCGGGGTCGACTTTGTCCAGACCCAGTGTGTCTACAACATGGACAAGATGCGGGAGTGGGTGAAGCAGGCCGTGGACATGGGCCTCACCGAAAAGGTACACATCCTGGCCGGTATTACCCCCATGAAGAGCGTGGGTATGGCCAAATACATGAAGAACAAGGTGCCCGGCATTGAGGTCCCCGACGAGCTCATCAAGCGGCTCCAGGGTGCGGGCAAGGGCAAGGTGGCCGAAGAGGGCATCAAGATTGCCTGCGAACAGATCGAGGAGTTCAAGGAGATGAAGGGCGTGGATGGCGTGCACCTCATGGCCATTGAGTGGGAACACAGGGTGCCGGAGATTGCCGAACGCGCCGGTGTGCTTCCCAGGCCTGTCGTCGAGTAGCGGGTGTGTGCATGATGTGAGTGTCCAGACAACCACCGGAATAAATGATAAGGCCGCGATGCAATAGGAAGACCGTTGTACGCGGCCTTTTTTTTGATGGAGCCGACTCACTGTGTATCCGGACAAACGAGATGGAACCATACGGGCCATTGAGGAGAAGAAGCGAAACCTCATGCTGGTTTCGCAGGATCTTCGGGTGATCGCCACCAACTTCAGGCCGGGCCTCCGCCGGACGGCATGAGCGCCGGCCGCCATGAGCTTCTCTACCGGCGGGACCTGCCCTGCAGCCCCTGCCTTGCCGTGGAGGTCTTCCGCACAGGCATGCGCGCGGTTCGGAAGGTGGATGCGGTGGACGGCAAGGCGGTCCATGAGGCCTGCCACTATGCCTACCCCCTCTACAGCGGGGATGAGGTGGCCTATGTGGTGCTCCTGGACTACGACGTCTCCTCCTTTGAGGAGATGGAAGAGGACCTCATGCGTTCCAACGCGTTTTTGAAGAACCTCATCAACAGCGCCGTGGACGGGGTCATCGCCGCCGACATGCAGGGACACATCGTGATCTTCAACGATGCGGCCTCGGACATCTGCGGGTTTCCCGTTTCCGAAGCCCTGGACGGCATGAACATCCGCAAGGTCTACCCGCCGGGTGTGGCCGAGGAGATCATGAAGAAGATGCGCGGCTCGGAATACGGCGGGCCGGGCATGGTCAAGGCCCTTCCGGTGGACGGAATGAACAAGGACGGGGCGCGCGTGCCCATCAACCTGGACGCGGCCATTGTCTACGAAGAGGGCAGGGAGGTGGCCACCATCGGGTTTTTCCGGGACATGCGCGAGGTGCTGCGCATGGAGGCCGAGTTGAAAGGGACCCAGCTCCAGCTCCTCCAGGCCGAAAAGATGGCCTCCCTGGGGAAGCTGGCCGCAGGGGTCGCCCACCAGATCAACAACCCTTTGGGGGGGATCCTGCTCTTTGCCCGGCTTCTCCTGGAAGAGTACGATCTTCCCGAGGAAGCCCGGCAGGATGTGAACCGGATCCTGCGCGACGCAGGCCGGTGTCGGGACACCGTGCGGGAACTCCTCGAATTTGCCCGGCAGACCCGGCGGGAGATGGCCCCCCTGGACATCAACCGGGCCATCAGGCGGACCCTCTACCTCCTGGAGAGCCAGACCATCTTCCAGAACATCGAGATCGTTTCGGAGCTGGACCCCTCCCTTCCCCAGGTGCTGGCCGACGGCCAGCAGATGAATCACCTGTTCATGAACATTATTTTAAATGCCGCCGATGCCATGGACAACGAAGGCACCCTCACGGTGAAAAGCGGCGTGGCCGAAAACGGCCGCGTGTTCGCCGAGGTGTCCGACACGGGTTCCGGCATTCCCGGGGAGCTTCTCGAACGGATTTTTGAGCCTTTTTTCACCACCAAGGCGGCCGGTGAGGGCACGGGCCTGGGGTTGAGCCTGGCATACGGGATTGTGGAGAGCCATGGGGGAAGCATTACCGCGTCCAACAACGAAGGGAACGGGGCAACCTTCCATGTGGAGATTCCCTGCAGCCCGCCACAAGGGGAGCCATGAAGACCATGGATGAGGATGCCGTCAAGGTCTTGATCATCGACGATGAGGAGGACATCCGGGAAGGGTGTCGGCGTTCGCTTGCCAAGGTGGGGTGCGAGGTGCTCACGGCGGTGGACGGTGGTAAGGGCCTTGAGATCCTGGGCGCGGAGGCCCCCAGGGTGATTTTCCTGGACCTGAAGATGCCGGGCATGGACGGCATGGAGGTGCTGGCCGTGATCCGGGAGACGGCTCCGGCCTGCCTGGTGATCATCATGACCGGGTTTGCCACGGTGGAGTCTGCCATCATGGCCATGAAGAGCGGGGCCTACGACTTTATCGCCAAGCCCTTTGAACCCGAGCAGCTGCGCCTGGTGGCCGGTCGTGCCCTGGCCCACATCCGGGTGGTGCGGCGGGCCGAAGAACTCAAACGGGAGCGGGAACGCACCCTGGCGGACCTGGGGACGGAGCAGAGCCGGGTGGCGGCGATTCTGGAATCCCTGCCCAACGGCGTGGTGGTGACCAATGCCTTCGGCATGGTGGTGCTGATGAATTCGGTGTTCCAGCGCCTCTTTGCCGGGGGGGCGCCCTTGAGGTCCCCGGACCACATCTCTCGCTATATTGAGGAGGCCGAGTTCTGCCTCTGGATCAACAGCATCTCCACCGGGGTGTTCATGACCGACGGCAAGATTCCCTCGTGCGAGCTCCAGGTAGTGGACAAAGGATTTTTCCTTGCCCGGGGCCAGCATGTGCTTTCGGCCGAGGGGGAGTGCCTGGGGGCCGTGGTGACCCTCACAGACATCACCGATCTCAAGACCTTCGACCAGATGAAATCCGAGTTTGTCTCCAAGGTCTCCCATGAACTGCGCTCTCCCCTGACGGCAATCTGTGAGCAGCTCAGCATGGTGGACGAGGAGGCTGGGGCGGCCCTGGGGGAGGAGAACCGGGGCATGGTGCGCAGGGCCCGGGACAAGGCCGGGGCGTTGATCTCCCTCATCGGCGATCTCCTGGACCTTCAGCGCATCGAAGGGGGGGCCGAGTTTACCCACCCCCGTGAGGTGGAACCCGCGGGTCTTCTCACCGCCATGGTGGACTTTTTAAGGGCCCGTGCCCAGGCGCAGGGGGTTTCACTGACCCTTGCCCTCCCCGAAGAAGAGTTGCCCGTGCTTTTCGCCGACCCCACGGCCCTTGAGAGCATCTACGGCAACCTCATCACCAACGCCATCAAGTATACGGGCAGCGGGGGCCATGTGACGGTGTCCGTGTCCGTGCCGGAGGGAGGCGGGCTTTGCGTGGCCGTCACCGACGACGGCTTCGGCATCGAAGAAAAGCACCTGGAAAAGATTTTTGACAAGTTTTACCGCATCAAAGATGATAAAAGGCGGTTTATCGTAGGGACGGGGCTCGGGCTTTCCATTGTCCGCCAGCTGGTGGACGGACTTGCCGGGGCCGTGGAGGTGACGAGCCGGCCGGGAGTGGGCAGCACCTTTACCGTCACGCTTCCAGACAAATACCAGGTTGCTGCAGAGGATGCATGAACCCTAAAAACCCCTTTAGAAACGAAAACGTTGAGGGCTATATCACTGAGTTGGGGCGGGCCGCCACCCGCATGGAGCGACTCATGCGAGAGCTTCCCACCACAGACCCCTCGGTGCTCGGGGAGTTGCACAGCCTCTCCATGGAAATTGAGCGGATGGTGGTGGAGGAACCCGGCAGGGAACGCCGATCCATGTTTGTGGACCAGGTCAGGCGAAAAGCGATGTATCAGAGGCAGCGTTACATGAAAATGGCCCATGCGGGCTCTCTCCGGAATCCCTGAGACGTCCGTCTCACAGCCAGCGCTTTCCGAAATGCGGGATGGACTTTTCAGGGCAAGTCGGGTATATCCATTTTTTGCCGCCTGTAAAAAAACGACAGGCGGCAGGTGAACAAAGTTCTGTGTGTTTATGTAGGTATTTTTGTGTATTTTGTGACCATTGGTCGTTTCGGAGGGAATTATGATTAAGGAAAGAGTCGAAGACGGAATTGTCATTATCACCCTGTCCCATGGTGCCACCAACTCCATTACCCTTGACACCCTGCGCCAGATGGATGCCATCGTCAAAAAGGTCAACGAAGATGACGCCTTGAAGGGTATTGTCCTGACCGGGGATGGCCGCTTTTTCTCCAGCGGGTTCCACCTCCCCGATTTTATCGGGTTTCAGTCCCACGAAGAGGCCGTGGCCTGGTTCGAGGAGGAGGAGGAGCTTCTCACCAATTTCTTCACCTGCGAAAAGCCCGTGGTCTCCGCCATCAACGGCCACTGCGCCGCCGCCGGCCTCATCTGGTCCTTTGCCGCCGACTACCGCCTGGTCAAGAACCATCCCAAGATTCGCATGGGCATGAGCGAGATCAAGATCGGCCTGCCCCTGTCCATTGCCCAGTACCACGTGGTCCGCTTTGGTCTCAACGACGACCGCACCTACCGCAACGTCATGTTCTTCGGTGAGATGGTGGGCGTGGAGAAGGCCCTTGAGATCGGCATGGTGGACGAGATCGTGGAAGAGGATCAGCTGGTGGAACGCGCCAAGCAGATCGTCACCTCCTGGATCGACACCCCCAACCGGCCCTTCCTGGTCATGAAGAAGATGATGCGTCAGGACACCGCCGACAGCATCCGCAGCCGCCTGGCCAGCGAGCCCTGGCGAGCCGGTTTCGACATCTTCACCAAGCCGGAAGTGCGCGGCACCCTTGAATTCGTTCAGTCCATGATGGACGGCAAGAACTGATTCCTGGGGACGGCGGGGAAAACATGGGCACCCCTTGCAGGCGCCGTGATTTTTTCCGCTGCACTCTGCCACACGGATTGGAATAGACAAGATTGACTCAAGGCGAGGGCTTCGAAGCCCTCGCCATGCCGGGCAACGGGTCGCTGTCACCTGCCTTTGGCATGGCGCCATGGCCTTCACAGGGGCTGGCCGCCCATTGCCTGACCGACCGTTTTTTCCCGGGCCCGACATCAAGGTGCGAGATGCGTGAGGTTGAACCCGGAAAGGCGTTTGTGTTGCGTGACCACGCAAGGCTCATAGCGCGTAAGTATGTGTCGGCTGTGCTCACGGTGACCGTCATTGTGATGCTCAGCACCATGATGGGGTTTGGGGAGGGCTTTGCCACCAATTTCATCATCGGGCAGTGCGTGGGGACCTGTGCCTTCGCCTTTACCTTCACCGCCCTGGTGTGCCTCCGGTGGAAGGGCCCCCTGGCCCAGATGACCGGCGCTGCCCTTGCCATGGCGGCCGGTGCCTGCACCGGCATCATCCTGGGGGCGTTTTTTTCGGGAAAGGATCTGTTTTTCTACCTCCCGGAGAGGAGCGAACTCATCGTCCAGGTGGTGATTTTAACCGTCATGGGCGGCTCCCTGTTCCGGTTTATCCTCAACTCCCAGGAAAAGATCAGGCAGGCCGGGGAGCGGATCCAGCGGGAGAAGATCAAGCGTCTCACCATCGAGAAAAAGGTGGTGGAGACCAACCTGCGCATGCTCCAGGCCCAGATCGAACCCCACTTTCTCTTCAACACCCTCTCCAATATATTGAGCCTTCTGGACACCGATGTAGACCGTGGCAAGGTGATGATCAGCGATCTTATTGCCTATCTGCGCATCTCCCTGTGCACGAGCCGGGAGGAGATGGCCACCATCGGTCAGGAGATGGAGATGATCCGGGCGTACCTGGATATCTTCAAGATCAGGATGGGGGAACGGCTCTCCTACGAGATTGACGTCCCCGATTCCCTGAGGTGCATCCCCTTTCCCCCCATGCTGATTCAGCCCCTTGTGGAAAACGCCGTCCGGCACGGGCTGGAGCCACGCATTGAAGGGGGGGATATCCGTGTCACCGCCTCGCATCGCCCGGGGGCCCTGCGCATCGACGTGGCCGATTCCGGCCTGGGGTTCCACGAAGGCAGCCACTGGGGAGTGGGCGACGACATCAAGGAACGGCTCGACACCCTCTACGACGGCAAGGCCAGCCTTCGCCTGGGGGGGAACAGGCCCAACGGATTTCTGGCCACCATTGAGGTGCCCCATGGGACAGGTTAAAGCCATCATCGCAGACGACGAGGAGCAGCTCGTCATCTATCTGGAGTCCATGCTTTCCCGGATCTGGCCGGAGCTGAAGATCTGCGGCAGGGCCGGAAACGGCCGGGACGCCCTTGCGCTCATCGAAGCCCACGCCCCGGATATTGCCTTTCTCGACATCAAGATGCCCGGTCTCACCGGCATGGAGGTGGCGGCGCGGTGCGGTGGCTCCACCCGGGTGGTGTTCATCACGGCCTTCAATCAGTATGCGGTGGATGCCTTTGAAAACGGGGCCATGGATTACCTGTTAAAGCCCGTCACCAATGCCCGCCTGGAAAAAACCGTTACCCGCCTGAAAAAACGGGTGGCCAAGACGCCGCCCCCTGCCGAACTCACGGCGGCCATCGAAGAGGTGATCCGGGCCGTGGGCCGGTCGGCCCCCGCACCCTGCCTGAAGTGGATCAAGGCCCAGCACCGGGACAGCATCCGCCTGATTTATGTCAATGACGTGATCTACTTCAAGTCCAGCGCCAAATACACCTCCGTGCTCACCGCCGAAGGGGAGTCCCTTATCAAAAAGCCCATCAAGGAGTTGAGCGAAGAGCTGGATCCCGAGACCTTCTGGCGCATTCATCGCGGCACCATCATCAATGCCGGGTGCATCGACAAGATCAGTCACTCCCTCACCGGCCGCCTTGCCGTCAAGCTGAAGGGCTCTTCAGAAATCCTCACCGTCAGTCGCAGCTATTCCCACTTATTCAAGCAGATGTAGCAGGGCCTCTCCTGATTCGGCACTGCTTCAAAGAGGTGCCGCGCAATAGATCTGTTTCTTTCCTTCTCTATGACAATGCGCCGAAGTTGGTTTGTTTTTCCGAATGAATGGTGGTGAATGTAAATTCATTGTGGTTGCGTGATAAACATCGTTTGTCATAATATACAGTCGGCCGTCAGAGTATACGACCATTCGTCGCTTTCCATTTCCCAGCCCCTTCTCTCCCTCCGTAGGATCCAAAAACCGTGTGAACTGTTTTTACTCGCCTATCATGATTGTCAACAAAATATACACGTAGGAGGGATTTATGGTTAGAAAGATCAGTAAAGCTGCGGTTATCGGTTCTGGTATCATGGGCGGCGGAATTGCCGCACTCCTCGCCGGTGCCGGGGTGAAGGTCCTGCTCCTGGACATCGTTCCCTTTGACCTTTCGGATGAAGAGAAAAACGATCCCGCAGCCCGTAACCGCATTGTCAAGGCGGGCATGGACGGTGCCCTGGCGGCTCAGCCCCCGCTTTTCTACAACAAGAAAGACGCAGGGCTCATCGAGATCGGTAACCTCACCGACGACTTCGACAAACTGGCTGATTGCGACTGGATTTGTGAAGTGGTCGTGGAGAACCTGAAGATCAAGCAGGAGCTTTTCAAGCGCATCGAGGGCATCCGAAAGCCCTCCTGCATCGTGAGTTCCAACACCTCGGGCATCCTTAAAGGCCATGAGCGAGGGCCTGAGCCCCGAGTTCAAGACCCACTTTCTCGGAACCCACTTTTTCAACCCCGTTCGCTGGATGCATCTTCTGGAGCTGATCCCCGGGGAAGAGACCGCCCCCGAGGTGCTCCGCTTTATGGAGCGTTTCGGTGAAATTAACCTCGGCAAAGGCATTGTCTGGGCCAAGGACACCCCCAACTTCATCGGCAACCGCATCGGCATCCAGGGCATGGGCAAGATCATGCAGGAGGTGGTGAAGCAGGGGTTGACCCTTGCCGAGGTGGACGCCCTGTTCGGTCCGGCCATGGGCCGGCCCTCAAGCGCCATCTTCGGCACCGCCGACCTGGTGGGCCTGGATACCATGGCCCATGTCATGGAAAACTCCTATGACCTCTGCCCCGACGACGAAGAGCGTCAGACCCACGTGCTCCCCGAGTTCGTCACCACCATGGTGGAGAAGGGCTGGCTGGGGAACAAGACCAGGGGCGGCTTCTTCAAGAAAGAGAAGAACGCCGACGGCAAAAAGGTCAAGCTGATGCTCGATCCGGCCACCTGCGAGTACGTAGAATTCGTCAAGGCGGACTTTCCCTGCCTCACCGCGGCCAAGGCAGCCTCCACCCCTGCTGAAAAGATCAAGGCCGTTGTTTACGGCGACGACAAGGGCGCCAAGTTTGCCTGGGACTGCTCGGCCAACGGCCTCATCTACGCCGCCAACCGGATCCCGGAGATTGCCGCCTCCGTGGTGGAGATCGACAACGCCATGAAGTGGGGTTACGCCGTTGAAACCGGCCCCTTTGAGACCTGGGACCTGGTGGGTGTCAAAGAGTCCGTGGCCCGCATGGAAAAAGACGGCCTGCCCGTTCCCGAGAAGGTCAAGGCCATGCTGGCCGCCGGCAACGACTCCTTCTACAAGGTGGAAAACGGGCGCCAGTATTTCTACGACTTTGCCACCGAGAGCTACCAGCCCGTGAAACTCAGCGAAACGGCCCTTTCCCTTGCCACCTGCAAGGCCGACGGCAAGGTGGTCAAGAGCTGCCCGTCCGTCTCCCTGGTGGACATCGGAGACGACGTCTTCTGTGTGGAGTTCACCACCAAGATGAACGCCCTGAACCGTGAAATCATCGAGTTCATGGGCGAAATCAAGGAGTTTGCCCAGGAGAACGCGGCGGGCATCGTCATCGGAAACCAGGCAGGGGGCATGCCCGGGGCTTTTTCCGCCGGTGCCGACCTCGACTATGTGCTGGGGCTGTGCAAAGGCAAGAAATTCGCAGAGATGGACGAGTTTCTCTCCCTGGCCCAGAACGGCATCAAGGAGATCCGCTATGCCAACGTTCCGGTGGTGGCGGCCCCCTACGGCATGACCCTGGGCGGTGGCTGCGAGGTGTGCATCGGCGCAGCCGACAAGATCGTGGGTGCCGCCGACCTCATGATGGGCCTCGTGGAAATGGGCGTGGGGCTCCTGCCTGCAGGCGGCGGTTGCACCAACCTCTGGAAGAAGTTTGTTTTTGCCCTGCCCGATCCTGTCCAGAAAGACACGGATCTCTCCAAACTCTTCGTGCCGGTCTTCATGGCCATCGGCATGGCCAAGTACTCCATGAGCGCCAAACAGTCCTTCAGCCTCGGCCACATGCATCCCTGGGCAGACCGCATCGTCATGAACCGTGACCTGCTCATCGGCGAGGCCAAAAAAGAGGTCCTGGCCATGGTGGATGCCGGGTACGCACCGCCCGTGAAGAAGCCCGTTCCCGTTATGGGTGAGGCCGGTACCGGCATGATCCACGCCCAGATCTACAACATGCTCAAGGGCGGTTTCCTGAGCGAGCACGACGCTCTCATCGCCACCCGCATCGCAACGGTCATCTCCGGCGGTTCCGTCAAGGAGGGCACGGCCATCGACGAAGACGTCATGTACAAGCTGGAGCGGGAAGCCTTTATCGACTTTGCCCAGGAAGAAAAAACCATCGCCCGTATCGAGCACATGCTCAAGAAAGGCGCTCCCCTGCGCAACTAAGGGGGACCCTTGGCGTGCGCTTTAAGCGCAGCCTGCGTGAAGCGACCAAGTAGATGAAAAAAAACGACACCAGGTAAGGAGTGACATATGCGCGAAGTTTATATCGTTGAATCCGTACGAACCCCCGGATGCAAAAACAAGAGAGGGCAGTTCAAGGAGACCCGTCCCGAAGACCTCCTCTCCTTTATCATGAAGGCCTGTGTGGAGAGGGCCGGCGTCGACCCCAAGGAGATCGACGACGTCATGTGCGGGTGCGCCTTTCCCGAAGCGGAGCAGGGGCTCAACATCGGCCGCGTGGCCAACCAGATGGCCGGATTCCCCGAGTCGGTCTCCGGGGCCACCGTCAACCGGTTCTGTTCCTCGGGCATCGAGGCCATCGCCCTGGCCCATTTACGCATCGCCGCCGGGTGGTCCGAGGTGACCCTGGGGGCCGGTATCGAGTCCATGACCTACGTCCCCATGGGTGGCAACAAACCGCGCCCCCACGCCGAGTTTGCCGCCACCAATCCCGAGATGTACATCTCCATGGGCGTGACGGCCGAGAACGTGGCCGATCGCTACGGCATCACCCGACAGGAGTGTGACGAGTTTGCCGTACGGTCTGTATCCAAGGCTGCCAAGGCCCAGGAGGAAGGGTGGTTCACTGAGATCGTCCCCACCCCGGCCTACAACTTTGTGCTTGGCGAAAACGGGACCTATGAGAAGAAAGAGTTCATCGTGGACAAAGACGATGGCGTCCGTGCCGGTACCACCGTAGAGGGTATCGCCCGTTTGAACAGCCCCTTCAAGGCCGGCGGGGTGGCCACGGCCGCCAACTCCTCCCAGACCACGGACGGCGCTGCTGCCACCCTCCTTGCCAGCAAGGAGGCCTGCGAAAAGTTCGGCCTGAAACCCCTGGCCAGGCTCGTGGGCTACGCCGTTGCCGGGTGCAAGTCCGATGAGATGGGGGTCGGCCCCAAGTACGCCATTCCCAAGGTTCTGGAGCAGACCGGCTTCACCCTGGACGACATCGACGTCATTGAGCTCAACGAGGCCTTTGCCACCCAGTCCCTTCACTGCATCAAGGAGCTGGGCCTCGACGAATCCAAGATCAACCTCAACGGCGGCGCCATCGCCCTGGGCCACCCCCTGGGCTGCACCGGCGCCAAGCTCACTGCCACCCTGCTGGCCAACATGAAGCGGGTGGGGGCCAAGCGCGGCATTGTCTCCATGTGTATCGGAGGTGGCATGGGCGCTGCCGGTGTGTTTGAACTTGTCTAGACTGTTGTGTCCACCTCGGCGGGCATGAAAGGGCTTCTACGAAGATGCGGAAAGGGGCCGGACACCTCTTTCCGCATCTTTTTGGTTCCTTAAGACCGAAGCCCGGTCTGGCAAGGGACCGGAACACCATGGACAGGAAACATCACGGATTCCTTCCACGCATATATTCAAAAGCCTGATTCCCTTCTGTGTGTATGTGGATTTTTCTTAACATGGTGCTTCGGTCCGTTTTTTTGCTCAAGGTTCTATGATTCCCTGCGGTTGGAGAGGGCTCGGGTTTGCTTCCAATGCACGTGCTTTGCTCATAAACCGATGCCGGTGAGGTGTCTGGACGCTGTTTTTACTTGTCGGATGCTCTTTTTTTTGATTGTGTATTACGCATGTGAAATAAAATAGGCTAAGGGCTAAGGGCTAAGGGCTAAGGGCTAAGGGCTAAGGAGAGAGAGATGGGCGAGTGGAAGAAGACGGGGTGTGTGTTGTGTGCGCAGAACTGCGGGCTTGAGGTGCAGACCGAGGGGCATCGTATCGTGAAGGTCCGTGCCGACAAGGAGAACGTGAGGAGCCGGGGGTACATGTGCCGGAAGGGTGCCAACGTGGCCTTTCACCAGAACCACGAGGGGCGGTTGACCCAGCCCCTGAAGCGCACAGAAAACGGGTTTCAGGAGATCTCCTGGGAGCAGGCGTTTTCCGAGATCGGCTCCAGGCTCCGGGGGATCGTGGACGAGCATGGGCCGAAGTCTTACGCGTACATGGGGGGAGGGGGGCAGGGCTGCCATTTTGAAGCGGCCTTCGGCATGACCCTCATGAAGCCTATGCATAGTTTTCCTACAACGCCCTGGGCCAGGAGCTCACCGGATATTTTTGGGCCTGCGGTCGCATGATGGGGCGCCAGAACCGTTTTGCCATTCCCGACGAGCATCATTCAGAAATGATCCTGGGCATCGGCTGGAACGGCATGGAGAGTCACCAGATGCCCAGGGCTCCTCTGGTGCTGAAGGAGTTTTCAAAGAACCCGGACAAGTTTTTGGCCATTATCGACCCCCGGAAATCCGAGACAGCCCGGGTGGCCAACCTGCATATTCCGGTGCGGCCCGGCACCGATGCCCTGCTGGCCAGGGCCATGATAGCCATCATTCTGGAGAAGGGATGGGAAAAACGCGATTACCTTGATGCGTATTGCACCGGTTTTGCCGACATCGAGCCCTGGTTCCGCGGATTCGATATCAACGGGGCCCTTGCCGTGTGTGAGGTCTCCTATGATGATGTCCTTGCCCTGTGCGAAAAACTGGCGACCCTGAAGTGGTGTATGCACTTTGACCTGGGGGTTTACATGAACCGCCACAGCACCCTCACCAGCTACCTTTACATGCTCCTGGCGGCTGTGTGCGGCCGATGCGGGGTGGCAGGCGGCAACGTCATTCCGGGTACCATCGTGCCCTTGGGCAGCCACACCGACGAGCGGGACGAAAAGAACTGGCGCACCGTGGAGACCGGGTTCCCCGCTTTGAATGGGGCCTACCCTCCCAACGTCATGCCCGAGGAGATCCTTTCGGATCATCCCGAGCGACTCCGGGCGGTGCTCTGTTCCGGGTCCAATCCCCTGCGGAGTTACGCGGACACCACGGCCTACGAGGAGGCTTTCAAAAAGCTCGACCTGCTGGTGGTCTCGGAGCTTGCCATGACGGAGACGGCCGAGTTGGCCCATTACGTGCTTCCGGCCAAGAGCGGTTACGAGTCCTACGATGGCACCTTTTTTCCCTGGAACTATCCGGAAGTCTATTTTCAGATGCGTCCCCCCGTGGTGACGGCCAAGGGGGACCCCAAGGAGGTTGGGGAGATCTACACCGGCATCGCCGAGGCTGCCGGGTACATCCCCGAGATCCCTGCCTATGTGTACAAAGCGGCCAAAAAAGACCGGAAAACCTTTGCCGCGGCCCTGTTCAGTTTTGCTTCCAAAAACAAAAAAGCCATGAAGGTGCTGCCCTTTGTGCTGGCCAAAACCTTAGGGAAAGAGCTGGGCTCAGCCAACCTGGCGGCCCTCTGGGGTATCACCCTGGCCATGCCCAAGACCAACCGGAAGAACGCGGCCCGGGCCGGGTTTGGCCTGCCCAAAGCCTGGCAGACCGCCTTGAACCCTATCAATTTCGCAAAGGCCCTTGCAGGCATGGTGCGGTATCGCGCCCTGGCCCCGGTGGCCCTTCTGACCCCGCAGATTGCCCAGAGTGAGGCGGTGTTCCAGGCCATTGTCGATCACCCCGGCGGCCTGTGGGTGGGCAAGATGGATCTGGACGGGAATCTGACCGAGATCCGGCACCCTGACGGGAAGATGCATCTCCATGTCCCGGAAATGGATTCGTGGGTGAAGACCGTCACCCCCGAGGCCGAGGCCGCAGCCCTTGAAAGAACGAAGGAGGCCCCCCTTGTGCTCATGGCCGGGCGGCACACCTCAAACAACAGCAACACCCTCATGCGCGATCCCGCCTGGAACGAGGGAAGGCGCCCCTGCACGCTGGCCATGCATCCGGCGGATGCTGAGCGGTTCAACCTGACGGACGGCCAGATGGTGACGATCACCACCGAGGCGGCCTCCGAGGTGATAGAACTGGAGATCACCGACCACATGCGCGAAGGCCAGGTGGCCATTCCCCATGGGTTTGGCCTTGTGCACAACGGAGAGGCCTCTGGTGTGAACGTCAACCGCCTCACCAAGAATACCCACAGGGATTCCTTTGCCGCAACACCCCTGCACCGTTACGTGCCTTGCCGGGTGGAGGCGGTATAGTAAAAAAATCTGGCCTTGAGTCTGCACGAGGTAGGTAGTATACAAAAGATGCTTTTTTATGTCTCTGGCCTACCTTGGTGACTCTGTGGATGATTCTAATTCCTGTTCTGATGAGAGGTTTTTTATGACAATTCGTGGGTATTCGTTTGACGGGTATGTGGATGAGGTGAAGGCATTTCACGGTCATGTGGCCCCGGGGATGGTGGCCGGCGGCTTTATGGTGGAGCTGGCGTTGTCCCGCCTGCCGGACGGCGGGCTCTACGATGCGGTGAGTGAGACCCGGGCCTGTATTCCGGACGCGGTTCAGCTCCTCACCCCCTGTACCATCGGCAACGGATGGCTCAAGATTGTCCCCACCGGGCGTTTCGCCCTTTCGCTTTACGACAAGCATACCGGCAAGGGCGTGCGGGTGGCCCCCGATTACGATATCCTGGATCAGTGGCCCCAGTTTAAGGCCTGGCTGCTCAAGCTGGTGCCCAAAAGAGAGCAGGACACCCCTGCGTTGATGAATGAGATCAGGGAAGGGGGCATCTCCCTGTTTACCTGTGAGCCTGTTTCCCTGGACCCCTCGTTTCTGGGCGGCAAGAAAAAGCACGTGAGCCATATCCACCGCTGCTCCCTTTGCGGCGAGGGGTTCCGCTCTGTTGACCGGGCCGAGATCTGTCCGGCCTGTTCCGGGGAAGCGACCCTTTATGTCCGCAGCACCGAAGATGAGGTGACCCTGACCTCCACTGCCCTGGAAGAGGCCGTGGGCGGCCACGCCCTCCACGACATGACCCTCATCGTACCGCGTAAGCAAAAAGGGCCGGCCATCGTCAAGGGACAGCGCATCACCGATGCCGACGTGGAGGTCCTGAAGCGCATGGGAAAAAACAGGGTCTACCTCGAAGAGCAGAATCATCGGGAGAGCCTTGTCCACGAAGACGATGTGGCCATTGCCTTCGGCGATACCCTGGGCGGAGGGTGGGTTGCCGGGCCGCCCAAAGAGGGAAAAGTGGAGTTCCGGGCGGCGCATGACGGCCTGTTCTATGTGGATACCCAGCGGGTCAACAGGCTCAACTCCATGGCCAACGTGATTCTGTCCACCCTCCCTTCATGCACGCCCGTTTCCGGGGGACAGCTCCTTGCCGGGACCCGGGCCGTTCCTCTGTTTCTGTCTCGGCCCGAGTTTGCCCGGTGCATGGCCCTTGCCCATACGCCGCTATTTCATGTGGCTCCCTACATCATCCGTGAGGCAGGGGTCATTGTTACAGGCACCGAGGTCTACGAAGGCCGCATAAAGGACGGGTTCCTTCCCTACGTGGAGTCCATCCTCGGAACCTACGGGGCCGGTGTTGCCGCGTCTGCCTTTGTGCCCGATGAGCCTGCCCGGCTCGCTGCCGAGGTGACCCGTATGGCAGGGGAGGGGATCAAACTCATCATCACCACGGGCGGACTTTCCGTGGACCCTGACGATGTCACCCAGCGTGGCCTGGAAAAGGCGGGCGTCACCGTCACCTCTTCACGGTCTCCCGTTCTCCCTGGAGCCATGACGCTCCTTGGGAGCCTGGGGGATACCGCCGTGGTGGGAGTCCCCGCAGGGGCGCTGGCCTCGGAAAAAACAGCATTTGATCTGGTGCTGCCGCGGCTTTTGGCCGGCATGGACGTCACGCCCGAGGATGTGTACGCCATGGGGGTTGGCGGGCTGCTTGTCGGCGCATAACCAGATAGTCGTAAAGCCGTTCCCGAATCGGCCGTAAATCGACCCGTGGGGCGTCTGCATCATAATGATGACAGACGCTATGGATGAACGCCTTCTTTTTTCTGATGCTCTTCACGTATTGACATGAACATGACCTGGACCCACCATCCCATGCCCGGCGGCGTGACCATAGAGGCCGCATGGAGCCCCTGCAGCACGCCGCAGCCCAAAGGATGCGTTGTGCTCTGGCCCTGCATGGGGGGCGATTGCCGCATGTATGCCATGCCCGTGGAGACCTTTGCGTCAGCGGGCTGGCATGTGCTTTTCTACAATCCGCGAGGCCATGGCGGGTCCACGGGGTATCTTTCCCTTGAAACGGCAGGGGAGGATTTGAAGCGCCTCCTGGACCGTTTTGACATTTCCGGGCTGCCCCTCACCGCCATTGGGCACTCTGCGTGCGGCTCGCATGGCTCAAGGCCTCGGCTGCCGGGCTCGCTGTGAAGGAATTTTTCTTTACGGCTCCGGTGCTCAATTCCCGCAGGTCCCTGTTTTACATGTACGAGACCGGGACCATCGGGGAGTTTGTCTTCGTAACCTCCCGTCTTGCCGCCGATCCTGCCCATTTCAAACGCATCCTTGCCGACACCGCCTGGTTGGACCCGGAGTACTGGCATGCACACAACCTGGAGCATGTCTTAAACGGGGGCAATGGCTCTTTTCCCATGGGCAGTTTCCTCCGTGAGCTTTTTATCCCCGGGGTCGATGCCATGCCAGAGCTGGAATACCGGGAAGCCGATGTGACCCTTTTTTTTCCGGCCCGGGATAACTGGTATCCCCACAGGGAAACCCTCGACGGGTGTTCGGAAAGGCTGACCGCCGTTGAAGTTTCTGATGCCGGGGATCATTACTTCTCAGGTGCGTGGTCGGTCGTGTGGTCGGAGACCGCCCATCGGATGGCGATTCCGTCGGCCGGTTTCCTGTGAATAGGTTTTATCGCTTGAATAATGGCGATGTATTGCGTATATTTACAGAGTATTAGTGAAAGCTGTGTTGGTTTGTTTTACCCCTTTTTTTACCTGCGGGATGTCGTGTGGAATGCCTGCCACACCCGCGGGTAGGTTTCCATCAAGCCGCCATGGACTCCCTCTTCATTTGGGGGGATGACCCGCAACGTCTTTCTGGTTCTGTCCATTCCATTGTCCGATACCTCTTTCTGTAGCCATTTCCATGGCTGGATCGTATCCCTGCGATCAGCACGAATGTATTCCCGATAAATCATCAACAAAGCGTTTGGCTCCCCACTTTATTGTGCGGGCGCCGGTTCAGGCGGACCGTGTCCGATTGCATGGCAATACTGATTGGTCGGTGTGCCTAAGGGGCTGATCATGGGATGCTCTGCTCCTCGGCCAATACGCGAGATTGTTTATTTGAATCCATCATTTCCTCAGAGGTGACGCTATGAAAATTATGGGATGGCTATGGGTGGGTATTGGGTTGTTGTTTCTTTCGGCACAGGCGGCCTTTGGCGGGGGGGTCTGGCTTTATGAGGCCGGGACACCGGATATGGGCACGGCCCAGGCCGGTCGCGCGGCCCTGGCAAATGATGCCTCCACGGCTAGTTTCAACCCGGCCGGCATGTCTCGCCTTGATCGGTCCCAGCTTATGCTCGCCTTGGTGGGGCTCGAGGTCAAAGCCAAGTTTTCTTCGTATGAGTCGAGCAAGGGCGGGGGGGACGGCGGCGATGCCGGGGGGTTTGTTCCGATTTTTGGTTTTAATTACGTGCACAAGCTCAACGACGATGTCAGTCTGGGCATTTCCACCGGGTCCTACTTCGGCCTGGGGCTGGATTACGGTGCCAACTGGGCCGGGCGTTACTTTATCCAGGAGGCTGAACTCATCACCTATGCGGTCAACCCCGGGGTCTCTTACCGGGTCAATGATATGCTGTCCGTGGGGTTCGGCATCAGCCTGGTCTACGGAGAGCTGGACCAGAAGGTGGCCCTGGCCAATCTGGAGCCCGGAGCGGATGGTCAGCTGAGTATTGAGGAGGACGACACCGAATTTGGCTTCAACCTGGGCGTTCTCGTGGAGCCCATGGATAAGCTCCGCCTTGGGCTGACCTACCGTTCGGAGGTGGAGATGGAGTTTAAGGATTCCGCGACGTTGACCAATGTGGGGCCGGGGTTGCAGGCGCTGCTGGAAAGCCTGGGGCTCGTAGGGAGCACCGTGGATCTGGGGTTGAATATTCCCCAGGCGATCATGGCCAGCGGGGTGTTTGAGCTTTCGGACCAATGGGCAATTATGGCCAATGTCGGCTGGCAGGACTGGAGCGCCTTCGGACAGCAGACCCTGACGTTTCGTTCGAACACGTCCACGAGCCTGACCCAGGACCATGATTATGACGACACCTGGCATTTTGCCCTGGGAGCCCAGTACCGTTTTGACGACCCCTGGCTCTGGTCCTTTGGCATGGCCTACGACACCTCGCCCCTGGACAGAACCACACGAACACCGGACGCCCCGCTGGATCGCCAGGTACGGATCGGTACCGGGATTCAGTATGATATCAACGCAGACATGACCGTGGGGGCGGCCTATGAGTTCATTGATGCGGGGGCGGCCAATATTGATCTTGAGAGCGAGCCCCTGCGCGGAACCCTTCGGGGTGATTACGCCACCAATGAGATCCATGCCTTTGCCGTGAATTTTAATTACAAGTTTTAAAAAGAGACCGGTCCTCCACAGAGGCGTCGAGGACCGGTGCCCGGAGTCGGGAAAAGAGGCAGGGTCAGAGCTGAGCTTCGGATGGCAGCTGGGGGGCGTTGCCATGGGCCGAAAAGGTGTCCATGGCAAACAGGGCCCTTTCCGGCGGTGTTCGAGGTGTGTGGCGTTCACCGTCAATGCAGGTGACCCTGGGCTGGATACCGGTGCCGTTGGCAATCTGGATGGCAAGGCCGGGCCTGGCATTCAATTCCAGGATCATGGGGCCTTTGGTGCTGTCCAGTACAATGTCCACACCGAGGTACCCCAGGTCGGTGATATCGTAACACCGGGCTGCCAGCTCTGCAAATTTGGGCCAGTCCGGCACAACAAAGGTGGAGAGGTCTTTGCCCGTGTCCGGGTGGTGAGTGAGGGGGCGGCCGAATTGAACGGCTTTCAGGGCCTTGCCTGTCCCGATATCGATGCCCACCCCCACGGCCCCCTGGTGAAGGTTGGCCTTGCCGTCCGATGCTGCGGTGGAGAGACGGGTCATGGCCATCACAGGGTATCCTTTGTACACAATGACGCGAATGTCGGGGACTCCCTGGTAGGAGAACCCGTCAAAGGCAGTGGAGAACTCCACCATCTCTTCGATCATGGCCACATCATTGCTGCCGCCCAGGCTGAAAAGGCCGCTCAAGGTGTTGGACGCATGACGTTTGACCTCGGCAAGGGTAACAAGACCGCCGCCGGGTTTCAGGAAATCCCGCCCCTGGCGGCCGCTGATGACGAGGATCCCCTTCCCGCCGCTTCCCCTGGCCGGTTTGATCACAAAGGCCGGGCACCCTTCCAGAAAATCTTCCAGTTCCCCCACATTGCCCTGGGTTTTGATCACGCCGAGGAGCTTTGGCGCTGAGATACCCGCCTTTTCCAGGATAATTTTGGTCCTGAGCTTGTCGTCCACGAGGGGGTAGAGCCGCCTGGGGTTGTTCTGGGCGATCATCACCACGTTGCGGCGATTCATGCCCACAATGCCCGCCTTTTTCAGCTTTGAAGGAGAGGTGAAGAACATGGTCATTTCCCTCCGGCAAGGGGTTCGAACCGGCGCAGTTCGGTGAGCCGGTACCCTGAGTAGCTCCCGATCATGATGATCACGGCCAGGACCACCAGCAGCAGCTCCGGAAAGGAGTAGGCCAGGTGGCCGATGAGTTTACTCTGCATGGCAAGGAAGATAAGGGAAGCGGAAAAGAGGCTGCCTCCCCCCTGGATCAGGACATCCCGAGGGCCTTCTTCCTCCCAGAGCACCGACATGCGTTCGATGGTCCATGAGATGATGATCATGGGGAAAAAGGTGACCCTCAGGCCCGCTTCGAATCCCATTTTGATACTGATGACGCTGATGGCCACATAGATGATGATGACAAAGACCAGAACCGCTGAAATCCTGGGCACGAGCAGGAGGTTGAGGCTGCTGAGGTAAGAGCGCAGAAACAGGCCGACCCCGACGATGAGCAGAAACAGGGCCAGCCCAGCCAGGAGGTTGACTTGGAGAAAGACCATGGCGATGAGGATGGGCATGAAGGTCCCTGAGGTCTGGATTCCCACGAGGTTGCGAAGGATCACCACGATGAGTGCCCCGATGGGGATGAGCAGCAGGAGCTTGAAGGTGTTCTGCTGGGAGACGGGGAGGCTGTAGATGGAAAAATCGATGAGCATGTGTTTGTTGAATTTCCCGTGCGTGACGGCGGCCCTTTGTGCGGAGACGGTCCTTTCAAGGGTGGCAAAGGTGATCTTTCCCCCAGTGCCACCGGTGATATCGAGGATGGCGTCGTTGCCGTATCTCCAGAGAAGAAATTCGTTTCGTTCTTCAACTTCGACGGTTCTTGGGTTGATGAGCTTTAACCTGTCGCCGTCAAGAAACTCGATGTAACTTTTGAGGGTCTGTTTTTTCTTTCCTTCTGATAGTTTGAGCCCTTTGACCTTTCTTGCCTTGACCCCCGCCATGTTGATAAGGCCGCTGGCAAGGATGTACTTGCCGCCGTGCTCCTCCGCATGGGAGAGGAGCAATGCAGCGTCCTCGTTCAGGGGATCGTTGAGGGCATTGAGGATGGTATCGGTAAGATCAACCGGTTGGTCCTCTGTTTTTTTTGCTTCCGATACAATGTTGGTGGCAGCGGCCTGCTGCGGGCCCGTAAAGGAGAGGGGAGGCGTTGTTTGCATGGCGCCGGGTTTCAGCCTGACGTCCTTTGCATGGCGGTATGCCGTGGTGCGGAAAAAGATTTTCTGATCGCCGTCTGCTTTGTCGGTGGTCCAGACGCCCTGGTCTTTCATCCGTTCGAATGTATACCCTTTGGTCACGGATTGCCTGCCCGTGATGGAGAGCGAGTCGGTTTTGGGCATGTTGACCGAGACTTGTGCGGGGCCGCCGAGGGCAGTGAACGTGATGGTCGCCTCAATGGTCCAGACCGTCTCTTTTTGCTCCGGGAAAAAGGGAAAGCCGAGCTTGATGTGTTTGTATGCGGCGGCCCCTGCCCCAAGGGCAATGAGTACGACGATGATGGCGATGATCTGGATACGTTGTTTCATGAGTTACTCCTCGCCCAAGGGGGTGGTGACGTTTTTGAGGGTCACGTCGACAATGAATTCACCCTCCAGAAAATTGCGCCCGATGAGCACCTGGTAGGTAAACTCTGAACGATCCGTAAGGGTAAACTCCTTGTAGAGGGCAACGCCGCCGAGCAAGGCCTTCATTTTGACCACGGGCCGCCTCTGGCTCTCCTTTCCATGCCTGGTGATTTTGACGGTTCGGGACGACTTATCCAGCTTGTGCGCACGTAACTTCACTACGGTGAGGGTAAAACGGACCCATTTTTTGCCGTCGCGTTCGAAGTGTTTGATGTTCGTGGCGTCCAGTGAGCAGCTGGTGGCACCCGTGTCAATACGTGCAGGCAGAGTGATACCCGCCTTGACGAGGGTCACCGGTTCCACCTCGCCGATGACCATTCTGTCTGACGGGATGTCAGGGTGAGACCGGTGCCCGGCGCAGGAGACGCACAGAATGGCAACGGATGAGGCGATGACGAGACGGGTGAACACAAAGGCAGTTTTTTTCATGGAGGCACGCTGTCCTTCTTTTGGGGTGAAGAGACTTCTGTCATGCGTAAATTGGCCAAACATGCTGAGTGGTACTTAGGTGCGACGGCCCGGCAGGCGCAGAAATAAGGGGGGGATGCCAGGGGACAGGGCAATGGCCGGGTCGGGCGGTGGGTTTGAAAGCTCTTTTTTGTGTCGGGGTCACACCGTGAGTCGACTCTGTTGTCACGGTATGGAATGGCTGGATTGCTTTAACTTCTCAGTTTGATTAAGAAAAAACATACGCGATATGGCCTGGCGATTCAATGAAAAAACGATGGGTGTACCGCATTGAAAACGGGTGGTTGACATGGGGATGGCCACGTCACGGCAAGGGAACGGCCTTCTCTACAGGGGCTTGGCCAGGGGGCTGGGGGGCCGGTGCCTCGGATTGATCGTCGGTGATCAATTCCTCATCATCTTTCATGGCCATTTCGGCGATGGTGTCCAGGACAGATTCCCAGGACCTGCCGGTTCCCGTGGACAGAAGAAAGGAGCGCACCTTTTTGACTCCCGGTGTGTGGCGGGCGTGATACTCGGCGGCCTGCACGGCCCTGTCCGAGCCGACCACCCCCAGGAGCACGGCATGGCACTGCACGGATTTGACATACACGTTGGTGGAGAAAATCGCGCTGTCGGCAACCAGCCTGGCGTTGAGCTCCGTGGTGATGCGCAGGTCGTCGGTGATGGCGCAGAATCGCTCGTCCCCTTTTTTCAGGATGTAGGGCACCGGGGGCTTGCCCGTGACCTGTCGTGCGATGGTCACGAGGCGCTCGGCCTCCCCCAGGGTGTCACACTGCCCCACGATAAAGGGGTAGCCGTAGTAGCACTTGGCAGAGACATCCAGGACCATGGTGACATCATCGGCCAGGATTTTTTCCATGAGCAGGGCGGTGAGCTTTTTGTCGTTCAGGATGTGCTTGATGCTCCGCTCGTCCACGGCGGTTTTGTAGACGGTCCGAGCCCCACTGCGTATGGCCGACCCCACGCTGCAGGAGGTCATCAGTAAAAGAACCAGGGCTGTGGCTGTCATATATAACTTTTTCATGCAGTTCCCGCAAAAATCAGGTGCATTTTCTGATACCATTCAGCCTGCTTCCGTCGGGGGCAACAAGGGTCCGAACCCTTACAAAAGGGGCTGCTCAAACCCCTCAAGCCGAGTTTTTCCGGCGTAACGTCTCTTCGGGGTCGGACAAGAGACCTACGGCTTCAGCAAGGGCCTGCCGGGCCTCTTCGATCATGCGTCGGATGAGTTCGTCAACACCGGGGATGTCCTCGATGAGCCCCACGGACTGACCGATGGTGAGCATGGCTTCTTCAGCGTTTCCCTCTTTCCAGACGGCCTTGGCACGTTCACCGGAGATGAGGGGCAAAAGGTCGGTGAGGTCCCCGCCTTTCTGCTCCACCTCCGCCACCTGGCGCATGACGGTGTTGGACAGGGCCCGGACCTGAAGGCCGAAGGCGCTCAAGAGGGACTGGAGGTTCAGGGAGGTGTCGTTCTCTTTTTTTTCCATGAGCACCTTGTGGATGTTGGCGTGGACCCCGCTCTCCCGGGTGGCAAGGAACCGCGTGGCCATCATGATGCCGTCGGCACCTAACGAAAGGGCCGCTGCCAGGCTCCGGCCAGTGGCCATGCCCCCTGCGGCCAGGACGGGGATGTCCACCTCGGAGACCACCCGGGGCACCAGCACCAGGGTGGAGACATTGTCCATGTGGGGAAAGCCCCCCTCCTCGAACCCTGCGATGGTGACGGCATCGTAGCCCACTTTCTGGGCGTGCACCGCGTGTTTGACGGTTCCGACTTTGTGCAGCACCTTGACCCCGGCCTCTTTGGCCATGGGGATGAATTCGGGCCCGAACGGTTCGCCGGGCACCGGGATGCAGGGCCGTGACCCTTTTTTCACAGCAGACCCGGAAAAAGTCCTGGAGCAGCTCCACGGGAAGGCGGATGGAGGGCATGGTGGTGATGTTGACGATGAAGGGCTTGTCCGTGAGCCGCCGGGTGTCATCGATGGCGGCCCGCAGGTCGTCTGCGCTGTTGTAGTTTCCCGAGGTGAGGTTTCCCAGGGCACCCGCGTTACTGATGGCCGCGGCCAGGGAGGGTTTGGCGATCCAGAGCATACCGCCGCACTGAATGGGGTACCTGCATCCGAAGAGATCCGTCATGCGTGTCTTCATGGGGTGTCCTTTGCGGGTTGAACGGGTTTGGGATGTCGGGACGTGCTGAGTGAGATATGTTGAGATGACTATACGTTAGCACAAGCTTGGAAATGGGGTCAATGATAGGGCGCGTCCCGTGGACCAGGGCGTGGTCATGGAGGCATGGTCGCCGGAAGTATCCATTTTTCCTGGGGGAAGGCCTGTGGATTCCCCCTTTCGGGTGGCGTCATCGGCCCTTTACAGAACCGGTGTTTCCCTGCCCAGGGGGCCCCGGGTGTCTCTTTCATTTTTTCCCCGTTGCAGGCTCAAACCCCGGACCGCCCGTCATTGGGCTTTCTACAGGATTTTTACAGGAACGCTCCTCGGAGGGAGGCAAAGAATCTTCTTTGCAGTTGCCTCCCACCTATGGTAATCCCCAAACGTTATGGCAATAGATAACCCGTTCACCACCCCTTAACCCGGTTCCGGGCTGAGTTTAGATGTCGTCTTGCAAAGTCGATGAGACGACCGCACCGTCCAGGCAGTGACTTGTGGCGGAGCGGCCATCATGCAGTGTTCCGTTGCGGCGGGGTCCTGCGTTTTTTGGGACCATCGTGCCAACCCCCTGAAAGAGTCGTTTGAATGATACATGCCGGTATTGCGGCACAGCTTTGCTGTGTCTAAAGAATTCCTGCGTGCTCATCACGGCTTGAGAACCGATCCCTTGAGGTTTTGATTATGAGTGCAAATCAGATTTTTGATAATGAGAAGTACCTGCGGGAGCAGGCCGGTGAGATCCGGAAGCGTATTGAACGATTCGACAACAAGCTCTACCTGGAGTTCGGCGGCAAGCTGATGTTTGACTACCATGCCGCCCGCGTGCTTCCGGGCTATGACCCCAACATCAAGATACGCCTTCTGCAGAAGCTCAAAGACCAGGCCGAGGTACTGATCTGCATTTACGCCGGGGACATCGAACGCAAGAAGGTCCGCGCCGACTTCGGGATCACCTACGAGACCGACATCCTCAAGATCATCGACGACCTTTCCGAGTGGGGCATCGAGGTGCGGGGCGTCATCATCACCCGCTTTGAGAATCAGCCTGCCGCCGTGCTCTTCAAGACCAAATTGGAACGCCGCGGGATCAACGTCTACACCCACTACTTCACCAAGGGCTACCCCACAGATGTGGAGACCATCGTCAGCGACGAGGGCTATGGGGTCAACGACTACGTAAAGACCGAAAAGCCCCTGGTCATCGTCACCGGACCCGGTCCCGGCAGCGGTAAGATGGCCACCTGCCTTTCCCAGCTTTACCATGATCATAAGCACGGTATCCAGGCCGGTTACGCCAAGTTCGAGACCTTCCCCGTCTGGAACCTGCCCTTGAAGCACCCGGTGAACATCGCCTATGAAGCGGCCACGGCAGACCTGGCCGACGTCAACATGATCGACCCCTTTCACCTGGAGGCCTACGACACCAAGTCGGTGAACTACAACCGGGACGTGGACGTTTTTCCCGTGCTCAAGAGGATCCTCCAGAAGATCACCGGCGATGAGTCCTGCTACCTCTCTCCCACGGACATGGGCGTGAACCGCGTGGGCTTTGCCATCGCTGATGACGAGGGGGCCAAGGATGCCTCCAAGCAGGAGCTGATCCGGCGCTATCTTCGTTACCGCTGTGAGTATGTCCTGGGCATGGTGGACAAAGACACGGTTCAGCGCGCCGAACTCCTGATGAAGGAGTTTGACCTTACCGAAGAGGATCGCTCCGTGGTGGGTCCTGCACGAAGAGCCGCAGAAGAAGCCAAGTCCGACCCACGTCTGGGCAACGAAGGGCTCCACTGCGGTGCCGCCATCAAGCTGAAAGACGGCACCATCATCACCGGCTCCAACTCTCCCCGCATGCACGCCGCAGCCAGCGCCATTGTGCGTGCTCTCAAATACCTGGCGGAGATCCCCGGCAAGATCCAGCTCCTTCCCCAGGCCACCGTGGACTCAGTGAACAACCTTAAGACCGATGTGCTGGGAGAAAAGAACCTCTCCCTGGACCTCCAGGAGACTCTCATCACCCTGGCCATCAGCGCCACCAGCAACCACGCGGTGCAGCTGGCCATGGAAGGGCTCAAGGAGTTCAAAGGCTGTGAGATGCACATGACCCATATGCCCACACCCGGCGACGAGGCCGGTCTGAGGCGACTGGGTGTCTACCTCACCACCGACCCCCTCTTTTCGTCCAACAACCTGTATACGGCCTAAAGAAACAGGTCATAGGGTATAGATTTACAGGTGACAGGGCCAGGGGAGAAACATGATTTCCCGGGCGGCAAGCTCGGGTGATGCGTTGCCCTGGACCTTATATAAGAACACCACAAAGAAACGCACCGGAGCACCTTTGTTCCTGTGCGTTTTTTTTGTGGCCGCGAGATGGGTTCAATGTGCGCTGGAACAAAGAACACCTTTTGTCTTTTTCGTTAGCTGTGATACGAGTGTGTTTCGGCATGCAGCGTTACCTGGAGCCTCGATGGGCCATGATGGCATAACCCTAAAGCATTGGCGATCCTCAGCGTGGGGGGCGTTGCATTATTCTTATTTAAGGAGACCCTGTAATGAACCGTTCGAGTTCCCGGCATGTGTCCGCCGGTCTGTTTATTCGGTTTTTACTGGACCGACCCCGTGCCCTTGGGGTGGGGCTCATGCTGGTGGTTTGTCCCGTCCTTACCCTTGTTCTGCTCAGCTGGCTCATCACCTCCATGGACGGTAAGGGGCCGGACTTTGATTCCCTCCTTGAAAAGGGCAGACCGGTTACCGCCACGGTGGTGGATGTCAAGCCGGTGACACGCATCACCATCGAGCACCGCAATCCAGTGCGTATCACCTACAGCTACAGGGAAAACGGTGCTTCTGTCATCGACACGGTCCAGACCATGGCTGAGGCAGGCTACGGCCTCAAACCCGGCCAGGCCGTGACAGCCCTCGTGTCAAATGGCGATTCCATTCTTCCCGATTTTCCTCCGGTGGTCTTTCCCGGGTGGGCCATTGCCGTCATCAGTGGCATCTTTGCCATGATGGGCCTTCCTTTTCTGGGTTATGCCTGGGCGGGTGCTGCCGCCAAAAGGCGGCTCTACCGTCGGGGCGCTTTGATCAACGGCACCGTGGACTCCTTTTCTTCGGCTTACTGCGTGCCCTTTACCGCAACCCGAATGCAGGTCGCCTTTACCGGCGTCACAGAAGAGGGCAGGGCCGTGAAGGGCTCCACCGTGGTGGTGGCTGACGAAAGCTGGCACGGAAAGAAAAGGGGCAGCACGGTGCGGGTGCTGGTGGATCCCTTGCTTCCCGAGCGGGCCTGTGTGGTGGAAGAGGCGGTGATGGGTGCTGTTCGAGGGAGGAAGGGAAAGGGCTAAAGGCTAAGGGCTAAAGGCGAAAGGCGAAGGGCTAAGGGCTAAAGGCGAGGGAGGGGGGCATCGCTATGTTGCGTTGTTGTGCCTGCGTTAACACGGGAACATTCTTTTTGGAGGTTAAGTGATGAAACATGGCGTGGCCTGTTTTTTCAGTATCCTTTTAATTCTCTCCACGGCATCTGCTCATCCGGCGGATACAGCCCCGACCCGCCCCAGCGGCGTGGTTCTTCTCCACGGCCTGGCGCGGTCCGCCTCGTCCATGGAAAAGATGGAAAAAGCCCTCCAGGCCGCAGGCTATCCGACCCTCAACATCGACTACCCCTCCACCGATTACCCGGTGGAGGTCCTCTGCCGGGACCACGTGGCCCCTATGGTGAACGTCTTTTCTGGAGCCAACGGCGGCTCCATCGCCTTTGTCACCCATTCCATGGGCGGGATTGTCCTTCGGTATCTGGTGAAAGAGGAGCTTATCGACCTGCCATATCGCGCCGTCATGCTCAGTCCTCCCAACCAGGGCAGCGAGGTGGTGGACAAACTGGGGCGGCTCCGTCTCTTTACGCTCATCAACGGCCCCGCCGGAAACCAGCTCGGCACCGGTCCCCATCAGCTCCCTGCCACCCTAGGGCCTGTGACTTTCCCCCTGGGCGTCCTCACCGGCACCCGCACCATCAATTTTATCCTCTCCGCCCTGATTCCCGGTCCCGACGATGGCAAAGTGGCTGTAAGCAAGGCTCCTGTCGCCGGCATGACCGATTTCCTCACCATCCCCGCCACCCATCCCTTTATCATGAAAAACAAAACAGCCATTCACGAGACGTTGAGGTTTCTGGAAACCGGGCATTTTGGGGCGTCAGGTTTCACATGCTTTGTCCCTTTGCTCCTCAGGGGCATCGCATGTGCTGACGGGGTGCGCTCGTGGAGCACCGTTAAGCATATAACGAATGGATGGAATGGGCTGTTGGGGGGACGGGATAGGTGTGACAAAGGGCAATCTTCTTTTCCAGAGTGCCCCATCGAAAACGCCTGTCTGGATGCTGTCGTGGCCATGGGTAGGGTTGGCAAACCCGAAGCGTCCCCATCATCGACAGGTTAACCACCGAAGAGGTTCCATCGTCCCATCCAGCTGCTGGTGTTATTTCAGATAAATCATCGTAATTCATGCTATATGAGGTGCTTATATTTTCAATGGGATGTTTGGGTTTTGTTGATGGTGTGGTATTCTCTTTGGAAACCCAAGGCCTTTTTGGGGCGCTTTTCAACCCATGGAATAAATTTCCTTTTGCGTGCAGTTTCGCGCCTGCTGACGTGACATTGGTTTCGTCTCCTTTCGATCTCCCTTCCTTACTCTTTGATCCGTTTTTCATGGGCCCTTCTATACATTCAATGGCATCGGTTTGCAGCGTGTTAACCACGGTTTCTGTACGAAGCCTGGGGTACGCTTCATTGGTCTGCTCGGCGGGGGCCAATATGCGTTGCGGTTACGGGAGCATTTCGACATCAAGTAAATCAAAATGAGGGAGAGCCAAAAATGAAACAACAAGGCCCAGGGAGCGTAAGCAGTATAGTGATCTTAGGTTTTCTGATGACGATGGCGGTAACCGTTACCGCCAGAGCAGGGGCGGAGGGGTTTGATATATCCAAGGCCAACCTGGCTGATCGAATGACCTACCATCGTGCTATTGATGCCGCCGTCTGGGCCATGCCGCTGATGAATTTTAAGTTTTACCGGGATTCACTGGCCGACAACGGGGTAGGCCCAAACGATGTGGGGTATAACTCAAAGCTTCAGGACTGGAGGTTCCAGACCGCGACACCCAACAACACAACACCCTATATCCATATGTATTGGAATTTCAAGAATGGCCCTGTGGTGGTTGAGATGCCGGCGTCTGCCGACGGGGTGGGCGTTTTCGGCACGCTCATGGATGCCTGGCAGCGTCCCCTTGAGGATGTGGGTGCCAAAGGGCGTGACCGGGGACTGGGAGCGAAGTATTTGCTGATTCCACCCGGGTATGACGGTAAGCTTCTTCCAAAAGCGATGGTTTACGAGCAGGAGACTTTTTACGGCTTTGCGGTCCTGCGTCCCATTCTGGCTGGGGGCAGGCCCGGACAACCTGGCCAAGGCAACGGCACTCACGAAGCAGATTAAGATTTATCCTTTAGCAAATGCTGACAGCCCCACAAAGTCAAAGTACGTGGACGTCTACGGCAAGATGCTTGAGATGACGCCCAAGATGGACGGAACCATTTATCAGCACATCCATGAGATGATCCAGGAGGAAGTTGTTTTGGATCGCGACCTCACCATGATGATGACAATCTTGCACCTCGGGATCAAAAAGGGCGAGGCATACAAGCCGGACGCAAAGCGACAGGCCATATTCGATAAGGCTGGCCCAGAAGCACTGGATTACATGATTGAGCAATATCACCGGAATTTGAATCCATGGATGTGGAAAGGCAAAAAATGGTCAAGCTTGGTGCCGGAGCCCGGGTCCCGTGAGACCGAGTGGCGTTATGAGTTTCCTTCCTACTATGATTATCAGGCCCGGGGTGCTCTCTATTACGCGATCATCACCAGCATCAAAAACTATGGTACAGCAACCTTTTACCTGGATCTGGCGGAGACACCCGATGGCGAATGGCTTGACGGCAGCAAGAACTACAAGCTTGTGATGCCGCCCAATGTTCCGGTAGAAAACTTCTGGTCCGTCACGACATATGATTTGAAGACGGCTTCTTACCTGCGCAACATTGAAAAGAGCAGCATCGATTCCACAATGAAAGACGTGAAAAAAAACGGCGATGGCTCTGTCGATATTTATTTCGGCCCCAAGCCGGAGAAAGATAAAAAGGGCAATTGGCTTCGCACCGACCCTGATCGGCATTTTTTCCTGCTTGGCCGCTTTTACGGGCCCAAGCCTGCATTGTTCGACGGAAGCTTCGAGCTGAACGATATTGAGTTGGTCGAATAAGCAGGCCTGCGGCAGGATTACAATAAATTGCAACGATGAAGACGCAT
The DNA here is from genome assembly GCF_056829965.1 of Desulfoluna sp. CYM3A. Classification (NCBI taxonomy): domain Bacteria; kingdom Pseudomonadati; phylum Thermodesulfobacteriota; class Desulfobacteria; order Desulfobacterales; family Desulfolunaceae; genus Desulfoluna; species Desulfoluna sp. CYM3A. The sequence goes on from NZ_CP186556.1 coordinate 1,746,274, forward strand.
CCGCATTTTCCGTATCAGAATTGACCTGGATAGGATTTGGATCAGCCGCAAAGCCAATGGGGAAACGGGATAACTGACCTGACACAGCAGGTACAAAAAAAGAAGGAGTCAATTCATGGGGAAAAAGATGCCTTTTTCAAGGATCTTAATGGTATTATCTTTTTTTGTTTCTGTGGCTGCCTGTGCCTCAGGCCCTGAACTTCCTTCAACCACAAACATAACCCATGACGAGATTTTAGAGCAGCGATACCAGAGGCGGGCCGTTGAGGCAGGAACCTGGATTATGCCTCAAGTTATGTACTACCAAATGGCGCAAGGAGCATTCCAGACATACGGTGGTGACGAACTTACTATTTATTTCTATAGTCAGCCAATGGATTGGCGTGCTCGCATGGTTACCGGAAACAACAATTCACCCTATATCCATACGTATCATGATTTGAGCAAGACCGGCCCAGTGGTTCTGGAAGTACCACCCGCCACGGAGACAAATTCATTTTTTGGGACTTTTCTGGACTCCTGGCATAAACCGATGGTAGATGTCGGTCCGGATGGCGCAGATCAGGGCAAAGGGGGGAAATACCTTGTTGTTCCGGAGGGGTATCAAGGGCAAGTCGACGGGTTTATCGTTGTTGAGCAGAAAACAAATAAAGGCTATATCTCATTTCGTTCCCTGACAAAAACAACGTCAGTGGCTGACATGCAAAAGCATCAGGAATATGTTCGAAAACTTAAGTTCTATCCGTTGGAAGCGCCTTCGACGGAGACAACATTCATAGATCTGTATGGAAAAGTCTACGATGCTACGATTAAGTTTGATATGCGCTTCTGGGAAGCCGCAAATGCTATGATTCAGAGCGAAGTTATCAGGGCAGACGAAAAAGCTTTCTATGGCATGATGAAATCACTCGGTATAGAGAAGGGAAAGCCCTTCGAGCCTTCTCCGAAACAAAGAAGTCTGCTTGAGGCTGCGGCGAAACAACTTCATATAGAAATGATGGACGATGTGGTTTATTTTGCGCCTGAGCTTTGGCCGGGTCAATCACGGTGGGCACTTCCAGTGCCTGTGGAAATGGTGAGCACAATGGCAACCTATGTCAGCCCGAACTGGAATGATTATCAATCCAGAGGAGCAACATTCTTTTTTTATTTCGCACCACCAGCCTCATTAGCTGAGAGCAAATCAACAACTTATATAAAAGGTGCCCTGGACGTTCAAGGGAATAAGTTGAATGGAGACAATGACTACACCATCGTCATCCCAGCTGAAGTGCCTGCAAAACGTTTTTGGTCCATGTTGACCTACGCGACAAAGGATGGCAGCTACATCAGAGAGTCAGACAGGGTGGGCATTGCTTCCAACGAGCAGGAGATCACAAGAGAGAGTGATGGTTCTACAATCCTTAACTGGTCCAGCGACTGCAATGGCAAGATTAACTCCATGCCTGTTCTCAAGGGGGAGGACTTCTTCGTGCTTTTCAGGTTGTATGGTCCTGAGCAAGCTTTTTTTGATAAGAGCTTTGTTCTGTCAGACATTCGAAGAGTTGAGGAGTGAGAGCCTCATAAGCACACGGATGTCAGTGGAAGATGTTTTTGATGTGATGTCATATTTTGGTGTTCGATCTTCAGCCTTTGCAAACCGGGGGATTGACTGTAACTGAGGTAGTGGCTGATGCGGAGCGAAGGCAATCCATTAACTTGTCGTTCTTCATTTTTCTGTCTCGCAGATTGAAGGATAGTACGCGCTGTCAAACAAAGGCTCACCTCGGGCTCACGAGGTGAGCCTTTTGAGATGTGGGCAGGGAAAAAGGGGGCCGGAACAGGAGGAACAGCAGTAAGAAACAGGCTCCTTATGTTATAACCGGTAAACTTGCGGACAGATCGTGTATAAGCCTTCTGGCTGATCTTTTCCACATTTGCCGGTTGCAAAGCGCGCATTGATTTTTCATAATAGCCCTGCATCGTGGTCTCCTTCGTTTTTACTTGGTTAAGTTACCGGAAGGCTGCGATGCTTTCCTTTTGGTTTGAGTGTGTTGGTATGAAGGGATGCTGATTTTGCTGTTCAGGTAGAGGGATGGTTTACCGTGTGGCGGCTTTTTTAAGCAATTTCAAGTCTTCTACTGGGCTATCGTTATGTATTTTGGCCATCTTCGTCGCTCGAAGGTTGTCAAAAATGAAACACTGTCGTACTTAGATTCCTGTTGGGTGAAGCAGGTATTGGCAGAGAAATAAGGGGATAGGATGAATAAGAGATTTAAATCTGTACTGATCTGGCTGACTGTAATCGTATTAAGTGTTTGCTTTTATTTTACACCATATTGGGCTGTATATAATATGAAAGAGGCCGCAGAAAATCGAGATGCGGATGCGCTGTCTGAATATGTCGATTTCCCGGCTCTCAAAGAAAGTTTAAAGGCTAACTTTAATGCCATGATGGCAATAGACATGAGTGATAATCCTTTTGGCGCTTTGGGTGCCTCATTAGCTGCGGCTTTCATAAATCCTATGATTGATAACCTTGTAACGCCTGAAAGCTTGGCGATGATTATGGAAGGCGGAAAGCCTGAGCTAGATAACATATCTGGAGAAGACGAAAACGTTAATCATAACACAGATAAAAACACCGAAATAACAATGAAGTATGGCAATTTTAATAGCTTTGTAGTTACGGTCAAAGAAAAGGACTTACCCGAAGACCCCGTAAAAATGATATTCAAAAGGTATGGTTTTATTTCATGGAGACTCACTGCATTACGCTTACCTTTGCCGGAATAAAAATCTGACTTCCGGAGAGGCCTTTACTGGAATTCCCCATAGAGAGAGGTAAAATGCCTTGCCCTTTAAATGGGCAAGGTAGCCGCCCAATGAGACCGTCAAACAAACTGTGTACCTGGGCGCTGGCGTATGCTTTAAAGAGGTACTCTTTCTCAAAAACAATGAAAAAAACAGTTGGGGCAGCTGCTCAGGCCCTGATGGAACGAGGCCACCTTTCTTAACGATGGGATAAACCGTATCCAGCGGCGGTGAGTGAACACTGCCGCTCGTGTGGCAGCAATCCGGGGACAGGCATTTTGAGTTGCCTTGTGCGGCGGGGGTCGACCCGCCGCAGAGACAGCAGAAACAGGGACAGGCTCTTTATGGTGTTGCATATGGGTGTGCTCGACTCGTGAAATATTCGGGTTATGTCTCAAAAGATCCAAACAGCGTTTCATCATGGGTTGCCAACTGACATGCCTCCGGTCGGAGTGATGGTGCGACCCCCTCTAGTGTACCTCGGTCTCCTCTGAAAATGTGATCTTGCCTCGGGTTAGTGTTTGATAGGCTTTGAAGTTGCCGGCATGGTTATGACTGCCTGTGGCTTGAAAGGTTCCCGGCGCAACGGCATACTCGCTGCTGTAAGCGTAAGCCTGGAAAATAGCGACGTCTTCATCTGCACCGGAACCAGAGTCGTTCCAGATCTGGGCATGACCGCCTTGGGTCAAAAATCCGCGCCATACGCAGCGCATGTCGTCGCTGCCTGGTGATTCCCCAATTGTGGCCACCAGGCCCAACCCCCGATAGCCGGCCGGGGGCACAGCACGCCAGAAAGTGACATCTTCATCTGCGCCGGACCCTTTGTCGGTCCAGACTCGTGTATACGACAGCGGCTTTGCCAGTGCCCCACTACCATCGTCTTTGGCAATCAACACCGATGGGTTTCCCTTCTGGTGGTGGTTTGCGATAGCGTAATCGCCCAATGGGTAGTATCCTTCCGGTGTATTGGGTCGCCAGATGGAGACATCGTCATCCGCACCGGAGCCTGCATCCGTCCAGATGCAGTCAAAGCCAGAAGCATGCTTGACCGGAAGACGATAATCATCGGCTATATGGATACCACCACCCAATGATGCCAGGTTACTCTCTTCAAATTCAATGTCTGCCCAGATGGGCACATGGTCGGACAGGACACTGCTGTCACGACACTCCGGGCCACATAGGTCGGAGTTCAGAACCTTTCCCCCTTTGATGAAAATAAAATCAAGCAATAATGTCCAGTCGTTTTCCACAAGTCCGGCTTCGGAGGTGATACGGCGATGGGTCGGCAGATCATCGTGCGCATCTGTATAGTTATCATCAAAAAAGGGATTTAATGAGATGTCATGCAGACCCAAAGGGTCGGCGAATATATGACCAACGGCATTCAAATCGCCTCCAAGAATCCGAGTAAAGGGCTTGCTCTTGGCGTGGTAGACCATTTCGGCATGTTGAGCACGGCGTGCTTTGTCTCCGGCGATGCCAAAAGGGGGAGGCGGAATGGGTCGAGTAGACATGAACCAAATCATCCCCTACCTTGATATCTGCAGTGACAAATGAACGGCCACTGTCTGTTTCCGCTTTGCCCCCAAAGTCAGAGTGTTGCGCCTTAAAGCGAACTTTCGCCACATTGCCCATGGAAAGCGGGAGACAATGGCATTGCCGGTCTATACCGGCATGTGCGCCATCTTCGTTGGCGTTCACATAATAGGCCTGAAACGCCTTGGCGTATTCTCGGGCTGTGTTGCTACTGTCACCGCAGCTTTTTCCGCGAACGGTTTCACTCAGGAGGATGACATCCGGGCCCTGGTCCCCAAATGTCTCTTTCATCCAGTTTATTTGCTGTTGAATCCGTTCGGCTGTAGGGCGCAGTACATTGTAACTGACAACGGTTAATGCGCTTTTCGGTGTCGGTTCGCCTTCAGAGAAGTGATCTCCTTCGACCAGGCAGGTGCCTCCGGCACACAGATTGACACATTGATCCGTGGCTTGCCCCCAGGGAAATTCTGTATACGCATAATCGGACAGGTCGTTCAAGTTGATGATATTGTTGATTAAGCGCTCTCCGGGGAAGTCCGTCATAATCATGCCCGTGAAACCACCGTGCTCAATGTAGTCGGCGGTCAGGGTGTTGGTACCTTCAAACGAAATTGTGCACATCCCGAGAAAGCAGTTGGTTCGCGGAAAATCAGGATAAGAATGTCGCCAGCCCGGGGTGGTTAACCCCGTCGCCAGGCGTGGGGCGGATGTCCCCGGGCTTGAGTGGCCGCTTGCGACAAAATAGGGGAAGGCCCCGTTGCTACCACTCAGGTAGTTCATGTAAATGGTGTTTCTGCAGCCATTGGTCGCTTTGTCGATATGGGTTTTCACCGACTCCCACTTATCGTAAAGGTCCCAGTTCGTAGACAGGGCGTAGCGATCCTGGATATCGAGGTTGCCGTACGGAATACCATAGTCGTCTCCGACAAATTCTTGCAGGATAACGAATTTCCCACGAATTTCATCCAGCATGGGGTTGTCGCTAAGGCCGGTATAGCGGCGGGAACCGTGATCGGCAAGGTACTCATCCAGGGTCTCGGTATAACTTCGACTGTTGCCGGATGCCGTATGCTCGGGTCGCAAACGGAACAGTATGGCTTCGGTAGGATGCGCTGTGAGAAAAGCATCTATATCGTTGAGTACATCGTCAAAATAGGTGGGCTGCGGAATTATTCCGTGGTGCATTCGGATGTGTTGTTGATATGGCGAGTTCGCATATCAAATACACGAATACCGGAGTGTAATTGCTGGTTCAATGTCATGGTCTGGTTTTGCCATATATCACCGGGGCTTATTGACATTGAGTCGTGGGTTCCGGGAAGGGACAGTTCACTCACTCGGGATGCTCCCAGACAGGGCCATCCACTCTGCCTGGTTACCGACGGCTGGGTAGTTGTGGTAAGGAGTACCAGTGCCGAAGGGGAAAAAAATCAACAAACCGAAAAGGCAGTGGTGATGATCTGTCTCTCTTCATACCATATCCTCCAAAGTGTTGTGTAAAGTAGGGAAACAGCAGAAAGGGGGCCACTTTCCATGATCTAAAAAGCAGTGGGTGTGTTGCTTTACTGTCCCCAGGCACTGTACCGGGGTACCAGCCCGCGGAAAAGGCTCTTCGGAGAGGCTAATCAGGAGTAAGGCATTCAACGCATGATGCCCAGTATCGAAGGCCTCTGCAGATGACATTGGGCTATGTGGCGTTGGGTAGGGGAACTGTCCGTGCGTTCTGAAAAAACCGCCTTGTGGATGCTGCACCATGACGCACAAATGGGTTATTCCGGCTTTTTTCAGATTGCGTATGTTTATCATTGGTGTCTGAAATCATGATATGTTTCTTTTAGATGGTTGTTTCTTAAGTTCGGGTTACGAGGCACCATCTTTAGCGGTATCCGGTCGTTGGGCCGCGCCCCCTCTCTCTCTCTCTCTCTTTTTTGGGTAAGCCGAAGCTTGTCGAGGCGGCTCAAATGCCGCCGCGCCCTGAAATGGTCAGCCTCATGCCCGAAGATGTCATTTTGGAGGCGGTAAAGGGTCTCCTCTTTTTCCTGGTCGGTCAGGGACCCGTCGCTTACTATTTGTTTTTCTTTTTGCGCATAGTCGTCTTCCCGCCGCAAGGTTTCCTCAAACTGCCCATCCAGTTCTTCCAGCTGCGCGACAGCATCCTGGGGCAGGTATGTCGCTCGTATTTTCGCGATGAGCGCATCCTTGTCACCCCGGGAATCCAAGTCAGACAGGTCTTTTCCATAAATCGTGAGCGCCTCGCGATAGAGGTCGAAATTTGGCCTGTCAGCGTCGCCGGGAGACACCTCATTGTCCCACATGCTCAGGTTGAGCTGCTCCAGTGCCGCTTTTTTTTCACTGCCATACAAATCCGGGGCATGCACAATTCCGCCTCGTCGTACGGCATACTCTTGTGCCTTTATCTCAGCAGCAAAAAGGGTATCGGCAAGCTCTGTACCAAGGTGTTTACGCCTGAAATTCTGAACCTGCCTGAGGGCATCGACAACCGTGTCAACGTCTCCGGACATGAGGCCCGGAACGCCTTGCGCCGACAGTGACATTTCGCATTCCACATAAGCGCGGTAAGCTTCCATGAATTCTGAGGCCTTCTCTTCGGGCATGAAGGATGCCAGGAGTTCTTTCATTTGCTCAAAAGACCCGTGAAGGTCCTTGGGGTTTCCGCTGAACTCTTTATCGATGAAACGAAAGAGGTTCAGGGAAATCGAGCCTGTGTCCAGCTCCTCCGCCATTGTTTCTGCCTTGCGGCTTATGGACGGCAAAAGGGAACTTGAGGCCTCTTTTCCACCGTTCTGTCCGCGTGCGTGCGCAGGGTCAGAGATGGCCGTTTTTGAGTTTAAAGCTGATGGGCGAGCTCGTCTGCAGGCTTAACACAGACCATGCAAGCCCCACTAAGAAAAGGACAACTATGCCGGTGGCCTTTTTTTTCATCGTGTATCCAGACATCGAAGGAGGTGTCAAACATTCCCGTGGATCTTACGGGTTCAATCGTGCCTAAAATCCGCGTTTTTTGAGGTCTTCTGAACGCTCCAATATAACGCAGGTGCGTCAAAACCGGGGGTTACGCCAAAGGGGTGCCCGATGATTCGCATATGATCTGCACCATTGGACCACCATGCTCCCTTGACCCGTCCACGATATGTTCCCCACTTGGCAGACCAGACAGACACGCATCCGTCATTTGCGCCTTCTCGTAGACCGATGGCAGGCCACAGAATCGTTGCCCAGGCATTCGAAGGGAGAGGTACTTGATGACGCCGGCATAGCTTTGGTAGTAGACATCCGCATGGTCCGGGACCTTGGGGTTGAACTCGTTGACCATGTAATCGGTGGTCATGTTGTAGGCGTTCGTAGCGCGTGGTCGTTGTCGCCCAGAAAGCTGCCGTAAATCATTGTGATGGTTTTCCCGACAATCCGTTCGACTGTTTTGGGGATGATCCCAGGGCCAGGTCTGCTGCGCGGCAGAGCTCAAGAACGATATCCGGCCCAGACGATCCTCTGTGAGGGGAGTCGATGGTGGTGAGCGATGCCACCACGTCATCAAGCCCCAACAGGCTGATGGCATAGCGCGTGTAGACACCTCCGTGGGAATGTCCGATGATATTGACCTTTTCAAGGTTGTTGGCCTTCACATATTCGCGTACTTGACGCGAGAATTCTCTGGCCTTATTGGCCGCGCTGTCCATGCTGTTAACCTTGGTGGTCAACGTCTTGCCTCCCTCTGCCTGAACCGCTTCTTCCACACCATAGAAATAATCAAGTACCCCCAGCATATCCTCCTGAACCGCAAACCCGTGGGCAAATACAATGGGGTATTGTCTCGCAACTTTTATTTTCGAATGCGAGTGAGGGTGAAGAGTATAAACAAAGTACAGCTGTAAGAATATAAAGTATCTTGTTCATTGGTTAGTCCTTTAGTGGTTATGCGTAGAATTTGTGAACAATGGTTTATGACTAACCAAATTGAAATGCCTTGTCAACAAAACTCGGGGGTTTATCTCAATATAGCGAAGGCTGGATACGGTGATAGGTATTTCTTTGTGTACTGTATTGCTTTATCCTATAAGGCTCTCAAGAGTTTTTGCAGAGGGAGAGAAAGAACGTAGGGGGTGGTGTGTGGTTTTTGCAAGGAGAGTAGGGGATGCCCTGTGACCCAGGTCATGCTCTTGGTATGGTTACCGGGAACCGCTGGTGTATGAAGGGTATGGTGTGTTGTGGGACGGTCGCACACATCGTCCGCGTTATCAGTGTGTTGAAATATACAGGCCACGTCTGAAACTCTTGTGCGTTGAAGAGGGGGCCTCGACTCGTGAAATATCGGGCAAACCGAACAAGGCGATGTGGCTGGTTTCCTTCACGCCCAATAGAGCAGGGGGCTCCACATTGCCCACGTGTGGCGGGAATACCAGAAAACATCCCGCCACAAGGGCAAATAGATTGATTACTTTTTATCCTGCATGGCAAGGAATGCCTGGAACATCTGGTTGATGACGCAGGCATCTCCCTGGTGGTGAAACAGGTTGGCGTCAGTTTCGGCAAGTTCCAGAAGTCTTTGCTGAACACCCGGGGTGAAGGTCAGTCCTTTGGCAATCTTTTTTACAGGGTAGGGTTTTCCTTCAAAAACGGTTCCCCAGATAGCCAGGTCCTTCAATTTTTTAGGGGATGACTTCAGTGGGTTCTCAAAAAAGACGGCAAAATTGGCTTTTTTACCGATATCGATGCTGCCGATTTCATTTTCTTTGCGTATAGCGTGGGCGGCTTCGATTGTTATGGCTCTGAAAGCCTCTCTACGGTCATCTTTTCTTTGGGCCCAAGGACTTTTTTGCCGGACAAACCGATGCGGTTCACGGCGGCCCAGGCCAGAAGCATGGGGCGGGCCGGTGCCATGGGGGAATCTGAATGGAATGACAGATGGGCCCCTGCATCGACGACGCTTCGCCCGCGTACCATCACTTCGGAGCGCTCGGGGCCGACACCGACCTTGCTGTACAACTCTCCCAGCATGTGGATGTAAAACGGGTTGGAGCTGATTTCAGCGCCCATTTCGGCCGCCCGCAGCACTTGCGGCTTTTCGGAATAGCCAAAATGGTCGATGCGAAAACGGTGGTCGTATCGAGGGGCTCGGTGCAACAGCCCCTCCAGGGTGTTCAGGCAGAGCTCCATGCCCATGTCTCCGTTTTGATGCACAATAAGCTGGTACCCCTCTTTCCAGAATGCCCAGGCACTGTCGGCAAAATCCTCCGGTGTCTGGATCCATTCGCCCTTATGTCCATCCAGGTAGCCGTCCTTCATCTGCATCAGCTGAGAAAAAATTGCGCCGTCAGTGAATAATTTGATTTGATCAGGTACCCATTTGACGTGTTCGCTGCTCAGTTTGCTTACCTGCTTGCGTGCTGCCGCGATGGCCTTGTCGGCATCCTTTCCGTTTTTGTCGTAAAGTGCGTTGCCCGCTGGGATCAGGTAGTAATCAAAAGGCATGGTGCTGTTTTCCAGGGTGCTGATCATCTGCATAATCATGGATTCCGGTAATTGAACTCCCGGGTCGCTGGCTGCGGTAACACCCCCTGCATGCACATAGTCCAGTGTGCGCTTCAGGCCTGTCTTGAATTTCTCTTCTGATGCGATCACCGGCAGCACTTTTGACACCACCAAATACATGCCCTTTTCCCAGACGTGCCCCTCCTTCCAGTTTGCCATGGCCGACATTTCACCTTGGCCTTTCCAGTCGGACTCTTTAATTTTCAGGAACTCCAAAGCCTTGCTGTTGAAATAAAATTCATGGACCGATCGTTGCCAGACAATAATGGGACGGGTGCGTGAGATGTCATCAAGTTTTTTTCTGTTTAATTCTCCATGGAAGCCCGCATGGTATCCCCAGGTAATGAGAGGCTCGTCAGGGCTTTTGAGGCTTTTCTCAAGCTCTTTCAGACGATTGAGGTAAGCTGCCTCTCCCACAACCCCCTCAACGTCTCCCCAAGGGAGCTGCCAGCTCACCGGGGTAATGAAGTGCGTGTTGCTCACGAGGGCAAACAGCCAGAAATGCAGGTGAGGGTCAATAAGGCCCGGGGTCAGGACCTTATCGGCAAAGGTCTTGTCCACGACCAGCCCCTTGGCATGTTCGAATCGGGAAAGTAAGGTTGCTTTGTCTCCGACATCGATAATGCGTCCGTCTCGAACAGCGATGGCGGATGCCTTTTTGACGGTGGGAGACATGGTCACCACCTCTTTGGCGATATACACGGTCACCCCGGGAGGGGGAGGGGCAGGCGTGTCGTACAGGTTTTGCAACGATTCCGCTGCGAATGCGTTGGAACAAAGCAAAGCAAAACAAAAAAGGACTGTCACCACGAGGTGTCGAGGCGGCCGTTTCCGGGAGCTGTTCATGTTCATCATGATTTCCTTTTTATGGGGGTAATTGCCGTGTGTGTATTATTCGTACGATGGGCGGTGTATCGCGTTTTCAACGCACTTGAGAGAACATGCGAGTTTTTTACTGTGGCCAGGGATGGCAGCGTCTCTTCATGCTTCCTGCGTTACTCTGTCAGCCATGAATAAACAAAATTAGGTACGATGGGTGTAAAGCTCAGGCTAAACGCCCAATCCGGTCCAAAGTCATCGTTTGCTTCAAGAAAATAGTCGATGGACGCTCCGACCTGCACTGGAAGATTGCCCATTTTTATGACTTTTTTGACCGTGATATTCAGCGGAACGGTCCATTGTTCATCTTCCCAATTGTAAGAGAGCACCGGGTTGGTCTGTACGTTTAAGCCATTGCCCAGAAACAGCCCGCCAAACAGCTCAAGGGTGGAGGTTGAAAAGGACTCATCCCTCCAGCCGGTAACATCCCACTGGTGTGCAGGAAACGCACCGATAAACCCTGTTGTGTTGATATAAACCACAACCAGTTCCGGGCCCAACCGAAGTTGACCTCCGGTGAGTTCGCTTTTCGTTCCCGTCGGGACCGTTCCCTGGATGCCGCCTAAGAGGATCCAGCCGCTGGGATAGGTCTGTCCCAGCGCCACGTCAAAGCCCATGTCACCAAGGCTTGTGGTTTCGTTGAATGTGCCTTGGGTTTGGTCGTACGTAGGTTGACCAGTCAGGAACGTGAATGCCGGTCGGACAAACAGGTTGGTGGTACCGTCATCAGTCAGCGGAAAAGGAAAAATCGGCTGAAAGAGAGTCAGGTTGCCCACCTGATCGTCGCTGTCTGGAAGATCCCCCTGATAAAAGGTCGTGATGCTTTCCAGGGTTAACTTTGCCAGCGGGTTGTTCGGGTTTGAGAGTTCTTTTGAGAGGGCCTCGGAGGACTGGCTCTCCGGTTTTTGCTCTACTGTGAGCAGTTCTTCCGGTGTATCCACGATAGCGTCGGGGATCTTTGCTGATGCGGAGATTGCCGAAGTAATAATAAGCCATGATGCTAAAAGGAGAGCACGCAACTTGTTTTGCTTTTCTTGCCACGTTTTTCTTCATGTAAGCCTGCATAACGTCCCCTTGAGTCGGTTCTGTGGTGTCTGAGAAGTACTTTTGATTTGTGAAAGTGGATTTTTTGTGGCGTACTGAGTAAGATATTCATGTGTGAGCGTCAATACCCCAAAAGGGGTATTTTTGAGTGTTTGGGACTACCCCTTTTGGGGTAGGTGACGTTTTTTTATGGGGTGGGATCTCTCCAGTGATGAATAATCAGTGGTGCTATTTAATTCACGTATCATAGGTAGTTAGTGTGGTTTTTTTGTTTTGATGTTGTGAGGGTTAACGTTCTTGCTTGCCAAATGCTGATGGTGTGATTTTTTTTGTTCTCCTGTCAGATGTGGCTTGCAATAGATGTTTCGATCAAGGCAAAGTAATGAATGGGGTTGGGATGTGGATGGTTGGAGAGTAAATAGTAATAATAGGAAAGACTGGTGGTGGGTAGTTGGAAAATAGGAAATTGTGAGTAATGGATAGTGAATGGGCAGGCTCTCGCGCGTTTGGCCTGTAAAGCGCTTGGCGAAGGCCTGAGAGCAGCCCGCGTCAGGGGTTTATGTTGCCGTAACATTTTGCTTTTTTAATGCCGGGTTTTTATTGCTAACTCTCTGTAATTGTAAGATGCGGCCACATAAAGACGACGCTCCCTTTTACTCTTTGAATCTGCATTGTCAACCGCTGGGAAAGATATGAAAAACGCACTGCCTTGAGTACCAAACTCCAGAGAGCCGATGTGGCGGGGGACATTGTGCCGAGGCAACGCCTGCTCCTGCGCCTTGATGAAGGAACCCGAAGGCCCCTGACCCTGATCATCGCACCGGCCGGATACGGGAAGAGCACCCTTGCGAGTCGGTGGGCCAGGGTACGAGGGGCTGCCTGCGGCTGGATCTCCCTTGGAGCCGAAGACAACGATTTACAGCAGTTTTTGTACTATGTTCTGGCCGCAACTGAACCTGTTTTGCCTCAAGGGGCCTTTCAGACCGAGTCGCTGCTTGAAGCCCAGTCCCTTCCGCCTGTGGGAACCCTGACGCGGTCTCTTCTCAATGACCTGAATAAGCTCAAAGAGCCCTTCTGTCTTGTGCTGGATGACTATCATTGCATCACGGACCATCGGGTCCACGACCTGGTCGCAGGGCTCATGGATTTCCCGGCAAAGGCGCTGCACCTTGTGATACTTTCGCGAAAAGATCCTCCTTTGTCCGTTGCTGGGATGCGAGCGCGCGGGCTTGTAAATGAAATCCGCGGGGATGAATTGCGCCTTACTCCCCAGGAAGTTCGTCTTTTTCTAAAACAGATGGGACAGCTTTCCGTGGATGATGCCACGGCCGCCATCTTGGAAGAAAAAATAGAAGGCTGGCCTGCCGGGTTGCGCCTGACAGGGCTGTACCTGAAGGGGCAAAAGGACCTGAAGTCAAAGGCCGAGATCCTGAGCGGAAGTTCCGTTCATATTGCCGACTACCTTTTTGCCGAAGTTCTTTCTCGGTTGAGCCCTGACATGGTCTCGGTTCTGTTAAGCACGGCCATTTTAGACCGGTTTTGCGCGCCCTTGTGCCAAACACTTCACGACAAGCAAAAAGAACCGGCTCCGTGCACCCGGGCGGAAGGGTTCATCCGATGGCTTACCCAACAGAATCTGTTTATTGTCGGTCTGGATGATCGCGGGTATTGGTTCCGATATCATCACCTGTTCCAAGATTTTTTGAGAAAGGAGCTGAATAGAAAAAGATCCGCAGAGCAGGTTGCTGAATTGCACCGTATCGTGGGGGGGTGGTTTGCCGATAACGGCTTGTTTGAAGAGGCCATCCAGCACTATGTGGCTGCCGGGGACAACGGCGCTGCGGTTGGCGTGGTGAGGAGCAATCGCCACGCGCTCATGAACGCCTCTCAGTTTACGCGGCTTGGCCATTGGTTGATGACATTTCCCGCTGCCGTTTTGGAGAAGGACCCCTTGTTGCTCACAACACGAGCTGTTTTGGGAACCGATCTGGGGCGAAATATCGACATCTATTCCTGCACCCAGAAAGCCGAACATTTGCTTGCAGGGCTTTCTCCCGAGTCTGGCATCTACAATGAATTGAAAGGCGAAGTGCTTGTTCTTCAAGGTCTTATAAGTGTCCTTGAGGGCGATCCCGTAAAAGCTGTTGCCTGCGGGCAAGGTGCGTCGGTCCATCTTCGTGACGATGCCTATATGGTGAGATCCCTTCTTGTGTTTGGGCTGTCTGCCGGGTTCCAGATGACAGGAGACAGTTTCATGGCAGAGAACGTGGTCAAAGAGGCCGCGTCACATCCGTTTACACCAGAGAATATCCGGGCACGAATGCATATATGTCTAAGCTATGTCCATTACCTGAATGCCAACCCGGCGGGCGTAATAGATGCTGCCCAGGCATGCCTGGGTTCAGTGAATGATGGGCCGTTTCGCCATACCAAGGTCTATGCGTATTACTTTTATGGCTCGGCGTTGTATATGCGCAATAACCTCGAAGCCGCTGAATATTACCTTCTTAAAGCTCAGTCAAATCCCTATTCGGCAAATCCGAATTATCTTGCCGATGGCGGGTGCATCCTTGCTTGTATTTACCTTGCCCAGGGCAACGAGGCCAAGGCTGAAAAGGTCCTGGACGACTTAAAGGCATATTTTCGTGAAAATGACCATATGAGGGCAGGGGACTTGATCCACTCCTTTGAAACGGAATTCTGCCTTCGGCGGGGTGATGTCCGGCAGGCCCTTCAACTCCGGGACCAGGCGTGCTTCGACGCCGGCCCGCCTCGGTGGTTCTTCTATGTCCCCCTTCTCACACACGTGAAATGCCTGCTGGTCGAAGGTACCGACACAAGCCGTGAAGAGGCCTGCGAGCGACTGACCAAAATGGACGAAGAGATGCGAAGGATCCATCGCAGCAATGTGCGTATCAACGTTTTGGTTCTTCAGGCAATTTTACACCGGTCAAGGCAAGAGGACTCCCTGGCGGTGGCGAGTCTTCGAACCGCTTTGGAATTGGCTGAGGGCGGCAGGTGGATCCGCTCCTTTATAGACATGGGTCAGCCCATGGTCCCCCTGTTGGAATGTTATGTGACTCACCACCCCGATCACGCCTTTGCCGGCGTTGCCCTTGCTGCTTGCCGCAAGGCTGCTGTTTCAACCTCTCCCAACATACCTCCCTGTAAACCGGAACGTCCCATCCTGAAGCTACCTTCTTCCGACCTTTTAACCCTGCGTGAAGCAGAGCTCCTTCCCTATCTGGCAGAAGGGATGAGCAACAAGGAAATAGCCCACGAGCTGTCAATTTCCGTTGCCACGGTAAAAGTCCATTTGCGAAATGTGTTTAAGAAACTGAATGCGACAAACCGTATCGGTGCCGTGAGCAAAGCTTGTGAAATGGGATTTATCGACTCACCTTTTGAATGAAACACCAACTTTTTGAAGCAAAAGCAAGGGGTAAACATCGCTTCTACCACTTAAGTGGTATTGACGCTGTTCCTACAAATCAAGTACACCATGTCACCATTCCCGTTAAAAGGCGAATACTTCTCAAACCATTCTAAAGACAAGGAGATCCCCGGTGAGAAAACAGATTGTTTCTGTCTTGATCCTGTCCCTTTTCCTCTGCTTTGCCGGCATGGTGAATGCCGAAACGCATGACGAGGAAACCGCCTCTGGTGTTCTGATTAAAAATGTCAACGTGTTTGACGGAAAAACCGATAAACTGATTCCCAACAAAGATGTGCTGGTGGTGGGCAATATCATCAAAAAGATCGGCCAGAAAATCGATGCACCCGAAGGTGCCAAGGTGATTGATGGAAACGGGAGGACCCTAACCCCTGGCTTTATCGATGCCCACACCCATCTTCAGTGGAATATGGGCGTGACGGATCATATGTTTAAGCCGCTCGATTATCAGGCCGCCCTCAGCCTGGTTGAGGCGGAAAGTACCCTGATGAGGGGGTTTACGACGATCAGGGATGTTGCAGGGACCGTTTTCGGTGTCAAACGAGCCGTAGACGAAGGCTACTTTGCGGGACCCCGCATCTATTCCGGCGGTGCAGCCCTCAGCATGACCACCGGCCATGGCGACTTCAGGTCCCCGCCCACCATGCCCCGAATGATGGGTGGCCCCGGAGTAACCGACCTCGAGTATGCGGGATTGATTGTCTTTGCTGACGGCGTTCCTGAAGTTCTGGCTGCCAGCCGGGTGCAGTTTCGAAAAGGGGCGCACTTTCTGAAAGTGTTTACCGGCGGGGCCGTTTCCGGGCTTTACGATCCCCTCGATATCGCCGAATACTCCCTTGAAGAGCTCAAGGCGGCAGTCGGGGAAGCAGAGCGGTGGAACACCTACGTTGCCGTGCACACCTACACCGATGCCGCAACCAGGATGGCCATTGAAGCCGGGGCCATGACCCTGGAACACGCCAACCTGATAAGCGAAAAAACAGTAAAGATGGCAGCCAAGAAAGGGGTCTATATCAGCGCACAGACAGCTCTCTTTATGAGCCCTGCACCCGAGAGCTTCACCCCGGCCCAGAGGGATCGCCAGCAGCAGGCCAAGCAGGGACTGGACAACCTGATGAAGGCCTGCAAAAAATACAAGGCCAAGGTGCTGTTCGGGACCGACATGGTGGGCTCTATGGAGCTGAAAAAGCTCCAGGTTACGGAGTTTACCAACCGTACCCAGTGGTTCTCCAATGCTGAAATTTTAAGGCAGGCCACATCGGTTAACGCCGAGGTGCTTGCGCTGTCCGGTCCACGCAACCCCTACCCAGGGAAGCTTGGTGTTATTGAAGAAGGGGCGTTGGCCGATATTCTCCTGATAAACGGGAATCCTTTGGAAAATATACGTATTTTGACAAAGCCTGAAGAGCACCTCGCCCTGATCATGAAAGACGGAAAGATCTACAAGAATACCATCGAGTAGGCTCTCAGGCTCAGAAAGGAAACTCCGGCTATGGAGCTCGCCACGAGAAACAAGCTGATATTGCGCTCACTCCTTGCCCTGCAAGTTATCTATGGGGTGGCGGCACTTTTTTGAGAGTGTATGATCCCCTGGCACAACACGTGTCAGGGGTAAATAGAGCTAGACCAAGGCACATCTCTGGTTGTTGACAGAATCATTTGGGCAGTGTAACGGATATGACTACAACCATGTCTTGAAAGTGTTGTTGAAATCCGTATGTCAAATTCCATGCTTAACTGAGGATTCGGGAATTCGCGAAAGGAAGGCTTTTGCGAATTTCTTGTTTCGTCGTCCTGCGTAGAATCTGTAGGCGTCGAATTGCGTTGGACCACCGTTTATGGTGAAAGATGAAAAAGCTCCCAGGGAGAGATGATCATGAGAAGACGTGTTGTCCGGATGTTCTGTTTGCTACTGGTTGGAATGACGGTCGGGTGCGTTAACCAACAAGGAGCCAAAGTGAAGCCGATGTCGGCCGATACCGATTTTGATATCGTTATCCTCAATGGCCGGGTGATGGACCCGGAAACCCAGTTTGACGCCATACGCAATGTCGGGATCAAAGATGGGGTTATCGGATTGATCACGCCCAAAGAGATCAAGGGAAAGGAGGTAATCGATGCCACAGGGCTGGTTGTCGCCCCCGGGTTTATCGATGGCCACCAGCACTGTTTGGAGCCCTATGCCTACCGCCTGATGGTGCGCGACGGCCGCACAACCATCATGGATCTCGAAGTGGGGGCTCCCGGTAATCAGGTGGCTGATTTTTACACTAAAATCGAGGGGAATACACCGCTAAACCTTGGGGTTTCGGTATCCCACGAATTTGCGCGCGCAGAGGTCCTGGACGGATTTAAGGACTGGAAATACCTCCACACACCCGATGCCATCGCGTCCCGCGTGAAACAGGGATGGTCAGAAACACGCCCCACCCTGGCACAGGGAAACGAAATCCTGGCCATTATCGATGAAGGACTGCGCCAGGGGGCCATCGGTATCGGCTCTACCGTGGGCTACATGCGGGATGGCGTCTCTTCGCGCGAGATCTTTGAGTTGCAGCGGCTCGGGGGCTATTATGGGCGTCAGATCGGGATGCATTTCAGGTTCACGCCGGGAAATGATGTTGAAGAAGTGCTCGGCATTCAGGAGATGCTTGCCAACTCAGCGGCTCTGGGGTCACCGGGCATTGCCTTTCACTTTAACAACCCCGGTTACGCCATGGTTCACGAGCTGATGCTCCGTATGCGTGAAAAGGGTTACAATGTCTGGGGTGAGGTTTATCCCTATCACGCAGGCTCCACGGCCTTGAATGCCGTCTTCCTTGAACCGGAGGTGTGGGTTGAAAAGCTCGGCAACACATATGAAGAAACCCTGATGGATGTGGCGACCGGTGAGTTTTACACCCGGGAAAGCCGCGAAGAGATGTTGAAGAAAGAGCCCACTCGTCTTGTGGTGATATTCAAGATGCCCGAAAAAGCCATTCTGGACTGGATCAAGATGCCGGGTGTTGCCATCGGCAGCGACGGCATGCCCATGATTCCCGATGAGGGCCTGACATGGGAGACTCCTTACGATGAGCTGCCCAATGTCCACCCACGATTTTCAGGTTCCTTTGCCAAGGTTTTTCGCATGGCCCGGGAAAACAACATTCCCCTGATGCAGGCCGTGTCCATGTCCAGCTACAACTATGCCAAGCCCCTCGGCGACATGGGGCTGAAAGCCATGCAGCTCAGGGGCCGTATGCAGGAGGGCATGGTTGCGGACATCACCATGTTCAATCCCGAAACCATCACCGACAATGCCACCTATGAGACGGGAACGCTCCCCTCGTCGGGGATTCCGCATGTCATTGTCAGCGGCATTATTGTTATGAGGGATGAAGTGCCGCTGAAGCGTTTTGACGCCGGGCAGGCAATTCGTTTTGAGCCGCAGGAAAAAGGCAGGTTTCAACAACTTGATGCAGACCACTGGACCAGAACGTTTTACGTACTGCCCAAAGATATCGGCGGCTCAAGCAACCTGGGATGCTGTGATTTCACAAAGCCATGTGACCATAAGCATTGATATGGATGCCAGGTGAAATAGCTTACCTCTGAGTTGAAGCGAGCGAGCTTTCACATACGTTTTGGTGAAGAATGAGACCCACCTCGTGATCTCGAGGTGGGCTTTGTTTATTCGACACGCGGGCAGGCATATTCCTTACTACTGTTTTGTGTCCGGCAGGGTGAGGGATACCGTCTCAGACCAAGGCGACCAGACAAGGCCTTCATCTCTGTATCGCACACGCGCGTCGTAGGTACCGGGTGAGAGGCCTGTTACCCGATGGGTCGTGATGTCCACATCTTTCTGAATGTTTTCTCCCATCCAGATGTTTTCCGCCCGGGTGCGGTTGCCCCAAATGTCCATGGGCTTCTCTCCTGATTCTGCAAGGAGCTGCCAATGGGACTCCAGGTGAGAATCCCCATCCGGGTCGCTAAAGGCTGTCCCTCGGAGGAGAAGGGCGCCCGCATGTTCCGTTGCTGAGATCTTAGGCATCTCGGGGGGCTGGTTGTCGTAGCGGATCGTGAAGGCATCGCTGATGGTGTCGTCGGTGTAGTGAAACCACTGGATGCCGTTTCCACCGGATCTGCGCACCACCTGCACGGCGGGGCGTTCTCCTGCGTGCAGTGTGATGAGGCAGTAGCCGAATTCATCCACCGATTTCTGGAACTCATCGTAATCGGTCATGTCGTATTCGCCCCAATAGTCGATGTCACCTGCCGTGGGAGCCACATTGAGCCAGACATGGGGCATGTCCCGGCTCTGGCCCCGTGAGTAGGCGTGGGTGTGCCCGAAAAGGTGAAAGCTTGGTTTACCGGTGTCTTCGGTGAACCGTTCGAGCATGGCAACAAAGCGACAGGACCTTTCGGCTTCACCCGGGGGCCAGAGCTCGGATTTGCAGGGGTGGTGAAACTGGGTAAGGACAAAGTCCGTTGCCGGGTCGTCCTGGGCGTCGTAGAGGTGGTCCAGGAGCCATTCCCGCTGGAGGAGTCCCCCTGTATCCGGTAGTGCGTCGATCTGGATCAGGTCGTTGCTGTTGAGGGTGAGGATCATGGTGTTCAGCAGGTTGTAACGGGAGAGCTTCATGCAGTGCTCAAGGCTGCCGTCGGGAAGCATGTCAAAGTAGCAGGCATAGAAGAAGGGCGTCATATCATGGTTGCCCAGAGCCGGAATCAGGGGGACCCTGGAGGCAAGGGGCTGGAGGTTCGCGAAAAACTCATCGGTCCACTGGCTCTTGTTGTCGCCGTTTTTCACCAGGTCCCCGGTTACGAGAAGGGCGGAGATGGTTTCTGCGCAGGTGTCCGCGCTGCCATTTCCTTCCACGGCGATAATTCCGTTGGTGATGATATCGGCAAGGCGTTCCGGGTGATCCCCCTGGCTGTCGCTGATTGCTACGAGTTTAGCGACGGTGGTGTCTCCTCCGGTACGGGGCCATGTATGGAAGCGGTATACCGGGCTTCTGCGAAAGATTGTTTCCACACGGTAGAGATAGGTGGTGTCCGGCTTGAGCCCGGTGAGCCGTGCTTTATGGAGGGTGGGCAGGACCGGTGTGACCCTGGTTTCCACGCGGTTCCAGGTGTTATTCCCCTTCCCTCCTGAACAAGGAGGCTCGGCGAGAGGCAAAACGCTTCGAACATGATCGTCATGGTATCGGGGCCGGGTTTGATAAGGTATGGGGCCACAATGAAGTCCAGGCCGGTGTTCCGGCCGAAGTCGGCGGATGCCGGGTGTCGTGTTGCCAATACCAGGATCGCGGAGAGAAAAAGAACCGCCCATGCGGCATGCGGTGTAAGGTGTTTTTGCATCGTAACCTCCTGTGGGGTAAGGGCCGTTTCATGATGTGGGGAGTTTGCTGTCAGTTGCCGGGGGGACTGTCCTGTGAATATGTTCAGCGAGTTGTGAGGTGATGATGTGTGAGGGATAAGAATTCAATGAGAAAAAATCAGAAACCATTTTATCTCACCGTGGTGACGTGGAAGAAGATGCTGAGCTTTTATATTTTTTAGGACCTGTCTGGCTTGATTTGTGGTAAAGAAGTAAAAAATGCTATCTCATATTATCTCCGAATTACACTTCGGCGCGACACATATTCCATGACTCATCATAGTCATATGGTTTTAAAGGGCTAAGTGCAATGCATTTTCAGCAAAGGATTCCTACGGTTGAAGAGTATAAGACGTTGAGGGCGTCCGTGGGTTGGAACATCCCGGATGATGAGGCCATTGACCGCGCCTTGGGACATTCCCTGTTTTCCGTTGTCGCCGAGGACGACGGTTTACTGGTGGGGCTTGGGCGTGTTGTGGGGGACGGCGGACTCTATTTTTATGTCCAGGATGTGATGGTCCATCCGTCGTTTCAGAGCAAAGGCCTGGGAACGCAGTTGATGCAAAAGGTCATGGGGTACATCGGTGCCGAGGCCCCACCCGGTGCCTTTGTCGGGCTCATGGCGTCTCAGGGGCTGGGGCCTTTTTATGCTTCCTTTGGGTTCCATCCAAGGGAGCCCGATGCTCCGGGCATGTACCGGGGCATGACCTGATGGTGCCACAGAGACACAGGCGCAAGAGAAATCCTCGCGAAATTTAGAAGGCTTTCCCGGCAGCCGGGTTGCGGATGCCGGGCCATACCCATTCGAAGGAGGGCCCCATGAAGGTTCTGGCAGTCAACGGCAGTCCGAGGAAGAAATGGAACACGGCGACGTTGCTTGAAAAAGCCCTGGAAGGGGCCGCTTCGGAAGGGGCGGAGACCGAGCTGATTCATCTCTACGACCTGGATTACAAGGGGTGTCGCAGTTGCTTTGCCTGCAAGCAGAAAGATGGCAAAAGCTATGGTGCCTGTGCGGTGAAAGACGGGCTGGCTCCCGTGTTGGACGCTATCCGTGATGTGGATGCCCTGATCCTGGGTTCGCCCATCTATTTTGGGCGGGTCACCGGGGAGATGAGGTCCTTTATGGAGCGTCTTATGTTCCCCTACCTGGAGTATGGGGATCCCTGGCGGACACTTTTTTCCCGCACCATGGCCACCGGGTTCATCTACACCATGAACATCACGGAAGAGGAGATGACCGAGATGCGCATGCGATATGCCCTTGAATCCACTGAGATGACCCTTGCCATGATATTCGGTGCCTCGGAGGCCCAGTATTGTTACGATACTCTCCAGTTTGAAGACCATGACAAGGTCGTGTGCGACAGGGTGGATGTGGACGCCAAAATGCGTCGGCGTCGGGATGTGTTTCCCGTAGATTGTGAAAAAGCGTTTGCTTTGGGGTGCAGGATGACCCGGGACGTGACCAGAGGATAGCATGTTTAACAGGCATGGGACGCCCCTGCAAAAGATTATCGGGTGGCCGGGGAGCAGCCCGCCACCTTCAGGGGGACAATCCATGGATAGAAGGAGCACCATGGTAAAGAACGCGATATTGAAAAAGCCTACAGCACCTCGGAATTCGTGGCCAAGCTCAGGCGGCTGGCCGATGCGCTGGAAACGGGGAAGAAATTTGAGATTCAGATAGCCGGGGAACGGATTTACGTCCCGGTGCGAGCCACCTTTACCGTGGAACATGAACGGGAAGGCGCCGAGGAAGAGATCGAGTTTCAAGTCCGATGGCGGAACGATTAGCCAAAGGGGGGCGTCCATTCTCCTGTTGTGATCATGGGACGTGACAAGATGCTTATATCTTTGGTAGAATTAAAACGATGTGTGTCCATGCCAAGACGTCATGCTTTTCCCCCTTTCGCAGAGCATTCCTTTATCCGTGGGTACCGATGCACCATGATGTGCCTCGTCCACGGGGCCTTCAATTCAAGGTGACCGATGAACTCCCCATACGTAACCTCGTGCCATGGCTGTGATTTGCTTTTGGAAACAGAGGATGTCCTGCCGGGCAGTACGGCTTTTTGCCCGAGGTGCGGTTCAAAAATCCATACCCCCAAGACGGACTCGCTCAACCGCACGCTTGCCTTTACGTTTATCGTCCTTCTCGTGTACGTCCCTGCTGTTTTTACGCCGCTCATGACCCTGAATGCCTTGGGAATGGAGGCCAGCGGCAGTATCCTGGACAACAGCATCTTCATGTACCGGCAGGGGTATATTGCCGTGGCTTCTATGGTATTTCTCACGGCGATCCTGCTTCCATTCTTAAACCCGGCCCTGCTTTTCCTGCTTGCCGCTCTGGCCAGAATAAAACGTTTCCCCCGTTTTCAGGCATGGCTCCTGAGAACCTTTCAGTCCCTTGAGGAGTGGGGGATGGGTGAGGTGTATCTCATCGGGGTCCTGGTGACCATTATCAAGGTGTACTCCATGGCAAGTATCACCTTTAATATCGGATTTTTCTGCTTTCTGGTGATGGTTGTCATGAACCTCTGTGCATTGTCCGTCCTGGATAAATCCAGTCTCTGGCTTCAGATAGACGAACAGTTGGGGTTGGAAGGCGATGGGTGCATTTCCGGGCCTGTCGCCGAGATGCAGACCGCCATGGAAGCGGGGCTGATGTGTTGCCACGAGTGCGGGAAATTGACAAAGGGCGATGATGTCGCCACAGAAGAGGAGCCAGAGTGCCCCCGCTGCGGAGCAGACCTGCATTATCGCAAGCCAGACAGCCTCAGCAGGACCTGGGCTCTGGTGGCGTCTTCCGCGATTTTTCTGGTGCCTGCCAATGTGTTGCCCATCATGCGGGTGGATTTTCTCGGGGCCTCTCAATACTCCACCATCATGGACGGGATTATCTATTTTATGCACTCCGGGGAATACGGAATTGCCGTTGTTATCTTTACCGCTTCGGTTCTTGTGCCCGTCTATAAGATCATCGGCCTGGGCCTGGCACTGTTATCCGTGCAGCTGGGGTGGCGTGGCAAACGGCGTCAAAAAACCCTGATGTTTCGATTTATCGAGTTTATCGGGCGCTGGTCCATGCTCGATATCTTTGTCATTGCGTTGATGGCGGTGCTTGTGAATTTCGGAGAGTTTTCCTCCACCCATGCGGCCATCGGAGCCCCGTTTTTTGCCGGGGTGGTGACCTTTACCATGCTTGCGGCCCTGACCTTTGACGCGCGTCTCCTTTGGGACGAACGTCATGAAAAATCCTGATTTATAGGGGCGGGCAGGCCTATCTCTACAGTCATCTTTCAGTCAAGGAATGAACACCATGAACAAAGCCGTCGTGAAGACCAGGAAAAGCATCTCTCCCGTGTGGATTCTCCCCATTATCGCGTTGATGATCGGAGGGTGGCTGGTGCTTAAGAGTGTTCGTGAGGCCGGGTACGAGATTGTTGTGCGCATGGAAGACGCGGTGGGGATCACCCCGGGGAAAACCCAGGTGCTTTTTAAGGGCCTTCCCGTAGGCATGGTCAAGAGGTTGACCGTTTCGCGGGAACCTGTTATAGGAGGTCCATCATTGAAATGAAAAAGGCGTCCAGGGAGCATATCGTTGAGGACACCTTGTTCTGGGTGGTTCGCCCGGAGGTGTCCGTTAATCAGATCTCGGGCCTCGATACCCTTGTGTCCGGCAGCTACCTTGGTGTGCTACCGGGCGAGGCTACGGCTATTTCCTCCTTTTTTGTCGTGGAGAAGGAACCGCCGGCCCTTATGGAAAGCGCGCCGGGGAACTCGTTTCGTCTTCAGACCAAAGCGTCCAGTATGCATGACCAGGGGGCCCCGGTTCTTTTCAAGAAAATCCAGGTGGGTGAGGTGCTTAAGTCATGGCTCTCAGAGGACGCGACGATTCTTGTGGAGATCCTTGTGTACGAGCAATACTCACACCTTGTGACCACCACGTCCTATTTCTGGGATGTCAGTGGCATCAAGTTGAAGGCCAGTTTGCCCAACATCAATTTGAAGATCGGAACCTTCAAGTCTATTTTTGCAGGGGGGATCGAGTTTGAAACCCCTGCAGGGGGCAAAGCGGTGGCTCCCGATCAATCGTTTCCGCTCTATGAGGATATTGACGATGCCCGCCATGCGGATAACATCGAGGTGACCCTCTACATGCCGCAGCACCATGGCGTCAACACCGGTGCGAAGATCACCTATCGCAATGTCACCATCGGAACGGTCACCGATGTGTTCCTGGCCAAAGACATGCAGGGGTTGGTGGCCACTGCCAGCATTACAAAAAAATCAGCGGCCCTTTTACGCAAAGGCTCTTATACTCTGGGTAGTGACCCCAGAGATATCCGTGTCTGGGATCCGCAACGTCGGCAGTATCATCAAAGGGGCTTACCTGAAGATGGAACCGGGGCGAGGAAAACCGGCTCGCAAATTCAGGGTGTATGAACAGCCTCCGGTCCGCATGCATGAGCCTGCCGGGTTGAATCTTGTTCTGGAGAGCGAGACTTTAGGCTCTTTGAAAAAAAATCGCCCGGTGACCTACAGGCAGGTCAAGGTGGGGCATGTGACCGGCTCCGAACTGTCTGAAAAAAGGGATAAAGTCTATGTGTATATCAATATATACGAGCAGTTCGCCGACCTTGTCAGCGCCGATACACGGTTCTGGAATGTCAGCGGAATCCGCATTCAGGGCGGCCTCATGACAAAGATGAAAATCTCCTCCGAATCCTTTGAGACCTTGATTGCAGGGGGCATCGCCTTTGCCACTCCTGAAACGGAGGCACAGGGAAAGCGGGTGAAAAAGGATCACCACTTTGTCCTGCACAGGGAGATGGACGAAAAGTGGCGGGACTGGCTGGCCTGGGATTCCGATGTTGTTGTCTCCCTTGAAGAAAAGAATGCCGCACCATGAAATCCTTGACTGTTTTATAGGGTTCGAATCACGCAGCGAACGAAAGAAGGGGGGCCTTTACGGCCCCCCTTTGTTGTTATGGGGTGCCTTAGCGCGTGTATGGGCAGGCTGGTGGGGGCAGGGATATTGGGCTCAAATTTATTTCCCCCGTCAGGTCCACCGGAGTTATTCCGGTTAACGTCAAGGGCATTTCAAGTGCTCCTCATCGTGTATCCAGAAGAATGAAATGGGCCTCCCCTGCAAAAACGGCCGCCACATGTCACACACCACGCGAATGCCCCGCAAACGGCTGCATGGAGTCAGCATCCATGCATTCGCCATAGGGTTGGGTGTACCCACCTGGCCACCGGAGGCCTTCTTTTATCACCCATTTTAACCATAGAAGGCTGAAACACCCTGAATCGTAGCTGTTTTTTGCAGAATGCGGGAATGTCAGTGGCGAGGGATGGTGGCGGTCATGTAAACGGCATCTGCACCATAACCTGCAAGGGAATTTTCAAGGGGTGTGGGGGCAAAACCATGGTGTTCCCAAAAAGGGACGCTGCCCTGGACCGAGGTGAGGGCCATGCGGGTCATGCCTGCCTCGGCAGCACAGGAGGCAAGGGCGCGAACCAGAATGGATGCGGCTCCGGAGCCCCTGGCGGATTTGGCAACGGCAAGATCATGGATATAGAGAAGCTCCGGGCTGAGGCCTCCATCAAGGGGCCTATCCAGGGCCGGAGCGTGACCCTGTTTCCAGGGGTGGGCCAATGCGTACCCTAAAATATTCGACGGGCCTTCGGCCACAAGGCATGTGGTCGGGGAGACGACCCATCGGCTTTGGAGGGCTTCAAGGCTCTCAACGAAAGACTGAGAGTAGCTTTCACGTTGAATATCAAGAATACGGGGCCAGTCGGTTACCGAGATGGATCTGTACGTAAGCATGGGGGGATTCCGTATCTGTGTCCTGGGGTCTGGTACCCGCCCCTTACGGGGTGTGCACCCATCATCAGGGGGCGGGTCAGGCGGTGGGACCTTAAAAAAAGTGTGGTGTCTGGCAGCCGGAGACATGGCCCCGCGGGGTGCCCGCTCGGCGTCGGTCATGGCCTGATGGCAAACCGTCCGCGCTGTCTACCTGTTGCTTTTTTGCGGTCCCGGGCTCTTAGATGTCTGAGTGAGCGGCCTTTTTGAGTTTTTTCTCATGTTTGGCCTGTCTCTTTTCCTTGAGGGTTTTTTGGGGTTTCTTTTTAACGTTTCGCTTTGAATCAACTGATTTCGACATATGTCCTCGGCGTATTGATGGAAGTCTTCCTCTTTCAATCGGCTCCGGCGGTGGCGGTCTGCGTCATCGTTGGTGTCCCCAGATCGGGTGTCGTCCTTGCAAGAGGTGGAGGCGACAAGATCACCTTGCTCCCGGACCCCGGGGCTTGTCAAGCCCTGGGGCTTTTTTTCAAGGGATGTGACTCCAGGGCTGTTTATCTCTGATCCTGGGGTGGCAGGGCTTTTATTCGCCCAATGCGCGGACTTGATTTGCCGTATGGGAAGCCTGTGCCATGCCGGTGGCAGTGGCAGACAAAAACGGGCCCAACGAGGTAACGTCTTCTCTCCCGATTCTGTCTGTGCTACTGTGCCGGGCTCGGGTGTCCGACGATGGGACACCGCCCGGAGCAAAAATACCATGGCAACAGGAAGAGGGGAGGCGACGTGGAAGGAAGAGTGTCGCGGCGGCGGAGCCGTCGTTCTGTGAGGGTCTCCCCGGTGCACAAGGAGAGCAGGGTGAAACGCCAACACCCCGCCTTTTTTTTGTTACTGCCGGCCTTGCTGTTTGTGTGTTTTTTTGGGGATGCAGGGACGGTGTGGGGTGGACAGGATCCTCTCCTTGACCAGATGCAGGAGCGCTTCAATTCCCTGAACAACTATGTCACCCTGCTGGACTCGGAAGGGGAGACAAAGCGCAACCGTATTGTCTACACCTACAAGAAACCGGGCTTTATCCGCATGGATTTTATCCATCCCCACAAGGGCGCCCGCCTGATCTACAACCCCCGTGAAAACCAGGTGTCCCTTCGTCCCTTTGCCACCCGCCTGCCGGCCTTTACCCTGTCACCTAACAACCCGTTGATTACCGATCCCAAGGGGCACACCGTGGACCGCTCCGATATCGGCGCCCTCATTCGCTCAGTGCGGCGATACGCCCGGGAAGGCTCGGTGACGCGTCTTGCGCCCGAATCAGTGCAGTCTCATCTGTGTCCCCGGCTTTTGGTGGAGGGCAGCGAGGTCACCTATCTGCTGTGGGTTCATCCGGAGCTTCTGCTCCCCGTCAAGGTGGTCAAGCTTTACGCAGACAGCTCCCAGGAGACCGTGTTTCTCCGGGACCTGGAGGTGGACGGTCCCCTGGACGACGCCGTGTTCGAACCTTAGAGATTCGAACGGTCGGTTTTTTTCATCCGCAGGGTGTCCGCGCCCGATTTCCCTTGTTCGGACAACTCCCCCAGCATATCCTGCCCTTAGCCCTTAGCCCTTAGCCCTTAGCCCTTAGCCCTTAGCCCCCGTCTATCCATTCACAATCTCACCCACGGCCTGTGTCAGCTTTTGTACGGCTTTTTCATTGGATTCCAGAATGGGAAAAAGCTCCATGAGTTCCCTTGTGGCATGGTGTTTTAATGCGGTCAGGTAGTCTTCAATCTGTACGTCCAGCCCTTTTGGCAGGATCCCTTCATCGGCACCGAGCCCCTGAACCGCTTCGATAATCTGGGCCAGGGCAGTTTCCAGTTCCGAGTGCTCATGGGTCAACTCCGCAATGAGGCCATGGAATTTTGCGGGAAGGTGGATCAGCCCGGTTTTGAAGAGCAGTTTTTCCTCAATATAAAAATGGGTGGACAGCTCTTTCTGCATCAGGTCAAGGACGGTGTCGAGCTCCATGGAGCTGCCCCCCGTCTTGGCGTCGGCCAGGATGCCCTGGACGACCATTACGTATTGGGTGATGATTTTGTGTTCGGAGGCGATGCGCTGGACAACGTTGTCCATGGCGGATCGGTTGGTTTGCTGCTGTTTCTCAAGGCTGTCGATGAAAGAGAGAAAGGGGGCCATGCCGGCTGTGCTGATCTTCATCACCAGGATACCGGAGAGGGCAGGGCCGGTCTCTGGCTTTACGCTGTGGATGCATCGGCCTTTGAAATGGACGGGGGTGTCGTCAATCTGTATGGCCAGGTCAAGGGATTCCCCTTCGGGGATGGTTTCGTCGGATTCAAGGAGAAAACCGGTTTTGCTCAGGTTGCGGGTTGTTCCCTTTTTGTACTCGGTACTTGATGCCAAGCGGTAGGAAATGGTCTGGCGCGCCTGGTAGCGCTCATGGTCTCGTTTTTCCGGGTGATTCGTCATGTGAGCCAACCTTGGTTTCGGGTGAGTTTTTCTCCTATCATATGCGAGCCTCGTGTGGATGAAAAGCCATAAGGGTTCCGTAGCAAATAATTATTCAATTCAGTAGTCCTCGGGTTTCGGACCGTGGGTACGGGTGCCCTTGCAAAGCGTGTGGCGATTCGAGTCGACGAAGGCCAGAGGCCCCACGTCGGAAAAAGGGGGGGCAGTGGCAGGAAGGGGATGGTGAGATGCGGTTTTTTTCATGAAACGAGCTCTGAAATCCCCGGCTGTGAGGGGGTTCCCCTATAGGGGAAGGGCTAAAGCAATAAACGGACCAACTATGAACATTGTTTGTAAAATAAAATTATTCACTAAGGTCTCTTGTCAATGTGAGTTTATCTGTGTTAAAGATTCTCAAAAATTGGAGTAGGGCGGCACAATGGCGTGCTGCTGAAGAGAGTCGATGAAGCTTGCTACCGGGAGAGGAATACCCAGTTGCAAGTTTTTTTTTGGCCAAAATTATCGGGTAATTGCACAACAAGAGGATAATTTTTGGTCGCACCTTTGATATCCGTTCAGACGCTATTGGGCGGAGCAGGCAGGCGATCCACCACAGACTTTTGTAGAATTTAGGAGTTTTGTCATGGGCAATATTGGTCAGTTTATTATTTACATTATTATGATCTGCGCTGTGCTGGGCGCATTTTCATACATCAAGGACGATGAGAGCCCCCTCGGTCAGGAGTTCCTCGAAGGCCTCCACAGCATCGGTCCCATCTTCATCCCCACCGCCGGTATCCTTGCCGCCAGCCCCTACCTGTCTGCTTTTGTAAAAAGCGTATGCGGCCCCATGTTCGGTGCCATCGGTGCTGACCCCGCCATTGCGGCAACCACCATCATCGCAGTTGATATGGGCGGCTACCAGCTTGCCGATGTTCTGGCCCTTTCCCGTGAAGGCTGGATCATGGCCATGGTTGTCGGTTACATGTCCGGTGCTACCATCGTCTTCTCTATCCCCGTGGGTCTGACCATGCTGGATAAAAAAGACCACAAATACATGGCACTCGGTGTTATGGCCGGTCTCCTGAGTATTCCCATCGGCGTATTCATCTCCTGCAGCATGCTCTCCATCTCCGATATGATGGTTCGTGGCATGATCTCTGTAAACGCAGAGTCTGCCTTCGCACTGGGTCTGACGTTCAAGATGATCTTCCTGAACCTCATGCCTCTGACCATCTTCTGTGTGACCCTGGCCGTCGGTCTGAAAATGGTTCCCAACACCATGATCAAAGGCTTCCTCTTCTTCGGTCGCAGCATGAACATTGCCCTGACCCTGGTGCTTGTCTTCTCCATCGTTGAATACTTCACCGGTTTCTTCGCAAGCGTCTTCGGTTCCTGGGGTTTTGACCCCATCATCGCAGACGAGGCGGACAACTTCCGTGCCCTGGAGGTTGCCGGTTTCATCGGTATCATGCTCTGCGGTGCCTTCCCCATGGTTTACCTGATCAAGAAGTACGCTGCCGGTCCCATGGACAAGATTGGCCGTATGGTGGGTCTCGAGAGCGAAGGCGCTGCGGGTATCCTCGCCGCTGCCGCCAACATTCTGGCCATGTTCCGCCTCATCGCCGACATGCGTCCCAAGGACAAGGTTCTCTGTGTGGCCTTCTCCGTATGCGCCGCCTTCACCTTTGGCGACCACCTCTCCTTCACCGCCAACTTCCAGCCCAACCTGATCCTTCCCGTTATGGCAGGCAAGCTCCTCGGCGGGGCTTCCGGTTTTGGTCTGGCTTACCTCCTCTCTGTTCCCGCGGCTCTGGCTCTGGAGAAAGAGGAGCAGGAAAACGGCGTTGCTTCCGAAGAGGTTTGCGCTGCTGCCTGATCCCGGCTTAAAGCACAGCATGTGTCCTGAATATGTGGTGAGAGAAATCTCGCCATCGCGTGAGTAACATCTGTTCGCAAATTCCGGACACGGCGCTGTAAGGCTATGAAAGGCCGCGCACGAAAACGTGCGCGGCCTTTTTTTTTGTTGTGCGGGGCTGATTGGTGTGTATCTATCGGGAAAATATCTGGCTCGGGTGATGGAAAAGAAAATACAGTGAATCGTTGGCATGTGAATTGCTTATGCTTGTTATCGGCTAACTCCCTGATGTCACATCGGATGGCCTCGGCAGCCCGCGGGTTGCCCCATGGGGGGTGTGGCTGATTTTTTTTGCTGAAATACATACGGCCCTGTCACGGGTTAGTTAATGGTTGTGTCGGAGAAATGGTACGTAAATTCAGGCTTGTACACCTATGGTGTTTGATTCTTCTTAAGGGCTGGACATCAAGGCGAGACGTCTGTGTTGAAAAAAAGGCTTGTCAATATTTATGTGGTTATGGTACGCACTAAACAACTTATTTTGTTACACAACGGCGTGTAATGTCAGCGATGATGCTTGTATCGGGGTTGGAAGTTTCAGATTCCCGTTACAGGCTTTTTTTGTTTTTGGGGGATGAAGTGATAGTTGACGCAAGCGAACAGAAGCAACGGGTCATTCAAGAATATGTGCCGGGTAAGCAGGTTACCCTGGCCCATGTGATTGCCAGCCCCCACAAAAGCATTTACATGAAGCTCGGGCTGGACGACGAGGCAGGCGACGCCATCGGGATCCTGACCATTACGCCGAGCGAAGGGGTGATCATTGCCGCAGACATCGCCACCAAGGCTGCCGGGGTTGAGATCGGTTTTCTCGACCGGTTCGGCGGGTCCCTGGTTCTGGTGGGGGATGTGGCCAGCGTGGAGTCGGCCCTGAAAGGGGTCCTTGATTACTTTGACGAGGTGCTGCATTACGCCTCCGTTGAAATGACAAGGTCCTGATCCATGGCAGATGAAACGAAACAGAAAAAGATGATGCTCATCGGGGAGTCCGGGGTTGGCAAGACCACCTTGATTCAGGTGCTCTCCGGCGAAGGCTTTTCATCGAAGAAGACCCAGGCCGTAGAGTTCTGCGGTCGGTTCATTGACACCCCCGGGGAGTTCCTTGAAAACAGGCGTTTTTATCCCGCCCTGATCACTTCGTCGGCAGATTGCGACGTGGTGGCCATGGTGCAGGACGCCACGCGGATCAGCAGCCTGTTTCCGCCGCAGTTTTCTTCCATCTTCACCCGAAAGGTCATCGGTATCGTGACCAAGGTAGATGTCGAGGGGTGCAACGTGGAGAGGGCGGAACGATTCCTGGCAAACGCCGGGGTCAAAGAGATTATCCGGTCCAGTTCAAAGACGAACGTCGGCCTTGATAAATTGCAGGAGCTGCTGGCCTGATTCCAGGGTACCTCTCCTTATTTTTGAGTTTAAGGCAGCACACGAGACACGCAGGAGTTTAGAAAGCATGGGGTACAGAATTGTCATAGCGGATGACGAGCCCATTACACGCATGGACATTCGGGAAATTCTCGAAGGGGCCGGCTACGAAGTGGTGGGTGAAGCGTCTGACGGCTTCGATGCCGTGGAGATGTGCCGCAAGCACAAACCGGATCTGGTGTTGATGGACATCAAGATGCCGCTTTTGGATGGCCTCAAGGCGTCCCGGATGATCCGGGATGAAAGCACCGCAGGGGGGATTCTCCTGTTGACGGCCTACAGCGGCAAAGAGTTTGTGGAGCAGGCCAAGGATGTCGGCGTCATGGGGTATGTGGTTAAGCCCGTGAAAGAAGAGTCCCTGCTGCCCATGGTGGAAATTGCCGTGGCTAAGGGCGCCGAGATCGCCAAGATGGAAAGCGACATGCAGAAGGCCCAGGGCCAGCTCGAAGGCCGCAAGATGGTGGAACGCGCCAAGGGCATCCTGATGAAAACCTACAACATCAGCGAGGATGTCGCCTACAACCGAATTCGTAAGCTGAGCATGGACAAGCGGTGCTCCATGAAGGAGATCGCCAAGGTCATCGTTCTGAACGGTTGACCGGTGGACGAAAATCGATGGGAATTCACATGATCGAAGAACTTTGCCGCAAACACAACGACCTCACCGCCAGGGACATCGCTAAGCTGAAGTCCGTGGCGGAGAACCTCGGCATGATCGCCGACTGCACGGGTGCCGATATCTTTATCGATTGCATCACGCGCGACCCGGACGAGGCCGTGGTGGTGGCCCAGGCCAAGCCCAACAGCCAGGAGTCCCTCTACAAGGGCTCGGTTGTGGGGGAGCTTGCCTACCGCAGCAAGGAACCCGCGGTCTTAAGGACCATGGATGTGGGGATGCCCACCTCCGACATGTGGGCCGTGACCCAGGAGAACAAGAACGTCCGCCAGAACGTCTCGCCCATCAAGAACGACGAAGGCCGCGTCATCGGGGTGCTTATTGCGGAAAAGGACATCACCGATCATGTGAAGACCAAGAACAACATTTCGGTCCTCTCCCGCACCACCGAGCAGCTCATGGAAGCCCTGATGACGTCGCGTCACCGGGATCACAACCTGCCGTACCACGACAGCGACGGCATCGTGATGTTCAACGAAACCGGGATCTCCACCTACGTCAATCCCGTTGCCGAGACCATCTATCGGAAGTTGGGGTATCTGGACAAGCTGGAAGGGATCCATTTTTCCAACATGGCCCTGGACCAGGTGGTCTTTCAGGATGTCCTTGAAAAAAGGCAGCTGAGCCACAATGAGGTCAAGGTGGGCAGCCTGGTGTTGAACCTGAAGTACGCTGTTATGAAGAGCCGGGATTTCAAGGTTTCCGGTGTGGTGATGCTGATGAGGGATGAGACGGACGCCAAAGCCAAGGAAAAGGAGCTGATCCTTAAATCCGTGGCCATCCGGGAGATTCACCACCGGGTGAAAAACAACCTGCAGACCATCGCAAGCTTGCTTCGGCTGCAATCCCGCCGGGTGGACAACGTCTCGGCAAAGACCGCCTTCAGCGAGAGCATCAGCCGCGTGCTGAGCATCGCGGCCACCCACGAGATCCTCGCCCAGAACGGCGTGGATGACGTGGACCTCCTTACCATGCTCCAGCGCATCAAGAGCAGCATCGTGGACTACTCGGTGGTGGGCGGCAAGGAGGTGCGGATCCTTATTCAGGGGGACACCTTCATGTGCAACTCCGACACGGCAACCTCCATCGCCCTGGTGGCCAACGAGGTGATCCAGAACAGCCTGAAGCACGCCTTCAAGGGCCGGGAAAAGGGGTCTATCTGTGTGGAGATCTGCAAGGCGTCCACCTACGGAAACATCATCATCACCGATGACGGGGTGGGCTTTGACCTGGGCCAGGTCCGGGAAGGGGCCCTTGGGACACGGATCGTCAATAGCATTGTGAAAGACAAGCTCCACGGGACCCTCACCACGGAATCGGGTGAGGGGGGAACCAAGGTGCTCTTTGATTTTCCCCTGGATGAGGCCACCAGCCAGGAACGACCGGAGTATCCCTCGATTCCGCAAACCAGCTGAACATAAACGGGGCCGGCAAGATCGGCATAACCCGACACGTATACAAGTTGAAGCCTCCACAATGGGGTGGGGGCGCCTTAAAGGCGATGAAGCCTGAAGAACCCGCGGATGTGGTGCGGAGATCTTCAGGCTTTTTTTGTTTCAGGACCGCAGGAACGGGTCAGGATCGTAGAAAAGGACGGAGTTTATTCATGAAAGAGAGCATCTTAAGCGTCGGTATCGACATCGGTACCTCCACCACACAGCTGGTTTTCAGCCGGATTACCATTGAAAATACAGCCTCCATGATATCCGTCCCCCGTATCACCATTGCCGACAAAGAGGTGGTCTACAGAAGCGACATCCACTTTACCCCCCTGAAGTCAAACACCGAAATCGATGGGGAGAAGGTGCGCCTCATCGTCAAGCACGAGTATGAAAAGGCTGGGGTCATCCCCGAGCAGGTCCAGACCGGAGCCGTCATCATCACCGGAGAGACCGCCCGTAAAGAGAACGCCGCCGAGGTCCAGAAAGCCCTCTCCCATTTTGCCGGGGAGTTTGTGGTGGCCACGGCAGGGCCTGCCCTTGAAGGCATCATCGCGGGCAAGGGGGCCAACGCCTCGGGTGAGTCCAAGAAGCGGGGGGCCGTGGTGGCCAACCTTGATATCGGCGGCGGCACCACCAACATCGCCGTCTTCGACAACGGGGAGGTCATCGACACCAGCTGCCTGGACATCGGCGGCCGGCTCATCAAGGTGGACGGCGGTAAGATCGCCTACATCTCCGAGAAGATGCAAAAACTTGCCGAGGCCAACCATGTGCCCATTGCCGTGGGGCAGCCCGTTGACCGTGGCTTTCTCACCAAGATCGTCATCCGCATGAGCGAACTCCTGGAAGAGGTGGTGGGCATCCGGCCCCCCACGGACGATCTGGCCCTCATCTGCACGGACAAGGACCTGCGCCGGGACTACACCATCGATTACGTGACCATCTCAGGGGGCGTTGCCGACTGCCTGAAAGACGAGATTACCTGCGACTCCTTTTTATACGGGGACATCGGCCTCCTGCTGGGCCAGGCCATCGCACACTCTCTCATCGGCAAAAAGATCCCCGTGCTTATCCCGGCCGAGACCATCGGCGCCACGGTGGTAGGGGCCGGTTCCCACACCACGGATATCAGCGGAAGCACCATCTCTGTGAGCTGTTCCACCCTTCCCATCCAGAACATCCCGGTGCTGAAGCTTTCACGGGAGGACGAGGCCCTTCCCTTCGAGTCCTGGGGCGGGATCATCCGGGACAAGGTGGCCTGGTTCAGGCTCCAGGAAGGAGAGAAGCAGATGCCCGCCCTGGCCTTCAAAGGCCCCAGGGACATCGGGTTCCAGGATATCCACTGCCTTGCCGAGAGCATCTTGGAAGGCATGGACGCGGTGCTGCAGGAGGAGGCTCCCCTCACCGTGGTGGTGGAAAACGACCTGGCCAAGGCCCTGGGCCAGACCCTCCAGGTGAAGCTGGGGGACCGCAAGGAAGTGATTTGCATCGATACGGTGAAGGTGGAAAACGGAGACTACATCGACATCGGTCGCAAGCTTGCCGGGGGCAATGTGGTCCCCGTCATCGTCAAGACACTGTTGTTCAGCTACTAACACGGCGACGCAACCCACAGGAATCATCCGGAGGCGGTGAGGCCCTATGCCGGGCAAACCGCCCCGTCAAACGAGACAAGGAGGGCGATAGAAGAGACGAGACAGAGCGGACGGTTTTATTGATGAAGTCGACGAGATGATTTTTTCAAGAATACTGTTTTTCAAGGAGGCGTTATGTCAGGCAAGAGTGCTGTAAAAGTTCAAGACGATTATTACGCGCAGAGGGAATTGAAAAAAGGAGCGGCCGGTTGGGTCCTTCTCTCCTTTCTGGGCGTCGCGTACGTAATTTCCGGCGACTTCGCCGGGTGGAACTTTGGTATCGAAAAAGCAGGGTGGGGCGGTCTTCTCATCGCCACGGTCCTCATGGCGGTCATGTACACCAGTATGGTTCTCTCCGAGGCCGAG
Source organism: Desulfoluna sp. CYM3A (assembly GCF_056829965.1). Taxonomy (NCBI): domain Bacteria; kingdom Pseudomonadati; phylum Thermodesulfobacteriota; class Desulfobacteria; order Desulfobacterales; family Desulfolunaceae; genus Desulfoluna; species Desulfoluna sp. CYM3A. Next base: position 1,782,604 of record NZ_CP186556.1, read on the forward strand.
CTGGCAACCATCATGCCCTCTGCGGGCGGTGGGTCTGAGTTTGCCAAGCGGGCCTTCGGTCCCCTGGGCGGCTACATCACAGGCACGGCCATTCTTCTGGAATACGCCATCGCCCCTGCGGCCATTGCATGTTTCATTGCCGGGTACTGCGGCTCGCTCTTCGGAGCCGGAGGCTCTCTTCTCGGGATGGTCCCCGAGGCCATGCAGGGAGGTGTCTCCATGCTGCTGGGCGGCACATGGATGACCAAGGCCCTTTTTTACGGCATTTTTGTGGGTGTGCACCTCTACGGTGTGGGTGAGGCCCTGACCCTGATCATGGTGGTCACCGTCATCGCCGTTGCAGCCCTTGTGGCCTTCATCGTCTCGATGATCCCCCATTTCAACATGGCCAACCTCTTTGACATGAAGCCCGCTGCCGATGTGGCCGGTGCCACCACCTTCCTGCCCAACGGCTGGCTCGGTGTGTGGGCGGCGCTTCCCTTCGGGATGTGGTTCTTCCTCGGCGTGGAAGGGGTGCCCCTGGCAGCTGAAGAGTGCGAGGATCCCACCAAGGATATGCCGAAAGCCATTATCGTCTCCATGACCACGCTCCTGATCTTTGCCGCCCTGATTCTCTTTTTCGGGCCCGGCGGCTCCTCGGCTTTCCTGATCCGTGACGCGGCAGACCCCCTCATCGGGGCCATCCAGTCTCCCAACGCGTACGGCGGGCCGACCTTTGTCAGCCGCATGATCAACGTGGTGGGCCTGGCCGGGCTTGTGGCCAGCTTCTTCTCGCTCATCTACGGCGCGTCCCGGCAGTTTTTTGCCATGAGCCGTGCGGGCATGCTGCCCACGTTTTTGTCCCTCACCGGGACGCGCAAGACCCCGTATGTCTCGCTCATCGTTATCGGGTCCATCGGGTTTGCCCTCTCCCTTGTGGTGGACGGCGACAGCCTGCTGGTGGTGGCGGTGTTCGGTGCCTCCATCTCTTACATCATGATGACGGCATCCCACTATGTGCTGCGCGTCAAGGAACCCGATCTCTACCGTCCCTACAGAACCCCGGGCGGCAGGATCACCTCCGGCGTGAGCACGCGGTCCTGGGGGGCTGCTCGCTTTTGCGCTGCTACCTGGCCAACGCCAAGATGACCATGATCGCAGCCCTCGTCTTCGTGCTGCTGATCATCTACTACCTGGTCTACAGTCGGCACCACCTCATCGACTACGACCCGTCCGAAGACGATTTGAACTAGGTTTTACATCATCGGCCGGCCCTGGTTTGTCACAGCCGGGGCCGACCGATGAAGCAACATATGATGACATGGCGGCCCCGCCTCTGGCGGGGGCGCCCAAAGCGGATTCCCTTACAAAGGCGTTCGGGAGAAGTGCACGGTGGAAGGACGGGCCCATGTCCGCGCCCCCGCCGAGCTCGGAAGGAGCGCACGCGTTCGACTCAATGGCGACTCGACACGCAGGCGACCCGCAGCATCGCAAGATGCGCCGGGCTGATGAAGCGCCATGCAGCGCAGGTGTTTTGCCGTTTCTGCGTCATGTAAGGGAACAGGCCGACCTTGACCGGGTGGGGCCTGCAAACTCCAATTTGCCCGATGACTTTGGCCGCATTACCGGAAGAGGTGTGTGCCTTGTTTCCTTACTCCAACGAAACACCCTGCTCATGGGAGACTTCCATGTCCGTCAGGCATGATCCCGCACTCTGTGCACTCGTCATTGGTTGAGGCGTGCGCAGGAAATAAAGACGCAGCGTTTTACTCTACTTAAGATAAGGACGTACACATGAGATTGAAAACAACCCTTTTCGGGGCCGTCTATGAGTTCAAGGATCTCTATGATGTCATGGCCAAGGCCAATGAGGAGAAGTCCGGTGACCGCCTTGCCGGCCTTGCCGCTGCTTCCGTCACGGAGATGGTCGCCGCCAAAGAGGTCCTGAGCAATATCACCCTGGCTGATATCCGAAACAATCCCGCGGTGCCCTACGAAGAGGACGAAGTTACCCGGATCATCCAGGACGACCTCAACGAGAAGATCTACGGCGCCATGAAAAACTGGACCGTGGCCGAGCTTCGCGAGTGGATCCTTGCAAGCGAGACCACCGGTGCTGATCTGCTCCGTGCCTCCCGCGGCCTGACCTCTGAGATGATCTCGGCCGTCACCAAGCTCATGAGCAACATGGACCTGGTATACGGCGCCAAGAAGATCACCGTCACCGCCAAGTGCAACACCACCATCGGTATGCCCGGCACCCTGGCCTGGCGCCTTCAGCCCAACCACACCACCGACGATCCCGACGGAATCCGCATCTCCACCCTGGAGGGCCTCTCCTACGGTTCCGGTGACGCGGTGATCGGCCTGAACCCGGTGAACGACACCACGGATTCCTGCCTGAACATCCTCACCATGTTCCGCGAGATCATGGATGAGTATGAGATCCCCACCCAGAACTGCGTGCTGGCACACGTCACCACCCAGATGGACGCCATCCGTAAAGGCGCCCCCTGCGACATGATCTTCCAGTCCATCGCAGGCTCCCAGAAGGGCAACGAAGACTTCGGTGTCTCCGCCGCGCTTCTCTCCGAAGCCCATGACCTGATGCTGAAAGAGGGCACCTCCGTAGGTCCCAACGTCATGTACTTTGAAACCGGCCAGGGCTCCGAGCTCTCCTCCGACGCCCACCACGGCGTGGACCAGCTCACCATGGAAGCCCGTTGCTACGGTTTTGCACGTCACTACAACCCCTTCATGGTCAACACCGTGGTCGGGTTCATCGGTCCCGAGTACCTCTACGACGCCAAGCAGGTGACCCGTGCAGGCCTTGAAGACCACTTCATGGGCAAGCTCTCCGGCATCTCCATGGGTGTGGACGCCTGCTACACCAACCACATGAAGGCCGACCAGAACGACATCGAAAACCTCGGCATGCTCCTCTGCGCAGCGGGCGTGAACTACCTCATCTCCGTACCCCAGGGCGACGATATCATGCTTATGTATCAGTGCCCCGGCTACCACGAGACCCCCGCCCTGCGTGAGATTATGGGCCTGCGTCCTGTTCCCGAGTTCGAAGCCTGGCTCGAGAAGATGGGCCTCATGGAAAACGGTAAAATGACCCGCCGCGCAGGCGACGCGTCCCTTTTCATTCGATAGCAGGGAGGATCGACGTGATTTCAGAAAACACACTTAAAAATATCATCGCCGAGGTGCTGACCACCATGGACAGCGCTGATGCGGCTCCGGCTGCTTCAGACGAGCCTCGTGCCGCAGCCTCCTGCGAAGTGGGCGAGGACCTGGCCGCTGTCGACCTTCGCAAGCAGCTTCTGGTTCCCGAGCCAAACAACCGCGAGGCCTACCTCAAGATGAAGGCCACCACCCCGGCCCGTATCGGGATCTGGCGCACAGGAGCCCGGTACTTGACCGGAAGTTCCCTTCGTTTCCGCGCCGACCACGCCGTGGCCCAGGATGCGGTCTTCAACAACGTCTGCTCCGAGTTCATCAAGGACTGGGGCCTGCTGGAGCTCAAAACCCAGTGTGCCGACAAAGACGAGTACCTCACCCGTCCGGACCTGGGGCGCAAGCTCGATGACGAGAGCATCGCCAAGGCCAAGGCCGAGTGCAAGATGAACCCCACGGTTCAGTTTGTGGTCATCGACGGCCTGAGCTCCACCGCCATCGAGACCAACGCCAAGGACACCATGGCAGCGGCTCTCCAGGGCCTGAAGAACCTCGGCATCGAAGCGGGCACGCCCTTTTTCGTCCGATACGCCCGCGTGCCCTCCATGGACAGCGCCTCCGAAGTGACCCAGCCCCAGGTAACCGTCGCCCTCGTTGGCGAGCGTCCTGGCCTGGCCACCGGCGAGTCCATGAGCGCCTACATGGTGTACCAGTGCCGCGAAGGGATCTCCGAATCCAAGCGCACCATCATCTCCAACATCCACAAGGGCGGGACCCCTGCCGTTGAGGCCGGTGCACAGATTGCGGATATCGTTAAAAAGATGCTCGAGCAGAAAGCAAGCGGCATCGATCTTCAAATTTAGGAAGACCAAGGAGACACGAACACATGAAAGGTGATGCACTTCGCACGACCGTTTTGAGCGTCAAGATGATCCCCAACGTGGATTCGGACATGATCAAGCGCCTGGAGCTCCCCGAGGGGCACCGAAGCATCGGCATGATCACCACCGACTGCGATGACGTGGGATACACCGCCATTGACGAAGCCACCAAAAAGGCCGACGTCAAGGTGGCTTACGCCAAGAGTTTTTACGGTGGGGCCGACAACGCCAGCACCAAGCTCGCCGGTGAATTCATCGGTATCCTCTCCGGGCCCAACCCGGCCGAGGTCAAGAGCGGGGTCAACGCGGCCATCGAGTTCATCGAAAACGACGCCTGTTTCTACAGCGCCAACGATGACGACTCCATCCCCTATTACGCCCACTGCGTTTCCCGCACCGGCTCTTTTCTGTCCGACCTGGGCGGCATCCCCGAAGGCGAGGCCATGGCGTATCTCATCGCCCCTCCCATCGAGGCGATCTACGCCCTGGATGCGGCCCTGAAGGCAGCCGACGTGGAGATGGTGGAGTTTCAACTCCCCTTCAGAGACCAACTTCGGCGGGGGCCTGCTCACCGGGAGCCAGTCTGCCTGCAAGGCAGCCTGTGACGCCTTTGCCGACGCCGTGATCCATGTGGCCGACAATCCCCTGAAATACTAATCACGGGAGGTCCTTATGAACGGCAAGGCATTAGGAATTATTGAGACCGTGGGACTCGTTCCCGCCGTGGAGGCCGGTGACGTGGCGGTGAAGACCGCCGATGTCACCATCATGGGCTCCCAGGCGGTGGGGGTGGGGCCCGTACTTCATCCCGACCAAAGGCGATGTTCGCCGTCAAGGCATTCTTGTCGACGCCGGCAGCACGGCGGCTGCCCGCCTGGGTGAGGCTCTCGTGACCGTCATCGCCCGGACCGCCGAAGGCCTTGAAGGCATCTTGATCGAAGAGGGAAAACGCCCCAAGTGTGTTCCCGAGCCCAAGGCCCCCTGCAATGCCCCGTCTGAACCCACCGCCCGCCCTGGGGCGGAGCCAGGCGACGGCCCTGTCCAGGTTGCCGAGCCTGTCCGGGAAGCTTCCGAGGCGAAGGAAGCGGCACCGGCTCCCGATGCGGACGATGCACCGGGATTCGACATGGCGGACCTGAAAAAAATGAAAGTGACCAAACTGAGGCGCCTCGCCCGGCAGCTTCCCTCCTTTTCCATTGCGAGGGGGGAGATCAAGTATGCCAAGAAGAAAGATCTTCTTGAGGCGTTTGTGCAATACATGAAGACATTAGAGAAGTAAGAGAGGACGTGAAGATGGTAGATAAGGATTTGCTCTCAATTCAGGAAACTCGAGCCCTGGTCCGTGCGGCACGCGCTGCACAGCCCACGCTCCCCCAGGCTGGTCAGGAGCGTGTAGACGCTCTGATTGAGGCCATTGCCAAGGTGGGCTCCGAGATGGCTGAAGAGCTGGCCAAGATGGCCAGCGAAGAGACCGGCTACGGCAAGTGGCAGGACAAGAAACAGAAGAACATCCTCGCTTCCGAAAAACTGGTCAGCTACTACCGAGGCACCAAAACCATCGGTATCATCAACGAGGACAAGGAGAAGAAGATCGTCGAGATTGCCGCTCCCATGGGCGTCATCGCCGGCCTCATTCCCTCCACCAACCCCACGAGCACCACGCTCTACAAGTCCATCATCGCCCTGATGAGCGGGAACGGCATCGTGTTTTCCCCTCACCCCACCGCGGTGAAGTGCATCTCGGCCACCGTGAACATGATCCGCGGCGTCCTCAAGGCCATGGACTTCCCCGAGGACCTCGTGGGCGTCATCAGCGTTCCCACCATGCAGGGCACCGATGAACTCATGAAGATCACCGACATGATCCTGGCCACCGGCGGCAACGCCATGGTCAAGGCGGCTTACAGCTCCGGTACCCCCGCCCTGGGCGTGGGCTCCGGCAACGTGCCCGCCTTCATCGAGCGCAGCGCCGATGTGGACGTGGCCGTGCAGAAGATCCTCTCCTCCAAGACCTTTGACAACGGCACCGTGTGCGCCTCCGAGCAGTCCATCGTCACCGAAGCCTGCATCGCCGACAAGGTCAAGGCCAGCGTCATCGCCCAGGGCGGTTTCTTCCTGGAAGGGGAGAATCTCGTCAAGGTCAAGGCCGTCATGGAGCGTGCCAACGGTTCCATGAACCCCGCCATCGTAGGTCGCTGCGCAGCGGACATTGCAAAGGTTGCAGGTATCGACATCCCCGCCGGCACCACCATGCTGCTCTGCGACGAGCCCGGTGTGGGACCCAAATTCCCCTTCTCCAAGGAGAAGCTCACCGCTCTGCTCGGTTTCTACGTGGTCAACGACTGGCAGGAAGCCTGCGAGCTCTGCTTCAAGCTCCTCCAGAACGGCGGCATGGGTCACTCCATCGGCATCCACTCCAACAACGAGACCGTGATCCGTGAGTTCGCCCTGAAAAAGCCCGTTTCCCGTTGCCTGGTCAACACCCCCACCACCCAGGGCGCCGTGGGCATCTCCACCAACATGGCTCCTTCCCTTACCCTCGGGTGCGGGACCGTGGGCGGCAGCGCCACAATTGCAGAACGTGGACCCCCAGCAGCTCTTCAACATCCGTCGCATGGCTTACGGCCTGGACGACGCAGCCACCACCAGCTGCTCTGCCCCTGCTGAAAGCATCGACGTGCAGGCGGTGACCAACATGATCATGGAGCAGCTCAAGAAGATGAGCGGCACCGTTTAATTACGGCGTGACACACCCCTTGCGGGGTTTTTGAAACCTGCCGCTTCCGGCCGGTTTCCCAAGGACGCTGGCAAGCAAATTGCTTTGCTCAGTGGCAGGTTTTTAAAACGAACGATTTTCATACGATAACACGAGGAGAAAACAACATGAGTTCACAGAACGCTCTTGGAATGATCGAAACCCGAGGTCTTGTAGGCGCAGTAGAAGCAGCAGATGCCATGGTAAAGGCTGCCAACGTTACCCTCATCGGCCGCAGCCAGGTGGGTGCCGGTCTCGTCACCGTCATGGTTCGTGGTGACGTGGGCGCCGTCAAGGCAGCCACCGACGCCGGTGCCGCAGCCGCCGACCGCGTGGGCGAGCTCATCAGCGTACACGTCATTCCCCGTCCCCACGGCGAGGTTGAACTGATCCTTCCCAAGATCGAAGGATAATAAGCCATGAAAGTCATATCGGAATCCTATCTGAGAGATCTCTTCAGAAAGGACGTTCCTGAGACTTTCAGGCTGGAGGAGGGTCAGATCCTGACCCCCTCCGCATCCCAGCTTCTCGGTGAGAAGGGGGTCAAGGTCGTCAGGGGCGCTGAAGAGCCAAGCCCTTCACAGCCCGGGGCCGCCCCAAACAGAGGCGGAAGGGAAGAACGAGAAGAACCCAAAGCGGCCGGTCCCCGATACGTATCGGCCGTGGACGGCGGTCAGTTCGAGACAAAGCCCGAGCACATGACCCAGCTCACGGGCAACCGGCTGGTCCCCAAGGACCACCCCCGGATTGTCTTCAGGGGCCGCCTCGACACCTGCCAGGGGGAGATTCTCCTGCTGCAGGCCAAAGCCCATGATGCCGGGAAAAAGGCATTGGTGGAGGATCTCGCAGAGCTCCTCGAGTGGACCCGCGACATCATGCGTCGCGATGTCCTGGACACCCCCATCCCGGACAAGCCCATCATCGGCTTGACCGATGCGGAGCTCCGGGCCCACTCCCACAACCCGAAAAAATACTTCGGGGTAGGGCACCTGCTCCCCTCATACGACATGGGGGAGATGATTCTGAGGCTTAACCGCCTGCGAGCCCAGATTCGGGAAATGGAAGTATCGGCCGTCAGTGCGCTGAAAGAGACCTTTCACCTGGACAAGCCCGATGTGGTCCAGGCACTGAACCGAATGAGCAGCGCCGTTTACATCATGATGCTCAAAGACAAAGGCGGCATGTACACGTAGGAGATCAGATGGAACAGACAATCGTAGAAGATATTATCAAGAAGGTCATGGCCCAGGTGGGCAGCACCGGTACCCAGGGGGCCCCCGCAGCCGGGGACGCCATTCCGGTGGAGCTCTCCGGCCGCCATGTCCATCTGTGTGAAGAGGACGTCAAAGAGCTGTTCGGCGGATCCCTGACCCATGTCAAGGAGCTTTCACAGCCGGGACAGTACCTCTGCAAGGAGCGGGTTCGTCTCATCGGGCCCAGCGGTGTCATCGACAACGTGGCCGTCCTGGGACCCGCCCGCTCCAAGAGCCAGGTGGAGCTCTCCCTCACCGACGCTCGTATCCTCGGGATCAAGGCCCCGGTTCGCCAGTCCGGCGACGTGGCCGGCACCCCGGGCATTGTCCTCACCTCCGGCACCGGCCTCGCCGGGTTGGACGAGGGCGTGATCGTGGCTGCCCGTCATATCCACATGTCCCCTGCGGACGCGGCCCGTTTCGGCGTGTCCGACAACCAGAAGGTGGATGTCCATATGGACGGAAGCCGTCCGGCCGTGTTCAAGGATGTCATCGTTCGGGTGAACAAGGATTTTCGCCTGGCCATGCACATCGACTTTGATGAAGCCAACAGCTGCGGCCTGGGCAAAAATGCCACCGGCCGTATCGTGGGCGTAACCCAGGAGGCGTAACCTTGGACTTTTCATCCGTTGATCGGACCATTGCCGATCTTGAAACGTGTCTCAAAACCACTCGGGAGGTGTCTCCCACCGAAGAGCTCCTGGTGGGGGTGGACTTAGGTACCGCCTTCATCGTGCTGGTCGTCATGAACAGCAAAAAAGAGCCCGTGGCCTGTGCCATGGAGTTTGCCCAGGTCATCAAAGACGGCCTGGTGGTGGACTACATCGGCGCCATGACGGTGGTGAAACGCCTGAAAGCCCAGCTGGAGGAACGCCTCGGACGGGAACTGGAGAGGGCGGCCATTGCCGTGCCCCCCGGTACCGGTGAGTCCGATTGCAAGACCCACGGCTATGTGGTGGAAGGCGCGGGGATGGAAGTGACCAACCTGCTGGACGAGCCCACGGCGGCCAACGCCGTCCTGGGGGTCGAAGACGGTGTCATCGTGGACATCGGCGGCGGAACCACCGGCCTCTCCATCCTGGAGAAGGGCAAGGTGGTCTACGTAGCCGATGAAGCCACGGGCGGAACCCATCTCTCCCTGGTCCTCTCCGGTGCTTACAAAGTGAGCTTCGAAGAGGCCGAGGAGATCAAACGGGACTACGGACGGCACAAGGAGATCTTTGCCGCGGTCCGTCCCGTGATCCAGAAGATGGCCACCATCGTGAAGGGGCACATCAAGGGGCGGAACATAAAATCCGTCTATCTTGTGGGCGGCACCTGCTGCCTTACCGGCATGGAGACCGTGTTCGAAAAAGAACTCGGGATCCCGGTACACAAACCGGCCAACCCCTTTCTCGTGACCCCCATGGGCATTGCCCTGAGCTCCGTGAGCACGGGCGAACAGGAGACAGACCATGGATGTTGAAGCACTGGTGAAAGCCATTACCGTCGAAGTTCTCAAGCAGATCGGCGGGGAGACGAAAACCGGGTGCTCATCATCGGGGACAGAAGCTGCCCCAAATGCCAGGCCGCTGAAAAGCGTCTGGGCAAGGGGAACACCTTTCTCTACCCGGATGAGGATCCCGGGCCCAACGAGCCCGTCAGGCGCATCGTGCCCTACCTCTCCATCCGCCACATGGCGGACATGGCCGCAGGACGGGCCGAAGGACCGCTCATGGAGCTGGCCTTCCGCGCCCTTCTGGCCGGTCAGACCGTGGAGGTGGTGGAGTTTGAATACAAACGCCATGCCGACACCGCCCCGGAAGGCCTCATGCGGCTCTTCGAGGGCCAGGAAGCGGCCCTTGCCGGATACGGCCTTGTGGCCATGGATGTGACAAAGCGCGACACCGTCCGGATCAGGAAGCCCCTGGTGACGGACGCGGACGTGGCCGAGGCAGGGCAGCGGGGTGCCAAGGAACTTAGGCTTCCCGCCGACGCCCAGGTCACTCCCCTGGCAGTGGAGAGCGCCAAAGAACTCGGCATCACCCTTTCCCGGGGATAACAACGGAGAGGCCATGACCACCCGGCCTTTCCATCAGCATACGAGGCGACCAGGATGATAATTGGCAAAGTGATCGGCAATGTGTGGGCCACAAGAAAGGAAGAGGGCCTGAGCGGCATGAAACTCATGGTGGTCAGGCGGCTGGACGCCTGCACCAACGAAGAACTCGACACCCTCGTGGCCGTCGACTTCATCGGTGCGGGCATCGGCGAGAGGGTTCTCGTGGCCACGGGCAGCTCGGCGCGGAGCCGCCATCACCCTCGACGCCGCACCTGTGGACGCCACCATCGTCGGGATCATCGATGAGGTCGAGGTCCAGGAAGGACTGTAGGACATGGATTCCCTGGGACTCATAGAAAGCCGGAGTATCGCCGCAGGCGCTGTCCTTGCCGACATCATGGTCAAGGCCGCCGAGGTGACCCTCCTCAAGGCCGGGACCATCTGCTCCGGCCGGTACCTGATCCATGTGGGCGGTGACCGTCAGGCTGTGGACACCTCGGTGAAAGCAGCCAAAGCAGCCGGTTACTCCCTTGCGGGGAGCTACACCATCGGAGGCGTCTCCCGGGAGGTCCTCGATGCCCTGAAGCACAGCCCCGTCGTTACCCACTGCGGCGCCATCGGCGTGGTGGAGTGCCGCACCGCCTCTTCGGGGGTGGTGGCTGCCGATCAGGCCGTCAAGCGGTCCACGGCCTGTCTCGCGCGGATCGTTACGGGCAACGGCATCAACGGCAAGTCGTATTTTGTGATGACAGGTGATGTGGCCTCCGTGGAAGAGTCGGTTGCGGCGGCAAGAGAGACCCTTGGAAAAGACCTTGTGGAGGCGGTGGTGATGCCGTCGCCCGACTCCTCGGTCGTCAATGCGTTGGTGAGGCGCCCGTAGCCATTTTGCGGGGGCCTTGCAACAAGAACCAGCGAAATGCACTGCAAGAGACTCTGCGAAACTAAAAAGGGTGTGGAGGAGATCATCGTGGACGGTACCGTCTACATGGACGGCTCCATGATCCTGACTCCCGGCGCCAAAGATGTTTTACGCAACAAAGGCGTCACCATCGTCTACGGCCCCAGGCCCGAGACGTGTGAAGAAGACCGGCTTGCAGCCATGGTCGCCGACCTGCTCAAAAAAGAGTACGGCATCACCGACGATGCCCAGGTCAAGGCGGTGTGCTGCAAGGTGGTCGAGGCAATCAAGAACAACGCTTAGGTGTTGAGGGCGTGATGCCCGAGACAGGGCACCTTGGGCACGTGGGTGCACAGGGTGCGGAAACGCCTTCGGGCAGACAACCCAATCTATACATAAGAGGAGAGAATAATGAAAGCACTTGGAATGGTTGAAACCAAAGGTCTTGTGGGAGCCATCGAAGCAGCGGACGCCATGGTCAAAGCAGCCAACGTCGAGCTGGTGGGTCGTGAGCAGGTAGGCTCCGGCCTTGTTACTGCCATGGTCCGCGGGGACGTAGGCGCCGTCAAGGCCGCCACCGACGCCGGTGCCGCAGCTGCTGATCGTGTGGGCGAGCTCGTGAGTGTTCACGTGATTCCCCGTCCCCACTCTGAGGTGGAGCTGATCCTCCCCCAGAAGCGCGAAGCATAGGGATGTGTGCCGGCGGCCCCTTTCGGGGTGCCGCCGGCAGCCCTCGCGTGTCCGGGCAAGGGGAGGACCTGCCGGTTGTCCCTTTCCCCAGTCACGCGATGGCAGAGACGCCATGTACTGCCATCTAAACGACATGCCGACCGAAGTGGGACGGATGTCCGCTTTGTATGAACCGACGCGGCGGGAGGCGGCATGACCCGTGACCTTGGCCATGAGCGCATGGAAGGTCACCGGCCGTTGTCATCACCCCGAACCATCGCACCGGAAAAGGAGTTTCACATGGGTATCAATGAAAAAGTCCTTGAAGAGCTGATTAGAAAAGTGGTTTCCGAGCAGCTGGGCGGCGCCAAGTCCCCGGCCTTTACCAAAGTCGTGGACGAGAAGAGCGGCGTCCTCTGCGTGAAGACCGATACCGTCAAGCCCGAGCCCTTTGACACGGGCAAGGCCGGAGACAAAGTCTTTCTCACCGACATCGTGACCCTGGACGAGAGCCCCCGCCTCGGCTGCGGCATCATGGAGATGGAGACCACCTCCTTTGACTGGACCCTCAAGTACGACGAGGTGGACTACATCATCGACGGTACCCTGGAGATCGTCATCGACGGCCGCAAGGTAGTGGGCAACAAAGGGGACATCATCTTCATCCCCAAAAACACCTCCATCGCCTTCAGCGTTCCCGAGTCCGCACGCTTCATGTACGTCACCTATCCCGCCGACTGGGAATCTCAGTAACCGGAGGGCGCAGCCTTGATCGATGAACGGACGCACCCAACGAGACCGCGACGGCGAGAACGCCATCAACGCCCTTGAGAAACTTGAGGGCAGGCACGCCTTTATCGTCACCGACGCCTTCATGGTGAAGATCGGCTTTGCCGACCGCATCATCAGTGGCCTGGAGCGCGCCAACATCACCAGCTGCGTGTACGACAAGGTGGAGCCCGATCCCTCCCTGGAGACCGTGCGTGAGGGCACGGTCAAACTCCTGGCCGACGGCGCGGACATGATCATCGCCTTAGGGGGCGGCTCCTCCATCGACGCGGCCAAGGCCATCATGTACTTCGCCTACAAGGCGGACCCGGCCAAGGGCAAGCCCCAGCTGGTGGTGATTCCCACCACCAGCGGCACCGGCTCCGAGGTGACGGCGGTCACCGTGGTCACCGACACCGAGCAGCAGATGAAGATCCCCCTCATGGATCCCCTGCTGGTCCCGGACATGGCCGTGTTGGATGCCCGGTTCACCCGGTCGGTACCCCCGTCGGTCACAGCCACCACGGGCATGGACGTGCTCACCCACGCCGTGGAGGCCTTTGTCTCCACCCCGGCCAACGCCTTCACCGATCTGTACGCGGTGCACGCCATCAAGTACGTGTTCCGTTACCTGCTGCGCTGCTACCGCAACGGGGACGACATGGAGGCGCGGCAGAACATGCTCCTGGCCTCGTGCATGGCGGGCATGGCCTTTAACAACAGCGGCCTGGGCGTGGCCCACAGCATCGCCCATACCTTAGGGGGACTGTTCCACATCCCCCACGGCAAGGCCAACGCCGTGCTGCTCCCATACGTCATCCGCTTCAACAGCTTTGACGTCCGGGACCGCTACCGCACCATCGCCAAGAAACTCGAACTCCCCTGCGAGACCGTGGAGCAGGGCAACGAGAGCCTCATTGAGGCGGTGCGCTGGCTCAACAGCCAGATGGGCATCCCCAACCGCATCCGGGACCTGGGCATCGACGAGAACGAGTTCCAGACCTCCCTTGAGACCATGGCCCGCCATGCCATGGAGGATGCCTGCACGCCCACCAACCCGAGGCGCCCCTCCCTGAGGGACATCCGGCAGTTGCTGCGCAAAGCGTACTAACAAAAATGGAATGTCATATGAGAGATCAGATTGTAGAGAAGGTAAAGAACACGCCGGCGTGGTAGGCGCTGGTGGCGCCGGGTTCCCGACGCATGTGAAGATCAACGCGACGGTGGACACGGTCCTTGTGAACGGCGCCTCCTGCGAGCCCCTTCTGATGAGCGATCCCTACATCATGGAGCATGAGCTCGATATCATGATCGAGGGATTGAACGCGGTGCTGGACGCCACGGCGCCTCCCGCGGGGTCATCTGCATCAAGGGCAAGCACGCCAAGGCCCTTCAGACCATCAAGGACGCTGTGGCCAAGGACACCACCGGACGCCTGGAAGCCTTTGAGCTGAAGGATTTCTATCCGGCAGGCGACGAGCAGGTCCTGGTCCGTGAGGTCACCGGCCGCACCGTGCCCGAAGCGGGGATTCCCCTTCAGGTGGGCGTGGTGGTGAGCAACACCGAGTCCCTGTACAACATCGCCAACGCCATGAAGGATATTCCCCTTACCGAGCGCTACGTTACCGTCACCGGTGAGGTGGGCCGCGACATGGTGGTAAAGGTGCCCGTGGGCACCATCGTCTCCGACCTCCTGGAGTTTGCGGGCGGTTCCAAAATTTCCGACTACCGCGTGGTGGACGGCGGGCCCATGATGGGCCGCGTCCTGCCCGACACGGATCAGCCCGTCACCAAGGTGACCAGCGGCCTCATCGTCCTGGACCCCGAGCACAACGTGGTCAAGGGCAAGGTCATGGATCCCGCGGCCATCAAGCGCATCACCGGGACAGTCTGCTGCCAGTGTACCCACTGCACCGAGCTCTGCCCCCGAAACCTTCTGGGCCACTCCATCCATCCCCACAAGCTCATGCGCTCCCTGTCGGCCCTGGTTCAGGACCCCCAGGCCCGCATGGAAGCGCTCCTCTGCTGTGAGTGCGGCATCTGCGAGAAGTTTGCCTGCCCCATGGGCATCTCCCCCCGGGAGGTGAACATGCTCATCAAAAAAGAGCTGATGAAAGAGGGGATCCGCTGGCCCGCCACCGGAGAGGAGCCCGTGAACAACCCCATGCGCGACGTGCGCTACGTGCCCACCAAGCGGCTGATGCAGCGCCTGGACGTGCTGAAGTACGACACCCACCCCGGCATGCCCGAAGAGCGTTTCGTGCCTGAGCGCGTGGCCATTCCCCTTGCCCAGCACATCGGCGCCCCGGCGCAGTGCCTGGTCAAAGAGGGCGACCGCGTTGCCAAAGGCGACCTCATCGGCGAGATCCCGGAAGGGGCCCTTGGGGCACGCATCCACGCCAGCATCGACGGCGTGGTCACCTCCGTCGAGGGCGGTGTGGTGAGGATTTCCAGAGGGTAGGGTGCACCGTGTGCACCGCCATAGATCCGCAGCAAAAAAACGACACGTCACGCCCGAGCGCTCGGCGTCGTGAAGAACAATGAGGTAAATGTATGAACTACAGAACAATCGGTGTTGTCGAGCTGAACAGCATCGCCCTGGGCATTGAGACCGCAGACGAAATGAGCAAGGCCGCCACCGTGGACCTGGTGATGGCACGCCCCACCTGTCCCGGACGGTACCTGGTGATGGTGGCCGGGGACACCGGCTCCGTCAAGAGCTCCGTGGCTGCGGGCCGTGAGATGGGAGGGGACCTGGTCATCGACTGGTTCGTCATCCCCAGCGTCCATCCCACAGTGCTTCCCGCCCTGTCCGGTGCCACCATCGTGCCCCGCATCAACGCCCTGGGGGTCATCGAGACCTACACCGTGGCCGCCTGTATCCTGGCCGCCGACGCCGCAGCCAAATCCGGCCAGGTGGATCTCATCGAGATCCGCTTCGCCGCTGGCCTTGCCGGCAAGTCCTTTGTCACCATGACCGGTGACGTGGGCTCAGTGAAGGCCTCTGTGGCTGCCGGTGTGGAAGGCGTGGGAGACTCCGGTCCCGTCTACAACCACGTGGTCATTCCTTCACCCAGCGACGATTTGAAAGCCCAGCTGATGTAAGGCCCGGCCCAGATATGCGCGGACCGGTCTCTTCCCTGAACCGGTCCGCCTCACGGGGGGACTCATACGCCTCCCCCCGTGAACCTGAGCCCCGATGCCCGCAGTGGTATCGGGGCTCAGGTTCACGGCAATACCAAGACTCTTTGAAAAAACGAACGCTGATTCTGATGTGCATGCGGCCGTATCCGACGGGTGCATGCCTGCTGTTATATTCAATCGTAAAGGAGTTCGACGTATGATGTTCAAGAAACACATGGCATGGATGGTGGGGACACTGTTCGTGTGCGGATCACTGCTCACCGGTTGCGGCGTCAAGGCCGATGTGAAGACTGCCCCTGCAAAGCCCGTGGTCAAGCTGGATGAAGGTCACTGGAATCCGGCGGTCAAGGCAAAACTGGAAACCCTCATCGCCGAAGGGGCCTTCCAGGGAAAGAAAGCTGTTTTCGATTTTGACAACACCACCATCTGCCGGGACATCGGCGAAGCCACCTTTGCCGCCATGGTGGAGGCCGGTCAGCTGAGCTTGGACGGGATCTCCCGGGACATCACCCCCTCCTTTGTCCTTGGGGACAAGAAGGTCTCCCTTGAGACCGTGAAAAACCTTCCCGAGTTCTACGAAGATTTTCTCTCCGCCACCAAGCACCAGAAAGGCGAAAAGACTCCCTATTCCAACAGCTACGCCTGGGTGGTCCAGATCCTGGCCGGCATGACCCCCGACCAGATCCTCCCTTACAGCGAAAAAGCCTTCGGCAACAATGTCGCCAAGCAGGATTCCGGAGCTGCCGACCTCAAAGAGACCAAGATCAACGGCTACCGCATGCCCTTCTTCTATCCCGAGATGGTGGACCTCTACGGCAACCTCCTGAAAAACGGGTACGAGGTTTACGTCTGCTCTGCATCCAACGTCTGGACCGTGCGCTGGATGGTGGCTGCCAACCTCAACAAGCTTCTTGAAGCCAAGTTCGGTAAAGGGGTGGCCATTGCCCCGGACCATGTCATCGGCGTCAACGTGCTTCTGAAAGACAAGCGTGACGGCAAGCTTTACAAGGACCGTCTCCTTGTGAAGAACAACCCGAAATACGCTGCCCTGGACCGTGACGAGCTTTCCAACTACGAGCTCACCACCCAGGTGGTCTACCCCATCACCGGGTACTTCGGGGAGAAATTGCGCCAACATCATCAAGTATGTCACGAAAGAACGCCCCTACCTCATCGGCGGGGACAGCTCCAACGACCTGCCCATGCTGGACCGCGCTGAGAACCGCCTCTGGATCACCCGTCTTGAAAAAATGGGGTACCAGAAGGGGCTCGTTGAGCAGATGGGAGACTCCCTTCCCGGCAACTGGATGATCCAGCCTGTCCTCTACAAAAAATCCCCCGGGTTTGTCTCCACCCGCGCGGATCTGGACGCGCGCCTGGCACCCAAACCCTCCGCCATTGAAAAGACGGCGAAGGTTGCAGGCTTCCTCGAAGAGAACGGCGCACTGAAGGCATTCTAAAGCGCGCTGAAAAAAAGAGATAAACATGGCCCGGGGTGCCTCCCGGGCCATGGGTGTTGGATACAATCCGAAGGTCCGCTGTCACAGGCCGGGCTTTCGGCATCACGTAAGGGACCCTGCATTCGGGGACCCGGTGAAGGGCGCGTCAACGGGGACGGGCCTGCCAATCAGTCACTTAAGGAGGAGTGCGTGTGAATTTACGAAGCCAGATCGGTGAGAAGGTGTATACCTTCTCATCGGTCCGAGATGTTCTGGCAAAAGCAAACAACGAGAAGTCCGGCGACGCCCTGGCCGGCATATCCGCAGAGTCCGCCACCGAGCGCGTGGCCGCCAAGCTCTGCCTGGCCAACCTGCAGCTTAAAGACATCTATGAAAACCCGGTGATTCCCTACGATGACGACGAGGTGACCCGGACCATCTACGACGGCCTGAACACAACCATCTACGAAAAGATCAAGAACTGGAGCGTGGCCGAGCTCCGGGAGACCATTCTCAAGACCCGCCGCCAGGGGGACCTGCTCCACATCAGCCGCGGCCTCACCAGCGAGATGATTGCCGCCGCGGCCAAGCTCATGTCCACCATGGACCTTGTGTACGCCAGCAAGAAGATCAAGGTCTCCGCCCACTGCCATACCACCATCGGCCTTCCCGGCACCCTGTCGTTCCGCTGCCAGCCCAACCACCCCACAGACGCCATTGAAGGGATCCTCGCCTCCCTGAAGGAGGGCCTCTCCTTCGGATGCGGCGACGCCTGCTTCGGCGTGAACCCCGTGGAAGACAACGTGGAAGGCTTTTCCCGGGTCATGCGCGCCATCACCGATTTCAGGGACCTCTACGAGGTGCCCACCCAGTGTGTTGTCCTGGCCCACGTGACCACCCAGATGCAGGCCATGGAGAAAGGCGTGCCCGTGGATCTCTTGTTCCAGAGCATCGCTGGGTCCCAGAGCGCCAACGACGCCTTCGGTATCTCCGTCTCCATGCTGGACGAGGCCCGAGAGCGGCGGCCTGCAGGGGCACCTCCTCCACCGGACCCAACGTCATGTACTTCGAGACCGGCCAGGGCTCGGAGATCTCCCTGGACTGCCACCACGGCGTGGACGAGATGACCCTGGAGGCCCGTACTTACGGATTGGCCAGGCGTTACGCCCCTTTTATGCTCAACAACGTCTCCGGCTTTATCGGCCCTGAGACCATCTACACGGGCAAAGAGGTGATCCGGGCCGACCTGGAGGATCTTTTCATGGGCAAGATGCACGGCCTGCCCATGGGCATTGCCCCCTGCTACACCAACCACATGAAGGCCGACCAGGACGATCAGGAGATCGGCACCATGCTCTGCGCCATGGCCGGGGCCAACTTTTTCATGGGGGTCTCCGGAGGAGACGACTGCATGCTCAACTATCAGGACACCAGCTTCCACGACGATGCGTCTGCCCGGGAGATTTTGGGGCTCAGGCCCGCGCCGGAGTTTGAAACCTGGCTGGAAAGCCGGGGCATCATGGAAGAGGGTTGCCTCACCGAGGCGGCCGGTGACCCGTCCATTTTCGATAAATAAGGAGAGCAGGCACCATGAACGAGAAAGCACTGATTGAAGGCATCATCAAAAAGCTGGTGGAAGAGGGGGCCCTGGCGTCAGCCGAGGGGCCTGCCGCCGACACCGCTGCAGCACAAGCCGAATCGCCCGTGACCCTGCCTCCCCTGGACGAGGTGACGGTGGATCTCGACATGGCGGCCCTTGAGGCTGATGGCGAAAGACCACCCCGGCCCGTATCCTCATGGGACGGTGCGGAGCGCGCCAGAAGACCCATTCCCTTCTCCATTTTCAGGCCGATCATGCCGCTGCCGTGGATGCCGTGTTTATGGATGTTTCAGAGGATTGCCTGGCCGAGAACCGCCTTTTCGGGGTCCAGACCGTGGTCAGGGACAAGGATGAGTTCCTCATGAAGCCTGAGCTGGGCAAGAGGCTCAGCGAGGAGGCGAAAAAGACCATCCTCGACACATGCGAGAAGGGCTGCAACGTGCAGATTATCGTGGTGGACGGCTTAAGCTCCACGGCCATCGAGGCCAACATCGCCGATACCCTTCCGGCCATGGTCCAGGGCCTGAAAGCCGAGGGCCTCTCCGTGGGGACGCCCTTTTTTGTGAAGTACGGACGGGTGGGCGTCATGGACGACGTGGGTGCCCTGCTGGGCTGCGATGTGGTGGTGGAGCTCATCGGAGAGCGCCCGGGTCTTATCACCGCCGAGTCCATGAGCTCTTACATGGTGTATAAGGCCGGGAAAGAGACCGTGGAAGCCGACCGCACCATTGTTTCCAATATCCACAAAGGGGGCACGCCCCCGGCAGAGGCCGGGGCTCACATGGCCACCGTGGTCAAGCAGATGCTTTTCCACAAAGCCAGCGGGGTGGCCCTTTCCGAAGCCATGAAAGGCAAGGGCCTCTAAGTTACGGGTGTTTTTGTGGGACCCGGAGCGTTGCCTCCGGCGGGTCGCTTTTTTGAAAAAAAGCTCCGCAAAAAACGGTCTTCATGCACCCACGCTTCGGTTGATCGCCCTGAAGGGTGATCAAAACGAAGCGTGGGTGCGATAACGTCGAAATGATTTCGGCGAAGCCTGGAAAACCTTGCATAAGGCCTGTTTGTCAAACGTTTTAAACGGTTGGCCCCCGTCAGGGCCGCCGGAGGCTTTTTTTAACAAACCCGATTCCATGGGAGGGAGGCGTTCATTTTATGCCCGACAGCCCCAAAATAGCGTCGTTGTATGCAGCCCATCTTGGCGGCGCGGAGGCGTCCGATGCCGCCGAGGTGGTGACCAGCGTCGGCATTGACATCGGCACCACCACCACCCAGTGCGTCATCAGCCGCCTGACGGTGAAGAACACGGCGCCGGGGACCCTGGTGCCGCGCATGGAGATCACCGACAAGGAGGTGGTCTACCGCAGCGCCATCCATTTTACCCCCATCACCCACGGGAACCTGGTGGACACAGAGGAGGTGTTTCGCCTGGTGGAGGGTGAATTTGCTCGTGCCGGGGTGTCGCCTTCGTCCATTGACACCGGCGCGGTGATCATCACCGGAGAGACCGCCAAAAAGGAGAACGCTCGCCGGATCTCAGGCGAGCTGGCCGGGTATGCCGGAGACTTCGTGGTGGCCACGGCCGGGGGAAACCTGGAGTCGATCATTGCCTGGTGAGGTCGGTTTTCGGATTACTCCCGAAACCGTTTCAAGACCGTTGCCAACATTGACATCGGCGGCGGCACGGCCAACATCGGCATCTACCGAAACGGTAAAGCCATCGACAGCTGCTGCATCAATGTGGGCGGTCGGTTGATGCAGGTGGACGCCGCAGAGGGACGGATTCTCCATGTGGCGGAGCCCATGCAGCGGATTCTGGAGGACCTGGGGGTAAGGGCTAGGCCCGGCGATGCGGCTGAGCCCGTGGTCATCGACATCATCTGCCGCCGCATGGCCGAGGTGGTGGCATCGGTCCTCCGGGACCCCGAGCCCCGGGGGCTGGAGGCAGCCCTTCTCATGACCGACCCCCTCCGGCTCGACTACACGGTGGATTGCGTCATGATCTCAGGGGGCGTGGCCGACTCCGCCTACACCTCTTCCCCGTGCGACACCCTCTCTGAGATTGCCCGCTACGGGGACATCGGCCCCATGCTGGGGCAGCAGGTGCGTCGGGTCTTCGACGCCGCAGGGGTAGAGCTCGTCCGGCCTGCCGAGACGATTCGGGCCACGGTTATTGGTGCCGGATCCCGCACCGTGGATGTGAGCGGCAGCACCATTTCGGCAGACGACACCTTGCTGCCGCTGACGAACATCCCGGTGGTGGTCCCCTTTGCCGAAGGGATCCCGGAGCAGGCCGACGACATCGCCGAGGCGGTCTTCCAAAGCGCAAATCAGTACGAAGAAGAAGAGGCCCCGGAACAGATCGCCGTGGGGATCCGGGGGCAAACTTACCTCAATTACCCGACGGTGCAGTTGCTTGCAAAGGGGATCCTGGGTGGCCTGGCACGGACAGTGCGGGCCGGACTGCCCGTTATCGTTGTGCTGGAGCAGGACAGCGCCAAGGTGCTTGGCCAGAGCCTTCGGGCCCTGAACCCGTCCGCCCGTGTGATCTGCGTGGATCAGCTGGAGGTGGCGGAAGGGGATTACATCGACATCGGCCGCCCCCTTGCGGGGGGACGGTGGTGCCCGTGGTGATCAAGACCCTGGTGTTTGAAACGCGTCAGGCATAACTCCGGGTATCCACGGGCCTATCTATAAAAACCGTTTGTAGCGACTAACGGCTCGCTTTCCCGTGACGTATCCGTGATAGAAATGTGGTTTGAGTATATTTGAAGGAGACTGATGATGTTTGGAAAAATGGGTCTGCGCGGCAAAATGCTGCTTAGTATTTGTGGGGTGGTGTTGTTATCCTACTCCGTGAGTATCTCGTACATTACTTACAATGCCTCGAAGATGGCCCGTGCCGAGGCGGAGGAGAAGACCCTTGAGATCGCCTCCAACCACGGCCGGATGATCAAATCGGAGCTGGACCGGGCCATGGACGTGGTCCGCACCGTGGCCCACTCCCTTGAAGGCATCAAAAAAGGCGACACCGCCCCGGATCGGGGGCAGATCAACGCCATGCTTAAGAACGTGCTGCGTCAGAATCCCGATCTCATAGCCATCGACACCTGCTGGGGCACCCACGCCCTGGACGGGCGCGACGCCGAGTTCATCGGTGTGCCGGGCCATGACGATACGGGCCGCTTCGTGCCCTACTGGAACCGCGGCAGCGGGACCATCGAGGTGGAGCCCCTGGTAAACTTCGATACCGAGGCCTGGTACCAGGATCCCAAGAGGACGGGACATGAAGTTATCACCGAACCTTACGTCTATCCGGTGGGCGGCAAGGATGTGCTCATGGCCACGGTGGTGGCCCCCATCATGGTGGAGGGGCGGTTTTTAGGCATCGTGGCCGCAGACATCGCTCTGGACACTTTCGGAAAGATGATGGAGAAGGTGAAACCCTTCGGCACGGGATACGGCTACCTGGTTTCCAGCGGTGGCTATATCGTTGCGCACCCCGCCGATGAGTTGGTGGGAAAAAACCTGAGAGAGCTCGTGACGGGAAAGGTCCAGGCGTCACTTCTGAGCGCCCTGGAAGAGGGGCAGGTCTTTGCCGTGGAGCGGAAAACGGTCAAAGACGGCCAGATGACCTTCCAGGTGCTTGCGCCCATTACCGTGGGTAAGACCAATACACCTTGGGCCATCGGCATCGTCGTGCCCCTTGCCAAGGTGATGGAAGGGGCGGTTAAGCTCCGGAACACCAGCATCGTCATCGGCCTGGCCGGTTTCCTCCTGCTGGTGGCCGTGGTGTGGTTCATCGCCATTGCCCTGGTGGTGAAACCCATCAACGGCGTGGTGGAGGGCCTTCGCGATATCGCCGAAGGGGAGGGGGATCTCACCCTTCGCCTGCCCGTCAACACCCAGGACGAAATCGGGGAACTTTCCACCTGGTTTAACAGCTTCATTGAAAAACTCCAGCGCATCGTAGGGGACCTGTCCGGCCAGGCAGGTGCCATGGAAGGGGCGTCCGGGGCTCTTCTCGATGTGGCCGGAGACCTTTCCACCCGTGCAGACAATACGTCAGAACGAGCCACCTCCGTGTCCGGGGCCGCCGAAGAGATGACCTCCAATATCAACGGGGTGGCCGCTTCCATGGAGCAGGCCTCGGCCAACAGCGACATGGTGGCCACCGCTGCCGAGGAGATGACCGCCACCATCGGCGAAGTGGCGAAACAGTCGGAGACGGCACGAAACATATCGGAGAAAGCCGTGCGACAGGCCGGGGGAGCCTCCACGAAAATGGCTCGCCTGGGTGAAGCCGCCGCCGCCATCGGAAGCGTCACCGAAGCTATCAGCGAGATCTCCGAGCAGACCAACCTGCTGGCCCTTAACGCCACCATTGAGGCGGCCCGGGCAGGGGAAGCGGGCAAAGGATTTGCCGTGGTGGTGATCAAGGCCCTGGCCAACCAGACCGCTGAGGCCACCCGGGACATCAAGGCCCAGGTGGACGGGATCCAGGGAGTCACCGGCGAAAGTGTCGACGATATCGAAGAGGTGACCCGGGTGATCTCCGAGGTGAACGACATCGTAGGGACCATCGCCACGGCCGTGGAAGAGCAGTCTGTTGCCACGCGCGAAATCGCGGCGAATATCTCCCAGGCGTCCCAGGGGATCCAGGAGGTCAACGGCATGGTGGCCCAGAGCTCCGGGGTGATCACTGAGATCACCCGGGAAATCTCCGAGGTGAACACCAATGCCGCAGACATCTCCGAAGGAAGCAGGAGGGTCCACGGCAATGCCGAAGAGCTGTCCCAGATGTCCCTTGCCCTGAAGCAGGTGGTGGAAACCTTTAAGATTTAAAAACGTGAGGCGTTGCCGCGGCCGCGGCAAGGTATCTTGGAATGATCCGGGAATGCCCAGGGGGCTGGGCGTTCCCGGTTAATTGCGCGATACGTTGATCATGACTTCCGTGACGAATTTGGAGCTCTTTCGGGTGGTCCAGTAATCGGTGACGTACCGCTCGTATGATTTTTTCCCCAGCACGTAATTGTGCGTTCGGGCCCATTTGCAGATCTTTTCGTAGGTTTCGTTGATGTTTTTATGGGACCCGATGTGGTAACAGGTGATCATCATCTGCCCGCCGAAGGACATTTTTTCGTGTTCTTTGCATTCCTTCAGTGTTTTCTGCATGATCCGGACAGGTTGATGCCTGTTTTTGACCCTGTCCTCAAGCGATGAAAAATTGATCATCACCGGTCCGGTGATTTCGTTGTTCACCTTCTCCACGTAATTGGTGAACTCGATGTTGATGATGGATGCCTCAATGTCGTTGGTGAAGACCTGCTCATGGAACAGGTAGTCCGAGGCCTCCACATACTTGACGGCGACTTCCTGGATGTTGTTGTCGATGACCATTTCGGCTTCTAAGATCAGGTCATGCCAGTCCCTGACGGACTCGTACTGCCTCCGGATTTCTTCCTGGGCTTTTTTCAACTCTTCGATCTTCGCGTTGAAGGCGTCCCGACCGGAGGTAGATCTGCTGGGGCGGGCGTCCACAGTGCCCTCGATGAAATCTTTCATTTCATCAAGCTTGAACCCCATCTGTGAAGACTGACTTAACGGACCGCCAGTAAGGATTCGTTGGAATAATACCGGTAGTTGTTGTTGCAGGAGCGCTCGGACTTGATAAGTCCG
Organism: Desulfoluna sp. CYM3A; assembly: GCF_056829965.1. Classification (NCBI taxonomy): domain Bacteria; kingdom Pseudomonadati; phylum Thermodesulfobacteriota; class Desulfobacteria; order Desulfobacterales; family Desulfolunaceae; genus Desulfoluna; species Desulfoluna sp. CYM3A. Next base: position 1,806,887 of record NZ_CP186556.1, read on the forward strand.
ATTTTGTCATAGTGCCTGAGCGCCTTTTTGGACACATTGCAGATCTGGCTGACTTCGCCAATGGAATATCTGTCTTTGTACTTCATGAACCATCCTTCTGGCTTGATGAAGGCTCGGGGAATGAACTCTCCCATAAGCCCTGACCCGGACCGGCGTATCCTGCCGTCGGAAACCGATCCCTCCCTTGCATACCCCGTTCAGCATGTCAGCCAACCCAAAAAAAACGGCGATGTTCCTTTTAAAGGTATGCCATGCTGTTATAATCCTGTACATGTTTCCGATGATACAGGCTGCCTGTGTCGGACCGGCGCTGTCCTGAAGGTTCCGAACTCCAACAAAAAACAGGAAACCTTCATATGACGGGGGACACTTTTTGTAGAAAATGATGGAAAAGATGATACCCATGTATCCCTTTTCAGTCAACTGATTGCCGATTTTTAGTGCAAAAAAGGTGGATGTTCCCTTGGGGATGCCCGGCGTGTCCGGAATGGGCCCTTTTTCTCGCTAAAAAAGCCTGAGTCCGGGGTTAAAGACTGTGGAAACCCGGGCTTGTGGTGGGGTGATGCCGCCTTGCCGCCGGGAACAAAGGGGGAGGCATTGCATGGGCCGGTGTCCGGAGCCGGTGGCCAAAGGCTCCGACATGGGGAGGCAATGAGCAAATTTTTGGGGAGACGTCACAAAAAAAATGCGGTGACATGACGTGCTGAGGCACCTCTGACATGGACATTCTCTTTATTATACTAGGGTGGCCCGAAGAAGAAATTTCCCGCCTCTCCCGGACCCCGCGGAACGGCTCAATTTTTCGGTAAAAAAGGTTTTGACATTCCCCTTAGGGGCACAGTTATAGTCCTCGAAAAGCTGAAATCCGTGTTGATCATGCAGCAGACGTATGTTTTGCGTGTCCGGGTTTATCCAAAAAAGTTTTGGTTTTTAGGGAGGAAAGTTCATTCATGTTTGAAGCATCAGGTTCACAGAATTTGGCCGCGATGGAGGCCAAAAACAAGATGGCAGCCGATTTTAAGAGAAAGGGCGTGTTGATTGCTCTCTTCTCCGGCTTATGTTACGGATTTTATACTGCTTTTATGACTCTTGGCATGTCCAAGGGGCCTTGGATTGATTGGTATGGCGCAAACACAGCAGGCCTGTCCGCTTTTGCCATCACCTATCTTCTCGGTGCCCTTGGCGCGGCAGTGACTGACTCCTGCAGCGCCTGCTGGTCCATTTTGATCGCCATTATCAGAGGCAAGCTCGGCGACTTTTTCCGTTGCCTGAAGACCAAGCCTGGTGTGGTGATGATGGTAGGCGCTCTTATCGGCGGTCCCTTTGCAAGTACCTGTTATGTTATCGGTCTTCAGAAAGCCGGTTCCATTGTGGTTCCCATCAGCGCCCTGTGCCCCGCCATCGGCGCTATCCTGGCCCGATTCTGGTTCAAGCAGGAGCTTAATGCCCGCATGATGCTGGGTATTGCCATCTGCTTCGGCGCCAGCGTCATGATCGCCTACCCCACCCTCGGTGGCGACGCCCCCGAAGGCATGGCCCTTGGTATCTTCTTCGGTTTCCTTGCCGCTTTCGGCTGGGGTTTTGAAGGGTGCGTCTGCGGTTACGGCACGGCCCTCATCGATTCCGAAGTGGGTATCACCATCCGTCAGGTCACCTCCGGCCTCTCCAACTTCATCATCCTCGTTCCCCTTTTCGGTATGATTTCCGGTGGCGGCAACACCGCCGCGCTGGTGACGGCGTGACCCTGATGGATCCATTGTCTGGTTTGCCTGTGCCGGTCTTGCTGCTTACGGCGCCTTCATGTTCTGGTACAAAGGCAACAGCATGTGCGGTGCCGCCCTCGGAATGTCCTGCAACGGCACCTTCTCCTTCTGGGGTCCCTTCTGCTGCTGGGTTGTCCTCGGCATGATCTTCGGTCTCGATGGCTGGGCCATGGCTCCCATCTCCTGGATCGCAGCTGTTGTTATGGTTGCCGGTATCTTTACCATTGCCCTGAACCCCCTGGACCTGCTCAAAGGCAAGGAGGATAAATAAGATGAAACCCCTTAACTACGCGATTCTTAAGTTTTTCACCACGGTTGAAGAGGCGTGTGCCGACGATGTCATGGCCGCTCTCAAGGGTGAATACAGCAACTTCAAGGCCTTCAATAAGCCCGACATGATCGCGGCCATCATGACCGCCGAGGCCAACGGCCTCCTTGAGGAGACCCGTTACGACATGGACGCCAACAACGAGCTGCGCGTCTACTATCGTGCCCACGAGGAAGGGGCGGAGACCATCAACCACTACATCAAGGATTGATGACGCTCTGACGCGTCGGTGGCTTCGGTTCCATCGTCGCGTCGCCGATAGAAGGCTTGAGTTTTCAGCCGGCCCTTAAGGGCCCTGTTCCCATACCATGGGGGCAGGGCCCTTTTTTTTGTTGCGCGACAGGCGGCTGCGCATCGTTTTTTTACGAAGCGGACAGGGCCCTGCAAGCGGGTTTGAGGTTGCCGCCTCCGGGGCAGTGGGTCTGTTCCGGGGGAGGGTGCCCCCTGGGTAACGGCTATGACGAAGCAGGGTTTCTTTTTTGCATTTGAAAAATCAGCTTTTTAAGCACACATGATGGTTTTTACCCTCGAAAGGGTTTTATTTTATACGGATTATCCTCCTTGAAACCAAGGGGTTAGGCTTGGCGGTGTCGGATTTGAAAACTGGCCGGACCAATTTGCATTTTAGCCTAAAAAACCATTGACTTTCCCCTATGGGGGAAGGGTTAAGGTACTGCCAGCATAGGGCTGAATCGTTCAAAATTAAGGATCAAATCAGGGAAGGGATTTTAATGCGATATTACGGAGAAGAGGCGTTAGGACTCATCGAAACCACGGGCATGGTTCCGGCCATCTACGGCGCCGACCAGATGCTCAAAGCTGCCAATGTTGAATTGATTTCATACGAGAACATCGGCTCCACCTTGGTGACGATTTTTGTGAAGGGCGACGTCGCCGCCGTCAAGGCCTCGGTGGAAGCCGGTGCTGCCGCGGCAAAGGAGATCGGACCCCTTACCGCGCACAACGTCATGCCGCGTCCCATCAGCGCTGTCGGCGATATTGTCTCCGTACACGATGTGGATGCCCAGATCGATGACGCCGAAGACCTTCCCCGGCCCAAGGCCCTGGGCATGGTGGAGACCTTCGGTATCGTGTTTGCCCTTGAAGCGGCGGATGCCATGGTAAAGGCCGCGGATGTGGACCTGCTCGGTTACGAGAACACCGCGTCGGGTTACATCTCCATTCTGGTTTCAGGTGACGTGGGTGCTGTCAAGGCTGCCGTTGAGGCAGGCGAGTCCGCCGTCAAAGAGATGGGCGTCGACCCCCATAGCTCCTGCGTGATCCCCACGCCCCATCCTGCGCTGACAAAAATTACCAGCCAGTACGCCCTCGACAAGCTGCTGCCCTGATTTTGACGGGCTCGGCAGAGGGGACTTTTACGATAGACGACCATGAAGCAAAGGAGAGGGAGAGACAGCATGACGATCATCGACAATGATTTACTCTCCATCCAGGAAGCACGGATTCTTGCAGAGAATGCGTTTGAAGCACAGAAGAAACTCGCCACCTTTTCCCAGGAGAAGCTGGACGAGATCGTCGAGTGCATGGCGGACGCCGCCCAGGAGCACGCTGAAACGCTTGCCGTGTTGTCCCATGAAGAAACAGATTACGGCTCATGTCAGGACAAAGCCGTCAAGAACCGGTTTGTGTGCGGGTACGCGCGCAAGCATTTGAGGGGCATGCGTTGCGTGGGCGTCATCGGCGAAGACCCCCAGAACCGCATGATGGACATCGGCGTTCCCGTCGGTGTCGTGGTGGCGCTGAGTCCTGCGACAAGCCCGGTTTCAACCACCATCTACACGGCGCTCATTGCCGTAAAGTCCGGCAACGCCGTCGTGTTTTCACCCCATCCCAGGGCACGCAAGACCATGGGCAAGGTGCTGGACATCCTCATTGAGGCCGCAGAGTCCAAGGGGCTGCCCGAAGGGTGCCTGACCTACCTGGGCACGGTGACCGCTTCCGGCACCCGGGAGCTCATGAGGCACAAGGGCACCTCCCTGATCATGAACACCGGGGTGCCGGGGATGCTCAAGACAGCCTACAAGGCCGGGAAACCGGTGATTTACGGGGGTACCGGCAACGGGCCTGCGTTTATCGAACGCACCGCCGACATCACCCGGGCCGTTGCCGACATCATCGCCAGCAAGACCTTTGACAACGGTATCGTGCCGTCTGCCGAACAGTCCATTGTGGTGGACAGCTGCATTGACCGGGACGTCAAGGCAGCCCTCCGGGCAAAGGGCGCTTATTTCATGACCGAAGAGGAGACCCGGACCTTTACCGCTCTCTTTTTCCGTCCCGACGGCAAGCTTAACCCCGGGATGGTCGGGGTCTCAGCCAAAACCCTGGCCCATAGGGCAGGGTTTGAGGTACCGGACGATGTTTCCGTGCTCATGGCAGAGCGCAAATACGTCTCCGACACCGACCCCTTTGCCAGGGAGATGCTCTGCCCCGTGCTGGCCTACTACGTGGAAGACGACTGGATGCACGCCTGTGAAAAGTGCATCGAGCTTCTGGTGACCGAGCGCAACGGCCACACCCTCGTCATCCACTCCAACGACCAGGATGTCATCTGCCAGTTTGCCCTGAAAAAACCCGTGGGCCGGCTGCTTGTGAATACACCGGCTGCCTTCGGGGGCCTGGGGGCCACCACGAACCTGGTCCCCTCCATGACCCTGGGCAGCGGATCGGCGGGGGACGGCATTACCTCGGACAACGTCTCCCCCTTAAACCTGATCTACACCCGCAAGGTGGGCTACGGGGTCAGGCGCATGGAAGAGATCGACAGCGATATCAAACACGACGATAACCCCTCCCCGGGCACCGTTGCACATGGGGCAGAGGACAATTTAGTGAATATGCAGACCTTCCAGAGGCTACTGGACGAGGCCATCCGAACCATCGGTGGCGCAAAGTAGATACCATTGGAAGAGGATCAGTTATAAGGGAGGAATACTTTTGGATCTTCATGAATTTTCAAGCAAGCTTGCAGAAGCGACTAAGAACCTGACCCCTCAAGAGCGCGCATCGCTCAAAAAGATGTTTGAGGGCATCTCTTCTGAGATCACCAAGGCAGCCCCTGGCGTTGCAGGTATCGCTACAACCCACGGCCCCGGTATTCCCGACGGCCCCACCGAGCGTCACGCACAGCTGAGGGAGAATTTCCTCAAGCAGGTGCCCTCCATTACCATTCACCGCGCCAAGGTGATGACCCAGATCGCCAAGGAGAACCCCGGTCTTCCCAAGGCTATCCTCCGCGGCATGAGCTTCAAGCGCTGCTGCGAGACCGCGCCCCTGGTCATCCAGGACAACGAACTCATCGTGGGCTCCCCCTGCGGCTCTCCCCGAAGCGGTGCCTTCTCTCCCGACATTGCCTGGCGCTGGGTCCGCGACGAGCTGGACACCATTGGTACCCGTGCCCAGGACCCCTTCTTTATTTCCGAAGAGGACAAAAAGGTTCTGAAAGATGAGATCTTCCCCTTCTGGGAAGGCCAGTCCGTGGACGAGTATTGCGAACAGCAGTACCGCGAAGCCGGCATGTGGGAGATCTCCGGTGAGTCTTATGTCACCGACTGCTCCTACCACGCCGTGAACGGCGGGGGTGACTCCAACCCCGGCTACGACGTGATCCTCATGAAAAAGGGGATGCTCGACATCGTCAAGGATGCCGAGGAGAAGCTGGCCGAGCTGGACTACGAGAACCCCGAAGACTTTGACAAGATCTACTTCTACAAGTCCCTGATCCTCACCGCCGAAGGCGTGATGATCTACGCCAAGCGCATCTCCGACTACGCCGCAGAGCTGGCCGCCAAGGCGACCAATCCCCAGCGCAAGGCCGAGCTGCTGAAGATCTCCGAGGTCAACGCCCGCGTTCCCGCCCACAAGCCCGAGACCTTCTGGGAAGCCATCCAGGCGGTCTGGACCATCGAGTCCCTCCTGGTGGTGGAAGAGAACCAGACCGGTATGTCCATCGGCCGTGTGGACCAGTACATGTACCCCTTCTTCAAGGCGGACATCGACGCCGGTCGCATGACCGAGTACGAAGCCTTTGACCTGGCCGGTTGTATGCTCATCAAGATGTCCGAGATGATGTGGCTCACCAGCGAAGACGCCTCCAAGTTCTTTGCCGGGTACCAGCCCTTCGTCGACGACGTGTGTGTGGTAGCGGGTGGCCGGCGGCGCTCGACCACCAACGACCTCACCTACCTGCTCATGGACGCTGTGCGTCACGTGCGAGTGTACCAGCCCTCCCTGGCCACCCGTGTCCACAACAGGTCCCCCCACAAGTACCTGAAGAAGATCGTGGATGTTATCCGTTCCGGCATGGGCTTCCCCGCCATCCACTTCGACGACACCCACATCAAGATGATGCTGGCCAAGGGATGCTCCATCGAAGACTCCCGCGACTACTGCCTCATGGGTTGCGTTGAGCCCCAGAAAGCAGGGCGTCTCTACCAGTGGACCTCCACGGCCTACACCCAGTGGCCTATCTGTATCGAGATGGTCCTCAACCACGGTGTGCCCCTCTGGTACGAGAAGCAGGTGTGCCCCGACTACGGCCCCCTGAGCCAGTACGACACCTACGAGAAGTTCGACGCGGCCGTCAAAGAGATGATCAAGCACGTCACCAAGTGGTCCAGCGTGGGCACCGTTATCTCCCAGCGCATCCACCGTGACCTGGCACCCAAGCCCCTCATGTCCATGATGTACGAGGGTTGCATGGATTCCGGCAAGGACGTCTCCGCAGGCGGCGCCATGTACAACTTCGGCCCCGGTGTTATCTGGAGCGGCCTGGCCACCCACGCCGACTCCATGGCTGCCATTAAGAAGCTGGTCTTTGACGACAAGAAGTACACCCTGGAGCAGATGAACGAAGCCCTCAAGGCCGAGTTCAAGGGCTACGATCAGGTGAAGGCCGATTGTCTTGCCGCTCCCAAGTTCGGCAACGACGACGACTACGCCGACCTCATCGCCGCCGACCTCGTCAGCTTCACCGAGCAGGAGCACCGCAAGTACAAGACCCTCTACTCTGTCTTGAGCCACGGGACCCTCTCCATCTCCAACAACACGCCCTTCGGTCAGCTCCTGGGAGCTTCCGCCAACGGCCGTGATGCGTGGATGCCCCTTTCAGACGGCATCAGCCCCACCCAGGGCGCCGACTTCAAGGGCCCCACCGCCATCATCAAGTCCGTGTCCAAGATGTCCAACGACAGCATGAACATCGGCATGGTGCACAACTTCAAGCTGATGAGCGGCCTGCTGGACACCCCCGAAGGGGAGAACGGCGTCATCACCCTGATCCGTACCGCCTGCATGCTGGGCAACGGGGAGATGCAGTTCAACTACCTCGACAACGAGACCCTGCTGGAAGCCCAGAAGACCCCTGAGAAGTACCGCGACCTCGTGGTCCGCGTGGCTGGCTACAGCGCCTTCTTCGTGGAACTCTGCAAGGATGTTCAGGACGAGATCATCAGCAGGACCATGTTGCACGAGATCTAAGGGGATCACACCGAGACTGACAGACACATAGGGATTTTTAGCACCATGAGCAGCACAGGCGGAACCATGATTGAACGAAAAGCACTGATATTCAACATCCAGAAATACAACATGTATGACGGGCCCGGCGTAAGGACCATCGTGTTCTTCAAAGGGTGTCCCCTGCGCTGCAAGTGGTGCTCGAATCCCGAAAGTCAGAAGAAGAAACACCAGGTCCTGTTTAAGGAGAGCCTGTGTGTCAACTGCGGGGCATGTGTCTCGGTGTGCCCCACCGGTGTCCACAGGCTCTCCCCGGACACCGGGGCCCACGAGTTCGTCAAGGGCAGCGAGTGCATCGGGTGCCGCAAGTGTGAAGAGGCCTGCCTTCAGTCCGCTCTCTCCGTTGTCGGGGATGTGAAAACGATTTCGGAGCTGCTGGAGATCGTGGAGGAGGACCGCTCCTTTTACGAGATGTCCGGAGGCGGCCTGACCTTAGGGGGAGGCGAGGCCCTGATGCAGCCGGATGCCGCGGCCAACCTGATGATGGTCTGCAAGCAGGTGGGCATCAACACCGCCATCGAGACCTGCGGCTACGCCAAGCCCGAGGCCCTCATGAAGGTGGCCGAGTTCACGGACCTTTTTCTCTTTGACATGAAGCACATGGACTCCGATCGCCACCATGAACTGACCGGGGTCCGCAACGAGATGATTTTAAGCAACCTGAAAACCCTGCTGGACAACCGGCACAACGTCCAGATCCGGATGCCGCTCCTTAAGGGCGTCAACGACAGCGAAGGGGAGATTCGTGCCCTCATCGATTTTCTGATGCCGTACCGGGATTACAAGAACTTCAAAGGCATTGACCTGCTCCCCTACCACAAGATGGGGGTCAACAAATACAAGCAGCTGGGTTGGGATTATCCCATCCAGGGAGATCCGAGCCTCTCCGACGCAGATCTGGACCGTATTGAATCGTGGATTAAGAACTCAGATTTTCCGGTGACCGTGGTGAGACACTGAAAAACGGTCCCATGGATGGATATTTTATACAAGGTTGGTAACAGGAACGTGCGCAAATACATGAAAGGGTTGAAAAACACATGAAAAAACTGATTTGTGCGGATGATATCGAAAAGCTGGTGAAGCAGGGGGAGACCACCCTTTGCGTCGAACCGGGGATGATTTTGACCCCGTCGGCAAAAGACGCCGCAAAAGCCGCCAAGCTGACGCTGTGCGAGGGCAAGACCGAAGCCGAGTGCGTCGCGTGCAAGGCCCAGGCACCTGAGTGCGCCGCCGCAGGTGACGCCGCCGCCTCGGAAGAAGAGGGCGAGATCAGCTGTGAGACAATCTACGGGGCCCTGAAAGCCATGATGAACAAGGGGCTTTTAAACGGCATCATGACCGACGGCACCGCCGCCTCCGAACCCTACTGCGCCGAAACCGGCGGCGGGGTCAAGCTGGTCCGCGGCAAGTCCGTGGCCATGGAAGTCCTCGACACCGGAACGCCCGATGCCAAGGCCTGCTTCCGTGAGGTCGTCGGCGGTGACGACGGCTCCCATATGGGTGCCGGGTTCCTTGAGATCGACGCCTCCCGCTTTGAGTGGGTCATGGAAGGGTACGAAGAGATCGACTACGTCATCGAAGGGACCCTCACCGTGAGCATCGACAACCGGACCTTCACCGCCAAGGCCGGGGATGTGTTCTTTGTCCCCTCCGGCGCCAAGGTCGTCTGGGGCTCCCCCGACAAGGCCAAGGTCTTTTTCGCCACCTACGTCGTAGAGTAGAGGGGGTAAGCCATGAAGGCACACGGAGTCATGAAGCTAAACGGCAGGGCATTGGGGATCATCGAGACCGTGGGTCTTGTCCCCGCCATCGAGGCCGGTGACGTGGCGGTGAAGACCGCCGATGTCTCCATCCTCGGTTCCCAGGCCGTGGGTGGGGGCCTTGTCTCCATCCTGATGACCGGTGACGTCTCTGCCGTCAAGGCGTCGGTGGACGCCGGAAGCACGGCGGCCGCGCGTCTTGGGGAGGTTCTCTCCATCACCGTGATCGCCCGCACCGCAGAAGGCCTGGACGGCATTTTGATTGAAGAGGCCAAGCGGCCCACCTGCGTTCCCGAGCGCAAGGCCCCCGAGGCCGAGGAACCGGAGATCATCCTTGAACCCGAGGTTGAACCGGAACCGGAGCCCGCGGCACTGCCCGATACGGCGACACCCGACCTCACCGACAGCCCCAGCCCTGCAGATGAGGGCGGAGCCGAGGATGCCCTGACCGTTGACATGGCAGACCTGAAAAAACTGAAAGTGACCAAACTGCGGCGCCTCGCCCGGCAGATCCCCACCTTTTCCATCCCGAGGGGTGAGATCAAGTATGCCAAGAAGAAAGATCTTCTTGAGGCGTTTGTTCAATACATGAAGACATTAGAGAAGTAAGAGAGGACGTAAGATGGTAGATAAGGATTTGCTCTCAATTCAGGAGACCCGAGCCCTGGTCCGTGCGGCACGCGCTGCGCAGCCCGTTCTTGAACGGGCCGGTCAGGAACGCGTGGACGCCCTTGTGGAGGCCATTGCCAAAGTGGGTGCCGAGATGGCTGAAGAGCTGGGCAAGATGGCCAGCGAAGAGACCGGTTTCGGTAAGTGGCAGGACAAGAAGCAGAAGAACATCCTCGCCTCCGAAAAGCTGGTGAGCTACTACCGCGGCGTCAAGACCGTGGGGATCATCAACGAAGACACCGAGAACAAAATCGTTGAGATCGCTGCTCCCATGGGTGTGATCGCGGGCCTCATCCCCTCCACCAACCCCACGAGCACCACGCTCTACAAGGCCATCATCTCCCTTAAGAGCGCCAACGGCATCGTGTTCTCTCCTCACCCCAGCGCGGTGAAGTGCATCACGGCCACCGTCAACATGATCCGCGGCGTCCTCAAGGCCATGGACCTCCCCGAGGACCTCGTGGGCGTCATCAGCGTTCCCACCCTCCAGGGCACCGATGAGCTGATGAAGATCTCCGACATGATCCTGGCCACTGGCGGCAACGCCATGGTCAAGGCGGCTTACAGCTCCGGCACCCCCGCCCTGGGCGTGGGCTCCGGCAACGTGCCCGCCTTCATCGAGCGCAGCGCCGACGTGGACGTGGCCGTCCAGAAGATCTTTGCCTCCAAGACCTTTGACAACGGCACCGTATGCGCCTCCGAGCAGGCCATCGTCACCGAAGCCTGCATCGCAGACAAGGTAAAAGCCAGCGTCATCGCCCAGGGCGGCTACTTCCTGGAAGGGGAGAATCTGGCCAAGGTCAAGCGCGTCATGGAACGCCCCAACGGCTCCATGAACCCCGCCATCGTAGGCCGCTGCGCAGCCGACATCGCCAAGGTGGCCGGCATCGACGTGCCCGCCGGCACCACCATGCTGCTCTGCGACGAGCCCGGCGTGGGACCCAAATTCCCCTTCTCCAAGGAGAAGCTCACCGCACTTCTCGGTTTCTACGTGGTCAACGACTGGCAGGAAGCCTGCGAGCTCTGCTACAAGCTCCTCCACAACGGCGGCCTGGGCCACTCCATGGGCATCCACTCCAACAACGAGACCGTGATCCGTGAGTTCGCGCTGAAGAAGCCCGTCTCCCGTTTCCTGGTGAACACCCCCACCACCCAGGGCGCCGTGGGCATCTCCACCAACATGGCTCCCTCCTTCACCCTCGGGTGCGGGACCGTGGGCGGCAGCGCCACCTCCGAGAACGTCGGTCCCCAGCAGCTCTTCAACATCCGTCGCATGGCCTACGGTCTGGACGACGCCGCTGCAACCACCTGCAACGCCTCCACCGAGAGCGTGGACGTGCAGGCCGTGACCAACATGATCATGGAGCAGCTCAAAAAGATGAGCGGCACTGTTTAATTGCAAGACAAGGTCGCCTTTGCCGGCGGCCTGAACCAAACACGATGTTGCACCGGGGCCCTTCAGGTCTTTACGCGGGGCCCCGGCGACAGATAGTCACAGATACTTTATTTTTAGGAGAAAAGAATCATGAGTTCACAGAATGCACTTGGAATGATCGAAACCCGAGGTCTCGTAGGCGCAGTAGAAGCAGCAGATGCCATGGTAAAAGCTGCCAACGTTACCCTCATCGGCCGCAGCCAGGTGGGTGCCGGTCTCGTGACCGTGATGGTCCGAGGTGACGTAGGCGCCGTCAAGGCGGCCACCGATGCCGGTGCAGCAGCCGCCGACCGCGTGGGCGAGCTCGTCAGCGTACACGTCATTCCCCGTCCCCACGGTGAAGTGGAGCTGATTCTCCCCAAAATTGAAGGATAATAAGCCATGAAAGTCATATCGGAAACCTATCTGAGGGAGATCTTCAGAAAGGACGTTCCTGAGACTTTCAAGCTGGAGGAGGGTCAGATCCTGACCCCCTCCGCATCCCAGCTTCTCGGTGAGAAGGGGGTCAAGGTCGTCAGGGGGGAAGAAGCGTCATGCGCCTCGCAGCCCGAGGCCGCCCCGGAGAAAACAGAGGCGGAAGGGAAAACCGGCCCGACATACGTGTCGGCCGTTGACGGCAGCTTCTACGACACAAAGCCCGAGCACATGACCCAGCTCACGGGCAACCGGCTGGTCCCCAAGGACCATCCGCGCATTGTGTTCAGGGGCCGCCTCGATACCTGCCAGGGGGAGATTCTCCTGCTGCAGGCCAAAGCCCACGATGCCGGTAAAAAGGCATTGGTGGCGGATCTTTCTGAGATCCTTGAGTGGACCCGCGACATCATGCGCCGCGATGTCCTGGACACCCCCATGCCGGACAAGCCCATCCTGGGGCTTACCGACGGGGAGCTCCGGGCCCACTCACACAACCCCAAAAAATACTACGGGGTGGGTCACCTTCTCCCCACGTACGACATGGGGGAGATGATTCTGAAGCTCAACCGCCTGCGAGCCCTGGTTCGTGAGTTGGAGGTGTCGGCCGTCAGTGTGCTCAAAGAGTCCTTTCAGCTGGGCACACCCGACATGGTCCAGGCCCTGAACCGCATGAGCAGCGCCATTTACATCATGATGCTCAAAGACAAGGGCGGCATGTACATCTAGGAGATCCGATGCAACAGACTATCGTAGAAGACATTATCAAGAAGGTCATGGACCAGATGGGAGAGACCCCGGCGGAAAAGGCGGCGGCGTCCTGCGACGCAGCCATCCCCGTGGAGCTCTCCGGTCGCCATGTCCATCTGTGTGAAGAAGATATCAAAGAGCTGTTCGGCGGTTCCCTGACCCACGTCAAGGAGCTCTCCCAGCCGGGTCAGTATCTCTGCAAGGAGCGGGTCCGCCTTATCGGTCCCAGCGGCGTCATCGACAACGTGGCAGTCTTAGGGCCCGCCCGACCCAAGAGCCAGGTGGAGCTTTCCCTCACCGACGCTCGCATCCTGGGTGTCAAGGCACCGGTTCGCCAGTCCGGCGACGTGGCCGGTACCCCGGGTGTCGTCCTCACCTCCGGCAGCGGCCTTGCCGGGTTGGAAGAGGGGGTCATCGTTGCAGCCCGTCACATCCACATGTCCCCTGCGGACGCGGCCCGTTTCGGCGTGTCCGACAACCAGAAGGTGGATGTCCACATGGACGGATCCCGCCCTGCGGTGTTCAAGGATGTCATTGTGCGGGTGAACAAGGACTTCCGACTGGCCATGCACATCGACTTTGACGAAGCCAACAGCTGCGGCCTGGGCAAAAACGCCACCGGCCGTATCGTGGGCGTCACCCAGGAGGCGTAATGCTGGACTTTTCATCCGTGGATCGGCTCATCGCCGATCTGGAAACGTGCCTCGACACCACACGGGAGGTCTCTCCCACCGAAGAGCTTCTGGTGGGGGTGGACTTGGGTACCGCCTTCATCGTGCTGGTCGTCATGAACAGCAAGAGGGAGCCCGTGGCCTGTGCCATGGAGTTTGCCCAGGTCATCAAAGACGGCCTGGTGGTGGACTACATGGGCGCCATGACCGTGGTCAGGCGTCTCAAGGCCCAGCTTGAGGAACGCCTCGGACGGGAACTGGAAAAGGCGGCCATTGCCGTGCCTCCCGGAACCGGCGAGTCGGACTGCAAGACCCACGGCTATGTGGTGGAAGGCGCGGGGATGGAAGTGACCAACCTGCTGGACGAGCCCACGGCGGCCAACGCCGTGTTGGGGGTTGAAGACGGTGTCATCGTGGACATCGGCGGCGGTACCACCGGCCTCTCCATCCTGGAGAAGGGCAAGGTGGTCTACGTGGCCGACGAAGCCACGGGCGGAACCCATCTCTCCCTGGTCCTCTCCGGCGCTTACAAGGTGAGCTTCGAAGAGGCCGAGGAGATCAAACGGGACTACGGGCGGCACAAGGAGATCTTTGCCGCGGTCCGTCCCGTGATCCAGAAGATGGCCACCATCGTGAAAGGGCACATCGAGGGGCGGAACATAAAAGCCGTTTACCTTGTGGGCGGCACCTGCTGCCTTACGGACATGGAGACCGTGTTTGAAAAAGAGCTCGGGATCCCAGTGTACAAACCGGCCAACCCCTTTCTTGTGACCCCCATGGGCATTGCCCTGAGCTCGGTGCCACAGGGCGAATAGGAGAGACACCATGGATGTGGAAGCACTGGTAAAAGCCATCGCCGCCGAGGTTCTCAAGCAGATCGACGGCCGTGACGAGGCACCCAGGGTACTCATCATCGGTGAGAAGATCTGTCCCAAATGCCAGGCCGCCGAAAAGCGGCTGGGCGACGGGCACGCCTTTCTCTACCCGGATGAAGACCCGGGGCTTTAAGAAGCCTGCGGCGCATTGTGCTATTTTCTCCCACTCGCCACATGGCGGACATGGCCGCGGGCAAGGCCGATGGACCCCTGATGGAAAAGGTCCTGGCAGCCCTTCTGGCCGGTCACCCGGTGGAAGTGATGGAGTTTGAATACAAGCGGTACGCCGATACCGCCCCCGAAGGCCTCATGCGGCTCTTCGAGGGACAGGAGGCGGCACTGGCCTCCTTCGGCCTGTCCGCCATGGATATGACGAAACGCGACACCGTCCGGATCAGGAAACCCCTGGTGACCGAATCGGACGTGGCAGAGGCTGGCCGCAGGGGCGCAACGGAGCTTTGGCTTCCCGCAGACGCCCAGGTCACCCCCCTTGCCGTGGAGAGCGCCAAGGAACTCGGCATCACCCTTACCCGGGGATAACAACCAACGGGTCATGGCCACTGGGCCGGACCCAACCCTTACGAGGCGACCAGGATGATCGTTGGAAAAGTGATCGGCAATGTGTGGGCCACACGAAAAGAAGACGGCTTAAGCGGCATGAAACTCATGGTGGTCAGGCGCCTGGACGCTTGCACCAACGAAGAGCTTGACTCCCTGGTGGCCGTTGACTTCATCGGCGCGGGCATCGGAGACCGGGTCCTCGTGGCCACCGGCAGCTCCGCCCGTAACGCAGGCTCCATTTCTGATGCGCCCGTGGATGCCACCATCGTCGGCATCATCGACGAGGTCGAGGTTCAGGAGGGGATGTAAGGGCCATGGATTCCCTGGGCATCATAGAGAGCCGAAGCATCGCCGCCGGTGCGGTCCTTGCCGATATCATGGTCAAGGCAGCAGAGGTGACCCTCCTCAAAGGCGGGCACCATATGTTCCGGTCGGTACATGATCCATGTGGGCGGCGACCGGGCGGCCGTGGCCGCCTCGGTGACGGCCGCTGAAGCCGCGGGCTATGCCCTGGCCGGAAGCTACACCATCGGGGGCGTTTCGCCCCAGGTGCTTCAGGCCCTCAAAAGGGGCCTGGCCGTGCAGGGTCAGGGTGCCATCGGCGTGGTGGAATGCCGCACCGCTTCATCGGGCATCGCCGCAGCCGATGAGGCCGTGAAGCGATCTGCCGTGGCGCTGGCCCGCATCGTCACCGGCCAGGGCATCAACGGGAAGTCCTACTTTGTCCTGACGGGCGATGTGGCGTCGGTCCGGGAAGCTGTGGACGCGGCGCGGGAGTCCCTGGGCAAGGCCCTTGTGGAGGCGGTGGTGATTCCGTCCCCCGACACCTCGGTGGTCAACGCCCTGGTGAAGCGCCCGTAAGGGCCAATCGTTTGATTTTTGAAAACCCATGTAACCATCGCTCGGGGCGCGCTTGAAGCCCTCGGGCGGTACCACGTGATCAACTTGAAACCACCGTCGCTGCTCTTTTGATTTCCGGTACGGCATCACAGGCAACGCTCAGCCAACGGCGGTATGTTGCAAGCGGATCTATATAATAAGGTAGAACGCAACATTTTTTAAAAGCAGGATACCTACTTTTTTAAAAAAGGAGATACGCACAATGAAAGCATTGGGAATGGTAGAAACCAAAGGTCTTGTGGGCGCCATCGAAGCAGCGGACGCCATGGTTAAAGCAGCCAACGTAGAGCTGGTGGGTCGTGAGCAGGTTGGTTCCGGTCTTGTCACTGCCCTGGTTCGCGGTGACGTAGGCGCCGTCAAGGCAGCCACCGACGCCGGTGCAGCCGCCGCCGATCGTGTGGGCGAGCTCGTGAGTGTTCACGTGATTCCCCGTCCCCACTCTGAGGTGGAGCTCATCCTCCCCAAGAAGCAGGAAGCATAAATCGCCCGTGACCGGCGGCGTGGGGATTTCCCATGCCGCCGGCCGCAGGGTCCCGATTCGTGGCTTTTCGTTCCACAAGGGGCGCGCACGCCTTTGATGGGACGACGAACCAGGCACCGGGACACCCACGACCTGAGTTATCCTATACACCACACCGAAGAAAAAGGAGTCCGAGCATGGATATCAATGAAAAAGTCCTTGAAGAGCTGATCCGAAAAGTGGTCACCGAGCAGATGGGTGGCGCCAAGGCACCGGCCTTTCAAAAAGTCGTGGACAAAGAAAGCGGTGTGCTCTGCGTGAAGACCGAGACCGTCAAGCCCGAGCCCTTTGATACGGGCAAGGCCGGAGACAAAGTCTTTCTCACCGACATCGTGACACTGGACGAGAGCCCCCGCCTCGGCTGCGGCATCATGGAGATGGAGGCCACCTCCTTTGACTGGACCCTCAAGTACGACGAGGTGGACTACATCATCGACGTCACCTGGAGATCGTCATCGACGGCCGCAAGGTAGTGGGCAACAAAGGGGACATCATCTTCATCCCCAAAAACACCTCCATCGCCTTCAGCGTTCCCGAGTCCGCACGCTTCATGTACGTCACCTATCCCGCCGACTGGGAATCGCAGTAACCGGAGGACGCAGCTTTGACACAATTTAACGGACGCACCCAGATCTGCTACGGCGAAAACGCCATCAACACCCTGGAGAAGCTCAAGGGCAAACATGCCTTTATCGTCACCGACGCCTTCATGGTGAAGATCGGCTTTGCCGACCGCATCATCAGCGGGCTGGAGCGCGCCAACATCACCAGCAGCGTGTACGACAAGGTGGAGCCCGATCCCTCCCTGGAGACCGTGCGTGAGGGCACGGTCAAACTCCTGGCCGACGGTGCGGACATGATCATCGCCTTAGGGGGCGGTTCCTCCATCGACGCGGCCAAGGCCATCATGTACTTCGCCCCGACAAGGCGGACCCGGCCAAGGGCAAGCCCCAGCTTGTGGTGATTCCCACCACCAGCGGCACCGGCTCCGAGGTAACGGCGGTCACCGTGGTCACCGACACCGAGCAGCAGATGAAGATCCCTTTGATCGATCCCCTGCTGGTCCCGGACATGGCCGTGCTGGACGCCCGGTTCACCCGGTCCGTGCCCCCGTCGGTGACGGCCACCACGGGCATGGATGTTCTGACCCACGCCCTGGAGGCCTTTGTCTCCACCCCGGCCAACGCCTTCACCGACCTGTACGCGGTGCACGCCATCAAGTACGTGTTCCGTTACCTGCTGCGCTGCTACCGCAACGGCGACGACATGGAAGCACGCCAGAACATGCTCCTTGCCTCGTGCATGGCAGGCATGGCCTTCAACAACAGTGGCCTGGGCGTGGCCCACAGCATCGCCCATACCCTGGGGGGCCTGTTCCACATCCCCCACGGCAAGGCCAACGCCGTGCTGCTCCTACGTCATCCGCTTCAACAGCTTTGACGTCCGGGACCGCTACCGCACCATCGCCAAGAAGCTCGAACTCCCCTGCGAGACCGTGGAGCAGGGCAACGAGAGCCTCATTGAGGCGGTGCGCTGGCTCAACAGCCAGATGGGCATCCCCAACCGCATCCGGGATTTGGACATCGACGAAACGAGTTCGAGACATCCCTTGAGACCATGGCCCGCCATGCCATGGAGGATGCCTGCACGTCCACCAACCCGAGGCGCCCCTCCCTGAGGGACATCCGGCAGTTGCTGCGCAAAGCCTACTAACAAAAATGGAATGTCATATGAGAGAGCAGATTGTAGAGAAGGTTAAACGCCGGCGTGGTAGGCGCCGGGGTGCCTGGGTTCCCGACGCATGTGAAGATCAACGCGACGGTGGACACGGTCCTTGTGAACGGTGCCTCCTGCGAGCCCCTTCTGATGAGCGATCCCTACATCATGGAGCATGAGCTCGATATCATGATCGAGGGATTGAACGCGGTGCTGGACGCCACAGGCGCCTCCCGCGGGGTCATCTGCATCAAGGGCAAGCACGCCAAGGCCCTTCAGACCATCAAGGACGCTGTGGCCAAGGACACCACTGACCAACCTTGCCCGCAGGAAGCCTTTGAGCTGAAGGATTTCTATCCGGCAGGCGACGAGCAGGTCCTGGTCCGTGAGGTCACCGGCCGCACCGTGCCCGAAGCGGGGATTCCCCTTCAGGTGGGCGTGGTGGTGAGCAACACCGAGTCCCTGTACAACATCGCCAACGCCATGAAGGATATTCCCCTTACCGAGCGCTACGTCACCGTCACCGGTGAGGTGGGCCGCGACATGGTGGTGAAGGTGCCCGTGGGCACCATTGTCTCCGACCTCCTGGCGTTTGCGGGCGGTTCCAAAATTTCCGACTACCGCGTGGTGGACGGCGGCCCCATGATGGGGCGCGTGCTCCCTGATACCGATCAGCCCGTGACCAAGACCACCAGCGGTCTCATTGTCCTTGATCCCGAGCACAACGTGGTCAAGGGCAAGATCAAGGACCCGGCGTCCATCAAGCGCATCACCGGGACGATCTGCTGCCAGTGCACCCACTGCACCGACCTTTGCCCCCGGCACCTCCTGGGGCACGCCATCGCACCCCACAAGCTCATGCGCTCCCTGTCGGCCCTGGTGGCCGATCCCGAGGCCCGCAAGGCAGCCCTTCTCTGCTGCGAATGCGGTGCCTGCGAGAAATTCGCGTGCCCCATGGGCCTTTCGCCCCGTGAGGTAAACGCCATGATTCGCAAGGAGCTCATGAAAGAGGGGATCCGCTGGAACGGCACCGGCGAAGAGCCGGAAAACCACCCCTTGCGCGACGTGCGCTACATTCCCACCAAGCGTCTGATGCAGCGCCTGGACGTGCTGAAATACGACACCCACCCCGGCATGCCCGAAGAGCGTTTCGTGCCTGAGCGCGTGGCCATTCCCCTTGCCCAGCACATCGGCGCTCCCGCCGCCTGCGTGGTGAAGGAGGGCGACCGCGTTGCCAAAGGCGACCTCATCGGCGAGATCCCCGAAGGGGCCCTTGGGGCACGCATCCACGCCAGCATCGACGGCGTGGTGACCTCCGTCGAGGGCGGTGTGGTGAGGATTTCCAGAGAGGTAGGGTGCACTGTGCGCACCAGAATAGATATCCGCAGCAAAAAAACGACACGTCACGCCCGAGCGCTCGGCGTCGTGAAGATCAATGAGGTAAATGTATGAATTACAGAACAATCGGTGTTGTCGAAATGAACAGCATCGCCCTGGGGATCCAGACCGCAGACGAAATGAGCAAGGCCGCCACCGTTGACCTGGTGATGGCACGCCCCACCTGTCCCGGACGGTACCTGATCATGGTGGCCGGGGACACCGGATCCGTCAAAAGCTCCGTGGAAGTGGGTCGTGAGATGGGAGGGGAGCTGGTCATCGACTGGTTCGTGATTCCCAGCGTTCACCACATGGTGCTGCCCGCTCTCTCCGGGGCCACCATCGTGCCCCGCATCAACGCCCTGGGGGTCATCGAGACCTACACCGTGGCTTCCTGCATCCTTGCCGCCGATGCCGCAGCCAAGTCCGGCCAGGTTGATCTCATCGAGATTCGTTTTGCCGCAGGCCTTGCAGGCAAGTCCTTTGTCACCATGACCGGTGACGTGGGCTCGGTGAAGGCTTCTGTGGCCGCCGGCATCGAAGGGGTGGGCGAGTCCGGCCCCGTCTACAGCCATGTGGTCATTCCCTCACCCAGCGACGACCTCAAGGCACAGCTCGTGTAACGCAGCCGACCGGTTTATTTCCTTGGACCGGTTTCCGTCATGGGGGAGCCTTGCGGTTCCCCCATGATCCTGATCCGCGATATGCGTTTATTCGCATATCGCGGATCAGGATCATGCACTACGGTATGTACCCCCCATTTTCGAGGAACGTGATAATGAACCCCACAACAGACCCCCGTCAAAAGAGAGCCCAGCTTCCGGCGCGCCTTGCGCGCTTGAAAGAGGCATATCTCAGCGTTAAGCCGAGCATGACCATCGGCCGTGCCCAGGCCTATACGGCCGTGGTCGGAGAGTACCCCGAGCTGCCCAACAACCTGCGCAGGGCCATGGGCTTCAAAAGGGCCTGTGAGACAGCACCCATGCTGATTCAGGACGACGAACTGGTTGTGGGGCACCCCTGCGGCAGGGCAAGGGCCGGGGCTTTTTCACCGGATACCGCCTGGAAGTGGGTGCGTGATGAGCTCGACACCATCGGTTCCCGTCCCCAGGACCCGTATGTGATCAGCGAGGAAGACAAAAAAATTCTGAGGGAAGAGA
This sequence comes from Desulfoluna sp. CYM3A, assembly GCF_056829965.1. Lineage (NCBI taxonomy): Bacteria > Pseudomonadati > Thermodesulfobacteriota > Desulfobacteria > Desulfobacterales > Desulfolunaceae > Desulfoluna > Desulfoluna sp. CYM3A. The sequence continues at coordinate 1,827,324 of NZ_CP186556.1, forward strand.
TTTTTCCCTTCTGGGAAGGCAAGTCCCTTGAGGAAGCCTGCGAAGACTGGTTTCGCAAAGAGGGCTTGTGGGAGTTCGGTGCCGAGTCCTGCGTAAGCGATCTGACCTATCACATGTCAAGCGGCGGCGGAGACACCAGCCCCGGCTACGATATCATTCTCTTTACCAAAGGGATCGGCGGCATCAAGGCCGAAGCCGAGGCCCATCTGGCAGAGCTCTCCGGCGACGCCCCCGAAGACAAGGACAAAATATCCTTTTATCAGGCGGCCATTGAAACCTGCGAGGGCATCCTCATCTATGCGGACCGCCTTTCGGCCCATGCCAGGGAGCTTGCAGGCAGGGAGCAGGATGAAACACGCAAGGCAGAACTCGAAAAGATCGCTGAGGTCAACGCCCGGGTTCCGGCCCATCCGCCCGAGACCTTTCAGGAAGCGCTCCAGTCCATCTGGACCATCCAGTCCCTCTTTTTGATGGAAGAGAACCAGTGCAGCACCTCCCTGGGCCGTTTTGATCAGTATGTCTATCCCTGTTACGAGGCCGATCTCAAGGCGGGGACCCTGGACGACGCCTTGGCCCTTGAGCTCATGGGCTGCTTCATCATCAAGTGCTCGGAGATGATCTGGTACACCCCGGAGGCCACCGCCACGTACTTTGCCGGGTACATGCCCTTTATCAACCTGTGCGTGGGCGGCCAGAAGCGCGAGGGCGGGGACGCCACCAATGACTTGACCTACCTTGTGATGGACGCCGTGGCCAGGGTGGGGGTCTATCAGCCCTCTTTGGCCTGCCGCATCCACAACCAGTCCCCCCAGGCGTATCTTCAAAAGGTGGTGGAGGTGATCAAGGCCGGGGGCGGCATGCCCGCCTGCCACTTCGACGACGCCCACATCAAGATGATGCTGAGGAAGGGCTTTGATTTTGAGGACGCCCGGGATTACAGCCTCATGGGCTGCGTTGAACCTCAGAAATCCGGCCGGATCCACCAGTGGACGGCCGGGGGCTTTACCCAGTGGCCCATTGCCATTGAGTTTGTTTTCAACCGCGGTGTGCTGGCATCCTACGGCCCCGACAGGCAGGGGCTCGATACCGGTGACCTGGACCGGTTCACCACTTTCGAGCAGTTTGATGCGGCCGTGAAAAAGCAGCTGGACCACATCATGGCCCTCACAGCCAGGGGAACGGTGATCAATCAGACCCTGGTGCGGGACATGATGCCCACCCCCTATATGTCCCTGTTCGTGGACGGGTGCATGCAGAGCGGAAAAGACGTGACCGCAGGGGGCGCAGTCCTCTACGAAGGGCCCGGAACGATCTTTGCCGGGCTGGGCACTTACGTGGACAGCATGGCCGCCGTGAAAAAACTCGTTTTTGATGAGAAAAAGGTCTCCCTTGCCGAGCTCAAAGCAGCCATGGACGCAAACTGGGAAGGGTATGAAGAGGTGCGCCGGGATTGCCTTTCGGCCCCCAAATACGGCAACGACGACGACTATGCTGATTTCATCGCCCGGGACATCGTGGACTACACCGAGAAAACCATCAACGGGTTCACCACCCTTTACGCCCGCATGATCCACGGCACCCTGTCACAGTCCTTCAACACCCCCCTGGGTGAGATGGTGGGGGCCACCCCCAACGGCAGGGCCGCCGCAGCGCCCCTGTCAGACGGCATGAGTCCCTCCCAGGGGGCCGACGCCAAGGGCCCCACGGCCGTCATCAAGTCCGTGGGAAAACTTAACGTGGAGTCCATGAGCCTGGGGATGGCTCACAACTTCAAGCTGATGGAAGGCTCCCTGGAGACACCCCAGGGCGAGGCCGGGCTCATCGCCTTGCTCCGCACGGCCTCTCTTTTCGGCAACGGGCAGATGCAGTTCAATTATATCGATAACGACACCCTGAAAAAGGCCCAGGAGTCACCCGAGGAGTACCGTGACCTCATGGTTCGGGTTGCAGGGTACAGCGCCTTTTTCGTGGAACTTTGCAAAGAGGTGCAGGACGAAATCATCAGCCGTACCATGTTGGATTGATTCTACCCCGGATATTTCATGAGAAAACGGCCAGACCGAGGTAATGGAGTGTTCATAGGGGCCGCTACTGTAAAAAAATAGATATTTCAAAAATACAAAATGAATTCATGGCTTTTTGCTCGATTTTCTCACCCTTCGGGCGAGCCGAGTGCACCCATCTTCTGCGTTATCAGAGCCTTGAGGTAAACCACTACATCTGCAGCTCTGATGCCTTGAATATGGGTGCACTCGACTCGTGAAATATCCGGGGTAAGGCCAACATTTTTGGAGATGATGTGAAGACAGAGGCAAACGAACACAAACAGCGGGTCATCCAGGAGTATGTGCCGGGTAAGCAGGTGACCCTGGCCCATGTGATCGCAAGCCCCCAGCAGGGGATCTACATGAAACTGGGCCTCGACGACGAGGCCGGGGACGCCATCGGCATTCTCACCATTACCCCGCCGGAGGGGGTGATCATCGCAGCGGACATCGCCACCAAGGCGGCCGCTGTGGAGATCGGTTTTCTGGACCGTTTTGGCGGTTCCCTGGTGCTGGTGGGGGATGTAGCCGGCGTGGAATCGGCCCTTGAAGGGGTGCTGGATTTCTTCGACGGGGTGCTTCGGTACGCCTCCGTTGAGATGACGCGCTCGTGACCGGACGGTGAGAGCATGAACCCAAAAACAAAAACAGATTACCCGGAGCCGGTGCGAGTACCGACGGCCCGTGGTGCATGACATAACGCAAGGTGTTGAAACAGGCATGAAATACAGAATTGTCGTAGTCGATGACGAGCCCTTGATCCGCAAGGGCATCCGGGAGATTCTCGAAGGCGCGGGATACGATGTGGTGGCCGAAGCCTCCGACGGCCTGGACGCGGTGGTGGTCTGCCACAAGCACAGGCCCGACCTGGTGTTGATGGACATCAACATGCCCCTTCTGGACGGTTTGAAGGCCGCCCGTATGATCCGCTCGGAAAAGACAGCAGGGGGAATCCTCCTGGTGACGGCCAACACCGGCAAGGAGAGCGTGGACCTGGCCAAAGAAGCGGGCGTCATCGGGTACGTGGTGAAACCTGTGAAGGAGGAGGCCCTTCTTCCCATGGTGGAGATCGCCGTGGCCCGGGCTGCCGAGATCGCCGAGCTGGAGGGCGACGTTGAGGAAGCCCGTGGTCAGCTGGAGGCCCGGAAGCTGGTGGACAGGGCCAAGGGCCTGTTGATGAAGACCTTCGATATCAGCGAGGATACGGCCTATAAGAGGCTGCGCAAGCTCAGCATGGACAAGCGCTGTTCCATGAAGGAGATCGCAAAGGTCATTGTCATGAACGCCTGATGTGTTGAGGCGGGCCGTGGGCGGGGATCCGTGGCCCGTCGTTTTTACCATTGGTTGTGAACAATGGTAACGATGAGAACTGGAGAAACAATGTTGAGAGGAGATGTCGGCGGGTGAGGTGAAATCATCCGTCGGCTGCAATCCGTAACACACTACATAATGGAGACATACATGACATTCTATCGACGTGGTAAAAAAGCGGTCCGCACCATGGTGCTGTCCGCCGGGCTGATCCTGATGGCTTCTGCAGCTTTTGCAGCAGGGACTCCCAAGTATGTGTTTTATTTTATTGGAGACGGCATGGGGCCTGTCCAGCGCCAGTCCGCCGAGTATTTTTACAAGATGGAAACCAAAGACCCCGAAGCCAAGCTGGTGATGAACAGCCTGGATACCTCGGCTCTGGTAACCACCCATTCGGACAACACCCTGGTGACCGACTCCGCCGCGGGCGGCACCGCCCTTGCCACGGGTTTTAAAACCACCAACGGCCTGGTTGCCAAGCTTCCCGACGGCAGGAACGTCACGACCATTGCCGAGGCTGCCCGCGACGCCGGTTATGCCGTGGGCCTGGCCACCACCACCCGCATCACCCACGCCACCCCCGCATCGTTTTCCGCCCATAACATGAGCCGCGGCAACGAGAACGAGATTGCCGTGGATCAGCTGAACTCCGGTTTCGATTACCTGGCAGGCGGCGGGTTCCGTCACTTCGTGGCCAAGGGCAACACCGAGGGCCTGAAGTCCAAGCGTAAGGACGGTCGCGACCTCGTAGCCGAGTTCAAGGCCAAAGGGTACACCACCTTTGTGGGTGACAAGGCCCGAGACGCCTTCCGTGCCTACCAGCCGAAAAAGGGCGAGAAAGTCCTGGCTCCCCTGGGATACAGTGCCCTGGGCATGGAAATTGACCGCCGCTTCACCACGAAAAAAGAGAACGTCATGCCCGCGCTTTCCGAGCTGACCGCAAAGGGCATTGAGCTCCTGGCTGCCCAGGAGAAGCCCTTCTTCATGATGGTGGAAGGGGGCCGCATCGACTACGCTGCCCACTGCAACGACGCCGCCGGTACCATTTACGATACCCTGGCCCTGGACGCCGCCCTGGCCGAAGCCTACGCGTTCTACAAAAAACACCCCGAAGAGACCCTCATCGTTGTGGCTGCCGACCATGAAACCGGCGGCATGGCCATGGGCATCAGCCTCGATTCCAAGGGCTACTTCCTGAAGCTGGACGAACTCTTCAAGGTGAAAGCCTCTGTGGAAGACGTTCTGGCCTATGTGTACCCCGGGATGATCAAGGAGTATGCAGATGTGAAGAGCCGCCGCAAAGCCTACCTGGCCTACGTGGCCGAGAACTTTGGTCTCACCGACCTCAACCCCCGGGAGCTCAAGCAGCTGGAGGCGGCCATGGCCGTAGAGGATCGCAACCAGACCCTCAAACCCGAGCAGCAGACCACCTACGGCTATGCCTACACCCCCACCATGATCGCCGTGGCACACCTGGTGTCCGAGCGTGCCCGCATCAGCTGGACCTCCTATGTCCACACCTCGTCGGTCATCGCCCTGTCCGCAACAGGCTACCAGGCCGAGCAGTTCAACGGCTTCAGGGACAACACGGATCTGCCCCGCATCATGGCGGACATCATGGGGGTCAAGCTCTCCTCCTTTGATGTGGATCCCTCCAAGGCCCTGCTGGGCAAGACCGTCGGTCCCAACGAGAAGTACTCTAAAATTCCCTACGGCCATACCGAGAACGTGGCAGGGAAGAACTAACGCATATCCATGCTAAAAAGGGGGCGGGTTTTTCCGCCCCCCAACGGCCCGGAGGCCCCATGCGAGTATTGAAAAGGTCACTGGAGGGGATTCTTCTCCTGATTATCCTGGCGGCGGTGTGCCTGGGTGGCCAGCGCTGGCTGCATGGCGGGAAAGGGCGACCTGTTTGCGAAACGGCCGGAACCGTCATTTCTGTGGATAACGGGGAGATTCTCAGGGCAGGGGCCGGGGCTGTGGGGATACAGACCGCCACCGTGGTGATAGTGGACGGTGAGTTTAAAGGTCGGCAGGTGAGGGCCATCAATCACCTCAACGGGCAACTGGACATGGATGAGATCTATGCGCCGGGGGACCGCATCCTTCTTGCCGTGCAGGCGGTGGATGGAACCATCACCGATGCCAAGGCCATCAACATGTATCGCCAGAACTGGGAGCTGGCCCTCTTCGGTGTTTTTGCCGCGGCCCTGGTGATCTACTCCCGCCTGGTGGGCGTAAAGGCCCTGCTCTCCTTTGTGGGGGCCCTGGGGGTGCTGTGGTGTTTTTACATCCCCAACCTCCTCGATGGTGCCTCGCCTCTCCCCTTGAGCCTTGTGGTCCTTGTGCTTCTTTCCATGGTGATCATCTTTACCGTGTCCGGCATCACCCGCCAGGGGATTTCTGCATTTTTGGGCACTGTCTGCGGCCTGGGCGTGACCCTGGGGCTGACCCTTTTTTTCGGAGCCCGTCTTCATTTAGGGGGCATGACCACGCCTTTTTCCACTCTGCTTCTGGTCCAGGGCGGTTACGGCCTGAACATGCAGCATATTTTTTATTCCGCGGTGCTGCTGGGGGCCTCGGGTGCGGCCATGGACATTGCCATGGACGTGAGCGTCTCTATGGGGGAAGTCAAGGCCAAGCGGCCCGATATCGGGGTGCGCGAGCTCATCGCCTCCGGGTTCAATGTGGGCCGCATGGTCATTGGCACCATGGCAACAACCCTTCTGCTCGCCTATTCAGGGGGCTACCTCACCATGCTCATGGTGTTTGTCTCCCAGGGTACAAGTTTTTCCCGCATCGCCAACATGAAACTGGTGGCCGCCGAGGTCTTCCGGATTTTGATCGGCAGCATCGGCCTGGTCATGGTGGCCCCGGTGACAGCTGTTATCGCCGGGGTGCTCCTGAGTGCAGGCAGCGAGGCATGGCGGATCGGCGGGTGGCGCCAAGCCCTGACACGCCGCAGGCCATTTTGAGCCGCGTGGGGCGTTGTGTCTGCCTCTTCCCCTTCTTTTTTGCGGTGCGCAAGCGCACCCGACCTTCCATCCAGGGGCAACGTATTTAAAAAATCAGTTGCCTCCGGCGGGTCGTTTTTTGAAAAAAGCTTCCGTCTGCGCCTTCGGCTACGCCGTGACAAGCCGCAAAAACGTTCCGGTAATTAAAAAAGAAGAGGGGCTATGCCCTGTAGGGATGCATCCTCAAAAAACGAAATCTGTTTGTCAAACTTTTCAAACGTTTGGCCCCCGGCAGGGCCGCCCCGACGAAACCTAAATGCGTTAACCCTGATCTTACATCCCCTCCAGCGTTGATATCGCCTCATATCCATATAGAGCGGCCCGGCCGCAACCCAATCCAATGAACAGGTATGTTAAAACCCTGCGGCTCCTTCGACACTGTTGATGAAGCAGCTGGACGAGGACGAGGAGGGGCTCTCCATGGGAGGGGCCGGTTCCTGGGGCGTGGTCTGGCTCAGAGCAGTTATCACCAGCCCATTGTACTTTTCGGCCAAGGCCCCGTGGACGGTGCCGTCTTTCGCAAAGGCAGAGACCTGCTCGGCGCTGCTTTTGGTGGTGTAGGAGGCAAGGGCCTCGGGTGCTTCGGGGTCGTTCAGGCCAAAGGTGAAGAGGCCTCCCGCCCCTGCGGCGGCAAAGGCCACCTGGTTTTGGACGGCCAGGTGTTGGTAGCTGCCGGTTCCTGGTGACGGGATCAGGGCGACGGTTCCCGGAATGGCAAGGGGGTTGGTCACATCTTCCACGGCAATGCCCCGGCCCTGGTCGGCGATGAGAGCATAGGTGCGGCCCTCGTGGGCAAAGACCGCAACGGACACAGCGGTGCCGGGGGTGGCCTTTTCCGCAATGACCACAGGGGCGCCCGGGTTGGTGATGTCCACGATTTTTAGCCCCCGTTCGTCGGCAAAGAAGGCATGGTTGCCCATGGTGGCCACATCCCGGGCCGTGCCTGGGGTAAAGCCAGCGAGGTTTGCGGCCCGGGGCGTGCCGGGAGATGCCGGGTCGGTGATCTCGACAACCACATAGGGCTGTGCGGCGCCATTGGCCACGCAGGCATAGGTTCTGGAAGCCGAGACAAAGGTTGCCACGGCTGTGGCGGTGCCTGAGGTGGTTGTGGTGGAGAAGAGGACCGGGGCGGATTTGGTGGAGACGTCCACCAGGGTGAGCCCCTTGGCGCCGTCGGCGATGCAGGCGGTGTTTCCGGTGACGGCCACGTCGTTTGCGGGGCCCTCGTTTTCGTACATTCCTTCAAGGGACGGGGCCGAGGGCTCGGCCGCGTTAAAGATGAAGAGGCCGCTGTCGCCGTCCAGAAGATAGACATATCCGGCATGGTACCACACCGCATCCCCGCTCACCGGAGAGGCGACGGTCTGGATGTGGGCCGGGGCGGAAGGGGTGGCCACATCGATTTTCTGCAGGCCGTTTTGGGCTGCGGCCATGAAGGCGTCGTCGCCGATGAGGTCCACGCTGTAAGAGCCGCGTGTGTCGGTATGGTAGGCTCCGATAATGGGGTAGTCCAGTACCACGCCGTCCACCGGAGGGGCCGAAAAGTCGATGACCTGAAGGCCCTTGTCCCCGTCGGCGAGAAAGCCGGTGACATCTGCCACCACGATCCCTGTTGCATCCCCCGGGCTGAGGCTTCGCCCAGTGTTGACGATGGGGCTGGCTCCCAGGGCGGCTCCGGGAGTATGGACCTTGAGCTTGGAGGCCACGGAATATTCGGCGTAGGCGTCCATGGCCGTGACGTAGGCATAGAGGTTTCCGTCCGGTGCCTCTGCTGCAAAGAGGCCCGTGACCAGGGCGATGGATCCGTACAGGAGATTGCTTCGCATGTCCTTGGACACCGGGTCGGCAATCACCTTGGGATCGGTGACGTCAAAGACCCGCAGACCGTGGTAGTAGTCGAGGACCAAGGCGAAGGTCTTTCCGTCGAAGCGGCATGCCGTGGCGTTGGTATAGCCGCCGGTGGTTTTGTAGGTGCCGTTGATGTCGGGTTGCTTGTACCCGGAGATCCGGTCTGCGGTCTGGGTTGTCAGGGGCTCTTCCACGGGGTTTTCCGGGTCGGTGACGTTGATGACCCGCAGGCCGAAGTTCATGTCCGCAAGAAAGATAAACCCGTCATGATACCCCAGGCCCCTGGCGTCGATCTGCGGCACGGCCTGGGTCTGGGTCTCTGAAATGAGCCGTGAGCCCGGGTTTCCCGGGGCCTGGCTCAAGCTGCCCTTGAGGACCGGCGCTGAGGCGGAGGGTGTTCCGTTGAGCCCCGACAGGTCGTAGATGAGCAGGCCGCTTTGGCCTGCTGCCACGTAAAGGGTTTCCGCGCCAGGGGCGGGATTGTAGTGGATGTCGTGGATGACGGTGCTGGTTTCCACACGCATGGCGCTCACCGTTGCCATGGTGTCGCTTTGGAGGATGGAGACGGTGTCCCCCACGGACCATGCGACAAGGGGCTGGGCATAGTTCCCATGGTCCCCCGAGGTCACGGCATTGGGGGACGGGTTTAAAAAGGAGGCCACCGGGGTGTAGGGCCATCGGGCCAGGGCGCTCAGGGTTGCGGAGGCCAGGGCCTGGGTGGTGGCGGTGCAGAGGAGGAGCAGGGCGAAGGTGCAGTGTTTGAGGTTCATGATGCGATCCACCGTGAAGGAGCGGGTTCTGGGTTCTCGGCCCGGGGGCCGACGGGTTGCATGACACATGGGACCGGCCATGGTCAGAAGGCAACGGCGGCGGAGATCCCAAGGGCTTCCTCGTCGCCGAGCCGTGATTCAACGGTCAGGGAGACTGCCCCGGGAAGCTGCACCGAGGCGCCAACCACAGTTCACGTTTTTTGACCAGGTGATGTCGTCTTCGTAGTCGATGTACCCGTGGGGGTACCAGTAGCTCCGGATGGTTTTGTTGATGTAGCGCTCGTTGCCCGTGATACTGGAAATCCGTGCTCCGGCATAGGGATGAATCCCCCAGAGCTCGGCGGCGAGCACCACGGCAAGCTGAATCTCATCCAGGGTGGCGGAATAAAATGTACCGTTGTCGCTTAAGCTGTCGTCTTCAATGTCAAACCTCCGGTAGGTGATATCCATGCCGAGGGTAAAGGGCACCTCCTCGCGAAAGGTCCCCTTGTGCAGGAGCACTGTGGTGCCGATGCCGAAGTAGAGATCCGACGACGACTCGAAATCGCTGCTGGTATCAAAACCGAAGTTGATGGTGGTGTCTGTGTAGTGGAAGGTGAGCTCGGTGTCGCAGGTACCGGTAAGGGCGTAAAGGGTCCATGCGTCGGACATCACCGCACCGATGCGCAGGCCCATGCAGGTGAAGGTGCTTTCCGATGAGCGGATCTGCTCATAGTGCCTCACCTCTTCGGTGGACGATCTGGGATCGTCCCATCGAATCCTTCGCTGCTGGTCGTCGAGGGTGTTGTCCTGGATGTTGCATGGACCGCCAACAGGCGGGAGCCCGGCTCCGGCAACATGTTGCCATTCCACAGGGCAGGGTCTCCGATGTTTCCCACGGGTGCGCACCGTCCCGTGGCTGCGTGCAGAACAAGCAGCAGCATGACGGTTGTGAAGAGTGCTCGTGTGTACCGAATGTCCATCATATATCCACGTTAGCCTTTCGTTCTCAGCTTTGTCCGCTATCCTCAGCCCTTAGCCCTTAGCCCTTAGCCCTTAGCCTTTAGCCTTTAGCTTTCAGCCCTTTCTATCTCCACCTCAAGCCGAAAAAACTCGGCCTCGGGTTCCCTTTTCAGGGCGATGCCGTGGAGGCGGGTGTCGGACCCGAAGACGATGGGCACGGATTTGAGAAAGCCCGCGTACCGGTTGTCCGTGAGGGTACCGTCGATGCAGATGCCCCATTGACTGTTCACCAGGGCCTTGTAAGCCAGGGTGGTGCCGTCGGGGCTGAAGCAGGGGGGGCCGATGTCGTCAAAGGAGGGCTGCTCTTTGCCGTCGACCACCATGATCCTGCGGTCGTCCAGGGAGGCCGTATAAGCGACGGATGAGGAGTCCGGGCTGAAGGTCGGTCGGCTCACCTCGTCGTACGGGGTGCCCCTGGTGCCGTCCAGCACCATGAACCATCGGTTGTTCTTCATGGCCCTGTATGCCAGGTGCCTGCCGTCGGGGCTGAAGACGGGCATGCCCACGGAATCGTATTTTTTTTCTTTTTTGTCGTTGACCACCACAACGGGTTTGTTCTTTTTAATGCCCACGTAAGCCAGCCTGGCCGAGTCAGCGCTGGTAATGGTGGGGCCGAGCTGGTCAAATTTCGGGCCCTTTTTACCATCGGTGATCACCATCCATTTTTTCCCCTTTTGGGCAGAGTAAACGAGACGGGCCGAGTCGGGGGTAAAGAGCGGGGCACTTACCGTTCGGTATGGTTCGTGTTCCTTCTTGTCTTCAACAATGAGGAGCATGTTGTCTGCCTGGGCCACACACGCCAGGTGGCTGGAGTTCGGGCTCCAGGTGACGGCGCTGATGTTTTCGTAGGCCTTGCCCTCGGCGCCGTCGCAGACAAGGGCCCACTTTCCTTTCGTCCTGGCCGCAAGCTAACGCCGGTGAGTCCGGGTGAAGGTGGTCTCTCACTCCTTCGTACGGGCCGTATTTTTTATCCCCCACCACGGCGAACCACGCCTTGTTGTTGGCAGCCAGGAAGGCTGTTTTTTGCGAATCGGGGCTGAACAGGGGCATGCCGCTTACAAAATCGAAGCGCTCTCCGATGTTGCCGTTGACCATGGCGGCCTGCTTTTTTCCCTCCTGGATCCTGCAGGCCCAGGAGAGGCCGTCCGGGCTGAAGAAGCTCAGATCTGATATCTGTCGAGGCCGGCCCTTTTTCTCCGTCCACCACGGTGCGGGCTTTGTCGCCCTCATAGACGATATAGGCCACGCGGTCTGTGTACGGGCTGAAGATGGGGGTGCCCTTGGCCACGGCCTTGGCATCCGGGCCTTTGATACCGTCCACATAGACCGCCATGATGTCGTTGACCCGGGTGGCGTAGGCCAGGTGATCGGCGTCGGGCAGGTTGACCCGGATGCCGAAGATTTTGGCATTGGCCGGGATTTTTCCCAAAGAGACGGGAGTCTCTTTCAACCGGATCTCCGAGCCCAGGGCAATGTGCGCGCCGGGCAGACTCAGGATGAGGGCCAGCGCAAGGGCCCGTAACCATGGGCGACTGTCAGTGCATCTCATGGGACGGTATTTCCACTTCTTCATGGGTCTCCTTTTTGTCCTTTTTAAACGGGTTGAGTTTTCCAACCAGGTGCTTGACGGTCTCCATCTGGTGGTGGAGGAGTTCCATCTGGACCTCCAGGGGCATCTCAATGGAGAACCCGGCCATGTAGATGGCCGCCTCCTGCTCATAGTGGAGGCCCGCATAGTGGTTGCCTATTTGGTGAGTACCCGTTTGAGTCCAGGCTTGGTGCTCTCGTTGTTGGCCAGCTTGAGTTCGTCGGAGAGGAGAAGGCCCAGGGTGAGGTTCAGCTTGATCCCCTTGTCGAGTTTCAAGCCCACGCCTGCCCCGTAGAGGGTTGCGTCCGGGAGAAAGTAGAGGGCGTCCATCTGGTCCTGGTTCAGGGAGGTGGGGCGTCGTTCGTAGCCCAGGCGGAAGGCGAGGTTGTCCGTGGCCTGGTACTCAATGGCAGCGCTCCAGTGCCAGGTGTCCTTCATGTCTCGCTCCACCACGTAGTCATTGTCGCCGTGGGCGTAACCCAGGAGCTTGGCGATTCGTAAGATCTGGATTCGCTAGGTGAAGGGTCGACAATTGTGCTGCCTCCACCACGGACCAGTTGGCCCAGTGGAGATCCGCCAGGATTTTCAGGCGGTCGAAGGGTTTGACCATGATACCGGTCTGGACGCGCATGGGCAGGGTCTGGGTGGCGGTGACCGTGCCCGTCTGAGTCTCCACAGGGATGAAAGGAAGGTCCAGCATGCCTGCGCTTTGCATGGTCATCTCGGTTTTACCGTTCCACTCCACATGGCGCTGGAACTGGTCGCTGTAGGTCCATGTGTACTCCCCGGTGAGCTCGGCCACGGACTCGCTCTGGTAACAGATACCGAAGGAGAACCAATCCTTGGGACGCCAGAGGAGCCCCAGGTTGAAGGAGGGCACGAAATCGTCCCGCAGCTCGTCGAGCTGGAGGCTCAGGACGTGCTCATAGGGGCCCAGGCCGCCCCCGAGCCAGGGCGGAGGGAGGGTCTGTTCGGAGACCACGGGGATCTCAAGGTCCTTGGTGGCGTCGCCGATGACGCGGGTCATGGCCACCAGCTCGTTGGGGGTCCTGAGGTCTACCTCCACGCCCATGGCCCGCTGGGCAAAGCCAACGGAGACCCCTACGGACAGGGTGTCCGACAGCCTCAGGGAGGCGGCCGGGGCGGCATAGACCAGGTGCTGGGTGTAGACACTCTTGGCGCTGTACCGGTAGGGGTCGTCGTCCTCGTCTCCGTGGACAAAACCGGCCCCGTAGGGGACGTAGTTGGCAATGCCGAAGGTCAAGGGGCTGTTTTTTTTCCGGGAGGCGATGCCGAGGTTGGGGCTGGGCATCACCGGGACCTCCACCGGGCCCACAAAGGGGATGTACATCTGGTTGGCGGAGTTGGTGCCCTCGGTGCCGTCCAGAGGGTCGGGACCGGCGTGGTTGCTGTTGGGGTCCGTCTCCTTGGAGTAGGTGTCCGGCCATTTTTCGGGGTCCGGCCCCCACTGGCCGCTCATGAGCCCGGGCCAGTCGGGGTCGGCGTTGAACCGACCGGTACGCTCGATACGGGCCAGCACCAGGCTGTTGCCGAAGGTCTTGCCTTCGGGTAGCAGGGACAGCCCGGCAGGGTTGTAGTGGATGGACATGATGCCCGGGGGATCGGCGGTGACGGTGTTGGCCAGGGAGAGGGCCAGGGCGTCGGTGGCCACCTGTTCGTTGAAGGCGGCGCGGCACAGGGGAGGGGAGCCCCAGAGAATCAGCAGGGCACAGGCCATCCATGCGGCGCATCGCCAGGTATGGCCCGGCCTGGAGCCTGTTCTGGGTGAGGGGCCTTTTTTGCTGTGACGGAACACGTCCATTATTCCTCCGCGCCTGTAGGGGGTGCCTTGCGTGGAAGCGCACCCGACCCGGGACGATCCGGGCTAAAGTTCGAACTCAAAGGGAACTCGCACCAAAACGGAAAAATCAGGGTCGTTGTTGGTCAGGCCGAAATTGAGTTTGACGTTGACCGATCGCCTGGGAGACAAATTCCATCCGGTGCCGACGCTGAAGGTGGACGACATGGTGGACTCGGACCGGGTGTCGTCGATGCCCACCCAGTCGTAGTGTGTTTTCATGGAGTAGCTGTACTGGTAGCTCAAGTTCAGGGAGACCTTGTAGGAGAGTGAATAGCCGATGCCCATGCTCAGGGAGTAGGTGTCGCCGGGCTGGACTTCGCTTAAGTAGATCCCGGCCTCGCCCTGGGTGCCGGTTTTGTAGTTAAGGCCCGTGATGTCGAAGCCGTGCTGGTAGAGAATGCTACCAAAGGCCACCAGGGGGTCGATGGGCTTGCTCAGGCTCAACCCGGCCGAGACCGCGTAGCCCCCCGAACCCGTGGAGATCTCCGTGGTGCTGTCGATTTTGTAGGGGCTCCTGCCCGTGGGGACGATGAGGGAGGCGCTGAGGATCTTGGAGGTGGTACCTCCTCCGGCTTTCACCGGTTGCCACTGGGCGCTGAAGGAGACATCCCCCAGGTCGGTGACGTCCTTGGCGTCCGACCCGCTCGAACTGTTTTTTTTGTACACAAAGGGAACGTTCATGCTCAGGGTGATGTTGTCCTTGTGGGGGTACTCCACGAGGACGGCGTTTGTGATGCTGTGCATGGCGTTGTGCTCGACCTTTGAGGCCTCGACGATGGCGTCGTAGGTGTAACCGGTGTAACGGAAGCTGTACTCCAGCCCCAAGGCTCCCTCCCGCATGAGGGTGTAGGCCCTGCCAGCGGCGGAGAGGACATCCTCCGTGGTGCCTTTTTTTTCTTCTTCCGTGCTTTGCAGCTCCTTTCGGACGTCGTTTTCTTTTTCCATCTGTGAGAGCCTCTCTTCGAGGAGCTGGAGCTTTTCTTTGAGTTGCTGCACCTCCTGCGACTCCTCGCACAGGGCAACGGAAGAGAAGAGAACCGCGAAAATCAGAAAGGGGAGTATGTGTAAGCGCCTCGTCAATAGAATCTCCTTGGTCTGGGGCAACAGTGGCGGACCTTCGGTTACGGGCCCTGCAATAGCGAAAATCGGCGTCACGGCTTGTAGCGCTGCGACGGCCCGACGTAGAAATCCGTTTCAAGTTCTTTGGGGAGGTCAAAGGGTGTTTCCTTGTCAATGATGAGGCTCCGTTGCATGTCCTGATCGATGAATCGCATGTCTTCATCCTTCAGGCGCAGGCCGGAAACCACGCATCCTTTGTCCGGGAAAATTTTAAAAAGGATGCTCTTGTACCACATCTTTTCAAACTGGCTGATGGTGTAGCTTCCGTTGCCACGCCAGGGGTCTGCCACGATGACGTGGTCCTTGTTCACTCCTTTGAGGACGACAAAATGACGGTAGCCGAAGAGCTCCAGGGGGACAATGCAGGGCCAGTTTTCAGCGTCCTTGATGTCTTCGAGTTCGGCGTTGAACCCCCCGGACTCATAGCCCAGTGCCCCGACGAACTGCTGCATGTCCCAGAGGGAAAAGGCCCTGAGCCGCTTGATCTGCTCGATGTCCCCGAATTTCATGAGGCCGTTGATAATCTGGGTTTCCGTGAGGTTTTCCCCCAGGCAATGGTTGAGGAGGGTGCCCAGGGAGGCGGACCCGCAGCTGTAATCGTGCTGCTGCTTGACGATGTTTTTGAAAAGGTCTTCGGAGAGGGGGGAGACCTCCTGGCGCACCCTGAATTGGTGCTCGTTTCCCACGGCAAACTGGCTTCACCTGCGGGAGGTCCTTGGGGATGGAACCCGGCAAAAAAGCAGATGCAGAGGATAATGCCCAGGGCAGCGTGCATGAAACCATTCCTTTGTGTGATGCGGTGAAACCCGTGTTCTCGTGTGTGGTCGCGTGATCTGTTTGTTTGTGAACGAACGCGTTGTTTTTAAAACTAAGTTACCCGGCAGCGGTGGCATGAACCGCCGGGCGTTCTTTTTTTCCCTTGGCCTTTCGCCCTTGGTTTTGGGCCTTTTTGCTATGGTCTGTCCCACCACTGGCCCGGCGTCAGGGATTGTTCGTCGAATCCGGCCACCACCTGGACGCCCTGTTGGGGGCCTTCCATGTTGATGATGAAGAAGAGCCCCATGTCTTTGTCTGCGTATCCGTCGGAGTTGAAGGCAAAGGTGGTGGACGGAACCGGGTCCCCCGGGGTGGCGGGTTCGGTCACCGGGGCCCGGGTGAGGTCGGCAGCCTCCCAGTCTCCGCCGGTGAGGGCGGTGTTGTAGGTCCCGGAGTAGCTGTTGAAGGTGGCTGTCAAATCGCCCTGGAGCCGGTTGCTTCCTAAAACCACGCGCTGGAGTTCGTTGGTGGAGCTGTTGAAATCAGCCATGAACATGAGGCCGTCGATGTCCATGTCATCACTTACTGAGTTTCCGATGGAGACCTGTGACCATTGCTGGTCCCAGGCTGTGACGCCGTTTTTTTCATAGTAACCGGCGGAAAAGGCATTGACCGTGGTGTAGGTTTCCATGTGGATATCCAGGAACATCCGCGCGGTGTTGTTGTCCATGACGAACTGGGTGAACCCCTGCTGGGCCGTGGTCTCTTTCATCTCGGACGGAGCCAGTGGTTTCAGCTTGGCCGCGGACGGGGCTGCAGCACAGAAAAACCAGAGGAGCACAAAGGCTGCCGCACGCCACCTGGCAGCTCGTCTGACTGCTGGAAAAACGCCCGCCAAGGCTATGTGAAGAGTCGGTTTCAGCATGGGTGATCCCGTGAGCCTGTGTTTGTTATTGCCCTTCACCACTGTTTTTTTATTTTTTCCTATTCCCTATTCCCTATGACCTATGACCTATGACCTGACTTACGGTACCCCCAACCCCCGTCCCGGGATTTCGATGTAGAGTTTGTGGGCCTTGATGTTATCCAGGGCCAGGGCCCCGAAATCGTTGCCACCGAATGCCAGGTTCTCTATGCGCAACGATCCCTCCATGGGCATGTTGATGGCGATGAACCCGCTTCCCAGGCGCGGGTTGGGGATGGGGTTTCCGTCGGCGTCGTCGGCCCAGGAGGCGGTGGTGTCCGTTGCCACGTCGATGGTCATGGGATTGCCTGAGGCGATGTTTCCCAGGACGAATTCGCCGCCTGCCTGCCAGGTGGACGGATCGCTGGGGGTGTCTGTGGGGTTGTCCGTAAAGGAGCCGGCAAGGGTGATTCCGGAGAGGGCCAGCTCGTCGCCTGGCCCGGTGCCGTAGGAGAACCGGTCCATGGTGATGCTGGCCCCGTACTCCATGGCCGTCGTGGGCGCCGAGGGTGAGATGAAAAGACGTTTTGGAGAGGTTGTCGACGGATGCCGAGCCGATGTCGTTGCCGCAGACAAGGATGGATTCGACGGTGAGGTCTTTGTGGTAATCGATATCTTCTCCCGCCAGGTAGATCAGGGGAGTCCCGTTGATGGGGCTGTTTGCGTCGGAGACGGTGAACATGTCCAGGGTGATGCAGCCCATGGCATTGTCGCCGTTCACATCCGAGGTTCCCACATCAATGGTGGTGAGGGATTCGATGTTTTGGAATTCCATGGTGCCGGACGGGTTGTCCGGGTCGGTGAGACGGAAGGCGTCGACGTGGTGGTAGATGGCCACATCATCCATGGCGATGCTGATTCCCGCCTGGGCGGTAGCCCTTTTCATCTGGTCGTTGGAAAGGGGGTGCAGCCCCAGGGCAGTGCAAGGCAGGGCAAAGAGTACGGCCAGGAACGTGAAGACGCCATGGCTTTTGCGGGCGAGGCTTTTTGCCATGCCGGGCAAACAATGGCGCGGGGATGTGCCGGTTGGTACCAGGGGCTTTGTCATGGGCATGATATCCTCAGACACTGTGGCAACCCGACCATCCGCTCCACGCATTGCTCAGGTGGCTTTACCGCTTGCGGACTCGTTGGCTTTCCGTCCCCGGATTGCTCCGGGTTTGGCTTTGTCTGGCTCGGTGCGTGAAAACGAGCCCCTTTCAGGTGAAAGGGGCCCGCGTCAAGCGTCATACGATGCGAAACGTGAGACGGGTAAGGCCCTTAGTGAGCAGCGATCTCAACGGTTCCGCCGAGGATGGCCATAACGGACTTGCCCTTGGAGATGTGGATGAACTTGGCGCCGTCATTGTGAGCGCCGGAGGCTGCGATGCCTACGTCATAGGAATCAGCCGTGGTGCAGATTTCAACGGTGGGGAGGCCGATGACAACACCGGCGACCTGGGTGCCTGCGTAAGCAATGGCTGCGGTGTTTCCGCCGCCTGCGGCAAAGGTTGCGACGGAGGCATCGTAATTGGTGACGCCGGGTGAGACTTCAGTGGCAGCCCAGGTGTCGTAGTCGCCAGCACCGGAGGCGAGGAAGTCAGCCTGGACGGCGGCAGCAATGTCGGTGGTGGATGCGGCCACAGCAGCATCCTGGTCGGCCACGGCAATGCCGGAGGCGTTGAACATCATGCCGGAGGAGAGTGCCTGGGTGCGGGAGGCCACGTCAATGTTCAGGGGACGGATGTCACCCTGGTCAATGCCGATGGCGCCGAAGGCGTCGCCGTTGTTCAGCAGGGAAGCCGAACTGTAAGACCTGGCAAGCTTGCCGCCGCGATCGGTGTCATCCAAAATGGCGTAGATGGTGGTTACCTTTTCTTTGTTACCGATAACAACTGAAGCCGCAGCACCCTCAGCCACGCCGCCCTTGCCGCTGGCCGCGTCCATGTCGTAGTAGCCGTCGGTATCGGTATAGGTGGTGGCACCCACGGACTGATACAGCACGATGTTGTCAAGGGCGATGCTTACACCCGCTTGACCGGTGGCGTCCTTGAGGCTGTCGGTGGACATGGGGGAGAGGGCAGAGGCCGTCATGGGGGCGATGGTGATGGCAGCACCAACGATGAGGGAAAGAACTGATTTCTTCATCTACAATTACCTCCAAAATAAATAAGTGAATAGATGGTGCCAGAGGCGGCCCGACGATCCGCACTTTTCAGGAATGCGGACTCGTGGCTTTCCGTCGCCGGATTGCTCCGGGTTTGGCTTTGTCGGTGGCTGTGGTGTGGTATGCCTGGGTACAACCTGTTATGAAACGTCAAAACACGAAAGTGTTTAAAACCAGCGTTGGCGACGGCATTGCGTATCAATTGCGGGGGAAATCATTCCCACATGAAAACGTGGGGCAATGGAAAACAAGTTCACATCGTGGGGGTGTTTTGGTAACGCGGCCGTCACATGCACCTCATTGGTTTGGAATGCTTGAAAACGGCATGATGCGGGGCTGTTGTCGGTCGCATCATGGGGTGAACTCTGTTTTAATATTAGAACGTCGATAGAGTTTGTATGATTTGTTTTTCATATGCCATGCATGATATTTCGTGTCAAATTTTATTTTGGTATAAAGGCAAGGGAATGCTTTTAACTTATTGAAAGTAAAACTGAAAATAATTTTAGAACGGTGGAAAGATGATTTTGTCCACTATTCTGGATAGTTGGGCGTCTGGGTGGCCCTTCTTGGTGATGCTCTGAATTGTGTGTCTTTGCTCTAATGTATTGAAAGTAATAAAGAATATATTTGTTGGCTGCGGAGGCGTTGGTGCGGGTGGTGGGGGGGGGTGATGGGAAGTTTTTGTATGGGCGTACAATAAAATTAAGTCAATTTTGTACGTATGGTAAACCCTTGGGCGAAAAAGTGAGTAAGTCAAAACGTGTCACGTTGTGCTTTGCGTTTTAGCCTGGATATGTCACGGGGCGAGTGCACCCATATTCAAGGCATCGGAGCTGTTGATGTCGTTGTTACCTCAACGCTCTGATAACACAGAAGGTGGGTGGACTCATATGGCAGGCCCAAGGGGGGCAATGTGGGAGAGGCGAACGGACCGACCTGTGAAGCCGTTTAAGGGGCGAGAGGGATACGAAAGGCCGACGGCAGAAAGCCGTGGATTGGTTTCTTCCTGATGGCGCGGCGTTCCCTGATGGGTTCAGCCGCTTTGGAGTGTGAGGGGGCTGGAAAAATACTCGCGGCTATCCTCTGCAGCGCGCCGCCACTTCCATGGTGCCTGTTTGGAGGGCCATGAGGGAGGTGTCCCGCGTGATGGTCAGGAAATCCTTGTCGTCACTCTTGTCATCGGAGCGGAACATGACGGTATAGGAGGTCTTGGGTGCGATGATGACCAGGCGGGGAATGTCCATGGTCACAAGGGGGATCCGATGGGCTGCTGCTGATGCATTGAAGGTGCCCATGCGGTCGAACAGGGAAGGGGAGCCGGCAGGGTCTGGGGTGAGCATGCGGTAGGCCCAGCCCATGACGCCGAGTTCGTCGGTCTCTTCACCGTTGGCAAAGGCCTCATTTTCTTCGTAGGTGGTTGCGGAAAGGTTGTAGTCCCACGTGTCGAAGAGGTCGTAATAGGCTTGCAGGAGTGTGTCTGCGCTGTGTTCCGCCGAGGGCGTGAGGGCCCTGCCGGTGGCTGCCTTGAGCGCGTCTGCGGACATGGGGGTGAAGGCCATGGTGCCAAGGGGCCAGAGGGTGACGGCGATAACCACGACACATGATCGAAGGGATCTCTTCAGCATGTTTGTCTCCCCGAAACAAATGGAAGGTAATGGGTGCACTCGCCCCGTGACATATCCGGGCCTCGGACAGGGTGCTTCATTCTTCTATTCTAAAAAAATCGGTGTTACTTGCTGGACTTGGGTGTTGCGGGACAGGCAAGCTTTGGGTCGTGTTGACGTATACCCTACATATCCCATGTGGCAGGCTGGATGTCAAATCGAATTGCTCACCAAATCAGTGGGTTCGTTGCGTAGGCGGGCGGCCCGGATCCCCGTTTGACGGGTTCGTTCCTTTTGCTTCGCTTCAATTTGCGGAGTCTGAGTGCCGGTCGAGGTGAGAGAAATGGGCCGGATGTTCTTCAGGGCTGGCGGAATGTTCACAAATAGTGGATAGTGGTGCGTCCAGGGGGAACATTCTTTTTGCCGGTGTGGTTAAAAAACCGATGCAATGAAAGCGGTTTGGAAAATCGTGTCGGCTTTAAGGGTGGACGGCAGGTTTTTTGCTGTGATCAGGCCAGGCGTTCGTGTCGCTGGATGTGTGGCCGCGGCAAACAGACCCGTCGCTGGCCGATGATTTACGAGCCCATGGCAAGCCCGGGTTATGGTGTTATCAAGGTGACCACATCGGTGCAGGTCGCCGGGGGAACGGGGAATGAATGGTATGAATCTGAAGTGGTGTGTGGCGGCTGTGGGAGCCGTCTTGTGCCTGGTCATATGTTGCGGCGCTGCGTTCGCCGGTCGGGATGGCGTGGCCTCCCCGGAGCGGATGACCCTGCGGCTCCTCATCTGGGATGGATACGCCCCCAAGGCGGTTCAGGACACCTTTGTGACGCATGTCCGGAAAACCTACGGCGTGGATCTTGCCTTTTCCATTACGTATGCCTCCAACCCCGATGATTTTTTTGATGCCCTGCGAAACGACAAGGTGGACCTGATTTCCCCTGCCCACAACCTGCCCAAGGATTTTCGCTACAACCTCACCACCAACGGCCTGACCCTGCCCATTCGGCTGGAAAACATCCCTAATTATGCGCACCTCGTCCCGGAACTCTACCGCCAGCCCTGGGCCATGGAAGGGGGCGACGTGTATGCGGTGCCCGTGGTGCAGGGGCCTTACGCCCTGGCGTACAACACGGCCCTGGTGCGGAATGAGCCTACCAGCTGGCGGGTGTTCTGGGAGCCTGCCTGGAAAAGAAAATTCATGGTTCACAAGGATTACTACGAGCTGAACGTCTATATTTCCGCTTTGGCCCTGGGCCACCGAAGCCCGGACATTTTCCGCTTTGACGCCATCAAGGGAAGGCCGCTGGAGGAGAAGATCGACTACCTTGCCGCCGAGTCCGCTTCGTTCTGGCAAGGGTTTGACAAGCCTGAAAACTATCGGGGGCTGGCCCTTTCCACCACCTGGCGGTGCATGTTTCCAACGGCGGACGACGCCTTTGACGGATGGCGCATCGCGAAAAATGTCCCGAAGAGGGCACCCCCTGGTGGGTGGATGCCATGCTCATCAGTCATACCCTGAAAAAGAAGCCCCTGTTGCGCCGCATTGCCGAAGAGTGGATCAACTATCTGCTTACCGATGAGGTACAGACCCGGTCCATTGCCATGGAACTTGGGACCTATCCCGTGACCCGCAAAGGGCTTTCAGACTATGTGGCCTCCCTTCCGGACACGGCGTCCGGGGACACCTTGAGGCTCTTGCTGAAGAAGCGGATTCCCTGGCAGATCCTGGAGACCCGGGATCGCAATGCTTTTAAATTTTTATGGAGCGAGGCCATGAAGACGAGACCGTCTGAATGGGCCGGGGAGGGGCGATGAGGCCGTTTCACAGCGAGTCGGGCAAGCAGACCTCCCTGCGGTCCGATTTTATCTATGCGTTTTTCATGGTCTTAGGGATCACCTGCATCATCGTGACCATCATCGACTGCTACATGGTCTACGTGCGGAACACCCGCATGCTGGAGAAAAATGCGGGGAGCACCATGGAAAGGGCTGTGAAGACCCTGGAGCAGCCCCTCTGGCACTACGACGTGGATTTTATCCGGACCTTTGCCGATATCCTGGCCAACGACAGCAGCCTGGTCCACCTGGAGGTCTTTGACGAGCAGGGCAAGACCCTGGTGGTCAAAGACCGCACGGGAGATGCCCCGGCCACGGCGCGTATCCGCTGGGAGCTTGATCGCACAGTGACCTACAACGGCAAGGGCATCGGCCGGGTGGTCATGACCTTTACCAACAGCGATGTGTGGCGACTGACCCAGCAGATGATTTTTTCCGACCTTGCCATCATGTTTTCGGCCCTTTTTGCGGTGGTTGGCACCACCTGGATCCTCCTGAACCGACAGATCTTAAAGCCCTTGGGGGTGATGGAGAAAGCCTTTCACCGCATCTCTGCAGGGGATTATTCCAGGCGGGTGCGATTGAGGAAAAACAACGAGCTCTCGGTCATTGCCCATGAGTTCAACACCATGGTGGAGCAGGTGGCCCTGCGGGACAGCAGGATCCGGGAGAGCGAGACCAATTACCGGAACCTGGTGGAGGGAACAACGGATATTATTTTTCGAACTAATCTGGAAGGTTGCCTGGTTTATATGAACCAGAACTTTGAGAAATGGACCGGCTTTCATGTGACCGACTTCCTGGGCGTACCCTTTTTCGAACTCCTGGCCTCGGGATACGGGTCGGATGACTTTGAGCGGCTGAAGCAGGGCGCCTTTGAGGGCAGGACCAACCTGCATGAGATCCAGCTGATCAAGGCAGACGGCTCCCTTATTCATATGGAGCTCAACATCACCATCCAGAAGGATTTCGACGGCAGCCCCATGGGGGCCATGGGCATTGCCCGGGACATCACGCGGCGAAAGCACTCGGAAGACGAGTTGCGGAAATACGAGCAGATGGTGGCCGCCTCCAGCGACTGCATGTGGCTGGTGGACAGGGCTCTTTCCATGCAGGCGGTGAACAAGGCCTACCTGCTGGCCACGCGTCGGGATCGCTACGAGCTCATCAACCGGCCCGTGGCAGAGGTGCTGGGTGAGCCCCTCTTTGCAGAGCACGTAAAACCCTATCTTGAGGCCTGCCTTTTGGGAAAGAACGTCCGGCACAGGGCCTGGGTAGGGTTTCCGAAGCGGGGCCTTCGTTTTGTGGATTTTACCTTCTACCCCAGCTTTGATGCGGCGGGGGCCGTGAGCGGGGTGGTGGTCAACGAGCGGGACCTTACCGAACAGAAGACCCTTGAGACCAAGCTTCAGCAATCCCAGAAGATGGAGGCCATCGGCACCCTGGCAGGGGGCATTGCCCATGATTTTAACAATATCTTAGGGGGGATTATCGGGTACGCCGAAATGATCGAGATGTTTGACGTGGAGGGCAACGACCGGGTGGCCGTGCGCATCGAGCACATCCTCAAAGGAGCATTATTACAGCAGATTGTGGACCAGATCCTCACCTTCAGCCGTCACGGCGAGCAGGAGAAGAGTCAGCTCTCCCTGTCCCCCATCGTCAAGGAGAGCCTGAAGTTCCTGAGGGCATCCATTCCGTCCACTATCCGTATCTGCGAGAAGATCGACTGCCCCGACGACGCCGTGGTTGCCAACGCCACCCAGGTGCATCAGGTGCTGATGAACCTGTGCACCAACGCATCCTACGCCATGCATGAGAGGGGCGGGACCCTCACCGTCTCGTTGTGCAACGTGGACGTGGATACGGATCAGGCCTGGGGCCTCTCCGGGGTGCTCCCAGGGCCCCATGTTCAGCTCTCGGTTGTGGACACGGGGCCTGGCATCGAACCCGAGGTGATTGATCGGATTTTCGACCCGTTTTTTACCACCAAGCAGACCGGGGACGGCACGGGCATGGGCCTTGCCGTGGTGCACGGCATCGTCAAGCACTTCAATGGAGCCGTTACGGTGAGCTCCGAGCCTGGGGAGGGGGCCGCCTTTCACGTGTTGATCCCCTCCTGCCCCGACGCCGGAGAAACGGTGCCAGAGGAGGCCCGCGTGACGATGTCCCGGGGGCGTGGGAAGATCCTTTTTGTGGATGATGAAGAGGAGCTGGTGAGCTTCAGCTCGGAGATCCTCTCCCACCTGGGATACGACGTGGCGGCAGAGACCTCCAGCATCCGGGCCCGCAGGCGGTTCATGCAGGACCCCGGCGCCTTTGACCTGGTCATCACGGACCAGACCATGCCCGAGATGACGGGGTTCGATCTTGCCCTGGAGGTGATGGCCGTGAGGCCCGAGTTGCCTGTGGTGCTCTGCACGGGATTCAGTTCATCCCGCTTGGAGGAAGAGGCCCGGGCCGCGGGCATACGATGTTTTATGAAAAAGCCCATCGGGGCGCGACAGCTGGCCGATCTGGTCTCCCGGGTGCTGCGCCGCGAGCCGGTGGCATGATGGATCAGGTCTCCGGGCAGGAGGCGAAGTGGGAACCGGATACCGGAGGAGTAAGAGATGTCCAATGTATTGATCATAGATGATGACCTGCAGATGTGCACCATGCTGTGCGACCTTGTCCACCATATGGACCATGAAGCGGCCTACGCCCAGACCCTGGCCGAGGGGCTGCGACTGGCCCTTTCCGGCGGGTTTGACGTGGTCTTCCTGGACGTGCGCATGCCCGATGGCAACGGCCTTGAGGCCATGAAAGAGATTCTGGAGATCGACTTTCCGCCGGAGATCATCGTCATGACCGGCATGGGTGATTCCGACGGTGCGGAGCGGGCCATCCGAAACGGGGCCTGGGATTACATCCAGAAGCCCCTGTCCCCCAAAAAGATCATCCAGCCTCTGGACCGGGTGCTCCAGTACCGGGACAACATCCGCACCGCGGCCCGGCCCGCCAGGACCCTCAAGCGGGCGGGGATCGTGGGGAACAGCCACCAGGTTCAGGAGTGCCTGGACACCGTGGCCAAGGCGTCTCAGAGTCTTTCCAACGTGCTGATCACCGGGGAAACCGGTACGGGCAAGGAGCTGTTTGCCCGGGCCATCCACGCCAACAGTGGACGTTCCCGGCACCGGTTTGTGGTGGTGGATTGCGCGGCCCTGCCCGAAACCCTGGTGGAGAGCGCCCTGTTCGGCCATGAGAAGGGCTCTTTTACCGGGGCGGACAAGGCCGCCGAAGGGCTGGTGGGCCTTGCCAACGGAGGCACCCTGTTCCTGGACGAGGTGGGGGAGATGAACCTTAACCTCCAGAAAGCCTTTTTGCGGGTGCTCCAGGAGCGGCGCTATCGTCCCGTGGGGAGCAAAAAGGAGGTGGAGAGCGACTTCAGGCTGGTGGCTGCCACCAACCGGAAGCTTTCGGACATGGTGAGGCAGGGCCTGTTTCGGGAAGACCTGCTCTATCGACTCAACGCCGTCTCTCTGACCCTTCCCCCTCTTCGGGAGCGCCTCGAAGACCTGCCCGGCCTGGTGAAGCAGCTCAGCGCCAAAGTGTACGGCTCCCTGGGCATCAAGCCCAAGGGGGTCTCCCAGGATTTCATCGCCGCCCTTGGCAGCTACCACTGGCCGGGCAACGTGCGTGAACTGGTGAACACCCTGGAGTCCTCCATCAGCGATGCCTATTACGAGCCCGAGCTTTTCTCCAAGCACCTGCCCGAACAGATCCGCATCACCATGGCCCGATCGTCGGTGGCCGAAACCTTCGGAGACCCTGGTGAGGAAAAAGAGTCAGTCTCCGTTGCCGTACCGGTAGACCTGCCATCGGAGCCAAAGCCTGCTGCGGACGCCGAGGACGTTTCGGATCTTCCGTTGTCCACCTACAAGGCCTACCGGGAGTCGGTCCTCAACAAGGCAGAAAAAAAATACCTCCAGAAACTCATGAAAGCCACCCGTGGGTCCATCAAAGAGGCTTGCGCCATCTCCGGCCTCGGCCGCACCCGCCTGTACACCCTCCTTAAAAAACACAGCGTGGATCGCATGGGGTGGGGCGTGCAGGCGTAAGACGGTGTCTATGGTTAACCTCGGGAGCAAAAGCAAGCCTCCGGCGGCGAGGTGAGCCACCTCGAAAGCATATTGCCATTGCGCTTTGCCCTTCGTTCCTCAGGGCAAAGCGCAATGGCCTTCGGCTCGGGCTACGCCCGACATAAACGCTGCGGGCTGACTTACAAGTTTCGAAGTCACGGGATACGTTGTTGCCACTGGTCCATTATCGGTGTAGCTGCAATAACTCCGGCGGCAAGGTGTGCCACCTTGAAGGTAGATTGCGAATGCCCTTTGCCATTCGCCTTTCAAACAAACGTCGACTTTCATCATCATTAGGCCATCGGCCTGTTTACATTCCCTCCGAGCTCCCTTGTCCTCTGGAGCGCCGCACTCCGGCGCGGCTCGGGTAGCGGTGGACTGAATCCCACATCGGAGTGCGGCGTTCCCGTTTCGGTTGATTTTTATCGTATCGCTCCCAGGCTCTGCCTGGGAGTGTGAATAGCAAGGCTTCGCCTTGCCGGTATGCAAAATCATCCCGTGGGTGGCACACGTCACGGGGTCTGTCGGTATCGAACCGTGGAGGCAGAGCCTACGAGGGACATTCCCAAGCGGAGCCTGGGAACGAAGGTGGGGGCACCTTGAAACCCTATGACGAATGCATGGAGGCCGCCATTATGCCATGGTTCTCGGGGCATTCGCGTGATGTGTGACATGGGGTAGCTGTCTTTGCAGGAGAGGTCCATTTTATCTATCTGGGAGCTCCCTTGTCCTCTGGAACGCCGCACTCCGGTGCGGCTCGGGTAGCGGCGGACTAAAAAGCCGCACTGGAGTGCAGCGTTCCGTTTCGGTCGATTTTTATCGTATCGCTCCCAGGCTCTGCCTGGGAGTGTGAATAGCAAGGCTTCGCCTTGCCGGTATGCAAAATCATCCCGTGGGTGGCACACGTCACGGGGTCTGTCGGTATCAACCGTGGAGGCAGAGCCTCCGGGGGGCATTCCCAAGCGGAGTCTGGGAACGAAAGAAGGTGGGGGCACCTTGAAACCCTATGACGAATGCATGGAGGCCGCCATTATGCCATGGTTCTCGGGGCATTCGCGTGATGTGTGACATGGGGTAGCTGTCTTTGCAGGAGAGGTCCATTTTATCTATCTGGGAGCTCCCTTGTCCTCTGGAACGCCGCACTCCGGTGCGGCTCGGGTAGCGGCGGACTAAAAAGCCGCACTGGAGTGCAGCGTTCCGTTTCGGTCGATTTTTATCGTATCGCTCCCAGGCTCTGCCTGGGAGTGTGAATAGCAAGGCTTCGCCTTGCCGGTATGCAAAATCATTCCGTGGGTGGCGTTTGTCACAGGATCCGTGGGTATCGATCGTGGAGGCAGAGCCTCCGAGGTGCATTCCCAGGCAGAGCCTGGGAACGAAAGATAACAGTATCCCGGCAAGGGTTCCGTATTCCACACGGGCGAAGCCCGTCAGGGAATGTGATGAGCCTGAGGAATCCGCCTACGCCCGTGCCTGCGTGTCACCACTCAGCCAACGTCACCGGGCTACGGCGCCACAACGAAAGGCGAAAGAGCATTCCCGACCCTGGGGTCAAGGGGCTGTAGCCCTTTGCCGCCGAGAGGCTTATTTTCCCCCTATGACTTGAACCGTTCCCTTTCTCCCTTTCCCCTGCACAAGCGTTCACGAAAAGTGGATACATCCTTTTTCCTGCCGGACAGATAGAACGCCGGTAACCCGCCTTTGTTTCTTCTCTGAGTTTAATTCTTCGTAATTCTTCTTAAAAAGTCATTTTTTCGGCGTTGGTATGCATTTTGATTGAGGAAGGGGTGTACCTGCAACGGGATGGATGCGTTGCGGGGACCTCAGGCATGGGTGGCGATCGTGTGCAGGGAAGGGGCGCCTTCCGTTCGGCGTGACAGGCAAAGGGGCCGGTCGCACCGGGCTTTGCGTGCACCGACCCCGGAATGATACCGGGGTGCCGCTTAAAGCATGGAGGGAGCGGGGCACAAAGATTTTCCGACCGCGGGAGAGGAAGCGCACCTTCGGTCATTTTCCCCCGGCCCTGACCAACCGTCATGATGAAGTGACACCACAGATCAGGAGAATTGCCTTATGGGAAGCATCGGTACGATTATCATTTACATTATCATGGGGTGTGCAGTTTTAGGCGCCTTTGCCTACATCAAGGACGATGAGAGCGGCCTGGGCCGGGAGTTCATCGAGGGCCTCAACAGCATCGGCCCCATCTTTGTCCCCGTGGCCGGGATCATGGCGGCCACGCCGTACATCTCTGCGTTTGTAAAAACCGTTTTCGGGCCTCTTTTTTCCGCCATCGGAGCGGACCCTGCCATTGCCGCCACCACCTTCATCGCCGTGGACATGGGCGGGTACCAGTTGGCCGAGGTCCTGGCCCAGACCAAGGAGAGCTGGATCATGGCCATGGTGGTGGGCTACATGTCCGGGGCCACCATCGTCTTTTCCATCCCCGTGGGGCTGACCATGCTGGAGAAGAAGGACCACAAGTACATGGCCCTGGGGGTGATGTCCGGGATCCTGAGCATCCCCGTGGGTGTTTTTGTAAGCAGCGCCATCCTCTCCGTCACGGATCTTGCCGTACGTGGCGTGATCTCGGCCAACGCCGAGTCCGCTTATATCCTCTCGTTAAGTTTCGGAACCATCTTTGCCAACCTGCTGCCCCTGACCATCTTCTGCGTGGCCCTTGCCGTGGGCCTGAAGCTCGCCCCCAAGGCCATGATCAAGGGGTTTCTTGTCTTTGGCCGGGCCATGGGCATCGGCCTGACCCTGGTTCTGGTCTTTTCCGTGGTGGAGTACTTCACCGGCATCTTCTCCACGGTTCTGGGTGGCTGGGGATTTGATCCTATTATCGCCGACGAGGCCGATCAGTTCCGGGCCCTTGAGATCGCCGGTTACATCGGCATCATGCTCTGCGGCGCCTTTCCCATGGTTTACCTTATCAAACACTATCTGGCCGGGCCCATGGAGGCCGTGGGCGGAAAGCTCGGGCTGAAGAGCGAAGGGGCCGCAGGCATCCTGGCCGCCGCCGCCAACATCCTGGCCATGTTCCGCCTCATCGCCGACATGCGGGCCAAGGACAAAGTCCTGTGCATCGCCTTTTCCGTATGCGCGGCCTTTATGTTCGGTGATCATCTCGCCTTTACCGCCAACTTCCAGCCCAACATGATCCTGCCCGTCATGAGCGGCAAGCTGGCGGGGGGCATTGCAGGCTTCTGCCTGGCCTACATTCTTTCGGTTCCCGCTGCTGTGAAGATCGAACAGGAGCAGGGGGACGAGTAAAAGCGCGCCTCCGGCGGCAGGGGGGCGCCTTGAAATTCTGGGCGAGTGCTTTGGTGACGTGTGTATGAAGGCGTTATCAAGGCATTTGCCATAATCAAGTAAGGAGATACACACGTGAATCTGAGAAGCAAGATCGGCGATAAGGTATTTGCCTTTCAATCGGTCCGCGATGTCCTGGCCAAGGCCAACAACGAGAAATCCGGCGACGCCCTGGCCGGTATCGCGGCGGAGTCCGCCACGGAGCGCGTTGCGGCCAAGCTTTGCCTGGCCAACCTGCAGCTCAAGGACATCTATGAGAACCCGGTCATCCCCTACGACGATGACGAGGTGACCCGGGTGATCTACGACGACCTGAACACCACCATCTACGAGAGCATCAAGAACTGGACCGTGGCCGAGTTGCGGGAAACCATTCTCAAGAGCCGCCGCCAGGGAGACCTGCTGAACATCAGCCGGGGCCTCACCAGCGAGATGATTGCCGCCGCGGCCAAGCTCATGTCCACCATGGACCTTGTGTACGCCAGCAAGAAGATCAAGGTGTCGGCCCATTGCAACACAACCATCGGCTTGCCCGGAACCCTGTCGTTCCGGTGCCAGCCCAACCACCCCACGGACGCCATCGAAGGGATTCTGGCCTCCCTGAAGGAGGGCCTCTCTTTTGGTTCCGGGGACGCCTGCTTCGGGGTGAACCCGGTGGAAGACAACGTGGAAGGGTACTCACGGGTGATGCGGGCCATTACCGATTTCAGGGATCTCTACGAGGTGCCCACCCAGTGTGTTGTCCTGGCCCACATCACCACCCAGATGCAGGCCATGGAAAAGGGCGTGCCCGTGGACCTTCTGTTTCAGAGCATCGCAGGCTCCCAGACCGCCAACGATGCCTTCGGCATCTCCGCCGCCATGCTGGGCGAGGCCCGGGACCTGGCTTTGCACCGGGCCACCTCCACCGGCCCCAACGTGATGTATTTCGAAACCGGCCAGGGCTCGGAGATCTCCCTGGACTGCCACCACGGCGTGGACGAGATGACCCTGGAGGCCCGCACCTACGGCCTGGCAAGGCGCTATGCCCCCTTCATGCTCAACAACGTCTCCGGGTTTATCGGCCCGGAGACCATCTACACAGGCAAAGAGGTGATCCGGGCAGACCTGGAGGACCTTTTCATGGGCAAGATGCACGGCCTGCCCA
Source organism: Desulfoluna sp. CYM3A (assembly GCF_056829965.1). Taxonomy (NCBI): domain Bacteria; kingdom Pseudomonadati; phylum Thermodesulfobacteriota; class Desulfobacteria; order Desulfobacterales; family Desulfolunaceae; genus Desulfoluna; species Desulfoluna sp. CYM3A. The sequence continues at coordinate 1,857,774 of NZ_CP186556.1, forward strand.
TGGGCATCGCCCCCTGCTACACCAACCACATGAAGGCTGACCAGGACGATCAGGAGATCGGCACCATGCTCTGCGCCATGGCCGGGTCCAACTTTTTCATGGGGGTTTCGGGCGGCGACGACTGCATGCTCAACTATCAGGACACCAGTTTCCACGATGATGCGTCCGCCCGGGAGATCCTGGGCCTCAGGCCGGCCCCCGAGTTCGAAACCTGGCTTGAGAAGATGGGTATCATGGAAGACGGCTGCCTTACCGAGGCTGCCGGCGACGCCTCAATGTTTGACAAATAGCAAAGGAACCACAGAGCAATGAACGAACAGGAACTGATTCAAAGCGTCATCGGCAAGCTGGTGGAGCAGGGAGTGCTTCAAAGCGCCCCTTCGGCAAGGGACAGGGGGGCTGCGCCGGTGGCTTCCTCCGGCTCCGGCCTCTCTTCCGGAGACCCCGTGACCCTGCCTCCGCTGGACGAGGTGAAGGTGGACAGCCCCAAAAACATGGCGGCCCTTGAGGCCATGCGCAAGACCACCCCGGCCCGTATCCTCATGGGCCGATGCGGCGCGCGCCAGAAGACCCACTCGTTTCTCCACTTCCAGGCCGACCACGCAGCCGCCGTGGACGCTGTTTTTCTGGATGTCTCCGATGCCTGCCTGGCCGAGAACGGGTTGTTCGGCGTCCAGACTGTGGTGAAGGACAAGGACGAGTACCTCATGAAGCCGGAGCTGGGCAAGCGGCTCAGCGAAGATGCCAAAAAGATGATCTCCGAGCGCTGCGAAAAGGGTGCCCAGGTGCAGATCATCGTGGTGGACGGCCTGAGTTCCACGGCCATTGAAGCCAACATCGGGGACACGGTCCCCGCCCTGATCCAGGGGCTCAAGGCCGAGGGACTGAGCGTGGGCACGCCTTTTTTCGTGAAGTACGGCCGCGTGGGCGTCATGGACGAGGTGGGCGCCCTCCTGGGCTGCGATGTGGTGGTGGAGCTGGTGGGCGAGCGTCCCGGGCTGATCACCGCCGAGTCCATGAGCGCCTACATGGTCTACAAGGCCGGTGAGAAAACCGTTGAGGCCGATCGGACCATCATCTCCAATATTCACAAAGGCGGGACGCCCCCTGCCGAGGCCGGGGCCCACATGGCCACCGTGGTCAAGCAGATGCTCGCCCACAAGGCCAGCGGCGTGGCCCTGTCCGAGGCCATGAAAGCGTAGCGGCCATGTCAGAGAGTTCAACCATATCGTCCCTTTATGCGGCTCACCTGAGCGGTGCGGCGGAGTCCTCCGCCGCCGAGGTGGTGACCAGCGTGGGCATCGACATCGGCACCACCACCACCCAGTGCGTGGTGAGCCGGCTGACGGTGAAGAACACGGCTCCAGGGACCCTGGTGCCGCGCATGGAGATCACGGACAAGGAGGTGGTCTACCGCAGCGGCATCCATTTTACCCCCATTACCGGGAACAACCTCGTGGATACGGATGCGGTGTTTCGCCTGATCAACGGAGAGTTCACCAAGGCCGGGATCTCCCCTTCGGACATCGACACCGGGGCGGTGATCATCACCGGCGAGACCGCCAAAAAAGAGAACGCCCGCCGCATCTCCGGCGAGATGGCGAGCTACGCGGGCGACTTTGTGGTGGCCACGGCAGGGGGCAAGCTGGAGTCGGTGATCGCCGGGCGCGGGTCCGGGGCCTCGGATTACTCCCGCAGGCATTTTCTCACCGTGGCCAACATCGACATCGGCGGCGGCACGGCCAACATCGGGATTTACCGGAGCGGCAAAGCCATCGACAGCTGCTGCATCAATGTCGGCGGTCGCCTGCTCCGGGTGGGCCCGGTTGAGGGGCGGGTGGTTCAGGTGAGCGAGCCCATGGCCCGCGTGCTGGATGACCTGGGCCTTTCCCTTTCACCCGGGGACCGTGTGGACCCGTCGCGTCTGGAGATCCTTTGCCGTCGCATGGCCGAGGTGGTGGCAAACGCCCTGAAGCAAAACCACCTCACCGGCCTGGAGGATGCGCTGATGATGACCACGCCCCTGCGCCTCGATTACGAGGTGGATTGCGTGATGATCTCAGGTGGCGTGGCCGATCATGCCTACACAACAGCCCCATGTGACACCCTGGATGAGATTGCCCGCTATGGCGACATCGGTCCCTTGCTGGGCCGTCAGGTCCGGCAGGTGTTCCGGGATAAGGGCATGGAGATGATCCGTCCTGCCGAGACCATCCGGGCCACGGTGATCGGCGCCGGTGCCCAGACCGTGGATGTGAGCGGGAGCACCATTGTGGTGAGCGATGAGCGCCTGCCTATGAAGAACGTTCCCGTGGTCATTCCCTTTGGGGAGGGCATTCCAGACACCCCGGAAGAGATGGCCGAGGCCGTGGGCCGCAGCGTCTCCAGCCTCTACGAGGCCATGGACCTGGAGCCCCTTGCCATCGGGATCCAGGGCGGCGGGTACCTCTCCTATAAAAAGGTGCAGGTGCTCGCCCGGGGGCTGCTCTCCGGTCTGGCCCCCCTGATCCGGGCCGGTCACCCCGTTGTGGTGGTGATGGAGCAGGACAGCGGCAAGGTCCTGGGGCAGAGCCTTCGGGCCCTGAACCCCGGGGCTCAGGTCATCTGCGTGGATCAGATCGAGGTGAGCGAAGGGGACTACATCGACATCGGCCGCTCCATGGCCGGAGGCACGGTGGTGCCCGTGGTGATCAAGACCCTGGTGTTCGAGACCCGGCAGTCGTGAGTGGACATGAAGGCAACCTGTCTTTTTAAGTGACGGGTGACGCGAAGCCGACGGTGCGGGTGATGTGAGGTAGGGTGCGCTTGCGCACCGCCGAAGGTCGTAACGATCATGTCTCCGGATGATGCTCAGAGAACATCAAAATGGCAAAACGCGTTGGGTTTCCGAACACATGATGCGCAAGCAAGCCTTGCAGGATGTCGCATAACAAAAGGGTGAGACGAGCTGATTTAGCTCCTGCGACGCTTATACGACGACCGATTCGTTTCCGTGCAATGACGCATGGTGGTGAGATGTGGCTTCAATCGATGAATGATACCGGCACAGACCGGCAAGGAGGAGAGATATGAAAGGGGATGCCCTGAAGTCCAAGGTACTGAGCATAAAAATGATACCAAACGTGGACCGGGACATGGTTCGGGAGCTTTCGCTTCCCGACGGGCATCGCAGCGTGGGGATGCTCACCTGCGATATCGACGACGTGGGCTACACCGCCATTGACGAGGCCACCAAAAAGGCAGACGTGAAGGTGGCCTACGCCAAGAGTTTCTACGGCGGGGCTGTCAACGCCAACACCAAGCTTGCCGGAGAGTTTATCGCCATTCTCTCCGGGCCGAATCCGGCGGAGGTGAAGAGCGGCCTCAACGCGGCCGTGGATTTCCTGGAGAACGACGCCTGTTTCTACAGCTGCAACGACGACGACTCCATCTGCTACTACGCCCACTGCATCTCCCGCACCGGCTCGTTTCTCTCTGCCGAAGGGGGAATTCAGGAAGGGGAGGCCATGGCGTATCTTATCGCCCCTCCCATCGAGGCGGTGTATGCGGTGGATGCGGCCCTGAAAGCAGCAGACGTGAAGATGGCTGTTTACGGCCCTCCCTCGGAGACCAACTTTGGCGGGGCGCTTCTCACCGGGAGCCAGTCCGCCTGCAAAGCAGCCTGCGATGCCTTTGCCGATGCCGTTCAGCACGTGGCGGACAACCCTTTGAAATACTGATAACGGGGGGATGCCATGAAGGGTAAGGCCTTGGGCATGATCGAGACTGTGGGGCTTGTCCCTGCGGTGGAGGCAGGGGACGTGGCGGTGAAGACCGCCGACGTCTCCATCCTGGGTTGCCAGGCAGTGGGCGGTGGCCTCGTCTCTGTGCTGATGACAGGGGACGTGGCCGCGGTGAAAGCCTCGGTGGATGCGGGGAGCACGGCGGCGGCACGCCTGGGCGAGGTACACTCGGTGACCGTTATCGCCCGCACCGCAGAAGGGCTGGAGGAGGTGTTGGTCCGGGAGCGGGCACGGCCCAAAAAACGTGCTCCCGCAAACCCGGGCCCAGGGCCCAGGGGAGAGGCGGCGTGTGACACCGTCCAGGCCCCTTTGCCGGGGCCAAGTTTAAAATCAGGTGACGGGAGAACCGATGGAGGGGAATCCGTTGCCCCGGACATGGACGATCTCAAGAAGAAGAAGGTTACCGCACTGAGGCGGATTGCCCGGGGAATTCCCGGGTTTCCCCTGGCACGGAGCGAAATCAAATACGCCAGGAAAAAAGACCTTCTCGAAGCATTTGTTCAGTACATAACGACATCGGAGTCGTAGGTAGGGAGACAGACTATGGTAGACAAGGATTTACTCTCCATTCAGGAAACACGGGCACTGGTTCGAGCGGCGCGGGCAGCGCAGCCCTCCCTTGAACAGGCCGGCCAGGAGCGTGTGGACGCCCTGGTGGACGCCATTGCCGGGGTGGGCGCAGAGATGGCCGAAGAACTCGGCAAGATGGCCGCCGAAGAGACCGGTTTCGGCAAGTGGAAAGACAAGACCCAGAAGAACATCCACGCCACCGAAAAGCTGGCCGCCTATTTCAGGGGGATGAAGACCGTCGGTATCGTCAACGAGGACACCGACAAGCGAATCGTCGAGATCGCCATGCCCATGGGGGTCATCGCTGGGCTCATTCCTTCCACCAACCCCACGAGCACCACGCTTTATAAGGCCATCATCGCCCTGAAGAGTGCCAACAGCATCGTGTTCTCGCCCCACCCCAGCGCGGTGAAGTGCATCACGGCCACCGTGAACATGATCCGGAGCGTCCTCAAGGCCATGGACCTTCCAGAGGACCTCGTGGGCGTCATCAGCGTTCCCACCATGGAGGGCACCGACGAGCTGATGAAGATCTCCGACATGATCCTGGCCACCGGCGGCAACGCCATGGTCAAGGCGGCTTACAGCTCCGGCACCCCCGCCCTGGGCGTGGGCTCCGGCAACGTGCCCGCCTTCATCGAGCGCAGCGCCGACGTGGACGTGGCCGTCCAGAAGATTTTTGCCTCCAAGACCTTTGACAACGGCACCGTGTGCGCCTCCGAGCAGGCCATCGTTACCGAAGCCTGCATCGCAGACAAGGTCAAGGCCAGCGTCATCGCCCAGGGCGGCTACTTCCTGGAAGGGGAGAAGCTGGCCAAGGTCAAGCGCGTCATGGAACGCCCCAACGGCTCCATGAACCCCGCCATCGTGGGCCGCTGCGCAGCGGACATTGCCAAGGTGGCCGGCATTGACGTGCCCGCCGGCACCACCATGCTGCTCTGCGACGAGCCCGGCGTGGGTCCCAAATTCCCCTTCTCCAAGGAGAAGCTCACCGCTCTGCTCGGTTTCTACGTGGTCAACGACTGGCAGGAGGCCTGCGAGCTTTGCTACAAGCTCCTCAAAAACGGGGGCATGGGGCACTCCATGGGGATCCACTCCAACAACGAGACCGTGATCCGCGAGTTTGCCCTTAAAAAACCCGTCTCCCGCTTTCTGGTCAACACCCCCACCACCCAGGGCGCCGTGGGCATCACCACCAACCTCTCTCCCTCCTTCACCCTGGGGTGCGGCACGGTGGGGGGCAGCGCCACCTCGGAGAACGTCGGTCCCCAGCACCTCTTTAATATCCGGCGCATGGCTTACGGCGTTGATGATGCGGCCACCGTCCCGGCTCGGTCCGGCGATACCGTCGACGTCCAGGCGGTGACCCACATGATCATGGAGCAGCTCAAGAAGATGAGCGCGGTGTCCGGGAGATGAGTGCCCTGGGCGGCATGTTCGCGCCATACAAGGCGTCATGAAAGGGAGACTAAATGAAGAAGAAACTGATCGGCACCGAGACCGTCATGAACCACGTGACGGACGGCGTCTTCCACCTGAACGAGGAGATCATCCTCACCCCGGCCGCCCGGGACCTGTTACGGGACAACCGGGTATTGCTCATGGCGGGGACAAGCGCCCACAACCAAATCGCGCCCCTGGCCCCTTGTGGTGCCCCGGTGTGCATGAACTGCAGCGAGTGTGTCATGGATAAACAAGAAGTCAATATCGAAGCCCTGATTCGTAAGATCGTCGCCGAGCAGCTCACAGGCAAGGCCGGTGAGTTTGAAAAAATCGTCGATAAAGAGAGCGGGGTGTTTTGCGTCAAAGCCGCAACCGTCACCCCCGAGCCCTTTGACACCGGCAAAAAAGGAGACAAAGTCTTTATCACCGACGTGGCGACCCTGGAAGAGAGCCCCCGTCTCGGCTTCGGCATCATGGAGATGCAGGAAGGCTCTGCCTTTGACTGGACCCTCCGCTACGACGAGGTGGACTACATCATCGACGGCACCCTGGAAATTCTCCTGGACGACCGGAAAGTCACGGCCTGCAAAGGGGATATCCTCTTTATCCCCAAAGACTCCTCCATCACCTTCAGCACCCCGGATTCGGCCCGGTTTATGTTTGTGACGTATCCTGCGGACTGGGCCAGCCAGTAGCCCTGACCCCAAATCCCCACGAAGCCTGTTTATCAAGGGCTTCGTGGGTCAATCTGAGATTCAATTCTTCTGTCTATGTTTCTTTCTTTAAGACCTTCTTTCCCTCAATCAACTGTCATTTTGTCCAGTATTTTTGTTCATGAGATTGCATGAAAAACTGAGGGGAAGTCTGCTTTTATTTTTGAATGGATTATGTTGAACTTGTGCTGGTCGTTTAGTGGAATAAGTTCCTTTTGTTGACGGATGTTTTTGTTGAGCAGCATGTTGTTTTGGAATGATCTTTGGCCTAATGTTTTTTGAGCTATGGTGTTATGTTTGGTGGGTGGGGCCTTCATTCTTTGGCCGATGGTTGTGGTCCATGGTGTCTAATGGGAGAGCTTGGAATTTCATCTTGTTGTTTTGTGATCTTTCCTGTAAAAAATACGTCTTGGGAAACGTGAATAATGATGGGTGGCCAAAAGTTGTATATAATTAGCTGTTTGTCAATTGGTTGAGAATTGAGAGCAGTCGCTTCCCAGTCTTAGATTCCAACCTTATTTAGATTGCGACGGTCCAATCTACTTAACTCTTTTTTGTGTTGATTTGGCTTTGATGCGTTCACTTTTTAATTATCCGCATTTCGTAATTAGACCCAATGGAGCCGTTACATGCCCTTGATTGAAATAAATAGCAGGGTTTTACGTGCTTATATCGGGTTGCGTTGATTGTCTCACTTGTTTTCGAGTGGTTTAGTTCGTTGTGTCATTTCTACCGGTTCTCGTTTTTTTACTAATAAGATCGAAGTTTACTCGACGTAGTAAATGCTTCAACGACCCGTATGTTCGGTTAGTACAGGTGATCAAATGTCGGGTGCAAAATGACCCTATTAGTAACTGTTTGATTAATCAAGTGAGTTTAACATTGGGGTTTATGTAGGGAATGCTTACTCGTTAAATCGAAAATTGTGTCAAACTAATGGGTTTGCTTATACGAAGCAGCTTTCAAAACCTGTTTGCCTATTTTTTTAAAGCTTTGCCCCGGTTGGACCTCTTGAGGGAACGAGGATCTGAATGGTTAGCGTTCAAGATCTATAAACGCGCACTTCAGAACGACTGATTTGCAAAAAACACTTGGCCTTTTTAGAATCTGCCGGTGCCACCTTGACCAATTCCTGCTCAACTTTTGTCAGTGATTTCTTTTCAAATCCAACGAAACCGGGCTTCCCCAGATTATTCCGGGCCAGCATATATTTTATAAGTCATGGGCACATGTTCATGAACTCGTTTGCGTCGAATGTAAGTAAAAAAACTTTAACGAAGGCTAAAGAGGATCAAATGAAAAAAAAAACTGTTTTTATTCACTTGTCTTTTTTTAATCTTGTCGGTTGTAATAACGAACGCAACAGAGTATGAAGCTGCAATTGTCGGAAATGTGAGTGTCTACGATTCAGGTGGGGATGATACATTTGAGTCTGTAATATCAACGTCACAGATTCGTGTTATATGGCGAAATGTAAACTATCAGAACCAGCGATATAAAAAGTAGAGGGATTATTGAAGTTGACCTTTCAGCTTTTCCAGCTTGAAAGCCGAGTTGAATCTGCGCTTTTAAAATTTTATGCGACAAAGCTTTCCAATCGGCCTGAGATTCAATTCTGGGGATATAGAAAGGAAACGGGGTTGCAGATCTCTCGGATTCAAACGAAGGAGATGTGTTAATATCATCTGTGGTTCTGGATTGGGCTGGAAGTCACCAGGTAGAGCTCGCACCTTATATAAGAGAGTTGATTCATCAAGGGTACCGGTATCTGGGCTTGAATGTGCGCGTAGCGAGCGAAGGTATGATCAATAATACATATGATGATGAACTAATTTTTAATGGCTATCGGACTCGTAATCAGGTCTTCTATGGTGTAGGCCTCACCCTGAGTGATGAACCGGGTGAGATTATCACTCCCGACGATACAATCTATCAGCACCATTTTGATTGGGCTTACCCCGATAGTGATTATGGATTTAACCTTCAGTCGAGTAATAGTTATGGCCGGTTCCAGTTTGTCAACGGGTCGCTCAAGAATGGATCAGAGTTTGCCATTTTCATATACACTGAATGAAATAGACTGGACTGCTGATCTGCAGGGCTGCAAATGTTTTCCTGACTTTTTTTCAGGCAGACCACGGAGACGAAGCTGATGGGTTGCCCTTAACATTCACCGGATCAGTCAATGGTGATGGGGTATCATCCTTCAGACGGAGCAACCTGGTATACGATTGTTTCTGCAGAAGACCTGGATGTCGGTTCAAGGGGAAATACGTTTACCGTTGACCTGGATGCTGAAGTGGCTCGTGTCAGGAGTAATTATGATCCTTTGTTTCAATATACCTCTGGATTTAAACTGCGTTTTCAGCAGTATGATAACTCCACGTTTTTTTATGATGACGGCCGCGACTGGGGGGACTTTTTAATTACAGGTACGCCACGGGATGCCGAAGTGGACCTTGGGTTAACTCAAAGCGATTTTCCGTACCAGATAGAAGCCGGTAGAGAGCTGAACTATACCCTTTATTACGGAAATACCGGTAGTGAAAAAGCATCCGGAGTTGTTATTTCCGGCACCCTGCCTCAGGATGTATATGTTGTTAGCGCATCTCCGGGTTGTGAGAGGGTTGGAAACACATTTACCTGCTATGTCGGAAGTGTTGAGGCAGGATCATCGGGTGAAAAAGAGTTCATTGTCACTCCTAAAACAGGCGGTGTCCATAATTTTGCAGCAACGATATCAACTCAGCAAACTGACAATAATTATGAAAACAATACAGCCGTCAGGATATTCAGGTGCTTCCAATGTCGAACCAGCCTCCGATTGAGATACTCACGTTAACCCTGATGGTACCATTATTGAAGGCTCTTCGGTTGAAGTGGAACTGGATTATCTTTATGACCCGAACATTGCCGATACCCATTAGCTTTGGATTTGGGGATGGCTTTACCGCTACGGGTACCGGTACGGTTAATCATGTATATGCTGACGACGGAGACTATACGATAACGCTTACCGCACTGGATAATAACGGGCTGTCAGGTAGTGACAGCCAAGTTGTATCCGTGACGAATTCAGCTCCTCTGGTTGACGCAGGCTATCATATCAGTACGAGTATGTATTCACCCGTCAGCTTTGCCGGACAGTACAGTGACGAAGGGAGTCTCGATACCCATACAATCGTGTGGGATTTCGGCGACGGGTTGCGAGTGGGTACACTGACACCAGAGCATACCTTCACAAGGCCCGGAACCTTTGTTGTTACTCTGAGGATTTCCGATGATGATGGTGGTGTTGGCGAAGATACGTTGACTGTTACAGTGTTACCAATCTATTCTCTTGATGTTTCACCTGATCAGCCTTTTGAGTTCAACGGTATTGAAGGGGGCATTTTTACTCCTGCATGTGCTGTTTACACAATTTCGAATGAGTCTGTAAATTCGGTTGACTGGACACTCACGGTTTCTGAACCGTGGATCGAGGCATCCGTAAATGCAGGGAGGGTTACTGGAGGCGGAAGTCAGGATGTTCAGCTATGTCTGACGTCATCAGCAAAGGCGCTTCAGGCAGGTAATTATAGTGCACGTATTACTTTTTTTGAAACATCAAGTGGGCTATCCGTAACACGCGATATCTCTATAATGGTTGATAAAGAGAAAGATACTCTGCCTTATGAATATTTCTTCTCAGATGACTTACCCGACGCAGAAACCGGTTGGACGTATTATTCTTCTCACCAGTATGGCCGCATTCAGATCGTTGGTGAAAGGCTGCGAATGGATGTCAGTCAGAATAGTAACTATAATTTAAATGAAGCAATATTGTCAGTTGATCTGGAAGGTGCAAGTGATGTAATGCTCAGTTTTTTTCAGGCAGACCACGGTGATGAAGTGACTGTAATTCCTGAGCAGTTTACCGGGCATTTTAATGGAGATGGAGTTGCCATCAGCAGTGACGGGAACACCTGGTACCGTATTATAAGTTCATCCAGCCTTGATGTGAGTAGCAGCGGACAGAATTCCGTTTTTCGATGAAACGATCTCAGGAATACGTTCAAATTTTGACCCGGACTTTGCATATTCAGCGGATATTAAACTGAAGTTTCAACAATATGATAATTATATTTATCCTTCAGATGGTCGGGAGTGGGATACTATTCAGATTACCGGCGTAAAATCTGCCTTGAAAATCAATCCGGTAGAACTGGCAGAAATATTAGTCCCGGCTGATCATCCAACAATGGCAGAATGCCAGGCCTTTGTTTTAACGAATACCGGTACTGTGAGTGTGGACTGGACAGTAACGACAGCAGAAGAATGGCTGACATTTAGTATAAATCAGGGCGAGCTGGCACCGGGAGAAACGACAACTGTCGACGCGTGTTGGGATGCTGCAGGGCTTGCTTCGGGAGTTTGCCATACCGGGATCGTTGAATTTTCAGACTCTATTAACGTTACCCAACAACGTAGCCTTACCTTACGGATGAAAGGCGATACGCTTCGCCCACCCTATTTTCAGGAATTTTCCAGCGGCCTGCCCGGCGTTAATAACTCATGGGATTATTATTCGTCTGATACGTCCATAGGAAGAATTGATGTTTTGAATGGGCGATTGCGGATGGACGTAAATACCAATGGTCAATACAATCTTAATGAGGCAGTACTGACAATCGATCTGAACTCACTTCATAATGTGACACTAAGCTTTTTCCATGCTCAATCTTCGGATAAAAGCTTCTTGGATGGGAGAAATGTTTACTGGGCACATGAATGCGATGTATAGTATGGATAATATCAAATGGTATCGTATATTAAATGCCGTAGATATAGATGTGGGAAGCGCAGGGAAAACCATCATTGATCTTGATGCGGAAATTGAACGAATCAGAAACGGCTATGATGCAAGTTTTGGTTATACCTCTGAGTTTCGAATCAGATTTCAGCAGTACGATAATTACTCATTCACATCCGACGGAAGAGAGTGGGATGACATTTCAGTTACGGTAAACCCATAGAATTCACGTGTGTCAAATGTAAACGTGCAATATGCCCCCGGATGCTGTGGCCCGGGGGTATTTTTGTAAAGATCAAATGGACGTTTTGCAGAATGCTATCTTGAGATAGGGATCACACATTTAATATCTTGTAAAGGAGAGATAAGGGGGCAAGTCTACATATTTGACAAAATATAAAAAATGATTTGATTTAGTTTGTTTATGCTCATAGACGCGATCTGCAGCCCCTTTCGCCATTTCGAAACATTCAAAATAAGGCAGCCCATGGCACGACCCTTACGGATTACGTTTCCCGGGGCGACGGCAGAAGAACATCTACAAGAGCAAGCGGGATCGGGAGAAATTTCTGGAGTATCTCGGCGAGGCCCAGTGAACGTTACGGGGCCATCATCCATGCTTATTGCCTCATGACCAATCATTATCATCTCCTTATTGAGACGCCCGATGCCAATCTTCCACAGATCATGAAGCATGTGAACAGCTCTTATACGACGTATTTCAATATCAAACGGAAGCGTTCAGGGCACTTGTTTCAGGGGCGTTACAAGGCCTTTCTCGTTTATAAGGACGATTACGCCCTGAAGCTGTCGAGATATATTCATTTGAATCCTGTCCGGGCGGCCATGGTTGACTCAGTGATCGACTATCCCTGGTCGAGTTACAGGGCATTTGTCGGCAAAGAGGCGTCACCTGAATGGCTTGAGACGGATTACATTCATGGGTATTTCGGAAAACGGGTTTCACAGGCCAGAAGGGAATATGAGAGGTTCGTTGAAAAGAAGAGCAGGCGCTTCATTGCCCGAACCCTTTGGGAAATGCATCGGCGGATACCGTTCTGGGGCCGGATAAAGTTCTACGAGGGATGTAGCAAGAAGTACCTCGAAGGACGACGCAGCGATCGGGAATTGCCTGCTCTGAGTGCGTTGAACAGCAGGCCGTCATTTTCGGTCATAGCCAGTGTTGTAGATGATCATGTTGAGGATGTGAAGCTCGCCCGTAAAATGAAAATCTACCTGATGAAGAGATATTCAGGAGCCACGCTGAAGGCGATCGGAGAACCCTTTGGGTTGAGTGAATCGGCAGTTTGCCAGGTGTGCGGGCGGTTTGATGTCTTGTCCAATGAAGATAGGAGTGTTCAACAATGTCTGAACACATGCAAAAAAATAATTTTGTCGACTGTGCAGGCCTGATCCCTACGTAGACAGCTTTCCCTCCGCCTCCTCCAAACTGTTGTATCCTTTTTCCCGAACCAGCGTTTTATAGACCTCTTCGGACATGCTTTTGCCGGCATCTTTCAGTGTTTCCGTGTGAAGGAAAAGAGATTTCAGTGTGTTTTCGGAGTAGGACTCCAGCTCGCAACGCAGGTAATTTTCAAAAGAGGCCCAGTCGATGCCCGCCTCTCCGCCGGTCAAAGCACGGCCTCCGGCCATGATGCGCGGGTACTTGGTCATGAACTCTTTTTGCCACTGAACCATGATCCCCGTGATTTTATCAACATAGGGGCTGCAGTTTTCGCTTGGGATCAGGTTGTCCATCCTGGCGTATTTATAGGTCATCAGGTTGCGATTGGTTTGTTTTGCCTCTTTGAGATCCTTCAGGTAACTGAGGAGGGTGGTCTCGGGCCAGGCCAGGAATTTTGCCGTCCTGTGGAGTTTGAATTCGTCAGGGAAGTCCCGGCAGGTGGGTTGGCCCTGGTTCCGTGGGTCTGAAGCGGCCTTGTCGTTGACTGTGGAAAACATCTCCCATTCGATTTCCAGAATTTGTTTGATGATCTCTTTTTTATGGGGCGTCTTTTTTTCCACGCCCCATAAAGTGTTTGAATTCCGGGTCTTTGATGCGGCCGAGGATGGATGGGACGTGATCTGCTAAAAAGGGTATGTTGTCATCGGTGAATCCGAGCGCCTGAAGCTCGGCGATGACTTTCCGGCAAATCATCTCCATGGTGTCCTGCTGATTCTTCCAGCCGTCATTTTGGGACTGTTCGTTGAGAACCTGTGCAATCAGGGGAGAGAGTTCTGCCCCAAGTATCGGCAACTGGGCAACGCCTCTGAACAGCCACTTGTAAAAGGGCGCATAGGCTTTGTTCAGGAGGTAAACCAGGTGCATGATCTCTGTGCAGAATTTTACCGTGGCGGTATGTGTTACATAGGGGTCGTTTCTTAAAATACCCCGTTGCCAGTTGTATTGACCTGCCTGCCCTGCGAGCATGCAGCAGTCCGCGATTTTTTTAAGCCGGAGGTCTTCAGGGTAAAACTCAAGAAGGGCTGTTCGCCATGAGGAGAACTCTCCCAAGGGGTCTGAAAAGATTTTGCCGTTGGTGCAAAGGGCCAAATTTTCTGAAGGTATCTGCCAATCCTTCATGGAAGCCGGTGTGTGATCCAACCCTGTGTAGCGGGCGTAAAAGCTGCTGGTGGCCATAACGCCCACGCGGCCCTCTTCGCCCGGACTCACGACCCGTGGGCCAAATCCCATGTATTCTTCGGGCAGGGCATTGTAGCAGGCCTGAAGCTCTTTGCCGTAGCGCTGGTAATCCTCTCGGGTAACCCACAGGCAAAAGGAAGGGCCCCAGTCGTGATCACGTGAGTATTCATCATCAAATCCAAAGCATTCAGAGCCGGGTCCAACGAGCCCGATGGCAACACGGTCCATGAGGGACTTGAATGTCTGCTCGAAAATCTCTTTGGCACATGCAGCGTAGTACGCCTCACTGAGTTCCAGGCCTTTCATAAACCATATTCCTTTGCACCGGTCATTCTCTCAAAATCAAGGGGCTGACTTCCAACAGGATCACGTTTTTGTGGCGTCAGAATGAAATCCAAAATTTAACACATGGATTGGAATTAGGTCAAACATGTACCTAAATTTATTGAAGGGGTGAAGTAGGCGGGAGACGTTTTCGGAGTCGAGCAAGGCATGGGGGCCGCCCGGTGTGTATCTTTTGCCGCTTGCCTCCATGGTAACGGAGAGGGGTCAAAGCTCCTCAATACCATCCAAACAGGCTTCTGCCCGTTCCAGTATCGCCTGCCGCTGGTCTTCGGGTTTTTTGCCCCACACAGCATACACCATTTTATTTCTGGGGTTGGACCACCGGAACGACTTGGTTGCTTGTGTATGAGCCCCAGTACAGGGCATTGAGAGGGCAGGCGTTTGGGGTCGTTGTCTCTGTAACGCGATAGTGGCAGTCACTGCAGTAGTCGCTCATTTTTTTGACGTAGTTTCCGCTGGCCGCGTATGCTTTGGAGCCCACGATGCCATTGTCGGCAAATTGGCTCATGCCCCTGGTGTTGGGCAGTTCCACCCATTGGATGGCGTCAATGTAAATGCCCAGGTACCAAGTGTCAACCTGGTCGGGATCTACGCCTGCAAGAAGGCAGAAATTACCCGTGATCATCAGGCGCTGGATGTGGTGTGCATAAGCCATGTCAAGGGACTGGGTGATGGCCTGTCGAAGGCAATACATCCGGGTCTCTCCGGTCCAGAACCAGGAAGGTAGTGGGCGAGTCGCATCCAAGCCGTTGCAGGATTCGTATTCGGGCATGTTGGCCCAGTAAATACCGCGAATGAATTCCCGCCACCCGAGGATTTGCCTCACAAATCCTTCCACTTGTGCTAGGTCCATTTCGGGCTTTCTGGTGTGGTAGTGCTCAATGACAGTGTTGACAACGTGTTGCGGGCTGAGCATTTTGCTGTTCAAGGCAAAGGACAACCTTGAATGAAACAGCCCGAACTGCCTTTTCATGTCTGTCGCGCCAAGCTTACCGGTCATTGAATCCTGGAACCGGCCGAAGTGCTCCAGGCCGTTATGGCAAAAATAATTCAGCAATTCTGATGCCTGCTGGACATTGACCGGCCAGATAAGGTGGGGAGATTCTTTCCCGATGGTCTGGATGCCGTGCCGTTTGATTCGCGTCAGGATATCCCGGACATCGTTTGCGAACAGCAACGGTTCGGGCACCAGCTTCAGGTCGTCGGCCTTCAATTTGTTGCGGTTTTGCGCATCATAATTCCAGCTGCCCCCTTCCGGCTCCTCTCCATCCATGAGGATGTGAAATCGTACCCGCATTTTTCGGTAAAAAGCTTCCATACGGTGCCGTTTGCCCCGGCTGAATGTGCGATGGATCTCCTCGTCTGAAAGATAAAAATGCTCCGTATCATAAACCATGGTGCCCACGGCTTTTATCGCCGCGGATTGGCAAAATTGAGCGAGTTGTTCTCGCAGGCGGTACTCATCCGGCCGTTGGTATTCAAATTGTGTTGCCTGGTGTTTTTCGAGCAAATGGCTGAGCAGCTCCGCAAAGAGTATAGCTTGCAAAGGACGCTGTATCGTCCAGTGTCAAGTACAGTACCTGATGACCGGCGTTGCGGAGCGTTTCGGTAAAGTTGGACATTGCAGCAAAAAACGCACACAGCTTCTGGACATGGTGACATACATACGATGCTTCCTGGAGCAGTTCAGCAATGACATACAAGGTGTCGTCGTCTTTTTGCCTGTACCAGGAGTGGCTGCGATTAAGCTGGTCTCCGAGGATGAGCCGCAGGAGAGAGTATTTCTTGGGCATGCTGTCACCTTGTTAAACGTTTAGTGATGTGGTGAATAGGGTGATGGCTAATGAATGAATTAGTCTACGGCAGAAACACCGGACATTCCCCCGGTAGAAAGTTGATAATGGGGCATCGCAGGAGAAAACGATTCATGGTTTACCTGGACGGGGAAGTTTTCCGGCAGATTTATCTGGGCCTGTGTCGGATGCTCTAAGGTGTGATGCAAGATGGTAATATGACCTGACTCCGGTGGCACCGGTTCAGGGGGATTGATTCTGGAACGGACAGTACCATGATGTATGTGAGACGGAGTGCTCCCGATGGGGAAATCTCTTTTGAGTTCAGAGGGCTTTTGTGACCTTTCAGTGCCTGTAAACCGAACATTTCGAATTCCTTCTGCTGCGATGCATGAATCAAGTTGGCTCTCAGACAGGGTTTTCACTTCTGCCAGGCAGAAACCACTTAAACATATGAGAATTGAAACGCTGTACACAATAGTCCTGAAGGTGGGCGGCATGCGGGTTTATTCCTTTGGTAAAGGTATCGTGACAAGTGAAAAAAGGATTAGGTGTATGGCACGACGAAAAGCATAGATGTGTTTGTCGCAAGATTGCTTGTTACCAGGGAAACAGGATGCCTATTTTATGATTTTAGATCGTTTGTTTCTGCCTCATATTATTCATTAATTCTATTTGTTTGTGCCTGGTGGCCTTTGTTTTGCCAGACCTATCCTAATCAGGATGAGTGTAACAAAAATCGTAATAACTGCCCATTCATAATTTGTGATACATAAAAGAACAGATTACAGCTTGCAGATGAGTATCACCTCAGACTGATATTGAGCATGTGAGATTGAATTTCATAAGGTCCCATGATGTCAGCGCGTAGCGTTTTTTCGGGGAAAGCAGCTCAAATGTGGGCATCGTTTTTGCCTATTGTATCCAGCGTGATCATACCGTTCTGAATTTTCTTTTTGTGATGCATTTCCGTTTGAGACTCGGAGACCAGGTGCTCTGTTTTCATTGTCTTTACATGGCATATTCAAAGGAAAAGGTTGACATGCGTCATGCTATCTTCATCCGTGGGCTGCTCCTTGTGCTGGCAACACTCATCACTGCTCCCGGCGAATTGCGTGGTGAGGAGCCCGAAGACAGGTACAATCTTGAATTTGTGACCGCTCCCATGGTCGTATCCAACCCCAATTTTGGCAATGGGGGAGGGGCTACCCTTATGGGACTCTTTGATTTGGCTCCCGGTAATGAGAATGTGCAGTCGTCTTCCCTTGGATTGACAGGTATCTATACGGATCGGGGGAGCCATTTGCTTGCCTTGGGGGGAAATGTGTTGCCAAGCGAGGCATGGCGCATCAAGACCGCCGTGGCCGATATCGGTGTGAAAAGCGAACTGAATGTGGATGAACTGCCCCAACGGGCGGATTTTACCACCGCCGTTCGTGTGATCCATTTGAACGTTCTGTATGGTTTTGGAGAGCATTTTTTTGCCGGGATGCGGGGGGTGGTCAAAGACATTGGCTATTCTCCGGACAACGAGGCTGGGAGGCAGTACCTCGACGCTGTCAATGCCACCGATGATCTCAGCGCATCCCTGGGGCCGGTACTCTCCTTCGACACCCGGGATAATCGTTTTTTCCCCTACGAAGGGATTTATGCCGAGGCCACGTTGATGCTCAATCCCACCATTTTGGGCAGTGACGAGTCCTACGGCGTCTTGGACGGGTTTATTAACGGATACGATCAGTATCGACCCGGACATGTTATTGCATGGCGTCTCTACGGGCGCTTCACGCCGAGTGACACGCCCTATTCGGATCTGTCGACCCTCGGTCGGAGAGCAGACCTGCGGGGATATATAGCAGGTGAGAACATCGCACGGCACCTGATTAGCGTTCAGGTGGAGTATCGGTGGCAGTGCAGACCCAAGTGGGCCGTGGTGGGATTTGTGGGGGAAGCGGTGCTTTTTGACCCGGGGGACCTGAGTCGGGACAGTTTTTATTCCAGTGCAGGCACGGGGCTGCGGTACCTGTTGAGCGAAGAGCGCAGGCTGAACTTTCGCATCGATTATGCGGTTGGCGAAGACTATTCTCATGGGCTCTACGTCGGAATATCGGAAGCCTTTTGAGCCCCTCACGGGTGGCCTCTTGATAGCGATTCTTTTTCTGTGAAGTACTGTATAATCGGTGCCTTGGATGCGGGGCATCAACATGCGGTGCCAAGACCCACAGGCGATTCATTGAGCCTCTCATTTCGTGTACGGAAGGGCGGGCGGCCCGATTCTGGACCGTTTCCCGCATCATGGTCACACAAAGCACAGGAGTATAAGGACCATGTCACGATATTTCATCGATTGCCGCAACCATCCGAGCGACACGAAGTGTACCGTCGCCCTTGCGGCGGACACAAAGGAAGAGCTGCTTGAAGCCGTTGTGCAGCACGGAACACAGTGCCACGGCTATAAAGATACACCCGAGTTCAGGGAAATGATCTTGAAGGAGTTCCAAGAGGGGACCCCTCCCATCAAGGCATGAACCGCCCGATGTTTCGGTTTTTCCTGATGCTTCTATCGCCCATGCATTTTCATTGATCCGGATTTTCAGGCAGGCACAGACGCTGAGGCTAGGGCAAGCATCATGAAGGGATAATCCTCTTTAAGGACAAAGACCAGGGGGGCGTGGCCGAACAGGCCGCGGCCCCCGTTTGGTTTCAGGGCGTTGTGCTTCACCGGCGCTGCCTGATCAACAACAATATCCCAAGACATGCATGAAGGAGGCACGCAGATGAATCTTCTGGGTTGGATGACCATGGTTGTGATGGCGCAAGCGGCAGGGACAGGGGAGGTGATCCGGCTTCCCCCACCGGACACCACGGGAGGGGCCACCCTTTCCATGAGTCTTGCTGCCCGTCGTTCGGTTCGCTCCTTTGCGGAAGAGCCGCTTACTGTGGCTCAGATCGGCCAGTTGCTCTGGGCTGCCCAGGGCATGACGGATGCGGTACGGGGGCTGCGAACGGCCCCGTCGTCTGGGGCGCTGTACCCGTTGGAGACCTTTGTGGTGTTGCCCGAGGGGGTGTATTGGTACAACCCGCAGCGCCATGAGCTGTCCCTGAAGATACCGGGGGACCTGCGACACGCCCTTCAAAAGGCCGCCCTGAACCAGGGGGCCGTGGGCGATGCCCCGGCCGTGTTTGTGTTTGCCGCCGTGTATGAACGGGTGGCAGTCAAATACAAAGGAAGGGCCACCCGCTACGTGGACATGGAGGCCGGGCATGCCTGCCAGAACCTTTTGCTCCAGGCTGCGGCGTTTAACCTGGGGGCCGTTCCTGTGGGGGCTTTTCATGACGACCGCATCGCAGAGATTCTCAAGCTTCCGAAGGAAGCAAGCCCTCTTTATCTCGTGCCCGTCGGGTACCCAAAGCGATAAACGAAACACCGTGGCTTGTGGGGGTGAAAAGCCTCCGGCGGCCCTGCCTGGGGCCAAGTTTTTGAAAAGTTAGACAAACAAATTTTAAGCAGGCCTTCCAGGTTCAGCCGAAGTAATTTTGCCTGTTTCGGTAGTAAGAAAGTCTTTTGCGGAGCTTTTTTTCAAAAAAGCGACTCGCCGAAGGATTGTTTTTACCCTGGCCATGGAAGGCTATTTTTTAAGGCTCTTTCCGAAGGGAATGCCCAGCTTTTTCATTTTGTTTCTCAAGGTGCTCGGGTTGACCCCAAGAAGGGCTGCGGCACCGTTGTCTCCTTTGACCCTTCCATGGGTTGCCTCAAGGGCTCTGCGAATCTGGTGGCGGATGGCATCATCCAGGTTGAGGGAGGTCTCCTCGGGAAGGGGCGGGGGCGTTGCAGGAGACGTCGTCTCCGGTGAATCGAGGTCGGGAAATCGCAACGGGGTTCCGGCAGGGGAGGTGATATGAAGGATCAGGGCCCGTTCGATGAGGTTTTCGAGTTCCCGGACGTTGCCGGGCCAGTCGTGGCGGGACAGGTCCGCCAGGGCCCAGGGGGCCGGTACCGGTACCGGATGGATGTTCATCTCCTTTGCCTTCCGCTCGATGAAGTAGTCCATGAGCTCGGGAAGGTCCACGGGCCTGTCCCGCAGGGCTGGGATATGGATGGGAAAGACATTGAGCCTGAACCAGAGATCCTGTCGGAACTCCCCGCGGGCAACCATCTCTTCCAGGTCCCTGTTGGTGGCCGCGATGATCCGGATGTCCAGGGCAATGGGTGCGGTGCCCCCCACCCGCTCGATTTCGCGGGTTTGCAGGACACGGAGGAGGCGTACCTGGGCCCGGGGCGGCAGCTCGCCGATTTCATCCAGGAAGATGGTTCCCGTGTCGGCCCGTTCAAACCGTCCCCTTTTTTTTTGGAGCGCTCCGGTGAAGGCCCCGCGCTCATGGCCGAAGAGCTCGCTGTCCATTAGTTCGTCCGGAATGGCCCCGCAGTTGACCTTGATAAAGGGCTTGTTCGCACGGGGCGAGGCGCGGTGAATGGCGTTTGCGATGACCTCTTTTCCCACCCCGGTTTCACCCAGCAGGAGCACCTGGGAGGAGAGGGGAGCCACCTGGCGGACCATCTCCGTGACCTCTTTGAGGCCGTGTCGGCTTCCGATGATCTGGTCTCCGGCCAGGTGGTGGAGCTCCCGGGCCAGGTACCGGTTGTCGTCGGCCAGCATTTCCGTGAGCCTGACCACTTCCCGGTGCTTGAGGGTGTTTGAAAAGGCCATGGCAAAGGGGTCGTGCAGGAGGGTCAGCAGCCGGGAGTGTTCAGGCTCGTAGCGGTCAAACCCTTCTGCAAAGATAAAGACCACCCCCAGCCTGACCTCATCCACAATGGGGTGAAGCAACAGCAGGGAGATCTCCGGCTTACCCATGGCTTTCCAGACGAGGTTGGCGACCACCTGTTGGTTGGGCACATTGAGAATAAGGGCCGGGCCGGGAGTCGGTGGGTAATTTTCGATGAACGATATGGCCTCGGGGGTGAGCTTCACCGGGTCAAAGGAGAGGATTCGGCCATTGTCGAGGTCGGAGACAACGGCAATGTTCCGGACCTCTTTTTTTTCGGGGTCGTAGGTGTTCATGGCGAGGCCGTTGATGGGCAGGTAGTCCTTGAGGTAGTGAAAGCATCGCTCCAGGGCCGTGTGGATGTCGAGGCTTCCGCAGATCCTGTTGGTGGCCTCCCCAAAAAAGGTCATGTCATATAAATCCATGTGTCTCTCCCCTTAGTGCTTCTTTTTCTGTGGGACTACATCTCTTATACGATTCCGTTTCCTCGTTCAAATGCAATGTTGCAACGCGCTTCGTTGGAAGGAACCCACGGCTCTTTTCCACCCGTTTCCTTTGCGGTTCGAAGGTGCCGTATCAGGGCTTTTTTTGTCTAAGGTGGTATATCAGGCACCTTAAGGGCGTCGTATGCGACACACTATCAGAGGATTTTTCCCAATAGCCTGAATTCATGGCTGAATGAATGTTGGCATGCTCTGTGGAACATAATCGGTGTGAGGCATCCATGAGTCACGCCTCGCAACGGGTCGAAGCCCCGACAGAAAAATTGATCGGCAGGTTTTTCGTGGAGAAAATCGAAAAAGGATCGATGCCAATGGATTCAGCATATCAAAACAGAAAAAGTGCAACAGCGGTGCCGACGGCCCGGGGTCAGGCCTCGGGGTGGGTCACCTTGAGCATTGTCTGTACGGTTCAGTTTTTGACGCCTTTTATGATGTCTGCGGTGGGGGTGGCCCTTCCCGTTCTCGGTGGGGAATTCAGTGCGAGCGGTGTGCAGTTGGGGCTGATAGAGACAGTGTTCATCCTGGCTGTCTCTCTGTTTTTGCTTCCTTGCGGGCGCCTGGGGGACATCTACGGCCGCAGGCGGGTGTTTGTTCTGGGCATCCTCCTGTTTACCTCTGCCACCCTGGCGGCGGCCCTGGCAGGTGACGTGGCGCTGTTTATCCTGTTTCGTTTTATCCAGGGCAGCGGCGCCGCCATGATTACGGGCACGAGCCTGGCCATTCTCTCCTCGGTGTTTCCGCCGGAGAAAAGGGCCAGGGCCATGGGTGCGGTGGTGGGCTGTGTCTACCTCGGGGTGTCGGCAGGGCCGGTGGTGGGGGGATTTCTCATCACGCACTTGGGGTGGCGGTGGATTTTTTATGCGGGGGCGGGGGCTGGAAGCGCGGCCTGGCTCCTTACCGTTTTAAAGCTCAAAGGGGAGTGGGCGGAGGCTGCGGGGACGCGGTTCGATACCCTGGGCAGTTTTTTGTATATGGGGGCTTTGTTCCTGCTGATCGTGGGGGTGGTGAACCAGGCCGCCGGTCCTCGGTTCCAGGCCATGGCAGCCCTGGGTATTGCCGGGTTGGCCCTGTTTTTTTTCTATGAATACAAAAAGGAGACGCCGCTCCTCGATGTCCGCCTGCTGCTCTCCCGGCGCGTGTTTGCCTTCAGCAACCTGGCGACCCTCATCAACTATGCCGCGTCCTTTGGCCTCACCTTTTTTTTCAGCCTTTACCTTCAGGTCGTTAAGGGCGTGGCTCCGCACACCGCAGGGCTGATCTTGGTGAGCCAGCCCCTTCTCCAGGCGGCCCTGTCGCCGGTGGCCGGAGCCCTGGCCACACGGGTTCAGACAGCGACCCTTGCCACCACAGGTATGGCCATCTGTGTGGTGGGCCTGGCCCTTGCCTCCACCGTGGACGGCGGCACCGGTTTCGGACGGATCGTTACGGTCCTTGCTGTCATGGGGGTGGGGTTTGCTCTGTTTTCCACACCCAACATGCTGACGGTCATGGGGAGCGTGGAGCCCGTACATTACGGCCTGGCATCGAGCCTGGTCTCCACCATGCGCACCCTGGGCATGCTCGTGAGCATGACGATTGCCACCCTGGTTGTCTCAGGGCACCTGGGAGATAAAGCCGTCGAGCAGGCCACCCGGGAGTCGTTCCTGCTTGCCATGCACGATGCGTTTCTGGTGTTCGCAGCCTTGAGCATCCTGGGGATCCTCCTTTCCATGGCACGAATGAACAGCCCTGCACACTGTGCTGTCGAAACCCCTTCGGTGTGATGGCGCGGTTACATATCGATGGTGATGCCCACATAAAAGGTGTTGCACGTCCCGCCGAAGCTGTAGTCGGGGTTGACGCCCGTGGGCTCGGTTTTCGTGACCTCCCGGTCGTCGAGGATCTGGTGCTGGTAGGCGGCGTAAAAATTGATGTCCCGTTTCATGCGGCCGAAGCTTGGAAGGCGGTAGCTTGTTCCCACGGAGAGGATGTGCTTGTCGTTGTCGAGGAAGTTGATGGTGTCGGTGAGGCCTTCGTCCGGGATAAAGCTGGGCTCGAAACAGTAGCCCCCTTGAAACGCCAGCCGCCGGGTGAGGCGGTATTCGATGCCCAGTTTGGGAACGACAATGTCATCCAGCTCGGGGAGCACGTCCCCGAAGTTCTCTTCGTGGTTGAGGGAGACTTCGAACCCGGACCACTTCTGGAACTCCGCCTCAAGGGAGACCATGAGCCTGTCGGAGAAGGCGTAGGAGGTGCCGAAGGTGTAGATGTCCGGTTGGAAGTAATCCAGCAGGGCCAGCCTCAGGTTGAGGAGGACATTGCCCGTTTCGAGGACAGCCACGGTCTGCAGCGGGGAGATGTCGAGCTTTGACTTCTGCCTGTAAGAAAAACCAAGCTCCAGTCCCTCAAGGGCGTCGAATTTTTTTCCGGGGCTGATGTAAAAA
The DNA here is from genome assembly GCF_056829965.1 of Desulfoluna sp. CYM3A. NCBI lineage: Bacteria > Pseudomonadati > Thermodesulfobacteriota > Desulfobacteria > Desulfobacterales > Desulfolunaceae > Desulfoluna > Desulfoluna sp. CYM3A. Next base: position 1,881,549 of record NZ_CP186556.1, read on the forward strand.
CCGGCCACCACCGTGGGCTCCAGGGAGATGTCCATGATGGCGTTGTCCACGGGGATCTGCTCATCCTCGGTGATCTGGAGGTCGGACAGGTCGATGGTGCCGGAACCGCCGAAGGAGATGTTGAGCCCCAGGCCCAGGCCGAAGAGGTCCTCCATGAACCCGAACCCCGCCCCGGTCATAATCAACGCCCGCTGGGCTTCCCGTCCGTACCGCATGAAGTTGTGGGTGCGCGGGTCGATGTCGTTGATCTTGACCACGGTGAGATCATTGTTGATGCCCATGGAGAGTCCCATGCGGGCCGACGAGATGCATTCCGGCATCTCATAGATGATGTTGAGGTCCATGGCCATGCCCAAGACATAGGTCCCGAAGTCAAGGTCGTCGGCACCGTGGGTGGGCAGGGGGCTTCCGGTGTCCGGGTCGAAGCGGTTGATATCGAGGTCAAAGGAGGGCACCGCGTGGAGGTAGTTCACCGAGATCTGGTTGATGCCGCTTTTTTCACCGGTTCCGGCGGCTCGTTCGATGCGGGCGAGGGTTCGCCCCAAACCGGCCATGTTGTAGTAGACCGCAGACCAGTCGTCCACATGGGCGGTCATGGCGTTGCCCATGGCCATGCCCCGTGGGGAAAACCCATACGTGGTGCCGAAGCTGCTCCCAAAGGCGGATCGGCTGAAGGTGATCATCAACAGAATCGTTCCCATGCATGCAATCAGTTTTTTCATTGTTGCTCCAGAGTCGTTGTAAGGGTGGGGTGGAATTAAAAAGCAAGAGCATGCCTCCAGTGGCCGTGCCGGGGGCCAAACTTTTGCCAATTTAGATGCCTTGGGTTTGACAAACAGGTTTTGATAACGGTTTTGGCTTGTTTGAAAGCAGAAGATAATAAAGACGTTACGGCAACGTATCTTGCTGCTTCGAGGTGTGTGGACCAGCCCGCGCAAACCATCCGCTTTTCTACCGGGCGAAGCCAGAATAAGGCCCTTGCGCTTAGGCCCGAGGAACGAGGGACGAAGCGCAAGGGCAATCAGCTTTCGAGGTGGCTCACCTCGCCGCCGGAGGCCGCTTTTTCATCAAAACCATAGAAGGCAGCGTGCTCCGAATTGTTTACCTGAAGGCCGTACTTTTCATAGACATCCCACAGGAGCGTGACGTCCCGGGCCAGGTCCACGGCATGTGCCAGGTCGCCTAAAAGAGAGGCCAGGGTGGACCAGAAGGGGTCGTGTTCCGTGATGACGGGCTTGCCCAGGAAGGCGTACAGGTCGGTGAGGATCTTGTCCCAGCCCGAGGGGATGGTGACATCGTCCACAAGGCACTCCACCAGCCCTTTTTCCTTGAGCAGGTCGGCAAGGATAACCAGAAAGGCGTGGTAGGTTGTTCCGGTGTCGTCGTCCAAAATGGCGTGGATCTCGGGGAACCTGTGTTTGAGAAGTCTGTAGAGATCGTCGAATCCTTCGTCGCCCTGGTGGATCCATTGGCCTCTTTCGGCATCGTAGCGCGCAAACAGGCGCCCCAGGGCGTAGAGGGTCCCGGCAAGCTCGAAGCTGTCGCAGGGGGTGGGCTTTGCCATGACGGAGTCAAGGAGCCCCAGAAGGTTGCCGGTGATGCTGTGGGGGCTGCCGGGGTGGAGGATCCCTTCCAGCAGGTGGACGGTGTCGTAGAGTTCATCCCAGTCCGCGTCGGTGAGTTTGTCGTCCGGGTAGTCGGCCAGGCCCCGGCCCTCCTCTTCCTCTGTTTCGTCTTTCCCCACAATGAGGTCGATGCCCCAGTCCAGAAGAAGGTCCTCTTCCCGAAGGTGAGTCGGGGCGTCCAGGTCCCCCTGGGCAAAGAGCCAGGGCGGAAAGACGATGGGGACGTTTTTGGTTTCGTTTAATGCCGTGGCCGGTGCCTTGGTCATGCGGACGGCGCTGACGATCTGCTCCAGGCCGAAGAGGATATCCCGCCTGGGGCCCCACCGCTCGCAGGCGGCGTTTGTTTCGTCGGCGCAGGCGGGAGAGGAGGCGTCGTCAAAGGCGGGATCGCCCAGGCGCTGGAGAAAGGCAAAAAGTCCGGTGAGGAGGCGAGAGCGGGCAGGTCCGTTTTCCAGGTCGTACTCCGTCATCCTGGCAAGGAGCCCGTCGCACCGCAGGGGCGTGCCGTCCGGGTTTATCTCTCCGTAAGGATCACTGTCCGTGAGCAGGGTGATAAGGGTTTGAACCTTTGCCGGGCGGTAGTACCCGCGCTCTTCTTCACTTCCGTACCATGTGTCCATGGGCTGATCGTCGTAAAAGCCCGCACTGGGATAAAGAAAATCACGGCCTTCAATCAGTCGCGGTTTCCAGCATTCACGCGGCCACTGGCCGGCGTCTTTCTGGTAGTAGAACAGGGGTTTCAGCAGGTAGGCCATCATGTCGAAGAAGGAGAGCATCCCGCCCCGCGTGGACTCGTACCCCACCTCGGTGTGGCGATGCAGGCTGCCCCACAGGGCCTGGAGGATCACCAGCATCGCGTTGCGATTTTGCCAGATCTCGTCGCCCACCTCGAATTCACGGGAGCCCACCAGGGCGTCGGTGACCGGGTTGCCCTCCGCGTCGGTGCCGTGGCAGATCAGGGGCGCCCGTGGAAAGCCCATGCGGTAGATAACCGGTGAGTTGTGGGGAAAAATGGCGTTGAAAGCCACGCCGCAGTCGATGGTGTCGTTGTAGACCGACTCTTCGGTGACGGCGATGCTCCCGATGAGCCCCTCGCTGATCACCCGGATGCACATGCGGTAGTCCCCGGGCAGCTCGGATGGGCCGTGGGCTCGTTTTTTTGCCCACACCTGGTTGCCCAGGTATTTGCGGCCGTTCATGAACCCTGTGTATCCGTTGGCCTCCATCACCTGGAAGATAAAGGCCGCTTCAGACCCCAGGACGGTGACGTGAATGGGCATGACCAGCACGAATTTCCGTTCGGCAAAAAAGAACTGGTAGTTCCGGAAGAGGGCCTCTTCATGGCTGGCGCACTCCCGCACTGGGTCGTTGTCGCCGATGAGCTCGTTTACAATGAGGGCCCCCGCCTCCTCACCCGGTTGCACCTCGGGCATGGTAAGGTTCCCCGATGCGTCGTAGCCCACGGTGTAGTAGGTGCCGCCCAGTTTTCCCAGGTAGTAGTCGGAACGCCACGCGTCCTTGTAATGCTCCATGCGATGGATGTAGCCAGTGACAGTGGAAACGCAGGCGCCCCCGAAATCGATGACGCCTTGTCCCGACACATCGGTGATGTCAATGCGTCCGATGCTGGGGTCAGGGCTGGCCCCGAGGATCTCGATGCCGGTTCCAAAGGGGCGGACCGTGAGCCCTTGGCCACGCAGCCGGTCCAGGATCATGTCGGCGGTCCAGGTCCGGGAGGGGTTTTCAAAGGAAACGGGCACGGGCGGGGCGCTGTCCACGGCTATGGAGACGGTGGCGTCCCCTGAGACCCGAAATGCTTCGACAGCCACGTCGACATCGTCCAGGAGCCCCGCGCCATGTTTAAAGTAAGCCCCCAGGGGGTTGTAGGCGGCGTTGTCCAGGTGGATGGGGCCGCAGTCGCTGACAATATGAAGGTATTCCCCGTCGCCCTCGTCGTGGGGAAAGCAGACAGCTTCGCCAAAGGCCTCGTTGATCATGGAGACGATGTCGTTCCGGAAGTATTTCTGGTTTTTATCAAAGTCTATGGTGGCCCTGCGGTCGGGGCCCAGCAGGATCTCCAGCTTTCTTCCTGTCCAGATGCTGTTGTCGATTCCATCTTTCAGGTCGATGTCCGAGGTGAAGAGGGCGTGGGTGGGGACACCGTACTGCACGGCAAGGCTTGCCTGCTCTTCCATGGTCTGGCCTTCAAACTGGGCGGGGTAGAGGTACTCCCAGGTGGCCGGGTCTGCAGAGGGCTTGTGGATCCAGGCATACACAAGGCCCCCGGGGGTGTGGGTGACCTGCCAGGTGCGATTGTGGAAGGTGACGGTTTGCGGGGTCTCGGGGGCATAGTAGTATGGGCCTTCCGCATGCCATGCCGCGCGAACCGACGCGCTCATGGTGTTGAGGGCGATGTTGTCGTCTTCCACTCCGGTGGCTCCGTAGGGGCGATAACCGTTGAGTACCGGGGTGCCGTCTTCCTCCAGCCTGGGTCTGCCCCCTTGTTGAGAGCCCATGTCCCCTGGGGTGCCCGCCACCATCAGGCCGATGGGGTAGTTCTGGTCGTAGCGGAAGCGATAATCGTCCATCTCCGGCCCGTCCGCATAAAAGGGCGCACGACCCCGGAACATGTAGTTGTAATCCTTGGATTGCAGGGCGATGTCGTACATGCCCATGCCCAGGGTTTTGTGGGTGGTCATGGCAAAGAGGGTGTCGTTGACGGTGAGGGTGCCGCACCCTTTCCCGTGACCGTGGTCGAAGTTGGGGTTGCCGCTGTCCGTTATTTCCCCTGTCTTGCCCCCGTCTGCTCAAGTAGTGGGTGTGGGCCCCTAACGCCGCGAAGAACATCAGGTTTTCAAGGAACGAGGTGTGGAAGGCCTCGGGGTCGGTGATGCGGTCCCTGCCCCAGAGGTCGTATCGCAGCATGTCGTAGAGAGACTCCTCAATGCGGGCGTTCGGGATGTCCCACTGCATGGTGTGGAGGTTTTGGGAGAGGATCCCAAGGGGGTAGGGGGTGTTGCCGAAGAGATCGGAAATCATGCCCATCTCCCTGTCGGCTCGCAGGAAATACTGCATGAGGTAGGGAAACACCTCCCGCAGGCCAATGCCGAGTTCCGCATCGGAGTAGATCTCCCCGTCATGCCTGTGGTATGTGGCGTCAGCCTCGTAAACCTCACCCCCTGGTGAGGCGGTGACTTTGATGCCGCAGAGGAGGTTCCGGATCATTCGGGGGGTGTCGATGCCCGGATCAAAGATCTCCCCCAACCCGTTGATCATTTGATGGATCGAAAGGCGTGCCTGCTCATCACCCATAACCTCGTCAAGGCCTTTTAGCAGGGCATGGACCCCGGCCACGACATTACCCATCCCCATGTTTTCGTGGACCATGGGGTCTATTTCCCGGCAGTTGAGAAGGGTGCCGTCGGCATTCTTCCACATGGGGTAGTCGGACCGGATGAGGAGTTTTCCCGATGATCCGTGAAAAATCATGGAAGTCCTCGTCGAAGTCCGGGTCGGTGATGGTATCGACCATGTCCCGGAGGTCGTCGAGGAACTCTTCGGGGGTGTCGGTATCCCGCCAGTAGCCCAGGATGCTGGCGAATATCTGGTTGGTATACCCTTCGTCCCGGAGGGGGACGTCCGTTGAAAGATCGTCCAGGTAACCGGAAAAAGGCCCGCGCGGCGTCGCGGTCTCCTCGCTCCCGAATAAAAGGTCTCCAGCCCTTGGGCGGTCCTGTGGTCGGGGGAGGGGGCCATGAGGACGCCCAGGAGGCCCCGGGTGTCTTTGCCGCACATGTCGGGCATGAGGGTGGGGTTGACGGTCATGAGGTCGTCAACCCCTGAGGCAAAGATGACGAAGGCCTCGGGGTTGTCGTTTACCGTGTCGGCAAAGAGCTCGTTGACCATCTCTCCGTCGATGGCATCCCATGCCTCTTCAAGGGCGCCTTCGCCTTCGAAAATGTCCATGAGGGTAAAGCCGGAGGCCTCGTTCTTCTGGATGTTTACCCCTTCCATTTCGTCTTCGGAGCCGCAGCCCGTGGCCCACAGGACAATCAGGGCCCCTGCCACGGCAAACCATCGGTTCGTTCGCATGGGGATGGTTCCTTATGGTTTTGTGTTTGTTTGTAAGAACGATGTTCTCTGTATGAATAATTCGTTCGCGGAAGGCGGGAAGTTACAAACATTCAGGCGGGGTGGAACATTTTCGGGATGGGAGAGGCAGGGGAAAGGGTTCGACTCAGCCAATGCCTCCGGCAGCACTGCCGGAGGCTAAGCTTTTAAAAAAACATAAACAGGTCTTGATAGCCCTTCTTGAATGGCGTTTGGGCTTTGGTTACCGTTTGGGCCGCGAGCTTCAAAAAAATCGAGAAAGATCCACCGACGGAGCGCCGCACTCCGGTGCGGCTTTTTAGTCCGTCGTTACCTGTGCCGCACAGGAGTGCGACGCTCCAGGAGATAAGGGGGAGCGGGGGGAGACAAATACGCCGATGGCCCAAACGAATCCAAAATCTGTTGTCAAGGTGGTTCATCTTGCCGGCCAGGGCCAACGCATTTAGATTTTTGTCTCCGGTGGCCCTGCCGGGGGCAAAACTTTTGGAAAGTTTGACAAACAGGCTTCGTTTTTTGGGTGTGCACAGCGACCCGTTAGGGCAACTGAATTGTTACATGCGTTGGCCTCGCCTTGCCGCCGGAGACATTGCGGTTACATCGATAATGGACTATCGGCAACAACGTAATCCCTGAAACTTCGAAACTTGTGAGTCAGTCCGCACAAACCATCAGCGTTTATGTCGGGCGTAGCCCGAGCCGAAGGCCATTGCGCTTTGGCCTGAGGAACGAAGGGCAAAGCGCAATGGCAATATGCTTTCGAGGTGGCTCACCTCGTAATTTATTAGTGAAAGGCGTTGGGGTCGGCCACCACGTGGTACCTGGGGTCATCGATTTTTTCCAGGATAATGGACCGGTATTTGTCGTCGGCTTTGTTGAGGAGCTTTTTGCAGTCCGTGCTCAGGTGTTTGAGTCGGACCTCTTTGCCCGCCTTGTGGTATTTTTCAACGATGCCGGAGATAGCCTCGATGCCGGAGTAGTCCGATACCCGGGATTCGACAAAATCGATCTCCACCTGGTCGGGGTCGTTTTTAACGTCAAACTTGGAGACAAACATTTTGGTGGAACCGAAGAATAGCGGCCCCCAGATTTCATACACCTTGGTGCCGTCTTCTTTTATTCGCTTGCGGGCACGGATTCTCAGGGCGCTTTCCCAGGAGAAGACAAGGGCGGACATGATGATTCCCACAAAGACGGCCACGGCCAGGTCGAACACCACGGTGAGCACGGACACCGAGATGAGCACCAGGGCATCTGATTTGGGAATTTTGTGCATGATGCGAAGGCTTGACCAGGCAAAGGTGCCGATGACCACCATGAACATGATGCCGGTAAGGGCCGCAATGGGAACCTGCTCGATGTAGGCCGACCCGAAGAGGATGAAACAGAGCAGGGCAAGGGCGGCGGTGATGCCGGAGAGGCGCCCCCTGCCGCCTGCATTGACGTTGATGATGGACTGGCCGATCATGGCGCATCCCCCCATGCCCCCGAACAGGGCGGTGACGATGTTTGCCGCGCCCTGGGCCACGCATTCGCGGTTGCTGTTGCCACGGCTTTCGGTGATTTCGTCCAGGAGGTTGAGGGTGAGAAGGGACTCGATGAGACCGATGCCTGCCAGGATGACGGCATAGGGGAGAATAAACCTAAGGGTCTCCATGTTCCGGGGGATGAGGCTGAAGATCTGGGCCTGGAAGACGGGAAGCCCTCCTTTGAGGCCTTCGCCTCCGCCGTCGCGGATAAAAGAGCCCACGGTGGGCACATCAAGGCCCATGGAGACGGTGACCGCGGTGATCACCAGAATGGCGGTGAGGGCCGCCGGGATTTTTCGGGTAAGCTTGGGCAGGAGGATCATGATGCCCATGGTGGCAAGCACCAGGGAGACCATGGTGATGAGGTCCTGGCCCTGCATCCACTGGGAGACACCTGCGTCAACGGTCTTGAACATGTTGAGCTGGGAGAGGAAAATCACGATGGCCAGGCCGTTGACAAAGCCCAGCATGACCGGATGGGGAATGAGGCGGATGAATTTTCCCAGTTTAAAGGTCCCGGCCGCCACCTGAATCAGGCCCATGAGGATGACCGTGGCAAAGAGGTAGTTCAGCCCCATGTTGGCAACGGGGTGTGCCATGGCAAGACCCAGGGCGTTGCCCTCCCGGACAAGGGAGACCATGACCACGGCCAGGGCGCCGGTGGCCCCTGAGATCATGCCCGGCCGACCGCCGAAAATGGAGGTGACAAGGCCCACCATAAAGGCGGCATAGAGCCCCACCAGAGGATCGACTCCGGCCACAAAGGAAAAAGCCACCGCCTCGGGCACCAGGGCCAGGGCCACGGTGAGTCCGGAGGTGACATCGTTTTTTACGCTGCTCGTGCTTCGTTTGATCAGGTCAACCATCAATCTCTCTTTCGCTTCTGCGCATCAGTGCCACAGGGGTACAACAAAACGGGCATGGCCTTCGCAATGAGGACCATGCCCGTGGCGATCGTTCATTTTTGGGAAAAGAGCTTGGTTAAATAGGGGGTGTGGGGAGAAAAATCAAGGGAAAAGAGGATTGGGAACGATGAAATATCGGTGGGTTTTTAACGTGTCGAAATTCTTGGCATTCAAACGATAAATTTTGCTGATGGTTCTCTTCAGCCTTCGCGGGGCGTTCACCTTCCGGGGCCGGTGCCTGCCCCGGAGACATCGATGCCTGCATCGGCCATTTTACCGAGCATACGCCGGACGTGGGGGCCGTGCCAGTAAAGCCGTTTGCAGGAGGGGCAGGTGGAAAAGGCGGAGACGTACCTGCGGGTTTCCGCCTTGAGACGGTGGGAGACGATCTCTTTCTCCACGGGCTTAAGGGGGCAATTGCAGAGAAAACAGCGTGAGAAAAAATCGTAGGGTGGGGTCAGGCCGAAGACGGTGAGAACTTCCTTGAGCTGCCGGTAGGGGTTCGTCTCCCGGATGTATCGTCCAAAAAGGATGTTTTTGCGTTTCAGCAGCCCCAGGTCCCGGGTGAGGAGGATGAGGCGTTCGGCCTCGCAGCGGGCGGCAAGGTCGGAATCCGTTGTTCCACGGACATGCAGGGCATCCGCGCCTACGGCACGCAGGAGGCCTGCGAGCCGTCCCACGTTGTCGTCCACGAGAAAGCGGACTTTGTCCCAGGCCTCGGGCCGTAATTGGGTTGGTCGGGTGACGTCTAAGGGCGGTTCAACAGGGTGAACGTCCACGCGGCAGTCCTGCATCGGTACATGATCGAACCCCATCTCCGCCCTGTTTACGAGAAGGCGGCCCACCTCGGTGTGGGGCAGGCCAAGGGCTTCCAGGGTGTCCTTGAGGGAGGCCCGCCTGTCCCGCACCAGGCGAAGGTCGGCCGTGTTGTTCCTGCGCGTGAGGAACCAGCCGATCTCTCCATGGACAATCAGGTGGATTTCAAAAGGAGTCATCATGGATGCTATGGCGTGAGTTTACGGATTACCGCCTCGTGCTCGGGCCACTGGGAAAGAAGGTCGTCTCGTTCGGCCATTTCAAAGTCCTCGAACTCGAAACCGGGGTGGGTGGTGCAGCCCACCAGGGCGTGGCCTTCCCCTTCAAGGGAGGCACCGAACCAGCAGCCCGCCTTGACAAGGGCCTGGAATGTTTCGCCCCGGGCGATGTCGGCACCTAAGCGAATGTCTTCCAGGGTCCCTTCGGGGTGGATGACATGGACGGTGAGGGTCGTGCCTTCGTAGAAGTGCCAGAGCTCGTCGGCCTTGATGCGGTGCATGCGGGAGATGTCCCTGCCTTCCAGGAGAAAGTAGATGGCGGCCCCTGTGCTGCGCCGCCCCGGAAAGGAGGCGTCTTCGTCCATGGCGTCGAAGAAGAGGTCCGATTTGTAGGTCTCCCGGTAGTACCCGCCTTCGGGGTGAGGGACGAGATCCAGGGCGTCAATGAGTTCGTGAACGCGTGATTCCATGCAGGGCTCCTTATACGGCAAGGTATGGCGAGGCGCCCGGGAAGACGGCGATTGGCAAGGGCGATGCGGGGGCCTCATGGTTTGCTACGCCCGTATGGTTATACTCTTTGGGCAGCCCGGGGTTCAACCGCAAACTACAGGCAGGGGAAAGGGGCCATGGGGGTATATGCAGGGACAGCCCATCACGTGGAATGGATTCGATGGTCAACGTCGGGCTCAAAAGCAAGCCTCCGGCGGCAAGGTGCGGGCACCTTGAAACCCTGAGGCGAATGCATGGAGGTAGCCATTCTACCTGCGTTATCGGGGCATTCGCGTGATGTGTAACATCTGGCAACCGTCTTTGCAGGAGAAGCCCATTTCATTCTTCTAAAAACACGCTGAAGAATTTTTGGGATTCGCTTGACTTTAACCGGAATAACTCCGGCGGAAAGGGTTGTGAAACCACGATAGCGAAAACACCTCGAAATCAGGTTGCGAATGCGCCTTTTATTATGATTGGCCTGAATCTGTTTTTAAAACCTGTTTGTTAAACTTTTTAAAAGTTTAGCCCCCGGCAGGGCCGCCGGAGGCCCCTTTTTCAAGGTTGATCTTTTGCATGGCATTGCCCGCAGGTGATGGGGCCGGATTTTACGGAGAGGTGGCAGCCCTTGCACCGGTTGTGAAAGGCGGCTTCTGTTTTGGGGACGCCTTTGGCCGCGTCATCATGGCATTCCCGGCAGGCCGTCTCTTCCGAGCTTTCGTCCGGGAGGAGCATTCCCTCGTCATCAAAGAGGTGGTGGCAGAGGGCGCAGGACTCTTCCAGGTCGGCGGCTTCATTGTGGGTGTCGTGATCGAACCGGGAGAGGGGACGGGTGCGGGGGGCGTCCACGCTCTCTTCCAGGACGGAGGAAAAGGCTGCGCCGGTAAGGGCAAGGGCCAGGGCGAGTGCCAGAAGGCAGGGGGTGAGAAGTCGGGTCATCGTCAGATCTCCATGGTTTCGTAGATGATGTCGCTGAGGAACTTGATCTTCATGTCGATGCCGAAGTGGTGGATGATGTCCTCAAGGCCTCCGTGGCAGTTGTGGCAGGGGGTGATGACGGTGTCGGCCCCTTTGGCTTTGGCCTCCATAAGCTGCTCGGCCTTGGCCCGGTTGCCCAGGACCCGTTCGTTTTTGAAGTTGGGGCCGCAGTTGATCACCCCGCCGCCTGCGCCGCAACAGAAGTTGTGCTCCCGGTTGGGTTCCATCTCGATGAGGGTGGTGCAGCACATGCGGGTGACCTCCCGGGCCAGCTCATGGAGCCCTCTGCCCCGCACGATGTTGCAGGGGTCGTGGAAGGTCACGGGAGTGTCGAGTTTCTTTTTGATGGTGATTCGTTTTTCGGTGAGGATCTCGTGGTAGAACTCCACGGCGTGCACCACCGGGACCGGCGGGGTTTTCCAGCCGAGGTACCGGTTTCCGGTGTCGTAGACGCTGCGGAAGGCGTGGCCGCATTCGCCCATGACGATGCGGTTGACCTTGAGGCGCATGGCCGTGTCGAAGTGGGCTTTTTTAAGCCTGCCCATCATCTCGTAATCCCCTGTGTACATGCACATGTCGCTGTTGTCCCAGCCCCGGGTGCCCGGATAGGTCCAGCTGATGCCCGCTCTGTCCATGATTACTGCGGCCTGGTAGATGAGCTGGGCGCGGAATTTGGGCTCCGGGCCGATGACCGAGTACATGATCTCCGCCCCTTCGCGCTCCACGGGGATGGTGAGGTCGGGCAGCTCTTCCCTTGCTTCCTCTTCCTGCCAGTAGAGGCTGTCCAGCCACTCGTCGTTTTTGATCCACATCTGGTTGAAGGTGGCGGAGTGGCTGTTGGCCGTGTCCTGAATGTAGTGGGGCACCACCCCGCAGAGAAAGCAGATGCGCCGGACCATGGCGATGAGGTAGGCGATGTCCACCCCTAAGGGGCAGTAGAGGGTGCACCTGCGACAGAGGTTGCAGTGGGTGAAGGCCACGATGGCCGCTTCTTTCAGGATTTCGGGCGTGATGCGCCTGCTTCGGGTCAGGGCTAGCAGGCTTTTTTTGACTTTGCCCGCCGGTGAGTAGGCTGGGTCTTTGTCTCGGGAAAGGTAGTAGTGGCAGCTTTCGCTGCAGAGCCCGCAGTGGACGCAGGTGGAGAGGTAGGCGTCCAGGCGAGGGCTCGCCTCCTTGTGGATGACGGTGCGGATGATTTCTTTGACCCTCTTTTCATCAAATCGGGCCAACCCGGCTTCAATGCCGTCGTCCATGATAGCCAACAGGCGTTGGGTCGTCTCGGTCATGTTACCAGTCCTTTGCCATGCGCACCCCGCCGAACTCGGATCCGGCGTAGCCGCGGGTGATGAGCATGTAGAAGATGTGGCTCAGTCGGGTGAAGGGGATGGCGGCGATGATGAGGTTGCCTGCCGTCATGTGGATGAGGGAGGCCCAGAGGAATCCCGGCCATTGAAATCGGGCCCAGAGGCCGGAGAGCACCAGGGCTATCAGTGAAGCCAGGAGCATGTGGTCCGCAGGTGTGGTGATGTAGCGCACCGCGCGCAGGAACAGGCGTCGGCCCAGGAAGAAGAGCAGGGCGCACAGGGCGATGACGGCCAACACGTCCGAGACCGCCTCCGGGTAGCGGGGCAGACGGAAAAAGCTGCTGTCCGACAGGAGGACCCCGTGGGCCGAGTAAAAAAAGGGCAGGGTGAGGATGGCCATGTGAAAGGCGGTGGTGGCCACGGTCATCACCGGGTGCGTGCGGGTGGTCCGGCTGACATAGGGGATAAGGTGAAAGAGGATGGAACGCCCGGCGTATTTCCATGAGTAAAAGGCGAAGAACGCCCTGTCCTTTTGCGCGGCGCGCTTGAAAAAAAGGATGAGCTTCAGTGCGGTTCCGATAAGGCAGACCGTGAGCGCCGCCTGGAATCCGATGCCGGTCATGAAAGCGTAGAGGGTGTAGTGCATGGCGATCACTCCGATTTTATGTAAGGACGATGAACTCCCGTGTGTAGCGATACTCGGGGCCTTGTTTTTCAATGCCGCAGATCATCAGGTGCTTGCTGTCCGGGGTAAAGGCGGGGGGGGCCATCCAGATGTAGGGGCGCTTGACCTCCATGCCGTCTAAGAGAACTGGAGGCACCCCGTTTGACCTTGGCGGCCACATGGTTTCCGTGGTGGCTGAAGATGGGGTCCCATGCCGTGTCGAACCCATTGCCCATGGGGTGGTCGTCCACCAGGATGACGGCTTTGCCGCGGTGGTGGCCGCAGCAGCCCAGGCGGGTTCCGCAGGGGCTGAACACGGGTTTGGCGAGGTATCCGTCCACTTTTGTTTTCCAGGGGGTGCCGTCCAGGACCACGGCCCATTTGCCGAAGTCCGGGGCGATGATGGCGGCAATGCGGTCCCCTGCCGGGGAGAGAGCCACCTCCCATAACTGAAAATAGGTCTCCGGCCATGCTTGCTCCCCGTCACAGGCCAGGATCCACCCTTCAGGGCTTTTCACCGGTGCCCACACCATGGTTCCTTCCGGGTGGACCACCGGGGCCCAGACCGAGGGCCAGGTTTCTCCCCAGCACTGGTCGTTGACGCAGATGGTGTAGTCGTACTGGTTGAGGCGTACATCCACGGCGCTCAGGGCTCCGTCTGCAGAGAGGACCGGGTTGAAGGCCCCTACGTAGCGACCGGCCCAGGCGCCCTGGTCCGTTGCCAGGGTGAAGCACCCGGAGAGAAAAGTTTCCAGGTCGCCTTCGGCAATGGGGGCGGTCTGCACCACAGCGGCGGACCGTGAGCCTGTTTCGGCAAGGGTGAGGGAGATGGTGTTTTCGTAGGATTCCGGCCAGGGGGTGTCGTCCACGACCGGGGTGTAGCGTCGTTGGTCCTGGGTTTCACAGGCCGTTGTGTCCTGGTCGGTGACCGAAAGGTTCCAGGCGATTTCCGCGGTGAGCTGCCAGGGGGTTGAAGCGGCAACGGCGGTCCAGCCCTCGTCGCCCTGGCAGAGGTAGGCAAAGTCGCGGTTTCCCATGGGCCTCAGGTCGGTGATGGAGACAAAGGGTTCTGAGATGTCGGGTTCGGTTTTGTCGATGCTTAAGGTGTAGAGGCAGCATTCCTCAGGTTCGGTGCGCATGGGAATGGCAAGTCGGGTGCCGTCTCTGGAAGCAACGGCTCTCCAGAAGGGAAACCGATCCGGCGGTGTATCGGCGGGGCGGGGAATAAGGCAACTGAGGGAATCGGCGGGACTGTCGAAGGCGTCTGGTGTGACTCCACGGGGTGTTGACATCAACGTGCTCCTTTCCAAAGGGGTGGTCAGGAATCGCAGGAGAGCAGGGCTCGGGAAAACAGTGAAGGTTGCATGGTTTTTCCTCGGCCCCGACAAACACGGGTCGCAGTCATGGTGTTGTGGTACCGGTGGGCTCGTTGTTTTTAAATATCATACATTTTTAGATGAAAAATTCAACACTTGTTGCTTTAAAAAAGTAGAAAAAGAAGACTCGCTTCCTCTGTGAAAACGGGCAAGACACAACAGGATAGTGGGTTTTGACGTTTCTTTGTCATGTCCAACGGGCGGGGAACTTTATGAATGGTCAATGGTGCGGGTTTTCCTTGTGGAAGAGTACTGTTTCTTTTTGTCTTGTTCGCGAACATTGTTTGTGTAATAGATTTAGTGTTTGTTGTGTGGCGTCCCTGTTCTGATTTTGCCCGTTACCTGTTCCCCATTTCCGGAGATAACCATGGCTTTCATCCTACGATTCGGAGTGTTGTTTTTGATGTCCCTGGCAGTGGCTGCCTGTGGAAGCAGCGGCGGGTCCTCGGGGACATCGGATCCCGTCGGGAGTTCTGACGAGGTGTCCCTGGAGTCACCGGTCCATGGTGCCACGCTTCTCAACAAAGAGTTTTCCCTTGCCTGGAGTCCCAGCAAAACCAAAGGGGAGTCCCGGTGGGGGGTTACGGTATCTACGGAGGTGGACGGAATCAAACAGACCGTGATGACCCTGTCCACAACGGCTCAGTCCTATCGCCCGCTCCAGCTGTCCGACAACACGACCTACACGTGGAAAGTGGAAGCACTCAACGACGATGGGGAGAGCCTTGCCGCTTCCAAGGAGTGGTCGTTTCATACCTTTCCTACCCGGATGCTTCCCTTTGACGGTGCCCTGGACCGCCACAGCTCCCCCGACGGGTTCACGGCCTTTGAAGGGGCCGTCTATTTTTCAGCCTACTCCCCGGCGTATGGCCGGGAGCTGTGGCGTAAACAGGGCAATGCTCCGGCTGAGCAGGTGGCGGACATCCATGCCGGGGACAAGGGCAGTTTGCCCATGGAACTCACGGTGTGTGGCCCGTGCCTCTATTTTTCCGCCGATGACGGCACACACGGCAGGGCGCTGTGGGTGATGAGGGCCGGTCAGGCACCCCGGTTGGCAGGGCCGGAAGCGCCCGCCCCCGGCAGTGAGGACGACGATGACGAGCCGGTTCCTGGCCGTGTCCCCACTTACCTTACGGCCGTGGGGGAGGCCCTCTATTTTGCTGCCAACGGCACCGTGGAAGAAGAGGTCACCCTGTGGCGGCAGGGAGATGATGCAAGTGCTGCCGAGGAAGTGACTCGGGCCGAAGGGGAGGGGGCGCTGCAGAACCCCGAGTTCGGTACGGCGTACAACGGTCGCCTCTATGTTTCCGCATTCACCTCCGATGCCGGGCGAGAACTCTGGCGGGTGGAGGGCACCAACGCCGTTTTGCTGGACATCAACCCCGGAGACGCCTCCGGGAGCCCCAAGGAAATGGTTGTGTTCGGGAGCTGCCTGTATTTTCGAGCCACCCTGGCCGGACATGGGTCGGAGTTGTGGGTGGTGGACGGGGACGCCGGGCCTGCCCTGCTCAAAGAGATCGCTCCGGGGGGAGCTTCCGGTGCGCCCGGCGGGTTTGCCGTGGCCGATGACACTCTCTTTTTCGCCGCTGATACCATGGAACATGGCCGGGAACTCTGGCGGAGTGACGGCACCGGTGAAGGCACGGTCTGCGTGAAGGACATCTTGACGGAGCCGTCCCTGGGGAGCCAGCCCGCCCAACTTGCCGGGTCAAACGGCGTGCTCTATTTCAAGGCACAAACCCAAGGAGAAGGATTTGAACTCTGGAAGAGCGACGGCACCGAAGAGGGAACCGTCCTTGTCCGGGATATCCGGTCCGGAGAGGCAGGAAGCGGCATCGGCCCCATGGTCCCCTTTGGTGGCGGGGTGATGTTTCCCGCCGAGGAGGGGGCATTCGATAAGGAACTCTGGTTCAGCGAAGGCGAGGTTAACACCACCTTCAGGCTCCGGGATATCCGTGCCGGTGAAAAAGGGAGTTACCCCGAGATGTTGAAAAACCTGGACGGCACCCTGTGGTTTCGGGCCGATGACGGCGTCCGAGGGAGCGAACTCTGGCAGAGCGACGGCACAGAGGCGGGCACCCGACTGACGGATAACCTGAACCCTTATGTGGACCCCGATGTGGACCAGATGGTGCGCGTGGGGGGACGGGCCGTTATGGTGGGCACCTCCGGAGAGTACGGACGCGAACTTTTTACCTTCAACGCCGAAGGTGGGGTGGAGGTGCTTGCGGATATCTTTCCCGGCTACGGGGGCAGCGCCCCTGAAGGGCTGTTTGTCCATGACGATCGCCTCTATTTTTCGGCCCGGGACGAAGAGAACGGCCGCTCCCTGTGGGTCACCCGCGGGACCCTGGAGTCCACCGAGCGGTTGACGGATCGCAACGGAGAGACGGTTGTCTCGCCCCGTTTTTTCGCGGCGGGCCCGGATGCGGTCTTTTTCCTTGCCGTTAAAAGCGACGAGTGGCAACTCTGGAAAACCTCCGGAACCAAGGACAGCACCGAGACCGTCACAGACGAAAACGATGACGTCGTGGTGGTGGGGCCGTATGTGGAAGGCTCCGATGCCGGTCTTGCCCTTGCCACAGCGGGAGACCGGGTTTTCTTCAGGGTTGGCGGGGACCTGCGGGTTCGGGAGAGCAGCGGTGAGGTGGCTCGGGTCCTCGGGGTCGAAAACCCTGAGGCGTTGTACCCTGTGGAGGGATCTTTGCTTTTTGCCGCCCAGGTCGCCGGAGGCTCGGGGCCTTCGCGCCTTTGGCTGCTGGCTGCTGGCCAAAGCGAGGCCGGTGATCCCCTGGAAAGCCCCCAAGGCGTCCTTCAGGCACCGGAGAACTATCATCGCACCGGGGATCTGATCTATTTTTCCGCCCTTCCTGAAGGGCAGGCCGAGCATCGCCTCATTCGATTCTCCGTTTCGGACAACACCGTGACCGTTCCCGCAGATAGCAAGGACCGTGGCCTGATCAACCCCGACGAACTCTGCGGTGTCGGGGGGCTCTTGTGGGTGATTGCCGATGTATCGGGGAGCCGGGGCATATGGCAGCTCCCGGCCGGGAGCCTTCAGGCAACCCCTCTTTCGTCCCTGGCACCCGGGGAGATCACAGGACTCGTCAGTTCCCTGCGAACCGTTGGCGATGCTCTCTACTTTCTGGCGGATCACCCCGTGGAAGGGAAACGGTGCCTCTATAAAGCTCGCGGGGCAACCCTGGGACCGGTGCTGGACTATTACGGACGTCCTTTACTTAATGCGAAACAACCGTTTGTGCTGAACGACTATCTTTTCCTTACGGCCGTGAATCAGGATGTGGGTTCAGACAATGTTTTTCAGGGGTTTTGGGTGACATCTCCCTGATAGATTATGCAATAAAACAGACAAGTAAAAGGCCCTCGGAAAGGTTTTCCTTACCGTGGGCCTTTTTTTGTTCCCTGCGACTTAAAAAAAGTGTTGTCAAACGACTTATTACGAGATAGTGATAATTTTAGAAATGTAGAATTATAAATGGTGACTCAACGTAAGATTAGCCTTTACAGGGCTTTTGTCGCCGGCAACGAATCAGCCTGGGCACTGTGATCACGCTTTGCGCGTGAGTTTGTGAATTAAGTCAAAAATTTCAATGATCCTCTCTGCTTCAAGCCGTTGGGCCGACCGGCTAATAAGTAAACTTTGGAAACGTTTCATCTTATTGGGCGTCGGTTATTCGGAATCTCAGGGTCGTTTCGGCCGAGGAAATACATATGGATAATAATAAGGGGTTTACCCTGCTGGAATTGATGGTGGTCGTGGGGCTTATCACGGTCCTTGCAGGCCTGGCCGCGCCGGAACTCAAGCAGTGGGCCGCGTCCCAGCGACTCTCCGCATCTGTCCGGAGCATCCACTCGGCTTTTCAGCTGGCTCGGCTGGAGGCCATCAAGGTGGGGGGCAATGTGGTTGTCGCCTTTTCCGAGGGCACGGGGCCCAGCGGGACTTACGCCGCCTTTGTGGATGAAGACGGGGACAGGGACCAGGACACCGGCGAAAAGGTTATTGCCTCCGGGAGCCTCTCGAATCAGGTCACCATCGGCAGTGCCCGGTTTGATTTGGGGGGAACAGGAACCCTGGACAAACTGAAAACCCACTTTGACAGCCGGGGGCTCACCACCGGACGAAACGGTGAGGTCCGAATGACGAACGTTTACGGCAAAGCGGTGCGCGTGGTTCTCAACAGCGCCGGCAACAGCCGGGTTGAAATGATGTAAGGATGCACAGGATGAACGCGATGACCTGCCGGAAGGGCTTTACACTTCTCGAATTGCTCGTGGCTGTTGCAATTTCCGTGATTATCGTTGCAGCGGCGTATTTTTTCTATAACACCCAGGTTCAAACCCGGTTGACCCAGGAACGGGTCCTCGACATTCAGCAGAACCTGAGGGCTGCCATGGTCATGATGGGCTCTGATATCCGCATGGCGGGCTACGACCCCGAGGGAACGACCGATGCGGGGATCACGGCTGCAACGGCCTCCACGTTGACTTTCACCACCTCGGTTGAGGCGGAAGCCAACGGCGTGGACGACGACGGGGACGGGGACACCGACGAAGCGGGCGAAGCCGCCCTGCCCATGACCCTTGAAACCATCAGCTACACCCTGAACGACGAAGACGGAGACGGCGATCAGGATTTGGTGCGTGTCGTCGGAACGAGCCGGGTTGTTGTGGGGGAAAACATGGAGGCCCTGGAGTTCAACTACGTGCTTGACGACGGAAGCACTGTCTCCGTCCCAACGGATCGAGAACGTGTCATTGCCGTGCGCATGGCGCTTCTGGCGCGCAGCCGGACCAAAGATTCGGGTTTTTCCAACAGTGTAACGTACAGGGGCTACACCAGTACGTGGGGGCCATACAATGACGGGTATCGGCGTCGCCTCCTGAGGCGAACGGTGCGCTGCAGAAATCGGGGGATAGACCAATGACGAAACCGGTGCGCTGCACTTCCATTGGACAGGACGAGGCGGGCATGACCCTCATTGAGGTGATGGTGGCTTCGGTTATTCTGCTGGTGGGGCTTCTGGGACTTGCCCTGATGCAGGTCCATGCCATGAAGGCAAATGCCCAGGCCCGCTCCATGACGGAAGCCGCCAATTATGCGAGCGACCGCGTGGAGCAGATCATGAGCGCTGTGTGGACGGAAGAGACCGTTGACAGCGACCTGGCCGCAAACGACCCGGACACGCCGGAAGACATGCATACGGCCACCGCCGACGGGTATACCGTCAACTGGGTCGTGACCGATGCCTCGGACAAAATGAGCAAGACCGTGAACCTCACGGTGCTCTGGACGGAAGAGGGGAAAACGCATCGGGTCTCCCAGGTGGTGGTGAGGACAATGCATTGAACATCCATATCATTCACAAACCTCTGGCGCGGAAAGGAGGGTGCATGACGAAGGGCATAAAACGGGGCGTACACCCCTCAGGAGAGGAGGGCAGTGCCCTGCTCGTGGTTCTGGTGCTTCTTGTGCTGGTGACCGTTATTTGCATATCGGCCATGAACAGCTCCGTCACGGAGTTGAAGATTGCCGGCAACGACAGGGTGAGCAAACGTAATTTCTATAACGCGGAAGCGGGCCTGTTCGATGCTGTGGCCATATTTGACCGGATCTATGCCAACGAGGCGGACTCGGACGGGAACCGGCTTTACCTGAAGGATTCCACCCATCTACCATTAAGGGACCGCGATCCGAGAAACGCCGGGGTTGAATTTGCCTCTCCGGTGACAAACGATGCGGGGGATCCCGTGGCCTGGATCGAGGTGCGTGCCATTGTGCTGCTGGCCAACAAGCAGGCAAGCACGTTGTCGGCGTCTGCCGACGACATTCCTTCCGTGGCCCATATCGGGCCGGCGCCCAAGGGCTCTGAAAAGGGCGTGTACCGCACGCGGCGGTATGCTGTCACCGCCACAGCCATCGATCCCACGGTTTACAGTGCCGCCAATCCCAAGGCGTCGCTGACGGGCGTGGTTCTTCAGTGCGGCGTGGATATGCAGGAAGAGCTGGTTAAAGTGGAACATTTGCAGGGAATTTGATCCCACGGAGGAAACAATGAAATTCAGGCATGCTCTCATCTTGTGTTGGCTGGTTCTCACCTGCCCCCTGACCGCCCTGGCCGACGATATTGCCATCTACGGCACCCAGTCCGTGACCATTGAGCCCAACGTGCTGATCATTTTCGACACCTCGGGCAGTATGTCTGAGACCGTCGAAGGCAGTGCCCCCTCCGACGGCGTCAGCGATACGTATGATCCGGACACGGCCTACTCGGGTTCGCATCCGAGCAGGGCTGTCTATTTCAAGTCCGGTTCTCGCTGGAAGTGGTACAGCAATGATGTGGACGACATCGGTAACGACGCCATCGAGGCAACCCTGTTGAGCGTCGGGTACGCAGAAAGTGGCAGTTCGCTCCGGGTCGGCGACAGTGGAAAACATGGATGCGCATCGGCAACTACAGGAATTTTCTGGAGCGGCCCGTGGCGACCTGGAGCACGACTGGAAATTGCTCAGGATGTGGTCAGGGAACTCCTCGCCGAGACCACCGGGGTCCGTTTTGGTCTGATGAAGCTGAACAGCTGCAACGGAGAATACATCATCTCTTCCTGCGGCACGGACGATTCGGTCATCTCCTCCAAAGTCGATGACCTCACAGCCAATGGCGGCACCCCCCTTGCCGAAGCCCTTGCCGAGGCCGGGCTCTATTTCGCCGGAAAGACTGGCTACTTCAGCCACACCAGCTCAAATTACGTCAGCCCCATCGAGTACTCCTGCCAGAAGAACTACGTGATCCTTTTTACCGATGGAGAGGCCACCTGCGACGAGTCCAGCCTCCTCTACGGAAACAACAAGTACATGGGCAAGACCATCGGGGACTACGACAACGATGGCCGGGATCTCAACGCCGACGGAAGTGTCCATCGTTACCCCTCGGACGACTCCTACTACGGGACCACCGATTTCCTGGATGACGTGGCCATGTTCCTTTACAACGAGGACCTGGTGAGCTCCATGGGGACGGGAACCTCTTTTGCCAAGCAGAATGTCATCACCCACACCATCGGGTTTTTCTCCTCTCGATCACCTGCTCAACCGGGCGGCCATTGAGCAGTAGAGTCTCCATACGGCCTCCAGGGCTTCGGATTTGAAGAGAGCTTCAGCAGATCATCAGCACCAAGTACGAAGAGTCCTCCACCTTCGTGGCTCCGGTGGTGCCGGTAAACCGGGATACCGGACGGCAGAAGCCGACTCCGTACCTTGCCTTTTTCAAACCCGTTCAGGCTGGCGACTGGAAAGGTAACCTCAAGAAGTATACCCTCTCCGAGTCTGGCGATGTCCTGGATGCCTTGGGCAACAACGCGGTCAACACAGACGGCACCATGAAGAGACGGCGGGTCCCTAGTTGGACACAGGCGACAAGCGACGGCGCCGATGTGTTGAAGGGGGAAAGGAGGCAGCTCGCTGGAGTTCAGGAACAGACTTCCCGCGAAATTTTGCTGCGTTCTACGGGGGGCAGTGAAAAGAGCCTGACAAACATTGCCAACCGGTTTGATGCCTCCAATTCTGATTTGCTGGATCTCGGGGTAACCACCGATGCCATTACCGCAGTGAAGGAGGGCGTTCATGGACGGTGGCCCATCGGTTTCATCATTCACTCCGAACCCGTTGTGGTGCATTACTCCACCACCTCGTCGGTGATCTACTTTGGCTCCAACGACGGCTTGTTCCGGGCCATCAACGACGCCAACGGGGAAGAACTCTGGGCCTTTGTTCCGCCGGGACAGCTGGATCGGCTGGATCGTCTGTCGGACAACAATTACGATTACTATGTGGACGGGTCTCCTTCTGTCTCCTACGGCAGCCTCATGAGCGGTACCACTCTGTTTTCACAATGCGTCTGGTGGGGGAACGCAGGGGCGGGTACAGGTATTACGCCCTGGATATCTCATCGTACAGTGAGCCAAAGTGGAAATATGAGGTGACAACGGCAGGGGGCGAAGCCCTGGGACAAACCTGGGGTCGTCCGGCCTACTGCCGTATCAAGCTGAGTTCCACCACTGATGCCAAAGTGTTTGTCCTGCCCGGGGGCTACAATCAGGTCAAGCAGGAGGCGAGCTCTGGCGTCGGCACCGTTCCGGAAATGGGCCGGGCTCTGTTTGCCGTGAAAGCCTCGGACGGAAGCTTTACCGGGCTTAAGGTCAACCATGGTAACTTTAGCAAGATGACCCACAGCATCGTGGATCTGTATGCCGTGGATACCGACGCCGACGGCATCACCACCCGCGTCTACGCCGGGGACATGGCAGGGCAGGTGTTCGTGGTGGCCGACGATGTGCTGGATACCGTAAGAGACGGGAGCCGCGTGGTGGAGGCCAAGGCCCCGGACGGTACCTGGGCGTATCGGAACCGCTTGTTTTCGTGTAATTCCGGAAAGCTTTTCTATGCGCCGGTACCGGCGGAGGTGTTCGGGGTGGAGACCCTCTATTTCGGAACCGGGAACCGGGCCAACCCCCTGGGCTCCGAATCAAACCGGTTCTATGGGGTTCGGAACACCCTCTGGGACAGCGACTTGACGGACAGCGACTTGGTCAATATCACCGATGAGTCTGCTTCGTACGCAGATGTCTTGAAAACCAAAAAAGGGTGGTACCTCAACCTTCCCAATACCAACGAAAAAGTGGTTTCCAGGGCCCTTGTTAATTCAGGTGTTGTGTATTTTACAGACCTATACACCTACCTCGGAAAGCAGCTCTTGCCGGATTCAGATGCGGATCCGTGTGCAGGGGCGGGGGCCCGCGGGGTCGGGCACCTTTACGCGGTGAGCGCCTTTGACGGCAAGGCTGTGACCACCTGGGGCGGATCCCGAAGACTCGGTCCACTGAGCTTCCGGGGAACCTTCCCATCGCCAAACCCATATTCAACGGAACGAAGATCCAGGTGGGGCCCATGAGCTGGGATGCTGCCAAGGATGACCGGGTGGATTATTTTTACTGGAAACAGAGACTTTAGGAGACATCATGATGATGAAACAAATCGGAGTTGTTCTCCTGGCGGCGGTTCTTGCAACTGCCGGTGCGGCCGCCTTTGCCTGGGCTGGGGATTCCCGTACCCTCGTTCTTGAGGTGCCTGCTTCAATGGATCCGGGGGCGGACGCCAGGGTCTATGATGATAAGCGGGTGGTGGAAAAAAAGTCGGAAGTGATGGAGGTCGCGGCCGACGGCACGTGGATGCTCATCGGTGAGTCCACCTTTGTGATCGGTTCCTGGTTCCATGACGGCACCCGTACCAAGACGAAGCTCCTCGATGCGTCGGGGAATAAGGCGAAGCTTTCTCGCTTCAAGCGTCGAGACCGTGTCTATGTTAAAGGAGTGGCCCGCAAGGACGGCACTCTTTTTGCCTATGTGATCCAAAAGCGATAAGACTTTGCTCTTTCAATCATGGGGGCGCGGGGGCCAGGGCAATGGACGGGCCGGGGCTTTTTGGCCGTGCGCCCGTGGGGTTGCCTTGCCGGGACGTATGGTCGGTGCTATAAAGGATGCTCTAAAACGCACGAGACACCACCTGTTCCGTTGGCCAGACGGCTGACGGGGCAGGTTTTCGACCATGACGACAGATGGGAGCCCCACCAGAATGTACTCCGAACGTTTCACGAAGCTGACCCCTTATGTTCCCGGCGAACAGCCCCAGGATCGCAGTTACATCAAGCTCAACACCAACGAAAACCCCTATGCCCCGGCACCGGGTGTGGCCGAGCACTACGATCCCTCTGCGATCTGGAAGCCTCCGTCGATATCCCGACCCCAATGCAGACGCTCTGTGCCGCCTCATCGCAGAGACCCACGGTATCAAGCGGGAGCAGGTGATGGTTGGCAACGGGTCCGATGAGATCCTCTCCTTTGTCTTTTTCGCCTTCTTTGATTCGTCGAAGGGGCCCCTTCTTTTCCCTGAACATACCTACAGCTTTTACCCCGTGTACTGCGACTACTACGGCATCGACTACAAAAAGGTGTCCCTGGACGAGGATTACCTCGTCAACATCGATCGTTTTCTGGCTGAGCAGGGGTGCGGGCTTATTTTTCCCAACCCCAATGCCCCCACAGGAATGCTCCTTTCTCTGGATGAGGTGACGCGCCTTATGGAGCGCTGGCCAGAAGATCGCGTGGTGGTGGTGGATGAGGCCTACATCGACTTCGGGGGCGAAAGCGCCGTTGCCCTCATCGACCGGTTCCCCAACCTCCTGGTGGTGCGGACCTACTCCAAGAGCTACTCCCTCGCCGGAAGCAGGCTTGGCTGGGCCATGGGCAGCGAGGCCCTGATCCGGGCCCTTTATGCGGTGAAGGACTCCTTCAACTCCTACCCCGTGGACACCCTGACCCAGAAAGCGGGCATGGCCGCCATGGCGGACCGGGAATGGTTTGACGAACACCGCAGCCGATCATGGCCGAGCGAGCCTCCGAGGCCCTCTCCGCCAAGGGGTGGAAGGTGCTGCCCTCTGAAGCCAACTTTGTCTTTGCAGGGGCCCCGGACCGCGACGGCAAAGCCGTCTACGAAGGCCTCAAAGCCCAGGGCGTGCTGGTGCGTTTCTTTAACAAAGAGGGGCTGACCCCCTTTGTGCGCATCACCATCGGCACGGCCGAGGAGAACACGGCCCTTCTCCACGCCGTGGATTCCTTGTAGTGTGCTAATAAGTGGTTAACCTCAAGGGTACGGTTCATTTCCAAGTAGAGCCGTGTAACGATTTGCCTTCCCTCCCACCTTGGTATCAACTTTCGTATTCAGCGTATATAAAGCAACCGTAATCAACTCGGTTCAAGTTTGCCCCCAACAGCAATGTGGGGGGCAGCTTGAAACCTGACGGCGAAGGCAGGTATGGCGAAACGATTCATGCCATGGGTTTCGCGTGACGGTTGAGTTGATATAGTGGCCCGTCCCCGCAAGGGAGACGGGTTTTTCATGTTCCATCACCAAAGGCTCAGGCGTTGCCCTCCGGGGCCGTGGTGAATCCGGCTGACCCCATGAACATTGTCTTGGGGCCCTGCCGTTTTTATGGCGTTTTCTGTGTCTGCCTGGTTTCTCTCCAAAACGTGACCTTTGTGGTTTCACCCCTGAAGTTCCTTCGGCCTTGGCCGGTCCCTTTCCTTTATGGTCCATACGCGGGCAAGAAATAAGGCATTGCTCCGGTGCGCCTGTCCGATACCCTTGAGCTTGTCTCTATCCGTTTTTTCTTCTTTTTTTTCTAACTGCGAAGACGTATGAAATATGCGGCTCTTGATTTATTTACTCAATCATTGGCTTGTTAAGTAAGCCATCTGAATCTCTTTTGAGTAAGAAAAATATTGTCAAACAAATTGTTTGACTATAATAATAGTTTTAGAACTATCGAATGGGTAATGACGGTTTGAGTTATGGTAAATAACAAAGTTTCTTTCAAAGTAACATTCTTTAACGCTTAGTTTTCGTGCGTTTCTCGTGAATATCTGTTTTTATAATCGAATTAAATATAAGGCATGCCCTTGGAATACTTTCGGGATGGAGAGGCGTTTATAATGAATGGGTTTGGGTTGTTTAAGAATGAGGAAAGGGCCACTGGCGGCACCACGGGTTTTACTTTATTAGAGCTGATGGTCACTGTGGCGATTGTCTCTATTCTTGCTGCTTTGGCTGCACCGCAGTTCGCTGCATGGGTTGAAACCAGCCGGTTGAAAAACGGCAGCGCCGATGTTCGCTCGGCGCTGGTGCTGGCCCGCTCCACGGCCATCGCGAAAAATGCATCTGTTGTCGTGGCGTTTACAACCGGGAGCAACAGTGGGTACACGGTGTTTGTCGATAACGGAAACCTGGTTCAAGACTCCGGGGAGGACGTTGTGAAGCAAGGGAAAATGCCGTCCGGCATTACCGTCGCGGAGACGGAATTGCCCGATGAAAAGGCCTGTTTTAACGCCCGAGGGCTTCCTGCCAGTTCGGGAATCATCTCCGTCACCAACACGGAGGGCGTCAAGATTCATAATGTGATCCTTGCAGCTGCCGGGGGGGTGAAGTTGAAGCGGGGATTATGAAAGAAACGGCAATGTCCTCAATCAACCGCAACCCTTTCAATGAACACCGGGCTTACGTTGCTGGAACTTCTCATTGCGCTGGCCATCGGCTCTGTGGTGATCTCGGCGGTCTATGCCGTTTATATCAGCCAATTGCACTCGGTAAATACCCAGGACAAAATTGTCGCCATGCGCCAGAATTGGCGAGCCGGTCACTATGTCCTGGGCAGGGAGCTGATGAAAGCAGGGTACTGCAGCAATATTGTCAGTGAATTTCAGCCCGGTTTTACTCGGGCGACCAAGAGTGCGTTGACCTTTACCTATGTTGAAGAAGGAACGGATAACCTGATCCCCGTGGCATTTGATCTCGTTGCAGACGACGGACTAAAGCGCATTGTCCGCACCGTTTCCGGGGTGGCGGCACCCATTGCTGACGATATTGAAACCCTGCAGTTTATCTATGTACTGAAAAGCGGGAGCACCACCTGGGCACCCGAAGCCAAACACCTGAATGACATTCGAAGCATCAGGGTAACCATCGTGGCGAGAACGGAAAGTTCCGTGGCCGACTACCCGACGCCCACTGCCTTTGCCCTTCCTTTTCCGGACGATCATACGGAAAACACCCTGAATTTCTCTTCTGACGGGGTCTATCGTCAAATGGTTACGGGGGTCTTCAATTGCCGGAATATGTAAAGACAAATAGAAAGGTGATGCGATCAATGATGGAGACGATACCGTGTCGGCCCACAAACGCGAGTTCCCATGGCTCCTCATGGGCTGCTGACGGGTTTACCCTCATCGAAGTAGTGGTCGCACTGCTTATTCTCGCGGTGGGTATCCTGGGGGCGGCATCCATGCAGATTACTGCCATTAAAGGCAACGGGACGGCCTACAAAATCACCGAGGCCTCCATGGTCGCTTCCGAGCGTGCCGAACAGCTTCTGGCCCTTGACTTCGGCTCAGCCGACCTTGCGGACGGCTCAGAAAAGGTTAGTGGGTTTGGAGTGGAATGGGTTGTTGTTTCGCCGACAACCGATCCCGACAGGCGGGATATCACGGTGACCGTTGCATGGAAAGAGGGGGACAGGGCCCACTCCTTCGATTATCGGTTTTTAAAAGCCCGGGGTATTTGACCCCTCCAAAAGCCATTGTGTGTCTGTGCCATCAAGCACATGGACCATTTATTTGAATCGGGAGAATTCGATGCGTCGCAGGTATGCCCATAGGGACGGTGAGGGATCGGTCCTCCTCATTGTATTGATCGTTCTTTTTCTGGTTTCTCTGCTGGGAGTCAATGCGTTGACAACAACCCAGACCGAACTCAAGATTTCCGGCAACGATCAAAGCTACACCCGGAATTTTTATCGGGCGGAGTCGGCCATCAAGGAGGGTGCACTGGCCCTCGAACATGCAGATGACGTCGATCCGGCCACGGCTGGGTTGTCGTGGCTCTCCGACGGAATCGATGAGGAGACGCGTTTTAAGCCGGAACAGGACGCATGGCAGACCTCAGGGTCGGATACAAACGCTGCGGTGTCCACATTCTATACGGACGGAAAAGCCGCATTCTGCGCCTTGCGCATGGGGGTGGCTTCTGGCTCCAGCCTGGATATGACCTCCCCGCTCAAATGGGAATACGTGGTTTACGGACGTTCCGTGCTCTCCTCCGGCAAGGTCGAGATGGCGGCGGGCTATTGTAAAAAGACGAATTGACGGAGGGGATGCATGGGGCTCGTTAATATTTGGATGGTTTGTAAGAAGATGGCTCAACGATGGTGTTTGCCGGCTGCTTGGGTGGCCTGCTCCTTTGTGTGATGGGGGGGAGCGCTTCGGTGGACGCTGAAACGGGTTTTGCCGATGTCATCGCCCATGCCCACGATCTGGGCACGTTGACCGATGCAGGTATCGTGAGGGATGGGATTCTGACGTTGAGAGGACTGAACGGGCTTGATGTCTTTGACAGGGATTACTACCGGTTTTCCGTCAATACCCCCGGGACGGTAACAATATATTCTGTGGTCCCTGTATCCAATTCGGGCCTTAGGACCGTGGGGTTTCTCTATCGTACGAACAACAATGATTCGATGATCGTGAATGACAATTACGATGGCTATAAAGACAATTTTCGGATTGAGCGGTATTTGGGCTCAGCCGGTTCGTACTATACCATGCTTCGCGGGGTAAAGAAAAGAACATCGGTGCGTACCGACTGGTTCTGGAGTTTGAACCGGATGGGCCGACGCATTACCGGGACAGTGACGGCGACGGATGGGGTGACCCGAACATTACCACAGCTTCCCATCCGGTGGCGGGTGGGTGACCCAGTCCGGTGATTGCGATGACACGAACCCCGCGATTCACCCGGGTGCCGAGGACAATCAGTGCGACAACATGGACAATGACTGTGACGGCCTCACGGACGAGGACGCCCCGGATTCGGCCAAGGTCCTCTACTATGACGACATGGATGGTGACGGGTATGGCGATGCCGATAACACGCATCTTGCCTGCACCATACCCGAGGGGGCCGTGTCGGTCGTTCCGCCGCGGTGATTGCGATGATTCGGATTCATCCGTCAACCCCGATGCCATCGATATCTGCGGGGATGGTGTCGATCAGGACTGTTCCGGCGCGGACAGGGTCTGTGGCACGAGCACGGTGTGCGTGGACATCGCTGATGCCCCGTTGACGACCCAGGTTGCGGCGGCGCCCCCGTTGGTGATGTTTCTCCTTGACGACTCGGGGAGCATATGAAATTCGATATTATGTGCGAGACGGGTGTCTTTTATCGCAAGATTTCTTGGGGGAGCAATTGGGCCCAGTACGTGTCCCAGGCGAAATCGTACTGGAAAACCCAGTGGGCCGAAGGTTACAACAAGGTTTATTACAACCCGGAGGTGACCTACACGCCCTGGCCTCTGCATACCAATGCCAACCCCCAGAGCACGAGAGAGCATCCCTACTTTGATGATGGAACCCGTGATATGGATGCTGCCGGTAATTTCGCCGTGATTGATGACGTGGATTTAAGTTATGCCCACTATTATCAGACTTCCGGTGACAAGGTGTATCTCGTCAATCTGAGTGGTGGGAGCGCAAAGTACTACGAGGTGACGGATTTCGGGGAAGACAACTATTATCAGGTCGCTTCGTTGACGCTTCTCAACTCCGTGCCTTCGGCCATCGCCGTTACCGATTACCAGGCTGCCCTTCAGAACATGGCCAACTGGTATCAGTACAGCCGAAACCGAGAACTTGCCGCCAAGTCGGCGGTAGCCCAAGTAATCAGCGAGGTCAGCGGGGTCAAGGTGGGGCTTTACGCCATCAACACCGGGGCGGTGTCCGGGGTAAAATCGATTCATGTCGATGGAACTGACCTGACCGATACCCTGCTGCAAAAGCTTTATGCCATAAAATCCGGAGGAGGGACCGAGCTGAAAAATGCCCTTCTGGTTCAGAGCGTGTTACGACAAGGCCTGGGGAGGAGGGCTCGGGGCGTCCCCCTTTAACCGAGGAGGTCGGCGGGACGTGCCAGAAAGCATTCACCATCGTGATGACCGATGGGCTCTACGAATGGGGATTTTGACTATTCTGTGGGCAACGCAGACAAAAACTCCACGTCCGATTCATCCACTTGGGACGGGGTGCCGTATGCCGACGAATCGTCTGACACCCTTGCTGACATCGCCATGTATTTTTACGAGAGGGACCTGCGCACCGACCTGGCTGACAACGTGCCGACAACCGTTAAGGGTACCGCACGGCATCAGCACATGGTGACCTACACGGTGGCCTTCGGGGTTTCGGGAACCTTGAAAGACAGTGATTACGACTGTCCGACGAACTGCCCGGGCATGGAGGATGAACTGGCATGGCCCGCCCCCACATCGGACAAGACAAAAATTGATGATTTGTTCCATGCAGCGGTCAACGGCCGGGGAAAATTCATGACAGCCGGGAATAGCAGCCCTGAACGCCCTGGTGAGTGTGATCGGTGATATCCAGAACCAGGTCATCAGCGGGGCGGGTGTGAGCATGAACTCCCAGGAACTCAAACAGGATACCGAGTTCTACCAGGGGTATTTTGATTCGTCGAACTGGACCGGGAACCTGAAAGCCTTTGACCTGGGTACGGGACAAGAGCCGGGAAGCTGACCACCACCAAGGCCTGGGACGCCCAGGAGGTGATAGCGGCCAAGTCCCTGACCTGGTGGGACTCATCGCGATGCATCCTCACCAATGGGGAGAGCGGCGGCACGGCGTTTCGGTACGACAACCTGTCCGACGTGCAGAAGGAGAGCCCAGGGCATTTTGGATTTTGTCCGGGGTGACTCCAGCAGGGAAAAGGCGAGGCGGAACATATCGCGACCGGGATGGGCTTATCCTGGGTGATATCGTGAATTCGTCGCCGACGTATGAAAACGGCGTGGTCTACGTGGGGGCAAATGACGGCATGCTTCACGCCTTTGATTCTGCCGACGGCAACGAGCTCTTTGCCTATATTCCTTCCTTTGTCACCGAGAATCTGGCCTACCTCGCCGATTCCGAGTACACCCACACCTATTTTGTGGACAACACCGTTCAACTCCGAACCATCAAAAACGGCATCTCCGCAAAGACCTGGCTGGTGGGTGGGCTGGGCAAAGGGGGCAGGGGGTATTATGGCATGGACATCACCAACCCCACGAAAATTTCAGAACATCAGATCCCCGCAATCTGGGAGTATCCGGCCTATGGCAATACGGATTCTGACATGGGCTTCAGCTACAGCGCGCCTGCCATCGTCAAGGCCAACACCGGTCAGTACATCATTCTGGTCGGCAACGGATACGACAGCCTGAACGGAAAGGCCGTTTTGTATGCGCTGAACATGAACGGTTCTCTGTTTACCGCCATTGGCACCAACGAGGGAAGCGCTGTGCCCGCCGATGGAAAATGCAATGGCCTGAGTTCTCCGGTGCCCATTGATACGGACTTTAACGGCACCGTGGATATCGTCTATGCAGGGGATATGCTGGGAAACCTGTGGAAGTTCGACCTTTCGTCCTCAAGTGCCGGGGCCTGGCATGTTGCCTACGGTGGTCACCCCCTGTTTACCGCAAAGAACAAGGACGGCGAGATACAGCCCATTTTGGGAAAACCGGCCGTCATGTCCCATTGTGACAGGAGTCGCAAAGGGGTCATGGTTATTTTCGGGACCGGTCGTTACCTTGCCAATGAAGATCCATCCAATACGGACACTCAAAGCATCTACGGCATCTGGGACTGGGCGGATGAGTGGGAATCTCCGGATTCCCGATACCTGGGAACATTGCAGCAGCCCACAAGCAACGCCGCCGAGCGGACCCTTTCGCATTTTACAGACGCCACCTTATTAAAGCAGTCCGTGACATCATCTGATTCGTCTGCCTTGCTCCACTCTACTTCCCATGACATTGACTGGCTGGTGCCCGAAGAGTGGGTGAAAGCGGGTGCTTACGAGCAACCATGTGGGGTGGTACCTGGACCTGCCGTTGACCGGTGAGCGCGTGGTGACCAAGACCCAGTTGCTCGACGGCAAAGCCATCGTGGCCTCCATCGTTCCCAAGCTGTCTCCCTGCACGGCAGGGGGCGGGTCCGTGTTTTACACGCTCAATGCCTGCGATGGGTCTCAGCCGGACGAACCCTTTTTTGATTCCGATGGCGACGGGGATGTGGACGATGCCGACGGCACGCTTTCGGGCAGGCGGTTTAAAGATGATATCTATTACTCCCCTGCGATTCTCAACCGAAGGGCAATGCCACGGACGTCCTTATCTATGGAGAGGATGACGGGGCCGGAACCGCGCAGTCCATGGCCATCGAAAAAGAAGTTCTGGGGCTTTATTACTGGCGGTTTGTCGACTGATGTTACAGGGTTTTCATGGGGGCTCAGCCCCCCATGTCGTCACCAATGCAAAGGATTTCTAAAAGAGGATACGATCATGAAGAAATCGGTCGCTTACGTCATGGCCCTGGCGTTTTTTGTTGTGGGGTTTTATTCGAACGGGGTTTTTTCCCCGGGGCTGGCCTGGGCTCGGAAGTCACAGGGTGAGAACGTCATGGCGTACGTGAAAAGTGTAAGCGGAGGATGGTACACAGGAAAAATTGATTACATCGATGCCTGGATTGTCACCATGGGTGATGTGAACCACTCCTTTGCCAAGGATGTCCTTTTTGTGTCAAAGGACGGATTTAAGGTTTCCAGGCGAAATTTTCATAAAGGGGATACAGTGAAAATGCTTCTGGACTCACATTTTGAATGCTCTATTTTGCTTAAACTATAAGTCCTCTTTGGTCAGACCTTGCCTCCGGCAAGGGTGCCCTCTGAGTCGGTTTACCTCCTTGGTCAAATGGTAAGGTGCTCACGTTTCCAACCGCGCCTGCCATTTGACCTCCCCACCTTATTCTTTACCCCTCTCTTTTCATTCATTTAGCCCGAATAGTTCACGAGAAAACCATCGGATCGAAGCAATGGCATCTTATTATAAATGAGGTGGTTATCGTGAAATGTCCGGGATAGAGAAAGGCCGCAAGGGTGCAAAAAAGAAAAGGGGCCTCCACCGGTTTCCCGGGAAGGCCCCTTTTCTCTTTCACTTCTCTATGGGGATAGAAGAAAGTGTGTCAGTGTTCTGAGATGTGTATGAAAATCAGGAGGGGATAGTTCGATTCGTTGCGGGATGGGGACCCCGCAAGGTCTCGAAGCCCGGTCCGCGGAATGGGGACTCCGCGGGCCGGACGCTCCTGGGTTTTCCTTTTTGGGTTGAGGCTATACCGCCTCGGTGGCGTCGAAGATCTCCTTGTCGAACTCGCCTTCGCTCTTGGCAACGATCAGGGAGGTCATGGCGTCGCCGGTGACGTTGACACTGGTACGTGCCATGTCGAGGATTCGGTCGATACCCGCGATGAGGGCGATCCCTTCCATGGGCAGGCCGATGGAGGAGAGGGTCACCGAGAGCATGATGAGACCCGCGCCGGGTACGCCGGCCGTTCCGATGGAGGCCAGGGTGGAGGCGAGGATCAGGGTGATGTAGTTGGACATGGTCAGGTCGATGCCGCTGGCCTGGGCCACGAAGAGAGCGGCCACGCCCTGATAGATGGCGGTACCGTCCATGTTCACCGTGGCGCCCATGGGAAGAACGAAGCTTGAGACGCTCTTGGAAACGCCCAGGTTCTCCTGGGTGCAGCGGATGGTCACGGGAAGGGTGCCGGAGCTGCTCGTGGTAGTAAAGGCCACGGCCTGGGCGTCAACGATGCCCTTGAAGAACTTGGCGGGGCTCAGGCGTGCAACAAGGCCGACGCCGGAACCGTAGACGAAAATAACATGGACAATGGCGCCGATGTAGACGGCCAGGATCACCTTGAGCAGGGGCAGCAGCGTGGATGCGCCGTACTGTCCCACAACGTAGGCCATCAATGCGAAGACGCCGTAGGGGGCGAATTCCATGACAATGGCGGTGAGGGTGTACATGATCTCTGCCACGGATTCGCAGAGTTTCTTGAAGGGCTCAGCCTTCTCACCGGTGATGTTGATGGCGATGCCCAGGAAGATGGCAAAGCAGATGACCTGGAGCACATGGCCGCTGGAGAGAGCGCCCAGGGGGTTCTTGGGAACGATGGACACCAGGGTGTCGATGAAGGGGGGCGCCTGCTTGGCGGAGACGGCCTGTCCCATGTCGATCATCATTCCTGCGCCGGGCTGGAGGAGGGTACTCACCAGAAGGCCGATGCAGACGGCAAAGGCTGTGGTGACAAGGTAGATGGCCAGGGTCTTGAGACCGATGCGACCCAGCTGCTTGCTGTCCTTGAGGCTGGTCATGCCAACGATAAGGGACGAGAAGATAAGCGGGATGATAAGCATCTTGATGGCGTTGATAAAGAGCGTACCGATGGGTTTTACCAGCGCCGCTTTTTCCTGAAAGATAAGTCCGGCCACAATACCTAAGCCAAGACCGATCATAATTTTCATCCAAAGTTTCATAAGTCCCCCTGCCTGTTACACGTTACGAGTTCTGGCGACCCCCGGAAAGCAATGACACGACGGTGTACAAGTGAGCGCTTTCGAAATCCGATTGATTTTAAGGGCAGCATTCCATCCTGATGTCCGGAGAAACGGAAAACGCAAATAAACCGTGACTCCGGTGCTGAGTCAGTTTTTTTAAGAGCAAGGTCGGTGCCAAGATATACTAATTTTCGTAACAAACTGATTGAATGGATGAAATGTCTTATTTTGAGGGGCTTCTAATATGCGTGAGGGGCTATAACCAAAGGAATAGATGGTGGCGGCAGATTGTGGAAAAGCTCAAAAAACAGGGGAAGACTTTCTTATATAACCAAAGTTATGGCTATAATTTTGGTTATACCCCTTTGGGGCGGGTCTTTAAGGAACGCGCATCGATTCCTGTTTTTTTGCTTCTTAAACCCTTTCTGCCCGGAGGCGATGGGGCCATTGCTTACTCATCCTGCTTTTCCCTGAGCTGCTTCATGCGCTTGCTCAAGGCTGGCTGAGAAATCCCGAGGATTCGGGCCGCGATGCTCTGGTTGCCTTCGGCGCGGTCCATGGCCTCCATCACCAGGAGGCTGGATGCATCGGCCAGGGTGGGCAGGGGGTCCAGGCCCGAAAAGGGGTTGCCGTCCGCTTGCCTGGAGACAGCCTGTGCGTCGGGGTGGTGCGGAGCATGTCCTTCCATGGCCTCTTTAAAGGATGCCATGGAGAGGGTGCCGCCCCCATGGCGGGCCACGGCGTCAAAGACCATGGATTTTAGTTCCCGGATGTTGCCGGGGAAGTGATAGGTGGCCAGGAGGACCGGCAGCTCCGGGGGATAGGCCGGGACCTTCTTGCCGGTTTCTTCGGCGGCCATGGCAAGGAAAGTGTCCAGAAGGACGGGAATGTCGTCTTTCCGTTCCCTTAAGGGGGGCATATGGATGTGGTGGGTCTGGAGACGGTAGAAGAGGTCCTTGCGGAAGCGTCGCTCTTTGCTCTCTTTTCCTTTTGACCTTGAGGGTCCCGTGGGTGGAGCAGACCACCCTGGCGTTGATCTTTTCCGAGTGGTCGCTTCCCACCGGGGAGAAAATCCGTCCTGGAGCAGGCGAAGGAGTTTCACCTGGGAAGGGGCGGAGAGGTCGCCGATTTCGTCCAGGAAAAGGGTGCCCCCCGAGGCCTTCTCCACCATGCCTGCACGCCGTGCATCGGCTCCGGTGAAGGCGCCCCGCACATGGCCGAAGAGGGTGTCGGAAAAAATGGTGTCGTCCAGCCCGGCCACGTTCACTGCCACCATGGGGCCGGGTGGGTTGCAGACGCGGTGGATGGCCCGGGCCACGAGCTCCTTGCCCGTTCCGCTCTCTCCGGTGATGAGGACCGGCTGGCGCGAACTCGCAAGGGATTCGATGTAGCTGAAGATGGAGATCATGTACCGGTTGGCCGTGGCGATATGACTGAAGGCCTCGGGGTTGCTCGGGGCCTTGCTGATGGTGGAACGGATGGCCCGGTTTTCCCGTTTCAGCTCCCAGAGGTTCACGGCGTTTCTCACCGTGGCCACGATGCGTTCCTCGGCGCCGGTTTTGACGATGTAGTCGTTGGCGCCCATTTTCATGCACTGCACGGCAAGGCTGACCTGATTCATGCCGCTGACCACCACAATCACCGTGTCCGGGGACTCTTCCCGGATGACAGAGATCAGCTCTTCACCGGGGATGTCGGGCATCATGAGGTCCAGGAGCACGATTCCGATCTCTTCCTCGGCCAGGATATCGCGCACCTTGCGTCCGTCGCTGAGCTTGCGCAGGTTGGTAAACCCGGCGCGCTCCAGAAGGAGCCCAAGCTGCGGAGCCACGAGGGCTCGTCATCAATGAGGAGAATGGGGAAATCCTGGGTCAACACACCGGTCATGGGTTACTCCTTGTCCAGGGCGGGGAGTTCAAGGGTGGCGGTGGTGCCCCGGCCCGGCTGGGATTTGAAGGTCAGGTTGCCTTCATGGTTTCTGACAATGCCCGCCGAGACCGACAATCCGAGGCCGGTGCCGCCCACCGACCGCTTGGTGGTGAAGAAGGGATCGGTGAGGTCTGATGCTTGGGTCAATGCCCGATCCTTCATCGGTCACCGACAGGGTGACGAGGCCTTTGGCCGGGTCGCTGTCGGTTTTCAAAAGGATGGCGGATTCCGTTGATTCCAGGGCCTGGCAGGCATTGAGTAGCAGGTTGATCACCACCTGTTCGATGCGCTGGGGGTTTGCCTGGATGGGGGGGATGCCTTCACGGAGTTCCACACCCAGGTGCCGGGTGGATTTCTCCACGGTGGGCCGGACAAGCCTCAGGGCATTGACGGCGATGGTGTTGAGGTTGGTCTCTTCCTTTTCATCGTCGCTCTGTCTGGAGAAATCCCGGAGGTCCTCCACAATGGTTTTGATGTGGCGGGCGGCGTCGTTGGTCTCGTCCAGGATCAGGGGGATCTCGTCTCGCATGCGGGAGTAGGGAAGGCCCGCCACCTTGAAATCGCCGTGTTCCCTGTAGTGCTGCTCCAGCACGGGGTGCATCTCCTTGAAGGCGGCCACCAGCAAGGGGATGTTGAGCAGGAGGAGGCCGTTGGGGTTGTTGAGCTCGTGGGCGATGCCCGAGACCAGAAAACCAAGGGAGGTCATTTTATCGGCCTGGAGGAGCTGCTTTTGCCGGGTCTCCAGCTCCCGGGTGCGCAGGGCCACCTCCCGTTTGAGGGTCCGGGACCACAGGATGTTGCCGATGACCACCATGGCCATGAAGGTGAAGAGCAAACCGGCTGCGATGACAAGCTTTCGGGTGGGGATCCCCGGGGAGAGGACCCCGAGCCAGCGGTTGTGGATCTCCCGGAGGCGGCCGGTTTTTTTCAGGATGGCAAGGCCCTCGCTGATCTGCGCCATCAGCTCGGTGTTGTCCTTTAAGGTGGCGTAGCAGTAGAGCTGCACCGCCACTGGGTTTCCACGCTTGCGGATGTTGGAGAGCTTGTGTTCCCGGATGTAATAGAGGCCGGGCAGGTTGGCCACAATGGCGTAGTCGTAGGCGCCGGACGCCACCATGCGCAGGGCGTCGGTCTGGTAGGGGACGGGCACCGGGGTGATGGACAGGGGGCTTTGCCTTAAGGTCTCGTGCATGATTCCGTCGTGCTGCACAAGGACCTGCTTATACGCCAGGTGGGAGAGGCTGCCCACGCCCAGGGTCTCTTCCCGGGTAAAGATGGAGTGGTGGATCAGGGTGTAGGTGGTGGAGCTGCAGGTCCCGGCGTGCCCGCTCGTCGGAGTAGGAGATGCCCTGCATCACATCCACCTCTCCTTTTTTAAAGGCCTCCATGATCTCTTCCCAGGGGCCCAGGCGAATCTCGATCTCCATGCCCATGACCTCGGCAAGGGCCCGGGTCAGCTCCACGGTAAAGCCCGTGGGGTTCCCGTCCTGATCCAGGAATTCGTAGGGTGGGTACTGGGCGTCTCCCCCGAAGACGATGCGCTCCGGGGGGGCTGCCTGGGCCAGGGTTCCGGCCAGGAGCAGGATAAGACACGCCATGGAAAAGAGACCGCGCCGAATCATCAGCTCTCCTCTCGTCTCCCCGTGAGGTGGCCGTCGGGGGTGACGGCCTCCAGAATCACCGGCACCAGCTGGTTCATGAGACTGTCGTCCCCTTCAAACTGCACCGGGATGTAGTTTGAGGTCACCCCTTTGAGAAGGCCCGTCTGATGGTCCCGCTCCCGTTCCACAAGGACCTCGGCGCGGGTTCCCACGGCCGCTTCCATGAACCGTTTTTTTGCGGCCTGGCCGATGGCGCGCACGCGAGCCGTGCGGTGCTTCATGGTTTCTTTGTCGAGGCGTCCGTCAAAGGTGGCCGCAGGGGTCTTTGCCCGTGGGGAGAAGGGAAAGACGTGGAGATAGGCCAGGGGCAGGGACTCTAAGAACGCGCAGGTGTTCTCGAACTGTTCTTCGGTCTCACCGGGAAAGCCGATGATGACGTCCGCGCCGATGGCTGCCGACGGGGAAAGAGCGTGGATCCGGGTTACCAGCTCGCGGAAACGCTCGGTGGTGTATGGGCGCTTCATGCGGGAGAGCACGGTGTCGTCCCCGCTTTGAAGGGGAATGTGGACATGGTCGCAGTAGAAGGGAGACCCGGTGATGATGTCAATGACCTCGTCGGTGATCTCCATGGGCTCCATGGAGCTCAGGCGGACCCGCTTCACCGCTTTTTCCTCTTCCAGGCGCTTGAGCAGGGCGTAAAAGCTGGTGGGGGGGGTGAGGTCCTGGCCGTAGCAGCCGATGTGGATGCCGGTGAGCACCACCTCCTGATACCCGCGGGCCCCAAGGGACGCCAGCCGGGAAACGGCCTCGGCCATGGGCATGCTGCGGGAGCGGCCCCGGGTGTGGGGCACGATGCAGTAGGAGCAGAAGGCGTTGCAGCCGTCCTGGACCTTCAGCAAGGGGCGGGTGCGGGTGCCCAGGGCGTCTACGTCAATGCCCTTGAACTCGGTCTCCCGGCAGCTCTTGTTCCGGTCTTCGGAGAAGTGGGCCTCTCCTTTTTCAACGAGAGCGATGATCAGCTCGGGGAGCTTGTGTTTTTCCGTGTGGCTGATGACGGCGTCCACGCCGTCGATCTTTTCGATCTCTTCGGCTTCGGTCTGGGCGTAGCATCCGGTGACCACCATCTTGGCGGAGGGGTTTTTTCGGATGGTCTGGCGGATGTGGTTCCGCGACTCCACCGAGGCTTTGCCGGTGACGGTGCAGGTGTTGATGATGCAGACGTCGGCGTCTGCGGGCTGTTGGGTTTCCTGCCAGCCCCGGGAGGTAAGGGCCATGCCCACGGCGTCGGATTCAAACCGGTTCACCTTGCAGCCCAGGGTGTTGATGAAATAGCGTGGCATAATATCGACCTGTGATGGTCGCCATGATTACATGGCGATGGTGTTTGGGTATAAAAGCGCAACGTGTCCCTGCATCGTCCGTTGGTCGGGCGTGCAAAGGGAAAAAACGTCGCAGAAAAGCTGCCCCCCGGCAGAGCCGCCGGAGGTCATGTTGATCATTGTACTCAACTCATGATCTTTAACGGGTAATCCAGCCTCCGCCCAGGACCTCGTCTCCTGCGTAGAACACGATCCCCTGGCCCGGGGTCACCGCGGACTGCGGGGAGTCGAACATTACGGTGGCTCCCTTACGGCTCGGGGCCAGCTCGATGCGGCAGGGGCTTCCCTTGTGGCTGTAGCGGATTTTGCAGGTGGCCTCAAAGGAGTCACTGGCCGGTGGGCGGATCCAGTTGATTCGGGCCACCGTGCAGGCCTCGGACAAGAGGTCCTCTTTTTTGCCCACCACCAGGCGGTTTGCCTCGGGCTCCAGGGCCAGGACGTAGTAGGGGTAAGGGCCCGGGCAGTTGATGCCCCGGCGCTGGCCCACGGTAAAACCGTGGAGGCCCAGGTGCCGCCCGACCTCGGTGCCGTCCGGGGTCACGATGGGGCCCGGCTCCATGGCAAAGCCGGGGCGGGACAGGAGAAAGGCTTTGTAATCGCCGTCCTGGATAAAGCAGATATCCTGGCTCTCTCCCTTGGCAAAGGAGGTAAGCCCTTCCAGAGCGGCCTCTTTCTTGATCTCTTCCTTGCGCAGGCCTCCCAGGGGAAACACGGCCTTTGCAAGACGCTCCGGTGGCACCATGGCAAGGAAATAGGACTGGTCCTTGAAAGGGTCTTCCCCTTTTAAAAGGTGAAGGCCACCATCCTCGTCGGTGCGGGTGCGGACATAATGGCCAGTGGCAAGGTCCCGGGCGCCTAAGGATTCGGCCACGTCCAGGAGGTAACCGAATTTGACCGTGGGGTTGCAGAGAAGGCAGGGGTTGGGGGTGAGCCCGTCCCGGTACGCCTTTTCAAAATGGGAGACCACCTCTGCCTCGAACCGATCTCTGATGTCGATGATGTGGATGGGGATGTCGAGCTGCTCCGCCACGTGGTTCATGGCGGGAATAGCCACCCGGCAGCTTTCCGAATGAAGGGTCAGCCGTGGGGACGGGCTTGCGGCCTGGTGCGCCGCCCTTACGGGCTCGTAGCCGGTGATAAAATGGATGCCGACCACCTTGTGGCCTGCCTTTTTGAGACGCCAGGCCGCATACAGGGAATCGATGCCGCCGCTTACTGCGACGGCTGTGGTGTGGCTGTTCATCAGAAGAAATTCTTGTCCTTGGGATTGGCCTTCATGGCGTTGGACGGGCAGGTGGGAACACAGAGTTCACAGGCGCTGCATTTTTCAAGGTCGAAGATTACCTCCATGGAGGGACGTTCGATGGCCAGTGCCCCGGTGGGGCAGACGGCGGTGCAGGCCCCGCAGTGGGTGCATCGCGCCTCGTCGCGGGTCACTTCCTGATCCGAGCGGCTCACCTTGATGCCCTTGCTTTTCAGGTATTCCAATCCGTTTTTGAAGTTTTCCCGGGTGCCCTTCAGCTCAAGAACCATGATCCCTTCCCGACGGGGGAAGATGTTGGCATGCAGGATGGCAAAGGTCAGTTCATAGTCTCTGGCAAGGTAGCAGACCACCGGCTCTGGGGAGGCCTCCTTGGGGAACTTAAGAATCAATATTTTTGATTGCACGGGTCGGGTCTCCGAGGTTGTTGCTCTGGTAAAAAAGTTCACCGGCGAATCGATTTCGGTTCACACCGGCTCATGGGGACGCGACGATTCCCGCAGGCCAGATGGGCCTCAGGCCCTTCGGATGCCCGGGGTAATGGGGTCGGTCCCTGATTGTAAAGCTCTCTATCGTACCGGGTCTGGTGGGGGGTGTCAATATCGCCACGGCCTCCCTGTGTCGGCTCAATGCTCATATGTTCGGCTGTATGTTGAGTTTTGTAGTCGTTGTTTTTTAAGGAAAACAATTTCTGGTATTTATTGGGCAAATATCGGTCATGGGGGTGTGAAAAGTGTTTACAAGCACAGGGCCCTTGGGTTTAATAGAAATAAGGTGCCGTTTTTGACTGCGGCTCCAGGCTGAAGCGTCCCAAACGGCAACCCCCCATTACCCCAACGGCTGTGTTTGCATGAGACGTATACCCATCCGGATTTTCATCTTTCTTTTTGTCTCCATTATCATTGCGATTTCTTCCATCGGCACCGGGTTTGTCCTGATGCGCGAGGCAGAACACTCCCTGCTTCAGGAAAAGCAGCGCAAGCTCTTTGCCCTGACCCGCATGCTGGACGCCAGTCTGGCCGGATCCTTCGAATCCATCCTTGAGGCCGATGGCCTGACCACGGTTTCCCGGGCCGCCCGCATCGGTGCCCTGAACCGACGGCTCAGGGAGATCACGGATCGGGTGGCCCTGTCCGAGCCCGGGGTGGGGGTGGGGTACTACTCGCGGGACCTGGACGCCATCATCACCTACGGTCCCAGCAAGACCCTGGGCCACAAAGTGGGGCAGAGCATCAGTGCGGATCACAAGGGGCGGTTTGTCATGGCCACGGGCATGGCACGGGTACAGACAGCCGCCCTGGTTCGCGGTGAGATCATGAACTGCATGCTCCCCATCAACAGGGACGGTGAGGTCATCGGCTACATCTGGGCCAACGAGCTCATGGACGATATCAACGACCAGATCCGCAAGATGCTCTATCGTTTTTATGTGGCCATTGCCGCCGGTATCATTTTTTCCTTTGCCGGTACGGCGTTTATCGCCCATGCCGTGGGGTTGAGGATTCGGGAGATCAAGCGGGGCATAAAGGCCATTGAAACCGATGTCACCCACCGCATCGCCCCCATGGGCGGAGAGCTGGGGGAGGTTGCCGTTTCGGTCAACGAGTTTGCAGAAGTGCTGGAGTCCAGGCGGCGCCTGGAAGAGCAGATGCAGAGAACAGACCGCCTGGCTGCACTGGGAGAGATTGCAGCAGGCGTGGCCCATGAGATCCGCAACCCCATGACCTCCATCAAAGGGTTTGTCCAGCTCATTGAAACCGGGATGGAGGCCGGTGACCCAAGGCGCAAATACACGGGCATTGTCACGGCGGAGGTAGATCGCCTCAACAAGATGGTCCGGGAGCTTCTCTACTATGCCCGACCATCCGAATCCCTGAAGCTGGCCGTGGACATCAACGGCATCCTGACCGATACCCTGCTTCTGGTGAATCTCAACGCCAGCCGCCAGGATGTGCAGGTCGAGACCGTTTATGGAGAGGGCCTGCCCCAGGTGGTGGTGGACCAGGAGCAGATGAAACAGGTCTTTCTCAATATTTTGATCAACGCGTTGCAGGCGGTGGGACCCCGGGGGCATGTCCGTGTGGAGAGCCTGGTCGTTGACCGGGGCGTTGCCGTGGTGGTGGAAGACAATGGAAAGGGCATCGACCCCTCACAGGTCCCGCGGCTGTTCGACCCCTTTTTTACGACACGGAGCAACGGCACTGGCCTGGGTCTTGCAGTCGTGCAGAAGATTGTGGACCTCCATCACGGGGTGGTGGAGGTGGAGAGCCGGCCGGGCAAGGGGACCCGGTTTACGGTGGTGTTGCCTGTGAAGACCAGAGGGGAGGCCCATGGGAACGGATAAAAAACGCGTGCTGGTGGTGGATGATGAGGCCCATGTTCGGATTCTCCTGTGCGAGGTCCTTAAAATGGAGGGGTTTGCCTGTGTGGATGCGGTCAACGGCAAGGATGCCCTGGCGCGCATGGAGGCGGAGTCGGTGGACCTTGTGCTCATGGACATCCGCATGCCGGAGATGGACGGCATGGAGGCGTTTCGTGTGATGCGGGACGCCTGGCCCGAGGTGCCGGTGATCATGACCACGGCCTTTGCCGGGGTGGACACCGCCGTGGAGGCCATGAAGCTGGGGGCGTATAACTACATCTCCAAGCCCTTCAACAACGAGGAAATCATCCTCAATGTCCGTCGCGCCCTGGAGATCCAGAGCCTGACCCGTGAGGTGGAAGACCTGCGGCGGGTGGTGAGGACCCGGTACTCCATCAACAACATCATCGGCACATCGGCCGGTATGCAGGAGGTCTTCAAAAACATCGGCCGGGTGGCCCCCACCAACTCCACGGTGCTCATCCAGGGCGAGAGCGGTACGGGCAAGGAGCTGGTGGCCCGGGCCATTCACTACAACAGCCGTCGGAGCCAGGGGCCCCTGGTGAATCTCAACTGCGCCGCCATCCCCGAAGGGCTCCTTGAGAGCGAGCTCTTCGGCCATGAAAAGGGTGCCTTCACAGGGGCGGTGGGGCCCCATCCCGGCAAGTTTGAACTGGCGGCGGGCGGAACCATTTTTCTCGATGAAATCAGTGAGATGAGCCCGAACCTTCAGGCAAACTGTAGTCTTCTCAGGACCGGACCTTTCAACGCGTGGGGGGAACCCGGACCCTTGATGCCGATGTCCGGGTGATCGCGGCCTCCAACAAGGACCTTGCCGAGGCCATCCGCCAGGGGAGCTTCCGGGAAGACCTCTACTACCGCCTCAACGTGGTCCTGCTGGATATCCCGCCGCTGCGGGATCGGCGGGAAGACATTCCCCTTCTTGTGGACCATTTTATTGCACGGTCCAACAAGGAGACGGGTAAACAGGTCCAGCAGATCTCCCACGGGGCCCTGGACCAGCTTATGGCCTATCCCTGGCCCGGGAACGTGCGTGAGCTCGAAAACGCCGTGGAGCGGGCCGTGGTCATGGGGCAGGGTGGGGTGATCATGGCCGAAGACCTGCCTGTTTCTCTCCGGGGTGGAACCCCCGGTACGTCAGGGACTGGGGTGCCGGGGCAGGGAAGCTCCCTGAAAGAGAAGATGGACGCCGTGGAGGCGGACATCCTGAAACGCGCCCTGGACGACACCGGCTGGAACCGCGTGAAAACAGCCGATATGCTGAAGATGAGCCGCAAGGCATTGATTTATAAAATTGATAAGTACGGATTGACACAACACTGACGGTTCATCTCTTTTCGATCTCCTCTGCTTGACAGGGCTGTGTAAACCTTACACAGCCCTCTCCCGAAGTTTGCACACCTTTTCGATTTATCCTCCTGGTCAGATACCTGGGCTATGCCTGTATCCCTTATTAAACAGGATTGTTGTGGCTGAAGTCCACGGCTTGGCATGCATGGTGCTAACCCTGTGGCAAGAGTTGGGTTTAACCGTGGGTGCGGCATCGTCACAAGGGTGTTTCGGGCCGCATCACAACAAGGGAGGAATCACCATGATAAGAGGTCTCGCTGCCTTTTTCAGCAAAATCGTCCGTCGCTGGCTGCCGGATGCGTTTCTGTTTGCCGCCATCCTG
Source organism: Desulfoluna sp. CYM3A (assembly GCF_056829965.1). NCBI lineage: Bacteria > Pseudomonadati > Thermodesulfobacteriota > Desulfobacteria > Desulfobacterales > Desulfolunaceae > Desulfoluna > Desulfoluna sp. CYM3A. The sequence goes on from NZ_CP186556.1 coordinate 1,925,863, forward strand.
ACGTTTCTCGTTTTTATTTTCGGCATGATCTTTCAGGGCCAGTCCCCTGTCTCCATGGTCAAGTACTGGGGGGAGGGCTTCTGGAAACTCCTCGCCTTTGCCATGCAGATGGTGCTGGTGCTGGTCACCGGCCACACCCTGGCGCGGACACAACTGGTGGAGTCGTTTTTAAAGGCCATCGCAGGGGTTGCCAAAACACCGTCCCAGGCTATCACGGTGACCACCTTCGTGGCCCTGGTGGCCTGCTGGGTCAACTGGGGGTTTGGTTTGATCGTGGGCGCACTCCTGGCCCGTGAGATGGTTAAAAAGGTCAAGGGGGTCCACTACGGTCTCCTCGTGGCCTCGGCCTATACCGGCTTTATTGTCTGGCACGCCGGGCTCTCCGGGTCCATTCCCCTGAAGGTGGCCGATGCCAAGGGCTTCATGGCGCAGATCACCGGGGGCATGCAGATTCCCGTATCCGAGACGATCTTTTCCTGGCAGAGCCTTCTGATCTGCGTGATCCTCCTTGCCTCCCTTCCCATCATCAACCGAATGATGATGCCCAAGGCCGAGGATGTGGTGGAGGTCGATCCTGCCCTCTTTGCCGATGAGCACGAAGAAGAGCCCCTGAAGCCCCGATCCGAGATGACACCTGCCGAACGGCTGGAGAACTCCATGGTGATCTCCATGCTCCTGGGCGCCATGGGTTTCGGATACATCATCTACTACTTTGCCACCGGCGGCAAGCTGGGGCTCAACAGCGTGAACCTCATCTTTCTCTTTGCCGGTATTATCCTTCACAAGACCCCGGCCAAGTACCTTCGCGTGATGAACGACGCCATCAAGAACACCGGCGGCATCGTGCTGCAGTTCCCCCTGTACGCAGGCATCATGGGGATGATGGTCCATTCGGGCCTGGCCGCCTCCATCTCCCAGTGGTTTGTGGAGGTCTCCACGGTCACCACCTTCCCCTTTTTCACCTACCTTTCCGCAGGCATCGTCAACTTCTTCGTACCCTCCGGCGGCGGTCAGTGGGCCGTCCAGGGCCCCATTGTGATGCCAGCTGCACAAGAGCTGGGGGTTCCCCTGGGGAAAGCGGCCATGGCCATTGCCTGGGGTGACGCCTGGACCAACATGATTCAGCCTTTCTGGGCCCTGCCCCTCCTGGGGATCGCCGGGCTCACCATCCGGGACATCATGGGCTACTGCACCGTGGCCCTGCTCTGGGGAGGTCTTGTTACCTCGGTGGTGCTGATGTTCCTTTAACAACGCTTACGCTTCAAGACTTTGAGGACATATCTAACGGCCTTTGGAGGCATAACGATGAACAAGGTAAAGACGCTGGACCAGGCGGTCCGGAGCATAAAAAACGATGATGTGATTATGGTCGGCGGGTTTATGACCGTCGGCACCCCTGAGCTGCTCGTGGACGCGGTGGTGGCCAAAAACCTGACCGGCCTGACCATCGTCTGCAATGACGCCGGCGTCCCCGGGAAAGGGGCAGGCAAGTTCGTGCGCCAGGGGTCGGTGAAAACCTTTTACGCCTCCCACGTGGGGCTCAATCCCGAGTTCGGCAAGGCCATGACCGAAGGCCGCATTGAAGCCATTCTCGTGCCCCAGGGCACCTTGGCTGAGCGAATCCGTGCAGCCGGTGTGGGCCTCGGTGGTATCCTGACCCCCACGGGGGTGGGCACCGAGGTGGAGAACGGAAAGAAAAAAATCGAGGTGGACGGGCGGCCTTACCTGCTGGAGCCCCCCATCAAAGGGGACGTGGCCCTGATCAAGGCCCACAGGGCGGACCGGGCCGGCAACGTGATATTCCGCAAGTCGGCCCAGAACTTCAACCCCCTGATGGCCATGGCCTGCGAGTACGTTGTTGTGGAAGCCGAGCATATCGAGGACACCGGGACCATGGATCCCGACCATGTCATGCTTCCGGGGATTTTTGTGGATGCCGTTGTACAGGCAGGGGAGGTGTAAGATGGCTGATAAACCGACAGGAAGGGAACTCATTGCCCGGCGCATTGCCCGGGAATTCAAGGATGGCGACATCGTGAACCTCGGCATCGGCATGCCCACCCTGGTGGCCAACTATATCCCAGACGGTGTGGAAGTGCTCCTGCAATCCGAAAACGGGTTCATCGGCATCGGCCCTGCACCGGCGGAAGGGGAGGCGGATCCGGATCTCATCAACGCCGGGAACCAGCCCGTCACCATTCTTCCCGGTGGTTGCTTTTTCGACAGCGCCACCTCATTTGGCATCATCCGGGGCGGGCACATCGACGCCACGGTCCTGGGGACCCTTGAGGTGGATCAGGAGGGCAACATCGCCAACTACATCATCCCCGGAAAAATGGTGCCCGGCATGGGGGGCGCCATGGACCTGTGCACCGGGGCAAAAAAGGTAATCATTGCAACGGATCACACCAACCGCAAAGGAGAGTCAAAGATCCTCATGCGGTGCAACCTGCCGCTCACAGCCGTTAAGGAAGCCAACCTGATCGTCACGGAGCTGGCCGTCATGGAGGTTGTCGAAGGCGGCCTCCTGCTCAAAGAGACCGCTCCGGGGGTCAGCGTGGAAGAGGTGCTCGCAAAGACCGAGGCCGTGCTGATTGTCCCGGATACCGTGGGGTCCATGGCCTGAGGACTCCCAGTCTCCCACCGGTAGGTCTCTGAAATCGGGGGAGCCCCAGGAGCGGGCTCCCCCTCCAATCCTCTCTGCTTTTGTTCTTTCACCGCTGTTTTTTCATCCTGACTTTCTGTTGACATTTCGCTATGAACGGATCATTTTGCAATGGCACACTCTAGTTATGATGTGCCGTTCCCGGTTTTGAAGGGGCTGTGCCCGGTTCGGAGACAGCCCTTGCCTGCCTTATTTCCGCCAACCCTTTGGAAAGGATGTCGAACATGATGAAGAAGCATGTGGTGATTATGGCTGCTGCGTGTGTGGTGGCCCTTTTTGTTGCCTGCTCCGGTGACGGGAAGAAGGAGGAGGACACCCGGATGTACGATGCGCAGCGAGATGCCCTTGAGCAGGCCCGGGAGGTGGAATCTGTGTTGCAGAAGGCAGAGGATGACAGGCGCCGGGAGATCAAGGAGATGGAAAAAGACCACTGAAGGCAATCTTGTGACAAGTGGTACGGCCGTAAAAGAAACAGACCTTAAGGAGGGAATATGAAAACGTGGGTGAAATGGGTTGCTGGTGTGATGTTTTTGAGTCTGCCCTTAAGGGCGGTTGCAGGCGAAAAGGCGGTGACGGCATTTGTCAGTATTCCGCCCCAAAAGGTCTTTGTGGAGCGCATCGGCGGGGATCGGGTTGAGGTAAAGGTGCTGCTTACCCCCGGGGAGAGCCCTGCCATGTATCGTCCCAAACCCTCCGTGATAGCCGGGCTTGGTGGCGCAGACCTTTTTTTCCGCATGGGGGTTCCCTATGAAACCCACCTCATGCCCAAGATCACGAGCATGTCCGGAAACCTTCAGGTGGTGGATACCCGAAAAGGGGTGCCCCTGCTGGCCATGGCCCGTGACCATCATCACCATGACGGGGATCACCACCACCACCATGATCACCACGAGGCATCGGGGCACCACGACCGCCACGATGAGTACGAAGGCATGGATCCCCACATCTGGCTGGACCCGGGCAGGGTTCGGATCCAGGCCGTGACCATGCGGGACGCCCTCATCGCCCTGGACCCGTCCGGCCGATCGGTTTACGAGGCCGGGTGTGCTGCCCTGCTTCAGGACCTTGACGCTCTGGACGCTGAGATTGCCCGGGCGCTTGCCCCCATTAAAGGTGAGACCCTTTACGTGTTTCATCCGGCCTTCGGGTACTTTGCCGATGCCTACGGGCTGGTTCAAAAGGCCGTGGAGGTGGAGGGAAAGAGTCCCAAGGGCAAGGCCCTTTCACGGTACATTGCCCAGGCAAGGGCAGATGGGGTTCGCGTGATTTTTGTTCAGCCCCAGTTTGATCGCCACACCGCGGAAAAGGTGGCGGCCGCCGTTGACGGGGCGGTGGTTCCCCTGGACCCCCTGGCGGAGGATTACTTTGGAAACCTCGGTAAAATTGCCGATGCCGTGTCCCGGGGGTTGAAAAAACAGGGCGAGTAAGCAAGGCCCTTGTCATGCTCCATGACAGGGGCGGGACAGGCTGGCTAATGATTTACCGTGTTGCTGGGCAGAGATGCCTTTGTGGCCGGGATGGGGGATCCGCAGGGGCGGTGCTCATTTTGCTTGAGCATCGCCCTCTTTATTTATGCTCTCTTTGCCATGGGGCAGTTATTGTGGTAGGTCTTTCCTTGGTTTGGGTGGTTTTTGAACAGGGAACGTTCAAACAGACACGTTGAGCGGCTGCCGGCTTTGTAATCCCGGTTTTATTTCTCAGACTCCTTATGGGCGGGACCGCTCGGGGCTCGGGGTGTGTACCCGGGCTACGGCAGGCAGGGCCTGGTCTGGAGGGAAAGGGTGCTGGAAAAATGGCTTGTAAAGGACGGTGGTTGCTGCTCCGGTGAGTTTCACCGGGCCACAGGAAGAGGGGAGGGGAAGGGTGCCATGCCGGCTCACCTCCTTCTTCAGGCCAAAGCGGGGGTTGCGAGCATCGGGCTGGAACCCGATGGGTCCATTTCTCAGTGGGAGGCTTCGGCCGAGGCATTGTTCGGTTATGACGCGTCTCGGATGATCGGCCGTGAGGTGACCTCCCTGGTTCCGTCTCCGGAGGAGGGGGATACTCTCAAGGGCTTTTTAAAGGCGTGCCTCCGGGGCGCATGCGTCTCCGACGTGTCCACGGCCTGCGTGACCCGGCAGGGGGATATGTGTTTCTGTCGCTGGTATGCGGTGCCCGCCCTCCGTGAGTCCGGTGAAACCGGCCTGGCCGTCATGGTCAAGGACGTCACGGCCCAGACCCTGGCCGTCAATGAGCTCAACCGGGCCAGAAGCCAGGCCAGGAGCCTCTTCAGCAGTTCTCCCATCGGTATCTTCCAGGCAGACATCAAAGGCCGCATTCTCGTGGTCAATCCCGAACTCTCCTGGATGCTTGGATATGAATCCCCCACCCATCTCACAGAAAGCCTTCAGAATGTCTCCTGTCTCTTTTCCGATCCGCTCCAGGCCGAGTCGTTTCTTTTTCAACTCTACGAAGGGGAGCAGCTCAACCGGTTTCGCTGTCAGCTGCGCAGGCGGGAAGGGGGGCTGACCTGGGCCTTGTGCTACGGCCAGGTGACCCGCAATGCCAAGGAGCGCGTGAACGGATTTTACGGGTTCTGTATCAATATCTCCATGACCGTGCGCGTGGAGCAGGAGCTCAAGCGCGTCAACGAAGAGCTGCGCAGGGCGTCCATCATGGATGCCACCACCGGCATTGCCAACCGGGGGCACTTCGACGAATGCATTGTGACGGAGTGGAACCGCCATCTCCGTGAGCAATCGGAACTCTCCCTGATCCTCTGCGACATCGATCATTTCAAACGCTACAACGACACACACGGCCATCAGGCCGGTGACCATTGCCTGGCCCGGGTGGCCGAAGCCCTTGTCTCCTGTGCCCGCCGACCCGGAGATCTCGTGGCGCGTTACGGGGGAGAGGAGTTTGTGGTGATTCTGCCCAGTACCGACCTCAATGGGGCACGGCACCTGGCCGAGACTATGCGGTGCTGCATTGAGGGGCTGGCTGTGACGAATGAACGGGCCGACCTCGTAACCCACGTCACCCTGAGCCTGGGCGTGGCTGCCATGACTCCCCACGGTGGGACCCGGGAGGCAGAGCTTGTGCACATGGCTGACGAAGCGCTATACAGGGCCAAAGAACTCGGTCGGAATCGCTGTGTGGTCTGGGGGGAAGCGGAGGTATAGGAATTGTTTTCCTGACGTGAAAGAGGCTCGGATGGCATCAAAATAAAAAAGGCACCCCGGTTCGGGGTGCCTTTTTTGCGTCCGTAATCCAAGAACAATCCCCTTAAAGGGGATTGGCTTAGCGGATAATCATGGTCTCAGGGTCGAGGACGGCGGACTCTTTGTCTGCCTTGGAGCCTTTGACAGCTTTGACATAGATGGTGTTGTTCTCCGGAACGATCTGGAGCAGGGTGGAGAAGATATCGTCCACGCCGCCGAGCTGAACGGGCAGGCCGTTTTCAGCAAGGGCTTCGTGGCGGTGGGTCTTGACGGTGAAGAGGGCAAAGTAACCCATGCGTGAGGCAAGGGCTTTGAGCTCTTCCATGTCTTCGCGACCCTTCTCTTCAAAGGGGTACCCGTCGATGATCATCATGTCGGGGTTGAACAGGTCCTGCTCGACGAGGTCGTTGATGCGTTCTTCCAGGCGGGCCATGGAGAAGCCATCCACATTCATGGTCAGGATCATGCGGTTGGGAAGGATCTCGTCGTAGGCTGACTGAGGCTCTTCCACACGATTCAGATCCGCCAGGTTGGCGAACATTTCGTTGTACCAGACGCTGACCTTGTTGACGGGTTCCTCCAGGCTGACGTGGAGAACTTTCTTGCCGCAAGCCATGGCGTGGAGTGCCATCTGAACAACCAGGGAGGTCTTGCCGAGACCGGCACGAGCCATAACGGCACCGAGCTCTCCTCCGTTGATCATGTCATCGCAATCGATGCCCAGTGCACCGAAGGGGTTCCTGAAGATCAATTCTTTTTTTGTCATAGTATCCTCTCTCGTCGCTGAGGTTCGAACTCAAAAATGACCCCATGGTGTCAACCCGGCAGTCTCCTCCAACCAAAAATCGGATGTTCGGATATGCTGCCGGGTGATGTGTTCCATCAAGGCTATTTTTTGGCAGCTTTCTCTTCGTTCACTTTCTTAACGATATCTTCCGACACGGAGGAGGGCACGGTCTTGTACGTGCTGAACTCCATGGTGTACTGGGCCTTGCCCTGGGTGGAAGAACGCAGAACGGTAGAGAAACCGAACATCTCAGCGAGGGGAACCTGAGCTTCGATACGGCTCATGGTCCCTTCGTCCTGAGAACCAAGGATAATACCACGGCGCTGGTTAATCAAGCCCATACATGGTCCCTGGAACTCATTGGGGCTTTCGATCTCAACCTTCATGATGGGTTCCTGGATAACAGGCTTGGCTCTTTCATAGGCCTGCTTGAAGGCACCCTTGGCTGCAGCCTGGAAAGCCATTTCCGAGGAGTCAACCGCGTGGAAGCCGCCGTCCTCAAGGGTAACGGCAATACCGGTAACGGGGAACTCAAGCTTGGGCCCTTTGGCCATGCAGCTTTCGAAGCCCTTCTCACAAGAGGGGATGAACTGGGTGGGGATACGACCGCCCACAACCTTGCTCTCGAAGGAGAACTGCTCGTCTTCGAGGGGCTCAATGTAACCCATGACTTTACCGAACTGACCGGAACCACCGGTCTGCTTCTTGTGGGTGTAGTCGAACTCGGCGCGGCGCGTGATGGTCTCACGGTAGGCAACGCGGGGCTGACCGGTTTCCACTTCAGCGTTGTACTCACGCTTCATTCGCTCGACGTATACTTCGAGGTGAAGCTCGCCCATGCCCTCGATGATGGTCTCGTTGGTCTCATCATCGATGAAGGAGCGGAAGGTGGGGTCCTCTTTGGTGAAACGGTTGAGGGCCTTGCTCATGTTGATCTGAGCTTTGTTGTCCTTGGGCGTGATGGACAGGGAGATAACGGGCTCGGGGACGAACATACTCATCATGGAGTAGTTGACGGCGGAGTCAACAAAGGTGTCGCCGGAAGCACAGTCCACGCCGAAGAGGGCGCCGATGTAACCAGCCGGGATCTCGTTGATGTCCTCCATGTCCGAGGCGTGCATACGGACCAGACGACCGATCTTGATCTTACGGCCGTTCTTGGCGTTGTTTACGGTGTCGCCTTTTTTCAGGGAGCCCTGGTACACACGGATGTATGTCAGCTGCCCGTACTGCCCGTCTTCAAGTTTGAAGGCTAGGGCCACGGTGGGCTTCTCGGAATCCCCTTCGAGAACCACGGGAGCCTCTTCGTTGTCGAGGTCCAGGGCTTCGTTGGTGATGTCGTCGGGGGTAGGCAGGTAACGGGTTACCGCGTCCAGAAGGGGCTGAATCGCTTTGTTCTTGTAAGCGGAGCCCATGAAAACGGGGGTGATCTGGCGCTCGATGGTGCCGATGCGAACCGCGTCAACGATCATCTCATCGGTGATCTCAGCCTCTTCGAGGATGGCGTCGGTGAGGGCCTCGGAGAAGAGGGAAGCCTGGTCGATGAGCTCTTCACGCTTGGCCTGTGCCTCGTCGAGGAGCTCAGCGGGGATCTCTTCCACGCGGATGTTTTCACCGTTGTCGCCGTCGAAGTAGTAGGCTTTCATGGCGATGAGGTCCACCACGCCCTGGAGGTTGTCCTCAAGGCCGATGGGAATCTGCATGGCAACAGCGTTGTGACCGAGCTTCTCGTTGAGCTGGTCGATAACGCGGAAGGGGTTGGCGCCGCTTCGGTCGCACTTGTTAACGAAGGCGATACAGGGAACCTTGTAGCGCTTCATCTGGGCATCAACGGTGATGGACTGTGACTGGACACCGGCCACAGAGCAGAGAACCAGGATGGCACCGTCAAGAACACGCAGGGAGCGCTCTACTTCGATGGTGAAGTCGACGTGGCCGGGGGTGTCGATGATGTTGACCTCGTGGCCCTTCCATTCACAGTAGGTGGCAGCCGAGGCAATGGTAATGCCCCTCTCCTTTTCGAGTTCCATGGAGTCCATGGTGGCGCCGACGCCGTCTTTGCCCTTTACGTCATGGATGGCATGAATCCTGTCGGTGTAAAAGAGAATGCGCTCGGTCAGGGTGGTCTTCCCGGAGTCGATGTGGGCGCTGATGCCTATGTTTCTAACTTTCTGCAAGTCGGTCTTCATTGTCACGTATCCTTCTTGAAAAAACGATCGAGGCAGCACATGACAACCCAAAAGGGAATGAAGACGTATCATTCCCTGTCCGGTGGGTGTAAGTCACACGTTACCCCGGTTTAACGAGCCTTTCCAGATTTTGCTCATGGTGGTTTGTTTGCTTAGACCAGACAAAAGGCCGGCGTCAGGAGCAATCAAGGGCACCGAATATATACAAAAGCATACGATTGTCAATCTTAAATTCTCATGAGGGAACCTTTTTTTCTCCGAAAACGGGTGCGGCAAGGGGAAAAGTGGACGCAAAAGGGAACGGAGAAGGCGCTGAAATCGAGAGATCCGGAGGTTTCCGGTGCAGGGATCTGAGGGGGTGAAAAGGTGCTTTGAAAAATGATAAAAAGTGGCCCCAAGTCTTGAAATCTTCAATAGTTATACTGGAATGGTACCTCCGGGTCAATGGGGTAAAGCAGGGGCGGTTCGGAAAGCCCGACCCGGCAGCCGCCCATGGGGAGGGCACCGGTGTCGGAAAAATCATGGGCTAGCTTGGGTGCCGAGCCGTGAAAACAGGCTCTGGACGACCTGCAGGCATTCCCGGGAGTCGTTGCGGAACCCTTCGTCCACAGACTCGTCGGTTTTCCTTGCGCGGGCGGGGCGGATGATGCTAAAAGAATCTCACAATCAGTTGTAACTTTGCTGGGGGTGCCCTTAACCGGGCTGAGACGGAGATATTCCAACCCTTTGAACCTGACGCAGTTTGTACTGCCGTAGGGAAGCCACATACACGATTTTTGTCGCGGCGCTTCAAAGCCCCCCGACACCTCACGTATCAGGCTGCCTGCGGGCGGCCTTTTTTTTTGGCCGCTCGCGGTCCGGTACCTGGCCCAGGCTCACAGGCCTCGGTGCCGCTCCGGAATCATCGGTCCTGCGCCTTGGAAGCCCTTTCCTTGGTATCTCCCCTTCATACAAGAATACCTGTCCTCCAGCTTATGGCCCTGGTTCGGTGTGCCTGTGGCGCGGTTTTTGTCTGCGTTTACGGACCATGCGCGTTTCCGGGGTTTCCAGGAGGTGTGTCTATGATGGTTAACGGCAGCGAAGAGAGCCTGTCCCAAGGTGACATGACCTTGGAGCGGTTCCTGGAGCACAAAGGGCTTCACCCCGGCAGTGTCGTGGTGGAGCGAAACGGCGAGGTGGTGGAGCGGTCCCGGTTCGGGGCGGTGACACTGAGCGAAACCGATAAACTTGAGATCCTGCGATTTGTGGGAGGGGGGTGCTGATGGACGATTGTTTTCAAATTGGGGGAAGAGAGTTTTCAAGCCGGCTTTTCATCGGAACCGGGAAATACCCGGCCGATGGCCTGATCCCCGACGTGTGCGAGGCTTCCGGCGCCCAGGTGATCACCGTGGCCCTGCGCCGTGTGGATTTTGCCTCGGAGACCGACAACGTGATGAAGCACATTCCCGAGAACATGGTGCTCCTTCCCAACACCTCCGGCGCACGAAACGCTGAAGAAGCGGTGCGCATCGCCCGCCTTGCCCGGGCCGCCGGGTGCGGGGACTGGATCAAGATCGAGGTGATCAGCGACCAGCGTTACCTGCTCCCGGACAACCTGGAGACCACAAAAGCCACGGAGATCCTCGCAGCAGAAGGGTTTCATGTTTTTCCGTACATGAACCCGGATCTCATGGATGCCCGGCGCATGGTGGATGCCGGGGCCGCCGCGGTCATGCCCCTGGGCGCTCCCATCGGCACCAACCGGGAGATGCAACCGTGAGATGATACGGATCCTCATCGATGAAATCTCCCTTCCCATTATTGTGGATGCGGGCATCGGAAAGCCCTCCCAGGCGTGCGAAGCCATGGAGATGGAGCTGCCGCTGTTCGTCAACACGGCCATTGCCTCTTCCAGTGATCCTGTGTCCATGGGGCGTGCCTTTGGCCGGGCCGTTGACGCCGGACGTGCCGCCTACCTTGCAGGCCTTGGTTCGACACGCAAAGAGGCATCGGCTTCGTCCCCCCTTACCGGGTTCCTCGGGCAGGGGAGGGCGTGATGGGCTTTTTCGATGTATGGAAGTCCCTGGACCCGGACGAGACCCTTGCCCGCATCAACGGAGCCACGGAGCGTGACGTGCAAGCCGCCCTGGACGCACACAGATGTTCGACCGACCATTTAATGGCCTTGCTGTCGCCTGCGGCAGTGCCTTTCCTTGAGGCAATGGCCCAAAAAGCCCACGAGTCGACCCTGCGCCATTTTGGCCGGCAGATCCTGTTGTTTACTCCCATTTATATCTCCAACCACTGCATCAACCAGTGTGTTTACTGCGGGTTCAACGCCAAGAACAAGATCCACAGGCGCCAGCTGAGTCTGGAAGAGGTGGAGTTCGAGGCTGCGGCCATTGCCGAGACCGGGCTCAAGCATATCCTCCTGTTGACCGGCGAGGCACCCAACGTGGCGACTCCGGCCTACATCGAAGAGAGCCTGTCCATCATCTCCAAATACTTTACGTCGGTGGGGATTGAGATCTACCCCGTGGACGAGGATGGGTATGCCCGGTTTGTGGCGGCTGGGGCCGACAGCCTCACCGTGTATCAGGAGACCTACAACGAAGATCTGTACAAGACCCTGCACCCGGCCGGACCCAAGCGGGATTTCAGGTTTCGACTGGAGGCCCTGGAGCGCGGGGCCCGGGCCAGGATGCGCGGGATCAATCTTGGCGGGCTTGGTGCTGGACCACTGGCAAACGCAGAGGGCTCCACCGCGCCCAACTGGATCAGCCTTCCAAGATGGCTTTGGGGCCTTTCCCTCCTTCCTGGCATGCACCCCCGCGCCCGGTGCTATAAACAGCCATCTGGACGCCGGTATGGTCCAGGCCATGACCGCCTTCCGTCTCTTTTTGCCCCGGGCCGGGATCACCCTGTCCACCCGGGAGAGCGCTTCGTTTCGCGACAACGTGCTTCCCCTGGGCATTACCCGCCTGTCGGCAGGTTCCTGCACATCCGTGGGAAGCCATACCGAAGAGGAGGGCTCCGGCCAGTTCGATATCAATGACGAACGGAGCGTGGTGGAGATGGACGCCAACTTAAGGGGGCGCGGGTACCAGCCCGTGTACCAGGACTGGAGGATGCACTGATGGACACCCTCGGAGGGTCCCTTGTGAGCCGCGTGGGGAAAGATCCCATGGAGCGTGTCTCTTCGGCCTGCATCGGTATTGCAGGGGCCGGGGGCCTGGGGTCCAATTGTGCCATGCACCTGGTGCGCATGGGGTTCCGCCACCTCGTCATCGCCGATTTTGACCGGGTGGAGCCCTCCAACCTCAACCGGCAGTTCTTTTTTGCCCGCCAGGTGGGGGAGAGCAAGGTGGATGCCCTGAAAGAGAATCTGGTCGCCATCGAGCCGGAGGCAGAGGTTAAAACCCACTGCGTGCAGGTGACCGGCGAGAACATCGGGGGGCTTTTCGACTTCAATGCCGTGGTGGAAGCCTTTGACCGGGTGGAGTCCAAGCAGCTTCTGGTGGAACGGTACCTGGCGCGCGGGACCTTTCTCGTGGCCGCCTCCGGCATCGGCGGCTGGGGAGATGCCGATCGCATCGTGACCCGGAAGATCACCCCCACCTGTTATGTGGTGGGGGACGGGGTCACTGAAGCGGATGAGGCCGCCCCTCCCATGTCTGCGGTCGTATTCATTGCGGCGGCCAAACAGGCGGATTTCATATTGGTAGGGTGGTGAATGGTGGGAAGGATAAAGGCTGAAGGCCAAAGGCCAAAGGCTAAAGGAAAATCCCCTGGCCGCCGGGGGGCGCTATTTACAGGAGAATAAGAAACCATGAGATCTATTGCAGGTGCCGATATTTACGGCATTACCGGGGAGGAGTACTCCCTGGGCCGGGACAACATCACGGTGGTGAAGGCGATGATCGACGCCGGTATTACCCTGATCCAGTACCGGGAAAAAGACAAATCCATGCTGGAGCGATACCGGCAGTGTGAGGTGGTGCGCAGGCTGACACAGGATGCGGGGGTCACCTTTATTGTCAACGACCATGTGGACCTGGCCCTGGCCGTGGAAGCCGACGGCCTCCACGTGGGACAGGACGACCTGCCCATTCCCGTTGTGCGAAAGCTTGCGGGGGAATCCATGATCATCGGGCTCTCCACCCACAGCCCGGCCCAGGCCGCGGCTGCCGTTGCGGCGGGGGCCGATTACATCGGTGTCGGCCCCATCTTCACCACCCAGACCAAAAAGGATGTCTGCGACGCCGTGGGGCTGACCTACCTCGATCATGTGGTGAAAAACGAAAAAATCCCCTTTGTGGCCATCGGGGGGATCAAGGAACACAACATTGCCGAGGTGAAAGCCCACGGCGCGGAAACCATTGCTCTGGTGACGGAGATCGTCGGAGCCGAAGATATTTCAAAGCGGGTCAAAGCCATCCGCAAAGCCATGGAGAGAAACTAAAATGAGCTACACAACCCAGATGAACGCGGCCCGAAAGGGTATCGTTACCGGCGCCATGGAGACCGTGGCCAAAAAAGAGAACATGCCCATCGAAACCCTCATGGAGCGCATGGCCAAGGGTACGATCGCTGTTCCGGTGAACAAGAACCACACCGTCATCGATCCCGAAGGCGTGGGGGAGGGGCTCCGCACCAAGGTGAACGTCAACCTGGGGATCTCCAAGGACTGCTGCGACCTGGAGGTGGAGATGGCCAAGGTCCGGGCGGCGGTTGCCATGAAGGCCGAGGCAATTATGGACCTCAGCTGCTTCGGCAAGACCCGTGAGTTCCGCACCCGCGTTATCTCCGAATGCCCCGCCATGGTCGGTACGGTGCCCATGTACGACGCCGTGGGTTTCTACGACAAGAACATCAAGGACATCACCGTGGACGAGTTCTTCAAGGTGGTGGAGCGCCACGCCGAGGACGGGGTGGATTTTGCCACCATCCACGCCGGGCTCAACCGGGCCACCGCCGAGAAGATCAAGCGCAACGACCGCCTCACCGGTGTTGTCTCCCGCGGCGGTTCTCTTCTCTACACCTGGATGATGCTCAATGACGCCGAAAACCCCTTTTACGAGCACTACGACCGGCTCCTGGAGATCTGCACCAAGTACGACCTCACCCTGAGCCTCGGTGACGGCTGCCGCCCGGGGAGCATCAACGACTCCACGGATGCGGCCCAGGTGGAGGAACTCATCACCCTGGGTGAGCTCACCAAGCGCGCCTGGGAGCAGGATGTGCAGGTGATGATCGAAGGGCCGGGCCACATGGCCATGGATGAGATCACCGGCAACATGATGATGGAAAAACGCCTCTGCCACGGCGCGCCCTTTTACGTCCTGGGGCCCTTGGTCACCGATGTGGCCCCCGGCTACGACCACATCACCAGCGCCATCGGCGGGGCCATTGCAGCGGCCAACGGCGCGGATTTTCTCTGCTACGTCACCCCGGCCGAGCACCTGCGTCTCCCCGACCTGGAGGACATGAAAGAGGGCGTTATTGCCACGCGTATTGCGGCCCACGCCGCCGACATCGCCAAGAAGATCCCCGGTGCCCGAAACTGGGACAACGCCATGAGCAAGGCCCGCGCCGACCTGGACTGGGAAAAGATGTTCTCCCTGGCCATGGACCCCGTGAAGGCAAGAAGCTACCGCAACAGCTCCAAGCCCGAGTTTGAGGACAGCTGCACCATGTGCGGCAAGATGTGCGCAGTGCGTAACATGAAGCGGGTCCATGAGGGCAAAGACATTCAGTTGAATGACTAAAAGGCAAGGTGCCAAACAGGTCATAGGTAAAGCAGGTTATCGGCGATAGTAAATCGGTGACCGGATTGGGGAGCGTTTTCTCCATGTGGGCCTGATCCTGTTGCTGTCTTGTTTTGGCCATGTCTGACGTGCTTGCCTTGCGGTCCTTAATTAATGAAATATAAAAAAGTGCCGCTCGTTTTCATTAAAAGATGAAGATGGGCGGCATTTTTTTTTAGATATTTTTGATTGCGGAGGGCCTGCCATGAAAGGGGTGGTTTGTCCTTTCGGCGTGGGAGGGGAGGGGGCGCCAGTCATGGCGATTCTGGTGAGTGGCATGTTTTTATATGACTGATATCATGAGGGTTTAAGGCTTGTGGGGCTTGGTTTGGCGGGTGGGTTGCACCAGGGGCGTATGGGAGGCTTAGGGTCCTTGAGGGGGAACGCCTCTTCGAAGCGAAACGGCCGAGAGGGCCTGTGGGCGGTGGGATAGAGCCTGCTGGTGACTTGACAGCCCGGAATGGCCCCGGCTAAGAAAGAAACCGCAATCCTTGAAAAATGTGATGGGGCGGGCAGGCTCGTCAAAGCCGCCGGGCCCCTTTTTTTGTAACCGGATACGTTAAGGACACGTGTGATGATGACAGCGCTTAAAAAATGGACGATCGCGGTTGTGTGCCTTTTGATGCTCCCGGCTCTTTCCGAGGCGGGGTATAAAAAGGAATACAAATTAAGCTGTGTGGTGGGACCCAAGATGCCCTGGGGCGAAGGGACGACCCTGTTTGCCGATCTGGTGCGCGAGCGCACCGAGGGCCGGGTCAACATCAAGGTGTATACGGCAGGTTCTCTCATGGCGGGCAAGCAGACCAACGAGTTCCTGCTGCTCAAGCGCGGCGTGGCCGATTTTGCCTTTGCCTCCCCCATCAACTGGTCGTCTACCCTGAAGCCTTTGAACCTGTTTAACCTTCCCTTCTTTTTTGAAGATTACGAGGCCCTGGACAAGGTGACCTCAGGGGAGGCGGGAAAAGCCATTGAAGCCCTGATCGCCAAAAAAGGGGTTAAGGTCCTGGGCTGGGGAGAGAACGGGTACCGCGAGATCACCAACTCCAAGCGGGCCATCCGGACCCCGGAAGACTTAAAGGGCTTGAAAGTCCGTGTGGTGGGTACCCCCATTTTCATCGACATCATGAAGTCCATGGGTGCCAACCCCGTGAACATGAACTGGGGCGAGGCCAAGATCGCTTTTCAGCAGGGGGTTGTGGACGCCCAGGAGAACCCCGCCGTGGGCATCGAGATTCCTCTGAAGATCTGGCAGTTCCATAATCACGTGTCTTTCTGGGGGTATGTCATCGATCCCCTCATGTTCACCGTGAACCAGAAAACCTGGAAAAAATTCTCGGAAAAAGACCGTGAGATCATCCGTCAGGCAGCGATGGACGCCGGTCGCATGCAGAAGGGTGTCGTAAGAAAGGGCCTGGTGGCCCCGGACCTTTCCGCCCACGAGCTGATGCGGGAAAACGGCATGGAAGTGACCGTGCTCACCCCCGAAGAGAAGAAGGCCTTTCGTGTGCTCACCGAGCCCGTGTACAAAAAGTGGGTCCCCCGCATCGGTGAAGAGCTGGTGGAGAAGGCCAAAGCGGACATGGGGAATTAAGCCTTGAACACCCTGAAATATTGTGTGCGCAATTTTGAAGAAGTTTTGGGAGCCCTGCTTCTGGGCTCCATGTTTGTCCTGGGGCTGGCCAACGTCGTCACCCGCTACTTTTTCGAGTTTTCCCTGGCCTTCACCGAGGAGCTGGAGGTGGCCGGCCTGGTCTGGCTCACCATGCTTGGTACCAGCGCGGCTTTCAAGAAGAGCCATCACCTGAACCTCCAGTATTACGAAAAAAAGCTCTCCCCTCGGGCGGCCACCCTGGTCCGCATGGGCGGCCTTGTCCTGGCCATCGTGCTGTTTGCCACCCTTGCGGGTCTCAGTTGGTTTCACATCTACGATCTTATCGATCTTGAGATCACCACCGAGGCCCTGGAGCTTCCGGAGTGGATCTATGCCCTGGCCATTCCCGCAGGGTCCGCTCTTGTTATTGTCCGTATCGTTCAGGTGCTCATCGCCGAAAAGGCGAAACTCAAAGGAGTATGACCATGGGATTGCTGCTGTTTTTTCTTTTCATGGTGCTGCTCCTTTCCGGCGTGCCCATTGCCGTGGCCATCGGGCTCTCTTCGGTGGTCGTCATCTGGCTGGCGGACTTGGGCATTGCCGTGGTCTCGCCCAACTTCTATTCGGGTATCGCCAAGTTTCAGCTCCTGGCCATCCCGCTCTTTATTTTTGCCGGGTTTCTGTTTGAGCGCTGCGGCATTTCAGAGCGGTTGGTGCGCTTTGCCAACCTCCTTGTGGGGCGCAAAAAAGGGAGCCTGGCCATTGTGGCGGTGCTGGTGTGTGTCTTCTTCGGCGGTATCTCCGGCTCGGGTCCGGCCGATGCCGCGGCCATCGGCGCCATCTTGATCCCCGCCATGATCCGGGACGGGTACGACCGCGGCTTTGTGGCCGCCCTCATCGCCGGGGCAGGCTCCACCGCCATTATCGTGCCCGTGAGCATTGCCCTGATTATCTACGGCGCTCTCACCAACACCTCCATCACCACCCTGTTTGCCGCCGGCGCCATCCCCGGTGCCCTGGCCGGGCTTTGCCTGATCCTGCCCGCCTGGTGGATCTCCAAAAAAAGGGGATATGGCAGCAGGACGGCCATGGAGTCGGACATGGGCTTGTTCCAGGCCTTTCGTGAGGCGTTCTGGGGGCTCATGGCCCCGGGGATTATCCTGGGGGGGCTTTACGGCGGGGTGTTTACGCCGACGGAGGCGGCCGTGGTGGCAGTCTTCTACGGTCTGATCCTGGGCTTTTTCCTCTACAGGACCCTCACCTTAAAGGCCCTGTACGAGATCCTGGTGGAGGCCTCCAACGCCTCGGCCGTGGTGATGCTCATCATCACTTTTGCCGGATTGTTTTCATGGACGGCAAGCACCCTGGGGGCCATGGACGCCATTTCGGCTTCGCTCCTGGCCATCAGCGACAATCCGTATGTGGTGCTTCTGGTCATCAACCTCATCTTGTTCTGTGCCGGGATGCTCATCGATGCCATCTCGATATTTTATATCTTTATCCCCATCTTCCTGCCCATCATGGCGCGGTTCGGGTGGGACCCCATTTGGTTCGGCATTATGATGACCTTCAACCTGGCCATCGGGCAGTTCACGCCACCGGTTGCCGTCAACCTTTACGTGACCACCCACCTGGCTGAGATTCCCGTGGAGGAGACCTTCAAGGCCGTGATTCCATTCATTTTGGCCATGCTTGCCGGGCTCGTGATCCTGGCCCTTTTTCCAAGCATAACTCTGTTTCTTCCACGCCTTTTCGGTATGATCTAAGGGCCTAAAAAAAGCAATGCCTCCAGCGGCAAGGTATGCCACCTTGACGGCTAACTCGCTGCGGCGGTCCCGGCCTGCGGGTGTTGCTGATGATATTGTCCCAAAAGTCCGTCGGCCCGTAGGGTGCGTGTTGGGACCCGCATCCAGGGCTTTGATTTGGGGGCACAGAGTGCACCCGGCAAATCGCTTCACTGAAGAACAAAAAATGGCTTGTATGAAAATTATCGCTTTGATAAACTTCCAAAATTAAAGCGTATAATGATTTTTTGCCTTTCCCCGTCCAATCCAAAAGACAATCATACCTTACAAGATGTTGATATCCGTTGTGCCGGGCGATTAAATCGCCATCGATGACCCGTGGTATTTTTGTTGCTTGTATTTTTGTCGTATTGGTTCGCGCCCTTGGAGCTGATGTCAAAAAAGCAGAGCATCTTGTCACTCCTCTTCACCTTATCCCTTCGTTTACATATTCATGGACTCTGTTCAAGGCATCAGAGCTTTCAGAAAGCGTTGTTTTATAAAAGCTCTGATAATGCTGTAGATGGGTTCTCTCGGTTCGTCAGAAGGGTGAAAAAATAGCGCCAAAATGGTGGCTTGTATTTTTGTGATGCCTTAACTTTTTTCGCTAACTCGTTGTAACAACGGTTTATTGTTCTGCTATTTCGAATGTGCCCGCTAAACTCAAAGTGAAGGAGTGCGGTATGAAAAAGCGCGTGGTTACCATTGCAACAGCTGTATGCGTCATGATCTGGTCGGGTATGGGCCATGCTGAATGGCGGCCCGGTGAGGCGCCTGAGCCTGTCGCTCCCGGGGAATTCGCACAACAGGCCGACCTGGAAGTGGACCGGGAGATGCGATCGTTGGAGTGGCGGTGTGTGGGGCCTTTTGTGGGCGTTCGCGGTTGCGGTGTGGCCGTGCACCCCACGGACAAGAACCGGTTCTATCATGCCCATTCATCGGGCGGGGTGTGGATGTCCGATGACAATGGCACCTATTGGTATCCCATTACCGACGGCCAGATCAACGTGGGGCCGGTGGGGGCCATTGCCCTGGCACCCAGCAACCCGGACATCATCTACATCGGAACGGGCGAGCCGCAGCTTCGCGATTGCTCCACCTGGGGTGACGGAGCCTACAAGTCCACGGACGGGGGCAAGACCTGGGCACACATCGGGCTGGCCAAGACAAGGCGCATCTCACGGGTGCGCGTGCACCCGACCAATCCGGACCTGGTCTACATGGCCGCCATCGGCAGCCCTTTTGGGCCGAGCCAGCATCGCGGCGTGTACCGCAGCAAGGATGGAGGTAAATCCTGGGAACGGGTTTTCTTCAAGCATGAACAGGCCGGCGTCATCGACCTGGTGCTGTGCGAGCACGATCCGAATATTTTGTATGCCGCAACCTTTGAGGTGTTCCGGCGGACCTGGGGGCTGAAGGCCGGAGGCCCCAACACCGGCATTTTCAAATCAACGGACGGCGGGGAAACCTGGGCCGAGATCACCCGGAACCCGGGCATGGCCACCGACGACTTAGGCCGCATCGGCCTTGCCCACTCCAGGAAAAACCCCGAGCGCATCAGTGCCCTTGTGGACTCCAAGGAGCAGCCGGGGCTCTATCAGTCCGAGGACGGCGGCGAGACGTGGGCCTTTGTCTCGGATAACGTCAACATCATTCAGCGGCCTTTCTATTACATGCACCTCCACGCCAGCCCCCACAACGGGGACGAGCTGTGGGTGCTTTCCAACAAGATGTGGCAATCCCTGGACGGGGGAAAATCCTGGACCCAGCGTTCCGGGACCAAGGATGATTTCCACGACATGGCCTTTGATCCGGAAGACCCCGATCGCATGATCGTCACCCACGACGGCGGCGCCATGGTGACGAGAAACGGCGGGGTCACCTGGTCCGGGCCCTATACCCAGCCCAATCAGCAGGTCTATCGCCTCGATGTGGACAATGAATTTCCGTATAACCTGTATGGAAACTGCCAGGACCTTATCGGATACAAGGTCCCCTCCGCGTCCATCTACGGCGGCATTTCGCAAGCTGATGTGACGGTCATCGGCAGCGGGGAGTCCGGTGCTTCGGTGCCGGATCCCAATGACCCCGATACCATTTATCACCTGGCCCAGAGCACCTTTGCCGCCGGTGGATGCCCGATCCAGCGGGTCAGCCTGAAAACAGGGCAGTGGGAGCAGGTCAATGTCTGGCCCGTGATCACCTTCGGAAGAGGGCAGGACGAGGCAAAGTACCGTTTTAACTGGCATGCCCCTGTCCTTTTTGACCCCTTCAGGCCGAAGGTGCTGTACACCGCCGCCGAGGTGGTGTTCCGCAGCAAAGACCGGGGACAGACCTGGGAGGTTGTCAGCCCGGTGTTGACCCGGGATGACCCGGAAAAGCAGCAGCCGGGAGGCTCTCCTTCATCCCTGGAGACGTCCGGCCAGGAAGCCTACAACACCATCCACCGCATGGCCGCCTCCAGGGTCAAAAAAGGTGTATTCTGGACGGGCAGTGATGACGGCCTGATCCATGTGACCAGAAACAATTGCCGGAAATGGACCAACGTCACCCCGCCCGGCCTTCCCGAAGACTCGGATGTCTACGAGATCGAGGCCTCGCCCCATGACGCTGGGACGGCGTATGTGGCCATCAGCCGGTACCGCACCGCCAATGATTTCCTGCCCTATCTCTTCAAGACTTCTGATTACGGAGAGACATGGACGAATTTGAGTGAGAATTTTCCTCAGACGGAGATCACGCGGACCATCCGGGAAGATACGGTGCGCAAAGGGTTGCTCTTCGTGGGAACCGAAACGGGGGTGTTTGCCTCCCTGGATGACGGGGTCACCTGGAAACGGTTGAACCTCAACCTGCCGGCGGTACCGGTGCACGACATCAAAATCAAGGATGAGGACCTGTGCATCGCCACCTTTGGGCGCAGTTTTTGGATTTTGGATGACATCAGCCCCTTGCGGCAGACCTCAGACGAAATCCAGGCCAAGACGGCTCATCTGTTCAAACCGCGAACCCATACGCGCCTGGGCATCAACTGGTGGGCTCTCTACGGTGGGGGCGTGGGAGGGGGCCAGAAGAACTACTTTGTCCAGAACGGGCGCATGGGGCACACCTTTATCGAACTCGGGGTGGTCAACGGAGAACGCAAGCGCAGGTTCATCGATGCCGGAGGTGCCCGGCCCCGTGGTGCCATTATTTACTATCTGATCGGAGAAGGTGCCCGGGATGTCAGCCTGAATCCGACAGCAAGGGTGAGCTGATCAAAACCTACGAGGGGGACATCCTGAGCCGGGAGACGGGCCTGAACCGGATGGTCTGGGACATGAATTATCCGGATGTGGTCTCTGTACCGGGCAAGCCGCCTGCAGGGATTGTGGTGGAAGCCAGGCCCGGCACCTACACCGCCAGGTTGACGGTTGACGGCCAGTCCCAGGATCAGGCGTTTGAACTGCGCATGAACCCCAACGAGACGTGGAGTCAGAAAGATGCGGATGCCCGTTTTGAATTGTGGTGGCGCATCCGGGACATTTTCGAGAGAACCAATAAGACCATTATCTCCGCCATGGAACTGTCCGAGGACGCCGGAGAGGATTCGGCCATTGCAAAAGAGTCCTCGGTGTTTATCGGAAAGCTGGTCCCCATGGGGGCCAACCTGTCCCAGATCGCCAATGAGCCGTCCAAGCTGCTGTCCAAGCTTCAAACGGTCCACTGGGTGTTGTTCCAGAGCGAAGGCCGCCCGCCCCAGTCTGCCTACGATGTGGTGGATATGCTGGAAAAAGAGATCGATACCGAACTCGCTGCATGGGCTGATTTTTTGCAAAACGAGGGAACGACGGTGGCACATGCTCAATAGCTGAACAGCAGGTGATGGGGCGATGCGGACGCTTCGGCGTTTTCATCCCCCCATTGCAAGGGGGGCAACATGAGAGCCGTGGTGATGAACAGGAAGATACATCGGTGGGCCGCCATTGCAACGGCTTTACCGGTCCTTGTCGTCGTCCTCAGCGGTGCTGTCCTTCTGATGAAAAAGAAGCTGGAGTGGATTCAGCCTGCGACCCAGAAGGGGGTGGGGCATGAGCTGATGCTCAGTTTTGATGAGATTCTGGCCATCGCCACCTCCGTTCCGGACGTGGGGATCCACAGCTGGGAGGATATCGATCGCCTGGACGTGCGACCCGGAAAAGGCCTGGTGAAGGTGCGGGCCAAGAACCGCTGGGAAATCCAGATTGATACGAAAACCGGTGAAGTCCTTCACGTCGCCGTGCGGCGTTCCGACCTCATCGAAAGCATCCATGACGGCAGCTTTTTCCATGAACATGTCAAGCTGTGGGTTCTTCTGCCCACCGCCATTCTCCTGGCCGGTGTCTGGGCAACAGGTGTCTATCTGTTTTTCTTTCCTTACGTGAAAAAACGGGGTTGAAGCCAGGTAGGCGACGACAAAACCGTGCACTGTCATGATGATCGTTTCTGTGGGACTTCTCCTGGGTTTTGGGGTCGCCGTTGCATCAACCGGGGGCAAACTCAGGCCGAGGCTTTCTCCTGATGAGGTTGAAAACCAGATTGCTCTGGACCAGCAGCAGGGCGTTATTATCCAGCCCCGGAACGAATCGCGTGGTTCTCTCCGGTAAGGGACTGGCGGGATGGCGTGGCAGAACAGATGGGGTTGCATCTGGCGGCCGACTATTCAGTCCTTTTCATGCACGTGAGCGACAGCCCGGGGGAAGATAGCGCCTCCAGCGGCATTGCGCGGTTTTATGGCTACTGGGACCTGGTGAACCGCGGGGGGCCCAACAAGGGCAGCTTGAACTGGAAAATTGAAAACCGCCACAAGTACTCGGACATTCCGCCCAGCGCCCTGGGGTTTGAAAGCGGGTATGCGGGCATCATCGAACCTCCGTTCAGCAACCAGAAGGCACGTCTGACAAACCTCTACTGGAAACAGTATGTATCCGAGGGCAAGGGCGTGTTTGTGGGAGGGTTTCTGGACACCACGGATTTTATCGATGTCTACCTGCTCTCCAGTCCGTGGACGGGGTTTGCCAACTTCGTTTTTTCAACGGGGTCCGCCTCCATGGATCTGCCCAATGATGCCACCCTGGGCGCGGCAGCCGGTGCCATGGTAAGCAGCTCACTCTATATTCAGGCCGGAATCGCAGATGCCAACGCCGACCCAAGGGATCCGTTTGAAGGGTTTGAGTCCGTCATCGACGACAGTGATTTTTTCAGATGGGTTGAAATCGGCTGGACCCCCGGCAAGGATAAGATCTACTTCGACAACACCCACATCACACTCTGGCAGATTGACGAACGTGCAAACGGAACGGATGACGGCTGGGGGGTGAACCTCTCCTGGCAACGATGGATCGACGACACATGGCTGCCCTTTGTCCGGGGACAGCGACTCACAGCGGCAGCCTCCTTGAGCGATCGGTATCGGCGGGCATCGGCTGTCAGCCGGTGCCCATGCGCGGTGTCATCGGGGTCGGGTTCAACTGGGGACGCCCCAATGACGTGTCGTTCAAAGGGGCAGATGATCAGTACACCACCGAAGTGTTCTGGCGGTATCAGCTGACAAAGGAGGTGGCCGTGACCCCGTCTCTTCAATACATCAAAGATCCAGCCCTCACCAGCGATGAGGATACCTTGTGGGTCCTGGGGTGCCGGCTCCGTGTGGCCCTGTAGTCCGAGGGGTGAGAAAATCGAGCAGAAAACCGTGAATTACATTTTCCACTATTACAACCGGCCCGTTTTCTCATGAAATACCCGGGATAGCGAGATTGAGTAGACGCCCATGATTGCTTTTTGCTATGTTGAATGAGGTATGAAGCCGCCACCTGGCGGCTGTTCGGTTTTCACGCGGAATTGGGCTGGGGGAACCATGAAAAGACGATACGCGGTGATTCTCTTCGTTTTTACCGTCATCACGGTGTCAGCTTGTTTGCGGGTGATTCATGCCATATGTATGAGGGATGGATTGATAGGGTTCCGGGTAATTCGGCCACCGGCGAATTCAATGTTTGAGGGTGATATCGCTTAGCACAGTCCGTGGGATATGCTATCAGCGTCGGCACGAATCCGGTTTTCAAGTATGCTGGTTCCTTCAGGTTTGCCTGCGAATCCTAAGGGTCGCATGGGGCGGCCTTTTTATCCTTTCACCTTCAGCCACTCTCCCTTGATGTCGCTTTTTCCCGCCACGTACCAGGGACACCCGGACCTGATGCACTCCTTATTAATATTGAACTGGAAACAGTGGGTGGTGCCGTTTGCCTGCAAGGGGATGGGCAGCAGATCCGTGGAGAGGCCCGACGCGATCTTGAAGGCGGTGAGGGTCTCCCTGCGGCAGCAGCGGGCTGCTTCCAGCTCACCTAAGGCTGTGATGATCCGGCCGGTGACCCTCTGGATAATCTGCCGCTCCGTGGCTTTCACCGGGTTGCTCTTCAGGATGATGCCGAAGGCGATCCCTGTCCCCAGGGCCGCGCCACAGCCTCCCCAGAAAGCACAGGTGCCGCCGGGGATATCCGCGCCGCGTCGGATGGCCGAGAGGATCTCCTCGTCTCCGATGGCGCCTCCGGCGTTGCGGTACGCTGCGGTGATCACACCCGGAACGATAAAGTGGTGCTCCGGTCCGTGGAGGGGCACAGCCGGGTGCTTTTTTATCTTGTCAAAGAGGGTGATGATGTCGGTCTCCCTGGTGGTCAGGCAGAGGTGCTTGACCACGGAGAGCGCGTCCTCACTGTGGCAGAGGTCGCAGACAAAATGGCCGTTTTCGCAGAGGGCGTTGGCCATGGCGGTCTCTCCGCAGAAGCTGCAGGTCTCTTCCTGCTCCATGTCGAGATAGGCAAGGGGTTTGCCGCAGCGCATGCAGCCCGACGCTTTTTTTCCTGTGCTCAGGATGGTGGCACCGGCGGGCTGGGCTGGCTTCTGTTCCTTTTCCACAGGCTGGTAGCAGGCACAGCTGTTTTCCGCGTCCTGGTTGGTGATGTTGCCGTCGTTGTCCAGGACAAAGGCGGACGGGTCGGAGTGGGTGGCCGAAGGCCAGGGGGCATCCAGAATACCGCCCCGGGGGATGATTTTGCCCTGATCGGTGATGACCCCTGCAAAGGGGCCGGGATAGAGAACAGCCGTGCGGGTCTCATCGGGCTTGACGGCCTGGTAGGTGAGGGAATAAAAGGTGTGCCCTTGGACCTCGCGATAGAAGAAGCGTTTGATGATTCGGATGTTGATAAAACCGGTGGCCTCCAGCATGGACATGAGGCGGGACTGCACCATGGCCCCGCCGATGCATTCTCCCCGAAGGGTCGGGTCGTTTTGGATGGAAGCGGGGAAGGGGGCGTCGGTGGTCACATCGGAGATGACGGCTCGTCCCCCGGGCTTCAGGATGCGGAAAATTTCCGCAAAGGTCTTTGTCTTGTCCTCGGAGAGGTTCACCACGCAGTTTGAGATCACCACGTCGGCGGTCTCCCGGTCCAGGGGGATGCTTTCCAGGTATCCCTTTTTAAACTCCACGTTTCGGTAACCCAGCCGCCTTCCCACCTCGTCCGTTGCATTACGGGCCCGCGAGAGCATGTCGTCGAGCATGTCGATACCGTAGACGCTCCCCGCTGCACCGGTGATCTTGGCGGCGATAAAGCACTCCACCCCGGCCCCGGAGCTGGAAGTCCTCATAAGCTTAGCCCCGGTCAAGGTCCGCGCACCGGGTACCGGGCTTCCCGAATCCGTAGGAACGCACCCTGGCAGACTCCGGGATGTGGTGGATCAACTCCTCTTCGTAACAGACCGGGTTGGTGATGTCGGTGTTGGGGGCGTCGGCCGCATCGGCATAAAAGGCGCCCACAGTGCCCCGGGTACCGGCTAAGGAGAGCACGCAGTTGGAGTGGGTGAGGGCCACATCACCCTCGGCGTGGCTGCATTCGGTGAGGCGGTCGCCCATCTGGATTCGCATGCCGGGCACGCCATGGGCGTCGGCAACCGTACCCGCCGCCTTTTCAATAAGGTGAACGGCGATGGCTTCGTAGAGCGCCATGTAAGGATCGTGGCCGATGTAGTGTTGGCCTGCATAGTAGCTGTGGTCGATATCGCCGCCCCCCACGATGTAGCGAAAAGGGCTTGTGCGGCAGCTTTCGTCATTCACAACGGATAGTCCTCGCAAGTCGCTGAGCGCTTTGCTGTGTCTCCACACCTTCTCGATGCCGTCCCGCATGTGGCCGCAGCATGCCGGTTTGTTGCCGATGAGGGCCGGGGTGGGGTAGATGTGCCCGTCGGGACCCACGGCAAGGGATTCCCATCCGGCGTTGCCCAGGTCGTGGCGGATGCCCGGAGAGGAGAAGACCCGGGCCTCCATGCTCTTGAGGTTGTCGATGGTGATTCCCAATGGTGCGGCGGCTTTTTCAGCCTCCATAAGGTGGGAAAAAAGCTGTTCCGGGGGGACATGGGCGGTGTCTCGCGCCTTTCCGGCGGCAAAGAGCCAGAGGTAATGGACGTCGGCAATGCCGAACCGACCGGCAGCTTATCGGCCATCTGGTGGACGTTGCCTTTGTGAACGGCCATGGCAAGGGAGGTGTTGAGTCCTGCCTGGGACAGCATGTCAAAAACGGCGAGTAATTTGTTGAAGACCCCCTGGCCACGCATGGCGTCGTGGTTCTCCTCAAGGCCGTCCACGCTGATCTGGAAGTGGAGCCGGTCTGTGGGGAGCGTGGTGAGAAAATCCAGGTGCTTCGGAATAAGCAATCCGTTGGTGAGGATGGCAAGGCGGGTGTTTTCCTTGCTCAGGAGAAGGCGGCAGATGCGTTGAAAATCTGGGTGGAGCAGGGGCTCGCCCCCGGTGATGTAATAGGTCTCTGTGCCTAAGGGCTCGGTTGCCCGGTACACAGCCTCGATCTCCTCAAAATTGAGGGTTTGCCTTGTTTTTGGGGAGCAGGAGAAGAGGCAGTGACGACACGACAGGTTGCAGTGATCCGTCAGGTGAATCCAGCATTCGGACAGGCGGTTCAGGGAGAGAATCTCTCCGCGCCCGGAGTAGGGGGCGGGGTTGCCCCGGGGCATAAGGGATAAAAACTGTTCTGTCCTGAGCTGCTCCAGGGGGCCCTTTGTCTTGTTGTCCCGGGGGGCGCTTTTCGCCTCGCCCAAAGCCTGAAGCAACCGGTCCCCGGCCGTGTTGGGAACGAACCAGTGAGGGGTGTCCGGAGATACATAGATGGGTACCTCGGTGCCGGAAAGACGCGTAAACGTATCTGGGAAGATCATGGACATGGGT
The DNA here is from genome assembly GCF_056829965.1 of Desulfoluna sp. CYM3A. Lineage (NCBI taxonomy): Bacteria > Pseudomonadati > Thermodesulfobacteriota > Desulfobacteria > Desulfobacterales > Desulfolunaceae > Desulfoluna > Desulfoluna sp. CYM3A. The sequence goes on from NZ_CP186556.1 coordinate 1,953,118, forward strand.
CATTACCTTCTCGTTTGCAGGTGGTTGGGGGGAGGCTTTTTTTAAGCATCTGTTAAAGATGGCGGGATTGCGGAGATGCGGTCGATTTTTTTCTACTTTACATGCCGACCGGGGGAATGTCAAAACCTCACGCGGGTCCGTGGGATACGGCAAGGCGATTAAAGGCTGCATCTCAAAAAATCCATGGTTTGTCGCCTTCGCGACGCAGCCGAATGGGGGCTGCCGGATAAGCATTTTCTGTTGTTTTCCAGCGTAGCTGAGGGGTGGCAGGTGATTGCGGCGTGCGGGTGCGGCGTCTGGATGTGATGTGGCCGTTTGCCGCGGCAGTGGTTTTGTTGTGAGGTTCCTGTTTAGATGACTCTTTGACTTGAGTCTTTTGTGTGAAATTGTTAAAAGGATATTTCTAATACTATAGAAAAATAAAGAAAGGTTCGAGGGGTTACGTAACTGCTGTAAATGTGTCTATTGACAGGTGCTGTTTTATTGAATATGTGTTCGCTGGTTTTAAAACTAGCGATACTCCGTGATGATTTGGAGCGGAGTTCGATGGTCTTAAAATCAATAAGTTAAACTGTGGTGGGAGAATGTTCAGGCATGCGCAACAGGTTGTTCCGTCGGGTGATCCCGATGGCTGTTTTTGTTTTATCGTTGACGACCGTCGCTTTGGCAGAAGGCGAGCGGGTTGTCTCTGAGGCCATGACACTGCGTCAGGCGCTCGAAATTGTTACAAACACAAACCCGGAAATTCTGGAGGCCAGGCAGAGGTACGAAAGCGTTCTTGCTGAGCGATCCATCGCAAAAAGCGGGTATCGTCCCACCATCGGCGCAGAACTTGCCGCGGGTCCGGAGGTAACGGACGGGGAAGATACCAACGACGAGCGCGAGGAGTTGACTGCAGCAACGGCAACGGTCTATGCGCGGATGAATTTATTCAACGGCGGTAGAACACGGGCCACCGTGCGGGAGACCGACGCCCGGATCCTCTCGGCCGCTTACGAAGTGCTCAATGTCAGCAACCGGGTCTATCTGGATACGGCCGAGGCTTACCTCGGTGTGCTCCAGGCCAAAGAGATGCTGGCCCTGGCCAAAAAGAACGTGGCCACCCAGAAGCAGATTCTTCGCCAGGTCAGGGAAAAGGCCGAGTCCGGGTTCAACAGGGTCTCCGACCTCAAAAACTCCGAGGCCCGGTTTGCCCTGGCCCAGAGCAATTACATCTCCAGGCAGCAGAACCTGAATCAGGCGGTGGTCAAGTTCCACAGGCAGTTTGGCCGGTTTGTCTCCCCTGACAGCATGGTGCGTCCTGCTCCGTCCTTTCTCGTTCCCGAGACCGTCGAGGGCACGGTGGATATCGCGCTGAAAAACCATCCGGCCCTGTGGGTCTCCCAGTCCAATATTCAGGTTCGAAAACAGGCCGTGGAAAAAGCAAAGGCCGCGTACTGGCCCTCCCTGGACCTTGAGCTCAAGGCCCAGCGTCGTTCCGATACCGGTGGAGACGAAGGGGATACAGACCAGGCCTCGGCCATGCTGAAGCTGAACTATACGTTCTTTGACGGCGGCGTAAGAAAAGGGGAAACCCTGAAAAGCAACAGGAACCTGCACGGGGAAAATTACCGGGCGTACCTCGAACGGCGCAACGTCAATGAGTCCGTGAGGCTGGCCTGGAATATCCTTCAGGCTGAAAAGCAGCGGGAAAAATACCTCGGTGACCATGTTCGGCTCTCCCTGGACACCCTGTCCGCCTTTAAAGAGGAGTACCACTTAGGCCGCCGCACCCTCCTTGACCTGCTCAACATGGAAAACGAATACAACTCGGCGGAAACCGCCCTGGTGGAGTCCGCGCACCCTGGCGATGGCCACCCTACAGGATCGCAGGCACAACCGGGCTGATGCTCCGGGAATACGATCCGGGCCTTCGCAAGGCCATGGGGCTTCCCCTGGAGGCATCCCTGGGATGCGCCGGGGATGACGACCTGGAGCACAACCGGGACCAGGACTCCGTGGACGACCCCTGTGATCAGTGCGACAACTCCGTTCCGAAGAGCAGTACACCGGCATCGGGCTGCGCCGGGGATGCCATGCAGACCGTGGGGTTTGAGGAGACAGACGTCGTGGCCCCGTACATCGTGACCGGGACACCGGATGCCTTTGACCTGAAGATCGATACCTCCCGGAAGGAGCAGACCATCGCCCTTGAGGGAATCAGCTTCAAGCGCAACTCGGGTTCACTGACCAAAGAGGCTGAAAAGCAGCTCACCTATGTTGCGGACCAGCTCAAGGCCACAGAGGGGTTTTCCGTTGAAGTGGTGGGGCATACCGATTCCGACGGCTCCAAGGCTTACAACCTCAAACTCTCCCGGAAAAGGGCCCGTAGTGTGTGTGACGCCCTTGTGGGGCTGGGTGTGAATCGTGAGATCCTCTCCTGGTCAGGCAAAGGGGAGAGCGAGCCCGTGGCGGACAACGCCACCGGGGATGGCAAACGGAAAAATCGACGGACCGAGTTCAAGCTGACCAGAAAGGTCCGTTCGTAAATTGGCGGGGAGTCCTTTCCCCACCGGAGGCTTCGTGCGTCGAGCCTTTTTGATACTTCTGGTGTGTTCACAGCTTGTGGCTGCACGGGAGGCCAACCGTTTCTATGTGCCCGAGAATGCAGCCGCACGTTACCGGGAGACCTACGGAGAACAGGCCACCAAACGCCTCAACGGCCTTCTTGCCCTTATGGAAAGCCTGGTGAATGCCACTGAAGAGCAGAAGGTGGCCGAGATCAACCGGTTTTTCAACCAGGTAACCTACGCCACGGACAGGACCGTGTGGAATCGTGATGATTACTGGGCAAGCCGCCTTGAGTTTTTGGGAAAGGGGCGGGGCGACTGCGAGGATTTCGCGGTGGCCAAGTACCTGACCATGGTGCAGGTGGGGGTGCCCGAAGAGAAGGTCTTTACTGGACGCCAAGGCCATCGGTTCGCGCCCTGTCGTCAACGACGCCGCGCCCGGCGCCGTTCCCCTCGTTCTGGACAACTACAAGACCACCATCGAACCCGCCACCGAACGTCCCGATTTGATCCCGGTCTACAGTTTTACAGCCGATGACCTGTACCTTCAGAAACAGCAGGGCCTGGGCAAGCGGATAAACAGGAAACCCTTGAAAAACCAGAAGAAGCTGAAAGCCGTTGATCCGGAGATCCGTGAAAGGGGAAGGTCATGAGTCTTTTCAAACAGATACAGGTGTTGATAACCGTGGTCCTTGTGGTGATGCTGAGCATTGTCATGAAGATCAACTTTGACCGTGCCCGTGATTTTACCGGGATGCAGCTTTACACCGGCGCGAAAAACACCGCCAATGTCCTGGCCCTGTCCCTGAGTTCCGCACCTTCCGACGCGGGGTTTACGAAGTCGGCTGTGAACGCCATGTTTGACGGGGGATACTACGAACGCATCGAGCTCATCCGGTCAAACGGTGTGCCGGTCTATGAGCGGCATGAGGCCGTGCGCGTGGAAGGGGTGCCTGAGCTGTTTATCCGCATGGTGGCCCTGGACCCGCCGGTGGCCGAGGCCCGTGTCATGAACGGGTGGTCCGTTTTTGGAACCCTCAAGGTGAAAGGGCATCCGGGACACGCCTATCTGCGGCTCTGGGACACCTTCAAGCAGCTCTGCCTCACCTTTGTGCTGGTGGGCGGTGCGGCCCTTTTCGTCTGCTGGGTTATCCTGCGGTATCTCATGAGGTCCCTGACGGACATCCGGCGCCAGGCCGAGGCCATCAGCAACCACGAGTTTATCATCAACAGCAATCTTCCCGGTACCCCGGAACTCAAAGAGGTGGTTCTTGCCATGAACACCATGGTGGAAAAAGTGAAGGCCATCTTCTCACGGAGCCCAAACGATTTGGGACTATCAGGCTCTTCACTTCAAGGACCCCGATACCGGGGTGTACAACCGTTCCTATTTCGTAAAGCAGCTGGGGCATTTTCTGGAGAGCGATTCCGGGGGCTCGGTGGGGGCGGTGATGATTCTCAGCCTCGACGGCATGGAGCGCCTCGGTCTGTCCGGTGGGCATCCGGTGCGTTGCTCGACAGCGGCTGCGGAGATGATCAGTCCGTGCCGCAAAGGTCCCTGAAGCACGCGGGTCGCCCGTTGTCCCACCAGGAGTTCGGCGTGGCCCTTCCAGGGTGTCTTCGGGAAGATGCCCTGGCCGTTTCCGATGCCATCATCAAAGGAGCCCATGCCCTGACCTCCGGCCACCCCACCTTCAAGGGCGAGGTGACCGTCAGCGGAGGGCTGGCAGCCTACGGTGCCGAAGAGCGCGTGGGCAGCATCCTGTCCAAGGTCGATTACGCCCTTTCTGTCTCCAAATCCGGGGCCCCCTGGATGGTGAAAACTTACAGCGGCCGGTCCGCCCCCTGCCTTTCGGGGAAATACGAGTGGAAGCGGATGATCGAAGATGCCTTTGACAGCGGACGGTTTCCTGTGGACTCCCAGGCCGTTGTGTCGGCCGACGGCGAGCTTCATCGGGAGGTGTATGTCTCCATGATGGACGGGGACGGGGTGCTCCACAAGGCAGGGGAGTTCATGCCCATGATTATTACCCTGGGGTATGCGGCCCGACTGGATCGGGTAGTGCTTGATGCCGTGGCAGAGCAGATCGCCCGGGATCGCCACGGGGTTTTCGCCGTCAACCTGACCCGTGAATTCTGCAGGGACCGGGAGTCGTTCCTGTGGCTCCGGCAGTTTCTGTCTGCCCAGCGGCCCGTGCGGCACCGGGTTGTCTTCGAACTTCAGGAGGCGACCCTTCTGAGCTCTCCGGAGATCTGCATGGACCTTGCCGGGCTTTTCCGGGGCATGGGCTACGGGTTCGGCCTGGACCAGTGCACGATGCAGGATGCCACCCTGACCCTTTTGAAAGACCTGAAGCCCGACTACATGAAAGTGGATGCCGATTATCTGGATGATCCAGAGCAGGGTGGGGTGTCGGATGTTGCCCTCAATGCCCTTGCCACCATTGCGGACAGCCTGGGGATCAGGCTCGTGGCATCGAAAATTGAATCAGAGGACCAACGGGAGATGCTGGAGAGGAGGAACATCCGTTTCTTCCAGGGCCGTGCCATCGCCGAGGTCGAACCGTTGGGGAATCCGTCATGAGTTACGATATATCCACAGACCCGGTGATGCAGTGCCTGGTCGTGCTGACAAAGATAAACAACAAACCCGCCTCGGCAGAAGCCCTGGCTCAGGGGCTGCCCTTTGACCCCACGGTGGAGAAGCAGCGGCTCTTCAGCCTGGACAAGGGCAAGTCCAACGTCTCCCGGGCAGCAGCCAAGCTTTGCAGCTACGTCTTCAGAAGCGGTCCCTCTCCGAAATCCCGGCCGTTGTCCTGCCCGTGATCCTGATGCTCAAAGATGACAAGGCGTGCGTTCTGACGCGGATTTCCCACGGCAGCGGTATGGCCGAGATCATCGTGCCGGAGGTGGACGACACCCCCCGGGAGATCGAGATCGAGCGTCTGGCCGAGGAGTACCTGGGCTATGTTTTTTTTCTGAAGCGCACCTATGACGGGGCTTCCGGGGATGATGAAGAGGTGAGACGCCCTTCGGACGGGCATTGGTTTTTCGGGACCATGAAGCGCTTTAAGGGCATCTATGCGCGGGTGCTTTTGGGCACGCTCCTGGTGAACCTGTTTGTGGTGGCAGGGCCCCTGTTTACCATGAACGTCTACGACCGGATCATTCCCCACAACGCCGTGGAGACCCTCTGGGTCCTGGCGTCTGGGATCTGTCTTGTCTATCTCTTTGACCTGGTCATCAAGTGTATCCGCACCTCGTTCCTTGAAACAGCGGCCAAGAAGAGCGACATCATCCTCTCGTCCCTTCTTTTTGAACAGGCCATGAACCTGAAGCTGAAGGAGAGGCCCCGGTCCGTGGGCTCCTTTGCCAACAACATCAAGGATTTTGAAAGCATCCGCTCCTTTTTTACCTCCAGCGCGGTCACCGCGTTCATCGAGGTGCCCTTTGCCGTTCTCTTCATGATCGTCATCTACTCGATCCATCCGGTGATGGCCCGAGTGCCGCTTACGGTCATGGTCCTGATCCTTCTGACGAGTCTTTGCTTGAAAAAGCCCATCTACAGGATCGTGGAAAGCACCCATGAAGCCGCGGCCCGGAAAAACGGGATCCTGGTGGAGGCCCTGGCCAACCTGGAGACCATCAAGGCCTTCAACGCAGGCAGCTCCATGCAGTGGCACTGGGAGGAGAGCACCGGGGATATTGCGACAAAAGGCCTCGATCCCGATCATGTCCGGTTTCTTCTTCATCTCCGTTTTTTTCCGCCTTTCTGACCCAGTTCAGCTCCGTTGCCATCATCGTGGTGGGGGTCTACCTCATCAAAGCGGGCGAACTCTCCATGGGCGGGCTTATCGCCATCAACATGCTCTCTTCCCGCACCATTGCCCCCATGTCCCAGGTGGTGGCGCTGCTTTCCGGGTTTGAGCAGATGCGCGCCGGACTCAAATCCCTCAACGAGTTGATGGACAAGGAAGTGGAGCGTCCCGCAACCAAGCAGTTTGTCCGGCGTCAGGATATCAAGGGCGACATTGAGTTCAAGGACGTGAGTTTTGCCTATCCGGGCGAGCAGATTAATGCCCTGTCGGACGTGAACTTTCGCATCAAGGCAGGCGAGCGGGTGGGGATCATCGGTCAGGTGGGCTCGGGTAAATCCACCATCAGCAAGATCCTCCTTGGATTTTACGAACAAGACCAGGGCTCGGTTTTTGTGGATGGCCTGGATGTCCGGCAGATCGATCCTGTGGACCTGCGGCATCATTTCAGCTATGTGCCCCAGGATGTGGTTCTGTTCTCCGGTACGGTGCGGGACAACATGACCCTGAAATCTCCCCATGCGGACGATCGGGCCATCATCAGGGCGGCCGAAATCGGCAGGGTGAACACCTTTACGGACCGTCACCCCCTGGGCATGGACCTTCAGGTGGGGGAGCGGGGCGCCAGCCTCTCGGGAGGGCAGCGCCAGTCCGTGGCCCTGGCCCGCTGCTTCATCGACGACACCCCTTTGGTCCTGCTGGATGAACCCACCAACGCCATGGATTTCAATACGGAGCTTCAGGTGATTTCCAACTTAAAGCAGGTGACCCAGGGCAAGACCACGGTCATCATTACCCACAAACCCTCGATACTGGAGGTGGTGGACCGCATCATCGTGATGCACAACGGGTCCGTTGCCATGGATGGCCCCAAGGCCGAGGTGCTGGCAAAGCTGGGGGGGGCGCAGTAAATGGCAACCGAAAAGAGTGTGCGGAAACAAGGCGTCCAGGGGCGCCGTCTGTTGGGGCGGTCCGGGCGATACAGCAGCCAGGACATTGAGTTCATGAACAGCTTGAGCGCTGCCGTCCTTGCGGGAAACCCTAAAAAATCAAATTTCTTTTTGTGGATCATTGCCGCCCTGGTGTTTTCCCTTCTCGGGTGGATGAGCGTTGCGCGCCTGGATGAGCGAACCCGCGGCATCGGCAAGGTGATTCCTTCCCGCCAGATCCAGGTGGTGCAGAACCTTGAAGGGGGCATCATCAAGGAGATCAGGGTCCGGGAAGGGGACAAGGTGACCAAAGGGGAGGTGCTCATCGCCATCGACGACACGGGCGTGGGCAGCTCTTACGCGGAGAGCAGCTCGGTGATCAACGAACTCACGGCCCGCTCCGTTCGTCTGGCGGCTGAAGCCGGAATTCTTTCCTTTGAGGAGGGCGTGGCCGAAGCCCAGGAGGTCAAGGACCTGCTTGCAAAGGAGAAGCGCCTCTACGAGACCAACACCCGGCGCAAGCAAAGCGAGATCGAGGTGATGCGCGAACGGCTTCGCCAGCGCGAGATCGAACTGGCCGAAGCAGAGATGAACATCCGCATGCTGGAGAGCAGCACTCAGATGATCGCCCGGGAGATGGAGCTCACGCGTCCTCTGTACAGGAAAGGGCTGGTCTCGGAGCTGGAGTATATTCAGCTCAAGCAAAAATCCCTGGACAGGAACCACGAGCTGGAAAGCGCGCGGAAAAAGGTCGAAACCCTCAATTCCCGTATTGTGGAGGCCAAAGAGCAGAACAGTGAGCTGGAGGCGCGGTTTCGAAGCGAGGCCCAGGAAGAGTACAACAAGGTGATGGCAGAGATCGAGCGCCTCAACCAGAGCCGCCTGGCCATTGAGGACCGGGTTCAGCGCACAAGCGTCCGGTCCCCCGTGAACGGCACGGTCAAGCAGATCCTCATCAACACCGTGGGCGGGGTGGTGAAGCCGGGCATGGACATCCTGGAGATTGTCCCGGATGAAGAATCCCTGGTGGTAGAAGCGAAAATCAAGCCCTCGGATATCGCCTTTCTCTATCCCGGCCTGAAGGCTGTGGTAAAGATCACGGCCTACGATTTTGCCATTTACGGCGGCCTTGACGGCCAGGTGACCCACATCAGCGCGGACACCATCACCGATGACCGAAGGGAAGAGTACTACTTGGTCCGCATCGAGACGGACCGGAACTACCTCGGCACGGACGAGAACAAAAAAGAGATTATTGTTGGAATGACGGGTGGACGTGTAGCGGGCAGCAAAACCGTGATGGCCTATCTGTTGAAACCGATTTTAAGGGCCAAAGAAAATGCGTTGGGGGAGAGGTAGTTCATGATTTGTGTGTGCAGTAGCGATAGCCGGTGGGTGAAATCCCTCGCCGGTCTTCCCCTTGATGACGACAATTTCGTGCATGTGACAGGCCTTGAGGGGCTGTCCGATGTGGAACCGAATTCTGTGAGCCTGCTCCTCATCGACTTGAAATCCTGCGGCGAAGACAACCTGGATGCGGTTGCCCCCCCCATGATTGCCCTTGCCGAAAGGCCTCTGTACGACCAGGGCATGAGGCTCTTGCGGCGCGGTGTCCGCGGCTACGGCAACCGCCACATGCACCGCGAAAACCTGGCCCAGGCCATTACGGCCGTCAAGGAAGGCCAAGTCTGGATGCCCCCTGAGTTCGTGACCCGGATGATCGCCTCCCTTACACCGACATTGCCCGAAAAGGCCTTGCCCGATACCCTGGAGCCCTTGAGCAGACGGGAAGAAGAGGTGGCAGGTTTTGTAGCCGAAGGCCTCTCCAACAAGGAGATCGCCGAAAAGATGGCCATTACCGTGCGCACGGTAAAGGCCCATCTGACTTCGATCTTTGCCAAAACGGGATTTCGGGATCGCCTGGAGTTGGCTGTGAAGATGAAAAAGGGATGATTGGTCTATCGGGTTTGTGAAGGGGGAATTTGCCTACGTAAAAACTGTTTCTCCTGAAGGAAAAGAAACTAAATATGGCTGGAATGATTTGTTCCTCAAGGCGGACAGAATATAAAGCGACTGGAATTGAGAGTCACTTGTGTATCGTGCCATACTCATCTCGCCGATTTATGTAAGGAAAGATGACGAATGTTGGACTATGAATACGGAATGATATCTTGATATTTGGAATACTTCAGATAACGAATAAGGCCGAAAAAGAAGCACGTGGGCCCGGTCGTGAGCACGTGCTTGTTAGCGGATACTTTCCGTCACGTCAGGTTTTTCAAAACAAAGCGCGTTAACAGCGATGGTACCGTCACCTCCAATGAAAAGTTTTGCGCCACTTCACGTTTTCCATTGATAAAAAACCTTTTCGTTGGCTTTCTTGGTCGAACCATCCACCACTTTCAATTTCAAAAAGCCATCCATTTGTTGTGGAACAATGCGGCCAAAATTCTAATAAATCGCCTTCGTCAAGGACTCTAAAGCCGAGGGTGCTATAAAAGGCAATATCGAACCTATAATTATCAACTGATACTGTAATCACAAACGTCTCAGTGTCGAAGTCGATATTGATAACTTCAGAGAGATTACCTATCTCGAGCTGTTCATTTAGCGATCGACTTTTCAATATAACAAAACCTCAGATCTACTTGCCGCTAACATTGCCTCATAGCATATGGTGCTTGAGCTGGGTGAACAATTTTTCTCCATTGATTGAATGCTATAATAATAAATGCCGTCCTCATTTGTTCAGCGGAATCTTCAGGAGAAACCCCACCAATACCACAACCAAATGCTGAACAAACAACATGTTCAAAATTATTTTGTATTGCAACAATCAACGCAGCTCGCAATGCCAAGTACGGGTTGATAGTATTGGGGATATGGCCTGGAATACGCATTGTCGGAGCATATATCAATGCTGGCCTTTTTTTATTTGGATAAACTGTTAGGGCCGCTCCAACGGGTAACTCTCCAAAGAAAGTATCTGTAATGTTTTTCTGGACTAATTTTTGAGCCTCCCCATTAAAACTATCATCTATCGCTTTATCGACTCCACCACCCATATCCCCGAAACTGTTTCCAGCAGTTATAAGAGCATCACACTTGAATTTGGTAATATCCCCCTCAACAACTGAAACTTCATTTATATCCTGAAATTCCGCACTAAATGTATCGAGGACTGATGTATTAAGATCGCATATGGTCAATTTCAAGGGGCTCTTCATACTTGATCCAAATTTTTTTATTATTTTATGTCGTTTGAAAATCATATTTTATATAGCGAGCGCCGCGCTTCATCCGGCGGGCGGGTAGCACGACTGAGCTTGAAATGTGAAAGCCTTCGGCCGACTGAGTTGTGCTCGATCGGTGTTCAATCGTTTGTTCAAGAAAGCTGCTACGCGGCAAATCATTCCTCAACCTGCATATCAAAAATCAATATCCCTGCATACCAGCATATTTAAAACGAAAGAAAAACATCGTAGCCTTCCGGTAACTCAACCAATTCTAACCAATGGAGACTACGATGCACGACTATTATGAAAAATCAATGCGCGCTTTGCAACTGGCAGGTTTGGGAAAGAGCACCCAAAGGGCATACACACGCGCTGTTCGCAAGCTTGTCGATTATTGTGGCAAGACGCCTGAGAAAATCACGGAAGAAGAAATTGAAGCCTACTTTCTTCATCGTCGAAACGTTGACGGGTGGTCCGCCTCCACCATGGGTATCGCCCATTACGGAATCAAGTTCTTCTTCACCAATGTGTTAAAGCAAGACTTCCATCTACTTTTCTTACCTGAAGGCCAGGCGGGAAAAAAACTGCCGTGTATCCTCAGCCGTGAAGAGGTCTTCCGCATATTGAATCATGTGACAACCCCACACAACCTGGCGTTTTATCATACGGTCTATGCATGCGGCCTCAGGTTATCCGAAGGCCTCAATCTCCGAGTTTCAGATATCGACAGCGCCCGAATGATGCTTCACGTCCATCGCGGCAAGGGGGCCAAGGATCGTTATGTGCCTTTGCCGAAACACACACTGGGTGTCCTGAGGCAATACTGGCGTAACCACCGCAACCCCACCCTGATTTTCCCTGCTCGGGGACGTGGGAACACAGAAGCCCCCACCACCGATAAGGTCATGTCCATCGAACTGCCGCACTTCCCGAAAGGCCCGATATGCCGCGGGCATCATGAAACGCAGGGTATCCATCCATACATTGCGCCATTGTTATGCCACCCACCTGCTTGAGGCTGGAGTCAACCCTAAGGTCGTGCAACGTTACATGGGGCATAGCAACCTCGAAACCACCATGGCTTACTTCCATCATTCCTAACAACCAATGCATTCAAGTTATATGGCTTTCTCTCGATATTTCACCATTAACTTTCTCGGTCAGTACCCAGTGATAAATTCACCACGCAAGCATAATGCTTGCGATCGTAATATAGATACCTACGTCTGTACTTTCGCCATCTATGTCCTCCACTTAGGAATACCGACCTGACCCTCTTGTGACTGTAATAGTTCCATCAAAGTCAATATACGTAGGAACACCAATTGCGTCGGCAGTCGTATCAAGGCCGAAATAAATGAAACCAAAGGCTATAATGCTTACCACTAAAGAAATTTTTCCTCTTATGTTTTTCACAACCTAACTTTGCGCTCCTGCTTCATTTTCGGCAGGAGCATTACAGCTTGGACATGAGCCAGATTTAGCGTCAGCATTTGATAATTTACCACCACACTTAGGACACACATACGGCATAAATGCCAATATAATGAGGGCAATTAGCCAAGATAATGCTCCCGCTATTCCCCAGCCGATAGGGTTTAGATTTTTACGTTTGGCAAGAAGGCCAACGACCACTGCCCAAAAAGAGCTGCTATTAGTTTGATTATGATTGGATCCATTGTGTGCTCCTTTTGAAACATAACGCATGCTTCACCCGACGGGTGCTGAAGCACGACAGTGTTTGATATTTGACAACCACTGGGCGACGAATACGACCGAAAAACCGCACTTGCACCCGGTCGGCGTGCAAGTAATTGTTAGACAAAAAACCGTTTCACTCTACGGCTTGCATTGTAGGCCAGTTCCATACTCCAAAATCTCTCCTTTTACGACATCAACCAAAAGCGACATATCAATTGATTTAATATAATATACTTTAAGTACTTCGGGATTTTTTGTACTGCAATCCGCTTGTTCAAAGCCGCCATATTTATTACGCCAAAAAGTAGGTTCCAGTGGGCAGCCATAATATAAATTTGCTTTGGCCCACCCTAAAGCTTCAGCTGCTCTTTTTGCATCATCAGAGCTCTTTCCTGATGCTTCAAGAAAAACAGATGATAATGCTCTTATTGGATCATTAATTTTAGCTTCGCAAGCGATATCCTGATTTTCAGGCAATGATGGAAAGAAGACTACTGATACATCATAATCACCCGTAGGCAGCTTAGAACCTTTTGGAAATGGCCTGTTGGCTCCATCGATAATCACCTTAGCTTGACTGTTCACGACAGGAACCTCCGAGTAGTTCGTGCCGATAAAAACTCCTTCAGGGTTAAGCCCTTTAAGACCGATATTTGCTGATAAAATTGAAGAATCAGGTATGTTCGTCTCAATTTCCACGACAACTGTATATGCCCCAGTAACATAGGCATCAGATCGAATCCAAAAGTCATTGGCCACAGAATGACTTACTTGGCTAAGTAAGAAATATAAAATAAGTAAAAAAATCTTAATTATTTTCATAGATTTCATGGTAGTTGTCTAACGCTATGCATGTGGGGCCGCCGAGCGTAGCGAGGGAACCCGGAGCGCAGCGGAGGGCGGTCCGTTACCATGCATTTGTTAGGCATAGCCCAATTTTTGTATTATTTTAGATTCTGTTTCAATATCAAATACTTTTACAAAAACTTGATAGCTACTTTGCTTGGTTAAAAGCTTCGCAATTATCATTTCTACAAAATCTTGAACTGATACGTAATTTGAGTTTCCACGCTCACGCACGGAGTAGTGAATGTAAATTTTACATGAATCTTTTACAAAGAAGTATTCGAGTTCGTATGTATTCAAGAATTCAGCAAATATATCTTTGTCTTGTACCGGTTTTACAACTATAGGGTTCTTTCCAGTTGGAACTTTCAGTATCGAAATAGAATATTGTGTCCCAATGATTTTAATTGCACCATAGCTGTATGATTTAAAGAGTAATTTGATGATGTACTTGATTCTAACAAGTAGTACATTTTCGAAAACTTTACGAGGTTTAAAAAAATGGAAGACTTTTCGAATCATAGTTACCCTGTTGCCTAACGCATGGCTATGCCGACCCAAAAAGCTGATAGGGACAGCGGTTGAAATTACAAAAGACGTGGCCAGCTTTTTGGGGTCGGCCATGAGCCAATTGTTATGTGCCGATTGCGTATTCTTTATTCAAATTTAGGAGACGATGGCCAACAACTTTTTTGTGATTGATGTCTAAAACAAGAACCATAAATACATTCTTGACATCGGAATTAATCAGTACATGATCAAAGGCTCTCGTCGAGTCGCGCCAAACATAGCTTACACAGCCTTCAGCACAGTCAAAACCATCAAAATCCTCTCTGAATGAATCAAAGTATGGCCAAAAATCGAAAAGAGGCTTTTCGTATTTTGACCAACCCTTTTCATTCGTACAAGAATCAAATTGTATTTCGTCTTCATTTAATGGACATGTCTTTCCCATAGAAAATAGCGGCTTGACCACATAACGCTGCTATTCAGCTGCGCGGCTTTTTGCGTCGGCTGAAATAGCCTTGTTATGCGCTATCTGTAGTAAAAACTTTGAGTTGTTCATCAAATCTTGAATCAAAAGTTCTTATTCCAGCTATTTTAATTTTTTCATCTCGGTTTGGTAATGAAAATGCAAAGAGCTGATTAAAGTATTCAGATACTGTATAAAAACTTTTGCTTATATTTGATGGAATCATATTGAATTCGTCAGAATCGAAAAATAGGCCTTTGTATTTTTTTGAAACTACATTGCTTTCTGGGAACGTTATATCAAGTATTTTATCTAAAAAAATATAATCTCCCAACCATCGAGCAATTCCCTGTGGAGTAAGGATTTGTCATCTAAGCAGATTCTGGAACCGATTTTATTATATGTTTCAATTAGTATGTTAAATTTATCTAACTTAAAGTCTAACCAAGATCTATCACAATCAAGTTCCTGTGAGTTGAACTTAACACAAACAGGATTGTTTTCAGGGAAAACACTTTTATATAAATATCCTTTATCATCGATTTTAATAGCATGTGCAGACTCAAGCATATCTAAGACGTTCATGAATTCTTTTTTATGCTCTATAAAATTTTTAAATGTATTTTGCCTTATAGTTTCTTCTAATTGCAATTTAGTTTGGTTACTTCTGAAAATAGTCGCTCTAAACGCCGCAAGAGCCATCCTCCGCTACCGTACGGATTGGAAGAGAAAATATCTCCAAGAATGTGCTAAAGCATTGTAGTTCAAAACAAACTCTAAGGTTGTTATTCAAGTAAGATTAGAGATATAAGGCCTCCAAGAATGAGGCCTCCCCAAAAACAACTAATAAATAACGGATCTCTGCTTAACTTGTGTTCCATGTGTCCTTATTTACATGCATAACGCTTGGCATAAGGCGCGGCGGCTTTTTGCCGTCGCCCTTTATGCCGTTGTTAGCTTTTTGGGTTGAATTTAAATACTTTTTTGTCAGGTAAATATATTTCACAATTTGCAGCGAAATTTGAACTTTTTGATGTTTTGAAATATTTACAAAATATTGGTTTCTGTTTGTCTTTTTTAAGGCTTGTGTTTATTGCATGGTAACGACAGAGAAAACAGTTTTTTACTCTGATTCCATTACAAAAGGCTCTTTCTGTTTCTTCTACAAAAACAGATGAAGATGCTTTTTGAATTTGAGTAATGTAATTACTTGGGTTGTTTTTTAAATTTTCAAACTCAAAAATTGGAACATTTCCAATTATGCATTTTCCATTTGAAAAAACTGAGAAATAAGTAACATAATAGGGACAACTATCTTTTAAGTTTTGATTTATGGGTCTTGGATTGAAATTATAAAATTTAATTTGGTCATGAGTCACCGATATTGGATCCAAATTTAAAAATTTCTAAGTCCTGCTCATTCTCTATTGAAAATTCAATAATTCTAACACCAGAATTTATTTTTTCAGTTGTAGATTGGTGTGTAACAGCGATCTCGATATACAATTTAATACCTTTTGCTGTATGTAACTGTAAGTCTGGAATTAAGAAGCCATCCTTTTTTTCTTCAAATATTGAAATGAACTGTTTTGTAAGATCGTAAGTTTTTAGTTCTTTGCTTTTTTAACATAAAGTTTGTGTTCTAAATAATGAAGATTACTGGTACTTCGTATTCAATATAAAATGGCAAATTGCTAAAAAGACATTTATTATAACGCTCTATGAAGAGTTTTTTTGCAAGCCTGTGTAAATATGATTGAAAATTACAATCTTGAATGTGCTTGTAGTTTCCCATGCCATCTTTGAATTTCACCCAAAACAGGTATTAGCGGTTTTCCACATCCGATACACGAATAATCTTTTCTGTCATTTTTAGTTATGGAATCAATATAGCACATACCAAATTCGGATAATGCGTATTTGTATTTTATGTGATTTGTTTCCATATTGAGAATGAAAGCTAACGTTTCTATTCAGCCGCGCGGCTTTTTGCGTCGGCTGAAATAGCCTTGTTAAATGGCTATATTTATGAATCATTACCATCAGCAACTAATAACGTTCATCTGGCAGGCGTAATTCCCATGGCTCAAAATGAGTTGCCGAGAAACATTCGATGGCTTTCCCATTTTCTAAAACCAATTGAATATCTAAAGCTACAAAACCAGAGGCTCTTGCGCGAATGATCTTTAATCCTATAAGTGAGTTAAGTTCTGCACCATTTGGATATGACTCTGCTCCAAATTCGATACCTTGTTGTGAGCTGACTCGCCAAGAAGATGAGGTTGAAAATAACCAATTTTTCCCCGAAGTACGCTAAAGCATTCATTTTCCCAAAAGGCATTGTTCTATGGCTAAAGGAAGAAACTGGCTTATTTTATCTATGTAATACGGCAATGTTTAGATTCCCTGGTCATTTAACGCCACGCATGTGGGGCCGCCGAGTGAAGCCAGGGCACTGGCGCGGAGCGCCAGCGATCCCTTACAATGCGTTTGTTGAACTTTTAATGTTTTATCAAAGTATTTGAGTTTATTGCCTTTAGCTTTCTCGATTTCATCAATAGAAACGTGTTGCCCAGAAGCAATTTTTTCAACTATTGGAATAAACCATACGGATTTTGACAATACGAAATGCTCTTTCCATGAAGGAAATAATGCCTTTTTGGCGGAACAATAACATCCATTCAAAAGCCAAGTGTAACCACTCCAAAAATATATAGGCTTTTCCATATCTGGAACATAATGAATTCCATAAGGAAAGGTCGAATTATCTTGGCTCAATCCTTCACCAATTTCATATTTTCTAATTGATTTTTCCATTACCGATTGTTACAAATGCTGAATTCACCGCGAGGGCGGCGCAGACCGACACCGGTGAATAGGTTAAATTGTTTGAAAACCGAAGTCGCTCGCCGAAGAGCAGCTGTAAGCCCGTCCGGTGAAATGACATGTTAGCCACTTATTCGTATCGAATGTTAGCGATTATTTTTTTGTTATTCAGTAGAACTGACTGAGCAAAATCTTGTTCTTTTTGCGTTGGAACTTCCAGTTTTACATCTATATATTTTTTGTTTTTATGCATTAATACAGGGCCTAAAATACTACGGAGTTTCCCATATTCTAATTCAGAGACTGCTTGATTCAATAATTTGCGAAACTCAATCCAGTATTCAGACGTAGGATTATTGTATTTTTTTGCATTGTGTAGATAGTTTCCAAGCATTTCGGCTTTTTTTCGAAGAGATTTTTTTACAGGGGTATATTTTGTTTGTAATAGGATTTCGCTTTTATCAAAGTTATAAATATCTAAAATAGTCTCTTCTCTTTTCTCCAGTGCTAAAAACGGACTCAATATGTTCTTCGCCAGTTTGGCAACTTGCCAACCTTGTTTTTTCTTTTTTGAAATATGTTTCTCTGAACTTCAAGATATTGTTCATTATTTCCGCTTCGACGCCACAACGAAGTTCGAATGCTGCATAAAATAGAGTTTCAAGTTTATTTGCATCTATACATATTTTTGCTCTTTTTAAATAGTCTCTGGAACCAATTTTGTAATCCATAATGATGAGATCCAATGGCTAACGCGTGCTTCACCCAACGGTCAAAGCACGAAAGTGCTTGATATTTGACAACAATCGGGTGACGAAGCAGACTGAAAAAACCGCACTTGCACCCGGTCGGCGTGAAAGCAATTGTTAAATGCCGCTATTCAAATACAAGCTTACCTTTTGAAGACACTAATGTTTGCTTTCGGTTCATCAATGCCAATTACTTGGATGACACTTCTACCGTTGAAAAGGAACAAACCCATATATGATTGGTTAGTTCAACGACAATTTCTGGTAACCGGGACTCGAATGAATCATCTTAGGATAGGCCATTTAACTGCTTAAGGTACTCAGAAAAATCAGGAGTTCTTGACGACCAACTTCCAAATGCAATTTCATGACCTTTTTCTACTCGCCAACTCCACTGGATCATGATAGTGAGTTCGCCTTTATGATTCGTAAGGTTCCCAACTTCTAAGAAGATTGCACTTCCATAGCCCTGCCAGACACGGCTAACGGGTTTACCGAAATATGGATTTACAAACTCTAAAGCTTCTTCTTTTGAGGCTATATTCATATGCAAATTAAGTCATTTAACGATTGAATTCACCGGTGAGGGCGGCGAAGGCCGACAACGGTGGATAGGTAAAAATCGTTCGAAAACCGAAGTCGCTCAACGAAGTGCAGCTGTAGCCCGATCCGGTGTAATGATTTGTTAAATTTGTGATTGTTACCAGTTTTTAAAGGGTATGGTTGATTTTAAAATGTTGAAATCATATTTGTTATGATTTTTCAATATGTTCAAAGGCATTATATTCAAGTTTTTGTTTACACTTGGCCCAATCAGTATTTCCTTAATAGAATTCGATGGAAATGACAAATCGATATATGGAATAAGTAAGTTACCTTTAGATCGAATCTTTACATTTGCGTTATCATCTTTCTCTTTAATATTGATATACCTAATCTCGGATTCTTCACTAAAACTTGGATGCTTTAGTCTTGCCGATAGTTTTGCGAGTTCGTATCTTACAAAGATATGATTTTTTTCTAAATCTAAAGGATGTTTCGTTGGAACATTGGAATAAGATTTGATTGGTAAAACTTTAAAAATGGATTCCCATTCATCTGGAAATGTTAGCTTAACACCAGTTGTTAATTTTTCTACATTAGAACAAAATTCAATAGCCAAATTTTCAACTATTTTTTTCTGTTCGGAATAATCATATACACATTCCATGAGTGAGTTTTGAAAAATAGTATTTATACTTTGGCTGTCAAAGCCGATACAAAATCCACCCTCGTAAGGACAATATCCTCGCCATTGGCTAAGAGTATCTGATTTTTTAGAAAATGAGCATGTATAGACATCATAAATATCGTAGATTTGTCTTACGCAAATATCAAATATTTCTCTGTGTCTATGGACAAGAGCATTATCAATTTGATCAACGGATTCTCTTATGATGTCTTTTGCATATGTATATTCAGTACTATCATTTAAATATTCAAAGTGAGTCGCCCATAGCTTTTGAGAATTTAAAATACCCAACAAACCATCTACTGACGTGTAATGATAAACAATCATAGTTCTCTCGATAAAAATTTAACGCCGCGCTTCACCCGACGGGCGCCGAAGCGCGAAAGTGTTGAAATATGGCGACCGACAAAAGGCGAAACAGCAAGAAAAACGGCGCTTGCGCCCGGTCGGCGTGGAAGCGCTTGTTAGAGGACTGAGTTATCAGGTCATACGCAATAAAAAAATCACGAAAATTAAAGCAATTACAGATAACCAAAAGAATTTTTGAGTTTTTGACGTTTGTTTATCCTCTATTGCCTTAAGTGGTGCAAACTTAACCAAGAAAATGTGAAACAAAACGTACACTACCAGTGCGGCTATGAGCGGCAACCAATTCCAATAATATAATGATGCTATCGCAGCACCAATGAAAATGAAGTGGGATAATGCACCGACTCCCCATAAAATACCGCCACTAATAGATGATGGTTTACCGCATATTCTACACTTAGCAGCAAGGGATGTACCTGCCATAGCTTTTGACCAAACACTTACTCCAGGCTTATTACAGTGTGGACAATTCATAATAGTATTTGTGCCTCTAACGTTTTAAATCAGGGGCGCGGCTTTTTGCGTCCCTGAATTTATTTGTTATGTATTTTTTTCCAATAAATATCATTCGTATCTTCTTTATTGTGATGGCAAGCATCACAAAATGAAATACCAAACTCTGTTATTCTAAATTCTTGATGCTCTGTACTTTCCTCAAAAATTTTAGGTACAGAATGATCATCTGGTGGTCGAAACCCAGTCTTAACTATTACACCTAAGCGCTCGAGATTTAGACAAGAAAGGTATATTTGCTCCGCTGATTTATTTACAAGTTTTGCAACGTAAGACACAACTAATGGCGCACCTCGAAGACCCAGGTCACGATACTGTTTTGCCGATGCTGTTTTTCGATACTCAATCATGACTTGAGCATCCAACAGAGACATTTCGCTCAGAATTTTTGTATAAGAAGGATGTACTTTGTTTTGAGCTTCAGGGTCAAGGTGGCACGCCATTAATGAAGAAAACATATTCACAAGGTTTTCTTCATCTGTATTTGCACCATTTTCAAGTAGTGGTACAAATATACTCGGAGAAATATGTTCGGGTTTTATATTTTTTTCCTCTAACAATTCTTTGGTCTTGAGCATTATGCGAACTTGATTTTTGAGCCTCCAGAAGCCAATTGTTTCACTAAGAATTCCACCAAGCTGGTTTAATGGGCCTAATAAAATTGCGTCGGAATAATTTTTTACAATTTTAAGGGATTCGTTATATATTTTAATTTCTTCTGGTGTGAGCATAGTTATCTACTTTCAAATCAATTTGAGAGTTACATGAAGATACATAACAATTATTAGTGGACATTTTTGTCCCATAACACCCTCTCAGGGGTAAATATGGACAATATTGTCCGATATTCCATAGATCCTCGGGAATATGGGACCAGCATGTCCCGTATTCCATTTATTGGGAACCGATCTGTCCCATAATACCTTCTCAAAGGGAAAAACCGACAACGTTGTCCCATAATCCACCATATGCTGGAATACGGGACTGATTTGTCGCATATTCTTATATTTCTGGCATTTTTAGACATCCTTGCAGGATGTCATCGGTGTTTGTTGTTATTAATATTGTTACTTTTAAATTCACACATCATTTTCTAGGGCATTCAGCTGTATGCTGAATACAAAAGCGACTGTCCGTATATAGCCAAGCTGTTAAATTCTTACTCTTTGGATCTTATAATTGCAAGAAGGTATTTGTGAGGCCTGGTCTTTTGCTACAAGCAATGTGCTTGAAATCAAATTTGTATCCGATATTAAAGCCTTTCAGATAAAAAGTGGCGCGACAGCTAACCGTGCTGACGGAGGTGTCGCTCCACTCCATCAATTCATAAGAAATACGCACTGGCTGTTCAGGAATCAGTGGATTTTCCACTGCGAATGCCGATGAATCGACTCTTTGCAGGTCGCGGCCCAAATGATGATTAAGGCCGCTAAAATAACAAAAGCCGTCCCATGAAACCATGGGACGGCTTTTTAGTCCGTCGCTACCCGAGCCGCACCGGAATGCGGCGCTCCAGAGGATAAGGGTGCTCAGGGGAAGTAAACAGACCTGCGGCCTCACGATGACCAAGGTCGACGTTTGCTTGAAAGGCGGATGCGCTTTGACCCGCGGAATCCGCCTACGCCCATGTCGATGCGTCCCCATTCGACCATCATCAATGGGCTACGGCGCGTCAGGCAATCCGTCTTCGCCTGCGGCTACGCCGTGACATGGGGGCAAAGCGCATTCGCAATTTGCTTTCAATGTGTTTTCGCTACCGTGGCTTCGCCACCCTTGCCGCCGGAGGCAGCTTTTCAAGTGCTAAACAGTTACATTGTATTTTGCATTTTAGACATATCCGGGTCAGGGGGATCAGCTTAACTTATGTCCGCATGCAGGACAGAATTTGAATCCGTCTCCGGTGACGGGTTCCGAACAGTTGGGGCAGGTGCTCTGCACAGTGCCAAGTTCGACGATGAGTTCTCCCTCCCGTACCGGCACCATTTTTTTGTCTTCTTTGTAGTCGGCGTATTTGACGATTCGTTTGACCACGCCGTCCATGGGGGAGAGAACCGCCTTTTCCTGTTTCATGATGGTGATGTTGAAAAGCTCTTCCCCTTTTTTGACGATGTCTCCGGGGAGGACGTAGACGATCCACAAGTCGCCGTTGGTGGGGGAGGCCACCTGGGCCGGGTTGGCTTTGTCGGCCATCTCCACGGCGCCTGCCTTGCCGTTGACGGCTTCACCGACCTTCACCGGATAGCTGTAGGTTTCGGCATCCAGGGTGTAGCGCACAAAACTCAGGCCCTGGTCATCGGGCTCGGAGATGTCGATGACGGACATCTGATGGGGTTTGCCGTCGCTGTCTTTGAAGTTCAGCTCTGAGCCCACCTTGAGGCCTTCGAACCAAATTATTAGGGGCAGCCTGTGGGGTTTCAACTGTTGGCCGGAACCGCGTCGACCCTGTCGGGCGTCTCCGGGGTGGTTGAGGTACATGACCAGCTCATCCCTGGAGGGGTTTCGCTTCAGGTGGGCCTTTAGCTGCCGGGTCTCTTCCTCGATATCGATGTCCGCAATGGACGCCAGGGGGGAGTCTTCGGTGCGTTGCTCCAGGGCCTCCTTGAAGCCGGCTCCGAAGGCACTTTCATACACCCAGTCCGGCGGGAACCCCAGGGGCAGGCGGCCAAAGCCTCCAGACAGGAGGTTGCGGAAGGCATCGTTGCTTTCCCGGTAGAGCATCAGGCGCTCTTTTTTGTAGACCTCGTCGATCTCCTCTTCGGGGACGCCTGCCACGGCATCCATGATATCGATGAGATGCCGCACTTCGGCTTCGCCACCTCGCTTGAACGCGGCGGTCACTGCCAGGAAGGAAGTGTTCCATGTGATCTGGGACCCCGGCGTCACGTCGTGGTAGCGCACGATCTTGCGGGTTCCAGAAAGGAAACGAAGCATGTAGGGCAGAAGGTGGATGTAGCCCTGCTGTCTGGCTCCTTCCTGGGAGGAGGAGGTGGCCCCCCCCGGCATGGCATGGGAGACGACGTCATGGTCGATGCCCTGGAAGTAGGGGGCGGTGTAGCGGTCATAATACGGCATGATCTGTTTGAGGACAAAGCCGGTGTCACGGATCATCTCTTTGTTAAGATTGGTTTTCAGGCCCAGCTCGCCTTCCATGTAGGCGGCCGTGGACAGGACTTCGCCCTGGCCGTGCACCAGCATGCGCGCGCGGTGCGAGTGTCGACGATATGGGCTCCGGCAAGGGCTGCCTCGCCCACGGCGGGGACAAACAGGCCGTCGGTGCAATGCCTGTGGTAATGGATCACCGGCTCAGATCTATACGCTCTTTGATGGTTGTAACGAGTTGCCGCATGAACCTGGGCGGGCACACACCGGCCATGTCCTTTAAGCCGATGATGAAGCTCCTCACCGCCTGGGCCTTGGTCAGGCCGCTGACGGAGGAGACCATGGCGATGATCTCTTCAAGGACATTCATGTAGTGGGGAACGTCGAACCCTTTGGCCCAGGAGAGAGAAATAGCGGGCTCGAAGACGTTGCCCGGGGAGTTCATGACCACCTCGGCAATGGGGCGCATGTTGTCCACATGGTTCAGGAAATCAAAGCAGCGCACCACATCAAAGTCCTCGCAAATCATTTCGCCTGTCAGCCGCATGAGTTTGGGGGGCTGGGGCTTGTACCCGAGGAGGTTCGTGGACCGGACCAGGATCTGCTTTGGGGTCTTGGGGGCAAAGCGGTTCCACTCCCGGGCCTCATTGAACGGGTAGGTCATGTTGGCAAGCATGGCGACGTGGAAGTGGGCGCCGCCTCCGTTCTCCAGTGAGAAGAAACCGCACTCGTCGAGATTCGCGGCCCCGATCATGTCTTCGGCAAGGCGGAACCGGTTGCCGCTGTTGGACTGGGTGATGTCCCGGGCCGTTGTGTCCGTGAAGTGAACATGATCGGTGTCTCTGACGTAATCCAGCAGGGCCTTTCGGTCACACCGCGGGTAAGGGGAGGGGGCATTGCCGGGCCTGACCTCCGGCAACACCGGTTTGAAGCTTCCAAGGCGCTTGTCTTCTCGCCCCCTGTAGTCTCCCAGCTCGACAAAGGGGTTGTGTCCGAAGGCCAGAAGATAGACAAGTCGGCTCAGCCTGACAGATCCTGCTCATTGTCTTTGTAGTGAAGCAGCTCCGGCGTGTTCAACACAAATTTGGTGTCACACTCTCCGGCCTTGAACGTGGGATGGTTGATGATGTTGGCGTGGAAGGGCAGGGTGGTTTTGAGTCCGCCCACAATATACTCGGTGAGGGCGCGGTTCATCACCTCCAGGGTCTTGGGCCAGCTCTGGCCGTAGGCGATGAGCAGTGCCGCCGCAGAGTCATACTGGGAAGGAAACTCATAGCCGGATGAGATGCAGGAGTCCAGGCGGATGGACGGGCCCCCCGGGGAGATGTACCGGGTGATCTTTCCGGCGTTGGGGGCAAAGTTATCCTGGGGATCCTCGCAGTTGACCCGAAGCTGCATGGCGTAGTTGTTGGGTTTGCAGGTCTCATCATTCAAGCGCAGGTCCGAAGGCCACGGCGATCTGTTCTTCCACCAGGTCGACCCCGTACCGGCACTCGGTGATCCCGTGCTCCACCTGAAGGCGGGTGTTGACCTCGATGAGGTGGGGGGTGCCGTCGGCATCCAGAAGGAACTCCACCGTTGCCAGTGAGTGGTAGCCGATTTCCCGGACCAGCTTTCGGGCGTACTCTTTGAGCTGGCTTCGAATCTCAGGGGTCATCCCGGCCCAGGGGGAGGGGGTGATCTCAATGAGCTTCTGGTGATTTCGCTGGACCGTGCAGCCCGTTCGTCAAAGGCGAAGACGTTTCCGTATTTGTCCGCGATCACCTGGATCTCGATATGGCGCACTTGGGTTAACATTTTTTCTACAAACAGGCGGGGGTTGCCAAAGGTGGCGTGGGCAAGGGCAGTGGCCTTTTCAAAGGCGCTGTCAAGCTGGTCCTCACGGGTGATTTCATAGATCCCCCGGCCCCCGCCGCCGCCTTCTGCCTTGAGCATGACGGGCAGCCCGATGGTTTTAACAATGGTTTTTGCCTCTTCGATGGTCACGGCGCCATCGGAGCCGGGCACGATGGGAACCCCCAGTTCCCGGGCGAGTTTTCGCACCGCCACCTTGTTGCCGAGAAGGCGCATGGCATCGGTTTCCGGACCGATAAACAGGATGCCCGCCTGGGCGCATTTTCTGGGAAAGATGTCATCTTCCGAGGCAAAGCCCCAGCCGGGGTGAATCGCGGTGATGTCTCTTGCTTTGGCTTCGGCGATGATCTGGTCGATATTGAGGTAGGCCCTGGGGTTTTCACCCAACAAAATGAGTTCCTGGGCGCCGGCGGTAAAGGGGGCGGTCTTATCCACATCCGTAGCCGTTACCACCGGGATGGCTCCGAGCTCCCGTATGGAGCGCGCGATGCGCCTGGCCGTGATTCCCCGGTTTGCCACCAATATTTTCATGCCTTTTAAGTCTTGGACAACCTGCTTAAATGTCGTTTCTTTCAACGTGATTCTCCTTTTCTGCGTCAAACATACAAAGAGGGTAGATGCTTGCTGACCGGACGACGGTTGTTCCGCTGCGTGTAAGCAGCTTTAATCCGCCGTTGGATGATAAAGCGAGTATCTTCGCTTCATAAGGCGGGTTTGCGTAGTCTTCAACCCGCACCATGTCTCCCGCAAATGCCAGATGTGGCTGGATCTTTGCCATAAGTTCCGGCAGATCGGATGAAGTGAACGTACGTAAACTATCCCGTGTCGTTGTCACGAGGTG
Source organism: Desulfoluna sp. CYM3A (assembly GCF_056829965.1). Lineage (NCBI taxonomy): Bacteria > Pseudomonadati > Thermodesulfobacteriota > Desulfobacteria > Desulfobacterales > Desulfolunaceae > Desulfoluna > Desulfoluna sp. CYM3A. Next base: position 1,978,649 of record NZ_CP186556.1, read on the forward strand.
TCGCCAGAGGGAAAGGGGAGACAGGCCCTTATGGCCAACGTCCTTCAAGCACGCAGCGGCAAGGGCGTTGTCGCTGCGAAGGCTCTTTTCGGGCGGGCTTGAGATGAGGTTGACGCCGACGCCCACCATCCTCACGCCCCCCTTTTCTTCGATGAGGATTCCCCCTACTTTTTTGTTGCCCATGACCAGGTCGTTGGGCCATTTCAGCTGCACTGTCACGCCAATGGCTCCAAGGGCTGTGACCAGCGCATACCCCACAAGCAGCGGGAGGCAGTCCACCTCCAGCAAGGCCGATGAGGGCAGGCGTATTGTGCCGTAGATATTTCCCGTCGGTGAATGCCACTGCCTTCCCAGCTGCCCCTTGCCGGCCCACTGGCTTGCTGCCAGTACCGATCCCCATTCAGGCAACAGGTTTTTCCTGTGGAAACACCAGGCGAGCTGTATGCTGGAGGCACAGGGGCCGGTCACAAACACAGGCAGGTTTTCGTTTTTTCCTGAGACCCAGCATCTGCTTCCGGGGCCTTCCGAAACGAGGCATGCCCGGCTCCAGTGCAAGGGAGATTCAACATCCGGCCCGCAGACACGGGACATGTCCCGCAATTGACCGGGGCCGATGCCTTCGGCAACATCCTCTATGCCGGTGCCCCACAAAATTGTATCGGCCATTGGTTAACCTTCCCGTTTCGTCTATCCCGAATATTTCATGCGAAAACGATTGAGCTAAAGCAATAAAGGGTTATTGCAGGTGGTAACTGTGAAAAATTAAAGCATTTGTAAAATACAAAATGTAATTCACGGTTTTCTGCCCGATTTTCACACCCTTCGGGCAAGCCGAGTGCACCCATCTTCTGCGTTATCAGAGCTTTGAGGTAAACAACGACATCTGCAGCTCTGATGCCTTGAATATGGGCGCACTCGACTCGTGGAATCTCCGGGCTGGGCTGATGTATTCAAAGGGCCAAGGTGCGCAAGGGTTTTCCCCGTACATCAGGGCCAACCGGTTTATGTCCAAAGGGGGCAGGGAAATTATCCTGCTTCTACGTTCTTGGTTTTGTTTATTGCCAATTATTCAATATATTTGAGGCTTTCGCAAGCCCCTCCGGTAAAGTAAAGGCCTTTGGTTTACGCATAAAAAAAGGCCAACAGCGACCACTGTTACGCCTGTTGGAAGCTCGATCCCCTTTAAAGAAGGTACAGTATCTTTGTCTACCAAACTACCTTTAATTTTTCTGACCAGAGCATATGGAAGATTCATTTTGGTGTCATTCTTATTTTATCTGCATGGCCGGAGGCCCCACTTATGGACCCTTAGTACGAATGAGCTCAGTCGGTGGGCGCCTTTCATCGCAGTTTTTTTATTTATATACTGCCACCATCAGCTGTAAGAAAACTTTTCTTCCACATCCTGCTCAAAGGTAATGACAATAATCCGCTCTCCCGCTTTGGTGCTGATGTCTGTATGAAAGCTGACCACATTGATGCCGGTAATGCCGGTGATGACATCCCCCAGAATGTCGCAGGAATTTTCCAGAAGTTTTGCCCGGACCTGCTTGATGAGCTGCGTACCGGCGTCATCCGTTGCAAGATGTCGCTCAGCCGGTGTCAATACGCCTTTCAAGCGAATCAGCACCATGTCCTCGATGATATGGCTCCTCACATCCACCGGACCGCGTCCCATATGCTCTTTTTCAAACGTGAGCAGCGCACTGCTTATTTCAGCCTCCACCTGTCCCTTGCTTTTCTTTTGAGCCGTGCGCGTTCGTTTCTTAATAACCTCTGGTTTATTCATCGTCATCCTGTCGCTGCTTTGTGTTTTCAAAAGCACCACAATACTATAGGGGCTGGCGGCAGGTCAATGTTCAGGGGCCCGGGGCATCCGTTATACCGAAAGGCACGTTGAGCATGTGTGGTCATGATGTCACAAGAGGGGGCAGGGGGGCTCCCCAAGTTCGACAGTCCCACCAGTAAAAGTAGATAACTTTTCATAAATATGAACGATTCATCGCGCTATCCCGGGTCTTTCATGAGAAAACGGGCTGGGTGTGACAATGATGAACTATTACAATTGGTTATTACAGAAAGTTAGGTGCTTTAAAAACACAAAATGTAATTCACGGTTTTCTGATCGATTTTCTCACCCCTCGGCGCGTGAAATATCCGGGCTAAGCGAGATGCACTGAAATGGAGCGCGCTCCTGTGCGGCTTTTTGGGTGCAGCCTGGCGCCGGATGCAGCGCCCAGGGGATTGGGGGACTAAATGGTGATGAAAATACGCCGATGGTCGAAACGATGACCAAGGTCAAAAAGAAACCTAACCGGTAGTGGGGTATGGGGCCTTTAGGCGCAGAGACAGGCTTAACATTCAAGCCTCCCGTTCGACGGGAGGTTTTGACTCCGGTGGGCCGCTTTTGAAAAACGACCCACCGGAGACACGTTGGACAGGTACGGCTTTATTGGATGGCCGTGCCGTCGTCGGTGAAGATGGGGATGTGCTTGTCCGCATCGTCCACGGAGACGATCTGCACCTGGGTGCCGTCGGTGTTGGAGAAGAGCCCGTTGCCGTCGTGGGTCCACCCGTCGCCGGAGTTGGAGAGGTCCACGGTGATCTGGTCACCGTCGCCACCCGAGACGTGGAGCACGTTCTCCGGTCCGGTCATGTCCAGCACATCCTCCAAGGTCAGGGAGACGGTCTGAGCACTGTCCGAGGTAAGATCCAGGGCTTCGATGTTGGTGACAGCGTCCTTGTCCAGGGCGCTGAAGTCCAGGACCTGCTGGGAGATCCTCAGGGTATCGGTGCCTTCCCCACCGTCCACATGGGCGTCCTGGGCATCAAAGACAATGGTATCGTCCCCTCCGCCTGCGTGGATGGTGTCGTGGCCCTGGCCGCCGTCGAAGATCTCATTGGCGTCGTTCCCGATCAGCACATCATCTCCTTCGTTGCCGTAGAGATGGACAGGGGCGTTGTCGGTGGTGCCTTCCAGGGTGACGCTGCTCGTGTTGCCATGATGGTTATAGGTACCGGACACCTCGCTGCCGTCACTCAAAGAGACCGTGATGCCGACATCCTGCTTGCCGAAAGCATTGCCTTTATCAAATTGGTTACTACTTAGAAAATCTGTGTCGATACCAAACCGGAATTGGTCCTGTGAGGTAAAGCTTCCCGGTTCGAAGGTGATGGTCATTGTTGAGTGATCATCGGATAGCGAAAAGTTCACATCGCTGGAGGAGATCCCCCTGGTCTCATCTCCAATAAACGGACCGTAACTATCGAAATCATAGTAGTCGGATGGATCAAACACCGCATTCAAATCGCCTCCGGCACTCAGGTCGATGGTCACAGCCAGGATGGACAGGGACGTATTGCTCGTAAACTGGATGCCCATTTGATTTGATGAATCACCGGTCCAGCCCCTTTCGACATCAGCCTGGATAGAAAACGTACCGGAATTGGACCTTGTGTTCACAAGGATATCGTCGCCGATGGTGCCGTAAAGATTTGCACTATCCTCTACCACAACCTCGGCCTTGGCCGTGTCCGAGACGTCCCCCGAAGAGATGTCGTAGGTGAAGGCATCACCGTCGGAAAGATCGTGCAGGGTCACCTGATCGGATGACTGGGTCAGCTGGGTACTGCCTTGGGCATGGATGCTTCCGTCATCGATGCTGTTTGCCCCGGAGTCGTTTGCCAGAAGGGCGGAAAAGTCGATGGCCAGGTCATCCCCCAGGGCCGCGTTGGTGATGATGGTGTCGTGGTTGGCATCAATGGCGGCCACGTAGTCCAGATTGATGATGAGGTCCACAGACGTGGTGTCGCCGTCGCCGTCAACGGCTGTGAGGACAAAGGACTCCTGCTCTCCGGAGATGGTGTCTTTGGGGTTGATGGTGTAGAAATATTCCCCTGTTTCATAGTTGATGTCGAGGGTGCCCCCACGGGCCGTGGAGATGCTTTCCGTGGCAGACCCGTTCGGATCGTAGGTGTGGAGCTCACCGTCCACCAGGATGGACTGGATGTGACCGCCGTCCGCGCCCAGGTGGATTCCGTCGTCTCCTTCGGTGGCCAGGAGGGTGGCATCGCCCTTGACGATCCCTTCTGATACCGTTTCAAGCAGGGTCTGCTTCAGGTCAAAGGCGTTGTGGACCTGAACAACGTGTGGGTCGGGGTCGTTCGAGTTTGCAGGGTTGGGCCAGGCGATGGGTTTCAGTTCTTCGAGGTCTGAAGACTCGGTGATGCCGATTCCAAAGACTGTGTCGATGCTGCTTCCTTCGCCCTTGAGAAAGGTTTCCCATTCGGTTTGGTTGCACTCATCGCCTTGGTTGGGTTCTCCGTCAGAGATGAAGTAGAGCAGTGTGCTGTCTGCCTTAGGAGGATCGAAATCCTCCCTGACCGTGTCCAGCGCACCGTCATAGTCGGTTCCGCCCCAGGCGTGGATATTGTTCAGATATGTGTTGGCCCCGGTTTTATCGTCCATGAACCACTCTGATTTCACGGCAGAGTTCTCGAATCGGACAAACTGAATGTTGACGTTGCCGAGGTTGTCGTAGGAATCGAACATGGCGGACAGAGCTTCCTTGGCAACATCCATTCGGACGTTGTTCGGATCAAAGTCATGCTCCCAAGATTCATTTCCATCCATATCGAAAGCCATACTGCCGGATCGGTCCAGCACTATAATAAGGTTGGTGGTTTTTACGTCCGCCGCGTCTTCATGGATATCTGCCGTTACAGTCTCACCTGTCGGGGCGTCATCCTGGATGTTTACCGTAAGGGATCCGGTCAGTCGTTCTCCGTCGGAATCCGAGATCGTGTAGCTTATGGTGTCCACCACATCGTCACCCTGGGACGGATGCTCCAGGGTGTACTCGTAATCACCGGCTCGGTGAAGGCCGTCGGATTCGGTGTATACCGTGATGGTGCCGTAGTCCGTCTGAATACTCAGCTGGCCGCCGGATGCCTCTGTGTCGCTGTGGGCTCCGCTGGTGATGCTTGAGATGAAGGCATCGCCGTCCACACCCATGTCGTTGTCCAACAGGTTGCCGGTAACGGTCTCTGAATCGGTGGCTGCCTCGGTTCCTTCGGGCAGGCCTGCCTCGTGGGCAACGGCGCTGTCGGCGACCGTAGACAGGTTATCATGGCGGATGGTGACGGAAGCCGTGGAGCTGTCGCCGTCCGAGTCAGTGATGGTGTAGTCAAAGCTGTCTTCGAGGTTCCACCAGTGGGGATGCCAGTGTTCTGAGGACGTGTAGGTGTAGCTTCCGTCCTGATGGATTTGCAGGTCTCCGTGTCGGCCGGAGATGGTGTTGTCCGGAACCTCGTGGGATCCCTGCATCAGGGTACCGTCTTCGGCAAAGGTATAGGTCTCCCCTCTGTAGGTGATGGACGTGAGAGTCACGTCATCGGCATCGACATCGTCGGCCCCCATGTCTTCGCCCCCTTCACCCAGGATGACATTACCGGTGGCTGTGCCCCTGAAGCCGACACTGTCCGTGTCATCCACTGCAACGGGTGCAGAGTCCATGACGTAAATTTTCAGGGATGAGGAGGTTGATGCCGAGGCTCCCCCGTCAGCTTCGGTGGACGTTGCCGTGGCCGTCAGCGTATAGGATTCACCGAAACCTCCTGAGTTGGCATAGGCGGTGATGGTCAGGTTCGACAGGTCCCAGTCGGTGACGTCCATTTCGTGGAGGGCATCCGTAGCGGTAAAGGTGTTGGTCCCGTCGGTGAGAACCGCACCTGTGGGGATACCCGAGAGCACGATGGAGGTGATGGACTCAGATCCGTCCGTGTCTGTCGGCTGGGCACCAAGGGTAATGGAAACCGGGTCTCCTTCCATGCCGATCAGGTCATACTGAGATTGATTGGACTCATAGGTGTGGATCTGGGAGATCTCCTTATCCGTCAATACCCTGTCGTACACACGGATGTCATCGAGCTGGCCTTCCAGGTAGGTGTGGTTGCCGTCGGATCCGAAGGTCGCACCGAATCCGCTGAGATCCATGCCATCCCTGATGCCGGGCTCTGTTACTCTGGTGTCCTCAAGGATACCGTCGACGTACATCTTGGTCTCACCGGTTTCATGATCCCGGGTCATGACCACATGGTGCCACTGCCCGTCGTTTACGGCCGTGGTGGATCCGGCTCCGGTGCTGTCCCCAACCCCCATGTTGATCTGCCCGTCATCGTCGATCCACCCCCATTGGATGTCGTCTGTCCCCCCGTGTTTCTCGGAGCCGATGATGCTCGGAGAGTTCCACCCAATGGTGTTGGTCCCGTCTCCTCCCGTATACCCGTCCGGGAGCTTGACCCAGACAGAAAGAGTCGCCGTGCCGGAAAGCGGCTCGGTGTAATCCCCGGAGACATCCACGTAGTCCCCGTCACCGTCCAAGACCAGGGCACCGTTGTTGTGGTCCGATCCTGCAGAATGCGCACCACCGATCAAGGTGCCTTCCTGGTCATTCACAAGGTCGTGGGTTGTTCCTCCGGGGGTACCATTTTCTTCAAAGACCCAATGTCCCACCAGTCCGTCACTCACCACATTGTCGCTGCTCACCTGAAAATCGATCACAGGCGCATCCGCAACAGGCGTTACTGTAACATGGAGAGATTTCGTGACAGTTTCTGTATCGCCTCCGATTTCCGTGGCTGTAGCTGTAACCGTCAGGTCAATATCCACATCGCTGTCGGCCGGCGGCTTGATGGTGAGGCCGTCAAGCTGGTCCTGAGTCAGGGTCCATGTGCCGTCGCCGTTGTTGGTGCCTGCGCTGAGAGTTGCCCCTTCAGGCACGCCGCCGATGGTGATGTCCGACAAGGTCTCGCTGCCGTCGGTGTCGGTGAGGGCGGCAGAGATGTCCAGAGGAATATCTGTGTCCTCATTGCCTGTGACATCGGGTTCTGTCCACCGCGGCGCGGTGCGCTTGCCGTTATGTCCACGGTGTGGGTGGATTCAGTAGAGGCGGTAAAGGGATTACCTGCGTTATCGGTACCGGTGACCGTTACGGTGAACTCAGTATCCGCGGCCAGGTCAGTACCTGCCACGTTTACGGTGAAGGTGCCGTCAGCATTCACCGTGCCCCGGTAGTCGTTGCCGTTAACGGTAAAGGTGACCACATCGCCTTCGGCGGCGTCTCCACCGACGGTGCCGGTAACTTCGATGGTGCTTTCCATTTCCAAAGCGTTGATGACATCGTCGTTGGTGATGGGGTTGACAGCGATTGTGGCCGATGCTTCAAGGTCCACCGAGAACTCATTGGATTCGGCTTGGTTAGTGTTGCCGTGGGCGTCCTCAGCCGTGATAGTGAGTGTGTGGTCACCGTGAGCCAGGGAGCCTGAAAGTTCTGCACTCCAGGATCCCTGATCGTTGACTATTGTGGTGCCGACGTTATTGCCATTTTCATCGAAGATCGTAATCGTGGCGCCGGGCTCTCCGGTGCCGGTGATCTGGGGCGTGTTGTCGTTAGTATCGGCCACGGTGTCGACAGCCACCTCGGTGACGGTGTCGACGGTAAAGGCCCCGGAGCTGGTGGTTTTGGTGTTGCCCAGGGCGTCCTCGGCGGTGATCGTCAAGGTGTGGGAGCCTCGGTCAAGGTATCAAGGTCCGCGGTCCACTTGCCGTCGGAGCCCACGGTGGCGGTGCCAACCTGGGTGTCGCCGTCCATGATGGTGATGGTGGCGCCGGGCTCGCCTGTGCCGGTGATCTGGGGCGTGTTGTCGTTGGTGTCGGATATTGCATCGACAGCCACCTCGGTGACGGTGTCGACGGTAAAGGCCCCGGAGCTGGTGGCCTTGGTGTTGCCCAGGGCGTCCTCGGCGGTGACCGTCAGGGTGTGGGAGCCATCGGTGAGGGTATTCAGCTCTGCGGTCCACTTGCCGTCGGAGCCCACGGTGGCGGTGCCAACCTGGGTGTCGCCGTCCATGATGGTGATGGTGGACCCGGGCTCGCCGGTGCCGGTGATCTGGGGCGTGTTGTCGCTGGTGTCGGCAATGGTATCGACGGCCACTTCGGTGGCGGTGTCGACGGTAAAGACACCGGAGCTGGTGGTCTTGGTGTTGCCCAGGGCGTCCTCGGCGGTGACCGTCAGGGTGTGGGAGCCATCGGTGAGGGTATTCAGGCTGTTCGGCCCACTTGCCGTCGGACCCCACGGTGGCGGTGCCAACCTGGGTGTCGCCGTCCATGATGGTGATGGTGGCGCCGGGCTCGCCTGTGCCGGTGATCTGGGGCGTGTTGTCGTTGGTGTCGGATATTGCATCGACAGCCACCTCGGTGACGGTGTCGACGGTAAAGGCCCCGGAGCTGGTGGCCTTGGTGTTGCCCAGGGCGTCCTCGGCGGTGACCGTCAAGGTGGGAGCCGTCGGTGAGGGTATTCAGCTCCGCGGTCCACTTGCCGTCGGAGCCCACGGTGGCGGTGCCAACCTGGGTGTCGCCGTCCATGATGGTGATGGTGGATCCGGGCTCGCCTGTGCCGGTGACCTGGGGCGTGTTGTCGCTGGTGTCGGATATTGCATCGACAGCCACCTCGGTGACGGTGTCGACGGTAAAGGCCCCGGAGCTGGTGGTCTTGGTGTTGCCCAGGGCGTCCTCGGCGGTGATCGTCAGGGTGTGGGAGCCATCGGTCAAGGTACCAAGGTCTGCGGTCCACTTGCCGTCGGAGCCCACGGTGGCGGTGCCAACCTGGGTGTCGCCGTCCATGATGGTGATGGTGACCGGGCTCGCCTGTGCCGGTGATCTGGGGCGTGTTCGCTGGTGTCGGCAATGGTATCGACAGCCACTTCGGTGGCGGTGTCGACGGTAAAGGCCCCGGAGCTGGTGGTCTTGGTGTTCCAGGGCATCCTCGGCGGTGACCGTCAGGGTGTGGGAGCCGTCGGCCAAGGTATCAAGGTCTGCGGTCCACTTGCCGTCGGACCCCACGGTGGCGGTGCCAACCTGGGTGTCGCCGTCCATGATGGTGATGGTGGATCCGGTCTCGCCGGTGCCGGTGATCTGGGGCGTGTTGTCGCTGGTGTCGGCAATGGTATCAACGGCCACTTCGGTGACGGTATCGACGGTAAAGGCCCCGGAGCTGGTGGTCTTGGTGTTGCCCAGGGCGTCCTCGGCGGTGATCGTCAGGGTGTGGGAGCCGCATCGGCCAAGGTATCAAGGTCTGCGGTCCACTTGCCGTCGGACCCCACGGTGGCGGTGCCAACCTGGGTGTCGCCGTCCATGATGGTGATGGTGGATCCGGTCTCGCCGGTGCCGGTGATCTGGGGCGTGTTGTCGCTGGTGTCGGCAATGGTATCGACGGCCACTTCGGTGACGGTATCGACGGTAAAGGCCCCGGAGCTGGTGGTCTTGGTGTTGCCCAGGGCGTCCTCGGCGGTGACCGTGAGGGTGTGGGAGCCGTCGGCCAAGGTATCAAGGTCCGCGGTCCATTTGCCGTCGGAGCCCACGGTGGCGGTGCCAACCTGGGTGTCGCCGTCCATGATGGTGATGGTGGCGCCGGGCTCGCCTGTGCCGGTGACCTGGGGCGTGTTGTCGCTGGTGTCGGCAATGGTATCAACGGCCACTTCGGTGACGGTATCGACGGTAAAGGCCCCGGAGCTGGTGGTCTTGGTGTTGCCCAGGGCGTCCTCGGCGGTGACCGTCAGGGTGTGGGAGCCGTCGGTCAAGGTATCAAGGTCTGCGGTCCACTTGCCGTCGGAACCCACGGTGGCGGTGCTGAACCTGGGTGTCGCCGTCCATGATGGTGATGGTGGCGCCGGGCTCGCCTGTGCCGGTGATCTGGGGCGTGTTGTCGCTGGTGTCGGCAATGGTATCGACAGCCACTTCGGTGACGGTATCGACGGTAAAGGCGCCGGAGCTGGTGGTCTTGGTGTTGCCCAGGGCGTCCTCGGCGGTGATCGTCAGGGTGTGGGAGCCATCGGTGAGGGTATTCAGCTCTGCGGTCCACTTGCCGTCGGACCCCACGGTGGCGGTGCCGACCTGGGTGTCGCCGTCCATGATGGTGATGGTGGCGCCGGGCTCGCCTGTGCCGGTGATCTGGGGCGTGTTGTCGCTGGTGTCGGCAATGGTATCGACAGCCACTTCGGTGACGGTATCGACGGTAAAGGCCCCGGAGCTGGTGGTCTTGGTGTTGCCCAGGGCGTCCTCGGCGGTGATCGTGAGGGTGTGGGAGCCATCGGTGAGGGTATTCAGCTCTGCGGTCCACTTGCCGTCGGACCCCACGGTGGCGGTGCCGACCTGGGTGTCGCCGTCCATGATGGTGATGGTGGCGCCGGGCTCGCCGGTGCCGGTGATCTGGGGCGTGTTGTCGCTGGTGTCGGCAATGGTATCGACAGCCACTTCGGTGGCGGTGTCGACGGTAAAGGCCCCGGAGCTGGTGGTCTTGGTGTTCCAGGGCATCCTCGGCGGTGACCGTCAGGGTGTGGGAGCCGTCGGCCAAGGTATCAAGGTCTGCGGTCCACTTGCCGTCGGACCCCACGGTGGCGGTGCCAACCTGGGTGTCGCCGTCCATGATGGTGATGGTGGCGCCGGGCTCGCCTGTGCCGGTGATCTGGGGCGTGTTGTCGCTGGTGTCAGCAATGGTATCAACGGCCACCTCGGTGACGGTGTCGACGGTAAAGGCCCCGGAGCTGGTGGTCTTGGTGTTGCCCAGGGCGTCCTCGGCGGTGACCGTGAGGGTGTGGGAGCCATCGGTGAGGGTGCTCAGCTCTGCGGTCCACTTGCCGTCAGACCCCGGTGGCGGTGCCAACCTGGGTGTCGCCGTCCATGATGGTGATGGTGGCGCCGGGCTCGCCTGTGCCGGTGACCTGGGGCGTGTTGTCGCTGGTGTCGGCAATGGTATCAACGGCCACTTCGGTGGCGGTGTCGACGGTAAAGACGCCGGAGCTGGTGGTCTTGGTGTTGCCCAGGGCGTCCTCGGCGGTGACCGTCAGGGTGTGGGAGCCGTCGGTGAGGGTGCTCAGCTCTGCGGTCCATTTGCCGTCGGACCCCACGGTGGCGGTGCCGACCTGGGTGTCGCCGTCCATGATGGTGATGGTGGATCCGGGCTCGCCGGTGCCGGTGATCTGGGGCGTGTTGTCGCTGGTGTCAGCAATGGTATCGACGGCCACCTCGGTGACGGTATCGACGGTAAAGGCCCCGGAGCTGGTGGTCTTGGTGTTACCCAGGGCGTCCTCGGCGGTGACCGTGAGGGTGTGGGAGCCATCGGTGAGGGTATCAAGGTCTGCGGTCCACTTGCCGTCGGACCCCACGGTGGCGGTGCCGACCTGGGTGTCGCCGTCCATGATGGTGATGGTGGATCCGGGCTCGCCGGTGCCGGTGATCTGGGGCGTGTTGTCGCTGGTGTCAGCAATAGTATCAACGGCCACCTCGGTGACGGTGTCGACGGTAAAGGCCCCGGAGCTGGTGGTCTTGGTGTTGCCCAGGGCGTCCTCGGCGGTGACCGTGAGGGTGTGGGAGCCGTCGGCCAAGGTATCAAGGTCCGCGGTCCTTGCCGTCGGAGCCCACGGTGGCGGTGCCAACCTGGGTGTCGCCGTCCATGATGGTGATGGTGGATCCGGGCTCGCCTGTGCCGGTGACCTGGGGCGTGTTGTCGCTGGTGTCGGATATTGCATCGACAGCCACCTCGGTGACGGTGTCGACGGTAAAGGCCGGAGCTGGTGGTCTTGGTGTTGCCCAGGGCGTCCTCGGCGGTGATCGTCAGGGTGTGGGAGCCATCGGTCAAGGTCGCGAGATTCTCGGTCCACTTGCCGTCGGACCCCAGGGTGGTGCCGACCTGGGTGTCGCCGTCCATGATGGTGATGGTGGATCCGGGCTCGCCAGTGCCGGTGATCTGGGGCGTGTTGTCGCTGGTGTCGGCAATGGTATCGACAGCCACTTCGGTGACGGTGTCGACGGTAAAGGCCCCGGAGCTGGTGGTTTTGGTGTTGCCCAGGGCGTCCTCGGCGGTGACCGTCAAGGTGTGGGAGCCGTCGGTCAAGGTATCAAGGTCCGCGGTCCACTTGCCGTCGGAGCCCACGGTGGCGGTGCCAACCTGGGTGTCGCCGTCCATGATGGTGATGGTGGCGCCGGGCTCGCCTGTGCCGGTGATCTGGGGCGTGTTGTCGTTGGTGTCGGCAATGGTATCAACGGCCACCTCGGTGACGGTGTCGACGGTAAAGGCCCCGGAGCTGGTGGTCTTGGTGTTGCCCAGGGCGTCCTCGGCGGTGACCGTCAAGGTGTGGGAGCCGTCGGTGAGGGTATTCAGCTCTGCGGTCCACTTGCCGTCGGAGCCCACGGTGGCGGTGCCGACCTGGGTGTCGCCGTCCATGATGGTGATGGTGGATCCGGGCTCGCCTGTGCCGGTGACCTGGGGCGTGTTGTCGCTGGTGTCGGATATTGCATCGACAGCCACCTCGGTGGCGGTGTCGACGGTAAAGGCGCCGGAGCTGGTGGTCTTGGTGTTGCCCAGGGCGTCCTCGGCGGTGATCGTCAGGGTGTGGGGGAGCCGTCGGTACAAGGTATCAAGGTCCGCGGTCCACTTGCCGTCGGAGCCCACGGTGGCGGTGCCAACCTGGGTGTCGCCGTCCATGATGGTGATGGTGGCGCCGGGCTCGCCTGTGCCGGTGATCTGGGGCGTGTTGTCGCTGGTGTCGGCAATGGTATCGACGGCCACTTCGGTGGCGGTGTCGACGGTAAAGGCCCCGGAGCTGGAGGTCTTGGTGTTGCCCAGGGCGTCCTCGGCGGTGACCGTGAGGGTGTGGGAGCCATCGGTGAGGGTGCTCAGCTCTGCGGTCCACTTGCCGTCGGAGCCCACGGTGGCGGTGCCAACCTGGGTGTCGCCGTCCATGATGGTGATGGTGGATCCGGGCTCGCCGGTGCCGGTGACCTGGGGCGTGTTGTCGCTGGTGTCGGATATTGCATCGACAGCCACCTCGGTGACGGTGTCGACGGTAAAGGCCCCGGAGCTGGTGGTCTTGGTGTTGCCCAGGGCGTCCTCGGCGGTGATCGTCAGGGTGTGGGAGCCATCGGTCAGGTACTCAAGGTCTGCGGTCCACTTGCCGTCGGACCCCACGGTGGCGGTGCCGACCTGGGTGTCGCCGTCCATGATGGTGATGGTGGATCCGGGCTCGCCTGTGCCGGTGACCTGGGGCGTGTTGTCGCTGGTGTCGGCAATGGTATCAACGGCCACTTCGGTGACGGTGTCGACGGTAAAGGCCCCGGAGCTGGTGGTTTTGGTGTTGCCCAGGGCGTCCTCGGCGGTGACCGTCAAGGTGTGGGAGCCGTCGGTCAAGGTATCAAGGTCCGCGGTCCACTTGCCGTCGGAGCCCACGGTGGCGGTGCCAACCTGGGTGTCGCCGTCCATGATGGTGATGGTGGCGCCGGGCTCGCCGGTGCCGGTGATCTGGGGCGTGTTGTCGTTGGTGTCGGATATTGCATCGACAGCCACTTCGGTGACGGTGTCGACGGTAAAGACGTCGGAGCTGGTGGTCTTGGTGTTGCCCAGGGCGTCCTCGGCGGTGACCGTCAAGGTGTGGGAGCCATCGGTGAGGGTATTCAGCTCTGCGGTCCACTTGCCGTCGGACCCCACGGTGGCGGTGCCAACCTGGGTGTCGCCGTCCATGATGGTGATGGTGGACCCGGGCTCGCCTGTGCCGGTGATCTGGGGCGTGTTGTCGCTGGTGTCGGTAATGGTATCAACGGCCACTTCGGTGACGGTGTCGACGGTAAAGGCCCCGGAGCTGGTGGTTTTGGTGTTGCCCAGGGCGTCCTCGGCGGTGATCGTCAAGGTGTGGGAGCCGTCGGTCAAGGTATCAAGGTCCGCGGTCCACTTGCCGTCGGAGCCCACGGTGGCGGTGCCAACCTGGGTGTCGCCGTCCATGATGGTGATGGTGGCGCCGGGCTCGCCTGTGCCGGTGATCTGGGGCGTGTTGTCGTTGGTGTCGGATATTGCATCGACAGCCACCTCGGTGACGGTGTCGACGGTAAAGGCCCCGGAGCTGGTGGCCTTGGTGTTGCCCAGGGCGTCCTCGGCGGTGACCGTCAGGGTGTGGGAGCCATCGGTGAGGGTATTCAGCTCTGCGGTCCACTTGCCGTCGGAGCCCACGGTGGCGGTGCCAACCTGGGTGTCGCCGTCCATGATGGTGATGGTGACCGGGCTCGCCGGTGCCGGTGATCTGGGGCGTGTTGTCGCTGGTGTCGGCAATGGTATCGACGGCCACTTCGGTGGCGGTGTCGACGGTAAAGACACCGGAGCTGGTGGTCTTGGTGTTGCCCAGGGCGTCCTCGGCGGTGACCGTCAGGGTGTGGGAGCCATCGGTGAGGGTATTCAGCTCTGCGGCCCACTTGCCGTCGGACCCCACGGTGGCGGTGCCAACCTGGGTGTCGCCGTCCATGATGGTGATGGTGGCGCCGGGCTCGCCGGTGCCGGTGATCTGGGGCGTGTTGTCGTTGGTGTCGGATATTGCATCGACAGCCACCTCGGTGACGGTGTCGACGGTAAAGGCCCCGGAGCTGGTGGCCTTGGGTTGCCCAGGGCGTCCTCGGCGGTGACCGTCAAGGTGTGGGAGCCGTCGGTGAGGGTATTCAGCTCCGCGGTCCACTTGCCGTCGGAGCCCACGGTGGCGGTGCCAACCTGGGTGTCGCCGTCCATGATGGTGATGGTGCGGGGCTCGCCGGTGACCTGGGGCGTGTTGTCGCTGGTGTCGGATATTGCATCGACAGCCACCTCGGTGACGGTGTCGACGGTAAAGGCCCCGGAGCTGGTGGTCTTGGTGTTGCCCAGGGCGTCCTCGGCGGTGATCGTCAGGGTGTGGGAGCCATCGGTCAAGGTACCAAGGTCTGCGGTCCACTTGCCGTCGGAGCCCACGGTGGCGGTGCCAACCTGGGTGTCGCCGTCCATGATGGTGATGGTGGACCCGGGCTCGCCTGTGCCGGTGATCTGGGGCGTGTTGTCGCTGGTGTCGGTAATGGTATCAACGGCCACTTCGGTGACGGTGTCGACGGTAAAGGCCCCGGAGCTGGTGGTTTTGGTGTTGCCCAGGGCGTCCTCGGCGGTGACCGTCAAGGTGTGGGAGCCGTCGGTGAGGGTATTCAGCTCTGCGGTCCACTTGCCGTCGGACCCCACGGTGGCGGTGCCAACCTGGGTGTCGCCGTCCATGATGGTGATGGTGGCGCCGGGCTCGCCTGTGCCGGTGATCTGGGGCGTGTTGTCGTTGGTGTCGGATATTGCATCGACAGCCACCTCGGTGACGGTGTCGACGGTAAAGGCCCCGGAGCTGGTGGTTTTGGTGTTGCCCAGGGCGTCCTCGGCGGTGACCGTCAAGGTGTGGGAGCCGTCGGTCAAGGTATCAAGGTCCGCGGTCCACTTGCCGTCGGAGCCCACGGTGGCGGTGCCAACCTGGGTGTCGCCGTCCATGATGGTGATGGTGGCGCCGGGCTCGCCTGTGCCGGTGATCTGGGCGTGTTGTCGTTGGTGTCGGATATTGCATCGACAGCCACCTCGGTGACGGTGTCGACGGTAAAGGCCCCGGAGCTGGTGGCCTTGGTGTTGCCCAGGGCGTCCTCGGCGGTGACCGTCAGGGTGTGGGAGCCATCGGTGAGGGTATTCAGCTCTGCGGCCCACTTGCCGTCGGACCCCACGGTGGCGGTGCCAACCTGGGTGTCGCCGTCCATGATGGTGATGGTGGCGCCGGGCTCGCCGGTGCCGGTGATCTGGGGCGTGTTGTCGTTGGTGTCGGATATTGCATCGACAGCCACCTCGGTGACGGTGTCGACGGTAAAGGCCCCGGAGCTGGTGGCCTTGGTGTTGCCCAGGGCGTCCTCGGCGGTGACCGTCAGGGTGTGGGAGCCATCGGTGAGGGTATTGAGCTCTGCGGTCCACTTGCCGTCGGAGCCCACGGTGGCGGTGCCAACCTGGGTGTCGCCGTCCATGATGGTGATGGTGGACCCGGGCTCGCCGGTGCCGGTGATCTGGGGCGTGTTGTCGCTGGTGTCGGCAATGGTATCGACGGCCACTTCGGTGGCGGTGTCGACGGTAAAGACACCGGAGCTGGTGGTCTTGGTGTTGCCCAGGGCGTCCTCGGCGGTGACCGTCAGGGTGTGGGAGCCATCGGTGAGGGTATTCAGCTCTGCGGCCCACTTGCCGTCGGACCCCACGGTGGCGGTGCCAACCTGGGTGTCGCCGTCCATGATGGTGATGGTGGATCCGGGCTCGCCGGTGCCGGTGACCTGGGGCGTGTTGTCGCTGGTGTCGGATATTGCATCGACAGCCACCTCGGTGACGGTGTCGACGGTAAAGACGTCGGAGCTGGTGGTCTTGGTGTTGCCCAGGGCGTCCTCGGCGGTGACCGTGAGGGTGTGGGAGCCGTCGGTGAGGGTATTCAGCTCTGCGGTCCATTTGCCGTCGGAGCCCACGGTGGCGGTGCCAACCTGGGTGTCGCCGTCCATGATGGTGATGGTGGCGCCGGGCTCGCCTGTGCCGGGTGACCTGGGGCGTGTTGTCGCTGGTGTCGGCAATGGTATCAACGGCCACCTCGGTGACGGTATCGACGGTAAAGGCCCCGGAGCTGGTGGTCTTGGTGTTGCCCAGGGCGTCCTCGGCGGTGACCGTCAAGGTGTGGGAGCCGTCGGTGAGGGTATCAAGGTCTGCGGTCCACTTGCCGTCGGACCCCACGGTGGCGGTGCCAACCTGGGTGTCGCCGTCCATGATGGTGATGGTGGCGCCGGGCTCGCCGGTGCCGGTGATCTGGGGCGTGTTGTCGCTGGTGTCGGCAATGGTATCAACGGCCACTTCGGTGGCGGTGTCGACGGTAAAGTCACCGGAGCTGGTGGTCTTGGTGTTGCCCAGGGCGTCCTCGGCGGTGACCGTGAGGGTGTGGGAGCCGTCGGTGAGGGTATTGAGCTCTGCGGTCCACTTGCCGTCGGACCCCACGGTGGCGGTGCCGACCTGGGTGTCGCCGTCCATGATGGTGATGGTGGCGCCGGGCTCGCCTGTGCCGGTGACCTGGGGCGTGTTGTCGCTGGTGTCGGCAATGGTATCAACGGCCACTTCGGTGACGGTGTCGACGGTAAAGGCCCCGGAGCTGGTGGTCTTGGTGTTGCCCAGGGCGTCCTCGGCGGTGACCGTCGAGGGTGTGGGAGCCGTCGGTGAGGGTATTCAGCTCTGCGGTCCACTTGCCGTCGGAGCCCACGGTGGCGGTGCCAACCTGGGTGTCGCCGTCCATGATGGTGATGGTGGCGCCGGGCTCGCCTGTGCCGGTGACCTGGGGCGTGTTGTCGCTGGTGTCGGCAATGGTATCAACGGCCACCTCGGTGACGGTATCGACGGTAAAGGCCCGAGCTGGTGGACCTGGTGTTGCCCAGGGCGTCCTCGGCGGTGACCGTGAGGGTGTGGGAGCCATCGGTGAGTGTGTTCAGCTCTGCGGTCCACTTGCCGTCGGACCCCACGGTGGCGGTGCCGACCTGGGTGTCGCCGTCCATGATGGTGATGGTGGCGCCGGGCTCTCCGGTGCCGGTGATCTGGGGCGTGTTGTCGCTGGTGTCGGCAATGGTATCAACGGCCACTTCGGTGGCGGTGTCGACGGTAAAGCCACCGGAGCTGGTGGTCTTGGTGTTGCCCAGGGCGTCCTCGGCGGTGACCGTGAGGGTGTGGGAGCCGTCGGTGAGGGTATTGAGCTCTGCGGTCCACTTGCCGTCGGACCCCACGGTGGCGGTGCCGACCTGGGTGTCGCCGTCCATGATGGTGATGGTGGCGCCGGGCTCGCCTGTGCCGGTGACCTGGGGCGTGTTGTCGCTGGTGTCGGCAATGGTATCAACGGCCACTTCGGTGACGGTGTCGACGGTAAAGGCCCCGGAGCTGGTGGTCTTGGTGTTGCCCAGGGCGTCCTCGGCGGTGACCGTGAGGGTGTGGGAGCCGTCGGTGAGGGTATCAAGGTCTGCGGTCCACTTGCCGTCGGACCCCACGGTGGCGGTGCCAACCTGGGTGTCGCCGTCCATGATGGTGATGGTGGATCCGGGCTCGCCGGTGCCGGTGATCTGGGGCGTGTTGTCGCTGGTGTCGGCAATGGTATCGACAGCCACCTCGGTGACGGTGTCGACGGTAAAGACGTCGGAGCTGGTGGTCTTGGTGTTGCCCAGGGCGTCCTCGGCGGTGACCGTGAGGGTGTGGGAGCCATCGGTGAGGGTATCGGTCTCTGCGGTCCACTTGCCGTCGGACCCCCACGGTGGCGGTGCCAACCTGGGTGTCGCCGTCCATGATGGTGATGGTGGCGCCGGGCTCGCCTGTGCCGGTGACCTGGGGCGTGTTGTCGCTGGTGTCGGTAATGGTATCAACGGCCACTTCGGTGACGGTGTCGACGGTAAAGGCCCCGGAGCTGGTGGTCTTGGTGTTGCCCAGGGCGTCCTCGGCGGTGATCGTCAGGGTGTGGGAGCCATCGGTCAAGGTACCAAGGTCTGCGGTCCACTTGCCGTCGGACCCCACGGTGGCGGTGCCGACCTGGGTGTCGCCGTCCATGATGGTGATGGTGGATCCGGGCTCGCCTGTGCCGGTGATCTGGGGCGTGTTGTCGCTGGTGTCGGCAATGGTATCAACGGCCAGCTTGGGTGGTGGAGGTTGGAAAGGCCCCGGAGCTGGTGGTCTTGGTGTTGCCCAGGGCGTCCTCGGCGGTGATCGTCAGGGTGTGGGAGCCATCGGTCAAGGTACCAAGGTCTGCGGTCCACTTGCCGTCGGACCCCACGGTGGCGGTGCCGACCTGGGTGTCGCCGTCCATGATGGTGATGGTGGATCCGGGCTCGCCTGTGCCGGTGATCTGGGGCGTGTTGTCGCTGGTGTCGGCAATGGTATCAACGGCCACTTCGGTGGCGGTGTCGACGGTAAAGGCCCCGGAGCTGGTGGTCTTGGTGTTGCCCAGGGCGTCCTCGGCGGTGACCGTGAGGGTGTGGGAGCCATCGGTGAGTGTGTTCAGCTCTGCGGTCCACTTGCCGTCGGACCCCACGGTGGCGGTGCCGACCTGGGTGTCGCCGTCCATGATGGTGATGGTGGCGCCGGGCTCGCCGGTGCCGGTGACCTGGGGCGTGTTGTCGCTGGTGTCGGCAATGGTATCAACGGCCACCTCGGTGACGGTATCGACGGTAAAGGCCCCGGAGCTGGTGGTCTTGGTGTTGCCCAGGGCGTCCTCGGCGGTGACCGTCAAGGTGTGGGAGCCGTCGGTCAAGGTATCAAGGTCTGCGGTCCACTTGCCGTCGGACCCCACGGTGGCGGTGCCAACCTGGGTGTCGCCGTCCATGATGGTGATGGTGATCCCCGGGCTCGCCTGTGCCGGTGATCTGGGGCGTGTTGTCGCTGGTGTCGGCAATGGTATCAACGGCCACTTCGGTGACGGTGTCGACGGTAAAGGCCCCGGAGCTGGTGGTCTTGGTGTTGCCCAGGGCGTCCTCGGCGGTGACCGTGAGGGTGTGGGAGCCATCGGTGAGTGTGTTCAGCTCTGCGGTCCACTTGCCGTCGGACCCCACGGTGGCGGTGCCAACCTGGGTGTCGCCGTCCATGATGGTGATGGTGGATACCGGGCTCGCCGGTGCCGGTGATCTGGGGCGTGTTGTCGTTGGTGTCGGCAATGGTATCGACGGCCACCTCGGTGACGGTGTCGACGGTAAAGGCCCCGGAGCTGGTGGTCTTGGTGTTGCCCAGGGCGTCCTCGGCGGTGACCGTGAGGGTGTGGGAGCCATCGGTAAGGGTGCTCAGCTCTGCGGTCCACTTGCCGTCGGACCCCACGGTGGCGGTGCCAACCTGGGTGTCGCCGTCCATGATGGTGATGGTGAGATCGGGCTCGCCGGTGCCGGTGATCTGGGGCGTGTTGTCGCTGGTGTCGGCAATGGTATCAACGGCCACTTCGGTGACGGTATCGACGGTAAAGGCCCCGGAGCTGGTGGTGTTGGTGTTGCCCAGGGCGTCCTCGGCGGTGACCGTCAAGGTGTGGGAGCCGTCGGTCAGGGTATCGAGCTCCGCGGTCCACTTGCCGTCGGACCCCACGGTGGCGGTGCCAACCTGGGTGTCGCCGTCCATGATGGTGATGGTGGATCCGGGCTCGCCTGTGCCGGTGATCTGAGGCGTGTTGTCGCTTGTGTCGGCAATGGTGTCAACGGCAACCTCGGTGACGGTATCTTTAATAATCGTGCCTCTGGCTTGTTCAGCGGTGTTGCCGCTTGCGTCTTCGGCATCGAGGGTCACGGTCAGGGTGCCGTCGTTGAACGAAGAAACATCCACGTTGGCGGTCCAGGTCCCATCGGCCAGGAGGGTGTAGTCGCCCTCATTTAAGGTGATGGTGGTGGACCCGTCGGAGATGGTGAGCCCGGTGATACGACCGCCGGCTTCGATGGAACCGGACAGCTGGGTGTGGCCCAGGTCATCGTGGAGCTTATCACGCCGTCGTTACCGGAATCTGCGATGCTAACTTCGGAAGCGTCGGCTACAATATCAACCCCATACCCCTCACTCGCCGTCGCAGTCGCCGTATTCCCCGCCGAATCCGTTACCGTGATTTTTGCGTCGATGGTGTGGTCCGGGTCCTGGACGAGGTCGGAGCCTGCCACATCCACGGCAAAGGTGCCGTCGGTATTGACCGTTCCCTGGTAGTCGGTTCCGTTGACGGTGAGGGTCACGGTGGCGTCGGCGGGGAAATTACCGACCACGGTGCCTGTGATGGTCAGGGTGGAGGCTGCCTCGGAGGCATTGATGATGTCGTCGGCTGTGATGTCGGCGGACAGGCTCAATGTCGGGGCAACGAGGGGAGGCAGGTTCTCATCGTCGACATTGAACGGGTCGTAGGTGGTTGCTGCAGCGTTTGTGTCGGTGCCGGAGTCGATGAGATAACTCCCGATCTCTCCACTGGACTGGTCGCCATCGAGGGATGCCAGTTCAAAATCATGGGTGTCGGGAAGTTCTTCGCCTGCGGCGGTATCCTGCTCGATGTCATCGATCTCGTCGCCGCTTACAAGGGCCTGTTGCATGGCCTCGGCTTCGCTGATGACGGCATCCAGGGGGTCAACGGCCTCTGTGACGGTCTCATCCAAGTCCGGGTTGAGTTTTTCAGAAAGCTCCAGAAAGGTTCCGTCGTTCTGGCGAATGGACAGCACGGCACCTTCGGAGGTCTCAATGACCTCATTTTCATGCAGGATGTCCCCGGCGGCCAGGATACGAGTGTCTCCCTGGGGTGTCTTTGCTGTAGCAGATCCGGAAAGGGATGCGATGATACCGACTTGAGCCATATTGTCCTCCGATAACACAAATATAAATACGCTGAAGCGTTGCTTGCTTGTCCAGCCTGCGTGGGCATAAGCCTTTCACAGGTATACCCGTTGTATTTCATTTTTATGGATAAAAAAATGTACCAAGGTACAGGTGCTGGCTTTAAAGGAATACGCGTAACGTAGCTTGACTACCTTTTTTGTCGGTTTGATTGGTGAGGAGGGTGGTTTGTTATTGGCTTAGGGATGGGCTCTCTCTGAAGCGCGTCGTATGGGTTGGAATTAGATAAGATTTAACCCTAACCCTCCATGCAGAGAAGGCTAAAGAGTCTCGGGTTGGATTTGTTAAGTTAGATATTTTGTGCTTGCCTTCTTGTAATTATTCTTCTGACGATGTAAGAAAAACTTTCCTTCAATGAATCCGTGTAGGATGCCTTTGTTGCGGGGACGAAATACACTGCCGCGATGATTGTGCAACCATCATGTCCGAAAAGGTGAGAAAACAAAAATCTACCTTCTTTAAAATACAGAGCAAATCGAACCATACTTCCAAGGGTATAGGCGGTCTGAAGCCTTGTCGTTCATGCGATCATTATTGGGATGGGGAAATCAATCATGGGTACACCGCGCTGGAGATAACCCGGATATTTCATGAGAAAACAATCGGTAAAAAAGAAAATACCATGATTTCGGATGGCTACAATAAAAATGTCAGCTACTTTGAAAATGCAAAATGTAAATCGACGTTTGCTGTTTGATTTTCTCACCCTTCGGGCGAGCCGGGTGCACCCATCTTCTGCGTTATCAGAGCTTTGAGGTAAACCACTACATCTGCAGCTCTGATGCCTTGAATATGGGTGAACTCGACTCGTCGAAATATCCGGGATAAACGGGTATGCGCAATGATAAAATGAGAAATAAGAGGACAAGTCGTTTTTTGTCGTGATGTTGCAATATTCCAAGATGTAAGGAGAAGTACATGGGTGGTTACAACGATTTATTCATGAGAGATACCATGGACGACCAGGGGTTCATCCCATCTTCCGATCGATGCTTATGCATGTCGCCCGATATCGTGCCCGTGGGCACACAACCCCTGGCCGAGCCCCTAGACCTTGTGCAAAACGACTGGGATCGCGACAGAGGGGGGGAGATCGTTCAGGGCAGTTACAACTACATCTACGTCCGTGGCACGAACAAGGCTCCCAACGTGGCCGAAGGGGAGGTCTACCTCTATAATGCGCCGAGCTCCATTTTACTGCGTCCCCAGGACTGGCGTTACAACAGCCTGCCGTCTTCGGGAGGCTCACAGCCAAAATTTTCAGCACGGATCCACAACGAGCGGGTGCTCGGGGACAACACGTTTTTATGGAATGCTCCCCCGCAGCCCCGGGGCTGGCACTACTGCCTTGTGTCCCAGATCGTGACGGAAAAACACCCCAACCCCATTCCCGACGATTTTCATTCGTCCGGCGGGTTTGTTAACTGGGTCAGAAACAATCCGGCCATTGCCTGGCGAAACGTGTTTATCCAGAAACCCCAGACCATCCCGACGACGACCTACCTGCTCACGTTTGCCAATCTCGATGGGTTTGAGGAGAAGTACGCGGTGATGGCCAAGTGCGCGAAAATGCCCAAGGGGACGGTTGTCAACCTGGCTTGCGGGGCCACGGGCCCGTATCCGCAGATCAACGCCACCAAGGTGCTCTCCGGCGATGAGATGGAGTTTCTCTACACCGAATCCACGCTCCCGGCCAACTTCGAAGGCAATCTGGTGGTGACCATTACCCTGCCTGAAAACGTGTCCTGGCCGTCCGGGGGAAGTGTGACGCCCAATTACATGAAAATTGTCGGCGGGGACAACCTGAATGATGCCCAGGAGGCAAACCATAAGCTCCTTGCCCTCCACGCCGAGCCCCGGGAGGCCTTTAACCTTACGGAAGAGCACACCAGCGCAGGGCAGCTCGTGACCATGGGGGATGCGCAGGTCTTTTTTGAGTAAACACCTGCGGCCCTGACGAACCCGGATATTTCACGGGCCGGATTTGTCTATGGGCAAGGCTCCGATAACACAGGGTTGGGTTCATTTAACCCATCCGAAGTGTGAAAGCAAAACAGGCGATATGTTGTTTTTTGATCCGAATAAATGGCTTGATAGCTATTTTCTGTGATCATTGATTTTTTTCTTGTTCGGCTGTTTTTGCGGATATCCGGGCCATGAGACGCTTTGGTATCAACGGTTAATACGGAACACACGGCATGGAAAAATTTCAAATCAAGTTTGTGGATATGGGGCAGGGGGATTGCGCCATCATCAAGTGCCCGGACGGCAATGTCGTCATGGTGGACTGCGGGTGCAGCGCCCATCTGGAGGTGGACGCCTTCAACAAGGCCAACACCACACTGAATGCAGTTCTGAAGGGCAACCCTCTGCATTCACTTATTTTGACGCATCCTGACCGAGACCATTACAATCAGGTCGTCAACATGCTCTACAACTACAAATCCAAGACGTTCCTGGCGGTCAACCAGGTGGTTTTCAGCATGAGTTACAACGATCAGAGCCCGCTGGCCAGGTACAAGGAAAACAGCGTCAGCGGCCATATCTATGGGTATTGCTTTGGTTACCCCAAGTTGGTGGAGGTGACCCTCAACGCGGCAACCAAACAGAGCAAAACCTGGGACCTGTCCCATCCGAACCCGGTCCCTGTGACAACGGCGCTCACCACGTCGGGCTATCCGGTTATCTCAGGCATCACCCCAAAGAAGAAAAAATGGTCCATCTCTGTGATCGCGGGCAATGTGCCTCCGTATTGCAAAAGCGATGCGGACAGGACCAATTCGGCCAGCCTTGTCACCCTTATTGAGTTTGGTACCAGGAAAATTCTGCTTACCGGGGACGCAACCCTTTCCACACAGGATTATCTCGGTACGACCTTTCAAAAATCCAAGACAATTTCGAATCTCGAACTCTTTCAGATACCCCACCACGGCAGTGCGGAATGTGATTCGAGGCCCGCCTTCAGGCAGCTGGTCAACCCGGAGAATCTTTACGTTAGCGTCGGCATGCTCAACGATACCTTCCATCTTCCCAGGTACAGCGTCCTGAGCAATTGGCTGAGCTGTCCAAAGCTTAATCCAAGCAAAATCGTGATTGACTACTGGTTGTCCAACCATGAATTGGCCAACCCCCTGACCTATAGCGATATCAGCGCAATCGTCGCTCACTGGAAGAGTCATTTTACAGTGCATAACAACAACAGCGGCACGTTTTTCTGGTTGGACAAGCCTGCCAAAGCCGGAGCCAACAATTTTTACGGTGTAACCAGTAACGGGTTTTATCTGTACAGGACAACCTCAACCAAAGAGATCGCAGAAACCGGTGTGTACGGAACCATCGATTATACATTGCCTTAGCCCGGCTCGCCCAAAGGGTGAGAAAATCAAACAGCAAACGCTGATTTACATTTTGTATTTGCAAAAATAGCTGACAGTTTTCGTGTAACTATACGAAATTATGTGGTTGCCGTTTTGGCTAACTGCTTTCACATGAAATATCCTGATTAGGGAACGTATGTGATGGATATCCAAGACCTGAAAAACATTGTCCGAAAAAGCATCACACCGGGCGCATTTATTCTGGACACTAACCTGCTTCACTCGGAGCCGGTTTCTCGTTTGGCTTCCGCCTATTTCAAAGAGAGCGTCCTCAAACTGACCCTGGACTCTTCAACGGAAAGTGTCCGGGAAGATGACAAGGGCATCACCGTTGCGGGCAAAGGAATCGATGCGCCTTTTCACCCGTTCTTCCTGGAGGTGACCTTTGGGCTGGACAGCAGCGGCAACGCCTCCGTGGCACTCACCGCCAAGGTAGATCAAGGGGTGGCCCTGTCCGGGGTCATTCCCGATCTGAAAGGGACGTTGGGGGACCGCATCACGCTGGAGCAAACATCTGCACCCATCCTGACCCTGGCCTCGGACCAAACCAACCCCGAGGCACCTGCCATGGCTTTTCACGCTCTGATGGACTTGAAGGCCACCCAGCCGTCATTGGCGGAGCTTTTGGGGGAATCCTCCGTTGCCCTTGACGGGACCCTTGGCTACGCGAAAAACGGCGCGAAGCTCAGCGATGTGATGTTTAAAGGGCCTGAGATAAGACCTGTGGACCTGTTGATCGTCAAGTCGTGCACGATGGGGTGCGACGTGGGGATCCATCAATATGAAAATGGCTTTGACAACACCACGGTGTCGGTGCCTTTTCTCCGTCTCACCACGACCATTCCCTTTAAGGCACGGGGCGTCGAGCATACCCTTCCGCTCTCCGTGGAGATCTCCAATGTGGACACGCCCATTCGGTTCAGCGCGGACATCAACGACGGAATCGATGCGGCCCTGGATGAACTGGAGGTGCTGGTCAACCATGCGGGGCTCTCCGGGCTGCTTCCAAAGCACGGGTTTTCCATCGAAGAGGTGGTCAAGGTGTCGCAATTTGCCTTTGATTACGACCTCCGGCAGAAAAAAATAGTGTTGATCTCCATCAAGGTGAACAGCACCAACCCCTGGACCGTCCTCTCATTGCCGGAGACAAAGCAGAAGATCCAGGCGGCGAATGTGGCGTTTGATTTTGCCATTCGAGATCCCTTTGGGGAAAAGAGCCCCTTTGTTGCCGTGTCCGGGGATTTTATCTCAGCAAGGGGAACGGTGTCTGTCCATTCCCACTACCCGGCATGGGAGGCCCAGGCATATCTCAAGGGGGGGACGGTTCTCAAACTGGGCGAGTTGACGAACCTGTTTCTCGGCACCGACAACGAGATCCCCGAAATAGACATCTACGGCCTGGACATGGATGTGGCCTCTGACCATTACGCGGTAAAGTGCATCGCCAAGGGGGACTGGCCCCTGGTAAATGCCCATTTTCCCGTGGCCCTGACAGGCATCGGCTTTTCCATCGATCACCACGAAGATCAAACCAATGCCTGGTTCGACGGCCAGCTGATCCTGGCGGGCATCGATTTCGACCTGGAGGCAACCCACCATACCGACACCAAGGGGTGGGTGTTCAGCGGCAGCGCGGCCCGGCAGAGCCAAATCAATCTCAGTGCGTTTGTGGACGGTCTCCTCACCACATTCGGCCTTCCGACCCTGCCGGCCTCGGTGCCGGAGGTGGACTTAAAGGACCTGGATCTGACCTTCCATACGGAGAGCAAGGCCTTTGATTTTTCAGGAGAGTGCCTCACCAAGGCCTCCGTGCCCCTGTGCAACGTCAATCTGGATCTGGATGCCCGGGTGGCGTGCTCGTCTGTTGTGGACCCGCAGACAGGGAAACGCCGATTCAGCGGGCGTTTTTCCGCAGACCTTGAGGTGGCCCATGCCGTGTTCGAGCTGAGCTACGCCTTTGGAAAGGCAGAGCATGTCATCGAGGGGCAGTGGCGTCAGGGTACGGGAAAGCCCCTTTCCATCAATGATTTTCTGTCGACCATGGGCGTACCCGACTCCCTCACCCTTCCGGAAGGCATCGACCTTTCCCTCAAGGCGGTTTCCTTTGCTTACAACGCCACCAAAGAGGTGCTGACGGCAGTTGTGGACAGTTGTTCTCTTGGAGAAGGGTTTATTCAGGTCGGGAAGATCTTCGACAACACGGCCAGGGAAGCCAGTCAGACCGTGTCCGAGTCCTGGGAGGTGATCTTCGGGCTCATGCTGCCCGATGCCTGGCGATTTAGCGACATCCCCGGGACAGTGGGCAAGCTGATGGCACCCTTCGATTTTCTGGACTTTGAGCATGGATGCCTCATCGTCTCCAGCCTGGCCCTCAACAATTTCACCATTCCCGGACTGCCGAAAAACAAAACCTTTGCCCTTGCTCCGGCCAACGGCACCAACAAAGGCATGACGCTGGTGAAAGGGATCAACCTGGGCTGCACCATCGATTTCAACCAGCACACTGGTGATGCACGGGTGAAACACCTGGGGGGCATCCTGCCGGAGCCTAAGTTGCTCTTGGCTTGCGAGATCGATGAAACCCGCGATGCGGTGGATCTTGAGGCCAAGCTCCAGGGCGATGTTGTCATCGCTGGCCATGGGGGTTCCAAGCTTGCCTTTGGCGATGCGGCCGTTAAGCTTACCAGCAGCCCGCTTTCGTTTTCTGTTTCCGGGGATATCCAGATTCCCTTTTCCATTTCATCGGGAAAAGAGACCCTTTACGCCATCGGTCGCATTGGCATTACCGACGCGGAAATCGAGGCCATGCTGGACGTCTCCGCAAGCCTTCCCGGACCGGACGGCACACCGGTTCCGGCATCCCTTGACGCTCCCATGGGGCTCCCCGGGATCAAGCTGGACGCCATGGCCGTGGAGTTGGGTGCCATGTGGGAGCCCCCGGGCATTGACTTGGGGCTCGAAGGGCAGTTTCACATCGGAGGCGAGCCTGTGGGGGACGACAAATTTGCCGTGGTGCTCGACCTCGAAGGGGAGGTGCCCAACCCGACCCTTCTGTATTGCCACATCGCAGAACTCTCCATGGAAGAGCTGGTCACGGCCTGCCTGGATGCAAGCGTGAGCCTTCCTCCGTTTATCAACGACATCCGGATGTCCGACCTGACGATCTACTGGTCCGAAAGCGATCAGTACCTGCCGGACGGGACCCTGGCCTCCCAGGGCTTCGGGTTCAACGGTTTCATCGATATCTACGGGTTTGCCGCCCACGCGGGGCTTATGGTCAAAGCCTCCCAGGGGATCTCCGGGGACGCGGAGATGCCGCCCATCAACCTTCCGGGGGTCTCCATCACGGGTCGGGGAAAAGGGGTTACGGTCAATCAGGTCTACGTCAACGGCCAGTGGGAGACCGTGGACCGGTTTCCGCCGAGCACCGATCGGTCGCCCCGTGAGACCCGGACCTACCGGTTGATTCCTCCGGGCGGTCCCTTTTTGCAGTTCAATACCTTACGCTCACCGTATTTTGCGGCGAGCATCCGGGCCAATCTCCTGGGGCTGTACAGCGAAGAGATCGACGTGGAGATCTCGGACAAGGGGATGAGCTTCGAGCTGGAGTACACCATCGGCGCCATCGCCGATTTCAAGTTGGCATGTTCCCTGAAATCCACCTCGGGCTTTTCCGCATCGGCCGGATTCAACCTCGCCTTGAAGGCGGACATCGGCCCCCTGGTTGTCCTTGGGGTCAACCTGGGCACGATCCACCTCGATGTCGGGTTTCTCACAGACCTTGCCCTTTCCGTCGATCCCAAAGGGTTCGAGCTTAAGGTGGACGGCTCCTTTGAATTCGAAGGCTCTTCCCTGACCATGCCCACCCTGACCCTGGACGCCTCCTTCACAGACATGGCCAAGCTCCCCGAAGCCATTGTGAAACAACTGGGCAAAGAGGCCGCGCACATCTTCAAGGCGTTGGTGGCTGATCTCGGCGCGATTTTGAAAGAGGGCCTGGAAGAGGCAGAAAAAATCGCCAAGGAAGCCGCCAAAGAGGTGGAACAGATCGGGGAAGCCGCTGCCCAGGAAGCAGGAAAAATCATCGACGACGCCAAAAAAACCGCTGAGATCGCTGCCCACGAAGCCGAAGAAGAGGCCAAAAAAATCGGGGCCGAAGCCAAGAAGATCGCCGAGGCCGGCGAAGAAGCCGTGGCCCATATCGCGGAGGCCGCTGCCGCCGAGGTGGAAAAACTCGGTAAAGAGGCGGAGGCGGTTTTTAACGAGGCGGCCAAGGAGGTGAAAAAGGTTGAAGAGGCCGTGGCAAAAGAGGTTGAGGCCGTCGAAAAAGAGATCGCCCATATCGGGCAGGCAGCAGCCGAAGAGGTGGCGCACATTGGCGAGGAGGCAGCCCGGGAAGCAGAGAAACTGATGCAGGAGGCCGAAGAGGAGGCAAGGCGAATCGCCGAGGAAGCAGAGCGCATCGCAGACGAGATCGAAGAAGAGGCGAGAAGGATATTGGATGAGGTGGCGGAGTTCGCCAGAAAAGTGGAAGAGGAAGCCAGAAAAGCTGCAGAGGCCGTGGCCCACGCCGTGAAAAAAGCGGCAAAAAAAGTGTGGCATAAAATTTCAAAGTACTGATCCAGGCAGATGGAGTCGAACAATGAGCACCATGGGAGAGACCCAGAGAATCGTTCTGCTTGCAACGCAGGATAAAGCCCGAACAATTGCCGACGCGCACGACAAGGCAAAAAACGAGACAGACGCAGCCCACCTCAAGGCCCGGGACGACCTGGCCGATTCCCACAGGAAGGCCAAGTGGATGCAGGCACCCGTGCTTGCCTTCGGATTCAACCAGTCCCGGGAGGTCCGGTGCTGGCAACCCGTGTCGGAGGCACCGCCTGCCTCCATCCATGAAGAAAACACCCTGGTATCCGACATCGTGGCGGACAGCCGGGCCAAACGCCTCTACTGGGCCGTACCGGACCGGGGCGTCATCATGTCGGCCAACCTGGACGGCACGGACAAGCAGGCGGAGTTCCATGCCAACACCCCGCAATCCCTTGCCCTGGATACAAAAAATGGAAAGCTGTTCTGGATTTCCAATTTTTCCTGCATCATGCAGGGCGATCTGAACGGCTCACAGGCCATGAGACCTGTCCTGGATATCTATGGGTTTTCAGGGGAGCTCAAGTACATGAAGCTGGCCATGATCACCCGCGAGGACGGCACCCATGTGTTTTACTGGGCCGACGGGCATCGGGTCATGAAGGCCACCGGCAACGACGACATGGCGGCGGTGATCACCCCCGAGGTGTCGCCCAAGCCCACCTACGTGGCCCTGGACCATGGGCGGGGACGTCTCTACTGGATGGATGAAGAGCTTAAGCAGATCATGAAGGCTGGGTTGGACGGCAGCAACCCGCAAAGGGTCTGCGCCGTGGAACCCATGTACATCAACAAGGGCATGGCCGTGGATGATGTGCTGGGGGACGTCTATTTTATCAACAAGGCGGGGGAGGGCACGGTCCTTCAGCGCTGCGACAGCCAATCCGCCACTGTGGAGGAGGTGATGCCCCTGGGAGCCGACAACCAGGGGTGGGGCCTGAGCCTGAATATCAAGGCCACAAGCCTTGAACTCCAGGATGCCCTTGCGGGCAGGGCCGCCGCCCGCCTCAAAGCCGCAGACGACAAGAAAGCTGCCGATCAGCAAGCATCAGAACGTATTGCCACGGCCCACGAGGACAAGCAGAACAAGATCCGTGCGTCGCAGAAAGCCGTTGAAGACGCGGGAACGCAGGCTGCAGCGACCAGGGAGGTAGAGGACATGTGCAACGTGCGGACGCGCAAGGGACCGCTGACCGTGATGTGGCCCGGGCCCGGGAACAGAAAAACCAGCATATCGAAGCCAAGCGCCAACAGGCAGAGGAGATGGTCCGAAGGGCCCATGAGGACGCTGCGCAACGGACCGCGGCCCAAGGATAACGTACCATGCACGAAGGAAGCAAAGGGATACGATGCGTTGAGAGGATTTACGGAACATCACACGGCATCCGGTCAGCCAGGCGGCCTGGATCGGGCCTTGGACGAGTGGCGAGCCATTGTCGGCGACGCGCATGTGGAGACCGAGGAAAAGGCGCTTCGACGCGCGGCCGGGGCCACCTTTCCTCAGCTCAACAGGGTTGCTGCCGTTGTCAGCCCGGGCAGTGTGGCCGAGCTGCAGCGGTGCATGGCGGCGGCGCATCGGCATGCCTGCCCCGTGAGCGTGATCAGTACCGGAAAAAATTGGGGGTACGGCTCGGGTGCTCCAGTATCGGACAACTGCACGGTCATCAGGCTCTCCAGGCTGACGGCCATCACCGGCTACGATAAGGCGTTAGGTACCGTTACCGTGGAACCGGGGGTGACTTTTGCCCAACTCAACGCTTTTTTCAAAGCCCACGGTGCCGCCCATTTTTTGAACTGCCCGGGCAACACGGCCCATGCCAGTATCACCGGGGTGACCATGGAGCGCGGCCTGGTGCCCGGTCCCCGGCCCGACATGTGGGAGAACATCGCCAACCTTAAGGTGATGCTGGCCGACGGCACATGGGTCCATGGCGGCCACTCCCGTTTTGGGGATGTGAGAACCGGAAAACTCTATCGGCACGGGCTGGGGCCGTCCATGGGCGGCTTGTTTACCCAGTCCAACTACGGCATCGTCACCGAGATGACCCTGTATGTGGACCCGTTCCCCGAGCACTTCAGGTACCTGGCGTTTTCACTGCCGAAGAGCGCCGATTTCCCGAAGGTCCTCACCCGCATCCGGGAGCTTAAGCAACGGCAGGTCCTCGGGGGCTGCTGCACCCTGTTCAACGACCTGCGCCTGATCTCCTTTTTGGACACCTACCCGTGGCAGGAGGCCGGGGGCCGGACGCCCTTGCCCGGGGCGTGCCGAAGCGGGATCCAGAGGCGCCTGGAAGGGGGGGAGTGGACGGAGAGCTCGGCATCGAGGCCTTTAACGAAGCGGACGGAAACAACAAGCTGACGGAGGTGATGCGCGAGCTTTCCCCTTACACCGACGATTTTTTCATCGGCGAGGTCAATGAGCCCAACGCCTTTTATAACCCGGAGATGCAAACCGGCCTCCAGTCCGTTTTACTGGAGGAAAAAAACAATGCCGGATCACCCGGACCCGGATGCCGACTGGTGCGGAACCATCTGGTGCGTTCCGGTGGTGCCGTTTCGCAACGAGGATGTGAGGCTCTGCCTGGATATCGTGGAAAACGTGGTGACAGCCCACGGCTTCGAGGCCGGGGTGACCCTTCGGTTCATGAGTACCCGGTACCTCTATGTCATGGCGGGCATCGTCTACGACCGGGATATTGCCGGTGAAGACCACAAGGCCATGGCCTGTTACGACGCGCTTCTGGCCTCACTTTATGAGCACGGCTATCTGCCCTACAGGCTGGGTATCCAGAGCATGGGATAAGACACCGTCACCGCTTAACGCCTCCCTGGCAAGGGCGTTGAAGGGGGTGTTCGATCCCAACCACATTCTCTCCCCCGGCCGATACGAGTTTTCCTGATGAAACGTCGCCATCTTTTTGAATTTTCAGACCAGCGGTGGCTGCCCCGACGGCTCAGGCACTACCTGACGGACCTCTTGCAGTGCCAAATGGACTGGGACGGCACCTACGATGTGGTGCTCCCCATGCTCAACCGGGTTTTGGCGCATCGCCCCCAAGGGCCGGTGATCGACCTCTGCTCGGGATCGTCGGGGCCGTGGAAACGTTGGATGGCAGACAAGAAGCTCCAGGGGCGATCCGTGATCCTTACGGATAAATATCCGAGTGCGGAAGGGGGAGGCACCCTTCCTCCGGGGTTAATCGCCTATCCAGGCCCCGTGGATGCGCTGCGCATTCCGCCGTCCCTGAAGGGCGACCTCACCCTTTTCACCTGTTTCCATCACTTTCCCCCTCGGGACGCCGTCACCATCCTGGAACAGGCGGTGGCCCAGGGGCGGGCTGTTTGTCTGTTCGAGTTTACCCGGCGACGGTTTTCTACCCTGGCGGGGATGCTCTTTTCCCCCCTGGTGGTGCTGGTCCTCACCTTGAGGATCAGGCCTGTGTCCCTGGACCGGCTGTTCTGGACTCTCTGTGTCCCGGTGGTGCCCCTTGTCTATCTGTGGGACGGCATGGTGTCCCACCTTCGGACCTATTCGGTGGCAGAGCTTTCGGCGCTTCATGGCGCCTTTGACAATGATTATACGTGGGAATGCGGAATCCTTCCCGTTCCCGAAACAGGTCAGGTTGTTTCCTATCTGGCCGGATACAAGTTAACTTTATAGCCTGGATATTTCACGTGTCGGGTCCGCCGTTCGGCGTCGAGCTGCAGATGTAGTTTTTTACCTCGAAGCTCTGATAACGCAGAAGATGGGTGCACTCAGCTCGCTCGAAGGGTGAGAAAATCAAACAGCAAACGTCGGTTTACATTTTGCATTTTGAAAATAACTATCATTTTTATTGCAGCTATCCGAAGTAATGATATTTTTCTTTTGGCTGGCTGTTTTTTCATGAAATATCCGGGATAAGGAGACACCGTGAGAATCAATGCACATACCCACATTTTCAATCTCGCATCGGTTTTCTCAAGCGAGACGTTGGAGATCCTTTTGCGGCGGGTGACGGAGGTGGACGTCCCCGAGGTGTTTAAAAACGACCTGCGCAGCCTCCTGGAAGAAACTCTGACAAAGGCCGGAGAGTACGCCGAGGTGGAGTCCCTGGTGGATGCCTTCGTGAAAAAGGCTGCCCTTGCAGAGCGACTCAAGGCCCTGGATTCAGTGAACAGCGTGGCCCTTGAGTTCCTCGGTGCAGATGAGATCGCCAAGGCAGGGGCACTGGCCGTTGTTGAAAAACTGAAAAAAGCCCTCTCAAGGGATGATGCCGGGCGCCACCGGATGCCCATCGGGGATCTCCTTGATTTTGTTCTTATCGGTCTGAAGCCCGGCATCTCCGCTGTGACGGCCCACATCATGGAGCAACTGAACGAAGACGACCTCATCGTTGCTCTGATGATGGATATCACAAGCGGAGGGAGCAACGATGCGGAGCTGTTTGAGCGCCAGGTACAGGATACCTCGGACCAGGTGTTGAGGTATCCGGGGCGGGTCCTTCCCTTTATCGCCGTGAACCCCCTGCGGGACGGCCATCGGCATATTATGGAGCGGGCTTTGCTCTCCCGAGGGTTTGTGGGGGTTAAGCTCTACCCATCATTGGGCTATGATGTGGATTCTCCTGAGATGCACGCGGTGTATGATTTTTGTCATCCCCGCGGCATCCCGATCCTCATGCACTGTACCCCCGGAGGCTTCTACGCCAAGGAGTCGTTTCAGGGAAACAGCGAGCCCCGATTGTGGGAGCCTATCCTGAAGAAGTATAATGGGCTCAAGGTCTGTTTTGGTCACTTCGGCGGCGGTGAAAACCTCTGCGGTGCCAAGATCCCAACCGACTCCTGGACCTCCCAGATTTTGTCTTTGATGCGCGATCCCGACAACACGGGCGTGTATGCGGACATCTCCTTTCACACCGAGCCCATGGAAGGGGGAAACGGCCAGGCGCATTACATAGGTCACCTCAAAGAGCTCCTCCATGATCCGGTCATCGGCAATCGGATACTCTTCGGCACGGATTTCTGGCTGGTCCGTACAGCACTGTCCGAGGCAAGTCACTGGGAGTACTTCGAGAAAGTCCTGGATGACGAGGGCCTGTTCAGGCAGCTCACCACAACCAACCCACGTGGTTTTCTGGGGTTTGGCGATGCCCCCGGCACAGGGGAGGAGAACATGCGCCACTACGTCCAGTTTATTAAGGACCACCGTGGGACCATGAATCCTGTGTCCGCAGCAAACTGGATCAAAGACGAACTGCAGGCGAAAGGCGCCGACGTGAACTGGACGACCACAACACCCAACGCTCGTTGGAATGCCAACAATGAGGCCCATGTCCGGCTTTTCTGGTATCTCAGGGACAATCAGATGGGTAAGAAAGACAGGTCGTCCGCTGATTTTTACACCGACGCCTATTTTTCCGTTACCCGATTGCAGTACTGGAACAAGGGGTTTGAATCATCGGCGATTTTCTACCGAAAATGTGAAGCGCTGGCAAAAGGCATGGATCGGTACTTTCGGGAGAGCAAGGCCACGTATGAAGAGAAGGCGAATCGCACCATGGCCGTGCAGAAACTGATTGCTACCCTTGCCGATGAGGGGAGCGTCTTTGTTGATTTGGCCTCCCTTTGCGACGAACTCTACAACTTTTCAACTGAAGGGGCCTGATGTTCAAGCCCGCGCACAACCCGATAACCGACAGGAGCTGATCTGTGATGAAACAATATGTGCTTGCCTGTTTGCTTGTGATGTCTGTATCCGGTTTTGTTTATGCCTCACCCAGGGACCGTTTTGTGGAGATTTCACCGAAAATAGCCACCGATGAAAGTTCCAGCGACTGGACCCTGGGCCTTTCCTACGATGTGAATTACCCGTGGTCCAATCTGCAATCTCATCAATTGGGCGAAGCAGAGTCCTTTGTTCAGCTTCAGCTCAAGGGCACGGTCCTTGAAGACAAGGACCTGAATAACGAGGCCCTTGTGTCTCAGGTGATCGCAGGTTTTTCCCTTCTCGGAGGTCAGGCGGTTTCCCCTGACTTTTCACCGGGCATGGATCCCAATGCGGGCGTGGGGGCAAGCAAGGACAAAAGCAGCTGGGGGTACATCTACGGAGGTTTCAACGCCCGGCACGAAACCATCCAATCCTTTGACGAGCAGAACCTTGCCGCAGGTATTGAAGCCGGTTACATCAACATACGAACCGAAGGGCCCTTTTCCTTTATCCCTTCTGTGATCGTTGCAGGGGAGTACGTCAACGGGGTGGCATCGGACATCGAGGAAGATGCCTACGGTCGTTTCCGTGCGGAGGCATCGCTCAAGTGTGCCTTCGGTGAGTTGCTGTTTGATCACAAGGCCCTGATGCCCTTTGGGCTTCGTCTGGATGGACGGTACAACAGGGCCTGGGACATGGACGGCAAACTCAAGGCGGCAGACCAGGACGAGGTCTCCTATCTGGCTGCGGCCCTGACCTACAGCAGCACCATGACCCTATCGTTTTTGAAGAACCCGGTTTTTTTCATCCGGTACGCAGACGGACGGATTCCCCCCAATACAACCGATGAGAGGGTCGTGACAGCTGGTGTGACCCTGCCTGTCTTGTGACTCTCAGAGGTCGCCTATAAGTGATTCATGCCTATATGTCTCAGATTGTCAGGATGATCTGAACCGCTTGTTATGTGACATCCTGTAGCGTGTGCTTGCGCACCATGTGTCCGGAAAACCGACACCTTTTGCCATTTATCTGTGAAACGGTCTCCCGACCATGGATTATCATGACCGTTACGATTTTTCGGGCATCGCAGCACCACCCTACCTCACACTCCTACACCGTCGGCTTCGTGTTATGCCCATGCAAGGGTCTGTTTGTGTAGCCTTTTTTATTGTGCGGGGCTACGCGGTTTCCTTGCAGCTAAGGCAGAGCCGCCAGGGAGCGAAGCATTCGCAAATTGCTTTCGAGGTGGCACACCTCGCCGCCGGAGACCTTTTTTTTGACCTACTTTGTCCTTGTCCAAGGCAGATGGCTGTGACCTCCCGGGGGGTGAGCCCCCGCTTTTTTACTTCGGCTTCCCTGCGGATGGCAGGGATTGATGCGGCGAGTGTTTCCCGGTTCATACGAATCCCTTCTGTTGCCAGGATATGGGCCAGGGCGGATGTCCCTGAGTGCTTGCCCGCCACGATAGTCGGCGCTTCCCGGCCCACGGCGGCCGGGGCAAAGGGCTGGAAGGCTGTTGGGTCTTTGAGCATGGCGTGGGCGTGGATGCCCGATTCATGGGTGAAGACCGCAGACCCGGTGATGGGTTTGGTGGGGGCGGGGGATATGCCGGTGATCTGCTCGGCAAGGGCGCAGAGCCGGGGCTGGGCGGTCAGGTCCATGCCCGTGGACAGGGGGGTGCCCCAGGCAAGGGCTGCTGCAACCTCTTCCAGGGCTGCGTTTCCTGCCCGTTCGCCCAGGCCGCCCACGGTGACACTGAGGGCATCAATGCCGGATTCGGCGGCGGCCACGCTGTTGGCCGTTGCCATGCCCAGGTCGTTGTGTCCGTGGAATTCCAGTGGCATGCCCGAGGCCTTGAGGTCGGTGACGAGGCGGCTCACCGCGTGGGGTGTGAAGATGCCCACGGTGTCTGCCAGGCGAACCCGGCTTGCCCCTGCTTCCCGGGCGCAGCGGACAAAGGCATTGAGGGTTTTCTTTTTAGCCCGGGATGCGTCCATTGCGCCCACGGTGCAGGTGTCAAAGGTTGTTTTTGCCCGGGCAACGAGGGCGCAGAGCGCCTCCAGCACCTGTTCCGACTCTTTGCCCGTTGCCGCAAGGAGCCTGTCTGAGACGGGAAAACTCAGGTGAACGCCCTGGGTTCCGCAGCCCATGGCCAGCTCAAGGTCCTCGGCCGTGCCCCGGCACCAGCAGGTGAGGGGAGATTTGAGCTTTAATCTCGCCATTTCCCGGATGGTGTGTCTCTCCTCGGCTCCCATGGCCGGGGTCCCCACCTCCAGCTCATCGATCCCGGCGTCCGAAAGGGCCGCAGCAAGGGTTATCTTCTCTTTTCTGGTGAACGCCACGCCCGGTGCCTGCTCCCCGTCCCGCAAGGTGGTGTCGGAGAGGATGACGCGTCCCGATGTCTTATATTTTGTGTCCATGGTTGATATCCCACTTAATATGTATATGAAGAGTTCTCCAATGTGTCAGGAGGAGCGCCGCACTCCTGTGCGGCTTTTGGGTGCACGCGACTCATGAAATATCCGGGTTAGGCTGTCGGAAACAAATAATCACACAGTAGTTCGCCAGAACACCGCTGGGATTTGACCCGAGGAACGAGGGACAAAGTCCGGCGGTAATTTGCTTTCAAGGTGGCACACCTTGCCGCCGGAGGCTGTTTCCTCTCTTTTGCAGCCTTACATGTAGCTGTACCCCACATCCGAGGTGGTCTGCCTGGCCTCAAGAACGGCGTTGACGATGTTGTCGTAGAGCCGCTGGGTTCCCCGGTAGCCGACGTGGAGGGTCCGCTGACCGCCGAAACGGTCGTGGATGGGAAAGCCCACTCGGATCAGGGGAATCCCCAGTTTCCGGGTTATGGAGTAGCCCTTGCTGTTGCCGATGAAAAGGTCCGGAGACACCTTCAGGGCCGCCTCTTCGATGTCCTGAAAGTCTGCCTCTTCGATGATCTTTACGTCTTCTTTCATGTTGTCCGGCAGGGTCTTTTCCAGAACTTCTCTCATGTGCCCGCTGGTGCCCCCTGAGGCGCAGACCACGGGGACGATGCCGATTTCGCAGAGAAAACCCGCCAGCCCCACCACCAGATCCTCTTCTGCGTAGACCACGGCCCGTTTGCCTGAGATGTATTTATGGCCGTCCACAAAGGCGTCCAGAAGGCGCCCCCTCTGCCGGGTGTATTTTTCAGGCACGTCACGACGCGTGAGGGCCGACAGGGTGGCGAAAAAGTGATCGCAGGCCTTGATGCCAAGGGGCAGGCCCGTGCGATGGACCGGGATATTGCATCGGGCCTTGAGAACCTGGGCACCGCTTCGTTTTTCGCTGCAGACGCGGCTCAAGTCGATGGTGGCGCGGGCTCCGCCCATCTCCCGGATCTCGTCGATGCCGATGCCCCCTGTGGGGATTTTCTGGTAGCTGTCCCACAGCTCGCCGTCCAGGGTCTCTGAGTAATCCGGGAGCATGAAGCAGCCTGTGTCGAAGTCATCCAAAATTTCCCGGATATGCCGCATGTCCGCCGGAGAGACCATGCCGGGCAGGATGTTGATGCACCCGTTGTTTCCGCCCAGGCTGTCTGCAAGGGCGTGGAGCAGGGCGGCCACGGCGTCGTGGAAGCCGTCCACATGGGTGCCCCGGTAGCTCGGGGTGGAGACGTGGACGATTTCCGGCAGGCGACCACCGGACTGCTCAGCCTTGAACTCCTTTAAGATCATGCCCACGTCATCGCCGATGGTCTCGCTCAGACAGGTGGTGGAGATGCCCACCAGCTCCGGTTTGTACTGGCGGGTGACGTTGGTGATGGCCTGCTTCAGGTTGTCGCCCCCGCCGAAAATGGCCGTGTCTGGAGAAACTGGAGGAGGCAATGTCCACGGGCTCCCTGAAGTGGCTGATGAGGTATCTCCTTATATAGGTGGCGCATCCCTGGGACCCGTGCATCAGGGGCACGGAGCCACGGATTCCCTTGAATACCAGGGACGCCCCCAGGGGCGTGCAGAGTTTGCAGGCGTTGGTTGTGGCCGAGTCGTTGTAGGTGACGTCCATGTCTCTCTCCTTGGGTGGATAAATGGGAAATGGTCCCTCCGGTGCTGGAGGGGGATGTCTTAAAAAAATGCCTTCAATACACACGGTTTCGTGCTGGTGCAAACTGCCACACCGGGCTTCGGACCGTGGTGTATACCTCCTTGGCGAAATTGTGCATTCCTTTGAATCCCGCCAGGGGCGTTTTTCGCTCGTGGTTGTGGTCGCAGAACCCGATGCCCATCTTGTAGGCGATGGGTCTCTCCTTTACCCCGCCGATGAAGATGTCGGCCTCCTTTTCCGTGATGTAGGTGGAGAGCTCCAGGGGGTTGGAGTCGTCCACGATGATGGTGTCCGTGTCGCACATTTTTTTGAGCAGATCGTAGTCCTGGGTGTTGCCGGTCTGGGACCCGACCAGGACCGTTGTCATGCCCAGGTACCGGAGGGCCTTAATGAGGGAAAATGCCTTGAAGGCACCGCCCACGTAGATGGCAGCCTTTTTGCCGTGGAGCACCTTTTTGAACTCCAACAGGTCCGGGTGGACAGCCTCGATTTCCGTTTTTACCAGGGCCCGGGTGGCTTCCATCACGTCCGGGTGGTCGCTGAAGTGGGCGGCCACGTCGTAGAGGGCCTGGGCCGTGTCCTCTAAGCCGAAGTAGGAAACCCGGATGTAAGGGATGCCGTAAGCCTCTTCCATCATCTCGGCCAGCTGGAGCATGGCCCCGGAGCACTGCACCACATTAAGGGTCGCGCCGTGGCTCCGTTTGATCTTCTCCACCCGGCTGTCCCCGGTGAGGACCGAGACCACCTCCACGCCCATCTTCCGGTAGTACTCTTCGATCATCCACGCTTCCCCGCTGATGTTGAATTCCCCCAGGATGTTGATGCTCACCGGTGGGATGCCGCTTGTGTCCCCCGTTCCCACAAGCTGGAAAAGGGCCTTGCAGGCCGCCCTGTACCCGTCTTTTTTGGTTCCCTTGAATCCTTCCGAGTGCACGGGAATCACGGGGATCCCCTTTTCTTTGGTTACGGCTTTGCAAACGGCGTCCACGTCGTCTCCGATGATGCCCACGATGCACGTGGCGTAGACAAAGGCCGCGGCCGGTGCGTGGCGATCGATGAGGTCCGTGAGGCACTGGCGGAGTTTTTTTTCACCCCCGAAGACCACCTGCTCCTCCCGCAAATCCGTGGAAAAACTGAGGCGATGGAGCTGGGGCCCCGAGGAGAGGGCTCCTCGGATGTCCCAGGTGTAGGCCGCGCATCCGATGGGACCGTGGACCAGGTGAAGGGCGTCGGCCACCGGGTAGAGAACAACCCGCGAGCCGCAGAAGACACAGGCCCTCTGACTGACCGAGCCTGCGGCGCTTTTGGTTTCACAGTCCATTTGAAAGGTGGTGAGGTCGTTTCTGTGGACCTGTTTTTCTCTCTCTTTAAGGATGTTCAATTCCGTCATGCTGTGGCTCCTTTGGTGGGTGGTTGACGAATATCATGACGATAACGTCGCAATGACTGTGCCAGTCGGAGATTGTTTTGTGGGGTTGCGTGGGTAATTTGCCGTAATGTCAGGCTTTGCGGGATTTTCTTGATGGGTTGTGTGCGCGTGGGTTCACGCTACGTTGTGTTCGTAATGACAATTTTGTTGACTTGATGTTGAGAAATAACATCGATGTCTCTTTTTTGGGGGGCGACGCTGTCGCGGATCGATTCCACAGTCACGAAGCGGAGGACTCCTGTGAGACGGCAGAAAAAAGGATCTTGAGTGGGGTTTCGTTTTATCGCGATATGTCTGAAACAATGGGGTTATGGGTGAGGGGCTATAGGCTAAGCCGTCGCAACCGATACAGCCGGATATAGGTGGGGGGTGGGGAAGCAGTGTCGGGTCTGGCTCTGACTTGGGGAATGGGTATTGAACAGTGTTACTACAAAAATGTTGTGCCCTTGGATTGTTATTACAATTTTGTTGGCAAGGTGGAGGTGAAATTCCTCGGGTATCGCGTGGGGTGGATGTGGGATTTATGGCGCTTTATAACGATTTATCAATATGTTGAGAGTTTTCGATGCTGTGGATTACTCGCCATGGCATGGCTGTTGCTACGTAAACTCTGCGAACGACGAATTTTGATTTCCCGGGTTTGCCCGTTGAAGGCCCCGAAAGGGACGGGCACCCGGCATCTACCCAACGACTCAACACCTTAAGGAGACACACCATGAGAAAAATTGCGATCTATGGGAAAGGCGGCATCGGAAAATCCACGACAACCCAGAACACGGTGGCGGGCCTGGCGGAGAGCGGCGAAA
The DNA here is from genome assembly GCF_056829965.1 of Desulfoluna sp. CYM3A. Classification (NCBI taxonomy): domain Bacteria; kingdom Pseudomonadati; phylum Thermodesulfobacteriota; class Desulfobacteria; order Desulfobacterales; family Desulfolunaceae; genus Desulfoluna; species Desulfoluna sp. CYM3A. The sequence continues at coordinate 2,019,922 of NZ_CP186556.1, forward strand.
AGGTGATGGTGGTGGGGTGCGACCCCAAGGCCGACTCCACGCGGCTCCTTCTTGGGGGGCTGGCCCAGAAGACGGTGCTGGATACCCTGCGTGAAGAGGGCGAAGACGTGGAACTGAGCGATGTGCTGAAGGAAGGCTTCAGGAACGCTGTCTGCACCGAATCCGGGGGCCCCGAACCTGGCGTCGGGTGCGCGGGCCGGGGCATCATCACCTCCATCAACCTGCTGGAGCAGCTGGGGGCCTATTCGGACTCCAAGGAGCTTGACTACGTGTTTTACGACGTCCTGGGCGACGTGGTGTGCGGCGGGTTTGCCATGCCCATCCGGGAGGGCAAGGCCCAGGAGGTCTACATCGTGGTCTCCGGTGAGATGATGGCCATGTACGCGGCCAACAACATCTGCAAGGGCATCGTCAAGTTTGCGGAGTCAGGCGGGGTGCGTCTCGGCGGGCTCATCTGCAACTCGCGAAACGTGGATTTTGAAAAAGAGATGATCGAAGAGCTGGCCAAAAAGCTCGGGACCCAGATGATCCACTTTATCCCCAGGGACAATGTGGTTCAGCGGGCCGAAATCAACAAGAAAACGGTCATCGAATACGAGCCTGAAGATCCCCAGGCCGATGAATACCGTACCCTGGCCAAGAAAATTTCGGAAAACACCCTGCACGTGATTCCGACCCCCATTGAAATTGAAGAACTCGAAAGCCTTTTGATGGATTACGGCTTGGGTGGGTAAACGTATTTTCAACGAAGATTAACTGAATAGAGACAGAAAAAATACGCAAAGGAGACCGTTACCATGATCATGATACGCGCCATCGTCCGTCCTGAAAGAGTCAACCATGTCCTGGAGTCCCTCATGGCCGCGGGGTTTCCCGCCATCACCCGGTTTTCCGTGGTGGGCCGCGGCAAGCAGCGGGGCATCAAGATCGGCGAAGTGACCTACGACGAAATCATCAAGGAGCTGCTCTTCACCGTGGTGAAGGAGTCCGACCGGGAGTACGTGGTCAAGACCATCATCAAGGCGGCCCGCTCCGGTGAAAAAGGGGCCTTCGGGGACGGGAAGATTTTCATCACCCCTGTAGAGGAGAGCTACACCATCAGCTCTGGGATTCGCCAGAACGCTGACGGGGAGCTTGAGGAGGTGCCGGTATGAAGGAGGTCATCGCCATCATCAGGATGAACATGATGAACCAGACCAAGCGGGCCCTGTCGGACGCCGGGATCTCCTCCATGACCGCCCGGGAGGTGTTGGGCAGGGGAAAGGGCATTGTGGACCTGGACCTTTTGGAAGGGGCAGAACACGGCTACGAAGAGGCGGTCTCCCGGCTGGGACAGACCGACCGGCTTATCCCTAAGCGCCTGATTCTCATCTCCCTTCCCGACAACCTCGTGGAGACGGCCGTGCAGACCCTGATCCGGGTGAACCAGACGGGAAAGTCCGGGGACGGCAAGATCTTTGTTCTGCCCTCCAAAGACGCCATCCGTATCCGCACGGGAGAGCATGGCGATGCGGTGCTCGACGAGCTGTGAACCCGGGCAACCGGCACAGGGTGATTGCAAGACCCACACGAACATCAAGAGAGGAAAACCATGGAAGCACCAGTCACAGATACCAACCGAACCGAGAGCACCCACGATGTGGACCTTGACAAGGTCAGGTCCGAGATTCTCTCCAAGTATCCCACCAAGGTCGCCCGGAAACGGGCCAAGCAGATCCTTGTAAAGCCTGGCGGCGCAGGCACCGATATTCCCGAGATCGGAGCCAACGTGCGAACCGTGCCCGGTATCCTGACCCAGAGGGGATGCTGCTACGCAGGCTGCAAAGGGGTGATCCTGGGGCCCACCCGGGACGTGATCAACATTGTCCACGGCCCCATCGGGTGCGGCTTTTACGCCTGGCTGACCCGGCGAAACCAGACCCGGCCCGCCTCCGATGACTCCCCGAACTACATGCCCTACTGCTTTTCCACGGACATGCAGGACGAAAACATCGTCTTCGGCGGAGAAAAGAAACTCAAGCAGGCCATCCAGGAGGCGTACGACATCTTTCATCCCCAGACCATCAGCGTCTTTTCTACCTGCCCGGTGGGGCTCATCGGGGACGACATCCATTCGGTGTGCCGGGAGATGAAGGAGACCCTGGGCATCAATATCTTCGGCTTCAGTTGTGAGGGGTACAAGGGGGTGAGCCAGTCCGCGGGGCACCACATCGCCAACAACGGTATTTTTCAACATGTGGTGGGTTTGGACGACACCATCCGGGGCGGGGAGTTCAGGATCAACCTTCTGGGCGAGTACAACATCGGCGGGGACGCCTTTGAAATCGAACGGATCCTGGATGAGTGCGGGATCTCCCTTATCTCCACCTTCAGCGGCAACTCCACCATGGAACAGTTTGCCAACTCCCACACAGCCGACTTGAACGTGGTGATGTGTCACCGCTCCATTACCTACATGGCGGAGATGATGGAGAAGAAGTACGGGATGCCCTGGATCAAGATCAACTTTATCGGGGCCCGGGCCACCGCCCAATCGTTGAGGAAAATTGCTCAGTACTTTGAAGATGATTCACTTACCGCCCGGGTGGAGGAGGTCATCGCCCGGGAGATGCCCGCTGTGAACGAGGCCATGGAGGCGAACCGCCCCTTGTGCGAAGGCAAGCTGGCCATGCTTTTTGTGGGCGGGTCCAGGGCCCACCACTACCAGGAACTCTTCAGCGAGCTCGGCATGAAGACCATGGCCGCCAGGAAGCCGCTGATCGGGATGATCTACCAGGCAAGCAGCGCCTCCTCCATCAAGGGCTGGAAATCGTGCATCGACAGCATCGACAGCTCTCGGTGGAGCAGGACCCGGACAAATACCGGCTGCGAAAGACCGAGGAGGAGCTCACGTCCACGGGCCAGATCTACCGCGAGTACGACGGCCTTATCGCGGACATGAAGCCCAACACCTTTGTCATCGACGACATCAGCCAGTACGAGACGGAAAAGCTCATCGAGGCCATCAAGCCCGACGTCTTCTGCGCGGGCATCAAGGAGAAGTACATCATCCAGAAGAGCGGGGTGCCCATGAAGCAGCTCCACTCCTATGACTACGGAGGCCCCTACGCGGGGTTCAAGGGGGCCATCAACTTTTACCGGGAGATCGCGCGGATGACCAACAGCAAGGTGTGGTCGTATGTGAAGGCGCCCTGGGAGAAAGAGCCGGAGCTGACGGCGACCTATGCAGCGGCGTGAGGCGCGGTGACGGAATCAACCAGACAAAAAAGGACACATCATGCTACTGAGACACACACCCACAGAGATTACGGACAGAAAGGCCCTGATGATCAACCCGGCCAAAACCTGTCAGCCCATCGGGGCCATGTACGCGTCCCTGGGGATCCATGGCTGTATGCCCCACAGCCACGGATCCCAGGGGTGTTGCGCTTACCATCGAAGCACCCTGACCCGGCATTACAAGGAACCGGTGGTGGCGGCCACCAGCTCCTTTACCGAAGGGTCGTCGGTGTTCGGCGGTCAGTCCAACATGCTTCAGGCCATCGACAATATCTTTACCGTGTACGAGCCTGACATCATCTCCGTTCATACCACATGCCTGTCGGAAACCATAGGGGACGATTTGACCCAGATCGTGAAGAAAGCCTACGACGACGGCAAGGTGCCAGAGGGAAAGCACGTGATCTACGCCCCGACCCCCAGCTACGTGGGCTCCCATGTGACGGGCTTTTCCAACATGTGCAAGGGCATCGTCAGCGGCTTTGCCGAAAAGACCGGTGAGCAGAAAAACCAGATGAACATCATCCCGGGCTTTGTGGAGCCGTCGGACATGGCCGAGGTCAAGCGCCTGGCAGAGGAGATGGGGGTGAAAACCGTGCTGTTTCCCGATACCTCCGGGGTGCTCAACGGCCCCCAGACCGGCAGGTACCATATGTTCCCCAAAGGGGGCACCACCGTGGAGGAGCTCAAGTCAACGGGGGACAGCATGGGGACCCTGGCCCTGGGCTCCTTTGCCTCCTCCCTTGCCGCCAAGTTCCTGGATACCAAGTTCAAGGTGCCGTGCCGGGTACTGCCCCTGCCCATCGGGCTTGTGGCCACGGACCGTTACATCGACACCCTGCGGAAATTCGCCGGGGTGACCGTGCCGGACTCCCTGACCTTTGAGCGCGGCCAGCTCGTGGACGTCATGACGGACATGCAGCAGTACCTCTACGGGAAAAAGGTGGCCCTGTTCGGAGACCCGGATCAGCTCATCGCCCTCACCGAGTTTCTCGTGACCCTGGACATGGTGCCCGTGCACATCGTCACCGGCACCCCGGGCAAGGAGTTCGAAGCCACCATCGCCGAACTCACCAAGGACTCCCCCGTGCCCGTCAACATCAAGTCCCACGGGGACATGTTCCAACTGCACCAGTGGATCAAAAACGAGCCCGTGGACCTTTTGATGGGCAACACCTACGGCAAGTACATCGCACGGGACGAGGACATCCCCTTTGTGCGGCACGGGTTTCCCATCCTGGACAGGGTGGGGCACTCCTATTTTCCCACAGTGGGCTACCGGGGCGGCCTGAGGCTTTTGGAGCAGATACTCAGCGCCCTCCTCGACCGAAAGGATCGCGACTCCTCAGAGGAGAGCTTCGAGCTGGTCATGTAAAAAAGGGTAACTATTCAGCTTGCCTCCGGCGGGTCGCTTTTTTGAAAAAAAGCTCCGCAAAAAACTTTCCGGTAAAAGGATTAGAGCAGTCAAAATCGCTTGAATTCATGCCAAAGCTGTCAAGACCTGTTTGTCAAACCTGCGTTTCATAAATCAGGCAAAAGTTTGGCCCCCGGCAGGGCCGCCGGAGGCAAACATAAGCTGAATAGTTACAATCAAAGATGTGTGAACGGCTCGTCATTCGCACATGTGCCCACGGCGGATCATCTTGCTCCAGGCGGGATGTTTACAGCTATTTTCAGGAGAGAGCCAATGAAACCAGATAAGGATATCAACAGCGTCAACCATCCCTGTTTTAACGTCAATGCCCGCAAGCGCTTCGGGCGGGTCCATCTGCCCGTGGCCCCCCGCTGCAATATCCAGTGCCGGTTCTGCGACCGGAAATTCGACTGCGTCAACGAGAGCCGCCCGGGGGTTACAAGCGGTGTGCTCTCGCCCTATCAGGCCCTGGTGTACCTGGAGCATGTGTTCGAGGCCAAGAAGAACATTTCGGTGGTGGGCATTGCCGGTCCCGGGGATCCCTTTGCCAACCCGTCCCAGACCATGGAGACCCTGCGCCTGGTTCGGCAGGCCTATCCCGATGTGATCCTTTGTCTTGCCACCAACGGATTGGGCATTGCCCCCTTCATCGATGATCTGGCCGCACTGAACACCGGCCATGTGACCGTCACGGTCAACGCCGTGGATCCGGCTGTTGGCGCGGAGGTGTATGCCTGGGTTCGGGACGGCAAGCGGGTCATCGGCTCCCAGGCAGGGGCCGCCCTTCTTATGGAGCGCCAGCTTGCCGCCATCAGGGCCCTGAAGCAGGCGGGGGTCATGGTGAAGGTCAACGCCATCATGATCCCGGGGATCAACGATCACCACATCGTGGAGATCGCAAAGACCGTGGCAGGCCTCGGGGTGGATATCTTCAACTGCCTGCCCTTCCATGAAAACAAGGGCTCTGCCTTTGCCCATATCCCGGAGCCGTCGGCAGCCGAGGTGAACGCCGTCAGGAAAGAGGCCGGGGTGTATATCCGGCAGATGACCCATTGTGCCCGGTGCCGTGCCGATGCCGTGGGGTGCCTGGGCGATGCCCAGGATAACGGCCTCATGGCCAAGCTCAAGGCGTGCGAGCTCATGCCCGAAGTGCCCGATTCCGTCTGGGAGTCCCCCCAGGAGAGCTGCCGGACCACCCACAGTGAGCGGCCCTTTGTGGCCGTGGCCTCCATGGAAGGTCTGCTGGTGAACCAGCACCTTGGCGAGGCCATGGAGTTGAAGATTTTCGGCAAGAAAAAGGGCCAATTCCTGCACCTGGAGACCCGGCCCACACCGGCAGCGGGTACCGGGGCCGAGAGGTGGCGGGAGCTTGCAGAGCGCTTGGCCGATTGCTCGACCCTGCTTGTGAGCGGCATTGGGGACGCGCCCCGCAAAGCCATGGCAGAGAGCGGGGTGGATGTGCACGTCATCGAAGGGCTCATTGACGAAGCCCTGGGGGCGGTGTTCGAGGGCCGAAGCCTGGCCCCCATGGCAAAAAGGCCAGCCAGGCGGCGGGGCGAAATGTGCTCCGGCATGGGCATGGGCATGGGGTGCGGTTAATGGCTATCGGCCAGGTTGTAGGGTGCGCTTGCGCACCATCGAAGAATGAATCTAAAGCGATTTTAAGAGAAAAGGAGCAGATCATGGAATGTCCGAAACATCATATTTTGCTATACGCAGCCCCCGTGCTTCCGGGGAACCCCAGGGGATCTGTCATAAAAAAGGGTCGGTCTCCCTTCTCCAGTACATGGAAGAGGAGATCCTGGATCGGGGCATGAGCGATGTCCTGCTCTCCAGCACCGGGTGCCTCAAGCAGTGCGAGCGGGGGCCCGTGGTGGTGGTGTACCCGGAAAATCACTGGTACGGGGGCATCGACTCCGAAGAGGCTGTGGACGCGGTCCTCGACGCCATCGAAGACGGCACCGCAGCCGAAGCGTATCTCCTGACGGCCGTGGAGGCCTGAGGTGATGACTGATGGCGCCTACGTCCTCCGACGGGCAGGGCAGGAGGATATCCAGGGGCTGGTATCACTTCTTGCTGTGCTGTTCGCCCTGGAAGCGGATTTTGCCATTGATCCGGAGAAACAGGCACGGGGGCTGAGCTTGCTTCTGTCCCGGGACGACTCGGTGGTTCTGTGCGTGGAAACCGGGGGCCGCGTTGTGGCCATGTGCAGCGCCCAGTGCCTGGTTTCCACGGCCGAAGGCGGGCTCTCCGCCCTGGTGGAGGACCTGGTGGTGGAAGAGGTCCACAGGGGGCGTGGCTTTGGGGCCATGCTCCTTGCGGCCGTGGAAGCCTGGGCCCGTGGGCTCGGCGCATCCAGGCTCCAGCTCCTTGCGGACAAGACCAACCGAAACGCATTGGACTTTTACTCGCGCATGGGCTGGGCTGAAACCCGTATGGTGTGCAGGCGAAAGCGCTGAATGGCTCTTTACGTATTGCTGTTTTTTAAGGGACATCTCTTTGCTATTTGGCAGGGTTTGTGGCAGCCTGACAGGCATAAACCCTGTCTTTTCCGTTGATTGTGCCTTTGCTGGTGACGTTTGCGGATGACAGGATTTTCAATCCCATTGCTTTGATAAGGAGAGAGCGAGCATGAAGATTCTGGCTGTAAACGGAAGCCCGACAACGAAAAAAGGGATGACCCACCTGATGTTGAACCTGTTTCTGGAAGGGGCTGCCGAGGCGGGGGCAGAGGTGGAACGGTTCAATGTGGTGGACAAGAAGATCAGGTATTGCGACGGATGCTTCAACTGCTGGGTCCGCACCCCCGGGGAGTGCATCCATAAAGACGACATGCCGGCCATTCTGGATCAGGTGGCGGCAGCGGACGTGCTTATTCTGGCAACGCCTTTGTATGTGGACGGGATGACAGCCCAGATGAAGACCTTCACCGACCGGATCATTCCCCTGGTGGAGCCCGAGTTTGAAATGGTGGACGGGCATTATCGCCACAAGTCCCGCATTTCAAACGTTAAAGCTGCTTCTTATGAGCGTCTGCGGGTTCTGGGAGATGGACAACTTCGACGGGCTGGTGGATCACGTCAAGCGAATCTGCAAGAACTTCCAGGCCGAGTACGCAGGGGAACTCCTGCGTCCCAACTCCTATGTCCTGGCCATGGAAGAACTCCTTCCCAAAGAGGTGCCCGCCATCCATGAGGCCATCAGGCAGGCCGGCAGGGAATTCGTCAAGGACGGCAAGATCAGCGAAGAGACCATGGCCGCGGCCGTGGCCCAGCCCATTCCCAAAGAGCCCGCGCTTTTTAGGCTCCGATATCCTTCTGGGGCGAGTGCCAAAAACCAGAAAAAATTCCTGTTTCACCATCGCGAGCAGACAGCCTAGTACGGGCTCGGCCTTCACGTTTGAGGTCGCTACACCCTCTATGGTTCATACCTGCAAGGCGGAGCCTAGGAAATAAGAAGCCTCCGGAGGCAGTGCGATTAAATCCACAATGGGCAAGTAGCGATAACGTATCCTGTTACGTCGAAGCTTGTGATCCAGCTCGCACATACCATCAGCGTTTGTGTCGGGCGAAGCCCGAGTCGAAGGCCCTTGCGCTTTGGCCCGAGGAACGAGGGCAAAGCGCAAGGCAATCAGGCTTCGAGGTGGCTCACCTCGCGGCCAGAGTGGAATGTCAAATAAACGTAAAACCTCCGGTAGGGTCGCCGGAGGTTTTTTTTGATCTGGATAGTGACGACATACCTTACATTACTCAGCGTAGTCCGAGTACCCGTCCGGGAGCATCATGAAGGTAGCGGTGAGCTCGGTGGCGGCACGGGCCAGGGGGCTGAGGATGCTTTGGTCCACCTTGTCCAGGGTGTCTTCCGAGGTGAGCAGGTAGACCGGGTAGCCGATCCAGTGGATGAAGTCGATGCCCGCCACCACGTGGAAGTGGCCTGATTCCCCAGGCGGCACGTTTCCTAAAAGGGTTGAGTGGATGGCCACGGTGCGGTCGGGCTGTGCGGCTTCGAGCATGCGGGCCGTGGCTGCAATAGCTGTGGGGTTTTCATTGATAAAGATGGTGGTCAGGGCCCCGTGGTCCTGGCCACGAGTTTTCCTTCCTTGTTTTCCTTTACCCCGCTTGCCGCAAGATGCTCCAGGTTGATGTTGATAATGGTGTGTTCCATGATGTCGTGCAGGTGGTCATGGGCAAAGAGTTCGGCGCCCAGACCCCGGTAGTGGTGTCCGTCCGTGAAGATGAAGACGATGTTTTTCTCCCGTTTTTCCACCCGGCTCCAGTAGGCGGCCTGGGCCAGGACCATGGCCACGCCTGTGCCGTCTTCGGTGGCCCCTTTGAAGCAGGAGTCATGGTGGGTGCTGATGAGGATGATCTCATCGGAGAGCTTTCCGTCCACGGGCTCGGTGGCCGGGAGCACCGCGTAGATGTTGTGGCCTTCTCCGGGCTTGACCTCCCCTGAAATACGGACCTTGGCCGTGGCGCCGGATTCGGCGATTTCTTTGATCTCCTCTCCCTTGTGGCTGCTTACCCACATGCAGGGCATGGGTCGCATGCGGCCGTCGTAGGGCCCCCAGTGCGTATTGAGGTCACCGGGGTGGTTTTTCATGATGAGGACCAGCCCGGCGGCGCCCCTGTCGAAGGCCTGCCAGTAGACCGCCTCATCGTAATGATCCTCGTCCAGGTATTCCGCCGGAAAATTGGAGCGGGTAAAGGTCATGGGAAGGGAGGTGAACAGGTTGATCCAGTTCTCCGGATCTGACTTGGCGTAGCCTCCGTTGTAGAGCATGTCGATGAACCCCAGGGGCAGGTTGGAAAACTCGCATTCGGCAACCACCACCTTGCCCTGGATATTGCCCAGTTTGTCAAAGGACTCGGGGCTGCCGTCCCCGGCCCACACCATGGGGCCTGTGACCATGGAGCCGTTGGGGTTGTCCAGGGTCATGCCCGTGTTCACGGCGTAAAAGGCGTCAAAGGGTTTGAAGCCGTTGCCCCTGTCGATGTCCAGGCCCCAGTCCGTTGCGGTGTACACGGCCTCCAGGGCAAAGGGCTGATCATAGACATATGGGGCCCGATCATATTCCTTCCAGCCAGCCGGTCAGGGTGGCAATGGCGATGCGGGATTCCGGTGAGCCGATGCGGCGGTGTTCTGTGGCGCAGATTCCCTCCACCCAATGGTCCTCTTCCTCGTTGGAGGGGATGAATCCGTCTGTCAGCATCAGGTGCCGGAAGCGACTTTTCCCTTTTCTCGCCAGGTTCCTCACGTTGTGGAAATGGGGGACCTGCTTGAGAAGCCCCGGAACCCTTTCCGTGGTATCCACCATGCCACCGGGCTCCCTGGGGGTGATCCAGCCTTGTGCCCTCGGGGTGGACCGTCCGGCAATGATGCCGAATTGGGGTTTGACCTTGTACCAGTAGTACACCCCGCCTTCCGCTTTTTCGTCTCGATATGTCTCGTTTCCGTCGTCCGCCCATCCCACGGGAAAATAGGGCCCGTTGAAGTTGCCGGAGCGAAGGATGTGGTACCCCGTTGCCCAGCTGACGGGTTGCCAGTGAAGCTCCACGGCATCGGGCAGGGTGCCCCGTGATGCCGTTATGGGTGGAGCCGATGCGGATGCGTGGGCGTAGGCCGCGATGAGCAGGGCGATGCCCAGAGAAAAACAGATGCAGCGAAACGTGGTTTTCACGTTGCGTGATGTCATGGTGTCCTTCCTTTTTGTTGGGGTGGATACGATGGGGTTGGCTGCCCGTTGCGTGGTGGCGAAAAACCGGGGGTGAGGGGACGCCACAGGGCAGATGCTCAGTCAATTCCGGAATTGCGATGTAAGTTTGGGGATATCATCTCTGTTCGGTTGATTTACGCAAAGGAAAGGCACGCAGAAATGGAATACAGCGAGATCATGGATTGTCGTGAAATATCGGGAAACTTTATTGATGTACCCATGCAAATGGTTTGTCAATGGAGATGGAAAGGCCTCCATGTCACCGAACGGTGGGCCTAAAACCATGGAAAGATGGTTCAGGAAAAAAAGAGATATTCTGTCCGTGGTGTTGGCAGAAGGAGTATTTCGAAGCAGGCAAAAAGGGTGAGTAAGATCTTTTGGGAAAGGAATGTGGGTTTGGTATTGGGCCGGTAAGGGACGCTCTTTTGCAAGAGCGTCCCTGTTTTTCAGATGGATACTAAAGCTTATGGGGTAAAAAAGAGATCGAGTCGTTTCTGGTCCACGGGCTTGTCTGTATACGAGCCAACCACAAAGGCGATGCCGCTGATGAGCATCCCGGCGATGACGCCGTGGCCGGAGAGCATCGGGGAGAGGGACTCCAGGTAACCGGGTGCCATGGGCGGGGTTTTTACCAGGTCGATGGCCACAAGGGCGATCTGTGTTGTGGCCCCGCAGACAAGGCCCGCCACAGCACCCTTACGGGTGGCCCGTTTCCAGAAAAGGCCGCCGAGTCAGGGGGAAAAAAGTAGGAGGCGCTGGCGATAAACGTGGCGATGTGAATCGCCTCGATGATGTTGTGGATGAAATAGGAGCAGAGGGTGGCCGCACCGATGATGAAAAGGACGGAGAGGCGGTTGATGCGCATGATGCTCTTTTCATCCGCATCGGGATTGATGTATCGCTGGTAGATGTCCCGGGAGATGCACGAGGCACCGGAGGTGGCAAAGGTATCGGCACAGGACATGGCGGCGGTGGCAAGGCCGATGGCGCAGAGGGCCAGGCCGAACTTGGAGAAGCCGCTTTCCGTGATGAAGACGAGAAGGGCGGGCTCTGCCTTGGCCATGCCTGCGGGAAAGCCCGCGGCGGCGATCTCCGGGTAGAGGCGGTTGAGGGCGATGGCGATGACGGCGCATCCGCCAACACCAGGTCCGGCACGGCCCCGATGATCATACCCAGGTTTGCGCGGCTTTGTCGTCCTTTGCAGCCCACACCTTCTGCCAGGGATCCTGCTCGGTGATCCAGCCGGGAACAATGGAAAGGGTAAAGATCAGGACCATGGGGAGCCCAACAGAGAAGGGGTTGTACCAGGCTCCGGGGACGTCGCTTACCATCTTCGAGAAGCTCAAGGTGGCGTCTGCGTCAGTGGCGGCCCCCGTGGTCATGACGGCCATGGCCATGACAAAGAGAAAGAGGAGGGTAAACTGGATGCGGTCGGTGAAGACCACCGCGGAAAAGCCCCCTAAGTTGACATAAAGGGCCACGGCAGCCCCCACGATAAGCACGGAGTAGAGGGAATCCAAGCCGTAGAAAATCTCCAGCACCATGGAGAATCCTTTGATGTCCGAGACCGCAAAAAGGATCATGACGATGGTGATGATGATGGCCACCGGCCCCCTGAGGGAGTCGCCGTATCGCATCTCAAGGAGCTCCGGCTGGGTGATGGCCGGAAGGCGTTTCAGCTTTTTGACGAAAAGGGCAATGACCACCAGGGCGATGATGTTGGGGGCCACAAAGCCCCAGACAGACCCCATGCCCAGGAGCATGAAAAAGCCGGTGACGGCCAGAAGGGCCCCTGCCGTAAGCCAGGAAGCTGCGGCGGAAAAGCCGATGGACAGGGCATTAAGCTCCCGGCCCGCCAGGAAAAAGTCCACGCTGGTTTTCTGTTTCTTGTTGTAATAGATGCCGATGCCGATGAGGCTGCCGATGTAGAGGGCCAGAAGGCCGATGAAAATAGAGTAGTCGCTCATGATACCCTCGCGTTGAGTGTCCGGCGCGTTGCGCTGTTTATCCCCCGGCATTCGGGCCGGGGGATCCGGCGTTCGCTGTTACCAGGTGAGTCCCTGAAAGAAAATGTATCCCACAGCAAGGGGGGCCACCACCTTGCAGGCCACCTGCCATACGGGCAGGAGGGAAAAGGAGACGTCGCCGCCGTTGGTGACCTCGTTTTTGGCGATATCTGCAATGACCCAGCCGGTAAACAGGACAATGAACAACCCGCCCAGGGGCATCATGAGGTTGGAGGCGATGAAGTCCATGGTGTCCAGGAACCCTCTGATACGTTGAGGCCGCCTGCAAGGGAGATGGCCGACGGCACGCCCAGAAGGAAAATGCCGAAGCCGATGGCCCAGGGCGCCTTGTTTCTGGACCATCCCTTTTCATCGATAAAATGGGCGCAGACCACTTCCAGCATGTTCACCGACGAGGTGAGGGAGGCGATGACGAGCAGGAGGAAAAAGAGACCCGCCCAGAAAACACCGCCGAACATCTGGGAAAAGACCGCGGGCAGGGTCACGAAGGAGAGGCCCGCCCCGGAGGCCGGTTCAAACCCGAAGGCAAAAACCGCCGGAAAGATGATGAGGCCGGAGAGGAAGGCCACCAGGCTGTCCAGGATACAGATCTGGAAGGCCGAGGAGGGGAGGGGCTCCTCTTTTTTCAGGTAGCTCCCGTAGGTGAGCATGCCGCCGTTGCCGAGGCTCAGGGAGAAGAAGGCCTGCCCCATGGCGGCCAGGCACATGCCCCCGGTCACTTTGGAAAAATCGGGTTTCAGATAAAAGGAAATGCCTGCCATGGCCCCGTCCAAGGTCAGGGAACGCACGGACAGGATGAGATGATGAGAAACAGGGCGGGCATGAGGACCTTGCAGAACCGCTCGATGCCCTGGCCGATTCCTTTTGAGACCACCCAGATGGTGGCCCCCATGAACAGGGCCTGATAGAAGATGACAGACGGAGAGTTGGTGATGAACCCTTCAAAGGCCTGGCCTGCCTGGGCCGCTGCATCTGCTCCTGTGGGCAGTCCCTGGAACACCGACACAAGCTGGTCCCACATGGTCCAGCCGCCGATGACGCCGTAAAATGAAAGAATAATGATGGAGGCGATGATGCCCAGCCACCCCATCCATGGACCAGGCCTTGCCCCCCAGGCGCATGAGGGCGCCCACGTTGTTACGCTGGGTGTTGCGCCCCAGGGTAAACTCAGCCAGCATGACGGTAAATCCTAAGGAAAAAACCATCAGAAGATAGATAAAAACAAAGGCAGCCCCTCCGTTTTCACCGGTGACATAGGGGAATCGCCAGATGTTTCCAAGCCCTACGGCGGACCCTGCGGACGCCAGAATAAATCCCAGTCGGCTTCCGAACTGGTCCCTCTTTCCTTTCTGTTGCATACCTTCGCATTCTCCAAATCTACATTGCGGGCGAAAAGGCCCAAAAAAAGAGGCCGGATACCTAAATAACATCGGGTACCCCGGCCCCATATGTGCGGTGGCACAGATTGCTTTTACCATCGAACCCAGTAAGGCGTGGCATGGGCAAAGGACGTTTATACAGTAACGCTCTTCCGCGTGTCAATGAGGGGCCTGTGTAAGCGGGGGAAGCAAGGGGGCTGCGCGGGGTTGGGTTGCTCGATTTTTTCTGGTTTGTGTTTGATTGTGAATCGTCCTATACTCTTGGCGCTTGATATGGGCTCCGGCCGCCTGTCTTTATGGTAAGGGGCGGCCATGGGGGTGCCATGGGCTTGTTTTTGTCTGGCGTATTATGTTTTTTGGGGAGCCTTTCGAGGCGTCCCCCCTTGTTAGAAAGGGTGTCTCATGACGGAAATGGAAGTGTTTGCAGGTGTGTGTGGGTTCAAGACGGTGATCACGGCCGACCCGACGGATAAATACAAGGCGGTCTGTACCCTTGAAACAGGGTGTCCGAACCTGAAAAAGGTGGCCGAGGCCCTGGGGGACGAGCCCCTGGATGTCATGAACGAGTTGTTTGCCAAAGGACAATCCAAGGTGATTACCCTCTGTACGGCGCATCTTCCCCATGTCTCCTGTCCCGTGCCCGCAGCCATCCTCAAGACCCTTGAAGTGAGTGTCGGGCTGGCCCTGCCCGCGGATCCGGTCCTTACCTTCAGGAAGTGAATTGTTTCCAAGCCGTCTGGAGGCGTGTCGGATGCGCATCCGGTGTTCCGGGCGGCTTTTTTTGACCGGTTCATAACGGGTCTCCGGTCCCTGCGGTCCTTTGCCATGGCTCGTTTCGGTTTTTATTGAAGCTGCGGCGCGGATCTTTTATGATGGGTGCCGTGCAAGCATAAGCCCACGGAAATCTTCCGTGGCTGTGTTCCTGAGCTTCCGTAGCCGTCCCTCCACGTCGGTTGGCGTGTTCTCTTTCGTACCCATTTATCCAATGAGGCCCCATGACCAGAAAACCTTCCCGAACATCTCTGCTTTGTCCGAATTGCAGGCGCCTGATCAGCAACGACGAGCCGTCGTGTCCTTACTGCGGAATCCGCAAGCCCGGTTCGGGGCTCAAGAACAACGCCATGGTCCGCGGTATGTCCGATCCAGACCTTATCTTTAAGGTAATCATCGGGATCAATGTCGTGATGTATGTGGCCTCCCTTGTGGTCAGCGTGTTGAGGGGGGAGAGCGTGGGCTTGACGGGCAACCCCTTGAGCTTTTTTTCTCCGTCCAATGAAACCCTGCTGTTTCTGGGGGCCTCGGGGGTGGCACCCATCAACGGACTGGGGTACTGGTGGTCCCTTGTGGCGGCCAACTGGCTCCATGGCAGCATTTTGCACATTGTGTTCAACATGCTCGCCTTTCGGAACCTTGCGCCCTTTGTTATGCGTGAGTTCGGCACCTATCGTCTGGTGATCATTTTTACGCTGGGCGGGACCCTGAGCTATCTGGTGTCGTATCTGGCCGGGGTGGATTTGACCATCGGGGCTTCAGGGGCTGTCTGTGCCCTGGTGGGGGCGGCTCTTTACTTTGGCAAGAACCGGGGAGGGGCCTACGGCAACGCCGTCTACCGCCAGGTGAGCGGGTGGGTGGTGAGCCTTGCCCTTTTCGGGTTTATCGTGCCGGGGATCAACAACTGGGCCCACGGCGGCGGCATTATCGCAGGGGCGGGCCTGGCCTGGGCCCTTGGCTACCTTGAGCGCAAGCGGGAGTCCCAGAGAGACAAGTTCCTGGCCCTTCTGTGCGGGAGTGTGACCGCAGTAAGTATCCTGTTGGGGATTTTTACCGCGGCCACCACCATGCATGTGCATATCAGGTAGGAAAAAACAGTAACTATTCAGCTTGCCTCCGGCGGGTCGCTTTTTTGAAAAAAAGCTCCGCAAAAAACGTTTCTAATGTGAAAAAGTGGACATTATTTCGGCGGAGCCTGGAACGGCTTGTTTGAGCTGAATAGTTACAAAAAAAAACAGATGTATTCCATATCCGGCTGCGGGCCCCTGGCCCGCATCGGCAACAGATATCTCGTGACCGCGCTCCATGCAGCAACGGTCACTTTTTTTATGGTGAGATCATGACACATCGACTTTGGCTGGCCCCCATGCAGGGCTACACCGAGCTGCTCTTCCGGGACGTGTACGCCGAGATTTTCTCCGGCATCGACGTTGCCGTCTCTCCCTTTATCTCTGCGCTTCCCGAAGGGCGCGCCAAGGACCGGGAGTGGAACGACGTCCTGCCGGAACTCAACACAAAGATGCCCGTGATCCCCCAGGTAATGGGCAGTGTGGCCGATGACATCGTGCTGCTTGCCAACCGTCTCTACGACCTTGGCCATCCCGTTGTGAACCTGAACCTCGGGTGCCCCTATAAAATGGTGGCCAAAAAGAAGAAGGGATCGGGGATCCTCTGTTTTCCCGATGAACTGGACGCCCTGCTGGACAGCTGGTGGAGCGACGTAAAGGTCGCCTCTCCGTCAAGACCCGGCTGGGGCGTCACACCCGGGACGAGTTCCACACCCTCATTGAGATTTACAACCGGTATCCCCTGGAAGACCTCACGGTCCATCCCCGCACCGGTGTGCAGATGTACAAGGGGGACCCGGACCTCGATTTCTTCGAGTCCGTGCTCCCCGAGATCAGGCATCGCGTGATCTACAACGGAGACCTGTGGTCCCTTGATCGGTTCACGGCGCTGTCAAAGCGATTTCCCACCATCTCGGACTGGATGATCGGGCGCTGGGTGATCCCCAACCCCTTTCTCCCGGCTGAGATCAAGGGCGACCGGTTTGATGACGAGACGAAACTGAGCCTGCTCAAGACATTCCATGACGCCATCTACGCCCGCCAGGTGGAACGTCTCGATGGCCCCGGGCATGTGACCAACGTCATGAAAGCCTTCTGGGTCTATTTCAAGGACGCCTTTGAAAACGGCGATCGCCTCTTCAAACCCTTGCGCCGCCTCACCGATCTTGCAGCCTATGAAGCGGCCGTGGAGCAGCTCTTTGCCGGACGACCCACGGTGGCAGGCTGATCCTCATCCTATTTTCAGGCCCGGTGTCGCCAGGATACCGGGCCTTTTTCCCTTCGCCATGGCGATGGTCTGCAGCCCGTTGCCTTCCCTTTTTCCTCCTTGCCGTTCCTTGTGATCTGTATTGACTTCCGGCGATGTGATGGGTAGAACCGACGATGATACCGGTGGATAACACGTTCAATCGGCGATGATATCGTTTGCGAACGTGGGTGGGGGTGTCGATGGCCTTTCAGGGAGGTGGTCGGCATGCCTTGTGGAGACGATGCCGGGGAAGACGATGACTGGTGGGTTGGTGCGCGTCCGTTGGCGGGTTCTCAGGCTGCCGCGGAGATGGAGGGGGCGCATGGCTGTTATCGACGAATTTGTTCAGCCGGAGTTGGTTTTTCAGGATCGGGTGTCCGGGTACTACAGGGCATGGAGCACGGCGCACAGCCGAAAAGTCATTTTAAAGGTGTTGAAGCGTGAACGCCCCGGGGAGTCCGAGGTGGAGATGGTCAAGCATGAATACGCCATGCTGAGGGAATTGTCTCACCCCGGGATCATCAAGACCTTTGGACTGAAGCAGACGTCCCTTGGGCTGACCCTCATCCTGGAAGACATCGACGGCGAGCCCCTCAGAAAACTTTACGACACGGGACTTCCCGGTCGTGAGGTTCTCATCTCTTGGTTCCTCGATTTCTCACGAACCCTTGCATACTGCCATCAGGCAGGCGTGGTTCACGGTCACATCAGCCCTTCACACATCATCGTTAACCAGGATACGGGTCGGGTTCAGCTGGGCGGGTTCAACAACGAGCCCGGGGTGATCCGGGACGACGAGTTCCAGGAGGTGGATCACCTGCTCACGGCCCTTGCGTACAGTGCCCCTGAACTCACCGTCGCCAGGGAAGGGGAACCGGATCACCGCAGCGATCTTTACTCTCTGGGCGTGGTGATGTACGAGGCCTTCACCGGTCGCCTCCCCTTTGACATGGAGACCGTGGGGGGGATGATTCATTCCCGGGTGGCCCTGACACCCGCGCGGCCCTGCACGCTCTGCTTTGAGATTCCCCGGTGGCTCGATGAAATCATCATGAGCCTGATGAATCGAAACCCGGAAGGGCGCGTTCCCTCTGCCGAGGCCCTTATCGAGGCCATAGAGGCGGGCATGCGCACCGGTGAGTCGGCCGACTACCTTAGCCTGTGGTCCTCGCCGGATGGCTAGGTGTGCTCTGCGGCAGGGATGACGAGAAGCGGGAGCTGGCGCAATGGGTCAAGGGCATCGCCGAAGCCGGTGCCGCTGCCTTTGAACGGCCCGGTGTGATGGTGCTCTCCGGGGCGGCTGGATGCGGTAAAACAGCCCTTGCCGAGTGGCTTTGCCGGTATGCCCGCCAGCATCACCCCGAAGTGATCGTGGCCTCCGGCAAATTCGATCAGAGTGTGGAGAGGCCCGGTGCCGCCTTTGTCGGTGCACTGCAGCAGGTGGTGAGCACCCTGCTGGGGGAGCCGGATGCCAAGCTTCGGGAGTGGCGAAAGGTCATCAAGCGCCTCATGGGGGACGGGGTGGCCGTCCTGTTGTCCATGGTGCCCGATTTTTCCCTGCTTCTGGATACGGAACAGGGCGACGCCACCTTGGACCTGGAATCATCGGCCAAGGCCAACGTCATCCACATGGCCATGGCCAACTTTTTCCGGGTGTTCAGGCAGATGGGACGCCCCCTTATCCTGTTCATCGATGATATCCAGTGGGCCGATGAAGACTCCCGCCTCTTTCTCAACCTGCTGACAGGTATCTCCGGGGAGAAGGTGGGGCTGCTTGCCGCCTTTCGAACCAGTGAAAGCAAAAGCGTTCTGGTGGAATCGTTTTTCCAGGCTTCGACCATGAAGAAAGAGGGCATCGTGGATGTGATGCCCATCCAGGGGCTGGACAGCCTTGCCGTGGAGACCTTTCTTTCCATGTGCCTCGGCGAGGACAGAAAGAGGATCGCCCCTTTGGCCGAGCTGGTGTATGCCAAGACCGGCGGCATACCCTATCATGTGAACGCCTTTCTCGAACGGATTCTTTCCGGTGGCGAGCTGGTCAGGGCCCACGGTCCCGAGGGGGAGACCTGGCACTGGAACCAGCAAAAGCTCGAGGCCCTTCCCATGTGTACCTCGGCGGCCCAGTGGATATCCGAGAGGGTGGATGGCCTGGACATGCAGATGAGGCGGCTTGTGGAGTCGGCCTCCCTGCTGGGGCACAAGGTCGTTCCCGAACTCCTTGCCATGGTGGTTCAGCGCTCGGAAGAGAAGGTCAGGCAAGGCCTTGAGGTCCTTTGCGATAAAAAAATTCTGGTGCGTACCCGGGAGGGATACTGTTTTGCCCACGACCTGGTGCAGAAAGCCGCCTATGAGCGCATGACGCAAGGTCAGCGGGAACTGGCCCACTTCAGCGCCGGAATGCATATCTATGAGGGGCTCAAGCATCGTCCCGGTCCCTACCTTTTCGATATTGTCTACCAGTTCAATGCCTCGGGGTCGGTGCCCATACGGGAGAGCTACCGCAAGGAGCTGGTCCTGTTGAACCTCGATGCCGGCAAGCAGGCCATGGAGACCTCCTCTTTCGGCCAGGCCCTGGAGTGCTTTCGGTGTGGGCTCAGGTTCCTGGGGGAAGACGGGTGGGAGCGGGAGTACTCCCTGAGCCTGGAGATGACCTCGGCCGCTGCCGAAGCCGCGTATGCCCTGGGGGAGTATGCGGTCATGGAGGCCCATGTGGCCACCGTGGAGAAAGAGGCGAGAAACGACTGGGACTGCGTGAATGTCTGGCGCATGCGAATACGCGGAGCCATTGCCGCCAACGACCTGACGGGTGCCATTGCCTTTTCAAGGGAAGCGTTGGGCCGGTTCGGCTTTCGCCTGCCCGAGAGGGCCTCCCGGCTGCACCAGCTGGCCGGGCTCCTGCGCATTCGCAGTTCCCTGGCGCGACTGGGGCGAAAAGGACTCGAACAGGTTCCTGTGATGACGGATGCCGAGCATCTTTCCATCATGGAGCTTTTCTTTTCGGCCACCATGGCTGCCTATCTCTCCGGAAGTGAGCTGTCTCCGCTGATTATCTTCACGGCCCTGCGCTACAGCTTGAAGCACGGCCGCTCCAAACACACGCCGTTTCTCCTGGCTGCCTACGGGTTTATCTGCCTTCGGGTCGACAACAAGGTGGAGAAGGGAACGGCCCATGCCTACAACGCCCTTTCGCTCCTGGAAAAAGAGGAGCAGTCCGGGGTCCGGGGCAAGACCCTGTCCCTGACGGTCTGCCTTGTCCAGCACTGGAAAGAGCCCATTCAGGACCTGTTTCCGGTGTACCTGCGTGCCTATGAGCAGTCTTTGGCCGAAGGGGACACAGAGTATGCGGGAGGGGCTGTCTCCGCATGGTTTTACACCCGCTTTTTCGGCTCCGACGACCTGCACCAGCTGGCTCGGGACATGGTGACCTACGGGGAGGAGATGGAGCGCCTCAGGCTTCCCTTTACAGGGACCGTCCGTAACCTTCAGCAGACCGTGGCCAATCTCACGGATGCCAAAGCCCAGCCCGTATCATTTTCCGGGCCATTCTTTACCGATGATGAGCGCCCCCGCGGGGGTGACATGCCCAACGACCATATCGCCGCATTGAACTACCATATCACCAAAGGCCTCCTGGCTTTTCTCTTCTGGCACGATGCCCGGCCCATCATGCGTCGGTATGCAGCCCTCATCGACATGGTGACCAGCACGTACACCATTCCGGTCTTTTCGGCCTTTGCCGCGGCGATCTGCGCGCGGCACGGCGGAGGGGGGCTCCCATTCCGGCAGAACGGATGGATGAAGCTGGTCCGGGATATCGAGAAAAAACTGGGCAAAGCGGCGGTGGATGCGCCGTGTAACTTCGCTCATCTCCATGACATGGTGCGGGGAGAACGATTCCTGGCCCGGAAGAATGTCCAGAAGGCGGTTTTTCATTTTGAACTGGCCGCTGAAAAGGCCAAGAAAAACAACTTCACGTTCCACGAGGCGTATGCCTCGGAGAGGGCCGGTGCCTGCTATCTGCAAATGGGGAGGAAGCGCCTGGCAAGGGTGTGCCTCACCGATGCGGTGAACCTCTGGCGGTTCTGGGGGGCCGAGGCCAAAGCCCGCAAACTGGAGACAGACTACGAGCAGGTGCTCTGGCGCCTCCCCTCCATGGCCGGGAAGAATCGGTGGTTGCCCCGCAGGGGGTATTCCGGCGAGGCGTGCTGTTCAAGTGAGGGGGTTCTCGATCTGGAGGGACTCTCCAGGGCCTTTGAGGCCCTGTCCACGGAACGAAATTACGACCGGCTCGTCAGGAAGCTTGTCGACACAGCCCTTGAGTACGGCGGGGCCGAGGCCGGGGCGGTCTGCCGCACGGATGACGGCCAGGTTCGGCTGGAGGCGTGGAAGGGGTTTGGTGCGGAGGAGGTCTCCCTTTGCGGGTCTTCCGTTCTTTCTGAGGAGACCCGGTTGCCGGTGGCGATGATCCATTACGTGGCCCGGACCGGCAGCCTGATTCAGTACAACCACGGTGAGACCCCCGTGGTCTATGATCCCTACTTTGATGACTTTGGGTGCGGCAGTGCCATCTGTATTCCGTCCATGGTTCAATCCCGGCAATGCGGTATCCTCTACCTTGAAAACCGGACCCTGGACCATCTTTTCGACGGGCGGCGCCTGCGCGTCTTAAAAACCCTTGCCTCTCAGATGGCCGGGGCCATGGAGAACACCCGGCTGTATGAAAGCTTGAAGGACCAGGCCGAAAAACTCCAGATGGTGAACCGGGTGCTGAAAAACGAGGTGACGGATCGCAGGGCCAAGGAAGCGGCACTCAAAGAGAAGGAGAGGGAACTCAAAGAGTCCGGTGAAAAGCTGTCCGAGGCCAACATCTCTTTAAAACAGATGTTGAGCAAGAGCGATGAAAACATGAGTGAGATCCAGGAAAACATGATGAGAAATGTGGATGACTTGATTTTACCCTACATCGAAAGGCTCAAAGGGACCCATCTGACAAAGGCCCAGGAGAACCTTGTGGAGATGCTGGGGAAGAACATCGAGGACATCCTCTCTCCCTTTGCGCGGAACATCAATGCCGGCTATTTTCGGTTGACCCCGGCCGAAATCCAGACCGCCCAGCTTGTGCGCAGCGGAAAGACCACAAAGGAGATCGCCGACCTGCTCAACCTCTCCCCCAGGACCATCGATGCCTACCGGGACAGTATTCGGGAAAAATTGGGGCTTAAGAAAAGTGGGGTGAACTTGAAGGTTTATCTGATGCAGATGTAATCAACACGGTATGGATTACCGTATTTTTACCGTGTTTTTACGGTTAACACATTCCCGATGAATCTGCTAAAGATTGTGTTACCTTCGGTTCGGACGCCTCATCTGACAAGGCGAATCCAGGAACCCTATCCCACCTCACAAGAAATCGATAATTCCCGATGTCAGACCTTACATGATCAAGAGACTATTTTTCACCCTCGGGCTCCCTGGCATTAACGCTGCTCTCCGCGGCGTAGGGAGCCCGGTCCCTCCTTTCTCACTGTGTTCCCTTCTCGTTGACAACGGCAGATTCGATCCCTATATTTCTTTGACTGTTTTATGATGGGGCGCCACAGGCACCAAACGCTTCAGCGCCGCTTTGACGCAACGCCTGCCGTTGCATTCATCGTTTTTGAGCCCGACCACAGACGTCAAAGGAGAGTTTGTTCCCATGAAGATCGCGTTCCCGACAGAAAAATTCGACGAACTTGAGAGCCCTGTATACAACCATTTCGGATCAGCAAATTTTTTCGTGATTGTTGATACGGAGACCGAAACCTGTGAAAAGGTGCTGAACCAGGACCTGGACCATCAGCACGGCAAGTGCCAGCCCCTGAAGGCCCTGGGCGGGCGTTCCGTGGATGCGGTGGTGGTGGGGGGCATCGGTGGCAGCGCCCTCGGAAAACTGAAGCACAAGGCGGTACCTGTTTATAAAGCCGTGGAGGGGACGGTGCGGGAGAACCTCGCCAAGCTGGACAAGGGAGAGCTCAAAGAGTTTATGCCCATTGATGTGTGCGGCGGTCACGGAGATGCCTGCGACCATCACTAATGCGGGCCGTGCCCCGAGCCCGCAAGGCATGGGGAAGGCATGATACAGATAATTGACGGCAGCCCTGGTTTGTAATGGCTGCCGTTTTTTTTTTCAGCCCTTGTCACGTACCGACAAGACGCCTTGATCCGAGATGTGAAGGGGGCTTTCCGGAAAATCTTCCAGGGAGAGGCGTGCCGCCTCCCTGGCCGCCCCGTGGGATGGGTCGGTAACGGGCAGGCTTTTGTAAGGCTGTCGCAGGGAGTGGATGCGCCCTTCAATAAACCGGCCATCGGGCGCGAGGGAGACATTGAGGACAGGGGCCAGGCCCTTGGGGCCTTCCAGGTTAAAGCGTGCCCAGGTAAAAAAATTCCCGAGGCTGTAGGCGATGAGACGCCCTTTGTAGATCTCCATGCCGCGGACCACATGGGGCCCGTGGCCTATGACGAGATCGGCGCCCGCATCCACGACGTCATGGGCAAATCCATGGAGATCACCCCGGTTTTCCCCGAGGTAGGTCTCCGTCGCACGGGGCACATGCTCCGCCCCGCTTCCTTCGGCCCCGCCATGCATGGAGACAATGACCATGTCACAGATGCTGCTGAGGGTTCGGACGCGCCTGACCGCGGCATCTCTGTCAAGAAGGTCCGCCACCCCTTTGTGGGGGGCAAAGGCTGCAAAGCCGATGTACAGTCCGTTGGCGTAGAGAATGTCCCAGGGCTTTTCCAGGGTTCCGCAGTAGGCAATCCCGCTTTTCCCGGAGCTGGCGCAACCGTGCGCCTGCGGCCCGGCTCCCCGAAATCGCTGATGTGGTTGTTGGCAAGGCTGAACAGGTTGAACCCTCCGCGCTTCAGTATGTCGGCATACCCGAAGGGAATGTTGAAGGCGTAACACGTGGTTGAGTTTTTACAGGCCTTGAGGCAGGGCGCGTCTCCGGCCATGGTGCCTTCGAGGTTTCCGAAGCGGACATCCGCATCCCCCAGGATCCGGGCAAAGGTGGTGACGAAGACCTCGTCGGGGATCGTGGAGAGGTATTTGGGGTCCGGAAACGAACTCGACGGCATGATGTCACCCACCGCTGTGATCGTGAGCCCGGCCCGTTCCGCAACGGCCGGTGCGGGTAGGCACAAAATGCAGATCAGCAGGAGGATGAGAGCGCTAGCGTGTGGACGGCATGTCATGGTGGCCTCGTGAATCGTGGGGTCGTTTGTCTGAAAATGGAGAGTGTAGCCTTATCAGGCGGATAACGCAAAGGAAAGCTTCAGGAGATTTCCCACGGGCTGAAGGGCGCAAAGACGGCGTTGGCGGCTGAATGCCAACAGGCCCGAGAGGTTTTGCTCGCATCCAGCCAGAGGGCTGCCGTCTCCTGTGCGGGGCCGTGCAGTACGGAGACGCTGTTGAGCCAGGCGTACTGGAGCCGTTCGCCGTGTTCTATAAGAAGGTTCATGGATCGGAAACTGTTGTCTGTCAGGGTTTTCTGGAACTGGATGATCTGCTGCATCAGGTTCAGAGGGTTCATGGGAGGATCCTTTGGTTGTGGGGTTGGCGTTGTGCGCAAGTATTGGGTGACCGTTGGAAAACACAAAAGGCGCTGCCGGTTCGGTAGCGCCTTTGAGTCTTTGAAAAGCTTGAAAACATGGCCTCCAAGTCGTTACTTCTCATCTTTGGGCTGCAACATGTCGATGAGTCGATCGTAGTGATCGGTGACGTACTTTCGGAACTCGTTCTGGTTGCTGGTGAGCTGGGCCTGCCACTCATCCAGGAAAGCGCGACCGGAATCGGGGATTCCCTTGTTACCCGCCATGAACGCCGTGGTGACCTTCTGCGACTGTTCCTGCATCTTCAGCATGGTGTCGAAGGTGGTGTTGAATGCACTTTTCTGGAAGTCAATGAATCGGACTCCCATGCGTGCGGCATCGGACGTGTTGAACATCTCCATGTTCTTTGACATATCCCAACTCTTCCATACGTCAAAGCCTTTCATCATGTCGGTAAAAGCCTGGTTCATGGGTTCCTCCTTGAGGGCGGGGCATGCATTGAAGTGATTTGGGGTGATACGCACCTGATACCGGAATGGCCCGATGTCCGACGATCGGTGTCGATCAGGTAATCAGGCACACGCGGGATGTTTGGTATGCGCAACGATGATGTAATCGTAAAAAGGTATTGCCGAAAGCGCCTTTTGTGGCAAACCCCACGGTATCTCGGAAAGGCGGTTCTTGTCGTGTAGCGTTCTTTCGGTTAGGGAATAACCTTTTGCGATGCCACCAAATTTAGGGTCCTTGAAAACGACAAGCCGTACCAATACCGGCTGAAAAACATCGTAAGTCAGAGATATAACGAGTTGAGCTGAAGTGGAATACTGTTGAGTACCGGATCATGGTGCGGTGAAGACCCGGTGACTTGCGGAGATCACGTGCAGTATCAAGCTTTAGTGACAAATGATATAGGTAAAAGGATGTATTGTCAACACGATATGATGGAAATGCCCGCAAGCGATTCATCCATGTAAAATGGGTTTTCCGGGCGCGTTCAAGGCTTCAGGAGAAGCCATATCAAGACCAAACGGTCTGTTGAAAAAATGCGGGGCAGGGGGTATAAGGAACACAAAATAAAACGACAGGGATACCCATTACCGACAGTTTGGAGGCGATTTTTATGATAAAGGCAGGAATTATCGGGGCCACGGGATACACCGGAGCCGAGCTGGTGCGTATGCTTTCGGCTCACCCGGATGTGGAACTCACCGTTATTACCTCACGTCAATACGAAGGAAGTCCCATCAGCGACGTATACCCCTCCCTTTCCGGGCGGTGCGAGCTGGTTTGTGAAGCGTTTGACCTCGAAACCTTCTGCGACCGGGTGGACATCGCCTTTACCGCGCTTCCCCATAAAATTCCCATGGACATCGTGCCCGGCCTCCTGGAGGGCGGGGTTCGCGTGGTGGACCTCTCCGCAGACTTTAGGTTCCGCAATGTGGCGGATTACGAAGCCTGGTACCAGCCCCATACTGCCCCCGAACTCTCCGAGCAGGCGGTCTACGGCCTGTGCGAACTCTACCGGGATCAGATCCGTGACGCGCGCGGTGCAAAGCCCCAGCATCATACGATTCTCCTGGCCCTTGTGCCGCTGCTGAAAGCCGGTATCATCCGGGCCGAAGGGATCATTTCCGATTCCAAGTCCGGGGTGAGCGGGGCGGGCCGGGGCCTCTCCCTCGGGTCCCATTTCTGCGAGGCCAACGAGTCGTTCAAAGCTTACAAGGTTGACGGACACCGCCACAGGCCTGAAATCGAAGAGGTGCTTTCCGCTGCACACGGGGACGAGGTGGAGATCACCTTTATCCCGCACCTGATCCCTGCCACCCGGGGCATGTTCATCTACTGCACCCTTGAAGACGGCAAAACCGAAGAGGATGCCCGAAAGGTCCTTGCCGAAACCTACGAGGCGAGCCCTTTTGTCCGGCTGCGCGAGAAGGGCAGGGTGCCCGATATCCTTCATGTTCAGCACACGAACTTCTGCGATATCGGTCTTGCATCCGATGCCCGCGGCGGTCGCCTGGTGGTCATGTCTGCCATCGACAACCTCCTCAAGGGGGCGTCCGGGCAGGCCGTTCAGAATATGAATATCATGGCTGGCCTGGATGAACGGGCCGGGCTTCTGTAGCGTGGTGGCCCTCGATTCAAAGGGCGATGCGCCGGATTGTCCTCTTTTTCGTTGACAGGCAGGTAGCTGTCTTTCATAATCAGCGAAATGTGACCGGCGGTCAGAAAATGAACCGATTTTGTGTGCCGGTTTTCCAGAAGAACGGACAGGTGGTGAGATGGCGCGACGACAGCAGGAAAAATCCATGGAGACCCATGACGAGCTCAGGGCCTCGGCGATTCATTTTTTCGGGGAAAAGGGGTTCAACACGACCACCATCTCTGAAATCACCGAGCACGCGGGCTATGCCAAGGGGAACTTTTACAGGTACTGGAAGAGCAAAGACGATCTCTTCCTGAGTATCATGGAAGAGAAGTACCGGCTTTACAGGTCACGCCGCGTGGATTCCCTGAACCAGGCGTCCAGCATGGACGATGTCATCGGGGTCATCATCGATTTTCTTGAACAGATCCTTGACGACGGCAAATGGGCACGGGTTTTCCTTGAGTTCACCATTCACGCATCGGGCAACGAAGAGGTGAGAAAAGAGCTCAACAAGAGTTTTTACCGCCTCTCCAGCGATCTGTTTGCAGATATCGTGGCCCCCCATCGCAGGGCGCCTGTTTACCCGTCGAAGAAACTGGGCGGCATTGTTACCGCCCTTTTTGAAGGGTTCCTCATTCAGATTCTGCTGGGTTCCAACAGCATCGAGGATCTGCGCCGGCCATGCAGTTCTTCTGGTGCTGCACATCGACAATCCATAAAACGAGACAGGCGGGGCAGAGGGATTTGATCCTTTTGCCGGCAACGCCTGTCTTTTTTGTGCCTGTGAATGACCGGCGGTCATAAAGTGGGCGATGGTCATGAGCCTGTTTGGGCGCAATCACGATACAGGAAAGCGAAGGAGAATGAGCGTGGGGAAGAGAATGAAGGCAATGGAGCTGGGGTGGACGGTAATGGCAGCTCTCTTTGGGGTGCTTGTGCTGGTGGGGTGCAGTGGGGACAACGGGGGCGGGAAGAAGGCGGCCCCGGAAAAGGCCGCGGCAACCAAGGCCGCTTCGCCCCTGGAGCAATGGAAGCCCGGGTTCGACCCGTCCACGGCCACATACCGCTGCATCGTATCCAAATACTCCGTCCCGTTCATGAAGCAGTATCTGCCGGGTTTGCCATTCGTGACGCCCTGTGGGAGCGGACCGGGGGAAAGATCTACTTCGACTACCGGCCCCTTTCGGTTCTGGGGGGGGAGGTAGAGGTCCTGGGGCAGCTTCAGATGGGCGCCATACAGGGCATGGCCGTGAGTTCGGTGGCCGCCACAAACTTAGGGCCGCGGTTCGGGCTGGTCAACCTTCCTTTTTTGGTGAACAGCTTTGACAAGCTGGACCGGTTCATCAAAAGCGGGCCCCTCTTTGATCATTTCATGCGTGCCATGGCCCATCAGGGCATCACGGGACTGGACATCACCGGCTACGGAAGCTACGGCTGGGCCACCACCACCCCCGTGACGCAGCTTGCCGAGGCCGGAAAGGTGAAGTTCCGCATCGCCGAAGCCGGCGTGAACAAATCCCTGTACGACGCCTGGGGCCTGAACCCTGTGGTGATGCCCTGGCCGGATGTGCCCGTGTCCCTCAAGCAGGGGGTGATCACCGGGCTGGACCATACCCCCATGGTGTGCAATATCACGAAAAAATTCGAGGTGGCCAAGCACTATACCCAGGTCAACTACGCCCAGGGGCTGTTTATCTGGAGGGTGTTCAAACTGCATGGCTGGAGAGCCTGCCCGAGGACCTTCGCGCCACCTTTATCGAGGTGGTTGCCGCCGAGGATGCCGCTGAGATCCAGAGAAGGGGCCGGTTGCCAGGAAGAGGCTCAGATTGCCGATGCCAGGGCAAAGGGGGTGACGTTTTATACCCTGCCTGAAGCGGAGATGGCGCTTCTCCAGAAGAAGGGCGATTCCGTGCACCAGGCATGGAAAGAGGAGATTAACCGCCTGGGCGACGGGGATACCTATCGCCCGGAGGATTACCTCTCCGAAGTCCGAAACCACCTGGGCTACACCACCAACTAACCCTTGACCCGGTCTCTGGGCTTTGGTTTTTTCCCTTAGCCCTTAGCCCTTAGCCCTTAGCCCTTAGCCCTTAGCCCTTAAGCCCTTTGCTTGGATATGTAATGACTGCCTTGTGGAATAAAATCGACCGCGTGGTAACCTCCTTTGAGGAGTGGACCCTCTTTCTTACCGTTATGGCGGCCCTTTGGGCGCTTTTTGCAAGCGTGTTCCTGCGCTATGGTTTCAACCACTCCCTGGCCTGGTCCGAAGAGCTGGTCAGGCTGGTCATCGTTTACACCACCTTTGTTGGGTGCAGCCGGGCCGTGAAAAACGGGGCCATGGTACGCATCGACGCCCTTGTTCAGTTTTTTCCCCGGATTAAGAAACCGTTGTTGCTCTTTTCATACGCAGCCGTCCTCGTGTTTGCCGGGGTGCTTATTGTGCACGGGGCCAAGATGGTGGGGCTTCAGGCTCGAACCGGACAGAAAACCATTATCATGCAGATTCCCATGGCCTGGCTTTACGGGATCCTTCCCCTTTCCGGCGGGCTCATGGGGCTTCGTGCCTGCGCCCAGGCCCTGGCTCTTTTCAAGGGACCCCGGGAAGGGGAGACCGGAGGTGACCATGGGGAGTAACGAACTGATCATCCTCTCTGTTCTCCTGGGGTGCATGGCTGCATATATTCCCGTGGCAATTTCGCTCTTTTTTACAGCGGCGGCAGGGTTTCTCCTGTTCACAGATCTGCCCGTGCTCCTTCTTGTGCAGACCCTCTTTAAAAGCCTGGACAACTTTGCCCTGGTGGTGGTCCTTTTTTTTATTCTCTGCGGAAACATCATGACGGCCGGAAGCATTGTCTCCAAGCTGATCCGGGTGGCTGATGTGCTGGTGGGCTGGCTTCCCGGGGGGCTCGGCATGGCCGGGGTGGTGGCCTGCGCTTTGTTTGGGGCCATCTCGGGTTCCACGGTGGCGACGGTGGTGGCCATCGGTGGCTTCATGGTTCCGGCCCTCATGGATCACGGCTACGATGAGTCGTACACGGTGGGGCTCATGGCCACCTCTCCCAATCTGGGCGTCATTATCCCTCCGAGTATCGGGATGATCCTGTACAGCATGATCAGCAATGTCTCCCTGGAAGGCTTGTTTCTCACAGGCTTTGTCCCCGGGGTGCTTATTGTGGGGGGGATCTGTTTCTACACCGGGGTCCTGCACCGTCGCGGCGGGCGGGTGGAGCGGCGTGCCGTTCCCCATACCAGGGAGGTGCTGGGCGCACTCAGGGAGGGCTTCTGGGCCCTTATGCTTCCGGTGATCATATTCGGCGGTATCTTTTCCGGGGTCTTCACGGCCAATGAAGCGGCGGTGGTGGCCTGTGTCTACGCATTTTCCGTGGAGCTTTTCATTCACCGGTCCATGAACCTTGCTGAGCTGAAGCAGATTACCGTCAGTTCTGCCGTGACCTCGGCAACCCTCTTGATCATCGTGGCAGGAGCCACCTGCTTCGGGCGTTATCTCACCTTTGAAAACATCCCGGGGCGCATCACAGAAGGGGTGATGATGACGGTCTCGTCAGGCTGGGGGTTCCTTCTGCTGATGAACCTGCTTCTGCTGGTGACCGGGATGTTCATGGATATTATCTCTGCCACCCTGATCCTGGGGCCGGTCCTGATTCCCATGCTTCCGCATTTTGGCGTGGACCCCATGCATTTCGGTCTGGTCCTCACCGTGAACCTGGCCATCGGATACTGCACGCCGCCCATGGGGGTGAGTCTTTTTATCACCGGCTCCATTGCAAACCGGGGCTTGGTGTTTGTGTCCCGGGCGGTGATGCCTTTTCTCCTCATTCAGCTGGCGGTATTGTTTCTTATTACCTTTGTGCCGGGCCTTGTGATGTGGCTGCCCGGTTTGCTTCGGTAGCCTGCGGTGGGTGCCTTTGGATAAAGTTCCTGAAAACATGTGATATACGAAATAAACGATCTGTCCGGATAAGCCGTTCCGGCGGACGGAAAGGGGGGGCTCGATCCGGCTTTTCCGTCCGCCATGCTTGACAGCCGAACCTCTCCATGGTAGCAAATTAGCCTGATAACAATGGTGTGCGCTCTCCCTGCACATCTTGCCGCAAGGGCTTCGGCCTGCCAGAGTATTCTTATTCCAGGGCGCTTTGTTTCGCTCCTGGCTGTTGACACCGTGGAGTCTATGAAACACAGCTATACCTTTTATATAGTCGGTTCCGGAAAGAAACCCTTCCGCCAGCTTGCCTTGACCGGACGGGGTATCCTTGTCTTTCTCGTCCTTCTTACGGCGCTCTCCTCAACGCTCTCCGTTGTCCTTTATTCCCAGTGGGCCTCCTTTCGCCACCAGAAATCCGTCGACGCCTTTTCTCTCTCCATGGAGCGCAAGGCGAGTCCAGCCAAGGCCGAGAGAGCAGCTGCTGCCCTCTGCCTGCGGAGATCATCGGCTCAGGGGTCGCCATGGCCCATACCTTCCAGGAAACCGCGCTATCGCCAACCTGGGCAGCCCCTCCAAGGGGGACAGCCTTTTTGGTGTGGGTGGTGCAACACCCCGGGATATCGATACAAACCTTATTATTCATGAACAGGGCGAGGCCCTGGTCCGTGAAATGGCCGAGCAGATCCAGGAGACGAGCCTGGCCGCCGAAGAGGAACTGGGGCGTTTCACCTCGTTGTACGATATTTTGGATGAAAAGCGCTCCATCCTGGAGTCCACGCCTTCCATCAGCCCCACCACGGGCTGGATCTCATCGCGGTTCGGACCTCGGGTCTCTCCTTTCTCCGGCAAGAAGAGGTTTCACAAAGGCTACGACATCGCCAATCATGTGGGTACCCCCATTTATGCGCCTGCCGACGGGGTGGTGACCTACGCCGGGGCCCGCGGCTCCATGGGCATCATGGTCTCCCTGGACCATGGGCATGGCATGCTGACGCGCTACGGGCATCTCTCCAAAACCTTGAAGAAAAAAGGGGAGCATGTAAAGCGTGGGGACAAGATCGCCCTTATGGGAAATACCGGGCGAATAACGGCTCCCACCTGCATTAACTCAGGGTGCATCTCAACGGCATGCCAGTTAATCCCGAGAAATATATCCTCGATTGACCGAGATCCCCGCCGGGCTCACTTTTTTTGCCGGGTTCCCCACCGCCTTTCCCTTGATTTTATCCCCGTTTTGTACAACTATGTGGCGGATGCCGGATCCCGGCTGTCCATGGGCTTCCCTCGTGCTGACAGGATCAACGTGAGCCGCCACCGAAGGTCCCCCCATCGTCATGGGCCTCCCATGACGTCCCCCGGTCCCACACATGGCAACCGTCCGTGTGGAAAGGCCATCAATTGATGATCGTGAAATTGAAAACGGTTTCCCGCTGAGAGAGGAATGCAGCCGATGCTGATAAAACTACTGACCCGTCTGTTTGGAACAAAGAATGACCGTGTGGTCAAGCGCCTTGCCCAGGTGGTTGAGCAGATCAACGCCTTCGAGGCCACATACAAAGCACTGGATGATGCAGCACTCCAGGCGTTGACCCCCGCCTTCAAGCAGCGGTATGCCGACGGAGAGTCCCTGGACGATCTGCTTCCCGAAGCCTTTGCAGCCGTCAGGGAAGCCTCATGCAGGGTCCTTGAAATGCGGCACTACGATTGCCAGCTCATCGGTGGCATGGCCCTTCACAACGGCATGATCGCCGAGATGAAAACAGGGGAGGGCAAGACCCTGGTGGCCACCCTTCCGGCCTATCTCAATGCCCTCACCGGCAAAGGGGTCCACGTGGTCACCGTCAACGACTACCTGGCCAGCCGAGACGCCGAGTGGATGGGGCAGCTCTACAGCTTCATGGGGCTCACCGTGGGCAAGATCGTCCACGGCCTGGACGATGCCGAGAGAAAGGCCGCGTACAACGCCGATATCACCTACGGCACAAACAACGAATTCGGCTTCGATTACCTCCGCGACAACATGAAGTTCACCAAGGAACAGCTGGTCCAGCGGGATCTTAATTTTGCCATTGTGGATGAGGTGGACAGTATCCTCATCGACGAAGCCAGGACGCCCCTTATCATCTCCGGCCCTGCCGAGCAGTCCACCCAGCTTTACGGGCTGGTGGACAGCATCATGCCCCTGTTTAAAAACGAGGTGGATTACACCCTGGACGAGAAGAGCCGCAGCGTGACCCTCACCGAGGAGGGGGTTCAGAAGGCGGAAGAGAAGCTCAATGTGGAGAACCTTTTTGATCCCTCCAACATCGAGATCCTTCACCACGTGAATCAGGCCTTGAAGGCCCATGTGGCCTTTAAGCGCGACACCGATTACATCGTCAAAAACGGCAAGGTGGTCATCGTCGATGAGTTCACCGGCCGCCTCATGGAAGGGCGTCGCTACAGCGAAGGCCTTCACCAGGCCCTGGAGGCCAAGGAGAAGGTTCGCATTGAAAACGAGAACCAGACCCTGGCGTCCATCACCTTCCAGAACTACTTCCGCATGTACGACACCCTCTGCGGCATGACCGGTACGGCCATGACCGAGGCCGAAGAGTTCATGAAGATCTACAGCCTCGAGTGCCTGGTGATCCCCACCAACAAACCCCTGCTCCGCAAGGACATGCCGGACGTGATCTACAAGACCCGCAAAGAAAAATTCGATGCGGTCATCGAAGAGATCATCAGCGTCAACAGAAAAGGGCAGCCCGTTCTTGTGGGCACCATCTCCATCGATATGTCCGAGCAGCTCAGCAAGAAACTGAGCAAGAAGGGCGTCAAGCACGAGGTGCTCAACGCCAAGCACCACGGCAAGGAAGCGGAAATCGTTGCCATGGCGGGCCAGAAAGGGGCGGTGACCATCTCCACCAACATGGCCGGCCGAGGCACGGACATCGTCCTCGGCGAGGGCGTCACCGAGCTGGGGGGGCTCTATATCCTCGGCACGGAACGCCACGACAGTCGACGTATCGACAACCAGCTCAGGGGCCGTTCCGGTCGCCAGGGCGATCCGGGTCTCTCCCGCTATTTCCTCTCCCTGGAGGACGATCTCCTGCGCATTTTCGGCGGGGAGCGTATCACCACCATCATGGAGCGCCTCGGCCTCGAAGACGGAGAGCCCATCGAACACCGGCTCATCTCCCGGGCCATTGAAAACGCCCAGAGAAAAGTGGAAGGCCATAACTTCGATATTCGAAAGCACATCCTCGAATATGACGACGTGATGAACAAACAGCGTGAGGTGATTTACCGTCAGCGACGCGATGCGTTGCGGGGTGGAGATCTCCATGAGGACGTGGAGCGCATGGTGGAGGGGATCTCCTGGGATATTGCCTCGGCCATCGCCGTGGAAAAATCCCTCCCCGCATCCTGGGACTGGGAGACCTTTGCCCAGCTCATGGGGAGTCACTTCAACACCACCCTTACCGTGGATGCCTCCGGCAACGGCCTGACCAAGGAGAAGCTGGCCGAAGAGGTCCTGGCGCATGCCATGGGCATCATGAACGGCAAAGAGGCCCTCATCGGGACAGATCAGTTCCGTCAGCTGGAGCGTTACGTGATTCTCCAGACCGTGGATAACCACTGGAAAGACCACCTCCTCTCCATGGACCACCTCAAGGAGGGCGTCGGCCTCAGGGGCTATGCCCAGCAGAACCCGCTGATCGTCTACAAGAAAGAGGGTTTTGAGATGTTCCAGGCCATGATCGACAGGATTCAGGAGGAGGTGGTGGCCATCCTTTTCCGGATTCAGATCGCCGAACCCGAGCAGGTGGAAGAGGTCAATCCGGAGCGGACCCAGGCCAACCTTTCGTACTCCCACACAGACAGCGGCGCTGCAAAGCAGCCCGCGCGCAGCGCGGACAGCAAGGTGGGTCGAAACGATCCGTGTCCCTGCGGAAGCGGCAAGAAATACAAAAAATGCTGTGGCAGGTCCTGATCCTCGCGGTATTTTTTTCAACGGAAGCATCGATGATTCCCTTAAAGGGCAAAGGTATGCGGGGATTTTTACCCTTCAGCCGATCCCCTGGCCCTCGCGATCGTCGATGCTTTTTTGCCTTGTTCTGTGTTATAATTTTAACCATAGGATTTCAGGGGGAATGAGTGACCAATGGCCGAGAATCATCCCGATCTGCACGAAGAGTTGGATGTCGACAGGGACACCAGGCTGAATGAGCCTCCCATGTACCGGGTCTTCCTTGTGAACGATGACTATACTCCCATGGATTTTGTGGTGGATATCCTGATGACGGTTTTTCGTAAATCGCAGGAACAAGCGACGGAGATCATGCTTCATGTTCATCACCAGGGCAAGGGATTGTGCGGTATTTACACGTACGAGGTAGCTGAAACCAAGGTGGATACCGTCCATGAACTGGCCGAGGAGAACGGCTACCCCTTGCGAAGCGTTATGGAGAATAACGACCTATGATAAGCAGAGAACTCAGCGCAACCTTGGGCTTTGCAGTTCGAGAAGCCAAAAAACGACGCCATGAATATGTCTGCATAGAGCATGTGCTGTTTGCCATCCTCCATGATCCCACAGGCATAGATATCATCGAAAGCTGTGGCGGCGATACCATTGAACTCAAAAGCAAGGTGGACACCTTCCTTCAGGAGAAGATTGAGAAACTCGCAGGCTCCGAAGATTATGTGCTCCAACAGACCTTAGGGTTTCAGCGCGTGATACAACGGGCCGTATCCCATGTGCGCTCTGCCGAGAAAAAAGAGGTGGAGGTGGGCGATGTCATTGCCTCCATTTTCCAGGAGAGGGACTCCCATGCCAGCTATTTCCTGGAAACCGAAGGGGTGACCCGACTCTCCGTGCTTCGCTATATCTCCCATGAACAGGAGCAGAAGCAGACACCTGCCGGAGACGGACAACCCGGTTCCGAAGGCGGTGAGACCCGTGACGACAAGGAAGAGACAGATCCCCTGAAGCTCTACACCGTCGATCTGGTGGAGCGGGCCCTTGACGGGCGCCTGGATCCCCTTATCGGGCGGACCAAGGAGATGCAGCGCATCATCCAGGTTCTGTTGCGCAGGCGGAAAAACAACCCCATCTTCGTAGGGGACCCCGGGGTCGGAAAGACCGCCCTTGCCGAAGGTCTCGGCCAGATGGTGGCCTCCGGTGTGGTGCCCGAGCCTTTGAAAGATACGCGTATTTTTTCCCTGGACCTGCCTGCGGTCCTTGCCGGCACCAAGTTCCGGGGAGACTTTGAAAAGCGCATGAAGGGCGTCATCGAAGCCCTGAAGGCCATTCCCAATGTGATTCTCTATATCGATGAGATCCACACCGTTGTGGGGGCCGGGGCCACCAGCAGCGGGTCCATCGACGCCTCCAACATGCTCAAGCCGGTCCTGGGCAACGGAGAGCTGCGCTGCATGGGCTCCACCACCTATGAAGAGTTCAAGAACAACTTTGAGAAAGACCGGGCCCTGTCCCGCCGGTTCGAAAAAATTGATATCAGCGAACCCAGCGTGGCCGAGACCGTGGAGATCTTAAACGGGCTCAAGGACCGGTTCGAGGCCCACCATCAGGTGGAGTATACCCCAGCGGCCATTGAAGCTGCAGCCGATCTGCTGACGCTCAACGACCGCCATCTCCCGGACAAGGCCATCGACGTCATCGACGAGGCCGGGGTGATCAAGCGCCTCGACGAGGCGGACGCCACCCACAAGGTGCGTGTCTCCGACATGGAGAAGGTGGTGGCCGTCATCGCCAAGATTCCGGCGCGCAGCGTCTCCAAATCCGATCGGGATCGTCTCAAGACCCTCGACAAGCGCATGAAGCACGCCATTTTTGGTCAGGATGAAGCCCTGGGCGGTCTCATCACCGCCATCAAGCGCTCCCGCGCCGGGCTCTCCATTCCGGACAAGCCCATCGGCTCCTTTCTCTTTTCCGGCCCCACCGGCGTCGGGAAAACCGAAGTGGCCAAACAGCTGGCCCTTAACCTGGGCGTGGAGTTTTTGCGCTTCGACATGAGCGAGTACATGGAAAAACATGCCGTGGCGAGGCTCATCGGGGCCCCTCCAGGGTATGTGGGCTTTGAGCAGGGCGGGCTTCTTACGGAGCGCATCCGCAAGACCCCCCATTGTGTCCTGCTCATGGACGAGATCGAAAAGGCCCATCCGGATCTCATCAACATCCTGCTTCAGGTCATGGACCACGGCACCCTGACGGACAACAACGGCAAGAAAGCCGATTTCCGCAACGTGATTATTCTCATGAGCTCCAACGCCGGAGCCCGGGAGATGAGCACCAAGACCATCGGCTTCGGAAGCCCGGACAGCGAGATCGAGGGCAAGGGACGTTCGGCCATCGAACGGATCTTCAGCCCTGAATTCCGCAACCGCCTGGACGCCATCATCACCTTCAACCCCTTGTCTGAAAGGGTGATGGAGATGATCGTGGACAAGTTCATGACCGAGATGAAAGGCCAGCTCGCCGAGCGAAAAGTGCAGCTTAAGCTGACGCCCAAGGCGCGGAACTGGCTCGCCGTCAAGGGGTATGACCCCGATTACGGGGCAAGGCCCCTGGGCCGCCTGATCCAGACCACCATCAAGGATCGGCTGGCAGACGAGCTGCTGTTCGGCAAATTGTCCAAGGGCGGCACCGTGACCATCGGGTTCCGGCGTGATGAGCTCACCTTCAGCTACGCGTAAAGGTGACGATGCATGCCGTTGTTCCAATTGTCCGAGCAGTTGACCTTTCCACCCCCTGAGTTTTCCCGTGAGGACGGGCTGCTGGCCCTGGACGGTGACCTGACGGTGCCACGCCTGATCCTTGCCTATTCCATGGGCATTTTCCCCTGGTATTGTCCCGGTGAACCCATTCTCTGGTGGTCTCCCGACCCCAGGCTGGTCCTTTATCCCGAAAAACTCGTGGTGAACCGTTCCCTGCGCAAGACCTTGAAGCGGGGACGGTACCGGGTCACCATGGACCGTGCCTTTGCCGAGGTGATTTCAAATTGCGCGTCGGTGCCCCGGGGGGATGAGGATGGGACCTGGATCGTTGACGAGATGCAGGCGGCCTACCTGGCCCTTCACCGCGAAGGCTACGCCCATTCCGTGGAAGCCTGGGACGGGGATGAGCTGGTGGGCGGGCTTTACGGTGTTTCCCTGGGGCGGGGCTTTTTCGGGGAGTCCATGTTTTCCCGAAAATCAGACGCGTCCAAGGTCTGTTTTGTCCGGCTTGTGCGGTTCCTGCAGGCGGAGGGGTTCCGGTTCGTGGACTGCCAGGTGACCACCGATCACCTCCTGCGATTCGGTGCCGAAGAGATTCCCAGGAGTCGTTTTTTAAGGGAGCTGGACGAGGCCCTCACCGCCGATGACCTCATCGGGTCATGGGCGGATATGTTTTACGAACGTTGACCTGTCATAACGGCGCGGCGGCGTCCTTCAGGCGCTGCAGGGCCGTTTTTTGCGAATAATGATACATAACGAAACTCTGCCTCAAATTCGTCATGTGTACTTTTTAATCTTGGCATGATCCTAATGGAAACGAGAAAGGAGAGGCTGTGGCTGCTGACTGCATTTTCTGTAAAATTATCGGCAAAGAGATTCCTTCGGAGTTTATCTACGAAGACGAGGACATGATCGCCATCCGGGACATCAATCCCAAGGCCCCGGTGCACCTTCTCATTATTCCCCGCAAGCACATCCGGAGCATCAACGACATCGAGGCGTGTGACGAAGCGCTTATCGGACGGATGATGACCGTGGCCAGGGGACTGGCCGAAAAAGAGGGGACTGCCCAGTCCGGATACCGTGTGTTTTTCAATGTGGAGAAGGGCGGCGGCCAGGAGGTGTTCCACCTTCACCTGCACCTCGTGGGAGGGTTTGACCGCGCTTGATCTTTTATGCGGTGCCGCCGTCGGATAGACAGCGGCACCGGCTTATCAGTCGGTGAGAAGGGCACCTTTGGGTGCCCTTTTTTTGTTGAGTCCCGGGCGGATGGTCATGCGGCGTCCCGCTTCCCTGCCTCGTCCGATGAGCTCTGTATCAACCCGTCGGACCCTCCGGCTTCGGGTGGCAAGCCTCGGGTAGCGCTGTTCGATGTAAGCGTCGAGTACCGGGTCTTTGACCACCTCGGGGAGGAGAGAGGTGGGCCGTTTTATCTTCTCCGCCCCCAGTTTTTGTGAAAATCCCGCCACAACCCCTTCCGCATAGTCGCTTTTGCGTAGCCGCCCGAGTTTTTGCCCCCTCTCTTTCTGGAGCTCTGTCCAGCTGCGGTCGATGAAGTCCAGGATAAAGGTGTAGACATACTCCGCCGTGAGCACGTGGGAGCGGGCCCCGCTAACCTCCAATACCCGGCCCATCTTCCCTTTGTCCACCACGCAGGCCATGGCCCAGACACAGCGGACAAAGTAGTGCTCGGTAAGGAGGTTGGCCAGGGCATAGAACTCCCGGTGGTGGCGCAGGGCGGGGTGGCCCAGGAAGAGGGTGGTGTATCCGTCCTGGGGCTCGGCAGCCTCCGGGGTGTCGATGCGGTGCTTTTCCATGAGGGCCTGGGCCTTGGCAAGGGCTGCTTCGGACTCGTGGGGGTTGCTGCTTTTGGCCAGGGCAAAGAGCTTTTCAATGCGCCGCGAAAGGGCGTCTTCCGGGGATGCGTGGTCCGCAACAAGCCGCTCCCGCAGGGTGGGGTAGGTGCCCGAAGCCTTCGGGTTGGCTCCGAGGAGCACGCAGGCCTTGCGGAACCCCGGGCCATGGGGAGGCTCCTCCCTGGCATGGAAGAGTTCATGGGCTGCCTGGTGGGCCATTTCATGCAGGAGCACTTCCCGCACGGCATCCCACGGATGGTGGAGAATAAAATGGCGGCTGAAGGAGATCTCGCGCCGGTTGAGGTTCCAGTGGGCCAGGGTACCCCTGGCATCGTTGAGGGAAAACAGCGGCGGGAGCAGGCTGAGGATCTCCGGGTCTCCGTTGCAATCGCGGGCAGAGGTCCACTCCAGGTGAAGGCCGTGGAGCAGTTTGCGCTCGAGGTCAGCCGAGGGCTGTTGGGAATGTGATTCAGCCATGGTGCGGGTAACTCCAAATGAAAAAAGCGGCTCCCCAAGGGGATCCGCTTTTTTTAATAATCATGGAACGCGGGGTGTCTCTCCTGCGTGCTTACAGCGAGGCGACCTCGCTTGCCTTGTAGACGCGGATCCCTTCTTTTTCGAGGACTTTTACGGCGTCGTCGATGTTGTCGAAACGGAAGATCATGACCGCATGGTCCCCACTCTGCTGCAGGGCGTACATGTACTCCACGTTGATGTCGGCATCGGCAAGGAGAATCAGGATGCGGTTGAGGCCTCCGGGTTTGTCTTCGACAGCCACGGCTGCCACGCTGGTTTTTCCAACGGAGAAACCGCTTTCCTTCAGGGCTTTTTCCGCTGCTTCATTGTCGTCGACAATGAGCCTGAGCACACCGAAGTCTGTGGTGTCCGCCAGGGAGAGTGCGCGGATATTCACAGAGGCGGCAGAAAGAATCGTGGTCACTTCGGCAATGCGCCCGCCGGTGTTCTCTAAGAAAATGGATATCTGTTCAACGCGCATCAAAGGCCTCCTTTCATGAGCATCGTAATGAATAAAATACGTGATGGCTATGTCGATCAACCTGTGTGGCCGGGATAACCGAATACCGGGTCGGCCGGTCTCCGATTATCTCCGTCCGTATCGGTTTATCGCTTCCGGTTATCAATAACTCTTACCGCTTTTCCTTCACTTCTGGCAATGGATTTCGGCTCCACCAGCATCACTTTGGCAGACACGCCGAGGTATTCTTTGATATCCTTGGCGATTTTTTTCTCCGTGGTCTGGAGCATTCTGATCTCATCGGCAAAGAGGGTTTCGCTCACCTCCACTTTCACCGTGAGGGTGTCGAGGGTGTTCTCGCGATCCACCACCAGCTGATAGTGGGGAGTGGTATCGGAGCTCTTCATGAGAACGCTTTCAATCTGTGAGGGGAAGACGTTGACCCCTCGGATGATGAGCATGTCGTCGGTTCGGCCGCTGACTCGCTTCATGCGGATGTGCGTTCGGCCGCAGACGCAGGGCTCGGGGTGCAGGGAGGTGATGTCCCGGGTCCTGTAACGGATGATGGGGAAGGCCTCCTTGGTGATGGAGGTGAACACCAGCTCCCCGGTCTCACCGTATGGCAGGGGCTCTTCAGTGACAGGGTCGATGATCTCGGGGATGAAGTGGTCCTCGAAAATGTGGAGCCCGTTTTTGGCTTCGTGGCACTCGATGGCAACGCCGGGTCCCATCACTTCGCTGAGGCCGTAAATGTCCACGGCGTCGATGCCCAGGGTCTCTTCCAACTCGCGCCTCATGCTTTCGCTCCAGGGCTCGGCACC
Organism: Desulfoluna sp. CYM3A; assembly: GCF_056829965.1. Classification (NCBI taxonomy): domain Bacteria; kingdom Pseudomonadati; phylum Thermodesulfobacteriota; class Desulfobacteria; order Desulfobacterales; family Desulfolunaceae; genus Desulfoluna; species Desulfoluna sp. CYM3A. Next base: position 2,060,882 of record NZ_CP186556.1, read on the forward strand.
GAAGATGCCGAACTTGAAGTTCAGGTCGGCAAAGGAGAAGCCCATCTCCTGGGCCACTTCGGCCAGGTGCAGGGTGTAGGAGGGCGTAGCCGTGAGGATGGTGGGGCCGAAGTCCTTCATGATGACGATCTGGCGCTTGGTGTTGCCGCCTGAGACGGGGATGACGGATGCCCCGAGTTTCTCGGCGCCGTAGTGGACCCCCAGGCCGCCTGTGAACAGTCCGTAGCCGTAGGCGTTGTGGATGATGTCGCCTCGGGTGGCGCCCCCTGCGCAGAGGGCACGGGCCATGAGGTCGGACCAGTTGTCGATGTCCCGACGGGTGTACCCCACCACGGTGGGCGCGCCGGTGGTGCCGGAAGAGGCGTGAATGCGCACCACGCTCTCCATGGGCACGGCAAACATCCCGTACGGGTAGTTGTCCCTGAGGTCCTGCTTGGTGGTAAAGGGAAGCTTGGAGAGGTCTTTGAGAGAGCGGATGTCCGCAGGGACGATGCCTGCCTCTTTAAACTGCTTCTGGTAAAAGGGAACCTTTGCGTAGACATTCTCAAGGGTGGTTTGAAGTCGCCTGAGCTGAATCGCTTCCAAGGCTTCCCTCGGCATCGTTTCAAAATCAATATCGTAAATCATGCGAGCTGTCCTCTCCCGACGGTGGGTATGGGTGGTGACCGTGACGTCAAAAAAACCGGATCACAACACAGGGTATCCGTAAGAAGTACGCTGACGGATGCTGGTGTGGAAGGCGGGGTCCCATGGGGTCACGGCCGTGTGTGTCAATCATATCGTTACAGTTAACAGGTCATAAATGATTCACCTGCAAATGTCACTTAAAAAAACTTTTCAAATATAAAATCGGACGGCCGAAATATGAACACATACAACGGGATGGAGGGTATTTCTTAAAGGACGGGGGAAAAGGGTGTTCCCTGGGGACGGCAAGGGCGGGTGGCGGCGGCATGCGGGCTGCCGGGCGAAACAGGCCGATTCTGGAGCGTGGGTGCCCGGAAGCCGGAGAACAGCCGCCGGCGTGGCGAGGACGCGACAGGGGCGTGGGGGCCTGGGACCCGCCGCCCTGGTTGGATCAGGCGTTGAATACAGGCTTGCGTTTTTCAAGGAAAGCGCTGGTGCCCTCTTTGGCATCTTTGCCGGAAACGCAGGCGGCAAAGGCCTCCACTTCAATGGCGCACCCTGAAGGCAGGTCCACGTTCAACCCCTCGTTGACGGCTTTTTTGGCTGCACGGACCGGAACGCGGCCCTTGGACGCAATGGCCTCGGCGGTCTTCATCACCTCGTCCATGAGGGCCTCGGGGGCCACGACCTTGTTGACCATGCCGATCTCTTTGGCCTCTGCTGCAGAGATCATCTTTCCGGTGAGGATCATCTCCTTGGCCAGGTTGGCGCCGATGGCCCGGGGAAGTCTCTGGGTGCCCCCGTAGCCCGGGATGAGGCCGAGGGTGATTTCCGGAAGGCCGAATTTTGCCGCTTCTGACGCATAAATAAAATCAGAGGCCAGGGCCATTTCACTGCCTCCGCCCAGGGCAAATCCGTTGACGGCTGCGATGACAGGAATTTCCAGCTCCTGGAGTTTGCCGATGGCCTTGTGGCCTTTTTCAGAGCAGGCCTTGCCCTGTGCGGCGTCCAGGGTGGCGAGTTCGGTGATGTCCGCACCGGCCACAAAGGCCTTGTTCCCTGCCCCGGTGAGCACGAGCACATGGATGTCCTGCTGAGCGGCGATGTCGTCAAGGGCGGCGGAGAGTTCGGTGAGGAGTTTGTCGTTCAAAGCGTTCAGGGCCTTGGGGCGGTTGAAGGTGATGGTGGCGACGTTTTTTTCCGCTGTCACAAGAATGGTTTCGTAAGACATGAAGAACCTCCGAAAGATATAGATAAGATGAGTAGCACTATGTTTCAGTCATGAACCGAAAGATACGGTGTTTTGCGTCGGGACGCGTCCGATGGGCATGACATCAATTCCTTATCCTGAACAACGTATGACTATAAGGGAAACTATGAGGCATGAAAAGAGAAATATTGCGATGCGACAGCTGAGCGGGAACCGCGGGGAGTCGTTCGAACCCACGAAAGTCGGGGCTGTTCGGAGAAAATGTATTGCCGTAATCGCAAGTTGTGGTTACACTGAATCGTGGTGGATTCAGTACAGAAGTGACGACGGTCGGCCCTTGAAAACGACCCTATCCCGCCATGTGGACCGCACCGCAGATGCTTGGGACGCCTGCATTCGTGTTGATTTATTGTGACAGCCCGAGCCATGCCTTGACGCCAGCCGGCGATTTCAGTTGAGATACGAGGATATTACCCAATGCAGCATACCCGTTGGACGGATATACATTGCCATATACTACCCGGAGTGGACGACGGCTCCGATGATATGGCCGAAACCCTGGTGATGGCTGCCCAGGCAGACAAAGGGGGCACCTCCTGTATTGCCGCCACCTTTCACGCCGGGGTGGACCTTCTGGATGCCCTTTGCTATCGTCCCCTCATCGACAAGCTCAACCGTCGTTTCCGGGAGGAGGGCATCGGGGTGACCCTGGTGCCCGGGGCCGAGGTGGTGGCCGGTTTCATGCCGGACAACCTGGAGGATTTTACCATCAACGGGTCGCGGTATCTTCTGGTGGAGTTTCCCAGCAGCCATCTTCCGCGGGTGGCGGTGCCTATTTTAAGGGCCTACCTTGACCGGGGGCTTCATCCCATCATCGCCCACCCGGAACGAAACCCGAGCATCATCAGGGATCCGAATCGCCTCTTTGAGATGGTTGCCGAGACCGGTTCCCTGGTGCAGGTTACTGCAGACAGCGTGGCCGGAACCTTTGGCCGGGAGATCGCTTCGTGTGCCCGCTACCTTCTTAAAAAGGGAGTGGTGGATATCATGGGCTCGGACGCCCACGATGAGAATTACCGGACCCCGGATATGAGCGACGGAGTGAAGGCGGCCTCCAAGGTTATCGGCGAGAAGGCCGCCCTGAGGCTGGTCAGGGAGAATCCCCTGGCCGTGGTGGAAGATTGCCCTGTGGAGGGCCGCTCTCCCTCCGTTGTCAGGGCGTTGTAGCCTACTTTATCAACCATACGGATACGCCCTTGCCTTTGGGCAACGGCAGAGAGGATAGATTATGCATGTACTGGTCACAGGCGGTGCCGGGTATATCGGCAGCCACACCTGTTTGGAGTTGCTTGAGTCCGGCCACCGGGTCACGGTGGTGGACAACCTGTCCAACAGCTCGGAAGAGTCCCTGCACCGGGTCCGGAGTTTGACGGGCAAGTCCCTGGAGTTCGTGGAGGGGGACCTGCTGGACGAAGCCGTTCTGGATGCCCTGTTTTCTTCCCATCGGTTTGATGCTGTGATCCACTTTGCCGGGCTCAAGGCCGTGGGCGAGTCCGTGGAGATGCCCCTGGCCTACTACCAGAACAACCTCACCGGCACCCTGAACCTGCTCCACGCCATGGACAGGGCCGATGTCAGGAACATCATATTTTCTTCTTCGGCCACGGTGTACGGAGAGCCGGAGACGGTCCCCATGGATGAGAGCTTTCCGCGAAGCGCCACCAACCCCTATGGCCGGTCGAAACTTATCGTCGAAGAGATGCTCGAAGACCTTTTGGTGGCGGACAGCTCCTGGCGCGTGGTGCTCCTTCGGTATTTCAACCCCGTGGGTGCCCATGAGAGCGGGCTCATCGGGGAAGACCCCAATGGCATCCCCAACAACCTCATGCCCTATATTGCCCAGGTCGCCGTGGGAAAACTGGAGTGCCTGAGCGTCTTCGGAAGCGATTACCCCACCCATGACGGCACCGGAGTGAGGGATTTTATCCACGTGGTGGATCTGGCCAAGGGCCATCTGTGCGCCCTGAAGCCCACCGACGAAGCCCCGGGGCTTCATGTCTACAACCTGGGCACCGGCCAGGGCTACAGCGTTCTGGACATGGTGGCGGCCTTTGAGGCCGCCTCGGGGAGAGCGGTCCCCTACGTGGTGGCGCCCCGGAGGCCCGGGGACATCGCCGTGTGCTACGCTTCACCGGACAAGGCGTGGAACGAGATCGGCTGGCGGGCGGAAAAGGGGGTGGAGGCCATGTGCCGGGACGCCTGGCGATGGCAATCGCAGAACCCCGACGGATACGCCATATAACCGACAAGGTGTAACACCCAATTAAAAAAGCCCCGATTCGCATGCCGTGCGGATCGGGGCTTTTGTTGTCTGAATCATGGACGGGCGTTTAGTTGATGATTTTTTTCTTTGCCTTGTTGTACTCGTCCAGGGTGATGAGGTTGTTGTCCAGCAGGTGAGCCAGCTCCATGAGCTCGGTGACGTGGCTGGAAGGGGGCAAAGCATGGACGGTGGCGGGCCGGGGCGGCGCACCCGCATCAATGGCCAGGGGCTGCTGGGGGTTGGGATCCTCCACGCGAACGGATGCCAGACCGCCGAGGACACTTATCTCCACGGTTTTTCCCTGGAGCATGGGCAGGGAAAGAATCTCTCGCAGGGCCTTTCCTTCGGTCTTCATGCGCTTGTAGATGAGGTAAGCGGACAGGCCGATGAGGCTGACCCCACCCAGAAAAATCCAGGGCAGGTAATTGACGAGGCCTCGGAAGAAGAGGACAAAAAAGCAGAGGGCGACGATGAGGAGGATATGCCCGCCCAGGATGAGGTAAACCATAAAGAGGCTTTTCATCACCCCGGGAGAATCGGTGCGTTTGTTGCTTTTCATGCGTTCACATCTATTGCTTGCCGAAGGATTTACGCCGTATCCGCCGCGCCGGAGCATTGCCGGTGCGGGGCTTCGGGTAAACCACCCGGACCCATTGATAAAAAGTGCCGGGGGAGTGCTTGTAAAAAACATCCCGGTTACAAGGGGCTTGCGTCGGGCCAGATGTGGGACACCTCTGGGGTGATTGTATCGCAGGAAGAGCAAGGCAGGGACGTTGCAGCTGCGATGGTGTTGACCCTGATCAACAAAACCATAATTTCATCATAAAGGGGCCATCTCCGTCTGTAAAGGTTTTTACCCCCTCGGATGGCAGGTTCGGTGCATGGCCTGGAGGTGGTCACCGGTGATATGGGTGTAAATCTGCGTGGTGGAGATGTCGGTGTGGCCGAGCATCACCTGGACCACCCGCAGGTCGGCCCCGCCCATGAGCAGGTGCGTGGCAAAGGAGTGGCGCAGGGTGTGGGGGCTGATTTTTCCCGTGAGCCCGGCCAGGGCCGTGTACTTGTTGAGCAGCTTCCAGAACCCCTGGCGGGTCATGGGCTTGCCTGCCCGGGCCACGAACAGGGTGCTGCTTGTGACATGCTTCAACAGCAGGGGGCGACCCGTTGTAAGATAGGCCCGCAGCTTGTCCACGGCGAAGCGGCCCATGGGCACAACGCGCTCTTTGGATCCTTTGCCGAACACCCGCACAAACCCGGCCTCCAGGTTGATGTCGTTGAGGCTGAGGTGGATCAGCTCCGAGACCCTCAGGCCCGCTGCATAGAGCAGCTCAATCATGGCGGCGTCCCGCATGCCCCTGGCCGACGAGGGATCCGGTGCCTCCAGGAGTTTTTTGACGTCGGACACGGAGAGGGTGTCGGGCAGCTTGAGGCCTGTTTTGGGAAACTCAATGAGGCTCGACGGGTCGCTGGCAAGGACTTTTTCCTCGGCAAGGAACCGGTAAAAGGAGCGGATGGAGACCAGGTGCCGGGCCCGCGACCGGGAGCCCAGGCCTTCGTCCCTCAAGCCGATCATGTGCTTTAAGATGGCGTAGGTGTCGTCTTCGGTGACATCGGCCATCCCGTTGTCCTCCATGAAGCCGGCATACCGGGTGAGGTCCGATGCATAGGCGTCGATGCTCAGCTCTGCCAGACCCCGTTCCACGCGGAGGTGGGTGATGAACTGGTCGATGTGGTGGTTGAGAAGAGAGGGCATGGGAAAATCTGGCCATAGGAACGTCAGGTTATGGGTGATGGGGAGCCGGGGCAGGGAAAGGCCTGACCCGGCGTATGCGTGTTTTTACATGGTATCCGGGTTAGATGGCCACCACGTGATCGTGATAGTCCAGGGTGTTGAGGACCTCGGCGCCGTTTTCCGTGACAAGGACCATGTTTTCCAGGCGGATGCCGCCCCAGTCCGGCAGGTAGATGCCGGGCTCCACCGTCACCACCATCCCTGCCTTGAGGGTGTGGTCTTTGAGGTAGCTCAGGCGGGGGGCTTCATGGATCTCCAGTCCGACCCCGTGACCCAGTCCGTGGCCAAAGCCGTCGGGGAAGGTCTTTTCGATGAACCCACGGGCCACGGCATCCACGGCCTTGCCGCTGGCTCCGTCGCAGATGGCGTCGATGGCCAGGGCCTGGGCCTCAAAAAGGGTGTCGAAGACCCGTTTGAAGGTATCGCAGGGGCTGCCCAGAACAACGGTTCGGGTGGAGTCGCTGCAGTACCCGTTGTATCGGGATCCCCAGTCGATGAGCAGGGGCTCTCCCGGGGTCACCTTTCGGTCGCTCGGCACGGCATGGGGAAGGGCGGCGTTGGGGCCGGAAGCCACGATGGTGGGGAAGGAGAGGCCGTCGGCTCCGCGGCTCCTCATCTCTTTTTCCATCTCCCAGGCAATGGCCTTTTCGGTGAGGCCCGGAACCAGGCCTGCCTTCACCGCAGAAAAGGCGGCTTCCGCGATGGCCAGGGCCTCCCGCATGGTCTGTATCTCATCGGCGCTCTTGATGGCGCGCATGGGGGCGGTCATGTCTTCGTGGGCCACCAGCTCAGCGGAGGAACCACTTTTTTTCAGGGCATCTGCAAAGGCGTTGTAACGCCCCACGGAGACCCGGGTCTCTTCAAAGGCGACGCGGCGGGCGCCCACGCGGTCCAGGAGCTCGGGGAGGTCTTTGTCCAGGCCGGTTTTATAAACATGGACGTCAAAAAGGGGGGCTTCGTGGATGGCATGGAGCTCAAAGCGGGAGTCCGTGGCCAGGATCAGGCCTTTGGGGCCGATGAGAAGGGCACCGGCGGACTCGTCCACGCTGTTGTCCTCTCCGGTGAAACCGCTTAAGTACCTCCGATTCTCCTCCTGCATGATCAGGCAGGCGTCGAAGCCATTCTGGCTCAATGTCTCTTGCAGCGCATCGAGCCGTTTCCGATAGATGTCGTTCACTGGTGTCTCCTTCGCATCTTGTACGTGGGTGTTGCCAACTGCATTCATGCAACCATACCACTGCCGGAAGGCCCGTGTCGAGGTCTACCAGCCGATGCAGCGAAAGCCCAGGACATTGGATGAAAACCGGGTGTCAAAGCTCTGGAGCTGTTGGCGGATAAGGCTCCGGTCGGAGAGGAAGCTGCCTCCCACCGCTGTTTTGACGGGTTCACCGCCCTTTTCCGGGATCTGGTCGCTGACCCATTCCAGGGCGTTGCCCATGAGGTCGTAGACCCCGAAGGGGCTGGCTCCCTTGGGGAAGGTGTCCACGGGAAGGGTTCCGCCTGCCCCGACCTCTTCGGTGTTGCAGAGGTGGCTTGCCCAGGCATCTCCCCAGGGGTAGGGACTGTCGGATTTTCCCCCCATGGCCAGCCATTGGGCCAGGGTGGGGAGCCGTTTGCCGGACCAGGACGCAAAGGCCATGGCGTCTTCGTAGCTCACCTGGACCACGGGGTGGTGGGCGCTGGTGTGCACTGAGGATCGGGCACCGGAGGGCTTGTACCAGTTGACCCCGCGGATGAGGCGCAAGCCCTTGCTCGTGGAGAGGCTGATTCTCCTGCCGCGGGATTGACGGGTGAGGCGCGGTTCGTACACGGCGCCGAACCCCCGCTCTTCGGCGGTGGTCTTGTAGCCGGTGCGACCGATAAACACCTCAAAGAGGGCATTGGTGACCGGGTATTTGCCCGCAAGGAACTCTTCCAGATCGGCCAGGACCTCCTGGCCGGTCACCGGATCCAGAGCCGGATAGCGGCCGGACGGGATGTGGATGTAGCGGTTGTAGTACCGTTCGGATTCGTTGAGCAGGGCGTCGAACCGATCGGCGCGTTCCTGCATGGCGTCGGGATCTTCGTCTGCGGCCCATGGGGGAGCGTCCTCATCGACCTCTTCAACCTCGTCATCGGAGATCTCTTCAAGGGCGTCATCTTCATCCACCTCTTCGATGTCATCATCGGAGATCTCCTCCCAAGGGGTCGTTTTCATCGACTTCTTCGATCTCATCATCGGAGATCTCTTCTAATGCGTCGTCTTCGTCGACCTCTTCGATCTCATCATCGGAGATCTCTTCTAATGCGTCGTCTTCATCGATCTCTTCGATGTCGTCATCGGAGATCTCCTCCAGGGCGTCGTCTTCATCGACCTCTTCGATCTCATCTTCAGGGATCTCCTCCAGGGTGTCGTCATCATCGAGGATGTCGAGTTCTTCGTCCTGCTCATCGGCAATCTCTTCAAGCTCGCCTTCAGGTATCTCTTCCAACTCCTCGTCATCATTGAGGATATTGATCTCTTTGTCGTCGGACTCGTCAATCTCTTCAATATCCTCATCGAGATCTTCATCGAGGAGTTCTTCGACCTCATCTTCCCCATCGAGGGTATCGAGCTCTTCCTCTTCGGTCTCGTCGATCTCTTCAAGCTCGTCGTCGAGGATTTCTTCGACTTCATCTTCATCATCGAGGATATCGAGCTCTTCTTCTTCGGCTTCGTCAAGCTCTTCAATATCCTCATCGAGGATCTCCTCGACGTCATCTTCCTCTTCAAGGACCTCAATCTCTTCGTCGTCTTCCCGCTGCTCAAGCTCCTCTTCCGGGGGCTCCTCCGGGGTGTCCTCCTCAAAGTCGGGCAGGGCGCCGCCCTTTTCAAGGGCCTGTACCGCACGTTTCAATTTTTCCGCGAGGTTTTCAGTGCCGTCCATGAGGGGGCCGCCTTTTTCAGCCATCTCGGCAAGGGCGTCCAGCAGGGCGCTCGCCTTTTCGATATCCGGGCTGTTGGCGTTGGTGAAGTGGTTGGCAAAGGGGGCGTACAGGGCCTCTTTGGCCTCCTGGGATACCACAAGGGCGTGGTCTGCTGAGATGGTCACCCCTTCGGGGTTGTTTCCATCCTTGAAGAGGCGGGAGAGATCCCGGTTGACGGAATTCCGGATGGTGCTGAGGTTTTTTCGCCTGGACTTGAGCTGCGCCGGGTCGTGGGTCTGCCAGATGGCCTGGACAAGAAGGTCGGAGTCCACGGGATCGGAGCTGTACCCGTTGTCCCGGCCTGCGTGGGAGAGGAGAACTTTGAGGTACGCCATATTCCGGGAGTGCCTGGAGTAGCCGAGGTGGTCGATGACCTCGTCCATGGCGTCCGAAGAAAATGTGACGTTGTTGAAATCGTTTGAAGTCATGTGGTGCGTCTCGGCGCTGCTCCTGCTCCCTGTGAGTCCTGTTCGGCTGTCCTATACCTGGTCGAACCATAACCCAATCGGCCGCGGGTCACAATACCGGGGAGCCTGGAGGGTGCGCGGGCCCTGTTTTGCCCGCCGGGCGGTGCGGGCGGAACGCGGCTCCATGGGGGAGGTCATGGCGATGCCGGTTTCTTTTACCGGTCAGGTATGCTATGTCTACGTGGGTAATTCCTGTTAATTATTTGTTTTTCTTGTTTCCACGCATCCAAAGCAAAGGCTCGTGCCATGTATCACACCATCGCACTGCTTAATCCACTGGGCGCCTCAGGCAAGACGACCCTGGCTGTTAACCTGGCGTTTTCTTACGCTCTCCTTGAGATGCGAACCCTTTTTGTGGACTGCACCTCGTCCGGTGCGGGGTCGCGGATGATGATGGAAGAGGAGCAAAGGCCGGTCTGGGGCGTTGCCGATGTGATCAGCGGAATTGTGGGGCTGCGGGGGGCTGTGGTCCCTGGACGGACGCCTTATCTGGACGTGCTTCCCGCGTTGTCCGGTGAAAAAGAAGCGGAAAAATGGCTGGCCCTCAATCCGGAAAAAGAGAAGGTCCTGGCCTTGAGCCTTCGCAAACCCGGGGAAGGGTATGATCGCGTAATCATTGATACCCCTTCGGGGAACGGCTTTTATGTGAAAAGCGCCCTGGCCGCCTCGGACCTGGCCCTGGTCCCCCTGTATCCGGGCTGGGACCAAAACTCGCAGCTTAAGGAGGCGCGGGATTGTGTCGATGAAGTACTAAAGTGTCTGAACCCGGACCTGAAAGGCCTTGGGTTCGTGTCGATGGGGCCTTCAGATCCGGTCCCGGATGACGCCGGCAGGCAATTCGTCGGTCGACTGCCCGATTGCGATGCCGTTCGGAAAGGAATGGCAACCGATACTCCCGTTGCCCTCGTGGATGTGATGTCCCCCGGGGCCCAAGCGTTTCTGGATCTGGCCCGGGAGATGAGGGAAGCGGCGACAGTCCCATGATGGAGAGAATGTGATGTACCAGGCCGATTTGGATGGCAAGACGATGGCCGAAGAAGAAAAAGAGAAAAAGCTGGTTCCCGACGACGCCTTTCAAAAGGGCGAACGGGATTTGATGGACATTGTGACCGGCAGCCTTGACTGGGATGTCATTGAAAAGCTGCTGGAAGAGAAGTACGGCTGTCCGCTTCAGGATGATCAAGTAGAAAAAGGGGCGCCTTTACCAGTAGAAGAAGACCGCATTGCCTATCAGATGGATTTTCAGGCTCGCATTACCCTCTCGTTGATGATCGGCCGGGATGGCCGCTGTGTGGATGTGGTGGCCGGCGTTGTCTCCCCGGATGATGCCTCCCAGGACACCGAATGAACCGGAACGGCTTGTGAGGCGGAGACTTCCCCGGGAACCCGAGGGCGGTCTCCTATCATGATACCGTCAGCTTATGCAGTGAGTGTGATTGATGAATGTCGGTTTGAAAGATACCTTTGAATTCCATGTCCAAAAACGCTTGACCGGTGTGGACGGGTACACCCCTGTATGGCAACGCATCGGGCCCAGCATCGACGCCTTTGCCGTCCTTGTACTGGTCCATGCCGAAGAGGGATCCGGGTTTTCCCTTCAGGATGTGGTGGGGGAGGCCGTGGAACTGGGGCTGATCACCGAAGGCCGGACCACGGAGGTGGTGGAGCTGCTGCGCCAGGAGGGGCTCCTTGCCGGTTCCGAAGAGGCTCCGGAGGTGGGCGAGGCCGCCCGGTTTCTTATGGCCGGTCTGGATGCCGCCTACCCCAAGATGCCCGGAATTGTTCTTCCCGCCTTTCTTGTGCAGATCCTTCAGGAGCTCCTGGACGGGCGCAACGATCTTGACAAAGCCTTGAACCAGGTGGACCAGACGCTTATGGGACGTGGCGCTGATGACGACGATGAATCGCCGCACAGGGAAGATCCTGCCGAAGCCGAAGCCCGACGTGAGCGGTTCCTCAAGCGAATCGCCTCCATTCGAAAGCGGCTCACCGAGGAGAAGGGGAAAGCACTCAACGTTCAGGAGGTGACCCCCCAGACAGCCAAGGGGGCTTTAAGAACCCTTGTGGTCTCTTCGGATGATCCGCCTCCCCGTGAGGCAGAGCCTGCGGAAGAGCCCAAAGCTCTCGAACCCGAGGTTCCGAAACCTTCCCAGGAGGAGATTCAGCGGGAGGCGTTTCTGGCCATTCAGCGTGAGAAGATGGAGCTGGAACGCCAGAAGAACGAACTCCTTCTCGAAAAAAAACGCCTTGAGGAGGAACGGCAGCGAAAGGGCGCGGCAGAGCTTGAAGGGGCCGACGAAGAGAAAAAGACCGTGGAGCACATGACCCACGGTGAAACCGACGAAGACATTGCCGCCGCCATCGCCCGTTTTGAAGAGAGCCTCTCTCTGGTGTGCCCCATCTGCAAGGTGGGAAAACTGGAAACCCGCTCCACAGAACACGGCAAGACCTTTTACCGGTGCGACAACAGGTCCTGCGGCTTTGTCACCTGGAAGCGGCCCTATCCTTTTGCCTGCCCCGTCTGCAAGAACCCGTTCCTTGTGGAAAACGATACCGGGGACGGCCTTGCCTGCCCGAGGTCCGTGTGTTCCTTCAAACAAGAGGGGCTGGAAGCACCTCAGGAAAAGGCGGCGGCACCTGCCGGTACCCGGCGTGTGCGCAAGGTCCGCCGCGTGGTGCGGAAAAAAAGATAACAGTATCCGGTGATGGTCTGCATGAAGAATGCGGAGTAATTGATTGGAATGGTACAAAAACAGCCCCTTTTGCCGTAAGGCAAAAGGGGCTGTTTGTTTATGCTGTGATCGTTGAGCTGGCGGGTCGCTTTTTGAAAAAAGCTCCGCAAAAACATTTCCAATGGACCGTGCTTCGGCGGGGCCTCGAAATGATGACTTAAGACCTGTTTGTCAAACTTTTTAAAAGTTTGGCCCCCGGCAGGGCCGCCGGAGGCTTTTTTTAAGCTAAATGGTTGCGTTACGCTTTGGACTCCCCCAACACATGGGACTCCAGCACAAAGCAGGTAAAGGTCCCTTTAAAGACCTCCTCCACGCCCCGTCTCACGGTGACGGGCACCATACGTTTTTTCCCTTTCACCTCTTCCACCACGGCTTCTGCCGTAAGGATCTCCCCGACCCGGACAGGTTTCAGAAAACTGGTTTCGGCGGCTCCCAGGACAACATACGGATCATTGACGGCGCACATGGCCGCGTAATCCGCCATGCCGAAGACAAATCCTCCGTGGACAAGCTGCTGTGCGTCGGCGGCCATGTCTGAGGTGGTGGTGAGGGTCACGACGCAGCGTCCCTCTTCAAGGGCGGTGACCGTGCCGCACAGGTCGGTGTTGATGGCAAGGTGGGTGGTGCAGTTCATGGTGGCTCCTTTGGTTGTGGGACTGTGCCGGGGGCAATTGGGCCTTGCCGCCGGACGCTCTGGTCGTGTCATAGCCCGGATAGAATCGTTACATCTTTAATTCGGTTTTGGTTCGGGGTCAAGGCGTCATGGAGACCGTTTCTGCTGGCTACAGCGCATCTTTCTTGCCATGGGCTGAAAACCTCTGTATATATGACCACGTGGTCACTGACCGGGTGGTCACATGCAGGGATGTAAATCGAAACAGGGGCTTGTGGTACCTCGGCCCTTCTGAAACCTCGCGGAAGAGGGGAATATGGATTTTATCGATTCAGCACTGGCTCCCGTATGGGACAAGGTAAAGGCAGGGCAGCGGCTGTCCTTTGACGACGGAATGGCGCTTTATGCGTCCCCGGATCTGCCCGCAGTGGGGCGCATGGCCGATTACGTGCGCAGGCAGCGCCACGGCAACGTCGCCTATTACGTCTACAACCAGCACGTCAACTACACCAACGTCTGCTCCAACCGGTGCACCTTCTGCGCCTTTGCCACGGACGAAGGGACCAATAACGCCTATACGTGGAGCGTGGAAGAGGTCAAGGCCCGCCTCATGGAGCGCATGGATGAGCCCGTACGGGAGATCCACATGGTGGGCGGCCTTAACGAAAACCTGGATTTCGACTATTTTACCGGTCTGCTCAAGGCCATGGCCGAGGTGCGGCCCGAGGCCACCATCAAGGCCTTTACGGCGGTGGAGATCGATTACCTTTCCCGTCTTTCCGGCCTCTCCCTTGCTGAAACCGTGGCGGAACTCAAGGCTGCGGGACTTGCCATGATGCCCGGCGGCGGCGCAGAGGTGATGAGCGAGCGGGTCCACGATGAGCTGTTCCCCAAGAAGATCGGCAAGGACCGCTGGCTGGAGGTGATGGAGACGGTGCATGCCGCAGGCATCCCCACCAACGCCACCATGCTTTACGGCCACATCGAAACCCTGGAGGAGCGGGTGACTCACCTGATGACCCTTCGGGAACTCCAGGACCGTACCGGCGGGTTCTCTTCGTTTATTCCCCTGGCCTTTCATTCCAAGAACACCAAGCTCACCCACATTCCGCCCACCGGCGGGGTGGATGACCTGAAGAACGTGGCTGTTTCCCGACTGATGCTCGACAACTTCGATCACATCAAGGCCTACTGGGTGATGATCGGTGAGAAGCTGGCCCAGGTGGCCCTCTCCTTTGGGGCGGATGACCTGGATGGCACCATCATCGAAGAGCGGATTACCCATACAGCGGGTGCCACTTCTGCCAAGGGCCTCACCCGGACCGAGATGTCCGCCATGATCCGTGGGGCCGGGTTCGAGCCCGTGGAACGGGATTCCTTTTACAACCATATCTCTTAAGGGAGGCGACTTTTGGAAGCCCTATCACGCAAAATATCATCGGGTTACCGGGTAAGCCCTGAAGATCTGCTTGAGCTTTATGATCGCGCAACCCTGCCGGAACTCGGGGCCCTGGCCCATGCCGTGCGCCTGGCCAAGCACCCCGATCCTGACGTGACCTTTGTGGTGGACCGGAACATCAACTACACCAACGTCTGCACTTCAGAGTGCAAGTTCTGTGCGTTTTATTCCAAAGTGGGTGGAGACGGCGGGTACGTTCTCAGCCGGGAGTCGTTCCGGCAGAAGATTGAGGAGACCCTGGAACTGGGAGGAACCCAGATTCTTCTCCAGGGCGGCATGAATCCGGCCCTGACCCTGGACTGGTACGTGGACCTCCTCAGCTGGCTCACCACCACCTTTCCCATCCATGTCCACGGATTCTCACCCCCTGAGATCTCATGGCTCGCGGACCAGAGCGGGCTCTCCATTGCCGAGACGGTCAAGGCCCTCAAGGACGCAGGTCTCAAATCGATCCCCGGTGGCGGGGCAGAGATCCTCGTGGATGAAGTGCGCCGAAAAGTCTCCCCCAACAAATGCGGGGTGGACAACTGGCTTGAGGTGATGCGGCAGGCCCATCTTACGGGCATGCGGTCCACGGCCACCATGATGTTCGGCCACCTGGAGACTCCGGCCCAGATCGTGGAGCACCTCACCCGGATTCGTGACCTTCAGGACGAGACCGGCGGGTTCACCGCGTTCATTCCCTGGACCTTTCAGCCGTCCAACACCGATCTTCACGTGGAGAAAGCCACGGCCGACGCGTACCTGCGCGTTCTGGCCCTCTCCCGGATCTTTCTGGACAACGTGGACAACATCCAGGCCTCCTGGGTCACCCAGGGCGAGAAAATTGCCCAGGTGGCGCTCTTTTTCGGTGCCAACGACATGGGCTCCACCATGATCGAGGAGAACGTGGTCTCCGCCGCAGGCGTGGATCACATGCTGCCCAAGGATGAGCTGATCCGTGTGGTGGCCTCCGCCGGGTTTACCCCGGTGCAGCGGGACTGCTTTTACAACCACCTTGCGGTGTGTGCATGAGACGAGTGCACCGGGCAGCGTGGGTGGTGGTGGACGCCGACACCGTCCTGCCCCAGGGGTACCTGGTGGTGGAAGACGGGACCATTGTCTCCGTGGGCACCGGCAAGGGGCCCAAGGGGATTGAGGTTGAAGAGCACGGAGACGCCGCCCTTGTCCCGGCTTTTGTCAACGCCCATACCCACCTGGAGCTGTCAGCCCTTTCCGGCCGGGTGAAAAGCGACGCCGGGTTTGCCCCCTGGGTGAGGGACCTTCTGGCGGTTCGGGAGAGTATTCCCAGAAATGAGCTGGTGGAGGCGGCGCAACAGGCGGTCCGTCATGCTGAGGCGGCAGGAACTCTTCTTTTTGGCGATATCTCGACCCTGGGCATCACAAGGCCCCTGTTCGACGAGGGAAGGGCACAGGGCGTCTGGTTTCAGGAGTATCTGGGCAACCCAAATCCCCTGGCCATGCCCCCGGGGGGCGAGGGGGCGCCCGGGGCGAGCCTTGCCGCCCATGCCCCCCACACCACGGCACCGAAAGCCATTCAGGCCATGAAGGCCCTTACCGCCCGGGCAGGCCGTCCGTTGAGCATTCATCTGGACGAGTCCGACGCCGAGCGTGAGTTCCTCACCACCGGAAAGGGGGCCTGGGCCGATTTTCTTACGGAGCGGGGCATCGATTTCTCTTCCTGGCCTCTGCCCGCAGACGACCCGGTCTCCTATCTCCTGGATTTGGGAGTGGTGGATGCATCGACCCTTGTGGTTCATCTCCTGCAGACCAAGGCACCCCAGTTCAGGCAACTGGCAGAGGCCGGTGCCACGGCTGTCTGCTGCGTGCGCAGCAACCATCTTCTCCATGGCCGAACGCCGGATATGGAGGCCATGGTTGGGGCCGGGCTTACCGTGGCTCTGGGCACCGACAGTCTGGCCAGTTGCGACAGCCTCTCCATCCTGGATGAGATGCGTGCCGTGGCCGCCGAGGCACCGGGGCTTGCCCCGGCCGAGATTTTCCGCATGGCAACAGAGCACGGGGCCAAAGCCCTGGGCTTAACGGGGCGCTTCGGGCGTCTTGCGCCCGGCTGCTCGGCCCGGTGCCTTGAAGTGACCCGGGCATCAACACCGCCGTCTTTTTCGTACGGCTGGTTTTTGGACGAGGACGTGGCTGTGCGGGTTCTCCCATGAAGCCCAAGCGGAACGTTTTTGCGGCGCTTTATCCAAAAAGCGACCCGCCGGAGGCAACGGAATAGTTTCCGTTTTTTAAGATTTTAACCAGAGAAGGCAGCGTCATGAGCAAGATTCCCATAGGACGTATCAGCTATATCAACGTATCCCCGGTTTACCATGGCATCGACCATGGGGACTGCCCGGCGTGGCTCTCCATGGTGACCGAGCCTCCGGCGACCCTCAACGCCATGCTCAGGGACGGGGAGGTGGTGATGAGCCCGGTTTCTTCCGTGGCCTATGCGCGCAACGCAGACCAGTGGCTTTTGTTGCCTGATCTTTCCATTGCATGTGACGGCAAGGTTCTGAGCGTGTTGTTTGTGTCGGATAAGCCCATGGAGTCCCTGGACGGGGACCGTGTGATGGTGACCGAGGAGTCGGCCACCTCGGTGGAGCTATTGCGCATTCTTCTTCGGAAGAAAGGGGGCTGTCCGGTCATCGAACCGGGAAGGGTCCACGACCCTTCAGACCTTCCCGAAGGCGTGAAAGGAGCCCTGGTCATTGGGGATTCAGCCCTTCTTGCCGACTGGCACGGGCGGTTTCCATACGTCTATGACCTGGGAATGGAGTGGAAACAGATGACGGGGCTGCCCTTTGTCTTTGCGGTGTGGGCCATACGAAAGGATTTTTGTGCCATGGCTCCGGCCGTGGTGGACCGCCTTGTGGAATTGTTTCACCGATCCCGTGCAGCCGGTCTCTCAGATTTGCATGGTATTGTAACGGATACCCATGCAAAAACAGGTCTTTCCAGGGAGACCCTGACACGCTACTTCAACCACCTGGTGGTGAGCCTGGGGGATCAGGAGATCAAAGGTCTCTCCCTCTATTTTGAGCAGCTCTACCGATATGGCCTTCTTCCCAAGAAAGTCGTTCCTGCCTTTGCCTCTTCATTTGAAACCCTGCCTTCAAGGGAATTTCCCCATTCCATGCCCCACCATCGCGCTTTTGCGGTGTGATTGAATGGCGGTGCGCCCCTCGGAATCATTGCGAAATTACGGATATCTGTGATGCCAAGGGGTTGTGCTGCGGTGGTGGTCCTCGTTGCGTCAGTCGGTGCGGGGGCCGCACCCTACGTTTGGTATGGTAGGGTGCGCCGTGCGCACCGTCATCGCTTCAACCCTCGGAATCATTTCGAAATTGCGGATATCTGTGATGCCATGGGTGTTGCGTGCCCTATATGAACAAGGGCATGTCGGACCGGGGAATGAGCCCGCTTTTTTCTGCCCGGTCCATAAGGACTTCCACGGCGGCCACGCCTTCATCCCCAAGATCAATGGAGAAATTATTGACGTAGAGGTCGATGTGGTTCTGGGTGACTTCGTCGGAGAGCTCCACGGCGTGGCTGCGGATGTAGTCTCGGGAGGCGTCGGGGTGGGCAAAGGCGTAGGTGACGCTTTGGGAGATGGCGGCTTCGATGCGGACAATTTCGTCTTTGGGGAGGTCCCGGGCTGCGGCAATGCCGCCCAGTGGGATGGGCAGATCGGTTTCCCGCTCCCAGAAGGCTCCTAAATCGTCCACACAGGTGAGGCCGTGGTCGGCGTAGGTAAAGCGGCTTTCGTGGATGATAAGGCCCGCTTCGAATTCCCCTGAGGCCACCTTGGGCATGATGGTGTCAAAGACCATGGGGATGGCGTTGGGCGTTTGGCCGAGGTAGAGGCCCAGCAGGAGGTGGGCCGTGGTCATGAGGCCCGGCACCGCGATGGGAATTTTCCTTAAGCGCTTGGGATCGAACCCGGGCCTTGCCACGATGAGGGGGCCGCAACCCCTGCCAAGGGCAGCGCCGCTGCGCAGTAGGGCATATCGGTCTCGCAGGTGGCCCAATGCCGCAAAGGAGAGCTTGGTGACGTCAAAGGTTCTCTCTGTGGCAAAGCCGTTCAAGGCCTCCACATCGTGGAGGTGCGTCTCAAAGGTTGTGTCTCCGGCCTTTACAAGTCCGTGGACAAGGGCATGGAAAATGAACGTGTCATTGGGGCAGGTGGAGTATGCCAGGGTTCGATTCATTGCATGTGCCTGTGGGTCTAAATGTCGTTTGTGTTCTATGGCGTGATTCCGTGATCAGCTTTATGAAAATCGCCTCAAACAGGTCTCTATTGTTAAAAAAAAAGTAGCTTATCGGCTATAAAAACAGCCTCCGGCGGCAAGGTGTGCCACCTTGAAAGCAGGTTGCGGATGCGTTTTGCCCCTCGTTCCTCGGGTCAAATCACATCCGCCTTTAAAGCAAAACTCACCCAAAAAGATTTTTTAAAACCTGTTTGTTAAACCCGCCTTTATAAAATCAGGCAAAGGTTTACCCCCCGGCAGGGCCGCCGGAGGCATAAGCTGAATAGTTACAAAAAAGGGAGCTATTCAGCCAAGGGCACAGCCCGTCAGCAAATGTGAGGCCCCTGAGGAACGAAGGGACGGAGCATTTGCGAGCCTGGGGTGCAGGGGATTTATCCCCTGCCCGCCGGAGGCGCTTTTGAGCTGAGTCGTTACATGGTTTCCTGCAACACCGCCATCAAGCACGCGCAGCTGTTTTCAAAGGCCAGGGGCAGGTTCCAGGCGTTTCGGTTCCGCCGGCCCACCAGATTACTGGCCCCCCTGATTTCGAGGAAGGGGATGCCGTAGTGCAGGGCCACGTGGGCGGCTGCGGCTCCCTCCATGGATTCCATGACCGGGCAGTAGAGTTCAAACAGGTTTTTTGCCCGTGAGGCGGTGGTCGTGATGGTGGAAGCGCTCACAAAGGAGCCTTTGTGGAGCTGAAAGCCCGAAATTCCCTGTGTGCGTATGGCGGCCATGGCATCCCCGGCGAGTTCTCGGTCGAGGAGGAAGCGGTGCCTGTACTCTTTGCCGTTTATTTCCATGAGGGGAAAGGGCAGGGGAGAGATGTGCACGCTTTTTTCTTCGGTGTTGGGTTCCAGGCCCATGTGGACGTCGATCTCTTCGGTGGCCACGGCCACATCCCCCACTGAGATTCCCGCGCTGGCAAACCCTCCGGCGCATCCCACCTGGACAATAAGGGAGGGAGAGAGGCGTTCAATGGCGGCGGTGAGGCCCTGGGCGGTGTTCACGGCCCCGGGGCCTGCCTCAAGGGCAATGAGCTTTTTTGTGCCCACGGTGGCAGCCATGGCGGTGCGACCGGCAATGTCCATGGGGTTCGCATTGTCGAGGCGGGCCAGCATAGGGGCGAGTTCTGCGCGGACAGCGGAGAGGACAAGGACGGTATTCATGGTGTCACCCCGGTAAGGAGGCTGGCGCACAGGGTTTGGATCCGCTGTTCCAGCTCGGTGTCATCGGCGTCGTGGATACCCAGGCCGCCGTCCATGTGGGGCAGGGTCAGGGCCTGGAGGAATCGGTCCATGGCCGCGTCCATGATAAAACAGGCGGCCTCGATGTTCACCCCGTCCCGGAGTTCGCCTTTGTCCCGGGCTGTTTCGAGGAGGGAGCGGAGGTACTCCAGGCTGTAGCGCCGGATGGAGGTGAGGATCTCGGAGCGGAAGGGGATCTCTTTTTCCGCCAGGGTTCTCACATAGAGCCGGTAGATCACCGGGTGTTTTCGGGTGAACCCGACCCCGGCCTTTAAGGTCTCTTCCAGGCGAATTCTTAAGGGGGCGTCGGCGGTGGCGTCCCGGACGTCCTTTAAGTAGCTCTTCACCTTTTCCACGGACTGTCCGAAAATAAAAAGGAAAAGTCCTTTTTTGTCTCCGAAGTATTGGAAGATGGAGCCCTTGGCAATGCCGACCCTGGAGACGATGGCGTTGATGCTCGCGCTTCGGTATCCGTTGTCGGAAAATTCATCGGCGGCCGCATCTTCGATGCGGCGTTTTTTTTCATCGGGCAGGTTCAGGAAGGTCTGGTTGGGTTCCATTCAGGTATGCCTTGTCACTTCTTGTCCCGGATCATGTCAAGGACGGCTTCTAAGGCCATGGTGTATCCCCTGGCGCCGAAACCGGCGATGATCCCGTCTGCCACTCCCGAGACGTAGGAGTGGTGGCGGAAGGGTTCCCGTTTGTGGATGTTGGAGAGATGGATCTCCACAATGGGGCAGGAGAGCATGGCCAGGGCGTCCCGGATGGCCACGCTTGTATGGGTGTAGGCCGCCGGGTTGATGATGAGCCCGCTGACGCGCCCGTAAGCCTCCTGGATGCGGTCCACGATCTCCCCTTCGGCGTTGGACTGGAAGCTCTCCACGTCCGCCCCGAGTGAGGCACCCAGGGTGTTGAGTTCCCGGTCGATGTCGGCAAGGGTGGTGGTGCCGTAGATCTCAGGCTCCCTTCGTCCCAGCATGTTGAGGTTGGGGCCGTGGATGACGTCGATGACCATGGGCTTCACAAGGGGCCTCCCTTTTAGATGGCGACGGCCGAAGCCGCCGCACGTTGTGTGGTTCGGGCAGACCGCCGCGGGGCGGTGCCTTTAGTTGGATGCTTCTTCGATCTCTTTTTTGAGAAAGGAGATGGTCTCTTCGTAGCTTTCGCTGCCGAAGATGGCGGAGCCCGCCACAAAGGAGTCCACACCGGCCTCTGCGATGGCGCGGACAGTTTTCTTGTTTACCCCGCCGTCGATCTGGATGAGGGTGGACAGGCCCCGGTCTTTGATCATTTTTTTGATCTCCCGCACCTTGTCGAGGCTGTTCTCGATGAAGGACTGACCGCCGAACCCGGGGTTCACGCTCATGACCAGGACAAAATCAAGCTCGTCCAAGACCCACTCGATGGCGCTCACCGGTGTGGCCGGGTTCAGGGCCACCCCTGCTTTGGCACCCAGGGACTTGATGAGCTGGATGGAGCGGTTCAGGTGAGTGCACGCCTCGGCGTGGACGGAGATCCAGTCGGCACCTGCCTTGACGAAGTCAGGGATGAGAAGGTCCGGCTTTTCGATCATGAGGTGGACGTCCAGGGGAAGGTCCGTCACTTTTTTTGAGGCCTCTACAATGATGGGGCCGTAGGTGAGGTTGGGCACGAAGTGGCCGTCCATGACGTCGATGTGGATCCAGCCGGCTCCGGCAGCCTCAACCGCCTTGATTTCGTCTCCGAGTTTTGAAAAGTCTGCCGACAATATGGAAGGTGCAATGATGGACATGAATAACATCCTGATATTTCATGGGGTTGATAAAATAAAGAATTGTTGCTTTTTATCCCGAACAGCCTTGAAAATCAATCGCCTTAATCAAAAAAACGTGTCTCTTTGAGATGACCGTTTTCATACAGGAAGAGGGTTGCGCGTTCAAAGGTGGGCACAAGGACCCAGAGCTCTTCTCCGGGCAGGGCCTCCCGGTCCAGGATGGTGTCGGTGTGACGGTCCCCAACCAGCTGGATCTTGACCCGTTTTTTCAGGAACCCTTCGTCCATGCGCCAGGTAAAGAGGCGGGAGCCTGTGGCGCCTGTTCTGATGGATTCATCATCGGGACGCGGGGACCGGTTGATGGTGATGTCCACGGTCTGGCCCCGGGTCACCTTGAAACCTGGCTTCGGGAATTGGTCGAGAACGCTGTTGCGTTCAGCGGTGTCCGACGGAGTGGAGGTGATGGTGCCCACTTTGAGGTCCATGGTCTCGATGCGCTCCAAAGCAACATCCAGGGGGCTGGCGGTGAGGTCTGCCATCATCATGGCTTTGGGCTCTTTGCCGTTGCTCAGCAAAAGGTCCACCTTGTCTCCCCGGGTCACCAGGGCACCGGGAGCCGGCACGTGGGCGATGACCGCACCTTTTTCCACCTCCGGGTGGTAGAGGGTGGAGGTGGCTCCGAACTCAAGGCCCATTGCCGTAAGCTGGATCCTGGCCTCGGCCAGGGCAAGGTGTTTGAAGGAGGGCATGGCCACCAGTTGGGGGCCCTTGGAGAAGACGATCCGCACGTCCCGGCCCCGTTTGATGCGGGTCCCGGGCTCCGGGTCCTGAAAGATGACGCGGTTCCTGGGGATGCGGGGAGAAAATTCCGAACCCTTGACCTTGGTGTTGAGTTCCATGGTGGAGAGGGTCTCCAGGACGTAGATGACGTCACGCCCCACCAGGTCGGGGACCACCACGCTCTTTTCGTTTCCGATGATGTAGGTCAGGGTCACAAAGGAGGTGATCCCGGCGGCTGCGACAAAGAGAATGAAGAGAGAGAAGAATTTGAGAAGACCCTTGAACATGATGATTCCCCGATGTGTATCCGGCATGTGAGGTGCCGTCAAAAAGATACTGCTTTTAAAATATTACTTTTCTTCCCGCACCATGCGAGCCGCAAAGAAGCCGTCCATTCCGTTTTTGTGGGGCAGGGGGGCCACATACCCTTCGGGGGTGATGAAGGCCTCGGCCCCTTGGGGGGCGGCGTCAAAGGGTTTCATCATACGAAAATCCGTGTGTTTTTCAAGGAAGGCCTCCACCACGGCTCCGTTTTCTTCGGGTTCCATGGAGCAGACCGCGTAAACCAGGGTACCGCCGGGGCGCACGCACCGGGCCGCTGCCGAGAGAATGGCTTTTTGCTTTTTTGTGTGCCGGGTGGCGTTGCGCTTGAAGTATTTCCACTTGGTGTCCGGGTTTCGGCGGATGACCCCGAGGCCGGAGCAGGGGGCGTCCACGAGGACGGCGTCAAATCCGCCTCCGATGATATCGGGGCTCTCACGGGTGAGGTCGCAGGCGTGGGTGGTGATGTTGGTGATACCGAGTCGTGCCATCTCACGGGCCAGGCTTTTGAGTTTGTAGGCCTCCACATCCATGGAGACCAGCTCCCCCTGATTGTCCATCACCTGGGCCAGGTGGCCGGACTTGCCGCCACTCGCACAGACATCCAGAACCCGCGAGCCGGGTTTTGGGTTCACCATCAGGGCGATGAGCTGTGCGGCTTCGTCCTGGACCTGGAAAAGTCCTTCTTTGAATGCGTCCATCTCAAAGATGGGTGTTTTGGGCGAGGTAAAGGAGAGGCCCAAAGGGGAGGCCGGGGTAGGGGAAAGGGTCTCCACCTGGGGGGCAAGGCGCTCGGAGAGCTCCTCCCGGGTTGTTTTCAGTGTGTTGGTGCGCACGGTGATGGGGGCGATGTCGTTGGAGGCCCGGCACAGGGCTGCGGCCTCCTCAAGGCCCATGCGGGCAATCCATTTTTCCACCAGCCACTGGGGCATGGAGGTGGTGACGGCCAATTTCTTTTCCGGGGCGAGTCCCTCCAGGGACGGTTCCTCCGGGTTTCTGAGGCAGGTGCGCAGCAGGGCGTTGACAAACCCACCGGACGATTCAGACGCGTGGACCTTGGCCATCTCCACGGCGGTGTTCACGGCTGCGGATTCGGGGATCCTGTCCATGAACCGGAGCTGGAACAGGGCGATGCGCAGGATGGTGAGAATTTTTTTATCAATCCTGGCGATGCCCTTGGTCGCAAAGTGGTCGATGGTGTAGTCCAGCTGTCCCCTGTGTCGAAGCACCCCGTAAACAAGGGCGTTGGCAAGGCCCATTTCCCGCCGGTCCAGTTCGACCTTGCCGGTGATGCGGTCCATCACAGAGTCTAAGGTGGCGTCGGCGTTTTTATCAAAGGTGGTGAGTATCTCAAAGGCCAGGCTTCGGGCGTCTTGGGTCATGGATTGTCCTGCTTTTAAAAGTGATTGAAAAAATATGTTTTTTTGGGGTGACCCGAACAGGGTGCACCGAGTGCACCCTATGGGCTGGTTCGCTGGAACGGTTGCATACCTTGGTTTTCAGCCCATCAAAAACGCCGCCCATGATTCCATCGGCGGCGCTTGATGTATACTGACGCAATATGGATATGCGCTTTTCAGCGCCCCATGCGGGCACCCGGTTCAATGGGGTTGCCGCGGAGGAAGACTTCGGCTGGCATGCGCTTGCCGTTGGCTCCCTGGAGTTCCACGATGCGCAGGAGCTCCTTCGCCGGTGGACACCACCAGTTCGGAGCCGCTGGTCACCACGGTGCCGGGGGCGGCGGTGGCGGTCGTCTCCAGGGGCTGGGTTTTGTGGATACGCAACCGCTTTTCATCCAGAAAAGTGAAGGCACCGGGCCAGGGTGTCATGCCGCGCAGGCGGCAGTCGATGATACGGGCCGGAGCGCTCCAGTCGATCTCCCCTTCGGCTTTGGAGAGCATGGCGGCGTGGGTGGCTGCCTCGTTGTCCTGGGGCACGGGCACCACGCTGCCATCCAGAAGGCCGGGGAGGGTCTTGACGATAAGCTCGCCCCCCAGCTCCGAGAGACGGTCGTGGAGGGTGGCTGCCGTGTCCTCGGGGCCGATGGGAGTTTCCACGGTGAGGAGCATGTCGCCGGTGTCCATGCCGCGGTCCATGACCATGGTGGTGACGCCGGTGACGGCATCACCGTTCATGACGGCCCGTTGAATGGGGGCGGATCCCCTGTATCTGGGCAGCAGCGAGCCGTGGATGTTCACCGGGCATACCTTAGGCACATCCAGGAGGCGCTGGTTGAGAATCTGGCCGAAGGCCACCACCACAAAAAAGTCCGGAGCGATCTCTTCGGTCAGGCCGGACGAATTCGCGCAATTTCCACGGTTTCCGGCTGTTCCACCCTGTATCCCATGGCCTGGGCATAGGCCTTCACCGGGGTGGGCTCCAGCTTTCGGCCTCGGCCTTTGGGCCGGTCGGGCTGGCTCACCACCAGGGCAATCTCAAAGAGTCCGCTTTCGTGGAGGGCCTTCAAGGCGTTGACAGCAAAGTCGGGGGTCCCCATAAAAATGATGGAGGGTTTGCTCATGTCTTAGCGGCCTTTCATCCATTTTTTGACTTTGCGTTTGTACATCTCCCGCTTCAGGGCGCTGATGCGGTTGATGAAAAGGACGCCTTTGAGGTGGTCGATTTCGTGCTGAAGTACCACGGCGGGAAAGCCCTCTTCGTTGAGCTCCATGGGGTTGCCGTCCACATCCATGGCCGTGACTTTCACGCGGTTGAACCGTTTGACCGTGGCGCGGAATTCAGGCACGGACAGGCACCCTTCATCCTCGGAGATGAACTCTCCGTCGGCTTCGACGATTTCGGGGTTGATCAGGGCCATGTAGCTGTTCTCCTGGCCCTCTTCCGTGGTGTTGATGACGATGAGCTGCTTACTGACGCCCACCTGCACGGCGGCCAGGCCTGCGCCGGGAGCCTCGAACATGGTATCGGCCATGTCTTCGATGAGGGTTTTCAGGGTCTCGTCGATGTCGGTGATTTTTTCTGAAGGCTGGGCAAGGCTCTTGTCCGGGTACGTTACGATGTCAAGTATGGTCATGGTTCATAAACCTTTGTGTGTCAGTGTGTTCAAAAACGGTCAAAACGACCGGCAATGGGCCGTATGACCATTTTGCAGAGTATCACGTCTTGATGGGCCGAACAACAGGTGTTTTAGACAGCAGGGAGGGAACGGGCAGTGTTCCCGTTGAAAACAGGACTGGTCCCTGTATGTGCTTGCCTTGCCGTGGAAATTGGGATAACCACTACCTTTTTAGCTGTTGATGAAATGTTATTGAAAATGAGGCGTCAGCTCCGGTTTCCGCTTGGAGCGGGTGGGCTGCCCTCTGGGAGTCTCAATTAAATATAGGCAAGGGGCGTGGTGTGGAGATTGGAAAACACGATGGTCGGGATCATGTGCCGGTGCTGGGCGCCACGGCTCTCTGGGCAGGGAACTTTATCGTTGCCCGCGGGTTTCACGACAGCCTTCTCTCTTTGAGCGCCCGCCTTTCTGGCGTTGGGTCGTCGCCGTTGCGGTGCCGTCTGCCCTTTGCCCCGCCCGCACCTTGTGAGGCAAAGGGCCCCAGGCAAAGGCACACGCAGGCTATCTTTTTCTCACCGCTTTTTCAGGGGTGACCCTGTTCAACACCCTTGTCTATGTGGCCGGGCACGCCACAACCGCCTTGAACCTGTCCCTTATCGCCATGGTCTCCCCATTGTTTATCGTAATCCTTGCATGGCTGTTTCAGGGGGAGGCAATGCACGGGGCAAAGGTGGCGGGCACCCTGATGGCGTTTTTCGGAGTGCTGTTGCTTCTTACGGGCGGTTCGCCGGGCGTGCTCCTTGAGCTGCGTTTCAACAGCGGAGATCTTCTGATGGTGGTGGCGGCCCTGATTTTCGCCTTTTATTCTCTGCTGGTGAAACAAAAGCCCCCGGGCCTTTCCATGATGACCTTTCTCGGGGCCACCTTTTGCCTGGGGCTGATCATGCTGGTTCCCGCATATCTCTGGGAACGGGGGTTCTCTCTGGCTCCCCTGATGCCCCTGGCCTCCATGGGGGTGCTGCTCTACTTAGGTGTCTGTGCCGCCGTGGCCGCGTTTGCCCTGTGGAACCGGGCCATCATGCTCATCGCCCGGGCTATGCGTGCCCGTTACTATCCCGCCTCTGTTCAGCGGGCCGCAGGTGATGATCCTTCTAAGGGAACCCATCGGCTGAGTTTTGACACCCGGCCAGCGCCGGGTTTATTCTGTCCGGTGTGGCGCTTTCAAGCCGGTCGTCCGGTTAACGCTGTTTCTGGTGGCCCTGCCGTGATCTAAATAAAACGGAGCGCCGCACTCCGGTGCGGCTTTTTAGTCCGTCGTTACCCGTGCCGCACAGGAGTGCGGCGCTCCAGGGGCCAAGGGGTCTCGGGCGGGTAATGTAAAAGGGCCGACGGTCCAAACGATGATCAAAGCGCATTTGCAACCTGCTTTCAAGGTGGCACACCTTGCCGCCGGAGGCATGCTTTGGTTTTTTTGCAATCTGACTGAATAAGGAGGCTCGGCCCATGCAGGTCCATGCATCAAATGAATCAGTATCTCCTTCGACCATGGGCGGTCTGGCCGTGGAGGAAGGGTACGTCACGGGCCTCATCGGTCGGATTACCTCCCTTGAAGCGTCGTTTTACCGTGAACGCTGGCAGCTTGGTCGGCGTTTCGAAGGGGTGATTGCCACCGGGCTTTCCGAATTTTTCAATCGGTATGAGGCCGGGGTGGACGCTTTTTTCCGGGTGATGCAGTATACAGAGAGCCCGGGCTGCCCCATGCCTCTCTGTGATACCGTCATGGGCTCTCTTGCCGTGGATCGTTCGGGCCGAGAAAAGCCCGGTGAGGTGGCGCTCCGCTGGTTTTTCCTTCACCCGTCCCTGCACGGGCACGGCCTTGGAAAGACCCTGATGGCAAGGGCCGTGGGGTTTGCCAGAGAGACCGGCGCCCGTGAGATGGTGGTGGAGACCTTTGAAGGTCTTGAAGCTGCCTGCGCCATTTACGAGTCGTCCGGGTTTGTCCTTGAGTCGAGGTGGGAGGGCGTCCAGTGGGGGCGGCCCCTGCCCGAGAGACGGTATCGGCTGGTGTTGTAATGCCAGTCATTGGGCCGGGCCCGGTTGCATGTTAACGTTTGATATGATTTTAGCGCCCCGTTTCGGAGCGATTGAATATAACCCATAAACAGATCGTACCAATAACACAGGAGCACCCTATGCTGTTGAACATATCCAAAGAAGAATACCGCCTGCTGGTGGAGATGATCCAGGTGGCCGATTACGTGATGCACTCCCACGAGCTTGAGCCCTCGGAAGAGACCGCGGACTACCGCGAGCTGCGAAAGAAGATTTTTTCCCATTACAAGAAGATGGGCCTGGAGTCCCTTTTTACCTTCAGCGAGAAGCACAACGATTACATTGAGACCGAAGACTCCCTGGCCGAGAGCCGTCACATGGCCATCATGGAAAACTTCGTGGAAAACGAGTTCTGGGCACAGCTTTCCCAGCGCCTGGGCATGCGGGATCTTTTTGAGGAAGAGGAAGACGAAGAGAAGCTCAAGGAGATGGGCTCAGAGGTCCTCATGGAGAAACTCGGAGAGATGAGCGCCAAATACGACACCGAGTTTGAGGCCCACGGCCTGGAGCGCATCGTCATCAAAGAGGATTGATAGAAAGTGTCTTTTGCGTAAATGCGCAGCCGGATAACCAGGGACAATGGTTATCCGGCTTGACAGCGTGGTTCCACGTCACAAAGGATTCACCATGAAACAAACGACGATGGCATCTGTGCTCCTGGCAGCGCTCCTTCTGCTTGCCCCGGGCTGCGTCAACCATGTGATTCATACCCACGAAAGCGTCTCCCGGGACACCACCTGGGTCCGGGGTGGAGAGGAAACCTTTTGTGGTGAGTGATATTGTCGGAGGGCGAGCACATCACACGGTACCGCATCCTGGGTTTTGAAGGGGAGAGGTATCTCATCACCGGCCGCGGAGAAGATCTCTACATGAGCGTTGATCCCGGCACCTCCGCCAGGCTGACCCTAACCCGGGACGACGATACCTGCATCGTTGAGGTTCTCTCCCTGGACGCCCTGATCACCATCGAACTCTCCGCCCACCCCGTGAGCGACTACACCCTTGAGATACACAGGATAGAGGGAGGGGACATGTCCCCTTGACAGGCATGGCCCGTGGGGCCTCGGCCTATCACCTATCACCTATTACCTGTTTTTCCAGCTTTTCCATCCCCATCACCTCCACCTGCCAATTCTCTCCCTTCTACGTCATCTTCAGCTTACCCGTTCCTTCATTGGTCATGCCGCAGGCTTCGTAGCATGTTTTTGCTGCTGTGTTGAAGTTGAAGACGTAGAGCTGCATGCGGCGAAATCCCTTGGTTTCAAACCCCCGCTTCAGGGCTGCCCGGACCATGGCTGAGCCCGTCCCCCGGCCACGGCTTTGGGGAGAAACCATGATGAGGCTGAGGTGGCCGGTGCGGCCCAGGCTGTCGATGCGCTTCAGGCTGAAGACCCCCACCATGTCCCCGGACTCTTGGTCTGTGGCCTTCATGAACTCCCGGTGGGGGGTGTCTGTGCGGCAGATGCTCAGGAAATCTTCGAAGTCATTCCGGGTAAGGGGGTAAGGGAAGGTGTTGGCCGACCAGACGGCCTGTGTCCGTTCATCGGTAATCCAGGAAGCCAGGGTGGTGTAATCTTCCGGCTCGAACGGGGCCAGTTCCAGGTGCTGCGGAGGCATTTCGGTTCTCCTTAAAAATAGAAGGGAATGGTAAACCCTATGGCATATATCCAGCTGTCGAGTTCGCTGCCCTTGCTTGTGACGTTGTATCGCGCCGAGAGGGTGAGCAGGCCGGAGCCCGGGATCCTTATGTGCAGGCCCACCTCCGGGTAGATGGAGGCCAGGGTATCTGAGATGGACGTTTTTGTTTCACCCTCTTCGTCCACGTCACCGTCCATGTTGTTGTCGATCTCATCGTCTTCGGCTTCCTCTTCTTCCTGGGTAAACCCGAGAAAGCTTCCCACGCCGATGAAGGGGGTCACGGAAGACTCAAGGGGGTTGTGCCGATGAAAGCGAGCTCCGAGGGTGAACCCTACAAAATAGTCGTCAAAGGAGGAGGAGCCGAAGGTTGCGATCCCGGCAAGGAAGGCCGTGTGATCTCCGTAAAGGGAGAGTCCGCCGCCGCCTCCGCCAAAGCTTGGGTTGCGGTTTCCCGCGAGTTCCACAAAGGCTGTGTTGGGTTCGTCGGATTCCATGGCAACGCTGCGCTGTGTTGCGGGGGGCAGCGTGATTCCCAACAACAGAACAAGGGCAAGGCTGTAAAAACGGGATCTGTTCATGCAAACCTTCCTGTGATGTGTGGGGATATCTTTTTCGGGAAACGCAGGTTATCTTTACCACGGCTGAGCCAGCCGGAGAACCATAAAGATAAAGAGGCGAGGGGGGTAAAACAAAAAAGCCCATGCAGGTGAATGCAAGGGCTTTTGTTTTTTATCTGGTGCCGAAGGGGAGACTCGAACTCCCACGAGATTGCTCTCACTAGTCCCTGAAACTAGCGCGTCTACCAATTCCACCACTTCGGCGATTTGTGAGAAGACTTATAGCAGCGCTTTGCCCGTGGATCAAGGCTTTTCATGGGTTTTTCGTATTTTTCTGACACCCGGAAAAGGGGTGGTTCGGGGAACATGTGCAATGGCGGATACTTCCGTCTGCGGTGCCCCTTTTTTGAGCCTTGATTCCGCGTTTCGGGCGCTAAAAAACAAAAAAGCCCCTGCATGATCATGCAAGGGCTTTTACTTTTTAACTGGTGCCGAAGGGGAGACTCGAACTCCCACGAGATTGCTCTCACTAGTCCCTGAAACTAGCGCGTCTACCAATTCCACCACTTCGGCGATTTGTGAGAAGACTTATAGCAGCGCTTTGCCCGTGGATCAAGGCTTTTCATGGTTTTTACATATTTTTTTGACACCCGGAAAAGGGACGGTCCGGGAACGTGTGCAATGGCGGATACTTCCGGCTTCGGGTGTCTCTTATTAGGGCTTGATCCCGGGTTTCGGGCGCTCAAAACAAAAAAGCCCCTGCATGATCATGCAAGGGCTTTTGCTTTTTAACTGGTGCCGAAGGGGAGACTCGAACTCCCACGAGATTGCTCTCACTAGTCCCTGAAACTAGCGCGTCTACCAATTCCACCACTTCGGCGATTTGTGAAAAGACTTATAGCAGCGCTTTGCCCGCCAATCAAGGCTTTTCACGTTTTTTTATCATTTAAATTGTCAGGCAAAAAAGGGATTCCAAGGGGATGATGGAGATGGATAACGAATTTCATGGGATAGGCGCCTGCATCCTGCCGGGGGGCTGCGGAACCATGGGGCCAAAAAATGCAGGGTTCCGTAAAAAAGGGCTCGCCACCGGGCTTCGGTGGGTGTATTTCCAAGGGCGTTGGCACCAATGACGAACTTTATAATGAGGATATTCCGTTTTGAATATAGATACCATACAGGCAAAGCTCAGAGACTTTGCCCAGGAACGTGACTGGGAACAGTTCCATTCCCCCAAAAACATCGCCATGGCCCTGAACGTGGAGGCCGGAGAGCTCCTCGAGCATTTCCAGTGGTTGACCGAGCAGGCCTCCTTTGACCTGGAGCCCGACAAAAAAGAGGCGGTGGCCCAGGAGATCGCCGACGTCCAGGTCTACCTCTGCCGACTGGCCGACCTGTTGAAGATCGACATTGAAGGGGCCGTGGAGCGCAAGATGGCACTCAACGAGGCCAAATACCCGGCAGACATGGTTCGGGGGAAGGCGAAAAAATACACGGAATACAGGTGATCCATCTGTAGCCAGGGCCCTTTCCATGGGGCCCGCCCGGCAAAACGCCCCTTTCACATGCGTGGAAGGGGCGTTTTGGGTTCAGGCTCCCGGTAAGGCAGGGCCGGGCTCGCTACAGTTTTTCAGGGGCGAGGTTTCCGGCATACTTCTCTTTGTCCTTGAGGCTGACGTCGGGCTCTGAAGGAAGCCCGAAGAGGGGGATCAGCCGGTCGAGGCCTGTGAGGGTCAGGATCAGGATGGAGCCCACGGCGATCATGGCCATGAAGTTGAACTTGATGATGTCCATGGGAACGAAGGTGTGCAAGGGGTACACGGCCGTTGCAATGCCCACGTAGAAACCGACGTAGACATGCCAGGGAATGAGCTGGGACCCGAAGACACCCAGGGCGTCGCCGAAGGTGGCGTTCCGCAGGCGCAGCTTGTACATCTCTTCTTCCGGTGCTTCCACGTTTTCGTCGGTGAGGTTTCGGATGATGGGACCGATGGTGACGATCTGGGCCATCTCGTCGGCCAGGGCTGCGTTGCCCAGGATGGAGAGGACACCGTTGTAGAAGAGGAGCTGGCGCACGCTGCCCGCAAGGGTGGTGATGAGCCTGGAGACGGGCTCGAAGGCATGCATTTTGCCCATGATGCCGCCGAAGGCACCCACCCACATCATCATGACGATGACCCAGGACCCGGCCCCTTCAAAGCCGCTGTACATAAGGTCGAGGTAGCTCTGGATGGACTCCACTGTACCGGCCACAAGGCCGAAGAGGAGGGAAGAGATCAGGCCGATGCCCAGACAGACCAGGGTGGGAAGGCCCATGATGGCCACCACGAGGACGAGAAGAAGGGGGATGCACATGTAAAGGGGCACACCGTTTTGTACCTGCTCAAGCAGGGTCACGGCAGACGCTCGCTTCTCGGCCAGGGCGCTCCAGACCGTGTCGGGAATCTGGCTGATGGCCTCGGTGGCGTTGCCCACCTCACTGGGCAGGCCCATCATGGCGCTGACCATATAAAAGACCACGGCCGTGGCCATGAGGCAGAGCACGGACCAGATGCCCTGGTGGCGGATTCGGTCGATGACCTCCACCTTCTGGATACCGGAGCTCACCACGGTGGTGTCCGAGATGAGGCCGATGTTGTCGCCGAAGCAGGCGCCACCGGCGATGGCGGCGGTGGTGAGGACGATGTCGCCTCCCACGATGTGGTTGAGCCAGAGGAACACCGGCGCGCACGCGGCAAAGGTTCCCCAGGAGGTGCCCGTTGCCACGGAGAGGATGGCGGTGACCACCAGCCCGGTGACGGCAACGGTCTTGGCCGTGAGGCCGAGGTTGAGGGAAATGGTGATGATGGATGCGCCGACACCCGTTGCCATGAAGGCCTCTGCCATGGCATAGGCGAGCATCAGGATAAAAAAGACAAGCTGCATCTCTTTGACGTTGTCGATGGCGGCGTCGACAATTTTCTGGAACTTCATCTTTTCTGTAACAAAGGCCACGATGGCTGCGTAAATGGTCGCAAGGGGGGCTGCGAGCAATGCGTCAAAGCCTGATATCATCAGGCCTGCCATGACAAAAACAGGACTTAATTTCAACAAACCGGAAAACATAAATCTCATCCTTACCTGTGCTTGGAGTTTTTTGTTTCTGCCGAACCTCGTTGTCCGGCGTGTTTGTCACTTCATGTTCAGGTTCGTGGTGTTGTTGTTTCAAGGGAGACCCTTGCAAAACGACTGCGTCAGACGGGGCGGTCTTTCATTTTTTTACCTTCTTCTCCTTCTCTTTCCTTTGGGTGGTTGGGGGGGGCTATCGTTTCATTTCACGGCACGTTCGGCCTGAAATGGATTGACCATCCTTGGGAGCTGCCGCTTCAGCGCAGAGAATCAGACCAGATGTATTGGGCAGCGTTGTGTCCTGTGTTTTGTCAAAGAGCGGGGTGATGCATTGTTCTTTTGCTATCCGTTCAGCCCGAGGATCTGACGGGCCTGGCCCACGGTGGCTGCCGGGCGATCGTATTCCCGGGCGATTCTCACCACGCGTTCCACGAGCTGGGCGTTGGAGACGGCAAGCTCGCCTTTGCGGTAATAGATGTTGTCCTCAATGCCCACGCGCACATGGCCGCCCATGGCGATGCTGTGCATGGCCATGGGAAGCTGGCCGCGTCCTAAGCCCGCAACGGCCCAGGTCTGGCCCTCTTGGAGGCGGTCCACCAGCATCACGAGGTTGGAGATGGTGGCTGCCATGCCCCCCGGGACCCCCAGGACAAAATCCATGTGGTGCCTTTCCGGGACCAGGCCTTTTCTGACCATGCGCGTGACGGTTTCGAGCTGACCGAAGTCAAACACCTCCAGCTCGGCCATGACGTCGTTGTCGGTGATGGCCCTGGCAATGGTGGTGATGGTTTCCTCGGTGTTTTCGTAGATCTCGGAGCCGAAGTTCATGGTGCCCATGGACAGGGTGGCCATGTCGGGCCTTAACGACACCGGATCGCAGCGCAGCTCAACGGGGGTGCCCACGGCACCGCCGGTGGAGTACTGCAGGATGCAGTCGCAGCGGTTGCGGATCTTTTCGGTGACGGTTTCAAACACGTCGACGCGCTGGGTGGGGAGCCCGTTTTCATCGCGTACGTGGAGGTGGATGATGCTGGCTCCGGCGTTTACCGCCTCTTCTGCGGCCCCCGCAATCTCGTCGGGGGTCAAGGGCAGGTTGGGGTAGGTGTCCCGGGTAAGCTCCGCTCCCACAATGGCTGCCGAGATGATCAGGGGCGTGTTACTCATGGCGAATCCTCTGGGCGTCTTTGGGGGTGACACAGGTGCCGCTTGCCCTGCACACAAGAACGGGCTCGGCAAGCAGCTCCGCTGCGGTCTCTCCGTGTTCGGGGGTGGGGGCGATGACCTTCCACGCTTCGAATTCCATGCGCCTGCTGGTGCCCCCCACCTTGACGATGCGGCCCTTGGCCTCGATGTAATCCCCTGCCCGCACCGGGGCAAGGAACTCCACGCTGTCGTAGGCGCGGAAGAGACCCTCGTCGCCGTCGTACTTGATGAGCAGCTCTGTTGCCACGTCTCCGAAGAGATTGAGCATGCGCGCTCCGTCCACAAGCGACCCCGCGTAATGTGCGTCGTGTGCGCTTATTCTGATTCGGATCAGTGATTCTACCAGTGTGTTCATATCGTCTCCTGAATTAACGTCGTCATCGCAATAGATGAACCGGATATATTTCGTGTGTCTGATTTTTCTGGTTTCACGAACAATTAGCTTCTGCCTTTGCGTTTCACCAGCTGGGTGGCGATATAGGATCCCACGTGGGAGGGCACGGTACCCGGGCCGAAGCCCGCGTCGTAGCCCAGCTCCACGGCCAGGTCGTTGGTGACCCGGGGGCCCCCTGCCAGCAGGACAAACCGATCCCGCATGTTCTCCGCTTCGAGAAGCTCGATCATCTCGGTGAAGTTCCGGATGTGGGCGTCCTTCTGGGTGACGGTCTGGCTGACGAGGATGGCATCGGCATCCATCTCAACGGCTTTTTTGAGGAGCTCTTCGCAGGAACCGGGCCCTGAGGTTGCAGGCATCCATCTCCGGGTAACGCTCCAGGCCGTAGTCCTGGTTGTAGCCCTTCATGTTCATGATGGCGTCGATGCCCACGGTGTGGGCGTCGGTGCCGATGGAAGCTCCCACCACGGCCACTTTGCGGTTGAGGCTGGTCTTGATGAGGTTGTTGATCTCGTAGAAATCCAGGCGCTCCACCTTGGCCTCGGAGGCGTGGACCTGGGAGAAGTCCAGCTCGGGCTGGGCCTTGCCGAAGATCACGAAATAGGTAAAGCCCTCGGCTATCTCCTTGGAAAAAGAGACGGAGACATCGGTGAGACCGAGTTTTCCGGCGTAGAGCTCCGCGGCTTTTTTTGCCCGGTTCTGCCTCGTGACCGGAAGGGTGAAGGCCAGCTGGACAATGCCGTCGTTCAGTGTGTCGCCATAGGGCTTGATCATCTCCTTACTCATTGATGACTCCTTCTTTCTCAAGCTGTTCCAGGATGGGGTTCTTGTAGGAGGGACCCTTGGCAAAGACCCCTTCAAGCCCTTTTCCGCCGTCGTCGGCACGTTTGATGTCGGCAAACCGGCCTTCGTTGATGGCAACGGTGAGGCCCTTCTGGCATACCTCGGTGAGGAAGTGCTCCACCTGGTCGAGGACCTCCTGGGCCCGCCTGGCGATGATGCCGTCCTTTTTGAACTCGATCTCGTCTCCCAGGCCCCGGGCGTTGTTGAAGACGTAGTTGATGGAGTCGATGGCCTGGTAGCGGTCCTGCAGGAGCGGTGTGTGGATGGCCTCGGTGAGGATGCCCGCCAGGTGGATGCCCTGGCCGGTGGTGACCGAGGCCAGGTTGAACATGGTGTCCATGCAGTGGGAGAAGAAGATGTCGGTGCTCTTGTACTTGGTGGGCGGCATGTATTTTAAAGGTGCGTTGGGGAAGAGCTGCCGCGCGATCTGGGCGTGGGCCAGCTCATAGAGAAAGCCGTTTTCAATGGAAGGGTTGATCTCAAAGGCATGTCCCAAACCCAGCAGGTCGTCGGTGAGCAGAGAATTTTTGCCCATGGCCTCGTTGATGAGCTGGGAGGCGGTGACGGTGTAGGCGTTCTCCACGGCATCGGAGGTGGTGAGGTAGTTGTCCTCGCCGGTGTTGATGATGATCTTGGCCCGGGAGCAGATGAGCCGCGAGAAGTGTTGGTCGATGAAGGTACGCTTTAAGTTGATGTCACGGAAGAGGATGCCGTACATGGAGTCGTTCAAAAGCATGTCGAGGTCTTCCATGGCCGCGCAGGCGGCGATCTCGGCCATGCATAGGCCCGAGGCGTAGTTCACCAGGCGGATGTAGCGGTCATTCTCCTCACAGGCTTCGTCCAGGGCTTCGCGCATGATCTTGAAGTTGGCCTGGGTGGCAAAGGTGCCGCCGAACCCTTCGGTGGTGGGACCGTACGGCACGTAGTCCAGAAGGGATTGGGCCGTGGAGCGGATCACCGCGATGATGTCGGCGCCGGAACCCGCTGCTGCCTTGGCCTGGAGGCGGTCTTCGTAGATGTTGCCCGTGGCCACGATAAGGTACTTCCAGGGCTGGGGCCCCTCGGGGTATTTCTTCAGCTTTTCGGCCTTGGCCCTGCGGGTGGCATCCAGGCGGCTGATGGCGGCTGCGCAAAGCTGCTTCTCTTTAAGGGCCACCTCGTCCTGGGAGAACCGGGTGAGGTTCCCGAAGTCGATGCGGCCCTGTTCGATGAGCTCGGCGGTGGTAACCGGATCCCGGCCGGAGTCCAGGACGGCGGCGGCAAAGTGACCGGAGACGCCGTCGTCAAGGCGGCCCTTTTCCTGGAGGATCTCCACCAGCCGGTTGGGAAGGGGCGTGCCCTCTTCGTTGACGCCGTCCACGCCGTACAACCTCAGCACGGCACGTTCAACAGAGACCGAGGAGTAGCGGTCGATCATGGATTGGACCTGATCGGCAATGGTTTTTGCCTTGGACTTCAGTCGGTCGATCTGCTCGTGATTTAAATCAATTGTTGCCATAGTGCATATCCTGATTCATGGGTCCGCCGGAGGTGACATCCCCGGCTTCGGGTTATTTCGTGCCTTCAACCGTTTCCCTGATGCGCGCCTTGATGCTTTCGGGCAGGGGAAAGCAGAGGGCAAGCTCCAGGGGCTTGCGGTTGGCGCGCACCGCAGACGCGGCATGTTCAGACGAGATGTGCTCCAGCCTGTGGGGCATCAGGGACGCCAGGTTGGAGAGATCCATGGCTTGTCCCGCCTCATCTGCAAACTCCACGTCGAGCATGCGGAAGAGGCGGGGGGTGTTCATCTCCAGCACCCTGGGGTAGTGGGTGGTGCAGAAGAAGATCAAGGGGCGCTTGCCGTAATTGTCGATGAAGATGCGGGAGAGCTCCGCACCGTTTACCGGGTCGGTGGAGAGAAAGAGCTCATCGGCCAGGATAAAGGCTCCCTCTTCGGGCTCCCGGGCGAAGAACTGGAGCTCTTCCCCGAAGGAGGAGAGGTCTTTGCCCATGTCCCCGGACGATTTGAGGAGCAGCCGCACCGACTCCGGGTAGTGCAGGGTGATGGCATCAGCCGGTACCGGAAGGCCCGTGCGGATGGCGGTGAGCAGGAAGTAGAGAGTCTTGAGGACCGTGGTCTTGCCGCTCATGTTGGCTCCGTAGAGCACATTGGAGCCCGGGGCCAGATCGATGGAGAGGGGAACGCAGCCACTGCCTTTTTTAAGGGCAAGGGCAAAGGAGAGCCCCTCTTCAAGGTGAAATCGGCACCCGTCCACAAATTTGGGGAAGGCAAGCCCCTCCCGCTGCTTTACAAACACGAGGGTGTAGAGAAGGCAGCGTTTTTTCCGTTCTTCGTACAGGGTGTAAAACGCGTTGAAAAAAGGGACCATCTCAGCGTTGATCTCCGCAAGAAGACCTTCGGTGCAGACTTCCAGCTCTGCGGTGAGGGCCTCTTTGGCCGCGACTTTTTCCAGGAGGGAGGCCCCTGGGCGGTGGTCCAGGCGGAGGGTCTCCCCGGTTTCGGTGACCTGCAGAAGCGGGCAGCTCAGGGCCTTTTCAAGGAGCGGATCGCTCCCTTCAATCTCCCGGGGAAAGGGGTAGATCATGCGAAGGCCCATGGCTTTTTCCACCGCCTGTTCGTGGGCGATGATCTCTTCGGTCAGGCTTTTTTCAACCTCTTCCAGTTTTTTTCTGATTCGTGCCGTGGCCTCGTTGGCGGAAAGGGCTGCGCCTTCCCGCTCTGTATGGCGGGAGAGGACCTCGCGCATGCCGTTCAAGGCCCCGTGGGATTCCAACGCCGTGGGCAGAGTGTGCTCAAGGGCGGTGAGCTCTGCCGTGACGGAGAGGAACCTGTTCAACTCAAAGAGATGGAACTGCTGGAGGCCCGCCCCCTCAAAATGGGGGAGCAGAGACTCCAGGCGGGGAAGCCTTGCGCTTATCTTGATGAGTTCGGAAAGGGTCTCCGGGGAGAAGGCTGACTCGATCCTTCCGAGGGCCTCAAAGTGCGCCGCCCCTTCTGTTTTTCCCATGGGCTCCAGGATGGTTGCAGGGATCAGGGGCAGGCCCAGATCGAAGAGGGCAAGGTAGGCGTCAAAGGCCAGCTCCTCGTTAAGAGCGCGGGGTATGAGGTCCTGTCTAAATTCCAATGCCATGGGTACCGTCCCTGAAGAGGTTGTAAACTTCTGCGTTAGCCGGAAGCAGGCTGCGATCAAAGGGGGCCTCTTCCCGGATGAAGATCCGCTTGACCTTCACCGTGTGAAGGAGGCGAACTTCCGGCTTGAAGAGAAGGGCTTTTCTCGGGCCTGCGGAGACGTTCTGGTAGAGGGTCATGTTGTCGAGGACCAGGGTGAGCCCTTTAAGGGGCGCCAGGTACTCGGCCAGGGTCAGGGTGAGGGCGCCGTTTAAGTAGAGCACGGCAGGCCGTGCCCCCAGCTTGCCCAGTTTGTCGTGGAGGGCCTTGTCCGCAAAGGGCATAAGCTCTCCGTGATGAATGACCGAGCCGTCTTCATCAAAAAGAATGGCGCGGGTGGATTCTTCTTTCTCCTCGTCTATCATCCGGGCCACGTTGCCGCTGCAGCCCTGGAAGGAGAGAGCGGAGAGAAAGGCCTCGGCCTTGCGCCTCTGGGGCTCCCGCTTGGAAAAAAGCACCGAGAAGTAGAAGGCGTCGCAGAGGTCAGGGCTCGCCAGGAACTGCCGGTCGATGGAACCGTCCACAAGGAGGATGGACTCCGAAGGGATGAGCCCTGCGAGCTCACCTTTTAATAGGGACAGCTCCGTTCCGGTGTTGGGCCCTTCCAGGAGGATGTCAAAGGCCAGGGTGCACCGACCCAGCACCAGGGGCTTTGCAAAACGCGGCGGCACAAAGGTGGCCCAGGTGTCGTATTTGCCGGTGTGGCCGGTGAGGTGCTCTCCGGCCGTCACGAAAAAAGAACCGGGCATCACCCGGATACCGGGCTTGATCCCCCCGTCAAATTCATCGGTGGTCTCGCCGTTGATGCCGATGGAGGTGAGGAGCAGGGTCTGCCCCCTGCGCACCCGTTCGGCATACACGGCGTTGAAAGCCGTGGTCTTTCCGGCGTTTTTATCGGTTCCGATGAAACAGTACGTTTTCATGAAGGGACGATGCCTCCGGCGGCCAGGGGATGATCCCCTGGACCCCAGGTTGCGCTTACTCTTGCCCCTCGTTCCTCGGGGCAAGAGTAAGCGCGAAGTTAATCGCTGAAACAATCTAAATCCTGTTTGGCAACCTTTTTAAAAGGTTGGCCCCCGGCAGGGCCGCCGGAGGCGTTTTTTTCTTGTTAGTCCCGTTTGCGGCGCTGGAGGTTGGCGGGCTCCAGGTAGAGTTTCTCGCCTGAGAGGAGCTTGGCCACGCCGTCCAGGGGTTTGTACTGCTTCTCGTTTTCCTTGCAGATGTTGCAGCGCCCGCAGTTGGAGAAGACCTCTTCGGGCTGGGTGTAGGTGGTGATGACCCCTTCGTAGTTCCGCAGGGCAAAGCGCCGGTCGGACTGGGAGAGCAGGTAGTTGGGCATCACAGGGATTTTGCCGCCGCCCCCGGGGGCATCCACCACAAAGGTGGGCACCGCCATGCCGGATGTGTGGCCGCGCAGGTTTTCGATGATCTCCATGCCCTTGGTGATGGAGGTGCGGAAGTGGGAGATGCCCATGGAGAGGTCGCACTGGTAGATGTAGTAGGGCTTTACGCGGATGCGAAGCAGCTCGTGCATGAGTTTTTTCATGATGTTGGGGCAGTCGTTGACGTCCCTTAAGAGCACGGTCTGGTTGCCCATCTGGATCCCGGCGTTGGCCAGGCGCTCACAGGCCTCCTTGGAGTCTGCGGTGATCTCGTCCGGGTGGTTGAAGTGGGTGTTCACGTAGAGGGGGTGGTACTTTTTCAGCATGTTGCACAGGTCGTCGGTGATGCGCTGGGGCATGACCACCGGGGTGCGGGATCCGATGCGGATGATCTCCACGTGGTCGATGGCTCGGACCTTTTTAAGGACGTATTCCAGGGAGTCATCCGTGAGGGTAAAGGGGTCCCCGCCGGAGATGAGCACGTCGCGCACCTCTTTGTGCTCGCGGATGTAGTCGATGCATTTGTCGATGGAGGCCCGGGAGAGGTGGGTGTCGTGGTCGCCCACCATGCGGCGCCGGGTGCAGTGGCGGCAGTTCATGGAGCAGATGTGGGTGACCAGGAGCAGCACGCGGTCGGGGTAGCGGTGGGTGAGGCCGGGAACCGGGGAGTCCACATCTTCGTGCAGGGGGTCGTCCTGGTCATCGGGGGCCACGTGGAGTTCGTTGATGGAGGGGACGGCCTGAAGGCGGATGACGCCACGGTGGTAGTCCTTCTCCATGATGGAGGCATAGTAGGGGGTGATGGCCATGGTGAATTTTTCAAGGCACTTTTCGAGATCCTGCTCCATGGATTTGTCGATGGGCATGATCTTTTTCAGGGTGGGGATGTCGGTGACAACGTTTCGTAGCTGCCACTTCCAGTTGGTCCAGTCCTCTTCGGGAACGTCCTTGTAAAGTTCGATTTCCCTGTAGTCGTGACGCTTGTACTCTTTCATGCGGTGAAAACCCTCTTGTGTGCTGTTGAGCTGACAGTGACGATTCTATGCCGACGCCGGAGGGGAGTGCGTGAGGGAGAAGGAGAGTGGGAGGAGAAGCAGCAGGAGGAAGAGCGGGTCCCTTGGCGTATTTTAATTTGTCTTATACGTAAAGCTTTTCGTACATCTCTCTGATATCGCTTGATTCTCTGACGACATTCAAGGCGATCTCAGCGTGGCCTGCGGTGTAGCCGTTGCCGATGATCATGTCCACGTCTTTGCCGATGCCTTCGGCGCCGAGGGCGGCCTTGGTAAAGGAGGTGGCCATGCTGAAAAAGTAGACAACACCCTTGTCCCGGCACATCATGATGGAGGCCAGTTCGGTGTTTTCTATGTTGACGCAGTTGATGATGACGTCGGCCAGTTTGCCGTCGGTGAGGGTGCTGATGGTGTCGTAGCAGGTGAGGGCGTCCGAGGCGTCGAGTTTGACGACGTCGTCGCAGATGCCCAGGGCTTTCAGTGAGGCCACCCCTGCATCGGAGTATTCCACACCGATGATGCGGCCGGTGACGCCTGCACGGCGCTTGGCTTCCCAGGCGCAGAGGATGCCGGATTTTCCGCCGGCACCGATGATGACGGTGGTGTCGCCCTGCTTGACAAGGCGGGCGGTCTGGGCGGGGGCGCCGCAGACATCGAGAACGGCCAGGGCCAGGGTCTCGGGCATGTCTTCGGGGAGTTTGGCGTAGAGGGAGTTTTCAAAGAGGACG
The DNA here is from genome assembly GCF_056829965.1 of Desulfoluna sp. CYM3A. Lineage (NCBI taxonomy): Bacteria > Pseudomonadati > Thermodesulfobacteriota > Desulfobacteria > Desulfobacterales > Desulfolunaceae > Desulfoluna > Desulfoluna sp. CYM3A. Next base: position 2,102,568 of record NZ_CP186556.1, read on the forward strand.
GCCTTGGCCTTTACCTTGACCTGGTCGGTCTCTTTCTTCACCTCCAGGATCTCCTCGATGGCAAGGGGCGTCAGGGACAGGGAGACGAGGCTGACAATGCGGTCTCCTTCTTTAAGGGGGCAGGTCTCTTTGAGCTTTTCCCCGACGGCCTGGACAGTGCCGATGAGCATGCCGCCGGAGCCGGTGACGGGGTTGTGCATCTTGCCTCGATCGCCCACGATTTCAAGGATTTTTGCCTTGATTTTGTCGTCGTCGGCCCCCACCTCGGTCTTGATCTGGGTAAAGCTGGCAGAGTCGATGTTGAGGAACTGGACGTCGATGAGGAGTTCGTTGTCCCAGATGCGGTTTAAGTTGTTGTCGATTTTCCGGGCGGGCTGGGGAAGGACACCCTTGGGTTCCACCACCCTGTGGGCGCCGAAGGGGTTGCCGTTCTTGATCACTTCCAAAGACATGGTAACACACTCCTTACATTATTGAATAGCTGCGGTATGGTCCCCAGGATATGGGGTACGACAGTTTGAGCCGGTGTCGGTGGCCGCTCAGTTGGCCACATTGCCGCAGACCCCGTGAAAAAAGAGGTCCACATAGCTGTCGGCAATCTCCTTGATGGAGAGGGGGCCTTCCGGGTTGTACCAGTATGAGATGCCGGTACACATCTGGAGCAGGGCCCGGGAGGAGATGGTGACGTTGTCCATGGCCAGCTCCCCCTTATCTATTCCTTCCTGAAGCATATCTTTGTACAGCCGCTCGTAGCGGTCTCGCATTTTGACGATTTTTTTGTAGTTGGGGACTTCCAGGCTGCGGAGTTCGGCGTCTGCCACGTAGGTCTCGTCGGAATCCACGGTGTGGTATTCCACGTGAACGCGGATGGCTTTGCGCAGCTTTGCAAGGGGGCTCTCCTCACCTTCGATCTCCCGGGAGACCTTGGTGATGAGGTTGGTCATGGTGTACTCCATGATCATGAAGAGGATCTCTTGCTTGGAGTTGAAGTGGTGGTAGATGCTGCCGCCCTTGACGCCGGCACGCTTGGCCAGTTCCCGGAGGGTGGAGCCGCTGTAGCCTTTTTCTCGGAAGAGATGGGCGGCTTCGCGGAAGATGATGGTCTTGCGTGTGGAGATGGTCGTGGTGCTCATGGCCGGCGATCCTTGTTCTTCTGGTTGCAGATCATACGGGCGGCGAGTTGCCGATACAAAACCTAACGTTTGTTAGGTTAGTTTCATGGATCGGACAAAGTCAAGAAAAAAAGAGCAGGGAATTGCGAAATATATTATTGCTCGAAAAATAGTTGTTTTGGCATGTTTTTAGCTTGTGATTACAGAGTTTTTACGACCGTTTAAAATGATGGCCTGGCGTGGCCCTGTCTTGAACGGGTTAGGTCGGGGTTGGGCTTTTGCGAAGTATAGCTCGTAACTACCGTGTTGTTTCTTCTGTGATGCTATGGCTCTATCATTTTAAGACTCTTGACAATATTGTTGTGGCGAGATTATATATCCCTCTACCTAACGCTTGTTAGGTAATCGTGGCAGGCCATGTGCGGGGTATCCCCGGTGGTTTTGCCCGGGATCTTCTATCGGTTTTCAAGGAGATCCGAAATCCGTTTGATGCAGCCCTGATCACGAAACCATCCTTCTCAAGCCCGGCAGGCTCCCAAGGGTGACAGCCGGCATGTTCCTGGGTTTCCGGGGCGTATACCATGACGCGGTCGCGACTATTAAGGATTTGGCAGGATGAACAAAATCACGACAATGAAGGACGCTGTGGCGCGGATCGAAAGCGGGATGACCGTAATGATCGGCGGGTTTATGACGGTGGGCACCCCCGAAGCGCTGGTGGATGCCGTCGTCGAAAAAGGGGTGACGGACCTCACCGTGGTCTGCAACGATGCTGGGGTCCCGGGCAGCCATCGAGAAGCTGATCCGAAACGACATGGCTTCCTGTTTTTATGCGTCCCATGTGGGGCTCAACCCCGAGTTCGGCAAGCTGATGGCCGAGGAGAAAATCGACGCTGTTCTGGTTCCCCAGGGCACCCTGGCCGAGCGGATCCGTGCCGCAGGCGTGGGGCTCGGCGGAATTCTTACCCCCACCGGGGTGGGAACCCACGTGGAAGAGGGCAAAGAAAAGATCACCGTGGACGGCCGCGAATTTCTCCTGGAGCCGCCCATCAAAGGGGACGTGGCCCTCATCAAGGCTTTTAAGGCTGACAGGCAGGGCAACCTTGTGTTCCGCAAATCGGCCCAGAACTTCAACCCGCTCATGGCCATGGCCTGTGATTATGTGATTGTGGAAGCGGAATTCCTGGAGGACGTGGGGGCCATTGACCCGGATCACGTGATGCTGCCGGGTATTTTTGTCGACGCAGTGGTAGGAGGGTAGACAACATGGCAGAGAAAATCAGCAAGCGCGAGATGATCGTCAAGCGAATCGCAAGGGAGTTCAAGGACGGCGACGTGGTGAACCTGGGCATCGGTATGCCCACCATGGTGGCCGACCACGTCCCCGCCGATGTGGAGATTTTTCTCCAGTCCGAAAACGGTTTCATCGGCATGGGCCCCTGTCCGCCCGAAGGCCGGGATAATCTCATCAACGCCGGGAACAAGCCGGTGACCATCAAGCAGGGCGGCTGCTTTTTCGACAGCGCCACCTCCTTCGGCATCATCCGCGGCGGCCACGTGGACGCCACGGTCCTGGGAACCCTTGAGGTGGACCAGGAGGGCAACATCGCCAACTACATCATCCCCGGCAAGATGGTTCCGGGCATGGGCGGCGCCATGGACCTCTGCACCGGTGCCCGCCGCGTGATCATTGCCACCGACCATGTGAACAAAAACGGCTCTTCCAAAATCCTCAAGCGCTGCACCCTTCCCCTCACCGCCGTGGGCCAGGCAAACCTTATCGTCACGGACATGGCAGTGATGGAGGTGACCGATGCGGGGCTGGTCCTGAAAGAGGTTGCCCCGGGCCTCACCGTAGACGACGTGGTGGCACACACCGATGCCGACCTGATCATCCCCGATGAGGTGCCCGTCATGCAGGTGTGTTGACCCGGATCGCTCAGTAAGAACGCGTCCGACCTCCATAACCAGTATTCTTTGCTTCTCAGCCGCTCCCGATTATGTCGGGGGCGGCTTTTTTGATGGCGCCTATCCTGAAGCACTCGGCCACGTGTCATGCTCCGTTTGTTTATAGCCTATTCCTCTTTTGTCTGTGTGTACATGTCGGCATAACCGCCTAAATTGCCGACCCCTTTTTGTGTCATAATATCTTGCTGCTATAATTCTTGACATTCAAGTTTCCTTGTAGTTATCTGAGCAATGATTCGCGGTTGAAAATCGTCATGAACTGCTGCGAAACAGGACCATACTTTACTTGCGACAATAAGATATCCTCTGCATGGGCGGTCTCCATAAAAGACATTATTACGTTTTGCCGCCACCCAACGCCCGGCGGCGATAACCCGAGACCCTGTAGGATGGGCAAAGGCCAAGCCGAATCCATTGGAGTGGCGACACCCTTCGCGCGTTGCCGTGGGCCAGGCTGTAGACGCAACAAAGATGGGCACGCTCCGCTTTGCCCATCCTACGGCCTGCAAGCAGACGACCGGTGGCGAGAACCCGAAACCCTGTAGGATGGGCAAAGGCCAAGCCGCATCCATCGGGGTGGCGACACCTTGCGCCGTGCCCATCGGTCCTCGTAACAAAGATGGGCACGCTCCGCTTTGCCCATCCTACGGTCCGCCACCCAACGCCCGCGGCGATAACTCTCCCAAAGTACGCCTGGAATCGGCGAAGGCAAGCCGCACCCATTGGGGTGGTGACACCCTTGGCGCCGTGCCCATCGAACGTCACGAAAACCTAATTGATTTAAAATTGAATGTAGCCTGAATAATTATACTGCGTTGAATCGACTTGATTGAGAGAGGAGAAAAACATGGAAAATGGCAAGGTGGATGTCCTGAAGAAAATCGCGATGGTCGCCCTTGTTGTCGCATGCCTTGTCTTTTTGCTTTCCGGAGGGGACGAGGACGACCAAAGGCGGGCAGAGGCGAGCAACACCAAAACCGTTGCGAAAAAAGAGTCTGTCCAACCACCGCCCTTATATGAGGTAGCACCCGACGGATCATTTGAGATCAAAGAGGAGATCTACGGCGACCCGGACATTTTTGATAGCCCGAGGATTCAGTTTGTTCACACGGATCCGACGATAGAGACTGTGATTCGGTTTGGAGCGTGAAAACTGACGGGACAGATTTAAGGCGAGTGCTTTCCAATACGCAGCTTTCACCGGAGGGCGATGCGGCTACCATGGATACACCGCGGCGCTCACCCGATAATCGGTATATTTGTCTCACCCTTGATGATGACAGCCCCAACGGATTTCATAAGGTGGTTTACGATTTGAAGATGGGGAGCCGGGATGTGATAACCCAGCCACGGCCAATCAAGAAATATGGGATGGCAAAATGATTGCAAAACAATCGTTTTTTTTGGTGGTGGTGGGCTGACAAGTAAAAATGAGCGCTTAACAAAGCTCTATAAATATGACGTAAAGACAAAAGATATTACTCTCTATGATTGGTCCAATAACGTTTATTTTAGTATTAATAACTTTTTCATCTATCCACCAACAAATAAAATTGTTGCTGATGGACATGAACGGTCTATTCCCTTGAAAGATGGTGGGCTTTCGAGGCTCAGAAAATTTAGTCAAAACTTATGGCGTGTGTATTTTTAATTCCGATTGGTCCAAGCACAGGATGTTGGTCACTGATGGAGGATATTGTTTTGATATATCTCCAGATGGACAAAAGATAATTCGGGGGAATGCGTTGGATTATTTTACGGTGTATTCAACACAAAATGGTGAGATTATGTCACGCTTCGAAAGTGGACAGTATATTCCAATTTTTGCGGATTCTGATCATGCTTATCTCCAAAATACAATGGTTTTGATAAAAACAGAATTTCGGACGGTGGCTACTACTATCAAGCTGCCATTGAGCCTGGGAACTATAACACTCATCAATATTTGATGGAGGCGGTTATGCAGATAGCCAACAAGCGGATCGACGGCGCTATCAATGAAAAGCTCGTGTTAACAGGATATTTCGATGGAATAGATCGTATTTCCAAACTCGAACCGGTGAAGAATTTCTTTGTCTACAGCAATGTCAGCTATAATTCGAATATCAAAGCCCTCGACAAAAAAGATGCATCTGGTTGCCTGCACTACCAATAGCTACGGGGCCCTAAAAATACCGGTTTACCAAGACATTTGGGGGGGTAGCGCTTGGTTTAGTGGAGACCCATCATCTGGTGATGCCCCCGCCCAGGGATGATTGCACAGGCCTCGGCGGCCTACACACAGTATGAGACGAATGATTACAATTGGGCGAAGCAGATCGGGGACGCAATTCGCCAGATACCTGATTTGGAAACGATGTCCTTCGAGTCCCAGTGGATCCCTTTTGATCTTCTTCGTGAACCAAGGGACATTCCTCAAGATGGAAACGATGAGGATCGGGGTACCGAAAGTGGTACCAGAAGAAAAAAATTCATCATCACGGCATCAGAGGAATGATTTCTGCCAAAACCCGAGCTGTGTATTTTTTAGTGGATGCGAAATATGAAAAATCGTGGATAACGATTTATATCAATGGCAAAAAATATCATGATGGGACGTTTGCCAAGTTTTGCGGTGCTTCAATTTACCAAATCAAAGGGCCTGTATGGGTACATTTTTACTACGGCAGTGATAAAACCCTCCCTGTAGGGCAGTACCGCATCGACGTCGAGGTGGGCAAACGGTCAGAATCAGAGTCAAAACGCTGGCACCGGGGAACCGCCGAATCCGGCCGATACACCATTATTGATTACGTCCGCTTTCCCATAAGAAGCCACTTTACGGAGATGGACGTGATCCTGTGCGATCCGGTTTCTGCAGAAGAGGCCCTGGTCACCCAGTTTCCAGGCCAGTACATGCATCTTGTGAGGGACGCTGTTGATGAGGGGGCCGACGGTAAAAATGAGGGCGGTAAAAAGGTGCCTCCCGCCGGATTCGACAGGTGTGCGGCCATGCTCAAGCGTAAAAAAGAGATTGCAGGGCTTATTCATGGGGTGGCCTTTGCGGATTCGGGAACCAGTCTGACGTTTGCCCTGGGAAAAGCACTTCAGGACAAGAATGAAAGTAGCGGATGTTAAAACCGCTGATTCAATGGATCTCGCCTTCAGCACCATCAAAACCTGGGAGAGCATGAAATCCTTCAAGGAGTGCGGCACCCGGGTGCTCTCGTATGCCAAGGGCGACCACAAAGTAGATACCGTGCGGAGCGCGCTCAAAAAGAGTTATTTGGGGAAGGGGTTTCTCACGACCGGGCAGGAGATTGAGCATTTTGATGCCACCGTGGCTTCGAAGATAAGCAAGAGGGTTTTTCGGTTTGACCTTCCCAAGGCGAGTCAGCATATTTTGACGCCCATCAATCGGCTGATGAAGCCCGTTGAGATCGCGTCGAGCATCTCCAGTGCCATCGGAAGCCTTAAGGATTATTCATCTGCGTCCCACTCCCTTGAGGTGTCGGTGGATCAGTACCAGAACATAGTGCGGGATTATTTCAACAGGACCTTTTTCATCGATCAGGAAGAGGAGAAGGGCGGGGAGACGTTTTTTGCGGAAGAGTCCATGGAGCAGGTGTTTTACGACAGTGACCTGTTTGAGGTAACCGCCCAGTACAAGGGTCCGGTGGACACGGCGGTTGGGTACCTCCTTGCTCACCGGGACGACGTGTCGCGGGTTGTGTTTGTCAAGGGGTATACGGACTCCACGGCATCGGCGGCCCATAACCTGGAGCTTTCGTTCAGTCGGGCATCCGGGGTGAAGCAGGCCATGGTTGAAGAACTCCGCAGCCGCAAAGACGCCGGTGAAAAGCTTCACCTGAATGCTCTCTCCGATCGCATTCTCACGTTGGGGTACGGAGAAAAATACGCGGGTCAGGACACAGGGGACGAAGCCAAGAAAGCGGCCAACAGGCGGTCTGATATCCATTTGGGTGTGGGGGCCTGGTCCCAGGGTGGATTCCGTGAGGGCATGGAGTATCTTGAAAAGCAGAGAAAACTCACCGTTGCCAACATGCTGGGTATGGATAAGACCCGGAAGAAGTCGCTGTTGGCCATTTTTGATGCGGCTTTGGGCGTTGCATCCGTTGTGCCGTTGACAGCAGCCCCTGCCCTTTTCCTTGCGGCGAGCTTGGAACTGGGCAAGGCAGGGCTTCAACTTTACGACAACGCCTTTACCGTTGTGGACAACTGGATGTTTGACGGGTTGATGAAAAGGATCAAAACCCTGGAAAAGGAACTTCAGTCGTTTACCAAGAACTCCCACGGAAATACCCTTCTCATCATTGATGAGAAGGTGACAACCACAAATTTATCCGCCAATGCGTCCGTGGAGAGCATCGATTTGATGGACACCAATTTTCGTATCCGTTCCGAAGCCGTTGCCGGGTTATTCAATCTCCTCTACAGGGCACAGCTGTCGGCCTGTGAAAAGTACTGGCGGGATACCGATGAAAACCCGAAAGAGTCCCCCCTTGAACGGGTTCAGCATGAACTTCAAAAGAACCGGGTTGCCGAATACATCGCCAACTTTATTTTAAACGACGGGTGGTCCTTTCCCCTGGAGCGCCATGAACGCTCATCCCTGGCCGAGTTCTGGCAGCTTGCCGTGAACACAAAAGGCGTTGAGCAGGACGAAGAAGGTGTGCTGTCCGTTAGTTACAGGGGGAATTTCTTTCTTGATAAGGATTTTTTCTTTCTTGGCGAGGGACGCACCACGGGGCATGTCAGCTCCCCTCCCGGGAATGACGGTACACCGGATGAGCAGGCGGAGGCCCTCTCTTTTTAAGGGGCGTTACAGGGGCGGAACCCCTTATATAACCGCATCTACGGATTGCCCACGGGGTGCGCCGGCTGGACCATGTGGTGTCTGATTTCCAGAAAAATTTTCCGATACACACCATGGATTCAAAGGATGTCAAACGACTATCCGAGATGTTTGCACCCACACGTGCCGGTGAATACGGTGAGGATATCTATGAATACATGAACATCTACACCCGGCGACGTGAACAGAAAAAAGATGAAGACTGGGTACCCATGGCAACGCGGCGCCGTAGGAGTGTCTACACCAATTTGCACATGCCCGACGGATCGCCCATGGATGAGAAATATCATTTTGATGCCCTGAGCCCCTTTGATCAGGTGCGGGTGATCGTGGTGCTGAAAAAGGAGTATGCCTTAACCTGCACAGCCTCCATCCAGCTCCACAGGTGGGATGAGAACAGAGCAGGCATTAAGTTTAAAACCATCATGCGCCCCCTGACCAAGGCTGAGCTTATCACCGATGAGGAGAAAGCCTTTGAAGGCCGCATCGGATTTGTGTTTGAGCCGTTTTACCAACTGGCGTCCCAGACCGTCCGTGGCATCAAGCCCATGGCAGGGTTCTCAATGAATCTGATGCCCATGTTTCTGTACGAGGCCATGGGATTGCTGGCGAACGTTCCGTATTATCTGACGGTCATGGTTTACCATACCGCGAGAAGCAGACGGGTGATCTGTTATCCGGAAAGCCATGATGAATTCAAGTCGATGATGGAAGAAGGCAGTAGCGACGACGGGTGCTTCCATTTGACCGTTGACCCTGACAGAGCGCATGTCATCGACCCCGCATGTCTCTCTGTTCTTGAGAAAAAGATGTATGGGGATGCCGGGTACAAAACAAACGGCGACGGGCATTACCTTGTGAAAGACGAAGGCCTGTTCCTGGAAAAGGATTTTCTCAACTCTCTTACTTCTTCGGATGCGTATCCCACACTGATGGAAGACGATATCCATGCAACAATCCTTATCAAAGTTGGGGGCAGTGACTGGATGAACGGGCATATGCTTTTTCGCGACGATGGAAAGGGTGACACCAACCTCACATTGGATGATTTTACATGGGATCAGTCTGTGGAGTTCATGGTGATTGCTTCCTGTGAAAAGGTGACAGAGTCAGCCAAGGAAAACTATGAAAAGAGGGGCTTCGACTGGAAGTCCATCCCCGCAACCATTACCCTTTTTCAGGACAGTGCTTTCAATAATATCCAGGGCCCCACGTATCAAAGTGTAGGGAATATGAAGTATTTAGGCGAGGCAACCATGCGGCGAAATGACATTGAGTTCACCAACGCCTACACGGGCAAGGAAAACAAAAACGCTTCCTTTAACGAGCTCATTTCCTGGTTTGAAACACCCTCCAAGCAGATACACGCCGGAGCGCTTATGGGCTCTTGGGTGACCCTCCGTAAAAAAGATAGCGTTGACCTGACAGTAACCAAAGAGGACTTTTGTTTTAACGCGACCAAGTACGGCGAAAAGAGGGATGTTTTTGCAGCCCGGTTTAAGATGCACTACACTTCACTCCATGGTGTGCATATCAATGGGATTCGTCCCTTCGGAAAGATGATAAAGCCCGGCAAGCACTATAAGTATTTTATGGAAGTAAGCACGCCGGACAAGTCCGGTCTTCAATGTAAGCGATGCAAGATTAATAACAGGGCTTGGATGACGTGTACATTCAAATTCCCTGCACCCAGCAACTACAATACCCCAGATGACAAGAAGGCCCCGTGGAACCGTGTCCCCAGCCCGGCCAAGCCTCTTTTGTATGAGCAGGAGCCGTTGACCGCGAAAGAGTGGATCACGGATTACAGCCAGGTGATCAAACCGGTGAGGCGGGCCGGATGCATGGAACCCATTGATCCGTCTTGATCGAAACCTGAGCATTGATCTGTTTTACCAGCTCATTTTGTATAACGCGTTCCGATCAGCGTCGATAACCCTGTTTGTAGCCTTTGATGGCGCAAAGGCAAGCCTCATCCATTGGGGTGGTGGCGGCCTTGGCGCCGTGCCCATGGGCCCTCGCAGCGAAGATGGGCACGCTCCGCTTTGCCCATCCTACGGGTCGCCACCCGACGACCGGTGGCGAGAATCCGAGACCCTGTAGGATGGGCAAAGGCAAAGTCGCATCCATTCGGGTGGTGACACCTTTTGTGCCGTGCCCATCGAACGTGACGAATTTCCTGTTGAGATAAAAATAGATGCAATCTTGATGGTCTTTCCCGCCTTTAACACCTCGCATTTATGCCACCTTACGACATCTCCGGTAATTTAAAATTAGAGAAATCGCCCTTGAAGGCCCGGCTTGTTTTGTATTAAGTTTATATGATGCATTCAAATGGTCGGGGACCCCGGCTCGGTTCGGGACCGGGTGGGGGAGGGACAGGTGCTTTTTTACGGGTAGGTATCGGTGGGGGCGTTATGTTTCATCAAGGGTTTTTAAAGGCAACGGCCGGGCTTGCCCTCTATCTGACATGGCTCAATGCCATACCCCTTGAAGGTGTGCTGCTGCCATCGTGGGCCGATTCTCTGCATGTGTACCATTTCCTGTCTGTTCACACAGTGGCCCTTTTTCTTTGCTCACGGCTCCCTTCTTCATTTTTGAATGCTGTGTCTCAATACGCCTTTCTGCTGCTTGGGGTGCTCAGTGCCTCTCTTCTGGCGGTTACCTCCCACACCGCTATTCTGTTTATGGCCATGGGTGTCTTTTCAGCTCCCCTTGTGGTGGGGGTGATGAACACCTTGAGGGCCGTTCCGCAACCCCTGTTTGCATCAGCCTTTGCCTGCGTCGCAGGCAACCTGATCCCCTTGTCCGTCTACTGGCTTCCGGTGGCCTTACCCGTGAAACTCGGGGGCATGAGCGTGGTACTGTTTATCGCCGGGCTCTGGATACAGGGGGCCATCTCATTTTCACATGTCCGCTTTAAGCCCACGGCCCCGGCACCAACCCTGTGGGCGCGTCCCTTTTTGGCGGTATACCTGTTGTTCTCCGTTTTTTATGTCACCGGAGGACTCATGCACGGGTACCTCGCCCCAGCCCTTGCCGAAGCCGGGGATACGAGCCACCTTTATACCCTGGCCTACCTGGTAATGCTGCCCCTTACCGTTGTTATACTGAAAAAGTCCCATGACGCAGCCATCTACCTTGCCGTGATCCTGGGGATCGTGGCGTTTTCCATGGTGGCCTTCAACGCCCTTCTCCTGCTTCAGATAGGGATGTTCGCAAGTTATGCATCCTTCGGGGTCTTTGATCTGCTGGTCATTGCCCTGGTTATTGCCCCAAGGCGGACTCTGGCCGAACAGTTCTGCATGATGGGGTCCATGTGCGGGGGGATTTTTCTGGGCAGCCTCATCGTGTCCCTTTTCAGCCCCTATCTCTCTATTCTTATGGTGGTGGCCAACGTGGTGCTGGTGCTCACACTGGCCCTTTTTTCCCATCTGAAGATCCAGGTCCTGGTCCATCGCCACGGGAGCGGAACCGGACCAGAAAGCTGTCTCTGTGCTGTCGGATCTCCTGCCCAAAGGGATATTAAAGCGCATCTCCGATAAGGAGAAGGCTGTGCTCTCCCATGTGGTGGCGGGCAAGACCTACAAAGAGGCCGCCGAGATTGAGGGCATCGCCGAATCCACTGTGAAAACCTACATGCAGCGCCTTTTCCAGAAGTTCGATTGCAAGAATCGCAAGGAACTTCTGGAAAAGGTCTATGCCTACGGAGCCTCTTCAGAGGAGAACTCCTGCGCCCCCAAATCTATGGATTTGTCCTGAATCCCATATGAAAACCGAAGTTGTGATCGGCATCGCCTTCCTTTTCATCCACCCAAAGGAAAATTCCTTCGTGGGGATATACCCCGAAAACCCCTTCTTCGCGCGTTGCGCCGCTCATTTTGTAAAAGACCCCGTCTTCGCATTGGATTGTTGCCCCGTTGATGAGGCTTCCTAATGTGAGTGCCCCGGTTGTATCGGTTTGCCTTCCAATCAACATCATATTGCGGTGCCCTGTAAAGCTGTTGGATCCCGTGTTGATGACAAAGCCCGGGGTGATGAAATCCGCCATGGTGTTGACATTGGTGTCCGTGAAATCCGGAAAGGGTTCCGTGGGTTGTTTCACCAGCAAGGTGACCCCGGGATCGTCCGGGGAGGCATGGGGTGCCACAAGGATGGTTCCCTCGCATGTCGGAAAGACGGTCAGGTCGTTGGGGCCGGAAAGGGTCCCGTCTGCGCCGTAGGCAAGGGTGGCCGGGGTGCCATCATCGAGGTAAGCAGCCTCTTTGTTGTTGGCGTTCCAGGTAAAATGAAGGTCCGTGGGCCAGCTGTCGGTTTCGAACTCCCCAGTGTTGTTGCGCGTGAAATACATCATGGCGTAGTCTCCGTCGATGGCGGGCGTTTCCGTGCTCTTTTTGATGAAAAAGACCATGCCCGTGTCCCCGTCATTCGGGGAAACATCGCTGAGGACCATGAGGGACTTGTCCGTGTTACAGGCCCCCTCTACACCGGCGTCACCATCAACTTTCAAGATGCCTGTGTCAGAAAGGGAATAGTCATAGACCGTGCTGCCGACATCTCCGTTGTTGGTCTGTGAGATGGCGAGGGTGACGTACCCGTCCGCAATAAACCGGGCTGAGCCCCAGTTGACCTCCGAGGTCTCGTCGGTGGTGGCTGCATTGAAGTCCACCACATGGTAATCATAGCCGTATACTTTATCTGTCAGCTCAGGCATGTTGTTCAGGTTTAAGGGCGTGGTCAACGTGGCTCCGTTGGTGTCCAGGGTTGCCTCCACAATCACCTGATCCGATGTGGACTTCAGGGTCAGGGTCCCGGACGCCCCGTCGATCTCAACCCGTACAGCGTCCAAAAGAGCGTCAATGCCACGGCTGTTGGCTTGGAATTCACCGCAGATAAGATCCATGTCCTTGGCGCCGTATGCCTCCAGAAGGGGGGCCATGACCGCCTTCAGTTCATTTTGTGCCTTGGTGATCTTCGCAGCCGTCACCGTTGACAGCTGGTTCATAATGGTTGCGGGGTCGGCCCCGCCCAGAAGCGCCGAGGTGATGGCCCCGGTCAACGGTGTGATGTTGATGCACCCGAAGTCCATGGAGACCGAATAGAACGTGTCTCCATTGCCGTCGGTTACCTCCACGGCAAAAGGCGGGGTGAGATCATTGCCTGTGATGCTGTATTTTCCATTCCCGTCGGTTTTGGCGGCCAGGCGTTTCCCGGTGCTGTCCACAAGGATCACATTCGCATTGGCCATGGCAGCCCCTTTGGCTGCCACACCGGTGATGGTGCTTGACGTCGCTGGCGTGCTGACCGGGTTGTCGCTGTCGCTGTCTCCGCAGGCCATGAGGGTAAGGGCCATCAACACCATCAGCAGCCTTTTCATCCAGTTTGTCTTCCCGTGAATCTTCATAAACGTACCTCTCCAGTTGTCGGGTTTGTCTGTGTGGCTCCATGACCTTTGGAGACACCCTCAGTCAGGGCGACGATCCTTCGCCCGTATCAGGCATGCCCCATCCGTGGGTAACCTATGGGATCAGATTTCACGTTTTTAAGAAGAGGGTAAAGTCGTCCCACTGTAAACCGACATGATTTTATGTCATCCCCGGTGTCGTCTTATGTTTAAAATCAATGATTTGAGCAGAGGTGTGATGAGGTGCCTAACGGCCTTTATGCTGGTGTGGAGAAAGGATGCAAATCTTGGTACCGGCCCCATATATTGGGTTGAGAGAGACGTTAAAACCAATTTGATCATGGCTTTGGGAATGTACGGAAACCCGCGCAACGATGGGCACGCTCCGCTTTGCCCATCCTACGGGGTGACACATGGTGACCAATGGCGATAAGTCGAGAACATGTAGGATGGGCAAAGGCAAGCCGACCCCATGGGGGTGACGACATCCTCGGCGCCGTGCCCATCATGTGTAATGAAGATATCCATGCTGTGTGGGGAACTCAAATTCATGATGGCTGGGGGAGTGAATGGCACCCGCGCAACGATGGGCACGCTCCGCTTTGCCCATCCTACGGGGTGACACATGGCGACCAATGGCGATAAGCCGAGAGCATGTAGGATGGGCAAAGGCAAGCCCGCCCCATTGGAGTGGCGACACACCTGGCGCCGTGCCCATCACGTACACCGAAGATATCCATGCTGCGGAACCCAAATTCATGATGGCTGGGGGAATGTACGGTACCCGCGCAACGATGGGCACGCTCCGCTTTGCCCATCCTACGGGGTGACACATGGCGACCAATGGCGATAAGCCGAGCATGTAGGATGGGCAAAGGCAAGCCCGCCCCATTGGAATGGCGACACACCTGGTGCCGTGCCCATCACGTTCACCGAAGATATCCATGCTGTGTGGGTAACCCAATTTCATGATGGCTTTGGCAATGTACGGCGCAACCCGCGCAACGATGGGCACGCTCCGCTTTGCCCATCCTACGGGGTGACATATGGCAACCAATGGCGATAAGCCGAGAACATGTAGGATGGCCCGCTCCATTGGAATGGCGACACCCTCGGCGCCGTGCCCATCGCGTGCAGCGATGAACACCTCACCGGAACGTGGCCCGCCACCACAATGGAGCGCCGCACTCCCGTGCGGCTTTTTTATGTCTTGGACTTACCTTTTCTCTTTAAAGCCCGGCCCATGGAAAACCCGAACCGGGTTGCCCCGCTCAAGGGTGGTGTGGCTTTCCCATTGGGCGTGCTGGGCAGCCATGCTTGCCTTATCGTTTCTTGCTTGAAGCAGCGCCTTCAGCCGGGCCAGGGCAAGCTTCTTGTTGAGATGCTGGGACCGCTCTTCCTGGGCCACGGCCACCAGCCGGGAGGGGAGGTGGGTGATGCGAATCGCCGTGTTGGATGTGTTGACGTGTTGCCCGCCGGGCCCCGAAGCCCTCATGGTGTCGATTCTCAGGTCTTTATCCCGGAAATCCGTCTCTTCAGGGGGCGTGACAGCGTAAATACCCACAAACCAGTTTTTCCGCTTGTGCCCGGGCCGAAAAGGGCTCTGCCCGATCCATTGAATGGTTCCGGCCCAGGAGGCGACAAACCCTTCAATGTCCGGGCCATCCAGGGAGAGGAGGGCCGACTTCAGGGTGCCGGGCCGTGGCCCCGGGATTGTTTCCAGGGTGACGACCTTGATATGACGCGCCCTGGCATCGCCGGAAAACCGTTTCATTACATGGTGGGAGGCGTAGCAGCACTCTGCCGGGCCTTTGCCTGCGGTGATCTGTATCCAGGTGCTCATGCCTGCACCTCCCGGGTTTTGTATGTGATGAGGGGCTTCAGGGTGGCCACAACGGTGATGAGGCCCGCCTCCAGCATGTCCTGTATGACCACGTCGATGTTTTTGTAGGCCTGGGGCGCTTCTTCGTAAAGCAGGGCTCTGTTCTTGCAGATCACCCGGCTTCCCAGGGCGGTCTGCGTAAGGGCCTCCAGAGTGTACCTGTTTTGGAGGCGGCCTTTGCTTTCACTTCGTTTCCATTTGCGGCCTGCGCCGTGGGCCAGGGAAAACCCGTGCATCTCGTTGGGGGCCGTGGGGAACACAAGGTAGCTCAGGCTACCCCGGGAACCCGGGATCACCACCAGCCCCGGCGGGACGGGGCTGCGCCTTTGCGGTGGAGCCAACCGGCTTGTCCCTGGATGGTCTGAGGTGTGAGGCTGTTGTGGCAGATATCGAGGATACGATCTCCCCGTGTGCCCAGGGCCGATAAGAACCGATGGGCAATGATGGCTCGATTGACGCGTGCCCAGGCCAGGGCGTGGTCGTGCTGCCGAAGGTAGGCCGCGGCATTTTCTGACCCTTCTTCAAGGCCGTTGTTTTTGTACACAGCCACATGCCGCCTCAGAATGGACTCCCCAAGGCCCCGCGAACCGCTGTGAACCAGCAGTATCAATGCGCCTTTGGACAAGCCTGCCTTATGGAAAAGTGCGTCGTCTTCAATGGTATTGACGGTCTGCAATTCGGCAAAATGGTTTCCGCCGCCAATGGTGCCCAGGGCCGGGTCCCATTCGCCTTGCGTCAGGTGCTCTTCATCAAGAAAAGGCGCGGGGTCTCCGTTCCACGGTGCATCCAGCCCGGTTAGTTTTTTAACCCAGCGATCCCGTTTGATTTTGTTGTGCCTCAGGTCGGTTTGCCACAGCCCCATGCCGCATCCGATATCATTGCCGATGAGGAAGGGGTAGAGGGTGGTGAGGGTGAAAAAGGCCGCCCCCACAGGGGTTCCTTTTCCAGGGTGAAGGTCCGGCAGGCCAATGGCCATCCTCATGCCGGGAAGTGTTGCGGTGGTGTTCAGTTGCTGAAGGGCAGCCCCTTCAATCCAGTTTTTTTCGGAGGCGATGACACGAATGATCGCCGATGTCTCTGATGTGCCCATGGGACTCCATAGTATTTTTTTGAACGCTTTGTTTCATTGGGTCGGTTTGCCGTATGGTGTTGACTCGATTTGCATGCATCGTCATAAGACCTCCTTTTTCGATAAAATCGATGTGAATGGTTCGTGGGTGAGTGGGGGCAACAGGGTCGCTGACCTGCGTTGTCTCCGGTTTTCTCCGATGGGCCTGCAACCCATGTGGGCGCGACTTTACGTTATTATCACATGTTTTTCAACGAAATAGAGCGCGTTACCTCACGCATGATACCCGCTTGTTGCCACCCACCGCTTTTCCTATCACCTATCACCTATATTACCTGTGACCTGTCTTGTTCTCTTTCATCCGTCCCTGTTCTTCCCGGTAAATCGCTACAATCCGGTCGATTTTCTCGTATTGGCGCGCCAGAAGATCTTCGGCGATGGTTCGGATGCCCCATTTTTTGAAATCGATCTGCAGGCCGTTGCCGCCAGGGTCTTCGGCACCGTCCAGCTCGCTGAAAAAAACGCCTACGGATGTCAGCAGGCGGTGGATATCTTTGATGGCGTCGCAAAGCTCCGGGATCTCTTTCCCGGAGAACATGGGTGAGGTCATGACAGGCCTCCTTGGTGTGTGGTGATTAAGCATGTTTGGGTAGGGTGCATTCTATGCACTAGAACCGTTGCCTGGTATTCACCCGGATAAGGGGAATCATGAAGGGCGTCTCTCTATCCATTCTACGCTGTGACGCCCGGCTTGGAAGGGCCAGGGTGCCCCGAGAATGCGCGCAACTGTGGCTCCTTGCTCATTTCCTTCTTCTGGAAAGAGGAAATCAACGCATCGCGTGAGGAAAATGAGTGGATGTCCAGGCACGACATATCAATGCGTACCCATAGGCAAAGGGTGCGAAAGAAAAGTGCCTCTTCGGTGAGGTCAGGCGCAGGAGACCCGTAAATCGCCAATAAAGACGGGCCTGGAGGAGATCGAACAGAGATCCGAAGAGGCGCTTCCCCCTCCCGTTAATCAGGAACGCACGCCTTTAGCGGCCATCTGTTGCGACACACATGTGGTGTGAAAAGGTGCGGGTTACCGCGTGATGAGGAAAATACGACTTGAAAAGGGGGTGGGTGTGGTGTAAAAAACCGTGTAGCCATGACGACCTCCATGAAAGGTTGTTTTGGTCAGGCCTGGCAGGATGTTAGCGCATCCTGTCGGGTCGCTCTTCATTGCGTCAATAACTAGTTATTACCACCCACGATAGTTTCTTCCTTTCAAGATGTCAATGCTTTTTATCTGAAAAATCCCCATATTGTTTCAAATTGGTATGAAAAAGCCTGGAAAACAGCTTTCTGATGGCGATGTTTGTGATCTCTGGTTACGGATTGGGATTAGAAAGCCCTACGCATCAGGCTTCGACAGAAATTTTTGCCCTCAATGCAAAGCCAGGCTCCGCCAGATGCTCAGCAACCTTTACCTCTGTCGATTACAGCTTTTAACCCTGGGTATGCCATTCAATCGTGTGTAATTGATTCCTGAAATTAGTCCATTTTGGAAAAAAGTTACCACATAAAACAACGATAGCCCTGAATTAGAACATAAAAATTTGTTTTATTTGAAAAAGCATGGCACAAGGAACATATTGATCTAAAAAAGCAGGATGTTGCCTATTTTTGTCATGTTTCTGTAGCTACCCGAAATAGGGTTTGTTATGTCATATACTGATCTCTGATTTTCATTTAGGCTGAAAGGATTTGGTCTTGTTGTGAGTTTCGCCGGAACTTTTTCCAGAAAGCCGGCGTCTCAATTATATAGAGACACGTGAATTCGTGGACGTAAATATTCAAGTAAAAAGTGAGGCTTGCTGGGGCACCCTTGAATATGAATTGTAAAAGGATTTTGTATGCTCGTTTATTCAACATCAAAGAAACGTTTTATATCCGATGTATTATCAAATTGTATTGAAGATAAAATTTTAGCTGCATTTAAAAATAACTTTGGATACGGTACAAGCAAGAATGAAATTTTATCATGGAAAAATTCGCTGGTTTACATGAATAATGTTCTTGCATTGTCTTCAATACCTGATGATGCAGGTGTTTCAATTGAGTATACAATTCTCAGTCATCGAAGCGAATTGATTTTATTTTAACGGGTAGAGATCAAGATCGTAAGGATTCTGTTGTAATTGTAGAGCTGAAGCAGTGGGAAAATGCTTTATTAAGCTCCAAGGATGGCGTGGTTGAGACCTTTTTGAATAAAGGTGTTAGAGATGTTGAACATCCCTCTTATCAAGCGTGGACATATGCTGCATTACTTCATGATTTTAATGAAACAGTTCGTGATGAAAATATTAAGTTAAGGCCTTGTGCTTATCTTCATAATTGCACCAGTTATGATGTGATCAAAAATTCACACTATGCCGAGTATATAAAAAAAGCACCTGTTTTTTTGAAGTATGATGCAGAGTTGCTCGCATCTTGGATAGAGAGGTATGTTAAGTACGGCGATGCAGGAAGGATAATGTATCGTATCGAAAATGGAAAAATTAGTCCATCAAAGCATTTAGCTGAAAAACTTGACTCTATGCTAAGGGGAAATGCTGAATTTATAATGATTGACGATCAAAAAATTGTATATGAAACGGTTTTGGAGTTGTCAAAAAACGCGACTGGTGAACAAAAATCGGTTCTGATAATTGAAGGAGGACCAGGAACGGGTAAGTCTGTTGTTGCCATTAATCTTCTAGTTGAACTTACTAATCAAAGAAGATGGTTCAGTACGTCACGAAGAATGCAGCTCCGAGAGCTGTTTATTCTAGCAAATTTGAAAGGCTCTTTAAAAAAAAATTACATAGATAACATGTTCAAAGGCTCTGGCTCGTATACAAAAAGTCAAACTAATGAATTGGATGTTTTAGTTGTAGACGAAGCTCATCGGCTGAATGCTAAATCTGGAATGTATCAAAACCTTGGTGAGAATCAAATTAAGGAAATAATCAATGCGGCAAAGGTGAGCGTTTTTTTTATTGATGAAAATCAAAGGGTCACGTTTAAAGATATCGGTTGTAATGCGGAGATCATACGTTGGGCGCAACGCCTTGGTGCAAGTGTACGCTCTTTAAAGTTAAAGTCTCTCAATTCAGGTGTAATGGATCGGATGGGTATTTAGCGTGGATAGATAATGCTCTTCAAATACAAGAGACAGCAAATACAAATATTTCTGAATTAAATTATGAAATTGAAGTGTTAGACTCGCCGGTTCGTTTAAGAGATATAATATTTAGGAAGAATAAATTTACGAATAAAGCAAGACTTGTAGCTGGTTATTGTTGGAATTGGATTTCAAAAAGATCCTCTGTCGAGGAATATGATATTTCATTTCCTGAATATGATTTTGCTATGAAGTGGAACTTGGCTACGGATGGAAATTTATGGCTTATTAAGCCCGAATCGGTTAGCGAAATTGGATGTATTCATACTTGCCAGGGACTTGAACTTGATTATATAGGAGTGATCATAGGACCAGATTTAGTTGTTCGCAATGGTGAAGTGATTGCAAGGCCAGAATATCGTGCTAAAACAGATGCTTCACTAAGGGGCTATAAAAAACTTAAGAAAAAGGACCCTGAATCTGCGAATAAACAAGCTTCAGAAATCATAAAGAATACTTATAGAACGTTAATGACACGAGGCCAAAAAGGGTGCTATATTTATTGCACAGATCAAGAGACGTCCACCTATTTTCAGAATCTTATTCATCATGAATGTGTCATGGATGAGCTCAAATCGACGGACATAATTGACTTATATCCTGGATTAAACCTTCCTATTTTAGCAGATAATGAAGTTTTTAAGAATACTAATGCAGTACCTGTTTACGACTTAAAGGCTGCTGCAGGTTTGTTTAGTGGGAATCAAGTCGTTCGTGACTATTGTTGGGTTTTGCTTCCAGATTATATAAAGCCGAATTCAGATTACTTTGTTTTACAGGTTGTTGGCGAATCTATGAACAAACGTATTCCTAACAAATCATGGTGTCTATTCAAAAAGGTCCGGTGGGAAGTAGGCAGGAAAATTGTTTTGGTTCAGCATCAAGATATATTTGATGAAGATCTTGGTGGGCAATATACAGTAAAGCGTTACTCCAGTGAAAAAATAGTAAGTGAAGATGGGGCATGGTTTCATTCAAAGATAACTCTTAAGCCAGAAACAACAGTATTTGGGTATGATGAAATTGTTATTGATAGTAATGACTTTGATGAAATAAATATAATTGCTGAGTTTGTGTGTGTGATAAGTTGATATATTTTGGCGCATAAGTGTTTATGCAGTACTTTTCTGTCTTTATGTGAGACTATGAAGAAGAATAGATAAATAGAAGATGTTATAGCGATGAAAACAGCACGAATCAGCTGTACTGGAGCGCCGCACTCCTGTGCGGCTTTTTTGTGCCGGACGGTTATGCCGCACAGAGTGCGGCGCTCCAAGGATATTGTTCCCTTCGTCAAAGGATGCCGGTTTCCGATTACCCAATTTTTATCTACATGACCTGCTGTGGTGGCGCTTTTATGTGCTGCATAGTACGTTTGTATTGTTATTTTGGTTTCGGTGCCTTGCGATCATCGGGTTTGTTGGTCTTGTCGCTGGATACGATTGCTATCGATGAGTCAAGTCGGGGCGCTTTGTCGGGCTGCGAGGTGCCCTTTGAGGTGATGAATGGCGTGGGAGATTGGGTAAAGATGGGCACGCTCCGCTTTGCCCATCCTACGTATGACGCACGGTGACCGGTGGCGATGGTTCGCGGCCTGCATGCCCCTTGCGCTGTCGGCCCTGTCTGTTTTATTGTGTTTCCGTCTTCTTTCTTTTCGATTTTGCTTCAGGGAGGTTGCCTGTGTCCAATCTGATTCCCATGGCCATTGCGTATGATTTTGACGGAACCCTGTCTCCGGGGAACATGCAGGAGTATGACTTTATTCCGAGGCTGAAGGTGGCGTCCCGGGATTTCTGGGCGGAGGTGGATGCGTATGCCCGGGAGCAGGATGCCGACCAGATCCTTGCGTACATGGGGCTGATGCTCAAAAAAGCCCGGCAGCATGAGGTGCCGGTAAGGCGGGAAGATTTTCATGCTTTCGGGGCGGGTATCGAGCTGTTTGACGGGGTGGAAGGGTGGTTTGATCGCATCAACACTTACGGGGCGGAGAAGGGGGTGAAGGTGTGCCACTACATTGTCTCGTCCGGGCTGCGGGAGATGATCCGCGGGACGGTGATCGCGGGGTGCTTTGACGCCATCTTTGCCTCGGGGTTCATGTACGACCACCACGGCATCGCAAGCTGGCCGGCCCTGGCCGTGAATTACACCACCAAGACGCAATACCTTTTTCGCATCAACAAAGGGAGCCTGGATGTCTATGACAACTCCCTCATCAACAAACGCATGCCCCGGGAAGACCGGGTGGTTCCCTTTTCCAACATGATTTTTATCGGGGACGGGGAGACGGATATTCCGTGCATGCGGGTGGTGACAAGCATGGGAGGCAATGCCATTGCGGCCTATGCGCCGGGGAGCAACGGAGCAAAGAGTCGGGCCGCCGGACTGGTGGACGACGGGCGCGCCACCCTTATTGCCCCGGCAGATTACACGGACGGCAGCCCCATGGATCGGAGCGTCAAGGCCATGGTGGACAAGGTGGCGGAAAATGGGAATGTGAAAGCCGTGGGGATAAAACAGGCTGACGAATAGGACTTTGTGAGGAGCCTCCGGCAGGGGCGCCGGAGGCTTGAAAGGATCGGGTGGGCCCGTCAGGGCAGGTAGAGCAGCTCCCGGTTCAGGTCGTAGGTCCATTCCGCCCCGGCGTTTTTCCAACCGTTTACTGTGCGTTTGCCATAGTCTTCATGGCCCGTCTCTTTGAGGGTGTCCCCTTCAAATCCATCCACAATGTTGTAGACCTGGGTATACCCCTCTTTGGCCAGGATATTGACGGCCATGGCGCTGCGCCCGCCGGACCGGCAAAGAACAAGGAGTCGTGTTTCCGGGGGATAGACTTTTTTGACCTGCTCAACGAAATCGGGGTTGGCGGACATGGTGATACGCTCGCGAATGGGTTCCATGAGCATCACGGGAATGTTGCGGGCCATGGGGGGATGGCCGACGAGCATGTACTCTTCCTGGGTACGGACATCAAGGATTGTTGTGGCTTCGGGGTGTTTCTGCCACTCGGCCCAAGCGTCTGCGGCTGTGATGTAAAGGCCCAGGCTCGTCTGTTTCATCAGGGGAACCGAAGGCGGCTCGGCAAAAGCCCCTCCGGCTGGGATCACCGTCAAAAGAACGAAGGTGATGACATACATGAGTCGTTGGCGCATGGGAACTCCTGTTGCTGTAATCAAGCGAGGTACAGGGCCCTTGGCCCCGTGCCATTTTATTCCATGGGTTGTTTCTCTTTTAAAACGACTCATTGTGGGGGATCGCTGCGTTGGTGTCAAGACGATATTTCCGACCATTTTGCTATGGAATGTTGCTGCGTACACAGCACAACTCCGCTGGTTCGTCTCTGCTATTTGTCAGCGTACGACGCCGCCAGCTCCTCCATCCACTTACGAGACATTTCTTTTTCAAATCCGGGCCACACGTTTTCACGGACGTAGTCCGCCATGGCGCGGAGCTCATGCCTTGAAAATTCATTGACCGTGATGCCGGCCTCCGTCATTTTTTTTCGGTAGGAGACCTCCTCCTGCTCGGCAATCTCAAAGCTCTTGAGGCTTTCGGCTGCAAAGGCTTCGGCCACCACCTTTCTGTCTGCCTGGCTGAAGGAACGGAAGATCTTGGTGCTCATGATGTACTGGGAGTTCACAACGTTCGAGTTCAGCTGGTAATAGGTGGTGATGGCATCACGGAATCCCGTGTAGGTGAGGCGGGGAGGGCCGCCGACCCATCCATCCACCACGCCGGCCTTAAGGGCTGCAAGGACATCCGTGTAGGGCAGGGCAGTGGTTCGAAACCCCAGGGCCTCCATGCCTGTTTTGACCGTGGCAGAGTCGGAGATACTGACAACAACCCCCTTGTCTGTGTCCTGGCACGGGTCCTGCCTCCGGTTGTTCCTGCCCCCATGAACCCTTCAATGTAATAGCCGAAGAGGGTGACGTTTTTTTTGTCGAGGAGTTTCCCGACCTGGGTGGGGATAAAGGCGTCCGGGGCAAAGACGTTTTTGAGGTCCCCGTAGCCCCGCGCGATATAGGGCAGGTCTCCGGTCCCCAGCCTGGGATCGTCCTGGGCGGGAATCCAGATATGTGCAGCGTCGATGGAGCCGTTTTGGACGCCTTTGAACACCTGCCCCGGGTCACCCAGCTGGCTGTCCGGAAAGACGGTAATGTTCACCCTGCCTTCGGTGCCTTTTTCTACAGCCTCTTCAATACGCAGGGCAGCCGCATGGGCCGGATGGTCTTCAGGGTACTGGGTGGCCATGCGAAGGGTCACGGGTTTGGTGTCCTCGGGTGTGTCGGAACTCTCTTTGCCGCATCCCGCAGCAAGTCCCAGGGCCAGGAGGACCGCTGCCGCCGTGGTGAAAAATCTGTTCATGGAAAGGTGCTCCTTTGCGGGGGTTCATCCATAAAACAAACGGGTTTACCGCCATGGCCAAGCAGGGGCTCATGGGGTCGACAGAGGGGACGATCGCTTGATAACCGGGCTGTTCCGGATCGGATGGCGGCGCGTTTCGGATGTGATGGATCCGGAGAGAAGAAAGCTTATTTTATCCGGTTTGCGGTGGCAAAATCAACACCGTACCGAAGGAGGTCATGCCGGGGGATGGCTCGCGGTGTGTCTGCGCAGGCTGGGCGTGCAGGCTCGGGCAATGAGCGTAGCCCCCACTGTAAAGCGAGGGGGCTTTCAATATGCTGAAAAGGCCATCAGGCCTTAATCAAGCTACTGCACGGTTACGTTGACAGCAGCGGGACCTTTCTGGCCCTGCTCGATGTCGAAAGTAACACGGTCGCCTTCATTGAGAGTTCTGAAGCCGCTGGAGTTGATTCCAGAGTGATGTACGAATACATCGGGGCCGTTTTCCTGCTCAATAAAACCAAAACCTTTAGATTCGTTAAACCATTTTACGATTCCATTAGCCATCGTGACGTTTCCTTACTTGGTATGTGTTAATTTTTGTTCGATACTTCAGGGTCTGCCACTTCTTGAAATGGATCTTACCTTAAGATAACGAAACACTAAAGCCTCCGGTGAGGCACTGGAAACGTATAGTCTATGAAAACGTTCGATTGGTCAAGACTTTTTTTAGTTTTTTTAAACAATTGGCATTCTCAGGGGACAAATGGGTTGAAAATAAAAGGCCGTGAGCCCCGGGCCGAAACGGCGGAATTGCTTGATTCTGTAAGTGTTTTTCGCGGGAGGGCCGTATCGGTTGCCGCGGTGTTTCAACCCTGTTGATTTCTGGGGGCCTGTGCCCTGCTGGAAACCGGCTGCCCGTGGGGGCCTCAGGCTTTTAAGCGCTTTTGGCCCTTTGCAGGAACTTCTTGAATTGTCGTAAACGGCGGTGATAATCTGCCTGTGTTCGCTTTGCAATAACATCATTAACGCAACAATAACGCACGAACAGGAGGATGACGTGAAAACCAACGTATCAGTATTTCTGTGTGCCTTTGCCCTTGGGGCTCTTATGGTTTGTTCAGCGCCCCTTTATGTTATGGCCGATGACGGGAAAAACGCAGCCGTTTCCGAGATGGAGTCCGGGTTTGAGCTGGGCAGCGGAAAGGTCATCACGGCGGAGGTCGTGGGAATCGACTACGCTGATCGTGTGCTCATGCTTTCCGGACCGGATGGCGACGTGGTGCACTATGAGGTGAGTGAGGACGCACGGAATTTCGATCAGATAGATATCGGCGACCGTGTCCGGGTGGAATATTACGGATCGGTGGCCCTGTACCTGGGGGACCACGGGATGAAACCCGCCACCCGCAGTGGGAGCGTTACCGGCAGGGCGGCCAAAGGGGAAAAGCCTGCAGGGATCCTGGTGGAGACCGTGGATGTCTCTGCCGAGATCGTGGCCATCGACAGGGAAAACCGAAGCGTGACCCTGAAGTTGCCGGACGGCAATGTCATAACCACCCGGGTCGATACCTCGGTGGAAACCTTTGATACCCTAAAGGTGGGCCTCTCCATCCACGCGCGATATACCGAGGCCATTGCTGTGTCCGTGGAAAAATCCTGACGTGGCACGGCCTTTTTGGCATGGTGATGTTACCGATTCGACACATATTGGTGTCCTTTGACCCCATCCTTTGATTCGCCCATGTATTCAGACTGTTGTCAGGAAGCCCCGGCTGGGGTGTGGCGGAATAACCCCAGCCATTGCGATGAACGTATGTCTCGCAGGGAAATAGCGTTTAGAATAAAAGCGTCCGTTAATTCAGATGGTTAATAAATTACCCCGATGGTTGGCATAACTCCTGAAATGTCGAGTAGTTGTTGGTATTCAATTTCCATAACGAAAGATAAGGGGTACTTATGATCATCGATTTTACGAAGGATGAGTATAAAGCGAAACTGGTATCAGCTGATGAGGCCGTCAAGGTCGTAAACAGCGGAGACTGGGTAGAGTATGCCTTCGGGGTGAACGCTCCCAACGAACTGGACGCCGCCCTTGCCAGGCGAAAAGATGAGCTGGCAGGGGTCAACATTCGATGCGACATCGGTGCCATGCCCCACCATACGAACGATGCCGACCCCACGGGTGACCATTTTTACTGGAACAGCTGGCATTGCGGTGGCCTGGACCGTAAGTACTACAAAAAAGGCCTGCTCTCCTACGTGCCCATGAAGTTCCATGAAAAGCCCTTTATGGTACGCAACAACTGCACCAGCGCCAAGGTCTGCATGTTTACGGCCAGCCCCATGGACCGGCACGGGTACTTCAGCTTTGGTTCCGGTGCCCCCGCCACCATGGCTGCCATCGAGATGGCGGACTACGTCCTCGTGGAGGTCAACGAAAATTGCCCCAGGGTCCTTGGCGGCAACCAGGAGTGTGTTCACCTTTCCCAGGTGACCCATGTGGTGGAGAGCTCAAACCCTGCCCTTCCGACCCTGCCCGCAGCCAACCCGTCTCCGGAGGAGCAGAAGATCGCCTCCTACATCATCGAAAAGCTCTACGACGGCTGCTGCCTCCAGCTTGGCATCGGGGGCATCCCCAACGCCGTGGGGGCCATGGTGGCCAAATCCGACCTCAAGGACCTGGGCGTGCACACCGAAATGTACGTGGACGCATACCTGGAGATGACCAAAGCCGGGAAGATCACCGGTCGGTATAAAAACATCGACACGTACAAGCAGGTCTTCTCATTTGCCATGGGAACCCAGGATCTCTACGATTTCATCGACGATAACCCCGGGGTCATATCCTACTCCGTGGATTACACCAACAGCCCGGTAGTGGTGGCCAAAATCGACGACTTTGTCTCCATCAACGCCTGCATTGAAGTGGATGTCTTCGGCCAGGTCTGCTCCGAGAGCGTCGGCACGAAACACATCAGCGGCACCGGCGGCCAGCTCGACTTTGTGGAAGGGGCCTACAAATCCAAAAACGGCCAGAGCTTCATCTGCATGACCTCCACCTTCAACACCCCTAACGGTCCGGTGTCCCGCATTAAGCCCACCCTGACCCCCGGGGCCATTGTC
This sequence comes from Desulfoluna sp. CYM3A, assembly GCF_056829965.1. NCBI lineage: Bacteria > Pseudomonadati > Thermodesulfobacteriota > Desulfobacteria > Desulfobacterales > Desulfolunaceae > Desulfoluna > Desulfoluna sp. CYM3A. Next base: position 2,129,530 of record NZ_CP186556.1, read on the forward strand.
ACCTCCCCGCGCACCGCCACCCATATGGTCGTAACAGAGTACGGCATTGCCCAGATGAAAGGCAAAAGCACCTGGGAACGTGCCGAAGCCCTTATCTCCATCGCACACCCCGACTTCCGCGAGGCGTTGATCAAAGATGCCGAAGCCATGGGAATCTGGAGATCCTCCAATAAAAAAGGATCCACCAAAGTCGCCTGATAAATGCGGCGACTAATTCAATGATGTAAGGTCTTGCTTCGGAACAGGTTGAACGAGGCGGGTTCGGGCGGAAGGGATGGGTTCATCTCTTCCGCCTTTTTTGATCAGGAGGCGATGGGATACTGACCCAGCTCAACGGCAGATTCCAGCATGGCGATGACGTTTTCAGGGGGCACGTCGGACTGCATGTTATGGACGGAGCCCAGGATGTAGCCGCCGCCGGGAGCCAGGTCGCCGATGCGTTTAGCCACTTCGTTGCGGACGTCCTGTACGCTGCCGTTGGGGAGGACGTCAAAGGTGTCGATACCGCCCCAGAAGGAGAGTTGCTTGCCGGTGCCCAAGGTTGTCCGTCTCCATGCCCGTGGCAGAAACCTGGATAGGGTTGAGGATGTCTACCCCCACCTCAATGAGGTCGTCCAGAAGGGTGGCGACCGCCCCGCAGCTGTGGAAGTAGAGCTTGGCCTTGGTCATCCCCTTGATGTAGCCAAAGAGTTCGGCCTGGTAGGGCTTGATGAACTCACGGTACATGGGCAGGGACATGAAGGGGGCGTTTTGCATGGCCAGGTCGTCGGCGCATTGAAACACGTCGATAAACTCACCGGCCTCTTCAAGGAAAAGGCGGGCGTTTTCCTTTCTCACATCACAGACCTTGCGCATCAGGGCGTGGGCAAAATCCTTGCGGCTCATCATGTCCATGAAAAATTCGGGCATGCCCCGCAGGTACCAGCTCTGGTCAAAACCTTGCCATGCAGCCCACCACCGCATATTCCCCTTCGTCGTGGAGCTTTTTGGCCTCTTCCCGGACCCCACTGAAATCAAAATCTTTGGTGGTGTCGGGCCAGGGGTAGGCTTCCAGGGCATCCAGGGTGGGGTTGTTCAGGTTGTATTCGTAGATGGTGGCGTACTCACCGTCGACTTTTCGCTTTACGCCCCACTGATCCGTAAAGATCTCACATCCGTCTTCAGCGAACTCCCTGGGTTTGGTGCTGCCCAGCACCGCGATGTTGCGGGGCCGTACCTGACGGAAATCCGCACCGAATTTTTGCAGGAAATACTCATCGACGTAGGCGGTCTGCCACACCTTGGACATGACCTGGGTGGGGATCTCTTCTTTTCCGAGCTTTTTTTTAAACGCCTCATATCCGCTGAGCATCAAGGTGGTGTTGCGGCCCCCCAGGTCAATGGGGACCCGGTCCGGCTCTTCGTGGTTCAGGGCGGTGAGTGCACGTTCTTTATGGTTCATGTCCAGCTCCTTTGTCCCATTAAGTGGGATCGTATGCGTGTAGGGTCTGGCGCTAACGAGGGTGGGCACATGCCCCGTATTGTGTCAATGTAATATGGGAAGAGTTCTCAGCTCATCGCCACATCGTGAAAAAAGTGAGGCGTGCGGGTTAACAATGCAAAGATGGGCACGCTCCGCTTTGCCCATCCTACGTGTGACGCATGGCGACCGGAGCCGTTCTCCCAAGTCCTGTAGGATGGGCAAAGGCATAGCCGTATTCGTTGGGGTAGAGACGGCCTTGGCGCCGTGCCCATCGCGTATGGCGAGGGTTTCCTTCATGGGGTAGGGGCGTGCGGGTTAACGAGGCAAAGATGGGCACGCTCCGCTTTGCCCATCCTACGTGTGACGCATGGCGACCGGAGCCGTTTTCCCGAGTCCTGTAGGGTGGGCAAAGGCATAGCCGTATTCGTTGGGGTGGAGACGGCTTTGGCGCCGTGCCCATCGCGTATGGCGAGGGTTTCCTTCATGGGGTTGGGGGGTGTGCGGGTTAACGATGCAAAGATGGGCACGCTCCGCTTTGCCCATCCTACGTGTGACGCATGGCGACCGGAGCCGTTATCCCGAGTCCTGTAGGATGGGCAAAGGCATAGCCGTATTCGTTGGGGTGGAGACGGCTTTGGCGCCTGGCCCATCGCGTGTGATGAAGGCTTTGATAGTGGGATGTCGTGTGTGGGGATGAAACACGTGATGGCTTTGGGATGCCTCCCATCCTGGCGCCCGTCGACGTGGGAGCGTACGGTGCGGGCTGGTGGGAAGGAGTCGGGATGTTCCGGCCTTGGCGTTGGTGCGGAAGGGCCCTTGGGCCCGACCCCGGCGGCGCTGATGGAGGGACAGCACCGCCGGAAGGCCTGGGAGAGGGACGCAAGGGTGAAAGGTGCCGGCCGAAAACAATCCCTATTTGTCTCTGTAGATCTCCTCGAATTCGTACCAGAGTGTGTCTCGGAATTCGGGGGCAGAGATGTCGATGAGGGCTTTGGCCCTCTGTTCCAGGGTTTTCCCTGTCAGGTGGGCGAGGCCGTGCTCGGTGACGATGTAGTCCACATCGTTCCTGGGCGTGGTGACGGCCTGGCCCGGAGCCAGGGTGCTGACGATTCGTGACATGGTGCCTTTTTTTGCCGTGGCAGGCATGGCGATGATGCTTCGGCCGTTTTTTGAGCGCTTGGCACCGCGGACAAAGTCCACCTGGCCGCCCGGCCCGGAAAACTGCCGGGCCCCCATGCTGTCCGCCGCCACCTGACCGAGAAGGTCCACGGCGATGGCGGAGTTGATGGAGACCATGTTGTCGTTCTGGGAAACGATAAAAGGGTCGTTGACGTAATCCACCGGGTGCATCTCCACCATGGAGTTGTGGTCCAGCCACTGGTAGAAGGACTGGCTGCCCATGGCAAAGGTGATGATGATTTTTCCCGGATGGAGCTGCTTGCGGCGGCAGGTGACGACCCCTTTTTCCACCAGGTTCATGACCCCGTCGGAGATCATCTCCGAGTGGACGCTTAAGTCTTTCTTTTCGTCCAGGAAGGTGAGGACCGCATCGGGAATGGCGCCGATGCCCAGCTGCAGGCAGTCGCCGTCTTCAATGAGGCTGGCCACATGGGAGCCGATGGCTTTTTCCACCTCACCGATGCGGGGCAGGGGAAGCTCAATCATCTGGCGATCGCTTTTTACGAAAAAGTCGATGTCCGAGGCGTGGACGTACGCGTTGCCCCCGATGGTGGGCATGTGGGGAGAGACCTCCTCGCGATGACGATTTTCGCGGACTTGGCCGCCTCCAGGGTGTAGTCCACGGAGATGCCCAGGCTCATGTTCCCCATCTTGTCCGGCTCCGAGACCGTGATCAGGGCCACGTCCACGGGCAGGTGCCCGTTTCGAAACAACAGGGGGATTTCGCTGAAGTAGCAGGCCGTGAAGTCGGCCCGGCCTTCGGCAATGGCCTTGCGGGACCCGCCCCCTGCGAAAATGGAGTTGTGCCTGAAGTTCTTCTCGTATTCCGGCAGGCAGTACGCGCTCTTGCCCATGGAGACCATGTGGACGATCTCCACGTCTTCAAGCTCATCGGCCCGGTCCACCAGGGCGTCCAGGATGGGCTCTGGGGAGCCGCAGGCGTGGCCTGCCACCACCCGGTTGCCCGATTCGATTTTCTGTGCGGCCTCCTCCAGTGTGATCTGTCGGTTTTCGTAATGTGCGTTCCAGTTCATGTGCTCTCCTCATCCAACCACTTCAGAGTGTGCTCCCGGCCAGGTCACGGCTCGGTTCGGATCGTATGTCGTCGATAAATCGGCGGGCGTCGGCCTCGCACCGGATCCTGAGAACAGGCAGGGGCCGGAAGTCCGAGGCGTCCACACAGCATGTGGGGCAACCCGCTACAATGAGTATGGCTTCCAGCCCTTCCGCGTCCGGGGAGAGCAGGGTGACCAGTCCGCGGAGCTCTCGCTCCATGGCCTTGACCTGCTCGACCCGGTCGTAGCGGGGGGCACACCCCCCGCAGTACTTCAGGCCGATACGCCTCGGGCCGTGGTCTTCTGTCAGGGCCCCCGTATCCGACTTACTCATCGTCCTTTGTGATGCCGCACAGGCGCTTGGCAACTTTTTGCTTCTGCTTGAGATTCACCTGGCGGGAGATCATGATGCGCTGGGCCTGGGGAGAGCCGGCGCCGTGCATGGACTCGGTGAGGTAGCCCACGGCTGCGGTGCCCAGGGTGAGGTTTTCGATGAGGCGCAGCATGCGCATGCGGTCTTCGGTATCCACTTCGTCGTTGCCCTTGAAGTACTTTTTCACCCATTTGCCTACTTCCGGAGAGCGGTAATCGTCTTCAGAGGGCAGGGTCACCATGAGACCCCCAGCGATGTCCTGGGCGAGCCGGGAGATCTCGTAGGGGAAGCGGGTGACGTTCTGCTTGCAGACGTTGGCAAGGAGGGTGTTGACCAGGTAGGTGCCGGATTTTTCTTTGTGGCCTTCGGCCGCACAGGCAACAGAGCCGCAGAAGAGGGTTTCGTTGAGATGGTTCATCTCGATGATCTTGTCCTTGACGTGGGAGGCCTTCTGGGCGCCGTTGAACTCGGCGATGGTCTGGGTGGCCCCGATGAGAACGTCGCCCACGCCCGCCTTGCAGGCATAGCTCTGGCGGTGGTAGGAGGCGAACTGCTCCACGAGCTGACCGGCAAAATCCCACTCTTTGTACATGAAGATACGATCCCAGGGCACAAAGACGTCGTCAAAGACCACCAGGGCTTCATGGCCGCCGAACAGGACGTTGCCGCGGTCGATGTTGCCCTCTTCGAGCTTGCGGGTGTCGCAGGACTGACGGCCCATGATGTAGGTGATCCCTTCGGCGTCGCTGGGCAGGGCAAAGCTGATGGCGTAGTCCTTGTCCTCTTCGCGCATGGAGATGGTGGGCATGATGATGATCTCATGGGAGTTCACCGCACCGGTCTGGTGAGCCTTGGCGCCCCGGACCACGATGCCGTCTTCCCGCTCTTCCACCACGTGGAGGAACATGTCGGGGTCTGCCTGCTTGTGGGGGGGCAGGCCGCGGTCACCCTTGGGATCGGTCATGGCGCCGTCGCAGACCAGGTCGTTTTCCTGGACAAATTCCAGGTAAGCAAGAAAGCGCTTGTTGTATTCGGTGCCGTACTTGGCGTCGATATCAAAGGTGGTCATGGACAGGGCGTTCATGGCGTCCATGCCCACGCAGCGCTGGAAGCAGCATCCGGTCAGGGAGCCCAAAGACGGCACATCTTTGTTTTTTTAAACAGGCTCCTGGTGCTCTGGTGGATATGGGTGAAACGGTTGATTTTTTTGCCGGTGATGTGGCTGGTGGCCGTCATCAGGTCTTCGTACTCGGGTTTGTGGGCACAGTCATAAGTGGCGGCCACGGCGTTCATGGAGGGGCGAATGATGGGATCGTCCACGACATTTTCTACTTTTTTACCGAACTGGTAGACGTTCAGATTGAGTTCTCTCAAACTTGCTTCGTATTCCGCTGCGGTTTTCATATCGCTTACTCCTTGTTCTAACTTCATGGATGGAACGTCCCGACATCAGGGCGTTAACAAGAGATTGAATGGGGTGAAAGCCGGCCATCCAAAATGACTGGTGATAGATATTCCAAGAAGCATGCCAGGAAGTCATTTTTTAACCTGAATTTACTTGATTTGTTTTGATTGTGTATAATAACAAGTCATTACACAGGGTGCTTCGCAGGCCATGCCATGGGCGACCCTTCACAGCCCACCAGGATGAGAGATGCACAGCAGCATCGCTTTCGTGGGTTCGGGGTAAGAAATTGCATGCAAACAAGGGGTTGGACGGGAGATGCATGCAATGAACATTGTGACGCGCTGGCGCATCAAGGGTTATGGCTTTAACTATGAGTGACTGGAAATATCTGTATTGCCCTGAATTTATGTAAAAATCGATAATTGGTGGCATTTAACATGGTGCATAAATGCACCCTACAGGGTGTGGAGACACGGATTTATGATGAGAATTGGGGGGGCATCGGGGCCCGTAGGGTGCGGCTCCCGCACCGATTTACTTAACGCAAACCACCGGCTTTGGGTTAACCACCTGCCAATCGGCATGTCCTCATGAAATCGGCTAATTCAGAGGCATGTATCGCCTGCGGTGCGCACGGCGCACCCTACAACACCCCGTGGCACCAACAAAAAAACCACCGATCGACACCACGTAGGGTGCGTCCCACGCACCGAGACGAAAGGCGTCGGTGTCCTGGGCAGATACGCAGCATGATGACCACCGGTGCTTAGGTCTTTTATGGGGAGCTCTGGGGGGGATGGTCGTGGTGTGTTTGTGGCTCGAGGGTACGATACGTTGTTAAAAAGGTGTGTTGCAGTTCAGGGGAAGGAAACCGTCTTGACAGGTCACGAGATCTCTTTTTTTTGTCCTATCACCTATCACCTATCACCTATCACCTATCACCTATCACCTGTTTTCCCTGCTTTATCGCCGCCACCCCCATGGCAAGGGTGGTGATGAGGAAAAGGGCCAGGGACACCAGGGTGATCATGAGGTGGGAGGAGGGCGGTTGCTGGCTTAAGGTGGCGGCGGTGCCCGCAGAAAAGAGGACCATCAAAAAGGAGACCACGGCGCACCCGATGGCGCCGCTTTTTTTGTCGGACAGGGCCAGGGTGAAGGAGAGGAGCAGCAGGGTGACTTTGATGAGGGAAAGGCCCTTGAGCACGAAGATGCCGTAGCCCAGGTCCAGGGCCCATGCCGCCGTAAGGGTGGCAAGGGCGATTTTTCGGGTGGGGGAAAGCGTCAGGTGGTGCAGGCTGTTCATGGCAAAATTCCCTTTTGTATGTGATTAACCTGGATATTTCACGAGTCGAGTGCACCCATATTCAAGGCATCAGAGCTGCAGATGTAGTGTTTTACCTCAAAGCTCTGATAACGCAGAAGATGGTGCATTCGGCTCGCCCGAAGGGTGAGGAAATCAAACAGCAAACGCTGATTTACATTTTCAAAATAGCAGACATTTTTATTGAACCCATTTGAAATCATATTATTTTTCTTTTGAATGGTTGTTTTCTCATGAAAGATCCGGGTTAAGCGGTGTAGCGCTTCAGGAGATAGGCGGTAATGGAGTCCACCATCTCCTTGGAGATGGTCTCTTTACGGCCCGACTCAATGAAAGGGGGCAGACGGTTTGCCTCCACCATCATGATGCCGTCCACGGCCTTGGTCCGGCTGGGGTGAGCTTCATGGGGAACAATGACGGGCATGGGCATGATCTCCTGGCTCCAGCCTTTGCGGATGACGATGTTCAGGAGGTGGCAGATACGCCATGTGCTTGTGCAGAGGCTGTCCAGGGAGGTCTGGCCCGCGTGGAGGATTTTTTCCTTTACGTGGAGCTCGCCCTCTTTGCGGACGCGGCCCAGGACAAAGATGCCCCAGGGGGAGATGACAAGGTGGTCGATGCGGAAGAGCTCCAGGGTGAGGTTGTTGAAGACGTAACAGCGGTCGGAAAGGGCCTCCAGGTGGGTGATGACCTTTTCTTCCCGGGCCACGGCTTCCCCGAACCGGTCCTTTTTGAAGAGCATGGTCAGGGCAAGGGGGTTGGAGCGAAAGGAGACAAAGCCGATGATGGCGGCGCAAACCACCGTGATGGCGGCAATGGGGCCCGCCTCGGCCACGGGGTCCTCGGAGAAGGCGAGCATCATCCCTGCCAGCACCACGGTGACGGTGCCCATGAGAAAAAGGTGGCGTGTGACGGTCTGCTTGAGCCCTTCAACGGGGTTGCCTTGAATGTATGCCATGGCGTGAACTCCTTCTGGGGTGTGATGCCGCCCCGCCGCAAAGGGGCGGGGCGGCGTCGTGTCGGTTTACATCGCGTTAGGCGACGTTGCCCACGTGTTCTTCGATCTCTTTGTTGATTTTTTCAGGGGAATCTCCGGGGAAGACAGGCTCTTCCTGGATGTAGGCCTTGCGCTTGTCTCCGCCCAAGTAGATGAGGGCGCACATGACGATGGCAGCCCCCAGGCCCCAGGCAGCCCCGCGGGTGGCCACGATGGCGCCGGTGACACCTGCAATGCCCAGGTCGTTGTAAGACCGGGATTTCAGGACCCCGATGCGGACACTTACATAACCCTGGATCAGCATGGTGGAGGCCAGGCCGATGCCCAGGATGGGCTTCACAGCCGAGACAATGGGGGCCAGGAAGTAGCCGGTCCAGGTGCCGAAACGGAAGGAGGCTGCGCCGCCGCTGATGGAGTCCATGGCTTCCGGCCCGTGCTTGTATCGTTCGCACAGGACCACCTGCATGGCCGCCCACAGGGGCCCGCACATGGAGATGTCCGGGCCGATGACGCTCATGATGGTGTTACGTACGCCGAAGATGATGTGGGATCGGTTGGGGTTGTAGTCGATGTCCTCATCGGGGCGGTACTTCTGGGCGTCGTCGAGAAGGGCCTGGCTCTGAATCACGTCACCGAAGATAACGAGGTAGGCGCTGACCACCATGGGAATACTGGAGATAAACATGTGGCCCGAGGGCATGGGGATGTTGCCGAGGATGGTGAAATCCCTGAAAAGGGTCGCAAAATCAGGGGAGGTGATAATCTCTCCGGTGAAGGTGGGCCAGGAGAGCTCACCGGTGAGGGGCCCCACAAACACGGCCAGGGCCAGGGTGGGCATCATGCCGAGGTTGGCAAGATAGAAGAAGAACTTGTTTTTGGTTCGAAGGCTCTTGAAGTGTTCTGAAAACAGGAGGTAGAAGGCAAGGCCCACGCAGATAACCACGGTCCAGGGGAAGTTGTCAAAGCTTTTCAGGCCGTTGCCGGGCTTAAAGACGATCATGACGGCTGCAAAGCCCGCCCCCAGCACGATGCCGGACTGCATGGCGTTGGGGATGATGGATACAAACTTCTTTGCCAGCCCCGAGACCCCCAGGATTACACAGAAAATCCCGAACATCATCTCAAAGGCGATGAGGCACTGCATGCGCTCAACCCCGGGGGCGTAAGTCTCCACATAGGCGATGAGAAGGGGGATGGCCGGGGTGACCCAGCCAGGCACCACCGGGTCGCCGAAGGTGACGTGGGCAAGGTAAAGGGTGCCGTTCATGATAACGATGGCCAGGGCCACCTCAAAGGACATGCCCAGTTTGCCGGTGAGGACGGGGATAATGGCCAGACAGACGGTGCACATCAACAGGCCCTGGAGGTAATCCGGCCATTCGAAACGGTAGTGAATAAAGGGCAGCCTGAGCGTTAGGGGTCCCATGGGGATCCCGGACTGCTTGCCACCGTGCTCGCGGTATTTACTCATGCTTCATTCTCCTTCCAACATCTGACGTTCAGTGCTCCGGGCAACGGCAAGCAATGTGTTCCCTGCAATCCGCCCGGCCTGACTGTGTATGTGATTCACACAGACTGTGACCCGACGAGGAATCCTCCTGCCGAAGACCGATCATGACCGGCTTTCGAAGGTGGTATTCCGCAAGGAGCATGCCAAGCCGCAGGAATGACTTACTCCGGTGGTAAAAAGGGCCGGTCTCTGCCCGGAGGACCCTCAGGGTGTCCAATGTTTACGGGGCTTACGGCCATCACGTCACAGGAGAGATGTTTGACGGGCAACAGGTGCGGACGAAGGGAAGACGCAGTACACCGGCGATGCACGGTGGCATCTCCGGTGGCGAGAATTTGGTGGGTAGAATCAGGTAACATGCTACAATACTTCTTTAAACAGTCTGTGGTGATCGGGTGATGCTGTGGGGCATCGCAAAAATGCAGCCATGCATCAGTTCGAGTCAGGGGCGCAAGCCGTACCGGGACGCCTTGCGCACCACGGTGGACTGATTGATGCCCAGGGCTTCGGCAGCCTTTCGTGTGGTGCCGTGGGTTTTGAGGGCCTCCTGAATGGCCCGGGCCTCCACCTCTTCAAGGAGCTCCTTCAAGGGTTTCCCCGTCAACGAGGGGAGCCCTCCGTTTCCATCCGGGTTTCGGATGGAGTCCGGGATGTCCGCGGCAACTCCGGCCCCCCGGGGTGATCACCACCAGGCGCTCGATGACGTTCTCAAGCTCACGCACGTTGCCGGGCCACGGGTGGGCCGTGAGGATGTCCACGGCTTCCCGGTCGATCTGCTTGGCAAACTCGAAGCGCTTGTTGTACTTGGCCAGGAAATGCCGGATCAGGGGCACAATGGCCTCAGAGCGTTCCCGCAACGGGGGGATGTGGATGGGGACCACATTAAGCCGGAAGAAGAGGTCCTTGCGGAAGGTCTTTTCCTGGACCATCTTTTCCAGGTCCCGGTTGGTGGCGGCGATAATGCGCACGTTGACGGTGATGGGGCGGGTGTCCCCGATGCGGGTGATCTCCTTTTCCTGGATGACCCGAAGGAGCTTGCTCTGAAGCGGAAGGGACATCTCTCCCACCTCGTCCATGAAGATGGAGCCGTTGTCCGCGGCTTCGAAAAGGCCTGCCTTGCCCTTTTTGGAGGCCCCGGTAAAGGAGCCGGGGGTGTAGCCGAAGAGCTCGGCTTCCAAAAGGGCTTCGGGGATGGAGGCGCAGTTGATCTTGATAAAGGGCTTTCCCTTGCGCTTGCCGTTTTCGTGGACCATCTCGGCCACCATCTCTTTGCCCACCCCGGATTCTCCCTGGATAAGCACCGTGGAGTCCACCTGGGCGATGCGCATGGCAAGGGCCTTGATCTCCAGCAGCCTTTTGGAGCGGATCACGTACTGGCCGTCCCCCTTCTCCTGGCGCAGGCTGTTGATCTCCACCTCGTAATGGGAACGCAGGGTCTGCATGGAGCAGAGTTCATGCTGGAGGCGGTTGAGCTGGGTGACGTCCCGCACGTTGGTCACCACCCGCGCGATCTGACCCTCTTTGTCCAGCACCGGGGTGCCGGTAACCATGATGGTCTTGCCGTTTTTGACCTCCTGGAACACCGACTCGGGCTGCCTGCTCTTCAGGACCTTTAAGGTGACAGACTCGCTGTAGTACCCTTTGTTGACGAGTTCTGTCATGGATTTGCCCATGATCTCGGAACGCTTGATACCGGTGAGGCGCTCGTAAGCGCGGTTGAGCCGGGTCACCGTGCCGGTGCCGTCGGTGACGAAGATCCCGTCGAAGGAGGACTCGATGATGGCCTGGAGCTCTTCGTTGGTGTCGCTGGAGTGCCTGAGTTCATTGCCCAGGGCTTCGATACCCGTGATATCCTGAAGAAGGGCCATGGCCCCCACCACGTTGCCGTCGTTGACGATGGGGGTGCGGTTGGCAAGGTAGGTCTTTCCGGCGATGCGGATTTTTTTGGCGGCTTCGGTCTTGCCGGTGGCCACGATGTGGGTCAGCCGGGTTTCCGGGATGATGGAGGCAATGGGGGTGCCGATGACCTCGTTCCGGGACAGTCCCACCACCTTGGTGAACGTCTGGTTGCACAGCACCACGCGGCTGCGGCTGTCCACTCCCACCACGGGGTTGTGGATGGAGTCCATGAGCACGATGATCTGTGCCGAGATATTCTGCATGAGGTTCTGAAAAAATGATGCGCCAGCATCGCCTCGGGCCACGGGGTTGGTCTGCTTGGTCATACAACCTCTCTCCACCTGCAACAAACCGGGATCTCATTCGAAACGGGGTGCCCGGGGCCGCATCATCCTTGATGGACTGACCGTCATCGCACCAGACTCGAACCAGCTCGGGGCTTGATTCACCTGGATCATCTGTTCACGCGGCAGGACATCGTCGTCCTGTCGGCAAAATTGGAAATCCATGGGATGCCATGGGTGTGCCTGGAAAACAGTATGTGTTGTAACAGGCAAAAGATGACGGGATCAATCCTTTTCTGACAGCGGGAAAACAAGGAATGAGTTGCCTTGTTTCGGGTTCCATTTTCGGTTGCTTTCAGCTATCACTGAAATCCGGCCGATGGTCGGGCTGAGGATTACGGTCTCTTCCGGCCTCCGGGGCCATGGACCCAAGATACTTTGCACAGGAAATAATCATGCCTCGAATTAAGCTTGCGCTGAAAGAAGAGTACCCGTTTACCTGCGATATCCAGGTGCGGGTGGGAGACCTGAACTACGGCGGTCATGTGGGAAATTCAGAAATGGTGGGGATCCTCCACGACGCCCGCGTGGCCTTGTTTCGGTCCATGGGGGTCCACGAAGGGGACCTGGGGGACGGCAAGACCGGCATCGTCATGGATGATTTGGTGGTGAACTTCAGGGCCGAGGCCTTTCTGGGGGACAACCTCACCGTGGGGTGCGCCTTTGGTGAGGTGGGAGAGGCAGGGTTTCGGATCCACTATCATGTGACATGCAGCGGCAAAACCGTTGCTGTTGCGGAGACAGGGCTCGTTGCCTTCAACTACGCAGCGCGTCGCATTGCGTTTCTGCCCGCGGCGTTCAAGGCGAAGGCCCTTGATTTTGGGTGCGGCAACTAACCCTGTCTCTGCGAGGTTATTGGTCTGCGTGGGCACCCTGGCCCGACAGATCGCTCTGCACGGTTTTGTTCCAGGGGGTGACCACAAAGAGGCGCCGATCCCCGGAGAACTCTTTTCGGCAGTGCCCCCGAAGCACGCCGATTCCCTTTTCAAAGGCTTTGAAATCCAGATGAGAGACGGCTTTCAACGCACCGAGGCCGTCGGGGACCATGAGGGGCTCTGAGGTACTCTGAAGGGAGCGGGCGAGCATGGCCGTCACCTCCAGGGAACCCTTTTCGGACCGGGTCTCAAGAAACCGGTTCCAGACCGGCAGGCCGCTTGTGACAAGTCCGTTGACGAGCCGGGAAAAGTCCGCCTCAGACAGGGAGCCTGTGTGGCGTGCGTAGCTTGCGTTGAGGGCAATGCCCACGGACAGGGCGTGCCCGTGGGGGAGTTTGTACCCGGAGCGGGTCTCCAGCCAGTGGGCGACACGGCACCCCAGGCTCGACCCTTCGTCCAGGGTGGGTTCGCTGGATGCACGGGCCCGGTCCAGGTGGAGGGTGGCGGTTTTGTGGACCACTTTTTCCACGGTCTCCAGATCGTTCTGTCGCAGCTTTCGCGCCTTCTTCACCAGAAATAAGAAAAATTCGGTGTCGGCGGACAGGGCCATCTTGAACGCTTCGGCCATGCCGCTGATGTGGTGCTCGAAGGGGAGCGTCCTGAGCAGGGAAAAATCGATGAACACGGCGTAGGGAGGGGCGGTGATGCCGGAAAAATTCTTGATCCCGCGGGTGTTCATATAACGCATGGTTCCGATGCCGGCCGCGCACTGGGAGAGGGTGGAGGTGGGGACATTGATGGTTTTGATGCCGCCCCGGCATTGGGCCAGGGCCGTACCGGCCGCGTCCAGAAACGCTCCGCCCCCCACCACGAACACCAGGCTCTCCTGGGTCAGGCCGTGGGCATGGGCGATGGTGGCGGTCTCCTCCACCATTCGCTGGCTGTTTTTGACGGACTCCCCGCCGCACATGATAAAGGGCGCGTGGCAGAGTTCAAAGAAGGGATGCTCTTTTTGAAAGTGGCGGATGATCTGCTTAACCAGATTCCGGTTGCGGGCCACCACACCCGAGTCCACGAGAATGGCGCATCGAAGGGGGGCATCGTGCCCCATCTTGGTCAGGGTCCGGCGAATGGTCTGGTTGGTGCCGGTAAACAGGTTGTTCGTAAAGCAGACGGGGTAGCTGTGGTGGGTGTGGAATTCCTGGGTATAGGTGGGAAAGACCTGAAAGCGAGTGCGATTCATCAAAACCTCCCCTGAAAGGGTTGTCGTGACTGAGTGTTGGGATCCAAAAACCATGGTTGGAAATGACGATGAGAATCAGGAATAACAGTGCTGTTCAAGGTTTATCAACGGCGTGGGTAACCGGTATGACAGCAAAAAATTAACAAAACCATAGCATATTCATTTTATGATGACAATTTGAGAATGTCGCCCTTTCAAGGGGCATTGGCAGCATGGAATCGCGGCGGTTCGTCTCCGACGATATCGCGCCTTCTGGATTCGCAACTACCTGTTGTGACAGGGCAATATTCGGAATACCCATTGACACCCCACATCGGTTTTTCCATAATATAAAGAAAAAGCCGGGGCTGTTTCGTCGGATGCCCTCCGTCCCCTTCGTTTTTCCCTTCCTCCTTCCCAATGTTTTTTCAGCCTTTTTCCTAAACGCTTCGGTGGTTTGATCAACCCTCTGCCAACCCATCAGCGAGGACCCGCCATGCTGACCAAAGAGTATAAAGCCTTTTTACGCGCCATGAAGCAGGTGATCCCGCCGGAGCGAATTACCACGGATCCCCTTTACCCTGGCCTACGGCACGGACGCCAGTTTTTATCGCATGGTGCCGAAGATCGTGATCACCGTGGAAGAGGAGCGGGAGGTAGTGTGGCTCCTCCGGGAAGCCGGGGCGCGAAACCTGCCGGTGACCTTCCGTGCCGCCGGAACAAGCCTTTCGGGCCAGGCCGTCACCGACTCCATCCTCGTCAGGCTCGGGCACACCTGGCAGGGGTGCGCGATTTTTAACAACGCCGAAAAAATAAGGCTCCAACCCGGGGTCATCGGAAGCTGGGCCAACAGCAGGCTGGGGCAGTTCGGCCGGAAGATCGGCCCGGACCCCGCCTCCATCGACACCGCCCAGATCGGGGGGATCGTCGCCAACAACGCCAGCGGCATGTGCTGCGGGGTCTCGGAAAACAGCTACAAAACCATCGCGGATATCCGGGCGGTGTTTTACGACGGCACGGTCCTCGATACCGAAGACGATGTCAGCCGAAGCCGCTTTGCAGACGAGCACCCCAAAATGCTCAAAGGGATCTGCGACCTGCGCGATGCCGTCAAAGCCAACCCCGAGCTTGCCGACAGGATCCGTCGGAAGTTCAAGATCAAGAACACCACAGGCTACAGCCTCAACGCCCTGGTGGACTTTGATGATCCTTTTGACATCATCAAGCACCTGCTGGTGGGGTCGGAAGGGACACTGGGGTTTTCTGAGCTGGTGACCTATCACACCGTGGTGGAGCATCCCCACAAAGCCTCGGCCCTTCTGTTGTTTCCCGACATCGAAACCGCCTGCAACGCCACCATGATTTTGAAAAAACAGCCCGTGGCCGCCGTGGAGCTCATGGACCGGGCCGCTTTAAAGTCGGTGGAGGACAAAGAGGGCATGCCCGAAGCCATCAAAGGGCTGGCCGACGGCGTCACCGCCCTGCTGGTGGAGACCCGGGCCGAAACCCGGGAGGCCCTTGCCGCCCAGGTGGAAACCGTCACGGCTTCCCTGGCCGGTCTTACCCAGGTGGTTCCCACGGTGTTTACCCCGGATCCGGAGGAGTTTACGCGCCTCTGGGCCATTCGGAAAGGGCTGTTCCCGGCTGTGGGGGCGGTGAGGGAAACCGGCACCACGGTGATCATCGAAGACGTGGCCTTTCCCATGGACTCCCTGGCCTCGGCCACCCTGGAACTTCAGGCCCTCTTTAAAAAATACCGCTACGACGAAGCCATCATCTTCGGCCACGCCCTGGAAGGGAACCTTCACTTCGTGTTTACCCAGGCCTTTGAAGAACAGGAGGAAATCCATCGCTATCGGGATTTTATGGACGAGGTGGCCGGCATGGTGGTGACCACCTATGATGGTTCCCTCAAGGCCGAGCACGGCACCGGCCGCAACATGGCGCCGTATGTGGAGATGGAGTGGGGCAGGGAAGCATACGCCCTCATGAAGGAGATCAAGGCCCTGTTCGATCCCGAGGGGATCCTCAACCCCGGGGTGATCCTGAACGACGATCCCCAGGCCCATATCACCCACCTCAAACCCATGCCCGCTGCCGATGAGATCGTGGACAAGTGCATCGAGTGCGGGTTCTGCGAGCCTGTCTGCCCCTCCAGAAACCTGACCTTTACCCCCAGGCATCGCATCACCGCCTGGAGGGAGGCAAAGCGCCTTGAAAACGGTTCCGGTGCCCGGAAGTGGAAGAGGGGATATCAGTACCCTGGCCTTGAGACCTGTGCGGCAGACGGCCTGTGCGCCCAGCGGTGCCCCGTGGGGATCAACACCGGGACCTTCACCAAGAAACAGCGGGCCGAGGCCACCGGGAAAATGGGCAACCGCACCGCCTCTTTTCTGGCCGACCACTACAACGGGACCACCCGCACGGTGCGGGCAGGGCTCAAAGGGGCGCACATGGTGCATAAGCTTGCCGGGGACGGCATCATGGAAGCCGTGGCCATGCATGCCCGCCGCCTCTCCCTCAAGACACTTCCCATGTGGAACCGTGCCCTCCCCGACGCTGCAAGGAAAATGAGAAAGCTCAAAGGAAAATCATCGAATCCCCTGAAGGTTGTCTACTTTCCTTCATGCATCAGTCGAAGCTTTGGCGCCTCGCTTGAGATGGAAGATAAGCGTCCCCTGGGAGACGTGACCCTCTCCGTCCTTGAAAAGGCGGGCTACGACGTGATCATCCCCGAGGGACTCAACACACTCTGCTGCGGCCTTCCCTTTGCCAGCAAGGGGTATACCCGCCAGGCCGATAAAAAGGCCGCTGAGCTTGAAAAGGCCCTGATGGCGGCGAGCCGGGACGGTGAATACCCCATCCTTGCAGACACCAGCCCCTGCCTTTACCACATGAAAGAGACCCTTTCCGAATCCCTTTCCCTGTATGAGCCCGTGGGGTTCATCCTGGAGTTCCTGAAAAAGCGCCTTATCTTCAACCAGAGCGACGACAAGATTGCCGTCCACGCCACCTGCACCACCCTTAAGCTGGGCCTGGAGGGAAAGCTCAAAGAGCTGGCCGAACTCTGTGCCGCACGGGTGGTGGTGCCGGAAGACATCAACTGCTGCGGTTTTGCCGGAGACCGGGGATTCAACGTCCCCGAGCTGAACGAAGCGGCCCTGGACGGCCTGAAGGATAAGGTGGCAGGCTGCCGGGAAGGATTTTCCACCAGCCGTACCTGCGAGATCGGCCTCTCCCTCCACGGCGGCATCACCTATTCATCCATTCTCTACCTGGTGGATCGGTGCACGGAGCGTATCGTGAGGACGGGGGAGATGTAGGGAAAGAGGATAGAGGGAAATAAGGCCATAGAGTATGGGTCATAGGGTATGGGGGCAGGGCCGCCGGAGGCAAAAATCTAAATGCGTTAACCCTGGGGTGTAGGGGCGGCGGGGGTGCATGTTTGGGCAGCCCGTGATATGGGTCTCCTGTGTTGCGGGCTGTTTTGCGTCTGAGGATTTCATGGAAAGGTCTGAACAAGTGAAAGTGTGACGAACGTACGGGAAGGCGCCCTTTTGGGGTGGCTGTTGTGCACGGCGGGCCGGGCGGGGCAGGGGAGATGGCACCGGTGGCCCGGGAGCTCTCACACGAATGGGGGGTGCTGGAGCCCCTTCAGACGGCCTTGAGCCTTGAAGGCCAGGTGGCAGAACTTCGCTCGGCGATTCTGGAACATGCCACGTGCCCTGTGGCCCTCATCGGGTTCTCCTGGGGTGCCTGGCTGAGTGTGATCCTGGCCGCTCGCTTCCCGGAGCTTGTGAACCAACTGATCCTGGTGGGTAGCGGCCCTTTCCTCGAAGCCGATGCCGCAGGCATTGATGCCGAGCGCATGGGGCGCCTGACGCCTGAAGAGCGGGCCGAGGTCAAGGGGTTGCTGCCGAACCTGAAGCATCCGTCTGCGCGTGTCCGCAACGAGGTGTTTCTCCGGTTCGGCAGGATCTTTTCAAAGGCCGATGCCTTTGACCCCATGGACGCTGATAAGGCGGACATCTTCTGCTCCGCCGACATCTTCAACGCGGTGTGGCCCGAGGCTGCTCAGTGCCGCCGAAACGGCTCCCTGCTGACCGCGGCATCTTCCCTGACCTGCCCGGTGACCGCCATCCACGGCGACTACGACCCCCACCCGGCCGACGGGGTGCGGGTCCCCCTTGAAAAGGCCCTTGATGAGTTTCTTTTTCTCTTGCCGCAGTGCGGCCATGTCCCCTGGAAGGAGACACAGGCCAGGGCTCCCTTCTATGACCTCCTGAAAAAAAGCCTCCGGCGGCCGTGCCGGAAGTAACGCTTCTAAAGCGTTTCACATACAGACCTTAATAAACAGGTTCCGCCTGGGCATGCGTCTCGGAGGCTCTGCCTCCATGTGAGATACCTCCAGGTTCTGTGACGTGTGCTATCCACGGCTTGATTTTGCATATGGGCGAGTCCTGCGGAGCGGACGGCGCAGGGGGATGAGGTCGGTTGCCCTTTGCGCACCTCCGAAGAATTGTGAAGGTCATGAAAACCCATGCAGCAACAAATGCCATTGCGCGTTGCCCTGAGGAACGAAGGGCAAAGCGCAATGGCAACCTGCTTTCGAGGTGGCTCACCTCGCCGCCGGAGGCACGCTTTTGTCTGCTTTTTATCTGGCGTCAGTTCAGCTTGAACTTCTTCATCAGGATGGCATCGCGTCGCTGCGTGGGGACCCATTTCTTGAGGAAGGGCATGAGGGTGCTGTGGGTGCCCAGGCGGATGACGGGGGGGATGGGCTCCCGAAGGAGGATGGCTGTGAGCTTTTCGGCGAACCGGTCCAGGGGCATGGCGCTCTCCTGGGAGATGCGGGTGCGCCGGACAATGGCGTCCATGGAGGCGGCGTAGTGGTTGAGGTTTTTCGTGGTCTCTTTGAGCTGGGCCTCGGCGTTGGCGGAGAAACGGGAGGCGATGCCCCCGGGCTGCACAATCACCACCTTGATCCCAAAGGGGGCGAGCTCCAGGCGCAGGGCGTCACTCGCGGCGTGGAACGCCGCCTTGCTGGCGGCATAGGCACCGGAGAACGGAGTGGGCAGGATCCCTGAGACGCTTCCGATGTTGATGATGTGTCCTGCGCCGCGCTGGATCATGGCGGGGACAACCGCCTGGATGAGGGCTATCTGGCCGAAGAGATTGGCTTCGAACTGCCGCCTGACCTCGTCCACGGGCATCTCGGCCAGCGGACCCATGGCCCCGTACCCGGCGTTGTTGATGAGCATGTCCATGTGGCCTTCCCGGCCCAGGACATGTTCCACGGCTTGGCTGACGGATGACTGGGCTGTGAGGTCCATGGCCACGGGTTGTGCCCCGAGGGAGACAAGGGGCGTCAGGGCGTCGCGCTTGCGGGCAGTGGCGTAAACGGTCCATCCGGCCTTGAGAAAATTCTGGGCCAGGGCCTCTCCGATGCCGGATGAGCATCCGGTGATGAGTACAATCCGTTTCATGTCAGTGGGCCTCCCGGAAGGGAAAAAAAGAAGATGGGTGAGTGTTTTTATTCAAATGGTAACAAAGTTTACATATGGAGACAATCATCTTGACACGGACGGGGTCTCTTAGCTAAAGCTGACGTTAACGTTATTGTGGAGATCCCGCGGCAACCCCGTAAAGCGGCCGAAGCACTTGCACCATGTTGTTTATTCCGAGTTTTCAACCAGAGGAGAGGCATGATGGCACACCAACTTGCAGATCGACGTGACGTTGAATTTGTTCTTCATGAGCAGCTGAACCTGAGTGACCTGAGCAACCATGAAACCTACGGAGAGTTCAATAAGAAAACCATCGACCTGGTGATCTCCGAGGCGCGGAACCTGGCCTTGAAAGAGGTGCTTCCCACCAACGCCCCCGGGGACCAGACCGGTTGCAGCCTGGATAAGGGGCAGGTGCAGATCCCCGAGGAGTTCAAGCGGATCTGGGATCTGTATCGGGACGGGGAGTGGATCGCCACCAGCGAGGACCCGTCCTGGGGCGGCCAGGGCATGCCCCACGCCCTCTCCATGGCATGCACGGAGTACCTCTCCGGGGCCAACATGGCCATGTACATGTACGTGGCGCTGACCCACGGCGCCGCCAACCTTGTGGAGGCCTTCGGCACCCAGAGCCAGAAAGAGACGTACCTGCGCAAGATGTATTCCGGCCAGTGGACCGGCACCATGCTCCTCACCGAACCCGGCGCCGGGTCCGACGTGGGCGCCCTGACCACCACGGCCACCCCCAACGCCGACGGCACCTACAGCATCAAGGGCAACAAGATCTTTATCTCCGGGGGCGATCACGACATGGCCGAAAACATCGTGCACCCTGTCCTGGCCCGCATCGAAGGGGCCCCTGCCGGCACCAAGGGCATCAGCCTGTTCACCGTGCCCAAGTACCGGGTTGCCGAAGACGGATCCGTGGGGGAACTCAACGACGTGGTCTGCACGGGCATCGAGCACAAAATGGGTATCCACGGCAACTGCACCTGCTCCCTTGCCCTGGGAGAGAAGGGCGGTTGCGTAGGCGAACTCCTGGGTGAGCCCAACAAGGGCATGCGCGCCATGTTCCAGATGATGAACGAGGCCCGTCTTTTTGTGGGCATCCAGGGTCTCAGCGTGGCCGGGGCTTCGTACGCCAACGCATTGACCTACGCCAAGGAGCGGATCCAGGGGCCCAACCTTATGTCCATGATGGAGAAGAATCCGCCTGCCGTGCCCATCATCCAGCATCCGGACATCCGTCGTCAGCTCATCACCATGAAGGCCAACGTGGAGGCCATGCGAAGCCTCCTCTTTTACATCGGGTACTGCTCGGACCTCAAAAAAGTGAGTGATTCCGAGGAAGAGAAGGAGCGCCTCCAGGGAATCATCGACGTGCTCATCCCCATCGGCAAGGGGTACGTCACGGACCGCTCCTACGATGTCTGTTCCCACGGCATGCAGGTCTACGGGGGCTACGGGTTCATTGAAGAGTACCCCCAGGCCCAGCTGCTCCGGGACTGTCGCATCACCATGATCTACGAGGGCACCAACGGGATTCAGGCCATGGACCTTCTGGGTCGCAAACTCGGCATGAAAAAGGGCAAGGCCGTCATGGACCTCATGGGAGAGATGCAGAAGACCATTGCCGAAGCGCGCGGGGTGGAGGCCCTTTCTCCCCTTGCAGACGAGCTTGAAAAGGCTGTGGGTAAACTCGGCGAGGTGGCCATGTACATGGGCAAGACCGCCATGAGCACCGAGGTGATGAACGCCTTTGCCAGCGCACATCCTTTCATGACCGTCACAGGGGACGTGGTCTTTGCCTGGATGCATCTCTGGCGGGCCGTTACCGCAACTGCGGCCCTTGAAAAGGCCAAAAAGAAAGACAAGGATTTCTACGGAGGCATCCTGGCCTCGGCCGCCCACTACATCCAGACGGAGCTTCCTGTGGCCCAGGGGCGCATGCGTGCCATCCTCAAGGGGTCGGATGCCGCCATGACCATTCCGGAGTCCTCATTTTTCGGGTAAGGTGCCTGGCACACAAGCCCTCCGTGATTGACATCACGGGGCGTCAGGTATAGATATCGTTCCAAGGTTCCGGTGTATTGGGGCTCTGGCAGATAGATCCCACGATTTATCTGCCAGGGCCTTTGTTCTGTTTGCTGATTGTGGATGTGGAGGCGGAGATGTTTTTTCTGGGGGCGTATCTGGAGCGGGAAGAGGGGACTGCCGAGGTGGTTGTGGTGGAAAAGGGATTTTACAGCGGCACCAAGCGATACCGCATCGTCCATGCTGAAATCCTTCAGGAAAAAGACCACGACGCCCTGACCCGAACCCTCCTTGATATGCGCCTGGATGATCGCTGGACAGCGGTGAAGAAGGTGTTCAGCCAGAGCGGTCGTCCCGCCAAGACCAAAAAAGAGCCTCCGTTGATCCTTCTCTCCTCCTGGGACGATGAGGTGCGCATGGCAGAGGCCATGCGAAGGCGATGCGCGTCCGTGGAGGTGCTTTTAAGCACCGAGCCCGATGAGACCGCCCGGCAACGCCTCAAGTCCGATGCCTTTCACAACTGCCATGTGGTGACCGCCCCCATGATGGTTGCAGCCCTGGAAAGCACTGTGAAAAAAGGGAGCTTTAACGAGGATCAACTCGCGGAGTACCCGGTGGTCTCCCTTGCCCCTGCCAAGGGGCAGATGGCAGATGAAAGATCTGCCTGGCTTTGCGCCCTGGGCGGGTGTCTCTGGCATGGTGAATCCATCCGGCGCGTCAAGCGTTACTGATCACATTCCCTCCTTCATGCCCTTCAGACCTGTGTGCACGCGGGCAGCCTCCGGTTCGGTTACGGGGGCCCCGGCAGTGGCCTCATGCCTTCTCCCTCTCTTCTTTTCGCTTTATTCCGCGTTCCAAACCACGGCTCGTGCTGTCACCTGTAAAAGGTTGATTTGTTCCTTTATGTCTCACTCGCAATTCTATTGAAAGACATCATCAGTATAATTGATGATGTCTTTTTTATTTCTTCACCAAATCGGGCTGAAATACAAAATGCGTTTACGTTATTTTCTCTGTAATGTACCCGAATCATATTGTTTATAAGGAATGATGTGCATTCTTCTTTAGCCCTTTTAAAAAAAATAATTGACAAGGATCACACACGGGGCGTAGGGTTTCATTGCTCATACGCAGTGAGCATGGAGTATTGATGAGTAATACATTGAGAGACACATAACGGGGCGATATTTACGTTGCGGGCCCACGCCCGCAGGAATCCACATTTTGAGGAATTCGCCTTCTCAGCAGGGATCACAGGAGAACGCATTTCCCGGCAGCGCTGCCGGGGGATCTGTTTGTTTGGACCGATGCCGCAGTCGAGATGACTGGGCCCGATATATCCATTGTTTTCTGTTAACCTGAGCCATGAGAAGGAACCGTTATGCGAAAACGAGTCGAGGCAACCCTGGCTGTTCTTTTGATCCTGTCCTGTGTGGGGTTGCGGCTGGCGTATACCGAACACCGGATGCCGCCGGAAGAAGGCGTTGATCTCATTACCATTGATTCCATTGCCCCGTTGGACACCCTTCAACGTCCCCCTGTTCGATTCCCCCATGGGATCCATGTGTCGGCCACAAGCGAGTCTGCTGGCTGCCTGGCATGCCATGACCCGGCCCCCGGTGCCGGTCATGGGATCTCTTTTTCCATGAAAAACCGCCATGAACTCTCCGGTGAGGCGCTTCAGGACCTCTACCACAACCAGTGCATCGGATGTCATGCCGACCGTGAAACAGCAGGGCTTGCCACCGGCCCCCAGGTCTGCAGCGGGTGCCATGTAAAACCTGTCCCCGATTCTCCCCCCATATCACACGCCATAACCTTTGACGCCCAACTCCACATGCGCCACACCGATGATGCCGCCCTTGACTGCAAGGCGTGCCATGATGCCCTGCCGTCAGGAGGAAACAGTGATGAGGCCCACGGCCTGTGCGTCACCTGCCACCTGGACTCGGCCTCCGACGCCCCCCTGGAGTGCACGGGGTGTCATGCCCTTTCCGCCTCCAAAGGGGAGGGCCATGGGGCCGCCCACGGCGGTGAGGTCGACTTCGACCACGACCTCCATGAAGAAGCCGATATCTCCTGCGAGGTCTGTCATCACAAGGAGCCCGACACCGGTTGCGCCGAGTGCCATCCCAGGCGCGGTGAGCCCGGGGGCGACAGCGTCTCCCTTCAGGCGGCCATGCACTCCCGGACCTCTGATCGCAGCTGCATTGGATGCCATGACACCATGGGTGCCGGCGTCATAGACTGTACCGGGTGCCATGTCCCTTCAGAGGCTCCGAACTCAGTAGGCAACCGTCTTTGCGCCTGTTTTCTTATCGGATCCTAATTTGGAGGACATATCATGTACCAGTTTATTACCGGGCCCCTTCTCTGGCTCGCCTTCAGCATTTTTTTTGTCGGGTGCGTTGTTCATGTGGTTTTGTACGTCAAGAATCTGGACCAGGACCTGGACCGGGTCTCCTATGGCTCACACGTGGGCTGGGGCATCCGTGGTGCTCTGCGCTCCCTTGTTTTCTGGATGCTTCCCTTCGGCACACGAAGCTGGCGGGCAAAGCCTGTTTATACGGTTATCTTTTACCTTTTTCACCTTGGGGCGGTGATCGCGCCCCTGTTTCTCTCCGCCCATGTGGTGATCCTGAAGCTGCGCTGGGGCATTGCCTTGCCGACCCTGCCCGATGTGGTGGCGGACTGGATGACCGTGGGGGTGATCCTTGCGGCACTGGCCATGGTGATCCGCCGTCTGGCGTTGCCTGAAGTGCGCGTTCTCACCACAAGTCGGGAGATCGGAACCCTTGTCATCGCCGTGGCTCCCTTTGTCACCGGGTTCATTGCCTATCACCAGATAGGGGACAGCACCTTCTGGACCCTGGCCCATATTCTTTCAGGGGAGATGCTGCTGGTGGCCGTTCCCTTTACCAAGCTCTCCCATGTGGTGCTTTTTTTCTGCTCCCGGATTCAGCTGGGCATGGATTTCGGCATTAAGCGAGGGGGGATGAAATCCGCGGGCATGCCTGTGTGACCCCCTGGTAGAAACGGAGACAACAACGTCCCTTAAGGGGCTTACGATGTGTACGGACCATGATCATAAGAAGGAAAAGATGATGCCGGAAGGAACATTTTGCAACAGAAAACCCATCGATACCAAAGACGAACTCCAGGCGTTTATGCAGGACAAGGGGGGCGCCAGATATTATGAAGAGATGAAGTCCCTTGAGGTGGATGTCCCCGCCCTGAAGGCAGAACTCAAGCGGACCCTCAAATCCAGATTGAAAACCTGGCTCAATACCTGCCAGGGGTGCGGCCTCTGTGCCGACTCCTGTTTTTTCTATCTTGCCAACGACAAGGACCCCAAGCAGGTTCCGTCCTACAAGATCCGGTCCACTCTGGGCGAGCTGGTGCAGCGGAAAGGGGAGGTGGACACCGACTTTATGATGCACTGCATGGATGTGGCCTGGGGCCAGTGCACCTGCTGCAACCGATGCGCCCTCTACTGCCCCATGGGCATCGACATGGGGGTGATGTTCAGCTACCTGCGCGGCTTGCTCTACTCCCAGGGGTTTGTGCCCTGGGAGATGAAGATCGGTTCGGGCATGCACCGGGTCTACCGCGCGCAGATGGACATCACCACCGAAGACTGGGTGGATACCTGTGAGTGGATGGAGGAAGAGACCGAGGAGGAGTGGCCGGGCCTGAAAATACCCGTGGATCAGGAAAACACGGACATCATCTACACGGTCAACGCCCGGGAACCCAAGCATTACCCCGAAGACCTTGCCGACGCCGCCACCTTGTTTCATCTGGCCGGGGAGAGCTGGACTGTCCCTTCCGAAGGGTGGGAGGAGACCAGCCTGGCCATGTTCGCAGGGGACTGGGAGGCTGCAAAAATGCAGGTTCAGTCCGTCTACTCGGCCATTGATCGCCTCAAGCCCAAGCGCATGGTGGTCACCGAGTGCGGGCACGCCTACCGGGCCACGGTCATCGAAGGGCCTTACTGGGCGGGGATCAAGGACGGGAAGCCCCCGGTGGAGACCCTGCATTATGTGGAGTGGGTGGCAGAGGCCCTGCAGACCGGCAAGCTCAAGATCGACCCGGCCAAACGCATCAAAGAGCCCGTGACCTATCACGACTCCTGCAACTACATCCGCAACGCGGGCCTGGCAAAGGCCGCACGGTATATCATGGGGCAGATCGCCGAGGATTTCAGGGAGATGACGCCCACCCGCGAACACAACTTCTGTTGCGGCGGGGGAGGGGGGCTGAACGGCATCGGGCGCTACCGCCAGGAGCGCAATACCGGCATGAAAGTGAAGCGGGACCAGATCCTGGCCACCGGGGCCAAACTGGTGATCACTCCGTGCCATAACTGCTGGGACGCCATCCGGGACCTTGAAGAGGTCTACAAGATCGGGATCCGCTGGTCGTTTCTCAAGCCCCTGCTCATCAAGATGGTGGAGGTCCCCGAGCACCTGACCCACGTGGAAGAGTAGGCCGCGGGGGAGCCCCTTTTCAGGGGGATTTTTTTGACAGCATCAGGGCGTTCGTTGCCCCGGGCCCGGCAGGCGGGATTTTCGCCTGCCGGGCTTTTTGCTCAGGAAGGTCTGTGGCGCGTTGAAAAGGGTGTTTAAAAAGTCTAACTGAGGAATGTATTCAATTGAATTTAACATACCATTACAATCTATACTGCCATGGTATAGTAAATGAAATTCGGAAAAATTTCTTAACTTAACACTCTGTTTTTTAACGATAAAAAACACAATGCTCAGGAGCATGCTCTCCGTTTTTTGTTAAAAAATATTTGACAATGAACCGCCACATGGTAAAGTGCTTTTGCTCATACGCAGTGGGCTTGGAGTTTTTTATCTAGTAATACGTGTAACATAATTGCAGGCGTTATAACGTCTGTTGTGGGGATAGTTATTCCCACGCCCTGACAGGCTGCACCTTTGCACCAAATGGTGTTGGCCCTCATTCAGCAGGAAACAAAGAGAAGCTGTTTCTGAATTTCAAATTCAGGGACGATTGCTCGGCATTGAAACCGGCGTCGCGACGACCCGGTACGGATATAGCCATTGTTTTCTGTTAACTTGAGGGTTTGGTAAGGAGCAGTTATGCGCAAACGAGTCGGGGCAAGCCTGGCATTTCTCCTTGGTCTTCTGTTTTTCGGCCTCTGTCTTGCATATTCCGAGGGCACCGACGAACAGAATCGGGGTGTAGATGTCATCTCCATGGACACCATCACTTCCTACGGGGTACTTCAGCGCCCCAAGGTACACTTCCCACACGAAAAACATGTGATTGATGCCGAGAAGGACACGTGTCTTCAGTGCCATGAGGCGCGGCCAGACGGCGGGGTTTCCCTGGCGTTCAGGCAGCGTAAAGGGCTCTCCGGCATGGAGGCCAGGGACTATTACCACGCCCAATGCATCCAGTGCCACGCCGATGCGGCCGCGGCAACAGGGGCCACAGGGCCCCAGGTCTGCGGCGGCTGCCACGTTAATGGCGAGCCCGCATCATCACCTTCTTCGTCCCACGCCATCGATTTTGACGATACCCTGCACAGCATCCACACCGAGCAGGCCACCCTTGACTGCCGCACATGCCACGACAGGCTCCACGGTGAGCCCGGTGCAACGGACAGCCCGGCCATGTCACCCCGGGAAACCTCCCACGATCTGTGCGTAAGCTGCCATGTGTCCACCCTTGATTCCGGTGAACCCGGCGGTCCCGTAACCTGCACAGCCTGCCACACCGACCCTGTGGACACCTCCTCCATGCCGCGCGTTGCCGCCGGTGGCGGTGAGGTGCTCTTTGACCACGACCTCCATGAAGGCGCAGACATCTCCTGCGAGACCTGTCACCACAAGGAACCGGAAACCTCCTGCTTCGAATGCCATGACGCGTCGGGTTCTCCCCGGGGCGGCGGCGTCTCCCTGTACGCTGCCATGCACAGCCGGCAAGCCGACCGCAGCTGCATCGGCTGCCATGACGCCATGGGGGCAGGGGAGGTGGACGACTGCACCGCCTGCCATGCCCCGTTCAGCGGGGGAACCCCTTAAACGATCGGGATGGACACCTCCCGGGCTCGGATGATTTCCCGAGCCCGGACCCTTCGTCACCGGAGCATCAGCAAGGGCCTGTATCTTACCGGAATGAACAAAGAGGAAACACCATGTATCAATTTATCACCGGGCCGCTGTTGTGGCTTTCCCTCGGGATTTTTTCCATCGGTTGCATTGCCCATGTGGCTCTTTATATCAAAAACCTCGACGCCCGCCTGGACCGGGTGGCCTACGACACATGCATCGCAAGCGGGCTGAAAGGGGCCCTGCGCTCCATTGTGCTCTGGCTGACGCCCTTCGGGACCCGTTGCTGGCGGCAGAACCCCGTACACACCCTGCTGTTTTATCTCTTTCACGTGGGGGCTGTAGCCGTTCCGCTGTTTGTCTCGGCCCACGGGATCCTGTTGAAGTACCGCTGGGGTATCTCCATTCCGGCCATGCCCGATGCCGTGGCCGATGCCCTCACCGTGGGCGTTCTGATAGGGGCCGCAGGGCTTCTCATCCGCCGCATGGTGCTCCCCGAGGTGCGACAGCTCACAAGGCCCCGGGACATCGGCGTGCTCTTTTTGTCGGTGGCGCCCTTTGCCACCGCTTTCATGGCCTATCACCAGATCGGAGACGTCACCTTCTGGACCCTGGCGCACATCCTCAGCGGGGAGCTCTTTCTCGTGGCCGTGCCCTTTACCAAGCTCTCCCATATCGTGCTTTTTTTCTGCTCGCGCATCCAACTCGGCATGGATTTCAGCATCAAGCGCGGTGGGCTCAAGGCCCCTGGATTTCCCTGGTAACCATCTTTTTTAAGATACAACGATTTTGTGAGTGAGGAACCATGACAAAGCAGCAAGGCATACTGTGCAACCGAACCCCCATCGGAACCAAAGCAAAACTCCAGGAACTCCTGGGAGACAAGGGTGGCGCCCAATATTACAAAGAGATGGAGAGCCTCGACGTGGACGTCCCGGCGTTGAAGGCCCTTTTGAAAAACACCTTGAAATCACGGCTCAAGACCTGGCTGAACTCCTGCATGCGATGCGGGCTCTGCGCCGACTCCTGCTTTCTTTATATCGCCAACGACAAGGACCCCAAGCAGGTCCCCTCCTACAAGATCCAGTCCACCCTGGGGGAGCTGGTGCGGCGAAAAGGGGAGGTGGACACCGCTTTTATGATGCACTGCATGGATGTGGCCTGGTCCCAGTGCACCTGCTGCAACCGGTGCGCCATGTATTGCCCCATGGGTATCGACATGGGGGTGATGTTCTCCTACCTTCGCGGGGTGCTCTTCCCAGGGATTCGTGCCGTGGGAGATGAAGATCGGATCGGGCATGCACCGGGTCTATCGCGCCCAGATGGACATCACCACCGAGGACTGGGTGGACACCTGCCAGTGGATGGAAGAGGAGACCGAAGAGGAGTGGCCGGGCCTTGAAATCCCCGTGGACAAAGAGGACGCCGATATCATCTACACGGTCAACGCCCGCGAGGCCAAGCACTACCCCGAGGACCTCGCCGACGCAGCGGTGCTCTTTCACCTGGCCGGGGAAAACTGGACCGTTCCTTCCGAAGGGTGGGAAGAGACCAGCCTGGCCATGTTTGCCGGAGACTGGGAAGCCTCCACCATGCAGGTGAAGTCCGTTTACTCCGCCATCGACCGGTTGAAGCCCAAGCGCATGGTGGTCACCGAGTGCGGCCACGCCTACCGGGCCACGGTGACCGAAGGGCCCTACTGGGCGGGCATCAAGTCGGGCAAAGCCCCGGTGGACAGCCTGCACTACGTGGAGTGGGTGGCCGAAGCCCTGCGCACGGGCAAGCTCAAGATCGACCCGGCCAAACGGATCAAGGAGCCCGTGACCTTCCAGGACTCCTGCAACTACATCCGCAATGCCGGCCTGGCCGACGACGCCCGGTACATCATGAGCCAGATCGCCGAGGATTTTCGCGAGATGACCCCCAACCGCGAACACAACTACTGCTGCGGCGGGGGAGGGGGCATGAACGGCATCGGACGGTACCGGGAACAGCGGAACACCGGCCTGAAAGTCAAGCGAGACCAGATCCTTGAGACCGGGGCCAAGCTGGTGATCTCTCCCTGCCACAACTGCTGGGACGCCATCCGGGACCTGGAGGAGGTCTACCATATCGGGATCCGGTGGTCTTTCCTGAAACCCCTGCTCATTCCCATGGTGGTGGTGCCGGATCACTTGACGCACAATGAAGAGTAAAAACAGCTCTCTGGCGTTCTCTTGATTTGCCGGTTTTTCATGGGGAACGCCTCTTTCATAAGGAAAAAACACCCCATGGACGGTAATTGATTGAACTTTGAAAAAATAACTGCTTTAGTTAGTAGTTAGTTATGGCCCGTCTCCCCCGGCTGCAACTCGGCACCCGGGGGAGGCCATGGCGTGGCACCAGAAACCAGGAGCCAGGGACATGAAGCGTATCACGGTGACAGCATGGGACGTGCCGATCTGCGGGGGACACCCCTTCCGCACCCCGGTGCCGTGTTCGTCCCAGGGCTCGGCACCGTCGGTTCCCCTTGCCCATGTCACCCGGTCTCCCTGCACAAACCTCCCTTTGCCCCTCTCTTCCCGTTTCCCCTGACCTCTTTCGTCGAACCATTCGATCGAGTTTGATGCTGACACTTCAGACAGGCAGGTTCCTTATGTTCAAAAACATTCTGTTCACCACCACCGCGTCGCCCATCTGCGACGAAGCCGCCCGGTTTGCCTACAACCTGGCCGAAAAATTTCACTCCGGATTAAAAGTCCTTCACGTCTACGGCTTGCCCTCCCACGGCTTTACGGCCCAGGTCAAAGCGTACAGCCCCGAAAGCGAGGAGGTGCCGGACGCGGATTACGAAACGCTCCTGACCCGTGAAATCCGTGCCTCCCACAAACACCTGGCCGATACGTCCATGGATTGTGAGGTGGTGGTAAAACCCGGGATTCCCGCAACGGAAATCCTGCGCCGGGCCAGGGCCTGGGAGAGCGACCTCATCGTCATGGGGACCCATACCCGCCTGGATTGCACCGGTGCGTCCCTTACGTTTCGCAACACCTTGGGCAACACCATGCAGAAGGTGGCAAAAAGCGCCAGGGCACCGGTCCTTATCATCAATCGTTTCTGTCCTCTTCCGCACTGGGATTTCAAGCACATTGTCTTTGCCACCGACTTGTCGCAGGCATCGGATGCCGCCTTTGACTTTGCCGTGAAGATCGCCCGGAATGCAGACCTACCTGCCATCTGCTCCATACCCTGGAGATCACGGGGATCCCCGAAGATCCCGTTGCCATGGACAGACGCCTGGCCGAGGCGCGGGCAGCCGTCGAAGCCCGTTTTTTAAGCCGCGCCGGGGATTTCACCAATCTGGAGGTGGAGGTGTGCGAAGGGACCCCGTACGTGGAGATCCTGAAGCTGACCCGCAGGTGCCACGGAGACCTTGTTGTCATGGCGCACCACGGCAAAGGCCCGGAAGAGGGCCCGGCCATGGGAGGCACCCTGGAGCAGGTTGTCATACGGGCCTCCTGCCCGGTGGTGAGCGTAAACCATGGCGAAAAGGGATAATCACCCTCAAGGAATCGCCGCCTGCGTTCATATTTTGGTTTGTTCCCGGCTCTCTTTGGGCTATGAATGAAGGTAGGTTCCCTTTGCGACCGTCCTCATCCTCATCCTGAGACCCAACAATACGGAGGTATACCTGTGTCCCGACCCAAAAACGCCATGGAGATATTCAAGCACCTGGAGAAATCCAACTGCCGGGAGTGCGGCGAAAAGAGCTGCCTGGCCTTTGCCGGAGCTGTGTTTACGGGCGCCAAGTCCATAGACGCCTGTCCCAGGACGGATGAGGCCACACGGGCCCTGTTCAGGGGCGGGGCAGGGGAGACCGGAGACAACGGCGATATCTACCTTGCCGCCCTCCAGGAAAAAATGAGGACCTGCGATTTTGACGAGGCATCCCGGCGCATCGGGGCAACGCTGTCCGGCGAGGTGCTGACCCTCAAGGTGCTGGGCAAGGATGTGGGGGTGGATCACCAGGGCCGGTTTCACACCGACCTGCACGTGAACCCCTACCTTGGGGTGCCCTTTCTCAACCATGTCCTGGACGGCAAGGGGGTTCCGGCCAAAGGGCAGTGGGTCTCTTATCGGGACATTCCGGGAGGGCGCGAGCAGTACAACCTGTTTCATCGGCGCTGCGAGGAGAACCTTCTGCGCCTGGCGGACGGACACACCGGCCTGTTTGACGACCTGGTGCATCTCTTCGACGCCAAAGAGGTGCCGCCCCAGTTCCAGTCGGATATCTCGGTGGTCCTTCACTTTTTCCCCACGGTTCCCTTTATGATCTGCTACTGCAACGATCAGGACGGCCTGGGTTCAGCCGTGAATGTCTATTACGACAGCACCGCCATCGAAAACGTGGACGCCGAATCCCTCTTTTACCTCGGGGTGGGATTCACCTATATGCTGGAGCGTCTTGCCCTTCGGCACGGGTAAGGGGGACCATGCCGACGGGCCCCGGGGCTTGAGACAATATATGGCAGGGAGAGGCCTTCTCCTTCCGGTGGTCGCAGGGGAAAGGCCCTTTCCGGGATGAAAGCTGCATGGAGGTGAGCCATGACAGGTAAAGGAGAAAAAAAAGATGCGAGGAAAAACCTGAGAACCCTTGGAATGACCCTGGGAGGCATGCTGCTTCTGGTGGTGATGCTCACAGGACCCGCCTTGGCCGAGTTCAAGGTGGATGAAAAAAAAGGGGTGGTCGTCGACACCGCCACAGGCCTCATGTGGCAACGCCAGACAGGCAATGACAATGAGGCCCTGACCTGGGCCCAAGCGGTGGCCTACTGCAAAAAACTCGACCTGGCCGGGTATGACGACTGGCGCCTGCCCAGTTCCGATGAACTCCAGAGTATCATTAACTACCTGAGCTACGATCCCGCGGTGGACCCCCGGATTTTTCCGGACACGGCGTCCTCGGGCTACTGGTCCTCCTCCACCTATGAAGCCAATTCCGGCTATGCCTGGCGCATCGATTTCTACTACATCGGGTACGTCAACATCAGCAACAAAGCGAATCATTATTATGTCCGGGCCGTACGGTCCCTGCCGTAAAGCGCCTCCATGTCACGGGCGTAGCGGGCCATCACCGCCTTGCGCTTCACTTTGAAGGTGGGGGTGAGCTCCCCGGCCTCTTCGGTGAGGCGCCGGTGGGAGACATGGTAGGCCTTGATCTGTTCGTGGGGCTCCAGCTGGCCGTTGGCCGTATCGATTTCAGCCTGGATGAGCGCCCTCACCTCAGGGAGGTGGAGCATTTCGCGCATCACCTCCGTGCAGAGGCCGTTGGCATGGGAGAGGGCGTACCGCTCTGCTTCGGGATCCCGGGCCGTAAGGGCCGATAGAAGGGCGTCGAAGTCGGGGATCACAAGGGCGGTGACGTATTTTTTCCCGCTGCCGACGGCCATGACGGAGTCAATATACGCGGAAAGGGCAAAAAGACCTTCCACTTTTGCCGAGGGCACGTTTTTGCCCGTGTCCAGCACAAGGAGCCCGTTTTTGCGGTCCACGATGCGGATGTGGTCCCCGGCCACCTTTTCAACGATGTCCCCGGTCCGGTAGTACCCGTCTTCAGTAAAGGCCGCCCGCGTGGCTTCTTCGTTGTTCCAATACCCCACAAAGAGATTCTCCCCTTTGACCTCCCACTCCCCGTCGTCTGCAATGCGACCGGACACACCCGCGCACGGGGCGCCCACCGATCCGGGCAGGATGGCCCCCGGAGTGTTGAGATTGACCGTGTTGCAGGTTTCGGTGGAGCCGTACCCCTCGAAGATGCGCACCCCCATGGCCATGAAGGTTTTGCACAGGTCCGCGGAGAGGCTTCCGGCGGCGGAAAACGCGAAACGGAACCGTCCGCCCAGTCTATTGCGGACCTTTTCGAAGATCAGCCGGTCGAAGAGCCGGTATTTTACGGAGAGCAGGGGCCCGGCCCCGGAGAGGAGATCGGTCCCTTCGGACATGTCCACGAACCCCCGCTCGTCGGCCCGGGCATCCACCACGCGCCGTCCGGTCTCCATGGCAGAAAAGAAGAGGCGGCGCTTCAGGGGAGAGGCCGATGCGTTCTCTTTCATGGCCATGTAGATGCGTTCGTAAATCCGCGGCACAGACATGAAAAAGGTGGGGCGGAACACAGCCAGGTCCGCCAGCAGGGTTTTGGGGCTGGAGTAAGCCACGGGCAGGGCCGCGTGCATGGCGATGGCGTGGCCGCATTCGCGTTCGTAGGTGTGGGCCAGTGGCAGAAAGGAGAGGAGGAGGTCCTTTTCCGTGAGGACGGGGATGGCCGCCAGGTCCCGCCTGCAGGCGGCGTTGACGGAAGCGTGGGTGTGCACGGCGCCCTTAGGGTTGCCGGTGGTTCCCGAGGTGTAGACAATGGTCATGGGGTCCCCAAGGCCCACGGATTTCCACCTCGCCTCCCAGGCTTCCGGAGTGGCGTCGTGGGCCGTCCGGCCCCGTTGCTTCAATTCGTCGAGGGTGAGGGTGTCGGCGCCCCCCGCCTCGTTTCCCTCAAGGAGAATGACCCGGGACAGGTTCGGCATCCGGTTTCGCGCGGCCCGCACCGTCTCCAGGAGAGAGGCGTCCTGTACAAACAGCACCGTGCTTCCCGAATCGTTGATGAGATAGGCCAGCTCTTTGGCCGTGAGGCTGGGGTAGACACAGGTGGTGATGCCCCCGGCACAGAGGATGGCGTAGTCCGCCTGGGTCCATTGGGGCGATGTGGTGCCCATGATCCCCACCCGGTCGCCTTTTTCAATGCCCAGGGCCATGAGGCCGCAGCTTACCTCGCGGACGGCTTCGCCCATCTCTCCATAGGTGAGGGCGGCGGTTTCATCTGATCCTCTGCATTTCCAGCGCTGGGCGATGCGGTGCCCGAAGCGGGTAACGTTTCGGTTCAGGAGTTCGGGGAAGGTCTGGGTGGTGATGTACCATTTGTCCGTGGGGGTGATGGTCATGGGAGGCTCCGGAATGCGTCGGCCCGCGTTCACCGATGACAAGCGGAGAAAGGGGGCGAAAGGGTGGTTGAAATGCTGGTGGCTCTGCGTATATGTTCATGGCATATCTGCACAGGGGCGTCCAGTTGTTTGCACGCCGTCGGCTCGTTTTCGTTGTGATGCGGGTCGTTTGTTCAGCCCTGGAGGAGCATGGCGCTCTCCCTTGGGCCAAGGTCAACGAGGGCACCTTACAGGTGCCCGTCAGATGTGGGACATGGGGATCATGGATGAAGACTTGGTAGCACTTCGGCAGGCACTGCATCGCATACCCGAAGCCTCCGGGCAAGAGGAGAAGACAGCAGGGATGGTTGCAGACTGGCTCAGTGGCTGCGACCATCACGGCATGGTGAGGGATCTGGGCGGCCACGGAGTGGCCGTTTTTTTCGACGGGATGTCCACCGGAGAGACCCTTCTCTTCCGGGCCGATCTTGACGGAGTGCCCGTCACCGAGATGACCGGCCTTCCCTATGCATCGGTTCATAAGGGGTTGTCCCATGCCTGCGGCCACGACGGGCACACGGCCATCCTTTGCGGCCTGGCGCGGGAACTCTCAAAGGCTCCCCCGAAGCGGGGGCGGGTGGTGCTTCTCTTTCAACCGGCCGAAGAGACCGGGGACGGTGCCGAGGCCGTCATCAAGGACCCTCGGTTCCAGGGTATCATCCCGGATCGGGTCTTTGCCCTTCACAACCTGCCCGGCAGGCCCCTGGGGCAGGTGTGCGTGCCGGACAGGCTGTTTGCCTGCGCCTCCCTGGGCATGGACATTCACCTCTCCGGCACACCCAGCCATGCGGCCTGGCCGGAGCACGGGAACTCCCCCATGCCCATCGTGCAGTCGCTCCTGGCCGATGAGGGCCTGCTGGCACGGGAACAGGGCGGACCGTTTTTCATGAGCACGGTGACCCATCTTCAGGTGGGAGGACCCGGCTTCGGGGTGAGCCCCGGCGAAGCCCGGGTGCAGCTCACCCTGCGAGGGGAGGCGGACGCATACCTGCATTACCGTATGTCCCGTATCAAGGAGGCGTTGGAGGAGAAAAGCGGGCTTTCAGGCGTGGGATGCGAGGTGATGGTGACCAATGAGTTTCCGGGAACACCCGTGGACCGGGAGATGGCGGAAATGGTGATGGAGGCCGCCACCGATGCGGGCCTGGACGTCACCACACTTTCCGAGCCCATGAGGTGGAGTGAGGACTTCGGGTGGTTCACCCACCGGTACCCCGGGGTGATGGTGGGGCTGGGCTGCGGCGAGGGGCCGCAGCTTCACAACGCAGATTACAACTTTCCGGACGCCCTTCTCGGGCCGGGTGTTGCCCTTTTTTCCGCCATCATCCGAACGTTTCAGCGCAGCATGACCCTCTGACCCGGCTCGCCCGAAGGGTGAGAAAATCAAACAGCAAACGCTGATTTACGTTTTGCCTGGATGCTTTCTCATGACATATCCGGGCCAGGGCGGATCAGGTGCTCCACAACCCGGAGTTGGAATTGAACACCGCCTGGAAGCGAAGGCGCGGGGCCTCATTGCCGTTTTCGTCCCGGGGCTCGGTTGTCTCAAACCCGGAGGCGTCTTCCCTGGCCGGGGGACGGATGGTCACCCTTCCCCTGGATGAGCAGGTGCACTCAGCGCCCTTGAACAAAAGGGAAAAGGGGGCGCGGACAAAACAGGACTGGGGCCTGTCTGTGCGGGACTCGGGCAACGTGTTGTCCGTCAGGGCAAACTTGCGTTCCTTGCCTTCGCTGTTTGTTATGGAAAAACCCGTTGCTTTACCCTTGATGTCGTGGTTGGTTGAAAATGGCTTGAGCATGGAATTCTCCTGATTCTTAAAGAATGAAAAACAGCGACTTACAACCCGTCAAACATCCCTGCAACCCCGTCTGTCCCATGGGGAAAGCAGGCGCTTTATCCGTTCCGCGGCAGGCCGGATCGACCCGGAAGGTGTGTCAGCCCTGCGGGGTGGCCCAATGATTTGGTTATTTCATGATGGCTGGTGCCCGGGCCTGGCCCGACGTCTTCGGTCTGGGGGCCTGATGGAGAGGTGGGGTTTGGTTTAAAAGCGCAGTGTGGGGGTGGAGGCGTGGGGGTGTCCGACCGTTTACGGATGATTGAATTATGTCACGGGACGGAATGAATATGAAGTGTTATTTTTCTAAACATTGATATGAATATTGATAGGTTGCGATGATTCCTCCGCATCAGGATGCGCGGCCGAAGATGAGGAGGGCAGGGGTGATCTCGGAGGTGGGCAGGGTGCCCGCCACCCAGTCATCGAGGATGCCGGTGAGGGCGGAGAGCGGTTTGTAGCCCTGGTTGAGCACCGATGCCGCCTCGCCTTCCCTGAGAACCAGGGCGGGAAACGCCAGGGCGTTGTAGTCCCGGGCCAGGGCAAAATCGTCGAAGGCCTCTGCACGGACAGAGTCGCTTTGCGCAAGGGGCAGAAACTGCTCCGGGGACACGCCGATCCCTTTGGCGAGGTCGCAGAGGATCTCCGGCTGCGTGATGTCTTTCATTTCCAGGTAAAACGCGTGATGAAGGGCGCGGTAGTAAGGCAGGGCCAGGGCAGGGTCCAGGCGTCTGACGGCAACGAACGCCTGACTGGCCGGTGCCGAGTCGTAGAGAAAATCCGGGGCATCTGCCAGCAGGTGGCCGTTGATGGGTTGACCCGTGGCCCGGGTCACTCCTTGCCAGTTTTCAAGAAGCTTCGGCTTGATGGCGTCGGTGATGGCAATGGGATCCTCCACCCGCAGCCCCCCCATCATAAACCGGAAGGGCACCGAAGACCCGAGGCGCTCCATGAGGGCATCCAGGACCGGCTCAAATCCGAAGCACCAGGCGCACATGGGGTCGCCCACATAAATAATCTCTTTGTCGTTTGTCTGGCTCATGTCTTTCGTCCTCCGGTTCCCCGTTTGATCCTCACAAGATCCCACTTATACCATACCTTGCCCCCAGCTCAAGGCGCCTTTTTGGCGCTACAGGTCCCCCATACGGAGAATCACGGAAAACGCATCGATGAGGGCCCAGGCCGTATCGTTCTGCCGAAGCCCCAGATCATCGTCCCCGGAGCGGGTCATGAGGGCGCAGACCTCGGTGCCGTCTTTGAGACCGAGGATCACCTCGGTTGTGTTTCCACCTTTAATAATACGTCGCACCGTTCCTTCAAGGGTGTTGGCGCAGCTGGTCAGGGGAGGGTGGGGCCCTGCGGCCACCAGGACCCAGGGGGCTTTTACCTCGGCGGTGAGAAGGGTTCCGGGCTTCAGGGCCAGTCGGCCGGCGCTTTCATTGGTGATGATGGCGGTGATGGGGTAGCCCCCCAGGGTGTCCAGGGTGACCACCGTCTGGATCTCTCCGGGGACCATGCGGGCCACCTTTCCGGCAAAGCTGTTCCTTGCGCTTGTCTTGATCCTGCTCTCGCGTCGGGTGACATGGGCCACCACCCGCTGCATGTCCTGTTCGGAAAAATCGAGCCAGGAGGCGGTGAGGCCCGCCGTGCTGTGGCCGAGCATCTTCTGGACCACGGGAAGGGGCAGGTTGCTGCGCAGGAGCTCCAGGGCACGGGACCGGCGGATGACGTTGGGGCTTCCCATGGCCTTGACCAGCCCGCAGGACTCTGCCTGTTCATAAAACTTTCTCCGCACATGCCCCGGATCCACGGAAAAAGGGGCTTCGGTGGATGGCGGCAGGACCTCGAGGATTCCCTCGGCCACGTGGGGAGGGATCTGGACATCCCGGTACCCGGCGGACCGGCTTCCGATATGCACGGTGTGGCCCGTAAAATCGATCTGATCGGTGGAGGCGATGCCCAGGATTTCCCCTAAACGGGCACCGGTGTAGCGAATGAGCAGGAAGATGCAGAAAATTCTCTGCCGGGACCTTCGCACGTCGGAGCGCCGTGCAGCCGAGACCCAGTCCCGAAAGGCTGTCTCCAGGGCGGCCAGCTGAACAGGGTCGAGGGTGCGCTCCTCCTCGGAAGGCGTGAGGATGGTCGATGGGTTGGCGGATGCGTGCGGCGGTGTTTTCATGGGTGGCATTATAGCGGCAGATCCGTTTCTTTCCAAGGAAATCGGGTTGACATGGCTGGAAATCGAATGGTACAAGTGACATGTAAATTATAAAAACCGTGCCAATTAACCATCGGGCGCGCTTCATGACAACCCCCTTCCCAAAGGAGGTGACCATGCTTTTCGAAACCGCAGGTATCCACGTGGCCCCCTGGATCCCCCCCGTCGTGGCCTTCGGCGTCTCTTTCATTACCTCCATGGCCGGACTCTCAGGCGCCTTTCTGCTTCTTCCCTTTCAGATGTCCGTCCTTGGCTACGTGCACCCCTCGGTGGCACGATCAGCTCTTGACATTGTGGCCATCCCTTCTGGGGTGTGGCGGTTTATCAAGGAGGGGCGCATGGTCTGGCCCCTGACCCTGGTGGTGGTGGTGGGAACCATGCCCGGGGTGATTCTGGGGGCGATGATCCGGGTGCTCTACCTGCCGGACCCGCTTCACTTCAAGATGTTTGTGGGCATGGTCCTTCTGTACATCGGGTTTCGCATGGTCAGGCAGCTCCTCGACACCAGGGAAAAGGAGCCGAAAACGGAAGAGGGGGGTGATTTTAAGACCACGGTCCTTTTCTGGAACCTTCGGGAGATGGCTTATACCTTTCGGGGGCATACCCATCGCTTTTCGGTGCCCGGCATCTCTTTTATGAGTTTTGTGGTGGGCATCATCGGTGGCATTTACGGCATAGGCGGCGGGGCCATCATCGCGCCGTTCTTTGTTTCGTTTTACAGGCTTCCGGTCCACACCATCGCCGGGGCGACCCTCATGGGCACCTTTGTGACCTCCATTACCGGGGTGCTTTTCTATCAGGGCATGGCCCCTTTTTTTCCCTCCATGCATATTGCCCCGGACTGGGGCCTGGGGCTTCTCTTCGGCCTGGGCGGCATCGCAGGCATCTACACGGGCGCCCGGTGCCAGAAAATGTACCGTACCGAAGCGGGCTCAAGTGGCTCCTCTGCCTTGTTCTTGCCGGAACCGCCGGAAAGTACATCGTTGAATTTATCACGCACGTCCGCCCGTAGATAAGGATTGACCGCTCTTGTAAACATCGTTACGGTGTTTCATGCCCATATGGACTGATCCGACGTAAAAATAGATGGATTTACCCCATACATGAAGGTGCGCATGAATCCCCCAGAAGCGGCTGACAAACGCGATGCGCCCCTGGTCCTGGAGATCAAGGGCGCGTCACTGGATGACGGCCCCGGCATCAGGACGGTGGTTTTTCTCAAAGGGTGTCCCCTTGACTGTGCCTGGTGCCATAACCCCGAAAGCAAAAAGACAGGGGCGGAGCTCTCCTTCGACGCGGAAAAATGCATCGGTTGCCGAGAGTGCCTGAGGGTATGTCGGCAAGGGGCCCTCGACCCCGGGTGGGGGCCGGACCGCTCCCGATGCACCCTCTGCATGGCATGCACCGAGGTGTGCCCGTCAAAGGCCCTGGAGCCTGTGGGCAGCACCATGGAACCGGATGAGGTGGTGTCGGCGGTGTCAAAAGACATGCCCTTTTTCGACGCCTCAGGGGGAGGGGTGACCCTGTCCGGAGGCGAGCCGACCCTGTTTCCCCGATACTGCGGCGAGCTCATGCAGCGGTTCAAGTCACGGGGCATTCACACCACTCCTTGAGACCAGCGGCCACTTCTCCCGGTCGGCCTTTGACGCCCACATCCGTCCCCACACCGACACGGTATACGTCGATATCAAGCTCATCTCCCCTGAAACCCACAAACAGTATTGCGGTGCGGGCAACGCGCGCATTCTCGCAAACCTCGAGTACCTCCTGGAACTTCACCAGGAAGGGGGGCTGGAGCTTCTCCCCAGGATTCCCCTGGTTCCCGGGATCACGGCAACCGATGAGAACATCACGGCCGTGGCCGACCATCTCAGCTCCCTGGGGGCCCGGGAGGTTCAGCTCCTGCCTTACAATCCGCTCTGGCACGGAAAAATTGTTAAAATCGGAGGCCGCATGCCCGGTGCCCCGGG
This sequence comes from Desulfoluna sp. CYM3A, assembly GCF_056829965.1. NCBI lineage: Bacteria > Pseudomonadati > Thermodesulfobacteriota > Desulfobacteria > Desulfobacterales > Desulfolunaceae > Desulfoluna > Desulfoluna sp. CYM3A. The sequence goes on from NZ_CP186556.1 coordinate 2,169,835, forward strand.
CGGGTTCATGGCACCGGAGGAAGTGGCACGATGGGAAACCTGTTTTGAAAAGCGAGGGATCGAGACCTTGTAACCACCGGCAACATTCTTACTACGAAAGGAGGCGACCATGGACTGGAAGGGTATCACCGTCTATGTGACGGGCGGTTCAAGCGGTATTGGGCTGGAGACAGCCAGGCAGCTTTTTGACAACGGGGCCCGTGTGGCGCTTTTTGCCCGGGGGGAGAAGGCGTTGACTGCCGTGGCCGGTGCCTTCAGGGCGAGATCGGATGAGCCAGAGGTGTTCTCCCTGCCCATGGATGTGTCCGACTGGGAGGATGTGAACGGCAAAATCGCTCAGGCCGTCGCCGACTTCGGGGCACCGGATGTGGTGATCAATTGCGCGGGGGTGGGGATTGCCGACCATTTCGAAAACATCGATGCCGAGGCCTTTGACAAGGTGCTGGCCATCAACGTCTCGGGGAGTCGCAACATGGCCGCGGCCACTCTGCCCTGGCTCAAAAAGAACAAGGGCGCTCTTGTCCTGATTGCGTCCTCTGCCGGCTTTATCCCTGTGTTCGGATATTCGGCGTACAGCACCTCGAAGTTTGCCGTCATGGGTTTTGCCGAGGTGCTGCGCTGCGAACTGGCGCGTTTTGAGGTGCAGGTCAGCCTGTTCTGCCCCTCCGAGGTGGACACCCCCATGCTGGAGCGGGAAAAGCCCACCATCCCCAAAGAGACCCGGGCCCTCAAGGATTTTGCCGGTGTCCTTCCCGTGGATGTGGCCGCGGCCAAGCTGATCCGGGGCATTGAGCAGGGCCGGTTCCTTATTGTTCCCGGTGTGCGCACCAAGCTGTTGTACTGGGTGCGTCGCCTCACCCCGGGGCCCATCTATCGGTTCGGGGCGGACTTCACGGCCATGCTGGGGGCCGCACGGGCAAATTAATATGTGGCGTGTCCGGGAACGCTGCGGGTGCCTTCCGGCCGGTCCCGTGGGGGCTGAAACCGGCCCCAAACGGGGTGGGAAGGGAGTCCATTTTGGATCTTCGACTGGTTTTAAAATAATGGTACAATATCGATTGATATTCCGGCCCCATAGTTCCCAGAGGCTGAAAGCATCGAAAAATGTGGCTTTCAGGTGTTGACATGCATGGGAGGGTCCTGTAAAAGTTTCCTCGTTCTTCGGGCGAATAACTCAGTTGGAAGAGTGCAACCCTTACAAGGTTGAAGTCACAGGTTCGAGCCCTGTTTCGCCCACCACCCAATGGGTCGTTAACTCAGTCGGTAGAGTATCTGCCTTTTAAGCAGAGAGTCACTGGTTCGAGCCCAGTACGACCCACCAGAAGACAAGCCGGCATGGCTGGCAACACATATGGCGCCTTTTGGCGTCGCTCCGGATGTCCGGGCGAATAACTCAGTTGGAAGAGTGCAACCCTTACAAGGTTGAAGTCACAGGTTCGAGCCCTGTTTCGCCCACCATCTTCCGGGTCGTTAACTCAGTTGGTAGAGTATCTGCCTTTTAAGCAGAGAGTCACTGGTTCGAGCCCAGTACGACCCACCATACATAAGGCACCTTTCGGTGTCGCCCCGGTTGACCGGGCGAATAACTCAGTTGGAAGAGTGCAACCCTTACAAGGTTGAAGTCACAGGTTCGAGCCCTGTTTCGCCCACCATCCGCGGGTCGTTAACTCAGTCGGTAGAGTATCTGCCTTTTAAGCAGAGAGTCACTGGTTCGAGCCCAGTACGACCCACCATTATGAAAAAAGCCGAAGCATTTGCTTCGGCTTTTTTCGTTGGGCCTTTTTCCGGTATCGACATCCCTTGTGGACACAGGGGCTGTATGGTAAACTTCACTAAGGAAAAAATGATCTGCCACAGATCACCCGAAAAGGGCCCCTGACAGACACCACGCGTCTCTCATCCGTTTTCACAAACCGGATCCCACCGTCCGTGACGTCCCCATCGATCCCTTCTGCCACCCGGTAAGGCCCTCCCTACATTCCATCCAAAACAAGCAAGGAGTGCCGTGTATGGATGCCAAACGATTTGACGAGGATATCAAGAAAACCTTCGAGCAGTTCGGAGAGACGGGCGTGAGCGTTCAACTCTTGTCAGCCAAGGACAGCCATGTCTCCCAACCCCCTTACGACTGGGTCCAGGTGATGATGAAAGTCATCCCCGTGGTTCCCGATCCCGAACCCTGGGCCGAGACCTGGCGATACGGCGGGGTGCTTCAGCACGACAAGATCCCGTTGCCCATCGGCATGCGGCCCATTGATGTGAGCCGCATGATCAGCGCCATTGATGCCGCCAAAAAGCTGCCGCCGGGCTTTGACCTCCAGGGGGCCTCCTGCGACTTGTACTGGGCCCTGCACCCGGACGTCAAGGAGCCGTATTATCACTTCACCTCAGGGGACCTGACCATCCTTATCGGTGCCTACAGCGGAGACGTGATGGAGCCCCAGTTCTAATAAAAAAACGCCCCGGCAGGCGGGGCGTTTCCACGGATCATAAAAAAAGCGGAGCACCGGGTAACCGGTCTCCGCTTTGTTGTTTGTGTCTCTTCCGGCAAAAGAACCGCCTGTGCCGGGTCAGGCCGCCTCCGCGGGTTTTCCCTGACGCCGGTAGGCCGCAATGGAGTCCCAGGTCACCAGGGCCAGGGCGCTCCAGATCAGGAGAAAGGTGCGCACCAGGGACGGGTCCAGGGGTTCTTTGAAATAGAACACCGCCAGCAGAAAGGTGCAGGTGGGGGCCAGGTACTGGATAAACCCGATGGTAGACAGGGTCAGGGCCTTGGCGCCCAGGTTGAAAAGAAGCAGGGGCAGGGCCGTCATCAGGGACGTGCCCACGAGGAGAAGGTCCGTGATGGCCCCTGTGTGGAGAAAGACGCCTTCTCCGCTTGCGGCCAGGTTCCCCAGGTAGAGTGAGGCCGGAACAGCCATGAGCAGGGTCTCCACGGTGAGGCCCACCAGAGGCCCTACGTCCACTACTTTGCGGATAAGGCCGTAAAAGGCAAAGCTGAAGGGCAGGGCCAGGGAGATCCAGGGCAGGGTGCCGTAATCGATGGTGAGCCAGGCCACGCCGACCCCTGCGAGGACCACGGCGATTTTCTGCCTGGTCGTGAGCCGTTCCTTAAGGAAAATCATCCCTAAAAAGACAGTGACCAGGGGGTTGATATAGTACCCCAGGCTGGTCTGCATCACGTGGCCATGGTTGATGGACCAGATGAAGAGAAACCAGTTCCCCCCCACCAGGCAGGTGGTGACGGTGAGGACGGCCAGGGTGCGAAGGCTGGTCAGGGCCTTTAAAAACGGCCCCATTTTCTTCTGGAAGACAAGGATGGGAACCAGAAAAGCCAGGGACCACACCACGCGGTGCATCAGGGTTTCAAAGGCGGGGACATGGGAGAGGTGATTCCAGTAAAGGGGAGAGAGCCCCCAAATAAGAAAAGCCTGCATGGCAACAAGCAGGCCGACGGCGGATTCTGAACGAGACGGCATGGGACATTCCTGTAAGTCATGGGTTGCCTTGACGTCAAGGGGCAAGGCGTTAAAGATAGTGTGATAACATGGGCCGTCGGGGCTGTCGAGGAAAAGGGAGGACGTTTTTCAGGAAAAGCTGCGGGGTTTTTTACGGAGTGCTACACACATGAAATAACGGCATCCGTCGCACCGTCGCACCGGTGCAATGGCCAGGAGGTTTCGACGTGCCTTTGTGGTTGACACCACCCCCTTCGCCGTTAACCTACTCACTACTCACTACTCACTACTCACTACTCACTACTCACGCCATTCAACCGTTCTGCCCCCTCAACCCTTTGAAAATAACACAGAGGTCCTGCTCGGTGACCCGGGCAAGGAGGAGGTCGTCGTAATCGGGTTCGCGGGAGCCATCGAAGGCTGCTGCCGGTTCGGGGCCGGGCTGGTCCACTGCAAGGGTCCTGATGCGCGCCAGGTCCCCGGGGTTTTCCACGCCCCTGTTGTTTTCGATCCAGGCCGCGCAGCTGTCGTGGGGCCCGATGAAGAGCAGGAACAGCTCGTCGTCTTTTTTGACCCCCAGCATGCGGTAGCCCTTGCCGATATCGAACTTCACGGCATGGCGGATCCGGCGCTCGCCGTGGTTGCTGAGCTTTCCGGCTTCGTGCAGGGGGCCCTGGCCGTTGGCGGTAAGGCGGTGGATGATGGTGTCAGCCTTGCGACCTGCGGCAACCGCCATCTTTGAGGAACGCCGCATGGCGCTGAGCTGTTTTTCAAAGCGATGGGTGAGATGGATGCAGCGAATCATGGTGCCTCCGGAAAAAATGTCGTCCCCGGCAGGCGCAAGGCTGTAAGCCCTCAGCCATGCGCCCGCCGGGTCGGACAGGACAAATCTTCAGGTGCCGATCATCCGCTGGGCGAATACATCCGGCACGTTATCTGTGTGGGTCAGGAACAGCAGGAGCCGTGGCTGCCGCATGATGAGCAGCCGCTTGAGAGTTTCAGGCTCGAGCTGAGCTTGAAGCCGACATCCTTGAAGTCCACCACCAGGGGCTGGGCCTGGTTGAGGAGATCGGTCTCGATGACATACTCCATGCCCCCGATGGTATAAAGGGTGTCCCCGTCTTTCTGCATATCAACGGCCATGGCCAGTTGGGCACCGCCGCAGCCGGAGTTGAGGAAGACGCGGATGGGGGCAGGGGTTCGGTTTTCAAAGTAACGGGCGATCTCGGTTTGAGCCGCTTCGGTGACGGTAAACATGTGTTTGTGTACTCCTTTGTGTCCATGGGGGGGATGCCCCACTGGTTAAACAAGCGCATCAATAGTTGCGCATAACATCTTGATTGTATGAAGTTAAAATTCGCCGGGCGTCATGTTGATCTCTGCAAGGCTGAAGACCGGACCGTCCTTGCAGACCAGCTCCTTGCCGATGTTGCAGCGGCCGCACATGCCGATGCCGCATTTCATGCGGTTTTCAAGGCTCATGATGATGCGGTCGTGGCTGTAGCCGAGTTTTTCAAGGACCGGCAGGGTGAACTTGATCATCACAGGCGGCCCGCAGACGATGGCGTAGGTGTCCTCGGAGGCGGCCGGAGCCACTTTTTCGGTGAGGGCCGGCACAAAGCCCGTGTGGTAGCCCCAGTCCGGGTCGTCGGTGGCGTCCACGGTGATGTGCATGTTGATGTCGTCGCGTTTTTCCCAGGCCATGAGCTCCTCTTTGTAGAGAAGCATCCCCGGGGTCCGGGCGCCGTAGACCACGTCGATGGTTCCGAATTTGGACCTGTTTTCCGGTTCCAGCATCATCTTGATGGAAGAACGCAGAGTGGTGAAGGCAAACCCACCGCCCACGATGAGAATGTTCTTACCGGTGAGGGTCTCCCAGGGGTACCAGTTGCCCAGGGGCCCCCGGATGCCCATGATGTCCCCCTCCTTCATGTCGTGGAGGCAGGCGGTCACCTTGCCTGTCTTGAACACGGTGAACATGACGAAGCCTTTTTCCGTAGGGGAAGAGGCAATGCCGATGGGGATCTCCCCCTGGCCGGGGATGGAAAGCTCGGCAAACTGCCCGGCCTGGTAGGCGAATTTCTCCTCATCGCCGGGATTCAGGAAGCTGAAGGTAAAGGTCTTTAAGCTATTGTCTTCGGTGGCCGTATCGACGGCGTCGATGCGGACCGGGTAGGGTACGTACGGATTCTGCATGATGGGCTCCCCCTATGCCTGGCTGTTCATGGTGTTGCACACGTCTCGGATGTCGATGCCGGCGGGGCACTGCTCGATGCACCGTCCGCATCCCACGCACATGATGCCCTGACCGTATTTGTCCGGAAAATACTTCAGCTTGTGCATGAACCGCTGCCGGGTCCGCTGCATGGGGGTCTCCCGGGGGTTGTGGCCGGAGCCGTGCCGGGTGAACAGAGAGGTCATGCAGGAGTCCCAGTTTCGAATGCGGTAGCCCGTCTCCCCGTGGACCTCGTCCTGGATGTCGAAACACCAGCAGGTGGGACAGGCATAGGTGCAGGTGCCGCAGTTGAGGCAGGCAAAGGTGGTCTTGTTCCAGTGATCGGCCTCGTAGAGGTCCAGAACCTGAAAATCCGGTTCCAGGCCATGGAAGAGGAGATGGCTTTCTCCGCCGATGCTTTCAGGTCGGCAATGCGGGCATCGGCGCCTTCTTCGGCCGGGGTCTCAAACCCTGCTGCCTCGGCCCAGGCCGCGCCCTTGTCCGTGAGCACCCTGGCAAGGTAGTGCTCACCGTTGTCCACCAGCATCACGTCCAGGCAGGTCTCGTCAAAGGGCCCGGTGCCGCAGCTTGTGGAAAAATCTGTGGCAGACGGCGCCTGCACGGCCAGGCCGATCCAGGTACAGGCCTCAAAGGCTTCCACCACATAGGGATCCTTGTACTCCTCGGTGTCAAAGTTAAGGCGGACAAGTTGAAGCGCTTTGGCGTCGTTGGGGCGGATTCCCACCACCGCACGGGGGCGGGTGTCAATCTTTACGGCCTCGTAGATATCTTTTTTCGGGTCCCCTTCCTTGAACGAGCAGGTCATCATCACCTGGGAAGGCGGAAACACGACGCCTTTGGGAGACAGACGGGTCTGACTGCCGTCCATGATGGGGTACTCGCTCTCTTTCAGCTCCCGAAAGCCCGGGACCTCTCCATCCGGAGCGGGTCCCACAAGGGCGTAGGCTTGCCGCGCACGGTCCAGCCCCTCGGTCCAACATGATTTATCGATACGTAATATGGTCATCGGTATGATCCTTTATGTGCTGTCACCCAGGATTCGATGAGTTCCAGTAAACCGCATCGGTCAGTGAGTTTCCTGGTTCCGGCCATAGCGCCAGACCCTGCTCTGCCCGGAAAACCGGAAAAGGCAGGCTGCAACCTGGGCATGCCCTGGTTACAGAATAAACGCTTCCGGGTCGTCGAGGCGGAAGGTGTCCTGTGCCGGGCGGGTCTCGATGGTGAGGCCCGCTTCGAATCCCCAGTTCTCTTCCACGGTCTTTTCCATCTTGCGCGTCAGGAGCCGCACGGGCACGCCCATGGGGCAGGCCGATTCGCAGGCCCCGCAGTCGGTGCAGCGACCGGCGCAGTGGATGGCCCGGAGCATATGGTAGGTGCGCACATCCACAGGGTCGGTGCCCTTGCCCACCCACTGGGGACGGGATTCCTCCGTGAAACAGGTGGGGCAGTAACACAAGGGGCACGCGTTTTTGCAGGCGTAACACCGGGTGCACGCGGAGAGGGCCTCTTCGAAAAACGCCCATTTTTCCGTACTGGGCTTGGCCTCGATCTCCCGGATATCGGCGTAGCGGTCGATGCCCTGGGGCTCGGGCACGGCATCGCCTGCCATGGTATCCGAGATCACCGGGTTGGGGTGGGCGCAGAGGGTGCAGTTCTGGCGCAGCAGCTCTGCCTTGGGAATGCGCTTCTCATCCGTGGCGGACGTGAGGACCAGCACCTCTCCGTCTTCCTGCATGGCCAGGATCTCGCCCCCAGCGGCATCCATGGCCTTTTGGGGATCAATCATGCCGGTGCAGGGGACGCCGATGACCACCACATTCTCACGCTTCACGCGGTTTTCAACGATGTGCCCCACGATGTTTCGGGAATCGCACCCCTTGGCAACCACCGCCACCTTGCCCATCTCTTTGTTGAGGTAAGCGGCCAGGTTGAGTCGGCAGTTGGCATCCCAGGTGAGCTTTTCTGCGTCGTCGGGGGTCGTGGCCATGAAGGGCTCGGTGGAGAGGGGCAGGCTTCCTTTTTTAAAGCCGATGACCGCTTCCACCTTTCCTTTGGCGAGGAGCTCCTTTGCCGTGGTCCGGATTGTTTCTACGATGGCATTCATGCGGCAGTCTCCTCGGGGCTCTCTTTGATCAATACGGTGGCGGGCCCGAGGGCTTTCACCTCGTCAATGACCTTGTTGGCCACCTCGGCAAACTTCACCCCTTCGGCTGACGAGATCCACGAGAAGTGGAGACGCCCCGGTTCGATGCCGTTGAACTCCAGCATCTCCTTGAGGAGGGTGAACTTGCGCCGGGCATAATAGTTTCCTTCGATGTAGTGGCAGTCCCCGGGGTGGCACCCGGAGATCCACACCCCGTCGGCCCCTTTGCGAAGGGCCGCCAGGACCATTTTGGGCGAGATGCGGCCCGAGCAGGGCACGCGAATCACCCGCATGTTGGGGGGATATTGAAAACGGCTCACACCCGCCAGGTCGGCGGCGCCGTAACTGCACCAGTTGCAGAGAAACGTGACAATTTTCGGTTCAAACGAACTCATTGGTGTTCTCCTGTATCTTAAACGCCTTGCCTCCGGCGGCCCTGCCGGGGGCCAAACTTTTGAAAAGTTTGACAAACAGGTCTTGAGCAAGTCTTTCCAGGCTTCGCCGAAATAATTTCGACTTTTCTATTATGGAAAGTTTTTTGCGGAGCTTTTTTTCAAAAAAGCGACCCGCCGGAGGCCAGCTGAGTGGTTACATGGTTACGGACCTAAATGTTGTCGATCATGGCCATGAGCTGGGCCTCTTCAAACCCTTTGAGCTGCAGGGCGCCGGAGCGGCAGGAGGCGACGCAGGCGCCGCACCCTTTGCAGATCACGGGGTTGATGATGGCCTTGCCTTCGTCCCTGCCCGATGCCTGGAGGCTCGGGGCGTTGTAGGGACAGACCGCCACGCAGACCCCGCACCCACTGCAAAGGGAGGGGTTGACCTCGGCCACGTTTCCGCTGGTGTTGATGGTCTTGCCCGAGAGCAGGCGCGTGGCGCTGGAGGCGGCGGCCTGGGCCTGGGCGATGGATTCGTCCACGGGCTTGGGATAATGGGCCAGGCCGCAGAGGAAGACACCGTCCACGGCAAAGTCCGAGGGCGCCAGCTTCACGTGGGCCTCGGCAAAGAAGCCCTCGTCGTTGATGGGCACCTTGAAGAACTGGGCCAGCTTTTCGTCCCGGTGGGGAACCACGGCCGCAGCCAGGGTGAGCAGGTCTGCCTTGATGGCCAGGGGGCGATTGAGCACGTGGTCGGTGACGGTGACCGTCAGGCAGTCCCCGCTGTTATCCACCACGGGTTTGTCATCCACGTTGTAGCGGACAAAGATCACGCCTTTTTCCCGGGCCTCTTTGTAGAGGGCTTCGCGCTCGCCGTAGGTTCGGATGTCCCGGTAGAGCACAAACACCTTCATCTCGGGGTTCTTCTCTTTGAGGTGCAGGGCCGAGGACATGGTGTGGGTGCAGCAGATGCGGGAGCAGTAGGGACGCCCCGGCTCCCGGGAACCCACGCACTGGATGAAGACGGCGCAGCTTGCCTTCTCCAGCATGGGATCGTTTGCGATGAACTTTTCGTCCAGCTCCAGGCCGGTCAGGACACGCGGATCCTTGCCGTAGAGGTACTCGTCCGGTGTGTGCTCGGAAGCGCCGGTGGCTATGACGGTGACCCCGTGCTCGGTCTGTGTGTTCTTGTCCTTTTGGGAAATGGTGGATGAGAAGTTGCCCACAAAGCCTTCCACTTCGGAGAGTTCGGCCCCCAGGAACAGGTCGATGTTGGGGTCGGCTTCCACCTCGGCGCTCATGGCTTTCAGGCCCTGCTGAATGGACTCGCCCTTGGAGGTCGTGAACAGGCTGTTGGCCTGGCCGCCTAAACGCTCTTCTTTTTCCACGATGGAGACGTGGTACCCCTGGCCGGAGAGGGCTCTTGCTGCGGCCATACCCGAGAGCCCACCGCCCACCACCAGGGCGTTCTGGTCGATGGAGAGTTCGGCTTCGGTGAGAGGCGTGAAAAGAGCCACCTTGGCCACGGCCATGCGCACCATCTCCATGGCTTTTTCCGTGGCTTCGGCCGGGTGGTCCTTGTGGACCCAGGAGTTGTGGTTCCGGATGTTGACCATCTCAAAGAGGTACTTGTTGAGCCCTGCGTTGATGAGGGTCTCCTGAAAGAGAGGGTCGTGGGTCCTGGGAGAGCAGGCCGCCACCACGATGCGGTTGAGCTTCTGCTCCTTGATCACCTTGGTCATGGCGTCCTGGGTGTCCTGGGAGCAGGAGTAGAGGTTGTCCCCCACATACTCCACAAAGGGGAGGTCTTTGGCAAAATCCCGCACGCCGGGAACATCCACCACGCTGCCGATGTTGATGCCGCAGTGGCAGACAAAGACCCCGACCCGCGGGCGCTCGCCCGAGATGTCGGTCTCTTCAGGAGTTGCCATGGCCTTGGTGAGGGTGCCCCGGGCCGAGGTGAGGGCAGCCCCTGCGGACAGGGCGGCAGAGCCCGCCTCGATGACCGACTGGGGAATGTCCTTGGGCCCCTGGAGGGCGCCGCAGACAAAGACCCCGTCCCGGGTTGTGGCCACGGGGTTGAAGGAGTCGGTTTTGCAAAAGCCTCCGGGGGTGAGTTCCACGCCCATGGTGTGGGCGAGCTCTTTCACCTCGTCTGAGATCTCCATACCCACGGAGAGGACCACCAGGTCGTAGATTTCCCGGGTCACCTTGCCCGTGGCCTCGTCCACGTAGTCGATGACCTGTCCCACCTCGTCTCCAACCTGGCTGAAGACCGAGTGAACGCGGCATCGTACAAAACGGATCCCGTGCTTCTCCTTTGCCTCGTTGTAGCAGCTCTCAAAGCCTTTGCCGTGGGTCCGCATGTCCATGTAGAAGATGGTGCAGTCCAGGCTCGGGTCGTGCTCCTTGGCGATGATGGCCTGCTTGATGGCGTACATGCAGCAGACGCTGGAGCAGTGGCCGTTGTCGCAGGTGTTGATGTCCCGGGAGCCGATGCACTGCAGCCAGGCGATCTTCCGGGGCTCGGCGTGGTCGCTCATGCGCACCACGTGGCCCTGGTTGGGTCCCGAGGCGGAGAGGAGGCGCTCGAATTCCAGGGAGGTCACCACATCCGGGCTCTTGTCGTAGTTGTAGATGGCCTTGCCGCTGGGGTCGTAGGCCTTGAACCCGGGTGCCAGGATGATGGAGCCCACGTTGAGGGAGAGGGTCTTGTCCGTGTCCTCATAGTTGATGGCCCCGGCAGGGCAGGTTTTTTCGCAGATGCCGCACTTGCCCTTGGTGAGCTTGATGCAGTTGTCGGCGTCGATGCAGTACTTCAGGGGCACGGCCTGTGGGTAGAGGGCGTAGATGGCTTTGCGTTTCACCAGGCCCTGGTTGTAGACGTCTTCCACTTTTTTGGGGCACTTCTCGGTGCAGGCGCCGCAGGCGATGCATTTGTCCATGTCCACGTAGCGGGCCTTCTGGAAGACCTCCACCGTAAAATCACCCTTTTCCCCTGAGACCCCTTTGATCTCGGCAAGGGTGAGGAGCTCGATGTTCATGTGGCGCCCCACCTCCACGAGCTTGGGGGACATGATGCACATGGAGCAGTCGTTGGTGGGGAAGGTTTTGTCCAGCTGGGCCATGACCCCGCCGATGGAAGGTGCCTTTTCCACCATGTAGACTTTGTACCCCGAGTTGGCCAGGTCCAGGGCGGCCTGGATGCCGCCGATGCCGCCCCCGGCAATGAGTACCGATCCGATGGTTTGTTTTGCAGTCATTTCCAGTCTCCTTACAGCCCGTAGTCGGCCAGGTCCGGCCCGAGATAGGTGCGCTCGTTTTCTCCCAGGATCCCCAGAGAGAGGCAGATGAGGGTCCAGAGGTGCACGGTGTGGTACGTTCCCTCAAAGTGGTGGCCGATGTCCTCCACCTGGGCGTGGCAGTTGTGGCAGGGGGTGATGACGTAGTCGGCTCCGGTGGTCTGGATCTGATCGAACTTCACTTTGCCATACGCCTGCCGCTCGTCCGTGAAGCCGGCCTGGAGGGAGCCCCCTCCGCCGCCGCAGCAAAAGTTCATGGAGCGGTTGGGCACCATGTCGATGAAGTTCTCCTCGCCCACCACTTTTTTCACCACAAAACGCAGGTCGTCGGCCAGTTTGTCCCCCAGGGATTTGCGGACCACGTTGCAGGGGTCCTGGACGGTGAATTTGATGCCGCCTGTGTTCCAGTCGGAGTTGACCGGGAGTTTTCCTTCGCGGATCCATTTGGCGTAGTACTCGATGATGCTTCGGAACTCAAAGTTGTGGGGAATGTTGAACCGCCGCAGTCCCTGCCAGACCGCATAGAAGGAGTGGCCGCACTCGGTGTTGATGAACACCTTGCAGCCGAGCTTTTCGATGTGCTCCACCTGTGCGCGGATGATTTTTTCCCAGGATTCGTCATCGGCCAGGAACATGCAGTAGTTCTCGCCGCCCCACATTTTGGAGTAGTAGGTCCAGTCCGCCCCCACGGTGTGGAGGATTTTCCACAAGGGGAGGAGCTCATCCGGTTCGGTGACGGGCTCCCGTGAGTTCTGGTTGAGGGCAAAATAGGCGCCCTCCCGATCCAGGTCGGCCCGGAGCTCTTCAAACCCGGGCTGCTCGCGGCACTCCTCGGCCAGGTCCTCGATGGTGAACTTGAAATCCTCCAGGGGGACGCCCATGGCGCCGCCCTCGGAGTTGATGTGGTGGTCGCAGGAGCCGAGGATCCCTTTGGGTCGTTCCTCCCGTGGCCACTCCGCCCGCAGGTCGTAGATGAGCTGGGGGATGTTGATGCTCATGGGGCAGGCGTCGTAACACCGTTTGCACATGGTGCAGACCCATACCCAGGGGTGCCGATCCAGCTGTTCATCCATGCCAAGGACCGCCATGCGCAAAAACCTGCGCGGGTCCATGCCCATCTGTCCTGTTGCCGGGCAGCCGCTTGCGCAGGTGCCGCAGGTGAGGCAGGCGCTCAAGTTCCCGTCCGGGATCATGGCCAGGGCCTTGTCTCGGATGCGCGATGGGGTTCCGGTTACTTCCAGTGGTTCAATCATTGTGTGGTCGTCTCCTCTTCAAACAACGTCTCGCTCCGCCGCCCGATGCATGCACCTCGGGTGGGCGGGATGTAAGATTCCCGTGGTCGACGGAAATGGTGTCCACAATTGTCAGGAGCCCGGTCCGTTAAGACCAGGCAGGGGAGGTGAAGAGGAAATGGGCCGTCTGGAAAAAAGGCGGGCACATTTCCGGGTATCACCTGACGCACGCACGAGGGGCGTGCTTACCGGCAACGGAAATCCGCCGAGCACGGGCGGATTTTGTTGCTCTGTCAGTTGTACCCGGATGGAAATCGCATCTTGTCTCCAGTGCAGTGAGGTATGGGGGAACGAAAGTCCCTGGAGCCCCTTATGTATACGGGCAACGGGTCGGTCCATGGGATTCGGTTTAGTGATATATAGACGTATTAAATATGTCAAATAGGAATATTGAATATTGCTATCAGAAAATATCGAGGAAATAAATTGTTCCGTTGCGGGCAAAAAAAGTGACGTCATGGGGCGGGAGAGCCTCTGTCCGCCAGTTATTCATCTCCGGAACGTGGCGGAATAAACGCGCACTCACCCCTGAAATTTACCTGTCTTCTTTGGAAGCACAGGGGCACACGTACCTTAGGATAATTTGCATTGGAAAAACTGAACGGGATTCATATCGTCCTTGAGGGAGCTGCGGTTCGGGAGGCAACTGCCAGACGTCGAAGGGCGTCGACCTGTTTTTACCTTGGGTTCAGCGCGGCAAAGCCTCGCCACTGACGGTGTGCTCACGGTTCGGATGATGCTGTTCAGGGAACCTGTCATGCATTGCTGAACCATGGCCTGTATGTTCTGTGTTTAAGGCGTGATAGGTGTCGAGGGAAATTAATTTGGTAAATTTTACTAAATTGTGGGTTCCTTTTGGCGATACGTATTTTAATCACTATCATTTACAAAATGGAAAGAAGAACAGTCTCACAAACCATTGGGCATGGGCCGGTATTGGTGTCCATTCCGGGAAATGATTCTTCTAAACGGGGGGAAATAGCGAAGAGAATTTTAGGAAAGTAAGAACATACAAAAGAAATATACCGAGATGTTCACCACGTGCGGGAGTGACTGCGGTCTCGCCTCGGATCCGTTGAGGGGATCCCTCAGATTTGGTCGGCAGCATCCCATGCTGCCGTGACACGGATGTCACATCAAAGATGATAAGGAGTTGTAATGTTCAAGAAGGTCTCAATCAAGGCAAGGATCTATATCATCATCGGTATGGTCTTTCTTCTCTTCAGCGGCATGCTGGTCGGGTCATTCAAGATCGGTTCCATGGCAAGGGACGCCGGGATCCATGAAGCCGGAGAGGTGATGCTGAAGGGGCAGAAGGAAAAGCTCAAGGTGGCCACCCACGCCATGGCCCTGGCTCTGGGCAATGCCCTTCAAAAAGCGCCGGAATCCGAGTCGGTGGAGGACGTCGTTCGGGAGATCATCGTTCCCATTCGGTTTGAAGAAGACCGGTCCGGCTATTTTTTTGTCTATGACGGGTTTAAAGTGGTGTGCAATGCAGCCAACCTGTCCCTGACCGGAGAAAACAGAAAAAATTCCAAGGACGCCAACGGCGTCTACTACCTCATTGAGCTTGAAAAAGCCGCCAGCGCCGGGGGCGGGTTCGTCTCCTACAGCTTCCAGAAACCCGGAAAAGGGGTGCAGCCCAAGATCGGCTACGCCGAGAAGATTCCCGGAACATCCTTCTGGGTCGGGTCCGGCGTCTACATCGACAACATCGAAGAAGAAAAAGCTGTTATCCAGAACGTGATCGCGGGAGACGTCTCCCGGGGCGTGACCCTGGTGGCGGGGATCGCAGGCGGGTTCTTTCTTCTTATTATCCTGCCCGTGACCCTGATGATGGCCGTTGCCATTACCCGTTCCCTGCGGCAGGCCATCAACGGCCTCAAGGACATCGCCGAAGGGGAAGGGGACCTGACCACGCGACTTGCCATCACCAATGAAGATGAAACCGGGGAGCTCGCCCGCTGGATCAACGTGTTTATCGAAAATCTGCAGACCATTGTCCGGGACGTGGCGGAAAATGCCATGGGCCTTAACAGCGCCTCCACGGAACTCTCTGCCGTGGCCACCCAGCTCTCCCAGGGTGCCGACGAAGCCTCCTCCCGTTCAGACAGCGTGGCGGCCGCCGCCGAAGAGATGAACGTCACCATGACCTCTGTGGCCGCAGCCAGCGAGCAGGCCTCCACCAACGTGGGCATGGTGGCCGCCGCCTCCGAGGAGATGAGCGTCACGGTCCAGGAGATCGCCTCAAATTCCGAAAAGGCCAGCGGAATTACCCAGGGCGCCGTGTCAAAGGCAAAGACAGCCACGGAAAAAGTGGATCTTCTGGGCGTGTCGGCTGATGAGATCAGCAAGGTCACCGAGGCCATCACCGACATCTGGAACAGCATGCATCCTGGCCGAACGCCACCATCGAGGCGGCCCGGGCCGGTGAAGCGGGCAAAGGGTTTGCTGTTGTGGCTAACGAAATCAAGGCCCTTGCCGCCCAGACCTCCGAGGCCACCCAGGAGATCAAGCGCCAGGTGGAGGGCATCCAGGGACTACCGGCAGACCGGCACCCAGATCCGCTCCATCTCCGACGTCATCGTCGAGGTCAACGACATCGTCTCCACCATCGCCGCGTCAGTGGAAGAGCAGGCCGTTACCACCCGGGAGATTTCCGGCAACGTGGCCCAGGCCGCCCAGGGCATCGAAGAGGTCAATGGTAACGTGGCCGAGACCTCCATGGTCTCGGAGAACATTGCCCGGGAGATCAGCGCCGTAAACGCCGGAAGTGCCGAGATCGCATCCAGCAGCACCATGGTGAGCACCAGCGCCGAAGAGCTCTCCCGGCTTTCGGAGTCTTTGACGTCCATGGTGTCGAGGTTTAAGGTATGACAAAACGGGAAAAACAGGTAAGAGGCGATAGGTCATAGGCAAATAAAAAGTATGCATTTGCCGAAAACAAAAAAAGCGCCTCCACATGTGCTGTGGAGGCGCTTTGTTTTTCTATAACCTTTTTTTCCTGTTGTTCCTAATTTATACTCGGCCCCTCCATAAAATCAGTCTCCTGCATGGGACCGTGGAACACCTCGATGCGGGTGCGGATGGATTCGAACTCTTCATCGCCGATGACGCCCTGAACTTTGAGCCAGTGGAATTTGCGGATCTCTTCGCCGGGGTCGTTGGCGTAATCGATCTCTCCGTACCAGGAGAGAAGCTGGCTTTTGCGTCGCTTCATGAGCTCGTCAAAGATTTCGTCATAGCGATTGTCGTTGATCAGGTAAATCTCCCCGGATTCGGTTTTCAGCACCGTATACCGGGTGAAGGCAAACCGGTAGATGAGCAGGCAGATGGATGCTGCAAGGGGAAGGTAGAGGGCTGGGCCCGCCTGTTGAGACGGCACGACAAACCATGTGAGGAGGCTGCACAGCCAGACGATCATGAGCACGGCCGCTGTGTTTCGAAACCAGGGATTTCGTGCTTCCACCATGGTCGTCTCCATGGGGATGTCGGCGTAATACACCCCGAAAGACCGAGATCCTGATTCCTGACCCATGGCGTAGGTCAGGCGTTCCTTTTCAAAGGTGAAGCGCGTCCTGTTCAGGTAGCGTTTCTGTTCTATCTCCATGCATCCCTCCGGAGATGGCTGGGTTTACATACATGACTTGGCATCCAAGGCTCTGGCAAAAACAATCCCTCAGGGAGGATACCCTGAAGACGTGCGGCATTGATTAGATGACGGCACGCGTTCGGGCAAACATTAAACAAACTCGTCATGAATGGCAATAACAATATGGTTCCTTAGGCAAGTCCGGAGCGCCTTGCCAGATGTTTCAGGTTGACCTCTTTGAGTTGTTCAGGCAGGCTCGACATAGGGGGAACACACCATGGGAACCATGGGTTAACGCGCTGTCTCGGCTGACTGGGGGGAGGTTACGAGGGATGCAGGATTTAACGTGGGGGAAACAGGACCTTGTTTCCATTGTGGCACATTTTCCGGATCCGGTTTTTATCATGGATCGGAAAGGGCGTTATCTGGAGGTGTTCGGGGGCATCGAGCGGAGCCTTTACGATGACCCTGCGTATCTCAAAGGCAAAACGCTTCACGAGGTGCTCCCCGTGGAACTGGCCGAACACTACCTTTCCATGATTCATCTCACCCTTGATACGGAAACCATCCAGGTGGTGGAGTACAGCCTCGTGCCCGACACGTTGAAAGACAACCCCGGGGGCGGGCCATCGGACCTTCAGTGGTTCCAGGGGCGCATTTCCCCACTGTTAAACGACGAAGGGCCACCAGCTTTTATCCTCTGGACCGTCATCAACATCACGGAAAAAAAGAAGGCCGAGCTTGAGCGGGACAGGGCCATGGCAGACCTTGAAAAAGCCCTGGCTGAAATCCGGACCCTCAAGGGGATCCTTCCCATTTGCAGCTCCTGCAAAAAAATCCGGGACAAACAGGGCGTCTGGCATCCTTTGGAGGCCTACATCTCCCGTCATTCCGAGGCGGATTTCTCCCATGGGATCTGCCCGGAGTGCAGGAACCTTCTTTACCCGGAGTTTGGTGGAGAATCGTCCGGCAAGGGGTGAGCCCCCTCAACGGCTCGCCACGCCCTTGCTCAATCGAGCGGGGACGGGGGTGATGCGCAAGCTTGAGGCCGCCGGGCTCTCTTCCACAAAGAGGCGGCACCCGTAGACGGCTTCCAGCCGTTCTTTTTCCAGGACCTGGGACGGCGACCCCAAGGACGACACGGTGCCCTTATGGATCAGGCAGAGGGTATCGGCATACATGGCCGCCAGGTTCAAATCGTGGGAGACCATCACCACCCCGGTTCCCCGCTCCACCTTCAACCTCTCCATCAAATCCATGACACGCACCTGATGGGCCAGATCCAGGGCCGAGGTGGGTTCGTCTAGGAGAATGAACTCGGGCTGCTGGCACACAGCCCTGGAGATAAAGACCCGTTGTTTTTCCCCACCGCTCAGCGCCTCCACCGAACGGTCTGCCAGGTGCAGGACATCGGTAAAGGCCATGGCTTCTTCGGCAAGGGCCATGTCTTCATCTTTGTGAAAGCCCAGCATGCCCAGGTGGGGCGCCCGCCCCATGAGCACCACCTCCCGTACCGTCAGTGAAAAAGCGCTCTCCACCGATTGAGGTAAAAATGCGATGCGCCGTGCCAGTTCCCGCCGCGTCATCCGGGACAGGGGGGTATTTTCCAGGGACACTTCGCCTGTTCGAGGGCGGGAAAGCCCGGCCAGGCATTTCAGCAGGGTGGTTTTGCCCGTGCCGTTGGGGCCTGCGATGATAAAAAAGGAGCCCCGGGGAACGGAAAGGGTGATGTCCGTCAGCACCTCATGGCTGCCGTAGCCCGTGGAGAGTTCACGGGTGGAAAGGCTGGCTGCCGTGGCCGCATTGTTGCGTATCATCATCGGGCCCTCCTTTTAAGAAGCATGATGAACAAAGGGGCCCCGATCATGGCAGTGATCACCCCCACGGGAATCTCTCCCTCCCGGGGAATCCAACGGGCCAGCAGGTCGCAGATCACCATGAAGGCGCCTCCGCCCACGATGGTGGCAGGCACCAGCACCCGGTGGTCCGAACCAAACACCTGCCGGAGGATGTGGGGCACCACCAGGCCCACAAACCCCATGAGGCCGCTCTGGCAGACCATGGCGCTGACCATGAACGAGGTGGCGATAAGAAGGATAAGGGTGGTCCGCCGGATGGAGACCCCCATGGCCCTTGCCATCTCGCGCCCCATGAGCATGAGGTTCATCTTGTGGGAGAGAAGAAAGATCACCACAAAGCAGGGCAGTACCAGAAGGGCCACCATGCCCACCTGGGGCATGTCTGCTGAGGAGAGGTCTCCCATGAGCCAGAACATGATGTCGTGGAGCTTGTTCTCTTCGGAAATGGAGATGAGAAACATAATCACCGCCGAGCAGAAGGCGTTGACCATGACGCCGGATAACAGCATGGCGTCCCGGCCCACCCGGCTTTCGCCCCGTGAAAGGACAAGCACCAGGAAGAGGGTGACCATGCTGCCGGCAAAGGCGGTGAGGCTGACCCCCGGCACACGGGCAAATCCGGCAAGGATCCCCATGATGGCACCGGTGGCCGCACCGCCGGAGATGCCAAGGATATAGGGCTCGGCAAGGGGGTTTCCCAGAAGGGCCTGGAAAACCAGCCCCCCTAAGGAGAGCACTGCCCCGCAGAACAGGGCCATGAGCACCCGGGGCAACCGGATGCGCTCGATGATGGCAATCTGGAGGCTGTCTGCCTGGGAATCACCCGTTACGAGCTGTGCCACAGGCGTAAGGTCGATACCCGAAGGCCCAGTGGCCAGGCCCAGGAGAACCGCAGCCCCAAGAACCATGGAGAGCAGGGCGGTGATGAGGAGGATTCGTTTCAGCAGGCGCCCCCGTACCCTGGATGTGTCGTTCACCGGGCCGCCTCCTCAAAAAGGGTGGGATGGATCAGGGCCGCCAGCATGGCAAGGCCCTCCACCACACGCGGGGTGGGGCGATCCAGGATGTCCGAATTCACGACATGGATGTTGTTGGTTTGAACGGCGGGAAGGGACGGCCAGCTTGCCCACTCCTGTCTCATGGTGTCGAAGTCGTCGTTTCTCGCCATGGAGGTGATGATGATCATCTCCGGTGCCAGGGCCAGGACCTGTTCCTTGGAAAACCGGGGGTAGGGCGTTTTGCTGGTGACGACGTTCTCTCCCCCTGCCCGGCGGATCATTTCGTTTAAAAAGGTGTTCTTGCCCACGGAGACGATGGGGGAGATCCCGATCTGGAAAAAGAGGCGGGGTTTATGGGATGCCTTGGCAATGGTCCGGTCAATGGCCTCCAGCTGGGCGCCCATGGCATCGGTGATGGCTCTGGCCTCACTCGTTGCATTAAGGAGGTTGCCTATCTCATTGATAGAACGGATAATCGTGTCGATACCGTCGGGATTGACCGTGTACACGGGGATGCCGAAGGCCTTGATACGCTGGATCACTTTATCCGGGTTGCCGTCCTTCACCGCCAGGCAGAGGTCGGGCTTCAGGGAGACAATGGTCTCCAGCTCCGGTCGGATATAGCTGCCGACCCGGGGAAGTTTCTGTGCTGCCGCAGGGTAGTCGCTGTATCGGGTAACCCCGGCAAGGAGATCTCCCTTGCCCAGGGAAAAAACGATCTCGGTGATGCTGGGGGCAAGGGACACCACTCTTTTTGGGGCGTCCGGCAGATCAACGATGCAGCCTGTGGTGTCGGTAACGCTTTTGGCCTGCACACGGGCAGCGAAGAGGCCGCACCAGGCCACGCCCAAAGCGAGAAGGAAAAGGGTGCGTAAGGCTCGATTTTTCATGATGTTATCCATGACCTCCCACGAAACCGGGTCCGCGCATATCTTTGGATATGCTTGAATCCAAAGGGTTCGAGCCTGATTGCCGGATTCTCCCCACAGGGAAAATTATCCTTGACATAGGACATTTCTATGGAATAGTAAACGAGAAATTCAGGTGCTTTTCCCTTTGCATGGCTCAAGGGGAGAAGAGAATAGGGAATCCCGTGAAATTCGGGAACGGACCCGCCGCTGTAAGTGGGGACTGTTTCGGCCACCATGCCACTGGGTGTTGTTAAGCACTCGGGAAGGCGCGCCGGACGGGACGATCCGCGAGTCAGAAGACCTGCCTGGATGGAGATGTCTCGATGCCCGTGGTAAAGGCTGAGATATGCCGCGATGCATGCACAGATTGTGTGTCACGCTTTTTTTGTGGGAAAATACGGATCCCCGCACCTTAAACCTACAGGTGCGGGGATTTTTTTGTTTTCACGCCCGCACCCTCCATCCCGGCTTTACGCAACCCGACGGAGACCACTCCGTTGCCGTATCATTTGGAAGGAGTACACGTACCATGGAATGGAAAAGCCTGATTGCCGGATTGGTCTTTACCATGGGAATGTACGCCGCCAAATGCGGCATCGGCCTGGCCTGCGGGTGGTCGCAAAGAAAGAGCCGCCGCCTTGCCTTCATCGCAGTGGCGGCTCTGGCCTATACCCTCCTGTTCGCCGGGTGTTACCTGCTCCTTACCCGTGTCAATCTGTTAAACAAGCTCCTTATCGTAGAACACCTGGTGAAGTGGGCCATGGCCGTTCACGCGGCCATGGCCTCGCTTCTCCTCGTGTGGGGCTCCGCCTTGCTGAAAAAACCTGCCGAGGGATCAGGGCCCGTGCGGGGATGGCTGCTCTTTGCCCTGCCGTGCCCGGTGTGCATGGGGGTGATTCTGCTGACCATCGCCTTTGTTATCGGGCTTTTCCCGGAGAATGCCTTTGGCATGACCGCCATGGCCTGGGGGATTTTCGTCCTCGTTGCATCGGTTGGTTTTCTGACCACCCGATGCCTGGGGGCCCGGTTCGGTACCCCTCACCACGTCATGGGAACGATGATGGTCCTTGCGGCGCTCTGGTTTCTCCTGACGATTCTGGTGGTTCCCCATGTCTCCGAGTTGCCGGATGTGTTTGCCATGGCATCCGGCGCAGCCGATTCGGCCCGCGGCGAGGAAAACGCATCTATTGCTGCGGCCATTGTTGCATGTTGCCTCTTTGGGGGCGGCATCTTTCTGGATCGTTTTGTCCATACCCATTGACGTTTTTTTAAGGATTCGTACGTGCAAACGGCAGCTCTCATCAAAAGTTATATCTATGTGGTCTCATCATCCCTTCTCTACCCGGTCCTGATCCTTCTGGCCTTTCTCACCTTCTGGGCCGTGGTGTGTGCCGGGGCCCTTTTTTCCGAATGGGTACGAAGGCATCGCATGGCGGTGGAAAACGACGGCCCGGATGTGTTCTTCAGGCCTGACCATGACCTGCATACCACGCCCCGGGTCAGCCGTTATGTGGCCCGGCTCAAAGGCCTCCTGGAAAAAAACGGTGGCGCCTCGACCCTTGAGGTGGAGGGACTCCTTCAGGACACCACACGCCGGCTCTTTTCCTCTCTTGACATGTATCGCCTGGTGGTTCGCGTGGGGCCGGGTCTGGGCCTCATCGGCACACTGATCCCCATGGGAACGGGGCTGGCCGCCCTGGGACAGGGGGACCTTTCCATGCTCTCTTCGGAGCTGGTCATTGCCTTTACCACCACGGTGGTGGGCCTTGCCGTGGGACTCCTGGCTTATCTGTTCCTCGTCATCAAGACCCGCTGGGCCGATGAGGACCTCCTGAACATGGAGGTGGCCACCGAAGCCCTGGCCGGAACCCCGCAAGACTCATCGGGCAACGGGACAACAGGGGCACCCGCCGGGGAGGCGGCATGAGGTACCTGAAAAAACGACGCTACGCCGTGGGGGGCGGGAATCAGGGGAGGCCCATGGCCTCGGACCCCATGGACGGGGTGGCCAACCTGTTTGACATCGGCCTGGTCTTTATTGTGGGGCTCATCGTGACCCTGTTTTCCACCTATCGCCTCCACGACCTCTTCAACGAAGAGAGCGAGATGACCATCGTCAAAAAAAACAAAAACGGGGAGATGGAGATCATTACCAAATCCAAGCGAAAAATCGAAGCGCTGAAGGTCTCCAAAACCATGGGGGAAGGTGAAGGGCATCGCATGGGCGTGGCCTATCGTCTGGAAGACGGTTCCATGGTGTACGTTCCCGATGGAAACGAGGCTGCACCGGACTAACCCGGATATTTCTCGAATCGAGTGCCCCCATATTCAAGGCCTGTTTGTCAATTTTTCCAAACGTGTTGCCCCGGCAGGGCCGCTGGAGACAAGCGGAGTCATTATCGTTTACGCCACGCAATCAGGAACCCGACCATGACATGGATCCGCCGGGGGATGGCAGCGGCCGTCCTTACTCTTTTTCTCTTTGTTTTTCTACCCGTTGCCCGGGCTGTCACCATCACCGATTCCACGGGCCGTACCGTCACCTTTGACCAGCCGCCCACACGGGTGGTGTCCCTGGTACCGTCCCTGCCGCAGACCCTGTCATGGGAGCCGGGGACCGGGTGGTGGGGGTGACCCTCCACGACACCTGGCCCGCTGAGGCCAACACCAAAACCGTGGTGGGAGGATTCTTCAGGCCCTCTGTGGACAAGGTGCTTACACTCAACCCCGACCTGGTATTTGTCTCCGGCATCCAGAAGGAGATGACAGACGCCCTTGAAGGGTCTGTGCCCCTGGTTCAGTTCGACCCCGCCACAGTGGACGATGCCTTTCAGGCAGATGCGGCTCATGGGACGCATCATGGGCTGCGAGGCCGGAGCGGAGAAAATCATCACGGACAACCGGCAGGTCCTTGCCGATATCCGGAAAAAAGTGGCGGCGATTCCGGCTGACAAACGCAAACGGGTGATGCGCCTCATGGGCCGCACCAGCATCATGACCCCCGGGGCCGACTCCTTTCAGCAGGAACTCATCAAGCTGGCCGGGGGCATCCCCCACGGGATCAAACGGGACGGCGCCGTCATTTCCATGACGGACAAAGAGTTGATCGACTTCAAACCGGACGTCATCTATGGATGCGGGGGAGACAAAGAGGCCGCAGAGCTTCTTTACGCCAACCCGGCCTTTGAATCGATTCCCGCCGTCAAAAACAAGCGCATCGACTATTACCCCTGCGAGCTTACCTGTCGGGCCTCTACCCATGTGGGCTATTTTGTCTCCTGGCTTTCAGCAAACCTCTATTCCGCAGAATTTTCCATTCGGAAAAACCAGATCCACCCCGATGCGATAATCGATCGTACGCCGGTTCCCCTGGACCTGGCGTATGTAAAGAAAGCCAGCTTAAACCACGCCACCCTCTACGATTTTCCCTCCAGGAGCCTGGAGGTGACCTTCACATCCCCCAAGACCATTCTCTCCACCCTGGACGGCTGGCGGGAGAACATCACCACCGTGGGCAACAACTACATGCCGCCCCAGTGCTGGCGCCTGGCCCACGAAGGGGGCTTTGAGGGTATGAAGCAGGACATTTTTGCCATGCTGGGGATCAAGGGGGAGACCACGAGCTTTCTCTTCACCGGTGCCGACATGGACAACTTCAGCAAAAAAACCGCCTCTTTCCGGGACATGAGCGTCACGGTGCTGGCAACGGCCGGGGTCTGCTCCAACGCCATGCGCATGGGCAAGGACACGGGCAGCTACTACGAGCCCGGCACCATCAACATCCTCATCCTGCCCAACATGCACCTTTCAAAGCGGGCCATGAGTCGCGCCGTTATCTCGGCCACCGAAGGCAAGACCGCCGCCCTCCAGGACCTGGACGTGCGAAGCAGCTACACCCCCCTTGTAAACGCTGCCACAGGCACGGGCACAGACAACATCCTCATTGCCGAAGGGGAGGGCGTTGCCGTGGACAACGCCGGGGGCCACACCAAGATGGGCGAGCTCATCGCCACGGCGGTCTATGAAGCCGTTACAGAGGCGATCTTCAAGCAGAACGGCCTCACGGCGGATCGCAGCGTGTTCAGGCGTCTCAAGGATCGGCAGCTTACCGTCTCCGATCTTGTGGGAGACAGCTCCTGCCCCTGCAACGCATCTTCCGGCGGTACGGGCATCCCCGCCTACGCCAAGCTGGAAACCCTGCTGCTGGAACCGAAGTACGCCGCCTTTCTGGAGACCGCCATGGCCCTCTCCGATGCCTGGGAGCGCGGCCTGGTCACCGATCTTTCCGCCTACAAAGGCTGGTGCAACCAGATGGCCACGGAAATCGCAGGGGGACAGGTTCCCGAGAAGAGCTTCACCGGAGACACCGACCTGCCCAAGCCCCTTGGCCTTGCCGTGGATGCCCTGCTTAAGGGGATTGAATACAAAAAGTAGACAGGGGCTGTTCGGTTTGCAAAAGCATGCCTCCGGCGGCCAGGGAATAAATTCCCTGGACCCCAGGTTACGAATGCCTCCCCCCTCGTTCCTCGGGGTGAAGCATTTGCGAAAATTCTCATGGAATAAGCCCAAACCTGTTTGTCAAACTTTTCAAAAGTTTGGCTCCCGGCAGGGCCGCCGGAGGCATCGCATTTATATGTTTTTTTGAAATCTGATTTATCCACGAGAAGGCATTGTCATTGAGAGTATTTGTCACCACATGTCTGGCCTGTCTGTTTTTTGCCGTGTCCGTCCACGCAACAACGGTTTCCCTTGTCATCAGCGAATCGGACACCGGGGTGGTGAGCCGGGGGCTTTCCGGGCTCAGCGACACCGAGGACATCGAGGCCCGTTACTTCACCCACGCCGAACTCCATGCCTCTGAAAAGGCTCGCACCTTCCTTCGCTCATCGGACGTGATTCTGGTGGATGTGATGCACCGGGAGCTTCCCGCCTACCTGGACACCCATGTGGACTTTTCAGAAAAGAGTGTGTTTGCCCTGCGGGGCTCCCGGGACACCGAGGGGCTCAAGAAAAAAGGGTACCGCTTTGATGACAAGATCCGGGGGTGGTATTCGGTGCTCACCGAGGCCAATGTTGCCTCCATGGTCCGGTGCGCCGTGGCTGTGGCCCTGGATCGTCCCGAGGGGTGCGCAGGTGAGCCGGTGCGCATTGAAAGCGGCATCTACCACCCCGATGCACCGGAGCTCTTCGGTTCCTGGGAGGCGTACCGCAACTGGTACCACCCGGTTTCCGGCGCACCCTGGATCGGGGTCACCTTTTACACCCCGTCTGTCCTGCGGGGAGCCCACGGCTCGGCAGCAGCCATTATAAAGCGCCTGGAAAAGGAGGGCTTTAACGTGTTGCCCTGTTTCGGGCGGGAGAAGGTTCTCTTTGACCGGTTTCTCCTGGACGAATAATCACCAAAAGGACCACATGAGACCTTGTCCTTGCCTTTTCCATGAAGTTCTACTCGGCCCTTTCCGAGCCCACCAAAAACGGGTTGCGGGATCTGGATGTGCCCGTGATCAATGCCGTCACACTTTACTCCACAAAAATCAACGCATGGCGAAAGGACCCTGTGGGAATCCCTGTGACCGATCTGATGTGGGCGGTGGGAAACCCCGAGATTTCGGGCCTTATCGAGCCGACGCCCCTGGAAGGCAAGGTGAAAGTCCAGGGGCCGAAAAAAGGAAAACCTCTGTTTGCAACCGTGCCCATCGAGGAGAACATGGATCGGCTCATGCCCCGCCTCAAGCGGTGGATCGCCCTGCAGCGAAAGCCCAACGCTGAAAAAAAGCTGGCCCTTCTCTACTACAACCACAGCCAGGGGAAACAGAACATCGGGGCCAGTTATCTGAACGTTTTCCGATCCATCGAAACTCTCATCGCCCGTTTCCGGCAGGAGGGGTACCGGATGGGGGCTGACGCAGATCTTTCCGAGGCCGCCATCAAGGAGATGATTCTGCGCACCGGCCGCAACATCGGCTCCTGGGCCCCCGGAGAGCTGGATAAACTGCTGGCAGCCGGAAAGGTGGTGCGGATTCCGGTGGCCACCTACACGGGCTGGTTTCGAACGCTTCCCAAGGCCTTTCAGGACGCGGTGATTAAGCAATGGGGCCCTCCGGAGTCTTCCACCATCATGGTCAAAGACGGGCAGTTCATCCTTCCGGTGGTGATGAGCGGGAATCTGGTGATGATGCCCGAGCCCTCCAGGGGCTGGGGGGACGACCCCATGAAGCTCTACCACGACCCCAGCGTCTGGCCCCATCACCAGTACATTGCTGCCTATCTCTGGATCCAGAACGGATTTAAAGCCGACGCCATGATCCACCTGGGCACCCACGCCACCTACGAATGGCTTCCGGGAAAGCAGGCCGGGCTCTCCCCGTCCTGCCCGCCGGAGGTGATGGTGGGGGACCTTCCCAATGTCTATCCCTACATTGTCGATGACGTGGGCGAAGGGATTCAGGCCAAGCGGCGTGGCCGCGGGGTAATCATCGATCACATGACGCCCCTGTTTCAGAAAGCTGGCCTCCACAGCGATTACGCCACCTTGTATGAGCTCATCAACCGGCTCACCCGGGGGCAGGCCGTGGGCAGCGCCACCGTGCCTGCCATTTTAGAGGAGATCAGGGCCCTCTCCGTCAAGACCGGGTTCCACGGAGAGCTCTCCCTTTCCAGCTACGACGAGGAGGAGATTGAGACCCTGGAGCACGCCATCCTGGAGCTGAAAGAGACCCTCATGCCCCATGGACTCCATACTTTCGGTATCTCGCCGTCGGACCAGGAGGCCGAGGATTTTTCCGCGCTGGCGGCGGAACTCCGGCCCGGCCTGGATACCAAGGCCATGGCCCGGGGGATCCGGAACTCCGGTAATCTGGAGCTGGAACGCACGGTGCGGGCCCTGTCCGGCCGGTTTGTTCCGGCGGGGGAGGGGAACGACCCCATTCGAAACCCTTTGTCGGTTCCTACGGGCAAAAATTTCTACGGTATTTCGTCCTGTAAGATTCCCACCAGGGAGGCCTGGAAGCTTGGGGCCAAAGCCGGCGAAGAGATTCTTCAGCGGCAACTCCGTGAAAAAGGGGAGTACCCGGAAAAGGTGGCCGTGGTTCTCTGGGCCACGGAGACCCTTCGAAACGAGGGCATCAACGAGGGCACTGTTTTGTGGCTCATGGGTGTGGAGCCGGTGTGGGACGCCTCCGGGCGCGTTTCCGGGACGCGGGTGGTGCCCGGTGCCATGCTGGGGCGACCGCGCATTGACGTGCTTATCAACCCTTCAGGGCTCTACCGGGATCTGTTTCCCGAAAAGATGACGCTTCTGGACAAGGCCGTTCAGCAGGCCATCGCAGCCAACGATGTGGAGAATTTCCTGGCAAAGCATAGCGCACGGACCCGAAGTGCGCTGGAAGAGCAGGGCATTTCCCCTGAACGGGCCGAGACCCTTTCCCGGGTCCGCATTTTTACGGGCAAACCCGGGAGCTACGGTAACGGTGTGTCGGAAATGACGGGCATGAGCGGATTCTGGGAGTCCGATCAGGAGATCGCCGATGTGTGGAAGCGACGCATGGGGTTTGCTTTCGGCCAGGACCTCTGGGGCGAGGAGGCTGGGGTTCTTGACGAAGAACCTTAAAAACGTTTCTGCAACGGTCCACAGCAGCTCGTCTGCCCTGTACGGCACCATGGACAACGACGATGTCTTTCAGTACCTGGGTGGCCTCTCCCTTGCCGTGGAAAAAGAGACGGGCACCCGCCCCGACGTTGTGATGACCCGCCAGGATCGCCCGGACGCCGTCACCGTGGAGGGCATCGACAAAACCATCGGCCGGGAGCTCAGGAGTCGCTACATCAATCCCAAATGGATTGCGGCCATGAAAAAAGAGGATTACGCCGGGGCACGTGAGATGGCCCATTTTGTGGAGTATATGTGGGGCTGGCAGGTAACGGTTCCCCATGCCGTCAAAGAGACCTCCTGGCAGCAGACCTACGACGTCTATGTGAATGACAGCCTGGGCCTGGACCTGAAAACGTTTTTCAACAAGGCCAACCCCTGGGCCTATCAATCCCTTACGGCCCGCATGCTTGAGTCCGTGAGGAAAGGGTACTGGGCCCCGGACGAATCCGTGACGAAGAACCTGGCCAAAGAATACGCCGTGGGCGTCATTGAAAAGGGCGTGGCCTGCTGCGACCACACCTGCAACAACCCCTTATTGAATCAGATGGTGGTGACCCTTATCTCCATGCCCGGCATGCTCTCCCCGGAGATGGTGGAAAAATTCACCCTGGCCATGGAAGAGGCCGTGGGAACGACCCTTGAAAATCAGCGAGCCAAACAAAAAGCGGTCCACGACAAGGTCCTGGCGGCCGCAAAGCCCCATGCAAATGCGCCCGTTGAAAAAGCCGACGCCTCTCAGGTATCCGATCCTGCAACTCCGTCAGAAGCCGAAACCCTTGAGGTGACAGAAACCGGCAGCGGCGACCGAAAGGTCCAGGGGTACAAGATGGAAAAAATCGAGACCAGGGAAGAGACCACAAAACTCTCCTCATCCGGGGTGATGTGGTATGCGGCAATTTTTCTCCTGGGCTTTATCGGGTTGTTTGCATGGGGCATGACCAAAGCCAATGCATAACCCGGATATTTCCTGGAAACCATGCAACCGCAAACCGCCTCCAACACGAAGCCACCCTGTTTATCGGCCACGGCACCGATCACCCGGCCTGGACGCGATGCTGAAAAGCACCTACGGCCCCAGTGCCTTTACGGGGGTGGTGGAGGGCTTTCCCGAGGCTGCGGATATCGTAAATACTGTTAAAGCAGACAGTTTTATACGGGTGAAGATCGTTCCGCTGATGCTGGTGGCCGGGGTGCATTACCTGGAAGACCTGGCTGGCGACGATGAAGACTCCTGGAAAAACCTCTTTGCAACAGAAGGCATTGAAGCCACCTTCATCGAGCGGGGTATCGGGTACATGCCGGAGATTGTGCGGCTCTTTGTCCGGCACCTGGAAGAGGCTATGGACATGGTCCTTGAAGCGGAAACGGTGTGAGGCCTTTCTATTGACGTGGTGAGTCAAGCCGCAGGATCTGTTTTTTTATTGTTATGCATTTTTATTTTTACTGTAACATAAAACCGTTACACTCTTAACTGCAGGCATGAGCAAAAGGAAAAAACGGCGCCCCTTGTTCACGCACAGAGGGGGTGACAAAAAAGATAAGAAAGTGTTTGACACACGTCGAATATCTTGTGTAGATAAACATACAAATTGATCTCTGGTGCACGCTTCTTTTTTAACAAAAGAGATGCTGCTTAAAAGGGAACCCCGTGAGAATCGGGGACGGGCCCGCCGCTGTAACCGGGGACGAACTTCGTATATACGCCACTGCTCATGATCTGAGCGGGAAGGCGCGAGGGTTCGGACGATCCGGAAGTCAGAAGACCTGCCAGGGTGAATTCACCTGCTTATGCTTTTTGTAAAGTACAATCAGGTGAGGGGTTTCGTTCTCGCGGTAGGAACTGGAGACCTGATCAGACGACATGGGAAAAACGGCCCCATGCCCCCTTTTTATTGTAGGCTGCATGGGGCTTTTTTTGTTTGGGCGAAACGCCCGAGGTGTCTCTCTTCTCTCCTTATACCCAGCCCCCTTGAATGGAAGCCCCCCGCAACTCGAAACAGCAGTGGTTCAGGTGGTCGTTCTGCATGGAGGATCGCCGCCTCCGGTGCAAAACGAAGTCTGATGCTTGTGGAAGGAAAAGTAATGAGAAAAAGTCTGATGATCGGTGCTGTCGCCGCCTGGGTGGCGGCCAGCTCCCCGGCCTGGGCAACCGACGCTGCCCTGGATGAATATGTGGTGACCGCGTCGCGAGCCAAAGAGAGCATTACGGAAGTGGCGGCGGCTGTGACGGTGATTGACTCGGAAACAATCGAGAACTCCTCGGCAAGAAACTTGGGAGAGCTGCTTGTGGAAAAGGGCGGCGTTCAAATACGCGAGTATCCCGGAGCTCTGACGACTGTGAAGATCCGTGGGTTCAGCACAGACACCCATGGAAACGACCTGATGGGTAATGTGCTTATCCTCATTGATGGTCGCCGTGCAGGGACCGGCAACGCGGCCAAACTGATCACAAAAAATGTTGAACGAGTGGAAATTATCAAGGGGCCTGCAGCCGTTCAGTACGGTTCGGCGGCCATGGGTGGCGTTGTAAACGTTATTACCAAAAAAGGGACCGGGAAGCCCACCGTTTCAGCTTACGCAAAGACCGGATCTTATGACTACAACGAATTTGGAACTGACGTGTCGGGAACCGCTGGCAAAATCGATTTCTCTGCGTCTGTATCCCATTCCGAAGAAGGCGATTACGAAACAGGCAGCGGCAAGGAATACTTGAACACGGGTAATGATGGAATCCTTCGTGCCAGCCTGAACACAGGGTATGAGTTTTCTCCCGGACACCGCATCGGATTGACGTATACGCTCTTTGATGGCGACGACATCGGCAACCCCGGCAGTATCGACGCCAACGACCTGGACAACACAAAAGATTCGGAAAACAGCTCCTACGACGTTACTTATGACGGGAAAAACAGCACATCGTCACTGGCATGGATGCTTCGATACTTCGGCGGAACGGACAAAGACACGTGGAATGACCCTTCAGATAGCAATGCCTCGGGGTGGGATGACGGCATTCCCAGTGTGCATGAAACAGACAGCAAGGGCGCTCAGGCCCAAGTTTCATACGATGGTCAGCGATTCGGGCTTACCACCGGCGTGGATTGGGTGGATTATGATGTGACCAACGAGCCCAGTGCACCGAATAACACAGCATTTGACAACACAGCCGGATTTGCCCTGGGAAAGGTTAAACTTCTTGACCAGAAATTAATTCTCATCGGTGGGGCTCGGTATGATCACTACTCCGTAGATATTTCCGGAGATCAAGGCAGCGATAAATCCGATGATGACCTGAACCCAAGCCTGGGCGTTGTCTACAACCTCTCCAAGCAGGTCAAGCTCAGGGCATCCGTTGCCGACGCCTTTCGCATGCCCTCTGCAGAACAGCTGGCCGCTGATTTTACGTCTTACGGGACTCATTATGTCGGCAACCCGGATTTGAACCCGGAGAAAAGCCGAACCTATGAAGCGGGAGTGGATATTACCCGTGGTAGCTTAAAAACAGGCCTCACCGTTTTTACCACCGAATATGATGATAAAATCGTGACGGACAAACAGCATGGATTTACTACCTACAAAAACCTGGATGAAGCAACCATCAGTGGCGTTGAAGGCGAATTTTCCTACACATTCTCCGACATCTTCGGGGGCTGGGAACTCAGGCCCTACGCCACGCTGACACATCTTTTCAAATACGAGGATGCAGAGACCGACAAAGACCTCAAGTATACATCGGATCTCGACATTTCCGCAGGCATCGCCCTGACCGATCTGGATGGGTTCTCTTCGGATCTCAGCGTCTCATACCTGAGCAGCCAGGATGTGGTTAAGTACAACCCAGACTGGTCAACATCCGATGTGACGCTTCCTTCGGTCACCGTGACCAATTTCACCATCACCAAACGCGTGCTGACCACGGACAAGTTAGGGAGCCTGTCCCTGCGCGGTGAAGTCAAAAACCTGTTTGATGAAGATGCGGCCTATGTTCTGGGATACCCCATCCCGGGCCGCCGATTTTTTGCCGGGGTAACCTGGTCCTACTAATCCGGGTTGTCCCCACGACCCGGGCTGGGACCGGTTTCCCCGCTCACCAATTTTCGCCGGACCTGTGACACCGGCGGAAAATCAGGGGGGCATCGTCGCCCCCTTGAAAACCCCTTGAAGGCCGTGCCCGGCGCATCAGGGCAGGCCGCCCCCGTTTTTCCCGTCTTTGGCTGTATGATTGGGCAGCTGCTAAGAGGGCGGGAGATCCTCCTTGCGGAGGGCGGTTCGGTTCTTTTTGAACCGAATGCAAAGGAAAGGGCCGGAAAAGGGGTGTTGCTCCGCCCGTTGACTCGGAGCATCATGTATCTCCTGATCTGTGGTTGGAATCAGGGGCAGGGGAGGGACAACGGCGTCCCTCCCCCCTCCCATGATATCCGGCTGGATTCGGAGATTTTTTGTTGATGGGATCATCTCGCATTGCCGGATGATCTGTGCTATATATCGCAGCGATCATGGCAATTGATCCCTTGTTATCACAGCGCCTTGCTGAAATGATTTTGTTTCTGCGAGGCTTTGGTGTTTTCATTCCGAGACAGGTACAGGCAACATGATTCACTTATTGAAAAGCGGCGGCCTGCTGATGCTTCCGCTGGTTTTATGTTCTTTTGTGTCACTGACCCTTATCATTGAGCGATCCATCTTCTGGCTCCGCATCAGGCGGGATAAGGACCGAGAGCTGGTCTATCGGGTCCTGGACCTTGCCGAGCAGGGGCTCTGGGACGAGATCCGCCTGGCTGCACGGGGCTCCCGCAACTTCATTATCCGTATCCTGATCAACGGCATCCTGCATCGCGATTACTCCATGGCCATGGCCATGGAATCGGCGGCATCGGATGAGCTGCGCAAGATGAGGCGTTTCATGGGCGTGTTGGAAACCATCATCACTGTGGCTCCCTTGCTGGGGATCCTGGGAACCGTGGTGGGCATCATCCACTCCTTCGATATGCTCGGGGCCAAGGGTATCGGGGATCCCCAGGCCGTGACAGGGGGGATTGCCCAGGCTCTCATTACGACGGCTGCGGGTCTTTCCATCAGTATTCTGACCCTGCTTCCCTGCAACTACTTCAACGCCTGTGCCGAAGCTTCGGCCCTTGCCATCGAAAAATATGCCACCTCCCTTGAGATTACCTATGAAAAAAGAGCCAACGGCAACCACGATGTGCAACGTCCGGAAGAGGGAAAGCTCGCAGCCGGGGGTAGGGGATAAGCATGCGCGAACAAATCATCTAAATAGCCCGGTACCGGGTGCATGCAATGTATGAGCATACCCTTGTGTGGTGAATCCCGGGGCATGTTACGTAGTGTACGGAAAGGCACTATCGCCTCCATGTAAGGGGGGATCCCTTTCAGGCGGTGTTTTTTAAGAAAAAGGTTTTCCAGATGAAAGTCAAACGAGATTTCAGCATCAAGAACAAGCCGGACATGTTGCCGCTCATCGACGTGGTGTTCCTCCTGCTCGTTTTTTTTATCTACGCCATGCTTTCCATGAGTTACCACAACGGCATCCGCCTTGAGCTCCCGGAATCTGCCCAGGCCGAGCACATGGAGGAGACAACGGAGCTCATTATCTCCGTGGAAGCAGACGGCCGAGTGTTCATGGGGAAGGAAGAAGTGACCCTGGCGGACCTCGGTGCCAGGGTAAAGCGATACTTTGAGGGGAAGAAAAAAAAGCAGGTCATTCTCAGCGGCCACAAAGACCTGTCGTACCAAAATCTTTTCCATGTCATGGACACCATCCGCGGCGCGGGAATCTGTGACATCGCCCTTCAGGCGGAGGTGGCAAAGTCGTGAATCGCCTGATGCTTTCCGCCTGTGCAGCCGCCTTACTGCATGCTTTTTTTTTCCTGGTGCCCTTGCCCACGGCATCGGTTACACCACCGTCTGCCCCCACCCACGGCACCACCATTTCCGTTTCCATGACTGTTCCGTCGGTGCAGTCCGCTGTCCCGCCCAAAGCGGTGACAAAGCCGAAACCCCAGAAAACGCCCCCCAAAAAGAAAAAACCGGTTCCTTCCAAAAAGCCTCCTGTTCAAAAAAAGAAAACACAGGCAAAGCGCATCAAACCTAAGAAAGCGGCAAAAAAGAAGGTCCCCGTTCTTGAGCCCGTGGAGGAGCTTCCCACGCCTGCTCCGCCCGTGGCGGTTGAAGATCCGGAGCCCTCGCCCACACCAGACGAGCCGTCTGCCCCGGTTGCGGTCGCCATGGCCAAAGAGACCGATCAGGAGTCCCAAGAAACCGTTGAGCCTGCCTCTGCACCTGCCGTCGGGGGAACCCTCACCGACGCACAGCCCACGTCGGTCTACGCGCCGGAGCCCCGTTATCCCAAGGCGGCCATCCGCAGGGGATATCAGGGTGTGGTTCTTCTCGATATCCTGGTGGCCGGTGACGGCCACGTGGAGGAGGTAAAATTGAAGACGTCGAGCGGCCACGGCGTTCTGGATCGCAGCGCCCTAAAAGGGGTTAAAAAATGGCGATTTTCCGCCAGCGGATCTACCCAACCCACCTGGGTCACGTTGCCCGTAAGATTCGAACTGCGCGGAATGTAATTCATTATTTCTGTTGGCTTCCTTTTGGGGACAGGTTCTTTTTGTCTTGCCCCATGGATCAACCGGCGGGGGGCGTGATTTCTTTAGAATTTCAAGATATACCGGTTATTCGATTTTCATGTTTCACTTGAACTTGATGGCAACGGCCTGGGCGTTGCCACGATCAAAGCCGGTGGTGCCTCCGCCCTTCAGTCCCCAGGTCCCTTCGTTGGCAGACCGCACGATCACGGCATCGGCCCCGAGTTTGGCTGCCTCTTCCTTGAGTTTTTCAATCATACCTTCTGCGCTTCGGTCATGGAAAATGGTCTGCCCTGTCTGGGTGGTCACAAGCCCCAGCTCCACGTACTCCCGGTCCGTCGGGGGGCTGTAGAACACAATCACGTCTCCTGGTGTTTCCTGTTCCGCGTTTAAAGGTGTTGTGGTGGTTTTTGTACACGACAGAGTCATACAGGCGACCAACAGAACGATCACCCATCCTCCTGCCAGGGGGCGGTATAAATCAAGCCTCATGGAACACCTCTCTTGTCTGTAAGGTTCACTGCAGGCCATCACCTCACCATTATGCTGACATTTATATTTGACTTCAAGCTCATCTCACATTAGGGGACAGGCTATTAATGCTGGACTTTCCTCTGCCATGTATGAGACAGTGGTTGCGAAGATATCATCCTTGAATTATAAAGAATTTATTTTTAAATGATTCACACCAACCGATCGCCGTATCAATTCCGGCTTTCAGGAAGGAGGGTGTTATGCCGCGAATTCCCCGTTTGGTTGTCACGGATCCAGGACAAAAGACCGCGTACCATATCATCAGTCGGACAGCACTTGAAGGCCTCCCCTTTGGCCAGGCCGATAAAGATAAGCTGGTCAGCATCATTCAGCGTCTTTCCTCAATTTATGTTGTTGACGTATTGGGATTTGCTGTGATGGGCAATCATTTTCACCTGCTTGTGGAGATCGCCCCAGAATCCATGGTCTCCGACGACGAGGTAAAACGGCGATTCAGAATTCTTTACGGGAGAGACGCCGAATTTCCGGACGGGTTGCTTAACGATTACCGGGAAAGGTTCTGCAGCCTGTCTGCCTATGTCAAAGATATCAAGCAATGTTTTTCCGTCTATTACAACAAACGAAAAAATCGCAAAGGGACTCTCTGGGGCGAACGCTTTAAAAGCGTTCTTGTTCAGCAGGGGCATTCCTTGATCCATTGTCTCGCGTATATCGACCTGAACCCTCTGCGGGCTGGAATTGTGAAGCGTCCCGAGGATTACCGCTGGTGTTCCATAGGTTACCATCTGCAAACGGGCAACAAAGATGATTTTCTTTCATTGGACTTGGGACTTGAAGATTCTAGAACCACAGACCGGGTGGCTCGCTTGAAGGATTACCGAAAATTCCTCTACCATGTGGGTGCCGTTGAAAAGCAGGGCAAGGCGAGCCTTGCAAAGCATATCCTTGCCAAGGAGACAGCCCATGGTTTCGAGATTGCCCGGGTGAGACGGTTCCGGTTTAAAACGCGATACTTCACGGATTCAGGAATTATCGGCTCAAGGGCCTTTGTCGAAAGAACATACGGTTTGTTCAAGGATAAGCACCAAACCGCACGGGATAAAATTCCTCGAAGCGTCAAAGGGATAGATGGGATGTACTCCTTAAAACGGCTTGTCGGCGCCTAACGCATGCTTGAAAGCTTGATTCCTGTCGGCCTTAAAGAGGCCTTGTGTCCGGGTGCGCCTTTTTTCTCATTTTTGCATCGGTTTTTTCCGGTGAGTGTTTTTTTCATAGCCCCTTAGAAGGCGTTCCACCTCAAACCGGGCAAAAAAAACACAGATAGTCAAAGAGACTCACACGATTTTTCGGCTTTGTGTTACAAAGTGCAAAATGAACCTGTCCCTTAAGAAGGAGTTTTTATGAAACGCGCCATGTCCTTTGTTTTGACGTTTTTCTTTCTGATTCCCCTCACGGGCTGCATGTCGCTCCTGCAGGGCTATGTGGTCTCGAGCATGAAAAAAGAGCCGGTTTGTGAGCGATTTTATATCCACCCAGACCCCAAGGTGGGGGACACGGCGTTTTACACCTCGGATAACGAAAACATGACCGGAAACGGGAGCCGGGTTACCTTGGTGTCCAAGGAAGACAGGGTGAATCTGGTGTCCATTGAGCCCGAGAACAGAAACATGATGGATTTCAGGAAACTCTACTGGGTCACGGATGGGGGGCAGGTCCTCAAGGCGCAGCTGGAGTACAAAGGGGAAATCACGCCTCTCAAGGTTGAGGGCGAGAACCCTGAATCAGGCTATTTCCGTCGCGTCGCCTTTGAACGATGCGCCGTACCCCAGCATTTCGATATCAAAGGGAGATCGTACAACGTTGTCTACATCCAGACCCAGCAGATGGTTCACCACTCCGGAGACCCGTTTTTCGGCACCGTGGACGCGGACATGACCCAGGTGAACTTTTATGACCCGGACGTGCCCTTTGGCCTTGTCAAAACGGTCCTCAGCGGAAAGACCAAGGCCGGGGCAGGGGCCTTTGATTTTATCGGAGCGGCCCTGAAAGCCACCCAGCCCGATGTATTTTCCACACGGGAGGTCCTCAACGACATCTATGCGTCCTCCAAATCCTCGGAGCACTCCTTTATCATGGATTTCAACTACACCCCGGAATAGCGGATAAGCCAAAAGGGAAAGGGTGGGGGTTCCCCCTGTCGATTACTTTAAATAGGGATACAAAACGCGGCGGCATGAAGGGCAGATGCTGTGGCTGAAGTTGGCCTCCGGGTGAAAGCTCTCTATATCCTGCCAGTTGCCCTGGGCGTCTTTGATGCTCTTGCAGTTGGCGCACATGGTGATAAACCCCCGGAGCACCTGTCGCTCGGCAAGACTCCGCGTGATTTTTCTATTTTGTTCCACCATGGCATGGTTGAGGCAGAGAAGCGCAAGGTGGGATTCCATCTGTTTGGTAAAATGATGCAGAAGGTGCCGTACGGGATCGGGGAAGCCTTTGCTGACCCTGTCCAGAACGCACAGGGTCCCGTAGACCTCGCCGTTGGGAAGCAAGACAGGATACCCCAGATAGGAGGTCATGTCCCGATTGGACCTGGAGTTGGCCAGCCACCTCTCATCCTTCATGGCATCGCAGACAACAAGGGGCTCCCGCGTTTTAATGACCGCCTCACAATACAACCCTGAATTGTTCAACTCCATCGTCTCACCTGGGGAGTAGGGGTTGCCTGTGCCGATGCTTGACACAAACACATCCACGCACGGGTCGGAAAACCGCATGATAAGGGCAACGGGCGCTCCTGTGATTTCGGTTATGAGGTCGGTCATGTCCTGCCAGGTTTTCTTGATATGCTCGGGAACGTGAATTGCCTTTGTCATCCTTGGTATCGCCCTGCTGTAATTCCGACCCCAACGGTACCTCGGTACGGAGTAAACCGTACGTATCCATGGAAGGATCATGTGTGAATACCCGACATCTATTTGATGGTGGGGACAATGAGTTTTCGATCTTCGGATATGATTTTACCGGTTCGTTTGAGAACCTTCATGGCACGGGTAATGCTCACCCTGTGGGCGCCGGTTAAAATGGACAGTTCCTCATGGGTCAGCGGAAATTTGATGATAATACCCTGGGGGCTCTGTATCCCGTGCTCTTTGGCTATGTTCAGGAGCACATGAAAGAGGCGGTCCTCGATATTGGGCAGAGACAGGCTTCTCACGCGACGCGTCAGCCATGAGATCCGTTCGCTCATGTTTTTATTTACTCTGGAAGGCCTATCTTCGGATTCCAAAATGAGCTGTTCAAATTCTGTTTTGCTGAAACCGCACGTGGTCGTGTCTTCCATGCAGTACGCCGAGACAGGGTACTGGGCCCCTGAGAGAAAAATATTTTCACCGACAAAATCCCCTGACTTCCGCATCTCAAGCGTCAATTCATTGCCGTTCTCAAACACCTTGTTCAGCTTGACACGCCCGGCGGTAATCAAAAACAGCTCCTCTGCGGCAGCCCCTTGCAGAAACAGGGCATCTCCCTTGGCGGCTCTCTTTTTTTTTGCCTTGACGATAAAGGCTTCAAACTCCGGCGAATACGTGTTTTCAAAATTAAAATCTATTGACAATTTGTTGATATCATTACCTGCAATTTGTTTAGCATGACACACGATTCAACCCTTTCTTACTCCACCTGGATTGTAGATAATGATGGTGCTTCTATTAAGTATAGAAGAGTATTCTTGTCTGTAGCAGCGGCTACAAACAGAGTGAAAAACATATGGGGAGTGAAAAGGTGACTCATTGCATTTTCTATACCAAGAATCTAACTCAATACAGGGAATAGAGCCATCGCGCAAGGGGAGGGAACACGTCAAACACCAGACCGCTCAGGCCTGAATCAGCACGGCTCAGCCCCGACAAACGGAACCAATTGACAAACCTGCCGTATCTTATTACTACACGCCGAAGAGAAGGGGACAGGTTCTTTTGCCGGCACCTTTTCAGCTGTTAGAGATGCAGGTAGAAACACACTCCCGCCTCGTTTTGAAGGGGTAACCTCATACGGCATCAGCGTAAAATCGTATGGTTATCTTTGATTATATCTGATATTCAACGTCATGTCGCAGGTGTTAACCTCAACACCTTGAAGGGAAATTCATAGATGAACAGAAAAAAATGGTTTGCATGGGCAGCGATTCTGTTGCTGACGCCCATATGTGCCCTGGCTGCAACGTTTCCGGACAAGCCGCCGACGGAGCATTTTTACGTGGACGAAGCAGGGCTCATCGATGCCCGGACAGGGGCCAAAATTGATGAGATCGCTTCGGCTCTCCTTGCCGAAGAAAACATCCCATTGTATGTGGTCACCATACATGCCCTTGCCGTCCAGGATGCCGTGACCATGCGCATTGAAGAGTACGCCGCCGCCCTCTTCAACCACTGGGGCATCGGCTGGGAGGATCGCAACTACGGGATCCTGCTCCTCGTCTCCGAAGGGGATCGCAAAGCCCGCATCGAGCTTGGGGCTGACTGGGGCGGGGTACATAACTATGAGGCCGGCCAGATCATGAATGACCTCATTATCCCCGGGTTCAAACGGGGCGATTACGCAACAGGAATTGCCGACGGGGTCCGTGGACTGGATGCCATGGCACGTGGGCTCTCCCTGCCCAAACCCCAAGGGCCCTGGTGGGTGATTCCCGCGGTGCTGGGCGGTATCGCTTTTATGGTGATGCTTATCATCAACCTGTTCCGTTCGGGGCGAAAGGGATGGGCCTGGGTGCTCCTGGGAATTCTTGGCGTCGTTCTTTTATTTATTATCCAGATTTTGCTCTCGGCTGACTCCTCTTCTGACGGAGGAAGCGGCGGGGGCTTCGGAGGCGGCTTTTCCGGCGGCGGGGGGGCAACAGGATCATGGTAACCGGTATGAAAAAAGCGACCAGTCTGTTGACAGACGACGAAATTCGAAGCATCGAAGCAGCCATTGCCGATGTGGAAAAGAACACCTCGGCCGAAGTGGTTCCGGTCATTGCCAGCGCTTCCGGGCGTTACGACAGGGCAGAGGATCTCTTCGGGTTCCTGTTCTCCCTGATTGTCCTCGGGTGCACCTGGGGATGGATTCAGGGCCTGGCACCCGTTGTCGATACCTGGGGTGCCTCAACGGCATCACGCCTTCCCATGGCCGTTGCCCTGGCGGTTCTTGCTGTCTCCTTTTTTATGGGCATGGCCCTGGCGAGCCATTTTCCCGTGCTGAGGCTTCCTCTCATCACAAAACGAGAGATGCAGGAGGAGGTGGAGTGCCGCGCACGGGAGACCTTTCAGCGACTGAAAATCAGGAAAACCGAAGACGCCACCGGCGTGCTGATCTATGTCTCCCTGTACGAGCATATGGTCCACGTGGTGGGAGACGACACCATCAACGCCAAGCTCACCGGGGAAGACTGGCAGACCCTGTGCGATACCATCATCAGCGGCTTCAGACGCGGTAAGCCCGAAGAGGGGATGCGCAAGGGGATCCTGCGATGCGGCGAACTCCTGGCCAGCCATTTTCCCGTTGCCCCGGACGATGCCAACGAACTGGTGGATACGCTGTACCTCATCGATTAACGGAAAATTTTTCCGTAACGAGCCTGTTCGACTGAGCCCCCGGCGGTCTGCCGGGGGCAACAACAATGGGGACGACCATGATGAAAACCGGCAATCCATGTCTTGCGGTCGCAGGGTGTTGCAGCGTGGCCATTGCCGCCCTGCATACAGTCATTGTCATCGGGGGTGGGGACTGGTACCGTTTTTTCGGCGCCGGTGAGTCCATGGCAGCCATGGCGGAAAACGGCTCATGGGTCCCCATGGGGATTACGACGGCGATTATTCTGATCTTTCTGGTGTTCGGTCTCTATGCGTTTTCCGGAGCCGGGTATGTCCGCAGGCTTCCCTTCACCAGGGCGGCCCTTGTGATGATCTCGTGTGTCTACCTGACCCGGGGCATCGGCAGCATCCCGATGATCGTCTTTGTGGAGCATCCGTACCTGGAAGAGATGAACACCAGGATTTTATTTGTCTTTGCCTCGTCTGTGCTCTCCCTTGCCATCGGGGTCCTCTATGGAATCGGTACCCTGGCTCTCTGGACGATGGGGGAGCAAAAGAAAGGGCAATAACCCGGCCATTTCATGACAAACGCCCACCTCCTGTTGGAAAGATGCAAAGTGTATCCATCGTCCTCGTTATCAAGGCTTTAAGGGAAGCAACCACATCTGCAGCTCTGATGCCTTGAATATGGGCGTACTCGATTCATGAAACATATTATAGAGGATAAACCAAGGGGAACCTGTCCCCAAAAGGATGGAGAGAACCTGCCATGTTTTACCGCCAGCTCGACAGGCACATTCAGCTCCGGCTTTCCGTGCCTCATTTTGCCGACGAGATGTTTCAACTCACGGAGAAAAACCGCGATTACCTGAAACAATGGCTGCCCTGGCTCGACTCCATCAAAAAGCCGGAAGACACCCGTCACTTTATCGATCTCCAGCTGCACCGTTTCAGTAAAGGCCTGGCCCTGCATGAAACGATCTTTTACCGTGGGCGCATCGCAGGGGTCCTCGGGTACAACCTGCTGGATCACGCCAACGGTATCGGGCACATCGGGTACTGGATGGGGGAAGAATATACCGGAAAGGGCATTATGACACGGGCCGTCAAGGATCTTGTCATGATGGGGTATCATTACTGGGACCTGCAGAAAGTGGAAATCCGGTGCGGTGTGGAAAACATCAGGAGCAGGGCCATCCCCGAACGGCTCGGGTTCACTGAGGAAGGCACCCTTCGCAGGGTAGAAAAATTCTACGATCAGTACAGGGACCTTGTGGTCTACGGCCTGTTACGGGAAGAAACAGAGTAAGGAACGGTACGCCTTGACGACGAATCGCATCCAATACCATACCTTTTTCACCTGCCTTGAAGGCCCCATGGCCAAACCGGGCTCGGTCCGTCGCGCCTCGGTGATGACAGGCTTTTTTTTCGACACCGATCTCTCGTTTCTCTTTCCTTATATCAACGCGGTCATACCAGCCACGGCGAACTTCACGAGACACCTGCACTGATGCGCTTTGAGCTGGACGGGGCCTTCTGCGTGCTCTACCCGTTTCGCTGCCTCGCAACGCCCTTTGAAGACCGCGACGAAGCCGCAGCCTTCAGGGACAGGCTCCTGGAAAAACTCAACACCATCCTGGAGAAAAAAGAGACCATCGTGCCCAAGCACAAGGTCTTCAGGAAGATTGCCGTACCGGATATTTTAAAGCTGCTTCCCCTGACCAACTGCAAGGCCTGCGGATACCCCACCTGCCTTGCCTTTGCCTCCATGGTCTCCAAACAACGGGCCGTTCCCGGCCAGTGTCCCCACCTCGGTCCTCCCATCAGTGAGCAGGTCACCTACCCGGTTCTGGACGCCGCCGGACGCCCCGTGGATTCCATCACCTTTGACGTGGACACCCGCCCAGCTCCGCAACAGCACACCCCACCCCACGATCCTGATGTGCACACGGGCCGTGCCGTGGATGAGGCCAACGCCTCCCTGCTTGCCGCCCTGACCCCTCGGGAGATCGAAGTCCTGTCCCTTTTGGGCAGGGGCTTTACCAACCCGCAAATCTCTGCCGAGCTCGGCATCAGCCCCCACACCGTCAAAAGCCACGTCATCCATCTCTTCAACAAGCTGGGCGTCAGCGATCGCACCCAGGCCGCGGTCTGGGCCGCCCGACGCAAAATTATCTGAGCCATAAACAGCTCTGCAACAGTCGCGCTTCCCAATTATATGCGCCAGTGCCTTCGGGCAATCTTCTCGAACATCCTCACGATCCCCGTGGTAACCGTGTAGATGGTGTCCACACCGGCGTTGTCGTCGGCCGACGAGTCGAAGAAGAGATGGAGGTCGGAGTCCATGCCCTCGTCGGGGCTCCAATAGCAGACCAGCAGCGGAACCCGGGGAAGGGGACGGAGCACAAGGGCGATGTCCGATTGGAACTGCTCCTCAATGGATTCTCCGTTGAAGAGAACAATGAGCTCTTCAAACAGGTCGGGGTACATATCGGCAAGGGATTTGAAAGGCGACTCCGAGCACTGAACAAAAAGGCCGTTTTTTTCCCGTCCACCTTTGAGCTCCCGCAGGGGAACCCAGTCCCCGGTAAGTTCGGCGCCGCGACAGGAGAGGACGTAGTTGAGCACCACGGAGGTGATCCACGGGTTGATATGGATATCCGCCGAAAGATTCCCGGCGTTGTCCACAGACAGGGGCTTTCCAAACATTCTAAGGGTCAGTTTGCCGTTCTCGTAGACCCCGTCCACCCGTTGGGCCGCTTCCTTTAAATCACAGTCGACCAGTTTTGATTTCAGCGCCTTGAGACCCTCCTGCCGCTGTTCCTCCAGGGTCTTGATGCTGGTTCCCTCTGTTTTCTCTTCGCAGGAAATGTGCGTTGCATGGGGACACAGCTCCAGGGGTTTCTGACCCAAAAACACCTTGGAAGCAAAGGCAAGGCAGGTGGGTTCATTGCAGGCCCGGCAGTTTGTTCGGGGCAAATGCTTGAAAATCTCCATGGCGTTGCGGAATTGACTCATGGCGTCCTCCTTATTGTGGATGCTGTATTGCAGCCGAAAGGGATCCGTGTGTGCTTTCATACAAATCCATAGGAGAGAGGCCGTAAAAAAACATCCCCCATTTGGGGGAGAGCCCTAAAAAAAAGCCTCCGGCGGCCCTGCCGGGGGCCAAACGTTTAGCCTGATTTATAGAAACCGGGGTTTGAACAAACAGGTTTTACGAACGACGTGGACCCGCCAGAGGAGAGCTGTCGGAAACAAATAATCACACAATGGTTCGTCGGAATACCGCTGGGATTTGACCCGAGGAACGAGGGGGAAGAGCCCCACATGGGTGTTTTCAAGGTGGCACACCTTGCC
Organism: Desulfoluna sp. CYM3A; assembly: GCF_056829965.1. Classification (NCBI taxonomy): domain Bacteria; kingdom Pseudomonadati; phylum Thermodesulfobacteriota; class Desulfobacteria; order Desulfobacterales; family Desulfolunaceae; genus Desulfoluna; species Desulfoluna sp. CYM3A. Next base: position 2,213,687 of record NZ_CP186556.1, read on the forward strand.
GCCGGAGGCTGTTTTTTGTGCTTTTATTTAAATAAATAAGGAAGCCTTAAATCAATCGTCAAAGAGGCTCAGCTGGCGGCCGTGGATGATCTCATGGAAGGACGTCCCGAAAAACATCATCACCGCATCGAAAATGGGGACCAGCTGTTTTTCGATGTAGTGGCCGTAGTCGAGGTCGGGGTGGGGGAGTTCAACGGGAACCGGCCCCCGAAGGGTCATGACGTAGCGGCTCTCCCGGGCGTTTTCACCGGCCTTGCCCAGGAGAAGGGCGGCTTTAACATGGGGCGGGATGGCCTTGGTGTACTCTCCGGGGGGTTTGGTGAGGCGCTTGCGGTAGATGAGGTCCGCGTCGTAGACGTGGTTTTTGAGGTCTGTAGCCTTCTGCTTGATCCAGGTCTCCACCTCGTCGTCGTTGAAAATCCGTTGAAACAGCTCAAACTGGAGGTCCCGTGCAAAGTGGGTCCAGTCGGAGCGCACGAATTCCAAACCGGTGATGACAAGTTTTTGCATGGCCGGTACGCGCCATGCCTGCGTAGCGCTTCTTGGCACTCTCTCCACCGCCCCGCAAGGAGGGGAGGAAAAACCGGGTGAAATGCTTTTCAAATTCCAGCTCTAGCCGGGAGGCCACACCGAACATGTCCTGGATGGTTCTGGCCATGAAGGCGTTGAGCTTTGCCACAAGCGCCTTGGGAGCGTCCTCCCCTTCGGCGATTTCAGAAGCCTTGAGGCAGACAAACACCGAATCGGTGTCCCCGTAGATCACCTCGTAACCCTGATCTTCCAGATGGTTCCGCGTGGTCTTCAGCACCCACTGACCGGTACCTGTGACGGCAGAAGGGAGATCCGGGTGATAAAAACGGCACCCCGGGGTTCCCATGACCCCGTAAAAGCTGTTCATTAAAATCTTGATAGCCTGGGAGAGGTGCGGGTCCCCGGCTTTTTTGGCCTGTTCCCTTTTCTCCATGAGGGACTGGATATAACCGGGCAGAACGTGCTCGGACCGGGAAAAGTCGATGCCTGGCGGGGTGGACACAGTGGCTGTCTCCGCCCGGAGCCGCGAGAGGGGATCGATGTGAAAGGTTCGGATAATGGAGGGGTACAGGCTCTTGAAATCCAGCACCACCACATGCTCGTAAAAACCCGCCTCCCTGGAGAAAACAAAGCCTCCTTTGGCGTGGCCAGCGCTCTCCACGTCCCGGACGTTGGCGGCCACCAGCCCTTTGCGGTGGACCTGGGGCAGCATAAAGTAATCGAAGGCCGCCACGGACATGCCCACCCTGTCCATGGGAAGGCCGCTGATGATGGCCCGCTTGAAGAGATGGTCGATGAGGCCGGTTTTGGCGAAAATATCCGTCACCAGGGTGCAGTCCAAGAGGTTGTAGCGGGCCAGGGCCACCTTGTCTTCCCGGAACCGGCGCTCGATCTCCGCCACCTTGTCGACGTCTTCGCCGATCTCTTTGCCAGTGCCCAGAAGCTCTGTGGCCACGGTCTCCAGTCGGAAGTTGTCAAAGGTGTAAAAGGCGCCCCGCAGGGCAGGGGGACCGTCCACGACAATCCTGCCGCAGGCCTCGACCCGGTAGATGCCTTTGCGCACCTCGCGGATCCTGGGCGGTTTTTGGTTTCGCCCCATCAAGAAAGGGATCTCAATTTCACTTTGCCCTCAAGGAAGGTAAAGCCGATGACGTGCCAGCCAATGAGGATGTCCGGATCCAACTCTTTCAACACCCTGAAAAATCCGTGAAGGAGCGCCTTTTCGTCAGGAAACCGGTGCATCACGCCCCCGCCGGGAAGGGCTTCGCACGGGGTTCCCGGGAGCCTGCCGTGAAGGCGGGGGGCAGCGGTGTTTCGATTCTGCGCTCCAGGATCCAGCATCAGGACGATGCCTTCGGAAACCTGGCTTCCGTCAACACCGCCTGACACCGGTTTTGTAAAGTGGCAGGCCACGGAGTAGAGCTCGCCGCGCTGGCCGGTCTCGATGTCCAGGGAGAGAAGGGAAAAAATCGGTTCCACGTCGGCTTTGCGGATGACCGGGTCGGTGAACCGGATCACACCATCCTGAACCCTTGAGGGACCATGGATGTCCACGCCTCCATAAATAAACCGCTCCATGAGGTAGCGGTCTTCAGTAAGCGCTTCACTTCAAAGGTCTGGATGCTCGACTCCTCAAAAAGCTTCCGGGCTTTGTAGTGGGCGTTTCGGCTTTCAAAATCGAGGCAGTCCCCGGGCAGCCTAAATCGGTCAACTCGACGGCGCGCCGCTCACATGACGGGAGGCCCGTGGGAAGCGGGGTTCCCCGAAGGAGAAAAAACAGGGGGCGATGGGTGGTGATGGTGATTTCAAAGGGCCCCCGGTCACTGGTCCCGGCATACCGGAGGTGGTGTGAATCGCGCACATCCACCCCTTCACGCGTCAGTATGTACCCTTTGAGCGATTCCATAAACCGTTCCTCTAAACCTGTCCCTTTGCCGTTGTATTTCCCTGGATTCTATGGTCCATTGGGCTGTGGCGGCAACGGCTGCGCGGTGTGCGCCCTGCGTTGCCTTGCCAACACCCTAAACTGTTCTCACCAAAAACGCACACAGGAAAACACCATGCCCCGATCCAAACGCCTTCCTCTGATTCTTTCGGCCATTGTCTTTATGGTGATGCTCGCATCGTGTGCAACACAGATGGGGGCAACGCCGACCACACGAATCGTTTGACTGGGCCCGCGAAGACCCCCTTGCCTTTCTGGCGTTTTTACAATCAAAAAAAGACGATCCCTGTCCCACCGTTGTGGTGCCGGAGATACCGGACGCCTGGCTGACAAAGGAGCATCTTTCGCGACTTCAGGTGCTGCTGGATTCCCGGGAACCGTGCGCCAATGTCCACAGCATCTATTCTTCGTTCAGGGACTGCCGCATATCCACCGTGGGTCACGAAGCCGCTTTCTTAATGGAGGGGTTCAGGAAGGGGAGCTACCCTCCGGAGATGAACTCCGGAGGGGCGGAACTGGATATGGAGGCGCTAAGACGCCTTGGAGAATAGGGGCTTCAGAAAAAATAAAAGCAGGCCTCCGGCAGGGCCGCCGGAGGCAACTGAACTTCCTCGTTAACCCAATGCGGCCTTGATCTCCGCTTCCAGGGTTTCACGCGTGGGGATCAGGGAGACGTGCTTGACCTCTCCGTTAATGAGCATGGCCGGTGCATTTTCAAGGCCCACCTTTCCCATAAAGGAGACATTCTCCGGATACATGATGGAGCGTTCCACCACCTTGACCTTGTCCCCGAAGGAGGCCGAGCCGTCCTGGGCCGAGGCGAGCATGTAGCCGCAGGCCGCGCAGGTCTGGGCGTCGATGGTGACCACCTCGATGAGGACGTGATCAAGGCTCTGGTAGTCGGGCAGGTCAATGTCCGGCAGGTCCTCTTTTTTTACGTAGGTTTCAAGGGCTTTTCGCACCGCTTCCTTGTTATTGACGGCCATGCCGATGCCCACGATGTTCTCCGGCGGCACGTTGAAGGGGACGTCGCATCCCGGGGCCAGGATAAAGTCCTTGGTCCCCAGGGCGTCCATGAGGTCGATGGCCGCCTTCTGGTTGTCCTGCTGGGACCCGAAGAGCATGGTGATGGTAAGCTGGAGGTTGCCGGAGATCAGGACACCGTGTTCGTCGGTCACCTTTTTGGCTTCCACGATGTCCACGTTTTCATCAATGGCAATGGCATCGGGCCGGGTGGCGCACATGGCCGGGATGTTCTTGGTGGCGTCCCCACACACAAAGAAGGTGGAAGGAATATGTTGATCCCGCAGTTTTTTGAAATAGGCGGCAAAGGGCTCGCTTAAAAACTGCTCGAAGGAAACCGGAGAGATCTGGGAAACCAGGGGATCCACCGCACCGATGACATCGCATCCGGCCTCCACGAGAAACGCCGAATACTCGCTGACCACCTCTTCGCAGTAGGTGATCAATGCCTTGACCTGATCCGGTGCGGTGTACATGTCCATGAAAATGTTGGTGCCGCGCAGGTGGGACGCCAGGGTAAAGGGGCCGCAGACCAAGCCGTACAGGGCGATATCCGGCTTCATCTCTTTGAGGCGGCGGGTGGCCTCCATGATGATGGGGATTCGGCCATCCTCTCTGGTCAGGCGCCGGGTGGGGATGGTGAATTCATCGGCCAGGGGGTGGCTGCTCACCGTGGGCGGGGTGTTGGGGTACCACTTCAGGTCGCATCCGAGGATCTCGGCCTCCACCTGCAGGTCGAACATCACCGGGAGGCCGTCCGGCGCATACTGGGCTTCGGCTTCAAGGAGGCACGCCACGAGTTTATCGACGTCCTGAAACATCTCATCGGCAGCATACCCTTTGAGGTTCGCGATCTGCGCCCCGGTGTAAGGAACCCAGGGTGTGCGGGGGACCTCTTCAGTATGATCCAAGCTTTTTATAAGGGCTTTACCATTCATCGTCATCCTCCTGGTGTCTGTGGTGTGTCATGGTTTTGCCCGGCACTAATAAAGGGCGGGCAGGGGGTGTCCCCCTCAAAACGTCGCTACTATGACACGTGAAAACCGACAGCGCAACACAATATGGGATTTTAAATATTATATCCCATATTGTGAAATGCGCAAAACACAGCCCGATCCGAGCACATCGTCGAATCGGGCTGTGTTTTTGGGGTGTTCACACGGAATGCACTGCAATATAGAACGAACAGACAAACGGACGGGTAAGGCATGACTGTTCCGGCCACCAAAGAGTGATTCTGGCATGAATATGTGACCCGGGAGTCATGGCAAAAACTCACCTGGCCCATATGAACTGCAAATCAATCCTGTAAGCTGTATGACCGCAGAACTTACTCCTTGTCCAGGGCTTTGGCCGCCGTGGCGCCGCTGGTCACTGATAGGCCTCCAACCCGTTTTCCTCGTCGATGAGGGTGTATTGCCCCGCCTTGATGGCTTTGTTTTCCTTTGCCAGTCGACCCAGGCGGCGATACAGGGTTTCCGCAGTACGGCTGCCGTTAAAGTTCTCCGGGATGTAGGTCCGGTTGACGGCCACGCGAAGGGCACCGTCCTTGGCGTGGCGTGCCCGTACCTCAAGAACCCGGCCCTTTCCGTTGGTAAAGTAGGTGGCGCCTCCTGCGTTGCGTTCCATGGCCCGGGCTCCCAGGGCATGAAGCTCCGTTCCCGGTGTCGCCTTGGGACCGAAGAGAAAGTCAAACCCTGCGGCCGACGCCGGGGAGGCAAAGGCAAAAAGGGCCAGCAGCATGGCTGCAGTGAGAAACAGGTGTTTGTTGAACGTCAGTTTTTTCATGGATGTCCTCCTGTGGGTTGTGGAGCTGCAAGGGGCCGTAGAGCCCCTCGTGTCTCCGTGCCTTTAGGTTTAGATGCTAAACAATAAGGGTAAAAAAAGATCAGGCTGCTTTTTCAAATATCGCTTCAAGGGTCCGTCGCCCTGGACGCATGCTGAGAACGTGGAACCCGCACGCTTCGGCTGCGACCACTTCGCGATCAAAGGTTGCCTGGGAAACGTGACCGGCGGGTTCGGAGAGCAACAGGCGCCCGCCAGGTTTAAGGACCTCAAACGATTCTTCAAAGAGAGCCTTTGCGTCGGGGACTTCGTGGACCACTGCCGATGCCAGCAGGAAATCATAGGGACGGCCGGGGGTCTCCAGGTGAAGAGACGTGGGGGAACAGACCCGATATTCCAGCACATCGTCCACCCCGGCCTTGATGGCGCGCTTTTTTAGTTTTTTGAGCATTCGTTCCTGGATATCCACACAGACAACCCGTCCGGTGGGGCCAACCATTTCAGCCATTGGAAGGGAAAAGAACCCCATGGCACTGCCAATGTCTCCCACAGTCATGCCGGGTTTCACATACGGAGTTAAAAGGTTTTCCGGATTCTGAAGTTTTTTTCGCAATGGGTTTAAGAGAAGGTAGCCGACCCAGAAAGGGCATACGGTTGTGTTCATGGCGGTTTCCTTTGCAGATGGGTTTAAGGTTTAGGTGCTAAACTTTAATTAAACGGTATAGCGACTAAACAAAGCTGTCAACACAATTTTCGATTTTTTAAAAACAGGTTTTTGCAGAAGGTAAGAGAGAGCCACGGAGCACCTGCGTTTCGCGGTTTCTTCCGGGGGACGAAGCAGGGGCGGCGCTCATCATCTTTCCATGGAGGTGACCCGTGGGGGGGCCTGAGGCCCTTTCTTTCATGGGCCCTGGTCCCGCGATGCGATGTGGTACCGCCACATGGGCAAAGGGTCCCGACCATGACCGAGACCCGGGAAAAAACGTGCTATCAACAAATGCAGACAGTGGAGGCGGCACGTTGCGGTGCGCCGTTTTGAATCGGCGCAGCACGTCAACGTATGTGGGCTGGAGGGACAAAATAAAGGTTAAAGCGTTGGGGCATTTATTCGCTGAGGACCTGGTCGCAGAATCGCTCAATGGCTTGAAATACCGACACCATAAAGGCGATCTTTTCTTCGTCGGCCCCGTCGATGAGCTCCAGAAGGATGGGGTCCATGCGGGAGTGAAACTTCTGATGGGCGGCGTTGGCGGTTTTGCCGGTGGGGGAGAGCACCAGAAGGACTTCCCGGTCCGACTTTTCATCTTTCATCCGGATCACCATCTCTTTATCCACAAGTTTGCGGATCACCTGGGACACCGCTCCTTTGGTAACGCCCTGAAGAGCGGCGAGATCGGTGACGTTGATGCCGGGGTTCTTGCCGATGGCCTCAATGGTGTGGATCTCCGAGGGGTACAGGAGAATGTCCGTCCCGAAATAACGGGGTTTCTGTTCGATGCGTTTCATCTTGTTCATCACCCGGTGAAAGATGGCATCGAAGGCGGCAAATTTTGTTGAAAGGTAGTCTGATTCCATGGCCTGACTGTATAGCCACTAAACAAATTTGTCAATACACCGGAGGGGATGGAAATTCCTGTTGCCCTGAAAAAACAGGGGGGTCCGTTGAAAGCCCTTGACGCATACATACACGAGTGTATATAAACTGCCGCACATTTTACATACATTAATGAATGTATAAATAACATCACCCAAGAAAGGTTATGCAATGCAAGAAGTAAGCAATTATCGTGTGCGAGGCGTCCTGGTGTTTTTCATGATCCTGCTGTGGACCGGTGGGGCCCAGGCGTTCGACGACGGCCGCAAGCTCCGTATCGGATTCGGAGGTGCGGCCTCTTCACGTCTCTATAAAGACCTGGAAAACGACAAACGTTACCTGCCCATGCCGTTGATTTTTGGCGAAGACCGTCGCTTTTTCGTGGAAGGTATCAAGGCGGGCGTCAAGGTCGTCAACATGAAGCAGTGCCGTCTCGACGTGTTCATTGCACGCGGGGTCAACGGATACGAGGCCTCGGACAGCCCTTACCTTGAAGGCATGGCCGAGAGAAAGGAGGCCATCGAAGCCGGGGCACGGATCACTTACTGGAGCCCCGTGGGCGGCATCAAGCTCAGCGGCAGCCTGGACGCATCGGATACCCACAACGGCGGGGAAGCGACCCTGGCCTACCTGATGCCCATCCGCACCCGGCGGTTCACCCTGATCCCGTCGGCAGGGAGTACCTGGCGCAGCGGCAAACAGGTGGATTACTACTACGGTGTGCGGGAAAACGAGGCCACCGACTTTCGCAAAGCATACAAACCCGAGGCCGACGTCAGCGGCTTTGTCGCTTTATCATTTGACGTTCCCCTGGCAGCCAACCTGAACATGGTGGGGGGCGTCAAGGCAGAGTACTTCGGCAATGAGATCCACAACAGCCCCATTGTCAATGAGGACTACATCGTGGCCGGGCACCTGGGGGTGGTGGTGACCCTGTTGTAGCCCAAAGCCCAAGGGGTCGGGGCCGCGGTCTCGTCGCCGTGGTCCCGATGAAAGAATAGCTGAGCCTGTTGACGGATGAAATGAGTCGCCGAATATGTTACAAGACCCAAAACATCAGGAGGCCGTTGCATGGCACGTAAAACCAAGGAAGACGCTGAAAAAACCAGACTCGGCATCATGGATGCCGCCCTGACCCTTTTTGACCTCAAGGGCTACTCCCGGACCACCCTGGGAGACATCGCCAATGAGGCAGGGGTCACCCGGGGAGCCATCTACTGGCATTTCCAGGGAAAAGAGGACATCCTTGCCCAATGCTGCGACTGGGTCAAAGGCACCATCGACGACCGGCGATTCAAACTCACCGACTCCGGGCCCCACTCCTGGGAGACGGTGCTGAAAGCTCTCCACAGCTATTTGGCCCTTCTGGAGACCAACACCCGGTATGCCAGGCTCTACCGTGTCCTGAAGTACAAGGTGGAGTACACCGACGAGATGCATTCGTTTCTCACCTCTCAAAAGCTCAATACCGAGGAGGGAATCGCCAACGTCACCGAGGTGTTCGCCGCCCTTGCCGAGGCAGGAGAGCTGAAGCCCGGCCTGGACCCCAGGTTGTGCGGGCTCTCCCTGGTCTCCTTTACCTGGGGCATCGTGGAGATGTGGCTCCTCGATAAATCCATCATGGGCCTTACCAAAGACGGATATCCCCTCCTTGAGATGCACATCAACACCATGAAAGGGTAGGGCCCCGGCCTTTTCCCGATCTATCTTCCCCATTGACCCGGCAACCTTGCCTGACAGAGCCCTCTTCAGCCAAGGTTGCCCACAGAGTAAAGGCACCCGGCCGTGAGAAGCACTCTTATCGACAAACTGGTAGAAGAGAGCCCGGACAACCCTGTCATCCTGGGCCATCGCGGCGTCCGGCACGCCCATGTCACAGAAAATACCCTCGAAGCCTTTGAAGAGGCCTTCCGGCGGGGTGCCCGCGGCATTGAGATCGACGTGGAGTCCACGGCCGACGGCAAGCTGATTGTCATCAACCGCTGGTTCTGCAAGGCGAGGCTCGGTTTTTTCCCCTGGGAAAAAGAACTGGCAGAGCTCCGGGCAACGGCCCGGGAAGAGGGGATAGAGGTCCCGTTGTTCCACGATGCCTGTGGGTTCATTGCATCAAGGAAAGAGAGCATTTTCAATGTGGAGATCAAGTCAAGCCACCGTTTTGTCTGCCACACCGCCCGAAAAGCCGTCAACGTCATCCGGCATCACGGTATCGACGACCGGGTGATCCTTTCCTCCTTTGACCTGAACACCCTTATCACCACGCGCTTTTTTCATCGCACCATCGAGACGGCCTACCTGTTTCGCCTCAACGACCGCACGGTACGGATCGAAGACAAAAAAAAATGGCGGTTCAAAGTCAACACGCTGCTGAACCGGTCCGGCATCAAGGGGTTTCTGGCGGGCGCAGACACCCTTCACCCCGAAATTACCCTGTTTCCCAAGCCCGGTGCCGGAGAAAAAATCTGGATGAAAGGTGCAAAGCTCCTGGGGAAACGGGTCAACGCCTGGACCGTCGATGGGCCTGAGGATATGGAAAAGGCGGTGGCTGCAGGGGTAGGGGTGGTGATCTCCGATAAGGTCGGCGGCGACCCTTCTTTGTGATGTGCCTGTAACGTAGGGTTTTACTGCTTCTCAAAGAGCGAGTTTGCCCTTGCACAGGCATGGGAACTATGTTCTTATCGATGATACATGAATTCTTATGCCTGATTTATTATTGAGGGGAGTCATGCATTAAAACTCAACCCTTCAGAATTTCAATGTTCATGCCCCTTCAATCAGACACGTTGTCTCCGCACTTTTTTCAGGCCCGATTTCCCATACGTGATAAGGCTAGAAACACGATGAAGTCATTGGTAAAGATGATCTGTGCAACCGCATTGTTGACTTTTATTGCTTTCGGATGCAGTAAAGTGGATCAAGCCCCCATGGTCAAAGAGTCATTTCAGCAATACAAATCTGCACTTCTCAACCAGGACGGGTTTACGGCATATTTCTACGTAGATTCCAACACAAAGGCCTATTATGATGAGATCCTTGACAAGGTCATGACAGCATCGGAATCCGAGACAAAGAATATGTCATTCGGCACGAAGATGATCGTTACCATGGCCCGTCACTCCATCAGCAATCAACAGTTGAGGGAAATGAACGGGGAAGAGCTGTTTATTTACGCCGTTGAAAATGGGTGGATCGGCAAGGAAAGCATTTCAAACCTGGAGATAACCGTCTCAAGCATTGAAAAGAATGTTGCAGAAACCCATGTCGTCAATGAAGAGGGGGAGGCTCCCTTTGGGTTTACCTTTCGAAAAGAAGACAAGACATGGCGCATTGACTTGACCTCCATGTTCTCGATAACTGAAATGGTCCTTGAAGAGCAAATCAAAGAGAGTGGGGTGGATGAAGATGTCTTTATCTATGCGATGCTGACCCAGACATCCGGTTTTCGGCCGGATGAATCGATCTGGGAGCCCGTAAACCCGTAACGTGGATCGATCCGATTCAAAAGAAGGCGCGTACCATGGGTAACATAACCATTTCGCTGATGCAAAAAAACGAGGCCAAAAAAGCGGCAAAGGTCCTCAGCCTCGCCATGCTCGACAACCCCCTTCATCAGGCCGTGTTCCTGGGCAGCGGCGAACAGGAACGCCTCGAAATCGAGGCCATGTTTGATGACCTTTTGACTCAGAGGCCGGGCATTGTCTTCCTGGCAAAAGAAGAGAGAGACATCCTAGGCTCAGTAAGGGAATTAATTCGTGCTCCGGCCGTGATTTGCCGGACGGACCGCCTGAATTCGACGGCAAAACGGACATCCGGTGGAGAAAATTCGTCTGGCTGAGGGAATGGGCCCTTCAGGATCCCAAGGAGCTGCACTGGCACTTAGGGCCCATCGGCGTCCTTCCATCCCACCGGAGACTGGGAATCGGCTCAAGGCTCATGGATCGATTCTGCAACGAGGTGGATGCCTGCGCCGCCAGGGCGTACCTGGAAACAGACAGGGATGAAAATGTGATGTTTTATGAGCTTTTCGGCTTTGAGGTTATCGCCACATCACAGGTGTTCGATGTGGAAAACCGCTACATGTTGAGGGAAGCCCGCCCCTGATGTTTCCGGGGGCGGGCGAAGGTGTCTTCATCACTGTTTCCGGAGGAAACCATGGAATGCAGTAAATGCAACGCCTCGATTCCCTTGCCCGGATATATCACGAGCCGAGTCCTTCCACAAGCGCAACCCGGAAACGGCCTTCACCGACAACCAGTTGAAGATACTCAGTACCCTGAAAGAGTGCGGAGGCCTGGATCCCGACGGCCTTGCGGATCGGTTGACGGATCACATGTCCCGCCAGGATGGTGAAAGAGAATGCGCTGCCCTTCACCGAATGGGGAAGATTTCCATCGAGAGCAGGAACGGTTCGGTGTTTATCTGTATTAAACAGTAGCCCGGAAATATCTCCGGGTGAGCAGTGGGGATATCATGACCCTCGTCGTATTCGATCTCGGAGAGACCCTTGTTTCCTATGACGGCATTCCGCTGAACTGGAGCGAGCATTACATCGATGCCATCAACGATTTTCTGGTGAAGAACAGTATCTGCGTCACCACGCCCGACCTGGAGCTGGCCGTCTCCATCCTGGATTTTTACAACACGCGGACCCATCAACGCACCTTTGAAGTCGCAGAAGGGGAGGTCACCCAAAAAATCGCCACGGTGCTGGGAGTGGACGGGGCTGCCTTTGGGCGCAGCTTCTTTGCCTACTTTCAGCGAAGGGCCGTTGTGGAAGCGTCTGCGGTCACGACCCTTACCGAGTTAAAAAACGCAGGGGTCTTTACGGCCGTGCTCTCCGACGTGCCCTACGGCATGCCCCGGGATTTTCTGATGGACGATCTGGGGCCGCTGGTTCCCCTCATGGATCGCGTTGTGTCGTCATGCGAGGTGGGGGTCAGAAAACCCCATCCATTGGGGCTCATCAACTTGATGAAGGCGTTTGGCGCAAACCCCGGCCACGTTTTTTATGTGGGCAACGAAGAAAAAGACATGGCCTGCGCAGCAAACGCGGGGGCCAGATCCATCCTGCTGGCACCCGGGGAAACAGCGGATTACGGGCAAACCTATTCCGTTCAATCCCTGTCCGGCGTTTTAAGGCATGTGCTCTGAGGCGGTGGCGTTTTTGTTTTTTTATGCCATCGTGGTATAAGGAACCCCTTACGGAACATTGATGCACGCAGCCAGAGACATCATCGGGCCATGGCATCGGAAACACAAAGGGGAGAATCATGGAATCCAACGACCCGTCCGCATGGATCAACACCATCCTCAGCGAGCTGAGCACCAGCAAGAGCCCCGACGCCGCAGCAGCCGTGGAAAACTGCGGCAGGGCCTGCCTGAAGTCCTCCGAGGGGTTTGAATCAATCCGAGCCCTTCGGGAGTCCGTTGCCCACAAGGATGACCTGGACCTGTTGTTTGATACCTACAAGGCCAAGCTGTATGACAACAGACCATCCCTCTATAAAAAGGATGGAACGATCTACCTGGAGTACACCGAGTGTGCCTGCGGCATGGTGACATCCGGCAAGGTGACCCATCCGTTTCTCTGCAACTGCACCGTCGGGTATACCCGGCAGATTTTTGAGACGCTCTTCGGCAGGCCGGTGAAGGTCACCCTGCTGAAATCCATTCTCAACGGGGACACCATCTGTCTTCAAGAAATTACCGTTGTGTAATTTGCCCATGCCCATGATGACACCCCCGGAATACGCGGAGTACAGGCCCCATCCTCTCCTTGCGTCTCTCATCGATTGCTACTGGTCGTGCCATGTCCAGTCCAAAGCCCGGCTGTCGGCCCGGAAGCCCGTGATACCCGATGGCTGCGTGGACATCATTTTTGATCTGGAACCCGCAGCTCCCTTGAGGTGTTTTGTCGTGGGCGCCATGACAAAGCCCGTTCAAAGCCGGAAAACCAACCTTTTTGGGGTGCGATTCCACACCGCCATGGCGACCTCCCTTTTCAAGACTCCCATGCATCACTTCACCGACCTGATGGTGGACGCCTGTGACGCCTTGGGCAATCCCACCCATGCACTCTCGGACCAACTGGCGGAAAAGGCCCTGCCGCAGGATCGCGTCGCCCTGCTCGATGAGGTGTTTCTCAGGCAGATAGCCGGTTTATCTCCCCCGGAACGCCCCCTTGCCGAGGCCCTTCGCCTGATCCGCAATGCCGGCGGGCAGTGTTCGGTGCAGCAGATCAGCGATGCCATTGGCTGGAGCAGGCAGCACTTTACCCGCAGATGCCTCCACGCCACGGGCCTGTCCCCCAAGTTCCTGATGCAGGTGGTGCGCCTGCACCAAACCATCGCCCTGCACAAAAATGGGAACCTTCATGGCTGGAGTCACCTTTCCCAGGAGGGCGGCTACTTTGACCAGTCCCATATGATCCATGAATTCAAGGGCATCACCGGCCTTACCCCCGCAGAGTACCTTTCCCCCGCATAAAAAGGTTCCATTTTTCCAATACACCGCAGCTTTCCTTCAGGTACGCTTTTTTACCGTCAACTGATGTTCAGCCCGGATGGTCGTGACACCGGGGTGGAGCATTGCACCGTTTTTTTTGATGAAAGGAACAGAAATGATAGCTCGTTGTGGTATGGACTGCTCGCAATGCGAGGCGTATAAAGCGACCCGGGATGATTCAGATGCCAGGCGCAAAGAGGTTGCCGAGGCGTGGACCATTGAGTACAAGACCGACATTTCTCCGGAGCAGATCAACTGCCGGGGATGCACGTCGGAGGGAGAAAAATTTTTCTTCACCGAATCGCTGTGTGAAATCCGGAAATGCGCCATGGAAAAGGAGGCGCCTCACTGCGCAGCGTGCCCTGAGTATGTCTGTGAAACGCTGAGGGGCTTTATCGCGCAGGCCCCGGTTGTCGGGGAAGCCCTGGAGGCCTTGCGGCAAAAGCAAGGGGGCGGCAGGTAGCGTCATCGGTTCTGGAAAACAAAAAAGGTTTCGCCTGACATTAACCGGAATTAAGCATTTAAAAAAGGTGAACAAACAGTTCGCAATTAAAACTATTTGAATGAATGTCGCTTTAAAGGTGGGATGTGCTTTGACCCGAGAAGCGAGGGGCAAAACACCGTGGGGCCCCTGCTTTCAAGGTGGCTCACCTTGCCGCCGGAGGCTTTTTTGACAATAAAAAACGGTTGCCTCCCGCACCTTGGGAGAGCAACCGTTTTTATATGGTCGAGCCGGAATGCATCCATCAGGATGCAGGGGCCTGATTACGACTCATCGTAATCGTCATCTTCATCATCATCGTCGTCATCCTTGGACGCAAAGGGGTTGTCCAGAAAGAACAGGGCGATACCGGTCTGAATGAGCCCCATGACCCCTGCGATGAGCGCACCGCCCCAAAGGGCGAAAAAGCCTTTTTCACGGGCGTTGGAAGGGTTGGTGGCGTCGTAGAGAAGTTCAACTTTCTCGCCGTAAGCATACTTCGGCTTGGAGCTGCCTGATTTTGCATCAAAGGTGATGGTTTGGCCGTCCCGGGTGGTGAAGGTGAGCACGGGGTAGTAGTAGGTGGTTCCGTCGGATTGACTGGTCGTGTAATCCACAACCTCTCCGTAGGTGTGCTCGGCGTTTTTTGTGAGGTCCCAGGATTCAAAAAATGACCTCTGAGAGAAGTAGAGCAGAAGAATCCCGAAGAGAAGCACGGGGATCATTACCAGTCGTGTCATGGGTCCATCATCCTGTAAACGAGTTGAGAAAACGTTAAGGGGATGCAGGGCCAGCCCCTTGAAGCACATAGGGGCCATGGCCCTGTTTGCCATGGTGTGGGGGTATCCCGCGACCTGGTGTTTATTATACCTCTTTGCCCCCCACAATGGTTTTCACCACAGAGGCTTTGAGGACGGACTTTTCCGGTTCGTCAAAGGCATCGTCAAAAATGGTCAGGTCTGCCCACTTGCCAGCCTCAATGGTACCGGACTTTTCCTCCACACCAGCGGTCCATGCAGCGGTTCTGGTGTAGCCGTCGATGGCTTCCCAGAAGGTGAGGGCCTCTTCGGGGAACCAGCCGCCGGTGGGCTTGTCCTGGGCGTCGGTGCGGAACATGGCCGCGCGGATGCCGATCATGGGGTCGTTGGACTCCACGGGCACATCGGAGCCGAACTGCATGCGGATGCCTGTCTCCTGAATGCGTTTCCAGGTGTAGGCCTGACGGCAGCGGGAAAGCCCCCATTTGGCCTCGGCGGTCTTCCAGTCCGTGGGGAGAAATCCGGGCTGTACCGAGGCGGTGACGTCCATCTCTTTGAATCGATTCAGGTCCTCGTCGGTGACCCGCTGAACGTGCTCAACGCGATCTCGCCTGGTGCCTGGGTACTTAACGCGCATGGCGGCAAACCCGTCAAGGGCGGCGGAGACGGCCCGGTCCCCGATGGCGTGGATAGCGACGCTGCGTCCGGTTTTGTAGGCCATCTCGATCTGTGCGAGAAGCTCTTCGTTGGTGAGGCAGGCCAGGCCGCAACACCCGGGAGAGCCTTCGTAGTCATCGAACATCCAGGCGGTTTCCGCACCCAGGGAGCCGTCCATGAAGAGCTTGACGTGGGTGTGCCAGAGGCGCTCGCTGCCCGAGCCCGCGGTGATGCCCAGGGCATCGGCTTTTTCCAGGTCTTCCGGGGGCAACAGGTGGCAGACACGCAGCGTGAGTTTTCCCTCTTTTTCCAGCTCGGCGTAGGCCAGGTAGTCGACGAGCTCTTCGCAGACATGGGTGCCGGTAAGGCCGTAGGCCAGGGTACGCTCCTGGGCTTCCAGGATGGCGGCCTTTCTCTCTTCGTGGGTGACAGGGGGAATGTGGTCCCGGATCACCTCCAGGCACTCGCGGACGATGCCCGTGGGAAGGCCGTTCTCATCCCGATCGATCTGGCCTCCTTCGGGGGTGACGGTCTCTTTGGTAATCCCGGCCACTTCAAGGGCTTTCTGGTTCACCCAGATCAGGTGGCCACAGGCCCGGGTCATGACCACGGGGTGGTCGGGGGAGATGTCGTCGAGGTCGGCCCGGGTGGGTTCGCGCTGCTCTTCCCAGAAGTGGTGGTTCCAGCCCCGCCCGATGATCCAGTAGAATTGGGCCTGGTGGTGTAGGCCACGGCCTCTGCGATGGCTTTTCTGCAGGCGGCAAGGGAGGGCAGGCCCACGAGGTTGACCCGGGTCAGGGTCAGGCCGTAGCTGGCCAGGTGGGAGTGGGCGTCCACGAGCCCGGGCACCACAAGGTGACCGGACATGGAGGAGACGGTGGTGTCCGGGGTGACCCGGGACATGATCTCTTTGGTGGTGCCCACAGCCGTGATAAGGCCGTCTTCCATGAGAAGGGCTTCTGCAAAGGGGGCATCGGGTACCCCCGTGTAGATTTTTGTCGATACAATGGCGCGCTTCATGTTGCCTCCGGCGGGTCGCTTTTTTAGCCCAAGTTTAGCAGCATGTTTCCGTTGTTGCATCACCCAAGGGACATCTCGCAGTCTGCGGAATGGAAAAAAGCGACCCCAAATGGGGTTAACCCCTGTTTATCTGTTAGGCCCCCGGCAGGGCCGCCGGAGGCTCGCATGGTTTAATGCTTATGGGGATCCAGAAGATCCCGCAGGCCGTCGCCCAGAAGGTTGAACCCCAGGACGGTGACGAAGATGGCCAGGCCCGGATAGATGGAGATCCAGGGGGCCGTGAAAAACTGTTCCCGGGCGTTGGAGAGCATCCCGCCCCAGCTCGGGGTGGGGGGCTGGGTACCCAGGCCGAGGAACGAGAGGGAGGCCTCAGTCAGGATGGCGTAGGCGATGCCCAGGGTGGCCATGACCAGGATGGGCCCCACCACGTTGGGCAGGATCTGGGCAAACATGATGCGCCACTTGCCGTAGCCCAGGGCTTCGGCGGCCCGGACGTACTCGATGCGCTTGGCCGAAAGGACCTGGGACCGGGTGATCCGGCAGGTAAAGGACCAGTTGGTAAGCCCCAGGGCGATATAAACGTTCACCAGCCCCGGGCCTAAAAGTGCCATGATGGCCAGGGCAAAGACCATGGAGGGGATGGAGAGCATGATGTTGGTGAGCCCCATGACCAGATCGTCCCACCAGGTGCCGAAATACCCGGCGGTGACCCCTAGGATCACACCGATGATGGTGTTGATGAGCTGGCTCACCAGCCCCACGGAAAGGGAGATCCGGGATCCGTAGATTACCCGGGAGAGAACGTCACGCCCCTGGGTGTCCGTGCCGCAGAGGTAATCTGCGGACGGGGGTTCCTCCGAGACCATGAGGTCCGCGTCGTTGATGGGGTGATAAGGTGCCAGCAGGGGGGCGAACACCGCCATGCCGATGACCAGGGCGGTCAGCACCGCGCCGATAATCAGGTTGCTTCTGCCTTTGAGTGCCGCTTTGGAAAATGCCATCAGTATTCAATCCTCGGATCCACCACCGAATAGAGAAGATCCACCACAAGGTTCACGATGAGAAAGACAAGGATCATCACCAGGATACAGCCCTGGGTGACGGGGATGTCCCGCTGAAAAATGGAGTCCACCAGAAGGGAGCCGAGTCCCGGCCAGGAGAAGAGCTTCTCCACGATGACCGTCTGGCCGATGAGGGCGCCGAACTGGAGCCCTGCCGTGGTGAGCACCAGCACCATGGTGTTGCGCATGACGTGGCGCCAGTTCACCAGAAGCTCGGAGAGGCCCTTGGCCCGTGCGGTTCGGATGTAATCCTTGTGCAGCACTTCAAGGACAGCGGCCCGGGTGGCCCGGGCGAGAAGGGCGGTGTAGCCGATGCCCAGGGTGATGGCGGGCATGATGAGGTTGGCGAATTTTCCGTGGCCGTAGCCCGAGGAGGGCAGCCAGCCGAGAACCACCGAAAAGAGGTACATCAAGAGGAGCCCCAGCCAGAATTGGGGCAGGGAGACCCCGGAAACCGCCCCGATCATGGACGCTGTGTCCACAAGGGTCCCGCGCTTCAGGGCGGAGATAAAACCAAGGGGGATGCCGATGCCCACGGAGATGAGAAGGGCGGCGATGGAGAGACGCAGGGTGGGCCAGATGCGCTCGCCCACCAGCTTGTTCACCGGCTCACGGCGCAGAAACGAGGTACCGAGGTCGCCCCGGACAAGCCCTTTGAGGTAGATAAAGTAACGGGTGTGCACCGGCTTGTCGATGCCCCACTCTTTCTTAAGCTGCTCGACGATCCGGGGATCCGGTGCCTTGCGCTGGTCGCCCGCCATGAGGGCGGCGTTCCCCGGCAGGAGGTTGAGCAGCACGAACATGATCATGGAGATGATCAGGATCTCGTGGGGATGAATCTGGAGACGGCGAAAGGCGTCAGCTTTATACGTTGAACAACCTGGGATAAATAATAAATGGTGCCGAAAAGCGTATCAATGGCCCCGCCGGTATTCCGGCGAGGCCACTGGTGCCTTGCGATGGGCAGGGTGTGCCGACGCAGGCCTTTCCGAGAAATTGTGGTGTAACGGTACCCATGAAACGCATTCAATGGCAAAACCACAGAGCCCCTTTGCCGTACCGGCAAGGCTCTGTGGTTTGATGTGTGAATCGGGGGAGAGCGTCCTCCCCCTTACGCGGCCTTCCGGGCTTACTTGCGCGGAGAGCTGTCGTCGAGTTTCAGGTTGGTGAAGTCCTGAAGCATCATCTCAATAGCCACGGGCTTGATGCCGTGAACCCAGGGATGATAGGCGATGATGGCCTTGTTGTAGTTGAAGAACCAGAAGGGGGCGTCCTCAAAGAGGATGCGGTTGGCTTTCTTGACCCACTCGATTCTCTCGGTCTCGGAGGAGGCGGCGGCAGCCTGGTCCAGGGCCTTGTCGTAATCGGCGTTGGCATAGGCGGTGTAGTTGCCGGCAGACCTCGGGGTGGTGGAACGGAAACGGTTCAGGGTCTCCAGGGGATCGGGACCGGACTCGATGGACCAGATAAAGGCGTCGAACTGGCCCGGCCCCGCCGGCAGCGCTCGCCCAGGGCGGCGCCTTCGAGCTGCTGGGGCTTGACCGTGATGTTGATGCGCTTCATAAAGGGGATCAGGGCCTCCACGATGCCCACGCCCCAGCTCTTGTTGGCCGTTGCGATGCACTCAAAGGTAAAGCCGTCTTCGTAGCCCGCCTCTTTCATCAGCTCCTTGGCCCTGGCCAGGTTGTAGTCGTAACCCTTCATGGCCTTTTCATAGGCAGGGGAGCTGGTGGGCAGGTAACCGGTGGCGGGAACCGCTTTGTTCTTGAGGAGCTTTTTGATGATGAGCTCGGCGTTGATGGCGTGGTTGATGGCCTGGCGCACGCGCTTGTCGGCAAAGGGCTTGAACTCGGGGTTGAAACCGATGATACGGGTGTACATCTCGGCCACCTCGATCATGTTGTCCTTGATCTCGGGGTCACGCTGGTAGATGGGGTACTGGGAAGCCCCCACGATGTTGGCGTCGAGTTCGCCTGCGCGGAATGCAATGTCACGGGCCGCGCCTTCGGGCATGATCTTGTAGACCAGCTTGTCGATGTAGGGCTTGCCGGGTTCAAAGTAGCCGTCGAATTTTTCGAGGATCACTTCGCTGCCGCGCACCCACTTAACGAACTTGAAGGGGCCGCAACCCACGGGGTTGGTGGCGAATGCCGCTTCTTTGCCTTCGAGGGCCTCACGGGGAACGATGGCTGTTTCCACCTTGCAGAGGGAGTACCCGATGGCAACGGGGTGCTTCAGGGTCATCTTGAACGTGTGGTCGTCGATCTTCTCCAGGCCGGTGATGGTCTTGGCCTTGCCTGCGATGACAGCCTCGGCACCGTCGATGTTGGCGATGTAGCTGGCCGCGGAAGAGGTGGTCTCGGGCTGGGCAATGCGGTTGTAGCTCCAGATGACGTCGTCGGCGGTCAGGGTGCGGCCGTTGTGGAATTTGACGTTCTTGCGGAGGCTGAAGGTGTAGGTCTTGCCGTCGGCAGATACCTTGGCTTCGGTGGCCAGGTCAAGGACGGGCTTGCTCTGGTCCGCGTCCCACTTGTAGAGGCTGCGGTTGATGTTCAGCCCCACGATGTAGTCCTGGGTCCGTGAGGTTTTATGCATATCCAGGGAAAAAAGGTCACCGCCGTAGGGCGCGCAGAATACAAAGGTCCCGCCGGATGAGGCCGCCGCCCCACCCGCCGTCACCAGAAGAGCCGTCGCTGCGGCAAGCAGCAACAATCCAATCTTCTTCATCAAAACGATCCTCCTGAGTTACTGTGACTGATTATTCGAAAACAGTTTTTTACGAGAACTAAAAATAGAACCACACCATCAATTGACTGTCAATAAGTTATACTAAATCTGATTTTATGTTTCCGCTTAAGGAACGTAAGATATGTAAAGCATTCGCTTAGGTATATGTTTAAAGGCGATGGAGTTTTTTTTAAGAGTTGAATGGACAATGATTTGCTGGTATTAATTTTTGCTCAATTTTCATTCAATCAGGGGAACCATGCAAAACGATTATTTATTGGAAGTGAAGAACCTCACCACGCGGTTTCACACCCAGCGGGGTGTGGCCCACGCGGTCAACGGCGTCTCCTTCGGGATGTACCCCGGCGAAATCCTGGGCGTGGTGGGGGAGTCCGGCTGCGGTAAGAGCGTCACCGCCCAATCCATCATGCGACTCATCCCGGAACCGCCCGGGCGCATCGAGAGCGGCGAAATCCTCTACGACGGCAAAGACATCGTCGGGCTCTCCGCCCGGCAGATGCGAAAAATCCGCGGCGATCGCATTTCCATGATTTTTCAGGAGCCCATGACCTCCCTCAACCCGGTGAAAACCGTGGGCAGGCAGATCGGTGAGGTGTACGCCCTCCATCGCGGGGTATCCAAAAGGGAGAGCATGAACAAAGCGGTGGAGATGCTGGAAAAAGTCCAGGTGCCGGAACCCGCTCGACGGGTAAAGGAATATCCCCACCAGCTCTCCGGCGGCATGAGGCAAAGGGTGATGATTGCCATGGCCCTTGCATGCGACCCGGAAATTCTCATCGCCGATGAACCCACCACGGCCCTGGACGTCACGGTCCAGGCCCAGATCATGGACCTCATGCTCAAGCTCCAGGCCATGCAGAAGACCGCCATCATGATGATCACCCACGACCTGGGAATCATCGCGGAGATGGCCAACCGGGTCATCGTGATGTACGCGGGCCGTATCGTGGAGTCCGCCCCCACGCGCACCCTGTTTCGGGAGACAGGCCATCCCTACACCAAAGGGCTCATGAACTCGGTGCCCGTCATCGGTTCCAAAGATTCAGACGGCAACAGCCGCCTTACGGAGATCACCGGCATGGTCCCCAGCCTCTACGATCTTCCCAAAGGGTGCAGCTTCGCCCCCCGGTGCCCCCACCGGAGTGAGCGGTGCGATGCTGAGCTGCCGCCCCTGTTCCAGGTCTCTCCGGACCATGCGGTGCGGTGCTGGCGGTGTGAATCCACAGGTGTGAAAGGAGCCACCGCGTGACAGACCTTCTGACCGTTGACAACCTGAAAGTCCATTTTCCCGTCAAGGGCGGCTTTTGCTGCAAGGACGTGGTCCACGCCGTGGACGGCGTCAACCTGACCCTGGGCCGGGGCGAAACCCTGGGCATCGTCGGTGAATCGGGCTGCGGCAAGACCACCACGGGCCTTGCCGCCATGAAGCTCATCGAAAAAACCCACGGAAAGCTCATCTTTAACGGCACCGACCTGGACAGCCTTACCCCAGCCGAGATGCGGCGCACGCGCCAGAAGATGCAGATGATCTTCCAGGACCCGTTCTCCTCCCTGAACCCCCGCATGACCGTCAACCGCGCCATCGGCGAGCCCATGAAGGTTCACGGCATGGGCAGCGAATCCGAGAGAAACGACCGGGTGGCCTGGCTTTTACAAAAGGTGGGCCTCTCTCCTGAGCAGGGCAATCGCTACCCCCACGAATTCTCCGGCGGTCAACGCCAGCGCATCGGCATTGCCCGGGCCCTGGCCCTGAACCCCATGATGATCATCGGTGACGAACCCGTCTCTGCCCTGGACGTTTCCATCCAGGCCCAGATCATCAACCTGCTCATCGACATCCAGCAGGAATTCAACCTCTCGTACATCATCATCTCCCACGACCTGGCCGTGGTGGAGCACATCTGTGACCGCATCGCCGTCATGTACCTGGGCAAGGTGGTGGAAGAGGGCACCTGCGAAGAGGTCTACGCCAAGCCGAAGCACCCTTACACCAAGGCCCTCCTTTCGGCCATTCCCTATCCCGACCCGGACAGGCCGCGGGAACGCATCATCCTCTCCGGGGACGTGCCGAGTCCCATCCACCCGCCCAAGGGGTGCAGCTTTCACCCCCGGTGCCCCAACCGTCAGGAAGGGTGTGACCTGGTGGAACCCGAGCTGGAAACAAAAGAGGCAGGCCGAAAAACGGCCTGCCACTATTGCTGATACCCAGATAAAACCGTGCAGGCCCTTTTGCGAAAAGGGCCTGCACGTCTCCAGTCAAAAACGCGTTGCGCCTTACCTTTTCACGCCGGCAAGGGCAGCCCTTACCGCCTCCTTTGTATCCCCCGACACCTGCACCAGGGGAATGCCGTACTCCACCTCCATCATAAGGGCCAGTTGCAGCATGGCCCCGCCACCGAAAACCAGGTTGAGGGACGCCCCGTGGCTACGGCGGATCTCCGCCACGCTACTGCATCCCGGAAGCACGGCCACCACCTCGGCCCCCAGCTCCCGGCAACGGTTCTTCAGGGCCATGGCGGCACACCTGTTTCCGGGCCCTGCAAGAATGTTTACCGAGGCAGGGGTGATGCCGGAGATGTCCCCGGTTCCCATGAGCCGGAACAGGGCCTGGCAGGCTGCCCGGTCCGCGGCCCTGCGCATTCCTTTCGGGCCTTCGGAGTGCACGGGGATCACCGGAATGCCCTTTTCTTCTTCCACCCGACTGCATACCGCGTCCACCTCATCGCCCAGGCGTTCTCCCTTGCCCGTGGGGTAGACAAAGGCAGCGGCGGGGTGATGGCCGTCGATAAGATCCGTGAGGCCCCTGTAGAGCATGCGCCGTCCCTGGGAAAGACCCCGAACGCCCGGCAAGTGCACGGACAGGGGCGGGCGTTTTTTGGTCTGGTTGACGGTGGATTTTCCATGCAAGGATACGGGGCAGGCCCTCTGGCCTGTGTCACCGTAGACCAGGTGAAGGGCATCGGTGACGGGGGAGAGTACGGCTCCCGGTTCGCAGCAGTGGGGTAAGCGTGATACGGTATGCATGGAAAACTCCTTTCGCTTCCGGTCTCCGGTGGTGCACAACGGCACCGCCGGAAACCGTTTTTACATGGGGTTGCGTGGGTCAGTGGGCAGGTTCGGGCGGCCTCTCATAGGTCCCGGAGGCGCCCATTTCGCCTGCTGGCTTGGCGGAACCGCCGCCACCGCCGTAGTTGAACACCTCAAAGTTGGGGTAGGCTGTGCCGCCGTGCTCGCAGAGGTCGAGGCCTTCCATCTCCTCTTCGGGGGAGACCCTCAGGCCCATGGTCTTTTCAAGGAGCTTGAAGAGGCCGTAAGCCGTGGGGAAGGTCCAGGCAAAACAGGCCGCGATGCCGATGAGCTGAACACCCACCACGGACATGGAGAACCCGTTCATGTCGAAAATTCCTGCTGCCAGGGTGCCCCAGGCACCGCACACGCCGTGGACCGAGATGGCACCCACGGGATCGTCGATGCGGCATTTGTCGAAGAAGAGCACGGAGAAGACCACCAGGACGCCTGCCACAAGCCCGATGATGATGGAGCTTCCCGGGGACACGTTGGCACAGCCTGCGGTAATCCCCACCAAGCCGGCAAGGGCGCCGTTTAAGCTCATGCCCACCTCGGGCTTGCCGAAGATGATCCAGGAGGCGAACATGGCGGCCACTGCGGCCGAAGCAGCCGACAGGTTGGTGTTCACAAAGATCATGGCGATGCTCTTATCTGCCGTGGTGGTGGAGCCGGGGTTAAAGCCGAACCATCCGAGCCACAGGATAAAGACGCCCAGGGCAGCCAGGCCGATGTTGTGGCCCAGGATGGGCTTGACCTTGCCGTCCTTGGTGTATTTGCCGAGCCTCGGCCCCAGGACCATGGCTCCGGCAAGGGCTGCCCAGCCCCCGACGGAGTGAACCACGGTGGAGCCTGCGAAATCGATAAATCCCAGTTTTTCAAGCCATCCGCTGCCGTTGAGGAGGCCGCCCCAGGCCCAGCTGCCGAAGATGGGGTAGATGATGGCGCTGATGAGCACGCTGTAAATAAGGTATGCGGAGAATTTGGTCCGCTCGGCCATGGCACCGGAGACGATGGTGGCTGCCGTGGCCGCAAACACCACCTGGAACATCCAGAAGGCCAGGATCCAGGGATCACCGCCAGGGGTGTAGTCGCTCAGGAAAAAGCCTGAGGTGCCGATGAGGCCACCCTTGCTCACGCCGAACATCAGGCCGAAGCCCACGGCCCAGTAGGCCAGGGACCCCATGGAAAAATCCATGAGGTTTTTCATCATGATGTTGATGACGTTTTTCGCCCGGGTAAACCCGGCTTCCACCAGGGCAAAACCCGCCTGCATAAAAAAGACGAGGCATGCAGCCACCAGGGTCCAGACAAAGTTGGCATGCTCCTGGACCAGTGCAATGGCATCCCGGTTGGTCAGAGCAGTGGGGGTGTCGTCCCCTGCCCAGGCTGACGAAGCTGCGACCAGCAGCGCGGTAAGTGTCATGAATCTTTTTTTCATCTCTCTTTTCCTTAAGCGTTTGGTTGGGTGATGTTCCGTATACAGGCTTCTGGTTAGAGGGCTTCCCGGCCGCATTCACCGGTGCGGATCCGCACCGCCTGCTCCACGGGCAGGACAAAAACCTTGCCGTCCCCGATGTTTCCGGTTCCAGCCTTTTCTTCGATGACCGAGAGCACCTTCTCCATGATGGAGCGCTCCACAATGATCTCGATCTTGATTTTCGGGATAAAGTCCACCTGGTACTCTGCGCCGCGAAAGATCTCGGTATGGCCCTTTTGCCTTCCGAACCCGCGAACTTCGCTGACGGTCATCCCGTTGATGCCGATTTCGTTGAGGGCATCTTTTACCTCGTCCAGCCGGGACGGCTTGATGATTGCTTCAATTTTTCGCATGAAACTCTCCTTTTTTGTCGTGGATTCCTGTCTCCGTGATGTTGACTTGTGTATAGTGCAACGGGTGTGCCAAATTCGCGATATGGGTGAGCTACACCGATACAAGACCTTGAAACAACAACCCATGGCTTCCAAATATCTATCCGGCAAAACTTGCATTGAGGTGTCATGGCTTTTTGAATGGGTAACATTTTTGTGTTTTGAAAAAATAAAAAATACATATTTGTCATATCAAGTCGCGTCGTCCCGTCGTCGTCGGGGCGAAAGGCCACAAGCCCCCGGCCCGGGCCCACTTTTTCCCATGGAACCCACCCCGTCCTTGACAACAGCGAAAAACCTGCTTAAGTGTAGATAAATTGCGGCAAGAAGCCGTTGGTATTCGATTGACAGATCGTTATTGACATCCCCGGTGATCCGGTGATGCGTTCGGGCACTAAGCCCGGCGCTTCCGGTGCCGCAATACGCAACCCAAAGGCCACGAAGGCTCACGCCATCTCAAAAAAGAGGTGGTTGAGCCTTCGTGGCCTTTTTTATTTTCCGGGCAGGAAAGGGGACTCGGCCGATGGGTGAGAAAATCGAGGCACAAAAGGCGAATGATATTTTGCATTTTTGAAATATCCATTCGCACCTCGACAACCAGGCGTAAAAACAGATGATCGTTTTTAGCCTGGTTACTTTCTCATGACATATCCGGGTCAGCTCCCCCTGTCGGAGGGCATGCATGGAATACATGGTAACAAGTGGAGCCCAGGTCGGCACAGGCGAAGGGCAGGGTGCTGTGGCCCGGCTTTACGGAACAACCCTGGCACGGCGCTTCCTTCTTTTCGCAGGGTTGTGCATCCTCCTCGTGGTCCTTGGAATCTGGGCGGTCAGCGTGGGCTCATATCAGCTGTCGCTTTCCGAAGTGATCCGAAGCCTCATGGGCCTTGAGACGGGAACGGGCCGCATCGTGGTGTGGAGTATCCGCCTGCCGAGGATCACGGCGGCCGTGGTGGCCGGATGCGGCCTGGGACTCTCGGGTGTGGTCACCCAAAGCCTTCTCAAGAATCCTTTGGCCTCACCCTTCACACTTGGCATCAATCAGGGAGCGGCCTGCGGCGCGGCCTTTGCCATCGTGGCACTGGGAGCCGGTGGCCTGGACCAGGGCGCCCTGGCAGCCTCAGGGCCCCAGGCCTGGTCCATCCCCGGCGTGTGCGCCGTAACCCTCTGCGCCTTCACCGGTGCCATGACCGCCACGGTGGTGATTCTGGTGCTGGCCCGGCTCCGGGGCATGTCCCCGGAGTCCGTCATCCTTGCAGGCATTGCCCTTTCCGCCCTGTTTACCTCGGGCACGATTCTGATCCAGTACTTTGCCTCTGAGGTGGAGCTGGCCGCCGTTGTCTTCTGGACCTTTGGGGACGTGGCCCGTTCCGGCTGGCAGGAACTCGGCATCTTAGGGGCCGTGACCCTTGCCGTGCTTGTCTATTTCCTGATGAACCGGTGGAACTTAAACGCCCTGGCAGCTGGGGAAGACGAAGCCCAGGCCCTGGGGGTCAACGTCACCGGACTCCGCCTGTCAGGGATGATCCTTGCCACCCTGGTGGCCGCCCTGGTCACGGCGTTCCACGGCGTCATCGCCTTTCTGGGGCTTCTGGCCCCCCACATCGGCCGACGGCTTGTGGGAGGCGATCACAGGCTGCTTCTTCCCTTCTCCTGCCTCATCGGGGCCCTGCTGCTCCTCGGGGCAGACACCGCAGGCCGCCTGCTCGTTGGTTCCGGGGCCCTGCCCGTGGGGGTGCTGACCTCTTTTATGGGGGCCCCGCTTTTTCTTTTCCTTCTTATAAGGGGGATACACAGATGACTTTTTCCGTCGATAATCTCCACGTCGGGTATGGCAACGCCATGGTCCTGAGGGGTGTGGGATTCCAGCTTCCCCCGGGGTGTGTCTGCGGCGTTCTGGGCGTCAACGGCGCCGGGAAATCCACCCTGTTGAAAAGCCTCATACGGATCCTGCCCCCCTTGAGCGGGGAGGTGCGTTTAAACGATCTGGACCTCCTCCGCATACCAAGGCGACAACTCTCCCGGCACGTGGCCTATGTGCCCCAGAGCTCCGGTGCCCAGCTTCTCTCCGTCTTTGACACCGTGCTTTTGGGGCGCAAGCCCTATATCACCTGGGCACCGTCCCGCCGGGACCTGGCCATGGTGGAGAGCATCCTCACCACCATGCACCTGGACCACCTGGCCCTTCGGCCCGCGGGCAGCCTGAGCGGCGGGGAACTTCAGAAAGTCACCATCGCCCGGGCCCTGGCCCAGGAGCCTGAGCTCCTCCTCATGGACGAGCCCACCAGCAGCCTGGATTTGAAAAACCAGATGGACGTCATGGAACGCATCTCCGATATCGCCACCCGGCAGAACCTTACGGTGGTGGTCTCCATGCACGACCTGAACCTGGCCTTTCGCCATGCCGACTATTTCCTGTTGCTGAAAAACGGCGCCATGCATGGTTTCTGCCCCAGGGACGAGGTGACCCCGGAGATGATCCGGGAGGTCTACGGCGTTCCTGTGGCCCTGGAACGCATCCGGGGCCACACCGTGGCCGTGCCCCTGGACAGCCGACGGCAGGCAGAAACCATGGGGCCGTCCCTGGCCAAAGCCGGATAAAAATCCCAGCGACATTCTTGCTTACCACCCAACGATAAATGAAAGGGACCTTCAGTGTTTGCAACAGACGAATCGACCACCCACATGAAAGGGGAAGGTGACGCACCGGGAGCCGATGCGCTTCACAGCCTGTTCTACAAGGCCTCGCGCCACTACAAAGAGTTTTGTGCCATGAATGCCGCTGTTCGCCTGGGGCTCTTCGATGCCCTGGAAGAGCCCCTCACCCTCACCGGGCTCTGCACGGCCTGCAACCTGAAGCTCCCAGCGGCGGAGCACCTTGTGGAGCTCCTCTGTGAGCTGGGGCTCCTTTGCCGGAAAGAGGGACACTACCGGAACACCCCCTTGAGCGCCCTCTACCTCGTCTCCTCGTCTCCTCTGTTTCAAGGAGCGGTCATGCGGGATATCCAGAACGGGTTTGCCCTGTGGGACCGCCTGGACAGAGTGCTCCGCGAAGGCCCTCTGGATGTCATGGAAGAGGATTTTTTCGAAAATGGCATGGTGGATTCCCTGGCAGCTGAGATCCTCTGCGGAGAGCTCCAAAAGACCGTTGACGCCGTGGCAGCCATCCCCGCCTTTCAACAGGCCCGGAGCCTGCTGGACTTGGGGGGCGGCCACGGGCTCTATGCCATTGCGCTGAGCCGTATCAACCCCGAACTCCGAGCCACGGTCTTTGATTTCCCGGACATTGCCCGCAAGGCCGAAGAGGTCATGGCGGCCCACGGCGCGGACCGGGTCCGGTTTGTGTCCGGAAACCTCTTTACCGACGACCTGGGAAGCGACCACGACGTGATTTTTCTCTCCTACAATCCGGGGGGCAAAAACCCGGCCCTTTTAAAACGGATCCACGACGCCCTAAAACCCGGAGGGCTCTTTGTAACAAAGCACGTCTATTACGGAAAAGGGGAGGGCTCCAAAGACCGGCTGCTCGACCTGGAGTGGAGCCTTTCGGCCTTCAAGGGTGTGGGCAAGGAGGACAACATCTACCGGTTCTCCGGCGACCTCTCCTGGGAGGCGTACAGGGACCTTCTGGAACGCCACTTCACCATCAAGGAGATCCTGGAAGCCGACGCCTTCTCCGGCCACCCCCTGGCCAAATTCGGGGACAGGCTGGACTCCCGGATGATTGTTGCCGTCAAGAAAAGGCAGGCCACCTTATGAAACGCACCTTGATCATCCTATGCCTGCTCTTTTTTGGCTGGCTCTCACCGGCCTGTGCCGTGACGGTGCAGGACATGGCCGGACGCACCGTCACCGTTGAAGCCATCCCGCAGCGCATCGTCTGCCTGGCCCCGGGCACCCTGAGGCTCATCATCTACCTGGAGGCCAAGACCAAGGTGGTGGGGGTGGAAGCCATTGAAAAACGGTTCCCCACCACGCGCCCCTACTGGGTCGCCAACAGCGAGCTGTCCCGACTGCCGTCCGTGGGCCCGGGAGGCCCCGGGTCCATCAACGGTGAGCCGGATCTGGAGGCCCTGCTCGCCGCAGCCCCGGACCTCATCTTCATCACTTACCTTGAACGGCGCAAAGCCGACAAGCTCCAGGCCAAGCTGGGGATTCCCGTGGTGGTTCTCTCCTACGGCCCCTTCGGCCGGTTTGACGAGACCATGTACCGCTCCCTGCGCCTTGCCGGAAAAATCCTGGGCAAAGAGGACCGGGCGGAAGAGGTGGTGGGTTTTATCCGAGAGACGGAAAAGGACCTTGCCCAACGGGTGGAAGGGGAGAGCGCAGAGGAACAACCCGGGGTGTTTGTGGGGGGCATCGGGTTTAAAGGCACCCAGGGCATCGGAAGCACGGAGACCGCCTACGCCCCCTTTGACTGGGTAAAGGCCAGAAACGTGGTGGCTGGGCAAAGCACCACCGGTCATCTGTTTGTGGGCAGGGAAGCCCTCCTTGCCATGGACCCGGACATCATTTTCATCGACGGCGGCGGGCGGGGCAACGTGGCCCGGGACATGCAGGCCAAACCCGTTTTTTACCAGGGTCTCACCGCTTTCCGGGAAGGACGGGTCCATACCCTTCACTCCTACAACTGGTACATGACCAACATCGGCACGGCCATGGGAGACGCCTACACCATCGGCAAGATCCTCTACCCGAACCGGTTTGCCGATATCGACCCCGCAGCCATGGCCGACGAGATCTACACCTTTCTCGTGGGAAAACCGGTGTATGGGCAGATGAAAACAGCCTACGGCCCCTTGGGGGGCAAGCTGACCATGAAATAAAAGCCTTCGGCCCTGCCGAGACCAACCTGTTGGAAAGGTGACCAAACACCTTAAAGACATGGCCCGAGGCGTTTTAAAAGAAAGGATACAACCCAAATGTATGCACGCAAGGCGGTCTTTTTTGATTCACAAACAGGCGCCCCCTGGGCAACCGAAGCGTACGGCCCGGAGGAGCTGGATAAACTGGACCGGGTGTTTGCGTCTGCCGGTCCCCTGGAGGGAAAAACCGTGCTGGAGCCGGGTTGCGGCACCGGCCGCCTCACCGAGATCCTGGCTCGCAGGGTAGGTCCGTCGGGCCGGGTCATTGCCATGGATATCAGCCGTGGCATGGTGGCAGCAGCTAAAGAAAGGCTCGCAGATCAGGCCCATGTGGAGCTGCGGCAGGGACGTCTCGAAGCCTGTCCCCTTCCCGGGGAAGGGGTGGACCTGGCCCTCTGCCATCAGGTCTTTCCCCACCTCGAAGACCAGGAAGGGGCCCTTGCCCTTCTGACCCACAGCCTGAAGCCCGAAGGCCTTCTCATCATCTGCCACTTTAAACCGCTGTCCGTCATCAACGACGTGCACCGCAAGGCAGGAACAGCCGTGGAACAGGACATGATCCCCGAGCATGGGGCAATGGAGGGCATGTGCACCGAAGCAGGGCTGCGAATTATTGAATTGAGCGATGATGCAAGGGGGTATTTCCTGTGTGCAAGAAAGGCATGACCCCTTCTGACAGATACGTAAAATCTGGCCTTATCATGATCCTGCTGCTCATCACCGCAGCACTCCCGGGCAGCGCCACAGCAGGCGAAGAACCGGCACTTCTTCTGGACGATGTGACGGTCACCGCGTCCCCTGTCATCGAAGCAAACATCACCGACGCCTATGGGGCCAGGAAAACCCGGGTTACCGATGAGCAGGTGGAAGACCTCAATGCCCAGGACCTGGAGACAGCCCTCAGGCGAACCCCCGGGGTCAACATCTCCCGGTACAACCCCATCGGCTCTTTCGGCGGGGCCGAAGGGGGCGGGGTCTTTATCCGGGGCATGGGCTCCAGCAGGCCCGGGGCAGAGATCAAAACACTGTTTGACGGCATTCCCATGTACTTAAGCGTCTGGAACCACCCCCTCCTGGACACCATCCCCGTGGACGCCGCCCATGCCATTGAGGTGTACAAAAGCCCTCAGCCCCAGCACTTCGGAAACGCCTTCGGGGTGATCAATGTGGTGCCCAAACGCATGGAGACCGAAGGCTTTGTCACCAAGGGCCAGGTGGCAACAGGCCGCTGGTCCACCCTGGTGGGGACCGTGGAGCACGGCGGAAAAAAAGACAAGGTTGATTATTACATCGGCTGCGGGTACCGAAGCTCCGACGGCCACAGGGACGAAGCCGACGGTGAGCTGAAAAACGTCCACGCCAGCCTGGGTTTTGCCTTAAGCCCCAACTGGGACCTCAACATGGTGACCCTCTGGAATGATAATGAGGCCAAGGACCCGGGCGAAGAGGGGGCAGACCCCGCCCTGCGCGAAGGCAGCTTTGAGACGCGGACCTGGCTGGCCGAGGCCACCCTCTCCAACAGCTACGAACATGCCGACGGCAGCGTCAAGGTGTACTGGAACGGCGGGGAAGGGGACTGGCTGGACTACCCCGCGCCCACTCCGGGGGTCAGGGAGAACCTCTTCAACGATTCCCTGTTTTACGGGGTCAAGGCCCGGGAAACATTCTACCTGGACTATGGCCTGGAGTGGCTTGTGGGGTTTGACTGGGATTACAGCGAGGGAGAGTACGACAAGACCTTCAGCGACGGCTCAACCGACCGATGGGACGGCCACGACGTGACCCTTTTTTCTCCGTACACGGCCGTGAGCAGACAGTTCGGTTCCCAAGAAGGGTTCTACGCCGTGCCGTCGGCGGGGATGCGCTATTACGACAACACCGACTTCGATGACGAACTCGCACCCCACGCAGGGCTGGTTGCCGGTTACAAAGAGACCGAGGTGCACCTGAGTTATGCCCGGGGCGTGGTCTACCCGGGCCTTGAGGTGGTGGTCTTCTCCGAGAAGGTCATCCCCATGCTCAGGGATTCCTGGAAAAACTTGAACGCTGAAAAGGTGGACCATTTCGAGGCGGGAATCACCCGGAAGTTCGGGGACCGCGCCGTTGTGGACGTCACCTTCTTCTACGACGACGGCACAGACCGGTACGATCACGCCGCCGCCTCCCCCCGTGTACGACAACATCGAAGAATTCACCATCAAAGGCTCGGAGATCACCGTAAGCGTCAACCCCACCCGGAACCTCTCCCTGTTTGCCGGGGCGACCTTTCTGGACACCGACCCCGGGGACATGCCCTACGCTCCGGAGACCACGGTCACCGGCGGGCTCAACTGGCGTTTCTTTAAAGCCTTTACCCTGAGTTTTGACGCCTCCTACCTGTCGAGCATGACCGTCAGCTCCCAGGCCCGCAAGGCCGGTGCAAGCAATAATTCTCCGGTGGATTCGTATACCCTCGTCAACGGCCAGCTGAGCTACGCCTTCCACCTGCCCGGCATGGAAGGCGAGCTCTTTGTGGCTGGCAAAATTGACCGATCCTAATCCTACGAATACCTGCCTGGCTATCCCATGCCCGGGCTCAACCTCATGGGCGGTATCCGCTTCACCTTGTAGAGATGGTGTGTGTTTGATGAAGGGAGGGGCCCCCGGCAGACGTGCCGGGGGCCCCTTTTGGTTTGGTCTGCCAGCGACTGAGGTAGGTTCGGTAGAGATGCGTAAACCACCCCTTGTCCGGAAACACCCGCAGGGATGCAAAACTGTCCGGAGAAAAATAGGTACGCACAAAAGGGGTGTAGTCCGGGGTGGCTGCAAAGAGGAGAGCGGCCAGGCCGTAGACCGCCACCGTGGATTTCAGGTCCCTGGGGTTGGCAAACTTAAAGGCGGTCCCCGAGGAGCGCTTCGGGCCGTTGCCGAAAAGATCGAGACTCACCAGTTCGTCTAAAAGGAGGTGGATGAGAAAGCCTGCAAAGACGAAAAAGCCTGCCATCCAGACGGTTTGCCTGGAAAAGCTGAAGAAGTGGTAGAGGATGAGTGTGGATGAAAACCAGAAGACAAAGCTGGCCGGCACCGAGTGGATGATCCCCCGATGCACGGTGATACGAGTGAACATGGAGAAAAAGAGAAAATTGACCACGAAAAAACTCACCAGCCAGATGGTAAACAGCTCCGCGCAGCGAAATTGCACCTACTGGTTGAACATGATGAGAAACGAAATCACTGTGGCGATGAAGGTAAAGAGGAGCCGCACGGGAAGGGAGCTGTCCGAGTCGATGTCGGGCAAAAGGCCGCCCACAACGCCCATGACGAAAAAGAGCAACACTTCATCGGGGGTGGCAAGGGAGGCGGCAAGCAGAAAGGTAGCTGCCGCACTGCTGCAGAAACTGGAAACCGTAAGATGTGTCTTGAATTCCGCCACGCTGGTATCGCCCTTTTCGTTCATCATGTATCCATGAATCGTCAATGGTTTCCTTATACACCATTGACGGGCGTTGCGTAAGACGGGGCGGTAAATAAATGAGAGGGGAGGGGACAACCCGCCTTCCTCCTGTCACAGAAAGGAAGGCGGGCTTCAAGGGGAAAGGGATCAGCTCTTGGGCATGGTGCTCTGGCTCAGGGGCTTGTGATGCATGGTGGTACGGATCAACTCCATCACCACCGCACAGAAGATGGCGGGCAGCACCCAGGAAAACCCGGCATCGGCAAAGGGGAGCTTGGCGATGAGCTTGCCTGCGGCCCCGGTGCCCACTTTCAGGAAAGACAGCGCATCGAAAACGCTGACAATAAGGCAGCCGGTGACCGCGCCTTTGTACACGGCGGAACTCAGTTTGCTTCCCCAGAGAGCCAGGGCAATGAGGACGATGACGATGGGGTAGGCGATGATGAGAAGGGGAACCGAAAAGGTGACGATCTTCTCCACGCCGGACACGGCGATGAGGGTGCTGAAGACAGCCGTGGCGATGACCACGGGCTGATACTTGAGCTTTCCGTGGGAGAGTTTTTCAAACCAGGAGCCCACCACGGCGGTGAGGCCGATGGCGGTGGTCAGGCAGGCGGCGGACACGGCCAGGCACATGGCCATGCGCCCGGCGCTGCCCAGCACGGTGTTGGTGATGGTCACGATGAGATCGGACTTGGAGATCCCGTCCTCGAACATGCCGCTTGCCGTGGCCCCCAGAAAGAGGAGCCCACCGTAGACAAGCATCAGGCCCGTCCCTGCGATGAGGCCTGCCTTGCAGGTCAGGGAGATCTGCTCTTCGGCGGTTTTGTACCCCTTTGCCGCGATGGCCGAAAGCACCAGCCCTGCAAAGAGAATGGAGGCCAGGGCGTCCATGGTCTGGTAGCCTTCAATGAAGCCGCGGCCCAAAGGCTGGATCAACCCCTTGTCCACGGGCTGGCCTATGGGGCTTGCAATGCCCTTGGCAATGATCAGGCCGATAATGAGCAGCAGCAAGGGGGTAAGGTATTTCCCGATCTTGTCCACGATGCTGGAGGGCTTGAGGGCAAAAAAGAGGGTGACGGCAAAAAAGGCCACGGAGGCCGTTAAAGGGGAGACACCCGGGAAGAGGGGCTTGATGCCGATCTCATAGACCGTGGCACCGGTCCTGGGAATGGCAAGGAACGGGCCGATGGCCAGGACAATGGCCGTGCCCATCACCTTGGCGAACATCGGGCTCACCCGACCGGCAAACCGGTCCAGGGACCCGCCGGATTTGGCCAGGGCCGCCACACCGAGGATGGGCAGGCCCACGCCGGTGATAAAAAAGCCCAGCATACAGAAAAACCATGAGGTTCCGGACATAAATCCCAGGGCAGGGGGAAAGATCAGGTTTCCCGCTCCAAAAAACATGGCAAACAGAGCTGCTCCCGCAACAACGATATCCTTCATCTCTTTATTCACAGGTGTTACCTCCACCGATTCGAGCACTTGTTTGGGAGTTGCTTTTCAACTCCACGTTGACACAGAAATCGGAGGGTAACACAATCTTTTGCGGGATGACAGGGATGGACCCGATAGGCATTATCCACAATAAATACAATGTCTAATTAAGATAGTGTCGTAACCCACCAGATAAAAAGAAAGTTTTTGGCGAGCTTTCTTTTTATTCGTAAACCGGGCGCCGTTCATGTTTTCGATTTTTTACCCGCCCATCAAAAAAAAGACGGGAAAGCCCTTGTGAGAGCCCTTCTTCTTTAAGAAATGAAAGGGAGAGGCGGAAAAGGGACCACATTCATGGTGGCGGACCATGGCGCGGTTTGATGTGTTTAATCGTAGGATGGGCAAAGCGAAGCGTGCCCATGGTCTCCGGTAACCCCATTCAACCGGATGTGCTCGTGGCGTTCGATGGGGCCGCAGGCGCCGAGGGCGTCGCCACCCCAATGGGTTCGGCTTGCCTTTGCCCATCCTACGTGGTCGCGGATTATCGGCGTGGCTCGGTGTGTTTAACCGTAGGATGGGCAAAGCGGAGCGTGCCCATCGTTGCCCGGCAACCCCATTCAACCGGATAGGCTCGTGGCGTTCGATGGGCACGGCGCCAAGGGCGTCGCCACCTCAATGGGTTCGGCTTGCCTTTGCCCATCCTACATGGTCGCGGTTTATCGGCGCGGCTCGGTGTGTTTGACTGTAGGATGGGCAAAGCGGAGCGTGCCCATCGTTGCCCAACAACCCCATTCAACCGGGTGGGCTCGTGGCGTTCGATGGGCACGGCGCCGAGGGCGTCGCCACCTCAATGGGTTCGGCTTGCCTTTGCCCATCCTACGTGGTCGCGGATTATCGGCGTGGCTTGGTGTGTTTGACCGTAGGATGGGCAAAGCGGAGCGTGCCCATCGTTGCCCCACAAGCCTATTCAACCGGGTGGGCTTGTGGCGCTCGATGGGCACGGCGCCAAGGGCGTCGCCACCCCAATGGGTTCGGCTTGCCTTTGCCCATCCTACGTGGTCGCGGATTATCGGCGTGGCTCGGTGTGTTTAACCGTAGGATGGGCAAAGCGAAGCGTGCCCATCGTTGCCCGGCAACCCCATTCAACCGGGTGGGCTTGTGGTGCTCGATGGGCACGGCGCCAAGGGCGTCGCCACCCCAATGGGTTCGGCTTGCCTTTGCCCACCCTACATGGCCTCGCTCATCGACGCGGGTCGGTGTGTTTGGTCGTAGGATGGGCAAAGCGAAGCGTGCCCATCGTTGCCCCAAAATCCCACAGCACAGCTCTTTAGCCGCTTTGCCCGGCAAACAAAAAAGCCCCCGGCACAGCCGGGGGCTTTTTTTACGTAACGCAATCTCAGGTTCGGTATCAGCCGCCGAACTTTTCAATGTACCCGCCGATGAAGACCACCAGGATGATCAGGGGCAGGATGTATTTCACGTAGAATTTGGTTTTCTCCGGGTAACGGAGCCCGTGGCCTTCGTTGGCCTCTTTGACGAAGGAGTCCCAGCCCCACCCTATTTTATAGCTGCAGAAAAAGGCAAAGATCAGGGAGCCGATGGGCAGCAGGTTGTTGCCCACGATAAAGTCCTCCAGGTCGAGGATCACGGTGCCTTCGCCCAGGGGGTTGATGCCGCTCAGGACGTTGAAGCCCAGGGCGCAGGGCAGGGAGAGAAGGAAGAGGAAGGGGACAGACCCGTTGTTCAGGGAGGCGCGCTTTCTGGTCCAGCCCCACTCCTCCATGGTAAAGGCCATGATGTTTTCAAACACGGCGATGACCGTGGACATGGCGGCAAAACTCAGGAAGAGGAAGAAGAGGGTGCCCCAGATGCGGCCGCCCTCCATGGTGTTGAAGATGTTGGGCAGGGTGACGAAGATCAGGCCGGGCCCGGCGCCGGGATCCTTGCCGAAGGCAAAGCAGGCCGGGAAGATGATCAGGCCGGAGAGGATGGCCACAAAGGTGTCCAGGCCGATGATGTTGAGGGATTCACCGGTAAGGGAGCGGTCCTTACCGATGTAGCTGCCGAAGATGGCCATGCTGCCGATGCCGAGGCTCAGGGTAAAGAAGGCCTGGCCCATGGCCGCGTAAACGGTCTCCCAGACCCCGGTCTCCATGAGGCGGCCGAAATCGGGCATTAAATAAAAGGAGAGCCCCGCGGACGCGCCGGGCAGGGTGACGGACTTGACCACCAGGGCGATAAGGATCACGAACAGGGAGGACATCATCCACTTGGTGATGTTCTCCACCCCTTTTTGCAGCCCCAGAGAGCAGGTAAAAAAGCCTAAAACCACGGTGAGGCCCATCCAGAACACCAGGGTGCCGGGACTTGCCAGGAGCCCGTCGAAGAAACCGCCCACCGCATCCGGGAGAGACCCGCCAGGTTACCGGTGAGTGTGTGGTAGAAATAGGCCAGCATCCACCCGGCAACGGTGGTGTAGAACATCATAAGGATCAGGTTGCCGAGGATGGCGAAATAGCCGTAGAGGTGCCAGCGGCTCCCTTTAGGCTGCAGGGCTTTCAAAGCCCCGGCAATGTTCTTCTGGCCACCGCGTCCGATGGAAAATTCCATGACCATGATGGGCAGGCCCAGAATGAAGAGGAAGAGGAGGTAGATCAACACAAAGGCGGCCCCTCTTTGTACTTTCCGGTGATAAATGGAAAACGCCACACGTTCCCCAGGCCGATGGCGCATCCGGCGGAAATAAAAAGGAAGCCGATGCGGCTTCCGAGCTGCTCTCTCTGCTTGACTAAACTCACGAAACGCTCCTTCTCTGATTTGGTCTTGTCACTATGTTGGTAACCCCTTGTTTGATCACTGTTTTTCCTTGGTCTGATCCATGGAAGGGAAACGGGGCGGACCCTGCAGATTCATGTATTCATTAAAATCAGCAGGTTCGGCTTCCATTTTTCTCAAAATAAGTTTCGGATTTCGTGCATAAGTAAACGCATATGAGCCCTGATTTCCAGCTTTTCGAAATATTTCAACCCATAGCCCACCGATGGCGGCCCTGTCGCCATCTGACTGAATTGTTTTCCCGGGAAGACTCCCATACCGGTGAGGCAGGCAGAGTCCATGGAAAGCGCCTTCAATGGTGGCTGACCGGGCCGTGCCAACTGTTTTTTCAACTGGACTTTTTGAAAAATCGATGAAATTATTAGTAAATAAACATCTTTAACCATTTTAACCATTACCCGATGCGCGCACCTCGCCACGCGAACTCACGCGCCCCCTACCTGCGGTGATCTTTCAATTAATCCTGCTGGCTTCTCGCAGGCCAACAGCCCGTGGATGTCTCCAGTACCCGTAAGCGGCCCCCTTGCCATTTTCCGAGCAAAGCCCCCGTCCGCTTTCGGTGACGCAGTGTCTTCTCCGTATCCCCATGCCTTTTCCCTGCGATGCGGACGCCGAGCCCGCCGGGCCGATCACCTGACTGCCATGCACCCTTTTCCCAGCACCGAGGGAATCGATCATGAATGCAGCTACCCGGGTCCCCGGCCTCATATTTCATGGTTTTGTCTCTTCTCCTGCTTCTCAGCTCTCCGCTTCGGGCCTCCGAACAGGAGGTGGTTGATTTGAGTATCGAGGATCTCATGAACATCAACGTGACCTCGGTGGGCAAAAAAGAGCAGCACCTCTCGGACAGCACGGCCGCAGTGTTCGTCATCACCAACCAGGACCTGAAACGATCCGGGGTCACCAACATCCCCGATGCCCTGCGCATGGTGCCCGGGCTCACCGTCTCCCGCATCGATTCCAACAAGTGGGCCGTGAACAGCCGCGGTGCTACCAGCCGGTTTGCCGACAAGTTGCTGGTTTTCATTGACGGACGCACCGTCTACACCCCGTTTTTCTCCGGGGTCTACTGGGAGGTGCAGGACGTGATGCTCGAAGACGTGGACCGCATCGAGGTGATCCGAGGGCCCGGGGCCACCCTCTGGGGAGCCAACGCGGTGAACGGGGTCATCAACATCATCACCAAGCAGGCCTCGGACACAGTGGGGGGCGTGGCCACTGTGGGCGGGGGAACCACGGAAGAGGGCTTTGCCGAGGCGCGTTACGGCGCGGCCCTGGGCAAAGCCACCCACGGCCGTTTTTATGCCAAGGGCTTCAAACGGGATGAGTTTGAGCGCGCATCAGGGGACGGGGCAGGGGACGACTGGGAAATGGCCCAGGGAGGGTTTCGGCGACACCCTGGCGAACGAAACAAGGTCACCTTCCAGGGGGATCTCTACGACGGGGAGATCAATCAGGAGGTGGTGCTTCCCTCCCTTGCACCACCCTATGCCGAGATCGTGGACGACACCGCCGATGTGTCCGGGGGCAACCTGCTCACCCGATGGCAACGGGTCCTCTCCTCCACATCGGACCTTTCCCTGCAGCTCATCTACGACGTATCAAAGCGGGAAGAGGCCTTTACCAACGAAGAAAAAGAGAACATCGACGTCGATTTTCAACACCACTTCAAGGCCGGGGAGCGTCATGACATTGTCTGGGGGGCCGGGTACCAGCGGATCCACGATGAGCTGGCCGACACATCCGTGCTGATGTACTCTCCGGAGAGCCGCACCGACGACCTGTTCAGCGCCTTTCTCCAGGATGAGATCCTCCTTTCCGACAACAGGCTCTGGCTTACCCTGGGCAGCAAAGTCGAACACAACGAGTCCACGGGCTATGAGGTCCAACCCAGCGCGCGCCTCCTCTTTTCCCCCCGCCCCAACCACAAACTCTGGGCCGCGGTCTCCCGTGCCGTGCGAACCCCGTCACGGGTCGAACGGGACGGGGTGGTTAACCTTTATGTGGTCCCCCCCATGAGCCCGGAGAACCCTTCGCCCCTGCCCGTTGTGGTTACGGGAATCGGTGTGGACGACGAGCAGTCCGAAGAGCTCATCGCCTACGAAGTGGGGTACCGGTTCATGCCAAGGCCCACCGTTTCCGTGGACATTGCAGGCTACTACCACGACTACGACCACCTGCGGGTCACCCGCCAGGGGGCCCCCGAGTTTCAGGGAACCTACATCAAACAGCCCTTTTTCCTGGTGCATGAGTTTTCGTCCCGTGCCTACGGCGCGGAGCTGGCAACGGCCTGGCAGGTGACGGACTGGTTAAAAGAAGACCTGGCCTACACCTACCTGAACAGCAACCTGGAAGAGGAGGGGCAGGTGGGACGGGAACCCACCCATCAGGTCTCATTGCGGTCGGCGGTGGATATGGGAAATGACCTGGAACTGGACCTCTGGCTCCGGTACGTGGACGACTCCAGCGCGGCCTATGCCGCGTCCCCGGACGGCACGTATGAGATTGACGATTACCTCACCCTGGACGTCCGTCTGAGCTGGGCTCCCGCCCCGGCCCTGGAGCTCTCCGTGGTGGGCCAGAACCTTTTGGACGAACGCCACCCGGAGTATGTCATGGAAAACTACGGTCTTCCCACAGAGGTCCCTCGCAGCGTGTACGGTAAAATCACCTACCGTTTTTAAGGCTATCGGATGACCTATGCGAAATACATCCGCCGTACCTGGCGTATCGTCTCGTGTACGGCCCTGATCTTTCCGGCCCAGCTTTCTTTCGGGCCGAAAGACACCCTTGCAGCTGCCATGGACGAACCCACGGTCAAAGCGGCTTTTGTTCTCAATTTTGCAAGGTACACCCAGTGGCCCGAAGATCACTTTGAGACGGCTGACGAGCCCTGTGAGCTCGCCGTGTTCGGGGGTACCGGCATGGAAGAGGCCTTTCAACGCATCGAGGGCAAACCCATCGGGTCCCGGCCGCTGAAAGTACGGTTCACCGACGATCCCGAAACCCTTGAAGGGTCCCATATTGTTTATTTCTGCCGGGAGACGCCCCTGGAGAAACGCCTTGCGGCCCTTGACGCGGTCAAGGACGGATCCACCCTGACCATCGGTGATGACATGCCCCGTTTCCTGGGGTCCGGCGGGCTCATCAACATGTTCAAGAAAAACGACCGGCTGCGGTTTGAAATCAACGTGGAACGTGCCCTGCAGGTGAGGCTGAAGTTCAGGTCCCGGCTGCTGCGGCATGCAATCATTGTGGGTGGCCCATGAGCGGTGGCGACGCAGTACGACAAATGAAAAACCTGTCCATCCGGACCAAACTGGTCCTGCTCTTCAGCCTGCCCGCAGTCCTGACGGTGATCCTTCTGTCCACGGCCCTTGTGTTCAAGGAGAAATGGACCAGCAGGAAGAACCTTGCCCGAGAGCTCAGCTCCATGGCCGGTGTCGTCGCGGTGAACAGCGGCCCGGCCCTGCTCTTCAACGACGAATTGTCCGCCCGGGAGACCCTCATGTCCCTGGAGGCAAAGCCCGATATCGCCGCAGCGCTCCTCTACGATGCCCGCGGCAGGCTCTACAGCAGCTACACGGCCCTGGAAGCCGACCGCAAAGCTTACGGCCGAGCTCAAGGAAGCCTACCCGGACAGGGCCGCGCTTTTCCGTGAGGTCCTCGGGGGAAAGAGAACCATCTTCCTCGTGTCCCACCACGCCCATGTGCTCCGGCCCGTCATCGCCAACGATGAGGTCATCGGTGCCATTCACCTGGTGGACAACATGCAGCAGATGCGCATCCGCCTGCACACGGATTACATCGTGTTTGCATTTTTCGTGGCCTTTACCCTTGCGGTCATCATCGTGATGTCGGTGAAGATGCAAATCATCTTCACCGGTCCGGTGCTGGGGCTCATGCAGTCCATGAACCGGGTGATCCGGGAAAAAAACTATGCGGTGAGGGTTCACAAGGAGAGCGACGACGAGTTCGGGACCCTCATCGACCGGTTCAACGACATGCTCGAAGAGATCCAGCGGCGGGACAACGAATTGAAAACGCACAGCCTGGGCCTCAGCCGAGCCAAGGACGACGCGGAGAAAGCCACCCGGGTCAAATCCCAGTTTCTGGCCAACATGAGCCATGAGATACGCACCCCCATGAACGGGGTGCTGGGCATGGCGGGTCTGCTGCTGCAAACCAGCCTGACCCCGGAGCAGGAGCGCTTTGCCCGCACCATCCGCAACTCCGGGGAATCCCTGCTCACCATCATCAACGACATCCTCGATTTTTCCAAGATCGAGGCGGGCAGGCTGGAGCTGGAGACCATCGACTTTGACCTGCGGACCCTCATTGAGGGAGTTGTGGACCTGCTCCTGCTGCGAGCCCATGCCCAGGGCAACGAGCTGAGCATTCACATCCCCGAGGCCACCCACACCCACCTGCGCGGCGATCCCACCCGGCTGCGCCAGGTGCTCACCAACCTTCTGGGTAACGCCGTCAAGTTCACGGATAAAGGCTCGGTGGTGATCAGGGCGTCCACCACCATGAAGACGAAGGAGACCGTGGAGCTCAGCGTGTCCGTGGAAGACACCGGCATCGGCATCAGTCCCCGGGACCGGACCAAGCTCTTCAAGCCCTTTTCCCAGGCTGACGGGGCCACCACGCGAAAATACGGCGGCTCCGGCCTGGGGCTGGCCATCTCCATGGAACTCATCTCCCTCATGGGGGGCTGTCTTGACTGCGAAAGCACACCAGGGAAGGGGTCCCGCTTTTTTTTCACCGTGCCCCTGAGGGCAGGGCAGGGAACGTGGCGAAGCACACGAGAGGGCCGATCCGTGGATATCTCCGGCCTGAACGTCCTTATGGTGGACGACAGGATTGAGCCCCACCGGGCCATCATCGAGCCCATGCTCTCGTCCTTGGGGGTTCCCCGCACGATCATCGACGACGGCAGCGCCGCCCTGACCCTCCTGAACGACGCCAGGGCTTCGGACCGGCCCTTTGACCTGGTGATCCTGCTGGACAGCCCTGCCGAAACCGACGTCCTGGGACTGGCCCGGGCCATCAAGGCCCGCCCGGAGCTGAGCCACCTTCCCATCATCCTTATCACCCCCCCGGGATTCCGCGGGGAAGCCAGGCTGGCGGCACGGGCAGGGGTTTCGGCTTATCTCACCAAACCGGTGAGCCGCACCGATCTACACGCGGCCCTGGTGAAGGCCATGTCGGAGACACCCCAACGCTCCGACCTGCCCTTGATTACCCAGCACTCCATCGCCGAAGAGATGCGTCGGTTTCACCGCCATGTGCTCGTGGCCGAGGACAACGAAACAAACCGTGAGGTGGTCGTCTCCATGCTGAAACTGTTCGGATGCCGTGTGGATGTGGTTGAAAACGGCAGGGAGGCTGTGGAAGCGTTCCGGCAAAACAGCACCTATGACCTCATCCTCATGGACTGCCAGATGCCGGTTCTGGACGGGTATGGCGCTGCCGAAGAGATCCGCGGCATTGAAGCGGAGAAAGGGTTTGCCCGGACGCCCATCGTGGCCCTCACCGCCCAGGCACAGGATGAAGACGACCGGCGCTGCCTGGCGTCGGGCATGGACGGCTTCATCAGCAAGCCCTTTGACATCGACAGGATCGGCGCCACGCTGGAACGATGGTTCGGCGAAGGGGCGGGCACCCGCCCGAAGCTCTCCGCGTCCTCAGCGGACCGGCAAGGGGCCCCGGACGAAGCGGACGGCGTCGGCCTCATCGACCGGAAACGCCTCGCCGCCCTCCAGGAACTCCAGGCAGACGGAGAGCCCGACATCCTCGTGCAGGTCTTTACGGCCTACCTGAGAAATTCCGAGGCCATCCGCACGCAGATGACACAGGCCCTGAACCCCTTGGATATATCCGCCCTTCAGCGGGCGGCACACAGCCTCAAATCGAGCAGCGCCAACATCGGCGCAACCGGACTGGCAGACCTGTGCAGGGACCTTGAGGTGAGATGCAGCAGGCAGTGCTGCGATGACGCCGACGCACGGGTACAAGCCATCGAATCGGAACTCATGTTGGTCAGGAACGCCCTGGAAGAGGAGATAACATCCCATGATGTATGAAAAGCATGCACGAAAAAAACCGCTGGCCCTCATCGCAGATGACGACCTGTCGCTGCGTCTCTCCATAAAGGCGGCCCTGAAAAAATGCGATTTTGATGTCCTGGAGGCGGAAAACGGGCGTCAGGCCCTGGCGCTGTTCCATGCAGAGAAGCCGGACTTTATCCTTTTGGACGTCATCATGCCCGAGATGGACGGCTTTGACGTCTGCGCTGCCATCCGCAAATCCCTGTACGGCCGGTATCCCCAGATTCTCATGGTAACGGGCCTGGATGATGTGGAGTCAACGGCCAGGGCTTTTGAAGTCGGGGCCAACGATTTTGTCTCCAAGCCCATCAACTGGGTGATGCTGGGCCATCGGGCCCGATACATGCTCCGTGCCGGATTCGCCTTTCGGGAGCTTTACATGAGCCAGAGCCGATTGGCCAAAACCCAGGAGCTGGCCAAACTGGGGAACTGGCAGATCGACCTCAACAGCAACGATTTCCATTGCTCCACCGAAGCCAGTCGCCTGCTGAGGCTCGACACGGGCAACGCCCCCGTTTCTCTGGATGATTTTCTGGCGCCCATCATGGGCCATGAAAAGGA
The DNA here is from genome assembly GCF_056829965.1 of Desulfoluna sp. CYM3A. Taxonomy (NCBI): domain Bacteria; kingdom Pseudomonadati; phylum Thermodesulfobacteriota; class Desulfobacteria; order Desulfobacterales; family Desulfolunaceae; genus Desulfoluna; species Desulfoluna sp. CYM3A. The sequence continues at coordinate 2,257,976 of NZ_CP186556.1, forward strand.
GAAGGTCCGAAAAGAGATGAACGATGCGGTCAAGGCACGGAAAAATATGAGCGTGAGCTACAGCGTTCTCTATCCCGACGGCACCCAGAAGCACATCCTCAACCAGGGGGAGATCCTCTTCAACGAACAGGGCATGCCGGAAATGATGCTGGGGGTGGTGCAGGATGTCTCCCAGCTGAAACGCGCCGAAGAAGAGATCATGCACCTTGCCTTCTACGACGGGCTCACCGGGCTTGCCAACCGCATGCTCTTTCTGGACCGGCTGGACATGGCCATCAAGGACTCCACCCGCAACGACCAGAAGTTTGCGCTCCTCTTTCTGGACCTGGACCGGTTCAAGCGCATCAATGACACCCTGGGCCACCACATAGGCGACCTGCTCCTGAAGCAGGTGGCGGAAAAGATGCAGGCCTGTATCCGAAGCACGGACCTGGCCACCCGCAACGTCATGGACCGCTCCGAGCCCACCATCTCCAGGCTGGCAGGGGACGAGTTCACCATCATCCTCTCCAACATAAGGTCCCCGGAGAGCGCGGCCCTGGTAGCAAGACGCCTCATCAAGGAGATCTCCACCGAATACGACCTGGAAGGCCAGGAGGTCTCGGTGTCCGCCAGCATCGGCATCAGCGTGTTCCCCAACGACGGGCAGACCGCGGACATCCTGCTTCGAAACGCGGATTCGGCCATGTACAACGCCAAGAACAGTGGAAAAAATCAGTTCCAGTTCTACATCGAATCCCTCAACATTGTTGCCACCGAACGTTTTTCCCTGGAACGGGACCTTGCCCGGGCCATCGACCGCAACGAGCTCGTGCTCTACTACCAGCCCCAGATCGACCTGGCCACGCGAAAGATCGTGGGCGCCGAGGCCCTGATCCGCTGGATGCATCCCCAGAAAGGCATGGTCCCCCCGGACAAGTTCATCCACGTGGCCGAAGAGTCGGGCCTCATCATCGACATCAATAAGTGGGTGCTGCTCATGGCCTGCCGCCAGAGCGACGGGATCGATAAAATGGATTTCCGGACCTCAACATCGCCGTGAACCTTTCGGGCTACAAATTTGCCCACCAGAACATCGTCACCAGCATCCGGGACGTGCTCGAAAACACCCGCCTTGCCCCTGCCAACATCGAGATAGAGATCACCGAGACCATCCTCATGCAGGAAACCGAAGAGACCATTGAGACCCTCAAAGAGATCAAGGACCTCGGGGTGCGCATCGCCCTGGACGATTTCGGCACGGGCTACTCCTCCTTGAGCTACCTCACCACCTTTCCCGTGGACGTCATCAAAATCGACCGATCCTTTGTCATCGGCAGCACCATCCACAAAAACAACCGCATCATCATCAAGGCCATCATCGCCATGGGCCACAGCCTCGGCAAAAAGATCCTGGCCGAGGGCATCGAGACCGAAGAGCAGTACGAGCTCCTGAAATCTTACGGCTGCGACGAAGCCCAGGGCTACTATTTCAAAGCCCCGGTCCCGGCCACCGAATTTTTCCGGCTTCTCAAGATGGGGTCCCTGTAATCAACCGGTCTTTTTCGCCTTCCTCTCGTCAAATCCCTCGATTCGGTGGCCCATTGCTGATATGTAACGGGGCGAATCGGCTGTGGAGCCGGTGTGAATCAAATAGAAAGTCAACGCCGAAGGCCCTTATTCAGGGGATTACGGCTTCTGAAGGACGGCAGGATATGCTCAAGATCGGTCAGATGAACTCGCTCGTTGCCGAGCGTTACATGGAATTCGGCTTCTACCTCAACCCCAGGGAGGAGCAGGTTCTCCTTCCCAACAAATACGTGCCCGAAGGCTTCAAGCTCGGGGACCGCATCGACGTCTTTGTCTACACCGACTCCGAAGACCGCCCCGTGGCCACCACCCTGAAGCCCAATGCCATGGTGGGGGAGTTTGCCGTCATGACGGTAAAGGACGTGAACCCCTTCGGCACCTTTTTTGACTGGGGCCTGGAAAAGGACCTTCTGGTGCCCCGAAGCGAGCAGCAGAAGCCCATGGCCGTGGGGGAGAAGTACGTGGTGTATGTGAGCCTGGATGAAGAGACCGGCAGGGTCTTCGGCTCCACGCGCCTGGGCCGCCACTGCGCAAAGGTCGCCACCGACCAGACCGTGGGCCAGGAAGTATCCCTCCTCATCTACGGCATCACCAAGCTGAGCATCCAGGCGGTCATCGACGACACCTGCCTGGGCATCCTCTACCGCAATGAGGTGTTTAAAAAGGTGTCCATCGGAGAACGCCTCACCGGCTACGTCTCCCGCATCCGGGAAGACGGCAAGATTGACCTCACCCTGAAAAAACCGGGCTACCAGTCCATTGAAGGCTCTTCTGAGCGAGTGCTGGAGATCCTTAAAAAAGCCGGAGGCTTTGTGGCCTGCCACGACAAGAGCGCCCCGGAAGAGATCAAGGGCGTCTTTTCCATGAGCAAGAAAGAGTTCAAACGTACGGTGGGGGCGCTTTACAAAAAAGGGCTCATCGAACTGAGCGATACGGGGATTCGCCTGAAAGAGGAGTAAATCCCATGGAATGGGAGCGCCGCACTTCGGTGCGGCAGACGCTCCATCCAACGAAAAAAGCCGCACAGGAGTGCGGCGCTCCATATGACATCCCCAACCGCCAGCTTCATCCAGGCCCGCAGTGTCAAAAATACCCCGGAGAACCACACATCCTGGAGCGCCGCACTCCGTGCGGCATACGCTTCGTCCCACGAAAAAAGCCGCACAAAAGTGCGGCGCTCCATATGACATCCCCAGCCGTGGCTATTTCATCCAGGCCCGCAGTGTCAAAAATACCCCGGAGAACCACACATCCTGGAGCGCCGCACTCCGTGCGGCATACGCTTCGACCCACGAAAAAAGCCGCACAGAAGTGCGGCGCTCCATATGACATCCCCAGCCATGGGTTTTTCATCCAGGCCCGCAGTGTCAAAAATACCCCGGAGAACCACACATCGTGGAGCGCCGCACTCCGTGCGGCAGACGCTTCATCCCACGAAAAAAGCCGCACAGGAGTGCGGCGCTCCATATGACATCCCCAACCGTGGCTTTTTCATCCAGGCCCGCAGTGTCAAAAATACCCCGGAGAACCACACATCCTGGAGCGCCGCACTCCGTGCGGCAGACGCTTCGCCCCACGAAAAAGCCGCACAGGAGTGCGGCGCTCCATATGACATCCCCAGCCATGGGTCTTTCATCCAGGCCCGCAGTTTCAAAAATACCCCGGAGAACCACACATCGTGGAGCGCCGCACTCCGTGCGGCAGGCGCTTCATCCCACGAAAAAAGCCGCACAGGAGTGCGGCGCCCCATGCCATCTTTTCAAGCACTTAGACACCACATCTAAAGTGTTACATAGCATACTGCTTCAGCTTCCGGTAAAGGGTCGCCCGGGAAATCCCCAGGATCTTGGCGGTGCGGGCCATGTTGCGGGAGGTGGCTTCCAGGGTGTCCTGGATCATCTTCCGGTTCATCTCCTCCAGGGTGCCGGCCTGGCTGGGCTGATCCGCCGGGGCAGGGGAGAGGCTCAGGTGCTCGGGCTTAAGCTCCCGGCCTTCGCAGAGGTGCAGGGCGCGCTGCATGCAGTTTTCCAGCTCCCGGACGTTTCCCGGCCACGGGTGGGAACACAGAAGGTCCCGGGCCTCCTGGCTGAGCCCCGGGGGCTCCTCGGCGTTTTCCGACAGAAAGAGGGCCGACAGGGCAAGGATGTCCTCCGGCCCTCGTGTGTTCAGGGGCGGGATGGCAATGGGAAAGACGTTCAAGCGGTAGTAGAGGTCCTCCCGGAACCGGCCCTCCCGGATGGCTTCGAGAAGGTTCACGTGGGTGCTGGCGATGATGCGGGTGTTGATCTTCACGGGCTTGTCGGCGCCGATGCGGTAGACCTCCCCGGTCTGGAGCACCCGCAGGAGTTTCACCTGCATCTTGTGGGGCATGTCCCCGATCTCGTCGAGAAGGATGGTGCCGGTGTTGGCCAGCTCGAATTTTCCGGGTTTTCCCCCTTTGGAGGCGCCGGTAAAGGTCCCTTCCACGTACCCGAAGAGCTCGCTCTCCAGGAGGTTGGCGGGGATGGCCCCGCAGTTGATGGGCACAAAAGCGTTCTGGCTCCGGTCGCTCTGGTTGTGAATGGCCTGGGCAAAGAGCTCTTTGCCCGTGCCGGTCTCCCCCTGGAGCAGCACGGTGGTGTCCGATGTGGCGGCCCGCTTGGCAAGGTTCAGGGCCTCCACAAAGGGAGGGCAGGAGCCCACCAGGCTGTCAAAGGTGAAGTGGGCCCGGGTCCCTGCGATGGTGTCGGCCAGTTTGTAGATCTCCTTGACCTCGGAAAAGGTGATGAGGGCCCCCAGACGCTCTCCCTCCGGGGACATCACCAGCTGAACGGTGTGGATGAGGGTCAGGGTCTGGTTCTGGATCTTGAGGCGGCTCTCCTTGTTCACCCAGGACTCGGGGCGGGTCTGCACATCGTCCAGGTCGATCTTCAAGCCCTTTAAGGCTGTGATGGGCTGGCCTGCCAGGTTGTCCATTTTAAGGATCTCGGCTCCCCGCCGGTTGACCCGCCAGATCTGGTTCTCGCTGTTGATGATGATAAGCCCGGTGCGGGAGGTGTCGATGACCTGGTCCAGAAACCGCACGTTCAGGGCCAGCTCTTTGTTGCGCCGGAGAACCCGAAGCTGCTGCTCGGCGGCACGGGCCGCGGTGGTGACCATGTAGAGGGTGTGGGGGTGGGCCTTGTTCGAGGGACCGGATACGGCAATGACACCGAGGAGTGTTCCCTTCTTCCCGAACACCGGGGCTGTGGAGCTGGTCAGGCCGTGGGCCTGGCGGCAGTAGTGCTCATCCCCGATGAGCTGAATGGGGCTCCCCAGCTTCAGGCACAGGGCGATGGCTGTTGTGCCCACGTCTTTTTCCGTCCACCGGTACCCGGGGATGCAGTTTCGCTTGGCCGCGCTCTCAATGAGATTGCTGCTGCCCTCGATATGGAGGATATAGCCCTCGGAGTCCACGGCGGCGATGACAAACTCGTTGGGTGACAGGAAGTTGTAAAACTCCTCGAACTGCGGCAGCAGCACATCCAGAAGCTCGCTGTTCTCATTGCGTTTCGCCTTGAGCTCGGAAGGGGAGAGCAGGGTCTGTTTGGTGTTGCGCAGGATGGGATTGATCCCCCGCGCTGCTGAGCGCCGGTGTGACAACGCGATCTGTCGGCGCATCTCATCGACGCCGAGAATCTGTCCTTGTTTCATGGGCCTCCGGGTGTGTGTCTGGGGTCATCGGTCACAGGGAGTCTCATTTTGACACATGTCGCATTTTGAATCAAACCTTTCCTCTCTCTTTAAAAACAAGCCCTTTACGCGGCCTTTCCTTCGGGGCTTTCTCAAAATGAAACAGTTTGCCTGCTTCCTCCCGGGGGCGTGGGCAGCCCGGCCACCGGGCTTTTTGCCGTAAAAATACCTTGATACCAAATCAATAAGGTGAGTTGCACGCAATACCTGATCCCGTGGTTTAACCCGTTGGTACACCCTTTGCTTTGTTTACCGGGTAACTCAATTTCCCATTCACACAACAACGTAGGGGGGCAATCCTTTATGAAGACACCACGCTTCCTTCCCCACAACGGTGTGCCGCCCAGGGCCTTCCACCCGGGAGGTGCCTTGTGAAAACCGTTGATATTCTCGTCATCGGCGGCGGACTCTCCGGTGCGGCCACGGCCCTGGGCCTCATGCGCCGTGCCGCAGGCAGGGTCGTGCTCCTGGACGAACAGCTTCCCAGCCAGCGCCTCTCCAGAGGCAACTTCGGCCTCACCTGGTTCATGTGCAAAGGCACCGGCAACCCCAATTATGCACGGTGGTGCCGCATGGCCGCACGCCAGTGGCCCGAGTTTGCAGCCCAGCTCAAAGAAGAGTCCGGCTACGACGTGGAACTCGAATGGACAGGGGGCGCGGTCCACGCATTTGGCGAAGACGAGCTAAAGGGCTATGCCGATTCCGTTGCCAGCCTCACCGACACCTGCGCCGAAGCCGGACTCGATTACCCGGTACGCATCCTCAACCGCGACGAATTTGCGGACATCGTCCCGGAGATGACCCTGGGTGACGAGGTCTCAGGGGCCATGTACACCAAAGAGCAGGGCCACGTGAACCCCTTAAAGCTCCTGGCAGCCATGCGGTGCGCCTTTCAGCGAAAGGGCGGAGAATACCGGGCCGCCGAAAGCGCCCGGGCCGTGGTCCCCCTTAAAAACGGCACGGTGAAAGTGACGACCAGCCGGGGCGACTACCTGTGCGGCAAGGTGGTCATCGCCGCAGGACACGGCTCCTCGGGCCTGGTGGCCCCCCTGGGCGAAAAACTCGCCATTTACCCCCAGCGCGGCCAGCTCATGGTCACGGAACGGCACAAGCGCCTGCTCCGGGTGCCCCTGCTCAGCGTCCGCCAGACCGTGGACGGCACCTTCATGATCGGCCTCTCCTCGGAGGACACGGCCCTGGACACCCGGGTCACCCCCGAGGCCATGCAGTCCCAGGCCAAAAACGCCATCCGGCTCTTTCCCATGCTGGGCAAGCTCAACTGGGTCCGCTCCTGGGGTGCCATCCGGGTCATGACGCCGGACGGGGCTCCCATCTACAGCCGCATCCCCGGCCATGAAAACATCACGGTCCTGGCCCTGCACAGCGCCGTCTCCCTGGCCCCCCTGCAGGCCAGCGACATTGCCGCGTGGATCCTGGACGAGGGCGAAAACGATATCATCTCTCACTTCAGCAACGGACGCTTTCATGTTTAAACTCGACAAAAAAAAGACGCACCAAACCGTGTCGGTAACCCTGGACGGGCGACCCGTGGCACTGCCCGCCGGGGTGAGCGTGGCTGCGGGTCTTCTGGGCATTGGTGAGATCCTCTCCCGCACCTCGCCGTCCTCCGGCAGGCCGTGTTCTCCCTATTGCCTCATGGGGGTCTGCTTTGAATGCCTCCTGGAGATTGACGGGGTCAACCGCCAGGCCTGCATGACCGAGGTCCAGGAGGGCATGGTGATCCGTCGCCACCTTCAGGACACAGACGACGAAAAAGGAGGCCGCCCATGAGCCGACACGTGGATGTCATCGTCATCGGTGCCGGACCGGCCGGGCTTGCCGCCAGCGCAGCCCTTGCCGAGATGGGCCTTGATGTCCTTACATTGGACGAACAGCATCGTGTGGGAGGGCAGATCTACCGTAACGTGGAAGAGGCTCCCAAGGCGGCCCACGCCCTTTTCGGGCCGGACTACACCCGGGGCCTCGACCTCACCCAACGATTCAGGAAAAGCGGCGCCCGCTATGAGCCGGGTGCCTGTGTGTGGCAGGCCGAATCCGACGGCACGGTCTGCTATTCCCAGAACGGCGTCTCCCGGCGCGTGGTGGCCAACTACATCGTGGCCGCCACCGGAGCCATGGAGCGGCCCATGCCCATCCCGGGCTGGACCCTCCCCGGCGTCATGGGGGCAGGTGCGGCCAACAACCTTGCCAAGGAGGCAGGGCTGACCCCGTCGGGACGGGTGGTCCTTGCGGGCAGCGGGCCCCTGCTGCTCCTGGAGGCCTCCCTGCTGGTTAAAAAAGGGGTGAACATCGCCGCCGTACTGGAGACCACTCCGGCGGTGCCGTCTATCCGGGCCTTGCCCCGGGCTCCCCAGGCCCTGCTGAGGGCCGACTTTCTCCTGAAAGGGGCCTTTATGCTCCGGGAGATCAAACGCTCGGGCGTGCCCCATCAGAAAGGACTTACCGGAATCCGCGCCCTGGGCGAGGAGGCCGTGGAGGCGGTGGAGGCCACCTGCGGCGAGAAAAAGCTGCATTTGAAGGCCGACATGCTCCTGCTCCATTTCGGGGTGATCCCCAACACCCACATCTTTCGGCAGATGGGGTGCCGCATGGCCTGGCACGCCGGGCAGCGCTGCTGGATTCCCGCCTGTGATCCCTGGGGTCGCACCAACTTTGAAAACGTCTTTGCCGCCGGCGACGGCGCCGGGGTCTCCGGGGCTCCGGCAGCCCGGTACAAAGGGGAGCTTGCCGCCCTGGAGATTGCTCGATGCCTGGGCATCCTCTCCGAAGAGGAGCGCAACGCCCGGGCCCTGCCTCTCCGCAAGGCCCTGATGCACGATGCCTGGCCCCGCCCCTTCATCGATGCCCTGTACGCACCCAGGCCCGGTCAGTTCCTTTTTACCGACGACACCGTCCTCTGTCGGTGCGAGAATGTTACCGTGGGCGACGTGCACAAGGTGGTGAAAGAGGGCGTACGGGACCTTAACGAGATAAAGATCATCACCCGCTGCGGCATGGGTCCCTGCCAGGGGCGCATGTGCGGACCGGCCCTGGCCGAGGTGGTGGGAGCGGCCCTGGGGGTCTCCCCGCATCGCACCGGACAGCTTTCGGTGCGTCCTCCGCTGAAACCGATCCCCTTAGAGGAGATCGCCGCCATGGACCTCAGCTCAGGCCCCGACGGAGGCAACTGGTTGCTGGACAAGAAATAACGAGAAGGAGTGTGGAATGGAAAAACTTTTCAAGTACACGCTGACCGCCCTGATCACCATTGTCGCCGCCCTTGAGTTCTACCAGGTGGTCATGCGCTACGTCCTGGAGCTCCCGGTCATGGGGCTGGACGAGATCCTCGTGTATCCCACCTTGTGGCTCTACTTTTTAGGCAGCGTCAACGCAAGCCGGGAAGACACCCAGATCAAGGCCAACGTCCTGGATATCTTTCTGAACAGCCAGCGGTCCCGGCTGGTCGTTCGGGTCATCGCGGACCTCATGTCCGTGGTGGTCTCCATCTGGCTCACCTACTGGGCCTGGGACTACTTCCTCTACGCCCGAAGGGTATGGAAGGAGAGCCCCACCCTGTACATCCCCACGTTCTGGGCCGAATGCGCTTTTTTCCTCGGCATGGGTCTCATGACCCTCTACACCGCCTGGCACCTCGTGAAAAACACCCGGGGAGGCCGATACCCCTTGTTGGAACGCAAGGAGGCTCGCATGGAAATCGTAACTGTCTCGTTCATCGCCCTGGGACTCCTTGTCCTCATGCTGAGCTTTGGCGTGCCCCTGCCGTTTTGTTTCGGCGGTGCCCTCATGACCATGGTGGGCCTGGGCGGAGCCACCATGAAAGGCACCATGGTGTGGGGATTCAGCCAGCTGGCCAACCCCGTGCTCCTCTGCATTCCGCTTTTTGTCTTTGCCGGGACCCTCATGAGCGAAAGCGGCATCGCGGCAAGCCTTCTGCGTTTTGTCAACGTCTTCGTGGGACGTATTCGGGGCGGCCTGGGCGTTGTGGCCACGGTGAGCTGCGCCATCATCGGGGCTATCTCCGGCAGCGGTCTTACGGGCGTGGCCGCCACAGGCCCCATCCTCATCCCGGAGATGGACTCCAAGGGCTACCCCAGGGGCTATGCCACTGCCCTGGTGGCCAACTCGTCCATCTTGGGGCTCTTGATCCCGCCCAGCGTCACCATGATCATCTACGGGTGGGTCACGGACACCTCCATCCTCGCCTGTTTCCTGGCCACCATGGGGCCGGGCCTGCTCATCACCTTTCTCTTCTCCGTGGTGAACATGGTCCTCTCCCGGAAATTCCCCCTGGTGCTGGACCCGCCCAAGCCCGTGGAAGAGACCGTCCGCCAGGGCGTGAGCCTCACCTCCAAGGCCATTCCGGCCCTGGTGATGCCCCTCATCATCCTGGGCGGCATCTACGGGGGCATCATGACCCCCACCGAGGCAGCGGCCGTGGCCGTGATCTACGCACTTCCCGTGGGGTTCCTCGTCTATCGGGGCCTCACCTTCGACACCTTCTTCAAGGCCGCCAAGAACTCGGCCACCTCCGTGGGCGCCATCATGGTCATGATCGTCTTCAGCCTGATGCTCAGCCAGATCTTCGTCATGGAAGACGTGCCCCAGGCCCTGGTGGACGGCATCTTTACGGTGACCCAGAACAAGGTCCTGCTGCTCATCCTCATCAACTTTCTTCTGTTCTTCGTGGGGATGATTGTCAACGACATCACCGCCATTATCCTGCTGGCGCCCCTGCTTTTGCCCCTCATGGGCGCCATCGGTGTCAGCCCGGTGCAGTTCGCGGCCATCATGGGCGTCAACACGGCCATGGGCGGAGTGACCCCGCCCTACGCCAGCATCCTCTACCTCGGGATGCGCATCGGCAAAGTGGAGTTTTCCGAAGTGATCAAACCGGCGATGATCCTCATCATCTTCGGGTACGTTCCCGTGGTCTTTCTGACCTCGTTATGGCCGAAACTATCCCTTTTCATCCCGGGACTGTTCGGCTACTAAAGTTATGATTTTGGCAAGAAACAACGTAGGAGGAGTGACGCAATGACCAAGACGTTAAGGTACAGCCTCATGGCACTGGCAGGGTGTTTTGTGTTGATGATCGGCGGAGCCGAGGCACGCACCTGGAAGATTTCCCATGTCCGTCCCCAGGGCACGGCCATTGACAACGACTTACGGTGGTTCTCCGACAGCATCAAGGAGGCCACCGGCAAAAAGATCCGTACCAAGGTCTACCCGGCCAGCGCCCTGGGCGATTACACCGTGGTCCAGGAGAGGGTGAGCCTGGGTGCCGTGGACATGGCCTGTCAGCCCCCGTCATCTGCTGCGGACAAGCGGTTCCAGCTGCCTTATTTCCCGTACATGGTGAAGAACTGGGACCAGGCCCGGAAAAACTACTCCCCGGGCGCCCCCTTGCGCGGTACCGTGGAAACGCTGTACGCAGAGCAGGGCATCAAGCTGCTGGCCGCCTGGCCTGTCTACTTCGGCGGTATCGCCCTGAACACCGCCCCCGTGGCCCAGGGCGACCCGGACGCTGCCAAAGGGATCAAGCTCCGCGTCCCCCCCATGAAAACCTTCCAGCTCATGGCTGACACCACCGGCTACCTGGGCACGCCCATTCCCTTTTCCGATGCCTTCACCGCCGTGCAGACCGGTGTGGTGGACGGGGTCATCGGCTCCGGTGCCGAAGGCTACTACGCCTCCTTCAGGGACGTGACCAAGTATTACATCCCGGCCAACACCCACTTTGAGGTGTGGTACTTCATCATGAACCAGGAACTCTACGACACCCTCTCTCCCGAGCTTCAGGCAAAGCTGTCCAAGGTGGCCGCCGAATTTGAAACCCGCCGCTGGAACGCCGCCGAAGAGGACCAGAAGGCCAATGAAAAGCGCCTGGCAGACAGCGGCGCCCAGATTGTTCCCATCAGCGAGTCTGAAATCGCCGCCATCGCCATAAAGATCCAGAGCCAGGTGTGGCCCGTTGTCCTGAAAGACGTGGGCGAAGCCTGGGGCCAGGGCGTCCTGGATGCCATCATCAAGTAACCCGATCCCCACCGGGATCCACGTCACATAAAAAAAGCCCCGGGCAAATGCCCGGGGCTTTTTTGGTTCACGAATGCTCCCGGCCTTCGCCGCTAAGCACATATTCCCTCGTTCCCAGGCTCCGCCTGGGAACGCTGTTTTTGGAGGCTCCGCCTCCATGTTCAATATAGCGAGTCCCTGTCGTCATACCCGTATGCTCCCGAAGCGCAAGGACAATGAGCTTTCGAGGTGGCTCACCTCGCCGCCGGAGGCAATTTTTTAAGAAAGGGCAGGGCACCCAGGGCAAAGAGGGTCATGACGCCCACGGCGGCAAATCCGTAGCCGAAGTGGCCCCGGTCTCCGCACCAGCCCAGGAGGGTGGGGATGATGCCCAGGGCCACAAAAATGGCCACGGGCATGGTGAGGGAGAGCACCAGGGACTGCTCCTTGACACCGAAGACCTCCGTCACGGACTTGAAGACCGCCGGGAACATAAGGGCGGGCATGGAGGCCTGCACCATGATGGAGACGCTCAGGCCGGACCCATCCAGAAACCCCATGCCCGCAAGGGAAAGGGCACTGCCCAGGATGGTGGCGATGAGGATCCACGGGATCCGCACCCGGTCGGCCAGCCAGCCCCCGGCAAGGGCCATAAGGGGCGTCACCAGGCGGGAGGTGGAGAGCAGATGGTTGGCTGCGGACGGGCTCATGCCCTTTTCGCTGACGAGGAACAGGGGCGTCAGGCTGTAGGGGCCGGATTCCAGGCCCACGCCAAGGCCGATGAGAACCATGATGGCCCAAAAGGCGGGCCGCTTCACCATGAGGGGCAGCGTCTGGGTATCGGGGGCGGTGCCAAGCTCGTCGCCGCCGCGGCCGAACTTCAGAAAGAGGGCGCTCCCTAAAAAACAGGCCGCCCCCATGGCCATGAGGATGCCCCGCCAGTCCACCACGCCCAGGGCTGCTTCCACGGCCACCGGAGCCACGATAAAAGCGATGTTGGGGGCCAGCTCATGGATGGCGATGGCGCGTCCCCAGAAGCGACCGTCTGCCACCGAAGCCAGGGTGGCCATGCCGCTGGGAAGGTAGAGCCCGGAGCCCACCCCAAAGATAAAAAAGGCGAGACGGGCTGTCATCAGCCCCGGGGCCTTGGCCAGGAGCACCAGGGAGATCCCCAGGGTGACGATGGCCATGACCAAAACGTTTCGGTGGCGGATTTTGCTGGAGACGATCCCTGCAAGGGCCAGGGCTGAGCCGAACCCTAAGGAGAGAAAGAACATGAGCCCTGCGGTTTCGGCGTGGGACGCGGCAAAAGCGCCCTCCATGGGCACCAGCAGGGGGGAGAGGATGCTTCGGGCAAAAAAGCTCAGGAAATACATGGCGGTGATGATGAAAATCCAGGGCAGGGTGCTCCTGAATCCAACAGCGGCGGTGTGACTTCGGGGCATGGGTAAATCCGTCCAACTCAAGAAGATGACAAGGGGCCGAAAACCAGGGAAGGATTCGGCATAAAGCCTTGGCTTACAGGGTTTCCAAAAGGATGTAAAGCATGATGCTCCGCGTTACCTCACAAGCAACAGCATGGCAGCAGTCAAAGACAGCCGTTTTCCCGCGGGCCCTGTAATTATCCCTGCTGGATTTTTTTCCACTGCTGAAACAAGACCAGCGATCGCTTCCTGAATCACCACCTTGGCTGGAGCGCCGCACTCCTGTGCGGCACGGGTATTTTGAAGGTAACGGCCAAACGATAACCAAGGTCTAAACGTCATTTCAAACGAATAATTAAGGTTTGTTCAATGTTTTGAACGGTTAGATCCCGGGGAGGCATACGCTGAATAGTGGCAACAGACCGTTATTGGGGGCAGGCCCCTGTCAGCAATAAACCACCATGAAAGTCATAATTACAACGTGTTATAAAAAATCATTGAGGTGTTAAATGAAAATTTTGACCTTGCTTGGCAGCCCGCGGAAAAAAGGCAACACAGCCTGTGTCCTGGGATGGGTGGAAGACGAACTCAAGGCCCTGGGCCATGAGGTGGAGCGTGTGGACCTCGGAAACAAGAACATCAGAGGGTGCCTGGGGTGCGCAAAATGCAAGGAGGACACCACCTCCATTGCCTGCGTCCAGAAGGACGACGCCGAAGGGATCCTTGAAAAGATGATCACCGCAGACGTCACCCTGTTTACCTCTCCTGCCTACTTCTGGGGATTCACCGCCCAGGTCAAGTCCCTCATGGACCGCAGCTGGAGCCTGGTGACCGGATACCACACCCCGGAGCACGCCTCCCTTGTGGCGGGCAAGGGCCAGGCCCTCCTCGTCACCGGTGGCGGTCAGTACGACAACAACGTGGAGCCCCTGTTTACCGCCTTCGGACGGCTCCGTGCCTTCTACAAGGCAGAGGACGCGGGGGACCTGTTCATCGGCGGCTGCGGTATGGACGGCCAGATGCCCGAGGACGCCAAAGAGCGCGCCCTGGCCTTTGCCCGTGCCATGGTGAAGTAGAGCTGAAAAGAAGGCCTTCCAAGGTTAAAGTCGGGAGCAAAAGCAAGCCTCCGGCGGCGAGGTGAGCCACCTCGAAAGCTGATGGCTTCTACGAGCGATACGACAAGCCCTGACGGGTTAGAATCCGTTGTCGTAACCCGTGGATTATCAGCTTTAACCGGGCTGCCTCCGGCGGCAAGCTGTGCCACCTTGAAAGCACAGTCGCCCTTGATTTAGATTCTCTTGAATGTATTTCCTGAAACCTCTTTGCCCTCGCTCCCAGGCTCTGCCTGGGAACGAAAAAAATAATTTTTGATATGTTCGCACCCGTGCGTCGTTTTGCTCGCCCTTCAGGGCGATCAAAACGACGCACGGTGTGGGAAAGCTTTTTGCGGAGCTTTTTTTCAAAAAAACGACCCGCCGGAGGCTTTTTTGAAGCTGATTACCAGAAACACAGGATACGACGTTGGCCCTTAAAGCGACTATTTACAAAGCCGAACTTCAGGTCAGTGACCTGGACCGGCACCATTACGAGACCTATGCCCTCACCGTGGCAAAACACCCCTCTGAAACCGCCGAACGGATGATGATCCGCCTCATGGCCTTTGCCCTTTACGCGGACGAAGGCCTGGCCTTTACACGCGGGCTCAGCACGGACAGCGAACCCGAGCTCTGGAAGATGAGCCCCCAGGGGGATATCGACCTCTGGGTCGAGCTGGGCCAACCCGATGAAAAAAGGATCCGCAAGGCCTGCGCAAAGGCAGGGGAGGTGGTGATTGTGGGCTACGGAGAGCACAAGACCGAGCCCTGGTGGCAGAAGAACCGCGAAGCCCTGGGCCGCTGCAACAACCTCACCGTGATTCACCTTCCCATCCCCCAGGAGACGGACTTCGAGGCCATGGTCCGGCGCACCATGACCCTCCAGGCCACCATCGACGACGGCACCCTCTGGTTCACGGCCGGAGAGGCCACCCTCCAAGTCCAGCCGACGGCCTTAAAACCGCCGGCCTGATGGTTTTCGGTATTTTTTGATTCATCCATTGACACATCCCGCAGTTTCATGTTTATCTCCTGCGTTTTTTGGAAATTGATCAGCGTTTGAAAGGAGTAAGCGTCGCATGATCCTGCATCATCTCTACATACTGGGCATTACCGTGGAGGCCATCACCGGAGCCTTGAAAGCAGGCACAAAAAAAATGGATGTATTCGGGGTGATTATCATCGCCTGCGCCACGGCCATCGGCGGTGGAAACATCCGGGACGTCCTTCTGGGCAACCATCCCATCTCCTGGGTGGGGCACCCGGAGTACATCGTCATCACCACCTGCGCGGCGCTGATCACCATCCTGCTGTCCCCCTTCATGAAGTATTTTCACCGGGTTTTTCTGGTACTTGACGCCCTGGGGCTGGTGACTTTCACCATCATCGGGGTCCGCATGACCCTGGCCCTGGGCCACGGGTTCATCGTGGCCTCCATCATGGGGGTGATCACAGGGGTCTCCGGGGGCGTAATCCGCGATGTCCTGTGTCGGGACATTCCCCTGGTCTTCCAGAAAGAGGTCTACGCCGGGGTCTCCATTGTCTCGGCCTGGCTCTTCCTCTTCCTCCAGGCCCGCGGCCTGCCTGAACTCTCGGTGCTCCTCATCACCCTGGGCACGGGATTTTCCCTCCGGCTCCTGGCCATTTACTACAATCTGGAAATCCCGAAATTCAATTACACCCCCATGGACTGAGGTCTTTGTTACCGGGCCGGGGAAACTCGGCCCTGTTCATTCGTCCAAGCTTCGATTATGATACCTGCATTCAAGAACGGGTCTTGAACCGTCACGCGGCCGGAAATAACCTCAACGCCGGGTGTTACGGCCGGTGCAGGGATTGCCTGTGCGGCAGGTTCAAGCCCACCGTCTCCCGTACGGGGCCGGGCCCCTGAGGGCCTTGCCGTCTCTGCGGGTGTTCCTTCATGACTCAGGCTTGGTTGTATGATTCTCTGGATAAAAAGACTGATCAAGATCGCCCTGGTGGCTGGTATTTCAGGGTTTTTGATTGCTTCACTTTATTGTTGGCATTTGACGGGTCGGGTTGAAAAGCGGTTCTCCGGAAGGCGATGGCAGATTCCGTCGGTCATCTACTCGGACACCACCCTGCTTTACCCCGGCCGAAAGATCCACTGGCCCTCCCTCCGCGAAAAACTCATCGGCATCGGCTACCGCGAATCCTCGGGTGCCCCCGCCAGCAAGGGGTATTACCGCCCCACGGACGACGGCCTCGAAATCTACCTCAACGACCTCACCCTGCCGGGGAAGGTGCGCTACGGGTTTCCGGCGGTCCTCACCTTTAAGAAGGGGACCATTCACTCCATGGCCCGCAGGGACTCGGGCCAGGATCTCCCCATCCTGGAGCTGGAGCCCGAAGTGCTCATGCGCTACTTCGGCAAGGAGAGAGAAATCCGCCAGGTGGTTCCCATCGACGAGATCCCCGCAAGCCTTCAGCATGCGGTGATGGCAGCGGAAGACGCCCGGTTCTATACCCACTACGGCGTGGACCCCCGGGGCATCCTGCGGGCTGTCTACACCAACCTCAAGCACGGCTCCATCCGCCAGGGCGGATCCACCCTGACCCAGCAGCTGGCCAAGAACTATTTTCTCACCCCGGAGCGCACCTTCACCCGCAAGCTCAACGAGCTCTTCATCTCCTTTGCCATCGAACTCAAGTACGACAAGGAAGAGATCCTCGGCATCTATCTGAACGAGATCTACTTCGGGCAGAAGGGGTCTGCCTCGGTGAACGGGGCAGGGGAGGCTGCACGGTTCTACTTCAACAAGCGGGTGCAGGATCTCACACTGGCTGAATCCGCCACCATCGCAGGGCTCATCAAGGGGCCCAACCTCTACTCCCCCTACAAGGACCTGGAGCGAAGCCGCAAGCGACGCAACGTGGTGCTCTCCTCCATGCAGAAAAACGGCTGGATCACCGAAGAGGAGCGCGACGCTGCCTCGGCCGAGCCCATCACCGTGGCAGGGTACGAGGCCTACAGCCAGAAAGCACCGTACTTCCTCGACTATGTGTCGTCCCAGCTCCGGGAGCTTTACCCGGCCACCAGCCTCACCAGCCTGGGTTTCTCCATTTACACCACCCTGGACACCCAGGTACAGAAGGCGGCAGAGCGAGCCCTGAAGCGTGGCCTCGAACGTTTGGAAAACAACAACCCCAAGCTCCGGCGCAACGACCCCGCCAAGCGGCTCCAGGGCGCCGTGGTGGTGATCCAGCCCCGCACGGGCAACATCCTGGCCATGGTGGGCGGGCGCAATTACCGAATCAGCCAGTTCAACCGCGCCACCCGCGCCAGACGGCAGTCCGGGAGCTGCTTTAAGCCTGTGGTGGCCTCGGTGCTTCTGGACAAGTTCACACCTGCGGACCTGCTCTCCAACGAAAAAACCGACTACGAGGTGGACGGCAAGATCTGGACCCCGAAAAACTTCAGCGAAGAGCCGGAAAAACAGCTCTCCGTGCGGGATATGCTGCGCAAGTCCAGCAACCGGGCTGCCGTGGACATGCTGATGCGCGGCGGCCTGGAGCATGCCGTGGACAGGCTGGAGGCCTTTCACTTTTCCACCCCCGTGGCCCCCTGGCCCTCCATGGTGCTGGGCGCCTCGGAGGTTGTTCCCATGGACCTGGCCCGGGCCTACGCCGTGTTCGCCTCAGACGGCATCCAGCCGTTTCCCCTGTCCCTCAAAGACGTGGTGGATGAAAGAGACGAACTCCTGGTGGGCCGCCACATGCAGATCGACTCGGTCCTCTCCCCGGGGGAGGCCTTCCTCATCACCTCCATGCTGGAGGGAGCCGCCAAGAGCGGAACCGGGCGCTCCCTGGCGCGTTACGGCATCGACTTTCCCGTGGCTGCCAAGACCGGCACCACCAACAACTACCGGGACGCCTGGTTCGTGGGCTACACCCCCGATCTCCTGGCCCTGGTCTGGGTGGGATTTGACAACAACGACCCCATTTACGCCACAGGTGCCACCGCGGCCCTGCCCATCTGGGCGGAGCTGGTGTCGGCCCTGCCCGGTTACATCTCGGGCAACGGCTTTGTCCCGCCCCCGGACGTGGTGAAACTCAAGGTGTGCCGGGAGAGCGGCAAGCGGGCCGCCGGGCTCAAGTGCCCGGACGTTTATGAAGAATACTTCCTGGAGTCCAACACCCCGGACGAGACCTGCCCCATCCACGGCAAGGCCTCCCTGTGGGAGCGCATGGGCAGGGGAGTCAAAGGGCTTTTTAAGTGATCGTAAGGCGGGATAGACCCACCGCACAAATCTTTAACCAACGCATGAAAGAGATGGTCCCATGTCATTGAATGCAAAGACGTTTTTTCTGGTATTTCTTCTTGCCGTTATCGGGTCCGGCTGTGCCACGCTTCCGGGAGGAACCCCGGACGGATCCCTGCCGGCACCGGAGCTCATTGCCCCGCCGGACAAGAGCCGGGGGTACAGCGATTCCCGAACCATGGCCTCCCACAGCCTCACGGCCAAGGGCTACGAGCGCCTGGAAAAAGGAGACGTGGATGGCGCCCTGAGGCTTCTGGAAAAGGCCGTGGGCATCAACCCGTCGGACGGACCCGGCTACTACTATCTGGCCGAAGCCTGGATGGCAAAGGGGAACTACGGGCAGGCCGAGCGGTTCAACAAGCTGGCGGAGATCTACCTGAGGCGGGACCGCTACTGGGCTGACCAGGCCAGGGACCAGAAGAGGCGCATCAACGAAAAACAATCGGGAGATCAGCCATCATGAAACTGAGGCCGTTGGGGAACACAGGCTGCTTTGTCTCGCCCATGGGGCTGGGCATGGCGGCTCTGGGGCGGCCCGGGTACATCAACCTGGGCCATGGCACAGACCTTGAGGGCCGCACCGACGTGGCGAACATGGAAGCCAACGCCCACGCCGTGCTGGACGCGGCCTGGGAGCACGGCATCCGGTATATGGACGCGGCGCGTTCCTACGGCAAGGCCGAACTCTTTTTGAGCTCCTGGCTTGCCACACGCAAGATCCCGTCAGGCGGCACCGCCGTAGGCTCCAAGTGGGGCTACCGCTACACCGCGGACTGGCAGGTCACCGCAGACCACCACGAGATCAAGACCTACGCCCTGGACCACTTCTCGTCCCAGTGGGGGAAGAAGTCCAGGCCCTATTAGGCTCCCACCTCGACCTCTATCAGATCCACTCCGCCACCCTGGAGAGCGGGGTCCTCACCAACACCCGGCTCCTGGCCCGCCTTTTTGAAGTCAAGCAGGCACAAGGGCTACTGGGGCTCTCCTTCAGCGGCCCCATGCAGGCCCGAACCCTTGAAGCGGCCCGTGCCGTCACCTTTGACGGCGTGCCCCTCTTCGACGCGGTGCAGGCCACCTGCAACCTCCTGGAACCATCGGCCCAGACCGCCCTTTCCGAGGCAGCCGACGCGGGCATGGGGATCATCATCAAAGAGGCCCTTGCCAACGGCAGGCTCACCGGCCGCAACGCCCACCCGGATTTTGCCCCCATAAGCAAGGTACTCGCTGCTCAGGCTGAGCGCCTCTCCTGCACCATGGACGCCCTGGCCATGGCCTGGGTCCTCGCCAAACCATGGGCCCACGTGGTCCTGAGCGGCGCATCCACCACCGAACACCTCGCCTCCAACCTCACCGCCCTTGACGTGGCCTGGGACGCAGAAGCCGAAGAAGCCCTTTCTCCATTGGCCGAGTCCCCGGAGGCGTATTGGGCTTTTCGGAAAAACCTGGCTTGGAATTGATTTTTTTCCTGGGGGGCGGTCCTGCGTCGCCCCTGACGGAATACGGACCTCCGGTCCACCTCGAAAACCCATCTATATCCGCACCTTGAACGTTTTACGGTGCGCACGGCGCACCCTCCGATTTCACCAACCAGTTTCGCAGGCTGTGGGGTGCAGCCCCGCAACGCCCGGCGTAACGCGGCCAGTCGGCCTCTGAAAGCCCCTACATATCGATACGACAACTCGGTGCGCACGGCGCACCCTACAATTCACCGACCGGTTTCGCAGGCTGTCGGGTGCGGCTCCCGCACCGCCCGGCGTAACGCGGACCACCGGCCTACTTCATAAATCCCTACATATCGACACCTTGACCGCTTTTCGGTGCGCACGGCGCACCCTACAATTCACCGACCGGTTTCGCAGGCTGTAGGGTGCGGCCCCCGCACCGCCCGACGTAACGCGAACCACCGACCTCTCTCAAAACCCGTTCCATATCAACACCTTGAACGCCTTTCGACACACACAGCACACCCGACAATTCATCGACCGGTTTCGCAGGCTGTAGGGTGCGGCCCCCGCACCGCCTGGCGTAACGCGAACCACCGGCCTCTACTCAAAACCCGATCCATATCAACACCTTGAACGCCTTTCGACACACACAGCACACCCGACAATTCACCGACCAATTTCGCGGGTGGCACCGCCCGACGTCACGCGCCCCATCGCCCCACCTCAAAAACCGTCCAAAAAAAATACCGCAGCCCATTGCCCCTCATTTTTCGGGGCAACGCGCTGCGGCATATATTTTTTCATGGCGGCCATGGGCCACCGGATGTTTCGTTTAAACCGGTTGCAGGGTGTCTGCTTCTTTTTTCTCCCGATGCCGCTTCACGGCCTGGTAGGCGGGGGGAACCAGCAGCAGGATGATGAGGACCCAGAGGGCCATGGCCTGGGGCCGGTTAAAGAAGATGCGGTAGTCCCCGTGGCCCATGATGAGGGCCTGGGCAAAGCCGCTCTCGGCGATGGGGCCGAGGATGAGGCCCAGGATGAGGGCGCCCAGGGAGAATCCGGTCTTGTGGAGCACCACGGCCACGATACCGCAGCCCAGGGCCACGTAGATATCGAAGATGCTGTTGTTCATGGCGTAGGAGCCCAGGACCGAGAAGAGACAGACCACGGGGATGAGAAGCCCGGTGGGGGTCAGGGAGATCCTGGCAAAGTGGGGTGCCATGAGCAGGCCCATGATCAGGAAGACCACGTTGGCCAGAAAGAGGGAGAGGATAAAGGCGTAGGTCATGACCCCGTACTTGGTGAACAGCTCCGGCCCGGGAATAAGACCGTGGACCAGCAACCCGCCCAGGAGGGCTGCGGCAACGCTGTTGCCGGGGATGCCCAGGGTGAGGGTGGGGATAAGGGAGCCGCCCACGCAGCCGTTGTTGCCTGCCTCGGCAGCGGCGATGCCCTCGGGGTTGCCCTTGCCGAAGAGCTCTTTTTTCTCGGAGCGCTGGCGGGCCACGTTATACGAGAGAAAGGCGGCGATGGTAGCCCCTTCGCCGGGGAGGATCCCCACGATGGTGCCCACCAGGGAGCCGGTGCCGATGTACTTGCCCAGGCCTTTGGGCATGGGCTCTCTCTTGATCTTGGTGATGACGCTGGTATCGGCCACAATGCTCCCGGAGCCGGTGAGTTCCAGCATCTGGGAGATGGAGAAGAGGCCGATGAGGGCGGGCATGAAGGCGATGCCGTCGAACAGGTCCGGGTTATTCATGGTGTAGCGCAGCATCCCGGACATGGGATCGGTGCCCACCACGGCCAGGATCAGCCCGATGAGACCGGAGATCAGCGCCTTGACCAGGCTGCTCTCGTCGTCGGCCATGGAGACGATGCCCGCCAGGCCCACCAGGGCCAGCAGGAAATACTCAGGGGGCCCGAAGCTCAAGGCGAACTTGGCAAGGATGGGCGCCACAAGCAGCAGCACAAAGGCGGAAAAGGTTCCCCCCACAAAGCTTGAGATCACCGACACCTTCAGAGCAAGGCCCCCTTTGCCCTTCTGGGTCATGGGGTAGCCTTCCATGGCTGTGGCGACAGCCGCCGGGGTACCGGGTGTCCGCAGCAGGATGGCGGGGATGGAGCCGCCGTACATGGCACCGCAGTAGACCCCGCCCATGAGGAGCAGGCCCGTGAGGGGCTCCAGGGCAAAGGTGACGGGGATAAGAAGGGCCACGGCCATGGTGGCGGTGAGCCCGGGCATGCCTCCCACCAGCACCCCGGAGACGGTGCCGATGAAGACCGCCAGAAGGGAGTAGGGGTTTGTGAGGGCAGTTAACGATTCAACGATCATAAGTGATGTCCTTTGTAGGGCCTCCGTGTGATCCGGTCTGTGGTGTGTGTTGCAACCGGATCACACGTGGTGTGGAGGCCCGTCGTGCTTAGAACCAGAGTCTCTCGGGCAGGGGAACGGCCAGCAGCTTTTCAAACACCAGAAAGACGAACAGCAGGACCCCTGCGGTGGTCGCTCCGATGGTCAGCGGCTTTTTCGCCCCCTGGGTCACCATGGCCACGGGTAAGAAGATAAGGGATGCCAGGTAGAAGCCCAAAGGCTCCAGGAGCAAGGTGTAGGCCACCAGCTCCGCGAGAAGGCCCCAGAACCGAATCGGTGCTGCGGTAATATTCAGCTTCTCGCTGATCTCCTGCTCCCGTGACTTGAGCCACATCCCCACCTCCACGGCGCACAGTATCCCTAAGGAGACGGCAAGGAATCGAACATACATGGCCGTCGACCCCTGTACAGCCTCGGGGTAGGCGGCGGTGCTGCGGTAGAGCAGCATGGCCAGGAGCATGAAGCCCCCGAGAATGAGCAACTCAGCGACACGTTTTGTCATGTGTTATCACCATGGGTTCTTATCGTAGAAGGTCTGGGTTTCGGCCTGCAGGTCGGTGAGGTAAGAAAGGTAATCCACACCGTTCATGGGCAGCAGGAAGAAGACATCTTTGGTGCACTCGGCGATGAACTCTTCGTCCTTCTGCACCTTGGCCAGGAGATCGTCGAGCTTGGCCAGGATCTCTTTTTTCACACCGGCCGGAGCAACAAACCCGCGGGTGGCGGTCATGTTGACGGGGAAACCCTGCTCGGCGGCGGTTTTCACATCGGGGAGGATCTCGGAGCGGTTATCGTCAAGGATGGCGATGATGCGTGCGGTGCCTGCCTTGTGCTGGGCCTGGAGCTGGGAGAGGTTCATGACGCTGGCGTCCACGTGACCGCCCAGGATCATGGCTTTCTGCTCGGTGGAGCCTTTGGTGGGCAGGAGGTTGAAGGTCACGCCGGTCTGGCGCTCCAGCTTCTTGGCGGCGATGAAGTCATCGGAGCCGATGCCGTTGACCGCGGTGGTGAGGGAGCGGGCCTTGGCTTCCTTGATGAAGGCGCCCATGTCCTTGATGGAGCTGTCTTTTGGAACCGCCACGATGAGCGGGTCCTGCATGACGTTGCCCATGACGTGGAAGCTGTCCAGGGTGTAGCGGGCGCGCTTGGCAACCACGTGGGCCACCACCTGGGTGGTGAAGATCATGCCGATGGTGTGACCGTCTTTGCGTGCCTTGGCGATCTCTTCAAAACCTTTCTGGCCGCCGGACCCGGGAACGTTTTTAATGACGAACTTGGCATCGGGCCAGTACTTCTTGGCCGCCTTGATAAAGAGGCGGGCGCCGGTGTCCGTGGACCCTCCGGCTTTGGACGGCACGATGATCTTGATGGGCTTGGAGGGGTACTCCTTCGCAAAGGCGGTGGAAAGAGAGAGGGGCAGAGCAAGGCTCAACGCCAGGACGAGGGTCATCACTTTACGCATCAGGTTCTCCTAAGGTTGATGTTTCTTTATGGGGCAGATGGGGCATCCAACAGAAAAAAAGGGTCGAACGGTTCCCGCCGATCCTTCAAGGGGTGCCCTGCAGGGCGTCACCCGCCCGGGTGCCGGAGGCGTCATCCTCAACGCTCCGGGGTTATTCCTGGCATAATAAATAGCAAATGCCGTGCCAAAGTCGGTAAGGCCGAACCTGCCGTTGAAATGACTCGCTATCTTTTCAAGGGGGGAAAAGGGAAGAGGGAAGGGAATGGGTCAAAATCGACCCACAGGGTCCGGAATTGACCCATTGACAGCGGTCCGGGGGCGAGAAACCCGCCCCCGGA
Source organism: Desulfoluna sp. CYM3A (assembly GCF_056829965.1). Lineage (NCBI taxonomy): Bacteria > Pseudomonadati > Thermodesulfobacteriota > Desulfobacteria > Desulfobacterales > Desulfolunaceae > Desulfoluna > Desulfoluna sp. CYM3A. The sequence continues at coordinate 2,281,706 of NZ_CP186556.1, forward strand.
AGACATCACTTCTGGATGCCGAATTTTTGCATGCGCAGGTAGAGACGCTTTCGCGGGATGTCCAGGTCGTTGGCGGTGCGGGTCATGCTGCCGCCGTTTCGGGCAAGGGCTTCTTCGATGAGCTGTTTCTCATAGCGGTTCACCTGGTCGTCCAGCCCGGTTCCGCATGGGCCATCGGGTGCGGGCGCATCCGGTTCGGCCGTGGCGGGGTTCCGGGGCTCGGCCAGGTCCAGGGGCAGCCCCAGGACCAGCTGCTGGGCCACGTTGCGCAGCTCCCGGACGTTGCCGGGCCAGTCGTAGGCTTCGAGGCGCTCCAGCACAGACGACTCCAGGGACGGCGGGGCCGTGTGAAACCGCTCCGCCATCTTCATGAGGAACCACTGAAGGAGCAGCCGGGCATCGCCGGTGCGCTCTCGAAGCGGAGGGATGGGCACCCGGGCCACGTTGAGTCGGTAGAAGAGGTCTTCACGGAAAGCCCCTTGGGTCACGGCGTCCCGCAGGTTCACCTTGGTGGCGGCGATGACCCGAAAGTCCACGGAAATCAGGCGATCGCCCCCCACGCGCTCGATGGTCCGCTCCTGCAGGGCCCTGAGCACCTTCACCTGAACGGACAGGGGCATGGACTCGATCTCATCGAGAAAGAGGGTACCGCCGTGGGCCTGCTCGATTTTGCCGATGCGCCGGGTGGAGGCGCTGGTAAAGGCCCCGCGCTCGTGCCCGAAGAGCTCGCTCTCCACCAGGTTGGGGGGAATGGCCCCGCAGTTTAAGGGGACGAACTTTCCGGCTTTGCGGTTGCCCAGGTCGTGGAGGCAGTGGGCGGCAAGCTCCTTGCCCACGCCGGTCTCTCCAATGAGAAGGACATCCACGTCGATGAGAGACAGGGATCCGATGGTGCGCCTGAGCCCCGAGGCCGCCTGGGACTCGCCAATGATGCGCGAGCCGATGTCCGCCTCCGACGCCAGACGTTTTTTAAGGGAACGGTTCTCCAGGCTGAGGCGCCGGGACTCCAGGGCCCGGTTGGCCACATCAATGAGGTACTCCGGGGGCACCGGCTTTTCGATGAAATCGTAGGCACCGGCCTTTATGGCGGAAAGGGCCATGGGCACGTCGCCGTGGCCCGTCTGGATCACCACGGGAAGGTCCGGGGCCATCTCCCGGATGGCGGCAAGGAGCTCCAGTCCGTCCATGCCCGGCATTTTCACGTCGGTGATCACCACCCCAAGCCAGTCCGGGTCGATATGGGGAAGGACCTCTGCCGCCGAGGCAAAGGTCCTGACGGCGTACCCTTCCAGTTCAAAGGTCTGGCTGCTGGCGATGCGGATCTCCTCCTCATCGTCCACCAGGAAAATTTCACCTAAGGGAACTCTCATGATGCGTCTCTCTCTTCTGTTATGTGTGCCTCAGGGGCCCCGTGGACCCCGGGCAGGGAAAGGGAAAACCGTGTGCCGCCCTCGTGGGGCGTGAGGGCCTTTAAGGTCCCGTCGAAATCCTTGACGATATTGTAAGAGATGGAAAGGCCCAGCCCAAGCCCCTTGCCCACCTCCTTGGTGGTGTAAAAGGGGTCGAATATGGAGCCCATGGCGTCATCGGGGATGCCCGGCCCGCTGTCTGTCACGCTGATCACCACCTCCCGGCTGTCGCCGTCCACCCCTATCACAAGGTGCCGGCTCTCCTGGGGCATCTCCATCACCGCGTCCACGGCGTTGCTGATCAGGTTGATGAGAACCTGTTCCAGCCGGATCTCTTCGGCGCACACCCGCACGGAAAGGCCCGGGTCCGGAGAGGTCACGCAGATTCCCCCGGCCTTGATCTTTCCGGCGAAAAGGGAGAGGGCATGGTCGATGACCGGAACCACGGCCACCGGGGCTTTAGCCTCCGAAGGCCAGCGGGCAAAGGTCTTGAGATGGCTGATCATGGAGGCCATGCGCTCCACAAGATCCCCGATGCGGGACAGGTTCTCGGTGTGGGTCTCAATACGCCCCCGCTCAAGGAGCAGCCGGGCGTTGTGCAGGTAGTAGCGTATGGCGGACAACGGCTGGTTAAGTTCGTGTGAGATACCGGCGGTGAGCTGCCCCAGGGCCGCCATCTTCCCGGCCTGCACCAGCTCGTTCTGGGCCTTGCGCCGCTCTTCGGCCGTCTCCTTGAACACCCGCAGGGCTTCGGCCATCTCCCCGATCTCGTCGTCCCCGGCCTCGGGCACCCCGTAATCCAGGTTCCCTGCAGCAACGGCGCGCATGCTTCGGCCCAGGGCATCGAGGCGCTTCACGATGCTGCCCCGCACATAGAGCCGGAGAGGCCCGCACCGGTAATGAACAGGCTAAACAGAACCATGACGATGAGCAGCCGCTGAGCCCGGTCCATGGTGTTGCGGATGCCTGCGGCGGCCCGGAACACATCGTGGCGGGTGTCGGCCACCAGGGTGTCGATGCGCTTCCTGAGGGACAGGACCAGGGCGCGGTTGTCGGCCAGGATCTCCAGGCCCTCGGCCTCCTTGAGGTGGATGCGTTTTTTGATGGCAAACAGGGCGTCCGGCCCTTCGGCCAGGGAAAAAATCTCCGTAAAGAGCTGCCGCAGGGTCAGCATGCTGGAATCCGCGGGCAACTGGGCCAGGTTCACGCGGATAAAGTCCATGGCATCGGCAGACAGAGACGACAGGTTGTCCACCTGGGCGTCCCCCTGGACGGTGGCGGCCTGGAGCATCAGGCTCACCAGCAGGATGCCGTTGGAACCGATCTTCTCCACGGTGTCCTTGGTATGGCGGTTCTCCCGGAGCCTCAGGGCCGAGAATCGGGGGCCTTCCCGCAGGGAGGCGCCGATCATCCGCTCGATCTCGGAGTCCAGGTTGTAGGCAAGGTCCTGATTGAGGGGATCCAGCTCCCCCACAAGGTCTGCGTAGAGCCAGCGAAGCCGCTCGGTCTGGCGCACGAGAAGGGCCTCCTCCTCCAGACGGCCGGAGACAGCGCCCTGCAGGGCGGCCAGGTTATCGGTGAGATCGGTAAGAAGCCCCTGGATCTCGCCCCGGATCGTGGGGGAGGTGATGCCCAGGGCGTTGATATGACGGTTTACTGACGCCACGAGTTCGTCAAGATCGGCCTGGACGGTGTTGCGGGTGGTCTCGTCCGGTGCGGAGAGAAGAAGAGGGGCCATGGCCATGATCTCTCCGCCCACGCCTTCCAGTTCGGCCACCTGCACCAGCTCCGGAAGGTGCTCGTCGGCAAAGCCGTTGAGGATGGTGGTGGACCGGTTAAACACCAGGAGGGCCGTAACCGCGGCCATCACCGTAATGGCCGCTGAAATGCCGAAGGCGATGAGAAGCCGGGACCAGATCCCGTAACGCACGGGGAACAACATCACACCCCTTATTTTCATGGCCTGCTCCTGATGAGTTCGGACTCCGCCTTTGTGAGAATGGCCCGGGCGCGGTCCAGGCGCTTGGAGAGAAAGGCGTCCCAGCGATCTGTCTCGGTGCGCTCCATCTCCGTGGGGGCGGTCCCCCGGGCGGCGTGGGCAAACTGGGCCGCAAAATCATGGTTCCTGCTCTGGGCGTCGGAGACCGGCACCTCACAGAGCAGGCTCGCCAGCTCCTCTTTCATGGGAAGGCCTTCCTCTGCATCCCATCGGCGCTCCAGGGCAAGGTAGCGTTTCCACAGGGAGCGGCGCTCCGTGAGCCGGTAGGTGATCATCCGGTCAAAGAGCCGGTTCACCAGGTGATAGCGGCACCGGGATAGGTCTGCGTCGTAGGGCTTGGCCTGGTTGCTTCGGATAAGGGTCAGCAGCTTCGGGGGCCTCGCCGGTGGAGCGGTCGTGGACCTCCCTGGAGACAGGCAAGCGGCAGACCGTGGGCTGCCGGAGGATCTCCTGGCCTTCAGGGGAGAGGATAAAATCGATGAAAAGATCGGCTTCTTTCGGATTGCATCCCCCGGTGAGCATTCCGATGCCCGCGGGCACGAAACGCGAGTGCGTAGGAAAACCTGAGCTCCCTGCGGGACTGGCCCAGAAAATCGATGCCGAGGCCCACGCCGAAGCGCTCGTTGATCAGCCCTTCGGGCACGCTGAAGCTCCGGGCAGAGACGGTGCGCAGATTTCCGGCCATGCGCAGCAGCATGGCCCAGCCCTTTTCCCACCCCAGCTCCTGGAGAAGGCTCTCCACAATAAGATGGGTGGTGCCCGAGCGTGACGGCGTGGACATGGCAAGGTGCCCGTAATACACGGGGGCTGCCAGATCTTCCCAGTGGTTGGGTACGGGGATGCCTTCCCGCCTTAAATAGGCGGGGTTCCACATCCAGCCCACACCGAGAAGGGCAAAGCCCATAGCCGTCCGGGTCGTCGATGGGGATGCCGTCAATGGAAAGGGCAGGGTGACGCCTGCCCCCGGGCACGGGCTGAAGGCGCCCCTCGGCCTTGAGGATGGCAAAAGCGTCCGTGGACGAAGACCAGAACACATCGAACCGGTGGGGGTTGTCCCGACGGATGTCCACCAGGGCGGAGGTGGTCTTCTTGTTGCGGGTCATCACCTGGATGTCCGGGTATTTTTTTGAAAAGGCAGCGATAAAAGGCGCGTAGAACTCCGGGGGAAAGGAGGTGATGATATCAAGGTAGCGCTTCGGCGCCTCGGCAGCCGAGGCGTTGGCGGCAAAACACAGGATCACGGCGCAGAGAAGCGCACGCGCCGCGCAAAACCGCCGCATGATGGATGGGTGGGCCACACCGCAACCGGATTCAGGAGATGAACAACCGGAACAAGGCATCAACGCTTCCCTTCTAACCCTAAATAATCGTGAAATATCCGGGCTAACTGAATAATCCATAACACGCGCCGAAAAATCGCGCTGCAAAGGACTGGACCCACCCAAAGGTACCCGGATAAGGTGCCGTCACCCTTGGACATACAAAAAAGCCCCGCCTTCACACCAAACAAAACCGATTCGTAACACGCAGGTCCCGGGAAAACAAGTTTATCCCGCCCCTGGCGGCCCTTCAGGGTGCCCTGTTTCATGGCGTCCTTAACTATTGCCCCCGGTGTTCCGATAGAAAGAACATAGCCCTGATATATCAGGAGTGGAATGCCTCCATATTCAAGGCAGCACAAGAGCACGATAACCGAAACAACGGAGACATGCATGAATTTGACCATCCGCAAGAAGATTATCGCCTCGTTCATGGGAGCTGTGATGTTCCCCCTGCTTATCATCGTCGTGATCATGGGGGTCTCCCTCAGCCGACACGCCATCCGGTCCTATCACGCCAACAGCACAAAGCTCCTTCATCGCATTTCAGACCACTACGCATCCTTTCTCACCGAAGCCAAAGCCAACACACACATGCTGTCCGAGTCCCCGTTAAAAGAAGCGATCCATCCGGGCATGACGACCTATCTGAACAACACCGACCCGTGGGAGATCCGTCCTCCCGGGCCGGAGAGCCCGATGCGGCATTTTACAAGCTGGCCAGACTCATCCATGAAACCCACCCGAACTATATCGAGGTCTACCTTGCCACGCGGGACGGCGCCTTCATCACCTCCATCGACATTGCCATGGCCGCCGGGTATGACCCCAGGGTGCGTCCCTGGTACAAGGCACAGGCAGCCCAGCCCTCAACAGATTTAGTGTCAGAGGCCTTTCTCTCGTCAAACGGCGAAACCGTGGTGGCCATCACCTCGGCCATCAGGCGTGGGGGTGAGGTGGTGGGGGTCTCCTCCATTGAATGCTCATTAAAAGTGCTGACAAAACTCATCAATGACATCAAAATAGGAGAGACCGGGTATTTGATGCTGGTCCAGCCCAACGGGGTGATCCTGGCCAACGCCCACGATCCGGCCACCAACTTCAAGAAATTGTCCGAGCTTGGTTCACCGGGGTTTGCCACCCTTGGGACCATGGCCGAAGGCAACGCAGAGATCGCCGTGGGGGACACGGACTACCGGGCTGTGGTGCACACCATCCCCGGGGTCGGCTGGAAGGTGATCTCCATGATCGAAAACCGGGAAGTCATGGCCACCACCTACGGTCTCATCAAGGTAATCGCCGGGGTTGCCGCCTTCATGTTCCTGGTCTTCTGCGTCCTGGGCACCCTCATCGCCAACAGCATCGTCACCCCCATTCACCATGCCCGTGAGATGCTCAAAGACATTGCCGAAGGCGAGGGGGACCTGACCCGGCGCCTTGACACCGGCACCCAAAATGAAATCGGCAGGCTCTCCAGGTGGTTCAACACCTTTGTGGGCAACCTGCAGAAGATCGTCACCGGGCTGGTCCGGAATTCACAGACCCTTGAAGGCGTCTCCCGGGGGCTCACGGAGTCCGCCGAGGTGATGAACCAGACCATGTCTGCCACGGCCCAGCGCATCGACCGCATCGACGGCGAGGCCTCCGAGATCTCGGCCAACATGAACTCCATTGCCTCCGCCATGGAGCAGACCGCCACCAACACCAACATGGTGGCAAGTGCCGCCGAGGAGATGACCGCCACCATCAACGAGATTGCAGCCAACTCGGAAAAAGCCCGCCACACCTCCACCGAGGCTGTGGCCGAAGCGCAGCAGACCTCTGAACAGATGGACGCCCTGGGCCAGGCAGCCGAGGCCATCGGCAAGGTCACCCAGACCATCACCGAGATCTCGGAGCAGACCAACCTGCTGGCCCTGAACGCCACCATCGAGGCGGCCAGGGCAGGGGACGCGGGCAAGGGCTTTGCCGTTGTTGCCAACGAAATTAAAGAGCTGGCAGGCCAGACAGCCAGGGCCACCCAGGACATCAAGGAGCAGATCGGCGGGGTCCAGGCCACCACCCACGCCACGGCCAGGGGAATCACCAACGTGGTGGGCTCCATCAACCACGTCCATGAGACCATCAACTCCATCGCAACGGCCGTGGAAGAGCAGTCCGCAGCCACCGAGGAGATTGCCGGGAACGTGGTCCAGGCGTCGGTGGGGCTCCGGGAGATCAATGAAAACCTGGCCCAGAGTTCGGACATCGTCTCCCACATGTCCGCTGGGATATCCGAGGTAAACGGGGCCGTTGCCCTGGCGTCACAGCACGCCGATGAGGTGGTCGGCCATGTGGACAGCCTGAACCGTGAGGTGGCCACCATCAACACGGTGACAGGCGCGTTCCGGGTCTGACCCCACCGCTTTTTCCGTTACGTATCCGGGCCGAGTCCCGGGGTGTTCCGTCCGCCCCGGGCTCCATTGCCATGCCGCGCCCCTTTGTAAAGGAGGACCATGCCGCGCATCTCCGTCATCGTTCCCGTGCTGCGGGAACCCCACATCAAGGTGTTTCTGGACCGGCTTCGTGCCCGGTTCGGAGACGCCGTCCATGAGGTGGTTGTGGTGGATGGCGATCCCGGCGGGGAAAGCATTGCCACCCTTGAGGGCACCCCTGCCGTCACCCTCACGGCAGGCGGTGGCAGGGGACCGCAGCTCAACGCAGGAGCCAGGGCGGCCACGGGAGAGATCCTTGTGTTTCTCCACGCCGACACCCGGCTCCCGGACCGGGCCTTTGACCGCATCCGGGAGACCCTTTCCACCGGGCGCTATGTGGCCGGGGCCTTTACCCTGCGCTTTTCCGGGGACAAAAAAGCCTTTGCCCTGATTTCCCGGGCAGCGGGCCTGCGGTGCCGCCTCACGGGCATTCCCTACGGGGACCAGGCCATCTTCATGCATCGGGCCGACTTTTTCCGCCTGGGCGGGTTCCGGGAGATCCCCGTCATGGAAGACATCGAGTTGATGCGCCGCCTGCGGAAAAAAAAGGAGCGGGTCTGCATCCTGCCCGAGGCGGTGACCACCTCGCCCCGCCGCTGGGAAAAAGAGGGGGTGATCTACTCGCTGGTGCGGACCTGGCTGTCGCGCCGCATTCGTCGTGGCGAGCGTTCTGGCGCTGAACGCCTTGAAAGCACGGGCAACGCCGCACGCGCCCCTGTATCAACAGGGGAGACCAGCTAAGGCCTGGCATGATAACCATGCAGGGCCTTGGTATTTTTTAAGTGGCGCGCTCGGCAGGATTCGAACCTGCGACCACCTGATTCGTAGTCAGGTACTCTATCCAGCTGAGCTACGAGCGCGCAAATGGGTTTTTCCGGTTTAAGATAAAAATGGCGCGCTTGGCAGGATTCGAACCTGCGACCACCTGATTCGTAGTCAGGTACTCTATCCAGCTGAGCTACAAGCGCACAAATGGGATTCAAAGGAGATAAAGTGGCTTCGCTGGGGCCGTCCCTTTGAAATGGCGCGCTCGGCAGGATTCGAACCTGCGACCACCTGATTCGTAGTCAGGTACTCTATCCAGCTGAGCTACGAGCGCACATAAAAACCGAAAAATATCTGCGGGATGCGAAACCCGCAAACAGGTAACTTTGAAGTGGCGCGCTTGGCAGGATTCGAACCTGCGACCACCTGATTCGTAGTCAGGTACTCTATCCAGCTGAGCTACAAGCGCACAAGGGGACCAAAGAAAAAGCTTTGCGGTTGCGTTCGCAAAGCCCGTCTCTTTGAAGTGGCGCGCTCGGCAGGATTCGAACCTGCGACCACCTGATTCGTAGTCAGGTACTCTATCCAGCTGAGCTACGAGCGCGTCTCAAAGTTGGCTTTCTTTTAATCCAAAGCGCGTTGGCTTGTCAACGTGAAAGTTCCACTTTTTTGACGTCCAAAAACCGCGAAACATGCGTATGACAAGGGTTGAGCATGATATCAACCCCATAGCCCTCCCGATTTTTTTGACACAGGTTCCCTTTGGGGAGGCCCAACCCCCCAAATCGGAAACATCGGCCCCGGCCAAGAAAGAAGGTGCACCCGTTGGCCCGATGGGGTATAGAGAGGCTTTTCATTCATTCACGGCGCCCGCGGGCGTATTTTTTCCACCAGACATCCGGGTGCCTGTCGGCGTTCGGGGACGGCTCCATGAAAAACGATACCTATTATATGGGCATGGCCATTGAAGAGGCCAAAAAAGCTGGACAAAAAGGAGAGGTTCCTATAGGTTGCGTGATTGTGGCAGAAACCGGAGAAGTGATCTCTGCCGCCCATAACCTGACGATTTCCCTGTCGGACCCCACGGCCCATGCGGAAATCCTCGCCATACGGAAAGCCTCGAAAGAACTGAACAATTACAGGCTTCCCGGAATGAGCTTGTACGCCACCATCGAGCCCTGCATCATGTGCATGGGGGCCATTGTCCATGCGCGTTTTTCCCGCGTTGTCTTCGGGGCATGTGACGAGAAGTGGGGGGGAGCCGGTTCCCTGTACAACCTGGCCGACGACAGTCGGTTGAATCATTCCCTTGACGTTATCCCTTCGGTCTGTGCCGATGCCTGCCGCACGCTTATGCAGGATTTTTTCCGGCTCAGGCGCAGGGAACAGAAGGCGCGCAAAAAAAGCGCCCTTCAGCAAAACACGTAAGCATGGCACGTGAAGCGCGCCGGGCATCGTCCTCCATGTCATGCCAGGCAGTCGCTCACCGCCCATCAGTTATATATACGCTGGCATGGCGGGGGAGGCGTCCACCCTCCGCTTGTACCATCAAATGAAACGCATGGACGCATCAACTTTAATTTGCACACATGTCAAGGAGCATCTTGTGGGTAACTATGTGATTGTCGGAACACAGTGGGGTGATGAAGGAAAAGGGAAAATCGTAGACCTCCTTTCCGAACACGCCGATTACGTTGTCAGATTCCAGGGTGGGAACAATGCGGGACACACCATGGTTGTTGACGGAGAAAAATTCATCAGCCATCTCGTTCCCTCCGGCATCCTTCAGAAAAAGAAATGCTTCATCGGAAACGGAGTGGTCGTAGACCCCGAAGTGCTCCTCGAAGAGATCGCCTACTTGGGGGGCAAAGGGGTTGACGTCAGCCCCGAATATCTGCGCCTCTCCGATCGGGCCCAGGTGATCATGCCCTACCACAAGCGCATCGACCACGCCCGGGAGATCAAAAAAGGCGACGGCAAGATCGGCACCACCGGTCGCGGCATCGGCCCCTGCTACGAAGACAAGGCCTCCCGTGTGGGCATCCGCTTTCTGGATTTCCTCAACGCCGACGTTCTCCGCGCCAAGGTCACCGAAGCCCTGGAGGAGAAGAACTTCCTCCTGACCAACTACTTCGGCGAAGAGCCCGAAGATGTGGAAGCCACCATCGCCCACTGCCTCAAGCTGGCCGAGGAGCTGAAGCCCTACATCACCGACACCTCCGTTGAGATCAACACCGGCATGGACAAGGGCCAGCACGTGGTCTTCGAAGGTGCCCAGGGCACCCATCTCGACATCGACCACGGCACCTACCCCTTTGTCACTTCCTCCAACACCGTCTCCGGCAACGCCTGCGGCGGCGCCGGTGTTGGCCCGGGTAAAATCACCGGTGTCCTGGGGATCGTCAAGGCCTACACCACCCGTGTGGGTGCCGGTCCGTTCCCCTCCGAGCTGTTTGACGAGGTGGGCTCCTACATGCAGGAAAAGGGCGCAGAGTTCGGCGCCACCACCGGTCGTCGCCGTCGCTGCGGCTGGTTCGACATGGTGGTCCTGAGAAACGCCGTCCGCCTGAACGGCCTCACCGGCCTGGTCATCACCAAGCTCGACGTCCTCGGGGGACTTAAGGAGCTGAAGCTCTGCACCGGGTACGAATACAAGGGCGAAGTGATCACCGATTTCCCCGCCGACCTCGATGCCCTGGACAACTGCACCCAGGTTTGCGAGACCCTTCCCGGCTGGGACGAGGACATCTCCGGCGTGCGTTCCTACGACGATCTCCCTGAGAATGCCAAGGCTTATCTCAAGCGCATCGAAGAGCTGGCCGGAACCCCCGTGGATGTTGTTTCCGTGGGCCCCGGCCGTGAGGAAACCATCGTTCTAAAAAAACACTTCTGATCCCTTTTTTGGGTTTGACATTTGGCACACGTTTCGGTAGAAGTGTGTCCGTAAAACAAACGGGATGTGGCTCAGTCTGGTAGAGCACTGCGTTCGGGACGCAGGGGTCGGAGGTTCGAATCCTCTCATCCCGACCAAAAAAGATATAAAAGGGGACATCGTTTAAACACGATGTCCCCTTTTTTTATTCCCCCGTCGCAAGCCCAACCAATAGAGCGTCAAAACTGCCCCCCACACTCTTCTGCTATCCCCCCCCTCGCCAAAGCCCCTCAAATGAGCCCCACGGCTTTCAGAAACAGTGAACTCACCCCGCAACACCACCATGATTGCCACAGCCTCAAAAAACGCATTTTTTGGCCCATCCGCCAACAGGGGAGGGGACGCGTGCCACGGTTGATTTCGTATTGAGCACAGCTGCTATTTTCCAAGAGGGGCAAGAGAGAAGACACGGCCCTGTAAAACCAACGCAGGCCAAGAGGAAGGGTAGGGTGCGGCTCTCGCACCAGTCAGCGTCCCAAAAGCCGCTCCAGCATCCTTGCAAAGCAAATCGCGACGAACACCAAAAAGCAAAGGGCAAGGGCACTCCACACGCAAAACGATGCCCCTATGGAAGGACGGTCACGCCGGACATATGGCATGTTGCGATACCACACAAGGAAACAAAAAAAGACGACCGCGATCTGTGGCATCAAAAAAGCATGACAACATGCGAAATGAATTGCTCTCAAGGTGAGCATCAGCTAAAGCTAATTATCGAACATTGTAGCAAAGATTTTGCTCCTGCCGTTTTATTGCGCCCCTCACCCTGAATGAAAAGGCCTACGATGAAATTGAAACTCAGAGCATTTAGCCTGCTGATTTTATGGTTTCTCGCACCGGTTATGGCATCAGCGGCTCCGGAGACAACCGCAGAGTATCAAAAGATGATCACAGAATGGTCCGACGACATTTCAAAGGGGCGCAACCTTTCGTGTGCCTACTATCAACGTGGGCTCGCTTACCTGAAGCACCAGGAATTTAAGAAGGCAATTGGGGACTTCCAGAACGCTCGTCAACTAGAACCCATCATCTGCCATAATAAAAAGGGCGCATACGGAATAAATGTAGGTAATACTCATTACCTTGAGGGAATATGCTGGTATGAGCTCAATACGTTCGATCAAGCTATTTCCCGTTTTGATAACGCAGTGGCAACAGATGGGTACATCGTGTCCAGAACCCTCTACTATCTCATGGGAAAGTCATACGGGTATCAATCAAAATTTAAGGACGCCATTTCAGCGTATGATAAGGCCATCGCCCTCGACCCGAAATACGCTGAGGCCTATCACGCAAGGGGTCTGATGTACGGCCGTCTGGGGCTCAACGACAAGAAGAGGCAAGACAAATCCTACGCACGATATCTTGATCCTGATTTGACATCGGAAAGAGACTGGGCCATTGTTTCGGGGCTGGCATTCGCCTTCGGTGTATTTTTGATTCTCTTTCTGTTACTTCGAACCATATCCAACATGCTTTTTAAGGTGCCGGAACCCGTTCTTCTTAAAGGACGCCCCAGCTATCCAGCGAGCCTTCTTTTCATTACCACACTGTCTTCCATGCTCTACTTTTCGTGGCTCGGCTACCTTTCGCCGGCAGCGAAGGCGCATGTACCGGATCCCCAGGCCTATCCTGGCAGCCACGTCTTTTTGGACCTCTCTTTGGCGGCGGGTGTCGGATATATACACCTCATCATGAAACAATTCGCGCTGACCAAGACCAGCCTTTATGTACGCTCCATGTTTGGATTTGGAAGGGTGAGGCGGATTAAACTGTCCCAAATCCGGGATATCAACACAGTAATGGTCCCTCAATGTCCAGACTTTATACAATTGGATCTAAAAACCGGAAAAAGGCATCGAATCCAATGCCTTCATGATGTGCATGGGCTTGTTGACCGGATAAAGCCATTGCTTCAAGCAAGCGATACAGCCCAGGTTGGACATTGACAATTGAGACGCCTTTTTTTGAAGGGCCGTTTTATCTTTAGCAAAATCATATGCCTGATCCCGGACTGAAAGAGGGGGGATGTCAATTATCAAGACTCGACCTAATTTTAAAGAGGCCGTTCAAACAGAAAAGGCTCGGAAAAATGCGCACGTCGCCTTCGGCAGACAGGCTGAGGGGCCCCCCCTCTCAAGCGCGCCTGAAAGCGGAGATGCCGACGTATAACTCTGAGTTGGGAGGGGCTGCAGGGCAGCCCCGGTCTTTAGGGTATTGCCTCCCTATGGGTGGAAGCCTGGGCTTATTGGTTCTTCACGCAGGTTACTCCGTTGCCAGAAATCCTTCATGGAAGGTGACCGTACCCCGGGGCACGGTGTCGGCAAGAGGCATGGTCATGAACACGTCCGGGGGGACCCCTTCAACGATAAGATCCGGAGGATTTCGGAACCCGTGTTTTTTGTAGTATCCCGGATCACCCACCAGCACGCAGCCTTTGGCACCCATAGCCTTGAGCCGCTTGACGCCTTCCCGAATGAGAGCACCCCCGATTCCCTGTCTCTGGTGCCCGGGGAGTACGGAGATGGGCCCGAGGCCGAACCAGGCTTCGGTGCCATCGGAAATGGTGACAGGGGAGAAGGCCACGTGGCCCACCACCTGCCCATCCATCTCCGCCACAAGGGAAAGGGTCAAAGCGCCTGCCTTTCGAAGGGCATGGAGGATGTAGTGTTCTGTCTGGCTGCTTACCTTGAGATGCATGAAGGCCGCCACCGTCACGCACGTGATGGCAACGATATCATCCGGGGTTTCTTCACGCAGGGCCAGGCCTGTATTCGATGATATGAATTGAGGACCGGCTTCTTTTCCGAACAGGGATGTTTGTTTTGCCTGTAAAGGCCTGGTGTCGTTTTTCATGTGATATCCAATTATTCTGGCGGCTCACCCACGGCGCATGATAGGCCCAGGGGAATCGCTGTGAAACGTAATGTGCTCTGTGCTTCTTGGTGTTTGGATATCGTTGCCGGAACGGCAGGTGCACTTGGTGCGGGGAATGAAGAGGGAGCGTGTCAGACGTGACGCTTAAACAAAGCGCCTATACAGCATGGCGGACGGGGAGTCACCCCGGACCGAAAGGACCCTGGCTTCATTCGCTACCGAAAGGCAACGAACCAAACAAGCTCTCGTGTGATGATGTTCATAGGTAACATTTACTCCTTTCCGGCAATGCCGACGTTCATGGTTAACAGGGAAAGACAGGGGATAGAATTACGCCTTGAGATAAAAAATGTCAAGGCGTTGATGATGTTTTTATAATTTATGGAAAGATTGGGCCGGTTTCCATTGCCCCTTGTCTTCGTACGAGGGTTCGCCAGGAAATGGATCCCGCTCAAGCCATGCCCCCTTCATATATCTAAACTTAGAATAGTCATGGGTTTTAAGGATGTATCAATGTCAAATTCAAAGCAAGCCGATAAGAAATGGTACGGCCCGAAAAAAAGAATGGAAGTCTGTAAGCAAGGCTCTTAGAAGTTCACGCATAGTTGATAGAGATCAGATAGCCTACATTAAAGATTACTTTTTTACGGGGTGAGACCAGAGAGCGGGGATTGGTTATTTGCAACACGGCTTAAGCTTTTTGAGAAGCTGTGGTTTCATCCGGATCAAAGTGAAGAAAATTGGAAGCAATTGATCGGCCAAACAGATTGCAGAGATTGTAAAATAAAAAACATGTTTAAATCTTTTGATGAAGGCGAATTCGATGTGATGAATGGTCTACAGCTGAGAATGCTTCGTGCTTTTGCGATGTTGATGGTGATGAACCAATGGTCATTTTTAAGGGTGAAAAAATCTATTTATACGCGAGACGAGGCTTTTTTATTCAATGGGCTCACACTATGGGTGACTGGCTCACCGGATGGTGCTCCAACCCATGGTCCGTTTTTTCAATTTATGACGCACTTAGGCTTTAAGAGTTATGCATATCATGATCACGACGACGATACCTCTTATCGATTTCGATGGGCGTATCACAAGATTATTTTATGAATCAATTCTTTTCCCAGTGCGCTAAGCATAGACCGGTGGGGATGCCGGGCGAAGAAACCCCTCAAAAGCTGTGGGTTGAATCATTTCGTGATTTTCTGAACAATCAGGCGTTGCCGCCTGTTATGGATCAGCTGTGGAAACGAATGTCGACACGCGAAGGGCGAAGCAGTTATTGGGTGGATGATCTCGCGCCCTGGTACAGTTTAGTTACAAACCAAGGAAAGTGGACGAGAAACTTATTCGGATCTGGAAGATGGGGGTTTTACGTAACGTTTGACGGTTCATGGTGATCAGCTTCACCCTGATTTCATAAAAACAAGCAGTTCTGGTGTATAAAGAGCTGGGGTTTACTGATAAGATTCGCATCACATGAGGTGAAGGTCGTTGAACTTGGTAAGCACTTGACACCAGAGATAAAAGAACGCCTTGGGTATAATCATGAAGACGCTATTCCCGGGTATCTGTATCGAATCATCACGACCTCTGATTATGTGGACAGTGATGATGCGATTCTGCGGTTGATTGTATTATGCCGGTGCCCAAGTCAACGTCCAGTATGCCGGAAGACATCCGGATTTTTCTTTTTATTGCCTCGACCTGAAAAAGCATCAATCCCAACTCGGCAGTTGCTTACAGGTTGAATATTCGGTTGATGCGTCGGGTGTTCAAGCATAAGACAGGGCATGATCTCCTTACTTTGACTATCGGGGTAGAGTTGACCGATACGATAAAATGAATCCTTTTTATAACGTTAAATACCATCCTTTCATAAATGCAAGGCGTGCATTTCCCATTAGATCTGAAATTGATTTTCCGGAGTGGGCAGGGGAGCCCATTGCCCCCGTTGTTCTAAATTGACGTTAAAGGGGGACTATGTCTGATACCTATTTTTATTTAAAGGCCGAATTCAGCGATAAAAAATAGGGATAAAGCGATTGATTTCTTGGATGATGAGGGGCAGACGGACGAGGATGAGGTAGAAGAACCATTTCGAAATATATTCCCTCTCATTGACAACATGAGTTCTCCCTTGATATCAGGTCTGTTGGTGAAAATGAGCTTTGGGCATATTTTGAGCTTTTTGCTGATAGAATTGTACAGCTCAATTCATTATGCTGACCGTGAAAAAACAGGTGCTGCTAAAGTTTATGGAATGTTTGGTGACTTGGATGGGAATGAAGCTTATTGGACGGTTGAAGGGAGTAAGTTGATGACCATGTATACATTGGACGAGGATGAATCAATTGAGCCAAATGCTTTTGGAACTTGAAGACGAAGCGAAGCTTGAAACAATTATTTCCATGTATCGTAGGTCTGGGCCGGGAAGAAGATATGTATTAGAAAGAGGCAGAAAGGGAAGGGGCCGCCGCCCTTGAGTTTCCATGGGGCATGATTACCTATCAGGGAAGGGTAGACCTATATATCTGACAAAGTATAAAAATGGGGCGTTTTCATATGAGAACCCGAGGCAAAGTGCGAAAGACATCTATTAAGATGTAACCGGGACCGAGGGAGAGCCTTCCACCACACCGTTTATCTGTAAGGCGCTTGAGAGTTCGGTTTCAAGGCCGAGGCCGGTGCAGAAGAGGGGTAGCGTCTTGACATTGGACATTCTGTCAAATCCCCTCCGGTTTAGCACTATATGCCACAGCAGGCCCCATTATCTGGTTTGTAGGGCTCTTGCCCTATAACCAGATCGGCCTCAAGCCACCGACTAATAAACCGAATGAGTAGGGGTTGTGTCAAATGTCAAGACGCGACCCCTTTCCACACGCCAAATCAGTTTGTCAAAGCTATCTGGCTATGGCGCACGCTTTACAAAAGTGGCACACTTTGAATGAAGTATGGCGCGGTGTGCTATTTATGGCATCGCCCTGTTCCCCTATGATTGATCCAAAAAGCAGCACGCCTGACACAGGCGCAAACCAAAGTACATACAGGGAGATAATCATGGGAAACACAGCATTGATTACCGGCGCATCGAGCGGTATTGGAACCGAGCTGGCACGATATCATGCATCAAAAGGCGGCGACGTCGTCCTGGTTGCACGACGAGAAAACAAACTCAACGACCTCAAGGCGGAGCTGGAGAGAACCTGCGGCATCACTGCCACGGTGATCGCTGCCGACCTGGCCGAACCGGACGCAGCAGAAAAAATCTTTGCCGCCACCGAAGCAGCTGGCCTTGTCATTGATGTTCTTATCAACAATGCCGGGTTCGGCGGGCATGGAAAATTCCACGAGCGGAATCTTACAAAGGACCAGGCCATGATGCAGGTCAACATGGTCTCCCTGGTGAATCTGACCCACCTCTACCTCCAGGGCATGGTGAAACGAAACAGGGGGAACATCCTCCATGTGGCCTCAACAGCCGGATTCATGCCGGGACCGCTGCAGGCGGTCTATTACGCCACGAAATCCTTTGTGGTCTCCTTCTCCCAGGCCATTGCCGAGGAACTCGACGGGACCGGAGTCACCTCAACAGCCCTCTGTCCCGGCGCTGTTGCCACCGACTTTGTCAAGGCAGGCGATCTTGACGGCCTCGATATCTGGGACAAGGCCCCCACCCCTGATACCGTTGCCAAGTGTGGCTACGAAGCAATGGAGAAGGGCGAGCTTATCAAAATCAATGAAGCAGGCCCCTAAAATTCACCTACAACTGGATTATCCCCTTCCTGCCGAGGAAACTGGTGCTGAAAATTTCCCGGAAGGCCATGGAAAAAAAATGAGCGTAACGATGGATCGTGATGCCTCAGGCGGCCAGGTGGGTTGACTGGGTGGGAGGCTCTTGGACAGCTCATGGCGAATACCTGAACGCTGTCTTCATCGGAACGGTTTTGAATCACCCCAGGGTTGGTTAGTCACAGGCGCAGCCCGTAAGCAAATGCGCAGGGGCTGCGTCACGGAGGTAAAAAAATGAAAAAAGCATCCCGATTTGTTGTGCAGCGCGGCTGGAAAATCATGCTTGCGGACATGGGGCTCAACACGGCCCATGTGCTTGCCTTGGCGGGCTTGCCCGCGGATCTTTTTTCGCGGAAGGATGCTGCATTGAGCCCGGCTGATTATTTCAGGCTCTGGGAGGGGCTGGAACAAATAGCCGGGAGCGAGGAGCTCCCGTTGATGGTGGGGCGGGCCATTTCGGTGGAGTCCTTTGATCCCGCGATCTTCGCAAGCCTTTGCAGCCCGGACATGAACACGGCCCTGCAGCGGCTGGCCAGGTTCAAGCCCCTTATCGGCCCCATGACCATTGACGTGAAGATTGGAAGAGAGGTGACCTGTGCCACCCTGGATTGCTATGGCTACACCCATCGTATACCGCGATCCCTGGGAGCAGCAGAACTGGTGTTTTTCACACAGCTGATTCGCCTTGCAACGCGGGAACGGATTGTTCCCACTACATTAGAGTTACCTGAACTTCCGGGCAACAGCACCCCCTACACCGAGTATTTCGAGAACCCGATCCGGCGGGGCAAAGCGATCCGCATCGGGTTTTCTGCGGCCGATGCGGGCCGTCCCTTTCTCACGGAAGATGCTTCCATGTGGAATTTTTTCGAGACGGAGCTGAAACAGAGGCTTTCCGACCTGGAGGCCGAAACAACCTTTAGCCAACGGGTGAAGAGCGCCCTGCTCGAAATGCTCCCCAGCGGCGAAAGCACCATTGAAGAGGCAGCCCGAAGGCTGGCGGTGAGCAAACGCACCCTGCAGAGGCAGTTGAGCCGGGAGTCTTCGAGTTATCAGGAGGTCTTGAACATCACGCGGGAAGCCCTCGCCAAGCATTACCTCTCCCGCTCTGCCATTTCTCCGCCCGAAATATCCTTCCTGCTGGGCTATCAGGACAGCAATTCGTTTTTGCGGGCTTTCAAAGGCTGGACAGGGGCAACGCCGGGTGAGTACCGAAATGAGCACTTCCAAGCCGATCAATTGCATTGATTTCGAGGTTGGGGCTGTCAAGGCTCACCTCGGGACGGTCAGTTGTCGATGAACCGGTTGGAGCAAACCTGGGAGCTCAGCAAACGGTTGGTTGCCGGTGGCCTGAGACTCATCCCTCCAAGACGAGGAATTAGAAGAAGGGGTCGGAAGAAGGGGTCGCGTCTTGACATTGGACATTCTGTCAAATCCCCTCCGGTTTAGCACTATATGCCACAGCAGGCCCCATTATCTGGTTTGTAGGGCTCTTGCCCTATAACCAGATCGGCCTCAAGCCACCGACTAATAAACCGAATGAGTAGGGGTTGTGTCAAATGTCAAGACGCGATCCCTTTGCACGGACAACGATGCAACACTCGCCGCCAGTACCGACCAGTCTACCGAGTCGAGTGCATGGAAGGCGATTGCTGCACCTGACGAAGGTCTGGTTGCCGGGTACAGCTGGCACTCTCAAGTATGACTGCATCGACACGGGCACCGCGGGCAAAATCGGTCCTGCGAAACCCACCGATGAAATCACCCATATAAACTCGCCCTAACGGCTATACATATCGCCTATTCAAATCATGGAAACAAAAGAAGGTGTGACCGTACCGGACATCATGAAGCACCTGCTGCTTGCCCCGGTTGATGGCGAATTAGGTGAGGACGGGGTGTGAGATAAAAAACTACGGTGAGCGAATGACACTTCGAGGTGGTGCCTGGAGCTTCAGGGCCTCGGCCGGTTTATTCTCACTGTCCTTATGTTTCCGTACGTGCACTCTAATATTGGTTTTCGTCCGGCTTTTGTTTTGCACGGCCCGGCCGGAGGTGTGAAAGATACACCCCGGCTGCCCAAATCAAATTACGGATTTGTTAGATAAAGTGTCTTACCTTTTTGTAGCTATCTTTTAAAACCTTTGGCACGATACTTAAAAGTACATTTTGTCCCAAACTAATAGCCTCTTTTACGCCTTTTTTGTCGCTATAACTCCACAAACTTGGATCTGATGTTTTAGAGCAATGCTTAATTAAGTATCAACAAAGCTACGAACTGATGTGAATGCACCATCTTTCTGCATTTGTTCAAGGTTGAATACCGTTTTATATCTTATATTTAATTGATCATCATTTGAAGGGTTTACTTTGAATAATGCCGCTCCATTTGTCCGCTATATTCCCATCTTATCTTACTTTCAAATTCTTTAACCGCTAAAACCAATGCACTGTCACTATAAAACCATTGGTTATTATTGACCTTTATTACAGGCTGTTTGTCTGGGTAATCGTCCTCTTGCCAATACGCACCATAACCACAACAAAAAAAATTTATGTATTCCTCTGATCTTATATGAAAATACGGAATAAAACTGAGAATTTCTTTTTGACAAAACTCAGAATTAGGATTGCAAAATAGGACACCTCCTTAGTGATGTTTTTTAGTGGATTTGTTTATTTCGTGTGCAGCATTTTTACCAACAGGCTTCGCTGAATCGAAAAATGTCATGCGCATGGAAGTTTTGTTGAAGCTATCATTAACTCTTTTTACAATATCTTCGAATTTAATTGCCGGAACCATACTTACCTCTTCGTATACATATTTGAGTTTAGAAGCCTCCGAAACGAACGAGAGGATAGTGGCTTGACTTATCAAATTATCTAAAAGATTAACTTTTATCTCATAATTCTTTGCATAAATCGAGGCCTGTTATTCATCAAAAACTCAAGATCATCTGGAGTAGGATTTTGTGGCATGTTCAACAAATCATATGTCATTTTCCCTCTGACGAATTTTGAAATTTGTACATTAAACAAACTACCAGCAAGAGACTTACGTCCCTGATTACCAACAATTTGTAAAATGCCCACCTCTAATAAGCCAGAGACAACAGCATCATCAATTGGGAGTTGAATGGTATTTTGACCTTGCAAAAAAAACTCTCTTAATACCCCTTTTTCAAAATCGTCCAATCAAGATAATCGTTCGGCTGAATATTTTTTAATTTAATTTCGTAATATTTGTTTTTAATAAAATTTTTGGATCTACAAAAAGAACAACGAAGCAAGCGAAAAAAATTGCCAAAATATATTTTATTGGTAGTTTCAGAGTTTCTATAATTTTGGTAATCCATTCCATTGATTCACCTAAACTAATTTGAAGATTGAGTTCTGACACTGCGGGGAGGTCTTACTACGATTTATTAGTCTTCGGTTTCATATATATAAGTGCCATATTCAATAGGGTTGTGGAGTTCATTAGGGTGATAATAGTTCACTATATTTTCAGGTGGTACAGGTACTTTTAAGTCAAATGCAAAATCAACTTCGTATGAAATTTCATTGTCATAGATGGCATTATTAATTTCTTTAACCAAGCCTTCTAAAGAAGTTCATTACAAAATGAAACCGGTAAATCTATTTCAAAAACTGTCGGCCTTCCAACACTTTTTAAAAATTGTTTCGATATTCGAGGATATTTAGAATTTAATAACCCGACTAACCCGAGAAGACACTCACTACCATAAATAGCGTAATGAGCGCAGTCACTTATCATGAATCTATCATCGATAGCCAAGCAAACACCTGGGCTCAACAATTTATCACTATGCTCTTCAATTGTTGTCTGAATATCGTGATCTGAAATTTCAATACCTAAATAATCCTTAACTCTCAAAATTTGGATTAAGCTATGTGTGTCAAAGAGTAAAATACCCTGCTCCATATAGCTTGAAACTTCTATCGGTCGACAAAGGTGGTAAGTTTTAATATGTGTGAATGATTTTAAAAAAAAATTTGTATACGAATAAGCATCAAGAGAGTGAAAGTCAAGATACTCCGTTCATAATTATAGTTTCTTTATGTTTCCAACAAAACACTTGCTTCATGATTCACCATGGTAAAACTGTAAGGAACCGGAGCTTAGGTGCTGTATTGTTGTGGAATCGGCCCCTTTCCAGTGGATAGTTAGTTTTTCGTAATTTTACAGACGTATCTAATTCTCTTTTTAATTTCCTAGCACACTCTAAGCCCTGGGGTGTCAGTTCCCAAACACCTCTTCCGGCCTGAGTAGCTGATTTGACGTAATTATGATGAAGTTTTGCGCGCTCTTTGGACCAAGCAATATCATGTTTCCAGCGTTCGATATTGTTAGCAACCCTTTCTTGGTATACAGTTTTTGAAACTCTAAAAGAAAGCCATTCGTACATTCGTTCATCGACAGCACTCTTTAGAGCTTTGCCACCAAAAGAATATATTGCAAGAACTAAAAAGGGGATAAGGTCATCTTGAGAAAGAGTCTTTCCTTTTAATAGCCTTCTTACATAATACATTTGCTTTTCCATTTGGTTGTTAATAATCAGTAGCAGTATTAACAAGATAAGGCCAATTAATTCAAGTGAGAGAATATCAATAGTGTTTGATTACGATATTTTTTTAAACGACAAACTTGCGGCTTGGCCTGAGTTAAGATTTAGTCAAAATTCAATCGAGCAAACATAACTACTGTTAATATACTTCGCAAATTCAGATACATCATTTATAAGATTTTCGATTTCAATTTTTTGAATGGATACTTTAATCCCCTCTTTTGTTTTCCCCCCTATGAACAAGGTCGTGTCTTTTATGAGTTGCTCGTACTAAGCTCCCAATGTTTTCAGGAAAATCTATATTCAGTGTGTTCTTGAACATTGGCTTTAATTTAGGTAGATTGTGCCATAGTAAATTAATAAGGTACTCTTTAACACTCTCTTGCAGTGATTCTTTTTTATTTGAAAATTTCTGATAAGGAAAATTTTTGATTCTTAAATTCTGAACTATTTTCAACGAATTTTCTGAGGTATCATCTTCCGATTCAACTTTTCCAATAGAAAACTCAGACAAATAGGCTTCAAGCGATGTAATCACGTTTACGTAAATCATTTGAAAGAAGGTTTCTTCCACGGATTTAGCAACTTCTACCGAAAGAAGAGTTTTTAAATTTTCCATCGAAGTATTTAAACTTTGTAGTGCATTTTCACTTTTCCCTACGTAATCATATAGATAGTCATCATAAAACTCTCGAGTAGGAATAGCAGACCACTCTGGGCAATCTACAGAAAGATCATCGCCAAGTTTGATTATTAACTCCTCATCGACCACTTGACCAAACTCCGAGAATAATTCGTCGTGAGCTTCATAGGGGCCACCATAAATAAATTGATACCCACCGTCCCTCCCATCATATGGGCACTCATGGACTGGGTCTTGAAACTTAGATAAAAACCATTCACGCATTACGTCTATCTGAAATTCAGGACCTTTTTCTTAAGAGACCCCCTGAAATAAGTCTGTATTCTTCTGGAATATTATATAGCGACATTGTACCTCCAAAGATTTAATAACCGGCGTTGCAAAGCTGTGCTGCGAAAAAATGAGCCGCTCAGCTTTACAACGTTTGGGGGGACAATCCTACCGAGACACGCCCTCAACCAGACCATCTGACATCATTATTGGCCAAATTCTTAAAAACCTCTTTGAATTTTTCTCGATTTTCTTGCATCGTTTTCAAAATTACACCAGTTTGTTCAAATTGATCGTCTGTCAGTGCAAAAATTGGAACATTGTATTTTTGAGACTGAGCTATCAGCGAGTTAAAATCAGAAATATTGGCTAAATTAAATGGTTCATCACCTCCAACATTATCTCTGAATGTAGACGAATCAACCGTCATGTTGAGTGGCTCCAAAGCTGGAATCAGTTCGTCTCTTACTGTTGATTTTATAATATCTATCCAACGCTGAAACGACTTTGCTGGAGCACCACCCCGCGGGCGGTATCGTTGTGATATGAACCCAAGAAATTTTGGTGGATTTTCGGGAAATGCGTAGTCTACACCACTTTCTCTAAAGGATGTAATCTCTTTATTCCATCTTGGAATTACGTTTGATAATGATTTAATGGCTTGAGCGCAAAAAAAGTCTGGAGATGTTGGGACAATAAAATAATCACTCGCCATAAGTAAGCACGGTTGAGCGCCACACTGGGGCTCATGTCAATTATAACGTAATCAAATTCATGCGTGATACCTGTGATTTTGAAAAGTTCACAAACACTTCCTGGAATATTTTTGATTGCAGGAATAGCGTGGCTAGTTGTTAATGCAACACTAATTTGAGTCTCAAATTCAGATAGCATCAAATTACCACAGTAAAGAAACAAATTTTCGTTTGAAGTCTGGACAGGATTGCCAGGTGCTAAGCCTGATAAACTACCTGACATTATGGGTGATAGTCCTGAAGCAATATCACACCCTGGATTGCCTTTATAAAACTCTTCGATATCTTCAACGTCATTGTAATCAAGAACCAATGCCGTTAGGTTACATTGAGGATCAGCATCCACAATCAGAGTTTTATGGCCTTGTTCTGCAAGCATCCAACCAAGATTAAAAGCGGTTGTTGTTTTGCTAACACCACCTTTGTGATTAAATAGTGATATTACTTTCAATTCAAACTCCTTATTTTGTCTATACAGTTGGGGTAACTCACTGTTTTAAAAAAAATCACAAAATTCTATTAAGCTACTTTGAAAGAGCTTTTTCCCAAAACTTTATTACGTTTCTAATTATTTCTGAGGCATTAACGCTTGTAGACCCAACCTCCAGTTGTTCAAACTTACAAGGAAACGATACTGGGAATGCTGCTGTTGTAGAAATTTTCACAAAGCATTCTTTCTTTTTACAGTGTTTTGCATGGTTGCAAAATAAACGTATCATTCTAAGTTGCTGATCGATCTGATCCAATTTACTTTCATCGAAGACAAATTTACCTTCTTCTCCTTTCATAATATCATTTTTATTCTTCCCAAGAGTCCTTATATCCTCGGAAACATTTTCTGAATTAGCAAGCCATTCAGGTAACGCGTTTAAGGAGAGAAGACAATTTGCTAAGTCATATACATTACTTGTTTTCTCAAAATTCATAAAGTCATATTTGGCTTTGAGCAACCAATCTTCATAAGTTTGCAACGTTGGAATTGGTAAAATATCTCTCATTAGCACCTCGGGCTTAACAAGCAGTATTAAGTAAGCCAGACACCCTCTAAAATTCGTCATTTTCTATAAACGGAACATATTCATATTCTAGAACATATAACTATTGCTTCGATTGAAACTCACCCCAAAATATTGCAAATTATGCCAGCGATATAGTCAATGTCAATTCAGATATTTATCATTGCTGACTCAAATCCTTACTCCTTGATTCACATAAATGCAAGAGCGGATGTGAACCATTATGATTTAAGGGTTCACATTACTTCAAGACGCTATGACTATAGAATAGCTCTGGAAGAGGGCTTTTGGGCCAACTGGTTACACCATGCCCTATGATATAGTGCCAAATGGAAAACCCAGAAGATGAATAACCTGCTGTAAGTTTGTCCATATTGATAATAGATAGTCCTATGGCTTTATTTAGAGCCGAAGTAAATCTCTCAAGACAAGTTTTCCACTGGTCACTGCCAACATGTGGACTTCCTGCATTTTGAACATGACGTCTTTCCGGTGTTGCCGCACAGCCCCCTTGATAATCTCTGAGCCGTAAAAGACCTGCACTGAAGGTGAAGACATTTATATACAAAGAGAGACTGACGGCCCAATGTAACAGTTTGCACAAGATACGTGGTCAAGGTTCCGTTAATATTCATAACACCCTGATTTCATTTATCCCATTTTTATATATGGATTTTTAGGACATAACCATTCTTCACCAAGCATAGAACCATCGTGTACCATTGTTTTTTATGTATTGATAACAAATTCTGTTTCTTTTTTATACAGTTGTTCATTACAGATATGGGTGGTCAATTCGAATGAAAAGTAACAGCGAACCATAATGACTGATTATATGAACTTTTATACATTGGAATATAGATTCGAATCCTCCCACCCCGACCGCTAAAATATAAGAGGGGACATCGCATCAAAGCGACGTCCCCTTTTTTATTACCTCATCAAAACGCGCCATCGTCACTCGACGCTCAAATATGGGTCATTATCACCACCGATTTCTACCATCTATATGCCACATTCAACCCCGCCCCCCACTCGTACCCGTTGCTTGTGAGGGCATACATGCCTCCACCGCTTATCTGCAAGGCGCTTGAAAGGTCGGTTTCAAGGCCGAGGCCGGTAACCAGGACATGCTCGCCGCGATTTTGTCCTACAAAGGGGAGGGTGGTTTCCGGGTGGG
Organism: Desulfoluna sp. CYM3A; assembly: GCF_056829965.1. Classification (NCBI taxonomy): domain Bacteria; kingdom Pseudomonadati; phylum Thermodesulfobacteriota; class Desulfobacteria; order Desulfobacterales; family Desulfolunaceae; genus Desulfoluna; species Desulfoluna sp. CYM3A. The sequence goes on from NZ_CP186556.1 coordinate 2,307,726, forward strand.
ATGCCAGGGCGGCGTCAATGGTGTGGTGGCTGTTTTTGTTGGCATACCAGTCGTGCTCATAGCCCACGAAAGCAAGGGGATGGAGACCCATTTGGCTTGTGATGCTCTTAAAACGTGCCTGGACTCCGGCAGAGGTGACAATGGACTGGGCATCGGCTGAGTCCACCTGCAGGCTGAGGTCCGGGTTGCCTGATTCAGTGAACGATTCCTGGTAATAATAGGCGTAGAGAAGGCCGAGTTCAGGGGAGAGGGTTACCCAATCGGCTGGTTGCCAGGGCAGGCGTGCCTTTAGCCCGCCGTAAAGGCTGTGGCTGTCAAAATCGGCTTCGGGCGTGTCTGTGGTGTTGCCCAGGGTCACAGATCGCTCGGAGTTGTGCCGTCCGTAGGCATACCCGATCAATCCGCTGATATCGATGCGTGAGGCCGTCTTTTTGTTCAGGTATGCGCCGAGCTGGTAGATATCGCTTTCAAAATCCTGCCAGGCGGCATCATGCTCATCCATCTTCTGGGTTCCATACGAAAAATACACTCCCAGGGCGGCGTCCTCACTCTGCGTAAGATCCGTGCCCACAACCAGGCCGAATAAATCGTAATTGAAATCGCCGAGGCCGTTGTCTCCGTCGATGTCACCACGCACATAACCGGCATCGGCCCAGAATCGCTTGCGGGTGGTGACGTCACTGGTCTCCAGGCCTTGGCCGGTTGCAATGCGGCTGCCTTGGAAGGCATGGTTTAAGACCGTGTTCATGGTCATGTCCATGTGCTCCAGGGCCACCGTCATGTAGGAGGAGTAGGGTTCTGCATGGATGGAATCCATGTGACTGGCTACTTGCGCGTTGGTGAGGGCGTCCAGGGCCTGATTGATGGTGGCGTTGCCTGCCAGGCTGGCATTGACCAGCAGATTAGCGGAACCGGAGTGGTTGGCCGTCTGGATTGCAGGGTGGGACGTCAGGGTCGAGACCGGTTGCCTGGCGGCTGTCAGGGTGAGATCCGGCTTTCCGTTTGTGTTTTTGTCTCCCACGGTAAAATCGATCAGCGCAGGGATGGTGCCGTCCTCCACAAGGGGAAGGTTGGAGCCGGCCTGCAGGGTTCCTGCACCGCCGTTGCTGGCAATGAGCGTAAACTCCTTGCTGTCCATGGCGCTGGCTGTCAATGGCTTTAATGTGGCCACCTTCACCTCTCCGATGGTGGTGAGATCCACGTCGCCGTCTCCGTAATGCAGAACATCGTTGGCTGCCACGCCGCCGTTGACATCAAGGGTCGCCCAAAACTTACCACCGGTGGACCGAATAAGGGGCTCTGACGGTCCAAAAGCCAGCTGGTTATTGATTGTTGCAGAGTGCAGGCTGGTGTAGGAAGGGCCCACCCAGAGAAGGCCGTCGTCATACACAGTGAGGCTACCGGTCCCGGTAAGGGTCCCGTGGGCATGGTATTCGCCGAAAACACCGATTCGTCCGTTGTTTGTGATGTTGGACGAAGCGTTGTGATAAAACGCCGCCGTTTTGTAGACATTCATTTGCCCGCCGGAGGCAATGGTCAGGTCCACCAAAGAGCTTCTGGAGTCGACCCCGCCAAACAGGCGCAGAACACCCTGGCTGTTGATAGTAATATCGGCATGGCCGTGCAGGTGGAGCTGGTCCAGCACCGTCAGCATGGAGTCGTTGAGCGTAATGGATGAGCCAGCGTCGATGAACACATGGCTGTATACAGCATCCGAGATATTGTTTTGCGTGTACTGGGTGGTGGCGCCGTTGTGGTTCAGGTCGATGATGCTTTTACCGCGAATCCCCGAGTCTATGTCGGAACCATCCAGGGCCACGGCCCCGTCCGTTACAATAACAATGTCTGTGGTAAGGTGCCCCCCGGACCCGAAATTGAGTGTTGAATCTTTAAGGGTCAGCTCATCGTTCATCTGGATGCTTGTGTTGCCCCCGACAACCACACGGCTGTCTTCCACGTAAAGTTTCTCCAGCTCCAACGATGTCCGGGATCCCTTGAGCTCAAGTTGAGCCCCGTTTATCAGCCGGAACTGGTCCGTGGAGTTGAAATACGCGTTGCTGTAGGTAAAGGTAAGCGCCCCTCCGTTGATGGTGCCGCTGACGGGCGAATGAAAGTAGAGGCGCTCGTCGTCATAGGTTGCTGACAGCGAGCCGGAGTAGAAAAATTCCAGGGATGCCCCGGGGTCAATGTCAAGGTTAAAGGTTTGCGGTGCATACAGCCGCTGCATGCCCGTGATTTTGTTGGTCCCACTGCCGATATGAAGGGCCATGGGGGCTGTGGCGATAAATCCTGGGCTTCGTATGGTGAAATCCATGGTCGAGTTGTTCAGTGTGAGGCGGTTGTCGGCCCCATAAAACAATAGCTGGATGGCCCCGGAATCGGCGTCGGCGTTGTTGATCTCAAAATGGCTGCACTGCAAGGTGCGCTTCCAGCCGCTTAAGTGCATCTGGTCGAAATCCGAGCCCTGGAATGTGATGGCCATGCGGTGTGGGTCCGTCAGGTCGCCAAAGGTAACATCTGCCCAGACTCTGTGAGGATACGCAGTAATGGAGGTGTCTCTTTCCACAAAAAATTTGTAATTCCGACCTGCGGGGAAGAACAGGGCGTCGTACTTCGGATCATAGGATCCGATCATGCCGAACCCGTTTATAAATCCACCTGACGTCTGGACAAGGGTGTCGGCGGCCACGGAGCTGACCATCCCGAGAAAAAGACATGCGAAAAGAAGCTGTTTTCTCATCGTGTTTCCTCCTGTCACAGCTTGTGCGATGCGTTGGAACTGCGGATGTAGTTGTTTACCTTGAAGCTCTGATAACGCAGAAGATGGGAGCATTCAGCTCGCCGGGGTAGTGAGGGTACTTTGTATGAAAGGCAAAGAGGAGAGAAATAAGAGAGTTATCCGTTTGATAACCTCAATGATCTCAGTTTTTTACCCTTGCGTCAAGGGACAGCAAGGTCCCATGCGAAAGGGCGTGATAGTGCATTGATGCACCTGAATAACAACGAGAAAGAGGGGATGAAAGGTATTTCCTACTTTTTGAAATCCCGGTACAGCAAACTGGGTTGAATGCCCTTGTTGCCCTGATACTTCCCGCTGGAATAGGTTTCATGGGAGCCTTCAAGGGTGTGGTAATAGATCTGACAGACCTCGACACCGGAATAAATCCTGATGGGCTGGATGCAGAATATCTCCAACGTCCAAAACCCTTTGAACCCGACATCGCCGAAACCTGCCGTCACATGAACAAACAGGCCGAGCCGTCCGATGGAGGAGCGGCCTTCGAGCATCGGGACCAGATTGCTGGTTTCCGTGTATTCGACGGTCCGGCCCAGGTACAGCCGGTGGGGTTCCAGGATCAGCCCCTCGGCTGGAATGGTGATGCTTTCGGTGCTGTGCTCTTTTTTCATGTCAAGGACCGGGTCGGTGTAGATCAACAGCTCATCGTGCAATGTCAAATTGTAACTATTGGGATTTATCCTCTTTTTATCAAAGGGGTCGATGCAAATGTCGCCGTTGAGCCTCGATTCGATCTCTTTTCCGGATAAAATCATGTTGATCTCCTTGCGGGTCTGGTTGAGGTGGGCTTACATTCGAAGGTTTTCTTGTAAGGGGTATATACAGAAGGGGGCTTGTCGATTGCAAACGTTTGGCTTCCAAACGCATTTTGGCCGCTTTTATGGCAAAAGCGGCCAAAAAAATCAAGGAACTGGGTTTATCTTGCTTTGATCACTGGCCCATGCCCTGATCTCCTTCCATAAAAGACTTAAGCTCATCGCTGTTTTTCGTTGCGCTTGCACTTGCCGGGGGCCACTCCTCAAAGGTTGCGAGGTGCTTTTGAACCAGGCGTTGGGCCGGGCCGAAGGCCCACATCTTTTTACCCATCCAGTTGATGTACATGCCGGACTCATCGGCAGCCCGCTCGTAAGGATCCTGCCGCAGGTTAAAGAGAAGGGGAGCACCTAATCTCTCTTTGGCCCCGAACCATCCTCCGCGTTGAACAATGAAATGCGCTTTCCAGTCCCCGTAGCGAACAGCCTGGAGGGTGGTGCGCTCGTAGTAGATGATCTCTTTTCGTTTGGATGGGCCCTTGCCGGTGAGAAGGTCCATCTGGTTGTACCCATCCAGGTGGGCTTTTTGCCCTTTGTACCCTTTAAGCAGCTTCTTTTTCAGATCCTTTGGTCCCCCCGCTGCAGCAACCAGGGTCGGGAGAAAATCCATGCCGTCAAAAAGCCCGTTGTTTACCACGCCCGCTTTGATCTTGCCGGGCCAGCGGATGATCATGGGAACCCGCACGCCACCCTCCCAGGTGGTACCCTTTTCGCCGTGGAAGGGGGTCATGCCACCGTCGGGCCAGGTCATGATCTCCGGTCCGTTGTCTGCTGTGGAAATTGGCAGGCGATTGGTGTTGTCCGCAACCCCCAGTTTGTCCAGACGGTCCAGCACTTCCCCAACGTGGTCGTCCAGATCTTTCATGACCACCTCCTGCATGCCCCAGCCGTTGGTCCCAAGCATTTTTTCGTATTTTTCAGAGAAGTAGGACCACACGTGGGCCCGTGAGGGACAGTACCAGGTAAAAAAGGGTTTCTTGTCGGCCACGGCTTTTTCAATGAAGGCAAGGGCGTGCTTGTTCACCTCATCGTCCAGGGTCTCCATGCGTTTGGGGGGGATAGGGCCGTCATCCTCGATTTTCTGCTTTCCCTTGGAGGTTGCCCAGGCGTGGATGGCATTTCTCGGCTCAAAGGCTTTGGCTTCCGGGCTATCCGGCCACTCCGGATCCGAAGTGTACTCCATACCGTTGAGATGGTAGAGCCAGCCCCAGAACTCATCAAACCCATGTTTTGTGGGAAGGAACTCATCACGGTCCCCCAGGTGGTTTTTGCCGAACTGACCGGTGACGTATCCTTGAAGCTTGAGGAGCTCAGGCAGGGTAGGGGTCTCCGGTTTGAGCCCCACAGGATCCCCCGGGAGGCCCACGGTGTGCATGCCCGTCCGCACGGGAAATTGGCCGGTGATAAACGCCGATCGCCCGGCCGTGCAAGTGGGCTGAGCATAGTAATCGGTGAATCGCATGCCCTGGGCTGCGAGCTTATCGATGTTGGGGGTGCGACCGCTCATGAGCCCTTGGTGGTAGGCCCCGATATTGGACCACCCCACATCGTCAGTGAAGATTACAAGGATGTTGGGTTTTTTAGCGGCGACTGCGGATTGAAAAGGGAATGCCAGTACGACAAGGAGGCAGGCGAAAAAGACGATGATGGGCTTCATGGAAGACTCCTTACGCTTGGGGTGAGGGGGCATCCAGCACTGGCTGAAAGGCCGGTTGCCGTTGACTTAACGTCTATGTTTGGAAAAAACGTGGGTTCTGCAAAAAGGTCTGGGTTTGAAAGGAAAAGGGGAGATTGTGGCAGTGGGAAAGGTGCTGAAATTGGTAGCGAAGGGAGTCGGGATCTCCTCTGTTATGGGTAAGTATAAAGGGGACATAGGGCTGAGGCAAGCTTGAAGGTAAAAACAAGCGCTACTATGGGCACGCTTCGCTTTGCCCATCCTACGTGTGACACACGGCTACTGGCGTCGCGTTAACCCGAGCCCTGTAGGATGGGCAAGGCAAGCCCGCACCTGTTGGGCTGGCGATGGCCTGGTGCTGTGCCCATCGCGTATGACGAAAGGCTCTGTTGTTTGGGAAGGTGTGGGGTAACCGGGCAAAGAGGCACGCTTCGCTTTGCATCTGACGGTGACACATGGCTAACGGAGCCGTTACCCCGAGCTCTGTAGGATGGGCAAAGGCAAACCCGCAACCGTTGGGCGGACGATGGTGGTGCCGTGCCCATCGCGTATGGCGAAAGGGTCTGTTGGTTGGGAAGGTGTGGGGTAACCGGGCAAAGATGGGCACGCTCCGCTTTGCCCATCCTACGTGTGACACACGGCTACCGGGGTTGTTAACCCGAGCCTGTAGGATGGGCAAAGGCAAACCCGCAACCGTTGGGCGGGCGACGGTCTTGGCGCCGTGCCCATCGCGTGTGGCGAAAGGGTCTGTTGGTTGGGAAGGTGTTGGGTAACCATGAAAAGATGGGCACGCTTCGCTTTGCCCTACTGCAACGTGCTGGGCACGGCTGCCGGAGTCGTTAACCCGAGCTCTGTAGGATGGGCAAAGGCAAGCCCGCAACCGTTGGGCGGGCGACGGTCTTGGTGCCGTGCCCATCGCGTGCGGCGAAGCTGTTCCATTGGTTGGGAAGGTGTGGAATGGGCAAAGATGGGCACGCTCCGCTTTGCCCATCCTACGTGTGACACACGGCTATCGGGGTCGTTAACCCGAGCCTGTAGGATGGGCAAAGGCAAGCCCGCAACCGTTGGGTGGACGACGGCCTTGGCGCCGTGCCCATCGCGTGTGGTGAAAGATTCTGTTGGTTGGGAAGGTGTGGGGTAACCGGGCAACGATGGCATGTCGTCCGCGATCCTACGCGTGGCATGGCTACTGGGGGCCGTTAACCCGAGTTCTGTAGGATGGGCAAAGGCAAGCCCGAAACCGTTGGGCGGGCGACGGCCTTGGCGCCGTGCCCATCGCGTGTGGCGAAAGACTCTGTTGGTTGGGAAGGTGTGGGGTAACCAGGAACATGGGCACGCTCCGCTTTGCCCATCCTACGTGTGACACACGGCTACCGGGTCGTTAACCCGAGGCTCTGTAGGATGGGCAAAGGCAAGCCCGCAACCGTTGGGTGGGCGACGGCCTTGGCGCCGTGCCCATCGCGCGTGTGGCGAAAGGGTCTGTTGGTTGGGAAGGTGTGGGGTAACCAGGCAAAGATGGGCACGCTCCGCTTTGCCCATCCTACGTGTGGCACACGGCTACCGGGGTCGTTAACCCGAGCCCTGTAGGATGGGCAAAGGCAAGCCCGCAACCGTTGGGCGGCATGATGGTCTTGGCGCCGTGCCCATCGCGTATGGCGAAAGGGTCTGTTGGTTGGGAAGGTGTGGGGTAACCGGACAAAGATGGGCACGCTCCGCTTTGCCCATCCTACGTGTGGCACACGGCTACCGGGGTCGTTAACCCGAGTTCTGTAGGATGGGCAAGGCAAAACGTATACCCGTTGGACGGGCAACGGCCTTGGCCGTGCCCATCGCGTATGGCGAAAGATTCTGTTGGTTGGGAAGGTGTGAGGTAACCATAACAAAGATGGGCACGCTTCGCTTTGCCCATCCTACGTGTGACACACGGCTACCGGGGTCGTTAACCCGAGTCCTGTAGGATGGGCAAAGGCAAGCCCGCAACCGTTGGGCGGCGACGGCCTTGGTGCCGTGCCCATCGCGTATGGCGAAAGATTCTGTTGGTTGGGAAGGTGTGGGGTAACCGGGCAAAGATGGGCACGCTCCGCTTTGCCCATCCTACGTGTGGCACACGGCTACCGGGGTCGTTAACCCGAGTTCTGTAGGATGGGCAAAGGCAAGCCCGCAACCGTTGGACGGGCGTGGCCTTGGCGCCGTGCCCATCGCGTGTGGCGAAAGGGTCTGTTGGTTGGGAAGGTGTGGGGTAACCAGAAGATGGGCACGCTTCGCTTTGCCCATCCTACGTGTGACACACGGCTACAGTGTCGTTACCCCGAGTTCTGTAGGATGGGCAAGGCAAGCCCGCAACCGTTGGGCGGGCGACGGTCTTGGCGCCGTGCCCATCGCGTATGGCGAAGAGTTCTGTTGGTTGGGAGGTGCGGGTTAACCGTTCAAAGATGGGCACGCTTCGCTTTGCCCATCCTACGTGTGACACACGGCTACCGGGGTCGTTAACCCGAGCCTGTAGGATGGGCAAAGGCAAGCCCGCAACCGTTGGGCGGGCGACGGCCTTGGCGCCGTGCCCATCGGGTGTTAGAAAAACCGGCCATGCCTGGAATGGCCTTTATCAGTACGCGTCAATGAGCATGACGCGCCTTTTTTTTCTACTTATCGGTTGAGGCTTATGCTCAGCCCGTAAGAGAGCGTTTCGTTTTCCGGTTCGACCACATGGCCGATGGGCGCGCCATCGGAGTAGAGGTCGCCAACCTCTGAACGCTGCATGTCCCAATAGGAAATAAACGGCTCGATGGAGACTGAAGCGCCCCCGGCAAGAGCCCTTTCAAACATCAGGGAGCACCGGACCCCATAGCCTTCGCCAAAGCCCTGATCAAGGGAAGGGTCATTGTAGGCTGGGTCTGCATCGCTCACGTGGCTTTTCACGGTCCCCCGACAAAAAAGATCATATTCCGCCGTCAATCCCCAGGTCCACTTCTCGGCAAGCGGTCCCGCCGTTTTCACACCGATGGGGGCATACCAGTAGTGAATTTCTCGTTCATATCCGTAGGCAGAGGAGATAACGTCGTTCCAGTAGCGATACCCGACTCCCGTGTAGGGGGTTATGAGGTACCTGCCCTTGATGCCGATGTCATAGCCGATAAGACCCCGGCACTCAACGAGCCAATCATCCGTATCTGTACCGAAAGATTGTGCGTGTCCTGAAGGTGACCGTCGTAATCGAGGCTGCCCATGCTGTATTCGACGCTGGCATGAACCATCACATTGTAAGCCGTGTGGTGCGTATAGTGTCCGACCACGCCATACATGAAACCCGTCTCCTCCATGATCCCGGGCTCCTTGTAGTCGAAATAGTGGGTTTTCAGCCCCACGCCAAACCGATGCCGGTCTGTTAGCGGTGTTTGGGTGTCTGCAAGGGCAGGGGTAAGCATGCTTATGAGAAAAATCATTGACAGCAAGCAGCCCGTAAACGTCTTTTTCATGTCTCTTTTTACCTCACATCGGTTTCGGCCATCCAGTCAAGCCGCCGGAAAGCAGTTCAAACGCACAGAAATGTATTGCCGGTTTCCTGATTTACTTAAAAACGCGCCAAATGGTAGTACGGTTCACGGTTGTTATCAAGGGGAGACATCATCACGTGGCGACGTTTAAGGGCAGGGGAGGATGATTTTTTTTGGGGGGGGGGAGGGCATGTGACGAGCCGCCCATGCCCGGGATGGCCGTGAGAGAAAAACAGCGTTTTCATGGTGATGAATGATGTGGGGTATTGACCGATGATGGGCACGCTCCGCTGCCCATCATACGGGATTTGGCCATGTGAATATTGTTGTTTTTAAAGGGTTCTATGCTGCGTAACCCTGGGCCTGACGGTGGCTGTAGGTTACTCGATTATTTCATCTATCTCTTCCAAATGTTCCCAAGCCTCTTGGACAGAAACAGTCGGAATCGTAAAATGAGGTTTCGAAAGATCGTTGATATCTCTTCCTGTGCTGGCAGCACAAGCATATACAACCATGTATAAGCCTTTATGGATGGCTTCTATCTTGGAATTGTAAGCCTCAATTGTTATATCACCCGCCACAAGCTGTGCGCACAACTCTTCAGATTTCTTTTTGATATTCTCAGCAATCTTCTTTTCTTCTTTGGACGGGCAACACTCGCTAAAATCAAATTCAATGTCTGCTTTCACAACACCGACGTTTGCATTTTCCACATCGACGGCACTCATTTCAGGTCTCACCTTGAGACTGTTCATGCAACACGCAGTAAGACAAACCGATACCAGAATGACTAAAATGACATGTTTCATTTAACGCCTCCATTTAAAATTGATGATGAATGCCACGAGTAACCGGTTGTAGACCAATCTCAAATTCGCTAAGGCTCTCGGTAAAAAATAAATTATTCAGGTAAGCAGTAATGATGTTTCGTCGCCATTGGCAGGTGAGCCACTTATAGCTTTAATAGTCATTTTTTTCCAGGCAAAACGAAACATTGCGAGAGACAACAAAAAATCCCATGACAAATTCCCACCACAAGAAAGTACCAGATCCATGGAAAGAAAAGTGAGGACGGCGATAGAAGAGTGAGCTGGTTTTGAACGGTATGGGTAAATGACCAATGAAAGGCACTCTCCGCTGCTCGTCATACGGAGGCGTGGTGCGAATGTCGTTGGTGTTTGCGGCATCATGTCAGGGGAGGGGAGAACATGCCCGGCCCCCTGCGGCATTGTTTTGCCTCAGCAATGTGCCTTTCAAGGGAAACTAAAAAATCATCTCCTCAATTCGTCTTGTTCAAAAAAGATTGAAATAATTTCCATATGGTTTAATATAGCCCCTCATCCACAACATAGCTTCTTTTGTAAGCGCTTGTAATCTTTCATAAATTCGTCGGGATATGTGTTGCAGGACGGGAAACCTGATTTGCCAGAAATGGACGGCCTATCTCATAACTATTTATAGGAGGATTTATGCAAATGGGTAAAGATAGGCTGAAACGACTCATTCGGGCCGGACGTGGCCTTGTTCCGGCACACAAAGTCGTACGAGGCGGTCAGCTGGTCAATGTCATGTCCAGTGAAATCTACCCCGCAGACGTGGCCATCTATGATGAGATCATCGTCGCCATCGGTGATGTGACAGGCTACATCGGCGAAGAGACCAAGATCATCGACGCCACCGGCAAGTACCTTGCACCCGGACTCATTGACGGGCACCTGCACAGCGAATGCAGCAAACTCAGCATCACAAGCTTTGCAAAGGCGGTGGTTCCCTGTGGAACGACCTGCATCGTCTCCGGCCTTGACGAGTACATCTCCGTTTCGGGGATCGAAGGCCTGAAGGAAGTCTTTGCCGAGATCAAGGAAAGCCCCTTGAAAGTCTTCTGGGGAGCCCCGTACAAGACCCCGTACACCTTCCCCAAATCCACGGTATCCTACAACTTCACCGAAGAGACCCACAAAGAGGTCCAGACGTGGCCGGAGTGTTTCGGCGTGTGGGAGACTGTCCGTGAAGCGGTGATCGAAGAAGACGAAGACACCCTTGGGGCCCTGGCTATCGCGACAAGGAATACCATCTTCGGATGCGCCCCCATGGCCCGCGGCAAGGACCTGAACGGTTACCTTTGTGCCGGTGTCCGCCTCGACCACGAGAGCTACGATCATGAAGAGGTGGTGGAAAAAATGCGAAACGGCATGCACATGCTGATCCGCGAGTCGTCCGTTACCCATTTCCTGAAAGAGAACATCCGCGCCGTCACCGAGGTGAACCCCGCCTTTGCGCGCCGCGTAAGCTTCTGCACCGATGATGTCACGGCAACGGACATCCTGGAGAAAGGGCACATGGACCACGTGGTCGCGCCTGGCCATCGAAAGAGGGTGTCGATCCAATGACCGCCATCCAGATGGGCTCCATCAACAGCGCCGAGGCCTACCGTGTGGACCACCTTGTGGGCTCCATCACCCCGGGCAAGCTTGCGGACATCCTCGTGGTGGACAACCCCGAAACCTTCAACGTCGAGGCGGTGATCACCAACGGCAAGCTGGTCTCCAAAGGCAGGGACCTGACTTACGAGCTGAATGCTCCCAAGCGCAGCACCGTGCTCTCCAGCGAGCTCAAGTGCGAGAAAACCACCCAGGCCGACTTTGAATACCGCGTGGATATGGAAGAGGGCACCGCAGAGGTTCTCTCCATGAACGTGGTGGGCCCCTTTGTCCGCAAACGCCGCGACGTGACCCTGAAGGTTAGGAACCACATCGTCCAGCCCGACACCGAGCAGGACGCCCTCATGGTCTCTGTGGTGGAACGGTTCGGCCGCAACGGCAACAAGTCCCTGGCGTTCTGCTCCGGCTGGAAGCTGAAGAAAGGAGCCATGGCCTCTTCTGCAGCGCCTGACGACAACAACATCGTGGTCATGGGCGCCGATGCAAAGGACATGTCCATTGCTGTGAACCATCTCATTGAAAACGGCGGCGGCCAGGTGATTGTTGAAGGTGGAGAAATCATCGAATTCCTTGCCCTGCCCGTGGGCGGCATTGCAAGCGACCTGGACGCAAAGGAGATCGCGCATCAGGAGACATTGCTCAACAAGGCGGCCCAGGCCCTTGGCTGTGACCTGCCCGAGCCCCTGATGTACATGTTCTTCCTGCCCATTACGGCGATCCCCGACTACGCCATCACGGACGTGGGGCCTGTGGACTGCATCGCCCTTGAAACCTTTGACCCCATCCTTGGCCTGACCCCGGCGAAGTAGGGGAGGAAACCCATGAAAAAAACAGAGCTAAAAAAACTGATCGATGTGGCCGCAGGCCGCGTCGAAGCCGACCTTGTCATCAAAAACGCCAAGGTTGTCGATGTCTACAACGGCACCATCGTGGAAGGCGACATTGCCGTCACAGGCGGCCTCATCGCCGGTGTGGGCAAGTATGCCGCCGCCAACGAAGTGGACGCCAAGGGCCAGTACGCGGCCCCGGGATTCATCGACAGCCATATCCATATTGAATCATCTTACGTAAGCCCGGAGGAGCTCGGCCGCCTGGTGGTTCCCCACGGCACCACCACCATCATTGCCGACCCCCACGAGATCGCCAACGTCTGCGGGTTTGCAGGCCTGGATTACATGATCTCCGCATCCAAGCTCACCGCCCTGGACGTTCAGATGATGCTGCCCTCCTGCGTGCCGGCAACACCCTTTGAGCACGCCGGCTGCACCATCGACGCCCAGGCCATGGAAGAGCCCATCAAGCGTGACGAGGTCCTGGGCCTCGGCGAGTTCATGAACTTTCCCGGCGTTGTCAACGGCCTGGATGATTCCCTGGACAAGCTGCTGGTGGCAAAACGTGCGGGCAAGCCCGTTGACGGGCACAGCCCCGGCGTATTCGGCAACGACCTCAACGCCTATGCCGCCGCCCGCATCCGCACCGACCATGAGTGCGCCACCGTGGAGGAGATGCACGACCGCATTGCCCGCGGCATGTACGTGCTCATGCGCCAGGGCTCGGCCTGCCACAACCTCAAAGACCTCCTCAAAGGCGTCACAGCCGCCAACAGCAGGCGCTGCCTGTTCTGCGCGGATGACTGCCAGCCCAAGACCATCCTCAGCATCGGTCACCTGGACAACCACCTACGCATCTGCGCAGAGGAGGGCATCGATCCCATCATGGCCATCCAGATGGCCACCTTAAACGCTGCGGAGTGCTACGAGCTCACCGACCGAGGCGCCATCGCCCCGGGCCTGAAGGCCGACATCGTGCTCTTTGACAACCTGAGGGATTTTGGCGTTCAGAAGGTATGGATCGACGGAGCCCTTGTGGGAGACGGGGGGGCTTACCTCCCCGAGGTCACGCGCCACGACATCTCCGCCACCAAGGGTCACTTCAAGGTCAAGGAGTTCTCCAAGGAAAAGCTCTCCCTTAAGATCAACTCAGACAAGGCCCACGTCATCCAGATCCTGCCCGGCGGCGTGGTCACCGAAAAAGGCGTTGAAGAGATCTCCCGCACCAGCGACGGAGAGTTCCTCCACAACCCGGACAAGGACGTGGTAAAGGTGGCCGTGGTGGAACGCCACCAGAACACCGGCAACGTGGCCGTGGGGCTTCTCCGTGGCTACGGCATCAAGCAGGGCGCCATTGCTCTGTCTGTTGCCCACGACTCCCACAACATCATCGTGGTTGGCGTCACCGACGAGGACATGGCCTTTGCCGTGGAGTCCCTCATTGCCCAGGGCGGCGGCATTGTCCTGGCCAGCAACGGCGAGGTGGTGGAGAGCATGCCCATGCCCATCGCAGGTCTCATGAGCGATCAGAGCGGCGAGTGGGTGGAAGAGCGCCTGACGGCCATCCACGAAAAAGCCCACGAGGTGTTGTCCGTCAGCGGTGATGTGGAGCCGGTGATGACCCTCTGCTTTATGTCCCTTGCAGTGATCCCTGAGATCAAGCTTACCGACATGGGGCTGTTTGATGTGACCCGTTTTGATTTCATTTCCATCGAAGCATAAAGGACTGGCTTAAAAGATGAGTACGAAGTTACCCTTGTTCTGCAAAGGCGATATTGGCGGCCTCACCTACATCCTGGCCAACAACATCGTAAACTATATCATTGTCATTGCGACCCTCTCCGGTGTCCTCGGATGGCCGGACGAGATTGTCTACGGACGCGTGATTCCCGGCCTCTCCATGGGACTCCTGGTGAGTGGTTTCTACTATGCCTACAACGCCTGGCGCCTGGCCCAGACCGAAGGCCGCACCGATGTCACCGCGCTGCCCTCGGGCGTGTCCACGCCTGCCATGTTCGTGATCCTCTTCGGCGTCATCATGCCGCTGCACTACGCCCTGGGCGACCCTGAACTGGAGTGGTCCGCAGCCGTTGCCGCCTGCTTTATCGGCGGGTTCATCGAGTTCCTGGGCGGGTTCATCGGTCCCTGGCTCAAGGAGCGTATTCCCCGTGCAGCCCTCCTCGGCACCGTGGCAGGCATCGGGTTTATCTGGATGTCCACCCAGGGGGTATTCGACCTCTACAGCGATCCTTTGGTGGGGCTGCCCATCCTGGCCGTGGCCGTCATGGGCGTGTTCGGCGGGTACCTGTTTCCCAAGCGCATGCCTCCCTTTGCCGTGGCCATCGTGGGCGGCATCGTGTACGCCCTTGTCCTTGGCCGCACCTCCATCGACTTCAGCGGCATCGGCTTCTACACCCCCAACCCTGTTCGAGCCTTTGACGCGCTCCTCAACGGATTTGCCGTGGTGCTGCCTTACCTCTCCGTGATTATCCCCATTGAGGTCTACAACTTCATCGAGACCATGGACAACGTGGAAGCTGCCAACGCCGCAGGGGACAACTACAACGTCCGCAACGCACAGTTCGCAGACGGCGTGGCCACCATGATCTCCGCCCTCTTCGGTGGTGTGGTTCCCAACACCGTATGGCTGGGCCATGCCGGTCTCAAAAAGGCCGGGGCCTGCATCGGGTTCTCCTGGCTGGGTGGACTTCTCCTGGGGCTTTCCGGGATCTTCGGTCTGTTCACTTTTTTCAGCGCCCTGGTGCCCCCTGCGGTGGCAGCCATCACCTACCTCTGGTGCGCCACCATCATGCTGGCCCAGGCCTTTAAGGACTGCAAACCCAAGCACTACGCCGGTGTGGGCATCGCCATGGTTCCCCCCATCGCCGATTTTCTCTACACCCAGGTAACCGGTGCCGTGGGCATCTCCGGTGTCTGGGCCGAAACCCAGGCCTCCGGCCTCGCAGGCTACGGCTCCAAAGTCACCCAGAACCTCATGGAAGCAGGCGTCATGTGGAACGGCGTCCCCGCCGTAAAAGCCGGTGCCATCATCATCGGCATCATCCTGAGCAGCTTCGTGGTGTTCATCATCGACCGCCGCCTGGACAAAGCCGCCATCGTCTCCTTTGCCGCAGCGGGCCTCTCGACGTTCGGCTTTATCCACAGCGCCATGCTCGGCTTCTTCCCCACCTCCGAGTTTGTCCTCGCCTATGTGGTCATGGGCTGCGTCTGCTTCGTCCTCCACCTGGGACGCGGCAAGTGGTTCGACGCCGAAGAAGATTTTGATTATGTGTAACAGCTCCGGTGCTCCGGCCGCTTAACACCCGGGGCCAAAGCTCAGAATAGAAGATGAAAACCCAAACGCCCTTCGGCTTCGCGCCGAAGGGCGTTTGGTGTTTGTGGGGGAGGGGTGGGGCGGATCAACTAAAGACGCCCGTGCAACCAAACCGTCAAAGGCGTAAGGCCGCAGCCAACGAAACCCGGACGCCGACGATGAGTCATACCGCCGCGTGTTTCGACAGTAGGCGATGTGCCGTAGGGTGCGCCGTGCGCACCGAAAGGCATCCAACAAACCGAATTTGAACGATTTTTTGAAAGACGCCCGTATAACCAAAACCGCCAAAAGCGTAAGGCCGATGGCCCTCGTTACGTCACGCGGTGCGGGGGCCGCACCCTACAAAAACCGGACGTTGACGGTGAGTCATACCGCCGCGTGTTTCGACAGTAGGCGATGTGCCGTAGGGTGCGCCGTGCGCACCGAAAGGCATCCAACAAACCGAGTTTAAACGATTTTTTGAAAGGCACCCGTGTAACCCAAACCGCCAAAGCCGCAGGCCGATGGCCCTCGTTACGTCACGCGGTGCGGGGGCCGCACCCAACGAAAACCGGGCGTTGACGGTGAGTCATACCGCCGCGTGTTTCGACAGTAGGCGATGTGCCGTAGGGTGCGCCGTGCGCACCGAAAGGCATCCAACAAACCGAGTTTAAACGATTTTTTGAAAGGCACCCGTGTAACCGAAACCGCCAAAAGCGTAAGGCCGATGGTCCTCGTTGCGTCAAGCGGTGCGGGGGCCGCACCCTACAAAAACAGGGCGTTGACGGTGAGTCATACCGCCGCGTGTTTCGACAGTAGGCGATGTGCCGTAGGGTGCGCCGTGCGCACCGAAAGGCATCCAACAAACCGAGTTTAAACGATTTTTCAAAAGGCACCCGTGTAACCGAAACCGCAAAAGGCGTAGGGCCCATGGCCCTCGTTGCGTCACGCGGTGCGGTAGGCACCCTACAAAAACCGGACGCCGACGATGGGTCATCCCGCCGCGAGCTTCGACAGTAGGCGATGTGCCGTAGGGTGCGCCGTGCGCACCGAAAGGCATCCAACAAACCGAATTTGAACGATTTTTTGAAAGACGCCCGTATAACCAAAACCGCCAAAAGCGTAAGGCCGATGGCCCTCGTTACGTCACGCGGTGCGGGGGCCGCACCCAACGAAAACCGGACGCCGACGATGATCATACTGCTTTGCACCTCAGCAGAGGCCTAAGAATTCAATATATATTCCGGAAAATATATTTCCGAATGATCCGGCTTGTACCGGTGGACAATTTCCGTGTGATTTTCTTCAAAAGGGAAGAATCTCTTTTTGCCAGATGGTCAGAAACAATCTTGTCTGTTGTGTCTTCTAAAATCGGTAAGACTTTAAAATCTGCGAGGCACGACATGGCTTCCTCATACATTTACGGTTAAAAGAAGCATCCGTTATGGATCATAGCCTTAAATACATACCAGAAATCAGCCGCCATGCCCACCAACACGTTAAAAGCAAAAGAAAAAAACGCAGCGTCCCGGCAAAATGAACCTTGCCGAGCAAAAGCGTTACCTGTCATGGCCTTCAGTAGGGAAGGGGCATGTGTCCCTTAGACTAACCGTGAGGTCAAGTGCATGCCCCCATTGTTCTCGATCAGGCCCTAACCTTGTGGCGGGATTTTTCCTCCCTGGGCAGGTAGGTGGAAGGTAATCTACCGGCACCTCCCCTCCCTGTGAATCTTTTCGGACAACGGACTTCAGCGCCTCGTCTCCGGTGACATAGAAATGATCCTCGCCGATGGTCTCCAGAAGATGGGTTCGCTTCAACACGTCGAAGACCCTCTCCTTCACGCCACTGAAGGAGACGTCCCGATTGCTTTCACGCACGGTCTCCACCAGAATGGCCAGTGCCTCTTCCCCTGATGCGTCGACGTCGTTGATTCCGCTGGCTTCGATGATGACGTGCTTCAAATCTGGCTTTTCGGCGATATACGCCAGGACCTTGTCCTCAAGGTAGGTGGCGTTGGTAAAGATCAACGCCCCGTCAAAACGGACCACGGCAATGTGATCGCACTCCTTGAGCCCGTACTTTTCCGCGCTCTTGAGGGAATCGTCATGGGATCGTGAGAGAAGTGCCACCTGCGGCCTGAGGCTCTTGAAAAGAAAAACCAGAAAGGTCATGCCCACCCCCACATAGATGCCTTCTTCCAGATTGGGTGCAAAGTAGAGGGTACAGACAAAGGTCACCACGGAAATCACGCCGTCGGCCCGCTTTGCCTTCCACGCATGGACAAACCCGCGCACATTGATCAGCCCGATGACCGCCATCATGATCACCGCCGCCAGCACTGCCTGTGGGAGATGGTAGAGAAGGGGGGTAAAAAAAAGCAGGGTCAGGGCCACCATGATGCTGGTGACCACAGAGGAGATCCCGCTCACCGCGTTGGCCTGAAGGTTGACCGCAGAGCGGGAAAAGGAACCGGAGACCGCGTAGCTCTGGCCAAAAGCCCCGATCATGTTGGCAAGGCCCTGGCCGATGAGCTCCTGGTTGGGATCAAGCTTCTGTCCTGTTTTGGCTGCCATGGCCTTGGCAATGGCGATGGCCTCCATGAACCCCAGCAGGGAAATAATCACCGCATAGGGCAACAGCTGGACAAAGGCCGCCAGGTAGCTGCTGTTCTCCGGTGCGGAAGGAACACTGAGTTTCAAGCCCCGGGGGATCTCTCCCACAACGGCTCCGGCACCGATCATCTCAATGGCGTCGTCTGCGATGACCCGGTTTTTTACCCGGATGCGCCATGTGCGGCCATCGGTCTTCATGCCCGGTGGCAGGGTATCGCTTACGTACAGGTTCCGGTATGCCCTGAGTCCGTCCGGGGCAAGGAGGTGCACCCGTCTCAGGGCTTCGCGCTTTTGCCGGGAGGCCTCTTTGAACCCCTGAATTTCCGCGTTGATCATGGCCAACCTGTAATCGAATTCCAGCTGCTCCGAGGAAGGCGCCTGGGGCGATAATTCTTTTCGCCTGTTGTTCAGCGTTGCCCGTTCTTCCGCGAGGCGTTCAATGGATCGGATGTCATCGTTGAATGCGGCAATGGTCTCAAGGACCGCAGGGGCATGGATGTGTGCCGTTGTCACCACCTGATCGTTGTTGAAATGAAACGCCTTGGACAGGACAATGGTCAGGGCCACGGCCACCAGAACGTTAGGAACCTTTGGCGCCACGCGCTTGAGCACCAGCATGACGGCAATGGCAAAAACGCCCAGGCCCAGGGTGGGCAAGTGGGTGTAATGAAGGGCGGACTGAATGACATGGATGATGGTCTGGTAGTGATGGGGTGCCTTGTCCACATACACGCCGAAGAGCTTTGAAAACTGGCTGGATGCGATGATAATAGCCGCAGCATTGGTAAACCCGTTCACCACAGGATGGGAGAGAAGGTTCACCACCAACCCCAGGCGAAGCGCCCCCAGAAGAAACTGAAAGATCCCCACGGTAAGAGCCAGGAGCACAGAGTAGGCGATGAACTGGGCACTCCCTGCGGTGGCCAGCGGTTCAAGGGAGGCCGCTGACATCATGGAGACAATGGCCACCGGCCCTGTGGCCAGCTGGCGGCTCGACCCGAACAGCGCTGCGATCATGGGCGGCAGGAATGCCGCATACAGACCGTAATACGCCGGAAACCCGGCAAGCTGGGCGTACGCCATGGACTGCGGTATCAACACCATCGCAACGGTGATCCCGGCCACAAGATCGGTTTTGAATGTGCCTGAATCGTACGCCTTGAACCATGATAAAAACGGAAAAATCCTGGTTAGCATGTGGGTTTTCCCCCTCTACAGTGGAGCGTTATGGTTTGGCAAACGGTGGTCCCCGTCTGCTTACGATCCTGTACAGATATCCACCAGAAATTAAGCAAATCACCAGGCACAACAAGACAAGAATCCCCCGTCACCATCCGGGGCAAATTATGCTTACTAAACAATAAATTAACATACATACTACACCAAGACAAGAACGGGGTCGCAAAAGCGACATATCAAAAAGAGGAATTGAGTAAGGTTGATATGATGTTATCGGGGGCTGCGGCCGGTGGCCCGCATGACACAAAACGGCACGTGCAGTCTAACGAGTTCCCACAGGGCACGAAAAATCGTAGGGTGCGCCGTGCGCACCGAAAATTTACATCCGCGATTTCACCCCACGTAAATTGAAGCGCCTTTGATGAAGTGAACTTCCCGGTATTCAATGATATGCCATCGCTCGAAATGACAGCATAGTCTGTTTTAGAAATGACGAACGATACCATGGAGCACAGAAACAACCATGTGTAGACAGAAGCCATCACCATTGAATTGACTGACCAGTTCAATGAGACAAAAAGAGTCATACATCCAAAGACATACAGGAATCTCCAGCCAAGACTATAATGTTTAATTTTCGTGACATTTTCCATAATGGGACAGGGTAGTTCTGAAAGAATAGAAGTAAATAACCCCAAGGATTTACCACAAAAAAACTATTGACACGGTAAAAATATGAAATTAGGCTGGGATGTAATAACTAGTTATTACGACGTTTTTGGAATTCATGATGCGACCCGACAGGATGCACCAACATCCTGCCAGGCCTGACCAAAACAACCTTCTACGGAGGTCGTCATGGCTACACGGTTTTTTACACCACACCCATCCCCATTTCAAGTCGTATTTTCCTTCAACCGCGCAACGTTGCGCATCTTTCCCCTGCTAAAACGGCGTTGTACATTCCCGCGGGGTAGTGATTGGTGAACAATGCGCAGGGAGCATGTCATAGCGGACTGATAAGCCATAACCGCTGTTGACGTATCTCTCAATGCAATCTCTGTTTACTGATCCTCAATCACCCACGGTGTGCCCGGCGACTCCACGGTCCGGATGTTTCTCGATTTTTCCCATGAAATATCCGGGATGACCAGGGGTGCGCCGTGGGTGATCGGGGCGATCCATCTCTACCCATGGAGATCCACTTACGATTCACACCCAATACAGGGGATTCACCATGACCTCACCAAACAGCCTGCCCGGCCCCGGCATGTTTTCAGGGTCGGAAATCTCTGAACTCTGCGATGCCATCAAAGACGTTCACCGCCTCCTCACGTCCGTGGGAGCTTTCTTTTCCGAACTGGAGAACGCTGAGGCCCCGGGTGGAAACGGCCTCCAGATCGATTTCAAAAAATGGGGGCTTCGCACCATCACCGAAGATCTTCTGGAACGGCAATACCAGGCCGTGGATCAAATCGTATCGTTTTATCGGGAAGAGCAGAAAAAAATGATCAAGAAGGGGAGGGGATAGACATGTTTGAGGCCCTCGGCTCCCATAGCGTCAGGCGGTGCGGGAGCCGACAGGCCGGATTGGCTCCGTTACGTCAAACCACGCTCGAGGTTTAACGGTGGGCCATACCGCTGAGAATCGTTTCGATTTCACGCACCACCGCCCTGCATTTCTGCTCGTCAAGGGCATCGGGGTGGGGTGAGGCAAACCGGCCCACATCATTGTCGAAATATGTGCCGGAGGCATGGGCAAACTCTTCGGAAAGGGCGGCACGGCAGAGAATGTCCGCGCCGATGCCCAGGTCTGCGCCGTCTCTGCCATAGGCTTCTTTCACCATCTTGCTGCCCAGAAAGGACCGGGGATTCACCGCAATGACGGACGGCCCTTTATCCCGCGAGGGATACAGGGCCATGTGGCGGGACCACATGGTCAGGGCCAGCTTGCTCTGGGCATAGACAGCGCCGTCGCCGAGCCGACTCGGGCCATGGAGCGCCTTGGGGGCAAGGGAGGCCTGTGCGGCGGAGGAGAGATTGACCACCCGGCCTGTGGCGCCCATCAAGGGAAGCAGGCGCCTGGTCAGGAGATAGGGTGCAATGGTGTTGACCGCAAAACGGATGTCCAGCCTGTCCGGCGTCTCGGTTTCAGGTGCTGTGAACACCCCTGCGTTGTTGATCAGCACATCAAGTCTGTCGTGGGCGTCCAACACCGCCTTTGCCATGGTTTCCACATGGGCCAGCCGGGAGAGGTCCGCAACATACCCGTACATTGGCCCCGCACCGGGCAATGCAGTCAGCACCTTTTCAACCGATTCAAGCTTGGCGGGGTTGCGTCCGTGCAGCAACAGGGTATGGCCGTCCGAAGCCAGCATCCTGGCCGTTTCCAGACCGATGCCGTCGGTGGCTCCGGTAAGGAGAATGGTTTTCGGTTCCATACGTCCTCCCGATTTTCTTGGGGCGCATTGGCGACCATGCCGCCCCGGTGGGTTGCGTGGACGCTCAGGTCACCCGAAGGACCTGATCCCAGCGCGTGGTGTAGGAAGGGGACTTGTGGTTAAACCGGGTGTGCCAGGCCTTGGGGGCCAGGCGGCTTGCGGCGAGACCGGAAGAAGCGTAGCCCACGGTACGCCGCCCCATGGATGTGTTCAGGGCGTCCACGGTTTTCATCAGGGCCGAAGAGCGGGTGCGGTCCATGGTATCGAAGAGAAGCTGCTGCTCCGCGGCTTCCCGGGTCAGCTCCCGCATGTGGACCCCGAGTTTTTTGAACGGGGTGTTCTCCCGGTAGATGGTGTCAAAGGCTTCAAGGGCGCCCTTGATGATCTCCGGGCTGTCCGAGGTCGTGGTCGGGAACCGGAACGTGGCCGTGTTGTAGTAGAAATCGTCTTTGCGGAACCTGCTGCTCATGGCGTAGACTTCCATGGAGCCTGCCCGGAGGCCGTCTTTTCGAAGCTTTTCAGCGGCACGTTCTGCATAGGAGGAGAGGGCCTCCCGAAGTTCCCGGAGTTCATCAATGCCCCTGACAAAGGTGCGGGATACACCGACCCCTTTTTTTGTGGGTGGATTGGCCTCCAACGGGTAGCAGGAGATCCCGGAGAGCTCGTCCATGATCCGGGTGCCGTTGATCCCCATGCGTTTGCGGATCATTGCCCGGTCCGCCTTTGCCAGGTCCAGGGCCGTGTTGATCCCCCGAACCTTCAGGAATTTTGCATACCGCCTGCCAACGCCCCACACCTTGCCCACCGGCGTGGCCGCAAGGGCCCGTTCATGCCAGACCGGATCACAGATATCGCAGACCCCGCCAAGGCTGGGGCACTTTTTGGCAAAGCCCGTGGCCACCTTGGCCAGGGTTTTGGTGGGCCCCACACCAACGGAGACAGGGATGCCCGTGTTCTGCGTCACGGTTTGGGCGATGGTGCGGCACAGGCCGGGAACATCTGCCGCCCGGAATGTGGAAAGGTCCAGAAAGGACTCGTCGATGGAGTACACCTCAAGGTCCGGCACCAGCTGGCCCAGGGTGATGGTCACCCGTCGGGACATGTCCCCGTAGAGGGCGTAATTCGAGGAGAAGACGGCCACGTCGTGCTTTTTGAGCAGCGCCTCCAGGGTAAAGACCGGAGCCCCCATGCCGATGCCCAGGGCCTTGGCCTCGTTGGAACGCGCCACGGCGCATCCGTCGTTGTTGGAAAGGACGATGACAGGGCGGCCCACAAGGGTCGGGTTGAACACGCGCTCGCAGGAGACGTAAAAATTGTTGCAGTCCACAAGGGCAAAACGGGCCATGGGTGCCTCGATAAAGGTGATGGTTCGGGTTCCTGATGAGGGATACAATCACAGAATAAAGGCTCGGGCAACCTTTTGGAAGGATTTGTTACCCAAGGCGGCCCCGCCCCATGATCTCTGCGGGTCTTGGACATTGTGTGGCACGGCACATGATGTCATCAGAACAACAGCAGATCACTTCACAACTATCAGGCATTATCCTCCAGAACATTTCTCCCTTCGGCAGTCGGAATGGCAAAACCCATAATATGGGCAAGTGTCGGCGCAATGTCCACAAGCTCCATCCCGTTGATGTCTTTATTCTTAGGAATGCTCACCCCTTCAAGAAAAAAGGCGGCCCTCATCTCGGGAAACGTTTCTGAATAGCCGTGCTGAGCCATATAGGTGGGCTCTGATTTAAAATAGTTTCCCTGAGTCTGCTCCTGTATTTCATAGCCCGGCTTGGTTACAAGAACATAATCGAATTCAGATACGCCTTTTCTTTTGGCAAAGGCTTGCTGACCGGTCATCACCTCCATGATTCCGCTGTCTTCATCTTCTTGAAGCCGGTTCAATATTTCCTCTACCTTCTTTCTGACGGCGCTGTCATCGGAATGTTTCAGCTTGATGTACCCTGATCCGCCTGAACGCTGGCACCATGCCTTCCAGTCCGAGACATTGCCACTTTCATCAAGCGAGATTAACCCCTCCCGGGCAAAAAGCGTATTGGGCCTTATATCTCCGATATTGTCCAGCATTCCATGGTCCGAGACCACGCACACAACAACATTACCGCCGGTCATTTCATGGAATAAGCAGGAGGTCGAACGCACCCAACATCTGATCGATCTTTTCCAGGGCCTCCAAGGCCTCCTTGCCGTAGGTTCCCACTTCATGGGCCACGGTATCATATGCAGCAATGTATGTTGTCAGAAAAAAGGGGGGGGTTCCGGCGCCGGAGGCTACCTTATTTTCAAGCAGCCATGATGAGAATTCCAGACGTTTTCCATCTCCTTTAAGGCTCAGATCCGTTGCAGGGTATTGCCCCATTTCTTGTTCCGCTTCCCTGACCAGGCCCTGAGGGCGGCTTACCGCGTCGAGTATTTTACTGTCCAGATAGGTTCCGTCCCTCCAGTACTCGGGAATATTATAATCCGCATCCGCTCCTACGGATGTCGGAAATCCCACGTTAACTGAGACATAACCATTTTTCCCGGCATAGTACCACAGGTTTTGAACCCTCTCGCTGACAAACCAGTTGTACGCTTTAAGGTGCTTTCCTTCAGGATCAAAGACATAATTGGTATGTATTCCGTGGGTGCCCGGATGGGTGCCGGTGATGATGGACTGGTGACAGGGATACGTAAATGTGGGAAAAACGCTTTTGACGCCGCAGGAGGCATGAGTGCCGTTCTCCACAAAATATTTGCGGAGGTTGGGTAAATTCAGCCCGAGACGATCGGAATCGAAAACGAATTCAGACTTTACGGCATCTATTGATACCAGCACAACGCTTGGTCTTATCGTTTTATTCACTTTCACCACCTCTTAGATGTGTCCTCTGCAAACACGGTTTAAAATGTGCTATTAGACGAAACCAAGGGCCATCTGTAACCGTGTGTTGCCTGGCCGTACCTTCATAGACACGGACCATTTCAGGTCCGTGTCATATTACTCCTACACGTCAGGCAAATGCTTCCTGGGCTTCCTTTTGCGCGGCCTCTTTTTTCTTTGCCACCATTTTGCAAAGGATGCTGCTCACAATAACACCCATCACGGCGCAAGCCGTCATCAAAATGAAAACATGCTTGTATCCGCCAATTCCCGGAGTACGGTCAAGCAGTCTGCCATAGACCGAATACATAAACATACCCGGAGCATATCCGATGAAACTTCCTATGGACATGGCGGCACCGCTGATTTCTCTGGGAACATCCACTTCATCCATGGGGGCGAAAAACACGGCCCTCTGGGTGTATACAATGGCACCAATACCAAGGGTAACCACCATCCCTACATAGACATTCATGGATTCGTGGGGCAGCAGGATAAATGCCGTCATGGCGACAATAAACGCGATAAAGGCGAGCCTTAAATAGCGTGATGCGGATTTCACCTTTTTGTCTGCCAGCATCCCGCCGATAGGACCGCCCACCATTTTTAGGCCATAGACATTGATAATACCGTATGCGCCGACCAGGGTAACAGGCAGCCCATAGATATCTTTCAAAAAGGGAATAAAATATGTCAAACCGCAGAATACGGAATACACGGAGAAAATGGTGAATGCCACCGTCCAGATCTGGGGGGTTTTTACGGCCTTGATCATTCCGTCAATGGCAAGCTTGTTTCGGCTAGCCCCTTTAGCTTGAGCCGCTTCTATCTTATCATCCTCAATCAGGAAATATGAAATAATCCCGACAACAATAACAGTTACGGAATAAAATATGATTGCCCCCCTGAATCCTGCAGCCTCCTTGCCCAGCCAGGCAAATATTGCCAGTGCGCTGAAAGCGACGATGGTGTCGACAACGCCCCTTCCGGCTTCAAGGAATCCGAACATTCTTCCCTGCTCATCTTTATTTCCTAACAACCTTACCGCTTTGAGCAGAACAGGCCAATAGGCCATGTCGCAGACAACGCCGAATAACGCCCAGGTGACAAGAATTCCGGTATAGCTGGGAAATGTCGTCAGGTAGAACCCGAGGCACCCGGTCGAAATCAATGACACAGGTATCAATATCCTTTTTGAGAATCTGTCGGACAGATAGATTGAAAAAATAAAACCAAAGGACGCTACAGTTCCCCAAGCAGACATGGCGTTACCTATTTGGGTATGCGTCAGGTTGAAATATTCCTGCATAGGGACATAAAATGCATCTTTCAACGATGCAAGTTTATATATTGTTCCCCCACCAAGAACCAGAACCATAAATCTAAACCATCTGTTTACCTGCTTATCTCCCATTATCCTCCTCCTCCTCTTCTGGTAAATTGAGAGGTCCCCACCTCGGGTGGGGGGACTCCCCAAGTTTGACAGTTCCACCAGTGGAAGTAGTCAACTTTACTAAAAAGTTTAACGGCTCATAAGATAAGTACCGTCACAGTCGGGGTTTAGCTGAGCTATGGGTTCATAACCAAAAACGCACATGAAAAAATTAGTATTCGTAACCTTTTAGTCTATTTTTTTCATCGCATCAGAACATTACAAGCACTTGCACCCAATCCGAATAAATCGAAAAGTCAAAAGGAATCTAATCTGGCGGTAGTGCATTCCATATCCCGGTAAACCTTGTATCCGTCCTTGTGCTAACAATATTAACTATTACAGAGTAACACACAGCAACTTACGTGCCGGCCACATAGCAAAACACCGTTCCTGTCTTCTCAAAAACGGCCAGACAAATCCATTCTCTAAAAAAATCAAAATGTTAATATCAGAAATATATGTTGCTCTTTTTTTATTTTACACTCTGGGCAAGAAAAGCCTGACAAATATATTTGTCTATATGTTGACCCAAAGAATGAAATGACAAATATATTTGTCGTATGTATTGACAAATATATTTTTCATTTAGGAATAAACAACCGATATGCCATTTTCTTGCGAATCATACGTTTAATGAGGAGTCGGGGTGAAATACGTGGTCGGCCCATGTCCCTTTTTGAAAGAGTTCTCGATGAATTTGTTGTTCATTCGTAACTATTCAGCTGCGGGGAAAGGACCGATCTGTTCGGCAGGAAGGAAGGAACACCAACCACTTTGAAAATAGGGAAGGGGAAGCAACACGCAATAAAAAACCATAACAGCTATATATTAAGCGTTTTTTACAAAACCCACGGTTTTCTGCTCGATTTTCTCAGCCTCTGGGCGAGCCGAGTTCACCCATTTTTTGCGTTATCAGAGCCTTGAGGTAAACCACTACATCTGCAGCTCTGATGCCTTGAATATAGGTGCACTCGACTCGTGAACTATCCGGGATAGTCTGACCACATGACCCCACGATCCAAAAACAGGGGACGGCAACAGCCGTAGCGTAGGCTTACCTTAATAATAAGGCGATAAGGCGGTGGCCCTTGTTTATTATGCGCACCGGGACGTCCCGCCTGTCCCTGTTTGACATATCGCACGCCAGTGCGTAGAGTGTCAGAGCACGATGGAGGGCATCCAAGCCCTCACAAGGTCCTGCATAACCATGTACCCATTTAAAAACACTTTGGAGACCACACATGCTGAAACCTCTCACCAGACTCCTTGCCACCACCTCGGCATGCCTCATGCTTATGGCGGGTGGAGCCGGGGCCATGGAGATCGCTTCCGTCAATGACGAAGCCATCACCCTCAAGGAACTGAACTACGCCGTCCAGACTCTTCCGGAGTATCGGAAGCTCCAGCAGGAGGTCCTCAAGCGCGTTATCATCAACACCCTCTACTACCAGGAAAGCGTAAAAGCGGGAATCAAGGTGGAAGAGAGCCTTGTGACCGAAAACTATGAGAAGCTGAAAAACAGGTTCACCGGCGACAAGGTGGACTTCGACAAGCTCCTGGCCTCCCAGGGCAAGACACCGGCAGACATCAAAAACGGCATCCGAAAGCAGCTCATGGTCCAGGCCTTTATGGAGCAGCTCGATAAAAAAGCCAACATCGTGGTCACCGACGAGGAAGCCCGACTCTTTTACGATGAGCAGCCCTCCCTTTTCAGCACCCCGGAGAAGGTACGCGTCAGCCACATCCACATCGCACTTCCCGCCGACGCCACCGACAAAGAGACCAAAGAGGCCCTTAAAAAGATCCAGGACGTGGAAAAAGAGCTGGACGCCGGCAAACCCTTTGCCGAGGTTGCCAAGGCCAAATCCAACGCGGTGGACGCCAAGAACGGCGGGGATGTCGGGTTCATCACCAAAGACTCTCCCGTGGCCAAATCCCTGCTGGATGCATCCTTTTCCCTGAAAAAGGGTGAGCGCAGCGGCATCGTCAAGTCCCTGGACGGCTACCACATCATTGAAGTGACCGATCGTAAGGCGCCCTCCACCATGGGCTTCGACGAAGTCAAAAGTTCCATCAAGAACAACATGACCAAAGAACGCCTGCAGATCCAGCGCGCCTACTTTGAAAAGTCCATGGCAGACAAGGCCGACATTAAAATCTACCTTAAATAGAAAGGAACATACATATATGAAACGAAGTGTAATCAGAGGCACCGGCCGTTGTATCCCCTCCCGATGCGTCACCAACGATGATCTTTCCAAGATGATGGATACCAACGACGAGTGGATCCAGCAGCGCACCGGCATCAAGACCCGTTACTGGGTTCCGGAAGGAGAGATCGTCGGGGCGTCCGATCTTGCCCTGGAAGCGGCCAAAAAGGCCCTGGACACCGCCGGATGGGAAGCCGAAGAGCTGGACCTGATCATCTTCGCCACCCTGAGCCCGGACATCTTTTTCCCCGGCTCCGGTTGCCTCCTTCAGGCCAAGCTGGGCCTCTCCGAGACACCGGCCCTTGATATCCGCCAGCAGTGCACCGGCTTTATCTACGGCATGGGCACGGCAGACGCCTACATCCGTAGCGGCATGTACAACAAGGTCCTGGTCATCGGGGCCGAAGTCCACAGCACCGGCCTGGACAAGACCACAGCCGGTCGTGACGTGGCCGTGCTCTTCGGAGACGGTGCAGGCGCCGTCTGCCTGGAGGGAATCGAGACAGAGAAGAACATAGGCATCCTCGGCACCATCCTGAAGGCCGACGGCAAATTCGCCGATAAGCTCATGCTGGAGCTGCCTGCCTCCAAGTACCCGGAGCGTATCAACGCCGAGCTTCTCAAGACCGGCGGCCAGTTCCCCACCATGGACGGCACCCGCATCTTCAAGCTGGCCCTCCGCAAGCTCCCCGAGGTCACCCGTGAGGTGCTGGACCAGGCCGACATGACCCTGGACGAGGTAGACATGGTGATCCCCCACCAGGCCAACCTGCGTATCAACGAGGCCTACCAGAAAACCCTGGGCCTCCCCAGCGACAAAATCTTCAACAACATCCAGAAATACGGCAACACCACCGCCGCCACCATTCCCATCGCCCTGGACGAAACCATTGAGCAGGGCCTCGTAGACCCCGCATCAAGCACCGTCCTCTTCTCCGCATTGGGCGCAGGGCTTACCTGGGCGGCCATGATCTACCGCTTCGGCGAGTAGCAGCCGCTGCCGCAAGGCACTTGACCAAACAAAAAAACGGAGCCGCTTTTTAAAAAGCGGCTCCGTTTTTGTTTTGGGCCATAGGCGACCAGACCTGCGCCATCTTAACGGACGCGCGCTCGCCTTCCGTTGTAGGGCTGGCGAAAAAAAGAATAAAAGCGCCTCCGGCGGCAAGGTGAGCCACCTTAAAAGCTGGTTGCCGCCACACATTGACCCTCGTTCCTCTGGTCAATGTGTGGCGGCATTTCTTTCGTTTTGATCCGCGAGGCCGGTCGGTGGTTCGTGAGGGACGCCGTGCGCACCAGAAAAACATTCAAGATGTCGATATTGTAAGGGTTTTGGCAAAGGACGGTGGCAAACGCTGCGTCAGGCGGTGCGGGAGCCGCACCCTACAGCACGCGTAACCGGTCGGTGGTTCGTAGGGTGCGCCGTGCGCACCGAAAAACATTCAAATCCCCCGGCAGGGCCGCCGGAGGCATGCCCCTTAAAGGGGCAACCTCCCGGCAAACAACCGTTCCAGATAGAACCGGGTGATCTCATCCATATGACCGAAGCTGTGCTCCGGATTCGTATTGCGCGCCACGATCTCCCGGCGCAGGTCGTTGGCGATGGTCTTGCCCAGCTCCACCCCGAACTGGTCAAAGGGGTTGATGTCCCAGATAAAGGCTTTGTACACGGTCTGAGCCTCGTAGTAGGCGAGGAGACGTCCCACGTTCACCGGGGAGAGGTCGTTGAGCAAAATGGTGGAGGAGGGGCGGTTGCCCTGGAAGAACCGGGTCTTTTCCTCGGAATCTTTCCCCACGGCAAGGGCCGTGGCCTGGGAAATGAGGTTGGCCCAGAGTTCCTGGTGGTTGCTCACCCCGTGGGGGCGGCAGCTCCCTTCCGGGTACTGGGGCGTGATCACCCCGATAAAATCGATGGGGAAGGGGTGGCCTTGGTGGGCCAGCTGGAAAAAGGAGTGCTGGGCGTTGGTGCCGGGCTCTCCGAAGATGATCACCCCGGAGGACTGATCGATCTCGTAGTTGTTGATGGTAACGGACTTGCCGTTGCTCTCCATGTTGAGCTGCTGGATGTGGGGGGCCAGCTTGGAGAGGGGAGAGGCATAGGGAATCACGGCCTGGGCCTGGTACCCGAGAAAATTGTTGTTCCAGATCCCGATGAGGGCCGACACCAGGGGGATGTTCTCAGGGGAGGGGGCGTACTTGGTGTGGATGTCCATCTCCCGGGCCCCTTCCAGAAACTGGTTAAAGCGGTCGTAGCCCAGGTAGAGGCTCAGGGGCACGCCCCCCACCGCCGAGGTGACGCTGAACCGGCCGCCGATGAAATCGAACATGTGAAAGGTCTCGATGCCGGACTCTTTGCCCTTGTCCCCCGGGCTCCCCTTGCTGGTCACCGTCACGAAATGCTTGGGGGCATCCAGGCCGCAGGAGGTCATGTAGGCCTTCATCTGCTGGGCGTTGGCCATGGTCTCCACCGTGGTGAAGCTCTTGGAGATGACAATGCACAGGGTGGATTCCGGGTCGATCTTGGTCTTGATGGTCTCGAAGTTGTGGGAGTCCACGTTGGAGAGAAAATGGAGCTCCATGCCTTTGTCGGCATAGGCAAACAGAGCGTTGGCCACGAACTCGGTGCCCAGGTAGGAGCCACCGATGCCGATGACCACGATGTGACGAAACTTTTTCCCGGTGCTGCCGCACACCGTGCCATCGTGGACCTTTTCGCTGAACTCCTTCATCTGGCGACGAACCGCGTCGATCTCATCCATCACGTTGACCCCGTCCACACAGATGGACTGGCCGGAGAAGCTGCGTGCGGCCGTGTGCAGGGCAGCGCGGTTTTCCGTCACGTTCACCTTGCAGCCGTCCACCTTGTCGCGATATTTGCGATGAACTTTCGCGACCTTGGCGAGTTCAAAGAGAAGGTCCATGGTCTTGCGCGTGACCCGTTGGCGCGAAAAATCGTAGAAGAAGTCCACATGCTTTAAGGAAAATCCCTCCATCCGGCCGTCTTCTTGTATCAGGTGCTTCAAATGGTATTCAGGCCTCTTCATCTCTTCCGCATGGGCTTTGAGTTTTTTCCACACAGGGGTTTTGCTGATCCTGAAACCTTTTTCAGCCATCGTCTCTCCAGTTCGTGTTGTTGTGATTCCGCGAGGCAATCGGGTTAAAAAAAGATTAAATTATAAGGGTGGGGCCAGGGTGTGACAAGGGAAAAAAATCCGCGACGGCTGCCACTGGCCAAGATACCGGATCATAAGTACATCGGTTCTTTAAAAATGGCGACGGTGAAAAACAGGCGATGACCGCCTACGCCATCCGGCCAGTGCCGGTGCCGCAGCACCCCTCAGTCCAGGGATCCTCCGCCGGGCCTTTCCCTTGACTTGCCATTCACCAGCCGTTAAAAACATGATATTTATAAACCTGACCACACCATCCTACCATAAGAGGCCATCATGAACGAAACAGAACCCGGTGACATCATTCGCGCGCTCCTGGACAAAGGCGTCAACATTCCCGCCCCCATGAGCATAGAGATCTCTCCGGAGGTCCGTATCGATCGCATCTCCGGCGACGGGGTGACACTCCACAGGGGCTGCCGCATCTCCGGGGAGGAGACCTTCATCGGCCCGGGGGTCGTCCTCGGCGAAGAGGCGCCCATGACCGTGGACTCCTGCCAGCTGGCCAAAGGCGTCCGCCTCAAGGGAGGCTTTGCCCAGAAAACCGTCTTCCTGGAAAAAGCCGAAGTCGGCTCCGGCGCCCATCTGCGCGAAGGCACCATTCTGGAAGAGGAGGCCTCCTGCGCCCACACCGTGGGGCTCAAACAGACCATTTTGCTCCCCTTTGTCACCCTGGGGAGCCTCATCAACTTCTGCGACGTGCTCATGGCCGGAGGCACCAGCCGACGCGACCACAGTGAGGTGGGCAGCTCCTACATCCACTTCAACTTCACCCCCAACCAGGACAAGGCCACGGCCTCCCTTTTAGGAAACGTCCCCGAAGGGGTGATGCTGGACAAGAAGCCCATCTTTCTGGGAGGGCAGGGGGGCCTGGTGGGACCGTGCCACCTGGCCTTCGGCACGGTGGTGGCCGCAGGCACCCTCATGCGCAAGGACGAAGAGACCGAAGGACGGCTCCACTTCGGCGGCGCAATGCGGGCAGGCTCCGTTGCCGCCCCCGAAGGGGTCTACCAGAACGTCACCCGCATCGTGAAGCACAATATCCGCTACATGGGCAACCTCGTGGCTCTCTCCGCCTGGACCCGCCAGGTCCGAAGCGCCTTTGTGGGCAGGGCCTACCCCAAGGCAGTGCACCAGGGACACCTGGCCAACCTGGACCGTGCCCTGAATGAGCGCATGAAGCGATTCCGCGCCTTTGCCGAAAAGCTTCCCGCCTCCCTTGCCATGGGCATGGAAAAGGGGACGGTTCCAGCCGACTCCTCCCTGGCCGCCCAGAAAAAAGAGGTGACGGCACAACTCGAAGCGTTTCAAGAGGCTCTCCAGGCCTTTGCAGCTCCTGGCGCCCACCCCAAGGTTCCCGGCCCCTTCGAAGAGGTCGTGGGCCAGATGGCCGACGGGGCCGGTTACATTGAAACCATCCACGGCCTGGACGACCGGGAACGCGCCCTGGGTCGGGACTGGCTCTTCGACATCGTTCGCCGCACCGAGGCCCTCGGGGCCGATCACTTCTCCTTAACTTACGCTTAAAACATGGGCCACAACCCATTAAAATCCAAGGTGATATCCATGAAATTATTCGGAACCGACGGCATCCGCGGTACCTTCAATCAGCATCCCATGACCGTGGAAACCGCCCTTCGGGTGGGCCAGGCCGTGGCAGCCACCTTTGCCACACCGTCCAAGCACACCGTCATCATCGGGCGGGATACCCGGCAGTCGGGCCAGGCCCTGTCCTCGGCCCTTGCCGCAGGCGTCATGAGCATGGGCGCCCATGTGGCCCTGGCGGGTGTGATTCCCACACCCGGCGTGGCCTTTCTCACGGCCGCCCATGACGAGGCAGCTCTGGGCGTGGTGATCTCAGCCTCCCACAACCCCTTTGAAGACAACGGCATCAAGCTGTTTAATGAAGATGGCTTCAAGTTCGACGAGGCCGTGGAAGCCCGCATCGAAGCCCTGGTTGCAGACACCGACGCCCTTCAGTCGCGCCTGGAAGCAGTTCCCACCGTGGGAACCATGAACCACATCCCCCATGCCGCCACCCGCTACCTGGGCTTCCTTAAAGAGGCATGCCCCGTGGACCTCTCCGGCCTGCGCCTGGTGGCCGACGCCTCCAACGGCGCGGCAAGCAGCCTGGCCGAGCCCCTGCTCAGGGGCGCCGGAGCCGAGCTGACCCTCATCAACGCCGCCCCCAACGGGATCAACATCAACGCGGGCTGCGGCTCCGAGCACCCGGACGAAGTACAGGCCCTGGTGACATCCTCCGGAGCTTCTGCCGGCCTTGCCTTTGACGGAGACGCCGACCGCTTGATCTGCGTGGACGAAACCGGGGAGATCGTTTCCGGCGACCAGGTCATCGCCATTGTGGCCGAATACTACCGGACCCAGGGAATCCTTGCCAACGACACCGTGGTCACAACCGTCATGAGCAACATGGGCCTTTCCGCCTGCCTGGAAGAAAAGGGGGTCACCCACACCAAGAGCGCGGTGGGGGATCGCCACGTCATGCTCGCCATGAAAGAGCAGGGCGCCGTGGTGGGAGGGGAAGACTCCGGCCACATGATCTTTCTGGATCGCCACACCACCGGAGACGGCCTGCTGAGCGCGCTCCTCCTGCTCACCGTCCTCAAAGAGACCGGCAAACCGCTCTCCGAGCTGAAACAGGCCATGACCGTGTTTCCCCAGGTACTCATCAACGTGGACGTTGCCGAGAAAAAGCCATTGGAAGAGCTCACCGCAGTGCCCAAGGCCATTGACGAAGCGGAAAAAGCATTGAACGGAAAAGGGCGCACCCTGGTGCGCTACTCCGGCACCCAGAAAATGCTCCGGGTGATGGTGGAAGGGGAGGACGCCGACCTCACCCGCTACTGGGCCGAGGCCATTGCCGAGGCTGTTCGCCGAGAGATCGGATAAAAAAAAGCCTCCGGCGGCGAGGTGTGCCACCTCGAAAGCAGGTTGCGAATGCGCCTTTGACTTTGGCCGGAAGGGCCCGTGTATACACCCTAAAAAAAACGGCCCGTGTTACCCGGATAACCGGAAACACGGGCCGTTTGGATTCACCAGAAAAGCCGTGTGCTATTCGCGGTTCCCCATGATGCGAAGGAGCATGAGGAAGAGGTTGATGAAATCAAGGTAGAGGGTGAGGGCACCCATGATGGCGCCTTTGCGCAGGGTCCCTGCGTCCAGGTCTCCGGGCTGGGAGAGGGCCATCATCTTGATTTTCTGGGTGTCGTAGGCGGTGAGGCCCACAAAAACGATGACGCCCACGTAGGAGATGATCATGGACATGCCGGAACTTCTGAGGAAGATGTTCACCACCGTGGCGATGATGATGCCGATGAGGCCCATGAACATGAAGTTGCCCATGCCCGTCAGGTCTTTTTTGGTCACCATGCCGTAGACGCTGCACGTTCCGAACATAGCCGCACACACCACAAAGGTCGAAAAGATGGACGACCGGGTGTAGACGATAAAGATAGAGGCGAGGGTGGCGCCGTTCAGGGCGGAATAAAGCACGAAGAGCAGGGTGGCCGTGCTTGCCTTGATCCGCTGGATACCGGCTGAAATGGCCACGACCATGCCGAGTTCTGCGATGATCAGACCGAAAAAGACCATGCGGTTGCCGAAGATGAGTTCGAGCATTGCACGGGAGTTGGCTACGTACCACGCCACACCGGCGGTAAGAAGAAGTCCCACCGCCATCCAGTTGTAAACACTCATCAAAAAGGTGTTTACCGCTGCCTGGGAACGGACATTTTGAACAGATGAAGACTGCATTGATCCTCCGAATTGAGAAGTTGATGATGACGCCGCAATGTTGCGAGGCTATCTCGTTGGATACCGGATCTTTATCGGACCATCCGGGCCCACAGCAGAAAAGATAACACAGGTATCCGCGATTTCAACCTGTAAAACGCGGCAGCGCCCGGCAAGAATGATCTGCGCGGGAACATAAAGCAAAAAACAGCCGCTCATTTCAAAAATTTAATGGTGGCAGATGGCCGGGGACAGAAAAAACAACCCATGGCCACGATGGCAGCGGCAGGGTCACGGGGGATTCCCGGGGATGTTTTGCCCTTAAGGAACGTGCCGCACTTGACCTGGGCCCGCCATCCGGGATATGCGAAGGAGATATGGACACAGCAGCACAAAACCAACCGACAACCGCAGTGGAAGCATCCACCATGAAACTGAGCCAGACCGAACTCTTTGAGCACCTGAAGACGACCCTTGAAAAAATGGGTGCCACGTATCAGGAGCACAGCTTCCGGGCCACCACGATCCCGGTCAAGAGCGGCCTCTGCGTGGTTCGTGGGGAACTCTGCTTCATCATGGACAAACGGCGGAAGCTCCGCGAGAAGAATCGCATCCTCGGCCGCGCCCTGGCACGCATGGACCTGGACACCGTCCACATTCCGCCTGCGGTGAGGGAATTTATCTCTGGAGATGCCTCGTGATGCATCAGGGGAGGCCCTCGAACCCTGATACGGGTTCCATATGCAAAAGTTTACATAATATCTATTATCGGACGTTATTAATAGATAGAGACCTACATCACGACGCAGCCATCCATCTGATTCCATACCTTTTTCATTAACGCAGTGTCATAAGCCCATTTGCAACCCACAGCGTTTGTTGCAACATGAACGGTGCCACTTGCATCTACGCCGATCCGCGTATCGTCACCACGGCAGACGACACGGGACGTCGCCTGGAAAGCTGCGATCCCATCCCAAAACCCCATCGGCCAATAACGAGGCAGCTTGGTAGCCGGCGTCCCAGTTGCCGGGCTAAATCGGCTCTTTTATTGAACCCCACCTGCAACTGTGCTAGATTGGCGAACCCGGAGCTGATCCTCCGTGCGAAGCCTGTGCCGATGAACGGCGTCGGGCACCCCTTGGCAACCCCTTCAGGAAAGACATTGGAGATGACGGAACGAAAAGAGATCTATTCGGTCTCGAGCCTGACCCGCGAAATCAAAGGCGTGCTTGAGAACCGATTCCCATACGTGTGGATTTACGGAGAGATATCCAACCTTCGCATTCCCTCGTCGGGCCACTGCTATTTCACGCTGAAGGACCAGGGCGCCCAGATCAGCGGCGTCCTCTTCCGCGGCCAGGCCTCCCGGCTGAAGTTTCGCCTTCAGGACGGCCAGACCATCACCGGATTGGGACGCGTCAGCCTGTATGAGCCCAGGGGTACCTACCAGATCATTTTTGAATACATGGAACCCAAGGGCGCCGGGGCCCTGCAGCTCGCCTTTGAGCAACTCAAACGAAAACTCGCTGCCGAGGGACTCTTTGACGAGGCCATTAAGAAAAAACTCCCCCCCTTCCCCGAGCGCATTGCCCTGGTCACCTCCCCCACGGGGGCTGTGGTTCACGACATGCTCACCGTCTTTCGCCTCCGCTATCCCAACGCGGAGCTCCTGGTGGTGCCCGTAAGGGTCCAGGGCGACCAGGCCTGCCTCGATATCCCGGCGGCCATCGCCGGGATCAACCGGCACATGGCCGCCGACCTTATTATAGTAGCGCGGGGCGGCGGGTCCATGGAGGACCTGGCTCCCTTCAACAGCGAAGAGGTGGCCCGGGCCATCCACGGGTCGGTGCTTCCCGTCATCAGCGCCGTGGGCCATGAGACGGACTACACCATCGCCGATTTCACGGCGGACATGCGGGCTCCGACCCCCACGGCAGCCGCGTCCCTTGCGGTTCCTGACAAAAAACGGCTGAAAGAAGACGTGGCCCTGCTGGCGGCCCGGCTCCGCCTCTGCATGGACCGAAGGATAGAAGACGGGAGGCTGCGACT
The DNA here is from genome assembly GCF_056829965.1 of Desulfoluna sp. CYM3A. Lineage (NCBI taxonomy): Bacteria > Pseudomonadati > Thermodesulfobacteriota > Desulfobacteria > Desulfobacterales > Desulfolunaceae > Desulfoluna > Desulfoluna sp. CYM3A. The sequence goes on from NZ_CP186556.1 coordinate 2,344,812, forward strand.
GAACGCGGCATCACGCCGCCTTGTGGACCCGAAAAAAAAGATATATGATCACAGGTTGCGGGTGGACGAACTGACCCAGCGCATGGCACGGGCCATTCGCCGGGAACTGGGCGATCGAAGGACAGCCCTCACCTGGCGCAGGGACCGGCTGGCCAAGGCCTCTCCCCTTCTGGCCGTGGAGGCCGGACGCCGCGAGGTTCGGGAGCTGTCCAGGCGCATGGACCTTGCCATGGAGGCACGGCTGGCCCGGAGCCGGGACACCCAGAAGCGCCTGGAACAAAACCTCAGCGCCCTGAGCCCCAAACTGGTCCTGGACCGGGGCTACAGCATTGTGCGCGATTCACAAAGCGGTGAGGTCATCACCCGCGCAGCCCAGGTGGAGATCGGATCTTCCCTGGATGTGGTTCTTGCAGACGGCTTGCTTGAAGCCGTTGTGGAAAGGAAAGACGATGGCAAAGAAAAAATTTGAAGAGGCAGTGGCTCAGCTGGAGGCCATTGTCGAAGATCTGGAGTCAGGGGATCTTCCGCTGGACAAGGCCATGAAACGCTTTGAAGAGGGCGTCAAGCTCTCCAAGACCTGCTCGGACACCCTGGACGAAGCCGAGACCCGCGTGCGGATCCTCACCGGCGAAACCGCTGAGGGCCTCCAGGACGCCCCCTTTACCGAAACCGATCAGCGGGGCGCGGAATGAGCGCATTCGACTTAAAAGGGTACCTCGAAGCAAAACGGAGTCGCCGTGGTCTAGGCGCCCTTAAAGGGCACCTTGCCACCCTGACCCCTTCCGTGGAAACGCGGGTGGCCCAGGCCATGGCCTACTCCCTGATGGCCGGGGGCAAGCGGCTGCGGCCCATCCTCTGCATGGCCGCCTGCGAGGCGGTGGGAGGAAACCCGGAGACCGCCATGAAAGCGGCGTGTGCCCTGGAGATGATCCACACCTACTCCCTGGTCCACGACGATCTGCCTGCCATGGACGACGATGATTTCAGGCGGGGACGCCCCACCTGCCACAAGGCCTTTGACGAAGCAACGGCCGTCCTGGCAGGGGATGCCCTGCTCACCTCGGCGTTTCACCTCCTGGCCCTGGACCGGGGCCCCCGTGCCGAGGTAACCCTGGACGTCATCCGCCTCATTGCCGATGCTTCCGGCGCCTTTGGCATGATCGAAGGCCAGATGCGGGACATCGAAGCCGAAGGCCGCGCCCTGGACCTTGGCTCTTTACGGGAGCTGCACGGCCTGAAAACCGGTGCCCTTATCCGCGCCTCCGTGGAGTCCGGCGCCGTCATCGGCGATGCGGCAAACGGCGAGCGGGAGGCTCTGACCCGCTACGCAGAAAAGATCGGCCTGGCCTTCCAGGTAACCGACAACAGCGACATCCTCAACGTGGAGCAGGGACTGGACCATGGGCAAAGGGGTCGGCACGGACGCTGAACACGACAAGGCCACCTACCCGTCCCTCATGGGGCTGGAAGAATCCAAGGCCTACGCAAAGCAGCTGGTGGAGGAGGCCGTGAATGCCCTGGCCGTCCTTGATGAACGAGCAAACCCCTTGAAGGCGCTGGCCCTGTACGTTGTCCAGCGCCAACGTTGATTTCCGCCCCCAGGGGCTGAAAGCGAACTTTTATTTCCTCACCATGGGTGGGGGGGAACCATACAGGTGATGGTGATGACCCTTTTAAATCAGATCGACTCCCCGGCAGACCTGAAGAAGCTGGATCGCAGCCAGCTTCCCCAGCTTGCCCGGGAGATTCGGGACAATATTGTGGATGTGGTGTCCAAAAACGGCGGCCACCTGGCATCCAGCCTCGGCGTCGTGGAGCTGACCATTGCGGTTCACTACGTGTTTGACGTGCCCTTTGACAAGGTCGTCTGGGACGTGGGCCACCAGGCCTATGCCCACAAACTGCTCACCGGACGGCGGGACGCATTTCCGACCCTGAGAACCCTGGGGGGCATCTCCGGCTTTCCCAAGGTGAGCGAAAGCCCCTACGACGCGTTCACCACCGGCCACAGCAGCACCTCGGTGTCTGCGGGCTACGGCATGAGCTGCGCCCGGGACATAAAGGGCGAAAACGGAAAGGTCATCTCCATCATTGGCGACGGCAGCCTCACCGGCGGCATCGCCTACGAGGGGCTCAACCAGTCCGGGCCCTCCAGCCGCAACCACCTGGTGATCTTAAATGACAACGAGATGTCCATCGCCAAAAACGTGGGCGCCCTCTCCTCCTTCCTGAGCCGCACCTTTTCCGCCAAGTACCTCCAGGACCTCAAGGGCGAGTTCAAAAAGGCCATGAAAGCCCTGCCAAAGGTGGGAGACGACATCTACCAGTTTGCCAAGAAGACCGAAGAGTCCTTCAAGGCCTTCGTCACCCCCGGCATGCTCTTTGAGGCGTTCAAGTTCGAATACCTGGGGCCCATCGACGGCCACAACATGGAACACCTCATCGACATCCTGGAAAACATCAAAAAGCTCAACAAGCCGGTGCTGCTGCACGTCATGAGCAAAAAAGGCATGGGCTACGCCCCGGCCGAGGCAAACCCCGTCTATTTCCACGGCGTGGGCGCCTTTGAAAAAGAGACGGGCAACAGCATGAAGGCCAAGCCCAAGGCCCCCTCCTATACCGAGGTCTTCGGCAGGAGCATGGTGGAGCTGGCCGAAACCGACAAACGCATCGTGGCCGTCACCGCGGCCATGCCCGAAGGGACAGGGCTCACGGAGTTTGCCTCCCGGTTCCCCGAGCGATTCTTTGATGTGGGCATCGCCGAACAGCACGGGTAAACCTTTGCCGCGGGCATGGCCACAGAAGGAATGAAACCGGTGGTGGCCATCTACTCCACCTTCCTCCAGAGGGCCTACGACCAAATCCTCCACGATGTCTGCCTGGACAGGCACCCGGTGATCTTTGCCGTGGATCGCGGCGGCCTCGTGGGCGAAGACGGCCCCACCCACCACGGGCTCTTTGACCTGGCCTACCTGCGCCCCCTGCCCAACATGGTCATCATGGCCCCTGCCGATGAAAATGAGCTGCGGCAGATGCTCCGCACCGCCCTGGACCACGACGGCCCCATCGCCATCCGTTACCCGCGCGGGGCTGCCGAAGGGGTCCCCGTGGATGCGTCGGCCCCTGCCCTTCCCATAGGCAAAGGCGCCCTGGTCCGTGAAGGCAGCGACCTTGCCCTTCTTGCCATCGGCACCACCCTGGCCACCTGCATGGAAGCGGCCGAGAAGCTCTCGGACCAGGGCATTGAAGCCGCCGTCATCAACGCACGCTTTGTCAAACCCCTGGACAAGGACCTCATCCTCCACTGGGCGGACAAAACAGGCCGCGTGGTGACCGTGGAAGAGCACATGAAAGCCGGCGGCTTCGGCAGCGCAGTGCTGGAACTCCTCTCCGACGAGGGCCTGGCACACATCACCACCGCCCGTGTGGGCATCGAAGATCACTTTGTGGAGCACGGTCCCCGGGCAGAGTTGTGTCGTCGCCAGGGCATCTCCACCGAGGGTGTCATGGAGGCCGCGTTCCGTGTAACGGGACGGACCGAAAGCGTCACCACCCTGGCCGGAAAGGGCCGATAACGAGAAAGGACAAGGAAAACATTTGAGTCAGGAAGTGAAAATGAGAATTGACCAGCTCCTCGTGGACAAGGGGCTGGTGGAGAGCCGCCACAAAGCCCAGGCGCTGATTCTGGCCGGAAAAATACTGGTAAACCGGGTACCTGTCACCAAGGCCGGGACCAAGGTTTTGACAAGCGCCGAGATACACGTCAAAGAGGACGAGATTCCGTATGTCAGCCGAGGGGCCCTGAAACTGGAAGAAGCCCTGAAAACCCTTGAAATCGACATTGCCCATGATGTATGTCTGGACATCGGCGCTTCCACGGGAGGCTTTACCGATTGCCTGCTCCGACACGGGGCAGACAAAGTCTATGCCGTGGACGTGGGCTACGGCCAGCTGGCCTGGTCCCTGCGCAACGATGAAAGGGTCGTGGTGCTGGAACGCACCAATATCCGCTACCTGACGGAAGAGCAGGTCCCCGAGAAGGTGGACCTGGTCACCATCGACACCTCCTTCATCTCACTGAAGCTGGTGGTACCGGCGGCCCTTGGTTTTCTCAAAAAAGAGGGACGAATTCTCGCGCTCATCAAACCTCAGTTTGAGGTAGGAAAAGGGAAAGTGGGAAAAGGCGGGGTCGTCAAGGACCCGGCACAGCACGCGGAAGTCATCGACAATCTTAGCGATTTCTTCCAGGAACTCGGCCTTGAAAAAGAGGCTGTCATCCCCTCCCCCATCCTCGGCCCCAAGGGCAATCGCGAATTCATTATCTCTTTGAAATACTGACGGGATTGATATATATACCTAAGTTCGTAACGGTATGTTTATACACAACGCCCCAAGGGGATTTCTCACAGGGCGTTGGCAGAAGCACTCGACCCGGCACGAACCGCACGAAAGAGGCGGGGTCGAGAAGCAAAACATGTAATTCAGGAGAAGAGACAGTCACATAGACATAGGCTTGAATCATTCACATATTGAGGAGGTTGTTTAATGAAGTTATCTTCTGATAAACTGCGTAACGTCGCTCTGGCAGCCCATGGAGGTGCAGGCAAGACATCCCTTGCCGAGGCATTGATTTTCAACGCGGGCGCAACCAGCCGACTTGGCCGTGTGGAAGAGGGCAACACCGTGATGGACTACTCGGAAGAAGAGCAGCGCCGCACCGCGTCCCTCAGCAGCGCCTTTTTTCAATATGAGTGGAAAAAACACATCATCAGCCTCATCGATACCCCGGGTGACAAAAACTTCTTCTCCGACGCCAAAACCTGCATGCCCGCAGCCGACGCTGCCGTCATCGTCATCGACGCCTGCACGGGCTCCGATATCCGCACCGAACAATCCGCACAATTTGCAGGTGAAAACGCCATCCCGACTGTCTGTTTCATCAACAAACTCGACCACGAGCGTGCCGACTTCAGGCAGGCCTTCACCAGCGCGGTGGACGCCCTTGATCCCAAGCCTATTCTGATTCAACTCCCCATCGGGGAAAAAGACACCTTCACCGGTGTCGTGGACCTCATCGCCAACAAGGCCTACAGCCTCAAAGACGGCAAGGCCGAGCCCATGGACATCCCTGCGGACATGGCCGACGATGTGGAATCCGAACGAGCCGAACTCATTGAAAACATCGCCGAAGCAGATGACGAGCTCCTTGAGCGCTATCTGGAAGGCGACGAAATAAAAGACGCAGAGCTGGTGGCCGCGCTCAAAACCGGCACCAAAAACCGTCAGTTCATGCCGGTTCTCTGCGGGGCGGCCACGGCCAACATGGGCGTGACCCTCCTGGCCGACTTCATCGTGGACGGCCTGCCCAGCCCCCTGGAGCATGCCCCCTTCCCCACCACGGACGGAGAGGGCGTGGCCTTTGACCCAAGCGCCCCCTTTTCAGGGTATGTCTTCAAGACCATCGTGGACCCCTACGCGGGCCGCCTCTCCCTGATCAAGATCGTTTCCGGCTCCCTGGGCAAGGACGGCACCGTCTACAACACCGACAAGGACAGCAAGGAGCGTTTCTCCCAGCTTCTCTACCTTGCCGGAAAAGACCAGAAGCCCATCGACCATGCCGAAGCCGGTGCCATCGTGGCCGTGGCCAAGCTCAAAGAGACCTTCACCGGAGCCACCTTGTGCGACGAAAGCCGCAAGGTGATCCTCAAGCCCACGGACCCCATCGCCCCGGTAATCTCCTTTGCCGTGGAGGCCGCCAACCAGGGAGACGAAGACAAGGTCTTCTCCTCCCTCTCCAGGCTCCAGGAGGAAGATCCCTCCCTGGGCCTCGACCGTATTGCCGAAACAAAAGAGATCCTTTTGAACGGTATGGGTATGGTCCACGTGGAGGCCACCATTGAAAAGCTCAAGCGGAAGTTCAACCTCGAAGTGGTGATCAAGCCCCCCAAGGTCCCCTACCGAGAGACCGTCCGCAAAAAAGTCCGTGTCCAGGGCAAGCACAAGAAACAGACCGGCGGGCACGGTCAGTACGGGGACTGCTGGATCGTCTTGGAGCCCCAGCAGAGAGGCGACGGCTTTGAATTCGTAGACGCCATCGTCGGCGGGGTCATCCCCAAGACTTACATCCCCGCCGTGGAAAAAGGGATTGCAGAGGCGTCCTCCAAAGGGGTCCTCGCCGGTTTTCCCTGTGTGGACTTCAAGGTGACCCTGGATTACGGCTCCTTCCATGCAGTGGACTCCTCGGAGATGGCCTTCAAGATGGCCGGTTCCCTGGCCTTTCGCAAGGCGTGCGAAGAGTCCGGCGGGGTTCTTCTGGAGCCTGTCATGAACGTGGCCGTCATCGTTCCCGATGATTTTACCGGCGACGTTATGGGGGACCTCAACTCCAGAAGAGGACGCGTCCTCGGCATGGACAGCGAAGGCAAATATCAGGTGATCAACGCCCATGTGCCCATGGCCGAGATCCTCACCTACGCCCCGGATCTCAACTCCATGACCGGTGGACGGGGCACCTTCACCCGGGAATTTTCGCACTACGATGAGGTTCCCGGGGATATCGCCAAAAAAGTACTTGAAAAGATTGCGGCGGAGCAGGAAAATTAGCTTCGCTTGAATGTTTCTGAATAAGAAACGGCAGAGGATGCGGTTCACCCGTATCCTCTGCTGTTTTGTTTTTGAGAGAGGAAGAGACTTTAAAAAAATGAGACGAAATATTGTACATGTCGGATCCGGGCAGCTCACCTACGAAATCCGAGAAATCGTAGCCGTGGCCAACGAACTGGCAGCCCTGGGCGTCGACATCACCTGGGAAAACATCGGAGACCCTGTGGCAAAGGGAGAGTCTATCCCTGACTGGATCAAAGAGATCATCACCGATCTCGTTGGACAAGACGACACCTACGGCTATGTGGCCACACGGGGCGTTTCCAACACCCAGCAGTTCCTTGCCGAATGCGTCAACAGCCGCGGAGGCACGCAGATCACCAAAGATGACATTGTCTTCTTCAACGGACTGGGCGACGCCGTGGCCAAGATTTTCGGGTTCCTCAAACGCGAAGCCCGGGTCATCGGCCCCTCCCCCGCCTACTCCACCCACTCCTCTGCCGAGGCGGCCCACTCGGGCTACAACCACCTCACCTACGAGCTGGACCCGGAGAATGGCTGGCTGCCGGACCTGGAGGACCTGGAAAACAAGGTCAAATACAACGACGCCATCGCCGGCATCCTCATCATCAACCCGGACAACCCCACGGGCGCGGTCTACCCCCGGGAGGTCCTGGAAAAGATGGTGGACATTGCACGGCGACACCGCATCTTCATCATCTGCGACGAGATCTACTCCCACATCGTCTACGACGACGCCTCCACGGTTCACCTGAGCGAAGTCATCGGCGAAGTCCCGGGCATGGCGCTCCGCGGCATCTCCAAAGAGTACCCCTGGCCCGGCGGCCGCTGCGGATGGATCGAGGTGTACAACCAGAACAGCTACCCCATGTTCCGCCAGTACATCCAGAGCATCGTCAACGCCAAGATGCTGGAGGTGTGCTCCACAAGCCTTCCCCAGCACTCCATCCCCCTGGTCATGGGCCACCCCAACTACCGGGGACACCTTGAGATGCGCCGGGACATGTTTCACCGCCGGGCCGACGAAGCCTACGACATGCTCAAGGATGTGGAAGGTATCTCGGTCATCAAGCCCAAAGGGGCCTTTTACATGTCCGTCCTCTTTGATGACGGCGTGCTGAACAGCGACCAGACCCTTGCCATCGGCGACGGACGCGTCCGAAGCTATATCGAAGAGAAGATCGAAAATGTGGAAGTGGACAAGCGCTTCGTCTACTACCTGCTTGCCGCCACCGGCATCTGCGTGGTTCCCCTCACCGGGTTCTGCTGCTCCCGCAAGGGATTCCGCATCACCCTCCTTGAAACCGACGACGACAAGCGCCGGTGGACCTTCCAGACCGTGGCCGACAGCATCCGCGCCTACCTGGAGTCCAACCGAGGCTCCGCCGGTGATGAGGCGTGCCGACTGGCCGTGTAAAAGAACAGACTACCGGCTTTAACAACAAAAGCCCCTCGGACGGAAACGATTTTCCGTCTTCGAGGGGCTTTGTTGGTTTAAGGGCTTTCGGGATTTTAATGAAACTCGATATAAAGTCCCAGCTTGCCGTAGTGCTGGGTGGAGTCAAAGGCCATGCCCACCTCCAGGTCGCTGATGCTGCGAATGGTGCCGTACTTTTCAATGAGGGAGTGCTCCCTGTCGTCCAGGTGAAACGCCAGCTCCACCCGCATCCCCACCTCCAGGGGCACCGAGGTCACCAACCGAACCCGCAGACCCGACTGGGAGATGTCCGTCACCGTTCCCGACAGGTTGTATCCCCGCTCCTGGACCTTGCAGACCACCGGCAATTCTACATCCTTGCGCACAAACTGCCGCCGTTCGAGCTGCACATGAAAGCTGTGGCCGCAGGTGCACCGACACCGGATCTTTACATGACTCTGGACCCCCATGAAGGTGGAGACATCCTGTTCCTTCACCCGGTGACACGATGGGCAGGTGATAAACGCCTGGAAATCTTCTTTCACAAGAATCGTAGCAAGCATGGTTTCCCGTCCTCACCGGCCGGAAGTCATGAAAACATAAGATACTGGCCGATTTTGTCGTATTTTTCTATTTCGGTGAATTCAAGGCCCAGGAACGGGCCGTTGATGCTTCGGACCACCGCCGTTTTGCTGATGAATGACCGATCTTTATCGTCGAGGTTGAACTCCACGTGGATAATATCTTCAATGGCAAAGGGAAAAGCCGTGTTGACCCGGATCCGGCACCCGGACCGGGACAGGTCCTTGACGGTCATGATGAATTTGCGGCCGTCATGGGAACCGAAGGCCACCCCGGACAATTCGAGGGATTTGCGGTAGTACTTTCGCCGCTCGATCACCACGGAAAAAACATGGCCGCATTTGCAGGTGCACTTGATCCTGAGTTGCGCCTTGGCGGTCAGGAGCTTGGAGATATCCGTGGTCCGGGATCGCTCACAGACAGGGCACACAAAGGTTGCCGTGGTGCTGGTTCCGAGAAATATTTTTTCTGCCATTGCCTTGCCTTTTATTTGGAGGGTCGAAGTCCCGAGGCACCCTGACACGCATTACCCCAGCTTCACTGACCTTCTCTGGGTCCCGGCACAGCGCCGTTAACTGACGCACACCCTGCGGATCTCCGCAACATCGGTGACGCCGTCCAGCGCCTTGACGAGGCCGTCCTGAATCAAGGTCGTCATCCCCTGCTCTGCGGCCACACGGAACAACTCGTCGGTGTGGGCGGCCCGCTTGATCATCTGCTTGACCTCAGGAGAGCCGTACATCAATTCATGGATGGCAACCCGGCCCTTGTAACCGGAGCCGGAGCAGACCGAGCATCCCACGGGCTTGAAAAGGCGCATGTCCGAGGAATACCGGATCCCGGTTTGCTCAAAGGCCTCCTTACCGTAAAGTTCCACGATACGGTCGAATTCGTCCCGGTCCGGGGTGTACTCGTCCCTGCAGTTGGTGCACAGCCTTCGGACCAGCCGCTGGGCCAGGACCCCCTGGAATGCATCGGAGAAGTTCAGGGGGTTGAGCCCCATGTCCAGAAGCCGGGTTACCGTCTCCGGGGCACTGTTGGTATGAAGGGTGGAGAGAACCAGGTGGCCGGTGAGGGAGGCTTCGATGCCGATGGAGGCGGTTTCGTGATCCCGCATCTCGCCGATCATGATCACGTCCGGGTCGGCCCGGAGAAAGGCCCGCATCACCCGGGCAAAATCCAGGCCGATCTTTGCCTTGCACTCCACCTGCCGCAGGCCCGGCTGGGTGATTTCAACAGGATCCTCAGCGGTCCAGATCTTGATTCCGGGCTTGTTGATGTGTGCCATGGCCGCATGGAGGGTGGTGGTCTTTCCCGACCCGGTGGGCCCCACGCAGAGAATCAATCCGTAAGGCTGGGCGACGATCTTTTTCAGGATCTCCAGGTTGCGGTCGCTGAGCCCCATCTGGTCGATTTTCATGGCCCCGGAGTCTGCCAGGATACGAAGCACCGCATCCTCAAACCCGCCTGCCGTGGGCAGGGTGGCCAAACGCAGCTCAAAGGGCTTCACCCCTTTTCTCTTGAACTTGATCTTCCCGTCCTGGGGAAGCCGCCGTTCGGCAATGTCCAGATGACTCATGATCTTCAGGCGGGAAAGAATCCCCATGGCGTTGGAGATGGGCACCTTGAGCACATCCTGGCACACGCCGTCGATGCGGTAGCGGATATGCACCTTCTTGGAGTGGGGAGACGGCTCCACATGGATATCCGAGGCCCCTTTCCGGTAGGCGGTGATGATCACCTGGTCCACCATCTTCACGATCTGGCTCGACGACTCGGAGAGGGACGGATCCGCCTCCTGGTCGTCCGGCATCTCGTCCACCTCTTCCTCGAACTCCACGTCGAGCATCATGTCGAAGTCGCCGTCTTCCTCTCCGGGCCCCTCTTCGGTATGGCGGTCGGAATCGTAGAAGAACTTGATCACTTCGATGATCTCTTCCCGTACACCCACGGAGTATCGGATGTGCTTGGCACTGAGAAGGCTGTAGATGTGGTCCGTCTTTTCAAGGTTTTTCGGGTCATCAATGAGAACTTCCACCACCCCGTCGGTCATGTCCCATGACAGGGGCACCCAGCTGTTCTGGATGAGAAAGCTCTTCTTCAGCTTCCCCAGGAGTTCCACGGGGATGGGAATATCGGTGCCGAATTCCACAAAGGGACACTCGTAATAATAGGAAAGGGATTTGCCGAGTTCCTCCTTGTCCACATACATGTCTTCAATGAGAATGGATTCGCAGCTTTTCCCGGTTTTTCTCGCAAGGTTGAGGGCGTTCTGCAACTGAGCGGTGTTGACCTGATCCGTCTCCAGGAGGTAGCCGTAGCGGGATTCGTAACTCCGCGCGCCCTTGATCCCCTCGACCTGGGCATCCAGCCCGGTGTAGCCCGCATCCAGCCCGCGGACATCTTCGTAGAAGCCCATGGCCTCGTCGCTCTTTTCGAGCTTTTCCATCTCCAGGCCGAACCGGAAGAGAATATCGGCCGCCGCTTCCTGGGTCACGTTGTTCGTCTCTATGAGTTCAAGGACCTTTTTACGAATTTTGGATACGGCATGAAGCTGCATCAGGACGTCGGCAAGCTGGGGCACCAGCTTGGCCACCGGATACTTGGTGTTGAGAAGTTTCAACAGCTCGCCCAGGGCTTCCCGCTGCAGGCCGAGTTCTTTAAAGGCGTGGGCGCTCTCCAGGATCTCATCGGCGCTGTCTTCGGACCAGGAGTTCTTGATGGCGCTGAGCTCCTGGCTGCTGAGTTCGATGACCTCATCGTCGTCATCGAGTTCGGCCGCCTTTGTCTTCAATTCGCCAAGCTCCATCCCGATGAAGTCGTTGACCTCTTCGTCGAGGTCACCGTCGTATGCATCCAGAATTGCCGTATAAACGGCAATGGACTCACCGTAGAGACCGTGTTTTTTGTAGGCTTTGGCGGTATCGATTTTAGACTTCAGCTGTTTTTCCAAAGCGTATCCTCGCAAATTTGCCGCACACCTTCAGGTGCACTACATTTTAAAGAAACGACCGAAACCTCGTGTCTTGCGACTTTTATCCATATCGGTTGAAATAAGATCGCACGTCATGCGAACCATGGCGGCCACGCACCCGGGGGCCATGAGGATATAAAGGATTCCGTCGACGGTTCGACGGTAGTAGACTCGCAGGGCATCGAACAGGATCTCCCCTTCCGTGGCGCCGTCCACCAGGGGAGCCATATCGCGCCACCGCATTTTCTCCGCAAGAAAAGCCCTGGCCTCGCCACACTCGTGCTCGCTGCCACCATGGGACTCGGAAAGTTCGGCAACCAGGGGCTTTCCGGCGTCGCTGATGTAAAAAACCCCCTGAACCCCGTCGATGCTGAACAAATCATCAAAATGGTTTGCCATATCCACCTGAATACATAAAAGATTATAATCTGATTCACACGTCCAGTACAGCGTCAATTAATGATTCTTTCTGGACCTTTGCTCCCACCACCAGCCGGGCCGGGACCCCGGCTCCCATCACCACCATACGCTGATCGGTTTCCCGATTGCTCAACACCGCCTTGAGTGGCCCGGCCCCCAGAATGTTTCCGAACATCTGCAGAGCGGCCATCTTATCCGTCAACTCCGGAGCCCAGGCTGCCGACTCCACGGCATCGGAGTTACCGCTTGCCTTGACGACCAGTTCCCTAAGGCGCTCCAGTTCATCCGGGGAGCCGCCCCGGTCACCATCCACAGGATCACCGGTGGATGCATCCCTCCCCTGGTCAGCAACCTGACCCGGCGAGCCGCTTCCCATCTCATCCTTCAGCCGCATGGCGTCCAACAAAATCGCCTGGAGCTCACCCTGGATCCCTTTCCGGGTGAGAACACAGGAATTTTCGATGAGCAGGGTTACCCGTTCCCATCCCAGGACGCGATAGGCGGCCTTGTTGCCTGTCATGGGGCCGTAGCGTGCATTGAGGATGTCCCCGTCACGGAAAAAGAGGACGCCCTGGGTGCCGGTCATCTCGTTGACCACCCGGATGGTGCAGGTCTTGGCTTCCATCTCGATAAGCTGCAGGAACATCTCCAGGGAGGCATTTTTCAGGGTTCCGCCCCCGGCCTGCTCCTTGAAGATCTGGTCAATGGTCCGAACCAGATCCTCAACCACCAGCGGCTTCGTAAAATAGGCCCGTGCCCCGTAGCGCATAACCGCTTCACGGGTTTTGGGCTTATCGAAACTGGTGACGACAATGGCGGGGACATCGGGAAAAAACCGCCGGATTTTTTCCAGAAGCCCGTACCCATCGACATTGGGCATCTGGAGATCCGTCACCACAAGGGCAATGGGGCGCCGCTTCAAGAGCTCTACAGCCTCACCGCCGTCGGTGCACGTAAGGACCGCATACCGATCCTTCAGCTTGGAAAACAGCTTGTGGATGAGGTTGAGAAAAGGCTGGTTGTCGTCCACGACGAGAATCTGTCTGACCATGGTGTGACCATCCTGTGTTTCCCCTGCCCCCCATGGGGGAAGGGATAAAAAAGATACCGGCGTCGGGCTTTCAATGGGGCAAGGCGTCAGACAACCGCTTTAAACGCATCGATCTCCCGTTGATACTGTTGGCGCCAGGTTTTCAGGTTCTGTTGAAGCTCCATGCCGAGCCCACGCTCCAGGGCCAGCTCCCGAAGACACTCGGTCACCGCCGCCACGACCCGCTGGACCTTGTCGGTCCCTGTGTAGGTAATGGAACCGCCCTGGTAGCTGAACTCCTCGGTAAACGGATCCAGGAATTCATACCGGGATACTTTTTCGAGGAATTTCCGCTTCAGCACCGTATCAAAGGGATCGGCCTGCTCCTTGACCCCGGTATAGGTCTGCTCGAAGACCCCCAGAAGCACCTCCAGCATCTCCACGGCATTCTGCCCCGCTTCCTTTGCCCTCGCCGGAGAGAGGCGCCCTGTCCTTCAGGCAGTCGTCGCTGAGCCGATGGGTCTCCATCTGAACCCGCTTGATGGCAATACGGGTCCGGCTGTTTTTGGCGTTGGCCATGATGCGCCCGAGCTCCTGGTTCGGGTCCCGGAGAATGCCGCCGCTCTTACCCAGCACCGCTCCGGCGATCTCTCCCATGATGACATGCACCTGGTCCGCCTTCCCCGAAGGGTTCAGCACCTCGATCAAACCGGTGAACCGGTCCTGGGTAATTTTCTTCATGAGCGCCTCCAGGTCCACGGTGGAGGAGGTCAGGTTTTTGTGGATCAGCGCCGCTTCGTTGAGGTTGGCCCAGTATCCGATGCTCTCATCCGGGATCTCGAAGACCGAGAGGGTGTGCCGGGCCTCATCGGCCATGCGCAACAGCTCGTCAAGAGCCGGCTGACGATCCCTGTCCCGGCCGTCTATGCAGGTATGGGCATTGATCAATGCCCCCTGGTCAAAAAAAACGACACCTTCCGATGCGGGTGCCCGCATGATGACACAGCCCGAGGGCAAGGCATTTCGAAAGTGATCGACAAACCGCCTGATGCGTATGTAACCGGTGTGCAGGTTGCTGACCACAGGGGTCTCTCTGGGAATGACTATCATAGATCAATCTCACTGGTTGGACAAACAGTCTTGCCGTCCCTGACGGCTGCAATCACGGGACGCCGCCCCGCATCAACACAAACGGGAGCATCTCAGGTGACGTGGAAAAACAGCCGTTCTCCGCCTGGTCTCTGCTCCCGCTGATAACACCCGTATGGAAACGCTACCGCTTTTTGCGGAGCCGTTCAATGGAAAATCGCAAACTGTCCTGCATGCGCGTCACCGCCTCGGCCAGACTGCCGATCTCATCACGGGATTTGATATCGATGACCACATCAAGCTCCCCGACGCTGATCCGGTCCGCCGCATCCGTCAGCATCTGGATGTTGGAGGTCAGCCGGTAGCCGTAGATCATGATGGACAGGCCGATGAAAAGGATCACCACAGCGATGAACCCGATGGTCATCTTCTGGGTGGCTTCGGTGAGGCCGGTGGCACTCTTTTCAATGAGCTGAATAGGCCCGGTAAAGTCTTCGATGAAGGTGGTACTCAAAATCAGGTAGGGGGTCTGCTCAATGGGCTCCACGGCCATGAACTTCTCTTTTTCCGTGTTGTTCGCACTGACCGTTCGGTAGTACCCCTTGATGCCCCGCCCCCCCTTCATGGCCTTGAACACCTCTTCAAAGCTCTGATAGCCCAGGCCAAGCTCTTCCTTCATTTTGCCCAGGAGAGGCTTACCCAGGTAGGACTCGTTGCGATGGCACCAGATACGGTAACCCGTCTCTTCATCCTGATCCGGGGCGGGGATCTCGATCAAGGCTGTAAACCCTTCGGTGCCGACATCCTGAACTGCAATATCCCGCATGTCAAAGTCGTAATAAAAGTCGTCTTTGTTCAGGTCCGGGTTGTTCCGAAGGAAGATAGAGCACTGGGAGGCCACGCTCTTGGCTTTATTGACGATGATCTCCTCGGCCATCTGGCGCACCACGCCGGTGCTCTCTCCGGTGATGTTGTTGGCGAGGGTGAGCATCTGGTACTGGGTAAAGGCGCTGCTGCCGATGAACAGCAAAATGGGAATCCCGAAAAAGAGAAAAAACATCTTGGTCCGCAGGCCGAACCCCTTGTACGAGGTCTTTTTCTTTCGGGCCACGCGGGGACCGTCCGCCGTTTTCTCTTCAGGGGCAGAATTCTTGGAGACAACCTTCAGGGGGGGAGTGGCCGGAGATGCAGGAGCCGCGTCCGGCTCAGGGGAATTTTCGCTGACGGGCACCGACTGGATAGGCCCGGAGCCTTCTCCGACAGCGACCTCTTCTTCCCCGGGAGGACGGATGGTAATGATGTGTTCACACACTTTGCATTTGATCTTGATGCCATCCGGAGTCTTGATGTGGTTCATCAGTTTTCCGGGGTCCAGATGGTAAATCTTCCCGCACTCTTCACATCTGGCGACAGTCCCTGTACTCCTTGACTGTTGAAATCTCGTTGGGGATTGTCACCGTTGGAATTGAGGTGCTCTGGCCTGCAGTGGGTCCGTCAGAAATTCTTTAGCCTCGACAACAGGACCTGCTGGAACTCCGCTCTCTTTTCGTCCCGGGGGATTTCCCGGGCCAGGGCGTCCACCAGCTCAGCCGCACGTGTCAGGGGGATACTCTCACGATCAAGGGCCATCTCCTGAAGAAGATCCTCAAGGAGGATTTCCGCCATGGGCCCCATGGCCTTGGAGAGCTGATCCGTAAGAAAAGGGTAAAAATCACCCGACAGGGTCGGCACCGAAGAGACCACCTCCTCAATGAGGCCGAGATGGTCCAGGCGAATCAGGACATCCCGGATATCGGACAGGGTCAGCCCGAGTTCTCCGGCAAGCTCAGCGGTATTTTTTTCACCGTTGAGCTGCATCAGCAGGGTGAGCATGCGGCTGTCCAGCGACACCTCCCCCAGGTCCTCTCTGACGGCTCGCCGGTATATGGACGACGCGATGTTTCCTTTTAAAACCATGGCAACCTGCACTTGCTCCTATTTCCGTTTCACCAACCGAGCGATCTCTTCTCGAACCGCCTGACGAATAAAGGCCTTCACCTCATCGGAAAGCCCGACCCCTGCCCTGCCGGAGGCAGATGGCTTCGCAGCCCCGTGCTGGGCAATGAGCCCCTTAAACCGCTTGAACTCACGCACATGGTACGCCGCCGAGCGGTTTTTCTGCTCATCGGACATGTCGGAGCCCACGGCCGCTTCAAAGCTGTCGAAAAGGGATTTCAAAAACGAGACGGTTTCGGGATGGGCGGCGGCTTTTTTGGCTTTCAGGTAGCGACCGATGGTGTCGAGGAGTTTGATATAAATGGTCAGGGCCTTGTCGTCGCAACAGCTGCCCCCGAGGCGTTTCAACTCCTGCAGGTAGGCATCGAGGTTTTTGTCCCCGATCTCCCACTCCATCTCAAGGATCACGGCCTTGAGGGTTTCCAAGGGATCCCCGGACGTCTCCGGCTTCCGGGCCGGACCGTCGTCGAACAGCTCGTCCAGGCGGCTGTCCAGCTCTTCGTTCATGGATGAACCGTTTATCGTCATTGTTAAACACTCCCTCCGAGCTCAAGCTTTTCGCGAATGGACATCACCGTCATGGAGATGATCCGCTTCATGGTCACCGCCACGTTATCGCCGTTCACGGCACTGGCTGTGTAGTAGGGTGCTTTGAGGCTTGTGTTGAGGTCTTTTTCCATCACCTCCACGGGCAGGACCGGGATTCCCTCGGATTCCAGATCCCGCTTATTGTACTGCATGACCAGTGGGATGGTTTCAATGTTCTTGTTGAAGGAGACAAGGTTTTCCGCCAGGTTTTCCAGGGAACGGATGTTCATCTCCTGCCTCAGCGTCATGGAATCAGCAACAAACACGATCCCGTCCACACCGCGCAGCACCAGCTTTCGGGTGGCGTTGTACTTTACCTGCCCCGGTACGGTGTAGAATTGCACCTTAATGGTGTACCCTTTGATCATCCCGATGTCAAAGGGCAGGAAGTCAAAAAAAAGGGTGCGGTCGTTGTAGGTCTTCACCGTCACCATTTCACTCTTGATCCTGCTTCGGAACTTTTCGTTGATGTACTCCAGATTTGTGCTTTCCCCCCCTGCCCGGACCATAATAGACAATCTTAACTTGGACTTCACGTTTTTTTGGATTTATCAGTGCCAAACCATTAACCTCTCTGATACATGATTGCCCGGATTCTCTAACATGCCGGCGGTCCGACGCCTCTAAACCAGGAGGTCCCGGATCCTGTCGTTTGCCTCGTTGACTTTCAAGCGAAGAAATCCCAGGGACACATCTTTTCCGAAAATGGTCAGGAGAAGCAAATCGGTTCCAATTTTACTGAAATGAATGCTGTCGCTTTCTCCCTTGTGGAACAACAGAGAAAACTCTTCCTCTCCGATGATGTTGGCCATGGCACTGACCGCACCGAAATTCGCGGCAGCAAGGGCCGCAAGCGAATACACGTCGTGTTGGCACCGACCGTTGTCCAGGTTGACAATCACGTTGCCTGCCAGGTCGATAAGCACAACGCTCTGAACACCGAGTTCAATGAGCTCTTCATTCAGAACATCTTCAATGGATTCAAGCTGTTTTTTACTGAAATCAAAGGGGAAATCCATATTGGCGGGTCCTTCGCTCCGTATCTGTTGATGGGTTTCATGCCTGGCGGCAGTGCGTCTGGAATGTCTACAGGCAGAGGTTTCTTCTGTCGATATCAACCGGTTACTCGAACAGACCAGAAAACATTGATCCTAAGTAATAACAGGCAGATCCTATAACCCTATAGCTCATTTAAATTGATTAATCAATTTAAAACAAATGACAAACAGCGGATCAAGGGTTGATCCGCTGTTTGTTTTCTACGGCATATGTGTGTTCGGGAGGTTTTCCGGCAGAGGCCCTGAAGGAACCGATCCACCTCAATAACAAGGCACTTCGGCATCTGTAAGGACATACCGCACCCGGTGCGGGAGGAACCCCCGTCACGGGCAAGGAAAGGCGTCATGGGTCGTATGTCCCTCATGGGTACGATGTCCCTTAAGCCTTTCCCGTGAAGAGTTCGAGGGCTTCCAGGTATTTTTTGGACGTGCGCTCAAGCACCTCCCCGGGGATGGAGGGTCCCGGAGGGGTTTTGTCCCAGGTCAGGGTCTCCAGGTAATCCCGGACGAACTGCTTGTCAAAGCTCTCCTGGGCACCGCCGGGCTTGTAGGTGGCCTTGGGCCAGAATCGGGAAGAATCCGGGGTCAGGACCTCATCGATGAGGATCAACTCCCCGTCGCAAATCCCGAACTCAAATTTGGTATCGGCGATGATGATGCCCTTTTCAGCGGCGACTTCAACCCCTTTGTTGTAGATGGCAAGGCTGATGTCCCGCACCTTTTCCGCCATGTCCGCTCCGATGATCTCGGCGGCCTCTTCAAAAGAGATGTTGATGTCGTGGTCCCCCACATCCGCCTTGGTGGACGGGGTAAACCAACGAGCGGCGATCCGATTCCTTCAGGCCTTCGGGCAGGGGAATACCGCATACGGTGCCGTCTTTCTTGTAGGACTTCCAGCCGGACCCGGAAATGTATCCCCTGACCACACACTCCACCATCAGGGGCTTGGCTTTCCTGACGATCATGCTGCGGCCCCTGAGGGCTTCCGCGTGGGGTTTCAGGATCTCAGGGTACGCGTCCACATCCGCTGTGATCAGGTGGTTGTCGATGAGAGAGCGCATCTGCTCATACCAGTACAGTGAAATCTGGGTCAGGACCCGCCCTTTTTCGGGGATGGGATCGGGCAGCACCACGTCAAAGGCCGAGAGCCTGTCCGTTGCCACCATCAAGAGGGAATCTCCAAGATCATAGATATCCCGTACTTTCCCCTTCTGAACCAGTTGAACGCCTTCAAGATTGCTGGTGTACATACCATTACTCCATAAAGAAGATAAACTCGGTTTAAAAAAACATCATGCCCAGTGCAGGCCGGTATTTATGTTGCTTCACTGTATAGCACTTATTCAATAACAGGTAAATCCAAAGGTTTCAGGTCGGTGTTCCCCCTCAGGATGCGCACAGATCCAGACAAAGAGACACTGAAAGCCGAGGCGACAGACACCCTCCCCCTGCACCGGCGGATGCATCCCGAAAAACCCGACCCGGGCCGTGTCGTAAACACGGTAAAACGGGTCGTACCACGGGGTTTCCCGCCGACATTTACCCCTTCTGGAACCCCTCGATAAACTTCAGGAGGATCTCACGGTCCTTGTCGCTGTGCTCCCCGAAACGGATTCCGGATTCTGCCCGCCCGGTCTTCCCCGTGCGGGTGTAGGCCACGTCCCCGATAATCGCCACCACATCGTCCCTGAACCCGATGTCCAGGTGAACTTTGTGGCTGGGATCAATGGGGACATGGGTCTCCAGAAGGATCCCCCCTTCGCTGACGTCAAGGGTTTTTCCCATGCCCTGCTGGACCACGGTGTTCTCCGCATTGACACAGGCGTAGGAAAGGAGGTTGGTCGAGTTGTAGCGTGTGTGTTTTCTTTTTTCCATGGGGGCAGTCCTGACGGTTGATGCCGGACACTCTTCGTCTGCAGGAAAAGGCCGGCACCCCTTCCCCTGCGTCAACACCATATCGCATGGATGCACCAGGGACCCTAAACCATCGGCAGGTTTTCAAAGGTCCGCAGCGGCATCGTAACTTACAAAATATTTCGAGAGGCCAGGTCCGTGATCAGGGACACACAGACCGAGGTGTACTCGATGATATTCTTGATAAGGTTCGGCGCTTTGTCATACTCAGCCATCAGCGCATCCGTGTCCAGAATGCTGAGTTTCAAATCCGGTGAAGCATACACCGAGGCCATGTCCGGTTCATGGGCATGCTTGAACATGGGCAGGCGACCGATGAAGTCCCCCGGGCCCATGGTTCCCAGAAACACCTTTTCTCCCCCGTTCTCCTGGACAAGATAGGCCTGGCCTGCTTCGATGGAGAACATCTTGGTGACGTGGTCACCCTGGCGGACCACGGGCTTGATCTCACGGGGCAGCCCGGACATGGGTTTCCCGCCGTACTTCAACGCAACGGCCCGGTCCGAAATCATGGCAAGGCGGTGTTCAATCCCCCTGACCACATAGAGAAACTCTTCGGAGAGCCCGGCAAGGGCCGAGGTGAGCTGCCGGGTATCGATGACCCCCAGAAGAACATCCCCTTCAGCCACGGCCGTGGCCGAGCGGGGGTGGTCGGGACGCGTCAGGGAGGAGAGGTTCCCCACAAAGGCGCCGCTCCCCACACGGGAGACCACCACAGACCCCATGGAGGTGTTCTTCACGATCTTGACCACGCCCTCCAGCACCACCCAGATCCAGTTGCCGTGGCGACCCTGTTCAATGATACGGTCGCCGGCCCGAAAAGCCTCTTCATCGGCAAGGTACATGTAATCGGAGAACGCGGGCCCGCGAGCCACGGGCAGGTGAATGCGACCGGATTCATCCCGCATCTTGTCCCCGGTGTACTGAACGGGCCCCACCTTTTCGATCTCGCCCTCGTCCACCATCTTCAAGGCGTCCAGAATAATGGCCATGGCGGATTTCTGGATGACCCGGTCTTGGGGAAACTCCTCCTGCGACACCTCAAAGCCGCCCTCGCCCCAGCCAAACAGGGCGTACAGGGCCTCCTCCCCCTCCCTGCCGTCGCAGAAAGCGTTAATGGGGTTGCCGTCGAGGACGTAGATCACGCCGGGTGTATCCACATACCGGCTGGAAAGCTTCACCACGCCGCTCTTGCCGTCGGCACTGAGGAGCTGCAGAAGATCCGCAAGGTCAAAAAAACTCAAATCGCCTGTCAGTACAGGTTGTGTACTCATCGTGCCCCGTATCGTCTTTCATTCGGTTTACGGACAAAGAAACCGCACCATGGGCGCGGTCTCCATCAACCATTACTGCAATGTCGCATACCAAAGGCCAAGGGGCGACGCCCCGGCCCTTACTTGGCCCACTGCAACTCCTTGTGAAGAGATATCAGGGTCTGCTTCAGGCACTCCTGAAGGGTCTTGCCCACACCGGTCCCCCGGGTGGCACTGGCTTCGAAACTCTTCACCTTGAGCTGGCGGTTGAGGTCCCTTTCCATCTGCTCTACGGACATGATGGGCACGCCCTCATCGGCAAGGTCCCTTTTGTTGTACTGGAGTACCAGGGGAATCCGCGTGATACTCTGACCGTACTCTTTCAGGTTTTGCTGAAGGTCTTTCAGGGAGAGCATGTTCTTCTCCCGGCGAACCGCCAGGGAGTCGGCGACAAAAACAACCCCGTCCAGCCCCTTGAGCACCAGCTTACGGGTGGAGCTGTACTTCTGCTGCCAGACATCAAGTTGGACACGCACGTCGCATCCGTTGATTTTGCCAAGCCCCATGGGAAGAAAGTCAAAAAAAAGCGTGCTGTCCCTGGTATACGCGACCATTTCACCGGTCACCTGTTTTTTAAAGGCTTTGAATATGTACTCGAGGTTGGTCGTCTTCCCACACCTGCCGGGGCCGTAGTAGACAATCTTGCACTCAATTTCACGCTTCTGGATGTTAAATATGGCCATATGGTTCCCGCATTGTGGCAAATGGGCGTGGCCCATTTTGTTGTACCTGTTGAAAACGGATTGTCTGCATCACCCGCCATGCAGTGGGCGTTACATACTGTTGATACGGATATCCAGGCTGAAATCCCCCTTTTTCGGACCGGAGAGAATCTCGGTGTTGGATTCCACCACCGCAGCACCCTTAAAAATCGCAATGGGGGAAAAAAAGTCGACGTCGTGGATGGGCTTGCCTTTTCCCAGATACTCCAGAAGCGCCTTTTCGCTGCTCGCCACGATGAGGCTCAGCAGGCTCCCGGACTGAAAGCTGACATCCAGTTCCACGTGCTGCCCCTCCATGGGCCCCCCTTGAAAATTGATGCCGATGGACGTGATGTCGATGATATCGTCGTCCACCGGAGCTGTAAAGTCCTCCTCCAGGGCAACCGCCCCGCCATCGGTGGCCATGGCGGCGATCGCTGCCAGGCCGTTCTTGAAGGCAGCCTGCATGAACTGCGTCAGGGAGGTATACTGCTCCGGAGTAAAAAAGCCCTGTGACCACCAGCGCTTCACCATATCCACGGCCTCAGCGGCCTCGGAAAGCTCAAGATGGCACTTTACTGCGTTTTTCGCAGCCGAAAGGCTGATGCCGGGGCGGCGCACCAACCGCCGGAACTCTTCCAGGGCTTTTCGATGCTGACCGAATTTGGCAAGAGTGATGGCTTCGTTGATCTCTTTTTCATCGTCGCTCACCCCCTCTTCGGTCGTGGTGAAGAGCCGCTTGATCAAGTCCTGGACTTTGCTTGAGACTTCGGGGTTGACCCGGGACTGGTCCCACTTGGCAATGGCGTGGTCCAGATCTTCCCGTTTTTTCGCCACGGCTGCGATGAGGACGTCACGATTCTGGATGCGGGTCTGTTGTTGAAGAATGTCGATGACAAGGGTGTATTTTTTACGGGCTTCTCTCAAAAGGCGCTGAGACTTGTATAGTTCGGCCTCTTTGAGCAGTGATTTGACTCTCTCTTTGATATTCATTCAACGACCCCTGAAGGATAATAATGCTGTACCGCCAACCATGATACAGGTCGCATGTGAATACGTGAGTTGCACAGGGGTTGCATTTTCCCCTGAGGGTGCCCTTTTCCCGGCTGACATACCGTCAAACCGCATCAGGGACGCCGCAGGACCGGCCTGCCTGATTGCGACGGTCCAAAAAAGCCTGCATGGGGAACAGGTTAGGCCCTCCCGTCGGCCGCCGACCAGGCTGCCAAACTCACGTTCTGAAACAGAAATATTATTTTTTCAGCGCATTATGTCAACACATAAATTTCAAAATCCCTTGATAGATGGTGTGATTCAGCAGGTAAGGCGCATGGCCCCTCCTCGCGGTGGACGCCCCGCCATCAGGAAAATTCAATTGAAAATCCGATGCCTATCCTTTATTTCAGTAAAGTGCAGCTATTTTCCTACACCTTTTTATTATCTGCCTTACACAGGGAGGATGTCAAACACAAATGAGCAGCACGGACCATGGACCGCCTTTTCACCTGCGTTCTGCGAAAAGGGTTTTTCACGCCACCGGTTTCATGGTAACGATGACAGCCGACCATGGACAATGGCCCCGTGACGGATACGGATTCCACCTCCGTCCATGGACGCAGGCTCAGACCATAAACAAAACCGACAGCGCACAGGGCGCAGGGCTCTCCTCCGGGCGGGCCCCGAAGTGACAACACGGCGCTTTCGTGCCCGAGCCCTCGCATACCCCATTAACCTGATTAAACGGGTCAACTGAATGGACAACACAGCAATGATTGCCGGCCGACTGAACGTGTCGCCGGCCCAGGTCACCGAAACCCTGGCCCTCCTCGACCAGGGCGCCACCGTTCCCTTTATCGCCCGCTACCGTAAAGAGGCCACAGGCAGCCTCGACGAAGTGGCCGTCGCCGAAATACGGGACCTTTCGGCCCAGCTCAGAGAACTGGACGCACGCAAGGCGACCATCCTCACCTCCCTTGAAAAAAACGGGCACCTCACCGATGAACTGGAGGCACGGTCTGGTTCTGCACGCGGCCGACCTCGAAGATATTTACCTCCCATTCCGCCCCAAACGGCGCACCAAAGGCCAGCAGGCCCGTGAAAAAGGACTGGAGCCCCTGGCTGAAGCGATATTTGCCCAGTCAGGTAAAGATCCGGAAGCCCTGGCCCCGGACTTCGTGGACGACGAAAAGGGCGTGGAGACCCCGGCAGATGCCCTGGCCGGTGCCGTGGACATCATGGTCGAATGGATCAACGAACAGGAGCCTGTCCGAAAGGCCCTGCGCGAGCTCTACGCAAAAAAAAGCACCATCTCCTGCCGGGTGGCCACAGGCATGGAAGAGAAAGGCGCCAAGTTCCGGGACTACTTCGACTGGAACGAACCCCTTCACGACGCCCCGTCCCATCGAATCCTCGCCGCCCGGCGCGGTGAGCGGGAAGAGGTCCTCAACCTCACCATCCGCCCCACCGAAGAGGATGCCCTCCAGATCCTGAACACCCTGCTCATCACAGGGGACGGCCCCGACTCCGCCCTGGTGCGCAAAGCCCTGGAGCAGGGGTACAAGCGCCTGCTTTCACGAGCCATGGAGACCGAAGCGCGGCTCCTGTCCAAAGAGCGGGCCGACCGGGAAGCCATCACGGTCTTTGCCGATAACTTACGAGAACTCCTCCTCTCCCCGCCCATGGGTGCCAGGCGGGTCCTGGGCATCGACCCCGGATTCCGAACCGGCTGCAAGGTGGTGTGCCTGGACAGCCAGGGCAAGCTGCTCCACCACGACACCATCTACCCCAACATGGGGGAGCACAAAGATAAAAAGGCCGCCGAGACCATCCTGAACCTGGTGAAGCGGTTCGACATGGAAGCCGTGGCCATCGGCAACGGCACGGCCGGCAGGGAGACCGAACGGTTCGTCAAGGGCCTGGGCCTGCCCAGGGAGATCATCGTCACCCTGGTCATGAAGTGAAGGGGTACCCATCTATTCGGCCTCCGAGACCGCCCGAAAAGAGTTCCCCGACCTGGACCTCACCGTAAGGGGCGCTGTCTCCATCGGCAGGCGACTCATGGATCCCCTCTCCGAGCTGGTGAAGATCGACCCCAAATCCATCGGCGTGGGCCAGTATCAGCACGACGTGGACCAGACCGCCCTGAAAAACTCCCTGGACGACACCGTGGTCAGCTGTGTCAACGGGGTGGGCGTGGACGTCAACCGGGCCAGCGCCGAGCTCCTGACCTATGTATCGGGCCTCGGTCCCCAGCTGGCCCGCAACATTGTGGCGCACCGTGATGAAAACGGCCCCTTCGAAACCCGAAAGGCCCTTCTCAAGGTGCCCCGCCTGGGTCCCAAGGCCTTTGAACAGTGCGCCGGGTTCCTCCGCATCGTCAAAGCGCAAAACCCCCTTGATTCAAGCGCGGTTCACCCGGAGAGCTACGGAATCGTGGATGCCATGGCAAAAGACCTCCATGCGGACGTCTCCTCCCTCATCGGGCGCACCGACCTGAAGCAGGCACTGGACCTCTCCGCCTACATCACGGACACCGTGGGGCTCCCCACCCTCACCGACATCTGCGAGGAGCTGGCCAAGCCCGGGCGGGACCCCCGTGACGACTTCAAGCTCTTCAACTACCGGGAAGGGGTGGAGACCATGGACGACCTGGAGGAGGGCATGCGCCTTCCCGGCGTCGTCACCAACGTCACCGCCTTCGGTGCCTTTGTGGATATCGGCGTCCACCAGGACGGGCTTGTGCACATCAGCGAGATGTCCGATAAATTCGTCAAGAACCCTGCTGACGTGGTGAAGGTCCACCAGAAGGTGCAGGTGCGGGTCATCGGCATCGACAAACCCCGGAAGCGAATCTCCCTGTCCATGAAGAGCCCCTCCGAAGGCGGGTCTGCCCCCCAGGACAAAAAACAGCCCCAACGGCCGACAAAGCCCAAACGGCAGCCCAAGGGTTCCCAGCACAGGGAAGACAAGGGCCGCCCCTTCAACAACCCCTTTGCCGACCTCTTGAAAAAATAGTCCCCTGCCGGGCCTCTCTGCCAAGACAGGGTCCGGCCCCTTAATATGACGGCCCGCCACAGCGCGGGCCGTCACAGCCAGATACGGAGTATGGAATGCGAGCAGTGGTACAACGCGTCAGCCAGGGATCGGTTCAGGTGGAAGATGAAGAGACCGGAGCCATCGACAAAGGGCTGGTGGTGCTCCTCGGCGTCGGCCGGGGCGACACGGAAAAGGAGGCCCGCTATCTGGCCGACAAAATTTCCGGCCTGCGGATCTTTGAAGACGAAGACGGCAAGATGAACCGTTCCCTCCAGGACGTGGGGGGTGCCATGCTGGTGGTCTCCCAGTTCACCCTCTACGGAGACTGCAGCAAAGGCCGACGCCCCTCCTTTATTGATGCGGCCCCGCCCGATGAGGCCGATGCCCTTTACAATTGCTTTATCGAAGCGGTGCGGTTCAAGGGGATCTCCGCAGAGACCGGGCGGTTCCAGACCCACATGGAGGTCTCCCTCACCAACGACGGGCCTGTAACCCTCATTGTCGAGAGCAAGTAGAGGCTTAAACCCCATGAAACGCCCTTTATTAATCCTTGTGGGCCTCGCCTGTCTTCTCCTGCCCTCCCTGGCAGGCGGCGAGGCCCTGCCCCCATCCCTCGCTGCTGTCCTTCGCCCTACCGACGCCCTGCTGGTCACCGAAGAGCCCCACAGGGTGGTCTACGCCCAGAACCCCGACACCCTGTCCGTCCCCGCCTCCACCCTGAAGGTCGCCACGGCCCTGACGGCCTTCGAGACCTTGGGGGAGGATTACCGGTTCCCCACGGATGTGGCCCTTACCAAAGAGAATATCCTCTTCCTCAAAGGGTACGGAGACCCCCTGCTCACCTCCGAGGTGCTGGCAGCCTATGGACAAAAGGTGGCAGGAGAGCTTGTCGCACGGGGAGTACGCCGCATCACCGGCATCCGTGTGGACGACACCTACATTGACCGCATCACCATCCCCGGGGTGTCCGCCCGATCGACCCAGCCCTACGATGCCCCCAACGGGGCCCTCTGCGCCAATTTCAATACGGTGAATTACCGCAGGACAAACAAGGGAACCCTTGTGAGCGCCGAGCCCCAGACACCCCTGCTTCCCTATGTGGCCAAGCAGATCCCACGGAACGCCCCGGGCGGGCGCATCCGCCTCTCCCCGGCCGAGAGCCGCCTTTATGCGGGCCACCTCTTCGCCTGGTTCCTGAAACAGCACGGCATCACCGTTACGGGTACCGTGGCGCCGCAGGCCATGCCCGAAGGTCCCCTCCCCTACACCCGGCGGCTTTTTTCCCCCTGGGCGCTTCCCGAGGTTGTGCAAAAGCTCATGGCCTTCTCCAACAACTTCATGGCCAACCAGCTCTTCCTGGCCTCCGGCGCCCATGCCAAAGGGAGCCCCGCCACCCTTGAAAAAGGACGCAGTACCTTCTGCGATGTGATGAGCCGCCTCATAGGGCAGTGCCCCGCCGTGGTGGAAGGATCCGGCATCTCCAGGAAAAACGTGCTCACGGCGCGCACCATGGACGCCTTGCTGGTGTGCTTTGCGCCCAACGCCCCCCTGCTCCATGAAGAGAACGGCGCCCGTTACAAAACCGGAACCCTCAACGGGGTCTCCACCCGGGTGGGATACCTCACCATGCCCGACGGCAGGCAGTATCGCTTTGTCATCTTCACCCACCGCGCAAACGGAAACGCGGGCCGCATCTTAAAAGCCCTGAAAACCGCCCTGGCCGACCAGACACCCCGCCAATAAAAAAACGGGCCCGCCGACGCATTGCGTCAACGGACCCGTTTCCATCATTCGTAGACCCGCAAAAGGGAGGCTCACGCTCCGGCGACAATCCCCTCTTTGGTGCTTGCGATGTACGCATAGGCGCTGTGATTGTGAATGGACTCAAAATTCTCAGCGCTCAGCTCGAACCAGGTGATGTTGTCGTCCCGGTTCAGGGCCGTGGCGATATCCCGGACAATGTCCTCAACAAACTTGGGGTTGTTGTAGGCCTGCTCCGTGACGTACTTTTCGTCCACACGCTTGAGCACCGAATAGATCTCGCACGACGCGGCCTGCTCCACCAGCTCGATCATGTCCTCGATCCAGTTGAACTTGCGAAATCGCGTGGCCAGTCGCACTTCACCGCGCTGATTGTGGGCTCCGTGGGCGCTGATCTCCTTGGAGCAGGGGCACAGGGAGGTGATGGGAACCACCACCTCCGAGATCAAATCAACCTCGTCGTGCTCATTGCTCGTTCCCAAGAACCGGCACGAATAATCCACCAGCCCGGGGGAGTGGCTTTCCGGAGCAGTTTTCTCAATAAAATAGGGAAAAGTAATATCCACATGGGAAGATTTCGCGCCCAGGATTTTTTTCATCTCAACTAGTATACGAGAGAGGGTGGGAAGCGAAAGCTCCAGGTCGTTTCGAAAGGAATGCAACAGCTCGACGAAGCGACTCATATGGGTACCCTTGGAGTGGTGAGGCAAATCCACATACATGTTGATGGAGGCCACCGTATGCTGGGTTCCGTTGGACCTGTCCAGGACACGCACCGGGTATTTCAAATTTTTAATGCCGACCTGATCAATGGGAATATTGCGATAATCAGGCTGTTTCTGCATATCAATCATGTTGTCTGTTCCGTCCCCTGTCAAAGTGAGTTGTAGAACAACAAAAGCAAAGAAACGACGCTATGTCAACAAGTAGTCCAACCGGACCTGGCTCAGGGATCGGAAAAGATTTCCTTTGACGTGGGGATTATCCTTGCAAAGCGCAGTCAAAAGATCTTTGATTTCACGGCGTTTCGATACCGCCGCCGAAGGGCACGGGTTGGTGTAGACCGGCAACTCCTGTTCCGATGCAAACCGGACAATGTCGGCTTCCTCGGCCAGGTAGAGAGGCCGGATCACCGTAACTTCACCGTTAAACATCGACTGGTGAGGCATCATCGTGCTGATCTGTCCCGAGTAAAACATGTTGATGAGCAGGGTTTCAATGACATCATCCTTGTTATGACCCAGGGCCAGGGTGCGGCACCCCAGCTCGGAGGTCAATTCAAACAACCGCTTTCGTCTCAGGCGCGAACAGATAAAACAGGGGTTCGCGGCCTGCTCATCCTTGTGGGCTTCCGGGCCGTGATTCGTGATTTCGCACGTCAGGGTCAACCCCAGCCCGCGGCAATGCGCCGCCAGCTCGTCGGCAAACCCGCCGTCGAATCCGGGATCAATATAGATCGGGTGGATGGAGTAAGTCACCGGGATCCTGCGAAGCCGCTCCACAAGAAGAGTCAAAAGGGTCAGACTGTCTTTTCCTCCCGAAAGCCCCAAAGCAATCCGGTCGCCGTCTTCAATCATGGCGTACTGGTGGATGGCTTTCCCCATGGCACGATTGAGGCGCTGGTATATTCGCGTTTCTCGTATCACATTGTTCCTGAAAATCTGTGGAATGGTTGGGTGGGCCCTGTAAAAGCCGGGAAGGAGAGGATCATGAAGGACGACAGCCACCCCTTCAGGCCGCCACAAAAACTGCGGCCCGAAGTGAAAGGTGACCTGTCACAGGCTGACCTGATCGAAAGCGGGCTACGACTCGTCTTCCGTTTTCAGGAAGACCTTGCCTGAGGCAATCTCTCTAAGGGCGGTGACAACATCTTCGTTGTTGGCGGACTGAACGACGAATTCAGCTCCGTCACGAATCTGACGTACGCGCTTGGAAGCCATATGCACGAGCATAAAGCGATTGGGTACCTTCTCAAGGCAATCTTCAACGGTTACTCTGGCCAAGGTCATTCTCCTTGTGTTCGAAAAATAACGTGTTTTGTATACCGGTCTGAAACGCGAAAAGCCGCGCTCTTCCGGGGGAAATCAACTGTCGTTACGGGTGAGCCGGGCCGTGACAAAAACGAAACCGGGCCCCATGCCGACTTATTACTATATACGAACCGATAAAAGATTACAAGATCTCAACAAGCTCGTAGAGTCGCTGGCCGCCGGGGGCCTGGACAGTCACTTCGCTTCCCGGAGCCTTGCCGAGGATGGCCTGACCCAGGGGAGACGAAACAGAGACCTTGCCCTTTGCAATGTCCGACTCTTCCTGACCGACCAGCTGATAGGTCACTTCTTCACCGGTGTCAACATTTTCAAGAACAAATCGGCTGGCGAAGACCACCTTGTCCGAGGGAAGGGTTTCGGGATCGATGACATCAGCGTTGGCGACCTTGTACTCCAGATCCATGATACGCCCTTCAATGAAGGACTGACGGTCTTTTGCCGCATCGTACTCGGCATTCTCCGAAAGGTCCCCATGGCTTCGTGCGACCTCGATGGCTTCAATGGTCTTGGGGCGGTCCACCGTCTTCAGCTGGTGGAGTTCCCTTTTCAACGTTTCGTAGCCTTCCTTGGTAATGGGAATGGTCTTCAAAATAGTGCTCCTGGTGTTTCTGTGGGACCCGGGCAAAAGCCCGACCCCGTTACAGTGTCCTTTAAAAACAAAAACCTCTTTCGCCTTTGGGATCCATCGACTGAATCCCCGGCAACGAAAGGGGCTTTGTCTGTTTATCTTTTCAGAAAGGCCCCATCATACATGAAGGAGCCTTGTTCTTACACAAAAAAAGCGCTGGGCGCGGATCAGGCGCGTCCTTCCGCCTGCTTGGCACGCCGGGCCAGCACAATGGTGAGGATGGGCCCGGAAACCACATAACAGAGCGAAATAACAAAAAGTGCCAGATGCGGTTTCTGCGCAATGAAGATGAAAACAAGGATGGCGGAAACCAGCATGTTAAACTTCATCTTCTTAAAGAGCTCGGCTTTTTTAAAGCTCTCGTATTTCACAGAGCTGACCATCAAAAACGACAGGGCGTACATGCCGAGCAGGAAAACAAGGGGAAACTCCGAAGCCGGCACACCAAACTTCGTGCAGAACATCACGGCCGTGGCGTTCATGCCCGCGGCAGCCGGAATGGGAAGCCCCAGAAAATGGTTGCTGGGCGTTGCCTCGGCCATGGTGTTGAACCGCGCAAGGCGCAGGGCCCCGCAGATGGTAAAAAGAAAAGCTGCAAGCCAGCCGATGCGTCCCATGGGTTTCAAGATCCAGAGAGACCTGCCAGGCGCCAGCCCAAAGGAGACCAGGTCCGCCAGGGAGTCAAACTCAATGCCAAACTGGCTGGTGGTGTTGGTGGCGCGGGCAATCTTGCCGTCCAGTGAGTCAAAAACCACCGCAATCAAAATGGCAATGGCCGCGAACTCAAAGCGTCCCTCCAGAGCGGAGACAATGCAGAGGAACCCGAAGAACAGGTTCATGGATGTAAACGCGTTGGGCAGCAGATAGATTCCTTTTTTCAGCCGTTCTTTTCGTGCATCTTTCATGAGAGTACCCCCATAACCGTTGTGCCGGCCTGAACTTTATCGCCGATGGCCACACGGCAGGCAAAGTCGGTGGGCAGGTAAAGATCGAGGCGAGAGCCAAAGCAGATCATGCCGTAGCGTCGGCCCCGTGTAACGCGGTCCCCTTCGTTTACGCCGCAGATAATGCGCCGGGCCACAAGCCCTGCAATCTGGACGGTGGCAAAGGTCACCCCCTGGTCCGTTTCAATCACCAGGGCATTGCGCTCGTTGTGCTCGGAGGCTTTGTCCAGGCTGGCGTTGAAAAACTTACCGGGGTGGTAATGAATGGCCTTGACCGTGCCGTCAAAGGGGACCCTGTTGACATGCACGTTGAACACATTCATGAAAATGCTGATCTTAAAGCATTTCCCCTCGACATACGGGTTCTCGTCCACAACCTCTGCAAAAATCACCTTGCCGTCCGCAGGGGACGAGAGGTAGCCCTCCCCCACTTCCACGGCCCGGTCCGGGTCCCTGAAGAAGTAGCAGACAAACAGGGTGATGAAAAAAGAGATCAGGGCGAGAGTGTGGAAATGAATCCCTGCAAGGAAAAGAGTGGAAACACAGGCCACCACAATAAAGGGTATGCCGGGTTTTGCAACTTGAAATGCTTTCAGACTCGGTGTTTCAGGCCAGGTAAAACGATCCATTCGCGGTTCCAGTATTCATATGGTTGAAACGCCTCCGCCCACCGTCTCACCCTGGTGCAGACACGCACCCGGGGACAGCCGACGCAAGACATCAATATCATCGTTGCTTATGCACGATTCCTGTTGGCGTGGTGCATCTGATGAGGTTGGTAAGACTCACAGCCGCCATCCGTGCCATGGCAACAGATGGGAATCAAACGTTGTTTGCGGGGCGTCCACGCCCCGCAATCTCGGCATTTTTAAATGCCTCCTTCTGTATTGAGGAGTATCAGATCACCCATGCCTTGTCAAACGAAAGCCCCTAACCGTGCCCCTCTGAAGCATTTCGAAGCTCCAGGGCGATCTCGGCGTCCGACTTTCTCAGGTACAGAGGCGTCAGGGCAGCCGCGTCCTTTCCCTCCCCCCTTTCAAGGGCTTCCAGGGCAAGGGCCGCCACAACGGAAGGGCGGATAGTATCATACTCTGGAGCAAAAAAAACCTTTTCTTTCAAGGCGTTCTTAAAAAGATCCCCGTAGGCAGACGCACCGGTCCCGACACAGAGGACCTCACCGGTGAGCCGCTCCGAAAAGTCTTCCGGCCGAACAGCCTCGGGGGAAGAGACCTCGGTCACACCGCCTGTCCCGTCCGGCCGGTAGAGGGCCGCATACACCTCGCCCTTGCGGGCGTCGATCATGGAGGCAATGGGTTTTCCGGCCAGGGCCGCCCCCCGGGCCAGGGCCTCCAGGGTGCTGACCCCCACAACGGGCTTGCCCGCCACCTCGGCCAGTCCCTTGACCACACTCATGCCGATGCGCAGCCCGGTAAAACTGCCGGGCCCCACAGTGACAGCAAAGCCGTCCAGGTCTCCCAGGGCCAGACCGGAACGGGAAAGGGTCTCATCCACCATGCCCAGCAGGTGGCGGGAATGGGTCTGGCGGCTTGTAAAGAGGCTCTCGGACAGAAGCCCCTCCCCGTCGGTGACGGCCACGCCGCACGACAGGGTGGAGGTATCCACGGCAAGGAGTCGCATCATGCCGCCTCCTCTTTAGCCTTGCGCTTGCCTTTGGCCTTGGTCTTGCCTTTGGCGGCGGCAGCCTCCTCCTTCTTAAGACGGGCAGCGTCCTCAGCCAGGGTGTCGAACCCCTCAATGGCGATCTTGAGCACATCGTCCAGGTGCCTGACGGGCACAAAGGAGATCCGCTTTTTCACACTCTGGGGAATCTCCGCCAGGTCCTTGGCGTTCTTTACCGGAAACAGAACGGTCTTGATCCCGCCCCGCAAGGCCCCCAGGGCCTTTTCCTTCAGCCCGCCGATGGGCAGGACCCGCCCGCGCAGGGAGATCTCGCCGGTCATGGCCACATCACTGCTCACCGGCCGGTCCACCACAGCGGAGAACAGGGAGGTGGCAATGGCAATGCCCGCCGAAGGCCCGTCCTTGGGGGTGGCCCCGTCCGGCACGTGGATGTGGATATCCAGGTCATCAAAGCTGTCCTTGAACCCCAAGCCTGCAAGGGCATGGCGCGTATAGCTCATGGCCGCCTTCA
The DNA here is from genome assembly GCF_056829965.1 of Desulfoluna sp. CYM3A. Lineage (NCBI taxonomy): Bacteria > Pseudomonadati > Thermodesulfobacteriota > Desulfobacteria > Desulfobacterales > Desulfolunaceae > Desulfoluna > Desulfoluna sp. CYM3A. The sequence continues at coordinate 2,378,088 of NZ_CP186556.1, forward strand.
CAGACTCCTGCATCACCTCGCCCAGCTGGCCGGTGACAATGAGTTCCCCCTTGCCGGGAATGATGGAGGTTTCCACATAGAGAACCTCCCCGCCCACCTGGGTCCAGGCGAGGCCGGTGGAAAGGCCCACCTGGCTCTCTTCCTTGTCCAGCTCCGAAAGATACTTCGGGGGACCAAGGTACTTTTCCAGGTTGGCGCGGCTGACACGCTGCCCGCCCTTGGCGCCTTCGGCGACCTTGCGGGCGATCTTGCGGCAGACAGAACCCAGCTCGCGTTCCAGGCTTCGCACCCCTGCCTCCAGGGTGTAGTGCTGAATGACGTCGTCCAGGGCCCCTGCGCTCAGCTGCAGGTGACGCTTTTTCAGGCCGTTCTCCTTGACCTGTCGGGGCAGCAGGTAGTTATCGGCAATGACCCGCTTCTCTTCATGGCTGTACCCGGAGAGATAGATCACCTCCATGCGGTCCAGCAGGGCCGACGGAATGGTGTCCAGCTGGTTGGCCGTAAGAATAAACATCACCTTGGACAGGTCAAAGGCGATGTTCAGGTAATGGTCGCTGAACTCGTTGTTCTGCTCGGGATCCAGGGCCTCCAGGAGCGCCGACGAGGGGTCCCCCTTGTAATCGGAACCCAGCTTGTCCACCTCGTCCATCATAAAGACGGGGTTGTTGGAGCCGCACTGCTTCAGCCCCTGGATGATCCGGCCGGGCAAGGCCCCGATGTAGGTCCGCCTGTGGCCGCGGATCTCTGCTTCGTCTCGGATGCCGCCCAGGGAGATGCGCACAAACTCCCGTTTCATGGCCGCTGCAATGGCTTTGCCCAGGGAGGTCTTGCCCACCCCGGGAGGGCCCACAAAGCAAAGGATGGACCCCTTCACATTGGGGTTAAGCTTTCGAACGCTTAAAAATTCAAGGATGCGCTCCTTGACTTTTTCCAGTCCATAGTGCTCTTCGTCCAGCACCTTGGCCGCGCGCTTGATGTTGAGGTGGTCTTTGGTGCTGACGCTCCAGGGGAGTTCCACCATCCAATCCAGGTAGGTCCGGATCACCGAGGCTTCCGACGAATCGGAGTGCATCTGCTCCAGACGCTTGAGCTGCTTCAGGGCCTCTTTTTCCGCTGCCGGAGACATGCCGGCCTTGGCAATGTTCTCCTTGTACTCGGTGAGTTCTGCGATCCTGTCGTCCTGCTCGCCGAGCTCACGGTTGATGGCCCTCACCTGCTCCCGCAGGTAAAAATCACGCTGGGTCTTGGAGATCTCGTCCCGCACATCGGTCTGGATCTTGACCTGCACCGCGGACAGTTCCACCTCCCGGCTGAGGTACCCGTAGACCTTCTTCAGCCGCTCCATGGGATCCTGGCATTCGAGGACCTGCTGGGCCTCGTCCACCCGCAGCCGCAGGTTGGAAGCCACAAGGTCGGCCAGCTTGCCCGGAGAGTCGATGCTCTCCAGCACCGCGGACACCTCCGTGCTGAACTCCCCTTTGAGGGTCAGGATCTTTTCGCTCTGCTCGCGGACATTGCGCATAAGGGCCTCGGCGGTGAGATCCATCTCCGGAGAGGCTTCCTCCTCAATCTGCTCGAGGCGCACCTTGAAAAACGGCGATTCGTCCACGTATTCCACGACCCGTCCCTTGGCCATGCCCTGGACCAGGGCCTTGATCTTGCCGTCGGGCAGCTTCACCATGCGAAGGACCTTGCCCACGGTGCCCACGGTGAAGATCTCTTCGGTCTTCGGTTCTTCGTCCGCCGGATCCTTCTGGGCCGCAAGGAAAATGAAGCGATCCCCTTCCAGGGCATGCTCCACGGCGCGCACCGACCTGTCCCTGCCGATGAACAGGGGCAGGAGCATGTCATTGAAGATCACCACATCCCGAACAGGCATCAAGGGAAGAATTTCAGGGATTTCGTTATCGGGAACCTCTTCTTCGATGAGGTTGATCAGATCGTCTTTGTCGGTAACAGCCATTCCAACTCCTGCATATGATGCGATGGCCCCGCAGCCCGGGAAAGGGTCCCGGCTCCCCGGCGGAGAAAAACCGACCGGGAAGACGTCAAAGGCGCAGGCGAGATGTCTAAAAATCGACGATTTTTTGACGCCATCATGATTTTTTGAACGCAAACATCATCCCCCGGGCAGCGCGCCGTGTTGCCACAACGCCCGAAACGGCCTCCAGACAAGGTTTTTCCGGGGAATAGGGAGAGCTACGGAGTAATTATAAGACACATTTCCCCATTTACAATATCATTCTTGATTTTTTTGGCCACGGCTTCTATTTTACCCGGGTATGAGGCCGACGACCCAAGGCGGCCGACGGGCCAGCCGCCCACGACATCCACCCGATGAAGCAGGAAAAATTCATGATCCCCTTATTCGTTAGCCTGGCCGCCCTCTGTTACGGCCTCTGCGTGGGCAGCTTTCTCAATGTCTGTATCTACAGGGTGCCCCTCTCCCGCTCCATTGTCAGGCCGGGTTCTGCCTGCCCCTCCTGCGGTACGGCCATCCGCTGGTACGACAACATCCCCGTGGTGAGCTACCTTATATTAATGGGGCGATGCCGAGCCTGCAAACACCGCGTCTCCCTCCGCTACCCGGCCATCGAGGCCCGCCGCCTCATGGCCCTTGTCGCCCTGTATACCTTCGGGCCCACCCTGAGCGCCCTGGCCCATTTTCTGTTTTACTGCGTGCTCATCACCCTCACTTTCATCGACATCGATCATCGCATCATCCCCGATGTGATCTCCCTGCCGGGAATTCCCATTTTCTTCCTGCTCTCCTTTGCCGTCCCCACCCTCTCCTGGCAGGATGCCGCACTGGGAATCCTTGCCGGAGGCGGCAGCCTCTGGCTCATTGCCTGGGGATATGAACGGGCCACGGGCAAAGCGGGCATGGGCGGCGGCGACATCAAGCTGCTGGGGATGATGGGTGCATTCATCGGCTGGGAAGGTGTGTTGTTCACCGTCTTCTTCTCCTCCCTCACCGGCAGTGTCATCGGGCTCTCCATCATGCTCGTCCAGAGGGGCAACATGAAAATGGCCATCCCCTACGGCCCCTTCCTGGCCGCCGGGGGCGTGGCCTACACCCTCTTCGGCGCGCGCCTTATCAGCTGGTACTTCGGCCTCATGGGCTGACCTGGATATTTCGTCCGACAGCACCTCCCGACGGGGCAGCCGCCCCGTCGTTATTCCCCACATCCAAGACGCCCCTGGCACCCTCTCCCCCTTCTCTGGTAAACTATCGGAAACACACCATCATGTCTCCGAAACCCCCATATGGAGGTTGCCATGCCTACCCAAAAAAACCAGGGTTCGTCCCATCCCATTCTTTCAAGCCTTTCCCCCCTTGTCTCCCCAAAGGGAAAAGTGGTCAACGCCCGCGAAGCAGCCGAGGTGATCCAGAGTGGGGACACCATCGGATTCGGCGGGTTTGTGGGCATCGGGTTTCCCGAAGAGTTCGCCGTGACCCTGGAAGAGCGCTTCACACGGACGGGTACCCCGTCAGAGCTTACCCTCGTCTACGCCGCAGGCATGGGGGACGGCGCCTCCAAAGGCCTCAACCACCTGGGCCACAAGGGAATGCTCAAACGGGTCATCGGCGGGCACTGGGGACTGGTCCCCGCCCTCCAGGCCCTGGCCGTGGCCGATGAGATCGAAGCGTACAACCTCCCCCAGGGCGTGCTCTGCCACCTCTACAGGGACATTGCCGCAGGCCGCCCCGTCACCCTCAGCCGGGTGGGTTTAAACACCTTTGTGGACCCGCGCATCGACGGCGGGAAAATCAACCGCTGCACCCACGAGGACCTGGTCACCTCCATGGAGATCCACGGGGAACGTTACCTCGCCTACAAAACCTTCCCCATTGATGTGGCTGTCATCCGGGGCACCACCGCCGACACCCTGGGCAACATCACCATGGAAAAAGAGGCCCTGGTCCTGGAGAGCCTCGCCCTGGCCATGGCTGCCAAGAACTCCGGCGGCGTGGTCATCGCCCAGGTGGAGCGCATCGCCGAAAAGCGTACCCTCCCCCCAAAGGCTGTCAAAGTGCCCGGCATCATGGTGGACAGCGTCTTTGTCTCCAAGCCGGAATACCATCACCAGACCTTTGCCGAGGCCTACAACCCCGCATACAGCGGCGAAGTCCGCATCCCCCTGCAGCACATGCCGCCCATGGACCTGACCCCGCGCAAGATCATCGCCCGCCGGGCCGCCATGGAGCTGCGCGTCAACTGTGTGACGAACCTGGGTATCGGCATGCCCGAGGGCATCGCCTCCGTGGCCCATGAAGAGGGCATCCTCGACTACATCACCCTCACGGCAGAGCCAGGCCTCATCGGCGGGGTCCCGGCCGGGGGCCTGAGCTTCGGCGCAGGCACCAACCCCGACGCCGTCATCGACCAACCCGCCCAGTTCGACTTCTACGACGGAGGCGGCCTGGACATCGCCTTCCTTGGCCTGGCCCAGGCCGACAGCCACGGCAACCTCAACGTGAGCCGGTTCGGTCCCCGTATCGCCGGGGCCGGAGGGTTCATCAACATCAGCCAGAACGCACGCCGGGTGGTCTTCACCGGTACCTTCACGGCCAAGGGCCTCTCGGTTGGCATCGCCGACGGCGCCCTGGAGATTCTCCGGGAAGGGTCCGTTCAGAAATTCATGGCCGATGTGGAACAGGTGACCTTCAGCGGGGACTACGCGCGGCAGCGCAACCAGCCGGTCCTCTTTGTGACGGAGCGATGCGTCTTTGCCCTCACGGACCAGGGGATGACCCTCACAGAGGTGGCCCCCGGCATCGACCTTGCGAAAGACATCCTTGCCCACATGGCCTTCGAACCTGCCATGCCCTTCCCACCGGCCCCCATGGACAGCCGGATTTTCCGCACCGACCCCATGGGCCTCAAGGACGACCTCCTGGCCGTCAAACTCAGCGACAGGCTCACCTACAACGAAGAGTCCAATCTCTTCTTTGTCAATTTCGAAGGGCTGGTGGTGGATTCACCGGAGATGATCGAGGAGATACAGGAAGCGGTGGAATCCAAACTCAAGACAATAGACAGGCAGGTCTTTGCCGTGGTCAACTACGACCATTTCCAGATCCACCCCGAACTCATGGAGCCCTATACCGCCATGGTCAAACACATTGTCGCCACCTATTATTCAGGGGTCACCCGATACACAACCAGCACCTTCCTGAAAATGAAGCTCAAAGACGCCCTGTCCAAGCGGGGAGTGGCCCCCCACATCTATGAAACAGGGGCCGAAGCCGTCAAGGTCCTGCTGAAATAGACCGCCTGCAGAATCCTTGGAGGGTAACCAAACCGCTTTGAAGGCCTGAACACCCTTTCAAAACGGCCTCTCTTCGCGTATTATCCCGAGAAATACGGGCCCGATCAACGGTCCCTACAAGACCTTCCCCTTGAAATCCTGGATGAGCGACGGTTTCTCAAACCCGCGCCATCGCGGTTGAAAGAGGAAAATTTACTCATTGCTAAAGCGCTGTATTTATTAGACTTATCAACAAAAACCCTTCAATGTTTCCATACCTCCCACCCTGTTTACTCATCTGCCGGAAGTGTGCCCCCAACACGGGTTATTCATCATTGTCAAACCTTAAAGAGCCCATATATCAAGTCTTTTGGGCTTTTTTTTTTGACATCCAACTCAATTATTGCTTGACACTTAGAAACCAAATAAGTACGGTGATCTTCAAAAAAGGCCGCCAATATTGGACTTCGCCTTACCAGATAGGATACTCACTGCATGTCGTATCCTGATTTCCCGATATACACTGCATTACTGAATAACATCATAAGCAAGCCGTTGTTTAAAACCCCTTACAAAAAGGAGATTCAAGGATGAACAAAGGTGATCTCGTCAACGAAGTTGCAAAAGTTGTCAGCTCCAAAAAAGAAGCTCAGGCAGCCGTAGACTGTGTCCTTTCCACCATCACCGATGCCCTCACCGGTAACGACGCCGTGACCCTCGTTGGCTTCGGCACCTTCAAGGCCGTTGAAAGAAAAGCCCGCAAAGGCCGCAATCCCCAGACCGGTCAGGAGATCAGCATCGACGCACGCAAGGTTCCCAAGTTTGTACCTGGCAAGGCTCTGAAAGACGCTTTGAAGTAGGCGGACGACTGTTTTTTCCGTGTCCGTCTGTCTACACTACCAGGCGGACACACTTTTTTTCGCCGTTTTACCTCCCCCCTGAATTCGCCGTTTCGCAATCAGTCATTTTCCCGCCGTACAAAATACACAACCTTCCGTTATTGTAGTCCATCCCCTTCATATTACTGAATTCGCAAACCTGTCTGTTCCCCTGCAGCCCCAACAGGGTTTGTCTATGGCTTTGATTTTTGCCCGGCCTTGTGGTAGATGAATCCCATGTTCCTGCGGCTTGAGCCGCGCCCAAAAGAAACAGGATAACAGAAGGAATTTCCCGTTGGCCACAGCACCCGTTGACGACTCTGTCCTTAGACCCGGAACCGGTATTGATCTTGTCATAGACCTGCACAGCCTGAGCCCCGTCTCCTATGCCTCGGTCATCTTTGAAGCGGACCCGGCCTCCAGGCGACTCACCGTGGCAGCCACTGGGGCATCCTGGGCCTCCGAAGATGCGGCAAGCAGGCAGCTCCACGTGAGCACCATGGTCCGAATGGACTCCGGAGAAAAGAAACGCATCGGGTTCCCCTGCAAAATCCTCAAGACGCTCCCCGGCTACCGGCTGGCCAACGGAAACACCACCCAGGCCCTCGCCTTGAGCTACGACCCCACCCCGGAAGATGTCAACGTCCGCTCCGCCTTTCGATACATCCCCACCGCCACCCACGAGGTGCTGGGCAAACTTGTCGTCGGCAGCCATGATTTTTTCTCAGGAAAGCAGTTCCGCATCTGCAATATATCCACCACCGGGGTCGGCCTGATCATCCCCCGCCTTCTGGGCAAAGGAAAAAACCCCCTTGCCGGACTTGAAGCGGGCCATGTGGGCCGGTTGGGCATCGTGCTCCGGGACCACAGCCAAAAAAAAGAGCAGCTCCATACCATGGACACTGCCCTCTCGGTGGTCCGGGTGAACCGCCGATTCAATGAACTCTCCCTGTTTGCCGGATGCCGCTTCACCCGCCTGAAGAGCGCGGATGAAGAGGTGCTGAGTCACTTCATCCACAACGCCCAACTCCACGAAATCCGCAGCCTCACCCATACCTGACCCAAAGGATCACTCCAGGGCGCGCCGGATGGCGCCGGCAATCTCCTGCGTGATGCCGGGCAGGGCCGCCAGCTCGTCTTGAGACGCGGCCTTCATGGCCGTAATCCCCCCGAAATGTTTGAGGAGCATGGTCTTCCTCTTCTTCCCCACCCCGGGCACATGGTCCAGTTTCGAAGAAACCGACCGCTTGCCGCGCACACGACGCTGAAAGGTGATGGCAAACCGGTGCACTTCGTCCCGCATGCGCTGAAGGAAGAGGAGCAGGTCGGGCTGCATCCCCATGTTCACGGGGTTGGAACGCCCGGGAAGATAAATTTTGTCCTGGGTCTCACCGGCCTCCTCGCGCATCTTGGCAATGCCGATCACCGTAAAAGCCCCCAGAAGCCCCAGCTCCTCCAGGACCCGAGTCGCCACATTGAGCTGCCCTTTTCCGCCGTCCACCATCAAAAGATCCGGCAGGGGCTCCCGTTTCACAGGGTCCCCGAAGCGCCGGGTGAGCACCTCGGCCATGGAGGCGTAGTCGTCGTACCGCGTATCGGCCTTGATGCGGAATGTTCGGTAGTCGCTCTTCTTGGGCCGCCCGTTTTCAAACACCACCATCCCCGAAACCGGGTCATTGCCCGCCGTGTTGGAGTTGTCGTAGGACTCGATGCGCTCGGGAAGCCGGTCCATGCCCAGGCGTTTCATGAGGTTCTCTAAAACCTTGCGGTCCGCGTCCGCCCCGGACATGATCTCCTCCAGGCGTTTTTCTCCGTTTTTGCGGGCCATGGCCATGAGCTTTGCCTTTTCCCCCCGGGAGGGAAACAGAAGCTGCACGCGGCGTCCGGCGGTCTCCCGCAGATGGTCGGATACGGTCTCAACCCCGTCAAAACGATGGGAAACCAGCACCTCGGAAGGGGCCGCGTGCTTTTCGTAGTACTGGCAGATAAAATTCTCCGCCACCTCTTCGGGCCCGGCCATGGTCTCCAGGAGATGAACGCTCCGGCTCCCCAGGAGCACACCGCCGCGCACCTGCATCAGCGTGATGCAGACCGCAGGCCCGTGCATGCAGACATCCACCACGTCCCTGTCCCCCATGTCCGTAGCCACCACCACCTGCTTTTCAAGGGTCTTCTCCACGGCAAAGAGGCGATCCCTCAACTCGGCCGCCTCTTCAAAGCGCTCCTCGGTGGCGCACCGAACCATCTCTGCCCTCAGGCTCTCCACCAGCTCCGGGGTGCGCCCTTTAAGAAACAGGATGACCTGAGAGACCATCTCCATGTAGGCCTCGCGGGAAACATCCAGGCAGCACGGGGCCAGGCAGAGACCCATCTGGTGATTGAGACAGGGCCGAGACCTGCTCTTGAGGGTACTGTTGGTGCATTTTCTCAGCTTAAAGTGACGGTTGATGAACTTCACCGTGGCGTGCACGGCCGAAGACGAGGTGTAGGGGCCGAAATAGAGAGCCCCGTCCTTTTCAATACGGCGTACGATGGCCAGGCCCGGCCACTCCTCGTTGGGGTCTATCCGCAGGGAGGGATAGCGCTTATCGTCCTTGAGGATAATGTTGTAACGGGGCTTGTGGCGGGTAATGAGGCTGCTCTCCAGAATAAGCGCCTCTTTTTCCGTGGCCGTCACCACGGTATCCAGGGAGACCACCTTGCGGACCAGGGCCGCAGTCTTGGGGTCTGTGTGTGTGCGGTTAAAGTAGCTGGAGACCCGCTTCTTCAGATTCTTGGCCTTGCCCACATAGATGACGGTCCCCTTTTCGTCTTTGAACCGGTACACCCCCGGGTCCGTCACAAGGCAGTTCAACTGCTCGGCCAGGGCCTCCGGAATCATGATTCCCTGGTTCACGACGCCTCCCCTATCCGCTTCCTGATCTCCTGAATCTGGTCCCGCAGGCGAGCGGCCTTTTCAAACTCCAGGTTCCGGGCCGCCTCCTGCATGGAGGCCTCCAGAGTCTCCAGGAGGGCGCCGTCGTCCATGGACTCAGCCCCGTACTCGGCCACCTCTTCCATCACCGCGTCATCCGCGGTTTCGTCGTCAAAATGGTAAAGCTCCCCGAAGCTGCTCTGAATCTCCCGGGAGATGGTGGCCGGAACAATGCCGTGCTTTTCGTTGTACGCCATCTGGATGGCCCGTCGACGCTTGGTCTCGTCCATGGCGTACTGCATGGAGCCGGTGATGTTATCCCCATAGAGAATCACCTTGCCGTTGGCGTTTCGCGCGGCCCTGCCGCAGGTCTGTACCAGGGACCGCTCCGACCGGAGGAAGCCCTCTTTATCGGCGTCCAGAACCGCCACCAGGGAGACCTCCGGGATATCAAGGCCCTCCCGCAGGAGGTTGATACCCACCAGCACGTCGAACTTGCCCAGGCGCAGATCCCGGACAATCTCGATGCGCTCCATGGTCTTGACGTCCGAGTGCATGTAGCGCACCCGTACCCCAAGATCGGTGAGGTAGTCGGTGAGGTCCTCGGCCATGCGCTTGGTCAGGGTGGTGACCAGCACCCGCTCCCGAGCCGCCAGGCGTTTTCGGATCTCTTCGTAGAGATCGTCCACCTGATTCTCGGCGGGCTTCACCACGATTTCGGGATCCACCAGACCCGTGGGGCGGACGATCTGCTCCACCACCATGCCGTCTGCAGCCTCCATCTCGTACTCCGCAGGGGTGGCGGAGACAAAAATGGCCTGCCCGCGCTTGTTTTCGAACTCCTCGAACTTCAGGGGCCGGTTGTCCAGGGCCGAGGGCAGGCGAAAGCCGTAGCCCACCAGGGTCTCCTTGCGTGAGCGGTCCCCCTTGTACATGGCCCGCACCTGCGGAAGGGCGATGTGGCTCTCGTCCACCAGCAGGAGAAAATCGTCGGGGAAATAGTCCAGGAGGGTGGGCGGCGCCTCCCCTGCATTGCGCCCGGAAAGATACCGGGAGTAGTTCTCGATGCCGTTGCAGTAACCGATCTCCCGAAGCATCTCAAGATCCAGGCGGGTCCGTTCGTCGATGCGCTGGGCCTCAATGAGCTTGTTAAGCCGATGGAAGTGCTCCACACGGTCCTTGAGCTCCACCTCCACATTGCTGAGCATCTTCTTGAGGGTGCTCTTGCGGGTAACGTAGTGACTGGCCGGATAGATGACGGTGCGCTTGAGCTTTCGCAGGGTCTTGCCCGTGAGGGGGTCGAACTCGGCCAGGGTGTCGACCTCGTCCCCGAAAAATTCAACCCGCACGGCCACCTTCTCCTCGTAGGCCGGGAAAATCTCCACCCGGTCCCCCCGCACACGGAAGGAGCCCCGGTGAAAATCGATGTCGCTGCGTTCGTACTGGATGGAGACAAGATCCGTGAGCAGAGACTCCCGGCTCCGCTCATCCCCGGTGGAGAGCTCCACCCTCAGGGCCAGGTAGTCCTCCGGCGCCCCGAGTCCGTAGATACAGGAGACACTGGCCACCACGATGACATCCCGTCGCGACAGGACGTTGCGGGTTGCCGAATGGCGCATCTTGTCGATGAGCTCGTTGATGGCCGAGTCTTTCTGGATGTAGGTGTCGCTGCTGGGAATGTACGCTTCCGGCTGGTAGTAGTCGTAATAGCTAACAAAGTACTCCACGGCGTTGTCCGGAAAAAGCTCCCGGAACTCGCTGTAGAGCTGGGCCGCCAGGATCTTGTTGGGGGCCAGCACCAGGGTGGGACGCTGGGTCTGCTCCACCACGTGGGCCATGGTGAAGGTCTTGCCCGACCCCGTCACCCCCAGAAGGACCTGATTGGCGGTTCCCTTGTTCAGCTCCTTTACCAGGCGGCGGATCGCCTTGGGCTGATCGCCCTGGGGGGTGAATGACGATACAATTTTAAATGGTTCCATGGCGATAAACCTGCCTGTCTGCGGGGAGTCCCGATATACACAAAAAAAAGCGGTCCGTATGCCGGGCCGCTTTTTTTTATCGATTGATGGTCCCGGAAGGGGTGAACAGCGCCGTGGCCTAGTCCATCATCTTCCAGGTGGTGCCGCCGGGGCCGTCTTCAATGGCGACCCCCATGGCGGTCAATTCTTCGCGGATCTCATCGGCCCGCTGAAAGTTTTTGGCCTTGCGCACCTCGGCCCGTTCCTGAATCAGGGCCTCCACGCGGCTTGCGTCCACTCCGGATTTGTCCTTCTTGGCCTCAAAGTACTCATACGGATTCTCGTTGAGTATCCCGAGGATGTTGGCCATCTTGAACAAGTCCACCATGTGCCCGTCGATCTCGATCTTGGACTCAAAGGCGTTCTCATCGGTCATCTCGTCGATGGTGCGGTTCGTGGCGCGAAGGGCTTCGAACAGGGCCGCCATACCGCGAGCCGTGTTGAAGTCGTCTTCCATGCCTTCGCAGAACTCACGGAAGAGGTCCCCGAACTTGTTGTTGAACGACTGGAGCCGCAGGATGCTCAGGTTACCGAACTCATCGGAGATGCGACGCAGCAGGGTGTAGAGCTTGTCGAGGTTGCCTGCGGCCTCTTTCATGGCCTGCTCGTTGTAATCGATGGGGCTGCGGTAGTGGTTGGAGAGCAGGAAGAGACGCACCGCCTCAGGATGATAGTTCTTGAGGACATCCTTGATCATGGTGGTGTTGCCCAGGGACTTGGACATCTTCTCGGCGTTGATGTTCACAAAGCCGTTGTGCATCCAGTACTTCACAAAAGGGGCGTCGAAAGCCGCCTCGGACTGGGCGATCTCGTTTTCGTGGTGGGGAAAGATCAGGTCTTTGCCGCCGCCGTGGATATCGATGGTCTCCCCGAGAAGACGGGAGCTCATGGCCGAGCACTCAATGTGCCAGCCGGGCCGTCCCATGCCCCAGGGGCTTTCCCAGGCGGGCTCACCCGGTTTCTGGGCCTTCCACAGGGCAAAGTCAAAGGGGTTCTCCTTGCGGTCGTCCACCTCGATACGGGCCCCGGCCTCCATGTCCTCCAGTTTCCGGCCGGAGAGCTTGCCGTAGCCGTCAAAGGAGGTGACGCGGAAGTAGACGTCTCCGTCCACGGGGTAGGCCTTGCCCTTGTCGATGAGTCGCGTAATCAGGGCGATGATGTCGTCAATGTGCTCGGTGGCCAGGGGGGCAAGATCCGGACGCTTGACGTGCAGGGCGTCCATGTCCCGATGGAACTCGTCCATGTACTTCTCGGCCACGGCCTTGGCCGTTACCCCAAGCTGCTCGGCACGGTTGATGATCTTGTCGTCGATATCGGTGAAGTTTCGAGCATAGGTCACATCCAGGCCCAGGCCTTTGAGGTAGCGGTACACCACGTCGAAGAAGATCACGGATCGGGCATGGCCGATATGGCTGGAGTCGTAGACCGTAGGCCCACAGACGTACATCTTGACCTCGCCCTCTTCGATGGGTTGAAACTCTTCTTTCTGTCCGGACAATGTGTTGTAAATGCGAAGCGCCATGCTCAGTTCACCGTCTCTTCTCTGTCGTTATCATTCGGGCACGCTGTGTGCCGCCTTATGTATCCGCTGCAGGGCCGTTGTGCCGCCCTCAACGCTCAAGCCCCGTCACCGGGGCCCTCTTCTGTAAAAGTCAGTTTAGATAATCATCACGATTGCCGCCCCTGTCAAGGCATCAGAGGGGCGACCAAAGGATAAATCTGCAATGAATCGCTGTGGGCCACACCCAGGGCAGGCACGGATTCAGCTCTCCACTTTTTGTATGAGGGCCGCGCAAAGAGCCGCCATGCCCTCCCCGCGCCCCACAGGCCCCAGCCCCTCGGTGGTGGTGGCCTTGATGTTTACCGCGTCCGGGTCCAGGCAGAGGACCTCTGCGATATTCTCCCGCATGGCCGCCTTGTAGGGGGAAATTTTCGGCCTTTCCGCCATGAGGGTGGCATCGATGTTCACCACCTCATACCCCTTCTCCCCCAACAGAGCCGTGCAGTGGGCCAGCAGCACCAGGCTGCTGATCCCCTTGAAACGGGGGTCGCTGTCCGGGAAATGCTCCCCGATATCCCCCAGGCCCGCCGCGCCCAACAGGGCGTCACACACCGCGTGGAGAAGCACATCGGCATCGGAGTGCCCCAGGAGCCCTTTCTCATAAGGCACGGTCACCCCACCCAGAACAAGTTCACGCCCTTCCACCAGGCGATGAACATCATACCCTTTTCCTATTCGTATCACGTTTTGCCTCCACCGCCAGGGGATGAGCCAGGTTGCAAATGCTTCCAAGGCCTGTTTGTCAAACTTTTTTAAAAGTTTGGCCCCCGGCAGGGCCGCCGAAGGCGTTTTTTCCCGGCTCTTATTTGTTCATCTTGGCCCAGGCGTCACGCAGGGTGGCGGTGCGGTTGAACACCGGCTTTTCAGGGGTGCTGTCCACGGGATCGAGGTTAAAGTACCCGGTGCGTTCAAACTGAAAGAAGGCCCCGTTGTCGTTCTTCTCTCACTCCCTCTTGGTCCCACTTTGCAGTCTGCAAGAACGGTAAGGGAATCGGGGTTAAGGTTATCCAGAAAGGAGTCCCCTTCTTTTTCCGGGTTTTCCACCTTGAAGAGGCGATCGTAGAGCCGGACCTCGGCGTTGACGGCGTGGCGGGCGGAGACCCAGTGAATGGTGCCCTTGACCTTGCGGTTGTCAGGGGTGGAGCCCCCTTTGGACTCGGGGTCGTAGGTGCAGAGGAGTTCCACCACCTCGCCGGCATCATTCTTCACCACGTCGGTACAGGTGAGGTAGTAGGCGCTTCGGAGGCGCACCTCACGGCCGGGTCCCAGGCGGAAGAACTTCTTGGGGGGCTCTTCCATGAAATCGTTCTGCTCGATGTAGAGTTCCCTGCAGAAGGGCACCTTGCGCGTGCCCATCTCCGGTTTCTGGGGATGGTTCATGACGTCCATCTCCTCCACCAGGTCTTCGGGGTAGTTGGTGACGGTGACCTTGAGGGGCGCCAGTACACCCATGACCCGGGGTGCCTTTTCGTTCAGATCCTCACGGACGCAGTCTTCCAGGATGGTGTAGTCAATGCGGCTCTCCTTTTTGGAGATACCGATGCGGCGGCAGAAGTTGCGCAGGGCCTCGGGGGTATAGCCGCGCCTGCGGATCCCGCTGATGGTGGGCATGCGCGGATCGTCCCACCCGCTGACATGGCCCTGGTCCACCAACTGAAGGAGCTTTCGCTTGCTGAGGACCGTGTAGCTGATGTTGAGCCGGGAGAACTCGATCTGCTGGGGATGGCTCGGGGTCTTGAGGGTCTCCAGCACCCAGTCGTATAAGGGGCGGTGGTCGGCAAACTCCAGGGTACATAGGGAGTGGGTGATGCCCTCCATGGCGTCGGAGAGGCAGTGGGTAAAATCGTACATGGGGTAGATGCACCAGGCATCGCCGGTGCGGTGGTGATCGGCCTTGCGGATTCGGTAGATGGCCGGGTCCCGCATGTTCATGTTGGGAGAGGCCATATCAATCTTGGCTCGGAGGATATGGGTGCCCTCCTCGAAATCACCCCGTTTCATGCCCTCCAAAAGGGCCAGGTTCTCTTCCACGCTGCGGTCCCGGTAGGGGCTGTTCTTGCCCGGCTCGGTGAGGGTGCCGCGGTACTCACGAATCTCTTCGGCGGTGAGGCTGTCCACATAGGCCTTGCCCATCTTGACCAGCTCCACGGCGTAGGCGTAGAGGGCCTCAAAGTAATCGGAGGCGTACCGGGGCTCACCGTTCCAGGAGAAGCCCAGCCAGGAGACGTCTGCCTTGATGGCGTCGATGTACTCCACGTCCTCTTTTTCCGGGTTGGTGTCGTCGAAACGCAGGTTGCAGACAGCCCCCTCGTACTCCTCGGCAATGCCGAAGTTGAGGCAGAGGGACTTGGCGTGTCCTATATGAAGGTAGCCGTTGGGCTCGGGCGGGAAACGGGTCACCACGCCTTCGTGTTTCCCGGAAGCCAGGTCTTCGTTAATGATGTTTCGAATAAAATCAACCGGTTTGTTTTCGGTCTCGCTCATGTACGGCAGCTCCCTCTTGGCTCACACCCGTTGTTGTGTGATGGTGTCGTCTGAAGTTATGAAACGCAGGAAACGGGCCCTTCCTGCGTAAAGGTGGCCCTGTTCCCTGCGGCGGTCTTCTGCTCAAAATCGATATTTTTATCACAACCCCCGTGCCAACACAAAAGGAATCACCGGTGGTCGCAGGGGCAACGCATGTAAAAAATCAGTTGCCTCCGGCGGGTCGCTTTTTGAAAAAAGCTCCGCAAAAACGTTCCGGTAATCAAGGCGCTTATCTCAAGCCCCGCAGGGGCTGGAGATAAGCGCCTTTATAAATTAAAAAAGAAGAGGGGCTATGCTCTGTAGTAACGCATCT
Organism: Desulfoluna sp. CYM3A; assembly: GCF_056829965.1. Lineage (NCBI taxonomy): Bacteria > Pseudomonadati > Thermodesulfobacteriota > Desulfobacteria > Desulfobacterales > Desulfolunaceae > Desulfoluna > Desulfoluna sp. CYM3A. The sequence goes on from NZ_CP186556.1 coordinate 2,393,551, forward strand.
TCAAAAAACAAAACCTGTTTGTCAAACCCAAGGCATCTAAATTGGCAAACGTTTGGCCCCCGGCAGGGCCGCCGGAGGCAAAAATCTAAATGCGTTAACCCTGCCGGTGGTCGGCCAGGAACTCGACCACGGCCCGGTAGACCTTTTCGCTCCCCTCATGGAGAAGAATCCCATGTCGGGAAAAATTGAAAAGCCGGTACTCCTTGTCTTCGGAGGCGATGCGATCAAAAATCTTCCGGCTTCCCTTGGGGCTCACCACAGGATCCCGGGCCGACTGCACGATGAGGGCGGGCATGGTGATCTCTTCGAGCTTGGGTGCCAGCTGGTCCATGAGGCGATCGATCTCCCGAATCCCGGAAACGGGGTTGCGCGCGTAGTTGATGTGGGGGTTCTCCGGCCGGTTCTCAATGAACTCCTTGCGCACCCGATCGATGCGCAAGCGCTTCATGAGAGCATTCCAGGTGTCCACCGCCGGCACGAACCGGCTGGAATAGTCTTGGAGTTTCATGGGCGGGGCCACGGCAAAGACCCCTTTCACCCCGTCGGCTCCGGCAATGCGGGTCACAAGGTCCAGGGCCAGCCCCGCGCCCATGGAAAAGCCCCCCACAAACAGGGTATCGCACATGTTCTTCAGCAGGGCGTACCCCTCCTCCACCGAGACCACCCAGTTCAGGTAGCGCTGCTCGGCAAGGTCCTCGGGGGCGGTGCCGTGACCCTGGAGCCGCGGCATGTAAACCCAGTAGCCATGGCGCTGGAGTTCGTCGGCAAGGCCCCTGACTTCTGCCGGGGCCGCCATGTATCCATGGACGAGAAGGACACCCCGCCTCTCCTCGTCCCCCTTGAGGAGACAGGGACTCCCGATCTCAGCGGGCTTGGTCTCCCCATCGATGAAAAAAGCCTCGCGGTCTTTGGTGAAGTCATTGATCCCCTTCTCCATCAACAGCCCGAAAATCCGCCTCCGCACCTGGGCAGCGGGCTCCCGGGCCACCTGGTCCACAAAGGCGGTGAAATCCGTCAGGGGCTCCACCTCGTTGGCCATCACCATCAAGGGATTCTGGATGCGCAGGGTATGGAACTGCCCTTCGTCCCCCAACAGCTCGGTGTTGCGGATGATGTCCCCCTCTTCGCTTCGCCTCACCACCCCCTTGGCCTCGGCCACCTCCATGATGTTGGAAAATTTTTCGTACCGGTCGTCGGTGAGCAGGTGGCTCTGGGAATCCTCCAGGCTGGAGTGGATGTAGATCCCGATCTGCTTGCGAAGCCAGTCGCTCACCACAAAGGCCCGGGTCTTCAAATCCATGGGGTCGATGTAATCGCTTCTGTGGCGCATCATCAGCAGGGCGAAAATGTGGTCGTGGTTCACCGTGGTCATGCTGTAGATGGCCCTCATGTAGGCCTTCATCAAGGTACGCGAGGCTTCCCGGAGCACGTCCCTGGAGTTGATGGGGTCGTCGAAGTTGATGGGGTCGGTGGTGGCGATGTCCCAGGCCACCACCGGATTCTTGAGATAGGGCCGCACCTTGATGGGCTTGCCGAACCGGACATCCACGTCCACCCCGTCCAGGAGCATGCTCCCCTCGGTCATGAGCTCTTCCAGGGTACGGGTGGAGGGATTGTCCAGCAGGGAACCGGTGATGCGGCTGATGATGGACTCCCGGGCCCGCAAGGGGTAGTAGGTAATGTTCACCGGCACGATGGAGGTGGCCTGGTCCAACCTGGCCTCGGACGCCTCCATGCCAAACATCGCCAGCAGGCGCAGATACTCTTCCGGCTTCTTCTCCTGCATCACCTTCAGGCGCTCCCTGTAAAACTCCGTGCGCAGGCCCAGGGTGGCCGCACCGGTTCGGGGCGGATGAGGGCCTCCCTCGGCGCGAATCACGAACTCCCCGTTTTCGTAAATTTTCTTGGTCTTGACCATGCGCCCTTCCGGAAAAATCACCCAGTTGGCCTCACCGGTAAGCAGGGTCTTCACCATGAGCCTGTCCCGGTCCGGGTCCCGCGTGGAAACCGCCCCGGCCTCGCTGATGAAGTCCCCCACGAACCCCTTGAACAGGGCGGAATCGGCCAGGGACCACACAGCACTGCGGTTTCCGAAGGTGCAGGGGAAGGAAAATGGTTTCAATGCGGGTGAAATGGTTCACGGCAAAGATGACGGACCCGTCGGGGATGTTTTCCTCACCGTACAGGTTCACCCGGGCGCGGGCCATGTCATAGATGGCCTTGATGGCCAGTCCGGTGGAATGAAAGGCAAATCGGTTCATGATCAGTCTCTCCGAAAAACAGGATGTGTCAGCGTGAAGGGTGAGAAACAGATCCCGTGAGGGGATACGGACACGAACATTAAACAGGGTTTGGTTTCAAAAGTCCATACCCATTGACAATTCCTGCAATAGGCAAATCCATTTGCATGGTTGCATAGTGCAGCAGGCCGTCTGACCGGCACGGGACACATGGGCGGAAAAGAGCAGCCCGAGTCCCCTCCCTGCCTTTTCCTCCTCCGTCCCCTCCGGAATGGTCCCCTTTGTGACCCGTTGGCCCTGATGACATCCCGGCGCCACCTTATATAAAACCAAATACGGGCATGCCCGCCCGAACCATTGCCTTATGAGCCAGCCGTCCAACAAATTACTCGGATTTTCATCGGTCTTTGCATCGGCCGTCTGCTTCTACCTCGCCACCGCCGCCCTCAGATGGGCAAGACTCAGCGGGGTAACCATCGATTCGGCCAACTTCGTCTTCGGACGCTTTTTCCTGGGGTTCGTCATGGTCGGCGTCCTCCTCGTCATGAAAAAACGGCCGCCTAAGCCTGTAAACTGGCACTATCTCATCGGCAGGACCCTGGCCAACACCATGGCCGTCTACTGTTTTTTCAAGGCCGTGGACCTCACCAGCGTAGCCGAGGGCAATATCCTCAACATGACCTATCCTCTGTTTGTGGCCCTGGTGAGCTGGTTTACCCTGAAGGATGAGCGCAACTACGCATCCATCTGCGTGGTCCTCATTGCTTTTGCCGGGGTGGTGATGATCCTCGTGCCGGACATGGTCCACAGCGGCCTCTTCTCCCACTTCAATATCAACTCCCTCTGGGGACTGGGATCGGGCATCAGCGCGTCGGTGGCCATCATCTACCTCAACCTCTCGCGGCGGGTCCACTCCACGGAGACCACCCTCTTTTTCATGTTCGCCCTGGGGTGTGTCATCATCTTTCTTCTCTTCCGGGACCGCATTGTCTGGCCCGGCGGCAAAGCCCTCTTCTTTGTGGGGCTCTGTTCGGTGGTGAGCGTCATGGGGCAGGTCTTCATCACCTTTGGGTTCCGGTTTGTCACCGCCGTGGAAGGAAGCATCATCTCGTCTTCCCGCATCCTTCTGGCCGCACTCCTGGGCCCTGTCATCGCCGCCGAACCCGCCCTCACCCTCGTCGGGTGGCTCGGAGCCTTCTACCTCCGGGCGTGCGCTACCTGGCCATGGCCCCGAAAAAGGCCACGCCGACCGCCAGGGGGTGATGAGACGCCTTTTCTCACCCCCCATGCCATCACCGGGTGAATATCCGCAGAGGTCCTCCTCAATTCGGATACGTCACCCGGTGGCCCAGTTAGGTATATAAGAAAAAAGACCCACCGCTTAGAAAGCCTTTCCCCCCTCCCCTTTTAACGAGGAAAAAGTTCCCTTAACACTCCACACAAAAGCGTCTTGGTTTCGCTTAATAAGACACCCGTAAAAAGCGTGCCGTTACTTGCGATAGCACTTGACATTTAATTTCGGGTAAAATAACATCGTTTACGCATACTAACATCTCCCTCAGTTGAGTTATTTTGAGACATTGCCCATGGCGGATCCGGTTTTGAGTCGCGCCGACACAAAACGTTGTTTATGTGCCTTACTTCAGGTCACACACCGGTACCTATGTCACTCAAAGGAGACGAAAACATGAGACGATGCCTGCTTTTCCTTCCCCTCGTTCTTTCGATGCTGATTGCTTCCCCAGCCCTCGCCCTGGATCTGGATATAAGCGGCAGCCTCCAGTTCGAAGGCGTTAACAACGAAAACGCCACCCTTCAGAAGAGCGACTCCACCGACAGCTTCAGGGAAATGCGGCTTCGTGTCCTCACCGAGGCCCAGATCACCGACAACATCAAGATCATCACCCGCTTCGACGCCCTCGACAAGGTTCTCAGCTCCAGGGACTCCGCCTTTGACAACAACGAAGACGACGACAACTTTGACTTCGACCGAGCCTACGCGGAAATCATCACCCCCATCGGCCTCCTCTCCATCGGTCGCATGCAGGGTGTGGTCTGGGGCACCAGCTGGTCCGACGACGAGACCGACACCGACCGCATCAAGCTCGTCACCCCCATCCCCATCGGCGAAAACAAACTCTACATCGGGGCCGTGGCCGAAAAGGTCACGGAAAACGCCAAAAACGACCACATCACCAATGACGACAACGACAAGTACTACATCGGTGCCACCTACAAGACCAAAAGGTACAGCACAGGCCTGCTCACCGCCTTTTACAACTTTCACCTCTTTCAGGACCCCTACCAGGCCAAGCTGAGCACCGACCTTGAGAATGCCGGGGGAGCCGAGCAGGCCACGGCAGACAAGGCTCAGTTCGACAGCCTTGTCGCACAAGCCCAAAGCTTCGGGGTCGATGCAGCTACTTACCAAGCCCTTGCCACCGCAGCTGCAACCGATGGTAATGGTACATTGGCCGCAACATACGGTACCTTGGCTGCAAATGCACTTGCGCAAGCGGGAAGTACTGGTCAGCAAGCCGCGCCATTCGCGGCCTCATCGGAGGCCCTGCAAGCAGCTGCCGCCCTCCAGGCCCTGCCCCGCGGCGCCACAACCGAAGCCAAGGTCTTTCTCCTGGCCCCCTACTTCGACGGCAAATTCGGGCCCCTGGGCATCACCACGGAGCTGGATTACATCTTCGGCGAGGCAGAATACGACGCCAACAGCTACCACCGGGACGTGGAAGGCTACGCCTGGTTCGGTGAACTTCGCTACGACATTGCGGACTTCACCCTCCAGGCCGGGTACGCCATCACCACCGGCGACGCCGACTACACCGACGCCAGCTACATCAACATGGGCTACGTGGCCCCGGGCTCGGACTGGGCCAAGGCATTTATCCTCACCAGTGACGAGCACGGCATGAACACCACCCTGGGCGACGGCCTGGGCAACCTCATCGGCGACGGCTTCGGCACCGCTTACACCGCGGTTCTGGACGGCTACCGCATGATGTACGCCGGGGTCAACTACACCTGCTTTGACAACACCGTAAACTTGGGCGCCCTCATCGCCAGCTCCAAGGCCGACGACACCCCGGGCACCGTCGACGACGACCACGGCATCGAATACGACCTGACTTTCAGCTGGAACATCATGGACAACCTCGTCTACAGCGGTGTAGCAGCCTTCCTCCAGGCAGGGGATTACTGGGAAGATCGCAGCGGCGGCACCGCCACAGAAGACACCTACGCCCTGTACCACAAACTGGAGTTCTTCTTCTAGCTTCCCCCTCCCTGCAAGAGGCCGCCTCCTCGGCTACCCAATCCGGCCTTGACCAGTGGAATGGGGCCGGGATATCCCTCCCCGGGATCTCCCGGCCTTTTTTGGTGTGGTGGCTGGCGAAGGGAAAGCCCTGTACAACAAACCACCAACCGCATCGGATTTGATGGGCGGTGCGCAAGGGCACCCTACCCCATATCCCCGACACCGATATTCACGCGTCGCACCGTAGGGTCTCGCCCCGCGTACCATGGTCCCGGGGAATCTACACCCTTCTCCCTAGTTTATACGATGCAAAAAGCCACCAACCTCATCGGCTTTGGTGAGCGGTGCGGCGCTTCGGCGGTGCGCAAGTGCACCCTACCTCATATTCCCGAATGTTCCCCTCCCCCGGACAGGCAAAAGGAATGGATGTTCTATTTTTGAAATCCGGTGGTCATCCCTCGGCCCTCCATGGTATAGTGCGCAACCTATGGTGCAGGGCGCGCTGGATGATCAATGGACGACTTACCGGACGTTGATCTGCCACGCGGACAGAGAGCTATTCTGCTGATTTTTCAAGGGGGAAGGGTTTTGAAGAAACGCCAAACAGACAAACGCTTTATCCAGGCCAACAAAGAGGCGGCCATTGCCGTTGCCTTGAGCTTGGCCTATTTTATCTGGTGGTATGCCACCGCTTACGGATTCGGGGACAAGCCCGTCTCCGAGTATACCTATGTCCTGGGACTCCCGGCCTGGTTTTTCTACAGCTGCGTGGCGGGTTTTCTCATGTTTGCCTTGCTGGCCGCCCTGATGGTGCGGTTCCTGTTCCGGGAGGTCTCCCTGGAAAAAACCGACACGCCCAAAGGGGGTGAGGCATGATGCAACCCGCCCTCATCGTCCCCCTTGCGGTCTATCTGATCCTGGTCTATCTCCTGGCCGCCTACGCCAACCGGATTCTCTCCAAGAGCGGCAACTTCCTGGAGGAATACTTTATCGGCAGTCGCCAGATGGGCGGCTTTGTCCTGGCCATGACCCTGGTGGCCACCTACACCAGTGCCAGCAGCTTTGTGGGAGGCCCCGGTGTCGCCTATAAAATGGGCCGGGACTTGGGCACCTGGCCATTCTCAGCTGCCTGCGGCCTGGCTCTCCCTGTCGGTGCTGGGAAAAAAATACGCCATCATCGCACGGCGCATCAACGCGGTCACCATCAACGACATCCTGCGCGCCCGCTACGACAACCAGTGGGTGGTAATCTTCGGATCCCTGGCCCTGGTGATCTTCTTCATCGCAGCCATGGTGGCCCAGTTCGTGGGCGGCGCCCGCCTCTTTGAGGGCATGACCGGCCTCTCCTACAACACCGGCCTCGTCATCTTCGCCTCCACCGTGGTTCTCTACACCACCATCGGCGGGTTCCGGGCCGTGGCCCTCACCGACGCCGTCCAGGGCGTGGTGATGCTCGTGGGCACCACAGCCCTGCTCGCAGGAGTCATCAAGGCAGGCGGCGGGATCCCCAACCTGGTGGCCTCTCTCCAGGCCGTGGACCCGGCCCTTATCACCCCGGCAGGCCCCAACGGCTTCTTGAGCAAACCCTTTATCCTCTCCTTCTGGGTACTGGTCTGCTTCGGGGTCATCGGCATCCCCCACACGGCCGTTCGCTGTTTCGGCTACAAGGACAGCCGCGCCATGCACCGTGCCATCATCGTGGGCACCTTTGTCCTGGGCTTTCTCATGCTCGGCATGCACCTGTGCGGGGCCTTCGGCAGGGTCATCGTGCCCGGCCTCACCGCAGGGGACAAGATCATGCCTGCCCTCACCCTCAAGGTTCTGCCCCCGGTCTTTGCAGGTATCTTTCTGGCAGGCCCCCTGGCCGCCATCATGAGCACCATCGACTCCCAGCTCATCCTCGCCTCGGCCACCATCGTCAAGGACCTCTACATCACCTACGTTAAAAAAGAGGTCCCGGGAACAGACGACGCAGACGAGTCCGGACGCCCCATGGTGAAACGCCTCAGCGTCTACACCACGGCAATTCTGGGACTCATTGTCTTCGGCGCATCCTTCAACCCGCCGGACCTCATCGTCTGGCTCAACCTCTTTGCCTTCGGAGGGCTCCAGGCCGCTTTTCTCTGGCCCCTGGTCCTCGGCCTCTACTGGAAACGGGCCAATGCCGAAGGCGCTTTGGCTTCCATGGTCGTGGGCGTGGCCTCCTACTTCATCTTTGCCGTCTACATAAAACGGGTGGCAGGCATGCACGTCATTGTCCCGGTCCTGGCCATCACCCTGGGCGTCTTTGTCCTTGTGAGCCTCCTCAACCCCAAACCGGGCAAAGCCACCCTGGATCTCTTCTGGGGAACCGGTGACTGACAAGCTCACTAAACAAAAACACCCCGCAAGAGCGCTCTTGCGGGGTGTTTTTTTCAGTCGAAATGATCGGTACTCGTTAAGCGGGAACCTCAGCGGCCATCTCGTGCCACTCGGCACCACCGTGGGTGGAGTTTGACTTGCAGATCCACCGGAATCCGAATTTTTCGTAAAAAGAGATGAGGTGGGTCTTGCAGAGAAGAAAAATGCTTTTGCGTCCCTGCTCCCAGGCCCCGGCCACATAGGCCCTCATGAGCTGCCCGGCAACGCCGGTTCCGGCCACGGACTCATCCACCACAACCGACATGATCACCAGGTTCTCCCCCTTGGGATCGTGGCCGATCATCGCCTTGATCTCCTCATCGGCCAGATCCACCTTGGAGGTGGCCCCGCCGTTCACAAAGCCGATAACCTCCCCCTGCCGCTCAGCCACAAGGAACCCCTCGGCAAAAGCTGCAATCCGCTTTTCGATGTTCTCCCTGCTTGCCGCTTCATCTTCCGGGTACCGCGAAGACTCAATACGATGACACACATCCACATCACTCAACTGCGCATTTCGAAAAACCAAGGACACGTCGATCCATACTCCTTAAAATAAGATTTAAACACATGCCTCCGGCGGCAAGGTGTGCCACCTTGAAAGCAGGTTGCGGATGCGTTTTGCCCCTCGTTCCTCGGGTCAAATCACATCCGCCTTTAAACGCAAAATTCATTTAAAAGGAATGTTTCAAACCTTTTTGTTAAGTTTTTTTATAACCTTAGACCCCTGAAAGACCGCCGGAGGCATAAGCTGAATAGTTACAAATGAGTTTACAAGTTTCCCCCACCTTGACACTGGAGCTTACAGGATGAGGCGATCTCAATTCTGGAGGCAGAGCCTCCGTGTCGCATTCCCAGGCAGAGCCTGGGAACGAAAGAGACCCTGATGCAGAAGATTGCCCCTTTCCATATTCAGCACGGGCGAAGCCCGTCAGGGAATGTGATGAGCCTGAGGAACGAAGGCGAAAGAGCATTCCCAAACTTAGGGTCCAGGGGATTTATCCCCTGGCCGCCGGAGGCCAGCTTTTAGCTCTTATGCCACCATCATTTTCACTTGATCCACTTGCCTGAAGAGACGGATCGCGTCCTTTTCCATGGCGTCCATGGCGTCCAGGACCGTCTCTTTGTCTTTGCCCGTCTCTTCGATGCGGCGGGTCAGCTCGTCGAGGCGTCCGATATAAACATGGAACCCTTCGGCGTGCCGTTCAAAAAGCTGATCGGCCAGAGCGTCGGCCAGTTTGTAGAGGTACCCCTCCTTGAGGGCTTCCTTGTAATCCCGAAGGTGCTGGCCCATGGACTCCAGTGCCTCTTTTCTCGTGCGGTTCATGCCGTCGGCAAGGGCTTTTTCACAGATGGCCGCACGATCCTGGGGCGCTTTGTTCAGGAGGTTCCGGACAAAATTGATCACCGTGTAGGCCCCGAACCGCACCATGGCCTCGGCACGCACACGCAGGGAGTAGTCCAGGACAGCCGACACCGAAGGAAAACGGATACCCGACACCTTCCTGGCCGTCTCCATGTCCATGGAAGGAAGGCTGCAGGGGGCGGTCTCCCCCAGGGTGAGGCCCAGCTCTTCCACGGCCTGGCGGTAATCTCCCAGGGTGTCGTTGATCATCAGCCCGTAGGGGGCGGTGATCTTGTCAAGATCGGCCATGAGGGACTCTTCCAGCTCCCTGGCAAGGCCGATGATCTTGGGAGAGATCTCTTCGGTCAGGAACCGATCCATGTCCTGTCGAAAATCGCGGTGCAGAGCCCCCATGGCGCGGATAAAGGCGTCCTCGTCTTCGTCCTGTGTGGCATAGGTCCCGTAGTCCGGCGCGTACTGCCGGATATGGGTCATGACATCGGTCACCACCTGCCCTCTGGAGGCATCGAAAAACCGATCCACCCTGCCGGAGAGGTCGCCCTTCACTTTTTTCAGGGCCCCGTCCAGGGTGCTTCGGATCATGGTCCTGACATGGGTCATCTTCTCCTGCTGATGGGTCAGGCCCGACACAAGACGGGAGGCGCTGTCCCGGTCCCGGGTAAGCATCTCCCGGTTGAGGCGGATCCACTGCTGCACCCCGCTTGCAATGACCATCTGGCGCTCGGCATGGTTGTTCAGGGCAATGAAGTACTTCTGCAGGGTGAGCTTCTCCTCCAGGGCCTTGATGAACCCATCCATGCCGGAGACCGACGCGCTGCTGAAGGCCTCGTCCAGGCGCCACTGCTCCAACCGCATGCGGTCTCGCTGGGAGAGGGTCTCTTCCAGGGAGGTCAGGAGCTGGTACAGGGCCGATACCGTGTGAACCTCGGGCTCCGGGATCAGCAGGGAGAGTTCTTCGGTGATCTTGGCAACGATGGCCTCCATGTTCTCCACGGAGTCGTGCTCGGAAAAGTCACAGTTCACCACAAAGGTGGTGTTCTCGGCGATGCCCATCTCACGGATCATGGTCAGGAAGCGGATATCGGCCCGGCGAAGGCCGGTGCGGGAGCTGATGACGTACACCAGCAGGTCGGCATAAACCAGATAATCCTGGATCATGGAAAGGTGGAGGGGGTTGGGGGAATCGCTCCCCTGGCAATCGGCGATCTCCACCGAGGGGTCCCAGGAGACAGTGTCGATGGTGAGGCAGACATCCTTCAAGTAGACGGCCAGCACCTCATCCCCGGAGTAGTCCCGGTGGGAGGCAAAATCATCCCCTTCAAAGCGGCGGGTCACCGCGTCGGGGCGGATCATCCCCTCCATGCGCTCATACCCTTTGAGGTAGGAGGAGAGAAGCACCGTGTGGACGTTGCGGGCGTCTTCGGTGATAAGCATGTCCCGGGAAAGCCCTTCGAGTCCTTCGGCCAGGGCGGCCCGGTGCCCCTCCTTACGCAGGTCAAAGGGCGTCTCCTCCACGGCGAGGTCCATGCCCGGCAGGAGTTCGGCGGCATGGGCAATCTCCCGGTTGATCTCGTCCCAGCTTTTGAAGGTAAGCTCCGAGGCCAGGGTCTCCCCGCAATGGATGCGGGTAACGATGGAGGTTACCACCCCGGCCCCCCGCTTGAGGTAATCCCCCTTGAACAACGAGTTCACAAAGGTGCTCTTGCCGGACTTGATGGGCCCCACCACGGCCACGCGGAAACTCTCGTCCCCGATCTGGCGGTCGATGCCGTCCAGGGTTCTCTCCCACCGATCAAAGGTCCCGTCAGCCACGGGCATGGCCCCGGCCGCTTTTGAAAAAAGGGCCCTGAAGTCACGGCCCGCTTTAAGAATCTCCTCTTTCAGCTCCTTGTATCGCTTCATAAACACCTTAACCCGCATGATTGATAATTGTTACTGCCCACCAGCTATGGTCAAAACAGCCTTCGATGGCTAAAGACCCCGAACACCCTTATCCCCTGGACCCCTGGACCGATTTTGTTTGGTTCGGATGGGACCTGTCATGAGAGCCCTCCCCTTAAGGAACGAAGGGAGAGCGCTTTGGCAATCTGGGGCCCAAGGGTGAGGCCACAATGAGATGCCGTACTTTTAGGACACCAGCTCATAGAACCGGTCCTCGTCGATAACCTCCACCCCTTTTTCCCGGGCTTTTTCAACCTTCTTGGCGCCCACATTGGCGCCGCACACCAGAAAATCGGTCTTGCCCGAAACCGAGGACTGCACCACGGCCCCGAGCTTTCGGGCCATCTCCTGCATCTCCTCCCGGCTTCCCCGCACCATCTTACCGGTGAAGACCACCCCTTTGCCGGAAAGGGGCGAATCCGAAGCGGACTCGGCCACCTCGGAGGCCAGGGGGGTGAATTCCAGCTGAAACCCGAGATCCAACATGTGACGGATGGTCTCACGGACGACGGCAAGGCCCGTGCCGATGTTTTCACACTTGGCCCCTTTAAACCCCCTGATATCGGCGGCAAGGATCTCATCCCCCGTTTTCTCGATAAGCTCGGCAAGGGGAAACACGGAAAGAAGGTTCCGGGCTTCGCTTTTGCCCAGGCTGCGGACCCCGAAGGCTGCCAGGAACCGCCAGTCTTCCACGGGCTCGGTACGGCTGATGCCCAAGGCGTTGTAGAGGTTTTCCGACTGCACCGGGCCAAAGCCCAGGGCCTGGAACTCCACAGCCTTCAGCTTGTAGATCTTCTCCAGGGTGTCGTACCCCTTCTCCACCAGCTTCTGCACCGTCTTTTTACCGAACCAGTCCGCGCTGCCCAGGGTCTTGAACCAGTGGACAATGCGCTGCTCGGCCTTGGCGCTGCACATGGGATTGACGCAGAGCAAGAACTTGTCGTCTTCTTCAAGGGGAGCGTCGCAGACAGGGCAGGTCTCGGGGATGGAGACCTCCTCGGACGGGGTGAGGACCTTTTCAAGCTTGGGGATCACCTCCCCGCTTCGAATGATCTCGATCTCGGCACCGGGACCTACGCTCTCGGAGCGGAGGCGCTCCAGGTTGTGGGCCGTGACGCGGCGGATGGTGGCCCCGGAGACCTTCACCGGGCTCACCTCCATCACCGGGGTGACCTTGCCGGTGCGGCCCACCTGCCAGGTGACGCTCTCCACAGTGGTGACGGCGCTCTCTCCACGGGTCTTGATGGCGATCTGCCAGCGGTGGTGGTGGCTGGTGGCACCCATGTGGGTACGCAGGGCCTCGTCCGTGACCTCGGCCACCAGGCCATCCACCGGGTAATCGATCCCGCCAAGGACCTCCTCGCGGATGGAATCCATGGACTCGATCATCTCCGGGCCGCTGCCCGTCCATTTATTCAGCTCAGAATAAGGGACAAAGCGCACCGCCTTGTCTTCCAGGGCTTTCTGGGCGTGTTCGTTGAGGACATCCGAGGTGATGATCCCCACGACCATGTTGCGGGGATGTTCGAAGTGGTCTTTGAGGTTCTCTTCAAAATAAGAGAGGCTCATGACGATCTCGCCGAGCCCCTTGCCGCGCCCGCCCACGGGAATCACTCCCTTGGCCAGGGCGCTGCTGATCTCATAGCCTTCAAAGCCGTTGCCGCGGGTGGCAAACTCCGTGCCGTCGTCCCTGCCGGCCAGGCCGTCGAGTTTGGCCATGACCTGATAGCTCACGGAGGAGAGCCCGATCTCCAGGGCCGCTTTATCCACTCGATTAACAAAGCGCTCGAGATCTTCGATTTTATACGCTTTTTCCGTGGAGAGCATGGGAACGGGATGTCGCACCTTTCCCTTGCCGTTAAAGGTCTCCGGTTCCACGGCCCCGAGGTAGGGGTGGGCCGGATTCATGGCTCGAAGGGCTTCCACCTTCTCGTCGTATTCCGCATCGGAAACCAGGGGCTCTCCGTTTCGATACGCCGCATTCAACCGCTTCAGCTCTTCAACGAGCCGTTCAATGTCATTCATAGAGTCCGTTCTATCGTGCAGGCCAGGTCAGCCAGTCATTTTTTATCATGTCGTTTTGGCCCCGCCTCCAAGGAGACGAGGCCGTGCGTACGGAACGTTTTATCAGCCGTCCTGGGGTTGCCCCCAGCTTGATTGCCCGGCCATAAGGCTCACGGCCTCAAGGGTCCGTTTGCGCCCCTCCTTAAAGGCCGGTGTCCCGAAGCCCTTGTTCCAGCTCAACCCGGAGACATCATCCGAGACCGTCATCAGCGCGGACATCTTGGCCTTGCGGTACCGGGCCGCGGTGAAAAAGGCCGAGGCCTCCATCTCCACGGCGATGGCTCCCAGGTCCTTGAACCGGTTGATCCGCTCCGGGGTCTCGCGGTACATGGCGTCGGTGGTCCAGGCCTTGCCCTCGGACACGGAAGTGCCGGCCCTCTCCAGGGTCTCCCGGACAAAGGCGGTCTGGGAAGCGGAAGGGGCCACGCAGTGTCCCACAGCCTCCACCCCGTAATGAAGCGACGTCCCCTCATCCACAAAGGCCCCGGTGAGGAGCAGTGTCTCCCCGATGCCGGGCTTGCCTGTCAGGGACCCGCACCATCCGGTAAACAGAAAATACTTACCGCCCCAGGCCACGAGGTTCTCCAGGAGCATCACGCCCTGGGGTGCCCCCATAAAGGGCCCTGCCACGGCGACATTGCCGGTGCGAAACAACCGCATGGGCATGGGAACGCCTTTGACTTCCTTGGCGTCCAGGGTCCTGATCAATTCGGAAAAATCGGGCTGAGTGGCCACAAGGACCACCTTTTCGGGAATCTCCGGCCCTTCCGGGGGGGTCACAATGCCTGTTGTCATGGTTGCATCCTCCTTAATTTTCCGATCACGCCGTCACACGTGGCGTCCATCCGACACGTGCCTCAGTCTCACTATATAATAGATCGCTGAACGGCACCTTAGATTATTTAACGGATTCGCAATATTGCAGGAAACCAGCGGCACGTGCCCCGCCCCATGGAAAACGACGGCAGGAAGCGCGGATTGGGGGGAGGCAACGCAAAAAGGGCGGCAATAGGTCATGGGACCCATTTTTCGGCGCCCCGGCACGGGGCGCCTGAATCAGTCAATGGCCCGCCGACAAACCGGCAGGCCTACAACCCGTTACCCCATGGGGTCAAGGTTGTTTTCCAGCTCGTCTTTGATATCGTCAATGATATCGTACAGAAAGCTGATATCGCTGATGGAGAGGCGACCCGCCTTGGCGGGGGCTCGGTCGGTACCGTCCTTTTTCTTGAGGATTCGGGGGCCGATCTGCACCTTGGGCTCGCCTTTGTCGTACTGGTTGATGGAGACAAGAAGACCGGTGTCCTCGCATCGCCACTCTTTGAGTTTCTTATCCTTTTCCGGATCAAATCCAGCCATGGACTCCTCCATTTTTTTCTGTATACCGCTTTTTGCCTAAGCACAAAAACCGGATGGGTGGTGGTTTAGATAAAGGCCCCGTGGCCGATACGGGCGTACGTCCGCCCCTTTCAAAAAGGTACCGCGGGGCCTGTAGAGATCAAGCAGAGAGTTTGGAAAAATCAGCAATATCCCCGAAGAGCCCTGCAATACCGGCCAGGATGGCCAGGCGGTTGGCCCGGACATCGGGGTCTTCGGCCATGACCATGACGTCTTCAAAGAACCGGTCCACTGAAGGTCGAAGCCCGGCCACGGCGGTGAGAGCCTTGTCGTAGCCACCGACCTTGAGGGCGTCTTCCACCTCGGTGCGGGTGGCGGCAAAGGCGTTAACGAGCTCTTTTTCGCTCTCGTGTTCAAAAAGCGGGGGTCTCGCGGGAAGGTCCGCCTTTTTGATGATGTTGACCACACGCTTGAAGGCTGCGGCCACGGCTTCGAAGTCTGCCTTCTCCTTAAGCTCGGAGAGGGCCTTCACACGCATCCAGATGTCCGGGACCACGTTGATGCCCACGGAGGTGACAGACGCCACAACGTCTTTGGCGTACCCCTCTTCAAAGAGAAGGTGATCGATGCGTCCGCGGAAAAAATCGATGATGGCAGCAACGGTCTCGTCCGTGTTGACCTCGATGCGATCGGCATAGGCGGCAACGCCCTCTTCCAGCACGGGGCGCAGGGGAAAGGCGTACCCCATCTTCACCATGATCTGGGCAATGCCAATGGCCTGACGGCGCAGGGCATAGGGGTCGGCGCCCCCGGTGGGGATGAGGCCCGCTGCAAAGCAGCCGCAGAGGGTGTCGAGCTTGTCGGCCAGGGCCAGCAGAGCACCTTCTTCGGTCTGGGGAAGCTCCCCGCCGGAGTAGAGGGGCTTGTAGTGCTCCTGGATGGCGGCGGCCACGGCCGCGTCCTCCCCTGCTCTCTCGGCGTAGACACGACCCATGACACCCTGGAGCTTGGTGAACTCCACAACCATGTGGCTGACGAGGTCGGCCTTGCAAAGCTCAGCCGCACGGGTGGTGAGGGCCGCGGTATCGGCAGAGGCTTCGGCAACCCGGGCCAGGACGCCGGCCAGGTGACGGATGCGTCCCACCTTCTCGTGAACGGTGCCGAGCTTGGCCTGGAACAGCACGCCCTTGAGGCGCTCCACCCAGGCATCGGGGGTCTCTTTGAGGTCTTGGTCAAAGAAGAATTTCGCATCGGCAAGACGGGCGCGCAGAACCTTTTCGTGGCCGCGGCGCACCAGGGAGAGATCCTTGACGCGGGTGTTGTTCACCACAAGGAAGGCGTTCTTGAGCTTGCCCGCCTCATCCACCACGGCAAAGTACTTCTGGTGTTCGCGCATGGAGGTGATGAGCACCTCGTCAGGCACGGCAAGGAAGTCCTCGTCAAAGGTCCCGATAACCACCACCGGATACTCGATGAGGTTGGTGACGGTGTCGAAGAGCTCCTCATCGGGGAGCAGCACACCACCCGCCTCTTTGGCGGCTTCGGTTACCCGCTCCTTCACCATGACGCGACGGGCGTCGAAATCTGCGATGACGTTGACCTTCTCCAGGATCTCCAGGTAGGCATCGGGGTTATCGATGGCCACGGGCCCGGGGTTCATGAAGCGGTGACCAAAGGAGGCGTTTCCGCTGGTGACGTTGCCGAAGGAGAAGGGAATCACCGTCTCACCCAGGAGCGCTACGATGTTCTGGACGGGGCGCGCAAAGGTGACGGAGAGGTCGGCCCAGCGCATGGTCTTGGGAAAGGGAACCTTGTGGATCAGCTCGGGAAGGATCTCCGAGAGGACCTCCACCGAAGGCTTGACCTCTTCGGCCACGCTGGCACAGAGGTACCGCCCTTTTTTGGTCTCCTTGATCTGGATCTCGGACACGTCGATGCCCACCTTCTCCGCAAACTTCACGGCGGGCATCTTGGGGGTGCCGTCGGCGTCATAGCCCACGGACTCAGGGGGCCCGGTCACTTCGGTGGTCTCGGCTTTCTGGCCCTCGGCCACGCCTTTAACCATGACGGTGAGGCGACGGGGGGTGCCGTAGGTGGTCACCTCCCCGGCGTCGATGCGGTTCTCTTTCAGCCTGTCGGCCACGGCCGCGGCTAAAAAGTCAAGGGCGGGCCGAATATACCCGGCAGGAATCTCTTCCGTTCCAATTTCAAAAAGTAAGGTCTTCATATCTCACCTGTATGTCGGCTGCGATGATGGTGCAGCAAAATCTGTCGTAAGGACGGGCCGAAGCCCGCACGGGGAACTCATCAGCCCTGCTGTTTCTTCAGCATGGGGAAACCGAGACGCTCCCGCTGCTCGATGTACCCGTGGGCGCAGATACGAGCCAGGTTTCGGATCCTGCCGATGTAACCGGTTCGCTCTGTAACGCTGATGGCCCCGCGGGCGTCGAGGAGGTTGAAAAGGTGCGAACACTTGATGCAGCACTCGTAGGCGGGCAGGACGATGCCCTGCTCGATGATGCGTTCGGCTTCTTTTTCATACTTCTTGAAGAGGTCGAGGAGCATGTCCACGTCGGCCACCTCAAAGTTGTAGGTGGACTGCTCCACCTCCTGCTGATGGAAGATATCCCCGTAGGTGAGGGTGTCGTTCCACTTAAGGTCGTAGACGCTGTCCACGCCCTGCAGGTACATGCAGATGCGCTCCAGGCCGTAGGTGAGCTCCACGGACACGGGCTTGACCTCTATGCTGCCCGCCATCTGGAAATAGGTAAACTGGGTCACCTCCATGCCGTCGAGCCACACCTCCCAGCCAAGGCCGGACGCCCCCAGGGTGGGCGACTCCCAGTCATCCTCCACAAAACGGATATCGTGGTCCATGGGGTCGATCCCCAGCACCTTGAGGCTGTTCAGGTAAAGTTCCTGGACGTTGTCGGGTGAGGGCTTCATCAGCACCTGGAACTGGTAGTAGTGCTGCAGGCGCATGGGGTTGTCGCCGTAGCGACCATCCGTGGGACGACGGGAAGCCTGGGCGTAGGCAACCTTCCAGGGCTCGGGCCCGAGGCACCTCAAAAGGGTCGCAGGATGAAAGGTCCCGGCCCCCACTTCAAGGTCTAAGGGCTGGCTCAGCACACAGCCGGTGCCCGCCCAGTATTTCTGCAACGCTAAAATCACATCCTGAAAATTCATCTTTTGATTCCTCAAATAACTCGGTGCCTGGAAAGACGCTTCCTTAAAAAACGGGTGTGGACCCACACCCCGCCCCTTTCACGGTCGTAAAGGTTTATATCCTGTGATGGCCTGCAAGGGCGCAGGGTATCGCGATGCGACACGCTATATAATGGGGTACCTCGCCACCGCAACACAACATGCGTGGAAAACGTCCGGATTACATCCCTTTGCTGCACGGTCATCTTATTTTAACCAAAGAAAACTACATGATAAGATAGCGATAGTCAATCAAAAGGCGCAGGGCATCCGCCCCGTGCCGGGGCCTTCGCAAGGGCCCGGAAACACGAAAAAATAACTCATTGCACCCGGACAGGAGCCAAGGGTTTGAAAAGCTTGACAAAGGAGACGGACACCCCTGTCCTCTGCGGCCCGGATTGTCAGGAAACAGGCGCCTCCCAGGCCTCGTCCCCCTCGGTGGCCACCCCGTGCCATGCCACGGCAGGCGGCAGGAGCTTTGCACCGGGAATCTCCGCGCAGATGGCCCCCCAGGCATCCCTCACGGCTGCCATGTCCCCGACCCCCCCCACGGCCCAGAGGCACCCGCCGCCACCGGCACCGGTGAAGCGGGCGCCGCAACCCAGGGCCACAGCGCTTTCCACCAGGCGCGTTCCCGTTTCGTCCAGCACATCCGGCGTCATGGACAGACGGATGCGTGTCTCGCGGTTCATGAGCTCTCCGGCCCGTCGCCACTGGCCCGCGGCCATGGCCTCGGCAAAGGCGTGGGTCAGCTCGATGATGCGAACCCACTCCGCCCTGTGGCGCCCGGCCAGAAACCCTTTGACCCATCGCCCGTTGACGTCCAGGGAATCATGGGGAATGCCGCAATAGGCCACCGCCATGTGAGCCGACGGCTCCGCGCCCCCGGCGTCGCACAGCTGCGTCCGCCGGTACCGCCCCTCCCCGTCCCAGTGCCAGAGGGAAACCCCGCCGAAGGCGGCGGCCATCTGGTCCTGGATGCCGCAGACAACACCCGCCACGGCGCTCTCCACGGATTGCGCAATGCGGGCGGCGCGCTCTTTCAGGGCATGGCCGTCCTCCATGCCTTCCAAGGCGATGAGAAAGGCAGCGCACAGGGCCACCGCAGCGACAGAAGAGCCCCCCAGGGCGCTGCGGGGCGGCGAGGCTGAATCGATGTCAATGGCCACCCCTGAAGCATCAAAATAGGCGGCGATGCCGAACATCAGGCCCATGGGGTGATCAAAGGGAAGCTCCCTGGCAGGAAATTCGGCGGGTTCAAAGCCCCGGGAGGAGACGCGCACCCGCCCGGGGGTGTACGGCGCGATGCGAACCCGCGTCCGCAGGTCCAGGGCCAGGTTGAAGGTGACGGGATCCAGGTGCCGCAACGGAAGATGAAAGGTAGCCAGGTCAAGGGTCCCCCCCATATCCACCCGGCAGGGTGCGGAGGTCACGACGGTTGAAGAGATGGGACGGCCTGTGTCATGGGGCATGGCGGGATATCCTTTACATGGATCGGATTTTGGATAGATAAGAGAGGCTCTTGGGTTCTCGCCCCAGGTGTCGTGGCAGGAACCGTTCCATGAGGGCCAGGGCCTCTCGCTCTGTGTTGGGACTGAACCGCACGCGAAAGGCACCCTCCAGCCCTTCGTCCAGCACCCAGCGAAGCTGCTTCAGGGTCCCCACGGAGATGGCCATGCGATGGCGGGCCTCGCCCCGGCACTGCGGGCAGACCAGGCCCCCGCGATCCAGGTCGAAGAGCACCCGGTCCCCGGACGGTATTCTCCATGGAGGCGCCGCACCCGGCGCACGGGCCGAGGGACGGCGCAAAGCCGGCGATATCAAGGAAAAGCATCTGAAACAGGACACTGACACTCCCCGGAGATCTCCGGGAGTCGTTGAGGGCGCCCAGGGCGGACTCGAAAAGGGTAAAGAGGCGCTTCTGAGGCACATCCTCTTCCAGCCACTGAATGGTCACCTCGGACCAGTAACCGGCATAGGCGGAGCGCAGATAGTCGGTACGGATGGATTCGTAAGGATCCAGAATGGAGGCCTCTTCCAGGTAGGGCAGGCCCTTTCCCTGGCGCACCACGATCTCCAGGAGGGTGGCAAGCTCCAGGACTCCGGAAAACCGCTTCACGCTCTTCTTGGCGTTCTTGGCAAAGGCACTCACCTTGCCCTTGTCCGGGGTGAGGAAGGTGAGGACCACATCGTGGTCCCCGTACTCCACCTTGCGGAGCAAAATAGCCCGGGCCTTCCGGATGATCACCTGGGGGACGAGAGCCATACCGGCCTAAAGCCCCAGGAGCTGGGTGGCAATCTTAAAATAGCAATAGACACTGATAATGTCGATGCTGGTGGTGACAAAGGGGCCCGTGGCAACGGCCGGGTCGATGTTGATGCGCCCGAACACCATGGGAACCAGGGAGCCCACCAGGGCGGCGATGGACATGGACGAAAGAACGGCCAGCCCCACGGAAACGGCGAGCATCATGGTGTTGATCTCCGAGCCGAACCGCACCTGGGCGGCAAGGGCGATGAGCCCTCCGTAGATGATACCCAGGATCATGCCGATGCTGAGTTCCTTGCACACCACGTTCCTCAGGTCGTCGGCCACGAGACGCCCCGTGGCAAGGCCCCGCACCACAATGGTGGAGGACTGGGTGCCGATGTTCCCGCCCATCCCCATGATCACCGGGAGAAAGGCGGCGAGGTAGGTCACCTGCTTCAGGGTGTCTTCAAAGTGCCCGATGATGAAAAAGGCAAGAATTCCCCCGATGCAGCTGGCAAAGAGCCAGGGCAGGCGGATGCGGGTACTGCTCACAATGGACTGGGTCTCCACGAACTCCTCGCCCACACCGGCCATCTTCAGCATGTCCTCGGTGGCCTCCTGGCGGAAAATGTCGATGACGTCGTCCACGGTGACGATCCCCATGAGGCGATTGTTGTCGTCCACAACGGGCACCGCCAGGATATCGTAGCGCGCAACGATCTTGGCCACCTCTTCCTGGTCCATGTCGGTGGTAACGGAGAAGATGTCCGTGGTCATGAAGTCCTTCAGGGGCGTACCGGGCTTGACCACCACGAGCTGACGCAGGGAAACCACCCCCACAAGCCGTTCATGGTCGTCCACGACGTAAAGGTAAAAGGGCATCTCTACATCGGGGAAGTCCTTCTGAAGGGACTCGATGGCCTCCCGTGCGGTGATCTCTTCGGCAAGGGCCACAAAGTCCGGGACCATGATCCCGCCCGCGGTGTCGTCGTCATAGCTGAGGAGGTCCTCAACCTCTTCGGACTCCTCGGTCTTCATCTTTTCGAGAACGGCGTCGGCCTTCTCTTTGGGCAGGTCTGCGATGAGGTCGGCCACGTCGTCGGCGGGCATGTGGTCGAAGACGTCCAGAAGCTCTTCCACCTCGATGGTCTCGATAAAGTCCGTGAAGGTGTACTCGCTGAGTTCACTCAGGAGCACCGCCCTCTGTTCGTAGTCCTCTATCATGTCGAAGAGCTTGCGCTGACTGTTGACCGAAAGGTTCCTGAAGACAACGGAGAGGTCCGCCGCGTGTGTCTTGTTGACGATCTTTTGAAGGTTGGTGAGGGCCCCACGCCTCAAAAGCCGCTTGATGGTCTCTTCAAGAATTTTGTTCCTGTCTTCGCTCATGATAATCCTCCCCGCATGACAGGGCCCCAACGGCCCTGACGGCAGACAGGGCACGGTACTCCCCAAGGGCCCCACGAAACAAATCGGGGAACGCCCTTCGGGGCTGCCGTGTCCTGCTTCCAAGGCCCGACAAGATCAGAGGCGCTGTTGTCCTGATCGTGTCGGGGTCAAAAGGTTTCCCGCCATCTCAAGGTGGCGGAGTAAAAACAAAAAAGCCGGCCTGTGCCTGCCGGCTTTTGCGGCGGTGGCCCGGCCCTTCCAAGGATCTGTTACGGAATCCAGAGGTTCACCGGCCGCCCGCAGGGCCCGGGAATCTCCACGGGCCGCCCGTTGTAAAACAAGGCGACGGCGCACTTGTCTTCCAGAAGAATATTGAAACTCTCCACCGCACGGATGGAGATGCGCTCCCCCTGTCTCATGGCATAGGGCTTGGGCTGACTGCCGTCGGCACTCACCTTGACATGGGCCTTTCCGGCCGACAGGATCTCCAGAAGGAGCCCCTCACGGGTCTTTTCGGAGCGCCTTTTCTCTTTCACTTTTTTCTCGGGTATGGTGCGAGCCTCTGAGGGAGGCTCCGCCTGCTCTGATACGCCGGTGTCAGGGGGCGTCAAAAAAAAAAGAGACCCCCAGGACCACAAAGGTCACCAGACAAAGCAGGGCAAAAAGAATCCCCAGGTTCCGTTTCCGGTCCCCGGAGCTGCAGAAGCGGACACCCTCCGGAGCCGGAGGGTACGCTTCCAAGTAGAGAGAAACCGCTGTTTCCCCGTCGGCGCCGCACGCCTCTGCCATGGAACGCAGGAAGCTCTTGAGCATCTCGGAGGGCGCTGCGGTCTCCCGCCTCAATGCTCTCCACCACATGACGGGAGAGCTTGGTTTCGCGGCACACCGTTTCAATGGTGATGCCGTTTTGCAACCGGGTATCCCGAAGGTATTCGTTAAATTGGGGCCGTTCCCGAACCTCATCTTTGTTTTCAGCCATGCGCCCCCTTCCTTCACTGCCGCCGGCCTGCGGTATTACTGAATCACCTTGATATGTGCTTCTTTTTTCAAATCACTGAGCCACTGGGCGAATTTCTTGCCCACGGCGTCCTGGTACAACTGATCGGTAATGGATGCGTGAAGCGCCTCTTCCAGGGGCTTGTTCCCAAGCTCCTTTTTATTGGCGTCGTAGTATTCCTGAACATCTTCGTCGGTGATGACGATTTTTGATTTCACCTCGTAGCTCACCAGACGGTTCCTCAGCAGCTGGTTCCTGATCTCGCTGCGGTAGGTCTCGTAATCCAGGCCCTGGGCTTTGAGCTGGGCCCGTAACGCCTCATCGGTGAACTGGTTGAGGCTCTTGACCCGTTCAATGGCCCGGTCCACTTCCTTTTCGCCGATATGGATATCTTTTTTCGCCACAAGCTGATCGGTGAGTTTTTTCTCCACAAGCTGATTGATCAGATCCTCACGCAGTTTGAACCGCATCTGCATCTCTTTTTCAAGAGGGTAATTCATCTGGCGGATCTTTGCTTCATAGGGGGCCAGCTCTTCGTTCAGGTCCGTAAGGGTCACCACATCATCGTTGACCACGGCCACGATGCGATCGATCACCTCGGCTTTTTTCGCCGCCGCCGTCCCTGCCACAAGACAGGCTGAAACAGCCACGAGCACACACCACACCCATTTTTTACATTGTCCGGTCGTTGACTTAATCATAAATTCGTCCGACTCCGATTAAACACTGCTTCGCCGAATCGCCTGAAATAAAGAGCGATTCAACACTTGCAGCCAAAATGCCCCCCATTTCCGCGGGACGTTTTTTCCCACCAAGGAACGCTACGGTCTGCCTTCTTCAAGGATCTTTTCCCACAATTCGCCGTTAACTTCAATTGAATATTTTCCTTGAGCGCTCCGCCGCCAAGCACGATAGGCTGCTTCCATACGTGAACGCCTGACCTGCCTGACCAACCCCTCTTCACTCAATGTCGAGGACGTTCCGCCCTGGACCGCCTGGAAATCAGCATAGGAAAGGAGGCGTTCATTCCTGAATTCCGACGCAAGGACCTGCTCTGCCAGGAGCCGGTTGGCCAGCCGCCGCTTCCAGAGGGCAAAGGAGATCCCGCGATCCGTCAACTCCTTTTCGAATGCCCCCTCGGGGTACCCTGCCCCGGCATCAGCCACAGCTGCGTCCAGGGCCCCCTCCCGAAGGGTGATGCCCTTTTTCATCAGGCAGACCGCCAGCAGAGAGCTTCCTCCTGAAGCTGGTGCAGCACCCCCTTGCGAATGGCCGCCACCTCTTCCCCCTTGGAAAGGCTTTCATAGGGATAGCCCTGGAGCGCCAGCTTCAGGGCATCCTGGTAATCCCCCGCAGTCACGGCCCGCCCCCGGCATGAAAGCAGAGGTGTTTCCGGGTCCTGACCGGCCCCGCCGGTGCACCCTGTAAAAAGCCCTGAAGCAACAAGTACAGAAAGGGCCAGCACCCCCCGCTTAATTGTCTGACGGGTTAACATAGGCCGCCACCTCCTTGAGAATATTCTTGCACTGCGTCAGCAGGCTGCTGTTGGTTCCCTTGGTCAGGGTCGCCCGGAAGAGAAGATCCGGCGTCAGCTCGTAGCGCCCCTCTCCCCTGGCCGTCACCTCCACGATGGCGTGGGGCACCTTCTGGTGAAGATCGGAAAACGACAGGGATAGCTGGGTGCCGGACAGTTCGAGTTTTTTGACCCCCGCCCTCACCGCCTCGATCCTCAGCATGATCTTCAAAAGGACGTTCATGGCCTCTTCCGGCAATTTGCCGTAACGGTCCACGATCTCGCCTTTGATATCGGCGATCTCCCGGAGCTCTCGCATCTTGGCAAGGCGCCTGTACAGCACCAGCCGCTGCTCGATGTCCGGGACGTAGTCCTCCGGGAAGAAAGTGGAGAAATTAACGTTGATCTCGGGTTCCAGGGCATGGACCTTGGGCTGCCCCTTGAGTTCGGAGATGGCCTCGTCCATGAGGGTGAGGAACATGTCGTAGCCCACGGCGGCGATGTGCCCGGACTGGGAGGCACCCAGGGCAGCGCCCCCGCCCCGTATCTGAAGATCGCTCATGGCAATCTGGAATCCGGCCCCCAGGTCGGTGTGCTCCATGAGCACCTTCATGCGCTTGGCCGCATCCCGGCTCAAACGGGCCTCCTCGGGTACGAACAGATAGGCAAAGGCCTGCTCGTCCCCGCGGCCGATGCGCCCCCTGAGCTGATAAAGCTGGGAAAGCCCGAACCGGTCGGCCCGGTTCACGATCATGGTGTTGGCCGAAGGGATGTCCAGGCCGGACTCGATGATGGTTGTGGTCACCAGCACGTCAATCTGCTTTTCCACAAAGGCGAACATCACCTTCTCCAGCTCCCGCTCGGTCTGCTGTCCGTGGGCCACCCCAACCCGGGCCGCAGGCACCAGGTCCCGGATGCGATCGGCCATGCGCTCGATGGAGGCCACGTTGTTGTGGACAAAGAAAACCTGCCCCTGGCGGCCAAGCTCACGGGTGATGGCCTCCCCCACAATGGCGTCGTCGTATTCGGCGATATAGCTGATGATGGCCTGCCGCTCTTCAGGGGGCGTGGAGATGACGCTGATGTCCCGCATGCCCGCAAGGGACATGTGGAGGGTCCTGGGGATGGGGGTGGCAGAGAGGGCCAGCACGTCCACGGTGCTCTTGAGCCCCTTGAGTTTTTCTTTATGGCGGACCCCGAACCGCTGCTCCTCATCAATGATCAAAAGGCCCAGGTCCTTGAAGTCGACATCTCCGGAAAAGAGGCGATGGGTCCCGATAACGATGTCCACCTTGCCCTCTGCCAGGGCTTCGACAATGCGGCGCTGCTCCGCAGCCTTGCGGAAGCGGCTGAGGCTCTCCACGATAACCGGGTAGCGATCGAACCGCTCCCGAAACGTCTTAAGGTGCTGCTCGGCCAGGACTGTGGTGGGAACCAGCACCGCCACCTGCTTGCCGTCGGCCACGGCTTTAAAGGCGGCGCGCATGGCCACTTCGGTCTTGCCGTAACCCACGTCCCCGCAGACCAGGCGGTCCATGGAGTTCTCTTTCTCCATGTCGTCCAGGACATCGTCGATGGCCCGGAGCTGATCCCGGGTCTCTTCGTAGGGAAAGGAGGCCTGAAACTCGTTGAAGTAGGCATCGGAGGCGGAAAACTTGAATCCTTTTTTCACCTTGCGCTCGGCGTAGAGCTTGAGAAGCTCGCCGGCCATCTTCTCCACCTCTTTCTTGGCCTTGGCCTTGACCTTGTCCCAGGACTTGCCCCCCATGCGGTCCAAAAGGGGCTTGTGCCCTTCGACACCCACGTACTTCTGGATCATCCCCATGCGGTCCACGGGCAGGTAGAAGCGGTCATCGTCCTTGTATTCGATGGCCAGGTAGTCGCTGGTAATCCGCCCCACCACGATCTTGGTCAGCCCGACATAGCGACCGATACCGTGTTCGTCGTGGACCACGAGGTCCCCTTCCTTCAACTCTCCCAGGGAGAGGAGCTCGTCCCGGGCCCGCCGCTTGGCACTGCGCACCACCCGCCGCTTGGCTCCGAAGATCTCGTCCTCGGTGATGACGGCCAGGCCCGCGTCGGCCCAGAAAAAGCCGGTGGACAGATGCCCCACGGCAATGCGAAGGGCGCCTCCGCGGGGGGTCGCCTCCCGGTTGTACGTTCCCACGGGCGGCTCAATGCCGTAGGGTTTCAACAGCTCCAGGAGCCGTTCCACCTGGGGCTCACGACTGCAGAGGATCCAGGTGAGATGCCCTTCCCGGCGAAGGGACTCCAGGCGATCCACCAGGGGCTGCAAGGGAGACTCGTCCCGTGTGTGGCGGGTCTTGAGTTCAGCGGTGAGGGCGCTGTGATCGGAAATGGCAAGGGGAAGGCTTCCACCGGCATCCATGGACTCGGTGGCCACCATGGCGTATTCCAATACCCGACACGCCTTGAGGTGGGTTTCCAGTTCTTCCTTGCCCAGAAACAGCTGCTCCGGCTCAACGGTGAGGCGATTCCCCTTCTGCGCCAGCTCGTAGTTGCCCGCCACCCTCTGGAGAAAGGTATCCCTGCTCCTGCGCAGGCCGTCCGGGTCCGGGATCACCATCAGGGCATTGGAGGGCAGGTAATCCATAAACGTATCCAGGGACGGGTAGACCAGGGAGAGGAGACTCTCCACCGTGGCGCCCCCCTCTTCCTCTTTGACGCGGCCCACCAGGTCCTTCACCTCGTCGAGGGGAACACCCGCGGCTGCGGCAGCCCTTCGTATCCTGCCCACCACCTCTTCCAGCTTTTCACGGCGCAGGATGGTCTCCCTGGCGGGAAGGAGGACCGCCTCCATGAGAGAGCCCTTTCGCCTCTGGTTGGTGGCGGAAAACAGACGAATGGAGTCCACCACATCACCAAAAAACTCCACGCGCACCGGGTCGTCATGGTAAGGTGAGAAGAAATCGACGATGCCCCCCCGAACGGAAAAATCCCCGGGCTCCTCCACAATGGAGGTGCGGACATAGCCCCCTGCCACCAGGTTTGAGATGAGTTCCCCGCGATCCACCTCCTCGTTGACCATGAGGAGATCGGCGTAGGCGTTCATCTCCTCCTTGGGGATCAGCCGCTGCATCAGGGTGTCCACGGTGGTCACCACGATCTTGGGCATGCGGCCTTCCAGCATGGCATAAAGGGTCCGGATCCTCTTGGCGGAGGTCTCCGCGTGATAGGACACCGATTTATAGGGCAGGATATTATAAGGGGGGAACAGGGCGGCCACGTCGTCTGTGGGCACCCCGGCAAACAGGGAGAGGTCCCCCAGAAAAAGGTCCACGTCCTTTGTGGTGGGAAGGACCACCACAAGGGGGCCCGGGACCAGCCGGGAGATGGTGTCCGTGACCAGGGCTTTTTCAGACCCGGCCAGCCCGGCGATGACGGAGGAGGTCCCTTTGCCCTGAAGTTGCGCCAGGAAAGGACGCAGGATGTTTTCCACTTGATTTTGAGCCATATTCACTGTACGGAAACATTACGGATTGAAAACAAAAAGCGCTTGCCGGCACGACACTACCCCAAAACGCCACAGCCGATGGGACGCACCGATGCCGGTTCTCTTCCCCCTCCCCTTATTTCAGCCTCAAAAGAGAAGTGAAGATAAAACAATAAAGAAGCATCCGGCAGGATGCGTGCACAGAGCCTACAGGAAATACCCCAACACCCTTTTATGCGAGCTCCCCCAGGTTGAGCCATACCGGAGCATGAGGCAACACGCCCGGACTTCAGGGCGGCGACATGGCAACCCAACGTTTGACCAACCTTGTCTGAAATCTGAAAGCGGATGAGGACCATCCAAACCGGGAGATCACCATGCATATCACTGTCATCGGTACAGGCTACGTAGGCCTGGTCACCGGCGCCTGCTTTTCCGAGATGGGGAACAACGTCACCTGCGTGGACGTTGACAAGACCAAAATCGACAACCTCAACCAAGGGATCCTTCCCATCTACGAGCCGGGTCTCGAAGGCCTGGTGACCAGCAACAGCAAACTCGGGCTTCTCAACTTCACAACGGACCTGGCCGAGGCCATGTCCCACTCCGACCTCTTTTTTATCGCCGTGGGGACCCCGCCGGGGGACGACGGGTCCGCCGACCTCCGCTACGTCCTGGCTGCGGCCCGGGAGATCGGGCAGCATCTCAACCGGTACGGCGTCATCGTGGACAAATCCACGGTTCCGGTGGGCACGGCGGACAAGGTCCGTGAAGTCGTTCAGGAGGAGCTGGACAAACGCGGGGTCTCAGTAGAATTCGACGTGGTGAGCAACCCCGAGTTCCTCAAGGAAGGAGCGGCCGTGGGGGACTTCATGCGCCCCGACCGGGTGGTGATCGGCACGGACTCCCCCCGTTCCGAAGCCATCATGAAGACCCTCTATGCCCCCTTCTCCCGGATCCATGACAAAATCGTCTCCATGGGAATCCGGGACGCAGAGATGACCAAATACGCGGCCAACTCCCTTCTGGCCACCAAGATCTCCTTTATGAACGAGATCGCCTTCATGTGCGAAAAACTGGGCGTGGATGTGGAAAGTGTCCGCAAGGGCATCGGCTCGGACAGCCGCATCGGCTACAGCTTTATCTACGCCGGGTGCGGCTACGGCGGGTCCTGTTTCCCCAAGGATGTCCAGGCCCTGATCCGCTCCGCCGGAGAGGTGGGCTTTACGCCCCTGATCCTCAAGGCGGTGGAGACGCGAAACGCCTTTCAGAAAAAACGCCTCTTTGAAAAGGTGGTGGAACACTTTGGGGAGGACCTGAGCGGACGCCGCTTCGGCATCTGGGGCCTTGCCTTCAAACCCGGCACCGACGACATGCGGGAGGCCCCTTCTGTGGTGGTCATCGAGCAACTGATCGCCGCAGGAGCCACGGTGACGGCCTACGATCCCGTGGCCATGGAAGAGGCCGAACATTGCCTGGCCGGGCACCTGCAAAACGGCAGCCTCATCTTAGCGGACCACCAGTACGACGCTGTCAAGGATGTGGACGCCATGCTCCTGGTCACCGAGTGGAAGCCCTTTCGCCAGCCGGACTTTGAGGCCATGAAGCGCCTCATGGCTCAGCCCGTTATCTTTGACGGGCGAAACCAGTATAGCCCCTGAGCAACTCAAAACAGAAGGCTTTCACTACGAAGGCATCGGTCGCTAAAGGGACAAACAAAAAGAGCGGGTTCGCTGTTTACCAGCGCACCCGCCCTTAAAAACCATACCCCTGCAAGGCTCGTTACTGCCCGGTGAGACCTTTTCGATTGATGCTCTTGGGGCCATCTTCCACGTATTTTGCCCCGCCCACGTATCGCCGGAGCCTCATCTGGGTCACATCAAACCGCTCCACCCGGTTGGCCATCTGGGATTCGCAGATTTTTCGCATGACGCTCTTGATGCGCTTGGGGGTGTCAATCTGATCCGGGCGCCTCTGGGTCAAGACGATGCGCATGCCGTACTCCACCTGGGACAGCTTTTTTTTCAACTCTTCCAAGCCTTTCTCGCTTTTCATGACCACCGTCACGTCAAAGGTGAGAATGGAATGATCGTTCAACAGGGTCTCGAAGTGCACGGGGTGACTGTACTCCTGTGAGGAGCAGGCAGTACAGGCAAATAGCAGCAGGATCAACCCCAATTTTTTACATGTCATAACACCATCCGTATCAGAAAAAATGACCACTCCGCAAAGACGCCCCACCGCCCGCATACTCAATAATAACCGGGCCCACCAAACCAGAAGACACCCGTGACGCTACCGCAGAAACAAGGACCCGAATCGTCGTCTATTAGTCAAACGACATCCCGGGTGAAGTACTGAACTTTGGAGGAAAGGGTTGCATGTTTGATTGAAAATTGCAAACGTTCTGTTTGACGGAGAGATAACGCCTTTGGTAAAATTTTGATTTATCGGTCAATTACACCACACACACGGTTTTCATCCCTCTCCCCGGCCCGTTTCCGTCGGTTGAAACCAGTATGGAGGCTTCATATAGCCCCTGCCACCGTGCTCTTCGAAGCCCGGGACAACACCGGCATCCTGCGTCTCAACCGGCCCCACCGCATGAACGCCGTCATTGAACGCATGTACGAAGAGCTGGGGTCTGTCCTGGACTCTCTCTCTTCAGACCTCGCCATCCGGGCCCTGATCATCACCGGTGCCCCCCCGTAACTCAAGCCGCCACTTCCCCCGCCCCCCCAAAGAGGCCTTCTGCGCAGGGGCGGACCTCAAGCACCACGCCGACGGGCAGCGAACCGCCGAAGAAAAAAAAGCCTACATTGAACTGGCCCATGCCACCTGCCTCAAACTCCGAACCCTTCCCCTGCCCGTTATCGCGGCGGTCAACGGGCCGGCCAGGGGGGCAGGTACCGAGCTGGCCCTTAACTGCGATTTCGTCATCATGGCCGACACAGCCACCCTGGGGTTTCCCGAAACCGGCCTCGGCACCATGGTGGGGGGCGGTGTCACCCGCCACCTGGAGCGCATCGTGGGCCTTGCACGGGCCCGGGAGCTCATGCACAGAAACTCTCACGGGCCCCGAGGCCATGGAGACCGGCCTGGCCCTTGCCAGCGTCCCCCAGGATCACCTGATGGAAGAGGCCCTGGCCCTTGCCGCACGCATGGCCGACAAAGCGCCCCTTTCCATGGCCCTTGCCAAATCCCTCATGGAACGGGCCCCCGCCCTCACCCTGGAAGAGATCTACGACGAAGAGACCAAGGCCATCATTGCCTGCATGAAGAGCCGGGACTGGCAGGAGGGCATTGACGCCTTTAAAGAGAAGCGCCGACCCATATTCAAGGGGGTATAGCCATGGAAGACCTTCATCGCATACTCAACGCAGACTCCGTGGCCGTCATCGGCGCGTCGCGGGATGAGACCAAACGGGGCTACCAGGCCGTGGCCACCCTGAAGAAGAGCGGGTTCGAAGGGGGCATCTACCCGGTCAACCCACGGGAACGCCGCGTCCTCGGCCTGAGATGCTACGCCGATGTGGAGGAGATCAAAGAGCCGGTGGACCTGGCCCTCATCACCACACCCGCCTCCACGGTCCCGGGTCTCCTGGCCCAATGCGGCCGCAAGGGCATTGCAGGTGCCGTCATCATTGCAGGGGGCTTCGGCGAGATGGGCCCCCAGGGCAAGCACCTGGAGGACGAGATCCTGGAGACGGCCCGGGCTCACAAG
Organism: Desulfoluna sp. CYM3A; assembly: GCF_056829965.1. Lineage (NCBI taxonomy): Bacteria > Pseudomonadati > Thermodesulfobacteriota > Desulfobacteria > Desulfobacterales > Desulfolunaceae > Desulfoluna > Desulfoluna sp. CYM3A. The sequence continues at coordinate 2,424,691 of NZ_CP186556.1, forward strand.
GTGCGACTGGTGGGGCCCAACACCTCGGGCATCATCAACATGTGGACGGGACTCAACCTGGTGGGACTCTCCAACGTCCCCAAAGGAGACATCGCCCTGCTCACCCAGAGCGGCAACATCGCCCTTCACCTCATCACCGAGGCCACCCTGCGAAGCCACAAGGGCTTTTCCTATTATGTGGGGGTGGGCAATGAGTCGGACATCCATTTCGACGAATACCTGGAGTTTTTCCGGCACGACGAGAAGACCAAGGCCATCCTCATCTATGTGGAGGGGCTGCGGGACGGCCGCACCTTTCTCCAGCAGGTCTACAAAACCTCCCGCCAGAAACCCATCATCCTGCTGAAAAGCGGCCGGACCTCCACAGGGCAAAAATCGGCGGGGTCCCATACCGGGGCGCTGGCAGGCATCTCCGAGGTGGCCCGGACCTCCTTTGAGCGGGCGGGAATCATCAACATCGAACACCCGGACCAGCTCTTTCCCGTGGCCGAGACCCTCTCCAGCCTGCCGCACATCCGCAACAGAAAGGTAGCCATCCTGGCCGACGGGGGCGGGCACGCCACCATCGCCTCGGACCTCCTCACTGACCTGGGCCTTGAAATCCCCACCCTGTCAGAGCGGTCCCAGGCCAAACTGCGAGAGATCCTGCCCCACAACGCCTCGGTATCCAACCCGGTGGATGTTGCCGGGGGCAGTGACGCCAACCCCGAAATCTTTGCACGCTGCGCCAGGATCATCTTAAACGACGCCAACGTGGGCGGTCTTCTCATCGCCGGGCTCTTCGGGGGCTACGCCATCCGGTTTGCCGAAAAGCTCCGGTTCCTGGAAGAGGACGCAGCCCACCAGATGGGCAAACTGGTCCAGAGATCGGGCAAGCCCATTGTCCTGCAAAGCCTCTACAATTCGGTGAAACCCCACTCCCTGGAGCTCCTGCGCTACTACGGCATCCCGGTGTACGAATCCCTGGACATCGCCACACGGTGCGTGGGGGCCCTTTCCCGCTACGGCCAGTACATCTCCGCCTACAAATACAAGACCACCTTTGAATTCAACTGGGGGGCCAAGGCGAAAAAAAAGGCCGTCAAGCTCATCCACAACGCCCGGGCTGAGGGCCGCCGCTATCTCTTTGAACACGAAGCCAAGGAGATCCTGCGCAGCCACGGCGCTCCGGCCATGCGGGAACACTTGGCCAAAACCGCCGACGACGCCGTACGCCTGGCCGAGGAGATCGGCGGGGCCGTGGTGCTGAAAATCGTCTCCCCGGATATCCTCCACAAAAGCGACGCCGGCGGGGTGCGCCTCAATCTGGAAAACGAGGACCAGATTCGCAACGCCTTCCATCGCATCATCGACAACGCACGGGAGTACAAGCCCGACGCCGTCATCAAAGGGTGCCTGGTGGCCAGCATGAAGAAAAAGGGGGTGGAGGTAATCATCGGCACCAAAATCGACCGACAGTTCGGCCCGGTGGTGATGTTCGGCATCGGGGGGATCCTGGTGGAGGTGGTGCGGGATGTCTCCTTCCGGGTGCTGCCCCTTTCACGTACCGCTGCCTCGCGCATGATCGACGAAATTAAATCCGCCCCGATCCTCAACGGATTCAGGGGATCTCCCGCCCTGGACAAACAGGCCCTCAGCCAGCTCCTGCTCACCGTCTCGGAGGTGATAGAGTCCTACCCGGATATCCAGGAGATGGACCTGAACCCCGTCATCGTCCATGACCAGGGCATCGACATCGCCGACGCCCGTATGATACTGAAAAAAGAGCCCGTGGTCCCCAAGGGATAGGGCTGACAGCCCCCCTATGGTCCCCAAACCAGGAGAACCGCCATGACGGAACCGTCCCCCTTTGACCGCCCGGAATTTCTGAGCCTTCTGTTTCATCCCCGCCCCGGCCTGCCCGTCCTTGAAGAGTCGGACCGCTGCTTTGATCTTTTCATCCCCTCCCATGACGGAGAACGCCTCGCCGTCCGCTGCCACCTGACGGACAAGGCGCTCCCCACCCTCCTCTTCTTCCACGGCAACGGAGAGGTGGCCTCGGATTACGATGAGGCAGCCGCCCACCTCACCGGGTGCGGATTCAATCTGGTTATCGCAGAATACCGAGGCTACGGCCTCTCCCGGGGCGAACCGTCCGTGGCCCATATGCTGGCCGACGCCAGGGCAACCTTTGCCTTTGTAAACCCATGGCTCATCAAAAAAGGGTACACAGGCCCCATGGTGGCCATGGGACGATCCCTGGGCAGCGCCCCGGCCATGGAACTGGCCGCGGCCTTTCCCGACACGATCCGTGCCCTGGTCATCGAAAGCGGCTTTGCCCGCCTCGGCCCCCTGCTGCGCACCATCGGCCTGCCCCACTGGGTGGAGCTGCCCGACGAATCCGAAGGCCCCGCCAACCTGACCAAGATCAGCACCTACCCAGGGCCGCTGCTCATCATCCATGCCCACGAAGACAGCATCATCCCCTTCCACGAAGGGGAAGACCTCTTTGCGGCCTCGCCTTCCTCGGAAAAACAGTTCTTAGGGATCCGGCACGCCGGGCACAACGACATCTTCTACGTGGGATTCCGCGACTACCTGGAGAGCCTGGCCCGCCTCTCTCGTCGCCTCATGACCTGACCCAGCCCCCCAGGTTTGCCTCCGGCGGCCCTGGGGGCCAAACGTTTAAAAAGTTAGACAAACAGGTTTTATTTTTTGTGGATTCATCCCCACAGGGCATAGCCCCCTCTTCTTTTTTAATTACCGGTTTAATTACCGGAATGTTTTTGCGAAGCTTTTTCAAAAAGCGACCCGCCGCGGTTCGATTAAATGCGCTGCCCCTGCCCCCTTCGTTTCCCTTGGGATGAAGGGTTCATTGAGAATGACCGGAAACGGCAAACCCCGAGGTCAGCTCGCCGAGGGTCCTGGAAAGCCCCTCAAGCACCCGGGCGCTCTGCGCCACATTGCCGCTGCTTGCCGTTATCTGTTCGGAAAGGGCCTTGTTGCCGTGAACCGCATCCCCCATGTCACCTGCGACGCCCGTGGTGACGGCCACGGCCCGAGCGCCCTCGGCCAGGTCGTCGGTGGCTTTTTTCAGGTACCTGGAGACCTCCTGCCCGTTCGCTGTCTGGCAGGCCACGGCGTTGTCGATCCCCTGAATGCGGGACCGAATCAGGCCGATCTGAAGGGTGGCCTCCTCCATGGACGTCACCGTGGAGCAGACCGCCTCCTGAATCCGGGTTATTTTCTCACCGATCTCACGTGTAGAGACCGCTGTCTGGGCGGCAAGGCCCTTGATCTCACCTGCCACCACGGCAAATCCCCTGCCTGCGTCACCTGCACGGGCCGCCTCGATGGTGGCGTTGAGGGCAAGCAGGTGTGTCTGGTCGGAAATATCGTTGATGGTTTCTGTGATCTCACCGATGGCCGTTGCACCTTCACCGAGACGTTGGGCCTCCCGCACCGCATCTCCCATGCGCCCGGCCGCGGTTTCTGCCTCCTGCCGGGCCTCTGCTGTCTCTTCGGAGATCCCGCCAATGGCTTCGGCCATGCCCTCAACCGATTTGAAAACAGAAAGACCGTCCCGACGTGCCCCGTCCATGACCTCCCCCACCAACCGCATCTCCCTGTCCAAGGTAGCAGAGACATCACTGAGCAGAAGGGAGTGACCGCTCGCTGAGGCCGCATCCCGGGCCATGCACCCGGACAGCCGGATCAACCCTTCCGAGGCGCCGCCAAGGTGCTCTGCGTTGTCCGCAATGGAGGCAAACACATGCTGGAACCGGTCCATGATGGCGTTGACATGCCCCACAAGCCCTCCCACCTCGTCCCGGGTCGTGGCAGAAAGCCGGGTGGTCAGGTCCGCCTTGCCCGAGGCCAGCCCTTCCAGGGTCTGGGTCACCTGCCGCAGGGGGCGCACCAGTCGCCGCGAAAGCCACCCGCTCACAAGCCCGGTGAGCAAAAGGCACGCGGCCGCCGATAGCAGGAGCCCCAGCGTTTCGCTACCGCAGGGCCGCGGCCACCCCCGCCTCCTTTTCCCGGACCATGGCATCGATCTCATCCAGGTAAATCCCGGTGTGCAGGACCCACCCCCAGGGTTCGTAGAGCCTGACATAGGAGAGTTTTCGTACCTGTGCACCCGTGACCGGATGGAGCCAGGTGTGCTCGATGAACCCCTCGCCCCGGCTTTGGAGCAGCGCCTCGGTCTTCTCCCGAAACGCCGACCACAAGGGGTCACCCATCTCCTCGATCTGCATGAGCTCCAGGGAGGTATCCGAAGGGTGCATCATGACCATGCCGCTGCGGTCCATGATACCGAAACTCTCTATCCCTTCGTTGCCGAACCGCGTTGCCGAAAGGGCCCGCAGGGCATCTTCGTAAAAATTGGCGGTCTCAAAAATCGAAAGGGCAGACAGGACAAGGTCCTGGATCCGCCCTTTGCGCTCTTCCAGCATCTGCAGCCGGAACGATGCCATCTCCGTGCGACTGCGCTCCCTGAGGGACGCCGTCGTGATCAGCACCGTGACCACGGCAAACACCGTCAGGCACACCGTCACCAGCGCGAGGTTCTTCTTTGCAATACTCACCACATCCTCCTTCACAGACCCGTTCAAAAAAATCCCGTTGTCTCCCAATACGTTCAAGGTTGAAGAACGGTATACGGAGCCCGTGTGAGGATTTTGTAAGGGCCATGTGAGGCTATGGTGAGGATCCCCGTCGTTAAAGGCGTTCAGGGGCTTTGGGTCAAAGGGTTTTCAGCCGGAGAAACGTCAGGAACCGCTCCCATGACCTCCGGTCCGCTTCGGGCCGGTACCGCTTGCTGTCAAACACGGTAAAGGCATGGGGTGCGCCCCCGTAGGTCACCATCTCATGGGCAACCCCGGCCCCTTCAAGGCTCTCCGCCAATTCGGCAAAGGAGTCCATGGGGATGGCGTCATCGGCGGTGCCGTGCATCACGAGGATCTCTCCTCTGACCCGGCTGTAATCCTGTCCCTCAGGGGTGGAGAGCCCTCCATGGAACAGGACAAACCCCTTGAGGTCTGCACCGGAACGCGCCAGCTCCAGAACCGCGGCACCGCCAAAGCAGTACCCTGCCGCCACCGCGTTTCCGGCGTTCGCCCCCAGGGAAGCGGCTTTATCCAAAGCCCCGTTCATCAGGGCCCGCATTTTACCCCGGTCTTTGTAAAGCTCGCCGGTGTGCTCCCTTCGATCCTGCACCTTGGTGGGACGGATCCCCGCCCCAAAAAGGTCCGCCGCAAAGACGGCATACCCCTCCTCTGCCAGCATGCGGGCACGGGTCACCTCATACGCAGTCAACCCGTCCCAGTCGTGGAGCAGCAGAACAAGGGGGGCGCCCTTTTCCGGTGACACATAATACCCTTCGTAATCCTGCCCGTTCACCTGGTAGCGAACCGACTTCCCGCTGTCGGCAAATGCCGATGCAGAGACCACGAGGGCCGCAAACACACACACAAGGTAACGCATCATTCGCGCCTCCAATTTACCCCCGACAAAATACCAGGGACTTTTAAGCCATGAGACCGTTGGGTTAGCCAAGAACCGCCTCTACAAGAAAAGGGCCCGGCTCTTTCAGGGCCGTCTGCAGGGCTGCCACGAACGCTTCGGCGGTTCGAACCGACAGGGCGGGCACCCCGAACCCACGGGCAATCTCCGTCCAGCCGATGTCGGGTCGCGACAGGTCCGTCAGGCTCTGGGTCATGGGTCCTGGATCGGTGTTGCCCGCCCGGGCCACCTCCAGCTTAAGGATGTCGTAACTCTTGTTGGAGCAGATCACGGTTTTGATGTTGAGGTTCTCCCGGGCCTGGGTCCAGAGCCCCTGGACGGTGAACAGGGCGCTCCCGTCGGCCTGGAGGTTCAGGACGGGACGATCCGGGCAGGCCAGGGCCGCGCCGATGGCCATGGGGATGCCGCAGCCGATGGCGCCTCCGGTAATGGTGAGGGTGGTGTGGGGGGAGACGTTTGCCGCCAGGGGATGGTAGAAGAAACCCGAGGTGATCCCCTCGTCCACCACAACCGCCTCCTCGGGCTGAAGGGCGGCAAAGGCCTGCCCAAGGGTTTCCAGGGTCAACGGCCCCTTGGGAAGGTCCGGCAGGCGGTACTCGGGCACAGGACACAGGGGGGAATCCGCGGAGAGGCCCAGGGCATCGGCCAGGTCCTGGAGAGCGCGGCCCACATCCGCTTCTGGTTTGCAAAGCGTGCTCTCCCGGGCCTCCTCCACCAGACGACCGCTCACCCCCGGGTACCCGAAAAAGCCCACGGGAGAGGGAGCCCCCACCAGCACCACCAGATCATAGGGCGCCAGCGCATCCCGTGCCGATTCCGGGAAATACGGAAGCCGTATGGGGCTGGGCATGCCCGCCCCCCGTTCGATGCGGGCGGCAAAGGTTTCATGGAATAGATCCGCCCCGCAGGCTTCGGCCACCTGGGCGGCCAGGCGCAGCCCCTCACCACCCAGGGCCTGGCCCCCCAGAAGAAGGGCTGGTTTTTCTGCGCGGTTCAGGGTACGGGCAACAGCCGCAACAGTCTCCAGCGGCACGGTCTCTCGCCTTGCCGCGGACAGCATGGACAGGTCCCCTTCCACGTCCGCGGACTGAAGGTCATGGGCAAAAACAAGGTGGGAGATGAGCCCGCGGGTGGCTGCCCCGTAGCATTCGGCAAAGGCCGTGCCCGCATCCGCGGCTTCGAGCACGGTGCGCACATGGCCCGGAAGGGCGGCGGCCAGGGCCTCGATGGGCATGGCAAGGGGCGGATCAAAGGGTCTGTGGGCCGTGGTGTGTTCGCCGATGATATTGATGACGGGGCTTCTTGCCCGCCGGGCGTTATGCAGGTTGGCCATGCCGTTGGCGTATCCCGGGCCCAGGTGCAGCACGGTGAGGCCCGGCACCCCGGCCATGCGCGCATACCCGTCGGCAGCACCGGTGGCCACGCCCTCAAAGGGGCAGAGGACCGGCCTCACCCCCTTTACCCGATCAAAGGCCTCCACCAGGGGCATCTCCGTGGTCCCCGGGTTCACAAAGCTGTAGCGTATCCCTGCGGCTCCCGCCGCGCTGAAGACAAGGTCTGCGGCTCGCATGGTCCCTCCCGTGGGTATGGGTTCTTCCGTCAACAGGTTTCCCCTTCAACAGGTCCTTCAGGGAAGATAAGCATACATCCCGGAATAACAATGCAATCCTGCGATGCGTTTTACTTGGCATCGCCATATCCGCCGCCGCCCGGTGTGAGAATGCGAAGGCGCTGGCCCGGGGCAAGATGCACCTGATTTTTTGACCCGAGGTTCAAGGGGGAGCCATCGGTGCGGATCAAAAGATTTTGACCGGGCTTGCCGGGCTCTCCGCCCTTGAGGCCGTAAGGCTGAAAAACGCGACGTTCGGAGGATGGCAGCGTCCAGAAGGAGCAAGGAACTCCAGGTCCCGGATGAGGCCGTCGCCTCCCTGATGGACGCCCTCACCGCCGGAGCCCTTTCGAATGGAGAACTCACGCAGGAGCACGGGGTATCGACGCTCAAGGATCTCGGGGTCGGTGATGCGGGTGTTGGTCATGTGGGTGTGGACCCCGGACTGACCGTCCCAGGTGGGCCCGGCCCCGGCGCCGCCCCCGATGGTTTCGTAGTAGCCAAAGGTCTCGTTGCCGAAGGTGAGGTTGTTCATGCAGCCCTGGGAAGCGGCGGCCGTGCCAAAGGCCTTGAGGACCACGTCGGTGATGCGCTGGGAGGTGAGGACGTTGCCCCCCACCACCGCGGCATCCGGTGAGGGGGCAAGGAGAGACCCCTCGGGGATATGGATTTCGATGGGCACCAGGCACCCGTGGTTCAGGGGCAGGTCTTTTTGGATGAGGCAGCGCAGGCAGTAGAGAATGGCCGAGGTGGTGACGGCCTTTGGGGCGTTGACGTTGCCCCACACCTCCGGGCCTGTGCCGGTAAAATCAAAGCGGGCGCTACCCTCACGCCTGTCGATGGTGAGGGCAAGGGAGATGGGGGAGCCGTCGTCGAGGTGGTCCGTGGCACGCACCGTATCCACCTCGGCCATGCCGTTTTTCAAGGAGAGCTCCTTCAGCCGCTGCCGCACCGCTTCCTCGGCGGCGCTCTGCACGTGGGCCATGTACGCCTGAACCACGTGCAGGCCATCATGGTCCACCATCTCCAGAACCAGGGCGATGCCTTTCTGGTTGGCCGCCACCTGGGCCCTTAAGTCCGACAGGTTGTCGGCCAGGAGCCGGGTCCCGGAAGCGGGCGGAGACCCGGGTTCCCTTTGGGCCTTTGCCGGAGCCATGAGCAGCTCACGGATCCCCTCTTCTTGAAACACCCCGTTTTCCACCAGCTTGAAAGAGGTAATGCGGGCCCCCTCCTCCCCAAGGGTCTTAGAGTGGGGAGGCATGGACCCCGGCGAGATGCCGCCGATGTCGGCGTGGTGGCCCCGGGAAGCCACCCAGAAGATAATCTCCCCTTCACGAAAAACCGGTGTGATCACCGTGATGTCCGAGGGCGCCCGCCTCCGGCCCCGGGGTCGTTGCTCACCAGCACGTCCCCTTCCTTGAGATCTTTTCCCCGCATGCGGATCTGGGCCTTCACCGCCTCGCTCATGGCCCCCAGATGCACGGGAAGATGGGGGGCATTGGCCACCAACTCCCCGTGGGGGCCGAAAAGGGCACAGGAGAAGTCGAGGCGCTCCTTGATGTTGGTGGAGACCGCCGTCTTCTGGAGCATGCGCCCCATCTGCTCGGCGATGGACATGAACAGGTTGCTGAAGATGGACAGACGCACGGGATCCACGGAGGTATCAGTGGGCGGGAGGTCATCGACTCCGACGTCAATCGACCATCTGATAAGGGGAAACCCTTGCCGTGCACCCCGGCTCCACCACGATGGTGGTGGTCTCATGGACAATAAGGGCGGGGCCCCAGAAGAGACGTGCCCGGGCCGAGGTCATCCAGTCGGTAAAGCGGGGTGCCACCGGGTCCCAAGATCAAAAACCACAGGTCACCCGGTTCAAAAGGGGATAGCGGGCCCCGGCCGGTGCCATGGGGTGCCTGCGGGCGCCGCGGACCTTGCCCCTGGCCCGCACCCTCAGGTCGTCCACCACGATCTTTCGGTCCTTGAGGGTAAACCCGAACTCTCGGCTGTAACGTTCCAGAAAAGCAGAAACATAATCGCCATCACCAGGACACGCCACCATCAAGGCCGTGTCCGTGCCCTGGTAGCGCAGGTTAAGGTACCGGGTGCACTGAATCTGACGTGGTGAAAACCCTTTTGCCGCGAGTTCTTTTGCCGCCTCCTCCTCCAGGCGATCCAGGTCCCTGTCCAGGCGCGCCAGGTTTTCGGACGTAGCCTCGGCTGATACGGGAGTCTGTTTTTCCGTCACCACATCGGCCATGCCCATGCCGTAGGCGGAGAGCACGCTGGAAAAGCGATGCACAAACACCCGGGACATCCCCAGGGCCCGTGCCACGGCGCAGGCGTGCTGGGGCCCTGCCCCGCCAAAGGCCGCCAGCACATGATCTTTGATGTAAAAGCCCCGCATGACGGAGATCTCGCGGATGGGGCGCACCATCACCCTGCTTTCGCTACCGGACCGACCCGAATGCCACCTCCTCCACGGAGAGGGCGGGCTGTCCCTTGGCCGCATAAAAGGCGTTGACCCGAATCCCTGTAAGTTTGGGGAGGCATGAATGGACGCCTCCCGATCCAGGGGCAGGTCTTCGGTCTCTCCGAAGATGCGGGGAAAGTGTTCCGGCTGGATGCGCCCCAGCACCAGGTTGGCGTCGGTCACCGTGGCGTACCCGTTTTTGCGGTAACAGACCGGGCCGGGATGGGCCCCTGCGGACTCCGGCCCCACCAAGAACATCCCGTCCTCAAAAAAGAGACGGCTTCCGCCCCCTGCGGCCACGGTGCGGATATTGAGCTGGGGTGCCTGGATGCGCACCCCTGCGGTTTCGGTCTCAAAGGTCAGGTCGTAGTCACTGCCTACGGGAGACGCCCAGGTGCTCCCACTTCAAGTCCAGAACCGGCTGGTTCTCCTCTTCCCTGCCGGTGGTCATGGCGTATCCCACCACCCCGCCCGCCGGACCCGAGAGGATGGCCCTGCTGCCGGTGAAGCTGTCGGCGGAGGTGAGCCCCCCGTCGGACTGCATGAAGAGGCAGGTTTCGCCTTTAAGCGTCCCTTTAAACCCCTTTTTGAACCCATGGAGATAGTAGCGGATATGCGGCGTCAGATAGGCATCCACCAGGGTGGTGTCGCCCCGGGGCACCAGCTTGATGCGGGGCATCACAGACGAAGAGAGGGAGACCTGGGAAAAGCCCAGCTCCCGGGCAATGGCCCCAATCCTCTCTTCGTGGTCGGGCCAGGCGTAGGCGTGGAGCAGGACCACGGCCAGCGAGTCGATGCCCCGGCTGCGCACCGCCGACAGCTTTGCCCGGATATCGGCCTCATCCAAAGGGGTTCGGACCACCAGGCGATCCCCGGTGCGGGCCGTCACCACCGGTCCTTCGGGACCCGTTGGGGAGCCCTTGTCATGGTCCGAGAAGAACCGGAGGCGCTCGTCAGCCTCCACCACCTCGGTGTAGAGCAGGTCGGGTTTGCGGATCTCCAGGTCAAAAATACGCGGGCGATCCTGATTTCCGATCTGCAGGACATCCCGAAAGCCCCGGGTCACCACAAGGGCCGTGGGGGCCCCTTTGCGCTCCAGCAGGGCGTTGGTGGCCACGGTGGTTCCCATGCGGATCCACTCGATGGCCTCCGTGGGAACAGCCTCAGGCGAAACCGGGGCGCCCGTTACCTCCTCCAGGATGCGCCGGATACCCTCCCTGGGGGCGTCCGGGTAATTGGCAGGGTCCTCCGAAAGGAGCTTGATCACGCGAAACCCCGGCTCCCCCGGAACCTCAGCGTACACATCGGTAAAGGTCCCACCGCGATCGACGGAAAATCGGAACAACCCTGTCCCTTTCATCATCCCCCCTTTTTCCAGAGCAGCTCCCGGAGCCCCGAGGCCCGCTGGGTTCGCCTGCCCAGTGCTTTATCAAGAATCTCGGGCGCGCTCCACAAAGCCACCTCTTCCCGGGCCCGGGTGATGCCCGTGTAAACCAGCTCCCGGGTCAGCACCGGAGCATCACTCTCCGGAAGCACCAGCACAACATGGGTGAACTCCGAGCCCTGGCTCTTGTGAACCGTCATGGCAAACACCGTCTCCACCCTGGGCAGCCGGGCGCTGTGGATATACCGCATGCCCCCGCTTTCGTCCGGAAAGGCCACGGCCAGCTCTCCGTTCCTGCGCACCGTGATCCCGGTGTCTCCGTTAAAAAGCCCCAGGGTGTAATCGTTTTCCGTCACCATCACCGGACGGCCCGGGTACCAGAGTTCACCCCCGCCCAACCCCAGGCAGCGCTCCACCAGGCGGTTGATACGCCCGACCCCGGAAAGGCCCTTGCGCACGGCACAGAGGATGCGAAAGCGGTCCAGGGCTGCCAGCATCTCCCTTGGGTCGCTGAGCCGCCCGTACCCGGCCAGGTGGCGTCGCACCTCGGCCTCCAGCCACTCTTCGACGCCCTTCCCCATGGAGGGGCCGCACAGGCAAAACCCCTGGGCGGTGATACCCGCCAGAGCCTTTGCATCCCCCCGGTTGGCTGCGCCCGCGGCCTGGCCGGTACGCCGGGCAGGCCCCAAGCTGTAAGTTGGCCAAGGGTGGGCCACCGGCATCAAGGGGAGGCTTATGCCCGGTGGAGAGGCGACGGCCCGTGAGTTCGGTGAGAACCTTGCCCTGGGCTTCGGAGACCGTGTCTCCCTTTTTTCCGTAGCAAAGATCCCCCATGACCGAACCTGCCTCCACAGACGCCAGCTGGTCCCGGTCCCCCATGAGGATCAACCGGGTGGAGGGGGCCAGTGAGCGAACGAGCCGCCCTATGAGGGGCAGGTCCACCATGGAAGCCTCGTCCACCACCAGGATATCGCATGGCAGGGTCTCCCCGCTGCGAAAAAGCTCCCGACTGCCGCGCCCCAGGCTGCCCAGGAGCCTGTGGATGGTGGCCGCTTCCCTGGGAAGGGCAGCTTTGACCGCGTCACTCAACCCAAGCCGGTCCACAGCCCCTGCCACGGATTCCATGAGACGGGCGGCGGCTTTGCCCGTGGGCGCTGCCAGGGCAATGACCGGGGCGCCGCTGAATCGCCTCCGGTGCTGCTCCACGAGCAGGGCCAGGATCTTGGTGACGGTGGTGGTCTTTCCTGTTCCCGGTCCGCCGGAGATCACGCAGAACCGTGTCACCAGGGCCACGGCCGCCGCCAGCTTCTGCCGGTCGGGCTCGCCGTCGGAAGGCCCCGGAAAATAGCAATCCAGTCCCTCTGTAAGGGCGGCGATCTCCTCACGCCCGGGCTCATCCAGCCGGGTTTCCATGGCCATATACCGGGCCACGGCCTGCTGGAACCGGTGATACCGTCGCAGGTAGAGCCGATCCCGCCCGTCCAGAACGAGAAGGGTCTCATCATCCTCCCCACCGGCTGCGCCCAGGGCACGGAGATGGGCTCCCCAGGCCGCGCCGTCCTTCTCCCAGGTGCACCCGGCAACGTCAACCCCTGCAAACCAGTTCAAATCCACACAGACATGCCCGTGACGGCACTCCCGGCTCACCAGGGCCGCAGCCAGGAAAACGGCCTGATCCTGCCCGTGTTTTTTCGCCAGAAACGACGCAAAACTCACATCCGTCAGGGAAAAGCCCTGCTCCGTCCATGACTCCCAGCCCGAGACCCCGCCCGGTTCTTCTTCCACCTGTCCCATGGACTCCTGCTTTAAATTCATTGGATCATCTCTTCCCCGTTGTGGTAAACTGCGCCACGGCATGCGGCCGCCTGGCCGAACAGGCCGGTAAACATTCTTAACCCATCAGTACGACAGGCATAATCATGAAGCTTGAAGAATCATCGTCCATCGACATCATCGCCGCCGTCCTCTCCGAAGCGGTGTCCCATGTGCTGGAGATCAGCACTCGCAAATCCATTGCATGCGCAGGAACCCTCCAGACCATCCCCAAGCTCATCATGCGGCCCGACATCAGCTGCTTTGTCCAGCTCAGCGGTGACTTCAACGGACTTATTGTCTTTAATTTCAACGACCGCACCGCCGTCAAGCTCTACCGAAGCTACATGACCTCCATGGGCATTCCCGAAGGAGATCTCGTCAAGGACTTCACCTCCAACGAGGTGACGGACAGCATCGGTGAGATCTTCAACCAGGTGGTGGGTGACTTCACCCGCCTCGTCGAAACCGAATTCGGCCTCTCCATCCTTCGGGGTCAGCCCAAGGTCCTGGCTCTCACCAGCGCCATCACCCTCACCATCGACGCGGACTACCACGAAAACCGGCGCCTGGCCTTCTCCATCGACAACGACCGCTTCCAGGCCGAGCTGGCCCTTGAACAGACCCAATTCACCCGCCTTCCGGATTTCAAGCGCCCGTCGTCATAAGGAGGCGCCGGAGGCTTGTTTCTCAGGCCTGGCATTCAATGAGCAGCTCATCGAGTTCCCGGATGCACCCTTCTTCGGGCCGATCAAAAAAGACCCCGTTGCCGGTTCCGTCTACCCCGCGTAGAAACAGGTACCAGGACCCGGCCATGTGGGTATCGTAATCGTAGGCCTCGCCCAGCTTCAGGGCGAGGTGGCGGTTGAGGGCCACGGTATAGAGAAGATACTGAAGGCCGTAGTGATGCTCCCCCATGGCCTTTGCCAGGGCCTCTTTTCCGTAGCGTTCCGGGCTGTTTCCCAGATGGTTGGACTTCCAGTCGATGATGCCGAAGCCTTCCCCCACCTGAAAGATCAAATCCACAAACCCTTTGAGGTACCCCTGCACCGGGGAAAAACGAAGCCCCTCCATGATGAGCTCCCCGTCGTCAAAGGAGCCGTAACCCCAGCGGTTCAGCACCTCGTTCAAGGCCTCTGCGCTGACACGTTTCAGGGGAAAGGTGAACTCCATCTCGTGGAGACGTGAACCGGCCGGCACCTCCCTCAGGACAAACGGGGTACCAAAGGACTCAAGGGGTGTTGACAGCACCTGGGCCACCATGGTGGAGACAGGCTCTTCCCAGTCCTCCGGGTCGTACCCGTGCCGGGTAAGCAGATCGGTACAGGCCGCGTTCCTGGCCTCATCGTCCGCGTCAAAGGGGATGGCTCGAATAGAGGGGTAACGGCATGAAGGTGCCCGGCGTGGCCCCTTTGGGAAAGGCAAAGATGCCTTCAGGGGGAATCTCGTCGTCGGGTTTTGCGTGGGCCCTGGCGTCGTGATCGGCCTCGCCGCTCTCTCTGCCCGAAGAGGCAAGCCCGGAAAAGCTGGTGACCACCCGGGGTTCCGGCGGGGTCCCTTCAAAGCGGCGCGCCGGTGCCAGCTCGGTGCTGTCTTCCTTGAAGGACAGGGTCTGCACCTCCTCTTCCGGCTCACAGAGTCGGACATCCACGGCCCCTTGGGACGCGGCAGCCACCTCGTGGAGATGGGTGGCCAGCTCGTGTTCGCCCAGGGCGCTGATAAGGGAGGCTGCCTCCGGGGCGCTTGCGCTCTCCGGGGCGTGAAGCAGCCGGGCCATGGCGCTGCGTTCCATGCCCTTCACCCGCCCCCAGGGGATCACCATGTGGTGCCTTGCCCGGGTGAGGGCCACGTAAAGCAGGCGAAGCTCTTCGGCCAGGGATTCCCCGGCGGCCAGGGCCATGTGCTCTTCCAGCTCTTCGGAACCCGCGTCGTACACCAGGCGCCCTTCCTCCCCGTGATAGAGCGCCCCGCCCTTGGGCTCCCGGTACCCCATGAAAGGAAAGGGCAAAAACACCACGCCGTACTCCAGGCCCTTGCTCTTGTGGATGGTGACGATCTGCACGGCCGTGCGGTCGCTCTCCAGGTGGTAGCGATGCTCCTCCAGTCTTGGCGAGGCCGGCAGTGCATGGGACAGCCCCCACCTCAAGAGACCCTCCGGTGAGAGGCGCCTTGAAACGGACTCCCGGTGCAACAGCTCCATGAGGTGCTGCATGTTGGTGACACGGCGCTCGCCCTCGGTGATGCCCACAAGGCGCTCATAGGGTTCCTCTGCCTTGATGAAGCCCCGGATCATGGCCATGAACCCGTCCTCCTTCCAGAGGGCATGCCACTCCGCAAAACGAACGCTCCAGCGCTCCAGGTCCCGGGGGGATTCGTCCAGGGCGGCCAGGGTGTCGGCATCCAGGCCCATGAGGGTGGTCCCAAGGGCCGCCTTGATGAGGGAGAGACGCCAGGGCCGGAGACAGGCGGCAAGGAACAGGGCGGTCTCTTCGGCCTCTTCGCTGTCAAAGATGTTGCCGGAGCTGTAGAGAACGGCATGGATTCCCAGGGAGGTCAGGTGATTTTTCACGGCCCGGGCCTGGTCGTTGGTGCGCACGATCACCGCCACATGCTTTTCGGAGAGGGGGGCCTCACCGATGCGGGCCCTGCCCTGGCGCCCAAGGCTGAGCAGGGAGACCATCTCAGAGCCGCACAGGTCGATGCACAGGTTCTGGGCCGCCTCCTTGGAGAGGGGTTTCTCCCCTGCCTCGAACCGCTGGACCACCATGGCACTCACCGGTGATCCGTCTATGGTCAGGGTCTCTTCATCCTCGTCCCCTGCGCTTTTCACCGGAGAAAAGTGGATCTGCTCAAAGAGAAAGGGGGAGGTACCCCGGGAGAAGAAGGTATTGACCGCCCGCACCATGCCCCGGGTGCTGCGGTAGTTCACATCCAGGGTGTACCCTTTTTCCGCTTCTCCGGCTGCCCTCAGATAGGCAAAGATATCGGCCCCCCGGAACCCGTAGATGGCCTGCTTGGGGTCGCCGATCATGAACAGGGTGGTCTCTTTAAAGAGCTGATCAAAGATCTCGTACTGCTCGGGGTCCGTGTCCTGAAATTCGTCGATGAGGGCCGCGTCGTAGTTTTGCCCCACGCTCCGGGCAAGGCGCTCCCCCCCATCTGCCCCAAGGGCCCCGGCCACCCGGGAGAGGAGGTCGTCAAAGCCCATGATCCCGGCCCGCTCCTTTTCCCGGTCCATGGTCTCGTCCACGTACCGCGCAAGGGCAATGCAGTGGGCAACAAGGTTCCCCTCATAGAGTGCCTTGAGTTCGTCCAGGGCTTCCAGCAGGGGCTCCATCACCGACAAAACAGGGGGTTCTCAGTGACGGCTTTTCCCTTTTTGGCGGCAGCCTGCAGGGTGGCCCGGGAGAGCTTCTCCAGGTCCTTTGTGTCGCCAAAGGGAATACTGCCGGAAAAAAGGGCACGGGCCGCAGCCCCCGCCTTTTTGTCCACCCCTTTGCGGTACTTGTTCCGGTTCAGGGCCGGGTCTGTGGCCAGGATGGCCAGGGCACTCTCCTGCTCTTCCTCCCACACCAGGGCGGCCCGTTGCTGAAGCTCGGCAAACCGCATTTCGACATCGGCCACGGGCAACGGCTCAGAATCGGGCAGAAAGGTGATGCGGGACAAGGGGGTACTGAAGGAGAGAAACGCCAGGAGTCCTTCGGGCAGGATCTTTCGATCCTTGATCCACGCCGCGTACAGGGCAGAGGCCCCCTCCACCATACGCCTGTAGTAGTCCTCCACCGCCCGCTGTTTCAAATGGTTCAGGTCGGTGACCAGTTCCATGTCCAGGGGGGAGCCGGTCTCAAAGGCGTGGTCCGACAGAAGGCGCCTGCAGAACCCGTGAATGGTAAAAATGGCTGCCTCGTCAAAGTTGCGCAGGGCGGCCCTCAGGCGACCGGCCGCCTCGTCCCGGCCCTCCTTTTCGGAAAACAGGGTAGCGTAAAAGGGATCCTCATGGGGCGCCCCTTCCAGGAAAGAGAGGGCCTCGCGCAGCCGTCCCCGGATCCGCTCGGCCAGCTCCTGGGTGGCGGCTTCGGTGAAGGTCACCACCAGGATGCGGTCCACGGAGATCTTCTCTTCCACCACGAGACGCAGGTACAGGGCGGCGATGGTGTAGGTTTTTCCGGTTCCGGCGCTTGCCTCGATGAGGTTCCGACCGGAAAGGGGTGTGGCTGCAAGGTCCAGGGTTGCCAGGGTATGTGTCATTGTTCGGTTGCCTCCAGCATGGGGCGGAAAAGAAGTTCAGCACATCGCGCAAAGGCGGGCTCTGCAAGGGGATCCCGTCCCCGCACCGCCGTCCGTATCCAAGGATCGTTGAGGTCTGCCATCACGGAGAAGGCATTTCCGTAAAACGCGGAACGTGCCTTTGCCATGGCCTTGGCCTCATCCCGGGTCTTAGCCAGCTCCCGGGCGTAGGTTTCGGAGGCAAGGGGGAACAGGGGCAAGAGCGCCCCCTCCCCTGCGGCAAAGAGCCGGACAAGGTCTTCCAGACACGCCCTCGGATTGGGGGGCACCACCATGGAGGCGATCTCTGCCCCTCCGGTTTTGCGATCCAACCCCACCACAACGGCACGGGACACGGCCATGCCGGACTCGGCGGCCATGAGGAGTCGCACCCAGGCGGAGATCAGGTCCCTGCTGCGGACCTTGCCGAAGCGCCCCGCCACCAGGGTCTCCCCAAAAAAGGGCCCCACCTCGCCCGACAGAGCGACACCGGAAACTTCAGCCCACCGTCGCTCCACACAGGGTTCGTTTCCATCCACCAGAGATGCCACGGCCTCGGCCACGGCCCCCGCCTCATGGGTCAGTTCCCGAAGCAGGTGGGCCCCCACTTCCCCCCTGGGAAGGATCCCCATGCCGGAGACCACGCCCTGGGCTTTTTCTAAAGCGTCCCCCTTCAGGGCCCGTTCAAACAGAAAGGTCCCGGCCCGATACCGATCCAGGCCGGTGAGGGTAAAGGGTTCGCAGCTCTCCGGGGCCTCCTCCCCTCCCCCCAGTTCCATGCCGAGCCCCTCCCGAAGGAGATACCGGCAGGGGTGGGCAAGAAATGCCTCCAGGGCCTCAAGGGAGAGCCCCGGGGGCAGAACAGGGGCGCTGTCCGGATCGGCAAGACGCGCAAAGGGAGGGGGCGGCACCGGTACCTGGGCCATGCGGCCTGCCACACGGCGACTGGCCGCATCAAAGGTAAACAGCCGGGAATCACCGGGCTGGAAACAGCTGCCGGAAAAGGGGTGCAGGGGATGGGCCACCACAACCTGCTCCGAGGCCGCCCCGCCGGTCATGCCGTCCACGTAGTCCAGAAGCTCGGAGAGCAGCACCGAGGGCTGAAGGGTGCTGTTGTCCCGGATGCTCTGGCCGGTGTAGCTCACCCAGAGGGTCTCGCGCACCGAAAGGAGGATCTCCAGAAAGAGGTAGCGATCGTCCTTCCGCCGGGATCGATCCCCCCTGCGCGGGGAGGCGGCGATGAGATCAAAGCCCGGGGCCTTGTGCTGGCGCGGAAAGGTGCCGTGGCCCATGCCCAGGATGGCAATGACCCGAAACGGGATGCTCCGCATAGGGAGCATGGCGCAGAAGGTGACACCGCTGGTGATAAAGCCGGATACCGGGTCCGGTGCGGCCAGGGCGGTCTTGAGGATAAAGCGCACCACGGGATACTCCACGGGTTCTCCGTTTTCCGCCTCCTCCGCGGCATCGCCCATGCGGTTCAGGCAGTCCCGGATCCCCTGGAGCCCTTCTCCGGCCCCCTCGTCATCGGTGAGAAAGGTCCCCAGGACCCACTCGAAAAAATCGACCCACTCCCGGGCGGTCCGGGATGTTTCCAGGCCCTTGACATAGGCTGTCAGGCTGGACAGGAACCAGTTCAGGCGCCCCAGGAGCACCCCGTGTTCCCCCTCCACCGGACCGGCCGGAAGGATCCCGTCATAGAGGTCCGCCTCTTCGTCCCCCACGGCATACCCTGTGAAGAGCCGGTCAAAGCCAGCCTTCCAGCTGTTGCCGTCAAAGGGGGAAAAGCCTTCGGCCCCGCGCTGGGAGCCGTCCACGCCCCAGCGGACCGAGGTCTCCCGGATCCAGCTGCCCACCCGCTCCAGGTCCCCTTCGTCCACGGCAAAAGCGCTTCGAGATCCTGCGATCTGCTCCAGAAGCTCCAGAACACCCCCTGCCTCAAACCGGAACCCGGCAAGGTCCAGGAGAAGGAGAAGGGCCTCCACGGCCCGGTCCCCGCTGCCGTTGGCCTGGTCGGCAATGGAAAAGGGAATACGGATGCCCCCTTCCACACGCCTGCTGAACACCGCCTCGATGACGGGGGCATAGGTGTTGATGTCCGGGGCCATCACAAGGATGTCCGAGGGTTTCAGCTCCGGGTCCTCATCCATCATGGCCAAAATGGCGTCCCGCAGCACCTCCACCTCCCGCAGGGGGCTGTGACAGCTGTGGATGCTCAGGGAGGTGTCGGACGGGTCCAGCACAAAGGGCTCCCCATCACCCCGGGAGCGATCCTGAAGATGATAGATATCGGACTGCACAGCCCCCAGCAGGGTCTCCCCTTCGGGTTCCACAAAGAGGGGAAACTCCTCCAGGCCGCGTTCGGCCATCATGTCGAAAAACTCACGTCCCTGTCCCCCCATGGACGCCAGGAGCGGGTTGCCCCCCTCCATGAGAAGGGTTTCGTCCTCCCCCTGGTCGAGGCCCTGTTTCTCCTTGAGACGCCGCTGCTCCGAGTCGGAGAGGATGTCTCCCCAGTACTGGGGGCAGGGGTTGAGCAGAAAGAGGTTGACCTGGCACACCTCCGACAGGGCGGTGAAGAGTTCCATGTGAAATTCCGGCAGGGAGGAGATGCCAAACACGCACACCCTTTCAGGAGTTTTTTCACCTTTTTTTTCAGCAGATTCACTGAGGCCTCAGAGTCTTCCATCAGGTGAACCCGGTGGCGAAAATCCAGTGGTCCTCAAGGAGCCTCCGATAGAGGATCGCCTGGAAATCATCCCCTTCCCCCTTTTCCCACTCCTTGATCATGTCCGGCCGGTAGGTCAGGTACTGGTCCAGGGTGTCGGCCAGGAGTTCGGAGATCTGATACCGCTTCAGGGCATCGCCGTCCCCGCCAAGAAAATGGGCCACCTGGGCAAAGGCGGGCTGCGCCGTCCACGCAGAGAGGTTCCCCATGATCTTCCAGGCCGCGCTCTTGGCGTCAAACCGCCTGGTGTCCGCAAGGCCCGGCACGGCCAGGGCAAACATATCCTGGAGAAAGGCGTTGGGAAACCGCCAGAACACATTGGCGCAGATCCCGTTGTTGCGGGCAAGGGCCAGGGAGAGCCATCGGGCCATGCCCTGGCTCTGAAGCACCACCACGTCCTCTTTCAGGGGGTTGCCCGTGGGGGCTTCCAGGATCTTGGAGAGCCCCATGGCAAGGATTTCCAGGCGATTCCCCGTAAACAGATTCAATCCAGCGTCCATGCGCGTTGGTCTCCGATACCGTCAATAATTCATCGTTAAAGTAAGCCTTGTGTTGATATGCCACTTGCGCCCCACGGACGCAAGATGCCATTTTGACTCCGCCTCCATGTTACCGCTACGGGGCCACCCGGGCCGAGAGGCCCGCTACAGCAGGCTCGAACCCAAAATAGTATTGACAATACAGGCCTTATCACCTAATTTGCTTACCTGAGTTTACAATGATTACACAGAGAACATACATTTCACACCGACAACACGGCAACACCTTCGCAAGAGGGCATCACGGCACGCGCAGCGCAGCTTACGCACCACCGACAACCCACACCCCGAGGCCGTATGGAATTTATCGTTCACATCTTCAAACTCTACCCCAACCTCATCAGCGACCTTGTTCAGGGGGTGGTGTACATCGGCAGTACCCTGCTGTTCCTCAACGCCCTGTGGCTGATTGTCCTGGCCTATCGCCATGCCCGCCTGATCAAGGAGAACGAGCTCATGGCCCTGGCGGCGGACCCCGCAACCCTCGACGACCCCCTGATGACCGCCGCCGTCAAGACCCTCCGCTCCGCCCACGACGAGCATAAGGCCACGGCCTACCCGGTCTCGTTCCTCATCGACGCCACCCACCAGATGATGGAAAACACCTACCACACCCGCTACATCAACAAAATCACCATGATCACCAACCTGCTCCCCCCCATGGGGTTCATCGGCACCATTTTCGGGATGATCATGATCTTCCTGGCCAAGGGAGATCCCAACAGCGACCTCAACACCACCGGACTCGGAGTGGCCCTCTTCACCACCCTCATCGCCCTCACCTGCTTCGTGATCCTCGAGGTGTTCAAAAAAAGCCTCATCAACCTGGCCACCTCCCGCATTGAACGGGCCCTTGGGTACCATCAATCCATTTGTGAAATGACAGCCCCGGCAACGGAAGACGCCCCTCTGTCCGCAGACGCGGCCACCACCCCATAACATCCGGCGAGCACCATGAGATACGACGATTCAAAAATCTGGCTCTTCTCCTTTGCCGACCTGGCCTTTCTGCTCCTCATCGCCTTTACCCAGGCCTCCACCATCGGCAGGAACCCCGTTCACATCGGCGAGATGACCATCCCCAAGGTGGTGGATGCCCAAACCATTTCCAGCCTGGACCAGCCCCGGGTGTCGTACCAGATCCGTGTCCTCAAGCCCACCATCCCCGAAACCACGCCGTTTCAACTGGTGACGGTGGTGGACGGCGTGCTCCACGCCGATGAACACACGTTGAACGCCCAGGACCTGAGCGATCGCCTGACCCAGATGCTCCGTGAAGGGAAGAACCGCCCCATGCTGGTTCCGGACCAGTTTTCCCTGAGCAAGGACACCTTGATGGCCATGTCCCTCATCGAAAAAATCTACGACGACCACGGCAAACGCGTCACTGTCCGAAAAATCTCCGGGATGCCATAGAGCCCGGACCGAAAAAAAAGATCAGAAAAACAAAGATCAGGAAAAGAGGGGACGGAATTCGTCATGCGCACCATTCCCATGCAATATTACGGTTACGGCTCCGCCCGCATCACCATGCCGGGGACCGTCGCCCGTGGTGCTCGCCGCGAATGGCTCGTGAGCCCCTCGCTGATGCTCCTGCTGCTCTCCCTGACCTGTTTTGCCGTGCACAAGCTCCTCTTCAACGAGCCCCTCTCCCTGACCCGTTCCCGAACCATCATCGTCATCCCACGCACAGAGCCCCTGCCCGAACCCACGGTGGAAAAAAAGATCAGCTTCATCAAGGTGGTGAAAGACGCGGCAAAAAAACGTGCCGAGCCAAGAAAAAAAGAGCTCAAACGCATCCTGGAGCCTCCTGTGGCCCTCCCCAAGGAGCCGCCCCCACCCGCAAAGGCAAAACCCCGCCTGCTGGTACCGCCACCCAAGATGCCCCTGGCCCCTCCCCCCAAAGCCCTTGCCATCCCGGAACCTGCACCCCGGCCCCTGACCGAGGCGCGGCCCCCAGCTCGGATGAAACCGGCCCCTGCTCTCCCGGCCCCACACACCCCGTCACCACGGTCAATGCAACCGGTGACCAGAGAATTGAAGCGAAAAGCAGCCCCTGTACTCTCCACTGCGCAGCCGCAGCCCCTGCCCCTCTCTGCCCGGGCCCCCCGGCAGCCCCTTCGGGACCCCGCGCCGCAACGTCCCCACAAAGCCGTTCCAGAGCCCAAGGCAGCCCTGTCCCCGGTCATCACGAAACCGGCTCACGAGGCCCCTGCAGCGATCCCGGAGGCGCTCCCTCAAAAGCGGTTCACGCCCCTGGCCCTCTCAGATGAACCTGCCGCAATGCCCATGGGCCGATCCAAAACACCATCCCCGGCCCTTGGGGGAACACCCAGACGCTCCGGCCCTGCGCCCGTCCTGAGCCAGCTGTCCGCCCCGTCGGCCCACAGCGCAGCCCCGCCGACATCCATGGAGGCCCCGGGGCCACGCCAGGGTACAGCCCTCAAGGGGCTTTCTCCTGCGCCGACACAGGGCCCGGCAGCCTTGCCCCTGGCGTCCGCCTCCGCAGGTACCACGCCGACCCAGGGAGAGTCGCGCCCCCGGCGCCCGTCCCTGACCGCGCTTCCGGAAAGCCTGCCCACAGGGCCGGTCCCGACGCCCTCCGCAGTCGAAGCGCCGGATATCCACGCCCTGGTCACCATCCGGGGGAGCACCCTTGATCACTCGCTGCGTGTCACGAGCCTCAAGGAAGAAGATCCCGAAAGCCCGCCACATGAGTCCGGAGAAGAGCCCGTACACCTTCCGCATAAGGGGGTACACCTGCACGGTGGTCATCCGAAACGGAGCCCCACCCACGGCCCTTCTCAGCTTTGAACCCAACGACGCCACGTTTGAGGTGGTGTCCGCCCTTGAGCGGTCGCTGCCACGGAGGACGATGTAACCCATGATGTCTGAATGCCGCACCACACCGCCGCCCCGTCCGGGGCTATGCCATGCACGGACAGTCGCCTTTCTGTGGGCGCTTGCCTGCGCCCTGCTGATCTTTCCGCCGTCCCTTGCCGCCGTCTCCATCATGACAGAGAGCCAGATGGGCATGGAGATGGAAGAGGAGCCGCCCCCCGCGACCAGCCCCAAGATTTCGGTCTCCAACGACAACGGGCAGATGCTCTGGATCGCGTCGGTGGGTCGCCTTTACATGAAAGACGACCTGTCCCCCAAGGAACGAACGTCTCTTCTGGAGACCCTGGAGAGCCACCTGGGGATCCAGGCAGACGGCCACCTGGACATCGCCGTCGCGCGCCAGGCGTCAGCCCGGCTGAGCCGGTACAGCGGCCTCAGGGAGAAGCCCTTCTCCAATATTTACTTCGACGACAAGCTCAACCTCACCGGATACAACGCCATCTACCTTGAGACCTGCGTGCTGAACCGGGCCGATGAAGGCCCCCGCTTCATCCGGTACTTCGAAAACGGATACCACCCGAACAGAGCCCTGTTTGTCAAAGAGGAGCCCTACTACAAATCCCTCTACTATTACCTCTACCTCACCCAGGAAGACCTGGTCCGGGCCATAAACGGTGCCGTGGCATACCTCTCCAAGGACCCGGATGGCGCCCCTCCCTTCACCCAGGAACAGATCAGGGGCCTTGAGACCACGGTGAAGGTGTGCACGGAACTCGACAACCTCCGTAGAAGGGGCCTTGCAGCCAAGGAGTCTCCCTGGGAGCGCATCTTCACCCCGGAGGAGAGCGCCTGGCTCGACGCCACCCTGGCCTACTTCACCAACATCGAGACCCACATCGCCCTGAGCAGCTACGACTGGTTCAAGCGCACCCTGCCCCTGTCCATCAGCAGCCGTGTCATTGCCCACAGCCTTCGCCAGACCTGGACCGAGCAGGCGGTCTCCCACCGCACGGTCCTGCCCCTCATGCTCTTTATCAACAAGGGAACCAAACAGTTCAGCGTGGAAAAACTCTTCAACGAGACCCTGGCCATGCTGAAAATGGACAACCGCGAGGTGGACCTGGTGGTGCTCTCGGCCATGAAGAGCTGGCTCCTCAAGCAGATCGAGCAGGGCATCAAGGTGGAAGACCGCACCACCTACAAGAAAATCCTCGACGAGCTCAATGTCTGCCCCACCGGCTGGATCTTCTACAATCTCTACGCCTGCCGTGAGCCCCTGGCGGCCATGAAGGGCTACGTGGCCGGATGGGAGGAGCTCAGCAGCCGGGAGCGCCGGACCCTCTTCGACACACAGGTCCAGCCCCTCTACTACGAGGCCAAGTCCAGAATCGATATTGTGTTCAACGATCTGGTCAAGATCTTCGGCGGAGAAGAGATCTACGGCGGGGAGTACAAAGCCACCAGCATCAATCACACCTTCCACCGGTACCGGGGTGAGATCGACTACACCTTTGAGTTTCTCCAGGCAGAAGTCTACGGTGACGCCCTCTCCGAGGCCAGGCTCCCCCTTGCCAACGCCTCCAGGAGCTGCCTCCACGACTTCACCGCCGCCTTTGTCAAGGCGCCGGAGCTGCGGGTCAACCACGTCAACCTCCTGAACGCCTACACCCTGCTTTTCCGGGAGCTGGCCGCCCAGGGCAAGGTAAGCCTCATCACCCTCCACGAGCGGGAGATGGAGGAGCTGATCCGCTCCGAACGGTACAGGCTTGGCTCGGCCCTGGCACACAGGGAAGACAACCGCTACGACATCTACCGCATCATCGCCGACACCTACCTGGCCACCCCCCGGCTCCGCACCCGGGCCCTGAAGGTGGCGGCCCAGAGCTTTGACCTGGCCCGCACCTATTACATCGAGGCGGCAAGGCGGGAAGGCTTCATCTCCGGCACCCTGCCCGGGGCCCTCTCCGCCGACGCCACGGAGGTGGACGATTACGAGCGGCAATACGAGTACTATCAATCCATCGCAAAACAACTCGGCAAAAAGATCCTGCTTCTCCTGCCCCCGGAGGACGTGGACCTTTACAACCGGATGCAGGATTCAAGGAATCCGGAAGGGTATCTGTTATGATGACAAAGGGACGACCACGCCTTGCGGCGACGATCCTCCTGGTGCTGCTGTGGAGCTGCCCTGCAGGCGCTGATTTCATGGAAGAGTTCAAGACCCGTGGCCGCAGCATCAGCCTGCTCCACGCCGTGCCCCGGCACCCCCTCCCGGCCAATACCGGCATCACGGCCCTGAGCCGGAAGGACATGGACCTGGTAAACACCCTGGCCGCCACCCCCGAAGAGGGTCCCTTTCTCCCGGTGGACGACATCGAAACCATGGTCAAGCGCATCGACGGCCTCACCGAGGAGTTTGAAGCCTCCAAGGACGGAGAGCGGCTTCAGCGACTCCGCTTCGACATCGCCTACGAATATTTTCTCCTCTACCTCCACTACCAGAAGATCAAATACGGTTTCAGCGACACCAAACGGCTCCCGGACCAGAGCATCCCCGTCACCGACACCGAGCTGCGTCAGTACCTTATGCTGAGCCGCCACTACCTCTCCCCCTTCCTCGAAAAAAAGGAGTCCGACAAGGCCATGACGTCCCACCGGGTGGCGGACGACGTCACCTTCAGGGTCCGGGGAAATCCCGAGTCTTACCTGAACGTCCACTTCCTGGCCATGATGATTGAAGAGGAACGCATGGCAGGCGGCTGGATCGGGTCGGACTCACCGGAGCCCATCAACCTGACCTGCGATGCCAAGACCTGGCACTGGCTGGAAACCCTCTGGAAGCGCTACCACCGGAAAAGCAGGGAGCGGGTGTATGTCCCGTCGGCGGAACAGCTCTTCTCGTTGTACGAGCTCTACCTGCGATACCACTTCCTGGGTCGAAGCCTTCGGTACGACCAGAAGCTCGACCCCCTTACCCACACCCGCACCCGTACCCTGCTGAGCCGACTCTGCGAACTGAGCAAGACCGCAGGCATCCGTGGGGGAACCCCGTACGAGCGGTACGTGGAAGAGGCCAGCAAAGACTCGGGCAACACCCGGTTTCTGGTGAGCCTCTACCTGGCCAGGCGGGGCTTTGCCGTGCTGCGCAACGGCACATTGCCCGCCTCCAAGGCAGAGCTCTTCACCCTCTACCAGCAGTACTACGACCGGGCAGCCCAGCAGGTCCGATACAACATCACCTTCCGCAAAACCATCTACAACGAGCTGATTCTCCTGGGGGTGGAGACCGGCAACCTCCGGCTCATGGAGGACATCCTCTACCAGTACGGCCTCATGGGCATGCGGATCCCCGGGCCCGATGACGGGGACCGATTCATCGGAGACTCCGCACGGTTCACCATGGCCTACCTTGTTGCCAATATCCTGGAGAAGAAAAGGCTCTCCGGCCTCACGGACAACTCGGCCAGGTATGCCGACATGGAGGGCACCCTGGTAGAGTCCCTCACCTCGTCGGCAAACTCCTACTGGCGCTATGCCTCGGTGTTTCACCGGTGCCTGGCGGAGTATTACGCCGGTGCCCACGAAGACCGGAGCGAAGCACGGGCCATCTACCACTCCCGAAAGGCCTTTTTGACCCTGTGCAAAAAGCTCTCCCTCAACGGGCAGGGAGGGAACGTCGAGGCCTTCCGGGGCATGCCGGAATCCCAGCAGTTCCTGAAGCTCTTCCTCTACTACCAGAAAAAATACCCCACGAGCCCCGATGCCTCGACCCCCCGGGAGTATCGTGCCGATCGCATCATTGAGACGACATTACAGCAGAACAGGAGTTAGCATGACACGACGAACCCTTGATCACCCCAACCACCCCGCCACGCCCCGTCGAGCCCGCACCGGTCGACACCCCATCGCTCGCCTCATGGGATGCCTGTGCCTTGCATGCGCCCTGCTGACCACCGGACTCCACGCCCCTGCCGTGCGAGCCGCGGAGTCTTCCACCATGGAAGAGCTCAAGGCCAACTACCTCACCAGCATCTATGACGACTGCCGGATCTTCCTTGAGGGGATCGAGCTGTTTATCAACCGCGACTACCCCAGGTTCTGGTCCGACATCAGCACCGGCAAACCCGTCTCCAAATCCATGATCCAGCGTTACATCCGGGAGCTTGAGTATTTTGAGGGTCAGCTCGACGCCCTCTACGAAGAGTTCATCAGCTATGCGGACACCACGGCCAACAAGTCCAACCACGGCCAGACCCGGGTCCGGGACCTGGAGGCCAAGATTTACCAGATTCTCGCCTACGCCTACATGCGCACCGGGGATTTTGCCATGAGCCACGCCCTGACCACCAACGAGGACATCATCACCAGGGAGTTCACCATCCCCCTCATGGACATCGAAGGGAAAAAGCAGCCCTTTGCCCTCACCCAGGAGCTCAAGCGCCTGCAACAGCTCATCAGCGCCAACCTGGAGGTGGTGGAGATCCGCATGACCTACTTTTTCCCCTCGGACCTCGACAGCATCAACGCCTACCTCAAGGTGGACGAGTACGACGGCGGCAACCCCTTCAACCTCACCTTCCTGAGCTACTACGACAACGCCTTCCTTGAACTGGGAGACGGGGAAAGCGGCGTCATCCACTTCAGCGAGATCATCCGGTTCTTCAACCGGATAAAGTACAACGACGCCTTCAGCCAGGGCATCGACAACACCAGCGGCCGGGAGCAGGTCTACAGGCTTCCCATCATCAAGGGGCAATACGGCATGGCATTGAAGGACGACGCCATCCTGGGCTATGCGTCCCCGGACAACACCACCCTGGGCCTGGAGCGCCTCTGCCGGTATACAGGCTTTACCCGCACCGATTTCAGGACCCTGAAGCTCGAAGAGAAAGAAAACATCACGGACAGCACCACCGAAGAAAAAGAGCTCTACATCTCCCGGGTGGAAAGCCCCAAGGCGGTGGACGCCGAGGAGAGCGACGCCATGACCTATTACGGCAATGTCCCGGCCAACGGGGAGCTGAGGCCGGGGAGCCCCATACGCTACGGCACCTACCGGCTCTTCGAGGGGGGAGAATACCTTGGCCTCATCGAGCTGGTCCCCTGCTACAAGGGCCAGCACTGCGCCAAGCAGAACCCGGACAAGGCGGTCACCGAGGTGAAGGTCTACAACCACGAGCTCAGCTTTTACGAAGACACCCTCGATTACATCCGCATGAACACGCGTATGTACGGCACCTCCCGAAACATCACCCGCGACGACGCCTCGGAGATCCACATCGGCAGGGGCTGCGCCTCGGGTAAGCGATAAAAAACACAAATTCGCCTGAAACCAAAACGGGTCCCGGGGCATCTTGCCCCGGGACCCGTTTGCGTTGTATCCCCGATCACTTTTTCTTTGCAGCGCACCCGCGCCGATGTCTATCCGTTCCCGTTTCCATTGGCCTTTTTCCGGTTCATCCAGGCCGGTTTTTTCCGTTCTTTCAATTTGGGAGGCATGGCCACGGTGCGGACCCTCTTGTCACCCACCAGGGCCTTGAGGTCATCGATAATCTGAGGAGAGACCGTCACCCCGGCGTAGTCGGGAAGCTCGATGGTGGTCACCGAGTGGCCGCGAAGCAGCAGGTGGACGGTCACCGTACTGGGGCCGGGGTAGCGCTTGAGCACGGCGTCAATGCGGGGGATCAGCTCCATCTGGATCTCCCCTGCGTCCAGGTGCAGGGCAATGCCCCCGGTCCAGAGCCCGATCACCTGGTCCATGCGCACCAGGCGCTCGGCCGCAATGGTGACGTTGTTCTCCTTCACCTGGGCCACGCCCTCCACCATCACAATGGAGTCGGCGTGCAAAAACTCCCGGACATCGGTAAAGGTGGAGGGAAAGACCACCACCTCGATATCGCTGTAGAGGTCCTCTATGGTGATAAAGGCCATCTGGTCCCCTTTTTTGGTGCGGATCACCTTGACCATGGTGATCATGCCCCCGAAACGGACCGCAGAGCCCTCCACCGCGTTCTCCTTGTTGAGGCCGGTGAGGGTGGCGTAGCTCTTCATCACCTCTTCGTACTGGTGCAGGGGGTGGCCGGAGATGTAAAAGCCCAGCACCTCCTTTTCCAGGGTGAGGCGGTGGCGCTCTTCCCACTCCGGCATGTCGGGCAGCACCGGCACGTTGATGCGTGCCCCGCCCTGGGAGGGGTCGCCAAAGAGGCTGAGCTGGGGATCTTTTTTCTCTTTCTGAACCCGGGCGCCGTGGTCCAGGGCGTCTTCCATGGCCGCGGTGAGCTGGCTTCGGGTGGCGCCCGTGGAGTCCAGGGCACCGCTCTTGATCAGCGCTTCCAGGACCCGCTTGTTCACCTTGCGAAGATCCACCCTCTCACAAAACTCAAAAATCGTGGAAAACTGACCATTTGCCTCACGTTCTTCAAGAATTACCTCAATGGGGCCTTCCCCCACGCCTTTCACCGCAGTGAGGCCGAAACGGATCTTTCCGTCCAGAACGGAGAAGACGCCCTGGCTCTCGTTGATGTCCGGTGGCAGCACCTCAATGTGGTTGTTCTTGCACTCGGCAATGAACTTGACGATACCCTCGGCGTTACCGATTTCACTGGTCAGAAGGCCGGCCATGAACTCCACGGGAAAGTGGGTCTTGAGCCAGGCGGTCTGGTAGCACACCAGGGCGTAGGCGGCACTGTGGGATTTGTTGAAGCCGTAGCCGCCGAACTTTTCCATGAGGTCGAAGAGCTCACCGGCCGTCTCCTCCGGGTGGCCGTTTTCAAGGGCCCCCTTCATAAACAGGGTGCGGTGCTCTGCCATGGCCGCGGCAATTTTCTTGCCCATGGCCTTTCGCAGGCCGTCTGCGTCGGCCATGGTGTAGTTGGCAATGACACCGGCGATCTTCATGACCTGTTCCTGGTAGAGGATAACCCCGTAGGTCTCCTCCAGGATGCCGTCAAGGCCGGGGAGCAGGTACTCCACCGGTTCGCGACCGTGCTTACGGTTGACGTAGGCATCCACCATACCGGAGTCCAGGGGCCCAGGGCGATACAGGGCCACCAGGGCGGTGATGTCACTGAACTTTTCAGGCTTGAGCCGCACGAGAAGGTCCTTCATACCCGAGCTTTCAAGCTGGAAAACGCCCGTGGTGTTGCCGCTGGAGAGCAGGTCAAAGGTGGCCTTGTCCGCAAAATCGATGTTGATCATGTCGGGGCGCTCAATGCCCTGCTTTTCGATCATGCCCAGGCAGTCGTCGATGACCGTGAGGTTTCGAAGGCCCAGGAAGTCGAACTTGACGAGGCCGATCTGCTCCACCCGCTTCATGTCGAACTGGGTGATGGTTTCGTCGTTTCTTCCCTTGAACAGCGGCAGGTACTCCACCAGGGGCTTGTCCGAAACCACCACGCCGGCTGCGTGGGTGGAGGCGTGGCGGGTGAGGCCTTCCAGGACCTTGCAGACGTTCATCAGCTCGGTGTAATCGGGCCTGGAGTCCACAAGCTCCTTGAGCTCGGGCTCCTCGATGAGGGCCTTGTCCAGGGTGATCCCCAGGGTTTCGGGCACCAGCTTGGCGATGCGGTCCACCTCGCCCAGGGGAATATTGAGGGCTCGGCCCACGTCCCGGATCACCGCCTTGCTCTTAAGGGTCCCGAAGGTGATGATCTGGGCCACGTAATCGCCGCCCCCGTAACGGCCAACCACATAGTTGAACACCTTCTCCCGGCCACGGATACAGAAGTCCACGTCGATATCCGGCATGCTGATTCGGGAAGGGTTGAGGAATCGCTCGAAGATCAACCCGTGCTCAATGGGGTCCAGGTCGGTAATGTTCATGGCATAGGCCACGATACTGCCCGCGGCCGAGCCCCTGCCCGGTCCCACGGGAATCCCGTTGTCCTTTCCGTACTGGATAAAGTCGGCCACGATGAGGAAATACCCCGGAAAACCCATGGTGATGATGGTATCCACCTCGTACTTGAGGCGCTCCTCATACACCGCCACATCCGTGTCCGGGTTTCGCTCCAGAATGGCCTTCATGCGCCGGTCAAAACCGTCCCGGGCCGTTTTCCGGAACAGGTCGTCCGTGGAGAGGTCGTTGGTGGCGTCGAACTGGGGGAAATGGTAGGTGTTGAAATCAAACTCGATGTTGCAGCGGTCCGCAATGGCCACGGTGTTAGCAAGCACCTCCGGGGTGTCGCCGAAGGCCCGGGCCATCTCGGCGGGGGACTTGAAGTGGAGCTGATCCGTGCCGAACTTGAACCGCCTGGGGTCGTCCATGGTGGTGCCGGTCTGGATGCACAGGAGAATTTCGTGGGCCTTGTGGTCCTCGTAGTTGAGGTAGTGGCAGTCGTTGGTGGCCACCATGGGAATCCCCAGGCGTTTGCCCATGTCGAAGAGGACCTCGTTGACCTGGTACTGCTCGGTGAGGCCGTTCTCCTGGACCTCCAGGAAAAAATTCTGCTCCCCGAAGAGTTTCTGGTAATGAAGGGCCAGGTCGTCGGCCTCCTGGAGCTTTCCCTTCATGATCAGCTTGGGGATCTCCCCTGCCAGGCAGGCGGACAGGGCGATGACACCCTCGCTGTGCTGGGCCAGCACCTCCCGGTCGATACGGGGCTTGTAGTAGAATCCCTGCAACTGGGCAATGGAGGCCAGCTTGCAGAGGTTGGTGTACCCGGCGTTGTTCTCGGCCAGGAGCACCAGGTGAAACAGGCCGGTGCCGTCTTCGGCCCCCTCCTTGCGCTTCAACCCCCGGGGCGCCATGTACGCCTCAAACCCGATGATCGGTTTCACCCCGGCTTTGTTGGCCTTGTCGTAAAACTCCACGGCGGAAAACATGCTGCCGTGGTCGGTGACGGCAACGGAGCTCATGCCGAACTCCTTGGTGCGGTCGAGCAATGGGTCCAGTCGGATGGCTCCGTCCAGAAGGCTGTACTGGGAATGTACGTGCAGATGAACAAAATCCGGGATATCGGTTGATTGGGTCATGATCTCTATAATCGGGGTGTATGGAGGTTGTAGGAAGTGCTCACGTTTTGCCGGAGGCCAGGCCGCCAGACGGGGAAGGCAACGGCAGGGTCAGGAATATCGCCATTGGGACCCCGTTGCAACCCTTTTTATCCGCGGCTCTCTCCGGGAACAGAAAAGGCCCCCTCCCTGGACGGGAGGGGGCCTTGAATCGGCTGGCGGCCCATGGAAAAATGAGCCGCCCGAAACCGGAAAACACCTTACTCGAGGCGGTAGTTGGGCGCCTCTTCGGTGATGATGACGTCGTGGGCGTGGCTTTCACGGAGCCCTGCGTTGGAGATGCGAACAAAGCGTGCCATCTCGCGGAGCTCTTCGATGGTGCGGGAGCCTACGTAGCCCATGCCGGCCTTGAGGCCGCCGATGAGCTGGAAGAGGTTGTCCACCAGGGAGCCCTTGTAGGGCACGCGGCCGACAATCCCTTCGGGAACGAGTTTTTCGTTCTCTTCGTCCTCACCCAGATAGTAGCGGTCCTTGCTGCCGGACTGCATGGCTTCGAGGGAGCCCATGCCGCGGTAGACCTTGTAGCTACGCCCCTGGTAAATAATGGTGTCCCCGGGGCTCTCTTCGGTACCTGCCAGGACACCGCCGAGCATAACGCTGTGGGCGCCTGCGCCGATGGCCTTGGCAATGTCGCCGGAGAACTTGATGCCGCCGTCTGCGATGAGGGGCACGCCGGTACGGTCGGAGACAGCCTTGCAGTTGGAGATGGCGGTGAGCTGGGGAACCCCGCAACCGGAGACGATACGGGTGGTGCAGATGGAGCCGGGACCGATCCCCACCTTGATGGCGTCAACCCCTGCGTCCACCAGGGCCTGGGCCCCTTTGGCGGTGGCCACGTTGCCTGCGATGATCTCCACGGAGTCAAAGGTGGCTTTGAGCTTGATGATGGCGTCGATGACGTTTTTGGAGTGTCCGTGGGAGGTGTCGATGCAGAGAACGTCGGCACCGGCCTTGAGCAGGGCCTCGGCGCGCTCCATCATGTCCTCGCCCACACCGATGGCAGCACCCACGCGGAGACGGCCGATGCTGTCCTTGCATGCGTTGGGGTACTTCTTGACCTTTTCGATGTCTTTGGTGGTGATGATGCCGGAGAGCTTGCCTTCGGGGTTGACGACGAGGAGTTTTTCGATGCGGTGCTTGTGCAGGAGGGCTTTGGAGTCTTCCAGGGTGGTGCCTTCGGGGACGGTGATCAGGTTCTCGGCGGTCATGACCTCGGAGACCTTGCGCTCAAGGTTGGTCTCGAACCGAAGGTCTCGGTTGGTGACGATGCCCACCAGCTGCTCACCCTCGGTGACGGGAACCCCTGAGATGCGGTAGTGCCGCATGAGCTTGTTCACTTCGTAGATGGTGGCATCGGGCCGGACAGTCACAGGGTCGATGATCATGCCGCTTTCGGACTTCTTGACCCGGTTGACTTCGATCACCTGCCGCTCAATGGGCATGTTGCGGTGAATGATGCCGATACCGCCTGCACGTGCCATGCTGATGGCCGCACGGGATTCGGTGACGGTGTCCATGGCTGCGCTGAGCAGGGGAATATTCAGGGTGATATTCCGGGTCAGTCGCGTAGAGCAGTCGCAATTGTTGGGAAGAACGTCGGAGTAGTTGGGGATCAAAAGGACATCATCAAAGGAAAAAGCTTGTTCCGGCGGAATGGTTTTCATGGAAGTTACCTCCAAAAAGCGGATGTGTAAAAAAAAGACCGAAGCCCACAGGGGAAAAAAACACGAACCCACCCCGGAAGGGCAAAGACGGGCAGCCGAACCCGGCCGTTACCACGGCGCGCTTATCCCCTTGGAATAAAGTCACATCACCGCAGTGCGAGCCCGTGGTTCCGGCACCGAAATTCGGTTTACCTCGCCTTCATCAACTCCTGAATACACGACACCCTTTCGGTAACGACGTCCGAATACAAAAATGCCCAGTACCGCTGGGATCATTTCCGGGGTGTGGGGATGCAGAAGGCAGGTCGTGCGGGCCGGGTTCCCCCCCGGTCCTTGAAGCCTTGTTCAGGTTGTAGCGGCATTCTCGGGATCATGCTGAACGTGAGCCCTTTTTCCTCTTTCCGAGATTTTACTCATTTCGAAAAAAAAGGCCCGCCCCATGGGCCGAAAATGCATCAGGGGTACAAAAAAATCCGGGAAAACCGGATTGGGTTCGGGGCAATTATGACAAGAACTCATGTTACCCCGCTTTTTTTGGGCGGAATAATACATGAGATGGTCCCCTCTGGCAAACTCTTTTTGCGGGTCTTGAAAAAACTCTTCAGGCGGCACCGGCATACAAGATGTATCCACTCGCTTTCGTTGGACTACACGATATTGGCGCAAAACCCCTTCCTCACTCCGGCGGAGGCCTTCACCGGTGCCCGCCCCCCTGGAAAACGAGGGGACGGGCACTCACCGGGACCTACTCTTCTCGAACGATCCACTGCCTGGAGAACCAGTGATACGCCCTGCGATCCCCTGCCGGGGCCGTCAGGTTGTATTTGTGACGGCCAGCGGGCAACGGCTTTTCAGCACGTACCTTGAAGGTCTTGCCCGGCACCACCCACCGGACCTCCACCCGGCCCTGACCGGAAACAAAACAGCTCAACTCGTTCCAGATGATATCGCCCTCCCCCACAGACACCTCCAGCTCCGGTTGCCATCGTGAGTTTCCGGGTTTCTACGGCAGACAGGACAATGGCAAGTAATTTGTTGGCTTGTGGTGGATACGAGTTCGACGGCCCGATGCCTCCTACATGGACCTGCATGCCCAGTTGGTGGCGGCCGCCACCCGGGCCGCCGGCCATGGGCGGAACACCCCAGCTCGGCCATCAGGTCTGCCACCTTGCCATTGTACTCCCCGTACG
Source organism: Desulfoluna sp. CYM3A (assembly GCF_056829965.1). Taxonomy (NCBI): domain Bacteria; kingdom Pseudomonadati; phylum Thermodesulfobacteriota; class Desulfobacteria; order Desulfobacterales; family Desulfolunaceae; genus Desulfoluna; species Desulfoluna sp. CYM3A. The sequence continues at coordinate 2,459,708 of NZ_CP186556.1, forward strand.
GATAGGCCAGCATCTTCGGGCACGGCCCCAGCTCCTTGTCCAGCCTCGCCTGGGCCTTGAGCACATCGGCCCTGATCCGGGCAAGCCACTGGGCCTCGGTCTCACCTTCGGCCCTGTCGATCATGTGGGGGTGGGACGCCGAATGGTTGGCGAACTGCACCCCTGCCGCCTTGAGTTCACGCATCTGGTCCCAGGTCATGTAGTCCGAAAACCGCCTGTCCACGCCGTCGGTGGCAACAAACACGGTAAAGGGCCACCCCTTCTCCCTCAAAATAGGCCAGGCGTTCTCATACACGCTGGCATAGGCATCGTCCATGGTCAGGGCCACGGTCTTTTCCGCAAAGGTGTCGCCACGCCGCAGGGAGTCCACCACCTCATCCAGCGGGGCCACCCGGTAGCCGTTTTCCTCCAGATACGCCACGTGTTCCTTGAACTGCTCCATCCGAATGTTGGTGGACGGAAACCGCCCATCACCGAACCGGTGGTACATAAAAATCACGGCAGAGTCGGATCCGGCATGCGCCGGTGGCGCCCATCCGCAGAACATCCCAACAACCAACAGGCCCATGAGGGCCTTCATCATACACCTTAAACCAATCAACCTCATTAATCAGACAACTCCATTTCCATGAAACCCCATTGATTCCATCCATGCCCCCCAGCGCTTTCCCAGAGCGGTATCCACCGCCGAGTATGAGCAAAGCCCGACAAACGGCATGATCATCCCCTTGCAACTGCCAGTTGAAAAAGGACCCCGACGGACGTGCCGGGGGCCAATCTTTTAATCGGTCACTCTTCCGGCATCTTGATTGAAAACCCCGGTTCCTTTTTTGCTTCGTACATCTTCTTGTCCGCAGCCTTCACAAGGGAATTTACGTCCACGCTCTTCTCGGGCGTCGAAATGGCAACCCCCATGCTGCAGGTCACCCCCGATCCCTTTGTGCGTTTACCAATCACATCGCACAGCCTCCCGCAGACCTTTTGGGTGTCTTCCAGGGTAATATCGGACAGAACGACGCAGAATTCATCGCCGCCGTACCTTGCCATCACCTCCCCGAATGGAAACCAGGGCCTCCCTGTACTCTTCATCAATATCCAGAGACTCCCTGAGACGCACAATTTCATGGGGCGAAAACTTGAGCTGCTTAAGCAGTGTCAGGCTTGTTGTCTTCATAAAGACCCCCTTGGGGTTGGTCCTGCTGTCCAAAGATGGTGAACGGAGTAAAAACGATGGAAGGTGTTGAACGGGAAAAAAGATGACTCCGGGGCGAGATGAAAGATGGTTTATGATCTCATAACCGGGACAAGGCGTCCAGCCCGGGTACAGATGCGAGAGGGGGCGACTGGCGCCCCCCGTTGGAAACGTTTTTTGAAGAACCTCAGGCCGCTCCGGCCATCATCAGGCCGACACGATCCCGTTTGTCGTTGTCCGAGACGTCGAAGACATCCACAATCCGGCCTTCAAACATCACCGCCACCCGATCCGAAAGGGAAAACGCTTCGTTCAGGTCCCCTGTAACCAGGAGGATACCGGCGCTTTCCCTGGCGCTCACCAGGTGGGCCCAGATGGCCTTAGCCGTGGCGATGTCCAGGCCCTGGGTGGGCTGTTCCGCCACGATGAGGCCCGGGTTCCTGAAAAACTCACGGCCCAAGACCAGTTTCTGGAGGTTTCCGCCGGAAAGATGACGGGCCTGGGACGAAAGGAGCCCGGGCAGGACACTGTAGCGGTCCACCACATTTTTGGACTCGTTCTCCACCCGTTTCCGTCTCAACCAGGGGCCCCGCCTGAAGCCTTTCCGGGTGGTGAGCAGAAAGTTGTCGGAGAGATTCAGGGAAGGACAGGTAGCCAGGCCGATACGGTCCTCGGGAATATAGCTGAGGGTCTCCCGGTTTTTCCGTTTGGAGAAAAAAGACTTCCAGGTGTGGCCGAGGATGGAGATCTCACCCCGCTCCGGCACCTGCAGGCCGCAGATGGTCTCCACCAGGGGCTTCTGCCCGTTTCCGGCCACGCCCACAATACCGAGGATCTCCCCGCGCCGAAGGGAAAGGGAAACACCCTTGAGCCCGTTTCCGGCCAGGTTGTTCACGTCGAGGACCACGTCCCCTTCTTCCACCTCGTCTTTCACCACCGAAAGAATGGTCTCCTTGCCCACCATCATGCGGGCCAGCTCGTCCTGGGACGCCACCTCGGCGATCTCTTTCTCCTCGATGACCTCCCCTTTCCTGAGGATGGCCACTTCGTCGGCCACACGCATCACCTCTCCGAGCTTGTGGCTGATAAAGACGATGGATTTTCCCTGCTCCGCCATGAGGGCCAGGGCCTTGAAGAGCTGGTCCCCTTCCTGGGGGGTGAGCACGGCCGTGGGTTCGTCAAAAATGAGGATCCGGCTTTTTCTCAAGAGGAGCTTGAGGATCTCCACCCGCTGCTTCTCACCCATGGAGAGATCCGACACCCTGGCCGCCGGATCGATGTCCAGGCTGTGGGAGACGGCCAGCTCCTTCACCGTGGCCTCCATCTCCCGCGGCTTGAGCAGGCGGCCGCCTTCCTGGCCAAGAAAGACGTTCTCGGAAACGGTCATGGACTCCACCAGTTTGAAATGCTGGTAGACCATACCGATACCGGCGTCGATGGCGTCTTTTGCCGAGGCGAACCTGCGGGGCACACCGTCCACGACAATGCGCCCGGTATCCGGCTGAAGGCGCCCGGCCAGGATACTCATAAGGGTACTCTTGCCCGCCCCGTTCTCACCAAGGAGCGCTTTGACCGTGCCCTGGCGGATGGACAGGCAGATATCCCGGTTGGCGTGGACGGTCCCGAAGGATTTGCTGATCCCCTCCAAAGCGATGACAGTCTTGGCAGGCTGTGTCATTTTTTCTTATTCATCCCGGCTATGGGTTCCACGAAACGGGACTCGGAGTCCCAGGGGAAAAGAATCCAGGTGTCCTGGCCCACTTCGGTGATGAAGGTGTCCACATGGGGCTTGCCCTCGGGCTTGGCATAGAGGGTGGCAAAGTGGGCGCCGGGCAGCATGTTCCTCACCACCTGGGCGGTCTTGCCGGTGTCCACGAGGTCGTCGATGATGAGCCAGCCCTCTCCGCTGTCCCGCAGGGGCTTGATGATGGTGGCCTGCCCCTGGTCTTTCCAGGTGTAACTGGAGATGCAGATGGTCTCCACGTAGTGGATATCCAGCTCCCGGGCGATGACCGCCGCAGGCACCAGGCCGCCGCGGGTGACGGCGGCAATGCCTTTCCACTTGATGTCCATGTCGAGAAGGCGCCAGGCAAGGGCCTTGGCGTCACGGTGCAGCTGCTCCCAGGAGATGGGATAGCTTCTCTGGTATTGGGTCGAATCGCTCATGCTTCACTCCACATTTACGCATCGGTAATGGTTAACACTATGCAAAGTATATACAACTTCGGGGGTGATGGTTACCCCGAAAATCAATCTGCGGGTTCTATGTTGACGCCCAGGGCCTGGGGCGTGGCAGAGCTGCCGCCCCTCCAGGATGAAAAGACCAGAACACTCAGGGTCAGGGCGTAGGGCAGCATCAACAGAAAAGACGAAGGGATGTGGGTCCCCGAGGCCTGGAGCCGGAACTGAAAGGCCATGACACCCCCGAACAAGTACGCCCCGGCAACGGCACGCAGCGGGTTCCAGAAGGCAAAAATCACAAGGGCCACGGCAATCCAGCCCCTGCCGGCGGTGAGGTGGTTGGCCCACATGTGGGTGTAGGCAAGGGAGAGATACGCCCCGCCGAGCCCCATGAAAAAACCGCCGGCCATGACGCCCATCCACCGATAATTGACGGAGCTGATCCCCGCCGCCTGGGCAGCGTCCGGGTTTTCACCCGCCGACCGGAGCCGGAGCCCAGCCCGGGTGTATCGGAAAAAGTACCACATGCCCGCGGGAATCAGGTAGGAGACGTACACCAGGGGATCGTGCCGGAAAAAAACGGGGCCGATGATGGGCAACTTGGAAAGAGCCGGCAAATCCACCGGTCCGAACCCCGGGGCGTTCATCCCGATGAGGGGCGTGCCGAGGTAGTTGGCCATGCCCACCCCGAGGATGGTCAGGGCAAGGCCGGAGACCACCTGATTGCCGAGAAAACCGAGGCAGACCAGCCCGTGGATCGATCCCGCCAGAACGCCGGAGAGTCCGCCGGCAAGGAACCCGAGCCAGGGACTCCCCGTGGCAAGGGAGATGGAGAAACCCGCCAGGGCGCCCACGGCCATGATGCCCTCCACGCCGAGGTTCAGGACCCCTGACTTTTCACAGAAAATAGCCCCCAGGGTGGCAAACAGGATGGGGGTGCCGGACTGCACCGTGGCCGCCAGCAGCGGTATGAGGATATCCGGGGTCATGGGCGCTGCCTCCGTGCGAATCGGTAATTGACGAAAAAAGTCCCTGCCAGGATGGTCAACAGGATAAGCCCCTCCATGATCTCACCAAAGGCGGCCGGAACCTGAAGTTCCAGCTGAAGGTTCTCCACCCCCACCCGCAGCCCGGCCAGGAGAAACGAAGAGATACCTATATAAAAAGGATTGAGGCGCGCCAGCCAGGCCACCACAATGGCGGTGTACCCGTACCCCACCATGATGGTGGGCTGGAGCCTGTTGAGGGTGGCCGATGCCTCCACAAACCCGGCCCAGCCGGCAAAGGCGCCGCTGAGGAGCATGGAGATGATCACCAGCCGTTCGTAGGGCAGCCGGGCATACCGGGCGGCACGCACGTTCTCCCCACTGGCCTTGAGTTCAAAGCCCATAAGGGTAAATCGGAAAAAAACGTAGATCACCAGCCCCGACAGCACGCAGATCAGAAGTCCCCAGTTGAGGTTGGTCTCACCGATCTTGCCGATAATGGCGCCTGCGGAAAACTCCTGGGTCATGGGAAAGCCGAAGCTGTCCGGGGACTTCCAGGGTCCATAGACCAGGTAGTCGAGAAAGAGGATGGCGATGTAGTTGAGCATCAGGGTCACAATGATCTCGTTGGCCTTTGCCTTGAGCTTCAGCACCGCAGGGATCACCCCCCAGAGCCCGCCGAAGAGAAAAGCGGCCGCCATCATGGCAGGGATCATCACCCAGGCGGAGTGACCGGGAAAGCTGATGGCCACCCAGGTGGCGCCGATGGCACCGAAGGCAAACTGGCCCTCGGCGCCGATGTTCCAGATCTGGAGCCGAAAGGCAATGGCCACGCCCAGGGAACAGAGGTAAATGGGGATGGCCTTAATCAGGCAATCCTCAATGGCGTAGGAGGACCCGAAGGCGCCCTGGAGCAGAAGCCCGAGCCCTTCCAGCGGTGAATTGCCCTGAAAAAGCAGCATGCCCGCGCTGATAACAAGGGACATGACCACCGCCCCGCAATAAATAAGGGCCGCTGTCCATCCCAGGGTTTCCGGGCGTTTTCTGATGGTTAAGTCAAACATCGTGGTATGGGATTCGTCTTTGTGGTGGATCAATAAAAGAATGGGGGGAACATCCGTTCCCCCCACAGCGTCAAGCACGGGCCGGCGGCTGCCCCGATCCGGGGATGAGCCGCTTATTAGGGTGTTACTTGGTGGTACCCACCACGCCCTTCACAAACCAATCCATGCCGAGGAGCTCACCATCGGCGGGCACGGCGCCCTCTGCGATGCGGACCGTACCGGCCTGATCCTTCACAGGACCGGAGAAGACCACGTAATCGCCCTTCTTGATCTCATCACGACGGGCAAGGACCCTGGCCTGCACGTCGGCGGGCACAAGATCGCTCATGGGGCTCAGGTCCACCACGCCCTCGGCCAGGCCGTTCCAGGTGGAGCCGCTCTTCCAGGAGCCGTCCTTGACGCTCTTGAGCACCTCCATATAAAAAGGCGTCCAGTTCCAGATGGGGGCCACAAGGTGAGACTTGGGGGCAAAGGAGCTCATGTCGGTGTTGTACCCGATGGAGTAGACACCGCGCTCCTGGGCAGCTTCCTGGGGACCGGGGGAGTCCTGGTGCTGGGCGATGACATCGGCCCCCACGTCCAGGAGGCTCTTGGCACCCTCTTTTTCTTTGGCGGGGTCATACCAGGTCTTGGTCCAGACCACACGCACCTCGGCATCGGGGTTCACGGCCTGGACACCCAGGGTAAAGGCGTTGATGCCGCGGATCACCTCGGGGATGGGGAAGGCAGCCACATACCCGAGCACATTGCTCTTGGTCATGGAACCGGCCACCATGCCGGAAAGGTATCGGGCCTGGTACATACGGCCGAAGTAGTTGCCCATGTTCTCGGAGGTCTTGTAACCGGAGCAGTGCATGAACACTGTCTTGGGAAAGCGCTTGGAGACCTTGAGCATGGGATCCATGTAGCCGAAGCTGGTGCCGAAAATCAGATCGTATTTTTTGCGGGCCATGTTGAGAAAGACGCGCTCGGAGTCGGCCCCTTCATTGACCGCTTCCAGGTACTTGACCTCTACATCGGGCAGGGCTTCAATGGCCTGTCGGGCCACATCATGGGCATAGGACCATCCTGCATCTCCCACGGGTGATACGTAGACAAAACCAACCTTCATTTTCTTTTCTGCCGCCTGTGTCGTCCCCACTGCCATAAGCAATGCGAGCACCAGCAGAACCAGACCTTTACGCATGTACATCCTCCACGTGTGTAGTTTGGTGCAATCATAAATGAACTGTGACGCACTCGAAATATATGAAAGTCCTGCATTCAGCAAGACCAAAGCCGCCTGAATCCGTAGAAAAGAGAGAATCCTTGCATTTCCCGTATGAAAATGGTTATTCTGTCCGACGCGTCAAAATCCCAAGCCCCCGGGCATTCTTCCCGGGGCAGCAAAGACACCTGCGCACCTGCTGTACCCATGCCATGACAGGCACACGAGATATCCTTTTTTCCGGGCCTTGCAGCTTTCGGCCCAGACATTGCCCGTGACGCATGCGTCACCCAAGGTACCGGAACCACGATATGTATTACAAAAACATGTGAAATAAAATAAAAATGTCCACTCAAGAAAAAAACAGGCAATACATTGCTGTAAAAGGAAATATCCTTCACTTTACGGAAGACCCCAGGAGCATAGGAAAAAAGGCCTGGCACCATCACCCGGACGGCCTCCTCCTTATCAAAGACGGTACCGTGCTTTACGCCGGGGACCGAAGCGGCGCTCCCATGCCCAACGACGCCGAGCCCACCTGGTACGATTACTCAGGCAAACTGATCATGCCGGGCTTTGTCGACACCCACATCCACCCCCCGCAGCTCTCGGTCATCGCCTCCAACAGCATTGAGCTCCTGGACTGGCTCGACACCTATACCTTTCCCGAGGAGCAGCGCTTCGCCGATGAAAAAGTCTGCCAAAAAGGAGCGACCCGGTTCTTTGACGAGACCCTGAAAAACGGCACCACCACGGCCCTTGCCATGGCCACGGTCCACGCCGGGTCCGCCGAGGCCCTTTTTCAGGAGGCACAAAAGCGCAGGCTTCGGTTCATCACCGGCAAGACCCTCATGGACCGCAACGCCCCGGATGCCCTTACCGACACCCCGGAGTCGGCCTACGACGAAAGCCGCGACCTCATCGACCACTGGCACGGCAACGGGCGCCTGGGCTATGCCGTAACCCCGCGCTTTGCCGTCACCTCTACCCGCGAGCAGCTGGAAGCCGCCGGAGAGCTCATGAGCCAGGCCGACGGCCTGATCATGCACACCCATCTTTCGGAAAACCACGAGGAGATCCGCACGGTGCGGGAGCTCTTTCCGGAAGCTGCAAACTACCTGGACGTCTACGACCGGTTCCGGCTCGTGGGCAAGGGGTCGGTGTTCGCCCACGCCATCCACCTGGGTGAAGAGGAGTATGAACACCTGACCCAGAGCGGCGCCTCGGTGTCCTTCTGCCCTTCCTCCAACCTGTTCCTGGGCAGCGGCCTCTTCCGCATGGACAACGCCGAGAGGCACCGCATCCCCGTGGGACTGGGAAGCGACGTGGGCGGCGGCACCTCCTTTTCTCCGTTCCACACCATGGCGGAAGGGTTCAAGGTATGCCAGCTCTGCCGCACCCCCTTATCGGCCACCACCGCCTTTTACCTTGCCACCCTGGGTGGGGCCCGTACCCTGGGCCTGGAAAACGCCGTCGGCACCTTCCGGCAAGGGGCCGAGGCCGACTTTGTAATCATCGACCCCGAGGCCACACCCCTTTCGGCGCGTCGTACCCAGCGGGCGGAGAGCCTGGAAGAGCTCCTCTTCGTGCTGATGATCCTGGGGGACGACCGCTTTGTGGCCGCCACCCACATCCTGGGGGAACCGGCCTACACCCGTCCCTGAACTCTGTTTCTAAGCCCGAAACGCGACAAAAAAGCGGGCGCCGCACCCATGGTGCGGCGCCCGCTTTGAGCATGCCCGAAGCATCGGCAAACCGGACACATCCGGTCCGCCGTCAAACCACCGTCTAAATCCCCATATTCGAAAAAAAGGTACACAGGGCGTTGACCGCCGACACCAGCCTGGGGTGCGAGGCCTCCAGCCCCTCCACCGAGGCCATGAGCCCCTCGGATGAAATGGAGACCAGCTTGGGATCGGGACTCTTCCGCACCACCTCATGGGTGGTGAGCCCGGTGAATCCGGCGATACTCTCCGCCTCTTCCCGGTTGCTCTCCGCAAGGATCTTCACCTCGCCCTTGAGTGTCTCCAAGAGCTTCTGGAGTTCCTCTCGCCTGACCGGATCCATCTGATCCGCAGACTCAAGGAGAGCCTCAATACGCTTCATGGTGCTTTCAATCATGGTGTGCCTCCTTGTCGGGCACTTCCCCCGGACACGCCACAGTAACCGGCCGTCATGGCCTTATTGGCCGTTGACCGTGAAGTATCCGGCTTGGCCCGCCCATCAATCGGATACGTACGAAGAGTGATCCTCGACATACCCGGTGATCACTTTAAGATCCATGGACTCCAGGACCTGGACCGCCTTGGCCTTGTCCCGCCCGTGCACACGGATCACCAGCTGATAGACCCCCTCGAGCCCTTTCTCCGGCCAGGTGATCAGGCTCGCAATATTGATGTTCTCGTCACGCAGCCGACTGGTGATGTCGGCGATCATGCCCAGGCGGTTCCTCACCAGCACGATGAGCCGCTCGTTCTCTTCCCCCAGCCCGATGGCGTCCATGAGCACCCCCATGACATCCGTCTTGGTGACGATTCCCACGGGACGCCCCTCCTTCATCACGGGCAGCGAGCTGATCTCGTTTTCGCGAATCACAAGGGCGGCGTCTTCCACCGGGGTCCCCGGTGTCACGGTGATCACGTTCTTCACCATGATCATCCCCACCGTTACCTGGTCCAGGAGGTAATTGAGTTCATGGGTGCTGAAGGTGGTTGCCGGCGAGGCCAGGTTGGCCTTGACGTCCCTGTCCGACAGGATCCCTTTGAGATTGCCCGCATCATCAAGAACGACCAGGTGCTCGATATGATGTTCCTTAAGCAGGTCCATCGCCTGTTTGATGGTGGTTTCAGGCTTAACCGTAATCAGGTTGGTGTGCATGATTCTGCCAACGTACATAATAACTGCTCCCTCGTGATAAAGAATGGATTTTCAAGGAAACACGCCCGCGCCATTCCTAAAAGGCGCGCATCCTCTCCAAGCCTGCCATTGCTGATCTACACATCAATACAAGTAATACAAATCTTATTTATAATCTACTAAAACCAAACAAATCGAGTCAACAGGCCGTCATCATGGAAAAATACGGACAACGTCGCCTGCATCCCCCGAGAGCATTGACAACAGGTTCCCGAGGCCATCCGTTTCACGGATGATAGGGAATCATAATTCCCGTTTTTTCAAGCCTATGCCATGCCCATGGACCTGTCAAGTAAAACTCTGTAAATACAAAAGAAACCACCTGAAATACTTAAGGATATTCCCACCAGGAACCCCGATGTTTCACGTAATTGCAATTGACTTTTACGCAAAGGTTATATTATGAAAAAAGATTACTGACTCGTCCCCACAATATCTCTCATTAAGAAAATACAAGGGTGCACGATTTGGTGTTGTTTTGCAAATTTAATTCGGTTTTTCACTCAATTCCAATCAAAAGGGAGACTCATGAAACGGTTTCGTATTTCTTTAACCGCTACGGTATTGTCGGTATTGTTCGCGCTGTGTCTCACAGCTGGCCAGGTGTTTGCGGCTGACACCATCAAGCTCGGAGTCGCAGGCGCTCACAGTGGGGACCTCGCCTCCTACGGTCTTCCCACAGTCAACGCCGCCCGCTTTGTTGTCGCCGATATCAACGCCGCCGGCGGCGTCCTCGGAAAGCAGGTTGAGCTGATCACCGAAGACGACGTCTGCAAGCCCGAAGTGGCCGCAAGTACCGCCACCAAACTTGTCACCAGCAACGTGGATATCGTCCTCGGCCACATCTGCAGCGGCGCCACCAAGGCAGCCCTGGGCATCTACAACGGTGCCGGTCTTGTCTGCATCTCCCCGTCCGCCACCGCTCCGGACCTCACCGTAAGCGGCGACTACCCCAACTTCTTCCGCACCATCGCCCACGACAAGGTCCAGGCCGAACTCCAGGTCAAATTCGTCATCGAAACCCTGGGCGCCAAAATCGCCCGGTGCCATCCTCCACGACAAGGGCGACTACGGCAAAGGCGCGGCCCTGCTGGCCAAAGAATTTGTGGAGGCCAGCCCCAAGGCCGAGGTGGTTCTCTTTGAAGGCGTCACCTCCGGGTCCGTCAGCTTCGGCCCCATTGTCCAGAAGGTGAAGCGCTCCCGCGCCGATGTTGTCATCTGGGGCGGCTACCACTCCGACGCCTCCAAGATCATCCGCCAGATGAACAAAAAGAAGGTAAAATCCCTGTTCGTGGGCGCCGACGGCCTCAAGGACGAGACCTTCATCAAGGTGGCCGGTAAAGATGCCGAAGGCGTCTACGTTTCCGGCCCCATGGACTACTCCAAGAACCCCCTTGCCATCAAAGCCAAGGAGCAGCACCTGAAGGCCTTCGGCGAAGACCCCGGTGCCTTCTACCTGGAAGCGTACGCTGCCACCCTGGCCATCCTCAATGCCGTTGAAAAAGCCGGTTCCACGGACTACGACGCCATCGTCAAGGCCCTGAGAACCGAAGATGTGGACACCCCCCTGGGCAAGATCCGTTTCGACGAAAAGGGCGACCCCATCGGCGTGGGCTTCACCATGTACCGGGTTCAGGGCGGCAAATTTGTCGAGCTGAACTAAGACCGGCCCCTAATGCCTGACCGCAACATCAAACAGGGGCGGGCCCGTAAAGGGACCGCCCCGAAAGCAGGACCGGCCACGTTAGGGCCGTTGGAGACGGACATATGGATCTGGAGTATTTTCTGGAACTCTTTCTGGGAGGCCTGGTGAAGGGCAGTATCTACGCCCTCATCGCCCTGGGGTACACCATGGTGTACGGCATCATCGAATTGATCAACTTTGCCCACGGCGAAATCTACATGCTGGGGGCCTACACCGCCCTTATCGTCGCCAGCGTCCTGACGGTCCTGGGCTTTCCGCACCTGGCCATCGTTATCATGGCGGGGCTGGCGGCCATCATCTGGGCCTCGGCCTACGGCTTCACCGTGGAAAAGGTGGCCTACAAGCCCCTGAGGAAAGCCCCGAGGCTCTCCCCCCTCATCAGCGCCATCGGTATGTCCATCTTTCTCCAGAACTACGTGCTTCTGGCCCAGACCGACAAGTTTCTCCCCTTTCCCGAACTGATTCCTGAATTCGACTTCTGGGAACCCTACTCCCATATCATCGGATCCCCCTCCCTTGTGATCCTCATCTCCACCGTCGTGATCATGATGCTTCTGACCTACATCATCAAATACACCACCATGGGCAAGGCCATGCGCGCCACGGCCCAGGACCGCACCATGGCGATGCTGGTGGGCATCTCCGTGAACAAGGTAATCTCCTTTACCTTTGTTATCGGCTCCAGCCTGGCCGCCATCGGCGGTGTGCTGGTGGCCTCCCAGATGGGACAGATCAACTTTTACATCGGTTTCATGGCGGGCATCAAAGCCTTCACCGCAGCCGTCCTCGGAGGCATCGGCAGCATTCCCGGAGCCGTGCTCGGGGGGCTTGTCCTCGGCATGACCGAGAGCCTGGCCACCGGCTACATCTCCAGCGATTATGAAGATGTCTTCGCCTTTGCCCTGCTGGTCCTGATTCTCATCTTCAGGCCTGCCGGTCTCCTCGGGCGCAACACCACCCAGAAGGTTTGATCGGGTGCGGCTCGCCCCCGGTCGGGCCGTCCTTCGGAACCGCAACCATGGATACAGGACCCAGGATGTTCAAGTTATCTGAAATAAAAAAATCGTTTGTCGTCGCCCTCTGGTTTATCTTTCTCACCTTTCCCATCATGGTGATCAAGGTAAACACCATTGAAAACGCCATCACCTGGCGATGGCGCAACATGTTCATGATCGGCATCGGGAGCTTTGTGGTCTCCCTGATCTGGCGCTACCTCCAGGAGAGCCAGGCCGCCGGCAAGAGCCCCCTCTCCCTGCTCACCGGCAACCGCCTTGCAAAGCGCATGGCAAAGGCCCCCCTCTCGGACCGCCCCACGAAGGACGGAGTCATCCGGGAGTCCAACCCCATGATCCAGCGCACCTTCTACGGACTCCTGGTGGTGGCGGCCCTCCTCTTTCCCTTTGTGAACCAGTACCAGACCACCATCCTCACCACGGCCCTCATGTACGTGATCCTGGGCCTCGGCCTCAACATCGCCGTGGGCCTGGCAGGGCTCCTTCACCTGGGGTACGTGGCCTTTTACGCGGTGGGAGCCTACACCTACGCCCTTTTGAACATGCACTTCGGCATCGGCTTCTGGGCCGCCCTTCCCCTGGGCGGGATCCTGGCCACCGTCTTCGGCATCGCCCTGGGCATCCCGGTGCTGCGCCTGCGGGGAGACTACCTGGCCATCGTCACCCTGGGCTTCGGGGAGATGACCCGCATCACCCTGGAAAACTGGGACGCCCTCACCCACGGCCCCAGCGGCATCGCCCAGATCCCCAAACCCGGCCTTTTGGGCATGGAACTCACCACCCAGCAGGGCATCATGTATGTCTACTACCTGGCCGTGGGCCTAGCCGCCCTGACGGTCTTTGCCACCTACAGGCTCCAGAACTCCCGCATCGGCAGGGCGCTCATGGCCATGCGCGAAGACGAGATCGCCTCCCAGGCCATGGGCATCAACATCACCCGCACCAAGCTCACCGCCTTTGCCTTAAGCGCCTTTTTCGCGGGAATGGCCGGGGTTCTGTTTGCCGCCAAGACAGGCTTCATCAACCCCCAGAGCTTCACCTTCATGGAGTCTGCCATCATCCTGTCCATCGTGGTCCTGGGGGGCATGGGGTCCATTCTGGGGGTCATCATCGGCGCCCTGATCCTCATCCTCCTGCCCGAGTACCTGCGGGAGGTGGGCAACTACCGCATGCTGCTCTTCGGCGCCAGCATGGTGGTGATGATGATCTTCCGCCCCCAGGGAATCATCGCCAACGTACGCAAGATTTACAAGATCGACAGGGGAGGACGGAACTAGCATGGCCACCGAAAAAATACTGGACGTCAAACAGCTCACCATGGACTTCGGAGGCCTCCGCGCCCTGAACCATGTGGACCTGACCATCGAAAAAGGCGAAATCGTCGCCCTCATCGGCCCCAACGGAGCAGGAAAAACAACCTTCTTCAACTGCGTGACGGGCATCTACACACCCACCGGCGGAGACGTATTCCTGGGGGACGGCACCCGTCACCCCACCCGCATCAACGGCATCAAGCCCAACCGCATCGCTGCCCTCGGCATGACCCGGACCTTCCAGAACATCCGTCTCTTCCAGAACATGACGGTGCTGGAAAACGTCATGATCGGACGGCATATCCGAACCCGGTCCGGCATCTTCAGTGCCCTGACCCGGACACCTTCGGCCCGCCGGGAAGAAAAACAGATCACCGACGACGCCTACGGGCTCCTTGAAAAGGTGGACCTGGCGGATTGGGCCGATGAGTTTGCCAAAAACCTGCCCTACGGAGCCCAGCGGCGCCTGGAGATTGCCCGGGCCATGGCCACGGACCCCGTCCTTCTGCTCCTGGACGAGCCTGCCGCCGGCATGAACCCCCAGGAGACCCAGGAGCTCGACACCCTGATCCGAAAAATCCGGGATGAAGAGGAGATCACCATCCTCCTCATCGAGCACGACATGAAGCTGGTCATGAACCTCTCCGAACGCATCTACGTCATGGACTACGGAAGCAGGATCGCCACCGGCACCCCCATGGAGATCAAGAACAACCCCGCCGTTATCAAGGCATATCTCGGAGAAGAGGTGGTCGATGCTTAAGCTCAGCAACATCAACACGTTTTACGGAAACATCCAGGCCTTGAAGGACCTCTCCATCGAGATCAACGAGGGAGAAATCATCACCCTCATCGGTGCCAACGGGGCCGGCAAGACCACCACCCTCATGTCCATCTCCGGTGTGGTGCCCCCCCGATCCGGGGAGATTACCTTTGACGGGGTCCCCATCCACGCCATGAGCCCGGAAAAAATCGTCAAGATGGGCCTCTGCCAGGTGCCCGAAGGGCGACGCATCTTCCCCCAGCTGAGCATCCTGGAAAACCTCGACATGGGCGCTTATCTCCGGGAGGACAAAACCGGGGTCCGGCAGGACCTTGAGTACGTCATGGACCTCTTCCCCATCCTCAAGGAGCGGCGCCACCAGGCAGGCGGCACCCTTTCGGGGGGCGAACAGCAGATGCTGGCCATCTCACGGGCCCTCATGGCCCGGCCGCGCCTCCTGCTGCTGGACGAGCCTTCCCTGGGCCTGGCTCCCCTGATCATCCGCCAGATCTTTGACATCATCACCCGTATCAACAAAGAGAGCGGCACCACCATCTTCCTTGTGGAACAGAACGCCAACCTGGCCCTGAAATCTGCCCACCGCGGCTATGTCATGGAAAACGGCGCCGTGACCCTCTCGGACACCGCCGAGAACCTCCTGGCCAATGAAGAGGTAAAAAAGGCGTACCTCGGCATCTGATACGCCGTCACCCACCTTTAAAAAATACGAAGGGGCATCTCCACCGTGCTTGCCGGTGGAAACGCCCCTTTGGTTTGTTCTTCCATACCTCTCCTCCGCTACTGGATGGACACCACCTCTTTCACTGCGATGACATGATCGATCTGGGCCCTGGAGGCCTCATTGAGGGCCAGGAACCGCACCTTGCACAGACGCTTGCTTGATTTTCCAGGCCCCCGCTCATCCAAAGGGGTATCCGAAATCACTTTAAAAGGAAGGTTGTCCGCCAGGAACCCCCGACCCGTCACCACGATTTCCGCGCTTGAGAGAAGCCCCTGCTCCAGGGGCGGTTCGCCGAAATAAAAAAAGCTCATGGATTCATGACTGATGGAGAGCACCTGACAAATCTGAGGTGCCTTTTCAGGAATCACCGCATACACGCCGTCGGAAAGCCACGCCAACCCGCGGGGCGCTCTTTTGTCACACAGCTCACCCTGAAGTGCTTTTTCAGCTTTCTGACGCATGAGGCATCGATGGCACATGGTGACATCCAGACGACGTTCCTTTTGCTCCAACATAATAGACCTCCATGATCTGTACATTACTGATTTCAGGTGAGATGAGGCGAAGATCGCTGAAGTGTCAAACCCGGCCGATCCGCTGAGGAGGTTGCAAAAATCACTGTTGACAGGAGTCTTCGGGTATCAGAGGATGGGATTTTCCGAACAGACTGCGTTCTTTGCCGTAACGTGTGTTTACTTCGACGTGGGGTCCATAATATTTTGGAGGTGATGCTTTGTCTATAGATACACCTTATCATTTTCATGGGCATTCCCCCCGAAGGAACGTTGCTTCATACAAATTCCCGGGACAATCCCACGTACCTGCCCCTTTTTTATCCAGGAGAAACCCCCAGGGTTTCTGTTTTCATGTGGGAACAATCAGGAAAAAGCCCCGGAAAAAGCGATATGGGCCGCAACCTGACTCCATTGCCCGGATTCAGGCCCCGAGCACCCCTGACGCCAACCCATGAAAGGGCCTCTGCCATGCGTATCGTTTCCGACAACTTTCAACTTATCAACCCGATTCTTCAGGATGCTGTGGCCCGAAAAGACACCTCGGCCATGGAAGCCGTCATCCATGGGCTCCTGTCCGCCGGGGCCCACGCCATCGACCTGAACATCGGCCCCCTGGCCGGGCGCAACCCTGCGGTGGTCCCCTACCTCATCGATGTGGTGCGGGGCATCACGCCTCTGCCCCTGTTCATTGATTCTCCCCATGCGGAGCCCGCGCGCCAGGCCCTGGAAACGGGCCACTCGGACATCCACATCAACGGGTTTTCCCTCCAGCCCCACCGCCTGGCCGCGTTTCTCCCCCTGATGGCTCAGTATGAACAGGCCCGTTTTGTGGGATACCTGCTCACGGAAACCGGGGCGGTCCCCACAGAACCCGACGGACGGCTCCATGTGGCAGCCCACCTCTTCACGGCCGTTGCCGAGGCAGGCACAGACCTCCTGGACCGGCTCATCGTGGACCCGGTGGTGGTGCCCCTGCTCTGGGACGAAGGCGCGTTCCAGGCCCTGGAGGTGATCCGCACCCTGCGAGCCCTGGAGGAACTTGCCGGACGGCCCGTCCAAAGCATGGCCGGGCTCTCCAACCTCACCAGCGGCAAGGTCCCCGAGGACAAGCGCAAAACCATGGAGCACACCTACATCCCCCTGCTGGCCGAAGCCGGGCTGGATTACATCCTCATGAACACCAACCGGAAGGAGAGCGTCCGCGCGGTCCACGCCGCCAACCTCCTCACCGGCGGTCTCCCCTTCTCCTGGGAAGCCCTGAAATAAAAAAACGCCGTGGAGCCTTTCTCCACGGCGTTTTTTATGTGTGTCAAACAGTCTTTCCCTTTACGGCTCGGTGGGCTCGTCACCCCCATCGTCGCAGCCAGGCTCGGAGAGATCCTTCAGGCGCAGGACAATGTCGGCCACGGTGGCCCCTTTGCCCTTGGGGTGCACCAGCATGGGGTTGATATCCAGCTCCCGGATCTCCGGGTGATCGGTCACCATCCGCGCCACCCGGGCCAGGCATTTTTCGATCTCCTCGATATCGGCAACGGGCTTGCCCCTGAACCCGGTGAGCAGGGGATAGGCCCGAATGCTCTTGATCATGCGACGCGCCGTGTTGCGACCAAAGGGGGCCACACGAAAGACCACGTCCTTAAAGAGCTCCACAAAGATCCCGCCGAAACCAAACATCACCATGGGGCCGAACTGCTCATCCTGCTTGGTGCCGATGATCACCTCTTCCCCTGCCATGGCCATCTGCTGAACCAGGACCCCCCGAATGCGGGCGTCTTCCTTGTAGGCTTCGGCACACGCAAGGATATCGGCGTAAGCAGCCTCCACCTCGGCGGGCTCGCGGATCCCCACCCGGACCCCTTTGGCGTCGGATTTGTGGATGATATCGGGCGAGACAATCTTCATCACCACGGGGTACCCGATGCGCCGCGCGATGTCCACGGCCTCCGACGACGAGGTGGCGATCTCCATGTCCAGGGTCCTGAGTCCGTAGCATTGAAGGATGCTGCTCCCCTCGTACTCGCCCAGGAGGGTATCTCCGTTGTCCAGGTGCCCCCGGATAAGGGCCCGGGCCCGCTCCTCATCGACCTCCAGCTTGTACTGGGGAAGGACCCGCCGGCTCAGCCAGCAATGGGCAAGATAAAGCTTTCCCAGCACCTTGGCCGCGTTTTCGGGGAAATCGTACACCGGCACGCCGGCCTTCTGGAGGATCTTCACCCCGGGGGAGACGTCCACAACCCCCATAAAGGCACAGGTGATGGGTTTCAAGGTCCGACGGGATATCTCGGAGATGGCCGTGGCCGTGCCGATGGCATCGGTCATGGACTGGGGGGTCAGGATGATGAGGGCGCCGTCCACCCCTTCGTCGCTGATCACCGTGGTCAAGGCGTTTTCGTAACGGTCCCGGGCGGCGTCCCCGATGACGTCCACCGGGTTGTTGAAGTTGGCCGTGGGGGGCAGGTGGCGCTTGAGTTCTTCCACGGTCTCTTCGCTGAACACGGCAAGGTTCATGCCCGCGTTTTCCGTCATGTCCGTGGCGATGATCCCCGGCCCCCCCGCGTTGGTGACGATGGCGATGTTCCGCCCGGTGGGGTACTTCCTCGGAGAGAAGCCCTGGGCCAGGTCAAACAGCTCGTTCACCGACTCGCAGCGGATGATACCGGCTTCTGCAAACAGCGCGTCGTATACCGCGTCCGTTCCGGCCAAAGAGCCGGTATGGGACGCCGCGGCGGCTGCACCGGCCACCGAGCGACCCGACTTGATCACCAGCACAGGGGTGGGGTTGTCCCCGGAGGTGATCTCCTTGGCCACGTCGATGAACTCCTTGCCCTTGCGCCCGAGTTCCTCCATATAAATCATGATCACGTGGGTCTCCGGATCCGCGTGGTAATACCGAAGCAGGTCCAGCTCATCCACGTCGGCCTTGTTTCCGATGGAGACAAACTTGGAGAAGCCGAAGCCGCGATCCGCCGCAAAGTCAAGGACCGCCGTGCAGAGGGCCCCGCTCTGGGAGATAAAGGAGATGTTGCCTTTGGAGGGCATGCGCGCAGAGAAGCTGGCGTTCAGAGACACGGTGGGCGACGGGTTGATCACCCCCAGGCAGTTGGGCCCCACGATGCGGATCCCCGCCTCCTTGCAGATGACCTTGATCTTCTCCTCGATCTCCAGGCCTTCTCCCCCCACTTCCTTAAAGCCCGCCGAGATGATCACCACCCCTTTGACCTTTTTGATCACGCACTGCTCAATGGCCTTCAGGGCAGCCGGAGGGGGCAGGATGATCAGGGCCAGGTCGATGGGGTCGGGGATGGAGAGGATCGACTCGTAGCAGCGAACGCTCAGGATGGATTTCGCTTTGGGGTTCACCGGGTAGAGGGTGCCCTGGAACCCCCCGTGCAGGATATTGCTGAAGATGTCGTGGCCCACCTTTCCCTTGGTGGTAGACGTGCCGAGAACGGCAATGGATTGAGGTGAAAAGATGGCGTCCAGACTGTGTCCCATGGGTCGACCTCCTTGGCTGTGGGTTGATGTCAAATCGGCAGAAACCTTTGAGCATCAAAGCAACGACAGCCACCTAGGCATTCCGGCCCCTTTCCCTTCCGGCGCAGGACAAAAAAACACCTTGCAGGTGGCGAGAAAACAAGGAAACGCAAAATCTTCGTTTGCAGTAAACCCCATTTTGAAGGATCATGTCAAACAGTTCCCCTTCAAGGGACTCCGAACTCACGAAAAAAACAAAAACGGAGCTGCCCTGAAGCGGCTCCGTTCCCTTTTTTCGTCAACATCCCGTCAACATATAAAAAAACTACCAGCTCCACCCCACGGAGAGCTGGGCCGCATACCGACGGTCCTCTTTCTGGCCTCCGGTGACACCGATCTCCTCTCCGTAGGTGGCCGCATCAAGCCGCAAAAAGGAAACATCCACAGTCACCCCGGCCGTGTAATACCCCTGGGAAAGCCCGGCCCGGAGGGTCAGCAGCACGGGGAACACGAGTTCGGCCCCCATGTGAAGCTTCTTCTCCGTGGAACCGTCTCCGGTGAGGTTGTCCGTGATGTCGTGGTAATCAAAGGCCTCGGTGAGGGAAAACCCGAAAAACCGCTGGGTAAAGGCAACCCCTGCATTGAACTGGGACTCCTGGTCCCGGGCCTCCCCGAAATCCATCTCCCGGATGTTGATGCCCGCAACGCCCAGACTGACGTCGGTCACCCCTTCAATCTCCCTGCGCCAGATCATACCCAGGTCAAAGGAGGCATCACTCCCGTCCACCTGGTCGTCGTCAAGGGTGTCCTCAAAATCTCCGTCGGCGATATCCAGGGCCGTATAGGTCTCCATGATGCTGCTGCGGTTCAAGGCCGTCACGCCCACCCCGAGGCTCAGGCCCGGCACATGGGGAAGCTCATAGCCCGCACCGGCCTTGCCACCGTAATCGATATCGGAGACGATTCGGAGTTCCGGATAGACCGGGTTGCGAATGGTCAAATCCGCCGTGGCCTCGCTGAACCCCTGCCACCATCACGCCCACGTTGCCCAGGCGAAACCCCGCATGAATATCCGCCCCCAGGGTGATGTGATGGTTCTCCCCCACGTACTTTCGCAACAATTCGGTGACCTCGATGACATCGTCTTGATCGATGTCGTCGTAATCGCTGTACAGGTCAAAGGTATCCTCGGAGGCGACCACCATGGGGTTGAGGATCCCCAGGCTCCCTCCCCGGAGCCTGCTCAGGCCGGCGGGGTTGTAGTCCAAAGCGTTCCGGTCGTCGGCCACGGCGGTAAAGGCCCCGCCCATGCCCAGGGGCCGCACGCCCATGAGAACCGACCGATACGGCTCGCACCTTCCGGTGGCCGCCGGAAGAAAAAGCAGGACAGCAACAAGAAGGTATCGTACTGTGTACACAGGGTTTCCCATGGGTCTCTCCGTGTGCATGCCGGTTTCGGGCTCTACTCCCCCAGGGTGTTGACATAGTCGATCAACTCGATAAAGGAGACATCCCCGTCTCCGCCTGTATCGATCTCTCCAAGGAACGCCTCGAACTCCCTTCCCAGAACGTTTCCCGGCCCAAGGGCCGCTGCGGCCAGTGAGACAAAACCGACATCCCGGTTAATCTGCGCGAGCTCCTCCGGCGTGATACGCAAGGTGACAAAGTCCCCGGCAACCAGACCTCGGGCCTCTTTTATCCAGGCCTCGGTGAGCCCCACGAAATCTGGGGGCGTAAAGCGGTCCCCGAAGTTGCGGCAAAAAATCTGGCCGAGGATCAGCACCGCATCAGTGAGCCCGTAGATCCCCAGCTTGGCCTTGCTGTAATCGCTCAAACCGGATGTGCCCCCAGCAGACCCAATGAGCGCGATGATGGCCTGATCCATAATCGAGAGCTTCGCACCGATCTCGGAACAGGCCAGAAGCCCCACGTCTCCTTGGCCCAGCATCCTGCCGAACTGATCGATGGTGCCGCCGCCATCAGCCGCACCGCTGTATATGGCTATACTGTCGACGCCTGCCTTTCCCGCGTAGGCCGTGGAGAGAGTCTCCAGCACCTCCCCGGTCTGCTCCAGACCGGTAAGAATGGCGATGGCCGTGTCATAGTCGCCGTCGTCAACGGCAATCCTGGCATCTTCGAGACGGGCCTCGTAGCTGTCGCCGTCATCACAGCCCGTGCCAAGGAATGCCAAAAACAGGGCACAGGCCAGAACGGCCGCGAGAGACCCCACAACGCATGAACCGAAACGGGTTGATTGCATCGTCCCTCCCGTGACTCAAATCCTGCCGGGTTGCAACGCATCACGGGGCGAATTCCAGAACCCACCGCCGGTCATGCGCCGAAATGTCTGTGTATGTAAGTCTTATAAGGTAAAGGGGCATGAAACCCAGTCCGCAGGTATTGGGGATCCCTGCTCAGGACGCGGGCTGCCACGGGCCGGGGAAACAGGCCCGGATGGGAACTCAGGACGCTCATGATAAAGGGGAGGTCGAATCGGTTGATTCTCAGGGGAGGTGCCGCATGCTGTATCGCATGTCCGTGTTTTTCATTATCGGGGAGAAGGGCCGTAAAGGCAAGGCTTTCTCCATGACGATGACGCCTGCCCCTCACAACCCCATGGGAGGGAGACCGCAGAAACGCCCTTGGTTCCATCCGCGCGCTTTCCTGTTCTCCGAAAAACGCGCGGATGTATATTACCGTATTCTTATAATGGTGGACCACCTTGCTCGGTATGCGTTCTTACCAGCTCCAGCCCATGGAGATCTGGGCCACATACCGTCGGTCCTCTTTCTGCCCGGCGTAGGCCCCCATCTCTTCTCCGTAGGTGGCCACATCAACACGCAGCACCTTGAAATCCAGGGTGGCACCGGCCGTGTAGTACCCCTGGGAGAGACCGCCCCTTAAGGCCAGGAGCATGGGAAACTTCAACTCAGCCCCCATATGAAGTTTCTTCTCCGTGGAGTCGTCTTCGGCGAGGTTGTCTGTGATGTCATGATAGTCAAAGGCCTCGGTCAGGGTGCACCCGAAAAAACTCTGGGTAAAAGCCACCCCGGCGTTGTACTGGGTTTTCTGGTCCCGTGCCTCCCCAAAGTCCATCTCCTTGATGTTGATTCCCGCAAGGCCAAGGCTCACACGGGTCAACCCTTCAATTTCGCTGCTCCAGATCATGCCCAGGTCAAAGGAGGCATCGTTGCCGTCCTTCTGGTCGTCTTCCAGGGTATCTTCAAAATCATCGTCTGCAATGTCCACGGCCGTGTACACCTCGTCGATGCTTTTCCGGCTCAGGGCCTTCACCCCCACGCCGATGCTCAGCCCCGGTATCATGGCCAGTTCATAGCCAATCCCCACCTGACCGCCGTAGTCGATGTCCGAGGTAAGGTGTAGTTCCGGGTAAGTGGGGTTTCGAATGGCCATGTCCGCATAACCCCGGCCCACGCCCGCCACCATCACCCCGGCGTTGCCCATGCGAAACCCCGCATACAGGTCGGCAGCCAGTTTCACGTGGTGGTTCTCGCCCACGTATTTCCTCAGCAGCTCGGTCACTTCAGCCGTGTCGTTCTCATCGATGTCGTCAAAATCATTGTAGAGGTCATAGCTGTCCTCGGAAGCCTCCACCAGGGGGTTGAGGATGCCCATGCCGAAATTCCGTGCCCGGCTCAGCCCTGCCGGGTTGTAGTCGATGGCGTTTTGATCATCGGCCACGGCGGTAAAAGCACCGCCCATGCCCAGGGGGCGCGCGCCCATGTTCATGGAGCGGTAGGGTTCGGTCCAGCCCGAGGAGGCCAGAAGAATAACAGCTGCCACCAAAATAGACATTTTTCCATACATCTTTAAAACCATCATCATCTCCGTTGTGCCTGGGGCCCTTATTAAATCGTGTTGAGGTACGTCACAAATTCCGTTGCGCTGACATAACCGTCGCTGCTGGTGTCGATCTCTTTCAAAAACGCATCAAACTCTTCGCCCAGGTCGTTGTTCTCAATGCCGGTCCCCAGGGCCGTAATCCCTGCTTCAACGGCATCTAAGTCCCCGTTGATGAGAACCATGGGGTCCACACCGTCCCCCAGGGCCAGGCCTGTGATGTCCGCTTCGACAAATCCCCCCCCAGGGCCCGGATGGCCTCTTCGGTGAGGGTCACATCTTTGTCGCCACCCTTTGACGAGATCATTTTACCCATCACCAGCACAATGTCGGTGAATCCGTAGATGGCAAGCTTGACCTTGCCGTCGTCATCGAGGTTGGCCGCCACACCTCCCACGGAGTCCAGGAGGATGGACTTGGCAAGGTCGATTTCAGAAAGCTTGGTTGATATGTCCGCAGCCGTGAGGATGTCGTCCTCTCCGGTCCCCAGCATTTTGCCGATGAGATCGATGCTCCCGTCCCCCGAGCCCCCGTCGTCCACCTGCTTCAGGATCTCAAAGGTGTCGATGCCTGCGAGCCCTGCATGGGCGGATGCAAGGACCTGGAGAACATCGGTCCCCACCATTCCGTCCAGCAGAGAGATCGCTTTGCTGTAATTGCCGTCGTCAATGGCCATCCGCGCCTCTTCCAGCTTCGATTCATGGCTCGACTCATCATCACACCCCACGGTGAAGGCACAAAAAAACAATAGACAGAAAAGCACCATTGCCACTCGCAACGGTGCCGCCGATTTACCGATGTTCACAGAATTCATAGTTCCCCTCAATAACGACTCAAAACGGTTCAACACCTGGGTGGCCCAAAGCAGGCGACACCCGCTGCATCGTCACACAACAGCGACCCGAAGACGCTGTTCAGCCCGCCCAGCGGCGCTACCCACCGGGGAACAGACCTGTTTGCTGACGATATATTTCCTATTCGTCACACCAAGGAGCATTCTTTAGATATAGGATGACTTAAAACCAGATTTTAAACTAGGGACAGACAACAAGGTGGGCAAATCATGGAAAGGA
Organism: Desulfoluna sp. CYM3A; assembly: GCF_056829965.1. Lineage (NCBI taxonomy): Bacteria > Pseudomonadati > Thermodesulfobacteriota > Desulfobacteria > Desulfobacterales > Desulfolunaceae > Desulfoluna > Desulfoluna sp. CYM3A. The sequence goes on from NZ_CP186556.1 coordinate 2,483,713, forward strand.
AAATGGCGGCTCAGCACAAAAAAAAGGCCCCGCATGTTTCCATGCGGGGCCCGGATAAGCTATGGTCAGGTATGGGGCTCAGTATTGCGGAGGCTCAAGGCCTCTCAGCCCAAGCATCGTCTCCAGGGATGCCACCCGTTCGTCCATCTCAATGAGGTAGGTCTCAAGCATATCGATATACTCTGCAAGCTTGCGTGATATGCGATATTCTTCTTCCTTGGAAGCCAGACGATTCATCCGATCCTCCATCGCCTTTCGTTCTCTTTGGTCCAAACCGGGCATCTCTTCCTCCCCCCTTACCTTTTAAAACGATTAAACCTCTGCCGACTGCAAATTACCACTCACCCCGCATCATATGAGATATTGAACGTCCCGTATATAAGTTAATACCATTAAAAATCCGGGAGAATTCCCCACGTCTCCCCGGGAACGGCAACACCAAAGAATTGCAGACATATCTTGACAATCACCCATCGTTCCCTCAGCTTGACTCTTGTGGTAAAACAGCCTGCCAGACAACGTACCGACACAGAAGCATATAGAGTCATATCCTTCTGCATCCATAGAAATGTAAAACGTCATCGATGCTTAGACAACGCTCCCCCGGCGCCCACCCGGATATTCCTGTGGACCTTTGCCCTGCGCCTGCACTATGATGTGCCCAACAAATGAACCACCTGCGGGGAGAATTATGCCGTTTATCGCCGATCTTCATATTCATTCTAAGTATTCACGGGCCACATCACGGGACCTTGACCTTGAAACCCTATACCGCCACGCCCGTCTCAAGGGCATCGACCTTCTCGGCACCGGTGATTTCACGCACCCGGCCTGGATGGCCGACATCGAGGAGAAACTTGTCCCCACCGGCGGCGGCCTTTTTACCTTAAGGCCCGACCTGGCCGAGGTATCCGCCGAGGGCCTGTCCCCTTCTGTTTCCGGGGAGCTCCACTACATGCTCTCCGCTGAGATCAGCTGCATCTACAAAAAAGACGGGGCCACCCGAAAAAACCACAACCTCGTTTTTTTCCCGAGCATCGACTCGGCCAAAGCCTTCAACAAAAAACTCGACGCCATCGGAAACATCACCTCGGACGGCAGACCGATCCTGGGCCTCGACGCCCGAGACCTCCTGGAAATCGTCCTTGAAACCGACGATTCCGGCGTCCTCATCCCTGCCCACATCTGGACCCCCTGGTTCTCCATGCTGGGGTCCAAATCCGGCTTTGACTCGGTGTCGGCCTGTTTCGGAGACCTGAGCGATCACATCTTTGCCGGTGAAACCGGCCTCTCCTCAGACCCACCCATGAACCGCCGGGTCTCCATGCTGGACGGCATCACCCTCATCTCCAACTCCGATGCCCATTCACCGGCCAAGCTTGCCCGGGAGGCCAACCTTTTTGACACGGAGCTCTCCTACGACGCCATCTTCCATGCCCTGAAGACCGAAGGAAACCCCGGCTTTGAGGGGACCCTGGAGTTTTTTCCCGAAGAGGGAAAATACCACATGGACGGCCACCGCAAATGCGGGGTAAGCCTGGATCCCCAGGAGTCGGTGGCCCTGGGAGACCTGTGCCCGGTATGCGGCAAACCCCTGACCCTGGGCGTGCTGCACCGGGTCCTCGCGCTGGCTGACCGGTCCGAAGAGGAGGCGGAGACCGTCTCCCCCCGCTACCCTGGGTTTGAGAGCCTCATTCCTTTGGAGGAAATTCTCTCGGAGATCTTCTCCGTGGGACCAAAATCCAAAAAGGTCCAGACACAGCTCTCGGGCCTCATCACCAAGCTGGGCCCTGAGCTTGCCATCCTGCGGGATCGCTCCCGCGACGAGCTTTCCGAATCAGGGATCCCCCTCCTCGGCGAGGCCATCATGCGTGTCCGGCAGCGCCGGGTAGTGCTCGAAGGAGGATTCGACGGGGAGTACGGGGTGGTCAAAGTCTTTTCAGAAGACGACAAGGCCGAGCTTCCCGGCCAGACCCTTCTCTTTCAGGTCCCCAATGCGCCCCCTGCGGATCGCATCCGTGAAGCAGGGCCATCTACCAAACCGGCGCCACCGGCCGTAAAAAAAAACGACACCGTTCCTGAGCCTTCAGCACCTCCCGCCAAAGGGCTAAACGCCTTGCAGGATGAAGCCGTCAACCATCCCCCGGGCCCCCTTCTCATCGTGGCAGGGCCGGGGACAGGCAAAACCCACACCATCACCCGGCGCATCGCACGCCTGGTTGAAAACGGCATCGACCCGGACTCCGTCCTTGCCATCACCTTCACCAACCGCGCCGCCGAGGAGATGGCCGAGCGCCTCCGGGGACTCATTGGCCACAGCATCCCCCTGGCCTGTACCTTCCACGCCCTGGCCCTGGATCTGTTGAACCAACGGGAAAAAACACCCGTGGCCATCGCCGACGACACCGCCAGAAACCGGCTGCTGAAGGAGGCGCTCCTAGTCTCTCTGTCTGCGGAAGAGCGCAAGGCCATGCGTCCCGGCCACCTGAGTCGACTCATCGAACGGGCGCGCCAGCAGCTCATCTCACCGGACGACGACCTCTCCAGAATCACGGAGATCCATGCAGATCTTTTCCGGCGCTGCTACAGCGCCTACGAACAGCTCCTGAAGCGAAACGGCCTCATGGATTTCGAAGGCCTGATTTTCCGACTTGTCCGGACACTGGAAGAAGACACCGACTTCCGATGCGAGCTCACCCGGCGGTTTGCGCATATCTTCATCGACGAATACCAGGACCTGAACCATGCCCAGTATCGCCTCACCCAGCTGCTGGCCCCCCAAGGCCACGCCATCTGCGTCATCGGTGACCCGGACCAGGCCATTTACGGGTTCCGGGGCTCTTCGGCCCACTACTTCCACCGGTTCCTCTCGGATCAGCCCGACGCAACCCGGATCACCCTGACCCAGAACTACCGATCCAGCAAAACCATCCTGGCGGCGTCGGGAAGCATCCTGGGACAACAAGTCGTCTACATCGACGGCGCCAGGCACATCACCATCCTCCCCTGCCGCAGCGGCGAGGAGGAGGCCGTTGCCATCGGAAAACAGGTCGAACAGCTCATCGGGGGCATGGGATTCCACTCCATGGATTTCGGTGGGGCCACCTGTAACGACACAGACCTGAGCTTCGGAGACATGGCGATCCTCACCCGCACCCATGCCCACGGAGTGGAAATCGCCGCAAAACTTACGGCAGCCGGGATTCCCTGTGCCGTCACAGCCAAAGGAGGCGCCTTCGACCACCCCGTCATGCACCGCTTCATCGCCGCCGTGAAGCTTGCCACGGACTGCGGAAGCCTCATGGACCTGGAGACCGCTCTTCCCCTGTTCACCGACAAGGCTGTGACCTTCCCCCTCTACCCCCCTGTCTCCAAGGACGGAACGCAGCTGAGCATGGCAGATCTCATCGCCAACCCTTACCTGCTCACCGACACCTGGTGCAGCGACCGGGAGGCGATGGTGGACGCCCTGGGAGCGATCCTGAAGCTTCGGATGGCCTGCGAAAGCCAGGCACCCGCCGTGCAGATCCGCTGCCTGCTTCCGATTTTTTTGCTGTTGCTGCGGAGTGCCAAAAAGACGAGGGGCTGGCTGACGCCCTCACAGCCCTCTTGGACCGGGCCGAGGCCTTTGAATCCCGGGGTTCCACGGCCCGGTTTCTCGCCCAGGCCGCCCTGGTAAAGGAGCAGGACACCCTTGCCGTCAAGGCTGAAAAAGTGAGCATCCTCACCCTTCACGCATCCAAGGGCCTTGAGTTTCCTGTGGTCTTCATCGCAGGATGTGAAGCTGGGAACATTCCCTTTGAACCTGCGTACGGAGAGCCCGGTGACCCCGAGGAAGAGCGCCGCCTCTTTTACGTGGGCATGACCCGTGCCAAAGACCGCCTCTTCCTGACCCACGCTGCCAGGCGCCTCCGCTTCGGCGAACCCGTGGAGTGCGCCCCTTCCCCCTACCTGGCCGACATCGAAGAACACCTGAAACAGAGCCAACAACGCACCCTCCCCCAAAAAAAGGCCCAGGGACCGGTGCAGATGTCCCTGTTCTAAACAGCCCCCAAAAACGCAAAAAGCCGGGCACCCGCTTCTGGGGTGCCCGGCTTCAGCCAAGTCAAATCAGTATGTCCGGCCGCGATCAGACGGCGGCGAGGTCCTTGAAAAGCACCCGTGCGTTGTCGATGTCCGCTTCGATCTGACGGGAGAGCTCGTCGATGCCCGAAAATTTCTGCTCGTCGCGCAGTTTCTGGATCATGTTGACCTTGATGGTCTCCCCGTAGATGTCACCGGAAAAGTCCAGGATATGGACCTCCACCGTAAAGATATGGTCGTCGAAGGTGGGGCTGTAGCCGATGTTGGCCACGCCCTGGAACTGCCCCAGGCTGCAATCCACAGTGACGGCATACACACCGGAGGCCGGGCAGAGTTCGTCGTTCAGGTTGATATTGGCCGTGGGAAACCCCAGGAGCTTGCCGCCCCGGTCCCGACCGGAGACCACTTTCCCCCGGACCTGGTAAAACCGGCCCAGAAGCTCCGGAGCCCGGTGCACCTCGCCCCGGCTGATGATCTCCCGAATTCGGGTGCTGCTGATACGCTTCTCCCCCAGGTTCACCCACTCCGGGGTAATCACATCAAAATTCATCTCTTCGCCAAACCGTTTCATCAGGGCTATATCCCCTTCCCGTTTGCGTCCGAAATAATAGTCGTTTCCGACAATGATGGCTTTCATCCCCAGCTTGCCGATCAGGAGATCCGTCACGAAGCGCCGAGCATCAATGGAAGAAAATTCTTTGGTAAAAGGCACGGTCACGAGTGCATCCACACCGCAGGCACCGATGAGCTCGGCCTTCTGCTCATGGATCGTGATAAGCGGCGGATGATCACCATTACAGAGAACCCGCTTCGGATGGGGTTCAAAGGTGACCGCAACGCTCCGGCCCCCGATCTGTGCCGCCCTGTCAACGGCCAATGAAAGAAGTGCCTGGAACCCTCCCCCACCAACCCTGTCTAAGTTACCGATGGTGATCACACTATTTTGGAAGGGATGCTCGATTCCCTCGAATCCTTCGTATAATTCCATGATATTTCAGCATATCTCCATTTTTCAACTTGACTGCGTATAAAAAGAAATTTATAAATTTTTTTGTTGGTAAAATCAATGTTTTTCCCATCTCCTTTTTCCTGGGCCTTTTTTGCAAAAAAGGCTTGATCAAGCCGAAAGGCGCTGCTATAACGCTTTCACAAATTGCCGAAGTGGTGGAATTGGTAGACGCGCTGGTTTCAGGGACCAGTGGGCGCAAGCCCGTGGGAGTTCGAGTCTCCCCTTCGGCACCAACTGAATTTAAAAGCCTCTGCTTGAAAAAGCAGGGGCTTTTTTGTTTTGTGCCCCGGGAGATGGCTCGCCTTAAACAGGAACCGCAGCAGGTAGCCACGGGTAACACGTGAGTCTCACATGGCATCCGGCGCGCCCACACGGGTTGCCGCGTTCCGGCCACAAAAAAAAGTCCCAATACGTGCGCAAAAAGGCTTGATCGGCGGACAAAGCGCTGCTATAACGCTTTTCACAAATCGCCGAAGTGGTGGAATTGGTAGACGCGCTAGTTTCAGGGACTAGTGAGAGCAATCTCGTGGGAGTTCGAGTCTCCCCTTCGGCACCAAACGAATTCAAAAGCCTCTGCTTGAAAAAAGCAGGGGCTTTTTTGTTTTCGGCACTCGCTGCACGTACCCCACGTCAGCCTGAAAGCCCCACGGCCCCGGATTTGCCGTTTGCCGTTCCACGTCATGTCATGTATATTTAATAAATCCTATCCTTGCCGTCTGATGTGGCGCCCTCGCGCCCAACGCATCGCCCAAATGCGCCCATGCCGGCTTCCATACGTCGGCCGCTCCGTTACCCCAAGGACAGAATCAAAACCCATGACACCCTCTGCCCCAAAAACCGGCACGTCCTTCACCCTCTTTTCCGGGCTGGGACGAACCCTCACAAGCGGATTCCTGCTCTTTGCCCTGGTCCCCCTGACCCTGGTGAGCATTATCGGTTACGACAAAGCCCACCGAAGCCTCAAGGCTTCGACCCAGAAAACCCTTGAAATCGCCGCTGAAATGAAGACGCAGGAAATCAGCACCTATTTCAAGCACATGCTGGCTGAACTCTCCTTCGAAGCCGAAACCCTCGCCAACATCGCCCTGCTCGAGGAGATGGTCTCGGCTTTTCGCCGTTCGGGAAAAGAGCTTACGGATTTCGTCACATCGGACACCTGGGGCGCCATCAGCGCCTCCCTTGGCGAAAACCTCCGCCATGTCAAAGACACCTTCGGCTACCACGACGTTTTTCTTATCAGCCAGGATGGAGACGTCCTCTATACGGTGGCCCAGGAACCGGACCTCGGCACAAACCTGCTTACCGGCCCATACAAAGCCACCAAACTTGCGGCCTCCTTCAGAAAATGCGTTCAGACCAGAGAGATCGTCTTTTCCGATTACGAGCACTTCGAGCCCTCGGGAAACAGGGTGTGCGGCTTTTTTACCGCCCCGGTCCTGAACCTCGACGGACAGCGGATCGGCTGCCTCACCTTTCAGTTCTTCATCGACCCCATCAACGCCATCATGCAAAGGGAAACGGGCCTGGGAGACCGGTCCGAGACCTTTCTGGTGGGCTCGGACCTCACCTTGCGGTCCAACTCTGTGCTGGACCAGGAAAAAAGCCTTATCAAGGAAAAGATCCTCACCGACCAGACCGCACCGCTTATGGAGCACCACGATCACGGGGCATCGATCTACACCAGCCATACCGGCAACCAGGTACTGGGCATCCATCGCAGTTTCCTGATCCAGGGAATCGATTTTGGCGTTATCGCAGAAATTGAGGAGACAGAGGCGTTCTCCGGCATTTACGAACTGCGACGGCTGACCCTTTTCCTCATCGGAACAACCGCCGTTTTCGTGATCCTTTTTGCGGTGATCACCGTCCGGCGTATTGCGGGCCCCGTAGCCCATCTCTCCTCAGCTGCCAAGCAGGTGGAGGGCGGGGACTACTCACAGACCATTCACATTTCGTCCAAAAACGAAATCGGGGAGTTGGCCGACGCCTTCAACACCATGATGGACTCCCTGAGAAAAAACAGGGAGACAAACCGCCTGACGGAATGGTTTCAAAAAGGCCAGGTATCCCTAAACACGGAAATACGAGGCATCCAGGGACTTCCCGACCTTTGCCGGGGCATCATCACCTTTCTGGCCACCTACCTGAACATGGACATCGGAGCCATCTACATTGCCGACGATAACAACGACCTGACGCTCACCGGAAGCTATGCCTACGCACCGGCCACCGGCACCATCCGTGAATTCCAGTCCGGCCAGGGACTGGTGGGACAGGCCGCCCTTGAAAAAAGGCGAATCCTGCTGGACCGGATACCGGACGACGGCATGAGAATCCACACCGGCCTGGGCGACATATCGCCCCACGCCATGGCCATCACCCCCTTTGTGCACGACGAAAAAGTCATCGGGGTGACGGTCCTGAAACCTGGGGCGTTTTCCAGAGCGCCTCAATTTCTTACTCGGCCTCAGACCACATCGCCGTGTCCGTCCACACCCTCCTGTCCCACACCACCGTTCAAAACCTCCTGGAGCAGACCCAGGAGCAGGCAAATGAACTCGCCGCCGGGCAGGACAAGCTGCGCCGGAGCAACGACGCCCTCAGGGCCCAGTCAGAAAAACTCAAGGAACAAAAGAAGAACATCAACACGAAGAACAAAGAACTTGAAGCCGTTCGCAAGGAGCTCGAACAGAAAGCAAAAGACCTGGAGGTCACCTCCAAATACAAATCGGAATTCCTGGCCAACATGAGCCATGAAATCCGAACCCCTATGAACGGCGTCATCGGCATGACCGGTCTCCTGCTGGACACCCGGCTCACCGAGGAACAGCGCCGTTATGCCGAAACCGTCCGAACCAGCGGCGAGTCCCTCCTCTGCCTGATCAACGACATCCTCGACTTTTCCAAAATAGAGGCCGGCAAGCTGGAAATGGAGCAACTGGACTTTGATCTTAACTCCCTGCTGGGAGATTTCGGAGAACTGATGGCCCTTAAGGCCCATGAAAAAGGCCTGGAATTCATCTGCGCAAGCTCACCTGAAACGCCTTCCTATCTCAGGGGGGATCCCGGGCGCGTGCGCCAGGTACTCATCAACCTGACGGGCAACGCCATCAAGTTCACCCACGAAGGAGAAGTCGAGGTGCACGCGGACCTTGACTCCCAGACCGACAACACCGCCATGATCCGCTTTACGGTGCGCGATACCGGCATCGGCATCCCCGAAGAGAAGCAGGAGTCCCTCTTTGAGCAGTTCACCCAGGTGGACGCATCCACCACGCGCAAATACGGAGGCACCGGCCTGGGCCTTGCCATCTCCAAACAGCTCACAGAGGCCATGGGCGGAGAAATCGGGGTCCACTCGGAGCCCGACAAGGGAACGGAGTTCTGGTTTACCACGCGGTTCATCAAACAGACGGACCAGAAGCCCCAGCAGCTCCCCACCACCGACATCCAGGGCACAAAAATCCTTGTGGTGGACGACAACAGGACCAACCGGGACATCATTCGCATTCAGTTGACCACATGGGGCATGAAACCGGAGGAGGTGGAGGACGGACGGACAGCATTGGAACGGCTGCAGGAGGCCGTTGACAAGGGGGCTCCCTACCAGCTGGCCATCCTTGACATGCAGATGCCTGAAATGGACGGTGAGATGCTTGGAAAGGCGATTCGATCGAACCCCCGGTTTTCCGAAACACGCCTGATGATGATGACCTCCCTGGGAGAACGGGGCGACAGGCAGCGACTCGAAGAGATCGGCTTCTCCGCCTACCTGACCAAACCTGTCCGCCAGTCCGACCTGTTCGACAGCCTGGTCACGGTCCTGGCAGGCAACAAGGACAACACATGGAGGCCTGTGATGACCCGTCAGATCATCCCGGAGATGAAAACCGAAAGCGGTCGCATTCTCCTGGCGGAGGACAACGCCATCAACCAGAGAGTGGGCATGGGAATCCTGAAAAAACTGGGCCTTCGGGCCGATGCCGTGGCCAACGGCAAAGAGGCGATCCAGGCCCTTTCATCCATTCCCTACGACCTGGTGCTCATGGACTGCCAGATGCCTGAGATGGATGGCTTTGATGCCACCAGAAAGATTCGCGAATCGGGCTCCACGGCCCTGAACCGCGCCATCCCCATCATCGCCCTGACAGCCAACACCATGGCCGGGGATCGTGAGAAGTGCCTCAATGCAGGCATGAACGACTTCATCTCAAAGCCGTTCTCCCCCAGAGACCTGGCCGAAATCCTCAGCAAATGGCTGCCGACGGAGTCGTGAAAGAGAAACGTTCCCTCAGGCCGCCAACCGCCCCTCCCCGGCGTCATCAGCCGCCCTGCACGCCGCCACGGCGCGTCCGCTCACCAGCACCAGCCTCACCCCGAGAAACAACCCGGACACGGTCAGCCCCGCAATCAGGCTGAGCCAGAACCCGCGAGCCCCCATGGCCGGAACCAGGACATCGGTCATGGACAGGGTGTAGCCCAGGGGCAGGGTAATGACCCAGTACGCCGTAAAGGTCAGGAAAAAGGTCACCTTGGCGTCCTTGTACCCCCGAAGCGCCCCCTGGGACGTGGTCATCACGGAGTCGGAGACCTGATAGAGGGCAGCCAGAAAGAGAAGATCCACGGCCACGGCCGTGACCTCGGGGTCCCGGGTGTACACCGCCACGATCTCCCGGGCAAACCCAAGGGTGAAGCTCAAGGTAAAAAGGGACACCACCATGGCCATCATGCACCCGGTGAAACAGGAGTACCTGGCTCCCTCAGGGTCCCGGGCCCCCACCGCGTGCCCGGCCCGGATGGTCAGGGCCATGCCGATGCTCAATGGAATGGAAAACACCAGCCCGGAAAAGTTCAGGGCGACCTGATGGCCGCCCACCACCACGGGCCCCAGCACCCCCAGAAACAGGGTAATGCAGGCAAAAATGCTGCACTCCATAAAGATGGTCCCGGCAATGGGAAGCCCCAACGCCAGCAGCTCGCCCATACCGGCCGGAGACGGCAGGCTGAACTCGGCAAAGGGCTTACCCTCCCTGCAGGTCTCGCTGGACAAGGTGTAAAGGAGCATCAGCAGGAAAAAAAGCCAGAAGGTGAGCCCGCTGGCCCATCCGCACCCCGCTCCGCCCAGGGCAGGCAGCCCGAATTTCCCGTATATCAATATATCGTTGGCCACATAGTTAAAGGGAACCGTCAGCAACGAGATGATCATCTGGGGCTTGGTCCTTCCGATGCCTTCGGCGTAGGACTTCAGGACAAAGTACCCGGCAATGGCCGGAAACCCGAAAGAGATCCCTTCAAGGTACCCCTTGATGATGGGAACCACCTCATCCGTGATCTTCATCAAGTCCAGCACAGGGTCCATGTGCCGAATCCCCACAAACAGCAGCATGGAAAATGCCAGGGCCAGCCACAACGCCTGGCGAACCACCCGGCCGGACTCCCCTTTTCGGCCTGCGCCGGTCAGCTGAGCCGTGATGGGGGTTACAGCCATCATCAACCCGTTCATGGCGATAATAAAAGGAAAGCACAGGCTGCCGCCCACCGCAGCCCCTGCAAGGGCGTTGCTGCTGTAATGCCCTGCCATCATGGTATCGATAAAACCCGCTGCCGCTACGGAAAGCTGGGAAAGGATAATGGGGAGGGCGAGCCTTGCAATGGAGAAGGCTTCCGCCTTCCAGCTTCTTGGGGCTCCATGGAAGTTTGAGGTACGTGCGGGGAAAGTCATAAACATCACAATCAAGATAAATAAACGTTACAGCATGAACATGCAAAGGGACAAAAACAAAAACACCTTCCGAATCCGGAAGGTGCTTTTCATCTGATACCGACGGACAAGGCCGACGGGTTATTCGAAGGCAACGAGCGTGACAGCCAATTTCTCCTCAAGGCTTTTGATCTTCATGAGTTCGGCATCGCTGAGGGTGCTTGGCTCGGGGTTTGAGCAGGAGTATGCCACCAGGGTTTTGCCGAGATCCCTTTCCAGCGCCTTGATGGCGTCAAGTTTTTTGTCATCCAGTTTTGATGCGCTACAAAACATAACCCCTCCCTATGTGTAAATTGTTGGTGTATACCAAAGAATACATAACGGTTAAGCAGATGTAAACCGCCAAAATCCGTCACCTGCAGCCCTTACCTTTAATCTGCCTTCTTGTCTTTGGGATGGTGCATGGCCAGGTCTTCGAGTTCGATCTGTATGGCCCGTGTGCTGATGGCTATCTCATACAGAGACACCACAAGAGATAAAACAAGAAGCAACAGGCTGAGGCCGAAGCTCACCTCCGCCACTAAATCCATCTTGACAAACAGGCAAAACATGGCCACGGCGCAGAGAATAAAGGCAAACACGCCAAGCCCCTGCATCCAGCGAATCAAGGCAATCCGTTTCTTTAGATTGTTGATCTGCCGATACACCATCTCCCTCACCTGATCCCCTTCCCGGTCATGGAGCTGGCGGATCAACTGCGCAAGGACAAGGAACCTGTTGGTATAGGCGAGAAACAACAGGGAAATGGCGGGAAACAGCAAAGCTGGCGTGGTCAGGTTCATTGGCACTCCGTTGTATGAAGGGGCATGCCTGTGTCGACGAAACACAACGGCGTTAATACAGCATCCCGAAGGGCGATTCACCGGTTCTGCCCCAGAAGCCCTCTCCCGAAGCGGCCGGATCATCCGCTCTCCATACCCCTTTGCTCCAATGGAATCAAGGAGAATCCCCCCTGACGGACGCCTCGGGGTGTGAGACCCTTGCCTGCCGGACGTTTCACCATCCAACACGTATTTGGTTTAATATCAAACGGGTTACCTTGGAAAGAACCATGCCGGCGAAACGAACCAGGGCCACCACAGGCCGCGATATCCACCCTAATGGGCCCAATATTTTGAAAAATCATAAAAAAATCATTGACCTTTTCTTTGAGATCGATAAAAATGTCCGCCAGTGTCTCAAAAGGGACGAAGGGTTTCGTTATTTAGGAAGATCCATGTAATGCTTGGCGATACCTGAACATCGAACCAACTTTAAATCATCAAAGTTAAGTAAGGAAAAGTCACTATGGCTAATGGAATCGTAAAATGGTTTAATGACTCAAAAGGTTTTGGTTTCATTGAGCAGGAAGACGGACCCGATGTTTTCGTACATCACTCAGGTATCAACGGCACCGGCTTCAAATCCCTTGAAGAAGGTGCGCGAGTTACGTTTGACATCGAGCAGGGCCAGAAAGGTCCCGCCGCAGTTAACGTAACTGTCGTATAGATTTAGCTTATCCAGGGGCGCCCGGCTTTCGAGCCGAGGCGCCCTTTTTTTTTGCTCAATTTTCCCGTCCGCCCCGACGCATCACGTCATCCCATCCCGGTCGATTCCCTAGTTCACACGTCAGCCACGTACCCACCAGCTGGCAACGCCGCCCCACGGCACCTCATTGACACCCGCCTCTCAATTCGGCATAATAAGCCATTGATTTTTCTTTGATCCTGACCGCATCACCCCATCATCTCACCCTCACAGGATCCTTCCAACTTTCCCCATCCATCCCGGATACAGGACGATACCATGACCGAATTTCCACAAAACCCCTCCACGGTGTTTTACTTTGGAACCTGCCTGTCGGACATGATCTACCCAAAGGCAGGCCTGGCGGGCATCCGCCTTCTCCAACGAGAAGGGGTGGAAGTCATCTACCCCAAAAAACAATCCTGCTGCGGACAGCCTGCCTACAATTCAGGCTTTCCGGATGAGGCACGGGCCGTGGCCCTGGCCCAGGTAAAGGCCTTCTCCGGAAGCAACGCGCCCATTGTGGTTCCCTCGGGATCCTGCGCGGGCATGATGCACATCCACTACCCCCTTCTTTTTGAGAACGAACCCGAGTACTTCGAGGTCAAGCGCTTTTCCGAACGCATTTTTGAGCTCACCTCCTTTTTACGCCACAGCCTCAAGGTCACCTACACGGACAAGGGCCCTCCCGTGACCCTCACCTGGCACGGCTCCTGCCACGCCAGAAGTGAAATGGCCTGCACCGAAGACAGCAAAGCCCTCATCCGGCAACTGACCAACGTCACCCTGGTGGAGCTGACCAATGAACACGAGTGCTGCGGATTCGGCGGGACGTTTTCCGTAAAACGACCGGAAATCTCTGCCGCCATGGTAAAGGACAAGGTCCGCGACATTCAGGACACAGGCGCCACCGCCTACCTTACCGGAGACTGCGGCTGCATGATGAACATCAACGGCCACATGGGAACCGTCAAAAAACCTGTCTCCGGGTATCACGTTGCAGAATTCATACTGGAGCGAATCCATGGATAAGACCAGAAAATCCACCTTTGCCCAGAAAGCGGCCGGTGCCCTTGCCGATACCCAGCTTCGGGACAACCTGCGATTTGCCACCCAGAGCCTGAGGCAAAAGCGCATGGCCGTTTTTGACGACCCTGAAGCCACCGAGGCCCTTCGGGATACTGGAAACCTCCTCAAGGCGGGGGCCCTCACCCGGCTGCCCGATCTCTTGGAACAACTGGAGGCCCGCTGCACGGAAAACGGCATGACCGTGCACTGGGCGGAGACCACGGACGAGGCCAACCGCATCGTCTTGTCCATCATGGAGAAGCACGGTGCCCGGAAGGTGGTGAAGGGCAAATCCATGGTCTCCGAAGAGATGCACTTCAACGCCTTTATGAAAGAACACGGCAAAGAAGCCCTTGAGACCGACCTGGGGGAATTCATCATCCAGCTGAACAACGAGCCCCCCTCCCACATCATTGTGCCGGCCATCCACAAAAACAGGAAACAGATCGGAAAAATCTTTGCCGACAACATCCCCGGTACCACCTACACCGAAGACACGGACATCCTCCTGGCAACGGCCAGAAGGGTGCTTCGGGAACACTACCGCACGGCGGATATAGGGCTTTCCGGGGTGAACTTTGCCGTGGCCGAAACAGGCACCCTCTGCCTGGTGGAAAACGAGGGCAACGGGCGCATGTGCACAACGGTGCCCCCCGTGCATGTGGCCCTCATGGGCCTTGAAAAGGTGGTGGAGAAACTTGAAAATGTGCCGCCCCTGTACCGCCTGCTCTGCGGGTCGGCCACCGGCCAGCGCATCACCACCTACTTCAACATGATCAAGGGCCCGCGACAAAAAGGGGAAAAAGACGGCCCCACAGAGGTGCACCTGGTGATCCTGGACAACGGTCGATCCCGGATGCTTGGGGATCCCCAGCTTCGCCGGACCCTGCAGTGCATCCGATGCGGTACCTGCCTCAACCACTGCCCTGTGTACACACGCATCGGTGGCCACGCCTACGACGCCACCTACCCCGGCCCCATCGGCTCCATCCTCATGCCGCAACTGGCCGGGCTCAAGGCCAAAGGGGAGCTGGCCTTTGCCTCCTCCCTCTGCAACGCCTGCAGCGATGTCTGCCCCGTAAAAATCCCCATCCCCGAGCTGCTGCGACGCATGCGAGATGAGAGCTACCTGAAAAAAGGCACCGGGGTGGTTCCGGGGCACGGCTCAAAACGCAATGCCCTTGAGTGGGCAATCTGGAAGGGGTGGCGGTATGCTCACACCATTCCCCTGCTCCACTGGGCCATGCTGAAAACCCTGGCCATCACCGGCCGCATTCTCCCGAAGGTTGGCCCCTTGAAAACCTGGTCCCGCGTCCGGACAAAACCCGTCTTTGCCAAAGAGAGCCTCAAAGAGCTGATTCGACAGGAGGGAATACGCCATGAGTAGATCGTCTGCCAGAGCCCGGATCCTCTCGCGCCTCTACAAAAACGCCGAAACAGCCGGCTACACCCCGGAGGCCCCGCCCTGGAGCCCCCCTGCCCTGAGCCCGGCCAAACGCATCAACCGCTTTGTGGAGTTGATGGAGGCTGTGCGATCGGAAGTCTACCGCGTCAAGGGGGACGAGTGGGCTCCTGCCCTGCGAAAAATCCTTCGCACCCGGGAAATTGCCACCATGGCCTACGGCCAGGGGACGTGGTGCGGGGATATCCTTGAAAAAAGCTGGAAAGAGAAAGCCCACCCCACGGACCTCATCCCCTGGACCCAAGACGTGGAGGCATTTCGCGATGAGCTGTTCGATATCAACGCCGGGATCACCACCACCATGGGGGGCATCGCCGAAGCCGCTGCCCTGATCCTCTGGCCCACACCCCAGGAACCACGCCTTCTCTCCCTGGTGCCTCCGGTTCATATCGCACTGGTCAGGTCCAAGGAGATTTTCACATCCTTTCCAGAGGCCATCAAAAAACTGAACTGGTCCAAAAAAGCCCCCACCAACAGCCTGCTTATCTCCGGCCCCTCCAAGACAGCGGACATCGAGCTGATCCTCCAGTTCGGTGTGCACGGGCCCACGGACCTCATCGTCTTTGTCATTGATTAGCCCCTCAAAGGGCACGATATTCCCCGGTTTATGCAAAAACAAAAGGCCGCAGCATCCACGGATGCTGCGGCCCATTTTTTACCCATAACCTCTTTTTAAAAAATCGCACGGTGACATGGCAACCCTGCTGCCATTCACCGCCCCTCCATGGGTTTTCTTAAAAGGTATACACAAGGCCGGTTGAGAGCATGGTGGCCCCGTCCATCCTGCCGCTGACGTCAAAATACTCCACTTCGGCCCGGATACCGAAGCTACCCAGATTGATGGCCGCACCCAGCCCGCAGGCCACATCAAAGCCATCGTCACCGCCGTTGACGAGGTCGCTTCCGGAAAAATCTGCATCCCAGACAAAGCCGCCCAGCTTGCCGAACACATCCACGGGCCCCAACCCAAAAATCAGCATCCCGAAAAGATCAAAGCCGTCCAGCTCGACATCACCGTTCCTGCCGTTGGTATCGCCATCGGGGTTGCCGAAGTTCACATAGCCCCCTTCAACACCGAGAAGCCCCCACTTGAGCCCTCCAAAAATTTTATACCCCAGGTCACTCTCCTCGAACTCCCCCTTTGTGGCATCATCAAAATCAAAATCCGCCCCTACCTCGGCATACGCAAGACTGGCACCGATAAAAAACCCGTCGTCTCCGGCCGAAGCAACCTGAGGCAGAGCAAAGAGAGCAAGACAAACCACAAACACAACTGCACTGATTCGCTGTTTCATCGTTCGTTTCTCCTTTGAAATTTTCTATTTACAATCTGATATGGTGACGCATGACGATGCACATCGGCCCTTCCCTTGGTTGAAAACCAAAGACCCACCTTGCCGCCCTTTCAGAGCCATGTGGCCCCACATATCGCACAACGATTCGACGTCGCGTTGCACGCTCTCTGTTTCACGTTCGTAATCGGTAAGGTAAGAATGATATGGAGAGAGGCGAGATCACCCCGTGTGGCGATGGCACTCCATGCGCCACAGGAAATCCCGGGAATTGACTCGAACAGAATATTACCACCATCAACCTGTCATTTAAAGCACTTATCTTAATTTCGCAGATAATTCGCCACCACACCGACAGGATGAACGCGCTTCATGCTCTGGGAACCCGCATTTAACCGGGGATAAATGACGGCTCCTTGACCTCTTTCATGCAGACCGCCCCTTCCGGGCATCCCACAGCGCACTGCCCGCACCCCATGCATTTATCCAGATCAACCATGGCATGCTCCCCTTCCGGGATATTGATGGCATTGAAGTAGCATCGGTCCACGCAGGTTCCGCCACCGGCCTCATCCACCCGGGCCTGATACCTGCTGGGGTCACACAGGGAGACATCTCCTGAAATCATCATGGAAAAGGACTGACAGCAGCAACCACAGCAATTGCAGATAAAATGACCCGCATCAGAGGTGTTCATTGCCACGTGGACCAGGCCTGCCTCGGCACACTCCCGGATGATCCGACGGGCCTCCTCTTTATCAATTTCCCGCCCGGATCCCCTCTCCAAGGCATACGCCGCACTCCGGCCAATCTGGAGGCAGACCTCAATGGGGGCATCGCACTTCTGCATGGTCAGGCGACAGGTGCACTTGGTGACGGCAAGCTGTTCGGCGTTATCTACGATCCCCATCAAATTTTCAGAGGTCAGTATGGTGTGTTCAACCGGAGAAAGGGCCTCATTGACGGGGATCACCCGGGTATACGGCTTGGGCAGAAACCCTGCGAGCTGAGGTGCAAGGACGGGCCACTCGGTTTCCATATAGGCTTGCCAGTACCCGAGGAACTCCTGCGTTGCTTCGGGCCAGACAATGCTTGCATCGTGGAACTGGGCAATGTGCATGGGGGCACGCCAGCTTACTGGCTGGCCGGGCTTCTTTTTCTTAAAGGCAAGCCCTTTGCGAAACATATCGTTCAGGTCGTTTTCAATCGCCCCTTCCGGGCGATCCGTTTTCATCGCAAGGTCAGCCACGGTGCCCGGAAGGGCCACCAGGAGATCGGCCTGCACGTCAGTAATCATGCTCTTCAAAATGTGTGGGATATATACGGAATCCGGGTGAAGCATGTTGGCGGCAAAGCGTTGATACGATGTTGTTTCGGTCATGTGCTATGCTCCTTATTTGGTTTCTCCCCACCCACCTTCTGGGGGTTGCTCATCATACCAGCGAACAGCAACATATTGAACATCCGACAATAAATTCTGAGAGATATCCGGGCCTTTGTCACGTTTTTTTGATGGGGGCGCCGAACAGAACCGTGGTTCCGAACTCAATGATGATACCGAAGATCGGATTGATACAAAGAATGGAGACAATGACAACCCACGAGAACCCGAGCATGGCATCGGCATAGGCAAAAATCGCTCCCACAACCGCCCCCATAAGGGCACCGTGTCGACTCCAGGTCAGTGTGGTGATGTTCGATATGCCAACGGCAAACCCGATCATGGCCCTGTTGAGAAGGATAAAGCCCAAATTCGATGCCCCCAAGGGAAGACCATAAAGGTATTTCCCCATGAAAAAGCAGGCAACGCCACAAAGAAACCCCATAAAAACAGCAATCTTCAATCGTCTTGCTTCAAACATGTCCTTCTCCTGATTTTTTAGCCCGGATATTTCATGAGAAAACAACTACTCCAAAAGAAACTTTCATAATTTCATACAGCTACAATAAAAATATCAGCTCTTTTTAAAATGTAAATCAGCGTTTGCTGTTTGATTTTCTCACCCTTCGGGCGAGCCGGGTTAGGTAAAGGTTCAACACTGAAGCCCGCAAGTCACGGTTTCCATCATCAAGGTTGGCATCGAGAGATGCCATGTGTTTACCGAGCCTTTTAGCAGCCTCTGTCACCATCGTCTCCCCACCGGAGAGACCCCTCGCCCGACCAAGAGATCGGGGTTGACGAATGAGCAAAGCAAGGTATGAGCCAAAAAGGGAAAAGCCAGCATTAAGGATCAGGAGAGGCCTCTCTCAAGTTTTGGGAAACGGGCAACCGGCGACATAACGTCAGAGGACAGGCCACCCCGACGAGATATCGCCCCAAAAACGCCCCTGGTTCTATCAGCCCATGCGGCATCCATGCCCTGATTCCATGCCACGTTTGCACTCCCCCATGATTTTCTTCTACAGAAAAAAAAGCCTTGCAAAGGACACACCGGAACCCTCAGCTTTTCCTTCTTTGTAACCACCTGTTATGGATTGACGGTAAGGTATCACAGGGGCTAAACTGATGCGTCAACATCCTATCAACAAAAAACGAGACCTTTACGGACGCAGGCAAACACCACCCTGTGACACATAAAACCCACCCACAACAAAGGATGGACACATTGGGCTTGATCAAGAAGATACTGGGCATTTGCGACACACGCTTACCGGCAGACCCCGAGGCATGGACACGGACCGGCTCCCTGCTGACCCTGGACCTGTCAAAGCTTCCCGAACTGCAGGAACACGGAGGGGCCATTCGACTGGAGGGCAAGGGCCTTGAAAAAAGGATCTTTGTAATCCGCGGAGAAGGGGATGCCTACCACGCCATGGAGAACAAATGCACACACATGGGGCGGCGGCTGGACCCCGGGAGCAAACCGGGAACCGTGACGTGTTGCAGTGTTTCAGGCTCGACCTTCGATTGCTCCGGCACCCCGGTGGCAGGGGCCGCCAAACGCCCGGTTCATCATTATGCCGTCGAAACCAGGGACCATGTCCTGGTGATTGACATGGCCTCATAAGCTGGGTTTCTGTCCCCACAGGGGGTCTGCAATAAGCCGGGAGGCAATCAGCACCTCCCGGCTTCTTATCGTACCGGGCATCCCTCCATCGGTTTGGTGGCACCCCGACCTACCCCAGCCCAACAACGGTCCGCCCTTTGTGGCGACCGGCCAGCATGTCGTCTATCCTTGCGCTCAGCTGGTCCAACCGGATTTCACTGGCCACCTCGTCCATGGTGTCGAGCTTCCAGTCCGAGGCCAGTTTTTTCCAGATCTTTTGGCGGCGCGCCATGGGGCAATTCTGGGAATCGATACCCACCAGGGATACCCCGCGCAGGATAAAGGGATACACCGTAAGGTCCAGATTCGCCCCGGCAGCGTTGCCACAGCTTGTGACCACCCCGGTGGGTGCTGTGGCCTTAACGGCCGATGCCAGGATATCGCCCCCCACGGTGTCAATGCAACCGGCCCATCGTGCCTTCAGCATGGGGCGCCCAGATTGTCCCTCGGCCTCGGCCACGGAGAGCACTGTCTCTACCCCCAGGGACTTCAGATACGGGGTTTCGTCCGTTTTACCCGTTACCCCGGCGATGCGGTAGCCCAGCTTTCTCAAGATAGCCACGGCAACGCTGCCCACGCCCCCAGAGGCTCCGGTCACAAGCACCTCGCCCCTGTCCGGGGTCACCCCGCCTGCCACAAGGGAATCCACGGACATGGCCGCGGTGAAGCCTGCGGTGCCGTAGGCCATGCTCTCCTTCAGGGAGAGCCCCTCTGGCAGCGGCACCACCCATCCTGCAGGCACACGGATGTACTCACCAAAGCCCCCCGATGTATTCATCCCGAGGTCATAACTTGTCACGATCACCTTGTCCCCGGTCTTGAAACGCGCATCCGAACTCCGGTACACCTCCCCTGCCGCGTCAATGCCCGGGGTATGGGGATAAGCCTTTGTCACCCCCCGGTTCCCCGTGGCGGACAGGGCATCCTTGTAGTTTAACGAGGAGTAGTAGACCCGCACCACAACCTCCCCTTCGGGCAGATCGTCGATGCTCCTGGCCTCAATGGTGCCCTTGCATGACCCGTCTGCCATCTCCCGAACCACCAACGCATTGAATGTTCTCATCATGTTTTCTCCTTTTCAACAGAGACCGACCGGTCTCCCCTTTTGATTAACAAAAAAAATGGTAACTATTCAGCTTATGCCTCCGGCGGCCCTGCCGGGGGCCAAACACTTAAAAAATTTGATACTTCCACCAGTAGAAGTAGACAACTTATCAAAAATATGAACGGTTCATCATACTGAGCGAGACGCACTGAAACGGAGCGCCGCACTCCTGTGCGGCTTTTTGGTCCGTTGTGCCCCATGCCGCACCGGAGTGCGGCGCTCCAGGGGGCAAGAGGGTCTCAATGGTAATGAAAACAAACTAATGGAACGATGCAAAAGGCCAAAAAAGCCTGATATTGGCGCCTTAAGGCGCAGAAACAGACCGCTTTGAGCGGTTATCATACAAACCTCCCGTTCGACGAAGAGGTGATGTCTTTGCCTGTTTGGATCAGGGACGTTTTTGCAGACTTTTTTCAAAAAAGCGACCCGCCGGAGGCAGGCTGAAACATCCTTTGCCCACCGGTATAAACTCAAGGCCTGAGGCTTGCAAGGTACCCCATCAATGACCCGATGGTGGCCTCCAGGTTGGCCTTGGACTTGTCCGAAGTGTACATCACACAAGCCCCCAAAAGCCCTGAGACCAGCATCTCCGTGACGGCACCGGTATCGACGGAGGCGTTCAGTTCCCCCTTGCCCTGGGCCTCATCCAGGAGCCCTTTCACCATGGCCTTTAGCCTTTCAAACCCCTTGTTCACTTCGGCCGCCAGGTCGGCCCGCTGATCATTGAGCTCCACGGCAAAGGTCACGAAGATGCAGCCGCCCGGAAGGTCGTCGGACGTCAAGTACCGATACTGGTAGTTGTCAAAGAGGCGGACCACCTTGCCCAACGGGTCGTCAAGTTCATCCAGGCCGTCCAGATTCTTGTCCCGCCAGATGCTCAGGGCCGCGTAAAAAGCTGGTCCTTGCTTTTAAAATGGTTGTAGAGCCCCCCCTTGGATGCCCCGGCCGCTGCCATGACATCGGAAATGGAGGTGTTCATAAAGCCCTTTGTGGAAAACAAACGCAGGGATTCGGTAATAATCTTGTCTTTAAGTGCCATGCTGTTTCCTGTTCAACAATCCATAGGACAGACCGGTCGGTCTCTCGACAATACTACGCATTCTCCGAGACCTTGTCAAAAACAAAAAAACCACAGCATCCCCCATGCTGTGGTTTTTGTATGTTCCGAGACAGGATGAGCGGCCCGGGCTCCCGGGCCCGACGCCACTCACCCTTCAGCCAGAACAAAAACACCGCCTGTTTCCCTGCGAACGATCCCACGGCCACCCGATGTCGATCAAACCTCACACTTGAGGCCGATATCGTACTTTTCGTCGTCCCCGGATCCGATTTTGTGACACCATGCCACCGTGCATTTGTTGGTGGAAGGAAAATTCACCGTTTTGATGAACACTTCGGTTCCGGGCTCCATGGGCGTGTCGGACTCAAAGCACATGCCGTCTTCGCTGAAGTTGCACATCATGGCATCATGGTAGTGATCGGCAGACCCATCGGTAAATACAACCTGGGTATCAAACTCATTGCGTTCTTCGTGTCGTTTCTCCTTTGATTCGTTCATGGTCTCCCCCTTTCCCCAAACGAGGGTAAAGCAATCATGCCCTTTTGAGGGGCGGCACCCTATGTCCCCGCCCCCGGGCCCGGAAACGTCACGGGCCGGAAAAGGGCCAGCCCTGCCGGTGATCATTGGATCTCTGCCGCAGCCATGATCTCCGGCACAAGCTCTTCCTTACCGATCGCCATGATGTGGACACCGTCACACACCTTTTCGTCACGGATCTGCCTGATCATGCGACCGGCAATCTCTATTCCCTTTTTAAGCGCCCCGCCCTTGGGGGCTGATGCCATTTCATCAACCAGCTCCGGCGGGGGAAACCACAACCCCAGCAATGTTTGCGTTCATAAACCGGGCCATGGGGGCCGATGTCAGCAGGATGATCCCTGCCAGCACTTTCACCGGAAACTGCCTTGCGTAGCCCATAAACGAGGTAAATTTCTCCATGTCGAACACCGCCTGGGTCTGAATGAATTCCGCCCCTGCCTCAATCTTCTTCTCAAACTTTATCAATTGCGGCTCAAGGGGATTCGCCTCAGGCGTCACAATGGCACCGGCGCAAAAGGAGATGCCGCCTTCCAGTTCGCTCCCCCCTAAGTCTTTCCCGTTTTCCAGCATCCTCACAGCCATGACAAGCTGGCTCGAATCAAGATCAAACACCCCCTTGGCCTCCGTGGTTGCCAGATAGTATTACCGAGCCACCGGTGAGGCAGAGGACGTTGTTGATGCCCCTGCTGTGCGCGAACAACAGATCGGCCTGGAGCGCAAGGCGGTTGCGGTCCCGGCACGTCATCTGCAGGATCGGCTCCCCTCCCATCTCCTTGACGAGCAGGGCTGCCCCCAGGGACGGAAAGCGCATCACCGAGCTCTGGTGATCGGTGAGGTTCATGGCATCCACCTTATCCTTCAAGAGCTCCACATGGTGAGCCATCGCCTCCAGGTTTGTCCCCTTGGGAGGTGCCACCTCGCAGGTAACGACAAATTTTCCCGAATCGAGTGCTTGCTTAAATAAGGATGCCATATCGCGTCTTTCCCCATTGAAATGTTACGGGTTCGCAAATGTTCCATGGGCTCGTTTCTCGCCCATTGCGCATTCGCTTACGGGCTTCGCCCGTGGCAGACTGTAAAAAGTTGGTCAGCCGAAACGACTCAGTTCAATAAAGCCTGCCGGAGGCAGTCCGGTTAAACTTGATAATCAATGAGTTACGATAACGAATCATAGCCATTCAAAGCTTGTCGCATCGCTCGTACAAACCACCAGCATATGCTTCAGGCGAAGGCCGTTGCAATTTGGCCCGAGGAACGAGGGACAAATCGCAACGGCAATCAGCTTTCGAGGTGGCTCACCTCGCCGCCGGAGGCATGCTTTTTTACAGATAGAAGACTTTTTTTGTTTTTTCTCTGAGCCCTCAACCTTACTCAAAAGGCAGCCTGGATTTGCCGGGGGACGGCTCCCCGAGGCAATTTCTGGGTTGTTGCAGCTTTCGCATCAGGTCAAGCCTTCCAAGCTCTTTCAGCCGGTTGTAGATAAGGGTCCAGGCGCATGCCTTCTCCTTGTCGATCTCGCATTTCCCGTTATCGGTCCCGCCGCACGGACCGTTTACCAGCCCCTTATGGCAGGCCGTCACCGGGCAAATCCCTCCGGTTTCGCCGATGATGCAGGTCCCGCACTGGGTGCAGATTTCGTTGTATTCTCCGGGGGTCGTCTCTTTCCCCACAAAGAGGGTATCCAGCGCCGGAATCACCATGGCCTTGAGCTGCCTTGCGATGGTCTGGACCCCGAAGGCACAGGACATGATAAGGAGGGCATCGGCCTGGGAGATGCTGTTGCCGTGGTCGGCAAGGATTTCTCCTGTCAGGTGGTCACAGGCCACGGGCACCACCGTATGGCCGGTGATCAGTTTGCCTGCGCCGGACAACCGCTCTTTCATGGCACGGACCTCGGGCTCGCCGCCGGTGCGGGTAAGGGTCGTACAGGTGCCGCAGCCGATGATAAAGACCCTGGCACACCCCTCCAGAAGCCGGTCAATCTCCTCTTCCGTTTTTTGTCGTGTAATGGCCCGGATCATATTATTTCTTCTCCTTTTCAAGGTCGCACCGGAGGCATCTCACGGCCTCTCGAATGGCCTCCTCTTCCGTAAACCCCATCTCCACTTCACGGAAATCCCTGATGCGGTCGCACGGATCCTCATGCTTGGTGCAGACCCTCGGTGTGTCGCCCTCTTTCTCGCTTTCAAGGGCCAGCCCGGCATCCACCGCCATGTCCGTTTTTTCATCTGCTATCTCGATGCGCCCTTTGAGCCCTTTAAGGTATCTTTCGATGGCGATGGCGGCCCTGCGCCCCGATGCCACGGCCCGGATCACAAAGGTGGGGCCTGAGGTGAAATCCCCCCCGGCAAACACCCCGGGGATATTGGTGGAGAGGCTGTTCTCATCCACCACAAGGCTTCCCCAGAGTTCCCTTTCAAGTTGGCTGTCCTCTGAGATAAAGGAGGTGTCCGGGGCCTGGCCGATGGACGTCACACGGTCCGCATCGATGACCTGACGTCGCCGACTCATCGCTTTTCAAAGTGCCCCTCTTGGTCAAAGACCGAAACGCAACGGACAAACTCGATCCCGGTCACCTTTTCGTTGTCGTGTATGATCCGTTTGGGCTCCCACTCCTGGGTTCATCACACCCTCTTCCAGGGCTTCGGCCACCTCCTTCTCCCAGGCAGGCATCATGTCCCTGTCTTCCATGCAGAAGAGGTGAACATCGGCGGCCCCGGTCCTCAGGGCGGTCCGTACATCTTGATCAACATTCCCGCCGCCGATGACCACGGTCTTGCCGTCAAAGCCCCTCACCTTTCCCTGCCGCACATCACACAAATACCCGAGGCCGTAATGGAGCCCTGTCAGATCTTTCTTCTCGCCCGGGATTCCCATGCGCTTGCTGGTCTGTGCTCCGGCGGCGATGAACACGGCGTCGTACCCTTCGCCCATCAAATCATCCACCGTGTGCCGTGAGTCCACCGGAGTGTTGTACCGGATCTCCACACCGCAGGCTTCGATGTACCGGACCTCTGCGTCGATGACTTCAGGCGGCAGCCTGAACTCCGGCAACGCGATGCTGAGCATCCCCCCGGCCTTTGGCTGGGCTTCAAAGACCGTGACCCCGTATCCGGCCTTTCGGAGAAAGTAGGCGCAGGAGAGGCCGGACGGGCCAGCCCCCACCACGGCGACTTTTTGCGCCTGAGTGAGGGGAAAGGGGCTTGCCGGAAGCCCGATGTTCTTGAAATACCAATCCGAAGCAAACCGCTTGAGGGAACGGATCGCCACGGGTTCGTCAAGCTCTCCCCGCCTGCATTTGTACTCGCAGGGGTGGATACACACCCTGCCGCACACCGCCGGGAAGGGGTTCCGTTCCCGAATGATATCAACGGCCTTTTGGTACTCTCCCTTGGCAATGGCGGCCACGTAGTTCGGCACGTCGATGCCTGCCGGGCAGGCGTGTTGGCACGGGGAGATCACGATCTCGTCGCAGGTGGCCCCGGCGCAGCGGTGCTCCAGGATGTGGTCCCTGTACTCCGCCTCAAAGTACTTCAGGGTTGAGAGGGCCGGTTTTGCGCAGGCCTGCCCCAGGCCGCACAGAGAAGTTTCCGTTACGGTGGCGCCGATCTCCCTTATGGTGTCAAGGTCCCGGAGCTGTCCCTTTTTCTGGGTAATCCGCGTCAGAATGTTGAGGAGCTGGGTGGTCCCCAGGCGGCAGGGAGCACACTTTCCGCACGACTCGGACTGGGTAAACCCGAGGAAGAATCGCGCGATTTCCACCATGCAGTTGTTCTCGTCCATCACCACCATGCCGCCGGACCCCATGCATGCGCGCTGAAGCCGTGAAATCGTCTCGTAATCAATGGGCGTGTTAATAAGCTGCGCCGGGATGCATCCCCCTGCCGGGCCGCCCATCTGGACCGCCTTGAATGCTCTCCCCTTGGGAATCCCGCCGCCGATACCGAAGACGATGTCATGGATGCTGGTACCAAAGGGGACCTCCACCAGCCCGGTGTTGTTGACCTTCCCGGCCAGGGAGAAAATTTTGGTGCCCCCGCTTTCTTCCGTCCCCACCTCGGTGTACCAGGCCGCCCCGTTGTTGATGATCAAGGGGACGTTGGCCAGGGTCTCCACGTTGTTGATGTTGGACGGTTTCCTGTCCAGCCCCTCCTGGGCCGGGAACGGAGGCCTGGGGTTGGGCATGCCCCGCCTTCCCTCGATGGAGGCCATGAGGGCGGTCTCTTCCCCGCACACAAAGGCTCCGGCCCCCTTCTTCAGTGAGAGGTGAAAACAAAAACCTGTTCCGAGAATGTTTTCTCCGAGAAGCCCCAAGGCCTCCAACTGACGGATGGCAATGGAGAGGTGCTCCACGGCAATGGGGTACTCTTCCCGTACATAGATCACCCCGTGCTCGGCCCCCATGGCATAGGCACCGATCATGAGACCCTCGATGACGGAGTGCGGATCCCCCTCAAGCATGGCCCTGTCCATGAAAGCCCCGGGGTCGCCCTCGTCCGCGTTGCAGATGACGTACTTGGGCGAGCCTGTGGCTTTTCTGGTATACGCCCACTTCAGGCCCGTGGAGTAACCGGCCCCGCCACGCCCCTTAAGCCTGGCTGCCGTCACCTCGTCGATGACCTCATCGGGGGACATGGTGCCCAGCACCTTGGCCAGGGCACGATACCCGCCGGATGCGATATAGTGCTCCACCTTTGTCGGATCGATCTTCCCGCAGTTTGCAAGGACCCGCCGCACCTGCTTTTTGTAAAAAGGAATCCTGTCTTTGTAGAATATCGGCTGGTTCGTGGTGATGTCCCTGTAGGCCAGCTTGTCCACCAGCCTGTTTGCCTTGATCGTCTCCGACACGATATCTGAGGCGTCTTCAGGTGCGACCTCCTGATACTGGATCCCCATGGGCTCGATGGCAACCACAGGCGCTTTTGCGCAAAACCCGTGACAGCCTGTGGAGCGGACCTCCACACGCCTCGAAAGGCCCTGCCTCTCCACCTCCCTACCGATGGATGTGAGCACCTCCTTTGCCCCGTACGCCCTGCACCCTGTCATGCAGACCAACACGGTGGTTTTCTCATCACCACTGCCCACACGGAGGGTGTTCCTGAGCCATTCAAGCTGCCCTATGGAAAGGAGTTTTTTCATATGACGTCCACTCCATGTTGCCTCCGGCGGGCAGGGGCTAAGCCCCTGCACCCCAGGCTCGCACATGCTCTGAGCCCTCGTTCCTCGGGCCCTTCACATGTGCTGACGGGCTGCGCCCGTGGTTCAACAGCACGGCAGGTTATCCCAGCCTAACTGTGTCGATTCTCGATCGGTGGCTTCTCCACCGGTATCGTAACCAACTATTTTTTACCGAACAATCACGATTCCTCTTCCTTGCTTTCGGTAAAGTGCGCTAAAACAGATTCGATCTTCCTGGGGGACAGCCTGCCCATGTACTCCTTGTTCACCATCATGGTCGGGGCGAGAAAACAGGCCCCGAGACAGGCGACGGTTTCAAGGGAATATTTGTAATCAGGGCTTGTCTCCCCTTCATCGAGGCCGAGTTCCTTTTTCATGATGGCAAGAATGCTCCGGCTCCCCTTGACGTGGCACGCGGTGCCGCGACAGACCTTGAAGACATGCTTGCCCTTGGGTTTCAGGCTCAGACCGGCATAAAATTCGATCACCCCCTGCACCTCACTGGGATAGAGCTTCAACGCCGAGGCGATGGGGGCAATGGCCTCCGGCGGAATGTAGCCCAGCGCTTCCTGCACCTCCTGCAGAAGCGGGATAAGCCCCCACCTTTCCCCCCGGTGCTTCTCGATAATCGCCGAAAGCATTTCCAGTCTATCTACCTCGTTCCATCGGCGCCTCCGCGCCCCCTTTTCTTGATCAAATCGCTAAATGCTCTTCAACGTCCCCCACGTCCATACTCCCCCTGACCTATTCACCACTCCCTACTCACTACTTACCACTCACCATTCACTATCCCCTATTCACCCGTTCTATCTTTACCCTGCACGACATCCCCCCCTTCCCGCTTGCGAAAGGGGAAAAAGATTCATGACGTCGTTGCCCCAAAAGCCCCTGGGGATAAGCACCGCGCCCTTGGCCATGTCCGACGCGATAACAACGCGTCTTTCTATGGCCCCATGGCGGGATTCAATCCGCACCGGGTCTCCCTCCCGAAGGCCGAGCATCCCGGCATCCGCTTCGGAAATTTCCATGGCCCCGCCCTCTCCTGCCGTCCTGATCCGTTCCGAGTGAGATGTCCGTGTTCCGCTGCCTGCGTGAAGCCTTCGGGATCCTGCAACCATCATGAAGGGATAAGCCGGATCGTCCGTCCCTTCCGCATATGCGATGGGCTGAAAAGATATCCTGGCATCGTCTCCATGGTTCTCTGCGGGACTCTCGTCACGTGCCCACAATGGGACAAGGCGTTTGATCTCGGCCCGAACCGCCTCCAACCCCAGGTCATCTCCACGGTATCCCAGCCCTTTTGCAACCAGGCCCAGGATATCGAGATCGGCCTTGGCTTCCCCCGGAGGAGGCACCGCAGGGGTAAGGCTGAACTCTTCCTTCCAGTAACGATCCGGCTTTTTCAGCCGGGGCTGCTCCGGGAAGCACCACATCCGCGATGTTCACGGTTTCGGTTTCAAGGATATCCTGCACCACCACAAGCTCGAGGTTTTCAAGGGCCGCCTTCACCCTCTGCTGCTGGGGCATGGCCCGAAGGGGGTTCTCCCCCATGATGTAGAGCGCCTTTAAGTCGCCCTTTTCAGCGGCCTCAATCATGCCGCCCATGCACAGCCCCGCGTCAGGAGAAAAATCCGTGCCCATCGCCCATGCACCCAACAAGTTGTTCTCCCGTGTTGAGAACCATACCCCCGCAGGCGAGCGTCCCGGGTCTCCTGAGACAAGGGCAAGATTGACCAGGGCATTCAGCGCCGAGCCCCCGTCGTCGGCCTCCAACACCTCGCACCCGGCAACCAACACAACCCGGCGGCCTGCGATGATTCCTGCGGCCTCCTTGAGCACTTCAACGCCCACGCCTGCTGTGCGGCACATCGTTTCGATGTCAAGGCGGCTAACGTCCCGTTCGAAATCACCCAAATTATCGGTCAACCCGGCGATGCCGTCTCGATGGGTGTTGCTGTGGCTGAGCACCAGGGCGGAGAGGGCATGCATCACCTGCCCCAGATGCCCGCTACCGGGTAATGGCCTCAGCCAGCGTGTCGAAAGGGATGTAAAATCCGACGTCAGGCTGTCCACCACGATGAGCGGGACCCCGTTTCGTGCGGCCCTTTTCACGTGGTAACTCGCCACCGGAACGGTTTCCCCCTGATCGGCCCCGGCCATGACGATGACGTCAGCCTTTTCCATATCGGAAAGCCGGGTAGCCCCAAAGATGCCACGGGTTTTCCTGAAAAAATCAGCCAACCGGTTTCGCCCGCAGAAAACGCCCCCGTTGTCGATGTTGTGTGTTCCGAGTATCCCCCTTGCCATTTTCTGGAAAAGGTAATTCTCCTCATTCGTGCATTTGGTAGAGCCGAAAAAACCGATGGACGAAGCACCGTGCTTGTCCCTGATCTCAAGGAGCTTTTCAGATACAGCCGACACAGCCTCATCCCATGGAACGGAAGCCTGTTCTCCGCCCTTCCGCAACCTCGGGCGAAGGAGCCGGTGCGTTGAGTTCAGGTAGTCATGGGCAAAATGCCCCCTGACGCACAGGGTGACGCCGTTGACGCTCTCCCTTGAACGGGCAGGGCTCACCTCCACAACCCTGGAGCCGAAAACGCCCAGGGAAAGGGAACACGCCACACCGCAAAACCCGCAGATCGTGTCATGCTCGCGCTCCGGAGTTCCGGAAAACACGCTCTTTTTCTGAGACAGGGCCCCGGTGGGGCACAGGGAAACGCAGGTCCCGCAGAATGTGCAGGACGACTCGGTTAACGGGTGATCATGGAGCGTGGCCGGACGTGAATCAAACCCCCGCAAGCTGTAGTCGATGGTGCCCTGGGCAACGAGTTCCTTGCAGCCCCTGATGCACCGTCCGCACAGGATGCACTTGGAAAGGTCCCGAACGATAAAGGGGTTGGACTGGTCCAGTGCATTGACATGGGGCATGGGATACAGCTCCGGCTCCCCCACCCCGAGCTCGGCGGCAACCCGTCGGAGCTGGCACCTGTTGCCCTTGCTGCAGACCACACAGGATTCCGGGTGCTCGGCTATCATCAGCCGCACGATATTGCGCCTGTGCGCAAGCACCTCCTTTGTGTGCGTCAGCACGCTCATCCCGCCTAAGACCGGGGTGACGCACGAGGCCAGCAGCCTTCCGCTGTGCTCATCCTCAACAAGGCACATGCGGCAGGCTCCATGGGGTTTCAATTCCGGGTGATAACAAAGCCTCGGAATATAGATCCCAGCCGATTCCGCAGCCTCGAGAACGGATGTCCCGACCGGGCAACCGACTTTCTTTCCGTTTATTGAGATCACCGTTGATTCCAAAAGCCACTCCCCTTTGTTTCCTGCTTGTCGCGGCAGTCTCTTGGCCTGCAAAAAAATAAACAGACAAAAAGGGTGAGCCCTTATCGGGGACCGATCTCAGGGACTGCGGGATCAAGGCGGGTCCAAATCAGAACGTCGGAGCTAAAATGGAATGAGAATGGGGACGAAGAAGACAAAAACAGGGAAGATCAATCCGAAACGATAGGCATTGGCAACGTCATGGCCGATTTTGTGACACCGTGGTTACCGTAAATATAATATCTGCAGGCGCTGCCTGCCGTAGTTTGAATGGCGTGGGTACAGGGCCCTACAGGATCCTTGGATTCAAAGTACAGTCCGTCTTCTGTGAAATTGTGCATCATGACGATATGATGCGTTGTGGCGTGGCCTGACGTACGGGTGACTGGAATACAACATTCATCCCACGACATGTTTCTCATGCCTTTATGAACGTTGCCATGAGCGCCTCCTCCCCCTTGCGAGGCATAACCGGTCCGGCCATTGGGTGGGATTGGGGCCGGACGGTCAAATAGATGATATAACTAAAAATCTTATTTCAAAAATACCAATACTATTTTTTGTGTTCATTATACCATCCAACACAAAAGATACCAGAGCTATTATGTTGGTTTGCCAGGGCAATGTGTTTGAAACACATCAATCAAATACAATATCAAAAATAGTACCTAATTTACCATTTTTCATACAGAATCCACCCCCGATGGGCAAAACGAAGCGTGCCCACCTTTGACAAGACAGCCTCAATGTTGGGGTTATGACACGACACACCAAGGTTAAAGGACCATGTGGACCGACTGTGCGGGTGTCGCACGCGGCCTCAAAAACAATAAAAAGGGGTTACGACCGAATAGTCGTAACCCCTTTTTATTGTTTGGTACCGAAGAGGAGACTTGAACTCCTAAGCCTTGCGGCACTATATCCTATAGACCCGAACTTTCACCACACTAAACCACAACAAACATCATAAAATCAAAATATTAGACGTAGCGACTTTCTATTTTCTTTGGTTTTGTGATACGTCATGATTACAAAATGACAAAATGTGCATGTACGGCCGTTTTCAGACAAAGCAATTTTAAAAAACGTTTGACAAACAAGACGACCGGTCGTATGCTACATTCCATGGCACAAAAAAAACAACATAACGATAAAAGAGAAAGAATTCTTCAGCAGGGTATCGAACTTCTGTCGGAGCATGGATATCACGGGACTGGCCTTAAGGTAATACTCGACGCTGTTAAGGTACCGAAAGGTTCATTTTATAATTACTTCAAAAGCAAAGAGCAATTTACCGTCGAGGTTATCCGGACATATAACAATGCTATGATGGAGCAGTTTGATCTTTATGTCGAAGAAAGTGACGGGGATGAATTGGAAATAATCAAGACCATGTATCTCCATGTTTTGGACAGTGCAGATGAGCAACAGTGCCTCAAAGGGTGTCTTATTGGCGATCTTTCAGCAGAAATAGGCGGGCAGAGTAAACTCTGCGAGACTGCATTAAAATATGCTTTCAAGGCATGGCAGGACAGAATGACCGGATTGATACAAAAGGGTCAGGATTCTGGTAGCATTCGAAATGACCTCACTGCTGAGCAACTATCTATGTTGTTTTTAAATCAGTGGGAAGGGGCGTTGTTACGAATGAAAGTGGAGGGTGACACCGCATCTGCCCGAAACGCCCTTGATCACATGTTAGATGTTCTTTTTAAGAATAATTAGTGCCCCATTTCCAATTCAGAAATAAAAACGTTGCAAGCACCGGGTCAACCAAGGGGTTGCAAGGAGGCGCACTCCAAGGGCGCTTGTTTCACGGCGTACCTGTCGTACACTACACAAGCAACACCACAGGTTGATTCAGGGCTTATTGAATTGCTAAAAAAATTTATTGATGGACGCGAACTGTTGATAGATTTTTTTTAGTGCAAGAACCAAGACGACCGGTCTACTATAACATTGAGGTTAAGGAGAAAATGATATGAAAAATAAGTTTCGAGGTCATGACGAGGCAGTTCTTTAGGTGAGGGTTTATGCCTTTCATGAATTTCGCCAATCACTAAGCAAACAGTACAAAATCAATAAACAAGGAATGAAAATGAAAACAAAATCAACATTTGAAAAAACCAGTGTAGGTGGCATTGAAGTGAAAAACAGGATTTTTCGATCAGCCACTCATGAAGGGACCGCAAAGAACGGGCAGGTCAGTGACCTGTTGTTAGATACGTATCGTAATCTTGCTAAAGGTCATGTAGGGCTGATCATCACGGGGTACCATGTTTTTTCAGAAACCGACCACCACAGTAAAGGAACGGTGGCTTTGAATGAGGCCTCACTGCCAGGATTACAAAAATTAACCGAAACCGTTCATCAACATGGATCTAAAATCGTGACTCAAATCAACCATTCAGGTTCTCAACTATTATCTCCGCCAAAGGGGCAGGTCTATGGTCCTTCAGAGGTAGCTGATCCTGTCAGTGGTATTACCCCTCTGTCATTTACGAAACAACAGATAGGAGAGTTTATTACAGAATTTAGCAACGCCGCTTTAATAGCTAAAAAATCTGGATTTGACGGTGTACAGATTCATGGTTCACCTTATTACAAATTTTTAAGTCCGGCTTTTAATAAAAGAACAGATGATTATGGTGGTTCACCTGTTAAAAACGCCCGTATTCTTGTCGAAATATTAAACGAAATTAAAACAAAATGCGGAAAAGACTACCCTGTTTGGATCAAGCTGAATTGTTCAGACTTTCATCCAACAGATGAAGGGTTAAAAGAAGAGGATTTTCTTTTAATTGTAAACGAATTAGCAAAAAATGGAATCGATGCCATTGAGGTAAGCGGCGGAACCCTGACTGGTAAATACGCACCAAGCCGATCAAAAAAACATACAGCCTATCATCTCGAATATGCGGAAAAAGTGGCCAACAACGTATCTGTTCCGGTTATTCTTGTCGGTGGGCTCAGAAATATTGATACTATTGATCGTATTCTTTCAGAAACAAACATAGCGGCAATATCCATGTCACGCCCCCTGATTCGTGAACCGGAACTTGTCGAAAGGTGGATGGCAGGCGACAGGCAGGATGCTGCATGTATAGCCTGTAATGGGTGCTATAACCCAAACGGTACAATTTGCTTTTTTGAGTTAGGAAAGGAAGAAAAAGCAGCACAGAAAGAAACGATGAAGCTCCTAAAGTCACTTGAAAATAAATCATAATCTCAAAAAGGAGGAAACCATGGAAACAAACCGCAACAAGATGAACTCATTCGTAAAAGATCACTGGTCACCGGCCCAAAAGGAAAAGGCTGAAACTGTCCTTTCATTCGTACAACACCTGATGAATGATCACAATTTTGAACTCATTGAACAGCAGTATTCAAATGCCACTTACATCCAGCATAATCGAAGCATGGAAGATGGCATTGAGGGGGTGGTTAACTCTGTCAGCACCCTTACAAAGCGATTTCCGGACTTTTCCTATGAAGTAAAAAACATTTTTGTCGACGGTGACTATGTCATTCTGCATTCGACTGCAGCGAACCGTGCAAAAACATCGGGGAAATGATCGAAAAGGGTTCAATATTATTGATACCTGGCTTGTTAAAGACGGAAAGTTAACGGAGCACTGGGATGCGGTTCAGCCTCTCGATAGTTTTATGCGCTTGTATTACTGGATCACAGGTGGTGCAGTGCTTAACACAAATGGGGTTTTCTAACCAGTTATTCCATTTGCCCTGTGGGCTGAAGATAGAATCCATAAATTTCAAAATCTACTGTTAGCTAAGCCTGACATGCATTACATGGCATTGGTCAGTAGAGATATACATCTATATTTTAAGAGGAAATAATTATGTGGAAAATCACCGTTCTATCCTTTTTTATTGTGGGTTGCGTCGCCTTTTCAACCGATATTCACGCACAATCAGAGAAATTAGTTATAAATTTTGAATCCCTGCAGAGAGAAAGCTGGTCAGAAAAAGAAACGGAAAACGCAAAACTGATTACGGATTTTGTACAAAACCTAATGAACAATCACAACTTTGACTATGTTTTGGAGAAGTATAACGACGATTCAGACAACTACTAACAGAAATTTCTGAACAATCACAGCGCCT
The DNA here is from genome assembly GCF_056829965.1 of Desulfoluna sp. CYM3A. Taxonomy (NCBI): domain Bacteria; kingdom Pseudomonadati; phylum Thermodesulfobacteriota; class Desulfobacteria; order Desulfobacterales; family Desulfolunaceae; genus Desulfoluna; species Desulfoluna sp. CYM3A. The sequence goes on from NZ_CP186556.1 coordinate 2,518,276, forward strand.
GGCAGCAGTTCCGGAAAAATTTGTTCAAGGATTTATCCAGATTTACACGTATGAGGAAAACAATTACGTGGATGCTAAATCAATGGGAATTTTTCAACCACATGCAACGCTAAAAGAAAAGGATCGAGGAAATGACCGGAAAGGGATGAACATCATAGATACGTGGCGGCTTAAAAACGGAAGAATTGTAGAACACTGGGACTCGATTCAACCACTTGATACATCCATGCGATTCTATAATTTGCTAAAAGGCGGTAAAATCAGAAATGCCAATGGGGTATTTTAAGTGTGTAAAAACTATCACCCCCAAAATGTTCATTCAAGACAACTATGGAGGAACTGTTTGTAGCTTCATCGTTCACCTTAACAAAGCCACTGTCATGAACTCTGCCTTGTAGAGCAGGCCTCAGGACAGTGAAATTTAAGAAAATGAAGAAAACGGCCGATAACGACAAGGTCTCCTATGAGGCCTTGTGCCCGTTTCTGAATCTCTCAAAAATGCTCCCGAAATAATCAAGGAACACAGGAACCGGATCATCAGAGAGTGTAAATTTATCTGTGTATCTGGCTGTGGTATTAACCTCCTGAAAGGAGAATGTCACCATGGCCAAAAAGCAGAGTCGTATAGATGCACTTTTAGATGAGTTGCTCAAAGATGAAGACCCTAAAGAACTATTTAATAAAGATGGACTTCTTGAGGATTTAACCAAACGCCTTGTGGAACGCGCCTTGGAAGGCGAGCTGACCGATCATCTCGGCTACCAGAAGAATGAACGCCAAAAGAGTCGCTCGACAAACGTCCGTAATGGCAATACAAAAAAGACAATTGTAACGAATCGAGGTTCACTTGATATTGAGGTTCCCAGGGATCGAGATGGTGATTTCGAACCTCAGTTAGTCAGAAAGCGCCAAAAAAGGCTTCCAGGGTTTGATGACAAGGTCATTGCACTATATGCTCGCGGAATGACAGTGAGAGAGATCCAGGGCCATCTCAAAGATCTCTATAGTGTTGAAGTATCCCCGACACTGATCAGCAATGTGACCGACAGCGTCATAGATGATGTTCGCCAGTGGCAGTCTCGTCCGTTGGATACGGTCTACCCCATCGTTTACCTGGATGCAATATATCTAAAGATTCGTAAAGGCAGCCATGTTGAAAATCGAGCTGTTTATCTGGCATTGGGTGTAAACCTTGAAGGTAACAAAGAGCTTCTTGGCCTCTGGATTGGAGAGGCTGAGGGTGCAAAATTTTGGCTTGGCATCCTCACTGAGCTTCAAAGCCGAGGGGTAAAAGATATTTTGGTCGCTTGTGTTGACGGCTTAAAGGGCTTTCCTGAAGCCATTGGGAACGTCTTTCCTCAGACGGAAGTCCAGCTCTGTATCGTTCATATGGTGCGTAATTCTTTGAGATACGTTGGTTGGAAAGAGCGAAAGAACGTCGTAAAGAGTTTAAAGGAAATCTACACTGCACCCACAGAAGAAGCTGGTTTGAGAGCTTTGGATCAATTTGAGCAAGAGTGGGGAGAAAGGTTCCCAATTATCGGCCAAATATGGCGTTCTAAAAGGGAAAATATAGCGCCGTTCTTCCGTTACCCAGAACCGATACGTAAAGTCATTTATACGACAAATGCTATCGAATCTTTGAACGCATCATTGAAGAAAATTACAAAGAAACGGGCAGCTTTTCCAGCAGAGGATTCAGTGCGAAAGGTTCTGTATCTGGCGATATTAAAGGCTTCTGAGAAGTGGTCGCGCCCCATCAGGGACTGGGCTGCTGCTCTCAACTATTTTTCGATTGTATTTGAGGGGAGAGTCCCTCTTTGATTTAAACGCCAGATACACAGTTTATTTGACAGTCTCGATCATCACTGCCAAGGAGTTTAAACCCCTCATGGACGCAGCGCACTTTCAACACCCTTATTGATAGCGAGATGCAAGTGGATACAGGCCGTAACCTGTTTCCTGTTCCCCCTTATCATGGATACATTGTCGTTCCGAACGCCATTGTACCGATTGCCAGATTATTACTCATCTCAGGATCTCTACTGTCTTCTGGGGACACCGATGAACCCCAACGATCTTCAAGATCACAGACCGGACTTGAAGCAACTTATGATCTCGCTTCTTTGCACCGACCGAAACATACCCGTGAGAGACGGGAGTGCCAGTGATAATAAGCTCAATAACGAAACTACTAACCAGATCTCAACGCACCTGGCTAAACATGGCATTGGAACCGGTGCTTCAGTTTATGTGGCAGACTCGGCCATGCTCATCGGACAGAATATCCTCGACGTTTCCGCGGTGACAATATCAAGTTCATCACTCGTCTTCCTGCCCAGCAACCGCTGCTAGGCCATACGAGGAGCGACGGAAAGAGTTGAGGATGCTTGGATCCATATCGGCGAGCTCTCCCAAGGTCAGGCGACCAATAGTCCAGCGGCTTTATCGGTAACAGGAAGCAGCGGTAACTCTCTATGGCGCCGAATACAGGGCTTTGGTGGTCCATTTTTCCGCCCACGACAAACGACGACATAAGAAAATAGATCGTCAACTCACAAAAAATCGGGAAAGCCTTGAAAAACAGTGCCGCGAAGCTTGATCAATCGAGTTCCATTGCAGGGAGGACACCCAAGATGCTGCTGAAAAGTTGGCCGCGGCTCGTTCGGCTCTCCATGATATCAGGGTATCTATAGAGAATGACCCCAAGTACGGCAAGGGACGTCCGCCAAAAGGAAAAGAGCAATGAGTGCCCCCATGCTAAACAGCATCTGGGCCACGGGCTATTACATCGGCATGCAGAGAAATGAGATTGTAAACCTGAAGCGTCGGAAGATTACCGTTGATGATGATATCACGAAAGATGATGAGGCTCGTTTTCACCCCCTCCCCTCTTCTGGAAATCTTCCTTGATCTTCCCCGGCACCTACACACAGATTACACCCTCCTTTACAAGTCTCTCCCTGTAAAAGACATCCGCGGATCACTGCAAAAGGCCTGCAAGCTCACAGACATCCCCTACGGTAGAAAATCAAAAGACGGAATCACCTTCCACGACCTTCGCCACACCTTCATAACAAACATGAGACGAGCGAGAATAGATGAGACGGTCATCATGAAAATCACAGCTCACTCGACCCGGGAGATGTTCGACAGATACAATTTTGTATCGGACGAGGAGGCTGTCGACGCCATGCACCAATTTGAGGGATTTTTGAGAAACGGACAAGTGTCGCAAAAGTGTCGGCAGATGGGCTCTGGGGACAAAAAAAGGGATACGGAGACCTCACCGTAACCCTTTGTATTTATCATTGGTACCGAAGGGGAGACTTGAACTCCCACGCCTTGCGGCAACTGTACCTAAGTTATGTGTCTACCAATTCCACCACTTCGGCATGTTGTTAATTTATACAGGACCTCATTTCCATTTGCAACGACCAATGAGGGTCTGAAAAACCACGTTTTTATACAGTCCCAGCAGCATGCTGTCAACCCGTTTTTTACCCTTTCACGTCATTCCGTACCAAGGTGGGCCAATCCCTGAAAAGTGCGCCAGCCTTGAATTTCACGTTGACCCCTCCCCTATTTTACGGTAGTGTATAGACAGGTGTGACTGATGGTGGCAGCCATACGGTCCCCTGCAAGCCGTTCAGCGAGGGTCTACTGCCATAGCTCACCTCCGAACGGCTTGGCCTTAAAAGCAAAGCGGAATGCATGAAACATGCATTCCGCTTTTTTTATGGAATCACCGGGAGGTCACCCGGCACCCGTATAAGCAATTGATCTTTTTACCCACACGCCTTCTGCCTGTCATCCCCTCCGTAGGCATAGCCCCCGTAATAAGCGCCATAACCATAATAGTAGTAACCGCCGTTTTTCTTCCCTGCCCCGTTAATCACCAGGCCCTTTACGTCAGCCCCCACATGCTCCATGGCCTTGAGACCACGGTCCAGCATGTCGTAGGTGGTCTTACCGGCGCGTACCACCACCACCGTGGTATCCACAAGGCGGCTCAGGATCAGGCTGTCCGAAACAGGCATGACGGGAGGCGAGTCAATCACCACCATATCGTAGACCTTCGACATTGAGTCCAGAAAGGCCTTGAGACGCTCAGAGCTGAGGAGTTCCGAAGGCAAGGGTGGGACCGGTCCGGCCAGGGCCGCGTGGAGGTTCTCGACACCTGTCTTCACCACAACGGATTCATCGCTGTTGCCGCTCAGGTAGGTACTGAGGCCCACTTCGCTGGTAAGGCCCAGCAGATTTCCAAGGTTGGGCTTTCTCAGGTCCCCGTCGATAATCAGTACCTTTTTCCCGCTGTTGGCAAGGGCCGTAGCCAGGTTTACGGCGGTGGTGGTCTTTCCGTCTGCCGGGGCCATACTGGTAAAAAGAATCCTCTGGGGCGGGGTGTCTTTGCTCGTAAGCATCAGAGCCACCCTCAGGGACTTGTAGCTCTCTGAAACGCTGGATAAAGGAGCCTCTTTCAGAACCGTCTCGATACGCCCTTCCTTGGCATCCATTTGAGACACCACGCTGAGCACAGGCAACTCAAAACGCTCTTCGACTTCCTCAACAGACTTAACGGTATTGTCCAGGTACTCCACAAAAAAGGCGAGCCCAACGCCGCCGAACAGCCCGAGCAGCACCCCGAGCAGGAGGTTGCGGGCACGATGCGTATCCACCGGCTCCACAGGGGGAACAGCCGCCTCCACGGTCCAGACACTGACTGTCTGAACCTCTTCAGAAAGGGTCTGCTCTTTGATTTTAGCGATAAGGGCGTTGTACAGGTGGCGATAGGTCTCCACATCCCGTTTGAGAATCTTGTACTGCACATATTTCTCGCTCAGGGTGATGGCCTCGCTCTTGGCAGCCAGAAGCTGTGCCTTGAGGTTTTTCACATTTTCACGGGCCATCTCATAGTTGTTCTGGATGGATTGGATCACCCGCTTGGTTTCCGTGGCGAGTTTGTCTTGAAGGAGGGCAAGCTCATTGGTGCTGCGAATCATCACCGGATGACGTCGCCCGTATTTTTTGGAATGCTCCAGGATGGTCTGCTCTGCTTTGACCAGGTCACGGCGGATATCCTGAATGGCCTCATCATCCGATACAGCCGGAACGGTAAGGGCCTCTTCGGTTGTGACAGTACGCAGCCTCTCGCTAATGGCCCGAAGCTCTTCTTTGCGGGTCTCCTCAACGGTCATTTTGGCGGAGAGTTCGTTAACACGCTGGGGCCCGATGTTGATATTGTTTTCGATGGCCACGATGTCCTGTTGGCGCATGTAGGCGTTCAGGGCCTTTTCCGCGGCTTCAAGTTGCTTTCGCTGCTCTTCGGCCTTCTTACTCATCCACTCCACGGTATACCCGGTGGCTTTCATACGCATTTCAAGGAGCTCATCCATGTAAGCGCGGGTAAAAGCGTTCACCACCATGGATGAAATCACCGGGTTGTCGAACTCATAGCTGATGTTGACAATCTTGCTGTCCTTGGTTGGCTCAATCTTCAGTTCTTCGATCAAGATCTTGGCAATAATATCAACATCGGTAACGGCCCCCCCTTCCAGCCCCTCGTCCTGCCCTTCCGTGGCGGAAAATGATTTCATCACGTCCCTGCCCCACGAAACGGCGTCTTCCCACAACGAGCGCTTTTCTTCATCTGTTTCCAGAAACCAGGAACCATAGCGCGTGGCAAGCCCCAACCTCTCCACCACCTTGACGGCAACAGGCTTGCTTCGAATGATCTGAAACTGGGTTTCAAGGAACTGGGGATCCCAGCGCACATAGCCCTGGGACTCTATGATGGGTGAAGAGCTTTCGTTTTTTTCGATCAGGAGCCGGGTCGTGGCTTCCCAGGTAGGTTCAAGGTTAGAGGTAAACACCCCGATGATCGTCAGGACCAGGGTTAAAATAAAAAAAGTCAGGACAGTAAGCCGCCGCTTTTGAATCACCCGCCAGTAATCTCGTAAGTGGATCTCTCTTTCTTCCATATCAGAAAAAACTCTCCTGTATCACAATGATATCCCCGGGAATAACTTTATCACCCATATCAACGTCTTCGAGAATCTGCTTCTCCCCGTCGACCCGGCGGATGACCTGAGCCGTTTTCTTATACGCCCTGCGCGTGAACCCAGAGGCCATGGTGACAAGGACCATGATGGAAGTGTCCTCGTCGATCTCGTAACGCCCCGGTTCAGTCACCTGCCCAAGGATATTGGCTTTACGGCTGCGATACTCATCAATAAAGACATTGATCTGAGGATTCACGAGATACTCTTCATCCACGTACAGACGCATCAGGTGTTCGGAAATTTCTTCCCCGGTCAGTCCGCTCACCTTTACGCTTCCGATAAAGGGCATCTTGATGGTGCCGTCGGCACTTACCCTCACATTCATGCTCAGATCTTCGTGCTCATACACCTTGATAGACAACAAATCCCCTTTGCCGACCCGGAAATTTTGCGCTAAAGCCGGACAAAGAGGACCAAGTAAGAAAATAAGAATCAATAGCACTGCTGTATTTCTCATAATTCCCTTCGATAATAAAAAATGTCGTGTGGGGGATGTTCGGGCAAGGGCTAAGGGAAAACCAAACCAACCGGCGTGTTAAGGCATATTCTTCAAGGAGCCATTCACACGCCGGCCCCTTTATTCCCCTCAGCCCCGTTTTGCCCTTACATCGAGGCTGTTACGGGCTACATCATGTTTTCCGTGTAATCACTCTGGTCACTTTTGTCTCGGCCGGAAGCGCTTCTGTCCGTATACATATAAGCGAGGCTTCCGTAGATTCGCTTGTTAAGCTGACTTAACCGACGGTGAGACCGTATAGGTGGTGTCGTCCCTGTCGATTTTCTTATACTCTTCCTCGGAGACAGAGAGGCGCAGTGCAGAATTGATACGCGACGTCAGACTATAGGTTCCCGAAACGCTCAACATACTTTCCGTGACAAAACGGCTGGTGGTGGTTTCTTCATTCCCTCTTTTCGCGTTGGCGCAAAGGTCGATTCGGTCACTCAGGTCGTAACTGACAAAGGCCTCAAGACCGATGGTGTCATCAGTCTCATCGAGGTCATCGAGGTCCTTGTTTATGTAACCAATTTTACCCATGGCGTTGATACGCTCGCTGGCATCGTATTTATCTCTACACCTTGAATTCCGTACTGTCAAAATCTTTCGTATCGTAATCGATATCCGTATGGGAGATCTCGCCGAAGAGCGTCGTCTTGGGCCGGATATCGAAAAGGACAAAGCCCGTTGCATACAAGTCTTTACGATCTTTTTCCGGGGCGTCAGAGTTATAGTTCACATCGTAGTAGCCCAAATCCAACCGCGCTTTCAGCTTATCGCTGATGGCATAGGAGGTGGTCAGCGCCAGCAGGTTATTGTTATACTCAGCACTGTCCGTCTCTTCTTTCTACGGCATCCCGGGAGTCCTGGTATTGATCCATCAATTCAAAGGAGAGGCCCCCGGCAAGGTTCCAGGCCGCATAGGCATCGAGTTTATGGAGATAAAATCCCGCCATCGAAATCCAAATAATTCTCGAAGGTCGGAGCATACCTGAAAAAGCCCTGGTACCTGCCCATCTCTTCATTCTGGAAGCGGGTCTGGGCCATGCCGCCCGGTACGGAGCTGGAAGCGGCAATGTTGATCACCTCGGCATCGGCTCCGGGAAGGGCCAGCCAGACCCCTGGGGTGATGTAGCTGATCAGGTCATCTTCTTCGTCGTCGTTGGTGGCAAACACGTTATCCGTGTATTCCCCGGAAAAGGAGATAAAAGGATGAATCACATCCGACTCAAGCCCGAACATCTCTTGAGAGTAAAGATCACACCACCCAGACGCGGCCATCAACAGAAACACCACAATCCCAAATCCGAACCCTATCCACTTCGTTTGTCTCACTTTTTCACCTATTATTTATGGTAAAGGCTGAAAACCGACCTCAAAATCATTTCCGCGATAAACAAGACAGCTACCACGTCGCGTCTTTCATATTGAGCCTTATACCGTGATGCATTTCCCCTGCCCGCCTATAAGAGAGCGAATGTGACAGCGGGAATCCAAGCCCCATGTTTCCGGTCTTTGGCAAGATCGCCATGGTTTAGTTGGGGCTAACATCCTCGGAGGGCGGATTATCGATGGTAACGGGAGGCTGAGTGACCGGAGTATCGTCGATATCTATCTCCGAGCCATCGTCATCAGATTTCGTGGAGGTCTGAGCTTCAGTGGCCGTATCCATAGCAACTTGTGCAGCGTCCACTGTCATTCCTGCCTCAGTGGCCCCCACGGTAATTTGGTCTGAAGTTGCAACGGCCTCCATGGCGCTGCCCACAACCTCAAGGACGTTCTCACCTGCGTTGATGGCCGCGGCCACCACCTCGCTTGAGACGGATTGATCCAGACGACTGCAGATGAGACAACCTCATCTGCCTGGGCACCGGCATCAAGAGCGGCGGTAACCGCTGTGCCCGCAGTTGTTGAATCTGCTTTTACGGCGGCAGCCACAACATCTCCCGCCATTGCATTGGCGCCAACCGCAGCTGCAACTACGTCACCGGTTGTGGAAGGATCCGCCGTCACGGCAGCAGTTACGACCTCGGTAGCGGATGCATTGGCGGCAATGGCTGCTGCAACGGCCTTTCCTGCCGATGAGGGATCTGCCTTGACGGTCTCTGAAACAATGTCGGCAGCCGGAACATCGGCAGCGATGGCTGCGGTCACAACGGTTCCGACATCGGCATTGACGGTGGAAGCAGCAGCGATCACAGCGCTTTTGTCGTCAACCACCTTGAAACCGGACGTCAGTGCAACCTGGACGGCTTCGGGATTGATCGTGTTAACCTCGGAAAGAAATTCCGACAAAGAGACATCGTTGGTCATGGCAAACTGCAGGGCTTCCTGCATCATCATGGAGTCGGAGACACCACCAAATTTAATGGCATCGCTCAATACCGTCTTCCAAGTCGGAATCTCTTCCGCTTCCGGCGCCCCAAAACTTAACGAAACCGAACCGAAAACCAAACAAACCGATAAAACGACTACACCCCACTTTTTCATGGTGCCCCCTTGGCGCATGAGTTAAATAGACGGTCGCTCCAGAAAAACGGAGCACTCTACCGAATGAAGTTATATTATTTAATCGCCATCACTATCTGACGATATATTTCCCATTGACTGGCAGCAGTGCAAAAAAATTCGAGTATCTATACCGGATATTTCGCGAAGGCGATCAGGAATCCCTGAGCCATTAGTTTATACACCAAAAGAGACTGGCGAAATCCGTGGGATAATGCGACAACCCTATGAAGGTAAACATACCCCGTAACCGAGTAAGCAAGTCACTATCAGAACGATTGATACACCACACCCATACAATTCGGGCCTAAGATAAGAAAGGCAACGCTGCCGAATCTGGTTATATCCTGATGCGTTTCACTACAGAGTATTCATGATAGTCCGAGCCATGAATACTGATCAATACCGAGGGGGGAGGATAACAGATAGTTACTTAAACATAAGAGACGTTAATCGCACAAGTTTTTTTACATGTTTTTTCAAAGTAATAATAGGTTGGCACTTCACAAAAATCACTCAAAAGCAACTATCATAGTACTTGCCGTAAAAAGGTTGTTTTACTTCATTTTTGGTAAAATCAAATTGAATCATACACGCCACAAGACGCTCTCTCAAAAAAGCAACGCCCGTTTGCCTTCGGCTTCGGCACCAGGGTCAGATTCCCCTTCCCCCTCGAAAAGTAATTCAATGAGGAGTCCTTTTTGACCGGTTACGACGAAGCCTGCCAAAAACCCGGGCTCTTTGTCGCCTATCATAAACGGCGTGACATCGCCAGCACACCACCGTCGCTCAAAGAGAACAGCCCCTGAATCCGATTTTGTGACTCACATGGAAGCCGTGAAGCCCCAGCTGTTCTGCGAAACCTGCGGCTTCCGGCCCAGGATCTACCCAGTCCGGGGAATCAGGAAGAGCCGAAGAGGACCACCCCTTGGCAGTTTCCGGCCTACCCTTGGGAATCCATGGCCACCTTATTTGGCCCCAAAGCCCCTGGCTGCCCCGCGTGTTCATGTCAAGAAAGGGCCAAAACGTCACACTTGCCATGCCTCCATACGTTCGCCACCGAAACGTGCCAAATAATATCAAACAAAGCTGATAGTATCCCTTTGAAATAAAGGTTCTATCGCCCGCTTCCCATCACAACAGCCCGTATGGTGGACAGGAGAATCTATTTGCATCCAGCCCCAGGGACCAGTTGTCTATGTACTCCAAGTCCATCTTCATCCACCCCTCAAAGCTGACATCATTGCGATTGGGGGTCACCTGCCAGATACAGGTCATTCCTGGTTTCATGGAGAGCCTTCGGCGTTGCCACAGCTCGTACTCACTCACCTCGCTCGGAATGGGTGGCCGGGGCCCGATGAGGCTCATCTCCCCACGCACCACGTTGATCAACTGGGGCAGCTCGTCCAGGCTGGTTTTTCTCAAAAAGGTCCCGACGTATGGAATGACCCGGGGGTCTTTTCGAACTTTAAAGGCCGCCATGTTCTCATTTGCCTCCATTAACTCGTCCAGCATTGTATCGGCACCCACAACCATGGTGCGAAACTTGTAAATCTCAAAAAACCGCCCGTTCACCCCCATGCGCTTTTGCTTATAAAAAACCGGCCCGGGAGAGATGAGCTTGATGGCCAGACCGATGACCAGAAAAAACGGTAAAGAGACGACCAGCATGATGCAGGAAAAAACATAGTCATACACATTTTTCAGCATAGAACCCACGGCATCCGAGGAGATCATGTGCATCTTCATGGTGGGAATCTGTAGAAAATTTTCAAATGAAACCGACGCATTGCCTGGTTTATAAACCAATTTATGAATCTGCCAGTCCGGCACGATGCGGACGCTTACGCCCATGCTCTCTGCAAGGGTCAGGTAGCCGGACGCATTTGGGATCAACTTCAACGGCATGGCAAAGATCAACTCATCCACAACGGTTTCCTTGAGAATCTCAGCAAGCTTTTCCACATTGTCGAGAACCGTCACGCCGGGGATCACTTCCCGTCCGATGCGAGAGGAATCGACGTCCAAACACCCCTGGATGATGTACCCCGATCCTTTCTGCTTTTCAATTTTCCTCAGGATCCCTGGCTCGCTCAAGGCTCCCCACAACCAGAATATTTCGCGTGTTGTACCCACGCTTCCGGATCCTAACCAGCACCAGATAAATTATGGTCTTGCTGACACAAAGCATCACCATGTTGAGGCCGCCGAAAATAAGAATCATACCGCGACTTACATCATGGTTTTTCAATGCATACAAAACGGCCCCAAATACCAGCAGGCTAAAGCAAACGGCCTGTGTGGCGTTAACCAGAACCTGCATGAGGCTTCGTTTTCGATAGGGCTCATACAAATTGAAAGCCTGAAACGTCAGCCCCCAGATAACCGTCACCATAAAAAGAAGGGTGTAATAGTTAGGAGCCGTGGACAGCCCCCCTGCCCCACCGGGAAGCAGGTATTTTTTGGTAAAGTAGGCCCCCACAAAGGCCAGCATCGTTATCAACACATCGATAAAGAGATGAAACCGGACAATAACCCTGTTCTTTTCTTTAAGCATGAGAATCCCTCGGTTTTCTGATACAAACGCGCCCAACAAGGCACCTTTGGTCGATGCCATAAACGCTAAGGGGGGGAGAATGCTTCGGTTCATCAACAACTCAATCACCAAATCAAAGGTAGGACGACAGCCGCTTTAGCCCTGCCGTTGCTCTTCGGTTGTCCGGGTCAACAATCAACACCCGCTCGTACTCCTCTGCGGCGCGGTAGGGAATACCCATTTTGAGGTAGGTGTCGCCCGTCAGAAGTCGTATCTTCGGATGGCCGGGAAAGTACTCAGAGGCTCTTTGGAGGACCGACAGCGCCATGTCGTAGTCCTTCTCAGTCATATAAACCCGGTAAATTTTCATGAAGTGCCAGGGTCTCAGCGAATCGTCGCACTCCAGATAATCCATTGCCCGGAGAATCGCCTCACGTGCCAGTTCACCATGGCCGAAGGCACTCATTGTATCGGCGAACACAAAGCGAGGATAGATGCGCTCGGGCAGCATCCCGTAAATGGTTTCCTTGGATAACCCGTGGTAAAGAAGCAACGAGATGCACGCCTTGATGTTATCCTTAGATACATCAAGGAGCATGGCTTGCTTGAGGTACAGGGACGCTTCATCGGTTTCTCCAGCACCGAGAAGCCATCCGGCAAACATTTTGCGCCTGTCCGGGTTGGCCGCGTCATGGGCGACGGCCCTCTCAAAATAGTGACGCCCCAAGACCTTCCGGTTTCTCCGGCACGCATACCGGGCGGTGTACTGGAGGACGCTACTGTCCACCGGGCATAAGCGCAGAGCCTGCGTCAACCACCCTTTCGCCATATCCCCCTCTCCGTAAACAGCAAAAACCTGTGCCAGGGCAAAGGGATAGGCGGGTTCAAGGGGGGCGAAAAACGCTGCCCAATGAAGGGTTTCTATCACTTGCGACGACTCTTGCAACGTGGTGTCACCTGAGACAACCGTTCCGGCCACACGATCAAACAAAGCGGATGCCCGTAGGGAACCGCCCTGGTAAACGCCGACCAGCAAGAGAAAAACCACTGTGAAAACCCAGGTAACCCGTTTATGAACCGATGTGGATTCCGCCAGGAATGTCTCCTGCCTGCCGCGAAGCCGCGTATGGGAAGCGGCCATGGCGAGGCCGCACGATAAGAAAAAACAAGGCCATTGGCATTGCTGTAGAAATTAAAATCCACAACACTATGAAAGCAAATCGCCAGAATTCCGGTAAAGGAGCCGAGATACAGGCAATGGGCATAGGGATCACGGCGTTTGCGATACATAGCCCAGGTGGCGCGACAGGGCAACAACGAACCACACCACCAAGAGGCACCCAATCACCCCGCCGCATGAGAGCAGCTCAATGTAATCATTGTGGGCATGTCCTACGGATTTCTGGCCCTGCAAACTCCGATAACCGGGATCCCAAAGGTCCCCACTCCTGTACCTGTCAGAAAAAAATCGTTCACCATGCCGTAGGCATCGTTCCAGATGGTAAAACGAGAGTTAACCAACTTCCCTTCTTCATTAAAGGCTCTACCGAACTGCTCACTGGGTTCCCACCCAAACCAGGAGACAGAAAGAAGGATCAGCAGCACAGACAAAGAGACAAACCGCTTTCGCCGCGACGTCCCCTTACGAAGAGAAAAAAAGCCGACCAGGCAAATCATGGACGCAGAGATAACCCCACCTCGAGAAAGGCTGAGAAACACAGACGTCCCCATGAGAACCGCCGCAAAGCCCAGCAAAAGGTGAAGGGCGCTTGTCGCCTGACTCCAGAACTCCACCACCCTCTCCCGCCAGGAGCCATACCTTGCCTGGGGTCGATAGTAGAGATAAAGCCCCAGCACCATCGGCAAAATCATGCCCATAAACCCGGAGTAATGGTTATGGTACACATACGGCCCCACATGTGTGTTGTTGGCAGGCCCTGCATAAAAACCGTAAATTTTTCCGTTGGTAAAAAGAGTTTCAACAATGGCATAGACAGCCATGACACCGGCAAGACCTGCAACGACGAGAACGGTTTTCTTCAGCTTGTCCCGATCCGAAAGAAGCTGCACCGTACCCCAATAAAACAAAAGATAGGCTGAAAACCGAAACCCTCCGCCAGGGTTTTCCCGGGGTAAACAGAAAAAGGAATCCACGAGAACTCTTCCAGCGGGCCAAGGTTCTCCCGATAGATGAGATAGGTGGCAGGAGAAACCCACTTGACCAGTGTGGCAGGAAGAGGCATGGCTTGAAACACGAGCCAGCCCACAAAAAGTCCAAGAGGCAAAAGCCCGGGAACACGGTATGGTGTTGCATTTCCCTTAAGTGCAAGAAGATAAAACACAGCTCCTCAAAAACGCAGCTCAACTCCAAGATGGCAAGAGCCAAGGGTGTCGCGGGCGCCAAAAGCAAGGGGAGAAAGATCAGAACAAACAGAAAAATCCGGTAGGATACGTTACGCATAGAAAAGGATTCGATTTTTTTGTTATAACGGAGAGGTGACATCCTCAATTAGAACATCCACAATCCGCTGCGCGGCCTTGCCGTCCCACAACTCCGGTACCGAGCCGGTCTTGACATTGCCTTTTTTAAGGCCATCATATGCAGCAAGAATGTTGGCGCCGGTGGTTCCGATGAGGGTGTTTGTCCCCTCTTCCACGGTAACGGGCCGCTCAGTGTTATCGCGGATTGAAAAGCAGGGAACCCCCAGGCCCGTGGTCTCCTCCTAAAGCCCCCCGCTGTCGGTAAAGACAGCATAAAGGGGCTCCTCCAACAAAGAAAGTCTCCCCATAACCAAGGGTTTAATTTAACGATGCGCTCAGACATCCTGACACCAAAAGAGTCCAGCATCTTTCTGGTTCTGGGGTGAACGGGAAACAGGATGGTACTTTTTACCTGGTTCAGGGCCCTTACAATATCGCTTAGCTTTTCCTTGTCATCCACATTGGACGGCCTGTGCAGGGTCAAAAACAAATATTGGCCCAAGCGAGCCTTCAGATCATGACAGGCAAATTCAGAATCCATGGTGTCAAGGACCTTTGCATGCTGAAACAGGAGGTTGTCGATCATCACGTGGCCAACATAATGAATGGACCCGCTTGATTTCCCCTCCCTCAAAAGGTTCTCGTTGCCGTGCTTCTCCGTGGTGAAAAAATAATCGGTGATGGCATCGGTGACCATCCGGTTGATCTCCTCGGGCATGGTCAGGTCAAAACTCCGAAGCCCCGCTTCCACATGGGCGACCTTGATCAACAGCTTTTTGGCAACAATACTGCACGCCAGGGTGGAATTGACATCTCCCACAACAAGAACCACATCAGGAGCTTCATCAAGACAGACCTTTTCGAACGCCACCATGATCTTTGCAGTCTGCTCCGAATGGGAGCCGCCACCAGCGTTGAGGTGATAATCCGGCGCAGGAATACCGAGATCTTCAAAGAAGCTCTCGGACATATTCGCATCATAGTGCTGACCCGTATGAACGAGCTTGTAGTCAAGTTGCAAACCATTTTGGTTTGCTTTGATCTCACGAATAATGGGTGGCATTCTTTCATGAAATTGGGGCGAGCACCGGCAACGAGCAATATTTTCATTTTTTTATCCAACACTTAAATAGGGGTTGCTGAACAATTTTGCGCGATTAATTTCAGGACATGAGGTTAGTCAGCTGCAGAGGCAAAACGTGGCACATTGAAAGACCACCACCGAATTGGCTCTTTGAAAAGCAGGCACAACAAAATGGCTTTCAGCCATTTTTCTATATTCATGACTAAAAAGCAAAGTGAGATAGCAGTTTCACTGGTCTTTGCCAATTTTGTCATCACACGGCCAAGGCAGTATCGTCTCTTTGCTTGTCCAAATTTGCCTTCAATGGGGATTCGATCTATTTCGTCTTGTCGGGCCTGAAGAGATTTTTCGATTAGTTCAGCCTCAGTCTCGCGTTTTTTTCGGCGGTCTTCCCAAAGGAGGTCCAGATATACGAATGCCATGGCGTTTGCAATATTTACGATTGTCTCTGGTTCGGTATACCTGATCAACGTGTACCGATTTAGGGTAAACCTCAAACCGTTTCTTGTAACGCTGGATTTGTCTCACCAGGTCCTGGTTTTCATTGAAGTTATCCCAGCTGATTCGGCCAATGAAAGCATAGCCATCAACAAGGCTAACGGAACACTTTAGCGCCGAACTCTGTATCACGCCCGGCTTTTCCACACTTTTTGATTGGTTGTAGACTGCTGTTGGTTGATGTTAATGATTTGGTCATCGATCCTTTTCTCCCGCCGATCAAACATCATTTTGTGCTGTCGATATACTTGGTAATCACAAGAGGATCTTAGTACACCTTCGGCTTCAGAACTTGGAGGCTCATCTTTGGAGAGCGCGTCAATATACCCCAGATTTCTGTTCAAGTACCCTAATTGAAGTCTCAGGATCTGACGTCGTTTACTGGTACTCATCCGTTTACTTTTTGAAGCGGAGAGATACTCTTTTCTCGCCTTTTTACGGTATGTTTGAGGCTTGATACTACCTGGGTTTCGAGTGCCATGAAAATGTCAATCATGCGCTCAGATCTTTCCCTTGCGTTGTTGATCAGCTTGAAATCAGTAGGGAAAGAGATATCAGCGGGTGCGCAGGTGGCATCAACAAGCAATTTGCCTCGGTTGGATGGCCCTCCACCCTTTTTGTTATAATCGTCATCGGCCTTTTATTAGCGCAGCTGACCTCAGAGCACGCTTTCTAACCGATTTGTCTATGCGCGAAATGATATCTGCAGTAAAACGTTTTCGAAAAATGGGACGAACATACTTGGATTAAAAGGAGGCTCGTCGAACAAGCCTTCATGCCACAGAAATACTGCAGGTATGGGTTTTCTCGAATTCTGCTCAACACATTCATGATTACTTTACTGACAAGCGTGCCTTAATAATGAGTGTAGCAAGAGCCATTCGTGCTGATATTGCTGAGGGGCCTTGACCGCATTGAGTTAGCTTTCCATGGTACTCATTTTCAAATTCGTCCCAGGGAATCAGGTGACCCAATTTTACATAGCGGTTGTATAGGGACAATTTGCCGCCAAAAGGTAGCTCAAATTCTAAAACAAATTGCTTCTCATTGTGCCTGTAAATGAATTTTTAACCTCAAAGTGCAAGGCTTTTTCAAAAATCAGCCTGTTATCATTGCAGCTCAAGCACAAAACACATCACGTTTCGGTGCCGTTCTCAGTGGAGACAGATTATTGAAAACCTCGCACAAATACCTGAGAAAAAAATATAGTCCGAGTTGAGAATGGGAAAAGCACAAAACAAGCCTCCAGCGGTACGGAGTGGCGACCTCTCTAAAACGCTATATACATTCATTTGTAGAGAGGGGATTGTTGTAATTTTCGTGCTACTCGGGTTATCTATTGTTTCATATTTTTATTGTCATGGCCTAACATTTCTTTCATAACAAGCCAAAGAAATGCGGGGTTTGTGCGAGCATATCTGCGCCACATCCGCCTGGGTTCCTGAATAATCCTGTAACTCCACTCCATTCCGGTTTTCTGCATCCACACCGGTGCTCTCTTCGTTTTTCCGGCAACAATATCAAAACTCCCACCGACGCCCATGCAGAAAGGAACATTCATCACAGGCATCCATCTGTTCAAGTACTTTTTCCTTCATAGGTGAATAAATCTACTAAAAGCATATCTGCATGGTCTTTGATCATGCTCGCAATGCCCTCTTCTTCATCTTCTGAATAGTATCCATTTCGATACCCCGCCACCTTTAAATCTGAATATTTTTTTTGAAAGGATTCCACCACCCCTTTCACAACCCCCTCTTGAGCGCCGAAGAAAAAAGGCCTGTATCCCTTATCACTGCACACACGGATAAGTTTCTGAAATAAATCCACACCGGCAACACGCTCAGGGAGCGGAACCCCCAATAGCCAAGAGGCCCATACAATGGGCATGCCATCCGCATTGATAATGTCACAGGATGCGATAATATCTTTTAACTTAGAGTCCGATTGCATCTCCACAAACTTTGAAACATTCACAACCACGTGCTGACACATAGCTTTGTTGTGAATTGATTTTTCAACTTCAATTATTGTTTGATTCAGTGTCGGTATGAATCGACAGGGCAGCCCATGGATCAATTCTGGACATCGGTATCCTCTTCAAAGAATTTGACGAAAACGCATAACTATAATTTTGGATTTCTGCTTTGATAACAAAAAGGAGAGCGCGTAGAACATCCAGGCTTGGGACCATCTGATATACGGGATCTATCGGTATACCATCTTGTTTTCTGGTAATAAAAGAAACCTCTTTTGTCCTGCATATTCTTAACGGCCCATTCAGCAATAGTATGGGCCATTGGGAGACTTCTGCTATCATAATCGGAAAGTTTAAAGGCACGTAACAATACCTTGAGCTGAACAATGAATGTCAATAGGATAAAGGGTATCATTATAATATTTGGGGCAACCCTTTTTTAGCCAAAATGTTTCAAGGAAGTAACGAAACGCGTCTCTCAATTCATTTTCCCAGGCCATGTCGCCTGTTGAATCCATCCAGCCTTTCAAGTAACGCATCAACCCCGTATGAAAATTATCAACAAACTGATGATGATTCAATTCACCGTAAGGCCATGAATAATCGTTTTTCATGGCCTTTAATTGAATAAGCCATCGACTTTTTCGATTTATCATAATATATTCTCTATTTTTTGTATGAGAGTAAACACGGGCCAGCAAGGAGCTCCAACATATTTCAATCACCAATCCGAGCCTCTTCTCCGGGGATATACCCAAAACAAAGAGTATCCTCATCCTCTGACAGCACCATATGATTCAAAATAAACTACAGGCACTTATTGCAGTGGCAAGCCCATTGAAAGCCTCAGCTTCTCCATGTTTCTCAAAGTAGTTCTTAAAAAAGAATTAGCAACAAAAACCGTTGTCACAATGTCTGGTTTACCCTTTGGCACATAAAACGCCCTTGCCTGCCAATCAAAATTATAACCCCAGCATACGCCTGAATACCCAGGGCATCGCATCTATTTGAGCTGAGCCAAGAGATTTTCAGCTTCTTCACATTCCCTAATAAAGAATGCTGATGTAAAAAGACCAAGACCTTTGGGATTATAGCCCTTTGGAACTGATACAAGTTTTCTTAGATTTAGTGGGGAGCGTTTAAAAAATTGGATAACTGCAAGGCCAGACCAAATTTATAGAGTGGGGTATTTTGGAGGAGTGTTGAATTAAGACCATCGAACAGGTCCCAACCATTGTAATCTTGCTGGTGGATGTAATGTAATAGTAAATTGTGGCTTATATTAATCATAATTCTCAACCACTATTATTGAGTGATAAAATTCAAAGATTTATGAATATAGTTGTGCAAAATGATGATATTAGTTTATTGAAATCATTAAAAGTTGTGAATTTAATCTTACCTTTTCTGGAATATTCAGTATTTACTTTTAATAAAAATTTTTCAAAATTGTTCTCATTAAAAAAGTCTTTAGAATGAGATATCATTACAAAGAGGGATTTCATTTTTCGCATAGTTAATGTTCTTTTTTCAGCTTCATCCAAAAATATTAACATTTGTTTACAAGATTGTTTACAAAAGTCCCACTTGAATGAATAAGGTTGAAGACAAGTTATTTTTTTACTTTAAAAACATCTTAATATAGTTTCTTGATATTGAAATATCATGTTTAGAAACAGAATTGCAGGTTCTTATTGAATTTTCTGTGCTGTTTTGATTGACTGAACAAGCAACCGTTTATAGCCATAATCAGGAAACAGAGTGTATCGGTAGCTCATAAATTAAATTATCCGGGGCAAGTTGCCAATATCCCAGAGACGATGAAAAATCCGAAACCGCCAGTGAATGTACAAATATACCTGTCTTTATCATAGCAGAATGTACTTCCATAGGTGCTTCATTTGATGGAAGATTAGTGAAATTCATAGCAGAAACTGTATATTCTTTATCAACTTCATAAATTAATTTGATAGTTGCTTTAACTTTGCCGAATAACACTGTGTATCTTTGATCTTGAAAATTCAGTAATAGAAACTTCTGAATTAATTATCTCCCACTTACCATCCTTATATACAGCGTCTACCCATTGTGGGTGTATGTGAAGCTGAACATCATGCCCAATGGAATATGCATCGAGCACTTGCTTTTTCATCTCTTGGGCCGGAGAATATCCAAGGTTTTTATTTAGCTCAAGGTCAATACTCTACAAATTTCTGATACTCATTAACCTCAAACATGATTGTTAAAGGTACGGAATATTTATTACATATTTCAAAAGATGTATTCTGGAGAGGTTTTACTACATGCTTTTTATACATCACCTGAGCCATCGCCAAAAATCTCATAATCAATTGTAAGAATAATATTCAGCAAAATAAAATTATCTCCATAATGGAATTACCGACAAAATCGTAAGGTTGAACCTCGATTTGAAAAATATCACTAATCTATGCAGATCGATGCTCAGAGTGCAAAAAGAGGCGCCTTAGAATTACTATATCTTATGAAATAGAAGAGTATTAAAAATAAAGATCCAAGTAAATAGACTCAATCCTTTTAATAACTTTTGATGCAAAAAAATATTCCTGAGACATAGTTGAAATTATTCATACCTATCCTTCTTAATAGGGACTGGTCAAGGATCATTTTTTCAATAAGCATAAACATCGGGTGATTTTGAATCAGTAATAAATCCATTCTTTCCATTTATAAAAATATCAGGAATCCCACCAACATACCGAGTTATGACGGCGTTGCCCAATGCCATTGCTTCCAATAAGGATATCGGTAAATCCCTTTCTCATAAGTAGTCGGAAATAAATATATATCAGAGTTCAAGAGCACAGCTTCTTTTGTTTTCCCGCTAATATACCCAATAAAGTCAATTCCATGTGAACCAATTGAATCTACATACTTTTTAACCTCACTTAAATCATTACCATCACCAGCAATAATCAACCGAATGTTAGAATATTTTTGTCGTAAAATGACAAAGGTATCAATTGCCTCATAAATACCTTTTGATCTTTCAATCCTTGCTAAAAAAAGTATATTAATCTTGTTACTATGATTTGACGAGATGCATTTATTGTATACGTTTTTTATAGGCACCATTTCATCATCAACGATAGTTGTTTCCACGATAATTTTTGTTTTAGTTCAATTTCTCGCGAAGTGAATGCTTAAATTCATTCGCTAATAGAACAATGATATCAGAGCGATTATAGATCATTTTAAAAGATTGTTGAAAAGAAAGTGACAAGATTTAATTTTTGACGCAGTCTTTTCATTCCAACCATGGATAAATACGACAGATTTTAGGTTAAATAGTTTTCCAATCAATAAAAAAAAAACCATCTCTAAATAAATCCTTTAGATTTAAAGTGAAATATTTAAATGTACAACATTAGCTCCACGTTTAATTATTTTGAACGGAAACGTAATGAAAAATAAAAGTAAATCGCGTTTAATAGAAATATTACTCCCAGTTTACGAGTTCAACTGCATTCAAAAAATCTTTTTTTTCTAAACCAACCAAATTGATGATAGAAAATTCTGCATCATCCAAATACTTTATCAGTTGTTTCACATATATTCTGTAAAAATGAACGCCCATACGAAGGTTCATAAAGTATCGAGTAAAAATAAATATTCATAGGGGACCCTTCATAATTTTGCTATTTAACAGTAATGAATGTCTAAAGTTAAGAACTTCGGACTTATTTCTGGTAACATTGACAATTCCAAGAGCAGAAAATCCACTATTAACTAAAACTTTAATAGATGCGATATTTGATATACTACAAGAACTATAAACCAAGTTGACATCATTATCTTTAAGCTATATGAAACTATTGTACATTAAACGCTGATATAACCCCATTTTTCGAAATTCAGGATCCGTGCAAAATGGCCCTATGAAAACTTCATCATCTCTCAAACTGAGCACACCTGCTGGTCCTAAATTATCATACGTTTCTCTATGAACCCATGTGTATGCAATGACCCTATTATTTAGAACAATTGCTAAACACATAGCACCTCGATCAAACCATTGCTGTATGGAACAAAATCCATTCGCTCTGGTATTGCTTTAAAATTTAATAACATTTTGAGGTCTGGTATTACCATAAATTTGATATCCTTGTAAGAGTAAATGACCATGATCATTAAGGCAATTATACTCAGCTAAAAGATCATAATAAAAAAATAGTGTCTCTGAGCATTTTAAACCTATTTTAAATAAAACGAGGCTCAACAGACCATCAAATAATACGTTGACCCTTTCCGTTTTTAGAGTAAATCTAATTTTCTTTAAGAATATATACAACGTCACCTATTCATTATTTTTTTTAACTGCATAAAAAAAGGTTTTATATCTGTTATATCGAAAATATCTTTAACCCCATGCCCAGTATAGTCCATAAATATTTCACTAACATTAAACTGGTGGGGTGATTGTTTAGTCGCATATAAAAGGGCTCTTACATCGCGCACAATATTAATCCACTTCTTTTTCGTTTACTTTTATGCTATCAGTATTTGTACATAAAACTTTATGAGAAAAATTTTTCATCAGGACCTTAATCGATCCACAAGCTCTATGATTTACTTCTATTAGATACACAACGCCTGTTTTATCATCAACCCTGCATTGAACTTCAACAAATCCACTGTAATCCATTGCCTTTAATAACTTATTTGCATATCTTCTTACTACATTAGCAGGTTCGTTGCTTATTTCCTCAACTTCACTTGCTAAACCTGCATACTGCCTGGATTGCTGAACAACTATCCCACTTGCTCAACACCATTCATCCAATATCCTCCAGAACGATATCGGATTCACATTCTCCAAAATGTACTGCTGAAATATTAAATTACTGAATCCTGGTAAATCTTTAGTTTTTTTCTAAAACCTCATACGAATCTATTCTAACGGTTTTGAAAAATTGTCTTACCAACAGTTTTATTCCATTTCCCTATCAATGGGAATTTGAATTTACTACAATATGCTAAATCATCAAACTTAAACGTTTCAGGACAAGGAACACTGAAATCTGCGCAAACTTCGCAGTGTTAAGCTTATCTCGGAAAACGATTGCATCCTTAAATTTTGGAAAAAAATTGTATTTTTCGAACAATTCGGGATAATGATCTATTAAATAGTTAAGAATGACATCACTTGTAATATGTATTAATTCATTGCCATAAAGTTTATTTAATATAATATTTATAATGCTATCGAGACTATCAATTACATAAATATCACCATATTTAGAATATATGCCCACATCTTCTTTACAACCAATAGCAGTAACATTGTAGTTTGCGATTGAATATGCTCTCAATAAGGCAAGTCCTTGCGGTGCCAATCCTAAAATTACGATATTTTTTTCCATATAGATTCTTTTCAGAGTAAATATGATACCTACGCAAAGGGGACTGGGCTCAAATTCATCAGTATTCGTCTTCCAAAAAAAGTGGATTCTATGATTCAAAGCCTTCATGATGATTTAGACTCAATAAAATGTCCCCATTGTCAACTTCCACAAATGTATCATTTTTTAAACGCTACCAAACCATTCATAATGGAGAACGCCATTTGATGCGATGCTCTGACTGTTAAAGGCTTTCCCCCAAACCCACAATACCGCTATGGAAGGGATTAGTGCCAACGGCGACCTGAAACTGGGGCTACACTGGCAGTTTAAAAATGACCTCATGAGGCATTATATTGTATTCAATTCAACTATTTAAAGCCATATTCATCCTTCTTGATTTTCTTGGCTTTTAATGACCGGAAATAGTGGCTTCTCAAACTCACACAGATCCGTACAGTGGCCTATGATTCTTCTTCAAAAAAGGTACAACTTCAAATTGTGAGCCCAGGGGCAATGTGACGGAGCCGCGACAATTAAATCACCCATCAGTACGGTAGCCACAACCTTGAGGCTTCGAAGTGAAGGGCTTGGCCTTCGTGCTACAGGGCGTATATTAAATTCCCTCAAAGGAACAATTGCTCATTGGGAAGTAAATTGCAGAGCAGAAGGCTTCCCTCATGCTGTATGCACTCTGCAAAGATTTTGTATCCCTTAACCTTTGAAGGTGATGAGTTGTACACCATCGTTGGCAAGCGCACTGCCCCCATGGATTCCAAAGTATACGGTTATTATTATGGGACGTGCCAGTCGATTTCTAGGCTGAACAAAGACTGGCAACAAGGACGCAGCATTGTTCCAATATGTCATGAATACAGTGTGTGAGTATCGACCAAACAGATGATCTGACATTTTTATCAGACGGTGAAACACGCTATGGAAATATGCTTTTCGAAATTTGTAATGAGGCCTTGCATACTGGCAGGCCTGGACGTCCCCGGAAAGTCCTTCCGAAGAGTGTTCGAGTACGAATTAAGAACAAGGGCAGCCAGCAACATAAAAAAGGACCGAAGCGTCAGAAATATCAGGCCACACAGCAGGAGCATCCTGATACATCACAAGACCTGGAGATATTTGGAGATTTTCATGCGAATCATGTTGAGGCTCAGAATGCTGCACTGAGAAGAAGAAACAGCGCATTCAGGCGAAAAAACAACACATACTCAAAACAAAAACTGGATTGCAAAGGACTTTGGATGTTCACCAGCTGATACACAATTTTGTCAGGCCCCACTGGACAAATGGAATCGTACCCGCCGTTGCTTTAGGCATAATGCAACATGGGTTGTCGCTCAATGAAATTTTGATGGCACAATATGTCGATTTAAACAAAGTATTCCGTATAGCCCGTGTTCCTGATATTCTTTAAGCGGAATCGTTCGAGCCGGATAGCCAAGAGGGACTGCTCATCAAAAATCCACCGACTTAAATGCCGTGAGAAGCCTACAGATATCATGATTTTTCGATTTGACTAACATCTTTTGTTTTTCGGCAAACATGCCGGAGACCCAGAATTATCAGGAAAAAATTTATCTACCTGAAAGGAATATTTACCTTTTCAAATGATAAAATTTAGGTTGTACCAACAAAAAAAGAAGAAAGTACAATAAACAGGGCACCACCCTCTCCAACAAGCCATCTATAAACAAGTGTACTTATAAAGCCAGCATAAAGACATCGCCCTCGACCCGCTATCAACAACTTTCGAGAAATAGTCCAAATTTTAATAAACAATGAAACAAACAAACAAAAGCCCACAATACCATATTGAACCAATAAACCAAGCAAAGTGCTGTGTGCATCTTTTGGTTTCTGAAGCCAACAGAAGAATATATTATATCACCATTACTACCAACAACTGAAAATTACCTCTAGAAAAGATGAATTTATAAGCCTATTGATTTGATCAAGCTACATCCCAGACGGCCTGACGATAGATAGGTTTACCATTCTAAGTTGTCAGTAAAAAACAAAAAAAGAATTAAAATAACCCCACAAAGAGAATAAATGGTTTCTATAAATATTAACTGCCTCAATCTATGTGGAACTTTAAAGAAGACAACTCCAAGAACAACTATAGTGAACATTACCATTGACGTTCTACTTAAAGAACCCATCATTAAATAGATGGAAAACATGAAAATTATGAAACCTAACAACTGTGTGCTTCATTGTGTACATTAGTATTAAACTAAATAATTGAAATGGTAGCTGCAATGAAACCGTTATCGTGCAATGTACCATAATAAAGCAGGTACTTGTTCTATGCCACCGTGGAAATACCTTTCCCTAAATACCAATGGCAGAATAAATGCTAAAGTACATATAACAAAAATGAGTACCACACCATCTCGTACTAAGTGACATTTGCTCAGACATTTCTATCAGGTTAACCGTTATAAGAATAGGAACTATATTTCGAAAATTGAATAACAGATTTTGCAAAGTCATGTCCCGCCAGAATATTCGACAATACAATCCAAACAAAAATAAGTGAAAAATATACAAAAAGCCATTTCTGGTTTTTTTGATTACAACGAACAAACAAGACAATGTGCCTACTATAATTAACAACGAATTAACATAAAATTCAAATTGTTGAATTACGACTACATCACTTATCGAAGGTATAACACACCTTAACATAGTTAAAAAATAATAACGCAAATGCAAACGGTTTTACTTTTTTATCATTTTTCATTTTTAAAATAGTTAAACTCACTTCGCAACCAATAAACGACTACAAAATATAGTGCACAAGATCAGATACTTATACCGGCAGTTAAACCACTGTTACAGCCGAAATTCGCCTTTCGACTCAGATCAAATTGCAACTGCTTTTTAGGGAATCTAAGACAAAAAAGTCATAATTAAATTCGTTAACATCATCAATGTATATTTCTCTGAACTTTTTTGATCATGTCGTTTGAATACTCACTATAGTAATTTTTACCCTTTGCACTAGGACCAATTTTTTCCAAAAATCTTTCGTTATTCCAAGTTTATTAGCAATATATATATAGTCATCATTGATTGACTCAAACTTTCCGACAAAATCGTACATCAATTTCACCAGATAGGTTCTTTAGATAAGATACTTGTGAAGCAAAGAACATATCATTTTCGACAAGTTCTTTTGGTCAAGCCTTTTATGACAAATCTATCAAAACTATCATACTCATTTAGCCACCAATATTTCCCATATGGATAAAATAGTTATTTTTATTAACTAAATAATTAATACGGTTGTAATAGTTTTTTCTATGGGTTGCGAACAAATCCAAACTTAAAATATAAGTCATATTTATTTGTGTCTATTTCTCTAAACTCATGTAACTTATGATGCATCGGGTCTTTTGATGTAGCCACTTAGATATACTTTTCCTCGCCACTTTAGGGATATGAATATAAATACTCTTTGTACTAATCAAAATACGGCCTAAAAATATACCGCGATGCACGTCTATTATCCTTTTTCTTTGAATATAACCGGTAAAGTCATCAATAAACTCCAATAATGTTTCCTAACAAATATTTTTCATTCTTTTAATCATTTCTTTTCCTATCTAATTTGTTTTAACCTTAAAACGTTAACCACACTTTTAAAATCAACACATGTCCATACTCCAACTCGGATACGTACCATAATAAGCATAAGAATTTGTTGAATAGTTATTGCAAGTGTAACCGCACTTGCGGCCCCTACAGCACCAAGTTTTCAGTAGTCTTAGATGATTCCGCAACTGACGGAAATTATAGCAACGCTTACTGAAACACACATCATAACAGTCTTATGTCCCGTCATGATAAGAAAATACCGACATGAACCGACTAGCACGTTAATTATTTGACCGATTGTTAAAACAACTAAAATAGGTGCAGCAATTTGATTTTATCACCGAAAATTATTTGTAAAATTTCTCCAGGAAATACTAAAAATATAATCATTACAAAAATCACAGGTAATGATGCAAAAGTCGCAGTCATTCTCAAAATTTTCTCTAATTCTTTTTTTATTAAGTATGTTAGATATTGAGTCATAAGAGGTGGAACTACATAATTAACAATAACCAAAGTCATACTAACCATGAGAATCAATCGATTCGATGCGCCAAAACCCGCTACCTCCATACCTTCAAACCAAAAACCTACAATCCAAATGCCAGATTGACTTAAAACGAAAAGTGAAATAGAATTAATCCATAATGGCCAGCTACGACGTGAATTTTACTTGTACGAGATTGTATCAGGCCTGCCTCCAATACGTATATATGAAATTTTTTTTTGTAACGAAAAAAAGAGCAATTATAACACTAACACTACCGCTAATAAGAATTATAATTAAAGACTGATATAGCGTTAGCTTCAGGTGCAACAAATTAATTATGAAAAATAAAAATACAAATGAGTTAATCGCCATAATACCACCACCAAAAAAGACCGATCTCATGATATCCTTAAAAGCCTTAAAGACTGCGTTAAGAACAAACTGAAATGACAAAATAACTGACCAAAATGCAATATAACCAGCAATTTTCTCTAAGGAAAACGACTAAACCGAAAAAGTATGACGAGACCCATGGCCCGACAAGACTTATATATAAGACAGCAAATAAGGTACTTATTATACCAACAAGTACAACACCTTTATATATTGCCGAAATGGCTTTATTGTTTGCACCCTCTGTCAAAAACTCAGAGACAAATCGTAATAAACTATTTTCTATACCAAATCGACCAAAAAGAGCTATAAAAACTGCAATACTATGCACCCTAAGAAATACGTTGCCATATCATTAACACTTAAAATTCTTGCAAGAAGTGCAACAATCATCATATTAGAAAAAACTGTTACCAATTTACCAATAAGTGACCATACAGTACCTGTTATCAAATAACTTTTTACTGAATCTTTAAGCGGTAGACTTGTTAAATGTCGCTTACCGTCAATTTCATACAAAGAGCTATTATCTTCTTTTAAGGATTTTCTACTTGAATTCATCAATCCACTTAAACATCCTATTATATGGCGTTACATATTTGTTTACACTAAACATATTTTAAGCTCAGATCACTATTGTCCAAAATATCCTCTCAAAGAATAATTTTCTTCGAGAGGCCCCTGTGATTAGTAGATATTGTTCAATTCTTGAAAAACAGGTCCCATTATTTGTGGTCTTCACCACGTAAATGGGAGCATTAACTGTACTGACATAGGCTCAAGTGGCAGCACATCATATGGCTGATCTATCCAGGCCCACAAATCCCTGTGTGTAAACAGGTTCCACCTCAAAAAGGCAACCAGATTTGACAGTGACCAGCCAAACTTTGATTTTGCCTGAAGGAACTTGATGATCAACATAGCGAGTGGCTTTTGCGGGCTCCTTTCCATTTCGAGTGGGTAACTCTCGGAAAGCCCAGCTGGCTTCGGTACAGCTTAGTTGTACAAGGCCTGCCATGGCAGGCGTACGGAGGTATAACCTGAGCCACCAAAGACGGCAGACACCCGCAGCTGTCAAGGCTGCGCAGCCCGGCTTATCCTTGATAGCAAGGGGGGCTGTCGTAGCATGGGTGAGAGTTTCTCACTCCACAAGTGCTTTGGAAGAACATTCTACCCACTCAAATCGTTAATAGGCCCTTTTGCGGAGTAAAACCCCATCTTTTTAGGTATTCACCAACCGTTCGTATAGGCATTTCAATTGACTTGGATCTTTTTCCCTGATCCATTTTTGAATTATTTTTTCCTGCTCTGGTGTCAGCGTTCGCAGTTCACCGGCCTTACGGCCCCGAGTTTTAGGAATAAGTGCCTTTGAACCCTCTTTCTCGAAGGATTTACACCATCGAAATACAGTCTCTTGGTGAGCTCCAACAATTTCAGCGATTTCTCTAAACGTCATGCCTTTACTGCGCAGACGGGCTGATTGTTTTCGGAGTTCGTGTAATGTATCAGCTGGTAGTTTTCTTGTATCAATTTTTTCCATGAAAAGGAGTATAGCACAAACAACCTGTTGCCTGTATTTTTAATTGCCGGGTCAATATAATGGTTGTCAGCAAGAAACAGAGGTTGAAATGGAAGAAGATCCCATTTCGACCCCACCGCTTTCCGCAACATTTAATGTATCGAGACCAATGGTATCAAAGATAATGGCAAATTCATTGATTAGAGTGTCAGTCTCAGCGGCTCCGTCAAATTGCCTCTGGCTGGCGGTTTGAAGTTGTACCTTTTTTGAAGAATCATAGGCCATTTTTGGTCTCTGTGTATTTCGAGAGTCACCATTCCTGTCATTAAGAGCCAAGAAAATCAGAAGATGTAAGAATATGGCTTTAAATAGTTGAATTGAAGAAATATAATGCCTCATGAGGTCATTTTTAAACCGCCAGTGTAGACCCAGTTTCAGGTCGCCGCTGAAAATTAGTACGTTAAGAGCCCCAGAGTATTCTCGATAACTTTAGAATCCCCTCGGCCTCATTAATGGTTGTTGTGGGTGCCCCCGGCGGTGATAACGAGCCGTAAAGAGATTTCATTATTCTCAGAGTCTCTGGGCTGTCGCCCGATATCACCTCGACAATGGTGGTGGAAGGTTCTCTCTCTTTTGTCTCTCGAATTGATCCGGTCAGGGGAGTATCCCACATAAAATATCTATCTCCACTTTTTTCTGGAATCCTTTTCCAGAATAGGGATACGGATATTTTCCGTGCCCCTGGGAGAACCCGTGGAGTCATAAATCACAACAGCCCCCTTTTTCATATGCCTGCTAACAGTTTCTGACGATGAGATCAGGCTCAAATCAGGTTGGTGAGTTTCATTAATGGGGGGTGACACAGCCACGATTATTACATCTGCTTTGACGATCACCGTCGGATCGCTTGTTGCCGTAAACTTCACAGGATTTTTAAAATCATCGGTAGTTACCTCTCCGGTGTAATTCTCACACCCTATAGACAATTTTCTACCAAGGCTTCCTTAATATCAAAACCAGTGATTTCGAGTGTTCCCCAAACACAAAATCGATGGGAAGGCCTACATAGCCTAAATTATCAACACATACTCGCTACAACTGGATCATTATAATTTCAACACCAATATGAATTCATGTAACCCCAATATATTAGTCCTTTAACTACTAAATATCAACCGCTTCTCCTTTATCAAGGCAACAACTCGTTCTGCATCTAAAAAAGTAGTCACTTTTTGCTGTTTTCAAGACAATTTCTGGCATCTCTGGTGGTTCATATTCTGCTGAAACACCAGTAAAATTATCTATCTCTCCAGTAAGGGCTTTCACATAAATCCCTTTAGGATCTCTTTCAATACAGACTTCTATAGGACAATCCACAAACACTTCTATAAAATTTTCCTTTCCGACAATGTTTCTGACTTTTTCCCGTCCTTTTTGATCGGTGATATAAATGCAGTGATTGCGATGACTCCAGCATCAACGAATAGATTTACCATTTCACCAATTCTTCGAATATTTTCTGATCTGCTTACTTCATCAAAACCAAGGTCACCACAAAGACCATGTCGCACATTGTCCCCGTCAAATACATAAGTCGAACAACCAAGATCATGTAAAATCTGTTCTACGTAGTGAGAAATCGTTGATTTTCCAGACGCAGAAAGCCCTGTAAACCAAACAACTGCACCTTTATGACCGTGTAATTTTTCTCTGTCGGCCCTACGAACATTCGAGTGATGCCAAGTAACATTCGTGCTTTTATTTAGCGCAGCTTCCATACCCTAAAACTTTTTCAAGATTTTGATCTGTTGCAAACTTGGTTTTAATTTGTTTATTGGCCTTGCCTACACGAACGCGCATATACCTCAAAGCCTTAGCCAAAATCCTGCCCCCCGGGAGAAGCAACCACTCACTGTGCAACGGCTCCAAATCAGGTATGGTGCTGGGACATCACCTACTTACCAGGCCCGATCAAAGGCCAGTATTATTACTTTTATATGATTCTTGACTTGATCTTTTCAGCCGAAAAATTGTTGAGATAGAGGTCCAGGGCGGCTGCGAGTCATCGGAAAATGCTGCTCAACTTGTTCATAGAACAGTTTTGCGTGTAGGGTGCATCGGAAAGCCAACGAATTTTACATTCGGATAACGGTAGCCCCATGAAGGGCGCAACATTGAGAGAGAAACTTAAAACGCTTGAAATATCAAGTTCATTTAACCACTCTATAGTGAGTAATGGCAACGCATTTATGGAGTCGCTTTTTCGAACATTTACGTATCGTCAAAGGACCCTACTGGCGGATCTATTGACCTTTATAAAGGCTCGAAGTGACTGCTTTCTTTTACGTATTGGTACAACCTCGTGCAGGAAGAAACTCCCCGAGCGCTGGGAGTGACCTTGCAAGGATATGGAATATAAAAATACATCTACCTTAACCCTGAAAAGGTTGTTTCTGAAGGCCTCGGATTGGTCGCGGCTTGATGTGTATAGGCGACAACTATATTGAACAGCGACCGGTCTACTCGTCTGTTAAATATCCAGATTGGTTTACTCCGATGAATGCAGTGTTTATGCCCGGCTGGGAGAATGAAGCGATGGGCTTATGAGCTTGAATACGGGGCTGAAGAGTATGCCAGAGGTGATGACGAAGATGATTTCAATGAAATCGATATCAATACCATAGAGGGTTTCTGTTGGCTACGCTTACAGCATTGTATCTCGCAGGAAAGCTGCCTTTATATCGTGGTTTTCCAGGGCATTCACAAGGTTTACAATCGAGAAAATACTTGATTCATTCGCGATTGACGTGCTTGTCAAGTAAGACCCCTGAAACACATCATGATCCTTAAAAAAATATCATTCCGGTGCAATTTGATCTTATTGGTATATATCTCTATATTGTTGAACGATGCACCCGGCCTCACTTTTACAACCGCCAAAAATCCCCCCCCCAATCTCTCATCTCATCCGGATCCAGAACACTTTTGACATCAATGAGAGACCCATTGGTTTTGATTTTGTCTGTGAACGCTTCCAGGGGCATCGCTTTGTATTCGCGATGAGCGGTGGCGATGACGACGGCGTCGACGTCTTGGATTTCGTCGAAGGGGGTCAGCTCGATGCCGTAATGACTCTTGGCCTCAAGGGGGTCGACCTGGGAGTCGTGGACGTGGACATGGATGCCGTAGGATTGGAATTCTTCGACGATGTCCACAACGCGGGTGTTGCGCAGGTCCGGGCAATCTTCCTTGAAAGTAAGGCCGAGGACGGCCACGGAAGAGCCGTTGTTCAGGCAGCCGTTTTTCATGAGGCGCTTTACGGTGGTCTGGGCGATGTACTTGCCCATGGAATCGTTCCGTTTGCGTCCGGAGAGGATCACTTCGGGGTGATAGCCTTCTACCTGGGCCTTGTAGGTGAGATAGTAAGGGTCAACGCCGATGCAGTGGCCGCCCACAAGACCGGGCCTGAAGGGAAGTATTCATTTGGTTCCAGCAGCTTCAATACAGTTGAGGGTATCGATGTTCAGGGTGTCGAAAATGATGGCCAGCTCATTGATGAGGGCGATGTTAAGGTCCCTTTGCGTGTTTTCAATGACTTTAGCGGCTTCGGCTTCCTTAATGGTTGCCGTGGGATGGACTCCTGCGGTGATGATGGAGCCGTAGAGAGACTTTACTTTTTCAAGGGTATCCGGGGTGTCGCCTGAGACAACCTTGGTGATGGTTGTAAGAGTTCTGAAATCTTTATCGCCCGGGTTGATGCGCTCTGGGGAGTAGCCCACATGGAAATCCGCTTTCCACGTCATGCCCGATTCCCTCTCAAGGATGGGCACACAGATATCTTCGGTTGCTCCCGGGAAAACCGTGGACTCGTACACCACGACGGTCCCTTTGCTCATGTGACGGCCCACGGTCTCGGAGGAAGACATAAGGGGCGAAAAGTCAGGTTGATGGGCTTCATTGATGGGCGTCGGCACAGCCACGATAATAAAATCGGCTTTTCCGATCATTGTGGGGTCGCTGGTTGCCGAAAATTTTACCGCTGCTTTGAAGGCCCCTGCATCCACTTCCCCGGTGTTGTCCACGCCCCTGCGGCAGTTTTCAACCAGGGACTCTTTGATATCAAAACCGATGGTCTCGTATTGTTTTCCAAATTCCAGGGCCAGGGGAAGCCCAACGTATCCCAAACCGACAACGGCGATGACTGGATTATGTATCATGATGGTTGGCTCCGTTATTGCCCCGATATTTCATGAGAAAACGATCAGACCTGAGCAACAAGGAATTGTTGCCGCTGGAATTCACGATTGTCTGATCGAGCGACCACCCTTCGGGCGCCATCCTGCATGTTATCAGAGCTTTGGGATACACCACCCAATCTGCAGCCCTGATGCATTGATTATGGCAGCGCTCAGCTCAAGAAATACCCGGGTTCGATGTGTTCTTGGTTTGCCGACTCCGATTCTTCTGCCAGAGAATGTGTATAGCTCAGTCAGAAAATAATGGCGGAACGAAGAACCAGACACCTTTCACCTGAATGTCTTATAACCGATAACCACGATCTTCCAGCACCTTCTGTAAGGCCGTCCTTGCCTCCTTTTCTCCATGTACCAAAGTGATCTTACCCGGCTTCTCGGGCATCTCTTCCACCCAACGCACCAGCTCGCTCTGGTCGGCGTGGGCTGAATACCCCCCGAGTTCGTGAAGCCTTGCGTTGACCTGGACTTTCTCCCCGTTGATCCGAACGTAACCGTTCTTTCGGGAGCCGTATGTGATGATATCGCGACCGAGCGTGCCTTTGGCCTGGTATCCCACAAAAAAGAGATCGTTCTTTGCGTCTTCCAGGCCAGCTTCCAGATGGTCGATGATCCGGCCTCCGGTGCACATGCCACTGCCCGCGATAATAACCGCCGGCCCGGAAACCGTAAGAGATTTTTGGTGATCCCTGTAGGACTTTACCGCAAAAAGCGTCGCAAAGTCGATGGGATGATCGCCCTCTTTAAGCAGGCGTTTTGATTCTTTATCCCAGAATTCGCTCAAAGAGCCGTATATATGGGTGACATTGAGCCCCAGGGGAGAATCCACAAAAACCGGAATGTTTTTCAGGTCACTCCCCTGCCCTGCCGCTTCACCTTGTTTCTGAGACGAAAGGATCCGGTCAATCTCATAAATCAACTCCTGGGTTCGTCCCAGGGAAAAGGCGGGGATGAACACCTTGCCGCCGTCGGCCAAGGCCCTTTTCAACGTCTTCTCCAGCCGCTGGATTCGGTTGCCCCTTGCCTCATGGTTCCGATCCCCGTAGGTAGATTCCATGATGAGAAGGTCGCAGGCATCGGGTGGATCCGGGTCGCATAGAATGGGCGACCCTTTGCAGCCCAGGTCCCCTGAAAAAAGAATCCGGTAGGGTGCCGGGTCTCCTGGAATTGTGAAATGGATAAAGCAAGACCCCAGGATATGCCCTGCGTGCCCAAACTTGAACCGAACCCCTTTGTTCAGGCGAAAGGAGTGCTGATACTCGAATCCCCAAGAAAGCTCGTCGATAGCGGCCTCAAGCCGCTTAATCTCCTCTTTGGAACGATTTGAAAACCCCATGGCGTCATGGAGCATGGGGATGAGAAGCGCCTTGGTGGGGTGCGTACAGAGGATCTCCCCTGAAAACCCAGCATCAATCAGGTCCGGCACCCGGCCGATGTGATCGATATGGGCATGGGTCAGAAACAGATAATCGATATCCTCAGGTGCCACAGGCCACTCGGAGAACGGCACAAGGGAATCCTCTCCCATGGCCAGTCCGCAGTCGATCAACATGGTCGGGCCATGGGTGATTGTGAGGAGGTGGCAGGAGCCGGTGACGGAACATTCGCCTCCCAAGTGCGTCAAGAGACAGAAGTCAGTTGGTAGCTTTGCAGGCATAGGGATATGAAACCAAGGAATAGGCCTTAGGTTATAGGTCATAAAACAACCATTTGGCCCAATTTAATTTGCACGAGAGCGAATCAGACTGTATAGCATTTTTGAAATAGCTGAACATTCACTCTGAATGTAACATAACGTTTCCCTCGAAATATAACCAACTTCAAAGGCAATAATTGCCTGGGTGAACACTTCTGCGGACGAGCCTTTTGCTATATAAAAATGTTTGATGGCCTGTTTCTTCGTACCAAGTTCATCACCTTCTGCGATATTGCTCGAAACAGAAACAGCGGCGCGACGTATTTGGTCCTTTAAACCATAATCCCGTTCAAAAGGATTTTTACCGGTTATTACATAGATAAATACCGCAAGGTCTTTTGCACGATTCCATACTTTAAGATTCAGGAAATCCATAGGTTAACCGAATTTGCACAAAACACACCCAGCATTTGCTTGTATATTCTAAATTACCTATTACCTATTTCCTATACCCCACTTCGCATAGCTCCGCCCCTCAGGTTACATCCACCTGTTAAAAAAATAGCGCAGAAATGGGAAATCACGAATCGCCGTAAGGGTGATGAGATCCAACCCGGCATACGCATAGGGAGCTCCGTATCCATTGGGGGTCATGGTCACACAACATGATTCGGGCACGACAATGGGTACAACGGGCACTGCTTGTCTCTGGTACAACAAGGGGTACGACGGGTATTGCATGTAACTTGTACAACAATATCAATGGGAACTTCTGTCGGGCCTGTCAGGAGCCCTTGGGTCTCTTTTCATTGAGGGGGGGAAGAAGAGACAACGGTTCTGCCGTGCATACGCACGGCAAAAAACATTGTTCTCCTGGAAAAGAGAGAACACCGTATTACTGTTTAGATTCACCCGATTGCAATTCAGTCGGGCAGTTGCGAAATTCACTTTTCTCAATTTCGCTGAAAATCAATCTTATGATTGAACTGACAAAGCGACGCGAGGTTTGCGTCATAACTGATCCACCAAACCAATTTGAAGTATTGTTGTCTCGTTTTTATTCTTCTCTGTCAATACAAAAATAAATTATCCGTAAATATGCTTCATCACGAAAAGCATCTACAGGTAATAGCACCGGCAGAAGGCCTTATTAATAGTGGGAATATGCACCAGAGAAGTCCGCCACACCATAGCAAAGACAAGCGGCCCCATCAGGAGCCCTCTGCATCTACAATGTCTCCTATAACGCGGCTGTCATAACACGCAGAATAGTGTTCGTGATGTAAGGAAGGGGTGATGTGGACGTGGTGAAGGGGCATAAACTGGACATGTGATGAGACAACAACCAGGGCAAATCTATAAGACGTCCTTGCAGCTGGATTTCAAAAAAAACAAAATGGCCAGCACAACGGACTTGTCACGTGACGTATACCGACACCAGGCTTTTCCGTAAGGGGATCGAGGCATGGAACACGCCAAATTACAGCAGAAGGGAATAACGGGTGGATTTATCAGAAAAAAACTATTGACATACCGGAGAGATGGTTTTATCGTGAGCACTAATAACTAGTTATTATTCGATATACGTAGCGACCCGACAGGATGCGGGAACATCCTGCCAGGCCTCACCAAAACAACCTTACCAGGAGGTCGTCATGGCTAAGCGATTTTTTACACCACACCCACCCCCTTTTCAAGTCGTATTTTCCTCACCCCTTGGAATCCCGCTATCACGCACCCGGCTTTACTGCCGCTTCAAATGGCCGTTACCGTTTATTTCCTGATCGCCGGATAACGGAAAGGCGTACCGTTGGGTGCTGATGCACCTGGTATTTTCCTTCGGTTTCACTTTCACGAAGGAATATCCTGCCAGGCTCACCAAGGCACGTTTGTCCGGAATCCGCCATCAGCAAGGTTAACAAGGAAAACAAAACCCGTTTACGCGTCTTGCGCTCCCTGACTGGCCTGCTGAATGGATCGGACATACCGTCGATGGACATCTGCGCGTAAATCACAGGCTGGTAAGGCTCCCCCGGAGATTTCACGAGAAAGCGTTCAATCACGGTTTTCTCACCCTCCGGGCGAGCCGGGCTATGTGCCACGAGGGACACGAAGCGACTTCTATTTTCCTGACAAACACCCTCTACTTCTTCCTGCGTTTTTCTTCGTGTCCCTCTCCCCTACCCTGCGCGGCATGCCTTCTTACCGGCCAACAATCGAACTTCCTGCCAAACGGGCCTCGCCAGCACATTGGCTGCCGGATGCACACGATGCCCGAAGAGGAGACCAACCATGAACACCACGGAATCCCAGCATACCTCCGATATATTCTCAGGGACTGAAATCCCGGCCCTGTGTGACGCCATCAAAGATATCCACAGGCTTCTCAAATCCGTCGGGGAGTTCCTGGCCGAATTTGAAGGAGCCGAGGACTCCAATGGCAATGGGCTTCAACTCGATTTTAAAAAATGGGGGATCAGAACCATTACAGAAGACCTGCTGGAAAGGCAGTATCGGAAAATCGACAGGATCGCTGAAATCTACAGGGATGAACAGCGCAGGATGAAGGAGGGGAAACAGGTAAAGCAGATGATAGGTGAAGTAGGCCATAGGCCATAGGCGCATTGTAATGAAAAATACGTGCTACGGGGGAGGAAGCGGAAAAAAGGGATGGGGGGATGGCGTTGGCTGTGGCTCCATCATTAATATAGTGAATGTCTGGGGGCCGAGCCTTGGGGAGTGTTTGGGAACGCCATGAAATAAGCCGAACCGAGATGCTGCGAATGGGTTTGGCTTTTTGCAGGGGCGTCGGCATTCGTGCCGCACTGGAGTGCGGCGCTCCAAAGCATGGGGGATGGAAGCAACAAGGGCCACACGTTTTCACCACTCACCATCTGCCATTCGCCTTTCGCTATAGAAGCGATTGAATGTTCCGCAGCCTGAAGATCATCTCTTCCAGAGCGTTTTCAGCAGTCTGTACAAACTTGCGCAGGTTCGGAGCCTCTTCCACGTCATACTCGGCCACGGCCCCTGCAAAGGTGGCGTCGATGGCAACATTGCCCACCTTAAGCGCCATGGCCTGAAGCTCCTTGAGATGACGCCTCAGGGCGATGCGGGCATCCTCGTCATCGGTCATGGGCATCAAGACAGCAAACCGCTTGTTGCCGAGAAGTCCCAGAGAATCGGTGTCCCGAACGATCTTACGGAACGATTCCAGCACAACGGTGGTGATGTCCATGGCCTTGACAGTTCCCTTTGACACGGGCACGGAAACCTTGGCCCCGATCATTTCGAACAGGGCGACGCTGAAGGCGAACGCGCTGAAGCTCTTTTTCAATAAAGTACAAGGTATTTTTCTTTCCCAACACGCCTTTGGGCAAGGCGGGCTGAGGATCCGATGCAGGCTCTTTCTCTTCAGGTGTTGCGTTTTGCTGCACCTTGTCATCTTTGGCCCGAAGCTCCTGCACAGACTCCCTGGCTTTTTGCAGGACAAACTGAAGGTCCTCCATGCTGTCGATGGTCTCTTCAAAATAGGAGAGCACATTGGTGGCGTCTCCCTTGAACCCGCCTCCTACGGATGGAAGGGTCCGAAACTCCCAGTCGGACTCCAGTTTTTTCAGGCACCCTTCAAGGCGTCCGTTCAGCCGGTTCACAACAGAATCCATCACCTCGGATGAAATGCCCCGCCCCCTCAGGTTCTGAACGATATCCTGCTCCAGACGGGCGATCACCCCCTGGAGATGTTCCTCCCCTTCTTTGCCCCCCTCTCCCACGGCATCCAGGGCCATCTTACCGCCGATGCGTTCGATGTACTCCACCAGAACATCGGTCAAGGTGCCGTCGTCACCACGGGCCTTGCGTATCTCCGAGGCAAGATAGATAAGCTCGGCAGCCCCCCGGGGGTCGTCGGTGATCTCGTTAAGGAGTTCCTGTCTCTGGAGCCCGATGGTCTCCGCCCCTTCGGCGATGGCATCCATCACGTCCCTGCCCGCTTCATACCCGTGAAGCATCTCCGAAAGCCGTATAAAATCGGTCAGGGGCATGCCCTCATCCAGCAGCACCCTCTCAATGCGGGGCAGAAGCCGGACCAGCTCATCGGGATCAGGCAGGATCCTCTGGATAATCTGGGCAAGCCTCTCAATGCTGATAGCGCCCTTGCCGTACTCCCGGCGAATCAGATCCAGCATCACCTTGTCGGTCACGGAGTCGGCTTTGTCCAGAAGGCCGTGTTCAAGGGCTCCTTCAACACCTCCTGCCCTTCGGGATATCACGCGTTCGCGGAGCTCCCGCTTTAAATAATTCAGCCCCTTCAGCAGCTTTTCCACAGCCTGGTGGTCCAGGCCGCCGAGCTGCTGACCCAGTTCACCCTCCAACCTCTCCAGCCCGCCTTCAAAGGCTTCCGTGGCCCAGGCCTCGGTGGCCCCGAAGACCTCGCGAAAGAGCCCTGTACCGGCACCGGCCGTGTCCGAGGCAATCAACCTGTCGATCAAAAACGTCTGAATCGGTGAGACCCCGCCCTGCCCGCCTTCGGCATCGGCTTTGGATACAACCGTCTCTCCTTCGGTCACCTTCCGGTAGACAATATGATTGACCGACACCAGATTAACACCCTGATTTTTCAGGGCATTTTTCATGGCGCCCGCGGTGGCAAAGCGCTGGGTGTCCGTCAGGATATCCAGCAGGAGATTGATATCCTCCAGGGACACACCGGCGGCAAAAGAGATGGATTCCACACCGGTCTCTTTGAAACTTGCGGCAATTTTGGAAATATTGATCTTCGGGTCCAGGGCTTCCTCATCCACGTAGAGGGCTCCCCGGTGAAAGACGAGGGCAATGGCTGAGACCTTATCCAGCTCCGCCCGGAGCACGCGATGGAACTCCTCTGCAGAATGAACCGTGGTGGGATGGTTGGTCTTGTACATGAGGGCGCGATTGAAAAGAAGGGAAAAGCTGCGGCCAATCTTATCGGCGATCTGTTTTTTCTGTGGATTTTTCCGTTTCATTCGTCACCCCGCCTGTTGATCCCCTGCCTGTCCTGTAGCTG
Organism: Desulfoluna sp. CYM3A; assembly: GCF_056829965.1. Lineage (NCBI taxonomy): Bacteria > Pseudomonadati > Thermodesulfobacteriota > Desulfobacteria > Desulfobacterales > Desulfolunaceae > Desulfoluna > Desulfoluna sp. CYM3A. Next base: position 2,558,253 of record NZ_CP186556.1, read on the forward strand.
TGAAAGGCAGGCAGCCATCTCCTCTTTGAGTTCTCCGCAGGACGCGTACCGATCCTCCGGGTCATAGGCCATGGTCTTTTGAATCATGGCATCGAACCGTTCATCGAGCTGAGGGTTCAACTCCGAAAGGGGCCGCGTAAAGATCCCCTCTTTGCGTTTGACCTTTTCCCTCATCAGCTCCACGGCGCTGCCGACCTTTGGAAAGGGCAGCGATGGAACAACCAACTGACTTAAGGTAACCCCAAAGGCGTACATGTCTGACCGTCCATCGACGTTACGGGCCATGATCTGCTCCGGTGCCATGTAAACCGGCGTTCCCTGGATCACGCGCCTGGACTTGGTGTCCTCTTTCAACACCTTGGCCACCCCGAAATCAAGGACGATGGGTCGACCGCTTCGCTTCTCCATAAGAATATTGCCTGGCTTGATATCCCGGTGCACGATCCCCTCCGAGTGAGCGTAATCCAGCGCGTCGAGAACCTGAATACCCGTTTCAAGGGCGGTTTTGACAGGGAGGGTTCGCCTGGAGAGGGAACCCTGCTTTCCGGGCAGTACTTCATGACATGCAGCAGGGAGTCCCCCTCCACGAGCTGCATGGAAAAATAGAGGAACTCGTCGGTCTCCCCCACTTCATAGACAGGAATGATATTCGGATGATAAAGGACTGCCGCGGATTCGGCTTCCCGATGAAACAACTCCGCAGCAGTGGGTGTGATCAGGCTCTTGGGGAGGACTTTCAAGGCAATGCGCCGCTTGAGCGTTCGCTTGAGGTAAGGGAACCGAAGTCACCGCCATCCCGCCCCGCGCATGCTCCCGGACGATGGTGGACGACCCAACTTCCAGGCCGATGAGATGGTCTGTTTTAATGGTATCTATTGCCGCCACGTTTCTTGCCCTGCCCCCTTCCCGGGATGGTCTGCCCTCTTTGGATCTTTAGCCCGGATATTTCACGGGAAAACGCCCCGGCCAAATCAATAGGATATTTTTACAGCTGGTTACTCAGGATAAATCTGGACATGTTAAAAATGCAAAATGTAATCCGCTGCTTTCGGCTCCATTGCCTTACCCTTCCGGGGAGTCGTAAGGGAGCCTATCCTCCGTGATATCGAAGCATTGAAACAAACGACGCCATCTGCAGCCCGATACCTTGAAGATGCGTTCACGCGATTCGTGAATTATCCGGTTTAAGTGTGTAGGTGCTCAGTATACCACAACGAAATCAACGGAGCATCAATTAACAAAGCAGGAGCCAAGCCATGGGGCGCCCCAATCAAACAGGACGCCAACGGCTTATCCCGAATATCACATGAAAAACGGCCAGGCCAATTCAACAACCCGTCATTGCAATTGGCTATTGATTTAAATCCAGACAGTTAAACAATTCAAAATATCATTCATCGATTTTCTCACCCTTCAGGCAGAACAAGTGAACCCATGTTCTGTGTTATCAGAGCATTGGGGCAATTAATTAGTCAGATCTGATGCCTTGCATATGAGCGCACTCGACTCATGAAATATCAGGATTATGATCATCGAAGCATGATGAACCATTCCCATCGGGCGGTCGAACATGTATACTGAGACATATATTAATATGGTAGGATATCAACACGTCGTCTCAACCATTCATTGAGAGCCCCTCAACCTCCTTGCAAACCAGGGTCCGCATCCCCAGCCCCCAGGCCCGCGTCAGTCAAAAAGGCTCGCTCCGCCCCCCCCTTTTGTGTTAATTATGGTTCCCAAGGAGGCACTATGCAATCATTACAAACCGGAGATGTGTTAACCCGCGTCACCCGTTACAACCTGATGAGAAACGGAAAATCGCTTTTCATTGACGTCCATGAACTGATCGAAGGCACCCTTGTCGGGCGCTTTCTGGCTGTCCCCAACCTCGTGATGATCCATGCATCATCCGAGTATCAAGGGGTCGGCGATACACCGGACGAGGCCCTTGAAGATTGCCTGTCCAAAATTCAGGGACTGGCGGTAGAAGACATTTTTCCATCGCAGCCATCAACCTAAGCCCCATGCGCCACCCCCTTGGGTGGCGCACCCTTACCTGTCAGACCCCCAGACGAAGGATACCCTGCAACCATGAAAAAACGTTTCCTTGCGGTGATCCCCTGCATTGCCCTGTCCTTTCTGTTTGCGACGCCGGTTTTCTCCCAGCAGACCAAGGCGCCCATATCAGCAGAGGACTATTACATCACCCTCGCGCCTCTTCCCGAGTTCAATAAAACCTGCGTGAGCATCATCGCAAACCTCAAACGACATCATTATCAGGAACTGACACTCAACGACGACCTGTCGAGCCGCATCTTCGACAACTATATCGACTCCCTGGACAAAGGGAGAGCCTACTTCACCGCCGCCGACATCGCCACCATGCAGCGATACCGATACGTCCTGGACAACGCCCTTGCCCAGGGCAACCTCCAGCCCGCCTTCGACATCTTCAACCTCTACCAGCACCGGACCGTGGAGCGATTTGCTTTCATGGCCAATTTTCTGGAATCAAAGGTCGACACCTTGGACTTCACCAAAGATGAGACCCTCCTGAGGGACCGGGAGGAGAGCCCGTGGCCGGAAGACAAACAAGCCCTGGACGACCTGTGGCGCCGCAGGCTTAAGAACGAACTCATCACAAGGCGCCTGTCGGATACCGGGTCTGAAAAGACGGAAGAGAACCTCCTCAAAAAATACACCAACAGCCTGAACCGGTCACGCCAGATGAAAAGCAGCGACGTGCACCGCATCTTTATCAACACCTTCACCGAGCTCTACGATCCCCATACCCAGTACCTTCCCCCCAGGGCGTCGGAAGATTTCAACATCCACATGAGCCTCTCCCTTGAAGGCATCGGTGCCCTGCTCCAGATGGACAACGAATACACCAAGGTGGTGAGCCTGGTAAAAGCAGGACCGGCTGAGAAATCAAACCTCCTGAAGCCCGGTGACCGCATCATCGGCGTGGGCCAGGAGAACGAAGAGATCGTCGACGTGGTGGGCTGGCGCCTGGACGACGTTGTCCAGCTTATCCGCGGCCCCAAGGGGACGGTGGTCCGCCTGCGGATCATTCCCGCGGACAGCGCGGACTCTGCCATGAGCAAGGTAATCCCCATCACCCGAAACACCGTGAAGCTGGAGGACCAGGCAGCCAGCAGCAAGGTCCTGGACATCCCCCTTGAAGAGGGGGGGACTCGGCGTATCGGGGTCATCACCATCCCCGCTTTTTACGCGGATTTCAACGCCCACCAGGCAGGGGCCCCGGACTACAGAGGCGACGAGGACGTGCGCCGTCTCCTTAAAAAGCTGAAAGAAGAGAACATCGACGGCTTGGTCATCGACCTGCGGGACAACGGCGGCGGCGCCCTCACCGAAGCCGCTGCCCTCACCGGCCTGTTCATTGACAAAGGCCCCACGGTCCTTGTACGCGGTCGCCGCAACCGCGTGGAGTCCTACCCGGATCCCGAGCCCGGTATCACCTACGACGGGCCCCTGGCCGTTCTGGTCAACCGCATGAGCGCCTCGGCCTCGGAGATCTTTGCAGGCGCCATCAAGGACTACCGCCGCGGGCTCATCGTGGGCACCCAGACCTTCGGCAAGGGAACGGTTCAGTCCCTGCTCAACCTCAACCGGGACAGCGGCCAGCTGAAGCTCACCATCGCCAAGTTCTACCGGGTCTCCGGGGCAAGCACCCAGCACCGGGGTGTCCACCCGGACATCTCCTTCCCTTCCGAGTACAACCTGGAAGAGACCGGGGAAAGCTCCCTTCCGGAAGCCCTTCCCTGGGACACCATCCGTCCCATCCGTTACAAGCCATACCACCAGGCCAGCCTGACGCCCATCGTGCTCCGTGTCAAAGAGCGCCACGACAAACGGACCGAGGCTTCGGCTGAGTTCAAATACCTCAAGGGCTACAACACATACGTGGAGACCCTCCGGCAAAAAGAGACCATTGCCCTCAACGAAAAGACCCGCAAGGCGGAAAAAGAGAGCAGTGAAGCCTTTTTCCTCGACCTTGAAAACGAGCTGAGAAAAGCCCAGGGGGAAAAACCCTTTAAGGACTACGAAGCCCTGACCGCATCACGCAAGGCGGAAAACGAGGAGACAGATGACTCCGACGACAAAGAAGATGACGACGACACCCTCCTTGAAGAGTGTGCTTACGTGGTCTCCGACTTTGCCATGCTGCTGAAACAGGAAAAAGCCAACTAACCGACATGTGATCGCCATGTCCGGTCCCGGGGATCGGGTTGCCCGACGCCCCGGGACCGGACGCACGTGATAAACACCCCGGCACGGCACCGGGGGCCGTTTACGGCTCACGATTCACTCTATTCGCCACCCATCAACGCACACGGACGCCGCCTTGAACTTGATCGCCTGGATTATACTGCTCGCCCTGCTGACCCAAACCCTGACCCACATGGTTGCCGATGCCCTTAACCTCCGCGGCGCCGAAGTCATCCCCCCTGAACTCGACGACCTCTACTCCCCAGAAGAAGGGCAAAAAGCCAAAGCCTATCTCAAGGCGCGCACGCAGATGGGGTGGCTCCAGAGCCTCCTCTCCCTGAGCCTTTTTCTTCTCTTCTGGTTTTTCCAGGGGTTCCCCTTTCTGGATCGCCTGGTCAGGGCGCTCAACGTCGGCCCGGTCCTCACCGGCCTGGCGGCCTTTGCCCTCCTCGGAGCCCTGAAGTCCCTGTTTGGTCTCCCCTTTGACCTCTACGGCACCTTTGTCATCGAAGAGCGTTTCGGATTCAACCGAACCACCTTCAAAACCTTTGTCCTGGACCGAATCAAGGGGCTGCTTGTTGGCCTTGCCATCGGTGCCCCCCTGCTTGCGGGGATCCTTGCCTTTTTCCAGCATGCGGGCGATACGGCCTGGCTGATCTGCTGGGCCGTGGTCACCCTGTTCATGCTGGGGGTCAACATCATCGTCCCCACCTGGATCATGCCCTTGTTCAACACCTTTACGCCCCTTGAGGAGGGGGACCTGAAATCACGGATCATGGCCTATGCGGACACCATCGGGTTCCCCCTGCAGAAGATCTTCGTCATGGACGGCTCCCGGCGATCCACCAAAGCCAACGCCTTTTTCTCCGGGTTCGGCAAGTTCCGGCGCATCGTCCTCTACGACACCCTGGTCAACAACCAGTCCACCGATGAAGTCCTTGCGGTCCTGGCCCATGAGATGGGGCATTTCAAGCTTCGGCACATCCGTAACGGCCTGCTCATCGCCATTGCCCACACCGGCGTGCTCTTTTATCTCCTCTCCCTGGCCCTGAGTTTTCGCCCCCTGCATGACGCTTTTTTCATGCCCACCATCGAGGTGTACACCGGCCTGATCTTCTTTTCCCTTCTGTACACGCCGGTGGAATTTCTCCTGGGCTTTCCGCTCCAGGCATGGTCCCGAGCCAACGAATATCAGGCCGATGCCTACGCGGTGCGAACCTCCGGTCTTTCAGGCGCCCTTGTCTCCTCCCTCAAGGCCCTTCACAAGACCAGCCTGTCCAACCTCAACCCCCACCCGCTTCACGTGGCCCTGAACCACTCCCACCCCCCATTGCTCCAGCGCATCCGGCAAATCCAACGGGAAGGCCAAAAGCCTCCTTCCTGAACCGTCCGAAAAGACACCCCCAGGTCGGCCACATTGCGCTGTGGCCACCGCCTTCGGATGACTCGGCCGCAAGCCATTTTTTGCGGGCTTGATAGTCTCCCAAGGATACATCTATAGGAAAATGATCAAGATTACTCAGCCTTGCGTCAAACCGTTTTTTCCTTATTTAGATATATTCTTTTTGACAAATTTCGGCACAGAAGGTATATCAAGTTAAATTTATCCTGTCCTGTTTCGTAGATAGTATCGCATTGCTCAACAAGTAATAGTCAAAGCAATACACCACTATCTGCAACGATTTGTCTTCATCAGGGCGGATTTGGGATCACTCGATTACATGACTGCCATATACTTACTCTAATTTCTTCCATAAGGGTTTGATTTCGGGCCTGAAGCAATACCATTGCGCATACCGCGAGGTGGTGCTGCCACGGCAAAACCGGATGTTACGACGGCAAAAAAGATGTCCGTCGTCATGTGCGCAAAGCGTGCCCGAAACACGTGCCCTTCACACTTCAGGGAGGTAACCTGCCGTTATGTCCATGGCCGAACTCTCATCCAAAGAATTTCTCTCACAACTTGCATCCAAAGCCCCCATTCCCGGAGGCGGCGGAGCTGCAGCCCTGGGCGGTGCCGTCGGCATGGCCCTCTCCAACATGGTGGGCAACCTGACCACAGGCAAGAAGAAGTATCAGGATGTGGAAGGTGAAGTTCTGGAACTCCTGAAAAAAGGCGACGTTGTCATTCGGGAACTCCTGGCCCTCATCGACGCGGACGCCGAGGTGTTCAAGCCCCTTGCCAAAGCCTACAGCCTGCCCAAAGCCACCCCGGAAGAGGCGGCAATCAAGGCCGAGACCATCGAGTCCTGCTGCAAAACAGCGTGCAGCGTCCCCATGCAGATCATGCGAAAGGCCTGCGAAGGCATCGCCATTCACAAACGCATGGGTGAAATCGGCACGGTCATGGCCGTCTCCGATGTGGGCTGCGGCGTGGCCTTTCTCAAAGCGGCCCTCATCTCCGCCCAGCTCAACGTCATCATCAACCTGAACTCCATTAAGGATGAAGACTACCTTGCGGCCACCCGCAACGAAATGGACATCCTCATGGAGCAGGGGACAGTGGATGCGGACGACACCCTTGAGATCGTGATGGAAAAACTGACGAAATAACGCAACGGGCCCTGGCAACACACGGCGGGACAAAGCGCCCGCCGTCTACAGCGGGGCCCGATGCAGACCATACAAAACGACTCCCTGCTCGGGCACCGCACCTGCCCGTAGACCGTCACACAAGGGAGCCGCTGCGTCAAGCAAGGATTCTTCTCTTGTTTTACAGGAATCAATTTCACATGGGCTCCTTTATTTCTGGAGACCGGAAAGGACGACAGACATGGCAGAACGTTTAACAGGCAAACCCGTGGCCGATGCCATCAAGGCCTCCCTGACGGACAAAGTGACCGCTCTCAAAACCAAAGGAACCACACCGAAGCTCGGAATCATCCGCGTGGGTGCCCGCCCCGACGACCTGTTCTATGAAGGGGGCGCCAAAAAAACCTGCACGGCCGTGGGCATGGAGTACGAGGTGTTTGAGCACGATGAAGCCATCACCGAGGCCGACCTTGAAAAGGCTGTCTCCGATGTGGGTGCCCGCACCGACATCCACGGTATCCTCATGTTCGCCCCCCTCCCCTCCCACCTGGACGAGAACAAAATCAAGAGCCTGATTCCCGTGGAAAAGGATGTGGACTGCCTGAGCCCCATCAGCGCCGATAAACTCTTTGCAGGCAACGGCTCCGGCTTCCCCCCCTGCACCCCCACAGCCTGCATGGACATGCTGGCCCACTACAACGTGCCCCTTGAAGGCAAAAAATGCGTGGTCATCGGCCAGGGAGCCGTGGTGGGCAAACCCGTCTCCTACCTTCTCCTCAAAGCCGGTGCCGCCGTCACCACCTGCTACATCGACGAAACAGGCACCCTGTGCGTGGACGAGCTTGCCCTGAAAGAAGGCACCATGAGCCTTGCCAAACGCCTTGAAGGCGTCACCACCGCCGACGTCTGTAAAGAGGCGGACATCATCGTGGCCGCCGCCGGCGTCCCCCGCCTCGTCAAAGCCGACGCCGCCGCAGCCGGTCAGACCTTCATCGACGTCGGCATCAACGCCGACCCGGAAAACCCCGGCAAATACTGCGGCGATGTGGACTACGCCAACGTAGAGCCCATCGTTGCCCGCATCTCTCCGGTCCCCGCAGGGGTCGGCTCAGTAACCACATCGGTGCTCTGCAAGCACACGGTGGCAGCGTGTGAAAAAGCGTAAGAAAAAGGTTATGGGGGCAATAGGCCATAGGTAATTTTGGTCACGGGCCTCTGACAGAAAACAAAAAGCCGCTGGAGAATCTCCAGCGGCTTTTATTATGCTTTCGAAGAACCCCGACCGGGCGACATCCCGTGGGGTGCGGCCCCCGCACCGCAAACGTAACGCGAGGCCATCGGCTTTGGCCACAGCCAACGCCATTGCAAGGCGCCGTAACCCATCCGCTTTCTTTGGTAATCGACGGTGCGCACGGCGCACCCTACGGGACAACGGCCTTTTGCCGCCATGGCGAAAACGATTCCCTGTCCCCACGGAACCCCCGGTCCCGCCTGGGCTGCGAAGCGTAGGGTGCGGCTCCCGCACCGCAAAACGGTACGCGGAGCCATCGGCTTTGGCCACAGCCAACGCCATTGCAATGCGCCGTAACCAATCCGCTTTCTTTGGTAATCGACGGTGCGCACGGCGCACCCTACGGGACAACGGCCTTTTGCCGCCATGGCGAAAACGATTCCCTGTTCCCACGGCCCCCCCGGTCCCGCCTGGGCTGCGAAGCGTAGGGTGCGGCTCCCGCACCGCAAAACGGTACGCGAGGCCAGCGGCTTTGGCCACAGCCAACGCCATTGCAATGCGCCGTAACCCATCCGCTTTCTTTGGTAATCGACGGTGCGCACGGCGCACCCTACGGGACAACGGCCTTTTGCCGCCATGGCGAAAACGATTCCCTGTCCCCACGGCCCCCCCGGTCCCGCCTGGGCTGCGAAGCGTAGGGTGCGGCTCCCGCACCGCAAAACGGTACGCGGAGCCATCGGCTTTGGCCACAGCCAACGCCATTGCAATGCGCCGTAACCAATCCGCTTTCTTTGGTAATCGACGGTGCGCACGGCGCACCCTACGGGACAACGGCCTTTTGCCGCCATGGCGAAAACGATTCCCTCCCACGGAACCCCCGGTCCCGCCTGGGCTGCGAAGCGTAGGGTGCGGCTCCCGCACCGCAAAACGGTACGCGGAGCCATCGGCTTTGGCCACAGCCAACGCCATTGCAATGCGCCGTAACCCATCCGCTTTCTTTGGTAATCGACGGTGCGCACGGCGCACCCTACGGGACAACGGCCTTTTGCCGCCATGGCGAAAACGATTCCCTGTCCCCACGGACCCCCCGGTCCCGCCTGGGCTGCGAAGCGTAGGGTGCGGCTCCCGCACCGATTTACGTAACGCAAACCACCGGCTTTGGGTCAATCACATGTCCTTATGAAATCGGATAATTCCGGGTCTTGAATCGCCTGCGGTGCGCACGGCGCACCCTACAACACCCCGTGGAGCCAACAAAAAAAACACCGAATTTGCTATTCCCTATTCTTCTTCCACCATCTTCTTCCACTTCAACCGCTCGCTCTCCGTCCAGTCGATGCGGCTCCAGAGGCCCTGAAGGATATTGACCTCACGTTCGGTGATGTCACTCTGGCCGAAGAGGCGGCGGTAGGTACGGAGTAGGTGATCGGGGCTTAAGGGGTCTAAATATTCGATATCAAGAAGGGTCTGCTGCATGTGGCGGAGCATGCGTTCCAGGGATTCGTTGGTGGCGGGGACCCGGGTATCGATGCCTTCGGGGGTGGGCCCGGCAAAGCGTTTACGGACCTCGTACAGGCAGACGGTGACGGCCTGGGCAAGGTTCATGGAGGGATAGGCCTCGTCCGTGGGGAGGGTAATGAAATACTGGCACAGGTCAAGCTCTTCGGTTTTCAGGCCTTTGTCTTCCCGTCCGAAGACCAGGGCGGCTTTGACCTCGTCGCCTTTGGGGTGGAGCTTTTCCGCCAGCTCATCCGGGGTGTAGAAAACATTTCGGTACTTGCCAAAGCGCCGGGTGGTGCCAAAGGCGTAGTGAACCCCTTCCAGAGCTTCGGCAAGGGTATCCACCACCACGGCTTCCTCAAGGATCCGCTTTGTCTTTACCGCCATTCGCAGGGCATCCATGGACAAATGGTTGCACTGGGGGTTCACGAGCACCAGACGTGAAAAACCGAAATTCATCATGGCCCTGGACAAGTGACCGATGGGAAGGGGCTGGGGACCCGCCACGCCCCGGAATGGATATCTGCTCTGTCTTCATACAACTCCTGATTACACGATCTTAGGATAAAAAACGCTCTTTATAGCATCCCCGGATTCTGATAGAAACCCCACTGTCATACCAGACCGGCAAAAAAACGCATATGTTCTCTTTTTTTAACCCCAGGATCCCAAGGCTTTTTCATGCCCCATACCCTTCTTGTCCAACTTCCCGTTCCCAGGCACCAGGTCGGCGCCCAACTCCTTTGGGGGCCGCCTGCCTGAAACTTGCAGCCGAGGCCCATACCGACGCCCGCGTGGAAATCTTCCCCGAGCCCCTGGCCACCCATGGAGGGGATACCGTTATTCTGGAAGAGATCTGCCGGAAGCGCCCCGATATCCTCGGGCTGACCCTCACCTGCTGGAACGTGGAGCGCTCCCTGCGCCTTGCCGAAGAGGTCAAAAAAAGGTGCGGAACGCGCATCGTGGCCGGAGGTCCCGAGGTAACGGCCGATAATGAGCTCACCCGCCATCCGGCCATTGATTTCCGTGTGTACGGCGAAGGGGAAGAGATCTTTGTCAGGCTTTTGAATGAACCGGAATTCTGGGAGCAAAAAGAGGCCTTCGGCTGCGCCCCGGAGTTTTTCATGGACGCCAAAAACCCGTACATGGAAAAGCTCCTCGACCCCGGTCCGGAAGAGATCATGCTCCTGGAGACCCAGCGAGGCTGCCCCTACGGGTGCAAGTTCTGCTACTACAACAAAGCCCGCAAAGGCCTCACCTTTCTCTCCGATGACAAGGTGCTCGAAGGGATCGGCTGGGCCGTACAAAAAGGGGTCAAGGAGCTTTATCTCCTGGACCCGTCACTGAACGCCCGCCCCGGGCTCAAAGAGCTGCTCAAAGAGATCGCAAAGCTCAACCCGGACAAACGCCTCTCCCTGCGCAGCGAAATACGCGCCGAATGGATCGACGCCGAGGCCGCGGAGCTGTTTGCCGAAGCCGGGTTCACCGTGTTTGAAATCGGCCTTCAGTCCACCTGCCCCCAGGCCCAGAAACTCATGGGTCGCAAGACAGACCTCACACGGTTCATCGACGGGGTGAACCATCTCAAGGACCACGGAATCCTTTCCACGGTGGACCTCATCATCGGCCTCCCCGGCGATGACCTCGCCAGCTTCTCGCGCTCCCTGGGCTTTGTAAAGGAAAACGGCCTGGACGACGACATGCAGGTCTTCCCCCTTGCACTGCTCCCGGGCACCGCCTTCCGAAAGGAGAGTGAAGCCTTGGGGCTCCGGTACCAGGACAAGCCTCCGTACACCATCATCGAGACCCCGGGCTTCAAGCCCGATGAGATCACCCTGGCCCTGGACTGGGCAGAGTCCCTGCTGGACATGGACCTGATCACGCCCCCTGAGGTGGACCTCTCCTGGACATCCGGCAACCTGCCTGCCCACCGTCATATCAACCCGGACAGCAGGGAACTCATCGCCACCTTTGTGGTGACAACGGAGACAACCGCAGACGAGGCACGCCTTACCGCCCCCCGGCTCTCCGCCCCCTATCAGGTGGTCATCACCCCCGAGGTGACGGACGAGGCAACGGTTTTTGGCATCCTTGAGGCCTGTGTCGCCCACAACCCGCACACACCGCTTGAAATCATCTGGGTCGAGCCTGAAAACCTTCCCAATGCGTTACAGATCGTAACCGACCTCCCCCTTTCCCGGCCCCATTTTCTGGACAACGACCTGGCTCTGCTGGACCAGCGCCCCGGCAACCGAGCCATCCTCTGCACACTGGTCAGCGAAGATCCGCGTCCTCTTTCCGTCCCCATGGGACGCACCTTGAAACGCTTCAAAGGAGACACTCTTCCCAGCCGGGAAGACCTGGAAACCCTCAGCGACGCCGACGGCGCCGTCATCGACGCACCGGACAGCCCGTCGCTCAAAGCCTGGCAGGAAGCCATGGCCGCCTTTGCGGATGAGATGTTTCCCGTGGCCTTTTCGGACCACACGGCCATGGCCAGGTGGCGTGCCTTAACCGGATCCGGGGATTGGGTGTTTTAGTGAGTGGTGAAACAGGGGAAATGGTCCATTTTTCGACACATAGAAGGGCAATTGACAGTACGTATGCAGCCCAATTTACCTCAGAATGCCAGAGTGGCTTTAACAGCTTATTATGTGACATCCTGTAGGGTGTGCTTGCGCCATCTGTTTGATGAAACCAACGTCTTTTGACACGTTTATGCTGCGTGCAGGTCACCCGCAGATGGGTTTTATGACCGTTACGGTTCTTCGACGGTTCGCAAGCGCACCCTACGTCACTCAGAGTTAATGGTGAGTGGTGAGTAGTGAGTAGTGCCCATGACAGATGGCTTAGGCCCTGCCAAACAAAAACGCCCCAAAATCTTCGAACCGACAGAAAACGCGCTCTCTCCCTATTCCCCATTCCCTATTCACTACCCCCTATTCACTATCCCCCCTCACGATCCCTCAACACCACCACCTTTGCCCCGTGGCCCGGAAGGAGCATCTCCACGAGCTCCTGTTCCGTCACCGGGGTGTAGGTCCTCTGCCACCGAGGGTCCGATTCCAACCGCTTGAGCCGACAGATCCGCTCCCGAACCGGTGGATGGGTGCGCAACAGCGTATGGCCGCGCTGCTCCCTGCGGCCGGCCACCCAGCGCATAAGCAACGGAGAGCGACCGCCTTCAAGTTTCCGCAACGCCTGGATCAGGGGCCTTGGTGACCCCAGCAGCTTGGCTGAACCAGTGTCGGCGGCGAACTCCCGGGTCCGCAGCAGGTGCAGCTGAAGCAGCAGCGCCGCCACAGGGGCCGTCACCACAACGGCCAGAAGGAGAAGGGAGACCTCCCGTTCCCCTGCAAAGATGGCCGGAAGATTGATGAGCACCATCAGTTGCCCGATGATGGAGAGCACATTGACCATTTTCACCGTGATTTCGGAAAACCACATGATGCGGCTGTCGTTATGGGCCACATGGCTCAGCTCATGGGCCACAACCCCTGCCAGTTCATCCCTGGTCAGGGCGTCAAGGATCCCCCTGGACAAGGCAATGGCGGAGCTTTGCCGGTCTCCCGTCACAAAGGCAATGGACCGTGCACTGGGTAAAATCCAGATTTCCGGGGCATTGGTGAGCCGTGCATCCGTGGCCAGGTCCTTCACCAGACGATGCAAACCCGGCATCTGGAACTCCGTCACCGGAACCCCTCTGTAAAATCGAAGCACCACGGCCGGAGAGATCCTCGGCGTCAGATGGTAGGCCAGCAGCCCCCCCACCGCAGCCGGAATGGAAAAAAGAGGCCCCCCCAGAATATGGGCCAAAAAAAGCAGCAAAGACGCCAAGGCCCATGCTGCTGCTGTTGATTTTACAAAACTGATGTTGTTTTGCCGTTCTATCACACGCTCCATCATAGCCCACCTGCCCTGTCAAGCAGGGGCGGAAACGGCACCGCCACAAAACCCTTCTGTGACAGCCACACCGCCACTGCCATTGCGTTACATGGGGAAACCCTGAAGATTTCCCATGTCATAAATTAGTCACAAATTATCGAGATGCAAGGGAAAGAGAGGGGAACGGACATAAAAAAAAGCGTAAAAAAACAGGCGGGAAAATCCGAAGGACCAAGCCCCTTTTGACAGGGGCGTTGGGATCACTTCGACGGCACTTCGTAGTCGATAAACCGGTAAAGGTCATCGGGATGGATGGATTCACCGGAGATGGCCCTGTCACTGGCCGTGGCACCGGCTTTCTTCATCTGCTTTGCACTCCCGCAAATAAGGGGGTGCCAGGAAGGAAGAGGCTTGCCGGCCAGGATCCTTCGGTAGGCGCAGGTTTCCGGCAGCCAGTGGTAATGTTCCACAGAGCCGGGCATCAACTCCACACACACATCGTTGATGTACGTGCGGTTTTCGTAAATCCGACACCTACAGCTTTCAAGGTCCAGGTATCGGCAGGCCACGGAGGTCACATAAATGACACCGGTATCGGCGTCTTCAAGCTTCTCCATGCAGCAGAGGCCGCACCCGTCGCAGAGGGATTCCCACTGTTTCCGAGTCATCCGGGACAGGGGAGTGTTCTCCCAGAACGGCACATCGGCCTCATGCTCTCTTTTTTTTTCGGTCTTTTTCACGATCCGGCGAATCCTTCGGTGCCAGGTTTAAAGGGAATGCTCGTGCTTGAACGCAAGCCATGCAAGGGTCACCTGTTCGGTCCACTGGTCTTCCGTCAGGTCCCACTCTTTCATCTGCCCGGGATCTGCCGGCATCTGAACCATGGTGGCCAGCTCTTTGTATGTGTGTTTTTTCATTAAAACGTCGGCAAGGGAGCCTTCCTCAATGAATTCCGTGGGAAATCGGTCCGGGTTGGCCTCCACCAGGGCATCCAGTTCATCGGCGGTACGTGCATATTCCATGTTTCACCACTCCGTATCTTACAGTTCAACACAAGCCCCGAAAAGCCGCCTGGGGCGTTTCCGGGGATTCAAACCGGGAAAAAAGAATATAGAGCATCACCCCGCGATTTTCAACCGTTCAGACAGTGTCCCCGGGCCGGAAAAAGCACACGTTCAGCACCTTTGTGCCCTTGCCCCTCCTCTGCCTGGCATGCGGAGCCCCGGCATTTTCACAGGCAGCGCCCCCCGAAAAAATGAGTCGCCATCGCTTTTTCGGTTGTTTCTGTGGCAAAATATGAGTATGTGATGAGCCGCAATTGTTTGAATATCTGTGTATTCTAAAAAAACCCCGGATCTCGGCGTTGCCCCCACAGGCTCCCCCCCGATACCAGGGAGCACCCATGCCCAACAGCCGGTTTCGGCTTGACATATGATGGTTCCGTAACACCCCCCACAGAGGTCTCCGGCAGATTTCTTCCGGCGGCGAAGCATCGTAGTGTTGGCATTGTGAAGAACCATCAACCAAGAGGAAGACCCACACATGACAGTCTGTAACACCATCAGAAACATCGCCATCATTGCCCACGTTGACCACGGCAAAACCACCCTCGTGGACGCCATGTTCCGTCAGAGCGGCCTGTTCCGCGAAGATCAGGAAGTGGAAGACCGGCTCATGGACAGCATGGACCTTGAAAAGGAACGCGGTATCACCATCTCCGCCAAAAACTGCTCCGTCAACTGGAACGGGACCCGTATCAACATCCTCGATACCCCCGGCCACGCCGACTTCAGCGGCGAGGTGGAGCGTGCCCTCTCCATGGTAGACGGTGCCATTCTGCTGGTGGACGCCTCCGAAGGCCCCCTTCCCGAATCTGCTCTTGCTCTGAAAAAGACCCTGGAAGCAGGCCTTAAAGTCATTGTGGCCATCAACAAGATCGACCGCGCCGATGCCCGCCCCGACGAGGTACTCGACGAGATCTACGACCTCTTCATCGACCTGGACGCCACCGACGAGCAGCTCGACTTCCCCGTCCTCTACGCCATCGGCAGGGACGGCATCGCCCAGGATACCCTGGAAGAAAAGGGCACCGACCTCACGCCCCTGTTCACCAGGATCGTCAACGACCTGCCCGCACCGGTGATCAACTCGGAGAAACCCCTGCAGATCCTCATCTCCGACCTCGGGTACTCTGATTACCTGGGCAGACTGGCCATCGGCAGGGTCTACAACAGGCCCCTGTCCACCAAAACGCCCCTGGTCTACATCAACGAAGAGGGCAAAGCCGTCCGCATCAAGGTCACCAAGGTTCAGATTTACGACGGGCTCAGCATCAGCGAGACCGAGACCGTAGCCGCAGGGGACATTGCCGTCATCTCCGGCATCGAAGAGATCCAGATTGGAGATACGGTCTGCGAGATGGACAACGCCGTGGCCCTCCCCCGCGTCACCGTGGACGAGCCCACCGTGGCCATGCGCTTTACCATCAACACCTCGCCCCTGGCCGGCCAGGAGGGCAAGATTGTCCAGTCCAGCAAGATCCTGGACCGCCTCGAAAAAGAGTCCATGAAAAACGTCTCCATGAAGGTGGAGCTCACCGACGACCGCGAGTGCTTCATGGTCAAGGGCCGCGGTGAATTCCAGATGGCCATCCTCATCGAAACCATGCGCCGGGAAGGTTTTGAACTCTGCGTGGGTCGTCCCGAGGTTATCTTCAAGGAAGAGGACGGGGTCCGCACCGAGCCCATCGAGAACGTCTACGTGGACTGCGATGAAAACTTCATGGGCGTGATCACCGAAAAGCTTTCCCTCAGAAAGGGCAAGCTCATCAACCTCACCAACAACGGCCGAGGCCGTGTGAACATGGAGTTCTCCATCCCCTCACGCTCCCTCATCGGCTACCGTGACGAGTTCCTCACCGACACCAAGGGCACCGGTATCATGAACTCCATCTTCCAGGGATACGAGCCCTTCAGGGGAACCTTCCCCACCCGTTACACCGGCTCCATCGTCTGCGACCGAAAAGGCCAGTCCGTGCCTTACGCCCTCTTCAACCTGGAGCCCCGCGGCCGCATGATCATCCCCCCGGGAGTTCCCGTCTACGAAGGCATGATCATCGGTGAGCACAACAAAGAGGGCGACATCAATGTCAACGCCTGCAAAGAGAAAAAGCTCACCAACATGCGCGCCTCCGGCAAAGACGACAACGTAGTCTGCACCCCGGTGAAGCCCCTGACCCTGGAGCAGGCCATCAACTTCATCCGTGATGACGAGATGGTGGAGGTTACCCCCGTCTCCATCCGCCTGAGAAAGGCCATCCTCTCCCAGCAGAAGCGGTACCAGATGCGACCTAAAAAGGATGCATAAGACCCATTCATTCCAATAGGTTAAAAACCGCCCTTCACGTTCAGCGTGAAGGGCGGTTTGCGTTTGGATGAATGAAACATGCAAACGGCCACCATCACCTTGTTCTTTCATCTTTTCCGTGGCAGCAACGGCAATGACGGCGGCATACTACACGATTCTGGAAATCACCCGCATCCCCGTCGGAAATGCACGCAGAAAACCTATCAACCCTTATCTTCGATTGTGAATGGTACCTATGGATTCTATTGAATTTGACCGCAGGCATATCTGGCATCCCTACACCTCCATGAAAAACCCACTTCCCGCCTACGAGGTGGCCTCGGCCGACGGCGTTCGGCTGACCCTTTCAGACGGCCGGGAACTCATCGACGGCATGTCCTCCTGGTGGGCCGTGATCCACGGCTACAACAACCCGGTCCTCAATCAGGTGCTCGCCGCTCAGTCACAGAGGATGTCCCACGTAATGTTCGGAGGTATCACCCACCAGCCCGCGGTGGAGCTGGCACGGCTCCTCCTCTCCATCACCCCGGATCCTCTGGAGCGCATCTTTTTCTGCGACTCCGGTTCCGTCTCCGTAGAGGTGGCCCTGAAAATGGCCTTCCAGTACTGGATGGCCCGAGGCAAAAAGGGCAAAAACCGCATCCTGAGCTTCATGAACGGCTACCATGGCGACACCTTCGGGGCCATGAGCGTCTGCGACCCGGTCAACGGCATGCACGACATCTTTGCAGGGGTTCTGCCCAAGCACCTCTTTGCGCCTGCACCGGCCGCCCGCTTTGACGAAGCCCCCTCAGACGAAGAGATCCGGGCGTTAGAGGCCCTCATGGAGAGCCACAAAGACGAGATCGCCGCCGTGATCATCGAGCCGGTGGTCCAGGGCGCAGGGGGCATGCGCATCTACTCTCCCCTCTTCCTGAAAAAACTCCGGGAGCTCTGCGACCGCTACGGCTTCCTCCTCATCTTCGATGAGATTGCCACCAACTTCGGCCGCACCGGTAAGCTCTTCGCCCTGGAGCACCCGGAGGTCACACCGGATATCCTCTGCCTGGGCAAAGCCCTCACCGGCGGGTACATGACCCTGGCCGCCACCCTGGCCACGGCCGAAGTAGCGGAAACCATCAGCAGCGGCAACCCGCCCAACTTCATGCACGGCCCCACCTTTATGGGCAACCCCCTGGCCTGCGCCGTGGCCCTGGCCAGCACCCAGATGCTCCTGGACTCCCCCTGGCAGGCACGGGTCAACCGCATCGAAGCCGGCCTCAAAGCCGGGCTCATGCCCCTTGCAGACCTGCCCCAAGTGGCCGACGTGCGCGTCCTGGGCGCCATCGGCGTGGTGGAGCTCACCGACCCCGTGGACATGGCCGTTATCCAGGCCCGCTTCGTGGAACGTGGCGTCTGGGTCCGCCCCTTCGGCAAGCTGGTCTACGTGATGCCGCCCTTTGTCATGGAGCCGGACGATTTGCACACCCTCACCACGGCGATGGCGGAGGTTGTGGGGATGGAGGGTAAGGGGAAATAGGTAATGGTGAGTGGTAAATAGTGAATAGAAAAAACAGGGATAAGGATACGCACGGGGCACCAAGAAGGCCTGTGTTACGTTCCAAACAACGGCATGAACCAAAACCCGATACCGCCCGAAGCACCGAGGCCCGTAGGGTGCGCCGTGCGCACCAAATTTTTTCGGGAACCACCACAATACGGTGGAATCGACCACGGTGCGGGAGCCGCCCCCGACAAAACGTGCCTCGGTATGCCGACGCCACCCGAAGCACCACGGGATAATGTGCCCCTCAAAAACAGCCGAAGCGAAACGCTTAGCCAGCGCCATTAAGATAGCATGCGTTACGTTCCAAACAGTGGCATGATGCATAAACCGACACAGCCCGAAGCACCGAGGCCCGTAGGGTGCGCCGTGCGCACCAAATTTTTTCGGGAACCACCACAGTACGGTGAAACCGACCACGGTGCGGGAGCCGCACCCGACAAAACGTGCCCCGGTATGCCGACGCCACCAGAAGCACCACGACATGAAGTGCCCCAAAACAATCAGGAGCTGCCTGCCCCATGAAAACCAGAAAAACCTGTCCGAAATGCGAATTTGAGAACCCGGCGAGCGCCCAGGAATGCCTGCGGTGCGGGGTAATCTTTGCTAAAATCGCCTCGGATTCAAATACGTCCCAAAAACCCGTCAAAACCAACGGGGGACACCAGGCCTATGGGGAAGATACCCATGTGACGTTTTACGAGCCGGAAGGGGCGTTTGAAGGGAAGGTCTATGCGGTGGTCAAAGGCGTATTGCTGCTCCTGCTCGCGGTATGGGGACTTAAACTGGCGACAATCCCCCTGGTGGACGGCGGGGCCGGAAATTCGTTTCTTCACAACGTGAACCTCCCGTTCCACGAGGCCGGGCACCTGCTCTTCAGGCCTTTCGGGCCGGTGATCCACTCCCTGGGCGGCACCCTGGGCCAGCTCCTCATGCCCCTGATCTGCCTGCTCGTGCTGCTGATCAAGCAGCGGGACCCCTTCGGAGCATCGGTCTGCCTCTGGTGGATCGGGGAGAACTGCCTGGACATTGCCCCTTATGTGGACGATGCCCGTCGCCTTACCCTTCCGCTTTTGGGTGGAAACGTGGGCCACTCTTCGCCGTACGGGTTCCATGACTGGCAGTTTATCCTCACCGAAACAGGGCTACTGGACAAAGACCACCTCATCGCAGGTGGTTTTAAAACACTGGGGATCCTGCTGATGGTCGCAGCCATTGCCTGGGGCGCCCACAGCATATACAAAAAACACATTGCATAAAAAAGCCAACATATCAAAACATTACAAAACATACCTGGAGTACTGCATTGACACCCGGAATCAACCTTTTAAAAAAGAAGAAAATAAAACATACCGTCCACAGCTTTAAACACGACCCAAATGCCGGGGCTTACGGCGATGAGGTCGTGGAAAAGCTTGGATTTCCGGCCGAGCGGGTCTTCAAGACCATCATTGTGGCCCTGGACGGAGTGGGGAAAAACCTCTGCGGCGCCATTGTCCCGGTCACCGGGCTCACGGACCTGAAGCACGTGGCCAAGGCGGCAGGGGCCAAAAAAGCGGCCATGGCCGACCCCAAAGAGGCGGAACGGGCCACCGGGTACATCACCGGCGGAATCAGCCCTGTGGGCCACAAAAAACGCATTCCCCTGCTCCTGGATGCCCAGGCCATGGATCACCCCACCATCATGGTCAGCGGGGGCAAACGGGGCCTTGAAATCGAACTCTCCCCCCAAGACCTCATTGCAGTCACCGGTGCCAAGGTGGCGAGTATCCACAAGTAAACGACACACGCCGATACACAAAGGCCCGGGATACCCGCTTATGAGTGGGTATCCCGGGCCTTAAGGTGCAGAGACTGTCAGTTGCCCCCGGCAAACCACCGGGCACAAAGCCGCAAAAATTTGTCAGGCATGATGTAAACGTGGAAAGGCCATGGATTCCAGAACGGAATCGTAGGACGTGACCTGCTGCCCCCAGTCATGGGACGCCATGTGACGGGCAAGGTCCCGGGCTGCGGACCGCTGATCGTTGTGCGTACAGCGATCCAGAAGCTCGCACAGCTTTGCCGTGCAGTCCTTGCGGCTGGTGTAAAGGTGGGCGCTGTGGAACGCTCTGGGAAGGACCTCAGGATAGGCCAGGCGCTTTGGCAAAAGGGGCAGGCACCCATAAGCCATGGCCTCCACCACGGAGATGCCGAAATTTTCCTGAACCGCAGAACTCACCACGATGGATCCGCGCTTCAGCCAGGCCCGATACTCTTCGGCTGCCTTGCAGTACCCGAAGTGAACCACCCGATCCCCTAAAGTTTTCAGGGCTTCATGGAACGGTTCCTCGGCCTTTCCGCCTGCGGATTCCCCCAGCAGAGCCACCTCAAAGGGGATCCCCTTCTCCGCCACCATCTCCAGCACCTGCCGCATGGCGGGAAAATTCTTGTCGTAACTCCAGCGGTGGTTCCAGATGATAAGGGGCGGATCCGTGCGCTTCTCTTCCATGTCCGGCGCTTCAGCCGGAAGGCTGCAGCCCGGATAGATCACCACGGATTTTTCGGCCACGATCTCTTCCAGGCCCCGGGGCACGGCATCCGGGAAACGGGATAAAAAGGGAGAAAGGCTGTTGATGAAGAGTTCCCGATGGTGGGCTGAATTGAACGCCACCCGGTCTGCCGCAAGGACGGTGTAGATCTCCTGCATCACCAGGTCTGCCTGGACCGTGCTCCCCTTGGGCGGGGGGTAGGTGAGCTGGCTCTCGTGCATGTAGACCAGCGTCGGCGGGCAGGAGCCCACCAGTCCTTTCAGCCGGGCAAGATCCACCATGTTGCAGACGATGAGACCGTCCGCATCCTTTGCATCACGCAACACACCGGCGTAATGGAGGGCCGATGCCCTCATGCGCCACTTCCAGTTTCCCCCGGGGAGGGTCAACAGGTCGATGTCGTGTCGGCTGTGGGCCTTGAGCCCTTCGGCTACGGCTTTATGGGATCCGCTGAAATGGGGTTCCAAGAAGGAAAAACGAAGGGGCATGAAAAACTCACTCGTCGGAGGTCAGCTCACGGAGGCGATCTTCCATCTTCCCCTGAAAGGAGACCAGCTCCTCTTCCAGGAGCTTCAGGTCGTTGATGCGCTCCCGCACATCGGTGATCTTCTTCTGACCCATGGTCAGGGTCTTCCGGATCTGCTCCACTTCATCGATGTCAAAATCCGTGAGGCCGATGATCTCGGAGATCTCCTCAAGGGAGTACCCGAACCGCTTACCGCGCAGGATAAGCTTGAGGCGGACATGGTCCCTGCGGCTGTAGATGCGTTGGTTTCCTTCGGTACGACGGGGTGAAATGAGGTTCTTTTCTTCATAAAACCGGATGGAGCGGGTGCTGATGTCAAACTCGCGGGCCAAATCCGAGATGGTGTAGTATATTTCTTTGCCCTGGCGCTTCAATGCAAGGATCTCCTGGATGATTCATCGCCGTGCCAGCCCAGGGGTGGGCGGCAAGGCCTCTTTGTCGGCTCTTTTCTGTCACGATCTCGCGGCAAACCAGCGTCAACCTTGCGAGAACTCCGTCGTTACATATGCCTTGCAAGGCCTCTTGTCAAGAACTGCCTCTTATGCCCTTCAGCCCTGACGCCCCTTCGATAAACCGAATTTTTCCGGGCAGCTGCTTCTTGCCCTTGACAGCCCTTTGACTTTCAGCCTATAAAGTTTACGTTAACGTAAAGAGCCACCCGTGCCCCGCAAAACCTGAACATTGTACCCAAACCATAACGTGCATCACCCACATAACACAGACTGCGGAGGACCATGGAAAAAATTTTCTATCCCGAATCCATTGCCATCTGGGGACTGTCCAATCGAGAAAACAACATCCCCAGGCTGATGCTCGAAAACCTCATCCGCTGGGGCTATGAAGGCCGCCTGTTCGGCATACACCCCAAAGGCGGCGAGAAACACGTGGACGGGGTCAAGATGTACCGTCACATTAAAGATCTTCCACAACAGCCTGATCTGGCAGTCTTTCTGCTCCCCGCACGTCTTATCCCCGGTGCCCTGCGCGAGGCCGGTGAGTTCGGGGTCCGCCGCGCGGCCATCCTCTCCGGGGGGTTCAACGAATCCGGCCCCGAAGGGGAAAAACTGGCCGAAGAGCTCACGGCCGTGGCCGAAGCCTATGGTATCCGATTCGTGGGCCCCAATGGCCTCACCGTGGCCAACACGGCCAACGGCCTCTGCCTTCCTTTCACGCCCACCTTCAAAGCACCCCGCGGCGGCATGAGCCTCGTCACCCAGAGCGGGGGCATGGGCCTCTTCCTCTGGCACCTCATGGCCGACGAAAACATCGGCCTGGCCAAGTTCGCCAGCATCGGTAACAAGCTCAACGTGACGGAAGTGGACTGCATCCGCTACTTCGGAAAAGACCCGGACACCAAGGTGATCTGCCTGTACCTGGAGAGCATTACCGACGGACGGAAACTCATGGAGGCCGCCACCGAGGCCGGAAAACCGGTGATCGTTTACAAGGCCAACACCACTTCTGCGGGCAGCAAGGCAGCCATGAGCCACACCGCGGCCATCAGCAACAACGAAGAGATCATCGACGCCGCCTTTGAACGCGCCGGGATCCTCCGCATCGAAGAGTTCGACGACTTTATCGGCGCCGCAAAAATCTTCGAGCTGCCCCCCATGCGGGGCAACCGCATCATGGTCATGAGCCCGGCCGGAGGGTTCACCGTGCTCATGGCAGATCTCTGCGAAAAAGCAGGCTTCGAGTTTGCCGATCCCGGAGAGGCCTTTTACAAAGAGATCGCCGAGTTCACCAACGCAGGGGTCATCTCCCTGTCCAACCCCCTGGACCTCGGCGACATCTACGACCCCGCCTCCACGGCCAGCGTCATCAACCTCGTTTTACACAACGACCAGGTGGACGGGGCCGTCTACCTCACCCAGAATCCCCAGATGCCGAAAAACGACGACGTCTTCAACAAGATGTTCAAGACCGATATCTCCAAAGAGGTCACCGGCGCCATCCGCTCCTCGGGAAAACCCATGGCCTCCTGCCTCTACGGCCCCTCAAAGACCATCAACCGGGTCAAGCAAAACGTCAACGTGCCCATCTTCAACACCCCGGAGTCCATGATCCGCATCATGAAGCTCCAGCAGCGCTACCACGCAAAACGTACCGAACCCGCCTTTTCCACGTCCCTGCCCCCGAATATCGACATGGACGCCGCAGCCTCCTGGGTGCGCTCCCACCCCGGGACCCACGGCGAAGAGGCCCTGGAACTGCTCACCGCCTTCGGCATCCCCGTGGCACAAATGATACTGCCGCCACCGCCGATGAAGCGGTGGCAGCTGCCGAGGCCATCGGCTACCCCGTGGTGATGAAGGTGATCATCCAACGCCGTTTCAGCTCCAGGCGGGCGAGGTTCTGTTGGCCTCAACGGCAACCGGATGTCGAAACCGGTTTCGAAGATCCCTACGCCCAATCTGGCTACAAGGAAATCGTCCTTCGACGGCGTGCGTCTCATGGCCATGGCAGGCAATGGTCACGACATGTTTGTGGGAGGCAGCGTGGACGACTCCTTCGGGCCCGTGACCCTCTTCGGCTACGGGGGCATCTACATCGAAGTCTTTCAGGACGCCCAGACCGTGCTGTGCCCCTCGTCCCCCCATGAGATCGAGACCAAAATCAGCCGCCTGAAATCAGCAAAAATCCTTGCAGGAACCCGCGGTAAAGCCGCCGGGGATGTAAGCGGCTACATCGACCTCATCCACCGCGTCACCCACCTCATGGCCCAGTTCCCGGAGATCCAGGAGCTGGACCTCAACCCCGTGCGGGTTTTGGAAGACGGGTCCGGGGTGCTGGCGCTGGATGCGAGGTGCAGGATAGAAAAAAGGTCATAGAGGGATAGGACATAGGTGATAGGGAGCGATTTTATGGTGCGGGGCCGTGCAGGGCGAGCCGCGAAGCCGATCGGGGTTTTGTAGGGTGCGCCGTGCGCACCGCTTAGCGTATCGAAACCCGTCACCGGCTTCTTGTTGCAGAGCCCCGGGTAACTATTCAGCTAAAAAAAGCCCCCGCCGGTCCTGCCTGGGGCCAAACGTTTGCCCGATTTTATGGTTTGGGTTTAACAAACAGGTCTTGAGGCTACGTTTGATCCATTCGAAGGTTCTGGTTTGCTGACTGCATTCGACGTAACGAGCAGGCAACCGGAAAGTTTTTGCGGAGCTTTTTTCAAAAAGCGACCCGCCGGAGGCAACCGAATCGTTACAAACCCGTTATGCCATGGAAAAAATACAGGGCCGGTGGGAGGCGTTACGCAAGGCGGTGCGGGGGCCGCACCCTACAGTTCCCGTGGCAGGTTGGTAATATGTAACCGTGCAGCCCCCAAAACGCACAGGCCTGAAATGATATCTAATCATTTCAGGCCTGTGATTTTAAACCTGGGGTCCAGGGGATCATCCCTGCCGCCGGAGGCGTTTTTTGCTTTTTTATTTATTCATGCAGCACGATGCCCGTGGGCAACGATTCCCCGTAGATCACTTTTTCATCGCCGGAGGAGAGGGTCACCACCTCGGTGAGGGGTTTGAGCGCCTTTTTACCGCCGCCCAGGGCCTGGGCACGGGCGATGACCTGCTCGCGCTGCGCGTCGTCGAGGTCGCGCATGCGGTCGCCGGTTTTGCGGCCCATGATGACCAGGGCGTTGACCACGGCTTTGGGCTCTTTCCATGAGCCGGTGAGGAGTTTGTCGATCCAGGGCCAGGCGTCTTTTGGGGCCACCACGCGGTCCACGGAGCCGTACAGGGGCTCGCGCTGGCCGATGCGGGAGAGGGCCCAGACCATCTGGGATGGGGATTTTTTCGGGGAGAGGGCTTTTACCAGCTGGTTGCCCAGGCGCACCTTGTCCTTGGTGATGAGGCGCTCCATGTTGGCAAGGGCCATCCAGAGTTCAACCTGCTCCTGGGGGGTCATCTTCACGCCATTGCCCCGGGCGGGAAAGACCAGGGGGGAGACCTCCTGGAAAAACTGGCGCTGCTGTCCGGGGTTGAGGCCCGCTGCAAGGCGTCGCCAGAGAATCCACCACTCACCGCGCACCTGATTGTTCCGATCGAAAACCGGTCCGTTTCGAAAGAGCTTCCACACCCGCTTCATGCGCTGCTCATCCATGCCGTGGCCGGTGCCGGGGCGCAGGCAGTAGCCGGTGAGGTTGAGCCACCGGGCTTCGAACTCTGCGGCGCGTTCCCGGACCTTTTTCTCGTCCAGAAGGGTATCGGAGAGATCCCGGATAAAGGAGAGGGGCCAGGCGTTCTTCTGGGTATCCACGGCAGCGGAGATGGCCTTCACCACCCCGGTGAGTCCTGTCTTGTCCCCGTGAAAGGCCTCTTTCACCACGCTGCGGGCTGCCTGGGTCAGGCCTTCGTCCAGGACCTCCCCTTCGGCCACGGCCATGGGGTCAGCCTCCCGGCGCAGCTGAAAATTCAGGCGCCAGTGGTGATCGCTGATCTGGGAGCGGCACCCGATGACCAGGGTCCCCACCTCGGTGTACTGGGCCTTTAAATGAACGGGAATGGACTCTGCGTTGCCTTTTTTGCCGTACTTGATCACCGAGGCCATGGGGGGCAGCTCGGTGAGGGTGTCGTCGATGGTGATGACGTCCCCTGCGCGGTCGCCGGAACGGAAACTGGAGCTGTAGACGGGAAATTCTGCCGGGCGATTGGCGATAACCGTAAATTTCTTGTGGGAGAGCTCGATGGTCTCGCCTTCGTCCAGGCCGCGCTCCACGATGCAGACCGCCTTGTGCTCGTCCCCGTTGGTGGATCCCACGCCGAGATAATAGCTCCGGGGGCTGCCGCTTCCCACGCGGACGCCTTTGCCGATCTTGGCCAGGCCGTAATAGGAGGCGCCCAGGGCCACGGCAAGGTCCGGGTCGGGGTTGTCCATCTCCCGGGGAAAGGAGGCATCGGGCTCGTTGAACCAGTGACGGACAGCGCCCTTGATCTTGCGCCGGATGGCGGTGGGTTTTAACGAGCCGCCGTTAAAAAGGATATGGTCCGGGGCGTGGTCTGTGCCCAGGAGATCTGCCACGGCCTCTTTGTGGTTTTCCAGGAACCACCCGATATGTCGGGTAATGGCCGGTTCCTGCTCGTAAGGAAGACCAAACTCGCTGATCCCCTTGCGGCGGGCCATCTTCCTGGCCTCTTCCTTGGTAACATCCGGGAAAAAACCGTCGAGAACGATCTCTTCCACCATCTCCCGGGTCAGGGTGGCCGACAGGGTACCGCCGATGAGGCTGCTGCCGGAGCCTGTCATGATGATGCGCTCGGACTCCTCGCCCTCCCCCAGGATCTTCTCCTTGGCCTTGCGGGAGAGATGGCAAAGGGTCTTCCACTTGTCCGAGGACAGGTTTTTGGTGTTGCCCCCAAACAGGGATTCGGCCTTTCTGGCCAGGGCCAGGTCGATGTTGTCCCCGCCCAGGATCAGGTGATCCCCCACGGCGAGGCGCTCAAAGCGCGGGGTGCCCTTGCTCTCCTTCAGGGTGATGAGGGTAAAATCTGTGGTGCCGCCGCCTACGTCGCAGACAAGGATCAGCTCCCCGGGCTTGACGTGCTCTACCCAGCTCTTCTCGTGGCGGATCAGCCAGCTGTAGAAGGCGGCCAGGGGCTCTTCCAGCAAGGTCACGTTCTTGAAGCCCGCAAGGGACGCAGCTTCCACGGTGAGGTCCCGGGCCACCTCGTCAAAAGAGGCGGGCACCGTGATCACCACAAACTGATTCTCAAGGAAGGCGCCCTCGTCGTCGCCCCCCATCTGTTTGTTCCACGCCTTGCGGAGGTGCTCCAGGTAGAAGGCCGTGGCCTCTACCGGGGAGACCTTGCCCACATCGTTTCCCGCCCCCCAGGGCAGGATCTTGGCCTTGCGGTCCGCCTTGTCGTGGCAGAGCCAGCTCTTGGCCGAGACCACCAGGCGCGAGGGAACCTTGCTGCCGTGCTCCCGGGCAAAGAGACCGGCAAACCGTTTTTCCATGGGGTTCCACGGCTGAATCACCGACTCATCGGGAATGTCGTAGGTTCCAGGGATATAAAGAAAGGAGGGCAGCACCGACATGGGCGACACCTCCCCTTCCCGGGTGAGCTGGGGCACGCGAAACAGTTGAATGTTCTTGCGCCCCTTGGCCGTCTCCGGCTGTTCCAGGTCCACGTAGGACATGGCAGAGTTGGTGGTCCCTAAGTCAATCCCGATGATGTATCTCAGTGTTTCAGTGTCCCGCATCATCCCTCTCGCGTACGTTGAATTCGAGTTTCCATCGCTTGTCGCCCTCTATGGCAACGCACCAGAACTCCAGGGTGCCGATCTCCGTGACCCGGATCTCGAACTGAACGGGAATGGCGGTGCCCCACTCCCCTTCCAGGGTGGTCTCAATGGAGGTGAGGTCTTCCATCTCCCCCTCGGACCAGGACTCGATGCCGGGGCCGTCGTCCCTTCTGGACGACGAGGCCATGATGTCAAAGGCCACGGGCTCGCCCACATAAAGGACGAACTCTTCGGAGTCTACCCGCTCTTCGGTGCCCTCTTCCATGCCCATGGGGGCCACGCACAGGGCCTTCATGGGGGCGGGCATCCCGGGAATGGCCGGCATGGCCGCTTCCACGGAGACGTAGTAGGAGCGGGAGAGGCCGCCGCGGATGCGGATGCCCCTGCCCAGACGGGCCAGGCCGTAGTAGGCAGCGCCCCGGGCAACGGAGAGATCGTAATCTCCTGCTTCCACTTCACGCACCGGGGTGTCGTCCCCCACCTCTTCACGGAAATAGTCCACCACGCTCAGGATGCGCTCCCGGACCGAGGCGGATTTCATAATGCCACCGTTAAAGAGAACGGCGTCCGGAATGTGGGCGTTCTGCCAGCCGTCGCCGCCCTGGCGGGCCAGGAACCATGCCATGTGACGGGAGATGGAGGGGTCCTGCTCGTAGACCAGGCCCATCTCGCGAAGGCCGCTACGGCGCCTCTGCACCGGGCGGTCGCCCACGGAGCACAGGGGCAAAAAACCCTCCAGAATCACCTGGTCCACCTCTTTTTCGTCCATCTCGCTTTTGAGGGTCCCGCCGATGAGGCCGGAACCGCGCCCAGGATGGTCACGGGCTCGGGGCCGTTGGTGCCTCCGGCCAGGATCTTCTCCTTGACGCTTCGGATGGAGTGGCCCAGGCCACGCATCTGCCAGTCGTCGAGTTTCTGGCCTTTAGCGTCCATCTTGGATTTCACGTACCAGGCCAGGGCCAGGTCCATGTTGTCCCCGCCCACGAGGAGGTGATCGCCCACAGCGATGCGCTCCAGGGCAAGCTCCCCGTCCTCTTCGGAGATGCCGATGAGGCTGAAGTCCGAGGTGCCCCCGCCGATATCGCAAACGAGAAGGGTTTCGCCCTTTTTCACCTTGCTTCGCCAGTCGTCCCCCATGGACTCGATCCAGGCGTAAAGGGCGGCCTGGGGTTCTTCCACGGTGGCATCGGCAAGGCCCGCAGCCGCTGCGGCCTGGACCGTAAGCTCCCGGGCCACGGCGTGGAAGAGGCGCGGGCGCCGTTAGGTAAATCTCCTGGTTCTCCAGGCGAAGGGAGGCATCATCGGCTGCCATCTCGTGGTTCCAGGCGTCGCGCATGTGGCGCAGGATGGCGGCGGAAGCCGTCACCGGCGGACAGTCTTGGAGCCGCTACTCCTGGGGTCCTTTCACGGCAGGTTGTCGGCCTTGCGGTCCACCATGGTGTTGCAAAGCCAGCTCTTGGCCGAGGAGATAAGGCGCTGGGGAAGCTCGCCCCCGCGTTTCCTGGCAAACTCACCCACCACGGCATCGGGCTCGGCATCCCAGGGCAGGGCCGTGGCCCCGCGACCCACGTCGTGGGCCTCGGGCAAAAAGATAAAGGAGGGGAGCATCTCGCGCTTCTCCACCACACCGGCATCCACGAGCTGGGGAATGCGGAACAGGCGGATGTCCGACGCTTCGGTCGCCCCGTCTTCGGGTCGTTCGGTGTAGGCCACCACGCTGTTGGTGGTGCCCAGGTCGATACCGACAATGTATGAACTCATCATGCTCTCCATCAGCCCAGCTCCACCTCAGCAGGAGCCAGCACATCGGGGTTGGACTCTTCAGAGAGGGTGGGGACTTCGGTCTTGGTGGCTTTCCAGCCTTTGTGGCGAACCGTGCCGGTGAAGGGAGGCTCGCCAGCTACATTGCCTGTGAGGCGAATCTCCTCGGGGTTGAACCCGGCTTCCACGGTGATGGTCTCCCCTTCGGGGGTGTCCACCACCGGCCCACAGGTGACGTACTTGTCCAGGGTCTTCACGCAGTTTTCATGGATACCCCGCACGGCCGCTCCGATCTGGTCGTCGCTGTAAAGGGAGAGGTCTTCATTGAAAAAGTCAATGAGGCGGCCCTCTTTCTGAAGGGCGGAGACAAGGTGGAGAAAGGTTCGACGGGTATTTCGCTTCTCCACCTCGGGGTCGATGGCAGGCCCTTCATCCTTGGGGGCCGCTTCCACTTCCGGAACCCCGGCGTTGACGTAGAGGCCGCGAATGATCATCCAGAGCAGCAGGGCAAACACAAGGCCTGCTCCCACGGAGACGGGAACCACCACCCGGGAAAAATTTTCGAACACGAAGGAGAAAGCCTTGGCCGCTTCAGGATCGGCGGCGGTGTGAACGGCCTTCATGGCTGCCACGCTGGCACCAAAGTAGATGGCCACGTCCACGGCAAGGACAACAAGGGCCATCACCAGAAAAATCCATAAAAAAGCCCGCTTGGAAAAGGTTTTCGCGGAATCCATAGTCTCTCCTTTTAATCAGTATCCACAATACACATGAGAAAATTATGACCACCAAGGCGCCCCTCCGGTCACCTGTTTCAGTCGTTTAAAAGCCGCAGCTCGAACGCAAGATAGTGCAGAATCCCGCGTCAATCAAGGCACGACGCTTGGATTTATTCATTATAAAAGGATGGGTGTCAAGAGGGAAACCGCAGCCAGCCCCCTTGTGCCCCTTTGATTCCGGGTGCATGCCCCCCTTCGGCCATCAGATCACCCGGTTTCTCAAGGTCCCGATCCCCTCGGCAGCAAGTTCCACCGTGTCCCCGGAGGAGAGGAACCGCCCCATCTCCAGGCCACACCCCCTGCCCTTACGTCCCGAGCAGGTGCCGGAGCCGATAAACTCACCGGGATACAGGGTCTCATCCCGGGAGATGGCCTGGATGATCTCTTCAAAGCTCCAGTGCATGTCCGCGGTGGAGCCCCTGGACCACTCCCGGCCGTTGACGCGCGCAGTAAGGGTAATGTTTAAAGGGTCGGGTATTTCGTCCCGGGTCACCAGCACCGGCCCCATGGCGTTGCCGCCGTTGAAATCCTTTCCCTTGGCAGGGCCCAGACGCCCTTTCATCTCCCGCATCTGTTCGTCCCGGGCGGAAAAATCATTGAACAGGGTGTATCCGAAAATGTGCTCCCTTGCCCGGGCAGCCGGGATATTGGCACCGGCCTTCCCGATAACAACCCCGAGCTCAAGCTCGTAATCGAACCTGCGGCAATAGGACGGAATGGGCACCTCTGCGTCGTGCCCCACCACGGAAAACCGATTGCTTTTGTAGTACACGGGCCGCTCGTACCAGGCCCTGTTGAGGAACCGGGCAAGGGTGTAGCGCCGACCCCATTTTTTTTCGATGGCTTCGTCGATCCCGGCCAGCTTTTTCAGGCCCTGGACCCGGATGCAGTTGATGATATGGTCTTCAAAGGCCATGGCATCCCGAACAGACTCGGGCACCGGCAGGGGGGCCAGGAGACTGGCCGACGCCATGGGGGTGCACAGCGTCTTTTCCCCCTCTTCGCTGACCCGCACCATGATCCGGCGCGCCGCGTCAAGGGCACCCTCCCCGCCCCGGATAAGGGAGAGCATACTCCCAAAGGATTCATCGGATATGCCGAAGAGGCGTGCCGCGGCCTTCAGGTCCACGATGTCATCGTCTCCGGTCAATGCCCCAAGGGCTGCTTCATCACCGTTTTTCAACCACGTCACCAGCTTCATGCTCGGCTCCTTGTCAGACGGATTTTATCTGAAGTCTCCTATCAACAATCCATAACCATTGAACATACACCAATTCCTCATCACTCAAAAGCTCAAAAAAACGGGCAGAGGCAGGGGCTGAAACACCCATCGGCGAAGGCCTTTGCCTGTCGCGATCTTGACAAACCGATATCACCCCGATAGAAAAAATGAGACATTCGTTCAGCACCATAAACCATCGCCCAGCCAAATCCCGGCGGTGTGATACACTCAGCGATTACAACCCGGCAGCCCCTTTCTCCGGAATGCTGACGGAAAACCACCAACCCCAATCACAGGCATCCCATGACACGTGTCGCCCTGATCGCCCCGCCCTACCCCCTTGATGAATGCCCTTCACCACCCCTTGGCCTCTGCTACGCAGCCGCCGCCTTTGAGTCCGCAGGGGCCGATGTGCACCTGCTCGATTACATCGTCCGGGAGTACACCCCGGAAAAGCTGAGAGACGAACTCACCGCCATGTCGCCCGATATCATCGGCACTTCCTGCGTCACCATGAATTTCAAAGGGGCGGCAGCCATCCTCACGGAAGCCAGGGCCATCTGCCCGGATGCCGTGATCCTCATGGGAGGGCCCCACGCGTCCTTTGATATTGACAACACCCTGGCCACCTACCCTGCCATCGACGGCATCGTGGTGGGCGAGGCCGAAGAGACACTCAATGAATTCGCGAAGCTCTTTCACAAAAGGGAGTCATGGAAAACCATTGCCGGGCTGGCATTTCGCCATGGTTCGACAATCGTTCGAACCCCGAAGCGGGATTTCCTCCAAGACCTGGACGCCCTTCCCCTGCCCGCACGTCACCTCCTGCCCCTGGCCCGCTACAAAGCCCTGGGATTTCCCGTGAGCATCATCACCGGACGGGGCTGTCCCAACCGGTGCATCTTCTGCCTGGGCCGGAAAATGGTGGGATTCCACGTGCGCCAGAGATCCCCTGAGCGTGTGGCCGATGAGATCGAGTCGCTCCTTTCCATGGGCTTTACCACCATCAACATCGCAGACGACCTGTTCACGGCCAGCAGAAAGCGGGTTTTCGCCTTTTGCCGGGAGATTAACAAAAGAGGGCTCCGTTTTAGCTGGAGCGTTTTCGCACGGGTCAACACCGTGGACGAAGAGCTGCTCCGTATCATGATGGAGACGGGGTGCACCTCGGTGAGCTTCGGCATCGAATCCGGCAACACCGACATGCTCAAACGGGTAAGAAAAGGCATCACCGTTGCCCAGGCCGAAGAGGCCGCTGCCCTCTGCCGCAAGGTGGGAATCCGGGCCCACGCCTCCTTTATCGCAGGGCTGCCCGGCGAAACCAGAGAGACCCTTAAAGAGAGCTCGGCCTTGAAAGACCGCCTCAAAATCGAGTACGGCTTCCACCACCTGGCCCCCTTCCCGGGCACCACGGTGCGGGAGCGCATGGCCGACTACGACCTCACCCTCCACACCGATGACTGGGACCTCTACGATGCAGACCAGGCCATTGTCTCCACCTCAGATCTCACATCCGCCGAACTTGACGCCTTTGTCCAAAAAGACGCAGAACCCATCCACAGGGCCTGGGAAGCGGCCAAAGCCCGGTGCCAAAACGGAACCGCAAGCAAAGACGATGAGATGATGGTCCTGGGCAACCGGCGCATGCACCTTATCTTCAAACTGCTTCGCCGTGATCTTCTGGATACGCTCAGCCCCCTTCCCGAGGGGCTTAAAAAGGCATTGCACTCTGCCGCCGAAACCCTTGCAGGCCTCACCGACGAGACCCCTGACTTCGCGGAATTCACCCTGAAGGATCTCGTTGAGAGGGGATGGGTTACGTTCCATGCGGATCATGGCACCGGGCAGTTCGGTTGGGCGGACGAAACACCGTGTTCTGAACTCAGCCAGCGGAAAAGGTGGGTAAATGTCTGTAAAAGGGCCTTCAGATTTTCAACTTAAAAAACTGGGTCCATGCCACTTTTCTGACACGTGCAGCCCGTGCCAAAAACAGCAGTCGGGTGGACTGCTGAACCCCATGAACGGGGAATTACAAGCCTCGGGTTTACCAAGGCACCCCGGGCTGCGTCACATACCCTGTAAACGCCATTGCCGGCCAACAGCCCATCAACGAATTATCATCATAAAATATTTGACGCAACAGTGTCATTCGGTTATATTTTAAATGTATTCATAATGATTTCAAAGCCATTCATCTCACCTTTCAACACAGCTCGACGTCTCCCACACCTTCCAGTCCACGCTTTTTATAATACTGCAAAACCGTATGTCTCAACCTACCGACACAGAGTTCACGATAACCTTTCCTAAGGTAATGACAGTCTGTGCTCAACAAGCCCAGACGTAAATCCCCCATCACTTATTATCAATATGGAGGTGGTTCAGTACATAAATACAACAAAACAACTTTTACTCTGTACCAAAACAAATATAGCACACTCATACAACGAGTAAGGAGGCATTATGGAAACAAGGAATATTGGAATCCAAATCACCATGACTGGCCCGACGGACTCTCAAAAAAACTATATGGTTTCCCTGCAAGAAGGCGCCACCTTTACGATCCGCAACGATGAGCCATACTCTGGGGGAACCTGGGGCGGCGAAGTCGGGACCATAACGATGACATCCAAGGGAGCCCCCTGACTAGTTAAATAAAATATAAGAATCAGCTCCTCCGAAATTTTCTACAATGCCGCCCTGCCCAAGGGGTCAGATGAATCTGAGATTGGCCTGAATATCGGAGTTGATGTAGACAAGAGCAAAAACTTTCTCATTTTAAAAGTTTCTGGTGGCCAAGAGAACACGGAACTGGCCGTATACTCGAATTATGGTTCCGGACAGACTCACATTACAGGATATATCGTCCTCCCCCTCACTCAAAACGTCGATGCCCACTCCGTAACTCGTGAAGACATTTTGCAGGCATCAAGATAAACCGTATCAGAAAGTGAGCATGCCAGATCAGCGCATCAACAAGGCTCAGACACAGAAGATGTACAAAAAAATGCCGTTGCGCTTTAACCTGAAAGAGGAGTTAGGCGCAGCGGCAAACATCTTTGAAGGTGGCTCACCATGCCGCCTGAGGTATCTTTCTTGTATGTTTTACTGTTGTCAGGCCTCCAACTGCAATATCCTCACACCTTAAAGCGGATATTCAGGATATCCCCGTCCTCCACGATATACTCTTTTCCGTTGAGGTGCATTTTGCCTGCTTTTTTCAAGGCGGCTTCGTCACCGTATGCCATCAGCTCGTCATACGTCATTACCTCTGCCCGGATAAACCCGCGCTGAAGGTCCGAATGGATCACCCCGGCGGCCACCGGGGCCGGGGAATTTTTCCGCACCAGCCACTGGCGCACCTCGTCTTTGCCCACGGTAAAAAAGGAGATCAGACCCAGGGCTTCCAGGCAGAGCCGTGTCAGGGTCTCCAAGGCCATGTCGCCGATGCCGAGGTCGTCCATGAACTCCCGTTTCTCCTCCACGGTATCCAGCATGGCGATCTCAGACTCCACCTTGGCCGAGACCTGCATGGCCTTCATCTGCACATCGTTACACCGGGCCGTAATCTCCTCCGGCATGGGGGCCTTGCCGATATCGTCTTCGGCGATGTTCAGGGCCAGCACCATCTCCTTGCGCGTGATAAGCGGGTAGCTGCGGATCAAGGCCTCGTCATCGGTGTCCATGTCCATCATCCGCAAAGGGCGCTCCCCCTCCAGGTGCGTCAGCATGCGATGCATCAGGGCCAGCTCCCGCTGCTGGGTCTCATCCTTGATCTTCTTCAGGGATTTTTCCAGACGTTCCACCCGCTTTTCCACAAAGATCTGGTCGTGGAGCAAAAGCTCCGCATTGACCATGTCAATGTCCCTGACAGGGTCCACCGACCCGTCCACGTGGTAGACGGATTCGTCGTCAAAGGCCCTCACCACATGGCAGATGGCATCCACATCGGCGATGTCCCGAAAAATGTCTCCCTTTGCGATGGTCTCGTGTTCCATCTTCGGCAGGAGCATCAGGTCCATGCGTGCCCTGGCCTCTTTAGCCGGGTCGTACATGGAGACCAGGGCATTGAAGCGTGCATCCAGGATATCGGCAGACCCGGGCACGGCCTTGGTCAGCGGTACCCCCTCTCGCCTCTGGTTGCCCGTCAACGTTTCAAAAAGGGTCATCTTGCCGCTCTGGGGCAGGCCGACTATACCGATTTTCATCATTGCCTCCTTT
This sequence comes from Desulfoluna sp. CYM3A, assembly GCF_056829965.1. Classification (NCBI taxonomy): domain Bacteria; kingdom Pseudomonadati; phylum Thermodesulfobacteriota; class Desulfobacteria; order Desulfobacterales; family Desulfolunaceae; genus Desulfoluna; species Desulfoluna sp. CYM3A. The sequence goes on from NZ_CP186556.1 coordinate 2,593,823, forward strand.
CAGATCGTCACCGCAACACGTCTCCGGGACCTCAGCTGCCCAGCCGAAGCCTTCAAAAAGAGCCCTCTCCTGATCCCCCAGCCCGCAGCTTAACGAAAGAAGCCGACCGTCCACAGGATGGGGAAAGGCTAAGGAAACAGAAAAAAGAAGGAGCCTCCGGCAGGCCAGGTTTTCACGAAAGAGGCGGTTGTGCCGCCCGTCCCCGTAAACCGTATCGCCGACAATGGGGTGAGAGAGGTGGTGAAAATGCTGCCGGATCTGGTGGTATCTCCCGGTTTCAAGGGCCACCTTTACCAGGCTGTACCGGGCCGTCTCGTAGCGCCCCACCGGAATGGGGAGTTCCACGGTGGCCAGGCGCCGGTAACGGCTCACCGCGGGCTTCGGGTTTCCCCGGCTGTTTTTCACCGGATGGTCCACGGTGCCCTGGTCCTCGGCGTAGCCCCGCACAACGGCAAGGTACTCCTTTTGCACACGGTGATACCGAAACCCCTCGTTAAGAATAGCTGCCAGCTCCGGGCTGAAGGCCATGAGCAGCAGGCCCGAAGTGGGGCGATCCAGCCGGTGGACAGGCCACACCATTTTCCCGGTAAGGCGCCTGAGTTCCCGCATGACCGTGGGAGAGCGCCTGTCCAGATTGCTCCGGTGCACCAGCATGCCGCAGGGCTTGTTCACCGCCACCACCGCATCGTCCATGTACACAATGTCTGCCTCGGTCAGCAGCGGTTCGTCATCCACGGGTGCCCCTTTCGCATAAAGCCCCGGCCGGGAAAATGCCGTTGTCCCGGCCTCCATGTCACTGACAGAATAGAAACCTGTTTGATCGTTCATGGCCGAGTCATACCCAAGCCCGCTTGCGGGGTCAACGGCCCATAAAAAAAACGGCGTGCAGCTTAGAGAAAAAGCCGCACGCCGCACGATGTTCCAACCGGACAAAAAAACCTGTGGAGAGGCCGTCAACCAAACAGCCCCCTTCTACTCCTCCACCTCAACTGCCGGCTCTTCTTTTAACAACTCCTTTGGAAATGCTTTCTCATCCGTGGATGCCACCACCGGTTTACCGGCTTTGTAGACTCCCCGTCGGATGACCTGAACGTAGCCGAATTTTTCCCGGCTGTAGATAAACACCATGTTGCGGACTTTTTTCTCATTAAAACCTGTCCCGTCAATGAGCTCTTTCAAGGTAAACTCCTTGTCCGGGTTACTCTGGAGCAGCTCCATCATTTTAAGATAATCTGCTCTGTACGTCCGCTTGGTCGGCTTGTTTTTCTCTTTCGAGGCCGCCGCCGTACCCTTTCGCCGCCCACCTCCGGGTAGTTTTCTCTCCACCCGGGCAAGCTGGCGACTCAGGATCCTCATCTGGTCTTCAAGCCTGTCTACTTGTCGTTGAAGTTTGTTGTAATGAACTCTCGGAACAAAATCACCGCGCATGGTTTCAATCACATGCGAAAAAGCGCTTTCAAGATCGTATCCTGCTGCCATTGACGAATCTCCAAACCTTTCCCGTTAATAGTTTAACAACCCACAGGCAAAGATGATAATTAGAAATCCTAACATGGTCAAGTATTTTATTGCCTAATTCATTTCTCAATAAACATTGAACACGCTTTACCTCGCATGTTTAACTCATTCATTTATCAGGGATGAAACACATGTCACAATACCTAACGCCATACCACAAGCTTCACAGCATTTTTTCTCCCAGGCGTTCAGCAAAGTATTAAACCATTTCAGGACAGGCGAGAAAATCCGTTGATTTATCATCTCACAGGTTTCACGAGATGCGGGTCATCTTATTCCGAAAAAAGGATAAATCCTTAAAAATTACTTCATATTGTATAACTTTTTCGCGAATTTCATCGCAGATAGTTACCCAAAGGCCGGCAGAGGTGAACAAGACAATCCCCTCCGGCGCCACCTTCTTGCCGGCCACCAGGCGCCGGACATAAAAAAACCCCTTCCGATCACACCGAAGGGGTTTTGTAAGTCATCGCGGCACGGCGCTAAAAATACACGTGCCTACATCCTCATGCTGATATCCACGGAACGGGCCTGGTGGGTCAACGCCCCCGAAGAAACGACATCCACACCGGACTCGGCGTAAGCGCGAAGGTTTGCCTCCGTGATGTTGCCGGAGACTTCGGTCATGGCTCGCCCGTCCACAAGGGCCACCGCTTTTTTCACGTCTTCCATGGCCATGTTATCCAGCATGATCACATCGGCTCCTGCACTCAAGGCCTCGTGAAGTTCCTCAAAATTGGTCACCTCCACCTCCACCTTGACCAGATGGGAGATGGATCGTCGTACCTTTTCCACGGCGGCCCGGATCCCCCCGGACACAGCGATGTGGTTGTCCTTGATCATGACCCCGTCGTAAAGGGCCATGCGATGGTTAAAGGCACCGCCCACGCGAACCGCTTCCTTTTCAAGTACCCGCCAGCCCGGGGTGGTCTTCCGGGTATCCACCAGCCGCACGGGAAGCCCCTCGACCATCTCGGCGTATCGGCTCACATGGGTGGCGATGCCGGAGAGGCGCTGCAGAAAATTGAGCGCTGTGCGCTCGCCTTTCAGAAGGGCCCTTAATGTCCCCGCCACCTTCAGGATCACATCGCCTTTGTCGACCCAGCTTCCGTCACCGGCCACCACCTCAACACGGCAGTGGGGGTCAAGCTCGATAAAACAGGCCGCTGCCGTGGCAGTTCCCGCGACCAGCAGCCGCTCTTTGGCCACCAGAACTCCCTGGCCCGTCTCATGTTCCGGGATCATCGCGCAGTCCCGGTGCCGATATCCTCGGCAAGGGCCAGTCGAATCAATTGCTCTGTCATCATGGTCATGTTGCTGTCCCTGGTAGTGTGGCTTTGCGTCGGGCCGCGCATCAAAGGCGCACCCCAAGATATAAGGAAGGCGGATGGATCGAAAAAAGCGGGCCCGGGACGGCATGCGCCCCGGACCCTGTTATAACGTGTATGCCTTAGTTGCTCTGAACTTCTTGAGCTTGGCAAGGGTGAACTCCAGCTTGGTCAGCTTGTCCTTGGCTTCGTCATGCTGGGCCTGAAACTTGGCCACCACATCGGCAGGAGCCTTGGAGATAAAGCCCTGGTTGTTCAGCTTGCCTTCGAGACCGGCCACTGCCTTCTCGCTTTTGGCAATGCTCTTTTCCAGACGCTCAATCTCCCGGTCGAAATCCACGACCCCTTCCAGAAACACATAGACGGCCGCGCCTTCCACAATGGCTGTCCCCACGCCCTTGGGACGCTCGCCGGTGAGCTTTACCTCACAGGCCGCCAGGCGGGACAGGGTCATGATGGTGCTCTTCTCGCGGTTCACCAGGGCCGCCATCTCTTCGGTCTCGGCCTGGACTTCCACGGTGAGCTCCAGGGAGGGAGCGATGTTCATCTCGGACCGGATGTTTCGGAGACCGGAAATCACAGCGATGACGGATTCCATCTCCTTTTCGGCCACGGCATCGGCACCATGGGCGGCAAACTCGTCGCATACGGGCCAGGATGCCTTCATGATGGAGCCTTCGGTTCCGGGAAGCTTGCTGTAGATCTCCTCGGAGACAAAGGGAATGATGGGGTGCAGGAGAATCAGGGTGTCATGGAGAACCCGATAGAGCACGGAGCGGGTGGACTCCATGGCCGCATCACCCATCTTGCCGTAAAGGGCGGGCTTGGATGCCTCCAGGTACCAGTCGCAGAAGCTGTGCCACACAAAGCTGTAGAGGGCGGCAGCCGCTTCGTTGAACTTGTAGGTGTCGATGGCCTCTTCCACCTTGGCCGTGGTCTCGGCAAGTCGTGCAAGGATCCAGCGATCGGCAAGGCTGATGTTGGCGTAGTCGATCTCGGTGTAGGGTTTCTCCAGATGCATGAAGGAGAAGCGGGCCGCGTTCCAGATCTTGTTGATGAAGTGGCGGTAGCCTTCCACCCGCGCCAGGGACATCTTCACGTCGCGTCCCTGGGCCGCAAAGGCGGTGAGGGTAAAACGGAAGGCGTCGGTGCCGTACTCGTCGCTGACGGTGAGGGGGTCGATGACGTTGCCCTTGGACTTACTCATCTTCTTGCCCTCTTCGTCGCGGACCAGGGCGTGGATGTAGACATCCTTAAAGGGCACCTCGTCCATGAAGTGGAGGCCCATCATCATCATGCGCGCCACCCAGAAAAAGAGGATGTCGAAACCGGTCACCAGGGTCGCCGTGGGGTAGAAGGTCTTGAGGAGATCGGTGTTCTCGGGCCACCCCATGGTGGAGAAGGGCCAGAGGGCCGAGCTGAACCAGGTATCCAGCACGTCGGAATCCTGTGTCAGCTTGGAGCTTCCGCAGCCGGGGCAGACCGTGGGGTCGGTCTCTTCCACGATGTCCATGCCACACTCATCGCAGGTCCAGACCGGGATGCGATGCCCCCACCAGATCTGGCGGGAGATGACGCAGCCGGTGCACGTCGCACATCCACTCGTAGTAGGTCTTGGTCCAGTGCTCGGGGATGATGCGGGTTCGCCCGTCTTCCACGGCGGCAATGGCTTTCTCCGCCAGGGGCTTGACCTTGACAAACCACTGCTGGGACAGGTTGGGCTCGATGACGGTCTTGCAGCGGTAGCAGTGACCCACGCTGTGGGGGTGCTCCTCAACCTTCACAAGGTATCCCTGCTCATCCAGGGCCTTGACAGCAGCTTCCCGGCACGCTTCGCGGGTGAGGCCTTCAAAGGCACCGGCGCCGTCGTTCATGATCCCTTCGTCGGTCATCACCTTGAGAAATTCAAGGTCGTGCTTTTTGCCCAGCTCAAAGTCGTTGGGGTCGTGGGCGGGGGTGACCTTAAGGGCACCGGTGCCGAACTCCAGGTCCACGTACTCGTCACGGATGATGGGAATCTCGCGGTCCGTGAGGGGAAGCTTTACGTGGGTGGCGGTGATCCCCTTGTAGCGATCGTCCTCGGGGTTCACGGCCACGGCGGTGTCGCCGAACATCGTCTCGGGACGGGTGGTGGCAACGACAAAGTGACCGGAGCCGTCGGCAAAGGGGTACTTGATATGATAGAGCTTACCCGGCTTATCTTCGTGTTCCACCTCAAGATCCGCCAGGGCGGTGTTGCAGCGGGGGCACCAGTTGATGATGTAGTTGCCGCGGTAGATGAGCCCTTTTTTGTAGAGGTCCACAAACACCTTGCGCACGGCCTCGGAGAGCCCATCGTCCATGGTAAAGCGCTGACGATCCCAGTCGCAGGATGCACCCATGCGCTTGAGCTGCTTGAAGATGGCGTTGCCGGACTCTTCTTTCCACTTCCACACTTCGTCGATGAACGCCTCCCGGCCCACATCCTGACGGGTCTTGCCCTCGGCGGCCAGCTTCTTTTCCACGACGTTCTGGGTGGCGATGCCTGCGTGGTCGGTGCCGGGCATCCAGAGGACGTTGTCCCCTTTGAGGCGCCGGTAGCGGCAAAGGAGATCCTGCAGGGTGTTGTTCAACGCATGGCCCATGTGGAGCACACCGGTGACGTTGGGGGGAGGGATCACGATGGAATAAGGCTTTTTGTCGCTTGTCTCCTCCGCTGAAAAGAGCCCCTGCTCGATCCAGGACGCATAGCAGCGTTTCTCTACTTCATGGGGCTCATACCCCTTTGCCAGCAATTCTCCACTCATATTCAAACCTCATATGTTGATGGGCGCGCACCCTTCATGTCTGCTCAAGACGAGCAAGGGCACCCTGCCTGTATGTTCAAGGGTGCAGGCACCGGGGCATTCTGCCCCAAGGTGTCGGAACCACGCACTATTTCCTTCGACGATTTCAGCAGCCGGGCCACGCCTGCGAAACCACCCAAAAAGAAAAACTGGAAATTATTAAATAATCTCCAGTCTTCTTGCAACCATTTATTAACGACCCAGGGAAATCAGGAAAAATTTTCCCGGATCATCTTTTTCATTTTCTCAATATCTTCCGAAAGGTTTTTGCCGATGGCATCGACAATCAGCTCTTCGATCCGCTCTTTGAACATGGTCCGGATCACACGCTCCACCACCCGCTCAAGCTGCTCCTCGGGGATATCGGCCAATCCGGCCATGGAAACCGGAACCTGCTCATCTCCGCGATCCACGGTTGGGTCGTCGTTGATCCCGGCCAGGTCAAAGGTCCCCTCAGGAAAACCCGGAGGGCGCCTCTCGGGCTTTTCAGCCTCCTGGGCTCGACGCCCCTGTTCATCCACCAGATCCGAAAGATCCAGCACCCCGCCGCCCTCCCGGTCACCGGTTGCAGCGGCAGGCTCCTCATCCAGGGGCATGCCGAGGTCCAGAAGGGGGTCCTCGTCGTCGGCCAGCATCACGGTTTCATCGGGGAGATCGCCCAGCAACCCGTCCCCTGCCGGGGCCTCTTCGGCTGCAGACGGATCTTCTTCCAGGGGCATGCCGAGGTCCAGAAGAGGTTCGTCGTCACTGAGCACCACGGTCTCTTCGGAAAGCGCATCCAGCAGCCCGTCCTCCGAGGCAGCGCCCTCTCCGTCCAGGGGCATCCCCAGGTCCAGCAGAGGCTCGTCATCCACGGGTAAAACCACGGTCTTTTCAACAAAGGGGTCATCATCCACGGGCAGGACAACGGTTTCATCGGGAAGCTCGCCCAACAGCCCTTCATCGGCCATGGAGTCCATCCCGCCGTCCCCATCCTCACTGTCGGCAAGAAGCAGGTCGATATCCACAAAGCCATCGTCATCGCCGCTTGCGACATCCAGGGCGGCGTCCGCCTCCACCACGTCACTGCGCTGCGACGTATCCAGATCGTCCAGGCTGAAGGAGAGATCCAGACTCTCGCCTCCGAATTCGGTAACCTCTTCCCCTTGGGAAACAGGGTCCTCTTCAAGGAGGGACGAAATTTCCGTCAGGTCAATGGTCTTGTCCCCACGATCCGGAGCGGCCTCTTCAGAAGTCCCATCCACAAGGCTCGCCATATCCGTTAAGTCAATGACGTCCTCTTCGGACTCAGGTGACACCTTAACCTGAACGTCTTCGGTGAGGCCTGCCATTTCCGTCAAATCAAGGGTCTCTTCACCAAGGTCAGGGAGCTGCTCTTCCGGGATTTCTTCCACAAGAACCGCCATCTCCGTTAAGTCGATGGTCTCCTCGCCAAGGTCAGGGGCCTGGCCGTCCCGCACCTCTTCCAGAAGGCCCGCCATTTCCGTCAGATCAATGGTCTCCTCGCCGAGGTCCGGCGCCTGCCCTTCCAGGGGCTCTTCCACAAAGTCTGCCATCTCCGTCAGATCGATGGTTTCCTCGCCGAGGTCCGGCGCCTGACCTTCCAGGGGCTCTTCCACAAGGCCTGCCATCTCCGTCAGGTCAATGGTCTCCTCGCCGAGATCAGAAGCCTCTTCACCGGAGTCAGAGGAAGCACCCTCCTGCGGCATGCCAGTATCATCCAGCCTGAATTCCTCGGTGAGTTCGAGTATATCCTCCTCGTCCTCCGAGTCCACCTCCATGGCGTCAACAGATCCATCGTCACCATTCACTCCACGGTCGCCGTCCTTGGGAACGTCCCCGTTCTCGCCGGCAAGCTCCGTCAGCTCAATGGGTTCGTCATCGTCTTCCAACCAATGGTCGTCCAATGCATCCGGAGGTGTTTTATCCATGGGGATTTTACTAGTGGAATCGGTCATAATCGGCATCTCCTGGAGGTGAGTAGGCAATGACGTGTTTAATGCAACACCATGATTTTATTAAAAAATAGCTTATCTTAATCACGGTATCATACCGAAAAAACAGTGTCAAGCGCCTTATCCGCTCACAAAATCCGTTCCAAGGCATTTCCTCTTGCACCGCCACCATGCTGCCGGGACAGGCCCGGAGGCCTTCGGCCTATTGACCCCGTAGTCAAGTATGATAAAATCAGTTTTAACCATAACATAGGCCATCACCCCGCATCGGGCCCCGTCCCCGCAGACCATCCTCACCGCCCCGCCCGCCAACCCACTAATCTGGAGACACCATGAAAGAGTCCGCCAACCCCCACCTGAAGGTTCAGGAGCTCTGCGATTGCTATGCGGAGACCGACCCCTTGAAAGAGATGTCCACCCTTAGCCGGGAACCGGCAACCGAAGAGACCGCCCTGAAATGGATCGCCCTGGCCGTTCTCCACGGCGTCAACAGCAACGCGGAAAAAATCAGCCTGACGCAGGAGGCTTCAGGGACGGTGGAAGTCAAAGCCACCTACAGAACCACGCCCCTGCCCACCCCGGGACAAGAGACCGGCACGCGCATCCTCGATATGGTAAGGGCCATTACCCACATTGAAGAGGACAAGGGAAAAACAGCCCTGGCCCTTGGGTTTCGCGGAAACAGCATGGAATTGAAAATCAAAATCAAAAAAGATAAAAAGCAGGAACAGCTCACCCTGAACTTTCCCGGCGAAGGCTGACCCCAACATAAAAATGGGTGCACTCGACTCCTGAAATATCCGGGTTGGGGCACCCGGATACGTCATGGGAAACCCACCGGGTCAAAACAATCACAAAACGCCCACGGCAACACCGTGGGCGCTCCGTTTGGTGCCCCCCCTTCCAAAAATTAGCCCATCAGGCAAAAGACGAGAAATCAACCCCCCGGTTTTCCCCTCGCCTGGCATACCACTCCGCCTCATTTTTCGGAGGCGCCACAAGACTCGATTCAGGCTTTCGTACCAGGGACACAGCCTCGGCGGGACAGGTGGAGATACACAGGCCGCAGCCGATGCACACGTCCTCTAAAACCCGGTATCCGCCATCGGCCTCCTCTATGGCGGAGACCTGGCAGCGTTCATCGGCGCAGAGGCCGCACCCGACACATGCCTCCTCGTCTATCACCGCCGTGTAATTGCAATGGACCGCATTGGTCAGCCCCAGCTCGTTTTTGGCCCTTAAAACCCCGCAACAGCAACCGCAGCAGTTGCAGATGTAAAAATGCCCCTTCTCGAAATTGTTGGTCATGTGGACCAACCCCGCCTCTTCGGACATTTTCAGGACACCGTAGGCCTCCTCCTTGGAAATAGGACGCAGCTTCAAGGGGTGGTTGTCGAAAAAACCGGGAACCGGTGCAATGGAAAGACACACCTCCGTGGGCTTGGTGCAGGGGTTGTCCATGAGCCCTTGTTCTGTCTTACAGATGCACTCGGTTACGGCAAAGGACTTTCCCTTTTCGATAATGGCCGAAACCTGATCAAAGGGAAGCGCCTGGCTGTCGCTGCCCAGCTCCTCTTCCACGGGCACCACATGCATCATGGGGGGATCGTGGGTAAAAAACTGCTCGGCAAAGCAGGTCTCGTATGCCTTGCAGATCTCCGCCAGCTCCCGGTCGAGGCCCTTGAGCTGGAACTCGTAGATCCCGAAGATCCAGGGGGCCATGCGAAAGACATGGACACCACCGAAATCGATGCCGAAGACCTGGCCTTTCCCCCACATGGTCTTGAGCTTGTCGTCGAGCCCTTCCAGGGGGCGACCCGACCGCTCGGCGATCTGCTCGGCGGTTTCGTAGGTCAGACGCAGGTCGCAGAAAATCTCCGCCTCCTCCTCGGTGAAGATCCGCTTAAGAATCTTGATCTCCACCCCGTCATCCGCGGCCGGAAACCCGTTGGGCAAGGTATCCAGCACCTGTTGCAACCGCCTGTAAATCGTCTCAGCCATACTCTCCTCCCTCAATCTTGTGTTGACTGTTATCATCTCTGCGTTGCCGAAGCAGCCTTATTGACATGTGCAGGCGCTTCAGGGCCCGTCACAAACCGACCCGTCAGCCCCGTGGGGCGGGCGGCACCACCTCAGGGCCGTTCTCACCGCGAACCCCCGAATAAAAAGCGTACAGCAGCCCCCGTTTCATGGACTCCCGGGAGCCTTCGTCCAGGGCCCCTCCCTGGAGATGCCCGTCGATGACGAGAAGGGAAAACCCATGGACGATGGACCACGCGGAGAGGGCAATGGCGTGCGGGCTCTCCCCCTTGAGAAGCCCCAGCTTCCAGCACTCGGTGATCTCATCGATGAACAGGTGGAAAAAAGGCGTGGACTCCGGCTTCAAGTCCTCGGGCACGGGCACCCCCATCCGGGGCGAGGCAAACATCACCCGAAAATGGGCTGGGTGGGCAATGGCAAAATCGATGTAGGACAGGCCGCACACCATAAACCGCGCCAGGGGATCGCCCTTGGCCCGCTCCAGCCGAAGCTTGATCTCGGAAAGCATGAGGCCAACCCCCTCCCGGGCCACGGCCACAAGAAGGGCCTCTTTATCCGGAAAATGGCGATAGGGGGCCGAATGGCTCACCCCGGCCCGCTTTGCAATACCGCGAAGGGTCAGCTCGGCAGCCCCCGCCTCTTCAATGGCCTCAAGGGCCACTTCAATGAGCCGATGCCTGAGGTTCCCGTGATGATAGGTTACGGTTTCTTCAGTGGTATTTTTCATCATGTCGGGTAGCATACACGGCGATGTTGACAGCGTCAACATCAAAGAACCACCCGACATCCCGGGACAATACAGACACCATGTCTCTGGCCCATTGACACCGTTCCCCCGTCGGTGTTCAATAAGCCACCCGGAAACCGGGCAGCCCGAGAATAAAAACACCCGGATGGAGACAAACCCCATGCTGCAATGGATGCTTCGACTGCTGTGCCTTTTGGGTCGCCACACCTGGCAACCCTTCGAAATACATGGTGAAGCCATCTTCAGGTGCCGTCGTTGCGGCACCTGAGGGCACGGCGGCACCATGAGGCCCCCAGACTCTAAAACCCTGGAGACCAGAAGAAGCTTTGACATTTTCCCGCATTTTTTTTACTCATTATTTGATCACAAAACACATCTCACCACCGTAAACAGCGATACTTCGACAAAACCAAAATAACCAACACCTGAGCTATCAGTACAATCGGTCAGGAGGCCACGCCCTCCCACCGACGGGGCAACATGCCGAGAATGCATCACCCAAATTGACGACGCCCCCCAACGCCTTAGAAAGCCAAGGAGACGCCATGCAATTTATCGATCTCAAAGCGCAGTACGACCAGATTGAAAGGGATGTAAACGAACGAATCCATGCTGTCCTCCAACACGGTCAATACATCAACGGGCCGGAGGTCCGGGAGTTGGAAGGCCGCCTCGCGGAATATACGGGTGCCCTGCACTGCATCGGAGCGGCCAGCGGAACCGGTGCCCTGATCATGGCCATGATGGCCCTGGGCATCTCGCCAGGAGACGAGGTGATCACCTCGCCCTTCAGCTTTGTCGCCACAGCGGAAACCATCGCCCTGTTGGGCGCCGTGCCCGTGTTCGTGGATATCGAGCCCGACACCTGCAACATCGACCCCGCCCTCATCGAGGCCGCCATAACGGAAAAAACAAAGGCCATCATGGCCGTCAGCCTCTTCGGGCAATGCGCCGACTTCGACACCATCAACGACGTTGCCCGGCGCCACGGGCTCCCTGTCATCGAAGACGCGGCCCAGAGCTTCGGGGCAACCTACAAAGGAAAGCAGTCCTGCAACCTCTCCACCATCGGCTGCACCTCGTTTTTCCCTTCCAAGCCCCTGGGGTGTTACGGAGACGGCGGGGCCTGCTTCACCTCAGACGAGGTCCTGGCAACGCGCATGCGGGAAATCCGGGAACACGGACAGGACCGACGCTACCACCACCCCCGACTGGGCATCAACGGCCGGCTGGACAGCATCCAGGCAGCGGTACTCCTTGCCAAACTGCCCCTGTTTCCAGACGAAATTAAAAAACGCCGGGCCATCGGCAGACAATACACCGAGGCCCTTGTCCATGACCGCATCGTCCCTCCGGTGATCCGCTCCCACAACACCTCGGTCTACGCCCAGCTCACCATCCGCGTTGACGACCGAAACGCCCTGCAGCAGGCCCTCAAGCGGCAAGACATCCCCACCGCCGTTCATTATCCCGTCTCCTTGCACCACCAGCCGGTCTTCCTCCAACCGGACGCCCACCTCCCCGTCAGCGATGAGGTGGCCGCCCATGTCCTCAGCCTGCCCATGCACCCGTATCTCAGCGATGAGCAGATCCGACGCGTGGCGACCGCTGTTTTGGAGACCGTATGAAAGCAGGTGTGATCGGCGTGGGAAAACTGGGAAAAATCCATGCACGGATCTATGACGAACTGGATGCATTTGAGCTGGTGGGGGTGGCTGACCCGCACCATCCGGGTCAGGAACACCTCCACGGGGCCGTCTGGACCCGGGACTACAGAGAGCTCCTGAACCTCGGCGTCGAAGCAGTGACCGTGGCCACCCCCACGGTGAATCACCACGAGGTGGCGAGATTTTTTCTTGACCACGGGGTGCACTGCCTCATTGAAAAGCCCATCGCCGTCACCATGGTCGAGGCCGAAGACCTCCTTGAAACCGCGTCACGAAAAAACGCCTTTCTCATGGTGGGCATGGTGGAACGGTTCAACAAGGCCTATGCCGAGGCCCGTAAAATGATCACCGCCCCCATGTTCATCGAATCCCACCGGCTGGGCCCTTTCCCCAACCGGTCTTTAGACATCAGCGTGGTGCTGGACCTCATGATCCATGACCTGGACATCATCCTCGACCTGGTAGACGACGAGGTGGCCTCGGTGGAAGGCGTGGGGGTCAAGGCCCTTACGGACAAGGCAGACATCGCAAATGCCCGGGTTCACTTCAAGGGCGGCTGCATCGCCAACATCACGGCCTCACGGATATCCGAAGAGCAAATGCGCAGGACCCGGGTCTTTTTCAACCACAACTACATCTCCCTGGACTTTGCCGGGCACACCATCAAGGCGTTCAAAAACGGAGAGAACGGTATCGAAAAAAAGGTCATCACCATTGAAAAGGAAGAGCCCCTGAAACGGGAGATCCTGCATTTTCATGCCGGTATCACAGCAAAACGGCGAGACTACACCATTGCAAAAAATGCGGCCATGGCCCTTGACCTTGCCCTGAAAATCGACGAAGATCTGGCCAACCGTCAGACACAGCTCCGGATCCCGTCACAGTGAAATCATGGGGCTCCGGTTTTCAGATACCACGAACACAAAGGCAAGGTTGTGAAACTTTTTATCGTTGCAGGTGAACCCTCAGGTGACATGCATGCCACCGAACTGGTTCACGCCCTGAAAAACGCGTCACCCGACATCGATGTCTATTCGGCAGGCGGCCCCGGACTTGCCGCCTGCTCCACCCAGGTGGCGGACCTGGCCAGCCACGCCGTCACCGGATTTTTTGAGGTGATCAGTTACCTTCCGACCCTCATCCGGATCTTTAACCGCATCGCCGAAAAAATTGAAGAGATCGATCCCGATGTGGTTATCTTCACCGACTACCCGGACTTTAACTTCCGCATGGCCAAACGTGTGGCCAAACCGGGCCGAAAGCTCGTCTACTTCATCAGCCCCCAGCTCTGGGCCTGGCGCAAGGGCCGCCTGAAGCTGGTGAAACAATACATCGACAAGATGCTGGTGCTCTTTCCCTTTGAGGAGACCTTTTACAGGGACAACGGCGTGGAGGCCGCCTTTGTGGGCAACCCCCTGGTCAACACCATCACGGCCATGAAAAAAGACACAACTGGGGAAACAGGGCCCCGACGCATCCTGCTCCTTCCCGGATCCCGCCGCAAGGAGGTCAAATCCAACCTGGCCACCATGTGCGAAGCCAAAAAAAACATTGACGCCCGCATGGACGCCCGCTTCTCCGTGCTCAAGCACCCCAGCCTCGATGCGGCCCTGTTCGACAGCGCCCATGAAGCCGGTATCCGGGTGTACGAGGGCAACCCCCACGACGAATTTCAGAACGTGGACCTGGCCATCGCCTGCTCCGGTACCGTCACCTTTGAACTGGCCCTCTCCGGGGTCCCCACCGTGGTGCTCTACCGCATGAATCCCATCACCTACCTGATGCTGCGGAACGCTGGGTGAAGTGGACGCCATCTCCATCCCCAACCTCATCTTAGGGCACCATGTCTTCCCCGAGCTGATCCAGGACGCAGCAACCCCTGAAGGCATCGCCGACGAGGTGGTGGCTATCCTGGGCGATCCGGACCGCCTGGGACGCATCCGAAGCGAACTGGGCCGGTTCCGCACCCTTGTCAAAGCCTTTGACGCAGACTACGCCGCCCGGGAAATATTCTCCCTGACGGAAAGGCCCTGATTCGGGATTCAAAAAAGTCTCCGGCGGCCCTGCCGGGGGCCAAACGTTTGAAAAGTGTGACAAACAGCCGGTCGAAAGGTATCGACGAGCCCATTGTTTGGCTGTCGGAAACAAATAATCACACAATGGTTCGCCAGAAACACCGGCCTGAAGATTCGACCCGGGAACGAGGGGCAAAGCCCGGCGGTAATTTGCTTTCAAGGTGGCACACCTTGCCGCCGGGAGGCGAAGCGTCTCTTCGTGCTTTTAGTTTTTCTTGCAGCACGTTAAGAATAACGAACAGGGGCAACCCGAATCGTTACAAAGCAACAAAAAAAGCCTGTGCAATTGCACAGGCTTTTTTTATTGATCCTCTGGGATCATGCCATCATAACCCGATGGGCCACCATAGAAGGCGGCGAGACGCGCTACTATTTGCTGTAGCAGTGCTCGGGTGCGGGGAACTCACCGCTTTTCACCTCATCGATGAACCCTTTGATACCCTTTCTGGCCTCATCCCCTAAGTTCGCGTACTTCTTCACAAACTTAGGGATATGGCCGGAATTGATGCCCAGGGTATCGTGCATGACGATGATCTGGCCGTCGCAGTCGGGGCCTGCGCCGATACCGATGGTGGGGATGGAGAGCTTTTCGGTGATGGCCCTGGCGATGTGGTTGGGAATGCCTTCCAGAACCACGGAGAAGGCTCCGGCCTCCTGAACGGCCAGGGCGTCTGCCATGAGTCGGTCTTCGTCACGCTGTACCTTGAATCCTCCCATCTGGTGAACGGACTGAGGGGTGAGGCCGATGTGGGCCTGGACGGGGATGCCTGCCGAGGAAATAGCCTTTATCACCTCGCACACCGAAGCGCCGCCTTCGAGCTTCACGGCAGAGCAGTCGGTCTCCTTTAAAAAGCGACCGGCGTTTCGCACGGCCTCTTCCACGCTGGCCTGATACGCCATAAAGGGCATATCCCCCACCACCATGGTGCGCTTGCAGGCCCGTGAGACAATGCGAGTATGGTAAATCATCTCGTCCATGGTCACGTGAAGGGTGCTGTTGCCCCCTTGAATGACCATGCCCAGGGAATCCCCCACGAGAATCATGTCCACCCCGGTCTCATCCATGAGGGTGGCAAAGGGAAAATCATAGGCGGTCATGGCCGTGATCTTCTCCCCTTCCTTCTTCTTGTTGTACAACGTTGTGACGGTAACCTTCTTCATGACAATGACACCTTTCCTTATATTATTCCATATTAGAAAAAAGCTTCTTCATTTCAACTTGTTTACCGCAACTCATCTTGCCTTCCGGGCACACCCCGTCCATGAAGCATCCGGGGCCGACCTTGCCGAAGAGCACCGGAGAGATTCCCCGCACGGCAGAAAGCATGCCCACGGCGTAGTTTCGGATCTCCCACTGGGCCCGGTCGCAGCAGCGCAGCTTGAGAAAGTGGTAGAGCTCCCGGCCGTTCATGGTGGTCACCACGTCCATCACGTTGCCGCTCAGGTACAGATAGACAAGGTCCTCTTCCATGACACCCGCATCGCGGAAGGCCTCGTACAGGTCCATGCTCTTTTCGAAGCAGCCCATGTAGATCTCTTTGGCGGCTTCATTTTCGGTGATGGTTTCGGGCATCACACAGGTGCGGCTCTTGCCGAACTCCGTAAAGGAGGGCACCACCAGGGACTGGATACGATGGCGTGCCAGGTGGGTCAGGCAGGAGAGGCTCATGTCGTTCAGGCGAAAAGTGACGTTCACCTGCTCAAGCTCTCGCCTGCGCCGGTCCGAGGTCACAATGTCGATGATTCCCGCGGTGAGTTCTTCGTCGTCACGCAGCATGCCCAAGGCATCGGATGAGGAGCACCCGGAATGGGAAACAAGGGCGGAGACGGCCACCATGAGGTCGGGTTCTCCGGAGTGGGTCAACAGCTCCACCAGGGCGCTGTCCCCGTCGGCACGCCGCTGGACGCCCTTGTCGGCAACCAGCTCGCGGAGTCTGCTCTCCTTGTCCTCGCGCCCTTTCTCCACCTTGTCAATGTCATCAAACACATCGGGAAGGATCTCTTTGGCCTGGGCCAGGAGGCTTTCACCGATCTGGCGGATCTCGGGATACGCGGCCCCGCGGCCGTTGAGGCAGGAGTGGAGAATATGAAGCAGCTCACGGGCGTTGACCGTGCAGTAAATATGACTCCTCAGACAGTAGGGCAGCACAAACCGGGCATCTTCCTTGGGGATGCCTGCCTCCAGAAGCTTGTGGTAGTCCTCGAACAGCTCCCTGGACAGTGTTTCGAAGCGTTCGCCGAAGGACGCATCGGCCAGCCCCCCTTTTTTCAAACGAAACTCAGGGGAGAGCCCCCCCATCTCGGAGTAGTCCACGTAACGGCGGGATTTGATCGTGTACGCGGCCAGACGGAACTCAATAAGAAACTGCTCGAAAAAGGCGGAAACGTTTTCAAAGGCGATGTTGAAAACGGCGTGCTCCGTGATGGTCACATGGCCCAGGGCCACGACCCGTTTGATCAACTGGCCGATGTTGCTCTGATCCGTGTTCTCGTAAATCTCGGTGGCCGCCCCTTTGGTGGATGAAATACGCGCCGCAGAAGCGCATATACGTTCAGGTTCCGGTGTAAAGGCAAGTATGACTGCTCTTGCTTTTTCCATATGGATGATCTGCTCCTCAATGGTTGATGATAAATGAAGGATGTCTATTTCCCATATAATAAAGAGGGAAGGCAGGGCAAGAGCTAAAAAAGCGGGGCGCTGTCAACGCCCCGCTTTCACAGATCGATATGAATTAGACGTTCCCCGTGAGCTCCCGGTTTACTTCCGAAAAAGCGAAGTTCCCGGCATGGGAGCACACCGGATCCCAACCTCAGGAAAGGTCGGCCAGCACCCTCTCCATGACCCCACCCACGGCCTTTGCCGATGCAGAGTCATCACCAAGCTCCATCATGGACCGTTTCTCCATGTCCAAAACCGCCAGTTCCGGATCATCCGGACGCAGATCTTGACGATCTGCACCCCGATCTCCTTGACTTCGGCAAGAAACGTTCCGTTGAGGTTTTCCGGAGCCCGGGTCACCACAAGCCCCTTGTGCCTGACATCGAGCTTGAGGTCGTCGAGCATGTCGTGGATTCTCTTGACCGCCCGCAGGCCACGCAATGAGTAATCCGTAATGAGCAGCAGATAGTCTACCCGGCCGCTGGTGCGCCGGCTCAGGTGCTCCATGCCCGCTTCGTTGTCCACCACAAGGTATTTGTAGGTTCTGGCAAGCTCTTCGGTGAACCGGTTCAGGATGTTGTTCACCATGCAGTAGCACCCCTGCCCCTCCTGGCGCCCCATGACGAGGAGATCAAAATCCCTGCGCTCGATGATGACCTGGTTCATGAGGAGCTCCAGGTAGTTGACCTTGTCCATGCCCGAGGGCACCCCTTGCGGGTCCTTCATGAACCCTTCACGGATATCCCCGACGGTCCTTTCCACCTCGATCCCCAGGGTCTCCCCGAGGTTGCTGTTCGGGTCAGCGTCCACGGCCAGTACCGGTGAAACACCGCTTGCCGCAAGGTACCGTACCACCTGGGATGCCGTGGTGGTCTTTCCGGTACCGCCCTTGCCTGCTACTGCAATTACTTTTCCCATGGTCGTCCTCAATCAGGGTCCAAAATTATGACGTGATAAACAATCCTATACCGCCTGCGGTGCGTTCATGATGCGTTCGCCAGCAGCACCCCGCATCATAACACATTCTCCTCACGGCGTATCCACCGCCCCCTGCTTTTCAGAGAGCCTCGCCTTCAGGCGGGGAAACAGGTTCAGGTCGGTATGGGGCAGAAAAAGTGCCGCGATGTAGTGATCCATGTAGGAGGGCTTGAGTCCAAAGTCGGTCATCAGCGCCGCACCACCTGGACCACATCCTGGCGCAGGGTGTTGGTCAGGGCGCTCATCTTCGCCCCCATGAGGGACCCGTTGCCGATGAAGGTCACCTTGGCAGGGTCGATCTCGGGAAGAAATCCGATGGTAAAGGCGCGCTGCAGATCAATGTAGCTGCCGAACCCGCCGGCCAGGATGATCTCCTCGATCTCGGAAATGGAGAGTCCCACCTCGTTGAGCAGGGTCTCGCACCCGCTGTAGACGGCCCCTTTGGCACGGATGAGGTTGTCGATATCCGGCTCGGTCAAGGTGATGTCCCGGCCGATGTCCGTCTGGTCCGCCCAGACCAGGACATATTCGGTGATGCCTTCGTTTTCCCGCAGCCTCGGGTTAGCGTGATCCGTATTGAACTTGCCGCGGCTGTCGATGATGCGGTTTTCAAAGAGAACGGCAACGGTGGTGATGAGACCGGACCCGCAGATCCCGCGGGGTCTGGCTCCCCCCACGGTCCGCAGCATGGGCTCCCAGCTCACCGGGTCGAGGGAGAAGTCCTCGATGGCCCCCGGGGCTGCGCGCATGCCGAACTTGATGCCCCCGCCTTCAAAGGCAGGGCCTGCGGAACAGGCGGTGCAGGCAAGCCACTCCTTGTTGCCCACCACGATCTCGGCGTTGGTGCCGATGTCGATGAACAGGGTCAGCTTGTCGCTCCGGTAAAGGCCGCTGCCCATGACGCCTGCCACGATATCCCCCCCCACATAACTGGAGATGAGCGGGTAAATAAGGGCCGTGGTGTGCTCGGCAAGGGTGATGCCCAGGCTTTGGGCCAAAAGCGGGGGATAGACGTTGGCCGCAGGCACGTACGGTGCCCGTCGGATGTTGCGGGGATCCACCCCCAAAAGGAGCTGGGTCATGGTGGTGTTGCCCGCGATGGCCACGGTGGAGACCTCCTCCATGTCCACCCCGCTGCGGGACAAAAGACGCCCCACGATCTCGTTGATGGTCTCCACCACCACCTGGCGGAGCCGCTCCAGCCCCCCTTCCTTTTCCGCATAGATAATCCGGGAGATCACGTCCTCCCCGTAGCTCACCTGGCCGTTGACCTTGCCGCACTGCTCCAGCACCGCGGCATCCTTCAGGTTGAAGAGCTGGCCGTAGATAGTGGTGGTGCCGATATCCAGGGCAATGGCATAGTTGCAGTCGGTGCGGTCGCCGGACTGGATATTGACGATGCGGGACTTGTTGCCGCTTTTCACCGGCCGTTCCAGGGTCACCGTGGCTTTGAACTCCCCGTCCCGGAGCACCTTGGGCATCTTTCGGATCACCGAGAGGTCGATGTCCAGCCCCCCTTCCCCCCTGACGGTTTTCAGGTACTGAAAAAGACGGGTCACATCGGCGCTGTGATCCGATGCGTCGGGAACGGGAAGCTCCACAAAGATCTTCTCCATGGGAGGAATAAAGAGCCCCTCCTCCTTTAGCGCCTCAAAGTCCATTTTGCGGATATGGGCCGTTGCCCGAGGCGTGGCCTGGGGCAACTCGCCCCCCAGAAGGGCCGAGGATTCCATGGGCACGCGCACGGTCAGGTTGTCCCTGACTTCGGTCATGCAGGCGAGGCGCCAGCCCCCGTCGTAATCTTCCTGGGTCAACTTGTCGGTCTGTTCGCAAGCCGACGCCCCCTCTTCCACCACCACGCGGCATTTCCCGCAGACACCGCCCCCGCCACAGGAGGCGTTGATGTGCACGCCTGCTTCCATGGCGGCTGCCAGCAGGGACTCTCCGGCCGCGACTTCGATGGAGACTTCATGGGGAATGAACTGCACCGTAAATTTTTCCATACTCTCTCCCGATTGGGTTATCACCAGATCCGTTCCAACGGGTCGGCGCGATACAATTGCGATACGATAGAGGCGGGACATGAAACGGTGACGCGAAAGCTATCTTAACCCACGCACGTTAAGTAATCCAGCTTTTGCTCATTAAAGACAAAAAAAGGCCGGCAAGCCGGCCTTTTTTATTATCTGTCGCGTGTCAAACCTGCACCAGGGGTCCTAGAAAATACCCTGGACCTTGCCGGTCTCAACATCCACATCCACCCGACGGAAGGAGGGGTTGGAGCCGGTGCCGGGCATCAGGCTGATGGTACCGGCCACGGGCACGATAAACCCGGCGCCGCCATAAGTCAGCACCTCGCGGATCTGGAGTCGCCAACCCGTGGGCACCCCTTTAAGAGCGGGATTGTCGGAGAGGGAGAGGTGGGTCTTGACCATGCAGAGCCCCAGCTTGGCAAGTTCGGGGTCGGCCTGGATGCGCGCCAGAGAAGCCGCTGCATCGGCGGAGAAATCCACGCCGTCGGCACCGTACACCTCGGTGGCGATGAGTTCGATACGCTCCTTGACCGGCATGTCCAGGTCGTAGAGAAATTTGAAATCCGTGGGCTCGTCACACGCAGCGATAACGGCGTCTGCCAGCTCCAGGGCGCCTTCGCCGCCTTTTTCCCAGTGCTCGGAGATGGCGAACTTGGCCCCTTCGGCCTCCACCAGCTCACGGACCTTCTCACATTCGGCCTTGGTGTCGGTAACAAAGGCGTTGAGGCAGACCACGGGGCTGATACCGGCTTTGCGGACGTTGCGGATGTGGTGGATCAGGTTGGCACATCCCTTCTCGACCCACTCCACGCTCTCTTCGCTGTACTCCTTGGGCATGGCCTTGCCGGGAACGGGAACCGGGGCGCCGCCGTGGCACTTGAGGGCCCGGATGGTGGCCACGACAACGGCTGCGTCGGGAACCAGACCGCTGTAACGGCACTTCAGGTTCCAGAACTTTTCAAAGCCGATGTCGGCGCCGAAGCCAGACTCGGTGACGTGGAAATCGGCAAGCTTGAGACCAACCTGGTCGGCGATAATGGAGCTCTGGCCGATGGCGATGTTGGCAAAGGGGCCGGCGTGGACAATAACGGGCTGGCCTTCCAGGGTCTGCATGAGGTTGGGGTTCAGGGCGTCCACCATCCAGGCTGTCATGGCACCGGCCACTTCCAGATCCTCGGTGGTGACGGGCTTGCCCTTCTTATCGTAGGCCACAACGATCTTGCCCATGCGGTCACGCATGTCCTTGAGGCTGGTGGCAACCGACAGGATCGCCATGACCTCGGAGGAAACGGCAATGCCGAACTTGGAGCGCATCATGAAGCCGTCTCGCTTGCCGTTGACCCCGTCCATACCGATGACGATGTTACGCAGTGACTGGCAGCAGTAATCGATGACCCAGCCCATCTCCACGTTGGTGGGGTCCACGTCGAGGCGGCGCATCTTGGTGAGGCGGTCAAGCTGCTCGTCGGTGTAGTTGCGCTCATGCTGCATGCGGGAGGTCAGGGCGACCATGGCGAGGTTGTGGGCATTCATGATGGCGTTGATGTCGCCGGTGAATCCCAGGGAAAAAGGAGTCAGGGGAATGCACTGGGCCAGGCCGCCGCCGGCGGCAGAACCCTTGATGTTCATGGTGGGGCCGCCGGAAGGCTGGCGGATGGCTGCGGACACGCGCTTGCCGCGTTTGCCGAGGCCCTGGACAAGGCCCATGGTGGAGGTGGATTTGCCCTCCCCAAGGGGCGTGGGAGTGATGGCGGTAACATCGACGTATTTGCCGTTGGGCTTGTCCTTCAGGCGTTCAAGAACCTTGCGATAGTCAATCTTGCCGATGTAGTGGCCCTGGGGCAGCAGTTCTTCCTTGGTCAGCCCGAACTCTTCCGCAATCTCATAAATGGTTTTCATGGATTTCTCAGAATCCTGAGCAATTTCCCAATCAGCGTGCTTCTTTGGATCTAAAGCCATTCATTACTCCTTTCAAGAATTGGCCCACAGAAAGAGCCGGTAGCATGGTGATGAAAACAAATTCCTGGTCTGTACGTCCCAATAATCAGTGCCTGCACGTGTACCATAAAAAAGCATCCACCAGCAGGAATTATCCGGTTGTTCAGAATTGCTTGGCGCACATGCGCCCGGCCCGAAGTCTTTACGGGCCACATTGCATCACGCCGCCGTGTTCGGCCCCTGGTGCGAACACAACAACGCCGAGGCAGGTCCCTCATGTTTGTTTTCACTACTTCCTGGCAGCTCTTCTTTGCATTCCCCCGGAAGAAACCACCATCATGTCGTATAACGTCTGCATTGATCGTAAACGTCGTTCCAAACGCCATGACAACAGAACGGATTGCCTTCTATCCTTTGTTTATTATTCGGAACTATCTCTCAATACCCCATACCAGTCAAGCACTTTTTCGGCTTAATTAGTATTTTTAATGTTACTCATCAATGCCAGTTGTCATCCATTGACTCCGACAGAGAGAATATCCTTCAGAGCCCCGCACTTATAAGGTTCGCAGCGTCGACTTAACCCCGAACTATCATGGCGGAACACCTTCAATATTTAACTGACGTTCACTGTCAAAAACTGTATATTACTTCTCAAAGATCATCCCGGGAAAAATAATTCGAATCATATGATATTTAATATTGACAGCACCCAAGGCAGTTGTTAGAAATTTCATGGTTTAGCTATCCTAAAATAAAAAAAAGAATCACAATTCAGAATCATATAAACAGAAGAGTAAACGCCGTGCCCAGCACGATCTCTTAACACGCTCTCTTGCGTTACCTTCCAACTCCGCTCTTTAAAAACTTCAGGTTTCTCCTCGAAGCGCCCAAAGGATCGTCACAATCCGACGGGCGTGATCGACACGAATAAACGAATGGACGCCTTCATCCATATAATTAGTCAACGACAAGGAGGTAACATTGGGTTTCGAAATCATTAAAGAGTCCTATGCAGGAAGCATCAAGGAAATTGCCATCGGAGCAGGCGACAACGCCATCTCCGTCGGTGGTGCCTCATGCTACCCTTTCTATCAGTTTGAAGGGGACATGCCGCACAAACCCAAAATCGCCATGGAAGTCTGGGACATGGCACCTGAAGACTGGCCCGAAGCCTGCCTGGCGCCGTTTAAAGATGTCGTTAGCGATCCCGCGGCCTGGGCAAAACTTTGCGTGGAGAAATTCGGCGCAGAACTCATCGTACTGCAACTCAAAAGTATCGATCCCAACGACAAAGACGCCAGCCCCGCCGAAGCCGCCGCCACAGTAAAAAAGGTGGCCTCAGCCATCGACGTGCCCCTGATTGTCTGGGGCTGTTCGAACCCGGGCAAGGATGAAGAGGTCCTTAAAGCCGTCTCGGAAGAGTGCCAGGAATTCAAGCTCACCCTGGGCCCGGTTGAAGACGCCAACCACAAAGGCATCGGCGCCTCGGCCATGGGCTACGGCCACGCCCTGATCTCCTCATCCCCCATCGACGTCAACCTGGCCAAACAGGTCAACATCCTTCTGGAAAACCTGGGCATGCCCATGGACAGGGTCATTGTCGACCCCACCACCGGTGGCCTCGGCTACGGCATGGAGTACTCCTACTCCGTCATGGAGCGCCTGCGCATGGCAGCCATGCAGCAGGGCGACGACAAACTCCAGTTCCCCATCATCAACAACCTCGGCAACGAAATCTGGAAGTGCAAGGAAGCCAAGCAGAGCGTTGAAGAGGCCCCCATCCTCGGCGACCCTGAAAAACGCGGCATCCTCATGGAGGCCGTCTGCGCCGTTTCCTACCTTGTCGCCGGCGGCGATATCCTGATCATGCGCCACCCCGAAGCCGCCCGGCTCGTCCGCTCCTTCATCGACCTGATGATCGAGGGAGGCATGGCCACCGACGTGGCAGGCATCACCAAACAGCTTGACGACGTTGATGTGGACTTCGCAAGCCTTGCCCCCGCCCCGGATACCGCCATCGCAGAAGAGAAAAAAGCAGCCCCCCAACCCGCGAAAAAAGAGGCTCCCAAAGCCGCTGCAGAAGCTCCGGCAGCCGCTGCCGCTCCCAAGGCGGAAGCCAAGCCTGCCCCGGCCACCCCCGAGCCCGCCAAGGCCGCTGAACCTGCCAAGGTTGAAGAGCCGAAGGTAGACCCTGAAGCCCAGGCCAAGGCAGACGCAGAGGCCAAAGCCAAGGCGGAAGCCGAAGCCAAGGCCAAAGCCGAGGCGGACGCAAAGGCCAAGGCAGAAGCCGAAGCCAAAGCAAAGGCAGATGCGGAAGCCAAAGCACAAGCCGAAGCAGAGGCCAAAAAGCAGGCTGAAATCGACGCCAAGGCCAAGCGGGAAGAAGCCGAAGAAGCCATCCGCGCGGAGCGAGCCAAGGCCCGTGCCGAGATGGCCAAGACCCGTGGAACCCAGCCTGAAGCCCTGAGGACACTCACCGCGGCAGCAGAACAAAAGAGCCAGCTGGACAAGCTCATCGATCGCCTCAACATGATCCACCGTCGCGTAGCGTAAGCCTTAAGGTACGTTCATTCACGAAGCCGCATCGAAGCGCGCTTTGAGTGCAAGGCAAAGGATGACCCTACAACAAGAGGAGGAACCTCTGATGGCAGACGAAAAAAAAGCAAAGGCAATGAAGCTGGCAGATCCGCTCAATGCCTCCATTGATCCAGCGACTCAGCAAATGATCAGACGAGCCCAGGAACTCGGCGTCGAGACCGTGTTCGACCGGGCTGAAAACATGAAGCCCTGTAACATCGGTATCCAGGGCATCTGCTGTAAAAACTGTGCCATGGGTCCCTGCCGCCTCCCCCTTCCCAAGGGCGGCATCGAAGGCGAAGACACACGAAAAGGCCTCTGCGGAGCCACTGCCAACACCATTGCGGCGCGTAACTTCGCCCGCATGGTCGCCGGCGGCGCTTCCGCCCACTCCGACCACGGACGCGGCGTTGCTGAAGTATTCCTCTCCGTTGCGAGAAAAGAGACCGAAGACTACCAGATCAAGGATTACCACAAGCTTCTTGCCATCGCTCCCCACTTTGACGTGGACACCACCGTCACCGTGGACGGCGAAGTCAAAGACCGCGACATGGACGAGATCGCCCTGGAAGTGGCTGAAAAGGCCATGAACGAATGGGGCAAGCCCGACAGTGAGTGCCTCTACATCAAGCGTGCCCCCGAGGCCACCTACAACCGCTGGAAAGAGCTCGGCGTCCTTCCCCGAAACGTTGACCGCGAGATCGTCGAGATCATGCACCGCACCCACATGGGCGTGGACCAAGACTACAAAAACCTCATCAAGCAGTCCACCCGTGCGGCCCTGGCCGACGGCTGGGTTGGTTCCATGATCGCCACCGACCTCCAGGACGTCATGTTCGGCACCCCCAGCCCCGTGCAGTCCGAAGTCAACCTGGGCATCATGAAGGCGGACCACGTCAACCTGGTCGTTCACGGCCATGAGCCCATCCTCTCGGAAATGATCGTGGCCGCCAGCCAGTCCAAGGAGATGATGGATTACGCAGCGGAAAAAGGTGCCAAGGGCATCCAGCTCGGCGGTATCTGCTGTACGGCCAACGAACTGGCCCAGCGCCACGGCGTGCCCATCGTGGGGACCTTCCTGCAGCAGGAGCTTGCCATCATCACCGGCGCCTGCGACGCCATGGTAGTGGACGTTCAGTGTATCTTCCAGAACCTGGCCAACGTGGCCAAGTGCTTCCACACCAAGCTCATCACCACCCACCCCATCGCCCGCATGGAGCAAAACAACGTCATCCACATTGAGTTCGACGAGCACCATGCCATGGAAGACGCCAAGCGCATTGTCAAGATGGCCATCGACAACTTCGAAAACCGCAAGGCCGAGGTGATGATTCCCGTACAGAAAGAGACCCAGGTGGTCGGCTTCGGCGTGGAATCCATTGAGTACCATCTGGGCGGCTCCTTCAGGGGCTCTTACTACACCCTGAACGACAACATCATCAACGGCCGCATCCGGGGCATCGCCGGGGTCGTAGGCTGTAACAACGCGCGGACCAAGCACAACAACGACCACATCACCGTCATCAAGGAACTCATTAAAAACGACGTCATCGTCCTCACCACCGGCTGCAGCGCCATCGCAGCGGGCATGGCCGGCCTCCTCAGCCCCGAGTGTGCAGCCGTCCATTGCGGCCCCGGCCTTGCCGAGGTCTGTGAAACCGTGGGGATCCCCCCTGTCCTCCACCTGGGATCCTGCGTGGACAACTCCCGTATCCTCCTGGCCGCCACCGAAGTGGTCAAGGCCGGCGGACTCGGCAAAGAGATCAAGGACCTTCCCGTGGCCGGCAGCGCCCCGGAGTGGATGAGCGAGAAAGCCATCTCCATCGGCCACTACTTCGTAACCTCTGGCGTTTACACGGTCTTTGGCGTTACCTTGCCCGTGGACGGCGCTCCTGTCTTCAAGGACCATCTCTACACCGACCTGGAAGGTCTCTACGGTGGCATGTGGGACTGCGAGCCCGACCCTGTCAAGCACGCCCAGAAGATGATCGCCCATATCGACAAAAAGCGCCAGGAGCTGGGTATCGACAAGGCAAGAGAACGTGTCCTCATGGATATGGCCGCCCGTCAGGCCATCGACGGATAGCGGGTCGGCGGCCCGGTCCGGCCGCCATCCACATGCTTGATCATCAACCTTTAAGAATATCCTCAACGAAGGAGGAAGAGCATGTCCAAATTAGTCGCATTCGCCGCCATACAGGGTGGTTATAAAGTGGTCTCCCAGGTGGAAGGTGAGTACAAGAAAGCACTTGAAACATTTGACGCGAGCACCAAGGTAAGCTTTGGCAACACCGCCTATTACCTGCCGGTCATCTACTCCCTTCTGGGTATCAAGGTAGAGACCCTGGAAGATATGAAAAAACCGCTGGATTTTGCCCGCGGCCTTCTCCCTCCCCACGTCAAGGGCAAAAACCACCTGCCCTACCTGGGGCCCCTGCTCGACGCCGGCATGGCAGCCATCTTCGCCTATGAAATCAAGGAAGCCCTGCGCATCCTGAACGAGCCCGAGTTCTACTCCTTTACGGAAGACCCGGACGTGGAAGCAGGCAGCATCTGGCTCGGCCCCGCCGACGACACCATCCTGCGAAAGCGCGGCGTGGAGTTCGTGGACGGCAGCGCCCCGGGCTTTGCCGCCATCGTGGGCGCCGCCCCCAACTCTGAAATCGCCAAGGACATCGTGGAAGACTACCAGAAGAAGAGCCTCTATATCTTCTGCGCGGCCAACCACAACAACACCAGCGTCATCCAGCAGCTCGTGGAGCAGGATGTGCAGGTGGGCTGGAACACCCGTATCGTACCCTTCGGCCCGGATATCTCTTCTGCCGTCTTCGCCCTCGGTTTTGCCAACCGTGCGGCCATGGCCTTCGGCGGCGTTCAGCCCGGGGATCACCGCAAGATGCTCATGTACAACAAAGAGCGTATCTTCGCCTTTGTCAACGCCCTGGGCGATGTGGGCACCGAGTGGGGCGTGGCAGCGGCAGGCTGCGTCAACTGGGGTTTCCCCACCCTTGCCGACACCGATATCCCCGAAATCCTGCCCACGGGTATCTGTACCTACGAGCACGTGGTGGCCAACGTCCCCCACGAGGAGATCTGCCAGAAGTCCGTGGAAGTGCGCGGCCTCAAGGTCACCGTCTCCGACATCAACATCCCCTGCTCCTTTGGCCCCGCCTACGAAGGCGAGCGTGTCCGTGGTGCCGACCTGCACAGCCAGATGGGCGGTGGCAAGACCCAGTGCACCGAGCTGGTCAAGCGCGCGGAAATGAGCGAGATCGAAGACGGCAAGGTCATCGTGGTGGGCAAGGACATCCCCGACCTCTCCGAAGGGGACACCCTGGACCTGGGCATCTTTATCCAGATCGCCGGGCGTGAGTTCCAGGAAGACTTTGAGCCCATCATGGAACGCCAGATCCACCACCTGGTCAACTACATCCAGGGCATCATGCACATCGGCCAGCGCGACATCTCCTGGGTCCGCGTCAGCAAGTCCGCCGTGGACAAAGGCTTTACCCTGAAGGACATCGGTGTGGTCCTCCACGCCAAGTTCCACCAGGAATTCCAGAAGATCGTCGACAAGGTCCAGATCACCCTTTACACAGGCAAAGAGGACGTGGCCAAGCTCACGGCAACGGCCCGGGCCGAGTACAAGACCCGTGACGAGCGTGTGGACAAAATGACGGACGAGGACGTGGAGATCTTCTACTCCTGCTCCCTCTGCCAGTCCTTTGCTCCCAACCACGTCTGTACGGTGAGCCCCGAGCGAACCGGCCTCTGCGGCGCCTACAACTGGATGGACTGTCGGGCAGCCTTTGAGATCAACCCCACCGGCCCCAACCAGCCCATCGAAAAGGGCGAGTGCCTCGACCCGGTCCTCGGCCAGTGGAAAGGAGTCAACGAGTTCGTGGAGAAGGCATCCCGCGGTGCCGTGACCCACTACAACTTCTACTCCATGGTCATCGACCCCATGACCACCTGCGGCTGCTGCGAATGCATCGCCGCCATGCTCCCCAGTTGCAACGGGGTCATGACCGTCAACCGTGAATTTGCAGGAGACACCCCCTCGGGCATGAAGTTCACCACCCTTGCAGGCGTCATGGGCGGCGGAGCTTCCTCCCCGGGCTTTGTGGGCCACTCCAAGTACAACATCACCCAGAGGAAATTCATCAAGGGCGACGGCGGCCTGCTCCGCATGGTCTGGATGCCCAAGATGCTGAAAGAAGAGATTAAGGATCGCCTTGATAAGTACGGTGAAGAAAACGGCTATCCCGATTTCTACAACATGATCGCCGATGAAACGGTGGGCACCACCGAAGAGGAAATTCTGCCCTTCCTCGAGGAAAAAGGTCACCCCGCCATGTCCATGGACCCGCTCATCGGATAATGCCACGGCCTCCGGGCGGCCGCCCTGCCGCCCGGAGGCCCTGCTGTCCGGCATTGTTATCGAGCGTCATCCAGACAGGACCCAGACAAGGAGATACACATGGCTCTTACCGGTATACAGATCTTCAAACTGCTGCCCAAAACAAACTGCAAAGAGTGCGGGGTGCCCACCTGCCTCGCCTTTGCCATGAACCTGGCATCCGGAAAGGCGGAGCTGGACAACTGCCCCTACGTCTCGGACGAAGCCAGGGAAAAGCTCGCCGAAGCCTCGGCCCCTCCCATTCGCCCCGTGAAGCTGGGCAAAGGGGTCCGTGAAGCCACCGCCGGTGGCGAAACCGTGATGTACCGTCACGAAAAGACCTTCTACAACCCCACCACCCTGGCCGCCACCATCCCCTCTTCCATGGCTGAAGCCGACCTTGCGGCCCGCCTGACGGCCTGGAACGCCTTCCAGTACGAGCGCGTGGGCCTTAATCTCCGGCCCGAGCTCATCGCGGTCAAGGACGACGGAGCAGGCCCTGATGCCTTTGCCAAAACCGCAAAAACCATCGCCGAAACCTCGGAGTTCAACCTCATCCTCATGAGCGAAGACCCCGAAGTGATGAAAGCCGGCGTGGAGGCCACGGCCTTTAAGCGGCCCCTCATCTACGGCGCCACAGAGGCCACGGTGGAGGCCTTCGGTGAGATCGCCAAGGCGGCGGAACTGCCCGTGGCTGTCAAGGCCGACGGTGTCGAGGCCCTTATCCCCCTGACCGACAAACTGACGGCCATGGGGATCAAGGACATCGTCATCGACTCCGGCAGCCGGGACCTCAAAGGCTCCTTTGCCGATCAGGTCGCCATTCGGCGGGCAGCCCTCAAGGGCGGCAACCGCTCCCTGGGCTTTCCCACCATCACCTTTCCCAGCGAAATGGCCGGAAACGCCGACATGGAAGCCCTCATCGCCGGGATGTTCGTGGCCAAGTACGGCGGCATCGTGGTGCTCTCCGAGTTCAACACCGAGACCCTCTTCCCGCTTCTGCTGGAACGCCTCAACATCTTCACCGACCCGCAGCGCCCCATGACGGTCACCGAAGGCATCTACGAAATCGGCAACCCCGACGAGAACTCACCGGTGATGGTCACCACCAACTTTGCCCTCACCTACTTCATCGTCTCCGGCGAAGCCGAAGGCAGCAGGGTCCCCTGCTGGCTCCTCATCAAGGAAGCCGAGGGCCTCTCGGTCCTCACGGCCTGGGCCGCAGGCAAGTTCAGCGGCGATGATGTGGGGGTCTTTGTGAAGAAAAGCGGCATTTCCGAGAAGATCAAGCACAACGAGCTGATCATCCCCGGCTACGCCGCAGCCATCGCAGGGGATGTGGAAGAAGAGCTCCCCGACTGGAGCATCACCGTCGGTCCCCGAGAAGCTGCGCACCTGCCCGCCTTCCTGAAGGCCAAGGTCGGTGCCGCCTGATCCAACGGCGCCCTTGTCGCCCGTCCCGCCCGGTTACCGGGGCGGGACGGGCTTATTTTCCAACTCACGCACGTTTTTCTGTTCTTGCAACATCAACTCAGATCCGGAGGGAATTTTATGGGTTTTCAAGTCATCGGAGAAAGCTTGAACGTTATCGGCAAAGAGATCGGACGCGGATTCAGAGAGAGAGATCCCAAGCCGATTCAGGAAGAGGCCCTCTTCCAGAAATCCAAGGGCGTGGACTGGATCGACATCAACCTCGGTCCCGCCAAGAAAGACGGCGTAGAGCTGATGCCCTGGGTTGTGGAAACCGTGCAGGAAGTGGTGGATGACATTCCCCTGGTCCTTGACACCTCCAACATCGACGCCATCGCAGCCGCCCTTCCCAAGTGCAAACTGCCGCCCATGATCAACTCCATCATGGCCGTGCCCGAACGCTATGAGCGTATGATCCCCCTGGCCGCCGAAAGCGGCGCCCACTTCTGTGCCCTGATGTGGGGACCGGAAGGCCTGCCCAGGGACGAAAACGAACGCGCCGCCCTGTGCGTGGAGCTCCTCTACGCAGCCAACGAAGCGGGGGTCCCCAACGAAAAGATCTGGGTGGACGGCATTGTCACCCCCGTCAACATCCAGCAGCCCCAGGCCGTGAGCCTCCTCAACTTCATGGACATGCTCCAGGACATCGCCCCGGGCGCCCGGAGCACCTGCGGGGTCTCCAACATCTCCAACGGCGTACCCGATCACCTGCGGCACATCATCAACATCACCTTTACCTCCATGCTGAACATCAAGGGCATGGAATCTTTTATCGCCGACGCCAAGGACGACGCCACCATGGGCCTGAGCAAAGGCAATCGCCCCGACATCTATGAGGTGATCCAAAACACCATGGACGGCAACCCGCCTGCCCTGGATTCCCTGAGTGAAGAGCTCCGCGGCTATGTGAAGACCTGCAACGTCATCCTGGGCCACACCCTCTTTTCAGATTCCTGGCTGGAAGTCTAACCATTGCCATGGGACGGGCCGGTTTGATGGTACCCTTTATTTTTGTTGAAAACCGGGAGAATGCCCCCAACGACGCACCGTCCCCCCATGAACCCGAAGCCCCGCAGCCCCTGCGGGGCTTTTCTCATCTTCCGACGAGACGGAAGGAGCAACAGGCAACAACCATGGACAAGACCAAACACGACACCAACTGGGTCTACATCTACGTCAACAACCCCGGAAAAGACGAGTCCTTTGCCGGGTTCGACGATCAGGAGCTGGGGATTCGCTTCATCCCGGCCTTTCACGACAAAGAGAGCGCCCTGATGTGCTCCGCCCACTTTATGGAACGGCATGCCGTCTTCGAGGCCCAGGCCATCCACCGTGACGACCTGAACCGCTACGCTGCCGAGCAGCGCTTTCTTATCTTCATGCTGGCAGGTAGCAAAACAGGGGCCATCCTTGAAAAGATCAGCCCCTTTTCCGCCGCAGGCGATGCCTGAACAAAGACGCGCCTGGCAAACAAAAAAAGAGCGGCCTCGTCACAATCCCCCATTGATCTGTGTAAAGGCCCCCTCAACCCTTGCGCCACAGGGGCTTATGGCCCATAGTAAAATAAAAGAAACGAACCAGCGGGAACGCGAGTCCTTCCGCGAGTTTTTGACATATCCGGGGAGCGCTCTGTGACGGAGCGCCTGCCCCACGACGGGAGATGAATCTGTGAGTTTGAAACTGGCTTTTGGAGGCAAAGGAGGAGTCGGCAAGACAACCCTTACCGCTCTTATCGCACGCATCATCGCCCAGGAGGAGAAAAAGGTCATCGCCATTGATGCAGACCCTGTCTCCAACCTGGCATCGGCCCTGGGTATCTCCGAAGACATGGAGATCACCCCCATCGCCCAGCTCTCCGACCTCATTGCCGAGAGGACCGGAGCAAAACCCGGAACCATGGGAGGGTTTTTCACCCTCAACCCCAAGGTGGACGACATCCCCGACCGGTTTTCCCTGGAACGGGACTGGCGCTCGGCAAGCCGCTCGCCATGGGAACGGTTCAAAAGGGCGGATCCGGCTGCATCTGCCCGGAGAGCACGATCCTGAAAGCCCTGATGATGCACCTGGTGCTTCAGCGCGACGAGGTGGTGGTCATGGACATGGAGGCCGGAGTAGAGCACCTGGGCCGGGCCACCACCTCATCGGTGAACGCCCTGGTCACCGTGGTGAACCCCGGCAAGAGAAGCCGGGTTGCGGCCCTTCAGATCCGTAAACTGGCCGAGGAGCTGGGCATCAAACGGGTCATGATCATCGGCAACAGGATCCGCACCGATGAGGATCGAAAGATGATCGAGGAGAGCTTAAGTGATTTCGAGATCCTGGGGTTTGTGCCGGAACTCGATGAAGTGGCGGACTCCGACCGCTCCGGGGAGCGTCCTTACGAACGCATTGAAACCGCCCCCGAGGCCCTTATGGATATCGCCAGAAAGCTCATTGCACTGGCATAAAACAACATAACTATTCAGCTAAAAAACAGCCTCCGGCGGCAAGGTGTACCACCTTGAAAGCAGGTTGCGGATGTGTTTTGCCCCTCGTTCCTCGGGTCAAATCACATCCGCCTTTAAAGTAAAAATTCACTCAAAAAGATTCTTTAAAACCTGTTTGTTAAACCCGCCTTTATAAAATCAGGCAAACGTTTAGCCCCCGGCAGGGCCGCCGGAGGCATAAGCTGAATAGTTACACACAAAAAAAACGCCCCCTTTCTTTCGAAAGGAAGCGTTATGGACGTCTTCGTAATCAGGTCACCCGCCATGGCGGGCAAACGCGATTAGGAGCAGCAGGAGCCGGTGGAGCTGCAGCTGCCGCAAGCGGACTCAAGCTTGAGGCTTGAGGTCACTTTAAAGCCCACTTCAAGGAAATCGACCTTGATGGGCTGGGCCTGGGCCAGGAACTCTTTGTCTACGATGTAGACATAACCATCCACTTCAAATTTTTCATCGGTGTCTTTAGACTCATCCAGAGCCATGGCAAGGGAGGGGCCCCCTCAGCCGCCGGAGTTGAGAAAAATACGAATGGGCATCACTTCCCTGCCCTTGAAATATTCTGCAATCTGTTGCGTTGCAGCCGCAGTCACCTCTAACATGGGACCTCCATAGAAGCTGTAAATATATAAGAAAAATGAAACTTTCGTTTCGTCTATCGGGCTTGGCACAATGTAAACATTCGATTTACCCTTGTCAATAAAGAAAAGCTATGGAAAACCCATCCCCCATGTGGTTTCATCAATACCGTTACACCGCTGTGCCGCATCGGCAACGGCAGCCTCAAAGGCCCGGCCCGGCGTCATCAGGTTGTCATCCCGAGGCCATAGATATCAACAGGATAAAACGGGCGGAGACAAGACAGGCCTCCGGCATTGTCATATTCCCTCACCAACCACACAACCCAAGGAGCATTCATCCCAATGGAACAGACGCTATCCATCATCAAACCCGACGGTGTCAGAAAAAACATCATAGGAGACGTGATCCGGCGCTTTGAATCCTGGGCTTGACCGTTAGTCGATGCACATGCTGCAGATGACGGAGCAGGAGGCCCAGGGATTCTGCCACGTCGAGCAGGAACGCCCCTTCTTCGACAGCCTCACCGACTTCATGTGCTCCGGCCCCGTGGTGGTGATGGTTCTTGAGGGGCCAGATGCCATCGCCCTGAACCGAAAGATCATGGGGGCTACCAATTATGAAGAGGCCGAAGAGGGAACCATCCGAAAAGATTTTGCATCATCCATCGAAAGCAACGTGGTCCACGGCTCCGACGCGCCGGAGACGGCAAAAACGGAAATCGCCTACTTCTTCTCATCCCTTGACATCATGGCTTGATTAAAGCATATTTTCCCCCGCCGACAAAAAAACCTTCGAGAGCACCGACGATTCCGGTGCTCTCGTTTTTTTAGGGCATAGCCCTTATTTTCCGACCCAGTCAGGAGATGTCAGACACGACCATGAGCAACGCCCCCATCCCAACCCGGCTTGAAGTAGTCCCGATCGTCCTGGTGCGGCCCCGCTACCCGGAAAACATCGGATCTGCTGCCCGAGCCATGATGAACATGGGCTTTTCCGAGCTGATCCTTGTTAATCCCCTGGAGCCGGACCAGGAGCGCATGCGGAAGACCGCCACCCACCACGCGGCGGGCATCATCGACACCCTCACCGTCCACGATAACCTGGATGATGCCCTCAAGCCCTTTACCTTCGTGGCCGCCACCACCACGCGGAAGGGAAAAAAACGCCAGGGCCTCATCACCCCCCAGAGCCTGGTGGAACGTGTGGGCGGCCTCTCTCCGGACGACAAGGTGGCCATCCTCTTCGGCTCCGAAGACAAGGGCCTGACCAACGATGAACTCCGCCTGGCTGATGCCCTCGTCTCCATCCCCACCATGGACTTTTCCTCCATCAACCTGGCCCAGTCCGTCATGATCCTCTGCTACGAGCTCTCCAGAAGACAGCCCACAGGAGAAAAAAGCGCTCTGCGCCTGGCCAACAAACAGGAGGTCGGCAAGGTGCATGAGGCCATTGAAGAGCTCCTCATGGCCATTGAGCTCCACAACCCGGAAAACCCGGATCACTGGCCCGCCCGATTCCGCAACCTCTTGTCCAGGGCCGGGCTCCGGGCGGGCGACACCGCCCTGGTTCTGGATTTCATCGGGAAAACCCTGAAAAAATTGAGAGGCTAAAAGGGCTTAAGGGCTAAGGGCTAAGGGCTAAGGGCTAAGGGCTAAGGGCTAAGGGCTAAGGGCTAAGGGCTAAGGGCTAAGGGCTAAGGGCTAAGGGCTAAGGGCTAAGGGCTGGATTGCATGGCCTTGCCCGGAAAGCAAGCTGCTTGCGCACACTATTGATCAAAAAAAAGGGCCATGATTCTTTGCGGAATCATGGCCCTTTGTCGTTATGCGTCGCCTTTTACAAGAGAAAAGCTGTTACTTACGGGCGAAGCCCGTCAGCAAATGTGCAGGGGCTTTAGCCCCGGAGCATTTGCGAACCAGGAGGCATCGCTTTTAATCGTCGGACTTGAGCACGGCAACAAGCGGACGCACCTGTCAACGATCTTCATGCGCTTCTTGCCCTTTTTCTGCTTTTCCAGAAGCTTTCGTTTTCGGCTGATGTCCCCGCCGTAGCACTTGGCGGTGACGTCTTTGCGGTAGGCGGAGATGGTCTCCCGGGAGACGATCTTGGCGCCGATGGCCCCCTGTATGGCCACCTTGAACATCTGGCGGGGGATCTCCTCCTTCAGCTTTTCACAGGCCACCCGGCCCTGCGGGATGTCCTTGTGGACCAACTGGGAAAGGGCGTCCACCCTCTCACCGTTGATGAGGAAATCAAGCTTCACCAGGTCGGTCTCCTTGTACCCGATGATCTCGTAGTCAAAGGACCCGTAACCCTGGGTAATGCTCTTGAGCTTGTCGTAAAAGTCGTAGACCACCTCGGCCAGGGGCAGCTCGAAGATCATATCCATGCGGCCGTTGGTGAGGTACTGATAGTTGACACTGATGCCGCGACGATCCAGGCACAGCTTCATCACCGCCCCCATGTACCGTTCCGGCACAATGATGGACGCTTTGATGAAGGGCTCACTGGTGCGGCTGATGGTGGTGGGGTCCGGGTAGAGGGCAGGGTTGTCGATGATCTCCACCTCACCGGTGTTGAACTCCACTTCGTACTGAACCGAAGGGGCCGTCAGGATAAGGGAGAGGCCGTACTCGCGCTCCAGGCGCTCCTGAACCACCTCCAGGTGCAACAGGCCCAGAAACCCGCAACGGAACCCGAAGCCGAGGGCCGCGGACGAATCTTTCTCGTAAATCAGGGACGCGTCGTTGAGCTGGAGTTTCTCCATGGCCACGGTGAGCTCTTCGTAGTCGTCGGAGGCCACGGGGTAGATGGAGGAGAACACCACGGGTGTGGGGTCCTTGAAGCCTGCCACCGGTTCCGGGCAGCC
Source organism: Desulfoluna sp. CYM3A (assembly GCF_056829965.1). NCBI lineage: Bacteria > Pseudomonadati > Thermodesulfobacteriota > Desulfobacteria > Desulfobacterales > Desulfolunaceae > Desulfoluna > Desulfoluna sp. CYM3A. Next base: position 2,629,964 of record NZ_CP186556.1, read on the forward strand.
ACCCTTGACGTGGGTGATGGTGTCACCGCAGCGGGTGTCGCTCACGGTCTTGATCCCGGCGATAAGGTACCCCACCTCCCCTGCGGAGAGCTCTTTTCTGGGCACCCGCACGATCTGGAACACGCCCACTTCTTCCACCTTATAGGAGGCATCGTTGCTCATGAACTTGATGTTGTCACCGGCCTTGATTTTGCCGTCGATGACGCGAAAATGCACAATGGTGCCCCGGTAGGGATCGTAATGCGAGTCGAAGATCAGGGCCTTCAAGGGGGCGTCCGGATCCCCTTCCGGCGCCGGGAGCATCTCCACGGCCCCTTCAAGCACGTCGGCAATGCCGATACCGTTCTTGGCCGAGGTTAGAATGGCTGTCTCGGAGTCCAGGCCGAGGTCCTCTTCGATCTGCCCTTTGACCCACTCGATCTCCGCACTGGGCAGGTCGATCTTGTTGATGATGGGAATGATCTCCAGGTCATGTTCCAGTGCGAGGTAGAGGTTGGCCAGGGTCTGGGCCTCCACGCCCTGGCTGGCGTCCACAATGAGCAGGGCACCTTCGCAGGAAGCCAGGGCGCGAGAAACCTCATAGGTGAAATCCACGTGCCCGGGGGTGTCGATGAGGTTCAGCACGTACTCCTTCCCGTCCTTGGCGGTGTAGGGAAGGGAAACGGTCTGGCTCTTGATGGTAATTCCCCTCTCCCGTTCGATGTCCATGGTATCCAGGATCTGATCTTTGAAGTCGCGATCGGAAATGATGCCGGTCTCCTGAATCAGGCGATCCGACAACGTGGATTTTCCATGGTCAATGTGGGCGATGATGCTGAAGTTACGAATATGTTTCATGCCGTTTCGACTGATGCTCCTGAGCGATTCTTCACAGACAGGCTCGCCCGGCTATCTCCCCATGGGGAAAAGCCACCAAGCCCGCCGCGTGAATACTGTGAAATTTCAGATATATAAAAGAAAAGCGACGGTGTATACGGTTGACATAAGCAAACCGAACCGCTATAGTTTTCAAATAAAAACATCATTATCTATCAAATCGGCTTTTGCCCTGTCAAGCCATGGGTCACCCCCCCGCAAGGTCGCGTCACCCAAAGGCCTGCAAACCGGACCTTTCCATGGTTCCTCCCCCGGATCATTTTCAACGCACCGGGGGATATGCATAATCTATTACATCACACGTCGTCCATGGTGTCCCGGCCAGTCAGGCCCGGACGGCCCCTGTGAACCGAACCCGGATATTTCACGCGTCGAGTGCACCCATAATTCAAGGCATCAGAGCTGCAGATGATGCCAACCACTCACCCCGACAACAAGGGTTGCCATGAGTTCTATAGCCATCGTCGATGAGGACAAAAGCGTTCGGGACTCCGTTGCCGATTACCTTACCCTTGCAGGCTTTGATGTCATCGCCTTTGCCTCGGCAAGCGAAGCCCTGACCCACCTTGAAATATCTCCCCTGGACATCGTCATCACCGATATCCCTCTCAAGGGGACCAACGGGTTTGAACTCACCGATACCATCAAGAAAAATTTTGCCACCGACGTCATCATCCTCACCGGGTACAGCACTGGCTACTCCTATGAGGAGGCCATCAACAAGGGGGCCAGTGATTTTGTCTTCAAACCGGTCCGCTTTGAGGAGCTTCTCCTGCGCATCAAGCGGGTGCTCCACGAACGGCGCCTGACCTGTGAGCGCAACGAGATGCTCAACCGGCTCAAGCGCATGGCCGTCACAGACCCCCTTACGCGGCTCTTCAACCTGCGTTATTTCTACAACCAGCTCGAAAAAGAGATCGATCGCTTCAACCGGTACAACCGGCCCCTGTCCCTGATGCTCCTCGATATTGACAATTTCAAAATTTTCAACGATACCTATGGACACCTTGAGGGAGACCGCATTCTGGTCAACCTGGGCAAAGTGATCCGGGAATGCCTGCGAACCATGGACTCCGGCTACCGTTTCGGCGGGGAGGAGTTCACCATCATTTTACCGGAGACCACTGTCAACGAAGGGCTGGTGGTCGCAGAACGGATCCAGAAAGCCATGCGGGACAGCTCTTTTTCTCCGGTGTCGGCCCCTGAACCCGTCATTACGACGCTCAGCATCGGCCTCACCGAATACGCCTCGGGGGAACCCCTGAAAGAGTTTGTCCGCAGGACAGACCGGGCCATGTACCTTTCCAAGGCACGGGGAAAAGATCTCATCTCCCTTTTAAACAAAGACAACACCGAATAGACACGCTGGATCAGGATGATTACCGTCGACTTTCTCACGCACCCCACTTCCGAGGAAAAAAACCGAATTTTAGGCATCTACCATCGCCAGAACTGGTGGCCGGAGTCTGTCTCCGACCCCGCGCGAATCGACCGGGTAATCCAGGGAAGCCACTGCTACGTTGCAGCCTGGGACGACGGGCACATCATCGGCATCGGAAGGGCCCTGAGCGACGGCGTGGGGGACGCCTACCTCCACGACATCACCGTGGTGGAGAGCCACAGACTCCGGGGAATCGCGCGGCGCATCGTTCAAATGATCCTCACGCGCCTTGAGCAGGACGGCATCACATGGATCGGGCTCATCGGGGAAAACGGCTCCCCGCCCCTCTACCGAAAATTCGGCTTTGCCGCCCTTGAAGGGGCGGTTCCCATGTACCGGTTCGATACACCCTGCACCTGACCCGGACAGTTCATGGAAACAGTCCCTCGGACCTTTGGCCGCCGGACGCCGCTCCGTCTCAGCATGGACCGCGCCCTTTAACCCACCACCTCCCATCACACGGCAAGACTCAATCATGACAAAACGACACGACCAGTGCGGCATGGCGCCGCTTCTTCCCGAACACCACGCCGACCTCTTTCCCTACTTCAACGGTCAGTCCAATCCCCTGTGCGGGTACTCCCTTGGCGCCCTCATCATCTGGAAGACCCACGTCTATTACCCGGCCTTTGCCGTGGATAAAAGCGACGTCATCGTCGCCCGCCTCTTTCCCGCAAAGCCCGATCAGGACTATCTGATCCTGCCGGTCCCAAACGGCATCGACTGGGGTCCGGAACGGCTCGCAGCCCTTTGCCGTACCCATGGAATCCCCCGCATCAGCTTTGTCCATGAAGCGTACCTGGAAACCTGGGGCCGGGATGCCGTGGAACGGCTCTTCACCGTCAAAGAGCAGACCGACTACGAGGATTACGTCTATAAAAAAGAGGACCTCGCCGAACTCAAGGGCAACAAATTCAGCAAGAAAAGAAACCTCATCAACCAGTTTTTACGGGAGTATGTGGAAAAAGGACGGGTGAAGGTGGAGGCCATCACCGAAGAAAACCGGGACGAGTGCAAGGCCTTCCTGGCCTACTGGTGGAGCCTTAAGCCCCCGGAAGCTCACACCGATGAGGATGGCCTGGGCGAAAAGGTGGCATGTACCCATGGACTGGATCTCATGGGCTCTCTCCAGGGGCTCCGGGGCATCCTCCTAAGGGTGGACGGGGAAGTCAAAGCCTTCGGCATGGCAACGGACCTCACCAGTGACATGGCCGACTTCAACTTTGAGAAGGCGGACCCGGGGATCAAAGGGCTGTATCAATTCTTCGACCGGCAATGCGCCCGCATGCTCTTCCCGGACACCCCCCTCATCAACAAGGAGTGCGATATGGATGACCCCGGCCTGCGCCATGCCAAGCGTTCCTACCACCCCCATCTTCGGTTTAAATCCTATACGTTGGAGCTCAACCCATAAAAATGGGCGACCGACGGGCAAGGCTCTGGTATACATAAGAAAAGGACCCCGGCATCCCGAACGGATGCCGGACAAACACATCGTCTCCGCCACTTTGGAGAGTTGGAACCATGCCCATCGTCCCCACAATCAAACGCTGGCTGAGAAGACTCTTCGCCCGTGAACACCGGGAGGACCTCCTCTCCGGGGTCAGTTCAACGCCGGAGTTTCCGGATCCCGTCTCCCTGGTGACCTGGATCCTCATGAGCTACCGGCACCATATTGATCTTGCGGCCTGCTTTTCCTTGGAGCATGTCCAGGGCCCCTTTGTTCGCCTTGTCCCGGGCGACACCACAACCCACCTCATGGTTCGTTACAGCCCGCCCTTCTCTCCGGCAGAACGCCTGAAGACCATCGGGATCCACCTCCCGGACGGGTTCGTCCTCACCCACTGGAAGCGACACGACCACTTTACCCTTTCAGGCCCCAGGATCTCCCCCCGCGATATGGCCACCTTTCTGGACCAGCTCTTCCAGAGGCTCTATCGGGCGGAAAAGGAGTACGTGATGGTCGCCTGGACCGATATCCGCCCCACCTCCCATCCCCCCCAACCCACCGAGCAGGACAAACGTCACGCAGAGCGGTGGTAAGGCTCCGCCCCCCCCCTGACACACCCCATGAATGCGTCCTAATCGATCCTGTCCGCCTGGATGGCTGCGTTCCAATCGTAAAGCAGGTTGTCCAGCTCGGTTAACACCTCGTTGAGGTCCGTGTAGGAGCCCTTGCACTCGGCAATAAGCTCGGTTTCGTGGTATGCCCGCGCAAGGGAGTTGTCATGTGCCGTGGTTCCCAGTTCGATACGTACCCCGTTTTCGATGGCATCGGCAATCTGGACAAACGTCGGTTCGGAAATCAGCATGGTGTCCTCCGTCGTCGGGTACGCTGGCAAATCCGCAGACAGCGTCCGGGGGAATCCGAGAGGATGACCCCATCCGTGCCCATGATGTCTATATATAGCAAACACCGCAAGCAACATGCCAGAAGGAAAAAAGCAAAAAAAAGCGCGGCCTCCCTGGGTCGGGAAGCCGCGCTCTGTAAAAGCCGTATGAAAAGCTGGTGCTACTGAACGGTAACGTTCACAGCTGCAGGACCTTTCTGACCCTGCTCAACATCGAAGGTCACTCGGTCGCCTTCGTTGAGGGTTTTGAAGCCGGTTGCATTGATACCTGAATGGTGAACGAAAACATCGGGTCCGTTTTCCTGCTCGATAAAGCCATAACCCTTCTGCTCATTGAACCATTTTACAATACCGTTTGCCATGTGACGATCTCCTCATCATTGTTCTAGTGTTTTCATGCATTCTCATTCCTAAGGTAGATGTCACGATGACACGTTTTTCTTTTTCCTGAGAGCGCAACAACTCCCCCCTTGCGCAGGCCACGTTGCCCACTTAAAACGGGAAGTCTTAAAAGATTTGATCCGTGCTACACACACACATCTTACTGAAACTCTCTCATACTCTTGCCTGCAAATCAATCTAAAAACATCCCGCAATCACCGGAAAGTCTGTGCGCCATAGAAATCATTCGACTTGCTGTACCTATTTCCTCCCCCATAGGGGTACCACCGGGTACCGCACCCCATGCAGGCAAGGCAAACAGGCGCCACCGGCCGGTCTTCGCATCCCCACCGCCTGTCCCTGCACAAAACGGGAAAAAAAGAGCACGTCCATACCACATTGTGGTATAATCTTGATAATCCGGTTGCACCCTTCATTCATCCCCATGCCCTCCCCACCCCACCACGATCCGCACCCCGTGCAACCCCACCAAAACCACACCCTTTCACAGACAAGGGCGGTGCCGTCGCATCTGCCCGAGGAAGGTAACATATGAACAACCCCAAAGTTCTCTGGCCCACAGACTTTTCACGGCGTGCAGAAAAAGCTCTCCCCTATATCGCCAACCTGATCCGTGAAAAAAAAGCCGATGTCCACATTCTTTATGTCATTCCGGACATCGCCCGGCATGAGCCCTGGTACGGTGAGTACGATGAACAGCACGTCAAGCGCCTCACCAAACGGGAGGAGGAGTCCGCAGCCAAGCGGCTCAACCAGCTCTGCTCCAAATACCTGGACGGATGCGCCCTGTTCACCCGGCACACCGCCGTGGGTGAACCCGCAGACGAGATCCTGAAGCTCATCGACAAAGAGGGCATGGACATGGTGGTCATGGCAGGCCACGAGCCCCATATCCCGGATATCGGTGAGCCCACCCTGGAAAAAGTAAAGCGCATGGCGTCCGTACCCGTGGAGGTCATCTCCACCTGAAACAGGGGGCGTACCGATTTAGGACCCATCATCAGCGGTGTGCCATGACGTGAAGGCCCACATTTTCCTCCCGGGCTTCGCCCGGGAGGGGTGCGCGGCAGGGTGTGCCATCACGAACAAAGCCAGGTGCCCCGGGTCCCCCCCAGAGGTATGGTTGTAAACAACGGCGCGATTGCCTTTTGCGCCGCCCATTCCCGTGCGCCCGCCGATCCCCCAAACCCGTTCAGAAAAGACAACACACCCCCCGCGCCCCCCAAGGGCCTTCCCCATGAATGACAATTTTCCATGCAACCTCACCACATCTGGTGTATAAGATTCCAAAAAGAAGATTGCCGACATAGGCCCTCAGGCAGGCAGTGGTGTTTCCACCCTCGTCGGCAAAGGCTTTTTTGTTTATACAAAACCGATTACAGGAGTTGCAGCAACAGATGTCTTCGAAAACGTTAGGAATTGTCGGCGGCATGGGCCCGCTGGCCACCGCCATGCTCTTTGAGAAAGTCGCCACCCTCACCCACGTATCCAAGGATCAGGACCACATCCGTGTCCTCATCGACAGCAACCCCGGGATCCCGGACCGAACCGCCCACATCGTGGCAGGCGGCGAAGACCCGCGCCCGGAATTAACCGCCACCGCGACCCACCTGGAAGCCATGGGCGCCGACTTCCTCATCATGCCCTGCAACACCGCCCACTACTTCTACGAGGACATCACCAAAGGGCTCTCCATTCCCTTTCTCCATATGGTCAACGAAACCGCCGCCTACATCGGCACCCACTACCCCGACACCCGACACGTGGGCGTCCTTGCCACCGAGGGCACCTGCAAGGCCGGGGTCTACACCAAAGCCCTTTCCGCCAACGGCCTCACTCCCCTGATGCCCGACCCCGCCATGCAACAGCACGTCACCGACCTTATCTACGGCATCAAGGCTGGGGAGACCGTTCCCATCGACGGATTCATGGAGGCTGTTGCCGCCCTCAAAGCCCAAGGCGCCACCTGCTTTGTCCTGGGCTGCACCGAACTCTCCGTGGCACAGAAACTCTACGGATTCTCCGGCCCTTTTGTGGACCCATTGACCGTCATCGCAGAGGCCGCCATCCGCTTTGCTGGAAAGCACACGATTTAAATCATCAAAAACTCAGTTCGCCCCGGGCAGGGGCTTCAGCCCCTGCACCCCAGGTTCGCAAATGCTCCGGGCTCGTTCCTCGCCCGACGCATTTGCTGACCAGCTTCACCCGTGCAAAATATTGAAGGCAAGGAACAACACCCTGTATCAGGACCAGGCTCCACTTGAGAATGATTCACAGGCTTCGAAGCATTTGGATGACGTTACCGTGCATTGTGAGTCATCAGGTTTAACGGAAAAACCTCCTACTATAAGACGAACGAATCATTTCTTTATCAAAAGGACGAAAAAAGCCCCGCCAATCGGCAGGGCTTTATCGCAATCAATACACTCAGGAAGGATATTTACGGAAGTGCAGAAATCTTGATGTTTCCAAGGACCGTCGTCAACCCACCGGCAGCATAACTGGTACCAAGGCAATGCCCGGCTTCCCCGACTATCTTACCGCCTGTAATGGCTTGATTTTGAATGTATATTTTCGTAGCCTTGGCCGTTTGAACGATATCAAGGGCGTCTTCATTCGAGGGGTCACTCCCTGAAGCGGTATTTTCTTTACCGATCTGAATCTGAACGTAACTGTTATCTGTCGCATTGTTTTGGCAAGGATACTGATTTCACCTTGAACTAAAATTTCCTGGGACAATCCCTCAACCATCAGAATGGCACCTGCGGTAGCGTCACCTGCATCACCGTTCTGCGATGCCGAAGAAGCATTTGACTTGGTAATTTTCATGGCAGCATCAACACCTGCAAAGCCAGAGTCTGAAGCTCCGCCAATCTCAATTTTCACCCCTTCCTGTGCCGTGATCTCATCCAAGGCCTCGGCATCCATAGTCTTCAGTTCTGCGAAGGCAGACAGGGGAAGCAGTACCAACACAGCCACCAAAAGAATCTTCTTCATTCAATCACCCTCCTCAAAATTTAGGTTAGTTGCCAAAAATCCGCCCATCAGCTGTGACGGATTCCCGTGTGGCCCGGCTCCTGCACATAAGAGCCCGACAGGGAATCTGCCGGACACAGGCCATAAACACCTTGATATTTCGACGTACTTTAAAATAAACAACGTTCACCTACGTAAAACAGTTATCCTCCACCCCACCCTGACTGTCAACACATTTTTTCAGTGTTTATAGATAGCTACCTGTCAAATGGGCTGATTCAAGTTTCCCTTGACCCGCATTTAGGCATCTGGTAACGTTTCTTTCATATTATAAACGTTGTTTATAGACACCAACAAACCCAGCACCACGTATCGTATGCACATCACGGGGGGAGATGCATGGCATATCGAGTTCTGCGGATCTTTTTTATATTTTTATGGGCCACCGTTGCCCTGACGGGCGCCTCCGTACCGTCTGCCATGGAGACCCTAACCAACCATGCCATGGAGAGTATCACAGGCCAGGCAACCGCTCAGCAATCCAACGAAGCACGTGAAACAGCCTACACCGTTGCCACGGAGGTTTACCCCGAAGACGATACCCTTCACCCCCTCCAGCCCAAACCCACCCTTACCCCGTCCACCCTGAACGGCGACAACACAAACACCGTTATTCTCGACTTTTTGGGTGTTGAGGCAAATGAGCGCCTCGGCATCGAAGCCGAAGATTTCAACGGGGATGTTGAGGTGGGAAACATCTTCTACCTTGAGGAAGACACCGGAACCTATGTCCACCTCCACGGCACCTTTTTCGGTCAGTTTATCGTCCCCTCCACGTTTGAGGACGGCTCACGCTACAAAACCATCCGTGTATCAAAAGCACATATGGAAGCCCCCCCCTCCAACGGAGACACCCTTCTCAGCTACCAGGGGAATACCTATACGGAAAGCGATATCACCACAGAAACCTCATTCCGTGCCTATCCGGGATAACGGCCCAGACGGTTGCCCGAACCGGCGAACGGCCCCTGCATCTCATGATCCCCCACGGAGAAGGCGATACGACCCAATGGCGCGTGTTTACAACCATCCCCGCAGATACGAGCTTTATACAGGTTGACATCAACCGCCTTATTACACGAAACAGTGGTGCTTACACCGTTAAGCTGTCCAATAATTCGGCCGGTCTCAACGCAGGGGATATCGGAGGAGCACCCGGGGATTACTCGGGGACCTTGGGGACCCTTTATTTCTCAGGGGAAACGCTGGTTGAAGGTGGAACCGTTGTCATCACCACGACCCAGTAACCCTGAAACTCCTGGGCAAACCATACCGGCGGAGGCCCACAAACAGGATAGCACTTTGATATTGACCACGGGGAGACGCAACTACAGAACCTCTCCCAGCCACGGACATCACTGAGCCTGCCCGTTTGTGATATCGAAATCCTTTTGACGACTGTGCCGCGGACTATTCATCTACCCACAACCGGGCTCAGAACACTGTAAATAATGCTTTACAGTTTTTTTTCCGCTTGATAGAAACATTGTTTATCTATTTAATCATGAGTCTTAAAAACTGAATACTCATATCGCAAAACAGTCCGATGGGGTGGAATGCAGCCATTCAGAACAACAGACTCCGTTACGATAATGGAATCAGGCCAGGCTCGCCCCCCACTGCAAATTTAAATTCCCAAGGATGGACGCATGCATATTCTTGCTGCTTTTCTTATCGGTGTCGGTTTTTTCACCATCTACCATCCCCTGGCCAAGACCCCGGAAAACCAGGTGACGGTTCTCGATCTGGAGAGACCCCAGTTCGGTATCAGCCACCCCGTGGAGTCCATTACGGAGATCGAAAAACGACGGATTGTCAAACAGAATTACGATTACAGTTGTGGATCCGCAGCCCTTGCGACCCTGCTGAAATTTCACTTCGGCGAGCAGTTTACCGAGCAACAGGTCATCTGGGGCCTGTTGAAATACGGAGATGTCAAACGCATCAAGGAACGCCGGGCTTTTTCCCTTCTGGACATGAAAAAATTCGTCACGGTGCTGGGCTATGAGGCAAACGGCTACACGGCATCCATCGAGGATTTGGCTTCCGCCGAATACTGGCCCTGTATCGTGCCCATCAAATTCTTCGGGTACCGCCACTTCGTGGTGGTCAAGGGAATCCACAGGGGCCACGTCTTTGTTGCGGATCCCTGGCGCGGTCACAGCAGCTACACCGTCCCCCAGTTCAAAAACATCTGGTTCAAGAACGTCATGTTCATCGTATCGGACAAAGACTCCCGGCCACTGGGCAACCTGGCCCTGATCCGGGATGACCTGCGGTTCATCGATGAAGAGATCACCCGCTTTGCACTGTTCGAACAGGACAAGGTGGAACGACAGCTCGATATCCAGCGGGAGCTCAACCAGTCCAGTGGAGACACGCTCTACTTCAAAAATTAATCGATTCCAATGTGATATTAACCCAGAACGGCAGGCAGGTTTGTTTCCCCCAACGACCCCAGCGTGTTCACCCCTGATGAAGGAGGCGGTTTTGATGAGAAGAGCCGGCATACTGCTTACATGGATCGTGGCCATGGGTATCCTTATTCTCCCGGCGTTGACCTGGGCGGAGGAGGCAGCAGGTACGGATCAGGCAGCCCTCGAATCCATTGCCACCGAGCTTGAACAGCTGAAAAAAGAGATGGCTGCCATGAAGCAGGCGGCTCAGGTCCGCGAACAACTCGAAGCCACCACAGAGGAGAAGGCCGAAGAGACCGAACGGATCCTCACGGCCATCGGCCTGGAGTATATCCTTCGCCGGGAGGGCTCCCTGGGGGTCACTTACGGGGCCAGCTACGCCTTCAACTCCACGGATATCCTCGAATGTCGCAGACCAACAACAATCACCCCTACCACCAGCAACCACACCCTTTACAGCAGCGTGAGCGTGCAGTACGGCCTGAAAAACAACCTCACCGTCAACGGAGCCATTCCTTTTGTCTACAAATGGGACCAGCAATCCACCGCATCGGAACGCAACGCCACCGACATCGGAGACATCAGCTTCGGGCTCCAGTGGCAGCCCCTGCCCACATCCACAGGCCGCGCTTCATACATTCTCAACACCTCCCTCATCGTGCCCTCCGGCACCAGCCCCTACGAAATCGATGTGGACAACGCTCTGTCCACCGGCTCGGGATATTACTCCGTTCTTGCGGAGCTCTCCATCAGCAAACCCATCGACCCCATCATGGCCTTCGGCAGCCTCTCCTACCGCTACGCCCATGACGTGACAGACCTCAACCAGACCCGCAACGGCCCCAACGGGGCTACGGCCCTTAAAGAGGTCTCTCCTGGCGATACCTTCGGCGGCTCCCTGGGTATCGCCTATGCCCTCTCCTACCAGGTGACCCTGCACCTGAGTTGCCAGTACTCTCACACCACAAGCTACGAATTTGAGTGGCATGGCGGAGAACAAAACAAGTCAGGCACATCCACGGCAGCCTCCCTGAACATCGGTACCGGCTGGAAACTCTCCCCGGAAAGCTCCATGAACATCACCGTGGGCGTCGGCCTCACCGATGCCACCTCCGATTTCACGCTGTCGTTCTCCATGCCCTTCAACTACGACCTGTAAACGCCAGAGACGCGCCGGCAGACAATGTCCCGGTTCCTTCTTCAGGGTCCCATGAAGAAGCTATCAGCTTAAAACGAACCCGGCCCCAGAGCCTTTAAGGAAACCATGATGAGAAGAGCTGTGAACACCTTGCGCATGCGATGGCACATATCGGCTGTTTCAACTCTTGCGGTGCTCTGCCTGCTGATCTGTGTCCCACCACATGCCAGGGCCATGTTTGTGGAACAGATGGCCGTCTCCACCCGTGCCATTGCCCTGGGAAACGCCTGCACGGCGGATCCCCCCGGTATCATGAGTGTTCACTACAACCCAGCGGGCCTCACTAAGCTGCCCGACCAGGCCTTCAGCCAGGGCCTGACCCTCCCCTTTATCTGTATCGATATCAGCCTGACCGCGGACCCCGACATGCAGCCGTTCATGGACGGGTCCAGCCCCAACCCCGTAGGACACCCCAACGGGGCTTCGGAGGAATCCAAGGTCGACCCCCTTGCCGGCACCACGGGAAGCAGCGGCCCCTCCATGTATGTTCCCCTGTACAACGACACAATCCCCTTTCTGGCGGGACCGTCCCTGGGGATCTCCTCACGGAAAAAAGACTCCAAGTGGACCTTTGCCTATGCAAACTACTCCCCTTACGCCGTGGGGCTCACCTTTGACGACGACGACAACCCCATCCGCTACCAGGCCAAGGCCCTGGGCCAACAGCACCTTATTTATGCCGCCCCGGCCCTGAGCTACAAGGTCAACGACAAATTCTCCGTCGGGTTTACCGTGGGCTTGGGCCAGACCGCAACCTACGCCGAGCTCGACATGCGCATGCCAAACGAGATGACAGCCCTCACCAGGGTCCTGGGGGATGCCACCAAAGACCTCAACATCCCCATCATCAGCCAGATGACCCTGCCCCCACCCTGGTTCGGCGGGGGTGTGGCCCCGTACGACAAGGTGGCCGAGCTCGACATGAGCCTGCGGGACGATTTTTCGCCAAACTACAACGTGGGCATTCTTTATGAACCACTAAGCTGGCTCTCCCTGGGCATCACCTACCAAAGCGAAATCAAGGTGGAACAGGTGGGCAACTGGAATGTTCAGTACTCCCAGCAGTTCAAGGCCATGATCGACTGGCTCGGTGAGGGCAACATCCTGCCCGTTACCGCGGCCATGCTCAACCTTCCCACGGACGGAAAGAACCAGAGCGGCTATGTCACCAGCAACATGACCATCCCGCAACGCATCCAGGCAGGGGTGGCCTTGAAGCCTTCACGGTATTTCCAGTTCCTCTTCGACGTCAACTGGGTGGACTGGTCCGTCATGAACAAGGATACCTTCACCTTTGACCGGCAGGCCGATTTCCTGAGGTTTGCAACCCTCATGGGCTACACAGGCGGCCCGGACGCCCTGATCATCCGAAGGGATTTCGAAGACACCATCAGCTGGGCCGCCGGAATCGAGCTCTTTCCCACGGACTGGTTCACATGGCGGTTCGGCTACGAATGGCGCCCCACCTCGGTGCAGGAGGACCTCTACGATGCCATGTACGCGGTTCCGGACATCCACAACTTCGGCACGGGCTTTGGTATCAAAACCAAGAATGACGTGGTCATTGATGTCTCCTTTGCCTACCTGTTGGGAGATACCGTGGAAATCCCCAACAACGGCAGCATCAACATGAACTCCACGGACTTCAACCGCCCCGTATACAACCCCTACGCGGGCCTCGATTTTAAGCAGGAGATGGAAGCCTACATCGTCTCCGTCAATGTCAGCATGCCTATCACCGTCATGAAGGAACACATGCATCATCAGGCGGAAATGGTCAAAAGTGCGTACCATTTCCTCAACCCCTTTGACGACGAATAGCGCTCCGGCACCCCTATACGCCCTTGCCGGGCATAAGCGGTAGCATGCCGCCCTGCAAAAACCCTCCACCACGAAACGCCCCGGCACCCACCCACCACAGCAACCTCCCGTGACCATACGCAATCCGGTTCATCCGTTCACAATACTGAAGCCCCCATCCCCTTTGTTGTCTCCCTATTTGTCGATTCTGTCTTGCTTTCGTCAGGATCCTGACACCTGAAACATGCGCCCCCCTTGCACCGCCCGCCTCTGCCCGATCACACCTCGCGGGTGCCTTTCCCTGGCACGCTTCTTGATACTTCATACCCACAGACCAACCAGCCGCACATCCGTGCGGCCCCCACGCCAAACCGGGGGAAACCCCGGGGCGGAAAGCCACGGATCCGAGCCATATGGGAAGCCCATTTGCCAAGCGGAAAGGCTCCCGAACGGGTTAAGCAGCGTACGCGACGTCGCTTAACCGAACAACGGACAGCCGGGCTGCCTCCGAACACGCCAAACCAGGGGCGACTCTGGGACGGAAAGCCACGGGCCCGGGACGACAGGTCACACCCTGCCGCATCCCGGGAAGCCGGGTTACCAGCCGCACAGGCGGCAAAGGAGAACACCATGAAAAAGATCACCCTTATCCCTGCCCTGCTTTGCGTGCTTGTTGTTTTGGCCCTCGGATCAACCGCCCACGCCCGAGTCGTTGCCATGAGCGACTCGGAACTGGCCGAAATCACCGGTCAGGCGGGCTTTGCAACCATAGGCAACTATGCGGGCTTTCAACAGGACCTGTTCTCCAACAGCCTTCACCTCGGAGCGAGCGCAGCCACAGCCGGCCTCTTTCAAGCAGCCATTGAAGAGCACACCGGCAACCTCAGCGCCATCCGGGTTGCCGATGATGGTTCATCCTACTCCTTTGACATTCAAAACCCGGGGTTCACCGCCCAGAATTACAAGACCAGCCTTCTTCTCGCGAACCCCACGGGAACCGGCAACAGCCTGGGCACGGTCTCCATGGAGTACATCCGGGTCACCACCCGCGGAACGGTCCGCGTCACCGTCCGCTGACCGCAGGGGCTGAAGCCCAGACCAACGAGAGCGCCCCCCTGCCTGCCTTACGCCGCCGTTACCTCCCACGTAAGGAAGCAAGGGGGCCTCAAACCACCGAGAGAACACACCCGCTATCTAAAGCCCGCCTCACAAAGCCCCCTTTGCCCCACCAAACAACCCTTTCCAGGCCCATTCTTTCAAAACTCACCATGTTGACACTGACCGGAAACTGCACTACATTGTCGTAAACATTGTTAGCAATGAAAGACATCAAACCTTTCAGGAGGTCACATGATAAACCGACAAACACTCACCCTGTTGCTGGCGATTCTCCTTCTCCCGGTCCTCTCCCTGGCCGATCAATTCTCCCCCATGGGCACGCGGTGGCCGGCAGGAGTAAAAAAAACACTTGTCGGCAATGACTCCATCCTCTTTGGTGCCAACGGGGATACCCTGGCGGCGTATCCAAAGACAAACTTTGAAGCCACCACAGACCCCGTCTCCATTCGCCTCAACGCGCCTGAGGGCATCGTCACCATTGATTACCTGGAGGTAGGAGAAAAAAAATACATCATCGCCGCCTGCGGCACCGGTGGATTGCAGGTCGTGGCCTTTGACGGCGCTTTCTCCCTGCATGAAAATTCCGTGGTCACCGAATCGGACTTCCCCCGAAAAAACACCACCGGACCGGTAGCCCTCAATATCAAGGGGGCCGTGGGTTTCCAGGCTTACAATGCCCACCTCATCGCCACCATGGACGCCAACTTCGGCTACCGTGTCTTTCAGTTTAAAGGCAGCCTGGCCCTGGAAGAGGTGGCTCGTCAGGAACTCTCCCTTGCGGAATACACCATGCTGGTGGACATGGCACGGTGGAACAAAAGCACCGGCCACGACTGCATCCTCACCGTGACCCAAGGCAGAGAAATGGGTCTTATCGACATGGAGAAAGGCCTCCACGAGCAGTGGAGATCAAAGGGTTGGGGAAACTGGTCTTTGACATCCCGAATCTTCCTTCCAACACGCTACTTTACATGAGCACCCTCACCCTTCGGGTTTCAGGCGACACGGCCCATGTCATCGAAAACTCCATGGGAAATTACCTCTCATTCCACATACAAGATGCCCCCCCTTACCTGTTTCAGACCTACCCGCCCTCCGGCTCGGACGGAGTGACCCTAGGCTACCCCATGGACCTGTCCATAGAAGGGGCCTATGGATGCATCACCACCCTTGCGGCCGAAAACAGCAACCCGCCCGGTGTCCAGGTGATGAGGCTCTCCGACAAAGCCGTGGTGGGTACCCTTGCCCAGGAAGGAGCAGGGGCCCTGCATCAGAGTTCCCCCAACACGCTGTTTCTCATGGACATCCGAAGCGGCCTGTCCCAAATCGACCTCTCCGACCCGACAAACCCCAGCCAGGGCGACCATGTGGACACCCCCTTTGCCGTGGACAGGATCTTGATCAGAAATGACACCCTGCTTTTCGTGGATGGTCTGGACAGCGCCTCAGCCGGATTCCGCGTCATGGATATCAACAATGCCACCCAGCCCACCTGTCTTTTTTTCGGCCCCACGGACGGCCAGGCCTGCGACCTTGCCGTGGATAACGACTTCTA
This sequence comes from Desulfoluna sp. CYM3A, assembly GCF_056829965.1. Taxonomy (NCBI): domain Bacteria; kingdom Pseudomonadati; phylum Thermodesulfobacteriota; class Desulfobacteria; order Desulfobacterales; family Desulfolunaceae; genus Desulfoluna; species Desulfoluna sp. CYM3A. Next base: position 2,646,159 of record NZ_CP186556.1, read on the forward strand.
CCGCCTCTTCATCGCCGACAAAAGCGTGGGGGTCTGCTGCTACTCCATGAACAGCACTTATATCTCTTCACCGGACGACCTGACCAACCCCGAAGCGCCGTCGTCCAAAGCGCCCCTTGAGCTTGAACCCCTTGCCATGGAACATCTCGACGGAGAGAGCCCCCTGGCCGTTGCCGTCTCCACCAAAAACATCAATCAGGAAAACATCGACTTCCTCCACGTCCTCACCGACACGGGCAACCTCTTCTCCTTTCCTCTGCCCCTTCTTCCAAGTGTCCCCACGGTCCACAAAATCGCCATAGAAGATAAAATTCTTTTTACGGGGCTTCCCGGCACCCCGACAGCCATGGAGCCCTTTGGAACGGATTACCTCCTTGTGGCATGCGGCCCCCAGGGGTTCCAGATTGTGGACCTCTTCTCGGACCCGGATGATCCGGAAAAGCTGTCCCATGGCATCGAGGCATCTTACACCCAGGGCCTCGCCAACACCGTCAGCGTGTCGTCGGACGGCAGCCGATATGTCTGTGTTGCCGATGATGCCGCAGGGATTGTCTCCCTGGACCTGTTCTCCAATCAAAACACCCCGGCCCTGATCACCCCGGCAAAAGAGGGTGGCTACTCCATGGGTACAGGCCACGTCATCGACCTCTTCTATACGGACAACAACAACCTGTATGCCGTCACAGACCAGGCCACGGACAACCTCCTCATCCTGGACCTGTCCGACCCCGCAGCCCCGGGGCTGCTGTCCCGGGAGACCTCACCGGGCACCCCCAGGGCCGTCGTCGCCGCCACCACCGGGGGACTCAGTTCTGACAGCCCGGCCCTTCGCGCAGCCTACATCGCCGACGGCCAGGGCGGCCTCACCGTTCGCCAGACCACCGAAAACGACAACTCCCAGGAGCAGGTCTGGCACGACGACTCCTCCGGCTGCTTCATCCGTACCCTGAACTGACGAAGTATTCCGGCCCTTCCGCAATAATGAAAGCATGTTTTGACTCTGGCTATGATGTGCGCACCCTTGCGATCGCATCACCGACACCATGCACGACAGGTGACCATGAACCGATCTCTTATGACAGTGCCCCTGCTTCTCCTTTGCGCATGGATCAGCCCCACGTCGCCCATGGCAGAACCCGGGCCCATCACCCTGCGGGCGTGTATCGAAAAAGCGCTGCCCTATGCCGAGGACATCAGGCTGGCCGAAGAGTCCCTCTATGCGGCGGAGCAGGACCGCCTTCGTGCCCGGTCCGTGCTGATCCCCACTGTGGAGCTCACCGGCCGACTGGACGGAAGCGACACTGAGATCCAAGGGGCCTACGCCCCGCCCAACCAGATCGATGAGACTCGGTACGGTACCTTTGCCGGGCTGGGGTTCCAGTACAGCTTTTACCTCAACGGGCGGGAACTCATTGTCTACAAAACCTCGGGCGAACTCGTAGAAAAAGCCACCATGGACCTCACCGCCGCACGCCACGACTACATCCTCCAGGTGGCTGTCACCTTTGTGGGCGTTATCCGCAGCGAAAAAGGCGTTGCCATCGCCGATGCAAACCTGACCCGGCTCATCTCCAACAGGGACGCGGTCGTGCGTCGCATCCAGGCCGGGCTCCTCACCCGCACCGAGCAATTTCGTTCCGACGCCGAAGTCGCCGGCGGGCGGGCAGAACTCAAGGAGGCCCTGAACCAGCGCATCGTAAACAGACGGGCTCTCCAGCGACTGGTTCCCCTGCCGGACGATTTTCAACTTGAGCCGCCGGAGAAGATCCCGGCCCCGTCGGACCTCAGCCTTGAGGAGTGCGTGACCCTGGCCACCCAAAACCGCCCCGAGCTCAAATCCCTGGTCATCGCGTCCAGCGTGGCCGACAAGGAAGTGGCCGTGGCCAAAAGCACGTACTGGCCCAAACTCACCCTCGAAGGGTCGGCCGGACGAACGGATAGCCGTGTGGACGGCAGCTACGACGACCTGGAGGTGGATTTCGACCTGGACACCACCCGGTACACGGCAAGCCTTACCCTCTCCCTTCCTCTGGTGGACGGCGGACTGCGCAGGGCCGACGTCCGAAAAAGCCTCTCGGACAAGCGATCCGTAGACTACAGGCTGGCCCGGAAAACCAAAGAGATCCGCCTGGCCGTGGAGCGGGCCTGGTACGATCACAACACCGAGTCACTCAGGGTCCGGGCCCTGGAAGAGAGCCTCACCTTCGCCCGGCAGTTCCTGGATTCCGTCACCCGGCGGTTTGACGAAGGCCTGGCCGAGAGCCTGGACCTCATCGACGCCAACACACGGTTCGTGGAGGCAGAAAATCAGCTGGCCGACGCCCGGTTTGCCCTGCAGCTGGCCGCCATCCGCCTCCGGTACACCTCGGGGGTGCCCATGCTCCCCGTCCCGGCATCCCAAAGCGCCCCCAATGGCTGATCGTAAGGGCAAAGAGGCCTCCGGCGGTCTTTCCGGGAACCAAACGATTGAAAATTTTGACAAACAGGTCTTAAGATCCGCCAAAGGCCTGCTTTTTAACCTGGCTTTGATCATCTAAAGGCACTGCGGAAAGTAACCCTTTCGCTTTTTTATTTTCCATGCAGACACAGCAATGAAAGAGACGTGGAATGACGCTCAAACCACCCCACCCACCCTTTGCAAAAAAAGCCCTGACGGCCTGTGCGGCCTGGTGGCCTGTGTTCCTTTTGTTTGTGGTTCTCCTGGGACTCTACATCACGGTGGCCATCAAGGCGGAAGCCGTGGCCAAGGCACGCCGGGACCAACGAAAAGAGGGCCAGCCACCCGTCAATGTGGTGACCCTGACCCTTGCGCCCACCGTCATCAGAGACCGCGTCACCCTCCCCGGTGAGGTCCGTGCCAACCAGGAGCTCCTGGTGCCCTCGGAAGTCTCGGCCGTCCTTGTAAAAAAAACACGTGAAGAAGGTGAGGCCGTCAAGGCGGGGGACATTCTGGCGCAGCTCGACACCTCCCGGTTTGCAGCACGCCACCAGGCAGCCACGGCCTCTTTTGAATCGGCCCGGGCAACGGCAAGGCGCCTGACCAACCTTAACCGCACCAACCTTGCTACCCAATCGGACCTGGACCAGGCCGAAGCGGCCCTGGAGGAGGCCCGAAGCGTCTTGACCGCCACCCGCCTGGACCTGGACAAATGCCGGGTCAAGGCCCCTTTTTCCGGGTACCTCGACGCCTACCTCATCGACAAGGGCGCCTTTGTAACCGCAGGGAGCCCCATCTGCAAACTGGTGGATCTCAACCCCGTGAAAATCCGCGTGGGCATTCCTGAGTCCGATGTCCCGCCACACTCCCGCACCATGGCCTCTTTTTCCGTTTCCATCCTAAACGAAACGTTAGGCGCCACCATTTCAAGGGGAACTGTCCCGCCGCCTGGCCAGGTCTGCGGGCGGCCCGCCTCTACGACTGGAACTCGTTGTTTCCCAATGACGAAGGGCTGTTGATCCCCGACATGTTCGCCCGGGTGGACCTGGTCAAAAAGATTCGGGAAAAGGCCCTTGTGGTTCCCCTGTACGCCCTCATCACCCGAAAAGACACCCAGGTGGTCTTTCTGGAACAGGAGGGCATTGCCACGGCCCGGGAGGTGACCACAGGGATCCAGGAAGGATGGATGGTGGAGGTGACCTCCGGCCTGACGTCGGGAGACAAGGTCATCGTGGTGGGGCAGCGGTCGGTGAGCGAGGGCCGAAAGGTCAACGTGGTCCGCCGAGCCAACAAGGCCGGGGAGCTGCAGCCATGATCATCCCGGATACCGCCGTCAAAAACCGCATCAGTGTGCTGGTGCTGTCGGTAATCATCGTGCTGGTGGGCTGCTATGCCTACTCGGTGCTTCCACGGGAAGACGAACCGGACATCACCATCCCCTATGTCTACTCAGCACGTGCTACAAAGCAATCGCCTCGTCATCTAATCTCCACCATCCCCATCAAAAAATTAAGGCCTTGAAGGGGTGAAAAAATTGAGCTCGGTCAGCTTCAGTGGCCCTAGCCAAACCAACAATTGAGCTTTAGACCGACATTCATGCACGGAGTCTCGCAAGGTCAGGACAACAAGGTGGACGAGCCGAAGCGGACCCGCCCCTCTACATGGAAGAGGACCCGTCTGTGTTCGAAGTCAATATCTCGGAATTGCCCATCGTGGTCTATTCTTTGAGCGGCCCCCAGGGCAGCACAGCTCTCAAACGGCTGGCAGACGACCTCCAGGAGGACATGGAATCGGTGGCAGGGGTTCTGGAGGTCACGGTCACCGGCGGTCAGGAACGGGAGATCCTCATTGAGGTGGACCCGGAAAAACTCGCCTGGTACCACATCCCCATCTCTGATTTCTCCCTGGCCGTCACCCGGGAGAACACCAATACCTCGGGAGGTGCCGTCAACATGGGTGACGGACGATACCAGCTGAGGGTCCCCGGTGAGTTCGATTCGCCGGAAGAAATCATGGGCATCGTGGTCAAGGATCACGACGGCAGGCCCGTGTACCTGAAGGAGCTGGCCCGGGCCCTGGATACCTTCAAGGAGGAGGAGAGCAGGGCCCGGCTCAACGGCCACGAGGCCGTCAACATCTCCGTGAAAAAGCGCAGCGGAGAAAACGTCCTTGCCATCTGCGCGGAGCTGGACCGCATCGTGGCCCATCACCGCACGGGGTGGTCCGAAACAACCCGCATCACCAAGCTGATGAACAAGGAGAAGAACATTCGTCTTATGGTGGCGGACCTGGAAAACAACATCCTCTCCGGCCTCATTCTCGTGGTGGGGGTCCTCCTGTTTGTCCTGGGGTTCCGCAACGCCATCATCGTGGGCCTGGCCATCCCCCTTTCCATGCTCATCAGCTTCACCGTTCTCCATGTGCTGGGTATCACCCTGAACATGGTGGTGCTCTTCTCCCTGACCCTGGCCCTGGGCATGCTGGTGGACAACGCCATCGTCATTGTGGAGAACATCTACCGATTCATGGAACAGGGCGCCTCGCGCACCCAGGCCGCCATGATGGCCTCATCAGAGGTGGCCTACCCGGTCATCGGCTCCACCCTCACCACCCTGGCCGCCTTTTTCCCCATGCTCTACTGGCCAGGGATCATGGGTGAGTTCATGCGCTACCTGCCCCTGACCCTCATCGTCACCCTCACGGCCAGCCTCTTTGTGGCCCTGGTCATCAATCCGGCCCTGGCCGCCTTTATCATGCGTGTCAAAACGCCCCCAGTCCCCACCGGTGAAGACCGGTTTTCACCGCCCGGACAGACCCCGATGGAGACCCCGATGGAGACCCCGGTGGAAATCCGGGGAAGGCTCCTGGTGACCTATGCCGCCACCCTCCATGTGGCCTTAAAACACCGGGCCAAGGTGATCACCGGGGCTTTTCTCACCCTGTTCATCCTCTTTTATCTCTGGCTCCTGGCCGTGGGCATTGAAAAGCCCATGGAGTTCTTCCCGTCCGTGGATCCGCAGAACGTCTTGTTGACATCATCTCCTGGAGGGGCTACCTGGACTACTGCGACGGCATCGTGCGTGAAGTGGAGATGTGCATCGCCTCGGCATGCGGCGCGCGCCCAACGGACGACGCATACCGGGAGGCCATGTCCCTTCGGCAGCACACGGACCGAAAGGGCCGCACCTTCTCGGCCCCCAGCGACTTCAACAACATCGAATACATCTATGCCAACAGTGTCCGCAGGTTCGGCAGCAACCTGTTTGCCCAGAACTCCCCCAACCACCTGGGTATCCAGTTCGTGGACTACGAGAACCGTACCCGGCCGTCCAAAGACGCCATCCCCCGGTTCCGGGAGCGCGTCAAACACATCGCCGGAGCCCGCGTCACCGTCAAAAAAGAGGAGGGAGGTCCCCCCACCGGTGCCCCGGTGAACATCGAAATCGCAGGGGATGACTTTGCCACCCTGGGCCGCCTCGCATCCGAGGTCCAGAACATCATCGCCACCATCCCGGGCATCGAAGATGTCCGGGACGACTACAGCTACAACATCCCCACCATTCGCATCCGCATCGACCGAAAGCGGGCGGCCCTCTTCGGCCTCTCCACCGGCGCCGTGGGAGCAGCTCTTAAAACCGCCTACAACGGCACCAAGGTCTCCACCTACCGGGAGGCCGGTGATGAGTACGACATCACCGTGCGCATGCCCGAGCACTTCCGAAACGCCCCGGAGACCCTGCACACCCTGCTCATCCCCGCCGAAGACGGCACCCTCATCCCCCTGTCCGCCCTCTCCCACATGCACTACACCGGGAGCCTGGGGGATATCACCCGCATCAACCACAACCGGGTGGTGACGGTCAAAGCCAACGTCGATGAACAGATCAAGCCGGGGACCGTCCTGCGCAGCGAAGCCGAAGCCCTTCTCCGCACCTTTCCCCTGCCCGAGGGCTACACCCTCACCTTCACGGGGGAAAACGAAGAAGAGCAAAAGGCAAAAGCCTTCCTCTCCCGGGCCTTTATGCTGGCCATCCTCCTGATCTTCCTGATCCTCGTCACCCTCTTCAACTCCGTGGCACAACCCGTTATCATCCTCACCTCGGTGATCCTCTCCTTCGGAGGGGTGTTTCTGGGGCTCACCGTCATGGGCTACCCCTTCGGCATCATCATGAGCGGGGTGGGCGTCATCTCCCTGGCCGGGGTGGTGGTCAACAACGCCATCGTCCTCATCGACTACACCAACAAACTCCGGGAAAGCGGCATGGAGACCACCGAGGCCATCATCGCCGCCGGCGCCACACGCTTAAGGCCTGTCATGCTCACCGCCGTCACCACGGTCCTGGGCCTGATCCCCATGGTAACGGGCATCTCCATCAACTTTCGGGAGCGCACCATCTCCACCTTGAGCGAGACCTCCCAGTACTGGAAATCCATGTCCGTTGTGGTTATCTTCGGCCTGGTCATCGCAACGGCCCTCACCCTGGTGGTGGTCCCCACCCTCTACAGCCTCCTGGCCACCCGGCGGGACGACGAGCAATCGGTTTAAACAACAAAAAAAGGCCGCGGCAACACGCCGCGGCCCATAAAAAACGGAACCATTCAAAAAATACCTCCGGCGGGTCGCTTTTTGCAAAAAGCTCCGCAAAAACGTTCCGGTCGCGTTTTTGTCGGGCGAAGCCCGAGCCGAAGGCCATTGCGCTTTGCCCTGAGGCACGAAGGGCAAAGCGCAATGGCAATAAGCTTTCGAGGTGGCTCACCTCGCCGCCGGAGGCAGCTTTTTAAAAATTGCTGGACAGATACCCTTCCAGCTCATCCAGCAGCTGGCCCTGCTCCTCGTCCAGGGAGACCTCGGACCGCACCCGGGCAATCTCTTCCATGGCGGAGGCCGGTGTCAGGCGGGCATCGCCCCTGAAGTCCACCATGGGGGGTTCCTCCCCTTGCGGATGGACCCGCGCCATGAAGGTTTCAAAGGCCTCGAACACCTCTTCATCGGAAAACTCAGGGTAATTGCGAAACAGGATACGGGTGGCAAGCTCACGCACATGGCCAGGGGCCATGGCCTGCATGGCCTCGGCCATGGCATCGGGCCCGGCCCTGTGAAACTTGGCGCACAAGGCCTCTTCGGCCTTGGAGAGGAACCCGTTCTGGTACAGGCAGGTGTCCGCATCCAGGTTGGGAATCTCTGGGTACCGGAACTCCCGGTGGTGCCGGATGATCCGGGCAAACTCATCGGGGTGCGCTTTGAGCCAGGAGAGGTTCTCTTCCACCCGGGCCAGGCGCTCGGGGGTGAGCCGTGATACAAAGCGATCCAGGGGCGGCAGGATCACATTGGGCTCTCCCATTCGTTTCCGGATAACCCAGAGGCGCTCTTCCACCGCCCCCTCTCCGTTGATGAGGGCCTCGTCGTCCAGCCGGAGCCAGAGGGTCTGGTTTTTGTACGGCACGGACTCCCCGATGGCCAAAACCGGTGCCTGGTACGCCGCCTCGGCCCCGAACCGGCTTCCGGTCATGATCCCCCAGGCGTGCTGGCCCGCCGAGGACTCATGCCTTACCGGCAGCTTGGCCAGGCGAAGGGCGTCCTCCTTTTTGTTCAACAAACCGCCGGCATAGCCTCCCACATCTTCCCTTCAGCCATGAAGCGCCGGGCCAGGGCCAGGGTCGCCTCCACGTCCACCAGGGCGTCATGGGCCTGACCCTCGGCCAGGGCATTGGCCTGGCTGAGTTTTTCAAGCTTCAGGGTGGACCGTCCGTCTTCCAGGCGGGGCCAGGTCAGACCCTCGGGCTTGTAGAGGTGGTACAATACGGTAATGGGCAAAAGGTCCATGCGGGAACACCCGTTGGCCCACTGATGGGTGTACGGGGGAAGCAGGTTGCGGTGAAAGGCGAAACGCAGGAATTCGTCGTCAAAGCCCAGGGTGTTGTAGCCCAGGGAAATGGTTCCCTCACGGTTCATCAGGGCGTGAATATGCCTCACCGCTTCGTATTCGCAGATTCCCTCCATGCATTTCTCAATGCCGATACGATGGGTGATGGTGGCCATGGGCGAAGGCACCACGTCGGGGCGAAGGGACACCACGATGTTGTAACGCTCCAGTTCCTTGAGGTGCATATCCGTGCGAATGGCAGCAAACTGAAGGATCTGGTCAAAGGATTTGTTCAGGCCGCTTGTTTCAAGATCGTAGAATAGATAGCTCTTCATGGAACGCCCCTTGGGATGAGTGGTCATGCGGTAATGAACGAAAAGGGACCGCCGGTTGTGCCTGCTCCCCTTTCGAATCGGCTGCGATATTTTTTCATACACCGGGAGGCCCCCGATGTAAACCGGTATCGACGCTCCTTACCGGGCCAACGCATTTATAAATTCAGTTGCCTCCGGCGGGTCGCTTTTTGAAAAAAGCTCCGCAAAAACGTTACGGTAGAACAAAAAAACAAGAGGGGGTATGGACGGTTGCGGCGCGCCCTTAAAAAACAAAACCTGTTTGTCAAACGTTTGGCCCCCGGCAGGGCCGCCGGAGGCGGCTTAGGGCTGAATAGAAATGTAATCCACCACCTTAACCGGCCTCTTTGGCAAGGTCTTCTTCTCCCTGCCCCGTTTCACGGGCCGTGTTGACAATCCGGGTCAGCTCCGGCTCAAGGCCCAGGAACAGTTCGGCCAGCCAGGGGTCAAACTGCCGCCCGGCCCACTGGGAGATCTCGGCCAGGGAGTCTGGAACGGACCAGGCCTTTTTGTAGGGCCGCTCAAAGACCAGGGCGTCGAACACATCACAGATACAGACGATACGCCCGTACAGCGGAATCTCCGGCCCCTTCAACCCCTTGGGGTAGCCCGTGCCGTCCCATCTCTCATGGTGTGTCAGGGCGATCTCCTCGGCCATGCACAGCAGCCGCGACCGGCTCCCGGAGAGAAGCTCGCCACCGATTTCGGCGTGCCGTTCGGTCCACCAGCACTTCGTCGTCGGTAAGGGCCCCGGGTTTCAGGAGGATGGCATCGGAAATCCCGATCTTACCGGCATCGTGCATGGTGCTGGCCAGGGCCACGAGCTCCACCTCGTCCTGGGGGAGCCCTGCTGCGCGCCCTAAAAGGCGACAGTATTCGGAGATACGATTCACATGGCGGCCCGTGCACTCGTCGCTGTACTCGCAGGCAAGCCCCAGGCGGTTGATGATCTCAAGCTGGGTCTCCTCCAGCTCCCGGGTCCGTTCCCGCACCATGGCCTCCAGGGCGATGTTCTGCTGCCTCAGGGCCTCCTGGGCCGTCACCAGGGTGAGGTGCGTGCGCACCCGGGCCGTCACCTCAGCCATGTCAAAAGGCTTGGTGATGTAATCCACCGCCCCGAACTCAAACCCCCGGGTCTTGTCTTCCGGCCTGTCCAGGGCGGTGATGAAGATAACAGGAATCCCCGCCGTCTCCGGGGCCGCTTTGAGACGCTTGCACACCTCGAACCCGTCGAGCTCGGGCATCAGGACATCCAGGAGGATCAAATCCACCGGGTGCTGCCGGACATACTCAAGGGCCCGCACACCGCTCATGGCCACGCCGAGCTTGAAGGAGTCCTTCAGAGCGTCGATGAGGATGTCGAGGTTGGCCCTGGTGTCGTCCACCAAAAGCACCCTGCACTGTTTCAAAGACTCAGCCATCGTTGGTACCTGCCGCCATGTCCCTTTTCAACTGGTTTCCGAGCTGCTTTAAGGTCCCGCCCGCCTTTTCAAAACTGTACTCCCGGACTTCCTGCTCCAGGTTCCGGGCCAGGTGTTCGCTCTCAGGCCCCACCCCATGGAGGTAGAACCGCTCCCGAATTTCATCAAACAGCCGGCCCGACGTCACGGGGTCCAGCTCTTCAAGGCTTTTACCAAGTTTACCCAGCAACGTGAACATTTTTTCCGGGCCAGAAACCTGATGCATGGGGTCCCACGGTTCTTCCCCGGCCTCCAGGCCGGTCAGGAGATCGTGGGAGGACTCGGCTGCCTCACGCAGCGACTCCTCAAGGAAGAAGAGAAGCTCTCCACATCGCTCCGTATCGCGATCCGCGACGGCCTCTTTCATGGACTCCGCCCAGGTGGCCACGTGAACGGCGCTGACCCTTCCGGCATCTTCCATGAGCCCCTGCAATCCGGCCGCCATCTCATCGAAGGCATGGGCCTCAAGGTACTGCTTCAACAGGGCGCCTGTCTCCCCATGGGTTTCAAGGAATCCGGCCAGCATGTCGCCGTAGCGTCCCCACTGCCCCTCGGTCTGCTCCAGGCCCCGGGAGACGTTGATGCCCGAGAGCATATACTGGGTTTCCACGGATTCGGAGACGGTGTCATGGCGACCGTCGGCAAGGGGGAAGGTCCCTCCGAAGCGGTTGATATTTCGCCGGATGGCCGCAAACAGTTCATTGCGGTCGATGGGCTTGGGTACGTAATCGTTCATCCCCGCGGCCAGGCAGCGTTCACGGTCTCCGTACATGGCATGGGCGGTCATGGCAATGATGGGCAGGTCCTCTTTGTGCAGCTTTTTGCGTATCTGCCGGGAGGCCTCCAGGCCGTCCATCTCCGGCATCTGAACATCCATGAGCACCGCGTCGAAATCGCTGTTCGCCCGGAGGAGGTTCACGGCCTCCAGACCGTTTTCCGCCGTTGTGACGGAAATACCGGCGGACTTCAAAATCTCCATGGCCACCATCTGGTTGATGGCGTTGTCCTCCACAAGAAGCACGCTCAGCTCGGAAAACTCGTTGTCCGTAAGGAGCCCCCGTCCCACATGGGATTGCCGTACGGCCTTGAACCCGAACAGCTCCATGATGGTGTCAAAGAGAATGGACTGTTTGATGGGCTTCATCAAAAACCCGTCGGCCCCGGCCTCCCTGGCCCGGTCCGATTCCCGGTCCCTTCCGTACGCGCTGATACAGATCACCGACGGGGTATTCTCTGCTGACTCCTCTTTGATGCGGGCCACGGCCTCAATCCCGTCCATGGCCGTAAGGTGGATGTCCATGATAATCAGGGCAAAGGGATCCTTGTCTCGGCTGCGCCGGTAGAGGGTCAAGGCCGACTCTGCGGACGCGGCGATCTCCGTGCGGCACCCGAAGGTCGCCATGTATCGTTTGAGGATCATAAGGGTGGAAGGGTTGTCGTCCACCACCAGGACCTTGTTGCCCTGAAGGTTCGGGGGAAGGGCCATCTCCGGGCCTTTGCATGCATCGGGCAGAAGCCTGGCCTCCATGGTGAAGCAAAAGGTGCTCCCCTTTCCGGGCTCGCTCTCCACCCAGATGTCGCCGCCCAGCATGTTGACGATTTTCCGGCAGATGGCAAGGCCCAGGCCGGTGCCCCCGTATTTACGCGTGGTGGAACCGTCCGCCTGGGCAAAGGCGTCGAAGAGGGTCCCGGTTTTATCGGCATCAATGCCGATCCCCGTATCCCGCACCGAAAACTGGAGCTTGGTGGCCTTGGCGTCGATGTACTGGGTTCGAACGGCCAGGCAGATCTCTCCGCGGTTGGTGAACTTGAAGGCGTTGGCGGTGAGGTTGGCCAGGACCTGGCGGAGGCGCAAGGGATCGGAGATCACTTTTCTGGGGACGTCATCGGCAATATCGATGATCAGCTCCAGGTCCTTGTCCATGGTCTTTTCAAGGAACATGTCCGCCACCTCTTCAACGACGTCCCGAAGGGACATGGGAATGGTCTCCAGGTCGAGCTTTCCCGCATCGATCTTGGAAAAGTCCAGGATGTCGTTGATCAGCTCCAGAAGGGACCGTGAGGAAGACCGGACGATATTGATGTACTCCTTCTGCTTAGACGAAAGCTCGGTGCCGAGGACAAGGTCGCACATGCCGATGATGGCGTTCATGGGCGTCCGTATCTCATGGCTCATGTTGGCCAGGAACTGGCTTTTGGCGTGGCCCGATGCGTCGGCAGCCTCCTTGGCGATCTTGAGCTGCCTGTTGGCCTCCATCAGTTCAGCGGTTCGCTCCTCCACCCGTCGTTCCAGCTGATCATGGGCGTCCTTCAGAGCCCGTTCCGCCTGCTTCCGAAGGGAGATGTCGATGACAGAGGCCACGCTCCGACCGGACAGGGGATCGTAGTTCACCTCCGAAAAAACGTCGATGACCTCACCGTCTTTTCGGACAAGTCGGAACTCATATTCACGCGGCGGCTCCTGGCCGTTTTGCACCCGTTGCTTGTGCTCGCTGCGCATGCGTTCCAGGTCCCCGGATTCCACAAACTCGATCCACCGCACCTTCCCTTCAATCTCATGGCGCTTGAACCCCGTGATCTTTTCAAACCGCGCGTTGGCCTGGGAGAATCGCAGGTCCTCAACAATGATGGCCCCACCCCCGGTGTTTTCAAAAATGCTCCGGTATTTGTGCTCACTCTGGGCCAGGGCCTCGGTGCGGCGAATGGTCTCACGGCGGAAAATTTCGATGCGGAAGATCGTCCTGAACGTACCAGACAATGGCCATGCAGAACAGCAGGAGAAACGGTTCGGTGGGATGGAACCGACCCAGGGCAAACCGAAGCCCCATGGTCAACGGGGCCATGACCAGGGTGGAGGCCGCCAGGAGTTTGAAGGCCCGAATGCCGTATTGAATGGCGTTGCCCACGATGACAATAACCGCATAGAGCATCAAAGGCGGCGGCAGGGTAGGATCGTAGAGCCAGACGACCCAGGCCAGCCCCAGGTCCGCAACCATGGTGGCGCGAATCAGCGACCAGTCGGCCCGTCGACGGCGCAGCAGAACAAACAAAAAGCCCTGGACGGCCACATAGCCCAGGGCGACCATCGAGGAGAGATCAAGGCCGGGGGAGAAACCACAACCCCGTATACGGCCCAGAAAAGCAGGAGAGAGCCACGAATGACATACTGGAGCACCGGAACGGGTCTTTTGCGCCCCCATTGGGTCACGGAAGGGTCGAGGTCGTTGTGTTTTCTATGCATGCCGTCAGCCGGGCCCCGGATTTGGGCCGATACGGCCCGTTAACATTGTTTACCCATACTAACACAAAAATAGTCAAATTTTCAAAAAAAACTCGGCATTATCCAGTTTCTCCCCGTTGTCAAAACGACAATACCCCAAAAGCGGAACATATCCCTTACCCAGGAAAAGCATATCGCTTGAGTCAAAACATGCCATATCTACCTTTTCTTTTTCCGTCATGTCGAACACTTGCGGACGCACCGCCATCAGAAAACGGCGTCCCCCGGCCGCATGGCAACCCGAAACCCCAGGTTGCTGTACCGAAGGCCCTCCTGAACGATCCGCCGATAATCCAGGGTGCATTTATCCGGCCCCTGGTTCCAGCTGCCGCCACGAATCACCTTTCCTCGCGCCCCCATGTCTCTGTCCTTGAAACAGCCCACCGCATCACGGCACCACTCCTGAACATTGCCGCACATGTCGTAAAGCCCATTGGCGTTGGGGCTCTTCTCCGCCACAGGGTGGGTGGTGAATTCACTGTTTCCCAGATGCCAGCCCAGGCTGTCCATGGAATCGCCCCCCGCGTACCGGGCATGGTCATCGCCTCCCCGGGCGGCAAAAAGCCACTCCCCTTCGGTGGGGATGAAAAAATGGCGTTCCCCCCTGTAAGCATCGGTGAGGCGCTTGCAAAATGCGTCCACGTCCTTCCAGGAGACCATCTCAACGGGCTGATCGGGCCGCCGCGGAAAATGGGAAGGGTCCGTGCCCATGACCCGGCGCCACTGGGCCTGGGTCACCGGATGAATCCCCAGGTAAAAGCCTGGGATCTCTTCGGACCAGTGGTGCCTGGTGTCCCGGAGGGCCAGGGTGCCGCTCGGGATCCAGTTCATGGTCAGGGACGTGGCCTGCTCCACCCACACCTCGGGGACCACGGGGGTAACCGAGGGCACCGAAGGTGAAGTCTGTCTCTTCTCCGGCGCCTCGGGCTTCACGGCCTCCGGCGTATGGTGCCCCTGGGGTGCGCCCTTCAGCAGTTCCCCCACCTCGGCAAAGGATGCGGGCCGATCGTCCCGCTCAAAGGCAAGGCATCGCATGACGGTATCCATCAGGATCTGGGGAAGGTCTTTTCTGGAAAAGGTCACGCCCTCCTCCTGCACCTTGCCCACCCGGTCGATGAAATCCGCCTCTTCAAAGGGGAGGTGCCCCTCGCAAAGGTAATAAATCACCAGGCCCAGGGAGTAGACCCCGGAAAGCACATCCGGTTTCTCCCCCCGCAGGATCAACTCGGGGGCCGACCAATTGGGGGTAAACTGGGCACCGCCAAGGGCAGAAGAGACGGAGCTGACACGCTTGAGGCCTCCCAGGTCGCCCATGAGCAATCGCCCGGTGTCGTCCACAAGAATATTGGAGGGTTTGAAATCGGTGAGGAGAAAAGTCTCTCCGCTGGCGCGGCTCAACCGATCCATCATGGAGGCAAGGGCTTCGGCATAATCCGAGACGGCCTCCCCAGACAGGGGGTGCTCACGCAGCACAAGGTCCTGGAGGTTCTCCCGGCACAGGGTCATGAGAATCACCAGAAAGGCCTGGGCATAACCGCTTGCGATACGCTTGTCCACAAGGTGAAAGTCGTGGATGGTCACCACGTCCGGGCCCTTGACTTTTTCGTAGTAGCTGCAAACGGCATGAAAATCGCGGGAAACCTTGGAATCGAGATCGGTATCGTTCCGGAACAGGATGGAGCGCTCCACGTGGATGGGAACCACCTTGACGGCCCGCTCCTTGAACCTGTCCCTTGCATGGTAAACGGAACCGTGGATGCCCTGCCCCAATTCGCCGACAATCTCATAGGTAGGGAGGCATTTTTCTATCACCTCCTTCATGTTATCGATCATGGCGCCCCCGCCGGTTCATCCTCAATGGTCCTGTCTCCCTGACTCCGCCCCGAAACGACATCATTCAACCACCCGGGCGATAATAAAGGTGGTGTTGTCCTTTAACGTCTTGCGCTTGAGTTCCACGCTCAGCCTTGCGACACCGGTGATGGGGCTGGGCCCCAGGACCGTCTCCATGGCCGGGTCTTCAATCAAATCGGTGACCCCGTCGCTGCAGAGGATATAGGTGTCGTCCGGCCTGACATCCAGCGCCGTGTAATGCACCTTAGTATGGCCCCAGAGTTCGCTGAAGGCCGACCCTACACCAAAACTGACGACATTGCGATAAGGATGCGAAAAAGCCTCGGCTTCCGTAACAGCACCTTTATCAACGAGGCTCTGCACGTAAGAGTGATCGTGGGAGCATCGCCGAAGTTCACCGTCCCGCATCAGGTAGACCCTGCTGTCCCCTGCATTGAATACCACGGCCTGCTCCGGGGTGAGTATCACCCCTGCGATGGTGGTGCCGCTGTTGATGGGAAGTTCCCCTTCGGCGGCGGTCTGGATCATGTTCAACAGAACATCGAGCCCCTCTGCCGACAGGGTGTCGTGGCTCAGTGACCGGTTGAACTCATCCAGGACAAACCGGCTGCAGACATCTCCGGCCGCATGGCCTCCCATGCCGTCGCAGACGCAGAGGCTCACATAGGCACCCTCCTCCTCGGTCTCAAGGTCGAGGCTGGGCTGCTGATACACACGGGTTCCCACGAGCACCGCATCTTCCTGGTTGCCCCTGGGGCCGATGTCCATCACGGTTCGGACCTCCATCTTCACCCGGTTGTTCAATCGGCCCTCCCGACTCATCCAAAGGTCCTTTCCTTCAGCCCGGTCCAAGCCCCGCTGGATCGGTTGGTTTTTACCCTTCCCGCCTTGAAATACCGGGATGCTCAACCCCCACCGTTTTTGATGGAATTTTAAACGGAGATATGCCACTATGGCGCCAAACGGACAGCAACCAGCCAGGACTCACGCGACGGGTTTGCGAGCAAGGCGACACCCCGAGAATTGCAGGTTGGCTTTATATATAAGATCAACATGGGAAATGTGGCAAGAACTATTATGAACGAAGAAAACACAGCCGATATCTACAAAAGCCGGACCCAGATAAAGAAGGAGTCCGAGGAGCTTCAGAAACTCGGAGAACGCCTCATCAAACTCACTCCTGGCCAGCTGAAACACGTCGACATTCCCGACGAGCTGAGGAAAGCCGTTGAAGATGCGCGACACATCTCCGCACGCAAAGCGGCCCACCGCAACCGCCAGTTCATCGGAGCCCTCATGCGTGAGTGCGACCCCGAGCCAGTCCGGGAAGCACTGGACAAGCTGGAGACAGGCCTCACGCTCTCAGGAAACACCGCCCCTGAGCCCTCGAAAGAGACGCCCTGGGTGGAGGCCATCCTTGAAAGCGACGGCGCCATCGAGGACTTCCTGGAAAAATTCCCCTCGGCCGACCGCCAGCGTCTCCGAATGCTGAGGAGAAATGCCATCAAAAAGCAGGGCAGCGCACCCCGGGGAAAAGAGTTCAAGGCCCTGGCGGCATGTATCCGTGACACCCTCTCGGCATCCTGAGCCTGACCCGTCAAACACCGCGCGTTTTCCTTAAGAGAACACCACCCCGCAGCCGCCCCCTAATAACTTAATATGTGAGCATATCCTGAACCATATGCTCACATGTCAATTCCTCTCTTCAAATTGCTCCCATAGCGAAAACAACGCCACTCTTAAAAAATCTGTTGTAAACATCTTGTCTTCGTGGTTATTTAAGAGTAATTATTTTATTACCTATGCATCACAAGACATAGGCATTCTTCACAACCCTGACCACCATACTCACCCCAACGTGTGACCCTTGAATGATGTAGATTTTTAAAAGGAGATTTGGTTTTGGTTACTGGAAAAGTAAAATGGTTCAGCGACAAGAAAGGATTTGGATTCATTGAATTAGACGGCGGCTCAGACGTCTTTGTTCACTTCACCGAGATCACCATGGAAGGCTTCAAAACACTGACCGAGGGAGACCTCGTCAATTTTGAAATCATAGAGACCGACAAGGGCCCGAGTGCCCGCAATGTGGTCAAAGCCTGACACTCCCCCCTTCTGAAAAAATCACCCAACCAGCCAGGCATCAGGCTTCCGACGCCGCACCGTCATCAGCCCCCCCCGCCGAACAGGCAGAAGCGCCTTTGCCCCTTAAAAAAAACCACGCCAGCTGCGGGCACCAGCATGGCCAGATCACGAAAGACCGTCCCCCAACCCGTGGTTTCCTCCCCGCCGGAGCCGAAACACCCGCAATCAAAGGTATAGCCCCGGGCAATGTTGGCCACAAGGGCCACCAGGAACAGCAGGAGCAGCCCTGAAATCACCCCGGCCGATGAGACGGGCCACACCCCGGCAAGGAGCGTGCCCCCCGCCAGCACCTCAATCCAGGGCAACACGATGGCCGTGATGTTCACCAGCTCTCCCGGAAGGATCCCGTAGCCGAAAACGGTCTTGGCAAATCCGTAAGGGTCCGCAATCTTCTGCGCCCCGGCGTAAATAAACAGCCCCCCAAGCACCCACCGGCACAGAAGCTCTGCCATCGCCAGAAAGGCGGCTCTCCGCCCCGAGGTTTCAGTCATGCCCGTCATCGCCCCTCCTCCACCGGCAAACCGGCCGCCGACCAGGCCGGCAGCCCGTCGGCAAATATGCGCACATCCGTGTAGCCCAGCTCCCTCAACATCGTTGCCAGCCGGTGGCTCTCATCACACAGCCGCCCCGAGCAGTAGGTAACAAGCCGGGTCTCGAAGGGATACGCATCGATAAAATCAAACAACAGGGCATCGAACTCATACACGGACAGGGTGACCGCGCCCTTGATATGTCCCTCCAGGTAACTCTCCGTGTTCCGGGCATCTACAAAGACAACCCCATCGTCCCAGAGCCCGCGGGCTTCATCCACGGTCTGGACAATAAGATCCTCTTCGTCTGATTCCGGTGCGGGGGTCACCACCCCCTCCTCGGCGTTCCACTGCCCCACAAGGGGAATACCGTCAGGGGAAAAGGCGTTCCACACCAGGGCAACGCCGGTTGAAGCAACCAGCAGCACCACCATTCGAATCAGGTACTTCATGGTGTCTCGCCTCCCCGGGCGGCTTGGGCCAGCCCCACCCACTCATCCTTCAACCGGAAGAGCCGGGCCTTCTTGGCTTCGGTCACGCGGGCCTGGGCCGTTTTCAGTCCGCGCGCCACCTCCTCGTCATCGGGGAATCGACAGAGAAGAAGCGCGTAGGCATCGCGCGCTTCCGTCACATGCCCCTGTGCCAGGTAGAGATCGGCCAGGGTCCGCGTCATCACAGGTTCGCTCACTCTGCAGCATCCTTTCCGTGAAATTTCACGACAATTTCATCTTCCGCCACCATGCCCAGCTCTTTTCGTGCGATGAACTCCAGGTACGCCGGGTCATGGTTCAGGCGCCTGATCTCCTTTTCCAAGTTGCGGTTCTCTTCGGCGATGCTCCGGTTCTCGGCCCGCCGGTCCGCAAGCTCCTTCTGCCTCTCGTTGAGATCGAGAAAGCCCCACTGCATAAACACCAGGGGAACCAGCAGCGCGATCAGCGCCAGCGCAAGCCCACCGCAGACAATCTTTTCCCTGCCTCCCACTAACGCCCCCTTTTCCTGTTGATGATCTGTTGAACCGTCAGCAGCTCCGGACTCTTGAGCAAACGGGCCGCCCCGAAGTAGACGCCAACCCCGGCTACAACCCCGAAGGCCGTTGAGACAGCCGCCGAAACAAAGGTGTAGCCCCCGTCGGGCGCCAGCCACACGAGCCCCTGCCACACAACACCGCCCATGATCAGGGAGGCCACGCCGCTCCGGGCCACCGATACCAGGATGGATCCATAGTCTAATTGAACCATTCCCCGTTTGACCAGCAGAAACACCAGAAGGAGAAAATTGGCCATGGATGACAGAGAGACGGCAAGGGCCAGACCGCGATGGGCCATGGGCCCCATGAGCAGGCAGCTCAGGGCGATATTCATGGCAATGGCCGCAACAGCTACCTGAACCGGGGTGCGGGTATCTTTGAATGCATAGTAAAGGGGAACCGTCACCCGCACGCAGGAGATGGCCCAGAGCCCCACCGCATAATAGAGCAGGGCATCGGCCGTCAGGGCAACAGCCGCAGCGTCAAAGGCCCCCCGACCGAAGAGAAGGGCGATGAGGGGATGCCTCAGCACCACCAGCCCCGCCGTGGCGGGAAGGGTTATAAACAGGGTGAAACGCAACCCGAAGCTGAAGGTCTCGGCCACCCCGGCAAGATCCTTGTCTGCCATCTGGCGGGAGAGAGACGGAAGCACGGCCGTGCCGATGGAGATGGCAAAGACTCCCAGGGGAAACTGCACCAGGCGATCCGCATAATACAGGCCGGTGATGCTCCCCGTATCCAGAAGGGAGGCCAGCATGGTGCCGATGAACATGTTCACCTGATACACCGCAGCCCCGAAGACCGCAGGCAGCATCAGGCGCCCCACCGTGGCCAGGGCCGGATGCCACACGGGCCCCGGTTTAAACACTTGAAAGCCCCGTCGCCACAGGACCGGCACCTGCATCCCCAGCTGGAGAAGCCCTCCAAGGAGTACCCCCCAGGCCAAAAAGATCACGCGCGTCTCTCCGTCCGAAGTCACCACCCCGCCCACCACAAGGGAGGCGATCATGGCAAGGTTCAGGGCCACCGGAGCCAGGGCCGGAGCCGCAAAATGGCCCAGCACGTTGAGGATCCCCATACACAGGGCCACAAGGCAGATAAACACCACATAAGGGAACATGATCCGGGACAGAAGCACGGTGAGTTCGAACTTGGCGGGGTCTCCTTTAAAGCCTGCGGCAATGGCCGAGACGATCCAGGGGGACGCCAGCACGCCGATCACCGCCACCACCGCCAGAATCAGGGAGAGCAGGCGCAGGGCGGCCCCGGCCATGCGATAGGCCTCCTGGCGACCGTCCCGGCTCAGGGTCTCGGTAAACACCGGGACAAAGGAGATGCTCAACGAGCCCTCGGCAAACAGGCGCCTCAGCATATTGGGTATGCGAAACGCGGCGATGAAAGCATCGGCCAGAGGACCCGCCCCGAAATAGTAAGCGGTCACCATATCCCTGACATACCCGAAAACCCGGCTGACCAGGGTGGCGCTCCCGACAATACCCGCAGCCCGGGTAACCTTTCCTTTTTCCGACATACGTTCCGATCCGGTTTGAAATAAGCGTAAGAGAGAAACATCCTGTGACAGGTCGCGGGGACCCTGACCTATCATTTAGTCCAAACCCCCTTGCCATGGCAACCCCTATAAAGCGCCCGTAAGCCGCCCGTCAGCCACTTTTTCCCTTGACACCCCCCATCAAACACTATAATTTTACCAAGTTAAATCACTGTCGGTTCCGTAACCCATGGACAGGAAAGGACATTCCTCCCTTTCCACCCCGTGCGCACATGGTGACGAACAGGTTTGCGGAGGCGTTTTTGCGAGGCGTTCTCCCAATAATCGCCTGATTTGTCGCGGTACCGTATAAAACACACAATCTTTTCAGGTGGCATTTCAATCCACGGTGCGCTTACCGCCGGGCCGGCAACATGCGTTGCAGGCACACCGGACAAAGGGTAGGCACGCGGCAAACCGGTACGGAATGAAACATCACCGTAAAAAAATTTTCGACGATAAAAGGAGTTAAGTCCTTGGCTAATCACAAATCGGCAAAAAAACGAGCTATCCAGAACGAAAAAAAGCGCATCCGCAACATGGCGGTCAAAACCCGCATGAAGAACGCCATTAAGGCCGTTCGTTCCGCAGAAGCCGAAAAGGCAGAGAACATGACGGACGTCCTGAACAAGGCAAAATCAGTGATTGATGTCGCCGCCAAGAAAGGCGTCATTCATAACAACACTGCCGCACGCAAGATCTCCCGCCTGACCAAGCTCATCAACGGCGCTCAAGCTTAAGACAGGCCAGCAGCCGCTTCGGTTGCGAACCAAAGTCTTCACGCTTTACATAAAAAGGCCCTCCGGTAGCACTCGCGAGATACCGGAAGGCCTTTTTTATTTTCTAAAGCAGCCTGCTCGATCCGTCCCTGCGGGTCACCCTCTTCCCAAAAGCCTTCTCACCACAACAAGCCACAAAAAAAGCCTCCGGCATGGCTGCCGGAGACCGTTTTTTTGTTTCAGCGCATCGCCATCCCTTAGAACCTCTGGGTCAATCCTGCCCAGACATTCTCCGCAAGATCTTCCGCCGCCTCGTCAAGGGCCGCGTTGCGGGAGGATGTGGAGTCCGACCCGGGGGTGACGCTGTACGTTTCCGTCCCCGTCACCGACGCCCGCTGCCAGATCACCGCGCCGTCCTCATCGGCAAGCCTGAAGGACGCCGTGATCGTCACGCGCTCTTCAGTGCCGTCCCCGTCGCTGTTTCGGGTGATGGTGGATGTGGAGACCGTTCGAATCTCCCCGGTGAGGGAGCCGGATCGCCCGGTACACCCCACAGCAGCATCCGCCCCTGCGGAAATGGCCTCGGAGACCACGGCGCTTGCCACCATGGGACCAAGGCGAACATCGGCCGACCGGTTCTCCGGAACCGCCACGCACAGGCCGCTCACCCCGCCCGGAAGGGTCCCCCTCCCGGTAAGTTGATAGCCGCACCCCGTCACAGCAACAGCCGCCAGCAGAGCCACAGCCACCGTTTTCCATGCAAAAACCCGTTTCATGGACACTCCCTTCTACTTCTGATGCGGCCGCCCGTCCCCACAGGGAAAGGACGGCCGCCAAGGATTAAACCACAATGTTGACAAGCTTGCCCGGAACCACGATCACCTTGCGGACCTCTTTGCCCTCGATGAACTTTTTCACCGCCGCATCAGAAAGGGCCATCTCCTGGACCTCGTCCTTTGAGGCACCTGCGGGCACCTGGAACTTACTCCTCAGCTTGCCGTTGACCTGCACCACGATGAGCACCTCGTCGGAGACAAGGGCATCCTCGCGGTATTCGGGCCAGGGCTGATCCATGAGGAGCCCCTGGCCGGACAGTTTCGTCCAGAGCTCTTCGGTGACATGGGGCGACACGGGGTTGAGAAGAAGAATAACGGTCTCCGCCGCCCGCTTCATCACATCCTGCCTCAGGGACGCGTCGCCGTCCACGGCATACATGCTGTTCACAAGCTCCATCACCGCGCTGATGGCGGTGTTGAAGTGGAACTTGCCTTCCACGTCATCCGTCACCTTCTTGATGGTGGCGTTGATCTTGGTGTAAAGCTCCCGGCTCTTGCCGGAAAGATCGGCCGCAGGACCATGATAGGCCTCAACACCGGCAAAGGCCTCCTGCTTGCCCGTAATGATGCGCCACACGCGCCCGATGAACTTAAAGCATCCCTCGACGCTCTCGTCATTCCACTCCAGGTCCTTTTCAGGGGGAGCAGCAAAAAGACAGAAGAGGCGCGTTGTGTCCGCGCCGTAGCGATTGAGGAGCACATTGGGGTCGATGACGTTTTTCTTGGACTTGGACATCTTGATGACCCGCCCCACCTCCACGGGAGACCCGCAGAGTTTACACACGACACTTCCGTCTTCGGCCTTCTCGGTATCCGTGGGGAACACCCACTTGTGGTTGGGGCACGACAGGGTCTCTTTGGTCACCATGCCCTGGGTCAGGAGCCGTGTAAAGGGCTCGGAGAACTCAACGAGCCCGAGATCACGCATCACCCGGGTGAAATAACGGGAGTAGAGCAGGTGAAGGATGGCATGCTCCACGCCGCCGATGTACTGATCCACGGGCATCCAGTAGGCCACCTTCTCCTTGTCCACCATGCCCTCGGTGTACTCGGGGCAGCAGTAGCGGGCAAAGTACCAGGAGGACTCCACAAAGGTATCCATGGTGTCGGTGTCGCGTCGCGCTTCGGTGTTGCCGCATTTGGGGCAGGTCACCTTATTGAAATAGTCGAGGGCCCCCAGGGGAGAGCCTCCAGACTCCAGAAGCTGGGCGTCCTCGGGCAGCACAATGGGAAGGTCCGACTCAGGAACCGGCACCGCACCGCAGCTGTCGCAGTGGATCATGGGAATGGGCGTTCCCCAGTACCGCTGACGGGACACACCCCAGTCCCTCAGGCGGAACGAAACAGTCTTCTTCCCGATGCCCCGCTCCTCCAGGGAGTTGGTGATGGCCTCTTTGGCTTCTGCATTGGCCATGCCGTCGAACTCGCCGGAGTTCACCATCACGCCGGCACCCGCATAGGCCTCTTCCATGGTGGCGCCGTCAAGAGCCTCCCCTTCGGGGCTCACCACAACCTTCACCTCCAGGCCGTATTTGCGGGCAAAGTCGAAGTCACGCTGGTCGTGGGCCGGAACCGACATTACCGCCCCGGTGCCATACTCCATCAGGGCGAAGTTGGCGGCATAAATGGGCATCTTGTACCCGGTAAGGGGGTTGATGCAGTAAGCACCGGTGAAGACCCCCTCTTTCTCGTAGTTCTCAAGGGCCTTGCTGGAGCGCTCCTGCTTGAGGATGCGGTCCACAAAGGATGCCACGGCCTCTTCCTGCTCCGTGCCCCTGGAAAGAGCCGCCACCATGGGATGCTCCGGCGCCAGACACATAAAGGTGGCACCGAAAAGGGTATCCGGGCGCGTGGTAAAGACCGAGAGAGGCTCTTTGCCCCCTTCCACCTCGAAGGTCACCTCCGAGCCCACGCTCTTGCCGATCCAGTTCTTCTGCATGGTGGTGACGCTGTCCGGCCAGCCGTCGAGCTTGTCGCAGTGAACCAGGAGATCCTCTGCGTAGTCGGTGATCCGGAAAAACCACTGCCAGAGCTTTTTCTGCTGCACGTTTTCCCCGCAGCGCCAGCAGCAGTCGTTTTCCACCTGCTCATTGGCCAGTACCGTGTGGCAGGACTCACACCAGTTGACGTACGACTCCTTGCGGTATGCCATCCCCTTTTCGACCATTTTGATAAAGAGCCACTGCTCCCACCGGTAATACTCCGGGGTGCAGGTGGCGATCTCTCGGTCCCAGTCGTAGCTGAGCCCGATGCGCTTCAGCTGGCTGCGCATGGTGTCGATGTTGGCATAGGTCCACGCGGCGGGGTGGGTGTTGTTGTCGATGGCGGCGTTCTCCGCAGGCATGCCGAAGGCATCCCATCCCATGGGGTGGAGCACGTTGAAGCCCCGCATTTTTTTGTACCGGGCCACCACGTCGCCGATGGTGTAGTTCCGGACATGCCCCATGTGGATATTGCCCGACGGGTATGGAAACATCTCCAGCAGGTAATACTTTTCTTTTTCAGGATCCTCGACCACCCGAAACGAGCCTTCGTCGGCCCAGCGCTGCTGCCATTTGGACTCAATCGAGTCCGGGAGATACTTATCTTCCATTATATTTCAAACCTCCAGAGTGCGTGTGATATTGCAAGTGGATTCAGAGTCGTGGGCGCAAGGTTCCCAACAAACGCAAATGCGCCAAACAAATTTAAATGCCATAATCATAGATAAATGGCAAGCAAAAGGCCTGCCACGCAGCCCGTTGGCCCCCGTCCAGCCGGGAAAAACCGGGCCCCCCGCCCCCTGTGCCCCGGGAGGTTTAATATTGACTTGCCTCCGACAATCCCCTATTTAATGAGAACAAACATGAACGCTGCTTATGGGACAACCAACCGGCGGGCACATGGCGAGGGCCATGGTGCATACAGCTCCCCGGCCCTGTGCAGCGATCGATGGCAGTGAAAAGAACACCGGGCTTCGAAACGGTCGAAGCCCCTTATTGCAGGGCGGCCCCCATCAAAGCCATGGAGCCGGCCATTCACCAATTTCGCGTCTTTTCACAAAATCATGATGCCTCCGTCTTGAGTCACGACCCGACACCGCGGGCAACGCACCCGTGCTGAGAGAGGTCGAGAAAGCCGCTTCGCAGGCCATCATACAAATCACAACCACCGGATCAGAAGCATCCCCGGAGAGGCAGCTGCCCACCGTTTCGTTTTTTGGTTTGCATACGACCAAAAACCCACCCGAGTCAGCGGTAACGAGCTCCGGCACGATGTTGCTACCCGCTGCAGACCCATCCCGCATATTCCACCACCAGGCGCAATGGAGGAGACGATAACGGGTTGGAGGCTGTCAGCTGCTTCAAGGGCCACTATGCTTGGCAAACTTGCCGCGCACCCACATTCCCATCGCAGAGCCCTGCCGGGTACCGCTCCTTCTTCAGATCCCTATCTCACGTTCGCTAAGGACAACACATTACTATGACAAGTAAAATCCTCATCAACTCGGTTGACCCGGAAGAGTGCCGGATCGCCAAAGTCACCAATTCGCGCCTTGAAGAGTTTCACCTGGAGACCACCTCGCGCGAGAGCATCCAGGGCAACATCTACAAGGCCGTGGTCACACGCGTTGAACCAAGCCTTCAGGCCGTCTTCGTTGATTTCGGCAGCGAAAAAAACGGTTTTCTCCAAAAGCAGGAGATCCACAACTCGTACTTCCAGCAGACCGGTGAACACGAAAAAAACCTCACCCGGCTCATCAAGCGCGGCCAGGAGCTCATCGTCCAGGTGACCAAGAACCCCATCATGAACAAAGGGGCCATGCTCACCACCTTCATCTCCCTGCCCGGCCGCCACGCAGTACTCATGCCCGGAAGCAGCAACCGGGGCGTCTCCCGCCAGATTGAAGACGAAAAGGAGCGCAACCGCTTAAAAGAGATCATCGGCAAGCTCAAGCTGGCCGACGGCTACGGACTCATCGTCCGCACCGCCGGGGAAAACTGCAACAAGACCATGATCTCCAAGGATGTCACCTACCTCACCAAGGTATGGAAAGACCTGAACAAACAGGCAGCCAACACCCCCGGCCCGTCCCTGCTCTTCAAAGAGAAGAACCTGGCCGTGCGGGCCATCCGGGACTACCTCACCGACGATGTGTCCGAAATTCTGGTGGACAACCCGGATGCTTTCAAGGAGATCAAGGAGTTCATTCGCCTCATCGCCCCCAAGCACGTAAAGCTGACCCGGCTTTACACCGGCGACAAGCCCATCTTCACCAAGCACCAGCTTGAAAACCAGATCGCCTCCATTTTCGAGAGCCGCGTCTCCCTGAACTCCGGCGGATCCATTGTCATCGACCAGACCGAGGCCCTGGTGGCCATCGACGTCAACTCCGGCAAAGGCACCCAGAAGAAGAACATCGAGCAGACCGCCCTGATGACCAACCTGGAAGCCGCCGAAGAGGTGGCCCGCCAGCTCAGGCTGCGCGACCTGGGCGGCCTCATCGTCATCGACTTCATCGACATGAAGGAGCCTAAAAACAGGGGCGCAGTGGAAGCCAAGCTCAAGGAGAACCTGAAGTCGGACAAGGCCCGCACCAAGGTGGGGCGCATTTCGCGGTTCGGCCTCCTGGAGATGTCCCGCCAGCGCATCCGCCCCTCCATTGAATTCGGGAGCATGGTCCCCTGCCAGCACTGCAAGGGAAAGGGCATGATCCTCTCCACGGAGACCGTGGCCCTGGCCTTCCTGCGAAAGCTGAGCCTGGAGACCCTGAAGGACGGCATCACCACTGCCAAGGGCTACGTGCCCCCGGACGTGGCCGTCTACCTCCTCAACAAAAAGCGTGCGGAGATCCTCGACATCGAGATCAAACGCAGCATCTCCATCGCCATTGAGGGCAACGCGTCCATGGTCCATGGAGACAGCCGGATCATCTGCGAATAACCCCGCAGGAAAGCGATCCGTTGCAGCACCGGCCGAAAAAGAAGCAACCGCGGCCCCCTTCGGCTCACACCGAGGGGCCGTCGCGGGCCGCCCCACAGCCCATTTGTGTTGACACCCGAGGCTCTTTTACTGTATCTGTTGGGCAGTTTGCGCAGGGCCGGACACGCGGTTTATCGTGCAGATTTATTGATACCGCCGCACCCGGTGTCCCCCTTTTCGGTCGCCGAAGACAACGACCGTTCTAGATAAGAAATTGAGTGCATGTCCTGACGATGCAGACATGCACAGGGCTTTTTCACAAAGCCGTCATACACAAACCCCTTTGATCCATATAAAGGAGTATCATGTTCACCAGCACCGCATACGCCATGGGAACCCAGGGCGCCGCCGGAGGGCAGCAGGGAGGCTTTGCCGCCTTTGTTCCCCTTATTTTGATGTTCGTCATTTTTTATTTTCTCCTGATCCGTCCCCAGCAGAAAAAAGCCAAAGCGCACCAGGAGATGATCAACGCCGTTAAAAAAGGCGACAAAGTGGTCACTTCAGGCGGCATCCACGGCACCATCGTCAAGGTGGATGATGCAACGGTCACCCTTGAAATTGCCGAAAAGGTGAACATCAAGGTGATCCGGGCCAACATCAGCGTCAAGCTCTGATCCGCCCGCCGCGTTGATCCACGATTGCCCCCATAGCGAATAAAAAGCACATAAGGTGCCCTGAGCGCCTTGTGTGCTTTTATATTCTTTCTTGTTCGAACAGCTTTTACCAGAGTGAGCACCCAGGGGACAGTGACTCTTTCGTTGAAATCCGCTTAAAACCAGACCCTGACCTTGAGCATGTTTTCACGCGATCACCAACACCCATCGGGCTGAGAGGAAGCACCATTGAAGAATCTATCCTGGAGACTGATAGCGGTTCTTGTGGTTATCATCATGGCTGCCGTGTACATCCTTCCCACGGCAACCATGTACATTAAAGGGACGAGTGAGCCCGAGATATGGCCCCACAAAAAGATCAACCTGGGCCTCGACCTTCAGGGCGGTATGCACCTGGTTCTGGAAGTCCAGACCGAAAAGGCCGTTGAAAACGCCATGTCCCTGAAGATATCCGACATTCGCCAGGCCCTTCGCAAACACACCATGAAAAACAGGGGCGTCACCCTGGTGCCCCAGAGCACAAAGCTCCACGTCAAACTCCTCTCTGCAGATGACCTGACGGCCTTCAGGGGTATCATTGCCGACGATTTTGATGTGCTGAACCATAAGCGACACCTCCGAAAACGGCAGCATCACCCTGGTGACCCTGTCCATGAAAGCCGATGAAGCCGAGCGCGTCAGAAAATTCGCCGCGGACCAGGCCCTTGAGACCATCCGAAACCGTATTGACGAATTCGGGGTCAGCGAGCCCGACATCCGCAAGCAGGGTGACGATCGCATCCTCATCCAGCTTCCCGGGGTCACCGACACAAAAGCGGCCAAGGACCTCATCGGCAAGACAGCCATCCTTGAATTCCGCCTGGTGGATGAAAACGCGGATGTGCAGGCAGCCCTGGCCTCCCATGCACCGGCAGGAAGCGAGCTGCTCAATCTGGTCCACAAGGATCCCGTCAGCGGTGTGGAATCATCCACTCCCATGCTGATCAAAAAGCGCGTCCTCCTCACCGGGGACTCCACCATCCCGGATCCTTTTCGACAACATGACCAACGAGCCCTACGTCTCCATTGAGTTCGACCGCAAAGGGGCACGTATCTTCGGTAAGATCACCGGCGCCAACATCAACAAGCGGCTGGCCATCGTCCTGGACGACACCGTCTACTCTGCCCCGGTTATCAGGGACCGAATTGCCGGCGGACGCGCCCAGATTACCGGCGGGTTCACCATGGAAGAGGCTCGCGTCCTCTCCATCGCCCTGCGCGCAGGCGCCCTCCCCGCCCCCGTCAAGATCCTTGAAGAGCGAACCGTCGGTCCCACCCTGGGCGCCGACTCCATCCGCAAGGGGATCTGGTCCATGCTCATCGGGGGCCTGGCCGTCATCGTCTTCATGGTTGTTTATTACAAAGGTTCCGGCCTCATCGCAGACGTGGCCCTGATCCTCAACGTCCTGCTCATTGCAGCGGGGCTGGCCGCCTTTCAGGCGACCCTTACCTTGCCGGGCATCGCGGGCATTATCCTGACCATCGGCATGGCCGTGGACGCCAACGTGCTCATCTTTGAGAGGATACGAGAAGAGCTGAACCTCGGCCAGAGTCCCATGGCTGCCGTGGAGGCGGGCTTCGATAAGGCGACCCTCACCATTCTGGACGCCAACGTCACCACGCTCATCGCCGCCATGGTCCTCTTCCAGTTCGGCTCCGGACCGGTGAAAGGCTTTGCCGTCACCCTCGGCATCGGTATCCTCTCCAGTCTCACCCTGTGGTATCCAGACTGCTGTTTGATTCCATCTTGCAGAAGGCGAACGTGAAAACCCTGAGCATTTAGCCCTTAGTGAGGAGATATCCCAAATGCAGTTCATCAAAGAGACCAACATCAACTTCACCGGCGTCAAGAAGATCGCGTTCTGCGTCTCCCTGACCCTGATCGCCGTCAGCATCATCTCGCTGTTTATCCACAAAGGGCCGCGCTACGGCGTCGACTTCTCCGGCGGCAGCGCCGTGCAGGTCAAATTCACCGATACTGTGGACATCGCAGCCGTCAAAAAAGGCCTCAAGCCCGCCGGACTCGAAGGCGCTTCGGTTCAGCGTTTCGGCAGCGACAGCGACCATGAGTTCCAGATCCGGACCAAGCAGGCGTTCATGACGGACAGCAGCTTTGCTCCCAAGGTCAAGCAGGCCCTGGGCGAAAGTACCGGCGTGGAAGTCAAGGACCTGAGCCTCGATATGGTGGGCCCCCAGGTCAGCAAGGACCTGCGCCAAAAAGCCCTTCTGGCCATGTTCTACGCCCTTTTGTTCATCATCATCTATATCTCGGGTCGATTTGAACTGAAATGGGGCCTCTCCGGAGCCTTGGCCGCCATCCTGGGTGGCGTGGTCTACGGGGTAACCCAGCTTCAGTCCATCGCCTTTGTCAGCTCGAGCATGCCCTTTCTCATTGTCCTTGCCCTTGTGATCAGCATCATCTTCTGCTGGTACCTGGAGCTGAAGTACGCCATGGGGGCCATCATCGCCCTGGTCCACGACATCACCATCACGGTGGGGATCTTCTCGCTGCTCGACGTCGAGTTCACCCTGCCCATCGTGGCGGCACTCCTGACCATCATCGGCTACTCGCTCAACGACACCATCATCGTCTTTGACCGAATCCGTGAAAACGGGAAGAAGTACACCAAAAAGCCCCTGGACTTCATCATCAACCGCAGCGTCAACGAGACCCTGAGCCGCACCATCCTCACCTCGCTGACCACCCTGGTGGTGGTGGTGGCCCTGTATGTCCTGGGCGGCGGGGTCATCCATGATTTCGCCTTTGCCATGATCATCGGCGTTGTCACGGGAACGTACTCCTCCATCTATGTGGCCAGCCCCATTCTCCTGGCCTGGAAAACAGACGAGAACTGATCACCGACACCTCGCATCTCTTCCGCCGGCTGGGCCACCCAGCCGGCGGCACCTCCCCTTCCCCTGCGGCGCTTTTTGCTTTGCATTCCACGATCCATTCTGGTAGCTTTTTCTGACATATTTTGTCCGCCTGCATCCCTGGGGCACCCCCCGCCAAAGAGATGCAGCAATCCGGCGCCGGGTGCTTTGTCGCACGCCGACCCGCCCCCCCACTTTTATTTGCACAGGAGTTTATACACGGATGATGAAGGCAACGGCCAAGAGACGAGACAGATTCCCCGGAAAATCCGCCGCAGCGGCAGTCATCATTGCCCTTCTTGTCGCCCCAGGGTGCAAAACGGTTCAGCACAGGCGCGACCCCGGAACAGCCACCCTGGCCCGCGAGCTGCAGGAGACCCGCCAGAAGATGAACGAGATGCATCACCGTCTCTCGGTCATGCAGTTCATGGTGGACAGCCACGAACGAGCCCTGGCCGATCTGGAAAGAACGTCGCCCCTGCCCGCAGAGCCCCCCATGGTGCCCATCGCCCCGGCCGAGCCCGCCGTCAAGGCACCTGCCATCACCGAGGAGTCCTCCACTCCTGCCATGGTGGCAGCTCCGGTGCCTGCCAAGACTAAAAAGTCCGATAAGGGCAACCTTGCCAGCCGAACCTACACCGACGCCTTTGCCGCCATGAAAGAGGGAAACCATGACAAGGCGCTCCTGCTTTTCCGGGAAGTTGCGGAAAAATGGCCCAATGACAACCTGGCCGACAACGCCATTTACTGGTCCGGTGAAATCCACTATACTGAGAGAAATTATTCGGCCGCCATCAGCTCGTTCCGGACACTCCTGAAAAAATACCCCAAAGGCAGTAAAGTCCCCGATGCCCTGCTCAAAACCGGGTACTCGTTCCTTGCTTTAAATGACAAGGAATCCGCAAGAAAATACCTGAAGCGGGTGGTCATGGAGCACCCCTTCACCCCGTCGGGCGCCAAAGCGGAAAAAGCGCTCAATTCCCTGGACGATAACTAAGGGTTCACGCACCAAACACAACGCCCCCTTGTGACCCGGCCCGACGGCGCCGCCCTTTTTGGGTTCAAAGCGCCCGAGCCGGGCCACCGACGCTCCCCCCGGCCCCGTCGCGTCACGCCCTGTTGGTGGCTGAGCCCACGATCTCGAACGATTCGGATCTTATACCGATGAACCTTCTGCCCTGGTTCGCCCTCAAGGAAGTCCCCGGCGTCGGGAACCTGCTGTTCAAACGATTGATACAGGCCTTTGGAAACCCCGAAACGGTCTTTGAAGCCGACGCGAAAAGCCTGGTTCGAGTGGATGGCATCTCCCATCGCCTTGCCGAGGCCATCCGCACCCACAGGCTCAGCGACCGTGCCCGTCGCAGCCATGACCGGGCCCGTGACGCAGGAATCACCCTCCTGCCCCTGACCCACGGGGATTATCCGCGACTTTTGGCGACCATTCACGATCCGCCACCCCTGCTCCAGATCTCGGGCCATTTAGACCCCGAGTCGGCCATGGTGGCCCTTGTGGGCTCTCGAAAAGCCACCTCCTACGGCCTCAACAATGCTTCGGACCTGGCAGGAGAACTCGCCGGTTCCGGGTTCACCGTGGTCAGCGGCCTGGCACGGGGCATCGACACGGCAGCCCACAAAGGCGCCCTTGCAGCACAGGGACACACCGTTGCCGTTCTGGGCTGCGGCCTGGGCAGGATCTACCCTCCGGAAAACAGGCGGCTGGCCGATGCCATTGCCCGCTCCGGTGCCCTGATCTCCGAATTTGATTACGACAGCTCACCCGAGGCCCACCATTTTCCCATGCGCAACCGCATCATCAGCGGCCTCAGCCTGGGAACCGTGGTGGTGGAAGCCTCCCTGAAAAGCGGCTCCCTTATCACCGCCCGCTGCGCGGCCGACCAGAACAGAGAAGTCTTTGCCGTTCCGGGCCACATTCGCGCCTCCCAGAGCGCCGGTACCCACCACCTCATTCGGGAGGGGGCTAAACTGGTGGCGTCGTCGGCAGATATAACGGAAGAATTCGCGGCCCACATCCACGCCGCCAAAAAAACAACGTCAACACACCGTGATCTCAGCTATTCCAAGCCGAATCAAAACCCGAAGAAACCGGACCTGTCGAAATTTTCTCTTGATCATGAGGAGATCTCTGTATTAAAGGTCCTTGACTTGTATCCGTCTCATATTGACGATATTTTACAAAATGTTCCCATGGGGGCGGGTCGCCTCTCCGCCGTGTTGTTGAGCCTCGAATTAAAAGGCGTGGTGGTACGATCCCCCGGAAAACTCTTTTCGCTGAAAGAGGAGAAATCGTGAGCAAACCCCTGGTTATCGTGGAGTCCCCCACCAAGGTGCGGACCCTCAAAAAATATATTGGAAAAACCTACAATGTTGCGGCCACCTCAGGTCACATCAAAGACCTGCCCCCCCGGGAGATGGGCATTGACATTGAAAAGGGGTTTAAGGCCAAGTATCTCCAGATCAAAGGCAAGTCCAAGGTCATCAAGGAACTCAAGGCCGCCGCGGAAAATGCCACCGAGATCTATCTCGCCCCTGACCCCGACCGCGAAGGAGAGGCCATTGCCTTCCACACGGCCGACATCCTCAAGGGAAAGGATCGCACCTTTAAAAGGGTCCTCTTTCACGAGCTGACCAAGCGCGGCATCGAAGAGGCCTTAAATAACCCCACAGAGCTCAACTACAACCGCTACGACGCCCAGCAGGCCCGGCGTATCCTCGACCGGCTCGTGGGGTACCAGGTCTCCCCCCTGCTCTGGAAAAAGGTTCAGGGTGGGCTCAGCGCAGGGCGTTGTTCTCCGTTGCCGTTCGCATCATCTGCGAACGCGAGCATGCCATCCACCGGTTTGAGCCCGAAGAGTACTGGAGCATTGCCGCCGAACTCAAAGGCCAGGCCGACAGCTCCTTCGTGGCCAAGCTGACCAAGGTGGACGGCAAAAAAGCCGAGATCAAAAACGGCGATGCCGCCCATGCCATGGTGGACGAACTGCGGGACAATCCCTACAAGGTAGAGAAAATCACCCGCCGCACCAAAAAGCGGAATCCCCTGCCCCCCTTCACCACCAGTAAACTCCAGCAGGAGGCCATCAACCGCCTCCGCTTCTCTGCGCGTAAAACCATGAGCGTGGCCCAGCAGCTCTACGAAGGGGTGGAACTCGGCCCGGGCGAACCCGTCGGCCTCATCACCTACATGCGTACCGACTCCACGCGTATCGCCAACGAGGCGGCCGTGGAAGCCGGAGAGTTCATCCGGGGGAAATTCGGCAACGATTACGCCATCGACGCACCCCGCTTCTTCAAGAACAAGAACAAAGCCCAGGACGCCCACGAGGCCATCCGCCCCACCAGCGTCTTCAACACCCCGGAAAAGGTCGCAGCCTACCTGGACGAGGATCAGCGCCTTCTCTACACCCTCATCTGGAAACGCTTCATCGCCTCCCAGATGCAGCAGGCCCTCATCGACCAGGTCAGCGTGGGCATTGCCTCGGGCCGGTTTACCCTGTCCGTCTCCGGCTCCACGGTCCGGTTCCCCGGCTTCATGACCCTCTACACCTACGATGAAGGCAAAAAAGAGGACGACAAGAAGCAGCACCTGCCCGAACTGGCCGAAGGCGAGGCCCTTTCGCTGCTCAACCTGGATCCCAAGCAGCACTTCACCTCCCCGCCCCCCCGTTTCTCCGAAGCCTCCCTTGTCAAGGAGCTGGAAGAGAACGGCATCGGGCGTCCGAGTACCTACGCCACCATCCTCTCCACCATCCGGAACAAAGGGTACGTGGAGCTGGTGAACCGCTACTTCCGCCCCAGCGAACTCGGGTTCATCGTCAACGACCTGCTGGTGGCCAACTTCCCGGATGTCTTCAACGTGGAGTTCACGGCCAGCTTCGAAAACAACCTGGACAAGGTGGAAGCCTCGGAGATCGACTACCTCACCCTCTTAGGTGAATTTTACTCCTCCTTCGACAAGGAGCTGGAAGAGGCCACCGCCAACATGATCAGCATCAAGGGCGTAGGCATCGAGACCGAGCTCACCTGCCCCAAATGCAACAAAGAGAAGCTTCACCTCAAGATCGGCCGAAACGGCACCTTCATCGCCTGCAACGGGTATCCCGAGTGCGACTACTCCCGAAACTACGAGCGGGACGACAAGGGCGTCATCCACCCCATCGAGCCCTCCTTTGAACTGGCCGAAGGGAAGGTCTGCGACAAGTGCGGCAAGCCCATGCTCCTCAAGCAGGGCCGCTACGGCGAGTTCCTGGCATGCAGCGGCTACCCCGACTGCAAGAACACCATGGGAGTCAACGGCGACGGCGGCTCGGGATCCGGCGCAGACACCGGGGTCCCCTGCCCTGAAAAGGGATGCGACGGCACCATCGTGGAGAAGCGCTCCAAGCGGGGCAAGGTGTTTTACGGGTGCAACAAGTACCCGGACTGCAGCTTTGCCATCTGGGACAAGCCCATTCCCCGCCCCTGTGACCTCTGCGGAGCCCCTTACCTGGTGGAAAAAACCACCAAGCGCGACGGCACCTTCCTGAAGTGCCTCACCGAGGGCTGCGGCTTCAAGGAGCCCGTGGAAAAGAAAGAGGAAGCCTGATTCCCGGCATGGCCCGGAAATAAAAAAGGGCCCATCCGGAAGGATGGGCCCTTTTTTCGTTCGGTGACACAGCGCCATGGGCGCCGATGCTTATTTTTTCACACGCTCAGAGTACTCTCCGGTACGGGTATCGATGCGGATAACCTCGCCTTCGTTCACAAAGGGAGGCACCTGGATCTCATAACCGGTTTCCACGGTGGCAGGCTTGTAGTTGTTGGTGGCGGTATCGCCCTTGACCCAGGGATCGCACTTGGTGATCAGCAGCTCCACAAAGTTGGGAAGGGTCACGCCGATGGCGCGCCCGTCAAACATGAGTACGGAGCACTTGGTGTTCTCCTTGAGCAGGGGAATGACGTCTGCGACCTGGTCTGCGGAGAGAAACTCCTGCTCGTAGTTCTGGGTGTCCATGAAGCTGTAGGCATCCCCGTCAAAATAGAGATACTCCATCTCACGCTCTTCCAGGCTTGCTTTGGTAAATTTTTCACCGGAGCGGTAGGTCCTGTCAAACTGAGTGCCGTTGATCATGTTCTTGAGTTTGCACTTGTAAAGCGCCTGGCCCTTACCGGGCTTTACGAACTCAAACTGAACAATCACATAGGGTTCACCGTCAATCTCAAGTTTGAGGCCTTTTCGCAGTTCGCCACATTCAATCATCGTCTGCCTGTCCTTGTCTTTTTTTCATGGCCCGCATCGTCCGGGCCCGTTGATATCATCTGTTCTGATGGATCACAGGAGAGAATCGCCGCGTCTCGCGCACAGTGGGGCCGTCCCGACGACGTGACAACGGCCCGTCACCCTTCAGGTGCAGGGGCTGAGCAACCACGCATTCGGCCCGATCTCTTCCATGTCCCTTTTACCGACTGCAACGCCCCCTGGCTTGAAACACAGACGGCTCACCGTTTTTTTACCACATGAAGCCCCCATTGGCAACGCCGGGCCCCTGAGGACGGGGGATGATCCCCTTTCCATTTTTTCCCTGATATGGTAAATGCACGGATTAAAGTGAAGACCATCGGTTTCACAAAAAAAGGCACCACGTCCGATGTCCCTGTAAACCCTACAAAAAAGCATCC
This sequence comes from Desulfoluna sp. CYM3A, assembly GCF_056829965.1. Classification (NCBI taxonomy): domain Bacteria; kingdom Pseudomonadati; phylum Thermodesulfobacteriota; class Desulfobacteria; order Desulfobacterales; family Desulfolunaceae; genus Desulfoluna; species Desulfoluna sp. CYM3A. Next base: position 2,682,378 of record NZ_CP186556.1, read on the forward strand.
GACAACTGCGGTGCCGCCCCTGGAAGAAAGGCAACATCGCACTTTATCTGCAAAGCGACCAAACATAAAAGGAATATCATGATATTAATCATCGATTTCGGCTCACAATTCAACCAGCTCATCGCACGCCGCGTCCGTGAGTTCAACGTGTACTGCCAGGTGGACGCCCCGACCGTCGCCACCCTGGATTACATCAAGGAACTCAAGCCCGAGGGCATCATCCTTTCCGGTGGTCCCTGCAGCATCTACGATGAAAACAGCCCCCAGGTAGACAGCGCCATCTTCGACCTGGGCATCCCGGTCCTGGGCATCTGCTACGGGATGCAGTTCATGGTCAGCACCCTGGGCGGCGAGGTCAAGCGCTCCGACAAGCGCGAGTACGGTTTTGCCGAGCTCTCCATCAAAGAGCCCTGCCGCATCTTCGAGGGGATCGAGTCCCCGACCCAGTGCTGGATGAGCCACGGAGACTCCATCACCCAGCTTCCCGAAGGTTTTGTGCCCACCGGCACCACCGACAACACCCCCTTTGCAGCGGCAGCCGACCCGGCCCGTAAATTCTACGGCCTGCAGTTCCACCCCGAAGTGGAGCACTCCCTCAAGGGCCGCGAGATGCTCTCCAACTTCCTCTTCGACGTCTGCAAGTGCGAGCGCACCTGGACCATGGAGAACGTCGTCAAATCCTCCGTGGAGGAGATCAAGGCCACCGTGGGCGACAAAAAGGTGATCCTGGGCCTCTCCGGCGGCGTGGACTCCACCGTTGCCGCCGTGCTGATCCACAAGGCCATCGGCAGGAACCTCACCTGCATCTTCGTGGACAACGGCCTCATGCGCCTCAACGAGCGTGAAAAGCTGGAAGAGTCCCTCACCGACAAGCTGGACCTGAACATCAAGTTCGTGGATGCCTCCGAGCGGTTCCTCACCGCCCTGGACGGCGTCTCCGACCCTGAGCAGAAGCGAAAGCTCATCGGCAACATCTTCATCGACGTCTTTGAAGACGAAGCCTCCAAAGTGGAAGGGGCCGAGTTCCTCGGCCAGGGCACCCTCTACCCGGATGTCATCGAGTCCCAGTCCGTATTCGGCGGTGCCTCGGATGTCATCAAGTCCCACCACAACGTGGGCGGCCTCCCCGAGGACATGAAGCTCAAGCTCGTAGAGCCCCTGAAGTACCTCTTCAAGGACGAAGTCCGCGCCCTGGGCGAAGAGATGGGCATCCCCGACGACCTGGTCTGGCGCCAGCCCTTCCCCGGCCCCGGCCTGGGTATCCGCGTCCTGGGCGAGATCACCAAGAGACGCCTCGACATCCTGCGGGAAGCCGACGCCATCATCGTGGAAGAGATCAAAAAGGCCGGATTCTACAAGAAGGTCTGGCAGTCCTTTGCCGTTCTGCTCCCCATCAAGAGCGTGGGCGTCATGGGCGACCAGCGAACCTACGACTACACCGTGGCCATGCGCGCCGTCACCAGCAAGGACGCCATGACCGCCGACTGGGCACGCCTCCCCCACGACCTTTTGGCCCGCATCTCCAACCGGGTGATCAACGAAGTCAACGGGGTCAACCGCATGGTGTACGACATCACCTCCAAACCCCCAGGAACCATTGAATGGGAATAGGCCCGTATGGACAAGAAAAACGACGAACGGTTCGTGTTCGGGTCCGACAACAGGGATGAGCCGGTGAACTTAGGAGAACCCGAACGTTCCCGGCTGGACAGCCTCAACCTCAAGGTGACGCTCATCGCCGTCATCATGCCCTGCCTCATCGGCATCGTGATGATCTTCGGCTATGTGGACATGAACCGGAGGATGGCGGCGTTCAAAGACACCGGCTCCAAGGAGGTGCGCAGCGCCTCCAAGGACATGGAGCGCATGGTCTCCTCCCTCCAGGTCAAAAACGCCCGGCTTGAAAAACTCCTGGGCGAAGAACTGGGGGGCATCAAGACCCGGATCAGAACCCTGGAGAAAAAGGTCGGAAAAGCCCAGAAGGATGTTGACTTCATCGTGGCCACCCGGCTCACCAAGAAACAGACCGAGACCCGATTGGGCGCCCTTACCGGCCGACTGGATAAAAACGACAAGGCCCTGGCCCTGGCCCAGTCCGATGTGGACGAAGCCATCGACCGCACCCGGAAGCTGGAGAAGAAAAGCGCGGCCGACGCCAAAGGGATCACACGGCTCAAAGCCGACCTTGCCGCTGCCCGCAAAGAGCTCACCCAGCTCTCCGGCTCCTTGCCCTCCCTGGCGGAACTCGACAAGCGCCTGAAGAAGGAGCGCATCCTCCTTCAGGTCCGCATTGACGAGGTACGCACCGCCCTCGGCGCCCGCATGGACGCCCTTGAAAGGGAGAGTCACGCCACTCCGGAACCGGCAGCGCCGGCAGCTCCTCCTGCGGAGACACCCCCGCCCGCCTCACCGGCAGGCACCATCAGCGAGCAGGAGATCGGCGGCTGACCCGTCGTTTCCCGCCAGCCATACACCAACCCAAGGGGCCATGCCGCGGCATGGCCCCTTTTGCTTACAGGAGCCCATGACCTCCAGCGCCGAAGACATCGAACGGCTCTTTTCCGCATCGCGGGGTTACAACGCCCTGTTTCTCGCCGCCGGTGCCCTGGAAAATGCCTGCGAGGAAAGCCCGGAGAACCTGACGGAAGAAGGGGCCCGAATGCTCCTCGCCTGCCTGGCAGACCCCCGGTTCGAGAACCGGCGCACCGCCTACTTCTTCTACGAACGCCTGGCGCATGTCCTCACCGACACCGCGTGGAAGCTGGGCCCGGACCATCCCGTTGCCCGGCTGGCCCTGCATGGTGTCAGCACCCTGTGCGGTGAGGCATCGGGCCCCCGTCACATGGCCGTCTGCACGGCCTGCCGCTGCCTTGCCCCCCGGGAGGCTGCCCTTCCTCCTGCCGGGCCATGCCCCGCCCCGGCCCTTCGGCCCCTGGCCGAGGCGCTCAGGCCTTCCCATTTCCCCCGAACACCGCGGCCCACCCTGCGGGCCGCAGCCTTCTCTTCCATCACCGCTCCCAGACCCTGGTCATCAAATGCGCCCGTCCCGGTGAAGACCCGGCAGGTCTGTCCGCCGAATGGTACTGGATGCGCGCCCTGGCCTCCATACTCCCCGCAGGATCCCACGTCCCCACCCCGGTGGGCCCTGCCCTCATGCGCATGACGGGGCTTCCCCCGGAAGCGGCATCGGATACGGCCATGGCCTTTCTCACCACACCGGCCTACTTCACCTACCCCAACGAGCCCACGGCCCCCATGGAGACGAAGCAAGCCACGGAGGTCCTTAAAACAGCGGCGTTTCTCTTCGGGCACCTTGCCGCCCGGGGCATTCTTCACACCGCACCGGTCCCTCTCTTCCACAACCGCGTCCAGACCGACCGCAGGGACGACGAGGGAATTTATCTGTGGCAGAAGGGAGGGCGGCTGGACCGCTGGCTCGCCTCCTGCCGGTTTCCCAACTTCGGCCTCTCCGGACTCAGGGATTTTGAGCACATGGAAACCGTGCCGGAACTCTCCTTAAGTGACACCTACCGCACCATGGGGGACCAGATCCTGAGCCTCCTCCTGGTGGCGGGGAGCCATTTCCGAAGCAGGGAGGGCGAAGCAGGCCCCTCCCCTTCCCCCGGCCGCACCGATCACCGGTCTCTCTTTTCCCAGGACAAACTCACCGCCATGCTGGCGGCCATTGCAACCGGGTACTACAGGGGATATACGGGAAAGGATCAGGGTCACTTCTGTTCAACGGATATCAAGGCCCTGGCCCGGCGAATGACAGACGAAATGGGGGAGGATCGCCACATGGAAGAGATCCTGCGGGCACGGGACCAGCAGACCATGACGGAGGAAGCTTTCAGGGATTTCTTGATGGAACGGGGCTACAGCGAGGAGGAGGCGCAATGCGTGCAAAAGGGGGTGGCCGACATCATCCTCACGGCCCCCACCTCAGCCAAATTCAATGGAAAAATATCCTGTCCTGAATTAATTGAGTTTACGGCCACCCTCGCATCCATTACAATAACCGACGGGTTTCTGGCAAAGGCACCGTAACCCGTCCCCAGGGTCTACAGAAACAAGGAGAGCCGGTTTTGCTCATCTACGATGATATCTATCGATGGAACGGCCCCCAAGGGGGATGCAGGGAGTGTGCGGGGCAGGACGGCCAAAGTTCCCCCTGCCTTATCACGTGCCGACTGCGCATCATCGACCTGGCCGCGGACACGCCCTTTGCCATGCCCCTGAAACGCCATGTGGTGCTTGCAGAAGACATCTCCGAGGGCCCGCGGCGCCGTATCTGCGCAGAAAGCCTGGGGCGTCACATTTTCCGCACCTTTGATCTGTGCATCCGGCGCACCCTGTGGATCGAGTGCGACCCCTTCCTCAAAGAGGCCTTCCACGCGGCCCATTTCACCCCCGCATACCACGACGGTGATGAGACCATCTACACCATCACCTGGCGTCCCCTTCTCCATGCCGAAAAAAACACGCTGAAATCCCACCTCGACACGTTCACAAGGCCCACCGGCCCCGCAGACAGCCCTACATAGCGGCCAGCTGACGGATGCCGTCGGCGATGAACTGAATGGCCAGGGCTGCCAGAAGCACGCCGAAAAGACGCTTGATAATGTCGTCGCCGGTCCCTCCGATGCACCGCATCACAGTGCCTGCAAAGAGAAACGATACAAGGGTGATGGTGTTGATGATAAGGGCGGCCCCTACCACGGCGACCATCTCGGCGGTGCCTGTGGCACCGGAAAAGAGCAGAATGGTGAGGGTCAGGCACCCGGGGCCGGACAAAAGCGGGATGGACATGGGATACACGCTGATGTCCGTCAGCCCCTGGATGCTCCCACTCTGCTGGTGAGAATCGGAGCCGGTGATCATGTGAAACGCCGTGTAAAACAAAAGGAGCCCCCCGGCCACGCGCAAGGACTCAATGCTGATGCCCAGGCGGGTCAGGAGGACCTCCCCGAAAAAGCCAAAGGCCAGGATAATGCACGTGGAGACCGCAATGGACTTCACGGCCATGGTGTGCCAGCTGTCGGAGCAGCCCTTTCCGTCGGTAGAGGCATCGAAAATAATGGCGGCCCCCAGGGGGTCGATGATGACAAAATACGATGTCAGGGCATGGAGAAACGTTTCAACAGGCATGGTTCGATTCCAGAAAAACGCATGATAAGGTGATAAAAGGCGGCTTGCCGCAAGAAGCCACCACCCTGGCCGGAAAGGGTCCGGGGCAGGCTGTTGTGTCAACCGCCGTTATTTTTTAAGGAATGCTTCAAAGAGGCAACCCCTGTTTTCTAACCCACCTGAAGAACAAAAGAAAGGAGTTTCCATACCGAGCTCGAAACCCTGCCGTCCGTTCCCGCGTCACCCGCCCGGCAACCCCTTGTATCTCTGGATGTTTCAGTAAGCCGCGTGGACGTTCGCCCCGTCGCGCCCCCGATTTTCCGGCCCCCTTTTGAAATAGGGTTGACATGACTTCTTTCCACGACTAAAAACGTAACGTCATCTATTTTTTAGGATACGTTCGCACTCTCGGGTTGCCCGCATGACGGTCCCGGCTCTGTTGACCCGTTTGTTGCCCGCCGACGGCACCATGGCTATGCATCAGTTACTTTTTCTGCTGTGGAAGGGATCGGTTACCGTTATTGTTGTAAGGAGTTGGTGGTTTCGCTATGTTTCAGAAAGCTATCGTCAGAAAACCCTGTAAGAATTTCGCCAAAGGCATCACCACGCAGACCCTGGGTGCCCCGAACTATGATACAATGCTTGCTCAGCACGCAGCCTATGTTCAGGCCCTGAAGGACCTGGGCCTTGCGGTGGAGGAGCTTGAGGCGGAAGAGGCCTACCCGGATGCCCACTTTGTGGAGGACACCGCCGTGGTTTTTCCCGAAGCAGCCGTCATCACCAACCCCGGAGCCGATGCGCGAAAAGGCGAAGAGGTCACCATCGAAAAGGCCCTGACTGCCCACCGCACCCTTGAAAAGATCACGGCCCCGGGCACCGTGGACGGCGGCGATATCCTCATGGTGGATCGCCATTTCTTCATCGGCGTCTCCGATCGAACCAATGAGGAGGGCGCCTCCCAGCTGGGCGGCATCGTCAGCCGACACGGCTACACATGGACCCCCGTCCCCGTGGCCGCCGGGCTCCACTTCAAGTCCAGCGTCAACTACGTGGGAAAAAACACCCTGCTGGTCACCGAAGCCTTCAAGGACCGCAGCGAGCTCAAGGACTACACCCTCATCGTACTGGACCCGGAAGAAGAGTACGCAACGCCCCTTATGACAGACACTGATCATGCCCAAAGGCTTCCCCAAAACACGGGCAAAGCTTGAGGCGCTGGCGCTTCCCATTGTGGAGCTGGACACCAGCGAAACGCGGAAAATGGACGGCGGGCTGACCTGTCTGTCCCTGGTTTAATGTTACCAGTCTTTTTGACGAGGAGGTCCCATGGACATCATCAAAAACCGATACAAAAGGGAAGCGGTGGAGGTGCACTGCCCGCAGTGCAAACGCAGCCAGATCATCTACCTTCCCGATGAAAAAATGCCGGACTGCCCCGTCTGTCGAAAAAAAATGATCATCAAAGAGGTCCTTACGGAAGGCAAGTATTGATCCAAAGGCCGTGCCTTGCACCCGCCTGACCGTAAGGGTTATGTGTTAACGGAGAGAACGAACTGGAGGATTATTCACCGATGAAGCTCAAACAGATGCTGATTGCGTCCCTGTGCCTGCTGGCATTTGCCACCCAGGGATTCGCAGACGACATTGAACTGGCCAAGAAGTCCACTCTGAACAAGATCCTGGAACGCAAAGAACTCCGCATCGGCCTTGACCCCGGCTACCAGCCCTTTGAGATGACCGACAAAAAGGGAAACATCGTCGGCTTCGACATTGACATCGCCAAGCTCCTGGCCAAGTCCCTGGGCGTCAAGCTCACCATCGTCAACACCGATTTCGACGGGATCATCCCCGCCCTGCTCACCGACAAGTTCGATGTCATCCTCAGCGGCATGACCATCACCCAGAGCCGCAACACCCAGATCAACTTCCCCGAGCCCTACATCGTGGTGGGTCAGGCCATCATCCTGAACAAGCGCCTCAAGGACAAGGTCCACTCCTATAAGGACCTGAACGATCCCAAGTACACCGTTGCCTCACGCATCGGCACCACCGGCGAGATGGCCACCAAGCGCATGATCCCCAAGGCCAAGTACAAGTCCTTTGACAAGGAGGCCGACGGCGCCATGGACGTGGTCAACGGCCAGTCCGACGCCTTTGTCTACGATCTGCCCTTCGGCGTCGTGTTCATGGCCCAGCACGGAGAAGGCAAAGCGATCCTCCTGGACGAGCCCTTCACCTACGAGCCCCTGGGCATGGGCATCCGCAAAGGCGACCCCGATTTCCTCAACTTTTTGAACAACTTCGTTCGCCAGATCAAGGCAGACGGCACCTACGACCGTCTCCACCACAAGTGGATCACGAGCACCAAGTGGTTTAAAAATATGTAATCGGACCCCGACGGTTTTCCGCACACAGTCACCCCGGCAGCCTTGAGCTTCCGGGGTGATTTGTTGCGTGGCCGTCTTGTGTCCCCCCCGATTCACCTCTTTAAGATCCGAACCGACGCCCTTCGGCAACCGGTTCGGGCACGACCCCTCCCGCAGCCTTCAGGCAAACCGCCACATGCCGGCCGCGGACAAAGGAGCAGGACATGTCACTTTACCCGGGTCTGGATGCGCCGCGACCCAAGGCGTCCCGAAAAAACCCTCTGGACGGTTTCGCCGCCCTCATCCTCAGCATGGCCGGCCTGTATGTGGCCACCAAGTCGGTGGACTACGTGTGGCGCTGGTACCAGGTGCCGGACTATTTTGTGTCCTGGGAGAAGGGTGCCGAAGAACCTCAGCGAAATGAGACAGGCCTCGTGGCCCAGATCGAGACCGAGGGCAAGACCACCCGCGTCACGGTGAGAGGTGTCGGCGAGGCCGAGACCTACACCCTTCCCACCAGCAGCCTCCTTGCGGCGGAAGGCGACTACATCTACGCCGGCGACCCCCTGGGCATGGAAAAAAAGTGGCAGACGGGCCTTCTCCTCTACGGGCTCTGGATCACCCTCAAGGCGAGCTTCTACGCCATCATCCTGGCCATGGTCATCGGCATTGTCACCGGCCTGATGCGCATCTCGGACAACCCGGCCCTCAAATGGTCCGCCATCACTTATATTGAACTGGTTCGAGGCTCCCCCTTGCTGGTTCAGCTGATGATCTGGTATTTTGTCATCGGCACCCTGGTCAACCGAATCCTCATGGACCTGGGCATAGCCAAGATCCCCACCCTCTGGTTCGGGATCCTGTCCCTGGCCATCTTCACCGGCGCCTACACCGCAGAGATCGTCCGTGCGGGGATTCAGTCCGTGCAGGTGGGCCAGATGGAGGCGGCCCGGTCCCTCGGCATGAGCTACGCCGAGGCCATGCGCAAGGTGATCATGCCCCAGGCCATCAACCGGATTTTACCGGCCCTGGCCGGGCAGTTCATCAGCCTCATCAAAGACTCCTCTCTACTGGGGGTCATTTCCGTCCGTGAGCTGACCAAAATCACCCGTGAGGTGGTCACCTCGTCTCTGCAACCCTTTGAACTCTGGATCGTCTGTGCGGCCCTTTACCTGGTCCTCACCTTCGGTTTCTCCCTGCTTGTCCAGAAACTTGAAAAAAGAGCGGTGTAATCATGATACGTGCACAACATGTGAATAAATATTTTTATGCGCCCCACAAAATCCACGCCCTGAAGGACGCCTCCCTTGAGGTGGCCCCCGGAGAAGTGGTGGTCATCATCGGCCCGTCGGGCTCCGGGAAGAGCACCTTCCTCAGGTGCCTGAACCGACTGGAGTACGCCGACAGCGGCTCCATCACCATCGACGGCGACGACGTCCTCGACCCCAAGGCCAACATCAATGCCATCCGGGCCGAAGCGGGCATGGTGTTCCAGTCCTTCAACCTGTTTCCCCACAAAACCGTGCTGGAAAACCTCACCATGGCCCAGATGAGCGTAAGAAAGCGCTCCAAGGCCGAGGCCGAAGAAAAGGGGATGATGCTCCTTAAAAAAGTGGGCATCGAGGAAAAATCCCAGGTCTACCCCAACCAGCTCTCCGGCGGCCAGCAGCAGCGCGTGGCCATTGCCCGGTCCCTGGCCATGGACCCCAAGGTCATCCTCTTTGACGAACCCACCAGCGCCCTGGACCCGGAGATGGTGGGCGAGGTACTGGACGTCATGAAAGGCCTTGCCAAGGAAGGCATGACCATGGTGGTGGTTACCCATGAAATGGGCTTTGCCCGGGAGGTGGCCGACCGGGTCATCTTCATGGACGGCGGATGCGTCATCGAAGAGGGCACCCCCGAGGAGTTCTTCTCCAACCCCAAAAGCGAGCGCACACAGACCTTTCTCAACCAGATCCTTTAGCCCGGATTTTCATGTGTGTCTGTGGCCCCGGTGCATTCCGGTGCCGCGCCACCGGCCCATAAAACATCCGGTTTCGTGCATCGCATAGAGCCCCGATACCCAAAAAGCGGCCCACCCTCCACAGGGTGGCCGCTTTTTTTATGCCCGCACACCGGCACCGCGTATTTTAGATTGTGCCGCGTCCCCATATTGCCCTACTATAAAACATGCCATTGGCCCGGATATTCTAAAAAAAATCCCGCCTGACCTCCGATGCCACCGGAGGCCAAGCGTCAGCGACACAGGCTGCCGCCCCGCGCAGCCCGACGCCATGACAACCCAACCAAAGAATCAAACCATGAGCCTCTTTATCCTTTTTCTTATCGTCTCCATCTCCGTGTTCATCTGGTTCGGAGGGATCCGATTCTTCAACCAGCTCCCCCTGCCGGTTTTCATCCGCTTTCTTCTCTGGCTGAGCCTTTTCTACGCCCTCTTCTTTTCCCCCCTGCTTTTTTACCTGCGAACCTTGGGGCAGAAAGGCCCCCTGTTCGACGCCATGGCCTGGGTGGGCTATCTCCTCATGGGCACCTACTCCATCCTGATCTGCGGAGTGATGGCTCGGGACCTGGTGGGTGCCTTTGTCTCCCTTCTTCCCTTTGGCTCCACAAAAGGCCACGCGGCCATGGCTCTGCCCTTTGCCCCTGACCGCCGGGGCTTTCTCATTAACGGCATCAACCTGGCCATCGCAGGAAGCACCGCAACCCTTGCCGGCCTGGCCCTTAAAGGAGGGCTCAAAGCCCCGGAGGTGGTCACCGTCACCCACCCTGCGGTACAGCCCGGCCTCAAGGGCCTTCGCATCGTCCAGATCAGCGACCTCCACGTCAGCCACACCATCCGCCGCAGCATGGTGGAACGGGTGGTCAGCCAGATCTCTGCCCTGTCACCGGATATGGTGGTCTTCACAGGGGATCTCGTGGACGGGTCCGTGGCCATGCTCAGGGATGATGTCGCCCCCCTGGCGGACCTTGCCCCTCCCATGGGTAAATACTTCATCACCGGCAACCATGAGTACTACTCCGGGGTGCGCCCCTGGCTCGACGAAGTCTCGCGGCTGGGTTTCACCACGCTCCTCAACAGCCACCTGACCCTGGACTACAAGGGTACTCCCCTGGTCCTTGCGGGGGTTACGGACTACCACGCAGGCCGCCTGGTGCCCGAACACACCTCCAGCCCGAAGGAGGCCCTCTCGGGTGCCCCGGAAGACGTCTATCGGATTCTCCTGGCCCACCAGCCCCTCTCCTTCACCGAGGCCAAGGCCCAGAACTGCCACCTCACCCTCAGCGGCCACACCCACGGCGGGCAGTACCTGCCCTACACCTGGGTGATCCACACGCGTAGCCATCAGTAGCAGCTCTACGAAGAAGACGGCCACCGCCTCTACATCAATCGCGGCACGGGCTTCTGGGGCCCCCCTTTTCGCCTCGGCTCCCCGTCCGAAATCACCCTCCACCTCTTTTCGTAACCCCCTGTGTTCCAGATAGTGAACGCCCCCATATTCGCCATAGGGGAAAGATAGTCCCGGGTGTGGTATAGTGAACAAAACCAAAGCGGTACCACCACCCCCATCACCGGACCGATCTTCCCCCACATGCGGTTACGCCCCCTCGAAGCCCCCATCATTCGCGTCATCCCCCCTCTGTCACCCCCATGCCTTAAAAAAAAGCCCCATTTTCTCCCCCTTGGTACGGAACGTGAAATACCTGTAAGCAACACCTCAGGTCACAAAGCCAGCATTCAGCCGATGCCCCTTTCACCTCTTCTCCGCGTGCAGTGACGGCCTGACACACCAAACCATGCAACAGCCACACCAAGGCACGGGAGAAGCCCCATGAAAAAACCTCCGTTAACCATTCTGGCCCTTATTGCCGTCGGTGCTCTTCTTGTTGCCGGCAACGTCCAGGCAGATCCCCAACGCCTCTCCGAAGGATCCATGGCTGACATCTCCGGCGCAAGGGGCATCCACTCCGAGCATGCCCTCGCACACCTTGCCGAACGCAACACCGAGGTTAACCGGGAGATCCTGAGGCGCAACAACACCACCGAATACCCGGTGGAAAACTCCCACGAACGCCTCACCGAGTTCGCCAACTTCGAGGCAGGAAAGGCATCCGGCCAGACCATCAGCCAGCTTTTCGATGAGGCCACACCCGGGCGGCTTCCCCAGTTTTTCATCGACGAAGCCTTGAAAATCACCAACCCCTAAGCTTTCCCGACTCCCAACGTACGGCAAGCATCCCGCCAGCCGGGTTCCAACGGGCCCGTGCCGCTCACCACCCCAACCGCAGCGGCACCCCGAGGGCCCGGAACACTACCGGTACGGGTTTAATCCGGCGGGCCCCCAGTCAACGGTTTGATGTCGGCCCGCCATGGAGAAAAAGAATGACACCTGCAATAAAAAAATTAGCTTATACGTTACTGATGATTGGCAGCCTGTTGTTTACCTCCCCGTATGCCCTTGCAGAGCTCAAAGGCATGACAGACCGGGAGATGATGGCAATAACCGCCCAGAGCGGTATTGCCACCCTTCAGGGAGAAAGGGCAACGGAAGAACAACGCCGCGAAGAAAAGAACCGGCAGGACGCCATCCAGGTCCTTTCGACCCTCAATGCCATGGTGCCCTCCGATGTGCTCAGGGAGATCCGGGACATGAACCACACGGTGCAGCAGCCCCACCTTATCCACCGTGAATTCCAAACGGTCAGCCAGGATCTTCTCATGATGCCTGCGGCAGCGGCCACAGTAACGCACATCCCGGCCGGCATCGCAACCGGCGGCTTTTATTTTGATCCCCATAAACCAAAAACGGCCGACGTCATCAGACGTCGGCCGTTTTTTTGTTTTTAACGAAATCACATGTCAGGGCATGGCTCAGGAAGCGCGTCGCCCCTGGGGTCGGCGACCGCCGCCACGGTTGGTCCGGCGCGCGCCGCGCCAGGCGGAGTCCCCTCCACCCTGCATCTCAACGAACAGGCGCTGCCCGTCCAGGGTCGCTCCTTTCATGGCATGGAACACGTGACGGGCCAGCCCGCCTTCCACCTCAAAGTAAGAGGCGTCCTTGCCGATGTCGATGCGTCCGATCTGGCGGGATGAAATACCGGCACGTTCGCACACCAGGCGAATGACCGCGCCCTGGTTGATACGGTTGTTGGCCCCTTTGTTGAAGGTAATGCGCTGCATGCCTGAAGAGCGGGAGTCGCCGTAGGATCGGTTCCCACGGTCCTGACGGGGACGACGGGGCTGCGCACCGCGGTCGTTGATGTCCTCCGCCCCTTTGTAGGCTGCGGCCACACTGTTGAACCGCTCGGCCACGATCTGATTGATCAGCTCTTCTTTGCTCAACCCCTCAAGGGATTCGTAAACAGAAGGCAGGTACTCGCCCACGGCGTCGTAGTCCACCTCAACAGCCTTGAGCTTCTCCACCATATCGGCCAGCTTGAGTTTGCAGATGGCCTCCCCTTCGGGCACCTTGCACGCCTTGAAGCGAATCCCGCACCGTGCGGCCACAAGGCCGAGTTTGCGGTGATCGCGCCAGCTCATGATCACAAGGGACTTTCCGGAACGACCCGCACGGGCCGTTCGCCCGCTGCGATGAGTATAGGCCGCCACCTCATCGGGAAGGCCGAAGTGGATCACGTGGGAGATCCCTTCCACATCGATCCCGCGGGCGGCAACGTCTGTTGCCACGAGGAGCTTGAGGCGACGGTTCCTGAAACGCTGCATCACCACATCGCGCTGCTGCTGGGAGAGGTCCCCGTGGAGAGCGTCGGCATCGTAGCCGGCCTCAAGAAGGGATTCTGCCACCTGCCGGGTTTCATGACGGGTGCGGCAGAAGACCACCCCGTAGATATCCGGGTAGCCGTCGATAATGCGCTTCAGGGCCACGAGCTGTGCGCCGGGACGAACCACGTAGTTTTCGTGGTCGATGCGTGCCGAGGCGCTGTTTTTCTTGCCCACGGTCACCTCCACCGGATCGGTCATGAAGCCACGGGCAATGGCCGCGACCCCCTTGGGCATGGTAGCGGAAAAAAGCCAGGTTGCCGAAGAGTCCGGAGTCTCCTTGAGGATGTCGTCGATGGCCTCTTTAAAGCCCATGTTGAGCATCTCGTCTGCTTCGTCCAGAACCACATTGGTCACATTGGAGAGATCCACCACGCCGCGTCCCATGAGGTCCAGAAGACGACCCGGGGTAGCCACAACGATCTGGGATCCGCGCTTGACCTGACGGATCTGAAGGGCAATGGAGGACCCGCCGTAGATGGAGGCGATCTGAAGTGAGGGAATGTTCGTTGCAAAGGCAAGAAAGTCCCGAGAAATCTGGATGCAGAGTTCACGGGTGGGGCAAAGTACAACGGCCTGGATACGGCGGTTGTCCGTCTGGATACGGTTGATCAGGGGAAGGCCGAAGGCCGCGGTCTTGCCGGTTCCTGTCTGGGCAAGGGCCACAAGGTCCCCTGTGTTCTCTCGCAGGGTGTCCAGGGCTTTTTCCTGAATGGGGGTGGGCTCGGTGAACCCAAGGGCGGCTACGGCGTCAACCAGTTCCTGACGCAATCCAAACTCATCAAAACAAAGGGACATAATATTCGCTTGCTCTCTTTCATCACGCACGGGCGTGGTGGTGGTTGTTGTCGCAAACCGTCACCGAATCCACTGATATCTTCCCTTTCTCGCACCGGCACCGCAGTGCATCACAAGGCACAAGAGACATCAAACCCAGGACGTGTCGCGAACATATTTTTCTTAAAGGCCTTCCCTGAAGGCCGCAAGCCCCGAACAGGGCATACAAAAAGGGCGGCACACAGGCTCTGGATCAGCCCGGTGGATCGCCCGAACATATCAACTAAAAACGGTTTTCATAACCATGCGGTGCAGTCGCGGAGAAAGGTGCGGTTCTACACCAGAAGCGCCATGGCCTCCGGGAGCGGCAGAACACCGTTTCCGGGCCAGGGCATGAGCCGCGCCAGTTCGTCTCGAACCACCCCGAGAATAAAATTCCTGAAGGGGGTGTTGTCGACTTCGGCGTTTGCCTCCCGGGCCAGAAAGGCCCTTCGGCACTGCTCATTGTCCACGGCGTGCCACGCTCGGCACACCAGGGGCCTTACCGGGTAAACCCGGCAGACGTTTTCATGAAGGAAAATACAAGGCGTCTGATCCCAGACAGCGACACGCTCGTCCAGGGAGCGGCCCTTGGTGAGGTCCAGGTTGCGGGCGATCCGCTCCAGGGTGTCGTCGCGCTCGGCCGCCTGGAAATGGGTATCCATCCAGTCACGCAGCCATTCCGCTTCGGGCCGGGACACGGGGACCTGGGCATGACAGCACCAGCCGCATCCTTTCCGGCAATCCGAGGCTCCTTCAAGCCCCTGATCCGCCTCCACCTTTGCCACCATGTATTCGCCCATCTCACAGCCGACAGCTGCAAGACGAGGGCCTGCTTCCTCCTGCGGGCACTCTTCGGCAACACGCACCAGCACCTCGCGGACCGCAGCGTCCCATGCACCTTCAGCCATGGTTTTCACCTTTTCAAGTAAGGGATAAACCTGGCCCAAAGGCACTCAACACCATGTTGGATCCAACTTGAGAAGGACTTTATAAAAGGGCGGGAACGTTCAGGTATGAGGTCGCCTTGATATAAGGACATCTCCCAAAGGAGTCAGGTACGGACGGGAGCATCGGTCATTAACGGCAGGATGTCAACTTATTTCTTTGTTTGTCTCCAGGTAAATACCCGCCCGCGAAAAAAAGTTCCCTCCCCCCACCGGAGTCCGGCGCCCATGGAAAGCTTTTTTTAAGGTAGATTCAGGAAGTTAATTGTGATATGTATGGACTCGTTTGACATAGACACCCGGCAACAGGGCGCCTTGGGATTTACGACAACGCCTGTGACTGTTTAATGCGTTGACAGCAATCCCGGCAATACCCCCTGCGGCGTGCCACGTTTTTTCTGTAAGGAGTTTGATTGCATGAGCCTTGAAAAAGTGTCGATCCTGATCGTAACGGCCTTAACGGTTTTCATCGCGTCCTGCGGTGGAACCACCATGAAATCCGGGTCCTCCTACGCCTCGCGCGAAATGGGCCACAACACAGCAATGAAAACAACCCGGGCATGCGAACAGATGCCCGAGCGAATCTACGAAAAAGAGGGCTGGAAGCTCGTTGTCTACGTCACCAACAAAGGCACACGAAGCCAGGGCATCCACGGAGACCTCTTTCATAACGGCTCTCCCGTTTCAGGCAAAAAGGGAGAAACCCTCACAACCCCCCTCGGAGAACTCTACTACCACGGCTCTGAAATGGAGAGGGCCAACCTCTGGGATACCACCGGCTGGACCATCACCGGCCAATCCGGCTTCTTTAATCTCTCCAGCCCGCCGTCCGACCCAGAAGGCGAAGAGCAGGCCTCTCGCCCCCTGGAGTACGGCATCGGTTAATAAAAATACGAATTACGCCCGATACGTCGGTATGCGCATGGAAACCCGCTGCAAATAGTCGCGGGTTTCTTTGTGGGGCAATTTCCGGACAAGCACTTTGTAGACCTTTTCCGGCGGCATGCTGTTGATCTTCTTTGCCGCCTTCTCGATGTTCGTGGTGCCGATAAAGGCCCGCGCCACGTTGCCCGCACCGGTGTTGTATGCCGCAATCACGCAATACAGACGGCTTTCCGGGTTCTTGACGGACGCCAGGTAGCGATCGTTTAAAATATAGAGATACGCCACGCCCATGGCGATGTTGTTCCGTCCGTTGTAAAGGTACGACGGAGAGAGCACCACATCTTTGCCAAGGACCACTTTGGAGGCGTCCCGACCGGCACTTTTGGGCACGATCTGCATGAGCCCGTAAGCCGGCACATAAGAACGCGCCATGGGATTGAACGCACTCTCCGTCTCCATGACCGCCAGCACAAGGGCCGGGTCCACACCGCGCTTGGCGGCCTGCCTCTTCACGTCAGACAGATAGGCCCTGGCCTTGACAGCCCGCCCCGTGGACGGAATCTTCACTTCCAGGGTTACCACATTGGCCCCGGCCTGTTTGGGGGCTTTCTTCACGGCCGTTGTGGCCGTTCCCATCAACCCGGCCATGGACGCATCGATCTCCTTGTCGGAGGGGCGAAGCTTCCCCGTCACCATGTCGGCCACGATGGGATGATTCCCCACCTCGGCCTCCTTCAGTTGCGAGGAGGTCACCTGCTTTTTCAGCTTCTTCTCCACCCCTGTGGTAAACTGATCGGCCTTGTACGCCCCCTTGGCGCTTTGGTTCATCAGGTCCTTCAAGTGCCCCTCAAGGACCTTCTCCGGTTTCTTTTCCGATGCGGGGACCACCGCGCTGACCTTGATGACCCCTTTTTCATAGTCCACGACCTTCTTCACCTTGAAATCGGAGGAATAGCCCACGTAGGTTTTTTTCGTGGAGACCTCGGGCACGCCCCAGACCTTGAGGATCTTGCTCCGATACGATGCAAACTCCTCGTCAATGATGGCCTTGTAAGCCGCGAACTCATCGCCGATTCCCGTTTTGTAGCGCTCAAAATCCGCTTCATCAGATTTAAAGGCTGCAAACTCACTCTGGGCGTCTGCCATCCCTTCGGCCCATGCCGAGGCCGTCACCCCACAGATAAGGGCAACACAAAGGGCCAAGGCAGCCCCCCGCAGGGCGGCTGCACACCGTACATTCATTTTGAAACCACCCATACAAACAGCTCCTCGGTTACAGGGTCCTTCCAGGATGCCCTGACAACAGCCGTCACCGTCTGGTTGTCGACAGTCTGGAAACTCCAGCTCTCCATGCTGGTACTCGTTCCGGCCCTGGTGCCGGTTGTGCCCACCAGAGACACGTTGCTGATGGTTGTCCCCTTCTGCATGGCAATTTCATCAAGGGCACGCCGAATGGCCTGCTTCCTCTGGGCACTGTAGCCGTTAAGGTGAGGACGGCAACTGCCCACACCGGCCATCGTCCCGCCATCCGACGGATTCAGGATCCATGCCGGGGGATGTGTGGCAGGTGCCGTTGCACCGGTGCATCCCCCCAAAACCAACAGACAGGCCATCATACCCACAAGCACATATACTCGTTTCACACCGCATCCTCCCATGTGATGCACGTCCGCCCACGTGTCCGGACGATCCATATTTTGCCCGAGCATTCGGGCCCCCACCCCGCATCACAAAACAAAACACCGCGCCCGTGAACAGGTATCACACACGCGGCAAAAAAAATCCGAAGGACTCCCCCTAAGGCACGCCATGATTCGTCCTTAGTCGGTGCTCACCGGTGTTCGATTCCAGCCGGCGTGTCACACGAGCCCTTCTCCCCCCTCTATCACATCCACCCAAGGAGGGAGGGCTTTGGCAACCCTCCCCCCGTCGTGGAATCATCCGATCAGCGGCACCCGAAGGTGACTACATGCTGCCGAACTCTTTTTCGATCTCTTTGTCCAGCTCTTCGTGGCCTTTTTTGGCCTGGAACTTCTGCCAGAGGGCCTTGTCGTTCTTGTAGCTGGTCACGGCTGCCTGCTTCATGGCGTCGGCAACACCTGCAACAGCTTCGGGCTGAAGAGCCACAAGCACGTAGATCTCCTCATTGGCCTTGTCCAGGTGAACATTCTTGATCTGGCTTCCGGTGAGGTCCACCTTGGCCACCTGCTTGGATACGTTGGTGAACACCTTGTCCACGGTGGTGTCGTCGCCGACGCCGGTGGTTTCGGTGAAGTTCTTGATCATGTTCTTCACCTTGACGTTGATGCTGCGAGCGATCTCGTCACGGGCATTGGAGGTTGCCTCAAGCTTGGCAAAGCTCATCCCAGCAGGGCCGATCTTTGCGGAACCCACAGCGCTGATCCCGCCTTCAGGGGGCATCAGGACCCAAGAGGGAAGATCGCTGGGCGCAACCTGGGGGCTGCTCTGGCAACCGGTCATCACAAATGCACAACATACCACCAGCAGTACCGCTGTCCATACTCGTTTCATCGTCTCATTCTCCTTTGTGTAATTGATGGGGCAGTCCGGTATCATTTTCGAGACCACCTCCTTTTCACGGCATCCTTGACCAGGGTCATAGCTGTAACGCGGAAGTCGGTTACTGCCAGTTCCGGATTTTCACCACATCGGGATTCCGTCGTTTGTATTTAGGCATCGCCATACCGGCCGATGCGTTGATATACGTCGGGTCACAAACGATATACTTCCTGTTGTTCATCACCACGTAATCTCCGGGTACGTTGTCGTTGAACCGAACCGCCGTTGCCACATGGCCGGGGTAGTTGAGCCCCACCACGTCAAGCTTGAGGATCCGGCGCACGAGGTAAGCAAAAAGAAAGGATCGGTCCTCGCAATCCGAATAGGGATACCAGATGGTCTCCTCGGGAAGCATGTACTTTTCATGGCCGAGCTGATCATCATCGGTTTTGTAGGCGAAGGCCTTCTGGGAAAAGCCCAGGAGGTAATCCACCGCCTCCTTCTCGCTCTTGCCCTCAAGTTTTTCCTTCAATTCCCTCACCATGGAGTAGTTCAGTTCATCGGAGGTCAGGGCGTCAAAGTAAATCTTGATGTTGGTCTGAGGATAGTACCGGTAGTAGTCTACCAGGCTCTTGTTGTACGAGACCTTAACGGACTGGGGTTCTCCTCCGTACTCAAAACGAAGCTCCTTTTCCGTGATCTCTGGCTTCAGGGCCGGCACCTTGAGGAGCCGGTAATCCATCAGGCGATCAGCCTTGGGATACTTGCCCTTGTATGTATAAAGCTTCCCCAGCTTTTCCCTGCTGCCGTCAAAGGTCACGGCGTAGTATCGGGTGCCCTGCAGGGTAAGGTACGACACGCTGTAAAGGGTGTTTCGCGACGGAAGCAACAGATAGACCCGATCATCGGAATACCCCACCCGGGCGTCGTACCCGCTCTTGACGGACATAAACCAGGTGAACAGGTTGGCCAGGTCCCGGTCGTTGCCATGCACGGCCAGACCACAGGTAAAAAGAAAATTATGGTAGCCCCAGTCATTGAGACCGAGGTCGCCGGACATGTCCTGGGCCTGGGACAAAAAGGCCTCAAACTGCGACGACTGGCTCATGGCTTCCCAGTAGGCTGCGATGGCCGGTTTGAGCGGAGGCGCAAGGGGCGCCTCGGGAAAAGAGAACTTGCCGCGGAACAGGTGGTTTGCACCGAAAAAAGAGACGGAAAGCCCAACAGGGATCATCTCGGGCTCTACGCCGGAGGGCTCGTCAAAGGGTGAGGGCTCTTCCGGAACCTCAAGAACGTCCGGTTCGGGCACGGGTACCACCACAACAGGGGGCTCTGCCGGGGCCGGTGTAACGCCCTCTTCCCCGTCCTCACCGGGAACAGCAACGGGCTCGGGGGGCAGAGACGGCGGCAAGGCAGGAAGCACGATCTCCCCCACAGGCGTGGCAGGTTCAGGGGGTGTTTGTACCCCCTCCTCTTCGCCCTCGGTCAGAGGGGCCGGTGGCTTGGCCACGGGGATGGCCGACGGCTTGGGGATACTGTCCCTGACAACCCCGCGAGAGGCATCGAACTCCGCCCACTGGGCCTTGAGAAAATTGACGAATTCTGCATCCCGCTCATCGCGATACTGGGCAAAGCTGCCCATCTCACTTTTGGCAAAATCTTCGAATTCGTCGGCCGAAAGCGGCATTGCTATCAGCAACGCCAGTGCGACGAGACAACCGGTGCGTATGCGTATGTTAAATGAAGCCATAGTATGAAAGTCTCCGTGTATGGAAGATGGCAGGAGCCATGGTGTTTTCTTCATTGTCTGTTTTTAAAAAATACATGAACACGCCCCTGTTTTCAATGGCCTTTCGCGCTGCCTGCCGGCCCGCACTGCGGGCATGACAGCCTTGCCACTTACCCATATATTTACCACAGGAATCCGGTGGGGGGTTGTGAGTGGGATCACAGGGCCAAAAGATATCTCGACCCTTTGTTCCCACGGGTTTCGCTGCGCCGGGGAAGGCAGGACGCAGTGCCCGGAAAGGGCACCCCCGGCAAACGGACGGAGTGCATCACGCAGCGGCTTTCGGGGGCTGCTTTTTCCATCGGGAGTGCATCCAGATCCACTGCCTGGGATGACGGCGAATCATGGACTCGTATACATTGGAACAGGTCTGGGTGTTCACCTGAGCATCGACGTAAGGCTCATCGGTGTGTTGAAGAGAAAGGGGCGACTGACACTCAATGGTATAGGTATAGTCGTCATTGAGACGAATAAACACGGGAACAATGGGGATATCATGCTCAACCGCCATCATGGCGGGGATCACCGCGGTGTGGGCAGGCTTGCCGAAAAAATCCACAAAGACCCCTTTTACCTTGGTGTCCAAGTCAAACAACATGCCGTACACACAGCCGTTATTCAGACCGTCAAGCATGGTCTTCAAGGCATTTCCCCGTGCGGTATTGGAATAACCGGCCCCGTTGCGGTATCCCACGATAATGGCATCGAGTCTCGGATCATAGGACCGTTTGGCGATGACGCGCAAGGGAATCCCCTTTTGTACCAGCCAGGTCCCCATGAGCTCCCAGTTGCCGAAGTGTCCGGTCTGGAGCAGGACCCCGTTGCCCTTGGCCACGGCATCGGTAAGATAATGAAAATTCTCAACCTTCACAATACGATCCAGCCCCTGACGTACCAGGTTCGGCAATCGCACGGCGTCTGCGACACACACGGAAAGGTTGTCGAATACGCCCTTGGACAGGCGGATAATCTCCTTTCGAGACATCTCACTTCCGAAGGCACGTGTTAAATGACGAAGACTCTTCTTTCGTTCATGGACAGCAAGGTACCAGGCAAGACGCCCGACACCCCGCATCAACAGGATAGAGGCACGCCGGTTAAGCGTCCGAAGCAGAGTGATGAGAGCCAAAATGGCGTAGTAGATGATATCATTCTTGATCTTTTTCACGAAACGCTTGTTCATTAAATCGTCCAAACCATGCTGAAAATCCTAAAAAAACAATGCCGCACGCGGCACCGGGTCGTTGCCGTTGACGCAACGATCCATGTCGGACACAGGCATATCACAGCCGACTGGTCAAGGAAACTCCCTTTGTATGGTCCCTGCAACCAGGTGTTCAAAGGTCAGCGTCCTTGGCATGGCCAGACTTCGAAAATAGAGCACCCCCGCTGTTTTCTCTCCGGGCGAAAGCTTGCCCTGAAACCCGGTTTCCATGACGTTGTTATATTTCAAGCTCTTACCGTTCCGGGTCTTGAGGGTAAAAAAGTCCGGATTGATATACAGGATTTCATCGCTTGTGTTGCGAAGCCAGATGGTGATTTTCCGTTGCTTCTTATAAAGGCTTTTTCCCAGGCCTTCATCACGAAGGGCCATCTGAAGGCTTCCGTTGCCTTTGTAATAAAGAAGGTCTGCGTGGATCACTTTGGCTCGAAGCTCTTTGAATGCCCGGTTTTTGGGGTAAAACCCCACAGCCTTTTCTATAAGGGAGACAGCCTCTGCACTCTTTGCCGCATCGTTCTTCCGGCTCTGGTAAAGCCGAAAGGCCTTGTCATGGCACTGCCCTGCCAGGCGTTTTTTGTAAAATTCCTGTTTGGACCTGTAAAATGTGTTGGAGGGTGCCAGCGCAACGAGACGGGAAAAGAGCGTGTAATTGGTTTCAAACTTCCAGGCCGGAACCGCCAGCACCCTGGCGTAGGTCTCCTTCTCTTCCAGGTACCGTTTCAAGGGTTCAAGCTCTGCCTGAAGGGGCTCGATATCAAATCGATCCAAAACGGCCCGGGCCTCGTCAAACTTTTCCGAATCGGCGAAGGCTCGCACCTCTGCACCGATGGCCGCACGGTTCCCGGTAAACTCATCCACCAGGGCGGCTTCAAGCTTCACCCGCGAGCGCTGTGCCCACTCAGACTTAAGAAAAACGCCCCCCTTCCATGCAAAGGGCAGAGCGACAAGAAGCAGAACCACCCCCAGGGCCAGCCCGTACCATTTCGGTGGAACGGCCTTCATCCGGGTGCCTATTCCCCCAAGCCCTTTCAAGGCGGACTCGCTTTTTCCCGGCAAGTCAACGTCCCGCCAGGCGGCCTTCACCTTTTCTCCGGTGGACCTGACCCCGACCAAGGACTCGGGCTTTGCATCGGGCACATAAGGAGAGTACCCCGCCCCCGTATCAAGGGGCGCCTCCCCCAGGTCATCAAGAACGGGTACCGTGGAACCGGACAAGTCCGAGGACTCAGCACCGCCTTTTCCGTCCATCCCTTTTAGCTTGCTGAATATCACCCCGCACCGCACACACTCGATGGCCTCCCTGGCGTTTCGAAAGCCGCACTGAGGACACAAGAACACGTCTGAATAAAAATCCGAAGGGATGCTCTCCATCTCAAGGCAATGTCCAAGGGGGCCCGAGTCGCCGGGTTCTGAAACCGCAGGGGTCTCCTCTTCCCGAGCCATGACAAGGGGCCCTTCTTCGGGTTCGTCTATGCCCAGCTCCCGCCGCAGCTCTTCCTGCTGAAGGCGATAGCGCTCCATGGCCTCCTTGCTGCGCTGTTTTTCGATGGCAATGGACTCAGCAGAGAGGGCCATGTCCGATCCGCAGGCAATGCACTCCACATCCTCCGGGTCATTCAGATATCCGCATACCGGGCATTTCATCCCATTTGTAGAACTCGACATAGTCACCTGTGGGGTACCGAGGAGTATAGATTAAGGACTTGTAATGGTAACGGCCAGCTTGTCAAAACAAGCTAAACGTACAACAACTGGCCCCATAGCGCAACCGAGATGGCCCTGAGGCCCGACCCCAACCCGGCCGTCGCGTCCACCCGCCCTTCGGACATCATGCCTGCTTGTGCAGCAAAAACTCACAGCCCTTTTCGGTGCACTTGCAAACCGAGACGGATCCCCCTTGAAATTATCTATTTTAATAGAGTAAATATATATTCACGAGGTTCGGTCACACATTCCCCGGACAGACCACGCATCAAAACACCTGATAAACGGTAGAGCAGATAGAAAAAGCACTTTATAAAGAGCCCCCTACTGGCCGTAACCATTTTAGCTATCGGACTTTGTAAAATATGAACGTTCATGTTGTCACATATTCTTCAAAGTGGAAAACCTGGTTCGAAGACTTGTCATCTAAGCTATCGTATGCCCTTCGGGACATCTCATGTCGCATTGAGCATGTCGGGAGCACCTCTGTCGAAGGATTAGACGCCAAACCAATCATAGACATTGATATTATCTTAGATGATTTCAATCGTTTTGAGTCTGCAAAGAAAGCACTTGAAAGAATCGGTTATTACCATAGAGGGAATTTAGGCCTTGAGGGGCGGGAAATGTTTCAAATCAGCAACCCGATACATCCCCACAACGCATATGTATGTGCCCCTCATGCGTTAGCACTCAAAAACCACCTTACTTTCAGAGACCACCTGAGAGGTCACCCTGAAGCTGCCAAAAGGTATGCACGACTCAAACATGAACTTGCCGAAAAGTACCCCAATAATGTAGATGCCTATTGCGAAGCAAAAACGGAATTTATCTCAAGCATTCTGTCTCAATATGATTTTTCCCTTACTGAAATATATGCAATAAAAAAAGCAAACGAAATAGAGTAGCCAGGGATTCCCCCCTGCCTCCACGCAACCCGGGTCAATATGGCGCTCACATCGGATGTATACCGTGCGCCCCACAAAGGCACCCAGATCATAACAATTTTTTTTAACATTCAAATCAGCCACACCGGCGAGGTCTAAACGGACTTTCTACACCACGCCCGTCTTCGACACCCACTGGGTGAAGCATACATACGTCATGTACCGCATCATCGCACCAGGCAAAAAGCAGGGAGACATAAAATTGACGACGACAACACTCGAACCGGCAAATATCAATGATGCCGAAGCCCTCAAAGCCCTGAGTGTGGAGGCGTTCACAACTGACTATGATCAGTACGGCTCTTACCCACCGGGGATTGAGTCGTTGGTCTGGCATCAATCAGAGATTAAAAAAGGTCATTATTACAAAATTCTATTAAACGGCGACCTTGTTGGTGGCATCTGCGTGATTCCATCGGATGGTAAGCGAATCGAAATAAAGTACTTTTTCATCCGTGGGGAATATCAAGACAGACGAATTGGCTCGACGACCTTAGGGCTAATCGAAAAACAGTATAGCAACGCAGCAGAATGGGTACTGTCAACACCTTACAAATCGTTTCGAAACCATCATTTTTATGAGAAAAACGGCTATACCAAAACGGGCGAATCCCAGCCAATCCCCAACAATCCGTTCAGGCTTTTTGAGTACAGAAAAATAATCGAGAAGACAGAATGACGGCACCAGGCCTGCACATTTGACTTTTTTAATCTGCCACATATATGGTGGCAGGAAAACGAATTTGCCCGGCATAGAGGGCCTGCCTTATGAGGCAAAACAGGATCATGTCAGCGTTCTCAAAAAGCAGTGCCGACGTTTTTTCAGTGCTCAACATCAGTGGGATATGACCAATGCCTGACATCCAATTCATCCCTTTAGAGGAAAACGATATCGTTGGCCTGACAGGCCCCATGACAAGGGCCTTTGAGAACGATGCCAAGATTTATGACGGTATCGAAAAAGGCGGTCCCCCGGGCTATAACGATGGGTCGTTCCTTCAAAAATGGGCCATTGATGATCCAAAATCAATCGCCTATAAAATCGTCCTTGACGACAAAAGCGTTGGCGCCTTTATTATTTGGTGGGTTGAGCAAGGCATGAGCATTCTGGGCGCACTTTTCATCGACCCCTGTTTTCACAACATGCAGATCGGACGGGAAGCCTGGAACTTCATTGAAACAAGGTATCCATCAAAATACTGGAGACTTGAAACGCCCACCTGGGCCACAAGAAACCATTACTTTTACGAAAAGGTGTGTGGCTTTCAAAAAACTGAAATCAACCATGAACAACAAATTTTTGTCAAAAAGAGGGAACCGACAATTATGCCGACTGGGTCTTTGCCTTAAACCGATAGACTCGCGCAATCAATTTCAACCCACCGCCGGGTATGACGTGCCCTGAGCCAACAGCATACGGAGCCTGACATGAAAAAAGCAGTCATTATCATCATTATCGGCTTGGGTGCTTACGGGGCTTTTACTCGGTTCAATATCCCTTTTTCCATCAAGCCCCTCTTTTCCCTCTTCACATCCGAGGTGTCTTCAAGCGATGAAGCCCTTCAGAGAGCATTTGATGAGAAGCTCAGCGGTATCCAGGTCGGTGGCTCGGGTAAGGTGATCACCATGCTGCCCGACGACACCAAGGGTAGCAGGCACCAACGCTTTGTTGTCCGGCTTGATTCCGGTCAAACACTTCTGATTGCCCACAACATTGACCTTGCCCCACGCATTGACGCACTCCGGGTCGGCGACCACATCAATTTCTACGGTCAGTACGAGTGGAACGCCAAAGGGGGCGTTGTTCACTGGACGCATCATGACCCCAGCGGGCGTCATGAAGACGGCTGGTTGAACCATGGAGGCAAACTGTACCGGTGAGCCTGATCCCTGGAACAACCCAGCCAGGGTTACCCTTCTCCCCGCATCCCGCCAAATGACTTCATCCAGGCCAGCCTTGTCTTAAGTTAGTACTTATGTTAAATCGTTTTCTGGCCGGTAGTATTCCCTCTTATAAGGACGTATCAACGAAGATCTTGCCCGTGCCGGGCATACAAGCCCGCGGGTACCAGCGTCGGCAGTGACGAATGTGTCGTAATGATTTGGGGAGAGAGATGAAGTTTAGAATATGCACAATCATGGTTGCAATGTTGGCGATCGTCGGATGTTCGACCTTCGATATCAAATCAAATGCTGATGCCGACAATGAACGGAAAACAGCGTTGCTGTACGACAAATTGATCGAAGGTGAGGCACCGAACACCGCCCAACTCACCCTTTTTATGTCTAAAATGCCCAAGGGTGGCGACCTGCACAACCATTATTCAGGAAGTATCTACGCGGAAACATACCTGGATTGGGTCGAGGAGGCAGGTTACTGGATAGACAAAGAGACACTTCATATCAGCAAAGTAAAGACGGACACCAGTTTGTCTGTTGATGAATTACGTTCCGACACCAGACTCTACCGGACCCTTTTAACGCTCTGGTCAGACAAAGACTACCACAACCATTACCACTCACAGCCGCCCCCCGACCAAAACTTTTTCGACACCTTCGGTTACTTCGGT
This sequence comes from Desulfoluna sp. CYM3A, assembly GCF_056829965.1. NCBI lineage: Bacteria > Pseudomonadati > Thermodesulfobacteriota > Desulfobacteria > Desulfobacterales > Desulfolunaceae > Desulfoluna > Desulfoluna sp. CYM3A. The sequence continues at coordinate 2,709,053 of NZ_CP186556.1, forward strand.
CCCATCGCCCAGAACTACAATCAAGGGCTGATGATTTTAAAAGAGCGGGCCATCAAAGAAAATGTCAGTTTTATCGAGGTGATGCTTAAATCCGTCGGTTATTTGCTTACGGATACGTCCTTCGATAAACACATCAGACAGGCCACCGGCCACACGTCCAACTGGGCTCTTTTTGACGAGCTGTCCTCAAAAATAGATGCAGATGATGGGCTTAAGACGAAAGTCGACGCATTCATCGCCACATTGAACGCGGCTCATGCGGGCATAGATGACGACCAATTTATGATGCGTTACCAGACATACGCATCAAGGAACAGCCCGCCAAGCATCGTCTTTTCCACACTTTACTCAGCCTTTAAAGCGGTTGATCAATCCGACCTCCTTGTTGGCGTCAACATCGTCGGCCCAGAAAACGGTGTGGTTGCCATCGAGGACTACGCCTTGCATATGCAGATGTTTGCATATTTGCATGCAAAATTCCCGAACGTTAACAGGTCACTGCATGCAGGGGAGCTGACCCTTGGCATGGTGCGCCCCAAAAATCTCACCTTCCATATTTCCCAGGCAATACAGGTCGCCAAGGCCCAGAGGATAGGGCATGGCGTGGACCTGCCCTATGAAGAGGACCCCGTTGGTCTGTTGCAGGAAATCAAAGAAAACGCTGCCGTGGAGATCTGCCTCACAAGCAATGAATTTATCCTGGGCGTCAAAGACAACACCCACCCGTACCTTATCTATTCCGCCTACGGCGTCCCGATGGTTATCTGCACGGATGATTCCGGGGTTTCCAGAAACAATTTGACCGGTGAGTACGTGTTGCTGGCGGAACGATATAAACCCAGCTACAAAGCAATCAAAGCGTATGTATACAACAGTATTCACCACTCTTTTCTTTCAAAAGAAGATAAAGATTCATTGCTTCGGTCCCTTGACCTTCGCTTTGAATCCTTCGAAGCCGAAATCTCTGAGTATTCCGCTTCAATGATGAAATAATCCGTGCTGACGGGATGGGCCCCTTGAACCCTATATGCACGCGTTTTCGCGGACACTGCTCTGGAGACCATCCCGTCAAAACCCGCCTGGGCCCGCCGCATGACAACAACACCCCAACCACAGGTACCCCATGATGAAAAAAACACTTCTTTTACTCTCTGTCTTATTTGCCTTTGGCTGCTCTTCCATGGACAACAAAACCGTCACCATGGTCTTAACGCCGGATTGTCTCGGAGATACGGACATTCCATCGGCATTAAAAGACCAGTTCAGGGAGGCAGAAGACAGTGTGTTATTGGATCTTGCACTGGGAGCGCCCGACAAGGGCAAACTGTGCTGGGGCCAGGTGTATGTGGCCAAAGAAAATTCAGACATTACCATCTACCGAGCGTGGAACAGCACAAACCCGCACAGCAAAATGGGCCAGTGGTGGTCCTTCAGCAAGCCCACGGGGCTGGTCTCCGCCTATCGCTCGGGTTGTGAAATCTGCTACCAGTGGTCCCCATTAGACAAACTGGTGGTGGGCAGGTTGAAGCCCGGAACAAAAATTGTCGTAGGCACCGGACAGTCCGCCAAGTGTTCGGAGTACCTCACCTACCCGGTGTCCGATGAGAAGCAGGTCTTTATCAAGGACGCAGACACGTCGGTGGAAACAACCTCCGATTACGACCTGGTATTCAAGTGGCGATAGCCCCACGCTCAGAGACCGAATGGTGCGTCCAGAGACCTCCGCGGGCCACAAACCCTGCGGAGGCAAGGAGAGAGCAGGCCGCCTTGTTCTCCGGATCCACATCGGCCACCAGGGGGCAATGGCCCTTTGGATCTGAGGTATGCTGAGTCAACGCATCCAGAAGCTCACGGCCCAGGCCCCGGCGCCAGAACTGCGACGAGAGCCAGCCCCCCGCCTCCACACGATCCTTGCCGAAAGGCAACAGCACGCAAAACCCCGCCAGTTCGCCGGTCTCCACGCAATCCAACGGAAAAAGCTGCCGGTGTGGCATCTTCCAGGGTAGAGACCAGCCACTCTCCGGCAGACGCAGCCGAATCGATGCCCCGTGAAAACCTCCAGACAGACGGCGAGTCAAACCCCGTCTCCATGCCTGCGACATCCGAAGGGACAAAGGGAGACACGGCAAGGCGCGGGGTCCGAAATCCGTCCGGGCACAGCCCGGACACCGGATAAAGCTCTCTTTTGATCAGGTTGAATCCCATGGTCACTTTCCTGTAAAGCGGGGCTCTCGTTTTTCAAACATGGCCGCAAGGGCCTCTTTGTGGTCTTCAGAGCCGTGGCACTGGGCCTGCATCAGGGCGCAGGTTTCCAAAAAATCAGGCAGCTCCGTGTTCCGACCCATCTTGAGAAGCCGCTTGGTCATGCGCAGGGCCCGGGGCGGCTTGGCCGCAATGGTTTCGGCCAGGGCCGCAGCTTCCTTCATCAGGGTTTCGTGGGGCACCACACGGGAGACCACCCCCATCTCCAGGGCGCGCTGGGCGTCGATGACCTCTGCGGTAAAGGCAAGTTCGCAGGCCTTGGCCATGCCCAGGACCCGTGGCAGGAGCCAGGCCCCGCCGTCACCGGGGATCAACCCAACGTTGAGAAAAGTCTCCCCGAATGTCGCCCGCTCCGAGGCGATGCGCAGGTCGCACATGAGGGCTGAGATCGAACCAGCCCCACAGCCGGTGACGCAGCTGCTGCAATAACCGGGATCTCCAGGGTTTCCATGGCCAGAGGGATTCGCTGGACATGGTTCTTGTACCGGGCCACCAGCTCCGGCCCCTCCCCTGCAAACATGCCCTTTTTCCCGGCCATGTCCTTGATGTTGCCCCCGGATGAAAAGGCCGGATCGCTTCCCGTCAACACCAGGACGCTGATGCCGGGATCTTTGTTAACCTCGTCCACCAGCCTGCATAGGTCCTCCACCATGGTCTCTCCGGTGATGGCGTTGCGACTCTCCGGGCGATTCAGGGTTGCCGTCACAACCCGCCCGTTTTGCTCCACGCAAATGTCGGTAAACCCGTTCATGGTCTCTCCTTTCCCATCAAGTGAGCCTTTCCGGTAACCCGCCGTGGCCGGATACATGGCAAGCAGGCCGTGAAATATCCGGGCTGATGTAAGGCCGGGCCGTTGTCTCAGATACTGTAGCAAACCAGGCCTCATATTTCACCGAAAATGAAAAACCCCGCACCATCAAGGAGTTGTGCCGTAGGGCCTGGAAAATGCAGCGGGCAGGGCCGTGCCCTCACCTTCCATAAGGGGCCTGGTGCATTTTTTCATGACAGAAGACTTGACACCGAAAGAATCTCCGATTAAAAAGCGTAAGCTCGCAGCATGGTGCTCTTTTGTCGGCACCGGCTCAGGGTACCCGTCATCGCGCGGGTTTTTTTGTGCCTGGAGAAAACCTTACGGTGCAACTCCCTTTGCCGCACTCAGCGGGAATGCCCTGCGGCGGGCTCCGCCATGGCAGACCATGGCGGATCGTACAACGCCCAAGGAGAACTGCCCATGCTGCACCCCGTCGTCAACACCCCCGAATGCGCCATTCACCGCATTGAAGACCATACCCAGTCAACGGTCAACCGACTTGTTGTCTCCACCCCGGAAACACGTGCCATCGCCAACGATCCCAGAGTCATGGGAGTCGACTACACCCGTCGCCTCAAGGCCGCCTGCACGCGTGTTCTGTCCATCCTCAACACCGAAAAGCGAACCTGCCTCACCGAAGACGAAACCATCGTCTTTGATATCCTCCGCGGCGGCCTTAACTTCGGCCTCCGGGAAGCCCTGGCCGACGCCTTCGGCTGGAACCGCCACGGTTGCTCCTTTATCAGCGCCCAGCGCGCCCGCGTGGACGGTGATCCCGAGAACTGGCACATCATGGAGAGTGAATACAGCAAGGTCTACATGCCCAAAACCGCCAGCATCGTCATCGGGGATGTGGTGGCCACCGGCACCAGCCTGGAGCATGCCATGAAAGCCCTGGTGGCCGAAGCCGAAAAGCAGGGAACCGCCCTGCGATCCATCGTCTTCTTCACCTTCGGCGGGCCCCGTGCCGAGGAGATCCTGGAAGCGGCCGATGCCATGTGCCGCAAACGGTTTCCCTCCTACGAAGGCACCACCCTCATCTACCTGGAAGGACGCTTTGTGGTGCCCACGGAGGAGACGCCCCTCACCATCAAGATCACCGGCACCGACCTCCTGCGCAAGGGCGCCCTCATGGCACCGGAATTCATCGAGTCCCAGTACGAAGATCCCTCCTACCCCATCCAGCGCTGCGCCATCTACGATGCGGGTTCCCGGGCCTTCTGGACCCCGGAGTACATCGCGGACCTCACAGAATACTGGGGCGACACCCTGGCCCTGGCAGAAAAAGGCATGGGATTTGCCGAGCTGCTCGAAGAACGATTCCCCGAACTCGACGCGGGCCGGTTTAGCGAAGTGGACCTGGCCGAAATCTGCCGGAAGCAGATATCACAGCTGGACGCCTGATAGGAAAAAACGCCTCCGGCAACCCTGCCGGGGGCCAAACCTTTGAAAAGTTTGACAAACAGGCATTTAAAACAAAACGAGTCCTGAGGTTTACGGTAACCTCCACGCATCATGACGATTCGTTTGCAACCGAAACGTTTTTGCGGCTTGTCACGGGCAAAGCCCGTCAGCAAATGTGACGTACCTGAGGAACGAAGGCACGGAGCATTTGCGAACCCGGGGTGCAGGGGATTCATCCCCTGCCTGCCGGAGGCACGCTTTTGTCCATCTTTTAGGAGAAACAGATGAAGAAAGACCACACAACAGACGCTGATTTCGCCCTCACCCATGTCGCCGATTCCCACCGCAAAGGGTTCTGGCCCATGCTGGTGGTGATGCTCGGCTTTACCTTTTTTTCCGCCAGCATGTGGTCCGGCGGTAAGCTCGGCACCGGGCTCACCGCCTGGCAGCTCATCGCCACGGTGATGACCGGCAACCTGCTTCTGGGCTGCTACACGGGGCTGCTTGCGGCCATCGCCGCCAAAACCGGTCTCTCAACCCATTTGCTTGCCCGGTTCTCCTTTGGGGAAAAAGGTTCTTACCTGCCCTCCTTTCTCCTGTCCATCACCCAGGTAGGATGGTTCGGCGTCGGGGTTGCCATGTTCGCCCTGCCCGTCCAGAAGGTCACCGGCTGGAACATCCACGCCCTCATCCTGGCCTCGGGCCTTGTCATGACGGCCACGGCCTGGTTCGGCATCCGCGCGCTGACCATCTTAAGTTTCATTGCCGTGCCCTCCATCGCCGTCCTGGGCAGCTTCTCCGTGGGCAAGGCCTTCACCGACTTCGGCGGCCTGGACGCCTGGTTTTCCATGGTCCCTGCCGAGCCCATGGGCCTGTTCACGGCCATCGGCATCTGCGTGGCCTCCTTCATCAGCGGCGGCACCCTCACCCCGGACTTCACGCGGTTTTCCAAGAACACCAAAACCGCCGTCTCCACCACGGTCATGGCCTTTTTCCTCGGCAACAGCCTCATGTTTCTCTTCGGCGCCGTGGGCGCGGCTTTCTACCAGCAGGCGGATATCTCCGACGTGCTCCTGAAACAGGGCATGATCGTCTGGGCCATGGTGATCCTGGGGCTCAACATCTGGACCACCAACGACAACGCCCTTTATGCCTCAGGCCTCGGTTTCTCCAACATCACCGGCCTGCCCAAAAAATGGGTGGTCCTGGCCAACGGTGTGGTGGGAACCCTTGCCGCCCTTTACCTTTACAACAACTTCGTGGGTTGGCTCGCCTTTCTGAACACCATGCTCCCCTCCATCGGCGGCATCCTCATCGCAGACTACTTCATGGTCCGAAAGCGGCTCTACGGCCACCTGGACAAAACCCGCTTCGAAACCATCCGACCCACCGCCATCCTGGCCTGGGCCGCAGGCGTGACAGCCGCCAGGGTGATCCCCGGCATTGCCCCGGTCAACAGTGTTCTGGCCGCCGTGGGTGTCTACCTTGTGGCTGAACATGTGATGGGGCTCATCAAAAACGGCGAAAGGCCTGAAAGCGAAGCGGCTTAGTTCATAAGCAAATCAGCGACACACATAAAACGCGAAAAACCGATGCCCGCACTTCCGTGGGCATCGGTTTTTTTATGGCTGATCACGTCTGCAGGCCTTTGATCCGGCGGCTAACAGATCAAAAACCTTTGGGATTATTGAAATTTTTATCAAGAAAACTGCCCTCAATATTGTTCGCCATTTCAACAAAACGAGTGGAAGGCAACGAAAAGGACACCATGTCTTCAGGAACAAAATTCCTGACCATGGGCTCCATGAACCCCACGATACTCCTGGGATGCTCCTGAAATTTTTCGTTATAGGGAAGCGTAAAGACAGACTGGCACCCTGAGCAATTGGGAATCAACACATTGTCCATCAAACTGGTCGTGCTGTCGTAGCCTGACAGGGTGACAAGCTTTGTCAGGTTGGTGAGATCCGCCGGAAAAATATTCACGACCTCAATTTCCCTGTTTTTATCAATCTTTTCGACTTGTTCCATGTACAGATATTTTTCTTTTGGCGGCTGGATAAGGGTTGCCGACTCACGGGTATATGCCTTTGAAAGCTCGAGATTTTTAAAAAACCGTTCGGTTTCCGCTAAAAATACGCCTCCATCATCTTCCAGTTCTGCAAAACCAAAATATTCCGTCGAGCCGGTGCATGCCTTGCCGTTATCCTCTGAAAACCGGATTCTTTTTCCCTGTTTCATCATCATTTTCAGATACATGAACATGCAGACCCATCGTTCCTTTTGATAAACAAACGAGTCTTCTATCTCTTCAGGTGAAAAATACCAACCGATGGCAGGATAATTAAAAGACACGACTTCTGAAAATTTCCTCAGGCTCTCTTTTACTATTTCTGAATTCATTTAAGATTCCCCTTGTGTTTAAAAGTTGATATCTATTATTTCAAAAGACATGCCAAAACATAAGACACTGTAAATACGATTAATACCGAGACGTAATTTTCAAAACCACGATATTAAATGGCTTTCAGCTACTAAATCTCGTGGCTACATGATAAACTATTTAATATCGTGGTTCTTTTGTCCGGTTCATGTAAAGGGGGTTTAGGTGACGGTTGATAAACACCAATTTTTCCGAAATGTAACGCTAAGCCTTTGCAGCAGCCTTGACCTTGAAAAGGCGCTCTTTAAGTGCTTTCAATATATCAGGAAATACATCCCGGCAGATGGTCTTCAATTCGATATTACCGAACCTAACGGCGCCACAGTCAGTATTGTCAGGGTAACAAAAGAAGGGGTCGAAATTCAGGATATTCTTATTCCGTTCTCACCTGAATCCATAGAAGAAGAGCAACGGTATTTTGAGAAAAAAGAGAATAAAAAAATTGACGATGTCCTGATTTTCAATGCACCGAACATAAATCCCATCAGTAAGGATTTTGCCAAAGTCCTTAACCTCAAGGAAGCATCCAATCTTGTCCTGCCGGTGGACTTTGAGGACAGTTTCCCTGCAACGATTTCCCTGTACTCTTTTTCTCAACATGCCTACACAGCAGACCATGCAAAGCTCTTTTCAGCAGTAAAGGAGCCATTTTCGATGGCCATGTCCAATGCCCTGAGGCACCGTGACGTACAGAACCGCTCGGAAAATTTCAAAAAAGAGACCCAGAGGCTCTACCTTGAACTGATGAAAATCTCGGGGGATAAAATCATTGGCGCGGAGTCCGGCTTAAAAGAGGTCATGACCCTTGCCCGGCATGTGGCTGAAGTGGAAAGTCCCGTGATGCTTCTTGGGGAGACAGGCACAGGCAAAGATGTCATTGCAAATGCTATTCACCAGTTTTCAAAAAGACACGAAGGACCGGTTGTCAAGGTTAACTGCGGGGCTATCCCGGAAAACCTTATAGACTCTGAGCTTTTTGGCCATGAGAAAGGCGCGTTTACCGGTGCTGTATCCCAAAAAAGAGGAAAATTCGAACGCGCTGACTCCGGCACTCTTTTTTTAGATGAAGTCGGCGAGCTCTCCCTGGTTGCCCAGGTCAGGTTGTTACGGGCTATCCAGTTCAAGGAGATCGAACGCCTGGGAGGCACCCGAACAATTCCTGTGGATACACGTATTATTGCTGCAACCCATCGAGATATGGATGAGTTGATTAAATCCGGCACATTTCGTGAGGATCTCTACTTCAGACTAAACGTTTTTCCTATCCACATTCCGCCGCTAAGGAAGAGAAAAAAAGATATCCCGGCCCTGGCTCATTACTTTATCGAGAAAAAAGCCAAAGATTTAAACCTTTACCCGCCTCAAAGACTTGCCCCCCGGGCCATGGATCAGTTGATGGACTATGACTGGCCCGGCAATGTACGAGAACTTTCGAATGTCATCGAAAGAGCGTTGATTCTAAACCGCAACACCCCACTCACCTTTGATCACCTGCATATCAATTCTGCCACACGTAACGCCTCGGAAATCCAAAGTGATAAAAACGATGATGACATTATCCCCTTTGATGACATGATTTCACAATACATCGTCAAGGTGTTAAAACGCACAGGCGGGCGCATTGAAGGCCCCAATGGCGCTGCAAAACTCCTGAACATGAAGCCGAACACCCTGAGAAGTAAAATAAAAAAGCTCAACATCCGGTTCCATAGAACAAAAGCCAAAAAGCCCTCGTAGAGTTGGGACATCGCCGCAAGGGATATCATTCCGTGAACCGCTTCATGGACAACATGCCGTCCACGCCCCTCCTCAAAATTTTTTCTCCACCACATCCCTCGTGCATTGTGACCATACAAATCCAGCTCACCCAGGCTTCTGTGATCGTCATTTTCGATGACTGAATCATCAGAAGAGGAACGGGTTCGATTGGCACCAAGCCTTCGGCATCAGTTCCCGTGGGGGTAAACCCGGGAATTAAAAAATGGGGATCCTCACCTTTCGATCCCGCCAAACCGCCTGAGTGGCGGGAAGATTCCCACGTCTATAGAGCCTGATCGCCGATTCATAGCGACCTGTTTTTCTGCAAAGCCAAAACAAATTATTCTAAAAATAAGCAAAAAAATTAACAATGCTATTTTAGCATGTTAGTTCCCTGGGAGACTCTTTCAAAGAGGATAGTATCAAATATGCATGCCTGCCCCCTTCTCAAGCAACCGTTTCTGGTAGCTGAAAGAAATGAAGTGAATGGGATCCAGTACACGGAACCACCCTGTACCCTATTGATATATTCCCCGGCAGATCAACATGTGCTGTTGGCCCCGGGAAACAGGAACACAGTGATAGTAAGAAGGAAATGCAGTGAAAAGTTATCGTCTTGAGCATGATTGCATCGGTGAAAGAGAAGTCCCCTGTGAATGCTATTACGGCATCCAGACCCTGAGAGCTGCTGAAAACTACAAAATCAGCAACATTCCCATCAGCCATTATCCCCAGCTGATCGACTCCCTGGCATATATCAAAATGGCCGCAGCCCAGGCCAACTGCGAGCTGGGGTTGCTGGAAGAGGACAAGTCAAAACACATCACACTGGCCTGTGAAAAAATCCTGGAAGGGAAATACTACGATCAGTTTGTGGTCGACGTGATCCAGGGCGGTGCAGGAACCTCCACCAACATGTGCGCCAACGAGGTCATCGCCAACCTCGGCCTGGAAGGCATGGGCCATCGCTGCGGTGAGTACGAGTTCCTGCACCCGAACATTGATGTGAACATGTCCCAGTCCACCAATGACGTGTACCCCACAGCCATGCGTATCACCTTGATTGCCAAAATACGCCAGCTTATCGAGGCCATGGCATTTTTGAAAAAGTCCTTTGAAAAAAAGGCCGAGGAGTTCAAGGACATCATCAAGATGGGGCGTACTCAGCTCCAGGACGCCGTGCCCATGACGTTGGGACAGGAATTTTCCGTATACGCCGTGATGCTCGGCGAAGACATGATGCGCCTGCAGGAAACCACGGACCTGGTGCGTGAGATCAACATGGGGGCCACCGCCATCGGCACGGGCTTGAACGCCCATCCCGAATATGCGGATCTGGTGACGGAAAAGCTGTCCAAATTGCTGGGCATCAACCTGATCAAGGCTGAAAACCTGGTGGAAGCGACCCAGGATACCGGAGCGTATGTCCAGCTTTCCGGGGTGCTCAAGCGTGTGGCGGTGAAAGTCTCCAAGATCTGCAATGACCTGCGCCTGATGTCTTCCGGCCCCCGTTGCGGTTTCAACGAAATCAACCTGCCCCCCATGGCCCCGGGGTCCTCCATCATGCCGGGCAAGGTCAACCCCGTCATTCCCGAGGTGGTCAACCAGGCCTGTTTTTATGTAGCCGGTGCGGACATGACCGTTACCATGGCCTGCGGAGCCGGTCAGCTGGAACTCAACGTCATGGAACCGGTGATCGCCCACAGCCTGTTCAGCTCTCTCATGTACCTGCGCAACGCCTTTGAAACCCTTGCAACCCGATGTGTTGACGGCATCACCGCCAACGAAGACGTCTGTCGCAACTACGTCCGCAACAGCATCGGCCTGGTCACGGCCTTGAACCCCTATATCGGCTATGAAAAGTCCACAGAAGTGGCCCACGAGGCCCTTGCCTCGGGCACGTCAGTGTACGACATCGTCCTTGCCAAGGGGTATATGAAAAAAGAGGACCTGGACGACATCCTCTCCCCTGAGAACATGATCAAGCCCCGGTATTTCCATAAAAAAGACTAACAGAACAAAAAGCCCCCGGCGGATTATGACCGGGGGCTTTTTCCCTGATGTATAGACGCCTTCTCACAGTAAAACACTTACCCCTTCTGTCCCACGTCTGTGCAAGTCATTCGGCAACATAGCCCCAGAACAGTGTGTGTGTGAAAAAGGCATAATAGTCTGAAAGATTCAGAATAAAACCCGGTGAGTCCGGCAGGCACAGCCATTAAATATAACAAGTGCATCGGATGACAGCTCACGCTCTGCATCCGGCCAGCGCATTTCAATCAAGTCCGTCAACGCTGTTCGTATTTCATGGCTGAGGGGAGCATAGAAACCATCAGCAAACGTTTTTACCCTGGGTTCCTTTAAGCCTATGTCACGAAACCACATGCACGCAGGAAGTGCGTCTCTGGTTTTTCTCCCGTGTATGAAGGACAGTCCACCCGATGTCGCTCTCAGACGGGCTTCCAAGCGAGGATATCCAGGAAGCAGATTTTCCGAAGACCAGCCAGATATTGCCACAATGCCACCGGGTTTTACCACCCGTGAGAGCTCTTTCAACAACGGCAGCGGCTCCACCAAAGGAGCATACCCAATGCAGTCAGCACTCCATGCCCAATCAAAGGTATGGTTGTCGAAGGGAAGAGTTGTCACATCCCCTTTCTGAAATGAAATCCTTTGTGAAAGACCAGCCTCTTTCACAAGTGCTTCCCCCCGATTCAGCAACTCCGCAGATAGATCAAGCCCGGTGACATGGCCGGTGGGTCCTACGGCCTCGGCCAACAGCAAACTCTGAAGACCGATCCCACACCCCGCATCAAGTCCCCTGCTTCCGAAAGGAAGCTGTATTGCCTCGATCACGCCGCGAAGAATCGACTCTCTCAAGGGATTGGCCACCAAAAGGCTACGGATATATGAATCAGTATCCACTATATGCCTCATGATATGTTAATCACCATTATTTGAATCGGTTAAACAATGTGCCAGTCGACCATCAAGCCAACGCTTCTAAGCAGCCAAACGCTTATTTCCGTCGGCTGCATTCGCATCATTAAATCAAAAAGAGAACATGACAAAATGATGAACCATGCCTATCTCTGTTGAGATCATAAACGTACCGACATTGTTCTAGTTCAATGTCAATCCGCATCAATCATGTCCATCTCTTTCAAGAGCTCCATGACAATTGAAATCTTTGACCCTGCCATGGTCCCACCAAGAGAAAGCATAACAGAGCAGGTTTCCATAATCTCATCCCGTGTTGCCCCTGCATCAATCGCCTTTTGTGTCTGTCCTAAAATACACCCCTTACAGCCCATCACAATGGCGGCACCCATTGCCATCAACCGCTTGGTCTTCGTATCCAGAACGCCAGGCTCATACGTTTTCTTGTAATGGGCTTGGTAAAGCTCTCCCTGCTCCCCTTGCCAGTCGATCAACTCCCAGAAATTATCACTGATCTGGCTGTACTCGTCTTTCAATTTCCCCATTATATATTCCTTTTTTAAGGTTTGAATACTTAACCAAGAATGTCGAATGTGGAGGTGTAGCCCCTTTCATTAATATTGAATGATAAACTCATCCTCGTCGATTCTTTTAAATGCCCTATATGTTTTTCATCATTACTTCCGGGAAACAGTTTACACCAAACTGGTCACAGTTCATGCACCCAAAGCTCGGTGAATCTTCTCTGTCGATTACCAAAAAACCTTGAGTTTTGAAAAAACCGGGAGCCCTTGCACACAAGTATAAATTCTTAGCACCTACTTTCTTGGGTGGCAACAGACCTTCACAAAGAAGCTGTTTACCTACGCGTTTATTCCTGTAATCTGAGTCGGTTGCTATACCTTCAAGAACGTATACACCTTCCCTCATACCCAAAACGCAACCTCCAATGAGCTTCTCATCATCAACGGCTTCCCAATATTTGACCATCGGTCTCTGGAATTTCTTTATCCTTTTCTGTAAATTCTAAGCCATTTTCAATAAAAAGTTTTATTAGCTCGGCGTATCGATCTGATTTGCAGATGGTTACCATTCCTTGTATCCCCTTTAAAACATAATGCTACGCTAAGGGCTCAAAAAGAAAAGTGAGTAACGAGCGCAGCTTTTTACCATGCCTTCCAACATGTAGTACTACGACAATAAAAAAGGCTATTATTGATAGCTACTTTTTAAATACCTTAAGAAATAGAGATAACCCCAAGAACAACCATACAAAGCCATTGGTATAAGAGTGAATTGGAAACCCCATATACAATGTAAATTCAGATTTATCTAATAAAATAGCTGCACCCTATGCCTAATAAAACAGCGGAAAATAAAAAATATGCAATAGCGGTGTTATTGGTAATTTCTGAACTGAAAAACTGATCTATCTTGTTTCTATATCTTTGAGACTTAATGATAATATGGTCAAAAATGACAATAACCAGAAATATACCGAATAGACTGAAGCCGATTACGACTAAAGCTTTCATCCGAAGACTGTTCCCATATCAGTGCTGTTAGTATAGTTGACTTATAATGTTTGATAATGATTTTTAAAAGGACTTAAGGGTTGCAAATCCGACCCCCAAGTTATCGCTTCAGAAATGCGTATCAAAAATCGATAGGTCAAGTTTGTAATCCACAAAATGATTAATTGCATGAATAAACATTGCAGGGGATGATTTACTTGTCGAATCTGTAAACAATAAAAACCGATTGGGATTGAGAATAACTTTTGAATCATGCCAGGCTTACCTCGTTGGTTTACCCAGAGGAGAGACAGTAAATACGAGTCATAAATGCATATACATCTTAAAATATAACTTATTCAACAGGATCAACCCCTAAATCAGCGGCGCGTGTTTTTTGAACCCACTGAAATTGACTGTTAATGGATTACGTTGGCCATGCTATGTCCTTATGGGTTTTATGATGCAGTTTAAATTGTTTAGTTTTTAATTTGCCGCAATTTACTGAATAAGTAATCGAGAAAAATATGGCGGGCTGATTATTCCATGCCTCTATGTCGAAGCTATCCGAGTCAAAAACAGGCAATTGGGTATAAAAATACTGGGTGTCCCTTAACTTTTGATCCAGGCTGACACTTTTATTCATAACAACGGTTTCTTCTGGTTTCAACTCTGTTTTTAAAGAAACGTTTTTAGATAAACTTGCCCTTGCTTCTTGTCTAAAATGCATATCCACCCTGAAGAATGAGAATATGACCGTGAGAACGTTCTGAAATTTGGTACAATGATGACTTCCGCATTGGATAGCCCTACTATCTGACTATATTTACCATGATTTATGCTATTTCTCATTTCATGAGTGGGCTCATGGCAATAGTCGTCGATCTCCACAATGTGACAAGAACAAAGCAACGATAAAAGTATAAGCGTTGGATAGAATTTCAAATTCAATCCCATACCTTTTAGATGAGGAATTTTTAAAGTGAAGCGAAACACGAGCACAGCGTTAAAAAACCCCCTCTCAATTTATTTGTTATCTTTAAGATCATCAAACCGAGTTCGAGTGTCCAGTGACCGAATGAGATTTCCCGAATCTGAGCTTGATACTGTCAATTGATTGTGCTTGCTAAAAAACGATCCAATAATTGGAATCAATGATAAAAAAACAAATGATGCTTTAAATGAAGAATATAAAGCTTCTAAAAAATATCTATTATTTTCCGAAAATTCTATCGCGGCCTCTTTTGACAGCCATAATGAATAAAGGATCAGTACTAAAAACACGCCAAAAACGATAAAGATTTCTAAATCATTGGTTTCAATGTTGTATCCCTTCAAAAAGTCTTTTAAAACCATCAGTAGAGACATAAAGACCATTGTAATACCGGCAGAAAGCCAAAACAGTATGAAACTGTAAATGCCTTGTACCATTCTTTTCACAAGCGGGTTTGATGGCTTCACTTATTTCCTCGACATAAATGACAACTATCATCGAACAAAACAATCCGACAATCCGTCCAATTCCTGTTTTTCGCACCCTGCGGGAGTGGCGTTTACCTCTCCAAGCATCAAGCAATCCCCTTAAAAAAACCACAACACGGGGCAACGCCCACCACATGTATTCAAAGCAGTCATCCCTCTAAGCGCCATTAATTTCTTACTCTGTGACCAGTACAAATGCAAGAGTCTAATTGGATATAAAAAAACAAGGTCTATGGAGCTAATCAACGAAGGATTAAACGTGGGAAGACAGAGGACAACCATATTTGGTGAGGCTTTATGCTATAGGATTACCCTTACGGCTTAACAGTAAGGGTAATCCATTTTCGAGGTGTTTTCACAAGGGCGACTTCGCCACCCTTACCCCGGAGGTTTGTTTTTATTTGATCTTCTACCCCGCGACCATCAACACGGCAAGACCGCACAGAACCACGCCGCAGCCCCGTGATATGGGGTTCTGGAATCGCTCGTAGCGGGTTCTGAAGGCCTGTCCAGGAGCATGGAGAAAAGCGTCCAGACAACGATGGCTTCGACGATCAGGGCAAGGCCGAAGAGGGCTCGGATGGCTGTGGGGGTTTCGGGGGCGAGGAGCTGAGAAAAGACGCTGAGGACAAACAGGGTTACTTTGGGGTTAAGCAGGTTGCAGAAGAGGCCGTCTCGAAAGGCTTGGCCAAAGGGGGCCGAGGATTTCTCACTGGCATCGAAGGTGAGGCCGGAGTTACCGGTGAGGCAGCGGATTCCCACGTAGAGGATGTACGCGGCCCCGGCGTACCGGATGGTGTTGAACAGTAACGGGCTGGTGCGGATAATCACGGCAAGGCCTGCAACGGACAGGGTCACGTGCACGGTGAAGCCAAGGCAAATGCCCAGGATACAGGCCATACCGGCCCGCAGGGACGTGGTGGTGTGGCGGAAGATCAGCATCATGTCGGGTCCGGGGGAGAGTTGGGCGGCCAGGGCCACCCCCAGGACGACCACAAGGGATTCGAACATTATCGGGTACTCCGTGTTGTCATGGTTGGGTAACGGTTCAGAAGAAAAAAAAGGATAGCCCAACGGGATCATGATGTAAAACGCATACCCGGAATACATATCATTCCCACACGGAATATGCCTTAATGAGAGTAATGGGACTCCTTGAGCTGTGTTTCGAATTTTCGGCGCAGCCAGGTGTGGGCGGCATCTCGCCTGTGGCGCTCATGCCAGAGAAGGCCATAGCGAAACGGGGGCACCTCAAAGGGCAGTGGGAACACGTCGGCGTCGTACCGCCGGGCAAGGTGTCGGGCGATGTGGGTAGGGATGGTCAGAAGAAAATCGCTCTGGGTCACCACCTCCATGGCCGAAGCAAACAGGGAGGTCTCAAGGGCCACGGTGCGCTGCCTGCCCCGGGCGGATAGGGCCCGGTCAATGGGGCCGGCCTTGTCGCTTCCGCCGGTCACAACCACATGGGGGGCCTTCAGATAGCCTTCCATATCGCGGTTCCGGGCCAGAGGATGCCCCTTTGCTCCCACACAGGCAAACGTATCCGTACCGATCCAGCGGCACACCACCCCCGGAGGAAGGGGGTCCTCCCCTTCCATGGCGCTTGCCACTTGAATGCGGTTCTCCACAAGCTCTTCCACCACGGTCTCTGAGCATTTGGTGATCACGGAAAGCCGAATACCGGGTGCTTCGGTGTGGAGGGAACAAAGCAGATCAGGGAGCACGAACTGGGCCACGTAATCGCTCACCGCAAGGGTAAACCACCGCTGGCATCCGGCCGGATCAAAGGGTACCTCCATGGCCATGGCGGCCAGCTCACCCAGAATCACCTCTAACCTCGGTTGCAGGATTCGAGCCCGCTCCGTCGGTTCCAGGCGATTCCCCACCCGCACAAGCAAATCATCGGAAAACGCCTCGCGAAGCTTTCCCAGGATCTTGCTCATGGCCGACTGGCTCACCCGCATCCGCGCAGCAGCCCTGGTGACATGCCGCTCTTCCAGAAGCAGCCCCAGGGCCTTTAGATGAGACGGCGACAACGAATCCACAGACATACCCAACTCCTTTATCCATTCATACCGGGGGTGACTCAAGGCAAACGGCACAAAAGCGCTGCCGGGAGTCAAACGTTACAGGTTTTGAGGACGTTTTGCCAGGCTCCGCCGAATCGACATTGACAGGCATTTGAAACTTTTTTTTGCGACTTGTCACGGCGTGGCCAAAGGCGAAGACGAAGGCTTTTCTAATTCCGCCGTCAGGAGTCCTTTTCCCCACTGCACTCCCTGAACACCCGGCAGGCACACTCCCTGCGACACGCCTCGTCTCGACGGGCCACAAAGGCAGCGATGGCCTCGCTCTTGTGCTCGAAGATGTGATCCTCTCCGATGCGATCGATGAACCCCACATGGGCGATAAACTGAAACACGGTGGTTTTCAGGTTGCAGAAGTAGAGGCCGCCCCCCCGCGCCTTGAGGACATCCGAAAGCTCCACCAGCATCTCCGCCCCTGCCAGATCGATGTAGTTAATCCCCTCGCTGACGATGAGCATGTTGGTCACCCTCTCCTTTTCGATCATCGTTTCGATGCGGCTTCGGATGCTTCCCACGGATCCGAAGTAGATGGATCGGTCGATGCGGATAATCTTCATGTGGGGGCACTCGTGAAGGGGTCGTTTTTCGATGCTTGTGAGCTGCCGGGACCGGGTGGCGGGGTCCGGGGCCATCACCACAATGTCCGGGGTGGAGGACCGGGAGAGGAAAAGGATCAGGGAGAGAAACACCCCGATGTAGATGGCAAACTCCAGTTCCAGAAACAGGGTGGAGAAAAAGGTCACCGCAAGGATCGCAGACTCCGAAGGGCTCACGCGGAGGATAAACCGGATATGCCTGAAATCGATGAGATTCCACGCCACAATAAGGATCACGCCCCCCATGGAGGCCAGGGGAAGCCAGGCCGTAAGCGGGGCGATAAGAAGGACCAGAGCCATGAGGGCAACGGCTGCAAAGATTGCAGACAGGGGCGTCTTGGCCCCGGCGGCGTAGTTGATGCCGGAGCGGGTGAAGGAGCCCGACCCCGCGTAGCTTGAGAAAAAACTTCCCACCAGGTTGGAGAGCCCCTGGCCGAT
This sequence comes from Desulfoluna sp. CYM3A, assembly GCF_056829965.1. Taxonomy (NCBI): domain Bacteria; kingdom Pseudomonadati; phylum Thermodesulfobacteriota; class Desulfobacteria; order Desulfobacterales; family Desulfolunaceae; genus Desulfoluna; species Desulfoluna sp. CYM3A. The sequence continues at coordinate 2,726,788 of NZ_CP186556.1, forward strand.
GAACTCCTGGTTGCCGTCGATGAGCTGCCGGGACCTGGCGCTGTAATGGAACGGGCCAAATCAGACGCCCCAACCAACAGCCGACAATGCAATGGCAAAGGCATCCGGGGCAAGCTGCCGGATCACGGGGATGGATTCTGGCTCCATACGGGGGCTCTGAGGGGATCTCCACCCGCAGAAGCGCAACCCCGTGCTCGGGGCCGCCCATGGCAAGATAGGCGACAGGGTCCTCCGGCCACCATGCCCACGAAGGTTGCCTTCAAACCCTGCGGGCACCACGGCCGCACCGATGGTGACGGCGGCCACCGCCACCACGAACCCGTTGACCGTTGAATAATGGGTTGCCATGGCCGCCCAGGTGTCGATAAAGGACTCCCCCCTGTGCAGGTCAGCCCCAGGCAGATGCGTCGACCGGCGCCAGAGGCATGGGCGGCCCCGGAGCCTGTTACCACCGTGTGGGAGACAAAGTTCACCAGGGCGCCGAGGCGCGCCAGCCCAAAGGCAAGCTGAAAGAAGCCCGCAAGGAAAGTAAGGGTCAGGGCAAGGCCGATGTACGCCCCGCTGCCGGGCTCGGCGTACTGGCTCACCGCGGAAAAAACCACAATGGAGATGGCTGTGGTGGGCCCCGATATGAGGTGATACGACGAGCCGAACAGGGCTGCCACCACCGGGGTGACCATGGCGGTGTAAAGCCCGTACTCCGGGGGCAGGCCTGCGATGGCCGCAAAGGCAACGGCCTGGGGAAGCACAATGACGGCACCGGTGAACCCGGCCAGGAGGTCTGCTTTCAAGGTGGCCCGGCCAACCAGGGGAAGCCATGTTAAAAAGGGGAAGAGTCTTGCGATCACGTCTCTCTCCGTCGGGTGGGCTTTCATCGACACGCGGTTTCCGGAGGTGATGGGGACAGCGATGTATTCCGTGGAGGGTCGTCTGCCCCGGGGGTGTCAATGGGTTCGATTGTAATCAATCCCACGGGACACTGCAAGTAACACGGCGAAGATGTCAAGGCAAGCAATCCATGTGAACCCGGGTATTTCCCACAGACAAAATGTGATCCGCGATTTTCTCAACCACCCTCAGCCGAGTCCCCTGCCCATCTATCCGACCCGGTTTCCCTCCAGGAAATACCACCCACAGGCACCATCCATGCCGTAATTTCATTTGAGCACCTGTCACTTTTCCATCGTGTCATGCGCCCTTCGGTCTTTCCCCATCCCCACCCGGTCGTGCCATGTGCCTGACCCACAGGCCGTTGTGACGCCTCAGTCGTTCCGTTTATTCTCCCAACAAACATCCCAGGGTTTGGACGTAAAGCAGTGTACGTTTGAACGGCGCCGGCCAGACCGGAGACCGTTCAAAACACGTTTTATCATGTGCTGATGTGCATCTTCAGTGCTCACCGAAGCCCCTCTCAGCTCCCTGGCTTCCTTAGTCCTTGCCCGACCAACGACGTTTTGCACACGATACCCGAAAGGTGACCCCAGATGTCTCGAAATGATCCGCAAGCCCCACCGGACAACGTATGAATTAATGTTATGGAGGACTTCACGCGTGGAAAAATATGTGTACAGCTTCAACGGCGAAAAAACCGAAGGCGACGCGAGCCTGATGAACCTGCTGGGCGGCAAGGGAGCCAACCTGGCGGAGATGGCACGACTCGGCATCCCCGTCCCCCCGGGATTTACTATCACCACCGAGTGCTGCAACGCCTTCCTTCGCTCGGGCGGGAGCTACCCCCACGGGTATGCCGAGCAGCTCAACGACGCCCTTGTATGCCTGGAGAAAAACATGGGTCTTGCCTTCGGAGACCCCGACAATCCCCTGCTTGTCTCCTGCAGGTCCGGTGGACGCCAGTCCATGCCCGGTATGATGGAGACGGTCCTCAACGTGGGCCTCACCTCAGGAACCATCCCCGGCCTTATCAAAAAAACGGGCAACGGCCGATTTGTCTACGATTCCTACCGCCGCCTGATCATGATGTATGCGGACGTGGTCATGGAAAAGGCCGAAGGCATTGAGGCGATGAACGGAAACGGCATCCGCAACCAGCTGGAAAAAATCCTTGCCGCGTTCAAGGAGACCCGAAACCTCCAAAACGACGCCGACCTCACCGAAGACGACCTGAAAACCCTTTGCGGGCTGTTCACCGAACGGGTGGAAACAGTACTGGGCGAAAAGTTCCCCGACTCCCCCGAAGCCCAGCTCCAAGGGGCCATCGGGGCGGTCTTCAAAAGCTGGAACGGCAAACGGGCCCAGTCCTACCGACGCATTGAGCAGATCCCCGATTCCTGGGGCACCGGTGTCACGGTCCAGGCCATGGTATTCGGCAACATGGGCGACACCTCGGCAACCGGCGTGGCCTTTACCCGCAACCCCGCCACCGGGGAGAACACCTTTTTCGGCGAGTGGCTTGCCAATGCCCAGGGCGAAGACGTGGTGGCCGGCCTGCGAACGCCCGCCCCCATCAACGACGCCACCAAGCGGGACACCAACAAAGGGGTCACCTCCCTGGAAGTCGCCATGCCCGGCGCCTACAACGAGCTGGAGGCCATCCGAACCACCCTGGAGCGGCACTACAAGGAGATGCTCGACATCGAGTTCACCATCCAGAACAAACGGCTCTACATGCTCCAGTGCCGTGTGGGAAAACGCACGGGTACCGCCTCCCTTGTCATGGCCATGGAGATGCTCGAAGAGGGACTCATCGACGAGGTCACGGCCATCAAGCGGGTGAAACCCCAGCAGCTCAACGAACTCCTTCACCCCATCGTGGATCCCGAGGAGGAGAGCCGGGCCGAATGCCTCACCGAAGGGCTCCCGGCCGGGCCCGGCGGGGCCTTCGGCCACCTCGCCTTCACATCGGATGATGCCGTCAAGCTCGCAAAGACCCATCCCAACGTCATTCTGGTTCGCGAAGAGACCAATCCCGAGGACATCGAAGGGATGCGGGCGGCCTCAGGCATCCTCACGGCACGGGGCGGCATGACCAGCCATGCGGCCCTGGTGGCACGGGGCTGGGGAAAATGCTGTATCGTGGGCGCCGGAGACATTACCATCCACCCTTCCATGAACAAAATGCAGATCGGGGACAAGACCTTCAACCAGGGAGATATCCTGACATTGAACGGCACCCGGGGGCGAGTCTACGAAGGGAAACTCAAGATGGTGGACGCAACGGAAGATACACGCTTCCAAAAGTTCATGCAGATGGCCGACGCCTACCGCACCATGGGAGTGCGGGCCAATGCCGACACACGGGAAGATGCCCTGGTGGCCAAAAGCTACGGGGCAGAAGGCATCGGCCTGTTTCGCACCGAGCACATGTTCTACAGCGCCGGGGCGGACGACCGCCTTTTTATCTTGAGGAAAATCATCTTGAGCGACACCGAGGGCGAGCGGAAAGCAGCTGTCCAAGAGCTTGAGCCCTATGTAAAGGAGGAGATCAAGGAGACCCTCAAGGCCATGAACGGCATGCCCGTCACCATTCGGGCCCTGGACCCGCCCCTCCACGAATTCGTCCCCCACTCACGGGCCAAACAGGTGGAGCTGGCCGAGGCTCTGGGCGTGGACGTCACCGAGATCAAGCGCCGATGCGAAGCCCTTCAGGAGAGCAACCCCATGATGGGGCACCGGGGCGTGCGCCTGGGGATCAGCGTCCCCGACCTCACAGAGATGCAGGTCAAGGCCGTCTTCGAGGCCACGGCAGAGCTTGCCAAGGACGGATTCCATCCCCAGCCGGAGATCATGATCCCTGTGACCTGCGACGTGGAAGAGCTTGTGTTCGTGCGCAAAATCGTCAACACCGCCTGTGAAGAAGTGGCGCGGCGTTACGGCCTGGCCTCCATTGTCCACAAATTCGGGACCATGATCGAAATCCCCAGATCCGCCCTGCGGGCCAACCAGATGGCCGAACTCTGCACCTTCTCTTCGGCACCAACGACCTTACTCAGCTTACATACGGTTTCAGCCGGGACGACGTCGGTGAGTTCCTGCCCACCTACCTGGAGAAAAAAATCCTCCCCGCCGACCCCTTCCAGACCCTGGACCCCTCCGGGGTGGGAGAGCTCATCAAGATCGCCGTGGAGCGGGGCCGCAAAACACGCCCGGACCTCAAGCTGGGAATCTGCGGAGAACACGGGGGCGACCCGGACTCGGTACGGTTCTGCTACAAAGCAGGCCTGGACTACGTAAGCTGCTCCCCCTACCGTATCCCCATCGCCCGACTGGCCGCCGCCCACGCTGCCATTGAGGCGTCGGAAGGGAAAAAATAGCACCGTAAAACCACCACGGGCAGCCCCTTTCCGGGCTGCCCACTCACCACTCACCACTCCCTACTCACCATTCACTATTCCCTGCGCCCTATCCCCCTATGACCTATCCCCCTATGACCTATTTTACCTGCCCCCCCTACCTCCTGCTCTTATCCGTCAACCGCGCTTCCTTGATAAGGTTGATGCCGAAGAGCAGCAGCTTTTCCATCATGTACCCGCAAAGTTCCTCATCCTTTGTCTCCAGAGCAGAAACCAGGCTTCTCTGGTACTCGATGATCCCGTCCGGGTCGTCTCCCAGGTTGTAGTAGTAGGTCAGGTAGTTGATGAAGACGGGCTTTAAGGTATTGAAAATCAGCTGCACGGCAAGACTCTCGGCCTTTTGGAAGAGAAACTCATGGAAGGCGTAATCACACTCGGCAAGGGCCCGGGCGTCTTCTCGTGCGGCCTGCTTTTCATCCAGAATCCCGTGGAGATGGCAAAGGTCCCCGGGGCCCAGGTTGTGCACGGCCCGTTTCACCGCAAACCGCTCACTGATAAGACGAAAATCCATAAACGAGGTGAGGACCTCATCGTTTAGATCCAGGCTGTTTTCAATATAGTAAATCAACAGGGAGAGAGCGGCTTCATTGCGGTAATCCGTCACGTAGGTTCCGCTCTGGGGGACCCGCTTGACCAGTTTCATGTGATCGAGCCTGCTCAGGGCGTCCCGCACGGTGTTCCGGCTCGCATCAAACCGGTCGGCCAGCTCCCGCTCCGAGGGCAAGCGGCTTCCCGGTTCATAGTTACCGTTGAAGATATCCTTACGAAGGCTCTCAAAGACTGTGTCTGCAATACATGTGGGCATGGATCCATCCCGGCCGCCGCACCGGGCAGCCACAAAGGCATCAATAACGTTGACGATACCGCAAAAAGCAGCGACAAACTCAGCCCGCTCCGCGGTACCGCGACACACAGACTTTTACCGGATGGTAAAAGGCGTACGCCACAAGTAATACAGGGCCCCAAATTGGTCAACCAATTTTATTTTTTATGTTGCACACAAACAATTAAAAGCCTGTTTCGCCCCTGTAAACATTAACATTTCGAAAATAGACCCCGAGATAAACTTTTGTACACTACCAAAAATCCCTTGATACCCCCCGAAATTGGTGCTACCAAAACAATGTTTCTCAACACTCGGAGTCGTATCCGCTTATTTGCTTATTTCAGTTGTTCAGGAGGTGAACCCATGGTCCTTTTAAACCCGAAAAAATACAAAGACAGAAATTACCCGGACGAGCGTTCCAAAGAGATCATGCTCAAGACCATCGACTGGTTCGAGAACAAGGGTCTTGCTGCCATCAAAAAAGACTACCAAGAAAAAACCTTCACCTATGATTTTGCAGAGTTCGTGAAAAACGAGGGCATCTTCGAGACCCTCTTCCTGCCCAAGGGCTACGGGGACGACCCCAACCAGCACTACAGCACCTACAAAATGTTCGAATTCTCCGAAATCTGCGGTTTCTACAGCTCAGCTTACTGGTACATGTACCACGTCTCCACCCTGGGCCTGGACCCCGTTCTGCTGGGTGACAACGAAGAGGCCAAGCACAAGGCGGCCGCCAAGCTTAAGGAGAACCCCCTGTGTGCCTTCGGCCTGTCCGAGCGCGAGCACGGTGCGGACATCTACTCCAGCGACATGAAGCTCTACCCCAAGGGCGACGGCACCTACCTGGCCCAGGGCAGCAAGTACTACATCGGCAACGGCAACGAAGCCGGAGTCGTCACCGTCTTCGGTAAGATTGCAGACACCGACGATTATGTCTTCTTCATGGTGGACTCCAAGCACGAGAAATACGAGTGCATCCAGAACGTCATCGCATGCGACCAGATGTACGTCTCCGAGTTCAAGCTCCATGACTACCCCATCACCGACGCTGAGATCCTCTCCCGCGGCCAGAAGGCCTGGGACGACATGCTCAACACCATCAACATCTGCAAGTTCAACATCGGCTCCGCTGCCATCGGCCTCTCCACGCACCCTGTACGAAGGCCTGAACCATGCTGCCCACCGTGAGATCTTCGGCAAAAAAGTCACCGAGTTCCCCCACATCAAGCAGCTCTTCTTCGACTCGTACATCCGTATCACGGCCATGAAGCTCTTCGGCCTGCGTGCCACCGACTACATGCGCGCCGCCGGTCCCGAGGATCGCCGCTACCTCCTGTACAACCCCCTCATGAAAATGAAGGTGGCCATCCAGGGCGAGATTGTCCATGAACTGATCTGGGACGTTCTGGCAGCCAAGGGTTTTGAAAAGGATCAGCACTTCGAGCACGCAGCCGTCCAGATCAAAGGCATGCCCAAGCTGGAAGGCACCAAGCACGTCAACATGGCCCTCATGGCCAAACTGATCCCCAACTTCATGTTCAACCCGAAAGAGTACGAAGAGGTCGGCCTGAGAAACGGCGCTGAAAACGACGACTTCCTCTTCAACCAGGGCCCCACCAAAGGCTACGGCAAGATCCAGTTCCACGATTACATGCCGGTCTTTGAAAGCGTTGACCTGCCCAACGTCAAGGTCTTCATCAAGCAGGTTGAGCTCTTCAAGCAGCTCCTCATGGAGTCCGCCAACGACCTCATGGGCCAGATGGCAAACTTCGACTTCCTCTACGCCATGGGCGAGATCTTCTGCGTGATTCCCTACGCCCAGCTCATCGTAGAGAGCGCCAAGCGTGAAGGCATCGAAGACGACATCCTCGACTCCATCTTTGACGTCTTCGTCCGAGACATGAGCCGCTACGCCCTCGACCTGGCCATGAAGCCCTCCAGCACCGACAAGCAGCAGGAGCTCTGCAAAGAGATGGTCATGAAGCCCGTTGTCAACGAGGAGCGCTACAACCGCGTGATCAACGACCACCTGTATGCCCTGGTGGACGCGTACAAGATGAACCCCTAAGAACAGCCCGACCTGCTCCTTCTCCCTGAGATGGGGAAGAAGCAGGCTCCATTGAATAGAAAAAGGCAGGACCGAATCGGTCCTGCCTTTTTTGTTTTCCGCATACCGGCCCATGAACGACCCGGGCTACCCCGCCTCTTTCACCTCACAGCCACCGAGCATGTCGCTGCCCTCATTCACGGAGATGGCCTTCACATCATAAAGCTTTTCCAGCTGCTTGATGATCTGGGGCAGCCTCTCGTCCTGTTTGACCAGAAGCTGCATGCGGCTTTCGGTGGTGCCGGTGAGGCCCACCACGTAGACGCCGTCCAGGTTGTAGTTGCGCCGGGCAAACAGGCCGGCAATCCGGGAGAGAACCCCGGGGTGGTTGGAAACGGTAAGGGTCAATGTGCAATCAATCATGGGTGGCTCCTTCTTCAATCATGCGGGTGTTGGCGGCTCCCGGAGGAACCATGGGAAAAACATTGGCTTCCTGGGGAATGGCGATATCCAGGAGGGCCGGGCCACGGGCGTGGAGAAGACGATCAGGGCCCCGTCGGTACAGGCGGATAGAGGCAAACGGCGCCCCGGAATACCGAAGCCCCGGGCGATGGTGGTCAGATCCGGGTTCCGGTTGTACTGGGAGGCCATGTAGCGGGCCCCGTAGAAGAGTTCCTGCTGCTGGCGGACCAGCCCAAGGGCTCCGTTGTTCAGGACGATGACCTTGACGTTTAAGTCCTGCTCGGCCAGGGTGGCCAGCTCCTGGATATTCATCATGATGGAGCCGTCACCGGAAAAACAGATCACCGGGGCCTCGGGGTTGGCAAGGGCGGCCCCGATGGCCGCGGGCAGGCCGAAGCCCATGGTGCCCAGGCCGCCGGAGGTCAAGAGACGGCTGGCTTCATGGTGGGGGTAGTGCTGGGCCACCCACATCTGGTGCTGGCCAACGTCGGTGGAGACAAAGCTCCCGGCCTCCGCAAGCATGCCGATGCGCCGGATCAATGCGGGGGGCTTGGCGTCGTCCAGCTCCCCTGCCGGAGTCGGGTGGGCCTCTTTCATGACGGCGACCGAGGACTCCCAGGTCCGCCTGGCCCTGTCCGCCACCTTAGGCAACAGGCTGGAAAGAATCTCATACCTGTGATGCTGCAATCCGAGGGTCTCAGCTTATCAATCTCCGCTCCGTCAATGTCCATGTGAATGATGCGCGCATGGGGACAGAAGGCGGCAATGCGCCCGGTGGCACGGTCGTCAAACCGAACCCCCGCGGCAATGAGCAGGTCCGACTGATCCAAAATCAGGTTGGTGGCCCGTGAACCGTGCATTCCAAGCATCCCCAGCGAGAGGGGCGACTCCGAAGGCATGATGCCAAGACCCATCAAGGTGGTGACCACCGGGATCCCCGCCTTCTCGCACAATTCCCGAACCCTTGCACCGGCCCCGGAGTTGATGATGCCCCCACCTGCGTAGAAAACGGGGCGCTCGGACGCGTTGATGATCTCTGCGGCACTGGCAAGGGCCTCCTCTTCCGGTGATGCCGGACAGATCCTTGTGCCCTTCTCCGGCAGGGTGTCTATGTCGATGAGTTCTGTCTGAACATCCTTGGGGATATCGACCCAGACCGGCCCGGGCCGACCGCTCATGGCAATGCGAAAGGCCTCGGGGATCACCTCCAGAAGCTCTGCTGCGCTGCGGACCAGAAAATTATGCTTGGTTACCGGCAGGCTCATGCCGAAGGTGTCCACCTCCTGAAAGGCGTCGGTGCCCATGAGGCTCATGGGGGTCTGGCCGGAGATGGCCACAACCGGCACCGAGTCCAGATGGGCATCGGCAATGGCCGTGATGAGGTTGGTAACACCGGGACCGGACGTGGCGAAACAGACCGCCGGAACGCCCGTGGACAGCCCTGGGCGATGAACCCCGCCCCCTGCTCATGCCGGGCCAGAATGTGGCGGATGGGGCTCTCCCGCAAGGCGTCGTACAGGGGAAGGTTGGTGCCGCCGGGGATCCCGGCAAAGCACTCAACGCCCTGCCGTTCGAGAAGCTTGATAACGATCTCTGCTCCTGAATACTCCATGGTTCTCTCCTTTCCTTAAAATGAAATCATGCGTGCGTGTCCGGCTGTCGTGCCGGATGCCCAAAATTCATGCATAAAAAAACCCCGGTCGGTTGGTTCCGGCCGGGGTTTTGATCAGCGTTGCTCTGCGACTCGTCTCACCCCGGCCTGCCCACGCAGACCACCACCACCACCACCACCACCACACACACCACGAGGGAGGAAATCGTCAGGGTGGTATGGTTGGTTGAGATGGTCATCATCAAAAAGGTCCGTTGGGTTAAGTCGAGGTTGTTAAAAATATAAAAAAAAGCCCGGTCGGTTGTTCCGGCCGGGCTTTGTCTCAATCTATGGGAGCAAAGTCTCAGCCGGAGCACACCACCACATGCACCACCACACCCACCACGCGAACGTCGGCGTTTGAAGCGGTCATCTGAATGTTGTTGAGGCTGAGCACGTTGTTGTTTCCTTATCGTCAAAAAATGGAATATTGGTTAACTTTGAAGGCATTCAAGACATTTGTCAACTGTTTTTACAAATCAAACCATTCAGGTGAGTTTGCCGGGGTCACGCAAATAAAACAACCCCATCAATCCCACGACGCCCCCCTCCTATAACCTATAACCTATGACCTGTTTCCTATTCCCTACTCACTATTACCCATTCACTATTCACTGCCTTAAAGCCCCCTCGCCGCCTCGCTCCTCAGCGCCCCCGAATCCTTCGTTTCAAGAATCTCATTCACCGTTGCCAGCATCTTGGCCCTGTCCTTCTGAAGCTCCCCACTCACCGGCAGGTAATTGGAGGCGTGGGCCCCCACGAATTTAAGCTTATCGATGGTGATGTTCTCGAAGATGGTCTTCATCTCTTCCAGGGTTTCGAAGGGGTCGGGCAACAGGTGAGTCCCTTTTTCGCAGGCTTTAAACAGGGCGGTTCCCGGAACCGGGGTGTAGGTGAGGGCAGCGAGGTATCGGGGCTTCATGCGGTTGGTGATCTCTGCGGTGGCTTCGGCGTGTCGGCGGGCGGCCTCGCCGGTTCCGGCAATGCCCAGGAGCACCATGGAGGAAAGGTTGATGTCGGCCTGGACCAGGCGCTGCCCGGCTTCGAGCATCTCGCCTGCGGTCACCCCTTTCTTGACGGCGGCCAAAACCTGATCATCCCCGGACTCCACGCCAAGGTAGGCCTTGGTGAGTCCGGCTTCCCGCAGAACCGAAAGATCGCCTCCCTTGGCCAGGGTGCTTTGGGGACCCACGTAGCTGCCCACGTGGCGCAGGGAGGGAAAGGCCTGGTAAAGGGCGGCAAGGATCTCAAGGAGGGCGTCGGTCTCCATGGCGATGGCGTCCCCGTCGCAGAGGAACACTTTCTCGACATCGCCGTAGTGGGCCTTGGCCATGCGGATGTCTTCCATGATCTCGTCCATGGCGCGCACCCGATAACGCTTGTCCTTGTACATCCCGCAAAAGGTGCACTTGTTGTGGGAGCACCCGACGGTGCACTGCAGCAAGTAACTGTTGGCCTCGCTGAACGGCCTGAAAATCTGTCCTTCGTATCGCATTGTGTCGCTCCTCAGGTGGGGTGAATATGCCACGGAACTATTTCATCCCTGAGGAATGGAGACAAGCAAAAAACGCCTCCGGCGTCCAGGGAATAAATCCCCTGGACGCCAGGTTGCGAAGGCACCAAGGCAATCATCATGCCAACGTTTTTGAGGCATTCGCGTGCAGTGTGACATATGGCAACCGCTTTTGCAGGAGAGACCCATTTCATTCTACAGGAAATGCGATGAAAGGCATTTAGTACGGATATTTCACGAGTCGGGTGCACTCATGTGCATGACATGACAACCCACTGAGACACTTTACTTTTTTCATCATCCCTGCTAACCGTAAACGAAACAATCACATTGTTCGCCCCCCGCCCCGCCATCCCAAACAGGATACCTGAATCCATGAAAAAAAAGATCGTCATCGAGGCCTTCACTCCCTATGCCATGTCCTGGGTTGCAGGCTCCACCCTGACCCTGGATATCATGAAGCACTTCGGCATCGACACCATGGCTGACGCCACCTGGCTCAACAACGCCATCACCCTCTCAAAGATCGTGGGAAACCTTGCCGCGGCCTGGTTCCTGGTAAAACTCCGGCCCAAGAAAGCCTTTGCCCTGGCCTCGGTCCTCATCACCTGCGGGGTCATCGGCGCCTTTGCCCCTTCCTACACAGTGTATGTCGCCTCCCGGTTCGTCATGGGGTTTGGCGGGGCCCTGGTGATCGTCTATTTCGCCCCCATCGTGGTCCGGTACTTCGACCCGGAGGAGCGCCCCCTGGTCAACGGCATCAACGCAGCCGCCTTCAACACGGGAAACCTGCTGGCCCTGCTTTTCACCGGCGCATTGCTCTCCAAACTCGGTACCTGGCAGAACGTTAACCTGACCATCTCCGCAGCCAGCGGCCTGCTCCTTCTCATCTGGTGGGTGTTAAGCGAGGATTTCGACCTGGGAGGGCAAGGGGCCGATGGCACCGCAGACAGCGCGGAGTACACCCTCACGCAAGGGTTCCGTGAGCCGGTGAACTGGTGGCTCCCCATCACGTACTCGGGGCTTCTCTTCTGCTACATCTCCATTTTTGCTCTCTTTCCACTGATGCCTGACTTTGCAGCAAAGGCCGCCCACCTTTCGGCCATCATGATCGCTGCGGGCATGGCCGGCACCGTTGCCGGGATCCTCAGCGCCAATCGATACCCCCTGCGAATTCCCGTCATCCGCTACAGCGGGCTGAGCATGACCGCCTGCGCGGCGGTGATGGTTCTCACCACAAACCCGGTCATTGCCTATGCCACGGCCTTTATGGCCGGTTTTTTCATGTTCCTTCCCATGCCGGCCCTCACCACCCTGCCCCAGGAGCTACCGGGTATGACGCCGGGACGCATCACCGTGGTGTTCAGCATGTTCTGGTCCGTCTCCTACCTCATCGAAACCATCCTGATGTACGTGGCTGGGGTGTTAGCCGACTCCACGGGCAATATCTCCGTTGCCGCTTACTTTGCTGTGGCCTGCTCTTCGACCTTTTTCCTTGCCTCGTTCTTCCTGCCTGAGACCGGTCGGCAAAAGGCACCGTCACCAACTGTCACCGCTGAAGACACCTTATAGCCCGGCTCGCCCGAAGGGTGAGAAAATCAAGCAGCAAACCCTTTTTTACATTTTGCATTTTCAAAATGGCTGGCATTTTTGCTATAGTACTCTGAAATCATGCAGTTTTCATCTTGGACGTTTGTTTTCTCATCAAATATTCGGGATAGGAGGCACCATGCGAAAGGTATCCCCCAAACTGGAACCCTGGCTGAAAAAGTTTAACGCGCTCCTTGCTCATCTGCAGGCCACCGGCTTCAAGGCCACCCCCACCAACGCCCGGGAAGGCTTGGCAAACCTCACCCGGGGACTGGTGAGTTCCAGTCCCGATGTTGCCTGGGTCCAAGACGACATCATCCCCAGCCCAGGCTTTGACATCCCGGTACGCATCTACCACCCGGACCCGTCCCGGGCCCTTCCGGTCCTGGTCTTTTTCCACGGGGGCGGCCACATGGCCGGGAGCGTCACCGTCTACGACCCCATCTTCCGCAGAACAGCCCTTGCCACAGACCACATCGTGGTGGCCCCAGACTACCGCCTTGCCCCGGAATGCCCCTACCCCGCTGCCGTCAACGATGCGTTCAACACCATCAAAGGGGTGTGGAATGTGTTGAAGAGCCGGGAAATCCTGTTTACCCCCCGGCTCTCCATTTCGGGCGACAGCGGTGGTGGTGCGCTATGCGCCACCGTCGCCCACCTGGCCCAGCATGATGCAGGGACGGACATCAAGCGCCAGGCCATGATCTACCCCAGCCTCGACTACACAATGGACAGCGCCTCCATGGAGGAAAACGCCGTAGGGTACCTGTTGGAAACAGCAAAAGTCCGCTGGTATTTCGACAACTACTTCCAGCACGCAGAGAACCGACGGGAAGCGTCCCCCCTCTACATGAAAACCACGACCAGACTCCCGGAGACCCTTGTGTTCACCGCCGAATTCTGATGTATTCACCAGGGTGCGGCCTATATCCGCAAGGTGGAAGAGGCGGGAGTGAAGGCCGAGCGCCACCATTTCCACGACATGATCCACACCTTCATGAACATGGAAGACCTGGTCCGTGAAGAGTGCGACGCCGTCTACGCCAAACTGGGAGACTTTCTCAACAGGCCGTAACGGTTACCGTTTCTGAATCGTCCCCGACGGTTCAGAGGCCACTGCCGAAAGTTGGTCACTCATGTAGGTATCGAACACCGCCCTCTGTTGGTTGGCGTTGCGGTCCAGGCCGGAGATGATCTTGCTGGTGTCCACGAAAAACGCCCGATGCGCGTTGCCGGTCTTCATGAGCCACCGATACTCCAACACCGTCTCGGGCCGTGCGCACTCCACGCAGTGGTTCCAGAAATCCTCGGCGGTTTCGGCCATGCCATCCGGCCCGGGAGGGTCCGGCGCTTTTTCCAGAACATGGGCCAGAAAGCAATAGGCCATGCCCGCGCCGATCTGGTCGTCCTTGATCCGCTCGTCCAGGGCGATGGCCTTTCTCAGGTACGTTTTCGCCACCTCGTAGTCCTGTGTCTCCAAAAGGGCCCACCCGAGATTTCGGTTGAACTGATACTCCAGATCGAGGTTCCGCGGCTCCAGGGCCTCCACCCTCTGGAGCCCCAGCATGAGAAAGGACTGGGCCAGGCGCGGGTCCCTGGCCTGGGTGATGGGGTTCATACGGTTGATGAGCAGGCGACCGAGATTGTTGATCCCGGCCAGGTCTCCGGCGCGTACGCTCTGGTAGTAGTGATCCCCGGCACTCTCCTGCATGCCGATGGATTCATAGATCTTTCCCAGCTCCGACTCAAAGGAGGCCTCCTGGGGATCGAGCTGCAGTCCCCTCATAAAGAAGGTCTCTGCATTGTTCAAATCTCCGGCGTCGTAGGCGCGGCGCCCCGTCTCATCGTAATGATTTTTCAAATAAGAGCTGGTACTCATCACGCCCACCAGAAGAATGACTGCCACCACGAGCACCACCTCGCTCTGGAACTGGGTCGGCACCCGCAGGCTTTCTAGGATGGTTTTTACCCGGTCTCGCCCCGAAGCGGTGAGGGTCCCCTGGCTGATGGCGGCAAGCCCCCCTACCTGGGCGATGGTGGAAAAAGTGGAGGCCACGGTCAGGTCCCCCACGGAGAGGGCTTTTACAATGGTCACCACGTGACTGGCGCCCAGGCCGATGACCAGCATGGTGGCAAAATTCCACACCCAGTCAAAACGATCCCAGGCAGAAGCTTCCGGCGTCATGTGCCACCACCAGGCGTCGTTGTCCGGCCCGCACTGCTCCCGCCACCGGTCCAGCTGGATCACTTTGTTCACAAGCGTCGCGTTCTTCAGAAGCCAGCGGTCCAGGGCCTTGATCCTTCCGTCCGCCCGGATAAACCACGCGGCGGCCTCCTCGTCGTTCACGTCAAAGGTGCTGTAGGCATCGTGGATGGCGTCCCGGGTAAAGAGGACCTCCAAAACCACCTGCTTCTCCTCCGCCGTGAAGCTCGTCTTGTCCACGGACAGGCTCTGCATTTCCGTGAGCCCGTCCTGAAGGCGGTTGAACAACTCCGAAACCCGTTCAATCTTGTCCGATTCCGTCATGGTCACCTCCCGTTATCCGGTCTTTCCTTCTTTAAGGAGTTCCTTTCGTATCCCCTTTTCAAAATCCCGCCGTCCCACACGTTGCCGGCCCTCACGCAGGGCCTGGATCGCGCCGAAACGAATCACGTTGACAATGGAACCGCCGGTGAGGGCGTGGGCTTCGGCCATGGTGGCCACGTCCACGTCATCGCTCAGGCGGGACACCCCGTGCAGGGCCCGGGTCCAGATCTTCTGCCGCTGCTCCGCATCGGGGACGGGAAAATAGATCGCCGATTGAAACCGCCTGAAAAAGGCCTCATCCAGATTGGCCTTCATGTTGGTGGCCAGGATCACGACCCCGGGAAAGTCCTCGATTCGCTGGAGAAGGTAAGCTGTCTCCTGATTGGCGTGGCGGTCGTTGGAGCTGCTGGCCTGGGTGCGCTTGCCGAAAAGGGCGTCGGCTTCGTCAAAAAAGAGAATCCAGTTACGGTGCTCGGCCTGATCGAACACCCCGGCCAGGTTCTTCTCCGTTTCCCCGATGTACTTGGAGATCATCATGGACAGGTCGATGCGGTAGACATCCACCCCGCAGGCCTCACCGATGAGGGAAGCGGTCAGGGTCTTTCCCGTGCCCGGGGGCCCGTGGAACAAGGCTCGGTACCCGGGTTTCAGCACCCGGGAGAGTCCCCAGGACTCCATGATTTCATCCCCGAAGCGCCCCCACCCCACGATATGGTCGATCTCTTCCATCACCTCGGCAGACAGGACAAGGTCGTCCCAGGTCAGGGGCGTGGTGAGCCGCCTTGCCGGAAACCCGGCACCGTACTCGGGCCGATGGACGCCCCCGGAGGTAATCCGATGCAGAAAGGCCTCACTCACCTGCAGGGACCGACTCCACAAAGGCTCCCCAGCTTCCCGGCCCTCCAGGGCCAGCACCCCGTTCCGGGCAAAGGAGTGCCCCTCACCAAAGAGGGACAGCAGGTCCATCCGGGCCGAAAGGTCGCCCCCGGCCACGATAAAGGCCGCGGTTTCTCCCGTGGGTAAAAACCCGCCGTGGCGGTTTCCCGTCACCCCTCCAAACTCGGTGAACCCCCTGTCAATGGTCTTGTTCTGGATAAAAAAGGTGTCGAGGACCTGGGGACGGATGTGGGGCGCAAGGGCCAGCACAAGCACCAGCCGCTCCCGGGCATCCAGTTCCAGCCCGAGTACCACCTCGGCAAAGGGGGACGGATCCCCGGAAAGATCCGGCGGCACATGGGCCTCGATGCCCCGCACCCGGCACTCATGGCCGAAGTACAGGGCAATCCGGGTCTCCAGGACCTGCTCGAACCAGGCGAGCTCCTGCTCAAGGGCGCGGGTGAAGGATTCTGGGGCTGGAGAAGATGACTCGTTTGGAAAAGGGGGCATAGGAAGGGGTGTCTATCACGTGGCATCAATGGGCAATGTGGAGAGACTGCAAAAAAAGCCTGCGGGACGCATTCCCAAGCGAAGCATGGGAACGAACAAGCGGCGCGGGCTTGGTATCGTGCCCTCAATCACAATTGGCTGTCTCGCTCCCAGGCTCTGCCTGGGAGTGTCACACGCAAGGCTCCGCCTTGCCGGTGAGCTTAATCGTTCCATGGCTGGCACACCACGCAGGTTCCGCTAACATCGCACATGGAGGCAGAGCCTCTGAGGCTCATTCCCAACAAGCAAAACATTACCCTCACAGGTGCAGCTCATCAGCAAATGTGAAGGGGACGAAGCCCCGAAGCATTTGCGAACCTGGGGTCACAGGGCTTTAGCCCCTTGCCGCGGCTTTAAACCGATCCAGAAGCCCGTTTACCCATGGCATCGGCTTCAGCTTCCAGGCCCGGGTTGTCATTCACCGGCATGCCCGAGACCTCGCAGGTGGGAGAGACCCGACCTTCCCGCTGCTGCACCACATGGGCCAGTTCGTGGCCGATGAGTTCGCGTCCCGAGGTGGTGTCCGGCCTGAACTGGCCCGGGGCAAAATGGACGTCATGGCCCTGGGTAAAGGCCTGGGCGCCCAGGGCCGGGGCTTTGGATGAGGAGGGATGCACGGTGATATCGGAAAAATCGGTGTTAAAGGAGCGCTGCATCCCCTCTTTGACCCTGTCCGGCAGGCCGGTGGTGTTCCTGGCCTGTGCCACGATGGCCCCGCACCGCCGCTGCACCGCATCGGGGGTGTGGCAGGCTTCGGGGGCCCGGTTTTCGGACGCGACGGTAAGGGGCGATGCCCCCTCTTTTTCGCTGCGTTGGACAAAATCTTTCATGATCTGTTACCTCCAATTCACGTAAAGAACCTGTTTCATCCAGGGGTGTTTAATGGGGGAGATCCCCCAGGGAAGCCGGTCCAAAAGCACATCCCAGGCCCTGGGTTCAACGGTGAGATGCCAGGCCCCCTCTTTGAGTATCAAATCCCCCGAACGAACGAGAAAGGACTCTCGAAGGCCCTGGGGGGAAGTGTTTTTCAACGCTGTCCAGTGAGCAATGACGGCACGGAGCAGCTGGTCGGCCAGGCCCGTCTCTCCCTCGGAGAGGACCATGGGATCAAGAATGCGGCCTTCCGAGGCCGTGCCGCAGAGAAGGCGGTTGAGCACCAGGGGATACTCCGGTGTCTCCAGGGCGTTGTGGGAGAGGTAATGAAGGAGCAAGGCGGCCCTGTCTGCCTGGACGGGGTCTGAAAACCGCCCGTGTTCGAGGTAACCGAGGCGTGAAAACAGGGAGGGAAGATACGGAGAAAGGATCACAAGGCCTGCACTCGCCACCCGGCAGACCTCGCCTTCGGCCACCTCCGTATCCCATGGCTGCTTTGCAGGGGGCGGGGATGCATCCGGGGCCATGGGCTGAGCGGACGTTTTTCTGTGCCGGGCTTTTTCTTCTGGAGCGGCCGGTGCCGGTGCTGTGACCGTCGCCTCCTTGGCGTTTCCGGCCCGACCGCCGTAGAGAACCCCATGGACAGCTGCTGCCGCCGCTTCTCCTCCGGGACCTTTTCCCACTGCGGCGGGCAGCAGGCCAAGGAGTGTTCCGGCCAATTGCGGGCTGCCGTGACGCCCCATCCAGGCCAGGAGACTTCGCAGAAACAGGGTCGGCGTCATGGGACCATGGGAAGGGGCCGCGGCCAGTTGAAAGGCCCAGGCACGGATACGAAGGGCCCAGACTCCCAGCCCGGAGTTCCTGCCTGACGCTCCGATGGCGCGTATCACGGCATCCAGGACCCCATGCACACCCAGGCCCCACGACGGAGCGAGCACCCCAAGGACCCGGGCCCCGTCCCGGGCAGGCAGGACCTCTGCCAGGCGCCTGGCCGCGCGCAGGGATCTCAGCCTCTCCGCAAGGGGTTTTCCGAAAGGGGCCCCGTTGCGGGCGAGGGCGGCCCGAATCTCCCGGGCACACAACTCCTTCTCCCCGGGGGTGGGGGGCACATCGCTGTCAAGAAGCCGCAGCAACCGCACCAGCGCCGGGTGAATCGTGGCTGGATCACTTAGGCCTGGTCCGTCGGCCGATGGTCCCTGCCCTGCCGCCACGGCATCAGGACGTTCAACCGCCGCTCCGGTCTCTGCAGGGGGCTTTTCAGAAGCCGACGTGGTGTTGCCATCCCCGGGAACAAGGGGCGCCCCACCTGTCCCGTCCGTTACCCGGCCCTCTTCTTTTGTTGCAGGGGCTTTTCGCTGATGCTCCTCCATCCACAACTCATCCAGCAGGGCCAGATCGTCCTGCTCCCGCTTGCCCCCGCCCGTGGCGTAGACATCCCTGAAAACCGAGAGAAGGGTTCCGTAGGCCATGTTGTACCGGGAGGCCATGCCCGAAATGAGGCGTTGGAGATACCGCTTGAAGTTGAACCGGCTCTTTCGCTCCACCAGGAGAAAGGCGAGGCTCAGCTCCCAGAGCTGGTGGGAAAATGCCTCTCGGCCCGTAACCTCCGGGGTCCGCTTTTCAAAGGTGGTACCCCGGGAAATGCAGCGGTTGACAAAACGCCCGGCAGCAGCCTCTTCTGGGCCCAAAGCGGCCACCAGGGATTCAAGCTGCTCATGGGAGAGGGCCTTGACCATGGCGGACCGAACATCGGCCCGGCGGCCCTCATTGAGCACCAGGCGGCGCACCTCTTGGGGACATCGCCCCCGGCCAGGGGAGCGTATCACGGCCTCGATCTCAGCAGGGGTGCCCTTGCCAATGAGCACCCGCTCCAGCGACCCATGTTCCCACAGCGGCCCATGCTTTTGCCCTTTTTGGGCGGAACCCCTGTGTTTCTTCTCTTCAGCGGCCGAATCCCGGGCCAGGCTTCCCAGTATCTCCCGCATCTCCTGCCCCGCAGCCCCCGGTACCTGGAGAAAGACAGCCTGAAAGGCACGGAGAAGCCTTCTGGCATCCACATTTTCATGGGACGCGATGCGGGAGATCAGGTGGGAGACGTATTGCCTCCGCTCAAACCGGGCCTTGCCCTCCACAAGGAGATACCCAAGGGTAAACTCCCACAGGAGCCGCTCAAACCCGTCCGCATCGCCGGAGACCGGGGCTGTATGCTTGAGAAGGAGCCTGTTTTCAGCGGTCTTTGCCACAAATCCTCCCACAAAGCCCCCGTGTTCCGGGGAGAGCTGCATGGCGCTCTGCCTCAGCCGGTCCCTGCCCAGATAAAGGGCTGCATGACGAGGAACGTTTCTCTCGTGGGCGTAATAGAAAAAGAGGTGCCTCACCACCCAGGGGAACTCCGGCCACAGCTCCACCATGCGCGACAGGTTCCGGCCACCCCGCCCCAGAACCAGCACCTGCTTGAGCACCCGCCTGAACGCCGCCTCTCGGCCGTCCCCCTTGGTACGCCGGGTTGGCGGCTGCGGTTCCGGCCTTTGTGCCTGGGCATCGGAAGCCCCTTTCTCGCCCCGGGGTGATGCACCTTGAGCGTCTTCAGATGCGAGGTGAGCTGGCGTATCAACCGGGCCTCAAAGTGCTTGGGAATGAGTTCCGCCGCCTCAGTTGCCGTCACCTCCCCCAGGTCCAGCACAATCCCGGGAATCACTACGTCCCCTTCGGGCCAGTCAAAGCGCTCCAGCACAGATTCAAAGACGGGCATCACCCTCTGCCGCAAAAGGGGCACCAGGACATGTTCCATGGCCCGCAGCTTCTCCCTGTGCCTAGGCCACCTCAAAACGGGCTCTGCGTACTTTGAAGATCGGGGTCATCACACCTGCCTCAGGGAAACTGGGCTCGCTGCCGGTTTCTCAACCAGATCAGCACAAAAACCGCACAGGCCGTGGCTATGATGACCGCCGCCGTCTCATTGGTCCAGTTGTTCTCCGTGGGGTTCACGGCCTCGTAGAGCCATACCAGCCCGGCAAAGAGAAAACCTGTGCCGATGGCCCAACCGTAAAACCGCTCGATAAAATTGCACACGGGCCAGGACCAGCAGGAAAGAAGGGCCACAACGACCATCCCCAGCCCCAGGGCCCACGCGGCGCCCTTGATAAGGTAGCGCTTGGAACAAAGGGCATTGCCCAGGCCTGATTTCCAGACGATCTCCGCAAAAAAGTCCCCCTGGTCTTCAAGCCGTGCCCGGTTGTAGGCAAGGAACACGGTGGCCGTCTCGTCGGTGAGGTCCATGGCCAGCCCGCCGAACCCCAGGGTCCGGGCCAGCTCCATGGGCTCGTACCCCTCTTTTTTCCGATGCGCCTTGTACCAGTCGAAGGACATCACATGGTACACCTTGGACCTGTCCCCGTCCTTCAGCGAGACCAGGGGCGAATAGTATTGCCAGAGGGCCTCGTTGAGCTTCGGCGTGGTCATGTTCTTCATGAGCACCACCACGTCCAGCAGGATCACGTCCACCTCAGCCAGCAGCTTTTCCAGATAGCTGTAGAGGACGCTGTCCTCCCTGGCATCATCGCAGTGGGTCAAACACAGGTTGATGCGCGCGCCGCCATCCTTGAAGGACTCCATCTTCTTCAATTTGTAGATGAGGTTCATGACCCGCTGCCGGGGAAGCATATGACGCTCTTCGGCCTTTTCTTTGGTGTCGGTTGCCGTCACATTGAAATAGTCCCCGATGTAGGCCATGGGAAACCGCAGAAGCACCCCGTCTGCCTCCGCCCCCTGGACATAGGCGTCTATCTCCTCGGCGAGGTTGATGATGGAAAAAGCGTTGGCCTCCTCCACCCAGGCCCCCTCCCCCTCCTTGACCCAGGACGGAACGTTTTGAGAACCCTTGCCACCGTTTTCTCCCTCACCCGTTTTTTCCTGGGGTGCTTTCCCCTTCTCACCGGCCTCCTCTTTCCCTTGGTCGGCTTTTTCGGCCACGGCTTCGCCGCCATCGGCCTGTGGATCCCCTTCGCGCCTGATCCCCAGGTCAATGATGAGGTCCACCCCGGTACCGTAGGCCCGCACCGCGAGGGTCATCTCCCGGAGGTCGCTGCCGTCCCTGCCCAGATAGCCGAACACACTGGGAACCGCGCCGTCAGAAAGCCCGATACGGCTCCACCCCTGGAGGTCCACGTCAAGGGCCTTGCCACCCTGCATGTCGAACAATCCGTAGGTTCCCTTGTAATCATGGGTATCCGGAGGGCACCCACACCCGTCTACGGGGGTGATCCCGGCTGAGCTGCCAGCAAACGCAACGCCCACGGGGTACGCGGGCACCATCAGCACGGCACACATCACCCCGACCATCCTGGCCCGCCTGAGCCACGGCCCCACAGCACAGCGCCGTCGGCACCATCCGTCCATAGGCATCACCCCTTGTCCTCCCATGTGTTGCAGCCGAGTTCGTAACACATCTCCAGCAGCCCCTGGCCCAGGTCATGGTGATGTGCGGGGCTCAGCTTCACCGCCCTCTCCGGTTTGTAAGCATAAGGGGTCAACCGGTAGTGCCCGGAGGTTTTCCTCGGCCGGTATTCAACGGCCACGTCCTTGCCCAAAATCTCACGGATCATCTGGGTCAGGTGATCTAGGCGCACGGCCTCGCTACCCGTCATGATGACATGCCGGTTTTCGGCGCCCTTCTCCAGGCACCCGACACAGGCCTCGGCCAGGTCGAACACATGGATATACTCCCGGACCTCGTCCGGGGCTCCGTAGCAGGTAAGCTTCTTTTCACCGCATGCCTGTCGCATCATGGCCCCGATGGAGTTGAACGGCCGCCGGGGCCGTAAGGGGTGCCGATGCGCATGGTATACCCCAGGCCAAAGGCCCTGGCGTACTCTTCGATGAGCTTTTCACACGCCTGCTTGGAGACCCGGTAAAAGCTCCCCAGTTCGTTGTAGACATACATGGTGCTGGCAAACACGATGTGGGCCACCCCGGCATCGGCACAGGCCTCCAGGATGGCACAGGTGCCCATGACATTGGTCTCCAGGGTCTCCCAGGGGCGCTTTGCCGACTCCGCAATGTCCGCAAGGCCCGCAAAATGAAACACGGCTGTGGCTCCTTCGACGGCTCTTGCCACAGCCTCCCGGTCCAGGAGGTTCCCGGTCACCATGGCCTGGTTCTCCTTCAAAAAGAGGGACGCCTTCCGGTCAAAAACCACAACCCCGTACCCCTTTGCGCTCAGCTCATCGGCCACATGGCTTCCGATGAACCCTGAACCGCCGAACACAACCGTTTTTTCCATGGTGGCAGACTCCTTTTCATCACGTTTTATCAAAGGTGGCCTGATGGCCTCTCAGGGATGGAGACAACCGACGAAACCGGCGTGCCCGGGGGAAAGGGAGAGGCCTGGCCCTGGGGCACGATGCCCAGAAAACGGGTGCCGGTTGCCTTTGCGGCGCGGTAATCGGCCATGGCATCCCCCACCATGAGGCAGGCATGGGGTTCAAGGCCATGACGGGCCTGGAGGCGGTTGAGGAGGTCTGGCTTCGAATCGGGAAACCCGTGGACTTCCGTGAACCATGGGGCCAGGCCCCGGGCCCGCAGAAGCTCCCTCACCTCATCACGGGGGGCACCGGAAACAACAAAGGCTGGAATCCCTGCGCCATGGAGAAGGGCCAGGCTGTCCAGGGTCCCCGGGATCAGGGGGGCGGTGAGCAGACCACGACTCACCATCCCGGAGAATTCCCTGCTCAGCCGGTCAAGGACGTCGTCGTCCACGGGCAGATGAAGCAGCTCCTCGTAATAGTGCCTGAACTTCACGAACCGGGAGACACCGCCGTTGGCCAGGTGATGGGCCACCACGGCCCTTTGCACCTCCGGGCCGAAGTCCCGGAACATCCGGGCAAAGGCCTCGGTCTTCACCGGTACCGAGTCCAGAATGACCCCGTCAAAATCGAAGAAAACACCCTGCCATGCCATGACACTCTCCTTTTAAGAGCCCCCCAGACATTCGAGGACCCCGTCCACGGCCCGAGCCTCCATCCTCACCCGGCCCTCCCGGGCGTAGGAACCGATATGGGCGGTAAGAAGCACCGTCTCCATCCCCACGAGGGGTCCGGCATAGGGCTCTTCCTCAAAGGTATCCAGGGCCGCTCCGGCAAGATGCCCGGAATCCAGGGCACGGAAAAGGGCCTCCTCATCCACCAGCCCACCCCGGGAGGTATTAATAAGAAAGGCCCCTTTTTTCATGGCCTGCAGCCGCTCTTCATTCATCAGGTAACGGCTCTCCGGGCTGAAAGGGAAGATGGAGTGTTACGATATCCGAAGCCTTAAGCAGCTCCGCCAAGCCCACCTGACGGCACCCGGAAGGAAGGGACGTCAGTGGGCGGGCATCACACACCGGCACCCGGCACCCAAAGGGACTCAAAAAACCTGCAACCCGGTACCCCACCCGGCCGAAACCGATGATCCCCACGGTTTTCCCGGCCAGGAGTCCTCCCATGGGGCGAGCCCACGTGCCGGAGCGAATGCCTGCATCCGAGCGATGAAGGCCCCGCAAAAGGCATAGCATCGCCCCCAGGGTGAGCTCGGCCACCGAGTCCGCCGGGCCATCCGGTGTGGTAAACACGACAATCCCAAGCCGGGCAGCCGCCTCCAGATCCACGGAGTCCAGGCCCACGCCGCAGCGGGCGATGACCTTGAGACCCGGAGCGTTCGTGAGCACCTTCGCCGTCAGGGGCTCTACACCGGCGATGAGGGCCACGGGGGCGCTCTCCCGGATAAGACCGGCGACCTCCCCTTCGGTGAGACGCCTGCCAAAGGGATTGAGCACCGCCTTGAAGCCGGCACGTTTCAACCGCTTCAGGGGAGCGGGATCGTGGATCCCGAAGGTGGAGGTGGTGATGAGGATAACGGGCTTGCCGCCGTTTTCAGTCATAGTAGTTGTCCGTGGCCCGGGCAAAGGACTCGTAAATGGTGGGGATGGGAAGATCGCGCTGTTCCATGGCCGATTTTTTCACGGAGATAAGAAACTGCCGGGTCCGCTGCACCTCCATGTCACCGGCCCTTTCCCCCCTTGCGATGGCAAGGGCCATGCCGCCTGCCACCTCCCCCTGCTCGTAACCCGAGGTAAAAACCGAAATCATCCCCCCGTCGGCCACATTGACCAGGGACATCCCCAGGATAGGAATCCCCGAATTCTTCTCGTGGATGCTGACCCCATGATCTCCGAAGGGGGGACAGGCTCTTTTTCTCCCGACGGCAGACGAAATTCCCGGTAATCGCTCACCAGGATCATGTCCGCATAGCCGTTGGCCTCCCTCACCGCCCGTTTCCACTCCCCGAACCGGCTCACCCTCATCGGGGGGCACCACGCAAGGGGCGACCAGTCAAAGGCGTTAAGTTCGGCCAGTTCGGCGGTCACCGAGTCCGAGGCATCGCAGACAAACACCACCCGGGGGTGATCGCCCCCGGACTTTTCCGGCCGGAACCCCTTGGCCCGGGCCACCATCATCAGGGTCTCCCGAATGGCCGAAAGGGGTTTGCGTTCCAGAATGCCGGTGACGTTGCCCGCGCCCTCGTACCCGTAGACTCGGGTCTCCCCGTTGACCCCGCAAAAGACAATCTGAATGGTGCTGTCGTTGACGTAGCGCTGCCCCACCAGCTGCTGCCCGAGGTCATCGGAAATAACAATGACATCCGGTTTCCATTTGCGGATGGTGCGATGGGCCGTGGAAGCGGCGGTACGCTTGAAATCCTCATCCATATGGTTCTTTAAATCCATGTAGTGATAACGAAGGGCAATGTCGTGGTGGCCGTCGAACACGCGCCGGATCCCCTCGTTGATCTGAACCACCCACGGGTAGTCTGTGTGGTAGCTGTGGAGAATCAGGATCCTTGGTTTCTGGGCTTTCTGGGAGACAATAAGGGCCGCAGCCAACATGACGACCCCTGCCCTGACCCATACCGATACCTTTGTCTTGGGTTTCATATGATGTCCAGATACCTCCAGAAAGGAAGGGACGCGTAGATGGCCAGCACGCGCCCCAGGATCATGAGGATGTTAAAGCGGATGATCCGCCCCTCGTCGTAGTGCCCCTCCAGCCCTTTAAGACCTAAGATGTCCTTAAGCTGGATAAAGTAGCCGCACTGGTAAGAGAAAAGGTAGGCCTCGGCCATGGTCAGGATAATGAACCCCACCACCCAGGGGGAGACCCCGGCCACATCGGCCAGGGGGAACAGGGCCGTCACGAACAGAATCACGGTGATGGGCTCGGGCAGAAAGAGACGCACCAGCACGATGAGCAGGCACAGGAGCCCGATGAACATGGGCAGGCTGCTACGCATATACTCCCCGAGCCAGCCAAGGTAGTCGGCCACCAGGGTGTCCAGGCCGGTGAGGGACATCACGGGCAGCCAGGCGATGATGGCCCCCACAAAAAGCAGGGTGGACCAGTCGATGTGGGACCGGATCTCCCGTTTCCCCACCCCGCCGAAGAGGATCAGCACGGTGAAGATGGAAAGGGCCACCCAGGGAATCTCCACCTTGTGCACCGACGAAAGCAGGATCCCCAGGATAAGCACGGCCATGGACATAACGGCGGTGCGCTCCAAGGGGGACAGGGGGCCCAGCACCTTGAGCTGCTCGGCAACAATGAACCTGGGAATCCTGAACCCCCGGGACTCTCTGAACACCACCCAGGACGCACCGAAAAACAGGATCAGCATGAGCCCCCCGGAGAACGAAGCGGCAACCAGCCAGTTCATCCATTGAAAAGCAAACTGGGTCTGGTAATCGAAGAGACCAAGGACAATGAGGTTGGCCGGCTTGCCCGTGAGGAACACCGAGGCCATCAGCCCGATGCCCCCCAGGGTGCTGTTGACGAAATGCGCCCCGAGAACGTCTTTTTCCGAGGGATTTGACGCTCCCATGAGGTCCACCAGAAACGGGGAGACAATGGCCATGCGCGCGCCCTGGGACGGCACCACGGGTGTCAGGAACAACCCGCTCAAAAAGAGGCAGATGCTGTACCAGAACGAGGAAGCAGGCACCAGGCTGAGGACCATGAGGGAGAGGCGAAAGGTCAGGCCCGAGGCCACCATCACCGCCCCCACCCCAAAGACGCTGAGGAGCATGAAAAAACTCCCCGATGCAAACCCGGAAACCGCCACCTCCGGCGGCACGATATCCAGGAGGATCACCATGATCACCACAAAAAGCGGCGGCGCAAAGGCGGGCACGAGCTGGAACACCCACAGGACGACGGCCGAGGCGATGATGGCCAGATAAAACCCCGTGTTCTTTTCCAGTCCGAGAACGGAGGCTGCCAGCCAGCACCCCAGGGCCACCAGCAGGGTGACGCCCCACCCCACCGTCTCCCTCACCGGAAAAGCCGCTGTCTCTTCGGTCTCCCGGTCTTCGCCCGTGGATGCATAAGCCTCGCATGCCTCGCAGGATGCCAGCTTCACATACGAATCAAAAAACAGGTTCTTGATCTCCGGGTGGGCATCGGCCAGTTGCCGGATATCCAGGGTGGGCACCTCGATGACGGATGCAGGCTCCACGGCAACGGCCGTAACGCTGTATGTCCGGGCCCCCAGCACCGCCTCCTGGCCGAGGTATCCACCAGGGGCCGATGGTGCCCGGCGCCACAGGCAGACCCTGCCGTCCCCTTCCCCGGAGAGGGTAAAGGCGCCGTGCCGAACGCAGACAGACACCGTGTCCGCGGCATCTCCCTCCCTGAAAAGCACCTCCCCTTTGTCGATGTGACGCTCCACCACGTGCATCAGCATGTGGGCCAGATCGCCTGCCGGGGCGCGCCCCAGGATGGCATCCCCCAGAAGGGTCTTGGAAAGGGACGGAAAGGCTCCCAGGTCATCGGAACGGGACTGTTCCCCCATGGCGTTCTCCCTTTTTCTCGTCTGTTTCATGGAATAGTAAGATCATGATTCCGAAGAAGGCTCCTGGCCCACCCAGGGGGCATAACGCAACCCCACGGGCTCAATGCCCGCCCGGGTAAGGGCCATCCAGATTTTCTTGGTCACGGCGTGCTGAAACCCCTGGATCTGACCGTAGTCCCGGACAAACACCGACCCGGTGTAGATGCAGCCCCACTCATGGAACCGGAACAGCACCTCGGCCCGCCGCACCCCGGTGACCGAGAGCATGGCCTCCCGCAAAATGTCTTCCACCTGCTCCGGGGGATGCACCACGTCCAGATGGACGTCGATGTCGATCTTGAAGGCCTCGTCCGGTCGGTTGTAATTGACGATGACAGCCTCGGAGGCCATGCTGTTGGGGATGTTCACCATATTGTTGTCCGACGTCCAGATCCGGGTGGTCCGCCACGTGATGTCCGAGACCTTGCCCTCGCCAAGGTCGTTGATCTTGATCCAGTCCCCGATCTGAAAGGGCCTCTCCAGGTTGATGGCGATGCCGGAAAAAATGTTGGCGATGTTCACCTGGATGGCCAGGCCGATGATCATGGTGATAACCCCCGAGGTGGCCAGGAGGCTGGTGATCTTCCGGTCAAAGACAAAGGCGAGGATCCCGAAGCACACCAGCATCCAGATGAAAATCTTCACAAATCTCCTGACGAGGTTGGGAATGCTGCGGTTGGTCTTCTGCTCCAGGGGTGTCCAGATGTAGCGCTCGATGCACCGGATCAGGAAAAATGCCGGAACACCCCACCACAAGATGTCGAACATGCGGATCACGGGCTGGAGGTGGTGGGTCTGGTGGCGCTCCAGGAACCACTGCAGGAGCATCACCTCGGTGGAGACCAGCAGAATTGCCACGGTGGCGGCCTTTATCAGAAGAAAAGACTCCCGCTTGATCCCGGGCAAAAACCCGCACAGCAACACGATTACAGAGCCGCCGAACAGATAGTTCACGGCCGCCGGCGGAAGGTTCCGGCGCAGGCGCAGCTCCCTTTTCTTGATGCGTACCCCGATCTTGAACTTGGAATAGTCCACCACCCCGGACTGGCTCTCCAGGTGGTCGGGATGGCCCAGGGATTCTTTTTTCGACACCCCCTGGGAAAAGTAGATCCCGCTCACGGCCCAGTCCTCGGAAGGTCCCAGAACCCGGGACGTCTCCATCTTCGTCCGAAGGGTCTCCGGCGGCTCCATGCCGAGAAGGTCCGTGACATAGACGAGGTTGCACCGGGGCATGGTTCGGTGCCGGAAGCCGATATTGAGCACATGCTCTCCGTACATGCGCCGATCCGAATAGGAGTCCATCATAAAACGGCCCGTGGCCTTGTACTTGCGATAGGTCATCCGCTCCGTGCGCTTTTCCGACACAAGGGGTCCCATGCTCACAGCATCGGCAGCATAGAGGAACTCAATCTCCTGGGGCTCAATGTTTCCGTGGTAGCGAAACCAGATGTACACATCCGCCAGGTAGGTCTGGGACCGGATGTCGATCTCACTGATCTTGTTGATCTGCACCCCGGTGTACACCACGTTGGTTTTGTAGAAGTACCGCCCCCCCACGCGGATCACCCGTTCCTGGGCAAGGGCCTCCCGCACATTGGGGATTTCGCTCAGGGACGGCACCTCCTGGAGCTGGACCGGAGCAGAGACCAACCGCCTGTTCTTGAACATGCCCATGGTGATGGGCTTGGACGGATCGCCGTCTGCGTTGAAATAGGTCCGCCCCGTCACCCCGGAGATCGCCTTGAAGGAAGAGTCCCGGGATGCCAGCCACTGCCGGATGCGATGCCGGTCCACGGCCAGTTCTTCCAGGTCCCCGGAGATTCCCGCCTCTAAAAGGGCCCTGTGAACCACCTTTGCCGCGTCATAGGAAAACGCCGCCCGTCGGTTGGGCTCCTCTCCGTAGGCCCTGCGGTAGGCCTCCATAAAGGCCTGGTCTTTTTCATCCGCCGTGTCAAAGATCACCCCGCTTGCCGCGTACATGCCGTCGGTGTAGTAGCCGGGGTGCTCCATCTCCTTTGGATACCGGCTGAACAATTGAAGAAACTTCGGAGACGAGAGCCCGGCCGCAAACACAATGCGGTTTTCGATGCCCCGGTCCCTGAGCAGGGTAATCAGCTTGAACCCCTCCGGAGGGTGCAGGGCGATGAACACCGCCCCGGCCTTTTCCCCGGCCCGGTCAAGCTCATCGACAATCTCTTCCAGGCGCTGGTCCAGGCCCTTGTCCTTGACGTCATATCGCCACACATAGGGCACCGTCATGCCCAGGTTGCTGGCCGCCCCCACAAACACCTCGGCAAGATTGGCCCCGTAGGCCAGGTCCTCGTGGATGACGCTCACGTGCCCCTGGCGAAACACCTTGCGCATGTAATTGGCCAGAAACCGCCCCTGAAACTCGTTGTTAAAGGTCATGCGGAAATACCAGGGGTTCCTCCGGGTCACCCGCACATCCGTGGAGGTGGGCGATATGGCCGGAATCCGATGCTGCAAGTAGACTTCCCCGCCCATGATGGAGCAGGTGCTGCTCTCATGCCCGATAACAGCCAACGCCCGATCTGCCCCGGCAATGTCACGGGCCATTTTTGCCGCCGTGTCCGCGTCATCCTCGTCGTCGTAGACATCCAGAACGATCTTCTGCCCATCCACCCCGCCTCCCCTGTTCACCGCATCCACATAGAGACGCACCCCCTGGATCACCGCCTTGCCATTGGACGCATTCCTGCCGGACAAAGGACAGACCACGGCAATGTGAAGATCGCCCCTGCCGCCTGCAAACAGAAGACAGGGGGCAAAAGCGGCCACGAACAGGGTCGAAAGGATCATGCAGCGGAATGTTTTGATGGGGGGCCTCATGGGGTGGGGGTTAGTCTGGTGGATGAGAAAATCGAGGAGAAAACGGTGAATTACATTTTGCACTTGGAAAGCGACCAAATGCGACTCAACAATCGACTTGAATCACATTCAGTTGTTTGTGAATGCCATTTTTGATCAAATATATAGTTAGGTATGCATCACAGAGTTGAGGTCAGCCCGGTGACATCACTTCTTGCTTTTTGGGAGGCTGGCAAAAATGCTGGAAAGGGATGTCGTGTCTTTCTTTTTCTTTTCAGGGGCTGTCGCAAAGAGGGTCTTACCTTTGTAATCGATGGAGGGGTTGGGTGTGTCCATGTCCCAAATTTTTGCCATGGAACCCACCATATCCCAGGCGTGCTTCCCTTTAAGCTCTTCGTCCGGCTCAACATCACGATTGGTGAATACAGGCAACTTATCCTCGGGCATACTGAGGCTCAAACTCTTCGTGTAGTCATCTTCAATTTTCTGTCTTTTCGCTTTGGTCATCGGATCGACTTTTGACGGAAGCGTCTCACGATCCCGCAACATGTCCTTGTAATTTGGTATGATCGGTTCACCGGTTTTTTCGGTTCTCGGCGGTTCCATGAAAAACTCACCGCCTTTGTTTTTCGGCTTATACCCGGCTTCAAACAAGCTGAGCATCTCTCGCCCGAGAACAGCCGTTGAATCCGGGTTCTTTTTCGTCTCTTTGGCCCGGCCAAGAAAGGCACTGTTCTTTTTCAACTGTTCATGTATCTGAAATGTCTTGTTTGAATGTATCCCCCCCGCGATAAACCCTCGTGAGAACTGAGGTGTGTAGGTGCTGATGTCAAGAAAGTTCTCTTCGCCATACTTTGCTTTCAGTTTTTTCAAAGCCTTTTGATCCAAGGAGCGATACAGATGATTAATCTTTGTTGTTTGGATAAGGCCGAAAGTATATGTCTGAAAATTGAAATGTTCTTTGGGCGTCAGCATTTTGTCCCTCGGCCCCTTTGCTTTATCAAACCTTCGTTTACGAAACCCGATGGCCTTTGAACTTCCGGTTGTCTTTTCGGTAAAGAAACTCTTGAACGGATCCCCGGGAATATACTCTTCATCATCGACCAGTTCGGTGTGGATCTCTTCCAACGTCATGTCTTTTGGATCTTTATCCCCTGCCAAGAGGTTCAACAATGCAAGGTAACTCATGCTGTCAGCATCATCCCCATCCACTGAAGCATCTTCTGGAAACTTCTTTTTCCTGGCTTTTTCAACCGCTGTTTCAATCTTATACCGTCTTTTTTGTTCATGAAGCATCATCACATAGTCAATTTCCCGATCAGTGAGGTGGTGTACGTCCCGTAATTCTTTTCGAAGCTGTTTGTGCCCGAGCCTTGTTATCGAGTAGCCGATTATCACCCTCTGAACGACCCGCGAGGACGTAGCGCCCTTCCGCCCAGCCCACCTCGTTGTCTTTGCGACACAATGCCATTACGAGCCGGCAAAGACTCGTCTTCCAGCTTCCTTTGCCCTGAAGTAGAATCGGCACATGCCATTTTGACTGGTTCCCTGGCGTCATCTGCGTATGCATACATGCTCTTGCCCCCAAAGTATAAAAATATCGTCAAAATAGAGTATTGCAGTATGGAATGCTATATACAGCTATACGAGCTGTAGGGTGCGGCATCCGCACCGTCAAAAGCCCTACGCCCGATGGACCTTCCCAGCCCTTCGCCCTGGCCATATCAAGCGTCTCCCGAACACACGCCGCCTTGTCGGCCCGTTAGTGCCAATCATTACGCCCGAAAAGAGAAGGGAAAGAGTCAGGAGGACGACCTGGATATTTCTGATGTGGTTTGATGGTTTTGGAGGCATGACCTTATGAAGGAATAAAGTGGGTGGATGGTAGTGAGTGAGGATGTAAAAATGGTTTTTTGGTGTGAGGGCGGTTTGAAGGATGGGTGTCACATGTCAAGATGCGACCCATTATCAATGTGTTCTTCGGCAGGCTACGATGTATCTTTTTTAAAATAAAATGGTTGCGTTTCGGGTTCTATGAGCTTGCTATGAAGGATGAGGAATGATTTGCCGCGTAGCGGCTTTCTTGAGCAATTGGGCTAAAAGACGTTTTTAATGGCTTTTAGATTTTGTTATGGGCTTCGTCGAATCACTGTAAGTTCAAGTGATGCTTCAAGGCGTTGCCAAAGTCTTCGTCCAACGAGCCTGTAAAATAACCCCATTTTCAGGAATGTCTCTCCAGGCTGATTTTAAAGTAAAGTTTTCAGCCGACAACACAATTTAGCGAACGAAAATACTCACGCCATATCAGAACATTATGTGACGCCGCTTGGCGGGGTAGGACCATATTTTGCTGCCATCAAGTACCCACAGATAGCTTCTAAACAGCATGCTCTTGCTCAACACCAAGCATATCGAGCCAACTTCCCATGTCGTGAACGATGGCAAAGAGTTTCCATTGCGTATCGACCTTGGCCCGCCCTCTCAGGGTAAACCGATTCAACCCCAGTGTACTCCGCTAATGTTGGCGAAGACTGGTTCTATGGTGCCCATACGCCGTACCAGAACTTGCCCTTTGGTGTATCAAAGTGTTTAATCATGCGACTGACAGGCGTATCCGTCTGGCGCATGGTATTTGTAAACGGTCACATGCCTATGCTCGACTTTTTTCCCGCGAATGCACTTGGACCGAAGTTCACAGGCTCTGCAATCCGTCTTTTTTGCCGCGTATGTGATTCCTTTTTCAGACCTTTCTGGTCTTTGAAGTCGCTGTTTTCGACGTAGAATTCATTTCCGGCCGGACAGATAAGCTTCTTCTTTTCCGGGTCGTACACAAACTCGCTGGCTTTAAAATATTTTGCCTTTTTGACGGTTTTCCGTTTATCCGTGGTCTTGTATGCCTGTCTGCTGTGGTAAAATTGGGATCTCGCTTTCGAAACTGGTTGTCCGGGATATACGCTTCGGTTTTTTCATCTTCGATCCACTTGAGCCCATCGGATGAATGAAAACCGGTATCCGCCGTTACAATGGTATCCTTGAGAGAATCGTTATCCCCTTCAGCCTGGTTCATCGTCTTACGCGCACCGTCAATCATATCCTTTAAATAAAGATGCTCAGTTGATGAACCATGGGCTTCGGCATGGGTAATAACCTGATGTAGGTCATCCGTAACAGCAATGCCAGTATAGCCCTGAATCACACCATGCGACGTGGACATCTTTGCGCTTTCGTTATCAGTCAGGTTGCTTTGAATGGGCTTGCCTTGGACTCCGATTTTTTCCTTTCCCTCGTCCAACCAAGCCTGAATCTTGTCCGCTTTCTTTTTAAGGCTTTTGACAGCTTTTTTCTCTTTTGCAGTCATATCAGACCCTTCGTCACCACCTTTATCCTGCGCCTGGTGCTTTTTGAGAATCAACTGAATAGATTTTTCGATCTTTGCCTTTTTGCGGTCGAAATCCTCACGGGTTCCGCTCCACTCTTTTGAAGCATTCGAGCTGAGCTTACAGCCGTCAATGGCAAACATCTTTTTCCCGATTAGCCCTTCCATGGAACAGATGGCAATCACTCGGGTCAAAAGAACCGAAATCTCTTGCCCATATGAAGAAATGAATTTTGCAATGGTTGTGAAATGGGGCCGGGTATCACCGGCCAGGGCGATAAAAGTCACATGACACTCACAACAAGATGCAATCTTGCGGCTGGAGATAATGCCCAGGAATGTCAGGCGGCCCCAAAATGACTGTTAAAAGGACGGCAGGGTTATAGGCATGAACGAACGTGCCGGGAATGATTTGCTCGTCGAACCGGACTGGAATAAACATCGACTGGGCTTAAGAATAACTTTTGTATCGAGCCATACTCACCTCGCTGATTTATTTGAAGAGAGCATAGTGAATATTAAGCTGTAAATATAGCTTGATATCTTAAAATTTTACTTATTCTACAGGCTCAACGGTAATGCTATGGTCAAGATCACGCTACGAAGAGCGAGCTAATGAACGCTTCTAAGCAGAGGTTACTACTTTTTGTGGATCAGCTGTTCAAGCTTCTTCAGTTTTTCTTCAAGTACGCCAAAACGTAGATTCATGGTTTCAGAGAATGATTCGATCTTACTTTCAAGCGCGTATAAACGTTTTAGCAACTCTTCAGCTGCCGGATAAGCAGTTAACCTGTTGATTACATATAGTTCCTGTTCGCGTAAAAAGTCCTGGATAATGTCTGTCTCCTGGCATAGTAGTGCGGACGTGTTTCACTGGGAACGAACGAGACCTTTCCGAATTTGTATTGGTATCGATCATGATCTACTTCTGCCTCTTTTGTGACGTCACCATAGATGGATTCTTCTATCTTCGTCATTTCACCAAGATTGGTTTTTACTACTTTATTCTTCGCAGATGAGCTTTGGTCAAATATGGTGAAGTTGAATCCGTCGGTGGCGAGCACAATCATATCATGTTGCTCTGCTTTTCAGTTTCCTTAGTGATACGAAGGCCACTTATTGTCATAGGAGCAGCCCTTTGATCGAGCACCATTTTACGTTTTTCATCGTCCTTTAGATTCATGATGGAGATCTCTACAGGCGTTTTGCCCGTGAGTTTTGTCATGGCATCTTTTGGAGCCAGCCGGTGCCCGATCCGCCATAACCAGCTGCTGTACTGGCAAGGGCTTTTTCGATTAGGGGTAGGTATAAAGAAAAGTCATCACCTACTTGCTTCCCCTTGTTGCCATAGATTAACTTACCTTTCCTCCTAGGCAAAGCGCTATTCACCAATACTTGCCTTGGTGCTTTATTGGACTTTGTGTATACCCTGACAGAGAAAGTCCTGCTGGTGGATGGGTTTCCTGCCTTTATTTCGGTTATGGTTTTCATTAGGTCCTAGGGGATTTGATAGCAATAGCCCCTATGGTGGCGACCAGCCAGCAATCTCCCAGGTAGCCCTGGTTTATTTCCAGTATATTGGCTTGTTGTTCAATGGGAAGATCCAATCGCCCCAACGCCCTTGGAAATAAAGGCTTTGACTTCAAACCTTTGGAATTCTATCTCTTCTGGTTTTATAGTATTTGTCGAAATTTTAATCTTATCTTTAATGGGCTCCTCATCACCTTGGATCTCCCCATCGTAACGTCCCTTATACTTCTCTTCGTTCATTGCCGCTCTATGCCCTTCGAAAGACTCGAAAGCATATGACAGGTATTTGTCGCCGAAAGCTTCGTCTTGAACGTACAGCTTCCAGTCTCCTTTGTACATCTCCCCCTCTGCTGTAAATCCACCATGACGTCATGATGACTTTCTGAAGTGGATCAGGAAATCCCCATAATGCTCTCCGTACCGCTCTTTTACTTTCTCATGAAACTCCTCTAAAGGCATCATTTGAATGGGGGCAGTGGTTACAAGACTTACCTTATTAGCGAACTGCTCTTTTTTATCGGCAATTCCAGGTCCAGTTTCCAAGAGGGAAAAGGTTTTCTGATTGCCTGTATGTTGATGTACAGATTTTTGGAATTGAGTTGGTTGCTGGTTTTGTGGGCTGTTTTTAGCTAATTCTTGTAGTCTTATTTGCTCACCCTGTTTTTGTTTTATTACTGATGCACTTCTACTACCCACCACTCAATCACTGGCATGTGATATCTTTTATTCTGACCAACAGAATTAGCGACCGCCCTACTTTTATTCTCTTTCGTTTTATTTTCTTGTACATACATATTTCAAACCTTTTATTTTTTTTTCGAAGATTGCTATAGGGTTCCCCTTCATTGCCTATAACAACAACAGCTCCCCCAATGGATTTTATGAGAGTGCGAAGGGGTTGAGAAGGGATCGCGTCTTGACATTTGACAAAACCAAAGCGATGGGGGCAACGTTGACTAATTTTCCGGTTTCTCATCAATATTTTTCATTCCAAGAACAATGAATGTCTGTCCCGTATTGACAATCCGGCCGCCAAACCCACGCAGGCCGCCTGACTTCAAACATTTCCCTGCAGTCGTCATCTCAATATGTCTCCACATCATTTGATTCACAAGCAATAGTGCGCAGAACTCGTCCTGAAGGATCTGGCTGCATCGGTGGGATTAGAGGAAAACAGTTCGTATGTTAGGTGATTGGGTTGATTGATACGGGTTCAATTTATCGTTAAGAGAAAAGTCTTTTTTATTAGTATTGATTAGGACTATATAAACGTCCGCAGAAAGTTTAGTTAGACAATTTTTCATATACTGAGATGTATCCATAGCCTGTTGTTTCCTCTACACCACTTGCCGATAACAGATCACCTGAAGGCGACTATCTCCTACCGCGTTACATCCACAGCGCCCTGCCCGGACCCACCCCTCCTGCCCGTCATCGGTGCGAACCCAGTGGTGGGATTTTGTGAGGAGCTTGCGCTTAAATCGGTTGCCTGCCCTGTTTTCATCGAGAACGGTGAGCGTTGCGTCCGGGCCAGGTCCCGGATCTTGGAGTGCCTGGCGTTATCCCGCCGCAAGGCCCCCGCCGCGTTCATCACACCGACACGGTGCCCCGCTTCCATGGCGATCTCCGCCATGGGGTTGGTGATATCCTCCCCCCTCCTCCGGCGACCGCATCCACATACGCCCTCACATCCGGTACCATCGCAAATGCTGCGTAGCCAGCCTTAAATCCTGCGCTCACCTTGGCCCAGTTGCGGTTGATCAGGGCAATGAAGTCGTTAAAGAAATCAGCGTTATCTGCGTCGGCGGCTACCCGGTCGGCTGTATCAAACTCTGACTCCCCGGGCTGCTTTGCCACCAGCGCCGTCACGTTGATGCCGTAAAACCCCTCAAGCATCGTTTGGAGTTTACCCGCCAACCCGATATGGGTGTCGTTGATCACAGCCCACGCCTCCCCAGCCCCCTCGGTTTTCTTCACGCTCGGCCCCTGGGCGCCCCGGACGGTAAAGGCCGCACCGGGCCACGCCTTCTTGATGGACTGGGCGACCTCGGTCATCACCGATTTGTCCACGGCAGCGTAATTCCCACCGGGGCTCTCCTTGCTCCCCGCGTAGCAGGAAGTGAAAACTATGTTATGGCCTCCTGTCCACATCCTCTGTGGAGCGATCGTCAGCTTGTCGGCGATCTGCCGTCCGTGCAGTCGGAGTGCCCCGGCTTGCCGTGCCCCACAAAGGCAATAGTTTCACCACCTCCAAGGTTGCTGAAGTCGGCGTTTTTGAATTCCTGAAATCTCCGCAACTTGGCGACCAAAGGCAATTGAGTTGTACTCCACCGTGTCGGTCTTCCGGGGGTTGTCGGCCGTCAAAACCACCCGCCGCTGGGCCACCGGCTCCCCTGCCATCGCCAACATCTCCGCACTTCGGGGCGGACGCCGCCGGTCCGCTATGGCCAAGCCCTCTTTTCGCTGCGCTGAAGCAGGCTTACTCTCCTGATCGTCCTTCTCTTGTACCCTGTACATCATCGCCTCCTGGCTTCCGCCGTCAGGCCCACAAGGGGTTGCCCGTCAGCAGATAGTTTGCGCGTGCACTCTTGATTATGAAGCTGAGATCCTTGACCTTGAAATCGTCTCCCAGCAATGCGTTCACCTTGGCGATGCGCCTGTTGACCCTGCCCACCTCGCTTACCGACCACGCCCGGTTGGAAGTTCGTTGATCCCCTTGACGACGAGCTTTGCCTTGGCCGCGAAGTCATCGTCGTCCTGCATAATGCCCGTCTTGTAATTATCGAGGGAGCGTTTGATCTGGCTCAGCTTGCTGCGGACATCATTGTTGGCATTGACCTTCTGCGCATTTTTGGCAAGGGTCGCCGCGGCCCCTGCCATAGCAGGCATCACACCGCCGAGCTTTGTAAAATCGAAGGAGGGATAAGAGTGCCTCGGAGATATAACAGAAAGAGGACTTGGGGAACGTCTTGTTTAGGACATGGCCGGTCTGCTTAGAGGATGTGATGTCGACGATACCCTTATGGCTCCGTGGGTGATGACAAAATCGGGCCGCGCGCTCCCGGAAACAACCTGGGAGGTTGCCGCAGCGGGCTTTGCAGCGGTGACTTGATCTTCGATGACATAGCCGGTGGCCGTCGCTTCAGCTCTATCGCCCCAGCCGTCCGTTATCCAAGTTGGCGAAGTTGCCATTGCTGCACCCGGGAAAGTTCGCCTGGTTAAGGGCCACCGCCCCTACGGGTTTTACCGAATCACTGAGCCGCTTCAAGTGTTCTGATAGGCGGTCTCGTTGCCGTGTTGAGGGCCTTGGCGTCATTTATAATGTTCCGTGTCCGTCGAAAGGGGCGCCTTGGGTGTTTTGAAGGTGATCAGCTTTCGCTGGGCCACCGGCTGCACACTGCTCCCCGGACTTTTGTATACCGCTCTTTTCATACGCATCCCCCCCCTTGGTAAAGCTGCCCCAATAAATAGAGGTCGTGCCTTGGCATCTAACAAAAACAAGACGAAGAGTCTTCAACATGAATCACATCTCAAGCAAAATCATCATGACGCGCGCCTCTAAAGCCAACGCAAACCGCCCAGCTCTTTACCTCGACCATTTCTGCACAACCGCCATATCAACATGTGGTAAAAACGACTCATGGAGGGTCAGTAGTGCGCAGAGCGCACCCTACAAAAGGCTACTGATTCGATCTGTATAAGACAAACTATGGGCATGTTATCGATAGGGATAGGTGATATAAGTTTGGTTTAT
The DNA here is from genome assembly GCF_056829965.1 of Desulfoluna sp. CYM3A. NCBI lineage: Bacteria > Pseudomonadati > Thermodesulfobacteriota > Desulfobacteria > Desulfobacterales > Desulfolunaceae > Desulfoluna > Desulfoluna sp. CYM3A. The sequence continues at coordinate 2,765,422 of NZ_CP186556.1, forward strand.
CGTCAACAAAAATGCCTTCATTTTCACCGTTTATGGAAGAATCCCCTTAAGGCAGTAAAATTCACTTAGGCGATTTGTCTAATGTAAGAACGCCAACCCTTACGCTCACCTTCTCAGAAGCGGAGAGGCTACGCTTTCCCCTTTGAATGCCCAGTCACCCCACCTGCCGGGTAGCATAGGGAATCACGGATTCGATCATACGGCTCAACCACGCCTTCATGCAAATGTACCAGAAATCCTTATCTTCATAAGCCGCTTGAGATAGCCGCAGTGGTAACGTCACCTTCAATATGTTGCAATGCATTGGAATAATTCTGTGGATCTTTGACCTGGTTATTATCGATATCCAGAGTCCCCAACTGCTGTGCCTTTACATAATCCAGAGTCATCTCACCCTGATTAGCAACAAGGAACCGATTGATGACCTGCTGACAATGACCGCAGGGAAGACGACGTCCGGCTAAGGAGAGGTGGCGCTGGGTAAATCCTTTTGAAAGAACCTGACGAATAAACCGTGCCAACAGGATAATCTCGGCATGGGAGTGAGCGGAAAAGGGCGTCGGATTTACGATATACTTCGTGTGTTCCCCATCGACGCCTTGATTGAAATTGATTTTTTTCCGCCCCCCAGATCAGGCGCCCTGTTATTCGTATGGTTGGTGTTGCCGGTCGTAAAAATATAGTCCCCTGCTTTCATGCTCTGAAATTCCTGCCCCCAATGAGCCCCTTAACATCCCAGCCTATTTGCTCAACTCTCCCAGTAATGCCAGATCCTGCTCCCGAGAACCGCTCAGACCAGAAGGTCCCCTTCATTGGGTAATGGGATCGTTCTGCGCCACGTGATCATTTCCAAAGTCTGTACGTTTCAGTACTTGCTGTCAACTCTTTAAGAAGTGCCTTTAACTCAGCAATCTGGACCCCTCTGGCTGTCTGACCTGAGTGACCGTTGTCTTCATTCTCGTCCCATTTCAAATCCCGAAACAGACGAAACTCATCTTCTGACTCATACATATTACCGTTAAAGGAAACTTTGTATTGAATAGGTAAAGTGGATTGACGGGTTCTTCTGAACCTTGAACTCCCCATTTGAAGAAGAGGCCGCGGACGTCACTCTCATCCCCCCACTTGCCCTCCTTGTCCCGACCATTTGAGCAGGAGACATTCGTGCCCCCATGCTGTCGTCCCTTTAGAGTATAACTCACATCTCCCTTGAGCCGTACGTAAGTAAACAGAGTAATCAAGAGACCTAATCCACAGGACCAAAACCAAAAAAACCTGTGAAGATAGGTCGCGTCTTGATGTTTAACAAAATGTAGACAAAAGTCTTCAAAGTCAAAATCCCCAAGCGAAATCATAGGGTACGGTCCCCGGTACCATCAGTCATCACGCAGACCAACGGCCTCTCTCAACCATTACCCCGCAATCGCCATCTCAAAATGTGGTCCATTCGGTTCATGCTCGGCTGTTGGTGCGCAGAGCGCACCCAACAGGATATTGCTGCATCGGCGGGATTAGAGAATAACAGTCTGTGTGTTAATTGATTGGATTGGGTGATACGGATTTGATTTGTCATTAAGAGAAATGCCGTCATAATTGCCGTTCATGAAGATTCTGAAATGCCAGTGGAAGACTATCATAGGTAACTTGTCCAATGTCAACACGCGACCCCATCTCACTTCTCACAATGCATTATGGAAGAGAAAGCGCTTTGCTTGCCCTATTCGGACTAAGCGGACCAGTCCATCCGGGGTATGTTTGATCATCTTTGGACAATACGGTTATTACTTCATCACCAACTGTTTGGAATACAGCAGTTCCTTTAGGCGCAACAAAACTGAGATTTTTACCATTTAAGGTCGTCCCACAGGGATCGAGTCCAGATGGCAGGAGAGCAGATATAATGTTAAATTATTATCCGAAATAATATCAGCAAACCGATCAAGGTCAATGTCGTCTCCTACAGTACCTGCCACAGCCAAAGGGCCATCTTTATCTCCATGACTCAGCAATACGAAGCTGCTATTTTCTTCTAAATCCGTCATCGAATTCCAAAAAACATCTGGATCTTCAGTTAATGCTGTGCATGTATACCCTTTCCTTTCCATGACTCTTAACGTATCTCTTGTTGTTGAAGCATCGTCATACAAAAAAAGTTTAGCCATTTTAGCCTCCATGATTAATTAAATTGACAGCACACCCTGTTCCCAAATCAATGGAGGTAAGCGTTGCCTGATTTTGCGGTTTTCTCATCCATATTTTGGTCGAAGGGGTTGGAGTAACCCCTCCTTTGAATCTCAAAACAACTCTCTACTACTTAAATTCAAGGTGAAAATACCCGTAGTTGTCGGCATTCGTAACGGCTTTATTCGGGTGATCTGTCTTAGGGGTGGTGCACTTCACCGTGCCGTAGGCCACGACATTGGTATCGGGATTTTTCTATCCTCCGTATCTGCCACAATATGGGATACTTCATGAATAATTGTATTGTACTGTTCATCCGTATTGCCGTTAAAAAAAGCATCGCCAATTTTAACAGTATACCCTGAGTCAATGATCTGTTTGACACTCTGAATACTCCAGCCTCCGGGAGGCCTGAGTGCTGCGCCATAATTATTGGGGTCTCCGGACACCCTCTTCCAAGTTATCTTTTGGGAATGAAGCGCGTAATTAACAATATTTACGACCGTCCATACCTTGGTAAACGCATCTTTCTGCTACTGCCCCGAACCACTTGGCATAGGCTGGAGTTAAAGCCTGGTCCCATTTTTTATCTTTGATGTTGTCTTTCCATGCTTTATCCGACAATTCCAATGCCTTGGTGACGGCGTTCACAAGTTTCACCCGCTCTGACACACTAAAGTCTTCATACGTCACTGCCATGTTTACTCCTCCTCATCTTTTTTTGTGTTGTATTGTGTTATAGGATGACCTGTTCCTTAGCTAACATTCGACCGTTGCCAGGTTCCATTGGAAAAAGGGGAAAGCCTCCACATATAAAATAAATAGCCCTACCCAATCCCATAAAATTTTGCTCTCAAACGGCATCCTCGACACCCACAACCCATATCGCCTCGTCACTATTGCCGTCAGCGATGGTCGTCAGGTAGTTGTCACCTGCGGTCCGGTGCCAGGCGAGGTAAGCTTTGTCGGTGTAGTGATGATTTTTGATCCGCACCCGGTCACCGGCCCGGATCTCTTCACCATCTTCCAGATTGATCTTCTCCAGGGTCCAGCCCTGTTTGGAGGTGTCGTAGTCTTTGGTGTAGTAGTAAAGGGACGGGGTGGCCCAGGCGCCGAGAAAACAGTAATTACCGGTTGCTGATTCGTTGGTTTTGATCTTGATGGATTCACCATGCCGGGCTACATACCGTGAGTCTTCGTTGTCGGCATGGATAAGCGAGACGGTGATGGCGGCTGTGCGCATTTTGGGGAAATACTGGGTGGATGGAAAGAGTGATTCCTCTTGCATGGCGCCGATGAACTGGCCGTTGCCACCTTGCAGGGTCACATCGCTGGTGCGGTATTGGACGGGTACCCCGCCGGGCATGGGGCCCTCTTCCAGGTCCCACTCCACCTGGGTGGCGATGGTGGTCAGGTACTGATAGCCGTCGCCATGCTGATAGGCGGCCAGGTAGGGTTTGTCGGTAAAATTTTGATTCTTGACGTATACCCGATCACCCGGTCGGATCACGTCGTCCTCGCTGAGGTCGCTCTTTTCGATGATCCAGCGCTGTTTGTTGACCGAATAATCCTTGGTGTAATAGTAGAGGGCCGGCGTCTCCCAGGCTCCCAGGAAGGCGTATTCACCGACAGCATCTTCGGTGGTTTTGATCTCCGTCACCGCCCCGGAGCGAAGCGGGCCACCGTCCGGTTTGATCATCTTGTGGGTCAGGCCCATGTTGCTCATGCGTGGATAGTACTGGGAACTGCCGATGCCATAGGCGCTTTCGGACATCTTGCCGATGCAGGCGCCGTCCCGGTTGCGAAACCGCATGCTGACGGTGTTGGGCCCCTCGTCGCCGGACAGAAAGAAAAGCCCCTGGCTCTCCAGATGGCCATGGACCAGTCCCAGATGGTCCACAGCCGCCCGATTGAACCGGTAATAGGACGTACCGGCTTTGTCGCTGCTGGCGAGGTATTCATTCAACCACTGCATGCGCTCGAACGTTTCAGGTACATCCAGCGCCTGCCCGTCCACAAGGATGCGACCGATATTTTTTCTCCAGGCCTCACACTGATCGGGCTCACGGGTGTCCAGAATCTCGCGTATCACCTGTTCGGTGGCATTGTCCAACGGGGCGTAGGTCTCCACAGTAAAGGGGGTGCGGTTGCGAACGCTGGTCATGGCTTGGACCATCTGCTTGAACGCCTGCATAAAAAAGTCGCGATTGTCCTTGATGATGGGTTGCCCGGACCATTGGGGCTGGTAACGGTACGCCATGTAGGGATAGTCCGGCAGGTGCCCCATGCGCCCGTGGCCGAGATAGGCGTAGGAGTTGTACGCCGGGAGAGCCGGGGTGGCGATCTCCGGGTTGAACAGATCCCCCAGAGGCCAGACACGTTTCCAGGCAACCTCCTGCTCGGATCCGTCGGGAGCGATGCTTATCACCGTTTCACCTGCATTGTTCATGAACCAGGCAGGAATACCCGCATAATAACAATGGGCCCAGGTGTCGCACAAAATATGCATACGCAGGCCGAGCATCTGCAGATTGTCGGCGTGTGCCTCCACCACATTGTTGATCATCTCTCCAAGGAGAAGGCTGTTGGGCAAGCATATCAGCTTAAACTTCTGCTCCGACTCCCGGTTGAACACCCAGTGGTTGGTCCAACCGTGATCCTCCATGGGCCCGGTATACCCAACCGTGTGGTCATGCCCGTAGTTGCCGGGTAGAAAGTGAAAGGGAATCCAGACGCTCATGGTTTCGTCCAGGTGAGTACCCGACCAGGCAATGGTATTGTATTTGACGATCTCCTCATTGGTCTGCACGGTGGGAACCATCTCAAAATCACCGATATGGGGTTGTCCGGCCTCATTCTGCAACAACGAACGGTCGGACTCGTCCACATACTGTGCGGCGTGGGCGATGGTCTGGGCTTCTGAAAAGCTGTAACCGGCAATGCGTGCGGCGGTGTATGTTGCGTAGTAATGAAAATCGATATTCATATCTCGTCTCCTTCTTGGTAGACGTCACGAAAACGATTTGTCGTCCTTGCATTTTACTTCTGACAGCTCGAATATTTCACGAATCGAGTGCCCATATGTAGCGCATGAAAATTGCCGGTGGGGTGGTTCAGATAAAAGATGGGCACGCTCCGCTTTGCCCATCCTACATGGCAATGAAAGCAATTTTTGGTCACAGGAAGAGAGATAAATAGACGAAACATTCCACACCGGCCCACATCAAGACTGGCGGTTGCGTTCTCCCCACCGAATAAGCCAGCGCAGACCGCCAGGTACGTTCTTTTTTCGTTGAATCCCCGTCATATCTCCACGATGATCCAGTCATCCCAATCGATGCGATCCCGGCATATGGGGCATGTGTCCCGGGTCTTATACCACTCCCGAAGGCACTCTTCGTGGAACGGATGGGCCACTGTCTCCCCGGTGGCGTCGGAGTCATGGGTTCTGATGTTGTCGCCCTTCTGGAATTTTTTCAGGCATATCGTGCAGGTTGTCATGGGAATCTCCTTTTGTGGGGTTTACTAAAAAGTACATGGATTGGAATCACCACAGTCCGGCATTGGCGCTGTCATTGAGCATGGCTTTTCCCGCCAGGGCTTCGATCAATTCTAATTTTCTTTGATCGTCCGCATTTTCCCACTCCGCCCTCAGGTCGGCATACTCACCATCGGTAGCGCTTCTCCTTTCACAGGCAAAATCATCAAATGCCTCACCGGGATCCGGGTGCAGGGGCCTGGCGGTGGGACCAACCACAAGGTTTCCGGGCAGCCATGACAACAAACCGGCAAACTCTTCCAAGGCTTCGCCATTTCGTACAAGGATCTGGTTGATCAGCCCGTCGCCACCGGCAAGAACCTTTGCCTGCCCGGTCCCTCCCCATCCCCCCAGGTTTGCCGCCTGTAGGCTGGCGGCATCATAGTGGTCAAAAACAGCCTGGATTCTGGCCTGCTCATTGATGATGTAATCCCGCCCCACCGCACACACCTGGCCCCAAGGGATAAGATGGTGCCTTGCGTTCTGGCCGACAGCACCGGGTAAAATGTCGTCGAAAGGGTAAGCGGGTCTTGCACCACACATCGGCATGGTTGTTACCTCCATTTTTGGGTTTAGGAAAAGTCAGGGGGCATGGATGGTGATTCGTTGCATGATCGACATCGCGACAACGGTTCTGAGGCGGGAGCAATCTGGTGCACGAAGTGCACCCTACAGGCTGGAGAGGATTCAGTGGGATGTGGTGTGGGATGTTGCTATGGCGGTGCGCACGGCGCGCCCTGCGGGGTATCGTAAATTCGCTGCGGTTCAGACGGTTCTACTCACTATTCACTCCTGGCCATTCACCACCAGCCACTTACATGGACTCAAGCCCATGGGTGCCCGCCCATAATTTGGCGGTTTCCGTGTTGGTGACATAGGTGTTGTTGTTGCTTGCCGTAATGGATTTGCAGTGGGTGATCACAATCTTGCCGTCCGCCTTTTTGAAGGGAGACAGGGCCACTCCGGCATAGTCCACTTTCTGGTAGACGGCACCGCCGTACTTGTCTTTAAGGCTTTTAATCCGCCGCTCCGTGTTGTCATTGGGCTCCTTGCCCTTCACGTAGAGGTACTGGATCTCCTTGTTAGCGGGGGTCAGAAGGCCTGAGACGGCAAAATTCCTGTTCAAGAGGGTATCTGTCTCTCCGTCGCTGGAGACATGGGCGAAGATCACTCTTAGCATTTGTGCTTCGTCCACGCGGATAAAGGCAAAGCAGCTCCCCAGGCTGTCCGTGCCCAAGGATACCGTCACCGGCATCTGGTTTTCTGAGTAGTGTCCCCAGGACACCCCGAAGGCATTCACACTGTTTTCACTCTTCTGCTCGACAATCATGGTGTTCTCCTTAATTTGGTTGATTAAAGAAACGGCATCAATAGGCCAGAATCGCATCGTAAAAGCATCGGACGTCGTCGCACAGCTGATCAAAGGCCAGGGCTGTCTGAATTTTCATCAGCACCCGGGCTTTGGGATCTTCGTCCAGGGGGCGACGGGGAAGACTCAACCGGTCGCAAATCCGGTGGACCTTGGCAACATATTCCACGGGAATGCGGTGTTCCCTCATAAACGATTCAGACATGGGGTTGTCGGCGACCCACCGCGCGTAGATAACAGGAACGATGGTGTTGAACCAGACGCTGGAGCCACAGGGAAGTCCGGTGACGTCGAACCCGCCGAGTGTGGCCCCGCGCTGCTTGAGAAAATGAAGGCATTGAAGCACCATGTTGCGGCCTTCATGCGGATAATGGGGGCCGTCGCCATAGGGGGTGTAACTGCCTTTCATGAAATCGCGGTCCACGGTGACATGGAACAGGTAATTTTCCAGGGGCTCCCCTAAGTCCAGGCTTTTGCGCAGGGCGTTGTCCAGCAAAATCTTCTGGGAAAGATCCACCTTCTCCTGATACCGAATGCCGCCGAGCCCCCAGGAGACCACGTTGGCGATGGTGCTGCCCAGGCCCAGGACCACGTACCGGGACACGGGATGATCCCGATGAAGGGTCTTGTCGTCCGGGCGCGGTCGCAAGGCCTGGCCCCAGTTCTGGCAGCAGATGGAGTCTGCATCCGGGTTGAAGGCTTCATAGTCCTTGTGATTGTCGAAGTTAATGACCACCCGGCGCCACGCCTTGTCCTCGTGGCCTCGAAAGCCCTTGTTGGCAAGGATGTAGGCCATATGATGGGCGCTGTTGTGATCCACAACGGAAAAAAGCGGATTGGCGATATCCGTCAGGATGGGCCGGTTTTCCTTGAACATGGCCCCCCCCAGAAAGGTATCCCGGTATGCCTGGAACGGCACGTTGCCGTGGGAGCCGCCGGTGACCCGGTGGGTAAACTCAATATCCCCCTTGGTCTGGGAAGCCCTGAGCCTGAACCCGTCTCTGTGATAGGCGGTGTAGTTCCACCTATTTTCTTCGTAAGCCCCCCACACGGCAAAATCAAACCGATCCTTGCCGAAAAATCGCTCGGACCACAGGTCCAGATAGGTTTCGAACCCATATTCATCGATGGGTTTGAAGTCGCCTTGCAGGTTCCGGATATCCGGAATGTCGTCACAAGCTTTGAAATACGCCCTCCGGACCTTCATGATGGCCTCCTTCGTCAGCACACCGATTCCGAGGATGTCTGCCCTCCCCATCCAATGAGCCCTGCGCTCAAAACGCCGCGCCCCATGGTCACAAGGCCGTTATGTCCCTTCATCGGCCTCGTCCGCCCCGGACGGAGGGGAATCCTCATGGGGCTTCTCCCCTGTTCCCTGGAAAACCATGGTAGCCGACGCCGAAAGAAAGCCGAGGATGGCCCCCAGGACAATGTGAAAGGAGTGGGCGGCAAAGGACTGCTGATCCCGCGAGGCCTTGGTGGCCTCATCGATCATGGAGGTCAACAGCTTGCTGTACTCCCCGTGGGTCAGGTCCCATGCCCCGCCCGGGTCGGCCTCTGCCTTTACCCTGACTTTCTGCAGCTCTGCGATGATCCGGCCCGTGGTCTCCGTGGGGTCGTTCACCCCGGTGTTCCCGAAGGCAGCCCACCCGATTCCCGCCAGGATGAGTACGTTGATGAACAAAATGAGGCACCACACAACAGACGGCCTGAAACATGTTTTCTGGTTCATGGTATTTCCCTTGTCAATGATTGCAGGGCATCAGGAAATCCCGGCGGTATGAAGGTTCCCCGCCATCTCCGCCGTCTCCACAAAGCAATCCTCCAGCAATTCGTCCTCCGTAAGGCCAAAGGCTTTGCCGTATTCAAAATAACCGTTCACCCGGGTGCCCACCCGGTAATCGGCGGGGATGGCACACTCGATGCCGTTCACCGCAGCGATGGCCATGGCCAGGCCCTTTTTGTAGCCCAGGTTGGTGATGCGCTCGTAGCAGGCTTTGTCCGTGTCGTTAACCGGGTTGCCGGTAAAGCAGCAGTGGCAGGAGGGACGGGTTCCGGCCTGGGCCATCCAGTAGAACAGGGCTGAGGCCACCACCAGGTCGGGGTCTTTCCTCACCCGGTCCGAGTCGTTGAGGAGGACCTCCTTGTCTCCGTAGTAAAACTGGCTGAAGCGGGCGTAGTTGACGGGATAGCTGAGCTGGAGGATTCCTGCTCCGGAGAAGTACTTCTGGTTGGGTTTCAGGGGGTAACCGGTATCGTAAACCCGGCTTCGTTCGTGACCCTGCTCGCTGGAGAAGGCAAGGTTCCACTTGTGGCTGGGCTCGTTGGTCCAGGAGGCTTCGGAAAAGCCATAGGCTTTTGTCTGTGTCAGCCCCTTAAAGGACAATGGTCGTCGACGAACGGGACTTGCCCCCCACCTCCTGGAGGGCCATGCCGAAAAGGGCAGCGAGTTCTTTTTTCTGCTCTTTTTCCTCGCCTGAGGCAAACCCCGGAAAATAACGAACGTTTTTCACAAAGGACGCATAGCTGTAGGGTTTGACACCTTCAAAGCACTGATGGTTAGCATGGGGAAAGAGCTCGTCCCAGACGCTGGGTGTGAACCAGGATTCGATGGGATGAAACGCAAGGGGCTCGCCCTTTTCCTCATCAGAGATCTCTACCGCCTCGACGCTGTCCCCTTCATGGGGCTGATCCGACTCCCCGGACGATGCCTCGGGCGTGCCCACGGTCTCTCCGCACACGGTGAAAGCCTTGCCGTCCGTGATGTTGGCCGAGATGGTGAAGGTTTTTCCCTCCTTTGCAAAACGCAGGCTGTGCCCGAAGACCGCCACCTCGCTCCACGCCCCGTCCACGGACCCGCCGGACCGGGTATCAAAGGCGACATTGTCCGAGCAGTCAAGGTTAAGGGTCCTTGTTTTCTCCTCCGAGACCAGCGTCATCTTGACGTACCATTGCGTGCCTTCCGATGAAATAAATGTCACCATAATGGCTCCTTGGGTTAAATAAAGATAAACCACCTTTCATGAAAAAAACCGGGCTGAGCGCTCAATTGTCTTCCGTGAAATCGGGCAGGCCCAGTTTCGGTAGGATCTCGTTGATGTTGATGTGATCCGTGGTGCCCACGTAAAGGGCGAATCCTTTGGCCAGGTTAGCTCCTTCCATGAACCGACCTTTTTCTTGCAGAGATACGAAGTGGTATACTGGCCTTTTCCGGTGCCCCACCATATGGTCAGCCTGACATGATCGGCATCTTCGATGATAAAGGAGCAGGACACCGTGGAGGTGTCGCAGACATGCTGGTCAAAGGAGATCATCCGAGCCGATGCCCCCAGGGGCAACCAGAGGCAAACCAGAAACACAATCCATGTTTTCATTGCATTGCCCTCCAAGGTCTTTTCATCTCATGGCTGACCAGGTGTCTTCGATCAGCGTCTCGTTCTGCCCTTACCCGGTGTGTTCAAAGCAGATACCGCCAATGCCCCGTCCGCCGATCTGTGTCACCTTCACGGACATGAACTTCGCGGCGTCTGACTCGCTCAAAAAATAGAAACCGCCCACACCGACACGGCCCTGGGTCATCGGGCCCCAGCCGGAGACCCAAAAGCTTCCGTCCGGGTTATCCCGCCGGTTGCCTGTGGACGTCCCAAGCCGGGTGTGCTGCCCATCGCTGCTTTTCAAAACAAACATATGATGTACTCCTTGACGGATCTGTTACTTCTTGGCCGGGCCTTTGGACTGGTCGTCACCGGAGCTCTCCCCGATGAACTGTCCCGGGTAGAACTTGTTGAGCCAGGCCTCGGCCAGCTGCCGGGAGGTGATGGGCTTCAGGAAAAAGTTGATGGGAACGCCGCATTTGCCTGCGATGGCTTTTTTCACGTAGTCCTCAAAGGCCGTCATGAGGGAGTTGGTGTCGATGACCTTGTTGTTCTTGTCGTCGTAAGCCCCGAGGCTGGAGACCACGTTTTTGACATAGGAATTGTTCAACTGCATAAAGCTCTCACCGGCCTTGGCCTTGTCTGCGGCAGAGCCCATGGTGTTCACCTCCGAATCACTGGCGCCCTGGATGGCGGCGAGCTGGGACATCACCTCCTTGGGATCCGGCTTCAGGTTCTGAACCGAAGTCTCGATCTTGTTGGAAACAATGGAGGGAATCAGACCCATGGTGATGACGCTGGCATGGGTCTGGAGGTTGGAGGTGCTCAAAAGGCTCTTGACGCTGTCGGCAAAGGAGGAATCCAGGCCGAACTTCCCGCTGTAGTTGGAGAGACACAGGTTTTCGCTGATGGAGGTGCTGAGGGACTCGGCCAGGGAACTTGCCGACTGGGAGGAGTCGCTCTTCTCGTCCTTGAGCAGATGAACCAGGCCCACAAAGCTCGACCCGTAGGAGGCACCGGAGAGAAGCTGCATCCCCGCTGTGTCGGCATCCTTGCCCTCAATGGCCTGGTCCATGGAGGTGCTGTCGTCGGTATTGATTTTCCGGTCCGGGCAGTAGACATTCCATGCTCGGATCCCCTTTTCCGGGTCCAGGACAAAGGGGGCGAAGATATCGCAGATCTTGTGGGTGCAATTGGCGGTAATCACCAGGGTGCCTTCGAGCTTGTGGTTGGCATGCTGGCTCTCCATGGCACTCTTGGCCGACGACCCCACGGAGGCTCCGTAGGAGGGCTCAAGAAAACCTGACGTCTGGGCCGAAACGTAGGTGGCGATGGAACTCGAATGGGCGTCCGAGCTCTGCTTGTTGGACTCAAATCGAAAATACTGGGCATCCATGATCATGGAGTCCGACGACAGGGGCATCTGCTTGATGGCGGACTTGTTGTAATCAATGGGACTTTCAACGCTGGCGCTTATCTTGTCTTCCTTCTGGCTGTCCCGTGCAGATTTAATGTTGTTCTGGGCGTCGATGGTTTTTTTGGCCAGGTCCACGGCCGCATTGGCCATGGAGGTTTTCAGGGATTCGACCTCCTTGGCCACTTTATCCAGGTCCTTGGCATCCACGTTCATGTTCATCATTTCCTGGATCGTCATGTCCATGCTTCGCTTTGCAAGGATGAGGGCATTGAGCTCCCGCTGAGCATCGTCCACGGGTTTCTGAAGGGTGGCAATGTGCTCAAGGGCCTTTATTTTTTCGGGTTTGACGATGTTGCCCAACACAAGGGACGGATCATAGGGAATACTCGTAGGCATGGTGTTTCCTCCATGTTATGAAACGTTTCAATTCACGTTTGCTACCGCCAGCTGCCCTGGTAGCATTTGGTGACGCCCAGGGCATCGATGGTCACCTTTCCCGACTCCTTTTTCCCGGTCCAGCAGTAGTCCTCCACCCAGTAAGGGAGCCCGCGCTCAATATCAAATCCCTTTTTTGTGGCATTTTTCATGCCCTCGTACAGGCTGTAGATAATGGATCCCCCGATCATCGTGGCACGGGTTTCATTGCCCTTTCCGGCCGCCATGGCTTGTTTTAAGTCCTCCACCTCCTCTTCCGTCCCTTTCACCGGAGGATCAAGAAAATAGACAGTCTCCCAAAACCTGAGAAGACGCCCCAGCGTCGCGGAAAAAATCCGACGGTTTGACACGGTTGCACGCAACGCCCAGCACTCGAGATTATTTATGTACTCATGAACGTAACGCCCAATGTCAGAGCTGTAGAGCTCAATATTCATCCAGCTCCACTCATGGGCAATCCCCTGGTCTTCCTTATCGGTATCCATCTTGGCCTGAAGAAAATCAGGATAATCCTGGGAAACATCGAGTAAAACAGGCACGGTGCTCAAGCTCTCCCCATGGCTCAGGGTCGCAAGAAGCGCCTTTCCGTCGGCCAGTTCCATGGTCGTGTCCAGAAAAAGCCCACCTTCCCGCCACATGATGTACTGGGCGATGAGGTCCTTCGCCGACACCGGCGCCACGGTTTTAAGCTTGTCGTACACCCGCTTGACGCCCATCGCCGCCTCCTTGACGGCCCCCTCTTTTTCCACAAAGACCTGGCCGTCGAAATTCTCATAGGTCAAACGGAATCCGTTTTTCATATCGCCTTCCAGGATGGTATCGACATTCACCACCTCGGTCGGTTGAAGGGCTTTCTTTTCTTCACCGGCTGCCTCCAGTTTCCTGACCATCTGGGTCAAGTCCTCGACCTTGTCCCCGTTGCACCAGAATTTGATCTTCAGGGACTTGTCCGCGGCGAGGCCGGGGTCGTTGACGATTGAAGTCAGCAACATCAGGGCATTTTTTTCATGTTGAACCGGGTCTCCGATCCACACCATGTGCAAGGTATCCATGGGTCCATCCTTTCACCTGTTCGAGTTGGTATATGAGAAATCGACTATTTTTCCAGGGAGAAGCTCTCTGCGGCACCCCGCATCAGGGCGTTGAGCATGCGTCCGTAGGCAATGCGCAGCATCTGGTTGTTGGCACGTCGAAGCCGGAACCGGATTTCGCGATAAATCGCACGGCGGGAGGCATCCAGGCCGGAGCCGAAAAAGGGCGTGGGGTGATCGGGGGAAGGCCCCATGATGTCCTGGGCCAGAAGGGTAAAGTAGGTCAGGGGCGGCACCCCGGGCCTGGCATCCCAGTCCACCTTGATCAAATCCCCCGCAGCCATGGGAACATTGCTGTTGTTCGTTACGGCAAGGGCCTTCTGGACCTGTTCGGGATTTTCCACCTGGATAATCCCGAAGGTGGGAAACCAGATCACGTCGGACACCCGGCTCGCCTTGAGAAGGAGGTAGGCGGCCACCACCCAGTTGACCTTGATATGCCCGTCTTCCAGCAAGGCCCTGAGCTCTGCGATGGCCGGACCGTCCACCACATCGGCCATGCACATCATTTCAAAGATGCCGGTTTCACCGAGTTTTTTCGCAGCCCCCACCACATCCTCCGCCGACCCGTCATCCGCCTTGTCCTTTAACTCTTTGAGGGAAAGGAACATCCCGTCGTAGAGCCAGTCCGGAAGCGTATGGATGGAGTAGAGCAACTCATAATCCCGGCAAAAAGAGTCCACAAGGGCCTTGGGGGCGTCAAAGGGATCCCTGATGCTGGCAGGGCTGGGCCCGCCGTGCTTCCTGGGAAACACCTGCACATGGTCGCAATGCACCCAGGTCTCTTTCATGCGGGCGATGCGCTTGCCCAGCTTGTGGGCGCTGTGGCTGAGACCGCAGGAGTTCTCGATGATGAGGTTGACATTCTCCTCCAACTGGTAGTCAAAATCACAGACCTTGAAGCCCCACTGCCCGTCGGGCACGGGATCGGGGATCTGGTGGTAGTAGGTACGGTCCTGGCAAAAATACCATTCCGGGGAGGTGATATGGGGCACGGCCACATCCACGAACTCGCACTTGGCCGCGCCGTTCCGCACATCGAGCTTTTCCGCCTCGGGAGAGTTTTCCGGCACGTCCCGGTACTCCACGGAGTATCCGAGAAATTTCAAAGCCGTCCGGATCAGGGTAAAGTCATCGATGAGGTTGTTGGCGTACATGGAGAGGTTGTAGCTCTCCTCAGGTTCAAAGAGGGTGTCCTCGTCATCGGAGACAGGCTCTTCGGAGATGTCCCTGCGGCTGTACCTGAAATCCGAGGTGATGACCTTGAACACGCCGTAGGGCTGATGGCCCTCCGCCTCTTTCTGGCGCGCCTTCTGCTGCTCGATGGCCAGCTCCGAGACCTCATGGCCCAGGGCATCTATGCGGCCCGGGGCGTAGGGGAAAAAGCTGTGGTCCACATCGTTCCAGGCAGAGTTCACCCGGTTGAGGTCAGAGACGAAAAACACCGTATCGGTGCAGTACACCAGCCAGTCCTTGGAATCGGCCGTGGTGATCAGATCAAACACCCTTTTCAGGTTGGCACCGCCCACGGCGGTGAGAACAGGGATAAGGTCCTTGAACACGTTGACGATGGTCTTGGCCCCTGCCATCTCCACAGGGACCTGAAGGGGCATGTCCAGTTTCTTTGAAGCAAAATCGATGAGCTTTGCCAGGGCCTCCAGCTGGGAGCACCGATAGAGCTTGTCCCCACCCAGGGCGCCATGGGGCAGATGTTCAAGGAGGGTGCTGTACCGGGTGTCTTCGATGCTCTCCACCAGAAGGATCTTGATGCGCTGGGCCACGGCGGCCATCACCTCTCCCACGGTTTTGCCCTTGGGGATCTTGTCGTGCTTCACGATAAGGTTCAGGTCGCAATCCCCGGCGTACCCATCCCAGACCAGGGTGTCCGGAGGGTTGGGGCTGATCTGGGCCTTGAGGTTGCTCAGGCCCAGGCCGCCCTTGACGCTCAGGGAACAGAGCTCATGGAGGGGAAGGGCATCGAGCAGCGGGCGGTTGTCGGTGTGGTACTTTTCCATGAACCGGTTGGCATAGGCCATCAGCTCCCCTCGGATGGCATCGATTTTCAGGAGCTGACCGGTGATTTCACTGTCGATCTCACGTTTGGTTGCAACCTTCATCCGTTTCATGCGTTGTTGTCCTCCCCAGATGGGTTCTGTTTGTGTGCCGTTGCGGCACCGAATGTATACGAGGCGGGTGCCGCCCGGCACACGACCGGGGCAAAACCGCCGCTGTTACCTGTCCCAAACATCAGCCGTTCATCGAAAGGTCCCCCGTATCCCGTAATTCCGTCTTCCCCCGGCGATGTCCGTGTACTGCATCAGGGTCTCCCCGGTGACCACTGCCTCGAACTGGATATCCGCAGCCGCCGGTTGCCCGGTAAAGGTCCCGTCGGCGTACCGCACGTAGTGAGGGTCCGCCGGGGTTCCGCAGATGAGCAGGTCCCCCTCCTCCGGGATCCGACCCCGGGCGCTGAGGTATTGCCCGTCGTTCTTTCCCGTAAGGATCCTGAGAAGGTCCAGGCCGTATCCGTTGATGGTCTCTTTGCTTCGGAACACGTTCTTTTTATCGGGCCGCCCCCCGGTCACCGTGGCCAGGTACACAACGGCACAGGCCAGGTAGCCCCAGGTCAGGGCCTTTTTTTTCTCGTTGTTTTTGCACCACACTTCCCATCCCGGGCAATGCTCGACGGCCATGGGGATCTCTTCCCTGCCGCAGGCGTAGGCCAAACAGTTTGCAGGCATGATTCTCCTCCGTTGTCATGAAGTCATGTGACTCGGTTCCCGGCTGCAGGGCAGCAGGATCACCTTCCGATAGGGTTGGGCAAACTCAGCGATCTCATGGAACGACACCGTTGTCCCCCGCAGCACAAACACCCGGTTTCCCGACAGGGCGCCGCCGCTTCGCCTGCCGCTGTCCACGAACCCGGGTCCGGCCCCGGGGATCACCCCGAGGTCCCGGCTGCACTCTGCGTCGCTGATCCCGGAAAAAGCACCCGAAGAACACGTGGCGCACTCCGGAGCGGAGGCCCCGCGGAGGTAGTCCCGGACTTCGCTTCCGCACAGCGGACCTCCCGCCCTGGCAATGACCCGTATCTTCGGATGCGAAAAACAACCGTCCGAGGCCTCGCCATGGGCCAGCAGCACAATAATTTCCATGTGTCTTCCTTTGGTTTCTTTTTTGCAGGCGGCAGGGTATCAGGCTCGTTCCAGAAACGTCCTCAGTTCCTCGGCCAACTCGTCCTGAAGACTCTCGTCCCCGCGTGCCAGGGCTTCCTGCCAGCGGGTCCGAAGGGTTTCGAAGTGGAGCATCTCGTCAAAGGAGAGAAAGAGAAAGGAGGGCAGCAGGTGGGCCGGAAGCTGACCGGCCACCATTTCCATGGCGGTCTCGCGGAAGACCGGGTTTGCAAACCGGTCACTCCAGTCCGGGAACAGGATGCTGATACGGTGGGGGTAAAACTCGTCTGCGGGGATATCCGGGGCCGTGTCCGGTGGCCGGGGCCTGAGGAGGATGTGCTCCACCACATGCATCCCTTCGGTGGCCATGTTGAGGTACATGAGGTAACGGCGCAGCAGGTGCACCAGGTGGGTGGCCCGCCAGATGGTCCGGGTGCTGCCCAGGTATACCCAGGAGCCCCCCGCGTTAAAGGCGATCTGCACATCGTCGCACTCGGAGAGGTGAATCAGCCGATAACTCTCCAGGCGCCCCCGCCCCCGAGGAGGGGAATCGAAGTGGGGTGGTGGCCAAGGGCTCCACGGACGCCAGGAGTTCGCGCACGGCCCCGCAGGTGAGCCGGGGATCCCTGGGTGTGGGGGAGACCGGCACCATCTGCCCGGGATCTTCGGCCTCCGGATCCGTGGCAAGGGCCCCGCCATACCGACTCAGGTAGTCGTCATCGGACACAAGTTGGAGGCTGTCCCGGGTGACAGCCTACAGGGAGACAACTAAGTCGCTTTTGTGGTGGTAAAACCCCAGCAGGATCTCGCATTTCATTTGAAACGGGGGGATGTTCCGATGCCCTTCCGGAGGGGTGGTCAGGCACGCCCCCCGGAACCTGTGGGCAGAGATCTCGGGAAGCCGCTTCAACAGGGCGATGCGCACCTGGATCAGGGACTCCTCAAGGGCGGTGTCGCTGAAGTAACTGCCGTCCCGACGAAGGGGCTCGGCATCCACGGTCTCCCCGTACAGGGCCAGGAGGTGGGAGAGGAACCCGTTGCGGCGCCGGTGAAAATCGTCGTGTTTTCTCAAAAGGGCTGTATGGGAAGCCTCCGGGTCCTTTTTGGTACGGAGCTCGTCCATGCCGCTGATGTGGTCGGGGCCCAGAAACGCCCCGAACCGGGTCTGCCTCACCCGGGGTTCCGGGAAGAGGAATACCGAGCAGTAGAGCGTCCAGGGTGGCCATGCCGTCGGCCAGGAACTGCTCCATCAGGGCCAGGTACCCTTTAAGCTGCCGGGCGGCGGCCTTCCTCTCTGCAGAATAGGTGGGGGGCACGCCAAAGGCGTTGATCCCGTAGACATTGGGGAAATGGTCCTGGATGGAGGTGTAGTCACCGAAATTCCGAAACGTGGCCGCAGGCAGGGTGTACAGGGAAGCAGGATCATGGGGTGCGGGCCGTCGGCCCCCGTACTCCAGGGCAGAATAGAGCCCCTTGAATTGATCGATGTCCACGGCAAGGCCCTTTCCGTCGAGGTAAAACGTCACCCGGTTTTCAGAGGCCCGCTCGGGAATGTCAAGGGAGAGCACGCACCCCTGGCTCGCGCGCTGGATGCAGACAAAGTGACGAAGCCCCCCTTTGAAGAAACAGAGTTTTTTCACCGACACCACCCCTTTGACCTTGCGGACCGCGCCGATCACCTCGGTGACGGCCACTCTCTCCGCCACCTGGGAGCGCCCGCGCCGCGACAGGATCCCGTGACGGGTCAGGGGGCCATGGAATATGTCGGCGGGCTCCATCCCATCCTCCAGCACCGCCAGGTGAGACTCCGGCCGCAACCCCGGGGCCAGGAGCCCGTTGCAGACGTGGTAGACCTCGGCCATGACCGTGGAGGGAGGCCGGGAGCCGTCCAGCTCCATCTCCGCCTCCAGGGCGTAGGGATCTTCGGTGAGAACCACCACCTCCTGAAGATCCTCCCCCAGGTTGCGAACCTCATGGTAGGCTTCCCGCGCTTCTGCGGCCAGGGCAGAGGCGTCCACCCCGGGGGCCGCCCGCAAAAGGAGCCGCCACAGCCCGGCGGGCAGGGCTTCGGCCCAGACATTCTCCACCCCGTCCAACCGGTCGAAAAGATGCTTTTCCACATCCTCGCCCGTAACCGGCCCGCAGGGCAGAATCGCCTCGGGCCGGAACATGCCCACGGCCTCGGGAACAAATCCCTCTTCTCCGGTAAAATAGTCTGCGGCGGGAAACCCCGTGCGATGGACCAGGTCGGTGATGCCGTAGCAGAGGTGCTCCAGCATGGTGACCCCGGGATCGTGGAGGTTGTAATCCGTCCACACCTCGCTGCAGAGCTCCTGAACCAGGCGGAGTCCTTCTGCCCGAAGGCGTTCAAAGCTGGTGTCGTCCCGGCTGAAGTCCCGTTTTTTCAGGACCAGGGTGCCCATGTCACACCTGCCCTTCATCGGACGGCAGCACGCAGGTGTCCATAAACGGATCGTCCCAGAGGCGCGTGAGGCCGTACCGAACGGCGGCATCACCCCCATAGGCCCGGCACGTACGCATCTCAAGGCGATAGTCGTGGCGTTTCCCGCGCCAGCGAATCAGGATGCGGTTGCGCCGGGCATCGAAGTAGGCCTGGTGCATAACGACCTTTCCCCGCCCCCTGAAGGTGTTCAGGGCCACGGCGTGCACCAGTGAATAGCGCCCTTCCCTCTTTTTCCCGGCCCCGGCCATGACCTCAAAGGCCTGGCACCCGTCAAGCCCGCTCACCAGGGTGTGCCAGCGACCATCCGCCGGGATCACCCCGTTGCGAAAGCGGCCTGTGCACCCTTCCAGGGCAAAGGTACCGTGGAGGTCGAGGTCGGACCGGGGGTCGTCGCACCCGAGGCCCACCTTTCCCTCGGGGGTCAGGGTCAAAAGGCTCTTGTTCTCCCCGTTGCGCAGGTGAAAGCGCCCCGTATCCGGATGGATCCCCATGGACCAGTCCGGGCAGACCATCTCCATCTTCCGGAAAAAGCTGATCAGCTTCTCCCGCTCCCCGATGGCGGCGATCTTCAGGCCGTGCTCCGCGGACTTCTCAAAGCCGTCATCGATGATGTTGATCACCGAATCGATCAAGTCCGCAAACTGCTTCTCCGTCGGCAGGGCGCCCTTCTTAAAGTACTTTTTCAGGGTGTTGCGGTTCTGCTGGGCCATTAAGGTTCGCTCCCTTTGTCAAACAATGAATGTCCGCCCCACTTCGAGCTCCCCGATGCCTGTGCGCTGGGGGGCAATGGGGCGGGGCTCGGGAATGGTCTGAAAATAGTGTGCGTCCGCCGGGACCGCGATGCTCCAGGGGTTTTTGGGGCCAATCTCCTTTCGGGTGATGGAGACCTCCTCATCGGCGATGCCCTCACAGGGGCGCTGGGCCACCTCATCGGCCTGCTTGTCTTCCATGATCACCGTATCGATCATGGCGTGGCCCTCTTCCGGGGACCGGGTCAGGTGCAGCATGGAAAAATCGGTGACGGACACCACGTCCGGGTGAGCGGCGATGTGGGCTTCCACCTCCACCTCGCGGACGCACCAGCCGAAACGGGCCGGATACCCCACCTCCGGCACCCAGGGCGAAAGAAAATCGCTGACGGACCGATGGACACGTTTCAGGGCGTCCCCCTGCCCCTCTTTCAGGACAAGGGTGCACCGCACCTGGATCCTCTCATAGACGGGGTTGATCACATCCACCTCGGCATGGGCCGGAAGCAGGCCCCGGAGGCTTGCGGCCATGCGCCCCAGCTCCAGAATGGTGAAGAGCGGGGGGCCGCTGTCCCTTCCCTGCCGGTCGGGCAGCACCGCCACCAGCACCCGGCCCGGATGGTGCCTGCGCTCAAGGCTCATGCCGGGGAAGCACTTGATCTTTCGGATACCGGGTTCCCGCTCCAAAAGAATCCGCTCCACATCCCAGGGCGTCACGGCCCGCCCTTTGTGGCGCAACCGCTCACCGATGCGGGCCATGCGCTCTTCGGCGGTCTCTTCTCCCTTCCCCCCGAAGGAGTCCATGAACTGACGCACCGTCCCCACCCCGGCCAGGGGCGCGGCAGGCCGAAAAGGGCTTCCGCAGGGCACGGTGGCATCGGCTGCGGTGTCATGTTCCAGGCGGGCCGGAACACCGTTGAGCACCACGGTCCGGCAGCGGCTCAGGGAACCCATGACCCGCTGGAGGGTGGCCGGGTCCCCGGACGGCACCGTGGGCACGGCCCTCAGCCAGAAGAGACCGGTGGGCATCACCGTGTGTTCTTTGGGGATCCCTTCGGGCGGCAGATCCAGAACCACCAGGCCTGAGGTGAGGAAGCCCCGGGTGCTGTCCAGGAGCACGGAGCGTTCGGGGAGTGCCTGCCAGCGGTCCGCCTCAAGGTAAGCCCATCGGGTCTCGGGCAGGGGGAGGTGAAAAGAGTGGAGGCCGTCTCCCTCCAGACAGAAGAGAAGGTTCACCATGCCGGAAAGGCGTTGCCGCTATTCTGATAAGCTGGCCGTCCCCGTCGGCATGGGGAATCAGGGGAATCTCCTCCCCCTCTTCGCGGTCGTCCAGCCGGTCATAACCCGAAGGGTAGAGGTGATAGAAGCGTCCGGAACCCTGACCGCAGGAGAGGTCCAGGGTCTCCACGGCGTCGTAGGAGAGACTCACCCCCGAGACCATGGGCGTGTAAGGGGCGTTGGGCAGGTCCACGGCCAGCTTTCCCTTGGTCCTGGACTCTTGCATCAGGCCACGCGTGAGAAGCTGCGGATAGATCCCGTGCCCGAAGCCCATCTCCGGGGCAGAAAGCTGGAACCTGAAAAAACCGTTGCGCACGCCCGGACCGAAGACAAAGGCCCCCTCTTCATCAGGCACGGCATCCAGAAGCTTTTCGCTGGTACAGACCAGCCTGCCCATTGCCGCCGGTTTCTCCCCGGCCTGTATTGTCAACAGGCGGTACCCGGGATGCCCGCTCTCTTCCACCCATTGCCCCTGTTTGAGGACCGCCAGGGTCACCTTGAAGGAGCCGTTGTCCACGGGCCGCCCGTAGGTCCGGTAGTATTCGGCAAACCCACCGGACAGGGTGGGAAGGTCCGACCAGGCGAACTCCACGGCAAGCTTTGTCATCTCTTTTCCCGCAGACTCCCGATGACCGAGGACCAGAAACGATCCGCACCTGGGCAAGGGCCCGAAGGGGGCAAAGGGGGTGTTGACGTCCAGCATCCCCAGGTTGTTGGCCAGGCTCAGGTTCCGGGCACCGGTCACCTTCACCCCGAGGCCGATACGCGTCAGCTTCAGCCGGGACAAAAGGGTGTACGGATTCACATGGGCCTTGGGGTTCAACACGGCCCGGAGCACGGGAACCCCGGGTTCGCCCAGGCTCATGTCTCCGGCGGGTCCGTCCTCACCGGTGCAGGGCACCACGGCAGGATCCCGGGGTTCCAGCTCCATCTGGAAGGTGAGGACCGGCCCCGGCCCGGACAGCGACACGGACAAGGTGCAGTCGGACACCGAAAACCAGCCCCCTTCAGCCGAGATATAGAGGTGAAAAGCGTTACCGAAGAGAAGGCGCAGAGCCCCTGTGACCCCCTCTTTGCGGCTCTTCTCCAGGGTCTTTAAGGTTCGCTCGAAAAGGTCGGACGTCTCGCCATCCAGGGCATGGGTGTGAACCGTCATCTCGATGTGGCGACGGCCCTCGGCAAGAAGGAGCAGCGGGGAGGCCACGGCAAACCCGAGGGTCGCTTCCTTTCCATCCTCCCCCTCGCAGTGATGGGCACCGAAAAGGCTCCACCCGGAGCCGTCACCGGAAGCGTCCTCTTCGGCGGGATCCTCCAACGCCCGTGCGGCCTGGTGCACGGAGCTCACCAGGCCCAGGTCACACTCCGGGGTAATCAGCGGGTGCCGCTCGAAAAAGAGGGTCTCCACCCTGGCCACCCTCCCCTGATGGACGGAGAGCGGGCGGGCCGTCCGACAGCCCACATCATGGCCCAGGCTCTCTTTTCCCCCGAAAAACAGGGTATCCGACGGAACGGGGACCACCGGTCGCGACCCGTCGGGGAACAGGGCCAGGTAAAGGCTGTCCGAGCGCCCCGCCTTCTTGGAAAAGCCGAGGATGCCATCGTAATAGAGGTCCCTGTGGCGTCCGGGCATCTCGTTGATGCGGTCCGCGGCCCTCTGGTACAGCGTGAGAAAGGCGATGAAGAGCCCGGCAGACGGATCGTGGTCCCCGTCGGAAAGGGTGCGGGGTACAAGCTGCCGGGCCTTCTCCCGGATGTGAAGGGCCGCGTTGTAAAAGGGCGAAAACAGGTCCGCGTGCACCCCCCTGCCGGTCTCCTCAGCCGCTGCCAGGGTTGCCATGCGCTCTGTAAGAGCCCACACGGTGTGAAAGGTCGAAGGGCTTACAAAGGGGCGCTTGTCGGCAAGCTCCTGCTCAAGGGCTTCGCCGGCAAGGCACAGGGTGGCCAGGGCATCCCTCAGGCTGCTTCGGATCAGCTCGGAGAGGGTCCTGCCCAGCTCCGAAGGTTCACGGCCGTCGCATGCGGAAAGGGCCTGGTACCAGTCGTTGAGCAACCGGGCCACACGGTAGATCACCCGTCCCATATCCCAGGCCGCCTCACCCCGGTGACGCCCCCTGTACCGCCGCATCTTCTTTTCGGCGTCTTCCAGGGGCGAGCAGGCGATGAGGGACAACAGCATGGTGGCATCGGAGGTGAAGAGCCCTTTCCAGCTTCCGGCCGGAAGGTTCGTGTCGCCGATGAAGGCCACCTGGCCGGAAAACGCGGCGGCAAGGGCCAGGCGACGCGTCAGGTCCATGCCGTCCACGGCCAGATCCGACGGAGCGGGCAGCCCTTTCAGGCGATCGTCTCGCCCGGTGCCGTCGGTGTCGGTGAGGGGATGGCACTGTCGGTGAATGACAGGGGTCATCTACAGGTTGGTTCCTTCGAGGAAGTAGAAAGGATAGACGATGTTGCTGCGGTTGTTGGTGGCACGCACGCGATAAGAAACCACAATGGAGAGGTAGCCTTCCGGCTCCCTGGAGAGGTCCACCATCACCCGCTCCACGATGATGCGGGGCTCAAAGAACAGGATCGCCCGTTTCACCCGGTCCTCCACATCGGTGAGGGTGCTCCGGTCAAAGGTCTCGAACACCATGGAGGAGAGGCTACACCCGTACTCCGGCTGCATCACCCGCTCTCCGGGGACCGTTGAGAGAAGCAGGCGGAGGCTCTCCCTGATGTCCGTCTCTCCCTGGGCCATGCTGGCCTGGCGCCCTTTTCCCGTAAAGGAGGGAGGAAAGCTCCAGCCCGAGCCGAGAAACAGGGATGTATCGTCCATGGGTTATCCTCCGATCATCACCGTCAGGCAGCCCATGGCGATGGTGCCGCCGTGGGCCGTGGTATCGCCCACCCGGGCCGCGGGCCGTCCGCCGATCAGCACCGTGGCCGAGCCTTTGGCCACCGCGTCCGGGGGGCCGACGCAAACGCAGGTGTCCCCCAGCACCGAGGCGGGCATCTTGCCGATGAGGACGGTGGGAACTCCGGGTCCTGTCACGGGACCGCCCACGTGGGGGATGGGCGAGGGGAAGGCAGGGGTCTGCATGGGACAGGTGTGCATGTCTGTAAGGCGGGCTGCAGGAGGCATCAGTTGATCATCACCATGGCGCCCTTCACCGTGGTCTGGCCCGAGGCCGAGAGCTCGGCGCTGGCGTTTCCCTTGGCCACCAGCCCAACGTCGGCGGCGGCGTTGACGTTCATCCCTTTGAGCTTGACGTCCGATTTGGAGGTAACACTTGCCGCGCCCATGGCATCCAGGGTGATCTTGCCTTTGGCCGTGACCTTGATGTCCTTGGGGCTGTCCAGGGTGATGCCCTTGTCGTTCAAGGTCAGGGTGTTTTTGTTCTGGTCTTCCAGGGTGATGCCCTTGGCGTCGTCGCTGATGGTCATCTTGTTGCCCCCCGGGGTCTCCACGGTGATCACCTTCTTCTCCTCGTCAAAGGTGATCTTCATCTTCTCCCGGGTGACGATGGCCTTGGTGTTGTTCTTGGCTTCGGGCTGGTTCGGCATCTTGTGGCGGCTGCCCTGAAGGGACCCGAGGATCACAGGGTGGCGGGGATCTGAGTTGAAAAAGCCCAGCACCACCTCGTCCCCCACTTCCGGGATAAAAAAGGTGCCGGCGCCGTTGGTGCCGTACAGGGTGGACAGCCGGGCCCAGATCCCCTGGGTGCTGTTCTCCATGACGGGCAGGGAGACCTGGATGCGGGTCTCTTTGGCCGGGTCCGCGTCGAGCTTGGTCACCAGCCCCACCTGAATCCCGTCCACCCCGGGGAGCTGCCCCGACGCCTTGGGCGGGGAGATGTCCTCCCGTTCTGAAAACCACTCCGGGGACAGGCCGAACTCCACGTCGGTGTACCAGTCCCCCTGGGAGATGTCGTGATGGACCGTTGCCACGAAGACCTTGCCGTTAAACCGGTCCCCCACCCCTTCCACGTCCACCAGGTCACCGGGAGAAACCTTGGCGCTGCCCTGGAACCGCATGGTCCCCCGGATGCGTGCCATGCCCGCCTTCAGCATCCTGGCGTCGGCCCAGGCCTTGAGGGAATCCCCCTCCATGGGCACGGCGCTTCGCAGCACCGCCTTGTCGGCCTTCACCACCTTGGCGAGCTGATCCATGGTGACGTTCCCCTGGGCCTGGAGTGAGGGTTTGGAGCCGGTCTTTTCCGCAATGGCAAGGGTCTTGGGGTCCCAGGAGACGCCCCGGGATGCCGCCACCTGCTGGCGGGCGTCCATCTCCGCACGGAACCGGACCAGATCGTCCCCCCAGGTGACCTTGAGCACCGCCTCTCCGTCGGTCTTGGGAGGCTTCACCGAGACCTTTGCGTCCTCCACCGTCACCAGAAGCCCGTTGGCGTCTGCACGGGTGAGCATAAAATCCCAGTCCGTGGCCTGGTACTGCACCATACGGGGATGCACGGGGCGGGTGGATGCCACGTCCGCGGAAAGGCCCGAGCAGGCCTTGATCATTTTAGAAAGGATATCGCTGTCCGAGCTGTCCGTGTGGTTGGTGTTTTTCCTCAGGGTGCACAGGGCCACGGCCTTGTCCCGGCACTCCACCACCAGGTGGGAGCCCCCCTCGTGGATGTTGATGCCGTGGGTGATCACCACGCCCTTGAACACCGGCACCGCCGTCTTGCCGTAGCCCACCTCCAGGGTGATCTCGGCGCCGGGCTTAAAAGCAGCATCGCTGCTCACCTCAAAGGTCTTGTCGCTCATGTCGCCGTCGATGAGCACCAGCTGGGCCCAGGGGATTCGGTTGATCTTCTTGTCCACGATGGCTGAGATCACCCGGCACTTCTTTTCATCCACCTCGTTGCCGCCGCTCTTCACCACCAGCTTTAAGACACCGTCGGCCTCTTTTTTCGGGGAGTCGGGCACAGGTTACCTCAAGGGGGGAAACCGAAGGCGGGTTCCGGGTTCGATCCGCCTGAAATTGACCAGGTTGTTGATGCGGGCCACATCCGGGTAGTACGCATCGTCACCGTAGATTTTGCGGCACAGGGCCGGCAGGGTGTCAAAGGCCATCACCTCGATAAGGTGGGTCATGTCCGGGGATTCGTTGGCCTTTTTCTTCACCTCCTCCTCTTTGCTGAGAAACTCGGTAAAGCTCATCTTTACCTTGGCGCGCAAAGGGTCCCCGTCGGGTTTGAAGAGGGTGTATTCGAGTTCCAGGGTATCCAGGCGACCGTAAAACAGGGTGGTGCCCCAGAGGATCTTCACCACGTTGACATCGTGGATGCTGCCCTCGTAGCGGCTCACCACGGTCCGCAGGTTCTTCACCTGGGTCTTGACGTCGTCGGCCCCGTCCCCTCCCTCGGGAACCTCCACCACCCCGGTGCCGTCCAGGACAATGTCGAAGGAGAGTTTGTCCGGGCTGACCCGGGTAAACTTCTGCTCGCTGCCGATGGCGCCCTGGGCCTGATCCTCGCTGAAGCAGATCCCCAGGGTCCTTGAGAAACCGGCCGGGTTGATCATCACCTCAAAGCTGTCGCCCTCGGCCCCCAGCTTGCCCTTGCTCACGGCAACCGTGGTAAGCTTCAGCTTTTTCTTGAGCCCCGATGCCGTCATCTATCGCTCCTTCTGCCTGGCAAGGTAGTCGGCGAGCCGCTCCATGCAAACGGCCACCACCTCCCGCTTCACCTGCTCCATGCCGCTGCAGGAAAGGGACTCGCGCGGCTCTTTCGCAGGGCTTGAGGAGATGGTGGTCCGCACCACCATCTCGCGAATCTCAACCGCCATGAAAGCCTCCTTTGTCAGACAATGCGAAACATGTGGTTGTAACTCAGCTCAATCTCTTCGATGGCCACCTCGTTGCCGGTGGCATTGAAGGGGTCCATCTTCCAGTTCACCGGGTAGGCGTTGGCAAAGAACCACCCCCGGGCAGGGAGCCGGTTCTCGTCCAGCAGAAAGACCAGAATGGGGGAGGTGGACCGGCAGCATCGGCACCCCGACTCGAACACGGACTTGCACCAGACCACCAACGGGGAGGAGGCGTCGGCCACCCCCCGTTTCAGAACGAGCCTGGGGTGCCTGACCCCCTTGGGAAGCCTGTGGACGTAGCGGTTCTCTCCCCCTTCCACCACCTCTTCGAGCTCCATCTCCGAGCCGATGCCGGACACCTCCTGAAACGAGGTGTCTGTGGTTCCCTGGGTGGCCGAGAAGACCACCCGGAAGTGAAATGCCGCCGGCAGGGACCCACCGAGCATTGCGCCAAGGGCAGCGGACATGAGGCCTGCATCCGGTATGGCTACCATGGTACGGACTCCCTATAGTGTCTGACTGAGGCGATTACGCGTTGGCGATCACCAGCCCCTCATGGGCAATCTCAATGGACTCAATGGCCACTTCATTGCCGTCGGACTTCATGTCCGTGGCCTGGATCTTGGTGGGCCAGGCGTTGGCCAGGGTCCAGACCATGGTGGGGGCCCCGGTCTCATCCAGAAGGCTGATGGTCACCGGAACCCGTTTGATGGTGTTCATCTTGATCTGGTTGAACCAGTCCCAGAACTTGTTGTCGGACTTGAAGACACCCTTTTTCATGGTCACGTTGCCGCTCTTCTTGATTCCGGGCATCTTGATGGTGGAGAACTCCGGACTGTCCCCGTGGCGGTATTCAATGGGTTGAGCCTCAATATCCAGGCCGGAAACCTCCTGAAACGACATCACCTCCGAGTCCCATTTCACCTCAAAATGAAATTTCGGCATCGGCCAGACAGTGGTCGATTGTGCGGAACCGTCATCACTCATGGCATCATTCCTCCTTTAAGGATTGTTGTCATCACAGCTGGATAAGCTGTCTTACAGCATCGCAGAGCCCTGTCAAGACTTTTGCATCTGCTGCTGGAAGGTGATCTCGATGAACTCCGCGGGTCGGGAGACAGCCACAAGGACCGTCACGCGAAGGATCCCCTCAAGGATGTCTTCCGGCGTCATGGTCTCCCCCAGCCCCACATGGACGCTGAAGGCGTCCGAAGGCACGGCACCGGCCAGGCCGCCGCGTTTCCAGATGCCGGTCAGGAAGTTGGCGATCATGCTCTTGACCGTCACCCAGGTGTTGGCGTCGTTGGGCTCGAACACATAGGCCTTGCTGGCCAGTCGGATGGACTCTTCCAGCATGATCATGGTTCGGCGCACGTTGATGTAGCGCCAGTCCAGGCTGTTGCCGTCCAGGGTCCTGGCCCCCCAGCAAAGGACGCCCTCGCCGATAAAGGAGCGGATGGCGTTGATGGACTTGCCGCTGGTGGGAACGTTGAGGTCTTCCTGATCGTCGTGGGTGATGTTGACGGACGGGGCAACCACCGCGCTGAGGCTCACGTTGGCCGGGGCTTTCCAGACGCCCCTGGCATTGTCCACCATGGTGTAGACCCCGGCCATGGCCGCCGAAGGGGGCAGGCGGTTCAGCTTGGCCTTGAGTTCCTTGCAGATGGTCTTGAACAGGGGGCTGACCTGCACCAGGGTTTTGTTGAGAAGCTCTTTTTCATCCTCGGGCAGGGAGGTGTCCGTCATCTTCTCAAGAGTCTCTTTGAGCTGGGCCTTCTTGGGGTCGTCCCCTGCGTCTTCCCCCAGGCCGAGTTCGTCGGAGATCAGCGTCTTGACCATGTCCGTGTTGCCGATGCTCTCGTAGTTCAGCTCCTTGTCCTGAACGATGGAGGTGTCCACCCAGGGGTAGTAGGCCGCCGCAAAATCAAGGTAGTTGATGCCCAGGGCGTTTCGGAAGTTGTCGACGCAGTCGCCGGAAGGGTCCTGACGGTCCTTGAAACCGTCGTACACATCGAGGATGGCCACGCGGTTCCGCATCTTGCCGCCGCAGTGCTGAAGGGCCGCCTGCTGGACGCCGGTGCAGTCGGCTGCCTCAAGAAGCACCGCCTCGGGCACCACCACCATGGTGGGCTCCTGCTCCTTGATGAGCTCTTCGATGCCCTTTTTAAAACGATCCGCCTCAACGGGCGCCTTGTAGTCCCCCACGGAGACGATGTAGCAGGGCCCGCCGCCGTTCTGGAAAAAGAGGCGCATGGAGTCGTAGAGGATGTAACGTCCCTCGGACTGCTCCAGGGTGTAGGCCTTGTCCTTGAAGGTGAAATCCGATTCCGCCGGTGCGGCCGGTGCCGCGCCCCCCTCGGCCGGAGCCGCTGCAGCCCCTTCCCCGCCTTCAGGGGGTGTTGCCGCCTCGCCACCGCCCCCCGCAGCCTCTGCCAGGGTGAACTTGGGGGAAGGCCCCCCGCCGAAAAAGCTGTGGAACTCCGCCATGGAGGTAATGCGCCACGCCTTTCCGGCAAGGGATTTCCCACCGTTCACCGCCATCTCCGTATGGCCGATAAAGGCCGGTACGGCCGTTGCCACTTCCACCACCGAATTTGGAAACGCACTTTTTTCGACAATGTAGACACCCGGTGTCTTCATTTGACCCATGTTCACCTCCCGTAGACGTAGTTATTGACGAAAATATCCGAAACATACACCTTTCCGCTGTCCAAGGCCATACAATGCAGAGGATCCGACGGGGCATTGGGCAACGCCTTCACAAGGGTCCGGGCCCGACCGCCCCCGGTGCACGTCAGTTGAAACCGGGCCTCCCCTTTTCGGTGAAGCCCGAGGGGACGATCCGACACAAAACGGGCGTAGTACGGATGCCCCCGCGTCCTTAAGCCCCCTGCCAGGCCGAAGGAAACGCTCCCGCTGCGATCGTCGATACGCAGGTCCTCCGGGTTTCCGTCACAGGGAATGAAGTAACGCCAGAAGGTCTTTCGATTCTTGAAAACAAACCGGCACGCCTGAGGGGTTCCCTCCAGGGCGCCTTGAAGTGCGTCCCGCCCTTTTTCACCCCGGCAGGCCAGGCGCACCAGGCCAGCCGGCGTGGTTGCCAGCTCCGCCCCCGAACAGGTGCCGTCCGCCGTCAAGGCGTCCCCACCCACAAGGGACTCCGGTGACGCCGGGCTCCGGGTAAACAGTAAAGGATCGAGATCACCATCGGTGTTGGCGCCCATGAGAAACCATCCTTGGGGCACCTCGGGAAATTCCGTGTAGTTCCAGAAATCGTCCCCGGCGGGGCGCACCAGGATCGTCAGCACCAAAGGCTCCACCGTGTCTTCGGTGTAGGCGTTGAGCTTGGGAAGGTCCCTGGGGTCAAAGCAGATCCGGAGCCCGCTCTCCCGGGGAAAAAACCGAAGCCCCGCCTTGTCCGCGATGTACCGGCTGCTCCTGGTGGGGACAAAGCACACCCCGGCCCCGCCCCCCGTTCCGAAATAGGCGTGTTCCCCCTCAAGGAGAAACAGTGTCTTCACGGGGACCTCCTCACCGACGGGTCCGTACCGGACAATTCGGTCACCTGCTTGCCGATGCCTCTGGAGTCCAGGGTGATGATGCGCATTTTATAGACAATGGAGGGCAGGTACCTGCCGCTCACCACCGACCACAAACTGCTCAGGTCCCGCAAGTTGAGGTTTTCGATATCCATGACGATCTTTTCGATGTCACCTTCCAGATCCGGTGAATTTTCCCGGGTAAAGACAGGGTTCCCCTGGAAAAAAAGGGCCGCATAAGAGATGAACTTCAAGGCTTCGGCATAATTGCTGCCGGGAAAATAGGCGGAGACAAGGAGATAGGCGTTGAGGTGAATGGGCGGAAAGCCGATGCTCGTCAGCCCCGTCTCCTCGGATCCATGACGGATAAAAGCCGCAGGGACCTGCTCCTTCTCAAGGTTGACCAGGCTCACCACCAGCTTGTTGTGGATCTGGGTTTCAACGGCTCCGTCCTGATCCAGGATACCGGACATGACCGCCACATCCTGGGGCAGGTCAAAGCGTCCCTTTAAGTACCGGTTCAGTGAGGCCGTGATGTGCTGCATGGCATGGTGAAGCATGCTCTCCCCTTCTCAAACACCGCAGAATCGTTGACGCACAACCGCTGCTGCCAAAAAGAAGCCCAGCAGGCTTCCGTAGGTCAACACCCCGTAAACCCCGAGAAAAGCAGAAACACACCCGCCGAGAATGAAGAAGAGTAAGGCATGGCTCAGAAGTGATGACCTCATGGAAGCTCCCTTGCGGTTGAGATACGGATTCATGGGTGTTCAACAGAAAAACAGGGTCTCGATTTCAAAGGGGGTGGTGGCCCTTTGGAGGGCACGGTTCCTCACTAATCGCCACCTCTGGTTACTGAATGGTGCGTCACCGCCTCTGCTTCCCTGGGAACCCAAATTCAGCAGTGCGTCAAGGAGATGAAACTGAGACGGCATGCAGGCCGAGGTCTTGTCAAAGGGCAGCACCTTCATCCTGTTACCCGGGGTCTGGAGCCGTTGAAACAGGTGGGCAAACACTGCCTTGGCCGCGCAGTTCCATTTGACAAAGGGCAGCTCCGTAAACTCACGGACGGCCATTTCCCTTCCGCCTGCACTCTTGACCTGATCCGCCCAGGCATCCCGAGTGGCGTCATACACCGCCATATCCACACGGACATTCGGCTCTATCGCTTCAGACACCAGCCGCCCCCACCGCTCTTCCGACGCCCGGAACCAGATGTCCGAGGCCAGGTTCATTCCTGTACCGTAGAGATCACGGTCACACGGATCATGGTCCGACGGGCTGATGACCTTTTTCACCCGCTTTAAAAACGAGGCGTCCCGGTCATAGGCCTCATCCGCCTCGGCCTCGGAGGCGAGGAAAGCAAACCGCTCTCCATCCCGCACGGCGCGGAGGGCGCGCACCATCTCCATAAAGCAGGTCAGGAATATCTCGGGATTGTTCCGGTTGGTGTCGGTCAGGCCGTCGGCCCAGCAGGGATAGAACTCATAGGCGATGGAGGAGATGTCCGGAAGGTGACCCATGTGGCAGTGCCCCAGGCGGGTGGCATCTGTGGGGACATCGGAATAGGCGGTTAAAGGGGAGTCCGGGACCTGTGCCACCCGCCAGGGCCAGGCGATCTCCCTGTAGCTCTTCCCACGAGGGATCCAGCGCCGCCCTTTCCAGCGCCCCTTGTTGGTGAAAGAGCCGGTGTTTCGCCAGATGCCCTGGCTCGGGGCGTTGAGCTCCGAGGAGGCGCTCCCGGCAAAATCCTGGTGGGCATAGGTGTCTGCAAGCACATGCATGCAGATCCCCACCAGCATCAGGGCAAGGCGCCGGTCCACGGCCGCAAGCTCGCCGTACCGGGCCACGGCAAAGTTCACAAGCTCCCGGGCCGCTTCGCTTCCGGGGCGGCACAGGCAGTCCAGGGACTCCCCCGCCCTGCCCCTGCGCACCGTCACCGGGTCAAGGTTGCTGGGGGTATTGCCCGGCAGGTAATGAAAAGGCATCCAGATCTGGCGGGTTTCATCGGCTTCAAAGGCCCCGGCCCAGGCCGTGATATCCTCCACCGCCGTGATGATGGGGGTAAAGACATACCCGCCCCTGGAGAGCACCCACACCTGCCTGGGGCACCTGTGAAGCGGGGGAGGCTTGTGGGTGACGCTCTCGGTGCAGTCGTCCACAAACTGCGCCGCTGTGGCGATGGTCAGCGCCTCGGCCCCGGAAAACCCGGCCAGCGCAGAAGCCGTAAACGTCCCAAAAAATGAAAATCTCAGTCCACGGAAGCCTTAAAAATGGACGGGAGAACGGGGCATGGCGCGCCCTCGAACGCCATGGGCCCCCCACATTGCTGCAGGCGACATGCCCCCCGTTCTCCCGACAGGGTAAAACGCGATCAATCCGTCATGATCCGAAATCACACCGGGGCACCGCCACCTATTTCAGGTGGGACCGAATCAACTCCGCTTCCATGCGCCTGCGCTTCCGGATCCCCTCTAAGGGATGGTCCTGTTGCATGGCCCCCACCACATCGGCCACCTTTGCCCAGTTTTTCTCCCTGATGGGCTGTCGCAACACCTCCAGGCCTTTGTTATAAGGCCCCCTGTTGTAGGCCAGGGAGAGCATCACCGTCTGGACAGGGGGGAAGGTGTCCTTATCGGCCAGGGTCTCGAATCGGCCGGCGATCTTTTTCCAATACGGGTCGGCCGCATAGGGGAAGATGACGTCGGACTGCTCCCGGGTCACCCGGATGCCCTGGAGCACGGGGTCTGCCGCCAGGGACTTCTTGGCCGCCTCGCCCTTGATCCCGGCCACGGCTTTGACGGCGTTGAGCTGCTCTCTGGAAAACAGCTTTCCGTAGAGCTTTTCCACCAGGGCCAGGTCGGCATACCCGAGGTCGATGCCCGGGTCCAGAGTCACGCCTGACTCGCCGCCGGGCCAGTAGGCTTTCCCGGCATAGCCTTCCCGGGCATGGACCCATGCCGCGTCCCCCCGAAAGCCCCGCAACACACCCCCGTCCTCCCCAAGGGCCTTCCAGGTTGCCGCATCCGTCACACCGGTGACGGGAAGCCCCCGGTCCGCCTGAAACCGCTTCAAGGCGTCTTCGGTGCCCTTGCCGAACAGGCCGTCGGCGGTCACAGGGTACCCGGCCTTGACCAAAGCCTGCTGCAACACTTTCACATCCGGCCGCAACTCCTGGGATTGACGGGCAAAGCCATCCCCTTGCTTCAAAATCTTCATGGTGATCCTCCCTGCTGGTGTTAACGTCGGTTACCGTTGCGCAGAAATACAGTTCACGGTTTTCTGCTCGCCTTGCCCACCCTCCGGGTCAGCCGTACCGCCGGTCCTCACCTGCGAGATCCCCCAACACCGCCGACCAGACCAGCAGCAACGGGTCCTGACGGTAATCGGCCTCAAAAAAGGAACGATACGGGCAGGAAACCCTTGCCTCGCGCCCCCAGGGGTCCCAACCTTGCGTTGAGATACGGGCCACCTGATGATGTGCGTCGTCAAGTACCCAGAATCGCCCCTGGGCCCCGGGCACTTTGCGGAATCCCTGGAGGTCGGAGACCAGCTCCGCCACCAGGTCAAGGATCCGGTCCGCGGGGCCGGGGGCGAGCCGTTTCACCATCTTCTCCAGCTGGCGCTCGGACATCACGCATACCAGCCTGCGCCCTCCGGTGCTGTGCACCCCCAGGGAAGAGAAAAATTCGCGGAGCCTGCCCGGTGGCTTTGTCAGCAGACGATCCACCCACCGCCTCAGGGCATATCCCTCCTCCACGGTGGTGAAGGTCTCCGAAAGCAGGAGCTGCAGGGCATCGGAGGCACAGCGGACCTGCGGGGCCCCGACCCGGTGAAAAGGGGCCTGTCCCCGGACGACCTCCTTGAGGGACCGATGCCAGCTGTGGTGCCCCGGAAACCATTCACACAAAAGGGTCAGGACCTCCAACGCCCCCGGGGACCGGTGGAGATGCCACCGGTCGACCCAGTCCATGCACTCCCGCAGACAGGGATCCCGGCACAGGGCCTACCCGTGGCGGGTCGACTCGTCTGCTGCGGGCCCACCCGCCCGCGCCCCCCCCATCAGGTGCCGAGCCGTGGCCCGACTAATAATCGTCATAAAACAGATGGCCCAGCAGCAGGTCGTCATCCAGAGGGTCTTCCCCCTCGCCGGAACGACGGGGCTCATCGGAAGGAAGAGCGGCGGCCGCGGGCAATGCCGCGGGCGGTTCAGGCTCACCGCTTTTCACCGGTTCCGGTGCCGCCAGGCTGTTGTCGCCCTTCTCAAACCGGGTGTTCAGGGCAAAATCGGCATATCGTCTGACGTTTTCATCCAGCAGGCGGGGCAGGCCCACCAGGTCGTTGTACAGCTCGTACTCCTTGGCGATGCCGATGCGCTCGGTGCCTCCCCCGCCGTCGCCCAGGACAAACTGCGACGGAATCGTCTCGACGATATGGC
Source organism: Desulfoluna sp. CYM3A (assembly GCF_056829965.1). Taxonomy (NCBI): domain Bacteria; kingdom Pseudomonadati; phylum Thermodesulfobacteriota; class Desulfobacteria; order Desulfobacterales; family Desulfolunaceae; genus Desulfoluna; species Desulfoluna sp. CYM3A. Next base: position 2,800,258 of record NZ_CP186556.1, read on the forward strand.
CCATGGGCGAGTGGGCAAGAATCGTCTGCTTCGGAGGCTCCGTGCCCCCCTTTTCCCGGGTATGGATCTCCACCGCTTTTTCGATGACCACAAGGTCCCCGCCGCGCTTTCGGCCGTCACGCCCTGCGCCGACGCCGCTCTCCACCAGAAGCAGCTCCTTGGCGATGGTCAGCTGCCGGGGGGTGATATTGAGATTCTGAATCGCCTCCCGGATGGTCCATCCGGGACGAAGATCCACGTAGATATTCTCGGTGCCGGCCATGAGGTCCAGGACCTCATCGTCAACCTGGGTGAGGGAGCCGAGCCTGAGCTTGGCGTTTTTGAAGTTGAAGATACTGGCAAGATAAGCCGACACCACCCGATACAGCACGGTGAGCTTGCGCCCCTTGACAGCCTCGAAGCTCTCTTTTTTCAGCACCATGGCAGGGGCGGCAAAGGCCGGGTCCCGCTCCCCGATGCGCCCCTCCAGACCGCTGTAGCAGAACCGGATCAGTCTGGCCTCCTCCAGCTCCAGGGCCAGCCGCTTGATTTTGCCGTAATTCATCAGGAGTTCATTGCTCACATACCCGTGCAACCGTTTGAAGGGGTTCTTGATATCCTCCCATTTGCCCGCCCAGGGGTTGGTCTCCATGAGTTCGTCCCGGGAGAGGCGAAGGGTGTCCATGGCCACGTGCACAACCAGCAGATCGTCCCGTTCGATAAAAACCCTGTTGTGCAGCTCATTGAAAAAGGATTTCACCGCTTCCACGTCCACGGCATCGTCCTCGGGCCCCGTGAGATCCACCCCCACCAGCCTTGGCTGAAGGCCTTCCCCGGAGGCAACCCACTGATCATACAGGGAGAGAATATCCACAAGGTCCTTGGACGTGGAGCCGCTTCCCTCGGGCCGGACATCAGGCACTTTCAGCAAAAAACGCACCTGCGTTGCCGGAGAGTCCCCGTTGCCGAACCTGTGGGTTGCGTACCAGACCACCTGCATCATTTTGGCAAAGGGCCCCCTGGCAAGGCCGGTGATGAACCCCTCCACCGGAGCAAAGGCTTCCGCGTAATACCGGTCCCCTTCAATGCCCCGGGGCTTCCAGTAGTTGTCGTACACCTGGCGTCCGTTGGTTTTGACAAACCCTTCCAGGTGCTCCAGGGTATCCACGTTCTCCGGCCCCACATCCACACCGAACTGGAGACTGAAGGCCTTGAATATCACCTCTTCGGGCAGGTGCTCGATGGCCATGCCCGCATCCGCGGCCGTGATGCTCGTTCCCACATGCAGGGCCTTTTTGATGTTCCTCAGGCAATAGGCGTTGATGCTCTCGGTGAGGACAATGCGCCTTTTCGTCAGGTGACTGGCCTCGAACTTGGCCTCGTTGAAGTAGCGCTTCAGGTTCGACACGATCCCCGTTTTTTTCACGGGCCCCGTGGCCCCCGGCACCACCACAAGGTCGTCGAAGGAGTCAAAGATCCTCTGGCTGTCGTCATCCGCGCTGCGTGTGGTCGTAAACAGGCGAATCAACGCCCCCAGGGCCACGCAGTGGATCACCATCATCCGGGCCAGGTTCAGGCCCGGGGTCAGGCACACCTCTTCAACCTGCGCCTCGGCATCCCCCTCTTCATCAAGGGTGTCCAGGGTTCCGGTCACATTCTCCAGAACCCGCTGCACCAGCCCCAGGTAGCAGGTAAACACGTACCTCTCGTCCGTTTTCGCCAGTTCCGTGATCGCCTCCAGATACCGCTCCGTGGGCAACTCCCGCCCGAACTGGGAATTGAAATTTCCGACTGTCTGCATGGTTGGTCCTCGTCTGTGTGGCGTCAAAAAATATCCGACAAACCCGGCGGGCACGACGTGTCCGGGCCCCGTGGCCGCTCCGGGCCTATTTCTGGAAAATTTCCTTGTAGGACTTCAAGATGGAGGCGCCGGTCAGGCCCACGCGTTCCCAGTACTCAACGGAGTTGTTCAGGTTGCCCTTGCAGTGCTCGGTAATGGGAATGTAGTCGTGATCCCTGGTTTCGATGTACTTCTGGGTGGCCACACCGATGGTGGCCGATTGAACGGTGGCCATGCTCCGCATGGTGTCCACGGAGTCCTGCACCGCAATGGCGATGGACTGGGCAATGGACTGGACAGCCTGGCCCGCCCCCTGGGGGTCCAGAAGGGGTAAAGTTCTTCTTCTCCCCTTGCAGGTTCGCGGCGATCTCCTTGTTGGCTCCGGCAATGTGAACATGTTTGTCTGTCATGTCATTTCCTTTGTTGGTCTCGGTTTGCGGTGGAGGGAACAGACATTACGACCCCAGGGTCCTTTTCAGCAGCCCACCGTTTATTTGATTAGAGAAAGAATTTTCTGACAGGTTTTTGCCACCGCCGCGGCCTCGATCTGTTTCATCCCGTACTGCGTAGAGCCTGCATTTTGCATCACCAGGCTCAGGGAGTGAGCCAGGGATTCATAGGCAACAGCCATGGCTTCATCGGAGGCCACCCCGATGGCGGCTACGTTGGTGCTGGTGACGGCATCCAGGACTTTGGGATCCACCTTGTTCTCATCGGAATTGCCGGCGTCGGTACCCGGTTTGTTCATCTCAGCCATTGAACCCCCTCATCGGTTGGCGACTGAAAACACCGGCCTCCGGGATGAAGGCCGGTGAATTCAGCGCTTCAGTGGTGCTTACTTGGGATTGATCATCTTGGTGATCGCCACGGTGGTGGCGGTCTGATGCGTCACATTGGCCTGCTGCTGCGCGTAAACCGCGTTGGCGGCGGCCATGGCAACGGAGTTGCCGATGGTCTGGTAAAGGCTGCCCATGGCCATGGCCGGTGCTTCGGAAAGAACCTTCACGTTGGTCTGAGTCACGGCATCGGTGACGGCCGGGCTGAGTTCGGGAAGTTGTGCCATTTGCTTGCACTCCTTGTCTTAATGGTGTTGGTATTCTGCCTTGGTGCCCCCTTAAAAGGAGGCATCGCTCGCCGACGCGGCGACAGGGCCCACGGATACCACACAGAGGTGAAACGATGCCCTTGCCTTAAAGAAGGCGATGAGGCGGAGCACTACTTGCTGTTGATCATCTTATCCAGGCTGACGGTGGTGGCCGTCTGGTAGGTCACGTTGGCCTGCTGCTGGGCGTAAACCGCGTTGGCGGCAGCCATGGCCACGGAGTTGCCGATGGTCTGGTACAGGCTGCCAAGGGCCATGGCGGGAGACTCAGAAAGAACCTTGACGTTGGTCTGGGTCACGGCATCCGTGACGGCGGGGCTAAGTTCGGGAAGTTGAGCCATTTGTTACCTCCTGTTGGGTCCTGCTTGTTAACCGTTAACCAGCTTGGTGATGGCAACCGTGGTTGCCGTTTGGTAAGTCACGTTGGCCTGCTGTTGAGCATACACGGCGTTGGCTGCAGCCATGGCCACGGAGTTGCCGATGGTCTGGTACAGGCTGCCAAGGGCCATGGCAGGAGACTCGGAAAGGACCTTGACGTTGGTCTGGGTGACTGCGTCGGTTACGGCAGGGCTGATTTCGGCGAGTTGCGGCATGTTAACCTCCTAATGGTTTTGGGTTGTCAGGCATGAAACCTGGTAACGACGTCACCGGTGGCTGTGGACCGACCCGGCAACGGGAACCGGCGGCTGCGCTTACACCGCCCGGATTATTGACCGTTAAGCATCCTGGTCAGCCCGATGGTCGTGGCCGTCTGATACGTGACGTTGGCCTGCTGCTGGGCATACACCGAGTTGGCGGCCGACATGGCAACGGAGTTGCCGATGGTTTGATACAGGCTGCCCAGGGCCATGGCCGGGGACTCACCCAACACGCTGACGTTGCTCTGGGTCACCGCATCAGTCACCGCAGGCGTCAACTCTGGTAATTGAGGCATTCTCATCTCCTTTCGTCTTAAGGGTTAACGGAACGTTTTACACCCACCACACGGACCGGTAAAAAACCGAGCCAGGGCCCACGATGCGATATAGAGACATCCGATCAGCCCGTCCCTTGGGGACGCTTGCCGGCTTCGGGCTGACCCCGGGCCCCTTGCCCAGTGCATCATCAATCTTCCATCAATTTTTTCACGGCCAAGGTAGTGGCTGCCTGAAACGTGACGTTGGCCTGCTGCTGGGCATACACCGCGTTGGCAGCAGCCATCGCCACAGAGTTACCGATGGTCTGGTAAAGACTGCCGAGGGCCATGGCTGGGGATTCACCCAACACACTCAAGTTCGATTCCGTGACAGCATCCGTGATCGCTGGGCTGACTTCCTGCAGTTGAGCCATTGTCTTCTCCTTTTTAGATTAATGAGTCATCGGGTAAACGCGTTACTGTTCCTGCCACACCACATCATGACTCCGGGGCCGGGTCATCGGAAGAAGCCGGTGCCTCCGGGGCCGGATTCGCCTGAAATTCAGGGTGCATCTTTTTCAGCATCTCATTGCTTTTCTGTGTCAACGATTCCAACTGCTTTGTCGCGTTCTTCAGCATGGCGTCTGCGTGCTTGAACTGTTCATTGACCTGCTCCGACGTCTGGGACGACATCTTCATGAACGCATTGACCTGACTTGCTGCGGGACCGCCCTCCTCCCCTTCCGCATCGGAACCGTCCGGCTGGGAAAAGATCACGTTGTTGATCTTCATCAACTTGTCGATCTCTTTGGTTTTGTCCTCCAGGAACTGATTGTTCATCTTCACCATCTCGCTCAACGAGGAGGTGTAGTTTTTCAGAAACGAGCTGTAGTTTTTCTTAAAGGAGCCAAAATCCTGGTGAGTAAACTTGAATGCATTCTCATCTGACATGTCCTTGCTCCCCCTGACCCGTGGTTAGAAAATTTTCTTGTAGGATTCTAGAATCTCGGCCCCTTTTTTCCCGATGGTCTCCCAGTACGTCACGGAATCATTCATGACGGCCTGGCACTGCTTGATGACGGGAATGTACTCCGGGTCCTTTGTTTCGACGAACTTCTGGGTGGCGACCCCCAGGGCAGTGGATTGAACAAGGGCGATGTTCCGCATGGTGTCCCCTGCATCCTGCACGGCAATGGCAACGGATTGAGATACCGACTGAACGGATTGCCCCGCCCCGTTTGATAAAGGCGATTTGTCAAATGCCCCCCCCTTGACGGAGGTGGCGATCTCCTTATTTGCATCGGCAAGACTCTTTATCTTGTTTGACATTTTTCATCTTTGCGGTGCGTTATGAACGAAGCATTTTAATGACATTCTCAACGGTCGCTGTTTGGTGGACAATGCAGGACTGCTGTTGTGAATTCACGGCGTTCATGGACGCCATGGCGATGTTGAATCCCTGGGTCTGGTACTGGCTGGCCAGAGACATTGCCGGGGAAGACCCGACAACAAGCGAATTGATCTGTGAAACCGCATCCGTTACAGCCTGGCTGAAATCCGACATGAGAGCCTCCCTCTGAGATGAACCGTTCATGGTCGTTGCCGTGTTGCGGGCCGAAGCGCATAGCTCCGCCCCGTACGTTACAACCCCCTAATTTTTCGGATTAATCCTGAGAACGAGTATCCATGTAGCAACCTTCGTGCCAACACCATTTGATGCGATTCGACGATTTTTCTTCCCCCCCATGCCAAAAAAAATGGCCGGATGCGTCCATCGCCCACTAAGGGACTGGACACTTCCGGCCATCGCATTGCCATCGCGACAAAACACGCGATACGTTCAACCATTTAGATTCACCGACGATCGTCTCCGGCGATCAGACGCCGTTACACAGCTTGACCTTCCGCTCGATATATTTACGATGAACACCCAGGAACCGCGCGGCCTGGCTCTTGTTCCCCTCGGCCCTCACAAGGGCTCTGCGCACCAGGGCGGTTTCCATGCGTTCCACCTTGTCCTCGCAGGTGAGGTCAATCACCTGGTCGGCCATGCTGTCGAAGGTCTCATCCAGGGAAAGCCCCTGCTGATGGGCAAAGGCTGCCACGCTTTTTTCCGTAATGGGTTTTTCGTCTGAGAGAAGGGAAATCTTTTCAATGGTGTTCTTCAACTGCCTGATGTTTCCCGGCCAGTCCAGGGCCATCATCGCCCGGAGCGCGCCCTCGGTAAAGTCCACATTCTGCTCCACGCGACGCAGAAAAAACCTCACCAGTTCGGGGATATCCTGGCGCCGCTCCCGCAGGGAAGGCACCTCCAGGTTCAGGACATTCAGGCGGTAGTACAGATCTTCGCGAAACCTGCGATGCTTGATCATCGTCTCAAGATCCGCGTGGGTTGCCGCGATGATCCGCCCCTCAAAAGGGAGGTTGACGGCCCCCCCCAGTGGCCGATACGACCTGGCCTCGATGACACGCAGCAGCTTGGCCTGCTGCGGAAGCGGGAGTTCCCCGATCTCATCGAGGACGTACTGCCGGTGATGGAGAGATACCCCTGGTGCTTTCCCGTCGCCCCTGTAAACATCCCTTTTTCGTGGCCGAACAGCAGGGTTTCAACCAGCGTCTCCGGTATGGCGGCGCAGTTGATGTCCACAAAGGGGAGACGAGGATCCCCCCGCATATGATGGATCACGGACGCGATAACCTCCTTCCCGCAGCCCGTCGGCCCGGTGATCAATACCGGCAGTGAGGAAGGAGCAATTCTGCAGACCATATCCATGACGTGCTCCATCTTTGCCGAACTGCCGATCACCATGGCATCTCGTACAACCTCCTGATTGACTTTCAAGTCCATAGACAAAGGCCCTTTATATAAGCATGACACAGCTAGTTTATCATTCCAGGCGGCCTCGCAAGACTCGTATAAATGCCTGCAAACATACAGCTTGTTAAGGGGCTTTTTCTGAAAAATCACCGTCGTGTCCATCCGGGAAATTTCAGCACCATTTCCACTGTCTGCCCCCATAACCAAACCATTGAAAATGAAGGTGAAACAAATGCGTTCACGACACAAAAAAGGTTTTCACGGATTGATGCGCTGCCCACAACTTATCGCGAAAGGCATACAGACGGGTCTAATCAACTGATATCAAGGGAGAATACCTCACAGGTCTCCCACAAAGCCAGGCAACCCCGGGACACTACGTGCACTTTTGGTATACATATTCCGTGCCACCGCACATCACAGGTGGAGCACGGCAGGCCCCCGGGGCCTGCCGTCCACTAGTACAGGGCTTAACGAAACAGCGACAGATTGGCGGTTCTGAATATGGGATCCGGCAGGGTCTCTTCCGTGGTGAAAGCGACCTGTCGTTGGAGGAAGGGGCACAGAAAGGAGAGGTGTACGGCGGCCAGGCGAAGACCGAAACGGTTCTTGTTCCCTTTGCCGTAGCGGGGATCACCCATGACAGGGTGACCGATCATATCGAAATGGCGGCGAATCTGGTGCATGCGCCCGGTGTGCAGGCGAACAAGGGCCGTCGAGGTTCCGGCATCGGGGTCAACGCCTTCCACGACGAATTCCGTTTTGGCCTCTTTGCCTTCGATGGGTTCGTCAATAAAGCGGCTCTCCCCGGCGTCCTTGATCTCCCCGAGGAGTTCGGCACGATAAATTTTCTGGATCCTGCCTTCCCGAAATAGGGAGGAGAGGGCTGCCGCGCTTTTTCTCCCGTGGGCAAGGATCACCAGCCCGGCGGTTTCGCGGTCGAGCCGATGCACGGGGTGAATATGGCGGACCCCGGCAAAATGCAGCTCTGCTTTTCTCTCAAGGGAAAAATGATCGCCGTAGAGGGTTCCCTGGGTAAGGAGCCCGGCGGGCTTGAACCAGACGCTGTAGTGCTCCCCGTCCTTCAGACACCAGGCCTCGGGAGCCGTGGCGGTGAGGAGGGCCTCGTCATAATAAATTTCCAGGGTCTGGCCGGGCTGCACCGTGCGTTTGGCATGACGAATGCGACGCCTCTTTTTCCCCTGGCGCAGCCAGACAGCTCCCTGTTTCATGGCCAGTTTCACCCGCCCCCGGGAGAGCCCGGTGGCGGCGGCCAGACAGGCCCCTGCTTCGACCGCATCGCCGGAAACCGTTTCACGATGCTGCCATTTCTTTCCTCGACTCACGTCCATACTATCCATCCCGCACACTATTTCACGCAAAAAACGATAACCCCAATGCCCTATTGCCTATTGCCTATTACCTGCAACCTATTACCTGTTTACCTGCTTCACCTGCCCCGCCCTGTCCACCACCAATTCCGGGCTCCGGTGGTAGCCGATGCGTACCCCGGAAAGGCAGACAAAGGTCTCGTCGGGCGGACGCGCCACCCCTTTGACCGTGTACACGCGAATGGAGCGGCCCTTGCCGTAGTGAAGCCAGCCGCCATGATACAGGCCGCAGACCTCGGCCACCACCTCATTGACCCGGGAGGCGTCGCTCAGGTTCACGCCGTCGTCCACGGTGAGCAGGTGGGCCCCTGTGTCAGCCATGCCCCGCACCTCCAGGTCGGTAAGGGACGTAATCTCACGAAGGCCGTAATAATCCTTTAAGCGCGTCACCGTCATATCGACGATCCACCCCGTTTCCAGGGCCTTCCCGGCCTTGTAGAGATAGATGGCCCGGCCCTTCGGAGACTTGACCACGGCGTTTGAACCCGCCTTGTATAGCACAACAACACCCCGGAGGCGATAGTTGGACGAACCGGCGGGCAGATTGTACAGATCCGCCACCGAGACGTCGGTGGGGAGCCGTTTTGGGGAAGGTTCACGGGAGATGATCTCGGGCTTGTGAACGGGCCTAAAGGGGCCGAGGCGAAACTCCGCATAAACGGGAAGGTGATCGGAATACCCTCGGCCCTGGTGCCTGCCCCGGCCTCTGTCTCCGCGCTGCCAGCGAAAGATCTCGCCGTTTTTCATGAGGTGATTCGGGGCGTAGCGATGAAAAGAGCCGTCCACATAGCTGATCCCGTTGCCATCGTAGAGGGCGGCGGGCAGAAGGATATGATCGAGGCTCCCTTTCCTGCCGTGGTAGATGTAGCTCCACCTGTGTTCCGGCGACAGCTCCATCCAGAGGTCGTAATGCTTCCCCCGCCCTTTTTTCAGGCCCTCTTCCGAGACCATGGCGTCGTTAAAAACGGTTCCCAACAGGTGGTTGATGCCGGTTTTTCCGTGGGTGTCGTTGAGGCGGGGTTCTTCCGGGAATCGCTGCCACTCGTTGTAGTGGGCATTAAAATCCCCGGCAAGGATGTAGTCGGTGCCCGAAGGCAACGTGGCGATATCGGCTGCCAGGGCTCGGGCGTAGAGCATGCGCTGGCTCTCCGGCCCCTGTTTGGACTTCCAGTGGTTGGCATACACCACCACCGGTGTCCCCAGTACATCCAGGGTGACCCGCAGCTCTGCCTGGCCGGGGATGATGTCCCGAACCTCGGACACGGGAAAACAGGAGAGCACCGCACAGCGTACGATGGAGGGATGCGTTGCCACAACGCCGTGGGCCAGGGGGTGGCCCGCGTTTAAAAGCTCCCGCTGGAGGCGCGCCAGGGCCTTGGGCGACTCTACCTCGGAGAGCACGGCCACATCGGCCCCTGCACCGGCCAGCACCGACGCGATATTGGCGTATTTTACCCGGGCCGTGGCTTCATTCCAGCCCATGGCCGCACCTGGAGTGTAGTCGGGGTATTCGCTGCCGCTCAAGGTAAGATCAAACAGATTTTCAACATTGTAGGAGACAAGGCGAAATCCTGCCGCCACCGGGGCGGATGCGCCCAACAGAATAACAAGGAGCCCGGCCAGGAGCCGGACAGTTGTCACAACCTTGCGAACCATGGAACTCCTGAATAATGAGATATCGTTGACTCAGTAGGCGACAGGAACGGTTTTCTCGCAGTCAAGGGTCCGCTCCAGGGTTTCGTCGGCCACATCCTGACTGGCCTCAAACCCTTCGGCCCCGCTCAGCTCTCCCCAGACCCGGGTGTACATGGAGTAACAGACGGTATGAAACATGGCATGAATCAGGTGTTGTGCCGATACCTTCATGCCCTCTTCGTTGAATCCATCGGAAAAACGGGCGATCCCTTCGTAACGGACCTTGAACCCGTGGAGTAACCTGAGAAATCGAACCGCTTCGGCCACCCGGCTGCGGTGGGCCTCCGAGGTGATGTTTTTCGCCTTCCAGGAGGCGATAAGGCGATGAATCTGATCGCTGCTGGCCCGCTTGAGGGTATCGGTGTTCTTCTCCCCTTGAAAAAAGGTCTGGGCCTCCACGAGCTGGTCCACCCGCGCTTCAAGGCCCATCTTGCAGAAGTCGATCTCTGTTTTGAGGACCTTCTGGTTTTTGCGAAGCACGATGACCTGAAACTCCGAGAGCGTCTCCCGATGCTCGGCGATCTTCTCTTCAAACTCTTCCAGGGCCTTCTTGAAATAGATGCGACTCACGTATTCGTAGACCGAAGGGCCGGAGTCGTCATCGGCCACGGTGAGGATCCGGAGCACCTCGGGGATCAGCTGGGCCGACTCCTCGAACAGGTCTTTGCCCGTCACAACCTTGAATATCAGGGCTGCGGTGGCATACCAGTCCTGAAGCCTCAGGATCCGGGCCACCTCGCCAAAGTGTTCGCGAATCACATCGTTTCCGAAGAGATTGCTCGGGGTGGCGTACTTTGGGGTCCCCCCCAGAAGGGGCTGCTCAATGCGGCCCTTTTCCCCCATGGAGAGATAGGCGGCGGTCTCCACATCGATGATGCCGACCTTGAACTCCGTGGGGCTGGTGAGAAAGGTGGGGTAGTTTTCCGGGTCCCCCGCGATGAGCAGGTTGTCCGGCTTGATGTCCCGGATGGCGATATAGCGCTTGTTGAGACCGGCCAGAAGATCCAGCAGGTTCGTCACGATGCTGCCGATCATGGCCCGGCTCTTGACCGTGTTCTTCTCGAACAGGTAGCCGTGGATCATCTTCCGGTAATCGGTGATGGGCTCTGTGTGCTCAGCCATGGCCAGGGTGGCCCGGCTGTTGAGTTCATCCATGAAGGCGGCGGACAGGTTCTGGTCCGTGGTGGGAATGTTCCGGCCCGCAAGGAACTGGATAAACCAGGACCGGACACTGAAAATCGGCAGGGAGGAGCTGATCCCGAACTGCACGAGCAGGCGGTTGACCTCATCCTCGAAAAAGTCGAACACCGCAGAGATCTTTCCGCAGGCCGAGGCCCGGTCCTTGCCGTATCGCCCTTCAAAATCATTGAGGTCCCACAAGATGTGCGGATGCCCCACGATCTCTTCCTCTATGGAAGCTCGGGAAATATGGATATCATCCAGCACCCGGCTCAGGAAATAGTACCGGGACAGGTCCATAAAAAAGGCAAAGGAGGGACCGATCATGAGGTGCTTCTGGAAGGCCGTGTTCCCGGAGAGGCGTCCCACGTGCCCCTTTTCGATCTCGGTGACCGACAGGGAGGGGGTGCGGTTCGGGGCCAGAAGCTCCATGATCACCGACACGTTGGGTACCACACACTCGGTGGGGGCAAGGCGGGCCGCAAGGGAGTTGCCGTACACCAGCTCTTTGATGTAGACGTTGAAATCCGTGAGGGGTTTGGGGGGAATCTTCACCACGATGTAGCGGTCGTAGATCACGAACCATGTGTGGCTCCTGTGGGTCCCGGCCTCGCCCAAAGGGCCGATGGTGAGCCTGCGCGTATGCCACTCTCCGTCTTTGAGGACCCCCAGCGGGGGCATCCAGGGCCAAGGCGGCCCGCTGACCTTCCACGGGCTCAAACCGACAGGGGGCATCGTTTCCCGCTCCCACCTGGGCCCGGTAGATCTCCAGAAAATGCTTGACCACATCCTCTTCCACGTAACGATACTCGATCTCCGCGGCCTCATCGTGGCCCGGTTCGGAGACCGCCTTATCGGCAAACCCTTTCCTTCTGCCCCTTTTCCCCGGCTTGATGGACACAACCGCCCAGAGGCTCAGGAGAACAAGGGCCGCCACCAGAAACAGGGCCATGCCCTCCTCCGTAACCGGGGCGTCGTTGTATATGAACAAGACAAAAAACGTGAGGGATTCGGCAACGGCACGAAGCCAGTGGTCTGCCACTCGCCAAAGGTGGTCTGTCTTCTCAGGGAAAAAAGAGACGGCGACAGCAACAAGAACAAAAAGAAAAAGGATCCTTTTAAAGGATTTCATGGTGGTGTCCGCACTGAGGTGTAGGAGAAGTAATCGAACCGTCGCACTGAAGGCGACAAAACCAGCGCTGTCCCCTTATTCGTTGGCCCATCGCACGAAACTGACCGACATCGGATGCATCGCCTTAAAAAATCTCTGATTTTCTACGATGCCGTCATGCCTTGATATGCTCTGGAACCCGTGCCTGACGCAACCAGCCGGCACCTCCCTTATGTAACAGAATCCCCCAAAGGCAGCAACCCATTGACTTGAAATACGTTTGAAATGAAAGGAAAGGAGGAGGGGGTGTTGTACCCCGGCCAGGTCTCTGTACCGGGGCCACAACACGATCTATGGGAAAAGATTAAGGAAAAGATGGCAGCCCGGTCACCGGGCATCGGCGGGCCGCGGGCTATAGCAACGGGTCCACAGCGCTTCGTAAGCCTCGGTCTCCCTCGCCCAGCGCTCATCGTCCCACTTCAACGGCTGTTGAACCACCTCCCGGATGGTCTCCATGAGGTCCAGCCCCCCGTTTTTCATGATCAGCCCCATCCGCACCCGCCGAAGCAGAAGATCGTCAAGGTGGCACACCGCCTCATGCTCGGCCGCGTAGGCAAGCTCCGCCCAGATATAGGGCGAGTCGGCGATGGGCTCCAGGCCGTGGGGAACGTCCAGGGCGAGCAAGTCCAGGGTCCCTTTGCCGTATCGGCTCCAGAGGCGCTTGTACGTCTCCTTGTCCAGGCCGTCCGGGGTGGTTCCCCTGCGTTCGGAAAAGACCGCGTCCCCCTCACCGGTGAGGGGATCTTCCCGGATAAAGGGCTGGGCCGCCTTGAGGGTATCCCAGGCCAGCCTGCGGAAGGTGGTGAGCTTGCCCCCGGTCACCGTTACCAGCCCGTGATCCACCCACACGGCGTGTTCCCGAGACTCCCGGGAGGCCTCCTTGCGGCCCTGGCTGAGTACCGGCCGCACCCCGGCAAAGGAGGTCAGGGCGTCGTCCCTCGTCACCTGTGCATCGGGGACCACGCGCTTTAAAGCGGCCAACAGGTAGTCGGCTTCATCATCGGAGATAAAGGGCTCCAAGTTCACGTCCCCGTCGTGGTCCAGGTCCGTTGTGCCCAGAAGCACGACCCCTTCCCAGGGGATAATAAAGAGCGGCCGCTTGTCCACGGGTGAAGAAGCTGATGGCCTGGTCCACGGGGAGGGTCTGCCTGGAGAAGACAAGGTGACTCCCGCGCAGAGGCCGAAGGTGAACCTTGGACTCCGGTGACGGGTGCAGGGTCTCGGCCCAGACCCCGGTGGCGTTGACAACGGCCGGAGCCGCCACCTCCCAGGCCTTGCCCGTGGCCACGTCCCGCAGAGATACCCCGCGCACGGCCCCTTTCTCGTCCCGCAGGACGGTCTGGGCCTCGGTGTAGTTCAGGGCGCGGCCCCCCTGACGCGTGCCCTCGCCGATGAGCCGAAGCACCAGCCGGGCGTCGTCCACCTGGGCGTCCATGAACAGGTACCCCCCTTTGAGCTTGCCGGTGTTGATCCCCGGAACCAGCTCCTGCACCTTGCTGCTGCGAAGATACCGGTGGCGAAACTTCCCCGCGATGATGTCGTACACGGTAAGCCCTGCTGCCATGGCCGCCCTGCCCGGCCCCGAGGACTCGTAAAGGGGCATGAGAAAATCAACAGGCGAGACAAGCCCCTCGGCTTCGGTGAGGAGTCTCTCCCTCTCCTTTACCGACTCCAGGGTCAGCTTAAACTGGGCCTCTTTTAAGTACCGGAGCCCCCCGTGAATCAACTTGGAGGACCGACTGGAGGTTCCCCAGGCAAAGTCTTTCTGTTCCACAAGGAGGCACCGGAGCCCGTTTCGGACTGCTTCCCGGAACACCCCCGCGCCGGTGACGCCGCCACCGACAATGATCAAATCCACCCTGTTCTCTTCCTGCTGTCGTTCCATTGGTTCCCCTTCCCGGCCTGTCTCGTCACGTTCCCATCATGGACTTCCAGAGTGCGGATGCCTGTTCCATGGTCTGCCGCACCACCTCAGACGCCCCGTTGCAATCCTTTGCCTCCACCGCTTCAAGGAGGGCCTCGTAATACGCCGACGACTCCCTGCGGTGGGCATCCTCCTCGAAGTAGAGGCCTCCCATATGAAGATACATCTCTCCAAAATCGTTTAAAATCATCCGGTAAAACGGATTCCCGGACAGGTCCGCCAGGATCAGGTGCAAGCCCCAGTCGTAGGTCACATAGGCTTCGGAGGTCTCGTCAATCCCTTCGGCCTCCTTGAGATAGGCCAGAAGGCTGTCCCTCTCCTCCCACACGGCAAACAGGGCCATCCGGGGCATGAGGGCGGACCTCAGCTCAAGGAAATGGGAGACAAAGGCGCTGGGAACGTACCCTTTGTGGCGTGTCAGGGTGGAGAGGATCCCCAGGCCCCCTGTTTTCAGGTAATCGTTCACCAGGGTCGGTTTGCCGTGGGCAATGGTGATCCACCCTTCGGTCTCCATCTGCTTCAAGGTCTCCCGCAAGGTCGGGCGGGTGACCCCGAGCTCTCCGGCCAGGGCCCGCTCCGCGGGCAGTGTGGAGCCCGGCGGGTAGGTTCCGTCGAGGATGGAGCTGACCAGCTTGTGTTCTGCAAACTTTGTAGGACGTAAAGGCCCGGCACTGTTGTTCATCGCACGCTCTCCTTCATTTTTTTCTTTGCAATGAAGCCGATATCTGGTAAGTGGTCATACCACTAGTCGTCATTCTGTGTCAAGACGACAACAGCCTGAATACCCGATTAAAAACAATTGCCATCGCAAAGTGAACAGGAATAGCCTTGATCAGCCATGTTCGCACCACAGGCACAGCCCCGATGGCAAAGACCGGAGGGTATGGCCGCAACGCCTGCCCCTGACCGAGCCGATCCCCAAGGAGCCCCCATGACCCCTGTGATCCTCTCCATTGACTGCGGCACCCAGAGCATGAGAACCCTCCTCTTCTCCGGAGAGGGCACCCTCCTTGACAGCGAACAGGTGGAGTACGCCCCTTACTACAGCGAGCAGCCCGGCTGGGCCGAGCAGGACCCGGAACTCCTCTGGGAGAGCCTTGTGGCCGGATGCAAAGCCCTTTGTTCCCGCAAACCCGACCTCATGGCCGCGGTCAAGGGGGTGGGTGTCACCACCCAGCGGGCCACCATGATCAACGTGGACGCCCAAGGGACACCCCTGCGACCGGCCATTACCTGGCTGGACCAGAGAAAAGCAACTCCGGTCTTTACGCCCCCCTTTCCTGTGGGGCCCATTTTATCCGCCGTGGGGGTCGGTTCCATCCTCACCAAAGTGCAACAGGAAGGCAAGGGCAACTGGATCCGCCAGAACCAGCCCGAGATCTGGGAGAAGACCCACAAATACCTCCAGGTCTCCGGGTTTCTGAACCACCGTCTCACCGGACGGTTCGCCGACTCCTCGGCCTCCCAGATAGGTCACATCCCCTTCAACTACAAAAAAAGCTGCTGGGCCTCCCGCTTCGACCCCTCGTCCCTGCTCTTTCCCATGGAAAGGGAAAAGCTGCCCGAGGTGGTCCCCCCCGGCGACGTGTTGGGCCACATCACCCCGGAGGCGGCGACGGCGACAGGCCTTGCCCAGGGCCTGCCCGTCATCGCCTGCGGGTCGGACAAGGGGTGCGAGACCCTGGGCATGGGGGTCCTCTCCGAAGAGACCGCCAGCCTGAGCTTCGGCACCACGGCCACGGTGCAGCTCTCCTCCAGGCGCTACTTCGAGCCGCTGCGCTTCATGCCCGCCTACCCCGCCCCGGTGCCCGGGCATTGGAACCCTGAAATTGAGATCTTCCGGGGCTACTGGATGATCACCTGGTTCAAGAATGAGTTCGCCCACAAAGAGGTGGCCAAGGCGGAAGTCAAAGGCATCGCCCCGGAAGCGGAGATGGACCGGCTCCTGGAAAAAGCCCCTCCCGGGGCCATGGGCCTCATGGTCCAGCCCTACTGGGGGCCGGGCCTGGAGCACCCCAACGCCAAGGGGGCCATGATCGGATTCGGAGATGTCCATAAAAAAGAGCACGTCTACAAAGCGGTCATCGAAGGGCTGGGTTATGCCCTCCTGGAAGGCCTGGAACGCCTGGAGAAAAAGACAAAAATACCGGTGGAACGCCTTGCCGTGTCCGGCGGTGCCTCCCGGAGCGACCAGATCTGCCAAATCTCGGCCGATATCTTCAACCGGCCCCTGGTGCGGGGAAAAACCACGGAGACCTCGGGCCTGGGCGCTGCCATCGTCACCGCCGTTGGCTTAGGGATCTACAAAGACTTCCAGGGGGCCATCGACGCCATGGTGCACTACGACACCACCTTCGAACCGAGCCCCGACCGCACCGCCCTTTACAGAAGACTCTACCAACGGGTCTACAAACGCATCTACCCGCGCCTGGACCCCATCTACAAGGAGATCCGGGAGATCACCGGATATCCAGAGTAGCAGAGGATTGCACATGCTCCCTGGCTTCGCCCTCCGCATTTGCGTAAGGGCTACGCCCGTGAAAAAGAATTGTTTTTCCCATCGTTGCCCGGGGTAAAAAAATGGGCCTTTAACAAGTTCTTTCAAAAATATGCTCACGCACACAGATATCAACACACCAAGGAGACCTGCCATGAAACGAAAAAAGCCATCCTTTGAGCCCCAATGGCGAACCACCCCTCCGGAACCCGGAAGCTGGCGATCCATCTTCAAATGGGGAGCCCCGGACGGGTTCAAGCACCCCAACGCCAAACTGTACGCCATGCTGAAGGAGACCTTCGGCCTCTCGGACGACGCCTTTACCGCCCCGGTCTCCTCCGGTGACGACCTTGTCACCTTAGGTGAAAACACCCCTGCCATCGATCCTGAAACCATGGAGGCCTTCACCGCCATCAGTGGCGAGGAAAACGTTTCTGTGAGCGACTACGACCGGGTGAAATACTCCACCGGAAAAACCATGGAGGAGATCTACGCCCTCCGGGATGGAACCCCCGAAAAAGTGGCGGATCTCATCGTTCACCCCCGCACCGAAGAGGAGATCTCCCGCATCGTGGCCCTCTGCCACGAAAAAAAGATCCCCCTTCACGTCTTCGGCGGCGGCAGTTCCGTAACCCTGGGCCTCACACCCAAAAAAGGGGGCGTCACCCTGGTGATGGCCACCCACATGACCCGGGTGGTAGAGTTCAACGAGACCAACCAGACCATCACCGTGGAATGCGGTATCATGGGCCCGGCCCTGGAAGAGCTCCTCAACAACGCCCCCAACACCTTCAACACCCGCCACACCTACACCTGCGGCCACTTTCCCCAATCCTTCGAGTTCTCCACCGTGGGCGGCTGGATCGCGGCCAAGGGGTCGGGCCAGCAGTCCTCCTACTACGGCGACGCCGTGGACCTGGTTTTGGGCCAGACCTGCGTCACCCCTGCGGGCAAGGTCACCACCCTCGATTTTCCCAGCACCGCCACCGGCCCCATGGTCAACGACATCCTCAAAGGAGGAGAAGGCGCTTACGGGGTCCTGACGCGTGCCACCCTCAAGGTGTTCCGCCACACCCCCGAGACCCGCAAACGCTTCAGCTTCATCTTCCCCACCTGGCAGGACGCGGTGAACGCCACCCGGGAGATCTCCCAGGCCGAATGCGGCATGCCCTCGGTGTTTCGCATCTCCGACCCGGAAGAAACCTATATCGGCCTCAAGCAACACGGCATCGAAGGCACCCCGCTGGACACCTTCATGACGTTTCGAGGCTACAAATCCGGCCAGCGCTGCCTGCTCCTCGGCCACACCGAAGGGGAAAAGGGATTCTCCAAAAACGTCTGCAAAAACGTGAGACGTATCGCAAAGGCCAACGGAGCCATGAGCCTCACCGGCTACCCCGTCAAGCTCTGGCAGCACGGCCGCTTCAGCGACCCGTATCTTCGGGAGGACCTGAACGACTACGGTGTGGTCATCGACACCCTGGAGACCGGCGTCAAGTGGGACAACCTGCACAAGGTCCACATGGGCGTGCGCCAGTTTATCAAAAACCGCCCGGACACCCTGTGCATGACCCACTGCTCCCACATCTACCCCCAGGGGACCAACCTCTACTTCATCTTCATCGGCAAATTCGAAACCCGGGATGAATTCGTGACCTTTCAACGGGGCATTATCCAAAGCATCGAGGAAAACGGCGGCACCCTCTCCCACCACCACGGCGTGGGCCGTATGATGGCCCCCCTCATGGAAAAACACCTGGGCAAGGGCCAGATGGACACCCTGAAAGCCTTAAAAAAACACTTCGACCCCAACAACATCATGAACCCCGGCGGCACCCTGGGCCTGGACGAGCCCACCGAGCCCTGACCCGAATTGCCCGAAGCACCCCAATAGCAGTAAGTTACAGCTTGTACCCATGAGATATCCGGGCTAAGGGAGATCGGGACCTGTGCCCCCGCTCCCAACAAAAAACCGCCTCACCGAGTGACCCCACACCCGGAAGGCGGTTTTTTTATGGCAACGAGCCCGTTCGTTTTCTGCGCAAGCCCAATGCCTTCACATCACCCCAGTACCCCAGGAGAAAACCCCATAAATTTGAGTCTTTTACTTCATAGACCCTTCCCTTGATTTCACCTATATTAAATACCGAAGTAAATCCCCTCATCAACAGCATTCCCCCTTAGAGAACAGGTGGACTTTCCCAGAGTCCGCCTGTTTTCTTTTTAGGGTGTCGGCAACTCATCTCCCCCCCCCAACCAACACCCCTCCACCCCACGTAGGATGGGCAAAGCGAAGCGTGCCCATCTAACGCCCCGCCCTTCTCCCAACGTCACAATCAAACACAAATATTCCCCGACAACACACCACAAAAATCAAAACTCAAAACTCGTTTTTAAATTGAATGTTCACGATTTCAGGCGTATGACTAAGAACGTTAATCAATCGAAATGTAGTGTCAATTTCGGGCATTGCCATGTTTGGATAGAACACTCGGAGTTGATTCAACTGCGACCGCAAAAAAATAGCCCAATAGGACAATCAAACTGGAAAATGCACTTTTTCACAGATATACCAACTTTATTGCGCAAAAAGGTATCATAAGACAGATTGAACGATTATATGCGCACAAACGCACAATAATCCACGTTAACGACAGTTTATGATGCATTTGATCGTTTTATTGAGCGATAATGCACCATAATATATGTTAGCGTTCAGTTGGATATGGAAGTATTGATATGATTTCGATTACAAAGGCAAAGTTGTGGGATGCTCCTGAAATTTGGAGAATTCAAAAATCCGCATTTGAGGGGCAGGCAAAAATTTACTACAATTACAAGTTGCCACCATTGGTCCAAACTTTGGAATCATTGAAAGATGAGTTTGAAAGCAAGGTGTTTTTAAAAGCCGAATTCGATAGCAAAATAATAGGTTCTGTACGTTTCACGATTGATGGTAATGCAATTGAAATAGAACGTTTGATTGTAGATCCAAATTTTCAGAATCAAGGCGTTGGAACAGCCTTGATGAAACGAGTTGAGCAAATTGCTGATAAAAAAGTTACCTTCAAATTATTTACCGGAATAAAAAGTAGTCGAAACATCCATCTTTATGAAAAATTGGGCTACAAGACTTATACCCAATCAGAAACACCACAGGGCATTGGACTGCTCTATATGCAAAAATTGCCTCGCTAACAAACATTTGCACGCCGACCGGGCGCAAGTTCAACTTTTCGTGCCTGCACGTTGCCCGGCATTTTTCAAATATCAAACACTGTCGTACTTCGGCGCCCGTCGGGTGAAGTGTGGCGTTATATGTCTTTAAATCTCTGTATTCGATCATAGGAACGTTTGAATGTAGTATTAACTTGTTAATAAAATTGAAATGTGCTGTTTGTGGCCTTAGTATAATCATAGTTGTAAAAAAGGAGCTAATTTGTGGTGGGTCTTATAATTATCATATCGGTTTTTATCTTTTTGGTTTTTGTTTTTGTTTCCATGTTTACTACGAACAAAAAGCGCGAAAAAGCAGCAATAACAAGTATAACTAATATTGAAATGGAATTGATTCAAGTTAGAAAGGACATAGTTTTTATTACTGGCTCTCAGATTGAAGGGCGTGAAGTTCTAAGTGTTATTGGCGGTGTACGTGGTATCTCTAAAACGCAAGCTACAGGTGCTGCGGAGTTCGAACTAAGTGAAAAAGAAGCACTACTAAGTCTCCTAAATGAAGCTCGACAGTTAGGGGCAAATGGCGTTGTAGATGTCCAACTAAACACTGGAACGTATGAAAAACAAGGCTCAAGGTGGCAAGTGTCGCAATCAATATACACGGGTACAGCAGTGTTATTGGAAGACATCTAATTTGGCTTTTTCAACTCTGAGAACAGACATATAACAAACTGTTTAAGAGGAATTCGCAACGCGTGGCATTTTCACTGTGCGTTGGCTTAAGTGTTTAAAGGTGGTGTGCGGTGGCCTCAGTATTGCGTTGCTCACCCCTTAACAGGGCGTTGAGCCTGTAGAATAAGTAAAATTTTAAGATATCAAGATGTATTTACAGCTAAACGCTCGCTATGCTCTTTCTAAATAAATCAGCGAGGTGAGTATGGCTCGATACAAAAGTTATTTTAAAGCCCAGTCGATGCGTATTGACGCCCGGTTCGACGAGCAATTCATTCCCGGCACGTTCGTTCATGCCATTGACCATTTGGTGGATAACGAACTTGACCTTTCAGTGAATTCGACAAGCATTACAGCAACGACAAAACTGGTCGCCCACCTATAACCCTGCCGTCCTTTTAAAAGTCATTTTGTATGCTTATTCCCTGGGCATTATCTCCAGCCGCAAGATTGCATCTTGTTGTGAGTGTCATGTGACTTTTATCGCCCTGGCCGGTGATACCCGGCCCCATTTCACAACCATTGCAAAATTCATTTCTTCATATGGAAACAAATTTCGATGCTTTTGACCCAGTGATCGCCATCTGTTCCATGGAAGCGATAATGGGCAAAAAGGTGTTTGCAATTGACGGCTGCAAGTTAGTCTTGCAAACGCTTCAAAAAGATGGTAGCGAAACCCGTGAAGATTTCTTGATTAAAAGGCAATGATTGAAAAATCTATTCAGTTGATTCTCAAAAAGCACCAGGCGCAGGATAAAGGTGGTGACGAAGGGTCTGATATGACTGCAAAAGAGAAAAAAGCTGTCAAAAGCCTTAAAAAGAAAGCGGACAAGATTCAGGCTTGGTTGGACGAGGGAAAGGAAAAAATCGGAGTCCAAGGCAAGCCCATTCAAAGCAACCTGACTGATAACGAAAGCGCAAAGATGTCCACGTCGCATGGTGTGATTCAGGGCTATACTGGCATTGCTGTTACGGATGACCTACATCAGGTTATTACCCATGCCGAAGCCCATGGTTCATCAACTGAGCATCTTTATTTAAAGGATATGATTGACGGTGCGCGTAAGACGATGAACCAGGCTGAAGGGGAATAATGACTTTAAATATACTATTGTAACGGCGGATACGGCTTTCATTCATCCGATGGGCTCAAGTGGATCGAAGATGAAAAAACCGAAGCGTATATCCCGGACAAACTGTTTGAAAGCGAGATCCTAATTTTGCCACGACCGACAGGCATAAAAGGCACACGGATAAAACTAAAATTGTCAAAAAGGCAAAATAGTTTAAAACCAACGAGTTTGTGTACGACCCTGAAAAAGAAGCCACTGGTCCGGCCGGAAATGAACTCTACGTCGAAAACAGCAACTTCAGAGACCAGAAAGGCCTTAAAGGATTTAACATACGCGGCAAAAAAAGACGGATTGCAGGGCCGTGAACTTCGGTCGAAGTGCATTCGCGGGAAAAGCTCTAATAGAGGCATGTGACAGTTTTTACAAATACCATGCACCAGACTAATACGCTTGTTCATTTGATGATTAAACACTTTGATACACCAAAGGGCAGGTTCTGGTACAGCAGACGTATGGGCACCATTGAACCGGTCTTCGGTAACATCAGAGGCACCCTCGGGCTGAATCGTTTTACCCTGAGAGGACGGGGCAAGGTCGATACGCAATGGAAACTCTTTGCCATGGTTCACAACATAGGGAAGCTGGCTCGATATGCCTGGTGCTGAACAAGAAGATGCGGTTTGAAAAGCCATCAGTGGCACTTGATGGCTGCAAATATAATCCTGCCCCGCCAAGCGTGGTCACATAAAGTTCAGATATGGCGTGAGTATTTTCTTTGGCTGAATTGTGTTGTCGGCTGAAAACTTTACTTTAAAATCAGCCTGGAGAAGCATTCCTGAAAAAGGGGTTATTCTACAGGCTCGTTAGGCGATTATTTATTTATACAAATATTGATCCCACAAATAAATTATTAGCTAAAGTAAATATTTTTGAATTTGTGATTTCATCAAAATTAATTTACAAATAAATAGTGTATATTTGTTAGGTAGCATATCTCTTGCTCAAAAAGCATGAAACTCGTTTATTTAAAAGGAACAATTTTGAAAAAACTGTTTGTTACAGCATTAATTCTAACAATAACAGCTTCCATGAGTGGTTGTTGTGGTAAACCAAATTTCACTCATTCAAGATTTTAAGCAGGTTGAGTTCTCACAACCACAGATTAGTAAAAGTAAGGCATTAATTTATTTTTATAGACCACAGGGATATATAGGCGGCCCAACTAATTACTATATCAATGATAGTACAGTGCCAATTGGAGCCCTCCAAAATGGCTCATTTTTTTATTACATTGCTGAACCTGGCCCCCATATATTTTGGTGTGAAACCGAAGATAAAGCCACAGTGCAACTTTCTGTAAGACCTCAAGAAATTTATTATATAGAAGGCGGAATTAGATCTGGAATAAATTATGTAAACCCAACCCTATCAGTAGTCCCACGCCAATTGGGCGAAAATTCGATTAAAAGTTTAAAATTTGTCGAGCTGATAAATATCCCTGAAAAGGCATATAAACATGCAAGAGGAGAGCAATAAAATTTCTTTTTCCAAAATTTAGCTTAATTGGGTAGCCCGGGGGTTTCTCTCTCCCAGCCCCCCGCCCCCACACCACCCAGCATGCGGGTCCGCACCGGGCGGTTCACAAAGATATCCGGGCCGTAGCCAGGAAAAAGTGTTAAAAGCGAATCTTATACCAAGATGACGGTTTCCACTTTTAACCCTTCAAGGGCACGTAACCCACGCCGCGCCTGTTCCATACTCCTCCTGTCGGATTTATTGTAGCAACAGAGCACATGGTTGCGCCGTTGGTCTTCATGTTCGGTCCTTCGGCAGGGTGAGTCCTCCAGCGATTACCTCGGGGTGTCTCGCGACTCGTTTCCAAACGTCACTCCGTCCATTGTTAAGCAAGAGAATGCTGTTTCGAGAAGTTATCTATGGGCACTTGATAGCAGCAAAATATGGTCCTGCCCCGCCAAGCGAGGTCGCATAAAGTTCAGATATAGCATGAGTATTTTCGGTGACTGAATTGTACTATCGGATGAAAGTTCATTTTAGAATCAGCATAGAGAGGCATTCCTGAAATAGGGGTTATTCTATAGACTCGTTAGGCGTATATTGTATTCTTCTCGCTATACAAGGACCAGCTAATGAAAATCTTCGATAGGTTGTTCAACAAAAGGCAAACGAAACCCACTGAAAATGAATACTTTATTGACCTCATCAACTTCAAATGCAATAATACCGCATTAGGTGAACAACCCACTTTGAAAGAGCACTTTTGTGATTCATTCAAGTATAAGAATGAAGTCTTTGACGACAAATATAATGGAGTTGAACTCGGTCTTTCTCATAGGTCACTTGATTACGTTTTTATTTCTTTGAATGCATTTAATGGGAAATTTCTTGCAAATGGAATTGCCCTTCCTATCAGCACTGACTCAAGTGAAAAGGACATTATAAAACTTTTTGGAGTCCCATATTGGAGAGATGAGGATGATAGTGAAGTTATTCTATTTTATGAAGATGGTCGTATTGAGCTTCAATTCGAATTCCCCCAAAAAAGCACATTGGGTTTTATAACAATGATGAAATCGCCACTATTAGAAGAGCCAGTACCAAGAATCATACAAAGTAACAAAGCCCTGGCCACCCAACACGAAAATTCAAATTCAGACTTATCAACGTTAATTTAGCGCCTACTCTGGTAGCCGG
Organism: Desulfoluna sp. CYM3A; assembly: GCF_056829965.1. Classification (NCBI taxonomy): domain Bacteria; kingdom Pseudomonadati; phylum Thermodesulfobacteriota; class Desulfobacteria; order Desulfobacterales; family Desulfolunaceae; genus Desulfoluna; species Desulfoluna sp. CYM3A. Next base: position 2,824,440 of record NZ_CP186556.1, read on the forward strand.
GGGTTTCTCTTCCCCCAGCCCCACACCACCCGGAGGGCGGTTCACGAAGATATCCGAGAGTAGCCAACGAGTAGCTAAAAGAGCTGATCTTGTAATAAGTTGACGGTTCTCCTTTTGACCTACAAAGGCACGTAACCCACGCCGAGCCTGTTTCAGAATCATCCAGTCGAATTCATAGTAGAAGCAGAGCACATGGTTGCACCGTTGTTCTTCATGTTCGGTCCTTCGGCAGGGTGAGTCCTCCAGCGATTACCTCGGGGTGTCTCCGGCTCGTTTCCAAACGTCACTCCGTCAATGACGTATTCCTACACCTACTATGACCTCTGTTGATTCCTGTTCCATCACTGCCTGTGTTACCACAATCAGCGCTGCCATACGGCCGCAAAGTCGAACAGGCCTCCCGGACTCAGTTTAGTACCCCCTTGAGGGGTGTAAGAACGTAATCTTTCTTTACACAACCGCAGCATTTACCATATCCCTTCGAATCCTGGACTTCGTCATGTTGTGCTGACTCATCCAGAGACTTGGCCTTATATGCTGTTTCTGTTCGTCGGCTCATAGATTTGCGGCTTATGGTCCGCTTCCCTCCCGGTCATTCTCGCTGACGCTCGTGATTCCGTAGTTCCATCTCCTCCAGACGGAACCTCACGATGCCGCCCTTGTCTTAGGATAGTGCTTATGCTAAACCGTTGTTTGGTCAGCAGGATTCACGCACAGAGGACTTCCCGGTTAAACTTTCGGGTCACCTCATAAGATTACGCCCATGCCGGGCGTACACAAGCCATTTCACCGGAAGGGCTTACAGCTGCTCTTTGGCGAGCGCCTTCGGTTTACAGTAAATTTAAACCATTTACCGGTGTCGGCACTCGTCGCCCGCGCGGTTAATTCAGCGTTATGTTTCAGTACACTCTATTGTTAATCCATATTGAGGAACCTGAATAATGGATACGGAAAATAAGGCAGCGATATTGGCTCGCGCAGGAATTGTTACTGTTGGTTTGGCTGCTATCGTTTGTGGTATCAATCTCTTGAGTGAGACTTTGTGGATCTTTGGCAACACAATAAATCGTCAATTTGGTCACGAGTTAGTCTTCGATAGCATTATCGTACTGTGTAGTTCCCTTATCGGGCCAGCTTTTATGTTAATATTTGGAATCGCAATTCTAAAAAAGACGGAATCAATTTCACAAAAATATTTTTCTATTAGCTCTATCTCGACAGAAATACTAATATACCGAGTGCTCTTTTGTATCTTGGGGTTATATTACATTTCTCGTGGCTTCATGGATTTTCTTAACGCTCTCTACGAATCTTTCTGTTTATTATTTCACACCTTCAAATATTGACATTCAAATGAGTCCCTCGAGCTATGTGCCCTGGCTTGTTGGGGCAGTGGCAAATTTTTCATTGGGTATTTTTCTATTTCTGGGTGCTCCGGGGCTTTTTGGTTGGTACTTAGGTCGTTGTCACTCTGTAGACAAAAGCATTAAAAAAACATAACAATTGGCTCATGGCCAACCCCAAAAAGCTGGCCAAGTCTTTCGTAACTTCACCCGCTACCCCTATCAGCTTTTTAGGTAGGCATAGCCACGCGTTTTCAGCTCTACAACACAAGGATCTACCCATGGGAATGCATGGTCATTTCAAAGCTGTTCCTCAAAAAATTGTACCAATCCTTTTGGAGTATCCTTTTTTTGTTAACTACTTAGTTGGTTCAATCTCAGCTGACATAACATCCCTTGACCAATACATACGTTATTTAGAGAATCAACAAATAAGGCAGAATGCAAAATACCAGAATGACCTTAACCAAGTTAACTCTAATTCAGAATTGATAAATGATCTTAATTTCGAATTACAAGTGAAATTTGGTGTGGTGAAGTCATATATTCCGATGATCGACCAACTTCGTAAATCAAAGGAATTATCCGTTGATCAGTACTGGCAAGCTATTCACTTTTTAAGTTAACAGTAAATTTGAAGGTGGCAATTCACCTTTAGAAAAGTTTGTTTTAGGCGGGAAACCCATTTGTGAAAATATGGGGTATGATCCACCTATGCTAGTAAATTCTACAGAAGTTCGAGATATCACTGAAGAGTTGAATCGGTTTTCTGTAGAGCAAATACGAAGAGTGTACAGTCCTTTAAGTTTTAACAACCATGAAATTTATCCCGAATTTACCGAATGGGGAGAATGCTCTGTCGAACCTATTTTTAATGATGATTTGGGAAACTTGTTCAACATCAACATCAGCTGTAAATAATAATTATTCAATGATTATTTATATATCATGAATATAGGAGCAAGCCCAACAAACACTTGCACGCCGACCGGCCGCAAGTGCTGCTTTTCGGCCCTGTTCGTTGGCCGATAGTTTTCAAATATCAAACACCGTCATGTACCCGCGCCCGTCGGGCGAAGTGTGGCGTTCGCCTTGGAACCCATGATGTGAACTGGACTTGTTCTCGGAATTTTTGCAATTAGGGTGGGCATATCCTTGATGTCTCCAATGTCCTTCCCAATATTCTTTGTTGTCATTTATCAGTTTTATATTGTTTCGTATTTTTGGGGTAAACGTCGTGGTGAATTTGAATTTTCGTTCCTTGAAGCGTCTTGCTTTTCGTGGAGAGGAGAATCAAGAACTCAAGATTCGGCTAAAGAAAGTGAGGCAAGAATTGAAAATGGGGAGACCCGGCCTCTGCCCATGCAATCTACCGCCGCACTAAAAGATTTTCCGGACAACTTTGTTGCGTGTTTCAAATACGCTGTTTCTTGCGAAAGGATGGGCATGGATGATGACGCTATTGCGTCTTATAATAAAGCCGAAACTCTCATACCCACGCCTTCAACCTCTCTTAGATGTTATGTAGCCAAACAATCTACGCGAGTTAAGAAAAAAGGCCCATCAAGAAGGTCCTCTTCCCCAAGTTTACAATATATTATTTATTAAAAATATCGGCTAATTCAGTGGCGTTTTTCTCCCCCAGCCCCCACACCACCCGGCATGCGGGTCCGCACCGGGCGGTTCACAAAGATATCCGGGCCGTAGCCAGGAAAAAGTGTTAAGAGCGAATCTTATACCAAGATGACGGTTTCCACTTTTAACCCTTCAAGGGCACGTAACCCACGCCGCGCCTGTTCCATACTCCTCCTGTCGGATTTATTGTAGCAACAGAGCACATGGTTGCACCGTTGCTCTTCATGTTCGGTCCTTCGGCAGGGTGAGTCCTCCAGCGATTACCTCGGGCGTCGCGGCTCGTTTCCAAACGTCACTCCGTCAGTGACGTATTCCTACACCTACTATGACCTCTGTTGATTCCTGTTCCATCACTGCCTGTGTTACCACAATCAGCGCTGCCATACGGCCGCAAAGTCGAACAGGCCTCCCCGGACTCAGTTTAGTACCCCCTTGAGGGGTGTAAGAACGTAATCTTTCTTTACACAACCGCAGCATTTACCATATCCCTTTGAATCCTGGACTTCGTCATGTTCTGCTGACTCATCCAGAGACTTGGCCTTGTATGCTGTTTCAGTTCGTCGGCTCATAGGTTTGACGTAGAGTGACCACGCCCTCCGGTCTTTCTCGCTGGCGCTCGTGATTCCGCTACGCTTCATCTCCTCCAGACGGAACCTCACGATGCCGCCCTTGCCTTAGGATAGCGCTCATGCTAAACCATTGTTTAATAGGAAGAATTCAGCCACAAAGGGCTTCCCGGTTAAACTTCCGGGTCACCTCATAAGATTACACCCATGCCAGGCGTACACAAATCTCTAAACTCGAATTGCCAAGCTGGTGCTGCTTCGCTCTGCAACTTTTGGCAACCGGTTAGCTCAAATGTTATGCCTTAAAGGAGGTCAAATGAGCACTTTAAAGCTATGGGATATTCACTTGAAATACGATGGACAAATAACGGATGAGTTTATGGATGGTAACCGTAAGTTGGCCGAGAGCATTGCTGAAGAGCCTGGCGTCATCTGGAAAATATGGACCCACGAAACCGGCACGAACCACTTTGGCTCTACTTACCTATTTAAAAATTTAGAGTACCTTGAAAAATATCGGGAAATGCACATTAAACGGCTTAACGCTATTGGCATCACTGACATCACGGAACATGTTTTTGACATATTAGAAGACCTTTCACGAATAAATCACGCCCCGTTGGAGACAAAAGAATGAGCATGAAGTCTCTACTCGTTATTCACGCCGTAATATACGCTATGTTTGCCATCGTATTGTTCTTTATTCCAGATACCCTCTGGCCATTGTATGGTGTGAGCGTGAACGATCAATATGCCCGTTTTCTGTCTCAACACAACAGTATCTTCCTTGGTGGAATTGCCATTATAGCGCTATTGTTTAGTCGTACTGAGTCAGATGGTGTCTCTACAAGAATACTTGTTACTGGGTTACTCTGGACAAATTTGCTCGGCGTTGCAGTTACTTTATATGCTTGTTTAATCGGGGTCTTTATCGGTTTTGGCTGGTCCGATCCAGCGTTCTTTGCGTTGATGGCGGGGTTATGTGTATGGAGCTTGCGGAATAAGTAGTAACAGGCATACACTCAGACACCAAAAAATGCTGCTCCCTCCTCGCTCTTCTTTTTGCTGCCGATGATGTGAGCGTTTATAACATAAAAAACTAATATTATGAAAATATTAAGCACTTTTGATCACTTTTGTACAAGTATCCAATCCAAATCAAAGTTGATCCTCGATTATGAGCTCATAAGTGGTTGGTTCAATATTGTGGGCTGGACAGCATTGTCTGCAACGATAATTGCTTTATCTCAAAGTTCAAAATCGGTCGTTCTATTTTGCGTTGGGGTGTTTTCAGCTATTCTCGTTTTTTTATATGGGTGGAATTTATTTTTTTCTACTTTAGAGAAATTTATCGACTCAGGCGTAAAATTAACCTTTTTTAAAAAATCAATCATTGTCGCAATCAGTGGATTAATCCCCCTATTTTTGGAGTTTTATATCTACAAAACAATAAAACACATTGTACAGCAATATGTATAGTCGGGTAATGAATCTTCAGCCACTCATCCCTAATGGTGACAAGCCCCTGTCTTACAGACCACTTGTTGTTCGTTTCGCGTTGCGTGGCAAACGTTTTCGATAAATGCCACGGCCTTTTCCGACCCATTCCCACGGAGGTTACTTCGTCCAACAGGCAACCAAGTCTTATGAGATTTCGGACTCCGGTACGGCATCTGGGCCACTGCTTCCAGTAACACATTCTGATGCGCCTCCCCAAAAACTCACAACACCCTATATTCGAACAATTCCGCACACACCAAACCTCGTAGGACGGGCAAAACGGAGCGAGCCCATCAGGCGCGTCCCTCCCCCTCACACCAGCATATAGCGCCTACCGTTCCGCAATGCCCTGAGCCCTGCGGGCTCTATCCCCTCCCCTTCGCCGTCATCCTCTCCTGCTCTGCCCTGTAAAACGACACGATCCGATCCACTGCCTGGTATTGCCGATCCAGAAGGTCTTCGGTGATGGTGCGAAGGCCCCATTTCTTAAAATCGATCTGAAGGCCGTTTCCCCCCGGGGCTTCGGCATCTTCCAGTTCGGAAAAGAACGCTCCCACGGATGTAAGCAAACGGTGTACGTCTTTGATGGCATCGCAGAGTTCAGATATTTCCGACCCTGAAAACATGCGGCGGCCGGGTTGGCTATCCGATGAGTTCATGAGGAACTCCCGTTTATTTTTGTGTGTGGAATATCGGTGCACTCAGTGTGCCATGGCGATAAACAGGCAATAGGGGAGGCACAGGAAACGAGCCGGATATGATTAGCCCATAGCCAATCCCCTATCACCCATTACCTAATCTGTGAGGACCTATAACCTAGTACCCACTGTTCATTGGCCATTTGTAACGACGGTTGCGTTGGTGAAAGGGGCGTAAGGTTGCGCGGATAGAGGAAAATACGACTTGAAATGGGGATGTGTGTGGTGTAAAAAACCGTGTAGCCATGACGACCTCCTATCAAGGTTGTTTTGGTCAGGCCTGGCAGGATGTTGGCGCATCCTGTCGGGTCGCATCATGAATTCCAAAAACTTCGCAATAACTAGTTATTACGCCCCACCCTAATGCCATCCCCATGGCGTGGCAATAGTTTTTTTTAACACTAAATCATGGGGTTATTCATCAATATTTACTGAATAATTTCCGGATCAAGCCTTATTCACGAACCCCGACAGATCAGCCTTCCCGCAGAATTCCCAGTATCAGAAGCCAACTGATTGCAAAGGTTCATGGACGTATTTGACGTGAGCCCATCGAAACCAGTCCCCGTTATGACCATCCCCACGCTTTCAATATGCCAAAGAGGGCCATATGTTGGACACGTTGCTATCGAGGGAAGACGGGTTTTTTGAATTGAAAGTTGGAGGCTTTGGTCGTATGACTTAAAAGTTAAGTACCCAGGGCAAAGGAGATGACGAGTAAGTGGTTCTGTCATTGGAGGCGGCCCATCGATATTCCATTTATGACCCTCAGGAGCCGAACCCTTCAAAAAAATGTCCCAAAATTACATGCACTTCTCACGGGAAGAACAATGAAAAGATACAGAATTTCTTTAAATGGAACGAATTTCCTTTTCAACTTTGAGGAAACGACACCGGAGAAATTACGACTTTATTACACGACAAGATGGGTCAAAGCAACTAACGCAAATGAGGCTGAAACACGTGCCATTGGCCTCATCAAAAAATGCCCTGATCTAACACAAAGAACGTTGAACCAAAGGGATGACCCTCCAATGATTTACGTAGAAGAAATTGTCCCTGTTGGAATGTTTGAGTATTTGAGGCGAAGTCCTGGACGTGGATACACCTTCTACCCCAAAGACCCCGACGACAATGAAATGGCCTCATAGCAAAGAGCACCACGCGAAAAGTCAAACTCAACCCTTTGAAATGTTGAACTTATGGTTCCCAAGCAATAAAGAGGAGCCTTAAAGCAGCCATATCAGGACCAAAAAGCCGGTGCGGTCCGCGCACCCTACCGTTTCCCGTTGTCCCATCGGAAAAATACGGCAAAGATGCCAATATCTATTGAAACGTCTGTGGTTTTACCTTCCACTCAGCTTGAAGATTTACTGCAGAGCCCCATCTCCGGCGTCATCGGCCCATTGAGTCAAACCGCTACATCTGCAGCTCTGATACTCTGAACATGAGAGAATGAGACTCGTGAACCATCCAGACTAAAACTCGTTATTCTCCTTCACTTTATCCATTTCAGACAAAAAAAAGACGCAAATCTTGCCTCTTGTTAGTACCTTCCTGTCAGCACTTGCAGGCTCAGCAGGAATTGCGAACAGTTCCTGTTATACTCTCAAACCATTCCCTGAGATAATGCCCATATTAATGGAAAAAAGAGCACTGCCGAAAGACTTATCAGTACAACATTTGGAGTTATACCAAATGGAATACGGAGGTCATCACATGAGAAATATATTCTTTTTCGATTCAATGCTAACCCCTAAGATTATCACCTTTGTTTATTGGTTAATATTATTCTTTGCTGCTATTGCAGGAATTGCCGTAATAAGTGCTGCCTATGATCAAGGAACCTTCGGAATGATGCTGATAGGAATTTGTATAATTATCTTTGGAGCACTGAGTGCACGAATTTGGTGTGAACTGATGATTGTACTTTTCAAAATCCATGAAAACCTTAAAAAGCTTTGCGATAGACAGATATTATAGCGACATAGCCGGACCCCCCGGCCCCACAGCACCTGCATCAGAATAAAGCGGCCACGTCCTTGCGTCCCGTACCGGGCGGCTTATACCAAAATAACCGCACCGTAGCCTGGCAATGAATTCTCACCCACTCGTTTCCAATGGAAGCCAGCCCTTGCCTTGGATTCCACTTGTTGTTCATTGTGCCTTGCGCGGCACCTGATTTCGATAAATGCCGCTGCCACATCGCCTCTACTGGGCACCGAGAAGGTTGCACTTCACAGAAGAACAAAAAAAGCGCTTCATCCGCGAAGATGAAAAGCGCTTTTTTTAATTCCATATCTTTATGTACGAGCCCTTCGAAAAGGGCCCGTCTTTCATGCGAACGGCTTTTTAAGCCTTTGCCCCCGCTTCTACAGAAGCAGGAAGGCGAGGACCACCACAACCGTGGGGAAGAAGGCCGCCATGGCGAGCTTGCCGGGGTTAGCGCCATTTTCAATGCTCAAAATGGCCTGGCCCGCGGGGTTCGGGGCGTTGGCGATAACGGTCATACCACCACCGGCAACAGCACCTGCCACCACCGCGTACTTAAGCGGGTCGGTGAAGTTGGGTACCAGCGTACTCAGGAAGGTAATGGCCGCGTTGTCGTTAAACGCCGTCAGGACGGTGGCGCAAAGCATCAGGGTGAGTTCACCCAGGTTGCCGAGGACAGGTGCGATCCACCATCCCTGGACGCCGCCGTGGATAACCAGGCCGCCGAGGAAGAAACCAACAAGAAGCGCGGGCTTCAGGTCGATGCGGTTCTGGAAGGGCGAGGTCACCTCAAAGCCCAGAAGAGCGTGCGCAGATAAACAGGGCCGGGTAATGGGCGTTGAGAATGGTCCAGACCATAAAGAGGACGTGGACAACAACCACCCAACGGGGGACGGGATCATCACGCTTGTCCCATTCGGGGTCGTAGAAGTTCGCACGCTCGTTGTGGGGCATGAGGCCGGGAATGGTCTTTCGCATCTCGCGGCGTTTGATCTCTTCAAAGCGCTCGTTAAAGGCTTCCCTCACCAGTTCGGGATCGGTGCCCCTGCGCTCAATGCGCTCTGCAAGCTCTTCACGGAGCCGGGTTCGGGTCCTTTCCTTGATCCGGCTGCACGCCTCGTTGAAGGAATCGGTGAACCCGAGCTTGTTGCTGATGATGTGTTCCAGGTCGCTGAACTCCTGCTCAAGGTTTTCACGGGTAAAGTATCTTTTACCGATCTCCTCCTTGAGGCTCGTAAGCTCAAATTTTTCCTGCAGCTTGTTGAACTCTTTTTTGAAGAGCAGGAAGTAGACCACGTTGGAAATCAGGATACCGGTCAGGGCTTTCCATCCGAAATGGGTCAGCATGTGCATCATGCCCCAATCCCAGGGACTGGCAACCATGAGGACAGGAGGCGCCGCAAAATGGGTCAGGGTGCCGCCCACGGAGATGTTCACGAACAGCAGGCCGATGGTGGCATACTTGAACTTCTCGCTGGGGTTCAGATCGTAGATTTACAACAGAACGCCGAGATGGTCATCAGCGGCAGGCTCGGTAATGAAAGACCCAGGGGACCGAAGGTGAGGATGGTGAACCACCAGGCGATGAGGGTTCCACCGGCAAGGTTGGCGATCTTCCACATGACTCCTTCGGCCAACTTCAGGATAGGTCTCGTGGAGGCCAGGGTCATGATGACCACGACGAACATGGGCTCCGTGAAGTTGACCTTGTGACCGAGGTAGTTCAGGAGGGTGTGCCAATCGTAGAACCCGAGAATGGCCACAGCCAGGGCAATGGCCCAGATGCCGAAAATAGCCTCCACTTCACCCAGGAAGTGAAACAGCTCGGCACCATGGCTCACGGAATATTTATCCGCGACGCCGCGCTCAATCTTTTGTCCTGTCGTGTTCCCACTTGTGGGCTATGGCGAGAAACTTGTTGGCAACAAAGGTGTGAATGATGGCAAAGAGGAAGATGAGAGTCGCCACCAGATTAAAGGGTTCCTGGGCCACTCGGTCCTTTAGAATCTCTAAGATTCCAGAGGCATGAGCGTCCCCGTAAGAGTCAAGGGCCCTTGGAAAAACCTCGCCGCTTGATGCCCCATGCCCTCCCCCACTAGCGTAAACCAGCGAGGCCATGGCCACAATTCCAAGCGAAAACAAAACGATACTTAAAAGCTTTCTTTTCTCCATAACATTTACTCCACGACAGACTGCGAAAATATTTCAAAAGAGGAAACAAACCTTAAACACGCCAAAGGACCGAAGGATTCTCATTGGACCATGACAATCCTCGGCTTCAAAAAGAACATGGAGCGCCTTTATTATTTGCAAAAGACAGTCCATGCGTCTTGAAAATCTATTTCCTGAACCTGTAACACGTCGAGTCATACTGCTCCGGGAACGAGCACAGTGCAGAGTTACCATCACTGTCAGCAACACCTGAAATAGCAGGTGCTGAGGCTCGTGACTTATTGGAACTCTCAAGAATCTTCCAAAAAAGCAAGCCCCTTCCTGAACCTTTTTTCCCGGGCCTTGAAGGGCAAATACGACAAAACCTCCTGATTTCGGGAAGCTCCAAAAAACGCGCCCAAATAAAAACAACGTTTCATGTCCGGATTTTAATGTTGTTTTCCGTCAACAACGACACCAAGCGCCGCCAAATCCACGAAAGGGGAAAGAAAAGTCCCGGCCGTTTGCCCAAAAAAATTGGACAGTTCCATCAAAATAATTTATCTCATTCCTACGCATAGAAACACGACAAATATTCCCTTGCAGCCCACATTTCATGCACCACATTCGATTAGCCAAGAACCAAAAACGCCAAGGCAGATGCTCCGTCAAAAAGTCCTGGCACGTATTCTCCCTTCCCGGCCCGACGGTCACCACAGTATTAATAAGGAAGGAGCAACACACCGTTGCGGCGTAGTCGATGCCTGCTCTGTTTATTCTGACGTAATGACGGCCTCAGCATCTTACTACCCACCATAAAGCACAGCAGCTACAGTGCCATAGGGAATGCCCGCCCAAACCGTTCGGCAAACGACGTCAAAGCCCTTGCCGGTGGGTGCCAATGGCCCCATCCTTGCACTGCAAAAGCTCGTATGTTAAGCCGTTCGATGATCGCCTGGATTCTTCTTGTCCAGAGGCTATCCCATCATTAAGCATAGGGATCGCCGCACAAAGTCACTCCACACCGGGCGTACGCACCAAAACGCTCTCAGGCATCACGAAAGAGTCCGATCGTTTCTCGCTATACTGAGTTGTGATGCCGGTTGTTTATACGTCAGTATTATGAAGGATAATTTTAAAATGATTGAAAAGAATAGACGTTGGGTTGGAAGCTTACAGACGGCCATAAATCAACTCAGCGAACAAGACCGTTTAATGGTTATGCGTGAGGCGGGTGTGGGATGTTCCTCTGACATTCTGGCTTTGTGTGAAAGCGTATTGAATCACCCTGTGGGTTCTCTTGAGGACCTCGTCACTGGCTGGAACACTGTCAGGGAATCAAAAAAACTCCGGGGAAAGTGGGCCATACATGGTGATTGCATCACGGGGACATTCCATGAGTGCGGCTGTCCATTGGTTCGGTCGGGATTTATTCAGCTTACTCCTGTTCAGTGTTTGTGCTCCAAGGGCATGATTGAAAGGGTTTTCTCACACGCTACACATAAAAAAGCTGACGTCCTCATCAAACAATCCATTGGAAACGGTGATGATGTTTGTGAGTTCACGGTCATGATCCGGGACGATTGAATTGAAGAGCCACATCGTCATGATGAAGGGGACACACTTATACAATAACAGTTGCCAGCGCAGTCCAGGGAGGGGTTGATGCCACAAAAACGGTGTCCCCCACCCTTACCAAAATCTGTCTCCCACCAATAGCCCCACAGCTGCCTTACCTTTTTTCCCCGGCAAATAGATCCAAAAGTTTCCGGGCTGCATGGCCGGGAAAAATCTCCCCTTTTTCGACTCCTGCTACGGCCTCGTCCATAGGGGAAGCCACCTTTGGGGCATGCCTGAACCGATCCAAAAGGCCTTCTTCCACCAGCCCCCAAAACCAGTCCACCTGCTGCGCTTTTCTCCTGTTAAAAAGAGCCCCGGTGGCCTTGTCTGCGTCATACAATCGAAAAAGACTGTCCAACAGAGGCGCCAACCCGTCCCCGTTCAGGGCGCTGGTGGTGAGCACGGGCACTTCTCGATCAAAACGGAACAGGGCCAGGGCGTTTTCATACGCTTTGCGGGCCCTTTCCGCGGGTTCCCGGTTCTCGCCGTCGGCTTTGGTGATGGCCACGACATCGGCCAGCTCCATGATGCCCCGCTTGATTCCCTGGAGCTCGTCACCGGCCCCTGCCAGCATGAGAAGGAGAAAAAAGTCCACCATGCCTTTGACGGCTGTTTCGGACTGCCCCACCCCCACCGTCTCCACGAGGATGACGTCAAATCCGGCCGCCTCACAGGCAACCATGGCCTCCCGGGTCCGTGCGGCCACACCGCCCAGGGTCCCGCCCGAAGGAGAGGGGCGCACAAAGGCGTCTGTCCGTCGCGACAGCTCCTCCATGCGGGTCTTGTCCCCCATGATGCTCCCCCGGCTCACGCGGCTGGAAGGATCCACGGCCAGCACGGCCACCCGGTGCCCCCGCTCAACAAGATGAAGTCCGAGCCCCTCGATAAGGGTGGATTTCCCCACACCCGGCACGCCGGTGATCCCCAGGCGCAGGGCGTTGCCCCCATGGGGAGCCAGCCCTTGCAGAACCTGGGCAGCCAACCGGAGATGGTCAGGATTTCGGCTTTCAAACAGGGTGATGGTGCGGGCAAGGACACGGCGCTTTCCGGCAAGGACGCCCTGGATAAGATAATCTGGAGGGTGGGAGAAAGAAGACATGGGATAATGAATAGTAAGGGGTTAATGGGGCTAAGGGCTAAGGGCTAAGGGCTAAGGGCTAAGGGCTAAGGGCTAAGGGCTAAGGGCTAAGGGCTAAGGGCTAAGGGCTAAGGGCTAGGGCTGGGGGAGGCCAGGGGAGGCAGGCCCAGGCTAGGGCTGGGGCTGAGGCCCAGGCTAAGGCTAGGGCTGGGCTGGGGCGGCAGGCTGGGCTAAGGGCTAAGATTCACAGTTGATATATGGTGTGTCAAGGACATTCATAGCGCCCTTGGCATCATGCAGTTTTTTTACATTGGTGACTCTTCCATCAGCACATTGAGAATCCGGTTGGCGGATTCGGTGACGCGGGTACCGGGGCCGAAGACGTCTTTGACGCCCATTGTGGATAAAAAATCGTAATCCGACGGAGGGATGATGCCGCCCACGAAAATGACGATATCGTCGGCGTCATGATCGGCAAGGTGGCGGATCAGCTCCGGGACAAGGATGTTGTGCCCGGCAGCCAGGGAAGAGACGCCGATGGCGTGGACATCGTTTTCCACGGCCATTTTCGCTGCCTCCTCCGGGGTCTGGAACATGGGGGAGAGGTCCACGTCAAAGCCGAAATCGGCATACGCAGTGGCGATGACTTTGATGCCCCGGTCGTGGCCGTCCTGGCCCATTTTGGTGAGAAGGATCCGCGGGCGGCGCCCGTTGCGCTCGGCAAAGGCATCTGTCCGGTTCCGCAGGGTCGCCATGGTCCCGTTGTCGCCCATCTCACCGGCATAGACACCGGAGATGCACCGGGTGGTGGCGGAAAAGCGTCCAAAAACCTTCTCCATGGCTTCGGAGACCTCCCCCACGGTGGCCCTGGCGCGCATGGCAGGGATCACCATCTCCAAAAGGTTGCCATCCCCTTCAGCGCAGCGGGTGATGGCCGCAAGGCACCGGTCCACCTCGGCCGCATCCCGGCTTCGTCGGCGAGGTCCTCCCGGATGGCAGCGGGCACGTCCAGCACCTCCATCTCCTCTTCCTCCTCCACCTGATACCGGTTGACTCCGACGATGACATCCAGCCCCTGGTCGATGCGCGCCTGACGCCGGGCAGCGGCCTCCTCAATGCGCATCTTGGGCATGCCCGATTCAATGGCACGGGCCATGCCGCCCAGGGCCTCCACCTCGGCCAGGACCCCACGCACCTTGTCAACAATCTCACGGGTCAGGGACTCCACGTAGTACGAGCCTCCCAGGGGATCCACCACGCCACACACCCCGCTCTCCTCCTGCACCACGATCTGCGTATTCCTCGCCACCCGTGCGGAGAGCTCCGTGGGAAGCCCCACGGCTTCGTCAAAGGCGTTGGTGTGAAGGGACTGAGTACCACCCAGCACGGCGGACATGCACTCCAGGGTGGTGCGGATGATATTGGTGTAGGGATCCTGACGCGTGAGGCTCCAACCGGAGGTCTGGCAGTGGGTGCGCAGCATGGAAGACCGGGGATCCTTGGGGTTGAACCGGGCCATGATCTCCGCCCACAGAAACCGGGCCGCCCGGAGCATGGCGATCTCCATGAAAAAGTTCATGCCGATGCCGAAGAAAAAGGAGAGGCGCGGGGCAAAGGCATCCACATCCAGGCCCGCGTCAAGGGCAGCCTTGACGTACTCCAGTCCGTCGGCAAGGGTAAAGGCACACTGAAGCACCGAGTCAGCCCCTGCCTCCATCATGTGATACCCGCTGATGCTCACCGTGTTGTACCGGGGCATCTCCCTGGAGCAAAACCCGATGATGTCCGAAACGATGCGCATGGATGGGGTCGGGGGATAGATGTAGGTGTTGCGGGTGAGGTACTCTTTTAAGATGTCGTTCTGGATGGTGCCGGTGAGTTTGTCGTGGGGCACGCCCTGCTCTTCCGCGGCCACGATGTACCGCGCCGTTCATGGTCATGGAAACACTCATGGCGTCCAGGGGAATCCCGTCGAAAAGGACCTTCATGTCCTCCACGGAATCCACGGCCACGCCTGCCTTGCCCACGTCCCCGGACACCCTGGGATGATCGGAGTCGTAGCCCCGGTGGGTGGCAAGGTCAAAGGCAACGGAAAGCCCCTTCTGCCCTGCCGCCAGATTGCGCCGGTAAAAAGCGTTGGACTCTTTGGCTGTAGAAAAGCCCGCGTACTGGCGAATGGTCCAGGGGCGCCCGGCGTACATGGTGGCCTTGGGCCCCCGTACATAGGGAGACAGCCCCGGCATGGCACCGGCCCACTCCAGGCCCTTCAGGTCTTCTTCCGTGTAAAGGGGCTTGATGGAGGTAGGCTTCGGCATGGCCCGGGTCAGCTCCTCAAGGGCCCTGCCCCGAAGTTCCTTTTCTGCAAGCGTCCGCCACATCTCAAGCCCTTTGCCACTGCCCATGACGAGTCTCCTTATGGATGATAAACCACCGAAGAAAACCACAATCGGATCAACCTGCACGCTACACAAACAAAGTAGACCCTATTCCCTATTCCCTATTCCCTATTCCCTGTACCCTTTCCTATCCCCTGTTTTTCCTATTACCTGACCTTCCTACTTCATCTTTCACACAACTCCACCAGCACCCCTTGGGTCTCTTTCGGATGGATAAAGGCAATGCGCGCCCCCCCGGCACCCAGACGGGGCGTCTCGTCAATGAGACGAATCCCCTTTGCCTTAAGCTCAGCCAGGGCCTCGTCGATGTCTGCAACCCGAAAGGCAATGTGGTGCACCCCTTCACCTTTTTTCGCAAGGTATCGTCCCACAGGGCTGTCCGGTTCCATGGCTTCCAGGAGCTCTACTTCGCTCTCCCCAACCGGAAAAAAAGCGGTGGTCACCTTCTGCTCGGACACGGTCTCCGTGCCGTCGAAAGACAGCCCAAGAACCTCTTCCCAGAAGCGTCGCCCGGCGTCGATACCGTGCACCGCCACACCGATGTGATCCACGTGAAGCACCTTCATGGAGGTCTCCTCTCTGCATGATAAAGACGCATTAGCCCGAATATTTCATGAGAAAACGACTGTATCAATTCAATGAAAGGTCATTGCCGGTGGTTATCAGAGCATTGAGGTAAACCACTACATCTGCAGCTCTGATGCCTTAAATATGGGTGCACTCGCCTCGTGAAATATCCGGGTTAGGAAAGGCTACGTATGAATTGTCTCCGGTTGAATCGCGCTCTCGGGCAAACGCACAGGACGCAGGAGGAATATCGCAAGAAGAAACGAAGTTTAAGGGCCTGAACGATCGCTCAGTCTGGTAAGAAATACCACGCGGCTTTTTTGGTTGTCAAGGGGATTTGAGAGAGAACCTCGATAGGAAATGCAACGACGGGACCAGCAAAAAAACGCAACCATTCCGTTGTGCCTTCTGTGGTTTAAGTGGGTGGATAAAGCAGGCCTCCGGCGGCGAGGTGAGACACCTCGAAAGCTGATTGCCTTTGCCTCGGGCTTCGCCCTTCACAAACACTCATGGTTTGTACGAACTGGCTCACAAGCGTCGACCTAACGGGATACGTTGTCGCCACTTGTCCATTGTGGATCTGGTCACACGCCTCCGACCGGTCACGTCGTTGTAAAAAGGCTCTGCAAAAACGTTGCTCCAACAGGATCGCCCAAGGCAAAGGTATGGTGAACAGGTACAAAAAAAGCCGCACAAAAATGTGCGGCAACGTGTTTCAAGCCATTTGACGGAAATCGGCACAACCAGAGAATTACCCCGGAATCACCTCTTCCGGGTCCGAGATCCTGAAGGAGACCTCCACCCGATCCATGCCTGCCTCTTCTTCGCGGGTGCGGATGGAAAGGGCATCCGAGGCCATGCCTGCGTCCAGGAACTCCCGGGCCACATTGGCGGCCCGCTCGGCGCTCAGGGCAAACCGGGCGTTGGCCCCTTCGGCATCTGTGAACCCCGTCACCACCACCACGGGCCGATAGGGTTTCAGCACTGTGGCTACGCGCTGAAGGGTGTCCCTGTACTCGCCGGAAACCCGGCTCCCGTTGGCGGAAAAAAACACGGGCAGATCCAGGTGGACCACCAGTTCGGAGGTGGTCTTGTCCAGAGAGAGCCAAGAGGCCACATCGCTTTTTTTGATTTGGGAGGCAAGGTCGGCGTGGAGGGCGCGCCGCTTTTTCTTCACGGAGAAATCGGGGTCGGAAATCAGCCCTTCTTCTTCCAGAACCACGGCCATGGTGCCCTTGAGCCAGACCGGTATCTCACCGCCCCCGGCTTCGGCCATCACCTTGACCATATCGGAAAACTCACGCTTGTGGTTGAGGAGGACCTCCTCCAGGTGGGCAATCTCCCGGTGGACCCTGCGGGTGTCCCGGCCTTCCACGGCAAGCACCACAAGGCGCTCCTTGGCGTCGAGGAGACGTGAAGAGACCTCTTCAACGGCCTTGGCCACCACAGCGATGGCCTCGGCATCGGGTTTCAGCCCGTCGGGACCGTAGCCGTTGACGCCGTCGGCCCCGGCCGCCGTACACGCGAACCCCAACACGATCAGCGCGCACACGGCGCCTCGTATCTTTGACATCACCATTCGTCCCATAACCTTCCCTGGTCATTCAACGGTGTACCCGGTGCTTTCGCACCGCAATCCGGCCCGGCGCATCCGTGCGTCCGGGGTCTTCCATGGCCCTGAAAAAGGCCTCGGCACCGGGCTGCCTTTTCTGCGGCAGCCGGGTACCTGTCTCATATATCGCCGGATCTCGGCAAACCTGAAGCCGGGGAATAAAAAAACCTCGAATCAGGCGGGAGGTGGTGTGGATTTGCGGGCCACAAAGCCCTGGGTATTGAGCCCGGTGGCGGACGAGGTCCCCGCCTTCTGGGCCAGGTAGGCGGCCCCCAGGGTCTTGATATGACCGGCCACGCTGTCGAAGTAGTTGTAGTGGGCCTGCTCCTCGTCGATGATATCATCGAAAATCTTGGCGCTCAGGCTGTCTCCACAGGCCAGGCACAACGCAAGGAATTCATTGTAATCGGCCAGGGTGCCATCTTCCAGTTCCGTATCAAACCCAAAGATGACGGACACCTCCTGCCCCCGTTCCACGGCATCGGCAGGTTCGGTGATGGGTTCCCCCCCCAGCTCCTTGACGCGCTCGGCAAACATCTCGGCGTGGCGCATCTCGTCAATGGCGATGAGCTTCATCTGGGCTGCCAGCTCCCCGAAATCCATGTCGTCCAGGGCATAGTGCTGATTCATGTATTGGCCGATGGCATGAAGTTCCATGGCCCTGGCCTTGTTCAACACCTCAATCACCTTTGCCTTCTTCTCTTCCCGTGAAGTCTGTGTCATGGGTCTGCACCTTTTTATTAGGGGTTGTGGAAAAAAGCACACGCGCAAGGGCATGGGGCAAGGCATGGTCAAGGAAACATCATCAACCGTGATGCTCTCGCGCTTTCGTACGGTCTGCGGGTAAATCAACAACAAAGGTCGGGTCGGTGAGGCATGAACCCGTGGGCCCGGTGAGGGCCGGAGATGAAGGGACAAGAAGCGCCCCTTTCTCCTGGTTCGTGTCTACAAGAATAAAAACCTTGCCTTCCCAAGTCAACCCCCGCTGTGATATTGGAAGGATCCCGAGCCCACAACACCTTCCCGCAAAAAGGGTCATGAATCCCACGCATTGCGGGTTACAACGGAAGGAGTGCCCACCATGGAAGCCTTTGTCTCAACCCATGCGAGCCGTTATCTCGCCCATCTTCGCAACCTGGCGGCCCTTCCGTCGGTCTTTACCCGGCCCCGGGACGTGGAAAAAGCCATGGGGTACTGCAAAAAAGTCCTTGTGTCGGCCCTCCCGGATTACACCGTCATAGAAGACGAGGGACAAAATCTCATTGCCCTGCCCGGCAGCATCGACCTCAAAAAAAAACTTGTGTACCTAAGCGCCCATGTGGACACCGTGGACGCAGATCACACCGAATGGGACGCCCCCTTCTCTCCCTTTGTGCCCTATGAAGACGACCACGAGATCGTGGGCCGCGGGGTCTCGGACTGTAAGGCCGGGGTGGCCTTACAGCTCTTCCTGGCAGAACTGGCAGGAAAAGGGCATCTTTGCCTTGAGAACCTCATCTTCACCATCACCTTTAAAGAAGAAGGCGCAGGGCACAAAAGTGCCGTCCACATGGGCAGGGCCCTGGGAAAAAACCTTCCCGTCAGCCAAGACGAGACCCTGCTCCTGGTCCTTGAAAACACGGTGACCGCAGGCGTCTCACCCAGCCTGGGCCTCTACACGGCAGAACGGAGCAACTTTGTCATCGACGTCACCGGGCCCCTTGCCGAACTGAGGCGCATCCTATCCTGGGTGCCGTCTGCCTGGAACCCTGTCTGCATCTATCCCGAAGCCTCCCCGGACGCCTGGGCCGAGGTCCTCACACAAAAAGGGGGCCACGTCTGCTCCGTACCCCGGGACCAGAACATGCTCACCGAGATCATCTTTAACGCCAAGGATTCGGACCTGCTCTGCGCCGGAGCCCCGGACAGTTTCGGGGTCATCCCCACGGAGATCAAGCGAGGGCACGCCCCGGTACCCACGTCTCACACCCTGGTCCTGAGCAACCGCACCTTTGACAGTCTGGACACCGTCCGAAGGCAACTCACGGGAATCCCTTACCGGGAGCTCAAGGACTTTTCCATCTCCCCGGGCATGGACATGCGGAACCGGTGGCCGGGATCCACATTCCAGCGAGCCGTGGAGGCCATGGGGCCCCAGCCCCTTGAGATCACCCTGGACCACAACACCGGGATCTCGGATGCCTCCACCATCGTCAACACCATGGCCCCGTCCCTCAGGGACCGCTTTTTCCCCGTGGTTGCAGGCCCGGGAACCCGGTCCCAGCGCCGGGTGTCGCCCCAGCGCCTTACCCATGGGAAAAATGAAACCTTCGACAAACAAACCGGCATCCGGGCTACGGTAACCCTCTTCAACCTCCTCAGGGAGCTGGGTGTGGTCGATAAGAGCCGGACTTGAGCCCCCCTGCTCCCTGACAAGGCACACCTAAATTGAGATAAACGCGACTGAACCGTTCTCCCGCGTGAGCTGATATGGTACATTAACATGATGTCAATCACACCGTTTATGGTAACGTAAGATACACTGTCGAGGCTTGTATGGCTCCTGTGCGTTATGCAGCGTTTTTGTCCATCCTGTTGTTTTTCTTTTCCGTCCCCTCCCCTTCCGCAACAACAGTCATTCCCGTCAGCCTGACCCAACTGACGCAAAAGGTCGACACCATCGTGGCGGGTGTCGTTCGGGATACCCATGCGTACTGGGACGAGGGCCGCATCTACACGGATGTGACCCTTGAGACCATGGAGTTTCTCAAACACCCCACAGCCCAGCGCCCCGAGACTATTGTGGTGCGCACCATGGGCGGCCAGATAGACGACATGCGCATGGAGGTCCACGGCGTGCCGGACCTCCATGTCGATGAAGAGGTGGTCCTCTTTCTCCGGCAACACGAAGAGGATTACACCATCTACGGGCTCTACTACGGCCTCTGCCGCATTGAAACCGACCCGGACGACGCCTCCCAGAGCGTCACCGGCCCCGTATTCCGGGCCAGGACCACGCAAAGCGCGGAGACCAAGGCCCTCAGCCTCAACCCCCTGCCCCCCAACGGCGAGGCCCTGGACCTGTTTTTCCAACGTGTCCGGGACCTTCTTCCGCCCGCCGATGAAACGCGACAACCATAGGCTTTTTTGCATGAAATCAACCCTGTCGAAACTTTTTTTATCCGGCCTGTTGCTTCTCCTTTTGCCCGGGCCTCTCTTTGCCTGGTGCTGGATTCGGGATACGGGCAGCACCAATCAGGGGTGCGGGGCACTGCTCTACGTCGAAAGATGCTGCGACGGCAACCTGCGCAGATGGTCCGGCGGCACCATGAGCTATGCCATCTCCAACACCACACCGGGAGGCCTCATTCCCTCTCTGCAAGCCGGCGTCAACACGTGGAATGCCATTGAGATGAGCACCTTCGCCTTCGTATACCAGGGCTCCTCAACCCTCACGACCGTGTCCAGGGACGGCACAAACCTCATCAGCATCGACCCCCAGTTTGCCACCCGCAACGGCCGGGTCGGTGAAGGGATCCTTGCCATCAGTACCACCTGGACCCTGGGAGTGGGCGGCTCCTACAGGGCCATTGAATCGGACATTGCCTTCAATGGGGAGGAGTACACCTGGGGAGACGGCAGCGGCGGCACCATTGACACCGCTGCGGTGGTGGCCCATGAAAGCGGTCACAGCGCTGGGCTCAGCCACGCCGGAGCCCAATGCCAGAGCGCCGGATCCGAAGGATGCGGTGCCAACTTTGAAGAGGCGACCATGTACTGGAACTACTCGGCAGGGGCCATTGGTTTCAGGGACAAAGGCAGCCTGGAACTCGACGATATTGCCGCCATGGTCCACGGGTATCCCAGGAGCACCCTGACCGTGAGGGTGGAAAACAGCATCGGCCAGCCCATTGTGGGTGTCACGGTGGACCTTCTGGATGCAGCCGCTCCCGTGGACGGACAAGACAGCCTCCAGGGGGGGCGGGTGTACGGGGACGTCACCAACAACGCGGTCCTTGCCGGGGATAAAGTCCGAAGTGACAGTTATTTGAACCAGACACCCTTTGACACCACCGATGCCTCAGGGCTCACCAACGCCATCCACCCCACCCGCCGCTCCATTCAACTGCGAGCATCCATTGCTGCCTTCAGCCACACCGTCTCCCACACCGTGGCGGACGGGACATCGACCTTCACCCTCACCATGCCCGAAGCCATCGGCGACCTGGTGGCCCCGCTACTTACCGTCACCAGCCACACCACAGGTGACTTTGTCAGGACCGACACCATCACCCTCACCGGCACCGCTTCGGACGCCGGACGGGGCGACTCCGGCGTCCAGCAGGTGACGGTTAACGGGGTGCCTGCCGTCGGCGGTTCCGCCCTGGGCAGCGCAACCGCGTCCTGGTCGTCTGACCTCACCCTCTCCCCGGGCACCAACACCGTCACGGTGAAGGCAACGGATAACGCCGACGCCGGCAACACAGCCACCCAGGTCATAGACATCATCTTCGATGTGGTGCCGCCCACAGTCTCCCAGACCTATCCCTCGTCCGGCACGTCAGGGATCGGCGTCAACAGCACAGTCTCCGTCCTCTTTGACGAGCCCATGGACCCGGCCAGTATCACCACGGCAACCTTTACCAGCGCCCAGGGCCTTG
Source organism: Desulfoluna sp. CYM3A (assembly GCF_056829965.1). Classification (NCBI taxonomy): domain Bacteria; kingdom Pseudomonadati; phylum Thermodesulfobacteriota; class Desulfobacteria; order Desulfobacterales; family Desulfolunaceae; genus Desulfoluna; species Desulfoluna sp. CYM3A. The sequence goes on from NZ_CP186556.1 coordinate 2,846,238, forward strand.
CTGGGACCGTCACCTATGATGCGGCCAGTCGCACCGCCTCCTTTACCCCGGCGTCCCCCCTTGCCTACCAGACCTCCTACACCTTCACCCTCACCACGGACGTGCGGGATGCCGCCGGCAATGCCCTGGATTCACCGGTCACCTGGGGTTTCACCACCCAGGCAACGCCCTCGTCATCCGGAGGGGGCGGTGGCGGCGGATGCTTTATCCGGTCCCTGGACTAAAAGGAGGGGCACCCCCAAATATAAACGGCCCATGCGCGTCCACGGCCGTTTTGCATTTCGTGTTTGCTAAGGGGTTGATCAGATCTGACCGGACTCCTTCAGGGCAAAGGTAACCAGCTTCTGGGTCATCTTCTCTTTGAAGTCCCCGGGACGATCAAGCTGCATCCGCTTAAGGTACGGCTTGGCTTCGTCGGGAACAGAAGAGATCATCTGCTTGGCAAGCCCCATGATGGTCTTGATCTTCTGCTTGTCCATCTTGGCCTTGAATTCCCTCAGGGAGCGGCCGAGGACCAGCTCCTCCTTGGTGAACTCGCACCCGAAGGGGAAGGTGTCGAAGTACTTCTTGCCCATGGCCCGGAAGGGTTGCAGTTTCTTGGCGATGACCTCGGGGTAGTTGTTGCGGTACTCGGCCGGGATCTCGTAGTCGGGGGGCAGTTTTTTGGCCTTTTTCGCTTTTTCAAGCAGCTCGCCCTGGAACCGGGAGTCCGCCACGTTGATGAGGGCCGCCACCACCTCGTGGTCCACCTTGCCGCGCAGGTCGGCGATGCCGTACTCGGTCACCACGATGTCCTTGAGGTGCCTGGGTACGGTGGTGTACCCGTAGTTGAAGACCACGTTGGACTTCGGACCGTTTGCCGTCTCCTTCACCGCGCGGATCATCATGATCAGCCGGGCATCGTCAATGGCGTGGGCCATGGAGACAAAGTTGTACTGCCCGCCCACCCCGCTGATGACGGTGCCGTTTTCAAGGGCATCGGAGGCGATGTTGCCCACAACGGAGACAATCATCCCGGCGTTTACGAAACGTGCGTCCTTTCTCTGGAGGGTTCGGAGCTTTTCGTCACCGTAGAGCTGGTTGAGAACGGCCACTCCGGTCATCTCAAAGAGCTTGCGCTCGTCATCGCTCATGTTCCGCAAGGTGTCGTAGAACTGATTGGGCCCGATGAAAAAGCCCCCATGGGCGATGACGCCGTTGAGAAGGCTCTCTCCGATGCAGTTGTCCAAGATGGCGTCCAGGTTGGCCCCGTCCCGGAAGTCCGTGGAGTAACGGGCTTCGCCGTTGACAATGGCGTAATCGTCCCAGGTCAGGCCCGGCTTGAACACCCCGAAGTGCTGGAGGCTCTCAAAGTCGGCCTGTTTCATGATGGGCTGGAAGGCATCCTGGGAGAGCAGGGCCTTTACAGAGTCCCGGGTCAGGGTCTCAGAGAGGGCCCCTTCGTTGATAAGGCGCTGGATCTCCAGATTCCCGTAAACCCGCCGCTTGATAACCCCGCCCTTGTACAGCTCGATAAAGGCGTCCACCAGCATTTCCGTGGTGCCGTACAAGCCCTCTTCAAAAGGCTCCCGCCCCCCGATGTGGTCCACGAGGGTGCCGTACCTGGCGTTGATGCCCAAGTCTTCCAGCACCTTCTTGTAATCCGCGTTGGCCGTGTTTCGCATGATCAGGGCCGAGGCAATGGCGTCGCCCAGGGACCCGATGCCGATCTGCAGGGACCCGCCGTCCTTGACCAGGGAGCTGACGTGGAGGCCGATCATGTGGTCGGCCGTGTTCACCGGCGCCTTGGGCACGGAGAAAAGCGGGGTTTCGTACTCGGGGTTATCCAGGATGATGGTCGCCGGGTCACTCCTCCCACCACGGCGTCGCCGTACATGAAGGGCAGCGAGTTGTTGACGTGCCCCACGTGGAGGAACTTCTTCCCGGCGGCCTTGGCTTCCGGGATAAACTTTTTGATATCAAGGGAAAGGTCTGCGTTGCAGCTGTCGCTGTAGCACACCTTGCCGTCGATCTCTTTTTTGGCCACGGCATGGCAGTAGAGAACGTTGCAGTCCTCGTTCATGATATCGCGACCCACGTGGGTATAGTTGGAGCTGTAGTGATTCTGCTGAGCCATGGGATCGTTCTTGACGGATCCGGCCTTGTAGTAGAACTCCTTCATCTTCACGTTGGGGGGCAGAGCCCCTTTTCGGAGGTCCAGCATGTAATCAAAATCGGGGATATCTTTCCAGACACGATCCCGGAGGGGCTGCAGCATGCGCCTCTCCAGATCATTGGACCAGGTGGGCTTCTCAAGGGAAAGGGCCGTGATGATCGTCAACTCGATGGTCGGATCGCTTTTGGCCCTGCGGTAGATTTCGTTGGCAATCTGATAGGATTTGCCTAAGGCAATGGGCATGCCGAAGGCTATCTCGATCAAAAAACGAGTCTCCGCAACGACATGGTCGACAACCTTGGTGACATCTGTGCGTAATACGTCGGTCCATTATGCTCAATCACAACAATACCTCCCTGCAGATCAACCTGATTTATATCCAAACGGATGCGTCGAGCAAACGCACTCCCGCTCTCCCTCACAAGCCGTATGCAGCAAGGCACTGAACCGGTATTCATTGTTTGACCGCAATAAGCCGCCATCAAGAAGAAAACGGTCTACCACCTTTGCCACACTATTCCCACGGCCCCGCATCGGGGGATCCAAGATCCGCAAGCGCCCTCTGCGTGCTGCCGGGTCCGGGACCACAACGGAATGCGCTGCGGTGGGAACCCCACACACGGGCTTGATACAAAGCCGTACGCCAGAATAGACATAGCCTACAAACATAGTCACAGCGTGTCAACACTGTTCGCTTTCACTATACAAATATGCTGAGGTTTACATAAGCCAACAGGGAACACCTTAGTTCCCCAGGAGATCACCGGCTCCCCTGAAGGCATAACAGGCCATTTACATGGCACAATTCACGGGTCAGGCGGAGCGGTGGGAATTCATCACCCGGCGATACACGTCGACGGTCTCTTCGGCCGTCCGCCTCCAGACAAACCGGCTGTGGACCCTGTCCTCCCCTTTGCGAGCAAGGGCTGCGGCCGCATCCCCATCAGCCAAAAGCTCCTTCAAGCCATCCTTCAGGGCCGTTACATCACCGGCCGGGACAATGCGCGCCGCATCCCCCGCCACCTCGGGCAAGGCCCCTCCGTCCGTGCAGACCACGGGCACGCCGCAGGCCATGGCCTCGCCAACGGGAAGGCCGAAGCCCTCGTAGAGGGAGGGAACCGCCGCCACAGACGCCCGGGCATACTCTTCCACCAGCCGTTGATCCGAGACCCGGCCGGTGAACTCCACCACCCCGGAAAGTCCCAGGGACGACACCAGACGCTCCACAATGCCGCCCTCCTTGGGCTTGCCGATAACCGTGAGCTTCACATCGCCCTCGTCCTTCATGGCGGCCACCGCGTGCATCAGATAGTAGAGGCCCTTCAAGGGGCTGTCCGCGCTGTTGGTCACGATGATCCTGCGGGGGTCTTTGGGAATCTCCGGCAAAGGATAAAAACGGGCTGTGTCGATGCCTATGGGGATGACGTGCAGCTTGCTCGGAGAGACGCCAAAATCTGCCGCGATATCCGTTTTCGATACCTGGGATACGGTGATGACGGCAGGGAGCTTTCGCGCCACCCGTTTCTGCATGCCGATAAACGAGTACCAGCGCATGGCCCGTGCCCGCTTCCACAGATTCCGGGTGCTCATCACGGCGATGTCCCGGTCCCGTGTCATGGGATGGTGAATGGTGGCGACCGTGGGGATCTTCCGGCTCACCGAAAGAAGCCCCCAGGAGAGGGACTGGTTGTCGTGGATAATGTCGAACCGGTGGCCCTCGGACTCAAAAAACCGCCGGGCGCGCACCCCGAAAGAGAAGGGCTCGGGGTAGCCAAGGGTGGAGTTGAGCCACCATTCGGTAAGCTTGAGGGGATCCTTCAACTGGCTGTAGCCTGCCCCATTCTCCATGGTCTCGGGGCTGTAGAGATCCAGGCCCGGCAACACGGTAAGGCCGATGTCCTCGTCAAGGATGGGAGCAGGCTCCCCGGAAAGAACGTGGACCCGATGTCCCAGATCGGCAAGGGCCCTTGCCAGATGGCGAATGTACACCCCCTGGCCACCGCAATACGGGTTGCTCCGGTAACTCACCAGACAGATGCGCAACGAAGGCTGTGAATCACTCATCGCAGGGACCTCCTTTCAAGGCCCGGCACCCGGTGGGGCTTTCTCCCTTCGATCACATACTCCCAGATATAAAGAAAAAGTCCCGCCACATACCCCAAACCGGGGAGCAGCAGGACAATGGCAACTTCAAAATAATTCCGACACCACGCCTTAAACTTTTTCATCACATGTCACCTGATCCATCGTCACTGTTAAACACATCTTTTCCTTTCCGGAAGCCCGGACAAAAACCAACCTAACGCACAGTGAACCGCCTTGAAACCCTTATTTCAAGGCAACTCATCACGTCAGGAGCCCTGCTCCGGCGGTTACGTCACCCCCATCCTCCTTGTCCCGGGACGCCGCCTGTGAGAAAATGAAGGCCACATGTTTCAGCCACAGACTGTCCCGTCAACCCCACCGCACCGGAGTTCCCATGGTTATCACCGCCAACCCGTTTATTGATGCAACGCGTATCCACCACCTCAACAACCGACGCCCGACCAGGGGCCGCTACGTTCTCTACCTCATGCAGCAGAGCCAGCGAACCCGGTTCAACCACGCCCTGGAGTACGCTGTGCAACGGGCCAACGACGAGAGCCTTCCCCTGCTCACGGTCACAGGCCTCATGGAGGGCTACCCCGAGGCCACCTGGCGCCACTACCACTTCATGATGGAAGGGCTCTGCGATGCCCAAAAAAACCTGAAAGCACGAGACATCGGGTTCTGCATCCTCCCCGGGGTTCCGGCCGATGTTGCTCTTGGGCTCTCGGGTGACGCAGCCCTCATCGTCTGCGACCGTGGCTACCTCAGGCATCAGCGCAGCTGGAGAATCAAAATTTCCGCCATGTCACCGTGCCCGGTGGTAGAGGTGGAGTCCGACGCCGTGGTGCCGGTTGAATGCGCATCCGCCAAACAGGGAATACGCCGCCCGCACCATCCGGCCCAAAATCGAAAGACTCCTGGACCGCTACCTGGTGGGGCTCGCCCCCACGCCTGTAAAGGTCCCCTTTCCCCCTGCCCTCCTTCCCAAGGGCGCTATCGATCCAAGCAAGGGGGTACCGGACCATTTCAACGTGGACCGAAGCGTGGCGCCTGTCAGCCGATTCAAAGGCGGGGAAGACGAAGCCCAAAAAAAACTGGCCCACTTTGTGTCGGAGATCCTTCCCCGCTACGCGTCCCTGCGAAACAAACCCGAAGAAAACGCCATCTCCGAGATCTCCCCCTACCTCCACTTCGGCCAGCTCTCCCCCCTGGATGCAGCCCTTGCCGCAAGCCACGGGGGAACCTCCTGTCCCGAGGACGTGGCCGTTTTTCTGGAAGAACTCATCGTCCGCCGGGAGCTGGCCATCAACTACGCCTGGTTCGAACCCGACTACGACACCTTCGAGGCCGCAGCCCCTTCCTGGGCGCAGGAAACCCTTGCCGCCCGGGGTATGCAAAAGGACCTCTATACAAAAGAGGAACTCACGGCCTGCAAGACCAACGACCCCTACTGGAACGCAGCCATGGCCGAAATGGTCCACACCGGGTTCATGCACAACTACATGCGAATGTACTGGGGGAAAAAAATACTGGAATGGTCACACGATGCCAAAGAAGCCTTTGAAACAGCCCTCTACCTCAACAACCGCTACTTTCTGGACGGACGAGACCCCAACTCCTATGCCGGAGTGGGCTGGACCTTCGGCCTCCACGACCGCGCCTGGCCACAGCAGCCGGGCTTCGGCAAAGTGCGCTCCATGAAGGCATCCGGCCTGAAACGGAAATGCAATATTGAAGGGTATGTAAAACGGGTGGAGGAGTTGGTTAACAAAAGAGGAAAAAAAGCCTTCGGCGGCGAGGGTGGCGAGGCCACAATAGCGAAAACACCTCGAAAGCATATTGGCCTTCGGCTCGGACCTCGCCCGATATAAAACTGACGGCTTATGCGGGATGGAGGGGAGCACCTCCGAAAGCATCTCCCAGGCGGAGCCTGGGAACGAAACTCACCCCGCTAACAGGCTATTCCCTTCGTTCCTCAGGGACGTCGCATGTGCTGACGGGCTGCGCCCGAAATCAACGATGTGGGGCATTCACATACCCTACTTATTTGCTTCGCTCCCAGGCTCTGCCTGGGAGTGTTCATAGCAAGGCTCCGCCTTGCCGATATCAAAGGCCGTACATGGTTCACGCACAGGCATTGGCATTACCCAACATGGAGGCAGAGCCTCCGAAAAGCATTCCCAGGCGGAGCCTGGGAACGAAAAGTAAAACCAGTCGCATGATGGCTGCATTCATGCATTGGCCATGGGATTTCAAGGTGCCCCCACCTTGCCGCCCAGCTCGCGGTATCGGGGGCAGGTCACCAGGTGGTCGTTGACCATGCCCACGGCCTGCATAAAGGCGTAACAGATGGTGGATCCCACAAAGGTGAACCCCAGCTTTTTAAGGGTTTTGCTCATGGCATCGGACTCCGGGGTGCTGGCAGGCACATCGGCCATGATTCGAAAGCCGTTATCCAGGGTCTTGCCGCCGGTGAATCCCCAGAGAAGCTCGGAACAGTCGGGGACTCTTCCAGGGCGAGGAAGGCTTTGGCGTTTTTCACCGCGCCCCTTACCTTCAGCTTGTTCCGAATGATCCCGGGATCGGCCAGGAGCGCTTCGATCTTGGCCTCGTCGTAGAGAGCGATCTTCTCAGGGGCAAGTCCGTCCATCACCTCCATGTAATGCGCCCGCTTTTTGAGCACCGTGATCCATGAGAGCCCGGCCTGAAACCCTTCAAGCAAAAGCATGGCAAAAAGTTTTCTGCTGTCGTGCTCTGGCACGCCCCACTCGTCGTCGTGATAGGCCACGTAAATAGGGGTGTCACCGCACCAGGGGCATCGTTCGTCTGTCATCAACTATCCTTCCTTAAACGTTTCATGTTGCCAGGATTATCCCAACGCCTCCACCAACAGTGGAAACAATTTTCTATTGGCTGTGGGAAAGGCAAGGCGATCCAGGTCCTCCGTCGTAATCCAGTCCACGGGCTGCCCCTTTTTCGGCGTTGGCGAGCCTCCGCCAACCTCTGCCAGATAGAGATAAAGCTGCACCCGAAAATGCGAATAGGCGTGGGTCACGCTTCCCACCAGTTTTCCCACAGTCGGAACCACCCCCAGCTCATCCATGAGGCACCGCCCCAGGGCATCTTCGTGGGTTTCCCCTGCCAGGACCCGCCCCCCGGGGAACTCCCACATCCCGGCAAGATGACCTTTGGCCGGGCGCTTCTGCACCAGGATTTTTCCGTCCTTCACCACCACGGCCAGGGCCACAGGGTAAAGAGGGACCGCCTTTTTGGCTCCCTTGACGGGAAAAGCCTCCTGCCTGCCCAACGCCCGTGCTTTGCAACCGGACTTCAAAGGGCACCGGGAGCAATCGGGTCGCCTGGGCGTGCAGACCGTGGCCCCGAGCTCCATCATGGCCTGGTTGAAATCACCAGGCCGCGTTTCCGGCACAGTCGAGTCCACCGCATCCTGAATGGCCCGTTTCACTCCAGCCGAAGTGACCACCCCGTCAAGGGCGAAAAGACGGGTCACCACCCGGTTGACGTTGCCGTCCACGGCTGCCAGGGAATGCCCGAAGGCAATGCTCTGGACCGCCGCACAGGTGTATGGCCCCACTCCAGGCAAGCTGGAAAAAGCCTCCGGCGTATCCGGCACCCTGCCCCCATGCTCATCCCGCACCTTCCGCATGGCCTTCAGCAGGTTGTGGCAGCGGTTGTAATAACCGAGCCCCTCCCACATCTTGAGCACCCGGTCGTCCTGGGCGTCAGCAAGGGCCGTGGCGTCGGGAAAGGCATCGGTGAACCGGTTGTAATACGGTATCACCGTGGCCACCTGGGTCTGCTGAAGCATCACCTCGGAGAGCCAGATCCGATAAGGATCCCTAGTCTGCCGCCACGGCAGGATCCGCTTGTGGATGTCGTACCACAAGAGCAGAAGCCCCGCGTCCAGTATGTCTGTCATATGCCTCCTTGATGTTGCAGGTCTATGGTCAACGTTGCTGTGAAAAAGCAAGCCTCCGGCGGCGAGGTGAGCCACCTCGAAAGCTGATTGCCATTGCGCTTTGCCCTTCGTTCCTCAGGGCAAAGCGCAATGGCCTTCGGCTCGGGCTACGCCCGACATAAACGCTAATGGTTTGTGCGGGCTGGCTCACAAGCTTCGAAATCAGAGGGTACGTTGTCGCTACTTGCCCATTGCCGATTTAACCGCACTGCCTCCGGCGGCGAGGGTGGGGAATTCCCCCTTGTCCCCTGGAGCGCCGCACTCCTGTGCGGCACGGGTAACGACGGACTAAAATGCCGCACCGGAGTGCGGCGCTCCGTTTCGGTCGATTTATCTCTGTTATTTTGAAGGGGCGGCCCAAACTTCATCCAAGAAGGACCAATGAAACAGCCCTTTCCTGCAAAAGCGGTTGCCATATGTCACACTCCATAGAAATGCCTCGAAAACGTCCGCATGATGTGAACCCCCATGCATTTGCCCTAAGGTTTCAAGGTGCCTTCACCTTGCGCAGTGTCACCCACAGGGCAGCTGCCAGGATCATGGCCCCACCCGCAAGGGACCGCGCCGTGGGCACTTCGCCCAGGAGGAGGCAGGCGGCTGTGATGCCGTACACTGGCTCCAGGGACGCGATGATGCTTGCCCTTCGGGCCGACACGGTTTTCATGCCCTGGATAAACAGGGTGTGGGAGACCCCGGTAAACAGAACTCCCAGAAGCAGGAGGTACCCGAGATCGGTTGCCGTGGGAATTGAGGGAAAAGAAACGGGCAGGAGAACCAGCACAGCGGCGGCATCCTGCCAGAAGGAGACCACAGCGCCGTGGTACCTCTTTCCAAACCGGCGATTGAGAAGGGAGAGCACGGCAAAGGTCAGACCCGAGGCCAGGCCCCAGAGTGCCCCCTCGAACACAGGCTCTCCCGGATGAAAGCGGGGCACCACGAGAAACACCCCGGCAAGGGTCCACAAGGCCGGGGCAAGGGTTCGCCACCGAAAAGAGTTACTGTCAAAAAGGGGTTCCAGAAGTGTTGTGAACACAGGAAAGGTGGCAAAGGTCAGCAAGCCGACGGCAACGGACGACACCTGGATGGACCGAAAAAACGTGCCCCAGTGAACCGCCAGGATAAGGCCCTGAAGGGCCATCAGCAGGTAATCCCGCGTGGAAGCAAGACGCAGGGGACGTCCGGCCAGGAGAATCACTGGTCCCAGGAAGAGCGCGGCAAAAAACACCCGTCCGAACACAATGGCCACGGGGGAAAGGTGCACCAGCTTCCCAAAAAGCCCGGCCAGTCCGAAGAGCAGCGTGGCCGTATGGATCAGCATATAATCCCGGGACATGCCCGAAGCCATGAGTTCCTTTCCTGCGTTGGATGCGTGGGTTTCATTCATGGCCCTGTTATACCCGACACGGCCCCTCCTTCGCAAATGCTTCGGGGCTCGTTCCTCGCCCTCCGCATTTGCTTACGGGCTGCGCCCGTGTCTGGGTATCACGCTCAACCCATGTCATCGGGATACGGCGCAACAAGCAGAGCCAGAGCGATTAATCCCGATAATTAATGAGTTACAGCAACGCGCCCTATATTTTCAAGGTTTGTGGGACAACTCGTACAAACCATCAGCTTATGTATCGGGCGAAGCCCGAACCGAAGGCGCTTGCGCATTTTCCTGAGGAACGAAGGAAAATGCGCAAGCGCAATAAGCTTTCGAGGTGGCTCCACCTCGCCGCCGGAGGCTTGCTTTTTCCGGCGACTTTGAGCATAGAAGGCCTCTCCTATATTTACGCTTCCTAAATTTTAGGCCTCCAAGGGAAGGTAGACCGGTTTCCAGATCATGTTGTCCACGGCTTCGTCCAGGCGTTCGGGATCCATGCCGTGATCAAAGGAGCTGAAGGCGCATTTTCGGGCGACGCCTTCGCGGATGGCGGCGCGTCCCACGGCTTTGGCCACTTTGAGGGTCACCTCCTGGAGCCTGTCCACGGTGGGGAACAGGGCGCCGCGGGATAGGTCTTCGTTGCCGACGCAGTCTGCTGCGGCATGGGCGGCGGCCGTGAAAAAGCTGGGGAGCACCGTGGTGGCCCCGGAGGCGATGACGCCCAGGCCCACCCCGGGGAAGATGAAGACGTTGTTGCACTGGCCCACGCGATATTCGGAGCCGCCGTGACTCACCGGGTCAAAGGGGCTGCCCGTGGCCACGAGGGCTTTGCCGTCGGTCCAGTTGTAGATGTCCTCGGGAATGGCCTCGGTATTGGCCGTGGGGTTGCTCAAAGGAAGGATGATGGGACGCTCGGTGTTGGCCAGGACCTTGGTCACCACCTCTTGGGTGAAGCAGCCGTGCTGGCCGGAGGTTCCAATAAGAACGGTGACCCCCGCCTTTTCAATGACGTTTTCAAGGGCGCCGTCTTCTGAGCTGTTGAACCAGGGGAGCGCCCCGGGGTCCTTGGCGAATTTTTCTTTATACGGGTCGAGGCTGCGGTCCGTGGTGACCAGGCCGCGGGAGTCCAGGGTGTAGATACGGGCACGGGCATCGGCAACGGCCATGCCCTCTTCCACCAAGGCCGCCTCGATCTGCTCGGCAATGCCCACGCCGCCTGCCCCTGCGCCGTGGATCAGGTAAATTTGTTCTTTTAAGCCCTCGTTCTTGATCTTCATGGCAGCCAGGATGCCTGCCAGGGTGACGGAACCGGTACCCTGGATATCGTCGTTGAAGCTGATAAGATCGTTTACATAGGTTGCACATGAAAGCGTTCTGCTTGGAGAAGTCTTCCCACTGGCACAGAGCGTTGGGGAACACTTTTTTAAAGGCTTTGGCGAACTTCTCCACAAAGTCGAAGTACTCGTCCCCGGTGAGGCGCTTGTGGTGCCAGCCGATGTATTTGGGGTCGTTGAGGAGCTTCTCGTTGTCCGTGCCCACGTCCAGGGATATGGGCAGGCAGTGCCAGGGCGCAATACCGGCCCCCTGGGTATAGAGCATGAGTTTGCCGAGGCAGATGGCCTGGCCCCCTGCCCCCTGGTCGCCAATGCCCAGGATGCCCTGGTTGTCGGTAACAACAGCCACACGGATATCCGCACGCTCGTAACGGCGCAGGATCTTTTCGGCATCGTCGATGTTGCCGGGATAGAAATGGAGGCCGTTGCCCTGGCGGAACATGGACGAGAACCGCTGGCAGACGATCCCCACCGTGGGCGTGTACACAATGGACATGTATCGGGTGATGTCGCTTGCAAGGAGGGCGTGGGCGAGGGTGGCGTTTCGGTCGAAAAGGGACCGGATGTAGATGAACTTCTCAAAGTCGCTAATCTTCTCCCGGATGATATCCTGGGCGTTCAAGACCTGCTGGGAGAGGCTTTTGACTTCAGGGGGAACCAGCCCGCTGATTTCAAATAATTCGCGCTCCTCATCGGAGAAGGCCACCCCTTTGTTGGTGTAGTTGTGGAACAGAACCGCGTTGCCTTTGGCGTTGACCTTAAGGGCCCTGGTGTTGCCGTAGTCGTCAAACTGTAAATCGTAAATACCCATGTGTCGTCTACCCCCTTCATTGCTATCCGAGTCCCTGACTTTGTTTGCCTTGTTTCTCTGGCCGCATCCGAACCTCTATATCATGAACCCTGCAGGATGAATAGAGTCTTCGACTTAAATTTCAACCAGTTGTCAGGGTGAGCACGACACACACAATCAATCACTTAAAAAACGATTTCAAGAATTCGCGATTCAGCTTCGAGATATGGGAAATGGAGATGCCCTTGGGACAGGCCGCCTCACACTCCCGCTCGTTGCCGCAGTTGCCGAACCCCTGCTCGGACATGCAGGCCACCATGGACTCCACCCGTTTTTTGGCCTCGGGCTTTCCCTGGGGAAGGGTGGACAGGTGGGAGACCCTGGCGCTGGTGAACAGCATGGCCGCGCCGTCTGGGCAGGCAGCCGCGACACTTGCAACCCGATGCACTCGGCGGCGTCCATGGCCAGCTCGGCCTGCTCCTGGGAGACGGCCACGGCGTTGGCGTCCGGGGCGCCCCCGGTGTTCACCGAGATGTAGCCCCCGGCCTGGATAATGGCGTCCAGGGCCCCGCGGTCCACCACCAGGTCCTTGATGACGGTAAAGGCCCGGGATCGCCAGGGTTCGATGACCACCACATCGCCGTCTTCAAAGTGGCGCATGTGGAGCTGGCACAGGGTGGTCTCCTTCAGGGGGCCGTGGGCTTTGCCGTTAACAACTGCCCCGCAGGTGCCGCAGATCCCTTCCCGGCAGTCGTGGTCAAAGGCCACGGGCTCTTCCCCTGCCCTCACCAGCCGCTCGTTGAGGATGTCGAGCATCTCAAGAAAGGATGCGTCCGTGGAGATGTCCCTCACCTCGTAGGTCTCCAGGTGGCCGCCAGAACCGGGACCGTCCTGTTTCCAGATCTTCAGGGTCAACCCGATGGTGTCGGTCATTTGTAGCTCCTTTGGCTCAGGGTGACGTTTTCAAAGCTCAAATCCTCCACCACCTTCTCCGGCTCTTCGTCCTCGCCGCGGTGTCGCCAAGCCGCCACATGGGCATATGAGGTGTCGTCTCGCAAGGCCTCGTGGTCTTCGGTCTGAAAGGCCTCGTTGAAGTGACTGCCGCAGGACTCCTGGCGGGCCCTGGCATCGGCAACCATTACTTTGGAAAAGGAAAGGAAATCAGAGACCCGCATGGCTTTTTCAAGGTTCTGGTTGAAGGTATCCGCCGTGCCCACCATGGCGCGATCCTGCCGGAAAACCGCCTCCAGGGCCTCCACGTCGGAAAGGGCCGCGTCCAGGCCCTCGTTGGTGCGGGCCATGCCGCAATGCTCCCAGACGATGCGACCCAGCTCCCTGTGGATGTCATCGCAGGTCCGCTTGCCCGTGGATACCAGAAGCCCCTCGATGCGGGCCTTTGCCGCGGATTCCGCCTCTATGAAGGCATCCGATGATTCCGTGTGGGCCCCGAAGGGACGATCCGCCAGGTAGCCCCCCAGGGTGTAGGGGATAATAAAATACCCGTCGGCCAGTCCCTGCATCAGGGCACTGGCCCCGAGCCGGTTGGCCCCGTGGTCGGAAAAGTTGGCCTCCCCCAGCACAAAAAGGCCGGGGATGGTGCTCATGAGGTTGTAATCCACCCAGAGCCCGCCCATGGCGTAGTGGGACGCCGGGTAGATGCGCATGGGCGTGCCGTACGGGTCCTCGTCGGTGATGCGCTGGTACATGGAGAAGAGATTGCCGTACTTGCGCTTGATCACCTCCTCTCCGTCCCGCTTTATGGCATCCCGGAAATCGAGGTAGACGGCGTATCCCGTCTCCCCGACGCCCAGGCCCGCATCGCACTGTTCTTTTGCACTTCGGGAAGCCACGTCCCTGGGAACCAGGTTCCCGAAGGCAGGGTATTTGCGCTCCAGATAGTAGTCCCGATCCGATTCGGGGATGGAGCTGGGGCTGCGCGTATCCCCTTTTTTCCTGGGCACCCACACCCTGCCGTCGTTTCTCAGGCTCTCACTCATGAGGGTCAGCTTGGACTGCCACTGGCCGTGGACCGGAATGCAGGTGGGATGGATCTGGGTAAAGCAGGGGTTGGCAAACAAGGCCCCCTTGCGGTAGGCGATCATGGCCGCCGACACGTTGCAGCTCATGGCGTTGGTGGAGAGATAATAGACATTTCCGTAGCCCCCGGTGGCCATGACCACGGCATCGGCGGCGTGGCGTTCCAGCTCCCCGGTGACGAGGTTCCGGGCGATGATCCCTGCGGCGCGGCCGTCCTCCACAACCAGTTCCACCATCTCCCGCCGGGTAAAAAGGCTCACGCCCCCGTCCGCCACCTGCCGGGACAACGCGCCGTAGGCCCCCAGGAGAAGCTGCTGGCCGGTCTGGCCCCGGGCATAAAAGGTTCGCGATACCTGGGCCCCGCCAAAGGAGCGATTGGCCAGGTGCCCCCCGTACTCCCGGGCAAAGGGAACCCCCTGGGCCACGCACTGATCGATGATGTTGCAGCTGACCTGGGCCAGGCGGTAGACGTTGGCCTCCCGGGCCCTGAAATCCCCGCCCTTGATGGTGTCGTAGAAGAGACGGCGCACGCTGTCCCCGTCGTTCTGGTAGTTCTTGGCCGCGTTGATCCCCCCCTGGGCCGCGATGCTGTGGGCCCGCCTCGGGCTGTCCTGAAGGCAGAAGGTCTTCACCCGGTAGCCCAGCTCCGCCAGGGTGGGAAGCCGAGGCACCGGCAAGGCCGGTGCCAAGCACAATGACACTGTACTTGCGCTTGTTGGCGGGGTTCACGAGCTTCATCTCAAAACGATGCCGGTCCCACTTCTCCTCCAGAGGCCCGCCCGGAATCTTTGCGTCAAGAGCCATAAACCATCTCCTTGGGTCAAAAAAGGTCATTATTCAGGCAACAAAAAGCAGCCTCCGGCGGCCATGTGGGGCACCTGGAAGCCCTATGGCGAATGCATGAAGGCAACCATTCTGCCTGCGTTATGGGGGCATTCGCGTGATGTGTGACATGTGGCAACCGTCTTTGCAGGAGCAGCCCATTTCATTCTTCTTAAAACACGATGCAGAACGTCTGGGATTCGTTTGACTTTAACCGGAATAACTCCGGCTGCAAGGTGAAGGGCACCCATCTCGCCATAGAAGCTGGTTTCATCGTTCGAAGTGGTCTTCCTCACGATTTTACCCAGGCGTTCTGACGGACTTTGCTTCCATCGCCCTTACAACAAAAAAAACACAAGAGGAATTGACCCGAATCCTATCCCCACCCCCACGGCCAGCCAGGTTGCGCACCGCATCAGCCAGGGGGTGCTGCCCTCGCCGTTTGCCCCCAGGCTCTGGAACGCGCTCCAGAAGCCGTGGCTCACATGAAACGAAATGGCCAGAATACCCACAAGGTAGGCCCCCACGTAGGTGAGGCGGGAGAAGGTCTCCACCACCACAGGGTAGCGTGACGCCCCGGACGGAGGGGAGAACTTGAATCCGATGAGGTGAAGGACAATGAACGCCAGGGCCAAAAGCCCTGTGTAGATCATGGTGGCCGAGCCCAGGGTTCGGCCACCGTGACGGCCGGTTACCTGATACCAGGGCGTGCCCGCCGGTTCTCAAGGGCCAGCACCACCCCGGTGAGAACATGGGCCAGGGCCATCACGAGCAGTACAAACTCGGACGCCTTGAGCAAGAATCCCAGGGAGTGGAGCCTCTCCGTGTACTCGGCAAAGGCATCTGCACCCCGGAACAGGGTGAAGTTGCCTGCCAGGTGCACCACCAGGAACCCGCAAAACCCCAGCCCGGTGATCCCCATGAGCATCTTTTTCCCCACAGGTGTTGCGATTCGTCCGATCAGATCCATCATGTGTGCCTCCGGTTATGATTCCCATGGAGCCCACCCGCCGTGCAGGCGGAACTCCCTACCCGAACACTTCCCAGCAGGTCTCCCCCAGGCGGCCCAGGTTTTCGCACACGTGGACACCGCAGGAGGTCATGGCCTCCACCTTGGCCTGGGCCGTGCCGCTGTTGCCGCTGATGATGGCCCCTGCGTGGCCCATGCGCCTGCCCGGAGGCGCGGTAAGCCCTGCGATGAACCCCACCACGGGCTTGGTCATGTGGTCCCGGATAAACTCGGCGGCCTCCTCTTCGGCGGTACCGCCGATTTCGCCCACCATGACCACTCCCTTTGTCTCGTGATCGGCCTCAAAGGCCTTGAGGACATCCACAAAGGAGGTACCGTTCACCGGGTCCCCGCCGATGCCCACACAGGTGGTCTGGCCGATGCCCTGGTTGGAAAGCTGATGGACCACCTCATAGGTAAGGGTCCCGGAGCGGGACACCACCCCGGCCGGGCCACCGGGCCGGTGCATGGGCCCCGGCATGATGCCGATCTTGCACTCCCCCGGGGTGATGATACCCGGGCAGTTGGGACCGATGAGGCGCACGCCCGTCCCATCAATCACCTTTTTCACCCGGGCCATGTCCAGCACGGGGATACCTTCGGTGATGCAGACAATCAGTTCCAGGCCTGCCTCGGCAGCCTCCACGATGGCGTCGGCGGCAAAGGGCGGGGGCACAAAGATCATGCCTGCATTGGCACCGGTTTCCGCCATGGCCTCGGTCACGGTGTTGAACACCGGGGTCCCCTCATGGGTCTGCCCGCCCTTGCCCGGGGTGACCCCGGCCACCACCTGGGTTCCGTAAGCCTTGCACTGACCGGTATGAAAACTGCCCTCACGCCCGGTGATGCCCTGGACCAGCAATCGCGTGGATTTATCGACGAAGATGCTCACAGCTCACTCCTTTCCCGCAGGATCCGATCACGCCACGATGGCGGCGATCTTCTCCGTGGCGTCTTTCAGGTCAACGGCAGTCTGGAGGTCGAGGCCGGATTCTTTAAGGATGCGTCGGCCCTCCTCCACATTCGTCCCTTCCATGCGGACCACCACAGGGACGCTGATGCCGGTTTTGGATGCGGCCTCCACCACACCCCGAGCAAAGATGTCGCAACGCAGGATGCCCCCGAAAATATTGATGAGGACCCCTTTGACCTTGTCGTCTTTCAACAGGATGCGAAAGGCGTTCTCCACCATCTCGCTGGTGGCCCCGCCCCCCACGTCAAGGAAGTTGGCGGGCTCTGCCCCGGCCATCTTGATGAGGTCCATGGTGGCCATGGCAAGGCCCGCTCCGTTGACGATATTGCCGATGTTGCCGTCTAAGCTGATATAATTAAGGCGATGGCGGGAGGCCTCCACCTCCAGGGGGGACTCTTCGGTGACGTCCCGTAAGGCGGAAATCTCTGCATGGCGATACAGGGCGTTGTCGTCAAAATCCACCTTGGCGTCCAGGGCCACGGCCTCGCCGTCTCCTGTGAGGATCAGGGGATTGATCTCCACCAGGGAGCAATCCTTGGTCTCGAAAAATCCGAACAGTTTTTGAACAAGGGCGGAAACAGCTTTGGCTTCGCGCCCTTCCAGGCCCAGACCAAAGGTCACCCGGCGCAGGTGGCCGGGCCACAGCCCGGCAAGGGGCCCCACGCGCACCTTGATGATCTTTTCCGGGCTCTTCTCCGCTACCTCCTCGATCTCCATGCCCCCTTCGGAACTTGCCATGATCACGATATCGCCGGTGGCACGATCCGGCACAATGCCCAGGTAAAGCTCCCGGGCGATGTCCAGCCCCTCTTCCACCAGAAGGGTGTGCACCTCCTTGCCCTCGGGGCCGGTCTGGTGTGTCACCAGGGTGGAGCCCAGAAGGCCCTTGGCCACCGATTCCGCCTCGTCGGCCGAGTTCACCAGCTTCACCCCCCCGGCCTTGCCGCGCCCCCCCGCATGGATCTGCGCCTTAACCACCACAGGCCAGTCTCCCATGCTCACCGCCCGGAAGGCCGCTTCTCCCGGTGTTCGTGCCACCGCCCCGTCAGGGACGGCGATGCCATGGGCCCTGAAGAGTTCCTTTGCCTGGTATTCATGGATCTTCATGGTTGTCTCCAATGCATAGAAGGTGGGTTGCCCGCATATTGGTCAGGCCCTGTGCCGCTCCCTGCCGAGGGCGCCCCGCCCTCTCGCGCCGCAGCCAGGATAAAGCGGGTTTGAAAAGCGATGTACCCTTCAAGGGTGTAGCGCCCCTTTAAAAACCATCGCCTGAAGGCCCACATATGGCCAATGACCATGATGGTGTGGGCCAGAAGCTCCACGGAGGAGGGCTCCATGGGAGACAGAGTCCCCTCGTCCACGGCCTGCTCAATGCGCTCCACAAAGATATTGGTGATGCGCACCTCGCTTTCCAGAACACGGCGCCGCCACTTTTTGGAAAGGGACGCGGTCTCCTGGTAGATCAGCTGAAGGTGATCGGCCATGGTATCGCATACCCGGATGTATACCCCGATGGCGGCCTCAAGACCGTCGATTCCCCGTTTCTCCCGCGCTATGTCGCGATGGATGCCCGTTTCTATTTCGTCGTGGATGGCGTCACAGACAAGGTAAAGGACATCGTCCTTGGATGAGACGTATTCGTAGAGGGATCCGATGGAAAAGCCAACGGCTTCTGCAATCCGGCGGGTGGGTGTTTTGTGGAACCCCTTTTCGATGAAAAGATGAACGGAAGCATCCACAATCTGGCGACGGCGGGTATGGACCAGCTCCGGGTTTTTCACCTGGGAGACCACACCGGCTTCATCGGGACGTTTACGGGCCATGCTCCCTCCGGAATCGGAGACGTTGGATATTCGCGGGTGATAAACGTTCAGAACAGCACTGCAAAGAAAAACCGGGACAAACAGGCAGAGGATTCAGGATAAAACGGAGAGGAAATGAGGGCAGCAACGACCGGTTTCCTGAACGAGCGCTCAGTCATGGATACCATGAGCGTTTTTTCAATGTCAACCTTTTTACAATCAAATATAAACAGCACAATCAAGGCCTTAAGCCGCAATGAATCGTCAAGAGTTCCCCGCTGCTCAACATCCATGGTTCCGTAAGCGGAAAGCCCTACGGCTTCCAGGCGTCGGCCCGGATTTCCAGCTTGGCCATTTTATTTCTCAGGGTACTGGGATTGATGCCCAGAACGGCGGCGGCGCCTGCGGGGCCGTGGACTTTCCCCCTGCAGTGGGAGAGGGCCGCCTCGATGCATTTTCGTGTCGCCTCATCAAGGGTCTGGAGAGGATGTGCCGAAGCAGCGCTTTTCGTTTCACGGATCTGTGTACCCGGCCTCTGTTTTTCAAAGCAGGCGGCGACCTTCTCCTCCACTATCCGCTCCAGCTCCGACAGGTTCTCCCGCGTTTCCTGGTACAACGCCGGCTCCCGGGGTAACAACCGATCCAGGTAGAGGGGCCCCACGGGCCACAGGGTCATGGCCCGCTCCACAAGATTTTCCAACTCCCGCACGTTGCCCGGCCAGGCATACTGCATCAGCGCATCTATGGCCCGCGGTGCAAGGGAGGGGCTCTGGGGCACTCCGGCGTATCTTTTCGATAAAATGGTACACCAGGGCTTCGAGGTCCTGTTTGCGCTCCCGCAGCGGAGGAACCGTAACGGGGAACACAAAGAGGCGGTAGTAGAGGTCCTCACGGAACGCCCCCTGCTTCATCATCGCCTCAAGATTGCGATGGGTTGCGGCAATGATGCGCACATCCACAGAGATGGAGTCCTTTCCCCCCAACCGCTCCACCACCCCGTTCTGGAGAACCCGCAGGAGCCGCACCTGAACCTGAGGGGGCAGCTCGCCCACCTCGTCCAGAAAGAGGGTGCCGCCGTGGGCCTGCTCAAAAAACCCGGGCCGACTCCGGGTGGCCCCGGTAAAGGCCCCCTTTTCGTACCCGAACAGCTCCCCGTCCATGAGCCCCTCGGGGATGGCACCACAGTTGACCTTCACAAAGGGCGCGTTTCGACGCGGTGAGATCCGCTGCACCTCTTCGGCGATGAGCTCCTTGCCGGTACCGGTCTCCCCCAAGATGAGCACCGGCACCTCCCTTCCTTCCAGGCGTCGAACCACCTCCATAACGCTGCCCAGGCCGCCGAGACCCCCGACGATGCGATTGTCCCGAAGCTGCTCCAGAGCCCTTTCCAGCCCGCGCTTCTCCTCATTGAGCCGTTCCTGAAACGCCACTCGCTGAAACCGGAGCAGATCACATGGCCAGGGCAAGGGGGTGGAGAAGCAGGCGGAATCTCGCTCACGTCTGCAGAGCAGTTTTCCCTCCTTACCGATAAAGCAGAGATGCCCCACGGTTTCATTACCGGACGTAAGGATCCCCACAAGGTACGCCCGGGGCTTGACGGGCAGCAGGTGCCCCAGGGCCTGGGCGTGCTTTGCGGCCCCCCCGTCCCGGCTTATTTTCCGTTCCAGGATGACGTCCCCGGCCTGCTCGAAATGGATCATCATCGCCCCTTCCCGGGGGGTGAGGTCCACCAGGGTCTCCACGTAATCGAAGCGGCCTTCACGCACGAGAAAAAGCAATTTTAAGGCATTGAGCCCCTGGGAATACTGGTGCAGGGAGATCCCCTCCAGGGGGAAATTGTCCGCAAGGTGATTAAAGACCGACACCATGGAGTCGGCCAGTTCAAGGCTTCCGGAGAGATGGGAGACGGTCTCCTGAAAAAAACGCAGATCATCTGTGGGGGAAGGGGCGGGCATGGGGCACCTCGTATTACCGAATAAAGTAATTTTTCATCTTATAAGACAAATATAGACCAAAATTACCTTATTTACCAACGCAACATCCCCCTCGAATCCACATTCCCTGTCATTTCAAGCCACTGCGTTTTGGCACACCCCTTGCTATCCCTAAAAAACCGGTCGAGTTGCCGCATTCCACACACACGCCAGTCAAGGAGACACCCATGTCAACGGACATGCAACATAACCGCCCTTCCCTGATATCGTCCCCATGGTCGGAAGAGGCTATAGAAAAGGCCATAGGGAAACTCAAACGCACAGAGCCCCCTGAATCGCTCCGGGTTTTTCTGGAGAAACTAATTTAGAGATCCCGCAGACAAATAGCAGCCAGCATGCGCCTGCTGGCAAGGCTCCACAACGAGATGGGCCTGTCCTGGCTTCAAAAGGAAGAGATGTGCAAAGCCCGCACGCACCTTGACACCGCCGTCTCCCTTGACCCGGAAAACCTCAGGGCCGCATACAACCGGGGCAACATCGCCCTGTATGAGGAAGAATTTGAAGCAGCCTTGGAAAGATACGAGGCCATCCTTAAAAAAGAGCCCGACCATGGGGGAGCCACCTACAACGCTGCCCTCTGCCATGCATTGACCGGCCGGGTGGCCGAAGCCCTGCCCCTGTTTGAGCGGGCCGTGGTCCTGTCCCCCGACTATGCCGGGGCCCATTTCTGGGCAGGGGAATGCCTTCTCCACCTGGAAAAACCCGATGCTGCTCTCCCCTACTTTCACAAGGCCTCAGCCCTGAATCCCGACCACCCGGAGTCCAGCCGGGGGCTTGCCATCTGCCTGTTCCACGCAGGCCGGCACGAAGAGGCCATCTGCCTGTGCGAGCACATGCTCGAAGCCTTCGGGCCGGAGCTCACGGCCCTGCGGGTGAAAGGAGACGCCCTGCTGGCACTGGGCCAGCCCGTTGAGGCGGCCCAAAGCCATATCGACATGGCCCTCATCGACTTTGACGCACGGGAATTCCTGGTGAACCGGGCCAGAGTCCTCATGGAAACGGAGCCCGACAAAGCGCCCCCCTATGTCCGATGCGTCCTCGACCATTTTCCCGATTTCAAAAGCGCCCTGGATCCACAGGAGCCTTTCCATAAAGACCGTCCACAGGACGGAAGGAGCCAATCCCATGCCCAATGAAAAAGATGCCCTTAAAATCATCAACGATCCGGCCAACTTCACCGCCAAACCGGAGTACCTGGAGCCGGAAGAGACCGAGGAAGCTGCCCCGCCCCCAAAAGGCAAGGAGCCGTCCGAAAAAGAGCCGGGCGGTTTTTCACGCCGCGGCTTCCTTAAAATAGGCGGCCTCACCGCAGCCGTGGCTTCGGTGGGGGGCGCCGGTGCCGCCGGTTTTGCCATCGGCCGCTCCGACGACGCCTACACAGGCTACAACCGCACCTACCAGGGCGGTGACATGTTCTTCAACCGCGAGCCCTTCAGAACAGACCTGCCCACCTTCTTCAAGCCCGTGGGCAAGGTGGAGCGCCCCGACTGGACCGAGTATCTCTTCCAGCGCAAAGCGGTCATCATGGGCTACATCAAGGAGGGCACCTGGACGCCCGACAAGGGCCTCAAAGCCCTGCCCGGCCCGGTGGGAGACTATTACCGCAACCGGCCCAAGGAAGAGTTCGAGACCATGATGAAGGCCCTTGAAAACAGCGTCATCCGGGCCGAAGCGTGGAAGGCGGGCAAGCACAGGCGCTACGCCATTGCCGACGCCTACAACGCCTCCTTCCGGGACACCGGCATGTACAACCGATACGGCTCCACGGTTCCCGAAGACCCCGCGGAAAAATACGAGCAGACCGGCGTCCCCGTGCCCCCGGAGGAGTGGGACTACCGCCATATCTGGCGAAAGGAGCCCCTGAAGTTCAAGTCCCCCAAGCACGCCACCAAGCTCATCAAGCGCATGGCCCACATGTACGGCATGTCCCTGGTGGGGATGGCAGGAGACCTGGACCCCCCGCTTCATGTTCAAGGGACTCATGCGCGGCATGCCCAACCAGGGCCACGACAGCTGGGGCGACAAGGTCCCCGGGCACTGGAAGAGCATCATCGTCTTCGGAGTCCCCATGTACTGGGACAGCACGTACGCCGCCGTGGGGTACTCCACCTCCTTTGACGCCTATTTTCGATCCCGGTGTGCTTCCGGCCTTCTGGAGCGGTTTATCCAGGAGCTGGGCTACCCCGCCCGTGCCCAGTTCCCGGGCCATCACTACGAGGTGATGATGAGCCCGTATGTCCAGCTCGCGGGATTGGGCGAATACAGCCGGGCCGGTGTGGTCATGGTGCCGGAGCTCGGGGCCAACTTCCGACCCGCCGCCGTCATCACCGACATCGAGTTTGAATACGACAAGCCCATCAGCGTGCGCATGGCCGACTTCTGCATGCAATGCAAAATCTGCGCGGAGGCCTGCCCCTCCGGGGCCATCTCCAAGAGCGACAGGCCGGAAACCGTCATACGGGGCTTCAAGCGCTGGCGCCTGGATGAAGAGAAGTGCCACCTCCAGTGGTGCAGCGGTCCCACCAGCGACGGCCTCGGGTGCCGGGTCTGCATCGGTCTGTGCCCATACTCCCGCAAGAACACCTGGATACACACCATCTCCAGGGAGCTGGAACCCCGGGACCCCACCCATCTGGTCTCCAAGGGTCTCCTTGCCATGCAGACCAACTTCTTCAAGTACCCCGAAGCCGAAGAGTTCAAGTCGGACTGGGACGGCGGCAAAGAGGCCAACTACCACAAAGCGCCCTGGTGGATGCGAAGCGACGACTTCTTTGAAATCGAACGGACCTGGCAATGCCGCGAAGGACGTCAACATCGACCGAAGGCAGGCCGCTTTCCATAGGGGCTGCTTTCGGCTGGCAACCAAACGACGCACCAAAATCCTGAAAGGAAAAAAACGATGTTTCCCGGATCAACAATACTCAACTACCTCTTCTGGATGGTCATGGGGGCGGTCCGGTGATCATCATCTTAAGCGCCAACACCTGGCTGAAAGAAAGCGGAAGACAGGTCCCCTGGTGGCAGACCCTGCTCATGTACGGCTGCTTTCTCTCTTTCTGCGCCGTGGTTGCCGGCGGCTTCACCCTGGCCGGAGAATACGAAAGCAGGGCCGGATTTTATTTCATCGGCTTTCTGGGGCTCCCCCACATCATCGCAGGCACGGTGATGCTCAAGCTCTTTGTTTTCAAGAAAAAGGCATAAGGAACACCTGTTCATGCAAAAACAGCACATGGAACGTGCAGCCGCCATCCTCTCCCTCCTGGTCCTGATCCTGGCCTGGGCCGGGGGGAGGGCCAGGCTCCAGGAGTCTGCCACGGCGCACATCCGGAACATCTCGAACACACTCACAAACATCTCACAGGTAAGCGACCAGCTGTATCGGGCAGACCAACGCAACGCGCCGGAGGCCCCCTTGCATATCGCCCTGGCAAGCCGCCCAAGCTACGGAGGCCCCCTGAAGGTTGCCCTGGCAGCCGATGAAAAAGGAACCATCCGACATGTAGCCATCCTCAACAGCACCGACACCACCACCTACCTGGCCAAGGTGGTGGAAAGCGGGCTCCTCGATCCCTTTCCGGGCAGCAGGCTGGACACGCTTCCCGACGTCGACGCTGTCTCCGGGGCCACCATCTCCTCCACGGCGATCCTGGAAGGGCTCAGGGAAGCAGCAGCCCGCATTACCGCCGCCCGCACGGGTAAGCCCATGACCGCCCAAGGCGCCCCCGGCCCGGTGAACCCAAAAGAGCTCATAAAAAGCATGGTGATCGTGCTGCTCTTCGGCTGCGCCCTTTTCGTGGCCGGACGCCGCTTCCCCTAGTACGGCCGCGCCGCCCTGTTGACGGTCTCGACCCTGCTCTTGGGTGTCCTCTACAGCACCCAGTTTTCCCTTGCCACCGTGCACCTGCTCATCTCCGGGGGCTGGGCGCAGGGCCTTGCCTCCTACGCAGCCCTGGTCTGCCTGGCCTTAGCGGTTGCGGTCTTTCTCCTCACCCGCAAAAACCTTTACTGCGCCATCCTCTGTCCCTTTGGCGCGGTTCAGGAAGGGCTGGGACGCATGACGGGCTGCTCACCACCCAGGCGGACCCCATGGATGACCTGGTCGGCACGGCTTGTGGCCCTTGCAGCCCTTTGCGCCGCCCTTTTTTTCCGGAACCCTTCCCAGGCGAGCTTCGAGCCCTTTGGCATGGCCTTTAACTTCACCGGCTCCGATGCCCTCTTTGCCATGACCCTGGCCGTGGTCATCGGCTCCCTTATGGTCAAGCGCCCCTGGTGCCGACTCTTTTGCCCGGTCACTGCTCTGTTTGACTATATCGGGTTTGTCCGCAGCCAATGGCGCCGTCGCGCCATACAGGATGTACGCCCCAAGGAGGCCCCATGACTTTTCGACGCATTGCAACGGCAATCCTATTTCTGGCCTTTCTGGCCGCAAGCCTTCTGGAACTGGTTCCCAAATGGGAAGAGGCCGCAGGAAAAAAGGCGGGCTTCGTGCTCTATGTCCGAAGCACCGACACACAGGCCAAACCGGAAACCAACAAAAAACAGATCAGCCTTGAGAGCATTCTCAAGGCCAATGAAGGGAACAAGGACGGATAGCCGGATCCGTCACGCCCCGTCACAGGAGACGACCCATGACCATCGTCAAACTCATCACCTCCGCCCTGATCCTCATGGCCGGTGTTGCAAAACTACTGGGCGCAAAGCCCCTGGCCGATCAGTTCAAAGAGTTCGGCCTGCCCAAGCATGCCATGCCCCTCATCGGCGGCCTGGAGGTGTGCCTCGCCATGGGCCTTCAGATAGAGGCCCTCACCCTGGCGGCATCGGCTCTTCTGGTCGTGACCATGATCGGTGCCGTGGCCGCCCACGTCAAAGCCCGGCATAAGCCGACCCAGAGCGCCCCTGCCCTGGTGGTGCTCATCCTGGGCGCCGTGATCATGGCCGGGACCTTGTAACCATAAGGACAGCTCCCCTTTTGCAGGGGTCTTCCTTCAGAGTTACCGCATTTAGATTTTTGCCTCCGGCGGCCCTGCCGGAGGCAACTGATTTTTTAAATGCGTTAACCCTGGGTCTTTCCCGGACAGCCCTTGACATGGCACACAAAGGGCCGTAAAGCTTGATCTCGCGTCACGGCTCTGCCCATGGCGACACGTTGGTCTTATCCGCTGACGCGGGTCCGCATCAGATCCAGACAAAGGAGCCCCCCGTGCCCAAGCTCACCTCACCCAGCCTCAAAGGCTATCTGTTTATCTTTGGAGCCGCCCTCCTCTGGGGACTCCTGGGCCCGGTCTCCCGGTACCTTTTTGCCGCCGGGGTCTCTCCCATTGAGGCGGGCTTTTTCCGAGCCCTTCTGACCTGGATTATGTTCGGTACCCATGCCGCCGCCAAACGACAGATGGCGGCAAAGAAAAAAGACCTGCCCGTCCTCTTTGCCTTCGGCTTCGTGGGCATCTCCCTTTTCTACGCCGCCAACATGATGGCCATCGACAAAGGCGGGGCAGCCCTGGCCTCGGTGCTGCTCTACACCGCTCCCTTCTGGGTCGCTCTCTTCTCCTTTTTTCTCTTCGGGGAACGCATGACCCTGATCAAGAGCATCGCCATGGCCCTTGCCGTGGCAGGGGTCTGGGGCATCTGCCTCGACGGCGGCCCCATGGCCGGTGAGTCCATTGCCACGGCCGTGCTCTGGGGGCTCACCGCAGGGATCTGCTACTCCCTCTACTACATCATCGGCAAGATGTTTTCGGGCACCTACGCCCCGTATACCCTCTTCTTCTGGATCCTTCCCACGGGTATCCTGGGCCTTCTCCCCTTTGTGGAGTTCACCCCCAAAACGCCCGTCATCTGGTTCCAGCTCCTGCTCCTGGCCTTCTTCTCTTACAGCGCCAACAGCTTCTACTACCTGGGGCTGCGCACCCTGGCCCCCACCCGAGCCGTCCTCACCGCCACCCTGGAACCCGTGGTGGCCACCTTCTTTGCCTGGCTTCTCTGGAACGAGACCCTGGGGGTCCTGGGATACGGGGGCAGCGTCCTCATCCTCACCGGGGTGCTCCTCACCATCCTGGCGCCGGAGCGGTAAACGCGTGGCGGATCAAACGGGACGAGAAAGCTGAATGGTTTCAACAGATCATGGTCTATTCTCAATGACATCGTGCTGTGAGGCCCTCGGCCCGTAGGGTGAACTCTCTGCACCATGCCCGGGGAACCAAAACTCTTTGCGTTATGGGGTATCAGAGAAGGGTGGAAGGCCGCCATTTTGGTGCACGGAGTGCTCCCTGCAGGTCTCGGAGTTTCGTCTGTTTCCAGATAAGTTGGCCAATACTCAGAGGCTGACTGCCTACCCGAAAAATTCAAGGGTCTGCGGGAAGCTCTCTTTATGAGGCGCCATCGCTTTCCCCAGCCAGGCAATGGTCTCCCCCAGGTTCTTCATGTTGGCCAGCCCTTCGGCGTCTTCCAGCACGTCGCCCTTGTTCAGGCCCTGGCCAAGGTTCCAGTAGGTGGAACCGGGCACGATCATCTGAGACATCATGAACATGTGGTTGATGGTATCAAAGACGTGGGTGGCGCCACCCCGTCGTACGGCCACCACCGCGACCCCGATCTTTCCCCGGAAGGCCCTGTCGTTGGCCAGGGCCACCATGCCGGAGCGATCGAGGAGGGCCTTGAGTTCGGCCGTCACATCGGTGAAATAGGTGGGAGAGCCCAGGATAATGGCATCGGCCCGGACCATTTTGGCCATGATCTCGTTGAAGCTGTCCTTTTTCAGGATGCAGAGGCCGTCCTTCTTCTCAAAACAGGAGCCGCAGGCGGTGCACCCCCGCATGGGTTTCCCGCCGATACGGACCATCTCGGTCTCCCAACCCGCGGCTTTAAGTGGCTCTATTGCATGATTTAAAAGCGTTTCCGTGTTTCCACCCTTTCTGGGGCTTCCGTTGACTGCAATGGCATACATAGCTGTCTCTCCTTGTGGATTCATGGATGGGACGACCGAAGCCCCCTCCTCAATGGTTTCACGTTATCAAGGGATACATCCCTTGACCGTTCCTGACAGGTGCACTATCCATAAGGGAAACAGTTTTCGCAAGTACGGTATTTATTGTGCCATACTTACAAAAAAGATACCTTTGGAGACCGACCATGCCCGAACCCTGCAGGATCAAAGAGCTTAAGGGAAAATCATACCGATGCTACTTCGAGTTGACACTTTCTGTCATCGGAGGCAAGTGGAAGCCCATCATTCTCAATCACCTGGCCCTGGAGCAGATCATGCGTTTCGGGGAGCTGACCCGCAGCATCCCGGAGATCACCCAGCGCATGCTGACCAAGCAGCTCCGTGAACTTGAAGCCGACGGCCTCGTGCATCGCGAAGTCTACCGGGAGGTTCCCCCCAGGGTCGAGTACTCGCTGACCGCCCTGGGATACACCATCATCCCCATCCTCCAGCACATGCGGCAGTGGGGCGTGGACTACGAGAAGCACCTGGGTGGCGAAGGCCTGTTTGAAGATGAAGGGTTTGAATGCGCCAAGCCCCCGGAGTTGCTCGCCCTGTAGGAATAAAAAAGGCAGCACACCCGATAAGCCGTCACAGGGGCCGTTCAGCGTATCAGGCCGGTCCCT
Organism: Desulfoluna sp. CYM3A; assembly: GCF_056829965.1. NCBI lineage: Bacteria > Pseudomonadati > Thermodesulfobacteriota > Desulfobacteria > Desulfobacterales > Desulfolunaceae > Desulfoluna > Desulfoluna sp. CYM3A. The sequence continues at coordinate 2,874,195 of NZ_CP186556.1, forward strand.
GCTCCGGTGACCCGAGGCTTCCCACGGCATGGGCTGCAAGGCCAGCCCCGGCCTCGGCAAAGACATTCAATGCCACATCAGCCCCGGCCTCCTTCAACCTCTCCACCTCGTCGTCATAGCGGGCCACGGCCGCCAGAGCACCTGTGTATCCGAACTGCTTGAATCTCTGAATGGCGGAAAGGGTGGATTCAAAATTATTCAAGGCCAGCACCACAAGCCTCACCCGCCCGTCCGGAGTGGGAAGGCGCCGCCAGAAATCGAGATCGGTTACATCGGCCTGGACGATACTCCGTCCCTGCATTTCATGGCCTGCAACGGTCTCTTTGTCGTAATCGATCCCCAGAACGACCTCGCCGTACTTCCCCCGAAACCAGTCGTAGGCCCCCACCCCGGTCCGTCCCATACCGATAACGACAATATCCGCCGATTTCCGCTCATACGGGGTTTCCTCGGGATGACGCTCGCAGGTCTCACACCGCTTCAACATGTCGGCCAGACGGTCAAACAGCCGGTCCGAGTAAGTATTCAAAGGCGATGCCAGGATAAAGGAGACGGACAGGGCAATGGCCATCACCACCAGCCACCGGGGATCCAGCTTGCCCACGGATGCGGCAAGGGAACAGACGATGAGGCCGAACTCGCTGTAATTGGAAAGGTTTGCCATGGTCATGAAGGAGGTCCTGGCCTTTAAGCGAAACCGGGTGAAGACCAGAAAATAGAGGGCCATCTTAAGGGGAAGCAGGGCCACCAGGATGCCCACGGCGGCAAACCCCGCAGCCCCCGGAATGCCTCGCAGCCCGATATCAAGGAAAAAACCCACCAGCAGCACGTCCTTGATGCTCATCAAGGCGTTTGCCATCTCCTTGGCCCGGGGGTGCGGCGCCATGAGCATGCCCAGGATCAGGGCCCCTAAATCCGGTTTCAACCGAACCAGGTCAAAGGTATGGGCCCCTGCGATGAGGGCGGCAAACAGGCCGAAAAGCACCATCAGTTCCCCGTGGCCGATGCGGTCCATCACCAGGAGAAAGGCCTTTCTCACCACGGGAAGAAGCGCAATGACCCCAATGGCCATCACAGAGGGCACCTTACCGGTTGCCGCCGTCAGGTAGATGACCGCCAGGATATCCTGAATCACGAGCACGCCGATGGCCGTGCGGCCGTTGAGGGAGTCCATGCGCCCCTGCTCATCAAGGATCTTGACGGCAAAGACGGTGCTGGAAAAGCTCAGGGCAAAGGCCAGGAGCAGCGCGGTCTGCATGTCGATTGCAAGAAAAAAACGCAGCCCGGAGTACCCCAGGCAGAACAGGGCCCCTCCCATGGTCGCCACGGTGAGGGCCATGTGCAGAGACGCCCCGGCCCACACCTCCGGCTTTGCAAGGTTCCTGAGCCTCAGCTTCAGGCCGATGGTAAACAAAAGCAGGGTCACGCCCACATCCGAGGCGGCCTCAAGCATGGGGGTGGAGGTATACCCCACGCCGCTGAGGCACAGCCCGGCCATTAAAAAACCCACCAGGGGAGGCAGCCCCAGGCGATACATCAGATAGCCCAACGCAAAGGCCACGGTAAGGACAACAGGGTCCATGGAGTTCAATCCTTATCTTACAGTCACTGGGAGAAATAGGATTCAATCAGGTCGAACCAGACATCTCGCTCGGTCTCGTCGGCGTAAAGAAAAAAAGAGCCCACGGATCGCTGCACTTCCATGAGGTCCGTGAGAAAATCATAAACGGCATTGGCTGCCTGCTGCTCGGCCACAAGGGCAAGGTTCTGGGCGTCGAGCAGATCGATGATGGACAGCACGCCCCGGACATAGGAGTCCGTCACCAGCTGCAGGTTGTTGGCCGCGGATGCGGCCGCGTCCCTGGAAAGGCGTATCCCCGGATAGGAAGCCCGGACGCGGTTCATGGCCACAACAGCCCTCTGGCTGATGCGTGCAGCCGCAGCCTCACGCTCCCTGCCGAGCCGCTGGATCTCTTCCCTTGCCTGCCTCAATTCGGCCGATCTTTCGCCTCCGCTGAACAGGGGCAGGGATGCTGTGACCCCCACGGTCCAGTTGGTATCATCCGGGACTTCGGCGGTGGGGGACGAGCGCCGTCACCGCTTTTGTCAAAGACTTCGGTGACGTTGCCGACAAGTTCAAAGGTGGGGAGCCAGAACTCTCTCTTGGCCGCAGTCAGCACCCGCATGCGTGCTGCAATCTGGGCATCGATGGCCCTGAGTTCCGGGGCCTTGACCCGACTCTCCTCCTGAAAAAAATCACTCAGGACACGAACCTTCCGGGGGGTCTCGAGATAAGGAAAAATACGGGGTTCGCCCACCACGGAGACCGGGTCCCTGATCCCCGCCTCTGCAGGGGCAAAGCCCTCGGTCAAAGGCCGGTCCATGATGCGGTTCATCTCACTCCTGGCGTCAAGAAGCGAGGATTCCGCATTCAAGGCGTCCTGGAGACGGTTGGCCAGCTCACTCTCCCAGCGGTACACCTCTTCAGGGCCTGCCGCTCCAACGGAAACACGGACCTTGGCCCGCTCCAGGTTGGCGCGGGTCAGCTTGAGGTTATCGGTCTGTATGTTGAGGACCGCCTCGGCCCTGAGCACATTGAGGTAGGCTACGGCAGCGCTGTTGATGATGTCAAGCCTAAGGGTCTCCCGATCTTCCTCAAGGGCTTTCTGGGTTTCTTTCGACACCGTATAGGCCGACCAGGCCTTGTCCGAATAAATGACCTGGCTGCCGGTTATGGAACCGGACCATGTCTTTTCCGGCCTCTGGCCCTGGGCCGCCCTTGCCCTGTCGTCGTCAATCATTCTGGCCTCTGATCCGAGCCCCAGTTGCGGCAACAGGTCGGCCCGTGATTTCTTAACATCCTCCATGCCTGAGGCCACGGCCCTGTCCAGTGCTTTCAAATCGAGGTTGGCACGCACCGATTCGGTAACGGCCCCCTCAAGGGTCAGACGCCTTCCCACGCCCTCGACAGTGTTGTTGAGAAGCTCCGCGCCGGTGATGATGTCCCATTTGGGATAGACTTCAATGGCCTTTGCCGTGGCCCAGTTGATGGTCAGGCTTTGCCCACGGCTGAAGAAGACAGGGAGATCCCCGGCGTTTTTCCCGCGAAGCACCTCCATGACATTAACGGCAACGCTTCGGGAGAGGTGCTGAATATTCGATTTGGGGGTCATGGTCGCCAGGATACCGGTCTCCACATCGGCCATGCCCCAGAAGGAAAAGCTGGGCAGCATCCTGTCGATGAACCCCGCCACCAGTTTTTCAAACTCGTCCGGGGGCATGCGAAGCAGGGAGGTCACAAACACCGCTTCGGTTGAAGGGGTGAGCTTTTCCAAGGTTTTCTCGGCGCTGACGTCATAAGCGATAAGCTTGATTCCAAGGCCGTGCTCCTCCTCATAGGCCGTTATATGCTTTGTGATGTCCTGAAGCGCATTGATTTCAAACTGATCGGCAATAACCGTGAGGGTTTTGAACGGTGCGATGTCCGTAAAGGTCTTCATCTCCTTGGAGATACTCTTCTGCACGTTGATGTAGTTGAGGTTTCGCACACCGCTGGTCCCATCCTTGAAGGGAAGATCCTGGAGCCTGTCATCAATAATGAAAGGAGCGATAACAGGTTTTTTCAGGTTCCTGCGGCGACAGGCTTCGTTACTGGCCACAACCCCCAGGGCCACGACCAGATCCACGTCCGATGCCTCAAGGAGGGTATCCAGGGCGGAGATAACCGCCCCGGCGTTCCACCCCCCGTCCAGGATTCGGTTTGACGGAAAGCGGATATCGAACTCCCCTTCAGCCAGGGTGATGATTTCCTCCTTGAACACCTCGAGAGAATCGGGATACCTGGCCCAGGGCCCGTCGGTCACGATCCCAATGCGGGCAACGGGAAGCCCCGTGAGGGCCACTGCCGAGGAAGCCAGGGTGAGCAGCGTGACCAGCATGATGGCGAAACAGGTGGATGTACGTGTCATGGTTGAACTCCCGGCATATAGGGTTCATCCCTGGGAAGGGATCTTGTAGAAGATGACATAAAGAACCGGAACGACGATGAGGGTCAGAAGCGTGGCAAAACTGAGGCCGGCCATGATGGTCACGGCCATGGCCCTGAAGAAGACATCCGGCAACAGCGGAATCATGCCTAAAACAGTGGTAATGGCAGCCATGCACACCGGCCTCATCCTGCTTACCGCTGAATCCACCACCGCCATGTAAGGGGCCTTGCCCCCGCCCAGCTCGATGTTGATCTGATCAATGAGAACAATGGCACTCTTGATCATCATGCCCGTAAGGCTCAAAAATCCCAGCAGGGCCATAAAATCAAAGGGCAGGTCAAATATAAGGAGCCCCATGGAGACCCCGATAATGGCAAGGGGTACGGTGAGCCAGATGATCAGGGGCTGTCTCAGGCAGTTGAAAAGCATAATCACGATGAGCACCATCAGCATGAAGGTGACGGGCATGGAACCGGCCAGTTTCTCCCTTGCCTTGGCAGAGTCTTCGAATTCACCGCCCCACTCCATGGAGAACCCCGGAGGGATCTCAATGGCCTCGATCTTGGTCTTGACGTCCCCTAAGATGGAGCTTGCCAGGATCCCGGGCTTGTTCTCGCATTTGGTGGTGATGGTCATCTTCCGGTCCCGACGATAGATCATGGAGTCTTCCCAGTCCGTCGTAAAATCGGACACCACCTGATACACGGGAACGGTTTTCCGCGTGGCCGGGCTCCACACCTGAAGGCTCCGGATATTTTCCACGTCCAGGCGCTCCTCTTCGGGCTGCCGCGCGATGATGGAGATCAGCTCATCACCCTCCCGGTAAATGCCCATGGTGGTCCCGATGACGTTCATCTCCAGGGCCCGGGCCAGATCGGATCGCGAAATGCCCGCCAGCCGGGCCCGGGTATCGTCGAACTGGGGCCGGATGGTCTTCACCCGCTGCCGCCAGTCGTCCCTCACCGCATAGGTGTTGGGGTGGGCCAGCAGGATCTCCTTGGCCTGGTTTGAGAGCTGCCTCAAGATAACGGGGTCCGGACCGCTGAACCGCACCTCCACGGCACCGCTTGACGGACCGAGCTTGAACTTCTCCAATATGGGCTGGGCCTCGGGAAACTCATCGCTCAAATAGGCCAGGTACTCTTCAATAATGTCCCCGATCACCCTGTAATCATTAACGGAGACGAGAATCAGGCCAAAGCCTTTGTCCCTTGAGGTCTCCGGGTTAAAGGTGAGCATGAACCGGGGCGCACCCTCGCCGATGTACGACGCCGTGGAGACCACCCGCTCGTCCTCCAGAAGACGCTTTTCAATCTTGGCGATGTCTTCCGTGGTCTGGCGAATATCGGTCCCTGCCGGGAGCCAGTAGTTGATCATGAACTGCGGCCGCGTGGATTCCGGGAAAAAGCTGTTCTTCAGCATGCCGAACCCGGTGATGGCCAGAAACAGCAAACCGGTCATGACCACCACGGTGACCCATCGCCATCTGATGCATAACGTGAGAAAGGCTTTGTAACCCACAAAAATTATGCCCTGATACGGTTCCTTTCCCGTATTTTCTTCCCCGTCCTTGACCTTGCTCTTGAGAAACATGGTACAGAAAAGCGGGGTAATGGTGATGCCGATGACCCAGCTGCTCATGAGGGAGATGAGCATCACCTGAAACAGGGAGCGACAGTACTCCCCGGTGGAGTCCTGGGAGACACCGATGGCCGCAAAGGCCAGCACCGCAATGACCGTGGCACCGAACAGGGGCCAGAGGTTCTGGTCCACCACCTCCTTTGCCGCTTTGATGCGATTCATACCCGACTCAATGCGTATAAGCATCCCCTCGGTGATGACAATGGCGTTGTCCACCAGCATGCCCAGGGCGATGACAAGGGCCCCCAGGGAGATCCTCTCCAGATTGATGGCCAGTACTTTCATGATCACCAGGGTAGCAAGAACCGTCAGGGCCAGGACCACACCGATGAGAAGACCGCTCCGAAGCCCCATAAAGAGCAGAAGCACCACCACCACAATAAGGACAGCCTGGATAAAGTTGCTCACAAACCCGTTCACCGCCTTGGAGACATCATCGGACTGGAAGTTGACGACACCCATCTCCATGCCCACCGGCCTCTGGTCTTCAAGCTCCGCAAGTCGTGCCTTAACCGCCTCTCCCATGTTGACCACGTTGCCCCCCGGTACCACGGAAATACCGATGGAGATGGCCGGGGCTCCGTTGAAATGGAGTACCCTGGACGGGGGCGTGACGTACCCTCGCTTCACGTCGGCAACATCCTTGAGATAAATGACCCGATCCGATTCGGGATCCCTCACCTGGAGGTTGGCGATATCCTCAACCGAGTCAAAGCTGCCCGTGGGGTTGATCCGGATATACTCGGGCCCCACCTTCACCGAACCCGACTCCACCACAAGGTTCTGATCCTTCAAGGCGGAATAGATGCTGTCCAGCCCGATGCCAAGGCGGGCGATGCGCGCGCGGGAAATCTCCACAAAGACCGCCTCGTCTTGTAGCCCCCAGAGGGTAATCTTGGCCACACCCGGCACCAGCAGGAGCTCTTTTCTCAGAAACTTCATGTACTCCTTGAGCTCCTCGTAGGAGTATCCCTCTCCGGTAACAGCAAGGAGAACACCATAGACGTCGCCAAAGCTGTCGTTAACAATGGAGGGATGGGTCCCCGGAGGCAACTGGGACTGAATATCCCCCACCTTGCGCCGCAGCTCGTCCCAGACCTGGGGAAGGGTATGTTTGTCGTACTGATCCTTGATGGTCACCGTCACGATGGACCCTCCGGCCCGGGAGGTGGACTCCACATAATCAAGCTGGGGCATCTGCTGGATGGCCGTCTCAATACGATCCGTGACCTCGTCGGCTACCTCCATGGGGGTGGCCCCGGGATACGGGGTGAGGACAACGGCATTTTTCACTGTAAACTCTGGATCTTCCAGGCGCCCCAACCCGGAATAGGCAAGGATACCTCCCACAACAATACAAAAACAAATCACCAGTGTGACGGTCTTTTTTTCGATGGAGAGTTCTGCGATGTTCATAAATACCAGCCTCCTGTCCCGGATATTTCATGAGCGGATATTTCATGAGAAAACGATCACATCAAAGCAATCAGGCTGTGATTGGCGCGTCAGTATGAAAAGCCCCGTTATTCAAGAAATTCAGAATGTAACCCTCAGTTCTCGACTCGATTTTCTCACCCTCCGGGCGAGCCGGGTTAGTTGGCCTTCATTTCCCTGACTTTCATTCCGGGCTGAAGGTAATTGACACCGGCGGAGACAATCGTTTCACCGGCTTCAAGCCCTTCAAGGACAATAATGCTGCTCCCCGACACGCTGCCGACCTTCACTTCACGCATCTCCACAGTCATGTTGCCCGAAGCGACAACCCAAACGAATTCGCGACCGGCTTCATCTGCGAAGACGGAATTGACAGGTACGAGAAAGCCTTGTTTCACCTTTATGCCCTTCAGGCCTTCCACCGCCTCCTCGCTGCCGTTGTCCTCAGTTTCCTCTTCTGCGGACTGACTCTTTCCGACCACTTTGGCCGTCATTCCGGGAAGAATGTTGGCTCCCTTGGGTGCCGGCAAGGCAAGGACAACACGGTAGGTCTGGGTCTGGTCATCCGCTTCGGTGGAAAATTCCTTGAGGGTGACGTCATGCTTGACACCGGCCATGGCGGAAAACTCCACTTCGGCAACAACGGCCCCCTTGGACTTGTTCCGCACCCTGGCCATGAGGGTTTCGGGCACATCCACCACTATCTCCAATTCCGAAACGTCCTGAAGGCTGACAATGGGGTCCTTGGCGCGAACCTCCTGAAAATTCTCCACGTACCGCCGGGCAATGACCCCTGTAAAGGGGGCCCTTAAATAGGTATCCTTCAATGCGTTCTCTGCGTTGGTCACATCGGACTTGGCCACGTCGTACTCCCGCTTGGCCCTGTCAAAATCGGCCTTGGAGACCTGCTTTTTGATGTAGAGGTCCTTGTAACGGTTATACTGATGCATGGCCTCCAGCTCGTTGGCCTTGGCCGTGGCAAGGGCTGTCTTAAAATCCCTGGGAAGGATCCGCGCCACCACCGCACCTCTTTTCACGGGGTCACCTTCTTCAACGGGAAAAGCGGTCAACGGACCGGACACCTGAAACGCAAGGTCAGCCCGCCTGCTCGCCCTGACCCTCCCCGGAAGCTCCCGGAGGTTCTCCTCAACAGCTGACGAGACGCGAAAGAGTTTTGCCGGGCGCACCACCTCCGGCTCGGGCTCTTCCTCGCCCCTCCTGCCGCAGGACAGCAACAAAACGGCCGCCAGAACCATGAGCCCCGTGCCCAGGGGCACCCTCCGAGCCAGGCCAGATACCAGGCCCCTGTCTCTTTTTTTTGATTCCATATTGTCCCCGTTTTAATGTTGATCAGTTACGAACGGCTATTCAAAACGAAACGATGGATCCGCTACAGGTAAACGATGGGGTGTAAAGATCATCGTTTAGCAAACGCCCCGGAAACAGGCCCTCTGCACCTGCACCACGCCACCCGCAGAGACCCTTTTCGGAGTGCAGGGACCCCGGGGGTGTGATATATAAAATACATATGGGATTTCAAACAGTTCCTGAAGTCGACGTGCAGGTTATCGCGGGCCGTTTAGGAGTCGGTGACGATCAGTACCTGCGCGAATCGGCAAGCCACGAAACGCGCTCTGATTATCCCCGCAGCCCGATTCGCGGGCCCGACACCCCTCCCCGAATTGCGACGAACGTCATGGGGCGCCATGGTTGGTAGAGATTGATGACCCAATCATGAGATCATGCGATGAATATATCAACAACGTGTCTCAGTTACAAACATTTAAGGTATTTCAAGGCAATTACACCCCCATCCCAGGTACAACACCGCCTTGCCGTAAAACACCATACGTAACGGTTCAGCCCCTCGTTGCCCCCTGCTTCGACCGACAGAAGGCGACCTGAATCGTAACAAACGAAACAGAGACAAGGAGACGTCATGACCGACACCCGCCCTTACGAGGTTTTGTCACCGGAAACGCTCTCCCGCTGGATGGATGGCGAGAAGCTGTTTTGCCTGCTTCACACCCTCACCGAAGACCACTTTGCAAAGGTCCGCCTTCCCCGGGCTGCCCGGGCATCGGTGTTTGAGGTGAATTTCCTGGAGCAGGTTCGCGCCGTTACCGAAGACCCGGATGCCGTTATCGTCCTTTACGGCTCCAGCCACCGCTCCTTGGACGCGGACACAGCCGCCCGAAAACTTCACAGCGAAGGGTACAGAAACCTTCATGTCCTGTCCGGGGGTATCGAGGCGTGGAACGCCGCAGGATTTCCTTTGGAGGGGGAGGCGCCGGAGATGGCAGATGCTCCGCCGTCGCGTCTTTTCATTGCCGACGGGACCTATGGTGTGGACACGGACGAAAGCACGATCCGGTGGGTCGGCAGGAACCCGTCAAACCGTCATCACGGGGAGGTGAGGCTTTCTTCGGGCACTTTGAAGGCCGAAGGCGGGACCGTCACAGGAAGCTTTGAGATCGACATGGCCTCCATCGCCAACACCAATCTGGAAGGGGACGAACTGCAGGAGGTCCTCGAGGCCCACCTCAAGTCCGATGACTTCTTCTTCACGAGCCGCTTTCCCTCGGCCCGGTTTACCATTGAAAAGACGACCCCTGTGCCGGATCCGTACTTGAGCGTCCCAAACTGCGACATCCAGGGAAAACTCGAGCTGAAAGGAATCACGGCCCCCCTCTCCTTTACGGCCACCGTCACTCCGGAGGAAGGGGGGCGCCTGGCTGCCGAGGCCCATTTCGACCTGGACAGAACCCGGTGGCATGTTCTTTACGGCTCTTCACGATTTTTCGAGCACCTGGGCATGCACCTCGTCTTCGATCCCATCAGCTTCGAGATCCGCATCGTGGCACAAAAAAGCCAGACGTAAGTCGGGGAATGAAGTTGCAGTCGGAGACCTTGCAAGCGCTTCAGACAAACAACCGGATCTCCCCTGCGCATGATCCGTGATGATGCGTCGACGACCCGCGCTCCAGATGCCGACGACGGTAGCAATGCCGAGTTCGTCAAGCCAGCACTTGATTCTGTAAAGCACCCCGCATTCATACCGGTCGATGGCGCCCAGCCGTTTTACGCCCTTATAGGCAAAGCACTCCCCTTGAGGAAACGCCCATGTGAGGGTGTTTTCACCGGGGTAACCAAAACGGACCTGCATAAAGTCAGGGATCGTACCATATGAGGATGCTTAAAAAACGTTAAAAAGTCATCGCAGCGATCCAGCGGTCCATTGATGCCCAGGACCTGTTTGAGCCGGTTAATTTCAACAGATGAAAGGGACCTGATCGCCTCTTTGTTAAGCTTGTTTGTTGCCTCAATCCCAAATGTGTTGAGGCAATGAAAAAACCACATGCCGTCGTGGGTCATCCAGCACTTGTTGAGCAGCTCCACCGTATCCTTCGTCGACATCTCGTCAAGGGATCTCACATGGCCTCCTTTGCCCCCGAAGCGAACCTATGGAAGATGATAACGGCCTGGGACTGCACCCGGTGCGCCCCAGGGTTCCGAAAAACGAAAAGTGATATAAAAGCCCGGGTTCGCCACGCGAAAGTGACTTACCAGGCCCCGGGAATCAGCCGGTACCTCACCCTGGTTGCGTACTCGGCATACCCATCCAGTTCTTCCTGAAGCATCCTGTCCTCCAGGAAGGTGCGGAGCACCGTTACCGCAATGGCAACGACACCGGGGATCAGCGCCAGCTTCGAACCGATAATAAAGGGGTCGGCCAGACAAACCAGCACCATGGCCACATACCCGGGATGCCGGACAACGCCATAGGGGCCTCGCGTAACCACTTTATGATCCCGATCCGTCTGGATACGGACCGTTCCTTCAAAGTGTTTATTGACCAGCATGGCCCAGTAAAACAGCAGAAAAAAGCCAAGGTACAATGCGATCCCGGCAACGCAACTGAGCCCTTCCATCTGGACGCCTCCGAACCGTCCGATCTCCAGCCCCGCCACCACGGGGCTACAGACGATCAACAGCAGGAAGTAGGAAAGGAGGATCAGTTTGTCCCAGCCCTTGGTCCCTTCCCTGGCTTCCGCCCTCTGGTTGGCCAGCTCCGGTGCGAACCGCAACATCAAATACCCCCCGAAAACGGCTCCGACAATATGAATGCCGAAGGCCAGCCAGGCCCTGGCAATATCCCATCGCCCGGCCACAAGAAAAAAAACAACACCCATGAGAATGTTCCATCGAACGGGTGCCAACAGATACTTTACGCCATCTTTGTTCAATTTTTGCGACAACAACCGTCTCCTTACTAAAAAAACAACACACCAAATCAAAAAAGGGGACTTCGCCCCAGCTGACAAGCCTGTGGGGCCTGACAGGCTACCTCAACAGACTGATTCTACGTATTTAAATATGAGAATAAAATTACGATATTCACAGCCATGTTTCAACAAAAAAACCGGGCTTACCACTGTGGGAGACGGCCCTTAAAGCCAGAGCCTTCCAAGGCCGAATCGGTGGGATCGGAAAAACACGGTAAGAAAGGTAACGGGAGCGTTTGTCGCCTGAAAGACAAGGATACTTTTTTCCCTTGGCAAAAAGCAAAACAATCCCTATAGTTCAAAGCATTAAAATGCTGAGACGCTCACCGTACTGTCCTCATCCCACGGACACCTCAGCCCTCTGTTATCCAATAGCAACACGCCTTACTCGGATATTTCATGAATAAGCGACCATGCCAAAACTAATTTTAGATGTCATTACGTATGGTTACTGCGAAGAGTGTATACATTTCTAAAATGCAAAATGTAATCCTCCGATTTCTGATCGATTTTCTCATCCTTCGGACTTGATGCATGGGCGCCCTGCCCTACATCTCAGTCATGTTATAAAAATCGCGACACCACGTCGTACAGATGCAGATACCCAGCTCTAAAAAGCCCAAATTAAATACTGTCACAAACAGTTACCATTCAAGACACACCCACATCGCACAGTTCATCAACATCATATCGTCGTCATAAAACGTTCATTACGTAACACCAACTCACAATCCTCAGGAGGCTCCATGAGTACCTACCCGACAATGGATAACCTGGTCAACGCCATGAACGGCAGCTCCTCAACCAACAACTGGGACATGGTCTGTTCCTACACCACGAAACAGCTCAACGACTTTCTCGCCACAGCCTACGCAAAAAAGAAACTCGTCACGGAGATGCACTTCGATGTCCAGGAGGACGATCCCCTGACAGGGGAGCCCTTTACGGTGAAATACGACCTCTTTCTCGGCAAACCCACCCTGAAATTCATCGCCGGCCGCTCAGACCAGGCCAACCTCACCATGCTCATCACCGGCGGAACGTACAGCATCTACCTGAAGGGCCAGGAGAAACCTTTCAGGACAGCCGATTTCCCCAAAAATACCTACAGCGTGGACGCCTATGTCCCCCTGGCTGCGGTCACGGGGGATACCGGAAAGGTCTCATCCAAGGGAGACATCGTCACCTTCGACGACGACAAAACCAGCCAGAGCCACGTAATCCTCCACTTTGCCAATGAAAAGGGCACCCAGTTCAAGATCATGCCCGAGCCCGATCCATCCCTGAAGGCCATCATCAACCCGCAGTTCGTCGACGCCGTGGAGAGCTACTTTACCTACCATGTCACGGAGATCGACTACGCCCTGGCCCAGGTAAACAACGACAAAGCCTCCCAGGGCAGCGTGCTGCTCACGCCCAAAGCCTTTGTCTTTGCCTCGGAAGGAGACGGGGAAACCGGCATTCTGAGCCTTTACATCCAGGTGAAGGAGAGCGGCAACCCCCCGGGCAACCGCAACCCCTCCTTTCAACCGGGCACCAAAGAGATGCTCCCCATCCCGGAAAACTTCACCGCCAGCCTCATCCTGGGCTACCAGCTCCTCACCACCAGCTACATCACCAAGCAGCTCCAGGACGAGGGCTTTACGGTGGCCTACGAATCGGTGCCCAAGGGCATTGCCTGCAGTGTCAGCAAGGACCTGGAGATCCTTGCCAAGAACGACTCGGGCCACTGGTTCTTCGGCAGCCACTACTACAAAGGGTTTGACATCAACTTCAAGGACCACCCCATTCGCATGCAGATCGCAGACGGCAGCGTCTCCCTGAACTGGCAGGCCTCGGCCGACACCTCCTGGTCCGAAAACTCTTCCTTCGGCCAATCCTCCTCCAACCACTGGGGCGGGGTGGACGTAACCCTCTCCTATGAACAGAATGGAGGCTCCATCAGCCTGGACACCACCACCGACGAAATCAGCATCGCCTCCATCTCCATCACACCCAAAGACATCCACGTCGGGCTGAGCAACGACAGCTGCAGCTTCTGGGAACGCCTGGTGGGCTGCATGGAGTCCCACCCATCGTTCTACGACAACCTGGACGACCACCTTGAGATGCCCAAAAGCCTCTCCCTGGACCTCAAGGGATTGAACTTTCTCATGGAGACAAACCTGCTGGCCCCCGGCGAGACAATGATCAACTTTGATGCCTCGGCCGGTGTCAAAACCCCCAAGGACTTTCTGCTTGTGGGACAGGTCAACGCAAAATAGCCCTGCTCATCCCCGCAGATCAACAGAGGCGGGACGCGGCTTCAACCCAACGGGCCCGGCACATGGCCGGGCCGCCAACACTGCCCGGATATTTCACGAGTCGGGTTCGCTCATGTGCAAGGCATCAGAGCTGTAGATGTGGTTTTTTACCTCAAGACTCTGATAACGCAGCAGATGAGTGCACCCGGCTCGCCCGAAGGATGAGAAAATCAAACAGCAAGCGCTGATTTACATGTTGCACGTGGCATAGTTAACATTTTTGCTGTAGGCCTTAAAATCATATGATTTCCTTTTGAGACAGCTGTTTTCTCATGCAATGTCCGGGCTAAGGAGAATTCCCATGCCCAAACCCATTGAAGTGTTGCTGTATGATCTGGCGTTCAACATGGCCAAAACCGTCTTCAAGCAAACCCCGCTCACGAGTCGCACGGTCTCGTTTACCAAAGGCGATGCTGTCTATCGCTACGGCAGCTACATCGCAGACCGGCCCCAGTTGTGGAACGAGGTGCTCAAGGTCTGGCAGCCCTTAAGCAAAGACAACAACCGCTGGACCGGTACCGACGGCAAAGGGGGCGGCAGCCAGGGCCTGTATACCTCCAACGAGTTCCTGTTCGACAAGGACTTTACCTTTGCCGAGATGAAGCACTACATGACCCAGGCCCTCACGGATACGCCCCTGGATCCCCAGACCCCGGTGGAGTACATGCATTACGAGGCGGGTAAGGCCCCGGAAGCCAAGATGGAAACAGCAGGCAACCTCCGCAGCGTCTTCCTCTACACCTTCAACCAGCCCCAGGACGGGCTGAACCTCCGGTTCACCAGATCCATGCATCTCCAGCCCTACTACAAAAACATGCTCAAGGAAGGGGCGGACATCGTCAAGGGGCGCAGCCTGGAAGACCTCTATCTGGGCGAAGACTACAGCTTTACCCGGGCCGTGGGCAACGCCGCCTTCGAAACCTTTGACCTGCCGTGCATCCAGGTTTCCTCAGCACGGGAGATCGGCGGGTTCAACACGATTTTCCGCTGCGACCAGGGCCAGATGGTACTGGACGTGGAGCCCCAGGGCCGGGCCTCGGGCTACCAGATCCTGGAAGGCGGCAGCCCCGTAGTCCGCCAGGCCTACACCATGGACGACCTCACCTACAACGCACAGTTCGACCAGCCCGAGAGCAAAAAACTCGTGCCCCTGCCCGAACAGCTGGAGGTCCTCTCTCCCCTGGAAAAAACGGTTCGGGACATGTCCGCGAAAGTGGACTGGTCCTTTGAGCCCACCACCGTGGACAAGGCCGTTGCCGACTCGGTGAACCGCCAGTTGTCGGCCATGGACACGCCCTTTGACACCTCGGTTGCCGACCTGAACAAAACCATGCAGGACGGCGTCATGGACTCGGTGGCCTCGGCCCTTACCAAGACCGGCGTAAGCCTCATCGCCCCGGAACCGGGCTTTACGGACCTGGTCACCAGGATTCAGGTCTCGGGCGTGGCCACCCTCTTCCAGTCCCAGATGGTCAAGGAGCGCCTGACAAAATTGACCGAAGAGGTCTCAGGCGGCCCGGGCTACCTTCAGACGGTCACCGACCAGGTGCTTCTGGAGAAAAAGCAGCACCTTCTTTCCCAGGAGGCGGGAACCATCCAGGCCACCATCGCCGAAGCGGGCACGGCCCGGCAGGAGACGAGCGCCTCCATGGAGACCAAAAACCAGCAGCTCAAAGAGGTGGAGGAAAAGCTCAAGTCCAAACCCGACGACCCGGACCTGAAAAAGACCCAAGAGGAGCTGACCCAGGAGCTGGCTGACCTGACGGACAAGCTCAAGGCCGAAGACGATAAATACACCAAGGCCGAAGAGGCGCAGAAAGCCAACGAGGCCGCCCAGAAAGAGGCCGAGGAGAAAAGCAAGGAGGCGGCGGAGCGTCAGGCGGCCCTTAAAGACCACGTATTCGAGGGGAAATGACATGACCAATCCCACAACCGACACCACCCTGCTCTCCAATCCCCAGGAGGCTTTCCAGACCCTGGCGTCGGGGGGCAACCTCTTTATCATCAGCGTGCTGGACGAGGTGACCCTGGGCAAGGACACGGACATCGGAGACGACCTCACCGCCTACGACCATGTCTATCTCTACGGACAGGGGTGCCTCCTGAGCCAGTCCGTCAAGCTGAAAAACAGCCTCGTCTCCGTTCAGAGCCTCACCACCACCGGCCAGGGGCTCTTCGACCTCTCCGGCAAGTCCGGTACCAGCCCGGACACCCCGAACCAGAACCCCAATGAAAAAGGACAACCCGGAGGACCGGGGGAACCGGGAGGCACCTTTCGCCTCTATCTCCAGAGCGTGGCCGACAACCGGTTGAACTTCAAGGTGTCTGTTGCGGGTGGGGCCGGAGGCGACGGCCAGCAGGGAAAGATCAACACCGACGGGGGAGACGGGGGCAATGGCGGCAACGGCGGTACCGCTGAGGTCCTTGTGGGGCTGAGCTGCTGCGACCTGCTGGACCGGCTCCGAACCGTCGCCTCATTGACCAGCCTCACCGAGCGCCATGTGGCCCTGACCCCCATCATCGGTGCCTACAAAACCGACTCCCAGTGGGCTGCCCTGATTCCCCTGCTCGCAAAGGCGGCCCGGGCCAAGACCCTGGACGACTCCACCCAGGCCCTTGAAGCCGTGGGCCAGCAGCTGGCCGCCATGGACGCCCAGTTCGACAACGCCCTGCACGGCAGCCTTCTGGTCAACGGGGGGGCCTACGGCACCTACGGGCAGGGCAAAACCCCGGGGTCCAACGGCACGTCAGGCAAACCGGGCAATAAAAGCCTCTTCACCTTCGGTCAGCTCTCCCAGCTTCCCAATCACCGGGAAAAGGGGCACACCGCTCCGGGATTCTTCGTCCACCCCAGCCAGGTAAGCCGCCTCATGGACAAGGCCAGGCTCACCTACTGGACCATGGACCCGGCGGCCCGCCTCTATGGGTCACCGACACCATGCACACTTTCTTTCAGCAGATTGAGGAAAAGACCGCCCCCTTTGCCGACACCAGCCCGGAAAACAAAGCCCTTGTTGCCTATTACACGGCCCATGAGGCCGAATACGGGGCCCTGGGGTCAGTGCAGCAGCTCCAGAGCCTCCATGCCCAGGCGGTGAACGCCCTGTTGCAGATCAAGCAGGGCCAGGACCTCTTCGGGTTTGCCGCGGACCACGTGCCCCTGGTCTCCTTTGACAGCCTCTTCCAGACCCTGGACGGGCTCATGGACAACTTCGGCCACATCCAGACCGCCTACGACGGCTACTTTGCCAAGCTCAAAGAGAAAAAGGCGGAAATCTCATCCGTGGTTGCCACCCGGCAGAAAAACGAGGCCCTTGTCAGCAACGCCAAAAGCCAGATCCAGATGCTGAAAGTCCTTCTTATCAAGCAGGCGGAGGTCATCGACAGCTACCAGAGCATCCTGCCGACGCTTAAAAAGAAGGTAACGGACCTGCTGAAAGCTTTTGAAACCAAGGTCAAGGACCACTTTGACTTCAACTTCGACAGCTTCCTCCAGAACCTGAGCATGGTGGCCTTTGCCCCGGAGTCCAAGTTCATGGCCCTGACCCAGGGCGCCGAATTCCTGCACAACTCCCTGTCCAAGGTCACGGACAGCCGGGGCATTGCGGTGAACAAGGCCTACCTGGTGGACGAAATCCAGACGGTAACCTCCAGCGTCGCGGGGTTGCAGGAGGGCTACGACGCCCTGGACGACGGCACCCTGCAACCCGACGACCCGGGCGGGGCCAAGCTCATGGCCGAAGAGCAGCAGTTCCAGACATTTTTCAACGACTTCAAGGACCAGTTCCCCGATGACCTCAAAGAGCTGAAAAAAGCCTTTGACGCCTATGTGCAAAAAGTCCAGGAGAGAAACAACCACATCCTCCAGTACAACGCCCAGGTCATCGTGGCCCTGAAAAACCACCAGCTCATCGACAGCCTCACCGCCGAAGACGCCACCTACACCGACAAGATCCTCTCCACCATGGACCCTGCCCTGCCCGACATGGTCAGCTTCATGTCCCGGACCTATTACACGGCCCGCCAGCAGATCATGGAGTTCATGGACCTGACGCAGCAAGCCTACAGGTTCTGGTCCCTCTCCGACGCCCAGATCATCAGCAGCACCTTTTCCGGCAACCTGCCCTCCCTGGACGCCTCCGCCCTGCTGGCAGCCAAAAGCGACCTGCTGACCAAAACCGACAAGGCCCTGGAGCATTTCGGCTCCAACGCCCAGCACTTCCCGGACAAACCCGGCCAGGAAGGGCTGATGGTTACGGTGGGCCAGGGGGAACGCTCGGTGCTGCAATACCTGAACCTCATGACGGTCTCCCTTTCCGCCCCCAGCCTCACCACGGGCAAGGCCGAAAGCGTCTTTGCGGGCATGTGCGATGTCCGCATCTCCCGGGTGCGGCTCTGGCTCGACGGCGTCAAGACAGATCAGGACACCTTGAGCATCCACATCACACACACCGGTGGGGAAGAGATCTACGACCAGGCCGACAACCGATTCACCTTCACCCACGAACCCGTCACCAAGCTGTTCATCTACAACCTCAAAACAAAACAGATCTTTGAAGACGCCAACTTCGGCGTGGAGCAAAGTGCAGACCAGGCAACGAACGAATACGCTGCCCTTGGCCCCTTTACCCAGTGGCAGTTCAAAATCGACCCCGCCCTGAACCCGGGCCTGGACCTCTCGGGGCTCAGCGCGGCCCGCATCGAGTTCCACGGTACCAACTACGCCTTTGCCTGAAGCGACCATTCCCTTACAAACACACATGGCCCCGGGACAGTCATCCCGGGGCCATGTGTGTTTCATTACAAAATAACAAAATTATTATTGCAGCGGTTGTGACAGATCCGGGGCAGGACAGCGCCTGTGTCATGCACCGGAAACAGACTCCAGTTCCGAAGCCAGAATCCCTTCGGCCCCCAAGGAGTGACAGATATACCTGTCGAACCCCCCTTCCGTTTCCATCAGATTGCGCCCCAGGGAGACCTTCCAGATCTTTTCCATCTCAGGGTCCGTGGTCAGGTAAATGGTTTTTTCCCGGGGCAGGCACACCATGGAACACAGGGTGTTGCATCCCGGATCATCGCACACCGTCTTCCTAAGCAGGTCAAAGCCCCGGGACACGCCAAAGGCATGCTTATGCTCCGCCAGGTAGGCATGGGCCCTGCGGTAGCGTTCCGCCCCGACACCCACCACCTCCGCAAGGGGCTTGCGGGCCATGGCGTGATTGGAAAAATTGGCCATGACCAGAAAATCCCCGTCCATCTCGGTGATGACGTGCTCTCTGTTATCTGTCTCCGTAACCATGGCATGACCGTCCACATCGGCAAAAAGGTTGTGCACCGACGGCCCTGTGAACTGGACCCACCTTTTTGAGGGAATCAGGTGCCGGACCTCCGCCACCCGGGAGCAGAATCCCAAGGTATCGTATTGGTCGCCGATGTACGCGTCCCCCTCCCCCAGGCTCTCGATCCCCGTCACATAAGGTTCGACCTCCTGGCAGGAGCAGAAAAGGCCTTTCTCGTTCATGCCGCAGGTTTTGGCGAAGTAATCCCTAAACATGGGGTCGTTCTGGGTTTTCTCATAGAGAAAAGCCAGGTGAAACACGCTCATGCCCCCACGGGATTCGATGAGAAACTTCAAAGGGACGGCAAAATAGTCAAAATTCATGCCGTAAACCACCTGCTCGCCATACACGGCAAACCCCGTGCACGCACACGCCAGTGGCACCCCGCAAAAAACAAACAACACCGACAAAAGAGAGATTTTGAGTTTCATCTCCCTTTCATCGCATGTTTTCTCCCATTT
This sequence comes from Desulfoluna sp. CYM3A, assembly GCF_056829965.1. NCBI lineage: Bacteria > Pseudomonadati > Thermodesulfobacteriota > Desulfobacteria > Desulfobacterales > Desulfolunaceae > Desulfoluna > Desulfoluna sp. CYM3A. Next base: position 2,893,651 of record NZ_CP186556.1, read on the forward strand.
CAAAAGGATGCAACGGCCATTCCTAATAATCGAGGGTCACAATGCGCCCCTTGGTAAAGGTAAAAAAGGTCTGCTTGTCGGCAACTCGGACCCCGTCGAGCAAGTCCTCTTTGCTCTTGCCCGCCGCCTTGAGGCACCCCGGGCAGGCCATGAGGACCGCGTTTTTGTCCATGAGGGTTTTCAGAGAAGCTTTCGAGGACGGAAAATGGGAAAAGGTCACCTCTTCTGCATCCTGCAGAACGGCCTCCACACCCTTGATGTCGAAGTAGACAAGGACATCCTTGTCGTCTGCCATGATGCTGGCCATGTTCAAGGCCATCAGCAGCCTGTGGGGGATCGTCCGCACCATGGCTGATGTGGAGAAGCACCGTGCTGCAGCTCAGCACGCCCTGGCATGCAACACCGAACCAGGCCAACCCGACAAACAGAAGTGTGGACAAAAACACGCTGAGCTTTTTCATGTGTTCCTCCTTTGTTTTTTGGAAGCTGGCAGTCTGAGCCGGATATTCCACGCATCCAGAACGCCCATATTCAGGGCCTGGTCGATTTCTCATGAACTATCCGGGCTGAAACAGATCGTCATGTCCGAAGGGCAGGCAACAACAGAGGAAACCGGTGTGCATGCCACAACGGTTTAAAAGAAAAACAGGGAATTGTGATGATTTCATAAACAAGGCAAGCTGGAATTTATCCCGGGCCGGATCACGACAGATCGGCATTGGGTAATCGTCGCAACAATTCTAATACCCCACGAAGCAAAAAGAAAGGACAATATCCCATAACACCCTGCGACATTTAAACAAACCCCAGAAAAAGCCGACACAAAAAAACATGGCCGGAGGTGATCCCTCCGGCCATGCGTGCTTCTCACTTCTTATCTATCCGAGCTAACCCGGCCGGGCTAACCCGGGTCAGGAAGATTCACCTCCTGCAGGTCCTCCCCAAGGTGGATCCGCTCGGTGCTGCCGAGAACGCCCAGGGCAAGGGCCAGGATGGTCCAGGCATGGACCGCGTGATACCCGCCCCCAAAGTGCTCGCCCAGCTCATGAATCTGGGCGTGGCAATTGTGACAGCCCGTTACGCAATACGTGGCCTGTGTCTTTTTGATCTGAAGGTCCTTGATCTGGCCATAGGCAAGCCGCTGCTCCTGGACTGCAGGAACCCCCCTCCCCCGCCACAACAAAAGTTGTTGGACTTATTGGGGTACATATCCACAAAGTTGTCTTCCCCCACGCACGATTTCACCACAAACCGCATGTCATCGGCAGCAGGGTCCCCAAAGGATTTCCGAACGATCTGGCAAGGGTCCTGAAGGGTAAATTTAATCTTGAGCTCATCGTTCCAGCTGGGATCCGGCTTGAGCTTTCCTTCCCGGATCCACCGGGCATACATGGTGTACATGGTCTCGACCTTGAAGTTGTGAGGAATCTTGAATTTGTCCAGTCCTACCAGGACTGCAAAAGTGATGTGCCCTCACTCTGTGTTCAAGAATGTCTTGCACTCCAGCTCCTCGCACTGCCGGGCGCTGCGCTCGGTGAGCTCTTTCCACCCGGCGTCGTCGGCCATGAACATGCAGTAGTTCTCGGCGGCCCAGCCGGAGCTGCCGTAGGTCCAGTCCACCCCGGCAAGGTTCAGGATTTTCCAAAGGGGCCCCATCTCCTCGGGCTCGATCATGGGCTCCCTGGAGTTCTGATTGATAAAATACTCAGCCCCTTTCTTGTCGATGGGGGCCTCAAGGTTCCGTTCTTCCCAGATGGGATACTCCTCCTTGATCTCGTCTAAGATGTCCTCCACCACAAAGGCGAAATCCTCCTGGGTGCACCCCATGGCGCTGTTGGTGGGCTTGCCCAGGGCCATGTCGCAGGAGCCCAGGATCCCCTTGGGCATCTCCTCCCGGGGACGAAGCCTCCGCGCGTTGAAGACGAGCTGGGGGATATTGATCTCCATGGGGCAGGCATGCACACACCGCATGCACATGGTGCAGAACCAGGGCCATCGGCTCTCTTTGATCTCTTCATCCATGCCGAGGGCGGCCATGCGCAGAAACTTCCTGGGATCCATGTCATCCAGCCCCGTGGCAGGGCAACCCGAAGAGCAGACCCCGCAGGTCAGGCAGGAGTTGAGATTGCCTCCCTTCGGGAGAAGCTTCATGACCATGTCCTTAAAGGGACTCTTGGACCCCCCTGTCAATTTAACAGGTTTCTCACTCATAAGTTCTATTCCTTTCTTGATGGCTTTTTCACAAGGGCGAAGGCCCGGCCCGCATCACAAGAGATGACGCGACACATGATCATGGCCGGAACCGGCAGACGGCATGCTCCCTGCTGGAATACCGACAACAAGATGACACGCACAGGTATCACCTGGAGTCAGGAATCGGTGAAAGGAGAGAAAATGAAGGCAGAGACGGACAGAGAATGAGAGGAGAAGACAGCCGATATACACCAAATGCCAAAGACACACGCCATACCCCCAACTCTACCAAACCCGCCATCCCCTGTAAATACGGAAGGTTTGCCAGCGACAAAATCCAAGGAGATATCCGAATTGAGCTCTGAACGCCAAGGCCACAGTCTTTTTTCGCGACCACGGTTCTTCCCCCCAGACAAACACCGTTCAGCCCGCCATCTCCGCGACAGAAAGATACCCCGCGTACGCCCACATAAGCAAAAGCCCCTGTGGACGGGGCTTTCCGGCAAGGATATACAGAGAGAACATAAACAAACCAGTTCACCCCGACACATGCGTTCACCGCATATCCCTGCCTGCAAAGGCCCTCTCATCGCAGAAAAAACCGGTGTTTCAACCAACAAAAACCAAGGCCCGAGCCATGAATCGTCTTTACTCAAAAATCCTGGTGCTCTCCGCCCCCACCATCTTTGGCCTGATCATCCAGGCCATGTACCAGGTCCTCAATGCGTATTTCGTGGGATTTCTGGGGGTATCCGAGCTGGCAACCGTGAACCTCACCTACCCCCTGACCTTTGTGCTCATCGCATTGGGCCAGAGCATCGGCATCGGCACGGCGGCCATCACCTCACGAAGCATCGGGCGAAATGACCTTGCCCACGCAGATGTAGCCGCTGCCAACGGGCTGATGCTGGGGTTTCTGGCCGGAGGGGTCTACCTTGGGGTGATATTCTGGAAATTTGACCTTGTGGCCCGTGTCATGGGAACCGTCCCCGGAGTTTGGCCTGTTTTACACGTACGGCAGGCTTATCCTGGTGGCCTTCCTCCTGGTGCTTGCCAACACCATCTTCGGCTTCATCGCGCGAAGCCAGGGGGGCACCCTGTTTTCCATGGTGACGTTGATCATTGCCTTTGCCCTCAACGCCCTCTTCGATCCCATTTTCATTTTTTGGATGGACCTGGGCATCCGCGGAGCAGCCTGTGCCACCTTGCTTGCCCAGATCCCCGCGGTGGGAGCATACATCTGGTATTTTTCGAGCAAAAAAAGCCGAATCCGAATTCGTCCAGCCCTCCGGGCCGTAAACCGCCGCATCTTCGCAACCATCCTGAGCATCGGTATCCCCACCTTCATGGCTTTTGTGATCAATGTCCTGGCAGTGGTCCTGGTCAACCGACAGGCCGCCGTTTTCGGAGCAGAGGCCGTGGCGGGGGTCGGCATCGCCCTGAGGCTCTACACGGTATCCACCCTGCCCGTCATGGGCCTTGCCAACGGCTCCCAGTCATTGATCGGGGCCTGTGTGGTGGACACAGACCCCGCAAAAATCAAAGACCTTCTCTCTCCGCCCTGATCAAAATAGGTACGGGATACGGAACCTTTGCATCCCTTCTCTTTTTGATCTTTTCCAGGCCCATCGCGGCCCTTTTTTCAACGGAGGCTGCCGTAACAACAATTCTGTCCGGCTCCCTTGCCCTCTACATGGGCTTTTTCGCCATGGTCCCGGTTCAACTCATCGCCATGATCTTCGAGCAGTCCAAGGGCAACGTCAGGCTTGCCATGTATGTCTCTTTCGCCCGCCAGGGCATCTACCTCATCCCGTTGCTGCTGGTCCTGCCCGGATGGCTCGGCATCAACGGGATCGCCGCCAGCCAGCTCTTCTCGGACCTCACGGCAGGCTTGTCCTGTGTGCTGCTCCTGCGGCGGCAGGTGTTCGCCGCCACGGATGCAACACCTACCGGGCCGGAAAATTCACATAGATGGGGTTGGTGACCGCCTTCACCCGGCCGTAGAGCAGGCGCTGGAAAAGAAGAAGGTCGGGGGTTCCCATGAGTTCCGCGCGGTAATAGGTCCTGCCCCTTGACGCCGGGGTGTCGGTAAAGGTCACACGGGTGGAGCCGCCGCTGACGATCCAGGCCCTGTGGGGAATACCATTCAGAACACCAACAAGGTAGGTGTCTTTTCCGGCCAAAAGCCCCAGCAGCGAGGGAAGATCCACCTCCCCTGCCACGAGCTTCACCAGGTTCTCGGCCGTGAGTTCTTTGACCCTTGGCACGGCAAACCAGCCCGGCGGGGCCGGGTTGCGGATATCGATCTGAAAGGAGAGCTCCCGGCCCGGGGCCTGGACCAGGTTATCCCCCATGAGGGTCTCGAAGTGTCCGTCGCCGTCCCGGTCGGCCACCAGGTCCAGGCGCTCGGCGTCCGGGGCGTAGCTCAGGGAGACATGGCCGTTTTTCAGGCTGCGAAGGATGGCGTCTCCCGTCTTCTCTTGGGCGTAAACCCAGGTGGTGGGGTTTCCGTGGCCGAAGAGGGCCGCCTCGATCTTTGCAAAGGGGTCCGAGGCGTACTCGGCAAGTTTGTGGGTGTCCGAGCCCCCCACACCGGTCATGCGGCGCCCTTTAAGGAGTTCGGCATCCCAGAACGGGTGGCTGGACCAGCCGTTGAGGTTGGGGATGCGGTACATGCTGTTCCAGATCTCGATGGTGTCCACGGCGTTGTCCACATCATACTCCCAGGGACAGCAGAAAATGGCCGAGGGGTGGTTGATGGAGAAAAGGGCTTCCCCGTCATGGGCCCCGTACACCGCGGCCACGGCATCCTCGTCGGTGTTGGCGTGCCAGAGGGGCGTGTAGTCAAAGGGCGCTGCGGCCCAGGCATTGGCGTGGCCCTTGCCGGTGGTCCACTCCACGCCGTAGAGGAGCACGGTCTCCTCGGAGGTGTAATCCGGGTCTTCCCAGTGGGTGGGCATCCGTACCCGGGCCGGGGTCTTCGGGATCAAACATGTTCGAATCGTGTTCGGTGAGGGCAAAAAAATGGTGTTTGTTCTCAACGCTCTCCAGAACCGCGGCAGCCCGTTGGCATTGCCGTCGCTGTGCGGGTCATGCAGATCCCCTTAAACCACTGCCCGTGCCGTTGGTGCCCTCATCCTCCCCTTCCAGCCACTGGCTCATGAGGAGAAACAGGTCGGTGTTGTCGATCAAGTCGCCGGAGAATCCCGGATCGAACCCGGAGAAGAGATCCGCAAAATAGGCGTCCGTGCCGTCCACCAGGCCATCGAGGAACAGCCCGGCATCGGTGCCCTTCACATAACAGGGAACAGGTGGCCTATGCTGGGTGTCGGCGTGGAACACCATGGACGGCAGGTTGCCCGCACCGTTGTCCCCCACCGGGACAAAGGCCCTCTCATCGGCTCCCCAGAGGTAGCCGCACTCATGGTCGGCGGTGACGATGAGCAGGGTTTCGTCCCAGTTGCTGTTCTCATCCACCCAGGCCACCACCTCGGCCACGGCCGCGTTGAAGGCGGTCTGTTCTTCGATCATACGGCCCTTTTCATTGCTGTGGTTGGCCCAGTCCACGGCCCCGCCCTCCACCATGAGGAAAAAGCCGTCCGGGTCGTTGGACAAAGCCCGAAGCGCCCCCAGGGCCATATTCGAAAGGCTGGGAACGGAAGGATTCCGGTTGCTTTGGTCCACCACCTGGGAATCGCCGGAACGCCCCTGTTGAAGGGTGGTGGCGGCCCTGGCCAGCCCGAACACCTTGCCCGCAGAAAGGGAACCCTGGGCCAGGGCTTCAAAATCAGATTTGTCATCCATGAAGGCCCAGGAACGCCCGTCCTTGGCCCGTGCCCCGTCTTCATCGGTAAGATCGGCGTAGACCGCTTCCCCGCCCACGTACGCGTAGTCCCAGTCATGGGACTTCAGGTTCCCGTTGTTGTCGTACATGGGGTGGCCCGCCCCCATGATCACGTCGAGTTCGCTGCCGTAGATCATCTGGGCTGCGATCTCTTCGTAGTTGTTGCGGGAGATGTTGTGGGCCGCCATGCCCGCCGGTGTGGCGTGGCTCACCTCCACGGAGGTCACCACCCCTGTTGCCAGGCCCTGGGTGGAGGCGGTCTCCACGATGTTTTTTACATCGATGAAAAGAGGGGATTTTCCCAGCATGCCGGGGTAGGTCTTGACCCCTGTGGCCATGGCCGTGGCAGCCGCCGCGGAATCCGTGGGGTTTAAAAGATGAGAGCCGAACAGCCGCCAGCCCAGGTCGGGCTCGTAGGTGCCCAGGGCACTGTAGGTGGTCATGGCGTACTTGGTCTCAAAGGACTCGTACACGGCCCGGTTGCCGTTGTAATAATCCGTTGCCATGACGGTGCCCATGCCCTGACCATCACTGATCATCAGGATAACATGTTTTGCAGCCGAGGCCGGTGGGACAAAAAGCCCGATCATGAAACACGCAATACACAAAAAACAGCCCTGCTTTCCAAGGATTTTCATGGTTCCTCCTGAAACATACGGGTTGTTGTTTGACAGCTGCCTTTCTTTACCTGCCCGGTGTTAAGGCTGGGTTACATGAAAGTCATATCTTCATTTGTGTTGTGTTTTTCCCATGGAATATCCGGGTTATTGCACCACCACGGAGAGGTCCGCGTATTGTCCCGAGGCGTCCATCACCGTCAGGGTGTGCCTGCCGGGAGTGGCAAAGGTGATGCGGGCCGCTGCGCCCGGGCGGCTTCGGGAGACCCAGGTGTGATCGACCATCCAGTGCAGGGGGCCGCTGCCGCCTGGCTCCACGGTGAGGGGACGCCCGGGTTTCAAGGGGTCTTTGAAAACAGCACCGTCCCTGGCACCGTGGATGATGATGGGCGCGCTCAAAGGGGCTTCCCCCTCAAGGCAGGAGAGATCGGGATCGGGGCACCGGCTGCGGTCCCGGATCCATGGGGGAAGAAAGGCCAGGGCTCCTGCAGGCCACCTGGCAATGGTGCGGGTGGGAATGTGCCGGGTAGGATGTGCCGGCGATCCAGGCAGGGCCCGTAGAGCCCCTTTCCTGTGTCCGGGTTCACGGAGACGATCAAGGGATTGGGGGCCATGAGCATCTCGTCCTGGCAGGGCCCGAAGGTCGGGGGAATGGTGTCGTTGAGGACCCAGGCCGTCCGCTTGACATGGCAGTGGCCAGGCTCGGTGTCCGACGACAAAATGCCCAGGGGCCAGCAGACGGATTCCCGGGACACACTCTCGGGCATGGAAGCCCCCCCGGGGGCTGCCGAGGGAAGCCGGTCGGCCACCTGAAAAAGGACAGGAACAGCCGTAACAGCGCCATAGTGACCGGGAAGAGGCGTGCCGTCCGGCCGTCCCACCCAGACACCCAGGGTATGGGACTCGGTCATCCCCACGGCCCAGGCATCTCGGAATCCGTAGCTCGTCCCGGTTTTCCAGGCCAGCTTACGGCCTCGCCGCATACCAAACCGCCCCCTTCTGTTCCGCGTTCTCTCTGGTGTTTCCAAAACGTGACGGACAATCCAGGCCGCCCCTTCCGAGAGCACCTGGGTCTCCTGGCTGCCGGCAAGGGCGAGCCCCTCGGGGTAGATGGCCCTGCCCCCCCGGCCAAAGGCCGAGTACCCTGCCACCAGCTCTTCCAGGGTGGTACCCACCCCGCCCAATACCATGGAGAGGTTGGGCCCCCCGCCAGGGGGATAACGCAAATGGATGCCCGCCTGGCGCAGGAGGCTGTCGAAACGCGCCGGCCCCACACGATGGAGAAGTTCCACGGCGGGTACGTTCAGGGACCGCACCAGGGCCTCGGAGGCCGACACCGGCCCGGCAAAATGGCGGGTAAAGTTCAAAGGGGTGTACCCGCCGATGGACAGGGGGCTGTCCATGAGCAGGCTTTCAGAATGGATCAGGCCGTCGTCAAGGGCCATGGCGTACAGAAACGGCTTGAGGGTGGACCCCGGAGACCGAACAGCCCGCACCATGTCCACATGACCGAAGCGCTCATCGTCAAAAAAATCCATGGAGCCCTTGTACCCCCGTACCAGACCGGTCTCGTTTTCCACCACCAGGAAGGCCAGGGAGGTCCCGGAAGGCAGTTCGCCCTTCAAGTTGGCCGCAAGGTCTCTCAACCCGGCCTGAAGGCAGGGATCGATGGGGGTTCGGATCACGCCCTGTCCGGGGAAGGCGCGCCTCAGGCGACGGGCCAGCAACGGCGCCCGAAACGGAGGGTTCCATGGATGAACGGCCAGGGGCTCTTCCCGGGCTTCGTCCCCCTGCCAGGCTTCCCAGCGCCCGAACCCCACCAGACGCCCGACCACCTTGTTACGGGCCGCCACAGCCCGGTCCGGATGAAGATCGGGCCGGTAACGGGACGGAGCCTGGGGCAACACCGCAAGCAGGGCTGCCTCGGCGTGGGTCAACTCTGCGGCGGGTTTACCCAGGTAGGTCAGGCACGCGGCCTGCACCCCTTCCACGGTGCCGCCAAAGGGGGCGTGGTTCAGGTACAAAGTAAAAATCTCTTCCTTGGTGAGGCGTCGCTCCAGCTGAAGGGCGCGAAGCATCTGACCGATCTTGCCAAAAACGGTCCGTCGCGGTTGCGGTAGAAGATTCCGGGCCACCTGCATGGTGAGGGTGGAGCCCCCCGAGACAATGCGCCCGTGCCGGAGGGCATCGGCAAGGGCCCGGCCCATGGCCAGGGGATTGACGCCGGGGTGGAGGTAAAACCAACGATCCTCGTATGCCAGCAGAGCCTGCGATCTGAGGGGAGAGACCTCGTCCGGCGTCACCGGGTACCGCCAGATCCCCCGGGCATCGGGAAACACCCGCAAGGGATTCCCTTCCCGGTCCACCACCGTCACGGCCATGCCCTCCCCGGGCGCCGGAACATCGGGCGGAAAGGCCAGGTCCAGGCAGACCACCAGCGCCACCGCGCAACCCAGCACGGCAGGCCCCCACTTCCCCTTGATGATCCCAAGCACACGTGACATGGGTTGCCCTTTCCTTATGGAATCTTCTCCATAAATTCCATGGGCGACGGGCCCTGCCCGCCGCCGCCATTGCCGTCAGCCTCCCTTGGCAGGGACCCAACCCGTTGGATTCGCCTTCATGGGTCCCCTGGGTCCCGGCCTTGTCTTCCCAAACCGATAATCAATGAACATTTCTCAACAGCCAGGCCATCCTTCTTTTCTATTTTGTTGGCCGGTCTTGGTTCCGTAAACAACATCCAAATTCATAACGAATGGCATGGTTCCCTGTAGCATCACAGCTATTTCAAAATATAGTAATCCCCATTGTATTCCTTGAAAGGCTCTGCTATCCACACTCTTTCACAACCAACCACCCCATATAATCCTGATGACATGGGTCAGGAGTCTCTACCGGAAGGCCGTCCATCCGACTATGGGAGTGCAAGAAAAACCGCAGGTCTCCCTGTTGTCCCGGGTGATCTGTTTCCGTATTTCTGCGCCCTCGCGAGACCCCTTGTTCGGCATGTATTTCAGGAGCATGACAACCGCATAAGGAGTCTCTTAAAATGGAATATGTCAAAGATATCCTGGCCGCTTTGAGCGTCATTCTCAACGGCCTCCCCCAGGGCCTGCTCGCCCTCTCCTTCGGCTTTGCCTCCATCCCCACGGCCCTGGCCTTTATCGTGGGTGCCGGAGGCTGCCTTCTCTTCGGCTGCGTGGCCCCCATTTCCTTCCAGGCCGAGACCATCACCCTTGCCGGGACCATGGGCAACAACATGCGGGAACGCCTCTCCATGATCTTCTTTGGTGCAGCAGCCATGGCCACCATCGGCGTGTTCGGCTTTCTGGAGAAAATCGTTACCTTTGTGGGACCTGCTATAACAAACGGCATGATGGCAGGCGTCGGCATCATGCTCGCCCGGGTGGCCTTCGGCATGGCCACCAAGAACAAAGCCGTAGGGTTCAGCTCCATTGCCTCAGGGTTTCTCACGTACATGATGACCAAGGACCTGGTCTACACCATCACCATCTCCGTGGTGCTCTCAAGCGTCGTGGCCCTGTCCCTGAAGCAGAAATCGGACATGAACGCCGTTGAAAAAGAGGGCTTTACCTTTCAAGTGCCCATGATGAACCTCTCCGTGGCCCGGGGTGCCCTGGCCATGGTCTGCCTCAACATCGGGGCCAACATCGCCTTCGGCAAGATCACCGGCAACATTGCAGGCGCCAGCGTCAACGTGGACCACCTGGCCATCTTGCGCGGCCCCTCGCCAGGACATGGCGTCTTTCCCTGTTCGGCGGCGGCCCGGTGGAGGCCATCATCTCGGCCACGGGCAGCGCCCCCCACCCCGTCTTTTCCGGGGTACTCATGATGACCCTCATGGCTGTCATCCTTTTTGCCGGGTTTCTTCCCAAGATCGGGAAATACGTGCCCAGCGAATCCATCGCCGGATTCCTCTTTGTGCTGGGAGCCATTGTCACCGTACCCATCAACGCCTCCGCAGCCCTTGGCGGCGGAAACGCCATCGTGGGCGGGGTGACCATGACGGTCACCGCCATCTCCGATCCTTTTCTGGGCATGATGGCGGGCCTCATTGTGAAGTGTATCTCACCGCTGAGTCGGATGCTGCCGATTTTTCATCTGCTCCGGCACAGCCGCTTATCCGGCGTCCCTTCCCGTGCCGTTTATTTTTTTGTAACTATTCATTTGCCTCAGGCGGGTCGCTTTTTTGAAAAAAAGCTCCGCAAAAATGTCGGAATTGTTTCGGCGGAGCCTATGAATGATTACTTGAGACCTGTTTATCAAACTTTTTAAAAGTTTGGCCCCCGGCAGGGCCGCCGGAGGCTTTTTTGACCTGAATAGTTACATTTTTTAAGCCTTTTTAAGGACATCCCATGAACACAACATACACCCTGGAAGTGGCCGGTGTAACCCGCGAGCTTCCCATCGTCCCCGTCAGCGAGACCCTCAACATCGCAAGCTTTGTGGTTTTGGGTGACACCGAGCTCATCTGCGCTGCAGCGCCCCTTCTTATGGAAAAACTCCCGGAGGTAGACGTCCTTGTCACCGCCGAAGCCAAGGGTATCCCCCTTGTCTTCGAGGTATCGCGTCTCATGGGGATGAAGCGGTTTTTCGTTGCGAGAAAAAGCGTGAAAGCCTACATGGAGAATCCGGTCATCGATGAGGTGCAGTCCATCACAACCACGGGCAAGCAGCTCCTCTGCCTGGACGCCCTGGATGCCGCGGCCATCAAAGGCAAACGCGTGGCCATCATCGACGATGTCATCAGCACAGGGGAATCCATCGAAGCCATCAGCCGCCTCGTGGAGGCAGCAGGGGGCCTCGTCACCGTCAAAGCGGCCATCCTCGCCGAAGGCGATGCCGCATCCCGGGAGGATATCGTCTTCTTGGAAAAACTCCCGTTGTTTCCCGTGGGCTAACCCGGCTGACAAAAAACCTCCGGACCATGCCGGTAACGGCGCGTCCGGAGGCTCTCTCCAGAATGGGTCACGTCATGTGCCCATACGCCGGGCAAGGTCCAGGAGTTCCGCCTTCCTGGGGCGATACACCAGCATGGCCACCGCCGACAGGCCCAGGAGCTGGTAAAGGGAAAGGGAATCACCGGCGGTGAGAAACAGCACAAGGCCATAAATGCCGATGCTCTCAAGGAGGGCTGAGGAGAGAATCACGATGACGGCATATCGGGCCACTGCAGGGTGCTGGCCCGATGAAACCGAAGAGGGGCTCCCCCCGGGGTGCCCGAGCATAAACCGGCGCAGCACATGCACCCCGGCAAGGGTGGCTGCGGACATGCCGAACAGCACATAGCGCAGGGTCACCACGGGAAACTCATCTCTGAGGGCCACCGTAAAGGTATCCCCCATAAACAGCCCTACCCCCAGGTACACACCGAGGGAAGTCAGAATGGCCCCCCAAATGATCAGGATCAAGGCAAAACCGGAATCAAGTTTTCTTGTGTGGTCTGGTTCGATCATGCTCACCTGCCTGTTCGGGTTCACGGGAAGAAGTCAAAACGCGACTCCGACCATACCACAGGTGAGCACCTCGTTCACCCATGAAACAGACCGACCGAAACAGAAACATCTCACCAGATATCACCATCACTCCCCGAACACCTTTTTCAATAAGGCGGTGGTCTGCTTCATCGGGTCTTTCCTGATTTCAGCCTCTTCCATGGCAATGTAGTGAAACATCCCGTCGATGCCTTTATCCAGGGCATAATCGGTGAGATCGGCCTTCACATCCGGGACATACGGCATGGATGTGTATTGATCCATCACCTGATCGTAGACCCGGATGGCGCCGACCTGGGACAGGGTCTCCTCCACCACGGGCTCCATCTCCTCTTTGAGGGAAGGGGTCATTTTCTCCTGAAAGTAGAGGGTCGCCGAATTGTCCGGTCCCTCGTAGATCGCCTTGACATCCTCAAAGGTCATCTGGGCGATGGCATCGAAGAAAAGAGCCTTCGCCTTGGGGGTGGCTGCTTCGGCCGCACGGTTTAGCTTGAGTTCGAGATCATCGGCCAGGTGCCCCATGTCCGCTTTGTCCAACATGGATTTCACCGCCTGAAGCTCCGCGGGCAAAGGGATATGGATAGCCGGATCCCCGTTGAACCCGTCCACGGTGCCCAAACGGCCCACGACACTCTCGGTGCCCATGCGAAGCGCCTCCTTGAACGCATCGCCGATCTCACCGGTGGATGGTTCGCCCTCAGCCACCTCTGCATTTTCTCCACTGTCTTTCTTAAAGATATTGATCTTATCCAGCCAGGATCCTTCCGCGTCCCCCCAGACCAATGCCCCGAAAACAACGCACAGGGCGACTCCCATGGATATCCGACGTGTTTTCATATGCCATTCCTTTTCATCTTAGGTATCCAGAACCTTCTGCGAATTGACGATATACACCAAATGAGGAACAAAGGCTTTCGCGGCGGGACGACAAAAGAAAAACGGCTGAAAAATCAAGCACACCATGTACCGGTCTCAAGGAATGCGAAAGCCGGTTGCAGCGCTGTTAATATATCACGACCTCCACCCTTTGGAACATGCAAATAAAATGGAAGGTCCTGATTTTTAACAACCTTGACAAAACATCATCAAAGGATTCGCAAATGCATGACAGGATACGATGCACACCGGCCACGACAATGACCTGGACCGGCAGGCATTCTGTTGGCATCGCGAGAAGTCATATGGAAGTTATAAAAATGTTAGGAACGGCAAAGTTATGGGTTGACATAAAATTGTACGACGGGTAAATATCCAGACACATCGCTGCCGTCGGGCACGCGAACCTTAACAGCAGCAGATCCTTTGGGTGGATTGCCTGCATGATGAAACAAGATGATCATGTAATCCAGTGCACCCGAGGAGAGCCTGCAATACCTAAGCCTTCCTGAATAAAGTAACAACACCCAGCACATGACCACATCGGGTTCATTATGCTCACCCGCAGCCCCCTCACCGGTTGCGGAAACCGCCACACCACGCATTCGGAGGAGACGTGAACAAAACTGAGATGTTCTGGACGATTTTGAGGAAATTCAACGAAGACACACTGCCCGTGCAAATCCTTCTTATTCTGCTTTCCCTTTTCGCGCTTTACGGAGTTTTTGCGAAACCGTCAAAAGCATCGGACAAGGGAATGACGGCTTTTCTGGCCGCAGCCTTTGCCTGGAACGGCATCGCCTGTTTCCTTCTCTACTGCGGAAAGAGTCCCATGGCACTCTTTGTGGGAGGTCCCTTGTACCTGGTTATCTCTTTTCTCTTTCTTATCGACCTGCTGGTCACCGGAAAATGTTCCTACCGACTGCCCGATACACCGCTGCACCAAGTCCTTGTCGGAGTGCTTCTACTTTGTGTCTACCTCTTCCCCTTCGCCGGGATGGCCCTGGGCCATGGATTTGTGGTGCTCCCTATGTTCCCCTGTCCCCTGGCCGGATTCGCCCTCATACTCTTTTCGGCGGCCCCCCGGATGGACCGAGATATCTTCATCCTTCTTCTGGTCTGGGCCTTTGTCAACATCCCGAAATGTTTTGGTCTCTTCGGATGCTACGAAGAGATCGTCCTGTGCGCTTCGGGGTTTTACAGCCTCTATGTCGTAAAAACCCGCGCCACCACCCGCAAGACAGCCATGGAGCCCCTTCATGAACCCGTTTGAATGCATCGACGCAGGCACGGAGTTCTGCCCCTGCTACCTGGCCGAAGTGGGAGAATGCACGGTCTGCACCCTGCTCCAGGGCAAAGAGGTGTGTGCCTGCAACTGGTCGAAGGTGTGTATTTACCAGAGATACCTGCGTAACGGATCCAAGGCGGTGAAGCGAAAGCAGACCGTGCTCTGCGATATCGCCGACTCACGACGTATTGAAAACGGGATATACCTGAAAAAAATCGCGGTTTCCCGTGCCATGGCGCGGTCCCTCAACCACCCGGGAAGCTACGTCTTTGTCAGGGGGCTGACGGAACGCTCCTTTTTCGATGCCCCCATGGCCATTGTGGCGTCGGACATCATGGAAGGCACGGTGACCCTGGCCTTCCATGTCACCGGTCCGAAGACACGGCTTTTGGAACGGAGCCCCATGCGCCTGTTCCTGAGGGGACCATACTGGAACGGCCTCCAGGGCAACAGGGCTGTGGAGAGCGTCCGGGATGCCCGCTGCCTCGTGGTCACCGGCGGTATGTCCCAGGCCTCGGTCCCCCTTGTGGTCAAACGCCTTCTGGCCCACGGAAACAAGGTGACCCTGCTGGTCAACACGCCCGGCCCGTTTTTTATTTCGGAGTACCTCCCCGAGGATGTGATCGTCCGGAAAGGCCCCCTTCACGGAAGTCAGGGCCAGACCACCATGGGACAGCTGCCGGCCAAGGAGTCCATCGCCTTTGCCTTCAGCGCCGGAAGCACGCCCCAGCATGAACTCGTCACTGCTTTTATGGACCGCCACTGTCCCGGGGCAGGCCTTGCGGTCTCCAACAATCATACCTTCTGCTGCGGCGAAGGGATCTGCGGAAGCTGCCTGGTCACCATGGGCGACAAATCCGTAAGGTCCTGCAAGGTGCAGTTCGACCCGAGGCAGGTCGCGGAAGAAGGAACCGCCTGTCCTTGATAATGCACTCAATGAGGAAAGGAATCGTATTATGCCCAAGGTAGTTATCATCGGTGGAGGGTGGGCTGGATGCGCGGCGGCCATCGCCGCCCGGAACGCCGGCGCCGAGGTGGTGCTGTTGGAACGAACAGACCTCCTCCTGGGGTGCGGGCTCGCCGGTGGAATCATGCGGAACAACGGACGGTTCACCGCCGCAGAAGAGCTCAGGTGCTTAGGCGCACCGGAGCTCATTGATCTCACCGATGCCCTCTCCCAACACGTCGGCATTGATTTTCCGGGCCATTGCCATGCCAGTCTCTACGACACGTCCAGAATCGAACCTGCCGTGCGGAAGGCCTTGAAAGACAAAGGCGTTGAGCTTCGCTTCGTGGCCCGCGCCGTGGGGGTCTCCATGGAGGAACCGGATCGTATCCGCTCGGTCTCCCTGGCCGACGGGTCGGTCATCCACGGAGACGTCTTCATCGAGACCACGGGCTCTGCCGGGTCCATGGGAAATTGCGCCCGATACGGAAACGGATGCACCATGTGTGTGCTCCGATGCCCCTCCTTCGGCCCACGGGTCAGCCTCAGCCACATGGCAGGGTGCGAAGAGAGCGTCGGGCTTCGGGACGGCGAGGCCTACGGGTCCTTCAGCGGCTCCTGCGAGCTCAACAAAGCCACCCTGAGCCCGGAGATCCGGCAATGCCTGCACGACAAAGGGGTGGTCATCCTTCCCCTTGAGAAACACCTCGTGGATGAGGGAATCCTCAAGCTCAAGGCCTGCAAGCAATATGCAATCCCTGAGTTCAAGCAAAACCTCATCCTCCTGGACACCGGATCCCGCGCCAAGATGATGATGCCCTTTTTTCCCCTGGAAAAGCTGCGGAAAATCAAGGGGCTTGAACGGGCCATGTACGAATTTTCCGGAGGTGCTTCCAACTCGGTACGCTTCCTGGCACGGACGCACCGGAACAATGCACTGCAGGCCCAGGACGTTTCCAACCTCTTTTGCGCCGGGGAAAAGGCAGGGCTCTTCGTGGGACACACCGAGGCCATGGCAACAGGAAGCCTCGCGGGCTGGAACGGTGTGCAGCAGGCCACGGGCCACCCGTTGCTCTCCCTGCCCGATGGCCTGGCCATCGGCGATTTGATCCGACACGAAAACCAGGCAAGCACCACCAAGGAAGGGCTCACCGACCGGTACACCTTCTCAGGGGGCAACTACTTCAACCGCATGAAGCGCCTCGACCTTTACACCACCGATCCCAAGGCCGTCGAAGCACGGGTAAAGGCCCACGGCCTCTACCATGTGTTCCTGACGGCCCACGGAAAAAATGAGAAGGCGCTTCACCCCATGCGGGCATAGGCGTCGGCAACTACCCGAACCCAACAGGCACGAACCCGATACACGGGACATAACGAAACCACACATACGTTAAGGATGGACCCATGACTGCACCCACTGAAAAACACCTCGTACGAAAAAGTTTTTTCGGATGCAACTCCGCCCATGGATTTCACTGCTTCTTTGACTTTTTCCACGACCTTACCGACGCAAAAATCACCATCATCAAAGGTGGGCCGGGAACAGGCAAATCAACCTTCCTGAAGCAGATTGCCGATGAGATGCGCAGCCAGGGATTTGCTGTGGAACAGCAGCACTGCTCCCTGGACCCTAACTCCCTGGACGCCATCATCGTCCCGGAGATCAAGGCGGTGGTCACGGCCGCCACCGGCCACCACGTCTTTGACCCCAAGCACCCCGGTGCCGTCGACGAAATCATCAACCTGGGCCGCTACTGGGATGAGGCGGGTATTCGCCCCCACGCAAAGGAGATCATGGCCATCACCGCCGAATCCGACCGGTGCTTCGGCAGGGCGTACCGCTTCCTCGCCGCAGCCCAACTCGTTCGCACGAACAGGGCGGGCCTGGCCACGGAACACCAGGATTTTTCCAAGGTCAATGCACTGTATGAGGCCCTTTGTGCAGACCTCTTCACCGGCCACCCCCTGGCCGACACCGTGGGACCGGAAAGGCACCTCTTCATGAACTCCATCACCCCGGAGGGCACGGTCAGTTTCATGGATACGGTGATTGGCCCCTCCACCCGCCTGGTGGTCATCCACGGCTCCCCGGGCACCGGAAAATCCACACTGCTGTCGCGGCTTGCCGCAAAGGCCAGGAGCCGGGGCTACAAGGTGGAATACTGCCACCACCCCCTGGACCACCACAGGATCAGCCACCTCATCATCCCCGCCATGGACGTGGTGATCTCAACGGATGCCCTCAGGGGGCTTCCCAAGGAACAGGAGCACGACCTGAATGCCTTCCTGAAGCCTGGCATCAGCACGAAACAGGGAGAGATGAAAGGCGATGACCGCGACTACGACGCCATGATTGATGCGGCCATGGAGGCCCTTGTCCGCGCAGGCCATACCCACGGCAAACTGGAGCAATACTACATCCCCCATATGAATTTTAAACAGGTGGACCGCTGCATGGCCGACACCATTGAACAGGTGCTCAGGCATGCCGAAAAGTACCATGCCTTCACCAGGCGATCCCCCAAGAAGGAAAAGGAGTTGTGTTAGTGAAGATGATATCGTATTCAGCCCCTCTCAAACGGGGCGCCCTTGCAGCCTGCCTGGCTGTCCTGTTGGTAACGCCCGCTGTTTTTGCAACCGAAGAGCCCCAGCGCGCCCTGGATGACATGGTCATCACCGCAAGCAAAAGGGAATCCTCCCTGGAGGATTTCGCAGGGAGCATCACCGTCAAAGACGGTCAGTTCATCACGGACCATGAGATCAAGGACCTCTCCGAGCTGACCCTCTTTGTCCCCAACGTCTTCTTTAAAAAGACCACCTCCGGGGACGCCTTTGTCTCCAGAGGTATCTCCACCATCGACACCTCGCTGTTCAGCCCCATGGGCCTTTACATCAACGACGTCGCCTACCCCTTGAGCTTTATGCAGAATCAGCTGCTCACCGACGTAAAACGGGTGGAAGTTCTCAGGGGGCCCCAGGGGACTCTTTACGGCAGGAACAGCGAATCCGGGGTCATCAACGTGGTTCTGGAGGAGCCCGGAGACAAATTGAAGGCAACGGCCAGCCTGTCCGGCGGCAACTACAACACCTGGTGCGGGGAAGCCTCGGTGAGCGGCCCTGTGGTAAAAGACACCCTTTACCTGGGGCTGTCCGTGACAGGCCGTAAATCAGACGGTTTCGTAGAAAATGAAGTCACGGGCAAAGACGACGTGGCCGACGAAGAGACCACCGCAGCCCGGGGAACCCTCCGCTGGACCCCGGGAGAACGCTTCGAGCTTGTGGCTACCCTGGACGGCCTGGACCAGGACAAGGGCGTCAGCACCCTGCGTTTTGAAGACGGCCCCCAGGCCTCGGACAGGCACAAGGTCCGCTCCAGTGAAGAGGACCGCGCCGATGAAGAGGAAGTGGGCGGAGTCATCAAGATGAACTGGCGGGCCGATAATGCCAAATTCACGTCCATCACCAGCAACCGTCAGTTTACACGGGAGTTTACCCACGATTTTGACCGGACCCCGGTTAAACTGGGAACCACCGATTTAGATATCGACCAGGACAACTGGAGCCAGGAATTCCGAGTCGCCTCCGAAGGAGAGGCCCCCCTCTCCTGGGTCATGGGACTTTTCGGGTTCACCGAGGACCTGGACACCACCATGACATTGAACCATATCTCCCCCGCCATGGCCAAAAACCGAGTGACAGATTCGGAAAACGACGGCTACGCCATCTTCGGACAGGCAACCTACCGGCTTACAGACAAGCTGAAGCTTACCGGTGGCCTGCGAGGGGAGCACGCCACAGCCGAAGGCACACAGACCTACACCAGCATCACGGGGCCCGTGACCTTCGACGAAAAACTCTCCGAAACGGAATGGCTCCCCATGGCCTCGGCCTCCTACGACATTGCCGACAACCTGACGGCCTACGCCACCTGTGCCCGGGGCTGGCTTGCCGGGGGCTTCAACTACTTTTCGGCAAACTCCGAAGAGACCTTCGGCTATGAGCCCGAGTACACCGTAAACTACGAAACAGGCCTTAAGGCCACCTTCTTTGACCGACGACTCAAGGCGGACTTCTCCCTGTTTTACATCGACATCGACGACAAACAGGTCAGGGAAGAAGTGCCTGGGGGAGGCCAAGGCGTCTGGAAATTTTCCAACGCAGGCAAGGCCCACAGCCAGGGTGTTGAACTGGACCTCACCGCCCTGCCCCTGGGCAACCTGGAAGTCTTTGCAGGCGTGGGCATCTCCGACACGGAGATCGATACCTGGCAGGGCACTTCAGGCGGCATGCCCTTCGACTACTCGGGCAACTCCCTGCCCTGGGCCCCTGAATTCACCTGGAACGCCGGGGCCGCCTACTACATGACCAACGGCCTCTACGGCATCGCCGACGTCACAGGCGCGGGAAAACAATACTTTGACGCGGCCAACACCCTGAAAGACAACGGGTACGCCCTGGTAAACCTCAAGCTGGGCTACGCCTTTGATCGTTTTGATATCTCCGTCTACTGCAAAAACCTCTTGGACGAAGAGTACGCCACCAAAAAAGTCAAAAACATGCAGGGATTCACCATGGTGGAAGACGGCGATCCACTCACCTTTGGGCTGACACTCAACTGGAGGCTTTAATATGACACCCCTGTTCGACATCAACGGCAAAAACCCCATGACACCGATCTTCGAAGCCCTCCAGGGGCCTGTGCGCATGGCCATCCTCAAGGCAGCCGTGGAGATGGGCATGGCCGACATCCTGGCCAGGGTCTCGACCCCCGAGGAGATCGCAGCGGCCCTGCCCGGCGAGACGGACCTCGGGAACCTCACCCACTTTCTGGACAGTATGACGGGCATCGGCCTGGCCGTGAAGCACCAGGGCAACTACCTCAATTCACCCTTTGCCGAGACCTCCCTGCGCACGGAAAGCCCGGTCTACTTGGGAGATATGGTTCTCAACCTGTCCCGAATGCAGCACCGGAACATTGACAAAATCGAAGCGCTGGTTCAAGGCGGCCCCCCGCCTGTAAAAAAAGAGGACCGCCTCGCAGACGAGAGCAAGTGGCAGGCATCGGTCAAGCATTTGGCACCCTACCAACGGGCAGGCATTGCCGCCCTTGCCGCCGATACCATCGATGCCCTTCCCGAGTGCACGTCTGCCACAAAGATCATGGACATCGGGTGTGGCCCCGGCCTCATATGCATGGAGGTCCTCAAACGCCATCCTGCCATGGAAGGGGTTCTCTGCGACCTGCCGGCCATCATCGGCCTGGCGGAAAAAGAGGTGGCAAAAGAGGGGATGGAATCACGGATTTCCTACATCAAGGGGGACTACAACACCACGGACTTCGGCACCGGCTACGATATCATCTGGGCCAGCCACAACCTCTACTACGTCAAGGAGGCCTCTGACTTTTTCTCCCGCCTCCACACGGCATTAAACGACGGCGGGGTTTTCGTGAGTCTCCACGAAGGCACCACCGGGGAAGGCACGGCACCGGAGCATGTGGTGCTCTCCAGGCTGTCCCTGGCCCTGGAAGGCCAGAACTATGTCTTTCAAAAAGGGGAGATCGCTGATCACCTTCGCCGAGCGGGATTTCATTCGGTGGAGACCTCCCCCCTCACCCTTCCCGTGGGCGAGGTGGAGTTGACCATCGCCCGGAAACAGAAAGGATAAATAATGACCCACGCTGTACGCACCCCGGGGAGACCCGGGGTGTTTCTAACCCGTGTCATGATGATTGTGCTGGCCCTCTGTTGTGCGGCAGCCGCACGGCCGCTAAACAGCCAGGCCGAAGGCCCTGTCGTAAGGCTCTCCGGCCCGCCTGTGGCCGAAAGCCTCCCCTTTGCCATGATGTCCGGCATGACCTTTGACGACCCGGCCATGACCATCGAATTCACCCCCTGGCACTCCCCGGACCAGATCCGGGCCATGATCGCCGGGGGACAGGTGGACGGGGCCATTGTCACCACGGCATCTGCCTCCCTTTTTTACCACAAGGGAGTCCACGCCAAACTGGCCGCCCTTTTTGAGACACCCCTGTGGATCGTATCCACGGCGGAGGCCTCAGAAACAGGCCTGGAAGATCTCAGCGGAACCATCCTCTTCCCCTTCGGCCACAAGGAGATGCCTGAACTCCTCTTTAACGCCCTTCTGGGGCAAGGGGCCCCGAAAATCAAACGCCACCACACAGGTGGCGCCCTGGAGGCGGTGAACCTGCTGCTCCTTGGCAAAGGGCACCATGCACTGCTGGCCGAGCCTGCGGCCACCCTGGCGGTCATGCGATCCAAAGAGATGGCCGACAAAGGTGCGCCCCTCCTTGAAAGGCACCTGGACTTAAGGACGCTCTGGAAAAAAAAGTTTGACGGCAAGCCCCTTTATGTCAGCGGTTTTGCCCTCTTTGGCAACACCCTGGACAACCCCGCCATGGTCCGCCGGATCCTGGAGGAGTACCGCAGGGGCGTCGAGAGCATCACGGCCAACCCGGAACAGGCCCTGGCTATGGCGGAGAACAGCTTTCCGGCCCTGGTGGCCCAGTCAAAAGACGGGACCCTTCCCGGGGTGGACATCCGTGTAACCAGCGAGACACAGGCCTTTTCCGACACCCTCTTCTTCCTTGATCAACTCTCCAGGCAGGCACCAAGGGCCACGGGGGGCGACCTTCCGGGGGAAGACTTTTTTCTGGTGACGCAATGATGGGAACCATCCACGGCACCACAGCCCGCCTGCTCCTCCGCATCTCCGGCATCCTTCTGCTCGTCCTGGCCTGGGAGATTGTGGCGCGCCACTACTCGGGCCTGGTGGTGGCCTCGCCCCTGGAGACCCTTTCTGCGGCAGCCAGGCTGCTGAGCGACCCGACCTTTATCCTCCGGCACTTTGCCGTGAGCCTGAAGCGGGTGGGCCTGGCCCTGGTGTTCGGGCTTCTTGTCGGCGGGAGCCTGGGCCTCCTGGCCGGGTTCTTCGATCCCTTCAGGCTGATGATCGAACCCCTCAGGTGGATGCTCATGACCATCCCGGGGGTGGTCATCGTGGTGGTCTTCATGCTCTGGTTCGGCATGGGCAACCTCATGGTCATCAGCATCACGGCCTGCACCATCGCACCGGTGGTCTATGTCAACGTCTCCCAGGCCATGAGTTCGGTGGACAGGTCCCTTCTGGAGATGGCCGAGATCTACCGGTTTCCCCTGTCCATGAAACTGAGGCGCATCTATGCCATGACCGTGGCCGGCCCCTTCTTTTCGGCGGCGGTCATTGCCGTGGGCAACGGGATCCGGGTGGTGGTCCTGGCCGAGGTACTCGGGGCCAACAACGGCCTCGGCCACTGCCTGGCCATCTCCCGGACAAACCTCGACACACCGGGGCTCTACGCCCTGGCCCTGATCAGCATGTCCATTGTCGGGGGGATCGAATTTTTCCTGCTGAAACCGTTAAAAGAGAAATACCTGTGGAGGGAATCATGAAACCGGCCGTTGAACTCATTGATGTGACCATGTCCTTCAAGAACCGGGAGGTGTTGCGTCGCCTCAACCTGACCATAAAGGAAGGGCAGCGCATGGCCGTAACCGGGCCCAGCGGGGCCGGAAAATCAACCATCCTGAAGATCATCGCAGGGCTTGTCACCCCGACCTCCGGCAGGGTGGTCCGCCACACCTGCAAAACCGGCTACGTCTTTCAGGAACCCCGCCTCCTGCCCTGGAACACCGCCCTTGAAAACGTCACCCTGCCCCTTATCGCCAGGGGAGAAAAAAAGAAAGAGGCCCAGAAGGCCGGAATGAGCTGCCTGGCCGACATGGGCCTTACAGGGTTCGAGCACAGCTACCCCAACCAGCTTTCAGGGGGCATGAAGCAGCGTGTCTCCATTGCCCGTGCCCTGGCCATCGAACCGGACCTCCTCCTCCTGGACGAACCCTTTACCGGCCTGGACCCGGACCTGCGGGACTCCATCTGCGAGCACCTGGAGGAGGCCCTCTCCAAAAAAACCACCACCGTCATCCACGTCACCCACGACGTGGAAAACATGATCCACACCGCCGACAGCCTCTACACCCTCACCGCACCGGATACCCTGGAGCAACTGCCCCTGGCAGGTTAACGAGGAGAATAAAACAGGCCTCCGGCGGCCAGGGAATAAATCCCCTGGACCCCAGATTGCGAATGCTTTCCCCCCTCGTTCCTCGGGGTGAAGACAGCTCGCGCAAATTTTCATTAAATGTAACTATTCAGCCCCCCAAAAAAAGCATCCGGCGGCCCTGCCGGGGGCCAACCTTTTACCCGATTTAATGACTTGGGTTTGACAAACAGGTCTTACGAATGACGAGGGCTGGCCGAAAGCTTCTGGCGAGCCGATTGAACATAACGGCCATTCAACCGGAATGTTTTTGCGGAGCTTTTTTCAAAAAGCGACCCGCGGGAACGCGACGATAATAACAAACCACGTCTCTCTACCCGTCCACCTCTTCCAAGAGCCGACACATCCAGCCTGCCATCTCCACCCCTTCAGGACGGTAGTAATGGGTCATGTAGGGTTTTATGTCGATGATGGGGCTGCCGTCCACGGCTTCCAGGCCCCGCACATTCAATACGTTGCCCTTGCGGGACACAAGGGGCACCGCGGTCACCAGAACCGGGTTCGGCCGTGCCGGGCTGCACGTTGAAAAGACGCCTTTCAGGGGAACGTCTTTTCGACCCATGGGGTGAACCTGAAGGACGGAGCGCCCCTCGTCCGGGACCAGGTGGGGCCAGTAGAGAACGAGGATATGGGAAAACTCCTCGATGCCTTCCAAGATGCCGTCAAATCGATCGTCGATGACGATCTCTGAAACGAGCTCGGAAATCTTTTTCACACGGGCCCTGACATCCTCATCGCCTTTTTTCAGTTCAATGCCGTCTTTCCTGGCCTTAAGCTCCGGGTTGGTCAGGCTGCTCGGACAACCCAGCGTAGAGACACATCTCCCGGGTTGTGCTGGTCTCTGTCGCCATGGTCTCTTCCTTCCCATCCGTTTCGTAGAAACATGCCCGGATGTCGGCTCGGCTTATTTAACTCACAAAATAGCTCACAAGTTATCTTCAACTACCCATACCACTGGAAAAAAGAAAGAGGCAACACACAAAAAAACGGGCCACCCCTTCGTCCACCGTGTTCGGTGGCGCAGGGTGGCCCGTACTCGAAAAGACATTCAAAGCCGACGTGCCGTTTCACCTTCAGGACGATACGTTTACGGGTCTCGTTTCCTGATGGTCACCGCCATGATGGTTCGGTCCTCCAGGATCACGCCCTTGGCGTACACCCGGTCACACGGGCCTGGATAAGGCAGGCATTTTTCAAAGGATTCCCACTGGCATCCAGGCAGGTGGTCCGGACCCTGTTGCCGTCATAAGACCGCAGACCCAACGTAAAAACGGGTCTCACCCACCACCACCCAGGTACAGTCCCAGCCACCTCCAGGACCCGGGCCTGCATCTCGATAAAGTCAAAGACGTCGTACTCCTCCTCGCTCAGCATCTCTCCGGCCCAGGCAGCCGTTCCCATCGCCCACACCATGCACACAACGGCCAGAATGAATCGTTTCATCGTCTCGTCCTCCTAACCTAACGGGTCTGCTTCCAGTAAAATTATGCCACCAGATCATTCGGCAAATCCCAGCTCTTGGCCCCCACATAGATTTTGCGGTTCTTGATGATGGGCACGGCGATGGGCAGGTCAGCAGGCAGAATCGTCGACCGCACCTTGCCCGAAGAAGAATTTCCCCAGTCCGTGACAGGCGTGGCGTCGAGCATGCTCACGGCATAGAGGCGCCCGGTCCCGCGGG
This sequence comes from Desulfoluna sp. CYM3A, assembly GCF_056829965.1. NCBI lineage: Bacteria > Pseudomonadati > Thermodesulfobacteriota > Desulfobacteria > Desulfobacterales > Desulfolunaceae > Desulfoluna > Desulfoluna sp. CYM3A. Next base: position 2,918,734 of record NZ_CP186556.1, read on the forward strand.
CGCCGGTGCCTGCGCACGGATCGTCGATGGGTGCTGCAATCCCCGTCACCACAGGGGTGTAGGTGGTAAAGTAGACCACCCCCGAATCCACCAGGGCCTGGGAGACGACCTTCTCCCCCGGATTGGGCAGGTTGCCATGCCCACCCTTCTTGGCCTTGAGGGCCTCATCGTAGGAACCAGTGGGGTCCGAGACATCCAGAAGATCGTTGGCGGGGGTCAGGTCGGTATCCAGCCAGTAATTGTACACACCGTAGAACCGATTGGACTCGGTGGTGTCCAGGGGGTCGGCCCGGTTGCCGGTGCCGAAGTAAAGCACCTCCACGCTGCCCTCAATGTCCGCGGCCACGGGCGCGTAGAAAATCTTACCCAGCCCACTGCGGAACAGGCGGTTCTTGTACGACCAGCTACCAACCGGCGTCACCTCTTCGGCCTTTTGGTCTGCCCCGGTGCCGGTGATGGCCACGTCATCGGCAAGGACAAACACCTGGCCCGCCATGTCCCCGGCGTAGATGCGGGTGGTGATGCCGTCGGCGTTGTGGTCCACGGCAGCGACATCAACGATGCTGTGGGTCATGCTGCTCCAGTTCCCGGCATGGACATTGATGGGCGTAAGGGCCCCGGAGGAAGCGACCACGGCAAACAGGGCACGCCCCACACTGTCCGTGGAGGCAGGCGCATCCAGATCCTGCTGGTTGTCGTAGCCCGGGAAGGATCAACCCGTCCGCCGTGGTATCTGCGGACACCTTAATGGTTCGCACCTCGGGGGTCCCCCACGATTGCCCCAATACCTCGGCCCCGGCACCAAGGTGTGTTTCTTCAATGTCGTACTTCCACCTCGGGGAGTTGTAATCGGTGATGTTCAGGGCGTAATATGTTGAGCCACCCCGCCGCTCGCCCACAAGCACGGTTTCCGGGGTAAAAAGGTCCGTACCCGTGATACGCACCCCGTAGTCCACCCCCGGAGGCCCGTCCACGTAGTAGTCGTTGTTGTTGTCTTGGAGCAGGTCCAGGCGATTGAGCTGGCCCGGGGGAACAAAGGCCCAGACCTCCTCGCCGTTGGCGTCGTTGATGCACCGGAACAGCCCGTCGTTGGACCCGAGGTAAATCATCGTGGCGGAGGTGGAGTAGTGCACTACCCTGGGCTCAGAATGGATGATGGATCCGATGGGCCAGTCGTTGATGCCGTTCAGAACCTCTGTGATCAGGGCCGGCCCCACGCCGATGGCGGTGTTGGTCTCCACAAAGCTGTTGCTTGCGTCAGTGAGGTCGTTGCTGGTGCCGGTATAGGTGTACACGTTGCGGCTGGCCTGGGTCTGGATCCGCTCTCCGGCCCCGCCCTTGGTCACATCCGCTCCGTCCGTACTCAGCTGGGTCCAGTAGGAGAGGCTGTTGTCCTTCATGGTACCGTCGGCATTCACTGCGGCAGCACCCGTGGAATCGAGGATATCCCCCACCGAATCCAGACCGTACTTCTTCAGGTTGCCCAGCCACTCCCCGATCTGAATGGGCTTGAAAAAGGCCAGGTAGATGAAGCCCCGTCCGCGGTGCGCTTCACCCGGTTCACCGGCACCACTGGGGCCACAAACACCGTGGACTCTTCCACGATGGTGCTGATGATCTGGACAAAGGCCTCCTTGAGGCTGGAGGCGGTGTTGGCTGTATGAGTACTTCCGCCCAGGATGGCCGTGGAGAGCAGATCATCGTCCAGCTTGAAACCGATGGTGTGGGTGATGATGTTCTGCTTTTCAAAGGAGGTTCCTGCCCCCATGGAGTGCATGTCCGTGTCGTATAAAAATCCGGCCACGTCATCCAGAAAATCGGTACCACTATAACTATAGGGATATTTGACATTTCCGTCGGAATCAAGTTCACGTCCGTCGTTGTTGTAATCCCCGATTTTTTTATTGTCGTAATAGTTGGCCGTGTAAAGAATACTGTTGTCTAGTTTGGTCGGCTGCCCGTCGGTGATGATGATAACGTAGTTTTCTGGCAACTGTGCTGGATGGGACTGGTGTAGGCGACACCGTTGTTGAAATGACTTGTGGCTCCGGCAAAATAGAGCCCGGCCTCTGCCAGGGTCTCCCCAGAGAGGCGTCCGGTTTCGGCTGTCAGCGAGTTAACATGGGAAGATATGGTGCTGTTGGTCGTTCCACACGTATCCATCACGTACCCACGCTGGCTGGAGTGGAATACCATCAACCCGAAACGCACATTCGTGACATCGCTCAAAAGACCTGTCACCACCTCCTTTGCCACAGATAAACGGGACCGGTTTTCCGAAAAGGAGCTACCCTCATAGTTCATGTCATTCCCAGTTAACCATCCTTCTTCAACCACCGCATGACAGGTCCTTTGTGCGCAAATAATCCTTGTCAAAACCGTTTTCTTTCAAATTGTTTTTTACGGGTTCACAAACGATATTGTCCACATGATCCGTCAGCTTTTTCCATTCACCTTTTTTTTTATGGTACACGGCATGGGTCTCGTAAGCGCCACTGTAAACCGTTGCCGAATTATAAGGTTCCGCCGGAACATCTTTCGTGGACATACTCCCGGAATTATCAAACATGATCGAGCCAGCATTGGGCTCCAGGGTCACGGGCTGGGTCCCGTAAATAGCCGCCATGTCATCAGGCCAGGGCCGGGCTTACCATCAGAAAAGCCATGGCCACCAACCCCCGCCGTGTGTGTCGACTGCGCATATCAACCTCCCTTTGGGATCAGAGCCCCACCAGATGAACCACTTTGTCAAACTCCTCCCCCACATCCACGCCACACTGAATCGTGGGTCCGGTGAGCGAATCCGTGGGGTTTGTTGCATCGTAGGTTGTGGGATCGATGGCCGTTGCCGTCACAGCGTATCGCCGCGTCCGGTAGGTGGCTTTGTCAAACCCCGGAGGTGCCGGACCGATATGGGTAATGGAGGGCACCTCGTCGGCTTCGTCCGAAAGGCCGCTGGCAAGCCTATTGGCCTTGAGCACAATGGCGCGCACCTCGATCCAGGCCACGGGGATTCCGTCCCCGTCAAGGACCGGGGAAGCAAAGGAGACCCCGCCGTTTTCCGGATCTCGATCCCGCAGCGGAAGGTTCGTGCTGTCCAGGGTGTAGAGCCGGTTCCCATCGACATCGGCTTCATTGCCGTAGATGCGCTCAAAATTGGCTACGGCCTCAAAGAGCCCGGCTTCGGCGTTGTAAAAGTTGCGCTTCACCACCCGATCGCTCCCTGCAAGGCGCAGCTCCACCACGGAGTTGTTCATGGAGGCGATGCCGATCATGGTGACCAGAAAAAGAAGCACCATCACCACCAGAAGCACGTTCCCCTCTTCGTTTTGTCCTTTGGTCTTTTGCCACCACCGTTTCATGGGTCTCTCCTTCGTTGAAAAAAGGACCACCCGCAGGTTGCCTTGGTTAAAGCCCCAAAAGGGTTTTCTCACTGTTTTGTCCGAACCATCACCTGGGAGATGGAGTGGCTCTCATCCCCGCTCCCCCAGCTCACGGTGAGATTCACGGTCTTGCTGCGTTCGTCGTCCGAGCCGGACACGACCCAGGTGACAGTGTAGCTCCCGTCCGTCGAGGTATGGGTGCCTTCGGCCAGGTCCCCCCCCGTGATCTTGTCCGTCCAGGTTTCCGCCAGCACCCGCTCAATGCGATCCCCGATGGCCACGGCCCCTTCGGTCATGTCAAAGGCCTGGGCGTTGGCTCTCATGGCATGGATCTGGAGGGCGGCGATGCCCAAAATCCCCACCAGGAGAATCACACTGGCCACCATCACCTCAATGAGGGTCATGCCCTCTTCCTGCGCGTTCCGATTTATTTCCATACGTCTATATCCCCCGATTCCTGCACCGCACCGTATGACGCAGGAGGCGTCGCCGATGCTCATCGTTGTAAGGGCCCCATACTTTGGTGGAATCCAGTGGGTCGTATGCATAGGTGGCTCTGTTGGAATACCCCTGCTCACCCGTTCGGGTCCGGGCCAGGATGGCAAAACGCACCGCCACGATCTGCGTCAGGTCCGTCGGCGTTCCCGTGACGCTGCCGTCTTCAAGCAGGTAGGAGAGCTCCATGGCCTCCACATTCTCGGACACCGCCACCGGGGATCCGGTGCCCACGGTCCGGCCCAGGTCCGAGACCCCGTCGCTGCCGTCGTCAAAAAGGCCGTAGGAAATCGTCTCGGTAAGAAGGGCTTCGTCTGCTTCATCCACGTCGCCGTCGCCGTCGTCGTCGGTGCCGTTGGCATCCCCGTCCATGGAGTAGCTGAAAGTCAGGCGGGAGGCGGTGGCAACGGTGATGGCAGCACCGGTGGTGCCGTTGGGATCATACCCAGCCATGCGGATGTCGTCCTCCATGAGGAGCATGGCGGCCCGCAGGTTCTGCTGCATATCGGTGACCCGTTCCTGGGTGATCCGCGTCTGGACCTGGTGGTTGTAGAAAAAGTAGGCCGCCGAAATCAGGATAAAGGAAAGGGCCACGGCCACCATAATTTCCAAGAGGGTAAACCCCTGTTGTTTTGAGTACATCACCATGAGCATCGCCTCCCCGTTACATCGTTTCCACGCGGCTTGTCCCGGCGCCATTAAGCACCACGCGCATTGCCTTTCCGTAGGTGTTTTTAAACTTGATCTCCCCATTGCGGCCGGTGGTCAACCCGTGGCGGCCGAAGTGGGTCCGGTCCTTGTCCTGGGTGCCGGAGCCATTGAGGTCAAACCGGGCATGGAACATGTCGATGCCGCCTGGAAAACTGCCCGACTCCAGGGTGGTCTCATCCGTATCCAGGGAGCGATCGCCGTCCTCATCCACAAAGGACGTGTACTGCCCGGCCGCCCCGGTCCCTTCGGTAAAGGCAACCACCACGTCCTCTCCCCTCTTGATGGCCTCGGCCCTGGCAGCCTGCAACACCAGGTGCACATCCCGGGCCGAAGAGGAGAGCCGCTGCCCTGCGGACCACTGCTTGAATTCCGGCACGGCGATCCCCGCCAGGACGGCCAGAATCGCCACCGCCACCATCAGTTCAAGGAGGGTCATGCCTCTGCTGTTGGTCATAATGCCTTCCTTATTCTTGCAAGGTCCCCCGATGCCCACCGTCCATGGCGGCTCGAATCGACCTGCGAATGGCAAAAAAGCAATGAAGTCCTTTTCGGTACCAACGTAAAACAGCTGAAAAAATGATGTCTTGTGAACTGGAGATATGGAGCTGTGATGCCCGGACAAAATCAGATATCGCAGAACATCGTGCGCGGAAGGAGGAGGGGCGTCGTAAGGAGAAGCGGCTCAGAGAATGCGCGTCATGAGGCTGTTTGTCCGGCCCGTCGTGGGAAAGCCATACGGGATGATTTCGTCCAGAGTAAATCTGGAACCATATGTGGGTGTATTATAGCAGATTTATCAACAAAAAAAATATCATAAATTTACTGACCATAAACAGGAAATCTTTCTTTAAACATCCCATCGCACGGCAGGTCAACAGCCCCGTTGGCCGTAGCAACGGGTTTCCTTACATGAAACAAACAAGACAAACACGGATGCCTCGACCGGGGCATAAAACACCTTTTTCCTGCAAAATAACGGCAGCACACCAAAACAGCGGGACACAAAAAAGGCGTGTGTCCCCTGCCCTGGTATCCCGGGCCCCTGTGTCACCTTTCCACCCGGATCACCCGTCCCCCGGCACCGATCCCCCGAATTTCAGGACGGTACATGGACTCGGCAAAGGGCGGCGGCACCACAAAGACCCCCGGAGTTACGGCACGCACCACGTAAAACAGGCTGAACTCACGATCCCTGCGAAGGTAGACGGACGCTGCCAATCGATCCTCACGGTACTCTGCATGGATCAGGGGGTTCTCTTCTGCATGACGCCAGACAGCCTTGCCGCGGATCACAACCTCATCGGCACGGATGCTGTGCTGCAACTGGGGTTGCTTTTCCAGCCCTGCAGGAAGCGGGTCCACCACCAGGGCGTCAGGAACCTCCTCGGAAGCGGTCACCCGCAGGTTCACCAGCATGAGGGTGCCCGACGGCACGCTCTCGGGATCCAGGCTGCGCCCCTCCAGGTCAAAATACTCACGGGCCACCCGGATACGCTCCTCCGTGGGAGCGGGAGGCGTCTCGGCGTACCCCGTGACAACGGCCGAAGCAAACAGGGGCTCCTTTCCCGTTGACGTCAGGGAGATTCCCCGGGCCAACATCTTTGCAGAAAGGCTCATGGCAAAGGGGCCTTTGCCCTTTACCTTCCGAGACTCACCGCCCTCTGCCACCGAAAGGGAGACGGTATCGTCGTTCTCGGCAAAGGCCAGGGCCAGCCGGAACAGGGCAAACCGCTCCTGGGTGCTCAGCCACCTCGTCTGCCTCAGGTCCGTCTCCAGGGTGTCGAGGATGTCCGTCATGGAAGGCACCGCGATTTTCTGCTCGGTAAAAAGGGCCACGGTCATGGACAGGTCCCGCAGAGCGCTGCCGTAATCCCTTCGCCAGTGCTCTTCGTCCGGGCGAAGAACCAGGGCCCTGTCTGCAGCGCCCCTGCTTCGCCGCTTGTCCCCGGAGGCTTTCAATGCCAGGGCAAGACGGGCCACGGACAGGGAATCGGCCGCATCCTCCACATGATTGTCAAACAGGGTACGCAAGGTCGCCAGGTGCCCCTTTCGGACCCTGGACAGGTTATGGGCGGCATAGCTGCGAACCGCAAAGGAGGCGGCCCTGTCGTTGCGGAGATCTCCACCGGGGCCCTTAACCAGCCAGGTGCGCTGGCGCTCCAATCCCCGGCGCAGGACCTCCGTGGGCACCCTCACCCCCATCTCACGGGCGGTGAGGAGAAAATCCACGGCGTAGCATGAGAGCCAGGGATCCTCCGGGTCCGGACGCGCTCCAGAGCCCGAACCCTCCGTTGTGACGCTGCATGGCGGCAACCCGTGCCACGGCGTCGTCCAGGATCTCACGCCGTTTCTCCACAGGCACGGGCTCAATGCCCATGGCCCGAGCCCGCTCGGGCAGGAGCCAAAGCTGGGGAAAGGCGCGGCTGACGACCTGCTCCAGGCAGCCATAGGGGTAATCGAGCAACCCGCGCACATAGGCATCACCAGGCAGCGGCAGTCTGGTGGAGACGGCAACGGCACCGCCCACGGTGGCCGGGATAAGACCTGCCATGGCCTGGGTGTCAAGGGAGAGGCTCTCCCCGGGGTTGAGGCGCACCCGGGTCTCCCGGGCCTCACCGGGGTAGCCGGGACGAACAGGCCATTGGGCAGTGATGCGTTTGGTCACCCCGTCCCCCTGCACGGTCATGACCACCTCCCCCACCCCATAAGGAGGCAGGGACGCATCGCAGGCTGCCGTCACCGGCCAGGAGCGAATCTTCCTTTTTCCTTCGGCAAGCGTCACTGTTTCGGTCTCGGCTTCGATGCATACCGGCCCCCCGGCTTCCAGGCCCAGGGTGTAGTCGCCTTCCCCGGCCACCATCCGCGTCGAGGTTCCGCCGGTGAGGGATTGGCATCCCCGGGCGCAAGGAACCTGGGGGCGGAGAGCTGTACCACCAGGGGCGGGGTCACCGTGGTCTCGAACTCCGAAGCTCCGAAGGAGGTGTCGTCAAAGGCCACGGCCATGAGACGCAGGGTCCCTGAAAAATCGTCCAGGGGAATCTCTGCGGTGATCTTTCCGCTGCGGTCGGTCTCAAAGGGTCCGAAGACCTTTGAAAAGAGTGTCACCTCGGCCTGAGGCTTTCCACCGCCCAGGGAGATGTCCCCGTCACCGCCGAACCGCATGGCGGCCCGTAAGGACGCGTCGGTTTCGATGACCTTTCCGAAGAGATCCGTGCCCTTCACATCGTACCAGCGCCGGGCAAAAAACCAGCCATAGGGATCCGGGGAGGCAAAATCGGTAATCCCCAGGATCCCCACATCCACGGCAGCCAGCCAGACCCGACCGTAGTGGGCCTGCCCCTTTTTTTTCACCGTCACCGTCACGGGCAGGGGCGCCTCCTCCTGCCAGGTCCGTGCCACCAGAACCTCCACGTCCATGGCCCGAGGCTCCCGGTCCAGGGCAAGGTGCTGCACACCGATGGCGCGCAAGGGGGTCTCGGGATCTTGGGGTGCCGTTTTGCGCAGCACCACGGCGCTTACATAGATGTCGTGGCTCTGCCACGCCTCGGCAACGGGGATCTCCACCACGGTGCCGTCCCGTTCAACGGCCGTGCGTCGGGCCCAGAGAAGGCCCTTTCCCTCCACCATCACCAGGGCCTCGCCCTCGTCAACCACCGTCACCCGGGCCACATCGCCCGGTCGGTACGTTTTTTTGTCAAAAAGGAGGTTCACTTTGGCGGGATGGGGGGCGCCGTCGCCATAGCCACGGCCGGAGGAGAGAGACACGGTGGTGGAAAGACCGGTTCCGGGATCCACGGTCTCGACGATGTAGTCGCCTGATGGGAGGGTCAGGTCATGGGTCACCACCCCGGCGGGCAGGTCCATGAAGGATTCGGCAAAGGTGTAGCGCTTTTCCGTGACCCGATGCTGCCACCCGGCTCCTTCGTTGAACTCCCAGTAGCTGTTGCGATCGATGCGGATCACCTTGAGGAGGAGCCGCTTTACGGCAACAGGCTTTCCGGTGCCATCGGCCACCACAAGGTCCAGGCTGTGCGTCTCCAGCTCTCCAGTGCCGCCCTGGCCTCCCCGATACCGGATCCCAGGCATGCGCCGATCCGGCATCCAGAGCAGGGAAAATCGCCGGGTCACCGGGCGTCCCCCGCTTTCAAAGAGGCTCACCTCCGAGGTAACGGAGAGGGGCGAGCGGCTCTTTGCCGCCTCCTCATCCACGGCAAAGGCGCCCTTGCCGTCGTCATCCAAAGTGAGGCTTCCCAGGTCTGACACGGAAAGAAAATCCGCATCCTCTTCCAGGCCAAAGAAAAAATCTTTCAGGCCATCGGGAAAACAGGCGCGCCGGGTTCGAAGGGTGAGCCGTGCCTCAGCCCGGTTTCCCGAGGCAGGGGCTCCGTAAAGGTATCGACCGGCCACCTTCAGGGAGTGGTCTGTTTCTTTGACCAAAACGGTTTTGTCGGAGGAGAGATCAAGGGCCATGCGCTCCGGCAGGAACTCCTCCACCAGAAACTCAAAGGTGGAAACCGGTCGCACCTTGCCGGGACGAAGCCGCACCTCGGCTCGCCACCGCCCGGTGGGCCCGTTGCCCGGAAGGGTGGCCACGGCTTCAAAATACCCGGAGGACCCCGAAGGCGCCAGACTGACGTTGGCAAACACCTTGCCCCCGGGCTTGACCCAGCGGACGAACAGGGTTTTCACGTCCACGGGCCTGCCATCGTTGTTCCGCACCAGAAATGAGAGGGGGACGGCCTCGGAGGGCCGATAAAGATCCCGCGGGGCCATGACGAACACATCCACGGGGCTGTCCTTGCGCCCGGTGACCTCAAACTCGGAGAGATCGTTTCCGGGGGCCCGGGTGGAGAGAAAGGCAAGGTCCCCTCCCGCGCTCTCCCCGCGAATAAGGACAGTCTTTTTCACGCGGGCATCGCGGCTCCGAAACAACCCCAGCTTATCGGTGCGCCCTTCGGCCAGCTTTCTCCCCTTGTCGTCGAAAAGGGAGACCCGGAGCCCTTCAAGGGCGGTGCCGTCTGCAAGGGAAGAGGCCGTAACAACCGTCTCCTGTTTGTAGGAACGCAGGGACAGGCCGATGTCCGTGACCATGAAAAAAGTGCTCTGGTACGCATACCCAAAGGTACCCGGCCGCTTCATCACCGCAAAATAGAGACCGGTCTGCGACAGGGAGCTGATCTCCCGCACGGGAATATGGCGCACCACCCGCCGGCTTTTCACAGGATCCAGGTCAAAGCGGGCCGAATAAACCAGATCACCATACTGAGGCATGTCTTCCAGCCGGTAGAGCCCCATGCTGTCCGTGGGGTTCCGCCACTGGGCGAACCGTCTCAAGCCCTCTTCGTTGATGCGGAAAAATTCCAGGTCCACGGCGGGCACATTCACCGTGGCCACGGGCAGCCCGCCGGAAAGCCCCCGGGGAAGCACCAGCCCGCTGCGGGCAAAGCCCACCATGGGCTCCACCTTCCGCGTCTCCACCTGGCCCACCACCGGCTCGGCAAGGACTTGGCCCGAAACGGACGTCACCCCTTGAAGGACCGTCACCGTATACGACGTCTCGGCCTCCACATGGGGGTACCAGAGCCTCCGCCCGTCTTCTGAAAGCACCCAGCCCCCGTCGGCAGGGCCATCGCCCACCGTCACCTGGAAAAACCCGCCCTGGAGCACATCCCGGGCAAGGGGCTCGGAAAAAAGGACGGACAGGGCCGGGCCGTTCTCATACTCCCGTTCACCGATGTCCAGAACACGAAAGGTGTCGGCCGCCAGGGAAACCGAAGCCGATACCGCCACAGCCAGACCAAACAGGAAAGATACGAGTCGTTTCATGGTGGGATCCTTACACGGGTTGTAAACAGCTTAAAAACGTCGGTTCAATGATTCCTCAGCTTTCAGGGCTACCACAACACACGGCAAAGCCGCCATGTTCTCCGTCACAAGAGCGTCAATTCACCATGGCGGCATACCGGTCTGCTTCGGAGACGTCTCCCTTGCTCCGATAGATGTCGCTGACGGCCTGGTAGGCGTAAGGGGCCGTTGCGGGGTCTTCCATGGCAAGCTTTAAGTACCGTTCGATGAGAGGGACCGAGGTGTCCCCCCCCTCTTTGAGAAGGTTGGCGTAGGTGAGCTGGATATGAGAAGGGGGACGTTTTCCGCACCCGGCGCACCGGCCCATGCTGGTCTCCAGGAGAGTTCGGGCTCCTGCTGCGTCTCCGCCGTCTTTTTTCAGGTTGGCCAGAAAAAAGGCGAGGTTGTCGTCCCAGCGTTCCTCCAGCTCCTGGGCAAGGAACGCCTCGGCGTCAGCGGCCCGTCGGCACGCCATAAGAAGGCGGCCCTTGAGCAGGCCCAGCTCCACAGGGCACTCCTCAAGGCCATTCAATGCGTCATCCAGGATCGAGAGGGATGTTTCCGGCTCTTCCTCGTCCAGGTGGAGATGGCACAAAAGCTCCACGCCATGGGTGTGCAAGGGATGGCCGGACAAGAACGTCTCCAGCAGTTTTTTTGCCTTGTCCCGTTTTCCAAGATTCAGGCAGGCGGAGGCAAGCTCCAGGGGCACGTACCCGTCATCGCCATCCTCCTCAAGGGCCTGGTCCAGTGCCTCTTCGGCCTCGGCAAAGGCACCGGAGTTCAAGGCGCTGTACCCCTTTCGGAAGGCATCGCCGTAGTCCATATAGGCCTCGCCCTGCTCTTCGGGAAGGGCCATGCACAGGGCTTCGAAGGCCTGGTCCGCCTCAGTGTACGGTACCTCGACCCCGGGCCCGTCTTCGTCGTCATCCCACTCCTCACCCTCCCGGGCCATGGAGCTCTTCAGCGTTCCCACAAGGGCCTGGATGGCCTCTTTGGTTTCAGCTTCCCGGGCCAGCTGGCCCGCCAGGTGAAGCAGGTGGTGGGCTTCTGCGTCAATGCCCGACTCATGGAGCTCCGCCGCGTTGGCCAGGTGCTCCTTGGCCAGACACTCCCCGCAGCCTGCGTGCTTATCTTCAATGCGGGCAACAAGGGCTTCCTGGCCCGCCTCTTTTCCGGCCAGCTTCTCCAGGGCCTTGGCATATTGGGTACGGGCAGGACCGTAATGTTCGGACAGAACCAGGGCATCGCCTTTTTTTTCGAGGTCTTCGGGTGATTTGACAAAAAGAGAGAAAAGCCCCATGGAGACTCCTTCGCACAAGTAGAATGAGGTAAAAAGAGAAAAAGCACGGTTGTTGCCTCCGGCGGCCCTGCCGGGGGCCAAACTTTTGATCCGCCTTCGCCCAAGGGCTACGGCGCGACAAGAAAGTTTGACAAACAGGTCTTAAGGACGCCCGGACCGACCGAAAGTTATCTGCAAGCCGACTGTATTAAACGTATCGAACATTCAGCCGGAATGTTTTTGCGGCTTGCTGCGCCATAGCCCCTGATGCCATTTGGGTGAGTAACAGAGGTGGAGGCGATGGCGAGAGCTTTATTCAATAAGCGCCCCGCCGGAGACAACTGAATAGTTAACATCGCCCCTTACGACGTGCCGTTGAAAAAGGTTGCATGCAGGGCGCGGACCGAGGCTTTGAGGTCATCTTCCCGGACAATGAAATAGAGGGCCACCGGAGAGGGACCAAAGGCGATCATCTCCACGTTGATCCCGGCGTCGTCCATGGCGGAAAAACAGCGGGCGGCAACCCCTTTGCGGGTGTTGAGCCCCTCCCCCACCATGCTGATAAGGGCCACGTCGTCTTCCCGTTCCACCTTGCGAAAGGGGTTGGGGGTCAGTTTTTCCAGGAGTTCGTAGCCCCGATCCATGTCTTTTTTATCCAGAAGGATGGAAATGCAGGTCTGGGAGGTGACCACGGACCGGATGTTGATGCCGCTGTCCGTGACGCAGCCCGTCACCTCGGAGAGCATGCCCGGCCGGGCTCCCATACCCGAGGCATACACCTTGATGATGCCCACGTCGGTGTTCTGGGTGACGCTTTTCACCACGTGGGGCGCCTCGGGGCTGCTTGTGGTAATGAGGCTCCCCTCGGCATCGGGATCCAGGGTGCTTTTAATGGCAATGTCCAGGCCGTACCGGCGCACCGGTTCCACGGCGCGGGGATGAAGAATCTTTGCCCCAAAATAGCACAACTCGGCGGCTTCGGCATAGGAGAGAACGGGAATCAGCTCCGCATCGAGTACCATGCGCGGGTCCGCGCTCATGAACCCGGCCACGTCCTTCCAGAACTCCAGGACCTCGGCTTCCATGGCCACGGTGGCCACGGCCGCGGAGTAGTCGGTGCCCCCCCTGCCGTAGGTGGTGATGTTGCCCTCTTCGCTGATCCCGTAAAACCCCGGCATGAACACCAGGGTCCCTTCGTCCACCAGGGGCCCCAAATGCTCGCGAAAATTCGCCCGGGTCACCTCCAGGTCCGCGGTGGCGTCCTCGTACTTTCCGTCGGTGATCATCCCGATGTTCTGGGGCATGCGACAGACAGCCCGGACACCCCGCGCGTTCATGGCGCAGGTGAGCAGCTCCGCGCTGAAGCGCTCCCCATAGCTGCTGATGAGATCACGCATCTTGGGCGTGCTCTCCCCGGTGTAGCTCAGGCCGTAATAGTACCGTTCCAGACGCTGCAGGCCCTTGCCGAAAGCCTTGGAAAAGGTCTTCTGAAGGTCTGCATCGGCGATGATGTGCCGGGCCGTGGACATATGCTTGGCCCGCAGGCGGCTCATGAGCGTGGAAATCGTCTCTTCATCGGCCAGGGCGTCGGCCATGCCGTCGATGAGCATGTCGGTGATGCCGTTCAACGCCGAAACAACGATGATGTCGCCTTTCACCCGACCCGCCAGGAGGTCCAGGATCGATTCAATGGTCTTCTTGCCCTTAAGGCAGCCGCCGCCTATTTTAATCACTTTCATGGTGCTCGGGATTCTCCGTGAGGTTGCATCGTCAATAAGAATTTGTTTGTCTTATCATACTCATCCGGTAGCAAACAAGGAGAATGCCCATCCCCAACGGGTGAAGGGTGTGCATGCGACGCGCCCTGTCGCACAGGGTGTCGCAAGGCGCGACGGCTCGCACAAAAAAAGCCCTCCCCTGTCGTCGCCGGGACAGAGGAGGGCCTCAGGTAACCTTGTAAGGCTCAAGCCGCGAACGGTGGGCTATCCGATGGGAAGCACCACGCGGCCGTACTGCTCGTTAAGTACCTCGGCCATGGCCAGGTAGATGGCGCTCAGTCCGCAGACAATGCCTTCAAAACCTGCGATGACGCCGATAAGGTGGGAGCCGGTCCAGTGATGGGCGGCCAAAAGGACAAAAAGGATGGTGAGGGAACCGAACACAAACTGAAGGCCCCGGTTGGCCTTGAGGGTCCCGAAGAACATGAAAAAGGTGAAAAGCCCCCACATAAAGAGGTACCACCCCATAAAATGATGTTCCGTGGCTTCGATCCATCCGAATTTCGGCATGAGGATCAGGCCCACCAGGGTCAGCCAGAAATGGCCGTACGAAATAAAGGCGGTCACCCCGAAGGTGTTGCCTTTCTTGAACTCAAGAATCCCTGCGATGATCTGCGCCATGCCGCCGTAAAACAGGCCCATGGCCAGGATCATGGCGCTCATGGGAAAAAAACCGGCGTTGTGAATGTTCAAAAGAACGGTGGTCATTCCAAACCCCATCAATCCCAGGGGCCCCGGGTTTGCCAAAACATTGTCCTTCATGAATCTGTGTCTCCTTACCTGCTTCTCCATTTCTCTTTGAGGCACCTTGACCGTTTCCCCGCCGAACCGGTTGCCGCCAAGCCACCTCACCCTAACTTTCTACACGCTTCGACCCGCGCGCCGGAACTTCGGGCGTCGCCTGTCGTTTCATCCGTCTCTTTATGGAAATAACGATGGGTTATATCAGACGGCTGCGCATGACGGCAATCAAAAACAGACCATTGTTCACGTTACTGCTCACCATTCCCACCCGCACAACCCCCTCGCCTTTTCCATCCGTGCTCTTTTGGCGCGATGGCTGTCTTACACGATATTCACGGGAAAGGGAACCTCATCAAACAAGCTCAAGCCGGAATACCGACGCGAATGGGCGCATTTATCCCTCGTTTTTTGAAATTAGGGGAAAGGCAGGAACACGACAACAGCCGGCGTGTGCCGTTGTCCGGGGATACCGGGCGAAACCCTGGGCCTCACTTCGGGGGGAACTGGTCCAGCACTTTTTTCACCAGTTTGTTAAGGGACTTGATGGCTTTATCGGGGTCCTTGTATTCGGAATAACGCTGAGCCCCGGTACCCCGCCAGTAAAGGGTGGACGAGTCTCGCCCCACAAAATCAATGATGAGGGACTCTTCATCGTAATCGCTCACACTGGTCCCCGTACCGATACCGACACCGCTGTAGCGCCCGTGGCTAGCCCTGCCGAAGCCGACGCTTCCGCCGGTTCCGCTGGACTCGATCTTTTTTCTCAGGACAAACTCATAGCGGAGGTAAAAGGCCGCGTCTGCGTCATCCACCTTTTTGATTCCCTTTGCCCTGAGCTGTTGCTCCACGGCCGAACGGGTCCGGCTGTCCCGCAACGAGCTGTCGATACGGGGGTCCCCGGTGACAGGCTGGGATTCAGAGAGCCAGGCGTAACTCTTCAGCCCGCCGAACTGTTGTGCCGGGTCGTAGTCCTGATTGACCCGGATTCCGGAGCACCCGCTGAAGACAAGGGCCATCGCAACCATCCAAAGCCATCTCTTTTTCATGCACACCTCCTGGGCACGAAGATAACCGGTACACCACCGTGGGGTTTTTATGGAGAGGGGCCGGTATCCCGTTGGGGAAACACCGGCCTAACCCGTCAAAGTTACGTTGCTATTCTACCACAGAACAATCGCCCTTCCCAAGTCCCTGATCTTGCCGCACCCACCCGGGAACGGAGATTCGGATAGCGGCCCCCGCAATTTTCTACAAGAAATATGGAGAGACACCTGATAGAATCGATCCTTCTTGCCAAACACGAGAAAAGACCGGTATTGGGCCATGAAAAAACCTGGAAACACGACATTCTATCGCCATGGCGAGCTTAAAGATATCGAAGTTACGCGAGTCATTGATAGCCATCACATTTTCCCCAAGCATGTCCATGACAACACCTACACCCTCGTTCTCGCGGACAGGGGGGCAAGTTACTGCGTGGGGCCGGAGGAACACGAGGCTGTTGTGGACAGGCAAAGCCTTGCATTGATCAATCCGGGCCAGGTCCACTCCGGTATTCCCATCGGCCGGGAGCAGCTCTCGTACTGGTCTGTCAACATCATGCTTGATGTGATGACCGCATCCTTCAGGGATATTTCGGGAAAAGACTCGGCACCACCGGAATTCCAACGCATGGTGGTTCGCGACAGAGGCCTTCAGGATCGCCTCCTGCTTTTTTTCCATCGAATGACCATGCATGAAGGGCGGCTTGCCCTGGAAACAGCCCTCATGGAATCCCTGGGGCACCTCTTGATTCGCTATGCCAATGCCCAAAGCCCCGACACGTTTCAGGGCGAATCCCGCCGTGTCTGCCTGGCCAAGGAGTACCTCTCCGAGGAGCTGGGCCGCAAAATGTCCCTGGACGAAGTGGCCGAGGCCGTAGGCCTGAGCCGATACCATTTCCTCCGTGTCTTCAAACACGCCACGGGCATTGCGCCCCATGCCTTTCGCACCCAGCGCCGCATTGACCTCTCCCAGCGCCTCATGCGGCAAGGGATGCCCTTTTCCCAGGTCGCCCTGGAAACGGGGTTCAGCGATCAAAGCCATTTCACCAAGCGCTTCAAGCAGTTCACCGGGGCTACGCCCAGGCAATACATGGCGGAAGCTTAAGGGGCCAGACAAAAAAAGCATCCCCACCGCAATTTCATACAATACCCTCCTTCGCCGGTGAGATAGGATCTGTATCAACCCGACACAGAGGAGATCATCCATGGAGACAGCACAGGCCCCTTTACCCACCGCACACCACACAACCCCTTCCCCGCAGCGCCTCCTGCTGCCGGTGGCGGCGCTCCTGGCGGCCGTCCTGCTCTGGGGCGGCTCCTTTGCCGCCATGCGAATTGCCGTTGCGGTGTTAAACCCCTGGTCTGTCATGTGGCTTCGGATGACCACGGCACTGCTCCTGCTGGCCCCCTTTGTGGGTAAATCCGCCTTTGCAAGCTATCGCAGAGGGGACTGGAAACTCCTTGTGCCCATGGTCCTGTTTCAGCCCTGCCTCTATTTTCTGCTGGAATCCTATGCCCTCACCTACACAACCTCATCCCAGGCAGGTGTGATCTCGGCCCTGGTTCCCCTCTTCGTTGCCTTCGGGGCCTGGCTTTTCCTCAAGGAAAAAATCAACCGCAACCTCATGGCAGGCCTTGGGATCACCATCGCAGGCGTCATCTGCCTCACGATTCTGGACGCCCCGGGCAGCAAGGCCCAAAACCCTCTTCTGGGAAACGGGCTTGAGCTTTGCGCCATGGTAAGCGCGGCCATCAACATGATCATCGTCAAGCAGCTGTGCCAGCGCTACAACCCCTGGAGCCTCACCGCCATGCAGCTGCTGGCAGGGGCCCTCTTCTTCACCCCCGGCCTGCCCCTTCTCCTGCAAACACCCACAGCCGTGTGGACCCCGGAGCTCATGGTTGCCATGGCGTTTCTCGGGCTCTTTGTGACCCTTGGCGCCTTCGGCCTCTACAACTGGGGGATGAGCCATGTGCCGGCCTCCAGGGCTTCCATTTTCATCAATCTGGTCCCCGTCAATGCGGTGTTGATCGGATGGGTCCTCCTGGGCGAATCCCTCACCTCCCTGCAGCTCCTCATGGCCGGGGCCGTGCTCCTGGGTGTGGTGTTCAGCCAACGCGCCGCGTAACGGCTGTCACCTGCCCTGAAACGCCACAGGTGTGGGGGATTTTTACCCACAGCCCCACCCCAGTGTCCCGAAATCCCCCACTTTCCGGGGCCGCCACGATGTACCGAGCCCGCCCCCGGCGGCCCCATTCCCTGAATTTCTAACGGTTCCGTAAGCATCCCCCCGGCTGGCATGCCCATTGCTGTACACCCTGCAGATTATCGTCATCGGCGGTCCAGAGTGACCCTTACCCCAGCAAAGGAACCCACCCTTCATGCACCAAACGCAAAGCATCCGCACACTCATTGCAGTCCCCTTCACCGTTCTTACAGCGCTCCTTCTCATGGGATGCAGCTCGACTCAGAAAATCCAAAGCGCCTGGCAACCCGTTGACACCCTGCGGGTCGACGGCCAGACGAACGAATGGGACACCATACGGCCCCAGTATTATGACGAGGACAGCCGCCTTGCCGTCCGAACCATGAACAACGAGGACGACCTCTTTATCTGTCTCAGCGTGGGATCAAGAAGCACGGCACGAAAGGTGATGCACAGCGGCCTGACCCTCACCCTCGGCCTTGATAACACCGAAGGCCAGGATGTGGCTCTGACCATCAAGCCAGGAGAAGAACCGAAAAAAAGCGAACGTCAAAACAGGGACCAGCCGCGCCCCCAAAACGCCATGACCGCGCCTGCCGGTATCGCCGTCACGGTGCCCCCTTCCGTCCACCCCACGGACCTCACGCCATCCGAAGCCCGTAAAAAGGGCATTGAAATGCTGCTGGCCCAGGACCGATTCGACCGGCTGATACTGGAGGCCAGACTCAACCTCAAGGCCATGGCCCTGCTGGCAAACACCACCCCCGGGACCAGCGTAACCCTTGAGATTACATCTCCCGAGACAACCCCACCCAAGGCGTCAGGGGGTAAACGGGCCGGAGGCAAGGGCAGGCGGGGCGGCAGGGGTTCATCCAGAAACGCCGCCACCCCCTTGAAGGCCGAACTGGAAATCAACCTGGCGTCTTCCGGGGCATAGTTGCCGTCAGGGCAAACGCATTTAGATTTTGCCTCCGGCGGCCCTGCCGGGGGCCAATCTTTTGAAAAGTTTGACAAACAGGTTTCATTTTTTGGATGCGTCGCAACCGGCCATAGCCCCTCTATCAAGAGACGTGTCTTGATTACCGGAAAGTTTTTGCGACGCTTTTTTTCAAAACGCGACCCGCCGGAGGCGACGGAATTGTTAAATGCGTTGGCCCTGTAGTTGCTGTTGTTGATCATTACGTCCCAAATTTATATAATGACGCATTGAAACATGTTTTTCCCGTCCGGTTCTTCGCTCCACGGGACGCCTGGCTATCGACCCTTTATTCAGGGCGTGGCTCAGCGCCCCGTCCGTCCACGTTCATCGCCCCACGGCTTTCCCCACTCCCCTGAGACTCAAAAGACTGACGTCCACCCTTTGGCATGCGTGCCTCTACGGCAAGAACCGCACAGGCGTATCGTGATAAAAAAATTCGTGACCCCAACCCTTATCGCGGCCGGAATTGCCCTGCTGCTCATCGGGCTGCCCCTTTTGGGGGCCTGGCTCGACGGCAAACCGCTCCGGCCCTTTTTTACCCTCACCGCAACACCCGACCTCCAGCCCCCGGCCCCTTTTTCCTGGGGTGCTTTTGTAGCTGTTGCAGCCGCCATCCTCCTTGTGATGGGCCCGTTTTTCCGCCACCTCATCCGGTCCCAGGAGCCACAACCCCGCCCGAAAAGAGTTTCGACCAGACGGCTCCCCTGGTGGGGCCGAGTCGGCCTGATGGTGCTCCTGGTCTCCTGGGCCCTGGCCTGGACACGGTTCCCCTGGTTCGAGCCCCTTCAGGACCAGACCTTTGTGCCCCTCTGGCTCTCCTTTATCCTGGTCGTCAACGGAATCACCCACAAACGAACGGGGCGGTGCATGCTGACCCACGAGCCGGTCTACCTTATCGCCCTGTTTGCGGCGAGCCCGGTGTTCTGGTGGTTTTTCGAGTACCTGAACCGCTTTGCGGCAAACTGGTCCTACCACGCAGGCCACGACAAGCTGCTCGCCTTGAATGGCCAGGCCAGCCTGGCCTTTGCCACGGTCCTCCCCGGGGTGGCAAGCACCTGCGACCTCCTGGCCACCTTTCCGCGCCTCTGGGCGGGCATGGGCCGGTTTGTACGCATCGACATTGGTGCAAAGCCCCTGGCCCCGTTGTGCCTTCTGCTTATCTCGGCCGTGGCCCTGGTCGGCATCGGGATCCGCCCGGACCTTCTCTATCCGTTCCTGTGGCTCTCCCCTCTTCTGCTCATCGTCTCCGTTCAACAGGTGGCAGGGTATGAAACGGTCTTCAGCCCCTTGAAATCGGGAAACTGGTCGCACCTCTGGCTCATGGCCATCTCGGCCCTTGCCTGCGGCTTTTTCTGGGAGATGTGGAACATGTTCAGCCTGGCACGCTGGACCTACGCGATTCCCTATGTGGGGCGGTTCCACGTATTCGAAATGCCCCTGCTGGGGTATGGGGGATACCTCCCCTTCGGGCTGGAGTGTGCGGTGGTCTGCCACGGCGTGAGACGCCTGGTCCGGGGCGGTGAAGGATCAGCGGGCTGACGGGCCTTGCCGGGACGTCGCCCCCTGTACGGATCTTTTTGATACACATTCGTCCAGGGTGCCTACAAAAGACACAATCCACAGGGCCATAGCGTCTGCGCCCATCGCCTCCATCCCTGATATTGCTGCGACCCCGGACAGTTATGAAAAACGCCTGCCCGTGGCACAACAGTTGCTTTCTTTTTACCCTATGGCACACAAATTTTCACCATACCGCACACAGGGCAGCAAACCGGTTGTTATACAAGGAATAAAGGAGATGCAGAGACGTGTGAGTCACAAACAGGAAGGCGGTGCCCCATAAAACAAAAAAGGCACCCCTTGAAATCAAGGAATGCCTTTATTTTTTTTATGGTACGCCTGGCAGGATTCGAACCTGCGGCCATCCGCTTAGAAGGCGGATGCTCTATCCAACTGAGCTACAGGCGCATTGATTGATGCGAGAAGCTATTTAGCAGACGGTATTTCGTTTGTCCACCCAAAAAAAGGGCCCCCATAAAAAAGGCGGTTCCCGACCCGGGTGGCACGACTGGTGCGGATGAAACCCTGATGAAAAGGTTTCCCTGACGGGCTGCCGGTCAGGGAAAAGGTACCTTGAGAGGTCATGCATGCCCGCTTTCGTTAAAATCCGGTCCGTTAAAAGAAATCGCCCGGTCAACAGGTCGAAATCACGACCTCTTCAAGGGGCCGGTGTTTCCAAGGTTGGCAATTCGCCCCACTGTGATATATCGGGGACTGAGAATTGCAGACTTTTCCCATAATCGGCGATTCATGATACATTCAGATAAGACGACACCTTGTTTTTACGCAAAGAGGTGCAAAACGATTTTTGTGACGATATTCACGGGAGGTGCCCTGTGCACAGGCGGTGAGAAGAATACCGCAGCCCCCTTCATCTTCAGTGATCATGTTTCCATATGAAAATTAAAAGAGACAACGAGAAAAACGACAACAACGCTTCACAAAGAGACCCTATGACATCTGAAACCGAGGTCATCGTCAAGGCTTCCCAGAAAAAGAAGCCTGCGTCCAAAAATACCCATCTGCCTGTCAAATCCTCCGGCGGCAATGCTGTCGCCAAGTTTGACCCGCTCCAGAGCTATCTTTCGGAGATCAGCCAGTACAAGCTGCTCACCCGGGAAGAGGAGGTGGAACTGGGTATACGCATCCAGGAACATGAAGACCCCGATGCCGCTTACCAGCTGGTCACTGCCAACTTGAGGCTCGTGGTCAAAATCGCCCTGGATTTCCAGCGCGTCTGGATGCAGAACCTGCTGGACCTTATTCAGGAAGGCAACATCGGCCTGATGCAGGCGGTGCGAAAGTTCGACCCTTATAAAAACGTAAAATTTTCCTACTACGCCTCGTTCTGGATCAAAGCCTACATCCTGAAGTTCATCATGGACAACTGGCGCCTGGTCAAAATCGGGACCACCCAGGGGCAGAGAAAGCTCTTTTTCAAACTGAAAAAGGAGAAACAAAAGCTCATCGAACAGGGCTTTGACCCCAAACCCAAGCTGCTTGCCGAGCGGCTCGGCGTCTCTCCCAAGGAGATCATCGACATGGACCAGCGCCTGGACGGCTGGGATGTCTCTCTGGATGCTCCCCTGAAGGAGGATTCCGACACGGAACGGATTGAGTTTCTCAATTCCGAATCCGACTCGGCGGAAGACCAGGTCGCACGGAAGGAGTTGGAATCGCTGCTCCACAATAAAGTGGAGGCATTCAAAAAGGAACTGGCCGAAAGGGAACTGGAGATCTTCAACTCCCGCATCTTCTCTGAAGACCCCCTGACCCTTCAGGAGATCGGTGAAAAGTACAACATATCCCGGGAACGGGTCCGTCAGATTGAAAAAAACATCACCCGACGGATGAAGGATTTCTTTCAAAGCGAGCTTCCTGATTTTCACCTGTACACCGACCGGTCCGAATAACTCCCTTCCTCAACCACATGGAACGGAATGTATGAACCTTATCTCAGCCACGATCCGGGGGCTTCGACTCGCCCCGGTCCTTCTATCGGCCCTGACCCTGTCGGTGCTTCTCCTTTCCGGGTGCGCCTCCTCCACCCGGGAAGGCCTTACCTCCAACGCATCCACCCCCATGGTCCCTGGAGCATCGTCCATTGAGGAGCCCGACAGCCCGGAAACCTGGTCCGGTTACCGCCTTTACATTGAGGCGATGCTGGCCCGCAAGGCCGAAGATTACGCCACCTCTGCCGCGTACCTCACCACAGCGTCCGAGAAAGACCCCTCGGCCCTGATTCTCAAGCGGGAGCTTGCCGTGGTGTACCTTCTTGCCGGGGAAAAAGAGAAAGCCCTTGAGGTCATCGACGGCATCCTGGCCGACCACCCCGATGACGCCGACTCCCTGCTGCTCCTGGTCCGTATCCGCCTGGCCGAGCGTCGGGCAGGACAGGCGGAAAAGCTCCTGAAACGGGTCATTGAGTCGGACCCCACGCGGGAAGAAGCTTACTTTCGCCTGGGGCTGCTCCAGACCACCATCGGCAAACGCGATAATGCCCTTGAGACCTACCTGAAACTCCTTGAGGCGTACCCTTACGCCTACGCAGGCCATTACTATGCCGCCCTTCTGTACAAGGAGAAAGGCGATGAGGACAAGGCGGTGCATCACCTCAAAGAGAGCCTGGATATCGCGCCGGAGTTCATTGAGGCAAGACTGGAACTGGCCGATATTCTCGTCAGCCGTAAACAATACGACGAGGCCAAGGCCCAGTACCGCCTGGCCCTTACCCACAGCCCCGGCGATCTCCACGCCAGCCTGGCCATGGCCCTGCTCCACGACACACTGGATGAAGAGGAGCAGGCCCGGAAGCTCTACGACGAGATCACCGCGTCTGCGGACCGATGGCCGGAGATCTACACCCTCATCAACCAGCAGTACATCGAACGCCGGAAGTACTCGGAAGCCCACCGGCTCCTCACCGGGGTCATGACCGCCTACAAGGACAACTCCGAGTTCAATTACATGCTCGGGTTCGTCTGTGAAAAGCTCGGAGACTCTGAGGAGGCCATCCAGTGCTTTACCCGCATCTCCCCCGCATCGGACTATTACGAGCGTGCCATCCTGTTTGTCAGTGTCCAGCTCTGGGAACAGGGAAGACAGGATGAAGCGATTCAAACCCTTGAAGAGGCGCGGGAGCAGCAGCCCGAAAGCATCGAAATCCTGAACTACCTGGCCTCGTTTTACGAAGAGCAAAAGGCATACGACAAAGCGGAAGCCTGCCTCCTCAAGGCCATCTCTTTCACGGACCATCGCACTTCCGCATCGGAGTTCTCTACGACAAATGGGGAAAAAGCGAGGCCTCCACCAATGCCATGAAACGGGCCCTTGAACTGGACCCCGAGGACCCCAATGCCCTGAACTACCTGGGATATACTTACGCGCGCCAGGGCATTCATCTGGAAGATGCCGAGCGCCTCATCAAAAAAGCCCTGGAGTACAAGCCCGGAGACGGTTACATCACCGACTCCCTGGGCTGGGTCTACTACCAGAAGGGCCAGTATTCCAAGGCATTGAGCACCCTGCGGGAGGCTGCGGCCCTGCTTCCCGACGACCCGGTGGTCATGGAGCACCTGGGGGACGCCCTGGTACAGAACAACCTGACCCAGGAGGCCCTGAACTACTATCGGGAGTCCCTGAAGCTGGGCCATGAAGACGCACCGGCCATCCGTGAAAAAATACGCACCTTAGAAGAGAGCGACACTATGGTGAGCATGGCATTTTATGTTATCTTGACGTACGGAGACGGTAACGACCCAGCGCCAAAAACCCGCCTCCGGCAACAAGGTATTTCATCTTAAAAGCGAAGTAACTATTCAGCTTGCCTCCGGCGGGTCGCTTTTTTGAAAGATTAGAGCAGTCAAAATCGCCGGGATTCATGCCAGAGCTATCAAGACCTGTTTGTCAAACTTTTCAAAAGTTTGCCCCCCGGCAGGGCCGCCGGAGGCATAAGCCGAGTCGTTACCGGAGACGCTGCCTTTCCAGGGCCTGGTGTTGTCCGCCCCTATTCACACAACCGGAAGAAAGTAATCATCCATGCAACGCCCAGTCCTGATCCTCATCGTCCTTTGTGTCCTGCCCCTGTTTTCAGCATGCAGCATCCTCTCTCCCCCTGCCCTCCGGTTCGAGACCGACGGCGCCCAAGAGGAGCTCCGTCGACTCGCAGTCGCCCTAACGCGACGGAGGTGACCTCCTTTAAAGGCATCGGCTCGGTGACCACCACCGAAGACGGGGAAACCCGACGGTTTCGCCTTGCCTGGGCCGGTGATGCCCCCAACCTCCTGAGACTGGAGATCATGGCCGCGGCCACCCCCGTGGAGTCCATTGCCTATGACGGCACGCGCCTCAGGCTCCGCTCCCATATGGGCAGCCATAAACCCTATGTCAAAAAGGTGGAAGACCCCTCCCTGGCCTCTGCCACGGGCATCCCCTTTGCCCTCTCCGAAATCCACGCCCTGCTCTCGGGCAAGATCATGGTGGGGCCTTTTGAGTCCGCACGGCTCCACCCCCTGCCCGAAGAGGGCGCCCGAGCCCTGGTGCTTCGCCTCGACAGGCGTCACACCAAAACCATCGACATAGACCCCCGGGGCCTCCCCACCCGGACCACCTTGTCCAAAGGCGGGGATGAGGTCTACGACCTCCACCTCTCACCCACGGCCGACCCGGACGGCACCAATCGGTTCCGCACCATCACCCTCACCACGGCCAAAGGGGTGAAAGCCACCATCCGCATCGATCGCGCCTTCGTGAACCCTGCGGTGGACCGCACCATGTTCACCCTTGAGCCCCCGCAATAAACGATCTCCCCAAAACACAACAGGCGCGATCCACCAAGGAGTCGCGCCTGTCATCTATCCAATATGCTTTACAGAGGTCCAATGGGCCTTAACAAGTTCCGCAAAAACGGCTGCGCCATATCACACAACACGCCAATGCCCCGAAAATAGGTGCATGATGTCTGCCGCCATGCATTCGCCATAGGGTTTCAAGGTGCCCCCACCTTGCCGCCGGATTACCCCTCCACAATGTTTTTGAGGGTCTCCACATCCAGAAGGGCCTTCTCCATGGAGATCTGCTCCCAGCCTTCGTCCCGGATCCGGGTGAGTTCTTCGATGAGCTTGCCCAGGGTCTTGTTGTAGCGGGCACCGCAGGCCAGTGACGAGGTGGTGCGCCCTTTGAGCTCGCCGCTCTCCCGTCGCATCTCCTGCATCTCGTTAAAGGCCTGGTTGATGGATTTTTCACCGGATTCCACGGCCTCGCGGATAGAATCGTCGGCGTGTTCCATCACCTTTCGGGCCTTGTCCACCTTGCTCTCGCTGGTGCCCAGCTCGTTGGCACGCTCCTTGACCATCTCTTTTTTGGTGCGTTTCTCCCCGTCGTCCCCGCGGGCCTCGTCAATGGAATCCAGGAGCTGCAGGCAGCGGACGATGTCCTCATCGGCCAGGTTCCGCCTGTTGCGCTGAAGATGAAAGGCGTAGAGGATGGCGTCGTCCTCGTTTTCAAAATTCCGGATCAGGACGGGAACGGTCTCCAACCCCACGGCCAGGGCCGCGGTATACCGGGTGTGACCGTCCACAACGATCCCCTTTTCTTCCCACACAATGATGGGAAAGGCGTCGTCGTACCCGTTGGACTCCATATCCAGGCGGATCCCCTCCAGGGTATCCTCCCCCACGGGAAACAGGGTTGAAAAGGGCTCTTCCACCTTCAGATCGGTGATGGGCATGGTGCTGATGTTCATGGTCTCTTCCACATGGAAAGAGCCCCCGGGGCAGTCGCCGGGCGCAGAGGTTTCGCATCGGTTCAAGGCACGGGCGCCGCACTGGGCTTGGCCCGGTCGCCAAAGAATTTTAAAAGCTTACAGCGCCAGGGCGCTCTCGCCGCAGTAGTGCTCTTCCCTCTCCTTTGCGACATCGGCGCTGGCCAGGTAGTCGTCAAAGCTCATGAGCCGGTCCAGGCTGCCCCGGGGGGTAAGCTCCACAATGCGGTTGGCCACGGTGGAGACAAACTGATGGTCGTGAGACGCAAAGAGAACCACCTCGGGAAAGGCCATGAGCCCTTCGTTCAGCGAGGTGATGGACTCCAGGTCCAGGTGGTTGGTGGGTTCATCCATAACCAGCACGTTGGCATCAGAGAGCATCATGCGCGAGAGCATGCAGCGCACCTTCTCCCCGCCGGAGAGAACCCCGGTCTTTTTCATGGCCTCTTCACCGGAGAAAAGCATGCGACCCAGAAAACCGCGGGCAAAGCTTTCTCCCTCTTCCGGGGGCGCGTACTGGAGCAGCCACTGCACCAGGGTCATATCGGTTTCAAAGTACTGCCGGTTCTCTTTGAGGAAAAAAGAGGGGGTGATGGTCTGACCCCAGCGGAAGCTGCCGGAGTCCGGCTCCATCTCCCCTGCCAGAATCTGAAAAAGGGTGCTCTTGGCAAGGCCGTTGTCCCCCACAAAGGCGACCTTGTCCCCGTTGTTGACCACCAGGTTAAGGTCGCGGAGCACCTCCTGGCCGTCGATGGTCTTGCTCAGGTTTTCGATCTCCAGGATGACGTTGCCGCAGGGACGCTCCGGCTTGAAGGCCACCCAGGGGTATCGCCTGGACGAGACGGGCATGTCTTCCAGGGTCAGTTTTTCCAGGAGCTTTTTCCGGGAGGTGGCCTGCTTGGCTTTTGAGGCGTTGGAGCTGAATCGCTGGATAAAGGAGGTGAGCTCCTTGGCCTTGTCCGCGGTCTTCTTGTTCTCGTTCTGCTTCTGCTTCTGGATCAGGCGGCTCGCCTGGCACCAGAAGTCGTAGTTGCCCACGAACACCTGGATCTTGCCGTAGTCGATGTCGGCGATATGGGTGCACACCTGGTTGAGAAGTGGCGGCTCGGCGGAGACCACGATGACGGTGTTCTGGAACCGCGCCAGAAAATCATCCAGCCAGGCGATGGACTTCAGGTCCAGGTGGTTGGTGGGTTCGTCAAGGAGCAGCACGTCGGGGTTGCCGAAGAGGGCCTGGGCCAGAAGGACCCGGACCTTGTCCCCCCCTTCCAGATCCTTCATCTTCAGGTGGCGCATCTCTTCCGGGATCCCCAGGCCGTTCAGGAGAACCGCAGCCTCGGACTCGGCCTCGTAGCCGTTCATCTCGGCAAACTCCGCCTCCAGTTCACCGGAACGGATGCCGTCCTCTTCGGTGAACTCCGCCTTGGAGTAGATGGCGTCCCGCTCCACCATGATGTCGTAGAGCCGCTGGTGGCCCATGATCACCGTGTTGATGACCGTCTCTTCATCAAAGGCAAAGTGACCTGCCTCAAGACAGCAATACGCTCGCCGGGCCCGACGCTGATGTCGCCCTTGTCGGACTCGATCTCCCCTGCAAGGATCTTGAGAAAAGTTGATTTGCCGGCGCCGTTGGCACCGATAAGGCCGTAGCAGTTGCCGGGGGTGAACTTGATATTGACGTCTTTAAACAGGACGCGTTTGCCGTAGGCAAGCGCCACGTTGGTTGCGCAGATCATAGAAGGTTCCTCAATTTGAACAATAAAAAAACCACGGGTCGTAGCAACCCGTGGTTCATGCGACGCCTGCTTATATCGTATCGCACTTAAATCAGCAATCTTTTTTCACGCGGCCCGCCGTCCCTTCCCCGAAGATCTCATCGGCTTCACCCAGGGTCACGATGCCCAGGTACCCGTCCACGGTGAGCAGATCCCCGGTGGCGATGCGCGTGGTGGCATCGGGCACGCCGGTCACGCACGGCAGGCCGTACTCCCTGGCAATGATGGCACCGTGGATGAGCATCCCGCCGCGTCGCTCCACGATCCCTGCGGCCAGGGGCACCACATGGGTCATGGTGGGTTCCACCACATCGCACACCAGGATCTCTCCGTATGCCAGACCTGCAAGGTCGCCGGGGCTGCGGATCACCCGGGCCCTTCCCCGAACCAGCCCCTGTCCGGCGGGCTGGCCCATGATCTGGCGGGCTTTGATCACGGAGGTCTCCTCCGCATCCCGGGCCGGAGCGCTTTGGATGGTGGGACGGCTCCCGAAGCGTTCCAGCTCATGACGAAGCCCCCGGACGGTCCCCGTCCCGATCCGCTCACCGTGCCGTTCGGCCACAGCGCGAAAGAGCTCCCGCTCCAAGGCGCCCATGTAAACGTCGTCATCGTCCCGGAGGCGGTAGCTGGAACGCCCCAGGTCCAGAACGCCCTGCGCATACTCCCTGGACTCCACAGGAAAAGCCCCCAAAAACCTCTCTTCCAGCCGGGATGCGTCCCCGGCCGTGGCCTCGGATGCGGGCGGGTGGGCCGCCATCTCAAGGACGAGGGACACCAGGGTTTGCCGGGGCGACTGGGCCGAAGCCCCCCCGGCCACCGCCCAGGAGAGCTCTCCTGTAATCGTTGATGAACGAAGACACGGCAGCCTCGATCCCTCAGGGATGCTAAAGCACCAAAGCTGGCGCCCCCGTTCCAGTCCGGGTGCTCCCGCATTTGGGCTGCCAGGGCTCCCAGGCGACGGTTTCGCGCCATGCCCACAAGGGGCGTATGGGTCAGAAGAAGGGTAAACTCAAAGGGATCGTCGGGCTTGACGGCATCGTTGTAGGCCTGGCCAAAGAGCCGAACCCCGTGTGCAAAGGGAATAAACTCCGACCAGTAAACCCCGACCCACCTCTCGTTGATCTCAATAATACGATGCCTTAACTCGCGGACCAGCGCCCCGTCGTTCAGGGTTTCCAGACAGACCCTGGCCATCTCCTCGGCCGCCTCGGTCATCTCCGGCAGGAGCCGGGTCTCGATTTTCTTCCTTAATGCACACAGGCTGTCATAGCTGCGATGGAGACGCTTGTGCAGCGCGTCATTCCCTGGTGAACCCTGTGCCTCCAAGGTGGTGATGGGCCGGGACTGAAGCACATGCACCCGCCCCCCGTCCAAGGTCCACTCCAGGTCCTGGGGAGAATCGAACAGGGACTCCATGCGACGTGCCAGGGCAAACACCGATGTCACCTCTTCATCCTCCAGGGGAGGCCTGGCCGCCTTGGCCTCGGGGAGCAAAACCGTGCGGACCCCGGAGGGGCCAGCGCCAAGGCACGATGGCCGGCCTTCAGGAGCCCTGTGCGCCAGGATAGCCCCAGAGGTGCGGTCCAGCCGCCAGTGATCCGGCTCCACCGTGCCGTCCACCAGCCCCTGGTTAAGACCGTACACAGCCTCCACCACCCCCTCGGATGCAGCCAGGGGGCTCTTGCTGAACGCCACACCGGACACCTCCCCCCTCACCAGCCGCTGGACAAGGACGGCCATGGTTCCCGCACGGAAATCAGCCTCCCGCTCCCGCCGATAGAGAAGAGCGCCGTCCGACCAGAGGGAGGCCCAGACCCGCTTGATGTGATCCAGGGTGGATTCCAGGCCGCGAACATTCACATAAGAGTCATGCAGCCCTGCAAAAGACGCCCCTCCTGAGTCCTCCTCCGGACACGACGATCGCACCACCAGGGGACCGCCTTCAACGAACTGTTCCAGCCCCGTGGCAAGGGCCTCATAAAGCGCAGGTGGCCAGGGCGCCGTCAGAAACAGGTTGCGGATCCTCAAGGCCGCGTCCCACACCTCTTCCCACCGCATCTCGGAAAAAGGCTTGCACTGAAGTGTCATCTGGATCCGCTCAAAGAGCCCGGCCTCTGAAACGAAAACGCCATACGCCTCGGACGTTACGCAGACCCCGTCCGGGACCAGAATACCGTTTTGCACCATGCGGGCCAGGGAGTTGGCCTTGCCCCCCACCACCGATTCGCCATGGGCTCCCGCACGGGCCAGGGGCATAAGAAAGGTCATGGGCTCACCTCAATCTCGGTGACGTTTTGAAACCGCTCCACGAAAATGCAGCGCCGGACTTTCACCATAAAGGCACAGGAGGGGGCCGCGACAAAATCGGAGAGGTAGGGGTGGCGGGATAGAAAAAGGGCTTTTAGGGGAGCGGCGGCGTCCTCCCCGGGTTCGGACACCCGGCCCGTTATGGTCACGGCCCGGGCCTCATGAAAATCGGCTTCCGCGTTGGACCTGCTGTCGATGAGCATGGCAACCCGGTCGTCCTCGGTCATGTTTCCGTATTTACGCGTGGACCGGGGGGTGACGAAAAAAAGCCGAGACAGGTCGTCGGTGGCACCATAGGCCACCAGGGATGCGTAGGGGTGTCCCCTGCAGTGGGTGCTGAGCACGCCGAGTCGCTGGGCGTCAAGGAGGGATCGGATCATCCGGACAACTGCCGCGTGATGGGTCATGGGGGCCTGCCTTTTCATGGGGGTACAAGGAAGAAATCATGACGGGATATTGCATTATATCAGAGATATCTACAGATTCCACACCCATCTACCCGGCACCATGGGCGCCTGACATTGCCCCTTGACATAACAGAACGATCATTTTAGCTTACCCAATTCACCACCAACCCGCCACAGGACAGAACCATGCCCCGCAACAAAGAGTACAATCATCAGGACGTGTTAAACGCGGCCACCTCGCAGTTCCTTGACAAAGGCTACAAGGGCGTCTCCGTTAACGACCTGGTCAAGGCGACAAAGCTCAACAAACACAGCATGTATGTGGAATTCGGTAACAAGGAAGGGCTGTTCTGTGCATGTATCGACCATTATACCCGGGCCGTGCACCGGCACGTCGGTCATATCCTCCGCCGCGAGCCCCTGGGCCTGGGGAATATCACCGATTTTTTCCGCCACCGCATCGACTATGCCTACTCAGGAAAAGGCAACGGGTGCCTTCTGCTCACCACGGTGGCCGAAAAAAACCAGATGGACAAGATGGTCCTGAACCGTGTCCAGCACCATTGGACCCTGCAGAAAGCGGACCTCAGGCTCTGCCTGGACGCCGCACAAGAGCAAGGAGAGATCCCGGCCGAAAAGGACACCGCAGTCCTTGCCAACCACCTCTTCTGCCAGCTCATGGGCATGGTCATCATGATCAAGGGGGGAAGCCGTCGGCAGGAGATTGAACAGATGATCGACATGACCCTGGCCCACGCGCGGCAATAGGCAAATCACATCCGCCTTTAAAACAACATTCATTCAATCGTGTTTTTTTAACCTGCCTGCTCAAGGCACTTTTTAAATCAGGCATACGCTTATGCCCCCGGCAGGTCCCGCCGGAGACACAAGCGAAAAACACACCATCAGAAGATCTGGTGCCTTACATATGGGCTGCACTCATCGTGCTAAAGCTGAAAGTGCTCCACCATCCCTTTCAATTGATCCGACAAATGGTGGAGATCTCCCGCATTCTGCTTGACACCGGCACTGCTCTCGGCAATCTCCTCGGCCGCCTCGTTGACACCGACGATATCCTGCGCCATGTCCGCAGCCACAGCCGTGCTTTCAGCCACACTGGCGCTCACCTCAGCCATCCCCTGGGAGGCCTGGGTGATGCTGTCCGCAATGTCACGGGTGGCCATGGACTGCTCATCCACCTCTTCTGCAATGGACGAAACTATCTCGTTGGTCTGGAAGATCACCTCGGAGATGTGTTCGATCTCCTTGACTGTTTCATCGGTGGAGACCTGAATGCCGGTGATCTTCTGCTTGATCTCCTGGGTGGCTTCGGCGGTCTGATGGGCCAGGTATTGATGGCTTTCCGCACGGCAAATCCCTTGCCCGCCTCCCCTGCCCTGGCCGCCTCAATGGTGGCGTTCAAGGCAAGCAGGTTGGTCTGGGCGGAGATCTCGGTGATCGCCTCGGTCACCGTATTGATCTCGTGGGCAACCGCGCCCAGGGCTTTGACTTTTTCTGAAGACCGCTTGGCACTGGAGACCGCCTCCTTGCTCACGTGGCGCGCTTCCTCGGAGTTTCCTGCGATTTTTTCGATGGTGCCGGTAATCTGTTCCGTGGCCGCGGCGACCCGCCCGATATTCTGGGAGGACTGCTCGGCGGCGGCAGCCACCGAGGCCATGTTGGTGCTCATCTCTTCGGCGGCCGCTGTGGATGAACTTGTCCTCTCCATGGTCTCCCGGGCGCCTGAGGACATCTGGGCTGACACTGCCGAAAGATTGGAAGAGGAAGCGTTGAGCTGGCTTACGCCCGCCGAAATATCCCGGAACATGTCCCCCAGGGTTCCCACCATGGAGTTCAGGGCCCCCACAAGGGTGCCGATCTCATCATGCCTCCGGGTGGAGAGGGTCCGGCTGAAATCACCTTTGGCAACGGCCTCGGCAAAGGTCACGGCCCGTATGATGGGCCGGGTGGCGCGCCCGGTGATCACATAAACCGTGGCCACGAGCAGCAGCATGGCAACCAGGGCCACCCCAAGGCAGACATACCGGATGGTGTGTGCCTTCTTCAGGATCTTTGCGGTGGGGATGCTGATCATGGCTGCCCAGGGGGTGTCGGCCTTGCCGATGCAGATAGGAACGCCCATGCGCACCACCTCACACCCCAGGATCGCAGAGTGGTTGGTCCCATGAAACGGTCTTCCGTCCCGGATGGCCTGTTCAAACCCTTTTCCCCAGGAGGTCTCCTTAAAGAGGCTCTTACCGGGTCGCCCGTTTGCAGGGTGAGAGACATACACGCCCCCGTTGGAGACGATGGAGAGGTAACCCGTCCCGTAAATCTTAATGCCAGCAAAGGCATCCTGAAAGGTTTTCAGGGCGATGTCCACACCCACCACCCCCAGAACTTTTCCCTCCATGACAATGGGCACGCTCACTGTTGTCATCAGGTGATTTCGACCCCCGATATTGAAGGCATAGGGTTCGGCAAGCACCTCCCTGCCGGTTCGCTGGGGCACAAGGTAGTAGTCCCCGTCGCCTTCACGCCGATAGTTCAGGCTGGGCCGCAGCTTCAGGCTGCCCGAGCTGCGGCTCCAGATGGGCACAAACCGCCCGGTGGCGTCGTGGCCCTCGGCGTTCACAAAATCGGCATCCCTGCCGTCCAGGGCGTTGGGCTCCCAGATCGTCCACACACCATAAAAACCGGGGTTTTTGTCTATCACCTGTTTCATGAGGTGCGTCAACAGGTCCCGGCGGGACAGGCTCCCGTCCTCCTTGTCAAGTCCGGTCACCACACCTCCAAAGACCTGAGCCAGGGTTCGGGCCGAGTCCGCTGCGATCTCCACTTCCGCTTTGACAACGCCGCCGTACCGGTAGGCCATCTGCTCCGCTTTTTCCAGGGCTTCCGTCTCTGCCAGGTTGCCGGACATCACGGCAACGATCCCGATGGTCACCGTAAAAGCCAGGGCCATGACCGAACAGATGCTCAACAGCATCCGGGTTCTCAATTTCATTGTAGTCAACACGTCACATTCCTTACATTAAGAAAACCAGGGCCTGCTCGAACCCAGACATGTGCCGTTCGGCTCACGCGCCTTGAACGAGGCATCGCCGGGCACATCCCTCAGCTCAACCGCAGGCTTATATCAAAACACTTGTTCTGTTTAATTCTCAAAAAACAGCCACCCCGTGGGCTGGCCTTCACCAAAATCCGTCGTCCCATGCCGGAACACGGGCCTCTGAGGATTTCAGCTGCATCGATCAGCAACCCCTCAACAGGATATCATCCTCAAAAACCAATTGTTAGGAGGTGTATCTGCCCAGGTGAGCCTGTCGTCATTCATCAACGGACTCAATGCGCGGTTTTTTCTAAAATGAAAGTTCTGGAATGTCAATACAGAAATGAACACCGTTTAGCAACATCGGGGAACACTCGTTGAGGCAGAATAAAAAAAAGGCGCGTCCACAAGGAACGCGCCCATTTAATTGTCGGGAAGCAGGGGTTGCCTTTACCGGGCGTCATGCCCGCCCAAAATCTCCGGAAAGAAGCACGGGATCAATACCAAGACGATCCAGGGCTTTTTCCCATCGTACCTCCGCCGGGACCTCGAAGATCAAGTCGATACCGGATTCCACGGTCAACCACACATTGCCCGCAAGCTCCCCTTCGAGCTGCCCGGCGGCCCACCCGGAGCTGCCGAGAAAAATTGCTACTTTTTCAGGCCCTCCCCGGGCAACAGCCGACAGGGTCTCCATGGAGTTTGACAAGGCCACGTCCTCGCCCATGGGGAAGGTACCCTCATGGTCAAAGGGGGGGCCGTGCAGGAGAAAGATCTCATCCAGCTGAACCGGGCCCCCCGTGTACACAGGTACATCCACGGCGGCATCCACATGTTCGAGCTTGAACTCCTGATAGACGTCACGGGCCGCCATCAGGTGACTGGGACGGTTGACGATAAACCCCATGGCCCCGTCCACGGTATGCTCGCAAAGGTACACCACGGACCGTGC
Source organism: Desulfoluna sp. CYM3A (assembly GCF_056829965.1). NCBI lineage: Bacteria > Pseudomonadati > Thermodesulfobacteriota > Desulfobacteria > Desulfobacterales > Desulfolunaceae > Desulfoluna > Desulfoluna sp. CYM3A. The sequence goes on from NZ_CP186556.1 coordinate 2,953,011, forward strand.
AAAATTGGGATCCTTCATGGACGGCATGGCCAGGAGAAAATGCCCCTTAAGGGAATGAAACGCATCTCCGCTCATCGTTGGTCCCCACCCTTTGAATGGTCATGTGTCATCACGGATCGACTCACCATAAAAAACCTTTCGCCGAACCGTGCCTATCGGCCGTAGTTGTCTTCCAGGCGGACAATATCGTCTTCCCCGAGGTAGCTTCCCGACTGTACTTCAATGAGTTCCAGGGGAATTTTCCCCGGATTTTGGAGCCAAGATACGCGTCCCAGTGAGATGTAGGTGGATTCGTCCTCCTTAAGGAGGATCTTTTCGTCGTCCCGGGTGACGATGGCGGTTCCCCGCACCACCACCCAGTGCTCTGCACGGTGAAAATGCTTCTGCAAAGAGAGTTCGGCACCGGGCTTGACGGTGATGCGCTTCACCTGGAACCGATCGGCCACGTCAATGCCCTCATAGGACCCCCAGGGCCTGTAGACCACGGTGTGGAGCTGGGCCTCGGAGCGGGTGTCGGCCTTGAGCTGGCTGACGATCTTCTTCACGTCCTGACCGCGGCTCCGAGGTGCCACCAGAACGGCATCCTTGGTCTCCACGACGATCATGTCTTCAATACCCACCGCCGCGATCATCCGGCTCTCCCCCTGGAGCAGGGAGGAAGAGACGTCGTGGGTCACCACGTCCCCTTTGACCACGTTGCCGTTCTCATCTTTGTTTCCGATCTGCCAGATGGCGTCCCAGGAGCCCACGTCGTTCCACCCGGCGGCAAGGGCGATCATCACCCCCTTGTCGGTCTTTTCCATCACCGCATAGTCGATGGAGTCCTCGGGGCAGGCGGAAAAGGCATCACAATCCAGGCGGAAAAAATCGAGGTCCGAGGCCCCTTTTTCCACGGCCTCCCTGCAGGACGCCACGATCTCCGGGGCGAACCGGTCCAGTTCACCGAGGACCTCCCGGCACCCGAACATGAACATGCCGCTGTTCCAGCAATACTCCCCGGATGCCACGTAGGACTCGGCGGTCTCAAGGTCCGGCTTTTCCACGAACCGGTCGATGACCACGGCGTTCCCCCCGTTGACGGATGCCCCTTTTCGGATATATCCGTACCCGGTCTCCGCAGACTCAGGGACGATGCCGAAGGTGATGAGGCGCCCGGCCTCGGCCAGGTCTCGGCCCTCGCGCATGGCGTCATGGAGCTTGTCGGCATGGGTGATGGTGTGATCAGCGGGGAGCACAAGCAGGGTGGGATTCTCGTCGACCTCAAGGGCCTTGAGCGCAGCAGCGGCAAGGGCCGGAGCCGTGTTTCTGCCCACGGGTTCCAGCATGATGGCCAACGGCTCGATGCCGATGCTGCGAAGCTGCTCGGCCACCATGAACCGATGGTTCTCGTTGCATATCACGATGGGACGCCCCATGGCCTCGAACCCGGAAAGGCGCAGCACCGTGTTCTGCAACATGGTGTACTCATTGACCAGCCCGATAAGCTGCTTGGGATGAAGTTCGCGGGAAAGGGGCCAGAGCCGGGTGCCTGAGCCCCCGGCAAGGATAACGGGTATCACCATGGTGAGTCCTCTTTGATATCGATTGTTAACGATGGTCCATCAAGCGATGGCACAAAAAAACCGGAAAAACAGCTGTCAGTTGCCACTCCGGTTTCAACATGCCGTACCTGTTCCAGACTAAGCCAGGTGCAGAGGCAAGTCAAGGGAGGGCTCCCCTGCGTTGACAATGGGATGACAACATGGTTTCCTTAACTGCCGGAGCCCCCTGTCATCGGACCTGTTGGGCCGTTTGCCTCCTCACCGGCACCATGCCGGGTCGGGACGAAAAAAGCCGGCAATAACACACCAACAACTTGGAAGAAACGATATTAAGGAGCGGTATGCCAGCCCCCACCGATCACGACCCCTTAAAGCAAACCATCTGGCCGCCGGTCTTTCGCGCCTCCATCCTCGGCGCGGTCATCTCAAAGCAGATCAACTACGTGGGGTTTGCCGACCGGCGCGCGGCCACGGTCATCACGGTGAACTCGTTTCTCATCCCCATCGCCCTCTCGGGCCTGGGGCGCCCCCAGTGGCACTGGGGCATCCTCCTGGGCATCTCCGCCTCGGTTCTCAGCATCTTCTTTGCCGTCCTCAGCCTCATCCCAAGGCGCTACACGAAAAAAGGGGACCCGAAGCCCCCTTTGCTCCACTTTTCAAGCATTGCCGAGTACACCGAAGAGGCCTATATCGAAAAAATGGCCGAAATGCTGGAAAACTCAGCCACCATCGGGACCATGGTGGCCCGGGACCTCTACCGCATGAGCACCGTGATTCTCACCCCGAAGTTCAAACTTCTCAAACTCAGCTACATCAGCTTTCTGGCCGGCTACACCCTGGCCCTTGCGGCCATCTTCGCCGGGCAATTCCAACTCATGTAATCCATAAGGTCATGAAACGAGGACCTTCCCAGCCCCTGTTCCCCTATCACCTATCACCTATTTCCTGTTTCCTATTTCCTATTTATTTCCCCCCCATCCTCTGGGCCAGTTTCACCCACTCGATCTCCTGGAGGTTCTGGACGGTGTTGTGGATGAGCCCCTTTTTGATGGTCTCGCGCTTTTCGGCCCGGTCCGTGATGCCGTGGTAAGGGAGCATGGCCATGAGGGCCTTGTCCTTGGCCTTCTCATCCGGGGTCAGCACATCGCCCCTGCGGGTAAAAAACGGGTCCTCCCCTTCGGCGCAGGGGGTGTCGAAGACGTTAAAATGCCTGCAGGCCGGGGGCGCATGGGATGAATGCCACAGCCTCCGTCCACGAGGAACGGACACCCGGCCCCGGGGTGAAACCGGGCGAGCTGGTGCTGGATGGTTTGTGCGGCCTCTCCGCTGAGGCTCTCAATGGCGTACCAGTAGATCCCCGCAAGTTCCAGGGGGTAGACAGGAATGGTGACGTGGGTGGAGCAGCAGGTGGAGCACCCTTTGGCGCATGCAAGCCGTCGTCCTTTCTTGAGTTGGGCCTCCACGCTGGCATAAATGCCCTTGTCCGCGATGATGTAAGCATCCAGAAGCATGGAAAGCCATGAATGGGCCTTCTCCGCCTCGGGATAGGAGAGCCGTTGCGGCTCGGGGTAGTTGCTTGATCTCTTCTTCTTGGCCATGCCATGCCTGACGGAACCCGGCATTTATTTAAAAAACAGTTGCGTATCCTGTGGCCGGGGCATCCGGTGCCGGGTCACTGCATCGCCGTCTGCCCCGCCTGAAAGAATCGGTTTGAAAAGCCCCGAGGGGCCTGTTACTTGTCCTGATGATCGAAAATAATCTTTTCCATTCGCGGTAAAAACAGGTAATGAATGGTCTCTTTCACCCAATCCCAGTAGGCGTCGCACTCTCCGTCCATGCCCAGGAACCGGGCGTAGGTGGAGCTTGCCCCCAGGTAGTTGGCCGCCAGGACGGTAAAGCTGTAAACGAACTTGCTCACCTCCTCGTCCGATGCGTTGTGGTGCACCTTCTGGCGAAAGGTCTTGAGGAAGCTGTCGTGGAACACCGCGTACTGGGCCGAGGCGGGAAACTGATCGAAATTTTCCACGTGGGCCGTGTTCTGCATGAGCGTGGCCTGAAACAGTTCTTGTTGGAGAGATGAAAATCAATGACCCGCTCGATGAAAACAGCCAGTCCCTCATCGGTGGTGTAAGCGTCCAGGCCGTCGAACCAGTGTTCCATGAACTCGCGGAACTCCACCACATGCTCTTCCATGACGCACTCGAACAAGCCGGCCTTTTTCGGGAAATAGTAATGAATGATCGGGTGATCAAATCCCCCAGCCTTTCCCACCATCCGGACACTGGCCGCATGGTAGGGGTGCTCTGAAAAAACCTTGCGGGCGGCATCCAGGATGCGCCGCCGGGTGGCCTCGCCCTTGGTCAGGTTGCGGGGTGCGTTCGTCCCTGTTGCTTTGGATGTATCCATAGTCTCCATCGGGTTCATGGTCATTGGCATGATAAACGACAATTCGTGGAAGCCTCCTTCACCGAAGGAGGGATCAACTTTTTTACCACACGTTCAGGAATTATCAAAGCGAAACCGGCCACACCCGGTTTACCGCAGGGACTCTTTTCGAAAATCCGTGGCCTTCATGGGCAGGTTATACCGGATCTCCTGGAGAAGGAGGCGTGTCTGTCCCCTGTTTCCCGCCCGGCTCATCACCACCTCATAGGGAGTCAGGATCCCGTCGACGGTCCGGATATCCTTGTTCTCAAGAATTTTTAACAACTTGCCCTTGGAATAGTAGTCCATCTTCCTCAGGAACCAGTCCTTCTCGCTGATGTAAAGCACGGTCTTGTCATACACCTTCTTACCCCTGATCCGCAGGCTCTCCACCATGTAGCAGGGCTCTCCGGCCACGGTCTCCTTGCCCAAAAGGGTGTAGGCGTAATCGTCCACATCCCGTGACGCAATATCCTCATAGGTGAAGTGGGAGTTCACAAAGGCCTTCTTTTTCGAAGACAGGCTGATGCGCTTGACCCGGCCCGAGGACATCTGGAGCCACTGGTCGTCATCCCTGCCCTTGTGGGCATGGGTCAGCAGCTTGATGCGGGACGGCTTGTGAAACGCAATGAGAGCCCGGTCTTCACCGTCTTCGGTGTCCATGGCCGTGAGGGTGAAGATCTTTTCCGTGACCTTGCCCCGTTTTTCAATCTCCATGACCACCTCGCTGGTGGCCGTATCCGGGCTGGCGATCTCCTCGGACCGGTCCACCACCTCGCGTCCCGTCAGGGCAAAGGCCCCGGCATGGATCATCACACCGACAACCGCAAGAATCATGATTTTTCGCATTTTTACCATCTATTCCTCTCTTCCGGTGACCATTCGCCCCCCATGCCTCTGGCAGAGAGAAGCTGGTCAGTCACCTCAATGTCATAAAAACACCTGTGCCGCGCCGCCGCCCAAGCTCCGCCCGGGACCAACACGGACACAGCCGGTTGGGTTAAAATTGATACTCTAAAGTCACCATGAACAGGTCCCGGTCCCTCAGGTACCAGAACGGGGATCCCACCTCGTTCAGCTCCGGGGCAGATCCGTCATAAAACACCAGGGAACCCTCCACCACCAGGCCGTTTTGAAAGTCGTACCCCACCTTGGCCCAGGTCATCTGGCCTTCGTCATCCCCGTCCATCACCCAGAAAAGGGAGACGGGAATCCGGCTGCTTAAAAAGCTGTCCTGGTATCGGAAGGCAAGGGTTTCGTCATAAAAAGGGTCCCCAAGGCCATTGCGGGTGTAGCCCGACCGATGAGCCTCCAGGGTCACCACCGACTCCCCCTCGTGGGCGGGGAACCAGTCCACCACCGGAAGGAACCAGTTCAGCCCGGCCGACACCGACCAGAAACCGGAGTCCACAATCTCATAGGGAAACACCATGGCAGCCGGATTGCTTGTGTCCTGGGTGACATACCCCTGCTTGTCAAAGCTCCACGCCCCTTCCGCCTGCACCACGCATTGCCCCAGGTCGGCGGAGACGTCTGCCCCCACAGAGGTGACATTCCCGTGGAAAGACCGGGCCACCACAGACACCGGCTCCCCCGGTTCCATAATCACCCGGTCCGGTGTGATGAGGGGCTCACGATCGGGGCCGTGGTAGGCACTCAACGAGAGATCGCAGCTGCCCACGCTCCGGGACGCCTTGATCCCCACCCCCGCATTGTCCACGCTTACATCGGGCTCTTCGTTGTCCGTACGTTTCACGGGCAGGGAGAAGTTGTCGGGATCGATGTAAAAATAGTCTCCCTCCCAGGCATTGAGCCGCCCAACGCCCATGGGCATGAAAACCGCCTCAACAGAGTAGTCCCCGATAAAACGCAGCATAGAGACCGCAGGCACCCCCTGCAGCAGACCGTCCTCCTCTTTCAGAAAAAGTTCCCGGAGATCTTCGGGGTTGAAGTAACTGGTGGGGTTGATGAAGTCGGCGGTGCCCCAGGCAAAAACCTGATTGCCCACCCGCCAGCGGCTTGTGTCCGTCTCCTTTTCCACATAAAGCTCCCGGAACGAGAGCTCGACTCCCCGCGACGACAACGTGAGGTTTCTCCTGAGGGTGGTCCCGCTGTCGCTGTAGCGGATCTCCCCACCCGGAGAATCACTGAACACGGCATCGTTGATCCGCAGTTCAGGTGTCCCATACACAGAAAACCCCTCCCCCGCCCAGAAAAGCGCCCCCTCCAGCCTCACCTCGTTGCTGATCATGCTGTCTTCGACATAATCCGTATTGTTCAAGGGTGCCATGCTCTTGGCCCCGAAGGTCCACTCGGCCTCCACACCCTCCGGCAGCCAGGCGCACACCGGAAACACCCACCCCACACACACGGCCCAGATCAGCACAACACAGGCCACAACCCTACAACACATCAGACACATCTCCCCGGGGCATCACCTTGAGCCTCGTCCCTGCACAGCGCAGGCTTTATCAGGTAAATCAACGCCGGCAGGATCAGGAGATCCCCCAGCAACGCAAAAAACATGGACAGCCCCGCCAGCGCCCCAAAGGCGATGACGGGCTTCACCGACCCGGTCATAAACACAAAATAGGCCGTGCAGAGCACCATAGACGTCATCACGATGGGCTTGCCCGTATCCCCAAAGGTTTTCACCAGGGCCTCCCGGATGCAGAGCCCGGCCTCGCAATTCCGCCGAAACCAGGTGATGAAATGGATGGTATCATCCACGGCAATGCCGATGGTAACGCTTGCGATCATGATGGTGGAGGTGTCCAGGGGGATGCCGACCCACCCCATGATGCCCAGGGTGGTGCAGATGGGAAACAGGTTGGGCACCATGCTGATCAGAGCCAGAAGCGGGCTCTTGCACACAAAAAACATCATCACGAAGATCAGGGCAAAGGCGGTGCCGAAGCTTCTGATCTGGCTGATCTTCAGGTTCTTGTCCATGGTGTTGTAAAGGGACGAGAGCCCTGTAAACCGATACCGGTAGTTACTTCCCAGAATCTGCCCAACCCTTGCCTCGGCAAAGGCCCGGACCTTTTCGGCATTGGCGTTGGACCCGAACCTGGAGGCAAAGGAGATGCGCGCCATCCGGTAATCAGGAGACAAGGTCCGCTCCAGCACCTCGGGGTCTGCCAGTTCGTAATAATCCAGAAGGTCTGTGCGACTCTCCGGAAGCGCCCCTTTTCCACCGTCTCCGCCGGTAAAAGCGCCATGGATCTCAGCGAAATAATCTGCCGCAGAGAACACATGGGTGTACTGCCCGGCCATATGGGCCATCACCTCCTCCGCCACCTCGGAAAGCACCTTCATGCTCTCCGGGTGGGTAAAATCACTTTCCGGGCCCGCCGCCTCGATCACCATCTCAACGGGGACGGTGCCCCTGATATTGCCCTCCACAAACCGAATGTCCTTTTTTACCCGGTTGCCGTCCTTGAGGTACGCGGCAAAGTCCGTATCAAACCGAAGGCGGGTCATGCCGTACCCCACCCCCGCCGCCGTCACAACAAAAGCAAGCACCACCACCCCGCTGCGGGCCACCACCCAGCGGCCAAGCCGCGTCAATATCCCGATCACGGGATCCTGCGCCCCCTTGCCAAGGGGGAATCGGTCCCCATGGCGTTTTTCCACAGCCGCGCGGCACGCCATCAAAAACGCAGGCAGGACAAACACGGACATGAAAAAAGCGATCATGACGCCGACGGCGGTGAACACCCCCACGATCTTCACAGGCCTCACCGTTGTGGTCACAAAGGAGAGATAGCCCATGCCGGTGGTGAGACTGGTAAACAGACAGGGTCGCCAGAGGTTGCGGGCCGCCTCCCTCACCGCAGCCCGATGATCACGGCCGTTGCGGTTGTACAGGGTGCGGTAGTGGGAAAGGATATGGATGGAGTCGGCAATGGAGATGGCCAGAAGCACCGGTGCGATCACCACCGTCACCGTGTTGACCACCTCTCCGCACATCACCAGAAGCCCGACACCCCATAAAACAATGATCAGTATGTTCACCTGACCGAGAAGCGACAAAGCCGCATTTCTCAGCATGAGATAAACGATGACCATGATAATCAGAAAGGTCACAGGAGTAAAGAGCATGTTGTCGCGCCTTGTCAACGCGTTGATCTCCACCTCCACACAGGGGCCTCCCGAGTACCGGAGGTGCCGCCCCCCGGAGACCACGTCCGCTGCGGCCTGAAGGGACCGAATCGCTTTGCCTTTCTCCTCATTGGAGTCAAAGGGAAGCAGCTCCACAAGAAGGCAGGTGGTGGTGCCGTCGGCGGAGATGACCTGGCCGGTAAGGATCTCATGGGACAGTGCCATCCCCCGGGAGGCCTCCGCCACCTCGGGGGTGACCTCCCCGTCGGGCAGGACCGGGTCGAAGGAGACCGTATCCTCTTCACCCACGGCCACCTCGGCGTTTGTGAGGGAAAGCACCCGCTGCACCCCGGCATGCCGCTCCATGATATCGGTGAGATGCCGGATAAAGGAGAGATTCTCCGGGGTGAAGATATCCGTGTCCCTGAAGACCACAGCCATCACCTCGTCGTTTCCGAACACCTCCTGAAAGGCTGTGTAGTAGGCGATATCCGGGTCGTCGGCATCAAAGAACTCATTGATGTGATTGCGGAAACTCTGATGTGCGTAAAACCAGAGAAAGAGAGAGAGAGAGAGAGAGAGATGGCCGAATGACAGACGTTATGACAGGGAGAACGTTACAGGGTGGTACCGTGTCCCCCCTGGCCTGTCAACGGATTTATTAACAACGTTCACAGTGCAAATCAAACAGCAACCTGCGTGCGCGTTGGATCCCCCTGGGGTATCCTGACACGTAACCGAATCAGGAGAGGCCTCACCCGCCCTCACCGGTCAATCAGGCGCCAAACACGCCCCAACAACACAACGGATCCCCCATGAAAGACACGCAGACACTTCAAACCATCCTGCGCCGTATCGACGGCAAGGGATACAAAGCTTACAAAGAGCTTCAGGGCACCTATGCCTTCAAGGCATTCATATCCAAAAAAACCATGTCCAGGATCCCTTTGCCGCAGCCCTCGCGCCTCCGTGTCCGTGTCCGACCCGCGACACCTCCGGTTTTTGACAACAGCTTCACCTGGAGCCGAAGCCGCAGGCGACTACCTGACCCGGCTCTTCGCCCGCACCGCACGGAGCACAATCAAAGGAATCCGGGGCACAGGCAAAGGTGGGCTCATCCTCATCGAGCACCCCCAGGGATGTCCTCTCCCGCACGGCCATGTCCGTCACGGACGAGCCTCGAGGCCCGTTTCTTCCTCGGGCTGCCCGCCTTCGGAAGACGCATCGCCGGGCGGGACGTCATGGAGATGCTTCTCTCCGAGCTTCCGGCCATTGCCACAGAAGCTCTCTTCTTCAAAGAAAACAGACGAGCCGCCCTCACCGCCCACGTGACATGCTGCGAAGACGCCGATGCCCTGAGGGCCCAGCTTCCAGGCCTCGGGCGGGTGGCCTTTGTGGCCGACGGCGCCCTGCTCCCCCGGGCAAGCGGCATCGACCCGAGGCCCCTGGGCAAAGGGGCCGTTCCCTTCTCTTCCCCGGCCTCCCTGCGCGTGCGAAGTGGGACTGCCCACGGTAACGGGCATGGGCATCCCCGAAGGGGTCGCCCCTCATCGTCGGCGGCGGGTTCCCACACAAGTGTCCACCCTGTTAAATGCCCTGGAGCTGGGGGTCTACGACCGCATCCGCAGGGAGCTGGTGATCACCCGGCCCCGACCTCAAGATCCGGGCCGCCCGACAGGCCGAAGCATCACAGGCACCGATATTTCGCCTTTTATCAACAACCTCCCCTTCGGACGCAGCACCGTGGCCTTTCACACCCAGAACGCCAGCGGAAGCACCTCCCAGGCCGCGGTGTCCGAAGGGATCGAGGCAGGGGCCCGGCTTCTCCTTTTGGATGAAGACACCTCGGCCACCAACTTCATGATCCGTGATGAAAAAATGCAGCGCCTGGTGGCCTCGGAAAACGAACCCATCACCCCCTTCATTGACCGGGTCACAGAACTTCGCACTCGCCAGGGCGTCTCCACCATCCTTGTCATGGGCGGCTCCGGCGACTACTTTGCCACGGCAGACCATGTCATCCAGATGACGGACTACGCCCCGGAAGATGTCACCGACAAAGCCCATACCATCGCCAAAGAGAATGCCGACGGCCGCGTGAAGGAAACCTCCGGCCCCCTGCGCCCCGTGACCCACCGCACCCCGCACCCCAAAAGCATCCCTTTGGAACAGCGTCGGGGACGGGTCAAGATCACCACCTACGGACGCCACGAAATGGTCCTGGGCACCACCCGCATCACCTTTGACGACGTGGAACAGATCGTGGAGGCCTCCCAGACCCGGGCCCTGGCCCAGGCCGTGGCCATGGCTGCCCCCCTCATGGACGGCTCCCGTACCCTGGCAGACATTCTGGACCAGGTCATGGACACAGTTGAAGCAAAGGGCCTCGAATCCCTCTCCGACATCCTGAGGGGCGACCTGGCCGCCTTTCGAAAACTCGAACTGGCCGCCGTCATCAACCGCGCCCGGACATTCAACGTCACGGGAAAAGGCAGGCCTCCGGCGGCAAGGTGAGCCACCTCGAAAGCTGATTGCCCTTGCGCTTGCCCTTCGTTCCTCAGGTCAAAGCGCAAGGGCCTTCGACTCGGGCTTCGCCCGATACCAAAGCTGGTGGTTTGTACAAGCTGTTTCACATATCCTTTAAGGGTCAGGGTACGCTATCGTAACTTGTCCGTTGTTCGGGTTTAACCGCACTGCCTCCAGCAGCCAAGAGCCTCTATCTTCGTGTGGCTTAGCCACCCCTTGGAACCCAGATTCGCAAATGCTACGGGGCTTCGCCCTTCACATTCTCCGGCGCTCGCCCGTGGGTGGCACGCCTTCAAACCGTGCCATTCACTACTCACTATTCACCACTCACTACTCACTATGTGCAAACACTCCGCCCACAAAAGAAAGGAACCACCTAAAATGCAACTGCGAATCTGGCCTCCGGTCTGGCTCACCCTCATGGCCGGCCTGGCTTTTCTTACGGATCGGCTGCTCCCGGTCTTCAGGCTTCCGGAAAGCCCTTTTTACCTTACCGGTCCCATCTTCTGGGTGCCTGCCCTCTGGATCTTCTGGCATGCCGTCCAAAAGTTCCGGCGGGCACATACCCCCACCCACCCCTTTACCCGCCCCAGGGCGTTTGTCGTCCGGGGCCCTTACCGCCAGAGCAGGAACCCCATGTACGTGGTGGCTCTCATGACCATGACCGGCTGGTGCGCGGTCCTGGGAAACCTCGCCACCCTGCCCTTTATCTGGGCCCTTAAAGTGGTCCTGTACCGATTTGTCATTTCCGGGGAAGAAAAACTGATGGAAGAGTTGTTCGGGGAGAGTTACCGGGACTATTGCCAAAAGGTTCCACGGTGGGTTTAAGAAATGCGGCAAGGTGTGCCACCTTGAAAGCAGGTTTCGGATGCGTCTTGGTCATCGTTTGGGCCATGACGATTTTATTGCTGAAACTGTCCCAAAAACCCGGCAGCCCGTAGGGTGCACTCTGTGCACCGTGTCCAAGTTACCCAAGGTTTTGATTTTACCAAGACGGACGAGGCATGAAGGCCTGTTTATTAAACCCAACTTTATGATTTCAGGCAATACCTTAACCGCCGGAGTTATTCTGGTTAAAATCAGGCGAATCCCAAAGTTCTTCATCGTATTTTTAGAAGAATGAAATCGGCCTTTCCTGCAAAGACGGTTGCCAGATGTCACACATCATGCGAATGCCCCGAGAACGATGGCATAATGGATTCCTCCATGCATTCGCCATAGGGTTTCCAAGTGCCCCCACCTGGCCCCCGGAGGCTTGCTTTCTCCACTCACGTTGACCATAAGAAGGCTGCTTTTAGCCATCCAAGGCTATGCCTGCTTCCCGGCCAACAATGCTGCTTCTTTAAGCAGGGTCTCTTTGGTGTTGAGCTCCGGGGATTCGATCACCTTGTCAAGGAGGGCCTTGAGGACCCTGCCCACGCAGGGGCCCTGGGGAATGCCCCGCCCCATGGGTGGTCGGGGTCAGCCGACGGCCAGGTGAGCCAGGGAAAAGGCGCTCTGTTTCTTGGGGGAGATCTCGGCGTACACGGCGCCCACCATCAACCGCATTTCAGCAAGGGAGTATCCGCCCCGCTTCTTTTTGTTGGCCTTGCCGTCGGCGAAGACCCCGCGCATCCAGTCCTGCCAGTGCAGGCTGCTCTCGTCCAGGTCCCGCAGGATCCGACGCACGGCCTTGGGGGTGGAATCGGCATCGATGCGCCGCATATGATGGCGCACGATCTTGGAGACATAGGCCCGTTGCTGGTTGCTGAACCCCAGGCGCTCCAGGTATGCGTCCACCAGGGGCTCACCCGCCTTTTCGTGGCCATGGAACCGGATGCCGTTCTTGCCCGTGTCCGCGCACTGTGGCTTGGCCACGTCGTGCAGGGCCATGGCAAGCCGCAGCAAGGGGAATTTTGGCGAGATGGCGTCGGTGGCCATCATCATGTGCTCCCACACGGTCTCGTCGTGATGAATGCCCCCGTCGTGGCCCACGCTCTTTTCCATCTCGGGGAAGAGATACGGAAGAAGCCCGCCTTGCCTCAGGGTCTCGAAAAACAGGGACGGCGTCTCTCCTGCCATGGCCTTGAGGATCTCATGGTGGATCCGCTCGGAAGCCACGTCGGCCATAAGGCCTGCTTCGGAGGCCATGGCATCAAGGCTCTCTTCTGCCATCGTCCCGGAAAGCTCCGCCACAAACCGCGCCGCCCTCAACAGGCGCAAGGGATCCTCCCGGATTCGTTCCACAGGGTTACCTGTAAAGCGGACGATGCGCTTCGACAGGTCCCCGACGCCCCCCCAGGGGTCGATGACCCGATGGGTATCCGGGCACCAGGCCATGGCATTGAAGGTGAGGTCCCGCCGAAAAAGGTCCTCTTCAAGGCTCTCCCCGCGGAACGTGGCCACCTCCACCCCGTTCACAAGGACCAGGGGAAAACTGCGGCCCACCTTTTCCACTCGCGCACCGTTAAAAAGCGCCGTCACCTCCAGGGCGGAGGCGTTGGTGGCAATATCGAGTTCACGTACGGGACGCCCCAGGAGGCAATCCCGCACAGCCCCGCCTGCCACAAGGGCCTGGAAGCCCTTATCCCTGAGACGGCCCAGCACCGTCAACGCCATGGAGTGCGCCGCAAAGGCACCCGGTTCGATGGTCTTTTTATCCATAGTCAGCATCTGCACCTAAAAAAAGAAACGAAGAGTCGGCATACAACCGGAACATATATGCGGCTTGCCAAAGGCGAGCCGGAAATGGCGATAAAAAAAAGCACCGTGAACATGACGGTCCGGCACCCTTCCTTTGTCTTTGATTTACAGGGGATCGCTCACAAATACAAGGAACACGATCAACACAGACTAAAGAAAACAAAACAAGTTAGCCACCCCAAAACAGATCAGGTAAAAAAATATCTCGCCCATTACACCTTGAAGAAATCCTGATTTGCATTATATTGAGTCTTCCCCTGATGGACGGCAGGGGAGGCGACCCTGTTTTTACAGTCCCCACGAAACGGCGTGTGCATTCCATGTGTCGCTCGTGGAGAGTGTGAAAGCCCGGACGATCAGTCCGGTGACCTCATGACCCGCGGGCCGAACACCAGCACCACATGCAAGCCCGCAGACTGAACTCACAAGGAGTGTTGAGCACCATGATTCACGACAGTGTGGATGCGGCTAAAAAAGCCAAAGGCGGAAAAACCGATGCCGCCCAGGAACAGGAAAGAATGATCAAGGGTACCCTCTCCAAGATCAAGAACAAACTCTTTGTCATGAGCGGCAAAGGTGGTGTGGGCAAAAGCTCCATCTCCGCCAACCTCGCCGTGGGCCTTGCCGACAAGGGCTTCAAGGTAGGCCTCATGGATGTGGACCTCCACGGCCCCAGTATTGCCCAGATCATGGGCTTAAGCGAGCTCCTCGACATCAACGAAGAGCGAAAACTCATCCCCGCCCAGAAGGGTGAGAACCTCAAGGTCATCACCATGCAGTGCCTGATGCGCGAAGCCGACCAGGCCGTTATCTGGAGGGGACCGGCCAAAGCGGGCATGATCCAGCAGTTTGTCAGCCAGGTGGAGTGGGGTGACCTTGACTTCCTCGTCATCGATGCCCCTCCGGGAACCGGCGACGAGCCCCTCACCGTGGTTCAGACCATCCCCGAGTCCAAGGCCATCGTGGTCACCACGCCCCAGGAAGTGGCCCTTGCCGATGTGCGCAAGTCCATCAACTTCTGCCAGACCGTGAAGCTTGACGTGGTGGGCCTTGTGGAGAACATGGGCCCCTTCTCCTGCCCCGGCTGCAACACCAAGATCTCCCTGTTCAAGAGCGGCGGCGGCCAGACCACGGCCACCCAGATGGGCATTCCCTTCCTGGGCACCCTCCCCTTTGACCCGGAGGTGGTGGAAGCCTCGGATGCAGGCACCCCCATTTTCACCAAGAACAAGTCCAACGAATTCTCCAAAGCCCTTGACGGCGTGATCGCAAAAATCGTCAAGCAGCTGTAAAATCGACGCGTACCGGCCCGGCTTGTTTCCGGGCCGGTACGCCCGCTTGTCAGCCCACACACCAACGGTTGCAACCCATGGACCCATCCGGCACCACAATCCGACGCCGTTTAGAACGCGTGGAAGAGACCCTGTCTCCCCTTGCCGCCAGGTCCACCAACGCCCTTCGCCGCCAGCCCGATTCCGCCGAAGCATCCGGCTACCGCCCCGCCTACGCCGTGGATGTGGACCGGATCATCAACTCCCAGGCCTACACCCGATACATCGACAAAACCCAGGTTTTCTCCCTGATCCAGAACGATCACCTCACCCACCGGGTGCTCCACGTGCAGCTGGCCTCCCGCATTGCGCGCACCGTGGGACGGGCCATGGGGCTCAACGAAGACCTCATTGAAGCCATCGCCCTGGGCCACGACATCGGCCACGCCCCCTTCGGCCATCAGGGGAGAGGACAGCTCGGAGCTTTCCAGGCAGGCGGGCCTGGGCCCCTTCCGCCACAACATCCAGAGCGTCCGATGCCTTGACACCTTGGAGAAAGAGGGGAAAGGCTGGAACCTCACCCTCCAGACCCTGGACGGGATCTTCTGCCACAACGGCGAAAGCCATGACCTTCCCCTTTCCCCGGACCGGCACAAGACCTTTGCCCAGCTGGACGACGAAATGCACCGACTGGGCCAGGGCGAGCGGTTTGCTCCGGCGCCATTGACCCTTGAAGGGTGCGTGGTCAAATTTGCGGACACCATCAGCTACATCGGCCGGGACATCGAAGACGCCATCCGCCTGGGCATCATCAAGCGCAGCGACCTGCCGAAGCCCTGCACCCGGATCCTGGGAGAGACCAACGGCACCATCGTCTACAGCCTGGTCACCGACGTCATCACCCACAGCACCGAAGGGGAGATCCGTTACTCCGACGAGGCAGCAGAGGCCATAAAGGCCCTAAAGACATTCAACCTCAAGCGCATCTACCGAAGCCCGGCCATCAAGGAGCACCTGGGAAACCTCTCCCAGCTCTTTTCTCTGGTCTTTGACACCTGCCTGGACGACCTGCGCAGCAAGCGCAAAGGCTCCCTCATCATGGAGGGCTTTGTCCGCACCATGCCCACAGCCTACCTGGAAACCACCCCGGCCGAAATGGTGGTCCGGGACTTTATCTCGGGCATGACCGACACCTACTTCCTGCGCCTCTGCCCGGAGGAACTCCGCCCGAAGGTCATTCATCTCACCCCGTCACCATAGAGATCCCATGAGCAACGAAAACCCCCTTTATCAAAACCGAACCTATCGCAAGCTCTGCACTCGGGAGAGCCTCACCACCTTTCGGGCCACGGTCAAGGAGACCGACCTGGCCATTTCCGCCTGCCGTGACCTCACCGCCGAAGCTGTCCGGGCCATCCTGGATGCCCGCACCCCTTTGGAGACATGGATCGAAACCCACCCGGACTTTGCCACCTCCCTGGTCCCCGTACCGGTCACCGGCCCGGCCCCGGCCCTGGTCCGCACCATGGCCGATGCATGCCAAAAGGCAGGGGTCGGCCCCATGGCCGCCGTGGCGGGCGCCCTCTCCGAGGCTGTGGCAAGGGCCCTGCTCCCCCACTCGTCCGAGGTAATCGTTGAAAACGGCGGGGACACCTTCATTGCCGTCAAAGGAGACACCACCGTGGCCCTCCACGCAGGGGACTCGCCCTTCTCCATGAAGGTGGGCCTGGCCTTCAAGGATGTGCAAGCGCCCTTTGCCGTCTGCACCTCCTCCGGCACCGTGGGCCACTCCCTGAGCTTCGGGAAAAGCGACGCCGTATGCGTGGTCTCCCCATCCGGCGCCCTTGCCGATGCGGCGGCCACGTCCATCGGGAACAGGGTTACAGGTGAAAAAGACATCGACGGGGCCGTCGAATTTGGAAAAACCATCCCCGGAGTGGAAGGGCTTGTGGTTGTGGCAGGTTCCCGTATCGGGTTCTGGGGAGCCCTGGACCTCGTGCGGCTCTGAGCCATGGCTTGCGGCCCAAAAAGCCCGCCGCCCAAGCCCTTCAGGAGAAAAAAAGGTTGAACTTTTCAATCAAAAAGTTTATGTGAATCCAACAGTATCTTTCTCGAATTGCCTGCCGATTCGCCGAACCCGTCCGCCACATTGTGCCGGACCGCGCCCCAAACGCAGGCTCAAAAAACCTGCCGACGGAAAAAAACCGGGCACGACACCAGGAGAAAACCATGAAAAAACTTAAATTTGCTCTGATATTCTTGATACTTGTCGCACTGTTTGTCGTAGCCTATCAGAATCGGGTCTTTCTGCTTTTTGCCCACAGAGGCTCTTTCCGTGGACCTCAAACTGTGGGGCTACCAGTCACCGGCCATCGCCCACGGCCTCTACTTCCTCGGTTTTTTCCTTTTGGGCTTCCTTTTGGCCTACACCTCCGGTCTCATGGCCCGTTTTCGATCCAGCAAGATGGTCAAGGAACTCAACGCGGTCATCGATTCCCAGCAGGAGAAGATCTCCACCCTCCGCGGTGAGATGGATCTTCTGAAGCGTCGCCCCGTGGAAGCCCCCGAGCCCCAGGCAGAAGTAGTCGTTGAAGAGGCCCCCGAAGCTCTGGAATCCGAGTCCTCACAGAGCTGATTATTCGCCCAGATTTAACCTGAACCCCACGGGAAATCACCCGGCAGAAGAGGCATCGGCGTACCGTCGCCATAAAGCCTTCCGCCCCGGGGATGCCCTGTAGTAATCCGTCCCAAAGCCATGTACGCCGCGCCACTGAGCGCGGCGTTTGCTTTCGCGGGGAGCGGCACCCAAACAAGACAACCATGACGCAAAACAAACCCACACCCATGATGGCCCAGTATCTTGAGATCAAGTCCAACCACCCGGACGCGATCCTTTTTTACCGTATGGGTGACTTTTTTGAGATGTTCTTCGAAGACGCGGAAAAAGCGTCCAAAGTCCTTGAGATTGCCCTCACCTCCCGGGACAAAAAATCCGAGAACCCCATCCCCATGTGCGGGGTCCCGGCCAAGGCAGCGGACAGCTACATCGCCCGCCTTATCAACGCCGGGCTCAAGGTGGCTGTCTGTGAACAGGTGGAGGACCCCAAGGCGGCCAAGGGACTCGTCAAACGGGACGTCACCCGTATTGTCACCCCGGGCATGATCCTGGACTCGGCCCTTCTCGATGAGAAGAGCAACAACTTCATCCTCTCCATCCACCGGAACAACGGGGCTGCCGGGCTGGCCTGCCTGGACATCTCCACCGGCACCTTTCGCCTCTGCGAGACCTCGGACCTGTCCGCCCTTTTTGATGAATCGGTGAAGCTCTCCCCCTCGGAGGTCCTGCTTCCCGAATCCCTACGCATCGACCGGGACATGGATCCCCTGAAAGAGGCCCTGCAAACCAGCTCCTTCACCTACCTGGAAGACCGGGAGTTCGACCACAGGGGCGCCAAGAGCCGCCTGACGGATCAGTTCAACACCCGCTCCCTGGAAGGATTCGGGTGCGAAGGGCTCAAGGCCGGGGTGGGCGCAGCAGGTGCCATCCTCTCCTATGTCAGCGAGACCCAGCTCAGGAAAATCGAACACCTCGACCGCATTGAGACCTACGGCCTGGACGACTACCTTGTCATGGACGACTCCAGCCTCAGGAACCTGGAGCTCATCGCCAACTTACGGGACGGCTCCCGAAAAGGGACCCTTGTGGGCACCATCGACAAGACCGTCACCGCCATGGGGGGCCGCCTCCTCAAAAATTGGGTACGCTCGCCCCTGCTGGCACCCAAGGCCATCGAAGCGCGACTGGACGCCGTCTCCGAGGCCAAAGAGCACATGACGCGCCGCAGCCTGGCCCGGGAGGACTTAAGCGGGGTCTTTGACCTGGAGCGACTTGCCGGGCGTATCGCCATGAACCAGGGTAACGCCAGGGACCTCACCGCCCTGAAGAACTCCCTTGTGGCCCTGCCCCGCCTTCTGGAACAGCTCACGGACTTCGGCTCTGAGCTTTACCGCTTCGACGGCAACGCAGCTGGCCTTGCCGAGCTGGCCGAACTGCTCCAGCGAGCCGTCCGGGAAGACGCCCCCCTGACCCTTCAGGAGGGCGGCATCATCAAAGAAGGGTTCAACGAAGAGCTTGACGAGCTCATCCGCCTCACCACCGACGGCAAGAGCTGGATCGCCGAGCTGGAGGTGACGGAGCGCGAAAAGACCGGCCTCTCCTCCCTCAAGGTCAAATACAACAAAGTCTTCGGGTACTTCATCGAGGTCTCCAAGGCACAGTCCGCCCAGGTGCCCGACAGCTACATCCGAAAGCAGACCCTGGTCAACGCCGAACGCTACATCACCGAAGAGCTCAAGGAGTTCGAGACCAAGGTCCTCCACGCCGAAGAGCGGCGCAGCACCCTGGAGTACCAGATTTTCTGCTCCCTGCGGGATTCCGTGACCCAGAAAAACGCAGACCTTGCCTCGGCTGCTCGCTTCATCGCCCGGGTGGACGTGCTCCTGGCCCTGGCCGAGATTGCGGACCACAACGGCTACACACGGCCCGCCATCACCACCGACGGCATCATCGACATCCGGGACGGGCGCCACCCCGTGGTGGAAAAGATGATCACCGCCGAGCGATACGTCCCCAACTCCATCCGACTGGACAACACGGACAACCAGGTGATCCTCATCACCGGCCCCAACATGGCCGGTAAATCAACGGTCCTCCGGCAGGTGGCCCTCATCACCCTTATGGCTCAGCTGGGCTCCTTTGTCCCGGCGGCAAAAGCGGTTATCAGCGTCACCGACCGCATCTTCACCCGCGTGGGCGCCCTGGACAACCTCTCCCAGGGGCAGAGCACCTTTATGGTGGAGATGGAGGAGACGGCCAACATTCTCAACAACGCCACCTCCGACAGCCTCATCATCATGGATGAAATCGGCAGGGGCACCAGCACCTACGACGGCCTCAGCATTGCCTGGGCCGTGGCCGAGTACCTCCACGACCTCTCGGGAGCCGGTGTCAAAACCCTGTTTGCCACCCATTACCATGAGTTGACGGAACTCGAAGGGCTCAAGCCCCGGGTCAAAAACTTCAACATTGCGGTGAAAGAGTGGAACGAAAACATCATTTTTTTGCGAAAACTGGTTGAAGGCGTAGTATTCAGAGAGTTATGTATCGGGTGACGCCTTGCCGGTGTTCCCCAGACCGTCATCAAACGGGCCAAAAAAGTACTCTCCGTCATCGAAAGCGATGAAAACGGCGACCAGAAAAACCTCGGACGGCGCCTGGGAGAAGGCCTCCCTGAGAAAAAGGCAAAGCCGCCCAAAAAGAGCGGGAAAGCCAGAAAAAAAGAGAGCGGATTTGTCCAGCTGGCCCTTTTCCCGTCACGGGAAAATCCGGTCCTTGAGAAACTCCGGTCGGTGGACATCAACGCCACCACCCCCTTGCAGGCCCTGGCCCTGCTCAACGAACTGAAAACCCTGTCCGAAGAGGAATCAAAGAGCTGAAGTGGGAGATCGGGTGCAGCAGACCAGAGAGATCCACAAAAAAACAGATGCCCCCATACGGTCCCTGGGCACTCCTCGGGCCGTTGCCGTGGCCTGTCTCCTGCTCTTGTTTCTTTTGCCGATGCTGTTTGCCGCCCCCCTGGCCGGGGCGGCCCCACGGGACGAGGCAAAAAAAGCATACCACGCTGCAGAATCCTATCACCGCAAACTCCTGAAGACCCCCTCCTGGAAAAACAGGCGTGATAAATGGGAAACCTGCGCCAACAAATACCTCGACGCCTGGCGCAAGGACACCCGAGGGCCCTGGGCCCCGGCAGGCCTCTACCAGGCCGGCAAACTCTACATCGAACTGGAAAAATACTCCGGCAAGCGCTCCGACCTCGAACGCGCCCGGAGCCTCCTGACCCAGGCGAGGGCCTTCGGCTCCAGCCGCTACAGCCATGAGGCCACCAAGCTCCTGAGGCGCCTTCCCAAACCCGCGGCCAGACCGGCCAAACCCAAGGCCCCGCCCGTTTCCGTCAAGGCCTCCGAGACACGGAAAGCCAACAAACCCGTGGTTTCGCCTGCCCCTCAAAAAGCCACCGACGGCGCCGTCACCCACATCCGCTACGGCTCCCTTCCCTCACGCACCCGCATCGTGCTGGACACCAAGGGGTCCCTGGCCTTTACCCACGGCATGCTGCGTCACGACCCGAAAAACAAGCGCCCCAAGCGCATCTGGATCGATATCAAGGGGCACGCGGA
Organism: Desulfoluna sp. CYM3A; assembly: GCF_056829965.1. Lineage (NCBI taxonomy): Bacteria > Pseudomonadati > Thermodesulfobacteriota > Desulfobacteria > Desulfobacterales > Desulfolunaceae > Desulfoluna > Desulfoluna sp. CYM3A. The sequence goes on from NZ_CP186556.1 coordinate 2,973,799, forward strand.
GAAAAAGCTGGAAACGAGCATCACCCTTCCCAACGATCCCAGGGTCAAACAGGTCCGTTCCGGCCTTTTCAAACCCGGCACTGTCCGGGTGGTGGTGGACGCAGTCAATTTCAGCCACTACAAGGTGTTCTCCCTGAAAAAGCCGGACCGCATTGTGGTGGACATCTGGAGCAGCAAACCCTCAACCCCCGCCCCCTCGCCACGGGCACCGAGAAAAGATCCAGGGGATCTCATCACCCCCGACGACCTGGCGCGTCAGCTGGCCCTGGGCGTCCGGCGTATCGTCATCGACGCCGGTCACGGCGGCAAGGACCACGGAGCCCCGGGGTATTACAAGGGGGTTGCCGAAAAGGACATTGTCCTGTCCCTTGCCAAACGCCTGGCCGTGAAGCTCCGCAAGGAACTCAAATGCGAGGTGATTCTCACACGCAGCACCGACCGTTACCTGAGCCTGGACGAGCGCACCACCTTTGCCAACCGCAAGCGGGCCGACCTGTTCATCTCCATCCACGCCAACGCCTCCCGAAACAGAAAGGCCTACGGGGTGGAGACCTATTTCCTTAACCTGGCCAAGGACCGGGCCTCCATCAACGTTGCCGCCCGGGAAAACGCCACCAGTGAAAAAAACATCAGCGACCTGCACACCATCTTAAACAGCCTGATGAAAAACGCCAAGATCAACGAATCCAGCAGGCTCGCCCAGTACGTCCAGAGTTCCCTAGTTGCCAACCTCAAGGGAAGCTACGGAAACATCAAAAACAAAGGCGTCAAGCAGGCACCGTTTTATGTGCTCCTGGGTGCCCGCATGCCGGCCATCCTTGTGGAGACAGGCTTTATCAGCAACAAACGGGAGTGCAAGCGCCTTGGCAACTCCGCCTATCAGGAGAAAATCTGCGACGGCATCGTCAAGGGAGTCAAGCGCTACATCGAGTCCACCCACCCCTCGTCTTTAGCCCGCAAAGGGAAATAAATCAGGCAAGAGTTCCTGTCCGCAGAGAAGGAACAGTCCGCAAAAAACGGGCCATTGTAATTGGAGAAAAGGTACGGTAACGATAAACGCAGTGCTGTAAAAATAAACATTGCTCACGCCTGTTTTTCCTTATCCCCGGGGAAGCACCGACGCTTTCTGCCTCCCGGCTGCTTCGATGATGAAATCAAGGTGAATGGGCAGGCGTTCACCGGAGGGCTATCCGTTGCCAGACCCCACGCGACATGAGACACCGGAAGAGATGATTCTGCGCCTTGAGGCGGAGCTGAACCAGGCCCGTGCCTCCCTTGCCGTCAAAGACGCCATGGTCGAACACGCCAGCGACGGCGTGGTGGTCATTCAGGACGAGTGCTTTGTCTTTGCCAATGGCAAGGTGCAACAGCACCTGGGCCTTCCGGCCCGGGAGATCATCGGCCACCCCATCGCCGAATTCATCCACCACGACGACACCATAAGAGTCCTTGATAGCTACCGCCTCACCATTGGAGACGCCTCAGGGGAAGGGTTCTCCGAGTACACCTTCCGCACCGTCAAAGCCGACGACAGCTTCGGTGTGGTTCGCCTGCGCTCCTCCGGCATCCTGTGGAACGGGCGCCCCGCGACTCTGACCTTTCTCCGGGACATCACCCGGCAGATCACCAGCCAGGCCGAACTGGAAGAGTACCGGGACAAGCTGGAAGAGAAAGTAGAGAACCGAACCGCCGAGATGGTGGCGGCCAACCGGAAGCTCCGGGAAGAGATCGCCAAGCGCAAAACCTACGAAGAGGAGCTCATCAAGAGCCGAAGCTCCTACCAGACCATTCTGGACAGCATCCAGGAGGGGTTCTTCGAGGTGAACCTGGCCGGCAAGCTCATCTTCTTCAATAACTCCATGTGCGACATCTCCGGCTACACGCGCCAAGAGCTCATGGGCCTCCACTACAAGGCGTACACCAGCAAAAAAACCGCCGCCGAACTCTTCAACGTCTTCAGCACCATCTACACAACCGGCATCCCCGGAAAGATCAGCGACTATGAAATGGTAGGCAAAAACAAGTCCGCTGTCCTCTCCATCTCCGCCACCCTCATCCGGAACCAGCACGGGGAACCCACGGGCTTCCGGGGTGTGGCCCGGGACATCACCGACCGGAAGCGGGCTGAAGAGGCCCTTGCCCAGGCACGAAACGACCTGGAAAAACGGGTGGAGGAGCGGACCGCCGAGCTGATCCGGGCCAACGAACGACTCACACGGGCCAAGGAGGAGGCGGACAAGTCCACCCGGGCCAAGAGCGAGTTCCTGGCCAACATGAGCCACGAAATCCGAACCCCGCTGAACGCCATCGTTGGCATGTCCGATCTGCTCACAAAGCAGATCGACACGGAAAAACGCCTGGAGTATATAGGCATCATCCGCAGCTCCTCCCTCTCCCTTCTGGAGCTCATCAACGACATCCTCGATTTTTCCAAGATCGATGCGGGAAAGCTCACCTTTGAGAGCATCCCCTTTTCCCTGCACGAACTCATCGACGAGAGCACCGACATGTTCCTTGAAAAGAACATGGCAAAGCAGCTGGAGCTCATCATCGACATCGATCCCAGGATCCCCCGGCAGCTCATCGCCGACCCCTTGCGTCTGCGGCAGGTGCTCTCCAATCTCATCAGCAACGCCTTTAAATTCACCGAGGAAGGAGAGATCTGCATCCGCGTTTCCCTAAAAGAAATGGAGGGATCCGGGGCCACCCTCCTCTTTGAAATCCGGGACACCGGCATCGGCATTGACCCGGCCCTCCTTGAAAGCGGCACGGACGATATCTTCAACGCCTTTGCCCAGGCAGACGGCTCCACCACCCGTAAATACGGTGGCACGGGCCTGGGTCTTGCCATCTGCCGAAACATCGTCCGCATCATGGGAGGGGACATCTGGGTGAAAAGTGAGCGGGGCAAGGGCAGCCTCTTCTCCTTCACCGCCCGGTTCAAGGTGGTGCCCGAAAGCGTCACGGCCACCCCCACCCTGCCGCCCACCATGGGCGAGATGTGCGCCCTCATCGTGGACGACAACCCATCCACCCTTATGGTCATCAAGCGGTACATGGAGTCCTTCGGGTTTCGCACGGACCTGGCCGAGTCCGGGGAGCAGGCCCTTCGCCTCTGCCGGGGTGCCGACCAGGGCCGCTCCTACGACCTGGTGGTCCTGGACGTTCGGCTTCCGGGAATGGACGGCATCGAAGTGGCCCGGCAGATCAAAGAGACAAAACGATCGGATGCGCCCCCCATCATCATTATCAGCGCCCTGGGCAATGAGTTTGAGATCAAGCGGGCCAAGCAGCTCGGGGTGGAGAGCTTCCTGCTCAAGCCCATCAAGCAGTCCCTGCTCTTTGACTCCATCATGGAGATCTTCGGGTACGAGTCCACCCAGAAAAACGACACCACCCGGCACCCCTCCCCCAGCGACGAGTTTTCCGGTGTCTCCATTCTCCTGGTGGAGGACAACCCCATCAACCGCATGGTGGCCACCGAGATGCTCCAGGGCTCCGGGGCCCTCATCGACACGGCCGAGTGCGGTACCGAGGCCGTTGAAAAGATAAAGACACAAAATTACGACGTGGTGCTCATGGACATCCAGATGCCCCAGATGGACGGTTACCAGGCTACCCGGGTCATCCGCAACGAGCTGAAACGCATCGGTCTGCCCATCATCGCCATGACCGCCCACGCCATGTACGGGGACCGGGAAAAATGCCTGGCCGCAGGCATGAACGATTACATATCCAAGCCCATCGACCGAACCCGCCTCTTTTCGGTCATCCGGAAAAACATCCGCCTCACCGAAGCCCTGAAGCTGGGAGCCCGATACGCCCGCCGGTCCGACCAAGCCCCCTCCCGCCGGGAGTTCTCCTTTACCCTTCCCGGCCTCAACCTGGAGGAAGGGGTCCACCGGCTGGGGGGCTCCTGGGACACCTATGTCCGGATCCTTCAGGAATTCAAAGCCCAGTACACACCGTTTTTCACGGAGTTCAGAAAGCTCATGGCCGCAGGAGACCTCGAAGAGGCCGGCCGAAGCGTCCACGCCCTGAAGGGCGTGGCCGGAAACATCTCCGCAGGGGAGCTCATGCTGGCCGCAAAATCCCTTGAGACGGCCATCCAAAAAGAGGAAAAGGGCCATATCGCAGAGAGTTTCCACCTGGTGGAGGCCTCCCTTGCCGTGGTGCTGGACTCCGCCGGAAGAATCGGCAACACCACAGCCCCGGGCAACGCCACACCCGTCACGCGCCCCCGTCCGTCCTCGCCCACGGAAACAGCCCTGGCCCTGCTGCCCGAACTGGCCGGCCACCTGGCCCAATTCGATCCCGTGGCCTCAGAGGGGTGTTTCCGGAAGGTCCAGGAAAACCTGGCCCGTATCCCCCGGCCGGATTCCGACATGACGCAACTGATCACCGCCATGGAAAAAGCGATCCTGGCATACGATTTCGAGGGGGCCGCCTCCCTTACGGACACCCTCTCGCGCCATCTCAAACACACCGGCGGGCCAGCCCCGACAGGCACAAGCCCGTCGTCACGCCCCAACGAATAAAAGGCCTTCGATGCCAGGCACAAGGACCGACCCCATGACAGAACATGCCAACAGGAGAATCCTCCTCGTTGACGATACCAAGGCCAACATCGACATCCTCGTCCAGGCCCTCAGGGAGGACTACAAGCTCGGGGTGGCCTTAGGCGGCCAAAAGGCCATTGAGTACGCCCACGCCAATCATCTGGACCTCATCCTCCTGGATATCCTCATGCCGGGCATGGACGGATTTGAAGTCTGCAGTCGGCTCAAGGAGTCACCGGCCACACGGGATATCCCCATCATCTTCATCACGGCCATGGACGACCCCGCCCACAAGCGCAAGGGACTCTCCATCGGCGCCGTGGACTACATCACCAAACCCTTCGACATCTCCGAAGTCAGGGCCCGGGTGAAAACCCACCTCACCCTCAAGGTGACCCAGGAGAGCCTCAAAAACAAAAACCTCATCCTTGAAGAAAAGGTGAGACAGCGCACCCGGGAACTCAAGGAGACCCAGGTGGAGATCGTCAACCGCCTGAGCCTGGCCTCCAAGTTCCGGGACTGCGGCACCGGCCAGAACGTGCTGCGCATCAGCAAACTGGCCGAGATGCTCGGCAGCAAGGCAGGGCTTTCCGAAGAGGAGACCGAGCGCCTGGCCCTCTCCAGCACCCTGCACGACGCCGGAAAGATCGGCATCCCGGACGAAATTCTCATGAAAAAAGGGAAACTCACCGACGCCGAATGGGAGCAGATGAAAGGGCACACCACCATCGGCGCCCGCCTCCTGGCCGGAAGCAACTCTCCGCTCATGCAGGACGCCCGCACCATCGCCCTCACCCACCATGAGCGGTGGGACGGCACCGGCTACAACCAGGGACTCAAAGGCGAAGAGATCCCCCTCATCGGTCGCATCGTGGCCATCTGCGATGTCTTTGACGCCCTCATCTCCGAGCGCCCCCACAAGGCCCCCTGGCCCGTGGACAAAGCCTTCCGGGAAATTCAGGATTGCAGCGGTTCCCATTTCGATCCCCGCCTGGTGGAGCTCTTCATGGAGATGCGCGAGGCCGTCGTTGACCTCATCGCAAAAAACGATTAGAACAGGTCCGACAGGTACCCCAAGAACTCACCCCCCAACCCGTGACGGACCCCCATGGACAAACAACGCCTCACACAGATTCTCGAAACCCTCAAAAACGGAGACCTCTCCGTGGACGAGGCCGCGGGTAAGCTCACCCACGTGGTCAACGAAGACCTGGACTTTGCCAACATCGACCATCACAGGAGCCTGCGCAAAGGCTTTCCCGAGGTGATCTTCGGAGAAGGCAAGACAAGCGAGCAGATCATCGGCATCATGGAAAGGATGATGCACCAGGAAAACGTCATCCTCACCACCCGCGTGGACGGAGAAAAGGCCCGGCGCATCATTGAAGCCATTCCCACCTGCCGGTACGAGGCGGACGCACGCATGGTCATCTGTGCCACAAACGAACCGGAACCCACCGGCCACGGCACCGTGCTGGTGCTCTCGGCCGGGACCTCGGACATCCCCGTGGCCCGGGAAGCCCTGCTCACCGCGCGATACATGGGAAACCGCGTGCAGTCGGTCTTTGACGTGGGGGTTGCCGGTATTCACCGCCTCATGCGCCACCGGGAAGCCATGGAAAAGGCGACAGTGATCATCGTGGTGGCCGGCATGGAGGGCGCCCTGCCCAGCGTGGTGGCCGGCATGGTGAAGGCCCCTGTCATCGCCGTACAGGCCGAGCGTAGGCTACGGGGTCAGCTTCGGCGGCATGACCGCCCTGTTCGGCATGCTGAGCAGCTGCAGTTCCAATGTGGCCGCCGTGAACATCGACAACGGCTTCGGCGCCGGATACATGGCCTCGGCCATCAACCACATTCCCTTGCCCGCATCGTAAGCCATCCTGCCGGGGAACCGGGCCGCATTCCGGACCTTCGGCCCTTCGCCATCGGCGAAAAAGCCTGTAAAAACGCCCGTGGTCAACCATGGGCGTGATTTTATCCCCGCCCTGCCCCACCCGAAGAGAAATATTCAAAACACCCCTATCATATCAAAACGTTATACGTGCACGCAAAATTGATTCTACCGAAAGAAACACGATTTTTCTAAAGCAAACCGGCCGCGCGCTTAACATATATAAAAGATTCCCCCCGACTTTTTTCCACATCCGATACGAACTCCTTGACAAAGGGGGATGAAGAGGATATCAAGTGACGATCAAATGAATCTATTTAGGAAACCCGGACTCATGTACGACGCCAAAGCGATTACCAACCTTATTATTGTGATTCTCATTCTTGTAGTGGGCATTGTGCCCGTGATTGGGATTCGTCTACATAAAGGCGACTGTAATGGCTTAACATAAATATCACACAAAAAAAAAGCCGTTATCAGCCCTCGCTGGTAACGGCTTTTTTTTATGGAGCACGTCATGAAAAGCAACAATGTCAAGAAGGGCGTAGAGAGAGCCCCGCACCGATCCCTCTTCAAGGCCATGGGCTACACCGACACCGAAATTGAGCGCCCCATCATCGGCATCGCCAACTCGGCCAACACCATCATTCCGGGTCACACCCACCTGAACCGCATCACCGAAGCGGTCAAGGCAGGGATCTACATGGCAGGCGGCATGCCTGTTGAGTTCGGGACCATCGGCGTCTGCGACGGCATCGCCATGAACCATACCGGCATGAGCTACTCCCTGGGCAGCCGGGAGCTCATCGCCGACTCCGTGGAGGTTGTGGCAACGGCCCACGCCCTGGACGGCCTGGTCCTGATCCCCAACTGCGACAAGATCGTCCCGGGCATGCTCATGGCCGCCGCGCGCCTCGATATCCCCTCCATCTTTATCAGCGGAGGCCCCATGCTGGCCGGTCGCCACCCCGAGCGCCCCAATGAAAAGGTGGACCTCATCAGCGTCTTTGAATCCGTGGGCGCGGTTCTCTCCGGGAAGATGACCGAGGAAGAGCTCACCGCCATGGAAGACTCGGCCTGCCCCACCTGCGGCTCCTGCTCCGGCATGTTCACGGCCAACTCCATGAACTGCCTCACCGAAGCCATCGGCCTGGGCCTGCCCGGCAACGGCACCATCCCCGCGGTCATGGCCGCCCGGGAACGCCTGGCCAAACTGGCGGGCATGAAGATCCTGGAACTCGTGGAGAAGAACATCACCCCCAGCCAGATCCTCACCGAGGAGGCCTTTGCCAACGCCCTGGCCGTGGACATGGTCCTGGGCTGTTCCACCAACACCGTGCTCCATTTAAAAGCCATTGCCCATGAAGCGGGCGTTGAGGTGCCCCTGTCCCTCATCAACGAGGTCAGCAAGGTCACCCCGCACCTCTGCTCCCTGTCCCCCGGCGGCAAGGACCACATCGAAGATTTGAACCGCGCAGGAGGCATCCAGGCCATCTTGAAAATCCTGGCCGACCAGGGACGCCTCAACACCGAGTGCATCACCGTCACCGGGTCCACCGTGGGTGACAACATCAAAAACGCAGGCGTCCTGGACGCCGGCGTCATCCGCCCCTGGGACAACCCCTATCACGAGGAAGGGGGCCTTGCCGTCCTCTTCGGCAACATCGCCCCGGAGGGCTGCGTGGTCAAGCAGTCCGCCGTCCTCCCCGAGATGATGCAGCACAAGGGTCCGGCCCGTGTCTTTGAATCCGAAGAAGAGGCTTCTGCGGCCATCATGGCCGGCAAGATCAACAAAGGCGACGTGGTGGTCATCCGTAACGAAGGACCCAAAGGCGGCCCGGGCATGCGCGAAATGCTCACCCCCACCTCCGCCATCGCGGGCATGGGGCTGGACGGCTCCGTGGCCCTTATCACCGACGGCCGCTTCTCCGGCGGCACCCGCGGCGCGGCCATCGGCCACGTCTCACCCGAGGCGGCCTCGGGCGGTCCCATCGGCCTCATCCGCGAAGGGGACCTCATTGCCATCAATATCGCCACCAAGAGCATCGAGCTGATGATCCCCGAGATGGCCATTGAAAAGCGTAAAGCCGAGTGGGAGGCCCCTGCCCCCCGCATCACCAAGGGCTACATGGCCCGTTACGCCCGCATGGTCTCTTCGGCCAGCCAAGGGGCCGTGGTGAAATAGCATGGACTTACCGGCCGCTTCGGCGGCCGTTTACTCCGTTTTAAATGAATTTTGACGATGACTACGGCGACGGGACGCGGCCTTTCCCCGTCGCCAAACAAGCAAAGGATCAAGGAATGTCTGCAATGGAACTCACAGGAACTGAAATCCTGATGAAAGTGTTGAAGGAAGAGGGGGTTGACACCATCTTCGGATACCCGGGTGGTGCGGTCATCGATATCTACGACGAACTTGCCAGGACGGATATCAGACATATCCTTGCACGCCACGAACAGGGCGCTGTGCACGCAGCCGACGGATTTGCCAGGGCCACGGGCCGCACAGGCGTCTGCCTGGCCACCTCCGGCCCCGGTGCCACCAACACCGTCACCGGCATCGCCACGGCTTACATGGACTCCATCCCCATGGTGATCATCACCGGCCAGGTCCCCACCCAGCTCATCGGCAACGACGCCTTCCAGGAAGTGGACATCGTGGGGATCACCCGTCCCTGCACCAAGCACAACTACCTGGTCAAGGACATCGACAGCCTGGAGCGCATCTTGAGGGAAGCCTTCTTCCTGGCCCGGTCCGGTCGCCCCGGCCCGGTCCTGGTGGACATCCCCAAAAACGTGCAGTCCCTGAAGGCCAAAGTCAACGGTCCCCAGGATCTCCATGCGGACCTACAAGCCCACGTACAAGCCCAACGTCAAGCAGCTCTCCCGCGTGGCAGGGCTCATCAAGAACGCCAAGCGTCCCTTGATCTTTTCCGGCGGCGGCGTGGTGCTCTCAGGGGCTTCCGAGGCCCTGACCCAGTTGGCAAAAAACACCAACATCTCCGTTACCAGCACCCTCATGGGCTTGGGCGCCTTTCCCGGTACCGATCCGCTGTGGCTGGGCATGCCGGGGATGCACGGCACCTTCCGTGCCAACATGGCCATCAGCCAGTGCGACCTGATGCTGGCCGTGGGGGTCCGCTTTGACGACCGCGTCACGGGTCGAACCGATGATTTCGCCCCCAACGCCACCATCATCCAGATCGACATCGACCCCACGAGCATCCACAAGAACATCGAGGTGGACGTGCCCATCGTGGGGGACTGCAAAATCGCCCTGGAGAAGCTCAACGAACTCCTGGAAAAAGAGGCGGTCTCCGAAAACGCCCCGGACCGAACCGAATGGGAGAGCCAGATCGAGGCCTGGAAAAACACCACGCCCCTGGCCTACGACCAGCAGGAGACCATCAAGCCCCAATACGTCATCGACACCTTCTTCAAGATGACCAAGGGCGAGGCCATCGTCACCACCGAGGTGGGCCAGAACCAGATGTGGGCTGCCCAGTACTACCACTTCAACCGTCCACACCAGTTCATCACCTCCGGGGGCCTGGGCACCATGGGCTTCGGCCTGCCTGCGGCCATCGGCGCCCAGATGGCCTGCCCGGACAAACTCGTGGTGGACGTCGCCGGTGACGGCAGCATCCAGATGAACATGCAGGAGATGGCAACGGCCGTGGAGCACAAGCTGCCCATCAAGGTCATCATCCTCAACAACCGATACCTGGGCATGGTGCGCCAGTGGCAGGACCTCTTCTACGACAAGTGCTACTCCGCCACCACCCTGGACCACAACCCCGACTTCGTGAAGCTTGCCGAGGCTTACGGCGCCAAAGGACTCCGGGCCACCAAGCCCGAAGAGGTGGAAGCCGTCCTCAAAGAGGGCCTCGAAACCGAAGGGGCCGTGATCATGGAGTTCATGGTGGACCGGGAAGAAAACGTCTACCCCATGGTCCCGGCGGGCAAGGCCATCACCGACATGCTCCTTGTCTGATCCGTGGACCGGCCCTGCGTTGCTGCAGGGCCGCCGTTTAACGCCATCGCACCCTGAACCGATACGGGCGGCCGAAATCCGGCCCCCCTTATAGATACGAAGGAAATCGACCCATGAGCGAAAAACGACACATCCTCTCCATCCAGGTGGACAACGAGCCCGGCGTCCTCTCCCGCATTGTCGGCCTCTTCTCCGGCCGCGGCTACAACATCGAGAGCCTCAACGTGGCAGCCACCAACGAGCCCGAGATCTCCCGCATCACCATGGTGACCACGGCAGACCCCGGCATCATGGAGCAGATCAAAAAGCAGCTCCACAAGCTCATCAACGTGGTGACGGTCCACGACCTCACCGAATCGGACTATGTCCAGAGGGAGCTGGCCCTCATCAAGGTCCACGCCAAGGCGGAAAACCGCGGTGACCTCATCAACATCATCGACATCTTCCGTTACAAGATCGTGGATGTGGGCCCCGAGCACGTCACCGTCCAGGCCACGGCCACGGAAGACAAGCTCAAGGCCTTTATCGAGCTGGTCACCCCCATGGGGATCAAAGAGATCGTCCGCACCGGCAGTATTGCCCTTTACCGCGGTAACTGATCACAAAACAGACATCCCCGGCCTTAAAGAGGCCGGGGCAACCCCATGGCCGGTGCGTATAAGAGAAAAACAGACGCACAAGAGCCACCTGGTTATCATTTTTCAAGACAACACCCGGAGCAAGATGACATGGAACCGGTCCTGATATTCGACACCACCCTTCGCGACGGCGCCCAGGGGGAGAACATCTCCTTTTCGCCGGAGGACAAACTCAAAGTGGCCCAGCGCCTGGACGACATGGGCATCCACTACATCGAAGGCGGATGGCCCGGCTCCAACCCTGCCGCCGATCGCTTCTTCGAGCTGGCCAAAGGCGAAACCTTCGCCACGGCGCGCATCACCGCCTTCGGCTCCACCAGGCGGCAGGGGATCCCCGCCGAAGAAGACGCCAATTTAAAGGCCCTGGTGGGCTGCGGCTCTCCGGCCATCACCATCTTCGGCAAGACCTGGGATCTCCATGTGGTGGACATCATGGGCAACACCCTGTCGGAAAACCTGGCCATGATCGAAGAGAGCGTCGCCTTTCTAAAAAGCCACGGCCGTGAGGTCCTCTACGACGCCGAGCACTTCTTCGACGGGTACAAGGCCAACCCGGAGTACGCCGTCAAAACCCTGTCCGCCGCCCTTTTCGGGGGTGCGGATGTGGTGGTGCTGTGCGACACCAACGGAGGCACCCTGCCCCACGAGGTAACGGAGATCCTGGAGACGGTCAAGGCCGCCCTCGATGCCGAGACCGGCCGCAATGTCCGCATGGGCATCCACGCCCACAACGACTGCAACCTGGCCGTTGCCAACTCCATCGCTGCGGTCCAGGCAGGAGCCATCATGGTCCAGGGCACCATCAACGGGTACGGGGAACGCTGCGGCAACACCGACCTCACCTCGGTGATCCCCATCCTGAACTTAAAATTGAGAAAATGCCCTGCGTCTCCGAGGCGAACCTGAAAAAACTGAAACCGCTGTCCCGCTTCGTGAGCGAGACCTCCAACATGATCCCCCTGGCCTCCCGCCCCTTTGTGGGCAAGAGCGCCTTTGCCCACAAGGGCGGGGTCCATGTGAGCGCCGTCATGAAAGAGCCCCTCTCCTACGAGCACATCGATCCCGAGGATGTGGGCAACAGGCGGCGGGTGCTGGTCTCGGACCAGGCGGGCCGGAGCAACATCGAATACAAGGCCAAGGAGATGGGCATCGACCTTGAGGCCCCGGAGTTCGACTCCAAGCGCATCGTCAGCGAGATCAAGATGCTGGAACAGGAAGGCTACCAGTACGAGGTGGCCGACGGCTCCTTCAAGGTCCTCATGGACAAGTTCCTGCTACAATACGAGCCCGTCTTCGACCTGGAGTCGTTCCGGGTCACCATTGAAAAGGACAAGGACCGCCCCTGCACCTCCCACGCCATCGTGAAGGTGAACGTAGGCGGCGTAAGCGAGATCACCGCCGCCGAAGGCCACGGCCCGGTGAGCGCCCTGGACAACGCCCTGCGCAAGGCCCTGAGCCGATTCTACAAAGAGCTGGAGACCATGCACCTCGTGGACTTCAAGGTCCGCGTCATGGACGGTCGGGGCGGCACCGAAGCCAAGGTCCGCGTCCTCATCGAATCCCGGGACGGCGACGACATCTGGAGCACCATCGGCGTCTCCGAGGACATCATCGAAGCGAGCTTCGAGGCCCTGGCCGACAGCTTTCAGTACAAGCTGGCCAAGAAAAAATAGCCGGACGCACCCTTTGCGGCACGTCCCGCAGGCCACATACACACGGCGGTCTTCAATGGCCGCCATACCACCAACAGGGGACCAGGAGGCCCCGTACCATGAAAGAGGTGACAATGACCGCAGGAGACGCCGCAGGCATCCTGCGGTCCATGCTCACTGGGTTTGCCTGAATTCAAACGACAGATCGTTAGAACCACACGACAAACTTGCAGACCCAATTTTCGGAGCACAAAACCATGAACAGAACCATCACCATATTTGACACCACCTTACGAGACGGCGAACAGTCACCCGGCGCAAGCATGAACACCGCGGAAAAACTGCGCATCGCCACCCATCTGGACGCTCTGGGCGTGGACGTCATCGAAGCGGGGTTTCCCGCATCTTCCCCCGGTGATTTCGAGGCGGTCTCCCGCATCTCGGAGACCGTAAAAAACGCGGAAGTGGCCGCCTTGTGCCGGGCCACCGCCGGGGACATCGACCGGGCCTGGGAAGCCATCAAGGACGCGGTAAAACCCCGGATCCACACCTTCATCGCCACCTCGGACATCCATCTGGAGTACAAGCTCCGCATGGGCCGTGACGAGGTTGTGGAGCGGGCCGTGGCAGCGGTTTCCCACGCACGGCAGTACACGGACAACATTGAGTTCTCCGCCGAAGACGGCTCCCGCACCGACCCCGACTTTCTCTGCCGCATCTTCGGGGCGGTCATCGAGGCCGGGGCCACCACCGTCAACCTCCCCGACACCGTGGGCGCCCAGGAATCTTCCCCAGTGAATTCGGCGAGCTGGTGCGCCACGTCATGGCCAACACCCCGGGCATGGACAAGGCCACTTTGAGCGTCCACTGCCACAACGACCTTGGCCTGGCAACGGCCAACACCCTGGCGGCCATCGCCGCCGGAGCCGGACAGGCCGAGGTCACCATCAACGGCATTGGCGAGCGGGCCGGCAACACGGCCCTGGAAGAGGTGGTCATGGCGCTGCACACGCGCCCCGGCACCTTTCCCATGGAGACGGGCATCGACACCACGCGTATCCACGCCACGGGCCGCCTGGTCAGCTCCATCACGGGCATCATGGTGCAGCCCAACAAGGCCATCGTCGGGGCCAACGCCTTCTCCCACGAATCGGGCATCCATCAGGACGGCATGCTCAAGAACCCCATGACCTACGAGATCATGAGGCCGGAGACCGTGGGGCTCACCACCAACAAGCTGGTGCTGGGCAAACTCTCCGGGCGCTTTGCCCTGCGCTCCCGCCTGGAAGAGATGCGCTATAACCTCACCGAAGAAGAGCTCAACACGGTCTTTGAAAGCTTCAAGGTGCTGGCCGACCGGAAAAAAGAGATCATGGACGAGGACCTGGAAGCCCTGGTCACGGACGTGGTCCTGCGAAGTCATGAGGTGTACACCCTGGAATACCTCCACGTCACCTCCGGCACCACCGTCTACCCCATGGCCAGCGTGCGCCTGGGCATCAACGGCAAGGTGAAGCAGGGAGCCTTTGAAGGCAACGGCCCCATCGACGCGGTGTTCAACACCATCGCCAAGATCGCCGGGCGGGAGCCCGAGCTCCTGCGCTTCTCCATCGGCGCCCTCACCGGCGGCACCGACGCCCAGGGTGAGGTCACCGTCCGCATGAAGGAAGGGGAGCATGTCTCCCTGGGACGCGGCGCCGACCCGGACATCATCACGGCAAGCGCCAAGGCCTACATTAACGGCCTCAACCGCCTTGAATATTTCAAGTCAAACCCCGTCACGTCCTGTGATGTGATATAGGTTTATATAAAAAAAAGCCTCCGGCGGCCCTGCCGGAGGCCAAGCTTTTGAATCGTTTAACAAACAGGTAACACAATCGGGGCCGCCTTCGGGCGACCCCAGCAAGCCGATATGGCCCATTAATCTTTATTTTCATGATATGGAGCATCCAAAGATGAACTACTTCAACACCCTTCCCTTACGCCTTCAACTGGAACAGCTTGGCCAATGCAGCTTCATGGACCCGTCTGAGTTCAACGGCGTGGAGAAGCTCAAAGGCAAAAAAATCGTTGTCGTGGGTTGCGGGGCCCAGGGTCTTAACCAGGGCCTGAACCTGCGTGACAGCGGCCTTGACGTCTCCTACACCCTGCGTCAGGCAGCCATCGACGAGAGTGTTGAAACTGACCTGAACGCAACCGAAAACGGTTTTGCAGTCGGCACCTACGAAGAGATGCTCCCCACCGCCGACCTCGTGCTCAACCTCACCCCGGACAAGCAGCACACCAACGTGGTCAAGGCCGTCATGCCCCTCATGAAAAAAGGCGCCTGCCTGGCTTACTCCCACGGCTTCAACATCGTTGAAGAGGGCATGCAGGTCCGCGAGGACTTAACCGTTGTCATGGTGGCCCCCAAATCCCCCGGAACCGAGGTACGCGAAGAGTACAAGCGCGGGTTCGGCGTCCCCACCCTCATCGCCGTCCACAAAGAAAACGACCCCAACGGCGACGGCCTGGAGATCGCCAAGGCCTACGCCGCCGGTACCGGTGGTGACCGTGCAGGCGTCCTCCTCTCCTCCTTCATTGCCGAGGTCAAATCCGACCTCATGGGCGAGCAGACCATCCTCTGCGGCATGCTCCAGACCGGCTCCATCCTCTGCTTTGATAAGATGATCGAAAAGGGCATGGACGCAGGCTACGCCAGCAAGCTCATCCAGTACGGCTGGGAGACCGTCACCGAAGCCCTCAAGCACGGCGGCATCACCAACATGATGGACCGCCTGGACAACCCCTCCAAGATCAAGTGCTTTGAAGTATCCGAAGAGCTCAAGACCATCATGCGTCCCCTCTTCAACAAGCACATGGACGACATCATGAGCGGCGCCTTCTCCGAAGGCATGATGGCCGACTGGGCCGAGGGCGACGCCAAGCTCCTGGGATGGCGCGAAGAGACCGGCCAGACCGCATTTGAAAAGTCCACCGCCGGCGACATGGAGATCTCCGAGCAGGAGTTCTTCGACAACGGCATCCTTATGGTGGCCATGGTCAAGGCAGGCGTTGAGCTGGCCTTTGAAACCATGGTGGCCGCTGGCATCAAAGAGGAGTCTGCCTACTACGAGTCTCTCCACGAGACCCCCCTCATCGCCAACCTCATCAGCCGCAAGAAGCTCTACGAGATGAACAAGGTCATCTCCGATACCGCGGAATACGGCTGCTACCTCTTCGCCAATGCCTGCGTGCCCCTTCTGGCCGACTTCATGAAGAGCGTAGAGACCGACATCATCGGCAAAGGCCTTGCCTCAGACGGCAACGGCGTGGACAACGTGGCCCTCATCGGCGTCAACGATGCCATCCGCAACCACCCCGTGGAAGTCATCGGCAAAGAACTCCGCAGCTTCATGACCGCCATGAAAGCTATCTTGTAGAAAGAAAACGCGGTCGCATTGCGACCGCATTTTCTTTCTACGTACCGCCTTCGGCGGTGTGGAGAGCAAGCTGAAATAAAAAAGGTGGAACCGAATGTTCGGTTCCACCTTTTTTTATTTTTAAGCATCGCAGCAGGCTGCATGACGAGCCTCGGGTAGCCCCACTGCTCACGGGCGAACCTGGGTTCCAAGGGCTCAGCCCTTGGCCGCCGGAGGCATGCTTTTGTTTTTTACTAGCCGTTGGATTGTCCCAGCATGCCGGCCTTGAGGGCTTCGGTGGTGGGCTTGGCGCCGAGCCAGATGCCGAAGAGGGCTTTTTTGAACTCGTACCCTTTGATGGTGGCCTTTTTCTCTCCCTGCTTGTAAATGGAGGTGCCGGTACCGGGTACATAGACCATGTCGTAGACATCGTCCACATGGATCTTTTCGCTGAACACGTCCATCATCTGGTCGATCTCCGCCTGAATGGGGGCGGTGTTTCCGTTGGTGGAGGTCTTAAAGCCCTTGCGCGTGGACTTGGACATTTTCTTGGAGGTGATGAGCTTGCTGGTGATGTGGAGCCGGATGGCCATGGGGGCATCGGCCGCGACCACGGCCTCACCGTCGGAGCTCTTCTCCTGGAGGAAAAGGGCCGCCACATAGGGCTTTACAAAGCTTTTGACGCGGATGCCCGAACCGTTGAAGACAAGGTCCACGCCGTCAAAGGTGACCTTTTCCGGGAAGGTGACATCCTCTGCATCCACGGCAAAAGCAGTGCCTGTGGCAAGGCAGAGGGCCAGAAGTATCATCACAATTCGCTTACACATATTTCCTCCTCATTGACGTTTGATGGTCGGTATGATGTCGGCCCGGAGTGCCCGGGCCGGTACACGCGCATGTCTGCACCGGGGATAAAACAGCTACTGCCCCTTGCGCGTCCAGTACTCGTTGCGTCCCAGCAGAGACACCCCGATGAACCCGCGCACTTTCAGCTGCTTGCCCCCTTTTTTAAGCTTCATGAGGCACTTGTAGGTCTTTCCGTTGTCCGGGTCATAGATATGACCGTTCTCCCAGTCATTGCCCCCCACATGGGAAAATCCGTGGGCCAGGGTCATGCCCAGAACGGGCTGTTTGGCCTTTTCCGGGTCGGGGTTGTTGGCGTCCACCACAGGGGCCCCGTTCTCATCTGGTCACCCGCCACCGACGGCTAGCCAAAAAGGTACCCTCCCGCATAGGTGTCGCCCTCTTTGTAGATTTCGACGACAGCCTCGTTATCCTTGGTGTACCACTGCCCAAGAATGGCGTCTGCCGACACCTCGCCTGCGCCGGGCAGGCAGACCAAAAGAGCCAGAACAAGAAGAACCGGGATGGTGCGCTTCATCAACTCCCCCTTTCCATTGTTTCACATCGGTTAACATTCGAACGACAAACCAAATGAAAAGACAACAGACATAAACCCTAACTATGTTCAGTCTTAATAAACAAAGATAGAGCTCAAAAGCAAGGATATTCACCACCGCCGATCCCGGGGCACCGCCTTCGAAGTTCTGAGAGGGGAACGAGACGCAAAGGAAAAGCCCCACGGCTGAAGCCGCATCCCAAGGCATTGTGCCCCAATAAAAAAAGCCGCGTAAAAACGCGGCTTTTTAAAATTCTTTCGTATAACCCGATCATCGAAGCCCGGCTGTCAGGGCTTTAAGGGCTTCAGACCTCTACGCTCCCGATGAGGTCGTTGACATCGCTGATCCCCTTCTCCTTGAGAAAGGCTTCGATACCGTCCACCACCTTCTCGGCGGCGTCGGGGTACACAAAGTTGGCCGTGCCCACCTGAACGGCGGAGGCCCCTGCAATGAGGAATTCCACGGCGTCGTCAGCGGTCATGATCCCGCCCATGCCGATGACCGGAATCTTCACGGCCTTGGCAACCTGGTACACCATGCGGATGGCAACGGGCTTCACCGCGGGGCCGGAGAGCCCCCCCACCACATTTGCCAGCAGGGGCTTACGGGTGTGGATGTCGATGCCCATGCCGGTGAGGGTGTTGATCAGGGAAACCGAGTCAGCCCCCTCCCCTTCCACGCTCCGGGCGATCTCGGTGATGTCCGTGACGTTGGGGCTGAGCTTGACCATGACGGGCAGGCTGGTTTTTGCCTTCACCGCCCTGACCACATCAGCGGCTGCAACGGGATCCACGCCGAAGGCCAGGCCCCCTGCGCTCACGTTGGGGCAGGAGATGTTGATCTCGATGCCGTGGATGCCCTCCACGCCCTCGGCGGTGTCCGCGATGGCCGCGTACTCTTCCACGGTCTTGCCGTAGATGTTGATGAACACCTTGGTGTCAAAGGCCTTCATCTCCGGAAGTTTTTCCTTGATAAACCGCTGGATCCCTACGTTCTCAAGGCCGATGGCGTTGAGCATGCCGCAGGAGGTCTCTGCGATGCGGGGGGGAGGGTTGCCCTTGGCGGGATACAGGGAAAGCCCCTTCATGACGACGCCGCCCAGCCGGTTGAGGTTGAGGACCTCGTCAAACTCTTTGCCGTACCCGAAGGTTCCCGATGCGGTCATCACCGGGTTGGCGAGGCGTACGCCTCCGATATCCACTGATGTATTGATGGTCTGGCTCATGATCTCTTTCGTATAGATTGATGGTGACTTATCTGCCCGCCCGCAAATGCTTCAGGGAACTCCCCAGGCCCGGCGGTATCCACGGATGCCGATCCGAATGGCGCACTATACCACAGACGGCCCCCATGCAACACCCCGGGGTTCGCGAAAGCGGGAAGCTGCGCAAATGCAAAAAACCAAAAAGCATGCCTCCGGCGGCCCTGCCGGGGGCTAAACTTTTAAAAAGTTTAACAAACAGGTTTTAAACATCGGCGTAACGATTCAGTTACTGTGAAATTAAAAGGTGCGCAAACGCGCCCTCATGTGGGTGTAACTTGCCGACGGTGTAGGGGATGTGAGGTAGAGTGCGCTTGCGCACCACCGAAAAATCGTAACGCTCATGAAACCCATGTACGGGTGGCCTTCACGCAGCAGGGATATGGCAAAAGACATTGGTTTTCCGAACAAATGGTGCGCAAGCACACCCTACAAAATGTCACATGCAAGCTGTTAAAGCCATGACAGCAGCTCAAAGCAAGCCCCTGAATACATTTATTTTACACAGCGAATGGAATTTTTTCCGGTGACTGTATCCATAGGAGGCAGCTTATTAAGCTGCTGACAGGTTAAACGTCATTGACGTGAAATCATTCTTGGGCCATGTCGCCCTGGAGAAGAGTCTCCATGGCCTCGGGCACGGAGTCGGCCGACGCCACGGTGATGGTCTGGTCTGAACCCGGAGGGCAAAAGGTGATGGTCCGGGCGTGGAGGCCCAAGCGGCGGTACCCGAATCGCTCTTCCAGAACGGCCAGGGCGCGTTTGGAGCCATACCTCCGGTCTCCTGTGAGGGGGTGGCCCGCCAGTTTGGCGTGGCGGCGAATCTGGTGTTTGCGGCCGGTGAGAGGGCTGCAGCGCACCAGGGTGTAGTGCACGGATCGGGACACAACAGAAAAGGCGGTGGTGGATGCCATGCGCTTTCCGCTGCCTGCCGGGTTGGTGCGCCCGCCGGCTTCCTTGGCCAGGGGCTGCGCCCACTTTCCCTTTTCGGGTGTCAGGTCGCCGTGGACCAGGGCCAGGTACTCCTTGGTGACCTGTTTCTCTTCGAACTGGCGCGTCAGGTGCCGTGCCGCTTCTTTGCCGAAGGCAAAGAGCACCACCCCGCTGGTGTCCCCGTCCAGGCGGTGCACGGCATGGACCGAGTCGGATTTGGCGCCCTCTTCCTGCAGGAGCCTTACGGGCTCCGTGGCAAGGGTATGGATCACTGCAGAGACAAGGTCCCTGCCCGGATCGTTATGGACCGAGACCCCGCAGGGTTTGTCCAGGGCCACCCAGCCCCTGCCGCCGTCAAGGACGCGGACGTCCAGGGTCTCCAGACTCACAGATACTCTCTTACTCATGGGTCTCCCCGTTGAAGTAGAACTGGAGGATGTAGGTCTCCTGGTCCTCCAGGGACCAGTGGGTCACCTTCAGGTATTGGGCGGCTTCGTCTGCGTCTCCGCGACGGATGAGGTCGATGAAGGCCATGTGCTCCTCGCAGTGCTCCTCTTCCCATTGGGGGATGTGCTTGCGGGTGAGAAAATCGTAGAGGCGCTGCTTGTTGAGCTGGATGATGCGGCGCATCTGGTCGTTGGAGGAGAGGTTCAGAAAGACGTTATGGAAGGCCACGTTGTTCTGGTAGAAGCTGTAGGTGTCCTTGACCTCCGAAGCCCGTTTCATCTCCTTGGTCAACCGCTCCATCTCGGCCAGGGCCGGTTCCTTGAGCTTGTCGAACACGGGAATCAGGATCTCCGATTCCAGGGCCCTGCAGATCTCCCAGGCGTTTTTGACATCTTCCAGGGAGAGTTTATTGATCATCACCCCGCGCCTGGGAAGAATGGAGACAAACCCGTCGCACTCAAGCTGGATCAGCGCGTCCCTGAGGGGGGTCTTGCTGATGCCCAGGCGGTGGCTGATCTCATTGACGTTCACAAGGGAGCCGGGCAGGAGGCTGCCCCGGTACATCTCATCCCTTAAATACTCGTAAATCTGTTCCCGCAAAGGCTTGGCAATGATGCTTATGCCTTGTTTTCCCTGAGTATCCATCACACATCTCCTTCATCAGTATGCGGAAGGGCGGTGCGGCAACGCGCCCCTCAGGGTCCCCATCATTCCGTGGGTCACGGGTTGTGTTCCCGCCCCATAGAATGTCCCCAAGGAGGATGCCCTGCGGGCATCCTGTTTAGCTCTTCCGTCGGTAACTCCGGATGGATGTCAAAAAAATCAGTCTGGTCAATTCAACAGCACCCGGGCCATGTTTCCGCTCGCGCCAAAACCTGCGCGCCGAAAAACCCTTTCCAAAGTATCCTTTCAAATATACTCACACCAGCCGGCAGCGCCCCATGGCAACACCGGCTCTTCAACCAGCCTCCTCCCACGGGGAGGCAAGGGGCCCCCTTTTCACCAATCCCTTAAAAAAACAGGAGCCCCCATCATGCAAAAAAACGGAATGTACACACAAATGTCTCGCCCGTCAACGCCTGTTCAAGGGCCTTCACCAAGGGAAAAGGTGTTTACCCCAGGGCGATACGGTCCCGACAGGTTCCCCCTGCACGGTGCCTCAGGCAGGCGGTAACAGAACGCTTACGGCATGTCGCCCGTCCACCTTCATCACGCACGGGACCTCGAAGCTGGCAAGGGCCGTAAACTCTCCGTCCACGGCCACCGGCTGCTCAAGGAGCCATTCCATGTCGAAAAAATCGCCCCGCTCCGCCAGGATGGAGACGTAGTTGATTCCCAGGGCCGTGATGTTATGAAAAAAGTGGGAGCCCTGGGACGGGTCGGCCTTGAGGTCGGCGTGGCTGCTCTCGATGATGCCGCACACCTCGGAGATCTCCTCCCAGGTCACGGGAATCCCCAGCCAGCGGTCCGCCGAGCCCCAGCGTCCCGGTCCCAGCAGCAGGTACTTCTCCCCTCGCCTGGCCATCTCCGCGTTCATGCGGCCGATCTCCCGGGCAATCTCCCGGGTGTTCTTCAGATCAAAGGTATCGGGCTTCACATAGAGGATATGAGTGACGGGCTGCCCCTTGACATTTCCCAAGGCGTGGGAGGAGACACTGACCCCGGCGGCCTTCTCCTCATCGGTGATCACCACGTCGGCCAGCTCGTCCCGGTCGGTCATGGGCCGTATCTGAAGCAGCACAAAGCGCCCCTGCTCCCCGGGCTTGAGGGGAAGCTCCACGGCAAACTCGATCTCCACGGAGCAGCCCATGCCCTGGGAACCGATCTCAAGGACCTTTGACAGGAGCTCAGGCAGAGGAAACATGTTGTACTTAAGGATCCTGTCAAAGGTCAACACCTTGGGGCCCCGGCACTGGTGGCCGTACCGGATGGTGTTTTCCTCCCGGACATAGGTCCCGGAAAGGAAAGAGGCCGGTCCGGCGTCGTCCAGGTCACGGATGTTGAGCTTTTCAATTTCCGAGTTGAGGGTCATGACGGAGCGCCGGGCCTTGGCCCCCACCTTCAGGGCATACAGGCTCTGCTGGGCGTTAAGAGGTTCTTCCTGCCAGCCCGGGAAACTGAGGCAGGATATGGGGGCGTCGCGGGGAAAACCGCAGGGCCTGCTCCCCCTCCACCACCGTGCGCCCGAGTCCCATGGCGATGGCGGCGATGCCTTCATCCGCCTCCATCTTTCCAAAGGGATGATCATTGTAGGACTGAGCCACCCCAGAGACGGCCGGATAGTGGTAATCACCCCAGCGCCGCCCGCAAACCTCCTGGATGATCACCGCCATCTTCTCCTCTTCCGTGCGATGCCCTACCCGCCGGGCAAAACTCTTGGGTCCCTGGAAATAGGTGGAAGCGTAGACGAGCTTCACCGCGGAGATGAGCTGGTTCAGCCTTACCTCCAACTCCGAATCGTCGTTGGAGATCATGCTGGTATGGTAGAGCCCCGCATACGCCATGAACTGGGCGTCTTCAAACAGGGCCGAGGAGCGTACGGCCAGGGGATGGTTGATCTCCTTTAAAAACGCCCGGAGTTCTTCGTCGATCCAGCCGGGAAAGGTGGCATCCTGGAACAGCTCGATCACCTCTTCATCTGGTAGATCGGCCTTGGCCACCCACTTGAGATCGTTCTCCCGCACAAAGGCGTCGAAGCCCTCGGTGGGGGATCGGCCCGGTCTGGGGCAGAGAAATTTCAACGCCCCCGAAGCTGTCGTGGAGCTCCGGGTGGTGGCGAAGCAGGGTGGAGGCAAAGACCAGGCCCCGGGCCTTGCCACCCAGGGAGCCGTTCCCGATCTTCAGAAACTCGGTCTCCGGATCGAACTCCTCGGCGTCGAACTGGACCACCACCCCCTTCTGGCGGTTGCGGCGCCGCTCCTGAATATTCTTGAGGATAAAGGCCTTCATGTCGGCGATGTTACCCATGAAATCTTCGTCCGTGGCCGGACGCAGCCTGTTTGCCAAAAGGGTCTCGGAGCGGGCGAAGAACCAGCGGGAAAAATCGTTTTTCTTCCAGTGGTTGTAAAAGTACTCATCCGGAATATCGGCCAGTTTTTTCTCAAGGGCACGGAAGTTGGGGGCCCGGCAGAGCTCTCCCCCGTCGCTGTCCCGAAACACGAAGTCTCCGAAGCCCAGCTGGTTCACAAAATAGTGATGGAAGTCACCGGACAGGGAGGGAGAGTTCTTGTCCACGAAGTAGATACCGAGCTCATCGGCAACTCTGCGGTTGGACGACTCGGTGCTGGCCATCATCAGGGGGATGTCCGCCTGTTCCCCCTGGATGTGGGAGAGCACCAGGTACCCGGAGTCGTCGCACACAGCCCCGTCCCGGGGAAAGCTGGCATCGGAGATCACGCCAAGGATGTACTCCTTGTACTCTTCGTAGATCTCCATGGCCTCTTCATAACTCTGGGTCACGAGGATCTTGGGACGGGCCCGCATGGTGAGGAGCCGGTGCTCGTGGTTCAAGACCTCCTCCATGACGTCCTGGACCTGGGTCACCACCTCTTTGTAAAGGATGGGCAGGATGGCCGAGGTGTACAGGGGAGAGTCCTCCACCATCAAAATGATACGGACCCCGGCCTTTTCAGTGTCGTGGGCCACATTGAGACGGTCTTCCTCACTTTTGATCAGGGCCAGGAGGATGTCGGCGTTTCCGGTCCACACGTACATGCGGTCCACGCCCCGGGACTTGGACCGCACCGGATCGAACTGGCTGGGCAGGGGGCTGTGGGTGAGCAACACCACGGGGATATTCGGGCACTTGCGCTTGATCTCCTCCCCCAGGGTGAAGGCATCCATGTCCACGAGGCGCAACATGGTGACCACCATATCAAAGGAACGCTTCTCCAGCATGTCCAGAGCCTCTTCGGCCGTGGACACCCAGGTCAGGCGCGGGGGACGGCTCAGGTTGAGCCCCCGGTACTCGGTGACGATCTTCTCGGAAAGGCGCCCGTCCTCTTCCATGATGCACGCATCATACAGGCTGGACACCAACAGGATTTCCCTGATTTTACAGGGCATCAACTCATAGAACACCTTAAACCGGGAATCAAATTCTTCCATGGACAACCTGCCGTTTTGTGTCAATCCACACCCTCCTTCGTACCGAGTCTCAGAGATATATACCGCTTGCCATGATTTACAAAGGGGCACCTTTTGATATATCAGACACCAAATACCAATGCAAGCACCAGGCATGGGAAGCTCTGCGACCACACCCCGCACAGGGCCTGCGGATCTGGGGCCTCCAAGGGTCCTTGGCCTCTCAATTCCGGGCTGTTTCCCGACCTTTCCGCCGGAAAGCGCCTCCAACGGATTGACTTTTCATCGGGACTGGATTAAGCCCATGGCTGATAAAACAGGCATCCGATGCTGGAACGGCAGGAGAAACAGCCGCCCCGGACACAGGTGCCGCCATCCGTTAAAAAAGAAACAAACCCCAATAGTGAGGCCACCCACATGGACGTCATCGGTTCAATTCACGAGATGCAGAGCTTAAGCGACAGCCTGAGGCAACAGGGAAAACGTATCGCCTTTGTACCCACCATGGGCTTTCTCCACGACGGGCACCTCTCCCTCATGCGGGAGGCAAAGAAACACGCAGATATCCTGGTCACCAGCATCTTTGTAAACCCGGCCCAGTTCGGCCCCAACGAAGATCTGGACGCCTACCCCCGGGCCATGGAGAGTGACCTGGCCAAATCCAGGGACGCAGGCGTGGACGTGGTGTTCACCCCCACCAGCGATCAGATCTACCCCGAGGGCTACGAGACCTACGTCCAGCTGGAGACCCTCCCCAACCACCTCTGCGGCCTCTCCCGCCCCGTTTTTTTCAAGGGGATCACCACGGTGGTCACCAAGCTCTTTCACATCGTCAAGCCCCATGTGGCCGTCTTCGGTGAAAAGGACTTTCAGCAGCTTGCCATCATCCGCCGCATGGTCAAGGATCTCAACATGGACATCGAGATCATCGGCGGAGCCCTCATCCGGGAAGCAGACGGCCTGGCCATGAGCTCCCGCAACGCCTACTTAAGCGAAGGCGAGCGTATTGAGGCCCTTCGCCTCAGCCAGTCCCTGTCAAAGGCCCGGGAGATGATCGCCGCAGGAGAGACCCAGGCCAAAGCCATCAAGGCCATGACCGAGACCCACCTGTCCGGCTGCCCGGACATGACCATCGACTACATCTCCCTGTGCGACCCCGAAACCCTGGACGAGGTGGAGACCGTCACCTCCCCTACCCTCATGGCCCTTGCCGTGATGCTGGGCAAAACCCGGCTCATCGACAACACGGTGCTGGTGCCGCAATAAGGACTCACCATGAAAGCCAGAAACCTGATACGAAAAATGACGGCCATCGCCCTGTTGACGGCCGTCCTGAACCTCACCGCCTGCGGGTACCTCCTCTACCCCGAGCGCAAGGGACAGTCCGGCGGCAGGCTCGATACCGCCGTGTTTCTCCTGGATGCCGCAGGGCTCCTGTTCGGCATCATCCCGGGGGTGATCGCCTTTGCCGTGGATATCTCCACCGGCACCATTTACGTGCCCCAGGGGGACAAATCCATCATAGACAAGCATCTCAAGCAGGCTGGAACGTCCCCGGCACAGGTCTCGGACCTCGACAGGGAGCTCCTGGCCGACAAGCTCTCCATGGAGCTGGGCCGTCCCATCACCGCCGAGATGATCCAACTCTACGAAGCATCCCCGGACACCCGCATGGCCCTGGCGGCCATGGATGTCACGGTTCTCAAATGATCACCACTAAGGCGTAGACATAGATACCCCGGCCTCCCGTCAATGGGAGCCCATGGTTACCAAACAAAAAAACCGGTCTCGGCATGACATGCCGGGACCGGTTTTTGCGTATTTAAAGTAAATAAAAAGGTAACTATTCAGCTATGCCTCCGGCGGGTCGCTTTTTTAAAAAAAGCTCCGCAAAAAACTCTTCTAAGGCAGAAAATGTCGAAATTGTTTCAGCGTAGCCTGGAAGGCTTACTTAAGACCTGTTTGTCAAACTTTCTTGTCGCGCCGTAGCCCTTGGGCGAAGGTGGATTAAAAGTTTGGCCCCCGGCAGGGCCGCCGGAGGCTTTTTTCGGGCTGAATCGTTATCCGATATGAAGCACGTTGGCGAGGATGATGAACACACCCGTGGCCAGAAGCACCCAGAAGACGATCTTTCGAAAGAGGGCCGCATCCACCCGATGGTGGACCACCTCACCGATGAGAATGCCCACCAGCAGGAACGGCAGGGACCAGACCAGGTTGAGGAGGCTCTGCCCCATGGCGGCCCCCTGGGTGATCACCGCGCCCATGTTGGAGAGGATGGGGTCAAAGGTGGCGTCGGTGGCAATGAGAAAGGTGTTGACCGAAACCCACAGGAGGCTGAGGGTGGCCCGGAACTCGCCCTTGTCCCGCAGCTTACGCGTGGCATAGAGCACCACAAAGGGGCCCCCCGTGGCAAAGGCCCCGTGGAGAACACCGCCCAACACCAGGAGCACGTAGTAGACCCACTCCGGAATGGTCACCCGAAGCTGAATGCCGCCGTACTCTTTTTTCAGCTGCATGATGGAGGTAAAAACAATGAAAATCCCCAGAAGCAGCTTCAGGGTGTCGCTGGGAAAATGGTTAAAGAGGTAAATGCCCGCGGGCATACCCAGGCCAACCAGGGCCACGATGATGCCGAACTGGCGCCAGTTGATGTGGCGAAACTTCGTGGAGACGAGGTAGGCACCCAGGATCCAGGTCAAGACGGCCAACAGAATCTTGGCCTCATAGATTCCCAGAATCCAGGTCACAAAGGGAAAAGCGAGAACAGTACACCCAAAGCCGGTAATCACTTCCAGGGTGTGGGTAAGAAACACCACGATACCGGTCAAGAGAAAGGTCATCATGCGTCAAACATCCTTACGTACATAACGGTCGGGGCCGGAGAACCGAAAACATGCTGCCCCCTGCCCCCTTCCGGCTCGGTACCACAGCAGGCTCCCACCTGTGTTTAAAACCACGAAGACGGGTAAAGCAGCCTTGCTGCGTTCACCCGTCTTTTTTCATATTGATCGCACCCCGGGCCTGACCCCCGGAATGATATAGCCTCTGGTACCCGACGATCACTCCCCGGCCAGGGCCACCTCTTCCTTGGTGGCCTGCTTGTAAAAGCGCCGGATATGGTCTTCCTGCTTCTCGAAAGACCAGTGGATATCCCGCAGAAACGCCGTGGCGGACTCCCGATCCCCGGAGCGCAGCAGCTCGATGAGGTGCTCGTGCTCGTCGCAGTTGACGGTCTCCCACTCCGGAATGCAGGAGCGGGACAGAAAATCATAGAGCCTCTGCTTGATGCGCTTCAGGATGCGAAGCATCTGGCGGTTGTCCGACAGCGAGAGAAACGCATCGTGAAAGGCAATGTTGAGCTGGTAGAAGCGATCCGTGTCCTTTTCGGCCATGGCCTCTTTCATCTCGTTGTTGATGGCCTCCATGGACGCGATGCAGGAGGCGTCGATGCGGTGAAACAGCCGGTTGATCATCTCGGACTCAAAGGCCCGGCAGATCTCCCAGGACTCACGCACGTCCGAAAGGGTGAGGCGGTTGACCATCACCCCCCGCCGGGGGAGAATGGTGACAAAGCCGTCGCACTCCAGTTGGATCAACGCCTCACGCAGAGGGGTTTTGCTGATGCCCATGCTGCGGCTGATCTCGTTGGTATTCACCAACTGTCCGGGCAGGAGATTGCCTTTGTTGATATCATTGCGAAGGTAATCGTAAATTTGTTCGCGCAGGGGTTATGCTGTACCACCCCGCTTTCCCCCTGTCTTGCTGACGACTGCATGGTCCTTCCTTATGGTCTTCTATTTCAGGCAAGCAGGGGAGATCCGGCCTCATGGCCCTTGATGCCCCCTGTGCCTTGCATTGCAAATTATCTGATATTTTATATTATATATTTTATGAAATATCCAGCACAGAGTATTCTTCATTGAACACCACGCACAAAACAGATGAATCCGTTAAAACCCGGCCCCTTGCCCGTCAGACACACACTCTGTGCCGCGTCAGGGGGCCCTCCCACTAAAAAAAACACGCACCGTAACCCAACCCCGGTTCCCGCCCGGCAGGCCTCCACCTTTCCCATGAAAGATGAAGGGCCCGCCGATGTGCGGTAAACGCGTTCGGGTTACAAGGTCAACTCCGAGGCTTCGGTGATTTCATGGCGAAGCTTCAAAAATTCATGGTCGGTAAATTTCCTGGGTCGCGGCAGGTTGACCTCGTAGACCTCGCG
The DNA here is from genome assembly GCF_056829965.1 of Desulfoluna sp. CYM3A. Taxonomy (NCBI): domain Bacteria; kingdom Pseudomonadati; phylum Thermodesulfobacteriota; class Desulfobacteria; order Desulfobacterales; family Desulfolunaceae; genus Desulfoluna; species Desulfoluna sp. CYM3A. Next base: position 3,002,286 of record NZ_CP186556.1, read on the forward strand.
GATGCGACCGGGCAGCTTGCCCTCCATGCAGATGATGCGGTCCCCTAAATACAGGGCCTCATCAATGTTGTTGGTGACAAAGATGACAGTTCGTTTCTCCTGCTCCCAGATGCGGACGGTCTCCTGCTCCATGTAGATACGGGTCTGGGCGTCGAGTTGGCCGAAGGGTTCGTCCAGGAGCATCACCTCGGGCTGATTGGCGTACGCCCTTGCAATGCCCACCCGCTGCTTCATGCCGCCGGAGAGCTGGTGGGGAAATTTGCTCTCAAAGCCCTGGAGGCCCACCATGTCGATGTAATGCTGGGCAACCTTTCGGCGCTCCTCCTTGCCGACCCCGCGGAGCTTCGGCCCCATCTCCACATTGCCCATGACGGTTCGCCAGGCAAAGAGCATGTAGCTCTGGAACACGAGGCCCCGGTCCTGTCCCGGACCGTCCACCTCCTTGCCGTTGATGACCACGCTGCCGGTGGTGGGGGTCTCAAGACCCGCCATGATCCTCAAGAGGGTACTCTTCCCGCACTGACCGGGTCCTAAGATCACCACAAACTCGTTCTCTTCCACATCAAGGCTGATGTCTTCAAGAACATGGACCTTCTGGCTCCCCTTCTGGATGAACGTCTTGCTGATGTTCCGACAGGAAATTTTTGCGTTTGTGTTTCCGTTTTCAGCCATTGTCTTGTTTCCATCCTCCAATGGGTTAGAGTCCCTCGATTTCACGCTTCCAGGGGCACAGCACTTTTTCCAGCAACCCCACCAGCTGCGATGTCAGCAGTGCGGCAATGGCGATGGCCACCATGCCACCCAGAACCATGGCAGGACGCCCCAGGTTCATGCCCTTGATGATGACGTACCCCAGGCCGGAACGGGCACTGACGAGCTCAGCCGCCAGCACGCAGGTCCAGGCGATACTAAGGGAGATCTGAAGCCCTGCAAAGATGGACGGAAAGGCCGCGGGAAAGCAGACCTGAAGGATCTCGTCCCGCCGGTTCCCGCCCAGGACCCGGACCACATCGTAGAGCTCGGGCTCCACCAGGCGCACCCCGTTGTAGGAGTTCAACAGGCAGGGCACAAAGGTCCCGATGATAATGATAAAGACCTTGGAGGGCTCTCCGATGCCGAACCAGAGAATGGAAATGGAGATCCAGGCAATGGGGGGCATGGGCTTCATGAGGTCGAAGATCGGCTTGACGATGGCGTTGACGTACTTGTTCAGGGCCATCATCAGCCCCAGGGGCACGGCCACCAGGGATGCGATGGAAAACCCGATGAGGATGCGCCGGGTACTGGCCCAGACATGGCCCCACAAAGAGTTACCGGCCAGGCGGTGGGTGATCATGTACCCCATGTACTCCACCACCTCCAGGGGGCGGGCCAGGGAGCTGCCCAGGATCTTTTTGTAGGCCACATAGTCCCACAGCCCGAAAAAACAGGTCAGGGAGACGGCGTAGAGGAACCACTTGTTCATCAGGACGGTCTTCACCGTGATGGGGCTCCGCTCCTTGGCCGTCGATTGGGTTTCGTTGGCAATTGATGTCACGTGTCCTACCTCCTTATCCCTGCAAGAAGTCGCTTTTCAACGGCATCGATGACCACGCCGATGACAGCGCCCGTCAACCCCACCATGGCCATCCCGAGGAGCACCATGTCCGGCATGGCCAGACGGCGGCCCATGGTGATCATGAAGCCCAGTCCGTTGTCGGCAGCCAGAAGCTCGGCTCCCACCAGGTTGGTCCAGCAGTAGGCCAGGGCGATCTGGAGAGCACCGAAAACCATGGGAAGCGCAGACGGGATACAGATCTTGGTAAAAATCTGCCAGCTGGAGGCGCCGTAGGTCCGCGCCATCTGAATCAACACGGGGTTGGTCATCTTCACCCCGACGTAGGAGTGATGACGCAGGGGACAATGCCGGCGATCCAGATGATAAAGACCTTGCCGGGGATGCCGATACCGAACCAGAAGATGGTCAGGGGAATCCAGGCAATGGGGGGAATGGGTCGGATCAATTCAAAAATGGGTCGGGCGAGCCCTTCCACAACCGGGAACCACCCCATGGCAAGACCGAGGGGAATCCCCACCAGCAGCGCCAGAACATACCCTGTAAATGCCTCCTGGATGCTGGTCCACATGTGGGTGGTGAGAAGCGCGCCGTCCGGGTTCAACTGGGTCCACTTGGCAATGAACAGCTTGAGGACCTCCAGGGGAGACGCCAGCAGCGAGCTGGGCACCACCCCGAAGGTGAGCAGGGACTGCCAGGCCCCGAAAAAGAAGATGATGCTGATGATTGGAAGGATCACCATGATGGGTTCTTTGGTAACCTTCACCTCTTCATAACTCATGGATCATGAACCTCCGAGTCGTAATCGTGTACTTTTTTGCATCCGATCCCCCTTCCCCTTTCCGAGAACACCGGAAAGGGGAAGGGGGAAATCCCTTATGTCAGGAGGAAGCAATCCTTAGTTGTACGCAGGGATCGGAGTCTTCACCAGCTTCAGGAACTTGTCGGTGATGTAGTCGCTGTTGACGACCTTGTCGCGCTCGGCCTGGGTGAATTTGCCCTGGGCGGTGAAGAAATCGGTGATGTCGCGCATCCAGATCTCCACGGTGCTCATCTGGCCGTCCTTCTTGGCAAAGAGTTCAAGCTGCTCTTCCAGGGTGAACACGGGGTGCATCTTGATGTCCATCATGGCCATCTCTTTGGTCAGAGGGGTGCCCACCCACTCTTCAAAGAACCGACGGTAATCGGCGAGGAGCTGCTTGCTGGTGGGGGTGTCGAAGTTGCCCTGGCCGTGCTCTTTCATGAGATTGACCACGCGGAAGTACTGACGGAGGAACTTGGCCACGATCTCGGGGTGCTCGTCGCCGAACTCACGGGCCACCATCATGGTGATGGGCAGGCTGGTGCCGGAGGTGTGGATGTTGCCCACAACCTTCCATCCGCGGTCCATGCCGATGTACATGTTGGGAGCCCAGAGGCAGACAGCGTCGCCCACGCCCGCTTCAAAGGCGGCCATGGCCTGGGCCTGGTCCATGTGCTTGACGATGACGTCCTTGTCTTTGAGACCGAAAACCTTGAGCCAGGAGCTCATGGTGTAGTGGGGAGAAGAGACCGTGGTGGTGAGGATGGTGATGCCTTTGATGGTTTCGGGGCTGCCGTAGACGTCAGGGTTCTTGGGGTTCCACCCTTTGGTCTTTAAAATGGGGCTGTTGGCGCGCACGAGCACGGAGTTGGTAAAGGATTCGTCGTTGCCCACCATGGCGCAGTAGGTGCCGTAGCGCAGGCCTGCCAGGACGTGGGGGGTGGCCCCGTTACCGCCCAGGTGCCATGATTTTGAGGGAAGGGCTTCCAGCTGTGCCATCCCTGAGTCGTAGTACTGAAGTTCCATGTCCAGACCTTCTTCCCTGTCCCAGCCCTTCTCCACCATGTACCAGGCCATGAATGCTTCATGTTCGGGAAGCCAGCAGGTCTTTAATTTAAAAAGCTTCTTCTTAGCGAATGCCGTTCCGACGCCAGTCACGGCAAACAAAAGAACCAGGCACACGATGCCGATTAGTTTAAGCTTTCTCATTACACTCTCCTTCGCATAACTACAGTTAATGTTTCACGGAGTGACACCTCGTCCCTCCTCCTGCACACCTCAAAAGGGGAGGGTTCACCAACAGGTGCTAAAGTGCCCGATCCATCGGTATTTTATCAGCCGAATAGCCTCAAGGTCCGGTTGACGGTGCATCGGCGTGAAACCTCGCCTGCGGACCGTGGTGCTGCCGGGTGGCGCGGAAGCTAAAAGCCGATTGTTACGAGATACTGAACGGCTTTTGCCCCTTTCAACCATCCGGTTAAAAAAAGGTTTCGTGCATCTTTTCCCCAAAGGCGGCGGTTACCACCAGCGGATGAGCTCGGTGACGTGCTCCCGAATCTCAACAAATTTGGGGTCCATGGGGTTGCGGGGCCTGGGAAGGTCCACCACCACCTCGGCGCGAACATTTGTGGGCTTGTTGCTCAGGACCAGGATACGGTCGGCAACGTAGACGGCCTCCTCAATGTTGTGGGTGACAAAAATAACGGTGCTTTTCAGTTTGTTCTGGAGCGAGACAAGCTCGTCTTCCAGGTAATAGCGGAGCTTGACGTCGAGCTGGCCGTAGGGTTCGTCCATCAGGAGCAGGTCAGGGTCGACGGAAAAGGCACGGGCCACAGCGATACGCTGGATCATGGAGGCCGATACCTGGTTGGGATAGAGGCTGGCGCAGTCAGTCAAGCCAACCATATCCATGATGCGATTGAGGCGTTCCTCTTTTTCCGCCTCGGAGACGTTCTTCACCTCCATGCCGAAGGCAACGTTTTCACGCACGGTTCGCCACGGCAGGCATGTGGGCTCCTGAAAAACAAAGGCAAGGTTGTGCTTGGTGGGATCGGCAATCTCTCCGTCGATGAAGATATTGCCGTCAGAGGAAGGCATGAGCGTGGACAGAAGGTTCAGGAAGGTCGTTTTCCCGCACCCGGTCGGACCGACAATGCTGAGGAATTCACCCTCAGCCACGGTAAAGTTGATCTTGTCAAGAACCAGAAGGTCGCCAAATCGCTTGGTCAGGTTCTTCACTTCAATTTTATTTCTTACAGCTGGATTGTTCCCCACCTTTAAATTCCCCTCATAGTTTCTTGATGTTATCTATTTTGGGCGTGAAGGTCACCAGGCGCTGTCGGGTTTACCCGCTCGTCGGATTCGTGTGGACGAGCAGTACGGAGCATTGCGCATGATGGACCACGTGGTTGCTGGCGCTCCCCAGGAGAAGGTCGGTCAGGGTGCCGCGGTTTGTCCGCCCCAGCACGATGAGGTCCGCCCCCCAGTCGCCGGCATACTCGACGATGTCCTCCCCGGGTTTTCCCACAGCCACATGGGTTCTCGTTTTGACTCCCTTCCCTTTGGCCAGAATACACAGGCCCTGGAGCCATGCCTCGGCGTGCATCACCTGGGCATCTTTTCGTTCAATGCGTTTCCGGTGAGATGAGGCCTGGTCCATCTCCGTGAAGGTTCCTATGCGGTCTTCCAGTTCCGCAACCGTAGACTGGCGTAGGCAATGGAACACGGCGAGTTCCGCCCCCTCTTTCACGGCAAGCTCAACGGATTGCTCCATGAGGGCAGAGCTTGCGTCGTTGACATCAACAGCCACGACAATTTTTTTGTACGCCATAGTGCACCTGTCGGTATGGTTTGTAACTTCACAGGTTAAGCCGGAGTTCAGAGCCCCTTGCAGGGATCCGGGGAGCGGCACATCCCCCCTTGTCCGGGCAGTCCTGAAAGGGTCGAGGGCGCCCTGTCACAGGCCCCCTCTTCCCTTTTCAGGATCAGCTTTCTCCTACTGGGCTACGCAGCTGCGAACAGACTTGTCGCCGTCTACGCGGGTGCCGCATTCGGCAACGCCCTCGGGGGGAGTCACGCGAACGGTGGCTACTTTGTTCTGGGTGAAGAAGTCGATACCGTCTTTACCCTGAACCTTGTCGGTGCCGACAAGGGAATCTTTGATACCGCCGAAGGGCAGGTAGGGGTGGGGGGCACAGACACCCACGTTCACACCCACCATGCCAACGTTGGCATCGGAGATGAATTTTTCGGTGTAGTACTGGTTCTGGGTGAAGATGCAGGCGCCGTTGCCGAAGGGCTGCTCCTTGATGAGTCCCAGCACGTCGTTCAGGTCGTTGATCTTCATGACAGATACCACGGGGCCGAAGATCTCCTCCTGGGCGATGGTGCGGCAGGGGGTGACGTCGGTGAAGATCGTGGGACCGACAAAGTAGCCATCCTTGTTCTTCTCGGGCAGCTCGGGGCTGCGGCCGTCGAGAACGAGGTTGGAACCACCTTCGATGCCGATCTCGATGTACTTTTCGATGCGCTCCTTGGCCTCCTTGCTGATGACGGGCCCCATGTAGATATCGGGATCCATGGCATCACCCACGGTGACCTTCTTGGAGGCTTCGACCATGCGCTCGATGCACTCGTCGTAGACTTCCGGGACAACGGCGATGATGGAGCCGGCCAGGCAGCGCTGACCTGCGGAGCCGTAGGCGGAGTGGATGAAGTTCTCGATGAACACATCCATGTTGGCGTCTTCCATGACCACGAGGAAGTTCTTGGCACCACCGAGGAGCATGGAGCGCTTGCCGTTCTTGCCGCAGCCCTGTGCGATGGCCTTGGCCGTGGGGGAAGAGCCCACGAGACAGACACCTGCGATTTCGGGACGGTCGTACCAGGCCTCAACCACGTTGGGGTCGCCGTGAATTATGTTGACCACGCCTTTGGGGAGACCCACTTCGTTGAAGATGTCGCCGATGATCTGCATGAAGAGCGGTGACTCGTTGGAGGGCTTGTAGACAAAGGTGTTCCCGGTGCCGATGGCGTAGGGGATGAACCAGCCGAACACGAGTGCGGGGAAGTTAAAGGGAGCCACGCCGCCGAACACGCCCATGGGCTCTTTGGTCACACGACCGCTGATGCCGTTGGCGATCTTATCCAGGGTCTCGCCCTGCATCAGGGTGGGGATGCTGCAGGCGGCTTCAAAAATCTGAACAACGCGCATCACCTCACCGCGGGCTTCGCTGATGTGCTTGGCCTGGTCGGTGGCAATGGCAACGGCCAGCTCTTCCTGATGGTCAAGCATGGCCTGACGAAGAGCAAAAAGGTAACCTACGCGCTTGCCGATGGACAGGTTCTTCCATGCGGGGAAAGCGGCATCCGCAGCTTTCACTGCTTCAATGGAGGCCTCGGTGCTGCTCATGGGAACTTCACCGATCACTTCACCTGTAGAGGGGTTGTGCAGGGGAATATAAGTTGCTTTGGGGTCTTCAACCCACTCACCGTTGATGAAGTTCTTGACTCTCGTAAATTCCATGTAACTGCTCTCCTTTTGAAAAGCGTGTTTCAAGACGCCGGGGTCTTTATAAACCCAGCCCCGGCGAAATGGTCTTCAGTTATAACCACAGGTCTCTCCGGCTCCCGACAGGAGCCGGAGAGAGGCTGTTATTCAGTATAGGTGTCGGCAACATTGAGGGCTTCGTCCATCTTGGCGATGCCTTCGTCGATCTCATCCTTGGTCACGATAAGCGCAGGAGCCATGGCGATGACGTTGCTGGGGTTGGCGGCCATGGCCATCATGCCCAACTCGCCGAGCTTGGCGGCAACGGCGGTCTTGGGGTTGAGACCCTTTTTAACGCGGTCCGCAACGGCCATGATGGGCTCTTTGGTCTCCTTGTTCTTGACCAGCTCAATGCCCACGAACAGCCCCTTGCCGCGAACATCGCCCACGCTGGGGTGCTTCTCCTTGAGCTCCATGGCCTTGTCCAGGAGGTAGGCGCCCATGACGCGAGAGTTCTCGATGAGGTTGTCTTCCTGATAGATGGGAAGCACCGCACCGGCGGCTGCGCAGCTCATGGCGTGACCTGCGTAGGTGCAGCCGTGGCCGAAGAAGGTGTTCTTGAAGGCTTCGCCGATGTGCTCACGCACAATGGTGGCCCCGATGGGCAGGTAGCCGCAGGAGAGGCCCTTGGCCATGGTCATGATGTCGGGCACCACGTCCCAGTGGTTCATGGCGAACCACTCACCGGTACGACCGAAGCCGGTCATGACTTCGTCGGCGATCATGAGAACGCCCCACTTGTCGCAGACAGCACGGAGCTCCTTCATGTACTCGTCGGGAGGCACGATGATGCCGTTGGCGCCGGTGATGGGCTCGAAGATGATGGCAGCCACTTTGTCGCCGCCGCCTTCGAGTTCAATCACTTCGTCCACGTACTTGACGCACTCCATCTTACAGCCGGGGTAGCTCTGACCGAACATGCAGCGGTAGCAGTAGGGCTGGGGCACGCGAACGAGATCCGCACCGCCCAGGACCTGCTGCCAGCCACGGGAGTCGCCCAGAGAGAGGCTCATGGAGGTGGCGGTGCCGCCGTGGTAGCTGCGGAAACGGCCGATGATCTTGCGGCGTCCGGTGAACTGGTGGGCAATCTTAATAGCCGCTTCGTTGGCCTCGGTGCCGCCCAGGGAGATAAAGGACTTGGAGAGGTCTCCGGGGGTCACTTCCGCCAGCATCTTGGCCAGGACCGCGCGGGGCTTGGTGGACATGCTGGGGGCAAAGGAGGTCAGCTCGTTGGCCTGCTTGCACATGGCGTCGATGACGCGCTGGTCCTGGTGGCCGATGTTGTGGCTGACAAAGCAGGAGCTGAAGTCAAGACGCTCACGACCGTCTTCGGTGGTGAAACGAACACCCTTGGCGGACACAACGCGCAGGGGGGACTTCTCAGGCTGGTAAGACCAGGAATGAAAGTTGTTTTTCACCTCGTAGGAATCGAGGTCTTCCTTGGTTGTGGGGATGCTTTTTAAATCTATCAATGGTCCACTCCTTCCAGAAAAAATGGAAACTCATGTATGTTAAAGACAGGTGGGGGCGCCGACCCTCCCGACTCACTTCGGCTGCATAAGACGCGTTCTGAGAAGCGCCGGTCCCCCGTCTGTATTGTCTTATTCCGGGTATTTCATTGGTAACCGTCTTGAAATACCCGGATTAAACCACGCCCTGATCGATCATGGCGTCCACAACCTTGATGAAACCGGCAATGTTGGCGCCGGCCACGTAGTTGCCGGGCATGCCGTACTGCTCGGCTGCGGACAGGCACGTGTTGTGGATGTTCTGCATGATGCCTTTGAGGCGTGCGTCCACTTCCTCGCGGCCCCAGGAGAGGCGCATGCTGTTCTGGCTCATCTCCAGGCCGGAGGTGGCCACACCGCCTGCGTTAGCTGCCTTGGCAGGGGCAAAGAGGATCCCGTTCTCCTTGAAGTGGTGTGCCGCCTCAAGGGTACAGGGCATGTTGGCCACCTCAACAACGGCCTTGCAGCCGTTGGCAACGAGGGTCTTGGCGTCATCAAGCTGGAGCTCGTTTTCAAGGGCGGTGGGCATGGCCACGTCGCAGGGGACTTCCCAGGGCCTTTTGCCGGGCACCCACTCACAGCCGTACTTGTCGGCGTAATCCTTGGCGGGGCGACGGTAAATGGTCCAGAGGTCGGCCATGTACTTCAGCTTCTCACCCTTGATGCCGTCGGGATCGTGAACGTAACCGTACTCGTCGCCGATGGTGACCACCTTGCCGCCGAGTTCGTTGATTTTTTCAATGACATAGGTGCCGGCGTTGCCGTAACCGGAAATGGCCACGGTCTTGCCTTCAATGCTCTCACCGCGGGTCTTGAGCATCTCGTCCAGGAAGTAGACGGCGCCGTACCCTGTGGCTTCGGGGCGAACCAGGCTGCCGCCCCAGTTGAGGCCCTTGCCGGTGAGAACCCCGGTGAACTCGTTGGTGAGTTTTTTGTACATACCGAACAGGTAGCCGATCTCACGGGCCCCTACCCCCACATCGCCGGCAGGTACGTCGGTGTTGGGACCGATGTGGCGGAAGAGTTCCGCCATAAAGCTCTGGCAAAAGCGCATGACTTCGTTGTCGGACTTGCCTTTGGGGTCGAAGTCGGAACCTGCTTTGCCGCCTCCCATGGGAAGGGTTGTCAGAGCGTTCTTAAAGACCTGCTCAAAGGCGAGGAATTTGAGAATACTGAGGTTCACCGAGGGGTGAAAACGACATCCGCCCTTGTAGGGGCCGATGGCACTGTTCATCTGAACGCGAAAGGCTCGGTTCACCTGAATCTTGCCTTCATCGTCGAGCCAGGGGACTCGAAACATAATGACACGCTCCGGCTCCACAAGTCTCTCCAGGACATTGTGCTGTCGGTACTGAGGGTTCTGCTCAAGAACGGGCATTACGGACTCCACCACTTCGGTAACGGCCTGGTGGAATTCCGGCTGATGAGGGTCTCTGTTTTTTACGATTTCTAAAATCTCTGACATGTCGCTTATCCCGATCAGTACAGTACCAGCGCATCACCGATGATGCGTGATCTTCTGTATCTGATATATCAGATACCAAAAGAGAGCGTCAAGAACTAAAACAGCGTTCCGTTGCATTTTAAAATCAGTCAAAGCCCCGCGATTGGCAAAGGCTGTGTTCACCCTGCCCTGAACACACAAACCAGAGGCCTGTGACCCATTGAATATGTTGATCAAACGGACTGATGACACCTTGCGCAACGCCCCCGTGCCCCTCATCTCCAGCCCCCAAACCGGCAACACGATTCCATGCCGGAAGACCCCGCTTCAATACTTCAGAGGACATCAGGGAAGCCGGGTACCGTGGGATCCATAACCACCTTATATATAAAGATGCCGGAACGACAGATGGAACCTTCACTGCGCTATCAGAAGGGAAAACAGGCCGAATCGTCACGTGGGGGGAGCCATGGAAGAAAAAAACAGCGGGGAAACCTACAAGAGATGGACAAAACAAAAATCAGGACATAACCACCTAAAAAAGCATGACATTACATACCACGAGAACGGTACATCGTCAAGATTCATGGTGGTCTTACAGCCAAGAACGGAAAGAACCGGCAACATTGAGAGAAAACCGTCTTTTCCCCAAAATATGAAAGAGGCGGTTTTTGAAAACGAAGCCAGGGGATCTACCGGGCAAGGAAAACATCACGCGATCCTATAGCCCGTGCATCCCTCAAAAATCAGTGGTGAGCGACCTCTTCGGCAGCATGGCTGTCGTCGTGGCCGTCATGGGCTTCTTCTTCGGGCTCAGCAGGGGCCTCGGCATCGACCTCTGCCTCCTGTGCGGCATCCGCCTCTGCATGAACGGCCTCGTCTGCCTCTGCAGCTTCAGCAACAGCTTCGGTGGCCTGCGGGGCCTCGGCAGCCACAACCCAGTTGCCACCTTTTTTCTCGAGGAAAATCTGCTCTTTGTAAGAGATACTGCCTTCAATGGATACCGTGGCCGTGTCATCACCGGTATCCACGACGTCATACTTGAGCTCGGTCAAATTGGCTTCGGCACCGGCAAACCGTTTTTCCATGTACTTCTTCCCGACATCTTCGGGGGTCACCTTTTCGCTCCCGCATCCCGCCATCAACAGAACACCGGCGGAGCAGAACAGAACCAGAAGCTTCTTCATTGTCGTCTCCTCTGTTTTCATGCATGATTTATATAACACTGTTCATGAGCCACTCAGGCTCGATTGTCCGACATCAACCCCTCAAACTACAGCTTCCCCGAGAAACAGGCCCAATAAGTATCAGATGCCAACACATTCTGGGCCCCAAAAAGTAAAGTGATGATTCCTCACCTTACTTCTATATCCGCCGAAGAAACCCTATTATGATGCGTCTCCACTCTTCTTCGTAACAATCGATGTAAGACACAAACAGATCGATTCAGTAATTCCCACAGACATCTCTTGCACGCTGCGCCGTATCGTGTACCAGTGACTGCACGGTTTCCGAAGCGATGGTTGCAGGACCTGAACCGCATGGCATCACGCGGCCCTCGGTTCCATCATTCCAACACGGATTACCGTTACCGGCGATTCAACTGAAACACGATGCGCCACGCAGCCCCACCCCACCCGCTTCGTGAACTGTGGAGCATGGATCCTGAACCACTTGCCGTGGCTCGTGACATCGACTTTCGGAGAGCCTGACCACGCTGACAAACACGAATCTTGAATCGGTGGCACCAAAAACAACACGAGATGGCAACATCAAATCTGTCCATTTCAGTCTATGGGGCGTCTTTCGGTGGGCACGAGACACTCGACGAGACACCGATAGACGTCGTGGGCTGTAGGGTGCGGCTCCCGCACCATTTGGCGTGGCGCGGGGCATCGGCTTTCGGGAGGTCTGACCACACTCAGCAAACACGGATCTTGAATCTGGGGCATTAAAGACAAAACGAGATGACGACATAAAATTGGTCGATTTAGAGCTATAGGGCTCCTGTCGGTACGCACACCGGCACCCAACGAGACACCGATCAGCGTCGCGGGCTGTAGGGTGCGGCTCCCGCACCGCTTGGCGTGGGTCATCAGCCTTCGGGATTTCCAACCACGCTCGGCAAACACGGATCTTGAGTCCGTGCCACCAAAAATAAAACGACATGGCGACATAAAATCGGTCGATTTAGAGCTATAGGCCGCATATCGGTGTACACGGCGCCCCACGAGACACCAATCGGCATCTTGGGCTGTAGGGTGCGGCTCCCGCACCATTTGGCGTGACGAGGGACATCGGCTTTCGGGGTATCCGACCACGATAGGCAAACACGGATCTTGAATCGGTGACGGCAAAAAACACGAGATGGCGACATAAAATCGGTCGATTTCGGGCTATGGAGCGCCTGTCGACGGCATGGCGCATCCTACGAGACACCGATCGGGATCGTGGGTTGTAGGGTGCGGTCCCCGCACCATTTGGCGTGACGCGCAGATTCGGCTTTCGGGGTGTCCGACCACGATAGGCAAACACAGATCTTGAATCGGTGACACCAAAAAAGCACGAGATGGCGCATAAAATCGGTCGATTTCGGCTACGGCTCTTTACCCGTCGGCGCACGGCGCACCCTACCAGTCCTCAACCTTCTTCGCAAACCATCTGGTAGGGCTTCCCGTACCGTCTCAAACTGACCCGCCAACGCAGTTTCATCTACAGAATGTCATGGGCCTTAAAAAAAGAATCCGGCAGCGTCCTACTCTCCCACACAGCTACCCGTGCAGTACCATCGGCGCAAAAGAGCTTAACTTCCGTGTTCGGGATGGGAACGGGTGTGGCCTCTTTGCAATCACCACCGGAAAATCGTATAAGCGATTTTTCCGATCATCAATCAGGATATGGACTCAATAAAGCACTCAGCATCTATGTAGTAAGATTGTGGCTAAGCCTCACGACCAATTAGTACCGGTAAGCTGAACACATTGCTGTGCTTACACACCCGGCCTATCAACCTTGTCGTCTACAAGGGGTCTTCAGCTGACGAATGTCAGAGGGATATCTAATCTTGAAGTGGGTTTCCCGCTTAGATGCTTTCAGCGGTTATCCTTTCCGAACTTAGCTACCCTGCTATGCCGCTGGCGCGACAACAGGAACACCAGTGGTTCGTCCATTCCGGTCCTCTCGTACTAGGAACAGATCTCCTCAAATATCCTACGCCCACGAAAGATAGGGACCAAACTGTCTCACGACGTTTTAAACCCAGCTCACGTACCACTTTAATTGGCGAACAGCCAAACCCTTGGGACCTGCTCCAGCCCCAGGATGTGATGAGCCGACATCGAGGTGCCAAACCGCCCCGTCGATGTGAACTCTTGGGGGCGATAAGCCTGTTATCCCCGGCGTACCTTTTATCCGTTGAGCGACGGCCCTTCCATACAGAACCGCCGGATCACTAAGACCTACTTTCGTACCTGCTCGAAATGTCTCTCTCGCAGTCAAGCTCCCTTATGCCTTTGCACTCGAAGGATGGTTTCCAATCATCCTGAGGGAACCTTCGCGCGCCTCCGTTACTCTTTGGGAGGCGACCGCCCCAGTCAAACTACCCACCAGACACTGTTCCCCAACCGGATTACGATATGGGGTTAGAACTCTAAAACAACAAGGGTGGTATTTCAAGGGTGACTCCACAAACACTGGCGTGCCTGCTTCAAAGTCTCCCACCTATCCTACACATGCTGCTCCAAAATCCAATGTCAAGCTGTAGTAAAGGTGCCGGGGTCTTTCCGTCTTTTCGCGGGTAGACGGCATCTTCACCGCCAATACAATTTCGCTGAGTCCCTGGTTGAGACAGTGCGGAAGTCGTTACGCCATTCGTGCAGGTCGGAACTTACCCGACAAGGAATTTCGCTACCTTAGGACCGTTATAGTTACGGCCGCCGTTTACCGGGGCTTCGGTTCAAAGCTTCGTCCGAAGACTAACAAATCCCCTTAACCTTCCGGCACCGGGCAGGCGTCAGACCCTATACATCGTCTTGCGACTTAGCAGAGTCCTATGTTTTTAGTAAACAGTCGCTACCGCCATTTCTCTGCGGCCTCTGTCTGCTCAGGACGCGAAGTCCGTCACATATATGAGGCACACCTTCTCCCTAAGTTACGGTGTGATTTTGCCGAGTTCCTTAACCAGGGTTCTCTCAAGCGCCTTGGGATTCTCTCCCTGCCTACCTGTGTCGGTTTGCGGTACGATCACCTTGCAATCTCGATAGAAGATTTTCTTGGCAGTATGGGATCAATCACTTTATGGACTTACGTCCTCGTCATCACGTCTCGGCTTTAAGGGAAAAACGGATTTACCTGTCTTTCCAGCCTACCTGCTTGAACCGGGATATCCAACACCCGGATGACCTACCCTTCTGCGTCCCTCCGTCTCTCAAACGATTGCACGGTGGTACAGGAATATTAACCTGTTTTCCATCACCTACGCCTTTCGGCCTCGGCTTAGGGATCGACTAACCCTGAGAAGATTAGCTTTACTCAGGAAACCTTAGGCTTTCGGCGAGCGGGTTTTTCACCCGCTTTATCGCTACTCATGTCAGCATGGGCTCTTCTGATCGGTCCAGCCGTCCTTTCGGTCGACCTTCAACCCTACAGAATGCTCTCCTACCGTTGGTATAAATACCAACCCGCAGCTTCGGTACCATACTTAGCCCCGTTACATCTTCGGCGCGGACTCACTCGACCAGTGAGCTGTTACGCTTTCTTTGAAGGATGGCTGCTTCTAAGCCAACCTCCTGGTTGTCTAAGCATTTCCACTTCCTTTACCACTTAGTATGGATTTAGGGACCTTAGCTGGCGATCTGGGTTGTTTCCCTCTCGACCGCGGAACTTAGCTCCCGCAGTCTGACTCCTGCGATAGATGTCAACGGTATTCGGAGTTTGATTAGGTTTGGTAATCTGGTGAGACCCCTAGCCCATTCAGTGCTCTACCCCCGTCGCATAATAACGCAAGGCTATACCTAAATATATTTCGGAGAGAACCAGCTATTTCCAAGTTTGTTTGGCCTTTCACCCCTATCCACAGCTCATCCGAGCACTTTTCAACGTGCGGCGGTTCGGGCCTCCACGTGATTTTACTCACGCTTCACCCTGGCCATGGATAGATCACTTGGTTTCGGGTCTAATCCACGCAACTCATTTCGCCCTGTTCAGACTCGCTTTCGCTACGGCTACACCTATCGGCTTAACCTTGCTACGTAGATTAACTCGCTGACTCATTATGCAAAAGGCACGCGGTCACACGGTCCGAAGACATCGTGCTCCCACTGCTTGTAAGCAAACGGTTTCAGGTACTATTTCACTCC
>NZ_CP186556.1:3020000-4975000 GCF_056829965.1 Desulfoluna sp. CYM3A
ATGAATACCGAAGGCACCATTACGGTACGAGCCCAAGTTTATGCGAGCTTCTTAAAAATACCCCTTACAGCCATAGGGTGTCAACAGCTTTTTGGCATCATTTATCATGCCATCCTACGTTCTTTTTGCATTCCAAACAGTTGCACAGCAGTACGGCTCCCGACGCCCCCTTCCTCCCCCTGTTTTGGGGTAAAGCGCCCTAAAATTCGACACTGCGCTCCCCCACCAAAAGCCATTGAACCAATCGCGTCCGCCTATACCCCAGGCGATACGCGATCAGTCTCAAGCCGGACGACGTCTCGCGCGTTAGCCGGCGGTCACGGCATGGTGGGCAACCGCCCCTTGATCATTCACGGAACTATGGTATATTTGGATTTTTGCAAACCAAGACATCCAGACATATCATTATCAAAGAAGGGTTCCGATATCCCGGAATAGAACCAACCATGAGTGCCGTTCGAGACAAATTTGACTTTGAGGTGGGGCAACTTGTTAAAAGCCCCTGCATCACGTGTAAAACCAAAAACCGCTTCCCGGCCTGCGCCGACGGATGTGAAACCCTTGACCGAATCAGGGGAATCCTGGCCAAGGGGGTCTCGTCCAGCTATTCGTCATTTGAGCCCACACCCTCTTCCTAAACCCAGCGAGTCGTGACAACGAAGGGGGACAGAGTCCCGGACCACAGGCTGCCCTACGGCTGCTTCAGAGCCTTCAATTCCCGCAGCTGGTGGGCCACGACCACATCAACGCCTTCATGCCAATCCCCCTGACGAACCCCGAACTCGCGCTCAATCCGGGAACAGTCCATAACAGAGTACCGGGGACGTTCCGCAGGTGTGGGGTACTCTTCTGTTGTGATGGGGTGGACCGCCCTTACCTTGCACCCAACTCCCAGACGCTTCACTTCGCAGATAATGGCATCGGCAAACTCATACCAACTGGATTGAGGAAATCCGCAGTAATGATACACCCCCTGTGCAACGGCCTCACCGGTGAGCCTCTGTTTCATCATCAAAAGGAGTGCATCCGCCAAATGCCCTGACCACGTGGGGCACCCGACCTGATCGCTGACCACGCGAATCTCCTCTCGCTCAAAAGCGAGCCTCACCATGGTTTTCAAAAAATTGGGCCCGTGCTCCCCAAAAAGCCAGGACGTCCTGACCACCGCAGCACCGGGATGAGCCTCAAGGACCCTTTTCTCCCCTTCCGCTTTTGTCTTTCCATACACCGACCGGGGACTCACCAATGCATCATGGGCATACGGCTCAGCGCCTGCACCATCGAACACATAATCTGTGGAGACATGGAGCAGGGGCACGCCCTTTTCGTAACACAACTCCGCCACAAAGCCGGCCCCGTCCTGATTCACACGGGTTGCAGCGTCCACATCACGTTCTGCCTGGTCAACCTTGGTATATGCTGCGGCATTGATCACACCATGGCAGGAGACCTCACCAAACACGGCACGAAGCTGTTCCTTTGAGGCAATGTCGCACCTGCCATGGCCAACGGCCTCGATATCCAGACCATGATACCCGCAACGAGCTTGGATATCCTTTCCGAGCTGTCCACCAGCACCAAGCAGGAGTATCTTCACGCCCCACCTCCCAGCGCCTCGTACACAGGAAGCCTGCAAGGTTCCACTTCCGCAAGGCACGGATAGACGTTGTCTTTTTCCGAAAGGATAGGATCTGAAACAGGCCACTCAATGCCGATCTGGGCATCCGACCAAAGGACCCCCCCCTCATCTTGCGGCATGTAGTAGTCGCTGCATTTATAGGAGAACACTGCCTCGTCACTAAGGACGCAAAAACCGTGGGCAAAGCCTTCAGGAATGTAGAGTTGGCGGCCATTCTCCTCGGACAGCTCAGCCCCCACCCATTGACCGAAGGTGGGCGAGCCCACACGGATATCCACCGCCACATCGTAGACAGCGCCTTTGAGTACGTGAACCAGTTTGGCTTGAGGATGGGTTAGCTGGTAATGCAACCCACGAACCGTTCCGGCTTTAGACATGGAACAATTGTCCTGAACAAACCGAGAGGTAATGCCGAACGAGTTGTAGCGTTCCTGATGCCAGGATTCAAAAAAATAGCCTCGCTGGTCGCCATACCTTGTCGGTTCGATGAGTTTAATGTCCTCAATGGACGTAGAAAGAATCTTCATACCTCTTCAATCCCATATGAAAGCATCGACAGCAGATACTGACCGTAGCCCGTTTTCAGCATAGGCTGTGCAAGACGTTCGACCTGCTCAGCGTCGATGTACTGTTTTTTGTATGCAATTTCTTCAAGACATGCGACTTTAAGCCCTTGCCGGGCCTCGATGGTCTCGATAAAGCTTCCGGCCTGCATAAGGCTGGTGTGGGTCCCTGTATCCAGCCAAGCAGTCCCGCGAGACAATTTTTCCACATGAAGAGCGTTCTCTTTCAAATACCTTCGGTTGATATCCGTTATTTCCAACTCCCCACGGGCTGAGGGTTTCAATTTAGAAGCAAACTCGACAACTCGATTGTCATAGAAATAGAGCCCGGTCACTGCCCAGTTCGACTTCGGTATTTCGGGTTTTTCCTCAATGTCCGTAACGCGTCCTTGTCCGTCAAAGCTCACGACACCGTATCGTTCGGGATCCGAAACCCAGTAACCGAACACTGTGGCCCCATTGCTTCTCTCAACAGCCGCCTTCAATTGGCCGGTCAACCCCTGTCCATAATAAATATTATCACCCAGAATAAGGGCGACGGGGCTCCCCCCGATGAAAGAGCGTCCCAATGTGAACGCCTGGGCCAACCCTTCGGGTCGCGGCTGTTCTACATAAGAAAAATCAAGTCCCCACTGGCTTCCGTCCCCTAAAAGCGCACGAAACCGTGGAAGATCTTCAGGTGTGGAAATAATCAAAATTTCCCGAATTCCCCCCAGCATCAGAATAGACAAGGGGTAATAGATCATGGGTTTGTCGTAGACGGGAAGAAGTTGCTTGCTCACAACCTTTGTAATGGGATAAAGCCGTGTCCCCGAACCACCGGCCAGAATAATACCTTTCATGGTTTTCTCCTTGAAGCCGTGGTTAACTCAACATTACCTTTTTGCATAATTTGTATCGATCCACTCCCTGTAGGCCCCGCTTCTCACATCATCCACCCACGCCATATTGCTCAAGTACCAGTCCACTGTCTTTTCAAGGGCATCTTCAAAGGTAAACGCAGGCTCCCAACCCAGTTCATTTTCAGTTTAGATGCATCGATGGCATAGCGGAAGTCATGCCCGGGCCTGTCTTTGACGTACACAATGAGATTTCGGCTGAACCAGACTAGCTACGCCCCAGTTTTTGATCCACCAAATCGCAGAGAAGATGCACGATCTCGATATTCTTCCGCTCAGCCCCCCCGCCAATATTGTATGTCTCCCCATCTTTTCCATCACTGTCTCCACGGAATGGCGCTGCAGTGGTCTTCCACATAAAGCCAGTCCCTGACATTCAGTCCTTTGCCATACACTGGAAGAGGCTTTTGATCCATGACACTAAGTATAGTCAAGGGAATCAGTTTTTCCGGAAACTGATAAGGGCCGTAGTTGTTCGAGCAGTTCGTAACAAGAGCAGGGAACCCATAGGTCCGATGATAGGCCTTCACAAGGTGGTCCGAGGAGGCCTTTGACGCAGAATAAGGGCTGGATGGATCGTAGGGGGTCGTTTCGGTAAATGCCCCCGACTCTCCCCAAGCTGCCATACACCTCATCCGTGGAGATATGGTGAAACCGGGTGAGCCCCCCGCCCTTCTTCCAGTTACGGTATGCCACATCCAGCAGATTGAAGGTACCCTTGATATTGTTGTCAATAAAGGCCTCGGGCCCGAGAATGGAACGATCCACGTGGGATTCTGCTGCAAAATGAATCACGCCGGTAAAGGCGTATTTTTGAAACAGAGTTTCAAGAAGTTCCCTGTCCAGAATATCACCATGTACAAAGGTATAGCGATCATTGTACTCGCAATGAGAAAGACTAAGGGGTTCCCGGCATAGGTCAGGGCATCCAAATTAACAATATGAGTGTCTTTGTCTTCAGAAAGCAGGTAACTGATAAAATTTGATCCGATAAACCCGGCTCCACCCGTCACAAGAATATGATTCTTCATATCTTCCCTATAATGATTATTTAAAATATAAAAGCCACACCGGTACACGATATGGCTTTTATGAAATTTCTAACGGATTGTATCAGGATTTTTTGGGGGCAGGTTCATCCTCACAACAATCCGGTCCTTGTTCATCTCAAATATCTTGTTGCTGATCCCCTTCACTTTCATGATATCTTGAGGGTTTTCAAAGGGGCCCACGGTGTCCCTGAACTCGATGATACGTTGGAGAAAACCTTCTCACCAATTTTTTTTAGGGTAGACAACTCTTTAACAGAGGCGGTATTGATATTAACTTTCGCGTTAGTAGAGGCAGCCGCTGAAAAAGAAAAAAAGCATACCAGGGTGAGGATAGATAGAATAGCAAGTACAAATCGTCTCATTTGGTTCTCCTTAAAGTCTTGTAAATCATTCATGATGATCAGAAAGGCATTCCAAAGACTCCACAAGCATCGAACTAACCCACTGCTTTTTGATTCTTTTACCACCCAGACAAGTTTTTTAAAAGCTTTTTTATACAATCGCCCAATTAGTGCGAAGCTGGCTTATATTCTGGAACAATTTCCATCAACTTTGCCCGAATGTCATCCCCACGATACTCTTCCGACAACGCGCTTAGACTATCGATATTCCCGTTTAATTTGACGAGGTCCTTTTGCCGCCCTTTCAACACCATAATTTTTGAGGTTTTTGTGGGAACAATCCCTTCGCCTTCCGTAATCAGCTCCTCATAAAGCTTTTCCCCTGGCCGTAGACCAATATACTTGATCTCAATATCCACATCCGGCTCAAAACCAGACAGGCGGATAAAATCACGTGCCAAAGCATCGATTCTCACAGGCTCGCCCATGTCCAGTACAAATATTTCACCGCCCTCGCCCATGGCACCAGCCTGGAGAATCAACTGAGCCGCCTCGGGAATGGTCATAAAATAGCGGGTTATCTCTTTATGGGTGACGGTAATGGGGCCGCCCTCCTTGACCTGCTTCTTGAAAAGCGGCAAAACGCTTCCCGCACTACCAACCACATTGCCAAAGCGCACTGCCATAAACTTGGTCTGGCACCCCTCTTTATGCATCTGGTTTAAAACCATCATCTCGGCAACCCTCTTGGTCGTGCCCATGACATTGGTAGGCCGCACGGCCTTGTCCGTGGAAACCAGCACAAAACGCTTCACACCATAGCTGAGAGAAACATCAACAACATTTTGAGATCCGATAACATTGTTTTTCACGGCCTTCCAAGCGTATTGCTCCATCATTGGCACATGTTTGTAAGCAGCTGCATGAAAAACAATTTCAGGATGATACTTTTCAAACGCCATCGAACCTGATTCGGGTATTGGATATCGGCAAGCAGAGGAACGATATCAAGTTGCGGGAAAAGATGTTTCAGCTCAATATCTATCGAGTAAAGAGGGCTTTCAGCTCTTTCAAAAAGAATGATTTGCTTGGGATTGAACCGGCAGATCTGACGACAAAGTTCAGCCCCTATAGAGCCCCCGGCACCGGTAACGAGAACCGTACTTCTATGCAACATTGTATTGATCAGTCCGGTGTCCAGTTTTACATTATCCCGCCCAAGCAGATCATTATATGAAACATCCCGAATTGTACTGACAGAAACATCACCAGTAATAATTTCACCGATGCCCGGGATGGTCTTATAAGGAAGACCAGTCCCTTTGCATTCAGCAATGATTCGCCTCATCTGTTTGGAGGTTGCTGAAGCGATAGCTATCAAAAGCACTTCGGCGTTTGTTTTCCGTACTATGTTGAGGCAGATCGCTGACACCGCCAAAAACCTTTCTACCGTGGATATACTTCCCTTTCTTTACCGGATGATCATCGACAAAACCAACAACTCGATAAAAATCAAGCCCGACATTGTCTTTGATTTCTCGAAATATTTTTTCGCCACTATTCCCGGCGCCGATAATCAACAATTTTTGTTTCTGCTTCCAAACCGATTTGCCTTGGCACTTAAATAGCGCTGGAAAAATCAAGCGTGCCCAAGCTTTGAATCGCCCTTCGAAA
Organism: Desulfoluna sp. CYM3A; assembly: GCF_056829965.1. Classification (NCBI taxonomy): domain Bacteria; kingdom Pseudomonadati; phylum Thermodesulfobacteriota; class Desulfobacteria; order Desulfobacterales; family Desulfolunaceae; genus Desulfoluna; species Desulfoluna sp. CYM3A. The sequence goes on from NZ_CP186556.1 coordinate 3,026,169, forward strand.
TAAATACGAACAAGCACTCGAAACCCAGAGACAAATAATACAGTTAAAAAACCAATCGATTATAAAAATTGATCGAGAAAAACCATTAAAGCGGTTTATATAAAGAATAAACAAGACGAGGAATGCCGACCCGAAAGTGGATGCTTTAAGAACATTAAAGAGGTCCGTTATGCTTGTAAATCGCCACATGCCCCTGTACAACTTAAAATTTGCAAATGAGGCGATCTTTATACTTACAACCCAGAACAAACTCTCCTTGAAGCGCACAGCCATTTGAACAGGAATATCAAAATCAAATCGTATAAAATATGAGAGGTAATAAGCCATGCACACTATACAGAGATCGGCAAAAAGAACTATAAGAAGATTTGGGAGAGATTTTATATATTTATTCATGACAATCTTTCGAAAAGCTATCGTCTAAACAAAGTGGTTGCGAAATGTTAGGCAAATTCAAAAATCTTATTCTGTTTTCCCATTGAACTCATTGGACCATTTCACGTTACGGATATATAAAGAGGTAATGGAAAAAACTATAAAGCCAAGAACTAAAAAACAAATACATAAAGGAGTGTCAGATCGACATACAATTAAAACGATTCCTACCCCTAACTGCACAACGCCGTATCCGGCTGAAACCTTCCAGTGGTCTATTTGCAATTCATTTGCAAGGATCTGATACAAATGCCTACGATGAGGCTTGCTAAGAGACTCACCGTCTTTTATTCGAATAGCCATCGTCGTCAAAACGTCAGAATAAAACAAAAACAGAAAGCCACTCATACAGACAAAGTCACCGAAATCAAGAGCCAAGAAAAGAACCATACTTCCAAAAGCAAAGCCTAAAAGAATACTTCCAATATCCCCCATGAAAACCTTGGCAGTCGGCATATTAAATGGAAGAAAACCCAAACACGAAAAAGAAATACAAAAGAGACAGAAAAATATAGTTAGGCTCAAATCCAGATACAACAGAATAGACTGATAACAAGGCAAAGGCAATAACACCAGTGATACCTGCAATACCATTGATTCCATCCATAAAGTTATAAAAATTTGAGGTCCCCAACAAGGTATATTAACATTGGAATAAACAAAACATCCCCCGCCAGGCGCGCACATAGGATAACAATCGCAAATAACTACTATCAGCGCACACACAAATTGTACAAACAATCTAAACCGGGGTGAGAGCTCCTGTCGGTCCCCCCAAAAACTGATCATAGCCAAAGTCAAAACAGCAAAAACATAAGCAATAGATACATCGCTACACAATGCCCAAAAAACAAAACTCAACAGTATTCCTATCCCACCACCTTTCGGAACAGGTTTAACATGAGAACTTCGATCTGTAGGAATATCAATAATATCAAACTTTCGACCATAAGTTCTTATTACAAAGGCCCCCGACAAGCCAACAAGAAGGGATGTTAAACAAACAATATAAAGCATCATTATTTCGATATTTTCTCTAAGCCTTTATCCAAGGCAACAGGTTTGTAGCCCAAAAGCGATTCAGCCTTTTTATATGAATAAATACTGTTTAAAGTAAGTTTTTTTACAACATCGATCTTATCGGTAAATACCATAGGCAAAAAAACGAATATCGCCTTAAGTTTGTAAGCGCGCTTTATGGACGTTAGTATTTCGTAAATAGTATATCCTTCGCCACCAAAAACAAAAAGCTCATTATAGGCTTTTGAATTGCCAATACAGTTATAAATACCACCGATGATGTCATCAATATGAATTAACGTCTTCCTGTTGTCCCCCCTACCAAACACCGGAAAAAAATGCATTTTTGGCACAAAGTAACCTATTTTTCCCACATTACCTTTATCGTTTTTGCAATAGATTGTTGCAGGGCGAACAATGGAATATTTTAGGGAATCATGCTTTTCACATATATCTTGCAAAGCCTTTTCTGCCAGAAGCTTGCTTCTTGCATACGGAGATTCGGGATAACATTCATCTTTTTCAGAGTAGACTGAATTTTTGTAATTACCATAGACGGCTACCGTTGATACATAGACAAACTGTTTTACACTTGCCTTAGAGTATTTATTGAATAGATTGATCAACTCAACAGTACCGGAAAAATTAGTGTCATAATATTCTTCTTCTCTCGCCTTAGGTGTATGGACCAAAGCGGCCAAGTGGATAGCAGTATCAATGTCTTCAAAATGTTCTTTGGCGATTTGGGTAAAACCTCGTGAAATATCAGCATGCACAATATTGAACTCTCCCACTTGAGAAATTCGATCTGCATCGGCTTTATCTTTAGCAATCACTCGAAGAACATTGAAAGAGCAACTTTTCAGGAGAAGCCGTAGCAAGCCTGTACCAATTTGCCCCCCCCCCCCCGGGTACCAAATATTTTTTTTTCTCAATTTACTTTGTATTCCATGTAATACGTTTGTCGGAGCGGAAATAACTTATTCCTATTTCAACGATGGCCCGTCCAATAAACATAGGTTTAAAAAGCACACCCACCTTGCTAAAGTGATATTTCTTATACAAGAAGTAAAATGCCATATAGTAGGACCAAATTGCTTTGGTACTATTGAGCTTGCTGCTTTGACCACCATAGTGAACCAAAACCGCATGAGGAAAATACATCACATCTTTCCCATCGTCACGAACCCTCCGGCAAATATCAGCATCTTCTCCATACATAAAACTAAACTCATCAAACTTACCGATTTGATTAAAATAGTCTCTTGAATCATAAGAGCGCCTGCCGATATAGTATCAACTGCTTGAATTTCTTCAAACTCATAAGACTTCTTGTAATAACTGCTATACTCATCAGAAAAAAACAATTTAAGAAAAGGAAAGAACTTAATAAACCCAAACTTAATTGAGGGAAAATCACGACATGAAACCTGAAGACTTTTATCTTTATTCAAAAACTTTGGCCCTACGACTCCGGCATTCTTGTTTTTACACAAAAAAGAATGCAATTTTCCTGGGACATTATTTTCAAACACCATGTCGCTATTCATAAAAAAAATGTAAGCCCCTTTTGCGTGCTGAGCTGCTTTATTGTTTGCTTTTGAGAAGCCGACATTTAAATCGTTATAAATATATGTATAGTTATCGTATGCTAAGTTTGAAAGTTCGTGATATGACCCGTCTGTAGATGCGTTATCAATAACTATGACCTCAAAATCGATATCCTCCGTCAGAGCATATATGGAGTCCACACATTCATGGGTTAGTTTCTTTGTATTATAGTTAATAATAATAATTGATAAATCCATAACACCAATCTTTCTTTTGTTATCATTCCCCAGCATAACGGAGAGCTTGAATATTACTCACTCTAAGCGATCCCCATGTACAGAACCTGTTAGCTTTCATGCCTATCTTCGTATTCTTATGGTGCATATAATTCCAAGTAATTTGCGCAAGTCCTCTGCGGTCGTAGCGAAATATTCTCAAACCCAAAACCTGTCTCCGGTTTATTGAAGCTGCCCAATAAACAACGATGTGTATACATAATGTATAGTAACTTTTACGTCCAACAATCAACACCACTGAGGACAGAGAAAGTTGACAGAACTGTAATCAAAGTATGAACGCTGTGAGCCACTTCTCCACATCTCCCTATCCAACCCATACGATACCTCACCCAACGCAAATTGTTTCACCCGAAAACAAGAGCCTTTAGGAAGTGGGCATTTTACGATGAGCTACTTTAAAATTCACACTTAAAATGATTTCAGGTTTTGTAGTTTTTTTTTATCTTCCTTTCTGGTCTTTGACCTGAAAATTCAGGGCGGGGATTCAAAATCAGCATTGGAGCCGTTTAGTCGGAGCGCCACCATGACAAGTGAGGACATACAAGCTGACTGTACAATTTATTATTTTTTTCTATTCTGAAAAAAACCATACAAACAGTATTGAGAGTATATTTTGTTCAAGCCAACGAGATTTTACAGGCATATGCATAATGCGCATCTTTTCAAATCCATGTGAGCACATTGTTTTAACCAAAAGGTCTTCATCATAAAACTTCTTGTGATCTTCATCGGTGTTATAAGCATATTTGCCAGGAACTCCGGCAACAAAAAAACCACTATCAGCCAAGACCCTTTTGATTTCCGATAACAAGCCATTTGGATCACTTAAATGCTCTAAAACATTGTCAAGTATGACACCATCAAAAGAACTATCAGAAAAAGGCAATATATCCTTACGCATAATACGCGCATCACAGGAATTCAGTCTACAATAGTCAACGTTATATGGGTTAATATCGACTCCAACAGCGCCTCATGATTAATAGTTTCTAATACCACAGCCAACATCTAATACCTTTCCTGGTAAATACTTATTAATACGAGGATATAAATACCATAACTTATACAGCTTACCCAACCTACTTCTTGATTAACAAATATGTATTGTATTCTTTAAAATTCATTTCAAGCACTTTCGAAAAGTTGGATAAATCGAGAAACTGACTCATACTGCCTAAACATCTCTGGCAACAGAACATTCATTTTTGGATTAAACTTATTTTTATTGACAATCATCTTTTTCATTGCATCGACAATCGCACCGTCATAAGTAAAAAGCTCTCCATTAACTCCTCATGCACCTATTTCACCATTCACATCACTTCAGCAGGTGATACTGATAATCACTCATCACTTCCCTCACACTCCTTCCGAATATGAGGGCAAGACCATGCAGTCAGCTTTTGTGATAAGCTCATAAGGACACTTGACAAAACCATGAAAATTAACATTTTTTTGGACATGCAATTGAACGCACTTCTCCTGAAGACTTGGCAGTAACAGGGCCTACGCCAACAAAATCAATTTCACATGGAAACCCAGATACTTTGAGTTTATGAATCGCTTCAATAAGGAGCAAAGGATTTTTTCTACTTGTTAAACTCCCAAGAAAGAAGAACTTGAAACCTTGATTTTCATCATTTTTTTGATGCGTTACCTTGTATTTTGATATACTATATTCGTCAATAAAATTTCCAATAACAACTATTCGCCTGAGCCCCAAAACCCTTAGCTGTTTTCGCATTGTATAGGACATAGCGACAACAGTATCAAATCGATGCAAGAGCAAATAATGAGACACGGACGAAGAACCCCCTCAAACCATAATCATAAAAATAGTTTTTTATGAGGTTTCCACGAACACTGCTAACAATCATTGTATAGGAAACTAAAAAGAGCTAAAAAGGTCTGCAGAAAAGGAAAATGAAACCTAAACAGTAGATTTTTTTTACCATTTGCATTTATCACCTTTTTGAAAAATTGAAATTTATGTCTCCTCAACTACTGAATCTTTGCAAGTGAAATAATACTGACTCTAGGATGAAGCATAATGAGTTATCGATTGTATCACTCTTCAGTGGGACAATATTGACATTAACATGATCAACAAGACTGTTAGATAAAGCAATAGCCCCCTTTACAGGGCCAGCAAGCGTGAAGGAGGGAACAATGATAAATACCGTTTTTTTCATTCTTATTCCAGAGGTATTCTATTAGATTAAGCTTAAACCCAAAAGACTATTTGCCCGTGAGTCCCAATTTATTATTTAAATATTCTTTATGCGCAGTACAACCAATCTTACTATAAATAGACGTATCTGAGCCAAGAGTTTTAGGCACGTATTCCACTCTTCATCATTTTCAGGATGAGCCAGCAGACAGTTGTGCTTGTCGTGCAGGATTTCCCGAATAACAGGCAAATCGGAAGCTATAATCGGTACCCCTGTTGCCATGTACTCAAACATTTTCATTGGAGACATCCACTTTGATGCGTCATGCCCTTTCTTGCTTCCAATGGAGACACTTTTTTGATAGGGCATCAAAAGCACGTCCATTAAACTCATGATACGAATTGCTTTTTCAATGCGTACATGCCCATGATTTTTAAATTGTCTGACTGATATTTTTTTCGGCTTTCGATAACATCCTGTTCGTTCCCTCCGAGTATCAAAAAGCATTTATCCGGATTCTTCAATGATAATAGAGAACTAGTTTATCGTACTGCTGCGGCCTTCGTATAAATGCCCAAAATAACCTGAAACCAATGAAAACCGATCAAGTTTTTCACAACCAATTATATTTCTACGCTCTCCAGGCTTGTGTTGAGATTCAACGCGCGTTATTCCTGAAGGGGCTGCATCAGGAAGTACGACTATATCGCAAAGCCGTAAACCAACATGCTTCTCCAAATCGTCATGCAATGCTTCCGATATTACGACTGTTTTAACCTTTTTATTCTTCAATAGAATCGACTGAAAAAATTTTCTGAAAGCCATACTCCAAATGATGCGTTTCGAATATTATATTTTTCATTTTTATCCATTGGAGAAAAACAGCGTATAAGTTCCTGGAAATCAAAAGATTATCTTTGAAACTGAAACGCATTAAGGAGCATACAATGTCAACAAATGACTTAAACGCAATACGCGCATTGATCCCCGGGGTTATTTCGTTGCAAACAACCGGCTTGCAGGTCACATGTTTCAAGTCCACGCCATAAAAATTTTCAAGGACATGTTTTGAAAAAGGAGAAAATGCCTGATTATGGGCATAGTAAAGATCAACTCTGTACCCCAAATTAGAAAAGGCCTCGCACATCCTCGCTACATGAATTGAATTCGCACTTTTAAAGGCATCAAAGAGGGTGATATGTATATTATACGCATAATAAATTTACTAACTAATTTACTTAGAGTGAAAACCAATCCCAGGAAATTGAATGAAACCCCAGGGAAACAATGGGGTTTTATTTAAAGTACAATCTATCCTTGCAATCGTCATACGGAACCATGAGTCCCATAAATTAGATTCGTACCAGTTACTGGAATACCTGCTCCAATGAGTGTGAACCCGATTGTTCACGGGCCTTTGTAGCGTTATGAAAGATCTTAATGCTTCATACACTGCTCTTTTACCCTTAAGCTTAGCAAGTTTCTTAAGATTATGATATAAAAGAGTCTTTGACCTGGGTCTTACATAATGATTTTCTGCAAATCCACCATCAGCATTCTGCTCACCAAGAAGCGTAGTGCTTGTTAACAACAAGTGAAGCTTGATGCTGTCATTGAGTTTGGAAAAACCACCTGTAATTATACTGATGGCATCATAATCATAGCATCCACCACCACCATAATAAGGTGCATAGTGCCCCTTATCGTCTGACAACGCCAACACACCTTGAGCTGCTATCCTTGATTTCGGGTTATCGATATTCAGATATTCTAAAATTTCATATTGGTGGAATCCATTCTGAAATTGGAGATAAGACATATCTTTACAATTCCCCCAAAACCCGTTGGGATTCATGTTTTGAATATGTAGATCGACCCACTGATCTATGAGTACCTGCATCTTTATCCTAGATAATCCGACTATAGATATAAAGAATAGCCATAAACATGGCCATATTACCACTTTGAGGCCTTCCGTCAAAAGCCCCGATCCATGTCAGGTAATTCTTGACGTCACGGCGCATCAGCAACCCAACCAACTCTTCCAATCGGTTATCGTTAAGCCTATCAATGATCCAAAGGGAACTCAGTGTAAAAGTGAGCAGTTGCAAAAATGGCTTGTCATATACCAGCTCGTAGTATCTCTCTGGCCTTTTTATATTTGAAGAGGTTATTGATCAACACCTCGGACAACACATCATTATTTGATTCAAATGACTTAAGGTCACGCAGCAAGTGAAGACCAAAGATAGCAAAGCACAGAGCAAAGGGCGTTGTTTCAGAGTTGAGTGTGAACCGAAATTGTGCTTCTCCGGTTTTGCACGCGTGTATGTACGATGAGTAACCCTGTTGGGCATTCGCCAACTTTATTCCATTTATGTTCTTCAACTTCTCTGCTCACATGTGATTAAGGTTTTAAATGAGAATTTAGACTCTTCGAATTATCTATCACTTCTGATCATAATGACAATCATAAAATTTGGCACTTGGCATATTTAGCAATATCCTAAAACGCTATCTTCAGTTAAAGAATCCCTGACACATCTCTTCTGTGCAGCCTCTCGGAATAATGTTTTTTCGAATCCGATTACCCTATCGGCTATAATTAGGCCCAGAATAAAGGCAAAGTTTATGAAATGGAAAAACCCAAAAAATGAGTTCAATGAACATCCCGAAAGAACAGGAGTAGACGATTAGCATCATAGATAAAGGTGCTTGAGTTCATTACCCATTCCACTTGCCATAGCCTGCATTAAAAACAGTATGACCAAAATCACAAAAACAAAAAATGAACATAGAAATATGATTCCATAATTAACCATAAAACTGAGGTAGGTATTGAAACACGCTATACCATTCATTGCCAAAGCGTTATAGCCATGCCCAAAAAGGGAGTTAACAATAGATCCATTCTCAAAAAAGTCGATCGTATTCATCCAAAACCGTATTCGGTCCCAGGCATTGGAATCATTTAACCTGAACTTTATATTCATGAAACCCACAATTTCATCAAAAAAGCAAAAGTTAAACCCAAAGGATGCCCGATAAAAGAAAAAAATCAAAATGCACATTTGAAGATGTGATTTTTTAATTTTCAGTTTTAAGGAACAAGCAAGGCTAGGACAAAGCGCTAACACACCACTCCTGCTTCCAGAGTAAACCAGAAAGCCAAACAAAATTACACCTGTAAAAACATAACGTTTCTGTTTATAGACTGAGTAGAGATATATCGAAAACAAGACGCCCAACCCCATCAATGCCCCGAAGTGGGTTGGATCACCTACAAACCCGTGATATTCGACCGGGAAAGAGATACTGATTGCGCGACCAGAACTGGCCCAATGTTTGACTGACCCTAAATACAAAACTGCAATGCCTATGAAAACAGACATCGCAGCAACCATTATAACCACTTTCGAGACCAGCACAGTTAATCGTTTCAGGTTATTGGTATCTTTTGCAAGATAGTATACACTAAGAGCAATTATTAATATATCAACTGACGAACCAATAATATCTATTGCTTTCATAGGCCCACCGATAGTACTCAGCAGAATATAGGCATAAAAAAAGAGAAGAGTTGTAAGAATCCATGATACTAACGGTGATTTAAATTTTGTATTGAGAAGAAGCGATTACGAAAAGGCGGTCTCCTCCTATACCCATCATCATAAATATACCAGGATAGTGCAAAGGCCTGAGCGCTTGTTGTCCATTAACTTTAAACTGAAACGAAAGACAAAAAAAGAGAAAAATCAATCCTGTGAAGACAATTATCTTTTCGCAAAATCGCTTATTTATTATCATATAATTTGCTTATCGAATCAAATGTGTATATTTTGTTGTCGGGAAAACACCCACCCAAAAAACGGAATAGAAAACTAAAAATAAGCTATGAACATATAGATTTAAAAATATCCATATAATTACGAGATGCTCGATCTATTGAGTAATCATTTCGAGAAACATTCACATTGTCCACATAGTGATTATAATTCGATCTTGCCTGGTAGAATATTCTGAAATATTTTCAATATCAACAGGAAAACCGTTTGTTTTGACAATTTCCTGGCTGCTTCCCCTCATTGGGATTATAAATTACAGGTAAGCCGGATAAAATTGCTTCAAATATAACATTCGGACAGGCATCTTTAATTGCAGTATGGACGAGATAAATCAGTTCCAAATTATGTTTGCCATCTCCGAACTGTCCAAGGATCCTTTTGTTATTACTTTTTTTTTATCTTTGTTCTTAGGCCACCTGCCAAGGTGAACCATTTCCACACCTTGATGCTCGGATATTTTTGCAATCCAATCGTGTTTCTTGATATCGTTATCAGTTGCAGTGGCTGAAACGAGCCTTATTGTACCGTCTCCTGAGGAACGACGGTTCAGAATTAAAAAATCTTTCATCAGCGCCATTATGAATAACGACATCTTGATGATTTTTATAACCGTATTTCTTAAAAAAACTGCGTTGATACTCGCTTTGAAAAATTACAAAGTCAGCCATATTGGCAAGTTTCAAAGTCTTTCGATCGTCCATACAGGCATATATATAACTGCGGGGACCAAGCTTGTGTGCATGTCGCTTTAAGTTGACAAGCCTCACCACTATTTTCAAATCAATCCCCTTCTTTCTCTTCTCCTCCCTGAGTTTTAAAACCTTTTCCAAGGGAATTCTCTTGCTGCCGTTAAGGGGCCCCATTCCGAGATCGTTCATGAAAAGTATGTCATAATCATCTTGTATATCATCAGCAATGGCAAAATCATCGCTGATGGATAGGGCCTTATGCAACGTTTTAATAAAATTATTCGCCCCCCCAAGGTGAATCAATGTGCTTGTAGTTGAAATATATCTTTATTTTATTGTTGGCTACCATAAAGACCCCTGATAAATACAATAAAATGACCCAACATCTACACTTTGATGATACTAAAGATTCTGCACTTCATATATCGCTTGTAAAACTTTGAATCATTATTCGTTTTTAGTTGACTGGATGTCCCTTCTTCAACCACATACCCATTGTCTATAACATATATGTAGTCACAGTTTCTTATCGTGGACAATCTATGGGCGATGGTTATTATTGTAATTGTTCCTTTTAGGGATTCTATGCTTTTTTGTATATATTTTTCTGACTCAGTATCTAAAGCACTTGTCGCTTCGTCCATATTAAAATCTCGGGCTTAGTATACAGTTCACGGTAAATGAGAGTCTTTGCTTTTGCCCACCCGAAACTTTAACTCCACGGTCCCCTACATTGGTCAAAAACTTGTTTGGCATAGCACCTATAAATTCGTCACAGTTTGCCATTTTCGTTACATCGGATACTTTGCTCTCGACTTCTACCGGGCTTAACTCTGTTTCCCAGAAGCTTATATTATTTAGAATGTTATCATCAAACAAGTAGCTATCCTGAGTCACATAACCAATAAGGTCCCTGTATTTGACTGTATCCATATCTGTCAAAGGAACACCGTCTATGCAGATATTACCTTTTGAACTTCGAAATACGGCGTAATTAAATCGACGATCGTGGATTTACCTGCACCAGAAGCCCCAACGATTCCAACCATCGCATTTTTCTTAATGTTCATCGTCAGGTCATTAATGACAGGCGTGCCTTCTTGTATGCAAAAGAAACATTGTTGAAAACAATACGGATATATAATCAGCATCCTTGCTTTTTCCGGCTACTTAACATTTTCTCTTGACATTTCTGTAATACAATTATGCAAAACTTGCGGCCCAGCAGAGGTCCCCAACGCTGCCAGCTCAGCTGGAATGCCAGGATTGACTGTAGTATTTTACCGACAAAAAGCGTTGAAATAACAACTCCACCGACCGCTGCCACCGACTAACTGGTAATAGACGATCACCACAACAACCATTACCACTAAGGGCTCTTTGATAGATTTTAGCACCGAAGCAATGATACCGAACTTCAGTTGGATCATCGCAACAGTTTTTATGGTATCATTGATCTTGTCCCTGAGTTTAAAGATTTTATTTGTAGCAACCAAATACTTAAACGCTGATAGTTTTTGAATAACCAAGTTGTTCAAGGTTGCATTTTCCTGGACAGCTCGGTACGAGTATTTTAAGGACAACTTCGACAGGATCTTAAACAAGAATAAACGTGCCTGATGAAATAGCGATAATCGTGAAACTCTGGTTTATATAAAACGAAGCGATACAGAGGATCAGGGCCTGAACCACCCCCCCCAACATTTCTGTATAATGTGAAAAGCAAGATATGGTTTTTGCATTTCTGTCGTCGCAAGATTAGAGTAATAGCCTAAGTTATTTTGAATATAATAACCGTAGGCCATCCCGGAAAAAGACGAATTTAAAGTTTCCCTCAAGTCTTTTTCGAAAACGTATAAAATAAAATATCGGGAAACACATGTAAAAAAATAGAGAATCGCTTTACAGCCATATACAAGACCGATAACGATCAAAACATTTTTCAGATTAATATCCAGCCCAACATATACCAATATGCTGTTAAACAGTTCTGTAACTTTATCCCCAGTTGACGCAGTTCCGGTATCCAGTTGCTGTATAAGTGGAAAAACAGGGAGACGCCCACAACATCCAATATGGAGGTCAGAACATTTAAGCCTACAAAGTACAGAATCTTGCACCCTACATAGTTATAAAAGAGAAGATAATATTGAACTAATCGTTTATAAAAATGGATGTGTCTGTGACGATCTTGCAAATTAATGATGTGACACCTACTCTCTACGCTTCAAGCAGCGGATATGAAACGAACTTTCAAAGGTAATTAAAGCATTGAGACAAATTGGCCCATAAGCTAAGCAACTAAATATCAATCACTGCTCACTTATCCACATCGTTTCAATTACAGAATGAAAGATGGCCTCATGCGCTACTTCAACCTGGCCATAGTACTCGCATGGAGTATAGAAAGAAATATCTGCAGGATACTCGACAGTTTATTTGACTGTAACGTGCAATACAAGTGACAATACATGTTCTTCACATGCAAGCTTAGCACAATTTAAAATATTTTCTGAATTACCAGAACTCGAAATAGCGATAATCAAATCACCACTTTTTGCAAGCGTTTCTAATGGCCGAGAATAAACATTACTGTACGTAAAATCATTTTCCATACATTATCATTGCCGAGTCGCTCAAAGTCATGGACCTTATACTCAATTTATTCATCATGTCCTGTGAAAGATGTGAGCACGTGCAGAGCTACCGCCATTCCCTACCCACCATACAGCCTTACCGTTATCACGAACAGTTCGAAAAATGTCTGCAAGATGCTTAAACGACGCCTCTAACGAAGTTTCTACGCCGCTAATTTTCGAATTGGTATTGTAATTGCGGCAGAAAGCTCACGCAACCACTGTGATGGATTCATGCTTGAAGACTCCTAATTAATTTCCATTTCATCTGTGTCTTTCGACACAGCAAAACAGTTCAGTTTAAATCGATTGTAAAATCTATGAGCAGAAAAATGATGTGGTACGGTTTTAAAAAGCACCAAAACAATGTCGTAGACTGAACCAAAATCAACAATAGCTGTTGCCAATTCCTCTGAATAACGCTCACAACATAAAATCACAGGGGATTTACTTGACAATGGTTTATTTTGAACATTTTCATCAGCATAAATGATTTCGGCCTGATAAAAAGCGGCTAAAGCATTAAGCAGGTCAGTCGAGATATGCAGCCCATCAGCATTAAGCTTTCTAAACCAGGATTTATTTTCAGTATGACAACTAACTTCATAGTCAAACTCATTCTGAGCCAGAAGAAGATGATGGATATTGCCAATATCCCTTAAGTACATATCGTTAAGGTAAGAATGTATCCTATTGACATATCTCGGCAGCACCTCAGTACTGAAATCCACTTGCTGTTGTTTACTTAAACCTTCAATAAAGTCAATCACTGTAGGCTCAACAATATATACTGCAGCGTTTGCCAAATTGCCGTGGGGTTCACTCAACTTCGAAAAAATCTGTAACGATATTTTGGGCGTTTAGTTTAACAATTCCGCACGACTCGGGGTGATCCGTATGAAACGTCATCATGCTGATTTCTGTACCAGAAGGACGCTTCTCGTGTGAAGCCATGAAACCTCTCAGATCACAGTAACACAAATTCTCGGCGTGAATGTGGAGGATAGGCTCATCATGGCAAAAGTCCCGATTTGCAAGAAGGGTTCCACCTGTGCCCAGCAGTTCGTGCTCATACACTGTGGTAATATTCAAGTCTGACGGATAGTCTTGAACAAACTCTGCAACCTGATCATGAAAGTAATGCAGGTTGATTAATACCTCATCAACACCCGAGCTTTTTAGAAGTGATATCCAATAATCGAGAAGGGGCCTACCATTGATAGGCGCAAGGCACTTCGGAATATGATCCGTCAACGGCCTTAACCTGGTCCCGAAACCAGATGCCAATAGAATTGCTTTCACTTACCTATTAATCCTTCATCAAAACTTAATTTGGCCGAGGAGATCGTTTTGACTCAATGGAACGTTACCGAGCCGCCCAACCTGACACGCAGCCGCAACAGAGCCAAGATATGCGCATTGCCATATATCACAACCGAGAGCCATTGCCAAAGAAGAACAGGTCAGCAAAGAGTCTCCGGCACCTGCTGGATCTCTCGGGCTGAGGTTGAGTGCAGGAATGCGATCAGTGACATGAGTATTTAGTTTTCATTCGTGTGGATTAAAACCCCTTCGGCCCCCAAAGTAACCAAAACACTATCTGATTGTGTTTTTTGCCTCAGCGCTTCGGTCATTATCACGAGACCTTCTTTCATAATTCTTGGTTGCAATTCGTGCTTCTCGCTCCGGTAGGGGTTATAAAAGCCATGTTTTTAAATCGAGACACATCACCGACCTGGGAGGAACACTGGCTGTCAGCTACCATCGGGATATCATTTTCCATGCAAAGATTGGACAGATAGTTCACTATCTCCTGGGGCAAACACCCGTAGTTAAAATCAGAAAAGATAACCAGATCCATATTTTCAATAACCGATCTGAGCTTTTCTTTTATCTTTTCTTGAATGTCTTTTCCTACTGACCGCTGGATCAAATGGTTGACTCGCAACAGAGTCTTATCATGAGCCCTGAACCTCTGTTTAAGGGTTGTCGGCCTGCTTTCATCTTCGAAAAGAATGCTTTCAACCCCATAGTCCTGAAGAGATCTTTTTACATAGTCCCCCTTTCTCATCTTTACCAACCACCGTCACGTATGTCACCCGTGCCCCCAAGCCCTTTGCATGAGCTGCAACAATACCAGCTCCTCCTAAGAAGAGCTGATTCATAACGGGAGTTACAACAATTGTAGGGTCTTCTTGGGACATCCCAAAGGATCACACGATATATACTCATCAACGATAACATCTCCTATGACACAGACCTTCAACTGACTCATTTGACGAACAGTTTGACATAGACTTATGGAAGATATTTTATGTCTCTGAATAAAATCATGGGGCGTGATAATACCTGCTACAGATGGATTTTTAATTTTGAACCTCAACAAATCCAAGGACGAAAATGTCACTTCTCCGAAGAAAAAATTAACTTCCCGCCATAACTCTGGAGCACCTCGAGTTCTTCGTTGTATTTGTCCTCAAACTCCTTCCCTTTAACCACGACATCCGGTTTCGATTTTTTGATGTAATCAATTGGATGTTCATTGAGACAAACAGCCTCATCAACAAAACTAACGGAAGATACTGATTCATATCTCAAATCAGCAGGCGAAAGTCCTATCTTCTTGAGCGTTCACACCCACAACAAGATAATCCCCACATTGGGATGCAAACTTCAACAGGCGCAGTTGGTTTCGGGATGCGGATGAGTTAAAGTTTCCAGAAACAAAGACAACCTTTTGTTGCTTGTTAAGATCGCGCTTAAAGCTCTGCACACGTGGTGGATTGAATTTATCCATCATTATTCCCAAGGTATTTAAACCAATCTTTCGTCTGTTCTCCGATACTTTCGGGGTCCCACACGGGTGCCTCTCGCCAGTAATCTATATTATCTAAAAGTTTCTGAACACCATCTTCGATTTTTACCGTTGGATTCCACCCCAGTTCGCTTTGGATTTTCGAAATATCAGCAAAGGTGCAGTGCGGCTAACGGGACGCTTGGGTATATAGACTTTTTCTCCGCCAAGAAGCTCCACAATCCTATTTACAGAAATGGTTTCACCGCTTCCAACATTATAGACTGTATTGGTTTTTTCGCTCTTAGCTGCAGCAATCATCGCATCCGCAACATCTGTAACGTATGTAAAATCACGTGTCTGCTCGCCATCACCAACAACAGTGTAAGGTTTCCCAGCAAGCTTTTGAGCTAAAAAGACCCCAAATACAGCGCCATACGTACCCGATGTTCGTGAACGGGTCCCATACACATTGAAAAACCTCAAAGATACTGCATCAATACCGTATACTTTACTCCAATGTAGAACAATCTCTTCTCCTAACAGCTTGGTAAGGGCGTAGGGGTATTGGGGACTTATGCTTTCCGTTTCAGGGGTTACTCGTGTTTTTGGTATCCCATAGCAAGATGATGAAGCAGAATAAACTACCTTTTTAACGTTATGCTGACGACAGGACTGCATGACATTAAACGTTCCATTTACATTGGACATATAATAATCATGGGGATTATTGAAATTGAACAATATCAGCCAAAGCTGCCAAATGGAACACCCAATCAACATCACTGAAAACATTTTGCCAATCCCCAGCTATAGATAGGTCACATTTGATAAAATTGATTTTATCATTAATATGACTAATGTTACCTAATCTTCCAGTGCTGAGATTATCCAGAACAGTAACTTGATGTCCTTCAGCAACCAACAGATCAACTAAATGACTTCCAATAAACCCCACAGCCACCAGTTACAATCGACTTCATACTCCTCCAAAATATAATCAATTTATATAACAGTAAATTTTGATTTAACGACAAGACAGATATCTGAAATTTATTCATTTACACAAGAAGCAAATAATACCAAATCTCATCATAATTACTATCGTTGATTCTTAATAATAACAGCACTTCCAACTTTGTCACACAGTGGAAAGGTATGACTCCCATCGTTTTAAAGTATTCGTCTACGGCCTTCTTAACACCACTATAGGCTGAATTATAGTCATGAACCAATAAAACACCTCCCGGAACGATATAGGGCCAAAACTTTTCGAGCCCAGATTTCATAGGAGAATATAAATCACAGTCAATGAACAAAACGCGGTTACTGCCGCTAAGGCCGGTATATGTCTCTGGAAAAAGACCTTTTTTTACCACCAAGCGATCATGGCAATTCTCACCTGATATTGTTTTGATAACCAATTCGATGAGTAGGTCTCAGAAAACTTTCCCTCTTGTAGATTCAAATTAGTTGTTTCCTGTTCAACTCTTAGGTCAAAAGACTGAAATCCTTCAAAGGTATCAAAGCAGTACAAAGTTGATTCACTATTCTTCGATTAAACAGCAAACGTGCAGAAGCCCCCCTATATGTACCTAATTCTGCATAGTCCCCTCTTTGCAGTTATTGGCAATATCACACAAGAGGTTAATCATTAACCATCTATTTCCATCACGTAACAATTTTTCACTATGATTATTAAATTCTTCCATATCACTCATAAAATCGGGATAATAGTTCAATACATAATTAAAATTTGGATTGTGTTGAACATAACAGTCATCTGGAAGTAGTCTTTCTGCAATATTCCTACGAACTTTATTCAACAAATCATATAATTTTCGCATTATGCTATCTCCATAAAAACATCATATAGTATTCAAGTCATTCACTATGAAATCAACAAAAAAAAAACTGTGCTTACAGTGAATTAGACACCAAAACAATTAATACCCAATAAAAGGATAATTAGAGTGAGGGTTATATTCTGGCTTAGTTGCTATAGAAATATTTTACTCTCATACCCAACTAAAAACCAAATTGAATTATTTAAATATTCGCAAGTTCATCTTTTAGCTTGTTTAAAACAAATATTGGCGGGCAATTCAGAGTATAAGTAACTAAAATATTTTTTTGAGTAAATAGACCTCTGAATTTTTTTTGTATACACAGTTCATCGTTTGTATACTTCTTTTCTTTATTCAATATTAAAACAGTTTCTTTGGTTGCTTCATATATTTCTTCAGAATCATTAGGTAGCACATGAATATCTTTTCTTTTTATAGTTTTTATGCCCAATACTAAATCATAATAGGTATTATAAATGTAACTCATCGAAGAATTCGCTTGTGATCTTGCTCGATTTTGTTTATTTTTAAAACTATATTGCAATTCAAGCGCCCTGCCAATATGGCATAACATCGCAAAGAATTACAGGTATCCCGCAGGCTTCTGCCAAATGATATGGTCCAGAATGCTGATTAATAAAAATAGCTGACCGCATAATCAAATATAGATTCAGCAATTTTGGATCAACATCGACATCAGAAAGTGAATAGTAGCCATGAATGGCTTCAAAATGTGAATGTTGGATTTCACCGGTTCCTACCACATGATATCCACTAACAGTTAAAAATTTAACGGTGCTAACATAATTTCCCTGTGGTCCTGAGCTTCTGATGTAATCATCAAACCGTCCCCCCTTTTCTTTCCTGTAGAAGCATTGTAACAAACGGTTTACTCAAGAAGTTTGGGTATACAGCTTTAATCTTTAACTCGACTTCGCTTATCAGGAAATCTGGAAGCTTTGGAGATTCACCGAGCCCCAACCTAACAACCATAGCATATCCTGTATAGTCTTTATAATCTGTTATTAGTGAGTTATCTTCATAACCGCACTGCAGGTTACCACCAGAAATGGAAAGTTGTTTAAACAATGACTCCCAAAGGACAACAAAATGTTTATTGGAAAAAGCACTAATCGAAATTAGCAAAAATTTTAGTATACGAAACTGAATATTGGTATTTTTTACCCCACTGAATTGAAATACATCCATATTGTGTTCAAAACATAACGGAAGATATGGGTTTGAACGTGGACTCTGGATGTATACAACAGAAGATTCGATGAGGATAGTAAAGCCTGGATGCGTAATCAAACCCCACGATTTGATAGCCAAAAGCTCTTCGGAAAAAGGGATATATTATTTCATTATCAAAAATTTCATTTTTATGCTTTAGAAAATGGATAATCTGATAAAGCGTGATAAAATGTAATAAAAGACTTCTAATTTTATTATAAATAAGACTCAAGCCAAAGTCGCCTTTTCAAAACAATTAATAATAAATCGAATCACAGCAAATTCAATTCACTTTTGAAAAACAGGGGATCTTCTTATTCTCTATCATCCATCTTTTCAACCACTTAAGATACCCCCAATAATCTTTCGTAAACCAATAGGGCTTCAAAGCTCGCCATCCCCACGTTTGACAGAACTTTTCGTGAGTTGGTATCGCTAAAATATAGCTCGCTAAGCAACCCGACCTGTTGAACTGTTAATGGCTTAAGGAAATATTTGTTTACAGGGCTTCTTCCCGAACTCTCCTTATTATATCTGACAACCATGGGCCAGGGAACCCAAGCCATCACAGGTGATGAAGTCGTATAAAATTTGTAGCCCTTATTTTTCCAAAACAAGCTATTCTTGCTTTCATGACTTACATCGGAGAAGCTAAACCCATGCTTCTTGATCAAACCGACTGGCATTATCCCTATGTCAGTTAATGCGTAAGGCCTTAGATGCCAGCACTCCGTTTCTTCATACGCGATAAATCGTACAGATGCCGATGGAAATACTATGCCTTTTTGAAATATGCTCCCAACCATTGCCGCATCAGAATGGTATTCAAATATCTTTTCAACTCGCTCTATAAAAGAATGATCTTTCCACATAAACTGAGTATCATCCTGAATAAAAAATATATGACTATAGCCTCTGTCATGTGCATATTCAACGGCTGCATCCATATTAAAGTATACACCGCCATGCAATTCTTTTTAAGCGATTAGACCTGTATAGTACCTTCGTATTTTCATTGCCTTCTAATGTTTGTAAATACTCCAAGAGCCTTTTGTCTGAACTTCCATCATCAACAACAAGAAGATCTGCTTCCGGCCCGAATTCTTTAATTGATTCAATACAATTTTTCGTCAGATAATATCTGTTGTATGTAAAGACAGCATACAATAATTTCATACAACGCCCCCTCAAACCGCAGTAATTATCGCCATTAGCTTATTTAAAACAACACGTGAGGTGTACTCTATAGAATCATGTGTATTGCCTGCAATATGTGGTGTTAGAAACAACTTATCCTTTGTATGAGGTTTCAACGCCATGTCCACTTATGATCTACATGATAGTTGATAAAATCCATCAAGCAGCCACCGGATATCAAATAGTTATATAGGGCATAAATCAAAGCACTCTTTGAGATAATCTGCGGTCTTGACGTGTTGATAATATAAGGTTTGTTCTTCATCATTTCAAAGCAATTCTGATCAATGAAATCAATAGTTTCGGGCCTAAGCGGCAGATGAATCGATATAATATCCGAGGTCTTCGGATTTCTTCCTTCTCACTGGAAGTCCCTTCACGATCAAAGCCTACCCATTCCATATCCAGGGCTTCGGCATATTTGGCCATTTTTTTGCCCAAGCGTCCCATTCCGAATATCCCAATGCGCTTTCCACGCAATTGAACACCCCTGTAGAGCTGGCGGTCATCCACGCAGTCATGATCGATGAAAGGAATTTTCCGCAGCCAACCCCAGAAGCAGGGCTAAACTGAATTCTGCAGTCGCAGAAACAGCCTCTATTTCCCGCGGGTCCAGATTGACAACTTCGATGTCACGTGATGTTTTTATATGATCTGTACCGGTGGTGCTGGAAACAATATATCGCACGTTTAAAAAGGAGTGTAAAAATCGGTCATCGATTACATCCTTCGAACCGACGAATACAGCATCGACCTCTGCCCCACCCCCATTCAATGTATCTGGGTAATAGACATGCTTTATTTTCAGGATATTGACTGAAATCAACATGCTGATAGAGATCAGGTTCGTTTACATAAATAATGATTGAATTTAGTTTCATAATAAAACTCAATAAATATCGTCGAATTTCAAAACGCGGTTTGCATTTATTCTTTTTTTGAGACGCTTTTCCGATACAATCTTGTAATACTATCTGCTGGAATGCCAGTCCCGGGTTTTTTTGTGGTCAGCATATCACTCAAGAGAATGGTACCCGCATCCATGTCCCACCTGAGCGCGACACTTTTATTGAAAAGCGATTTCATATGTTTAAAATCATGATAGAGATCGTTTTTCTCTACAGGATTTTGGTGCATTTCATAAAAAGCATCTCGGGACTCTATCAGGAATTCCAGCTGATCGAACGTTAGCGACCGGTGCATCTGGGCCAAACATCGCTTTATCAAAGGTAACGTGAACCTCAACCAAACTGGCACTCTGCGCAATTGCCGCCAAAGAAGGAAACAGAGTACCCGAATGATCGGAAAGGCCTACCGCGACACCCTAACGGGCTTTCATTTCTGAAAGGACATTAAGCCCAACTTCGCTGAGCTTTGATGGATATTTGCTAGTGCATTGAAACAAAGCATAATCGATATGTGCAGCCTTCAACAACTCTACAGATGCATCCACTTCCTCCCAATTACTCATCCCGGTACTGAGTAAAATGGGTTTCTTGGTATCGATCATTGCATTCAAAAGTTGCGGGTTGTTGATTTCACCCGAGCCAACCTTCCACGCGGGATCCCGATTTCGTCCAGCATTTTGACTGCCTCGACAGAAAACGCTGAATTCAGAAAAACGATCCCGGAATCCTTCGCATGCTGGTAAAGACCAGCCCACTGCTCTGGGGTGAACTCCATACGTTTCCAGTAGTCATAGCGGGACTTGTCTTGGTCTGAAAAATAACCCGGAATTCTTCATCCACCGTGCTTTCGGCATCAGCGATATGAGTCTGAAACTTAATGGCATCACCACCAGTTTGGACGCACGGTCAATAAAACTGTGCGCAATACCAAGAGAACCTTCATGAGCCTGGGCAACTTCGGCGATAACGAATGAAGGATAATCCCCCCCGATTGACCTGTCTTCAATTTTTAGTTGACCAGTGATTCTCACTTTTCTCCGCCTTTAGTGCATCCGAATAACACAGGATCTGATCAGAAATGCGCTTTGCGCGTCCGGGTTTGTGATATATGTTCGCTTTCGAATATTTGGTTTCCAGCGATATTCTGACTGCAGAAACTATCTCATCGTAATCACATAACACATCGATAACATTGTGATTGCGTTCTCTTCCGTACTGACGGTCCCCGATATTAACAACAGGAACACCGAAAGAGGCTGCCTCCCGTATTCCGGCACTGGAATTTCCTATCATACAGGAGCAATGAGCCATTAAATGTGAAAAACCCTCCAGCGGCATATGGCGGATACTGTAAAAGTGAGGGTTCGCCTTGTGCCTTGACATCCCTTCTATTATTTTTGAGTTATTTGCATCAATGTTTGGATAAAACACCGAATGCTTTCTTCCCGAATGATTCCACAGCAGTTAATATCGTATCCATATCGATATCCCTGGCATTGGTTGTGTTCTTGGTGGGCCCCATGTACGGAATACGTCCTCATTGGAGTTTATCTCGATTTTTCGCTTAAATTTTTTCTTAAGCCTTCCGGCATCAAGAGATTCGCCTACATCAAGCGAACTGATATATTCTACGGCAGGGCATCCATAATTAAATACGGTGGATTCATTGCAGCCAAAATTAATCAATCTTTCCTTACTTGCTTCTGTAGAAACAAAATGCAGATTGGATCCAATGGTGATTAAATTTCTGACCTTGTCATCAATCGTTCCTGTTACTTCTCCGCCTTGCACATGTGCAATGGGTATATTCATCATCATGGCAGCCAGAGCAGGCGATAAGGTGTCAAACCTATCCCCTACAATTAATAACATATCCGGCTTATACCTCTCAAAATAGCTTGAGTGTTTGATCATGGAAAGTCCAACAGTGTTGACCATTGCTTCATGACTATCATTCATCATCAAACAATCGAGGGTCACATCAACTTGAAATCCGTCTGCCTCCAGATCTTTATATGCCGGCACCGTACTTTTCGAGAAGAATAGATGAACTGGCAATAATCTTTATACAAACATTGCTGTGCTTAGAGAGCTCCAACAGGATGAGTTTAAGCTTTGAATAATTTGTGCGATTGGTAATTATTACTGCTATTTTATGCGTACTATCCATGCAATCTCACTTTTTTATAACAGAACTCGGCAAATTCAAAATCCAACTCCTCATCAACATCTACGGATTCGGCTTCCGGAATCTGAATAAGATGCGGATCATTCGGTGTGAATGTCCAATGATATCCTTCATTTTTTAAAACATCGCGGTTCACAATATGGAACGCATGTGCTGCTTTAAAAAACTGCTTGCCTTTATTCGTCGTTAAATTTCGGGGGTCATCATTTGTAACAGCATTACCCGCATCATCAAAAATCCAGTCGCGTGTAGGAATACTCGAGGTATATGATGGAAAATCGGTTGCTTGAAAATAGTCATAAGCTCGTTTAACGGTTTCAACGTTAAGCAAGGGCAAACACGGATTAAATACAAAAATATATTTTGTGGGAATCTTCAGATAATGCGCAAAAGTTATATTTTGCGGGTTAACTCCAGGTCTCACAAGCTCGGGCTTTCGTTCTAAAATTTCGACATTGTCATACCCTTCAGCAAGCCTCATTAATTCGGGCTCAGCTACGGCCAAATACCTGTTCTGGAAAAAATCCATTGTGTTCAACTTTTCCAAAGCAATTTTTATCAGGCTTTCACCTGCAAACGGGCGTGTCAGTTTATTTTTTACCCGACTTGATCCTAAACGTGCATTTATCACAACGGATACTGGCTTCATCTTTATCCCACTTTATTAAATAAGTTTCTATTGATCTGCAATTAAGCTTTTGATTTCAAACAGAAGGTCTCGATTACGAGATTCTTCATCGATTATATCAAACAAATCCCTGTCAAAATCCAAATGCCCCTTACAATAAGGAACCCAAAAAAACTCAAATTCAAATGCAACAGTGACGTAGGGGGCCGTTTATTATACAGGTTTTTTTCCGTGTAAAGGTCCTGAAGGGATATGTCTATACAGTTGTAATATGGAAGTTTCAGTTAGAGTAGACCCATATGGTATTGCTGACCCCCCAATAATCCCTTTATTTATCCCCGGCAAAAAAGCTTCCAATGCATAATGGGAATCAGGTGTTTTTCTCATCATAGGAACAACACGTTTCATGATGTCATCGAACAGATACCCTGAATAAACCTTTCCAAAAAAACTGGTTACCTTATCTGATGAGCTCTCAGCTAGCCACCTCAGAAGCTTTTTGCCGATAAAAGGCAAAAGCCTGAATACCTTTGACAAGAAACGGTATGGAGGTGTTGAAAAATATTCTACTTCTGATGCGTTGTGAGTTTTGTATGCAATCACATCTGTTTTTGGAATTTCATCAAGGAGGGAAGATGCTGTTTCCAAAAAATGCCACTTATCTTTTTCATGGGGAAAACTGTACGGCGTCGGCATTGCAAACAAATAATCGGCACGAAATTCTTGAAATACTGGATATTTAAAAAAAAGGCAGGCCAACTAGACAATACTTGTGATAGGAGTTCTCTTTTCTCTAATAAAAAATTAAAAAATTCTTTATGAATAACAAAAACTTTCTGAATATTAAGGATAGAAATAAAATCGTCATGAAGACCAGCCCAAGCAAGATTACACATCCCCACACGCTTTGAGTCTCCAACCTGTTCCTGAATTAACCTGTAAGCATCCTCAGTATAATGCTCCTGAGGTATCAAAAAGAGTTCTGATGAAACATCTCCTTCAGGGACAACCTCAGCTCCCAAGGAAACACACCTTTTGATGAAGTCTTTTTGGGCTGAAATCTGCTTGTTTCTACCTTCCTCAAATAAAGGTATAGGCAACAAGCCAATGCGAAATTCCTTAGATAAGTACCTAATGATACTAAAATAGGAGGTCAAACGCCTGAAGTATCCCAGCACCAAAACCAGATCATACGTTGTTTTCATTATATCATTTACTCTAAAAGAGCTACTTTGCAACTTAAGGCTTTACCATGTAACTTTTCAACACTCACCAAGTAAACTACGGATACCATAACTGCTTCGCAGCCTGTTAATTATTAATGCCAGGATCAGTTCCAATAAAAAAAGACAAATCGTAATAACTTAAATAAATCGCATGATTCATCTGCTGATCTGAAATATTGAGATGGTCAGCACGCCAACATCCAAACATCAAAAAGAACAGACTCTTTTTTCCCGTAAAAGAAATAATCCGCCATTAACCTTCTTTATTATTATCTTTTTGCTGGATATTCCTGTGACTCATACTTACCAATAATTTTCTGCATACACTCTCTGTTCAGACCTTTCAGACTCTTTCTTAGATAATACAAAAGCATTATCCTTCAGCATATTATGATAAAATCCAGATAAATTGTATCGTATCCGACATTGCAATTGATACATCAATGAAAGGTCAGTTGATTTGACATCAGACACTTGGGCTGTCAGGTCTGTAACATGCTTGTACACGCTGGGAGGTACCCGTTGAGTATGAAAAATAGTCATTAAGCAAGTCATTTGATTTTGCCGGCAATTTTTTCTTAAATGGCTTCTATTTTCAAAAATGTTACGACATCATCTTTTTTTCTAACTTATGACTCAACTCAACAGGAACATAGGTAAATACTTCATTTCTGAGGAGCTTCGTGAATGCAGACAGAAGTTTTTCCCATCATAAACGCTTCGATTCCAGTAGTGCAATCAGGATGGATCATAACCTCTGCCCCCAAAATCCAAGGAACAACAGATCCGTAGTACACAACGTATACGTTAGACAAGTTCTTCAATTCTGAAGAATAGGCGTGAATATTTTCCTCTGGATGTGGCCTTACTACAATATTCAAATTGCTTTTTGCAGCCAATTCCTTAACCAAGGTGATATAATGCCAGATTTTTTCTTTGTCATACTTGATTACTTTTTCAATATTTTTTATTCTGTCTCCATAATTCAAGCGGACAAATTCGTCACCTCTAAGGTTGTTTCCAAATCCCATGTTTGTATTTATAAGAATGTAGTCCTGATAGGAACTCTTTAATTCATCAACTTCCTTTTGATACAGCCCATGAAATGAAGGCTTCAGCATTTCAAAACGCGGGTGGCCGGTGACAATAGCTTTTTCTGGAGCGAAAGAGCCGCTATTCTCAATCATCCGCTTCTGGCAATCCCCCCAAAAAAAAACCAGGTCACAATAGTCAAATACAGGTTTCGAATAACGAGAAAGTATGGTTGTACAGTTCTCATAATCGACACCACCTTCCTCATCGAGATTTATAATTAATCCATTTTGTGACTTAATTTTTCTATAAATCGATTCTGATTGACCTTCATGGTAACCTTTGTCAAAATAAACAACAGGGCTCAGTTTATCTATTAACTTAAATATTTCATTCTTTGACCCGATGTAGCATTGATAACCCAGAGCAGAAAACTGAGACGCAAGCATTCACTTATATGGCAACTCTCTGGATGCTGTCTCAACGGGCATCAGAATTTTATAGTTCGCCATTTTTTTACACTCTCACCACTATTGCAATGCCAAAAAGGTGTTCAAAACGAAACTTACAGAGAATAGCGCGTCGCATTAAACAAATCAATATTCTCTCTTATCCAATCAACAGTCAGTTCCAAGCCCTTGCGAAACTCGAATCCTACTTTCCCAAGCAGTCAATTGCATAATTTTTCTATTATCTGCAAGCAGCCTATTCACTTCACTTTTTTCTGGCCTCAAGCGCTCTTGATCAGCAGGAACAATTGGAACCCTATTGCTTGTAATATCCATCAAAAAATTAGCTGTTTCTTGGATTGACCACTCTTTTCCACTGCCAATATTCACAACCATGCCTTCGCCTTCTTTACAAAGCGCCAAAGCAATCATACCTTCAGCGGTATCTGTCGCATAGTTGAAATCCCTCGTCGGTGACAAAGCCCCCAGGGTAAGTTCACTGCAACCAGACACCAACTGGCTCGCGATTGTGGGTATTACGGCCCTGGCTGTCTGCCTGGGACCAAAGGTATTAAAAGGGCGGGCTGTTACGACAGGAAGGCCAAATGACATATAAAAACTTTCCGCCATCTTGTCTGCAGCAATTTTGCTGGCAGAATATGGGGACTGTCCTACGAGAGGATGCGACTCTCCGATGGGGACGACCTGGGCTGACCCGTACACCTCAGAGGTAGAAACATGTACAAGCCAGAATGAATCAGACTCACGGCACGCTGAAAGCACATTCAATACACCGGTGACATTTGTATCCACATAGGTCCTCGGCGCATGATAGCTGTAAGGAATAGCTATAAGACTTGAAAGGTGAAGAGCATAATCACACCCCGCAACGGTGTTTCGAACACGCTCGCAATCGCGTATATCTCCCGTAACAACCTCAATGGCACTTAAAAAGTCTGGCCTGATATCACTGAGCCAACCGATTTGATTCCATGAGTTATAATAAACGAAGGCTTTAACCGACGCGCCATATTGGACAAGCAACTCCACAAGATGGCTTCCGATAAAACCGTCCGCACCAGTGACCAATACTGATTTACCCTGTAATTCACTATGCATTCCCGAACTCCTAATGTTTATTTCATTACGAACTCTTTTAGGATCCGATGGGGTTCCAATCTGTCCGGTGTTCATAAATCGGGAATACATTGACGCACTTCTCATCTTCCAATGTAATCTTCAATTAGGTCTGTGATATCAAAAAAAGTGTTATAAGGTATGGCACTAATCACATCCGGCGACATAGCATATCTATTCCGGGCGTTACAAAAACCTTTCGGGATGGCTTTTCCTCAAGCGCGACAATTCTTGGCCCATCGGAACGAATGACCCCGTAAGGTATCTGAATATTATGCTCGACAGAAGCAACCGTAATCAAACCTTCATACTCATTGTGAAATTTTAAAAGATTCCCAAATTGCGAATTGGTCAGGACATCCCCGTTCATAAGCAGGATTAGGGCCATCAGGCTTGTTTTCGATCAGTGACAAGGCACCGGCAGTCCAAGTTTTTTTGTTTCCCGAATATAGGTAATTGAAGCGCCCAGATGAGCCCCGTCTTTAAGATAGTCTTCAATCGCGTGACTCAGGTGATTTCACAGATATATATTTGCGTGATTTTCAATTTTACGAGTCGTTTTACCTGTAACTCTATAAGTGGAACTTCACCAATCTGCACCATGGGCTTTGGGATTGTCTCTGTAAATGGCCTCAGCCGTCTCCCTTCTCCACCTGCCATTATTACTGCACAGGAGAAGCCAGACGCATGAGATCATTTTCCAAGCCACCTGAAAGTTCTGCAATATGTATCGTTTTGATATACCGGCCATTGTTTCCAACGACCGGGACAGCCTCAAGGTAATTCTCCTTGATTATTTTTTTATAATAAGATTTTGTTTGGTTCTCAGACGCTACAACTGGATTGGCATTCAAAGCGCATGTAACAGGGCTGCCCAGATCATACCCCGAGAGAAGAGCCCTGCGGATATCGCCGTCACTTATGGTTCCAACCACCTCCATCCTGTCGTTTGTTATGACCGCTATGGTTTTTCTCTTTTTCTATGACATCCACCGCATTCTTCAAAGTTGCCTGGATGCTTAGTTCACAATCAATCATTTAAACCATCCCTTGTCGGATTTTCCTTCCAGGGTCATTCCTTTTCTCAAAAGAGCTTGATTGATCTCAATTTCTGTAAGTACCTGTGCAATCTTTTGCCCCGCATTTCCAATACCATAGGATTCTCACACATATTACATTTCTTTATAAAGTCATCGTCAGACAGACAGTGGTCGATAGTCTTAATCAATTGTTCCTTATCATACCCGACATCAACCACGTTTGCGGCACGCAACCGTCCTTCTGCCTTGACCCAATGTTGACGGTAGGACAACCAAATGCCGGGGTTTCCTTGATGCCAGATGACGAGTTACCAACACATACAATACGTATACCCGCCTCGCGTGCTAAAGCAAGAACGCCATGGTAGTTGTATCGCCCCAAGGAACTGCGTATCTGAATATTTGGATATTCATTCAAATCGATTTTACTGGATTACCCAATGCAGGCTCGCCCCCAGCATCGTTATTGGGGTATGTTATTATTACCTGGCACCCTTGTAATGAAAGTTCTTCTCGAAGGCATCAATTGAAGGTATCAATTGATCGACTGCAGAATCAAACTCCGGTACAGAGTGTTGGGTAAAAAGAAGAATCGGTTTTGCAAAATCAAGTCCGTAGGAAGCTGCCAGTTCCTCTTTTGAAGCATAGTTCCATTGGATATCATGTCTATTGCTGGAAACCCAACAGTATTCACTCGCCATGATTCTTCGCCCATGGCCAATAACCTGTTCATTAGCCTGATGGTTAGTCGTAAAATGGATATGCGAGAGTTTTGTCATTGCATGCCTCACTGAATCATCCAGCGCTCCACCTTCTGTAAGGTCTCCACCTTCTATATGAGCTGTGGGTATATTCATTTGAGTTGAAGCAATAACAGCTGCAAAACCTTCAAATCTATCAGCATAGACGACAAACACATCTGGCCTGATATCATTAAGAATTTCAGTAATAGAAAGAATACCTGAACCGATTGCCTTTGATGTTGCATAAAGCGTATCCTCTTCGAGATCGACTTTGGCCTCAGCATGAATAGTAAAGCCATCGCGTTCAATCTCTTTCAAGGTTTCACCAAAATTTTTGTCCAAGTGTGCTCCGGAAACAATCAAGCGATAATCCAAGTTCGGATGTTTATCAATAGCCTCGAGAATAGGATATTGCAGTCCATATTCTGCCCTGTTTCCAGTAAATACTGCAATTATTCTTTTTGAGCTCATTCTTATAACCTTAACTCATCAACTGGTTAATACCACGGTTTAGATCTATTTTTGACATCCACCCAAAATCATTTTGCGCTTTAGATACGTCAATGCTGATGCATGATATGGCATCCCGGCTTTCTGCCATAGACTTAATATCCCGATCCTTAGAAATTTTGGATAAACAGGCTATCTTTTCAGCTATATCCCTTACAGAAAAGAGCTGACCTGTTCCTATGTTATATATCCCTTTGGGCCGCCCCATCGCCATATCGGCCAAACCAACAGCAACATCCTCTACATGTATATAATCCCTCAGAGGAGTTTCATTTCTGACTATTATTGGTCCTGAGCCATCAATTTGTTTCATAATATCTGAAAATACGTTAACAGATGACATCCTAGGCCCATATACATTACTCAGTCTGGCACAGACATAATTATCAACTCTCTCTTTTATGAGGCCTTCGCAAGATAATTTCATCTTAGTGTATGTGTTATATGGCGCTACGCAATCAGATTCTTTCCACTTTTTTAGACCTTTATCCCCATAAACCAAACAGGAAGATGCATCAACAATTCTCCGATAACGTTTGTCTATCAACTGGTTTAAGGTATCCCTTGCCAATCCGATATACTTTTCGTAATTAGTGACTTCTGCGACATTAGAATTCTCGGCGAGATGAATTAAAATATCTGCTTCGGGGGCATGGGCATAATGCTTGACAATGACCTGATTTGGATTAGTAGCTTGTTTTGATCGTGACACAGGAATGCACTCAACATCCCTTTTTAGCAGTTCTCTAACCACTGCTGTTCCGATAAAGCCATTTGCACCGGTGACAACTATTCTCAAAATGTTTACCTAAATCGTTTAAGGGCACTTTTTCAAAACAATCGCCAAATGTCCATTAATATATAGCATGGTACCCTGTAAATGATCTTTCAGAATTGAGCCGGCACTGCCTATCTGAAAGCCATGCCTGCATACATGCATACCAAACAAGTCTACCTCAAGGAAAGAACAACTCTAAAATTTTTCTATATCTTTCTTTTCTATCTGTTTATTCTGCTTAATGCCGTGAGTTGCAATTTTTCCGATTACATCTTTATAGTATTCAGCTTTTATTTCACCGGTTCCCGGCCGTTTAACCCATATATTATCCTCTGTGAACACTTCACCTTTACCAATATCTTTAATAGCTACGACGCACGCATATGCAAAATCTATCGTGGGCTGTTCTTCGGGGATAATTGTTTTGTTACCGCCCGACGCTACATGGATTGCACGCGAGCCAACAATGAGGTCTTTCAGTTCCTGCGGGTCAATGGAGATTGGTACATCGGGTCCCGGCCACGTCTTGTCGGATGTGAAATGCTTTTCCAGTATAGACCCACCAGAAGCGACTCCAAAACAGGTATAATTACCAATCGAGTGGTCGCTTAACCCGACAATCGCATCAGGAAAGGCCTGAGCCAAATCATAAATGCCTCCCAGCCTCACCTTTTCATAAGGTGTCGGGTACATGGATGTGCAATGCAATAGCGCGTACGGAACCTTGGCTTCTCTAAGGATACCCACAGCCTTGAAACAGACTTGATATCATTCATGCCTGTGCTGAGAATAACTCATTTGCCAAACTTGGCTATATGCTCGATGAGAGGGTAATTATTGCACTCCCCAGAACCGATTTTGTAAGCTGGAACATTCATGCCTTCGAGCCTGTCGGCTGCTGCCCTTGAAAAAGGTGTTGACAAATAGATCATGCCTTTTGACTCGACATACCTCTGTAGCTCCCGATCTTCCTGTTCGCTCAGCTTGCAGCGGTCCATGATATCCCATATGGACTCATTTGCATTTTTGGGAATCACATCATTTGGAACCATTTCATCTTCAATGACATGACACTGGAACTTTACGCACTCGCATCCGGCGTTATACGCGTCATCAACCATCTGTTTTGCCTTTAAAAAAGCCCCCTCGTGGTTGATGCCGATTTCCGCAATGACAAGTGGAGGATATTCCGGACCAATCTTCCTGTTGTTAATTCTCATTTCTGCCACGTTAGTATCCAAGATCTTTCCTATCGTTTTAATATCATCGAGGCTGTCGACATATCTATACTTCTATCGTTTGACATTATATAGGGAACACATGGATTATTAAAAATTTTTCCTGATTTCAAAAACAAATCTGTTCTGCATATATATATTGCACCATTTGGAAGATATGTCTGGGGTAGATCCTGCCTGCGCATAAACGGAAGTTCATCATCGACAAACCCTTTCAAACGCCCTTTCGCCGTCATTACGAAACATTTGAATGGCTTATAACCAAATTCAGAAACACTGATCAATGAATTGGCTCCGCTGTCGATAATTTGCTCAACTGCCGAGTCAATATCTGATGAATTTCTTAAAGGCGACGTCGGCTGCAATAAGATAAAGTAGTGGTACTCATTTCCTGCTTTTAACTCGGACCTCAATGCATGATCAATCACGGGCTCCATTTTCGCTTCATCGGTTGCCAGAATATCAGGTCTCTTTATACATCTGGCCCCATATTGATCGCCAACACTGAGTATTCGGTCATCATCTGAAGTTACCACCACCTCGGATACGTAGTTAAATTTCAGGCCGAAGCAATCGAGTAACTCACAAGAGGACGATTATTCAAATCAATGATATTTTTATTCGGAATCCCTTTTGAGCCGCCGCGCGCTGGAATTATAGCCAAAACTTTCAAAATATACCAACACCTCAGTTGATAGATAGATTAGACCAGTCTTAACCAGGCCGCTTGAAAGACCTATTCAAACAGCAAGTCACACCCTTAACTATTAATTAGCCTATCCACGCGATTTGTAATAGGACATATACCAATCAACAAATTTCCTGACACCTTCTCTTATTGAAGTAGCTGGCTTGAAACCAATCTCGCTAATCAGATCTTCGACATCAGCAAATGTTTCAGGTACATCTCCATTCTGCATGGGCATCAAATTCCTGAAAGCTTCCTTATCCAAAGCTTTCTCTATTTCAGAAATGAACTCATTTAAGCCCACAGATGCATTGTTGCCAATATTGTAGATCCTATATGGCGCGTAGGATGTTCCGGGATCAGGTCTATCGCCATTCCAAGAAGCATAGGGAACAGGGATTTTTTTTATCACCCTGAAAACACCTTCTACAATATCATCAATATATGTAAAATCGCGTTTTAAGTGTTCCATGGTTAAAGACATCTATTGGCTCACCATCCAAAATGGCCTTTGTAAAAAGAAATAGCGCCATATCAGGACGTCCCCAAGGGCCGTATACAGTAAAAAATCGAAGGCCAGTACAGGCGAGGCCATAAAGATGGCTGTAGCTAGGAGTGGGCAAGAAGCTCATTTGACTTTTTGAGTAGGACATAAAGGGAGACGGGATGATCTACGTTATCGTGAACCGAAAAAGGCATATTTGTATTAGCCCCGTAGACAGAACTTGATGAAGCATAAAGAAAATGCTTCACGCAGGTGTGCCTGCACCCTTCAAGTAGATTAACAAATCCCACCAAATTGGAATCCACATAGGCATTGGGATTTTCGATGGAATAGCGAACACCGGCCTGGGCCGCCATGTTAATCACGGCTTCGAAAGTATGCTCTTCAAAGAGCGAAGCCGTCGCATCACGGTCAGCAATATCGGCCTTTATAAAGGTAAACCGATAAGCGTAACCGTTTAAAATCGCAAGGCGTGCTTTTTTAAGTTCGATATCGTAATAATCATTAAGATTATCGACTCCGACAACCTCAATGCCCTCATCCAGCAACCTTTTTAGAGGCTAAAGCCGATAAAACCTGCGGCTCCGGTAATCAGGCATTTTTTGGGCGCAAACACTTCCATCATCACTTATCTTCCAATTCCGATATAATGAAAACCGACAGATTTGACAAATTCGGGAGAATACAGGTTCCTTCCATCAAAGATGAAATTGCCTGCCATTGACTCTTTCAGCGCTTTGTAATCAGGCTGACGGAACTGCTTCCACTCTGTCACAGAACCATTGCATCGACACCCGTGACAGCGTCATACTGATTTTCAGTGAGACTCAGTCTCTGGTCTTTGAAAAAAGAAGGCTCAAAGCACTCAAGAGCCTCCCCATGGCTGCCGAGGGTCATAGGCCCTGACTGTCGCACCTGCCTCAATCAGGCTAGTACTAAGGATAATTGAAGATGCTTCTCGCATATCATCTGTTCCCGGCTTAAATGCAGACCCCCAAATACCAAAGCACTTTCCCGTAAGATCCCGAACCGAACCCCGATACAATCTTTTTATACAGAACATGCTTCTGAGATGCATTTCTCGCCTCAACAGCATCAAGAAGTATCGGCTCAAATCCATTCTCCCGGCTTGTTCGAATCAGCGCCTTTACATCTTTTAGGAAAGCAGGAACCACCGTAACCACAACCAGGATAAATAAACGAATACCCGATGCGCGTATCGGACCCTATCCCCTTCCTGACGTTCTCGACATCGACGCCAAGTATTTCACGAACGCCGCTATTCATCATCAAAGAAATTGTTGGTGGCAAGCATCGAGTTTGCTGCGTATTTTGTCATCTCAGCGTCTTTGACGCCCATGACATGAACTTTATCGTGGTTCCTGTTAAAGGGGCTGTAAAGCTCTTTCATATAGTTTTCGGCTTTAGCAGATTCTATCCAGAGTATAATTCTATCCGGTTTCATAAAATCATTGACAGCATCCCCCTCTTTTAAAAACTCAGGATTGCTCACAACATCAAATCCTACCTGAACCCCTCTTTTTCCAATTCTTCGTTTATCGTCTCAGTGACACGCTCAGCTGTGCCAACAGGAACAGTAGATTTATTCACGACAACGGTATAATCATTCAGATACTTACCAATTTCTGAAGCAACGGCAACAACATGCTGAAGATCGGCAGAGCCATCCTCTTTCGGCGGGGTGCCCACCGCGATAAACACAATGGATGTATCTTTCATTGAGTCTTCGAGAGAATCAGAAAATTGCAAAAAACCATTTTTATAATTGTCGATAACAATTCCATCAAGTCCGGGTTCATAAATCGGGAGAATCCCTTTTTCGAGGCTCTCCAATTTTTTCTTATCAACATCGACACAGGTGACTGTATTACCCATCTCTGAAAAACATGCACCCGTTACAAGCCCAACATACCCAGTTCCAACCACTGTAAATTTGCATTTTTTCAGATCCTTACGACATATTTCCAAGAAAATCGATATACCAACCCATTGACTCATCCAGTCCTGCGTCAATGTTATGGGTTGGTTCATACCCAAGAAGGTGAGCGGCTTTGGAGATATCGGCTTGAGAATGCTTTACATCTCCAGCCCTGAAATCACGATAACTTGGTTCAACTTTTTCAATGTTTTTTACAGTTGTAAGAAGTCTATCCTGAATTGCCCGAAACAACTGGTTTAGTGTCGTCCGGTCACCCACCGCGACATTATAGATCTGATTCAAAGCTTCGGAATTCTCTGTTAATGATGCAAGGATGTTAGCCTGTACTGTATTTTTGATGTAACAAAATCACGGCTCGTTTCGCCGTCACCATTTATAAAAACCTGTTCTTTAGTTAACAGTGCCGCAATCCATTTTGGAGTACCCGCTGCGTAGGCACCATTGGGATCCTGGCGAGGGCCAAAAATATTAAAATAGCGCAACCCTATGGTATTAAATTCATATGATCTCGCGAACACGTCCGCATACAACTCGTTCACATATTTGGTCACGGCATACGGAGACAAGGGCTTTCCAATATTCTCTTCGACCTTGGGAAGTGCAGGATGGTCACCATAGGTTGAGCTCGACGCGGCATAGACAAAATTCTTGACATTAGCGTCACGGGCTGCCACCAGCATATTCAGAAAACCCGATATATTTGTTTCATTTGTCGTTATGGGGTCTTCAAGAGAACGAGGAACAGAGCCCAATGCCGCCTGGTGCAGAACATAATCCACACCTTGACAGGCGTCATTGCATACGGAGACATTTTGTATGTCCCCTTCAATAAATCTGAATCGGTCCCACTGGTCGCGTGTAACAAGCCCCTTCACTTCGTCAAGGTTCCTCTGAAACCCCGTTACAAAATTATCGAGTCCGACAACCCGCTGGTTGAGCCGTAGAAGATGTTCAAGTAAATTTGATCCGATAAAGCCTGCTACGCCAGTTATAAGCCATTTATATTCATTCTCAATTAGAATTCTCTTAACCTGATCAAATCGTGACACGAGAAATCACCGTATTTTTATGAAAAATTTAAAAAACAGCTTACACTTAAGCTATTCGTGTTTTACAGTCGCCCATCTGTTGATTCCGCAGAAAAAAGGTACTTGACATCGTAGACAACATTGACGTCTTTACCAAAAACTCTGATATCTTGAATATTCTTAAATTCAGCATGCGCAACAGCTAAAACAATTGCGTCGTAATACCCCTGCTTCATCTCTTTTACAGGAGTAATACCGTATTCGTACTCGGCCTCTTCCGAATCTACCCAAGGGTCATACACATCAACGCGGGTATTGTAATCCTTAAACTCAGATATGATATCCACCACCCGTGTGTTACGGAGGTCAGGGCAATTCTCTTTAAAGGTAAGCCCCATAATAAGAATATTGGCTTCTTCGACCTGAATTCGCTTTTTCACCATCAACTTGACGACCTGAGAGACAACGTAAGCCCCCATGCCATCATTAATTCGCCTGCCGGCCAGAATCACATCGGGATGGTAACCGATCTCCTGAGCCTTGAATGTAAGATAGTAAGGATCAACACCAATACAGTGTCCACCAACAAGACCGGGTCGAAACGGCAAAAAATTCCATTTAGTGCCTGCTGCTTTCAGGACCTCTTCAGTATTGATACCCAGCTTGTTGAAAATGATTGAGAGTTCATTAATCAATGCGATGTTTAAGTCACGCTGGGTGTTCTCGATTACTTTTGCAGCCTCAGCCACACGGATAGAACTTGCTTTGTGGGTGCCGGCCTCAATAATTATCTTGTAAAGGGCATCCACAAAATCGGCAATATCCAGAGTTGAGCCCGAAGTTACTTTCAAAATATTAGTAACTCGGTGTTCCTTATCGCCGGGGTTGATACGCTCAGGGCTGTACCCAACATAAAAGTCCTCATTAAATGTTAGGCCTGAGGACCGTTCCAACTCAGGAACACAGACTTCCTCTGTGGCGCCAGGGTAAACTGTGGATTCATAGATTACAAGATCCCCCTTTTTCAATATCTTCCCGAGCATCTCACTGGCTTTCACAAGCGGTGTGAGGTCTGGCTGTTTGTGAGCATCAATCGGTGTGGGAACGGTCACGATGAATACATTGGAATCGTTCAGGGCCTCAATCTTTGAACCAAAGGTAAGTTTAACCGCCTGTTTAAGAAGTTCTGGTTCAACCTCAAGGGTAGAGTCATTACCGGCAATAAGTTCTTCAACCCTCGCTTCATCGATATCAAAACCGATAACATCGATTTTTTTTCCGAATTCAACGGCAAGAGGAAGACCTACATAACCAAGGCCAACAATAGCAAGTTTGATTTCGTCAATATTTAGCATTATCACTCTCTATGAATAGCAAACAACAATTTAAAAATCTTTGTTATTGTGAGGCATTACATACTCAACCACAAATGCGGTAAAAACCATAACGAAAATGCCACAGACAAAGCTCATTAAAATAATGATTTTTCGATTCGGGCTAACATGATCATTATCAACAATCACAGGCACGATCTCTTTAAAGTTTTTAATATTCTGTATAGCAAGCATATCTTCATCTATACTTGACTGAATTTCTTTAACCAATTCGTTTGTGTATTGAAGTCTATCCTCAAGCGAACCGATCTCAGCACTGATCGATCTTTGCTCTCTCTTCAAATCTAAAAAGTATTGCCTATTCTGAATCACGAGGCTGTTATGAAAAAGTGCGTTTTGAAAGTTCACATTGGAAGATTTAGCTGAAGATAAATTTTTCAGTGGTTGAATAATAAATTTTTTTCTTTTAATTGATAAGTCTAAAATTTCTTTTTTACTATTATTATTCAGTTTCTGTAGTTCGACTATACTATACGCAATATTGTCTTGTTTTATTTTACATTCAGACAAAAACTCTTTATTATTTTCTACTCTTAACTGCAAATCCATAACAATAGAATTTACGCTGTCGTTATCTTTTTTTCGCAACTCAGAAATCAAGAGACTTAAAACAGCCTTTCCAAACTCTGGTACCGGTGTATCATAAGACATACTTAGAGCATCGGAATTGTTAGGTATAGCTACCTTAAGTAAATTTTGAACATATGATAAATTTGGGTATTTATCTTGAAGATGTTTATTTATCTGAGCACTGAATTCTCCAGCGTCAAGCCGCCCCTTGTAGTTTACCAATTTTTTCGTAAAGGTAGCCATTGCCTCCGGTTTTCGAGAAATAATACCTGGCCTCACCAGTGTCTTAGCCCTGTATATATCAGGCATGGAAAAAACAACCGCTGTGGCAACCAGCACAATCAAAAAAACACCAATTCCGATAAATTTTTTACGAGCCCAGAGAGTCGCAAAGACCTCTCTTAAGTCAATTTCGTCATCAGGATAGGGCATTGCCTGGTAAGGCGGCATGGGGTGAGTGAATCGCTGGGGGTCGTTGTTCGTTTCAGTAGTCATTCTCGATTCCATGTTTTGGAAGATTTGATATGTTGATTCTGAAAGCGATTGACATTTTTGTTGTGGTGTAAAGGTGCGCACATAGCTCCGCCCCTCCACTTACAGTAAGCGGATTTGAGAATCGGTGGGGTAGACTAAAGAAACATCGGCAGTTACCTGAGTCTGCTTGAGTTTTAAATCGTCATGACACTACTTCTCGGGGAAGCCAATGTCAACAGTTATACCTTCCCAATTACCATTATCAAAAGCGGGCTAAAAGGCAGCCGGCATTGCAGAGCATATACATATCACACCCACACAACCAGCTGGTTGAATTTCTGAGACAAACGACACATTCGCAATCATTGTATACACAAACCAAAACGACATTTTCCGAATATCACGAAGCAACTTCAGTCACTGGATATTTCGAGCCACCGAGCCACAAAAAAAAGAACGTCACCAACACCTTTTATTTATTGTTTTGACAAGAGCGAGGACTTATCCTAATCAACTAATGAGTTGTCCACAAATGAAAAATTTCACAAAGCGAATTTATTCTATTTCCGTAAAGGCGAGCATCGCAATGATCCTGACCATCAACCCAATGAACCCACAACCCCGTAAACGCTCCCAAGTCGTGGACTGCTTGAAAGTGGCTTATCGCCTACCCAACCGACACCCACTACGGTATCGGCTGTGACATCATGAACAAAAAGGCCATTGAGAAGGTCTACCTTCTAAAACAGAGGGACAAGAGCAAGCCCTTCAGCTTTATCTGTTCAAACCTGAAAGATATCAGTGACTATGCAAAAATACTTTTTAACTATGCGTACCGGATGTTGAAAAAGCTTCTGCCGGGGCCATATACATTCATTCTGGAAGGCACAAAGCTGGTCCCAAAAATGATGCTTACCAAGCGCAAGACTGCGGGCATCCGGGTTCCTGACAACCCAATATGCATGGAGATTATCAGGAACTGGAAACCCGATCCTGTCCACGTCGGCAGGGCTTCCTGATGAGGAGATTCTTAACAATGCCTGGATGATTGACGATACATTTGGCCACTTGGTGGATATCGTCATTGATGGGGGGGATGTGCCGGAGGTAGATTCCAGCGTGATTTCGATTTCGGATGATGAGCCTGAGGTCATCCGGGAAGGCGCTGGGGATGTGTCGATGTTTGAATAGATAGTCTATATGTCAGCAGGGTGCATGCTCTTACCTGAATTCAATCCCGTCAAATACAGGGTACCTTTGGGGGCAATTGAAAGCCTTTTCCCTTTGATGGTCTGAAACGTGAAGTGCACCCTACGACTAACAAAGAACAGATTAAATGTATAAAACCAAGTTATCCGCCTGCTTTCACCAACGTCAGACTCATCCGTGGTAAATTACCAGTCCAGCACCTTCCCTTCTATCACCTATTCGCTGAGATTCTATAACCTGTTTTAATTCCCCATCCTATACAAAAACGCACGCCCCATTTCCGACGGCTGAAGCGCAGATGAAATCCGCACCGCCGCGTTATCAAGAAGATAATCGATCATCTTCTCTTTGGGACGCGGGGGATAGAGGGCCTCGGGATCACCTTCGAGCCCCCCAAGCTCTGCGGCCCATTCCAGGGCATCTTCGAGATTACCGAGGCGGTCCACGAGGCCAAGCGCCAGCGCCTCTTCACCTGTGTAGATACGGCCGTCGGCAAGCTTGGACACCTCGGGCACTTCAAGTTCCCTGGCTTGGGCCACGTCACGCACGAACTGGGTATGAAGGGACGTGACGAGTTTCTGGAGATAGGCTCTCTCTTGTTCGGTCATCTCACGGGTGGGGGATCCGGCATCCTTCATGTCACCGCTTTTGAAAACCACGGGTTCAAGGCCAATTTTGTCCAAAATTTGACGAAAATTGGTATAGCCCATAATGACCCCTATGCTCCCGGTGATCGTCCCGGAATTGGCCACGATGCCATCTGTGGCGGCGGCAGCGTAATAGCCGCCAGATGCGGCTACGCCACCCATGGAGGTAATGACCGGCTTGAGCTCACGAGTCCTCATGAGGGAGCGATAGATCTCCTGGGACGGACCAACCCCGCCACCGGGGGAATTAATCCTTACAACGATGGCCTTAACCTCGTCGGCATCTCGAAAATATTTCAGGTCATCCAGCACCTGCTGGGAGTCGGAAATCACGCCTGTGATTTCCACCACCCCCACCCCCTCCTCCAACACAGGCGCCTCGGGGGCCAGGGAAATCATCACCGCTACGCTGATCACAACAATGGTCGCAGAAAACATCCCGGTCAACATCAGGATAAAAAACAGAATCGGATGACGTCTTGAAAACATAGTTTCACCTTTTGCTATAAAAAGAGCATTATAAGGGTGATAATAATTCTAAAAAATCGACACACGTCAATTCCAGAGCTCTGCGCTTGGTT
This sequence comes from Desulfoluna sp. CYM3A, assembly GCF_056829965.1. Lineage (NCBI taxonomy): Bacteria > Pseudomonadati > Thermodesulfobacteriota > Desulfobacteria > Desulfobacterales > Desulfolunaceae > Desulfoluna > Desulfoluna sp. CYM3A. The sequence continues at coordinate 3,066,819 of NZ_CP186556.1, forward strand.
TCGGCCACTCGGCGGTGCGCACGGCGCACCCTACCTAAACCTCGGCACCCAAGCGCATCGAATTTTGAATAAGGGATAAATCATCGACACACAGGCAATCATATTAGGATGCACTCCGCGCACCAAAATCAAAACCCGCCATACTCCGAACGCCTTAGTAAAATAGAAACCTTGGGCGACCTGGACGGCTCGCCAGAGTCACCCTACGGACTGCCGGCCTTTTGGGACCGTATCATCAATAACACTCTGTTGGCCCAAACAATGACCAAGCCCGACAAACACACCAAAATCTCTGAGTCCTGCCCTTAATTTCAGTTACCCGGCGGCCGGCCCTACCAAAACCTCAAAACCCGAAAGAATCGGCCGCCGGGCGTTGTGCCAGATAAAAAAAATGCCCCGGAAAGACTCACGTCATGACCGGGGCATTATTCACACTTTTATCAGGCCCTCCTTAGAAAGCCTGCAGGCAAATCGTATGGGATATGCCTACTCAGCAGCGTCATCACCGCCTTCTTCTTCGCCTTTCAGCTGATCCGCCAGGTTTTCACGGAGGATCTCGCCGAAGTCAGAAGTGGGCTTCTTGGAGTTGCTAATGTATTCGCTCAGAATCGCCTTGTCGTCTTCCATCTCGAGACGCTTGATGGAGAGACCGATACGACGCTCGTCACTGTTGATATTCATCACCTTGGCAACCAGAGAGTCGCCCACGTTGTAGGTACCAACGGGGGTCTTGATCTTCTCTTTGCTGATCTCGGAAACGTGAACCAGACCTTCGATGCCCTCTTCCAGCTCAACAAACACGCCGAAGTCGGTCACATTGGTCACGGTACCGTTGATCTCGGTGCCCACGGCGTAACGCTCGCCAACGCTCTTCCAGGGATCTTCTTGGATCTGCTTGATGCCGAGGGAGAAACGCTCGCTCTGCTTGTCGATATCCAGAACAACCGCCTGCACCACATCGCCCTTCTTGTAAACTTCGGAGGGGTGCTTGATGCGCTTGGTCCAAGAGATATCTGAGATGTGGACCAGGCCGTCGATCTCGTCGTCGATGCCGATGAAGAGACCGAAGTCGGTGATGTTCTTGATCTTGCCTTCGATGATGGTACCCACGGGATACTTGTCACTGATGACCTCCCAGGGGTTCTCCGCAACCTGCTTCATACCCAGAGAGATACGGCGGTTGTCGGGCTTGATGTCGAGGACAATGGCCTCGATCTCTTCGCCCACGGAGATGATCTTGGAAGGGTGACGGATCTTTCGGGTCCAGGACATTTCAGACACGTGAACGAGGCCTTCGATGCCCTCTTCGAGCTCAACGAATACACCGTAATCGGTGAGGCTGACCACGCGACCGCCCACTTTGGAGCCCACGGGGTACTTCTCTGCGGCAGATGCCCAGGGATCCTCGGAAAGCTGCTTCATACCCAGGGAGACACGCTCCTTCTCAAGATCGAAGGAGAGGATCTTCACGGTGATATTGTCACCAACGGAGAAGAGCTCGGAAGGATGCTTGACACGGCCCCAGGAGATATCGGTGATGTGGAGGAGACCGTCCACGCCGCCGAGGTCCACGAAGACACCGTACTCGGTGATGTTCTTGACAACGCCGTCCATGACCTTTCCTTCCTCGATGGTCTCGAGGGTTTTGGAACGGGTCTTTTCACGCTCTTCCTCAAGGATAACCCTGCGGGAGAGGACGATGTTGCTGCGTTTTCTGTTGTACTTGAGAACCTTGAAGGTATAGGTCTTGCCAACCATCTCGTCGAGATTGCGGATGGGTCGCAGGTCGGCCTGGGACCCGGGAAGGAAAGCCTGAAGTCCAACGTCGACGGAGAAGCCACCCTTGACGCGGCTGGCGATAACACCTTCCACGGTGCCTTCTGCGTCGTAGATCTCTTTGATCTTCTCCCATACCTTGATCTTGGCCGCTTTGTCTTTGGAGAGGACAACACGCTCTTCCTCTTCGTCCCAAAGCTCAACCATGACCTCCACTTCATCGCCAATGGCAACGTTAACTTCGCCGTTCTCATTTTTGAATTCGTGGATGGAAATGAGACCTTCGGATTTGTATCCGACATCAACAAGGACGTAATCTTTGTCTACGGCAATGATCTTACCAATTGCGAGTTCGCCTTCGGAAAAAGATTTGAAGCTCTCCTCATAAAGTTTGAGAAAATCCTCGTAACTCTCTTCCCCGTCTGTGGTAAGATTACCGTCGATTGCATCACCAAAAAGATCTGTTTTCACTTCCCTATTACCCTTGGTTTCGTTTGTACTGAATGACATTAATATTAACCCCCTAAACAATGTATTTTACGCCCCCACCGGTTATGAATGAGAGCGTAATCCGGGTCAACATATCAGTTGGTTCAAAAAAATTCAACGAAAAATTATGCTCTTATCTCAGCCACAACCTTTGCCATCTTTTCCACCACTTCGTCTACGCCGATGCGGCTTGCGTCCACATGGATGGCATCCTCCGCGGGCTTGAGCGGAGCCAGCTTGCGACTGCTGTCGTTGGCGTCCCGCGTGATCAGGTCCCGCTTCACCTCTTCGTAGTCCAGGTCTTCCCCCCGGGCCTTCAATTCAAGATAGCGGCGTTCTGCACGGATATCGGTGTCGGCATCAAGAAAAAACTTCACATCTGCCTCGGGAAACACCACGGTCCCCATGTCCCGCCCCTCGAACACCACCGAGCGCTCCTCCCCCAGGTTGCCGTAGCGGAACCGCCAGGCACGTACCGGCGCAAGGGCAGACACGGCCGAAGCGCGCATGGAGATCTCCGGAGTGCGGATCAACTCTGAGATATCCCGCGAACCGGAGTAGAGGCGAAGCTCGCCGTCTTCGATCCTGAACCGAAGGTCGATGGTCCGGCACGCCTCCTCCATGGCCTTCTCGTCGTCGGCTGTAATCCCACGTTCCAGTGTTTCAAGGGCAATCCCGCGATAAAGGGCCCCGGTATCAATGTATCGGTAGCCGATCCTGGCTGCCAGCGTCTTACTCACCGTTGTCTTGCCGGCACCGGATGGCCCGTCAATCGTAATAACCAGTTCTTTTTTCAAAATCTCTTCCTGTTGGTTGGATCGTATCCCCGACGACACATGCGCCCTTGGCCTTGTCTGCAGGTCCGAAGCAGAGAGGGGCCACCTCCCTGCGATGCCGCCCGAAATGAATCATGCGTTGCTGTTGCAGCACCTGTATATGTGAAAACGGGAAAAAAAAGTAGCCCCTGCCCCGCAGAATTTTTCTGGTCACAGCCACACCTCACACCCCTCACGGCCCCGGAAGCCCTTCGGACGCGGCGTGAGCCCCAAATGCGATACAGCCAGAAATCAATCTACAGCCATAACAATACAACCCGTCATACCGACACCCGCGCCATCAATACCAGGGCCGCACAGGAAACTGGGACACCACAATACGGTTATCCACCTTGTGGATCCCCTTGACGCTCCGGACGATGTTTTCCGCAGAAATCCGTTCTCCCTCGGTGGGAAGATAGCCGGTGAGCATCACCTTGCCGCTTTCACAAGGGGACACCTTTACGGCGTTGGATTCGCCCATCTCCATCATCAGCATCAGCTCCGCCCGCTTGCAGATGGCCATCTGCCGGAACTCCATCTTGATCTCAGCTGTCACCGGATGAAGCCGGCTCAGCTCTTCGGCTGTCTCATGAATAAGCCTTACCGCCATGTCTTTGGAGACCACCCGGGTGTTGATAATCAGGTCGTAGATATCCGGGTCTGCGATGTTCCGGTTGTGGAGGTATTTGATAAAGGAGCTGCGCTCACGGTCCGAGGCCTTGATGATGTCCCCGGCCATGCCGATCTCAATACCCTTGAACCCGGCGTAGTTGCGGATCCGCTCTTCGACGGGCGAGACCACGCGCACATTGAGAACGCACTTAAGCCCCTCAAGAATAAACTGCCCTCCCCTGCCCACCACCACCACGTGGTCTGCTGCCGCCGCTTCATACACCATGGCGGCGATGATATTGCCGTACACGCAATGGTTGTGGAACAACTTTTCAAACAGCTTGGGCGGGCTCTCGTTGGTCAGAGCCTCCACCTCCCGGGAAAAATGACCGTCAAACCCCTCGGCCTCACGGTGAAATCGTTCCTTGTTGAAAAGTTGGTAACCCTTCTCTTCGGCGAGCCGCGCGGCGATGGTGCCGCCATGGCTCCCTACCTGCCTGGATACGGTAATCACGGTCATGGCATCCCCTTTCGAAAGCCTCGGAAGTCCCGGCAGTTACAGAAACGCCCTACCGCCGGAAGGAACCTCCCGGGGACAATCCCATTCGAATTCCTACCCTTGCCTTTCAGAACAGGGTTGCCTACACTTGAAAACCATCACGAACCCTATCCAATCGAGGCACTTCCATGAAAAATGTTACGCAAAAAATCGCTATCAGGCAAGCAGATATCACCACCCTTGATGTGGATGCCATTGTCAACGCCGCCAACAACTCCCTGCTCGGCGGAGGGGGCGTAGACGGCGCCATCCACCGGGTCGCAGGCCCGGAGCTCCTGGCTGAATGCAAAACCCTCGGGGGCTGCCCTACGGGCGAGGCCAAAATCACCAAAGGCTACCGCCTCCCTGCCCGGCACGTCATCCACACCGTGGGCCCTGTCTACAGCAACAACCCAAGCGATCCCGACCTCCTTGCCGCCTGCTACAAAAACAGTTTCACGCTAACCGCCGAACACGGGCTCTCCTCCATCGCCTTTCCGGCCATCAGCTGCGGGGTGTACCGATACCCCGTGGAGGAGGCCTGCGCCATTGCCCTGCGAGAAACAGTTGAAGCGCTGAATCGGTACCCGGATATCGAACAGGTGGTGTTCGCGCTCTTTTCCGATGCGCATGTCAAGGTATACACGAAACACCTTGAAACACTTTGAATCTCCGACACTCTTCATTCGAGATATTGCTGCGTTCCGATAAAAAACGAGGCAAGCGACGGTAGGGTGCGCTTGCGCACCGCCGATAAACCGAACCCGCAGACAGAAAAAGGGTGATGGCGGTATCGCCCCCTTGCTTGAACGGCAAGCGGTATTGGCTTGCAAAGGCAATGGTGCGCAAGCGCACCCTACGGGATGACGTGTGGTCCCACATTCTCCCTGATTGATAAAGGTCTGAGCCATTGCCCTGCAAGATGCCGTGAAGGCGTTCCAGCATGACCATGGATGGAGCCATGGCGTGATTGCGCTCAAGCGCTCGTCAATGGTTGAAAATTTAAATCATTAGGATGTGGGGAGGCAGAGCCTGGGAACGAAATGAAAAAGCCGCACTGGAGTGCGGCGCTCCAATGCGGCTTGGCCAATTTCGGCTTTGCCCGAGACCTCAACGGGCGAAGCCCGTCAGCACATGTGACGCACCCGAGGAACGAGGGTACGGAGCATGTGCGAACCGGGGTTACGTCTCCCGGGTACAGATCCGCAGGATAATGCGATCAAGAAGCACGGTGGGGTCTTCGGGGCTGCTTTTCATGGTGCGGTCGCAGTCAGCAAGAAGCGAGTGGATGGTGGTGAGCTCGGCCATGGAAAACCTGGCTGCGTTCTGCAGGAGAAGAACAGGGGGTACGGGCTCCCGCCGCGGTTAAGCAGCAGATCGCTCTTTTTTTTGGACAGGCCCAACGATGCCTGCCACGCCTCCACCCGGCCCCCCATGATCTCGTCGGCGGCTTTCACGGCGTTGATGCCGCTGGCACGAAACTGGTTGTAGTCCCTGAGCCCACCAAGGGAGCGGCCCTCACGGCTCTCCAGAAACGCCCGGGCCAGCAGAAGACGGCGCACCTGGTTCACCAGGGCGGCCAGCACCTGAAGGGGGTGGGTCTCGTTGGCAAGGAGGTTGCGGACACAGGCAAGGGCTGTCCGGCCGTTGCGCTCGGAGATGGCGCCGGTGAGTTCATAGATGGGGTCCTGCCTGGTCTTTTTGGCGATGCGCCGTGCGTCGTCGTAGGTGATGGACGGATTGTCCCCCACAAAGGAGCAGAGCTTTTCCACATCCCCCACAAGGGCCCTTAAGTCAAAACCCACCATCTCCACAAGGTACTTCACCGCACGGGGTTCCATCTTTTTCCCGTACCGGGAGAGCACCGCCTTGACGGTTTCATCGATGATCTTGGCCTGCTGATCTTTGTCGGCCTTGCGCTCCCCCTTGGGGGCCGAGCAGTCCACGATACTGCCGCACTCTTTAAAGGCCTTAAAAAGGCTCTTGCGCTTATCGGCCTGGTCCGTGGTGAGCACCAGGTAATGCCCTGCGGGAAGCCCGGCGCGGATGGCACGCTCCACAAGGCTCTGGTCGTCCATGGGCTCGGGGACCACCGCTTTGTTGGCTTCGGCCCAGGCCGCCACTTCACCCACCCAGGGAGGCACCTGGCCGTCTTCGGAGAGGGCCTTGAGCTTGTCCAACCCTTTGGGCATGGAGAGGTGCTTGAACTGAAGCTTCAGCTTGGAGAGCAGCTGGGCAAGGCGCCGGGCAGCAAGCTTCATCTTGCCCTCTTCAAAGGCCTTGGTGATCTTGGCAAGCTCCTTGTTCTCCCCTTTTTTGGCATAAAAGATGTGGGAGTCCCGAATCACCACCACCTTGCCGCTGGAAAAAAGGGAAAACGTAGACACCTGCTCCAGGGCATCCCGAAGTTCGGCATCGCCTTCCACCACTTCGCAGCAGGAATCCCCCAGACCACCGGGAAGCAGGGTCCCCACAAGGGCCTTCAGGGACCGGTCCACAAGGAACTCTTCCCCGTAAATCAGCCAGACAGGAGAGTCCGATGCCTTGGCCAGCCCCTTTTGAAGGGTATTATGCGCCAGCTCAGCCACGAACCACCTCCCTGCGCCCCCGCCTGGAAAGGACAAAGAGCATCACCACTCCCGAAAGGCACAAGAGAACGCCCACCTGCTGGGCCGGTGAAAGACCCAACAGATACGATCCCCGTTCATCCCCCCGGGCAAACTCCAGAAGAAAACGGATCACGCCGTAGGCCACCACATATCCCCAGAAAAGCTGCCCTTCGAACCGCTTTTTCTTGCGCACCGCCATGATCACCCCGAACAGGGCCAGGTTGGCAAGGGACTCGTAGAGCTGGGTAGGATGAAGCGGGGTGTGAAGGGGCGCCAGGGAATCGGGGTTCGTAAAGGTCACGGCCCAGGGCAGGTCACACACCTTGCCGTAACAGCACCCGGCGTTGAAGCACCCGATGCGCCCTAAAAAATGGCCAAAGGGAAGGGCCGGGGTCAGGATATCGAAGCTCTTCCAGAAAGGGATCTGCCGCTTGCGCACACAATAAAGCGCCGCGCCCAGGCCGCCGATGAACCCGCCGTAAAACACAAGGCCGCCTTCCCACACCTTCACCACGTCAAGGGGATGGGCGGCAAACCAGGAGAGGTTCACGGCAACATAAAACAACCGGGCACCGATCACCCCCCAGAGCAAAATATAAAAAATCAAATCGGCGATCTTGTCGGGATCTTCGCCGAACACCCTGGCCTCGCGTTTGGAAATCACCATGGCCGCGAGAAACGCCAGGGCCATCATCAACCCATAGGTGTGAACCACCACCGGACCGATTTTAAAGAGTACCGGATGCATCAATTCTCCTCAGGCATGCGATTGAAAAGGATATGGAAAATGAGAATCCCCACCCCGATACAGATGGCGCTGTCGGCCAGGTTAAAGGCAGGCCAGTGCATGTCGCCAATGTACCAGTCGATAAAGTCCACCACGTTGCCGAACCGAAGCCGGTCGATGAGGTTTCCCACGGCCCCGCCGAACACCATGGCAAGACCCGACGAAAGGACCCGGTGGGTTTCGGGAATGGTGTTGTATACCCACAGAATGAAAATGGTGGCAACGCCGGTCACAAAGAGGAAGAAAAACTCCCGCACCGACTGGCTCTGGCCGGAGAGAAACCCAAAGGCCCCGCCCGGGTTCCTCACATGGACAATGTCGAAAAAGCCGTCGATCAGAGGAAACCCGCTGCCCACGGGCATGGAGTGCAACACCAGCTGCTTGGAGAGCTGATCCAGAAGCACCACCAACCCGGCCACCAGCAAAAGCCGGGGCCATTTTTGCTTAAACCATGTCATCCAATTGTCCTTTCAGTAATTAAAATCGTGCCTCCGGCGGCCGGGGATGATCCCCTGGACCCCCGAAATCGGGAATGCTCCGTGCCTTCGTCCCTCAGGCCCTTCCCATTCCCTGATGGGCTACGCCCGTGGGTGGCGCCGCAGGTTGTCCGACCCTGTGCATCAACATCTCGCATGCTCACGGGGTCGTCTCTGGTCCATGTGCACTCTACGCGCTGCGGTCATCGCATCGGTACGGGTTGATTCGGGAAGGATCAGCACCCCATAGACGGGCATCAAGAAATATGTCGAAATACTTCGGCCCGTAGGGTGTATGCACTCCGTGAACCATTTTCAACCAAGCACCGGCCTGAGCTGTTTCCACCCATTCAGTGTGGCCAGAGCGTCGCCCTTCTAAGCCACCACCATCATTGTTATTCGTCCACGATCATGTAGGATGGGCAAAGCGCGAAGCGTGCCCATCTTTCATCGGGCTACCCGCAACAATGATAATCACAAGAGCTCTGATGCCGGACACCAGTCCCCCGGCGTGGGCGGTTATATCCGTGCCCATCCGACAGGGTTCTAACTAGATTGTATCCACCCGGGACACCCGTAGGGTGCACTCCGTGCACCATTTCCAACCAACCGCTGACCTGAATTATTCCTACCCGTTCGGTATAACAGGCGTGCCGTATTTTCCGGCGAATGGGGTACTTCCTTGAATACCCGTCAGCAAATGTGACGCCCCTGAGGAACGAAGGGACGGAGCATTTGCAAACCTGGGGTGCAGGGGATTTATCCCCTGCCCGCCGGAGGCATTGCTTTTTGCTTTTTCTCTCAGCCCTGCATAATACCGCACATGTGCAAACCTGGCAGGGGCACGCTACATGCCACCAGCCCCTCTATTAGCTATACGCTTTAGGCGGTGCGGTCAAGGATCCCGCGGCAGCGGCTGCACAGGGTGGGCCGTTCGCCGTCTTCGCCCACGGAGGGGCTCCAGGTCCAGCATCGCTCGCATTTGTCGCCCGCAGCGGAGGCAACCTGAACGGCAAGGCCTTCCACCTCCTCACTCACAAAGGCGCCTTCCGGGGCGTCGCCCTCTGCCAGGGTGAAGTCGGAGACGATAAGCACCTGCTTAAGCTCCTCTGCAAAGCTTTCAAGGAACGCCAGGGTCTCACCTTTAGCTGTCACGGTGACTGCCGCGTCGAGGTTCTGGCCGATGAGCTTTTCGCTTCGGGCCTTTTCAAGGGCCTTGTTCATCTCGTCGCGCAGGGTCACCAGGTGCTCCCAGCGCTCGATGATGGCCTCGTTCTTCCAGTCGGCCTTGGGCTCGGCACCTGCCATGAGGTGCACACTCTCTTTCTTGCCTTCGAAATCGGGCACGTGCCCCCAGATCTCCTCGGCGGTGAAGCAGAGGATGGGAGCCATCATGCGGACAATGGCGTCCACGAGATCGAAGAGCACCGTCTGAACACCTCTTCTCACAACAGAATCCGTGCCTTCCACGTAAAGGGCATCGCGAACGATGTCAAAGTAGAAGCTGGAGAGGTCCACCGTGCAGAAGTTGTTGAGGCTGTGGTAGATGGTGTGGAACTCATAGGTCTCGTAGGCCTTGTTCACCCGCTCGATGAGGGCGGCCAGGCGGGCCAGGGTGAACCGGTCGATGTCCCGGAGGTCCTCGTAGGCCACCCGGTCGGTGTCCGGATTGAACCCGCTCAGGTTCCCCAGCATGTAACGGCAGGAGTTCCTGATCTTGCGGTAGGCGTCGCTGAGCTGCTTCAGGATGTTGTCGGAGATGCGCACATCGTCCCGGTAATCCGTGGATGCCACCCACAAACGCAGCACTTCCGCGCCGTACTTGTTGATCACCTCTTTGGGGGCAACAACGTTGCCCACGGACTTGGACATCTTGTGTCCCTTGGCGTCCACAACGAACCCGTGGGTAAGAACCGCCTTGTAAGGCGCTTTACCGGTTTTGCCCACGCTGGTGAGCAGGGAGCTGTGAAACCACCCGCGGTGCTGGTCGGAACCCTCAAGGTAGAGATCCGCAGGGCGCCTGAGCCCGTCACGGTCGTTCAGGACAGCAGAGTGCGTGACCCCGGAGTCAAACCAGACGTCCAGGATGTTGGTGTCCTTGGTGAAGGTGCCGTGACCGCACTTGGTGCACACGGTGCCTTCGGGAAGCAGGTCCGCCGCCTCTTTTTCGAACCAGATGTCTGCGCCGTGCTCTTTGAAATGTTCGTAAATCTTATCCACGGACGCCTGATCGGCATGGACCTCACCGCACTTCTCGCAGTAGAACACGGGGATGGGAACACCCCAGGAACGCTGACGGGAGAGGCACCAGTCCGGGCGGTTTGCGATCATCCCGTGGATGCGCTCACGGCCCCAGGAAGGAATCCACTCCACCTTGTCGATCTCGGCCAGGGCCTTTTCACGCAGGCCGGTGTTGTCCATGGAGAGGAACCACTGGGGCGTTGCCCGGAAGATCACCGGCTTTTTGCAGCGCCAGCAGTGGGGATAGGAGTGGCTCATCTCGTTGTGCTTCACCAGGGCGCCGCAGGCATCCATCTTTTCGATGAGCTCGGCGTTGGCCTTGAAGATGAATTTCCCTTCGAACTCTTCCCCGACTTCCTCGGTGTAGCACCCGTTGTTGCCCACGGGTGAGTAGGGCTCCAGGCCGTACTTAAGGCCGGTGATGTAGTCGTCGGCACCGTGGCCGGGGGCGGTGTGCACGCAGCCGGTACCGGCTTCCAGGGTGACGTGGTCTCCCAGGATGATCACGGAATCCCTGTCGATGAAGGGGTGGCGGCACACCTTGTTTTCAAGGGAAGCACCGTCGGTCTCGTAAAGGACGGAGTAAGACTCTTTACCGAAGGAAGTCATGAGCCCTTCGAGGAGATCCTTGGCCACCACCATCACCTCGCCGTCGGTTTCCACAAAGGCGTAGGTGAACTCACCGTTCAGGCACACCGCAAGGTTTGCAGGGATCGTCCAGGGAGTGGTGGTCCAGATAACAAAAGAGACCTTTTTCCCGGAAGGGAGGCGTCGATATCCCCGGCGTCGCCCTTGAGGGGAAACTTCACGAAGATGGACGGGGAGGTGTGTTCCGCGTACTCGATCTCGGCTTCGGCAAGGGCGGTCTGGCAGCTGCAGCACCAGTAGATGGGCTTTTTGCCGATGAACATATCGCCGTTGGCGGCAAATTCACCGCACTCCTTGGCGATGCGCGCCTCAAAGGGGTAGTTCATGGTCAGGTAGGGGTCTTCCCACTCACCCATGACACCGAAACGCTTGAACTCCTCGCGCTGGATGTTCACGAAGTTACCCGCATACTCGCGGCACTTCCGGCGGATGTCCGCCTTGGACATCTCTTTTTTCTTGTAGTCGAAGTCTCGTCGACGTTGTGCTCGATGGGAAGGCCGTGGCAATCCCAGCCGGGCACGTAGGGCACGTCAAAACCATCCATCTGCTTGGAGCGGATAATAATATCCTTGAGGATTTTGTTCAGGGCGTGTCCGATATGAAGGTTACCGTTCGCATACGGAGGGCCGTCATGCAGAATAAACTGTTCACGACCCTTGGACTCTTCCCTGATTTTTGCATAGAGTCCGCTCTCCTCCCACGCCTTGAGCTGCTGAGGCTCTTTGGTCGGCAGGTTGGCCTTCATGGCGAACCGCGTCTGTGGCAGGTTCAGCGTTTTCTTGTAATCCATTATCTCCTCCAGCGTGTGGAACTTCTTAGTCGCACCAAGATATACTTTGGTCTTCATGAAATGAAACGCACCATGCATCGCCCGGCCCTGATAAAAAAACAAAACGGCACGAAAAAGGACGAAGGACACCGTACGTCCCTTCCTTTGGTACCGCCCTTTTTCCTAAGGGGCCTGCAGGGCTTCCTGCATGGAAATATGCAGCAAACAAGGCCCCGAAACCCACGTTTCGGGGCTGTCACATCAAAATAACCACCAACTTTATGGCATACTACCGCCCAATGTCAATGGGATTACCCCATTTAAAGGGCCAACGCATTTAACAAATCAGTTGCCTCCGGCGGGTCGCTTTTTGAAAAAAGCTCCGCAAAAACGTTCCGGGTAATCAAGGCGCTTCTCTTCAGCCCCTGCGGGACTGAAGAGAGGCGCCCTGAAAAACAAAAAAATGAGAGGGACTATGGACGATTGCGACGCCCTAAAAAACAAACCTGTTTGGCAAACTTTTCAGAAGCTTGCCCTCCCGCAGGGCCGCCGGAGGTAAAATCTAAATGCGTCTAAAGAAGGTCGCTCATAGTAATCACGAACAGAGCCCGCTGTGCCCCGCAAAAAGGAAGCTCGTAGCGGATCATCTCCGTGGCAAGGGAAATCCCCCGGGCAGCAAAATCGGCTTCGCAGGCCTTGAGGTTTTCAAGGTCCTCTTCAAAGCCCTTGCCCTTCATGGCAATGATGCGCCCTCCGGGTTTTAAGAAAGGAAGGGCCATGGGCACAAAGACATCCATGGCCGAAAAGGCCCGGGAAGTCACCACATCATAGCCCTGCCCCCGGCCCTCTTCCTCGCTAAGCTCTTCGGCACGTGCATGGATGGCCTCCACGCCGCTGAGTTTCAAGGTCCGCGCCGCGTGCTTTAAAAAACTCACCTTTTTTCGAACCGCGTCCACCAGGGTCACGGAAAGGGTGGGGTCCGCAATGCGGGCCGGAATCCCCGGGAAGCCGCCCCCGGAACCGATATCCAGAAGCCGGGAGCCCTTGGGGATGTACGGCATCACGGCAAGGGCGTCCACCATGTGCTTTTCCGCCACCTCCATGGGATCGGTGATGGCCGTGAGGTTGCACTTCCGGTTCCAGGCCAAAAGCTCTGCAGCATAGGCCGCCAAAAGGCCCGCCGCTTCCGAGCCGAGTTCCACGCCCAGGCGCCCTGCCCCCTTCACGACCTGAGCCGTCCATCTATCGTCTATTCCAGCCATGTCCTTCTCTCTTATTGTCTATCAAAAATAATCTGTTCATATTCAGGCCCGGTTCATACGTGCCGCCAGCCATTGATTTACGGTTGACAGGGAACGGCGCCTGTCCATGGAATGTATGGCAAGGACGCAGGAAGCTTCCATACCATCAATCATCCGAAATCAAACGAAAACCCCACCCCGCGAGGCAGCGACGCACCATGAAAGAGCACCCCAGAAACCCATTTCTCACCGTGGACGCCATCATTGAGACACCGGGGGGCATCGTGCTGATCAGGCGAAAAAATCCGCCCCACGGCTGGGCCTTGCCCGGGGGGTTCGTGGACTACGGCGAATCCGTGGAGCACGCCGCAAAGCGCGAAGCACTGGAAGAGACAGGCCTTGACGTCACCCTTGTCCGCCAGTTCCATACCTACTCGGACCCCTGCATGGTACTCGTGACACCACACCGTTCCTGCGGTAATCTTCCTTGCCACGGCCACAAGCACCCCGGTGGGGGGCGACGACGCGGCCGAAGCCCGGGTCTTTGCCCCGGACAACCTGCCGGAGCCCATTGTCTTTGACCACGGGCGCATCCTGGCGGACTATTTCAGCCACAAAAACGGGGTTCCCGACACAACGCTTTTTGGCGTTGATAACGATGCGTCATCGTAGACGAACCGCGGCATTACCCGCCGGTGCGCCCAAGGGCAGTCGGTTCACCGGAAGCGATACCATACCCATGTAGACCACGCATTTCAACCAGGTTGTCCCCGGAGAGGGCGCAGGCCTTCTCAATCCTTGAACAGCCACTGGAGGTAGTGATGAAAAAAATAGGTGTTCTTCTTTCAGGTTGCGGCAACATGGACGGCTCGGAAATCCACGAATCCGTCCTCTCCCTCCTGTTCATCGACAAGGCCGGGGCCACGGCCGTCTGCATGGCTCCTGAGATGACCCAGACCGAAACCGTCAACCACCCCAAGGGCGAAACCACCGGGGAAAAAAGGCAGGTCCTTGCCGAGGCCGGCCGCATCGCACGGGGAAAAATCCGCCCCATCACCGATGTCAACGTCGAGAACCTCGACGCCCTCATCATCCCCGGAGGCGCAGGCCCCATCAAAAACCTCAGCAACTACGGGGAAAAGGGAGCCGACCTTGAGGTACGCCACGACGTGACCATGCTCATCCGCGCCTTTTACACCGCAGGAAAACCCATCGGAGCCATCTGCATCGCCCCGGTTGTCCTTGCCAAGGCCCTGGACGCACACAGCCCCACGGTTACCATCGGGGACGACGCCGCCACCATTGAGAACCTGAAAGCCTTCGGCGCATCCCACGAAGCCCAACCCGTGGACGGTATCTGCATTGACGAAGCCAACAAACTCGTCACCACCCCCGCCTACATGTGTGGACCGGGCATTGCCGATATCGCCCCGGGCATCGAAAAACTCGTCAACCAGGTCATCTCCATGACTAAAGGGTGAGAGAGGATAGAGGTTATAGGCTAAAGGTTAAAGGTTAAAAGCATGCCTCCGGCGGGCAGGGGATAAATCCCCTGCACCCCAGGGTCGCACATGCTCCCGACCTTCGTTCCTCAGGTCGATCACATGTGCTGACGGGCTGCGCCCGTAGATGAAACGGCCATACGACGGGCCATCCATCTATCCCAATAACAAACCAAACATCTGTTACCTTGGAGCGCCGCACTTCGTGCGGCATGAGCAACGACACCCTCCCAAAAAGCCGCACTGGAGTGCGGCGCTCCATGTTCAATGGGGCATGCCATGGCAGAGGGCAAACCATACGCGATGGGTAAAAATTGAAGGAAGCCACCGGACATCCACTCATAATATCCTAACGCCCCTCCGAACCCCCGCAGCCTTGGAGCGCCGCACTCCGTGCGGCATGAACAGCGACACCCTCCCAAAAAGCCGCACCGGAGTGCGGCGCTCCACAGTCACTGTAGTATGCCATGGCAGAGGGCAAACCATACGCGATGGGTACAAATTGAAGGAAGCCACCGGGCTCCCAGCCACAAGCACCTACCGCTCCTCCGAACCCCCGCAGCCTTGGAGCGCCGCACTCCGTGCGGCATGAACGGCGACACCCTCCCAAAGAGCCGCACCGGAGTGCGGCGCTCCACAGTCACTGTAGTATGCCATGGCAGAGGGCAAACCATACGCGATGGGTACAAATTGAAGGAAGCCACCGGGCTCCCAGCCACAAGCACCTACCGTCCTCCGAACCACCGCAGCCTTGGTGCGCCGCACTTCGTGCGGCATGAGCACCGACACCCTCCCAAACCGCCACCGGAGTGCGGCGCTCCAATTTTCAAGAAGCCCCCCGAAGAATGAAAACCACAACACGGGCGTAGCCCGTCAGGTAATGGGATGAGCCTGAGGAACGAAGGCGAAAGAACATTATTCCCGAACCTGGGGTCAAGGGGCTCAGCCCCTTGCCGCCGGAGGCATGCTTTTTTATTAAATCCCTCGTCGTGAACCTTGCCGTAATCCAGTTCGCTTTGCAGGTGTCCTGGTTTCTCTTCGGCGGGGTAGCCGATGCCGATGATGGAGGCCACTTCAAGGCCGTCCGGGATGGAGAGGATTTCCCGGACGCGGTCAGCGGCCATGCCGCCTTTGCCGTCCTCCCTCAGGCGGATCTGGCACCAGCAGCTTTTCAGGCCCAGGGATTCTGCGGCAAGCTGGATGTAAGTGGCGGCGATGGCGGTATCTTCCACCCACACGTCGCAGCGCTCCGGGTCTGCCACAATGGCGATGGCCAGGGGGGCCTTGGCAAGGAACCCGCCGCCGTGGGGCTTGACCCCGGCGAGGGCCTCCCGTTTTTTTTCATCCTGAACCACCACAAACTGCCAGGGGTTGAGGCTCCGTGACGAGGGGCTCCTCAGGGCAGCTTCCATGATGAGTTCCTTCGTCTTTTTTTCCACGGGACGGGCCTCAAAGGCCCTCACGCTTCGCCGCTCGCGAATAATCTCCATAAACGATGCTTTCACAATCCCTCCTCCAGACAAAAACAGGCGATGGAAGGGGCTCGCCCTTCCATCGCCCGGATGTACGAAAATTCGGTAAAAAACAGTCGTGTTTGCCTTTATGCTTGCGCTACTTCTTCATCGCCGCATGAGAAGCTCTCGCCCATGGTACCCATGGCCGCGTCGGATTTGGCCTTGGGCTTTTCCACATAGCCTTTCCAGTTGGATGCTCCGTCGGCGGCTTCGGTGGAAACCAGGGTAATGCGGCGCTTCTCTTCGTCCACGGCCTCCACGAGGAGGGTGACCTCGGCACCGGGCTTGGCGGCGCTCAGGGTTGCGGCGTCCGCGGCTTCAGCCAACTTGGACTTGGGCAGCAGCCCGGTTACCCCGGGCTCCAGCTTCACGAAGATGCCGTAGCTCTCTTTCTTCTCCACGGTGCCCTGAACCTTGGACCCCACGGGGTATTTCAGGGCCGCGCCCTGCCAGGGATCTCCGTGGGCGTCGCGCATGGAAAGGGAAAGGCGTTTTTTCTCCAGGTCGATGGCCTTGACCACCACCTGAACGGTCTCCCCCTGGGACACGGCGTCCTCGGGCTTTAAAATTCGTTTGGTGTAGCTCATCTCGCTGACGTGGACCAAGCCTTCGGTGCCGGGGGCCACTTCCACAAAGGCTCCGAAGGGTGCAAGGCGCACGACCTTGCCGCTGAACTGCTCACCCACGCGGAAGGTCTCTCCGGCCAGCTCCCAGGGATCCTGGGACGCCTGCTTCACGGACAGGGCGATACGGGGAGCGTTTTTGCCCTCCACAGCATCGATCTTCAGGACCTTAACAGGGAGAGTGTCTCCCACGGTCACCGCCTCTTCACAGGACTGCACACGACTCCAGGAGAGCTCGGAGATGTGGGCCATGCCCTCCACTCCGGCATGGAGTTCCATGAAAGCACCGTAGGGCATCAGTTTGATCACCTTGGCTTCCACGGTATCGCCCTCGGAAAGGTCTTTGAGGAATGCGGCACGAACCTCTTCGAGTTCTGCCTCCAGAAGCTTGCGCCTGGAGATGACGATGTTTTTGCCCTCCCCTTCGATGCGGGTCACGAGAAAAGGAAAGCTCTTGCCCACGAACTCCTCGCCGCTTTCAACAAAGGAGGTATCGATCTGGCTTACGGGACAGAAGGCCCGCTTGCCCATGAGGGAGACGGAAAAGCCACCCTTGATCTGTTCGTTGACCTTCCCTTCCACCGGTGTCTTTGCCGCAAAAGCATCAAAGAGCATCTCCATGGTTCCGGCCCCGGACATCTGCTTGGAGAGGACCACCTCACTTTCGTTGGCGCTGACCACATAAAGGACCTCATGTCACCGACCCCGACGGTCAGTTCACCGTCTTCGTGGTGAGTTCCATGCGGTCCACAACGCCATCGCTTTTTGTTCCGGTGTCTACGTAAACGCTGCTCTCTCCGATGGAGATCACCTTTGCGTCCACCTTGTCACCGCTTTTCAGCTCCTCACCCAATCCGTCGCCATACGCATCCAGCAACGCCTCAAAGCTCTCCTCTTCAGGAACGCCCATATCACCCTTGTCGTTCATCATACTCTCCGACATGCCCCCTGGCGGGGGGATCTGGTTCACCCGGTATCTGACTGTTGATTACCTGCGTTGTGCCGGCGCCTCACTCCGTTGCTGTTGAAGGGCTCTCCCCTGTTAACCCAGGAGGTACGAGCCAAAAAGACGCAGCACACGACACCATTTCGGCATGGGCTGAGAAAATCCCCGCTCCTTGCATGGCCCCGCCCGTGTTTTCCTGGTGAAAAGGGGCATGCCACGGCCGAAATGCCGTCAACAGCTCATCTATAAACTGTATTCATCAAATACGCCACCCTTTTTCACTCGGTCCGAATGCAGAAACCCCGTGGTATTCAAGCCTATCCTCAGCAGGGATTCCTTGCCGGGGCACCCGCGCGGCCGGGTCGGCAAAGCAAACACCCCAGACTCGCCCCGGAACACCCCCGACCCTCCAGGGTTATTTCGGGACCTCCACCACAAGGCGCATGCCCACTTCGCTGCAGCCGCGGGACGGATCCGAGGCTTCCCGCTTGGCACACCGGGCGTTGTAGGCATAGGTCGCCCAACCGCCACCTCGCACCACGCGGTTCGTGCCGGAAGGGGCCCCTTTCGGATTTTTCACAGCCTTTCGCGGGTAGCGACCGTACCAGTCCCCGCACCACTCCGCCACGTTGCCATGCATGTCGTAAAGGCCCCAGGCGTTGGGCTCAAAGCTTCCCACGGGCATGGTGCCGCTGGAGGCGGCCCCGGCCGGGCACCCCCCCCAGCTGGCGTTGGCGTCCACATTGGCGCTATTACCAACCCCAGGCACTCTCCGGACGAAAACGCAGACGTCCCGCCGGCACGGGCCGCGTACTCCCACTCCGCCTCGGTGGGCAGGCGGTAGGCGTTTCTGGATCGGCCGTTGATCCACTTCAGGTACGCCTCGATATCGGCACAGGTGAGCCCTGTTACGGGGTGATCGTCCCCTTGGGGGAACCCGGGATTCTTCCAGGAATACTCCCGGCTCTGGGTCCAGATGTAATCTTCCAGAACAAAGGCACCGCCGGCCGTCTCGGCCTCGCTTTTGTACCCGGAGTCATCCACAAAGGCCTGCCACTGGGCCAGGGTGACTTCCTTGTCCTGCATAAAAAAACCGTGGGTAAGGGTTACGGCGTGGGCGTTCTCGTCTGCCTTGCGCCTTGCCTCGGTGTCTGGACTCCCCATGGTAAAGGAGCCCGGCTCGATGTAAACAAAGCGCCCCCACTCCCCTTTGAACTCGTCACGGGGCGTCAGAAACACCTCCACCCAGGCGTCCTTGCCTGATGAAACCACGGCCTTGGCCTTGCCGGTCTTGAACAGGGGCGCGCTCACCTTGACGGTGTGGGTTCCGGCGCTGATGGCGGCACCACTCTTGAAAGAGGCTCCATCCACCTGGACCGAGGCGCCCTTGGGCCTCACCTTAATAAAGAGCCGCCCCTTTTTTGGGGGTTCCTTGGTCAGGGTGGCGTTCAGACTGCGCTCCTTGCCCCGCTGAATGTCCACGGTGCCGTTCCAGGCCAGGTAGCCCTCTTTGCTCAGGCTCACCTCATGGGTTCCGGGCTTCAGGGTAATATCACCCACCGGAGTCGTGCCCTGCTTTTTCCCGTCGATATAAAGCTCGGCCCCGTTGATGTTGGCCGACACCTTGAGCCGCCCTTCCGGGGGGGTGCGCTTCGGCTTGGGAGGAACCAGCTTGACCACGGCCACAGGCGCCGGTTTGGGCTTGACGACGCGCGGTGCCTTCACCACCACAGGGGCAGGGGCCGCCGGTGCGGCAAGCAAAAAGACAAATTCTCCGCCCTGGTCCCCAGTATTGCGAATGGATCGGCAACGGGGTGGCAATACCCCGGAGGCGCGCAGCTCTTTTTTCATGCCGCTGAACATCTCCATGGTGGTCAGGCACGGCCCTTTGGACGAAAGGGCCGTGGCCACGCCGCGTGCAAAGACGCTGATCCCCCCTTCATCGGCCACGGGCAGGGTGTTGCCTGATATCATGGCCCAGCGGCTGCGCTTGTTAAAGAGGCCCACGTAGTACTCGCCGTCCCGGCGGGATGCCAGCCGGTGGGTGGCCCCGAACATGGTGTCCCCCAGGGCCGCGTCCGACAGGATCAGGACATCGCGGGCCTTCATGGTGTTCACCGCGTCCTGGATCTCATGGTCCGCGATCCAGGTGGCCGCGTCGTCGGACCGGGCATCGCTTGGTAGCCACCACGCCTTTCGTGAAGCCTTGTCCGTATGGGAGGAGCCGGAGAAATAGATCAACACGCTGTCGTTGATCCCCATGCCCCGGGCCAGCCCGCGGAACTCGCGCATCACCGAAGTCCGACCGGCCTCTTCATTTATCAGCAGCTTCACGTCGAAGCCTGCCCGGCCCTTAAGGGCTTCAGCCACATGGCGAGCCCCGGTCACCGCGGCAGGCGAACCCTCAATGACCGAATCAGCGTAGGTGTCGATACCGATCACCAGGGCTTTGTAACTCCCCACCGCCCCCTGCCGCCGCTCCAGCTCATCAAAGGTTTTCACGTCCGCCAGGGCAGTTGCCGCCCACACTGCCGTCAAAAAAATTACAATAACGGATCTGATTGCTCTCGCCATGGTCTCTCTCCACCTTACTCGCTGGTCTTTTCACTTGTGAAATGAGGATTTGTCCCACCTTTGGTCCGTCCTCGCTGGCCGTTGATGCTGGTGTATTCACCCTTGGCTGTGTTTTTCGTCCCCCCCAGGATGGAGGCATACGTTCCCCGGGCTTTGTTTCCTTTGCCACCGGCAACAATGGAAAAATCACCGCTGGCCTTGTTGCCCTCCCCTCCGAGAACGGCACTGCAGTTACCGCTTACGGCGTTGCCGCGACCGGAAACCACGCTGCCGAAGCCCTCGAAGCGGTTGGCTGTCCCCACCACCAGGTTATGGGACCCGGAGCCGGTGGCCCCGTAGCCGATCACCACGTTCCCCTTGCCGTTGACCTTGTCGGCCTTGCCCGTGCCGTTGGTCACGTAAAGGTTAACCCCGTTAAAATAGATGTTACCGCCTTTACGGGTGATGTTGGCAAGGAGGCCTTCAAGGGCCCTTACCCTGGCCTCCAGCTCCGCCACCCGCAGCTGGAGCTCCGGGGACCCGGCACCGGCCTTCACCACAGGGACCGCCTTGGGGATGTCCTCCTTCCTGGCGTACCCGGCAAGGAGCTGCATCAGCTCACTGTCCCGGGTAATGGAGTCGTCGATGAACGACTCCCCCACCTTTCCCCGGCAGATGCTATCTCCGGACAGGACGGCCACGGGCTCAGGGGTATCGGGCTTGGGAACCGGAGCTGCAGCCACCACCGTCACATCCGCCCCGATTTTACGAAAACGGGTCGCAAGTTCGGCATCGGCCATGGACTCGTAAGAGGCAATCACCCCGGGCTCGGCCAGGATCAAAAGATGCTGCATCTGGTGGTCCAGCCCCCCGTCGGCTTTCTTCTGGAACAAAAGAACATAGATGGCCGGTTCGGCCTTGGCCCGGGCGCTGCCTGCTTTTTTCACACGGGCGGAAAAAGCTGCCGACATGTAACGGTCCCCCAGAACCCTGACGTCCAGGGGCTTTTCCAGGGTCACATCCCGCTTGTAGCGATGGCGCTGGGTTTTGCCCACGCTGCGGAGGGCGTTGGTCATGAGTTCGGGCTGCGCCTTGCCGCCAAAAGCCTGGGCAAATCGCGAGGCCGTCTCCACATCTTCAATTTTCTTGGCCACCGCAGGCCACGGCATCATGAAAAACACGGCAAGAACACATGCGATCCATTGAAATCTTCGTCTGGTCATTACACCCCCCGAAAAGGTCATTGGCAGTTACGTCGAAAAAAGACAGAGGCGATGCGGCCCGGTGTGCGCCGCCTGTATGCATCTCTGTTTTTTCCGAGTCCTTTCATTTGTCACGAATCGTATCCATGAAGGCGGCCGAAAAGGAGAATATCGCAAAAGAGAAGCGGCCGTTGTGTGTGTTGTGAGGCAGGGTTGTTCATCGCGGAAGGCCCTTCCCGAAATAACCGGGAGCCGGGCGTCCCACAGAGCGATCATGCCGGCACCGCCATAACCATGGCCGATGCCGGCATATCGATCAGAGCGTCGTGAAGCCCAGAGGCATCAGAAGCTGAAAGAGACTTTCGCCGTGTAGAGCTCCCAGTCTTTCGTGTAGCTGGGGCCTTCGATCTGGCCGCCAGGAAAACCGGGTGACGGGTAAAAGTCCGTATTGCCGTCGGAGTTCAGCATGATGGCGCCCCCGCGCATCTTGTGGCCCTCAAGCTTGAAGATCCAGTTCTCGGTGATGTCAAAGCGAAGAGAGGAAAGACGCCAGATCCTTGAGGTAGGCGCGGTGCTCCTGGCCGGGGGGATAACCACCATTGTACCTGGGGAGTTGCGCTTACCCACTGTTCAACGGCCTTTTCACCATCCTTGTCATCCCGGTTGGCGTAGTACTCGGAGTAATAGGTACCCAGCTCAAACCAGTCGGTGAACCGGTAGGTAATCATGCCGTAGTAGCCTTCACTGTCGAAGTCCTTGCCGCCGGGGACGTAGATGGGGTCCTCAAACTCATAGTTGATACGGTTGTACTCGGTGGAGAAAACAAAGTCCCCCACAGCGTACTGAAGGGAGGTGGTCCAGCCGGTCTGGGTCACTTCAATATTCGGATTCACCACGACCGGTTATGGCTGTATTACTTGTAATATCTGCATAAATACCCGGTCTACTCCCCAACCGCTCACGCCAAAGGAAAGCCCTTCCAGGGGAGTCTCCCAGAGGACGCTGCCCACGTAGGTGCGGTCTACCTGGTTGTTGGAGACGTCCACGCCCATGTATATGGGAAACTGGTCCTCCAAGAGCCTGATCTCCGGGCCGTCGTCGTCAAATTCGTTGACACCGCCCATGATGTGATACTCAAAGCTGCCCACCTTGCCGGCCGGGGCATACCCGTAGTACTCAAAGCCGTTGAGGGCGTTGATGGAGTCTCGCCACCCCTCGTTGTACACACTCTGGGGAAGCAGCACCGAGGTACGCAGCATGTCCACGTCCCGGCTGGTGTTGTAAAGACCATGGGTCATCTTGAGCTTACCGGCCCTGAAGTTGGCCCACTCGGTGAAGGAGTAATCGGCATAGGCCCAATCGATGGTTACCTCGTTATCCCCCAGAAACCCGAAATCCCGGGAGAAGAACTGGATACCCAGACGCAGCCGGTCGCTGACGTCCGAGGTGAAGTTGATGCCGCGCTCGTTGAAATGATAGGTGCCGCCATTATCGGTATCCCCGAAGAATTTGTTGTCCGAGGAGAGAAGGTACCCCTGGGTAATGAAACCGTGAATACTCACCTGCCCCTCAGAGCCCAGCTCCAGGGCACCGGCAGACTGCGCCGATAGAAACACCAAAATCACGGTAAACAAAATGGCCGTTCTTTTCATCATTGTTGTTAGCCTCCGCATCGATAAAGGTATGTGAAATATAATCGTAAACACGTTTAGATGGTCATCTCGCTCAAGATCTTCACCTGGTCCGTGGCAGCTCCGGAAGTGACAAAGCCGATGGCCCCTTTTGTCTTCTCAACATACTCCACGAGGTCCCGCTCTTTATCAAAACTCTTGGGTGCCTGGCCTCCTCCGGTAAACACCTTCTTTTTCCAATACCGCGTAAAAGTGCTGTGATTTTTCTTGAGGTATTTGTTCAAAAACGCGTCCTGGGTGTCACCTTTCCCAAGGATAACAAACTGAACACGCATGCCGTTTTCCCATACCTTCTTCTTCCCGAGGTAGATATCCCGAATTTCCCGCTGTTCAAGAGAAGCGACGGGAACGCTTCGATTGCCGATGACTCTCAACTGCTCTGCAGATACACTGCCCGCGACCAGGCAGAGAATCGAAGCAACCAACATGCCCCTTAGAACCATTCTCATCATTCCTTGCACTCCTTCCTTCCTTTCGTGGTGAAAATCATCACTCAGCACTACCAAACAAATTGTGCACATACAGAATACCAACCGTATGGAATTAACATTGTTATCCTTTGTGCACTACTAATTTCCTCCCAAGGTGTCAATACCGTTCGTGTTACAGACTACTCACAACCGCATCACGCGCAGCGCTTCGAAGGCTTGCCAGCTCTGCGGATGAGGCGGCAGAAGCCCCTCTGGAGACAATATCGATAACGGCCTGCCCTTTTTTGGGAATAAAGAGGCGGACGGTCCGATCCGGTACGGCCCAGACCCTCTGGGCCCCCTCTTTCCCTGTCTCCCGGCGGGCCACGCCGTATCTCAGGGAGACAAGTCCTTCAAGCTTATCAAGGGAATCCGATATCTTAACAGGAAGAACATAGCGAACGCCCACGAGGCGATCCCCGGCCAGCCGGTACACCAGGTACGCGGGCCGCCTGAACAGGGAGACACTGTAAAGCAGTTCGTGCCGCCCCATGCGTTTCGGGGCGATTTTTTCAGAGGCCATCACCTCGAACCGATTCATGCCCCAGCGAACGCTGCGGAAGTCAAAGCTCTCCGCAACCGCGCTTCGCGAGGCCAGCAACAGGCCCAGGGCACAAACCACTCCGTTAATGAGATGACAACGTTTCATCTGTCCCCCTGCCTGCAAGGGCATTGCGAATGGATGCTGAAAGCTCCCTGATTTCAAGGGGCTTCATAAGAAGAAAATCGATTCCCGCGTCCGACACTTCCCCTGCAGAAAAGCTGTCGCTGTACCCGGTGCAGATAATCACCGGCACCTCCGGTCGCAGGGCTTTGACCTTGCGTGCCAGGGCGACCCCCGTCATCTTGGGCATGGTCAGGTCCGTCACCACCAGGTCAAAGGCTTCAGGGGATTCGGAAAAAAGATCGAGGGCCTCCCGGCTGTCCGTAACGGCCGTTACCGTGTAGCCCAGACGCTCCAGCATGGCCCCGACCATCTCGGCCAGGTCCGGCTCGTCGTCCACAAAAAGGATGTTCTCCTGGCCGCGGGCAAGCCCCGCCGCAACCTTGGGTTCTTCACCGGCACGTCCTTCGGAGACCGGGAAGTAGAGGTGGAATACACTGCCCTCTCCCTCCTCGCTCTCCACGCGAATCGCCCCGCCGTGGACCTTGAGGATGCCGTGGACAACCGAGAGTCCCATGCCGGTCCCCTGCCCCTTACCTTTGGTGGTAAAATAGGGATCGAAGATGCGTTTTTTCACCTCAAGATTCATACCGCATCCCGTATCACCCACGGAGAGCTTCATGTACGCACCGGGCTCCAGTTCGATGAATTCATGCACGTCCACCTCATTTAAGGTGACCACGTCCAACAGAATCGACAGGGTCCCTCCGTCGGCCATGGCGTGGGCCGCGTTGGTGCACAGGTTCATGAGGATCTGGTGAATCTGGGTGGAGTCTGCGTCAATGGGGTAGACCTTGGAGGTCATGGACTGCTTGATCTCAATGGTGCTGGGAAGGCTTGCCCTGAGGAGTTCCAGGGATTCCCCGATAATCTGCTGCATAAAGACAGGCTTCTTCTCATGGACGGTCTGCCTGCTGAAGGAGAGAATGTGGCCCACCAGGTTTCTGGCGCGCTGGGAGGCTTTGTAAATCTGGTCGATGCTCTTTCGCGCCGGGTTGGACTCGTCCACATCGAAGCGGGCAAGCTCAATGTAGCCCAGGATGGCGGCCAGCACGTTGTTGAAGTCGTGGGCGATGCCCCCGGCAAGGGTCCCCAGGGCTTCCATTTTCTGGGCCTGCCTGAGCTGCTCTTCCATGGACTTGCGGGCCGAGGTGTCCCTGACCAGGGTCAGCTTTCGGAAGGGTTCCCCCTGGCTGTTGCGCAACGGCCCACTCGAGAACCTGGGTAGGCACCCGGCTCCCTCCTTTTTTAATGTACTCCTTTTCGTACTCCCCGGATTCGCCCTTGGCAAGGAGAGCCGGTGCCACGATGCGTGACTCCAGCAATCGCCACTTTTCCGGTGTTATCTGTTGCTCGAAGCGATCGCATACCTCCTCAAGGGGGTATCCGACCATGTCGAGAAACGCAGGGTTGGCATCTTCGATGCGCCCGTTCAAGTCCGTAAACAAAATGCCGTCGCGGCTTGTCTTGAACAACTCTTCATATCGTACACGATCATCGGACGAACCCCTTTCAGGCACCTGTTCTTCAACATGGATGCCTTCTGATTCGAGGAGCCGCCGGGCACGGGCCAGGCTCTGTTCATCGCCATGTACTACAAGAACCGTTCGGTCAGAGTCCCGGTTCAATGCCACCCCCTTTTCTCTTTTTCTGGAAGAGGTTATCACGCAGTGCACACATACATATGTCTACTCATATCGGCACGCGAGCAGTTTATCTTTATGCCAAAACGGTGGGTTCCGGGAAAAAAGGAGCTGCCTTTCCCCGTGCATATTGCATCTTGCGACGGCGGCTCTCTCCCCTGCTCTGCATGGGATTCGGCTCAGCCGTGTCACCGCCGGATCATTTGATTATCACGACACGTTCAACGAGGGTTTCTAACACACCTGTCCCGGCAGCACCACCCCTGCCCGCCTCTTTTACCACCCCATGCGCCCCTTACCCGAACAGTCCATAAAAAAGCGCCGCCGGCAACACAAGACACGCGTCATTCCAGGTAATTGTCGAGATAAAGCCAGACATCCCAAACGGCCCCCACCTTTTTTGCGTTATCAGGATTTTGAGGCAGGTCACACCTCCTGCAGCCCTGACGCCTTAAAGATGAGGGGCACGCGACCCGGCAAATATCCGGGCTGCCCCCGTCAAAGGGTGAAGGGATCCCCTTCAAGCCTGTTTTTACAGCAGATCGCCCTCTTGAGAAACAGAACCAGGGGCGCCAGGGCCGCGCCGCCCCCTTGCAATTCACCAGCCCGTGTTTATATTGGTGTGACCATGAGCCATTATAATGAAAACATACCCGACCCCAAGGAACTCGAAAAGGAGATCGGTAATTTCCTCAATCAAAAGTTTGGCGGAAACGTAAAGATCGTCTCTCCCTTCTCGAAACCCGAGCGGGACAAAACCGAAGGCAAGAGCGTCAGAGCGGAGAAGAAGGGTTTTCAACTCGACTTCGACATGAAGCCTGAAGACCTGGTGGCCTATCTGGACCAGTTCATCATCCGTCAGGAGAGGGCCAAAGCCGTTCTGGCAACAAAAATCTGTACCCATTTCAATCGAATCCGCCATTTAGGGGACGAGGGGCGAAAGACCTCCGGCATTGTGGGGGGCATCAAAAACAACGTCCTGATGATCGGCCCCACCGGCGTGGGCAAGACCTACATGATCAAGCTCATCGCCGACAAGATCGGGGTCCCCTTTGTCAAGGGGGACGCCACCAAGTTCACCGAGGCAGGCTACGTGGGCGGTAACGTCGAGGACCTGATCCGGGACCTCGTGCGTGAAGCCGACGACGACATTGAGCGAGCCGAATGCGGCATCGTCTATATCGACGAAGTGGACAAAATCGCCTCCTCCCCCAACCTCGTGGGAGCCGACATCTCCCGCACCGGTGTCCAGCGGGCTCTCCTCAAGCCCATGGAAGAGACCGACGTGGAGCTCAAGGTCCCCCATGACCCTGTCTCCATGCTCAAGGAGATGGAGCGCTACCAGAAGACCGGCAATCTGGAAAAGCAGGTGATCAACACCGGCAACATCCTCTTTATCATGAGCGGCGCCTTCAACGGCCTGTCCGAGATCATCGAAAAGCGCAACCGGAAAAAAAGCATCGGGTTCGGCGCCACCCTCCACGACAACACGGACACCGACGCCATCTTCCGCGAGCTTCGCACCGAAGACCTGGTGGAGTTCGGCTTCGAGTCTGAGTTTGTGGGGCGCCTGCCCGTACGCACCACCCTGGAGTCCCTCTCCGAGGACGATCTCTTTGAGATCCTTAAAAATCCCAACAACCCGGTGATCCTGAGCAAAAAACTCGATTTTTCCTCCTACGGCATCAGCATCCGGTTCGACGATGAGATCCTCCGGGAGATCGCGCGGCGAGCCCACCTTGAAAACACCGGGGCCCGAGGCCTCGTGAGCGCTGTGGAGGATGTGCTCCTCCCCTTTGAGACCCGCCTGCCCTCCACGGGCCTGAAAGAGTTCCCCGCCACGGTCGAAGCCGCATTGGAGCCCGAGGAGACCCTGCGATCCCTGTCGGACCCTGCCATGGCCGACGAGTGGAGTGCACGCTTCCGGCACCTGGAGGCACTGGAAACAGAATCCCTGTCCGGGTACATCACCAACCACTGGAATCAACTCACCGTGGGCCACCTGCTGCCCATGACGCCCTGGCGAACAGACCTGGCGTCAACGCTCTGTATCGCAAGCGGAATCTCCACGGGACGCGCCATTGAGAGAATTCATTCACATTATGAAGAGGTTAAAAAACTTGAGGTGAATTTTTTCTCGAAATTTGGTATGCATGTCCTGTTTGATGAAGAGGCGGTGGATTTCCTCATGGACCAGATCCTGACATCCGGAGCCACCTTCGACGAGTTGTTTGCTAAAATCAGTGGAGATTTTGAGCTCGGCCTCTCCCTGATCCGGGAAAAAACCGGCAAGACTCACTTCTTCATCACACGGGAGGCCCTGTTGTCGCCGGAAACCTTCCTGGACGACCTCATCAAAGAGGAGCTCGTGGGAAAAACCGACGCCATCCGCCTTCCCGACAACACTAAGACATAACGAGTCCCTGTCGGCAGCCCTCGTTTCGCCCTGGGATTCGACACCATTCAAACGAGATACCAACAAAGGCCCCGTTTTGAGGGCCTTTGCTGTCACAACCGGAGAGTATACGTAGATGATCGGAATATCCAAACTCTACTGCGGAACCGTGGAACCCTCAGACGCCCTGCGCTACGGACGCCATTCCGGGAGCCTTCCTTCCCACCTGCTTCAGTTTTCCAAAGACAAAAAGCCTGTGGTTGTGTGGAACTGCACCCGGGCATGCAACCTCAAATGCATCCACTGTTACGCCAAGGCCAAGGCGACCGGCGAAGACAACGAAATGACCACCGAAGAGGGCAAGGCCCTCATCGACGACCTGGCGGCCTTCGGTGCCCCGGTGATCCTCTTCTCCGGCGGTGAGCCCCTCATGCGCAAGGACATGCCGGAGCTGGCCGAGTACGCCGTTTCCAAGGGGATGCGCGCCGTCATCTCCACCAACGGCACCCTCATCACCAAAGAAGTGGCCCAGAACCTCAAGCGCATCGGCCTCTCCTACGTGGGCATCAGCATGGACGGCATGGAAGCCACCCATGACCACTTCCGCGGAGAAAAAGGTGCGTTCCAGGCAAGCCTCGAGGGCATCCGCAACTGCCAGGAGGCGGGCATCAAAGTGGGCCTGCGCTTCACCATGAACCGCATGAACGTCCGTGACATCCCCGAGGTTTTTAAACTCCTCGAAGAGATGGACATCCCCCGCATCTGCTTCTACCACCTGGTCTACGCCGGGCGTGGCGTCAAGATCGGCGACGAGGTGCTCTCCCACGAAGAGACCCGAAAGGCCGTGGACCTCATCGCCACCGAAGCCAAGCGCCTCCACGATGCTGGCAAGCCCAAGGAAGTCCTCACCGTGGACAACCACGCCGACGGTCCCCACATCTACCTGCGCATGCTCGAAGAAGACCCCGAGCGCGCCAAGGAAGTGCTTGAACTCCTCCAGATGAACGAAGGCAACAGCTCCGGCCACGGCATCGGCTGCGTCAGCTGGGACGGCTCTGTTTACGCCGACCAGTTCTGGCGTCACCACAGCTTCGGCAACGTGCGCCAGCGCCCCTTCTCCGAAATCTGGACCAACCCCGAGGACGACCTTCTCCTGAAACTCAAGGAGAAGAAAAAGCACGTCACCGGCAGGTGCGCCAAGTGCAAATGGCTCGATATCTGTGCCAGAGCAAGCTTCGGCGTCCAGCACGAAGCCGCCACCGGCGATGTCTGGGCCCCGGATCCCGAATGCTACTTAACCGATGAAGAGATCGGCTTGACCGAATAACCATACCGGGCCCGGGCAGAGGCTGCCGTCTCTGACCCGCAAGCCCCATGCCGAAGGCGACGGCAAGCAAACGGCGGCCACTTCCGGTGAGCCGCCGTCACCTTGAGAGCCGGAGTACCGGCCCTCGCCTTCGCCGTAAGGAGTACCCGATGCTGTTCCCCCAATACCGAGGACGACGCCTGAGAGCGTCATCCAGCCTGCGCCGCATGATCCGCGAAACCTCCCTCTCCGTCGACGACCTGATCCTGCCCCTCTTCGCCATCGGCGGAAAAGGCGTGAAAAACCCCATCGACTCCATGCCCGGGCATTACCAGTTCTCCGTGGACAACCTCGTCAAGGTGGCCAAAGAGGCCTGTGACCTTGGGATCCCCGCAGTGATGATCTTCGGCATCCCCGACAAGAAAGATCCCCTGGGCACCTCGGCCTACGCAAAAAACGGCATCGTTCAGAAAGCGGTGCGCGAGGTGAAGAACAAGGTCCCCGAACTCACCGTCATCACCGATGTCTGCCTCTGCCAGTACACGGACCACGGCCACTGCGGCGTGGTGGAAAAGGGCAAGATCGACAACGACATGAGCCTCGATCTCCTGGCCCGTATCGCCGTCTCCCACGCCAAGGCCAACCGCGAACTGGTGGCCTCGGACGTGGACGGCCGCGTGGGTGAGATCCGGGACGCCCTGGACCAGGAAGACATGGGCGAGATTCCCATCATGAGCTACGCCGTGAAGTACTGCTCCGCCTACTACGGTCCCTTCCGGGCAGCCGCCCACTCCGCCCCCACCTTCGGTGACCGGCGCACCTACCAGATGGACCCGGCCAACGTTCTGGAAGGCATCCGGGAGGCCACCATGGACGTGCAGGAAGGCGCGGACATCATCATGGTAAAACTGACCTGTGGCCCCCTGGACGTCATCTCCAAGGTCCGGGACGAGGTGGACCTGCCCATGGCCGCCTACAACGTCAGCGGCGAATACGCCATGATCAAGGCCGCGGACCAGCTCGGCTGGATCGACGGCACCAAGGTGATGATGGAAACCCTGACCTCCATTAAACGGGCAGGCGCGGACATCATCCTCACATACCACGCCCTGGAAGCCGCCCGGGAGCTTGGCGGGAAATAGAGGCCTGAAAAAGCGCCTCCGGCGGCCCTGCCGGGGGCCAAACTTTTGAAAAGTTTGACAAACAGGACTTAAGCACGCGCGATACCGGCTGTTTACCTATGCCGGTACACTGCGCGCATCAGACTTGCTTACTTCGGTGTTGCAACCGGAATGTTTTTGCGGAGCTTTTTTCAAAAAGCGACCCCGCCGGAGGCACGATACAACATGGACACGGCAACTGCATGAGCGTGCTGGAAGAGCACAGACCCCACGGTCACGGCGGCGGGCACGGAAAAAAAGAGGCGGAGTTGAGACTGGTGGCCTGGGAGACAACCCGGCGCTGCAACCTGACCTGCGTGCACTGCCGTGCCGCAGCCGAAAACGGCCCCTACCCCGGGGAGCTGGATACCGAAGCCGCCTTCAGGCTTTTGGACCAGATCGCCGAGGTGAGCAAGCCCATCATCATCCTGACCGGCGGCGAGCCCCTCATGCGCGAGGATATCTTTGAAATCGCCGCTTACGGCAACAAGCTCGGCATGCGCATGACCATGGCCCCCAACGGCACCCTGGTCACCGCTGAGAACGCAAAAAAGATGGTGGAGTCGGGCATTGTGCGCATCAGCCTGAGCCTGGACGGCGCCACCAAGGAGTTCCACGACGGGTTCCGCGGCGTGGACGGCGCCTACGACAGCGTCATGCAGGCAGTGGAATACGCCAAGGCAGCGGGCCTGGAGTTCCAGATCAACACCACCATCACCAAGGACAACCTCTCCCAGATCCCGGACATCCTGGCCAAGGCCGAGGAGATCGGAGCCGTGGCCCACCACATCTTCCTTCTGGTGCCCACGGGCAGGGGAAAATACATCGCCGACAGCGAGATCAACGCCAAGGAATACGAGGAGACCCTCAACTGGTTCTACGACCAGCGGAACAAGACCTCCCTCCAGCTCAAGGCCACCTGCGCCCCCCACTACTACCGAATCCTTCGCCAGCGGGCCAAAGAGGACGGAGAAAAGGTCACCTTCGAGACCCACGGCCTGGATGCAGTGACACGCGGCTGCCTGGGTGGCATCGGGTTCTGCTTTGTCTCCCACACCGGCACGGTTCAGCCCTGCGGGTTCCTCCACACCGACTGCGGCAACGTCAAGGAGCAATCCTTTGCCGAAATCTGGAAAAACTCCAAGGTCTTTAAAGAGCTACGGGACTACGACCTTCTGGAAGGCAAATGCGGCCCCTGCGAATACAAGCGGGTCTGCGGCGGGTGCCGGGCCAGGGCCTTTGAGGCAACGGGCAGCTACCTCACCGAAGAGCCCCTCTGCAGCTACAAGCCGCCGCGCATGGAGAAATAGCGCCCCACGCAAAGGCCCTTTCCGGTTTCATGTGCCGTCAGGTACATCCCAAAATAATAAACCCTGCACGCTTAGCGTCGCGGATTTCCTTATGAAACACCCCACGGTGGTCTCTCGAAAGAGCTGAACCACGACTGCCGCTGAATAATATACTGACACCTCGAAATACGACGGACCGTAGAGTGCACTCCGTGCACAAAAACCACCGCCCAATCCCCCATACCCTCGGCAACGCCAACGCCCTTGGTATCCGAACATGGTGCACAGAGTACACCCTACAAGCAAGAGGCGTGCTGGAAGGAGTGAACCATTACAACGTGATGGCACCAACCTGTGAAGCTTTTTCTACATAAAAGCCTTTGCCGTAATTTTTTACAAATGGCACGAATTTCTTCTTGACAGATATTCTTACCCTCTGTAGGCTCCCTTCCAAAAAGTTTGAATACTCTAACTCGTAATCACATAGAAGCCTTCAGGGAAACGCCGGGGGTAAACAGCTTGTCCAATCATCCCCGTTCGGAACCGCACTGCCCGACATCGACAGCTACCACGCCAACGAAACCGGCAACCCCCTTACCGATGCATTTTCAACGAGCACCACCGTCCACCCCGGAGGCAAGGCAACACCCGTGGCTGAGGAAGAGACTGCCGCCACCTATGCGTCACTGACACAAAAACCCCGGCACGGCAAAACCGCGGCCTACATCCATGTGCCGTTCTGTGAAAGCCACTGCCTCTACTGCGGATTCTACCGAAAACGCTACGACGAAGGCCAGAGCAGGGCCTATGCAGACGCCCTCATCGCGGCTGCGGACTCGGCAAGACCCCTTCAGGCAAGCGCCCCCATCCATGCCGTCTACATCGGCGGAGGCACGCCCACCTCCCTGGAAGCCCCGGACCTCAAGCGCATCCTTGATGCCATTCGGGAAAACCTTCCCCTTGCAAACGATTGTGAACTCACCGTTGAGGGACGCATCTGGAACTTCGGGCCGGAAAAAATGGAGGCTTGCCTGGAGGGTGGTGCCAACCGCTTCTCCATCGGGGTCCAGACCTTTGACACGAAACTTCGGCAATCCATGCACCGCCTGGCCGACCGGGACACGGTCCTCACCGCCCTTGCACGGCTGAGGGACTACGACCAGGCCGCCGTCATCATCGACCTGATCTACGGGTTTCCCAACCAGACCATGGAGCTGTGGGAAGAGGACATCCGCATCTTCCAAAGCCTGGGGCTCGACGGCGTGGACCTTTACCAGCTCAAGGTTTTTCCCGGCACCCCCTTAAGCAAAGCCATCGACAAAGGGCGTTTCCCCCGGGGGCGGACCTGGCCACCCGGGCGCGCATGTACGCCCGGGGCACGGAGCTCATGGCCGACGCCCAGTACACCCGGCTCTCCGTCAACCACTGGGGCCGCACCCCACGGGAGCGGAACATTTACAACCACATGATGAAAAGCCCCTCCTGCTGCCTGCCCTTCGGACCCGGTGCCGGAGGCAGCGCCCACGGCCATTTCTTCTTCCTGGAAACGGATTACGACGTATGGCGCAGGGCCGTGCTCGACGACGGACGAAAGCCCCTTGTCACCATGCAGCGCCAGACCGCCCACGCCGAACTGGAAAAAACCATTACCAGCGAGCTGGAACTCTGCAGGATCAACCTTGGAGACCTCGGAAAACGGTTCGGGCTCACCCTGGCTGAGACCCTGGGCACCCTTTACGAGCAGTGGGAACGTGCCGGGCTCCTCACCCACCGAAACGGATGGTGTCGCCTGACGACCGCCGGGCAGTTCTGGCAGGTCACCATGGCGCAGCTAACCATCAATTACCTGTACGACACGATTTTTACGGAGGAATCATGATGCGATTGTTTTCAGCCTTGCGTTCTCCCCTGATAACCGGTGCCTTGAGCGCATCTCTTATCCTGGGAACCGCGGTATCCACCTTTGCCGAGCCTGTGGAGACCACCTCGGAGATGAAGGTCACGGCCACCCGAACCGAACGAGAATTAAGCGAAATCCCCTCATCCCTGAGCGTGGTCACGGAAGAAGAGATCATCCGCCACGGCTACACCTCCGTCGCGGACATCCTCCAGGACGTCCCTGGGGTTGAGATCTACGACCAGAGCCTGTCCGGGGCCAAGCGCATCAATATCCGTGGCGAATCCGGGTCGCGGGTGCTCATCATGGTTGACGGCCAGAAAATCACCGAACAGAAATCCATGGACGGAGCGCCCCTTCTCATCGACCCCAACCAGATTGAGCGCATTGAGGTGATGAAGGGGCCGGCCTCGGTTCTTTACGGTTCCGAGGCCATCGGCGGGGCGGTGAACATCATCACCAAAAAAGGAGGCACCAGGCCCATCCAGGCGTCAGCCAACGTCACCTACAACTCCTCCACGGAAGGTTTTGAAGAGAGCCTGGCCCTGTACGGACGCAAGGACAGCTTCAGTTATCGCATCAACGGCACCCGCTCCGACCAGGGTGACCGGGAAACACCCAGCGGCACCACTGAAGACTCCGGGTCCGAAGCCACGGCAGGCAGTGTGTTCCTGGGTTACGAAACAGGCAAGCTTGCCATGGGGGTTAAGGTGGAAGACTACACCAGTGAAATCGAATCACCGCCCACGGTATCAGACGGAAGCCCCTTTGACCTGCACCTGCCCGAATGGACCAGGCAAAAAGCATCTGTGACCTTTGACATCAAGGACCTTTCTACCGCCGTCCCCAAGATCCACATGGATGCCTATGCCCAGAAAACGGAAAAAGAGTTCGAGCAGCGCATGGTCATCAACATGGGGCGTTTAGGCACCTACAAGCATGCCCTGGACACCTATAACGACCAGAAGACCTACGGGGCCACCGCCCAGGTCGACATTGTGCCGTCGCCCAACCACTACCTCATCGCAGGGTATGCTTACACCCACGACACCCTGGACGCCGAGAGCACTCAGGACTTTGATGACCTGGGCGGACGCATCCTTCCTCCGCCTCCCATGGGACCTCCCGGACCTTCCACGGACCCCGTTACCACCACCAACGACGCCAACATGACGACCCATGCCCTCTTCCTGCAGGATGAATGGATCCTGCCAAAGGACCTTCTCCTCACCTTCGGCGGTCGCCAGACCTGGGTGGAATCGGAGTTGGAAGAGAGCAACGCCCCCGGTGCCAAGATCGGAAGCACCAGGGACAGCCACCCGGTCTTCAGCGGTGGCCTGACCTGGAACGGTATCAAAGGCCTGACCCTGCGGGGCAACATCTCCCAGGGTTACCGGTTCCCCGGCCTTGACAAGCTCTTCATGGGCACAAACCACGGCGGCCGAACCACCCTGGCCAACCCCGACCTCTCCCCGGAGACCTCAACCAACTACGAAATCGGGGCTCGGTTAGACACCAATACCTGGGGCCTGGACCTCGCGGTCTTTTACAACCTCGCCGACGACTACATTCACTCAACACCCGTCAGCGGCAACATCTACACATACGACAACGTGGACAAAGCAAAAACCCACGGCGTCGAAGCCACCATCGACTACACCATCCTGCCCCTTCACCTTACGCCTTATGCCTCGGGTGCCTGGATGAAACGAAAGTTCGAGACCGAAGAGCTCTCCACCTGGAAAACCGACACCCCCGAGCTTTCCGGACGCTTCGGCCTGCGCTACGAAACAAACCTCGCCACGCGCCCCGCCACCGTCTGGGCCGATCTCTGGATGCGCGCGGCAACGGAGTCCGAGCTGGAACAAACAGACGACGACAACCCCGGAAAAACGGAAATTAAAACCAAAAGCTCCTGGCAGACCCTCAACATCGCCTTTGGCAGCAAGTTCGGAAAAGACCGGCAGTACCATGTCTCCCTGAACCTCAACAACCTGTTGGACGAGTCGTACCAGACGGCCCGCAACAGCCTTGAAGAGGCCGGGTTCCACGCCGTGGCCCGGGTGGGCGTCTCCTTCTGATAACCTTCAAACACCACCTCCCGGCTCTGTCAAAAAGCCGGGAGGCTTTAAGGACACCCATGGAAAAAACACCCTACTGGGAAATGCGGGACATCGTGACCATCGGTATCTTTGCCGCCGTCACCAAGGTGACGAGCCTGCTGGTGGCCCTTGTGGGCGGGGGGATGAACCCCATCACCCTGATTCTCAAAAACCTGTTGTTCACCACGCTGGCCATCGTCCTTCTCTACAAGGTCAGAAAATTCGGTGCACTCACCCTGTTCCTCCTGGTCAACATCCTGGTCTCCCTTTTGCTCATGGGCGGCTCCCTGGTGCTCATCCCCGCCATGGTCCTGGCTGGGATCGTGGCCGAAGCCGTCATCATGATCTTAGGAGGATACGCCAGAAGCGCCAATCTCATCATCGGGGTGGGACTCTACGACATCGTCTTCAAGGTGAGTTCCGTGGGGGCTTCCTGGCTCTACATGCGAGAACAGCAGGAGATGGTCATCATGTCCGCCATCATTGTCGGCATCGGGTATATCGGGGCCTTCCTGGGCCTTTTCTCCGGTGCCTTTTTCGTCAAGGAGCTTCGCCATGCGTGCATTATTCGCAGCTGATGCCGTGCAGGCGAAAAGCCATGTCCACAGGCTCGACGTCCGCACCAAAATCCTCATCAGCCTGGTGGCCTCAGTGGCCGTCATCTTTATCAATTCGCCCCTTGCCATGGGCTTCCTCGCCCTGGCAAGCGCTCTTTACGTTCTGGAGCTGGGCCGGTACGGGGTCGTGGCCGTCTGCTACGTGGCCATCGGACTCATGTGGGTGATGGCCCTGGGATTCATGGCCCTTATTCACCACATGGCCCCGATGATCCCCGCTTCCGGAATCGGTACCATGGCGGTACCGTTTCTGCGAACGGTCATCATGATCAATACGGTGCTGGCCCTGGCCCTCTCCTCACGCATCCAGACGGTTCTCACGGCCCTGAAGAGCTTCCGGCTTCCCATCTGGATCTACATTCCGGCGGCGGTGATGATCCGCTTTGTCCCCACCTTTATCCGGGACGTGCAGCAGATCCACGAATCCATGCGCATCCGGGGCTATCACCTGCGCCCCTCTTTTATCGCCCGGCACCCGGTCCTTTCCGTCCGGCTCCTGGTGGCCCCCATTCTCTTCCGGGCCCTGCGCAGCTCCGACGATTTGGGTATTGCCGCCGAGCTCAAGGGCGTCTCCCGGACCAACACCATGGTGAGCTACAAAACCCAGGCCTTTTCCCGGGCTGATGCCGTGGCGTTTATCGGCCTTGTCCTTATCCTCCTCACCGGCGCGTATCTTCAACTGCGCTGGGGAACAGCCACCACAGGATTCATGCCATGATCGAACTGCAACACGTCACCTACACCTACCCATTCCAGGAGACACCCGCCGTGCGGGACCTCTCCCTTGCGGTCAACCCGGGCGAAGTGACGCTGGTCACCGGCGCCAGCGGCTGCGGAAAATCCACCCTCATCCGGCTGGTCAACGGGCTCTGCCCGCACTTTTTCCAGGGCACACTGGAAGGAGAAGTCCGTCTCAACGGGGTATCGAGCACAGGAAAGACCCTGGCCCAGCTCTCCACTGAGGTGGGCACCGTGTTCCAGGACCCGGAGATGCAGTTTTTTGCCCTCAACGTGGACGACGAGATCGCCTTTGCCCACGAATGGCTCGGCAAACCGCCGGAAGAGATCCAAGAGGTCGTGAAACAAACCGCTGAGCAGCTCAACATCACACACATCCTGGATTCATCCATCCACGACCTCTCCGAGGGCCAGAAACAGAAAGTGGCCCTGGCCGACATCCTCTCCCTGTCCCCCTCCATGGTGGTACTGGACGAGCCCTCGGCCAACCTGGACCCCGAGAGTACCGATGCCCTGGCCCAGTTGATACGCGACCTCAAAAACAGGGGAATCGCCGTGCTGGTGGTGGACCACCGGCTCTACTGGCTGGAAGGTGTGGCCGATCACGTGGTGGTGATGGACAATGGGAAAATCGTTGCCCGGGGAGAATTCGACATGCTGGGGGACGCGGCACTGCGTGCCCGCTACGGCCTGCGCGCTCACCATGTCCCGGATACCAGGCAGAGCCTTCCCCCCCTTCCGAAAAGCGGCCACCTGGAGGTCGAGGGGCTCACCTTCGGCCACGGAAACGGCCCAACCCTCTACGACAACGCTTCCTTTGCCCTGCCCCAGGGGGTCACGGGAATCATTGGAGACAACGGCACCGGCAAAACCACCCTTGCCCGGCTTCTCACGGGCCTCACCAAGCCCCGAAGCGGAAACATCACCATCGGCGGAGACAGGATCAAACAAAAACACCTGCTGAACCACGCGGGCATAGTCCTTCAGAATACGGACCACCAGCTCCACATGAACTCGGTGCTCCAGGAGGTGGCCATGGCCTCGGGCACCCACCGGATCCGCAACGAAAATCGCGACACGCTCATCGCCTTTCTGGACCGCTTCGGCCTCGCCCACCTGGCGAAACGCCATCATCCCTATCGGCAGAACAACGACTGGTCATTGCATGCGGCCTGGCCCAACAACCGGATATTTTTATCCTGGACGAGCCCACCAGCGGACTGGACGGCCACAACATGGAGCGCATCGCGGCCATGATGCGCGAAGCGGCAGACAGCGGTACCAGCGTGGTGGTCATCACCCACGATCTGGAGCTTCTCCACCTCGCCTGCGATGTGGCCCTGCGCCTTCCCTTTTCACAAGACCAACAGGAGTCCTCACCATGTTTGAAGACAGCGTAACCCCGGACATCAAAGCCCGGATTCAGGAAATGATCGACGAAAACCCCAGCACCATGCCCAGCCAGATGGCAGCCCAGCTCCACATCTCCGAGGCGGCGGTGGTCTCGGCCCTTCCTGCCCCCATGGGCACCTTTGTTGAGGCCGCACACTTCGACACCGTCTGGGAGGCCATGACCGGCTGGGAAAAAATCACCTTTCTCCGCCAGAGCCCCACATCCGTCATCGAGGTAAAGGGAAAGCTCCCTAAAGGCACCCACGGCCACGGATATTTCAACCTCATGGATAGGGAGAACCCCCTGGGCGGGCACCTTAAAGTGGACAAACTCGGGGCCATCTGCTTTCTCGAAAAGCCCTTCTTCGGCCTGGAGAGCCTCTCCGTGCAGTTCTACGACACCAACGGCGACCATATGTTCGCCGTCTACGCAGGAAGGGAGCAACGCACCCTCATCCCTTCTGTAAAAGCCGGGTTCCACGCCCTTCGCAACCAACTGACCAGCAAGGAGTAAACGCCATGAAATCACTCATCGTCTATTCATCCCGAACCGGAAACACCCGAGCCGTTGCCGAAGCCGTTAAAGAGGCGTTCCCCGAGCCCTGCACCCTGGCCCCCGTTGAAGAGGCACCCGCCGTGGACGACTACGATGTCATCGCCATCGGCTACTGGGTGGACAAAGGCATGCCCGATGCAAAGGCCAAGGCGTTCATGGAGAAAATCAAAGGGAAAAAGGTGGGACTCTTCGGGACCCTGGGGGCCTACCCGGACTCGGATCACGCAAACGATTGCCGGGTAAAGGCTGAAACTCTCATGGAAGGAAACGAGGTGATAGGGCAGTTTCTCTGCCAGGGCCGCGTGGACCCCAAGGTGCTGGAGATGATGGCCAAGATGGCCTCAGACCAGCACCCCATGACAGACGAGCGCAAGGCGCGCATCGAAGAAGCGAAAAAACACCCCAACGAAGAGGATTTTGAACAGGCCAAAGCCTTTTTTCGGAAGTGCTTGAACGTATAAAAACCAAAAAAACGCCTCCGGCGGCCCTGCCGGGGGCCAAACCTTTGAAAAGTTTGACAAACAGGCTTTAAGTGCTATTTCGTTTTATTCGAGTACCTTGGTTTACCAGCGGCTTTAGGCTTAACGAGTAAGAGACCGGAACGTTTTTGCGGAGCTTTTTTCAAAAAGCGACCCGCCAGAGTTATTCCGGGTGAAGTCAAGACAGATTCAAGGACTTTCTTTCGTTCCCAGGCTCCGCCTGGGAATGATGCACGGAGGCTTTGCCTCCACGGTTGGAATCGCTTCACTCTGAACGTTTTATCCATTATGACGCGATGCTTCACAGCGGCAAGGCGGAGCCTGGGAGCGAACAAAAAAGCCTCCGGCCGGAGGCGTTTCTTGTTTTTAAATCCTTCAGGAAGACTTGGACGCGTGATTCTCCGGCAGGGTGAATTTTTCCTGCCAGGTGTCGATGTCGCAGCCTGCCTCCTTTAAATAAAGGATAAAGCGGCCAAGCTGGAGCACCACGTCGTCGGTGACGGCGTGCTCCACCCGGCATGCCGTGGCCTCGGCCTCCTCGTCGGGGAGTTGCAGGACGCGCCCGAAAAAGTCGCGGAGGATCACGTTACGGTGGGCAATGCGCTTACCCAGTTCCCACCCGGAGGGGGTGAGTGTGATGGGGCTGTAGGGCCTGTATTCGATCAGCTCCCGGGCGGCAAGGGATTTCAGGGCCGTGGTCACGGTGGACCGGGTGACCCCCAGGTCGTCTGCGATGGCGTTGGAGCGGGCGTCCCCGTTTTTCTGGACCAGTCTGAAAATAGCGGCAAGGTAATCTTCGAGGGTGGATGTCAGCGGGGTCTCTTTTGTAATCATGATCTCTCCTTGGGGTTGGTACTCCGCAATGGTGATTAGTCAATCCGCCACCATTTGACAACATGTAATATCAAAATACAGATAACGGTTCAGTTCATTGATGCCTCCGGCGGCCCTGCCGAGGCCAATCTTTTGAACCTCAGGACACACAGGTTTTCACGTTATGCGCCTCTTCTCTCTTCCGCCCTGGCTGCGCCTTCTTGCCGGGTACGCCTCCATGTATCGAACCCGTGTTGCCGTCGGTATCGGCTGCAGCACGGCTGCCCGCGTCTGCGACCTTCTGCCCATGATTATAGCAGGGTATGCGGTCAATCACATCACGTCGAGCCCCGACGGAGCAACCGGCTTTCTGGCATACGGGCTGGCAGTCTTCTGCGCCTTTGGCGGCCTGGCCATCTTTCAAAGCTCAAGTGATTACCTTTTGGCTGCCGTGGCCCAGTGCATCCGCCATGACATCAGGATGAAGCTCTTTGCCAAGATCCTCTCCGTGGACACCGAGTTTATTGATGCGCGCAGCAAGGGGGACCTCCTCTCGGTTGTCACCAACGACGTGGACGTGCTCAACGTCTTTTTCTCAGAGACCATCGCCAACCTGGTGCGTGTGGTCATCTCCTTTGCGGGCACCTACGGTTACCTTTTCTGGCTCGACGGCCGGCTGGCCCTGATCCTGGCTTTTCCCCTGCCCCTTGCATTTCTGGCCATGCGCCTTTTTTCTCGCAGAGTCCAGCCCCAGTACCTTAGATCACGACGGGCCGTGGGCCGCTTTGCCGGGACCCTTGAAAACAGCCTCCAGGGCATTCCCGTGCTCCGGGCCTACTGCGCCGAGCAGGCAGAAACAGACCGCCTGAAAAAAGAGTCCGCCTTCTATGGTGGTACACGGCCGTGGCCGCGGCAAAAACCAGACGAAACTTCATCCCGGTCATCTACGGCATCGCCGGGCTCTCCTTTGCCCTTCTCATCGGCGGAGGCGGCTGGCTGACGCAGCAGCCCGGCGGCCCCAGCCTCGGCGCCTACACCACCTGCGTCCTCATGGGCATGCGCCTTGTGGTCCCCATCTTCACCCTAACCTTTCTCATCAACCAGCTTCAGCAGGCCAAGGCCGCGGCCACAAGGGTCCGCGAGCTTCTTTTCGTTAAGCCCCTCCTTGCAGACCCGGCCGACGCCACGGACCTTCAGGGCCTCCCCGAGACCGTCCGTTTCCACAAGATCCGGTTCCGCTACCCAAACCACCCGGAGCTCTTTTCCGACCTCTCCTTTACCATCAACAAAGGCGAATTCATTGGCATTGCAGGGCCCACCGGCGCAGGCAAAAGCAGCCTCATCAAGCTGCTGCTCCGCTTCTACGGCCCAAATTCCGGCCAAATCGCCATCAATGGACAAAACCTGGAAGAACTTGCCGCCGCCAGCTTTCGCAAACATGTGGGCTACGTCTCCCAGCACCCCTTTCTCTTTCACGGAACGGTTCTGGACAACCTCTGCCTGGGAAGCCCCGAAGCCACGGACGCGGAGATCCAACAGGCCCTTCGGCAGGCCGGAGCCGAAGAGATGGTCCGCGCCCTTCCCCAGGGGCTCCACACCATCCTGGGAGATCAGGGAGACACCCTTTCCGGGGGGCAGAAGCAACGTCTCTCCCTGGCGCGGGCCCTGCTCAGGGACCCCGAGGTGCTCATCCTCGATGAGGCCACCTCGGCCGTGGACCCGGCAACCGAGAGCATCATCCACACAAACCTGATGGGCCTTCGGAAAAACCGCATCATCATTGCCGTTGCCCACAGACTCTCCACCCTCACGTCATGCGACCGAATCCTCGTCATGGACCAAGGGGGCATTGTCCAGGAGGGGCCCCATCGCCAGCTGGTGTCCCAGGAGGGCGTCTACCAAACCCTGTGGCAGGCCCTTCAGGAGACTCCTTGCTGAAAATCGGCCCCCAAAGCCACGGACCAGGGAACAAAGCCCCTTTTTTCCACTTAGAGATGTTACCACCCGTCAGCATGTGTTACGCAGGAACCTGGCGATTAAGGGATGATCCTCTGGAGTGCCGCACTCCGGTTCAGTCGATCTTTCT
Source organism: Desulfoluna sp. CYM3A (assembly GCF_056829965.1). NCBI lineage: Bacteria > Pseudomonadati > Thermodesulfobacteriota > Desulfobacteria > Desulfobacterales > Desulfolunaceae > Desulfoluna > Desulfoluna sp. CYM3A. The sequence continues at coordinate 3,109,461 of NZ_CP186556.1, forward strand.
CGATTTCTTTGAAGGTCAAGGCCCAAACGTTAGTCAGGGCAAACCATCAAGGCCTGTTTGTTCAACTTTTCAAAAGCTTGCCCCCGCAAGGGGCGCCGGAAGCATAAGCTGAAATGATCTATTATTAATTTGGCTCCATCGTTTTTTCATGAAACATCCGGTCTAAGCGCATGACGGATTACGTCACTATCAAAGAAGTGCTCCCATGGTCATTGAGAAGAAAAACGTCATAGAAGAAACAGACACCCTCATCATCGGCGGAGGGTTAAGCGGACTCTACGCAGCCAGTGTCCTGGCTGCCGAAAAGAAAGAGGTGCTTCTGCTGGAAGCCCGGGACCGTATCGGGGGACGAATCCTCTGCACCGGACCAAACGGTTTCTCGGCGGACCTCGGCCCCTCGTGGTACTGGCCCGCCCTCAACCCGAGGGTCTGTGCCCTTATCAACGCCCTTCACCTTACGGGCTACCCCCAGTTTGAAACAGGGTACTGCCGTTTCCAGACCCGGGACGGCAAGGTCGTCACCATGGAGGGGCAGCCCATGGATCCTCCGGGCTGGCGACTCCACGGCGGCATGAGCGCCCTTGTGGAGGGATTGTATAAACGCCTTCCCCAAGGGACGGTAAGGCTAAGCCATCCGGTGTGCGACATCGAAAGGCAGGAAGACGGCATCCTTGTGAGCGTGGGCGTGCTTGATGAGCCGCCTGAGTGCCGCATCAAAGCCTCCCGCGTCATTCTGGCCATGCCGCCCCGACTGGCCGCACGATCGATCCTCTTTACACCGGATCTGCCCCACGACCTCACCCAATCCATGCTCCGGGCCAACACCTGGATGGCCGGCCACGCCAAATTCTTTGCCCTGTACGACGAAGCCGCCTGGCGACAACTGGGTCTCTCCGGCCAGGGGTTCAGTTATTATGGCCCGTTGGGCGAAATCCACGACGGTTCCACTGAAACGGGGGCCCCCTTCGGCCTCACCGGTTTCCTTGCCACGCCCGCCCTTCGGAGAAAAGAGAAGGAGGCCATGGTGCCCGCCATGCTGGCTCAGCTGGGCTCACTTTTCGGAGAGGAGGCGGCACACCCCACCGCCTTTTACTATCAGGATTGGTCCAGGGAGCCCTTCACAGCCACCGAATACGACCTCAGAGCCGCCCACAACCATCCTGAGTTTCATCTGCCGTCTGGGAAAACCACCATCTGGGACAACCGGTTCAGCTTTGCCGCGAACCGCCCACCACCTGGCCGGGTACCTGGAAGGGGCCCTGGCAAGCGGCGAGAGGGCAGCCCGCGCGGTGAACCAGGCCCCTTTGACATGCAACCAGAAAGCAACACACATATGATTGTCCTCTTCTTTACCTACTTTTCCGCATTATACTGGCTTATCAGGCGCTCTCCCCGGAACATCGCGACACAGGCCTTTCGCGTACTCTTTCTCGTGCCGTGCATCGTTCCGCTGATTCTCTTTTTCATGCTTGTCCGGACCCCGCTGATGAAAATCGGCGGCAAGGTCTCCGGTCTGTTCCGCATCCGGGAAGAGGAGATCTTCGGCATGGCCTTTTCTGTCCTTCTGTTCCTCTTCTCTGCCCTTGCCATGCATTTTGCCTTTGATCACTTCCACATGGCCTACACACACTTGTGGATAAAACTGCTCTGTACCATCGTACTTTTTATGGGCGTGGTGGAACTTTTCTGCATGAAAAAAAAGATGTGACAAAGGGAGAGATTCAGTGGGATTTGGCGGGTCAAAGGTTTTAGCCAAAACGCCATGTCTAAAATAAAAAAGGGAGCGCCCCGGGATGGACCAGGGACGCTCCCTTTTGATTTTTTAAACAGCCAGACTGCCTTGGCGGTTAGTCCACCATCTGGTTGGGCAGGTAGAAGACAATGTCCGGAAAGGCCGTGATGGCGATGACCATGAGGATCATGATGACGAAAAAGGGGAAGGTGGCCTTAAGGATGTCCCCCACCTTCTCACCGGAGATCCCTTCGATGACAAAGATGCTGAAGCCCACCGGGGGCGTGATCTGGGAGAGTTCCACCATGAAAACGAGAAAGATCCCGAACCACAAGGGGTGGAACCCTGCGGCCACGACGATGGGCAGCACGATGGGAAGGGTCATGACCACGATGGAGATCCCGTCCAGGATCATGCCCAGGAAGAGGTACATGATGGCGATGACAAAGATCAGCACATAGGGAGAGAGCCCCAGGCCCGTGATGTAAAGACTCAAGGCCCGGGCAATGCCCACAAAACCAACCACCTGGGAGAGAAAGGCCGCTCCCACGATGATAAAAGAGATCATGGAGGTGGTCTTCACGGCGGAGAGCACCGCCTCCCGGAAGTTTTCCACGGTCAGGTTCTTGAACCACACCGCAAGGATCAGGGCACCCACCACACCGATGGCAGCTGCCTCCGTGGGGGTGGTGATCCCCATGTAGATTCCGCCTAACACCACGATGATGAGCAGCAGCACGGGAAACAGCTCCCGGGAGGCCGCGATCTTCTCTTTGAAGGTGTGGCTCTCCTCTTCTTTCGGCATGACGTTGGGGTCGATCATGGCGCGCACCATGATGTAGGCGGCGTAGGCCGATGCCAGGCACAGGCCGGGGATGACCCCGGCAATGAAGAGCTTGCCGATGGAGGTATCTGAAAGGATCCCGTAGATAATCATGATCAGGCTGGGCGGGATGAGAAAGCCCAGGGTCCCGGCCCCGGCCAAAGAGCCGATGGCGATGCTGCGGTCGTAGCCCCTCTTGGAGAGCTCATCCAGGGTGATCTTGCCCACGGTGGCCGTGGTGGCGGCACTGGACCCAGACACCGCGGCAAAGAGCGAGCAGGCCACCACGTTGATGTGAAGCAGGCGCCCGGGAATCCCTGCCAGCCAGGGCTGAACGATCATGGGTGGAGATCTGGGTGCGGTAGAGGATCTCCCCCATGAGGATAAAAAGCGGCAGGGCCGTCAGGGACCAGGAGTTGGTGCTGTTCCAGATGGAGTTGGCCAGAAGCCCGCCGATCTTGTCCCAGACTGAAATGGTGGGGGGCAGGTTGAGTTTGAACATCAACATCCCCATCACCCCGGCCCCCATAAGGGAAAAGCCGATCCAGAGGCCGGACAAGCGCGAGACGGGGACAGCCACTCCGAACAGCAAAAAGGTTAGAATTAGCGGATCTGAAACGATGACAACCTCCTCAAAAAATCACCGGTAAGCTGCAGGATCAGCAGCAAAAGGCCCACCGGGATGACCAGCTGGGGAATATAAATGGGGGTTTCGGAGATGGAGTCGGCCGTCATGCCCAGGTCCCAGACGTCATAGGTCATGAGAACGGCATGGTAAAGCGCAAAACCGGTGAGGGCAATGGCCCCGGCCAGCACTGCCAGGTCCAGCACCGTAAGGGCCGGCTCGGGCAGCTTACCCCGCAACAGGGAGATCCGGATGTGGGCCCCCTCTTTCATGGAAAAAGAGAGCCCCATCATGACCACCACAACAAAAAAGTAGGCACTGTACTCGTCACCGATGAGGGTGGAGGCGTCAAAAAGGGTCCTCGCACAGATCTCCACGGTAATCAGCGCCACGATGAGAAGCATGAACAGGCCGGAGACATAGCCCCCGGCCTTGGAGCACGCATCACTGAGTGAGATGAGTTTTTTCATGGTCTACTTTATGTATGTGTTTAAAAGGGCCTTCTCGGCTTTTTTGGCCTTCTTGAGAAACTTCTTCTGGATGGCCAGGGCGGCGAGTAGCCACTCGGCGGTAAGCTCGGGGCTCTCTGGAGTCACGGTGATGCCCTCGGCGGCAATGGCCTTCAGGGCCTCTTCGCTTCGCGCCTGGGAGGCCGCCCACTGGGCTGCTTCGGTTTCGGACGCGGCTTTCAGCATGGCCGCCTGCTGGTCCTTGGACAGAGCATTCCAGTAGTCGAGGTTGATGGTGACCATGTTCAGGGGGTAGGCGTAGTTGATGGGCTCAAAGTGGCTGAGGACCTCCCAGAATTTACCATTCTTGGCGGATTCGGAAGAGGTCAGGACCGAATCGATCATGCCGGTGCGGAGGGAGGCGTACACCTCGCCCCAGGGCATGGACAGGGGCATGGCACCCAGGGCGCGGAGGAACTCGGCGCCGTTCTTGTCGTAAGTCCGGGTCTTGATGCCGTCGATATCGGCGCGGGTGACAATGGCTTTTTTGGTGACCAGGCCGCTGGGGGGCCAGGGCGCGGCATAAAGAAGTTTCTGGTTCCACCTGCGGGCGGATTTTTCATAGAGGGGCTTGCAGTCTGCATACAGGGCTTTGGCTTCGTCATAGGACTTGACCAGGCGGGGAAGGGAGCTGACGCCGAACACATGGGCGCTGCCGGCCACAACACCCATGAGGATGTCGGACATGGGAACCTGGCCGTCCTTGACCACCTTCAAAAGCTCGGGCCCCTTAAAACCAAGGCTGCCGCCTGGGTGAACCGTGATGAGAACAGAACCGTTGGAGTGGGCTTCAACACGCTTGGCAAAATCCATGGCACCCTGGGTATGGAAGCTGGTGGCGCCGTAGACGGCGTTTAAATCCAGCTTCATGGCTTCGGCCATGGCGGCGCTGCCGGTAAAAAGGACGAGAATCGTCACAACAAACAGTGTCTTTATACTCTTCATGAATCAAACACTCCTTAAATGTTCAGTTTAATGGGTTCATTCTTCCCGATGCACGGCCTTGGCTTGTGCATCGACTACGGTCACGCGGCTCAGGGCTGGGTCTCATACCTGTCCGAGCCGCCCCGTTACAGGGCCAAATCCATTCCCTTGAGGGCCAAGAGCTTCTCATGGCGCGCCACGGTAATTCTGTGGGCCTCCTCCACGGAAACTCTCTGAAATCGGATGGTCTGTCCGGGCAGCGCCTGGGCCACCCGGGAAATGTCGTCGGAGATCACCGAAGCGATCTTGGCGTATCCCCCCACGGTCTGCTCCCGGAGCAGGATAATGGGGTCGCCCCCTTCGGGCACCTGGACGCCACCCGGAAGGCTGGGCTCGGAGATGATGCTCTTGGGCATCCCCTCCTTTCGGATCACCTTGGGGCCTTCCAGCCGATACCCCATGCGGTTTGCCTGGTTGGAGACGGTAAACTCCCGGCTGAAAAACAGGGACAGCCCCTCATCAAAAAAGTCGTCCTGGGGCCCGGCCACCGCCCGAAGCTCAATGGACGGGCCATAGACGGGCCTGAAGGCCTCGGGAATCTGCCGCAGGGGCACCTTCTCCCGAGACGACCCGCAAATCTTGTCCCCATGGGCCAGGGCCCGGCCTTCGTATCCACCGAACTTGCCCCCTACATAGCAGCTACGGCTGCCCATGACCTCTGGCACGTCAATGCCCCCGGAGACAGCCAGGTACCCCCGGCAGCCCGAAGAGGCCATGCCCACAGCCACCACATCGCCGGACGAAACAGCAAAGGATCGCCAGCGGCAGGCAGAAACGTTGACCTTCACGTCCATGGTGGCCCCGCAAAGGGCCAGGGTGCAGGGAGAAAGAATCTCCAGGGTGGCACCGCAAAAAGTCATCTCCAGAACAGCGGCACCGTCCGGGTTGCCCACCAGAAGGTTGGCCAACACCGCAGCACGGGTATCCAGAGCCCCTGAAGGCGGCACGCCGAAGCGCTGATATCCGTATCGCCCCAGATCCTGGACCGTGGTCATGGGACCGGGCTCTTTGATGCGAAAAACTGCAACGGAAGTGCTCATGCCCTCACCTCCCCGGCTTCCATGGCCGCAAACGCCTCGGCAGAGACAGGGACAAACCGCAACAGGTCTCCCGCCTTGATGTAAAAGGGGGCCCTCCGGTTCGGGTCAAAGAGACGAATGGGGCACCGGCCGATGAGCTGCCACCCCCCGGGGCTCTCCATGGGATAGATCCCGGTCTGGTTGTTGGCAATCCCCACGGACCCTGCCGGTACCCTGGTGCGGGGCGTGGCCAGGCGCGGTGTGTGGATCGTCTCGGATAGCCCCCCCAGATAGGGGAACCCCGGCGTAAACCCCAGCATGTAGACCGGGTAGGGGTCCTCACCCGGATCACCTCCTCCTCGGAAAGCCCGTTGTGGGATGCCACGTAGGCAAGGTCCTCCCCGAAATCACCGCCGTAACACACCGGAACCTCCACCACTCTGGGCTCAAGGGTTTCGGTTTCCCCCATCCGTTCATCAAGGGCCCTGAGGTATCTCTCAAGGAGCTCAGGGCCTGTTTTCACGGGGTCATAAGAGACGATCAGCGATCGGTAGGTGGGAATCACCTCCACCACGCCCACCGGCGCACAGATGGCAAGGGACTCGCACAGGGCACGGATCTTCTGGCTGGCCTCCGGGTTGATGGTGGCGGAGAGCTCCATGAGAAGCCCCCGGTCCCCCACGCACCGGAAAATCGGCTTATTCAACAGCCCGTCGGGCTGGGTATCTTCACACGTACTCATACTGCTTTTACGATCACTCCGGATGTTTCAAGGGTGCTGCGAATGGAGCGCACCAGGATTGCTGCTTCCGGCGTGTCGCCGTGAAGGCAGAGGGTCTCTGCTTCAATCTCAATGGTGTTGCCGTCGGTGTCCACCACCCGCTGCTCTTCGGCCATCATCAGGGCCCGTTCAGCGATCTCCGAAGGGTCGGTTTTCACCGCCCCTTCCATGGTACGCGGCGCCAGGTTCCCTTCCGGGGTGTACGCCCTGTCGGGAAAGGCCTCAAAAACCACGCGCAGACCGTTCTCCCGGCAGATGCGGGCCATGTTCTGTCCCTTTTTCCCGGCCAGGACAAAAACGGGAATGCCCGAGTCGATAGAGGCCACACCCTCGGCAATGCCCCGGGCCACGGTCTCGTCGACCATGGCGTTGTTGTAAAGGGCCCCGTGGGGTTTCACATGGCTGATATCGATTCCGTGGGTGGAGCAAAAGCCCCGTAACGCCCCCACCTGATAAACGATGGCGTTGCGAAGCTCCTCAAAAGAAAGCTCCATAAAACGCCGCCCAAACCCCATGGGATCGGGATACCCGGGGTGGGCTCCGGTCTTGACGCCCTGTTCCACAGCCATCCGGACGGTTCGTTCCATGACGGAGGGGTCTCCTGCGTGCCAGCCGCAGGCGATGTTTGCCGATGTAATATGGGGCATGACCGCTTCGTCGGCCCCGATGCGATACGAGCCAAAGCTCTCGCCCATGTCGCAGTTCAGATCAATGGATTTCATGGGGGTGTCGCTCCTGCCTGCCCACCCGGCAGGACCGGATCAGACAGCACAATACAGTGAAATCATAAAAAAACAGCAGGCTCCAGCCGCAACCGAACCAGAATACCTTTTTTCGCACGACAAACGCACAAAACCCATGCCTGCACGTTAAAACAGATCAAACAATGCGAAAGCACGGGATAAGGAATCGTCTACTGTTTTTATATATATTTATCGATTTTAGTAAGACGGAATCTATAAAGCCCCCGGAAAAATGTCAAGAATAAAGCTCGGGCCCGGCCTGCTTTCGTATTGTTAAACAACCCGCCGCTCCATTTTTCGAAACCAACACCCCCTTGCAAAACCAGGGCCGCGCCTCCGTGCCTTCCCCCGTGGAAAGAGACGATTCACCGGTAACGATTCCCTTGACTCAGTCAGGAATTCCAGAGACAAAACCCAAGAAAAACCGCCATCGTCCTTTATCTTCACAAAGCGTAGGGGAAAGCAATTCTCAGCCATACAAAAAAAGCCCCTGAAACCAAATCGGCTCCAGGGGCTTTCTTATCATTCATACAGACCATGCCACCGACACCCCACAGGGCCGCCGAAGACATCTTTTATCTATGGCAACGCGCCGGGCTAAAGGGAGTTCAGGCTGAGGGTCATGGGTTTATCCTCTTCCAGTTCCCCCCTGAACCGAATGGCCCCGGGCTTTCTGTACGGATCCGGCCCGGTGCTGGCGGCCATCCATTTCTCCCGCATGGCCTTGACCAGGCGGAAGGCGTTGGAGTCCAGCTCCACCACGCTCTTTTCCAGCACCAGCTTCATTTTTCCGCCCCGCTCCTCCAGATGCATGAGGGGAGCAACGGGAATCCCGATGGGCTCCCACTCCTCAAAGGGCTTCTCCAGATTCCGGATCCCCACCATCTGCCCGGTGCTGCCCCCGGCAATGAGGCTGAAGGCGGTGAGCCCCAGGTTGTAGGTGTAGGTGCAGTCAAACTTTGTGGGGTCCGAGCCCCTGCCGTCGTAGCCGTAAAAATGGGTTTGCACCTTGAGCTTGGGAACGGATTTTTCGTAGATCTTCACGATGGCTGCGGGCACCGGATCTTCTTCCTCCAGAAGTTCCGCCCTCACCAGGGCCTGCTTCAGGGTCTTCAGGGAGATCAGCTCCTCCTTGACCAGAAGGAAGCGCCCCACCCCGTAGTTGCGGAACAGCACGGGCCCGTAGGATTCATCGCTGAGGCCGGCACGGGCGAGCGTATTGCTGAAATAGGAGTCTTCAATGCCCACCTTGTAGCGCCCCTTCTCCTTGAGGATGCCCAGGTAATCCTTGACAAGCTCCAGGATCACCCGGTCGGTCTCCACCTGGGAGAACTGGAAGTTGCCGTGGCTGTCCCGTTCCATGAGGAGACCGGCCTTGAAAAACTCGGGGATATCGCTGAAAAGCTCGTCGTCACGGGCGTTCCAGATGGTCGCGGGGCCGGTCTTGCGGATCCCCCTCACCAGACGCCTCAGGTACTCCAGCTTGGCGTCCAGGCTGATGAAGTCCGAATGGAAGTCGGTGTCGTGGACGTCGTTGTATTCGGAGATGATGGTGTTGAGCTTGATGATAAAGACCTGGACCTCGTTGATGAACTCCAGAACCCCTTCGGGGATCACCACCACCCCGTAGTTTTTCCCCACGGCAGCGCGGCGGACGATGGCGTCGCACACCACGCGGGAAAGATGGCGAAGGGTCATGCCGTAGGCGGTGTAATCCACGGTGCCTTCGGCACGGGCTTTTTCAACACGGTCGTGATCCACGTACTCGGCCAGGTCCTCACCGATGAGGGTCAGGTTGGCGTGGGTCTGAAGGGCCACCTCCAAAGCAAGGTGACTGGCCACACGGCCCATGACCTTGCAGAAGTGCCAGTACTTGACATCGGAGCTTCCGTCGGTGCAGAGATCACCGATATTCCGGGCAAAGGAGCGGGCCGCGCTGTGAAAGCCGAAGGAGATGGCACACAGGCTCTTGCCGTCGGCATCTTTGACCTGGATGTCACCGTCAATGGTCTTGGGCACCCCGATCACCTGAATGCCTTCCTCGATCATGGCCTCGGCCATGAACGCGGCATTGGTGTTGGAGTCGTCCCCCCCCACCACCACCAGGGCATCAAGGCCCAGCTTCTTGCAGGTGGCAATGGACAGGCGCATCTTGGTGCGGGTGTCAATCTTGGTGCGGCCGGTCTTGATCATGCAGAAGCCGCCCAGGTTCCGATACTTGTTCACCCTCTCGTCGGTAAGCTCGCAGACATTGCCCTCAATGATCCCGTCCTGGCCGAGGATAAAGCCGTAAACGCGGTTTTCAGGGTTCGCTTTTTTGGCGGCGTCGTACAGCCCGGCAATGACGTTGTGGCCCCCGGGGGCCGGCCCACCGGAAAAGACAATACCGATGGTCCTGGGGCGGGTGTACCCGTCAACCTCGCCACCGGACGCCGGCACCACCTTCTCCACCCGGTTGTCAATCAGGTGCGGCAACTGCTCACTCGCCGCCTTGTTGATGTCAAACCGATACTGGTTCTGGGGTTCCAGGGCGGTGGGCCCGTTCTCAAACACCTCGCACTGGGGCGGGGTGTAGGCTCGTCGTTCCATGACATCCAGGCTGTCTCCGTCAATGATCTGTCTTGCGCAGTCGTTTATAAGGAGGTCATCCAGGCTCATCACAGGTTTTTCAGACATAAGTGTCTCCGTATAATCGCTCGATTCGGCGGGTACAGGCCGATCCGTATAAAGGGGCGGCGCATCACCGCCCCTGTGGGCATCATAAAGTAAAAACCCGCACACGTTCGAGTCGTGTGGGGGCCAGTCTTATGGCAGGCACAATACATTCCGGCCTGCTTTATTAAGTATTGCTATAGCAGACAGTTAAAACAGGATGCAAGAAGCAATCCATCAAATTGGCCTGTCACCGGGGCCGAGGCCAGGCGCTTTAAAATAAATCATCGAAGAGATTCAGGCGGTTCCGCCAGCTTTACATCCCCACGGGGGAATGGTATGTGATAGCTGACGTAACGGCAGCAACCCTTCGGCTCGCCCGGCCCCTTGAGCCGAGCCGCTCATTTCACCAACCCCACGGAATCATCACCACCAATGAAACTCAAAAAACTCGAGATCACCGGGTTCAAATCGTTCATGGGAAAAACACGCATTGTGTTCCCTCCCGGAACCACCGGGGTGGTAGGACCCAACGGGTGTGGCAAGAGCAACGTGGTGGATGCCCTGCGGTGGGTCATGGGCGAACAAAACGTCCGAAAACTCCGGGGCAAAACCTCCGAAGACATCATCTTTGCCGGATCTGCCGGAAACGCCCCCATGAACATGGCCGAGGTCTCCCTCACCATCGACAACGAAGACGGCAGCGTGGTGGGCCCCTTCAACGAATACAGCGAGATCACCGTCACCCGGCGCATCTTTCGCACCGGGGAGAGCAACTACCTCATCAACCGGCAGCCCGCCCGGCTCAAAGACATCCAGACCCTCTTTCTCGGTACCGGCACCGGTAAAAACGCCTTTGCCGTAATCCAGCAGGGCAACATCGGCGCCCTCACCGACGCCAGCCCCGAGGAGCGCCGGGTCTTCATCGAAGAGGCGGCGGACGTCACCAAATACAAGGCGCGCAAAAGGGACACCGAATCCAAGATCAAGTCCACCCGTGAAAACCTGGAGCGCGTGGGCGATATCCTCGCAGAGCTTACAAACCAGCTCGCCTCCCTCAAACGGCAGGCCAAAAAAGCCCTGCTCTTCAAAGAACTCCAGCAAAGCATCCGGGACCTGGACCTTACCCTTGCCGGGGTGGAGTACCTCCAGCTGGGCCAGCGGGCCAAGGAGCTGGTCTCCTCCACGGAGCGAACCAAAGAGCGCACCAAGGCCGCGGTGACTAAGCGGGATGCCCTGGCAAACGCCATGTCCCGCCTGAAACTCCACGCCCAGGAGACCACCGACACCATTGAAGCCACAAACCGAAAGATCTATGAATTAAAGCGATCTGCCGACCGGGACGAAACCGAAATCGGCCACCAAAAAGACAAGGCCGCCGCCCTCAAAACCGAAGTGGAAGAGGACACCCGCCTCCTGGCCGAGGCCGGGCGGAAAACCCGCGAGCTCACCGAAGAGATCCGGTCCCTGCGCCTTGCCCACGGAGACCTGGACCAGGTGGTCACCGGCCTGGACAAAGAGATGGAGGAAGCCGAGCACCGGAAAAACACGGCACGCTCTCGCCTCTCCGACCTTGAGCAGGAGAGCCACAAGGCCTCATCCCGACACATGGCCCTGGTGGCCCGTGAAGCCTCGGTGCGCCACGCCTTCACCTCCGCGCAGAAACTCCACGAAAACGCCGACCGAAAGCTCAAACGGCGAGACGAAGACATGGCCTCGGCAAGGACCGCCCTGGCCACGGCCACGGAAAAAGGCCGAACCCTGGAAGCTGAAATGGCCGAATTCAAAGGCCAGACAGCAGAGCTGCGGGAACACATGGACGACCTCCGGGACGGTATCAATCTCTTGAAAAAAGAGGCGGACCAGACCGACGACACCATCAAGGCCAAAGAGATTGAAGAGAGCCGCCTCCGCTCCTACCTCGACACCATGGAAGCCATGGTTAAAAACTTCGACGGATACGGGGACGGCGTCAAAGAGGGCATGGATCGCCTGGAAGCCCTGGGATCAAGTTCCCAAGGCGTGGTGGCAAATCTCCTCCAGGTGGAAAAAGGGTACGAAGCCGCAGCCGAGGCCGCCCTGGGAAGCCTCCTCACCTATATCCTCGTGGATTCCCGGGACACCGCCCTCCAGGGAGCCCACGCCATGGAAGAAAACGGCGGCAGCCGCTGCGGCTTTCTCCCCCCGGGCAATGACGCCATGTCCGCCTATGACGGCCCCGCCCTGCCGGGCTGCCGGCCCCTGACGGAACTCATGGTCGCAGACGAGCCTTTCAGCGCCCCTGCCTGCCCTTCTCTCCCGGCTCTTCGTGGCCGATGATCTGGCCGCGGCCGCCTCAGCCCGGGCCGCCTGCGACCACTGGGTGGCCGTGGCCACACCGGACGGCAGCCTCGTGGACTTTACCGGCGCGGTCATCGCCGGTACGCCCGGCACCTCCGCGTCCCTTCTCAAGCGGCGATCGGACATGGCCGAGGCCCGGGAAAAACTCTCTGCCGTGGGGGAGGAGCTAAACACGGCCCGCAACCTTCGAAGCGGGCTCCAGACACAGCTTGATGCGCGAAAAGAGGCCCTGAAGCAGGCGGAATCCGAAATGGGCGGGCTGCTGCGCATGCGCTCCGAAAAGGAGCGGGAGTGCCTCCTGGCCGACGAGCAGATCAAGCAGGGCAAAAAACACCTCACCCTCATGGACCTGGAGACCGAACAGCTCTCAGGCGACTTGGGGGAATTGGAAGAGGAGATGGACGAGGCCCGCCAAAAACTCGATTCCGTCCAGGGAGAGCTGGCTGCCCTTACCAAGGGAGAGGAGGCGGCAAAGGAAGACCTCGCCAAGGCCCGGGAACATCTTGCCCAAGCAGAACAGGCCATCGTGGAGCTGAAACTCTCCCTGGCCCGGGAAGAGGCCAAACACGAAAACCATCGGGCCACCTTAAAGCGCCTCACCGACTTCCTCAAGGAGGGCGAAGAGCGATCCCTCCGCCTCACCCAGGGAATTGAAAAAAAGACCCGGGAGTCCGCCGCCTCCCTGGAACGGGCCGCCAAACTGGAAGCGGGCCTTGAAAAGGCCTTTAAAAATGTCACCGCTGAAGAAGAAGCCCTTGCCGTCACCCGCCACCGCCTGTCCCGCATTGAAGCGGACATGGCCGAAAAAGAGAAAGAGACCCGGGAACTGGCCGGGCTCCACGACGAGCTGGCCAGCGCCACCCTGCCGAAAAGAAGAGGTGGAGCTGGCCGGGGTCCTTACCCGGGGAGACGAACTGAAAACGCGGGTCGCCGAACAGTACCGTGCCCCCATCGACCAGCTCATCCCCGCCTTTGAAGAGACCATCCAGGACGTCCTCGACGGCACCTCCGACAAAAAAGACCTCGCAGACAAACTGGCCGGACTCAAACGAAAAATTGCCCGCCTCGGAGACGTTAACCCCGCTGCCGTGGCCCAGTACGACGAGGTCAACGAACGACACGGATTCCTTACGGAACAGCAGACGGACCTCAACGCCTCCCTGAACGACCTGGAAGCCATCATCCGCAAGATCAACCGCATCACCCAGGAGCGGTTCATCGACACCTTCCACCGCATCAACGAAAAGCTCGACGAGATCTTCCCCCGCCTTTTTGAAGGGGGCTCCGCCCGGCTGGTCCTCACCGAGCCCACCAAACCCATGGAGACCGGCGTGGAGCTCATGATCCAGCCCCCGGGTAAAAAACAGGCCCGCCTCTCCCTGCTCTCCGGCGGGGAAAAAGCCCTGTCCGCCATCGCCTTTGTTTTCTCCATTTTTCTCCTGAAGCCCTCCTCCTTCTGCGTCATGGACGAAATCGACGCCCCCCTGGACGACGCCAACGTCCAGCGGTTCAACAACCTGGTGACCATGATCGCCGAGAAATCCCAAATCCTGGTGATCACCCACAACAAAATCACCATGGAACACGCCGACATCCTCATCGGCGTCACCATGGAGAAAAAAGGGGTCTCCAAGGTGGTCTCCGTCAACCTCTGCGGCAAAGAACTCCCCACGGAATTCGAAGAGCTGGACACGGCATCGGTTTAGCAAAAGCGATGCCTCCGGCGGCAAGGTGAGCCACCTTGAAAGCTGGTTACCGCAGCGCTTTCCCCCTCGTTCCTCGGGAAAAATCACTGCGGCATTTACCGATGACCTGCCCGTTTGTTTTTTATCAGCTCCTTGAGTCACCAAAGCGAGGTTGCGGATATTTACAAGAGCTGCCTCCCCTGATACATTACCGGGATTTATGACAGGGTCCTGGAAATCAGCCGATCCGCCCCCATGGCCGTCGGCCTCCCCCGGTGCCCCGAGGGATGCGGCCATGTGCTTCCAAGCCCCTTTTTTTACGCCCCGAATCAGAACACAGGACGATGGATATGGATATGACGGTTCTTACGGAGACAGTGTCTCCTTATCTTGCCCCGGTAAAATCAGCCCTTGAACGCCTTGCCGAAACAGTTGCCGCGGCCATTCCCGCCCTTGCCCCCTACAAAGAGGCCCTCTGGTGGATGATCCCCGCAAGCGCGGTGATTCTCATCCTCTTCCTCCTGGTGGTAAGAGCGGCCCTCAAGGCCCCGAAAAAACAGCCCGGCATGCCTGCGGAAGCCACCCCTTCCCCTGCCGAACCAGCAGCCACGGCAAAACCGGAACCCCAGGCAGCGCCCAAAGCCTCGGCCCCCAAACCTGCGCCCGCGGCAGCTCCCGAGCCTGCCCCCGAGGGAACCGGGGTGATGAAGAGCCTCAAAAGCGGCCTGTCCAAAACCCGCAACGCCCTTTCAAGCGGCGTGGACGCCCTGTTTAAGGGGGGACGCGTCCTGGACGACGATCTCCTCGAAGAGCTGGAAGAGCTCCTCATCACCTCCGACGTGGGCGTGCGCACCACCATGGAGATCATCGAGACCCTCTCGGAAAAAGCCTCGGAGATCTCCAACTCCGCCGAGCTGAAAGCAGCCCTCAAGGCCCTTCTCCTGGAGCGCATCTCCTTTGATGCACCCCAAGAAGAGACCATGAAAAAGCCCCACGTCATGATGGTCGTGGGGGTCAACGGCGTGGGCAAGACCACCACCATCGGCAAGCTGGCCACCCGCTTTGTCCGCGAAGGCAAAAAAGTGATCATCGTGGCAGGGGACACCTTCCGTGCCGCCGCCTCGGAGCAGCTCACCGTCTGGGCCGACCGCTCCGGCGCGGACATCGTGCGCCACAAGGACAACTCCGACCCGGCCGCCGTGGCCTTTGACGGAGTCCAGGCCGCCGTGTCACGAAACGCCGACATCGTCATCATCGACACCGCAGGGCGCCTCCACACCAAAAAGAACCTCATGGAAGAGCTCAAGAAAATCCGGCGCAGCGTCTCCAAAACCATTGAGGACGGCCCCCACGAGACCCTCATGGTGGTGGACGCCACCACCGGCCAGAACGCCCTCACCCAGGCCCAGCTCTTCCACGAAGCCGTGGGCATCGACGGCGTGGCCCTCACCAAACTCGACGGCACGGCCAAGGGCGGCATCGTCATCGGCATCACCAGTACCCTGGGCGTGCCCCTGAAGTACATCGGCATCGGGGAACAGGCCGACGACCTGCGCCCCTTTGACGCCGAAGAGTTTGCCGACGCCTTGCTGTAGCAAAAAATGCCTCCGGCGGCCCTGCCGGGGGCCAAACTTTTGAAAAGTTTGACAAACAGGTCAAAATAAACATTGAAAACGATGTTGATATATGAGACTTCGTGGGTTTGTTTTTAGCGCTGGATCAAAGAAATAAAGCGGCACGTTTTTTTCAAAAAGTGACCACAGGCGGCATGAACCACCCAAACCCGGAGCTGGAATGACACCTCTGGACAACCTGTCGACACGCATGGAAGAAGAGCTCCTCAAAGGAGGGGCGCGGGGCATTGAGCAGGCAGCCGCTGCCCTTGACCCCGGCTACCTGCTCCGGGCCGCCCAGGGCATCCTGGACAGCCCCGGCCCGGTGCTCATCACCACCGGGTTTCCCGTCTCCGGCACCTTTGAGACCGACGGGCCCGTGGGGGCCATTGCCCTCTACCGCGTGCTTGAGTATTTAAGCTGATGCCCCGTCTTCGTCGGTGAGCCCCTGTCCACCCTCCTCGGAAAACGCTTTCAGATCACCGAACTGCCCATTGCCACCCCGGAAGAGACCGCTCCCCATATCGAAAAGCTCATGGACACCCACCGCCCCGGATCCGTCGTCTCCGTGGAGCGCCCCGGCGCATCGGCACAGGGCAGCTACCACAACATGCGCGGCTCGGACATCACCGCCCACGCAGCCAAGGTGGACGGCCTCTTTAACAGAGACGACCTCTTCTCCGTGGCCTTTGGCGACGGCGGCAACGAAATCGGCATGGGCAACGTCCTCTCCTCCATCTCAACTCTTCCCATCATCCCCTCGGTGACCCCCTGCCACGAGCTGGTGGTCTCCTCGGTCTCCAACTGGGGGGTCTACGGCGTCATCGCCATGATGGAAGCCCTCACCGGCGAAGAACTCCTCGACCTCTGCGACCCATCCCCCACCACCCACTGGCTGGTGGAAAACGGCTGCGTGGACGGCGTCACCGTCCGCCCCGAACCCACGGAAGACGGGTTTCCCTTAAGCCGCGGCGAAACCCTCATCAAACGATTCCAGTCCTGGGTCTCCCCCTTCAGCACCGAAAGCTATCCCAAAACAGCCTGATCCGCACCCAAACCAAAATCCCCCTGCCGCTTGTGCGACAGGGGGATGCTTGCCTCCGGCGGCCCGCCGGGGCCCAACTTTTAAAAAGTTGGACAAACAGGTTTTAAAAACAGATTCAGCGATCTTCATGGCGTTTTCTTATCCATGAAAAGCCCATTACCTAAATTCACGGGCGAAGCCCGTCAGCAATGTGAAGGGGCGAAGCCCCGGAGCATTTGCGACCATGGGGTCCAGGGGATTTATCCCCTGGCCGCCGGAGGCATGTTTATTCCCATCACCCGTTGGTTTCGAACAACTCCTTTGCCTTGTAGGAGCTGCGCACAAAGGGACCGCTGGCCACATCGGCAAAGCCCATGGCAAGGGCTTTTGTTTTCCATGCGTCAAACGCTTCCGGGGTGACGTAGGTCTCCACGGCAAGGTGGTCCTTTGAGGGCTGCAGGTACTGACCGATGGTGAGGATGGAACACCCGGCGGCCAGAAGGTCGGACAAGGTGGCCTCCACCTCGGCGTCGGTCTCCCCCAGGCCCAGCATGATGCCCGACTTCAGCGGCATAGAGGGGGCTGCCTTGGCGGCATACCGAAACACATCCAGGGACCGCTGGTAGATGGCCTGGGGCCGAACCGTATCGTAAAGCCGGGGCACGGTCTCGATGTTGTGGTTGAGCACGTCCGGTTTTGCGTCGATGACGCACTGCAGGTCTTCTTCATTCCCTTGAAAATCCGGGATCAGCACCTCCACATACACCCCGTCAATGGCCTCCCGCAGGGCACGGATGGTGGCCGCAAAGGCCGAGGAACCGCCATCCTCCAGATCGTCCCGGGTCACGGAAGTCACCACCACATAGGATAGGTTGAGCTCTTTGGCCGCCTCGGCAACACGCCCGGGCTCTTCCGGGTCCGGCGGCAAAGGTTTGCCCCCTGCCACCGCACAAAACCGGCACCCCCGGGTACACACCTCCCCAAGGATCATGAAGGTGGCCGTGCGGCTGGAAAAACACTCCCACTGATTTGGGCACTTCGCCTCCTGGCACACCGTATGGAGCGACGACGACCCAATGAGCCGCCTCACCTTCTCGTACTCCGGTGAGGTGGGCAGGCTGCGCCGGAGCCACACCGGCTTTCTCTTACGCTGATACGCCTTTACACTATCCCGACACACATCCCTGTCCATACCCATCTCCCTTCATAAAAAAGCAAAAGCAATGCCTCCGGCGGCCAAGGGCTGCGCCCGTAATAACATCGGAGTTACACAGGCGCATTCGATCACCCCGGAAGGCATCCCTGTATGGCCGAAGGATAACCATTCAGCTCATTCAATGTCGTTTCCACCACTCCTTCGGGAAAAGCGCCCCAAAGGCCCGCTTCATCTCACTCCGTGCAACGGTCATGCTCACCTTTCGGCCCAGCTCCTGTTCGGCCGTGGTCATGGAAACGGCAAGCCCGCAGGGGTTGATCCAGGAAAAAAAGGTAAGGTCCGGGGCCACGTTGAGGGCCAGGCCGTGGAAGGAGACCCCGTGGTTCACCCGGATCCCCACGCTCCCGATCTTGGCGTCTCCCACCCAGACACCGCGGTTCACCGCATCGGACCGGGCAGAGACGCCCAAGGCATCCAGGGTCTCGATCATCACCTGTTCCAGGGCCCCCACAAAATCGGCCACGCCCATGCGCGCCTCGTCCAGGTTCACAATGGGATAGGCCACGAGCTGCCCCGGACCATGCCAGGTGATGTTCCCCCCCCGCTCGGTCTGGACCACGGAGATTCCCTGCTCGTTCAAAAATGCTCCGGAGACCACGATGTTCTCGCGCCCGCCCCGCTTTCCAAGGGTATACACCGGCGGGTGCTCCACCAAGATCACCACATCGTCGTCAAGCTCCCCGGAAAGGCGCATGGACACCAACCGCTTTTGCAGGCCATGCACCTCTTTATAGGCGGTTAACGGCAATTCAAGGATTTTTGCGTTATTCATCACTCGCCCCTCCCACAACCGCATCAAGCCCCCCCCGGCTCCCTTATCCCCTGGAGCGCCGCACTCCTGTGCGGCACGGGTCCCGACGGGCGAAAAAGCCGCACAGGAGTGCGGCGCTCCATTTCTATCGACCTTTCACCGTTTATTAGATCACGCCGCCAAACAGAGCCGCGAGGCATAAGCGGGTTCGTTACGCATGTCATAAACATTCAGTATATCGCAGCCCTCACCGCCGGAGGCAGCCCGGTTAAATCGGATAATCAATGCGTTACGACAACGAGCTCCAATCCTTCGAAGCTTGTCGTATTGCTCGTATAAACCATCACCATATGCTTCGGGCGAAGCCCGAGCCAACTCCGCCTCCGAGGAACGAAGGAAAAAGTGCAAGGGCAATATGCTTTCGAGGTGTTTTCGCTATCGTGGCTTCGCCACCCTCGCCGCCGGAGGCATGTTTTTCGTCCTTCGCCCCTCTGGTTATCCGCAAAGGCACGGCTTTCGAGCCGCAGCGGTTTCATCGAGGCGCCTGACTTTGCTTCGCGTGGGGGCGTTTTTCAGGAGTTCGGGGGACTCCTTGGCCTCTTTGGCGATGGCTTTCAGGGTGTCGATGAAGTTATCGATGTCCTCTTTGGTCTCCGTCTCCGTGGGCTCGATCATGAGGGCTCCGTGCACCACCAGGGGAAAGTAGATGGTGGGGGGATGGAAGCCGTAGTCGATGAGCCGTTTGGCGATGTCCAGGGTGGTGACCCCGTCCTCTTCCTGGCGGGCATCGGAGAAGACGCATTCGTGCATGCAGGTCTTGTCGAAGGCCAGGTGAAAGGTGTCCTTGAGGCGCTCCTTGATGTAATTGGCGTTGAGGACGGCGTGGGCGCTGGCCTCTTTGAGCCCTTCGGCCCCCATGGAGAGGATGTAGCTGTAGGCCCTTACCATGACACCGAAGTGGCCGTAGAAGGTCATCATGCGGCCGATAGAGTCAGGGTAGTCCGTCACCAGGCGGTAGGTGTCCTTGATTTTTTCCACCCGGGGAACGGGGAGGAAGGGTTCAAGGGTCTTGTTGACGGCCACAGGGCCGGAGCCGGGCCCGCCGCCGCCGTGGGGCGTGGAGAAGGTCTTGTGGAGGTTGAAGTGCATGACGTCCACGCCGATCTCGCCCATCTTCACATAGCCCATGATGGCGTTCAGGTTGGCGCCGTCCCCGTAGACCAGGCCGCCTTTGTCATGGACGATCTCGCAGATCTCACGGATGTTCTCCTCAAAGAGCCCCAGGGTGTTGGGGTTGGTTACCATGATGCCTGCGGTGTCTTCGTCCATGAGTTCCCGGACGTCTTCCACCCGCATGATCCCCTCGCCGTTGACGGGAACCGCCACCGGGGTGTAGCCGCAGAGGGCGCCGCTGGCCGGGTTTGTGCCGTGGGCGGTGTCGGGAACCAGCATTTTCGTGCGAACCTGCCCCTTCTTCTTGTGGTAGGCGTAGATCATGAGAATCCCGGTGAGCTCACCGTGGGCACCGGCTGCGGGCTGGAGGGTCACCGCGTCCATGCCGGTAAGCTCCATGAGAAAGTGCTCCAGGTCGTACATGAGCTTTAAAGCCCCTTGGGTCCGCACTTCCGGCAGGAGGGGGTGGGCGTCGGCAAAGCCGGTGAGGTTTGCCTGACGCTCATTCACCTTGGGGTTGTACTTCATGGTGCAGGACCCCAGGGGATACATGCCGGTATCCACGCCGAAGTTCCAGGTGGACAGACGGGTGTAGTGGCGCACTACTTCCACCTCGGAGAGGTCGGGAAAGTCGGGCCCCTCCCCTGCCAGCTCCCCTTCAAAGGAGACCTCGTCCACATCGCACCTGGCAGACCCCGTAACTGCCCTCTTTTTCCCTTTTTCCCAGAGCAAAGGCTCGTTGAGTATCAGGCCGGAATCGCCTTGTCTGTAGCCGCTCATGCCGTCACCTCCTTGACCAGCTGGTCCAGATCGGTCTTCGAGAGGGTCTCCGTCACGCAGAGGAGATAGTGCCCTTGAAGCTCCGGATAAAAACGTTCCAGGGGAAGGCCCGCCACCACCATCTTGGCCAGGAGGCGCTCGTAGGTGGCTTCAAACCCTTCCGGGAACTTCACCACAAACTCATTGAAGGTAGGTGATGCAAAGGGAATCTCAATTCCTGCCCCGGCCAGGGCCTTTTTCAGGTACTCGGCTTTGTTGTGGTTGATCTGGGCCAGGCGCCGGAAACCGCTGCCCCCCAGGGAGGCCATGTACATGGCTGCGTTCATGGCGCAGAGGCCATTGTTGGAACAGATGTTGGAGGTGGCTTTCTCCCGCCGGATATGCTGCTCACGGGCCGCCAAGGTGAGTACGAAGCCCCGTTTGCCGTCTAAGTCCGTGGTGGTCCCCACGAGCCGTCCGGGGAGCTGGCGCATATGGGCCTTGGTGCTGGCCAGAAGGCCCAGGCCGGGCCCGCCGAAGGATTTGGGAATCCCCAGGCTCTGGCCGTCTCCTGCCACGATGTCCACGCCCTGGCTGCCGGGATTTTTCATCAGGCCCCAGGCAATGGCCTCGGTAAAGGAGGCGATCATCACGCCTTTCTGCGCATGGATGGCATCGGAAAAGCCCTTCAGGTCTTCCACCACCCCGAAGAAGTTGGGGGACTGAACGGCAACAGCGGCGACGTCACCCATGGCCTCAAGGGCCGCAAGGTCTGTGCGCCCTTCCGCGGTATAGGGCACCTCCACCACCTCCACCCCGGCAGGATCCATGTAGGTGCGGATCACCTCCCGGTGAAAGGGATGGCAGAGGGCGGAGACGGCAACCTTCTTGCGTTTTGTCTTTTTCACGGCCATCAACAGGGCTTCGGAGAGTCCTGTGGCGCCGTCGTAGTGGGAGGCCGTGGCAACGTCCATGCCCAGGAGGCGGGTGACCAGGGTCTGGAACTCGTAGATTCCCTGGAGGGTCCCCTGGCTGATTTCAGGCTGGTAGGGGGTATAGGCCGTTGCAAATTCAGAGCGGGAGAGAAGGTAGGGAACAGACGAGGGAATATGGTGGTTGTAGCTTCCCGCCCCGATGAACACGCGGTATTCACTGGAGGATGCCATGGTGGCGGCCAGGGAATCCATGTGGGCATTCAGGTCCCACTCACTCATGGCCGGGGGAAGGTCCATGGGTTTTGAGCTCCTGCACGCGGCAGGAATGGTGTGGAAGAGGTCGTCCACGGTATCGACACCGATGACCTTGAGCATCTCGTGGATGTCTTCCGGGGTATGGGGCAAATAACGCATCGCAAAACTCCTCTTATGCTGAAAAAATCCGGGTAGGGGCACTCCCCCTTCCCATGCACGGCCCGAGCCACGGGATGGCCCGCGCCGTTCATGGGGGTGACACAGTGTTGCCAGCCCCTCAGGCGTCGAAAAGCCCCAGGTACGCAGCTTTGTCGAGCAGCGCCTCCACCTCGGACAGGTCCGCCGGTTTTACACGGATCAGCCACCCCTGGCCGTAGGGTTCGCCGTTGACCAGGGCCGGGTCGTCTTCAAGGGCTTCGTTGACGGCCACGATCTCACCGCCAATGGGCATGTACAGCTCGGAGACAGCCTTCACCGACTCCACGGTGCCGAACTCCTCGCCCTTGTCAAAGCTGTCCCCAACCTGGGGAAGCTCCACGAACACAATGTCGCCGAGCTGGTCCTGGGCGTAATCCGTGATACCGATGACAACCTCGTCACCCTCGGTCCTGGTCCATTCGTGGTCGGTGGCGTACTTGACATCTTCCGGCAACACAAGCTGACTGATCTCTTTCATGGGGTCTCCTTTGCAGGGTTTGCGTCCTGCCCCGGGCCGACCGACGGGTGACACGGCCGGTCCGGCGAACGGGTTGTCTCATGTGGGTGATATATCCGGGCCAGTGGCCCGGGATCGAGACAGGGCTCCGGCGATCCGGAGTCCCGTCGTTACAGCATCTCGCGTATGGGGCGCCGTGCGGTGCGTCCGGGGCGGATGTCCGAGACAATCTCCACCGGCACCTTGCGTTTGCCGTGGGTAAGCACCACGGTGGTCCCGGGGGCCAGGGCCCGGGTAAGCTTTACGAATCCGCAGGAGAGCCTCGAACTTCGGTCCTTCTCGGGTAAGGTGTTCGAAACCGACGACACGATGTTCCCGTCCTGGCGTCCCAGGGCCACATCTGTGGTGCAGGTAAGGATGGTGCCGATGGCTTCTCCGTCCTCGGTGAGCACGCAGCTCTCCTCCCCGGCGGGAACCTTCCGTGGGTCAAAGCCTGCAAAGGCAGCGGTATAAAATACCTCCGTAGGGAAAAGCAGCGCGCCATCGCCCCGGAAGCCTTTCGTAAACGCCGTCTTTTCAGCGTTCCAGGGTAAGGCAAAATCCCAGGGGTGGTTGAGGAAGGCCCACCCTCCGATATCCTGATGGGAAAGGGGGAGCACGGCCCCGGTGCGCAACGAATCCCGGGAGGCGAGGCCACAGGGGCGAATGCCTGCGTCTTTTCCGGCGTTAAGAAGGGCCGCCCACACGGCCTCGGTTTTCTCCGGGATCACAAAGAGTTCAAATCCGAATTCACCGGTGTAACCGGTACGGGAAAGAAGAATGGGCGTGCCGTCGAGGAGCTTGACCTGCCCGGCACGGGGAGCGCGATCGTCAAAATGGCCCTTAAAAGAGAAGTAGGGCATGGAGTCAAAGACCGCTTCGGGGTCCCTGAGAACGGCCCCCAGGATTTTTGCGGCGCCCGGGCCCTGGATGTCGATTTTGCCCAGGCTGTCGGTAAGATCGGTGATGAGGCTCAGGCGCCCGTCTGAAAACCGCTCCAGCTCCATGGCGATGGCACCGCCCATGCCCGCGTTGACGCAGACCATAAAGCGATCGGACGCCATCTTGTAGACCAGGGCATCGTCGATGACATGGCCTTTTTCGTTTAAAAACGCACCGTAAACGGCCCTGCCCGGCACCAGGGGCCCCGGATCCTTTCCGATGCAGTGGTCGAGGTCTTTGCTGAAGCACTCCTGGAGCAGGTCGCGAGCCCCCCCGCCGTCCACGAGGATCACGGCCATATGGCTGGTATCAAAGAGCCCGGCAGAGGTAAGCACGGCCATGTGCTCCTCCCGGGTTCCGCCTTCGTACCACAGAGGCATCTCGTAGCCGCCAAAATCGGCCATATTGGCACCATGGTCACAGTGCCAGGCGTGCGCGAGGCCCCTCACCGTCGAATCCATACGCATCTCCTTTCCGGTTGACATCATCGTGACACGGAATCCACCCCGGACAAATGCAATGCAGGGTCAGTAACGAGGAGACATGCTGAGTCAATCGCTGAAACGCCGAGAGAGGAGAAAAATCGAGAGAGGGAAAGGATAAAAGCGTGAAAGGATACAGCGGTAAACCACCTGATGAAACCTGTCCTTTTCTTGAAAACCCGAGACATCATCACCACCTGCCAGAGTTCTCGAAGGCGGCACACCGGCTGAAGGGGAACCACCCTCCTTCCGCCGGAACGCCCCGGACCGCCCGGTGGGTCCGCCCCATGGCGGGCCACCACCTTCTGATTCATTTACAACAGATATACAGGGTACCTTCGTCTTACCCCTTGTACACCACAAAGGTTTCAACGGACTGGATATCCTTTACCTTGGAGAGCTCTTCGGTATAAAATTCGAGGAGCCCGTAGCCCTCCTTAAACAGAACCTGAACGATCAGATCGTATCGACCGGTGACAACGCTCACCGACACCACCCCTTTGAGGCGACTGATCTCTTCTCCCTTGTCCACGAGATTGACGTGGCTGATGTTCATCCCCACAATCACCACCCGGTGCCCCCGAAGGGATTCGGGGTTCACAAGGCCGGTTACATCAAGGACGCCCTCATCCTGAAGGCGCCTGACCCTTGCCCGGACCGTGTTTTCGGTGATGGAAAGTTCTTCGGCGATCTTCTTGAAAGAGCGCCGTCCGTCCCGAAGCAGCTTCATGATGGCGATGTGGGTCTCGTCGATGTTCATAGACTCTCGCTTGTCCGTTGTGTTCTTTCGCTCGTCAGTAAACATAATTTTTTCACTTTCTGTCAATAATTTTTTAGAACATTCATGTTTCCAGCAATGATGTTGACTTTTTTTGATGTATTCCCTAATAACACTCAAAGCAACAAATTCAGATTTCCTCAACCGATGCCCCGCGGGCCGAGCCGCTTCCCACCGACCGTTCCCCTCCCCACAGCGGCCTGCACATCCCAGGGATGACAGAAAGCGGGGCATCCGCACCAAGGAGAAAAGGCATGGCAAAACGAATCATCGTTATCGGAGCCGGACCCGGCGGCTATGTGGCTGCCCTGAAAGCCGCGGCCTTAGGCGCCGAGGTTACTGTCGTTGAAAAAGAGGGCGCCGGCGGCACCTGTCTCAACTGGGGGTGCATCCCCTCGAAAATCATGAAAACCAGTGCCGACCTGATGGAGAAGATGGCCCAAAGCGAAACCTTCGGGCTTGAACAGGTGGGAGACGTCACCGTGAACATGGCGCGCCTCATGGAGCGCAAGCGCTCGATCATCGCCACCCAGCAGAAGGGCATTCTGGCGCTTTTCCAACGGGCCGGGGTCACCTGGGTCCGCGGTTCGGCCAGAATTACCGGAAAAGGGAGCCTCGCCGTAACCGATGAAAACGGTGAAACCAGCGATCTGTACTGGGATAATCTTATCATCGCCACGGGTACCGTGCCAATGGCCTTGTCAGCCTTTCCCTTCGACGGCAAACGCGTGGTCTCCAGCAACGAGATCCTGAGCCTCTCCGAAGTGCCGGAGAGCATCGCCATCGTGGGCGGGGGTGTCATCGGCTGTGAATTTGCCTTTATCCTGAACGCCCTGGGGGCCAAGGTCACCCTCATCGAAGGCATGGACCGGGTCCTGCCCATCGATTCCGTGGACGAGGCGTGTTCCAAGCTCCTCACCCGGGAGATGAAAAAGAAAAAGATCACACTGTACACCAACCGCACGGTCACCGGCGTGGACACCACGGGCGAGGGCGCCCGGGTCACCATCGGTCCCTCCCCCTTTGCCGACAACCCCACGGCCAAAGAAAAGGAAATACTCACCGAAGAGGTTGCCATGGTGGCCTTCTGCGTGGGCCGCAGCCCCAACTCCTCGGACATCGGCCTGGAGCACACCGGGGTCACCGTGGACGACCGCGGCTGGATCCGGGTGGACGACGGCATGCGCACCAGCGATCCGTCCATCTACGCCATCGGGGACATCACCGGACCGGAACGCATCATGCTGGCCCACGTGGCCTCGGCCGAAGGGATGGTGGCTGCCGAAAACATCATGGGCGAGGATCGCACCATGGACTACACGGCCGTTCCCAACGCCATCTTCACCATGCCCGAGGTGGCCTGCACCGGCCTCACCGAAGCCCAGGCCCGCGACCAAGGGCTCGACGTGCGCACCGACACCGTCCTCTTCCGCGCCATCGGCAAGGCCCAAGTCCTGGGCGAACTCGCGGGCCAGGCCTCCATCGTCTCGGAGACAGGCACCGGAAAAGTCCTGGGCGTCCACATTGCAGGGCCCCACGCCACCGACCTCATCGCCGAAGGCACCCTTGCCGTCAACAAAGGGCTCACCGTCACGGACCTGGCAAAAACCATCCACGCCCACCCCACCCTGGCCGAGGCCATGCTGGAAGTCGCGTTAAAAGCGTCCGGCAACGCCCTGCACGGGTAGTCGAAAAACACAAAAAGCATGCCTCCGGCGGCGAGGTGAGCCACCTCGAAAGCTGATTGCCATTGCGCTTCGCCCTTCGTTCCTCAGGGCAAATCGCAATGGCGTTCGCCGCGGGCTGCGCCCGCCACCAAAGCGTGTGACTATACGGGTATTGTCACACGTTCTGTAACGGTGTGGACTCAGTGTCGTAACATTCTCGGAATCAGAATTCATCTGAGCACCTCCGGCGGCAAGGGAGGAGGTGCCACGATAGCGAAAAATCCTTGCCCGTTTCTCCCAAAAACCTAAAGCTTGCGGCCCTTCGCGTCTGTGCTATAGTAAAAAACAGAATTTTTTAAAGTGCATAACACCCAACCTCCAACCAGACGGCGGCCCATGACCCACTCTGCTGAGAGTTTGAAACTGGAGCTTAAATTTTCCGACCGCATCGGCGTCGTGGCCGATCTCACGCGCGAAGTCACGGACAAAGGGCTCAACATCCTGTCCATGGAAGTCATCCAGGACGGAGAAGCCGCCATCGTCTACATCGAACTGACCCGCCCCACAGGCCCCCACCCGTCTCCGGCATCACTGGTCACCGCCTTCCACGGGCTGCCCGGAGCCCTGTCTGTCCGCCTTGTCCGCACCCTCCCCCGGGAGCGCAGGGAAAAACACCACCAGGCCGTCTTTGACGGCGTCTCCGAAGGCATCATCGCCACCAACGAAAAGGGCCTTGTCACTACCATCAACCCCGTGGCCTGCCGCATCCTGGGCCACGACGCGGCCCAGCTCCTCGGCAAAAACATCCGGGACATCAAGCCCGACGGCAACATCCTGCTGGAATGCATGGCCCAGAAACGCCCCTTGAGCCGACGGGAGTCCGTGGTCACCCCCGACGGGCGTGTGGAGTTCTACGCCTCGGCCCAACCCATCCACGATGCAGGGGGACGTTCCGTGGGCACCGTGGTGCTCATGAAGGAACTCAGGGAGGTGCAGAAAATGGCAAGGGAGGTCGCCTCCCCCACCACCGCCAGCTTCAACTGCATCCTGGGCACCAGCCAGGGCATCAAGAACGCCGTGCTGCTGGCCCGGCGCATCGCCCCCACCGACGCCACGGTCTCCGTCCGGGGCGAGAGCGGCACAGGCAAAGAGCTCTTTGCCGGGGCCATCCACTTTGAAAGCAGCCGCACCGGCCCTTTCATCGCCATCAACTGTGCGGCCATGCCCGAGCCCCTCTTAGAGAGCGAACTCTTCGGCTACGCCGAAGGGGCCTTCACCGGGGCCCGGAAAAAGGGCAAACCCGGCCTCTTTGAGGTGGCCAGCGGGGGAACCCTTTTTCTCGATGAGATCGGTGAGATGCCCCCCGGTCCCCAGGCCAAGATCCTCCGGGTGCTACAGGAGGGCCTGGTCCGGCGCATCGGGGGTACCCGGGAGATCCCCGTGGACACCCGCATCATCACCGCCACCAACAAAAATTTAGAGGAGATGGTCCAAAAGCGCCTCTTTCGCGAGGACCTCTACTACCGCATCAACGTGGTTCCCGTGCACATCCCTCCCCTGCGGGAGCGCCGGGAGGACATCGGCCTCCTTGCCCCCCATTTCCTCGACCTGCTCACCGAAAAACTCAACAACCCCCGCCAGACCATCTCCGAAGCGGCCATGGAAAAACTCATGGGCCACCACTGGCCGGGAAACGTCCGCGAACTGAAAAACGTCATGGAGCGGGGCGCCATTTTAGGGGACGGCCACATCGTCAAGCACGCCAACATCCTCTTCAGCCACGAGGCCAACCTTGCCCCCGCAGCCGATGCCGAGTCTCCCGATCCCCAAGGCGGGCTGCGAGAGCTCACCGCCCAGTTTGAGACCGACCTGATCATCCGGGCCCTGAAGGATGCCGGAAGCATCCGTAAAGCCGCCGCTCACCTCAACCTCACCCACACCGCCCTGCTCAACAGGATCAAAAAGTACGGCATCCGCGTGGAAACAAAACGATCCATCGGAACGTATTCGTACCACTAAAACAACACGTTGTTTTCAAAGGACAACCGATCTAAATGGAGCTAATACGGTGCGATTTCAAACCATCTTAGCCCTGCCCCCACCACCACCCGGAAGCCCCTCTGCGCTTTTTTCCGGTTCTCCTATCCCAGGGCTGGCGACGGACGCAACGTCCCTGTTCTCAGGCCTTGCGCCCGCCCATTGGCTCCGATACACCGGGCGGTATTCCTGCCTTGCAGCCTCTTTTTTTCCACTCTGCTCATTCGTGGCAGCGTTTTTGCTCTTCTCTGTTTCCATGACCGGACGCCCCCCTCCCCTGCGGGGCCGTCCTCACCCGACGTTCACAATCCCCGGCGGGGCTCATCCCCGCCGAACAACAGGCCGGCCGTGGCCGGTCCCATGGAGGTTTCAATGATCGTAGGTATCCTCAAAGAGATCAAGTCAGAGGAAAATCGTGTCGCCATGACCCCCTCCGGGGTTGAAGTGATGACCGCCAACGGGCACACCCTGCTCGTGGAACAAAGCGCCGGCGTGGGCAGCGGCTTTTCCGATGCCATGTATGTGGAAGCCGGGGCGGAGATCGTCGCCACCCCGGCCGAAGTCTTCAGCCGGTCCGACATGGTCATGCACGTCAAGGAGCCCCAGCCGTCCGAATACGCCATGGTGAAAAAAGGTCAGATCGTCTTCACCTACATGCACTTTGCCGCCGACGAGGGGCTCACACGGGACTTTCTCAAAACAGATTCCGTCGCCATCGCGTACGAAACCATCGAAGACACCTCGGGGGGGCTGCCCCTTCTCACCCCCATGAGCGAGGTGGCGGGACGCATGTCCGTCCAGGAGGCTGCCAAGTACCTGGAGCGGGTCCATGGGGGACGGGGGATCCTCCTGGGCGGGGTCACGGGCGTGCCCCCGGCAACGGTGGTGGTCATCGGCGGGGGGATCGTGGGCACCAACGCAGCCCAGATGGCCTGCGGACTCGGTGCCAAGGTCTACCTGCTGGACATGAACCTGGACCGCCTCCGCCATCTGGGCGAGGTGATGCCCAAAAACTGCTTCCCCATGATGAGCTCTCCGGCAACGGTGCGTGAACTGATCCGCGAGGCGGACGTGGTGGTGGGAGCCGTCCTCATTCCCGGGGCCAAGGCGCCCAAGCTCATCACCCGTGAGATGCTCGGCACCATGAAACCCGGAGCCGTCATCGTGGACGTGGCCATCGACCAGGGCGGATGCTTCGAAACCTCCAAACCCACCACCCACGGCAACCCCATCTACGAGGTGGACGGCATCATCCATTACTGCGTGGCCAATATGCCCGGAGCTGTCCCCATCACCAGCACCATCGCCCTGACCAACGCCACCCTGCCCTACGCGGTGGAGATCCAGAACAAAGAGCTCCGGAGAAACGGCACTGCAATCATCGACGGCATCAAGCTCGTCAACCTGGCCAAGGCAAGATCACGTACAAAGGGGTCTCCGACGCCTTCGGCTGCGCATCCCCCGAGCCAATGACCTCCTGAAATAACCAACCGCCCCCCCACCACCACCACCAAACCCCACAGCCAGGGCCTCCCCACAGGGGGCCCGCCCCTGGGGCATACCGGGCTGTACCCGAAGCGAGCATATCGTCATGCGAGTCAGCGCACCCGACTTGCTCACAAAGACAAACCAGCCACCTGCCTGGCCGCCCCCCATCGGCAATTTTATCCATATTTAAAAGCGGATATTGATTATTTTTTCAATTCATGGTCTACTAACTTCCGTTTCCCTTAAGAACATCGCCGCAACACAGTTCTTTCTCATATGGAGACGACAGGCTCTCCGCCCGCCCACCTCACATATTTCATTTCTCTATTCCATGCGAGAAGTTAACGCTCCGGCACCCGGCCTTCCGATAACTTCTTTTTCTTTCTGCGGGTTGTGAAGCCGCCATGGCTAAGGCACCATATATCCCGGACGGGAGGCACCGCCCGGTGCATATAGGCAATCTCACACCACCACTGGAGGAATTTTATGGAGAACTTTATCGGGTTACTGAACAAAATCGATAGCATTATCTGGGGCGTCCCCCTGCTTGTCCTGCTCGTGGGCACAGGGCTGTGGCTGACCATCTCCCTTCGGGGAATTCAGTTCACCACCCTGCTTCACTCCCTCTACCTGGCCCTTGTCAAGCGCAGGGAAGAAGGAGATGAAGGCGACGGTGACATCTCCCATTTCCAGGCCCTGATGACGGCACTCTCCGCCACAGTGGGCACCGGTAACATCGCGGGTGTGGCCACGGCCATCGCCGTGGGCGGCCCCGGCGCCATGTTCTGGATGTGGGTCACCGGCCTGGTGGGCATGGCCACCAAATACGCGGAGGCCGTTCTCGCCGTGAAGTACCGTGAAAAGGATGAAAACGGCAACATGTGCGGCGGCCCCATGTACTACATCGCCAACGGCCTCGGATGGAATTGGATGGGGGTTCTTTTTGCCCTGTTCGCCTCCATTGCAGCCTTCGGCATCGGCAACATGGTTCAGTCCAACTCCGTGGCCGATGCGGTACACGCCACCTTTAACATCCCCGTAGGCGTCACCGGCGTTATCCTCATGATCTTCGTGGGTCTTGTGGTCATCGGCGGCATCAAGAGCATCGGCAAGGTCACCAGCGTGCTGGTTCCCATCATGATCGTCTTCTACATTGTCGGCTCCCTTGTCATCCTCATCCTCAACGCCAAGGCCATCCCCTCGGCCCTGACCCTGATCATCACCCAGGCCTTCAACCCCACCGCCGCCACCGGCGGGTTCCTCGGCGCGGGCGTCATGCTGGCCATCCGCATGGGCGTTGCCCGCGGGGTCTTCTCCAACGAATCCGGCCTCGGCAGCGCGCCCATCGCAGCCGCCGCAGCCCAGACCAAGCACTCCGTCACCCAGGCCCTGGTCTCCATGACCCAGACCTTCATCGACACCATCATCGTCTGCTCCATGACCGGCCTGGTCCTGATCATCACCGGCACCTGGTCCAGCGGCAAAAACGGAGCCGAGCTCACCACCTTCGCTTTTCAGGGCGCCCTGCCCGGCGGGGGCCTCATCGTCACCATCGGCCTCATCCTCTTTGCCTACTCCACCATCCTCGGCTGGTGCTATTACGGCGAGAAATCCATTGAATACCTGCTCGGCGAAAAAGCCATCATGCCCTACCGCGTGATCTTCGTGATCTTCGTGGGCATCGGGGCCACCCTGAAGCTCGACCTGGTATGGACCCTGGCCGACATCTTCAACGGCCTCATGGCCTTCCCCAACCTCATCGCCCTTCTTGCACTGACCCCCGTCATCATCAGCGAAACCCGGGACTACTTCGACAACCATTACAGGAAGTAGCCCGTAAGGGCACTGAAACGAAAAAAACCCGTCCCCTGTCTCAGGGGACGGGTTTTTCTTCCGTCCGACCACGCCGTTCGCCTCAATCGGCGATCCGGGTCTTGGGGTGGGCCTTTTCCCACAGGTACCACGAGGTGTCCTCATGGCCAATCTCCGGGAGCCGTTTTCCGGCATGGGGCCCGTCAATGGCCAGGAGCCCCTTTCCGTCGGGGTACCACAGGCTGCCGCTCTCCTTGTCATAGAGAACAAAAGTATCCCCATAGGTCCACCCCGAAGGGGCAAGGGTCAGGGGCTCTCCGTTCAGTTCTCGGCTGTACACAGCCGACAGGTCCACGAGCGGTCAGTATGCCGCCGCAACCCAGACGTCTTTCAGTCTGGTATTCAGGATCTCATGGCGCGCCAGGATCCTCACCGAGACAGCCCGGGCCTCCTCATCCGACCCAAACCCGATGACCCTCTCCCGGTCCCGGACATCAGCCGGTGCCGAGGAGAAAGCCCTCTCATCCAGGGGAACAATGGCATCCTTTCCAATGCCGTATTGGAACTTCTCCGGCTCAAATCCCAGGGCCTCGGCCTGGGTTACCTCCCACCGGTCGCCCAGGCGGTCCACGATCCACACACGGTCTCCCCTGCGCTCCCGGCCTGGCCCAGTGACCGGGGCACTCCATATAACCAGGGCCAGCACAAAGGCCCATACTCGTTTCCATCTGATGTTCATTGAAAGCCTCCCTTTGCCCGATTCCGGGCGCATGATACGCCCAGTATACCATGGGGTACCCTGCCCGGTCACCTGAGGGCAAAGCTTATCAGGGCCAATGCATTCAAAAAATAAGTTGCCCCCGGCAGGGCCGCCGGAGGCTGCCATCTTAACCTGAAACACAGCCAGGAAACGCCCCCGCCTCCTGTGGTACACTCAAACCATGGAAAACAAACCCACATACGAAGAGTTGGAAGCCAAGGTCCGCAGCCTCGCCGCCATGCTGGAGGACGAAGGACGGGTGGTGCAATGGGAGGTCCTGGGGCACCTGGCCCTTGCCTGGGACCGGAACGGGCCGCCGGGAATCGTGGAAAACAAGGACCTGGCAGAAGCCCTGGGCCTGGGCAAGGCTGCGGTGGCCGTGGCCCTGAAGCGGCTGTCCACCCTGGGCATTACCGACCACGACACCATGGGGTATGCCTCGTACCTGACCCAGGAAGGCTACGATATCGCTAAACAGCACGACCGCACCGTTCCCCTGGAAGAGCAGATAGAAATGGCAAAAGGAAAGCGGGTTAAAGGAAACTGGGGGAAAAAGCGGAGAAGGAAAGGGGCTAAGGGCTAAGGGCTAAGGGCTAAGGGCTAAGGGCTAAGGGCTAAGGGCTAAGGGCTAAGGGCTAAGGGCTAAGGATAAAAAACGGCAGATATAAGGTCAAGGGCTCAATGGCTGTCGTCGCATAAGTGAAAAGCTTACCGGGACAGATAAGGCTTGAGGGCCTTAAAAAAATGGTCCGCCATGATGCCGTACCCCTTGTCGTTGGGGTGAATCCTGTCGCTCATGAGGCCTGGCTTGCCCAGAATACCCTCGAAGATGTCGGGCACCAGCACCGCCCCCATGGCGTCGGCTGTCTCCCGGTACCCCGCTCCAAAGTCGCGCCCCCAGAAAGGGATGTCGATGCCTCCCAGGATCACCATGGCCCCGCTCTCTTGGAGCACCCCGATGATGGACGCCAGGTTTTGAAAGGCCTGATCCCTGTCCACCCCGTTTTTCAGGTCATTGCCCCCAAGGGTGATAAGCACGATGCCGGGTTCGTACCCCAGCACATCATCAAGCCGTGCCATGGCGCTTCGGGTCGTCTCCCCGGGGACTCCCAGGTTGATGACCTCCCGCCCGATACGTGCCGAAAGCTGGTCAGGGTAGGAGCCGCCTTGCCCGGCGCCGACCCCGGAGGTGAGGCTGTCGCCGAAGGCCACGATGGTGGAATGGATGGGAGGTGCGTTGCGGACAGACCGGTGGGTGCCCGGCCTGCGGAGAGACCAGACAGCGACAACAAGAACCAGCACGATGGCAATGAAGAGGATGCGTTTGCTCATGACCGCCCCCAATCAGGGCTGCCCCAGGGCAACCCGTTCAGCACATCTTTCAAAGGAAGGTCTGCCAACTTAAGAAGCAACGGTTCAGCAGACAGCAACGGCAAAAAACATTCCAATGGTCCAGTCGGTGCCGCCATTGCCATAGCGTAACGTGCAGGAGCGGCAGCAGCCGATAAAAACCGGACGCACGTCAGGCGCACCCGGGACGACTGGTTATACCGGCTTTCGAATGAGACGGGAAAAAGAGCGTTCCACTACCTCAAGGCCGCTTCGGATGTTGCTCTGGAGCACGGAACGAACCTGCTCCTCATCCTTGGCCTTGATGGCCGCAAGGATCTGGCCATGCTCGAAAGAGAACTTGTGGCAGTCGGTGATCTCCTGGCGGTAAAGATTGAGAAAGGTCTCCACGGATTCGATGAGCTTGTACACGATGGAGCAGAGGTGGGGAAGATTGGACGCCTCGTAGATGGTCTTGTGAAACTCGCGATCCAGGGTGTAAAAATCCGCGTCCACACTGGCCATGCGGCTGTGGAGTTCTTCGAGTTCGGCGATCTTTTCGGGGGTGATGTTGTGCATCGCCTCCACGGCGAGCTGGGATTCCAGGTCCACGCGCATGTCGAAGATAATGGAAATCTCTTTGCGCGAAGGCGGGCTGGCCACCACGGCGCCCTTGTAGGGAATGTTCTTCACCAGACCAGATCGGTCAAGGCGCATCAGGGCTTCCCGGATGGGCCCTCTGCCGATGCCCAACTCCGTTTCAAGGTCCGACAGCACGAGCCGGGTGCCGGGCAACTTCACACCCGTAAGAATCATATCACGAATCTTTTCATAAGCCACAAGGGACTTCATCGAAGATACATTGTTGTCCAAAGTCTTTTCTCCTGCCAGTCGGAATCTTAAATACGCGACGTAAGTAAAACAAAAAAGGGTCCTGCCCGGAACAGGCGGCCCGGAAAAAATGGGTTACTCCCCAGGGAGCAGATTACCCCGCCGCTGGTAACGCGGCAAACGACAAGGGTGTGAGAAAGGGTCGCAAGGGCAGGATCAGGACTTGAGTTCAAAACTGTCCTTTTTAACACACCCTTGTTTATTTCGTACAGCCCTCTTTGTCAAGGTGCGGATAACTCGGTATGGGGCATCTTCCCCTCACGGGCAACCGCCACAATCTCCCGGGCAAGGACATCGGCTGCATCCACGCTGCGGATGGGCAGCTCGCCCCCGCCGATGATACCCAGTTCCGTGCATCCGAGAATACCGACCTCAGCGCCCTTGGATGCCAGGTGGGCACAGATGTCCGAAAAGTCCTGCCGGACTTTGTCGCCGGTCTCACCGGCCTTGACACGACGGATCACCCCCAGGAGCTGATCCTGGACCGGTGCGTCGGGGTAAACCACGTCCACGCCACGCGCGGCAAAGCGGGTCTCGTAGAGTTTCGTGATCAAAACGGCCGTGGAGGCAAGGACCCCCGCCTTTTTGATACCGGGGTTGTTGGTCACCACCGTCTCCACCACAAGGTCCACGAGATGGACCACGGGAATAGAGACCGCATCGGCCACATTGTAATAATAATGGTGAGCCGTGTTGCAGGGGATCACGAGAAAATCGGCTCCCCAGGCTTCGAGGCGCTTGCCCATGTCCGCCATGCAGGGCCCGGGATCTTCCCCGTCCCCGTCGATGATGGCCTTCATGCGTGAAGGCACCTTGGGGTTGTTGTCCACGATGCATCGCAGGTGATCGACATCATCCAAAGCAGGGGTCAGGGCGATGATGCGCTGCATCAGGTCAACCGTCGCTTCAGGCCCCATGCCTCCCAGGATTCCCGGAATTTTCTCCGCTCCGGGCTGCTGACACGTTTTTTCCATCTTGTCTCCCAAAGACCGGATCGGCCGCTTGGCAGCCATCCGGCATCACGTCGTATGGTCTCCCATACAAACCAAAGCCCCATAAACGAAATGCCGGACGGCCCGAACCGCACAGGAGAGCAGGGCTGCACACTGATCCGTTACGGAACAGTGGTCATCCTAACACGCTACGCACGGAACGTGTCGAGGTATGCGTAGAGGGCGGGGGAACCGCCGGTGTGCAGGAACAGCACGTTGGAACCTTCGGGGAAGGCGCCTTTGCGTACGAGGTCAATGAGACCTGCTGCAACTTTACCGGTGTAGACGGGGTCGAGGAGGATGGCTTCCTCGGCAGCGAAGAGCTTCACTGCTTCTACCATGGCATCGGAGGGTACGGAGTAGCCGGGGCCAACGTACTCGCCGTAGCACTTAACGGCGTCACGCTCAATGCCGCCTTTGATGCCCAGCAGCTCAGCAGTTTCCTGAGCCAGCTTGTAAACACCAGGCTCCTGATCGGCTGCAGGCTTGGATACGTCAATACCGGAAACGGGAATGTTGGCGTTGGTGCCGGTCATACCGACAACCATACCTGCGTGGGTACCAGCAGAGCCGGAGGGAACAACCACGTGGTCGATCTTGAGGCCCATGGTGTTGAGCTGGTCCATCATCTCTTCAGCACATGCGGCATAACCCAGGGCGCCAATGGCGTTGGAAGCACCGCCGGGGACGATGTAGGGTTTTTTACCGGCAGCTTTGAGCTCGGCTGCGGTTTTTTCCATTTCAGCCATCATATTGGAACCACCCTCAACAACACGCTTGGTTTTAACACCGAGCAGTTCGAAGAGGAAGTTGTTGCCGCTGCCGTCTTCTTTGTAAGTGCCTTTTACGCGCTCTTCGAGGACGAGGTGGCACTCAAGGCCTTCTTTAGCGGCCCAGGAAGCAGTCAGACGGCAGTGGTTGGACTGGATGGCACCACAGGTAATGATGGTGTCAGCACCCTTTTCCAGAGCGTCGGCAATGCAGAAGTCAAGCTTACGGGTCTTGTTGCCGCCGGAAGCACCGGGGAGCAGGTCGTCACGCTTGACGAAAAGGTTCACTTTGCCGCCGAGGGCTTTGCTGAGGTTTTTCATGGGCTCAATGGGAGTCTGACCCTGGAGGTAACCACGACGGGGAAATTTAGTGAAATTCATTTTCGTTAAGTCCTTACTAATAAGTAATGAATATTTACCGGATCTATCTGCAAGGTCCGTCAGTCGGGCGAGGTGAACACCACCGTCGCCCGAAACTCTTTTTCTTTTTACAGTGCGATGATCGCTTCGACTTCGATATCGGCGCCCAGGGGCAGCGCAGCAACCTGGAAGGCGCTGCGAGCGGGGAAGGGCTCGGGGAAGTACTCGGCGTAGACGGCGTTTACCGCCTGGAAATCAGCGATGTTTGCCAGGTAGACGGTGGTCTTCACGGTCTTGGCAAGGGTGGTGCCGGCTTCTTCAGCGATGGCGGCCAGGTTCTTGAAAGAAGCATGGGCGCGCGCTTCGATGGAGCCTTCGGGCATTTTGCCGGTGGCAGGGTCGATGGGAAGCTGGCCGGAAGTAAAGAGAAGTCCACCGGCAACCACTGCCTGGGAATAGGGACCAACTGCGGCGGGCGCATTGTCCGTATGAATTGCTTTTTTGCTCATGGGTTCACTCCATGTTGTACGTTGTTCCGCAAAATCCGCGTGAACACGTTTTGGTTGCACGTTATATATAGGCGCCGACCGAGTCGGCGCGTGTTATCAAAGAAAAGGCCCGGTGGATTAGAATCCCATGGCCCGGGGCAGCCACATCACGATGGTGGGGCAGTAAGCCATGATGAGAATCACACCGATGGTAATGGCGCAGAAGGGAAGAGCCTTCACCGAGATCTCTTCCAGTGTCACCCCGCCGATACCGGAGGCGATGAACATGTTCTCTCCCAGAGGCGGTGTGGAGAAGCCAACGCCGCAGCAGCAGACCAGAACGATACCGAAGTGGATGGGATCCACGCCGAGGCCGGTCATGATGGGCAGAAGAACAGGTGTTACCAGCATGATGATGGCCAGGGTCTCCATGAACATCCCCATGAAGAGGAGGAAGAGAACAACCAACAGCCAGATAACATGGACGTCGGAGGTCACGGAGAGCAGCAGCTCGGCAATCATGTCGGGAATTCGGTACTGAACCAGGAGGCGACCGAAGGCGTAAGCGGTGAACATGATCACAAGCACTCGACCGGTAAGCCAGCTGGTGGTCTCAAGGGACTCCATGAGTCCTTTGATGGTGAGCTCCTTGTAGATGAAGATGCCCACGAAAAGCGTGTAGAAGATAGCCACGATGGCTGACTCGGTGGGGGTAAACATACCGGAGTAGATACCGCCGAGAATAACCACGGGCGCCAGGATGGACCAGAAGCCCTCTTTCATGGTCTTGCCAACGTGCTTCATAGAGAGGCTGGGCATGCCCTGGCCGTACCCTTTGCCGCGGCAGCGGAACACATGAACGATGATGAGGCCCACGGAGATGAGGAGGCCGGGAACAACGCCCGCCATGAACATCTCGGTAATGGATTCCTGGGCAGTAACGCCATAGATAACCATGGGGATACTGGGGGGAATGATGATGCCCACACCGCCGGATGCGGCGGTTGCAGCCGATGCGTAGCCGGGATCGTACCCGCGCTTGATCATGGCCGGAATCATGAGCATGCCCACAGCCGCTGTCGTTGCAGGGCCGGAGCCGGAAATCGCACCGAAGAAGATACAGGCCAACGTGGTGGAGATGGCAAGGCCACTGTCAAGGGACCCGACCATGGACTCGGCCACCTTCACGAGTCGACGTGAGATGCCCGCACTCTCCATCAGCGCACCGGAGAGCACAAAGGCCGGAAGGGCCATGATGGGGAACTGGTTAACCGAAGAAAATGCAACCTGTACGAGGGTAGAAAGGTCCTGACCCACCGTAAAGAAAGCCGCCATGGCTGCCACGCCGAGTGACACCATGATGGGCGCGCCCATAAAAAGCAGAGCAGCGAAAGAAATGAACAGAATACCTGCAGCCGACATGTCCTTTTCCTCCTAAGACTTTTCTGCTTCAGAGAGCATTTTTTGGGTTTCCTCAAGATCCACGGAATCAACATCCTTGATTTCGATTTTGAGAATGTATTTCATGATGTCCACCTGGATGATTCGAATGGTCATCAGGGCAAAACTGATGGGGAAGATCCAGTAGACATAGGCCATGGACCATTCAAGGGCGGGAGAATGAAAGGGGAACTCGGTCAGATCTCGAATGACCTCGATACTCTTTTTGATCATCACCACGTTGAAACAAATCCAGATCAGGTCTGTCACCACCATGGCGACGTCCTGCACCAGCCTTGGGAAGCAGCTTGAACTGAATCATCACGCGGTTGTGAGCTGCCAGTCGAGCTGCATAGGCTGCGCCGAAAAAGACGAACCAGACAAACGCAAATCGGGAAATCTCTTCACTCCAGGGAATAACGTAGTTGAAACAGACTCGAAGTGCGATCTGAAGAAAAAGAATGACAACAAAGAAGCTAAGCAAAATCTGGCATATATAGCTTTCAATATTATCTAAAAATTTAAGCAAGCGCTTTGCAAACATGGGGCTTCATCTCCTCACCCGGTTGAGCACTGGGCGGCAAAAGGGATCGTAGAGTCCCTTTTGCCGCCTTTTCTAATCAGTTACTACTGCTTACCGAGAGCTTTGAGAACCAGGTCGACGTTCTCTTTGCCACCGATAAAGTCGTAGTACTCAGGCCATACTTTTTCGATGGCCAGTTTTTTCCACTCGGCTTCGTCTTCGAGAGTGCTGACTTCAACACCACCCTTGATCATGCCCTGCTTGGCATGCTCAGCTTCGAGGATCTGGAAAGCGATGCAGTACTGCTGCGCTTCGATACCTGCACGGGTGAGGAGTGCACGGGTCTTCTCGTCGTACTTCTTCCAGGAACGCTCACCCACGATGAGGGGCTGCAGAGAGTACTGGTAGTGTACTTCGGTCAGGTAGTCCTGAACTTCATGGAACTTGGTGGTGTAGTTTACGATGTAGGGGTTTTCCTGACCGTCGACTACACCCTGCTGAAGGCCGGTGAAGGTCTCAGACCAAGCCATGGGAACGGGGTTTGCGTCCCAGGACTTGAGGGTTGCCATGATGATTTTGTTCTGGGGGATCCTGATCTTGAGGCCCTTCACATCAGCAAGCTTCTTAACGGGACGCTTGGAGTTGGTGATGTAGCGGAAGTTGGAGTAGGTCCAACCCAAGATACGGAAACCACCTTTTTTAATAGCCAGTTCGTTCCAGTGAGCACCGAGGCCGCCGGTGGTTGCCTGGATGGCATCGTAGTGGCTTTCGATAAGGTAGGGCATGGTGAGGGTACCGAGCTGCTTCACGAAAGGCACAGCGTTGCCCACACCGATGAACGCCATGTCAAGGGTACCGCGACGAGAGTTCTGGAGCATCTCGGTCTCGGTTCCAAGCGCACCGTTGGGGAACAGCTGAACTTCGATTTCACCGTTGGAAAGGGACTCGACAATCCACTTGAACTGCTTAGCCATAGCGCCCTGATCGGATTCAATGGCATCGCCCATCCCTACTCGGAAAATCTGCTTGGCGGATGCACCCTGAACGGTCATCACCATGGCGAGAACTGCGATGGCGGTGATACATAATTTCCTGAACATCACTTCCTCCTAACTTCGTTGTGTCAAAGGTTCCGCCACCCTTCCCTGGAGGCCGGAGCTCAAGTTACACATATCAAATGTATACATTTGACACATATAGAGTAATCCGGTCCCTGGACCCCAATGAAGGAGACGGGTCCCCTGTTGCCAGGGGACATCTTCGCATGCGGGCCACCCCCGCACGCAAAACGTGACATGCTGAGTCTCAGCTGGCAAGCGTTTTGTTACCGTTTTTTTTACGCCGTGGGCTGTGCATGCTGTGGTGAATCACGCAGTGCCCTTAAAAACGGAGACGGGAAACAACCCATTCCAACTTCGCCTGCACGGCCCTCCCCTTGTGGAAAGACCGTTTTCTTTTTTCATGCTGCCCTCGACCCGTGCTGCGGATCGAGACATCATCAACCATGATGCTGCCGCATGACAGGTGCCGTCTCATATGGCGTTTGCGCCATCGCCATGGTCTCTGCCGGTCTGGCCACTGACTTCGGGGCCGGGCGGCAAAAACGTGGACGGTACCCTATGTTAAGCTGAGGCGGTTTCGCTGCCCCTCAAATCCAGGGGACGCCGTGTGCCCGTTACCGGGCCGCACATGTCCGCATCAGCATGCAAAAAACTCAATCACCGGATCCTCAGACACCCAATCGAGCAAGGATCACGCATCCACCCTTCTTATTCAAAAGCGGAACCGGACAGGAGGGGCGAAGGGGGGAGCCCTTCCTGTCCCACACTGCTGATCTAAGAGAGGGTCTCTTCGGCAACATCCCGAAGAATCTCTACAATCAGCCGACAGTCGTCCAGGTCAAAGGTCAGGGGTACCCGCATATCGCACATAACAGCGAGAACGCGGTTGGTCTCTTTGAGTTCCGGAAGATTGCCGAAGTATTTCCAGCTCCCGTAGGCGCTGGTAAATCCGACGGGCTCGGAATCACCGAACCACTTCAATTCCACGCCGCGTTTCAGGGCAGCTGCCAGGAAGTTGCGGATGGTGGTCTCGTCCTGTCCCACAAGGGAAAACTGAATGGAGCTTCCTACGTAGGTCTCTTTTTCAGGACGCTTGGGGCAGGTCATCCCAGGGATTGAATTGAATCCCTCTTCAAGGACCTGATACCTCTCGTTCCAGCGCTTGCACTGGTTGTCCAGATCGCGAAGCTGATAACGAAGGAGAGAGGCCC
This sequence comes from Desulfoluna sp. CYM3A, assembly GCF_056829965.1. Classification (NCBI taxonomy): domain Bacteria; kingdom Pseudomonadati; phylum Thermodesulfobacteriota; class Desulfobacteria; order Desulfobacterales; family Desulfolunaceae; genus Desulfoluna; species Desulfoluna sp. CYM3A. Next base: position 3,150,805 of record NZ_CP186556.1, read on the forward strand.
GAAGGTTGTCCATGCGGCTTGAATAGTTGGGGGTAAGCTTTTTGACCTTTTCGAACACTTCCATGCCGGGACGTGAGGTGTGCTTCTCGTAGAGCATGTAAGAACCGGAATGGATGATGGCGCGGGCAATGACATCGGGATCGTCGGTGGTCAACAGGCCGCCTTCCCCGGAGTTCATGTGCTTGTAGGTCTGGGTGCTGAAGCAGCCCACCTTGCCGAAGGAGCCGGACTTCTTGCCGTCCCAGTACGCTCCCATGGTGTGAGCGCAGTCCTCGATGAGGACAAGCCCGTGCTTTTCACAGATCTCCATCAGGCGATCCATATCGGTAAGGTGACCGCGCATGTGAGAGATGAGGAACCATTTCACATCGGGGTCTGCCGCTTTCTTCTCCAGGTCCACCAGGTCAATGGTGTAGTCGTCGGTGATCTCGACAAGAACGATTTCGGCACCGGCGTTGTGGATGGCGCCGGGAACCGGTGCCAGGGTGTAAGCGTTGCAGAGGATCTTGTCTCCGGGCTCAACCCCAACGCTTTTCAATGCGAGGTACATGGCCATGCCGCATGAGGCGCAGGAGAGGCAGTACTTTGCGCCCATATAGGCTGCAAACTCCTCTTCAAGAAGAGCGGCTTCGCCCTTCTCACCGGCGCTGACATTGTAACGGTGAAGCTTGCCCGTGCGCATGATCTCCACGGCACGTTCAATGGACGCTTCACTGATGGGTTCCTGCTGAGTAAATTCCTTGGTAAACCGTTTGACGGATGCGTTTCCCATGCGACCTCCTGAATATCTCAAAATCAGGGGCGGGAAGCGAGCCAACGCTCCCCGCCCCATATCGTCTACCATCGGCTCAAAGCCGAACAGACCTTAGTACTTGGTCTGGTTGTACACTTCAAAGTCCCACTCTTCGTTGGGGAAGAACTTGCGCAGACGCCAGTCGCAGGCGCGGGCGTGGCCTTCCATGCCCTCCACGCGGGAGAGACGGGAAGCAGCACCGCTGACGACCTTGTTGGCCTCGGGCTTGATCTCCTGGTAGGTCATGATCTTCAGGAACTTGTGTACGTTCAGGCCACCGGACATGTAACCGGCCTTCTTGGTGGGAAGGATGTGGTTGGTGCCGGAGCACTTGTCACCCTGGGGTACGGTGGAACCTTCGCCGAGGAAGAGTGAACCGTAGTTGGTGAGACGCTGGGTCCACCAGTCGAGGTCTTCAGCCATGACCTGTACGTGCTCGGAAGCGTACTGATCGCTGACTTTGGCAACCTCTTCACGGTCTTCGCAGAGAACGATCTCACCGAAATCCCTCCAGGAGGTGGCGGGGGTGTCGGGATCGGGCATGTCGGCGATGACTTTGGGCATCAGCTCGTTGACCTTCTCGGCCAGCTCGCGGCAGTCGGTGTGGAGCCATACGGGAGAGTCGAGGCCGTGCTCTGCCTGGGAAACCAGGTCGATGGCTACGGTCATGGGATCGGCGGTCTTGTCGGCGATCACTGAGGACTCGGTGGGGCCGGCGAAAACGTCGATGGCGCAGCGGCCGGTACCGGCCAGAATGGCTTTGGCTTCAGCAACAAAGGCGTTGCCGGGGCCTACGAGGATGTTTGCGGGCTTGCCGCTGAAGAGACCGAAGGCCATGGTGGCAATGGCCTGAACACCACCCATCTCGATGATGATATCGGCGCCGGCAAGTTCCATGGCGTAAACAACGGCAGGAGCGATGCTCTCACCACGGGGGGGGGAGCAGGCAACAACAGTTTTGACGCCGGCAGCCTTGGCAGTGGCCACACTCATGATGGCGGAGCAGGCGTGGGCGAAACGACCGCCGGGAACGTAGCAACCGGCCACTTCCATGGGGATGACCTTCTGGCCGAGGCGAACGCCTTCGAGGGTCTCTTTCTCGAACTCAACGATGCTCTCACGCTGGGACTTGGCAAAGCCAAACACCTGATCGTAGGCAAACTTGAGGTCGTCCTTAACACGCTGAGGAACCTGGGCGATGAGGGCCTGCTTCTTCTCTTCGGAAAGGATGAAATCACCTTCCCAGTTGTCGAATTTCTTGGCCAGTTCGCGAACCGCCTCTTCGCCGCGGGCCTCAATGTCCTTGAGGATCCCTTCAACGATGACGCGCTTCTGGTCGCTTACTTCTTCAAAGCTGAGTTCTGCTTTTTTAATGTACTCCATTGCAAAAAATCTCCGTAAGTAGATCGCTTTGTATATTGGATGTCAGAAATTTCCCGTCGGTATGGAGTAAATTAGCCAGTCCAGATGAACATTGTCAATGATTTTATAAAATCTTTTTAAAAATTTCTTTAAACTTTCGTTAAAACATTTTGATCAGCTTCAAATTCAGAACGAAATATCCGGAATAGATCCAAATAGATGCTACCGACATGCGAAACGTTCCCTCCCCTGTACGGCGACTGTCCGAACACGAAACAGCGATCCACGTTAATTTTTCCTACGGACAGCACCTCCCATTGCCCACAGGAGCAACAGCGCTAGAGGAACATCATACCACATGGCCCACCCACCACATATATTTAATGGTATAAGCGACCCTGCTTTCTATATTGCGAAAAACATTTCAAGATTTCCCATATTATAATATACATACCACCATAAAGGAATTTCCCCAACCTTTCACCAGGGGCTGGACCACGTTTACGGAGATTTTCGGCACATTTTTTGAATGTCCCAATAGGCGAACCATGGAAGAGCTACCTCCCCGAAGGTACGGTAATGGCTCGGACACCTGAAGGGCCCTCAGGGTGAATCGACGGATAGCCAAGCCGTCCCGGGTCCATAGCCGCTTCCGGTGGGGTACACGCATGAGACTTCACCATGGGGCCCCATGAATGAAACAGCGTCAGCGGCATGGCCCACCGGCCTCGAAATTGTTCGAACATTTCGAAACGCCCCTACCCCATTCCAGCGAAGGGGCGGGCACATGTACTCAATTCGACCGACAGGAGTAGACAGAGAGCCCACAAGAACAGACATGCAGAAGGAGATATTCAGCTAAGCTCCAGCACCACAAACCGTCGAGGCACCGCGCAACCCCTTTAAGATTTGCGTAAAATATTTTATAAAAAATGTTTTAACATTTTATTAGATTTTTTTCATAAAAGAACTTGACGGCCACAGAAAAAAGACTCATAAACTTAGTCAAACGAGCCGAGGGAACATTTTCAACCGCCCGCCCATCGGCGTCGGATGTGACCAAAAAAGCCAACACGTTTAGATTTCAGGAGGTGTAGTATGGACGGCAAATCTCTTATTTTAAAAGCACTCAACCACGAAGAGGTTCCCCGCACACCCTGGGTCCCTTACACAGGCGCCCAGATCGCAAACCTCAAAGGGTATGCTGCCGATGAAATTTTCAAAGATGTCGACAAACTGGTCGAATGCCTTCTGGAAGCCGAAGCGCAATACGCACCGGACGGACTGCCCGTGATGTTCGACCTCCAGGTAGAGGCCGAAATCCTCGGATGCGACCTCAAGTGGTACCCCAACACCCCCCCCACGGTCTGCAGCCACCCCCTTGCAAACGATTTTACCGTCCCCACACAACGCCTGACCAAAGAGGACGGCCGCATCCCCATCATCATGGAGGCCACCAGGCGCCTCAAGAAAGCCAAGCCCAACATCGCCCTTTACGGCCTGGTCTGCGGCCCCTTCACCCTGGCGTCCCACCTTCGCGGCACCAACATCTTCATGGACATGTACGACCAGCCCGAAAAGGTGAAAGAGCTCATCAACTACTGTGAAGAGGTGGTCAGCGAGTACGCAGGTTTTCTCATCGATGCGGGATGCGATGTCATCGGCGCCGTGGACCCCCTGGTCTCCCAGATCTCTCCGGCCTCCTTTGAGCAGTACCTGACCGAGCCCTTTACCGCGTTCTTTGCCAAGGCCCGTGAGCGCCAGGTCCCCTCCAGCTTCTTTGTCTGCGGCGACGCCACCAAGAACATCCCGGCCATGTGCAAGACCCGCCCGGACGCGGTTGCCATCGACGAGAACGTGGACATCGTGGAAGCCAAAAAGGTCACCGACGAGCACGGCATCCTCATCTCCGGCAACCTCCAGCTCACCATCACCATGCTCTTCGGCACCCAGCAGGACAACCAGCAGGCCGCCATCGACCTGATGGACTCCCTGGGCACCAAAGACTTCATCCTCGCCCCGGGCTGCGACATGCCCTTTGGCGTGCCCCCGGAGAACATCGTGGGCGTTGGCATGGCCGTCCACAACAAAGAGGCGGTACGCAAGGCCCTTTCCACCTACATCAAAAAAGATGAACTCCCGGAAATTGAGCTGCCCGACTACGACAGCCTGGACCACGTCCTCATCGAGGTGGTCACCATCGACTCCCAGACCTGCGCTGCCTGCGGCTACATGGTGGCATCCGCCAACGATGCCGCCGCCCCCTTCGGCGACAAGGTCAAGGTGGTGGAGCGCTCCATCATGTACCCTGAAAACGTGGCGTTCATGAGCAAAATCGGCCTGGCCAACGCACCGGCCATGCTCGTTCACGGAGAAATCAAGCACATCTCCCTGATTCCCACCAGTGAGACCTTGACCGCAGAAATCAACGCAGCTATGAAGTAACCGTACCACGCCGCGGGAGGCCCTGCGCCCCCCGCGGCGTTCTCGAACGTTTCGTTTTACCGACCGACGGGTGTGGCGTACCAGGGCAGCCCCAAGCCCGCACCACCCGCACAACGCAAGGGCATTCTCCATCCCAAGCCCCACACCTTCTCTACCGTGGCCGTTTCCGACCGAGAATCCCGCCCAAGGACCTTGTGTCCCCAGGAATACGACCATGACCGTTACCATCACCGTCTCCCACGACAAAAAAGAGACCGTCCTTGAGGTCCCCAAAGACAAACCCCTCGTCGCCGCCCTGCGGGAAGCCCGGCTCATCGTGGCCCCTTGCGGCATCGGCAAATGCGGAAAGTGCAAGATCATCTGCAGCACCAGCCCCACGGACGAAGAGAGAAGCCTTTTAACGCCCATGGAGTTGGACGCCGGTATTCGCCTTGCCTGCTACACCTGGCCCGAAGAGGGCATGCGCATCACCGTTGCTGACCGCCAGAACCTCAAAGTCCTGACCCGCTTTCGCACGCAAACCTACGACCATGTGCCTGTCTTGACCAAGCGCCCGTTCCGGGCAGAGGCCCCGGCCATTCTGGATCAGTCCCCGGACCTGGACCGCCTCATGGCCGCCGCCGGCGCTGGGGACCATGCCCTGCCCCTGTCCCAGCTGTGCACGCTCCCTGATTTTCTTCGCCGCCACGGATTCGCCGGGCAGGCCGTCCTCCACGGAGAGACCCTGGTGGGCATCAGCGACGAAGAGAGCCACCTGGGCCTCATCGTGGATATCGGAACCACCACGGTTGCTGCCATGCTCGTGGACCTGAACACCGGAAGCACCGTGGGAGTCAGCGGCTCCCACAACGCCCAGGCCCCCTTTGGCGCCGATGTGATGACCCGCATCCAGTACAGCATGGAGCACGGCACCGAACCCCTCACCGCCGCCGTGACCGACCAGCTCAACACCCTACTGGCAGGGCTTCTTTCCGCCGCCGGCGTCAGGGACGTCAGCCTCATCGCCCTGGCCGGCAACACCACCATGATGCACCTGCTCTGCGGCATCTCCCCGGAGTTCATCAGCAAGGCCCCCTTTATCCCCGCCACCTTAAACGGGATGCACATGCCCGCCCGGGACCTGGGCATCCTCTCGGACGGGCGCGCCTTCCTTCTTCCGGGGGTCTCTGCCTACATCGGTGCCGACATTGTCGCCTCGCTTCTGGCCACCGGGGCCATTGGCAAGGAAGAGACCTTCCTGCTGGCCGACATCGGTACCAACGCCGAGACCGTCCTTTACGCAAACGGCGTCTGCTATGCCTGCTCCGCTGCGGCCGGGCCCTGTTTTGAAGGCGCCAACTTAAGCTGCGGCATGCCGGGCCAGCCCGGCGCCATCGACTCGGTGTTCAAAACCGACGAGGGCGTGGGCCTCACCGTCATTGACGACCGCAAAGCCACAGGGCTCTGCGGCTCCGGCGTCATCGACGCCATCGCCCTGCTTCTGGAGGAAGGGGCCATGGACCCCACGGGACGGCTCCAGGCAACAGGCTCCCTGGCCGAAAGCATCGACGGAGAGAAAAACGAAATTCGCCTTCACCTCACCCCGGAGGTGGCCCTCACCCAGAAGGACATCCGGGAGGTCCAGCTGGCCAAGGCCGCGCTACGGGCCGGCATCGAGATCCTCATGCAGGAGGCGGGCATCACCTGTGACGACATCGACACCCTCTACCTGGCCGGCGGCTTCGGATCGGCCATCCACCCGGAGAGCGCCGCACGCATCGGCATGATTCCCCACGGGCTTCTCAACAAGATATCGGTGCTGGGCAACGCCGCCTCCTTCGGCGCCCTCCGTTATGTCACCGAAGCCAGGGCCGTGGAGACGGCCGATGCCATCCGCCGCAACACCCGCCACATCGAACTGTCGGCCCACAAGGGATTCAGCGGTGAGTACATGAACCGCATGGTCTTTATCGAGGATTAAGTTCCCCCGGTGCACACACCCCCGTCTTCCAATGCACATCCAAAGCGACCCGCTGAGTAAACCCGGCCCCTTCCCAGAGGCCGGGTTTCTTCTTTCCTTCCCAGACTGACACATGCCACTGAGCCCCGACGCCCCCCGCGACAAAAAACGGCACACAAAATCGGCAGGGCGCTTCCCGCACCATGAATTTGCGACGTTTCCTCACCCCGAGAATCTCCGGCCACGCAACAGAACTTAGGGGCGTTTCGAAATAGTAGAAGAATTACTACATCAAGGATTACCGACCCTTAACCACGACTGGGGGCGGCCATTGAAAACACACATGTTTCCAGGCACTCCCCGCCATCCGGCCAAAGAGACCCGTTACGCCCGAAACCCTGTTTTGACTCATATTCACTGTCGCTTCCCATGACCGGCTCCGGGAACTGTCAAGCCCCACCCCTTCCGACACACCCGTACGAAGGACAAATAATGTTCCCCTGGTACGGATATTGCTCACTATCAAGCTATCCATTTAGGAAGGACGCCGGGCCATTCACCTCCCGGCAGCTGCCTTTTCGCCTGCGGCGCACTCAACGAAGATTCAGCGCACGCAGGCGCTGATGGTCAGGTTCGGCTGGCACGCCGCCTCGATTCACAATCGTTTTCATGCATCCAGACTGCCCGTGATGCACGCCACCACGAAACGATCTTCGAATCCGGCCGTTCAGCTTTTCGAACCTTTTTCCACCCTTCCTGTGTGCGGGGCTGGCCCGCACGGGAAGACGTCCTTGGCATTCCAAGGACCGGAGGCCTTTTTCCGGAAGTCCGGACTCCCCGGCACGCACCCAGGCAAGATGCGTGATTGGGTGCCTGGAATCACCCGGTTCCCCGGTAAGGCAATGAGTCAACAACTACGTTAGGAGGAAGTGATGTTCAGGAAATTATGTATCGCTGCCATCGCAGTATTCGCCATGGTCATGACCGCACAGGGTGCATCCGCCAAACAGGTAATCCGAGTCGGCATGGGAGATGCCCCGGATTCGGACCAGGGCTACGGTGCCCGGTTCTTCAAGCAGGCGGTGGAATCCGAGTCCAATGGCGAAATTGAGGTGCAGCTTTTTCCGGGGGGCCAGCTCGGCACGGAAACCGAAATGCTTCAGAACGTCCGTCGCGGGACCCTTGATCTCTGCTATGTGGGTATCGGCAACGCCGTACCCTTTGTCAAAGAGCTCGGCACCCTGACCATGCCGTACCTCATTGAGAACCACTACGATGCCATCAAGGCAACCACCGGCGGCCTTGCCACCCACTGGAACGAGCTGTGTACCAAAAAAGGCGGATTCCGTATCCTGCACTGGGGATACTCCAACTTCCGTTTCATCACCAACTCCAAGCAGCCCGTGAAGAAACTTGCGGACATCAAGGGGATGAAGATTCGAATCCCCCAGAACAAAATCCTTATGGCCACCTACAAGTCCTGGGGAGCCAACCCCGTTCCCATGGCCTGGTCCGAGACCTTCACCGCCCTGCAGCAGGGCGTTGTTGACGGCCAGGACAACCCCTACATCGTTAACTACACCTCCAAGTTCCACGAAGTTCAGAGCTACCTGACCGAGGTGCACTACCAATACTCCCTGCAGCCCATGCTCGTGGGAGAGCGCACCTGGAAGAAGTGGGACGCCAAAACCAAAGAGCTTATCGCCCGTGCAGCCCAGGAGACTCAGCAGTACTGGATCGCCTACCAGATCCTGGAAGCAGCCAACGCCAAAGAGGGCATGATCAAAGGCGGTGTTGAAGTCAGCACCCTCGAAGACGAAGCCCAGTGGAAAAAACTGGCCATGGACAACGTATGGCCCGAGTACTACGACTTCATCGGCGGCAAAGAGAACCTGGACATGGTCCTCAAGGCCCTCGGTAAAAAGTAACCCACCCAAGGTGATGTGCCGCAGGGGCGTTGCCAGTGAAGCACGGCACCTGCCGCACACCCCGTCCTGACCAAAGGGGGGAGAGCCCATCTCCCCCCTCCTCATTTTTACCCCCCCCTCTTTTGTCTCCCACCTTGCAAAAATCCCCCGATGCCATTGCGCTGCATCCCTGGCGCCCCCAGCACCTTTTCATCCGCCCTTGTGCCCTCTGACCCTTTACTCCCTTTCCATTGCCGCAAAGATGTTCAAACACCCATTTCTGGCATGGTTGTTGCTCATATAAAATAGTCAAACACCAAGGGAACACCGAGACCGCCATAAAGGAATAAAGAGGGCCTCGGTCATCCCGGCGGCAGCAACCAGCCGAAGGCACGTAAACACTGGAAAAAGCAAGCATCGAGTCCCGATCAGAGTCACACTGGGCCGACGCATCCCATCCAGCGAGCCACGGCGACCATGGGAGACAGATTCGAGTTTGTAGTAAAACTTCGAAACTTTTCAAATTCCCCCATACGCACCACCGGGAAGACCCTTTCGGATGAACCGGAGCCAGCAGGAGTAAGGAACAGACCGCCAACGATGCCGGTGGTTCCCGCAGACTGGATCCGACTGCGAACTTTTATAAAAAAGACGTTCATCAGCGCGGAGACGGCAACAACGCCCCAGAAAGCCGACACACCCCGCGCACCATTTGAGGAGGAGGTTGTTTTTAAATGCTGAAAGCCAACAGATTCAGACTTGCGGATGACGAAATGCTCGACCAGATCCACGAAGCCACCGTGGAGGTCCTTGAGACCTGCGGCGTGGACTTTGAAGATGAAACCGCCCGCCAGATCATGAAAGACGGGGGATGCGAGGTGGACGGATGGCGCATCAAGATCCCCCGGGCCATCCTTGAAAAGACCATTGAACAGGCCCCCAGCTCTTTTATGTTCCACGGCCGCAACGAAGAGAAATCCTTCTTGGTGGGCGAAGGCCAGACCCGCCCCCACACAGACCCCAGCTTCGGCGCGGTGCGCATCCACGACATCAAGACCGGCTACCGCGACTGCACCATGGACGACCTGACCAAATTCTTCACCCTCATCCAGTCCAGCGACATCTGTGACATCGGAGGCGGGTGGCCCGTGGAACCGGCGGACATTCCGGTGAAAAAGCCCCACCTGCACGTCTTCCGGGAAATGGTCCGCCACACGGACAAGCCCCTTCGCAGCTTTGTGGGTACCACCGAAGAGGTCCAGGAGTACTTTGAGCTCTTTGAGATCGCCAAGGGCGAAAAGGGCTACCTGGACAACCACACCTGCATGTTTGCCAGCATCAACCCGGTGAGCCCCCTCACCTACGCGGCCTTTCCCCTGCAGACCATGATCGAGCACGCCAAGAAAAAGCAGGCCATCTGCACCCTGACCTGCGCCATGAGCGGTATCTCCGCGCCCATGAGCATCATGGGCGCGGCGGTCATGCAAAACGCCGAAATGCTGGCCGGAAACGTCCTGCTTCAGCTCGTGAACCCGGGAACGCCCTACATCATGGGCCCTGCCTCCTGCCGACCGGATATGAAGTCCGGACTTTACGCCAACGGCTCCCCGGAAGCCAACATGATCAACGGCCTCAGCATCCAGATGGCCGTCGAGCGTTACAAGATCCCCGTGCGCATCATGGCAGGCATCACCGACGCCAAGGTGGTGGACGCCCAGGCCGGCATGGAGACCATGCAGACCCTCATTCACGCCGTCATGGCCGGTGCCCACTGGATCCACGGCTGCTTCGGCTCCCTGGACTCCCTGAACTCCACCTCCTTTGAAAAAATCATGCTCGGAGAGGAGGCCTTTTCCAGGGTTCTTCGCCTTCTGGAGGGCCTTAAGGAGTGGGACAAGGACACCACGGTCTCCGAGATCGTCCACGCGGGCCCGAGGGGAACCTACTTCATGGAGCCCACCACCGTGACAAACTTTCGAAACACCTGGCGCCCCACGGTCTCCACCCAGGAGGCCTACCAGAACTGGGCCGACGCAGGTGCCAAAGATTTCAGCACCATGGCCCGTGAACGCTGGGAAAAACTCCTTGCCGAGGCCCCGGAAAGCCTCCTGGACGCAGACCGGGAAAAGGCGGTCAACGCCTTTGTGGAAGGCAAGCTCAGCGAAGCATAGGGAGCCCGTCGGCAACGGGCAGCACCCATGCCCACTATCGAGCTCCCGGTGTTGGCCACCCCGACACTGGAGGGCAGGACACCCCGACGGCTGACGATATTGGTAAGCCGCAGGCCCCAATATCACTCACAAAGAGCACACAAAGACCAATGGTTAAGCAATTTCTGCATTGCTATGACTTATTCATACAAACCATTGATATAAGGTGAATTGCATATTCTGTTGCCCAAATTGTAAAACAAAAAAATATCTATTTTAAGCAACGAATTGCTTGACAAGAAAACAGGGATTATTTTATAAAATCCTTCATAAAAAAACAAACCGTCCCCGAGAGACGGCAACCAAGCGCCCAGCCACGTGAGAAGGGACCCGGCATGGCCCCTCCGGCCAGCCCCTTCGCCTTCGCGGCGCCGGACACTCCGCGACACAACGGCGGGCAGCCCCGTTCGCCCTCAACTTCAGAGGGAGACATCTCGGCAGGACACACCCAGCAGCGACCATGCGACAGTGGAAGCGGTCCACTGCCGTAAAAATCAGGCCGTACGGACACCGGCTGGATAGACTCAACACTCTCTCTGGGAGGAGACAGGCCCATGAAAATCATCGACATCTACCGACGATGCCTCAACGGCGAAGAAATGAATGAAAACGATTACGATATCAATGTCGTTTTCCCTGCCATGATGCAGATGGCCCAGAAATACAACATCAAGTACAACCCCGAGGACCCCGTCTCGTCCGATGACGACCTGGCCGACCGCGTCTTCGAGGCTGCCCTTGAGTTCTTTGTCAATTCCGGCATGTACTGCCAGGACACGGGCCGTGTGGTGAAATTCACCAAAGAGGAAGTCCTTTATGCCATCAGCGAGTCGGCCCGCCCCCGCTGCATCGGCGGTGAGAAGGAGAGCCGCAGGGAGTGGCGATGCCGCAAGCCCGACGAAAATTCCCGACCCTGGTGCCACATCGGCTCCGGCATCTACACCAGCAACGACGACCTCTTCCTCAAGCTTGTGGAAGGGTATGCCCGCATTGACCGAGCAGACTCCATGGCCATCCCCACGCTGATGAACGACCCCGACGGCCAGGGCGACCCCAACGTGCCCTTTCACCCCTCCGAGGTCATGGCCTGCATCCACAACATGAAACTAGCCCGCAAGGCCACCGAGAACGCCGGTCGTCCCGGCTTTCCCGTATTCAACGTGGTTCCCGCTTCCGGCGGCCCGGTCAGCACCCTGGCGGCCAGTCACCCCAACTGCGGCACCCGGACCTCCGACGGCTGGCTCTGCGCCTTCTACCCCGAGTACAAGCTGAAGATGGATACCCTGAACAAGATCTGCTTCCTTCAGGAGATCGGCGGCAACATCGCCGGTGAGGCCAGCACCCTTCTGGGCGGCTACTGCGGGGGCCCCGAAGGCATCGCTGTGGGTGTCACCGCCTACGCCATGATGTCCTGCATGCTGGGCGCCCAGTACTTCCTCAACTTCCCCGTAACCCTCAAAGGCGCCATCTCCACCTCACGCCCGCTCCTCTGGGGACTGGGCCTCGGGTCACAGGCCATCTCCCGCAACATCTACCTGCCCACCTACAACTCCGGCTACTCAGCCGCAGGGGCAGGCACCAAGGAGTACTTCTACCAGTCAGCCGCCTACATCCTCACCGGGGTCACCTCCGGGGTCACCACCGGCACCCCCTTCCCCGCTGCGGGCGTCAAAATGGACGGGATGACCCCCCTTGAGGCCAGATTCCACACCGAGATGGCCGATGCGGCCAGCCAGCTCACCAGGGCCCAGGCAAGCCCCATCGTGGCCAAGCTCCTTGAAAAATACGAGCACACCCTGGACACTCCCGACCTGGGCATGACCTACCCCGAGCTCTTCGACCTGGACACCAATACTCCCAAGGCGTTCTACCAGAAGATGTACGAGGAGGTGAAAGCCGACCTCGTGGAGCTGGGCGTGCCCATCAAGTAAGACCGACACACAACCCGCAGGGGCCGGCCCGGCGGCCTGGCCCCCGCAGACCACAGACGGCATACCGGAATGCCCAACCCCATTCCGGGCCATAAATAAAAAAACACCCGATCAGGTAAGAAACAAAGGAGTACACCATGTCCCAGACCCATTTTGACAACCTTCGCGATGCCATCACCTCCCTCAACGCAGCCGCCGCTGCCGACACCGCCACCCAGGCCATTGCCGAGGGCGTAGAGCCTGTAGACCTCATCACCAACGGCATCCGCGCCGGCCTCGACATCATGGGCGAGAAGTTCACCAACGGCGACTGCTTCCTGCCCGAGCTCATGCTGGCAGGCCGTGCCGCAGACTCCGCCGTTGCCATCATCGAGCCCGCCATGCTCGCCTCCGGCAACGCCGATGAGAAGCTGGGCAAGGTGGTCATGGCCACCGTCAAGGACGACCTCCACGACATCGGAAAAAACATCGTGGCCCTGATGCTGCGTTCCGCCGGCTTTGAGGTCATCGACCTGGGCTGCGACAAGTCCAAGGAAGAGATCTTTGCCGCAGCAGAAGAGAACAACGCCGACATCGTGGGCCTCTCCACCCTCATGACCACCTGCATGGCCTTTATCCCCGAGTTCGTTGAGCTCCTCAAATCCAAGGGCGTGCGTGACAACTACAAGGTCCTCGTGGGCGGTGCCCCCCTGAACCCCCAGTTTGCTGAAGAGTCCGGCTGCGACGGCTACGCCGCAGACGCCTCCAAGTGCGTTGAGATGGCCAAGCAGCTTATGGGCATCGCGGCCTAAGGTATGATTCAAGGGGTTTGCCCTGCCCCATGCCTGCAAAAAAAGAAAACCCGCTCCCCGACCGGATAAATCCAGGATTTCGGGGAGCGGGTTTCCCTGTTTTCAAACACGCCAAAAACAGGTATACCGGTCACCTGACATGCATAAAAAGGAGTCTTGCCATGAAAACCCCCATCATTGTTCTCACCGGCTTTTTAGGAAGCGGAAAAACCACCCTCATGCAGTATCTCCTCCATGAATTTCCGGAAAAGAAGGTGGCCGTGCTGGTCAACGACTTCGGTGAGGTCCCCGTGGACGCAGCCCTCCTCTCCGGGCGGGGCCTACCCGATGACATGCTCTACGAGGTCAACGGCGGGTCCATTTTCTGCGCCTGCCTGAAGGACAACTTCGTCCTCGGCCTCAAGGCCCTCACCGAATGCAGCCCCGACCTCATCCTGGTGGAAGCCTCGGGCATGGCCGACCCTTCAGGCATCGGCCCCATGATCCGAAATGCCGGGCTGGGGGACGTCTGTGAGCTGATGTGCACCCTCTGCGTCTTTGACGCCATCAAAAGCCTCAAACTGGCCCAGAACCTGGCCACCATCGAGCGCCAGGTGGCAAACGCCCACTACATCCTCCTCAACAAAACCGACCTCGCCACCTCAGGAGAGATGGAGGCCTCAACAGCCTACATCCGCAAAATAAACAGCCGGGCCGTGATCTTCCCGACCCGCAAGTGCCGATTCAACGTGGACCTCCTGAAAAAAGAGATGGAAAACCCCTTTGCCATGATGCCCAGCCTCAACACCTCGGACAACCGCCCCGACGCCTTCACCGTGGAGAGCATCAACGGGTCGGTGGACGCCTTTCTTGAGGCTCTGAATCGCGAAGAGGACCTCCTCCGGGTCAAGGGATGCCTTACGGAAAACGGTCGCCACTACTACATCTCCGACACCGGCGCGGAGATCGAAAAAAGGGAAGAGGCAGAGAACTTCACCCCTGTGGTGGTCATCACCATGCAGGACAAGGGCGAGGCAGTCAGGCAGCACCTTGCCGACGCAGGGTTCCTTGCTGCGTAAGCGCAGCTTTTTTCACCAAGAGGCCTGCCCGGGGCGGACTGAACCGTGTCGCATGGAAAGGGGCACTGTTTTTTGCAGGGAGAACAAACGATGAAGATGGCTGTGATTGCCTGTGAGGTGATGCGTTATGAGCTGGAGATGCTGTGCAGGGACATGGAAAAGGCCCCTGACCTTCATTTTCTAAAGCAGGGACTCCACGACACGCCGAAACTCTTAAAGCAGGAGCTTCGGGCCACCATCGCCAGGGTGGAAGAGGAGCACCCGGACCTTACCCGCATTGTTTTGGGGTACGGATTGTGCGGCAAGGGGATTGATGGCGTCACTGCAGGCCGCTGCGAGCTGGTCATTCCCAGGGTACACGACTGCATTCCCCTTCTTGTGGGGTCGGTTTCCGCCCACCGGGAAGCCCACAGCCGGGAGTGCGGCACCTACTGGTTTTCCCCTGGATGGCTCACCTGGTCGGTGATCCCCTACCTGGACAACCGGACGGTCCGCCTTGCCCACTACGTGGAAAAATACGGTGAAGACCGGGCCGAGCTTCTCATGCAAATGGAAGACGGGGTCCTTGCCAATTACACCCGGGCCTGCCTCATCGAGTGGCCCGGCCTGGGAGAAGCGTACCGGGAGCAGGCCGCCGAGGCTGCCAGACGCTCCAACCTGCCCCTGGAAACCATGAAAGGCGCCCCCGGCTACCTGGCGGAGCTGCTCTCCGGCACCTGGGACGATGCCCGGTTTGTCCGCATCCCCCCCGGACATAGCGTGTGCCAGAGCATGGACCCCGACGAGGTGATCACGCCGAGGAAAAAGACAGGGGTAGGAATCCGGTCCCGGAGCCCAGCAGGCCCGGGTATTGCTTTTATGCTCGCGTTGTCTTGGGGAGGGCAAGGTAGAGCTGTTCCACTTTCTTCCGTGCCCAGGGGGTCTTTCGAAGAAATTTCAGACTGGATTTTACCGACGGGTCGATGTTGAAGCACCGGATATGGATGCGACTTCCCAGGGCCTCCCAGCCATGATATGCAACCAGGGCGGTCACGATCTGTTCCAGGGTCACCCCGTGCAGGGGATTGTTCACTTGCGTCTCACTCATATAAGGGCACTGCCTTCCTTCATCATAAAAAAACGTGCAGTCGGTAAGGAACTGGCCCTGCCGGTACCACAGGCTTTCGGTGGGTAAACGGATTGAACCGGCGCATACCTGCCCGGCCTGTCCCCTTGTACACCCATCAGGGATCAATCCGCAACGCTATCTTCATCGCTACGATTCAGCGTATGCCTCCGAGGCGATGTTGAGCTGAATCGTTACTCTTTATTTTTATCTTTGGCATCTTTGTCCGAGGCTTCCTCCAGCAACCGCGTCAGCAGGGCAAGACGCGCCCTGTTCTCCGTGTCGTTTCTGAAAGCCACAACCAGCTCTCTTTTCACAACCACGGCCATGGGCGCGATGTTGTCGATTCCTTCTCTTTCCGCCAGGAACATCATCACATTGGGATCGGTCACGGCGACCATATGGCGCCCCCTGGCCAACTTCTTCAACAGGGACATATCATTGGGCGCACCATCCACATGGTGGGGATAGGCGGCCATGGCATCGCTGACGGGCCGGGGGTAGGCGTAGGTTTTCACCACCCCCACCACATGGGTCCTGAACAGGGCATCCAGGCCGTCGTAGGAAAAAGAACCCGATGTGTTCTTCATCACCGCCACCTCGGACCAGCTCACAGGCGGAGATGCCACAAAATCAGACCCGACCTCCTCGGGCCATGCCGGAAAATAGCCCACATACTCCCCGGACCGCGCCCGAGCCTGTGCCCTGGACCAGGGGTAGAACTCCACCAGCAGCCGAATCCCCTCTTTTTTGAGGAGCTCCCTGAGCTTCTGGATGGCGCCCCCCTGGTGTGCCAGAGAGGCCCCGGAATACGGCTCCCAGTTCAACGAGGTGATCTTCCAGACCTCCTCTGCACCGGCAGACGCCGAAGAAAAGACAACAAACGCCCAAAGGGCCAACACCACAGGTTTCATACCGCCCCCCTGATACGCGTTCACACAACGTCCCCAAAGAAGACCACATTCCCCCTGTAAAATCAAGAAAATGGCCCCATATATCCAAGGTCAACGCATTTCGTGCCGCCTCCGGCAGGGCCGCCGGAGGAAAAAATCTAAATGCGTTACCCCTGCCCATGTATCCCCCCTGCCTTAATGCGCACAACAAAAAAAAGGGCCGCACCCTGTTCGGGGGTGCGGCCCTTTTTTTCATCGTGTCTGCATCGGAAAAGCCTCGCCTTCAAGGCATCCCGGGAGGACATCCGCCCGATGCATGTGGGGGCATGAAACAGGCGGTATGAAACCAGACCGAAAAAGGCCGGAGGCGTTAGGGTACCTCCGGCCTTCTTCAGAATGTAAGGAGAGAAGTCGGCAGCCCGGCAGGATATCTCCTGCACCACATGTCCAGCTTGTCGCGTGCCAACGGTCCAGTTGCACGCAGGCTGCCTCGGTAATCAAGGATTACTCATATGTAAACCCGGAAGGCAATGTGGCGTCCATCGCCCGGCGGGGTGGAAAAAATATATGTAAACCCGACATAAAAATCGCATCACAGGAAGTGCCGTCTCATCCCTGTAACATAGCCCTTCCTGTGTGCGTCGGGATTATGTCTTGCTTGCACTCCCGGGCCCCGGGAAGGTAATGGGCCCCGGAAGGATGGAGCTTGAGATGGGCACCACCGATCAGATATTCCGATGATGCCCCAATCCCTTAGTACTTGGTCTGGTCGTATACTTCGAAGTCCCACTCTTCGTTGGGGAAGAACTTGCGCAGACGCCAGTCGCAGGCGCGGGCGTGGCCTTCCATGCCCTCCACGCGGGAGAGACGGGAAGCAGCACCGCTGACGACCTTGTTGGCCTCGGGCTTGATCTCCTGGTAGGTCATGATCTTCAGGAACTTGTGTACGTTCAGGCCACCGGACATGTAGCCGGCCTTCTTGGTGGGAAGGATGTGGTTGGTGCCGGAGCACTTGTCACCCTGGGGTACGGTGGAACCTTCGCCGAGGAAGAGTGAACCGTAGTTGGTGAGACGCTGGGTCCACCAGTCGAGGTCTTCGGCCATGACCTGTACGTGCTCGGAAGCGTACTGATCGCTGACTTTGGCAACCTCTTCACGGTCTTCGCAGAGAACGATCTCACCGAAATCCCTCCAGGAGGTGGCGGGGGTGTCGGGATCGGGCATGTCGGCGATGACTTTGGGCATCAGCTCGTTGACCTTCTCGGCCAGCTCGCGGCAGTCGGTGTGGAGCCATACGGGAGAGTCGAGGCCGTGCTCTGCCTGGGAAACCAGGTCGATGGCTACGGTCATGGGATCGGCGGTCTTGTCGGCGATCACTGAGGACTCGGTGGGGCCGGCGAAAACGTCGATGGCGCAGCGGCCGGTACCGGCCAGAATGGCTTTGGCTTCAGCAACAAAGGCGTTGCCGGGGCCTACGAGGATGTTTGCGGGCTTGCCGCTGAAGAGACCGAAGGCCATGGTGGCAATGGCCTGAACACCACCCATCTCGATGATGATATCGGCGCCGGCAAGTTCCATGGCGTAAACAACGGCAGGAGCGATGCTCTCACCACGGGGGGGGGAGCAGGCAACAACGGTTTTGACGCCGGCAGCCTTGGCAGTGGCCACACTCATGATGGCGGAGCAGGCGTGGGCGAAACGACCGCCGGGAACGTAGCAACCGGCCACTTCCATGGGGATGACCTTCTGGCCGAGGCGAACGCCTTCGAGGGTCTCTTTTTCGAACTCAACGATGCTCTCACGCTGGGCCTGGGCAAAGCCAAACACCTGATCGTAGGCAAACTTGAGGTCGTCCTTAACACGCTGGGGAACCTGCGCGATGAGAGCCTGCTTCTTCTCTTCGGAAAGGATGAAATCACCTTCCCAGTTGTCGAATTTCTTGGCCAGTTCGCGAACCGCCTCTTCACCGCGGGCTTCGATGTCCTTGAGGATGCCCTCGACGATCACACGTTTCTGGTCACTTACTTCTTCAAAGCTAAGCTCTGCTTTCTTGATAAATTCCATTGACACACTCCACATGTATATAAAATCAATCCAAAAAAACTGCGTTTGACCCCTCACAACGTGAGGATGAATCATGTATAGCTGCGGTCAGTATTTGTGTCAATATTTTTCATAATCTTTTTTCGAATTTATTTTATAAAATATGTTCACACAATCTGAGGCATTCGGCACCACCCTGATAGTTCATCGAATTAATTGAAGATTAAAACAAGCTTGCCTGATACATCCGTCACAGGCCACTCCGGCTGACATGCGCCGCATCCCCTGCTGCGCTCCCCTTTGCTTTCCAAAGGGACCCCTTTGCTCCCCTTGCCCATTGCTCCTTTATTATATGCGTGGCCTCCACCTGATGCCCATCTCAAAAAAGCCGAGTTCTGCGGGTGGACGCTCCACGCAGTGCCACAAAACAGGAAAGGCGCTGACTGAGCAGCGCCTTTCAAAACCTAATTGTCTTTGCCCCGGGACCTTACCCGGAGCATGTGGCGTGAATGGGCTTATCCGGCCACGTCGATGCCGAGGTCACACCCGAGGGGGCCTTCACACTCCAGGTTCGGGGTCCTGACGTCAATGTGTCCTTCCTCGCGCTCTTCATCGGTTTCAATGTAGTTGTGTTCGGTTTCGGTAAATTTCATGATATGTTCTCCTCCCGGATTGGGATTGTTTTTTTATTGGGTTTTCAACAGGGTAAATCCTTTGTTACCTCTCAATATAAGATCGATTGTTTTTGTGTCAAATAATTTTTTTAGGCTTGCCTAAAATTTAACACAAAAAAACGGTTTCATCGCCCTCAATAATGACCAGCGTTGAAACCGTCGAGTCGGGGTGCGCCCTCAGGCAAAAAGAAGAAGGCTGACAGCCATCACGGCCATTCCCGCAATCACACCATAAATGGCATGGTGATGCTCCCCGTATTTTTCTGCGGTGGGCAGCAGCCCGTCAAGGGAAATAAACACCATGATCCCGGCAACCGAGGCAAAGAGCAGGCCGAAGACCATGTCGTTGAAATAGCGCATGAAGACAAGATACCCCGCCAGGGCCCCCACCGGCTCCGACACCCCGGAGAGAAACGAATACCCGAAGGCCTTTTTCCGGCTGCCCGTGGCAAAATAGATCGGGACGGAAACGGCGATCCCCTCCGGAATGTTGTGGATGGCGATGGCCACGGCAATGGAGATACCGAGGGTGGGATCCTGCAGGGCGCCGGTGAAGGTGGCCAGCCCTTCCGGAAAATTGTGGATCCCGATGGCAAGGGCCGAAAACATGCCCATGCGAAGGAGCGCCCCGTTTTTGGCCTCCACCGCGTCGGCGCCATTTGGCCCCATCTCCTCTATTTTGTGGTATTCATGGGGGTTTTCAAAGGAGGGGACCATTTTATCTATAATCCCGATGACGGCGATCCCCCCGAAAAAAGCCAGGGTGGTGTACCAGTACCCCAGGGTGGGGCCCACGGCCAGGGTCAGGGAGTCCCTTGCCTTGACGAAAATCTCGATCATGGAGACATAGATCATCACACCGGCGGAAAAGCCCAGGGACACCGCCAGGAATTTGGTGTTGGTCTTTTTGGAGAAGAACGCCAGGGCGCTGCCGATGCCGGTGGAAAGCCCGGCAAAGGCCGTGAGCCCGAAGGCAAAAAGGACAGTGCTCGTAGGGATCGCTGTGGACATGGGGGCTCCAGTACGTCGGCTGGGGTTGGAAGGGGCACACCGGAGCTTTTATTTTGAAGGAGTGTTCCCCTTTGTGTCAACGGTTTTTCGCAAGGGCCCGTTCCAGGGGAGACGACTCAAAACCCTCCCCGCGCCGGTATGCTTCGAGCAGGGACTCGGACTCTTTGGCCAGGCGGCGCCGCACCCGCCGCCGTTCTCCCTTGACGCGGGCAATTCGCAGGCTGTCGTAGGCGGTTGTCTGATGGCGCAGCCAGGCGATGACGGCGGCACTGGCCCTCTCCTCGATGGGAATGCGGCGGGTACGCGCCACGGTCCCGCTCCCCACGGGGGATGCATGGGCGGTCACGGCCGTGGCCAGCTCCTCGGCAAGCGCCTGGTGACGGGGATGAAACCGCAGAAACGCCAGAACGGCCCCTTTAAAATCCTCCACGTAGGAGACCTGCTCTTTTTCCCGACGTGCCTTGTCCGAGGCGCGCTTTTTTTTATAGGCGGGGGTCTCCCGTTCCTTTT
Organism: Desulfoluna sp. CYM3A; assembly: GCF_056829965.1. Taxonomy (NCBI): domain Bacteria; kingdom Pseudomonadati; phylum Thermodesulfobacteriota; class Desulfobacteria; order Desulfobacterales; family Desulfolunaceae; genus Desulfoluna; species Desulfoluna sp. CYM3A. The sequence goes on from NZ_CP186556.1 coordinate 3,171,477, forward strand.
CCAGGCCCTCCCGAAGGGAACGGATGGTGTCGGCAGGGGCCCACACGCCACGGGAAAAGAGCTTTCGCCCGCGTTTCTCCTGAACCTGCCAGTGGGGGCCGGCCTTTTTCACCCGCCGTGTCAGCGCCGCATCACCGGGAGCCAGCAGCTCCCAGCCCTTTGGCGCGTCAAGGGTTTCTCCGTTATCACTGATTACCTGCCTTGCGGCCTTTCCCGGTCTGACGACCCGACTCTCTTCCGGCATACCCGTCCTTACGTTTGTTTCTTTGCTGTTAACGTGCCTCTGTACATTGACTGCCCAGCCTTTCAGGTCGTCCGGCGGCAGGGGGCGCGTAGAGCCACCGCAAAATCGTACCGGCGTCTTCCGACGGCTGAAAGGCCACCGCCTCATAGTACGACGTGACCAGACGGCAATAGGTGGCCCGGTCCCCTTCGTCCATGACGTACCGACCGGGGTCCGCCAGAAGGCGGAGGTCCTGGCCGTAAGCGCCGCGAAGTTCATCCATCACAGGCGCCACAGCCCTGTTGAATGCCGCGCGGCTGGGGGCGGGATGCCCCCCATGGGATGCGGACTCCAGCACTTCGATGAACACATCGGTGTAGAGGGCCCGCGTCTCCCCCGTCATAAAGTAGGGCCGATCCGCCTCTGCCCCCGGAGCAATCCCCATGGTCAGGCAGGCATCCGGCTGCTCCCACGCCGTCTCCTGCAGTTCCCTTAACATCGCCTGCATATAATGGACAAGGGCCGTATCCGATGCTTTGGGAAGGTGAACGCGAAGAGACCGGGAAAGGATCCCGTTGATCTTAAAGGAGGCATAGGCCTGGGCCATGGAGTCAAGGTCTGAGGAGACCATGGCCGCCACCAGCTCACGGTACCGTTGCGGGTCATGTCCTTTTAACGCCTTGCACACCGGGTCTTTTGCCAGCCGGACGGCAAACCGGTCTGCAAGGGGCGGAGGAGGACCCAGGGCAGCCACGGGAATGGGCACAAGAAAACGATCGATGAGCATGCAGCTCATAAAAAAGAGGAGGAGATAAAGGCCGCTTGAGGCCAGGGCTCCTCCCCTTGTCATCTGCCTCAGCTCAAGGGCCGGAGGCACACACAGAACCGCTGAGACCCCCACCAGCAACCACGGTGACACATCCATAAAACGCCTGCCAGGTCCGTTACATGATCCAAGGATAAACAAAAAAACAACGGGAACTATTCAGTGATGCCCCCGGCAGGACCGCCGGAGGCAAGGTGACGCTGGTTCATCACAGAAAAGCGGAAAGTGAGGAGGATCTCCTCCTCGGGGGACGCTGAGCCGAACCAACCGACGCCTCTCCATCATCTCCTTGTAGAGTTCGGTCACCGCCGCATCCACCCCGGTGCCGTCTTCGGAAATGGAGGCCATGGCCTCTTCGATCAGCTCCCGGACATCCGGGACCTGCCCCATGGTTTCCCGGGCCTTGGCCCTGGCCAGCAGCGCCTCGTAAAAGTCCTCGTAGGACTGGGCGGGGTCGTTCTCCAAATCAGAGGAAAGCCCCTGGGAGCCTGGGTCCCCACCCTCGGCAGCCCCATCGTCTACCAGCTGCATGCTGCTAAAACTACAGGGCTTTTTTGTACTCCGGGTTATTTTTCAACGCACTGGACACAGAAAAGCCTGCTGCGCGGCACCGTAGGCAAAGGGGTCGGCCTGTTCCATCACCCCCTGAATTCGTCGGTTGTACGCATCCATCAGGACGTCGGTGGAGCTGCTGGGCTTGGTGATATCCACGTTGGAGGGGGGAAGGTTTTCCTTTGCCCCTTCGGGAACACTGGTCTCTGAAGGCGCATCGCCAGCGGACTCGCCATACGATGCCGCCCCGGCAAACGAAGGCGGGACGACCAGCCATGCCAGCACCACCGCTACGGCCAGGACACGGCCAAGCCCTGCGGCACAGGAGCCCGTCCGGGGGAACCTCCTGCCGGTGTTTTCCTTGTTCATGTTCTCACCTCGCTTTTCTTGGCGGACCGTCGTCGCCCTTATGGTAAGTATCTCCGGGCCTGAAAAGGCCGCAAATCCATCATGTTTAGTATAATAGTAATCTCAACAAATGCAACAGCGACTTCCCGGTGCGCCGAGGCAAAAAAACGTTCCCCCCTGCGAACCTCGCCCGGCCACTGCAGACAAATCCCGCAGAATAATCTGGATATTTGACGCCATTTGGTATATTGCATCGGGCGTTTTGCCATGGTGCCATGGCCGGGACTCAAACACATTAGACGTTATCACAAGGCGAAGGAAAGAGCATTGATGAATCCATTTGTTGTGGGTCAGCGCTGGGTCAGTGAAACCGAACCGGAACTTGGGCTGGGCACGGTCTGCGCCGTGGAATTGAGGCGGGTCACCGTCCGGTTTGAAGAGAGCGACTGCACCAGGCAATACGCCGCGGCCGCCGCCCCCCTTCGCCGCGTCACCTTTCAGCCCGGGGACGCCGTCACGAGCCGCAGCAAAACCACCTTTTCCGTGGACACGGTGGGGAGGAAGTGGAAGGAATCCTTGTCTACTGTGGGAACGGGCAGCAGCTTCCGGAGTCGGAGCTTTCCGATACCCTGGGCGCCTCCGCACCCCTGGACCGTCTGACAGGCGGTTTTTCAGATGGGTCGGAGCTCTTCGATCTCCGCGCCGAGGCCATATCCCATCATCTGGCGGCCAAGGCCTCTCCGGTGCGTGGGTTCTTAGGGGGACGCGTGGACCTCATCGGCCACCAGTTCCACATCGCCCGGGAAGTGGCCCAGCGCCGCCTTCCCCGGGTGCTCCTGGCAGACGAGGTGGGCCTGGGAAAAACCATCGAGGCCTGCCTTATCCTTCACCGCCTCCTTCTCACCGAGCAGGTCTCCAGGGTCCTGATTCTCGTCCCGGACGCCCTGATCCATCAATGGTTCGTGGAACTCCTGCGGCGCTTCAACCTCCACTTCCGCATCGCAAACGAAGAGCATCTAACGGACACAGCCCAACGCGACCCGGCATCCAACCCCTTTACAGATGACCAGCTGATCCTGGCCCCCATGACCGTTCTGGAAACGAAGCAAACCATGGGCCACGCCCTGAACGCTGGCTTTGACATGGTGGTGGTGGACGAAGCCCATCACATGGCCCCCCAGGGGCGCAGCTTCCGAGGCGTGGAAGCACTGGCTCGCACCTGCCGGGGCCTGCTCCTTCTCACGGCCACACCGGAGCAGATGGGGCGAAAAGCTCACTTTGCCCAGCTTCGCCTCCTGGACCCGGCCCGCTATCCCGACTTCGACGCCTACCAGAAGGAAGCAGAGGGCCACCGACGCATCGCCACCCTCGCCGGAAAACTTCTGGACAACGAAACGCTCACCGCATCGGAGCAGAAAACCCTCGCCACCCTGACAACGGCCCCTGAAACCGATGGCCCGGCCATGGTGGATGACCTCCTGGACCGCCACGGCCCCGGCCGGGTCATTTTCAGGAACACCCGAAAAACCATCCAGGGGTTTGCAGGCCGTATTCCCAACCTCTGCAGCTTAAGCGCCCCGGAACCGTCCCTTGCCCTTCACCGGGACGAACTGCGCCACGACACGCAACCGGATGTGCCCATGCCCGACCTGGCCGAAGATCCCAGGATTCACTGGCTGGCACAGCAGCTCAAGGCCCACCGGGATGAAAAGTTCCTCGTCATCTGCACCTCCCGGGACAAGGCCCTGGCCATCGAATCAGCCCTTGGGCACCACCTCTCCGTCAAAATCGCCCTTTTTCACGAAGAGATGCCCCTTATCCGGCGGGACCGAAACGCCGCCTGGTTCTCGGAAAAAGACGGTGCACGGCTTCTCATCTGCTCGGAGATCGGCAGCGAAGGGCGCAACTTCCAGTTCGCTAAACACCTGGTTCTCTTTGACCTGCCCGTCAACCCGGAGAAGGTGGAACAGCGCATCGGGCGCCTCGACCGCATCGGCCAAGAGCACGACATCACCATCCATGTCCCCTTCCTCGCCCGGAGCGCCACCGAGATTGCCGCGCGATGGTACGACGCCGTGGGACTCTTTTCACACTGCGTTCCCGGCCTTCACACCATTGGAGAAGCCTTCAGGGCACGCCTCGAAGGCCTCATGGCAGAGGCCACGGGAACCGGCCCCTTCCCCGAGGCAGCCCTGACCGCACTCCTTGCCGAAACCCGCGATTTCACCCAAGACCTTGCGGCAACCCTGGAAAAGGGAAGGGATCGCCTCCTGGAACTTACGGCCAACCGCCCGGAACGCATCAAAGGGCTGCTGGACAAGGTCAAAAAAAGCGACAGCGACACGGCCCTGCCCCACTTTATACTCCGCCTCTTCAGGCACCACGGCATCGAGGTGGACAGCGCAGGGGAAAAGGCTCTCCTTCTGGGACTCAAGGAGAACGACGAGCCCTCCCTTCCCCTCCCCCCTTTCCGGCGCAACCCGCTGGTGGCCACCTTTGACCGCGCCACCGCCCTGAAACGCGAAGAGATCGAATTCCTCACCGCTGACCACCCCATCAGTGTGATGGCCTCCTGGAGTCCTTCCTCGGATCCGATACCGGCAACGCGGCCCTGGCCTGTCTCCCGGGGGCCGGGGAGCACGGGCTCCTTCTGGAGTTCATCGGTGTTCCCGAATGCGTGGCCCCTGCCCGCCTGGGTGTGGATCGGTTTCTCCCCACAGCCCCCTTTCGCATTGCCCTGAGCCACCAGGGAGAAGTCGTTCCCGCCCGCCGGATCGCCGACACCCTTGCAGAACCCCTTGAGGACCTTCCCCCTTCCTGGCTCTCCGACCACCCTGAGCTGGCACGGGAACTCCTCCCTGTGCTCATGGAAAAGGGAACCGCGGCAATGGATGCCGAGGGCCGCACCCTTGCCCGTACGGCCACCGCAACCATGGCATCCTTCATGGACCGCGAAATCACCCGGATCACCGCCCTGAAGGCCACCAACCCCGACGTCACGGAGGCGGACCTGCCCACCGAAAAGCAAGCCATGGCAACGGCCCTGAAAGGGTGCAGAGTCCGTCTGGACGCCCTGCGCCTTGTGCTGCTTATGCCCTGACATCCCCCTTCCGAAAGTCTGTTACGGGCCTTTCGGGCCCGGGGCGTAAACACCTTTCGCACACGCAATAAACACTGATCCGCAGTTCTATCCTTGATCATTGTCGCGATTTCGCGTATTAGTAAAGTATTCATCGTCGCCATACAACCTTACCAATCACAGATTGGAGATATGTATGCCCCAGTTTCTTTTTGCCCTGCTTCTTACCTTCGGTACGGGAACGATTCAAACACCCTTCCCGCTGAGTGCACCTCGGCTATTGACCCCAGGTGGCTCCACGTGGCAGTGGCGTCGGAGAGCGCCCCGGGCGAGGCGCCCATGGCCCTCAAATGCCCCCGGGAAAAACATCTCCTGCTCTTCAGCCCCGACGGCGATCTGCGAAAATACTCCCCTAGAAAGGGCTGGGACCGTCTCCTGCTGGATGTGTCGGTAACAGACGACACCGTCACCCTCAAGCACCAGAATCGGGACCGATTTTCTCTTGTGGCCCGCAAAACCGACGACGGTTACCTAAAGATGTGCACCCCCGGCCACGGCGAGTTTTACTACAAAAAACTAGACCCCAAGACCCGGCTTGAAGAGATCGACTTTGCCAGGCCCCCGGCCATGTCCCCATCCGGACCCATGGATACCGGGAGCTGACCCATGCCCCGCCCCCATCGGTGCCTGAGCCTGACCACCATAAGCCTGATCCTCCTGGGGAGTCTCTTCCTGGCCCCCCTTCCCTCCCCGGCTGCCCCCCCGGCCCTGCAGAAAGCCGCCACCTACTCCGGCGATGAACAGGTCACCGGATGGTTCATGAGCGAAAAACTCGACGGAATTCGCGGCTACTGGACCGGCACCGCCCTTATCACCCGCAAGGGAAAAACCATCCATGCCCCTGCCTGGTTCACCCGGGATTTTCCCCCCTTTGAACTCGACGGCGAACTCTGGAGCGCGCGCGGAGATTTTGCCTTTATCCAGCGCACCGTCATGGATCACACCCCGTCGGAGGGGTGGCGGCGAATCACCTACAACATCTTCGAGGTTCCCAATACGCCCGGGTCCCTTTCCCCACCGTCTGGACCGCGCCAGGCACTGGTTCAACGCCCACCCCGAAACCCCGGCACGCATCATCCCGCAGATTCCCTGCAAAGGCCCCGAGCACTTAGAGCACGTCATGGCGGATATCAAGGGCAAGGGTGGCGAAGGTCTCATCGTCAAAAACCCGCACCTTGCCTACCACACCGGCAGGTCGCCCTACGTTCTCAAGGTCAAGCACGCCTCGGACATGGAGGGGACCGTCATGGGCATCAATGAGGGCAAAGGAAAATACAAGGGAATGATGGGGAGTCTTAAAGTCAGGCTGGATAACGGGGTGGAGTTCAACCTCGGCACCGGATTTTCCGATGAGGCGCGACAAAATCCTCCCCCCCGGGGAGCGGTGGTCACTTTCAGGTACCATGGCTTCACCCACACCGGAAAACCGCGGTTTGCATCCTTCATGAGGGTCCGGACAGACTGATGCCGCCCGTTATCCCCCCAGGCAGCCGTGTTCGTAGAGGATATGAAACCCGATGAGGAAAAGCACCACGCCGCCGAAGATTTCGGCCCAATGGCCCAGGCGGGACGAGGAGGCGAACCGGCTGCCGAGCTGCATCCCCAGAAGGGTAAAGGTTGAGGCGGTTATGCCGATGACAACGGCGGGGAAAGCGATGGCCACATCCAGGACGGACATGGAAAATCCCACGGCCAGCGCATCGATACTGGTGGCGAGGGAGAGAACAACGAGGCTCACGGAACGGGTAGGGTCCTGAGCGCCCTCGGCCTCCTCGTCTTCATGGAACGCCTCCCAGATCATCTTGCCTCCCACAAAGGCAAGGAGCCCGAAGGCAATCCAGTGATCAAAGCTCTCCACAAAGGAGCGAACATTGACCCCAAGGCTCCACCCCAGCACCGGCATCATGGCCTGGAACAGGCCGAAATGCCAGGAAAGGCGAAACATCTGCCTGGGGTTGACGGTCTTGAGTCTGATGCCCACGGCAACGGCAACGGCAAACGCATCCATGGCAAGGGCCACGGCAAGGGAGATCAAAGGAATCAGTTCCACGGCACACACATCACAATCGGGCCCTTGCCCCAGCCACCGCCCCGGAATCATCCCCGAAGCCGTCGGCATGGTGAAAGGGTATCCATCTAAAGAATTTTCAGGTTAACACACAGGCCCGGGCATCCAACGAAACAAAGGGCACATCACCCCTGCCTGGAAAAAATCGTCGGCGAGATCTTCTTTTAAGGCATCCACGTCAAGGTCCCGGATCCATCCAGGCAGATGAAACCAGATACTGTGGAATCCGTACCCCCCGTTTACCATCTCTTCAATGGCCGCCTCTTTGGTCCACCCCTGCACCACCACCCGGTACAGAGCCCCCATGACCCCGGTTCGATCAGCCCCGTGCCAGCAATGGAACAACACGGGCCGGTTGGAGGGGTCCGATACAATGGAAAAAAACTGGGCGGCCCTCTGCTCGTCCGGGGCCCAGGCCTTCATGGGGACCCTCACCAGGCGAAGCCCCGTGCCCTCGGCCTCATCCGTATCCGAATGAAACAGCCTCAGATTTACTATGGTCTTGAACCCTTCGGAAGCAAGATTCTTCATGCCGAGGGCCGAAGGCTGTGCGCTTCGATACACGCCCTCATCGACACGGTACAGGTTGGGTACCCCCTCGATGTGCACCGGGTCCGCCCAATCCGAAGGCCTGAACCGGTCCTGGCCGTAAGCTGAAGCTCCCATGGCCAGACACACCGCCAGAATCATGATGATTCGCATCGCATGCCCCCCGCTCCAAAGGTTTGAGACAGCCCTCTCTCAGCCCCACGCCCCCGTCACCCACTGAAGGCCCCAGAGGGAGACAAGGCCGGAGGCAAGGGTCCAAAAGACACTTCGTCTCCAGAGGGCCACGGCAAGAGCAATGCCCCCGGCCAGGAGCCGAAGGTTGCCCACAGAGAGGTCCAGGGTGCCGCCGTGCAGAAACACAGCCGGTGTGACAAGGGCCGGAAGCACGGCCGCCGGAACCAGGCGAAGGGCCCGGGTAAACTTGTGGTGAGGCTCCCTGTTCCGTTTCAGCAGAAGAAAAGCCCCCCGCTCGGAAAAGGTCACGGCACCGCAGAGCAACGCCACCAGGAAAAAAGCGTCGTGGCTCATGATACCCTCCCTTGGGCACCGGAGTCAAAGAGCATCCCGGCACCGATGCCTGCCAGCGCCGCTGCGATGATGTTGAGCCCGCAGGGGAGACCCGCGGCAGCCACGGCCGTGACGCCGGAAACCAGGGCCGCCACAAGGGTCGGCCGGTCCTGAACCGCCGGCACCAGCAGGGCCATGAAGGTCAGGGGGACCCCGAAGTCAAGGCCCCACCCCTCCGGGACGCCGGCACCTAAGAGCACGCCGACCCCGTTGCACACATGCCAGGCCACAAAAACAGTCACCCCGGCCCCCATGGTGTAGGCAAAAGGGTACCGGCACCCTTCGGGCTGGTTGAATTTTGTCAGGGACAGGGCATACGCCTGATCGGTCAGGAGATAGGAGAGCATGGGCCGCCAGCGCCCGGGCACCGGCCTGAAATGCGGGGCAATGGAGGCGCTGTACATCACAAAGCGAAGGTTGATCACCAGGGCGGTGAGCACCATCACCACAGCCGGAGCCCCCGCCACAAAAAGATGGGTCACGGCAAGCTGGGCCGCCCCGGCAAAAATCACCACGGGAATCACCACCGCCTGCCACACGGGAAGCCCCGCCTTTACAGAGGCGATCCCGCAAATCAAGGCAAAGGGGATCACCCCCAACATCAACGGAAGGGAGGCTCGCACCCCTTCCAGAAACACCGCCCGCTTCTCATCACACCAGCCCATTACATCCTCCGGCCATACATAAAAAAACCAACGCCGACTGTCTTACAGCAATGGCCGGAGAAAAGGAAAGGGAAAGGGAAAAACAAAAAAAGCCCCGGCAGGACGTCATGGTCCTGCCGGGGCCCGTGGCATGAACGGACCAGAGAACGCTGCAAGGAATCCTAAAAGGTGAAGTTGGCACCCAGGGCAACGGTGGTGGTGGCGTTTTCGGTCTTTATCTCAAGGCCGGTGTTCTGGTCGGTAATGGTCTCATCATCCCAGATGGTCCTGGCGATGGCCGCGTTGACCTCCACCGTTTTGGTAATCTGCCAGGAGACGCCCCCGCACACCTGCCAGTTGTCCGAGTACAGCGCCTCGTTGCCAGACCCGATCTGGCCGAATAATACCGTGGATACCGTTCCAGAGGAAATCAGGTATAACGAGTCCGATGCTGGTGGCAAGGCCCTCGGTCCACTGGATGGTCCCTGTTGATGCCGCAGGACTGGGTGTCACCGGCCATATCGGAGATATCCCTGCCCTGGGCGTCTGTTCCCAGTCCGCATCTTCCTGGAACCAGTAGCTGTAGTTGGCTTCCAGATAAAATGGTTTCAGGATATCCCAACCGACACCAACCCCCAGCATGGGCAGGAAAATCCCGGGGGTTCTCCACGCCATCCACATACAGGCCGAGGTTGTCCTGTTTGACATCGGCCTCAAAATCCAGCTCCACCTTGGACTGGTATTGCACCCCGATGTTCAACCGGTCCGTAAGGTTGAGGTTGAGCCCCAGGATATACCCAGCGCCCTCGGCGCTCTCCTCGACGTCCACCTTGTTGTCGCTGAACCCACCGGCAGCGATAACACCATTGAACAAGGGGTTGGCTGATTCAACGGCATCTATGATACCGCATCGATATAGCGCCCCCCCAGGGCCACCGATACCATGTCGTTGAGCTTGTAGGTCCCGCCCAGGGTAAAGGTGAGGTGCATGGATTCCGCCTCAAGGCTCTCGTTGGAGGTGGAAAGGGTCGCAAACACATCATTGCCCGTAAGCCCCTCCCACCGAGGAAGTCAGCCACCCCTTTGGAGATATTCCCGGGAATCAGCACATTGGTGGTATAGGACCCGGTGGGGTAATCGACCACAGCACATCCGGGGATATAAAACCCGCCCCAGAGCGCCCAGTTGTCTCTGTTGTACGCCGCATAGATATTGGGAAGAAACGGATCGTCCCCGTCCTGCTCGAAGCTTTTCTCCCCCCATGCCCGCGTTATAGGAGTGCTCCGGCTCTCGGCGCATGCTCTGGTTGCCAATGTTGATGGCCACGCCGTCGGCCAGCTCCGTGATGCCGCCGGGGTTGTAGACCACGATATCCGCCCTGTCCGTTGCGGCGTTCCTATTGGCGGTCCGCATCCACTCCACACTCATGTTGGACAGGTTGTCGATGTTGGCCAGAAGATCCGTGGAGACAAGACAGACTGCCACCAGCACTGCACTGAAGAGAACCGATCGTTTCATACCACCCTCCCTGGTCGTGAAGATGGTTCGCCGCCCATGGAAACAAGAGGGCCTGGAGGCAGGTGGCCGCGGAACGGCCCAGCCGGCAAGGCCCTTTCAATCACTCGCCTGGGTCATGGAAAGCAAAGCCATCTCATGATGAATGTCGCTTCGTCCAATACGCTGACGCCCATGCAACGGGTTTGGTATGCAGGCCACGGGCGACACCCGGGCCTGACCAAACAGGTTTTGGCTGCCAAACAAGCATTTCCTTCACAATCACTGTTTACCAACACTCAAAACAGACGTTAGCCTCGGCGACCAATGTTTGTCAACCATTAACTGACCGGTCAGTGCATGCCCTCCCTTCCGCCCTTGAGAACTAAACTGACCAGTCAGTTTTTCATTGACACCCAAAAATCCTTTTTCCTATAGTGGTTCCAGAGCACTTCGTTTTCCATGTATTTACCGAAAATTAAGCCAAGCACAGTCTTTGGAGGGGGGACATCCCGTAAACGCCGCAGGAACCAGGCCATGGAGAGCCCTGCATGGGGCCGTACGCAAACGCCCACAGCGTGACGCGCTCCCCAGAAAGGCCCGTTCCCGGAGCAGGCATTGGCAAAAATCAAGGAACGACGAGGCAGAGACCACCATGACAAAACCCGGATATGCCATCAGCCAGTACCACGACACCGGTAAAATCTACCCGAGCGGGCCGCGGCCTGAGTATCAGCCAGCCCATCCGGACCCTTCGCAAGGACGCCCTGGAGGGATACCTGGCATACTTCGAGGAAAAATGCCCGACCTCCAAACGCATGACGGAAGACGCGGCCAAAGTTATCCCCGGAGGGGTCCAGCACAACCTCGCCTTCAACTACCCCTTCCCCCTGGCCTTTACCAAAGCCTCAGGGGCACACCTCCAGGACGTGGACGGCAACACCTACATCGACTTTCTCCAGGCAGGAGGCCCCACGGTGCTGGGGAGCAACCCCGAACCCGTCAGGGCCAGGGTACTCGACCTGCTTAACACCTGCGGGCCTTGTACCGGCCTGTTCCACGAATATGAAATGAAGCTGGCCCGGTTCATCTGTGACCGGTTCAGCGGGGTGGAGATGTTCCGCATGCTGGGGAGCGGCACCGAAGCGTGCATGGCAGCCGTAAGGGTGGCACGGGTGGCCACGAAGAAAAAAAACATCATCAAGCTCGGCGGGGCGTATCACGGATGGAGCGACCAGCTCTCCTACGGCAACCGCATCCCGGGGATCCGGTTCCTGGAGTCCCACGGCATCCCTATGGCCTGCTTCAAATACACCCAGGAGGTTTTCCCCAACGACATCGAGGCCCTTGAAAAACAGCTCAAACGCAACAGGCTTCGGGGAGGAACCGCCGCGGTCTTTATGGAACCCATGGGTCCGGAGAGCGGCACACGGCCCCTGGACTTCGACTACAACGGCCAGGTCCGCGACCTCTGCACCGCCTACGGTGCCCTCCTTGTTTTTGATGAGGTGGTCACGGCCTTTCGCATCGGCGTCGACGGGGCCCAGGGATATTTCGGGGTCACACCCGACCTCACCATCTTCGGCAAGGTGGTGGCCGGGGGGTACCCGTCTGCGGGAGGCATCGGCGGCAAGGCCGACTACATGGCCTGCCTGGCCGGAGGGCTCGGCGGAAAGAAATCGAAGAAGGCCCATGTGGGGGGAACCATGGCGGCCAACCCCTTAAGCGCCGCCGCCGGCTACCACACGGTGAAGATGATTGAAGAGACCAACGCCTGTGAAACGGCAGGAAAGGCAGGGGACCGGCTTACCCTGGGGCTCCAGAAGCTCATCGAGACATACGGGCTCCCCTTTGTGGCCTACAACCAGGGCTCCATCTGTCACCTGGAAACCGTGGGCACCATGCTCTTTGACATCAACCTCTTCAGGCCATGGGAGATCCCCTCCAGGATCAAGGAGATCCACGCCCGCAAAGATGTCATGACCCACATGGGGGCCGCCTACATGGCCGAAGGCCTCGTCACCCTTGCCGGAAGCCGCCTCTATACGTCGGCTGCAGACACAGACGAGATCATCGACGACGCCCTGGCCCGGTTCGAGCGCGTGTTCAAAAACATCGAAGGGGTACCGGCATAAGCTCCAGGCACGTGCACCCAGCTTATGTCCGCTCTGCCACTACCAGAAAACAGGACAACGTCATGGAACTCAGCCAAGCCCGCGACATTGTGTACCAGGCAGGCCTCGACCTGGTGAAAGAGGGTCTCGTGGCCCGCACCTGGGGCAACATCAGCCTGCGCCTGGACGAACAAACCTTTGTGATCACCCCCAGCGGCAGGAGCTACGAGACCCTGGCCCCCGAGGAGATCGTTGCGGTGCACATCAACGACCTCACCCACCAGGGGGACGTGAAGCCCTCCTCCGAGAAAGGCATGCACGCCGAGGTCTACAGGCGGCGCCCGGAGATCAACGCCGTGGTCCACACCCACCAGCGCCACGCATCCACGGTGGCTGCCGCCCGAAAAGAGGTCACAGGGCTCTCCGAGGACCATGTCCGGCTCCTGGGCAAGAGCGTTCGCTGCGCCGCCTACGCCCTTCCCGGCACAAAAAAACTCATGAAAGCCGCCGGTCAGGCCCTTGAAGAGGGACGCCACGCGGCCCTTCTGGCCAACCACGGCGCCCTGTGTGTCGGAAGCACCATGGAGGCGGCCTTCCGGGTGGCCCTGGAGCTGGAAGGGGCCTGCGAATCGTTCATTGCCGAGGCCTTTGCCCGGCACTTCGGTACCCGGGCGTCCACCATGGAAGAGATGCATGCCTGTTACCTGACAACCGCCCCCTGAAAGGAGCGCCCCATGACCATGACGTCCGTCTCCCGAACCCTCTGTGAAAACGCCTTGGCCCTTCTTTCCGAAGGATTATGCACCGACACCTCCGGGTGCCTGAGCGCCCGGATAGGGCATCGCCTGGTGATCACCCCCGAGGACACAGGGCTCTCCGAATTGTCCCCGGACGGCCTTGCCGTGGTGGACCTTGCCACGGGCACCCCCCTTGCAGGCCCCAGGCCGGATCGCCGGTTCCCCCTGCATGGGGCCCTCTACAAAAAACGGAAGGACCTGGGCGTTCTTGTCCACGCCGATCCCCTGAGTATCCTCACCGCCTCCAAGGCAGGGCGCGAGGTGCCGCCCCTTCTGGACGACATGGCCCAGCTGGTGGGCGTTTCCGCAAAGGTTGCCCGATCCTGGCCATGCCGGGGCACCGCCCCGGTGGTGGCAGCCATGAAGGGACGAAATGCCGTGCTCCTCAAAAACAGCGGCGCCCTCTGCGGAGCCGGAATCTTTGACGATGCCCGTGCCGTGGCCCAGGTCCTGGAAAAGAACTGCAAGGCCGCCATCGAGGCCACCTTCTTAGGGGGCGGTATCCGGATCAACCGAGGAGAAGCCCTTCTCATGCGCACCGTCTACCGGCTCGCCTATGCAAAAAAACGCACACAACCCGTGCCTCGGGCAGACAGGGGGTAATACCCCAGGCTCGTCAATGCCCACGGCCACTCACCTATTCGCCGTTCAACAACCCGGTGGAGAGCATGGCATGGAGGGTGGCAACGGCCTTCTCCTCGGTGGCCTCGTAGAGATATCGAGCAGACGCGCCAGCACACGCTGTCGATGATCCCGGCAAGGGCCACGGCAGAAAGTTTCAGGTCGATCTCCTTGATATACCCCTTTTGCTGGCCCCGTTCGAGCATCTCTGCGATGAACTCGATAAACCGGGAACGGACCCGCTCGATCTCCACGAGGACCGCGTCGTCGATGCCGCTTGAGATTTCATTGAAAATGATGTGGGCCAGGTCGCTGTGCTGAAGGTAGAGCCGGACAATGGAGGTCACCAGGAGCTGAAAATGCTCGGGAAAGGGAAGATCGGACACCAGTTCGGACCGGATCTGCCTGACGATGCCTTCCATCCCTTCTGTGACAGTGGCGGCAAAGAGAAGGCTTTTGCTGGAAAAATTGTAATACAGCGTGCCTTTGGCCACATTGGCCATGACGGCGATCTCGTCCATGCGCGCCTGATGAAACCCCTTTTGCGAAAAAATGGTGGCTGCGGCCTCAAGTATCTGCTTGCGTTTGGTGCTGGTTTTCCCGGAATCCATGGTCCTCCGATTGATTTTTCCCGTTTTATCGTCCCTGGTTCAATGTATTGAAAAGTGTTCTGTTTTTTTTGTAGAGCCCTTTGAACACGTCAAACTGGCGGTCGTACATGGGCTTAAACTCGGTGCGGGGCTCGTAGGTTTTTGTCACCTGGATCAATGGCTTTGCCGCGGCAAAAGAGGGCATGATCCCCAACCCCACGGCACAAACCACGGCAGCGCCTGCCGCGCCGCTGTCCTGGGGGTGGGCCAGGGTCTCGATGCGTCGCCCCGTCACATCGCTCATGATCTGGCACCACACCCCGGAGCGGGCCCCGCCCCCCACGAAGCGGACCGCCTCCTGCCTTGGAATCCGCGCCTCCATGGCCTCCAGCATCCACCGTTTGTGAAAGGCAACCCCCTCAAGCACCGCCCGGATCATCTGACGCTTGCCCGTGTTCATGCCGATATTAAAAAAAATACCCCGGGCCCGAATGTCCTCCCTGGGCGCCCGATTTCCATGGAGCCAGGGTGTAAAAAGAAGGTCCCCCGCACCGGGCGGGGTCTCGTCCACGGCCTGGTTCATGAGGGGGTAAAGGGCTGCCGGGTCCACGTTTTCCGCATCCATGCCCTTCTCCTTGAGGTAGACGCCGATGGCATCCAGGGCCAGGTGGTCCCTCACCCACTGGAGGCAGGCGCCCGAGGTCTCCTGCTCTGCCACGTAACTGTAATACCCGGGGATCGCCCCTGAAATCGCCGCCATGAAGTGGGCGATATCCACATACCGTTTGCCCACGTTGGAAACCACCCAGCCGGAGGTTCCCACGTAGATATGGGTATCGTGAAGATCCAGGCACCCGGCCCCGATGGTCGTCAGTGTGACGTCCCCGCCCCCGCCGAACACAGGGGTGCCGGTACAAAGCCCCAGCTCCCGGGCCGCCCGCTCCGAAAGCCCCCCCACCACGTCCGTGGCCTCCACCACCCCGGGCAAATGGGCCATGTCCACGCCAAAGGTCCTGCAGAGGCCTTTATGCCAGCCTTCCCTGCCCTGCCGCGTGTCGTAGACAAAGGTAATGTGGGCGGAATCCCGGGTCATGGCGGCGTCATCGGAGGAGAAGGTAATCCTTGACGTCCAGCCACTTGTGGGCCTTTTCAAAGAGCTCGGGCTCGTGGTCTTTCACCCAATGGTACTTCCACAGCGGATCCTTGGCCGTGGCCGCGATGCCCCCTGTAATGCGCAGGGTGTTCAAGAGGGTCACGGCGTTGATGCCGCTGATGCGAAGCAGCCCCTTGTGCAGGTATCGGGCGATCTGTTCCGTGGCCCGGCCGTCCAGGTAGACCATGGGGTTGCGCAGGGCCTCGCCGTTTTTGTCCACCAGCACCGACCCTTGCATTTGACAGCAGAACGAGATGCCCCGAACCCCGGCTGGGGGCACACCGCTTTTGGCAAGGACCGCCTGCGTGGATCGGCACAGGGCCTCCCACCACTCGTCCACACGCTGCTCGGCCCCCCCGTCTTCGGTCACGTAGAGGGGATACTCGGCAACCTCGGAGCCCACCTGGGTCAGGGACTCACCAATACGGTACAGGCAGGTCTTGCAGCCTGTGGTTCCGACATCGAAGGCAAGGACATGGGTCACGGGATCCACACTCACTCCTTCACATGGTTGAGGTAGAAAAACGGGTAGCGTCACTGATTTTTAAAGAAAACATATCCGAGGAATTGCAATGGTGTCAACAGTATAACTGACCGGTCAGTACAATTTCAGGAACCATGGAGCCCACAAGAGAGACCAACCCATTCCCCCGTCATCCCGGAATGTTGCGTCAGCCCGCACATTGACACCCTGGGAAGGCACATGGTACATACCGTCCCGGACGCCACCCGTCACCCCAAGGAGATCCATGAGACGCACCGCCGCATTTTTCGACTTTGACCGCACCCTCATCGCCGCAGACAGCCAGCGCATGGAGGCCCTCTCCCTGCTTCGCCACCACTGCCCGGGGCCCCTTTACCCCTTTCGCCTGCTCAAAGTGGCTCTTGCCGAGCCCTTGTACAAGCGAAAGCTCATGGACCACGACCGCTTCAACCGCATCTATCTCGCCTCATACAAGGGCATTCCCATGTCCCGCCTCCGGGCCCACGCCAGACAGCTCTATGAAAAGCGCCTGAGCCCCTTGCTCTTTCCCGAGATGATGACCTGCATGGCGACCCACAGGAAGCAGGGGCACCTTGTCATTGTGGTCTCGGCCACCAGCGGGCACCTTCTGGCGCCCTTTGTGGACGACCATGCCCCCGACGCCTGGCTCGCCACCCCCATTGAAACCGACGGCAACGATCAATGCACCGGCCGCCCGGCGGCAAACGTCTGTGTCGGAGGGGAGAAGGCTCGGGCCATCGGCCAGCTGGCCCGGACCATGGGCATCGACCTGGCCGCATCCCACGCCTACTCCGACCACCACGCGGACCTGGCCTTCCTTGAGGCCGTGGGCCATCCCACGGCAGTGAACCCCACCCCGGACCTCAAGGCGACTGCCCTGGCACGGGGATGGGCCATCGCCCATCACACCCTCTCAACCTGACGAACATACGTCCCCGTGGCCTGGCTCAGCAGCAGACCATTTCGGTCCGGTTGCGCCCGGCGCCTTTGGCCCGGTAGAGGGCGTTGTCCGCGACTTTGTACATGCCGTCAATGTCTGTGGGGGTGTCGGAAACCACCAGGCCAAGGGAGACCGTCAGGACATCGTCGACCCCGCTGTGTGCATGCTCGATGGCCAGTGCGGCAATGGCCTGCCTCATGTTTTCCATAAAGGCCAGGGCTCGCTGCGAATCACGGGCCAGGAAAAGGATGCCAAACTCTTCCCCGCCCAGGCGAAAGCAGTAGTCCGTGCCCCGTTTGCACCGCTGGAGATTGCCCTGGTTCAGGGCCTCGTCCCCCATCTGATGGCCGTAATGGTCGTTGTACTGCTTGAAAAAATCGATATCCATGATGGCAAAAGCGAGGTATCGTCCGCTGCGGCGAAGCCGACTGATCTCAAGGGGAAAGGCCTCCGCAAATTTCCGCCGGTTGTACAAGCCGGTCAAAGGGTCGGTCACCGCCATCACCTTGACCCTGGACTGCTCCCGCCGCAAGGCCTCCTCAGCCGTCACCCTCACGGCAATCTCCTTTTTCAAAGCCCTGTTCAAGGCCGCCAGCCGCCTATTCCAATACAGGGCAAGGGCCAAAATCAAAGCCGCGCCTCCCAGGCACTTCCAGAGCAACCCGTAGTCAAAACCGTGCTCGTAGCGCAAGGGGAGCCAGCGTTGATAGATGGTGTCCCGCTCCGCCTCGGAAATGGACTCAATGGCTTTGGAGAGCAGTCCGGCAAACAGGGGCCAGTCCTTGCGGACCCCCATGCTGATCTCCAGGGTTCTGGGGACCGTGCCGGACACCTTGAGGTGGGTAAACCGCTCCTGCTTGATGGTGTAATTTGCCACGGCCAGGTTTCCCACGTAGGCGTGGGCCCTGCCTGTGGCCACGGCAGCCAGGGCCCGGGCCGTGCTGTCCGTTGCCAGGACCTTGATGTCCGGGTACTCGGCAGAAAGAATGGTGTGCTCGGAATAATTTTTGACCACGGCCACGGTCCTGCCTGAAAGGGCTGCCATGTCCTCCACGAAATCCACCTGTTCGCTGGTGATCACCACCAGGGGAAATGACAAAAAGGGCGCGGTGAGACGCATGGAGCCCTTGTGCCGGGGGATCGCACCGATGGCGGCGATCATATCCAGGCGATGCTCCCCCATGGCCTCCAGGGTATCTGTCCAGCTCATCCCGCGGGTGTAGATGCACCGGATTCCCAGGCGATCTTCCAGAACCCGGACATAATCGGCCACCATGCCTTTGTATCGGCCTTCCGGTCCGATGAACTCAAACGGAGGCCAGTTGTCGTCGATCCCCAGGCGCACCGTGGGATGGTCCGCCAGCCAGCGGCGCTCCTCGGCGGTAAGCTCAAAGCTGTTTTTCTTCGGGTAAAAGGAGTCCAGCAGGTAGGGTAGGTCGAACCGGTAAAGCAGGGCCTTGTTCAGGTACTTGGAGAAGCTTGCGAAATCGACATGTTCCCAGTCATCGGATAAAAAAGCCGCCACCTGCTCGACGTTGCCGCTGTCGATGGCGTGCATCCTGGTTTTGAAAACCGTGCTTTCCCGGGAAAAATCCCTGCGGTTAAGATAGTCGTGCATCAGGACAAGGGACCAGGCCCCTTCCAGGACATGGCCACCGACGCTCAAGGTAACACCACCGGACCGAATGCTCTCTACGGCTGAAAAGCTCCAGTCTATGCCCCCTGTGACCACCGTCCCATTGTCCAGCCCCAGCTCACGTACGGCATCCAGGGCGCCCAGGGCCATGTCGTCCCCTGCCGCCCACACGGTATTGATGTCCGGGTGGCTGCGCAGCCCTTCCATGACCGCGTCCCTTGCCCGGCCCCTGCTCCACCCCTTTCCGGCGCTGACAATGCCGTACAGCGTCACGTCGTCACGGTCAGCCACAACCGCCTTCATGCCGTCGACCCGGTCCGAGGACGATTTCTCTAAGGGGTTGCCTTCCACAGCCAGCATCCGGACATCGCTCCTGCCCGACCGCTTGGCCGCCCGGATCAACCCTTCGGCAAGGAGCGCCCCGGCCCGGGCATCATCCGGGGTCATGCTTCCGATCCAATGGGGATACTGTCTCCTGGGGACCAGCCGGGAATCGGAAAAACCGGTGTTGAAAAGAAATGCCGGTACCGCGTGGACCTGGGATATGGTCAGGATCTGGTGGCCGAGGTTTTCGTAATTCATGAAAAGAATGCCGTCGGTGCCCTTGGCGCACGCGGCCTCTACCTGAGACAGCATGATGTCCCCCCGGTTGTCGGCCGAATACACCTCCAGGTCCAGGGCCAGGTCATGGGCCGCCGCACGGGTCAACCTCACAAGGGACGCCCAGAACACCGTGTCGTCCCGGGGCACAAACAAAGACACCTGAAACGCCCCCGCCGGCAAGGCAAGGCACAGAACAAAGGCCCCCACCAGCATCACACGCTTCACACACCCACATACAGCCATGCACCACATACTCCGGCAATCGTTGCCGCTCCAGGGCCCCGGACGCGCAAATTCTACTGCGCAACGAAAAAAAGAAAACCAAAGGGCCTTCCCAGGGCCCTGCCCACCCCCAACTTTGTCTAAACGGGAAATCATTTATGTATCACACGCTGAGACATATGAATACACCCGAGTCACTCGCTCCGCGCCGGGCGGAACGGGTCAAACGCATTCGACGTTCAGCAACATGCAGACACAGGGATACACGGGAACACATCATAAGAGGAAGGGATCAAGGAAACGTTGGGAACGGAGGAATGATGGAGCGTTCGTCACCACTTCATCATGGGGACGGGATCCAGGGGGTGCCTGACGACCCATCTGGCCGCCCTGCGGGCAAGGTTCACATGAAATCCGGCATTGGGAAAATGGCCCCTCACCGCCCGGACATAGGCGTTATAAAGCCCGAAGCTGCACAGGCCCAGGGAGACGTCCACCAGATCGCCTTTGCGAAACAGCTCCACAAGGGGAAAGGCTTTGTTCCTGTACTCCCGAAGCTTGTGGTGCTCGGAGATCATGAGGGAAATCTCATGGGAGTGGGCAGAGAGGTTGCGGCCCTTCAGGCAGGCCAGGGCCGGGGGGATGGATGCGGGGATGTAGTCGAAGCTGCTGTCGATCCACAAGCCCATATCATGGAACACCCCTGCGATGCAGAGCTTTTCTCGATCCGCGTCGGAGCAGCGGGCAAGGCCGAAGCAGAAGTGAAGCATGCGGTAGACATGATTTCGGTATCCCGTGTACTCACCGGCAAGGGACGCCTTCCAAGGTACGAAGAGTTCTTCCACAAGGGGGATCGGGTCATGAATCGTCGGCATCCCTTCTCCGTTTTCACGTCGTTTCAGGGTATCATCAGGGCGATAAAATACACCACCAGGGACAGGTTCAGAAAGTTGAAGGCAAGGCCCGGCCTCTTGAGCACAAACAGGGTATGGGCAAAAAGCGGGGTCAGAAAGCCTGCATTGGTAAAGAGCAGGAGCAGCGCCCAATCCGAAAAGGGCGCCATGAAAATAAGGTGGTACAAGGAGAGATTATAGAGCATCACCCACATGAGGGTCACGAAGGCCAGGTCCGGATCCTTGAAGAGCTTCGTGATGGTGGGCTGATCGCTCTTTCTCAGCTCATCGGCGTGCTTGAGGTTCTGGATCATGGAATGGGGAATCTGCCACACCCCCACCACCAGAGCAGCGGAAAGCGCCCCGCGGTCCATGGGAGAGCCCCCGGCCACCATCCACCCGGCAAGAAGGGCGGCCATGCCGCACAGGGAACCGGGGAGCAGGGCCAGATGACTCTTCTTCTTTAGCGGGGTATACACCGCGTTGTAGAAAAAAAGTCCCACCAGGACCATGGCCCCGGGCCAGAGGCCGTCACCTGCGTCCACCACCAGCATGAGACCGAGGACGGCCATGAGACCCGCGCCCTTGAGCAGGGCAAGGACCCCGGCGGATTCCAGGGCCTCTTTGCGCCACCTTGTGCGAGGGATCTCCTGATCCTGGAGCCGATCCTGGATGTTATTCACCAGGGCACCGGCCATGGCCGTCATGGTCACCCCCACCCAGGCCATGGAAGCCTGCATGACCCCGCCGTCGGGGTGAAACAGGCAGCCAGCGGCGGCCGCCAGGCCAATGTGGGCCGAGAGAAAGGCTTTGGAGAGGAGAAAAAAGGAGAGCACCCTTCCCTTCGGAGCGATCCTGGGTGGGGGATTCGTATCTGCCACGGCCATCTCCATCTCTTGGTTGAAACCGCCGTGTCCCGTGCTTTCCGTTCGGTTGCACGTCCTGCGGTCACTCATCGTCGTCCTCCTCCTCAAGAAATGCTTCGTAGGCCTCCTTGGAAACAATGGTCAGTGTGCCGTCCATGGTGGAGTGGCCTGTTCCGCAGAACTCCGTGCAGTGAAACACGAACTCCCCTTCTTTGTCGGGGAAAAACCAGGCCCGCGTGTCCATCCCCTTGACGGCGTCCATCTTCACCCGGAATGAGGGCAGGTAAAAGCTGTGAAGCACATCTTCGGATGTCAGGGTGATCTTCACCGGAACATTGACGGGGACCACCAGCTCGTTTTCGGTCTCCTTGTCGTTGGGGTAGACAAAGATCCAGGAAAACATCTGGGCGTAGGCCTTGATCTCCAGGGCGCCGTCCGGGACATTCCGAAGCCCCGTATACGCCTGCCAGCCGGACACAAACATGGCAATGGCGATACCCGTTGGAATCACCGTCCAGGCAAGCTCCAGCCACACATTGCCCCGGATATCCGATGCGTAAGGGTTCCGGCTCCTTCGGTACCGGATCACGAACCAGATCATCACCACGGTAATGGCAAAAAGAAACAGGAAGGAAAACCCAATGATAAAATAGAAGGACCGGTCCACCAGAGCCACCGGGTTGTTGTCCATGGGCATAATGCACTCCTTGGGAAAAGGGGAAACCGTACCGGCTCAGTACTCACTATTCACTATCTGCTGCTCACTATTCACCACTCAGGGCATCCGAAACGCCACATCCCAGAAGGTAAAACCGATCATGATGGCCAGGAAAAAAATGGTGCTGAGAAACGAAGCCACCACCAGGCGCCCCTCCATGCCGATGTGCATGAAAAAAAGCAGCACCAGGGAGGCTTTGGTGGAGGCAATGGCAAGGGCAACCCAGACGTTCAAAGGGCCCAGGTCCACATACGAGGCCGCCACCGTGACCCCGGTCAAGACAATGAGCGCGGCCAGGACGCCCATCAACCGTCCGTAGGATGCAATGTGCATGGGTCTCTCCTTAAAGGACCAGGTAAAAAAGTGGGAAGATAAAGATCCAGGCAAGATCCACAAGGTGCCAGTAGAGCCCGGCGTTTTCCAGGAAAACGTGATTTTCCGGCGTGATACGTTCCCTTGACACCAGCACAAAGGCCACGGTGAGAACGGTCATGCCGATGACGATATGAAGGCCGTGAAGGCCGGTGATCACATAGTAGAGCCCGAAAAAAATATTGCGGCCCGGCTCTCCGTATACCAGGTCATCGGAACCCGGGTAGATGCCCTCATGAATTTTGTGCCCCCATTCGAAGTACTTGTTCACCAGAAACACGAGGCCGCAGAAAATGGTGGCGCCCACAAGGATCAGCCCCAGCTTTTTCTGGTCTCTCTGCACGGCGGTAATGGACGAGGCTACGGCACAACTGCTCACCAGGAGGATCAGGGTGTTGGCAGCGCCAAAGAGCCGGAACCTAGGAACCTTTTCCCCCTTGAATAAAATCCCCGGGGTACTTGGCAAGGTAGACGGC
Source organism: Desulfoluna sp. CYM3A (assembly GCF_056829965.1). NCBI lineage: Bacteria > Pseudomonadati > Thermodesulfobacteriota > Desulfobacteria > Desulfobacterales > Desulfolunaceae > Desulfoluna > Desulfoluna sp. CYM3A. The sequence continues at coordinate 3,194,393 of NZ_CP186556.1, forward strand.
GTAGAGCACAAACAGCCCGCCGAAGAGAATGATCTCGGTATAGAGAAAAAGCCACATGCCGAGACGCTTTCCTTTGTGATCCGTGGCCTGCCTCATGAGACCTCCGCGTCACCGGCCTTAGCCTTGACGGCACCGATACCGGTAAAATCATACGGGTAATCCGGGACCTCCGGGTCCTGGATGAAATTATGCAACGGCGGCGGCGACGGCACTGTCCACTCCAGGGTGGTTCCGCCCCAGGGATCGGCGGCAGCAATGCTGCCCCGTTTGACAGACACCATCAGGTTCGCCAGCATCAGCACGAGGCCCGCCAGCATAAAAGCCGCACCAAAGCCCGCCACAAAATTACCGGCCTCGTACTCGGGCAGGTAGTCGTAGTAGCGCCGCGGCATGCCCTGGAGCCCCAGCACAAACATGGGCACATAGTGAAGGAAAAAGCCAAAGGTCACCAAAACCGCCGCCCAGTAGGCCGCCTTAAAGTCATACATCCGCCCGAACATCTTGGGCCACCAGTGATGAAGGGCCGCAAAAAAGGCAAACCCGGTGCCGCCGAACATGGTGAAGTGGAAATGGGCCACCACAAAATAGGTATCGTGAACATGGATATCGGGACCGGCGGCCCCCAGGACCAGGCCGGTGAGCCCGCCCACGGAAAACAGGTAGATGAAACAGAGCCCGAAAAAGAGCGGCGGGGTCATGAGGATGGACCCTTTGTAGAGAGTGGCCACCCAACTGAACACCTTGATGGCCGACGGAATGGCCACGAGAAAAGTCAGCAGGGAAAAGACAAACACCGCCGTATCGCTCATACCGCTGGTGTACATATGGTGGGCCCACACCAGGGAGCCCACCACGGCAATGGCCAGGCTGGAAAAGGCCATGGCCTTGTAGCCGAAAACAGGCTTTCTGGCAAAGACCGCCATCACCTCGGAGATCACCCCCATGCCGGGCAGGATCATGATGTACACGGCCGGATGGGAATACATCCAGAAGAGATGCTGGTAAAGAATGGGATCCCCCCCTTTGTCCGGGTCAAAGAGCCCCACCCCCAGGAAACGCTCCACGATGATCAAAAGCAAGGTGATGGAGACCACCGGCGTGGCCAGGATCTGAACCCAGCTGGTGGCGTAAAGGCTCCAGGAGAACAGGGGCAGCTGGAGCCATCCCATCTTTTCGCTTCGCATCCGGTGGATGGTGGTAACAAAATTGATGCCCGTAAGCATACTGGCCAGCCCCAGCACAAAGGCGGCAAACACAGCGGTGGAGACATTGCTGTTGGTGCCCACACTGAAGGGGACGTAAAAGGTCCAGCCCGTGTCCGGTGGGCCGCCGATGAACAGCGTGGACAGAGCCAGGACCCCGCCGATGACGTAAAGATACCAGGAGAGCAGGTTGAGCTTGGGGAAAAAGACGTCGTCGGTGCCGAGCTGGATGGGCAGGATGAAGTTGCCGAAAATGGCCGGAATGCCCGGGATGATGAAGAGAAAAATCATGATCACCCCGTGGAGGGTGAACAGGGCGTTGTAGGACTGGGCACCCATGAGGGTCTCGCCGCGGAACATCAGCTCCAGGCGCATCAGCCCGCCCAGGAACATGGCCACCACGAACCAGAAAAGGATCACGAAGAGATACATAAGCCCGATGCGCTTGTGATCCGTGGTGATAAGCCAGGAGAGCACGCCCTTGAAGCGGGGCGGTGCCGGTGTCTCGAAAAACGAGGGAACCTGTTCCATCTCTGATCTCCGATCTCCGTTTAAATGGCAATCCACACAACATGAAAAAGGGCGATTCTCCATCCCCCCTCTCACCTATAACCTATGACCTCTTGCCTATGACCTCTCACCTATGACCTCTTACCTGCTTTTCCTATCCCCTGCCTTCCTACACCCTCTCCCTTCGCCGCCCCTTGGGCCCCAGCACCAGGTAGAGGAACATGAGCCCCACAAGGGTGAGGATCAGGGTACCCATGGACCGGTAGATATTCAGCACGTAGCTCCCCAGTTTTAACCAGTCAAAACAGAAGGTCACCACCTTGCGGATGGAGACCGACGCCATGCCGCGGGCGGCCTCCTGCAATCCCATTTTGATGTCCGCCGTCAGAAAGTCGGGTCCGTAAAGGTATCGGATGATTTTTCCCCGGGGAGCCACGGCAAGGGCCACATTGGGGTGGGCATAGGGGTTATTAATTGGTAAATCGGTAGCCCATGGAATCGCAGATCCGTGCGATGCTTTCGGGGTCACCCACCAGAAAGGTCCAGGCCTCCTCGGGGTAGCCGTCCCCCAGGATGTTCATGTACTGGGCCTTGGCCCGTGCAGCATCCGCAGGGGTCTCTTCCCGTGAAAAGCTCAAGGTCACCACCCGGTACTCCATGGCCGGAAAAAGGTCCAGGTCCCGAATCGCCGTGGCCATGGACGCAAGCAGGAGACTGCAGGACCGAGGGCAATTGTAATAGGCGGGAATCAGGAGGGTCGGAAGGTCCAGCACCTCTTCGAGGTTGACGGCCTCCCCTTTTTCATTCCAGAGCTTGCCCTCCGTGTAGAGGGTATCGCCTGGTTTTTCATCCACCCCCACATCCACGGCCGTCGACGACTCCACCATGACCATGGGCGCGTCGCCATGGTGCAAAGCCCCATGGTCCATCTCATCCTGGGAGAGACCGCGGGAGGCCCCAGCCGCCACAAGGACCAGCACACAAAGGGCCATGGCCGCCGCCCGGCTCACTTGACTTTCTCCGAAGCACCCGTGGACAGGGTTACCTGGTGCACCGACCTGAATTTATGGACAGAGCGAAAGCTGTCCCGGCCGCCTCCCATGCCCAGCAGCACCGTGGTCACGCCTTCGGGATCGAGGTCCGTGTCGTTTGCGTCTTCGGTCTTCAAGGGGATGGTAAAAAAGATCTCCGTGACGCCGCCCTTTTCGGAACCGGCAATATCGGTGGTGTTGTTTTCACCGCCGGATTTTGTGTCGGCCTTGTGGTTGCGCTCAGTGTTTCCGATGTGATCGGTGACCTTGACCTTCCCGGACTTCACATAGCCCATGATGAAGTTCGCGCCTTTCATCATCTTTTCCGGGTTAAAGCCAACTCCTACCCAGCCCGTGGTCCTGCCCGTAAGTTTCACGTGGAGGGTCTCCCCGCTCACCGTCCAGCTGAACGTCATGGGGCCGTCTTTCAGGGTGTACCTAAATTGATGGGTAGCCGGAGAGGAAGCCCCAGCAGAACAGACCGGAAGCATGATCCAGAAAGCCAACCGTTTCATAGCGTCCTCCGTCAACCGTCCGAAATGAGTTCGCCACCGGAGAACCCCAAGCCGATGACATTGGCAATACCCAGGACATACAAAAAGCTCCGCAGGTCCACCCGCGGTGTCTCGGGATCGTCCAGAACCACGATGAGGATCAGAAGCACCGTAAGGATCACGGCCAGTACCATTTTCAAGCCGATGAGGTACTCCCACTCTCCCCCGTACCGGTGCTGCCAGTCCATCCACCCCACAATGATCGTGGGTGGGGTGCCCAGTAGTCCCAGCACCGCACAATGGTAACCGGTCCGGGCCAGTTCCTTCATGGGGGAAAGGATGGCTGTCACGCGAAAAATCAGGGCTCCCATCACAAGCCCCATGGGAATATGGGTTGCCGCCGGATGCAGCGGATGGTGAAACCCGACGCTCTCCAGTAAACCGTAGATGAACTCGACCATCGTAACCACCTCGCAGATTGGGTTGTGTGACAGCCTGAACAGTGGGTAACAAAACCGCCCGAAGGTGAGTGCCGTCCGCTCACAGCGGCCGGATACCCGGATCGGTTCTTGTTAACAAAGGGATATCCGTCAAGGTATCCCACGCATGGAAAGGTAAAAAAGGAAATGACACACGAAGGACTCGGCGAGTCGAAAACAACGCAGCGCAGAGGCTCGGAAAGGAAGGAAAAACAGGGGCCGTCATGTCTTGAAGCCCGGTGCAGGGCTCCGGATGAGGCCCACGCAGATGGACATAGTTTATCAGAGTGAGCACAGGTGAGCAACACCCTTCATGCCCAAGGAAGGGCACACCGCCGTGGAGTGCAACGGAGAGGCATCAGTCGCCTGGAATCCGGTCAGCGTTGCACCATCGGCCTATGCCCAAGGGTGTCCGGTGGGGAGCAACGCTGTCCGGGCTCGCTGAAACCTAATAATCTTTTTCCGGGAGATCCGGCGGAAGCACCCCACAGGGGTAGCGCCTGAGAACGCCGAGGGAGCCCGTGCGTTCCAGCACCTCGAACTGCCCGGAGGCAACGGCCATTTTATAGATGTGGTGGGGGGCCTGCCCGCCCTCTTCGATGGAGTCGTAGATGTCATGGATCAGGAGGTAACCGCCGGGCACCACGTGCCTTGCCCAGCAGGCATAGTCGTTGTAAGCGGCCTCGTAGGTGTGACCGCCGTCGATGAACACAAGGCTCAAAGGAGTGGCCCAGAACCGCGCAGCCACTGTGGACTTCGACACCATGGGGACCACGGTGTCATTAAGCCCGGCCCGGTCCATGGCGTTCCGAAATACGGCAAAGGTGTCCACCTTCTCCTCTTCGGCGTTCCAGAGGTCGGCATCAAAAAACATTTCGCCTTTCTGCTGCTCCTCCGAGCCCCGGTGGTGGTCCACGGCAAACAGCACGCTGCCTGCCTGGCGACAGGCCTCGCCGATCCAGAGGGTGGATTTGCCGCAGTAGCTGCCGATCTCAAGGCAGGGCCCCATCTTTGCCGCCTCGGCGGCAAGGGTGTAAAGGCGTGTGCCCTCTTCAATACTCAAAAAGCCTTTTACGCTGTCGATCAATGATCTGTCCAAAGCCATACAACACCAACTTTCCTCAAATGTCAGATAAAAAAAGGGGCACCCTTGACGGGATGCCCCGATCACATCAATGAAATAATGTCACCCGGCAGAAAGCCCTACTCGTCATAGGATGCCACCAGGATCTCCCGGGACTTGGAGCCGTCGGCAGGGCCGATGACCCCATCACGCTCCATGGCCTCGATGATGCGGGCAGCTCGGTTGTATCCGATACGCAGGTGACGCTGGACGCTGGAGATGGAAGCCTGCCGGGTTCGGGTCACCAGGGCCACGGCTTCGTCGTATTTTTCATCGTACTCCTCGTCGCCTCCCTCGGCGGCAGCCGCCTCCGGGGGCGTGTCGAGAATGGAGGTGTCGTAGCCCGGTCCCTGCTGCGCCTTCCAGAAACTGATAAGCTCACTGAGCTCGTCATCGGAGATAAAGGCCCCGTGGATTCGCATGAGCTTGGCCGTGCCCGGCGGCAGGTAGAGCATGTCCCCCATGCCCAGGAGGTTCTCCGCCCCGTTGGCGTCGATGATGGTCCGCGAGTCGGTCTTGGAGGAGACCTGAAAGGAGATACGCGTGGGAAAGTTCGCCTTGATGATACCGGTGAGGACATCCACGCTGGGCCGCTGGGTGGCCAGGATAATGTGAATACCCGATGCACGGGCCATCTGGGCCAGGCGGGTCAGGGCCACCTCCACATCCCGGGAGGCCACCATCATGAGGTCGGCAAGCTCGTCGATGATAATGACGATCTGAGGAAGCTCTCCGGAGGCTCTGTGGGTTCCGGCGGTACCTGGGCGCCTTCGGCATCCTGGGGGGCCGGTTTTGCGGGCCCTTTTTTCTTGGCTTCCTGGGCGAGTTTCTCGGCTTTTTTGTTGAACTGGTCGATGTTCCGGACCTTGTACTGGGCCAGGAGTTCGTAGCGCCGCTCCATCTCCCGAACGGCCCAGAACAGGGCGTTGGTGGCCTTTTTCATGTCCGTGACCACCGGGGTGATGAGATGGGGGATGCCGTCGTAGACGGAGAGCTCAATGCGCTTGGGGTCCACCATGATCATGCGCACGTCGTCCGGGGTGGACTTGAACAGCAGGCTGGAGATCATGACGTTTAAGCCCACACTCTTGCCCGCGCCCGTGGCACCGGCGATGAGCAGGTGGGGCATCTTGTTGAGCTCGGCGGAAACAGGGTTGCCCACGATGTCATGACCGAGGCACATGCACAGCGGGGACTTGGACTTGATGAAGCTGCTGGAGGTGACGATCTCCTTGAACCACACCTTGCTCCGGACATCGTTGGGCACCTCGATGCCGATGGCGTCCTTGCCGGGGATGGGGGCCACGATGCGGATGCTGATGGCCCTGAGGGCCAGGGCCAGGTCATCGGCCAGGTTCACGATCTTGTTGATCTTCACCCCGGGGGCGGGCTTGTATTCAAAGGTGGTGATCACAGGGCCGGGGGAGACCTCGGACACCTTGCCCATCACCCCGAAATCCTCCAGCTTCTTCTCAAGCTGCACCGACAGCATGCGCAGGCTCTCGTTGTCGATGACCGCCCCCTCTTCTTCGACGGGGTCATTGAGAAACGAGATGGTGGGGAGCCGGTACCCCTTGGTCTCGCCGGGGCTCATGAAGCTGAACTCGGCCTGCTGGGCCACGGTGGCGGTGTGGGCCTTTTTGGGCTTGACGCTCTTGATCTTCACCTCGCAGGCATCGGCCGGTGTGCTCTTGGCCACCTTGCGGTTGGCCTTTCTCTCCTTGACCTTGGCGGTCTTCACACTCTTTTCCAGGTCTTTTTTTACCTTACGGCGCGCCCTGTGCTCCTGTGCTTTTTTCCAGCGGCCCCTCATAAAGTGGTAGAGGGCAATAAAGGAGAACCCGGTGGAGAGGATCAGGCCGATGAAAATGGCCACGCTGATGATGATGAGCCCCCCGGTGAGGTTGGTGTATTTCAGGAGCGCCCCTTTGAGCATGCTCCCAATCAGGCCCCCTGCGGGGAACCGGTTGTCAAAGAGGATATAGTAGTCAAGGCCCGAGACCATGGCCAGGAGGGTACCGGTGGCAAAGACCAGGATCACGCCGCCCCCGGAGATAAAATAGAGGCTCTTTCCCTCACGGTTGCTCAGGAAATGGACGCTGGCGATGAGCAGCAGCACGGGGATCCAGAAGGCCCCCATACCGGCGAGCCCGATGAGAAACCCGGCGATGTGGGCCCCCAGGAGCCCGAAGAGATTCTTGACATGGGCGGACGACGCCCCGGCATGGTTGATGGACGGGTCGGTCCAGTTGTAGGAAACCAGGCTGATCAGGGTCAACACCACAAGAAAAAACAGGAGGGTACCGGTGATCTCTTTTCGCATCCGAATCTACAGCTCCATGATGACGGGAACGATGATGGGTCGGCGCTTGATGGTAAAGTTGAAGTACTGGCGCAGCGCCTTTTGAATCTTGGACCGGATGAGATCCGTGCGGTTGGGGGCGTCCATGCCCACCTCCTCCACCACCTCAAGGATGACGCACTGGGCGTCGTCCAGAAGGTGCCCCGTGGCCGTCCAGAAGACAAACCCCCGGGAGACGATCTCAGGGCCGTACACAATGACCCCGGTCTCTTCGTCAAACACGATGGTCACCACCACCAGTCCGTCCTCGGCCAGCATCTGCCGCTCTTTCAGGACGCTGCGCCCCACGTCCCCCACCCCTTTGCCGTCCACCAGCACGCGGCCTGTGGCCACCTTGCCGTCCAGGCGGGCGCCGTCGTCGTCAAAGGTGATGATGTCCCCGTTCTCGGCCAGGACCACGTTCTCCTCGGGAATGCCTGCGGATTCGGCCAGGCGGGCGTGGTGCACCAAATGGCGGTATTCGCCGTGGATGGGGATAAAGTAGCGGGGCCGGGTCAGGTGCATCATGGTCTTGAGCTCTTCCTGATGGGCGTGGCCCGACACGTGCACCGGCGCGGTTTTTTCGTACACCACGTTGGCACCCAGGCGATAGATGGTGTTGATGATCCCTGCGATGGCCTTCTCGTTACCCGGGATGATCTTGGATGAGAAGACGATGGTATCGTCTTTCCGGATCTTGATGTGCTTGTGGTTTCCGGCGGCCATGCGGGCCAGGGCGCTCATGGGCTCTCCCTGGCTCCCGGTGGTGATGAGGATCAGGCGGTTGGCCGGGAAATCGTTGCTCCGACGGATGTCCAGCTCCATCCCCTGCGGGATATGAAGACCCAGCTCCCGGGCAATTTTCACGGATGCATCCACGGAGCGTCCGCAGAAGACCACCTTGCAGCCCTTTTTCTCGGCAATGTCCACGATCTGCTGGATGCGCGCCACGTTGGAGGCGAACAGGGCCACCACGATGCGCCCTTCGGCGTCAAAGGCAATGCGCCTCAACGAATCGGCCACCTCGCCGTCGGAGATGGTGTAGCCGTGTTTTTCCACGTTGGTGGAGTCGGACAAAAGGGCCAGGACCCCTTTCTCCCCGTAGCGGGCAAAGCTGTTGACGTCGGTCATGGTGGACTCGTTGCCCGACAGGTTGATCTTGAAGTCGCCGGTGTGGACAATCACGCCCCGGGGGGTCCGTACAGCCAGACCCACCCCGTCCACCGTGGAGTGGCTCACCCGGATGGGGTCCACCTCAAAGGGACCGATGCGGAGCAGCTCCCCTGCGTGGAAAACATTGAGGGAGGAGGAGCCCAGGCCCGCCTGTTCTTCCAGCTTCCTGCGCACCACGCCCAATGTAAAGGAGGTGCCGTAGACCGGTATGTCCACCTCTTTTAAAAGGTAAGGCAGGGCCCCGATGTGGTCTTCGTGGGCATGGGTCAGGATCACAGCCAGAATGCTCGAGGCGTTCTGCTTGATGTAATCCATGGACGGAATCACGATGTCGATACCGAGCATGTAATCTTCCGGAAACATCAGCCCGGCGTCGATGATGATCGCGTCATCACCGTACTCAATCACCATCATGTTGAGCCCGATCTCGCCCAGTCCTCCCAGGGGAATGATTCTCAAGGCCTTGTCGCCTTCCGGTGATACATTGTGTTCCATCTATTCACCCAGTCTCGTGATGTTGATTGATGATCTTGTCAAATGTGTATGATAATGGCCATCCATAGCCAAAGACGGCAAAGATGGGTGTTGCGTGTCTCCCATGCCGTCGGCACGGGGAGCGAAAGGGTCCATGACGCTAACAGAGGACCCCGGCCGCTTGGAAGAGTTCGTCCATGCGCCCCACAAGCCAGAGAAACTGTTGATCTGTCGCGTAGCCGATACAGGGGCAGGTGACCTTTTTTCGTGTCCGGACAAGCAGTTCGCAGGAAAGGCTGGTGGGCCCCAACTCCAGGGCAAAAACATGGGGGGCGCAGTCCGTGTGTTCCCGCTGCACGTCATTGAGCAGTCCGCCGTCCAGGGGAAGCCAGTAAAGATCTCCCAGGGCCGATCTCTCCAGGTTGTCGTCCAGCCAGGCTTTGATCTTGTCGTAATCCTCGGGTCTCAGTTCATCAATGACATACTGTTTCATAAACCAAACAATTCCGCTTTTAAGAGATATGTATAAAAAACCGACGTATCACAAAATGCTCTCCCGGGCAAGGTGGATGTTCACCCTCTGCAGGTGCCGGAAGCACAAAACCACGTGTTTTCAAAAGAGGATCTGAAAGGCGTGTACGAAAGGGGCGGGAAAAAAAATCCCCGACAGCGCCGGAGCACGTCGGGGATTCATGAAAAAAACGTCAACTAGTTTTCTTCAACAGTAATCGCGTCGGATTCGCAAACTTCAATGCAGCTTTCGCAGCCAAGGCACTCTTCTGCGTTTGCAGCGCTGGACTTGCCGTCCTTCATCTCAAATATCCTGCGGTCGCGTGGCTCACACTCTTCGCAACCGGTGCACTTGTCGACATCTACTTTAGGTTCGAAACCCATCTTAAAGCCTCCTTAAAAAATATTCAGTTATATTCTCACCCAAACTAAAATCAGGCTGAAAACGCCTGAAAATAATCTGTCCTGACGAAGTCAGATCTATTCATTATATATTTTTCAGGGGCTGTCAATATGGTTTTTAAAAAAGTAGCATCCATAAAAAGCCCCTTGCGCAATCACTAGTCCAGGGCAATCTCTAGCAAGAACGAAGACCACATCTTCTTATTTCAGAACCTTGAACAGTCCGATCCTGCAGGGAAACATTTGTTCCGCGAGCAAACCGGTTAAATAGATTGTACGGGTGTTCACCACGAGCGATGCATATCGTGAACGTGACGGGCACCCCACCGTCATCGGACCCCGTTTCCAGGGGGACTCCCGAAGGGTCCCCGGCAAACAGGGCTTCCAGGCTTTCGCGCCTCAGGCCCACGCCCCGGAGCACCCCGAGCTCTTCCAGGGCAATGCCTCCGTGCTCCGCCACCAAATCCAGGGCTTCCCGGCTGGTGGTGACAAAGAGGCGGTCCGGGCAGGCCTCCCCTTCGGCTGTGAAGAGGCTCCCCCAGGCAGAGAGGCGCTGCATCATCTTCACCTCCCCGCCGCCTTTTCTCGCGGGATTCGACGGCTTCGGCCGTCCGCCACCTCTCCTTTCAAGGTATCCAGAAGCGCCTGCTGCCTGGCGTCGATGCGGCACAGGTCGTCATCCAGATCCCGGTGCCTCAGGTCATACTCTGCGGCCAGACTGAGAAGGGCCCGGGCCGTGGTCACGGCATCGGCCCCCTCGTTGCGGGCCGTATCGCCCTTGATCTGGCGCTGGAGTTCACATTTGATCTGGGAGGCGAGCAGCTCATCCAGAGGGTCCACCCGCTGGCCCAGTCCACGGGCATAGGTGGCAAGCCCCTCCCCATGGATTCCGCTGAACTGCCGCCAGTCGGCCAGCAGGGCACACAGGCGCGCTTCCTCTTCAGGGGAGGGACCAAGGGCTGTAACCCCGTCGGGGACAGGGTCTGCGGTCGATGCCTTGGTGATGACCACCTCGTCGAACAGCGGCGTCAGCACCTGGGCCACGGCATCGCTCATATGGGTATGGGGAAAGTATGGTCCACGCGCATCATTATTCAGTAATCCTCCGATGTTAAATCATCTTTCTTTAAGGTATGCGCCGCTTGCTGCGGCATCAAGACCCATGTACCGTGCACGGCAAAATCGCCACCTTCGTCGACCCGGGCGTCCCGAACGGTAACCCCCATGGCCTCCAGGCGGTCACGCAGGGCATCGGCCCGGTCCCACGCCCCCATCTCCCTGGCCCGGTCCCGCTCAGCCACCAGGGACGCCACCTCATCGCGACAGGCTCCCTTTTCATCCGAAAAGTCAAAGACCCCGAGGACCTGATTCACATCCCGAAAAATCTTGAGAAGCTCCCGGGCGCCGTCCGCGTCGATCCAGCCGTCGCCCAACAGGGCGTTGATCCGCCGGGATCAGCCAAATATAACCGCCAGGCAGCGGGACACGTTGAGGTCGTCGTCCATGGCATCAATGAGGCCCCGCCGGATATCGTAGACAACCTGGTCCAGGTCGGTGAAGGGACGCCCGGACTCCCGCGCCATGAGGGCATGGATGCAGGCATCAATCTTGGCAAGGGCCTTGGCCGCCTCCTCCAGGCGCTCCCGGGAAAAGTTCAGGGGCTTGCGATAGTGCCCGGACAGAAGCCAGTACCGCAGGACACGACCGTCAAAGCCCATGCCCCGAATATCCTCCAGGGTCATGCGTTCGCCGTTGCCCGCCATCTTGCGGCCACGGACCAGAACCCGGTCGCAGTGGAGCCAGAACCGGGCCAGGGGCTCGCCGGTGAGGGCCCGGGCTATGGCCTCTTCGTTTTCATGGTGGGGGAACAAGAGCTCCCGGCTGCTGGTGTGAATATCGAAACCGCCCCCCAGAAACGCCATGGAGATGGCCGCGCACTGCACGTGGAGGGAGGGCCGAACCCGCCCCCACCGGGTGGCAATGCTCACACCCATCTCACGCTCCCGGCCCCGGGTGCGTTTAAAAAGGGTAAAGTCCCGGGGGTTCTCCTTTTCATATTCATCCAGGTCCACGGTGGCCCCCAGGCGGATCTTCTCCAGATCCACCCCGGACATACTCCCGTAAGTCTCCACCTGGGAGATGTCAAAGTAGACGGACCGCAGCTTTTCGTAGGCCACTCCTTTTTTAAGGAGCTCCTCGGTGACCGATACCATCTTATCCACGTGATCGCTCACCTTGGGACAGGCTTCGGGGGCCTTGATGGTCAGAGCGGCAAGGTCCTTGTGGAACAAGTCGATCCAGTGGCGGGTAAATTCAGCCAGGGGCACGCCCTGCTCCGCAGCACCGGCAATGGTCTTGTCGTCCAGGTCCGTGATGTTCACCACATGGCGAACGGCAAACCCCCGGTAGCCCAGATAGCGGCTGAGAAGGTCCGAGAAGAGAAAGCGGCGCATGAGGAAGGGTCGAGTCGCTGATGGACCGTGGGGCCGCAGGAGTAAAGGGTCACCACCCCGGGATCTTTGGGGGCGAACATCTCCCGCCGACCGGTGCGGGTGTTGTACAGCATGGGCCCGGGCTTGTCCTTGACGGAAAAGAGATGCGTGGAGAGATACCGTTCCCCGCCGTCAGGCAGGATCACCACCACGGTCCCCGACTCCATGGCCTCAGCCTCCTTGACGGCGGCCACCATGGCCGCCCCGCTGCTCATGCCCACAAAGAGCCCTTCTTCTGCGGCAAGGCGCCGGGTCATCTCAAAGGCCTCGTCGTCTTCGACGTTGACCTTCTCGTCCAGACGGCTGCGCTCATCATAGGGGGGTTCATTGGCCTCCTTCATGTTCTTGAGACCCTGGATGCCGTGGCCCAGATAGGGTTCGACCCCCACAATACGGATCTCCGGCCTGTACTCTTTCATGCGCCGGGAGAGCCCCATGAGGGTCCCGGTGGTACCCATGGAGGCCACCACGCAATCCACCTGCCCCTCGCACTGCGCCCAGACCTCCGGGCCGGTGCCGTGGTAGTGGGCCATCCAGTTGGCCGGGGAACTGTACTGATTGCTGCGGTAATAGATCTCGGGGTGCTCGGCCACCAGCCGGGTGACCTCGTCGATGGCCCCGTCGGTGCCCAGGTGGCCCGGGGTGAGGACAATCTCAGCGCCCCTTGCTCGAAGGATCTTCTGGCGCTCCTCGCTCACGGCCTCGCTCATGGCCAGCTTCAGTCGGTACCCCTTCACCGAGCAGACCATGGCCAGACCGATGCCCGTGTTGCCGCTGGTGGCTTCGATGACCGTCTTGTCCGGGGTCAGAGCCCCGGTTTTCTCCCCATACTCGATCATGGACAGGGCGGCGCGGTCTTTGATGGAGCCACCGGGGTTGACATACTCAAGCTTGGCAAGGATACGCACGCGGGGGTTGGGATTCAAGCGCGTCACCTCCACAAGGGGGGTGTTGCCGATGGCATCCAGAATCGTATGGGTCGTCATGGTCTCAGCTCTTTTCATCCCTCAGCCCGGATATTTCATGAAAAAAACGGGCTATTTGCAATTATTTAATACCATTAGAGGTGGTTGCTGTGAAAAAATTAGGCATTTCAAAAACACAAAATGTAATTCACGATTTTCTCACCCTTCGGGCGAGCCGTTCATCAATGGCCCGTGTCACGGCCTCGGTTACCTCATCGGGAGAGAGGGTGGCATCAATAATCACAAAGCGGTCGGGCTCACGGCGGGCAAGGGCCAGGTAGCCGGCCCGGACCTTCTCGTGAAAGGCCAGGGCCTCCTGCTCAAACCGGGATTCAGCGACGGTGCGGTCCCCCGCCTCAATGGCGGAGATGGCCCGCCCCAGGCCCACCTCGAGGAGTCCGGAGATGAGGGTCAGGTCGGGCCGCAGCCCTTTAAGCACCATGCCGTGGATCTTCTCAATCACCTCAAGATCCAGGCCCCGGGCATATCCCTGGTAGGCGGTGGTGGCATCGAAAAAGCGGTCGCTCACCACCACGTCACCGGCCTCAAGGTGGGGAAGAACCCGCTCCCCCAGGTGCTGGGCACGGTCGGCCGCATAAAGGAAAAGCTCCGCAAGGGAGGTAAGTTCACGGTTCTCCGGGTCCAGAAGGATCGCCCGAATTTTCTTACCGATGGGCGTATCTCCGGGCTCCCGCGTGGTGATGCACCGGCGCCCCAGCGTCTCCAGGTGGGCCGTTATCCGTTTTATCTGAGTACTCTTCCCAGAGCCCTCAATCCCTTCAAGGGTAATCAGCATAGTCGTTCCTCAACTCATTTCCGGTGGCTTCGTTTCCACGCAATGCGGCATGTGCCGTACAGTCCCCGCCCCATGTTCAACTTGACTTTTCAGGGTATTCGGGGTTTATAACTCGGGTGGTCTCGAAAACGCCCCGTCGGCACGTCTAAAGGACAGGGGCCGGACCGACCCACAGGGCAACGGTATACGCACCCGGTAAATTCAGCAATACTCTTCAACGCCACGGCATCTTCTTCCTCAGGCAATGAGGAGATGCAGGGCGTTTCAGCCCGTGACTTTTTTCGAGGGCATCATACGTGATGGCCGGGGAAAAATCAAAGCCACACTTGTTCTTCGACGCCTCGACGTCGGTCGGATCCCACAGGGCCCGTCCACCGGGGCACCCTGGGCCGTCACCGGCCGGAGACCTCAACCCAGCCCCTTAGTCATTTGGGGTGACAGACGACACAGGCACGCTTCAACATGGTCTTTCCGCACAGATTCACATGGTTTCTCCTGCTAAGCATCCTCACCCTTACGGTTCAATCCGCCTCTGCCGCCCCCACGCCCGGCAAGGCCCCGGTAAACATCACCGCGGACAGCCTGGCCCATGACGCGGCCAAAGGGGTCTACGTCGCCGAAGGCAACGTCCTGGTCACCGACGGTTCGGTGACCCTCCACGCCGACCACGTGACCTACCACATCCAGGAAGGCACCGCCGAGGCCGAGGGCGATGACCTGGAGACCGACAAAGACGGCCGCCCGGAGGCCGCCCATCGCCTGCGCCATCGACTCGCCAAGCACCATCACGACGAGCAGGTGTTCATCAAGCATCACCGTACCTGGTGATCCCGGCGCACCCGCTGCCGAAGGGTGAGGACGACGCCCGCCGAAGGGTCGCGCATCACCGCCTGCGACAGCAAGGCCGGACTGGTTCGGTCCATCACCGGTCGCAAGCTGGACATCACCATCGAAGGCTACGGCACGGCCCACCACGTGATGCTCAAGACAGCCGGCCTCCCCGTAATCTACACCCCGTACCTCCTGTTCCCCGTTAAAATCAAACGGCAGACAGGCCTGCTGGCGCCCCTTGTGGGCTACTCCTCACGCAAAGGCCTGGACATCATCCAGCCCCTGTTCGTCACCATGGGCGACAGCATGGACGCCACGGTCTACACCAACTACATGACCGAACGCGGCCTCCGCGGAGGCGTTGAGTTCCGGTACATGGCAAGCGCCCTGTCCAGGGGGATCTTCTCCGTCGAAGGCCTCGACGACCAGAAAATCGACGACGGCACCAGCGCCAACTCCGATTACGGGTACGACGGCTCCCCGGACCGCACCAACACGGACCGCTACTGGTTCCGCGGCAAGGCCGACCAGGAACTCGGCGGCGGGTTCAAAGCCAAACTCGATCTGGACTGGGTCAGCGATCAGGATTACCTGCGGGAGTTCAAGGACGGACCCGGGGGCTTCGACGCCACCCAGGACGAGATGGAAGAGTTCATGGGCCGAACCCTCGACGACTACACCGACACGGTGAGGACCAACAAGCTCTCGGTCACCAAAACCACCAACGCCTTCACCGCCAGCCTCGCGGGCATCTGGAACGATGACGTCGTGGCCCGCTCCCAGGACACCGAGGACTCCACCCTCCAGCAGCTTCCCACCCTCACCATGACCCAGTCACGGACCGCCCTGGGCACCACACCCCTCCAGGTCTCCGTCACGGGCGGGGCCACCAGCTTCTACCGGGAAGACCTCACCGACGCCCTCTACGACGGCGAGCGCACCTACGTCCTGCCGAAGGTCTACATGCCCTTCAAGGTGGGCGCCTTTTCCGTGGATCCCAGCGCAGGGGTGAAAGGCCTCTGGTGGGATATCGACACAAAAGATTCAACCAATGCCCTTTCCGGGACCCA
This sequence comes from Desulfoluna sp. CYM3A, assembly GCF_056829965.1. Classification (NCBI taxonomy): domain Bacteria; kingdom Pseudomonadati; phylum Thermodesulfobacteriota; class Desulfobacteria; order Desulfobacterales; family Desulfolunaceae; genus Desulfoluna; species Desulfoluna sp. CYM3A. The sequence continues at coordinate 3,210,286 of NZ_CP186556.1, forward strand.
TTCCGCCGCCGTTCCCGAGTTCACCACGGACATCTCAACGGAGTTTTACCGGATTTTCAACACAGATGCCGACTGGGCGGACAAGGCCCGCCACCGCATCAAGCCGACCCTGACCTACGACTGGCAGGATCGCCTGGAGGAGTCCGAGTACCCGCGCTTTGACTCCATTGACGAAATCGACGGCAAAAACCAGATTACCCTGAAGCTGGACTCCATCCTGACCTCCAAGAAAAACGGCGAGGGCATCCCCGTCTACCGGGATCTCCTCACCGGAACCATCTCCCAGACCTATGATATCCAGGAAGAACAGGAGTCCGATCCCACCAAATGGCGCAACGGCCTCACCCAGGAACCCTTCAGGCCCTTTTACGCCGAGCTGATCTTCAACCCGGCCATGAACCTCTACTTCAAATTCGACGGCACCTGGAGCTGGTACGAATCCGAAATGCTCACCCAGAACACCGCCCTGATCATGGGAACCGAAGAGACAAGGCTCTTCAGCATCAGCCACCGAAAAAAGCGGGACCCCCTGGAGAGCATCCACGAAAGCCTGGGCATCACCCCGTCCACCAGCTACGAGTCCACCAACAGCCTTGTGGCCCGGTTTAAAACGGGCCTCTTTGACCGCATCACCCTGGACTGCGACTACGAGCGGGACATCGAGGAAAACGAAGACATCAAGAAATCCGTAGGCGTCACCTACACCTCCTCATGCTGGTCCCTGTTCACCCGGTATGAAGACTCCACCGACGACACAAAAATCGTCTTCGGCGTGGAGCTGACCGGCCTCGGCGGCTTCGACAGCAGCTACGACGCCAACTGATCAAGACAACAGAACTGCGCGCCGCCCCCTCCTTATTGGGAGAACGGCGCGCCAACCCATGACACCTTTTTGAGGATCTTCACATGACGATTATCACCCCGACGGATGAGATGTGGTACGCCCTTCACACGCGGAGTCGATTTGAAAATGTGGTATTCGAAAACCTGACCAAGAAGTCCTTTGAGACCTTTCTCCCCAAAATGAAAAAGCCGAGCCGGCGAAAGGACCGCCGTGTGGTCCTGGATGTCCCGATTTTTCCCGGCTATGTCTTTGTCAAGGCGGGGCTTACCCCTGAGAACCACCTTTCCATCCTGAAGACCATCGGCGTGGTCCGCGTCCTGGGGAGCACCCGGGGACCGGTGGCCATCCCGGAGGAGTCCCTCTCCTCCCTTCAGATCATGGTCTCCGCCGGGGAAGAGATCTTCACCGCCGCCACCTTCCTGGAAGGGGAGGCGGTCATCGTGACCCGGGGCCCCTTTGAGGGGATCACGGGCATCTTTGCCAAGAACCTCGGCCAGGGCCGGGTCATCGTCAACATTGATATCCTGGGGCAGTCAGCAGCGGTCCATGTTTCCGACACGGACATCGAACGCGTCCCGTAAAACAAGGTTTAGAACGCCCCGCCCCTTGCATCCCCGAGGGTCGGGGCCGTCGAAAAATCAGGGGATTTCACTTTTTTCCACAATCCGCTCAAAACTTCTCCATAACCCCTTGACTTGCTATGGATTTACGTTTATTTAAGAGCGATGCAACGCCCGCGAGGCGTCCAGATTGAAAGATAAGTCTTAGTATTCTAAGGAGGATGTATGAATAAACTGGAGCTGATCTCCACACTGAAAAACGAAGCCAATATCTCCAAAGCGGAAGCTGCGGAGGTTGTACAGATCTTTTTTGATTCAATGACCGACGCCCTGACCCGCGGGGACCGCGTAGAGATTCGCGGCCTCTGCTCTTTTTACGTCAAAGAGTACAAGAGCTACACCGGCCGCAACCCGAAGACCGGCGACAAAGTGCTCATCAGCCCCAAAAAGCTGCCCTTCTTCAAGTGCGGCAAGGAGCTCAAGGAGCGCGTGGACTACTAGCGCCCCTTTTTCCGGGTATGGCACCGCCCGCCGACAACGGCTCGGCGGTGTCCCCGACTCCCGTCGGGACAGCTAAGGCACTGCCGGGACGGCCGGCAAAGGCAACCGCCTCACAGCCGTCCCGAGTCACGTGCCGTTTTTTTTGAGAAAAAAGGCGGTTTTCACCCGGAGACCCCGCGTCATCATACTCACAGGTGGCACCATCTATGTTAGAACACTTCCCAGAACAGGAGCAGCCACTTTCCGCCCTCCTGTCCATGACACGTCACGACACCCTCCCCCACGCCCTGCTCTTCTCCGGCCCCGCCGGAACCGGCAAGGCCGAAGCAGCCCTTACCCTGGCCCAGATCCTCAACTGCCAAAGCCCCGACACACCGTCGGAGCCCCAGTGTCACCCCCTCTTCTCCCTTCGCTGCGGCACCTGCCGAAGCTGCCGTAAAATCGAGGCCGGAAGCCATCCGGACATCCGGGTTATCGAGCCGGACGGCACCCGTGCTGGAATTTTCGCAGATCCGTGATCTATGCAATACTCTGCTTGCAAAACCGCTGGAGGCAACCCATCGGGTCATTGTGATCCGGGAGGCGGGCCACATGAACCGCGAGGCAGCCAACGCCCTTTTAAAGGTGCTGGAAGAGCCTCCGGCCGGGACCTTTTTCATCCTGACCACCTGCCAGCCTTCGGAGCTTTTGCCCACGGTCCTGTCCCGGTGCCAGCTCGTCGCGTTTCGGCCCCTTGAACAGGAGACCGTGGTACGATGCCTCACGGCAGAGACGGACCTGCCCCGGCAGCAGGCCGAAGCAGTGGCCGCCTTAAGTGACGGCAGCTATGCCCGGGCCCTTGAGATGGTCTCGGGGAAAGGCGGCGTGGAGGCCTGGCTTGCACAGCGCAACTGGCTCTTTACGGCCCTGCCCCTGCCGGGACGGGGAGATCTCTCCCATGCACTGGCCTTTGCCGAGGTGCTGGGAAGGGACAAAGAGAAGGCCATCCGGTCCCTCTCACTGGTCGGGCATTACCTCCACGACCTGATGGTCTGTAAACTGGACCCCGGGCGTGTGGTAAACCGCGACCTTATGCCGCAGTTGGAAGCCGATGCGGCCCGATTCGAGATGCCACGGCTCACCGCCATGGCCGACACGGTTCGGGACACCCTTCAGCGCATCGACGGCAACACCGTGTTGCGGCACACCCTGGAGGTGATGGCGTTGAAGCTGATGCAGAGCTGATCGCTTTCGGCTTCCCCCAATTGTCGTGCCCCTTTGCCTCGGCAGGCTGCACCGCAGCCTTACTTACGCCGTGCACGAAGGGGCATACGTGCTTTTCCGCATGCCCATGCGGCAAGCAGCCTTTTTTCACCCAAGCAGTGTGGCACAGACCTATGGAAAAAGTAGTCGGCATTCGGTTCAAACCGGCCGGAAAAATATACGATTTCAACAGCGGTCCCTATGTCCTCAACGTGGGCGACAAGGTGATCGTCACCACCGAGCAGGGGCTCGGCTTAGGGGTGGTGGCCACCCCGCCGGAACCCCTGGAAAAAAAAGAGACCGGCAGCCCTTTGAAAAAGGTGTTTCGCCTGGCCACGGAAGAGGACGTCAGGCAGCGGGAGAAGAACATCCTTCTCGAAACCGAGGCCCACGACTTCTGCCAGCAGCAGGTGGAAAAACTCGGCCTGGAGATGAACCTCTTTGCCGTGGAGAGCACCTTCGACGCCAGCAAGCTCACCTTTTTCTTCACGGCCGACGGACGCGTGGACTTCCGCGAGCTGGTCAAGATCCTTGTCCGTCAGTTCCGCCTGCGCATCGAAATGCGCCAGGTGGGCATCCGCAACCAGGCCAAAATGTGCGGTGGGCTCGGTCGATGCGGCCGGGAGATCTGCTGTTCGTCCTTTATTGAGAAGTTTGAGCCCGTCTCCATCAAAATGGCGAAGGAGCAGGGACTCTCCCTCAACCCCACCAAGATTTCCGGCCTCTGCGGACGGCTCATGTGCTGCCTGACCTTTGAAGACGCCACCTACAAGAAGCTCAAAGAGCGTTATCCCAAGGTGGGAAAATTCGTCACCACGGACAAGGGCCGCGGCAAGGTGATCCGTCACAACGTCATCTGCAACCGCCTCACCGTCAGGCTCGATGAGGGGGGCGAGTACGAAGCCGACCTGGACAACGTCAAACCGGACAAACCCAGAGGATAAAAAGCCTTACCCGGCAAGGCGCCCTTCATGCACCCGGCGGTGCCGTCACGACTGCCCGCCCGGTGCCTTCAGGCCCCTTTGCGCAGCCGGAGCCTGCGGGCACGACCCAGAACAGAACCAACAGAGATGAGATCCATGAACCAGACCGATCCTTTTTATATTACCACGCCCATCTACTACGTTAACGCCAAGCCCCACCTGGGTCATGCCTACACCACCATCGCAGCCGACGTGGTGAGCCGCTTTCACAAAATGCTCGGCGCCGAGACCTTTTTCCTCACCGGCACCGACGAACACGGGGACAAAATCGCCGAGGCGGCTGAAGCCAACGCGTGCAGCCCCAAGGAGTACGCCGACCAGATCAGCGCCCTCTTCAGGGACCTGTGGCCCAAGCTTTCCGTTGAAAACGATCACTTTATCCGTACCACCGACGAAAGCCACAAAAAGGTGGTGGCCGACATCCTCCAGAAGATCTACGACAACGGCGACATCTACTACTCGGAATACGAGGGCCTCTACTGCGTGGGATGCGAGCGTTTCTACCTGGAGCGTGAGCTGGTGGACGGCAAGTGCCCGGACCACAAAAAAGAGCCCAAGCGCATCAAGGAGTCCAACTACTTCTTCCGCATGGGCAAGTACCAGCAGTGGCTCATCGACCACATCGAGGCCAACCCCGACTTTATCCGGCCCAAGCAGTACCGCAACGAGGTGCTCTCCTTTTTAAAGGAGCCCTTAGAGGATCTCTGCATCTCCCGGCCCAAGTCGCGCCTCACCTGGGGCATCACCCTGCCCTTTGACGAAAACTACGTCACCTACGTCTGGTTCGACGCCCTGCTCAACTACGTCTCGGCCCTGGGATATCCCGAAGACGACAAGTTCGCCACTTTCTGGCCCAAGGTGCAGCACATCGTGGCCAAGGACATCCTCAAGACCCACGCCATCTACTGGCCCACCATGCTCAAGGCGGCAGGGCTCTCCCCCTTCAACACCCTCAACGTCCACGGGTTCTGGAACATGGGCGACGCCAAGATGTCCAAGAGCCTCGGCAACGTGGCCAGCCCCGATTACCTGCTGGAGACCTACGGCGTGGACGCCTACCGGTTCTTCCTCATGCGGGACATGGCCTTCGGCCACGACTCCAACTTCTCGGAAGAGGCCATTGTCAAGCGCATCAACTACGACCTGGCCAACGACCTGGGGAACCTCTTCTCCCGTGTGGTGGCCATGAGCTTCAAGTACTTCGGCGGGGTGGTTCCCGAGCCCGATGCCGCCCTCATGGACGAACTCTCCCTGGCCGGCGACGCGGACGCTGCCCGCGAGGCCTTCCGCACCGAAATGCCCCTTTTCGCCTTTGACCGGGCCCTGAAAGGGATCTGGACCTTTGTGGGCCGCATGAACAAATACGTGGACGAAACCGCACCCTGGGACCTGGCCAAGGACGAGGCCCAGGCCCCACGCCTGAAGACGGTCATGTACAACCTCCTGGAAGGCCTCCGGGTGGTGGCCGGGCTCATCTCCCCGGTCATGCCGGGCACGGCAAAGGCCATGCTGGAACACCTGGGCACAGGGGACACCCCCATGCGCCTCTCCTCCTTTGAGACCTGGGGCGCCCTTGCCCCGGGCGGTGCCATCACCAAGGCCAAGGCGCTCTTTCCCCGCATCGACCTGAAGGCCTTTGAAAAGGCCCAGGCCAAGGACAAGCCCGCCCCGGCCAAAAAGGCCCTGGCAACGCCCCTCAAGCCGGAGATCAGCTTCGACGACTTCCAGAACCTGGACCTGCGCGTGGGAACGGTCCTTGATGCCGAGCCCATTCCCAAGGCCAACAAACTCCTCAAGGTCACCGTGGACTTGGGGGAAGGCACTCCCCGCACCGTGGTGGCGGGCATCGCCAAAAGCTACACCCCGGAAGAGCTCAAGGGAACCCAGGTGGTGGTGGTTGCCAACCTGGCCCCTGCCACCCTCATGGGCGTGGAGTCCCAGGGCATGCTCCTGGCCGCCACCAAGCGCAAGAACCTCTCCCTTGCCACCTTTGACGTGGAGGGTTTGAAGCCGGGAACACCCGTTAAGTAATCGTTTCGCCGCCTTGACGAAAAAGGCGTGGAGACATGGACACGGCGTCAGCCCGAAGGCCCTTCGGGCTGACGCATCCCGGCTTGCGAAGCCGGCTCAACACCTGCTGCCCTTGTATGCTTGGTTTTGGGGCGCCTGACACTATCACGACACCTCCGACGAGACCTATGCGACAGCAAAAACAGGACTGGCGAGCTTACCAGCAGAGCCTGAAGCAACGCCAAAAGATCAAAGAACGATCCAAAAGCTTTAAAAAAGGCGCCTTGCGCGGCCTTGCAGGCGGCGCCCTGGTGGCACTTGTCGTGGCCCTGGCCATCGTCGTGGCGCCCCGGGTCAAAGAGACCTTCACGGCAGCGCCCCCTGCCCCGGAAGAGAACCCCAATCTCCTCAGCCAGGACAACCTGAAAGGCCTTCTCGCCCCCAAGTCCCTGGCCCACCTGGATCACAAGGTGCTTCAGGTTACCCAGGGAGAGCAGGAACTCACGGTCACCACCACCCTGGACCTGGAGCTCCAGGCCCTTCTTATCAGCGAATTCAAACGCAATATTGCCCGAAAACGCGGCACACCGCGTTATGTGGCTGCAGTGGCCATGGACCCGGCCACCGGACGTATTCTCTCCATGGCCGGCTTCAGCAAGGACGAGGGCATCACAAACCCCAGCCTTGAAGCCGCTTACCCCGCCGCCAGCATCTTCAAGATCATCACCGCCTCAGCCGCCGCAGAAAAGCTGGGCCTGACCCCCCGCAGCACCCTCTCTTTCAACGGGGGGAAGTACACCCTCTACAAGCGACAGCTCAACGAGAAGAAAAACAAGTACACCAACACCATCTCGTTTCGGGACTCTTTTGCCCAGTCCGTGAACCCGGTCTTCGGCAAGCTGGGCGCCCTCAAGCTCGAACCTGTCGGGCTACGCGGACCGGTTTCTCTTCAATCAGGACATCGCCTTTGACCTGCCCGTGGAAAAGAGCATCCTTGCCATCGGGGAAGAGCCCTACCAGTGGGCGGAGGTTGCCTGCGGATTCAACCGGGTAACCCGGATCTCTCCCCTCCACGGTGCCCTCATCGGCGCCACAGCCGTCACCGGCGGGAAGATCCCCGCTCCGTACCTCGTGGACTCGGTGACAACGGACGGAGGCGAAGAGCTCTCCGTGCCTCGCCCGCCGACCCTGGGTCGCGCCGTGCCCCAGCAGGTCTCCTCCACCCTCAATGAGCTCATGCAGCGCACCATCCGCTCCGGCACGGCCCGCAAAAGCTTTGCCGGGTACCGCAGAGACCCTGTCTTGAAAAACCTCACCCTTGGCGGAAAAACAGGGTCCATCTCCAACAAGGCCCGCGATGTGCGCGTGGACTGGTTCGTGGGATTTGCCAAAGAGAAAAAAACGGGGCGATCCATGGCCATCGCCGTGGTGGTGGGGCACCAGGCGTACATAGGGACCCGGGCCAGCGCTTATGCGCGAAAAGCCATCACCTGCTACTTCAGCCACCCCCCCGAACCCGACAGGTCCCACATCGCCGAAGCCCGGCAGGCGACCTCCCCCGGCGACAGCTGAGCCACCCAACGGCCAGGAGAAGCTGGGCCGGTTTTTTTGGGGACCTTGGCCCTCAAGCTGTGGTATAACTCAAAAGATAGCGCGTTCCGTAACCATGAGAACGACAACCGCCACGGACCCCATCCAGACCCCGTGATGCATTCGTTTTTTTGATAAAAAGCTCCGCAAAAAATTTTCCTGATACAGGTGCGAACATGTCGAAATTATTTCGGCGGAGCCTTCAGCGGCTTAGGCAAGGCCTGTTTATCAAAGGGTTTTAAATGTTTGGCCTCCGGAAGAGCCACAGGAGGCAGCAGCAAGATGAATCGGTACGTTTTTTACAAACCACGCGCCCGTCCTTTGCGGCGCCCGGATATAAAACCATTGGAGAATCTAAACCATGAAAAGGACGTTTTCTACACCCTGGACCACCCTGCGCTCCCTGCTCAACGCCCCCATCTGTTTCGGCAGGCGCCCCCAGGAACTCACCGGACATGCCTGGGTTCTCTTCCCCAATGCCCCCAACACCCTGCACTGCGGCCTTGCCGGCCTTGTCTCCTTTGAAAGGGGCCCTGCAGAGGGGCCCGTCCCCACCCTTGGGGAGGCCATCACGATCCTGTCCGCAAAGGGGCTCGACGCCGTCATCAACGCAGGCGACGAACTCGCCACCGACTACCTGGGTGGCCGGGAGCAGGTCACCGCCCTGTACAACGAGGCCTGCCGTTTCAAAGAGGACCACCTCTTCTCCCTTCTCCTGCAGAACCAGGACCAGCTTGAGGCCCTCTCCCGAGCCGCGACGACAATCCGCGAACTCCTCACCCGCGAAGAAGCGGCCTTCACCGAACAGGCGGGTTTTCTCTCCCCGGCCGACACCGATGCCGTGGCCGATGCCCTGGAAGGACTCCGGGATATCTCCTGGTCCCTTACCCAGGAGACCCTCACCAACGTCCGAAGCGTCAGGGACCTCGCCGGGGCCGAGCTGATTCAGTCCGGCAACGGATGGATCGTACCCTTCAAAAAGATCAACACCACCTTGAACGCCATCAACCGCCTTGAAGTCCGGGGACGCGACTCTGCAGGCATCTCCGTGATGTTCACCTTCCCGGCGAAAACATGGACCAAGCTCAGGGAATTCCTCCAGGCTGAAGGCCTGGAAGAGACCTTAAACGAGCGGTCCCAGGGCGACACCCTCCTCAACAACACCATTGCCGTGGAAGAGAGGGGAAAAAGCACTTCTGTTGCCTTTGTCTACAAACGGGCCGCAGAGATCGGCAGCCTGGGCGACAACGTCGATTTTCTCCGGAGACAGATTCGAAATGACCTGTTGCTCAAAGTGGCGGCAACCTTCAAACGCAGCGATTTTACGGTCTCTTCCCACACACGCGCGCCTGCTCTCGTGGTGCCATCACCGACGCCAACTGTCACCCGGTGGACAACCAGAACACCGACGGGCGCATCCCCCGCTCGGGCATCATCCACGTGAGCTTAAACGGCGATATCGACAACCACGCCTCCCTCAAAGGAGAGTACGAAGACCGGTTCGACACCCTCCAAAAGGAGATCACCACAGACACCAAGGTCATCCCCATGCAGATCGAGACCTACCTCAAGGCAGGTCACGACATCGAGGAAGCGTTTCGCCTTGCCGTCAACGATTTCCATGGGTCCCACGCCATCACCATGCAGACAGACCTGGCCCCGGGCAAGCTCTTTCTTGCCCAGAAGGGAAGCGGCCAGGCCCTTTTCGTGGGTATCGCCGAAGACCACTACATCGCCGTCTCCGAGGTGTACGGATTCGTTGAGGAAACCCCCCGTTACATCAAGCTCAACGGCGAAAAGACCATCACCGGCAAAGACGGCAAGCCCGTCTCCGGCCAGATCGTGGTCCTGGACGGCACCAGGGCACGCCTGGAAGGCGCCCAGGCCGGAATCCGCTCCTACCACTACGACGGCACCGAGGTGCCCGTCACCGTCGAATCCGTCATGGAGACGGAGATCACCAGCCGGGATATCGACCGCCAGCACTTTCCCCACTACTTCCTCAAGGAGATCTCCGAGTCTCCCGCTTCCGTGGAAAAGACCCTGCAGAACCGCTGGAAAATCGACGGGAAAAAAGAGCTCTGCAAGACCATGCTCGACGACAGCGCCATCCCCGAGGCCACCATCGCCCGCATCAAGGACGGAACCATCAAGCGCGTCTTTCTCGTGGGCCAGGGCACGGCAGGCATTGCGGCCCAGGCCATTGCCCACCTCTTCACCCATTACCTCGGAGACCCCGCCATCCAGGTCTGTCCCCTGAAAGCCTCGGAGCTCTCCGGGTTCATGATGGGCGACGGTGACGGGGACACCATGGCCGACGCCCTGGTCATCGCCATCAGCCAGTCCGGCACCACAACGGACACCAACCTGGCCGTGGACATGGTCAAGGCCAAGGGAGCCGCCACCCTGGCCATCGTCAACCGGCGCGACTCAGACCTCACCTTCAAAGTGGACGGGGTTGTCTACACCAGCAGCGGCCGAGACATCGAAATGAGCGTGGCCTCCACCAAGGCTTTTTACAGCCAGATCGTGGCTGGTGCCCTCATCGGGCTTCACCTGGCCGGCCAGACCAAAAAGCGCGATGCCCGCTTCATCTCCGAAGAGATCCGCGAGCTGCTGGCCCTGCCCACAAAAATGCGAAAAGTCCTGGACATGGTCGAGGACATCAAGGCGTCGGCCTTCACCCATGCCGTGAGCCGCACCTACTGGGCATCGGTGGGTAGCGGTGCCAACAAGGCCTCTGCCGACGAGATCCGCATCAAGCTCAGCGAGCTCTGCTACAAAACCATCTCCAGCGACTTCGTGGAGGACAAAAAGCACATCGACCTCTCCTCCGAACCCCTGATCATTGTCTGTGCCGCCGGCACCCGGGAGAGCGTCCTGGGCGATATCATCAAGGACACGGCTATCTTCCACGCCCACAAAGCCGTTCCCATCGTCATCGCCAGCGAAGGGGAGGAGCGCTTCAACAACTATGCGGCCAGTATCTTCCACGTGCCCCAGGTCTCCGAGCACCTGGCCCCCATCATCAACACCCTGGCTGGCCACATCTGGGGCTACTACGCGGCACTTGCCATCAACGATGGCTCCCGCGTGATCTTTGAGCACCGCAAGGAGCTGCAGAAGGTCATCACCTCCTTTGAAGCCAAAGGGATGAACCTGTACGAAATCATTCTTGAGAAGGCCTTCCGTGAAAAGATCACCAAAGGTTCACCAGCGGTTCTGCGCGATCAGCCGGTGCAATGGAAGTTGCCTCCCATCCTGGGTTTCAACACCGCCTCGGACATCACCCTGCTGCTGAAATACCTCGCGGGCAAGCTCCCCTCAGCGGATTTTGAGCTGGACTTCGATTGCAAGGGCACCCCGTCCAACATGCTGGACAAGCTCTTCGGCTGCTTTTCCAATGCCATCAACGCCATGGCAAGGCCTGTGGACGCCATCAAGCACCAGGCCAAGACCGTCACCGTGGGCACCAGCCGCATCACCGAGACCTTCGAAGGGATCCTGTTCGATGCCCTGAACCACCGGGGTATCACCCTGCCCCAGATCACCAGTTCCAACGTTCTGGTTCTGAAAAACCTGCAAGGGGTGATCTCCGGCATCAAGGGCTCCCTGCTCTACCGCATCGACGGCCTCAACCTCCTGGGCGAGGCCACCCCCGAGACCACCATCTCCCTGGTGGACAAGGACGGGATCTTCACCCACACCACCTCAAGGGTGGAGAGCGATCCGCGGCTCAAGGGGACCAAAAGCATCATCGTCCGGGAAGGCAATGTCTTTATCGGCAAGGGGAACAAGGACGACAAGAACACCCTGATCATCCCGGTTCTCTCCCAAAACGCCAACGTCATCGAATTCATCCTCTCCATCAACGTCACATTCAAGGAGGGGCGCATTCCCCTCCACAGCAAATCCAAGGCCCTGGGCGGCAAGCACGAACGTATCCGCAACATCGTTCAGGAGATGGGCCATACCTGGGACGACGCCTATTTAGAGCTGGTTCCCATTGATGAACTCTTCGGCCTCTCTGCCGAGAAAATCGGCGAAAAAATGGTCAAGACCCTGGAGAACGCCGCTTAACCCCACAGACAGAACAGCCGGGGGAGAGCGTTTGCAAAAACGGCTCCCCCGGCTTTTTCCCCCCGTATCGCCGCCCCCCTTTCCCTCTCCGCTCACCCGTTGAAGAACCGATGAGAAAATCCTGCCTTTTTTTGTTTTTTTTGCTCCAGTTTTTTAGACAATTGTCGATTCCTCTAATGAGAGGAATAATGCTTTCGTCAAAAAGTCGGCATTGCCCCCCCCTCGTTGACAAAATTGTGTACGCTGCACGCAGGCCAAGTCACGGCACGCAGCGTATCAACACCGTTTCATCGACTTTTTGCGAGGCCACCGGGGCATTGGGACCCGACCGGCCCATGTTCTGGAGTGTGCGTGAACAAACATCTGATCTACCTGACCGCTGTCATCCTTGCCCTGGTTGTCGTCTCCGGAGGCGTCATTGACCTGGAAAGACGCAAAGGTCCCCACATCGGTGTCCTGCAGTGGACCGAACAGGTTCCCCCGTTCCGCCTCGCCAGGGAGGGAGTCCAGTCGGGCCTGGCCTCCATCGGGCTCAAAAACGGAGAGAACCTCACCCTCACCATCCACAACGCCGAACAGAGCCGGGAAATGGCCCTGTCGGCCATCCGGGAGTTCAAACGCCAGAAGGTGGACCTTCTGATCACCCTGGGCACCGCAGGCACCCTCCTTGCCATGGAGGAGGCCCCCGACCTTCCCATTGTCTACACACTGGTGGCGGCCCCGGACGCAACGGGCATCATCCCGGACACCACGGGCTTCGGCCCCAACCTCACCGGCGTCAGCATGCGGGTTCCGGCCCGCATCCAGCTCCTTTCCGCCCAGCAGATCATGCCCGGGCTCTCTCGCCTGGGGATCCTCTATTGCTCCGAAACCCTTGCCGCAACGGCCACGGCTCACGAAGCGGCCGCGGCAGCAGGCTCCCTGGGCTGGGAGGTGGTCAAGGTGGCCATTGAAAAACCTGATCTGGACACCCTGGCCGCACGGGCCGCAGAGCTGTCCGGCACCACGGACGCCATCTATATCCCGGCCGACGCCATCCTCAACCTTCCCTCCAACATGCGCCGCATCACCGCCGTCACCGACAAGGACGGGATCCCCCTCATCGGCGTGGGCGGGGAACAGGTCAAACAGGGCTTTACCCTCATGGCCGTCCACTGCAATTTTGCCGAGACCGGCAAACAGGTCAAAAGCCCGGTGGAAAAAATCCTCGCCGGGCTCAGCGCGGGCTCCATTCACCCGCAAAGCCCCCAGCTCCATGAACTCACCATCAACCTGAAAAAAGCCAGAGACCTGAGCATCCCCATCCATCGCAACGCGATCCTGATGGCCGACAACATTTACGAATAACCTCACCGACTGGGCCCCCCCGGTCCCCGAAGGCTGCAAAATACATGATCCAGTTGTTTCCCAAAAAATACAGCTCCAGGCTGATGGCCATCACCTTCATCGCAGGCATCCTGCCCATTGCCATCTTCGGCATTGCCATCACCCTCATCACCCGGGATCTTCCCCAACGGACCAACGAGACCATCCAAAAGGGCCTGGGAGACCTGCAACAGCAACGCGAGCAGCTCCTCACCGACACCCTGGCCAAAAGCGTCCGTCAAAAATCCATGGACGTGGCCCTCCAGATCGAACTCTACCTGGAGCTGCGCCCCACCCTCAGCCTGGGCGATCTCCAGAAGGATCCCCGGTTCCGGAGCATTGCCCTTCAGCCCATTGAAAAAAACGGCTACACCACCCTCATCGACACCCGGGAAGGCACCACCCTCTTCCACCCGATCAAGGACCTGGAGAACACCTCCGTTGCTCACATCGACGAAGCCTCCGATGAATTTTTCTCCATCATCTCCTCAAGCCTCGGGGGAAAATACGCCTCGGGCTACTTTTCCTGGAAGGAGGAGTCGGGCCAGACACGCCGCAAGTTCACCTTCATCGCCCCGGTGATGCGCACCACGGCCGACGGCCTGCCCATGGCCGTGGCCACGGTCATCAACATGGACGAGTTGGCCCCCTCATTTCTGGAAACCCGGAAGACGTCCAAGGGTACGGCCCTCTACTTCATCAACCGGGCCCAGCATCTTCTCAGCACCTTCAAGCGATTTATCCTCTTCTGCATGCTCCTGGGGCTGCCGGTGGTCCTTGCCCTGGCCAACTGGGCAAGCGCCTACTTCTCCCGTGCCGTCAACCAGCTCAAACACGCCACCCACCAGATCCGCAACGGCGATTTCACCATCCGGCTGGACAACAACGCCTCCGGGGACATCGGTGAGCTCATGCAGGACTTCAACCACATGACAAAACGCCTTGCCGAGACCACGGTCAGCAAAAAGCGCCTGGAGTCCAACGAAGAGGAGCTGACCCGGACCAACCAGGTGCTCACCCGGGAAATCGAAGAACATGAACGGGTGCGTGAGGAGCTCCAGAAACAGCACGAGGTGCTGGAAAAACAGAGGGACCACCTCCACAGCGTCAACGAGGAGCTCTCCCGGTCCCGGAAAAAAATCCAGCGTCAGAACTGGCTCAGCATCGGCCAGAGCGAATTCCACAGGCGCATCCAGGGGGACCTCTCCATGGAGGAGCTCGGCAGGCAGATCATCCACTTCCTGTCCAACTACTTAGATGCCCAGGCCGGACGGATCTATCTCGTGGACGAAGGCGTTCTCATCTGCATCGGCGGATTTGCAGGGGCTGCCCCCGACGGTGAAGCGCCCCCCATCCCCCTGGGCGAAGGCCTTGTGGGGGAAGCGGCTGTTTCCGGCAGCCGGCTGCGCATCACCGATGTGCCCGCGGATTACCTGCCCATCCACTCCGGGCTTCTGGATGCATACCCCTGTGAAGTGGTGATCCAGCCCTGCCTCCACAACGAAAAAAGCCTGTGTGTGGTGGAACTGGCGGGCCTGGGCCCCTTTTCCCGCCAGGACCTGAGATTCCTCGACCTCATGAACAAGCAGATCGCCGTGGCCGTGGACTCCACCCAGGGACGCATCCGCACCGAAGCCCTGCTGCACCAGACGCGCAAACAGGCCGAAGAGCTCGAACTCCAGCAGGAGACACTCCAGCAGATCAACCAGGAACTCGAAGAGCAGACCCAGCAGCTGGAAGAGCAAAAGGAGAGCATCAAAAAGAAAAACATAGAACTCGAGGAGGCCGGGGTCCTGATCCGCCAGAAGGCCAAAGACCTTGAGCTCTCCTACAGCTACAAGTCCCAGTTCCTGGCCACCATCTCCCACGAACTCAGGACCCCCTTGAACAGCATCCTGCTGCTCTCACGCATGATGGAAGAGAACACGGAACGAAACCTCACCGATGACCAGGTGGAGTTTGCCGGAACAATTCACTCCTCCGGCTCCCAGCTCCTGACCCTCATCAACGAGATTCTGGACCTCTCCAAAATCGAAGCGGGCGGCATGACCGTGACCCTCTCCCCCACGCCCCTGTCCGCCCTGGTGGAGAGCCTTCGGCGCATGTTCCAGCCCCTGGCCGAAGAAAAAGGCCTCGCCTTTACCCTGAGCATTGCCCCGGATGTGCCCGATACCGTTGAGACCGACCGCCAGAGACTGGAACAGATCCTCAAGAACCTTCTGACCAACGCCCTGAAGTTCACGGACACAGGCTCGGTGAGCCTCGGCATCACCATCCCCTCCCCCCAGGAGCTCCCGTCCGGCACAAGCCTGCCTGCCCACTCGGCCCTGGCCTTCCGCGTCACCGATACGGGCATCGGCATCCCCAAAGAGAAACACGCCCATGTGTTCGAGGCCTTCTGCCAGGTGGACGGCACCGAAAGCAAACAGTATTACGGAACCGGCCTCGGCCTGACCATCTCCCGGGAGCTCTCCGGCCTCCTGGGGGGATCTCTCCACCTCTCCAGCGAGCAGGGGGTCGGCAGCTGCTTTACCCTCTTGCTTCCCTGCACCGGAGCCACAAAGGGTTCCCCCATCACCCCTGCGGCCATTCCCGCCAGGGGAGCCACGGCACCCGCGCCCTTTGAGGGGCCTTCTGAAAAGGCCGCTGCAACGCAGCCCAAGCCAGGGGACAAATCCTTGCTCATCATCGAAGATGATGTGACCTTTGCCTCCCTTCTCGTCAAGCTGGCCCGGGAAAAGGGCTTCGACACCCTGGTCACCGAAGAGGGGGAGACAGGCCTTCACTTTGCCGACTTTTTCTGCCCCACGGCCATCATCCTCGACATCACCCTTCCCCGCATGAACGGATGGGACGTCTTCGACCGGCTCAAAACCAACCCGGTAACCTCCGCCATCCCCGTGCACGTCATCTCCTCCAGGGACCAGAAGGGAAAAGCCATGGACATGGGGGTCGCCGGATTCCACGCCAAGCCGGTGAGCCTGGAGCACCTGCACGAAGTGCTCTCCGAAATCGACGCAACCCACCGGGCCACGGCCTCGGGCTCCGTAACTGCCCAGGATGGAGAACATCCCGCCGGGGATGCGGGCCTTGAGACCATGCACCGGAACCTGGACGAGGCCACCCTCTTCCTCCACGGGGTGGAATCCACCCTGCCGAGACCCATGAACCAGGACCGCCCCCTGTGCCACGACAAAGAGTCGATCCTCAGCGGCCGCAAGGTCCTCATCGTGGATGACGACATGCGAAACGTCTTTGCCCTCAAGCGGCTTCTCCATGAAAAAGGGATGGATGTGGTGGTGGGACGAAATGGCCGGGAAGGCTTGACCCGCCTTAAGGAGACCCCGGATGTGGATCTTGTCCTTATGGACATCATGATGCCGGAAATGGACGGCTACCAGGCCATTCGGGCCATTCGAAAAGACGCCGAGCACAAGGAGCTGCCCATCATCGCCCTGACGGCCAAGGCCATGGCCGAAGACCGTACGGCAAGCATCGAAGCCGGGGCCAACGACTACATGCCCAAGCCCGTGGACCCGGACAAACTTCTCTCCATGCTCCGGGTCTGGCTCTATGTGTAAAGGGGACCCCATGGCAACGGCTCCGTCCCTCACCGACAACGAGGCCATTGAAATGGCGTGCCTGCTGTACGCCATCCACCGGAAGTACGGCTACGATTTTCAGCAATACGCCGCAGGCTCCCTGTGCAGGCGATTGAAAAGCCGCCTGAAGCGATCGGGACTCACCTGTTTTTCTGAAATGCAGTACCGGGTATTGAACGACCGGTCTTTTTTTGAAACCGTGCTGGCCGACCTCTCCATCAACGTCACCGAGATGTTCCGGGACCCTCACTTTTTCAAAGCCCTTCGGGAACACGTGGTGCCCAAGCTCGCAGAGCGCCCCTTTATCCGGGTCTGGGTGGCGGGGTGCGCCACGGGAGAGGAGGCCTACTCCATGGCCATCCTCCTTCAGGAAGAGGGGCTTGCCGGCCGCTTCCGCATCTACGCCACGGATTTTAACGAGCGGGTCCTGCGCACGGCCAGGGAAGGGATCTACCCCATCGAAAGCATCCGCACGTACACACGAAACCACCTGCTCTCCGGGGGGTGCGGCTGCCTGGTGGACCACTACACGGCCCGGTACGACAACGTCATCATGAACCGGGCCATCAAAGACACCATCCGCTTTTCCGACCACAACCTGGTCTCCGACAGCCATTTTGGAGAGATGGACCTGATCCTCTGCCGCAACGTCCTGATCTACTTCAGCCCCCCGCTGCGCAACCGGGTCATCGGCACCTTCTTCGACAGCCTGGCCCCGGACGGATTCTTCTGCCTGGGAACCGGTGAATCCATGAGCATCACCTCCTGGGCCGATCGCATGGTCCCGGTGGCTGGCAAGGAGAAGATTTACCAGAAAAATGAGACACCGTCCCCTGCGACCCCTTGCAGTGAGCCTGCGATGTCGCCGGGCCATGCCCCCGGCATCGACGCAACCGGAGTGATTACCCCATGATGAACCATGCAACCCAACAGATTCTGCTGGTGGACGACCTGGAGGAGAACCTCCTCGCCCTCAAACATGTGCTGGCCCGTCCCCACCTCACCATCCTCACCGCCACATCGGGCAACGAAGCCCTGGGGCTGTTGCTGGACCACCCGGTGGCGCTGATCCTCATGGATGTGCAGATGCCGGAGATGGACGGTTTTGAGACCGCCGAGCTCATCCGCGGCAACCCGGACACCTGCCGCATCCCCATCATCTTTGTCACCGCCATCAACACCGATACCCAGCACATCTTCAAGGGCTACGACGCCGGGGCTGTGGACTACCTCTCCAAGCCCCTGGACCCGGAAACCCTCGTCCGTAAGGTCAACGTCTTCCTGGAACTGCACCAGTACCAGCAATCCCTCCTGGCCACCACCCGGGAACTCTCCGAGACCGTGGATACCCTGAAGGAGGCCAACTCCCAGATCCAGGTCCATCAGAAGAAAAAGCTACGGGAAGAGCGCCTGAAGGTGCTGCTGCAGATGGCCGGGGCCATGGCCCACGAACTGAGCCAGCCCCTCATGGCCCTCCAGGGAAACATCCAGCTTATGAACATCCACAGGGAGGCCCCGGACAAGCTGCCCCTTTACATGGAGCGCATCGAGGAGTCCGGACGCCGCATCGCAGGAATCATCCGCAAAATCCAGACCCTCCAGGTGGACGACACCCGGGAGTATCCCGGGGTCTCCTCCATCATCGACCTGGACCAGACCATCCGGATTCTCGTGGTGGGCAGGGACGGCCGTGAAGGCTCTCCGCTGGTGAAGGCCCTCAACACCCTGGACCGCCTGGACGTTACCTGTGTGGAGGACACCAGGGGTGCCAAAGAAGCCCTGGAAAAAAACAGCCGGGACCTCCTGTTCATCTCCCGCCCCTTACCGGACGGCGCTGCCGAGGACCTGGCCCGGAACCTCACCCCCCCTGCCCAGCGACCGCTTTTTGTCATCATCACTGAAGGAACCGACGAACTCACCGTCTCACGCCTCATCCGCCAGGGCGCCCTGGAGGTGCTGGATCGCGCCGGCATCACCCCGGACCTCATCCGTACCCTGCTTCACCGCGCCCTGGACACCGTGGTCTCAGGCTCCACCCTGGCGGCCATGGACCGGGCCGACGAAGCCTCCCTGCGAGACCCCTGCACGGGCCTTTACACCCGCCAGTGCTTTGAAAACCTGCTTCACCGGGAGGTCAAGCGTGCCCACCGCATGGGCCAGGGCCTCGCCCTGCTGCTGCTTCACCTCACCAGTTTCGAAGAGGTTATCGCCACGTACGGCACCGAGGCCGGCGACATGGTCCTGGGCATCGTGGGGAGCCTGCTGGGGGACATGACCCGCTCCGACGATTTGGCCGCCCGCTTCGACAACGCCACCTTCGCCGTCCTCTTGAGCGGCATCACCGACCCGGAGGTCCCGCGTATCTCCCACCGGTTTACCGATGCCATCACCCAGCGGGACTTTGTGTTCAACGCCTTCCGCTTCAACCTCTCCCTGGAGGCGGGTATCGGCATGCTCCCTCCGGGCATGCCGGGCACCGCCGAAGGGCTTCTCCTCGAGGCCCAGCGTTCCTTTTCCATGACCGCCTGAAAACCCGGCGGCCCAGGTTCGACGCCGTCGTCGGCTGTCAACACCCCCGGGCCGTCGCCCACCGGATGCATGCTTTTCCTTTATCCTTTGAATTCAGAATGATATTATCAAAGTTGTCGCGAGACGATCTCACGCACAGGTTGTTTTTTTAACGCATCAATCCTTTCCCGGGAGGACACGCCATGATGGAGAAAAAAACCGTGTTGATTGTTGATGACATGCCCGAAACCACCCAGCGGCTCCTGGGGTTGCTCAAGGACACATGCACCACCCGCACCGTCACATCCAGTGAGGCGGCACTGCAACTCGCGGGGTCCGCCGCCCCCCCGGACCTGATCCTCCTGGACACCCGCTCGGCCGATGCCGAGGCCAGGGAGATCAGCCAGCAACTCAAAAACAGCGGGGCCGACAAAAACGTCCCGGTCCTCGTCCTCAGGTCCCTTGAAGAGTCACCGGCCCAGGAAGACACCGAAGGGATCCGCGAACTCACCGCCGTCAGGGACGTCGTTCTCCTGGCCATGGGGTCCCTTGCGGAAACGCGGAACAACGAATCCGTCAATCACATCCGGCGCACCTCCCGCTTCGTCAAGGTCCTGGCCCAGGAGCTGAGCCAGACCGCCGGCTACAGGGAGATCCTGACCCCGGACACCATTGAGATGATGTTCCGGGCCGCGCCCCTGCACGACCTGGGCAAGGCCGGGGTCTCGGACAGCCTGCTCCTGAAACCCGGCAAACTCACCGATGAGGAGTACGAACGGGTCAAGCGCCACACGCTCCACGGACGCGATGCCCTTCGCAACGCACAGACTCTCCTGGGCCTGTCAGCCCCCTTTCTGGACATTGCCTGCGACATCACCGGATGCCACCACGAACGCTGGGACGGCAGCGGCTACCCCGACGGTCTCACCGGAGAGGAGATCCCCATTGCCGCACGCCTCATGGCCCTGGCAGACGTCTACGACGCCCTGGTAACCTACCGGAGCTACAAGCCGGCCTTCTCCCACGGGGTGGCCGTGGAGATCATCAAGGGGGGACGCGGCACCCAGTTTGCCCCCGAGGTGGTGGATGCCTTCCTGGCCACCGAGCAGGCCTTTCAGGACATTGTCCTGGAGTTCACGGACTTTCAGGAAGAAAAGCTGGCGCTGTAAGCCCACCGCCCCAGAAAACAACAAAGCCCCGGGTTCGATGAACCCGGGGCTTTTGCATGGCCTCAGTGAAAACAGGGCCGCGATTGTCTGGCCTTCCCGTTACTTTTTTTCCGCCTGGGTTACGTTTTTCAGCGGTTCCACCCAGGATTTTCCCGCCTTGTAAAGCTCCAGCCGCTCCCGCAAGGGGGCCTCCAGCTCCTTTTCACCGGTTTCATCGAGCTTCTTGATGGCATCCTCCTGAACATGGATGGCTTTTTCGTACATGCCGTTGGCGGCGTAGGCCGCTGCCAGGGTATCCAGGGCGCTGGGCTGGGTTGCCCCCGAGGCCACGAGGTGTTCGGCAAGTTTCAAGGCCCGCTTGCTGTCCCGGTAGGTCACGTCCGGGCAGGTGGCCAGAATCCAGGCCAAATCGTTGGTTGCAAGCAGGGAGGAGCGGGACTTCACCTTGAGGGCCTCCTCCAGCCAGCGGATGGCAATCCCGATGTCCTGGGGAACCCCGATGCCGGTGCGGTACATTCCCGCCACCCTCAACATGCCTTCGCTGTTGCCGAGCTCCGCCGATCGCAGAAACCAGTTGAAGGCCGCCTCCATGTTCTTGCTCACGCCCCGTCCCCCTGCGTACATCACGCCGAGGGCAACACAGGCCGGGGAAAAATTCTGCCGGGACGCCTTTTTGAACCAGAAAATCGCCAGCTCCTCGTCACGGGGAACACCCACCCCTTCGGCGTAGAGCAGGCCCAGGCCGTAGCGGGCTTCGGCCAGCCCACGATCTGCGGCATACTGATAGTAGCGCTTGGCCGCTTCCGGGTCTGCCTTGGTGCCGTCCCCTTTCTGGTACATGAGGCCCAGCATCTGACAGGCCTGGAGGTGCCCCTGAAGGGCGGCTTTCTGGTACCAGGCAAACGCTTTGGAGCTGTCTGCCTTCACAAAATCAACCACCTGGCGATGGTAAAGGTAGCCCATCACGAACTGAGCCCCGGCATCGCCTTTACCCGCCTTGGCTTTGTCCGTGAGGAACCGTTCCTGGCTGTACCCGCCGGGAAAGCCATCCTTGTCCGCCGGTGCCGGGGTGCCAGCCAGGCTCCCATGGGCCCAGAAAAGGCACAGAACACAAATCAGCAGAATTCGTCGTTTTTTCATACACACCCTCGTTTTCGTCATCATCCCTTGGGTCAAAGGGAACCTACCGTATTGAATAACCTTGCCACGTCGGCCCTGCCACGGGGGCCGACTCATGTGCCCACGGGAAACACCCGGCGCGCAATAACCCCTGCATACCGGAGCAATCCCACGCCGCAGGCCAGATAAAGCCCTCCGGTCACGCACCCGGACCAGAGGCGAACCTTGGCCGAGGTCTCCAAAAGAGCCACCTTGCTTCCGTACACCGCCCAGGTGGATCCAAAGGCCGCCAGGTAATGAAAGGAGAAGCCGATACCCACGAGCCCCAGGAGAAACAAGGCCCCCTTCACCAGAGCCGCGGGGGTGACTTCAGGGGCCGACGGCAGCTCAAAGGGCACGGGGTTGAAGGCCTGCGCCAGGGTATCTGCCTTGGCGAGGAGCACCCCTGAAAAAAGAAGCATCACAAAGGGCAGAAACGCATTGAGCTGGGCAAAGGCACTCACCCGGGCGGCCATGGCAAAGGCCTCATCTCCGGGGAGCATCCGCAGGGCATCCTTAGACATAAAGTAATTGCCCACGACACCGGGAATGGCGAAAAATGCTTTGACGGCATAGAAAAGGGCCAGGAGTCGAATGGCGATACCGGTCAATTTCTGTGATTCCATGGGGGGGAAGACCTTTCCTCATGTTTCATTCATAAAAATAAGACCATTTTTTATAACTCATTTCGACCAAAAACGGTATGACCAAGATCACTCCACCCTTTTTCCGAGGCCGTGCAAATCGCCTCGTTCACCGGGACGGCGGCAGCACACCGTCATCGGAAAGAAAGGGCTCAACGGCATTACCCGGGGCCTCCTTGCGGAGCTGCAGGCCTGTCCAGAGCCCGGCGGCAAGAAACACCGTCCCGCCCACCAGCAGGGTAGCGGACATACCGTACCCATCGGCATACCATCCCAGAAACGGCCCAACGGCCACAAAGGAGAGGCGAATGATGAGGCTTCGGATGGAGAGGACCGTGGCCCGGATCTCCGAAGGGGTGGACTCGTTGATATAGTTTCGAAGCACCGGGGTGGCCACCCCGCGGACCATATAAAAAAGGTAAAGAAACGCCACGGCCCAGATGGTGGAGAACAGACTGAGGCAAAGATAGCCTGACCCGATGCAAAAGGCGATGAGCAAGACGGTTAGGTCCCGCCCCAGCCGGCCTGCCCAGGCCTTTCCACGTCATGGAGACAAAGCCGGTGGTCAGGTTCAGGGCAGGGAGAAACAACCCGTAGAGGGCCAGGGGAACGGACAGGTGCACGAAATAGGGCTGGATCAGCCATGCCATGGTGAGGGTGGCCGTACCGATGACGGACGAATAGACGATGCGCCACTTAAGGCCCGTGTTCCGGGTAAGGGCGTAGCGGATGATCTGAAAAATCTGGGTAAAATTTCCCTTTTGGATGACCCGTCGCCGCTGGGGCTCGAAAAGGAGGAGGGACGCGGGTACCGCGGAAAAGGCCACCACTGCCTGGAAATAAAAAGGAGTCCGAGGCTCAGGGCTGCAAGCCCCACCCCGATGGGTGCGGCGATGGCTTCGGCGTAGTTGCCGCTGGAGACCAGGCGCCCCTCTTCTTTCAGGTAGGTATTGCCCAGCCCCTGCTCTTCCAGAGTGTCGTAAAGAAGGGCGGAATCCGACCCCGAGATAAAGCTCTGGCCCACCCCGAGGATCATCTCGCAGGCAAGGAACCCCCAGAACCCGGAAGACACGCTGTACAGGCCGAAACCAACGGCCCCCATGACACTGCCGATGACCAAAGAGACCTTGCGCCCCCAGATATCCCCAAAGTATCCCGAGGGAATCTCCATCAGCACCACGGCAAAGGAGTATGCCGCCTTGAGCAGAAAAAGGTCCCGGGTGCCTAGCCCGTTCTCCCGGTAAAAGAGAAACACAATGGGCACGGTGAGCATCAGCCACTTGGAGATCTTGATCACATAGAGTTTGACAATATTTGATTTCACATCACGGCGCATCGCCAGACCAACCTTTTCCCCTTTCGGGCATGCATGTCCGGCGGCTCATCCCCCGGGCGGCTCCCACGGTTCCCGGCGCCGGCAAACGAAAGCCCGGGCCTGTGGGGCAGGTGAAGGGAAGGTGTAGTCGATTCCCGTGCTGATTTCAAGGAGATTCATGACGGCTGCCGCCGGGATTTTCTATGGCTCCGGTTCCCGCAGACAGGCATCAATCAAAGCGTGTCCGGCTGCTCAGGGTATTCACCGGCACCTCGGTGGAATCCATGGGATGTGGCTTTTCGGAAAGCGGTTCCCGGGCGTTGACAAACGGCAGGAGCCGGAAGCTTCGCTTAAACGCCACACCCATGGCCTCAAAAAAGAAGCACCGCTCCTGAACAAAAGCGATGCCGGCCTCCCGGGCAAGAAAGAGGCTGAAGGCAAAAAAAACGAGATTCACCACCTCCCCTGCCATGTGCAGCACCAGACGCACCACCTTGGGAACGGGCGCAAGGGCGACACACACGGAGCCCACGGAATGGATCACCATGAAAAAGAGGAGAAAAAGGAAAAAAAAGGCCACTCGGATCAGGAAGGATCCCTGATTTTTTTCTGGGTTCACGGAACGTCTCACGTCTCTCGGTTGGGGTTGGCGGGCGGCCTTGAACCCCACGTTTCAGGCTGCCCTCCCCTACATACGAGACCGAAGGCTCTCCTTCAAGGGAAAAGCCCTCCGACACCGTGCCCCCTACTGCACCTTGTGCAGCACCTCGGCCATGACGGCAAAGCTCTTGTAGATGATGTAGCCACCCACAAAGAGCCCGACCACGGGCAGAAAGGTGAGCCCGGTAAGGAGAAAAAAGAGCCCCACGGCCAGGAGGGCAATGCCGTTGGTGAGGCTGCTGATGCGCTCGAACAGGACCTCCCTGGAGGAGAGCACCCGCCGGTGTCGCCTCTCAAGCCCCTTTCTGCGGTCTGCCGGCGCCTCACTGGCCTGAGGTTCCGAGCCCGTGTTGCGGCGCTCGCTTCCGGAGCGTCGCCCCTTTAACGTGACCACCCGTTTTTCATCTTGGATCGTATACATATCTTCCATGGCACCCCCTGGATCGGATCGCGCCCTTGCCGGGCGTTTCCGAGGCATTGATCATCCAGTGTTCCCGGTGAATCAACAAGCATCGTTCGTCTGTTTTAAGGGGAAACCAATGAGACCTGATGCGGAAGGGGCAAGGAGAAAAACATGGGAAGGAAATCCGGTACCGAAATCGCCGGAGATGGGACAGAACACTGCGTTATTCCATGAAATCAGTATACCCCGACCGGTGCGGGGTGTCAAACTCGGAGCCTTGGCCCGGATATTCTACGAGAAAACGACCAATCGGAGTTATAGAGTATTATTGCGAAAGGTTGCTGTAAAGAAATCAAAGAGTGGTAAACTATCCGGCCTCTGCGGCTCCTTCCTCGGACGGCAGCGTCATTGCCGTGCGGCCGGTGGAGGC
This sequence comes from Desulfoluna sp. CYM3A, assembly GCF_056829965.1. Taxonomy (NCBI): domain Bacteria; kingdom Pseudomonadati; phylum Thermodesulfobacteriota; class Desulfobacteria; order Desulfobacterales; family Desulfolunaceae; genus Desulfoluna; species Desulfoluna sp. CYM3A. The sequence goes on from NZ_CP186556.1 coordinate 3,235,350, forward strand.
CGGGTACAAGGTCCGGGACAACGAGGGCTTCGCCAATCTCATCCTGGAGGTCGTATTTTAAAAAAGCGATGCCATGAACCGGAACGAATCCACCACGGAGCCCAGGGGAGCAGCATTCTCAAGGGAGGTGATGCCTTCCCAGTTGGCTTGGATCTCTTCCGGCGTGATGGGACGCTCCGCATCGCCGAGACAGAGCCCCGGGGCACAGCAGATGGCGGTGCGGCTGAACCAGCCCGCTGCGCAGTTAAAAATCATCCCCGTCTCCCGGTTCTCCTGGGAGGCAAGGTAGAGCACCAGGGGGGCGATGAACTCGGGCTTCAGCTTGGTAAGAATCTCAGGGGGCATCACGTCGTCGGTCATGCGGGATGCCGCCACCGGAGAAATGGCGTTGCATAGAATGTTGTGCTTGCTCCCTTCGGCCACCACGCTGTGCATCAACCCCACCACCCCCATCTTGGCCGCCATGTAGGCGGACTGACCGAAGTTGCCGTAAAGGCCCGAGCCCGAGGTGGTGTTGATGATCCGGCCGTACCCGTTCTTTTTCATCAGGGCAAAGGCAGGGCGCGTCACGCAAAAGGCCCCCTTGAGGTGGACATCCACCACAAGCTCCCAGTCTTCCTCGGTCATCTTCAAAAGGCTCTTGTCCCGTAAAACCCCCGCGTTGTTCACAAGGACGTCCACCCGGCCAAAGGCATCCTCGGCCGTGGCGATGATCCGTTCGCCGCCACGGGCGCTGGCCACCGAGTTGGTAAGGTCCGAGGAACGGGCGCCGCCCCCGTACTGCGCCAATTCGCTCACCACCTTGTCTGCGGCTTCATGCGCCTTTCCCGTGCCGTCCCGGTTTCCTCCGAGGTCATTGACCACCACCCGGGCTCCCCGGGACGCAAAGGCATGGGCATAGGCCCGACCGATGCCGGAGCCGGCCCCGGTGATCACCACCACCTGGTCGTCAAAACGGATCTTGTCCATACACGTCTCCTTATCATCGCAAAAAAGGGGTCCATGATTGTCATTGAAGCTGGAAGACGGGCTGTCACCGGAGCGAGTCCGGCGGGAGAAGGCTGGTGAAGAGGTCTGCGAAACACAGGTTGCAGGAGAAGGGGAGAGCCATGTCAAGACTAGGGGTGAACCGATCCGCTTGTCAAGGTGAATATACAGGGTACGTTTCAGGCATTCTTCCGGAATCAGGCCCCCAGGCCACAAAAACAGGGCACGCAAACCGTGCGTCCCATGAAATCATTTGTCATTTTTGCCGCCTCCCTGTAAAAGAAGACCTTTGCCCGAAGCCCATGGCAGTGGGCGACACCTTCTTGAGGTTGTTTTCCTGACCCCGTCCCTGTGATATCCTGACATCCCGGATGGAACACCACAGAGGCCGGAAGGCCCGTCACCCATGGCCGAAGGCTATTTTTACCGTAATTGGTTTTATTTCCCGCCATTGCGCCACACCGCAGGCAGGAAGACAAAGGACACGTACAATGATTCCCTGGGAGTTTCTGGGAGAGGCTGACGTACCGGGGGGCGACACCCTTCGGTTGACAAGGCGGCAGGATGAGTTCTCCATCCGCACCGACGGATACGAACTGATGAACAGCCGTGCACACGGTTCCGAGGAGGTCCTGGCCCGGGAGGCCATAAACCGCCTTGGCGCCTGCGACGGATGCCGGATTCTCGTGGGTGGCCTCGGCATGGGCTACACCCTGCGAGCGGCCCTGGACCATGCGGGAAAAGATGCCGCCGTCACCGTGGCGGAGCTGGTGCCCGAGGTGGTGGACTGGAACCGCAACCATTACGGACACCTGGCCGGACACCCCTTAAACGATCCACGGGCCTCTGTGTTTGTGGGAGATGTGGCCGACGCCATCAAAGAAAAAGGACCATGGGACGCCATCCTCCTTGACGTGGACAACGGCCCGGACGGCCTCACCCGAAGCGAAAACGACAGCCTTTACAGCAAGGCAGGGATTCTCTCTGCCAAACGGCATCTGGTTCCCGGCGGCGTGCTGGGGGTCTGGTCGGCCCACGCCGACCCGGTTTTTACCAAGCGACTCAAAGGGTGCGGCCTTGCCGTGGAGGAAGTCCGCGTCAAGGCACGGCTCAAACGAGGCGGGAAACATACCTTATGGTTTGCAAAAAACTCAAAATGAAAGGGGGCGATCATGAGTGAGGATCGGTTGATGGACATCGAGACCAAACTGGCCTTTCAGGAGCACACCATTGACGAGCTCAACAGCGTGGTCATTGAGCAGCAGCGGGAGATCGACCGGCTTAAAAACGCGGTGGAGTTTCTTCTGGACAAGGTGTCGCAGATCGCAGACACCCGCATGGAGCGCGCCCCTTCCAACGAGAAGCCGCCCCATTACTAAACGCCCGCACAGCCGGATTCCATACGGCACCGCCCCCGATGGCGGGGCGCACCACGGCATCGTCAATGGGCGTCACCGGCAAATCCGTCGGTGACGCCCGATTCGTGTGCTCCAAAAAACCGGCTTAGGCCCCTTCTTCCGGAACCTGGTCCGCCCCCAGGGTCATGACGTCGCCGTCCACGGTCATGATGAGCCACTCTCCGGTGGTGTCGCGGGCCTTGACCAAGCAATCGATGGACGAGCCATCCACGGTCTCGATACGGCATTCCACGTGGGTGTTGAGATCGATGACGGAGACAAACTCACGACCCTCGGCGGCCTTTTTAAACGCCGCAGCAGCCCCCTCAAACCGAATCATCCGATCGTATTCCTCGGGATCCAGGGCCTTGATCTCCTGGCGACAGGCATCGATCTTCCCCTTGATCTCGGCAATGGCCGAAAGGACCTCCCGGCCCTGGGCCTCTTCATCGGCAGGCAAGGCACGCAGGATGTGCTTCTGGAGATCCAGGTCCTTCTCCAGAAAGGCAATCCGCTGCATCACCTCTGTGACCTTTTCTCTCATTTAGCACATCTCCTTGAGAATCTCCTTTACCTGATTGCCGTCGGCCAGCTTGCCAAAATGCTTCATCACCTGACCCATGGCCTGCATGGGGCTTTTCAGGGACGAAAAATCGACGTTGGCGTCGATCCATGCCTTGATTTCGGCCTCATCGGCCATGCGGGGAAGGTATCTCTGAAGAAGCTCAAGGTAGGCCGAGGTGGCCTCACCTTTGACCTCCAGCACCGTCTTCTCCGACTTCACAAGGCTGCGGATGATGTTTTGGAGGTCCTCGTCGGTGATCTCATCGGGATTCTTCACCCGGGTGGTCTTCTTGCCACTCTCAAGGGTGATGGCAACCGTCAGCTTGGGGAACTCCCCCATAATCAGACGGAACGTGTCCCGGGCAGCGGTGTCCTTTGTTTTCATAGCTGTCTTGAGATCTTCTTTGATCTTGTTGTAGAGGGAGACACCGTCGCCCTCACTCCAGCCATACGGAGACTTATCGTAGTCAGCCATTTCACACCTGCATTCTTCTCTTCCTCACCGAAGTGAGGCACCCTACCTAATGAGGATGGATTGGTTATGACGCCCCGCAAAACACCCCTCCTGCGACACAGGGGGCCGCTGTTTTCTGCATGCACCCCGCACGAAGCAGGGCCGCACCAACGGCTGTTTCGGTTTGCTTGGGAATCTTCGACAGTCTAAACTCTTTACCCTATTTTTTGGTTTTCGTGAACATGAAAATGGTTCACGGCCCGTACAAACGGCCCGGACTTCCACACATGATCCCGCCCTCATTTGCGTTACCGGAACAACTAGTCAGTACTCCCGAACAGAGCCGCCAATGGTACGCCAAGCACCTTCCCTTTCAAGGAACATCAAGCGCACTTCCCCGGCTTTTAAAGGAACATTATGACTCAAAACCTAATTTAGGATTGAATTTAAGGGGCTGTTCCCATATCTACTATCGGTGTCAGGTTCGAACTATTTATTCACTTATTGGGGATCGTGTTATGAAAAAAACAGCTCTACTCTTTTCGATCATTTCTTTTGTTCTGATGATGTCGGCCTCCGTATTCGCAGGCACCCTGGAAGATGTGAAAGCCAAAGGCATCTTGACCTGCGGCATCAGCGAAGGCGTTCCCGGCTTCTCCATTCCCGACTCCACCGGCACCTGGGTGGGCTTTGACGTGGACATGGCCCGCGCCGTGGCCGCAGCTGTCCTGGGGGACCCCACCAAGGTCAAATTCGTGCCCCTGGCTTCCAAGCAGAAAATCGTGGCAGTCTCCTCCGGTCAGGTGGACCTGACCAGCCGCACCACCACCTGGACCCTCAAGCGGGACGGCAAACAGGGCGTTGACTTCACCCACGTCGTCTTCTACGACGGCCAGGGTTTTCTGATCCCCAACAAACTCGGCGTCAGGTCCGCCCGGGAGCTTGACGGCGCATCGGTCTGCGTCACCGCAGGCACCACCACCGAACTCAACCTCGCCGACTTTGCCCGCGCCAACGGCATCAAGGTGGAAGCCGTGGTCTTCGACGGCAAAAAGGAAGCTCTCAACGCTTACGCCTCCGGCCGCTGCGACTGCTTCACCACCGACATCAGCCAGCTGGCCTCCCTGCGCTCCACCTTAAAAGACCCCAAGGCCCACTCCATCCTGCCTGAGGTCATCTCCAAAGAGCCCCTGGCTCCCCTGGTCCGCCACGGGGACAACCAGTGGAAAGACATCGTGACCTGGGTCATCAACGGCCTTGTGGCCGCCGAAGAGAACGGCATCACCGCCGCCAACGTGGACAAGATCAAGGCCACCTCCCAGAACCCCGTTGTCAAGCGCATGCTGGGCACCTCCGGGGACACGGGCAGCTACCTCGGCCTCGACAAAGAGTGGCTGGTCCGCGCCATCAAAGCAGTGGGCAACTACGGCGAGATCTACAACCGCCACTTCGGCCCCGGTACCCCCCTGGACATCCCCAGGGGCGTGAACAACCTCTGGCTGCGAGGCGGGCTGCAGTACGCCATGCCCATCCGATAAGTCCGGTGCGTATCTGCACCTGACAACGCAGCGTCCGCGACAGAAATCAAGGGCCGGTGAAGGGTTTTTCCCTTTTCCGGCCCTTGCCGACCTGTCCCGGCCCCAGGGTCAAGGCAAAGACAAGCCCTTGACCACCCAAGCCTCCGGTGTCGGTTCATCGGAGGCTTGCAGGTTTCGGCAGAGCCAGGCTCTCCGTTGCCCGTCCATCGTTATCACCACCAGCGTACAAAGATGTCATTTTCATGAAACAACCACTGCTTTCCCTGTCCAAAGCGCAGGGCCGGACCATCCTCATACAGCTCCTTGTCATGGGGGGGATTCTCTGGTTCTGCCACATGCTTTTTGTAAACACACAGGCCAACCTCGCGTCCCGGAACATCGCCTCCGGCTTCGGATTCCTCTCCTACGAAGCGGGCATGCCCATCAGCGACGCCCTGTTGCCCTACACTCCGGCCGACACTTACGGCTACGCCTTCTTCATCGGGGTCCTCAACACCCTGTATGTTTCCGCCGTCAGCATCGTGCTGGCCACCCTCATCGGCGTGGTGGTGGGCGTGGCACGGGTATCCGGCAACTGGCTCGTGGCGCGGCTCGCCGAGATCTACGTGGAGGTGCTTCGCAACATCCCCCTGCTGCTGATCCTCTTTTTCACCTACGGGGTGGTCCTTGCGGCCCTTCCCTCCCCCAGGCAAAGCCTTCACTGGGGCATCGGCTTTTTCCTCAACAACCGGGGGATCTACTTTCCCAAGCTCATTCCGGAGAGCGGCTTCTGGCTCATTCCCGCCGCCTTTGCCCTGGGCCTTATCGCCTCGGTCATCGTCCACCGAAAGGCCACGAAAAGGCGCAAAGAGACAGGCCACGCCCTGCCCTCCGTCCGCATCGGCCTGGCCCTGACCTTTGGCCTGCCCCTTGTGGCCGCTCTGCTCCTGGGTCTGCCGGCCAGCCTGGAGATGCCGGTGCTCAAGGGTTTCAACTTCAGGGGAGGCTCCGTCATCCGACCGGAGTTCTGCGCCCTGGTCATCGGCCTGGTCCTCTACACCGCCGCCTTTATCGCAGAAAACGTCCGCAGCGGCATTCAGTCCGTGGCCAAAGGCCAGCTTGACGCCGCCCACGCCCTGGGCCTGCCCGAGGGGCTTATCATGCGCCGGGTCATCCTGCCCCAGGCCCTGCGGGTTACCATCCCCGCCACCACCAACGATTACGCCAGCCTCGTGAAAAACAGCTCCCTTGCCGTGGCCATCGGCTACCCGGACATGGTCTCCGTGGGCGGCACCGTCATCGGCCAGAACGACCAGGCCATTGAGATCATCGTCATGTGGATGTCCGTCTACCTGTGCATCAACCTGGTCATCTCCCTGTTCATGAACTGGCTCAACGCGAGGGTGCAGTTGATTGGGAGATAAGGGTTAAAGGCTAATGGCTGAAGGGCTAAGGGCTAAGGGCTAAGGGCTAAGGGCTAAGGAAAAAATGCCCCGGGCCCCAACTTGTCAATGCGCGTTTATGTGCATGTTTAAGAAACAAAGAAGTGGTGATTATGATACCCGCAGAAGCTGAACCGATAAAAACATTCACCCCGAGACCGGCGGAGGCGCCGCCACTGGACGTGGCCGGGCCCATCGGCTGGATCCGTCAGAACCTGTTTAACGGCAAACTCAACACGGTCCTGACCATCCTGGCCCTTCTCCTGCTCTTTAACACCATCCCCGCCCTTCTCTCCTGGGCGATATTCAAAGCGTCCTGGGTCACGAAAGCCGCCTGCGGCGCGGCACGGGAAGGGGCCTGCTGGGCCTTTGTGGTGGAAAAATTCCGCGTGCTCATGGTGGGCATTTATCCCGGGGAGTATATCTGGAGACCTGTGGCCTCCTTCGTGCTTCTCATGGGCGTTGTGATCCTTACCCTCTTCCGCCTGGTGAGCGCCCGTACCCTGGCCATCCTCTGGTTCTCCCTGCCCCTGCCCGTCTTCTGGATCATCAACGGGGGCATGGGCCTGACATCTGTGGACCAGTCCCTCTGGGGCGGCCTCATGCTCAGCATGGGCCTGGCCGTGGTGGGGATCCTCATCTCCCTTCCCCTGGGCATGCTCCTGGCCCTGGGGCGACGCTCCGAAATGGCCGGAGTGAAAGCCCTGTGCGTGGGACTCATCGAACTCATCCGAGGGGTTCCCCTCATCACCATCCTCTTCATGGCCTCGGTGATGCTCCCCCTCTTTCTCCCGGAAGGCGTGACCATCAACAACCTGCTCCGGGTACAGATCGGGGTGATCCTCTTTTCGTCGGCCTACATCGCCGAAGTGATCCGGGGCGGCCTCCAGGCCATTCCCCCCGGCCAGATGGAAGCGGCCCTCTCCACAGGGCTCACCAAGTGGCAGGCCACCCGCCTCATCGTCCTGCCCCAGGCCCTTCACCACGTCATCCCGTCCATCATCGGGCGCTGCGTGGCCCTGTTCAAGGACACCTCCCTGGTCATCATCGTGGGCCTGCTCGATTTTCTCGGCATGATCAAAGCCTCCACCCAGGACCCGGACTGGCTCGGTTACGAAGCCGAAGCTTACGTCTTCTGCGCCCTGGTCTACTGGGTGATCTGCTTTTCCATCAGCCGGTACGGACGATCCATTGAAAAACACAACGCCTGGTAGCAAAGGGGCTTTTACCATGACTCAACCCGTCGTCATCGAGATCAACGACCTCAACAAGTGGTACGGCCACTTCCACGTGCTCAAGCACATCAACCTGAGCGTCCACAAGGGAGAGCGCATCGTCATCTGCGGCCCCTCGGGGTCCGGCAAGTCCACCCTGATCCGGTGCATCAACCGCCTGGAAGAACACCAGCAGGGCACCATCACCGTGGAGGGCACCGAGCTCACCCGGGACCTGAAAAACGTCACCGATATCCGGAAAAACGTGGGCATGGTCTTCCAGGGGTTCAACCTCTTTCCCCACCTCACCATTCTGGAGAACCTCACCCTGGCCCCTACCTGGGTGCGGCAGATGCCGGAAAAAGAGGCAAAAAAAATGGCCATGGACTTTCTGGCCCGGGTTCATATCGATTCCCAGGCCCACAAGTACCCCGGCCAACTCTCCGGCGGCCAGCAGCAGCGTGCCGCCATTGCGCGGGCCCTGTGCATGAACCCGCGCATCATGCTCTTTGACGAGCCCACCAGCGCCCTGGACCCGGAGATGATCAAGGAGGTTCTGGACGTCATGACCGAGCTGGCCGAAGAGGGCATGACCATGGTCTGCGTCACCCACGAAATGGGCTTTGCCCGCACCGTGGCCGACCGGGTCATCTTCATGGACGCAGGGGAGATCATCGAGGAAGCGCCCCCACAGGAGTTCTTCACCAACCCCACCTACGACCGAACCCAGCTCTTCCTCAGCCAGATCCTCACACAGTCACATTAATGTGACCAACAGGACGCAGGACTCCCTTCACCGGGCATCCTGCGTCCGGGGGTCATGCCCCGCAACACTCAGATCCACCCACCGTCTCTTCCCCGACATGCCAAAAAGGCCCGGTATCAGGATTCGTCGATGTTTCCGCCCCCGGCGTTTGCCCGCATCTGTCCCACCTGAAAGCTCAGCCCCACACAATGGCCGCGAGACAGGCAGGCATCCACGTCCGCCTCTTCCACATAGGTCTTCATGGGCCGTTTCCACCCCGAAGCCTCCACCAGCCAGGCATGCTCCTCCTTGTTGTAGGTGATGCGCAGGTCTTTGTCGCATTCACCGGAATCCGGGTAAAAGCTGCGGATCCTGTCGCAAATTTGTTTGCTGTTGTACATGTGCCCTCCTTTCGGGTCGTCATTCGGCCTCTCCGGGGGGCAAAGGGCCCGTCCGAAAGGCCGGTGAACGGTTCATGGCCACACAAGGGGTCGAAACCTGTGGGAAAGGAGCATGAAAAAAAGGAGAGAAGCCCAGTCAACAAAGCAGGACCGGATGAAGCATGTGACGGCGTGTGGTCTTACGGTGTTATTATACCATAAACCCGGAAAGATAGACGCTGAAAAGCAAAGCAAAAGGCCCCATAAAAAAAGCCCTTCGGCGACATGCACCGAAGGGCTTTTTGGGAAACCCCGGAAATCAGAATCCGTTATCAGACTTCCTCGATCTCCATGTCACTCAGGGGCGTGGACGCGATCTCACGGTCCAGGTCCTTTTCAAGGGCTGCCACAACAAGACCGGAGGAGTTGTCCCCGAAGATGTTGGTGGTGGTGCGGAACATGTCGAGGATTCGGTCAATGCCCGCCACAATGGCGATGCCTTCCAGGGGGAGTCCCACGGATTCAAGGACCAGGGTCAGCATGATGAGGCCACCGCCCGGGATACTGGCCGTGCCGATGGAGGCCAGCACCGCGGTCATGACGATGGTCGCCTGCTGGGCAATGGTGAGATCCACCCCGTAGATATTGGCCACAAACACGGCGCCAACGGCCTGGTACAAGGCAGTACCGTCCATGTTGATGGTCAGGGCCATGGGCAGGGTAAACCCGGAGACACGCTCGGGGACACCGAGCTGCTTCTGGGCACGCATGGTAAAGGGGAAGGCCGCGGCCGCGCTGCAGGTACTCAGGCCCACCAGAGCAGGCTCGAAGACTTTTTTAAAGTAGTGGATGGGGCTGACACGGGCCAGGAACTTGACGGCTCCGGTGTAGACAATGAGCACGTGGAGAACGCTGGCAATCAAGGTGGCCACGATGAGCTTGCCCATGGGCATGAGAATGGCCAGGCCGAACTTGCCAGAGGTCCAGGCAATAAGGGCAAACACCCCGTAAGGGGCCATGCGGATCACGATGTCGGAGAGTTTGAACATCACCTCGGCAAGGGCCGCGAAAAAATCGGCCACGGGCTTGCCCTTGTCACCGGCAAGGGAGAGGGCGCCACCGAAAAGCAGGGCAAAGATGATGATCTGGAGAACGTTGCCCTTGGCCAGGGCCTCGGCAGGGTTCAGGGGAACCATGTTGACGATCATCTGCATGGGAGAGACCTTGTCGGGCCTTGCGATCTCACTCACCTCGCCCAGGGCCAGGCCCGCGCCCGGCTGAAAGCCGTTGGCCACCACCAGGCCGATGACAACGGCAAAAAAGGTGGTCACGATGAAGTAGGTCACGGTCTTGATGCCCAGGGAACCGATCTTCTTGGGGTCCCCGGCGCTGGTCACGCCGGTGACCCGGGTGGACAATCAGGGGAACCACGATGAGCCGCAGGCATCGAATGAAGATATCCCCGATGGGCTTAAGGTATTCAGCTTTGTCTCCCAACAGGATCCCGGCAAAAAAACCGGCAACCAGACCAATGATAATCTTGTGATACAATTTCAATTTCACGTCTTCATCTCCTAAGTGTAGTGCATCGCGAAGCGACAGGATACGTTCGGCGGTGCAGGCCGAACCCCGTACCCGAACCCAAGCACCGGCATCAAACCGGCAACGCCCACGGGCTGTTCAGGCACGAACTCTTTGACGTGTGGGATAGAATAAATCAGGGAGCCTGCTTCAAAGGCCCGTCCGGTAACTGACGGAGCCCTGGCAGACCCGGTTCGCATCGAAGCACCTGCAAAGGCGCGTGGGAACTATTCGGATGCGCAGTGGGATGGAAAATGTGATGACATGAAAAATCATTATCCGAATGGAGAATGATTGCAAGCAAAAACTGATGAACTTGATAAAAAATCTATATTATCAGCAAAATAGGGGAATCTCTCAACCTTTTTAGGGGTTTCCCCAATGGACACCCGGGGTGGATTTCCCCTACCTTGAGGGTCCGTGGAATAGAAATCAGCCGTGGGCCTGAAAAAGAAGGTGTGATGACAATACGGATCTACTATAGTAAATGCCCGGTCGTGGGACGCCGGGTGTTTATGACCACCACATGGAGCCGTAACGATGAAGCCTCTTTTTTTCACCGCCAAAAAGCCAACGACAACACAGGTCACGACGGGTATCCTCATCCTGCTCGCCGTGGCCCTGGGGCGCCCTTTCCCCAGCTTCGGGGAAGGGGCCGTCACCCTGACCTACGCCACCAACACCGCCCCGGTGGGTCTGCGCGGCATGGCAGAAAAAGCCTTTGTGGATGAAATGGAACGCCTGGGCCGGGGAAAAATCCACATCCGGGTCTTCTGGGAGCAATCCTACCTCAAAGACAAAGAGATCCTGGAAGGGGTCAAAGACGGCACCGTGGACATGGGGCACGTCAACATCAACTATTACCCCGGCCGCCTGGTGGTCAACGGCGCCATTACCCTGTTCCAGCAGGGACCTGCCGATTACACCAACCGCATGTGGGTCTACGACACCATCTACGACAACATCCCCCAACTCAACGCCGAATTTCTGAAATACCGCCAGAAAATTGTCTACACCTACTCCGTGCTTCCCATTGCAGGGGCCTTTACCGAGCCCGTCTCTTCCCTCAGCGATTTCAGAAACCGCAGGGTCCGGGCATCCAGCCGCTGGCTTCTCAAGGTCCTGGAAGGTGTCGGCGCCGTCCCCGTCTCCCTGCCCTGGGCAGATACCTACATGGCCCTGAAGACCAATGCCCTGGAAGGCATCTACACCAACATCGACGCCATCCACCGCGTAGGCCTCGACACGGTGGCACCCAACATCCTGGTATTCAAAGAATTCTGGAACCCCGTCCCCTTCCATGTTACCATCAACATCGACACGTGGAATCGCTTGCCCCAAGAGCTCCAGGAGATCATCCTCACGGCCTCGGCCAACTCCAAACGCCACTTTGCCACGCTCTATAAGCCCATGCTTGATGAAACGGTGGCAGCCCAGAGAGCGTCCGGCTGTTCGGTCGCCTTTGCCTCAAAAGAAGAGGTGGACACCTGGCTGAAGCTCCCCGAGGTGATCAAAATCAAGCAGCTCTGGGTCAAGGAGGTCAGCCCCCTGATGCCGAAAATGGAGGCCAGGCGCATACTTGAAAAAATCCAGTCCATTGTGGACGAAGGCATGGCAAAGGACGCCGAAGCCCTGTAAGGAAGAGGCCAGGTTCCCCCGGCCGTATCAAACTGTCCCACTGCCCGGATCCAATCGGGTCACAATGATACAGCCCCTCTTCCGCTCCCACCCCGCACCCTTCTGAACGCCACCGACGCCCACATTTTTTTTCGAACACCTGTTCCCTGCGAATTCACGCTGTTGTGTAAAATCAGCGCCAAATCCAGGGCCACCAGGGCAAAAACACCCAGACTTCGGCCCTGCTTTTGCAGTACAACACATCACCACGCCAGGCGTGGTCAAAAAACCAACTGCCATCATTACACACGCAAAGGAGTATCCATCATGGCACAATCAGATGCTGTCTACGGATTTTATATTCCCACCGTCACCCTCATGGGCGTAGGCTCCCATAAGCAACTCGGAGAACAGATCAAAACCCTGGGCGCCAAAAAGCCCCTGCTGGTCACGGACAAGGGCATCACCGACGCCGGTCTTACGGCGCAGATCACGGACCTCATCAAAACCGAGACCGGCTCCGAGGTCGTTCTCTTTGACGACACCGTCCCGAACCCCACGGACAAGAACGTGGCAGACGGCGTGGCCCTCTTCAAGGAGAGCGGCTGCGACATGATCATCACCCTGGGCGGGGGCAGCCCCCACGACTGCGGCAAAGGCATCGGCATCGTGGCCACCAACGGCGGAACCATCCACGATTACGAAGGGGTGGATCAGTCCACCCAGGCCATGCCCCCCTTCATCGCCATCAACACCACGGCCGGAACAGCCAGCGAGATGACCCGGTTCTGCATCATCACCGACACCTCGCGGAAGGTGAAGATGGCCATTGTGGACTGGCGCGTGACCCCGGCCATCGCCATCAACGACCCCCTCCTCATGGTGGGCATGCCCTCGTCCCTCACCGCGGCAACAGGCATGGACGCCCTCACCCATGCGGTGGAGGCCTACGTCTCCACCATCGCCACCCCCGTCACCGATGCCTGCGCCCTCAAGGCCATCGAGCTGATCTCCGACTACCTTCGCCCGGCCGTTGCCAACGGCGAGGACATCGAGGCGCGGGACAAAATGGCCTACGCCGAATACCTGGCGGGCATGGCCTTCAACAACGCCAGCCTGGGCCATGTCCACGCCATGGCCCATCAGCTCGGCGGGTACTACGACCTGCCCCACGGGGTGTGCAACGCCATCCTGCTGCCCCATGTTTCCCGATTCAACCTCATCGCAAGGCTCGATCGCTACGTGGATATTGCCATTGCCATGGGGGAAAACGTGGAGGGCCTCTCCACCCGCGAGGCAGCCGAAACCGCCCTGACCGCCATCCAGACCCTCTCACGGGACATCGGCATCCCCGAAAACCTCACCGTGCTTGGGGTTAAAAAAGAGGACCTGCCCATCATGGCGGGGAACGCCCAGAAAGACGCCTGCGGTGTTACCAACCCCAGGCGCCCCACCCTTGAGGACGTCGTCGGGATCTACACAGCGGCCCTTTAGACGCAAAAAAGCCTCCGGCATCACTGCCGGAGGCCCTGCCCCGGAGGCGCGCCATACCATCGTGCGGCGCGCCTACTCTTATCCCCTCCCCAGACTCTGTTACAGGCCCAGCTCCACAAGCCCCTTGATAATGGCGTACTTGGTCAGCTCGGCCGTACCAGAGATCTTGAGTTTTCGCTGAATATTGGCGCGATGGGCCTCCACGGTCTTGGGGCTGATGAAGAGCTGCTCGGCGATGTCCCGGTTGGCGTGCCCCTCGGCGATGAGCTGGAGCACCTCCCGCTCCCGGTCCGAAAGCTTGTCGAGACCCTCGGGTTCAGCGGCTCCCCCACCCTCCTTCTGCTTCACGTAGTAGGTGATCACCTTGCTCGAAATATCCGGGCTCAGATAGGACTCCCCATTATGGGCCACATGGATGGCCTGGATAAGATCGGTGGTGGCAGACCGCTTTACCAGGTACCCGGAGGCCCCGGCCCGGAGGGTCTCAAAGATGTACTCCTCACTGGTGTGCATGGAGAGGATCAGGATCTTCAGCTCCGGAAACTTCTTTTTCAGCTGGCGCGTGGCGTCCATGCCGTTGAGCTCCGGCATGGTAATGTCCATGAGCACTACATCCGGGACGAGCTGCTCCACCATCTTTACGGCCTCCCGGCCATTCTCCGCCTCCCCCACCACCTCGATGTCGGGCTCCGCATGAAGCAGGGCACAGAGCCCTTTGCGGACGATGGTATGGTCTTCGGCCACCAGCACCTTGATGTTGCTCATGTTGTCTCTTCCTTCTTTGCCTTCCACGGAATCTCCGTGGTGATGGAGGTCCCCTGGCCCGGGCTGGACCACAGCGTGAACCGTCCCCCCAGAAAGGCGATGCGTTCGCGCATGCCCAGAAGCCCCAGTTTGTGATTCATGTCTCCCCCGGAGGCCACGGCCTCGGGCTCGAACCCCACCCCGTCATCCTCCACCGTAAAGACGATCATCCCGTCGGTGCGGCGCTTCAAAGAGATGGTCACCCGGGTGGCCCGGGCATGTTTGACGATATTGTTCAGGGCCTCCTGTGCCAGCCTGTAGACGGCGGCTTCGATCTCTTCGGAGGGCCGCTCCGAAAAGTCCGGGGCGTCAAGGATCAGGGGGATATCCACCTTCTCCCCGATGCGGCTCAGATACCACCTTAAGGTGGGCCCCAGACCAAAGTCCCGCAGCATGGGGGGCCAGAGGTTGATGGAGAGGTCGTGTGCCTGCTCGTACAGGCGATTGACGATCTCTTCTGTGTCTGACAGGAGCCCGGTGAGGTTGGCACCGACCCCTGAGGCGATCATCTTCTTCATGGCCGCAAGGTTCAATGTGGCGGCGGTGAGGGCCTGGCCGATCTCGTCGTGGAGCTCAAAGGAGATCTTGCGGCAGGTGGTCTCCTGCATCTCAAACACCTTGGCCGAAAGCCGCTCCAGCTCGTGGCCATGCCGCAGGGTGGCCTCCATGAGATTCACGCTCTGGATGGCCACGGCAAGGGACGTGGCCACCTCCTTGACAATATCCAGGTTCTCGATGGGCAGGCCGGGCTGGTCGAACCGGCAGAGGTTCAAGGCCCCGATGAGCTCCTCGTTGGCCATGAGGGGCACGCTCACATACCCGTCCGTGCCCCCTTCCGACTGCTGAAAACCGGAAAGCAGGGCGTTTTTTTCCGCCTCGTCCCCGGCCACGGTCATGCGCCGCCCCCTGGCCAGGATATCGGAATGGAACTCCCCGATGGGATAGGCGCTCCCCTCGGGCACCCCGTGCCCCGAGGCCGTGTCCACAGCCACCACCGTGGCCCGTGCCCTCTCAAAATCAAAGGAGACCACACAGGCCCAGCGACAGTCATACAGGTCCCGCACATACCGAAGCACATCCTGCACCGTCTCCGAAGAAAAACTCCCGTCCAGCACCGCACGGTCGATGGAGTTCAAGACGCGCAACTGGTTGGAGTAATAGGTCAGGGAGGTCTCCACCTTCTTCCGCTTAAAGGTGTTCACCACAAGCACCAGGATGACCATACCCAGCCCGGCGATGCTCAGGACAATGCCCCACACCAGCTCTTTGTAGGTGCTGTAAAAGGAGAAGGGGACGTTGATCACCTCGGTCCCGGCCGGAAGGGACGCCTCTTTGATATGAAACCGCTCCATGAGGGTGTAGTCGAACATATGGCGGTTGAGGCTCTCCTTGAACACCGGCACGGCCTGGACCGACGTGCCGGACAACAGGCCCAGGGCAATTTCGGCGGCTTTCTCTCCGTGGGCGCTGCCGCTGGCCATCATGCCCCCCACCACCCCGTACCCCAGGTAGTTGTCCCAGAAGGTGTAGATGGGGGCACTGGAGGCACGGGCCACCCGCCGGAGGCCCTCCTTCATGGAAAAGGTCCGGCCGGTGCGATCCACGGTGAAATTGACAAACAGGACCACCGTGTCTTCAGGCAGGTGGCTCACCTCCTCCTGGAGTTCCTCTATACTCATGGCCGGGATGAAACGGAAAAGGGACGGATCGTCCATGAATTTGAAATAGGTGACGATGGTTTTCAGGATGGCGATGCTGGTGTCGGTCTGGTCCACCACCACCAGGATCTCCCGGGTCCTGGGATGAAGGCGAAGGGCGGTGCGGACGGTCTCCAGGATGTCGATGCGTTCCACCACCCCGGTAAAGCGGTCGTGGCCGAACATCTCGAACTCTTCAAAATAGTTCACCCCGCAGAAAACCACCGGGGTGTCGGCAAATATCTTCTTTTTTTCATCCAACAGAAAGCGGAAGGCCGAATCATCGGTGGCGATGATCACGTCCAGGGGGATTTGGCGGTATTTCTGGTTTAGAAAGTCGGCCAGGCGGCGCGCCTGGCCTGCGTTGCCAAACCGTTCGGCGTCCATGTACTCGTAATAGACACTGAGGACCATGGACGAAGCGTCCGCACGCGCCAGCCCGGCGTCGATGCCCTGTGAGATGCTGTCATTCCAGACGTGCCCCTTGTGAAAGGAGTGCAGGATGAGAATGTTCTTGTGGGGAGGCTCCTGGGCCTCGGCTCGGGGCGCGGGCAACACGATACACACGACCGCACACATCCATAAAACAAAAACCCGAACACCTCGCTTTGCATCAAACACGATGAAAACCCCGAAACATAAAAAACAGCCCACGGCTGTGCCCGTGACCCAAAACAGACCGACCGAATGGGCCTGCAACAAAACCGCCCAACACCCTCTTTTGATGATGGATGGTGGAAATCTATCAGCGCGCCCTTCAGAAAGCAAGCCGCGGCCCCTTGAAGGGAGCGCTTTTTCATGTCATCTTGCGCAACGCCCTTCCAAAGCCGGGGTATTTTCGGTAACTCATAGTGTGAAGCCATCAGATTTAATATTTATAAGGATCAACCCCATGCAAAGCCCGACCTTCGACCCCACCATGCTCCTCAAAGTCGCCAGAACCCCCATGCCCTTCGGAAAATACCAGGGCGTCCTCCTCGTGGACCTGCCCGAGCCCTATGTGGTGTGGTTCCACCAGGAGGGATTTCCCAAGGGGGAGCTGGGGGAGATGCTTGGGCTGGTCTATGAGATCAAGGTGAACGGGCTGGAGTATCTGTTTGAACCGCTTAAATAAATTGTGAGTCATCAGGTGTCAAGGTAGTTGTCACTGACCCTTGTTGGCGATAGCAGACACAAATTATGCCGCATTTTGTAACTTGTCTGGTTTTGTAGTGAACTGGGGATCGATGCCCTAACCGTTTTTGTATTCTTATACGATTATAAAAGACTTCAATGATAGCGGTCGTTCCGGTCATTCTTCGGGTCATTTTGTCTCTGAACATTTGTGAATAACACATGTCAACCTTCAACGCCCCCAATGATTAATTTGGCGACAACTATCCTGATACAGTGGGAAATGTGATATAATTGCGTGTAATTCCAACGGTGCTCCTTGCGCAAGGCTTGGAACATTTCCCAAAAGCTCCAGCGTTGATGCTTGTCTATAATCGCATGAATAGCTTCAATGACCTCGGTATCGCGATGCTTCGTCTTGAAGTTTTTATAAATGGCCAACCGAAACAACCATAGACAACGACAACTTCGCTTCACGGACAGCTGGTGCGCGGCAATCAGGTAGCTCACAGCCTCCCGTTTCTCCGACGGCCTTAAAGCTTTTTTCAATCAGATCCTTCAGAGCCTAGTTTTCACGGGCCATGTCAGCGAACATGCGCTTGAGTTGTGATAGCTCTTGCTTCATTTCTTTCATACGCTTTAAACCGGATGCACTCATACCACCGCACTTCGATTTTCAGTTTTAGTTGTTTACCTCAAAGCTCTGATAACGCAGAAGATGGGTGCACTCGGCTCGCCCGAAGGGTTAGCAAATCGAGCAGAAAGTGGTGAATTACATTTTGCATTTTTGAAATGTTTCATTTTTATAGACAAACAACTGTAATAATTCTCACATCACCAAAGCGATCTTTTTCTCATGAAATATTCAGGTTAGAGATACCTTGTTTGCGGCAAATCTACCTCAGAGAAATACCAGCATCCGCCTCGTTGAAGATTTTAATGATTTACATTTCGTTAAAACATTACGTTTTCATTAGGGTTTCCTATTTATATTGTGCTTGGGAGCCTCTACTTCTAACATGTCTACGTTTTTGGCAAATTTACGGTGAAGTGTAGCGTTAGCTGTAGGAGAAAGCAGAAACCACAACCCCATCGAAATGACGGGACATAGAATTCAAAAGACGGACAAAGAAAAGGAGAACTTAGATGAAGAAGACGATGATAGCAGTGATGTTTGCCCTGCTGATGTTGCCCGTAACGGTGGCTGCGGCTCCAAAGTACAGAGCAAAAGTTCCAGATGAAATCATCACACCTAACCGTGTGGTGTCTGAATATCTTGGAGAAATGACTTATAGACGGCGTCTCTATATAAAAGACGTACAGCAAGACCCGTGATTTCGTGGATACGGCTAACGCGGTTCGTCTGTTTTTGTCCGGCATTCCCATCGCTTCTATACAGGGGTTGTTAGTCGGGCACGAGAGCATTGGTATGAAGCCCAACCAGACTATCGCTGTCTCCGAGAACATGTTGACAGCTGAAAGCATTTGGTTGACGGCCAACACAACGACCCCTTACGTCAG
The DNA here is from genome assembly GCF_056829965.1 of Desulfoluna sp. CYM3A. Classification (NCBI taxonomy): domain Bacteria; kingdom Pseudomonadati; phylum Thermodesulfobacteriota; class Desulfobacteria; order Desulfobacterales; family Desulfolunaceae; genus Desulfoluna; species Desulfoluna sp. CYM3A. The sequence continues at coordinate 3,253,877 of NZ_CP186556.1, forward strand.
CAGCGAGATAGACGTCAAAGACGGCCCTGTTGTGCTTGAAGTTGGCACACCCGTATTAGGCTTACTTGATAATGCGGCCTTTAAATTCACAGGACGCATCGGGCTTCCTCATCCGAAGGACCAAGGCAAAGGCGGCAAATATTTTGTCTACCACTCCAGCTATAAGGGTAATATTCCGGTTGGCTACATTCCCATCGAGAGCATAGGCTATCAGCATTGGCTACTGATCCGCATTGTCGGTGATAAGGCCGATGTCCCAAAGAATGTCCAGGCGCTCAAGGACACTATGAAGCTGTACCCGTATAACAAACCGGGGCAGAAAACGGAGTTCATTAACATTACGGGCATTCAATACAATACTGTCCACGCGATGAACGATAAGTTCTTCAATGAAATCAATGCTCTGATTCAATACGAGCCCACAGCCCTCTGGAACGAAGAGTGGCTTGGAATCGCAAAGGATCTTGGCATTGAAAAAGGTGTGGAATTTAAGCCGGATGCCAGGATGCAGGGCATCTTCAAAGAGGCGGCAAAAATTGCGACTGCTGAAGCCCGCGGCGCTAACTTCTTTCCGGCAGACCACGTGAAGGTCTACGACAACCGCCAGTGGTTCACCCCACTCATTGAGGGGCATGAATTCAAAGATGAAAACGGTGTGCTTTCGGTTACCGAGCGTACCGTGTTCCACTTCATGGCTACCGGCATTACCCCGGATATGGTCACAACCAAGGTGGGGCAAGGGTCGGTCTACCTAGTGGGCACCCGTGATGCAGGGAAACTTTTACTGACCCTTTGAAGCCACTGGACGTTATTGCTGAAAGCGTTCGCTAAAGCATTCTGGTCCTTCATGTCTATGCACAGTCACAGGCTTCATGCTCAGCCACCAGGCCGCCACCAGAAGCAGGCTTCAATGGCAAAAGCAAGGGATCCGGATGAATGCAGACTGGCACCACAACTGTTCATTTTGCAGCCAAAGCACCTGAAGGATGGGAGAATAACTGGATCCAGACGATTCCGGGAAAGGGGTTCAACCTCTTGTTCCGTATCTATGGCCCAACCGAGGCATGGTTTGACCAATCCTGGCGACCTGGCGACCTTGAACCGGCGAAATAGACGAAACACGATTCAATCAAGGAGGATGACGAGAAATAATTCTATCCACAACAAAGCCACCTTAAGCACCTTCTTTTTACGTTCCCTCTTCCAGAATTTTACGCTATGACAGCTCTATGACCACTCTCATCCTCACCGAAAAGCCCTCCGTGGCGGTTGACTTCTCCAAGGCCCTTGGCGTCCGCACAAAGCGCGACGGCTATTTCGAGGGCAACGACACCCTGATCTGCTGGGCCGTGGGCCACCTGGTTGAGCTGTTCGCCCCCGAGGATTACAGCCCCTCCTTCAAGAAATGGTCCCTGGACACCCTGCCCATCCTGCCGGAGCCTTTCAAGTACAAGCCCATCAAAAAAAGCGGCAAGCAGCTCTCGGTCATCAAAAAGCTCCTTAAAACCCCGGGGCTCTCCCGGGTGATCATCGCAACGGACGCAGGGCGCGAAGGTGAGGTCATTGCCCGGACCATCCTGTTGCAGGCGGGCTTTACGGACAAGGGGCGAATCATGCGGTTCTGGACAAGCCAGGCCCTGACCCCTGCCGTGGTGAGAAGCACCCTGAATAAGCTGAAGCCCATCACCGACTACGACCGCCTCTGGCGTGCGGGGTACTACCGGCAGGTGGCGGACTGGATGGTGGGGATGAACGGCACCCGGGCCCTTACCGTGCGCCTGGGGGATCTTTACTCCGTGGGCAGGGTGCAGACGGCGGTCCTGGCCCTTCTGGTGCAGAGACGGCGGGAGCGGGAGAACTTCAAACCCGAGCCCTACCTTCTGATAAAAGTTCACTTTCAAAACGAGAAAGGCACCTGGATCGGCACCTGGTTCAAGGGAAAGGAGACGCGCCTCTTCGATCTTGAAGCGGCCAGGACCCTTGTGGAGCGGCTCACCGGCGACAACACACCGGGCACGGTGCTCTCTGCGGAAAAGGAGAAAAAGTCGGAGCCCCCGCCCTTTCTCTTCTCCCTCACCGACCTCCAGCAGGAGGCCAACAAGCGGTTCGGGTTCCCGGCCAAAAAGACCTTGAGCGTTGCCCAGGGGCTCTATCAGGACAAAAAATGCCTCTCCTACCCCCGCACCGACTCCCGGGTCCTGGGCACCCAGAACCTGGACATGGTCAAAAAGCTGGTGGAAAAGCTCGCCCCGACAGCCCCGGCCCTGTTCGAGGGGGTGGACCACGGACGCATCTCCCTTTCCAACAAGCGGGTTTTCAACGACGCCAAGCTCACGGACCACCACGCCCTGATCCCCTTAAAGAACCTGCCCCCCAGCGCATCGGCGGACGAGGCCAAGATCTTTGAGCTGGTGCTCCGGCGGTTTGCCGCGGCCTTTCACCCCAACTGCCACTACGAGAACACAAAGATCGTCACCGGGTTCTCCCAGGAGACCTTTCAGACCACGGGCAAGATCATCCTGTCTCCGGGCTGGCGCGCGGCATGGCCGGTGAAAGCGAAAAAAGAGGAAGAGGCCCACATCCCACCCCTGGCCAAGGGGGATCCCGCCCACAAACAGAAGGTGGCCCCGGAAAAAAAGGAGACCACCCCGCCCCCGGCCTACACCGACGCCCTGATCTTGAAGGAGATGACCAACCCGGGACGCTACGTGTCGGAAAAGGCCATGAAGGACCTCTTCCGTGGAGAGATCGGCATCGGCACCCAGTCCACCCACGCCCAGATCCTTAGAGATCCTCATCACCCGCGAGTCACCAAAACGCGAAGGCAAAACCCTCAATGCCACGGACAAGGGCTGCTACCTGGTGGAGATGCTCCAGAAGACCGCCGTCAGCAAGGTCCTCACCTCACCTGAAGAGACCGCCCGCTGGGAGATGAGCCTCAACCGCATCGCCCTGGGGGAAAACGACGGCTCAAACGACAACTTCCTTGCCGCCATCAAAGGCTTCGTCGAAAAGTCCATGGAAGAGCTGAAAACCCTTGCCATGGAAGGCAAGGCTCCGGCCTCCCGCAAAAAGACCGGCGAGGTGGTGGGCCGCTGCCCGGCCTGCGGGGGCGAGGTCATCGAAGCATACAAAAACTACACCTGCTCCTGCAGCTTCACCATCTGGAAAAAAATGGCCGGCAAGACGCTGACCCCCAACATGGTGGGCCAGCGCCTCCTCGGCACCGAAAAAAATCCGGTCCCTACAACGGCTTTCTTTCCAAAAAGAAAAAGCGGTTCTCCGCTGCCATCGTTCTTGTGCAGAAAGAGGGCACCTGGCAAACCACCTTTGACTTCGACTCCAAGCCCAAAAAGAGCGTCAAAAAAAACGACGGCCCCGTACCCTGGGCCTCGGAGCGCCCTGCCTCCGAACCAAACCAGGTGCAACCACCTGCCCCCAGAACGTCCAGGCCCGACGCCCCCCAGAAGCCCCTGCCCCCCTGTCCGGCCTGCGGCGGCACCATCATCGAAGGCAAGAGAGGATTTGGCTGCGCCAACTGGCCTGCTGACAAAGGCGGCTGCCGGTTTGTCATCTGGAAAACCCTCTTCGGCAGGGAACTCACCCGCACCCAGCTCATCAGCCTGCTCTCCATGAAACCCACCCGGCCGTGCAACCTCACGCGCCCCGACGGCCAGCCCGTCAAAACACGCATCCGCCTCACCAACACCCCCCAGGGTTGGGTGGCCATGGCAGACCCGGACGAGCAGGGGTATCATCATTTCCAGGCCGTTGCGTGCAGCCACGGGTAAAAGACAGACAAACCGTCATTGGCGACACTCTTAAACGAACGACATCGGGAGAATCCTCGTTGCTGCATTCACAGACAGACGCATTTGAACTGCTGAAAACCATGGGAGCACCCGGCCACCTCATCACCCACGCCAAGCTGGTGGGTGAAGCGGCAAACGCGCTTCTGGCCACATTCGAGAAACTGAACGTTCCCGTCGATTCCGAGTTTGTACAGACCGCGGTTGTGATCCATGACATCAAAAATAGTCCACGCCCAAGAGATATAGACGCCCGGTTCAACCATAAACATACCCAGGGTGAAAAAATACTACTCTGACCAGGGGGTTTCTCCGAAACTGGCCCGGTGCCTGTTGTCCCACGGCCGCTGGCATAAAATGGAATGCTCCCTTGAAGAGCTGACCCTTGCGCTGGCCGACACACTCTGGAAAGGCAAACGCATTGATGCCTTGGAGCTTAAGGTCATTGACCTTATCGCAGGTCACCTTCACAAGAACAGATGGGATGTGTTTCCCCAGCTCGATTCCCTGTTTGAGCGTATTGCAAACGAAGGGGATAGCCGGTTAAGGCGAAGCATCGGCGGTTAGCCCGGCAGGCCCGGATAATACCCGCCGGATTTGTTCTCCAAGATCAGTCTGTATTGGGCTCAAGGCAGATAACAAGCACACCCGAAAAAAAACCTGCCAGGGTCTCCAGAACCCGCTCCAAAATATCACGGTTCTCTTCGGGGCATTTCAGTGCATGGTTGCAGGTAAAACACAAAAACAATCCGGAGATTGTTTCTGTATATGCAGCCGCGATCGCCCCTCCGGCCTGTGCCTGGCGCCGACGGCCTGCCATCGTCTTCATTACCCTGACGCAGAAGGGAAGCGTGAACAAGATGATTTGTTTTCCCGGAGGCAACCATCGCGGCTATGGAAGGAAAGAGCAGTGGAACGCAGTGTGATGCGACACGTTTAAAAACAAGCCTGTTGCTTCCCTTGTCCAAGTCTATCAACTCACCGTGGCTATATCCTTGTCCCCATTTATCTTTAGAGCCCATCAGGATAATTGAGTTCGGCCGCCCTAAAGGAACGGCGGAATAGGCATGCTTGATACCCGACACGAAATGATATTCTCTCTCAAGGCCCGGGACACGCCAGCTGTCGATCTGGCCTTTTTGTGTCACGGTATAGAGTTTGTCGCATGTATCGTTAAATGTAACGCTGATGATCCAGTTCCCTTTTTCATAGGGTTGTATGGCCCCCTGTTTCACAAGAACAGGTTTATCGCCCTGACGCGTCACTTCCCAGACATCAATACCACCCGCCGAAGAGCCCACGGAGAGCCAGCGTCTGTCAGAACTCAAAGCCATTGATGTAGCAGAGGCCTCGAATTTATAAGTATCGTCATAAATACCCCATCGGGTGTCAAATATCTTTACGCGGTCTGTGCCGCATGCAAATACGACCTTATAATCTCTAGTTTCCTCATAGATTATTGACGCTATACGCGCATCGGCAATTGTGGTTACCAAAGACCCTGTCTTGAGATCCCAAACTCTCGTTGCATCGTCAAAATAAGAATTTGTAAAGCCCATGGCACCGTCATCTGAGATGGCGATGTTGCTCACCCGCATGTCATGTGCCTTGAAGTTTTGAGGTGCTTTCATTCCGCTGGTATCATGCCACTCAACCATTCCGTTTTCATACCCCACACCCAGCATTCCGCACGTGGGGTTGTAGGCAAGCGCGTTAACCGAAGAGCCTTTATCATACTGCAACCCTTCGAGGTATGTCCGCAGATCGGATTTCACGGTTTCTGGTTTGACTTTCGGGGTTTCCGGAGCCTTTGATTTTACGAACTGAGGGACCAGCAGGATGCAGAGGGTAAGAAGCAGGACGGCCAACAATCCCTTTTTTTGATTTTCATTCATCATATATTTTTCTTTCAGCTTACGCTTAAAGGATCCATAGTTTCCACTGAAACACCGTGCTTTCAGTGGATAGCGGCCACATCAATACGAGAAATCAGCCCGAAGCATATTTTTCTCTTTATACTCATAATCAAATGCTTCCGGGAGCATGCCTTGATACACGGATCGATCAATTGCTTCCACGTGATATACAGGTGTGTCTTCGCGGATCCCCGTTACTGTGGAGGCTCCGGAATCACAGCAGATAAGAACACCGCTTACCCTGACGTCGCTCTGATTATAAAAAGTCCAGTTAATCGATGTCTGGCTCTCGAGAACCAAAAAAACCGGGCCCTCGTCGGGTAAGTATACATGGACATTATTGTTATAGTCGGTGGTGGTTTCACCTGAAATGTGAACGGACCTGGCTGAATTACTTAACGCTTTTTCAAAAAATACCTGGAGGTCGCCTTTGCTGGATGCACCGGGATAGTTCACCACCGCTGCGTTAAAATTTGCTCTGTACCCATGGCTTTTGTACTCAATTCGCAGACGATGCGTTCCGGTTTCAAGGGGAATGGACAGGCTCCCATTGGAATCCAGCCCGTTGGGTATGGACACATCATCCAAAAAAAAGGCAGCCATACCGTGTGTTGTCGAAGCGAACGATATGGGCAGGCGGCATGCCTCCTGGGCGTCAATGTTCGCCTCCCAAACGGCCTCAAAGCTGCTGGCAGGAATTTTACAAAAAACGTCATTCTCATAATTAATGGAAGGATGCGTGACCGTTTCGGAACTCACATGGTCCGTCCCGTTAAAATACATGGCTGAAAAGGTGCTGACTTTGTACGGCCGTGGCAAATTCAAGGGAGGCGGGTCCAATGGTTTACTGGTATCGGAAGGAGCGCTAAGGCTGACGTCCCCCGATTTTTTGAATCGCTGAAGCTCTTTGTTCAAATATGACAAACGCGATAGAGTTGATTGCGTGGCAAGGTTGAGATCAATGAAAAAACGTCCCTCATGATCTATAGAGCACGTCGCATTTCTCTCTTTCATCCATTGGATCTGTTCTTTTTTTAGGTGTCTTTTCTGATCATCGGTCAGAAAGGAAATCAATTCACCATACGTTTCATTGAGCCGGGTATCTACGGCCAGATAATTCTTGGTGAGACAATAGACGCCATCAAAATCATTTGTTGGGTTGTCACAGTTTCCCGCCAAGACAAGCGAGGGCAGGAGAATAAAAGCCGTCAAAATAGCAATCAGAAGTGTTTTCATCATATCCTACTTTTCAAAGTTAAACATCACTCAACATCCTCAAACTATAAACAACCTTACCCACCATTTTTCAAACATAGCGTATAGAATAAAGAGCAAAAAGTATATCTATATTATTCAACACTAAGAGACTCTACCCCCCCAAAAAAAACAAAGCAAAGGAGCCAGGCAAACAGCAAAAACCAGATAGCCGGGCCGTGTTATTTGTACGTGTGGACATACCGAGTATCCCCCGGCTCGGTGAAGCTGGCGACCTGCTGCTTCAGCCGCCCCCAGAAACCTGCGATCTTTTACCTGAAGAAGCCAATACGGCCCATCCCCCTGACTCCGCCTGGCCACCGGCCTGTTGGATGCGTGTGGGCCCTATCTCCCCCTCATCCTCTCCTGCTCTTCCTTATAGATTGCCGCCATCCGATCGATCTTGGCATATTGCCGGGCCAGGAGGTCCTCGGTGATGGTTCGGATGCCCCATTTCTTGAAATCGATCTGAAGGCCGTTGCCCCCGGGCGCTTCCGCGGCATCCAGCTCCGCATAAAAGGATCCGACGGACCTCAGCAGGCGGTGAATGTCCTTTATGGAGTCGCACAATTCCGAAATTTCGGTGCCCTCAAACATCTCCGGAGAAGAATTCATATCGGTTAATGCCATGACAACCTCCTTTTATTCTGGTGAGAGGAAAACAGACACGGCCCGCATCTTCAGGCTGTTGCAGAGACCATCCCCTGATCCCCTCATCACGATCCGCCTTCATCGCGCATCCGTGGCGTCTTGCTCGTTCACGCCTCCGAAGGAAGGCAAACCAACGCGCGACAAAGTTTTTTTTATAAGGAATAGCGCCCCTCAACAATGGGAACAGGCTCGCCCTGAAACAGGAGAAGGGAAAACACCTCTTCGGTGAGAACATGAGGAAAAAGACGCAGCACCGCTGCTACCAACGCAGATCGAATACGCGCAGAATTCCGAAGAGGCGTCTTCCCCCGCCGTCAGTCAGAAACGCACGTGTTCACTGGCCATTTGAACCGGCAATTGTGCAGGTAAAAGGTGCGCGATGTGATGCGCATAAAGGAAAATACGACTTGAAATGGATCGGGGGGTGGTGTAAAAAACCGCTTAGCCATGACGACCTCCGTCTTAGGTTGTTCTGGTCAGGCCTGGCAGGATGTTCCAGCATCCTGTCGGGTCGCTTCTTGATTCCCACAATAACTAGTTATTACGACTCACCATAATTTCATCCTGCCTGCGTGTCAACAGTTTTTTTACCGTAATGGTCTGTATTTATTCATTTCAACGACAGTAGAAACAACATCCACTGACCCGGATGCCTGCCGCAACCTTTCGCCCTACCCCGGCTCGCCCGAAGGGTGAGAAAATCAAACAGCAAACGCTGATTTACATTTTGCATTTTCAAATCACTGAATCATACCCCACACAAAACCATAGTCACTCTTCATTTAGTTGTTGCCCCGGCCCATTATCTTTCATAAAACAACAAAGATAAATAATTCATAGTCAGTCAAAGACCCAATCAGTAAAATCATGTCTTGAAATTTTACAGAGGAAAAGAATGAAGCCACAGCAGATCGCTCCGGTGGAAAGCAGCACCGAAACACACAAGCAGGATGCCCCGTCCGTATCCCTGTTTATAACCCTTCTTATCCTTTATTCAGTTGTCTGCTTTTCCATTGAAACCATACCGGACTTATCTGCGGGTATGCGTCGGTTTTTATGGTATTCCGAGGTATGTGTCGTAGGCATTTTCACCATCGAATACCTCTGGAGAATCTACACCGCCGAGCATCGCCTGAAATTCATTTTCAGCTTTTACGGTATTGTGGATTTCCTGGCGATTTTCCCCTTTTATATTGCTCCGGCCGTGGACCTTCGAACATTGAGGATTTTGAGACTTCTCCGGCTGACCAGGCTCTTGAAACTGGCTCGATACAACAGCGCTCTCCTGCGGTTCAGCAAGGCCATTGCCCTGGCCAAGGAAGAGCTGCTGATTTTCACCGTGGGCAGCATGGTCATGCTTTACCTTGCAGCGGTGGGTGTCTACCACTTTGAGCATCAGGCACAGCCGGAGGTGTTCCGCTCAATTTTTGACTGCCTCTGGTGGGCAGTGGCAACCCTTACGACGGTGGGTTACGGCGATATTTACCCCATCACCACGGGTGGACGGATGTTTACCTTTGTTGTTCTGATGCTGGGCCTGGGACTGGTTGCCGTGCCAACCGGTATTGTTTCTTCCGCGCTTTCAGCAATCCGACAGGAGCAGGAATCAAAGGGGTCGGGAAAAAGGTAAACCCGCTACCGGGAAGCACTGTCATTGAATTTCAGCCCATCGGGCCAGGGATTGGCGGGAAAAGAAGGTAGGAAAACCGTTTTTTTACAGACTGTAATGAACTCGTTTTTAAGCGGCTCCGGGGAGTTTCCCGGAGCCGCTTTTTTGTTTTCCAATGCCCAAGGCATGGTCGTTTAGATGGGATACATGCGATCACCCCAGATCACCTGGCCAATGATACGCAGGGCCTTGGCATCGGCTTCGTATGCGGGGTACTGGGGGTTTTTGGAGATAACGCGGACACGGCCCCCGGGGATACGCTCCAGCTCTTTTATTATGATGGTGTCCTCCAGGCCCAGGGCGTAAATGCAGTTGTTTTTAATGTGCCTGCGGCCCAAATCTATCATGACGGTGGCCCCGTTTCGGATCTCGGGCTCCATGGATTCACCGGAAACACGCATCAGGATAAGCTTTTTCACCGATGTGGCGACGTTGGCAATGAAGGCCTTGCGGAAGGCATAGTAATCCCTGATCCGCTCGCTGGCCATGAAGGAGCCCCCTCCTGCCGACAGCTGGGCCTCAACCATGGGGATGTAGTCGTAGTGATCCACCTCGGGTGCTTCAAGGACGGGGACCTTCAGCTCCCCGTTCTCATCCTCTTCAATACGGCCTTCCTGGCGAACGCACGGCGGCTTGACCTGCTGTGACTCCTCTTCAGGCTGATGGCATGCGCTCCCATCCTTACCGTCCCTGCCAATATATTTCGGCCCCACGCCATCCCTTATCCATTTGGGGTTAAGGTCATGACTGTCACAGAGAGTCAGGAGCCAGGGGGCCGGAATCCCCTCTTTCTTCTTTTGATTCGAAATAGATTGAACAGAAACATTCAGCAAATCCGCAAGCTCTCTTTGCGAGCTTAAACCTGTGGCTTCCATGATTCTATCAATGGCCTTTACCGAATCCATAGCGCCTCCAAACCGGTTGCAACCGTTTAAACTTAAGATGCAATGGCACGCTCAAAAATAAACCTGAAGTGTAACCAGCAATTATTATTCATTATGTACATACCGGAACCTTGAGTACACTAAAAATTAAACTTCATCATCAAAAATACACTTGACGTGAACAGATTTATGGGCGATAAATCAACCCACGGTGTACAAAACCCAGCAGCCTGCACAATCATACATTTCATGTGTAGGTCAAATTGTAACCGAATCAAAGAGACACTAACACAAAAGTGTATTCCGTCACAACGGCGAAGCTGGTGGAAGATCCAATTCGACCACCATGGAATCAAACGATGAGTGTGAACTGGCCGCTGAACAGACAAAGGCGCTCTCAGAGATTGCCGCCGCCCGAAGGGCCCCGGACCGGGCCGAAGACCTAATTGATCAATGGAGGTGATGAGTGATGCAGGTACCTGAAGGATACATGAAGGACATGAAAGGCCACCTGGTCCCCATGGAGCAGGTAGAGGAACTGGACCTGATGCGGGACGACCTGGTCAAAGAGATCGTTGAGAGAGCCAAGGCCACCCAGAAGGTCCTGGCCGACTTCAAGGGCAGGGCCATGGCGGACACGGCGGCCTTTGTTCAGCTCTCCGGTGAGAAGTACGGGGTAAAAATCGGCGGTAAAAAAGGAAACGTCACCCTTCACTCCTTTGACGGACGGTACCGGGTCGAACGCGCCATGGCCGATTACATCGTCTTTGACGAGCGCCTCCAGGTAGCCAAGGAGCTCATTGACGAGTGCATCCAGGAATGGACGGACGGAAGCCGGAGCGAGGTAAAGGCCCTTGTGGACCATGCCTTTAAAACAGACTCCGAAGGCAAGGTAAGCACCTCCCGCGTCCTGGGCCTTCGCCAGCTGAAGATTGAACACCCCAAATGGAAAAAAGCCATGGAGGCCATCACGGACAGCATGAAAGTGGCCGACACAAAGCCCTATTTACGGGTGTATGAGCGGGATGAAGAGACCGAAGCCTACAAGCCTGTGGCTCTGGCCCTGGCGGCGGTATAGTGGATAGACGAAAGAAACACGTACGGGAGATCGCAGGACGGGATGACCTGCCCTGGCAAGACAGCAGAATACGGAGGAGAGATGAAGCGAAACGCCGAACAATCAAGCCATCGATCCTGAATGCCATGGATGCAAAGCAGGTACTGAGCGGGCTGGACCCGTCGGTGAGGGATGACCAGCGCCTGTGGCCCACCCTCCTGGCCGAACTGGTGGATGTGGTGGATGACCATTTCCAGGACTGGGCCAAAATGGAGCCGGAGGAGGCCCTGGAGTGGTCGCAAAACGTCATCGTGGTCATTGCCCACTACCTGGGCGGACGCAACGTCTACCTTCCCAGGGACGATAAGTTAAAACGGGCCATCCGGGATGCCATGATCTTCCGGCTCTTTGACGGATGCAACCAGCGGGAGCTTTCCCGAAAGACCGGGTTAACCACGGCACAGATTTACAACATCATCAGCAAGCAGCGGTCCCTGCGAAAAGATCGAGACCAGCATAAGCGGTCCTTTGATTAGATGGGTGTACCGGCCTGCCCGGGCCGCCCACCAGGGCCAACGCTGAACCATTCAGTTGCCCCCGGCGGCCAGGTGGGGGTACCTGGGAACCAGTCAAAAGACGTTAAAACCCTTTAAACCCACCCCCTGTTTTTTCTGTGTTTTTATACCTTCATGGAAAAAACACTCACCCTATACCTCACCCGATTGCGCCAATCCGACCAGGGCACCGAAGGCATCCTGACGGTCCCCGAGCTTGGCTTTGCCTGCTTCACCCTGGAGCTGCCCTGGCGGGAGAATCGACCCAACGTGTCGTGCATCCCGCCCGGGACCTACCCCATGGCATGGCGGGTCACGCCCAGGCGTGCCACCTGCCACATCCGCCAGGTTCCCCACCGCACGTATATCCTCGTTCACTCCGGCAATTATGCCGGGGACATCCGCAAGGGGCTCAAGACCCATGTGGAGGGATGCGTGCTGCTGGGAAGGCGCATGGGCTGGCTCAACGGCCAGCGGGCCGTCTTGGTGTCACGGGCCACGGTGAGGCAATTCAACAACCTGATGGCGGGCCGGGACGCCCAGATCACCATCATCGACCCCTGGGAAAACAACCATGCTTGAAGGAACCCTTTTGACGACCCTTTTCGGTGGACTGACCGGGCTTATCGGCACCGTCTGGTCCTCGTACAACCAACGCAAAATCAAGGCCCTGGAGATGGACGACCGGGACAGACAGCGGGCACACGACGTGGCCATGGTCGAGGCAGAGAGCGAAGCCATGATGGCCGAGGCCGAAGCCAACATCAGGGTCACCCGCACCCGGGTGGCAGGAGAGATCGAGATGGCCGAAGTGGCGGCCTTTACCGAGAGCCAGAAAGCAGGCCAGGTGCGCATCTTTGACAGCGGCTACATGGACCGGCTCCTGGACATGACAGGCTGGGCAAAATGCCTCACCGTGCCCTTCGGGGTGCTCCTGGCCCTGTTCTTCGGACTGGCCGATGCCTTTAAATCCATGGCCCGGCCCGGGATAACCGCCTACCTCCTGGGCGTCTCCACCTGGATCACGGCAAAGGCGTGGCAGCTCCTGGAAGCGGTAAACGGCCCCGCCCTGACCCCGGCCATGGCCGGAGGCATCCTTTCGGACACCATCAACATTGTGCTGTACCTCACGGTGACAGCGGTCACCTGGTGGTTCGGAGACCGCATGGCGTCCAAGGGCCTTGCAGGCAACCTGAAGCTGGGGAGGGCGTAAGGCAATGGATATCTGCGACAAAGCAAACGATTACGCCGACCACCTGAACCGCAACGCCATAGCCAACCAGCTTGCAAAGGTCCGGTCCGCCGCCGCCGAATCCCTCAGCGAATGCGTGGATTGCGGCGAACCCATCCCCATGAAACGGCGCCAGGCCATGCCGGGCTGCGTGCGGTGCGTCTCCTGCGAATCCCGGCATGAAAGGAAGAAAAGGTGAGCACACAACCGACGGACTATTCAGCCCTGCGGTTCTGGTTTGACGCGGGCCAGTACGGCCTCACCCTCGCCATCGGGGCGTACGTGTGGCTCGGCAGCCGGTTCAACGCCAAGACCCGGGAAGTCAAAGGGGTCCACCAGGAGGTGTCGGTCATTGCCGAGCGTGTCACCAAATTGGAGACAAACATGGCCCATGCCCTCTCCCACGAAGACCTGGCGGCAGTCTACGACCGCATCAACGACGTGGCCGAAGAGGTCGCCGGGCTCTCAGGGAAAATGGACGGCGTCAAAGGGACCGTTGAAATGATCCAGGAATACCTCCTGAATGATGGATGCAAACGATGAACCGATTCCAATAGATTAAAAAGGCCCCCGGCGCCCTGCCGGGGGCCACGCTTTTACCTCATTTATTAAGGAGCGTGTTTCAGGGACACCCTCGGCACTCGCTTCCAGACCTGGCAAACAAAAAGCCCCCCTGCTCTCCGCGCATTTCAACACATCACCCCAAAATTCCGGTGCCCCGCCACGGGCTGTGGGCCATTTGGTGCGGTAACAAACAAAGTCGCCGCCCTTGTTGGCTTTACCCCCCGGATAGGGCCGGGTTTTAGGGTGCACTCCGTGCACTGGAATGAAGGCCTGGCATAACGCGGATGCCCCGGTAATCCCGCAAACCTACGGTACCCGATCATGGTGCACAGAGTGCACCTGACCATAATACGACTCGGCGCAGCCCGTCAGCACATGTGACGCACCAGAGGAACGAAGGTGCAGAGCATGTGCGCACCTGGGGTCAAAGGGGCATCAGCCCCTTGCCGCCGGAACCATGCATTAAGAGTAAAACGCTTGAAACCCATGCCCCCGTCCCCCCGTGGGATAGTACAGGCGTCAACAACGAAGGAGCACGACATGAAACGAATCAACATTTCCGAGAAGGAGGCATGGCCATGGCCTGGTGCACACAGGAAGACCTGACCCTGTACGTTTTGCAAGCTTACCTGTCGGTGGCTGAGGAAAAAAGCCCCGGGATCATGAATCGTGCCGTGGATGCAGTGCATGGGGAGATCGACGATGCCCTTCTTGCAGGCGGGTATGCGGCCTCCGGCGCCTCGGCCACCCTCTGCCGCATTGCGGCGGCCCTTTCGGCCTGGCGAACCGTGGCGGCGGTGACAACCCTGGTGACGTCCGAGGCCGACACCGACAACGAGTGGCTGCCCCTTCTCCACGAGCGCAACCGGGCGGAGTCCGATCTTGCTGCCATCCGCGAGGGCAAGCTTGATCCCTTCCCCAAAGCGCAAAGCAGCAAAGGAGGACATTCAGGTGCTGGAAGCACTCAACACCTTAGACAAAACAAGGCACAGCATGGGGGTGGCATGAGACAGCAGGCGGAAACATGGATCAGGGAAGCGGCGGTTCAGTGCGGGCTCAGCGCAGACAGCGTGATGGCCAAGCCGAACAAGCCGTCCCCCATCGATCCCAAAAAGCGCATTGAGCTTGAGTACCTGGCAGAAACCTTCATGTACGCCCCCCGGCCCCTTGCCAAGTGGACGCTGCCGGAAGGGACCCACCAGCGTGTCCGCAACCGGGTCTACACGGGCCGGCTCCCCGTGCGAGTCGAGGTGATCTCAGACGATGAGTCATGGCTGGACGCATTTGTCAACGCGTTCATCGTCACCCTGCCCCCCAAACGGGCAGACGCAGACAACAACCTTGTACAGATTCGCGTGGAAAAGGCCACGCGAGATGGCTTTACCGGCAACAGGACGGAGGTGTTTGTGAGGCGGAGCAACAGCCTTCACCTCACCTTTGAGTGGATGCTCTGTAAAGAGACCGACCTGCCCTTGATCCGCAAGGTGCAGTTCACCCCCAAAACCAAGGAGGCTTAAATGGCCAAAAAACAACAGACAAAGGCAAAGGAAGAGGAGCTTGATCTGGCGGCGCTGGCAGACAAAAGCGCCCTGCCGTCCTGGGAGCTTGCAGGACTGATGCAGGCCGCAGGCTGGGCTCCCGGCAAACAGATTACCGAAACCGCGTTTAACGACGCATTGAAACGATTCCGCAACCGCCCCCTGGGCGGTGGCCGAATCGTGTAAGGAGCGATTATGGGCGACGTATTGGAATTTTTGGTGGACGGGGCCAGCGGCCTTGCTCCCGGCGGGGTATCGGGCACGGCCATTGTGACCGGTGTCTGCTCCAAGGGCACCGTGGGCAAGGCCTACCTGCTCGGCAAGCACTCGGACCTCGAAGGCCTCCTGGGGGTCGGCCCCCTGGTGGACACCCTCAAGGACGTGTTTGCAACAGGGGGTCAGGAGCCTGTGGTCATCGCCGTGCCTGTTGAAGGCCTCTCCGGCGGGTACATCGGCAGTGTGCGCCACACGGGCACAGGACCTTCCGCAACGGCAACGGGCTCTCCCGCAGGCAACCTGGACGCGGTGCTGAAGATCAAGACCACTGGTGCCTTAGGCACGGCCACAATCGAACTCTCCCTGGACGGAGGCAAGACCTTCGCCTCGGCGGAAGCCACCCCGGCCAACGGCCAGGTCACCCTGGGGGACTCCGGTGCCACTCTGGTCCTTGCGGATGAAGAACAAAAAGAGGGCGACACCTACAGCGTCACCGTGCGCACCCCCATCGGCCCTGTGGAGAAAGTCGGCACCGGCCCGGACATCGACGTGTCCGGCACGGTAAAGGCAGCCGGTGAACTGATCCTGAAAATCGTCAAGTCCGGTGGCCGGAACCAGGGGACCTACCAGCTCTCCCTGGACGGCGGCGACAGCTGGGACGTTGAACGCACCCTCCCCGCCGACGGCCTGATTGCCGCCGGTTCCACAGGAGTTACCATCACGGTTCCCGCCTCGAACATGACCGTCGGCACGGTGTACACCTGCCGCCTGGCTCCCCCTGTGCCCAGCATCAGCGGGGTGATGGCGGCCCTTGAGAAACCCCTGGAACGTTATGACGTGGAGTTCGTCCTCATCGTGGGGCCCTCGGACAGCAGCGATTGGGCGGCAGCCGGTGCCAAGGCCGATGCCTTGTGGAGCCTCCACCGCCCCACCTACTTCAAGATGGCCTACCGCCTGCCCCAGGACGGAGAAACCGTGGATGACTGGACCGCGGCCTGCAAGGCCGAGCTGGACAGCTACGCCCACCGGTTTGTTCAGGTGTGCGCGGCCTACGGCGAGGTGTCGGACCCCTCGGGCAAGCGCCTGATGCGCAACTGGGCCGGGCTCCAGGCAGGTCGGGTGCTCTCCATTCCGGTATGCCGGGCCACGGGCCGCGTCAAAGACGGTGGCATCTCCCAGGGGACCCTGGACGAGGACTTCAACGAAGCCCATCAGAAGACCCTGGAAAAGGCAGGCGCCCTGACGGCCAAGCGTTATGCGGGCCTCTCCTCCGCCTACTGGGGGGACTCCAGAACCCTGGCCGATCCCTCCAGCGACTTCCAGTACGAAGAGGTGGTGCGAACCGTCTTCAAGGCGGTGCGCCTCTCCCGCATGGCAGCCCTCAAGAGCATGTACGACGAAGCCGGGGACCCCACCCTGGCGGACAACGGAGGCAGCGGCCTCAACTATCTGAAAGCCTGCATCGAAGGGGCCCACGGCACCATGATCGCAGCAAGACCCCAGGAGCTGGCCGCCTCCAAAGTGGAGATCCCCGCCGGCCAGGACATCGTTAACAACGGGGTTGCCGTTGAGTTTACCCTCATCGGCCTGCCCATTATCCGAGAGATCCGACTCTTTGCCCAGTACGTGTACGCGGGCAGCCGTCAGGATCCGAGACTGGAGGTGGCCTAATGCCCATCAACGGAAACACCTATGACTGGGAATCGGTAACCATTGATCTTAACGGCACGACGGCAATCGATATCGAAGAGATCAGCTACAACGACAGCCGGGAAATCGATGTTGTCTACGGCAAAGGCAGCGTGTCCAGGAAATACGGGCGCAAGAACTACAGCGCCTCAGGGTCCATGAGCCTGCTCAGGGAGGAGTTTGAAAGCCTTCGCAAGAACCTGGGCGGCAGCGTCTACAAGGCAAAACCCTTTCCCATCAGCGTCAGCTACGGCGACGAGGGCATGGACACCGTCACCGACACCCTGGCCGAAGTGAAAATCACCAAGCAGGACACCAGCGCCAAGCAGGACGAGTCGGCCACCGGCAAGGTGAAGCTCGACTTCAAGATCCTCAACCCCATCAAATGGAACGGAGAGGCAGCCCTTTAACCCCTACCGCCCCATGCCCTTGCATGGGGCGAACCGGTAACGATTCAGCCCATGTCTGCCTCCGGCAGCCCTGCCGGAGGCAGGCTGAGACTTTACATCATCCAAGGAGAACAACGCATGACCACAGAAAACCCCAATACAACCGCACCCGAAGCATCCACCTCCTACGAAGGCTACACCCTTATGGAACACACCTTCAACGACCGGTTTGCCGGAAAAGAGGTGACCATCAGGCACCACTTCAAACGCCCCAACCGGCCCCAGATCTCCCGTGCCCAGAAAGGGGCCGGCAAAGACGCCATGAAAGCCTTCGGCAACTTCGTCTCCGAAATTGTGCACCCCGACGAAAAAGAGGCCCTGGCCGCCAACATCAAGACCTACCCCGGCCTGGCCGCCACCTTCGGCAACGCCATCATGGGGGCCGTGGGCGTGGGTGACCTGGGAAACTGATCCGGCGCGCCCGGGAAACCCTGGACCCCATGGACCAGTGGGAGGCCATGATCTCCCACTGGCTGGGACAAGAGGCGGCGGAGAACCTGGAGACCTTCGCCTCCCAGGTTGCCCGGGCAGAATGGTTGGAGAAGAGACACCTTGAATCGTTGCAGCGCCTAATAGGAGGAGTCAGTTAGTGGAAGCGCTTAGCATTTTACAAGACTTAGGAATGGCAGAATCCGCCATCAATTCCTTAAATGAAATAAAAAGTGCCTTCGAAAACGCGAAAAAGGCGGGCACGGAATTCGGAAACGGCTTCAAGGGTATCGCCAAAAAAATGATGCCCTTCGCCCTTGCAGCGAAGATGTTCCTTGCCGTCCTGTCTCCCACCATTTCGGTGGCAGCCGATTTCGAGGCTCAGATGTCAAGCCTGGGGGCCGTCTCAAAAGCCAGCGCCAGTAAAATGGCTCTGATGAAACAAAGCGCCCTGGACTTAGGGGCCCAGACGGGATTTGCCGCCGGGGAGATCGTGACGGCCCAGGAGGAGCTCAGCAAGCTCGGGGTTCGAACCCAACCAGATCGTTGGCGCCATGCCGGATATCCTGAACCTGGCCACGGCAGCCCAGTGTGGCCTGAGCGCAGCGGTCTCGATGAGTTCCGCAGCCATGGATCGTTTCAACATCAAAGCGTCGGAGTCGGGCACGGTGGCCGATACCCTCGCCTCGGCCTCGGCTTCGGGCATGGACCTCGCAAAGCTCGGCACGGCCCTGGACAATGCCGGGGCAGCTGTTGGCAAATCCGGGGTCAGTTTTGCCGAGTTTGCGGCCATCACCGACGCCATGACCGGAGCCGGTATCAAGGCGGAAAGTGTGGGCAAAACAACCTCCACCATGTTCCAAAAGCTGACCGCGCCGACAGATGCCGCAGCAAAAGCCCTCAAAAAAATAGATTTTAGTCCCACAGCATCCGGCGGAGATCTTTTGGATATGCTGGGGGGGCCTTGAGAAAGCACTTGCCGGCATGGAAGCGGCTGAAAAGGCCGCCACGCTGACAACCATCTTCGGTGAGGAAGCCCTTAAGCCTGTCAACACCCTGTTAAATGAGGGGATCGGCAGCCTCAAGGAATTTGGCAAAGCGGCGGACAACGACACAGGCCGTGCAGCGGAAATGGCCACGGCAAAACTTAACAACCTCAACGGGTCCCTCAAAATCCTGGGGGTAGCAACCACCAACTTTTCCATCGTGGTGGGCAGTGCCTTCACCCCGATTTTAAAAGTTTTAACGGACGCACTTATCACGGTGGTGGGCTGGTTAACGACCCTGGCATCCCACCCCATCGGACAAGCGGTCCTGCTCATGGCCGGCGGATTTTCCGCCGTCGCCATCGTCCTGGCGTACTTACCCGGGGTGCTGACCTTGGTTACGGCAGCGTTCGGCTTTTTCAACGCAACGCTTCTAACCAACCCCATCGGCCTGGTTGCCATGGGCATTATCGCGCTGGGGGCTGTGATCATTGCCTTCTGGGAAGATCGCCAATTTTTCAAGCCTTTGACACTGATTGTCCAGGGCGTCATCTCCGTTTTTAAAAGCTTATCAGGCACCATCGGCACCATTGAAGGCCAACTGGCAAAGGACGTGCAGGTGGCTGGATTGGTCGGCGTGATTACCACGATCTGTCGCGTGATCTATCGCATCAAGGTGGCCTGGGACACAGCCTGGGACGCCATGGTCACCACCATGGCAGGGAATTGGGAGTATATTTACCCCCATCATCGATACCGTGACGGGTGCCTTCCGCCCCCTGTGGAAAATCATCAGCTACGTGACGAGCGCCCTTTTCGGTGCGGCAGAGTCCACAAGCGTTTCAAACTGGCAGACCTTCGGTGCCATCGTGGGCGTTGTGGTTGGCTCGGCCTTTCAGGTATTGGCCTGGGCCGTTCGTCTTGTTCTTAGCCCCTTTACGCTTTGCATCAAGGTGGTGGGCCATTTGTTCTCGGCATTTGTCTGGCTTGGGGAAGGCATTGGCAATGCTGCCGGTTGGATCGTGGAGCATGCAGCTTCCATCGGCAACGGCATCAAGTGGGCATTTCTCAACCTGACGCCTTTAGGATGGGATGGCAGATTCAAGGCTTTAACGGCGTCAAGAATTTCCTGTCCAACATCAACCTGGCCGAAATCGGCGTGAAGATTATGCATTCCCTGGCATCGGGCATCAAACGTGCCGTCATGATGCCCTTTACCATCATCAAGGGAGGATTCAGCAAAATTCGCAACTGGTTCTCCTCTTCGGACGACAAAGAGGGGTCGCTGGCGAAGCTCACTGTTCCCGGCTCACAAATGGTGAATACCCTGTCCACAGGAGTCCGGGGCGCAACGTCGGTACTGGGGAAAAAAGGGGCCGCTGGGGCGGCAGTCGGAGTTGGCCTTGCCCTCGGCACAGCCATGGCCGATCCAGGGCAATACGCGTCCGGCATCAGCTCCCTTCCGGCCGTTGCCACCCCTTACGAACAGGCGGCTGAAGGTGCCAGCGGCCCGCAGCATGCCGCTGAAAGCGGTGAGGTGCGAAGCCAGGGTTCCAGGGTTGTTATTGAACATTTGCATGTGCAGCTCCCCGATGTGTCGGACGCGGACTCTTTTGTCCAGGCCCTGCAGACACTGGTGAGCTCTTACGGAGGACAGGACTGATGGATGGGTATTTGAAATTTTCAGATGGTGAGGTGTCGTTGGGTGGGGTGACTGTCCCCGGGATTTTGTCGAGTCTCTCCATAGGAAGCGAGGTGATCTTCGATGAACCCAAAGAGGAGGGCAAACCCGGCACCACCAAACTCCCCATGGGATGGGAGGATTCGGATTTTTCCCTGTCCCTGGTCCTGGTGAGCGACGAAAACGGCACCTGCTACGACAAACTGAAAAAGCTCGTAGCGGTCTTCAAAGGGACCAATGACAAGAATAACCCGAAGGTATTCACCATCGCCAACCACCACATCTCGGCATGGGGTATCGACCATGCCGTATTCAAACGCTTGCAATCCAGTGAGGACAACAAAACGGATACGATCAAGGCCACCTTGGCCTTTACCGAGCACAACCCGCCCATCCAAAACCAGGCCCAACCTCCGAAAGCCGGAGGGGCCTCCGGAAAGGCGGAGAACAAGACGCCCGGTACCACGGCCAAAGAGCCGGAACTGTCCCTTAAAATGGATGTGGGGAGGTAGTCATGGGGGTCATTGCAGGCATCCAATTGGACATTTTTCTTGGGAAAAAACGGGTCACCCGCTGCCCGGAGTGCGTGGTGACCGCATCGCGGCGGTCCGTGCTGACCCAGGCCAGCATTGCAGTGCCCGACCCCATGGGCGAGGTGCATCAGGCCCTGGACAAAGGGCAGTCCCTTTCCGTTCGGTTCGGGTATCGGGACCGGGACCCGGGGGTGTTCACCGGCACCGTCACCCGATGGGCGCCTTCTTTAAAGGCCAGGGAGCATGTGGTGATCCATGCCGACGGCCCGGAGCGCGCCCTGCTGACAACACATCTCACGGAGTCGTGGTTTGAGGAACCGGCGGATGTCCTTGCCAGGCGCATGCTTGCCGCCTCAGGGCTTCCCGTGGGGCATGTGGACCTGCCCGACACCCTCATTCCGCGCATGAGCGTCAGCGGCAGCCCTGTCCGGGGAGCAATCATGGGGGTGATGCACAGTTTGGAGAGCGGCTTTTCGCAGAACCTGAGCCGGTCTTACCTGCGGCTTGAAAACGGAGCCCTGGTCCTGTCCGGCGCCCCCAGGGAGGGGGCGGTACCGGTCATTGCCACGGCCGGGGGCATCATTCGCCACAAGGTCCGCACCGAAGGGCCCAGTGAGGTGGAAACCTTCCTCACGCCCTGGATGCTGCCCGGCATGCAGTTTCAATTAAACGACACCCGCAAGGGGGTCCAGGGGCTGTTCCTGGCCGACGCCGTGACACACGTCCTGCGTCCCCGCTCTGTGCGCACCTTTCTTTCCTACGGAGGATCGTATGACCGTTTCCAATGTTGATGATTTCTTTCGACTTTTTCAAAAGGCGGTGGAGCTGGTACGGCCCAACCTCCGCAAGTTCTATCGGGTGGTGCGCAAGGCCGAGGTGGTCCGAAGCTACCCCAGCGACGGGCAGTACTGGGCCGATGTGCAGCCGCTCTTAAACGATGAAACCCCGGACCCCGACGAACCGGTGATCCCCAAGGTGGAGATCCCGGTGCTCTGGGCGGTTACGCGGCGTGGTCTGCCCCCCTGCCCCGGGCACCCGCTGCGATCTTTCTTACTACGATGGGGACCCCAACTTTCCCCGCATCGGCAATTTCAGGTGGCAGGGCAACAAGGCCCCCCAATGCGACCTGGGGGCCTTCATCATCCAGCTGGAACCCGGGGTCTCCATCGAGATCGAAGCGGACAAGCGCATTGTGACCCTCACCTCGGCCAGCGTGGAGACAGAGACCGGGGACAAATGGACGGTCAAGGCGGGGAGCGAGGCCACCGTGGATGCCCCGCTCATCAAGCTCAATCAGGGCACGGGCGTGGTGACCGGTGCCTGCGTCTGCCATTTTACAGGCCTTCCCCACGGGGATGTGTCCTCAACGGTTTTTGCCGGGAAATAAGGAGAACAACAAAATGAGTCTGAGCAACAGCGCACTCAAAGGATTGATCGTCGGTGAGATGACCGCCCAGGGAATCGAGGTGGCAGGCGACCATGCCTGGGCCGAAAAACTGGCGACGGCCGTGGCAAACGCCGTGGTGGCTCACATCACGGCAAGTGCCCAGGTCACGGTAAGTGGCGGGTCCAGTGCCGGCACATACAAGGTGGCATAATGGAACATATCTTCGGACAAGACATCAAGCTGGACGGCCAGGGCCATGCCCTCATCGCCGCAAACGGTGAACTCGTGCTCACCGAGGACGTAGACACCGGTCTCCAGGACATTCGCGAGGCCCTGAAAACACCTGTGGGCACCCTTTTCTACGATGAGACCTACGGTGGCCGGATCTACCACTGGATCAAGGACGAAAACACGGAGACCCATCGCATGGGCTTCACCGCGGAAGTGAGGCGCATCTTAAGAAACGACCCCAGGGTGGAGGCCGGAAGCGAATCCTGCCGCATCCGCTCCTGGGACGAGAAAGGCATCGAAGCCGAAGCCGGCTGGCAATGGATCGGCCAGTCTCACATAAACAACCTGGTGATCGGAATCGATCCCGCAACCATGGAGGTAGTGATCAAAGATGGCTGTTCCCATTCCACGAATTTCTAAAACATTCAAACCATGCTGCCATGCTCGGCAGGGTATCTGACGTACACGACGAATACATCGCCAAGGGGTGGCTTCCCCGGGAGATGAACCTCAACAAAGGCGTGGTGAGGGGCATCCTGGAGGTAATGAGCTGGAGCCTGCACCAGGTGTACCTGCTCCTTGCCGATCAGGTGCGGCTGGGGATTCCCGGAGAATCCCACGGCACGTGGCTGGATCTCCACGCCGACCAGGTTGAGGCCCCCCGCCAGGCCATGGGCAAGGCAAAGGGCATGGTGCACTTCACCAGGGAGGCAAGCAGCGGCAACGTCTCCATTGCCAAAGGACGCATCGTCAGGACCCAGCCCGACGGCACGGGCAAGGTCCACCGGTTCGTGACCACCGAAGATGCCGTCATGCAAAACGGAGACAACGAGGTGGCCGTGCCCGTGGAGTCCGAAGATTACGGGGCCTCGGCAAACGTCACCCCCGGCCAGATCTCCGTCATCGTCACCCCCGTTCCCGGGGTGGATGCCGTCACCAACCGGTCCGGCTGGCTGCTCACCGAAGGGGTGGACACCGAGTCCGATACCAGCCTCAAGGAGCGCTACAGGCTCCAGTGGAAGGGCAACGACGGCTACTCCTCCAACGCCTACAAGCGGTGGGCAACATCTGTTCCCGGCGTTCTGGACGTGGCCGTCAACGACCAGCACCCCAGGGGCCAGGGCACGGTGGATATCGTCATCCGGGGCATGGCCGGGATGCCCACCGACGAACTCCTTGACAAGGTGCGGGAGGCCATCGCCCCCAACGCCCACCAGAACGACGACTGGCAGGTCCTGGCCCCCAGCCCCGTCCTTGTGGCCATCTCCCTTGCCCTCCACCTGAAACCCGAGGCCGTGTGGGAAGAGATCCGGCCCAAGGCGGACTCGGCCGTCCGCACCCTCTTTGTCAAGCCGGACGAAAGCGCCCAGGAGGCCTATATGTTCGGCGTGGGCGAAGACATGACCCAGGACCGCGTTGTGGGGGCCATCATGAATGTCTCGCCCCACATCAAAGAGGTGGAGTGGCTCGCCCCCACCACAAACATCACCGTGGGCCAAAACGGCCTGGCCATCCTCACCGGCCTGACCCTGACCCATGTAACGGAACCGGAGGCATAGATGGCCCTTTTCTGGAAGTACATACGCAACCAGCTCCGCTTCCGCCCCGCCCTTGGAGGCGGCCCGGTGGCCGTCATTCTCAAGGGCATGGCAAAAGCCTTTGACGATGTGTGCGCCGACATCGTGTGGGCCCGGGACCAGATGAACCCCAAAACCTGCGATGACGAGCTTGTGCCCGCCTTTGCACAATCCAGGGGCATCCGAAAGCACCCCGCCGAAACCTTTGACCAGTACCGGACCCGGGTGGTTGACGCCTGGGTCTGGCATCGCATGGCAGGCCGGCACCGCGGCGTGGAACGCATCCTGGACCACTATGGCCACGAAGGGTGCACCCTCTCTTCCATGAAGCCCATTAACAGCGCCAGGTGGGCCGAATTCGAGGTGTCGGTTCCCGCGGATACCCCCATGGACAGGAAAAAATACGACGCCATCCGAGACGTCATCAACGGGGCCAAGGCCGCCACGGCCAAACTCGCCCGCGTGAGCACCAGGACACAGACACCGGCCCAAATCTTTGCGGCAGCCGGCCTTCGCGTCAAAACCCATATCAGACTGTAAGGAGAAGACCATGTTGAGATGGACCCCTGCCGGGCTTCAGGCCATTCAAGCGGCTGAATCATCCGGAACCAAAATCAAAGCCACCCACATCGCCATCGGGGACGGCGGCGGCCAGACGCCCGACCACTCGGGCAGCACCATGCTGGTAAACGAGCTCTACCGCCAGCCCATTGACACCATTGACATGGTGGATGCCCCGGACGTCCCTTCGGGCAAGGTCGTGGAGTTCGGCGTCAGCATCCCCGAGACAGAGCCCGAAACCGGCAGCTGGATGATCCGGGAAGTGGCCATTTTGGCGGGCGACACCGTCATCGGCATCGGCCAGCACCCGGATCTGGAAAAGGTAGGCAAGGACTCCCCCAAGGGCACCATGACCCACACCATCACCGCCCCCATGGTCGTGAGCAACGAGGCGGTTATTTCCCTTGCCATTGCCCCTTCCGTGCATGCCACCATGGGAGCCCTTTCCGACCACAACAAAGACAGCCAGGCGCATCAGGCCATCCGGCAAGCCTGCACAACAGCCATCTCCGAGCATAACCGAAATGATGGAGCCCATGAGGATATCCGCCAGGCTCACCAAACGGCTGTGGACGAGATCGCTGTGCAGAAAGAGGCGCTGGAGACGCTTGAAAAGAAAGTGGTCAATACGGGGGTCAGGCAGGCAGTTTTGTCTTATGGCGAGGGTATTTCGGTTGAGGCGACCGAGGTGAAGGGGATGGATTCGGTTGATTATAAGGGCAACGATCAGGCTAATTTACAAGTTGACTTGGGAATGCCCTTCGCTGGTGGAGAAATGGCGGAATGGTTATGCCATGCTGCCCAACCACCCGTGGGGATAGATACGTAATCGATTCTATTCGGGGGCCTCTCATTTTCTCGCAACAGTAAGCTCTGTGACCGATGATGAATCTGAAAACGTTGTGTCTGCTTTTACGGATACCGGCTATATTGCGGGTTCAAACACGTACACAAACTCTACCGCAGGTAACAACGTCCGCCTTTCAAACGACTAATATCGTTTCGCCTGAGACGACAGCAAGAAGTCTTACGTTTGACTGTAAAGATAACTACGGAAAAAACGTACTTGGTTTACGTTCCGTAGAGTTTTTAGATATCAATGGAAATATTTTACCTCTAACAACATCAGACTTTGTGGCCTATGCGAGCAGTGCTAAGAACACTGAGAATCCAAGTGCGGCATTCGACACTTCAACCTCAAAAACAGGTAGTGCTAATGGTGGTTGGGTATCAACTATAGGTAAAACCAAGAATCAGCGTTTAACTATCGTTTTTAACACCCCACGAACATTTTTTGGAATACGAATTAACAATTATCATTCCGATGGTAGCTCCTTGGACGGAGGAGTTAAAGGTATAAAGTCTAATACACCTCCGAGGTCCTAACGAAGGTTCAAGGGGAAACTTATGATGATTTGACGGGTAACTTAAGGCAGTACCTTGAGACTCAGCTTTACCAGCACTCTGCATCGAATGTCGTAGATAACCAAGATTACAAAACACAGACATGGCATATTAATCCTGCGACCGGATTCGCCATGTGCCAATATCGAGGAAAAGGCGGTGTACCCAGAACACTGATGCATCCCATGGGCAAAAAATTGGTTATGGTTTAGTTCAAACAAATAAACGCTACAGGCCAGTGGTGGGTTCAGTCTGATAAACTCGCCGGAACACAGTATTTGATCCTTAATGATACTAGCCAGATCAGTCACAGCAGTTCGGCTTTTAACAATAAGCTCGCTACCCAAACAGAAATTTTTCTTGGCGATAACCCCCAGATAAATGGAAATAATGGAGATTATATTTTCTACGGCTGGTTTGGAGATGATCTCAGTGATATTCACCCCGGTATGACTGGAGTACGTGGGTCAACGGCATGCGTATTGCTCGGAAGGGCATAAGTTTGACTGCGGCATAGAAAACCCCCAATCCTTTTTGTTCAAGCACACAAACGGAGGCGGCAACTGGTATTCGCAAAGCGTTAGCCGTGGTTGGGATAAATTTACACTACTGCAGAGTCGAATGCCGAAGATACATATACGTCCTCTGCACAACCTACTGTAACGGATTCTATAATTGGTCTGCCGGAGGCTTGGGGGGATACATCGGAATATCTTGTTATGGGTTCGGAAAAACAGGGGGACTCCCAACTGGAAAGTCTTTAGCAGATTAAAGCTACAGAGAAAGACCCATTTGTAGCAACAGTTTCTGATGGGTTCGATGCTGACTATGGCAACAAAGACACCATAATCGGCAAGACTGCAAACGTTGTCTACCCGCAGTCAGAACCGGACGGCGAGTACGATATTGTTCTGCTCCGTGATGGCTCACTGGACCTGACCGCCAGGGAGAGCTTTGTAACGGATGTTGAGAATTGGAAAAACGACAAGCTCCTGCTCGGCGGCTGCACGATCACAGATGGTCTAATCGTTGATCTGGAACTTACCCCAGTCGGCGATGAGTATGAGACGCCGTGGTTCCCTGTAAGCGCTAATTCAAAATACCGTTTACCGAACCTGTTTAAAACAGGCAATATATCTGTAGAAATATTTTGGAAAAGAAATTTGGAGGACATCTATAAAAGAAGGCTTCACAGGGACAGATTTTTGTCGTCTAACAACTCTGTGGGAGCTGAAGCCACAATTATGCCGGATGTCATCGAGATTGACTCATTCTCTTACACCGAATTGACAGGCTATACAGACGGCTATTACAAACTCCGAGTCAAGCGAGGCTATTGATATGGAAACACTCAAAGTTCAAAATACATGGTTCAATAAGGCCACCGGGTCAAAAATTGTCAATTTCATCAAAGGCGCGAAGATGCCCGACAACTGTCAGGAAACGCCTCCTGATATCCCCAAACTTTCCGATCCCAACGACATCCCTCTCTGGGATGTGGACAACATGGTGGAAGAGTCTCCGACCCTGGGCAAACATCTTTTGAATCCCAGGGAATCCAATAGCAGGACAGGTGACAATAGCCCCAACCGGAAAAACCAGGCCAACAATACAGGCTGCCAACTAAGGTTAATCGGAGTCGTACAGCCCATTTTCCGTAAATAACGACAGACATCACCTTGCAAGGGCTCAGCCCTCCATTGCCCTGAGCATCGCACGCAAACCAACCCCTTTGTGCGGTGACTCGGAATATTTCCTTCTCCCAGCAAACTACCAAAATGAGATAGTTTTTTATGCGGGTGTTTAAGGCATAACAGCACCACATGCGCCATAACATCGTGTCCGCCACAAAAAAGGCCAAATGTTGCGCGGTTTCTCGAACCGAGGAACCAGGTTTAAGGGTCAGGCGGCGCACCAGCGCTGACCCTCAGTCCGTTTCACAATTCCAGGCCGAACCACATTGAGATCCATACAGGCCAGGCAATGGATCAATGTGTTTCCTGCTCGACGAGCCCACCCTCGAAGCACTTACCCCACAGGACCCCTTTTCGATTTCCTGAGAAAAAAGCATTGCAAAATCACACAGCATCTGATTTGTTAGGTCTTCCTAAAATTTAAAGGCAAAACAATAAATATATGATTTATCAAAAAATATCTCATAACCGTGACGCAAGCACTACAATAACCAAAGGAAACCCATGAAACCGTCCCACATTGCAACAGCCATCTCAACCCTCATTCAGATTCGTCAACCCACGTTTTTGTGGGGGCCTCCCGGCATCGGTAAAAGCCAGGTGGTCAGGCAGACGGCTGACGCCATGGGACTGGAACTCATTGATATCCGGGCCATCCTTCTGGATCCGGTGGACTTGCGGGGCATTCCCCGCATCGGGGATGACGGCACGTCCACGTGGTGCGCGCCGTCCTTTCTGCCGCGTTCGGGAACCGGCGTTCTTTTTCTGGATGAGCTCAACGCGGCCCCTCCCCTGGTCCAGGCGGCATGTTACCAGCTTGTTCTGGACCGGCGGCTCGGGGAGTACACCCTGCCGGAGGGCTGGGCCATCATCGCTGCCGGGAACCGGGAGCAGGACCGGGCGGTGACCCACCGCATGCCGTCTGCTCTGGCCAACCGGTTTGTGCATATCGACTTCAGCGTGGACCATGGGGAGTGGCTCACCTGGGCTGAAGCACACGACATCGCTCCGGAGGTGACCTCCTTTATCCGTTTTCGTCCCAAGCTCCTCCACGATTTTGACCCGGAACGGGCAGACAAGGCCTTTCCGTCTCCCAGGTCCTGGACGTTCTTGCCTCATGGGCGGGAGAATGGAGAGCATGCCTAGCCGAGCTTGTGGCAGGCACGGTGGGCAAAGGAGCCGCTGCCGAGTTTTGCGGGTATGTCACCATCCGGCACCAGCTTCCGGACCCTGAGAGCATTTTATCCGCCCCCAACCTTGTGGATATCCCCACAGACCCTGCGGTCCTGTTTGCCCTGTGCGAAATGCTTGCTCTGTCGGCAGATTCCGGCACCATGGATGCCTTGCTGACCTTTGCCTCCCGGTTGCCCGATGAATTCAGCGTTCTGCTCATCCGAGAGGCGGCCCGCGCAAACAATCGAATCGTTGAAACCGATGGGGTTCGCCCGTGGGCGGAAAAGACACGGAGAGGTTCTTATGTAAGGCCTGTAACCCTCTGAAAGAAAGCGACCCGCCGAAGACTGCCAAGTTAACGATGCCTCCGGCGGCCCTGCCGGTGGCCTAACGTATACCCATTTTATGCGTTGGGTTTGACAAGCAGGTTTGGGGTGGTTTTATGACTATCTTCGCGGATGTTATTCACCGACAAACGAGTGAGAAAGCATCCGCAACCTGGGGCTCAGGGGATCATCCCCTGGCCGCCGGAGGATGCTTCCCCACCCCAATTTCCCCATAGAAGGCAAGCTGAATATGACACTACTTTTTAGCCACCGCCTGGCGAAAAAATAACGACATCAACCACGAACCCACCGATCAAAGACACCATGGCGTATTCCTAAAAATCTGGAGGGCCGTGACTCCCTGGGCCGACCTCAATCACCCGTTTTTGCTTCCCGCCTTGTTAGGTCAGGGAAAACGTCGCGGCGAGCGCCGCCGACGGCAAGGTGTTTGGCTACAACCCCCTGTATGTCCGGGTCCTTTCGCCGGACAAGCTGGAAGGGCTTACCGCCCATACGGTGATGCACCCGGCCTGCGGGCACCACACCCGTCGGCAGAACCGGGACCACGACCTCTGGAACAGGGCCTGCGATTATGCCGTCAACGGCATCCTGCTGGAGTCTGGATTCACCCTTCCCGACGGTTTTTTGCTGAACGATGCCTATGACGGAAAAAGTGCGGAGGCCGTCTACACCATTCTTGAGCGCGGCCTGGATGATTCGGAACAAAGCGAAGAGGAATCAGATCCGGAGGCAGGGGATAACTCGGCGGTCTCCGGAGATGACACATCCGAGCTTGAGGCATCGGCCCTACCCGGAGGACAGGAGGAATCAGAGGAAGAGTCGCAGGAGGGTTCTCCCTCGGGCGATCCCGGTAAATCAGGGGAAGTCCGGGACACCCCTGCGGGAGGAGAAACAGATCCGGACCTTGAAGCAGACTGGAATGAGGCCCTTACCCAGGCCTTTGTCAATGCCCGGGGCATGGGCAAACTGCCTGCCGGAGTGGAACGGTTCATCCATCGCCGGATCAACCCGAAACTCAACTGGAGAGAGCTGCTGGCACGATTCATCGAGCAGTCCGCGCGCTCGGATTACTCCTGGGTATCCCCCAACAGGCGGTATATTCACCAGGAGCTCTACCTGCCCTCGCTCCAGAATCAGGAGCTGAGCACCATCGTCGTTGCCGTGGATACCTCCGGCAGCATCGAACCGGCTGAGCTGGCCCAGTTCAGTGCGGAGGTATCCGACATCATGGAGCGCTACCCGGCCACCCTCCATGTGATTTACTGTGATGCAAAGGTTTCAGGGTACGACGTCTTCAGCCGCTGCGACCTGCCCGTGGCCCTTCGTCCCAAAGGGGGAGGTGGAACGGATTTTCGTCCGGTCTTTGAGCTGGTCGCAAAAAACGGGCTCATGCCGTCGTGCCTGATCTACCTCACCGACCTTGAGTGCCTCTCCTACCCAACCCAGCCGCCGACCTATCCGGTGCTGTGGGTCAAAACCGGCAACAGCGACAACCGGGCGCCCTTCGGCGACGTTATCCAGTTGTAAATGTGACTGAACCCAAAAGGAAAAACCGTGCGTATTCAATGGAGCATCGATAAAAAAAGGGGCAATTTCAGGCCCACCCTGACGTACACCATCACCCTGGAACCCTTTGAAAAAGAGCTGGCCGTCAATGCCCTGACCGTCAAGAGCCTCATACCCCGCATCCCCCATGCACGTCGCCCTTTCTGCCTACCCGGGGAAGATGAACGGGCCGGGGCATGGGTACCGGAGCGGCATCACTACCTCTGTATCCCAAGCGCGCCCTACCTGAAGGACAATGAGATCAAAAACGTCATCTGCCTGCCCTTTCGCGAGGAGGGGGAGTACCCTGAAGTTGAAGACTCCTTTGAGATGTTGAGGCATGCCTATGAAGAGATCGTCAAACAGGCATACGGCCATGGCCCGATATCCCGGCAGGGTGACATGGAGATGACCCCGGAGACCAAACGAACCATCGCCGCAAAAATAGCCCGCGCAAAGCTCCTCAATCTCTACGGCACCGATCGCATGAGCGCATGATAGCGGCTTTGGAATGGCGCTGCTTCCGATTGAAGGGTTCTGCCGTTTCAGCTACACCTTAAACCGCCCGACGATTCCGTTCACCCGGGCGGCCATCTCCCGAAGCTGTTCCGCATGGGAACTCAGCTGAGCGCTTGATCCGGCAATGTCCCCTGCTTCCTGATTGATCTGAGAGATATCCTCGGTCAGGGCCTTGGACACGGAGAAACTCTGGGTTACGTTCTCGTTGATGTCTGAAATCCCCCGGGAGACAAACGAGATATTGTTGGCAATATCTTTTGTGGCCGTGGACTGCTCGTTTACGGACGAGGTGATGGTGGCCACAATGGCATTGACCCGCTCGATAATCCCGGCGATCTGATCGATCTCCCCTGCGGTTTCCGAGGTGGTGCCCTGGACGGTTTCGATCTGCCCCTTGATGCCTTCGGTGGCCTCGGCCGTCTGGGCGGCGAGTTCCTTGATCTCGTTGGCCACCACGGCAAACCCTTTTCCGGCGTCTCCGGCCCGAGCCGCTTCGATGGTGGCGTTGAGGGCAAGCAGGTTGATCTGCTCGGAGATGGCCGAGATGGTTTCGGTGACCTGGCCGATCTCTTCGGCGGCATGGCGCAACGCCACCATCTTGCCGGCGGCCTCTTTGGACTGTGACACCGCCTCATCGGAGATCCCCCGGGCCTTGGCCGTGTTGTCCACAATCTCGTGGATGGTCACGCTCATCTCTTCGGCGGCCGATGCCACCATGGTGCTGTTGGATGACGACTCCTCAATGGCCGCGACAATATTGGCCAGGTTCTCACTCATGCCCGTCGCCGCCCCTGACAGGGCCTCGGCGCGATCCGCCGTATTTTCCGCCCCTGTCGAGAGCCGACCGGAAATATCGATCAAGGTGTCCGAGGAGCCGTCGACCTTGGTGCTTGTGGCCCCGATATCCTTGATAATGGCCTGCAGTTTTTCCATGAACAGGTTGAACCACCTGGCCATCTCCCCCACTTCGTCCTTGGTGTCCACCACCAGGCGCATGGTCAGATCCCCCTCCCCTTCGGCAATGTCCCTGAGCCCTGCCACAACCTGCTTGACAGGCTTTGAGATGGACCTGGAGATCAGGAAAATCACCAGCCCCACAAGGGCAATGGTGGCCAGGGTCAACCCGAGCAGTAAATTCCGCAAGGTATAGACTTTGGAGTGCAGCTCCTGCTCATCGATGACCGTCACAATGGACCACCCCGTGGTCGGCACCTTGGAAAAAAACGCTATTTTGCTCTCTCCGCTGTCCGAAAACTCGTAGATACCGGTGCGATTGCCCTTCATGTATTCATCAAGCCCCCCAAGACGGCCGCCGCTTATCTCGCCAAGTTTCTCCTTCATGACAACGGAGGCATCCGGATGCACGATGATGGTTCCGTCCTGGGCCAGGACGATGCCGTAGCTCTTGCCTGTCAAGCCCAGGGCGTCGATGGTCTCGGAGACAAAGTTCAACTGGATGCCGGCCCCCACCAGCCCCTGGGGCGTTCCCCGGTCATCGGCAATGGGGGCAACCATGAAAATCGTGGCCTTGCCCGTGGTTTTGGAGATCAGGGGCGGGGTGACAAAGGAGGGCCCACCTGCCATCAGGTCCTTGAAATACCCCCGGCTCGAAATGTTGCCCACAAAGCTGCTCAGGGACTGGTCGTTTTTATCCTGCTGAATGGTATGGTAAACACCCTGGCTGTTGGCGGAGTAGATATCCGAATAGTCGTTGGGGTAGGCTTTTTTCAAATAGAGATACCGGTTGCGGTTCAAGGCGTCGATCTCATCAAACCCCGTGTTGATGTTTTTCGCCTGGGGTGTCTGGGCGATGGACTCGGTTTCGATGAGATGTGTCTTGATCCATACGTCCACCACCGTGGATTTTTCCTGCACGGTTTTCAGGATATTGTCGGACAAGTCCCCCCGTATCAGGTTGCTCATATAGACATACGTCGTCCCCCCGAAGACGAAAAGGCACAACAAAACGATGGGAATAACGGCAAAGCTGATCTTTTTGTTCAGTGTTGCATTGATCATGGCAGGTCTACCTTTCATCCGGTCTCAGAGTCTCGTGTTTCCCCCGGGAAATTGTTCCCTCACGAGTCAAATCAGGTCAGCAAAATAATAACTCACCTTAAATATTTCCAAAGACTATGCCATGCCGTATTGTTTTCTTAAGTAAAGAAAGAGTGTTTCCTATATCACCATTAAAAACAGCCCCGTCGAAGACAGAGCCCCCTTTCACACCAGCCTCACCCATCAAAAGAACAGCCATGGCATGCCCACCGCTCCGGATGCGCCACTGCATCGCAATGCAGGGCGATTTCGCATCAATAGTCTTTAATGCCTACCCGTTATGACTATGATGCAAAACAGAATCAGGATGCACGGAAGCATCACGCCACATGCAGAGCCCACCGTGTCAAAAAACATCCCCTATCCCGGATATTTCATGAGAAAACGGTCATGAGAAGCCAACAAAATGTCATCATTGTTGGTTACTGAGAAAAATTTTGATATTTCATAAATGCAACATGTGGTTTACCGTCTAGGGCTCGTTTTTCGTCCCCTTCGGGCAAGCCGACCCCACCCATCTTCTGTGTTATCGGAGCGTTGAAGGAGAGAACGACGCCTACAGCCCTGATGCCTTGACGATGGGCGCACTCGACTCGTGAAATATCCGGGCTATGCCAAATCCATTTACTCATATATGCTCTGGCCCGGGCCTTTTCGCTTTACGGGCCATGCACATCAAAATGGACAACACCCCCTCGGGGCAGACAAAAACCCTCTGTGCGGGCCCCTCCCCGGCAGCTCTTTCCTCCCTCATATGCACGACACACAAAGGAAAAATCAGTGAAGATTCTAAAATTGACCGCCTCACTTTTGATTATTGGGATTCTATCGGGATGCATCGGTGCAAGGCATGATGAGCCTGTTTCCCGAAACGCATTGGAAAATAAAACCGACGTGACATCTTTGACAAAGACAATCGCTGACATCGAGCAGGCCCTGGGCAGCCCCGTGGGCGTCTCGATCTATGATGTCCAAGCCAAAAAATCATGGAGCCATCATGGGGATCGGCGTTTTCCCCTCATGAGCACATTCAAGACCCTGGCCTGCGCCAAAACACTTCGTGATATCGAAGCCGGGGCGCTCTCCTTCGACGATTCAGTCGTCATAGAAAAAACAGCCCTTGTTACCTGGTCGCCCGTCACCAGCCGATACGTCGGGCAGGCCTTTTCACTGAAACAGACCTGTGAAGCCATGATGACCATGAGCGACAACACGGCAGCCAATATTATCCTGACCCACACCGGAGGCCCAGAAGCGTTGACCTCCTTTGCTCGGTCCATAGGCGATACCGTCACGCGCTTGGACCGCATGGAGCCAGACCTGAACGAAGCCCGCAAAGGAGACCTCAGGGATACCACCACCCCGGACGCCATGGCGGGTAACCTCAGGGCCCTGCTCCTTGGAAACGAGCTGTCAGACGCATCCAGGGCCCTGCTGACAAATTGGATGAGGGGAAACAAGGTCTCAGGAAGCCTGCTTCGCTCGGTCCTGCCCAAGGGCTGGGACATTGCCGACCGGTCCGGGTCAGGCGGCCATGGGTCCAGAGGTATTGCCGCCGTTGTCTGGCCCGCACCGGAGGAACCACTTGTGGTCTGTATCTACCTAACCCAGACCACGGCCTCCTTTGAGGAGCGAAACAAATCCATTGCGTCCATCGGCCGGGCCATTTTCGCCCTGTACCAATAGATCAAATCCCCTTGAGGAATCACCCGGTGAAGAACTATTTTGAAAGCCCCTTTGTGGGGAAACAACTGAAAGACCAGGTAACAAACCCCAATATCATTGTCGGAGACCACAGCTACTACTCCGGCTACTATCACCACCACAGCTTTGACGACTGTGCCCGGTACCTGAACCCGGACCGGGACGACGTCGACAAGCTGATCATCGGCCGCTACTGCTCCATCGGATCAGGGGCTGTGTTCATGATGGCCGGAAACCAGGGGCATCGAAACGACTGGGTAAGCACGTTTCCGTTCTATTACCAGGACAACCCGGCCTTCTCCGGGGCAGTCGACGGCTTCGAAAGGGCCGGAGATACAGTGATCGGCAATGATGTGTGGATTGGCACCGAAGCCATGGTCATGGCGGGTGTGAAGGTGGGGGACGGCGCCATCATCGCAAGCCGGGCCGTTGTCACCAGAGATGTCGAGCCTTACTCGGTTGTGGGGTCAAATCCGGCAAGGCATATCCGGTATCGGTTCACGACAGACCAAATCGACATGTTGCTGGAGATGAGATGGTGGGACTGGAGCGACGCCCAGGTCAACGCCGCCATGGGCTTGCTGTGCTCCTCGGATATAGCAGGCCTGCACGCCCACTGGAAAACCTCCATAGGCAAATAACCGGGCCGCCGTCGGGCAAGAGTCGCCCATGCGGCCCAACAGCCTTGCCTTCAACGAATCGCCCGTGATACTATGAGCAATATCATTCGTTTACATTCAACACGACACAACCTTCTCCGTAAAAAATCAGCATTTCGTCCACCAGGGCCCGCCCCGGTTTTCCGGCAGCCACGGGTTAACGGCCTCACCCATGCCCGTGGAGCCACCACCCCAACGAAACGCTGGCAACACCTTTCACTTGCCTGATCCGCAACGACCCGCCAATGCCGAACAGAAGAGGGATTATGCAACGACTTTGCTTCGTCCTCACCATCTTCCTGCTTGCGGGCTGCACCGAGCCTCCCCCTCTAAGCCGCCTGGACGCAGATACCCGGGCTGCCCTAGATGGGGTGCTTCAGGAAGCGGTGAAAAGCAACGGCGTTCCCGGTGTGGTTGCCATGGTGGTCGATGCGGAGCACATCCTTTACACCGGCACCGCAGGAGTCATGGATGCCCAGGGTAAAAAAAAGATGCGGGACGATGCCATTTTCCGCATCTTTTCCATGACAAAACCCGTCACATCCCTGGGGATCATGATTCTTGCCGAGGAGGGGCGCCTCTCCCTTGACGACCCGGCATCTGACTACCTGCCGGAAATATCGGAATTAGAAGTTCTCACGGGAATCGATGATAAAAATGAAACCATCATGACCCGTCCCGCCTCACGCGACATAACCATCCGGGACCTTTTGTGCCATACGTCAGGAATCGGGTACATCTTCTGCAGCCCCGAGCTGCTTCGCATCTCTCAACTCACATCGGCCCCGGCACACGAGTACCCTGCGCTCCACGACCCGGGAGCCCGATGGACGTACGGCATGGGGCCCATCTACCTGGGCTGGATCATCGAAAGGGTTTCCGGGCAATCCCTTTCCGCGTTCATCGATACCCGTATCACCGGCCCCCTGGACATGGACGACACCGCCTTTAAGCTGCCCTCAAGAAAACACGACAGACTGGTGGCAACCTACCTGCGAACCGCCGAGGGCTTGAAAGGCAGCCCGACCCAAAAACTACAAACCCATCAAGCAAGGGGACAGCTGGCCTTCTCTCCACCGCCCGGGACTACGGGCGATTCATCCAGATGATCCTCGGGCAGGGGAAACTGGGTAAGACCCGAATCGTAACGCCCGCCTCCGTTGCTGAGATGTCTCGCAACCAGCTGAACGGTTTCACCATTGAGGAGCAACCCGCAGCCCTTCCGGGCATGACGCGTCCGTTTCCAGCAAGGGCGGGACGGGACGGATTCGGCCTGGGATTTCAGGTACTGAAAGGCAAAAGCAAGGGCGGGCGTTCTCCAGGCTCCCTGAGCTGGTCCGGAATCCAGAACACACACTTCTGGATCGATCCGTCACACCAGATAGGAGTCGTTCTGTTATGCCAGCTGCTCCCCCACTACGATGAAAACGTCATGGCCCTGGTGACAGATTTTGAACGGGTGCTCTACAAAAATCTTCCTCGATAGAAAAGGATTCCTCACCCAGGCGTCAGCCAACAAACAGCATGGGAGATCCAAATGAACCCTGGTCAATTTGAAACCCTTCCAATCCATTGGTTCTATGTCGGCACCGCGATACTCATGATCCTGTGTTACGAACTCGGCTGCCAGATAGGTATGCGCCTGCAAAGCCGCCAGGAGGAGGACACCCAGACCTCCCTGGGGACCCTGGTGGGAGGCTTGCTCGGAATGCTTGCTTTTGTTCTGGCCTTCACGTTTTCCATGGCCCTGTCCCAACACGACCACCGAAAACAAAACGTTCTGGAAGAGGCCAACGCCATCGGCACAGCCTACCTGCGAACCGACCTCATTGATACGCGACATGGCATGGAAGTAAAACGGCTCCTGAAAAACTATGTCGAGATTCGTTTAAAGGCAGCCTTAAGCGGCAAAGACATCGACATTGCGGTGAAAAAATCCGTGGTGATCCATGACCTCTTGTGGGAACAGGTAGCTGAGGCAGCCCTGGAAGCCCCCACCACAAATACCTCACTGATGGTTCAGGCCACCAACGAAGTCATCGACATGCACGAAAAACGGATAACGGTTGCCCTTCACAATCGTATTCCACGAAGTGTCTGGGTTGCCCTTGCCGCCATCACGGCCCTGACCATGCTGACCCTGGGGACCCAGATCGGGCTGACCGGCAAGCGGCGCATTATCACGGTGGTTCCCCTGCCCCTTGCCTTTGCCGTGCTTATCACACTCGTTGTGGACCTCAACCGGCCCCAATCCGGCCTCATCACCGTCGGTCAGCAGTCGATGATCAACCTGCAACAAACCATGGGACACAATAGCCCGGATATTTCATGAGAAAATGACAAGGCCCTATCAATAAAATGTCACACTTCGGGCGAGCCTAATGCACCCATTTTATGCGTCATCAGAGCGTTAAGACAAAATACTACATCTGTATATCTGATGACTTGAATATGGGCGCACTGGGCTCGTGAAATGTTCGGGTTAGTGTATTGGCCTCAATACAGATAGGGGGAACTCCCGGAGTGACCCCAGCAGGTCTCCAGAGCCTGGCCGAAAATATCACGGTTCTCTTCGGGGTATCTCAGCTCATAATTGTTCAGCTTTTCCACAGCCTCTGAAAAGATCTTTTTTGCGGTATCCGTTAACAAAAACCTGGTAATAGACCCTGCAGGGCCTCTTCATATGCTTCGTCAAGGCGGTCGCAAAATTCGGATTCACTCTTATCCGAGATCACCTTTCGCGGATACGGCTCAAACCCATTCTCGTTCCATTTCTTGCTGTCCAGGCCATACGACCCAGCACCCCAAACCCGGGGTCGGTCTGGCCGTAGACGGTCCTGTGGACACTTGTCAGGATCATCATCCCGCTGCACTGGGCACAGGGTACCAGTGTGGTGTAGACCGTAAACCCCTTCAGGGAATACCCACCGGCTTCGTTCAAATACCCCATCATCAGGCGAACCTCCCCATGCTGCGTCCCATTGGAAAGGATGCTGTTGCAGTTTCTTGCCCAGCGCACGATCTTGCCTTCCGGATTCACGAGGACTGATCCGATATTGTGTCCCCGTTTCTCGCCTTCCCCGGTTTGCCAGTCATTGAGCACAACCCCGTAGGCCGTCAAGGTATAAATCTCATCACGTTCGGCCTGGGCTTCGGCGCTGATCGTTACCTCTGTCGACAGGGGAACCTGCTGGACTTGTGCTGACTTGGATGAGCAGGAAACCGGCCGCGCCAGACATCACAAAAAACGGCGGGGCCAGTTTTTTTCTTAACGTCATGGGAGTCACTCTCCTTTTTTAAGGGTTCGACAAACCGAAAAGACCTATCCGTCGCAACATGGCCCGGCCACAATACGTCCGGACCATGTTTTGGATAGCAATTCACGATGCCGGGCAATACGGTGCATACGTCCTGACGCTGGACCTAACCCATGTCACGAGTAACCAACCGCGATGACGTATTCCCTTGACAAGGCCGCTGATTTTTCGTGACATATCCTGACTAAAAGCGAACGAGAGGTATAAAACAGACGTGTCATGTAAAGTGGCAAACAGACGGGGCCGGTAAAATGGAGACGAGGAACCATTGCGACAATCCGCCACAAAATACCTCACCCGGCAAGCTAAAGATAAATCTATATCATTATTCACGATAATTCAACACGCCCTCCCCCTCCCCGTCGCAAGGACTCATCCCACAGGCATGGCACCCTTCTTTAAGGGGAGAAATTCGTCGTCCTGCCGCTCCCACAAACCTTACCCCTGAGGATCGGCACCCCCAAAGGCATCATACCAGTCGACCTTCCTCGTGATAATCATCACCGCAACAAGAACCAGGAAGAGCCCCGCCGACCCCAGGACCAGGGCAAAACGCTCCAGCTGCAGGATGACGTAAAAGACCCCGAACAGAGCAGTGCGAAGAGCCCGGCAGAGTCTTTTCTGCCCGAAAGAAAACCGGCAGAGTAAACGCTGATGGATGAGATGCTCGCGGCCCCGGCAACAAGGTAGGCCCAGGAAAAGCCCAGGTGCTCGGAAAGGGAGAGCAGGAGCAGGTAAAACAGGGAGAGGGAAATCCCCACCAGAACGTACTGCATGGGATGGATCCGGCGATTTTTCACTACCTCGAAAATAAAAAACGTCAAAAAGGTGATGGTGATGATCACCAGGGCGTACTTCACCGAGCGCTCGGACTTTGTATAGAAATCCACGGGCTGGACCAGTTGCACCCCGAAGGAAAGGGGGTCCAGAGCCGATGAGGAGATGAATGTATGCTCCTTGCCCGACGTCCAGGCACGGGCAAGGGTCCCGTCGTAACTGGTCACATCCCAGTGGGCGGTGAATCCTTCCGGGCCGATCTCCCTGGATGTGGGAAAATATCGGCCCTGAAAGCCGGGATGCTCCCAGGTGGAACGAAGATCCACGGTATTGGTGTTGCCCACGGGGGTCACATTCAACCGCCCGGCCCCCTGGAGGGGCAGGTAAATTTCAAAGGAGAAGGGGTGAACGCTGTCATCCGGGGAGCCCTGGGCATGCAGGGCCCGTCCCAGGGTACTGTTTTCAAGTAGCACCGAGGCGTGAAGGCCCTGCAAAGGGGCCCCCGGTGTTTTGCCGTGTCGAATTCGACACGGCTTATCCTGCCAGAGAAACCGGGCCTTTCTCTGGA
The DNA here is from genome assembly GCF_056829965.1 of Desulfoluna sp. CYM3A. Lineage (NCBI taxonomy): Bacteria > Pseudomonadati > Thermodesulfobacteriota > Desulfobacteria > Desulfobacterales > Desulfolunaceae > Desulfoluna > Desulfoluna sp. CYM3A. Next base: position 3,294,508 of record NZ_CP186556.1, read on the forward strand.
CGCCCTGGAGCTGCGAAATGCCCGCACTCAAAAACGCCTTGTCCCAGAGAATCCTGTCCACGGCCGGTTCGCATTCAAAAAAAGCCGGAAGCGCAAAGGATCCTTTGAGCGTAATCTCCGATGTATAGACAACCACCTCATAAATTCCCCGACGCCTCGTTTCAGGAACAAGGGCCCCTTCCGCTTCAAGGACATCGGGCAGCAAGTGAACGTACCGGGTTGCATTCTCCTCGTCCACAAAGGGGATGGTCAGAACGGGACCTGTGACCGTCTGGGCCCCGCCCCAGGTTTGCGACACCTCTCGAATGGCCTCCCTGCTCCGTATTTTCCGCTCATTCACAAGCGATTTTATGGCGGTGAGCGGCACAAGCAGCATCACGATCAACGCGGCGATAATCCCGGTTTTCTTCAGAAATAATTGATTCATGGTCCATTCTCCTGGCAGTGCTTTTTTATTGATATGATCCCCGGCCAAGGCTATAAACCAAGGCCTGAAGGCATGCGCCGGCCCCTTGCAGATCCCCGGTCGCCCCGGGGCCCTCACACGCCTCTTTTTCGCCCGGAGACATGAACCCAGTATGAAGTGGATATGAAAAGAGTATGAATTCTCTTGTCCTGATCGTGGAAGACGAACCTGCCATTGCGGAAAACATACGATACGCCCTGGCCACGGAAGGGTTCGAAACCCTGTGGGAAACCGGGGGCATGGGGGTGATGACGATTCTTGATGAATCGCCTGTGGACCTCATCGTCCTGGATATCGGCCTGCCCGATGTAAACGGCATGGAGCTGTGCAAAACCATCCGCAAAACCCGCACGGTGCCCATTATCTTCCTGACGGCACGGTCCGAGGAAGTGGACAGGATCGTGGGGCTCGAAATCGGGGCGGACGACTACATGGTCAAACCCTTCAGCCCGAGGGAGCTGGCCGCACGGGTCAAGGCCGTCCTTCGCAGGACAGGGGCAGCCACCACACCGGACGCAGACGTAAAATGCAAAACAGAACCGGGTAACGCTGCCTTCCGGGTGGACGACGCACGGCATAAAATCAGCTATTTTTCACAGCCCCTCGACCTCTCCAGATATGAATACAGGATGCTGTCCCTCTTTATTGCCCGCCCGGGCCAGATCTTTTCCAGGGACAGGCTCATGGAGAGGGTCTGGGACGAACCGGGCATGAGCATGGACAGGACCGTGGACGTGCACATCAAAAACATCCGCGCCAAACTGAAAAAAATCCGGCCGGACCTCGACCCCATCCAAACCCACCGTGGCATCGGCTACTCCCTGAAAGAGACACTATGAAACTTGCGGCCCGGATCCTCATCGCCTTTTCCCTGATCCTCTCCCTTGGGTTTTACTACCTTACCCACGATGTCCTGACGAGCATCCGGGTCCGCTACCTGGAAGGCGTGGAAGAGTCTCTGGTGGACGGAGCCCGGATCATGGCTGCCATGATCTCCCAAGACATGGAAACCGGCGCCTTTGCCCCGGACACGCTCCGGGCAACCTTCACAAAGGCCTACGCCCGGGAGTTTGCCTCCAAAATCTATCACCTGAACAAAACCAGCGTGGACATGCGGGTTTACATCACGGACAACCGGGGACGCCTTCTCTTTGACTCCCTGGACAAAGCCCCGGCAGGCACCGACTACTCCCGGTGGCGGGACGTTTCCCTGACCCTTGAAGGAAAATACGGAGCACGCTCGACCCGGGAAGGCGAAGACCCGAACGCACCCACCGTGCTGTACGTAGCCGCTCCCATCCTCATGGGAGACCAGATCACCGGGGTCCTCACCGTGGGCAAACCCACCACCAACATCAACAGCTTCCTGCGCATTGCCAAAGCGCAAATCATCAAACGAAGCGTCATCGCCCTCACCGCAGCCCTTTTCGCAGGCTTTTTCCTTATCCTCTTCATCACGCGGCCCATCAAAAGGCTCACCCGGTATGCCCACGACGTCCGAAAAGGAAAGAAAACGGCCCTGCCCACCCTGGACCGAAGTGAAATCGGTGAAATGGGGCGGGCCTTTGAAAGCATGAAAGACGCCCTTGAAGGGCGCAAATACGTGGAGACCTACGTCCAGACCCTCACCCATGAAATCAAAAGCCCCATCTCAGCCATCCAGGGAGCCGCAGAGCTTCTGGAAGAGGAGATGCCCGCGCCGCAGCGTCAGCGCTTTATTAACAACATCCAAAACGAATCCCGGCGAATCAGGCAACTTGTGGACAGAATGCTCCAACTGGCGGCCATCGAGAACATGAAGGGCCTGAAAGAGCCTGAACCATTGGCTGTAAAAGCCCTCATCAACAGTGTCACCGAACGGCTCATGCCCCTTGTCGCCCAAAAAAGTATCCACCTTGCCCAGGACCTCGACCCGGGCCTCACGGTGACAGGGGACGCGTTTCTGTTAAAGCAGGCCCTCTCCAACCTCATCCAGAATGCCCTTGATTTCAGCGCCCACGGTGAGACCATCCGAATCGCTGCGAACAGAAAGGGCTCCCTGGCCTCGTTCTCGGTGGAAGACCGGGGCCCCGGCATTCCCGACTATGCCCAGGACCGGCTCTTTGAAAAATTCTTCTCCCTGCAGCGCCCCGAAGACCACAAAAAAAGCACGGGCCTGGGGCTCAACTTTGTCAAAGAGATCGCCGAACTCCACCGTGGCCACATCGCCCTTGAAAACCGAACCAACGGTGGCGCCCGGGCCATCTTGACCCTGCCCCTGGGTTAGGAAAAACAATAGCAGATGCCTCCGGCGGCCCTGCCGGGGAGCCAACCTTTTTTTATTTACCGGAACGTTTTTGCGGAGTTTTTTTCAAAAGCGACCCGCCGGAGGCAACTGAAGTGTTCCATGCGTTGACCCTGCCGGGCCAAGACCTGTGGGGATGACTTTTTCCATGGATGCTGTATACTCCTTTTCCACGGCGCACGTTCCGCCCCACACGCTTTTGTGGGCGCTAAAAATACTATTCATCCAGGAAAAAGGATTATCAGAATGTCGGACAGAGAAGATTTACTGCGCATCAACGCCAACATCAGCATCACCACAGCCACCCTGCAGGCCATTGTGGCAAACGTCAAACGCAAAACCGGGAAAGATGAGAGGGGAATTTACCGAGTGGACACCGCGGACGCGGTGAGCGACATGATCACTAAGTTCCTTATCGAACAGGACTTTGAGTCCTATGCCATGGACGAAGACAACTACTGATACCTCCCCGCACAAGCGAGGCACACCCTGAAAAGAGGCGAAACACATCGCCCGCAAACCGGTGTTGCGGGCGACGCCCGGACCTGGCCCCGAATCAGGAAAAGATATCGCTGGGCTTGTAGGGGTGCGTGCCTTCAACCACCTCCACCCCGGCCTTGGCCTTGATCTTTTTGATCAGGGTCTCGCTGTGGGGACAGTGGTCGGTGATACAGGGAGCGATATGAACCTTGGTGGGGGTCTCACCCATGGGCTTGTTCCACAGGTTCACCTGGGCCAGCCGCGTCACGATGGTGGCCCCGGGGCAGTCCCCGCAGTTCAAGAGCCCCATCAGTTCAGCGTCTTCTTCATACCGTTGAAACTCGCCTTCACGGCGATTGAACCCCACCATGCATCGCGAACAGCCGATACACACATCATCCATGGCCTTCTTGCAACCGACAATCAGAATCTTTTCCATGTGCTCCTCCGAAGGTTGATATGATCAGGACCCGGGCACAACACAATGGCTGGAATCCGTGGATGTGAGCTGCCATTCTGGTGCTGCGGATTCCCACCCGCCACACATGCCGGGTTGAAAATGCCCTTGCCATCGAGCCCTGGACCTTTATTTTCCAGCCCACATTCCTCACGCTGATAATACTTAAGCTATATCTCTATAGATTTGCAAGGAAGGGATTATTTTAATCAGGAGTCGAAACAACATGAACCACTCCCTTCCTTTCTCTTTTGCTCCCCCGATTCATTTCTGCTATAGTCCGTCGTTTTTTGCCGGAGCCATACCTGACGGACGCATCTCACATGCCCTTTCCCCACGGTCAAAAGCACCTGCCAAGAAAAATTCAAAAAACGTTTACCCCGAGATTGAAAAACCATCATGACTCACCAGTCATGCCAACTGAATTGAGCCCATTTGCGGAGTGTTTCCATGGAGCAGTTTCATACAACAAACAAAATCACCTTCGACCCTCAGGACATCCGGTCCATCAAGGCAGGCCTCCGGACATACGGTCGCCTCATACGCTCTGAAGAGGCCTTTACCGAGGACATGTTCTCCTACTGCAACATATATGTCGAAACCGAGTCCGGGACGGCCATAACCCTTTCGGACATCGATAACACCTCCCTTGCCGAGGAGGTCTACCGGTTCAAAAGGGGCTCGGCGGCACCCGTGGAGAGCACCCGCCTCGACGAGTTTCTCTATTCCGAGACCCACCTCTTTCTCAAGGCCTGTGATCACCCGGAGCTGAAGGCAGAAATCCTGGACGCGGCCATGGCCATCGTGGAGTACGCCCGCAAGCAGAACGACACCTCGGCCATGTGGATTGACGATGTCGCCGTGTTCGGTGTGGACATCCTGTACATCATTGCGCGCAGGTTCCCCGAGTACACTTATCTCCTGGGGGCCTACTTCATCCCTTACTGGGACACGGAGCACGCCGACTACATTCTGGGCTACCTCCCCATGCTCGTACGCCGGTGCGGCATCACCCGGGACCTCATCAAGGCCTTCTGTTACTGCGACAATGCCGAGGTACGAACCATGATATTTGCCTCCCACGGCATGGACACCGAAGGGATGATGATCGATGCATCGGAAGAAGAGCGCGACCTTCTGCTGCACCTTCGCAAGCACCCCGACGACCACGCCTACTTCAAAGAGGCCATGAAGGAACGGTTTGCCAGCCAGCCTTTCCTTCAGTACAGCGAAGATGAACGGGACCATGTGGAGCGCCCCATTGACGCGTTTTACATCACCATGCTCACCAGCGGCGAAGAGTATGTCGATGAAGACGACCACCTTGAAATCCTCAGCCGAAAAGGGGTGCGGGACCAGGCCGACAACGAGGCAGCAGAACTCCACGACGAGATCGAGGCATTCCTGGGTCGTCCCCTGGTCTCTCCACGACCCGCCGAAGAAGAGGATGACGACTGTTACTACTACCGTGGAGAGGCCACGGAACAGTGGCAGTCTTTCATTGAAGGGGCCTTTGACAACGGGGAGGCCATCTGGGCTTATGTTGAGCACGGACATAAACCTGAGGTCCTTGACACCCTTGCGCCCTGTGATCCCATGGACCTCGCCAGGAAAGGCAATCACAAGATCCTGAAAACCTTTACCTGGTATGTGGGAGGGTTCGACAGCCTCCTTGAAGAGTTCCACCACACCATCCGGGACCTTGTCTACGACCACTGCGACGAGGACCTCACCTCCGCAGAGATCACCCGGGGAGAACAGTGCATCCTCCGATTTCTGGATGTGTTCCACCGATTTTTCGGTAAACAGCCCTTTGCCATGGACACGGTGGATTTCATCACCGATGAATGGGAGATGCTATCCGAAGCGGACTTCCAGACCCGCTACGGCTCAGACTGGCGCCAGGCCTTCAAACAGAACCTCGACGCCTTCACCGGAGACAACGACAACGTCTTCGGCAAAAACCTCACCGCCTGTACCAGGCTACTGCGCGAGCACCGGGAGGACGCCACACCCCTCCTGGCCGATCTCTTTTCCCACAAAGATCCAGGCCTCATGACCCTTGCCGCGTGCACGCTTCACACCGACTTCACCGAAAACGCCCACGACACCCTCACCGATACCCTCGTCACCTACGTGGAGACCCATTTCCTCCCCTTTTTCTTTGACGAGGTGGAGGACCACTCCAGCTTTATCTGCGCAGAAAAAGCCCAAAGGCTCCGTGACCCGAACCGGCCCGAGCACATGCGCCCCACACCGGAGGAGGTGGAAAAGCTGGAAAAAGCCCTGGCAGACTGGAACCGAGTCAAAACCTACGTCCGCGGGGTGAAGCCTGCGGCCCCTCCAAGGGACCTCATCATGAAAGCCATGAAGGTGGGCAAAGAGGGACTCACCCCCGAGGAGCTGGCCCAGCTCCAGCCCCCCAAGGGGGAGCGCCTCACCCACGAGGAAGCCCTTGAGATCATGAAAAACCGCCTTGGGGTCCGTGACAGCCGTAGCCATGCCAGGCAGGCCCATTATGAACTTTTCACTGGCGTCTCCGACCACATCCAGAAAATCCAGATCACGGCCTATTTCCTGGCCCTCATGCCCCTTTCCATCAGCAAAGCCGCTTCTCGCGCCTTGATGCTCCTGGCTGACCTGGCCCCGGTAAAGAGCCTGCGAAACCTGAGTTTCATCCACCGGGCCTCCTACCGCGATGAGTTCATGGACACCGTCACGGACGAAATCACCTTTGAGGACAATCTGGAGAGGCTCAAATTTCCAAAACCCGGTATCTGGGCATGGAAGGTGGAGCGGTGCCAGAACAACGAGGACAAGGCCTCCCTTTACCACAGCCTCATGGAGATGTTCACCGAAGGGGAGACCGAGGAAGACCGCAGCTTCTTCGGAAAAATCCACGCCAACAACAAGCGGGACCTCAGGGACGGGCTCGGGATGCTGCCCAAATCCACACAGCTCCAATTTTTCAAAGACACCCAGGAAGCCTTTCCCGACTTCGGGTTCGACCTGGGCCGGGAACTCTTTTTCGACACCCTCGCCACCGTGCTCAACTCAAGCCTGACCTGCCCGGAAAGCGTCTTTGTCAGCCGCGCCCGAAGCCATGGCGCCATCCTGTCAGTGGCAGACCCCACTGCCAGCGCCCCCATCCTTGGGAAGGTGAGCCCTGTCCCCTCCGAGGCCGAAGCCCTGAAGCAGGCCGAGCTGGAAGAGGCCGCCAATCCTGGGGGCAACGGCTACCGATGGCTTCTCCTTCAGGAGACCGACACCGGATACGTCCCCCTTCTCCGCCCCTGGATCGTACCCATCCTCTTCAGGGAGATGGCCCAGGGGTACGGCTCCTTCCTGTACAGCACCCGTGTGGCGGTGGTCTCGGCATCCTGCCCCCCTGAGCTGATTGAGAGCCTGCACCGGGAGATGACCCGGGATTCCTTCAAAGCCGCCATGGCCGACGATGCCCTGGCCTATGTCCGTGGAGAAAAGCCCTTTGCCGAGGTGGCCCCCATTGCCGCCCACGCCATTGAGAAGCTCTCCTTCGAAATGGAGAGTTACTACGACTGCAGGATAAAAGACTTCATCTGGACCATGGACGAGCCCACGCGTCTCCGCGCCCTCACCTTCCTGGCAGCGGCCAGCCCCGAAGGCCTTGAAGCGGGCTGGGAAGAGTTCCAGGGCTCCTTTGACGCGTATATCGCCTACATCAAGCAGGTGAATCCCCCTGTGCATTGCCTCTTTTCCTTTATCCTGGACTGCGGGGAGGCAAAGGCCCTTCTGGAGCTGGCAAAGGAAGCGGATCTCGTCCCCTGCCTTGCAGGCCTCAAGCCCCAAAAACGCCTTGAGGCCCTTGAGCTGATCGACGAAGAGCCCTCGGCCCTGCCCCTTCTCCTGGCCTTTAAAGACGACGGCTCAAGGAAAATCCGTGACCTGGTGGCCCGAGCGAAAAAAGCCGCCCCCGAGGCACAAGCCCTTCCCAGGCTGACCCTTGTGGACTTCGGGCCCTACGTCCTGGAGTCTGACGCCTGCGACGAAACCCCTGCACCGGGTGCATCGGTCATGGCCCACAACCCACGGATCCTGGAGGAGACCCTCCTTATCCCGGCCCAGGTCGGTACCAGCTTCGGTATCCGGTTCACCTGCAACGACGCGGACGCCCCCGAGGTGCTTTCCCATCGCGTGCGGATTCTCCACCCCGCCCTTTCGGGCGAACAGGAAGCCGTCACCAGCACCGAATGGGCTCAAAACGGTGTGAGCCAGGGACGCATCTTCGCTGGCTGGACCTTTGAGACGGCAGCCGAATGCGTACCGGGCATGTGGACCATCGAGATCCGGGACACGGACAACACCCAGACCCTGCTGACGCAAACCTTCCGGGTGGTGGCCCCTGCGGCCGCCCCTGACGGACTGGAGCGCATCATCCGCGAAGGGGCCGCCGCCCCTGGGATCGAGGAAATCCAGGCCCCGGGATCCCTCCACCTTGTTTCTGGAGAGCTCGTGGTGTGCGATGCAAGCCATCCGCACAAGGCGATCAGCCTGGTTCACCCCCTGCCCAACGGCACCCCCTCGGTCCGTCTCATCTTTCAAAAAGAGACCCGAAAGATGGCCTATGGTGAAATCCGGTACAGCAACGACGCCGTTACCAGCTGGCACCCCGAGCCTTTTGCCCATGAAGAGACAGGCAACTGCCCCGAGGTCTGCATCACCTCGGGCACCCTCTGCATCATGGACCGGAAAACCCACGACCTGTGCATGGCAAAACAGGTCTCCTTCGGGGAAGCCCCCGGCCCCCTCATGCAGCCCGACCCGGACAAGGCCCACAACGCCTTGGTGTTGAAGGCAGGCACCTCACGCGTCACCTGCCACGGCGGGTACAATGTCTCAGGGGAGTTGGCCACCCTGGTCTTTGCCTTTGATGCCTAAATAAGGTGATGCCTTATCTGGGCAACGTGCATAAAAAAGCCTGCGGTATAAACCATGCCGCAGGCTTTTTGAGAGTTTGTTGTAGCTGTTCAGTCGCTAAAAAGAGGCCCCATGGGGTGCCCAGCATAAAGAGCCTGTCCCCTGTTTGCTGGTCCCCTGTTTGCTGATTGCTGATTGCCAGGGTCCGGGTTTTTCCCCTCCAAAATAAAAACGCCGTGCCCATGGAGCTTCCCATGGTGCACGGCGATCATAAAAGCGTGCGGAGCTGCGACTTAAAAATTAAAATTGTTCATAACGTCGCTGAAGCCGTCCACCACAGTGGCCACCTGATGGGCCATCATGATATCCCGCAGCAAAAACACAGCCACCATGGTCCAGATACCATAGGTACAGACCTGCAATTCCAGGCCGGTGCTCTCGGTTTTCTGCTTCATCAACAGGGCCACGCCCGCTACGGCCACGGGGACCATCAGCCACCAGCGAATGGAAAGGCTTCCGATAAAGCAGAGGATAACAAAAACAAGGATCAGGCCAACACCCGCAAACGTCAGGGGGTTGAACGCCTTGATGGCCTCCATGGCCTGCTTCTGATCCATCGGTGTCTCCTGGGTGGTCTCTGTCTGTTGCTCGTCCATCGTCTCCTCCGTCATTCCACATCATCCAATTCCGAGTCGCAAAGCAAAACACATGACATACCCTGCGCCTCACAGGGGCCGAAAGCACCCGGCCTTCCTAAGGATCTCCATCCGTCGGGAAACGTACCTCCTCCCCCAAGAAAAAATACCAGTCAAACGCCCCCATTATTACGTCCAAAAAAGCAAAATAACAACATTGTTTTACTATACAGCAAAAAGTACTGTCAAAAATTTAATATGACCATACAGATAGTTACCACCCAGAGGCCACACAAAAACATCACATGTAGTCATAGTGCTCCAAAACCATCTCAAAAATGTTCCGCCAGAGAAAACATCTCGCCCCGTGTTCCCCTGAAGCAAAAAAAACCTGCGGCACACAAACAACTTGCCGCAGGCTTTGATGGCTTATGTCAAATGGCGTCAGGTCGCCGGGTAGACCCCTTGAACCGCGCCGGTGAACCGCCCGATGTAACCCGGGAATCTTTTTTCACCCTCTTCCAGAATCTCCCGAGCCTTACCCGGCTGATTGAGTTCCGAGTAAACCACGGAGAGGTCATAAAAAGAGTCCATGTGCTGGGGCGTGGCCGCTTCGGTGGCCTTGAGCAGACTTGCGATACCCTCCTCGGTGCGGTTAAGCCGGTGAAGGCTCAGGCCAAGGCCCTTGAGGGCATATGGGTTCTGCGGATCCATCTTCAGGACCTCTTCGTTGGCCTCCTTGGCCTGTGTGAAATTGTTCAGGTTGTAGCTCACGAACCCGAACAGCTCCAGGGCATCCACCCGCTGCGGGTCCAGCTCCAGGACGCGCTTCAACGTGAGGGAGGCGAGCTGCCACTTCTGCTGGTTGGCATAGGCCCAGGCCGTCTCCATGAGTTCCGCCGGATCGTTGTAGCCCTTCAGCTTGCTCCGGGTGGCCTCCATGGTGGTGTGGTAGACGCAGTACTGGTTCTCCGCATGGATGGAGCCATTCAGGGTCAACCGGGTGTTGGGGCAGCCGCCCAGACAGGCGTCGCCGTATGCGCACTCTCCGCACAGGCCGCCGAGGTCCGACTTTTTAAGACTGCGGGACCAGGAGAAGGCATCGGGGGCGTTCCAGATCTCCGTTAAGGGGCGCTCCCTGATGTTGCCCTCTATCATGCCGGTATCCCGAATGGACGTGCACCCCAGGATGTCCCCGTTGTGAAGGATCCCGAAGCTTCGCTTACCGGCGTTGCACCCCTGCCACAGCACGGCTGTCGGGACATTCATGCTGATCTGGCGAACGATGCTCTCCTTTTCGGTGTAGTACCCCAGGCAATCGGCGGGAAAAACCTTGATGCGCCCCTCCATCGTAACCCGGTGGGAGTAGTCGATGAGGTATTCGATGACCGAAGGCTCCACCACGGACTCCCGGTCCTCGGCCATGTTCCCCATGGGCAGGCCGATCTGGATCTGCCAGAGGTCCACGTTGTTTTCCAGAAGGATCTCCTTGATCTCGTCGAGCTGGTGGAGGTTGTGCTTGGTCACCGTGGTGTTGGAGGCGCTCACATGGTTGCAGGCGTTAAGCACCTGAAAGGCACTGATCACCTTGTCAAAGGCCCCTTTTTTCCGAATGGCGTCGTGGGTTTCACGGTTGCCGTCCAGGGAGATGGAGATGGTCTCCACCCCGTTGGCCTGGGCCGTCTTTACCATCTCCTCATTGACCAGCCAGCCGTTGGTGATGATGTTGGGCTTGATGCCGTTGGCGGTGAGGCGCCCTGCAAGCTTCGGCCAGTCGGTCCGGGTCAGGGGCTCCCCCCCGGACAGGGTAATCCACTTGAGTCCCACCGCTTTGAGGTCGTCACAAAGGGCCAGGGCCTCATCCGTGGTCAGCTCATCCGGCAACGGCTCCGCACAGGACGACCCGCAGTGGTCGCATCGCATGTTGCACCCCATGGTGATTTCCCAGACAGCGGTAACAGGCAAATAATCCATGCTCCGATCCTTTTCGTATGTGGGTTCCGGGTCAAGGGCTGCAGCCATGGGGTCCTCCCGGTGACTGCAGCCCGAAGCCGTTAACAGCAGCAGCCTGTGGCGGGGTTACAGGGTGCGGCGTAAGGGGGCATGGCAAAGGATGCCTGTGCCATGGGCGCAGCGTACAACGCCTGCACCGGCGTGTAGGAGGGTGCGGCGTACAACGGCTGTGCAGACGCACCGCCGCGGATCATGGGAGCGGCATAGAGAATGGTGAAAGGCGGCAGTCCCATTCTGGGGTCTGCGGGCTGGCAGGTGGCCGGGGCCGCATACATGGGCATGGGTTGCGGCATGGGCGCGGCATAGACCGGCTGAGCCATGGCATTGGCCTGCATCATGGGGGCCTGATAGAGCATGCTCACGGAGGCGGCGGCCGTGCACGGGTCCGTGGCGCAGGCACCTACGGGTGCTGCGTACATGGGCATGGGCTGGGTCATGGGCGCCGCATAGACCGGCTGGGCCATGGCGTTGGCCTGCATCATGGGCGCCTGGTAGAGCATATTCACGGAAGCGGCGGCCGTGCACGGATCCGTTGTGCACGCGCCGAGGGGTGCTGCGTACATGGGCATGGGCTGAGTCATGGCGTTGGCCTGTGCCATGGGGGCGGCGTAGAGGTTAGTCACCGTCGCCATGTTTGCCTGGGCCATGGGCGCGGCATAGAGAATGACCGGGCCGCAGGATGCGCAGGTAGCCTGTCCGGCGCTTGCCATGGGCGCCGCATAGGCGAGCATGGTGGCCGAGGCATCCATTCCACCCATGGGGGCGGCGTATTTCAGGACAGGGGAAGCCATGGGCGTGGCATACTTCAGCACCATGGAGGGGCCGGACTCCGGGCTCACGGCATCGGCACTGGTGAACCGCTGGGACTTCATGGCCTCTTCGATGTCGTCGGCTGCGGTCTTGGAGGGCGCTTTGATCTCTATGGTATAGGTCTCGGTCTGTGCGGGCTCTTCCATTCGCCATGGGGCAATGAGGATAAACTCAACCTTATAAGTTCCCTCCTTCAGTGCCACAAAGTCAAAGGCATGGTTGGAGGGACCACCGTAGGCAGAGGAGGCTGGTGTAACGCAGGAGCCAAAAAGTGCGATTCCGCCGTCCAGAAAGGAGAGATACCACCCGTACCCGGTGGACCCCACATTGGACTGCAGGACAATCTGGAGCGGTTGCCCCACAATAGCCGTTACGCATTTTTCTTGCGACATGACAGTTCTCCTTTGATTCATTGGGTTATGGAATGCCCGAGGCGTCGCGTAGGTTCTCAAGGGCGGATACCTCAGACGAATGGGCAATGTCCGGGTAATACTTCAGGATAGGTTCGGGGGTGCAGCTCTGGATCATGTCCGGCGGGGCCTGAGCCTGAAGATCAAGGATATGTCGGGTCACCTCGTGGACCTCGGACGGGGCCAGGGGAATCCCGCTTCGAAAAAGATAGTTGCTGCCGAAAAAGCCAAAATCGTCGTAAAGGGCCTCATGGAGGACCTCCTTTCGGCGTTGTTCCTCCCAGAGCCTGGAGCCGGGAATCTGGCAATACCACTGGATCAACACCCGGACCCCATATGTTCATAAAGACCTGCGGCAAAATCCACGGTCTGCATCACCTCGGCACGTGTCTCCGGCAGGCCGATGATAAACGAAAAATCGGCCCGGCCCGCTATGCCGTACTCTTTCAGCAGGGCCGCGGCTTTGGTGATGTTCTCCGTGGTGGTCCCCTTGCCTGCCTTTTTCAACCCCTCGTCGTAGCCGCACTCCGCCCCCACCAGAAATTGATGGGCATAGGGCAATGCCGACTCCACAAAGGCACCGTTGAGCATGTCATTGGCCCGGGAGCTGAAAATCGCCTGCACGGGGAGCCTTTTTTCACGGAACCCCCGGAAGATCTCCACGGCCCGCTCCTGTTTCACGCTGAACTCATCGTCGATGATCTGGATGATGCCCTGGGTCGTAAGGGAGAGGTACCCCGTCAACCGCTCCACCCGACGGACAAACTCGGCCGGAGAAAGCCCCCGCCATGTTTTCCTGTAAGCCGTGGAGCAGAAGACGCAGTCAAAGGGGCAGCCCCTGGAGGACTCGATGCCCAGGCTGGGGTAAATGCCGGGATGGAGGCAGCCGTAATCTGGTATGGGAAGTGCCGCCATCTCGGTTTCCGACATCAGCGGCGCGGTTGGCGTCCTGCGAATCCTGCCGTCTCCTCCCATGACGGTCAGGTTGGGAACCCGGGCCAGGTCTCCGCCGCTCTCCAGCGTCTCGCAGAGCATGGGCAGGGCCTTATCCCCCTCCCCGCGAATGCAGTAATCAGCCGATGTGGAGGCAAGCAGGTAGGTGTCGAACATGGTGGCATGGATGCCCCCCAGCACAATGGGGACACGGGGGTGATACTTTCGGACCTGATCGATGCACGTCCTGGCCGTGGGCCAGGCAAGGGAGGTGGTGCCGATGCCCACAAGGTGACTGGACATGATCAGCCCGGCGTGGTGGGACAACTCATTGGACCCCTGGGCGATGAGATCAATGATGATGACCTCGTGGCCATGGTTGCGAAGAATCGTGGCGAGCAGGTAGATGCCGTAGGGCGGACAGGACCTGACCGCGTCCATGGCAATGGGGGTGAGTGTCCCCCCATGGTAATCCATCAGGGGAGGTGCTATCAGCGTAATCCTCATGGGTTTGTCCTTGAAAGACAGATATATGGAAAGAGGCTAAGGGCTAAGGATATATAGGCGCTATGAGCGCGCGTCGCAAGGATGCGAAAGGCAAGGACTCTGGAAGCGAATTTGGGCCGTGGGGCCCATGGACTCAGGAAGGCGAAAATTCAATCTATGCGTTTAAATTTTAGGCATTTGCGATTGGTATTTTGGTGCAGATTAACGTATCGTCAACCAAAAATCAACCACTATATCCCATGGGTTTCGCAGAGGGTCTGCGGGCCCTTTCCAGGACCGTCCCAGGGCCTTTTGAGCTGAATTGCTACAACAAAACTAAAACAATTGACATATTCCCTCATCCCCGTTAGAAATTCAGGAAGGTTTACGGAAGAACACTTTGTTTACATCCATTCAATTCAGGAATGGATGCCGTGCAGTAAAAGCCATCGTATCACGTCTTTATGTTACCCAGCCCACGCCTTGGGCTGATGCGTCCGGGCACCCACAGCCCGCTCACCCGGCGGAATATCTTACCGCCACCTCACGTTCACCAACACAGAGGTAACCATGCTGACACGACGAATGAAAGGTCTGGTTGCAGGGGCACTGTTTCTTTTTGCGCCTGCGGTGTATGCATCCGATGTATCCGACTACAAAGGGAGCTGGGAGTATCGCGCCCTGTCTCACCAGGGTGAAATCGATCGCAATGCCCCCTTTGGCAAGGCAAGTTTTCTCACCACCCACAACTCGTACAACGCCGGGGTCTACTCCCAAAACGGAAGCTACATCGACCCCAACCACAAAATCAGCCTCACCGACCAGCTCCAGATCGGCATCCGCGCCCTGGAGCTTGATGTGCACCACACCTTCTCGTCAAGCGGGTTCTGGCCCTGGGAATGGAAGTTCTCCCAGGAGCTGAAGCTGAGCCACGCCAACGGGGACACCGGCACCCACCCCAACGACCGCTTCTTCACCCAGGGGCTCCAGGAGATCAGAAACTGGCTCAACGTAAACCCCGACGAGGTCCTCATCATCTATCTGGAAGACCACATGGAAGGCCACTACGACAAAGCCATCGGCGAAATGAACGGGATCATCGGCGATCTGGTTTACAAGCCCGGCGGGTGCAAGCGCCTTCCCATGGACCTCTCCAAGGCCGATGTCCTGGCCGCAGGCAAGCAGATCCTTCTCATCGGCGGCAACTGCGCCACCACCAACTGGGCCAACTACGTCTTCAACGGGCATTTTTCCTCCACGGAATCACTGGAGAACTTCGTGCCCTGCCCCACCTGCTCCGCAGGCAACAAAGACGTCGCCTATATCCAGAGCCACCTTGTCCGCATCTATGAGGATTCCACCACCCTCTCAGCCCTCTTCGGGGACCCGGGCCCGCCCATTACCGCGGCCGATGCGGCCCAGATGGCCGAATGCGGCATCGGCGCCATCGGCCTGGACCAGGTGGTTCCCTTTGATTCGCGCCTCAAGGCCCAGATCTGGAGCTGGGGAGAAAACGAGCCCAACGACGCCGGGGGCGAAGACTGCGCCGAGCAGCGCAGCGACGGAAGGTTCAACGACCTGCCCTGCTCAACCATGCGCTGCGTGGCCTGCATGAACCCGTCAAACGGAGACTGGTTCATCACCGACGGTGCCTACACCTGGGCTGAGGCCCGCACCGCCTGCGACACCGAATTTCCCGGGGAAGGCCTTGTCTTCGGTGTCCCGGTCAACGGCTACGAAAACGCCCTGCTTCGGGACCTCAAAACCGGCCTCGGCATCGACGCCGTCTGGATCAACTACTCGGATCGCCTCAACGAAGGCCAGTGGGTCGCCAACCCTTACGACAACCGCGCCCTGGGCAAGCCCACCGCCCAGTCTTCCACCTACAACGGCACCGCCCACGCCTCCCGCGCCGTGGACGGCAACCCCAACGGCAACTGGGCCGCTGGCTCCGTCACCCACACGAACAGCGACCCCAACGCCTGGTGGCAGGTGGACCTGGGTACCCAGATCGACATATCCCGCGTTGAGCTTGCCAACCGCACCGACTGCTGTGCCGAGCGCCTCAGCCACTTCTACCTCTTCATCTCCGACGCCCCCATGGACAACCGCCCCCTTGCCGACCTGCTGGTGGACGACTCGGTGACGCGCCACTACCAGGAAGCCCTGTCGGAAACCACCCTGACGCTTCCCGTCTCCGCCCAGGGCCGTTACGTGAAGATACAGCTCGACGGCACGGGTATCCTCTCCCTGGCTGAAGTGGAAGTTTACGGTGAGTAAGCATTGAAAGGAACAACCCACATGAACGTCGCCTCCGGCAATCCTGCCGGAGGCCTTTTTGAGCTGAATGGCTATGAAACCGAGGTACCAGGATGGAGAGCACCGTGGATAACAAAGGTGGCTGGACATTAAGCGGAGATGGCCCGGAAGCGTATGAAAGGTATATCGTTCCTGCGTTCAGCGGAGCCTGGGCACAGGATATGGTGAACAGGGCCCAGCTGCAGGGCGGGGACAGGCTCCTGGACCTTGGATGCGGCACGGGCATTGTTTCCAGGCATGTATGGAAAGCCATGGGCGAATCGGTCTGCACCAGCGGCATGGATGCAAACGAGGCCGTCCTGCAAAAAGCACGTGCCCTGAGCCCGGAGCGCACCGTTCCCATCGAGTGGAACCACGGCCATGCAGAGTCTCTGCCCTATTCCGATGCCACGTTCAACGTTGTGTTGTGCCAGCAAGGCCTGCAATATTTCAGTGATCCTGCTGTGCTTGCAGGTCAAAGCTGTTCTTGTTCCAGGAGCGGATTGTATTCAAGTGCGTGGGCGCCCTCTTTCCAGTTTGCCTTTTATTGGCAGTTCACCGGGCCCTTCGTAGGTATGTCAGCTAAGCTGCCGCAACCTCTCTGCCTCCTATCCCCTCCGGGCAATGCCGACGACCTGAGAAAGCTCTTTACCGCCACCGGATTCCGGCATGTGGGCATCTCTCTGGTCATCAAACAGATGCGCTATTCACCACTGGACGAGTTTCTCATGGGAGGCTTTGCGGCATCCCCCTTTGCTGGGAAAATTCTCGCATTGGAAAAGGCCAAACGGGAAGAAATGATCCGATGGATCCGTGAATCGATATGGGATTATGTGGATGATCAGGGACTGGCAGCACCCATGGAGAGCTATGTCGTCACAGCCCAGGCATAAAAAAGGCCCAAGGATAATGAACCGGATCCGTTGCACCACCGCTCGGGGGGTACACTGGAGGAACGTGAAGCACACCGCCCCAACAGCCCTCTCCTGTCTTTTGATAATCCTTTTCACCACCCACATCAGTTGGGCCGGGCCTCTGCCCCTCCCCGTAGATGCGTTTGAGAAACTAAAAACGGAATGCGCCGAATGCCTGGACCACGGGGTCATGATCTGCAAACACCAACATGGCATTTGGGAACCATGTCAAAGATTATTTTTTCCAGGGAACCCCTGCCAGGGGCTACCTCATCACCCCGCCCCTCCTGGCCGCCCCATTGAAAATAAAAATACGGACCCTAGAAA
This sequence comes from Desulfoluna sp. CYM3A, assembly GCF_056829965.1. Taxonomy (NCBI): domain Bacteria; kingdom Pseudomonadati; phylum Thermodesulfobacteriota; class Desulfobacteria; order Desulfobacterales; family Desulfolunaceae; genus Desulfoluna; species Desulfoluna sp. CYM3A. Next base: position 3,311,917 of record NZ_CP186556.1, read on the forward strand.
GACCACGCCAAGCTGGTCTACATCTGTCATGGATGATTTCAAGTTACTCACACTGGTGGCCATAGACGGTTCATTCAGCGAGGTATACCGACTACCCGCCCCCAACGTCCAGGTGCATATCCCAAGGCCTGCACACCTGTTTTAGCGATCCCGAGAACAAATGGGGATGCGGCGTCTCAGAAAACAGGTCCAAGGAGTGCTGTGAAAAAAAGCTGGGCTCCATCGTCATCACCGCAACGTGGCTCGACAGGAAAAATGGGAAACTCTGGAATTACGTTACAGCCCGACCATAGGCTCAACAACGCTGGTAAGAACGACGCAAGACAACTCAAGATACGTGTACGTCTGCGACACGGCCCGCGCAGAAAACATTACAGAGCGGAGCATGGCCCCGTGATACAGCTGTGCTACTCTTAGCGCTATCCTGACACAGGGGGGCACTTGGTCAAATTCCTGATCTCTGATTATCAGCATCAAGAGCCTGTCCCATGTTTCATTACCAGCGATTTGTTATATGCTTTTAGGTCTTTACAGATTTGATGAGATTACCAAGTTGTTCAATTCCATCGTATGTTGAGGAAGTCTGCCTTCATCCGAAACAATTCCGGAAAAGATAATGTTTTCAAACTTTGATAATGATTCTTTGTCTTTATTTTTTATTTCTAAAGAATAATCAGCGTAGTGCTGAATAAATCGACACAAAGTCTTTCTTAGGTCGATTTGTAATATTTGTGATTTGGTCGACCTATAATTATACAAAAGAACCCGGAAATAATATATTGATATAACGATAAGATATGCTTGGAATACATATACAATAAGTCCTTTTTGTATTGATGATATGTCGGCTAAGTGAGTGTAAATCACGTATAGTTCAATCAAAATTGGGCATACGATCAAAACTGCTAAAAAATACATACCAATTTTAATTTTGAATAGCTCATTTCTTTTTTCGGTTGAAAAATCATTAAAGCCATCATGTAAACCGACAAAATTAAAGGCTGTTTTATACTCATCTAAAGCTTGTTTAAGTGCGTTTACTTTTTTTTCTTTTTGATTTAACTCAGATTCCCATTCTTGTTTCAATTTATCCGATTTTTCTGAAAATTCTTTGAAATCACGAAAACTTTGGAAAGACTCATTATTGAATAATTCTTTCAAGATATTGATCGGCATATCAACAATAGCAAAATTAATTTGATCCTTTGCGTTATTGTCGAATGAATCGAGGTTTGAAACAACGAATTTACGTACTTGTTCAAATTCTCGTAAGCCTACCTTTTGTGCTTAAGAATAGTTCAAAAAGAAACCGAAAACACATAGAACAAATATCGTCTAACTTTTCTTTTGATAATTTTTCTTTTTCATCAGAAAGAGCATTTATAAAATGGTCACCAATCCATTCAATATTTATTTGGCATTGTAAGTCCCAATCTTCAGGACTATTAACCATAGAATTTATCACTGTTAAAATAGATGAGTTACGCGATAGTTCAAAAGAGTCTTCCGTTACGATAGCTTCAATTTTTGAACTAAATCGATTTAAAATTACCTTACTTCGACCTTGATTGAATAAACTTTTCATTTATACCTTATTGGTTGAGAATCATATAACGCTACGCTTCACCCAACGGCGAGGCTTTTAAACTTTATGAATACTGCCAACCTCTAAAGTAAAACTGCATAAAAAACCGCACTTGCGCCCGGTCGGCGTGGAAGCGATTGTTAGGCAACTACTTCTTCTGAAGAAGTCGCCTGGTTTAATTTACTCAAAACAGTTGTATCAGTTGTCCCAAGCATTGTATTAATCATTTTTATTAATGATTGAGACTTACTACCATGATTCCAAGATAGTTCTAGAATGTGATACAGCTAAAGGATTTTTAAGTAAACCTTTCGCCTTTCCGTATTTTGTAGCTGATGAATCCTGATGTGCTTTCCAATCCGGCCGAAGCTCTGTTTTTAGCATATCTGTAATATTGGTCTTCCAAACCGTAATATTAGGGAAAAATACATGCCTTCTGTAGGCCAATGTATCGGATTGACCACAAAACCTTAATATCGAAGCATTATCTTTTTTTATGCTTAACCTCCAGAAAGCTGGCTTTTTTTTTCTTCACATGGGCTTCATCTTTGGGCTTCGTCATATTCGATTCGTTTATTTGTATCACCATCAATCAGTACAAAAACTGGAATTTCGAGCAATCGTGCAATGCATATGGCTGTGAAAATTTCACTTTTTCCATGTACAGGAACAATATGGCAACCTTGACGCCTGAAATCATCGTAAACACTCATCAGGTGCAAATAGGTTGTGATAATCTCATATGTCTTCGACTTCTCAATGAGAACTTTCTGAGAGAAAAACATTTCATTAAGCTCTGGGCTTAAAGTCGGTGAAACTTTTGCAACCAATGCAGATGGATTTGTTGGCTTAGATTCTCAATTCAATCCGAGTTCCTCAGCTATATCATCATAATGAATCCGACTTACGAAGTAGATTCGCTGGGAAAACCATTTTCTCGAATGATTCTAAGAGTAGATATGTCGTCGGAAGGAACAAAGTATGGACTGTGAGAACAAAGAAATATTCTGGTTCTCCCCCTCAGCCAATTTGAACATTGTCTCTGCTAAGTATTTTATTTGAGGTGGGTGTTGATAAAGCTCTGGTTCTTCAATAGCCATTAACAATTTTGGGCTGTTAGCATCATCACATGTTACCAACTCTTGTAATAACGCGAAAATATATGATCGCTGCATTCCATGACCAAACCTGAACTCGCCCTCAAAGTCATTATTTCCATAATAAATCCCGCCACTGGGTCTTCTATTTTAATGGTCTTTTGATCTTCATAATTCCATTTTACCTGTGCCTTGATTGTTGGTTTGACTAAAAATGGAGTCTTTTTTCAATTGAAGATGAAACAGATGATAAAACACTTTGTTGAGCATCTAACATGTTAGAATAAGCATTTTTTGCATCATCGAAAAATAAATTTTTCGAAAGTTCGGAATCAAATTTTACCTTAGATCTAACTGTTCGCTCTAATAAAATCCCAAGCGCTGAATTTTTCGTCTCTTCAGCTTCTTTAGATATGTCTTTCGTTGGTGTATAAAAACCCATTGCATGTGGGAAGCCAATAAGTTCTGGTTCCTTTATATGTACCATAATTGATCCTCACTGGCAACATACAAATCAGGGTGTGCCTCTTCATACTCTCTAAGAGACGCTTCCATACCACCTTTTGTTTTAATATCTTTTAAATCACTCAATTTATCTTCAGCCCTTATTGAGCTATAAATGCTTTTTAGGTCTGGTACTTTAGCGCCGGATTTTGACGCTGAAAACACGGTTGCCAAGAAAATTCTGCAATAACTTTCCTTTGGCCTATTGTTGTACCTGGCATAACCCTAATTTCATCATATTTAGCTTCAGCTTAGAATGATCCATTTTGTCGGACATAAGCTGATAGGTCGGACTTTGCCTTATCTGATAAGTCACCAAATGTAACTGTAATTATAATGGGTATTTTTGTGTTTTTGTGGTGAAAATCATTTTCGGTTAATTTAACTAAGTCAGTTTGATTATTTTTGTTCTCGAAAGAATAAATTTAATGCATTTATTACTGTTGATTTTCCAGAACTATTGGCTCCAATAAAACAGTTGTAATTAGAGAAGTTAATATCTTGCTTTTTATAAGATCTAAAGTTTTCAATCACCACTTTTAATATTTTCATGCATTATCATCTCGTTTCGTAGTATTTTTATTGTTTAACGCCATAGATGTGGTGCAGCCGATCGTAGCGCTATAATGGCGTGCTACGGAAGGCGGTCCGTCCACAATTTGTTTACTATAACTTTAAGTATTTAAAAATTAACCATCTCCAAAGAAAAAGGCTTTTCTTGAATCATCATCATGCAAATTGTGATTTGCTATATGGTATTCACTTGGGTTTACTGTTTTAGAAAACAGCAGATAGGGTATTTCATCAGTACATATTTCGCAGAACTGCCGAAAGATCTTTTGTAACAATCCTGTAAAATTGTTAAGTTTGTTGAAGGGAAACTGTTTTTAAACTTTTCATTAAACTCTGGATAGAAATACTTGATAATGCTTTAGATAATGCAATTCGTTGTTTTTCAGTTGTATTGAAAAGTGCATCTAAACCATCAGATATTCTGCTCGAGTCATCACATAGATTTGAGCACGAGGATTGAGTCTACGTTATGAGTTGGGTGTTTGTTTGGACCTCAAGCATAAGAATATTTATTTCATATCCCTCAGGGACACCGCTTAGAGCTATTTTTTGTAGCGTTTCATGCTTGCGTAAACGATCAATAGCGCTTCTGTAGGATCTTTGCCATAAGCTTGACCGATATATTTTACATGAAATTTTTGAGTACCACATTTTTGATTGATTAAATGTATTAAGTACTGGCTATTTGGCCAAGTATTCCTTCAGCTTCATCTTCAATTAATGGTTCATCATCTTCAGATTCTAAAGTTTGATCGTTTGATAATTGTATTTCAATTCTATGTTCTTCATTAAGTATCTCAAAATCAATTATTAATTTTTGACCAATCAGCAGAATGAATTGTAGATTACAGAAGGCAAAAATCCAATAATGTATATGTGGCAGTTGCTAAAACTTCTGAGTTTTCAGATATAAAATCGTCATCATAAATACCTTTTGCTAAACTGTAGCAAAGCTTGATGGATACATCACTTAAGGGCATGTTCAACACCGAATTCTAAATTTGACAATCTTTCGTGTAACTTATTTCTTTGTGACAAAATTAATCCTTTAAAAAAATTATCTTATTATCAAGGGGTTTATGCCTAACGAGCCTGTAGAATAACCCCATTTTCAGGAATGCCTCTCCAGGCTGATTTTAAAGTGAACTTTTCAGTTTCTACCACAATTCAGTCAACGAAAATACTCATGCCATATCTGAACTTTATGTAACCGCTGCAGGACAGGAAAATACCATTCTTTGCTGCCATTAATGGGACCGCCGCGAGCTTCTCGGCCGCCCGGCTCTTGCTCAGCACCAGGCATATCGAGCCAGCTTCCCTATGTTGTGAACCATGGCAAAGAGTTTCCATTGCGTATCGACCTTGCCCCGTCCTCTCAGGGTAAACCGATTCAACCCGAGGGTACTCCTAATGTTGGCGAAGACCGGTTCTTGAATGGCGCCCATACGCCTGCTGTACCAGAACCTTCCCTTTGGTGTATCAAAGTGTTTAATCATGCGACTGACAGGCGTATCCGTCTGACGCATGGTGTTGGTGAAGACGGTTACATGCCTGTGTTCGACTTTTTTTCCGCGAATGCATTTGGCTCGAAGCTCACAGGCCCTGCAATCCATTTTCTTTGCCGCGTATGTGATTCCTTTAAGACCTTTCTGGTCTTTAAAGTTGCTGTTTTCAACATAGAGTTCATTTCCGGCCGGGCAGATGAGCTTATTCTTTTCAGGGTCGTACTCAAACTCACTGGCCTTAAAATATTTGGCTTTTTTGACGGTTTTCCGTTTGTCCGTGGGCCTTTTGTGCCTGTCTGCTGTGGTAAAATTGGGATCTCGCTTTCGAAACTGGTTGTCCGGGATATACGCTTCGGTTTTTTCATCTTCGATCCACTTGAGCCCATCGGATGAATGAAAACCGGTATCCGCCGTTACAATGGTATCCTTGAGAGAATCGTTATCCCCTTCAGCCTGGTTCATCGTCTTACGCGCACCGTCAATCATATCCTTTAAATAAAGATGCTCAGTTGATGAACCATGGGCTTCGGCATGGGTAATAACCTGATGTAGGTCATCCGTAACAGCAATGCCAGTATAGCCCTGAATCACACCATGCGACGTGGACATCTTTGCGCTTTCGTTATCAGTCAGGTTGCTTTGAATGGGCTTGCCTTGGACTCCGATTTTTTCCTTTCCCTCGTCCAACCAAGCCTGAATCTTGTCCGCTTTCTTTTTAAGGCTTTTGACAGCTTTTTTCTCTTTTGCAGTCATATCAGACCCTTCGTCACCACCTTTATCCTGCGCCTGGTGCTTTTTGAGAATCAACTGAATAGATTTTTCGATCTTTGCCTTTTTGCGGTCGAAATCCTCACGGGTTCCGCTCCACTCTTTTGAAGCATTCGAGCTGAGCTTACAGCCGTCAATGGCAAACATCTTTTTCCCGATTAGCCCTTCCATGGAACAGATGGCAATCACTCGGGTCAAAAGAACCGAAATCTCTTGCCCATATGAAGAAATGAATTTTGCAATGGTTGTGAAATGGGGCCGGGTATCACCGGCCAGGGCGATAAAAGTCACATGACACTCACAACAAGATGCAATCTTGCGGCTGGAGATAATGCCCAGGGAATAAGCATACAAAATGACTTTTAAAAGGACGGCAGGGTTATAGGCAGGAGCTCCCGTTTTGTCGTTGCTGTGATGCTTGTCAAAGATCGAAAGGTCAAGTTCGTTATCCACCAAATGGTCAATGGCATGAACGAACGTGCCGGGAATGATTTGCTCGTCGAACCGGACTGGAATAAACATCGACTGGGCTTAAGAATAACTTTTGTATCGAGCCATACTCACCTCGCTGATTTATTTGAAGAGAGCATAGTGAATATTAAGCTGTAAATATAGCTTGATATCTTAAAATTTTACTTACGTACAGGCTCAACGTAGTGCTAAGGGGCCGGCGGCGTTTAACGACACAGGTCGTTACCCCAAAAAGTTTGAATTATTGAATAGTTTAGTAAAACCGGCTGCAGTAGCCGGTCCCACTTTAGTGCATTGTTCGGCAGATAATCTGGAGAGGCGTGTTGGATTCGAACCCAGGTCCTATTTATACGTAATCCACGCATAATATCAACTATATACTTAAGACATCGCCTTTCATCTGTATCACCTTGAAGCCCTATAATACACTAAAAATACGTGCCCCATTTTGCGAGACTTCCACAAAAACTTCCACAATTTTGAATGCGTTTAACATGCGGATCACGCACATGGATTAAAAATCGAACTCGTACTGTCTTAGGACCGAAAGGTTTTAAATACTACCTCATACACCATATTAATAACTGGTTATCACCAGCCCCACAGAAACTCTATGGTTTATAGGTCCTGAGTTACAATAGTTTTTAAATTCCATTGGTCTGTTGCATGAAGTTACTTTTAGCAATCTGTAAAATTATCGAGTGAATATTTGAAAAAGGTGGGTTTGTGCTTTTTTTGCGGATTGTCAGGATAAATACATTCTATAGCACTATTTGCTGAACAACCATCTAAGATATGCGCTACAGATCGGGCAAAACTCGTGGGTAAGTTCATAGAACAATAGTCTTCTTTTGTTAGCATTAACTCACGTAAATTTGTCAAATCTTCATCGGACTTCGCTTTGAACATTTTTATTTTCCAATTTTTAGTATTGTGTCTACAAGTTGTGTATGTATAGATATTGTGTCACTGATAGTGTCGGCCATAAAACGCATTGCATCAACATACTTTGCTGTAAAAGTGTATTTGCTGCGCGAGGTTACATACAATATCCCAATCATGCTAACCTTTTCTCCATCCCAAGCATTTAATGGGGCAACCATCATTGTCTGGACTTCATTGGAATATCCTTTTGGTTTCTCCAAAAGCTGTTCTTTAATAGCTTTTCCTATATCGTTATAAATAAGAATTTTTCGTTTATCATGATTATTGATCAAGTAGTGTGGTAGACCTTCGTTTGCCGCAATTGGTTCGGTTGTGTTAGTTCTGTTCCGCTCGAGCCGTTTGTCCGTGCAACCGTCTCGTAGATAATATTTCCCATTTCTGTTGGGTGTGGTTTTGCTAATCGTAAAGCAACTTCAATTTTTGAATCGCCAGTGACCTCTCTAAAGTAGGTGCGAACATGATTAATCACTACAACTAAGTGATTCATATACTCAGAACTAACTTGGTTTGAATTTTTCTCTGCCAGCCTTCTAAATATAGATGAGTGAGAGTCACGAATATCGTGGGCGAAGTTATGAAGTTTATATTTTATATTCAATGAATGGATTATGCGCTTACGATAATATGCGAGATAAACGGGAGAGATACGAGTGCGAGGCAAAATAATGTGGTAATTATTGTTTGACCTGGATGGATGTACCTTGAAAGTGGCTAAGGTAATCTATTGCAATTGGCTTGTTCGTTAGTAGCAAAATCGGAAATAAAATTGATAGAAAAAATTGAGGTATAAGCGTTCGCTTTCTGATATGTACATCTGATATACTTTTGAACCATGTTGACTGGCCATCGGTATATGGAATGAGACCTTCTTTTTGCCATCGATATTTACCTAAATTCAGAGTCAAGTGCTAATACATGTAAAATTCATGCATATTTGTAAGTATAAATTGCAATTTGATGTGTATTAATTGAATTGCTACGTACTGAATGGTTCCTTCTTTCTTGAAATGAAAGATATAGAGCCTCAGCACAAATCTACAAGTAAATTGTTTAGTAACAATAGGTTATACTTCGCCCATCGATTAACCAAACGAAATGAACATATAACTTTGTTCTCAAATCTGTCAACAAGACATGTAAGTATGAACGATAAATACGCTATAAATCCAGAGTGGCTTCTTGTAGACTTCTATCTTTTTAAAATTATGGGGGCGCGTGCATCTAATGCTATGTTAATATGACCCAAGCACCTTATTAATAATATCTATAGTGCATTTAGTTAATCTGGCATGCACATTCTTTAGAAGGCCGGTAATAGCAACTCAAATGTACAGCAAACATAATATGACAATGGTACCTTTATCTGTATATTTTATCAATACATTAACTATGAGTAGGTAATTCATTGCTTTGGGCAGCCATATCCGACCTTTTGTTATTATCGTTTTTTTTGATTAGGCATGAAGGGCCACTGTACTGTATCGGTAACCGCTATCAATGATTGCGGCAAATCTCTCAGCTGGCTCCTGTAGTTTTCCCATTCGATTCGTATAAAGGGTTCCAACGGATAATCCGGCATCATGATATAATCACAATTGGCCAACCGCCGATTCGTTTTGGGCGAACCACATTATTCAACCATAGGCGAAATTCTACTTTCCAATCGTTGCCATCCCACTTGCTGTTGGGAATTGGCTCCTTCTCAGTCCAGCTTGAATACGGCTCAACTCTAATTTCTGATATTTCATGTCGTTTCTGTGAAATGGTATCAAAATAAACCTTTCCCCGGTAATCAGGTTTTACGATCCACACACCTTGCTCCAAAACCGCGACCTCATATTCGTTTGTTTCAGGAGGTGGCTGCAGGGATGAGGATTTGGGGTTGTATAGCCAGCGATCACTTGGGCTACCAGTTTCTTCGTCCCACATTGGATTTTGCCGTGGCTTGGAGTCTCGTCCCTTCAAGTATTCACCCGTTTCGGGGTGTGCATTATACAATGTTGTCATTAGTAAAATATCCCCCCCCATTTAGTTACGTTTTTCGGCCTGGCCTCAGCCCCACCAGATGATAACGTACTAATACTTGAGCTATTTGTTGTTGATCCATACGCTGCGCCTGATCCAGGTCAGTTTCTCAACGTTTATTAGTCCACGGTGTCTGCTCCTTGTTTTTCGACGCTTACCGTACCAACCTGGTCACCCGTTGTTCCATCGCCTCTATCTGAACGAGATGAGGCATCAGGATCAATCCCCGCCCCATGGTCCCAATATCTGGGAAAAAGGCCTCGGTCATCAGGCAGGCTAAAATGCATTTCGTCGAGGGCTCCATACATCGGTTCCAATTTTCGCAAAGAGGTTCGGATAATCAAGACGTAAGAGACTCGATCCGTCCCGTTCAAGCATACGACGCCTTCTCATCTCTTCATCTGAAGGCATATATGACAGGTTAATGTCATCTCCCGGCTCGTAAAACGAGACTCTCTTTCCTTTGACACTCAAGTCTCCCGAAATCGACACATTACCCTGCCCATCCTTCCTCACCATATCCGGATACGCCTTCAACTCATCCGCAACATGCTCCCTCGTCGCCAGTACCACCGCCGGATCCACCTTCAGCTCCACAGCAGCCGTATCCGCTACCTCCAGGATCATCTTCACGTAAAGATCCTTGGATGCCCCCTGGGTAATCTTGGGTTTGTAGGTGTGGGGATACTTGCCGATGGCAATCAGGTTGCCGTCCGGGTCGAAGATACCCACCTCCCGGATGTCGAAGTCCCCCACGTCCGATGGGATAAAGGCCTCCACCACCAGCCAGTTGCTGTTGGCTTCATGGATGGAAATGTGGTTAATACTGCCTCGCCACACCTCATGAATCAGAGATGTCTGCTGAAGCATGGCCGCCAGCTCCAGGCCCGAGTAGGATCCGTTGCCGTCGCCCACGGCCAGGGTTGAAAACGAGACCGATTTACCTAAGACCGGCGAGTTGGCGAACATCGCTTTGCCGGTGTTGGTTAAGGTTGTGAAATAAGATTCTGCCATTGGTGTTTCCTTTTTTAGGGATAGATGCAGGTGGTTTCGATCATCTGAGTTCCCAGGCCAAAGTAGACGGGCCCGGACTCTTCCAGGTTTTCGGGTTGCCAGGGGAAGACGGAGACGGTTTCGGCGTATTGTCCGGCCATGGCCATGTGGATTGTGCCCTGCCCTCTCAGGTATGTAATCACGGCATCAAGCTTGGAACGGACGTTCTTGTAGGCTTCGATGAGCTGGTCGGCCCAGGCGTAGGCCTGATCGGTGACGCCCTGGTCGGTGACTTCCACGCGTACCCGGAAGTGGTAGGGCTGGCCGTCGTAGGTCCACCACTCTTCCACGGTTCCGCCGCCGAGCACGTCGGCGATGGCGCCCTCGATGGCGGACGGGGTTCCTTTTTGTCGATGACGGGCCACGGAGTTCCTGACAAGGGCCCTCTTCTTTTCAAGGGTCAGGCTGTCGTCCCAGAAGTCCACCTTGAACTGCCAGGCCAGGTGGGTGAGGAGGGGCTCCTCCAGCTCGTCCCACCGGCTGTATATATATAAGGTGTCGATGGCCCGGTTGATCTGCTTCAGGTCGTCATCGATGGCGCTGGCAGCTGCCCGGATGCTTTCGTCTCCGGAGATAGACGCGGGGAGGATGTGCAAAGGAGATGTCGGGCAAGGCTTTCTTCATCTTCCACCCCCGCGTAATTCAAGGTTTGGGTGTCTGCCTGGGCCACCTGGGTGGTGGCCAGCTTTTGAAATGAGGGGGACCGCAGCACCACGCGTTTTGCGCCGGCACTCTTTAAGCGGAAAACCAGTTCATCGGGGTTGATGTCACGGCCCAGCTTTTCGCATTGCCAGGCTGTATAGTCGGCAATGGCCTTGCTCACCCGGCTTTGAATTTCAGAGATGGCCTCCTGGTTCTCTCCGGAAATAAAATAGTCGGCATCGATGTCGAAGCCCACCGGCACCGGGGCAATGACGGAGACTCTATCCGTCAAGGGCCTTCGGTTCTTCGGCGTCACGGCATCGGCCACGGTTTGCAAAATGGTTTCATCCGGAAGCCTGCCTCCGGAGAGGAGCACTACCACCTGGACGGTGGCGTCTGCAGGAGAGACCACGGCCACGTCGGCGATCTCCTGGTGGGCCGACTTGGCCCAGTAGATGTAGGCCCCTTCCGGACCGGCAACCGAGTATTTGTCCGGGGCGTTGTGGATCCGCTCCCTGTAAGGATCGTTGCCTTCTTTGTCGGCTCCGCCCGTGGATGTGATGGTGTTGGAAACGCTCACCACATAGGGGACGGGATCCACCATCTGGTTGATCTGCCCCGGCACGTAACCGTTGCCCTCGGTGCCCGTGGCCATACAGGTCACGGGCACGTCAACAAAGGAGTCTCCCATGGCCACCTCGGCATAGTTTTCCGTCTTGAAAAAGAGTGTACCGTCCGGAGAGACGCGGGTCCCTTTGTTGATGGCCACCACAAACCCCAGGGCCTCGGCAATGGAAAACCGGCACAGGGTTCCGGCGGCAGAAGAGTCCAGCCGCTCCGTCTCCGTAAAGGCCCCCAGGTGATCCAGGTGGTCGCCTTCGCTATAAGCCAGGAGATTCATTTTCCCCGCGTGGTTGATCAGCTCGCGCTGCTGCACAATGATGGAGGCCAGGCCCATGAGGAAGAGGCGCTCCGGATCCGCAGGGGCCAGGGATTTGCCCGTGATGCCCTCGTGCACGGTCAAAATATTGCTGATGGTTTTCTCGGCATCGGCTTCCACAAATTGGATGTCCGGAAGATTCTTAAGGCTCATTGATTTTAATCCTCACCACGGGGATCAGTGTCCCGGACCGGGCCTTTTCGGTGTCGGCCACCCAGGACACGGAGAGAACATCCACCCCGGGAACGTAGGTCTCAATCCCCTGGGTCACGGCTGCCGATGCTTTGGCCTTGGCCACCGGAAGCGGTGTGTCCAGATAATCCGCCCGGGCTCCGAAGGCCCTGTCCAGGGGAAGGGTCCCCACCCGGGTGGCGCATACAATCTGCACCTGCTGTACAATGGCATCGATGCCCGTTGCTCCGATCACCACACGGTCCAACTGGCCCGTCACATTCAATTCCATTTACGCAAACTCCTTTAACTTGATGGAAACCGCCGCAACCAGGAGCCGCCCTTTGCCGTCGAACTTCTGCCAATCCTCTTCCATGGAAAGGAGGGCAAACCATCCCGAAAATCTCGCCCACAACCAGGTTCTTTGCCTCTCCGGAGGCCAGGACCTTTCGCACGGCATCGATCTCACCTGAAGGCGAGACGCCCAGGCTTTCGGCGAACATCATTTGGAGCGACACCTCATCCAGGCCCGGCCCCAGAAACTCCAGGACAGGCTTTTTCCCTGTGACGGCATGCTCGGCAAACCGCGCCTTGGATGAGCGCTTGAACTCATCGAAGGTGCGGATCCGCGTGCGGCTGGTTTCAAAAACAATCTCTCCGAAAGTCCCCACGTCCATTTATCTGTGTCCTTTGGATGCCGGGCTTCCGGAGGTGTCGTCCAGAAGGGTCATGTGTTTGTAGACGGCCCGGCCCAGGGCCGCTGCCATTTTTTCTGTCTGGGCAAACTCGTTGCCCCGTTGCGAACCCTTCCACTTTGAGTTCCTTGATAATGTCTGCCACGAGGGCTGCTGCGCTTGTTGCCATGATTATTTGCTCGCAATAACTGTTGTTCGATGTCGTTCCACATGGGGTTTGCCGTCGAACTTACAAATGGACTTGTCCGTGATCACCCCCGCCGCTCCCCTCCGCAATCCAGGGTCACTTTTTCCGCTTTTACCGTCACCTCCCCGCCCTTCACCGTGATGCCCAGGCTGTGCGTCTTCCTGTCGTAAGCCATGACGGAGCCATCCCCAAAGGTGATATGGGTCAGGTGGGATCCGTCTGCAGGTGGCGCGTCCACGTCGGAGTAGATCGCCCCCAGGACAAAGCCCTGTTCCAGGCCAATGGGCGGAATTGCGAGCGGACCTCTTCCCCCACGTCGGGCATGGCAAAGAACTTGTCCGTCTGGGTCCGAGGGAAGAGAACCGGCAGCTTGTGGGTGGGATGGCCATGGATCTCCACCTTCACGGATCCGCCCACCACTTCGGTCACCGTACCCACCTGGACCATGCTGTTCACCTTCTCCTCCAGGGCCTTCATGCGCTTTTCGATCTCGATCATCAGTACCCCAGCACCTTTCTCAGGCTTGCGTTTGTCTTGTAACCGGAGCCCAGGGAGTGCTTGGCCTCGTCGATAAAATAGATCCCGTCAAAAATGCCGAACCCCTCCACCTTCACATTGAGCCCGGCCAGGGCGCGGGGATTGCCCACCAGGGAGAAGCTTGCCTTCACCTCTTCCTTGTTTGCGCTCCTGAGCTCGGCCACGGCCTGGGTCTGGGCTTCGGCGATGGACTCCACCCGGCTGTTCACCACCAGGGTCTGCCCGGTTTTGGGGCTGTTCTCCGGGGTGAAGGTGTGCTCCACCAACCTCTTTTTTGTCGGGTCAAAAAACTGCACCGTGCATGCCCGGTAGATGTTGTGGGACTTGGTGTTGAACGACCAGGTCAGAATCTCGGAGGCCCCCTTTTTCAAGGTGAACACCGGGGCCTTGGCTTCAAAGATTTTCCCCTGGTAGAGAACCAGCTTCTCTTCGGCCATCTTCAGGTTGAGGCCCCGCGCCTTGCAGAGCCTTGACAAAAGAGCAAGGTCACTCTCCTTGCTCTGGGTCACCCGCTCATACGGTGCGTCCAGGTCGGCGCTGAAAAAAAGGGAGAGCCCGTGCTCTGCCGCGATGCCCCCGGCCAGTTGCTCCAGGGTGATGGCTTCCCAGACCCGTTCCTTCAACTCGTTCTTGATGGCAGTGGAGGTCATGGAGCTGATGGCTTTCATGGTCACGATGGCAGGAGGCCCGCTTGATGTGATGTCATCCACCTGAAAGGATCCGCAGGAGAGTGAAAGATCCCCCAGGTCGCCCCATGCCGAGCACTCAATCTCCGCCTTTACCCGGGAACCCTTCTCCGGAAACCAGTCTCCTGACCAAAGCCCGCCGGTGTCCTCCAGGGTGATCTGGAGATCATCGGCCTTGCCCGATGAAAAATCGGTGTAGGTCATGTTCTTTAAATAAGGTGAGATCTCTTTAGAGATGTCCTTGCCTTCAAAGTTCAGGTTCAGTCGTGCTTTTCTCATCATGATTTCCAGGGGGGTAAAACGGTTTCGGTTCTCTTCCCGTGTCCGATCAGCTCAATCCGGCGCTGAAACCACGTACTCCGATGCTCCGGGTTGGCCGCAATCAGCCGGGCCATGTGCATCTCGTTTCCCATGCGGGACAGGGCGATGGCGTCCCACATGTCGCCCTGCCGTGTGGTGTATGACTCAGCCAAACGCGCGCCTCCTGTCGTCGTGGTGAATATCCGTCATAACCTTCCGGACTCGCTCTTCGCTCTCCATCATGCTCTGATCCGCTGCCGCCTTGAATTCGGCAACGTTGGAGCCGGTGGCCGTGATATTAATTTGGGGTTTGTACTCAATAGCCGTGCTGGAACTGTTCATGGCCGCCGGGGAAACCTCTGGAAACTTCACAGGCGTCACGCCCTGGCTCTGTCTTTCAGGGAAAGGCACCACATTGTCCGGGGGCGTGGGAATGTTCCCGGCGACATTGCCCACCTTGGCGGCCTTTTCTGACGTTTCAGTCTCTTCGTCACTCCCGAAGCCAAAGAAGCGACCTCCAATTTTCATGAATTTCTTGATCTTTCCCCATATGGAGTCCACCAGCTTCTGGAAGGGTTCGAACTTCTTGTAAAGAACAGCACCAAGCCCCACCAGAACGGCCACACCGCCGACAATCAACCCGATGGGGTTGGCATTCAGGGCCACGTTTAAGGCCCATTGTGCTGCTGTCATGGCATAGGTGCCGATGGCCGCTGCCTTTTGAACTCCGGCCAGGGCTATGGTTTTCATTTTTGATAGTGTGAGATGTTTGTTGATGAGCTGATAGGCCGTCTTTGCCCTTAACAGACCTCCAGACACAAAAGTCCAGGCATACCCTGCGGCAACTGTTGCAGCAGTCAAGGCAATGGTACCGCCTGTCAGCATCCCCGCTACTTTCGTGACTGTTGGGTACTTTTCTGATGCGGCAGTAAGCTTGCGTGCAATAAAGGCAAGGGATTGAGCCGTACCTGAGATGGCAGGTGTCAGGGTGTTTCCAAAAGTTATGGCGAGGCTTTCTGATGCAGAACCAAAATTTTTAAGGGCTCCGACGGTTGTGTTGTCCATGATATTAGCAATGGACTGGGCGGTAACTTCTCCGTCTTTCACTTTTTTTGTGTATTCGGTGATGCCCTTTTTCCCTGCCTGAGAGAGCAGTTCCGTTAAACCAGACGCCGGTTCCTTGCCAAATATGGTACTGATTACATCCAACTTCTCGGCATTACCCATACCGTTTAGTGATTCGGATAGATCTGCTAAAATTTGTGCAGGCTTCCGAAGATTACCTTCCATGTTTGTGGCCTGGACACCCAACTCCCGGAGTGTACTTAGTGCTGCGGTTGACGGCGCGGAAAGCCCCAAAACCATACTTTTTAAGGTAGTGCCCCCCATGCTTCCTTTGATCCCAACGTTGGCAAGGAGCCCGGCCATGGCGGAGGTCTCTTCAAGGGACATTCCAGCTTTCGCCGCAACAGGCGCTACATACTTCATAGTCTCGCCCAGCATCTCCAGGGAGGTGTTGGAACTGGTGAAGGTCCGGGTGAGGACGTTTGAAACACGGTCCATCTCAGAGGCCTCTAAGCCAAAACCGGACATGATATCTGACGCAATATCTGATGCGACGCCAAGCTCTACGGCACCGGCCTTGGCCATGTTAAGCACGCCCGGCATAGCAGAGATGATTTGCTGACTATCAAAACCAGCCATGCCCAGATATGACATGCCCTGAGCTGCTTCACTGGCTGAGAAGGAGGTCGTTGATCCAAGTTCCCTCGCTTTTGCCGTCAAGGCCTGGAAGTCTTTGCCGGTGGCTCCGGTAAGGGATTTCACCTTAGCCATGCTTTGTTCAAAATTGGCCGCAATCATGACAGGAGCCGCCACCGTTGCTCCCAGGGCCACAGCGTCAAACAGCTGGCCCTGCATGTTGGCGCGTTTGTCCTTCACGGCCTTCTGTTTCATCATGAGCTTCTGAAGCTTGTCCTGCTTGCGTCGGGCAAGGTCGATGGACTGGGCCAGCTTCTGGTTGTGCATCACCAGCTGCCCCGTCTTGATTCCGGTAGAGGCCATCTCCCGCCGAAGCTCGGAAAGGGAGGTCCTCTGCTCCCCCAGTGACGTTTTCAGTTTCTTAGCCTTACGGTTCGCCGCGTCAAACTGGCTCTGAAGCTTCTTGGTGGGCTTTGCGGTGGCGGCCAGCTGAGCGGCAAGGGCCTTGCTCTCGTTCTGGGCCTCAAAGCCTCGCTCGTCTCCTGGATCTCCTTTTTCAGCGATCCAAACCGGTCCACCTTGGCCTTGGATTTTTCAAGCTGGCTGATCTTCTGCCCCAGTGCGCCCACCGTCTGGGACGCACTGAGCATCGATCCCTTAAACGTTGGAGCCACCGAACCGTTCAGCTTAAACGCTATGTCATATACCCGTGATCCCATCGCCTACGCCTTCTCATTCAAATCCGTGATCCATTCAAAAAGCTCGGGAAAGGGCATCTGGTAAAAGAATGCCACCCCCGTCCGGGTTGCCTTGCCCATGTCCAGGCACGCTAAGCGGATCTGCCGGGCACTTGGTCTTCCATACCGTGCAAAAAAAGCTGCACCTCCATGGCAATATTCGTGCTGTCCCTGGCCGACATGGACCGGATGGTCTCAACGGAAAGATCCGCCGCACGGGCCGCAAGGCAGTGGCAGTAGGCATGGCTCAGGGTGAGGCTCGTCATCTGGCCCCCCATGGCAAGGTACTCCCTCTCCGCCTGCGCCATGTCCTCCCCCGTGAGCCCCTCCAGGTCCAGGTTGATTGTCTTGATCTCTTTGCCTTCAAAGGTGATGGCTTTTTTCAGTTTGATTTCCATCGTGGTTTTTCCTTTTTCAAGAATGTCTACGCGTAGACATCGGTTTGATCGTTACAGCCCCAGGGCCTTGTTCACGTCAGACAGGCAGTTCACGCCGTTTACCACGTAAAGGTTGTTGAGCTTGTCGATGAGGATGTTTTCCTTCCCGTCGATCATGAGGTTAAAGCGGGTGAGTTCCAGCTCTACGCTGGAGTCGTTGCCTTCCCCCACGGCAAACTTGCCGAAGCTGGTCTTTTTGGTGGAACCCTGGCCGGAGATCCGCACGGGCATCACCTTCCGCACACCGCTTGCCGTGTCCTGGACCTGCATGGCCCCGCGCAAATCCACCACGTGGGGAACGGGCATGTTGAAGAGGTTCACGTCCTGGCTGATGGTCCGAAAGTTGATGGTCATAGCCATGGCCCCGATGTGCCCGAGGATGGGAACCGAGATCTCACCCAGGATACCGGCCCCTTTGAGGGAGGCGTTCAGGGGCTCGATGTCCGGCACGGTGACGTCCACCACGCCCATCATGTCCTTGGCGCCGCCGTAATAGAGGCGAAAGTTGGTCAATACTTCAGGGGTATTCATGCGCGCACTCCTGTGTGGGTTTAGGGATGTCTACGCGTAGACATCCAAAAACCTGTTAAGCGAAAATTAAGCGAAAAGGGTTGAAAAGTAGGCCGGGTCGTACTCCTGGATGAAGTCGATCTCCCGGGCAGGAGACGGGGGCGTCATGTAGACATGGAACCGGGAGATCCCGTCCATCATGTCCGTCACCGCGTTTTCATCGGCCTGGAACTCCACCCGCGCGCCCAGGAGAAACTGCCGGGACACCAGGCCGTCCAGCCACATCTGGGCAGAATCCCGGATGGTCTCGATGAGCCGCCGCTTTGCCGGGGCATCCACCCTGGACCAGTGGCTCAGGATCAGGGTGTTGCCCACCCAGGTGAACATCCGGCTCACTGAGATCCAGGAATCTTTGGGGTCGGTATTGGCCGGGTAGCAGGCCGTCCGGTTGCCCCAGCACTTCCACCCGCCGATGAAGTTCAGGGCCGTCACGATGCCGTTGCCGTTCAAATAATTCGCCTGCTCCGGCTGAAGCCACACCTCTTCCCCGTTAGCCACCATGGCGTCCATCTGAAAGTTGTGGTTGGAAGGCGAGGCGTAGGGGATGTCCTCGTTGTCCGCGTCCACCTTGGCCATGAGCCCGGCAAGCTGGGTGGACATGTGAAAGGTCTTCGTGCCCAGCTTCACCCTGGGCCAGCAGACCACCTGGGCCGGGTCGGTGAGGTTGTTCTGGTTCTTGTACTCCGGGGCGTCGCTGTACCGGGTCACGGTGGCGTCATCGATATCGATAATCGCCTTGCAGGAGAACAGCCCGTTGATGGTTTTGGCCTTGGCCGTCATCACCGCCGACACCGTGGAGGCCGAAGACCAGCCCGGGGCCACGATGAGCCCGGGCACCAGGCGATACTTGGGGAACACCTCGTTCACCAGCTCCAGGCCGGTGAGGGCCCCGGTTTCAGAATCCACCCCGCCCACGATATCCGCCGCCGTCACCTTGGACGGATCCGCATAGGTGTAGGTTCGATTGACGGTGGCCCCTGCCTTGATTGAGCCGGTAGGGATGCGCTTGATGGTCCCGGCAACCCGGTCCACCTCATAGTCGGTGTTCTCCACGTAGGTGGTGAGGGCTTTGTCCGAAGAGGTCACCACCACCGGCCCCAGGAGGTCCCCGTGGTCCAGCTTGATCTCGTCATCGGCAAAGGTGGCCGCGCCTTCGGCCACATCGGCCTTGTGAACCGCCGGGTCAAAGACGTTGATGAAGACAATGGGGGCCAGGGCGAACAGCGCAAAGTGGGAGTAGATGAACTCGCAAAGCGTGTACTTCTCCCAGGCGTCGGAATAGCCCAGCAGCTCCACGGCCTCTGCGTAGGTATAGGCCATGGTCACCTTGTTCACCGGCCCTGCCCCGCCCTTGGCCAGGTGCACGGGGGCCGTGCCCACCACCACCGGCAATGAGGCAGACACCCTCCGGGGCGGCGTGATGGACATGGGCATCTGCCGATGCGTCGTTTAAACACCGTGTCTGTATGTCATGATTACTTGGCTCCTTTCGCTTCGGCGTATTTCCGGGCCAGAAGGGATTCAGGGTTGTTGAGGTCGGCCATGGCCGAGGCAAGGGCCTCCACCGGAACCATGAAGCGCTTCAGCTCCATCCGCTCCTTAAAGTAGGCCGCCACCTCTTTGGGCAGGCCGTTTCGAAAGACCTGATACCGACTGATGTGCACCGGCTGCCGAACCTCCGGCCCCACATAGGCCACCTGTTCCGTTTTCTTGCCCTTTGCCGCCGTTGATGTTGTTTTCTTTGCTGCCATTAGAGACATGCCTCCACGTCTTCCGTTAATGTTTGCCGGATCCCCGAGGTCTCCCAGTGGGTGGTGATCTCGCCCTCCGCATGGGGCTGGGGTTGAAAGTACTTTGCGTCCGGATCTCCGCATTCCCAGGTCACCGGAAGTTTCAAGGTGTACAAGCCGTCTTCGGTGCGCCGCTTGGAGAGCACGATCTTCCGGCACCGGGTGAGAAGGTTCAGGATGTCGTTCACCCCGGCCTCCACCCCTTCGAAGCGGGTCATTCCGCAGAGGATCTTCACCGCCACCTCCGAGCTTTCGTCCTGGTCGGTGCCGGAGACGGCCTGAAGGATCACGTAAGGGAAATCGATCTGCCCCTGTTTTTTGGGGGGAAGCTCACCAAGAAAGATCTGGGCCGGAGCGTAAGACTCCCCGGCACCGGGAACCCGGAACCGAATCTCCTTCAGGCCATCTGCCAGAATGGCCTCCACTCCTTTGAGCAGTCCAAAGGGCATCATTTGCCCCCTTTGCTCATCAGGTAGTCCATTTCATGGTCCAGGTTCTTGGTGAACCGGGCCGCCGCAGCTCCCTGGAGTTCTTGCAAACGCCCAGTTCTGACCTGGGGCACCGCCGGGCCGTCCGGTTGCCAGAATAGGAAGCCGGTGCGCCGGCAGACCGTTTTATAAAGGCTCACGTGGCCGGACTTCATCTTTTGCACAAACCCGCCAACGCACCACCTTGCGGGTGGCCTTCACTTGAACGGTGACACCTGCCTTGGGCCGCCTCTTTGTGGGGCGTGCCGAGTACGCGCCGAACCGGTAAAGGGGTATCCGCTCGCCGGAGAAGGTGGCCGTGGCCTTCAGGCGCGCGCCCGATGCATTGGACTTCCTGAAGGTCTTCTTCACGTCGGCGGGCTTGATGTTGTAGGCCTTGCCAGCCTCCCAGGGCCGCGTCCATCTTCACCCCGGTGATGGCCCGGTTCAGGCTCTTGCGCATGGCGCCCTGGGCCTGGCCCCCGAAGGAGGTCAAAAACATCTCCGCCCGTTCCGCGTCCTTGTCGCTTATGGAAACCTGAAGAACACTCATGACTCATTCCTGTAAAAGGTCACTTCCAACAGCCCGAACTCATCCTCCACGGACTTCACCCGAAGGGCCTTCCCGTCCAGCTCCACGATTTCCTCCGGCACCGGCACGGCCACGTCACCGGAAGTCAGGGTGACGGACCGGGTGCGGATGTTCACCCCGTGGTGATCCGTGCTCGCAACCTCCCCGTCCGCCACATCCGCGTAAACCGGCTTGCCGTTCCAGAGCACGGTTGTGCCGAACTCTCCCGGGTTCACAAAGGCCGCGTTGTCCCGCGCCACCAGCTCCTGGAAATTCATGGCTTCACCTGTGACCCTTTGGCCCGGGTGCCGAACCACCAGGGAGAATACCGTCCGAAGTACCAGAGGGTCATCTTCACCACCTCCTGGTAGATGGACAGGGCCGTCCCCGCATCCAGGGCCGCAGCCCCGATTCCATCCAGCACGCCCTGAACCTCCGTGCGGGTGGCGTGCACCTGCCAGATCAGGTAGATGGTGAGGCCGGACCGGGTAAGCCCCCGGATAAAGTCCACCAGCACCAGGAGGAAGGATCCCACGGCCCCGGGTTTCACGCCTTTGGAGTAGCTGGCCGCGTCGTGGCCGAAGCTCTCCTTCATCAAAACGTCCGCCGACAGGGTAAGGGCCGTGTCCGCTTCCCGCGTGGCCGATCGGTCCCGGAACTCATACTCCTTGTCCATGGCCTCCAGATCGATGCGCCGGAGGGTCACCTCCTGCTTGTCCACCTGCCGCTGCTTGAACAGGCCGAAAAGGTTGGTCACCACAGAGCCGATAAGGCCAAAGGCCGAGCCCGTTAAAAGTTCAATCATCTGTAAAGTTCCTTGATCGTCAGTGTAAAAGGCTCTCGCTTAAGGGCCCGGTTGAAGGCAGACACCGCCATGCGAGAACAGAGCACCGCCCTTTGATCCCCCAAGATCCCGGTGTACATCCCCAGGGCCACGCACCCCAAAAGGTGTGTCCGAAACCCCTTGGTCACGTCCCCGCCGTAATTGGCCGAGTGCATCTTGATGTGGGTCCGGCCCGGCACGTCCATCACCTGGTAGCACCACCCAAACTTCGGCGAATACACCCACCGCACCTCATAGATCCCGGCAGGGATGCAGGAGAGGTTCGGCCTGTTCTCCCGCCAGGGCAGCTCCAGGGTACAGATGGTTCATCCGGTGCCATGATCACCCCGAAGGTCCCCTGGTCGCAGGTTTCCGTGCGAAGCAGAGAGAGCCTCACGCATCCCCCTTCCCGGCCAGCACCAGGCCGCAGATCTTCAGGGAGGTGGCCCGGAGCCGGTCCAGCTCCGCCGGGGACAGGTCCCGGGTCTGCCTGCAATAGTGGATCCCCACAAAGCCCACCGGGTCCCCGTCAAAGGAGAAGATCCCCACCAGATAAAAGGAGCGGACGCCCTGCTCCGCCAGGAACTGGTAAAGTCCGAAATCCCGCTCCCGAACCGTCTCAAGGTCCGGGCAGTGGATCTCCTTCATCTTCATCATCTCGGTGTTCCAGCTCGCAAAAAAGGAGTTGGGCAGGCTCTGCAAGGTCGTCATGAGGGGCGAGGCCCCCACCTGGACGCGCTCATGGGTGTTGCTGCACCGGTCAAAGTGAACCCCCACCGCGTTCTGGTTGCCATTGTGATACTGAAACACCGTGGCGCGCTCGCAATCCAGATCGATGAGGAGGCCGTCCAGGGCGTCGTTGATTTGCTTGCCCGTCTCCATCTTGCCGAACAGCTCTTTCCGAAAGCTGCTCTTCAGCCGCTCCTGGATCCGAAGCTGCCAGCCGTTTCCGGCAAACAGCCCCAGGGCCAGGGTGGCAAGCCCCACCCAGGTTCCGTGGTTGGTCATGATCTTCGAGCAGACCTCAAGGGCCTTCCAGGTTGTTGCGTCCATCTCGTTCAAGCCCTTTCGGGGGAATGTCTACGCGTAGACATGTTGCCGCCTTATTCGTCCACGTCGAGGAGCTCACACTCCTTTACCGCTACCTCAGCCATCACAGGCCCCGCCGCTTTCAGGGCGATCAGCTCATCTGCAATGTCTTCAGGTACGGTCAGCACCTCACCGGGAGGATAGTATTCGCCCTCATGTTTCACGGTTTTCAGCAGGGATATTTCTTTGAGTTTGATTTTTTTACTCGCCACAGAATGCTCCTTTGATGGCCCCCGGCAACGCTGCCGGAGGCCTGTAAATGGGATAAAAGGGTCTACAGAACGTCCGCTTCCACAACCGCTTCCGGCTCCCAGAGAACCGGCAGGGGCCGGGACTCCACCAGGTTCCACAGCACGGAAGGGTCTTTCTCTTTCCAGTTCTTGGCGAAGAACTCGCCCACCACGTTGGCGTCCAGGTCCAGGATGTTGCCGAACTCGATGCTGATCCGGGCATCGGTGGCCACCATGTAGATCTTGTCCGCCTCGATGAGCTTCTGGGGTGCCCCGGAGGCGTCGTCAAAGGAGGATCCGTACCGGTAAATCTCAATGCCGCCCAGGTTGCCCATGTAGTTGGAGGACATATCCCAGACCAGCTCGCCCACCTGAACGTGCTTGGTCCTGTCCATCCACTCGTCCTTGGGCACCTTCTTCCGGAGCCACTTGGCCGCCTCGGTGCCGCAGATCATGATGGCGGCCCCGCGCCCGAGCTTGTCCACGATCATGTCGTTCCAGGACTGAATGTCGTTCAAGGGGTCGGCATCGGCGCCCATCCATTTGGATTCCCCGGTAAGCACCACCTTGTGATCCGCAGGGATCTGGTAATCCACCTCAAAGGCAACGTTGTCCTGCTCCACGATGATCTTGCCGGTGAGGGCCTGGGCGCACATCCACTCCAGGGTGGTGAGGACCTTGTCCTTCAGCTCCTTCATGGACTTCATGATTTTGGACTGCTCCGCTTCCTCCACCGACTTCGGCCCGGAGGCATAAAAAGGCTGCCCTGCGCCGCGCTCGCCGCGAAGCTTCTTGGCGGTGAGGGGATCCTTCAAACGGATACGCGGGGTCTTCACCGAGCGCTGGGACCGGGTAGACCCGGAAACGATCTTGCCGCCCTCCACGTCCGTCACAAAGGGGGCCAGCTTCCGGCCTCCCACCGTGATGTCCACGTCAATGGTGTCCGCTTCGTTGGTGTTCCTCTCTTTAAAGATCAGGTCCTGAAGCATCCGGGGCGGGGTCTTCAACTGCTCCACCGCCCGTGTCAGTACTCTCCATGCAATTTCCATATGTTCCTCTATCCCTTATGATCAATGCCCCCCAAGGGGCCTATTTTACGTAAATACCCACGGCCTGAAGCTGGGCCACCGCCGCCGCCTTCTGAACCGCCGTGATGCCCTCGGGCCAGACCAGGCCCTCTGCCACGGCCTCCGCGTGGGCCACGATGACGCACGGCTCATCGCTTGCCTTGGCGTCCACGTCTCCGGCCAGGATGGCCATGGCCGCCTGGGTGCCGTCGGATGCCGCCGGGGCCAGCCCGGTCAGTTTCTTGTCCGCCGTCACCTGCCCCAGGACCTCACCGGCCACATACGCCCTGCCCTGCTTCAAGGTACCGGACACCGTGATAACGGGATGGTCCCCCAAAAAGGCCCGATCCTTGATCACATCCCCGTGCTTAATCATCTGCTGCATCGATCTTCTCTCCTCACGTTTAAAAGGGATTTTCCGGCTACGCCAGGGCAGCCAGGGCGGAAGCCTGCTTGTCCACATCCGTGGTGGTCAGCTTGTCGGCCCCGGCCTCGGGCCTCACCCCATCAGAGTGCGCCGACTGAAGCCCGTCCAGGATGGCCTGACAGGTTGGCCTTGTCTTTGCCGTCCGCGTCGGTCTCCTCCTGTTCGGCGGTTGCCCCGGGCGTGCCCAGCACCTGGCCGAAGGCCTCGATCTGGGCCACGGTGGCCCCACTGCTCACCAGGGCGGTGAGTTTTGTGCCCTGCTCTTCCCCCACGACGGCAGAGACGATGCCCATGATCCGCTCGGATTCCGCTTTCACCTGGTCCGTCACGTCTTTCTGGGCAGCCTCCCTGCCTTCGCTGACTGCTTTGGTGTACAAATCGGGATGTTTTGCCTGAAACTCTCCGTACTCCATGACGAAGACCTCCTCTTTCTCTTTGATTCTGGTTAAAAAGGTGTCAAAGCTCTCCTCCACGCGATCAATGAGGCCGATCTCCAGGGCCTCCTGCGCCAGGAACACTTTTCCATCGGCCATGGCGAGGGCTTTGTCTGTGGACACGCCACGGTTCCGGGCGACGTCATCAATAAAAATGGTGTAGATCTGGTTCAAAGGGTGCAGCAGGTAAGCGGTGGCCTCCTCGTCCAGGGGCTCCGAAGGGTTGCCCATGGCCTTGTATTTCCCGGCGGTAAGGTACGTCACCTTGTACCCGCCCTTCTCCTGGGCCTTGGACCGGTCCACGTGCATGGCCCGAACCCCGATGCTGCCCACCTGGGCCGTGGAAGGGGCGGCGATCTCTTTTGCCACCGAGGCAAGCCAGTAGGCCGCGCTGCACATCTGGCCGTCTGCGTAGGCGTAAATGGGTTTTTCCAGGGCCGCCCGGTGGAGAAAGTCGGAAAGCTCTTTCACGCCGTCCACGTCCCCGCCGGGGGAGCCCACCTTGAAGCAGATCGCCTTCACCCCGGAGTCCCCAAGGGCCGCCTCCACCTGCTCGCGGATTTCCGCATAAGTGCTCTCCCGCTCCAGCCAGAAGTAGTACCGGGTCCGCTCCTTCTGAAGGGCCCCCGCAACCCGGATCACCGCCACGGAGTCGATGACCTCAAGGTCCGCGCCATCCCCGTCCGCATCGGCAAACATGGAGGCATCGATCTTGCCGGATTCCACCAGGGCCACAATGGCCTCATGGGCATCCGTGGTGATGGCCCAGGGCCGTCCATGCAGTCTCTCAGGCATTGGCTGCCTCCTCTTCCTTTTCTGTCTCTTCAATCAAGGCATCTGCCGCGTCTGCCTTAGCTTTCTCACAGCTGGGGTAGGCTCCTCAGGCAAGAGCCCGGCTGAATTCTCCCTTTCCGAATCTCTCGTGCGCGTTGATCAAGCACAACGTCCACATCCTGGCCGCTTTCCGCCAGAATGCCAGCAAGTGTATTGGTATTATTTTGAAGCTCCAGGTCGTGAGCCCTTGCTGTTTAAGGGGGTCGATCTCGCCTCGTTTCGGGGGAATCCAGGTGGCCCGTGTATAGGCATGACGTGCGTCGTACCAATCAGGGGATCCGGCAGGCAGGGTGATCATGCCCCGAAGCCACGCCTCTTCCAGGACCATCTCCCAGACCTTCTGGCAAAATCGATCCACCAGCCACTTTCTGGTAAAATTCAAAAACACGCCACGCTTCCATGAGGGCCGCCCGAGCGCTGGAATAATTGGCTTTAAAAATCCTTGGCCACAACCTCATAGGGCATCCCCACAGAAACACCGATCCCCCGAAGGATCCGCTCCACAAACTCTGGGAATGTGTTACCGGGTCGGTTGGACTCCAGAACCTTGGGTTCTTCTCCTGGGTTGCCGTAGATCATTGTCCCCGCAACCACATCCTGGTGGCGTGTGAGTTCACCGGCGGCCACTTCGTTTCCGTTCATGTCACGGCCCGAAGTCGCGTCTTCTGCATTGGGGGTTTTGATAAAGACAGGAAAGCTGGCCGCCACAATGGCGCCCACCAGCTCAAAATCAAGGTAGTCGTTCAGGTCCCGGAAGAACTTCATCCCCGGTGCCAAAAGGGAGATCCCCCTCACCTGCTCATCCTCCTTCTGTATAAAGGAGTGGAACACCCCGGGCCGGTGCCCCACCCAGGCAGGAACCTGGGCAAAGCTGGCCGAAGGAAGGCTGTAGGAGGTGTAGCCGTTATCCGGATTGGCAATCCAATAAGACGAGGGTCTCCCGTTCTCACCAAAAGCCACCCCATCACGGATGCTGGTGTCCTGAGTCAAATCGGAAGGCGTATACATCCGAAGGGGATTCACACACTGCAAGGCCAAGGAAAACGTCCGGCCCGGCTCATCTATCATCACCGGGATCCGCAGAAACTCCCGTTCACCACCAAAGACTGAACCGAAAGAAACTGAATCTCCCAGAAAGCAAGCTGTCCACCGGCATCCGCTTCAGCTTCCCAAATGGAAAACGCCCACTCTGCCTGGGTCTGAAATGCTTCTGCCTGCTCTTCACTCCACCCAGCAGCTTCCAGTTGGGCCGAGACTGGGGCCGAAGCCCCGTCCCCACAACGCTCACCCCCATGCTGTCCGTGATGTTCGCCGCATGGGGATCGTTGGCCACCAAATCCTGAGCCCGAGACGCAATGGTGCTGCGCTCATAGGGCTCAGAATCCCGGTTCATCCGGGACGTCATCCAGTTGGCCAACGTACCGGAATGGCCCCCCGCCTTCCGATGCACACCGTAGGAGGTATTGGCCGCAACAGAAGACGAGGACGAAAGGGGCCGATTGTCCGGCCCATATAATAAAGGAGTCATCGAACGATCCTCCCCGTGACAAACTTCGGCCCGGCACCGGAAACAAGCTTGCTCCGCTCCTGGTCCAAAAACACCAGAGTCCGGATCTCATCAATGTCGGCACGGACAAACTCCCGCTTGCCAAGCTTATAGGATTGGTTCGCAGCTATAGCGAGGAGGGCCTGCTTGAAAGCTGCGATCTGTTCATCGAGTTCTTGTAGAGTGAAAATAGCCATGGGGGGAATATGGCATGGGGCGGGGGTGGGTGTCTGTTACGAGAGAGACGTGTGAGATGGGAGACGTGGACCCTTTATTTTGGAAAGCTACCAGAAAAATGCGAGGTAAAGTGGGGTAAGAATATTCGCTCATCATACTAACGTTTCCATACAAGGAACATCTTTCGAAAAAACAACACCTTATAACATTTATTAAAAAATTGAGCTATCCTTTACATGAATCATAGTTATGAAATATATATTATTAATAGTTCTTGGATAGTTATTTAACTTCCATAGGTAACATCCGTTAAATGAAATATTTAAAAATTTCATGGATAGTTTGAAACGCTCAAGATTTGCAGGGCTGGAGTCACAACTCTTATGCACATATAAAGGACAATGAAATGAGAATCTTGCATTTATCTGATTTGCACTACGGGAAAAGGTATCATCAAAAAATTGAAAGGATGCTGCCCAGTTTTTTGGATAAAATTGACCAAATAAATAACTGCACTAAAATCGATTTAATTGTTTTTACGGGCGATCTAATTTGGAGCGGCAATCACAATAAAGACTTTAGTGCTGTTAATGAGGTTTTTTATAAAACCAATACTCAACAAAATATCGATGAAAAAGACTAACTTCATTATTTGTCCAGGCAACCATGACATGTCGAGCAAGGATGAACTACCTGCAATCAAGGAATATATAAACAATTTTTCGGACAATAGTGCTTTAGATGATTTTATAGATAGCCATGACGCACAATTTGATCTGAGTTATAGTAACTCTGATAACTATTATAATTTCATCAAAGACTATTACCCGAAAGACGATCTAAACAAATTATTTCAGACATTTAAACGCAAAATCAACAACAAGAAAATTGGAATTGTTTCATTTCATACAGCTTGGAGGTCTTTCATTGGTGATGATTCTGGACATTTATTGATCCCTCGTAAGACGGTATATGAGGCGTCATCTTCGATAAATAAAAGTAATTTATATATATCTCTTATGCACCATTCGTTAAGCGACTTGAAGCTCTTCAATAAGTATGAAGTAAGAAGATTTAATTTACGAAAAATTTCATATAAACTTCTCAGGTCATTACCACAAAAAAACGCAAGGAATAGTATTCACGCATGATATTGGCATGCTATCCGTTTCTTCTATGGCATCAATGTCAGGGCATGATGGCAGTACGATAGGATTTTCAATAGTTGATATTGACGTCGACACATTCGACATTTCTATATTCAATTATGGATACATGAGCGATGACAATATCTTTGCTGAAAAATCAAATATAAATCACAATCTTCCAATGAACAAAAATAAGGCTAAGCAGATTAAGACGCTCAAAACTCTAAAGGAATTTCGGCATGAGGTACTTCATGAAGCAAATTCCTTACTCATAAACTATGATGAAATTGGAGAAACGAATTTTTTAGATTTTTTCAACAAGCCTGTACTAAAAAAAGAGTCATATTATGAATCAATCGAATCTCAAAGTAATCTTTCGAAAATTGAGATGCATGAGCTAAATAATTTGGATTACTATTGTATGGAAAAGATAAATTTGGAAAAACATCGTTATTAAGAAGAATGCAACTATACTTGATCGATAGTTTCATTAAAAATAAAACCATCCCAATTTATATTGATTTAAATAACTTAAAATCACTTAGCAATTATAATTTACACAAAGAAATTATCAAAATATTCCATTTAAGTAAAACCAATGCATTAAAACTGATTGAAGACTTCAACTTTCACATATTGATAGACAACTTCAATGAAACCAATGCATTTTATGGTATTGAACAACATTCATACAACAATTTCAAAGTTACCATTTAACATTAACATCTGAAGAAAACCAAGAAAGTTATATTGGTGATGTTGCGTTTTCCAGTCAACATTTCGAAGTTTTATCAATATCCTAGTTGACAAGAAAAAGAATCAGATCTCATGCGTCATGCCTTTGAAACAGTTGCGATTCTGAAAAAACACAAGAAATTATTCAAAAAGCTATCTACCATCCGGTCAAATGAATATACCTTTCAATTATTGGCACTTATCACTTTTTATATGGATACACAAAAAAGAAAACAATATTAGTATTAGTGACAATGTTGAAATGCTCACTTTGTACATAGATAAACTACTTGATAATGCTAAAGATATAGCAAGATTTGATAAAAACATTGACTATGAATTATTCAAAAAACTTTTAGCCGAACTATCGCACAAGTTACTGAGATATAAGACTAAAACTACTCAATGTCATATATTGAGCTCTTAGAGTTCATAACACTATTCAAAGAAGGAAACATTCGATTTATTACCGACGAAAAAGAAATTATTGATTATTTACTTGATAAAGGTGTCCTTAAAAAAGTTAGATCTATTAACAGATATAAATTTCGACTTAATGGAGTTATGGAGTTTTTCACAGCCACTTACATGGCTGAGCACCAAAGTTCACAGATGACATTATTGAAAGTGAAGAGTATTTCTTGGTTTTTGCTAATGAAATTGAAATCCTCGCAGGATTGAACAGAAAAAATATTGACCTTTGAAAATACACAGAAAGGTTGATGAAGGTTTAAGGTGAATCAAACAGACATTACAAACAAAACCCAGACGATTTTCTAAAAGATAAAATAAAAGATTCTAATTATTTAGCGAAGAAAATCTCAGAAATAAATATGAACCAACAGGTTGCCATCCCTTTAGACGAACAAGATGCTCTCTTGTATGACATAAGTCCAGTTCAAGATTTTAATGAAGATGTAAAAGTAAAAGCAACCGTTTCATTTGAGAAAGGATACAGCTTATCCCAATTAGATAAACATGTATTCATTCTATACGTGCATTTCGAGGCCTATCATTAATTGATGATTCTAAACAAATGAATGAGACATTTGAACTCATTATCACATCCTATATAAATATTGGCTTCGAATTTTTTAATGAAATAGATTTTTTTGCAGAAAAAGCGAAAAAGCTATTGAGAAAAGAATGGTCAATTTATTAACATCATTCATCCCTATAGCGACACAAATGATGATTTCTGAAGCATTATTACACAAAACATTAACTCGATTTATAGAAAAACAAACAATTGAAACTGAGAAAAATATAGAAGAGAATCAATACAAGTTAATGATTCTTTATTTTATGATTCTGGATATCGATTTAAAAAACAATCTCACTATCATCGATAAAATTAAGACAATATCTCCATGTTATCATTAAAAAATATCAGCATAATAAAATTAATCTACTTAGCATTATTTAAGTCCAACGGAGATACAAAAATAGAGGAAAAGTTAAAAAGAACTGTTGTTGATTTACAACTAACTCTAAACCCACATGCCGACAAAAGCCAATTGATTCAAACAATTGAAAAGAAGCTTTTATCGAAGCCTTAAGGTAAATTGAATGGGGTTGTGGCTTGACACTTTACACAACCCCGTTTCATTGTTTTTTGCATTGTCATCAGCTAATGAGTCCTTTATTTCTTCAGTAGCCCATCTTTTACAATCACAATGCGTAATTTTCCATATACATGCACCTGAGCAGACTCAAACACTCCATTCTCCCACGCTACCTATGTATGGGGTTCTGTTCCATCCCGTTTAGCGGCGTGGAATCAATTTCTTGAAGATCTCTTATACCGCAGCACCGCCCTAAGATATTCAAGAAAAGGTGTTTCACCTTCCCCTAATAATTTTTGCTTAGATTAATTAAGTATTCTTTTTTTCAGTTTTCCAAAACAAATGATTCATATCTATAAAAGTAATATAAAATGTATTTTTATCATATAGTTCTTTCGTTTCTTGGTGTGGGGTTCCGTGAAGATTTGCGGGGACAGTAAATCCAACAAGACGAGGCTTGTTACCAAGGCTGAAACTTCACCCGAGCAAACTTGGTGGGGCACATGCTTTGGGTGGACGAAATCTGATTTTAATGGAAACTTACCATACATGACAAGTTTTTGTTCCACTCCCTAATAAGACAAAGGCTGCTTACTAAATTCTTTTAAAGAATTTAACAAATCGTGCAATTGCTTTTCCGTCAAATCTTGGAAGTTCTGGCTACTTTTTGTCCAGGATCAAAATATGAAAAATTATACTTGGATTCAATCGTCAAATTATCAAGTCTATAGTCAAGACTTGCTCGATCCATTTTTTTGAGAGCATCGTTTTTCCGACTGTTTTGAAACCTTGATTTTTTGCTCATACTCTTGAACTCCGCCAATTTTACCAGCATTGTATATCGGCGTTAGTGGTCTATCATTTCTGACAATATCCCCCGGAATTTCATCTAAGCGGTAGGCATAACTTTCACTATTTCGTTTATTAACCAACATCGACACGGTATTTTTTCATATCTTCAATAATACTATAATTATGTGTAGAAAAAATGATTGACCGTTATGGGGCTATCTGTCTCTTCGCTATCAAATAATTTTATTAATGTAGGTAGGATATGAGGATGAAGGTTTATGTCAAACTCATCAAGAATCAACACACCACCATACTGCAAAACCACTTGATAATAGGGCAAAATCATGAACAGTTCTTGAGTACCACTCGATTGACTCATATATGCTGGAATGTCGAGTTTTCTTTTGCTCATCCGTATCTACGTTCTAACAATGGAAAATAAAAGTCTTCGTCTTCTTCAGTTTTCCCTTTGTGTTTTGTTATCTTTTCTATACCAACATCAGCTTCTTTGATTATATTTAACGTAAAATCAAATGAGTCCGGAAATTTTTATAGAACTCTGATATTTTACTATGGTTCGTCGGTATTTCCTTCCGACCATATGAAATGACATTGCTCACCATACTATGGAAAAAAGAATATATTGGATCAATACACTCGAAATCATACTGATTAGCAGTGCTAATAATTGAAGCATTAGATCTCAGTTTAATTGTTCGCAAATCAGAAAATTCTTTTATGCAGTACTCTAACTTATCATTGAGCCTTTTAAACAATGGATTTAATCGTTTAACTTTTCGGTAAATAATCTCGGATAGTACCTCATTTTCATTGAGTACAACTTCATAATTATACTCTACCCCGTCAATCAAAAAATTACAGAACAATTCAACAGGTTCATCATTGTTAAAAAAAAAGATCTTATGGGTATATTATCATCAGGCTTAAAATTAAATGAATCGGAACAAAAATGCTTGAAAAATGATATAATTTTCAACATATTTGTTTTCCCTGAACCATTCGCACCTTTAATACAGATCAGATTAGATACAGGTTTATTCTTTGATATTTCTACCGGGCACTTGACCGGTAACTCAAAAGAAACCTCTACCCCTTCCTTAAAGGAAAAACAATTTTTTCCACCATATTTTAAAAGCATAATCCCCTCTCAAAAAATAATTAATCTATCTATATATAAATTAAGCCTCGAATAAATCCAAGCCTAATATGTAATACGCGACAGATTTGTCGAATTCCCACATTAACGCGACAACCGCACTAACTAAGACATCGTACCATAACATACTTGATATAAAGAACTTACACCCTAAAATCTCCAGTCATATGGTAATGATATTAAATGTTAAAAACTTCAATTAGCCCGCCTCCTCCTTCCGCCTCTCCACAAACTCCTCCACACTCCGCTCAATCACCCTCAAGCCTCGCCGATTCCCGGTGTAATACCCTTTGATTTCCCCTGCCTCTAGAAGCCTGTACGCATGAGCCCGTGAACAAGAGATCATCTCTGCCGCTTCCATTACATTCACCGTTCGTTCAATCATCGCTCGTTACCTCTTGTTGTACCAGCTGGGCCGGTTTCGATTTCCTGTGATTCTTTGTCGGACGTCCTGGGCCTCTTGCTTGGGGGCCGGTTTTGGTTTGGGTGCGTCTTTCTTCTTTTCTTCGACCTTTGATAGGAACCGGATGCTCGGCATCCAGGACGAATCGGCGCAAGCTGCCGCATACACCTCGCAGTCCAGTAAATGGTTCGCTCGTCCGCCGATCTGTTGCCAGCTCACCTTTCTGGTCTTCTTGTCCCGGCGCTTCTCTTCAGCAAGAAACTGCTTAGCGTAATTTACGTCTGTCTCGGAATGCAGGTAGAATCTTTGCTTGTCGGCTTTTCGTCCTGTTTTAGGGTCGGCTTCTTTATTGCCAAGGCGGACGTGTAGCAGCTCCTTTAGGTTCTGTGTATCTAAGAATCTGAGCTCCAAGCCTCCTGGGATGGGCTTGCTGCTTCGAGGCAGCTTGTCCATAACCTTCATATGCACATTTTGAAGTTGCTTTTTTGATGAGCCCTTGATTCCGAAGATCACGCCCCGACTGTTGTCCCTCAGCCATTCGTAGGCCTCTTCCGTTCGGGACCAAGTATCATCGCTGTTTATGCCGCCACCGGTATCGAGGGCAGCCCGAAAGATCCCCATGGTGTTCTGCGAGTCCTGGACCGGATACCGTGTGTTAAAGACAAGATCTTCAACGGCATCCCAATCAGAGAGGGTCCCGTACTGGATGAGCCAGCTTGTGAGATCCTTGTCCCAGGCCCTGACCACAAAATAGAAGTTGGTCTTCTGCATATCGATGCCGCACGTGAGGGCTATGGCTTCTTTGGGCACGAGGCCAGGTGGGATGTCTGTCTTGTGGGAAAGCAATTCATCTTCATCGGCAGTGGACATAAGCGGCTTATGGGAAACAGCCTTGTGCTGAGTGTCGAAGGCCATCATTTTACGCGGTTCCTTAAGCCCTTTGAGGAAGGCAGCAGCCACTTCGGAAAAACTCACAAAGGGTGAGTACCAGGAGGGGAGGTGGTAGCCCACGGAGACAGCCCGGGATATCTCTTTTCTGACTCTATCGCCCGTTTTTGACAGCCCGGTTCCGATCGTGTCGTCCCAATCCATCCCACACTTTGTGCAGGTGTACCGGGCCGACTTCTTCCTGACGACGGTTCGCGGATCCGCTTGGGAGCCCTTGGGCCAGTGAATGCTTCCGAATTCCATCTTTTGGAAGGTCCCGCAAATAGGGCAAAGGGCCTCGTAAAAATACCAGAGCTCCACCTCCTCTTTCATGAGCCTGTCGAACCCATCGTCATGGTCAGCAGGGGTGGAAAAGTAGAGGATCTTCTTGGTAAAGGGGTAGACGTTGGTCCTCACCTCGCCCAGGCTGAACGGATCTGCTTCTTTACCGGAGAACTCCGGGTACTTTCCCGGCTCATCAAAGAAGAGATACCGGATGGATTCCGAAGCCAATACAGCGGGAGAGGTGGCCCAGGCCATAAGAATATCCATGCCGTTGGTGAAGCTGATGGAGTAGGTCGATACATCATCAGCCCGTTTGCTGAACAAGTCAGCAGTCCTGGGTGTGGACTTGAGCGCCGGGATGATTTGCCGCCGGTTGATCTTCTTGACGGACTTTTCATCGGGCATCACGTACATGGCCGGGCCGGGATCCTGGTCCACGGCGTACTCCATGCAGTTGATGGCCACCTGGTGCTCTGCCCGTCTGAGGGGCGAAGCACAAAAAGATCTTCTGCACCCAGGGAAGGTTCCAGGCGTCCATGGGCTCCACCAGGTAATGGGTGAGATCGTTGGTCCACTGCCCAGGTGCCGACCCCTTGGTCACCCGCCGGTATTTTTCTGCCCACTGAGAAACGGTGAGCTTCTCTTTCGCCTTGAAGATCTGGCGCTCCCCTTCGGTAAATGTAATTGTGTTCATCGTTGTCATGCCTCGCCCTCCTCGATCTCTTGAATATCCTCCTTCATTTCAACCCGTGGGACCTGCCATTTCTTCGGTTCTGAATACCGTCCGAAGAAAGCCTCCGCCTGATCAAGGCAATAATCCACCAGATCTGAGGTTTTGTCCGTACAGCCATCCACCCGCTTGACCATCTCTCCTGCCTTAGATCGGAAAAAGGTCTCCAGGTCGTTTCGGAAGATGGACGCCCTGGCGGCCAGCTCCCCGTTGAACAGATCCCGGTCGATGTACTGGCCGGACTCCACCAGGGTCTTCATTTCCCAGTGCTTGGCCTGGGCTTTCGCCTTTCTGGTTTCAGCTTCCAGCTTTTCTTTCTGGAGCTGGCCCGCCTCTTCCGCCGGGCTGGTGCCGTCTTGTCTCTTCAGGTGAAGGGCTGCGTATTTTTCCACGTCCTTGATGTGGAACACCCCGTCCACCGCTTTTAATTTCCCCTCTTTCAAATGCCCGTAGACACTTGACTTTGAAACCTTCCACCCCTTATCGTTTAGATACTCTGTTACGGCTAACGGGTTTGATAGTGTTGGAGTCGACATCTCTTCCGGCCCTTTTTTCTGTTGGCCGAGGTCATGCAAAGCTTTGTTGATCTGGTTTAAGGTACGGACATTTTCGGCGGTGGCTTCCTGCGCCACCGGAGCTGGGCCTGCTGCTTTGCTTTAAGCAGCACCTTGAAATCCCGGTCGCTCAGCTCCCCTGCAATGTCGTTGATATCTCGCGTGTCTTTTTGTTCCGTCAAATCCGTACAACCTCAGCTTTTTTTCCGGTGAATTCTTCCCAACGATTTACAATGACCTGGCAGTAATGGGTTCCCAGTTCCATGGTGCGGCATCGTCTGCCGGTACGTTCACATGCTATGAGGGTTGAACCGGAGCCGCCGAAGCAATCCAGGACAATTTCACCCCGCTTTGATGAGTTCCGAATGGCTCGCTCGATGAGGGCAACCGGCTTCATGGTGGGGTGGTCGCTGCTTTTCAGCGGCTTGGCAACGTTCCATATGGAGGTGAGCGCATCATCCCCCTGGAAAAGAAGCTCATAATCAGGAACCCGAACCACGATGTGCTGGATTCCATCCGTGAACGTTAAATCTACTGGCCGTCTTCCTCTTTTTCGATTGTCATCAGGGAGTCACTCTCAGTGACGCTCTGTTGTTTTCTTCCCCCGAACCACCGATGGGCCGCGCCCGGCTTCCATCCGTAAAGAATGGGCTCATGCCTGCTGTGATAATCCTGCCTGCCGAGCACAAAGCCGTTCTTAACCCAGATGAGCATCTGCTTCTGGAGCCAGCCGGTGTTGGCCAGGGCCTCCCTGAAATTTTTCCATTCCGCGTCCGAGTGGCAAACGTAGATGCCGCCACCAGGGACGGATGCTCACACGTGTTGGTAAACGCACCGAAGAGAAGGTCATAAAATTTTTGGTTGTTCAGGTTGTCGTTTTCGATTTTCAACTTCTTCTCGGTGCCGCCTGTGTAATCCACGTTGTACGGTGGATCGGTGAACACCATGTGGGCCGACTCGCCGTCCATGAGCTTTAAGAAATCTTCATGCTCCACGGCATCCCCCAGAGAGAAGCCGGTGCTCCCCCAGAATCCAGAGGTCCCCGGCCTGGCAACGGGATTCTGCGGCCTCGTCCACCTCGGGCACGGCATCGGGATCGTTTCTTGTCCGGACTCCAGGAGAAGATCCCCGACTAGGTGATCAATCTCCGAGCAGTCGAACCCGGTGGCTTCAAGGTCAAAGTCGAGATCCGCCAGTTCCTTCAGCTCCAGGGCGATCTCGTCCAGATTGAAATCGGACTCCGCCACTTTGTTGTCCGCAATGCGAAAGGCCCGGATCTGCTCCGGGGTCAGGTCCGCCACGCGGATGCAGGGGACGGTGGCCATTCCAAGCTGCTGAGCAGCCAAAAGCCTTCCCTGACGAGAAATGATAACCAGGTCATCATCCACCAGGAGCGGGATGCGAAACCCGAAGGCCTCGATGGAAGAGCAGATCTTTTCAACCTGGCCCTTGGGGTGGTTCTTTAGGTTCCGGACGTAAGGAACGAGCGTCTCGACTTCTAAAAATTCAATGTGCATGAATCAGACTTTCAACTTCTTTGAGTGTTTCAAACTTCAGTCGCCACATACGAACCGTGTTGGGATGGTTCCGGACGAGCCGTGCTGTTTCTGTGTTCGAGAACCCGGCCTCAAGGAGGAAGGCCAAAAGCACCAGCTCCGTGAAGCTCTGTTGACTCCGGGCCAGAAACGTACCCGTAAGCGCTGTAAAGAATTTCCCGCAGGCCGGGCAGGTCAGACCAAGGCGCTGCTCCAGAAACGTTGCAGCCGATTGTCACCTTCGATTGCCGCCCCGCATCCGGGACAAAAGACACCGGCGGGATGAAGCCGCCGCAGAACCCAGTCCTGGCAAAACCCGGCATCCAGGAACTCAGGCCCGAAGGCCGCCAGGGCGTCTGCTGCCGTGAAGGTTGCCGGTGTGCCGGGGTTGATTGCCGTTGCTGTGTTTTCAGTGGGTTCCATTGTTCCAGCTCGTTTTAAAATTTAAATGCGAAGAACTATCGCGCTCATTCGTACCCGCATGGGGCAAAGCCTGAGAAGGACCCAAGCCGCTTGGGCCTCTTCGGCCCCCCTTCCCTCACCGGTCAACCCGGTCAACCCCGGTCAAACGATGCGGTCAGGGGTTAAGCCCCTGAATTCTTTTATTTGGTCAGGGTGGTCAGCCCTTTTTTTCAGAAAACGGAAAACTTTTCAGGGGGCCTCTTAACGCCTGCACACGCAATATGTGGCGTGGAGGGTTCTCAATCGGGGTCCCACCACCCCACCTATCAGCTCGACTTTACATCGGATATCCGGTCAGGGGTCCGGGCGTCAGGGTTGACCAACCCCTGACCAGGGGCTGACCACTTCGAGGCCTTGAAGGCGCCCTGTCTGCACTCAAGGGGTGCGGGGATCGAGGGCCGCATCATGCGATAATCTTCAGGGAGATGTTCTTGACGCATTGCACCCTCTTTTTGCCGTCACGGGCTCGATACTGGGCCAGACAGTCAATGGCCTGGTACAGCTCCCGGAAGAAGTTGTCGTAGTTCATGGGGGCAAAATTGCGCGCCCGTGACCACTCGGTATAGCTGCCGAAGAGCTTGTCTTTTGACGTGTATCCCGCCGACTCGCCCACATCGCACCGGTCCTCCACGTAGCTCAGGATCGGGTTGTTGCTGAACTTGTATTCCATGAGCAGGTCATCGGTTTCCTGGCATCGGGTAAAGCCGCCCTGCTTGCGCAGGCAATGGAGGCCTTCAAGGGACCATGCGAAGATCTGGGACAGCTCCCCCAGGAGCTTCTCTTCAAGCTCTGTGTCGGCATCTTTCCCCAGGAATTGCCGCTTGAACTGGATGGGCAACACCCGCCTGAAGAAGCCGTCCGAGTTGTCCAGGACGCGGGGCTTCTTGTTGGCCGCGAAGATCAGCTTGCAATACGGGGTAAATTCGAACGTATCCTGCTGAACTGGATGGATGGGATCCCCAGAGGAAATGGCTTTAAAATAGGGGCTGTCCAGGGCCTTGGCCCCCACCTCCGTGCTGGTGTTCAAGCTTGCCATAGAGGCTGGATCGCAGGAACTGGTCCTCAAGATCCGCAAAGCCGATGGAAGAGCAGTTCTGGATGCCCACCATGTGCCGCAGGATCTTGATCACCGTGGACTTGCCGTCCGCCCGGCCGAAAGAAAAAGGGCTTTGCCGTAGCGGGTATCTCGGGTGAGGCAGTATCCGAAGAACTCCTGGAGCTGGTCGATGACCGCCGGGTTCTGGATCGTCTCCTCCAGAAATTGAAACCACCGCTCCGGCTGGGCCTTGTTGTGGCCGTCGTAGTCGATGGGGAGGCAGCAGGTACTGTAATAGCTCACGTGGTGAGGCCGGGTTTGAAGGGTTTCTAAATTTAGCATGCTGCTTTCAAGGCACACCCAGTCGTCCTGGTCGTTCACCGCCCTGCCGTGGGGAATGGTGCTGAGCACCTGCGCCTGAAGTGTTGCATCACTGACCCGGTTGGCCTTGGACTCCTCCCCAAGCAGCTTGATGCACCGTTTCTTGACGTGATCCTCCTTGAAGACCACCCAGTGGGTCTTCTCCCACTTGTAGAGAAGGCCCGTCTCCGGGTCATTCAGAAGCGAAAGGTCCTGGAGGATCCGCTCAGCCAGGAGCCGGGGCTTGAAGGAGAGCCGGTCCCCTACCCCATATGAAAAAAAATCCCGGGCGCAGGAGATCTCTCCGGAGTCCTTCATGACGTAGGGCTCGGCATGGTCGATGAGGTTTTGCAGGTCGTCGGGCTCGGGCGCCGTGCTTGGCAAAAAAGTCGGTGAGGTCCTCGCCGTGCTTCTCCGGCCACTGGCCGTCATCACGCCGCCCCATGAAACCGGGCCAGTTAATGAGCTTCAGGGTCCGGCTCACGGTGTAAAGGTTCTGACAGGAGACGTCCCCGTAG
Source organism: Desulfoluna sp. CYM3A (assembly GCF_056829965.1). Lineage (NCBI taxonomy): Bacteria > Pseudomonadati > Thermodesulfobacteriota > Desulfobacteria > Desulfobacterales > Desulfolunaceae > Desulfoluna > Desulfoluna sp. CYM3A. The sequence continues at coordinate 3,351,728 of NZ_CP186556.1, forward strand.
GTCATGCCTGGCTGGTCACAGTCTCGGGCCACAATGATGTCCCGGTCCAGGAGCTGGTTCAGGTGAGTCTGCGCCCACTTCTTCGGCTTGGTGGTGTTGGCAATGGGGTTGAACCCCATGGAGAGCGCGCACACCACGTCGGTGATGCCCTCCACGTAGAGGACGGGCCCTTCCTTAAGGGGGGCCGGGGGAAACAGCCGGGTCTGGCCGAAGCCCTTGGCCCAGGAGACCATCTTGTATTCGGAGGCCCCGGGCTTGTAGAGGATGATGTTCACCAGCTCCCCGTCTTCATGGATGGGGAAGGCGATCTTTCGCCACTCCGGGTTCCTGATATAAACCAGCTCCCCTGTCTTGCTGTCCTGGCGGTGGGTCTGCATGCGAAGGCCCAGGGCCTCGATGGCCTCCCGGGTCCACATGCGGGTCTGGGCAAGGCGCTCCACCCAGGAATCGGGAAGGGGCGGAAACTTGGCCCAGGCTTCCCGCATGGTGGTGTAATCAAGGGGGTCCGCTTCGGGCTCTACCCTAACTTTAACTTTTGGCTGGGGTTTGGATTGGTGGGGCGTCAGGGATCCGGCAGGCGCGTTGCGGTCGGTCTCAATGCCGTATTCATTCAAAAAGGCCTTAAACCCATCCTTAGCGTCCAGGCCACGGCACAGGCTGTACAGCTTTACCAGGTCACCGCTTGCCTGACACCCAAGGCAGTGGTAAACGTCTTTTTTCACATTGTAACTGAAGGAGGGGTTCGTCTCCTCATGAATGGGGCACAGCCCCCGAAGTTCCGCCTCAGTTGATGCTTTTGCGTCCACACAGAACAGCGATTTTGCAATGTCGGCCCTTTGGGCTTCGGTCAACTTATCCAGGGCGATACCCATATCAATTAAGCCTTTCCAACAACACAACTTTTCTCTTGTTCAGAGCAGAATCGTGTGTTAAATATTCCTTACGTTTTTAGTACACTTTTAGGGCCTCGACAGTGCCAGCTGTCGGGGCCTTTTCTTTTGCCTCTTGTTCAAATGAAATCCACCGCTTCTCAGTCAAGCGGCCTTTTCCTTGCTTACCCTCCCCAAAATCAGTGCCTCCAACTCGTCCAGCTCCCTGCGGCACTGCTTAAAGCTTGCCAGCAGTTCAAGCTGCGCATTCTTGGTGGGTTTACCGTTGGTCATCAACTCCTGGGCCTTCTCCCGAAGCGTCGAAATAGCCGACACCACGTCAAAGGACTCCTTGTCCCAGTTGTCCGTAGGGCAAAAAACATCCTCCTTCGTGACCAGGCTCATGCCTTCCGGCTCCAGGTACCTCATCAAAAACGGATCTTCCGTCACCGCCACCACCGCCTTTAAAAGGCGAAGGTTCATCTTGATGCGGCCTGCCAGGTAGTCGTAGATGGTCGCCTCAGAAAGAGACATCCGCTCTGCGATCCGCTTGACCACCTCCGACTTCAAACACCGGTGCTTCACCGCTGCATTGGCTTCGTTGGTGATCTCATCACGCTCCGTGTCACCTAAAACCATTCCCAAAACCTCCCATTAGCTTTTCTGTATCCACATGGCGCACTCGGTTCTATAAAGTGGCCATGCTGCGGCCCCAGGCTGGGCTCAAAAAATGAAGCATCATAACGACACGTCATATTTTTTTAAGCTCTTCCCAGGGGCAACCAAACTCATCCGGCCACAACCATTCGCGCCGATCAATCCCGGTTACTTGCTCGATTTTCAATGCAAGAGAGGGCGTTACCCTTCTGCGACTATTCTTAATATCGCTCAAATGCTTGGGAACTACCCCTATCTTTTGTGCGAGGATATATTGTTTCATAGACAAAATTCTTATAGAGCAAACACGTTCTATATTGTCAACTCATACATAGAACAATTCGGGATATTTAGAAAAAATGGAGCATGTTGCTACATTGCTTTTTATGAAAACTTCAATCTACGACAAATGGCTCCAGATCTTTATCGAGCTGCTAAATAAGGAAGGCAGAGGATCCCAAGCCAGGATCGCTCGGGTGACGGGAAAATCGACCAAGCATATTAACGATATTGTTAAGGGCCGAAGAAAAGCCTCTCTGGATCTCCAGGAAGAGATCGCCAAGATATTGGACCACCTATGAAAAAATGCTCAACCTTGGAGCCCCTCAGGAACCCAATGAGCCTTTTCCCAAGTACAATGAAGTGATGATGCTGCCTCTTGAAGAGCGAGCCGGGCCATTGCAACGATGCCGCTGAAAAACACAATATCACAGGCTTCATGTCCTTCCATGGCGGACGAGATACCAATGAAAAACCCGAACTGATTGCAAAATTTTTAAAGGGAGAACTTACAGAGGAAGGATTTTATAACGAAGCTTGTGGTTTTTTCGAGAGACTGGAAAGAGATTCAAGGCGCAATTAGCAAAACGGGGATTTTAGTGAGCTTGGTTTACAATGCAATTTTTGATTTAGAAAAAAAGTGGCGAGGATTCAACCAGAAACCGTTTTCAAAAAATGACCTGATTCAATTGGCTAACAGTCACAACATCATGGCATTGGAAGACCACTCGGTCCACGCGCCTACTCCGTTACAAAGCCGATAACATCATCTTGTACAACCCCCACCAGCCCGACATCGATTTGATCTTGGGCATTGGCCATGAGCTTGGCCACTTCAGCCTTGGCCATGTCAAAGCCGATGCAGCCCCCCTTCATGCAGACTACCTAAGCAACTCCGAAAAAGAAAAAGATGCCGGGATTATCGGCTTTCTCTTTTGGGCTCCGACACCGGATCTGTATCGGATGAAGGCCAATGAGTGCCTCAATCTCGAAGAGGTATACAGCAATTGCCGGAATAATTGTTACGGTGATAGTGCGGGGGTTAATCTTGAAACAATTTGTTCTGCCAGATTGAGAATTTATAATGCATTGCTTAAATCCAACAGGGCCTTCTATAAAATACCTTCATAAATACGATTAAAAAAGTGGACGCGCATCTTTTGAATTGATAATTGCTTGAACTTTACCAAAATCAGTATCTCCATAGGCACAGCTTTCTTTGTCCGAGATACTTATTTTATAAGTACTGACCCTTTCCAGTTCTTCCCCTCCATATGATTCCGGGCACCAAGTTATAGGTTCTGTTACTTTGAACTTATTGGATAATTCTTCGCAATGTCCTTCATTTTTAACAGTATTAACTGGAAATACAAAGTTTGAAGACATCCACAATGAAGAATTTTGAATACCAGGAACTGTCGAAAAATATCTCAATCCATCAATTTTATTATTTTTTCTTATATACTGAAGTAGTAGTTGAGGAACAATATATTCTTCCTTAAAAACGCCTTCGTGCTTAAACACTCGTATTGAACATGAAGCAATTAATGGCCAAAGCACCAACCTTGCAATTAGTATGTCTTGAATTTTTCGTTGAACTAAAAAAGAATCACGATTCAACAAATTCATAAACTCAGCTTCCGTGTCCGGTCTATAACCAAAATCCAACAACTTAATGCTCTGCAGCCTATCCTTGCAACATACAGAGAGTTTTCGATGGTTCCTTTAGTTCCTTCCAAGCTATATAGACTGAAGAGCCTAAATATAAACACGGGGAACCCCGGTATGCTATAACGTTGTGTTCCAATTTTATGCCTTAGCTCAAATGGGACATGAAACATATCTGCATTATAATCAATATTTTCAGAAGAACACTAACCTATACATATCTTTCAGATACTCTTGTTCAATATCAATAGAGACAAGCTTCTTTTAAATAATTCCAGTTAGCCGTCAAGGTTTTACTAACTATGGAATATGCTTTCTCTGGATACCCGTTTAAATACTGATATACTGCCCTCTCTATATTTTTCCCAATGATTTTAACTTTGGTTTTATTTTTCTTAAGTTGAATAGCTATAACACCATTTGATTCTAACCTGTCTATTTGCTCAAGATATCTATTATTAATCGTATTGATATATCTAAGAAATTGATCATCCGTTCTTTCCTTAGGTAACCCCACAACTTCCGACACTAAAAACCCTGCAAATTCATAAGAATTAGGCCCTCACACCACAAATACATTTCAACGTTATTCTTGTGTATTGTTATCTTTTCGTTTACCACACAATTTCTTCGTTTTATAATCAAGTTCATACATAAAATTCAATAAGTCTTCCAGTATGTTAAATCGCCAATAGCAACTCATTGCAATCCGTGTGCCATTCATGAGCGGCTTCATTGCCTATAAATCTAAAGCTATGCAGGCTTTCAACAATGTTAGATGGCAAACACTCAACTAACTGGTTAATTTTGCATTTTTAGACTCCCTCTATTTATTCCCTTATCAGCACAGATACCTTCCAACAATCCTCTAAGGCCTACAGCACATAAAATATTTAAATTTAAATTGTAACATTCAATTATCTCTTTATATATAACTGATAATTTAGAATTTAATTTCTGAAAATGTTTCACGAACAAATAGGAATGTTTTTCTTTTTGGATAAAATGTAGAATCCCATATATTTTTCATAGTTTAAATAATTCATACTACTATTTGTATAAGCGCTCTCCAAAACGCCTGTATCGCATCCCAAGCAAACCCAAAGACGGTATTGGGTTTCCTCTCGGAACATTAGTATCGGTCCCGATGGGTTATAGTAGTTGACTTCATCGAATATTTGCGGATGGATGTATTTCAAAATATGGTTGGTTTCACCCTTGCATCTATTACAATATTGCTTTTGAATGGTACCGACTTTAAAGCCAGTCATACATTCCTCCTTCTCAATCGGAGTTTGCATAACAAATCGTTTCATCACCGGAAAGAACATCCACCCTTAAAATAGAACCCATCAAATAAACCAACGCTTCTCTATAAATATACGCTTAAATAACGCTCAACCATATCACCCCGTTATCATTAACAAAACAGCAACAAATAAATTCCAAACTTAAATCGATATCGAACAATAAGCTTAATATATTTGACATATAGAGCAATGAGCTCTATTATTAAACACAACCAGCAACCAGCAACCAAATTTTCGAATCACAGTGATCTACAAGTTACTTTACGGTGATGAATACAAAGCTGCCAGTACAGGAGAAACAAATGCAAGATGAACCCAATGTAAGGCAGTTCTCGATTTGGCTCAAAAATAAAACTAATTCATATTACGTTGGCATTTCACAGGCTTGAATAGCTTTTAACTAAAGCCAAGGAAGGATGCATAAAAGAAACACTCCGCGGATTATTAAAACTTTAGTGTATGGCCCCATCAAAGTATGCACAGGGCCACAATCGTGTATTCTTCGGCTTCTATTGATTCCACTATTTCTATGAGCCGGGCATAGGTTTCTTTAAGAACGAAGTCTGGAGTGGCATTAATTTGATGCCCCCCACCAGAAAAGGCCTTCGTAATTTCAACAGCTTGAGCAAGTATCTTAAGCTTTCGAGTCTTTTCAAGTTTCACAACCATTTGTATTCACCTCCTCTTTCATAATTTTACATAACAAAGATGCAGTTATCACGTTTACTAACTAAGAAACACAAAAAAGCGTTTTTCAAACAATGAACTGGTAAATTTAAGGGCGTTTCCGCCACGGGTGAAGTGCGCCCAAAATCAGGAGAGCCATGAAGCTCGAAAAATCGGGCCTTACAGCCTCTAAAAAACGGAAAACATTGGCAACCCTACTCGGTAAGCCCCACCCCATATTTAAGAAAAACGACCCTGTCCGATACCACCCCGTCATCGGCGGCCCCGACGATGGCAAGACCTACACCATCCGGGGAATCGGATGCCTGCCCGGCAATCGACATGTGGCGTGGCTGATTGGAAAGGTCGGATACGTTTCCGTGGAGGCGTTAAGCCTTGTGGAGAAAGGAAAGCTGAAAAGATGAACATCACCTGCATCGCAAACCAAAAAGGGGGGCGTGGGCAAAACCACCACCGCCATCAACCTGGCCGTCGGGCTCGCCCTGGAGGGAAAACGGGTTCTCCTTGTGGACCTGGATCCCCAGGCGAACCTCACCAGCGCGGTGTTGCTCGGGCTCTGCCTACACAACAAGCCATGTGCTCCACCAGGAGGCGGGGATCCCCGAAGCGGTGGTGAAGGATGTCCTGGGCGGCCATGTGGATCTGCTCCCGGCGGACGAGACGTTGAAGCGTGCCGAGGATCTGTTGATCCCGGAGCTGTTCTCCGAGTCCCGGCTGGCCAAGGCCCTCCAGGGACTGGACTATGACCACGTGCTCCTGGACTGCTCCCCTTCCCTGGGCCTGCTGACCGTCAACGCCCTGGTGGCGGCCACCCATGTGTTGATCCCCTGCGACTACGGGAGTTTTTCCATCGGCGGGATCGCCAACATCCATAACAAGATCGCCGAAATCGGCCTTGCCGGAAAGACCGTGCGCCTGTTTGTCACCATGTACCGCAGCACCACCACCCGCACCAATGAATGGGCGGAAGGTGAATTGTCCCAATACCGGGAGATCATGCTCCGGACAAAGATCCGTAAAACGGAGCCCCTGCTCCAGGCGGCCATCGAGGAGCAGAGCATTTTTCAATTCGCGCCCAAGGGGATCGGGGCCGAAGACTATGCCGCCCTCACCGAGGAGTACCTGGCCTTATGAAAAAGCTCGGAGCCAACAAAAAGGTGAAGATCGCCGCCGGGTTCGGCGGGGAGTCCGGCACCTCATCCCATGAGCTTCTGCCCCAGGGCAGCTTCCTCAACGTGCCGGTGGATGCCCTGAAGCCGAACCCGTACCAGCCCCGGCAGGTGTTCAACCAGGAGGAGCTGGAGGCCCTGGCCGAGTCGATCCGGCACCAGGGCGTCATCACCCCCTTATGCATCTTCGTTGAAAAGGACCAATATTTCATCGGGGGCGGTGAGAGGCGATGGAGGGCGTCCAAGCTGGCAGGCAAGGCCACGGTGCCCTGCTACGTCACCACGGGGAGCCCGGCGGAGATCGGCCTCATTGAAAACATGTTCCGGCAGGACCTCACGCCCATGGAAGAGGCCGAAGCCTATGCCCGGATGCAGAAAGAGTTCCGGTACACCCACCAGGACCTGGCCCGGGTTGTGGGCAAGTCCCGCAACAACATCACCGAAACCCTGGGCCTGAACAAGCTGCAATAATCCGGGAAAAATGTCTACGCGTAGACATCTCAAAACGGGCCCTCATCGCCATCTCCCGGATGGAGACTCCAGAAGCCATGGAGGCGGCATTCAACCAGGCCACAGGCATCAAAACCAACGAAACGGATGAGCCGAAGCAACCCAAGGCGAAGATCTCCAAAGCAACCAGGGCCACAACCCGGGTGGAGAAGCTGACGGACGAAATCCGAAAGGTGAACCTGACCGAATGCAAGCCGGATGAATCCGCGGCCCTGGTCCTGGCCCTTCGGGACCTGAAAACGGAGCTTGAAGGATCCCGAACATGGCGCTGTCCATGATGAACCAGGAGGCCGGATCCGAAGAGCCCCTGAACCTCACCGGCTCCTGCCGGGTCAAGCTCCTCAATGCTGGCTTTCGGATCTTCCGGACGCTGGGCTACGGCAATGTAATCAAAGAACTCAGCCACACCGGCGGCTGGAAGCTGGTGAGCAAGCATAAAACAAAGAAAGCGATGAACGAGGCCCTGGAGGAACTGCTCCGGGACCCCATGTGCGTGAGAGATTGAGGAAGGACAGGGTGATGCGAATCAATGAGAAACGGGTGGAGGGGCGAAAGAAACCGTCACTCTATTTCAGACAATTCTTTCAAAATTTGCGGCAGTTGATTGCCATTAAAATCAAGCTCGATATTGCATCAATCACGCATACGGAAAAAAGCCTTCCATGGACCCCAGAGGCACATGACACATCGGACAATAAACCGTTGGATCATATGCACCCGAAGACCGGCGTTTAAAAAATGCCCCTCGGTACTCAACAAATTGCTCGGTAACCGCCTGGGCTTCAAGCTGCTTTCGAAGCTGTTTGTTCTCTTCTTTGCACTTGGCAAGTTCCATCTTCAAATGGCGACAATAATTCGTGAGCTTGTCCGACTCCTCTTTGATGAGGAGCAACCGCTCCGGAGGATCGTACTGCTTCCGTGTTCGTTGATTAGCTTTTGCAAACTATCGAGCAATCCCATTTAAACCACCATACATCATAAAAGTTAAAAGTTAGACGCAACGGCAAGCTAATAAAACCTATACCAACTTGTCAACTTTACAGGCAGCAAGGAAAAACCAGCTCAACCTCATAAGCGAAAGTTGAATAGATAGATACGAACTCACTACGGGTTGCGTGCACCCGTAATCTGAAGACACTCTGGAGATTAAAATGCACGTTAGGACGTAAGGAGGAAAAACAGTGGCGCGAATCAACGAAAAACTGGTTGCAGAGCTGAAGAGAGATTACCTGACGGCAGAAGAGCTGGCCGAAGATGTTCGGATCAGCCACAAAACCATCCTGAACTGGAACTGCGACGGGAAATTTGAGCAGGGCGTGGAAGTCATCCGCATATCCGGTGTGCTGCTCTTTTACTGGCCTGCGATCCAGGCACGCCTTCATGCGAAACCTGAACCGCCTAAGAAACGGACCAAAAACATTCCCAGGCCCGAAGGCTGCCTCATCAATATGTAATTGGCATCGCCCTTCCCCGTGTTGTATCGTCTTGCTGATACAGATGAAAGGAGGTGGCACGAAAGGATACAACATGACAGGAAACGAAGCCGTTTTGATCGACTTCCCCAACCAGAAAAAGAAAGACTGGAAGCGGGACAAGCTGAATCAGAACAGAAAGGGTCGGTCTACGAACGAGGCGGGAAACTCTACGTCTATTTCTTTTACAAAAACGAACGGGTGAGGGAGCCCTCCGGGCTTGCCGACACCAAAGAGAACCGCAAGAAGCTGAGACTCTTCCTGGACAAGATCCATGTGGAGATTGCGGGAGGGGAGTTCGAGTTCGCCTACACCTTTCCGTACAGCAAGAAAAGGGACCACTTCACCCTTCTGGAAGGGCGCACGTTGAACACAACGCCGGAGGAGATCACATTCGGCAGCTACTTTGACAAGTGGATGAAGGAGATGAAGCCGGGCATGACCGTGGGAAAGATCCGCGACTATCAGAAGATCGCGGACTTCTATCTCCTGCCCTACTTCGGGGGAATGCCCTTTTCAGAGTTTAAAATCATGACCATGAAGCGGTTCTTGGCGCATCTCACCGGCATGCGGAACCGATACGGCAAACCGCTTGCGGCCAGCACCTTGAACAACGTCTTCATCCCGCTTAGAGCCATCACGGCCGATGCCTTTGCCGAGTATGAATGGGCCATGCGGATCCGTTCATCACGCTGAAGATGCCCAAGCGGAAAAAATCCAAGGTCAACCCCTTCACCATGGAGGAGTGGCAGCAGCTGATCGGGATTTATTCGGCCCTGGTACAAGCCTTACTTTGAGTTTGCCGTCAACACAGGACTCAGGCCTTCGGAACAGGTGGCCCTGAAATGGTCGGCCATCGATGGCGATTACATCGAGATCGAATTGAGCCGGGTAAAGGGGCTTGAAAAGGAAGACCTGAAGACGGAGAGCAGCCGCCGAAGCATCGAGCTTCGCCAGGGCCATGTGGGAGATCCTGGAGCGCCAGAAGAAGCTCACGGCTCACCTGAAGAGTGAGTATGTGTTCCTCAACATGGCAGGCAGGCCCATCAACCAGGATAAGATGCGCAGCTTTGGGAGAGGGCCGAACAGCGCGCAGACATGGCCCACCGCCGGATGTACGAGATACGGCACACCTTCGCCTCCTGGGCCCTGGCAGCAGGGGAACAGCCCGGATGGGTGGCCAAAACCTCGGGCCACTCGGATCTCACGATGGTTTACACGGTGTATGCCCGGTTTATCCCGGCGCTGAGGAAGGATGACGGTGGGAAATTTGAAGACATGTACGCCAAAAAAGCACCTCTCTAAGCGTGGCCCTGGTAAAACTTCCACATTTTACGCCACATTGCTTAAAAACGGTGCTTTTAGACTATCTTAACCACCTGATTTAACAGGCCTTATAACTGGTGGAGGCGGCGGGAATCGAACCAACACCTCGCCCTTGATCTACCCTCGAACATAGCTCAAGGGTACATCGAGGGGGTATGCAACCTATACACCAACGCCTCATTTAGGTTTTCTACTAACTTTTCGGCTGTTTTCTGTCAAGAGCAAACCTATCGAAAAGGAATAATTGTATGCTGGATTTTGTGACTTTTCTTTTGGTGATTTTTTGCATTTCTATAAATTTTTGTGTTTCTGGGTGATCGAGTAAAAAATCTGGATCTGGTGCTAAAAAATTACATATCTCTTCGGCAAGTTTTTTAACTGCTATAAGTTAGAATGAGTACATCATCAAATTTTAGATCACCACACTCTTTTGATAATTTTAAGTCTCCAAACTTGTCTGGTAGGTTCTCAACTTTCTGTATTTTATTGAATATGTCTTTACATCGTTTTCCAATAACTTTGTCTTTATGTGCGAAATGATTTCTAAGGAGTCGTAAGTATTCACAGAGATCAATTAAAATAATTGGCAAGTTTGCTTTGATGCCAATACCATTAGACTTAAGAGAGTTAAAAAAGAAATCGAGTCTCGATTCTCCATCTCTTTTTTGGCTTTTATCAATAACCGGTTGATTAAATGAAGGTAGCTCATCAATCAAATTAGATAAGAAACCATCCCATTCAGAGTGAATAGAAATAATTGCAGAACCGTAAACACTCTTTTGTGAATCTTTATCGTCGAGTAAATTAACTCTGATCGAATGTTTTTCAGATTGTTCTTTGGTAAATTCAATTGGGCTTTCAGAATGTGAAGCGCATTCCGAAAAGAATCTCAAACATAGTTCGATGTATGCAAATGACGCATCAATTCTGCCTAAATCATTCTGAAGAATTCTATATGAATTAAATATTTTAGCTTTCATAGAAATTATATCGTACCTAAAAAATGCCGACGCTTGAATTCACCGGTGAGGGCGGCGTAGGCCGACAGCGGTGAATATGCCAAAATTGCACGAAAACCGAGAGCGCTCAGCGAAGTACAGCTGTAGCCCGATCCGGTGTAATGATTTGTTATGTGCTGAGCAACTAAAACTTGCTTCACGGTTTGTAATTCTCAAATTCCCAATACATGTGCTTTGATAACTTTTCTGATATCTCGGCCCAGTTATCCCCATGACACTTCTCAAGAATATTGTTGACTCGTTGTAAAACCAAATTCCAGCTATATTCGGTAAGAACAATTGCATATTTATCAGACTCGGGCCCCTGTAAATTAGTCGGAGAAACAACATGTAATAAGAAATTGTTACCGCCACTTTGATCGTAGCCGATAGTGAAATTCATCCGAAAATCTACATCATAACAATTTTCAGGAACCCATAAGTCAATAGGGTCATAATCAACGCAATCGAAACTTAATATTAGTGGCTTCATATTTAATACCGGGCACATAACGCAAAGCTAACCGGCCGGGCGGCGCAGAGCAACACCGGCCGGAAGCTAAAATGTTTGAATTACGGAAACACTGGAGGAGCGGGCAGCATAGCCCGGTCCGAGTTTAGCAACTTGTTAAGCCATCAGTTTGTAAGCTCTGATAATAATGCCGTAACTTCGGTCAATGACGGCTCTTTCCCCTCATTAGGAAACCACAACTTAGAGTCTCCTAACAAATTATTAGAGGAACAAGAATGGACCGCATTTTGAATGAAGTATCCAAAAGACTTCTCTGGTAAATCATACATATGCCACTTACGATAACTCTCTTCAGGCTCTGTCGGATTTTTGGGCCAGTACTTTGAGAACTGTCTGCAATTAATTGAAACATGATTAACTATTCGGTCTTCTGGGTTAGAGTTTACTTTCTGAGATGCGATTAATAAAGACTCTCCAATCCGATCAGCACTGATATTGCAACTTTCATATGCAAACAATCCAACAAATGGTTTCTCAAAGTCGTCAGGTGTATTCTTTGCTACAAATTCTGCCTTGTCGGATAGTTTTGTAAGGGCTTCTATCAAAAAGAGACACTTGGAATCTTGGATTTAACCTCAATAATACCCCGGACGGCATTTGTTGGAACAAAAGCTAAGTCTCCTTCTTTAAATATTACCGGGGATGCAGCTTCATAGAATCCATTTGTCCTCTGTGCGAGCGGTTGGGGAAATCACAAAGCCTGACCCTACTTCTATTGATGAAGGCAAGTGTCTCCTTAAAACGGACCTCAATACACTTTCTTTCCACTCACCGTCTGTCTGCCAATGGTCACCTTGGATTATGTACCGGATTCCTTATCTTTGAGCGATATTAGTTCATCAGATAAAGATTTGTAGTATGCACTTGGTAGTTCATAGATTCCTCAGGCTTAAAAATTATTAGTGTACAATTTTGTCCAATAACACCCTCTCAGAGGGAAATACGGACATTATTGTCTAATATTCCATCAATCCCTGGGAATATGGGACCATCATGTCCCGTATTCCATTTATTGGGAACCGATCTGTCCCATAATACCTTCTCACAGGGAAAAACCGACAGCCTTGTCCCATAATCCGCATCATGTCGGAATACAGGACGATTTTGTCGCATATTCTTATATTTCAAGCATTTTCAGACAGTCGCACACGAGCAATTGGCGTTTTTCATCATTAACAATGTTACCTTTGGGGTTATGCTACTATATTCAAACATTCAGCTGAATGCTCAACCCAAATACGACTGCCTGCTTTTCGTCAAACTGGTAAATTCTTACTCTTTGGATTGAACAATTGCAAGGAGGTATTTTTCAGTCCGCTCTCCAACCCTGGCGGTTTGACTAAGTGCGTGACAAAGAGCGCCTGAAACACAACGCCTGTCTGGAGGAAGAGCCTCACCCGGATAGTTCACGAAAAACGACAGCCTCAGACACAGAAGATGTAATTTATTGATTTTTTTGTAATTTTCTCACCTTTTGAGCCAGTTGATTGCGCCCACCTGCCGAGTTAGCAGAACGTTGAGGTTAACCACACCATCTGCAGCTCTGATGCCTTGAATAGGGGTACGCTCGACGCATAAAATATCGGGATTGTTCAACCTGGATCACGCGTTGCATGAACCGGTACCTTCCGGCACACGTGCGAGAGATAAGAAAATTCCCGGTACAATAGATTTCATCACCGACCTCGGAGATTCGGCGGTGCGCAAGCGCACCCTACCATTGCCTCCATCGCATCCGGTCATGGAACCCCATAGGGTGTGCTTGCGCACCATCAAACGAGCTCATTATACGGTATGAAGGGACGCCAAACGCAGGAAACGCCATGGCCGATTCGAAACATCAAAGGGTTACGGTAACCTCTCCCCTATAGCCCTATCCCCCGAATATGATCCTGTTATTTTCATTTGACGGGGGCCGTTGAGGGTGTTAGCCTTAACTTGTCTGACAAGTCGACAAGTATACAAGTTCATCCATCAACAGAAAATGGGAGCCCCCATGAAACGAGCCAGGTTGTCAGAGCAGATCGTAAACGAAATCCAGAGGATGATCCGGGATGAAGGGTTCTCCGACGGAGATCGTTTCTATTCCGAAAACGTGCTGACAAAAAAGCTGGATGTGAGCCGGGCCTCGGTGCGCGAGGCCATTCGCATCCTCGAAATATCGGGCAAGGTAACGGTCCGCCAGGGCAAAGGGATCTTTGTGAGCGACCCCATCAGCAAAGGGGTCAACACCTTTGCAGCCTGGCTGCAATCCAACGAGGCGGACCTGCGGGATCACTTTGAGATGCGCCGGATTTTAGAACCCAAAGCCGCGTCCCTTGCTGCGGAAAAGGCCGATGAAAAAGACCTCGAAGCCATGAAGGGCACCCTGGACGCCTTTTCCCGACAGGTGGCCTCGGAAACACGGGAGGGGATCATCGAGGAGGACAGGATCTTTCACCTGGCCCTGGCCAAATCCACCCGGAACCGCCCCCTGTATATTCTGATGAAGACCATGGCCGAGAGCCTGAGCGAAGGGTGGATCTCCAGTTTGAATATTCCGGGACGGGCAGAGCGCACCGTTGCCGAGCACAAGGCGATTTTTGATGCCATCAAGGCAAGGGACCCAAAACGCGCCGAAAAGGTGATGATGGCCCACCTGGAAAACGCAGAAAAAGAGATTCTGGATTACATGCAGCGCCAGGGGTAACACCCGGGCCGCAAAAGGAGTACCGATGGGCGTAGTCATTACAACTCTTGTAGAAAATGGGCAGGGAGAACACCTTGGGCTGACCTGTGAGCACGGTCTTTCATTTCTTATCGAAAAAGACGGGCAGAGCTTCCTCTTTGATACGGGCAAATCCGATGCATTCCTGAACAACGCCAAACAACTTAACCTGGACCCCTTCCGCGCCCAGACCATCATTTTGAGTCACGGGCATTACGACCACAGCGGCGGCGTCCCCCATTTCCTGAAGAGCCCCTTTCGGCGCAAGGAGGTGGAGCTGGTGGTGCACCCCCATTTTTTCCGGGCAAAATACAGCACGGACGGGGCGCGCACCGAATTTTTGGGCAACGGGTTTACACGGGCCGAGGTGGAAGCGTCCAAGGGCAGCATCCGGTTCGCAGCCCCGGGCGTGGATGAGATCTCTCCGGGTGTCTATGTCATCTCCGATTTCGACAAAACCCATCCCGAAGAACAGGCCAACCCCCGCTTTGTGTTCGAGGAAGCAGGGCAGCTCGTCTCCGACACCTTTGCCGATGAGCTCATGGTGGCCGTGGAAACCGACAAGGGCCTTGTGCTGATACTGGGCTGTGCCCATCCGGGGATCATGAACATGATCGACACGGTGAAAGCTCGCCTTCACAAAACGATTTATGCGGTGGTCGGTGGAACGCACCTCGTTGAGGCCGACGACCGACGCATGACTTCGACCGTTTCCTATCTCAAGGGGCTGGAATGCGCCGCCATCGGCGTGTCCCACTGCACCGGCCCCAAGGCCATGGCAGCCCTTGAGAAGGCGGACGGTCGTTTTTTTCACAACAGGACGGGGAGTTCCCTGAGGATCGGGTAACGCCCCAGGTGATGAGGGAGGTTGAAGTATGGCAAGCGGTTTGTTTCTGTTCGGTATTATTTTTGTCGCCATCGTGGGCATGATCGTGCTTATCTCAAAATTCAAGTGGCACCCGTTTATCGTGCTCATTCTGGCAGCGTATTTTGTGGGGCTCCTGGCGGGCCTTCCCGTGGACAAGACCATCGGGATCATTAAAAAAGGATTTGGAGGGATCTTAGGCAACATCGGCATCGTGATCATCGCCGGTACCATCATCGGCACCATTTTAGAGAAAACCGGCGCGGCCCTCACCATGGCCAACGCCATCCTGGCCCTGGTGGGAAAAAAGAGAGCGCCCCTCACCATGAGCCTCACCGGGTATGTCACCAGCATCCCGGTCTTCTGCGATTCCGGCTTTGTGGTCCTCTCCCCCATCAGCCGGGCCCTTGCGGAAAAGTCGGGCATCTCCCTGGCGGTGATGGCAACGGCGCTTAGTTCAGGCCTCTACGCCACTCACTGCCTGGTGCCCCCCACCCCCGGGCCCATCATCATGGCCGGGACCCTTTCGGCGGACCTCGGCCTGGTGATCCTCATGGGATTTCTCGTCTCCATCCCCGTGATGCTGGCCGGTTACATCTACGCCATGAAGGTGGCGGTGAAATACCAGATCGCGGCAAGTCCCGAGGTCTCCCTTGAAGACCTCCTG
Source organism: Desulfoluna sp. CYM3A (assembly GCF_056829965.1). Lineage (NCBI taxonomy): Bacteria > Pseudomonadati > Thermodesulfobacteriota > Desulfobacteria > Desulfobacterales > Desulfolunaceae > Desulfoluna > Desulfoluna sp. CYM3A. Next base: position 3,367,444 of record NZ_CP186556.1, read on the forward strand.
GACAAATACGGGAAACTTCCCGGGGCGGTGCACAGCTTCTCTCCCATTGTCCTGCCCATCGTGCTCATTGCCTTAAAGTCCATTGCAGACTTTCCCGCAGCCCCCTTTGGCTCCGGCGTGGTAAAGACCTTCTTTGACTTCCTGGGCAACCCGGTCACCGCCCTTCTCCTGGGTGTCTTTCTGGCCACCACCCTGATCCCCAAAGAAGAAAAGGGCGCCTCCTTTGCCTGGATCTCCGAAGGGATCCACCACTCGGCCTCCATCCTTGCCATCACCGGCGCGGGCGGGGCGCTGGGACTCGTGCTCCGCGAGCTGCCCCTGGCAGACGTGTTGAGCAACTCCCTGCTCCAGATGCACCTGGGCCTTTTGATTCCCTTTATCATCGCCATGCTCCTCAAGACCGCCATGGGTGCATCCACAGTCTCCATGATCCTCACCTCGGCCATGGTGGCCCCCCTCATGGTGCAGATGGGCATGACCTCGGAGCTGGCCAAGGTGCTGGTGGTGCTGGCCATCGGAGCAGGATCCATGACCGTGTCCCACGCCAACGACAGCTACTTCTGGGTGGTCTCCCAGTTCTCGGACATGGACACCTCCACGGCCTACAAGTGCCAGACAGGGGTCACCCTGATCCAGGGCATCGTGGCCATGACCGTGATCCAGGCCCTGGCCATGGTCATGTTGTAGCCTCCGGTGACGAGGGTGGCGAAGCCACGATAACGAAAGCACCTCGAAAGCTCATTGCCCTTGCGCTTTTTCCTTCGTTCATCTGAAAAAAGCGCAAGGGCCTTTGGGTTAACCGTGATGACACCGGCGGATCGTTTTTTTACAAGGTTCGCCTGAATGGACTTTAAAACCTGTTTACCAAACTTTCTTGTCGCGCCGCAGCCCTTGGGCGAAGGCGGATCAAAAGTTTGGCCCCCGGCAGGGCCGCCGGAGGCAAAGATTAAGGATAAGGCATGACATTCATTCGTCTGTTTTTCTACAAACGATTTGCCCTCAACGCCTTTGTGCTGCAAGACTATGAAAAGGCCCTGACATACTTCGGTAAGATTGCAGCCCTTTGCCCGAATACCCCGGGAGCCTATTACAACATGGGGCTGTGCCTTATGGGGCTCAAACGGTTTGAAGAGGCCAGAGGTGGCCTTTAGAGAAGATGTTAACAAAAACGGCATGAGCCATGGTGCGGGGTAGGGGACCTGGGCTACCTCTGGGGAAAAAAGGAAAGCGCCACCAAATGGTATGAAAGATGCCGGGCTCTCTCCGACGACCACCCGGATGCGCCCTGGCTGGATCGCCGCCTGGCCCTGCTCGCTTCCGTCAACGACATGGCCCCCTTGCAGGAGTCTCAGCGCCTCCTTGAGGAGGGCATCGCCTGCATGGCAAAGAAAAAAAGCGCCGTGGCTGAAAGCGCCTTTGAAAAGGCTGTAGCCAAGGATCCCACCAACATCCAGGCCCTCAACAACCTGGGGGTGCTTCGCATGGAGGTAAACCGGGACCCCGAAGGGGCGGCTGCCTGTTTTCAGTAAGATTACGGCCCTGTCCGGCGCCCCGTTGTACGCTGAAAATCTCAAAAAAGCCCTGAAATCCGAGTCCTGAAAACTATGGAGGCCGCACACCCATGAACCAGACCATCCAAGACGCACAAACCATCTTCCAGGCCGCCCTCTCCGATGTGGACCCCGAAGGGCTCATCCACCAGAAACTCTCCCTCGAAGGAAGCGTCCTCACCGTGCAGGCAGATGGCGAGCCCCTCACCTTCGACCTGGACCAGTACCACCGTATTCTGGTGGTGGGGGTGGGCAAAGCGTCGGCCCGCATGGCCCTGGGCGTGGAGCAGGTTCTGGGAACGCGCATCACCGACGGGCTGGTGGCGGTGAAATACGGCCACACCGAACCCACCTCCCGCGTGCGCCTGCTTGAGGCCGGACATCCGGTGCCCGATGCAAAAAGCGTGGAGGCAGCCCGATCCATCGTCTCCCTCTGCCGCGATGCCGACGAAAAGACGCTGGTCATCAACCTCATTTCAGGCGGGGGGTCCGCCCTTATGTGCTGCCCCTATTCGGACAGCGGGCTCTCTCTGGAAGACAAACAGCAGGTCACCCAGGCGCTGCTGGCCTGCGGCGCCGAGATCCAGGAGATCAACTGCATCCGCAAGCACCTCTCCGGAGTCAAGGGGGGCCGCCTGGCCCAGGCCCTGTACCCTGCGGACTCGTTGAACCTGATTCTCTCCGACGTGGTGGGGGATCACCTGGACGCCATCGCCTCGGGCCTCACCGCCCCGGACCCGTCCAGCTTTTCCCAGGCCGTGGCCATTGTAGACAAATACACCATCCACGACGCACTGCCCCCAAAGGTCCTCGATTTCCTGACCAGAGGAAGCAAGGGAGAAATCCCTGAAACACCCGGGGCATCGGACCCCGCCTTTGCGAAGACCCAAAATATGCTCATCGGCTCCAACTTCCAGGCGCTGAAAGCAGCCCGCAGCAAGGCCCGGGACCTGGGGTACAACGCCATCATTCTCTCCTCCCAGATGACAGGAGAAGCCCGTGAGGCAGCCAAATTCTACCTGGGTATTGCCTCGGAACAACACAGGAACCGAACCCTGGCCCCATCCCCCGCTTGCATCATCGCCGGGGGAGAGACCACGGTGACCATGAAAGGAGACGGCACAGGCGGCCGCAACCAGGAGATGGCCCTGGCCTTTCTCAATGAGCTCAAGAACCGACCCGAGCTCCACGACCACGTGGTCTTCCTCTCCGGTGCCACGGACGGCAACGACGGTCCCACGGATGCTGCAGGGGGCATCGCCTCGGCCCATGGCCTGGAAGCTGCCCGGGAAGCCGGGGTCAACCTCCAGCGGTACCTGGACACCAACGACAGCTACAACGCCCTTGAAAAAAGCGGAGCCCTTCTCAAAACCGGGCCCACCAACACCAATGTCTGCGATGTGCAGGTGCTGATCGTGACATAGAACGTCAAAAAACCAAAAACATGCCTCCGGCGGCAAGGTGAGCCACCTTGAAAGCAAATTGCGAATGTGCTTTCCCCATCGCTTGTCGCGCCGTAGCCCACAGACGGCGGAGGCATGGTGAAACGTCGACAAGGGCGTAGGCGGATTCCTCGGGGAAAATCACATTCGCCTTTAAAGCACCATCTATTCAAGCCGTTTTCTGTTCGATTTTCTCCCCCTTCGGACTTAGAGTCCTAAAATCTGGAGCGCCGCACTCCGGTGCGGCAAAAGCGCCTCCAGCCAAGAAGCCGCACATCCTCACTTACCCCCTCCAGAATGTCGTTAGCCCGGATATTTCATGCGAAAACGACCAGATCAAAGCAATGCCTTGTCACTGCGTATCAAAAAAAGCAGCCTCCGGCGGCAAGGTATGCCTCCTTGAAAGCAGATCGCCAATGCGCTTTGGCCATCGGCCTGTTTACATCCCCCCGAACACCCTTGTTCCCTGGAGCCCCGCACTCCTGTGCGGCTCGGGTCGCGACGGACTAAAAAGCCGCACCGGAGTGCGGCGCTCCGTTTCGGTCGATTTTTCTCGATTTTTTCGAACGTCGTGGCCAAACGATACCAAGCCCACACGTCATTCAAGAAAAACGATTAAGGCCTGTTTGTTAAACCCATTTTTCTAATATCAGGTAAACGGTTAGCCACTGGTGATATAAGCTGAATAGTTACAAAAAACCGCACACACCAAGCCGCACATCGCAACACCGCCCCTTTCCCCCCAGCCTCCTCCAAGATGTTTGCCAAGACAAAAAAAGCAAATAACTCTTAAGAATCCGCAACAAAGTAAAAGGTTTTATTCTGCCGCGCTGGTATCTCTGAATCACATCCTTGCCTCTTCACCATGGACGCATCGTCCCTGACCGTAAAAGGGCATCGCAACCACTGCAAAACAAGGCAATCCGAACCAATAAAACCATTGCACAACCGGCGAAACGCTCCGGGCGTCGTCGTTTATGTCACCCGTTTATTAACGCGTGACGAAAAAATCCATTCTAATTTCGGAGGAAAGTATGAAACAAAAAGCCATTCCCAGAATGATCCTTGCCGCCCTGTCGTGTGTGTTTCTCTTCTCATCCCACGCCGTTGCCGGCCTTACCGGTCAAACGGGTTACGATGTCTACGATTCCACCATGGCGACCATGACCGGAAAATCCTACTCCGGGGGTATCGACATCGTCTACTCCCAGCAGGCAACCGGTACGGCTGCTGCCAAGGCCCGAAGCATCCTCAAGTGTGAAGACGGCACCTGGGACGGAAGCAACAAAAGCGTCCAGGTCAACATGTACTCGTACCTTGGTGGCCACCTTCTGACCCTTGCCGATGTTAACCCCTACGGATCAGGCATTTACTGCCAGGCCGTCAAAGTCGATCCCACCCCCCTTGCCAACGGTCAGCGGATACCGTCTGGCTTCCATGACCGGCACGCATCAGCGACGCAGACCGGTATCCGCTGTCGTCATGAGCGATTGCGTAACCGCCTAACGCCAGCCAGTCTCCCAGCCCGGGGTGCTGGGAGGTGGAGTGGAGTACCGACTCCACCCTTGGAAGCGTTCCCTTTTTTGCGGGCAAAGAGACCAACGCCTGGACCGAGCCCCACGCCATCTACATCCGCTCCGGTGGCTCCCTCCAAAAAATCGTGGACGTAGGCGGCTACTCCTGCGGGTTTGCCTTTGACGACGAGGGCAACCTTTACACCGGCACCTACACGACCTCCGGCCCCACGGACAGGCAATACGTCCGGCTCTACTCCGCGGCACAAATTCGAAACGCAGTAACCAACAGCACCATCCTCACCGCCTCAGACGCCATCAGCACCATTCCCATCCCGGCCGGAGGCAACTCTGCCGATACCTACCTCGGCGTCCATCCTGGGGAAAGAGATCCCGACGGCAACATCTACGTCACGGCCAACGGGTCATGGAACGCCAACTTTAACTCAGACCTGGGATTTGTCTTCCGTATCAACGCATGTACGGACATCAACAACCCGCCCACCTCCATGACGAAAATTGCAAACGGCTCTTTTGATTCCGCCAAAACCGACTGGCAGAAAAGCCTTGCCTACGACGGTGCCTCCAACCTCGCAGCAGGGGGCCATTACAACCCCACCAGCTCATCCATGACCGGCAACCGCCTCTACGTGGACCAGGACTTTGCCTGGGGCAGCGGCGGGCCGGACGTCGTGAGCGGACTCGGCGATGATGCCAACAGCGATTCGGACAGCATCCCGGACTGCTTTGACAACGCCTACCTCACAACCAACGCCAACCAGATCGATGCAGACCTGGATATGTACGGCAACATGGCGGATGGGGATTTTGATAACGACAATGACTGCGACATTGACGACGAAGATGCTTTAACTGCGGCTCTCAACACAAGCGATGCAGTTAAAGACATGAACTCCGACGGAACTGTCAACGCTGCAGATCAGGCACTATTCAACGACCGCATTGACAATTCCGCCCCTTATTATTGATTCCAAATAATCCATACAAGGATCCCGGGAGGAGAACGCGGTACCAGGCATACTGATATGCCTCGCCACAAGAACAGTTCACCATCCTCAATAAGATGACTGTTTATTGCCTGGAGCCCATACTCTTCACCAGCATGCACCATAGCCATCTCACCGGCATGGTGCATGCTCTCTTCACCGCACTTTAATTATATGAGCCTCCGATGGAAGGCGCTAGAATCCTAAGTTGTTTGACAATGCTTTTTCTTTTCCCCAAAAAAAAACACGTCACTTCAATTATCGTATTCTTTTCACTATTGGCACTCTTAACAACCGGTTTCTTTTTTTGGGATGATGACCGGGACAACCCGGCACCGAAACTGACCGCTCCCCCCGAGTCCAAAGCCTCCGCACATTCAACGGCAATTACCAATCACCATGCTATCCCCACCCAAAAACTTTTAGCCACAATACCTAAGCCTACCCAAAACGTCCCCAAGCCCACCACCTTTGAGGCCCTTACCGACAAAATACGAGGAATATATCCTCAAAACAACGGACGCTCAACGCGTTAGAGTGGAATCAACGAGTGCCGAAAGCCGGGGCTACGTGGCGTTTATGGCGCGCCCCGAGGGATTTGACCGCGGCATTCCCACCGTCATGCAGGAACTGGCGCAGGTTTACCTGGATACCTTCACAGACGCCCCGGCCATTACCCTTTCCCTGGTGATCGGAGGCGGCATCAAAGGGCAGATGACCTTTCTGCGCGATGAGGACGGCGCGGCGGTCCTGCCGGAGCACCATGGAGCCCAAACCATGGAGTAAAAGCCATCCATGCGCAGCATAAAAAAGTGCACCACCAAGCAAATAAGTTCGCATTATCCGCAAATTATTAAAAGGTTGCGTATCGGTTCTCTGGTATCACTGAACAACCCGAAGACAGATGAAAAGGATGCGCCTGGCCAAGGTGCATGCACCTTAGCAAACCGCCGTCACTGCATGAACGCCCATGGTTTCCGGCAAGCATCTGCGCAAGCAGTTGATGATGCGTGTTGCTTTAATAACCACTGCCTCCGGTCTCCTCCCCCCAGACAAAGCGTACAGAGACGCCGTGATTGCGGATTTTTATTCTGCAACCGGCAATGATCCACATATGTCGGACGAAAATTTGGGAGGTGCCCCATGAACCCCTTTAGTCGCCTGTTCTTCCTGTCCACCTGTTTCCTGTTTTTCTTATGTTCCCCTGCCTCGGCAGCCCCTGTGCCCGATACGAATCAAACCCTGTGCTATGACGCTGCAGGAGATGAAATTCCCTGCCATGGGACAGGACAAGATGGTTCTGTATCAATCAACCCAATGTCCTATACAAAACTGGATGAATACGGATCTATCCTCCCTGACGACGCTACCGAATGGGCTGCGGCTATAGACAACGTCACCGGCCTTGTTTGGGAAGTGAAAAGTGAAGAAAACAAAGCGCTCACGTACGAATGGGGATGCCCCCGACAACGACCCCAGGCTTTATATCAACAATTACATTAACACTCTCAATGAACATGGATATGCAGGCCGTACAAACTGGCGGCTGCCAACATTCCCAGAACTCATTTCACTAACTACTCAAATTGACCAAAATAATGAGATCAAACTATCTAAATATATCTTCCCAAATACCCAAACAAGCATGGAGGGCTATTCCTGGGGTGCCCCTTACTGGTCCTGCACCCCGAGACGAGATAAGCTCTATACGTTAGCCTTTTCATCATTCATGCTCTCCAGTGCCTACAAAGTCAATCCACACCCAGACTACCGTGCCAGTCCGCTTCTACGTGCAGTCAGTGGTAACCGACAACCGGGTGACTCTCGATTCACAAACAATGGGGACGGTACCATCACAGATACAGCCACAGGCATTATGTGGGAGCTGGAACTCAACTGGAAAGTATGATAACGAAGGAACGCCTATCAGATACACATGGCAACAAGCAATTGACTATTGTGCATCTCTACAGTTAGCAGGCCATACAGATTGGCGGCTTCCCACATGCAAAGAAATGATATCCCTTACCAACTTTCAAGGTGTGAATAACTTAGTCTACGATAGAGTATTCCCCAACATCCAAACCGGTTCTAATAACTTTTACTGGACGTCTACATTCGGAAAATATACCAAGCCAGACAGTAATACCAAAAAGTTGGGCCCGATTCTCATGTATTTCAAAAGCTATCCATTCAAGTTCCCGAACTCTATGGTAAACGCTGAGCAATATGGTTCCTGGGTCCTCGCCGTCCGAGGCGGCCAACCCATCAAGGATGGGCACCTTGCGATCACCTCCCCACGCCAAGGCGCTGATATTGAGCCAGGTGAAGAGTTCCTTGTTAAGTGGATAGGTTTCCATCAAGCCACACAGGGAAACGTGGTCATCGACTTTTCCACCGACGGAGGGAAACACTTTACGACGGTCACTGATTCGGCCGAAAACACAGGAGTCTACGCCTGGCAAATCCCGCCGGACATCTCGTCCGTGAACTGCATGCTGCGCATCACCCCCACCATTGCGGGGCATGAGCAAGAGGGAACGAGCCAGGGCCTCTTCCGCATCGGACCCCAGGTAAAACTCCTCCTCGGTGATCCATCCGGGCACACGAGTGAAAGCGGATTAACCGCAACGATTCCCGTCTGCCTGAACACACAACCCGACGGGACGGTCGTTCTCTCCATTGAAAGTGACAACCATTTAGAAGGAATTGTCTCCCAAGGCGACACCCTGACCTTTGGGCCCGACGACTACGACCAGCCGCAACTCGTGACGCTCACAGGGACCAACGATCATGTCGTCGACGGATCGGTTGCCTACCATGCCCTGGCGACGGTCGACCAGGTACACACCACGGACACAACTGGCTACACCACCCTTGAGCCGACCCTCATAACACTGATCAATGACGACAACGATACAGCAGACTTCGTGGTCACCCCCGACAAAATTGTTATCTCCGAAGACGGTACCTCAGCAAACATATCCGTTCACCTCACGTCAAAGCCCACAGGTAACGTAACCATACAATTCAAGAGTATCCATTCCCACAAATACGAACTCAACAAGGCAGAACTGGTTTTTTCCCCTACAAACTGGGGTCTTCCCCAGAAAATGGTCGTGACCGGTAAAAAAGACGGTTTCCCGAAAGTAGACGAGCAATTTGATCTCTCCGTGGAAGTGGACATCGACAAAACCACGGACCAGAGTGGTTATAAGACGATCGAGTCAAAAAGCGTCCATGTCACCTGCCTCAACACCGACCCGGGGCTCTTTGTCAAAGACTACTGGACCGAGGGATACAACCATCTGCGCCTGACAGAAGATGGAGGAACTGCACAATTCTCGGTTCGGTTACTGACGCAGCCTTCCGCCAACGTTACCGTCGATATCGAATCCACGGATACAACCGAGGGTGTAGTCTCTCCCCAGCAGCTTGTCTTTACGCCCCTTAACTGGGGGGACGATCAATTTGTCACCGCCACCGGCGTGGACGACTTCATCATCGAAGACCCCATGGTCCCCGAAGAATTTCAGATAATCATCCGGCCAAACAAATCGGAGACAAAAGACACCACGGGGTATACGGACGCTCCTGAACGCATCATTTACGATGTCAAAAATGTCGACAACAATGACTGGGAACGAATCGCTCTCACCGTGGGGGATATCTCCGGAACCGTGACTGAAAACGGCGGTTCCGCAACCTTCCACGTGGCCCTGGCCACCGTGCCCAATGGGGACGTCATTGTAGATGTCACGAGCAGCAACGAAGCCGAAGCCTCCGTCTCACCTGCTACCCTTGTCTTTGCCCCCGAGACCTGGAACGACAAAAAGACGGTGACGGTCACCGGTGTTCCGGACAGCAAGGAGGACGGTGAAAAAGAGGTGACTGTTCAGCTATCCGTCAACGGAGCCTCCTCAGACACAACCGGGTACAAAGACACCGCAGCCACCAAGGTCCCCTTCAAGAGCAGCGACGCCCCGTCATCCTCCGACAATGTCTCCAAGAGTCCCGAAGGCCAGGGCCATATGGAGCCGCCGGTCGCTTTATCCAATCACTGCATCACGGTCTGCCGTAATGCGTGACGCCATGAGCCCTTCGGAGCCACAACCGGAGGGCTCGTAGGCGCTCCTCCCGGTGCAATGCCTCATATATGTGACCATTCATTTTCACTCACTCGTTTTAGGTTTCCCATGAAGAAAAAACACATTGCCCTTGCCCTGATTCTCTGGAGCCTTCCTTTGCTCCCCGTATGGGCCTTTGCCGTTCCGGACACCGGACAGACCACCTGCTTTGACAATGAAGGAAACCCCATTGCCTGCCCCTCTCCGGGCCAACCCTTCTACGGACAGGACGGCAACTTCCTCATCAACCCACCGTCCTTATCAAAAACAGACAGCGACAAAACAGTCACAGACCATGCCACCGGGCTGACCTGGGAGGTAAAAACAGCGGCCAGTTTAGATGAAACCGTCACCCAGACCGAGGCCCTGGCGTACATTGATGGGCTCAACGCCGAGGCATTCTGCGGGCACCGGGATTGGCGACTGCCCACCATCCTTGAGCTTCACGCCATGGCCGACTTCGAACATGACGGCCCGGCAGTCGACACCGACTTTTTCCCCAACACCCAGGAGACCCGTCACTACTGGTCGTCAACTACCAGCGAAGTGGAGGGCGTTACAAAGTATTACCTCCTCAATTTTGATCTCGGACACGTTTCCAACACCACCAACCCGGATACGGCGGCCACAGTCCGTGCCGTAAGGGGCACCCACCTGACCAACCCGAGCCGATACCACCTCAACATGGACAATACGGTTACCGATTTCAACACCGGCCTCATCTGGGAACTGAAGACCCAGGAGAACACCAGCGACAAATGGCACCAGCACATGGCGGCAGCGTACTGCAACGATCTGGAAATCGGCGGTTACACCGACTGGCGACTGCCCACGATCAAAGAACTCCTGACCTTGATCGATTACACCAGGACAGAACAGCCCATGCTCCATATGCCCGTTTTCACGAACTCAGTCATTGCCTTCCACAGCGAAATATCGGCGTGTTACTGGTCCTCCACAACATCGGTTACGCCTGTTATCCAGACAGGAAAAAAAACCATGGCATGGGCCGTTGATATACAGCACGGTGTCACCAAACGTGGCTTTAAGACCTCCCAGGACAACAGCGGGGACGCCTTCCGGGTTCGAGCCGTCAGGGGAGGACAGGCCTTGCAGCCGGGGGGCCTTGTCATCACAAACCCTAAACCCGGTTCCACCTGGCACAAAGGGGATACCATGCTGATCACCTGGGAGAACCCGAGCCCGGAGATCCCCGGCAATGTCGCCATTGCCATCTCCTGCGACGGTGGAAAGTCCTTTGCCTCCATAACGGATGACACGCCAAGCGACGGAGCGTATTCCTGGACCGTCACCGAACAGGACGACGTCAACGGAGTCCTTAAAATAATGCCCCTTCACGGGGCTTATGCAGCCAGAGGGGCCAGCACGGGCATCTTTTATACTGAGTGCAGAAAATACCTCTGCGCCATCCCCCATGACGACACAACCCGGGAAATCGGGTCCCAGGCAGTCATCGACGTCAAGCTGAGCACGGCCCCTGAAAACACCGTGGCCTTTGATGTGACCTGCTCCGACGACACCGAAGCCAGGGTCACGCCCAAAGCCCTCTTTTTTTCATCGGAAAACTGGTGCGACACCCAGTACGTCACGGTCACCGGCAAAGACGACACCGAGGCCGACGGCAACCAGGATTATTACGTCAACGTCTCCGTCAACACAGAGTTCACAAAGGATACCAGCGGCTTTGCTGCTCTGGCGCCCACACAGGTATCCTTTACAAACATCGACGACGACACAAAGCAAAGCGATGGGGAAGGGTCCGTGAAGGCGGCAGACGGGGATACATCTGGGGGGTGCTTTATCGGTTGCCTTGAAACGCAGTGAGCATAAAAATACAAAAACAACGTCACGCTCATGCCCTTTTTACCGGCCACGGATTGCCCAGTCCGGGGCCCGGATGTGGCGACGCCACGTTGGCTGCAAAGCCCTCGGCCCCCGGAGCATCTGGCTCCGGGGGCCCTGCCGGATGAACGCCATCATGGCTCCCCCCGACAAAGAGAATCAACCCCGCAATTTATTCACAACATACCGCAACTATGTCCCAGCTTTTTACTCAGAAATTGACTATCTTAACCGCCATGCACCTCACACACGACGAAGGACGCATCATATGATCAAACTGATGAGTACATTATGGAACGACGAAAGCGGAGCCACCGCCATTGAGTACGGCCTCATCGTCGGGGTGATGGCCGCGGTTCTCGTGGGCGCCCTCAACCTCTTCGGCACCCAGCTCACCGAGTTGTTCACCGCCATCTCCGACAAGCTGGGCAACGCGGCACAGACCGTGGCAACCTCCGACGAATCCTCCGGTACGTATTAGTCGCCATGAACAGCGCATGGGCATGTGCCGCACTCTTTACCGCGGCCCTCTGCACGGACCTCCAGGAAAGGGTCATCCCCAACACCCTCACCCTTTCTGCGGCCCTGGGGGGACTTGCCTTCCACACCCTCCAGTCCGGAGCACCCGGGGCCCTCTGGAGCGTGCAGGGCGCCCTCACAGGCCTTGCATGCCTCTTCATCCCCTTTGTACTGGGGGGCGTTGGCGGGGGAGATGTCAAGCTGCTGGTGGCCACGGGGACCTGGGTCGGTGCTTATGCCCTTTTTTCGATCTTTCTCTACGGCGCCATGGCAGGGGGAGCCATGGCCCTTGTGCCGTATGTAAAACACCAAAAAGAGAGACGATGCGGCAACAAACCCGCTGGTCCATGGACCAGGCCATCCGACACCATGCCCTATTCCCTGGCCATGGCCGCGGGATACGCAGCGTACCTGCTCATGGGCAAGGTCCCCCTGGGATGAGGGGACGGACATACAAAGGCGACAACAGGGGCGCTGTGGTCGTGGAATTTTCCCTGCTGCTCCCCATCCTGCTGATGATCCTGTTTCTCATCATCGAGTACGGCTGGTATTTCACCACCCGGATCGTGCTCACCGATGCCGTGTACACAGGGGCCAAGGCCGCCGTGGAGGCGCGGGAGTGGAACGCCTACGGAGAAGACCCCGAAGCATTCGCTCGCAAGGCCGTGGCCGATGCGTTCTGGGTTTATAAGCTGAATCAGGACAAAGACATCCGGGTCACCATCACGGCCAGGGATGCTGAAGGTCCCCGGCGCATCGAGGTCAGCGTGCCTTCCCTGAAGGCCAGCCAGCTCACCGGCTTCCTGCCGGAGTTCATGGTGCCCACGAAGCTGAATGCACGGGCCGTCATGGTGTTTCACGATATTTGAAGAGGAGCATGCTCGTCAGTTGAAATCGACTATCATACGATGACGTTCCATTGAGCCAAATTCGTCCTCAAAACCTGTTTGTCAAACCCAGATCATAAAAGTTTGGCAAAAGTTTGGCCCCCGGCAAGGCCGCCGGAGGCTTTTTTGTCCTGAATAGTTACGAAGAGAAAAAGGCACCCCATGCGACACATTCGAGGCATCATCGCACTGATCCTGGCCGTCACCTTAGGGGGCATCGCCTCCTTGGCGGTCTTAAAAAGCTTCAGCACATCGGCTGCGGCCCCCCCACCGGCTCATGCCCCGACCGTGGCCAAGGCGCCACCCTCGTATACCCGAAGCATCCCGCCGGGCCTTCGGGCCATCAGCGTGCAGGTCACGTCCACGTCGGGGCTATCCAAAAAGCTGAAACACGGAGACATCGTCGATGTCATTGTCACGAGCAGCGACCCCAAGGAGAAATTCGCCCACCTCTCCCGGGTCGTGTTGCAGCGGGTCACCATCCTCAGCGCTTACCCGGAAACCGAAACATCCGCCAAAGCCCGCACCTTCACCAAGGCCTGGAACGTCAGCCTCCTCGTCACGCCGGAGCAAGGGGCGGCCCTGAGTTCTGCCGCCGCATCCGGAGAAATCTCCCTTCTGGCCGTCAACCCGGAGGACCACCAGCCCGTGGAAAGATACAACGCCGGGTTTTCTCCCCACTCCGGGGTGCACCTGCTCCAAAAACCCGAAGACTTAAGCGCCGAGATCCCCGAGGGCTTACGGGCCATCACCCTCACCGTCCGGGAAGACGACGGCATCTGCAGCGTCTTTGAACGGGGGGACCGGGTTGATCTCATCGGGACAAGCAAAATCGGCGGGTTCACCGGGGACACGGACAACCCCGGCTCCGAAGGGGTGGCCACCGCCTTTCACCACTCCTCGAAAACCCTGCTCCAGAACATCGAGGTGCTCAGCTCCGAAAAGGTGCTGAACAACCTGCCGTCCCCGGGGCAGGCCGCCCATCGGGTCACCCTGCTGGTAAAGCCCCATGAGGCCGAAATGATCGCGGCGGTGTCCGACGCCTCGCAAAAAACCGTCTTCCGGCTCATCAGCAGGAACCGGTCCGATAAATCACGCACCGACACTCAAGGGGCGTACGTCATCGACATGCTGGCCCATAAAAAAGAGGTCCACCGCGTCACCATTTACCGAAAAACAAAATCGTCCAACAAAATATTCTATACCCACGACTAGCGGAGCCTGATTTGAAATATTCTCTGTTTCTGTTTCACGCCCTTGTCTTCCTGTTTTGTGTCCGTCCCTGCGCAGCCTCATCGTGCCAGGATTTTGCCGACTCAGGATGCCGGATCCTCATCGAAGCCAACAAGTCCTTCGTTAAATTGACGGACAAAAAGGTCACCAGCATCTCCGTCGCCAACCCGGCCATTGCCGATGTCAAGCTCGTCACCCCGCGCCAGGTACTCATCATCGCCCAGAAGCCCGGGTCCACGAACCTTGTCCTCTGGTACGGACAGGGCGAAGAGAGCCGGGCCGACGTCTACGAGGTGTCCGTCTATCTTTCGGATAAAAAAATCGATTTTATCCGGTCCCAGCTCAAGGCCTTTGTGCCCCATGCCAGGGTGCGCGTCACCCGAAGCCAGGACGGCGTCACCCTCTCCGGGTCCGTGGAGAGCCAGCAGGAACTCGACAGGGTCCTCACCGTGGTCTCCGCCCATGTACTCAAGATCACCAACCTCATCGAACTCCGCTGCGCCCAGCAGGTGCAGCTGGAGGTGACCATCGCCGAGGTCTCCCGCACCGGCCTCAAACGCATGGGGCTGGGGTTTCTCGTAAACCAGTCCCTGGGGATCAGGCGCTCGAAACGGGTCGGCCTCGGCCAACATGGCCCGAACCAACACCGGTTCACAAATCTCCGCGTCGGCATCCAACATCACCTCCCCCTTTGCCTCAGCTTTTCAGATCGCCGTCACCAATGAAAAAGGAAATGCCTCGGCCATCCTGAGTATCTTAAAGGGCCAGGAGCTCATGCGCCTGCTTGCCACGCCTACCCTTGTCACCACCTCGGGCCAGACAGCCAATTTTGTGGTGGGCGGAGAGTTTCCCGTGCCCGTGGCCGGAGAGTCCGGACAGATCTCTATCCAGTTCAAGGAGGTGGGGGTCAAGCTCAACTTCACCCCCACCATCATCGACAGCGAGGTCATCTCCCTGGTAATCAAACCGGAAATCAGCTCCCTGGATTACCGGCTTCTCAAATCCGGAGGCGTGTTTGTCCCCGGGGTCAAAACCCGCAAGGGCTCGGCCACCCTTACCCTGCGAGACGGCCAGAGTTTTGCCATGGCCGGCCTCCTCAAGGAAGAGAGCTCCCGAAGCGTCAAAAAAGTACCGGTACTGGGAGACATCCCCGTCATCGGCGGGATCTTTACCAGCAAGGAGTACTCCAAGGAAGAGACCGAGCTGGTGGTGATGGTCACCCCCAGGCTGGTAAGGCCATTAAATCCAGACGAACGGCCCACCCTGCCCGGGGAGACCATGCATGACAGCATCAGCGACATGGATTTTTTCATGCTCAACCGGCTCTCCTACGGCACCACCGCCACCAGGCCCTCCCATGAAGAGGGAGACACCAACAACACCCATGTCTCACGCCCGCCTTCCCCTGTGTTTGTGGGGGATGTAGGGTTTGCAAGGTAAGAAATGGCACACAAACTCCAAGGATTGATCATTGGCAACGGACACGGTGCGGAAAAAACCTTTGCAGCCGATCTCCACCCCCTGATCCAGGTTGAGGTATCCCGCGGGGAAACCGCCCTCACTGCATTGGTTCACGCAGTAAACCCGGATGTGCTTTTTGTGTTCGCCCATGGGCCCCATGGCGCAGGCCACCCGGAACTTACCGAGGTCATCGACGAATTCCCGAACCTCGTCACCTTTCTCATCGCAGACACCAAAGACCCGGACCTGATCAGGCAGGGCCTTCGCACAGGCGTCACCGATTTTCTCGTGAGGCGATTTCAAGAACGGGACACCCTGCTGCCGGCCATCCTGTCGGCCCTTGCCCGCACAGGCAAACAGTCCGGGCCGGTCTGGTGTCTTTGTTTTTCAGCGCCAGGGGCGGCCAGGGTACCACCACCCTCTCACTGGCCACGGCCGATCACCTGGCCAGGACCACGGATGCCGGAGTCCTTCTTCTGGACCTGGACCTCTATTGCGGCAACACCGCAGGGTTCATGGACCTCCCGTCCCATTTCTCCCCCTTCGACCTTCTGGACAACCTGGAGAGAATGGACGCCAACCTGCTCTTTTCCTCCATCCCCAGGCATGAAAGCGGGTTCTACGTCCTGAGCAACACCAAGGAGATCGGCGACGCCGAGAGCCTGAGTGACTCGGATATCGACAGCATGCTGAACCTGCTCACCCACTATTTCGACCATGTCATCGTGGACCTGCCCCATGATTTTTCGGGTAAAACCATCGGCGCCCTCAAGCAGACCGACCACCTGATGCTGGTGAGCAGCCAGGAGATCCCGGCCATCAAGGCCACAACCAAAACCCTCCGGCTTTTGCAGGACCTCTTCTTCGATGAAGAGAACCTCCACGTGGTGGCCAGCAGGTACAGCACAAGGCACGACATCTCTTCCGATCACATGGAAGAAATCTTTGGCTTTCCCGTCTGCGGAACCGTTGCCCACAATCGAAAAGTCTGCAACGAGGCCCTAATGGCAGGCAAAACCCTGCACGCCATGCAGCCCCACGCCAACATCTGCCGCGATGTGGAGAGTCTTGTTCACCGGGTCCTTGGGGGTAAGGATCCGTCCCGCCCACGGGAAAAAAGGCCCTGGCCCTTTCGCTTCAGGCCCGCGGCCCACCTGCGACCGACCCGTGCAGGAGCCGCATCATGACCTTAAGGGACCGAATCCGACAGGGCACAGCCGACGGCCTGAACGCAACGGCATCCAACGCCATGACCTCAGAAGCGTTCTATGCCCTCAAGTCCGGCGTCCACCAGAAACTCGTGGAACGGCTGGACCTGCACACCCTCACCGACCTCCCCAAAGAAGCCCTGGCCGCGTCGGTAAAAACCGCGCTCCTGGACATCACCGCCTCGGACAAGGTCCCCCTGAACGCCCGGGAACGAACCATCCTCATCTCGGACATCATGGACGAGATCATGGGCTTCGGCCCCATCGACACCCTGGTCAACGACCAGACCGTCCAGGACATCCTGGTGAACGGCCACGACAAGGTCTACGTGGAAAAAGAGGGCATGCTGCACCTGACCCCCATCACCTTTCGAGACAACGACCACCTCATGCAGGTCATCGACAAGATCGTCTCGGCCGTGGGGAGACGCATTGACGAGGCCTCTCCCATGGTGGATGCGCGCATGCCCGACGGCTCCCGGGTCAACGTCATCATCCCGCCCCTTTCGTTGAGCGGGCCCCTTCTCTCCATCCGAAAGTTCGGGGCCGTGCCTGTGTCCGAGGCCATGATGCTCGCCAACCAGACCTTCACAAAGGAGATGATGGCCTTTCTCCGAGCTGCCGTCCACGCCAAGCTCAACATCCTCATCTCCGGGGGCACCGGCGCGGGGAAAACCACCCTGCTCAACGTGCTCTCCGCCCACATCCCGGACCATGAACGCATCGTCACCATCGAGGACAGCGCAGAACTCAGGCTTAACCAGCACCACACCCTGAGCCTGGAATCCCGGCCCGCCAACATCGAAGGCAAAGGCGAGATTACCCTCACCGACCTCGTCAAAAACAGCCTGCGTATGCGCCCGGACCGCATCATCGTGGGGGAGACAAGGGGGGCCGAGGTCATGGACATGCTCCAGGCCATGAACACGGGCCACCCAGGTTCCATGAGCACCATCCACGCCAACTCGCCATCCGATGCCATCTCACGCATGGAGATCATGGCCGGCATGAGCCACGCTTTTTTCTCCGAAGTCTCCATCAGGCGCCTCATCTCCCAGGCCATTCACATCATCGTTCAGCTGGCACGCCTTGCCGACGGCAAAAGGCGCATCACCTCCATCTCAGAGGTCATGGGCATGGAAGGGGACACCGTCATCACCCGGCCCCTGTTCTCCTTTGAGCAGCAAAGCATGGATGACCGGGGCGCCATACGTGGAATCTTCAAAGGTGAAGGCCACACACCCCGGTATGCCGACCACATCCGAAGCTTCGGCATCCGCCTGGATCCAGAGGCCTTCTCCACGTCCCTGGAGGTGTCACCATGAGCCTTTGGATTCCGGTGCTCCTTGTGGATGCGGGCCTCTTTGCCCTGGCGTTCCACTTTTTCAAAACAGACCGCAAGCGCGGGAAAACCCGCACACTCATCCGCGCCCTTAAAAAGGAAACCTCACCCTCGGCACCCCACGCCCCGGCCTTGAAAAACAACCCCCGGAAAATTGCCGCAGAAGAGCTGGTTTCCGCCCTTTTTGACCTGTCCAGGCTGGAGTCGATCCTTGTGACCGCAGGCGTCACAACCTCCCCGGAACGATTTGTGTTGTGGGCCGCAGGAGCCGGTGCCCTCCTGTTTTTGCCCCTCCTTCTGATCACTCGACAGCTCGCGGTGGCCACACTCCTTGCAGGCACAGGGATGGCCCTGCCCTTTGGGGTGGTCATCTGGAAAAAGAGACAAAGAGAACGGCGCCTCGTGGAACAGCTTCCCGACGCTCTGGACATGATCGTGCGCTCCCTCAAGGTGGGGCACAGTGTGGACGGAGCCCTCAAAGAAGCCGGCAGGAGCTTTCCGGATCCCCTGGGGCAGGAGGTCACCCTCATTTACGAAGAGATCGCCATGGGCCTTCCCTTCAAACAGGCCATCAACCACCTTGAAGAGCGCTTTGCCGATGTGCCGGATATACGGATTTTCTGCGCCGCCTTTATCCTCCAGCGCGAAACCGGCGGAAACCTGGCGGCCATCCTCTCCGGCCTGTCCACCACCATCCGGGAACGGTTTCAGCTGGAGCGGCAGATCAAGGCCCATTCAAGCGAGGGACGCCTCAGCGCCCTGGTCATCGGCCTCTTGCCCCCGGTCTTCGGGCTCGTCACATGGCTGCTCAACCCCGGTTACATCCGGACCCTTGTGACGCACCCCACGGGGCAGCACCTGCTCGTGGCAGCGGTCCTTTTTGAGATCATGGGGTTTATCGTCATGCGCGCCATGACAAAACTCGACGTCTGAGGGCGAAGATGCCTCCGGCGGCCCTGCCGGGGGCCAAACTTTTGAAAAGTTTGACAAACAGGTTTTGCTCAATTTCGCAGAATCCTTCGCGGAAGCTCTGCCCCTGAGGAACGAAGGGAGAGGGCTTTCGCAACCTGGGGTCCTGGGGACCATCCCCTGGCCGCCGGAGGCAGGTTTTTCCTGGCTACTTTAACCATAGAAGGCAATGCAGTTAAATCAACACTGGGCAAGTGGTGACAACGTATCTTGTAACGTCGAAGCTTGCGATCCAATCCGCATGAAGCATCAGCGTCCATATCGGGCGCAGCCCGAGCCGAAGGCCCTTGCGCTTTGGCCCGAGGAACGAGGGACAAAGCGCAAGGGCAATATGCTTTCGAGGTGGCTCACCTCGCCGCCGGAGGCATTGCTTTTTTTGTCCATACCTCACGACACATACGGAGCCATACGCTGTGACCCCTTCCATCCTGGCAGTCATCACGTTTTTATGCGTCACCGTCCTTCTGATGATTCTCTACATCAGGCTGGAGGAGGCCTATCTCCGCATGCGGCTCAACCGACGTTTCAACGGAAAAAAACGCGGCCCCAGGCACAAGGAAAAAACTCTGGAGGAGAGGCTCTGGTTCAAACTCACTTACCCCCTGGGCCGCTTCACCACGCCGGATGATGAGGAGACCCTCTCTGCCCTGCGGGTCCGTCTCAGCCACGCAGGATACAGAGACTCCTCGGCCGTGGCCATCTTCTTCGGACTCCGGGCAGGACTTGCCGGATGTTTCGGGGTGCTGGCCCTGTTCTGGGCCCTTGGCAGCGGCGGCTCGCCCCTTTTGGCCTTTCTTCCCGCAGGCATGGGCTACCAGGCACCGGCCTGGGCCCTGGCCTGGAAAATAAAAAAGCGGAAAAAAGCCATCTTCCGGGAACTTCCCGACGCCCTGGACCTTCTGATCATCTGCATCGACTCCGGCCTGGGCTTTGACATGGCCATTGCCCGCATCAGCGGCGAGTTTGCCTCCATCACTCCCACCCTCGCCAAGGAGTTTGAGCTCTACCTTGTCGAAACACGAAGCGGGTTGCCCCGGGCCCAAGCCCTCTCACACCTTGCAGCACGAAACGGCTCCTCATCCCTTGGCAGCGTGGTGACCGTTCTGAACCAGTCCGCACGATTCGGCACGGACATTGCCGACGCCCTGCGCACAACCATCTCGTCCATGAGAAAACAGCGAAAACAGCTGGCCGAGGAGAAAGGAGGCAAGGTCGCCGCAAAGCTCACCTTTCCCCTTGTGGGCCTCATCATGCCCGCCCTGATGATCATCATCCTCGGCCCGGCCATCATCAACCTCATCGAAAGGTTCAAGCATGGATTTTAGCCAGACAGAAAACGATGCCTCCGGCGGCAAGGTGAGCCGCCTTGAAAGCGTATTCCCGCTGCGATCTGCCCCTCGTTCCTCGGGGCACACCACAGCGACATCCTTCACAAATCTACGTATCAACTGTCTCTTGTTTGTCGGCTGCCTTTTGCTTGTCGGCTGCGCCGGGAAGACGCCCCCCGCCTTCTCGCCCGACGACGCCATGGCACGGGGACTGTCCCCGGCCATGACACAAAAGCGCCCCGAACCCAACCACCTCGCCCTGGCAAAGGACATGATCAACAAGGGGTATCACGACATTGCCCTGGTCCAACTGGAGAAATCCCTGGCGATGAGGGGCGAAGAAGCTGAAATATACCACCTCATGGGCTGCTGCCACCGGGAGAAAAAGGACTACGACAAGGCAAAAACCTGTTTCGGCAAAGCCCTCACCCGGGAGCCGGACTACGCTCCGGCACACAACGGCCTGGCCATGACCCTGGACCTCACCGGCAACCCCGTGGCGGCCCAGGCCCATTACCGGAAAGCCATTGAAATCAACCCGGCGCGCCCCGATGTTTACAACAACATGGGCTTCTCCCACCTGTGCGCAGGAAACCTCGACCTGGCCCAGGACTGCTTCACCCGGGCCATCGCCCTTGACGACACCTTTTTCCTGGCCCGGCACAACCTCGCCATCTGCCTGGGCGTGGCAGGCCGGGAGGCCGAAGCCATGGCGCCCGCTGAGCAAACTCATGAAACCTGCCGAGGCCCTGAACAACATGGGCGCCATCCACGCCCTAGCGCACAATACAGAGCAGGCAGCCGGCTTTTTCGAACAGGCCCTTGCCATGGACCCCACCCTGTCCGCCGCCCAGAAAAACATCGCAGCAACCAAAGGAGCACCCTGAACCATGATCCCCTTTTCCAAAGCGTTTGCCGTTCCCCTCTCCTTTGTGGCCATCCTTCTCGCAGGTTGCTCAGCCCCGAAGCACATCGCCCCTGAGTTCGGCGAATCCTTTACCAAAGCCTTTC
Organism: Desulfoluna sp. CYM3A; assembly: GCF_056829965.1. Lineage (NCBI taxonomy): Bacteria > Pseudomonadati > Thermodesulfobacteriota > Desulfobacteria > Desulfobacterales > Desulfolunaceae > Desulfoluna > Desulfoluna sp. CYM3A. Next base: position 3,388,905 of record NZ_CP186556.1, read on the forward strand.
ACGCCCAGGTCATGAACCCCGACGCACCGATCAATCGCGCCCCCGTCACCACCATGCCCGGGCCCCTGGCAAACGCCATCTACAAAAACAAGTACGAGCACCCAATGAAAGAGATCGACTCAGACTCCGACACCAAAGACAGCGACGCCGATATCATGGCCGATTGATATCTCACAAATCCCATGGTTGATGAGAGATAAAAAGCCTCCGGCAGGGGTGCCGGAGGCATAGCACTCGTGAAATATCCGGGATAGGCTGAATGGTTACGAAAAATCCACCGAAACGGAGTGCCGCACTCCGGCGCGGCTTTTTAGTCCGTCGTTACCCGTGCCGCACAGGAGTGCGGCGCTCCAAGGGACAAGGGTTTTCGTAGGGTGATGCCAATACACCCATCGCCCAAACGAGCATCAAGTCCGGATATTTCATGAGAAAACAACCATCCAAATGTAAAATGTCATGATTTCTGATGGATATAATAAAAATGTCGGCTATTTTGAAAATGCAAAATGTAAATCGACGTTCGCCTATCTATTCTCACCCTTCGGGCGAGCCGAGAGCACCCATCTTCTGCGTTTTCAGAGCTTTGAGGTAAACCACTACATCTGCAGCTCTGATGCCTTGAACATGGGTGCACTCGACTCGTGAAATATCCGGGCAAGGCCGACGTTTGTTTGAGAGACCCGTGCATATGGCAAAAAAAGCAATCACGACAAGCCCCCCCAAAAAACACGAGCAAGGCTCCATCGTCCTTGTGGTGGCCTTTTTCATGACGGCCCTGTTGATGATGCTCGCCCTGGTCATCGAATCCGGCTATCTCTTCAGCGAAAGACGAACCCTCCAGAACTGCGTGGACGCCGCCGCCATGGCAGGGGCCCTTCACCTCTGTGACGGAGACCCCGAAGCCCGTGCCCGCAAGGTCCTTGTCCAGAATCTGTATCCGGGAAAAGAAGCCGTGGAGGATCCTGACGTTGATGAGGACTTCCCGCAAAATTACGAGGTGGAGATCACACGGGGATACTACGATGAGAACGACGCCTACGATGATTTTCTCGTCTACAAAGAATTTGCAGCCGAAGGAGACCCCGATTTTCCCGCCGACGAGTACGTCAACGCTGTCAAAGTGTCCCTGACTGTCAGAGAAGCCCTTCTTATGGGGGAATTGGAAAAGAAAAAAAATGTCGACGTCCACGTGGCTTCCGTGGCGTTTCGGCGGCGTTTCGGTATCCTGGCCCACGGGGAGAACCAAATATCGGACATTCGAAGCCAAGACAATTTTGCAGAAATCAGCTTATATTCAGAAACATGGGAGCGTTCATGCAAACGGAGATGTTGCATTCATCAGGCCGGTGGAGATAACCGGTAACACCCTCGTCACCGCAGGAAGAAAAATCGTCAACTGCCGCTCAGGGCTCCAGGGAGCACGACCAGTTCTGGATGTTCGCCCCATTGACTGGGACTATTTTAGAGCCAACGGCATCGTGTACACCGTAGATCAATGGCCTGAAATTGACGGAGATTATGATTGTAAGTCAGAAATACCTGTCGAACACGGCAATACCCTCTACCGCCATGGGCTTGATAATAAAACTGATTATGTATTCGGCCTCCATCGTGGAGACCATAATGGCCAAATATACTATTTCAGTGCTGAAAACGCTGATGATGAGGCGACTTTGTTTCTTTTCGCAACGTGTAGCGACAACGATTACGATGCCTATAATTTTACTGTTGCCTCTGAGCTTAAAATTCACTTTGACGCAAGGGGAAATGCCCTTGATTTCACCATGGGAGGAAACGGCCATGACAGCGCATACATATATTGTAGAAAAGATATCGGATCGCCTGAATGCGGCAGTTTCAGCCGCATTTTTCTTGATGGGTATAAAGGGGTTGTGTTCCGAACAGAAAAAAACTTTTCTGTTAAGTACGTTGACACAAGTTGGAATGGAGTTGCCACCCATGAAAACTTTTTGAATATCATTGCACAGGGCAAATTCTGTTCAGAGGGCACACTTCTGGCATATTCTCATCAGAAAAGAACTATATCAACGGCACCTTCGGCCCCCCCTGCAGTGCGGCCCTTCTCATGCACGGCCGCCTTGAGCTATCCGACGATAAGATCCATTAATCCCAGCCAATGGTAAAACCCACGGCCCGTAGGGTGCATTTATGCACCATGGTCAAGACATAGCAGCCTTCCATATGCCATCGACATAAGCACGCCTGAAGTCTCCGGGCCAACCGAGACCTCTTACTTGCCCTTATCATTCAAGTCAGTCCCTTCACGGCATTCACCCCGACACCACCTTGGCATGGGATTCCCCCCGTTTCCGGGCAGGAAACTGCCCGGTGCATATTTTTTTGAACTCCGACGGGGTATAGCCTTCGAGTTTGCGAAAGACCCTGCAAAAATAGGATTGATCGTTGAAGCCCACCTGGTAGCAGGCCTCCGACACGTTGAGGTTGTCCGCCATGAACAGTTTTTTCGCCACGTGGATTCGCCGCATGTTGAGGTACTCTTTAAAGGACATGCCTGTCTTGTCCTTAAAAATCCGCGAAAAATGAAACTTGCTCATGCCGTTGGCCTTGGCGGCCTCCTCCAGGGTGATGGGATTCATAAAATTCCGGTCGATGAAATCGATGGATTTTTGGACCTCCAGGGCGGCGCACCCCGGCATGGACGGACCGGGGCCTTCGGCGGCTTTTCCCTGGTACAGGCTCTGGTAGGCGGTCCAGACCCTATCCAGGGACATCTTATAAAAATAGGTTTTCAATGCCGGAAACGTCTCCAGCATCTGATGAAAGGCCTCGCGCCTGGCCATGAGCACAACCCCGGGAATGGCACCCACGGCGCTGGAAATGGACATCCCCTTGGGTTCAAAGGACATCAGCCCGAAAAAATCCCCGCGCCGAAGGGAGCCGAAGGAGAGATCCCCTCCGGTAAACCGCTTGATGCGAAGCTCAATGCTCCCGGACACCACAAAGCCAACCCAGGTCGCCACTTCATCCTGCACAACCAGTTTCTCCTTCTCGGCGAACCGATAGGACTGAAACGCCGAGACCACGCGATCGAGGGCCTCAGGAGAAAGCCTGCCGAAGGGCAGGTGCCGTTTCAACAACTCTCGTTCATTCATCGTGCTACCTGCTTCAAAAAAGCCCATAAAAAAACCCCATACCGATGCATGCATCGATATGGGGAACCGTTTTCATCCTCACCACAGACTCACACTCTGCACAAGACCTTCCTCGAGGCCTTCGGAACGATCATGGATCATTCCTTTCCGTGCCGATACATCCAGGCAGGTCTTCTGACTTCCCCCCCTTTCAACGGCCTTCCCGGTTTGACCCAGTGGCACAACGCGTTGAAAGGTTTGCAGGAGTTACAGCGGCGGGACCGTTCCCGATTTTCACGGGATTCCCTCTTAGCCCGGGTCTCGGGACATCACGAGACCGGGGAACCTGAACGTCAAACAAATTTTTAGGTTGTATCAATCTATATTTATGCAGCGTTAAGATATGACATCGGGAGCCCACCCCTGATGCATGCGGGAAACATCTCATCCGCAGGGCGTGTATCGTACCAGGCAATCTATTTCATCACCTGAGTAAATGAAGTTATAATGACCCCACCGTTGATTTGTCAAGGAGAAAAGCAGCACACGGACCAAAGATAAATTTCGACAAACACAGGACAATATGCACGTTACCGGCAAGTATCACCCTTTGTTTTCCAACGAAAGCAGCCGTCCCCAGGGGACGGCTCACGGCAAGGTCCGTTAACCACCAATGCTGGCGGCGAAAGTCTCCGGCGAAAAACCCGGGATCGACGAACTCGGCCCACCGCCCTTTTTCCCTTGCGCTCCCTGTTCCACCCACTTTATATAGAACCGAAACGATTCGAAGTAACCTTTAACACGCAGGAACCGTCTTCATGCGCATTCCCTTAGTATTTGCCCTGGCCCTTATCTTTACCCTTGCCCCGTTGTCCTTTCCGGGGGCTCACCCCCATGTTTTTATCACCAGCCGGATGACCCTTTGCTTCGAGGCAAAGCAACCGGTTCGCCTGGATGTAGACTGGGCGTTTGACGACGGCTTTTCAGCGATGATTCTGGAAGACTACGACACCAACGGCGACGGGATCTTCTCCCCCAAAGAGCTGAACACGCTTAAATCCGAGGCCTTTGATTACCTCTCCGAGCAACACTACTTCACCTTCATCACCCACAGCGGAACCAAAAATCACGCCGTCACCATTGCCTCTTTCAACTGCGAGGCCCAGGACGGCATCGTGGTGTATCGCTTTTCAATCCCCATTTCCCCGCAGCCTGAAAAGGGAGAGCCTTTGCGGCTCAGCCAGTACGACCCCACCAACTACTCGGCCCTCTTTCTCTCAGAAGACGCCCCCCTCTCCTTCTCCGGGGATGTGCCCCAGGGCATGGGGTTCACCTTGAGGGAGAACACCGAAGAATCATACTACTTCGGCATGCTTCACCCTATTGAAGCCGTTGTTTCCATCTCCGGTAAGGAGTAACACCCATGACCCCACACATCCGCTCTGCAGCCTCTGCCCTCTTCACCTGGGTTCTTTTAAGCCCCCTTGCCGCCCACGCCTTCGGCCCCCCGGATACTGCGCCGGGCCTTGGGGCACGCCTCATGCACAAGCTCATCCTCATCCAGTTCCAGATGAGAAACGAGATGGCCGCCACCCTGAAATCCTTTGCCGCCGCCCCGGACCTCTTTGCCCTGGCACCGCTTTTGGGACTTGCCATCCTCTACGGTGCGGTTCACGCAGCCGGTCCGGGCCACGGAAAGGCTGTTGCCACCGCCTACATGCTCCACGGGAACCGCAAGGCCAAAGACGGGGTCCTCTTCGGCAACATCGTCGCCTTCAGCCACGGCCTCTCCGGGATCCTCACCGTGCTGTGCATCAAAGGGTTCCTTGAAATCCGTATGACCACCGGCCTCAAAGACGCCACCCGGCTCACCAGCCAGGTGAGCTTTACCCTTGTCATCCTCCTGGGGCTCTTTCTCCTGCTCTCCGGCATCTACGAAGCGGCACGGCCCAAGCCCCACCAGGAATGTGCCCCAAAAACCGGAGGCCTTCTGGCCGCTGTTGCCTTCGGCATGGTCCCCTGCCCAGGTGTCGTCACGGTCATGCTCCTTGCCATGGGCCTTCACCTCACCCACCTGGGCATCCTCATGGCCTTTGGTATCACCCTGGGCATGGCCGCTACCATCTCCGCCGCCGTGATCCTCGTGGTGGCAGGAAAAAACGCCGGACTGAAGACCACCTCAGCACGGCCCAGACGCCTCCCGGGAATCCTTACCGCCGTCTCCGGCACGGCGCTCACAGCCCTGGGGGCCTTGATGCTCACCGGGCTTTAACCCTGATGGGGAGCAGAGCCCATGGACTCTTATCTCTCGAAACGCCTCGCAACCTATGACAAATGGCTCAAGGCACGCAGGATCTCTCATTCATCACGGGTGATTCCCGTCTCCGAATCGGTTCAGGAAAAACAGTGGGTGCTCCCCACAGAGCAGGTAACGGAGATCGTGCGCACGGCAAGAGTCGTAGCGGTTCAGGCGTGCGAATGCAGGGTCCGATACAAACGGTGTAACAACCCCCTTGAGGTCTGCCTGCTCTTCGACGAAATGGCCGAGGCATGCATTGAAAAAGGGGAAGCCCGCCGTGTTGAGTTTTCTGAAGCCAAGGAAATCCTGAAACACGCCAACCGATGCGGCCTCGTTCACCTGGCCCTGTACAGGCCGGACCATGCGCTGTATGCCCTGTGCAGCTGCTGCCCGTGTTGCTGCCATGAGCTGCAGATCATTCGCGACTCCGGGCGAAAGGAACTCATCGCCCACTCAGACTATATAGCTGTCACGCAGATGAACGATTGCGTTCACTGCGGGGAGTGTGTGGACCGATGCGTGTTCGGAGCCCGTATTTTTGAGAACGATCAGGTGGTATTTCATCCCGATGCCTGCACAGGCTGCGGCCTCTGCGTCACCACCTGCCCCGTCGGGGCCATCTCCCTGGTCGAGTCAACACGGCCCATGCCCCTTTCATTCCCCCGGACGGACTAAACAAAAAAACACCTCCCCGGGCCCATGCCCGAAGAGGTGTTTTTTATGCACAGAGCCGTAAACAACCGGCCCCGAGGGAGGGCATCATGTCTTGTTGTTCAACGTCAGGACGCTCTCGGCGATCTTGACCTGCTTGTCAATGCCGCTGGGGTCGCTCACGATTTTGTAGAACTTAAGGGAGACGCTTGCCGTGCCCGAGATGGGCAGGTCCCCGAGCCAGATACAAAAATCCAGATCCGTGTCAAAGGTCGCCGTGGTGCTGGCGTTGAGTTCCTTGTTCTCCACGGGCCCCCGGTTGACGTTGAATCCGTCGAAATTGCTGCTCGCGATCTGGAACTCCCCGTCCATGGGGTACTCCCCGCTGAACACAACCTTGAAAACCAGGTTTTCCGGAGCCGAGAGCTGGCTGTAGGCGTAGTGGGCCTGAAAATCCGGGGCGTCACTGACCTGCGCTGCGATATCAATGGCCACATCCCCGTTTTCATCCGGGGCAACCGATGTCACGGCTGCGTAGCTTGCCGTCTGCTTACCGGCCAGACTGAAGAAACTTCCCGTGGCCCCGGCGACCACATCGATCCCCTTGAACCTGATGGTTGCGTCTATGGTATTCATGGCCTTCTCCTTTGCGTGTTATAGGGTCGAAAGAGTCATGGCATGCCCATGGCCGTGCCTGTCGTTAAATCAGGTCAAAGTTGATGTTGCCGCACTCCACCTCCTTGCCGATGGGAATGTCCCGGGACGTGGCGTGAAGCTCGTTGTGGGCCAGCCACTCCAGGACCTTGGGGTGGGGCTCGTCATGCATCATGATGGGCAGGGCCGTTGTGTAGAGGCTCAGGGTGTCGTCGTCGGTAACCTCGTTGATCTTCAGCTGCCACTTGGTGTCGGAGTTGGGGGGGATGCCGTTGAACCACACGCTCACGGAAATATTGGTCATGAACTGGGCGGGCAGGTACCAGTGCCCCCCGATGTTGTCGTTGGGGTTGGTCACATCGGCTTTGGGTTTTGTGAGGGTGTCCACGGGGTTGTCGTACCCCGGAGGCAACTCGATGACCGTGCCGCTGGTAAACTGGAAGGACCACCCCACAGGCACGTTGGTGCACTTGATGTACAGGTTGTACAGGTGCGGAGGATCCACGGGGTCTCCGGGGATCTGGATCTTGTGGCCTGTGGTCTGGGTGAGGTCCGGGCTGTCTGAAGCCACGTAGACCGTATTTCGCCAGGCCCAGTTTCCCCTCTGGGCCAGCCAGTCGGACCAGGCCGCGGCGCTCTCGAAGTTATCCTCCGGAACGCCCTCAGAGGGGTCGATGGAGTCCGACGCCTGGGCCACGATGCAATAGTGGGTATCGGGGTCCGGCGTGGTGGGTTCCCAACGAAAAGCGTCTTCGGTGTTGGCCACGATATCGCCCTTGTTCTCCGCCTTGACCTTTACCCCGTCCGCGTTGGACGAGGTGCGCATGTAGTTGTCCTTCCAGATGGACGGCAACAGGATCAGGTTGCTCTGGGCCCAGTAGGCGTGCAGGAACTTCTCCTGGGCTGTGCTGCTGATGTTCTTTGCCCGGATGTAGAAGTAGTTGCTCACGTTGTTAAAAATCTTATTGGAGTACCCGTTGCTGTAATTGGCCGGGTCCACGTACTGATCGGGATTCTCCGGGGGAACGGAACCCGAGCAGATCACGTCCGGAGAGCTTGAGGTCACTTTCCTGGGCAGGCTCCCGTCGTCGGACAATGAGGTTCTCAGGAGCAAGCCATCCCATGTTGAGTCTGCCATTTTGACGCCTCCTTGGTTGTCTGTTGGTGGGGTAAGCCCCACATCACAATTGGTCTGCTTCGTACTTCTCGATCATGTAGCGCAACAGGTCCTCCCTCAGGGTGAGCAAGGCCTTGTACTCCTTGGAGCCGTAGGTCTCTGCAGCGGTAAGAAACGCCGTCCACCAGGGCAAAACAGTCCCCAGCACACCGACATTCGAAGAGTCCGTGCCCAGGGTCCGGGCCACGGCGCTGCCGATCTCTTCGGGGGTGGGCGTGTCCGTGTCCACGAGCTTTTCCACGATCTGCGTCAGCCACACGTTGAAATCCAGGTTGGCCGGGGGATCGATGTTGGGAGGCTGGGTCTCGGACTTCACGGGCTGGAATTTCGCCGGGATCCGGCTCACAAAGGTCACCCGGTACAAAATGCGCCAGCAGCCGTTTTCGGCCACCGACGCCTGCCTCAGGGCCACGGCATTGGCATCCACGCTGTTGTGGAGCCAGTTGGGATCCATCACCGTCGAAAAGAGGGTCTGGAAATTTTCCTCGGACGGCGTGAGGTAGAAGGCAAGGTACCGGTAGCCGTCCACCTTGCCCGGTGCCAGCTCGGTGGTCATGCCGTCGAGGTGGGGGTTGCCGCCCTGCTCGCTCACGATGGGAGCCACCAGGGTGCTCTCCGCGTTGGCCGAGCAGCTCAGGTCAAAGGATTGGGACGCCTCCTTGGCCTTGGTGGCCGTCTTTTCAAGGCTGACGCTGAACATCAGGTCAAACTCGGCCAGGGGACCGATGGGCTTGTTGATCTTGGTCTCCACAAAAAGCCCGCCCCCGTTGTCCACCAGCTCCACCCCGGAGAAGGTCTCCGAATAGGTGTCCATCACCGAGGTCTGCTCGGCGTAGGTGGCCCCGCTGGAGGACCAGACGTAGGTGTTGACGATATTGCGGTTGGAGATCTTGCGGGACCAGTCAAAGGCCGGGTTGTCCTTGATCTTGGCCGTAAAGTCCTCGATGGTCATGCCGCCGTCCGTTGCAAACTGCTCGTAGTAGCCCTCCAGCTCCTTTTCCTTGCGCTCGATCTTGCGCTTGAGGGAATACGCCTCCACTGGCTTAAAATAACTCCCCCGGACCAGGTTGGCGTCCGGGTAGTCCGGGTCGTTTTCCAGGCCGATCTTGCCGTCCAGGGTGCCCTGCTTGATGTAGCGGTTGTTGATGGGAAAGGGGATGAGGTTCATGTCCTCGGGGATGTCTTCGTTGGGCACCACGCTGTACCGCACAGGGGTCCGCGTCCCCTTGATGGCCAGCATGTAGAGATCCGCCGTGCCGGACTTGACGATGGCCACCCCGGCGTTGTCCGTGATAAACCGGAGCCCCACGGCATCGTTGACCATATCGGAGATGCTTTCCCAGGATCCCCCGGGCCGGAAGGCGCTGATCTTGCTGATGGAGGTCCGGTTCTTCAGGGAACTCTCCTGGATCGTGGAGTTGGCCAGTTCAAAACTGTGCTTGCCGCCCCCGGAGATCCCGTATTCGAACAAAGTGGTCTCCGCCTCCACGCCCAGGCCCACCGAACTCTTCACATCCCCTTCGCTGATGATGCCCAGCTTGCTTCCGAAGGTCAGACGGGAGCCGTCGTTTTGGGATGCGGAAAAGCTGTACTCCACCTCGCTGGCCTCGGTCATGTCCACGGAGGTGGCTCCGGCATAGTTGCTGTTGTCCGAGGCGGGATAGTTCCAATACGGGAAGGTCTGGTTCTCGCTGGGCAGCGGGGGCGCTCCTTCGATGAATCCGATGACCGAGGGCTTGGTCTGCACCTGGCCGATGTAGATGGTGTCCAGATCCCCCACCTTGAACCCGGTGTAGAGCACCTGCTGGCCGCTTCCTTTGTCCTCATAGATATAGGCCCGTTTCATGACGCTGAACACATCGCCGTAGGCGTTGACCTGGAGATCGCTGTACTCAATCACCGAGGGCTGCCCCGTGATGCGGGCCAGGGCCAGGGTCTTGATGCCGTTCAGGGCATTGTAGACCACGGGCGCCTCATTGCTGATGGGAGCGTCCGAGGCAATCCAGGCAGGGCCTGTGGCAACGTCTGCCGGAACAAAGGTGCCGGTGTTGCCACGGCCCGTCCGGTCCCCCACCTCCAGGCCCGATCCGCTGTCAAAGCGCCAGTAGGCGGCAAGGTTCGTCTCCGCGCCGGAGAGGGTGCGGTTCATGTTGTCCGAAATCTGCTCCCCTGTAAGCTGGGCTTTCCAGATCCTCACCTCGTCCATGCCCCCCTTGAGGGGATACCGGGACGCATTGCTCACCAGGGAGGTCCCCAGGGTGAAGGTGCCCTGGTCGCCGTAGCCGCCCAGATCCGCCACGGGCACGTGTTCCACGTTGGACTCGCCCCCGTCCACGTAAAAGACGGTGGTGGCGATCTCCGGGAAGAGCTGCCACAGCTCCCCGCTGGTGATGGTGGCGTTGTTGACGTCCTTGCTGTCAAAGGCCGTCTGCCCCTTCATCTCGGAGAAACGCCAGTAGGAGATCAGGCCGTCGGAGTTAACGGGCGGGCGGTGGGTAAGAAAGGCCTGACGGATTTCATCGGCCTCCAGCACCCGGTTCCAGAACCGCACCTCGCCGATCTTGCCGTGGTAGATCTGGTTAAGCTTGGGGGAACCGCACAGGTAGAGGTGCTCATCGGACTCCCTGGTCTGGACCGGCTTGTCAAAGTCCTCTTTTTTAAAGGAGCCGGACAGGGTGCCGTCCACGTAGAGATCAAGGTAGACCCCGTATTTCTGGGGTTTGGCCGGCTGACCGTCCACGTACTCCTGATCGATGCTCCGAATCTCGGCGGTGGCCGTCAGGTAACCGGTCTGCCCGCCCGCGATGGCTGAAGAGGCCTTGACGGTGAGGGTGTGGGCGGCATCCCCCGACTCAATGGAGAGCTCGAAAAAGGCGGTGCCGTCAGGGTAAAGCCCCAGGGTGTAGCTTCCGTTCTTGGAGGCGATGATCCGGTAGATCCCCGCCTCTTCAGCCGGTTTCACCCAGGCTTCCATGGCCCCTTTTTCAACAATTTTGAGGCTGGGATCGCCGCCGCAATCCACGTAGTTTTCGTCGATCATCTCAAGGCAGAAGCCCTGACGGAAGACAAAGGCCGAATGGGTCCAGGCCTTGCTGCCGGTGTCCTTTGCCACCAGGGCCTCCTGATCGTTGGCCGCAAAGGGGCTCATGAAGAGCCCCCCGTCCTGGCTCCAGGAGGAGTTGTCCAGATTCTGATAGGTGCCGTTGTATTCGGAACCCAGGTAACTGGAGTTGCTGGCCACCATGGTGTCCAGGCCGTCGTTTAAGTTCAGGCAGACCAGGGGCGGGTTCACCACCTGGGAGACCCCGCTTTCGGCCAGGCGCTCCATGGAGATGGGATCCAGGGCCCGGGGCCAGAGGGCGAGCTGGTTGATCTTCATCTGCATGCCGGTGTCCAGGTACCCGCCTCCGTAAAGCGTGCCCAGGGAATCCGTGAAGTTCTGGGTCACCGTGGCCGAGCCCTGGTTCTTCCCGTCCACATAGAGGATGATCTCCACCTCGGTGTCGCTGACGGTACGCAGGGTCATGCCCACGGCCGTCCATGTGTCGGTGGGGGCCGACCCGGAGATTCTTTTTGTCCCGGCAAAGGAGACGCTCAGGCTGCCGGAGGTATCCGAATAAACCCGCAGGTACTCTTTCACAAGCTGGTTGGTGGTCATGCCGAAGAGGTCGCCGTCGTCCCGGGCCGACGAATCGATGCGGACAAAACCGTGGAGGGTGATGTCGTTGGGCGTGCCCTCGTTGAGGATGATGGAGGAGTAGACCGTGGTGCTGGCCCGAAAACTCGGCACATACCAGTTCTCGTACCCCATCATGTACTGAAAATCCTTGTCCGGGTTGTCCACGTTGCCGTGCACATGGTAGCTCAGCAGCTTTGAAATGGTCTCACCGCCCGTGGGGGGAACCGGGCGTCCCCAGGCCTCCAGGGTGACATCGCCGTCAATGGCCAGCACCTCGCTGGGCATATGCCCCCTGGAGACATCAAAGGAGACGTAATTGGGGGACGAGGTTGTTTTGTTGACCTCCAGGGCAAAGCGGTTGGGCTCTTTGATCCAGCCGCCGTCGGTCCCCTGGGTAAGGGCCGGGGCCTGGGCGGTGTTTTTCACCACGGCCACGGCGCCGTTGGTGGGCGTGGTGTCGGCCACGGCGGCAAAAAGCCCGGAGCCCTCGGAGAGCACCGTTACATCTGAGCCTTTCTGGCTCTTGCCCTGCTGCTGGATGGTGGCAGTGGTCTGGGTGAGGGGGACGACCCGGGATTCGGAGTCGATGTTTCCGGTGAAAAACTGGGCAAAGAGCATGGCCCCGGCAAGGATGTTCTCGGTGGGGGCCTTGCTGTCCTGATTGGACACGTGGGCCAGTAGCCCGTCGGTGACGGCCATGACCCAGGGTGCCACGTTGGCCAGGTACCCGTCGGGATAGTGGCCTGCCTCGCCCTGGCCGTTGAGCAGGAGCGCCATCTCGTTTTGGTCCCGGCTGATCCCTGGAAACGCATAGCTTGCCCCACCGGCCGTGACGGTCATGTCGCAGTCGGCCTGGCCTGTCCCGGCGATTTGCACCGCAAAATCGCTAATGTGGCTCTTCTGGACAAACACGGTCAAAAGGTTCGAGGCTTCGGCCCTCAGGCTCAGGCTGGCATCCAGGTACTTGACGTCGCAGTTGGAAAAACCGGCATCGCTGTAGTCGTAGGAGGAGGCGCTGCCGTTCATCACGTCCACGAACTGCCTGGCCCCCACGGGCACTGCGGTCCAGGCCTGGGTGATGGACTGGCTCCCCGAGGGGTTTGCGGCCCAGTGATTGGGGTTGATGGTGAGGTTAACGTTCACCGTGCCCGGGACAGCCGAGGCGTTGTCGAGGATCTCCACCGAGCCTAAGGGCAGCCCGCTTTCAAAACGGGTCATAAAGACAAAGTGCTCCGGGGAACTCGCATTGTCCGAAGGAGCCCAGACGCCGGGATAAAGGCCCGCGTAATCAAAAAACACCGTGGCCCCGGAGCTTAAGGTGCTGTCGTTGGGCGACCCCGAGGCATCCCCTGCAAAGACCGCCACCAGGCGGTCCAGGGACCTCGGGACCCCTTTCCAGGTCTCGGTGGTACCCGACACGGTATGGGTCATGGTGACATCGCAGTGTGCCGTGGAAAAGGAGTTGGCAACAGAAATCGTGGCGCTGTTCACGTAGGAGCCCGGCCGCACGGCCATGAAGGTGACCAGGCCCTCTTGGCTGTCATGGGCGGCGTCCGCGGCCCAGTTGGCGTAAAAGGAGGCCCGTGAGGTGTCCAGGGCGTAGTGCGCCACGGCAAACTCATCGGTGTCGTGGTCGGCATAGTAGAGGTGTACCAGGCCGTCTGAGCCCTCCATGAGATAGGGAGACGATGCCGGGGTCAGAAAATCCGCCACCCCGGCGTAGATGCTCAGGTTGTCCTTGTCGATGACCAGCTCCCCGGTGGTGTTCGTGCCCAGCGGGCTGTTGGATGGTTCCAGGGTGGCACCGTACACCTCGCCTTTCACCGTGGACCCCGAGGTGCTGTTGGGCGTCACCGGCGGCGACTGCCCGTAGTCGACCTCGTTGAACTCAAAGGAGCAGACCTCGCTTCCGCCCACGGAAACGACAGTCCTGTCGATGAGCCCCACAAAGCCGCTTCCCTGGGCGCCGATGGATGAAAGGGCCGTGCCCGAGGGCTCGGCATCGGCGGTGACATCGCTTAAGGGAGCCCCGCTGCTGTTAATCGTCAGGGTAAAGGGGTTGGCCCCCTTGCCACTGTAGGTCACCTCCACATGGAACCAGTTGTTGACCGACACCAGGGGCTGAAGGGTCTGGCAGGAGATGCGCTTCGTGCCGTCACCGAATCCCACCTCCAGCCGGGCCCCGTCCACCAGGGCGAGGTAGGGGGCGGAGGATGCCTCGGCACTGTCGTCGATGCTCCCGATGATAAACTGCTTTCCCGCGGTGGCAGCCTTGGGGTAGATCCAGGTGTTGAACTGAAACGCCCCCCTGATCTCCAGGGGGTTGGGCGAAGGAGAAGCAAGCCCAACCCGTGCAATGTCGCTGAAAGCAAGGGTGTAGTTGGCTTCGCTGATGAGGGAGGCCGTCAGCTCGTCCGGGATATCGGCCAGGGTCCCGGCCGCCGACACCGGCAAGAAATCCACCAGGGCCGTGGAGACCGTGCCACCGTGGGTCCCTGCAAAGGCCATCATGAACCGGCCGGAGCGCTTAACGGAAGAGGTCTCCCCTTCGGGGCCCACCACCTTCTCCTGCTTGGTGTAAAAAGAGGCGGCCGGAGCGCCTGTCACATCAAAGGAGACATCCGACCCGTTTGTCACCTTCACCGAAAAGCTCTTGTCCGGGTGCAGCTTGTTGTCGGTGCCCACGGTTTTCCCGGTGAGGTCAAAGAGGTTGTTTCCATCGGCGGGAATGTTGTAAAGGTCGATTTTTTTGGAGGTGTTGTTGAGGACGGTGAACTGCCAGCAGAACCGATCCGAGTTCATCACGGGCAACAGAGAGACGTCAAACTCCCCTGCGGTCATGTCCGTCACCATGCTCAGCTCGATGGTGGGCTCAAGGAAGGGCTTGCCCTCGGGGTCCAGATACGCCTGGATGTCTTTTTCGTTGGCGGGCACATCCTCCTTGCCGCTCTTTTCAAAACGCACCTCCCATGCGGGCTGGAGGGAGAACTCCGTGACGTCGGGGTCCCGCCGCGACGGGCTGCTCACCAGGGTAAACCGGTTCACGTAAAGGGTGCCGTAGGTGGACTGGCGAAAAATGGAGATGTACTTCTCGTCGGAGACCACGCGAAAAGGGGCCTCGGCAGGCGAAATGGACAGGGACTCGGATTCGTCCAGGGTGATCAGACTCATACCGGCGGGTCGAAGCTGTTTGGTGAACACGACGGGCTTGAAGCCGGTCCAGTCAAAGGCGTCGTTTTCAGAGGTGGTCTGAAGGTCCAGGACGTTGAAAAAGATCTCCTTGGAGCTCTCATCCGTCGTGTTCCTGTTTCCAAAAACCACGACCCGGCCCAAGTACGACAACGTGACAAGATTCTTGAAATAAACCGCCATGCCTTTGCCCTCCATAGAAAGAGTCCGACGTTGGGTTGTGGGTGTGCGTCGCAACAGTCCCGGCGCGTGTCGGCGCAGCGCAGCGGCCGCCACCATGCCCCACGCACCGGCGAATTTCGCGAACAGATTATTTTTTTGGGGTATTTCGCACTGTAGAACAATGAATCCCATCCCGTAAGTACCACCGTGGGCAACAGGGACCGACCCGCCACCGGCAGCCCCCCACCCCTATCGTACCGGGGCGAGGAGCCTTCATGGCAAGGCATCAGGAAAGTCTGCCGGGAGGTTTTTTATCTTAATCCGGGATATAAAACCGCAGGGTTCATTAAGGCTCGCGGAGAATTTCGCATCAGACATGTTATCCGCGAAACAGGGGACACCGAGCGCCCCCAGGGCTGCAATAGATAAAGCAGCATTTAAACAGGTTGGACATAAAAAGCATCACAGGACATTAAAGCGAACTTAACTATTTCTCGTAAGCACTAACATAGATTATTTAACGAATCAATCATTAATCGCAGACAGAAATCAAATGCGTCATTCACGTTATATTTCTGGAATACTCACAGGACCCGTCGGGCATCGGCAGCAGCTATCACCCATGAAGGAACATCCCTCAAAAACAACAAATCCGGCAAATCCCTGACATCTGAAGGTCAAGCAATAAGAAAGTTAACTATTCAGGACACACCATTACCCCATACTGAGTTAACATGTTAGTTTTATGAGCACATAAAAAAATGACTCTCCTGCCTTCATCAAGGAGAGCCAAGCAAAAAACATCACAGGGAGCCGCATCCATGACAACGACACAGAAGATCTTGCTTGCATCGGGTATCCTCCAGTTTGCACTGGCGATTTTTAAAGCAGGGATAGCCTTCTCCCCCTCCCTCTCCCGGATATTTCATGAGAAAACGACAAACCGAAGCCGTTAATCATTATTACAGGCTCTTACTGTTAGAAATTCAGACAGATCAAAAACACAAAAGATACTTCACGGTTGTCTGCTCGATTTTCTCACCCTTCGGGCGAGCCGAGTGCACCCATCTTCTGCGTTATCAGAGCCTTGAGGTAAACCACTACATCTGCAGCTCTGATGCCTTGAATATGGGTGCACTCGACTCGTGAAATATCCGGTATCAGCCTCTATTTCGGAGCCCCGGAGACCCTTGTGGGCAAT
The DNA here is from genome assembly GCF_056829965.1 of Desulfoluna sp. CYM3A. Taxonomy (NCBI): domain Bacteria; kingdom Pseudomonadati; phylum Thermodesulfobacteriota; class Desulfobacteria; order Desulfobacterales; family Desulfolunaceae; genus Desulfoluna; species Desulfoluna sp. CYM3A. The sequence goes on from NZ_CP186556.1 coordinate 3,405,030, forward strand.
AGAACCGCCTTGATAGGAACGAGTTTTTTCGTGAGCGGATTCCTGATCCTGTTCGGGTTCTACGCTCTGTCCGGGGCCGGAACCGTCAGACGCCTGCCCTGGTTGCGTCAGATGCTGATCATCATCAGCGGAATCTATATCCTCAGGGGCCTTGTTCTCATTCCCGAGGTTCTCGTCATTGCAGGGGTTGTGGTGACCTCCATCCCCATCGCGCCGAGGTTCGTGGTCATGTCCGCTGCCGCCCTAACCGTGGGAGGCCTCTTTGCAGCGGGCACCGTCGGTGGCTGGGGCACCCTCAGTCCCGGTGGCGATGCGACTCCATAACCGCCACAAAAGAGTCCAGAACACTGGTGCCCCCCTTGTCTGCCCAGACCGCCGCCACCTCAATCTCCGGTAAGGATTCCACGATGGGGAGGTAGGTCACCCCTTCGCGCCCCAGGCGACGGGTGGACTCCGGCACCGGGCTCACCCCCATGCCTGCGGCCACAAGGGCTATGGCCGTAAGGCGCCGGTTGGTCTCCTGCACCATGCGGGGCCTCATCCCGGCCCGGGTAAACGTTTGAACGATCTCGTCATACAGGGCCGGCAGGTTGTCTCGCTTGAACATGACCAGGGGCTCGTCGGTGAGCTCACCCAGGCTGATCTTTGATCGCCTGGCCAGGGGATGCCGGTCCGAGAGGGCCAGAACATAGTTTTCCTTGATGTATGTTTTCTTGCAGAGCCCGCTCAGGTCCTGATTGTGGTACCGGATAAACCCGATATCCAGACTCCCGTTCCTTACCGACTCCAGCTGGCAGGAAGTGGTCATCTCCTTGAGCTCCAGCCGAACCTTCGGAAACCGTTGCTGAAAGTCCAGGATCACCTCCGGCAACAGGCTCTGGTTGATGATCACCACAAAGCCGATGGAGAGCGCCCCCTCCTCACCACGGGCCATAGCCCGCACGGTATCGCCTGCCCGCTCCAGCCTTTCCAGGATGGCTTTCGCCTCTTCCTTGAAAAAAACACCTTCCGGGGTCAGGGCCACCGACCGACTCGTCCTCTCAAACAACTTTGCCCCGAGCTCTTCTTCCAGCTGCTTGACCTGTTGGGACAAGGGGGGTTGCGAGATATTCATGCGACGGGCCGCGTTGCCGAAATGCAGCTCCTCGGCCACGGCCAGAAAGTATTTCAGTTGCCTCAGTTCCATACAAAATTACTCCTTCGCTCCCTTTGAAGAAGCCCAACGAGAGAGGTTGCCTCAAGGGAAGATCGATTTGAAATTCATATGAATCACTACACAAACATATATTAGACGTATCAATACACCACATTGTATGTAAGGAAGCAACCCAACCTGGATCTTTCATGAGAAAACCATCGAATCCTGGCGATGAGATAAAACGCGACATCTGCAGCCCTTACGCCTTGACGATGGAAACACTCGACTCGTGAAGTATCCGGGCAAGACCATGAAACGAGGAAGACAAAGATGAGTTATTCACACACTGCCACACGTTGCTGTTTTCTCCTGGGACTTACCGTTGCCCTTACGTCCATCTCACCAGCCTGCCGTGCCGACGACACGTCTCCGGCCCGCGGGCATCGGCCGCGAAGATCTCCTTACCAAGCGGTCCAGGCCCCCCCGTCCCCCGTCGCCAGTGCGACGCGCGCGGAAACCTCTATATCGCCGACCCGGAAAACGGCCAGGTGATCCTGATGTACCCGAATAACTTTGCACAGTCCCTGCCGCTGCGGACCCACCGGGTCTGCCGTCAAAGACGGCAAAGCTGTATGCTGCGAAGGTTCCCACGGCACCATCCAGTGCATCTGCCCCAACGGAACAAAAACCCTGGTGGCCGAGGGGCTGAGCAGACCCACGGGCATTGCCGTAGACCGGGACGGCAACCTCACCGTGGCCTGTCCCGGCAATGGATCCATCGCCAGAATCAAGGGAGTCGGCGCCGTTGTGGAAGGCGCTCTGTAACGAGGTACCTTTGGGCGCGGTCACGGACTGAAGAAGGGGTGCCCCGTAAACGGTACGGAAAAGGCACCCCCACACAACAACGCCAGATACGCACAGGACACCATGGGGCCGGGAGATAAAAAACTCAAAGAATTGAAGGCAAGGATGGACGCCCTGGGGATCAAACCCGGAGACATCGAAGAGACCTTCATCCGCTCATCGGGCCGGGGCGGGCAACGCCTCAACAAGGTGGCCTCCTGCGTTCACCTGAAGCACCGTCCCACGGGGATCATCGTCAAATACGGAGCCAAGCGGTCCCAAACCCTCAACCGGTTCCTGGGGCTCAGGCTCCTTGTGGATAAAATCGACAAGACCCTCAACGGCACATCACGGGTTGATGCGGCAGCCGAAAAAATCAGGCGCCAGAAACAGAGACGAAAACGTCGCAGCCGCTCCAAGACCACCCCCTGATACCGTAACTCCGAGGTTCACTCCCCTCCCAGCGGCTCCCGTCAAAGCAGCTCCCTTCACCGCATCATCATTGAAAATTCCTATCGGTTTTCAACAGAACATCAATATAAGCATTTTGACTTCCCTTCCCGAGTTTCCTATTTTCCTTCCCATTCCACGGGCAATTCCCCTTTAAAACCACGTGCAGCAACCCCACCGGTCCCCAGTCCGAAAACGGGTTCAGCTGTCTCGCATGCTCCCAAAGGGGCAATAGAGCCCGAAAAAACAAACACCCCGCTTTATCCATGTGAGACAAGGACCAAAGCACCATGACCGGAGGCATACCGATGAACACCCGTCCCCTTGCACGACCCCTTGCCAGAACAGCCATGACCACCCTGATCGTGGCCCTGTGCCTGGCATCCGCAGCCTACGCGGCCCCCAAAAAGATCCCGAGCCTTTACATGGGATACATCTTCACCACGCACCACACTCCCCTCATGGTTGCCGCCGACAGGGGAGATGCCTTCAAAGAATGCGGTGCGTACCTTGCCCCCATGGTGCCCAAGCAGAAATACAAACTCATGGCCGCCGACGGCACCCCCCTTGCCGTCATCAACTTCATTGTCTCCAAAAACGGATCCGAGACATCCACCCTCTTTGCCATGAACCGACTGGACTTAGGCCTTGCCTCAAGCACAGCCTTCATGAGCGGCATCGACAAAGGCACCAAGGTCAAGATGCTCTGCCCCCTGCATGTAGACGGCCTGAGCATGGTCTTTCCCAAGGGAAGCACCATCAGCGGGTACGACGAGGTGGCTGCTGCCATCAAGGCCTCCAAGGTGCCCTTTAAAATCGGCTACCACTCCCCCACCAGCGCGCCCCGCATCGTCTTTGAAGGGGCTCTTCGGGAGGCGGGCTTCACCACCACGGGCAACCCCAACGACATCGACGCGGACATCCTCATGGTGGACCTGAAGTCCACGGCCAACCTCATCCCCGCCCTGGTCAGCGGCCAGGTGGACTGCTGGGTTGGCCCTGCCCCCCACCCTGCCGTCGCAGAATTCCGCGAGGTCGGCCATGTTGCCCTCAACTCAAGGGACCTGCCCCCGAAAGGCCAGTGGACAGACTTTCCCTGCTGCGCCCTGGGCGCAAGCGACAGCCTCATCAAATCGCACCCCGCCGTGGTCCAGGCCATGACAGACCTCCTGGCAGCCTCCGCCACCTGGTGCAATGCCGAGAAGGCGGAAACCGCTCAGATTTCAGCAAAATGGATCGGCGTGCCCGCCAAGGCCGTTGAAAAATCATCCATCATCTACACCACGGATCCCACGGAAAACTGGCTCAAAGGAGAAGATGTCTTCCTTGCCATGCTCAACCGCATGAACAAATTCCGCGGCGTGCTCAAAGGGGAGGATTTAAAGAGCGCAACGCCCCTCCTCTATGACTTTTCCTTTGTCAAAAAGTAAGCATTCGGGTTGCCACAGGCCTTGTTCCCCGCTTTTTGGGACAAGGCCTGTAACGATTCAGCTCAAAAAACAGCACCACGGCCCTTGGTGAGATGTCTGGAATCAACATGAAAAAAAACGTCATATCCCTTTCCCTGCCCTTTCTGGCCCCGGCCCTCTTTGCCCTGGCCTGGGCCTTTCTCTCCCAGCGGATCGCCAACCAGGTCATCCTGCCGGGCATGGACCAGGTGGCGGGGCTTCTGGCCCACCCCACCCATGATCTCATCAGCATGGGTTCTCTGATAGACAACGTCCTGGTGAGCCTCACACGCGTGCTCATCGGATACTCGGCGGCGGCCCTCATCGCCGTGCCCTTAGGCATTGTCATGGGGTACTACGCCCTTGCCTTTCGATTTTTCAACGGGTTCTTAAACCTCTTCCGCCCCATCCCTCCCCTGGCCTGGGTCCCCCTGGTCATGGCATGGTTCGGCGTATCCAGCCTGGCCACCCTCACGGGAGTGGAGACGGGCCAGCTCTTCGTGACCCTGAACAACATCACCTTTGCCATGCTCTTCATCATCGCCATCGGCGCATTTTTCCCCATCCTCACCTCCACCATCCACGGGGTACGGCATGTCAACCCCACCCTCATCGACTCGGCCAGGGTGCTGGGGGCAAGTGAGGCCCAGGTGTTTACCCGGGTGCTCCTTCCGGCTGCCATGCCGTCCATCATCACCGGGATGCGCATTGGCCTGGGCATCGCGTGGATGTGCCTTGTGTCCGCAGAGATGCTCCCGGGCTCCCTGTCCGGCATCGGCTACATGATCACCCACGCCTTTACCCTGGCCGCAACCGATATCGTCATCGCGGGCATGGTCTCCATCGGCGTTGTGGGGGCCCTGATGGACAGGCTTTTTCACCGCATTGAAACGCAAAAATTCAGCTGGCAAAGGCAGTCCAACCCATGACCCATGCACCACAGAACATCGTCACCATAGAGAACCTGTCCAAAACCTTCACCACGAGGCGCGGAGAAACCGTCACGGCGGTCACCGACGTCAACCTGGCCATGGAGGAGCACTCGTTTACCTGCATTGTGGGGCCTTCGGGGTGCGGCAAGTCCACCATCCTGCGCATCGCCTCCGGCCTTGAAAAGGCCACCGAAGGCACGGTGGACTACCGCGGCGCCCCTGTCATCAAACCGTGTGAACACATCGGCCTCGTGTTCCAGGAATACTCCCTGTTTCCCTGGCTCACGGCCCGTGACAACGTGGCTTCGGGGTTGAGGTTTGCCGGTGCGGACAAGGAGACCCGCCACGGCAGGGCCATGGAGTTCCTTGACATGGTGGGCATGACACCCTTTGCCGGTGCCTACCCCCATGAGCTGTCCGGGGGCATGAAGCAGCGGGTGGCCATTGCCCGGGCCCTGGCCACCAACCCGGACCTGTTGTTCATGGACGAACCCTTCGGCGCCCTGGACGCCCACACCCGCATCCTCCTCCGGCACGGAGGCTGCTCAATGTCTGGGAGATGACCCGAAAAACCATTGTCCTGGTGACCCACAGCGTGGACGAAGCGGTCTTCCTGGCCGATCGCATCGTGATCATGACCGGAAGCCCGGGAAGGATTCGAAACACACTGGACGTGGACTTAGAGCGCCCACGGCGCCGCTCCATGCCCCGATTCGGAGAGCTGACGGACCATATCCTCAAAGAGCTGGAGCCCGAGCGATAAGAGGTCAAGAATTAAGCAACATACCGCCAGCGGCAAGGTGTGCCACATTGAAAGTTGGTTAAGAACCGTCACCGGTATCGCCTGAATCATCACAAAAAAGCCGCACCCTTTTTCTCAAAGGGTGCGGCTTTTTTTGTTCGTCTTGGGGCGTTCCGAGGAGGAGTCCTACGGAAGATGTTTGCGGGCTCAGGCAGTTCAAAGGTCTTTTTCTCTTCGGTAAAATCCTTTGCACCAGCCCTAATAACTACGCACTTATAGGAAATAGTTACAAGCAGTTACCCTCTGAATAATTAGATAGTTCAAAGACACAAAATGTAACTCTCGGTTTTCTCACCCTTCGGGTAATCCATGGAAACAGCGGAAAGGTTTTTTTTCGCAGGCGTTGAGAACGCCTCGAGTAACATGTTAAATTAAATACAAGAATACACCACCCCCATTTATCAATACACTGTCACCACATCTCCTACGGACTCATCGCCGAAAAACCGCTCGTGAGCCACACGAAGACGCCATTGCCGCTGGGCAAGGCCATCCCTTGCCTCTTTCAAAAAATAAGGAGCCCCTATGAACAGGCCGGAAAACAAGCCCCCCGACAGTGACGACTGCGGATGCCCGATCCCGGAAAAAAATGGCAGCCATGAAAAAACCATCAACCTGGCCCTCCAGGGTGGCGGGGCCCACGGCGCGTTCACGTGGGGCGTCATGGACCGGATCATTGAGGACGGACGATTGAGAATCGACGGGTTGTGCGGAACAAGCGCAGGGGCCATGAATGCTGTGGTGTATGCCTACGGCAACATGGTCGGCGGGGACGATGGCGCCAGGCAGGCGCTGTACGACTTCTGGAAAACCATCAGCGACACCGCCCGCATCATGAGCCCGATGCAACAGGCCCCCTGGGAGGCATGGAGCGGCACCTGGAACATGGACACCTCGTTTTCATTCAACATGTTCGAGCTCATGACCCGGGCCTTTTCTCCCTACCAATTCAACCCCATGAACATCAACCCCCTGCGGGATATCCTCGACAAAGCCGTGGACTTCCAGGTACTGAACCGCTGCCAGGAGACCAGGCTGTTCATCAGCACCACCAGGGTCAGGAGCGGAAAAGTCCGGATATTTACCACCGATGAGATCACCCTGGATGTGGTCATGGCCTCGGCCTGCCTGCCCCAACTGTTCCAGGCCGTAAAGATCAACGGCGATCACTACTGGGACGGCGGCTACATGGGCAACCCGGCAATTTTCCCCCTGTTTTACCATACCGACACCCGGGACGTGGTGATCATCCACATCAACCCCATGGACCGGGAAGAACTCCCCACAGACGCCAGCGACATCACGGACCGCCTGAACGAAATCACCTTCAACGCCTCCCTGCTCAAAGAGCTGCGGGCCATCGCCTTTATCACCAAACTCATAGAGGAAGGCTGGCTCAAAGACGAGTACAAGGGCCGCCTGAAGCACATGCTGATGCACTCCATCCGGGCGGACAGGATCCTGTGTGACCTGAAAGTCTCCAGCAAATTCAACAGCGACTGGGGATCTCGACGGACCTGTTCAAACCGGGGCCGCGCCACTGCAGAGGCCTGGCTCTCGCAGAATTATGAGTCCATCGGGAAACGGTCCACCGTGGACTTAAAGCAAGATCAATTTTTTTCGACATTCTAACGATCACGTCGGGTAGGCCCCTGACCTCCTGCTGCTTTTCATCAAAAAACAGGTTTATTCCATGACTGGTTCTAAGGTATTGAAGAAATATGCGGGTTAAATCAGGCGAATCCCCCCTTTGTTTCCGAAGGGTGTCGCCCGCACAGCCATACAGAGATAAGCCGGGCCATCTGCGTCCGGATTGCCAGACAGGACACACGCAACAACGGAAGGAATGACAGTGGAAGTAAAGATTGCTGACCCATCGGATATCGAGCTAACGGTTTCGCCTTCATCAGGTACCAGGTTGACTCCATCGACGAGGCAGATAAAAAGGACGGCTTTGTCACCACCCCCTTTACCGAGGCCCAGCTGGACGCGTTGATCACCCGGGAACAGGGGCTGTTCATTGCAAAGGAGGACAACGAGGTGGTGGCTTACGCCATGGCGGCCTCCTGGGAATTCTGGTCGGTATGGCCCATGTTCGCCCACATGATCAAAGGGCTCCCCGAGCTGACCTACCATGGCCTGGGTGCCGAGGTGATTTTCAGTACGGTCCCATCTGCGTCGACAAGCGCCTCAGGGGGCAGGGCGTCCTGGAAAGCGTCTTTCACCTCATGAAAGAGACCATGGCAAAACGGTACCCGGTGCTGGTCACCTTTGTGAACAAAAACAACCCGAGGTCCCACGCGGCGCATACCCGGAAGCTCGGCCTCGATATCATCAACGAATTCGAATTCAACGCCAATCACTATTATGAGATGGCCTGCGAGATACAGGCATGACCGACGTACGCACAGCCATCGCATCGGATCTTGGGGCTTGGCTCGCCCTGGCCCGGGAGGTTGAGCCGCTCTTCGGGCCCATGGCCGACGACGCCTCGTTCCAAGCCGCCTTGAAGCAGGCCATCAAAGACGAAAACGCCTTTTGCCTTCGGCTGGAGACGAACGCCCCCCTTGCCGGAGGCGTTGTCATCTCGCCGGACACCAACGAAATCGCATGGTCTGCTGTTTCCGGCTCGATCGGGGAAGAGGCCTTGGCGCTGTTCCTTGAAAAGGCTCTGGCCCGCCTCAACCAGGTAAAAAACACTGTCGTCCAGACCTTTGAATCCGCTCGGTACCCGAAGGGCGCGCCGCACGGGCCCTCTACGCACGCTTCGGGTTTGTCCACCGGGAAGACGGCGGCGACAACCCGGCAGGCCTGCCCACGGTTATCATGGAACAGGCTGGGATACCTGGGCGCTGAAGGCCTGCGCCGGGCACCGGCAGGCCTGGTACCTGAAGGGAGCAAAGGCGGCATGGACGGATCGTGACAATGCCGCCTCCCCAAAGGGTCAACGCCCTCGCACGGATCAACTCTCCGTAAGCGACGTCCCGACACCCATCAGTCGTCCCCCAGCGCATTGACATACCCCAAAAACTCTTGTAAATATTTATAAAATTTACACCCACCCTCACGCAGAGCACCTCATTTACCCCTGCAGTTCTGAAGAATATCCAAGGCATTGAACCGCATCATCCCGGCCATCGTGGGGATCCCCAAGGGTCCCATGCCTTTCACAAGCCACCCTTCCAGAAAAGAGACGAACAGCGATGAAACGAACAACATGTCACCCATCGGGTTGATGGCGCTCCTCTCAGTCCTTGCCCTGTTCCTGGTCCATACCCCTGTAAAGGTATCGTCTGCGGAGACAAGGGAGCTGTCCATGGCCCAGCGGCTCAACGGGCAATGGGTCAGGCAGGACGCACCCTATCGGCTTTCCATCAGCGATATCGGCCCCGACGGGGCGATGCATTCGTCCTATTTCAATCCCCGCAGCATCCATGTCCACAAGGCGAATTGGACTGTCCGGCAAAACAGGGTCCATCTGTTTATTGAATTTCAAGACAGGCACTACCCGGGATCACGTTATTTTCTGAAATACAACAAGGAGAAAGACGCCCTGGAAGGGGAATATTACCACGCCATCCAGAACGCCACCTATGATGTCGCCTTCGTAAGGTCGCCAAGCCCCAATAGCGCCTTATCTCTCATTGCCGAGTTGCACCCGTTGTCCGTTCACGCCCTGGAATGATGTGCCGCGAACAGATGCGCTGTCCTGTATTCAAGGCACCCGCTTTGCCCCGGAGGATTTTCTTGCTGACGCCCCTCCCTGCACCTTTTGACACTTACTCTCCTTCAGCATGCGCTGCCCGCGTGATGCTTTCAGAATAAGACCGTCGCCACAGACATAAACGATCATCCGAAGCACAGGAGGATGGACCATGAGCAGGCACAAGTTGTTGAACGTGGTTGTTGCCTTAAGCCTTTCCGTGTTGTTCTGTTGCGGCCCGGCCAAGGCCAAATCCAAAGCGATCATCCACGACGCCGAATACTACGTCCTGGAAGCGCAGCACGGTGAAAAATGGGCCACTGAAGACGAAGAGCTGGACAAGAAACTGGCCGAGTTAAAGGAGAAACACGGCACCCCGCCCAACATCATCCACATCATGTGGGACGACACCGGCGCAGGGGGAAATTGCAGCCCCAGATCCAGAAAACCCGCGGCTGGGAAACACCGAACATGAACAAATTCTCGGCCGAGGGGATCTACTTTGCCAGGATGTACACCGAGCCCTCCTGCACCCCGAGCCGAGCCGCGGTAATGACCGGTCGGCACGCCGTGCGAAACGGCATGTACAATGTGGGGTTCCCTTACGAATACGGCGGGCTGGCTGCTGACGAGGTGACCATGGCAGAGGTGCTGGGCCAGGCCGGGTACGCCACGGCCTTCTACGGCAAGTCCCACTTAGGGGATGTTGAATCGAGCTACCTGAACAAGCAGGGCTTTGACGAAGCACTATGGGCCCCCTACAACCAGGTCCCGCAAGCCTACACAACCCCCTACATCGAGCGAGCCGGAGGCATCTGGCTGGGCAGCCTCAACCACCTGATTATCCCGGACGACCCCTACGCACGACAAGGGCTGGCGACCCAAGGGACAGACACTCTGGGCCCTTGAGGGGGTGAAAGACGGGCCGGTGAAGGAGTGGGGAACGCCCCCCAACCTGAAAGACTACATCGCCATGGACGGCGAATCCCAGAAACGGCTCAGCGTGTTCATGAAAAAAAATGTAGAGGCAAAAAAACCCTTCTACGACAGTGACGCTGACGCCCTTTACCGGATTTCCTGAAAAGATAACGGCCTCTGCAGGCCTGTTGCAGGAGGGCCTGGCGCGCTTAGACGTGTACGTCGGCCAACTCATGGAAGAGCTCAAGGCCCTGGGTATTGAAGAGAACACCCTGGTCATCCTCATGTCCGACAACGGCCCCATGATCCACAACGGTCCCCCAGGCATGGTGGAGACCCTCTATCGCGGGGGCAAGGGAGACTTCCTTGAAGGGGGCTAGCGGCGCCACCGCCCACGCCCGATGGCCCGGCCCGCGCGGATCGAGCCGGGCCAGATTGTGGGGGATATCATCCACGAGACCGACCTGTTCACCACCTTTGCCCGTCTCGGAGGGGCCACGAAGTACATCCCCACGGACCGCATCATCGACGGGGTGGACCAGACCGCGCTCTTTTTAAACGGCGACTCCCACAGCAGGCGGGATTACGTCTTTATCTACACCGGGAACGAACTCGCCGCCACGGTCAAGGGCCGCTACAAGCGGGACTGGCGCAACGCCGTACCCGGCCTCAGCGGACCCGAGTTCTACGATCTCTACAACGACCCGCGCGGGGAGGTCGATCCCCACATGCTCCAGCTGTTTACGACCAAGCCCATGTTGAGCATCATGAAGGCCCGCCACCTCATGATGAAATCTGCGTACCCGGACAAGGAGCAACAACTTCCCCTAAGAACATCGAAAATGCACGGCCGGAGTCTGTGAAGCGTCCAAACCCATGATCCCAAAAAATTTCCCTTTGACCCGCGCGAAGCCATCATGCAGGTGCCCGAGTGGGATAACCTGGACAAAAGCTGGGGGGCCGATAACTAACAGGGCGCCTTGCACACGCCCTCGGCGTGCTTGCCCAAAAACAAAAACCGATACATGGGGTATCCCATAAACAAAAAAAGCCTCCGGCTCTTGTGCCGGAGGCTTTTGCATGAGGGGTTTGCCCAAAAGGGCTCTTCACCGTGCCCCTACTGCTCGTGCCCGGTGATTGGACCTACTGCCGTCCCTTGATCTTTTTCCCGGCAAGGCCTTTTTCTGCCTTATCGACCTCGCTGCGACGGATGGCCACATACGAATAAAAATCAAAGCAGTCGATCTTGCCCACGGCCTTTCCCGGGATGCCCACATCCTTGGTCAGGGCCCCTAAAATGTCCCCGGGCCGGAGCTTGCTCTTTCGCCCGCCGTTGATGGAAAGGGTCACCATGGGAGAGGCCGGAGCCTCGCCGTCGATGACAGGAAGGGCTGCGGCATCCAACGGCTCGAAACCGGTTTTCTGCATGGCGTTGATCTCCTTCAGGCGAAACCTCTCCTTGGGGGTCAGCAAGGAAAAGGCCTGCCCTTCCTCCCCGGCCCGCCCCGTGCGGCCGATGCGATGGACATACACCTCGGTCTCAAAGGGGAGGTCGTGGTTGATCACCGCATCGAGTCCTTTGATGTCCAGGCCCCTTGCCGCCACGTCCGTTGCCACCAGAATGGGGCAGCTTCCGTTGGAAAAGCGCACCAGCACCTCGGTGCGCTCCTTCTGGTCCATGTCCCCGTGAATGGAAAGGGCTGAAAACCCCTTCTTTTGCAAGGAGGAGGCCAGGGCCTTGCAGTGCAGCTTGGTGTTGCAGAAAACAAGGCACGACGCCGGGCTGAAGGCCGTCAAAATCCCGGCCACGGCCTCGGGTTTGGCGTCCCAGCTTGTTTCATAGAAACGCTGGCAGATAGCATTTTCTTCATGGGCAACATCCACAGACACGTGCTCTGCCTCGGTCTGGAATCTGCGACTCAGCCCCAGGATGGACTCCGGAAAGGTTGCCGAAAAAAGAAGGGTCTGACGCCTTCCCGGCACATAATCCATGATGGCGTTGATACTCTCTTCAAAGCCCACATCAAGCATCCGGTCCGCCTCGTCCAGAACAAGGGTGGTGAGATGCTTCAGGGAAAGGGTCCCCCGGAGCAGGTGCTGCTCGATGCGTCCCGGGGTCCCCACAACGATATGGGCCTGGTGCTCCAGGGAGACCTGCTGGGGCCTGAAGGGAACACCTCCGCAGATGGTTACGATCTTGATGTTGTGCCTGAAGCGGGCGATGCGCCGCAGCTCGCCTGCCACCTGCTCGGCCAGCTCCCGGGTGGGGCACATCACCAGGGCCTGCACCCTGAAACGTGCCACATCAAGGTTATGGAGCAGCCCGATGCCAAAGGCAGCCGTCTTGCCGCTCCCCGTCTTGGCCCGGGCCAGAAGGTCCCTGCCCTTCAACACGTGGGGCAGGCTCGCGGCCTGGATGGGGGTCATCTCGTCATACCCCATGATCCCCAGGTTCTTGATCATCGATTCGGTCAACGGCAAGGCCGTAAATGTGCTCATGGGAAATCCCTGTCTAAAAATAATCCAAAGGCCCCCTGGAATTCATCACCCCGGGGATGCCACCGGTTAAAAGCCTTGCAGGTAAATCACAGATTTAAACAAAAAGCCATCCCAATACCGCTTGCGCCTTGCCCACCGTTCATCATTTCGTCTATTCTATCTTCCGGCCATCAAGGGCATTAGCTCCCTCGTCCTGACCCGACCGAAAAAACACCCCTGTGACGACGCAAGGACCCAGACCAGACAAAAGGAGCTGCGCCCATGGAGCCCTTAGTGCCCGGTACCCAATCCACGCCATGCTCGATCCGCGCCTGCAAAAAGCGCTGATCATCGAAAAAACGTGGAATACGATCATTCACCGGTTAAAAGAGGCCCTTGTTTGACAAGACATGGCAGCCTGTCTTATACCCTGTCACGGCGATAACCTGTTGACGCCTTTTCCGAGGCACGAGGACCTATGACACACAACACCACCGATACTGACGGGACCCCTTCCATGGCGGACAGGGCCGAAGAGTACATCTACCCCTACCTCAACACCACATCCGCCTTTTACTGGCAGATCAACATCATCAAAAACAAGCTCCGGTGCATAAACGACTACCGGGTCCCGGGCCTGGGAGCAAAAACAGCCCAGCTTCTTCAAAACATGCACTACTCCCGCACGGTGATCCTGGAAAAGGACCTGCCCCGGTTCGAAGCCTTCATGAAGGAGATCAAAAAGCGCAGGGAGGCGACGGCCCTGGTGCGGGTCAAGGCCGAGGACGGCACCATGCGGTGGCTGAAAATGGCCGGCTGGCCCGACCCCTGCAAATCCTCCTGCTGCTTCGGCTTCATCTCCGATGAAACCCGGCTGGTAAGCGACGTCCTTGCCGCAGACCGTGATGAATCCTCCATAGGGGACAAGGCCAGCCTCTTTGACAACCCCGTCTTTGTGGCCAGCTTCAGCGACCGAAGACTCATCGCGGTGAACCCCGCCCTGCTGGAAGCCTTCGGCCTCGACGAAGAAGAGGCCCTGGAACCTACCCTCAACGCGCTTCTCAAAGACAACGCAGGGCCCTGCCTGGAAAACATTTACGAAAGCCTTATCTTCGACAGACGCTGGGACGGAAACATCGCCATCCGATTCCGGGACGACGCCCCCTTTTCCGCCAGGGCCTCCATCCGGGCGGTGTCGGACCTGGGACACAACATGCTCTGGTTCTCCCTTCACAACGTAACTGCCCAGGCCCATGCAGCCCAACCCGCAATGGACGCAAGCCCCTCCCCCTCGACCCCAGGCCCCATGGCGGCCATCGGTGAGGCCAAGAGCATCTCTGAGCTTCTTACTCTCACCCTGAAAAACCAGCCCCAGCCACCACTGGCCGACGCCCTGATCTACTCCGACGTGGACGTGGCCGGGAACCGGGTCACGGTCTACGGCGAAGGAGCGGGCCTTGACGCCTTTAAACCCGGCTTCTCCCACCCCTACGAAGGGTCCATTGCCGAAAACATCCTGGACTTCCGGTTGGACAACCTCATCCTCAACGAGACCACCGAAAGCATCAAGCCCATCGACTGGGCCCTCTTCATCCCCATGGGCGTCCGCTCCTATTTTGCCATGCCCTTTTATGAGGGGGGAATCCTCACCACCGTCCTCATCTTCTGTGCCTCCAGGCCGGATACCTTTACGGAAGAGAACGTCAAGGCCCTGGGTGCCCTCTACCCGGCCTTCCTCAAAGGCCTGGCCCACTGCAAAACGCAGCGGTAACCGGACTGATGGCACGGCACCAGTAAAAGACAAAAAAAGCCTCCGGCGGCAAGGTGTGCCATCTTGAGCGCTGATTGCACATGCTCCAGGGCTCGTTCCTCGCCCTCGCATGTGCTGATGGCCTACGCCCATTATGAAGACCATAGGCAAGGGCCACCTTCCCGCTGCCAGGCTCCGCCTGGCAGTGATCGGGGGCTCTGCCTCCACGCGCGGCATCGCTTCACCCTGTATCAGGTTAACCATTGAGCCGCGATACCTCCCCCCCTTGCGGCAAAGCCCCAGTCCTTTTGGGCTTCCATCCCAGCAACCGGCCTGACCCACCCAAAAATTGGCCCAACCACTTTTAAAATCACACCGTTACATCAAAAAACCCTTGTGCTACACCCTAAAAAGGAGGATAATTGGTTAACCATTTACAAAAGAGGCCCAACCAATTGAAGAAAGAGCAACAAAAAAAGGTCATAACCGACGAACTGATCTCTTTGATCAAAAAGAGAATCTCAAGATAGGAAGCCGCCTGCCCTCGGAACGCAAGCTCACGGAGCTCTTCGATGTCAGCGAAACACCATCCGTGAAGCCATCCGCGAGCTTGAGACACGGGGCCGCGTGAAGCCCCAAATCCGGCAGCGGCTGTTTTGTCACAGGCCACGAAGACACGGCCGACTGGGTGAGCCTGCGGGGCAACACCAGCCCCGAGGTCCTGAAAGACCACATGGAGGCCCTTGAAGCCATCAAGCCCCTTGTTGCCGCCAGGGCCGTGGAACGCGCCACGGAGAGCCAGATCAAAGGCCTTCGGCAGGTTATCATCCGCCTCAGTAACGCCATCCTGAACCGGGACAACGATAAAATCACCGAAGCCCTCACCGACTTCAGCAAGGGCCTTTCCATATGAGCGGCAACCGGTTCTACCACCTCATCCTCCAGGAGATGAACCTGGATCGATATATTCTCTCCGCCACCCTGCCCCACTACACGAGCGAGGCCCTCCAGGCCATGTTCAGAAAACAGGGTGGAGGTTATCAACTGCTTCAAAACCCGCGACTCGGAAAAGGCCGCCGACCTTGTCAAAAGCTGCCTTGAAGAGCGGCACGTGTTTTTTAAAAAGCAAACCCGCTGATTGGTCTTGAGCCGGGAGCGATACCGCCATGCAGAGACGAGATTTTTTTAAAAGCCTCATGGAGATCCCACTGAAAAAAGTTCCCCGACAGCCTTAAGGACGATGAGCCCTCCGAGGCCGAGCTGTTCATGGAGGCCATCGGCTACGGGATGAACCAGGCAACCCTCTCTCCGGCCGAACTGAAAAAAGCGGTAAACCGAAAACGGCAGGAGGCCAACCGAAGCAGCCCGCCACCCCCAAGGGCTGCGCCGTCATAGCAACCCGCGACCCAAGAGCCCTGCGAACCCTCTGAGCATATCGCCTTCTCCCAACCCACCGCCCGTGGGACAGGTGAGGTGCGCCCAGCGGCCAGCAACGCTCCGGTCCCCTGACGAAACACACGTTCCAGCTGAAGCCCTTTAAGGACTCCGTGCCGACAGCCCCTGTTGCCCCGCCAAAAGCAGGCGGAAGCGAAAAAAGGCTGAGCTGCCGAAGACGCCAGTGGTGCGCCCTTCGGCAGCAGGCACCCATCTTTCGCGGATTTCAGCCGGTTACAAACCATGATTATACAGGAGAATACGTAATGGAACGAACCGACGTCAGTTATCTTGAAAGCAGAAAGCTGGTCAAAAGGTGGAAGGGCCCCTTGCCCGCCCTGGCCAACTCTCTGTTTATCGCCATTGTCTTTTACATCACCTGGTGGATCTTCCAGGATCCCCGGGGCATCATGCGCATGTACACCCCTTACGTGGGCTACATGGTCTGCCGCTGGCTCCTCATCCTCTTTATCTGGGTGGCCTATATCTTTGATTTCTGGCCCTCAAAAGGGCGTGGCTCGACCGCACGCACCCCGTGGTCAAGGGCCTCATCCTACTGGGATTCAGCGTGGCGGCCATGTTCCTGCTCATCAAGGTGTTCTTCGTGGACATCCTGGGAAACTTCGGCATCGCTTACTTCAACCCCGAGCGCCTCATCGGCATGGGCATCACCGAGTTCTACTCCATCGAGTATGCGGCCGAAGCCATCATGATGTTTGCCGCCATCGCCTCCTGGCTGAGCCCCAGCTGGGTCGTGGCCTGCGAGAATGCTCCCTGGCAGAGCCTCCCCAGCCCCGCCCGCGGCATCACCATCGTCACGGTGACCTTTTTCCTCAGCATGATCGTCTACTTCCTGACCATGCACTCCCACATGGCCATCCTCTTCTACCCTCGCAGAATTCACCGCCATCTGCCCGCCTTACTGGGAGGATTTCGCCAACACCGTCTCCGGCAACTTCCACATCGCCTGGATCATGTGCTGCACCGTGGTAGTCTGGCTCTATGAAACCATCTGGGAGCGCTACCCCTTTAACCTCATCAAGACCAACTGGCTGCGAGCACCGCCTCTTTCTTCGGCATCATCACCATTGCCGTAGCCCTGGCCTTCTTCCTCTACTACTGCGAAGAGCTTGCCTGGGGCCCCGCCATCCGAGGGACCAGGCGCCTCATGGCCCCGGACTGGCGCTGGCTCCACATCAGGGTGAGATGGCCATCTTCTGGCTCTGCCCCACTCTTTTTCTCACCTTCTACTGCAACAACTGGCCCACGAAGTTCAGCCGCCCCATCAACGTGTTCCTTCGAACCGTTCTCACGGCCGTGGCTGCGGTGCTCGTTTACATCGTCTACTACAAAACCTCCCACCTCTTCCTGGGGACCCAGAAGGGATTTTCCCCCATCCACAGCAGTTTCCCATGATTTCCATGATCTGGCTCATCAACCTCTTTCTGGTGAACGTCTGGTTCATGGACGGATGGCCCGGCTGGAAAACCATGCCCAAGACCTCCGAGGAGCTGGCCGAGGTGGAAGCCGAGATCGTCGCCCATGATGTCAAGTCAACCCGAAGTTCCCTCGCCTTCGCCCGGTATTGCCAGCGGCGTGGCCGTCTACTTTGCCGTCATCAACTTCATTCCCTGGTTTTCCAAGGTGTACACCATCATCAAATGATACCACGGGCGCCAACGCGCCCCTGTGACGATTCAAGAAAAGAGAGTGTGTCATGACTAAAAAAGAACAGACAGGGTCTTTCCCGACGTGACTTTGTGAAAGGGGCTGCCACCGGCGTATGCGCCGGCACCTTTGCCACCATGGGGCTCTACTCCTACTCCCCCATGGCCAAGAAGCGGCTGATGAAACCACCCGGGCCATGAAGGACTTCGGGGTGCTGAAAAGCGTCAAGATCACCAACATCTCCGAAACCAGCTGGTTCAACAACGGCGACCTCATCGGGGACATCCACGCGGCAGGCGGCCTCCTCGTCAACCAGTACGACCTCAACTGGCCTCCCTTCGGCAACGGCAAGGGAACCGCCCAGGGCTCCTACGAGAGCGGTATCGCGACCATCAAAGACCTGATCCCCAAAGATCTGGAAAAGGCCTGGAAGATCAGGGCAGGCTTCTCCCTGCACCCCTGGAGACGAGGGGCTACCCCTGCCTCATCGAGGTGGAGGAGCTAAACGGCAAAACCCACAAGTACCTTGGACACGGCTGGTCCTACACCTGGACCGACGCCGCCTTCAAACGGGAGGGCATCGATAAGATGCTCCAAAACCATGAGATCGAAGCCCTGTTCATATCCCATGAACACTGGGACCACTTCTGGGGCTTTCCCGTGACCATGAAGTACGACCCCACCATCCCGGTCTTTATCCAGGACGGCTTCTACCTGAGGGCCTCCAGTACATCAAGGACTCCGGCCACACCGGGCCCCTGACCTCCTACAAAAAGGCGGTGAACCCCTTTATCCCCGGAATGGCTGTCCTGAAGTTCGACGTGCCCATCATCAACCGGGTCTTCGGGGAGATTTCCCTGGCCTTCAACGTCAAGGACAAAGGCCTGGTCCTGGTCAGCGGCTGCTGCCACCAGGGCATCCTGAAGTTCGCCGACCTGGCCCACACCGAGCTCAATACCGCGAACGACCGGTTCTACGGTATCTACGGCGGCCTCCACATCTCCCTTTTGAAGACTGGTACCCAAATACGATGACCTGGTCATCTCCCTTGGGAAATGGGGCTTTGAGAAAATCGGATGCAACCACTGCACGGGACACCTCACCGCCAAGTTCATCGAGGCAGGCTACCCGTGATCAGGGGCACCGCCCGGTTCCGCTCCTCGTCCCCCGACTACCTCGGCAACGGCGACAAAATCGCCTTCGGCGTTTAAAAGCAAAAAACAGCCTCCGGCGGCCCTGCCGGGGCTAAACTTTTAAAAAAGTTTGACAAACAGGTCTTGGGCGAAAGGTGAATCCACCGCCAGCCATTGAGGCTGGCTCTGCCCACGACGAACGCCCTTGCGCTTTGTCTCGAGAAACAAGGGACAAAGAGCAAGGGCAATCAGCTTTCGAGGTGGCTCCACCTCGCCGCCGGAGGCATGCTTCTTCCGGCGATTTTGACCATAGAAGGCTTGCCTTCTTCGCCCATTGAAACCATAAAAGACGAGACACCGTAATCCCAACGTCACAACAAGCTGTGCCATGTGCGCCCTTCCGACCTTGCCGACGGCTCGGGCAGCGGCCCTACCCCCGGCTCCTGATCAACGTCATTGGCCCGGGGCCTGTACGACAAAGGCTTCAAGAAACGCTCCGGCTGGGGGCATGGCCCCCACCCAGAGCGATGGGGAATCCTGGACCTTCAGACTCAAGGGGCACCGGGGGAAGTTCGGCCTCGGATGCGAAGAGAAAGAAGAAGGAACGGAGACCCGGGCAATGTGCGCGGTTTCTTGTCCACTTTCCAGACAGGGAAAATGAAGGCTTGTCGACGGGTCAACCTCCACGCCGCCGCCACGGCCCAGCTGCCGGACTACCTGGAAAGGTACCAGAATTTTCGCGCTATCCGGAGATGACAGAGCCCTTTCTTGTAACCTACCCTCCGCCTGGGCAGCGGAGACTCGCCCCTCCTCCTCAGCCTGGAAGCTCCGTCAGCAAAACGGGTGGTTGCCGCGGACGGCATCCGATGCCCGGGAAGCCCCGAAGGGGAGTACCTTGTGGCCCCCGGCGACTGCGAGGAAAATGTTGCCGGCCTCTGCCCTTGCTGGGCCTGTTCCATGCCATCTGCGCGGCCGTCTCCCATACCCTGGAGGCTTCCCCGTGCCTCTTCCGGGAGGCGCACACAAAGGGACAGGTTCTTTTTTACAACGCCCACGGCGAGGTCTCCGCCCGGGAGACGGACAAATGGCCCCTCATTCACCAGACCGCAGGCTACGGACCGCTTCCCCGATACGGAAAAAGCCCTGAAAAACACGGAGAACACCGACCGGATGGAAACAATAACCTGGCGGCAGGAGAACCCCTCCCGCAGAGCGCCCGGCCCTCATCTGGCAGGGCGCCCTCCCCGGATGCCGACATGGAGGACACCAACATCCCCTTGACGGACAAGCGCCCCCAGCTCATCGTCCTCACCGGCTTCCTGGGCTCTGGCAAGACCACCTTCATCGACAACTTCGTGGAGTACCACACCAGCCAGGAACCGGTTTGTGGCCGTGGTGCAAAACGAAATCGGGGAGACCGGCCTGGACGGTCAACATCAAGACCAACTGCAACGTGGTGGAGATCGACGAGGGCTGCGTCTGCACCTTCACAGGAAAACTCTCGGCCGGCATCACCCAGCTTCTGGACCGGTTCACGCCCGAGGCGATCATCCTGGAGACCACCGGCCTTGCCAACACCTTCAACCTCCTCCATGAAATTGACGAACTCAAGGAGCTGGTCCGGTTTGACTCGGTCACCACCGGTCGTGGACTGCGCCAACGCCCTCACCTCCCTTGAGACCTACGAGGTCGCCGAGGATCAGGTCCTAGCCGCAGACATCGTCATCCTTAACAAAACGGACCTGGCCGGACCGACACAGACACAGGCCGTCGAAGCCACCATCAGAAACCTCGACACCAGTGCCGTGACCCTTCAGACCAGCCACGGAAACATCAGCCCGGGCCTCCTCTACGACGATGTTGTCGAAGGCCCCCTCCCCAAAAAAGCGCCACGGCCGACCACCATGTCTGCCACGGCGAAGAGGGCGTGGGGCCCGTCAGATTCCCCTGCCCCACCCGTTGAGAGGGGCGCGCTTACGGCAGCCCTTGCAGAGCTGCCGACATGCTGAGGTCAAGGGCATTGTCCGGTTTAAAGGCACCGACCAGGCCGAAGTCTGCCAGTACGTCGGCGGTGGCCTCGAGATCTCCCGGCACACCGGCCGAAACGACGAACCCGGCTTTCTCATTGTCATCGGCCGGGATATCCACACCCAGAAACTGCCTGGAGTTCTCCATGATGCATCTTATTCAACAGGGCGAAGCGCGCTGATGGTCCCCATCGCCTTCTCTTCCCTGGCTGCGCTTGCGGTCATCATTGAACGGATGATTACCTTCAACCCTCGGCTTTCCGACGAGGCCGCCATGGACCGAATCACCGAGCTGGCGCGCGACCACAAACGCAGCGAGGCGACCACCGTCATCAACGAAAAGGGGGACATCCTCACAGACCTCCTCCTGGCCGCCGTCGGCCCCGGTCAAAGAGGAGCGCGAAGCCGCCGTGGGCTACGCCGGAGACGCCGTGCTCTTCTTAGGCCGCCGTCTCGATTTCTTAGCCATGATCGGGGCAACCGCCCCCCTCATCGAACTCTGGACGTCCTCGGTATGATCCGCGTTTTTGAAAACGTCGGCGCCGGCAACGCCGATATCGCCCTGCTCGCCGACGGAATCTGGCAGGCCCTTATCACCACCGCCGCCGGACTCGCCGTGGCCGTGCCGGTACTCATCGCCCACGGGTACTTCAGCCGGAGAGTCAAAAAAACCGCGTTTCACATGCAACAGACGGCAGCAGGTCTGATGAAATGACATCAGAAATAACTTTAATGGTTAACATGGGAAAGAGAAAAAGCAGACCTCCGGGGCCAGGGAATAATTCCTGGGCCTCAGGTCAGATGCTCAGATGGGCTTCGCCCGCACCGAATATCGGGAGTGAAAGACAGTCAACTGTACCAGGGTACCTTTCGTTCCCAGGCTCTGCCTGGGAATGATACACGGAGGCTCTGCCTCCACGGTGGATGGCTTCACCCTGTAAGGTTTATCCATTATGCGTTAACCCGGAAAGGTTTTCCATTTGATCAGATTCACCCATCACACCAGCCAGTCGGCCCCGGAGGTGACACTGACCCCTCTCATCGACATAGTCTTCAACCTGATGATCTTTTTGCTGATCACGGCGGTCTTTACCGCCAAAGGAATCTCCTTGAACCTGCCGGAGACCACTGCCGCCCGGCCGGCTCCGTCCCGTCGGTTTGAAATCACCATCACAGAAAAGGATGCCATCGTTGTGGACCGGAAAGCCTGCCCTCTTCCCTAATTCAAAGCGATGCTCACAGCAAGGCTCGAGGCCCCCACGCGGACGGCAGCGAGAAAATTTACATCAAAGCCTGCAAACAGACGTCCGTGGGTCAGCTGATCCGGGTAATGGAAAAACACGGTCAGGTCAACCGGCTTTGATAACGTGATCCTGGCATCGGAAAGGGCAACACAGTGACTCCGCGTGCAAAGAACGCAACCGGCAACCGGCCCCTGGCCTTAGGCGCGGCGCTCTCCTGCACGGCCTGCTCTGCTGCAGCTGGTCGCCCAATAAAACGACAGAAGAAGATGCCCCATGATCCCCATGCCCCTCTGGAGGCAACAGGCATCGTCCTTCCCCCCGCCATGGATACACTCCCCCCGGACCTTGCTCCCCAGTCTTCGGAGCCCGCAGAAGCGGGCCCGTCAATCGCCATGGCCTCGTCAAAAAGTACCTGGCCCGCGTCCGAAAGGCCATTGAGTACAAGAAGTTTTACCTGACCGGGTAAAGATGGCGCAACGTCTATCAACGCGCTCATTGAGTTTTCCATTACATCCAGCGCGTGCATCGACGACATCATGGTTAGCCGTATCATGAGGATACCTGAACCTCGACGACACGGCGAAAAAGCGGTGGCCACACAAGTGGAAAAGTGGATGGCGGTACTGCAGGTGACGTCATCATCACATCCGTGGTTGTCAAAAACCACAACACGGGCTTACCAAAACAAAGCCCTCCTGTAGGTCAATTGACTTTCCATCGAAATATTAAATAATCCTTTAAATTAACATATAAGGCTTTTTACCCAACACCCTTCCATACAAGAGCGCAAGTCCGCAACCACATTCCGCCAGGATTCATCCAGGATCTACAGCCCCCACGGGGCGCCCACAATGAGGCTATCCTTCACCCGACCCGTAGCCTCGGCCACCATGATCGCCCTGACGCAGGAACAATCTACAGCAACCTTGCAAGGGCATCCAGAAAACGCCCTCCGGTGCGAAGCATCTGCATAAGCCACCCCGCCATGGACCGAATCCATGGGCCGGGAACACCTTTTTGGCCATGACGGCCAACGACCTATGGAATAACAACGCCATCTCTGTGGCCTTGATCACGTGAACCGCATCATCAAAATGACAGCATACCGACCATGCATTCTGGTACTTATCCTTGCAGGAATCCTTTGCTCGGGCCCTTTGTCACCGGCTTCCGCCCGGTGGAGCGGCTCCATCGGCACAGGGTTTTCCCGGACCCAGAGAAGCGGGGACCTCGGGCTGGGAACTCGGGGTTTCGGCCCTGTCCTTGTGGATGTGGACCTCTCCCCAAGTGATTTCGATGATGTGACAGACACCTCCTTCGGCATCGACCTCGCCCTCAGCGACGGCACATGGATGGTGGATTTCTCCCTTGACCTGCTCGACCTTGAAGACAATACCCCGGAGTTGCTGTCCGACGGCGTCACCATCCGTTCCAACATGGGGTTCGACACCATCTCCGTGGAACTGACCGTGGGGCGCAACGTCTACGAAAGTCGATGGGTTGACATTGGGCTCCATGGGGGCCTTCGCTACGACCGCCAGGAACTTTCGGTGGACCTTTCCCAAGGCACCGACACCGAACGGACAGAAGCGGACGAGTCTTGGCTGGACCTTCTGATCGGCGCATCGGCAGATGTTCCGTTTGCAGAAAAATGGCTCTGGAGCAACAAGTTCAATGTGGGATTCGGGGGCTCGGAAGGGACCTGGTTTGCCTCCACCGGCGTCACCTGGCGCTTTCACGCCCACTGGTCCACCGAGGTATATGGAGAGTTCACAGCCGTTGATTATGAAAACGGAGGCAGGGAAAACACCGACTGGTACCGTTATGATGTGGATGAATTTACCTGGGGAGCCAACGTGCTGTTCCACTGGTAAGGCGTCCACTTAGTCATAAACCGAAGAGGGGCCCACCCGCCCCTCTTTCTCAGGTGCTCATGATTCATGCAGGCCCTCTCAACAACCAAGGAAAAAAGGTGAAAAAATGAAACGTTCATGGTTCCTGATCACACTGGTCTTTTCCCTGGCAGCCTTCATCATGCCGGCCCACGCCATTCAGCCCATCCCGGAAGAAACCGGCTTTTCCGGATTCGTTAACGTCGGCATCGGCGCCATGGAATTCGAAACCAACATGATCGCCGGCAACGCCATCGGCGATACCGGTGACGATGTCATCACCTCATTGGAAGACAGCCCGGACTCGGAATCCAGCGCCACCCCGGTGCTGAACTTTGAAGCATCGTATACCTTCGCCGAGTCCCGCACCCAGATCTTTGCGGGTAACAGGCTCGAAGACCTGGTCCGGTACGACCTGTCCACCCTGGTCGGTATCCGCCAGGAACTCAAGGGCAAGAGCATTGTCAGCATTGCTTATGTTTTCACATCCTTTCCCACCGAGGTGTGGGAGGACCCCTACGTGATCAACCAGAAACGGGAAGAGACCGATCGAACCTCCGACGGCCTTCGCCTGGGGTATGACAAGATCCTGGGGACCAAATTCGAGGCGGAATTCACCTGGCGAGACGTGAGCCTGGACGATGAAAACAGCGGGCAGACCCAGCTCGTCGGCAATGGAATCACCGCCGAAGAAGCCAAGCTCCTGGACCGAAACGGGGACGTTTATGTGACCAAGCTTACCTACCCCTTCGTGATCAAAGAAAAACTGCACATCCTCTTACACCATCTACGACCTTGACGGCGACGCCATGGCCTTTGACCGGTACGGCCTGCTGCTCTCCTATCTTTTCAACACCGAAAAAGTAAACCTCATCACCAACCTCTATGTTGGCCGCTCCGAGTTTGATGAAGAGAACCCCATCTACGACAAAACCCGGGAAGACGATGTCGCCGGTGCAACCATTTCCGCCTTCTGGAAAAAATTCCTCGGGGTTCCCAAGATGAGCCTTGTGGGCACCCTCGCTTACTACGACAGCGACTCCGACATCGACTTTTACGACACAACCATCACCATGGGCACGGTGTCCGTCCTTTACAGATTTTAACCCCTCTTACGGAAAACGCCGTAACAAACCGTACCATCGCTGCATAGCCTGACGCACCGGCCGAAACAGAGCGGCCGGTGCGCCCTCCTCCCAGGGAGCATCCAATACCCCTGTTCAGCCAGCAACCCTCGCCCCCTTCTTCGGCAGGCCTGCCCATTCCCTGCCCCTGAAATGTCGCAAAAATCGATCAAGCCCAAGCCATAAAACACCATTACGGTAACGGTATCTCTGCCTTATCAGAGAATTGAGGCAAATCAAGACACCGAAAATTCCGATGCCTTGACCATGGGAGAGCCCGGCTCGTAAAATAACCGGGCTATTGCTTTCACAAAAAAACTATGCTTTGTTCCTGTAGAATTAATTGTCAACCCGAATCATGCCCCCTTCGGCCTGCTTCGGGACCCATCGGATATGCTCACCTGAAACGCCTTACCGGGTTGTTTTACGTCCCCTCGGACCGCTGATATCCCGATGAAACAATCAAACCGCCTACAGCAATAAGGACATAACATGCCTGCTTTACCTGAAAAAGTCAGCAAAGCCTGGGACGACCACCAGGGCCCCGTCATTTTAACCACCGTGGATGAAGCCGGGACTCCCAACGCCATCTACGCAACCTGCGTCTCCAAATACGATGAAGAGACTCTGGTGGTGGCCAACAACTACTTTTCCAAAACGTTGAAAAACATCCAGTCCGGCAGCAACGGTTCCCTGCTCTTCATCACGAAAGATGGAAAGGCCTACCAGGTTAAGGGCTCCATTGAGTACCACACCGAAGGTGCTATCTTTGACGATATGAAGACCTGGAACCCGGAAAAACACCCGGGCCATGCAGCAACAGCCCTCAAGGTGGAAACGGTCTTTGCAGGGGCTGAACAGCTTCTGTAGCCATATTTCCCACCAATCGCAGGAGCCCCAACGGCACGGTCCCGTTGCCGTTGGGCACCCTTCCCTTTACGCGTTCTCCTTCTTTCATTCCCCCCATTGTGACCCATGCCCATGGAACAGCCTTGCATCTATCCCCGCAACAACGTATGAATGGAGCCCATTGACACGAACGCCGATCACCCTGCGGGAGATCCATATCGACAGCGACATCCTCTTCGGTGCTCGCCAAACCGGATGATTGCCATGATGCCCTTTGACATGAAGACGTCCATCTTCACCTACATCCTCGTCAACCACATTTACAGCATGGTACTGGGAGTCGTCTGGTACCGGAGCCGAACGCACCGCTGGGGAATCGGCTTCTTTTTCGCTGATTTTGTGTTAAAATCCACGGGAATGACCCTGGCCTGCCTGCGGCACACCCTTCCCCACACCATCTCCATTGTCGCGGCAAACGTCCTGATGTTTTCCGGCACCATCTTCATGCTCTTCGGCATGGCTCGATTTTTCGGGATTCGGCTCCGCGCCATGCCCTATACCCTGTACATTCTTCTTTTCACGGCGCTTTACGCCTTCTTTGCCCTCATCCACCCTGACATCAGGGTACGTATCGTTCTCTTCTCGGGCATGCTGCTCCCCGTGGTCTCCTACAGTGCCTGGATTGTCTTTTCCTGTTCGGACAGGGCGTTGAAAAGCCATGGCGTCCCCGCAGGCGTTACCTTTGCGCTCTTTGCAGCCGTCTTTTTTGCCCGCGTTGTCTTCGCCATCACAGGGGATCCCATCGCCAGCTATTTCCACCAACCCCTCATGGACAGCGTCCTGACCGTCCTTTGCCAGGTTCTCTCCGTTTTCCTGGCCTATTCACTGCTGCTCATGATCAGCAACAGGTCCACCGGCCAGCAGTACTGGGAGACACCTCCAATCACGCCGCAGGAGCCGGGGACTGATGCCCCGGCCCCAAGGATCGGCTACCGCTTGTATCGTAGGATTTTCCCCTTAAAGGGGCTCTTCAGGTAGGACTCTGGATTGACGGGCTTGCTCTGGCTGTGGGAATACCCCAGGAGGGCCATTTTCTTGCTGAACCGGGCCTGCTCTCCTCGTCCGGGGTCCACGATAATCACTTCACAGTGAGGGTTGGCATGCTGATCGATAAAACGGGACAACAGGTCGGCATGGTCTCGTTCGTACAGAAGATCGCTCCCGGTGATGAGGTCAAATGTCCCCAGCCTCGTATCGTTGTCCCCCCACCCCGTGCGGACAAAGGGAATCTTCCGCCCGTTGTTGATCCTCACGTTTTCCAGAAGGAAATCAGACACCTCAGGATGGTAGTCCGTGGCGGTGATGTCCGCATGGCGATGGTTCAACACCAGGCTCGTCAAGGCAATGCCGCAGCCCACCTCAAGAATGCGCTTTCCTTCGATTTCAAAATCCACCATAAAATGAGCCAGAACTTCGCTGGACGCCCAGATCACACCGAACAGTGGCCAGGTGGCGGATGATATGCCCAGTTTTTCTGCAACCCCGCCGACATCTTCATATTGCTGTCTATCGCGTAACGTTCGTATATGAATATCCATACCATCGAATTCCATGGTTTGATAACGAACACGTACCGAAGTCATAAGATTCCTGCTTTATGGGTAATACGCAGCACGCTGATCTTGATTGCCCGTTGCTGCGCTTATATCTACCCTACACCCATTGGAAGTATTTAGCCAATGAATAGCCCCGTCATGTGATCTTCGAAATCCGGGGCGTATCCCGGACACGTCACGTCAATGGGCACCCACCGGATCCTCCGCGACACCAAACAGTTACCCAAAATCCAAATGCACACATCCCCGACGCGACGTGGCACCGACCATTGGTTCCTCCGAGGCTCAACCACACCATGTCAAACGAACCAGCAATTAATCTAAACTTTTCACAAAAAGTAATATTAAGTTCTACTTTACACCCTGTCACATGCCGGACATCAGCCCCTCCTTCAGAGAGGATCGGTGGGCCATTTCCCCCCAAGCCCCTGCCCTTCCCTCATCTCCCCTGCTTAATTTACCACCCCTGCCTCTGTGGCCTTGACATCCCCACCGGCCAAGCTATAGTTTGCTGAAAATAGACAACCGACAACATCCGTCGGGGAACGGTTTTTGTTCATGAAGTCACATGAAACCGGAACCGCTGTGTGCCCCCCAACGCAAAATAAACAACACACCGGCCTTTCGACAGCCGGTCACTGAACAGTATAAAGCCAGAATATGAAATACGTTGTTTGTACCGCGTACCTTTTTGCTACCCTTCTTTTTTTCTCCTCCTCCACTGGATACGGTTCAGACCTTCCCACCACCCTGCGCATAGGCATAAGCGACACCCCTCCGTTCTGCTTTGTCGATGCATCGGGAACCCCACGGGGCCTCTACCCCGACCTCATCAACCCCATCGCCAAGTCGGAGAACTGGACCGTCGCTTATGTTTACGGCACCTGGGAGCAGGGGCTGAACCGGCTTGAACACGAGGAGGTCGACCTGGTCTGCACCATCGCCCATTCCCCCGAACGTGCCCGCACCATGGATTTCAATCTGGAGCCGGTCTTTGAAGAGTGGGGGCAGGTTTTCCTGAAAGCCGGGAGCCCCATCGACACCATCTCAGACTTAGGCGACCGACACGTGGCCGTCACCGCCCGGGACATCAGCGGCATCAACTTCCGAAAAACCGTAGAAGGGCTCGGCATACAATGCACCATCACGGAATACACCTCACCCGACGAAGTGTTTGCCGCGGTCACTTCAGGAGAGGTTGACGCAGGGGTGGCCAGCAAGCTATACGGGCTCCATCGATCAGACACCCCCTCCCTTATAGCCAGCGCCATCCAGTTCTCCCCCTTCACCATCAACTTTGCCACCAAAAAGGGTCTCCACGGTGACATCCTGGCCACCATTGATCGTTATCTCATTCAATGGAAGAGAAAGCCGGACTCCCTTTACGACAAGAGCATTACCAACTGGACAGGGCTGACAGCCTATGAAAAAACCGTGGTCCCCCGCTGGCCATTTATGGCGGTGGTGGCCATTGCCATGATATCGGCCATGCTGTTCTACCTGAACAGGGCCCTGAAGCTCACCGTCACGAACCGCACCCGGGAACTGGAATACCAGAAAAAACTGTACAAGGACCTGGTGGAGAGCGCCAACAGCATCATCCTCAGAATGGACAAGTACGGCCGTGTCCTGTTCCTCAACCGCTTCGGCCTGGAGCTCTTCGGGTACACGCGGGAAGAGCTCTACGGGCGCAACGTCCTGGGCACCATCCTCACCCCGGAAGCCGCCCGGGCCCTGCACATCAACAACCTCGACAATGAGACCTTCGACCTGCTGGAGACCCATGCCCTCATTGAAAATGAAAACACCTGCAAGGACGGACGCACGGTCTATATCCAGTGGAGCAACCGGGCCATTACCGACGACCTGGGCCGCTTTCAGGAGATCCTGAGCATCGGCATCGACATCAGCCAGCGTCGCCAGCTGGAGACCAGCCTTTACCAGGCCCAGAAAATGGAGGCCATCGGCACCCTGGCCGGAGGCATCGCCCACGACTTCAACAACATCCTGACGGTGATCTTCGGTTACACCGAACTGGCCCAGCTTCACCTCAACACCCCGAAAAAGGTCAAAGAGGCCCTGGAGCAGATCACCCAGGGAGGCTTAAGGGCCCAAAGCAAGCATCTGCCAGAATGTTCCTTACCTTCAGCAGGAAAACTGAGCCGGAAAAACAATCCCTCCAGCCCCTGTTGATCATCAAGGAAACCGTGAAACTCCTGAGGCCGTCCCTGCCCTCCACCATAGGCATCGAGAGCATTATCCAGTCCAAAAGCCTCATTCACGCAGACCCCACCCAGATCCACCAGGTCATCATGAACCTGTGCACCAACGCCTACCATGCCATGGAAACCACCGGGGGCACCCTTCGCGTGTCCCTGACGGATGTCTGTATCGACGCCCCGATATCCGACGCGCCCTATGCCCCGGGGGAATACATCCTCCTTGAGGTCTCCGATACGGGCTGCGGCATCGACCAGGGACACCTTGCGCATATCTTTGACCCGTACTTCACCACCAAAGAAAAGGGAAAGGGAACGGGCCTTGGGCTCTCCGTGGTCCACGCCATCGTCAAAGAGCATCACGGTCACATCAGCGTGCTTAGCCAGCCTGGAGTCGGCACCACCTTTAAGATCCACCTCCCCCGCCTGCCCCAGAAAGGCGACCCGGCCCTCTCTTCCCCCGACCAGGGACTGCCAGGTGGCGCCAACGAGACCATCCTTGTGGTGGATGATGAAAAGAAAATCACGGACAGCCTCTCGGACCTTCTCTGCCTGCACGGCTACGCAACACGCACCTTCACCGACGGTGCCCGTGCCCTGGCCTGCTTCAGGGAGGCACCGGACACCTTCGACCTGGTCCTTACCGACGTCACCATGCCCGGGATGACCGGCATGGAACTGATCCGTGAAATAACCGCCATCCGCCCGGGACTCCCGGCCCTCCTATTCTCGGGGTACACCACCCCCCCGGACGACTTCCTGACGGATCTCGGCAACACCGATTACCTTCAGAAACCCATGGACACCGGCACGTTGCTTGAAAAAATCAGGGCGCAGCTGGCCCGTGATACAGCCGAACCCGATGCTGCGTCAGAAGCCCCCTGAGCAACACCAAGCCACCTGAAATAAAAAAGCCCCGCCGTCTTTCGACGGCGGGGCTTTTTTGCGACCTACCCCGGAAGGGGGAAAAGGGCTACAGATCGTCAGTGGTGGAGAGATAAATGGAATGCTTTTCGATCTCCTCGGCGTTCATACTGCCGAAGGTCTCTTTGATATACCCCAGGGTTTTGTAGGCCAGCACGGTGAAAATAGGCATCATGGGAACGATGATCAGCACCGGAAAGGACTTGAGGATATTCAGGTTGGCATGAATCAGGAGGAACACAATGGGAATAAGAAGCGGACGACCAGAAAAGGCGAAACATGGGAGAGACGTTGGCGTCGTTGTCCAGCCGCTTGGTGGCGATCCCTGCAAGGGAATAGGAGGTCCCGTCAAGGGTGGTGACGGTGAACAGAACCATGGTAACAAGGTAAATCAGGGTCATCAGGCCCGGAAACGGAGTCTGCCCGAAGGCTGCCTTCACAAGCTCTGTGGCCAGCCCGCTGTTGATCAGCCCCACGGCATCAACGGCGCCGGTGTTCTGAAGGTTCATGGTAAAGGTGCCGCACACCCCAAAGATCAGGCAGGTCCCCAGGGTCCCTGCCGCAAGGATGAGAATCACGTCACGGAGCCTGTGGCCCTTGGAGATCTTTGGTGATGAACACCCCGATACCCGGAGAGTAGGAGATCCAGTTTGCCAGGAAAAAGATGGTCCAGTACTGGGGAAACAAAGAGCTGCCGAAGGGGTCGGTGTTTGTGCTCATGCGGATGTACTTACTCAGCATCACACCGATACCGTTGGTGGTGTTGTTCAAAATAAGGGCCGTGGGGCCAACTATGAACACCAGGCACACAAGCCCTGCACAGATATAGATGGTGGCGTTGCTCAACCGGGCCATGCCCTTTTCAATACCAATGTAGGAGCTCAAGAGAGAAGACCACGGAAAGAGCCATCACGCCGATCCCCAAAAACAGGTTGTCGGGAATGCCGGTGAGCTGGCTTAAGTTGGCCGAGATCATGGGAATACCCAGACCCAGGGTCAGGGCCGTGGCCGCCAGGGTCGTAATGATGAACAAAAGGTCGATGAGCTTTTGGGCCCACGGGGCAAGGCGTCGTTGAACATGCTGTTCGCCAGACCGCTCAAGCTCATCTTGCGGCTGCGCTTGATATAGAAGACCACGCTGAAGGGAATGGCCACAATCAGGTAGGTAAACCACCGGCGGCGCCCCAGTGAAACATGTTGTAGGCGGCCGCGTACTCCATGGCCATGGCCTTGTCCACAATGCCGAACTGAGGATCCATGTAATAGTAGATACTCTCGATGAACGCCCAGTACATGGTACTGGCCCCCATGCCGGCAGAAAGGGCCATGGCAAAGAGCTGAAACTTATTGAAAGGCGGGCTTGTCGCCCCTAAGCGGATGTTGCCGTATTTGGACGGGCAAGGAACAGCAGACAACCATCGCGAACAGGTGTACCACAGAAATCCGGTACCCAGGTTCACCACGGTAAAGTTGAGCATGGGACCCGTGGTCCCCTGACGATCCGGGTAAAGGACGCCAGCACCCCCAGCAGCAGTACACAGGAGAAGCTTCAAGGGTAAGCTTCAGGTCGACTTCAAACTTACTGAATTTCATCTCCGCTCCTTATTCAAACACGTAGCTTGCGATGGACGCCTCTTTGACGGCATCCCAATCCATGTCGACCCCAGGCCGTTGCCTTCCGGGGCGTGAACATACCCTTCCTTGTCGGTTCGGATGGGGGTGTTGCTCCCCAGTTCAAAGCTTTCGTAAGGGTAGAACTGCAAGTAGTTGCAGTTGTGGTGGGCCAGGGCCACGTGCAGGTTGGCGGCCTGGGTGGTGGTTTACGTCCATGCTCTGGATCTCAAGGCGCTTCAGTGGCCTCAGGCAATGGCAAAACACCCCTTCCTTAAAGGCGTAATACGCCCACACACCGTGGCGTCCTGGCGCACATCGGACCAGAAACCGTTGCCGAGAGCGTAGGTCACCTCCTGGAGAGTGAGCAGGCAGTTTCCATGGCTGGAGATCTCAAGATCTGTCTTGTCCACAAGGCGCTGATAGGTCTTGTAATCGTAATCGGAGACCGGGGCCTCGAGCCACTCCCAGTCGTAACCGTTCCATCGAGCCGGGCCATCTTCATGGCCTCTTCCGGAGAATAGAAGGTGGCCGTATCCAGCATAAAGCGGATCCCGGTGTATTTGTAGCGTTCCTGCACGGCGTTGACCAGGGCCAGGTCTTTCTTGAAAACACAGTAGCAGTCAAGCTCATGGCGGTAAAACCGTGCGCGATGCACTCGTCGATGTAGGGCATGCTTCAACGGTGTCGAACATGGGGGTGGAGGCGTAGGAGAGCATCTTGGTCCGCGCCCCACCCAGGAGCATGTAGAGCGGCATACCGGCTTTTTTGCCCTTAATGTCCCAGGCCGCGATGCGATCGGGGGACTTGGCGGGCAGGCCGCCCCAGGTACAACGGGACATAAGCCAGGAGTAAAGCTCCTGGGTCGTCGAGGATCTTGCCGATAAGCCCGGGGACGACGCGTCCGCATAGCCTCGATGATGCACCGGTCAAAATCGTTTTCAGTGTAACTGATGGTGGCCCCAACGCCCTCGATACCGTCTTCAGTGACAAGGCGCACAATGTTATTGGTGTAAAGCAGGGGCTCCTGATGGGTTGCCCGTCGGATAAGGGAGATATTCACGGTCTGCGACGGCATATAACTCCACTCGATTGATTCTGCAATTGTTCATCATCCACTCCTTTTCGCGTTATATGACAGCAAGGTGTCAGCGTCTGAATGGGCCCGTTCGAATAAAACGCCGTTGTCTGTTCCGGGCCCGTGATATTTAAAGAGCGCTGCCGTTTTCGATCATGCGGCGGCGCAACTCGTCGGTATCCACGTCCTTGTATCCGGTACCGGCCTCAAGGCGAAGCGCTGTGAACCTGCTGCGTGGCCGTATTCAAAGCACTGGGCGGTCACCCGGGCAGAGGCCAGGGCTTCATGCTCCGCGCTCAAACTGCGTCCGGCAACAATGACGTTGTCCAGCTCCGGGTGCACCAGGGTCCCATAGGGCACCTCGTAATAATCATCGATAAGCCAGTGCAGCTTGGAGACCTCCCCGGCATGAAGCTCAATGGGCCAGGAGGAACGGACAATGCCGTCGGCGGCTTTGGTGCACTGTGCCACATGAGCATTGGTCAGGGTCACCGCGCCCTTGATGCTGCGGGTCTGGCGCACCCCCACCTCCGGGCACATCCATGAGCTCCGAATCTTCAAACCCGCTGACATTGTCCTTGAAAAACCGATGGTATTCGCGGATAGCCCCACGGCTGGAAATCTCCGCATGGGTTCGGTCTCCGGGGTTGATAACATTAAGCATCCCCCCCCTGACCGGCGAGCTGGGTGCAGTTCATCAAAAACACGGACCGCGTGGGGGTGGGAAAGACCCAGATGTGATTTCGCGGGGTATCGTAGGTTCCCTTTTCAAAAGCCTCGGTGAGCTTGCGGGTCAGGCCCTCGGGGCAAATGGTGTTCCTGCCGAAGCAGTCGTAATACCCCGCCTCCTCCACATGGGAGAGACGAAACATCATGGTGGGGTTCTGGATGGCACCGTTGTCCCCGAAGGGATAGGCGCAACCGGCCTTGGTCATGACGGCCGCATCGCCCGTGCAATCGAGAGGCCCCGGCCTTGACGTGGGTTCTCCCTGCGCTGGATTCCAGCTGCACGGAGGTCAGCCGGTCCCCCTTTCGGGTCACCGGAATGCACCAGGGTATGAGAACACCGGACCCCGGCCTCCTCCAAGAGGTCATCGGCCACTTCGCGCCAGACAAAGGGATCGAAGGTCACCACATGGGTGCTCCCGTAGATCTGGGGTTCGGTAACCCCTCGCCCCGGCAAGGCGGGTTTTGAATTCACCGGCAAACCCGAAGACAAGCTGCTTTGGCTCCTTGGCCTCGATCTCCCCCTGGGCCTGGTACAGGCCACAGATGGTTCCGGAAAGCCCTGCCACCGCAGCGCCCCCGCAAAATCCATTCTTCTCACCAGCACAGTGGAAAGCCCCTGCCGCGCACAAACCGTTGCTGCAGCGACACCGGCAGGGCCGCCGCCGCACACAACGACATCCGCCTCCAGAAGAAGGGGCGCCTCCTCATCGGTTAACGCCGTCTCTTTCCAGAAATCCATAAATGATGTATCAGTGGTATATTTCATAACCTTCTTATTTTATATTTCTTCATCATTAATTTAAAATTAATCACCGACCGACACACCATCTTGTATATCAATTATGAAACTCTGGCAATACCCACCGCGAAATTTAATCCAAAAGCCCTCTGATCAAACACTTTAAAATAGCATTTTCCCCACAAGATATATTACCGCCAAACTATAACAACTATCTGAAATAAAAGAGTACAGATAAGAATACCCCCGAGATATTCCCAAATAGCGCCACAGAGGACCCATCTAAGACACAACCATCGTGAAAAGCCCCTCAGGCGCCCTATCATAGCCATCACAAAGAACTGATGTGTCAGTAGGTACGTTTCCTCCAGAGAGATTTAAAGTGCATTGATTATTTCATGACAGAGATCCCCGGCAGCTGGTATAAACAAAGAAATGCTTTCTGATATATTAATAATAAGACAGACCGAAGTGCAGGACAGAACCAGACAGAAGAGATAAAAATAAAGATAATAGATCTGTATATATACCCGTAAGCATCGCCCAAGCAAAGAAACAGAATTTACCTATCAGACCTGTGATATACCAGTTAAATTTCACTCTTGCATACCAGCTACCCAACAACCCCGCGACCGCCAAATCGGTTAAACCCATTTGTCACCGCTGAAATACGAGGTCACCATGACAAAAACCCTTTCAGAAACAGCCCGCCTTGAAATCGAACGGATGCTTGTGTTCGGTGAAATCAACGTCTCCACCCTCTATTCGGAAAACAAGCTGGCCACCCTTTTGAACCTGGGGCGCACCCCGGTACGGGAAGCCCTGCAAAAGCTTGAGCATGAAAACATGCTGCGAATCCACCCACGAAAAGGGATCGAGTTCCTAAGCATCACCCCAGAACAGCAAGTGCAACTCCTGGAGGTTCGCAAACAGATCGAACCCATCTGCCTGCGATACGCCATCTTGCGTGGCACGGCCGCCCAGAAAAAAGAGATGCTTCACCTTGGGGAGCAGATGGTGGCCTGCGCCGAACAACATGATGAAGAGGGCATGCTCAAATGCCTCCAGGACATCCACACCATCATCACAGACGCCACCGGGAACCCCTACTTCCACAACACCATCGAGCAGGTTCAGAGCCTTTGTGCCGGTTCTGGTTTGCCAACAAAATTGAAACAGACAACATGAAGGGCAGCCTGATCCACCGGGACATCATGAAAGCCATTGCCTTTGGGAACGAAAAGGAAGCCTTGAAAAACTCCGAACTCCTCATGGAACACCTGACAGAGTCCGCCTACCGAAAGATTCAATAAGGCCTCGCCCCCTTGCGTGCCGATGGCAAAGCACAAAACCATTGGCATATAATTAGCGACCTAACTATAGTCACCTCATGTTCAACCTACGCGACTTCCCAAACGACCATATCTTTTCCCGCATGGAGCGGGACTACCCCCAACTGGCCCCGGACGCTGTCTCAGCGTTTCTGCGCCTCCTCGTTGCGGGCAGCGACTTTCTCGGGCGCCTGGACGCGCTCCTTTCCGGTCATGGCATCATGCACGGCAGATGGCTTGTCCTGATCCAGCTGCGACGCCGGAAAATCCCCCGGGCATTGCCTTCTGAGCTGGCCCAGGAGCAAGGCGTAACCCGCGCCACCATGTCCGGCCTCCTCCGACAGCTTGAACGTGACGGTCTCATCCGCCGACAGGAAGACCCCGCCGACGGACGCAAAGCCGCCGTGATCCTCACGGACAAGGGAGGGGCCCTCCTGGACCGCATCATGCCCCAGTACTACACCCTGGTAAATGAGCTCATGGCACCGCTGACGAACCCCGAGCAAAAAGCCCTTGCAGGCATGCTGGACAAGCTGCTGATGCGACCGGCAGCCCCGGTCACCTGAAGCACGCCGCGAGCGGTATAGCGCTACGCAAACCATTGCATCAGAAGCCCATGCGTTCAGGGCAGCATGGTCAGCCGGTATTTTTTTGCCTCAATGGTTAGGACACTAACCATATTATTGTACATAACACGCACAGAATCGCCGCAGGTGTTTCTGAATACCCCAACCGATGTGGGGACGTTTTCGTCTCCACACCCGAACCACAGGAGACCCACCATGATAAAACAGGTTCCCTTAGGCAAGACATCCATCCGCGTATCCCGCATGGGACTCGGCTGCATGGGCATGTCCGAGTTCTACGGACCATCCGATGACACCAACTCCCTCACCGTGCTGGAACGCGCCCTTGAACTCGGCGTTACTTTTTACGACACAGCCGACATGTACGGCCACGGCCATAACGAAAAACTCATCGGTCGGTTTATCAAGGGCAAACGGGATCGCATTGTCCTTGCCACCAAATTCGGCATCGTCCGCAAGGAAAAAGGCGCCTATGAACGAACCATCGACAACAGCCCCGCGTACCTGAGAAAGGCCTGCGAGGCATCCCTTAAGCGCCTGGAGGTCGACCACATCGACCTGTATTACGCCCACAGGCTCAACCCGGAGCAGGACTTGGATGCCATGATGGGGGAACTCTCCCGACTGGTGGAGGAAGGAAAAATACGTGCCGTGGGCTTAAGCGAGGTCTCGGCCGAACAGTTGCAACGGGCCCACGCCATCCA
This sequence comes from Desulfoluna sp. CYM3A, assembly GCF_056829965.1. Lineage (NCBI taxonomy): Bacteria > Pseudomonadati > Thermodesulfobacteriota > Desulfobacteria > Desulfobacterales > Desulfolunaceae > Desulfoluna > Desulfoluna sp. CYM3A. The sequence continues at coordinate 3,442,401 of NZ_CP186556.1, forward strand.
CCCGGTGGCGGCGGTGCAGAGCGAGTACTCCCTGTGGACACGGGACATCGAAGCAAACGGCCTCCTTGCCGCCTGCCGGGAACTCGGGGTGGGTTTTGTGCCGTACAGCCCTCTGGGACGCGGGTTCCTCACCGGGACCATCACAGACACCAAAGAAATGGACAGCGCCGATTTCCGTCGCATGTCCCCGCGCTTTGAAGGCAAAAACCTGGACCGCAACCTTGCCCTGGTGGCCTCAGTACAGGAGCTTGCCCAAAAGAAACAGTGCACCCCGGCCCAAATCGCACTGGCCTGGGTCATGGCCCAGGGCGAGGACATTGTCCCCATCCCCGGCACCCGCAGGACCCGCTACCTGGAGGACAATGCGGGCGCCCTTCAGGTCACCCTGGAAGCCTCGGACCTCACCTTTCTCGACAACGTTTTCACATCAGATGCCGTTGCCGGAGAGCGATACCCTCAGGAAGGAATGAAGGGCCTCTCCTCCTGAGTTCTTTCCTTTTCAACGAAACGCACACTCTCCATACACGAAAGGCCGCTGCAAACCGCAACGGCCTTTCGTGCATAAATCGAATCCGGAACCTTTTAAAGCGTATGGAGAATGTCGAAGAGCTCCCAACATGGGAGGCGCCCCAAAAAAAAGCCTCGCATCAAACGTTTGGGAACAATGAAACGAGCATCTCCTGCAGAAACGGTTGGCGGGTTTCAAGGTGCCCCCACCTTGCCGCCGGAGGCTGCCAGGTTAAGACGCCTCCGGCGGCCCTGCCGGGGACCAAACTTTTGCCTTCTCTATAAAAACGGGTTTGACAAACAGGTTTTGCTCAATTTTCCAGAAACCTTCGCGAATGTCCTCACCCTGAGGAACGAAGGGAGAGGGCATTCGCAACCTGGGGTCCAGGGGATCATCCCCTGGCCGCCGGAGGCAGGCTTTTCGATGGTTTCTTTGGTAGCCCCTAAGCCAGAGCCTTGGAGACAATCTCAAAGACACCGTTGGCAAGGTTTTCGGTGCCCTTGATGCGCTCCAGCCTTGCCTTCATAAGCCCCTGGCGTTTTTCATCGTAGCGTTTCCAGCGGTTGAAGCCGGAGGCCATGCGGGCGGCGATGCTGGGGTTGATGGTATTGAGGGCAATGACCGCATCGGTCAGCAGGTCGTATCCCTTGCCGTCCAGTCTGTGGAAATGCCAGGGGTTGGCCTGGCAGAAAGCGCCGATGAGGGCCCGCACCTTGTTGGGATTTTTGATGTCGAAGTCGGGATGCTCCATGAGGGAGGCCACCCGTTCCAAGGTCCCGGGGCGGTTGGAGAGGGACTGGGCGGTGAACCACTTGTCCAGGACCAGGGTATCCCCTTTCCACGCCCCGTAGAACCGGTCCATGGCCTCATCGCTCTCCGGGGCATCCATGCCTGCCAGAACCGTAAGGGCTGCCAGCTCGTCGGTCATGTTGGCAGCCGAAGCAAAGGCGTCCATGACAAAGGCCGGGGCCTCCACCCGGGAGAGATAAGAGAGGCAAAGACCCTTGAGGCGGCGCTTGGCCATGGACTGGGTGTCCGGGCGATAGGGGCCGTCCTCTTTGCACGCCTCGTACACGGACCGCCAGCTCTCCTTGAGGGCCACGGCCAGGGTGTCTGCCACGAACTCACGGGCTGCGTGGATCCCGTCCACATCGATCTCGGCCATGCGGTCCCCCAGCTCGGTTTCCGACGGCAGGGTCAGGGCCTGGGCGATGAGGGCCTTGTCCAGAGTTGGATGGGTGAGGGTCTTTTGCACCGCTGCCACCAGGTCGGTGCTCAGGGCCAGGGGCTCTCCTTTTTTGAGTTCTTCCACCATGCCCAGGATGGTGTTGGCATAGAGCTGCTGGGCAGCGTCCCACCTGTTGAAGGAGTCCTGATCGTGGGCCATGAGAAAGATCAACTCGGTCTCGGTTAAGTCCGTCACCTGATTGACGGGGGCGGAAAAACCCCTGAACAGGGAGGGTACCGGTTCTTTCTCCACCCCGGTAAAGGTGAAGGATTCCAACTCCGAGGAGAGGCTCAGAACGCGCTCCAGGGGACCGGGAGAGGCCTCCCCTTCAAGGGTGAGGGGTATGGGTGCCCCGTCACTCCCCAGAAGCCCCATCCTCACAGGGATCTGCATGGCCTTCTTGTTGGCCTGCCCCGGGGTATCGGGCACCTTCTGGGAGAAGGTGAGGGTGTAACGGGAGGTCTCCGCGTCAAAGGCGCGAGTAACGGTCACGGTTGGTGTGCCTGCCTGGCTGTACCAGAGACGGAACCGGGTAAGGTCAACCCCGGAGGCGTCCTCCATGGCCGCGATGAAATCCTCGCAGGCCACGGCGCTTCCGTCGTGGCGGGCCACGTAAAGGTCCATGCCCTTGCGAAAGCCCTCGGGCCCGAGAAAGGTATGGATCATGCGGATTACCTCGGCCCCTTTGTTGTAGACCGTGGCCGTGTAGAAGTTGTTCATCTCGATGTAAGACTCGGGCCGGATGGGGTGGGCCATGGGCCCTGCGTCTTCAGGGAACTGGGAGGCCCTTAAGCCCCGGACGTCTGCGATGCGCTTCACCGCCCGGGAGCCCATGTCCGAGGAGAACTCCTGGTCCCGAAAGACAGTGAGCCCCTCTTTGAGGGAGAGCTGGAACCAGTTGCAGAGGGTCACCCGGTTGCCCGTCCAGTTGTGGAAGTATTCGTGGCCGATGACCCCTTCGATGCCCTGGAAATCCGTGTCCGTTGCCGTCTCGGGCTTTGCCAGCACGTACTTGGAGTTGAAGACGTTGAGCCCCTTGTTCTCCATGGCCCCGGCGTTGAAGCTGTGGGTGGCCACCACCATATAAATATCCAGGTCGTACTCCAGGCCAAAGGTCTGTTCGTCCCAGGCCATGGACTTTTTCAGGGACTCTATGGCGTGCCCGCACTTGTCGGCGTCCTGGTGATCCACATAGAACTTCAGGGCCACCTCGCGCCCGGAGGCGGTGGTAAAGGTATCTTCCCGACACGCCAGATCCCCGGCCACCATGGCGAACAGGTAGCTCGGCTTTTTGTGGGGATCCTCCCAGGTGGCAAAATGACGGCCGCCGGTAAGCTCACCTTCGTCCACCAGATTCCCGTTGGCCAGGAGCACCGGATATTTCCCCTTATCGGCAGACACCGTGCAGCGGTAGCTGCTCATCACATCCGGTCGGTCCGGGAAAAAGGTGATGCGGCGAAAACCCTCGGCCTCGCACTGGGTCAGGAAGGTGCCGTCAGCAAGGTAAAGCCCCTCAAGGGAGGTGTTGGTCTCAGGGTGAATCTTCACCTTTGTTGTAAGGCAAAAAACATCGGGGGGCGCCTGCAGGGTGAGGACCTCCCCTTCAAGGGTGTACTCGCCGTCGGTCAGAGTACGGCCATCCAGCTCGATGGAGAGCAACTCAAGCTCCCTGCCGTCCAGGAGAAAAGAGGCGCCGTCGGCTGCCTCGGGGCTTTTCTTGACACCCAGGCTGGCGGTCACAAAGGTTTCGGTCTCGAATATATCTGCATGGAGCTCAACGGTCTCCACATTAAAATCAGGGCGCTTGTAGTCCTTGAGATGGGTTTCGACAGGTTCGGTCATGGGGGTTCCCTTTCGATGGGCAATGAATCATCAACAGATGGGCCTTTCAGCCTTCAATGATCCAAAGATAAGGAGAGTCGGTTAAAAATTCAAGGTTCAGAGAAAAAAACCAACGCATGCCTCCGGTGGCCAGGTGGGGGCACCTGGGAACCCTATCCCGGATATTTCATGAGAAAACAACCAGTCAAAAAGAAAACATCATTTCGTGAAATATCCGGGCTATGGCGAATGCATGACGGCAGACATTATGCACACGTTTTCGGGGCATTCGCGCGGGGTGTGATATGCGGCAACCGTTTTTTCAGGAGAGGCCCATTTCATTTTTCTGGAAGCACGTCCTGTATCAACGCTGGGGTTGGCGCGTATCGACAGGTCGCAGGGGGTCGACAAGCACGGTGCGCAAGTGCACCCTGCTCTATTTGAACAAACTCCTTGCTTGAGAGTCCGGTTTCACGCCAAAGCACCCTTGCCATCCATTTTCGAGAAGATTGCTGCCATCAAGGGCTCAGCTTTGCCTGCATAGAACGATATGTCGTGGGGTGATTTTCTCAGGTAGGGGGAGGGTCAGGAGTGGAGGAAAATTTCCTCAAAACGTCCCCAGGCAGAGCCTGGGGACGAGAGCATATCCGGATCAGGGCTAAACGACATCGCAAAAAGACCTCATCGGGCCTTCCACGGGCGCAGCCCGTCAGCGAATGCGATCGGCCTGAGGAACGAAGGCCGGGAGCATTCGCAATCCTGGGGTCCAGGGGTGGCGAAGCCACTTAGGCTAAAAATCCCCTGGCCGCCGGAGGCTGGATTTCCCAGCCCTTCTACTTTTTGGCGTTCTTCAGAGACGCCCGGATGAACTCCACGAAGAGAGGGTGGGGTTCCATGGGGCGGGACTTGAACTCGGGGTGGAACTGGCAGCCCACAAACCAGGGGTGGTCGGGGACTTCCACAATCTCCACAAGCTCGCCGTTGGGTGAGGTCCCGGAGAGGATGAGTCCCTTGTCGGTGAGGGCCTTTTTGAATTCGTTGTTGAACTCGTAGCGGTGGCGATGGCGCTCGGAGATGGCCTCGGTGCCGTAGGCGTCCCGGGCGTGGGTGCCTTCCGCAAGGGTGCAGGGGTAGGCGCCCAGGCGCAGGGTACCGCCCTTTTCGGAGTTCACGTCCCTTTTCTCCATCTCGCCGGTGCGCTCGTTGATCCACTCGGTCATCAGATAGATGACGGGATGGCCGGTCTTGGCGTCGAACTCGGCGCTGTTGGCATCATCCATACCGGCCACGTGACGGGCGTATTCAATGACGGCGATCTGCATGCCGAGGCAGATACCGAAGTACGGCACCTTGTTCTCTCGGGCGTAGCGCGCGGCCGCCACCTTGCCCTCGGTGCCCCGGGACCCGAAGCCGCCGGGAATCAGGATGCCGTCGGCATGGGCGAGGAGGCTTGCAGCGTTGGCGTCATCCACGGTCTCGGAGTCGACGAAATCGAGATCCACGCCGCAGTTGTTGGGAACCCCGGCATGGTAGAGGGCCTCGTTGAGGCTCTTATACGACTCGGTGAGGTCCACGTACTTGCCCACGATGGCGATGGTGACGCGTTTTTTGGGGTTCTTGAAGCGGTGGGCGAACTCCTCCCAGTTCTCCAGGCGGGGGGCCCGGGTCCAAATCTGGAGGTATTTGATGATCTTCTCGTCCAGCCCCTCTTCGTGGTAGACCTGGGGCAGCTCGTAGATGCAGTCCACGTCCCGGGCAGTGATGACCGCGTCGTCGTCCACGTTGCAGAACAGGGAGATCTTCTTCTTGAGCTCTTTGGGAATCTCGCGGTCGGAGCGGCAGATGAGGATGTTGGGCTGGATGCCGATGCTCCGGAGCTCCTTGACGTTCTGCTGGGTGGGCTTGGTCTTGAGCTCGCCTGCGGCGGCGATGTAGGGCACCAGGGTAAGGTGAACGTACAGGACGTTCTCCTTGCCGAGGTCGGCCCGCAACTGGCGAATTGCCTCCAGGAAGGGAAGGCTCTCGATATCCCCGATGGTACCGCCGATCTCAATGAGGGCCACGTCCACGTCGTCCCCCACCATAAGGATGCTGCGCTTGATCTCATCGGTAATGTGGGGGATCACCTGCACGGTGCCGCCCAGGTATTCCCCGCGGATGTTGGTGATGACGGAGTTGTAGATCTTACCGGTGGTGAAGTTGTTGTTCCGGCCCATGCGGGCCGTGGTGAAGCGCTCGTAGTGGCCGAGGTCGAGGTCGGTCTCGGCGCCGTCGTCGGTGACGAACACTTCACCGTGCTGAAAGGGGCTCATGGTACCCGGGTCGACGTTGATGTACGGGTCCAGTTTCTGGATCGTGACCTTCAGGCCACGTGCTTCGAGAAGTGCTCCGATCACTGCGGAGGCGAGCCCCTTGCCCAGTGATGAAACAACCCCGCCGGTCACAAAAATATACTTGGTGTTATGCCCCATGAAGTTACCTCTAAAAATCGCACGAGATGCGTTGGATATGGATTATACGAACAGAAACCCGGCCTGCCTGACCGACAGGCCCGGAACATCGTGTGTACCGCATGACCGGATGCATCAAAAAAAAAGATAAGCCACCGGCGGATCACCATCACCTGCTTATCTTTTATCACAACGGAAAAAGGGTCCGCCATGGATACCACCCGGTTTGTTTTGTTGCACCGGATAGTATCCAATCACCTGTCGGAACGCAAGGTTTGAAAGCCCAAGCCCGTGATTTCCCGTATGATTTTCAGGGTAACTCCAAAAACTGCACCAAACTTCAGTTTAAACCAACCCCCCTGCCCTTTCTGTCACCTCGCTGACGCATCACGTCCCCTAAAATGCCAGGGGATCGTTGGAGAGGATCCGATCCAGTCCTCGATCGTATGCTGTTTCTCCGAGGCCTCCGGGGCGGCGGGCGCCTCCTGGGACGGAGCGTCTTTTTTCTCTGCGTAGCGTGCCGGATCAAAGAGCTTGGCGTCCAGGGGTTTTGCCGCCGTCACCTTTTCGATGTGAATCTCCCGAAACAACCTGCCGTCGGCATAGAACTCAATACGCGCAGGGTACATGGATTTTCCCTGCTTGAACCATCCGTGGTACCAGATCTCCACCTGCTGGGCGCTCTTTTTGTCAAAAAGGATCCAGCGCATGGGCAGAAAACTCTCCTTGTCCACCCAGAACTGGGGCCGGACAGAGGTGTCTGTGGACTTGGCCCCCATCACCCAGGCAATGCGCCCGGCGTGGCGGTTCAGGGAGGTGACGGAAAGGTCCACACCGGCCGCGGTGAGGCGCGCTGCCATGAGGGAATCACGGCGAAACTGCAAGGGGTCCCGGTAGCGATCCGCGGCCCGCTCCACCCCTTTGGGATCCAGCCCGCCGTCCACCACGCGGAACCAGGTGTCAAAGGTGGAGTACTGCTCCACCCTCTTCTCCCCTGCGGTCACCACGGAGTGAAAACGGTCGGGCTTGGAGAGGGTCACCACCTCATTAAAGACCAGGTTTTCCTCATCGGGGGTTTCGCTCTGGGCTCGCCTGAAAAAGAGCTCTTTCTGCTGCAGGGTCGCCGTCACCGGCCTGCCCAGCTTTTTCACCATCTGGCGGGTGATCTGTGAAGAAGAGAGAAGGTAGGCCTCGGCCGAACCGGCAAAGGCCAGGAAAAGAAGAAGGAAGAGAGAGAGGACTCGCCTGCGTGTTACTTGGGTCATCACGGCACCTTTGTAAAAAAAGCCCTGCGCCCTTGTCACAGGTCCGCAGGGCTCGGTATGTCGCTTAAGATCAGGCGGTTTCCTACCCGAAGATACGTCCGTTGTAGCGGGCTGCGGCCCCCAGCTCTTCCTCGATGCGGATCAGCTGGTTGTACTTGGCGACGCGGTCGCTTCGGGAGATGGAGCCGGTCTTGATCTGCCCGGCGTTGACGGCCACGGCAAGGTCGGCGATGAAGGTATCGGCGGTCTCACCGGAACGGTGGGAGATCACCGTGGTGAACCCGGCCTGGGCAGCCATTTCAATGGCGTCCAGGGTCTCGGAGACGGTACCGATCTGGTTCAGCTTAATGAGGATGGAGTTGGCGGCGGAATCGATGATGCCCTTCTCCAGGATGGCGGGGTTGGTGACGAAGACGTCGTCGCCCACAAGCTGAACGCGGTCTCCAAGGAGCTCGGTCATGCGGATCCAGCCTTCCCAGTCGCCCTCGGCCAGGCCGTCCTCGATGGAGACCACGGGGTAGTTCTCGATGAGGGAGGCGTAGTAATCGATCATCTCATCGGCGGTGAGGCTGCGGCCTTCGCTCTGGAGCTGGTACTTGCCGTCTTCGAAGAACTCGCTGGCGGCGGCGTCCAGGGCCAGGGCGATATCGTCACCGGGCACGTAGCCTGCCATCTCAATGGCCTTCATGATGAGCTGAATGGCCTCTTCGTTGGAACCAAGGTCCGGGGCAAAGCCCCCTTCGTCGCCCACACCGGTGGTGAGGCCCTTGTCCTTGAGGAGTTTTTTCAGGTTGTGGAAGGTCTCGGCGCCCATGCGAACGGCCTCGGCAACGGTGGGGGCGCTCACGGGGATGATCATGAACTCCTGGATGTCGAGGTTGTTGGTGGCGTGGGAGCCGCCGTTGATGATGTTCATCATGGGAACGGGCATGTTGCGGGCATTGACCCCACCCAGGTACTTGTACAGGGGCAGGCTAAAGGCGTTGGCCGCAGCGCGGGCTGCAGCCATGGAAACGCCGAGCATGGCGTTGGCGCCCAGGGCCGACTTGTTATCGGTGCCGTCGATCTCGATCATGTGGTGGTCAAGGCCAGCCTGGTCGGCGGCGTCCATGCCCATCACCTCGGGGGCGATCTTCTCCATGATGTTGGCAACGGCCTGGGTAACCCCTTTGCCGAGGTACCGGCCCTTGTCCCCGTCCCTCAGTTCCAGGGCTTCACGGGTGCCGGTGGACGCACCGGACGGAACGGCCGCACGCCCCGTGGCGCCGCAAGCCAGGGTTACATCCACTTCAACGGTGGGGTTGCCACGTGAATCCAGAATCTCTCGTGCCTTCACATCAACTATAGCGGTCATCTTCTCCTCCAGAAATGGCCCCATCCTTCGCCTGGAAGGGGCTGAGAAACCTCGGGCACACCCGGTGACGGGCCGGCCGATGTATTAAAATAAATCCAACGTTTGCACGAGCCTCAGGAACATCTACAGCAAGGCAAGTCCATGGTCCCCAACGCAGCAAACCGGGCAGGATCGCACCCCACCCGTACCGGCGTACAAGGAACCGACGTTGTTACAAGTGCATCTTTGCGTGCGGGTAATAATCTCCCGGCGGGACGTATTCATGATGGCTCCGCGTGGGCTCAAAAGAGGCCTTATGGGACCAAAAGTAACCTACAACTCCCCTTACGCTCTGTCAAGTCGCCGCGTCCTGTGCCATGGCACGGAGAAGCTCAAGGACCAGCTCCGCGGTGATCCCCCACAGGGTCCCGTGGGGGGTATCCCAGAGGTAGACCTCCCGGGTCAGGCCGCCCCAGGGTTTATGGTAGCGCTTGGGCAGGCCCAGGGCCTCGGAGGGAAGCAGGGTCACCCGCCCTTTTTTGGGGTGGTCGTAGTGGGGTTCCACCATGAGGCGAACGTGGTGAACCAGGGGCTCTGTCCCCCTGAAAAAAGAGAGAGGCAGGGTAAACCAGTCCGCCACCTCGTCTTCATTGACGGTCATGGCCTCAAGGACCCCGTCCTCCAGCACCCCCACGAAGCAGGAGACCGTCACCCCCACCGAGGTGATCAGGGTGTCCAGCTCTCCGATGACCGTCACCTTTTCCGGGGGAATGCCCATCTCCTCCGCACACTCCCGAAGGGCCGTGGCCTTGAGGTCCGCGTCCTTGCCCGGATCGAATCCCCCCCCGGGAAAAGAGATCTCTCCGCCCTGGCGGATTCCCTTGGTGCGCGTCTGGAAGAGAAGGTGAAGTTCCCCGTCCACCTTCACCACCGGGGCCAGAACCGACGAATGAATGAACCGGTCCCACCCCAACACCCCGGGGCGACCGGAAAAGGCCTGTTTCAATTGCTCGACGTCATCCATACTCTTTTTCATCTCCATGCCTCGCAAGATATCATAAAAGCATTGTATCATGTCTCATTTACCTTTTGTTGCCTACGTCCTCGGCCTTTGGTCTGTCAACACAAAACCCTCGGGCCACATGGCGGCAAATGCTTCCCCGTTCCTCATCCCCTCCCTTTTTTCCCATTGCCATCTGAGGCAACACTGTGTATTTTTTATCAGACCAATCCAGTAAAAAAGACCGCCCACTCCTTGACTGCCAAGGCTTTCCGGTGTCATGCACGGCCGTTTTGCGCCCTCAGCGCAAAGGGCCCCCTCACGCGCCGTCACCGTCGGCAACTTTTTTACGGATTTACGGGACATGACCGCCGGCAGGAGACATATGGACGTTCAAGAGCAAGCCCTGATTCTCGTGGTGGACGACGACCACCTCTTTTTCGAAAGCATGCAAAGCCTCATCACCCGCATGGGGCACCGAGCCATTGAGGCGGGGAGTCTGGCCGACGCCCATGCCTGCCTGGAGACAGAGTCCGTGGACATCGTTCTTCTGGACCTGTTTCTTCCCGACGGCCTGGGCATCGACCACATCGAAGGATTCCGACAGAGCGCATCACGCCCCGAGCTTATCATGGTCACCGGCAAAGGGGACCCGGACTCCGCCGGGCAGGCCATTAAAAAAGGGGCCCTGGACTACCTGGTAAAACCCTCGTCCGTGAAGGCCACCCGCCTGGCCATCACCCGGGCCCTGACCCACCGCAAGACCATCCGCGACTATCAAAGACCCCAGCTCAGCCTGGACGCCGTCATCGGACAGAGCGCTCCCATCCGCCGATGTTTCGACATGGTGGCCCGTGCCGCCGGATGCCACTCCGGGGTACTCATCACCGGGGAGACCGGTACGGGCAAGGAACTCTTTGCCCGCACCATCCACGACAACAGCCCGAGAAAAGGCAACCGGTTTGTCACCGTGGACTGCGCGGCCCTTACCGAGACCCTGGTGGAGAGCACCCTCTTCGGCCACAGCAAGGGCGCCTTTACCAGCGCGGACCAGGACCGCACCGGCCTGGTCAAGGCCGCCCACAAAGGCACCCTCTTCCTTGATGAGATCGGGGAGATGCCCCTGGCCCTGCAAAAGAGCTTTCTTCGGGTGCTCCAGGAGAAACGGTTCCGCCCCGTGGGCAGCGCAACGGAGGAAGAGAGCGATTTCCGCCTGATCGCCGCCACCAACCGGGACCTTGGCCGCATGGTGGAGGAGGGACGCTTCCGGCGGGACCTTCTCTTTCGCCTGCGTGCCTTTACCCTGGACCTGCCCCCTTTGCGCAGGCGCAAAGAGGACCTCATGCCCCTGGCGGCTCACCACGCGGCCGGCCTCGCCGCGCGCTACGCTGTCGGAGAAAAACAGTTCGAGCCCGGTTTCTTTGACCCGCTCATGCGCTGCCCGTGGCCGGGCAACATCCGGGAGCTCTTCAACGTCATCGAACACGCCTTTTTTGCCGCCGGCGAGTGCCCCACCATCCGCATCATGGATCTGCCCCAGGAGATCCGCATCGAGTTGGCCCGACTTGCCGTGGCCAGGGAATCCAATGCCCCGGACGAAAAAGCTCCCGACGCCGGGCTCAGCCACTTCTTCGCCGAAGACGAACCCTCCATGAAAGAAGCCAAAACACGCCTGGAGCAACGCTACCTCAACGAGCTGGTCCGCTACGCCGAAGGAGATGTTCGCCGCATGCTCGACATCTCGGGCCTGTCGCGTTCCCACCTCTACGCCCTGCTCAAACGCTTTGACCTGACACCTCACCTGAAAAAACAATAAAAAAACCCCCGCATCCAAAGGGATACGGGGGTTTTCATGTTTTACAAAATCATCTGTGCACCGAAGGCGTCGGCCTATCCGGCAAAGTAGTGGTCCACCTGCTCGGCGGCCAGCCCCACGTAACGGGCGGGGGTCAGGGCCTTCAGGCGGTCCTTGGCCTCTGCCGGGACCTTTTCCAGGGAATCAATGAAGGCTGCCAGCTCGGCCTCGGTGATGCGCACGCCCCGGGTGAGGGCCTTGAGTTTTTCGTAAGGGTTCTCTTCGCCGTAGACCCGCATGACGGTCTGGATGGGCTCGGCCAGAAGCTCCTGGTTGGCGTCGAGATCGGCCAGAAGGGCTGCTTCGTTAAGCTCCATCTTGCCCAGGCCCTTGATGGTGTTCTTCATGCCGATGATCACGTACCCGAAAAGGGCCCCCATGTTGCGGAGAACCGTGCTGTCGGTGAGATCCCTCTGGAATCTGGAATTGAGGAGCTTGACCGCCAGGTGGTCCATCATGGAGATAGCGACCCCCAGGTTGCCTTCGCTGTTCTCAAAGTCGATGGGGTTGACCTTGTGGGGCATGGTGGAGGAGCCCACTTCACCAGCCACGGTCTTCTGCTTGAAGTAGCCCAAAGAGACGTAACCCCACATGTCGCGGTCCAGATCGATGATGATGGAGGCGGCCCGCACCATGGAGTGAAGGGCCTCTGCGATGTAGCTGTTGGGGTTGATCTGGGTGGTGTAGTACAAGGGACTGATGTGGAGGTAATCCCTGACGAAGCGCTCCCCTGCCGCGATCCAGTCCACCTCGGGGAAGGCTGCGGTGTGGGCGTTGTAACCGCCCGTGGCGCCGTTCATCTTGGCTCCGATGTCCACGGAGGCGAGGTTGTCCATCTCCCTGCGGATGCGCCAGGCAAAGTTCACCAGCTCCTTGCCCACGGTGGTGGGGGTGGCGGGCTGTCCGTGGGTGCGGGACATCATGGGCTTGTCGCGCCATGTTTTGGCCATGGTCTCCACATCGGAAAGGAGGTCTTTCATCACGGAAAGAACCTCTTCGCGCCCCTTTTCGATCATCAGGGCGTAGGCGGTGTTGTTGATGTCGTCGGAGGTGCAGGCAAAATGGGTCCACTCACGGATATCGGCCAGGCCCTTTTCGTCGAGCTTCTCTTTGATGTAATACTCAACGGCCTTCACGTCATGGTTGGTGGTGCGCTCGATCTCCTTGACGCGCAGGGCCCCCTCCTCATTAAAGGAGTCGGTGATCTCGCGAACCGCTGTCTTCCACTCCCCATCGGGGGAAGCGAATTTCAGGTCATTGATGATAAATTCGAGCCACCTGGCCTCCACCAGCACGCGATGACGAATCAGTCCGTACTCCGAGAAGATGTCCCGGAGCGATTCGGTGAGTCTTTTGTACCTGCCGTCAAGAACGGTCAATGCCTTCACTTGATCCATGGTGCGTTGTCCTGTTGTGGTGTTGTTGTTTGGGAATACTCGATCCGTTCATGGCAACCATGGGTCGGGCCATGGAACCTCTTTGCGATGACAGGGTGATCGTTTTCAAGCCTGCTGCCGGGGCTGATGTTTTACGCCTGAAGCTTTAAGGATTACGCGGGATGTCCTATCACAGGATGCAGGGAGGAGACAACCGGTTTCGGCCCGGAGAGGTCAGTCGTCAAGGCAGCTCTCCTTGAGTTCCCGCCAGAAACGGCGGCTTCGAAGGGCAAGCTCCTCTTTGTCCTGGCAGAGATGTGGCAGGCCCAGTTCCACGGTGACGGAGCTTTCCACCCAGACAGAAAGGTCCACCTGGAACACAAGCTGCCCGTTATGGGCGGCAAGGGCCACATCCTCCACGTCAAAGGACCGAAGGGACAGGCCATGGGCCAGGAGCCCCTTGAGGGCATCTCCGTCCAGCCCTTCCCGGACCCTTTCAATCATGGCCTCTTCGCCTATTTTTATTTCAGCAGGATCTGCTGCCGCGCCCATCTTCCCTCCTTGGCTCATCGACCTCCCCCATGGAAGCCGTTTTCTTACCCGTGGCGACTGCACCACAGCCCGAGCGACCGGCCCCTCACACCTGAGGAGTTCTCCTTCCATGTATCGGAGCCCGGCCATCTTCCTTGAGGGCTCCACCAGAAAACCACACTTGAAAAATGAGGTCAACTCTGTTAACCCCTTTCCAGTGAAAGGCCCGTCACACAACGCAATTGCAATTTTCAGGCAACCGGGAGAAAGAGCAGTGCTTCACATTGGATACCTCAACCTCTCCTCCCATGGGACCCTGCATCAGATGATCCTCTCGGATCCCTTTCTCTCCAAGCATCTTCGCCCCATCAAATCCGGCAGTACCCGGCGCATCGCCAGGGGGATCCTCAAAGGATGGCTCGACGGCGGCCTGCTTCCCCTCCCCTTTGCCCATGTACTGGCACGCTGGCAGGAGGGAATCTGCGTCCTGGCTGCGGTTCAGAACACGGGAAGCGCCCTTGTGACGCCCGGCGCAACGCCCCTTCAGGACATCCGGGACCTTGCCGGTACCCGCATGCTCTTCTCCTGCATCGGCTCCATGGAGTACCTCCTGGCCCATCGGCTCTTTCGGGAGTGCGGCCTTACCCTGGGCCCCGATGCCGGGCCCGATGGGATCCAGGCGGAACAGATGGCCCCGGAGATGATCCCGGACGCCCTGCGCATCAACCCCAGCGGCGCCATCGGTGCCGCCGTCCTGGAGGAGCCCTCCCTGTCGGCCATGCTTGAGGAAGGCAGCACCAGCGAGCTCATGCAGTGCCGGGACCTCTGGCCTGAATACACCGGCGCGGTCCTTGTGGTAAGAAACACCGAAGGCGCCTCCAGGGCTCAGCTTCTGGAACGGCTGGCAGGGGCCCTTATCAACACCCGGCCCCACCCGGATACCCCGGATGCCCCGAGGCTCATCCCCCCCTGCCGGGCGGACTTCCTGACCACAGGACGTTACCTGGACAGTGAACAACTCTCTCCCATGATCGCCTCCCTTCTTTGAGAGAAATTTTCCCCGGGGCTTTTTTTGGGCTGCCGCCCCAAAAAAGGCTTAAATATTCCATAAAAAGTGACGATGGTATAGAAAAGTTGACCTGGTTTGGTTGGAAAAGGAGACATAAATGTCTATCGATATGGATATGAACATATTGGCAGTGGATGACTCCGGAACCATGCGTGTGATGTTCCGGCAGTATCTCGAAAAAGCGGGTTTCACCAAAATCTCTCTGGCTGTAAACGGAGTGGATGCCCTGGAAAAACTCGAAAACGAAGGGCCCTTTGATCTCATCATCAGCGACTGGAACATGCCCACCATGGACGGGCTTGAGTTGCTCACAGAGGTCCGCAAGCGTGAGGCGCTGAAAGCGATTCCCTTTATCATGGCAACGGCCCAGGGTGACAAGACCCAGCAGGAGGTCGCCCGCGAGGCCGGGAGCAACGGCCACGTGCCCAAGCCCTTTGATGAAGTGGAACTCAAAAACGCCATTGAAAAGGCCTTTGCCCCCGCAGAAGAAGCCTCATCCGCAGAAAAGCACACCCCCGAGATCCGAGACGGGAAGGTGGTGATCCGCCTGGGCCACATCCAGATCACCGACCACCTGGCCTTAGGTATCCTCAAGCACTGGATCGACACGGGCGAGGTCAACCCCGAGCGATTCATCCTTGAGACCGACCGCCTCCCCGGATGGAACCCCGTTCAGGAAAAGCTCGAAACCGGCGAAGTCTCCGGCGCCATGGTACTGGCCCCCATCGCCATGGACCTGTATGCCTACAACGTGCCCATCAAGCTGGTGCTCTTTGCCCACAAAAACGGCAGCGGGTTTGTCCGAAGCTCACGATACGAAGAGGGCCCCTACAGCGACAAGGCGGACTTCTATAAATACAAGGTGGTGAACATCCCCCACAAGATGTCCATTCACAACATGCTGGCCCACAAGTACCTCACCGGCCTGGGCCTGAAGCCCGGAGTTCCCGGCCAGAAAGCCATCAACGTTCGTTTTGAGGTGGTTCCGCCGGTAAAAATGCCCCCCATCATGAAAGAGGACGAGTCTGTCGGGGGCTTCATCGTGGCCGAACCCATCTGTACCCGGGCCGCCTCCTCCGGCTTAGGTTCCATGGAGTTTGTCTCCGGCGGCATGTGGCCCGACCACCCCTGCTGCGTGGTGGCCCTCAGACAGGAACTCATCGACACGGCCCCCGATGCGGTCCAGGAACTCACAGACCTTCTGGTCAAAGCCGGACGCTACGTCTCGGAAAACAAAAAAGGCGCCGCAGAGATCGCCCTCGCCTTTCTGGACCCCGAAGGCAAACTGGGCCTCTCCCTGCCCGTCCTCCTTCAGGTCCTCGGCCAGAAAAACGGCATTACCATGGACGACCTCTACCCCTCCATCGAAGACCTCGATAAAATCCAGAACTACATGTACCACGACATGGGGATCGGCAAGCTCATCGACCTCAACAAGTTCGTGGACCTGCGTTTTGCCGACAAGGCAACGGGCCGGGGAGACGCCGCCTCCGGCGCCGCCTGATCCCGAACATAAAAAAAGCCCCGCACCGTTAAGGTTGCGGGGCCGAACCATTGATCCACCCTCAAGGAACGGGGCTTGCCCCGCGGATGCACACCGCGGATCAGGCCCCGTTCTTTTTTTGCCATCCAGACACACAGCAAGGCTCTGCCCCCCATCAAACAGCCCGGAGAACAAAACCCGTCAGGTGCAAATGAAATCGTCACCCCCGGAGGGCGCGACCGGGGCTTGCCCCTCCCTCTTCAAAGGCGGGCCCCACCAGGAGCCGGACACTTGTGACCAGATCCTTCATGGAGACGGGCTTCTCCATCACGGCGTCAAAATGCCGGGCATCGACCTGCCAGGGAGTCCCAGACACACCGATGATGGGGATCACCCCCTTGTCCGACCGGCGGATGTACTCGGCCACCCCGTTTCCGCTCATCCCCCCCATGATCAGGTCTGTGATCACCAGGGCGTAGTCGCCGTTTTCAAACATGCGGATGCCGGTCTCTCCGCTGGCCGCCGTGTGGACCCGGTACCCTTGACGCTTGAGCATCAACCGATACAGGTTCAGGAGGGCCTCATCATCATCAATCACGAGAAGTGATACCATGCTCACCCCGTTGCTAGTAACAACGTAGAACAACCGTTTATGTTATAAACTGAATACCACTTAAAAAATCAATGTTTTCGACATGTTTACAAGTATCACACAAATACGTGCGAAAAGCAAAAGAAATATACGCATCCCCCACGGCAACCGGGCATCTCAGCAATACCCCCGGCCCGGGTCGGCCCGCACGGTGGCGGGCCCAGGCATAAACCCTTTAGCCCCGTGTCAGAAAGGCACGGGCGTTGGTCTGCATCTGCTCGAAGGCCGATTCGGGGAGCCCCGCCCCTGCGATGACGATGCGGGCAAAGGCCTCGTCGATGAGATCCCCCGGGGAATGACTGTCCGTGTCGATGACCATGGAGGCTCCGGCCTTAAGGGCCTTTTGGGCCACATGGCCGTTGGTGAGGCTGTGGCCGCCGCGGGCCGTGATCTCCAAGAGCACCCCGTTGGCTGCGGCCAGGGCCGCCTCCTCGTCGGTGATGAGGCCCGGGTGGGCCAGGACATCCACTTTGGCTTCGATGGCGGCGCGGTTGGTCCCCGGGGCCACGGGCTCCACCACGGTCTCCCCGTGGACAACCACGATGCGGGCCCCCAGCTTACGGGCCAGGGCCGCTGCTTCAGCGATATGGGCCGGGGGCACATGGGTCAGTTCGATACCGGGAACCACTTCAATAGCCATCACCTCATTGAGCCTGTCGGCCACGGCAACGATGCGGGGAACGATGTGGTCGATATTGGACAGGTCACCGTGGTCGGTGATCCCCAGGGCGGTAAGCCCCTTGGCTTCGGCCCGGCGGGCCAGCTCCGAAGGCACGAGAACGCCGTCGCTGAAAAAGGTATGGGAGTGAAGATCGATCATGGTCGCAGGGCTCCTTCTCACGGGTACTCAGGTTGCCCGCCTTGTGACAAAAGCGGGGGAACAGGAACATTACCCATACCACGTCAGGTGGGGCATTTCATGGAAAAAATGCCCCGGAACCGCCACCGGTCAGCCCTACACCTTGTATTTACCGAAGTCCTCCGGGGACAACCCCTCCAGGTATTCGGCCCAGCGTTTCCCCTCACTGGTCTCGTCGGCCACCTCTACAGACTCCGACTCCTTGCGCGCCTCTTCCAGCACATGATCTTCCACGAAAATGGGGGCGCGGAACCGCACGGCCATGGCAATGGCGTCGCTGGGGCGTGAGTCCAGCTCAAAATGCTGCCCACCGGCTGTAAAGATGATGCGTGCGTGGTAGGTATTCTCCACAAGATCGGACACCACCACCCGCTCAACGGATGTATCGGTGTGACTGAGGAACTGGCAGAAGAGGTCGTGGAAGGGCCTTGGGGTCTCCTGGAGACCGAAGACAATGGATGAGGCCTCGAGAAGGCCGATCCAGATGGGTAAAAGCCGTCCATCTTTCTCGGACTTGAGCACCAGGACAGGCGTCCTGGTGATCTTGTCCATGGAGATGGAGGCAATGGTCATTTCGTGTGTCATGGTTCACCTCCCTTGGGCGAAGCAACAAACATCGCTTCGCTTCGGTGCCGCCCGAAACCGGGCGGCGGGGGTTGGACCCGACAACATCACTCATGGCCGGGTCAGATGCCATGAACCGTTAACCGCACGTAAAACGCTTAGACCAGCACCCCCCTTAATGAGTGCGGCAATCCTTCCTCAATATAAACCGGAACCACCTTTCCCACAAGGTTTGCATCGGAACCCTCCTGGGCTGCGGTAAAGTTCACCACCCGGTTGCAGGAGGAGCGGCCCGTCCACTGCAGGCCCCCCTTCCCCTCTTTGCGCCCCTCCACGAG
Source organism: Desulfoluna sp. CYM3A (assembly GCF_056829965.1). Lineage (NCBI taxonomy): Bacteria > Pseudomonadati > Thermodesulfobacteriota > Desulfobacteria > Desulfobacterales > Desulfolunaceae > Desulfoluna > Desulfoluna sp. CYM3A. Next base: position 3,460,733 of record NZ_CP186556.1, read on the forward strand.
AACTTCCACGGTGGTGCCCGCATAAGAGAGGTTGCGCTTTTCCGAGAGCTCTTTTTCAAGGTCCAGAAGGGCTGCCAGGCGACGGCTCTTGTCCTCTTCGGAAACCTTGCCCTCGTAGCCCACGGCCGGGGCATTGGGCCGGTCCGAATACTTGAAGGCAAAGATCCCGGAAAAGCCCACGGCCCTTACCAGGTCCAGGGTCTCGGCGAAATCCTCCTCGGTCTCTCCGGGGAAGCCCACGATCATGTCCGAGGTCAGGGCGATGTCCGGCCGCACCTCTTTCAAGCGCTCGATGCGCTGCATGTAATCTTCCCGGGTGTATTTGCGGTTCATCTTCTTGAGCACGGCGTTGGAGCCGGACTGCACGGGAAGGTGAATGTGGTTGCAGAGCTTGGGCAGGTCCCGGTAGGCCTCCACCAGGCCAGGGGAAAGGTCCTTGGGGTGGGAGGTGGCAAACCGGATGCGCTCCAGGCCCTCCACGTCGCTTACGCGGCGGAGCAGCTCGGGAAAATCGCAGAGGTCCTCTTTCTTGCCGTAGGAGTTCACGTTCTGACCCAGCAGGGTGATCTCCCGTGCGCCCCGGGCCACAAGCTCCCTGACTTCCTGCACGATGGCATCGGGGTCCCGGCTCTCTTCCCGCCCGCGCACGTAAGGCACGATGCAGTAAGAGCAGAAGTTGTCGCACCCCCGCATGATGGTGACGAACCTGGAGACCTCCACCTCGGCGTCCATGGCCGGGGTCGGGATCTCGTCGGCCACGCCCATGGTCATCTCCACATCCACAACGGGAATCCGGTCGTATTCAAAGGCCTTGACCATGGCCGCAAGGCGGGCATAGGCCCGCGTGCCGAAGACAAGGTCCACGTAAGGCATGCGCCTGAGAATGGCGGCCCCTTCCTGCTGGGCCACACACCCCCCGATGGCCACGATGAGCTCCGGGTTCTTCTTTTTCAATGCACGCATCCGGCCCAGGAAGCTGAAGGCCTTTTCTTCGGCTTTCTTCCGGACGGTGCAGGTGTTGACGATGACCAGATCGGCATCCTCCACCTCGTCGGTGGGGATGTACCCCAGGGGTCTCAGCACTTTTTTGAACATCTCCGAGTCGTAGACGTTCATCTGGCATCCGATGGTGTATATGTATACGGACTTTACATTCATTCTGATTTCTTTACCTCTCGAGGGACACCCATGCGGGGGCCCTGATCACTTCGCATTGCAGGCTCAAAGGCGCTCTTGGTTATCCGGGGCCTCAATCTCTTCCAGGCAAACCGTGCCCTCAAAACTCTCAAGGACCTTCTCCACCTCATCCTCGCACCCCGGCGCAATGCGGAGCACGATGATATCCCGATCCCTGTTGACAGTGGTGACCACCACCAGGTTGTCCAGGGCCTCAAAGGTGTACTTCACAAAGACGATATCCCCTCGCCTGAGCCTGAAATATCTTTCAATGCACCCCACTTGCGCTCCTTACCTTTCATGACGGGCTCTTGTCGGCCTTCGGCCCGCGAACCGAAAAACCAAACCATTGGAAAACGTTATCCTTTACCACATCGGTTTCCCCGGTACCACCCCTTTGTACGCGCCGCCCCTTTTCGAAACCCTTTGAACCCTCCCGGCGGATGGTGTATGGTCTCCCCAACCGACGGAAAAAGCCCGCCCTCCTTTCGGGGAGACCGCCCATGCAGCCACCTCGATGCGATTGGCGTAACGCTCGCCCGGCCTGTGCCGAGCCGCCGTTTCACCCCATCCGGACATGTCCGATTCACCAGAGACACGAATGTATGCACACAGACTGGACCACCACCGACATTGACGCCTCCCGGGCCAAAAACCTGGGAGAAGCCCTCGGGGTCTCCCCCGTGACGGCAGGCCTCCTCCTGGCAAGGGGCCACGACACCCCCGAAGCCGCCCGGGCCTTTCTTGCCCCGTCCCTTTCGGGGCTCCGCCCGCCCCAGCGGCTGCACGGCATGGACACGGCCGTGACGCGCCTGGTCCGTGCCGTCACCGACGGAGAGGTGATCTTCATCTGCGGCGACTACGATGCCGACGGCATCACCTCCACGGCCCTTCTGGTCCTCTTCCTGAGAAGCGCCGGAGCCCGCGTGGCCTGGCATCTTCCCCACAGGGTGGACGACGGATACGGATTCCACCCGTCACAGGTCACCGACCACGCGGTCCCTGCAGGTGCCCGGGTCATCGTCACCGTGGACTGCGGCTCCACCTCCTTCGAGGCGGTAAATACGGCCAAGGGCCTCGGCATCGACGTCATCATCACCGACCACCACACCACCGGAGAGGCCCTCCCCGACGCCCTGGCCGTCATCAACCCCAAGCAACCCGCCTGTGAATCCGGCATGGAAAATCTGGCCGGGGTGGGGGTTGCCTTTTACCTTGCCGCGGCCCTTCGCACCGCCCTTCGCGCTGCAGGCCACTGGAAAAATGGGGAAGAGCCCAACCTCAAGGCCCTCTGCGATATCGTGGCCCTGGGCACCGTGGCCGACATCGTTCCCCTCACCGCAGAGAACCGCATCCTCACCCGAGCCGGCCTGGAGATGATCAACCGGAGCGCACGGCCCGGCATCGCCTCCCTGCTCACCGCCGCCAAAGCCAACAAAGAGACCGTGGATTCCGAAGACATCGCCTTTCGCCTGGCCCCGCGAATCAACGCCGCAGGCCGCATGGACCATGCCCAGACAGGCCTGGACCTGATGCTGGCCCCCAGCAAAGCCCAGGCCGCACCCATTGCCAAAGAGCTCTGCCGCCTCAACAGCCATCGTCAGGAGACCGAGGCCCGCATCTTCGACGAAATCGTCGCGTATATTGAAGAGAGCCCGGCCCTGCTGGACCGAAAGGCCCTGGTCCTGGCCAACAACGGCTGGCACCCCGGTGTCCTTGGTATCGTGGCCTCCCGCGTGGTTCGGGAGTACGGCAAGCCGGCCTTTGTCATCTCCGTGGACGAGCGGGGCATCGGCAAAGGCTCCGGCCGCAGCATCCCGGTGGACCTCTACTCAGGCCCTTTCCGCCACCGCCGACACCCTGGAGCGCTTCGGAGGGCACCGGCAGGCCGCGGGACTCCAGCTCAAAGCGGATCGCATCCGGGACTTTCACCGAGAGCTCGAATCACACCTGGGAGCAGCCACCACCCCGGAGGACTACGTCACCGCCATTCCCGCCGACGCCCGGCTGCCCCTCTCCGAAATCAGCCCGGCCCTCATCGACGAGCTGGAATCTCTGGCCCCCTTCGGCGAAGGCAACAGGGAGCCCCTGTTCATCGCCGAGGACATCCGGGTCCTCTCCTCCATGGAGGTGGGGCGGTGCCACCGAAGGTACGTCCTGGCCGCCGAGGGCAACCCCCACCTGGCCAAATGCATGGCCATCCGCTTCAACCACCCCGGGGGGCCACCGGAAAAACGCATTGCGCGCTGCCTCTACTCCCTGCGCTGGAACCGGTGGAACGGCGGCAAGAGCCCACAGATGCAGATCCACGACATGGAGTCCTGACGACTGGAAAGCCTCTGTTTTCGGGCCTTGGGCCCCTTCGGCAACCCCGCCGAACGGCCTGACAATTCCCTTGATTTCTTCAGGGATGAAAGCTATGATCCTTGTGCCGAATCCACCAGGAGCCGCTACGTTTCCGGCCCCGTGGACCAAGCCCGCCCGGATGCCGAAACGGGTGGCTGCGCGTACTGCGCATCCCAGTTTTGCCCGGCCCTTGCAAGGGGCCATGCGCCCGAGAGCATCTGCAACACAGTAAATTCATGATGGCTCCGCGCCCCCGGTCAGCGTGCCTTCGCCTGCGCCATCGCTACCCCATCGGATCCATCAACCATAGACAGGAGGGTGAATGGGAAAAGTATTCCGAACAAACAACAAGGAGTCCATGCTCCTTTCGCGCATAGAGTCGTCCAAGGAGAAAGAGCGGCGCATTTCCATCGAAACTGCCCGCGACAACCTTGAACCCATGAGCAATGCCATTTCCCAGAAGCTTGTGGAAAACAGCCTTGTGGAAACCACAAGCAAGAACTCCCTGCAGGAACAGATCGAAAAGAAGCTCGAAAAGCTGGTCAAGCTCGATGATTTCGAGATCGACTACCAGATCGCCCCGTTCCGTGAGCTCGTGCAGAACCCCAATGTCATCAGCCTGGTGGTTACGGCCTTTGTCTTGGAGACCCTCATCGACCACAAGGATGTCATCGACATCTACGGCTCCGACGACGAAATCTATCACTGCATCAACACCCAGGTCCAAAAATTCATGCCCAATATTTAATTACCGGAAATACGGGCCCCCGATTTTTGCACAAAAAAAGCCGATCTCCATCGCCTTCAGGCGATGGAGATCGGCTTTTTGTTTTATTCAGGGCATCGCCCTTAAGCGATGCGCAGTGAACCCAGCCCTGCTTTTTCGAAGAAGAACCGCTGCTCACCGAAGGCAGGCTTGAGCCCGTCGAGCCACACGGCCTTTTCATCGTACTCGGCAAAGAAGAGCTTGTTGACCCACTCGGGGTCCCGCGCCTGGATGAACTTCAAGGCAAGGAGCTTCTGCCCCCCTACCTCGGCGATGCCATCCACAAGCACCTTCCCGGGAGTCGCGCTCATGGAGGGGCCCCTCACGGTACGGGCCAGGCCCGACACCTTGCTGTAGGCCTCTGTGAAGATCTGGTACGCCTCGGCCAGGGGCACGCTGAAGTATTCCTTGGGCCCTGTGTCCCTCTCCACGAACATGTAGTAGGGAATCGCCCCCAGAGAAACCTGCTTTTCCCACATGGCACGCCACACTTCGGGGTCGTCGTTGATATGACGTATCAGCGGAGCCTGGCAACGGATGTTGGCGCCGGTGGAAAGGATGCGTGAAATCGCGGCCTCAACAGCATCGGTCTCCAGCTCTCTGGAATGGCTGAAATGGCTCATGATGGCAAGGTGGAAGCCGGCGGCAATGATGTCATCAAAGAGCGCCATGACGTCATCGGCGTCCTTGTCCGTCAGGAATCGGTAAGGCCAGTAGGCAAGGACCTTGGTACCGAACCGAATGGACCGAACGTTGCCGGGACGTTGCGTAAGAAGGGGCTCCACATAGCGACGCAGGATCTTGCTGGTCATGATGAGGGGATCGCCACCGGTGAACAGGACGTTGGTAACCTCGGGGTGGGCATTGAGATAGTCCACCAGGGCCTGGGGATCGCCGCAGGCGAACTTGGACTACTCCCCCGACAAACTGGGCCCATCGAAAACAGTAGGTGCAATACGCATGGCACACCTGCCCCTGGGTGGGGAAAAAGAGGACGGTCTCCTTGTATTTGTGCTGGATGCCGTTGATGGACTGGCCGAGATCACACTTGGGCACGTTGAGTTCCATCTGACCCGCGGGATGGGGGTTCATCTTCAGCTGAATGCTCCTGGCCGCCGCGCGCAGGGCCGCTTCGGGCTCACCGGCTGCGCATTTCGCGGCAAGGGCGTCGTAATCGTCAACGGCCATCATCCCCTTCTGGGGAAAGACCAGCTTAAAGATAGGATCCGCTTCCGGGTTGCTCCAATCGATGAGCTCGTCAATCACATAGTTGTTTGCCCGAAAGGGCATCACGCGCGAAACGACCTGGACGGCGTCGTGAATCTCGGAGGGAAGCGCTTCAAACTGTGGAATTGTATCGATATTGCGGGTCGTAAACGCTTTATAGCTTTTGGGTTTGATAGTAAGTTTGCTCAATAGACCTCCTTATGCCTACTCTATTCCTGCGGAAGTTCGGAAGTTTATCCTCCTTTTTCTGTGTGTTAACGGAAATCAAACATAGTCGCTTAATGACTACCTCCCGTCACCCCGCAATTCATTTTATTTTTTCTCGTAAACGCCATAATATAATAAATTTTAAGGAATTTGTCAATTCCTCCGACCCATTGCCCCGCCATCGGCGGAAAGCCCTTTGCGACGCGATTCCCGGCGTCGCGAATCACCGACCCAACCGCCCCGAAAACAAATAGCCCATCCATCCTTTTCCGAAATCGGGCACAGCTTCAAACGGCGGCTTCACGGCAAAAATTGAGGCATACACCTCAGCCGGGTCGTTACGGGCGAGCAGATGACGCCCAACTCTCAATGTCCTGATCTTATTGCTGGGAAAAACGGGTAACCCCTGCGGTCGGGGCAGGCGCCGTGAACGCCTGCCCGTCAAAAAGGGCCCTGAAACGTGAAGGTGGGCACGCTCCCGTTTTCCCGGTTAGCTCCGTCGTTTTTCCAGGCGGGCCACCGCTTCGATATGAAAGGTGTGGGGAAACATATCCACGGGCTGTACCTCGCAGATCTCGTACTGCGCCTTGAGCATCTCAAGGTCCCGGGCCAGGGTGGCCGGATTGCAGGAGACATAGACGATACGCTCCGGGCTCAACTCAGCGACGCGCTGGACCACCTCTTTGTGCATACCGGCACGGGGCGGGTCGATGATCATCACATCCGGCTCCACATCCACCCCGGGAAGGGCTTCACGGATATCACCCAGCACAAACCGACAGTTCTCCACCCCGTTTCGGCGGCAGTTCTCGTTGGCGTCCTCAATGGCGCTGGGCACGATCTCAAGGCCCGTGATCTCGGCGGCACCCTTGGAGAGCCAGATGGGAATGGTCCCCGTGCCGCTGTAGAGGTCAATGACCCGCTCGGTGCCCGTAAGGCCTGCAAATTTTTCCACCGTGGCATACAGGGCCTCTGCCCCGGGGGTGTTGGTCTGGAAAAAGGAGTTGGCCGAAATATTGAACGTGTACTCGCCCAACCGGTCGGTGATGAAAGGCTGGCCCGCCAGGCACTTTTCGGTCTCCCCAACGGCCACCCCGGCCTTTCGGCTGGTGATGTTGTTGACCACGGAGGCCACCTCGGGAAATGCCGCCACAAGCTCGTCGGCCAGGGGCTGCACCACATCGGGGCGGTCTTCGGCCGTGACGATGTTCACCATCCAGCGGTCTTCGTGGTAGGAGTGCCTCAGCATGACAAACCGCCAGAACCCCTCGTGGCTTCTCAGGCCGTAGACAGGCAGGTCCGAGGCCTTGATGTACTGCCGCACCTTCTCCAGCAGGCGGTTGCCCGTCTCCGGCTGGATATGGCACTGCTTGATGTCGATGACCTTGCTGAAGGTTCCGGGGACATGGAGTCCGATGCCCAGCCCCTTTTCAATGTCGGGGTCGTTGAGCTCGTGCGGCAGCAGCCAGCGGCTGTCCGAGCAGGAGAACTCCATCTTGTTGCGGTACCCGAACAGGTGCTTGGAAGGCAGGGTGGGGTGCACCGTCACGTCGTGGATATTGCCGATATGCCCCAGGGACTCCACCACGTGGTCGCGCTTGTAGGCAAGCTGCGTCTCGTAATCCAGGAACTGCCATTTGCAGCCGCCGCACCAGGAAGCGTATTCACACCGGGGTTCCACCCGGTTTTCCGACGGCTCCAGAAGCTCCAGCGTCCGCGCTTCGGCAAAACTCTTCTTCTTTTTAAAGACCCGCGCCCGAACCCTGTCTCCGGCCACGGCGCCGTCGATAAAAAGAGCCATGCCGTCCACCCTGGCAAGACCACGCCCACCGAAAGCCATATCGGTGACCGCTATGTCGACCACTTCACCTTTTTTTACCGCCATAATGCAACACTACCCTTGTTTGGCTTTCACAAAAGCCCTGAAAATTCCGATACTCAGACGAGCCCCCAGCAAATTTCGGGCACACGTCACCCTTTCGTACCGAGTGCGAAGCTGGATATACTATCCGATGTCATCAAATGTTGGCAAGTTTTTTCGATCCGAAAGGGATCGTGATGGGAACATCGAAGCAACGGGGAACCGAACAGCTCCCCAGAAAGGACACCTCACCGGGCCCCGGAAAAGAAGTGGTACAACGGCCCGTGCCCTGACCCGAGCTGCCGGGATACGGCGCCCTTCAACGCGCCGGTAATATAGGCTTTGGCCTGTCTCGCAGCTTCGGGAAGGGAGAGGCCCCGGGCAAGGTACCCGGCCAGGGCCGAGGCCAGGGTGCATCCGGTGCCGTGATCGTTTCGGGTCTCGATGCGGGGTCCTTCAAATCGGGTCACCGCCCCGGTGGCCCCTTCCAAAAGAAGGTCCGGGCACACGTCCCCGCCAAAGTGCCCCCCTTTGAGAAGCACATTGGCACACCCCATGGCCACCAGCCTGCGGGCCGCCTCTTCCATGCCGCCTGAAGAGCCGCCGTCAAGGCCGGTAAGCCGTCCGGCCTCGGGAATGTTGGGGGTCATCACCGTCACACGGGGCATGACATGGGTCACCAGGGACTGGGGGGTCTCCCGGGCGTTGAGACCGTCTCCGCTCTGGGCGGCCATAACGGGGTCCAGAACCACCGGCACCCCCTTGATCGTCTCAAGGATCTCTCCGACGACCTCGGCGTTCCCCGGGGTGCCCAGCATCCCGATTTTAACGGCGTCCACCCCCACATCGGAGAGGACCGCCTCCACCTGGGCCCGGACCATGTCCGGGGGAACCGGCATCACCCGGCTCACCCCCTGGGTATTCTGGGCCGTCACTGCGGTGACGGCGGTCATGGCATAGCAGCCCAGGGCCGACAACGTTTTGAGGTCGGCCTGGAGGCCCGCCCCGGCACAGCTGTCGGAGCCTGCAATGGTAAGCACCCTGAGCGGCGTCATGGCAACCGGTTCCCGGCGGCGTCGATGAGCCTGGCCTGCTTTTCGTTTTCCCGGCGAAGCTTGTCGATGACCTTTTCGTTTTCCGTCACCTGGTGCATGTAGCCGTTGGTCTTCTCTTCAAGCTCTTTGACCTGGCGGTCCAGGGTGTCGATCTCACGGGTCAGAGATTCACACTTCCCCTCCAGGAGCTTCTCCCGGTCTTTCTTTTTTTCCAGGAGGCCCATGTAGCGGGTCCGCGTGTTCTCTTCGGCCTTGCGCACCACCCGGGCGGAGACCACAAGGTTCACCACTTCCATGGAGATCCCGAGGATAAACCCGTAAATCAACCCCTGCCGTCCGAAATGAGACGCCACGAGCAGGGCCAGCATTGTCGAGATAAAGACCATTGCGCACGTCCTGTCTGCTTTTACATGAGAATCGTGTTCGGCCCCCACCACCCATGAGCGGCATCCACGAAGTGTTTAAGAGCAGGCCCTAAAGCCTGCAGGTCCTGATATCCGTCGCGATGACGCCCTTGGCGCCCACCTCCACCAGGTGATCCATGATGGTGTTGAGGTCCTTTTTGGGGGCCATGGCCTTAACGGCAAACCACCCTTCCCGCCTGAGGGGAGCCACGGTGGGGGCTTCGATGCCGGGGGTCACGGCGCATGCGCTCTCCAGGGCCTCACCGGCCACGTCATACTCCACCATGACGTACTGACGGGCCACCACAATGCCCTTGAGACGCTCGATGAACATCATCTCCTGGGAGGTGAGGGTCTCCTCACGGCCCTTGCGGGTCACCAGCACAGCCTCGGAGGACATGATGGCCTCACCGCTGATGCGGAGCCCGGCCTCGGCCATGGTACGCCCTGTCTGCACCACATCGGCAATGGCGTCGGCCACCCCGAGGTTGATGGAAATTTCAATGGCGCCGTCGAGTTTGATGATGGCCGCATCGATATTGCGACGCTTGAGGTCCTGGCCCACGATGCCGGGATAAGACGTGGCGATGCGCTTGCCGTTGAACCCTTCCGGGGTCAGCAGGCTCTCTTCGGGCACGGCGTAGCAGAACTTGGAACGGCCAAAGCCCAGGGGAAGCAGCTCATCGACTTCGGACTCGCTGTCCATGGCCAGGTCCCGGCCGGTGACGCCCAGGTCAATGATCCCGCTCTGCACGTAGACCGCAATATCTCGGGGACGCAGGAAGATGAACTCCACCTGGTGCTCCACATCCGTGACCTTGAGTTCGCGGCTGTAACGGCGGCAATTGTACCCGGCTTCGGAAATGAGGGCCCGGGACTCTTCAGACAGGGATCCTTTGTTGGGAAGTGCTATTTTCAACATCTGACGGTTTTCCTTAACTCAACTGACGTGATGCGCTCCGGCGGGCGGAAAGGCCATCACAGGTATTTGTAGACATCCTCCAGTTCCAGGTCACAGGCAATCATCATCACCTGGAGATGGTAGAGGAGCTGGGAAATCTCTTCGGCAGTCTTCTCCTTGCCTTCGTACTCGGCGGCCATCCAGACCTCACCGGCCTCTTCGATGACCTTTTTTCCGATGGCGTGCTTTCCCGCATGGAGCTCCTTGACGGTCCCGGAATCGGGATCGCCGGCCGCCACTTTCTTCTTCAGCTCCGCAAAGAGCTCTTCAAATCGTTTCATGGAGTGTATCTCGTGATCTGTTGTCATGATGATGCGCATGAAAAAGGCCGGAACACTTCCCGACCAGCGCATGGGGGGACGGGCATTCAGCACATGTTTTCCGCAGTCAGCCGCCACGGACATGGCGCCTGAGGGGCTCTTTCCCCTGCGGATTCCGGCAAATTGAGACCATAGCACCTTTTTTCCCCAAACAAAAGGGGACGGCCGCCCTTCGGGCAGCCCTCCCCTTATCGTTCAAAAAAGGTACCCGATGCCTCAAAAGAGGAACCGAGCGTCACGGATCAGTAATTTGTGTCCGCGTAGCCGACCCAGCCGCCCGCTCCCACCAGGGCGCGGTCGAACTCGGAGATCTCAAAGGGCACCTCAAGGCTCTCGCCGTCTGCGGAGAACCGGAACACACCCTTTTCCAGATCGGTGACCAGGTCGGTCTCCTTGCCGGCAAACCGGGCCATGAGATCGTCCAGGACCTCTGCGGGCAGCTCCACGGCCATCATGCCGCAGTTGAACATGTTCTGCTTGAAGATCCGGGCAAAGCTCTCCCCGATGACGATGTTGATGTCGTTCACCTCAAAGGCCCAGGGAGCGTGCTCGCGGGAGGAGCCGCACCCGAAGTTGGCGCGGGTCACCACCGCCCCGGTGGGCGTAACATCCCTTTCCGGGTCAAAGCCTTCCAGCTCCAGGTCCTCCAGAAGGTAGGGTTTCAGGGCCTCTTTGGTGATCTCGGTGAGGTACCGAGCCGGTATGATTTCATCGGTGTTGATATCGGACCGATCCAGAAACAGGACTTTTCCGTTGAATGATTTCATGGCTTACTCCCCGCCCGTAAAGATGTGTGAATTGGTGATAACGCCGGTAAGGGCCGTGGCCAGTTCAGCCGATGCGAGCTTGCGCAGTCGAGTGCACCATGCCGCCCTTGCCCATGCGGCCGTTGAAGTTGCGGTTGGTGGTGGAGGCACACACCTCCCCTTCGGCCAGGACCCCGTTGCTCATGCCCAGGCACGCCCCGCAGGTGGGGTTGGTCACGCAAAAGCCCGCGTCCATGAAGATCTCGATGATGCCCTCTTTCAAGGCCTGCTTGTACACGGCCGGGGTGGCAGACCGACGGCACGCTCTTGTCGATGTGCCCCCTTCGGGCGCATTCGGCGGCCACGCGCAGGTCTTCGATACGCCCTGTTGGTGCAGGAACCGATGTAGACCTGGTCTACTTTTTCCGATGCCATCTCGGCGATGGGCTTCACCTGGTCGGGCTTGTACCCGAAGGTGGCCATGGGAACCAGCTCGCTCACGTCAACCACCATCTCCTCGGCGTACTCGGCGTCGGCATCGGCGGTAAAGGCGCTGTATGCCTCCAGGGCCGCTTCCTTTGAGGGGAACTCGTCCTTGATGAAGGGCCAGAGGTAAGAGACCGTGGTCATGTCCGGCGCGCAGATCCCGCAGGTGCCCCCGGCCTCAATGGCCATGTTGCACAGGGTCATGCGGGCCTCCATGCTCATGGCGGAGACCACCGACCCGGTGAACTCAATGACGCGGTTGGTGGCGCCGTTGACCCCGAGCTTTCCGATGACGTCCAGGATCACGTCCTTGGCGTAGACACCGGGCTTCAGGTCGCCCGTGATGGTGACCTTCATGGTCTGGGGCGCGTGAAAGGCGCAGACGCCTTTTAAGATACCCACCTCCAGGTCCGTGGTGCCCACACCGGCGGCAAAGGCACCGAAGGCACCGTGGGTGCAGGTATGGGAGTCCCCCATGATGATGGTGTACCCGGGTCGCACAAACCCCTTCTCCGGAAAGAGGGCATGGCAGACGCCGTTGTCACCGATGTCGAAGAAATCAATGATCCCGTGGCGCAGGGCCCACTCGCGCAGGATCTTGCCCTGCATGGCCGTCTTGGAGTCCTTGGCCGGGGTCACATGGTCGATGACCGCCTTGATCTTGGACGGATCGAAGACGCGGTCCATGCCGCGGGCCTCAAGGTCCGTGATGGCCACGGGCGTGGTGATTTCATCAGCGGCGCGTGCGGCAGATCACCTGGATGTCGCCGGACGGGTTGTCCACAAGATGCGATTCAAAAATTTTCTCCGCGATTGTCTTTCCCATATCTCCTCCGGAAGATGTCTGGTTCATATGCGATCTCTTATTTGTGCGAGGCCTGCCTGGGCGGTGAAACGATCCAGACAGCCTTCAGCGTCGCGTTGCCGCGATTCTTTAATATATGTGGGATCCGTGATGCAAAGGAGACGGTGTCCCCTTTGGCCACGGTGTAGGTGTCGTCCCCGTAGAGAAGCTCGGCCTCTCCTTCGAGGATGATTCCGAACTCCCGACCGGCGTGGCCGTACTCCAGGTCCCCGGTCTGGCCACCGGGCGCGACCTCCAGCATAAAGGCCTCCACCGTGTGCTCCCCGGGGATCTCCTCCCGCACGGAGAGGCGGCTCATGGTCACCTGGCCGTCCCGGGTGACGCTGCGCTCTGCAGCACGGATGATATCGACCTTGCCCTTCTTGCGGTAGTCGCTGAAGAGGTATTCGTAATCCACCCCCAGCACGTCGGCGATGGAAAGAAGGGTGTCGATGGACGGGGAGACCTTGTTGCGCTCAATCTGGGATACCAGGCTCTCGCTCACGCCGGCCCGGCCGGCCACCTGCTTCAGGGTAACACCCCGACGCTCCCTGACCGCCCGCAACTTGCCCCCGAATTGGTGTTTGGGCTCTGACTTTATCAATACTGCACCTCCTGAAGCATTTATAAAGTCACCCCACCCAACCTGTCAACCCTTTTCCGGGCAGGCCCCATGCAACGCCCTTTAAGGTCCACCTGTTTTCGGTGTGGCTCAGCACCGCTTTTGACATACCCGGCAGCCTTTGAGTATAGTGTCAAATGCACAGCGGGCAGCTCCCTCTGGGATCCCACCCGGTGCTTAAGCCCTTTATCAACCATGACCTTCATGCGCCGCGCGGCGCACCCAACCCATCATGCGAGGCCCCCATGAACCATACCCATTACGCCCACTTGCCCCTGCCCGACACCCTGAAGCCCTGCATCGACTTTCACGGACATCTCTGCCCGGGCCTTGTCTACGGCTACCTGGTGGCCGTGGAATCCCTTCGCCTTTTGGGCGAGGACCGCAGCGAAGACGAAGAACTGGTGGCCATCAGCGAAAACGACGCCTGCTCAGTGGACGCCCTGCAGGTGCTGCTGGGGACCACGGCCGGTAAGGGCAACCTCACCATCACCAACATCGGGAAAAATGTGTACACCGTGTTTTCACGCCATGCAGGCAAAGGGTTCCGGTTCTCGCGCAAAAGCACGTATGCCTATACGGGAAGGGAGCCGGAGGTGTTTGAGGAACTGGAGCTAAAGCTTGCGGAAGGGACGGCCACGGCAGATGAAAAAAAACAGCAGAAACTCATGAAAACCGTGGACCTCCTCCAAAAGCCCGTGGACGAGGTCTTTGAGATCACCGACGCAGCCATCCCCGAGCCGGCCTTTGCGGAGCTTGCCCCGTCCGTGGCCTGTGCCGTATGCGGTGAGCTCACCATGCAGACCAAGATGGTCCAAAGGGGAGAGACGCTCCTCTGCCGCCCCTGCGCCGAGGGGGCCTTATAAGAACTATTCAGGTCAGAAAAGCCTTAAGCCATCATATCGAGAGACAGCCTCGTCCGCCAGGGGCCCTCACCCATCGTCTTTCCCGGACTCCACGCTTCCTGCCAGGTCGAGGGGTGGGATGTCCTCCGGCGTGCCCCTTGGTCCGGTACCTGGAGACACCCCGAAGTTGGGCGGCGATCTCTTTGATGCGCTCCACCTGATCCGAAAACCGGTCCACGGTTTCACAGAGGGCCTCTCCGCCCTCAAGGCCCCTTGCCTTGAGCTCCATGAGCTCCGCATACCCCAGGGCCGCCTGAAGGGGCTGGCTCAGCTCATGGCTGGCGGCCCCGGCAAGGGCCAGGGCCCCGGTAAGACGCTCGGCCTCCATCAACGGCGTGATGTCGGTAAACACCGTGACGAACTGCTCGCCACCGGCATGGAACACGTTGATGTAAAACCACATGTCCAGGGCATCCGAATACTCCTTGAGGGTTTTCCCTTCTCCCGTTTTCACCACCTCGGCAAAGTGGGCCAGCCACCCGGACTCGTCCTGGTCCACCCCGGGAAACACCTCGGAAAGCCGCCTTCCCTCCACCGCGTCTTTTGTCATGGAAAACATCGCTTCAAAAGCAGGGTTCACCGTCACATAGAGAAAATCCACGGGGGCACCGGCCCCATCGTATATCATCTCCCCCATGGCGTAGGCGCCGGTCATGTTGTCAAAAAGGTTCCGGTACTTCTCCTCAATGCTCTTCAGGCGGTCAATCTGAAGGGCCTGCTTCCGGGCCTCCCGCTCTTCATCGCGGTACCAGCGAAAGGCCAGCAGCAAAAGAATGGATGCTGCGGCCGAAAGGTTTACGAGCTTGGGAATCGTAATGTGCGCCGGGGCCATGAGATATGACTCCACACCCGGTGGCAGCAGGCCGGCCCGGGACGTGTGCACCATCCCGAAGTAAAAGCTCTCAAACACGGAGCGCGCGGCGTCGATGATCAAAATGACGTTCAGAAACAGAAAAAAACGCCCCTTCAGTTTGGGCGCCGCCGCCTTCCGAAGAAAAATCCCCAGGATCAGCAGCCACAAGACCACCGACATAAATGACAAAAACAGATGAAACAGAGCCGAGCTCATCATCTCCACCTCCCATGTGTTGCCCGCCAAGAGGGGCGGCGCCCACCGATGCGCCCCATCTTTTTCCGCTATGCGGGGCAGTGGACATCGGGTGACCAATACAGTAACATAATCCATAAGCCTGAAAAAACCCCACCCCCTGCCATGCGCCCCGAAGCCCCCTGCGGCTTCCCCCCTTCCCCCTCTTTCGTGCACCCCCTTACCCAAGGAGGTTCCATGCCCGTCGAAACATCTCTAAAAACCCTGGCCCGTTCCGTTTCGGATGGCTCCGGGCTGGCGCCGTCCGCCCTGCCCCGCCTCACGGACACTCTCTTCGCGGACAAAGCCCTGCCCTTCTGGCACGCAATGAAGCGCCCCATGAAAGGCATCCTCAACGAGGAACTCGCCTCACGTCAACTCGATGAACTCACCCCTGCCCTGCAGGCCATGGGATCCCTTCTGCTGGGCTCAGGCAAGGATGAGACCGAGCCCTACGCAACGCGGCTCCTCAAGGCCCTGGACATCCTTGAAGCAAACCGTCCCCTCTTTTTTCTTCCCGACGCCACAGCCGAAAAACGGATTGAACGCCTGCCCCTGTTTGCCCCCATGGCCGTACTTCACCTGGCCATCCTGGGCCAGCTGCACGCCATGGCGTACGCCACCAGCATCCCCGGAGCGGCCTACCTCTGGTCCTTGTGCAATGGCACCGCCAGAACCTACGCGGCCTATGCGGAACAGTCCGTTGCCGACGCCCTGGCCTGGCGAACCGAACGCCTCCAGATTACCTGTACGCCCATGAGAAGCGCCGTGCCCGGGGGCCCGAACCTCCAGGTCACCTGCGTGGACACCCACACAGGCCATACCATCGTGGATCAGATGTGCACCGCCTATCCAGGGGTCATAAACACCCTGCTTCAGCGCACAGTGGACCAGGTGAGCCTCTACGAGGAGCAGCTCCACTGGAAAATCGTCTTGTTCTGGGAACATGAAGTGCTGGATGTGTTGTCCGAATGGACCGGTGAAAAGCCGGAAGAAGCTCGTCCCGCGCCCCGGGACATGATCTCCGAGCGCCTGGACGACGCCCTCTTTTTGATCATGCAGGATATGGGCAATGCCATGGCGGGGGTGAAGCCGCCTTCCGAAAAGAAAGAATGAGGAGGCACCGGGATCAGGTGCCGGCCTCGGGAGGTGCCACCTTTTTCGGGGCATACTTGCCCACAAACTCATTTACGCCCTCGCGGGTCGAGGTAATTTGAACCCGGATCACCTTGATCTCCTGCAGGTGGGAACCAAGATACGGCTTGAGAAGCCGTTTAAAATCCGCCAATACGGTTTCAAACCGTTTCAAACTGCGCACCTCTCGATAGGTGAGCCGACTCATGTGAAGCACCAGGGCCTCAAGGATGCTGGGATGCAGGCGGTATGCTCCGTCAGCCGACTCGCCATCGGGCTCCACATAGGGCAACACCTCCACGTCGTTGACGCTCAAGTTCAGCTGCACGCACAGGTACCGGCTCTCTTCATTGATGCGCTCCTTGGTGAGCCCCACCACCAGGGGACCGGTGGGAATCTGTGTCAGGGGCACCCCGTCCTCCTCCTCCGGCGCCTTGGTGCTGCGCAGCCGATCCCAGGAGATGCGCTCACCGCCTGAGGGACGCAGGAGAATGGTATTGCGGGTCAACCGTTCGATCAGATAGGTTACCGGGGTGTCCACCTCCCAGGGCGTATCGCCCACAACCATTTCAGGGGTCATGATCAGGAGCAGGGGATCCCCTTCCATCTCCGGAGGCAGCAGTTTCCACTTGCCTTCCACCTTTGCCCTGTCCGCTTTCTCATCAATTTTGGAGTGCTGCCCCTCCACCAGCCGCAGGATACCGAAGGTCCCGTTGGCCCGAAAAGAGATGATGTTATGGTAACTGGCAATGGTGTCCTTCCACGGCCCCACAACCATCTCTCGCTCCGGGGGTTCCTTGTCGCAGGCCAAAAAAGCAAGGGCCAGCAAAACCAGCACCACCCGCTTTGCCCCTTGCTTGAATCCGTTTCTCATACCCTTACCCTTTCCCAAGGCATCCTGATCTGTTGTGGGGGCATATGCCCCGCTCTTCCTTCTATCGCCCATCCCGCATAAAACTTTAACGCCTTGGCCGGGCCCCGGTAAAACGCATGAAAACACCGAGAGCCCCCGGAGGGGACCCTATGCGGCCTCATCGTTCCTTCGAAAGAAACACGGCAGATGACATCCAGATATTCCAGCCTTCCCCACAGAGGAACACAACACCCACACACCACAAGCAAATTGCTTGTTTTTCCAAGACCATACCCACGCCCCTCGCATCGCTTATTTAAAAAAAGACAAAAAAGACGATTCCACCGGCACCGCCCACTATGAAATACTGGTGGAACCGGCCGTCCAGGGAGCCCCGCCACGGCCACGGCGCAACACAGTCAGGGATCGAATCCACACACATCACACAGAAAAATGGTGACCGACATGAGACTCTCCGACGAAGAACGCACCCGCTATCTGGCCCCCACCCATCACATCGACTGCGACTCAGAGGCCATCGCCGCCTACGTCACACCCCGCATTGCAGGACTCTCCTCCGACAAGGAGAAGGCCATGGCCCTCTTCAACGCCGTACGCGACGACGTCCTCTACGACCCGTACTATTACGACCTCAGCCCCGACGGGATGCGGGCCAGCTCCGTCCTGAAAAAGGGCAGGGGCTACTGCGTGGCCAAGGCCCTGGTGTATACCGCTGCCGTGCGGGCCGCAGGGGTACCGGCACGCCTGGGGTTCGCCGATGTCAAAAACCACCTGAGCACCCGACGCCTGAGGGAGCTTATGGGTACCGACCTTTTTGTCTATCACGGCTACTCGGAGGTGTTCCTCAGCGGGCGATGGATCAAGGTGACCCCCACCTTCAACGCCTCCCTGTGCGAAAAGTTCGGCGTCCACCCCCTGGAGTTCGACGGGGAGACCGACTGCCTCTTCCATCCCTTTGACGCCGAAGGCCGCAAACACATGGAGTATGTCCTGGACCGGGGCTCCTACGACGACATCCCCGTGGACGAGATCATCAACGCGTCCCTGGCCGCCTACCCCAATCTCTTTAAAACCCTGGAAAGCTTAGGGGGAAAAGAGCTCGGAGACTTTGCCCGGGAAGCCGCCTCGGAGAACAAATAAAAAACGCCCTGCAGGACCCGTCCTGCAGGGCGTCAAACATGTTCCGGCCTTTCACGCGGGGTTATTCGCCCCCTGCTGAAGGCACCTCCTTTTTCACTGCGGAGGCAACCGAACTGTAGATCTGCTTGAACGCCTCGTCAAACCCCGTGGGGGAGACGCGCCCCACCTCGATAAATTTTACGACGATCTCCTTGGCTGCGCGCAGGATCTGCTCATCCGTCGATGCCATCTTCATCAGCTTCCCTCCGGTGTGTTGGTGTCGCTCTTCCGAGGGGCGTCGCCGGACGCCCCGGAGCCCTGGTTTTCAGCCGTCACAGGCTGTCCGTTTGCGTAAGTCACAACCCGGGTGGTCCCGTCCGACGCCCGTGTCACCATCTTGCCGTCGGGCTTGCCTTTGACCCAGGTTCCCCGAAGTTCGGTGCCGTCGGTGAGCTTGCGCGTTCAGCTCGCCGTCAAAAAGACCCTCCTTGAAAAGACCGGAAAAGCTGCTCCCGTCTTTAAAAGTCATGGTACCGGTCCCATGGGGCTTCAGGCTCTTGACCTCCCCTGAGTACCGGGCGCCGTCCGGGTAAAACACGTTGAAGGGACCTCGCATCAGACCCTCATGGAACGAGCCCTCGAACCGCACGCCCTCGGCCGTGGTGAGAATGCCCTCCCCTTCGAAAAGATTCTCGTGGAACCGCCCTTCGTAGCGGGTGCCGTCCGGCGAGGTGTACACACCCTTGCCCTCCATGATCCGGGCGTCTTTCATGTACCCGAAGAACCGGGCTCCGTCGGCAAAGGTCCACTGGCCCTTGCCCGCGATCTTGTCTTCGATGAAGGGACCGGTGAAGGTGGCGCCGTCCGGGTAGGTGACCGTGCCCTTTCCGTGGAACCGGTTCTCCTCGAACATGCCCTCGTACCGGGTGCCGTCGGGCTCCACAAGAATCCCCTTGCCCTGCATCTTCTCATTGACGATGCTGCCGGTGTACAAGGTGCCTCCGGGAAAGGCGATCTCCCCTTCCCCTTCCAGGTGCCCGTCCACGAACTCCCCTTTGAGGGTACTGCCGTCCGGTGCGGTGAGGGTGCCCTCCCCGTTCATGGTATCGTTGGTAAAGGATCCCACGTAGACATGGCCGTCGGCATAGACCAGGGTCCCGGTGCCCTCCATGCGTCCCTTGCGAAATTCACCGGTGTACACAGCCCCTTCCACGAAAAAAAGAACCCCCGGCCCCTGGGGAACTCCGTCTTTAAAGGTTCCGGTAAGGCGTTTGCCGTCCTTGAAAAAGAGGGTCCCGTGACCGCTGGGCCGCCCATCGTCAAAGGAACCGGTAAACCGTCGTCCGTCTCCGTAGACCACGGTGCCGTGCCCCTTCTGCAGCCCCTCGCCGAAGCCCCCCATGTACCGGGTGCCGTCGGGAAAAATCATCTCGCCCACGCCTTCGGGAATGCCGACTTTTACCTGCCCGACGTAACGGGTCCCGTCTTGGTAGACGCGCACTCCGCTTCCCGAGGCAACCCCCAACTTGAAGGCTCCCTCGTAACTCCCGCCGTCGGCGTAGTGGTACACCCCTTGTCCGTTTTCACAATCACCGCTTTCGCAGGAGCCGGACCCATCGGCGTATGCGGCGGAGAGACCGGCAATGACCCAGAAGGCCAGCGCGTTCACCGTCAATTTTTTTATCATCAATCGTTACCCTTTTCAGGTTCTGCCATAAAAAACATCCCGCATGCCGCCATCAAGGCCATGCATGCCCTCGGACAGGCGCAAGTAAATTTGTTTTAATATCCCATAGGCAAAGGGTTTGTCAAACCAGCCATCACCCCGGCACCCCGGTATCCATGCAATTCCAGTACCCTTTACGTCACGCACCATCTATTCTTTTATTGCCATCCACCGCCATATAAGATAACATCAACTCTTTTACGAGCATTCCAATCAGCAATGCGCCCGGCCTGCAAGGCCTGAAATCCATGACAATCTTTGGAGGCTTGGAAACGAACCGTTTGAGTCCGACGGAACGGACCGACACCGGTATGCGCCGTGCCAGACCCCTTCGCCCGAACGATTCCCGACCCGACCACACGCCGCCAAAATACCCATACACGAAACACAGGGAGACCGCTTTGACCGAGCTGATCATCACCCACCCGGGTTCCTCACATTTTGACGAATTTTTCGCCCTCTGCCTTATTCTGGCCGTCCACCCGGACACCGATTTTACCATAGAAAGACGAGAGCCCACGGCCGAAGAGGTGGCAGACCCCGCCATATGGGTGGTGGACATCGGCGAAGAGTACGACCCGGAGAAACGCAACTATGACCACCACCAGAACATCGAGCTCTCCGCAAGCTTTGTGCTGGTGGCTGAGGCCCTGGGCTGCGCCGCCTCCCTGTCGTCCCTTCCCTGGTGGCGTTTTAAAGACCGCATCGACCGATTCGGCCCGGCCAAGGTGGGCGCTGAGATCGGCACCACCGAGCTGCGCACCACCTACAGCCCCATGGAAGGGTGGATGCTCGACATGTTCGCCGCCGACCCCGACTCCCTGATCCCCATCATGCGCCGATTCGGCCGCAAGGCCCTGGACAGCGCTCAAAAGCTCACGGACCAGCTGGAGCTGTGGTCCAACGCCAAACGCGTGACCATCAACGGTTACGGCATCCTCATCGGCGACACCGACGACTCCGAAGGCGCCCAGGAGTTCAACTTCCGCCAGGCAGACCCGGCTGCAGTCTGCATCACCCGGGACAGCCGTGGGGACGGGTGGAAGCTCATGCGTTTTGACAACGCCCCGGAGGTGAACTTTGCCAAGCTCCAGGGACGCCCCGATATCCGCTTCACCCACAAAACCGGTTTCGTGGCCAAGACCAACGAACGCCTTCCCGAGGCCAAGGTTCTGGAGTTGGTGCGCCTGGCCCTGCCGGAACAGTAAAGCGACTACAACCCCTTGGGGGTCTGATACTCAGAGACAAAAAAGCCGCAGCACAAGCTGCGGCTTTTTTTTGTTTATCAGTGGTACCGACGTAACGCTTAATCTGCCTCCGGCAGACACCCCGTCAAAGCCACAGCCAACAGCCCGCAGCCCCCCGTGAGAAGAATGAGCAGATAATCTTCGGGATGACGCCCCGCCCGACGCTGCCTCATGCGCCAGCCCAGAAGCCCTGCAAGGCAGATCAAAGAGATCATCCAGCCCTCAGGGTTAAAGGAAACATCCAGCAGCGCATAGGCGGTCTCTCCTTTGGCGCGGACAACCCGCAGGGGGAAGAGCTGCTTGAGCATCTTCTGCCCTCCTTTGGCTTCCAGCCCGTGGGTATGGGAGGCGATGGGGCGGTAAGCGCGATCCGTCACCCACACCCGGACACTCTTTTTGTCCGTCACCACAAAGGTCCGCTTGAGAAGGTCACAGTACACGGCAAGGCTCATGGTATCCGGGTCGTAGCCCGCCATGGGCAGGGCAATGGGCCTGTAGTCGTCATAGGAGAGAAGGCTTGCGGTGCCGTCCCCTTCGATCATCAGGCCATAAAACTCCCGCCGGGGGTTTTCGTCCATGCCGATGTAACGGATACCGCTGGCCGGGGCCAGCCCCGTATTCTTCACCCAGGGGTTTCCCCGCACCATCTTCAGGTGAAAAAGGGTCCCCCCGGCATCGGTAATGAAATAGCCTTCGTCAAAGGGCTTCCGGGCTGTGGGGTTACCGAAGATACCCTGGGCCGGAAAGACAAACCCCTTGCGGGTCAACGCCTTTGTAAACCGATCGGACCGGTCCGCATCCACGGCGTTGCTTTCGGCGTCCAAAAACTCAAAAGCCTCTGTCACCCGAAACATAGAGTCAGGCTCCTCCAGCTGGGTAAACCCCGAAGCGGACTCGTACAGGGGATACAGGGGCACCACCGGGCTGTTTAAGGTGCGCGGCCGAAGGCTCAGCACCTGACGGTTCATGGCCACCTTTTTATAGGTCACTTCTACACCGTCCAGGGATTCGGGCAGGCAGCCCCAGGCGGCCAGATCTTTATAAAAAAACATGGGCAGGGCCGTCTCAAACTCTCGTCTGGTGTACTCCTTCCCGGAAAGATCCGTCATCCGGCGCTGCCCCGTCTCTTTATCCCTGTCATTGACCATAAATGTCTTCAGAGATGAGCTGTAGAGGATAAAGGGAGAAAACGACCTCTCCACAAGCAGCCTTCTAGCCTGCTCCGGAACGTAGATGGCACACACCAGGGTTATCAGGAGAACAATGGCACATCGCGAAACCTTGAGCATCAGACAATCCCCCTTTTAAATCGATGGGCGGGCAACAGAACCGTGGGCAGATAAAGGGCACACGCCAGGGCATACCAGTCCAAAGAGACGTCAAAAACCCCAAAGCTTTTTTTCACCAGCAGCAACATCGTGCCAAAGGCGATGACACCGTAAACAGCCTTGCGCCACCAGGCCGTCTCCACCAGGGCCAGTACAGCCCCGAAATAGGCAGGCACCGCCGCAAGGCACCAGGGTGCCGCCGTTAACAGGGCACCCGACACGATCTCCGCGGGGAAATAGCGCCCCATGATCAGGGCCAGGCACACGGTGCTGATCCCGCACAGGCCTGCCACACAGAGGAATCCCACCCCCAGCATGCACACCAGGGACAGGGTGTGGGGCAGGGGCAGGTGAAAAAGGATGCGCAGGCGCCTCTTGCCCGTCTCCGGTACGAACTGCACCAGGGCTGTCACCAGCCCCACAAAGGGTGCCAGCCACATGATGTCCCCGTAAAAAACGGATTGCTTGATCGCCGCCATGTACCAGAGATGATACGCGCCCTTGGCAAGCACGGCCGACCTGAGCATGATAAAAATCTTCCCATAAACCGCCAGGGTGATCCCCAGCAACACAAGGAGGAACCAGCGAAGCTTGATCCACTCCTTATATACAATCGCCTTGTACATGTGTTTTCATATCCTTGTTTTGTTGATGCCTTCTATGCTTAAGGCGCATGGATAAGCCTGCCTCCGGCAGCCAGGGGCTGATCTTCTGGGCCCCAGGTTGTGAATGCGCTTCCCCCTCGTTCCTCGGGTCAACTCACATCCGCCTTTAAATCAAACGTCGGCCTTCATCATCGTTTCGACCATCGGCATATTTACATAACCGCCTGAGCCCCCCCACCCCCTGGAGCGCCGCACTCCTGTGCGGCACGGGTAACGACGGACTAAAAAGCCGCACCGGAGTGCGGCGCTCCGTTTCGGTCATTCTTTATCGGTTTTTTCGAAGGTCGCGGCCCAAACGATGACCAAAACCCAAGCGTCATTCAAAACGATCCGTTAAGGACTATGTATTTGACGTTAAGATAACTTAACCGCCAACAGAGCCGCCGGATCCATACGTTTAAACGTTACCTGCCATCAATATTTCCCGGTCAACCCGATAAAGGCGTCTTCCAGGGTCATGGAGACCGGCGCAAGCCCTGCGGCATCCATGCCTGAGGCACCCAGGTGCTCACGCACGACGTCTTGGGATTCAAAGCTGTAGAGATACTGCCGATCGCCGAGGCACTCCGTCCGGGCGATGATCCCGTCCTGTACCGGTTCTTTTCCCCCGTTGCGGGGAAGGCCGTAGCAGCGGAACCCTTCGGTGAAGCCCTGGAGGCTGGAGCTCACAAGGGTACGGCCCTGATCCAGAATCACGATATCGTCCACAAACCGCTCCAGGTCCTGAACAATGTGGGAGGTAATGAGAATGGTTGTGCCGTAACGTTCCGCATAGTCCAGGAGGTAGTCGAGAAACAGGCGACGGTCCTCACGTCCAGCCCCAGGGAATAATCGTCCAGGATCATCAGCTCGGGCATCTGGGCCAGGATCAGGGCCAGGGTCACCTGGGACCGCTGGCCGCAGGACATCCGGTGGATCTTGCGATTGTCCGGGAGCCCCAGACGGTCCATGAGATCTCTGAACACCCCGTGGTTCCACATCGGATAAAAAGAGGCGTAAATACTCAGCCTGGATGAATTAAAGACGTACTGGAGAAAGGTTTCGTGCAGCAGGCCGATGCGGGCCCTGGTCTCCGGTCGCAGACTGTGGGAGGGCTCCCCGAAAATCCGGCACACCCCGCCTTTGGGGGAGAGAAACCCCATCATGATGTTGATGGTGGTGCTCTTTCCCGCTCCGTTTTTCCCGAGGAGCCCAAAAATACGGCCCTTTTTCACCTCAAAACTGAGGCCCCTGAGCACATCCTTGCCCCCGTAGCTGTGGCACAGGTTGTCCACCTGGATCACCGTGTCCGACATGGTCTCATTGCTCCTTTTCATTAGAAACTCACCTCGCCTCCAAGCCAGAACTGGCGGCCCAGTTCGTAGTTCTTGCCATCGGCCAGGACTTTTTTGTTAAAGAGGTTGTTCACCTCCAGGGTGGTTGTAAACACACTCTGCCCCCACAAGGGAAGCTTCCAGCGGAGCTTGCAATCCACCACCACACTGGAGGAGCGATCCCGCTCGGCGTAGACCGGGAGCTCTTCGGAGACCTTCTCCCCGGTCAGAGGGTTTGTCTGGGCCTGGTCGTCGGGGACCTCTTTGGTCTTGCCCGTACTCTCCACCTTGGTGTAGGAACCCCGATACCGGGCGATGGTGGTCAGGGTCATGCGCGCGGGCAGAGAGGCAACGGCCGTGACGTTGGCCATCCAGGGTTTGTTAAAGGTACTCCTGGGCAGCTCGGCTTTATAAATCACCTTGTCTCCGTACCAGACACGGTCATCGTCCACCTCGCTGTCGTAGGAGCCGTTGGAGGAGTCTGTATCCTGGTATGTTACGTTCAGGTTAAGGCTGTGGGCACCGAAGCGGCGCCCCCAGGCCACGCGATGGCTTTTGTGGTCGTAAAAGCCGTCGTTGGTCATGGTGTAATAGCGCAACCCGTCGGGCTGGATGGCCCCGTAAGTCCGGGCAAACTGCTCCCGCCCTTTTCGGCGCACATACTTGTACCCCAGGGTTCCGCCCCCAACCCCTGTTGGTCGACCCCAATCTGGAATTCGTCGGCATAGGGGGTTTTCAGGGAGGAAAAGGTCTCCACATTGTTCCCGGCGTCCGACACCGGCCACCAGAAACCGCCCAGGGTCCCGGAGGGATCGCTGCCGGAAAAGACCATATCCAGATAGGGCTTTCGCACCTCGGTGCGATACGGTTTCTTGGCCTCTCGAAGCTTGTACGTGATGAAGGTGGCGCTGTGGTACCGGTTGAAACCCGAGGTGAACACCGTGCGGCCGTCCCCGAAGCTGTCCCAGGACGCAGACATCCTCGGAGCCACGTCCAGGTTGTCCATGAAATCGTTGGCTGCAACGCGGAGCCCCGGCCGCAGGGTGACTCTGCCGCACACCATCTCGTCCTGGCCATAGAGGCTCAAGGCATTCACAACTGCCGAGGAATCGTCGACATCAAAGACCTTGCGCATGCTGAAGTACTGCTGGTTGTCTTCGCAGTCGTAGCTGTTGCCGGGGGAGATAACCGTATCGGACTTTACCGGGTCCGTGTAGATCATGGAGGTTTCCTTGCGGTCGAAGGTGCCTTTTGGTTCGGTGAGCAATGCCCGTGCTCAGGGTATGGCGCCCACCCCACCCGTTAAAGGAGATCTCCGACAGATCGGCACGGGTGGTTAAACTTTCCTGGGTCTTGGAGATATCCCCGTAGCCGCCTTCCTTGGAGTAAGCAGATCCTGCATCAGCCCCCCAGGGTTTGGATGCAGTGGCAGCCCATTGGCGAAGATCCTTCGGGGCCTCGCGCTCGTTCACGCTCCTTCGAAATGCCCCGGTGATCTCCAGGGCACCGAAGCCCAGCCCCCGGTTCCAACGCCCCTGGATGCGATCCCCGCCCCCCTTGATGGTGTAGTCGCTGTCTTTGATATCCGAAAGAAAACGCTCCTCCTCATACGGGGAGTGAAACAGGCTCAACTCAAAGGCCTTCAGGTAATCTGGATCCCAGGAGAGCTTGGCCATGATATTTCTCAGGTGCCGCTCTTCATCCTTCCACCCCTTGAAATGACGTTTGGAGATGGTGGACCGCACCTCGTTGACGGAACCCAAGACCCCCAGGGTATCGCCCAGGGGCATGCTGAGGCTTCCGCCGTAAATATGCTTTTCAAACCGGGGGTCTTCAATTACCTCATCGTCGGAAGACGACGGGGTAAGGGAGGCCTCATCATCTTCCTCTTCCTCCCACTGGAAAAAGTGGGTCCACTGGCTCCGGGTGGTCCTGTAATAGACCTTACCCTTGGGCTTGATGCCCGCCTTGACGGTTTTTGCGTCCACCACCCCGCCGGAAAAATCACCGAACCGGGCAGGCACGTTGCTGTCGTAAACCGCCACCTCCTCCACCAGGTCCGAATCCAGAAAAATCTCCTGGGGATGGCCGGGCACGTCGTTGACCACCTGTTGACGTTCGGAGCCAGGGTCCAGAAGGCTGTTGTTGGAAATCCCGTCCACGGAAAAATTGTTCTGGTAGGCCTTGCCGCCGGAAATGGAGATATTCACAGGCAGGATCTCCCCGGCTGTCTTGGCAGAGCGCCAGGAGTCGTCCGGCTGGATATCCGGCAACACCAGGAGAAGCTCGTTTAAATCCCCGTTCCCACCGGAAAGATGCCGAAGCATCTGATAATCAAGAATGGACACCCCGGAGGCCTTGCTCTCCATGGTACCCGTCACGGTGAGAGTATCCCCTTTCACCGCCACCTCGTCGCTCTTTCCACCGCTGTTTTTCCACGTCCCGGTCTGTACTTCCAGAGACCGCAACCTCAACCGGAGACTTTGCTGTTCCTTCTTCAGCCCATGCCGTTGCCGCAAAACCAGCGACCATCAGGGCCATGGCGACCACCAGCCATGCGGCGTGCCCGCGGCCCGGGCAACACCCTTCGTAGAGGCCGACGCATCGCCTCACACACCTTCGTATCATTGCATCACTCTTCCATCTGAAAGGGGCCCTCCATAGGAAGGACTCCTTGGGTACGTCCCGTAAACCGCCTCGCTGCATTCACGATTATGCGGTTGAATCCAAACAAATACTCGACAGGGGATCTCAATCGGCATGCAGGGGCCGGGTGTCCGTTGTATCCGGTATGCCGTCCCCGTCGCTGTCCGGGTCCAGGGTCAGGCCCGATGCGGCGATGTCCTCAGGGGAAGCCAATGGGCTGAAAAAGTCAGGCAGACCGTCGCCGTCGGTATCGACTTGGGCGACCCAGTTTTCCGGCTTTTCCGGGCTCCAAAACGGCATTTCCGAAAAATCGTCGATCTCAGCCATGGTGGCAGCCGTTAATTTAATCCCCCTATTGATCTCCGCACGGTTCCCCATGGACATTGACAACGCAACGGATTTGTCAACGGCACCAGCGAGCGTGTACGCATTGGCAAGGGTTAATGACTTCGTTGAAATGGTGGAGCTGCCAACACAAAGCTTGACGCATTCATCGTCTTCATAGAAAGCCGCTTTCGTGGCAATCGCCTTATTTAATATACTTATGGCTTCATCGGTATAACCTAAGGAGATCAAAACCTTGGCGGCCCGGATCAAATACCCACCCCGAAGAGTGAGAAGTTCGTCGTGTTCTCCGTACTGCCCTGAGGCCCACTGCTCATCGGTGATAGACTCATCGAAGATACGGACACTCTTGGTCGCAAATGTACTGACAACCTCAAGCAGCCGCCCTTTATCTCCCAAGGCGACCTGGGACCTCGCCAACCAAAGATACATTTCGGCCACCTCTGAGGCGTCGGCTCCTTTCCCGACAACACCGTCCGCCGCAGACCGAGCTTCAACAAGGCATTGAGCGGCGCGGTCAAGACGGCCAACCGAGATCCAACAAGAAGAGGCTTCGCAAAGGCCTCTTACCTTCCACAGAGCCCCGGAAATATCCCGGGCAACGGCTTCTGTAGTTTCGCAGAAAGCAAGCTGTGTATCCTTTTTATTCATCAAGCTATAAAGGTACGCCAGCTTTGGGTAACCTTGTAGAATTTTGACAGTAAAAGCAGCCTCTTTATCATCCGTCGTAAAGTCGTCCAAAATCGCTTGGGCCTTTTCCAAGGCTTTGACAGCTTCGGCATACCGACCAGGCCCCAGGGCGATCAGGGTTGCAGCCATTCGCTTCGAGCCTTTGTTTTGGGCAAAGTAAGTCAGAGCATTAATCTTCTCCTTAGTTTCCTTAACCTTATCCTTGTTGACGATTCGATCCACCACGGCCAAAGCGTCATCTATGTCTTCTGACGTTACAGCCTTTGAAGTTGCTAAAAAGGCATAAACCCGATTTTTGTACGCCGCAGGAGCCTCATTGATCAACGAATCGACCAGGGGCATCTCACCAAAGGTGCAAAGGCCCGGTATCACATAAGTTGCAACGTAAAACCACGTAGAAGACTTCGTAAACGGATATGAATCACACAGCGCCCTGATCTCTTCATATGCATTCATCCCACCGAGTCTGTATGCTTCGTCCCCAAATGTTTCGTACATTGAGGCGTACAGCTGGACAACCCACGAAAGGCAAAACACCCTTTTTCTATAATAATCAACCGTATGCGGATCATCATCTTTCTTTGGATAATCTGGGTTGACCGCATCGTCCGCAGGGACCTTTTTTGATAAAGAGAGCATCATACCCGGGTATAAAGCGGCCTGGGCTTCGTTGCCATCTTCCACAAAGCTGTCTCCCGCTTTTTTCATGGAGACGACAAGACGGTTCAGCGATGAGGCATTTACTTCTGCCATCGCCTCACTGCACTCTTTGACATACCGCACCACAGAGTCGGCCTTATCCATCTCTCCGGCCTCCCTGTATTGGTTGATAAGGCTATTCAATGCGGCAGCGTCTTTATCATCAAAATAGGCCTTACCCACTGCCTCAATTTTTTTCTTGTACAGAGATTCAGCCTTCTCAAGGGCTTGAAGAATATTCTCTTGTGGAATACCTCCTGTGCGCTCATTGAAGGAAATCAAAGTCTTGCCCAACCGACGGAACCCTTCAGCTCGTACCATGGTTGAAAAAACCTTCGTGTCCAAGATGGTTTTGGCCTCTGAAAAAAGGCCGGCCTCGGCCAAGCCATGGGCGACACGCTCCAGAATGTAGTCATTGACCGTATCATCCCGCACCGTCTCAACGAGTTTTTCAGCCTTGTAGAGATGGGAGGCATCGGAATTGAAATAGTAATCCAAGCGCTTGGCGTTGTCGTCACCCAGCAGCTCGCTGGCAAACAACGGCTCCCTGATGTCGTATTTTGCCGCCACAGGGGTGATGATGGATGCGATCTCCGTGTTGTCCCTGACCCAGCCGATAAGGACCGGATAGGTATCCCCCAGAAAGGTATCATAGGTCTCGATACCGGAGGTCCTGAGCACCCATCGGATGACACGCTCCGGGGCCATACTCTCCAGATGGATGGGCCGGCCACCTGCCGCAGCCAGGATATCGCCGATGAGATCCCTCGCGCGGGTTTTAAACAACGGATCATCCTTTGATGAGGAGGGGCTGTTGGCGTCCAGCACCTCAGTCAGGCACGACAAAAGCCGTCGTCTCACAAACACCTCACCGGGGGCCTCTCCCTTCTCCACGGCCTCCTTGATGGCAGTGACCGCCTCATCAAGTTCGGGATGCTCGGAGGTATCGGGGAGTCCGTCCGCTGAAAAGGTAAGCCCCTCAAAGGCGCTTCCCTTACACCCCTTGGTTCTTCTTGCTGTTGCAACCAAGGAGAGCATCATGGTCTTGGCGTGAAAGTGGCCCCCTTCCACCGAGGGCCGGGCGGTGAGCTTGTCTTCCGAGACCTTCAGCCTGCCGGCCACGGCAGTGCGGGCGGCGCTCAGGGACGCCCCGTTTGCCACATCAAGGCCCACCAGGGTGGTCACCGGGCTCACCACAACGGCCCGAGTCTTGCCTTCATACATCTCCAGGGGAGCCATCATGACCATCCCCCTGAAATTAAGGCCGTCCGGCCCGGTGGTGCCATCCTTGCCGCCGCGGGCAAAAAGCATGAGCGACTTAAGGTCCACACCAGCGCCCACGGTCACGGTAAAGCGGCCCTGCTCATCGGTGACACAAGGTCCGTAAAGCCCGTCGCTGCCGTCCCTGTTCAGGGCATAGACCGTGGCTTTGGAAACGGGACCGTCTTCCACCACGCCGGAAAGGGTAATCCCCGGTCCGGGGGCTGCGCCTCCTCCGCCCGACCCGCCGCAGGCAGAAAGGCTCAAGGTTGTCACGGCTGCCAGGAGCAGCCTGATCCACATCACATACTTCATCGATACATCCTTCGTGTTGCAAACGGTTCACTATCTGGAAACGCCATGGTTCATCACAGACGTTCGTACGCCCCGATCCACCCGGTAAAGCCATGGGCTTCCGAGAGACAAAGTTCGGCAAGACTAACTTTTCAGAGAAGCACAAGAACTACTACAGCCAACAGGATGTATGTCAAGTATTTTTTGGGAATAAATCATTTTTTAGGCATACCCAATAAAACCTATATACCTATATTTATTTATAAATTATTCCAATAAGCTAAATTCAATAAAACTAAAATCTATTGACAATCCGCGCAAACCCCAGTAGTCAGAATCTTTCTTTTGGACTACCTAAAAAAGAACGGAAGTCAAAATAAGATCCTGTAAGCGACACCGAGCAACATCGGTACGACAGGCAGGGATCTGTTTTTTTCCGAGCCCTTACGATTCACTTTTTACGGAGTAAACGGCCCATGAAGTGCACCCCCAAAACGGAACGCCCCTGCGCCCCCCTGCCCCCCGGCGGGAGACGCAAAACCCCTTTTCTATTCTTTCTCATCGCCCTGTTGGTTTTGGGCGGAGGCTGCGGGCCCTTCAAACCCGCCCATCAAGAAACCGTGCCCCTGCCCATGAGCGAGAAGGTGATCACCGGCACGCTTGCCAACAGCCTCCGGTACTACATTCTGCAAAACCCCTACCCCAAGGACCGCGTGGAACTGCGGCTCAACGTCCGCTCAGGCTCCCTTAACGAAACCGAAGAAGAGCGAGGCCTCGCCCACTTCGTGGAGCACATGGCCTTCAACGGGATCCGTCACTTTGAACACAACGAGCTTATCGCTTTCCTGGAAGAGGCAGGCCTCACCTTCGGAGCCCACACCAACGCCTACACCGCCACCGACGTCACCAATTACCAGCTCAGCATCCCACTGGACCGCCCCGAGCTCCTGGACAAAGCCTTCCTGGTCCTGGGTGACTGGGCAGACGGCCTGCTCTTTGATGAGGGCGAAATCGAAAAAGAAAAGGGTGTGATTGTCGAAGAGTGGCGCATGAGAGACGGGGTAAGAAAGCGCGTGGGCGACAAAAGCCGGGCCGTGCTCCTGTCCGGGTCCCGCTACCCCTTGCGTGATCCCATCGGCCTGATGCCCGTGGTTAAAGGTGCCAACCGCGCCTTGCTCAAAGGATACTACGACGCCAACTACACCCCGGACCGCATGGCCGTAGTGGTTGTGGGCAATATCGACGCAGTCGACATGCAGAAGCGCATTGAAAAGGCCATGGGCGGCATTGCACCCCGCAAGGCCCGTACCGCCGCATCAAAGGAGGTCCCCCTTACCCCTGGCCTGCGCGTCACCACCATCACCGACCCCGAACTCACCGCAGGAACCGTGGCTATTGACCACTTCTTCCTGCGCAAGCCCACCACCACTGTCGAAGGGTTCAAGCGGGACCTCACCGAGCAGCTGGCCTTTGCCGCCTTTAACCGGCGTGTTCGAAAAAAAATCACCGATCAAGAGCTGCCCCTGCTGCGCGCCTATGCCCGCGTAACAGATGTTCAGAGCGAGCTGCACACGGCACGGTTCATGGCCCGCCCCGTCAAAGGAAGCGTCTCCAAGGGCCTTTCCGGTCTCTACGCCGAGATGGAACGGGTCCGCCGCTTTGGCTTCCTGGACGAGGAGCTGGCAGAGCAGAAAACCGCCTTTCAAAAAGCCCTCACCGAGGCAGCCCGGCCCGATCGCCGCGTGGAGTCATCGGACCATGCCACAGCCATCTGTGAATTCGACATCCACGGCGGGGCCCTCACCGACCCAAATCAGGACCTGGCCCTCTACCTGAAGGCGGCCGACACCATCACCACAGCCGACCTCAACCGGGCCTTCAACAAGCTCCTTGCCTCCGACAGCCGCTCGGTTATCTTCACCTTCCCTGAGAAACGAAAGACCGAAACGCTTACCAAACAGGAAATCATGAACCTGATCACCAGAGTTCATGAAAAAGAGCCTGGCGCGCTCGCCCTACGCACCGGCTATCACCGCCCTTGTCGCCGCCCCCCCCAAAGGCGGAGACGTCGATACAAAAGAAAAAATGCCCGTCATCGGCGGCCAGGCCGTCACCCTCTCCAACGGGACCCGTTTCGTTATTAAACCAACAACCAACGCACCCGGTGAATTTCTGATCAGAGGCACGGCCACTGGCGGGCTCTCCGGCGTGGCGGATGCCGACTACAAGCGCGTGGGCATGGCCGCCGGCCTCGTGAACCAGAGCGGGTTTGCGGGCATCCCCCAAACCGAGCTGAACCGGTTCCTCGCAGGCCGGAACATCAACATCTCCCCTTCCATCGAAGCCGACACCACCTCTCTCACAGGCGGAGGCGCCACCAAAGAAGCCGAGACCCTCTTTCAGATGCTTCGCCTCTACTTCACCGCCCCAAATGTTTCAGCCAAGGCGCTGGCCATCCATAAAGCTCGGACGACCCAGGCCATCAACGCCAGGGCCCATGACAAAAAATTCTGCTTTACGGCAGACGCTGCCGAGGCCCGCCACAACGACAAATTCCGGGACCAGCCCCTTGCCATTGAGGACCTGGAGGGGCTCACCCCCAAAGCCCTCCTTGCCGACTACACAGGTTTCTTCGTCTCCCCTTCTGCCTTTACCTTCACCGTGGTGGGGGATGTGAACCCCGAGGAGATCGCCACCCTGGCAGCGCGCTACCTGGGCGACCTGCCCGCCGCAGCAAACCGAAAAACCAAAGTGGACCGGGGCCTCCGGCTCAAAGCCGTAGGCAGTCCCGAAAGCATCCGCATCACCGGCAAGGGAGACCTTACGGACCGGGCCTCGGTCTCCGCCTTTTACGAAGCCGAAGCGCCCTTTTCCCACAAACGGAGCGTTCAGCTCTCCGTCCTCCGGCGCATCCTCTCACGAAGGCTCAGGCTCTCGGTGCAGGTGAAAAGAAGCGGGCTATACTCCATCCACGGCGCCCCTCGCCTCCAGGCCGGAGCCCCACCACCCTTTCAAGGCATCCGTCTCCTTCACCTGCGATCCCCAACGCGTGGATGAACTCATCCCCCTCACCGAGAGCATGATCCGGGACATGGGAACAAAAGGGGTCACGCAGCAGGAGATGAATCTGGCCGTTAAGCAGAGCCTCACCACCCTGGCCCAAGTCGAGAAAAAAGACCGATACTGGCTCAACACCATCGCCACCTCCCTGGACCACAACTGGGACTTGAGCGAGGTGCTCAGCCGAAAGCAGATGCTTCAAAACACAACCGTTGACGACCTCAACGCCCTGGCCAAAGAGACCTTAACCGGCATCAAAGGGTTCATCACCGTCTACGCCCCCGACACCGAGGAGGCTTTATGAAGCGCCGCCTGATACATGTTAGCGCGGCAGCTCTCCTCTTCCTGGCCGGCACCCTGCCGGCCACGGCCGGGGAGCAGACAAGCCACGCCATTGCCCTCATCGGCACCCCGAAATACGGCGAACACTTCACCCACTTTGACTACACCAACCCGGGCGCCCCCAAAGGAGGCACCTACCGTCGGGGAATGGTGGGAACATTTGACAATGTCAACGACGTGGCCGTCAAAGGGCGCTGCGCCGCAGGCATCAGCGTCATTTACGACACCCTCATGGAGTCCTCCAGAGACGAGCCATCCTCTTCCTACGGCCTGCTGGCCGAAACACTCACCGTGGCAGACGACAACGCATGGGCTGTCTTCCACCTGAGACATGGTGCAAAATTCCACGACGGGCACCCGGTGACGTCCGAGGATGTCTGCTTCAGCTTTGCGGCCGTCACCGAGCAAAGCCCCTTTTACAAAAACTACTTCAAAGGCATCGATCGCGTGGAGGCCCTGGGGCCCCACACCGTCAAGTTCCACTTCAAGAAAAAGGAGCCACAACCGAGAGCTTCCCTATATCGCAGGCCAGCTCAAGGTGCTGCCCGCCCACTACTGGCAACACAGGGACCTGTCCAAAAGCACCCTGGAACCACCGTTGGGAAGCGGCCCCTATCGCATCTCGGCCGTGGAACCGGGCAAGCGCATCAGCTACGAACGCGTTCCGGGCTACTGGGGCAAAGACCTGCCCGTCAACAAAGGGCGCTACAACTTCAACCGCATGGTGTTTGAGTACTTCAAGGACCGCACCGTGGCCTTCGAAGCCTTTAAGGCAGGCCACTACGACCTTCAAGGGGAGAGTGCGGGCAAAAACTGGTACCGCGGATACACCGGAAAAAACGTGGAGACGGGTTGGATCAAAAAAGAGGAGATCCCCCACAGCATGCCCACCGGCATGCGCGGGGTCATCATGAACACCCAGGTGCCCCCCTTGAACGACCGAAACGTCCGACGGGCACTGACACGGGCCTTTGACTTTCACTGGATCAACAACAAAATCTACTTTGGCCAGCTCAAGCGCCACACCAGCTACTTCTCCAACTCGGAGTTCGCCTGCAGCGGCCTGCCCGAAGGGCAAGAGCTGAACACCCTGGAATCCATAAGGGACCTGGTGCCCCCGGAGGTCTTCACCACCCCCTTTTCCCTCTACAAAGGAGACGGCTCGGGCATGGACCGCAACCGGCTGCGCCAGGCAGCAGCTATCCTGACCGAATCAGGGTATGCCTTCAAGGACGGGGCCATGCGGGACCCACACGGCAAACCATTGAAGCTGGAGATCCTCATGGGCTCCAAGGCCACCCAGAAAAGATTCCTTCCCTTCAGGCAAAACCTGAAGCGCCTTGGCATCGAGCTCACCCTGCACCTGGTGGATTCCACCCACTACACCCAAAAGGTTCGAAACAGAGAGTACATGATGATCTTTTCCCGGTTCCGCCAGTCCCTCTCCCCGGGCAACGAACAGCGGGGCATGTGGCACAGCGAAACCGCAGGTGTCAAAGGGAGCCGCAACCTCTGCGGCATCGCCGATCCGGCCGTGGATGCCCTGGTGGAAAAAATCATCGCCGCCCCGGATCGCGAATCCCTGGTGGCACGCACCCGGGCCCTGGACCGGCTCCTGCTCAACGGGTACTACATCATCCCCGACGGCTACAGCGACCGCTTTCGCATCGCCTACTGGGACCGGTTCGGCAGGCCAAGCAAACTGCCCACCCACGGCCTGAGCATCAATGCCTGGTGGATCGACCCGGCAAAAGACGCAGCCATGCCCGACTGCCTGATCTCTAAAACACGTAGCTAATAAAAGCCCCCTGCAGCCAAGTTAAAAATGCCTCCGGCGGCCCTGCCGGGGGCCAAACTTTTGAAAAGTTTGACAAACAGGTTTTGCTCAATTTCACAAAAAGCTTCGCAAAAGCTCTTCCCCTGAGGAACGAAGGGGAAAGCGCATTCGCAACGTGCTTTCAAGGTGGCACACCTTGCCGCCGGAGGCCGTGCGGTTAAATCAACACTGGGCAAGTGGTGACAACGTATCCTGTAACGTCGAAGCTTGCGATCCAGTCCGCATAAACCATCAGCGTTCATGTCGGGCGCAGCCCGAGCCGAAGGCATGTTTTTTTCGGAGTCCTTATGAAAGAGTACATCGCCAAACGGGTGTTTCTGATCTTCCCCACCCTTTTGGGCATCATCACCATCAATTTTTTTCTGGTCCAGGCGGCCCCGGGGGGGCCGGTGGAGACCATGATCGCCCGGCTCAGCGGCACCGAGGTCTCGGCCGTGGACCGGGCCACGGGCAACCAGGAGACGAGCGGGCCATCGGACACGGACGAAGCCCTGGGGGAGTCGTCATCGCCCTATAAAGGGGCCGACGGAATTCCGCCCGAGGTGATCCAGGAGATTGAGCGCCTCTACAACTTCGACAAACCTGTCTTCACCCGTTACCTCCTTATGTTGAGGGATTTTTCGTGCTTTGACTTCGGCGAGAGTTTCTTCAGGGACAAGCGCGTGGTGGACCTCATCAAGGAGAAGCTTCCCGTCTCCATCTCCTTGGGGGTCTGGAGCACGGTGCTCATCTACCTCATCTCCATCCCCCTGGGAATCGCCAAGGCCGTGCGCCACGGCAGCCGGTTCGACCTCTGGAGTTCCCTTGCCGTCATCGTGGGGGATGCCGTGCCCATGTTCCTCTTTGCCATCGTGCTCATCATCTTTCTGGCCGGGGGCAACTACCTGACCCTGTTTCCCCTGCGCGGCCTGGTCTCGGACAACATTGGCCAGCTCAGCACCTGGGGAAAGATCCTGGACTACCTCTGGCACATGGTGCTGCCCATCACCACCATGGTCATCGGCGGGTTTGCCTCCCTCACCATGCTCACCAAAAACGCCTTTTTGGACGAGATCAGCGCCCAGTACGTCACCACCGCACGGGCCAAGGGCATCACGGAAAAACGCATCCTCTACGGACACATCTTCCGAAACGCCATGCTCATCGTGATTTCAGGGTTTCCCGCAGCCTTTATCTCCATGTTCTTTACAGGATCCCTCATGACCGAGGTGATCTTCTCCCTGGACGGCATGGGGCTCATGGGCTTTGAAGCGGCCATGGGGCGCGACTACCCCGTGATGTTCGCCACCCTTTACATTTTTACCCTCATGGGCCTGGCCTTGAGCATCGTCAGCGACCTCACCTACACCCTGGTGGACCCCAGGATCTCCTTCGGGTCGTCGGGGAGCTGATCAAAGCTTGCCATGTTCAAAGCCTGCCTCCGGCAGGGCCGCCGGAGGCAAACATAAGCTGAATAGTTACTCGTTACAAACAAAGAGACAATCCACGAACACCTCAGTGATTTCCCCTGAGGAACGAAGGGTAAATCGCTGAGGTAACCAGCTTTCAAGGTGGCTCACCTTGCCGCCGGAGGCAGCTTTTTGCCCACCCATCGACCCAAACCGTGCACCCAAACCATGCACATGGATACACGCTGCATCATGAAATTATCGCCCCTTACGCGCAAGCGCCTGTCTGTCTTCAGGAGAGACCGGCGCGCCTTTATCTCCTTGCTGGTCTTCGGCGTTCTTTTTGCCATGAGCCTGGCAGCAGAGCTCATCGCCAACGACACGCCCCTTTACGTTCATTACAAAGGAAGGCACTGTTTCCCCCTGCTGGCCACCTACAGCGACCGGGATTTCGGAGGGTTTCTCCCGTCCGAGGCCTGTTATTCCGACCCTTACCTGATCCATGCCATCGAAGAGGACGGCTGGATCCTCTGGCCGCCGGTGCGTTTCAGCTACGACACCATTCGGTACGACCTGCCCGTGCCGCCGCCCACGGCCCCCTCCCTGGCCAACCCCCTGGGCACCGATGATCTGGGCCGGGACGTTTTTGCACGCATCCTCTACGGATTTCGCCTCTCGGTTCTCTTCGGGTTTGCCTTCACCTTTGTCACTTCGGCCCTGGGCATCGCCGCAGGGGCCATCCAGGGGTATTACGGGGGCCGGGTGGACCTGTGGGGCCAGCGGCTCATGGAGATCTGGTCGGGCATTCCCATGCTTTACCTTCTCATCATCATGAACAGCTTCATGACCCCGGGCTTCTGGTGGCTCCTGGCACTGATGGTCCTTTTCGGGTGGATGCGCCTCGTGGGCGTGGTCCGTGCCGAGTTCCTCAAGGGAAGGCAGCTTGACTATGTGCAGGCGGCACGGGCCCTGGGAGTAAAAGACCGGGAGATCATCACCCGCCACATCCTGCCCAACGCCATGGTGGCAGCCATGACCTTTCTTCCCTTTATCCTCTCGGGCTCCATCGGCATCCTCACCTCCCTGGACTTCCTTGGGTTCGGCATGCCGCCGGGATCGCCTTCCCTGGGGGAGCTGCTCGCCGCAGGAAAATCAAACCTCCACGCCCCCTGGCTGGGCCTTTCGGCCTTTGCCATCGTAGCGTCCATGCTCACCCTGCTGGTCCTCATCGGAGAAGGCGTCCGAAACGCCATGGACCCCAAGCACATCCAAAAGGAGGCATCATGACACTTCTCTCCATCCAGAACCTGGCCGTGGATTTTCGAACCAGCCAGGGCTTGAGCCCCGCGGTTCACGACATGAGCTTTGATGTGGGCCAGGGCGAGGTGGTGGCCCTTGTGGGGGAAAGCGGCTCCGGCAAATCGGTGTGTTCCCATGCCGTTGTCCAGCTCCAGAAGCACCTGGGGGCACAGGTCCGGGGCTCCGTCTCCTTTGACGGCACCGAGCTCACCGGCCTATCAGACCGGGTGCTTCGCAGCTACCGGGGCCGGGAGATCGCTTACATCTTCCAGGAGCCGGGGACCTCCCTGAACCCCTTGCACCCCGTGGGCCGACAGATGACGGAGTGGGCCCGCATCGTGGAAGGGACGGACACCAGAACAGCCATGGAAAAGGCGGTACAGCTCCTGGGCGATGCCGGGATCAGGCACCCGGAGAAGCGCATCGGCCATCTGCCCCACACCTTCTCCGGCGGAGAAAAACAGCGCATCATGATCGCCATGGCCCTCATGGGAAACCCGAAACTCATCGTGGCCGACGAGCCCACCACGGCCCTGGATGCAACGCTCCAGGAACAGATCCTCACCCTCATCACCGGGGTTCGGGACCGTTACGGCACCGCCATCCTCCTTATTACCCACGACCTGGCCGTGGTGCGGTCCCATGCCGATCGGGTGGTGGTGGCCAAAGAGGGGCGCATTGTGGAGAGCGCCCCCACAAGCGAACTCTTTGGCGCCCCCAAAACCGCCTACACCCGGATGCTCCTGAACAAAAGCCACGGGGGCCCCGTCAAAGCGCCCCGGGAGAAGAAAAAACTCCTTGAACTCGAAGGCATCGGCGTCACCTATACCCGCCAGTCCCGGTTCAAAAAAGAGCCCCCTTTAAAAGCGGTGGACGGGGTCTCCCTGACCCTCACCGAGGGCACCACCTTAGGGGTTGTCGGCGAAAGCGGATCCGGCAAAAGCACCCTGGCCCGGGCCGTCCTGCGCCTCATTCCCTCCACCGGCACCATGCGCTTCGACGGAGAGCCCCTATCCGAACTAACCGGGGAACCCTTAAGGCAGCTCCGCCGGAGCATCCAGGTGGTGTTCCAGGATCCCCACAGCAGCTTCAACCCCAAGATGACCGTGGGCGATATTGTGGGCGAAGGCCTGCGCGCCTTCAACCACCCGGGGCCCTACACCGAAAAAGTGGTAGACCGATGCCTCACCAACGTGGGCCTTGCCCCCCAAGACAAGGGGAAGTACCCC
This sequence comes from Desulfoluna sp. CYM3A, assembly GCF_056829965.1. Classification (NCBI taxonomy): domain Bacteria; kingdom Pseudomonadati; phylum Thermodesulfobacteriota; class Desulfobacteria; order Desulfobacterales; family Desulfolunaceae; genus Desulfoluna; species Desulfoluna sp. CYM3A. The sequence continues at coordinate 3,500,241 of NZ_CP186556.1, forward strand.
CATCAATTCTCAGGGGGGCAGAAGCAGCGCATCGCCATTGCCAGGGCCCTTGCCCTCTCCCCCAAGCTGGTGATTCTGGACGAGCCCACCTCGTCCCTGGACCGCAACATCCAGTTCCAGATCGTCTCCTTATTAAAAGAGCTCCAGGCCAAGCTGGGCCTCTCTTACCTCTTTATCAGTCACGATCTGGACGTGATCCGCGCCATCAGCCACGACATCGCGGTGATGAAGGCTGGAAAACTCGTGGAATGGGGACCAGCAGACACCGTCTTTGCCTCGCCCTCACACGACTACACACGGATGCTGCTGAAAGGGGAAACCATGGCGGCACACAGAAATACCCCAGTGGGTGAACGCTAAGATGTCATGGTTCACATGAAGTGCTCATGCGTACGAGGAGGTTTCGTTGAATAAATCGATTCTTGTTGCCACCATTCTAAGCGTCTCTCTTTTTGCCTGGTTGTTTCACAGCCAGCATGCTGACGTTTCAGAACCGAAATCAGAGACAAGCTCAATATTGACAGAATATCCCGAAAAGAAACCTGAGAATACATCAGCAGACCATTATTCAGCTATCCAGAGTGAAGCTATGGTTCCGAAGCCCCGAAAAGAGCCATCGACCTCCCCCACGGTGACGTCAGCAAAAGATGAGATCGAAAGCCACGTGCAAGGCATGATCCCGAAGCACCATGCCGAACACCTTGACGCCCTGATCAAAGGCAACGATCTGGAAGGGTTCCTGGCTTATATTTCACGTCATAATCTTGATATAAACGCCTTCACACATGATCCCCATGCCCTTCGGTTGTGTGAGCGCTGGATTACCCATTCCACGGAACCTGTCAGCGTCGAGATACTGCAAAAGTTGATGGATGCCGGAGCCGCCCTTGATGAGCCCGGCCGTGATCTATTTTCCTATCTTCTCCTCAGTCGGGACGAAGAGATTCTGAGTTTTCTCGTTGAAGCATACCCACACCTTATTCCCCGCGATGGCGTAGAGGCATTCAAGCTGCAGGCTTATGCCGGCAGCCCCGACATCATGAAGAAGTTGCAGGAGGAAGGTGTTACTATCACCCCAGATGATTTCACAGAAAAGGAGCTTATTGCCATTGAACAGAAGTGCTGGGACCCGGAGTGTTTTGTCATTCTCGAAGAGGCAGGCATCCGGTTCGAAAAGCGTGCGGTGTATAACGCCATCATGCACGGTCGCCTGGAATCCCTGGCCCACCATGCCCGACATTTGCCCCTGTCCGAATTAGAGTTCGATGATAAAGATGCTCTGGATATCGCCCTTTTAAGCCCGAGAACCACAACACGCACCGTTGCATTTCTCCTGGAGCAGGGGCTCGCCATTCAACCGAAACACCTCCAGAAAGCGAAAGAAAATGTTGCATTTGACGGAGTCCTTACCCTTGAAGGAGGGACGGAAAAATTACACGGTTCCGCCTCCTCCGACGGGTACCCTTTTGCAAAAGAGGTTCTGAATTATATGAGATTGAAATCACGTCAGAAATGACTCGCCCTGGCAAAAAAAACACAAATATTTACTTACGCGGATTACCGCGATGATGACGATTCTTTTTTAAAGGCGCAGAGGCTTCTCTCCGAAAAGCACAAGATCCACCTCCTGCTTTATCTATTCCCCTTGACAACCGACCTGCATACGCCTTATTGAAAGTAGTACGGCAAGCCAAGAAAAAGTGCATCCTATAAAGATTTCACATCGCAAAACACCCCCACGCCAGTTCAGGGAGACACAATGAACGCCCCTTTCTCAAAACCGCAGCTGAAAAATGTCTCGGAGACCTTACTGATCCCCTTAAGGGCAAGGTATCTTGAAACCCAGCGACCGGACGGAATCATTCACGATCCCCTATCGTGTGACATCCTGAAGCAAATCGGCCATGACTTTTCGGGAGAAAAAGAGGTGTCGGACATGTCCCAGACCGGGGTGGCCATCCGCACCGAAATCCTTGACGAGCAGACACGCCGATTTCTCGATACCAACCCCGAGGCGGTGGTTGTCAACTTAGGGTGTGGGCTGGATACCCGCTTCCTGCGCCTGGATAACGGCCGCGTAACCTGGTTTGACCTGGATATGAAAGATGTCATCGACATCCGGCGCAGTTTCTTCCAGGAGACAGACCGGTTTCGCTTTATCGGCACATCCGTCCTGGACATATCCTGGCTGGACGATATTCCCAAAGACAGGCCCACCCTGTTCATTGCCGAAGGCCTCCTCATGTATTTCACGGAAGACGAAATCAAACCCCTCTTTGAAGCCATCCAAAAAAATGTGCCGAATGCCGCCATGCTTTTCGAGGCCATGTCCCCCTTTATCGCCAGAAGCTCAAACGCGCACCCGGACGTGAAAAACTACGACGCAACCTTCAAATGGGGCATTGTCTCCGGCAAAGAGCTGGAGACCTGGGGCCTGGGCCTGCGTTTTGTGAAAGAGTGGTACTACTTTGACCGCCACAGGAACAGGCACTCTCCAATGTTCCGATGCCTCTCCCTGCTGCCGTTTTTCAGAAAGGCCATGAAAATTGTCCATGTGAGGTTGTGAGGTCACGACAGCGCGGGACCCGCTCCTCATCCGCCTTAACCTCAGACGGAGGAAACATTTTGTCAAACGTGCAGGGACGTTCCTTTGAATGTCATCATTCATTTCAATGATGACATCGTACAATCCTCTTGTTTGAAAGGGCCTATAATGTTAGCTTGGCACAAACAAGAGCCCGCATGACACGCCTCCGGCGTTTTATTCGGCAGCATGTTGTGTCTGTTAATGACTTCAGGACCATGGGGATTCATCCCAGATAAAAAGGAAAAGAAACATGACAACAAATGAAGAGACGATTGTAATGACGCCCCTTTGGTTGGCCATTGAAGAGAATCTGCTTGCCCTTGAGGGACAGAACATCACCGAAGAGAACAAGGAAAAAACTGTCCAGAAGATAGTTGGGGAGCTGGACGGTAAAGGGTATGCGGTTTCAAAATCCGGAATTAAAATGATGGCACTGAGATGGGCTTTGGAGGACATGCTGAAGGTTGGAAGGCCCATGCTCAAGGACCTAACCAAGGCACTTTCCGAACTGACCCTTGAAGACCTTGCCAACCCCTGCCATGCATCCTACAGGGTCACGGATAACCTGGGCAAAACCTGGGAAAGGATCCAGAAAACGGACAGGCGAGACGCCCTGCTCCAAATGTTTGAAGAGGCCAAGCTGGATCTGCTTGTCCAGAAAGCCAAGGGCCTGGACGGCGACCTGGGCATTCGGCTCTTGATTGAAGAGACCGTGGAAAGCCCGGTGATCTTGGAGCGCATGGGTATTCCCCAGGAAAAACTGGATCAGGTACATGCGGATATCGCCGCAGAAATCGCGGCAAGAAACAATGTACTGTCTCTGCTTGAAACCGTCGAAGGCAAGCCCGACCATGAAAAGGTAAAATTCCTTTTCAGCAATGATATCCCGGAAGAACTCATCATTGAGGTCGCTCAGATCGCTCAGGCAGACATCGACAAAGCCAAAAAAGCCATGGAAGAAGAGCTGAAAGAGCAGCAGCGGCTGGCAGAAGAAGCCGCGGCTAAGAAAAAAGCCGAGGCAGAAGGCCCGGCCCTCGAAGACATTCCCATGGACCAGATGGCTGAACACATCTATGCCATCCGTGAGATCCAGTACTTCAGCGACGTGGAAAAAGAGATCCGCACCATGTGCGAGCAGAGCGCCATCCCCAAGGCCATCGTGGACCTCTCCTTTTCAGATCCCGACAAGTTCGATGAGCTTGAAAAACAGTGCGAAGGGTAACGGGCACGCCCCTACCCACCCCTACACGATAAAATAAATCATCCATGTAGCCACAATAAAGGCCCCGAATTTCGGGGCCTTTTTTTGTAAGGTCAGAGATAGTCACGTCCCACCTCAATTGGAAACTCTGACGGTCCAGCTCCTGTGCGAGCTTGATCTTTTCCAACAGTCCTGAGCTGTTCCCCAGTGCATCTGTTCCCTGCGCCACTTTGCGTGGAAGCCCACCTCCTTTTCGAAAACTGAGGGAGAATGGCCCCCACTCATCGTTACCTCCAAATGAAGTCTATGAAACGCGAACCAGGAGGACACAGCCTACAGAATCGTTCAGCTTTGTCCTCATACCGGAAAACAAAGTGGCAGAACTAACCTCCATCTGCGGGGTCGCATGGGCCAGCACATCGTCTTCAGTCTCTGCCCGTCCCGGCACGCCGGTATCCTGATTTATCGACGACACAGGCGCTTGCGTTTCTGCTCTCTATCCCGGACATTTCATAAAAAACGTTCAGAATAAAAGCCGCCGGCGGTCCTGCCGGGAGCAGCTGAGTAGTTACTTCACCGTTATGAAGAATCGACACATGCGAATGATACCCACACTAACGGCCATGGCGATATGCATGACAACGACAGGGGTGGCCGGTGAAAAACATCCGCGACAGATCAGCACCCATTTCAAGCTGCAGAGGAAGCCCTCGGGTGCCTGTTGGAAGAGGCGTATACAAAGTTGGAGGCATCGTTTTCCGATGGGTTGAGGCAGGCCTTCCTGAAAGATTTAAAGCAGCCTGGCTATCCATTCTCTCCCAGGGTGGGCCATTGGGAAAAACAATTAAAAGCAGACACGAAACAAATGCTTCTCATACGGTTGCGACACTTCGCTGCCATTTTGAAAAACAGGTGATAGGCTTTAAGCTCAGTACGGATAAAAAGGGAACCATCGTGGATCTGCGGTTCCTGCCCGCAGAACCCTTATAGGTATGGAGCCCACTGGCCTGCTCTAAGCCGAAAACATTTCAGCAAAGTGCCTCGCTCACAACAGGCACGCCAGCTCAACGACTTCCCAGGGGACGGCCTGCCTCTTACTGGCTCGATCTCAAAAGCTACCGGCCTGCAAAAATGACCCTCCCCCTTCTCATCCTCCATAGGGAAAGGGATTACCAGGTCCCCTTGCGGATTACAACCGACGGGTGCAGCACCTTGAGAACAAGGACTGCGTAGTCTTGAAGCGTTCCCCGAACCTCAACCCCTCTTCATGCCCGGAGAGGCCCCGAGCCGCTTGCCGAATAAACCACACCTGGCTATGTCGACCCTCCTATGATTAGAGATATCGAACTGTGGATTTAAACGCTGCCCCCAACTAACAATAAGAACTGATAAACAGGTCACAGCAAACCGCCATACAGCCCAATGCCCCCACACAATTACTACTAGCCAAACAACAAGATAAAAAAACTTGACCTCAGGCTTGCTTTTAAATATATTTTCGCTGAAACAAATCTTATTTAGCACTCCTAATAAAATTTGCACGCATCAAGAGGGAGAAAAATGGATCGCCGCAAATTCATCAAATATTTATTCATTTCGACACTCACAACCTACCCAACCCTCCTATCACCTTTAAAAAAGAGCCTTGAAGCAGAACCAATAGCTGTCATGAATAAAACAACCTCACGAAATTGGTGGGAAGAGTCTTGCTACATGATTGACTGTGATAAATGCATAAACTGCCGAGCCTGTGAGGATGAATGTCCCGTGTCTGCTATTTATCAGTGGAACGATAGTGAATGTGCGGTCATAGATCCAGACCAATGTATTTGTTGTGGTGAATGTGTAAAAGTATGCCCCACAGATGCTATCATTGAAAGATAGTAGCGCCCCCTTTCAAAAACAGTATCAAAAACCAACTATCACCTAAAATTGTAATAGCCACACCGACTTTGCCCCATGGATACGCCCCAAAAACCGCAGAACCATTTAAAAACGGCAACAATGCTTATGCTTAACAAAAAAAAAGTAATCGTATGCAGCCTCTGTATATTACTATCAATAGTGACCTATATGGTGATCCCAACACGGTTTGAGAATACTCAGCCTCATGCCTCTGCTCCTATCCAAATAAACAGGCAAGAAAGCCATAAACAAAAGACGGACATGATCCCTCCTCCCTATTCGAAAAAACCCCAAACAAATCACGTCACTACCTCACCGGCAAAAAGCTCTCCAAAAACCGACACAGAGGTCGTGCCTTCGGACCTTGTGCCTGCTTCTTCCACGTCTTTACCAAGGAAGGTCACACGTCAGTTATTCGATATTTACAACACTGAAGACATCGACGCATTGATCGCCTATATCCTGAAACATAACATTGATATCAACCGACCATTAAACACACGAAACCATGTGACTTTATTCCACAGCATCGTACGACGTAATCTAACTGATGCGAAACGGCTGGTTGATGCGGGCTTAGTGGACGTTACGCGCCATCCGAATATTCTTTCAGCCGCTGTCATGTCCGGATCGGTGGAAACCTTGGACTGGATCATTGAACTTGGGGCTCCCATCACCAAAACGAACGCAAGGGAAGAAAATCTTTTCTTTGATGGGGTCCTGTATGGCGATATCGACATGCTGAAAAGGCTCGAAGATTTGGATATCATCAGCCATCAAACTCTACGCGGCAGAGATGCCCTGGACTGGGCCATCACCACGACGAAGGCAGAGCCAGACACGTTAAACTACTTGTTAGACACGGGGTTCACCATCAAAGAGAGAAACTACTACGATGCTGCCAAATACGGTTCTCTCGGTTCCCTTGACTTTTTAAAAGCCCACACATCCGATCTCACTGAAATCCGCATATTCGACCAAACCATGATGGATATTGCCGTGGAAGCCTCGCAACCTGTGAGCTACATCCAGGCCCTTGAAAAAGAGGGGTTTGTGCTCAACGAAAGTCACCTTGAAATGGCCAGAGCAAAATCAGAAACACATCCCGACGTTAGCGCACTTGTTCGCTACATTGCCGATAGAGTTGAAACAAGAGAACCCTGAATCCGCACACAGTAAACTTGCAGCCACGTCTGCAAATACGTCGGCCAAAACTGGCAAGCACTGGCGAATGGCCCCGAAATACCGGGGCCGTAATCGCCAAACACATTGAGGGAGACATCACTCCCCGCGCTTAGAGGCCTTGATGGGGTTAAGCTTCTTTTCAACGGGGCCGTTTGACGCAAGGGCCGCCACGATATGGTGGTTCTCGTTACGGATCTTTTCGGTGTCGTACCCCAGGGACTCCAGGGTTTCGATACACTGCTTTCGCTGCCCCCCGTAGCGGTTGACGTCGGCCAGGTTGCGGCCCACCTTATCCGGGGTTGTGAGGTAGAGGCCTTTTTCGTCAATGGCCATTACCTGCCTCATACCGTGCACCTCGATTTCATCGATGACCATCTCGCGGCTCGTTCCGAATCGGTTGGGTTCCATGTGTTTCTCTCCTTTAGATTAAAGGTTAGACCTGACGGGCAGGCAAAAATTAAATTTCATCATTTCAAGACACAACCGCACCATATTCATCCTAATCACTTTTTTCATCATGGGCAATAATTTTAGTGGGGCCTAAAAAATATCACCCAAATAGCCTGTCTTTATGTTGGTCATGGGTCAAAAAAACAGAAAAAAGAAAAGAGCCCCATGACGGTGCACCATCCACTTACAGCTGAAGATCGGGGTCTAGTCTGATGTTTTATCAACACCTTGGTTATAAAGCACTGCACACGTCATTGAGTTACCCCGGATGAACCCAGTTGCTCTGCATTTAAAAAGCAGCACGACACTGCCGGGCAACCTCACCAGGGTTCACGCCGAAGGCTTTCCGGTAGGCACAGATAAAATGGCTTACATTGACATACCCCACGTCGTAGGCAGCTTCACTGACGTTTTTCACCCCCGCCTCCAGAAAGGCGCGTGCCACCTCCATTTTGTGACGTCTCAAATAACCAAAAACAGTGGTTCCGTAGACGCGACGGAAGCCTTCTTTGAGCTTTGTCTCGTTGATGCCCGTCTGACGGGCCAACGTGGCAATGGAGGGGGGATTTTTCAGGTCCGCCACAAGGTAATCCCTTGCGGAATGGATCCTGTCGGTTTCCTGTGGGGTAAAAGACCGGCCTATCTCTCTGTGGGCTGGCGCCAGGGCATTCACCTGGAGGCAGAGAAGCTCAAGGGCTTTGCTCTCGAGGAAAAGCTCCCGACACTCACCGTCAAAGGGACATGAGAGTATCTGATGGCAGGCGGCTTGCATGGCGGGGGGGAGGCTTCCGGTGACGGTAAACTTGTCCTTGTCCCTCCCCTCTCCTTCGGCGATGGGACGAAGCCGAGGCGGCAGGCAGGACGCATCTTCCCCCACCAGGGAGTAGAGAAGGGACGGGTCCACAGAGAGCCCCACAATACAGATATCCGTATCGCCCACCGCCTCGCAGCGTCCTGAGGTATTCGGGGCATAGCTGGCGTTTGCAGCGCCGGCGCTGCTTCGACACCAGGATCGGGTCATGTCCAGGATCGCCATGCCCTTATCGTCAGCCAGCACCAAGCCGCCGAGATGTGGGCTCCCCGCACATTCAAACCAAGGACCAGCGGCCTGCGGGCACTGAACCGGCTCACGGTAACATGGAGCCCGCGGCGAATAGGGATCACCTCGTAACTGGCATACTCTTCCGAAAGCCCGGCCATGGAACTGGCAATCTCCCCATAGGGTGAAGCCTCCGACGTCTTTCTGTAATCACTGAAAAGAAAAGCCGTGCCATCATCCGATCTCTGCTGAAGCATCTCTCGTTCCATTGGTAATCCCGTCAACACCACGTGGGTTCTGTGGAAATGTGTCGATTAGGAAACGGCCACGCGAGCGGCGATATCCAGAGTGTTGTCATATGACCCGTCTTCGGGTTGTCTCACGGTTACGTCACAGAATCCTGCCTGCTTCAGCGCATCGGTTAACCGAGCTTCGGAGATGGCATGGGTGGGATATCCGCCCAGGCGGGTCATGAATTCCATGATCAACCCTTTCCAGGCCTTTTCCCTTGACGTCCAGGGTCATGTGCCTGGAGACAAACACCCCTCCGGGGTTCAAGGCAGCACGAACCTGCTTCAGGAAATCAACGATGCGATGATCGCGGCTCCACTCGTAGAGGTAGTTGGAGACAAACACCAGGTCATACCCCGTCCCGAAGTCCTCACCGGACTCAAGGTCCACGCCCCGCGCTTCGAGGCGCCCTTCATAACCCGCTTTCGCGATATACGGCCCCGCAGCCTCCGCCACCTCGGGCAAGTCATACACAACCGCCGAAAGGTCCGGGTTCCGGTCCAGGATCCCCATGGAAAAATAGCCGAAACTTCCGGCGATGTCGCACATGCGACGCATGGAAGTAAATTCTGGCAACGATGCGATGAACGACGTCGCGCTCTGAATTTTCCCACCCCGGCCCCCTTGGAGCATGGTATCCATCATCTCCCCGTTCGCCCACGCTCTGTCATCATGGGCAGCGCCCCCTTCGGTCATGATCTGTTGGGCGTTGTTCAAGAGATTGGACATGTTTCCCATGGCTGTGAGCACCTTTCCTTGAAATGCCGGGGAAGATGAGACGAAAAATTCACGGGACACCGAGTTCAGGGCATACGTCCCATCCTCTCCGGAAAGGTATCCTCCTTCGCGAAGAATCTCAAGAAGGGCCTGGGTCATGCCCGCATCGGTCCCAAGAGCCCCGGAAAGGCCATGGGTGTCCATGGAGCCACTCTCCAAGGCGTCAAAAACGCCTAATCCAACGGCCGTTTGAATAATCTGGGGCATATGGGCGGTGAACAGCATATTGAAAGTATCTTTAAAATCAGCGGTAAGCTTTGGGAGTTTCATCTATTGTTCCTTATTATTAAGTCAGAGGTATCATCCCCCTTTTGGCGATCATGCTAAGAAGAAAAGGAAGGCATGTCAAGCTATTTTAGGGATGCCAAACTTTTTTTTTTTTACATCAGACTCCATCCATACTCCCTACCCCAACTGCCAGGCGCCTTACCTTACTACAGAAGAAAGGCCGGGGCCCCTGTTCCAGTCCGACACATTTGTCAAAAGGCCACAACGGCCGCTGAGTAGCCTTGCGCAGGTGCAAATGACAAACCAGTCGCCCACACCCCGTCCCCCCGGTCGGGAAGACTCACCCGAAAATACCCGTCCGCATCTGTCCCCTCTCCCACAGAAAAGGACTCCAACGAGCAGCTCAGCCCCTCACCCGTAGCCTTTACGTACGCCTCTTTTCTCGTCCAGAGGTCAAAAAAAGCCGCCAATTGCCCTCTGCGGTGAACCCTGCGAAGCCATGCAGATTCCACTGGGTGAAAAAAAGCATCCGCCACGGACAGAGCATCATCCATCAACCTCACACGCTCCACGTCTGCCCCTACGCAGGAGTAACGCGAAAAGGCGAAAAGGAGCAGATCGCTGCTATGCGAGACGTTAAAGGAAAGACAGGCGCCCCCCTCCGCCATGCGAAGCCCGGGCTTTCCGTATGGGCCCTCCGCCAGGTGGAGCTGCCGAGGGCTTGAACCGAGATAGCCACCCAAAAGACAACGGAGCACACCCCGTGAAACAAGGGCACGCCGTTGATCCTCATCACGAAAAAAATGCTGGGCTTTTTGGTGGTCTCGACGGGAAAGGAATTGAAACATCTGTGGAATCAAGGGAGAAAGAAAGGGCAGTGACGCCACCCACAGGTGTACCTGATGCTTTTTTAAAGGAGGAGGGCAAAACGATTTGCAAAGGTCAGAGGTGAGAGTGTGTGTCACAAGGGTTAAAGGAGGCGGGTGAAATGCAGACGTCACGGTCATTAAATGGGCTCCTTCACGGTATCGATTCACTCGTCCGCGAGGTAAACACGATTATGAATCGGTGTATTGCAAGCTTAAAGGTCGCTCAAATCGATCCCCAGCGCTAAACCTTATGCCTCAACACCCTGCGACTCACGGACCAACTCAAGCCCGAGGGTCACGTCAACGCAACGGCTCACCAAGCTCACGCGCACTCGGGCTTTTTTTTTTCTCCGATTGACAAATAAGATATCCCCCTCGCGTTCCTTGAGTGGCCCATGGACAATTTTAACCCGCCCACCCTGACACACCCCCTTTGAGACAGGGATCACCCCATCCGGCCCTGCCATGGAAAAAAGGTACTCCATCTCATGGGGAAAAACACTGACAAACCGATCATGGAATTTAAGAGGGGCGGCCGTCCCGACCCACTCCTTTTGTGCCAGGTGGTGAGCAAGTATTTCAATATCGTTCTGAACAAACAGGTACCCCGGGAAAAGGGCCATGTGCACCCGTTTTTCCTGGCCCTTGAAGGTATGAATCACTTCTTTCCTTGGAAGGTAAAAAGTCACATCCTGACTCAAGAACTGATTTAACTTAAGGGCAACGGTTTGTTCGCGGCCAGCCATTGTGTGCAATACATACCAGTTACTGGATTCATGGGCTTGATTCATTGTTTCCCCGGGAGAGTTCGACTTGCCTTGTCAGTGAAGAAAAAAGTCGTTAAGCATGGTCGAATACCTAATCGACACCTGGCCACTATGGGCGCAACAGCCACCTCAAGACGGCATGCCAGGCAAGCCTGCTTGCTACGCCAAAACTTATTTTTTTTGCTTTAACAAACTTTTTAATCCGCAACAAGATCAACAGGCGCAGGAACGCATATTTCACCCACTCGGAGCACTAAAAAGACGTTTCAGGATATTCTATCAAAAACCGTTATAGAAAAAACCCGATATCTATTCGGATCGCATCAATGTCGACCTGATTCATAGCGGCAGGTGTTTATATGGCAACAGAAAAAGAGCGACGCTGATCTACAAAAAGCCCAGTGCTGAAATATCGTTCCGCACCATCCGGGAAAATGGTCGCAATTTTTTTACCCTGTCCAAACAACCGCCTCATTTTCAGCGCCGCACACATGTTGGCGCCGGAGGAAATCCCGACAAGAAAGCCTTTTTCACTTGCAAGACGCCGTGTCATGTCAACGGCATCATCATCATCAACTTCGATAACTGCATCGATGAGATTCGTGTCCACAATGGAAGGGACAAATCCGTCGCCTATCCCTTCTATCCTGTGAAGCCCCGGTTCATGCCCCAAAAGGGCTGAAACATTCTTAGGCTCAACCGCAACGATTTTAATGTCAGGATTTTTCTCTTTAAGGTATCTGCCTGTTCCCATAAGCGTTCCGCCGCTTCCGAGCCCCGAAACGAATACGTCCACCTGCCCGTTCATGGCGGCCCATATTTCCGGGCCAGTGGAAAGATAGTGCGCCTTGCTGTTGTCATGATTTTCGAACTGATCAGGAACATAAATATTATCACTTTTCAGTTTGATATCATTCAGCATCGAGACAGCTCCCGGGACGTTTTTTTCCGAAGCTGTCAAAATAAGCTCCGCATTGAGAGCCCTGATCATCTTTTTCCTCTCATCACTCATATTTTCCGGCATGATAATTTTAACAGCATACCCTTTGACCGAACCAACCAAGGCAACGGCAATCCCCGTGTTCCCACTGGTTGCTTCCGTTATGACCATACCTTTTTTCAACTCTCCTCTTTTTTCAGCTTCTTCTATAATATAAAGAGCGACCCTGTCTTTGATTGAACCGCCGGGATTCAGGTACTCAGCCTTGGCATAGATATTCATGCTATCGCTTTCCCCAAGACCGATGTGAAGCATTGGGGTAGACCCTATCTGTTCTAAAATACCTTTTGAAATCATGTGATGAACCTCCATTTAGATACGAATCATACGTTCATGTTTCAGCCGTGACGGCACCGACATATCCACGGGCAGAGCCGAGCACAAAACGGCTCGCCATCGGCCCAGCAACCTGCTTATTTTGTGAATGCCATATTATGGATAAGGAAACAGATTCGAGTTCTCAGGGCCAGGTCAACATCGTTGTCCCGCCTCGAAGGGAACCCCGTCGATTAATTCAGGCAGGGCTGAAGGCCTGCTCGGATGGATTGGCGGTCTCTTCAAGAGAGCTGAGAATAATTCGTGAAATAAATCGCAAAAGCTCCTCCCTTTCGGTATGGAGAAAAAAATGATCTCCCCTGATCATTTCGAGACGGAAATCACCGGACGTATGATCCGCCCATGCTTCGAGTTCCTCTGTTTTCGCCTCGATATCCCCTGTCCCGCCAAACGCAAAAACAGGGCAATCGAGGGGTGCTGCATGCGTGAAGACATATGTTTCATCGATGGAAAAGTCAGCACGTAGAATCGGTATGAACATCTCCATGAGTTCCCTGCTTTGCAAAACGGCCTCAGGTGTTCCTGAAAACCGACGCAACTCACGCATAAACTCTTCATCCGGAAGGTGATGGAGGGGATTCGGCTCCGGGATATGCGGAGCACGGCTTCCGGAAACGATCAGGCTGCATGGACTGAGTCCCAGCGATGCACGAAGGTTCTGAGCCAGTTCATAGGCTATCCTTGCGCCAATGCTATGCCCGAATAGAACAAAGGGACGGTCCAGATAGGGAACAAGCTCACGTGAAAGCAAATCAACAAGCTCCTTCATATTGTCGACAGGCGTTTCGGCAATCCGGTTTTCTCTGCCTGGGAGCTGAACAGGGTAAACGCCCACATTCTCGGGCAATAAGTCTGCCCACAGCCGATATATTGACGCACCACCCCCGGCATAGGGAAAACAGAAAAGCCGAATCTGCTCGCTACCACGTCTCTTTCCAGGCATAAGCCATTGGGAATAGATCATTTTATGCACCACCTCCACCTAACAAACCAATCTTGTATTTATGTATTGCCCCAAGCAGTGAAATTTACTCCGCTGTCATTGCATGTGCCGACTCCATGGTTTTGTTGCGCCTTTCATGAACTGCCCCCCATACGATAAGCAAAAGGGACAAGCCTGTAACAACAACGGCAAATAAAGAGATATCCTGAAACCCATGAATTCTGGCATTTACAGGAGCCATGGTGATAGCACCATGGAAGTCGCCGTCACTGTAAAGCCTGACACGGCTGCTCCAGATTGCGCCAAGAATCGATACCCCGACGACCTGCCCAAGGGTCCTTGCAAGTATCAGGAGGCCTGAAACAATACCGAGATATTCTTTGGGTATCGTCCCCATGACAGCACTGTGACTGGGAGACATGAAAAGCCCCATACCTGTTCCAAGAAACAGCATCGCAACGATACACTGAAGGGTGTTGGTATTTGGACTAATCCCCACGGCAAGCAGCCCATATGAAAAAACCATAAGCAGAAGCGACGCAATGATCATTGTGGATGCGCCAAACCGATCCGAAAGGACACCTGACACAGGAGAAAACAGAACCATCATCAAGGACATGGCGCCAAACAGCAATCCCACCTGGTTCGCCATATAGCCAAGGATGTACTGAAAATAGAAAGGCGAAAGGACAAAAACCCCACTGATAGCCAAATAGAAGAAAAAAGTAATCAACAAGTTAACGCTTAAAAAAACATGTTTAAACATCCTCAAGTCCATCACAGGACTTTTGCTCTTGAGTTCGACCACCACAAATACGAATGCACAGACAAGGGAGAAACCAAGCATGCTCAATACATCAATTTTGTCAAAACCGGATCGTTGCCCAAAAGTCAGGCCCATAAGAAGAGAAAACATGCACAGAAAAAAAACTGTTGCCCCCTTAAAATCGAATGTCGGCGTTAGGGGCGTGCTGTTGTCAGGGACGTATCTCACAACCATGATACTGCCAAAAATACCGATGGGGAGGTTGACAAAAAAGATCCAGTGCCAGGAAAGAAAGTCTACTAGGAAACCACCAATAACAGGGCCAACAATAACCCCCAGAGAAACAACAGATGCAAGCAGCCCCATCGCCTTCCCGCGCTCTGCAGGTGGGAAGGCTTCTGTTGCGACAGCAAAACCAAGGGCAAGGATCATCGTGCCCCCGAGCCCCTGGAGAACACGGAACCCGATTAACCAATGAACCGAAGTGGCCAGCCCGCACAAAACAGAGCCTGTCGTGAAAAGGACGAAGCCCAAAAGATAAATCTTTTTTTTCCCCACCATGTCACCGAGGCGGCCCATAATAAGTATCAGAGTTGTGACAGTAAGGAGATAACTTACGACAACCCACTGAACAATTGCAAAATCGGTTTTGAGGTCTTTCACAAGCGTCGGCAAAATAAGGTTTACGATACTGCCGTCAACAGAGGCCATGAAGCCCCCGATCATCACTGCAAATAAAATACGCCATTTCTGGACAACATTTTGGTTTTCTTTAAGCATGGTTAACCTCATTGGTAAATTTAGGCTTGCACTCGTTAAATCCGTTCTTTATCTTTTCGCAAAAATGAGCATCACCGACACGGCACACGATACGGGTCCTTCATCGTGGATGGCAAAAAGAGCTGCTCCAGTTCAAAAACAAAGAGTTATCCGGAGGCTTTGCTTTCATCTCACTTCGCGTCATGCTGACGAGTCTCTACGCATTGACAAAATTCCCATACTCACAAGGGTCAGGAATGTTGCTGACCAATTCGTCGATCTTGATAAAATTGGGTTTTCCAAAGCGTTTCATCATCTCCAACCATATGTCACTTATCCCCTTCAGATACCCCTCGGTTTGATATTTCCCTGTCACTCCGGTTTCTATTTGCTCTTGCATCAGCTCCAACGCCGATAAAATGGCATCTGGCCAGTAGAGACTTGTTACCTCATTGAATGAGGGCCCTGTCGTGTCGGAAAAGACAACGGAGGTTGGCTGAGTGTAGTGTTCGTATTTTGATTTATGGTATTCGAAAGAGATATGGCCACTCTCCGATGTCGCACGCGCATGTGCGCCTTTGGTCGGCACCGGAT
Source organism: Desulfoluna sp. CYM3A (assembly GCF_056829965.1). Taxonomy (NCBI): domain Bacteria; kingdom Pseudomonadati; phylum Thermodesulfobacteriota; class Desulfobacteria; order Desulfobacterales; family Desulfolunaceae; genus Desulfoluna; species Desulfoluna sp. CYM3A. Next base: position 3,515,938 of record NZ_CP186556.1, read on the forward strand.
ACCCCTGAGTCCACACGACGGGTCCATGGGAACTGAGAAGGGTTGTGTTGCCACTTTCTGAACCTATGGTCACCCTGTGCATCATCAGGTAGTTTTGATCCAAATTACCGGGGTCAAAATAATTTTGGAGCTTAAAGGTTACCGGTACCCCGGCGATGACCCCCTGAAGGCATTTAAATGGCAGAAACTCTGTTTCCATCACAGAGGATACCGAATCCGTCCACTCAACCGGGTCGGTGAATTGATAAGGTTCAAGCCGGCCCAAGGCCTGCCCGATAATATCGATGGTTGAATAAATCAGTGCCGTGGAAGCATCCACAAACAATGGACGCTCACACCCTATGGTTTTGGAGACGTAATCGATAAAGACCTTGATGGGTTTTACATGAACAAAATGGCTGTTGATGTGATAGTGACTCCCGCTCTCCCTGGCGCATTTAAAGCACTGCCTGATGTCCCCGGGGTGCACAGGGTGCTCTTGGATAACGTTGATCCCCCTCTTCAGCAATTGCATTGATAGGTTTGTCCCTTGACCGCCAAGCAATGTTGACTTGACGACAACACAGGCAATATCGATTGTTTCGGGAACCTCATCAACAGACGTGTATAATTGAACGCCCAGTTCACTCGCAATTGTTTCAGAACGCTTACTTCCCTTTGCAAGGATACCACCCAGGCGAAAGCCTGAGTTCTCGCTTAAAAGGGCCGAAAGGTAAAATTTCCCAAAATTCGTACCACAGACAAGAACGTTATATTTCTTCATTTTCCACCTATTCAGCAATCTTATCTTTTACGGGTAACCAGACATGGTTCAAAAAAAAGCCGCAAGGAAGCATATGAACGCCTGCAAACAGCAAGGAAGTCCCTTGTGAACGTGTATAGCGTCGAGGGTTTCTTGTGACCGAAGGCCAGAACAATCCTCGATTCAACCGCAGCAAAAATGATTTAAAGGGGGTTTTGGCACCCGGAGACAGGCAGGGCGGCTTTCGAGTAGAAGGCCTACAACATACGGCCTTGAAATGATCTTCTGTTATAAAAAGAGTGGGCTGTTATTTCCTTGCAATATCTACATCCATATCCCCTGTGTTGGATTCAATGGGAAAGCTTTGGACTGATCTAAAACCAGCATCAAGAATTGCAGCGGCAACCATTCCCCTGGGAAGCAGAAGATCCATCCCTTTCAGCTCAGCTGAAAGGTTATCCGCTACATGGTATACGGGCTTTGTCCGCTCATGTGTGATACCATCCTGATGAGCAATAAAAATCCCGCCGGGATTAAGGGCATCATAGATTTTTTTGCATATCTCGCTTAACGAGCCTTTTACGAAATTAAGCGTTGCACTCGCAAAAACAAGGTCATAGGAGTCCCCGTAGTTATCTGTCTTGTAGTCACCCTCCATAACGGTTATTCGATCTTCGGCCCCATACTCTTCAATGAATTCCCGAGTGACCGTAGCTACCGCAGGTTGATCAAAAACAACGCCTTTCAGGCTTGGGTGAGCAGAAACAATGCCAATTGTATAAAAGCCGGCACCGCCACCCAAATCAAGCATCTTCCTCATCTTTGGGAATTCGGGCAAGGCACTGATGATTTTCGTCATGTTCTGCGCTGCACCGAACTGACATGCAGCAGAGTCACGAGCACTCTTTGCCCATAATGATGCATCTGAGATAGTATGGGCTTTTTGACTGGAAGGAGGGCCATTTTTAACAAGCTCCTCCAAGTTCAACGCAAAATTATCATGCCATGCATTCATAAAATTCAAAAATGTACCAATGTACGAAGGGCTTGAAGAGACCAGAAAGGCATCGCTTTTTTTGGTATTCCAGAAAATCCCCTCGGACTTATTTATGAGGTCCATACCGGCGAGACAATTGAGAAACAACTCAAGATTTCTCTGGTTAAACTGACATTTTTCAGCAATTCCAGAGACAGGACAGGGCTCTCTCATCAAATCAAAAAGATGCCAGTTGAGAGCAGAGATAAGAATATCACCCTGAACTTTTCTCTTGCTAAGTTCATAAATATCACGCCACGACTCCTCAATTACTTGTAATTTTTTCACTGTATCTCCAATATGCTTCTTTTACGAAATGACCAATGTCATACAGGGCCATAACAGGCCTCAAATTAGGCCAAACCGCGGTGAATGGATCCAGCACGTCACATGTCATTTCTTTGATCGTTCACTTGCTGAAGGGAAATGCGATATGGCTGAGGTACGAATGAGCCAGATCAGGCTTAGGGTAAGTTGACAGCCGCCGGAAACGATATCGACGGGTAGGCGTTTTTTTTGCTCAGGATATACTCGTGTCATGATCAAGCGGGCCCAAGCCCTAACCCGAATATTTCACGAGAAAGCGGCCAGATCAAGCCAATAAGATATCATAACGAATTGTTACCTGAAAAATTCAGATATATGAAAAATACGAAATGTCATTCATCTTTTTCTGGCCGTGTTTCTCACCCTTCGGGCGAGCCGAGCACACCCATTTTCTGCGTTATCAGAGCGTTGAGGCAGACAACTGCATCTGCGGATCTGGTGCCTTGAATATGGGTGCACCCGACTCGTGAAGTATTCGGGCTAAGTAGGACGATTTGATTTCAAGAGTTACGCAAAACGAGAACACTTGAACTTATAAAACCCGGCGTTGATGTCATCGTTCCGGCTGCTCTCTTTCCATCAGAAACGGACCGTCGCCATGACACCAAAGGTTTGGGGTTGACCGACGTTTGCCATAAGCCCCATTGAATTGGTTCTGCCGAAGCTGAAGTATTCCTCATCGAGTAAATTTGTTCCATAAAGATATATGTCTGCGACAGCCCCCTCATAGCCGATCTTTGCATTGTATAATTCGTAGGCATCTTGCCCTACGGTATTGACATCATCAAAATAGTTCTTGCCATATCCCTGCATACCGATGCGTGAGTAAAACCCTGAATGATGCCTGTACTGGACAGCCAGGTTAATGGTGTAATCAGGTGTACGCACAAGTCTATTCCCTGAGCAATCAATCCCGGCAGTGTTTGTGTATTCATCATATTCCGCATCAACAAAGCCAAAAGAGGCCATGATGTCAAGCCCTTCCACCGGTCTTGCATCAATTTCGAGTTCAAGCCCCTGGGAGTGTGCCTCGCCGGCATTGGACGTAATATAGGTAAACGCGTCGGGGGCATAATACACATGCATATCATTGATATCCATGTAGAAAATATTGGCATTGCAAATCAGCCTGTTTTGAAACCATGACGTTTTGACCCCCAGCTCATAGTCAATGGAATATTGTTCATCGAATTTTGCCTGTTCCTTTATGTGTTCACACAGGTTAAATCCCCCTGCAAGGTACCCCTTGGCAACACTGGCATAAAACATGGCATCCTTGGTTGGCTGCCAGGAGAGAACGCCCTTGGGAAGAATCGCGTCCCAGTTGTCTTGGATCGTATACGTTACCAGGGTCGGTTTGGGAGATCCTGGCTTGCTGAAGGGATCAGCCGGTAAAATCTCCCCTGTATCGTTTCGGGTTACCTCATAGCGATAGTCCATGGACTTGTTGACCCGCTCGTACCTGAGACCCGCTGTAAAGGCCAGCTTTCCCGGAAGTGGAAATGTCATCTGGGTAAAAGCTGCTGCGGTGTCTTCCTGGGTTTCATCAGCCCAGTTGTATTTTAGGTCATAGCCGTACATCGCCTTGGTATCAAACAGATGCGCGTTGTTTTCATAGTCAAGGAGATCGCTGGAATAGTAGACCCCACCGAGCCATTTGATTCCATCATCCTTGCTGGGGGACTGAATTCGAAATTCCTGAGAAAAAATGCGGTTGTCGGAATTACAAAAGTTGACCGGTTTCCACAATGCGACATAACACTGGTCCATCCAGGCATCCATCTTATCGTAGCTATACGTACCGATGGAGGTAAAATCAAACGAATCGCCCTCATAGGAAATATTCAGCGCTGCACTGGACGTACTGGGCTCTGATTTATCATCGGGATTTTTATAGGCATGGTACTCGACTTTATCTGGCGTTGCCTTGGTCTGTACCCCGCTGCCATCCCATCGTTGGGACATTCCTGCATGAAAATTGGCCTCCAGGCGATCCGTGAAGATCCATCTAAACCGAGACCTCAAACTCAAAACCTCTTCATCATCAAACGTGCCCCCGGCAGGGTGATCGTTTTCCATGAACCCGTCCGTGGTGTAATATCGCCCTGTAAGTGAAAGCGAGAGCTTATCTTTGACAAGAGGCGTATTTACGAACCCTTTTACACCGTAGGTGTCGTATTCAGCAGCCTGCGCCGTTACCTCCCCTTCCAATTCATTGCCTGGTTTTTTTGAGATAATATTTATCACGCCGCCAATGGCGTTTTTACCGTACAATGTCCCCTGAGGGCCACGAAGGACTTCCACCCTCTCCACATTGGTCATGTCCACGTCATAATTAGAGTAATGATCCTGAGCAATGCCGTCGACAAAAATAACCACAGGGTTCTTCCCTGTAAACTGACTGATGCTTATCCCCCTGAAGTTTATCTCCTGATATCCCTGCATGGAAGAACCGGAATACATGTTGGGGACAAATTGCACAAGGTCCCCCAGATCTTCGATGTCGGAATCATCCAGCTCCATTTTCGAGAATGCCGAAATGGCGGACGGAACATCCTGGATGTTTTCCTCTCGCTTGTTTGCCGTAACTGTCATTGATTCTAACAAATGTTAGATATTGCCCTGTTTTACATACACAAGGACTGGAAGGGTCAAAAAACATAACCAATTCCCGCACAAAAGCCCGAGTATGATCCTACCCCTCTTGTTCAAAAACAGCATTAATATTGATTATTACTATCCACTTACAATGTGTTATCCTCATGCTCATACGGTGCTTACACAGCTACGTTCCCAGAATATTCCGAGCTGCGGGTGTATGGACATTGGATGCCACACCATAGATCTTATGACCTGGCTACATGGCGTTCGGGTTGGTCAACATGAAGATTGAGAAAACCAATGATATATAGGAAAGTTATCTAAAAGCAGATTAACATGAGAGTAAGGGAAGCCCTGTCCACCTTAGCCCGGATATTTCATGAAAAAATGATACCTTTGTAAAAAAACCAGGCATTTTAAAAAGACTAAATGTAATTCACGATTTTCTGCTCGATTTTTTCAACCTTCGGGTGAGATGATTTCACACATTTACGGCGTTACCAGTGCATTGAGGCAAGACTGGACATCTGCAGTTCTGGCGAATAAGTGGAATAGGGCAGGCGACTCCCCCCCCCTGATCAATCCGGGGGATGGATATACTGGGTGACATGGGCGTTCACCCAGCAACTATTTTCAAGAAACTCTTTTGAGCATAATCTCACTGATATCAAGGACTTTTATCACACTCTGAGCCTTTTCACTTGCAATGGCTTCTTCAAACATCATAAGGCATATGGGACAGGAAACAGCCAAGATCTCAGCTCCTGTTGCAATGGCCTCGCGTATTCGAATTCTGGCTGGGCTGTCTTTTCCGCCACCGAGCATATCCGTATAATAATTCCCATTCCCGCCGCCACAGCAGAAGGCATTTTCTTTGTTCCTTTCCATTTCAACCAAATCGACATTGGGAATCAGGCCAAGGACCTCCCGGGGGGTTTGATACTTCCCGTTCCAGCGGCCAAGAAAGCATGAATCGTGGTAAGTTACTCGAATCGGATCAGTCCTCTCCATGTGAAGTTTTCCTTCTTCCAAGACAAGCTTCAAGATGTCAAGGTAGTGAAATACCTCTATTGATTTGTCTATTTTTCGGTAATGATTGTGCATGGCGTTATATGCATGAGGAGAAAGGGTTATAATTTTCTGCACACCTTTTTTCCGAAAAACCCCTATATTCCTCTGCATCATATAATCAAACAGGCTTTCTTCGCCCATACACTTGACATCATTGCCGTCAGATATCTCCTCACAACCCAATATCCCAAACGAGATACCGGCCATCAGTAAGATGTTTCCAAGGGCCATGCTTACCTCACGGCTTCGTGGTTCATAGGAGCCAACATCACCGATATAGTATAGGTATTCATCGCCTTCAAAAGGGTTGATACTCAGACCCTTTGCCCAGTCACCGCGTTTTTTTTTCGACTTTTTCCATGGATTGCCAAAGGCAAGGATGTTTTCAAAATATTCCTGAACCTTGGACGGCATGATGGATTCATTGACAGCTTCGGTTCTGGCACATGTGAGTATATTCAAAATTTCATCTTTGAAATCAAGGCAACAATTCTCTTTGCAATTTCCACACATGGAACATGAATAAAGAATTTCTGAATAGTGCTCTGATAACTGCATATCCCCATTTACAACGGCCCTGATCAACCACATACGGCCACCGGGAGAGTAGGACTCCAGTTTGAACTTTTTATATGAAGGGCAATTGAAATCCGAATATTCTGACGGAAATTTACAATATCCACACCTGAAACATCTGTGGAGAATATCTTTGTAGTCGTCAAAACCCATTTACTGAATCTCCCAATGTCCTGGATTCATGATCCCACTGGGATCCAGAAGAGCTCTTACTTTGTTCATCACGTCAACGGTTTCAGGATTCATTTTCTCGAGAACCCGTTGCTGCTCTTCAACTGTTGGTTTCCAGGGCACCCCCCCTATCTTAAGGGCCATCTCTGTTGTTTCCATCAAAGCACGTCGACAGGCTTCAAGGCTCTTCTCATCAGCCCTGTTAAATGGATACATGAACGTAAAAATCACGCTGTGGCCCACACCGATATTCCGTATGGTAAGAAGGGGGCCATCGAAACCATATTTATCCGCAATCTTAACCCCTTGGCGGTAGGCTTCCGGTATCGAATCAAGGGGAAAGTTCACACCCAAATACTCAAACCCTCCACCTTTTTTTATATCCGCCACCTCCATTCCGTACTTGGGCTCTGCCATGTAGTTGGCTATAAATTCCGGAGGAAGCATCTCTTTGGGGAAATGCGCTATATCGGAGGCAGGCTTCCCGTGCTGCATAAACATCTCCTTGAAAAGCGCCACTTTTAAATCGAACTCTTTTTGTGAATCCGCCGTAATATAGATAAACAAAAGGTGGGTCAGGTTACGTCGTCCCTCCATTCTAAAAACAAGCACAAGAAGGTCTTCCATCATTTCCGTGGCTGTGACCTTCCTGACAACATCGGGTATTGATTCCGGATTACGCAACGCAAAGATACACATCTCCCTGATACGATGCCTGGGATAAAGCTTCAAAGATAACTTCGTTACAACACCCGTTGTTCCGAACCAATTGGTAAACAGTCCAGTTAAATCCGGCAGTGGGCTTTTTCCAAACCAGGAAGCAGACAAAGCACACGATCCGAGAGTACAAATCTCGCCGGTCGGCAGAACCACCTCAAGCCCGTTGATCATGTCCGGATGCACACCATATTTTGAAAGATGGCCGGACCCATTGAACACAAAATTCCCTGTAACGGTTGCCATGGGGGGAGCATCTGCTATGGAAAATCGTAAATCGGGATGATGAGAGTTCAGGTAAGCAATCAGTTTGCCAATGGTTACCCCGGCTTCTATTAATGCAAACCGGCTATTTTCATTGACCTCTAAAATTGAATCCATCCGTTTCATGTCCAGTGCGATACCACCGCGCTTCGGAATGGTTAAGCCGGACAAATTCAAGCCCCCTCCAATGGGAACTACCGGGATACGATGCCGGCATGCGATTCGTATGATGGCCTGAACCTCCTCTGCCGTACCCGGCATCACCACATAATCGACCTGGCCGGGCTTGGATGAGCCCAGATCACGTGAGTATAAATAAAGCTCTTCCTGCCGATTGGAGACAAACTCATGCCCAACGACCTGCTGTAAAGCATCATATATGTTATGTTGCATGCGAAAATCCCTGAACGTAGAAATGTTTCATTATGGTTAGTCAAAACGACAAGTAAATGGTGCCGGGGACGATATGAAAACAGGATGGATAGATGATCAAATGACCAGGGACACGGTTAACATGCCGATCTGTGCGTATCATCCCTGTGTTTCGTTGAATCAACCTTACAGGAGTACTCTCATGGTATTGGCTCTGGCTTATGAGCCGAATGAAAAACATGGGAGCGATGACAATACAACGCATCGCTCTCCCCCCCCCCTCAAGGGAGTCGAGCGTATCCATCTTCCGTTTTTCAGAGTGTTGAAGCAAACAACGACAACTGCAACTCGGAAGCCCCGATCATGGACACGCTCGACGTGTGAATACCATAAAGCCGCATGCAGGCCCATGGAAACTACAATGTCTTAGCCAGCCGCTTGGCAAGTGCCATGATTGTCAACACAGGGGGAATGGCCATGGATTCAGGAATAACACTTGCGTCACATACGTACAGATTTTTCACCTGTGTTTGTAAATTTGAATCCACGACCTCTCCAATTTTACATGAGCCACCAGGGTGGACGCCCGCAATCCGTGTAAACCAAATATCTTTCGCCCCTGCATTTTCAAGGATCTTCCGAGCGATCCCTTTTCCTTTTTCTAATTTCCCAAGATCCTCCTGAGAAAGAGGTTTGACTATTTTATAGTCGTTATCAACACACCCGCTTAAATTGTCGTCGATTTCAACAAGAATCGACAACGCTTTCTTTTGCTTAAAGAGTTTATTGAACTTCTTATGGCTCAGGGCCAGTTTTCTGTAGGCTGGTGTCGGTAAAGCAGAATCACCCAGAGCCAAGCCATCCTCCTTAAGAAGAATGCCAGCTTGCCTTGTAACCTCCTGGCCACCGGACACATTATGATCCAGATAGCCGGTGGCGACAAAATACGGATCGACAAAAATGCCGTTGCCTGCTTCGTTTATTTTTGCTTTCTTTAGAATTTCCGGTGATCCGAGCCCACCTGCTGCAACAACAACAGTATCTGCCATCATCCGTGTTTTCTCGCCATCTTTATCCAAAGCCACGACACCTACCGCTTTCCCATTTTCTATAAGAACTTCGTCGCAAAAAGTTTCGTTGTATAAGGTAGCTCCATTGTCGACAGCTTCCATGACCCATTGACGGGCATCCCACCGTGCCCCGGTTTTATCACCGAACAGATAAGATGTTTGCTTGAATTTATCAGCTGAAAGGAAAAACCTGTCGATTTTTTCCCACTTCAGTCCCAGGTCTAAGGCAGATTGATTGATACGCTTTGCAGCCGGCCCCATTTGTCCTAATTTTAGAGGTTTTATTGTGATCTCCTGCTTTATCTCTTCTACCTCGCTCTTTAAATCTATCTCAAACTTGTCAAACAACTCATAGGGTGGATCCCAGGAGACGCCCCCGTAAGCAAGGGTCCCCCCCCCTGTTGTGATGCAGCGAACAATTTCCATAAACGGATCGTCGGATGATTTCAAAAACGCTTTTGTTTTATGCTGCATTCCGCCGAAGAACCTCAATGGATGCGCAAAAAAACCACCATTGGGGGGATTGTCCTTCCCCCATTCCAGTATGACGACACGTTTTCCCTTTCGTGCAAGCTCCCGTGCAACGGTAGCCCCCCCAGCCCCTGATCCAACAACGATTGCGTCGGTTTTCATATGAGTCCCTTTGCTATTGTGACCATTGGTTAAACTTGACCGCTGTGTCGAGTAGTTCGATGAAGCCTTCTCCATCGTGCCAATCCTCACCGCGCTTTCTGCCTTTTATTCCTGACCTTCAAACCAGCATCTCGTTCGCTCAAATGGGTATGTCGGAAGTGACATTCGATGAGAGGAGCCCCCAGCATGAAACGCTTTCCAGTTCACGTCCGCCCCGCTGGTGTAAAGCGAGCCCAGCCGCTTTAAAAGTGATAATTCGAGGTTCATGTCTCGGTGATCTGCATCGTGCCCCGGACCCTTTGTTTTCGAAAATACCTCTCGACATGAGCCGAAGAACGATGAGTCCGGCCCCATCTCCATAACGCTATTCACCCTGCAGCTTTTGAGGTATTCAGGAATCTTCAGTGGGTGAACGCCCTCGTCTATCTTGCTGTTCCAATATTCGTTACGAATCCATTCTTCCGGGTGATCAACAACCCCGGTAAAAGGCGAAACAATAGGGATACGGGAGGGTGACAACGTAAGGGTTCTCATTGTGCCCTCGAGCAAGTCAGAAGAGTCCTCCGTGCTGCCTTCAATAAAACGTTCCCTTGCCACCAGAAGCTTGATGCCATCTTCTACGCTGAGGACGCCTGCAACACAGGCAGCCGTGCAAATGCCCACGCCATGGCCCACAACCACAGAAGGGGCTATTCCCCAAGCTATCCACGCCATGGCTATCGCATATTCCAACGCAAAGACTTCAACCGGCGAATAGGTATTATTACCTGATGGTTTCCCGCCCACGACAGATGGCAGTAAAGGGGCATCCTGGTAGTTTTTCGCAAGCTCCCCGCATAAATCCAAACTATCCTTAAACTGTGGGTACGATGCGTAAAGGTTCTCGTATGCTCCCTTCACCGACTCCATTTCACCGGAAAAAAGAAATGCCGTAATCAACCTGTCGTTGCGGACAGACGGTAGCGGCTCCGCCACCTTTTTTGACGCCGGATTTCGGGCTGAGAGTTGTCCTGACAAGTCATCCGTGGAGTGTGAAACAAGTGCGATACGATGTTGAAAGTGGTCTCTTCCGACATTGGTGGTAAAACACGCATCGTGAAAAGATGCATCTTCATGCGTTTTGAAAAAAAGGTCATACCGTTTGACCATGCGGGCCAACGCGTTTTCGGTCTTTGCCGAAAGGGTGAGGATTTGATATTCCCCCAACCTTTGTTCATGTTGCCTCGGGCTTGGCGGAGCCTCTTCAAGAACCGCATGTGCGTTGCTACCCCCGATGGCAAATGCATTAACCCCGGCGCGCCTGGGAAGGCCGTTTGATCTCCACTCGGAAAGGTCCCTGACGACGTAAAAAGGAGTGTCCTGCAACTGCGGAGTGGGCACCTCACAATTCAGGCTTGGTGGCAGTTGTTTGTATTTCAACGACAGCATTGTTTTGATCAGGGCTGCTATTCCTGCGGCGTGCGTCAAATGACCAAGGTTTGTCTTTACACTCCCAATACCACAAACCGACTGCCGGTCGCCCTGGCCCTTGAAAACCCGTGACAGGGCCTCGATTTCTACAGAATCCCCATGATACGTCCCGGTACCATTGGCCTCGACATAGGAGATGGTGTTCGAATCAACACCCGCCACTTGAAAGGCCTCGTCAATAACGGCAACCTGCCCTTCAATGCTTGGGGCACGATACCCGATTTTGGAGGCCCCATCGTTATTGACAGCCGTTCCTTTGACAACAGCATAGACATGGTCCTTGTCAGCTTCCGCATCGGATAAACGCTTCAACACAACGACACCCAGCCCATTTCCAGGCACCGACCCTTGAGCGTTTATGTCAAAAGCTCGACAGTGCCCATCAGGGGAAAGAACCATTCCGTCTTCATGCAAATAGCCCTGGTTTCTCGGGACATGCACGGCTGCGGCACCGACCAAAGCCATGTCACATTCTCCGTTTTGAAGGGCTTCGCAGGCCATATGAACGGCAACCAGTGATGTTGAGCATACCGTCTGAACCCCAATACTCGGTCCCTTGAGGTTCAAACCATAGGCGACGCGAAGGCAGGTCTGGTCCACCGCATTACCAAGAATCACTTCAAAACTTTTCAATGATCCCGGACGCATCAAGGGGGCACTTAACAGCTTGGTGTACCCACTGGTTCGCGTGCCCCCGAAAACCCCTGTGACTCCGTCATATGCCCGAATCGAATACCCTGCATCTTCGACAGCTTCATAGGCGCATTCCAAAAAAAGGCGCTGTTGTGGGTCGATGAGTTCTGCTTCCTCCTTGGAGTACTCAAAAAAAGAGAAATCAAACTTGTCTATGTCATCAATGACACAGGCTGCATTGACATAGTCAGGGTCGTTATAAATATGAGATGGAATATTTGCCTCAATAAGCTCGGACTCTTCAAAAAAAGTGACGGACTCCACGCCATTGCAGAGGTTACTCCAAAATTGATCTATCGTATCTGCACCAGGGAATCGGCAACTTGCGCCGACAATTGCAATGGGCTCAATATCCTCATACTCATCGGTGTTTACCACTGCTTATCTCCTCGTTATGAGTAAACGCATAAGAAATGAACATCAATGGGGCCATACACGCTGCGTATGCCATCAGTAAGCGTTGTAAAGTGATACTCCGGATCCAGGGGCGGAACGGAGAAGAAAGGGGGGTGTGTCATCGGGCTGTGCGTTCTGGGGACCAAAGGCTTTGTCCCGGCTGTTTCATACCGCAACATAACCGGGACAGCCTTTATTCCCAGAATCTCTTCCGGCCATGTATTATCGATCGTTCGGAACACGTTTTCTTCGTTTGCTGATCATTTGCCTGCGGTTTTGTACCCGACTCTGTACGCTCTTTTCAGGTTGATTTACATTGTCCCGTTGAACCATGTGTTGAGCCAACGCCTCAACAGTCGAATATTCGAATAAATCCATGACCGTAATCTTGCGGTTCAACGCACTGAGCAGTTTGTTTTGCATTCTTACAATATCCAACGAGGTTGCGCCCAAATTGAAAAATTTCTCGTTGACGCTCACCCTGTCGACGCCGAGGATCTCTTTAACGATGGAACATATGCCCTCTTCCAGCTCATTTCTCGGGGGGACATACGAGGTAGACATGTTGACGGATTTACGTTCTGAGTTGACCAAAGCCTTGCGATCGACTTTCCCGTTGGAGCTCAGCGGGAGCTTGTCCAATACGGTCCACGTCGTAGGTATCATGTAGTCGTTGAGACGCTCTTTTAAGAACGCCTGGAGAGCTTCAATGGAAACGTCTTGCTCAGGGTGAGGCACCACATACCCGGATAGAAACTTCTCCTTTTCCGTCCCCTCTACAGCAAGAACAACGGCCTCCTTGATATCAGGGAACCTGTGAACGACAGACTCCACCTCGCCCAGCTCGATACGGTACCCGCTGATTTTCACCTGAAGGTCTTCCCTTCCCATGAACTCGATATACCCTTCAGGCATGTACCTGCCGAAATCACAGGTCCGGTAGAGTCTCCGGCCATTTCGAGGGTGAATGAAAAAGTGAAAATCCGTTTTTTCATTGTCCTTCCAATAGCCTTTTGCCAGTCCGTCCCCTCCAATGTACAATTCGCCGACAACATGATCGGGGCACTCCTCAAGATTTTCGTTCAGAACATAAACCTGTTGATTTGACATAGGACGACCATAGGGAATACTCCTCCATTCAGGATTAACGCCATCAACGGGATATAAAATGGACCATATCGAAGCCTCTGTTGCCCCTCCCAAGCCGACAACCTGAACATCCTGGATATGATGCTTGATTCGGTCCGGCAGATTCGTAGGAATCCAGTCGCCACTCAGCAGAATCAATCTAAGGCTCTGGATTGCGGAACTCTCCGTCTCTGAAAGAGACTCAAGCAGCATTCTCATCAGCATCGGGACCGAGTTCCAAACCGTCACTTTTTCCTGTCGGATCAAGCCCAGCAAATGCTCCGGATCCTTCAGGCATGCCGGGTTGGGCATCACAATCGTCCCCCCTGCAGCCAGGGTGCCGAAGATGTCAAACACGGAAAGGTCAAAATTCAATGCTGAAATCGCAAGGACGCGGTCCTCGCTGCTGATACCAAAGCGCCCATTAATATCCATCAGTGTATTGACGACCCCTTTATGGTCAATCATCACCCCTTTGGGAACACCGGTTGATCCGGAGGTGTAGATCACATAGGCCAGATCTTCATTGTTTTTCGGCACATCAAGCCGTGCCAGCCCATCGTCCACCGGATCTATTGTATCAACAGAGAGCGTGATAACACCCTCAAAGGATGCGAGATCGTCCTCTAACCAGGACTGCGTCAAGACAATATCAACCTCGGCGTCACGGAGAATGTGTTTCAATTTTTCCGTGGGCGTATCCACAGCAATGGGAAGATATGCTCCGCCCGACATCAAGATGCCCAACGCTGCGGTGACCTGCTCCCACCCCTTTTCCATGACAATGGCGACAAGTCGGTTCGGTCCGATCCCCATTTTTTGAAGGTGGTAACCGAGATGTGTTGCCATGCCCGACAATTCGCCGTAGGTAAATGAGCGATCTGTCGTAATGATGGCTTTCTTGTCTTTATGAATCCTGACCTGTTCTAAAAACAAGTCAGGAAGCAATGTCCTCAAAGAGGAGGGAACGGCTGTCGCGTTGTATGCTCTTCGCTGCTCTTGCTGTTTTTCAGGAATCAAGGATGAATGTGTAAGGCCCCAGGCACTTTCCCCATCGGCCAACGCTTCCAGCAACAAACAATAGGTGTCGAACATGTCTTCCAACAGGCCAGGAGAGAAGAGTTCGGCCACCACATCCCAGTTTACGGAAAGGGCTCCATCTCTCTCACCAACCTGGTTATCCAAAATGACCTGGGGGGTCTGGCTGACGTTGTAGATGATATTGCCCATTTTAGAGAGCGGAGAGGTTTCGTTATCTTTAGACTCCAGCCCCAGGAAGCTCGTAAAAACCACCGGCATAACGGCCGACTGGATATTTCCCCTGAGCTGGGCAAACTCACGAATGGTTCGGACACCGTTAAAATACCTGTGCTCGAGTTCCTGCCACAATTGATGTTGTATCGCCTCTGCCCATTGCTCGAAGGACCGATCGCCCTGATTGATTACAGGCAACAAGGTAAGTGAGGTAAAATCACCGACAATATCGTTGACCTCCGGGTGAAGGGGAAGCCTGTTAAAAAACGTGAGGTTGATCGTAAAATCGGCGTTTTTGGTCCATGTTCCCAGCACCTTGGCGTAGGCAGCAATCAATATTCCTGAGGGTGTCAGATTATGTTGTTTTGCCCGGTTCTTTAATTGCTGCCACTTTCTCTTATCAAGGGTGAAATTTAACCGGCGAAACTCCGGCTTGGAAATGGCAGCAATTTCGGTGCACAGGGGCAATTCCGGGGCCAATGGCAAGGTGGGTAAGCGCTTGAACGCATACTCTTTGTCGCGCTTGTACAACTCAGAATCCCGGAACACGCCCTCGGCTAAAACATAATCCCTGTAGGAAAGATGAGGTTGTTCGACGGGGAGGTCATCATCCATGTAGAAACGATACCAGTCATCAAATATCACCCCCATGCTCCACCCATCAACGATGAGGGCATCAAAACTGAGATGTATCCGAACCACATTGGAATCGTATGTGGAAATTCTGATATCAAAGAGAGGCCACTCCCCCACCGGCAACATCTGGTGTTCCATCTCTTTTCTGATGCGGTCCAGTTCAGACCGAATGGATTCGGGCGCCTCGGTCCGTAAATCATACTGTTTGAATTCATATGGTAACACATGTTCTAAAACGACTTGCTTACCATCAGGCAAAACGACCGCCCGCAGCATTTCATGGCGTTCAACAACTTTCAGCCATGCCCGATTCAGCCGTTCAATATCCATATGAGAATTTTCTACTTCAAAATAGGAATGTGTTGCCACATTCCCCAACTCAAATGCATTGCTTCGCCCAACCCAATAGGCGTGCTGAACGTCTGTGAGCGGAAATGGTTGATAACGGTTAGACGCATCAGGCTCGATTTGCGGAAGCTTTTCTTCTTTCATCCCAGGGGTGCCCGTTGACTCCCCCAGGGCTTTAAGAACCGTCTCTGCCATGCCGGCGATGGTCGGAAATTCAAACAGTTCTGAAAATGGGACATCCACCTCAAATCGTTCGTAAAATTCATTCACGAGTTGAACGGCAATTAACGAATCACCGCCTATTTCGAAAAAATTAGCATGAATATCGATATGTTCTATAGACAGCGCCTTTTCCCAGATCTTGGCAATCTCTTTTTCATGGTAACTCTCCGGTTCGGCGCTGACTTTGGTATCCGACACCATGTGATCTGAAGGCTCGGGAAGTGCTTTCCTGTCGATTTTACCGTTTGCATTCAGAGGCAGTTCATTGAGAAACACAATGCCTGACGGGACCATATATTCGGGTAATTTCTTTCGTATGAAAGCCAATATCTCTGCCGTCACCTCTTTGCGACGAGCCTCATCCCCTGAGATGGGTTCATCATGTACCACATAAGCAACCAGCCTTTTATTTCCGGAATCATCAACTGCAGCTGTGACGATGCACTCTGAAATGTCACATAGCAACTTGACGGTGACTTCGATTTCCTCAAGTTCAATCCGATACCCCCTGATCTTAACCTGAAAATCTTCTCGTCCCAAAAATTCGATATTGCCATCAGGTAAAAAACGCCCTCGATCGCCTGTAGCGTATAATTTCTCACCCGTATGCGGATTATGAACAAAGGCGTTTATGGTCTTTTGTGTGTCTTTCCAATACCCCTTGGCAAGGCCCAAACCACCAATATACAAATTACCGGTAACCCATACAGGGCAATTACCCATCTTTTCGTTTAAAACGTAAAACCTTTGATTCTGCATGGGTTGGCCATAAGGAATGCTTTTCGCGCCTGGATCCACGCGTCCGACCTTGTATAATATTGACCAGATAGACGCTTCGGTAGCACCGCCCATGCTGATAATCTCTGCCCCCTCAAACGTAGAACGGATTTTCGCCGGAAGGTCGGTCGGGACCCAGTCACCGCTCATCATGACCAATCTCAGCGATTCAGATACGTTCTCTTTTGTAACCATAAAATGGTCGGTAAACATCTGCATAAGTTGCGGGACAGAGTTCCAAATGGTCACACCAAATTGGTTCACCAACTCCAGCCAATGTGATGGATCTTTTCGCCGATCCGGTTCCGGAATGACAATTGTCCCGCCGGCTGCAAGCGTCCCGAAAATATCGTAAACAGAAAGGTCAAAGTTCAGTTCGGCAAGGGCCAGCACCCGATCCTCAGAACTCAACGAACATCGCTCATTGACATCTTCGATGGTATTTAAGGGCCCTTTATGGTCAAGCATGACACCTTTGGGCACCCCTGTTGACCCTGATGTATAGATGACATATGCCAGATCATCAGGGGTTTGAGCCTGGTGCACAGGGATATGAGGATCTTGGTCCCCTTCTATCTGATCGATAAAATGCAAGGTCACCGATTCAGGCCACGGTACCTCTTTTTCAAGCCATGACTGGGTCAAGATGTGCGTTACGTTACTTTCGGAAACAAGATAGTGCAGTCGGTCTTCAGGGGTATCCGGCGTCATGGGCAGATAGGCCGCGCCAGACATTAGTACGCCCAGCACACCAGCTACCTGCTCCCACCCTTTATCCATCACAATGCCGACAAGCGTATTCGGCCTTACACATTCTGCCGAGAGGATACCGGCGACAGTGCCGGCTATACGGTGCAATGTGCCATAGCTCACCACTGAATTTAACGAGACCACAGCGTCACGGTCCGGGTTTGCCAGAGCCTGCTCTTCAAAGGGCGTGTGAAGCAAGCGGGGAGCATATTCATAGCGTGTGTTGTTGACATCATCTAAGTGCCTGCGCTGGTCTTCAGACATGAGTTCAAGAAGTTGAGTTTCCCACAATTCATTCTCATCGGCCAAGCCGATGACAAACGATGAGTAAACATCAAACATATCCGCGATAAATCCTTCCGGAAAAAACTCATTGACCGTATCCCATATTAAAACAAGATACTCCGATGTTTCGTATACCTGATGGTCGATCAAGACCTGCGGCGTCTGTGAAATGCTGTAGTTTAACCGCCCGATGCTGTTATCTCCAACGGCCCTCTGCTCAGAGGAATTCAGGCCCAACGCACTTGTGAACACATATGGCATGCTGGCGTGTTCCGCTCCCCCCTTTAACTTAGCGATCTCCCGCAGAGCCTGAACCCCGCTGAAGTATGGATGGTCCATATCCTCCCACAATTGTTTTTGAAGGTTCTTGGCCCTATCCAGAAACGTCAATCCACTGCCCGAAGAGACGCCAAGAAGAGTCAATGACGTAAAATCACCCACTATTTCGTTGACCTGTTCATGGAGGGGTATTCTATTAAAGGTGGTTAAATTAATGGTAAATTCATCATTCGATGACCTTGAGTTCAGAATCTCGGCATATGCGGAAAGCAACAACGCAGACGGCGTGATGCCTATCCCCTTTGCCCTCTTTTTAAGCTTATCCCAGGTCCTCTTTTCTAGTTTGAATTCAAATCGGGTGAAAGGATAGTGGACACCGGATTCAGGTTTTTTGACCATCGGAAGATCAGGACAAGGCGGAAGTTCATGCAAGCGATCCAGCCAGTACTCCTGATCTCTAAGATACAGATGGGAGCCCTTCATTTTTTCCATTGCCACAACATAATCGCGAAATGACAGATCAAGCTCCGGCAGTGGCGCATCGGGCTCACTGTAAAGCTTCGACATTTCGCTGATTAAATGGAACATACTCCAACCGTCGAAGACCGAATTGTCAAAACTGATGTGAACCCTAAAGCAATTGGCATTGAACAGCGATGCCCTAATATCAAAAAGAGGCCACGTATCTGTGGCAATAATCTGATGGGACATCATGTCCCGAATGTGGAGCAATTCATTGTCTGCATCTTCGGGGGACAGGGTGTTTAGATCATAGGTTTCTACCCCATAGGCAGGGACGTCCCTTATGATGACCTGCTGCATCTCATCATGCATAAACACAGATCGCATCATATCATGGTGTCCGATCAGGCGATTGATGGCACGGGACAGCTTGTCAATATCGGGATCAACCCCATCAAATTCAAAGTAACAATGGGCTCCAACCTTTCCAAGTTCATACAAACCGCTTCGTCCAACCAGATAAGCATGTTGTACATCCGTGATAGGAAAGGGTTCGAATCGGTTGTCTCTATCAGGGCGAATCCTGGAAAGACCTGCGGGCTCGTTGCCTGATTGTTCGGACGCACCCGACACGCCGTCAATCTGTTCTGCCAGTTCTTTTATCGTGGGAAATTCGAACAACATCCGAAGTGTGATATCAATGCCTGATTTTTCTCGCACCTTGGCGATAATGCGGGTTCCCAACAGGGAATCGCCGCCCAAGTCAAAAAAACCGCTATGGACACTTATGTGGTCTGTTTTCAGAATACGTTCCCATATCTGGGCCAAAAAGATCTCCGGTGAGCTGGACTTAAATTCCTTTTCATTGCTTGAATTATCTCTGAAAGGTACCGGCAGTGCTTTGCGATCAACTTTTCCGTTACCGGTAAGAGGAATGGATGACAGTTGGATATAAAACGATGGGATCATGTACTGGGGAAGCTTCGTATTAAGAAACCCACTTAATGCCTCTGGCCCGAAGTATCTCTGGACGGATGGTGTTTTTGCAATGATTATGTCCTGGGCCATCATTTGGGGGGCATCTCCAAACATGGAAAATGGCGTTTCGAACCCCTCGGTTTCGAGTATCGCCAGCCATCTCTCCGAGGAAAGAAGCGGACGTCCCGAGCCTGCCCGTTCATCTTCAAGACCTTGGAATCCGGCTTCAATAAATCCAACGCTCACTTTTTGGAGGCTGCTGTTGATTGTATTTTCCGATACGATGAGAATCCCACCGGGCGATAAGAGCGTTTTGATATGTTGAAGGGCTCTCCTTACGTCTGTGGACCTGTGGAGAGAATTCAACATCAGGACCACATCGAATGAATGAGGTTGATACCCTTGCACCAACGGCTCCTGATCGATATCGAATACGACAGACTTCACAAACGGGTAGCCGTTGGTTTTTTCCGAAAGCCTATCTGTAAAAAACGACGAGGTATGGCTCGTATAAATAACATGACGATGAGGCAGATAGGGAAGAAGGGAGGCTGTTGCTTCACCGGTTCGAGCTCCTGCTTCAAGGATGTTCAATGGCCTTGCATCGGTTCCCCGCTCACAGAGAAAGTTAAGGAACCCGCCGATTGTTTTGTCGATTGCATCCGTTCCGGGCATCATACGCGAGAGTCTCTCCGGTGAAATCCGGTGGTCATCGCAAAAGAACAACTCAAGTGCGTCTCGCTCACCCTGAATAATGGTCTTAAAGCTCGCTTTGAGCGTCGTCAGGTAGGTATGGATCCCTTCAACAGCCTTGAGTAAAGATGGGTTGCTCTCGATCTTTGAAAAAATGGATTCAACGTTCTTTTTATTTGGGTATTGAGGGGAAATTGAATACGTGGCGGGTGCCGTGGGATTCAACAGCCCCCTATCCAGAAGCAACTCTATCCATTGCGAAACAAGATGTTCGTATTTTTGGTCGACGTTGCCTCTTTCCATGATCCCGGAAACCGAGAGCTCTTCTTCAGGCGTAGTAAAAATACTGATAGAATAAAATGCATCGCAAATAGATTCGAGGCTTACTTCTTCCATATAGCGATAAAACAATTCCAGTTCAGAGCGACTTAAGCCGCTTAGGACATCGGGATCAAGTTTCTCTTCAATAAAATGCTGCAATGCACAAGAATCAACAATCGAAGGGTCTGCATCATGGAGCAGAGAAGAATCCGGGTCTTCATTTAATACGACATAGGCGGCAATCTGCTTTTCACCTGCGGCGTTACCGCACACCGAGACAACCGATTCTTTTATCCCCGGATGGGCGCCAATGGCCGCCTCTATCTCACCGAGCTCGATTCGATAGCCGCTAATCTTGACCTGAAAATCCTCTCTTCCTTCAAATTGGATATTCCCATCAGGGTAATACCTGCCAAGGTCCCCGGTCTTGTACAAACGCTCTTTGGTTACAGGGTGTATGAAAAATGAATTGTCTGTTTTCTCTTTATCGTCCCAGTACCCCTGTGCAAGCCCAGCGCCTCCGATGTAGAGATCCCCGGTAACCCATGCCGGGCAGAACTGAAGCTTTTTATCGAGCACATAAACACTTTGATTCTTCATCGGTCGCCCGTATGGAATACTGCTCCATTCCGGTTCAATTACATGGATCGGGTAATAAATCGACCATATCGATGCCTCGGTTGCCCCTCCGAGGCTAATCATTTCAATATCTTTGAAAAGAGCCCGAATCTTACCGGGAAGGTCAAGGGGAATCCAGTCTCCGCTCATCATCACAAGCCTGAGCGAACGGGAAGACAGCCCCTGCCCATCCGCTGCATACTCCACAAGCATCTGCATCAGCTGAGGGACTGAGTTCCAGACAGTAATCTTCTCGCCGTTTATTTTGCTTAACCAGTGGGAAGGGTCATTGGCACCCTTATGATCCGGGATCACGATTGCCGCCCCTGAGGCAAGGGCTCCGAATATATCAAACACAGACAAGTCAAAGTTCAATGCGGCAAGGGCAAAGACCCTGTCCTCAGGCGTCATGGAAAACCTGCTGTTCACATCAAGAATGGTATTGACGGCGCTCTTATGATCAATCATGACCCCTTTGGGAGCACCCGTTGATCCTGAAGTGTAAATGACGTATGCCAGATCGTCAGGGCTCTGAACAGGGTATGCACCATCCGTGGGACCGGCGCATTGATCAATCTCATCTACGGCAATAATGTTGAGGTGCCCGGGCCACTCGATCGCATGGCGGTCCGCATATTTGGACTGCGTAAGGACGATACCGACCCCAGCGTCTGACAACAGGTGATCCAGACGTTCCGACGGCACCTCCGGGTCAATGGGTAAGTAGGCCGCCCCGGACTTTAAGATACCGAGGACACCGGCAACCTGTTCCCACCCTTTTTCCATCACGATGCCGACGAGGGTTTGAGGCAATGCGCCTTCCCTCCGGAGGAGCCCTCCGATGGTATCAGAGATCTCTTTAAGCTCTCCATAGCTCAATCGCCTGTCGGAGGTGATAACAGCCTCATTTTCCGGGTGGGTAGCCGCCTGCTCATCAAACAGGGTATGGAGCATGCCTGCAGGAAGGCTCTCCTCATCTGCGACACCGACAAAGACTCCCGGCGTTTTGACAGGGACAAGATCCCCCTCCAGTGCACTCCAGGCTTGTAATTATCACCGCGAAGCGTGATGAGCTCTGTGTAAGCCTCGAACATGTCATCGAGTACATTGTCCGGGAAAAGCTCGTCTATCGCATCCCAGTTATAATAAAGCGTCCCTTCATGTTCGATTACCTGATGGTCAAGGTACACCTGGGGGGTCTGGGTGATGCCGTACTTAAGAACGCCAAGCCGTGTGACATCGAAATCTGTCAGGTTTTTGTTTTCCACCCCAATGGTGCTGCTGAACACCACAGGCATTAATGCTTTGCCCTCTGCATTGCGGTCCCTGGCAAGTTCACGGATGAATTTCACACCGCCAAAGTGCCTGTTGTCCATGTCCTCCCATAGCCGAGTTTGAATGACGTTGGCTTTTTCCCCAAAGGATTCGCCACTGTTCGTATCCACTTCAAGGAGGTTGACGCACGTAAAATCTCCGGCAATATCCATCACATCAGGGTGAACGGGAAGCCGGTTGAACAAGGTCAGGTTGATGGCAAAATGATCATTTTTGCTCCACCTTGAGAGAACTTCAGAATAGGCTGTCATCAGAACAACCGATGGAGTCAATTCATATTGAGCAGCTCTCTTTTTGAGGTTCAGCCAGGATGTTTCATCAAGGGTGGACTCTTTACGTACAAATGTCGGCCGCTTGATGGAGCCCGGATCCTTTGCAAGGGGGAGTTGAGGAGCCGCGGGAAAAGATTGAATACGACCCATCCAGTAATCTCTTGCCCTTTCAAACTGCTTTGAATCAATGAGTTCATGCTCTTTCAGGACGTAATCCCTGAAGGAAAATTCAGGCACCTCGTATGGCTGGTCCGGATCTTCGTAAAATTTAACAAGGTCTCTATACAGGATAAAGGCGCTGTAAAAGTCTGCGGTTAACAGGTCAAGACTGAAGTACAAAGACACAAACCCATTGAAACGGTTCACCCCGACATCAAAAAGAGGCCATGTTCCGGCTTCGTATGTTTTATGGGATAGGCCCTCACGGATTTTATCATGACGGCGTGCTGCGTCCGCTTCTCCCAGACCTCTGAAATCATTGACCGTGACGTTGTAGGGCGGCACCTCTTTAAGTATTTTCTGTTCGCCGCCATCCATGAAAACCAGCCTCAGGGCCTCGTGTTTTGCAACCAGCTTGTTCAAAGCCAGGTTCAAGCGATCAATATCAATATCAGATTGCTCTGTCTCATAGTACGAGTGGCATGATGTATTCCCCAGTTCAAACGCATCTCCTCTCCCGATGAGATAGGCACTTTGGACATCTGATAACGGGAAAGGCTCGTTGCGATTTTCCAGGTCAGGTTCAGCTCGTAATTCACCGGGAATGGAATGGTCGGAATGTCTCAACAATGAAATGATTTCATGTTTACAGCTCGAAATTTCATTTTTTAGACCATCGTTAAGAGCGCCCTTGGGTGCACGAAATTTAAGTTCGCCTTCCTTCTCCCACAATCTGATGCCTTCTTCCGATAATTTTTTCAATAATTGTGAAGCGGTCATATAACACCCTCCTCTATTTCGGCGTCCCGTTCCGTATCGACACAAATCATCTCAATAAAATGAGCTAACCTTTTTATATTGGAATGTTGCATCAGGTTTTTTATCGTCAAATCCAAAAGAAACTTATCGTTGATTTTATTCACAAGCCTGACGGCCAAAATGGAATCACCACCAAGATGGAAAAAATTCTCATAGATCCCGAATTGATCTGTTTTCAGGCATTCTTTCCATATGTCAAAGAGCTCTTGCTCTATGTATGTTCCCGGTGGAACAACATCGCTGTTTTGGTTGATCTCGCTGTAATCGACGGGCGGAAGACGTTTTCTGTCGACTTTGCCATTTTGGTTCAAAGGAAATGAGTCCAGTTGAATATAAAACTGAGGCACCATGTATTCCGGTAATTTACTTTGTGCATGGTCCCTTGCCTTCGTCCGGAAATTTATCGCCATATCACCTGAGCCAGTGAAATAGGCCGCCAGATACTTTTCGGCTTGCACCAAAACAACAGAGTCACGGACGCTGGGGCACTCTTTCACAACCTCTTCAATCTCACCGAGCTCAATTCTGTGTCCGGATATTTTGACCTGATGATCTTCCCTCCCCAAAAACTCGATATTCCCATCAGGGAGATAACGCCCTATATCTCCGGTTTTATACAGTCGTTCACCGGTCAGCTTATGTGTAATAAAGCTCTTCTGTGTTTAAATGCTATTCCAGTAACCTGTTGAAAGACCGGTTCCGCTTATGTACAGCCCGCCGGGAACCCAGTTCGGGCAGTCCTCCATTCCGTTGTTCAGCACATAAAACTTCTGGTTACGCATAGGGCAACCATAGGGTATTGATTTTGAGATACGTTTCATCTCTTTTATTGGATAGCAGATGGACCATACAGATGCTTCCGTGGCCCCCCCAAGGCTTACAATCTCAACGTCTTCCGTAATCGCTTCAATTGTTTCAGGAAGTGAAACAGGTACCTTGTCACCGCTTAACAGCACGAGCCTTAACTCGTTCATCGTGTCACTCGTCCCGTTCGGAATCTGAGCCATCATGGACATCATTGCCGGAACGGAATTCCAGACAGTAGCCCTTTGTCGTTCATCAATTCGAGGCCATTGTGCCACTTCGATGCTTCCGCTGTGCTGACGGAATGACAAGTGCCCCACCGGAGGCAAGTGTCCCGAATATATCGTATACGGACAGGTCGAAATTCAGCTCTGAAAGGGCAAGCACTTTGTCCTGGGCATCGATTGAAAAACGATCGTTGATATCGAGGATGGTATTGACTGCACCCTTATGGTCAATCATTACGCCCTTGGGCAGCCCGGTCGAACCTGACGTATAAATGACATAGGCAAGGTCATCTTTCGTGCACCGGAACAAGGGGCATCCGGCGATCCGAGCATCCGCCATGGTCGACAAAGATTCTCGTCGTGCCCTCCGGCCAGTCAATGTCGTTTTCCAGCCACGATTGGGTAAGAACAAATTGGACGTCCCCGCTATCCAGAATATGACCAAGCCTTTCTTTTGGAACAAACGGATCAACGGGCAGATATGCTGCACCCGAATAGAGCGTACCGAGGACAGCCACCACCTGCTCCCAGCCTTTCTCCATGACAACGGCAACAAGGGTATTGGGCAGCACCCCTTCGCTGCGGAGAATCTGAGCGATCGCCTCGGAGCGTCCCGCCACTTCTTCGTAGCTCATCCGCCGTTCAGGCGTAATCACAGCATCGTCTTGAGGTTGCAGGAGTGCCCGTTGATGAAACAGCGTATGGAGCAGCTCTTCGGACAGGTCCGCACCTGTGGCGTTTACCGTCTTACGCATATACTTTTGCGTCTCGGGAATTACCTGCAGATGTGTTTCGTGCCAGGCATCATCGCCGTCTGCCAATCGGTTGATCAGCTTGCAGTAAGCGCCAAACATATCTTCCAACATCCCGTCCGGGAAAAGACCTTCCACCGCATCCCAATTAAATGTCAGGTCACCGTTCTGCTCAAAAATCTGATGGTCCAGCCAGACCTGCGGCGTCTGGGAAATGCAGTACACCAAATCGATGGGCAACTCGGGCGGAAGGCTGATGGCCGTGGAATCATCTGCTTGCCCGCTGTATGGAAGCACGCTTGTAAAGACAACGGGGTAATGGACACTCGAACTTTCGCCCCGTTGCCTGGCAATCTCCCGCAGCACTTCCACACCGGAGACATGTCTGTATTCCATGTCTTCCCACAGCCTTTCCTGAATAGTGCGGGCCCGCGTTTCAAAGGGAAGACTGCTATCGTTGTTGACCTCCAGTAAGGTCAGCGTTGTAAAGTCCCCAACAATCTCATTGACCTTTTCATGAAGTGGCAGCCGGTTAAACATGGTGAGATTGATCGTAAAATCAGGGGATTTGCTCCAGGCGGCCAAGATTTCTGAAAATGCGGACAAAAGGATACCGGAAGCTGTTAATCCCGATTTGGCTGCATGGTCCTTAAGCCGTTTCCACCTCTCTTTTTCCATCCGTGACTGCAGCCGTATGAACCGCTGGTCTTTTAGATCATCGGGGTTTGTGGCAAGGGGAAGTTCCGGAGCGGGAGGAAGCCCTGGAAGCCGCTTTTTCCAATAATCCATGGATTGATGATACAGGTCCGTCTCTTTGGTGGCCTCCTGAGCGAGAACATAATCCCGAAACGTAAGTTCCAGGGGGGGCAGATCCACATCAGGGTTTAGGTAGAACTCATAGAGTTCACTGATAAGAATATTGAAACTCCAACCGTCGCCGATAAGAAGGTCAAAGCTGATGTGAAGGCGGGTGATACCTCCGTCAAGAAGGGAGGCCCTGATTTCAAACAAAGGTCCCGTCTCCGAAGGACGAACCTGGTGAGACATCTGATCCCTGACCTCTTGAAGTTTCGCCTGTACGTCATCAGGATCGCCCCCCCTCAAATCCTGAATTTTCATGTCATATGCCGGAACCTGCTCGCGTATTTGCTGTCGGCCATCAGGATGCACAACCGCCCTCAACATCTCGTGGCGATTTACAAGTTTTGCGATGGCCTTATTGAGTTGGTCAATGTCCAAGTCAGCCACCTCAACCTCCGGGTAGACATGGCAGGAAACGTTCCCGAGGCTGAGCCCACCGCTCCTTCCCATCCAGTAGGCATGCTGGATGTCCGTTAAGGGGAAAGGCTCAAATCTCTCATCCGGTTTGTGGATGATTTCCGGATAAACGACATCGTTCAGCTCACCTGCATTTGATTCGACAAGCCGTGCCAGAACCATGTCGGTGATTTTACGGATTGTGGGTTTTTTCAAAAATTCTCTCAGGGAAATATCCACCGAAAAATGTTTCCTGAAGCGGTTCCTGAGCTCGATGACCATCAAAGAGTCCAGGCCCATCTCCAAGAGAGATACATCAGGGTCAAACCGTGTCCCTTTGTCCAGCCACATCACGTCCCTCAGGTCAGTGCCGATTTGCTCGGAAACAAGCAATTTTTGCTCTTCGGGTTCAGCATTTCTGAGCTGATCGAGAGCAAGAACACCTGATAATTGGGAGTCTTCCGGTTCATTGGCAGGTTGTGACGCGACGCGGGACAAAACAGGGGGAACCGTATTATTAAGGTGGTAACGAACGTATGCCTGCCAGTTGACGTTGAATGCACCGACCTGGCTGTGGTTCGCCCCAATA
Organism: Desulfoluna sp. CYM3A; assembly: GCF_056829965.1. Lineage (NCBI taxonomy): Bacteria > Pseudomonadati > Thermodesulfobacteriota > Desulfobacteria > Desulfobacterales > Desulfolunaceae > Desulfoluna > Desulfoluna sp. CYM3A. The sequence goes on from NZ_CP186556.1 coordinate 3,543,042, forward strand.
AGGGTGTCCAAAAAACCAAACCCCTGATCCATCGCCAGTGGTGTCATTCCCCCCTTTTTCCAACGCTCCATGTCTGCTGCATCTAAAGAGGCCGCCATTCCAAAACCGGACCACGGTCCCCAGTTGATGCTCAAGGCCGGACGCCCCTCCCCGCGCCTTAACTCCGCGAGTGTATCCATAAACTGGTTTCCAGCTGCGTAGCTCCCCTGCCCTGTGGAGCCAAGCAGCGAGGCCACAGAAGAAAAAAGGACAAAGTGATCCAGCGGCATGTTTTTCGTAAGCAGATGAAGATTCCAGGCGCCCATCACCTTTGGGGCCATTACCGGCGCAAAGCGATCCCATTCAAGCTGATGCAACATCCCGTCATCAAGCACACCCGCCAAGTGAAAAACACCCTTCAGAGGGGGCATGGTTCCCGTCAAATCGGTGAACACCTTTTCCAACGCAACGCCATCGGCAACATCTGCTTGCGCCACAAAAATATGGGTGCCCTTCCGCTCCATTGCCTGAATGCTCTTTTCTGCCTCGGCCGAAGGGGCATGCCGACCCATGAGGACAAGGTGGCCGGCCCCTTTGGCCGAAAGCCACTGCGCCAGCCCCATGCCAAGGCCCCCCAGTCCCCCGGTGATGAGATAGGTTGCGTCGCCGGAAAAGGTATGCGGGGTAACGCCTGAATCCTTGTCGTCAAGGGGGTGAAGCCGTGCCAGGTACCGTGTGTCTCCTCGGAGGGCAACCATTGTCTCCCCGTCAGAGTGCGTCAGGTCCTGTATGAGCCCTGAGAACTCGAACTGCCCGTTTTCCGGTGACAGATCCACCATTCCCCCGAAAAAATCCGGATGCTCCAACGCAATGACTTTGCCTACCCCCCATACCGAAGACTGCGCAGGATTTATCGGGTGATGATCATGGCCGACCCGTTGAACACCGCCGGTGACCAACCATAATTTCGGGGAATTTCCATGTGAGGAACTGGCAAGGGCCCGGACAAGGGCAAGGGTGGTATGGCATCCGATACTCGCGATACCATCAGATGTGCCGTGGAGAAAGGTATCCGGCATGGGACTGCTGATGCCGCATATATTCACGATCCCGGAAAAGGTTTCCTGACGAAGGAGCTCTGTGAGTAGCTGTTCAAGTTCATCGGGTTGAGTCCATCCCAGGGATAAAGCAGCCCGTTGAGCCTCTGTGGCCCCGGTTTCCCGGCAGACAAGGCGGGGCTGAAGCCCCTCAGTTTCAAACGCCTCGCACAGGGAGACGCCGGTGTCATGGCAATCGGCAACAATCAACCATTTGCCGGGATCGATGCTCAGGGTATTTTTCCGGGTCCTTTTTTGATCTGAAGGTTGCCATGCCATGGTAAAAAACGGGGCTTTTTCTGGTTTTTCAAAGCCGGATAATAGCGCTTCACGGGGAGCCTGCTTCAGATGAACGCCCTCAGCCTCGGCGATCAGTTCGTTGTTTTCACTCCATAGCCGATAGTTTCCAACAATCAGATCTGTTTCCGACACATCCGATTGAAGCTCCATGTGACAATAAAGCCTTCCCGACGGATATCCGTAGTAGGTAAACCTGTCGAACCCCAGGAACATATATGCCGAGTCAGCGTTCAGCCCAAAGCAGGCAAAAAGAAGCTGGGTACACGAGTCGATCAACCCCGGAGGAAGATGGCCTTTCTCATACCCCTCCCCGGGACCGGGCAACCGCATTTCAGCCAAAGCCTCGCCGTCTCTTCTCCAGATGTGTTCAAGCCATGTGAAATGGTTTGCCAGTTGAAGCCCTCCGGCCCGGATTTCTCCATAAAGGCTCTCTCCGGAGAGTTGCTGATGACATCGTTTCTTTATCGTGTCAGGAGAGAACACGAACTCTGACGTGGAGAGGTCTTCAACAGCCTGTGTGCAGACAACCTCACCTTCCATGTGCAGTTTCCAGCGGACGTCGGAGCGGTTCCCGTCCGAAACAGCGCTGAGCAGTTTGAATGATCCCGAACGGTCTCCGCCATCGGTAAATACCACCTGCACACTGACCGTCTCCTCCTCCGGGACATAAAGGGCTTCGCGCACAAACATGTTTTCCAGATGATACGTGCCACGTCCAAACCGTTCTTCCATAATAAACAGGACCATGGATGCCATGGTTGAACCCGACATCACAGCGTGGTTGTAGACCCGGTGATCATTTAAAAAATAGGATTTTGTATTGCATGCATAATGATAAATAGCCTGATCCAGGCAAATGGGCAGCCGCGTTCCCTTTGAAGGATGAAACTCAGAGGCGTTGGCTTCGAAGGCGTGGAAGGCGGAAGGGGCTTGCCCATCCTCTTTGTACCAACACCTCTGACGCTGAAACGGATACGTTGGGATGGAGAGCACCGGTTTGTGATGAGCCCGGTATTGCAGGTTGCCCCAGTTCACAGAGGCCCCCCGGGTATAAAGCCCCCCAAGCCCCTCCATCACAGACGGCCAATCCTCGCCTCCTTTTTTGAGGGATGAAGCAAACAACACCTCATCTTTGGGGAGAAACGAGCTGGCCATGCCCGTCAAAACAGGATTGGGGCCTATCTCAAGGTACAAGCGGTGCCCTTCCTCGTAAATCGCCCGAATGCCTGATTCAAACCGAACCGTTGAACGAATGTGGCGACACCAGTACTCTGCAGAACAGACCTCGTCGTCTTTGATTACCTGCCCGGTGACATTGGAAACATATGGGATTTTCGGAGGGGCGTACGAAATGTCTTCTGCCACGTGTCTAAACGCATCCAGAATAGGATCCATGAGTGCAGAGTGAAAGGCATGGGAAACAGGGAGGCCGACACATTGAATGCCTTCGGAGGATAAAAGATCGACGACCTTGTCAACGGCGTCCCCGTCACCGGAGATCACCGTGTTTTCAGGTCCATTGAGAGCGGCAATGGACAATTTGCCCTGAAAAGAAGACATGGCGGATTCGGCATGGCTGTCGCCTGTGAAAAGAACGGCCATTTTGCCGTTCAAGGGCAAGCTCTGAATTAATTTGCCTCGCGTGGCAATGAGCCTCAACCCATCTTCCAGGCTGAAAACCCCGGCAATACATGCTGCCACATACTCTCCGACACTATGTCCCATGACAACCGACGGCTCAACGCCCCACGCTTGGTACATACGGGTCATTGAATATTCCAGGCTAAACAGGAGGGGCTGGGTGTTTGCGGTCTGATTCAGCAGTGCCTCATCCTGTTGTCCATAAAGAAGAGGGATCTGATACGTTGCTTCAAGGATTTCATTGCACCGGTCCATCTCTTTACGAAATACCGGCTGTGACCTGTACAATTCACGGCCCATTCCCACATATTGAGAGCCCTGGCCGGTATATAAAAACACCGGTTTTTCACCGGACTTGCCTTCTCCGGCATGCATCCCGGGGTAATACGTTTTCGTCAAAAACGCTGTCAGGCCGTTTTCCAGATCTTTTGGGTTCCTCCCGGGAATTGCCAGCCGCCATGGAAAATCCGAACGACAGGCGTTGGCCGTGTAGCAAAAACTGCCGGCATCGGTCTCAGGGTGGGACGTGAGGTATGTTTGGTATTGGGCAGCCATTTCCCGAAGGGCATTTTCGTCTCTGGCCGAGACCGTCAACACATGGGAGGTGCGTTGGCATTCATCGTTCACGACATCGTCCACCGGTGCTTCTTCAATCACAGCATGGGCATTGACTCCGCCAAAACTGAACCCACTGACCGTTGCAATTCGCTTCTCGTGTCCCGCCCATGGAAGCGTTTGCAGTGGAATGACCGCCGGAATCTCATCAAGGGCAATCAATGGATTGATCGTGTTAAAGTGAAGATGAGGCGGAATTTTCTCGTGCTTGAGGCACAAAAGGACCTTTATGAGCCCAGCGACCCCTGCGGCTTGCTCTAAGTGGCCTATGTTTGTTTTTACGGATCCGATGACAAGAGGGCTCGTTGAGGACCGGTTTTCCCGAAAAATAGAACCAAGGGAGTTCACCTCGATAGGATCGCCGATCACTGTGCCTGTTCCATGGGTTTCGGCATAACTTACTTGCGATGGCGCCACCCCTGCCTTGCTCAGGTTGTCTCTGATCAACAGTTCCTGGGCAAATCCGTTGGGTACGGTAAGCCCGTTGCTTTCCCCGTCATGATTAATGTGCGTAGACCGTATCAGCCCGTAGATTTGGTTGCCGTCTTTCACGGCATCAGAGTATCTTTTCAATGCGACGATACCGCACCCCTCAGAGCGAACATATCCATTTGCAGACGAATCAAATGTTTTGCATCGTCCGTCAGGGGCCATGAGCCTTGATTTTGAAAAAATAATCGTCATTTCAGGCGAGAGGATAAGGTTCACCCCCCCCGCCAGCGCCAGGTTGCAATCCGAGTTACTGAGGCTTTGGCATGCAAGATGAATGGCAACAAGGGACGATGAGCAGGCCGTGTCAACAGCCATACTGGGCCCGCGCAGTCCAAGATAGTATGACAGGCGATTGGCTGCGATGGACGTGGAATTCCCTGTCCCGCTGTACAGATCAAGTCTTGCAGGGTCCTTGAACAGGCGTTTACCGTAGTCGCTGCCACTGATACCAATAAAGACGCCGGTTGCGCTTCCTTTGAGCTGAGCCGGTATTTCACCGGCATCTTCCAATGCTTCCCAACCGACCTCCATGACAAGGCGCTGTTGGGGATCGATTCCCTTGGCTTCCCTTGGGGAAATGCCGAAAAAGGAGGGTTCAAACTGGTCAACATGATCGAGAAAACCGCCCCACCGGGTATTCATTTTTCCAGGGAGCAGCGGATCCGGGTCATAAAAGGAATCAATATCCCACCTGTCGGCAGGCACTTCAGAAATGGCATCCCCTGCGTTTTCGAGAAATTCCCAATAGGCCTCAGGAGTATTGCAGCCCCCGGGAAACCGGCAACCTATACCGACAACGGCAATGGGCTCACGGGAAGAGCCAGCGACGTAACGACTCGGGTCAGGCAGCGTCTCCTCATAGGATTCCACGGAACCTTTGCTTGATGTCGCGGTTGTACTGGGTTTCGGCGTCTTGGTAATGTAATGTGCCAATGCATCAATAGTCGGGTAGTCAAAACCGAGTGTGGGGGCAAGCTTTAAACCTGACCAGTCCCCGAGCTCCTCCACAAGGGTCAACAAGTCTCTCGTTTTTAGTCCAATAGATGAAAATGATGCATGAATATCAATTTCATTGATTTCTCGATCACTCTTTAGCGCTACCTGATTATGCAACCACTCAGAAACGGATTGGATCATTGCAGGAGGGGTGTTCATCTCGTTCTCCATTTTAATCAATGTGTCACAGCATGAAATAAATCTTAGCGTCAGTGCCAATGATCTATTGGACTTTAGTCATTATTGCGGACATGTCCGCAAAAAACCGCTTTTTCTCTTGGACAGGAAAAACATGGCAGGTGATACGATAATTTATCCCTTCTCCCACTGTTCAAGGGAGACAAACGGCTCTGGAATCAATCAGGAGCCCAACGCGACCTCCCCCTTTTCGGTGGCCCGCACCTTATGGGCGAAGGCTGAAAACTTCAGGGAAACTACCGTACACCGCCATACGGGTGGCAACGTTGAGTCAGATTATTTTTCAGGATTGTCGTTCTTTTAAGGAAGGAGGATATCTCAAATAAATGCACGCACGGCATTTGTTCACCCCTGGACAGAAAGGACGTTGACGGCCCCTCACATGGTGAAGAAAATAAAGATATCCACAGACAATAATAGAAAGAAGTGTGTTGTCGCTCTATGGCAGACTTACTTCGCTATGTTGGTTATTACTTTTTTGACCCCAGTTAGGAATAGTCCCTTTCGCGATGGGTGTCAATACTTTTTTTGGGTTTCCAAACTTATTTTAGAAACCCAACATTTTTCGGCAAAAATCAAACCAGTTACCACATGCCGCAAGCCATGCCACCAGCATTGAAACGCCCCGGATTCTCGAAGAATATCACAGGAATCGTACATGCGAATAATTATTGAATCTCTGAGAAACTATCTGTGCCACAGTGTCCACCCTTATGTTATCGCCTGTGTAAAATTGTGATGCCATCGAATAAAATCTGCACCTCAAGCGTCAACCACCAAAACAAAAAAATGCCGCCATGATTTACCACGTGAAATAAGAGGTAAGTCGCTGCGGCATTTACGGGTGTTTCGGCCTGCTTTACGCCTCAGAATCGGACGGTCGCCATGACCCCAAAAGTTTGCGGTTGCCCGACATTGGCCATGAGCCCGATTGAATTGGTTCGACCAAAACTGAAATACTCTTCATCAAATAAGTTTGTTCCGTATAGATAGATATCTGCAATCGAGCCTTCGTACCCTATTTTAGCATTGTATATTTCATAGGCGCCCTGACTCACGGTGTTGACATCATCAAAATAATTCTCGCCATAGCCCTGCATGCCTACTCTCGTATAGAACCCTGTGGCATGCCTGTACTGAACAGCCAGGTTCAAGGTGTAGTCTGGGGTACGAACGAGCTTTTTGCCCGAGCAGTCAATTCCGGCAGTGTTTGTGTATTGATCGTATTCTGCATCGACCAAGCCAAATGAAGCCATGATGTCGAGCCCTTTGACGGGCCTTGCATTGAGCTCGAGCTCAACGCCCTGGGAGTGAGCTTCACCGGCATTGGAGGTAATATAGGTAAGGGGATCAGGCGCATAGTAGACATGCATATCGCTGATATCCATATAGAAAATATTGGCATTGCAAACCAATTTGTTGCGAAACCATGAGGTCTTCACCCCAAGTTCATAATCGATTGAAGACTGCTCTTCGAATTTGGCCTGCTCTTTGATGTTTTCACAGAGGTTGAACCCACCGGCAAGATAGCCCTTGGTAACACTTGCATAGACCATGGCATCCTCCGTTGGTTTCCAGGAGAGAACCCCCTTTGGAAGAAGAGAATCCCAGTTGTCCTGTATGGTGTAGGTTACAAGGGCCGGCTTTGGCGCCCCGGGCGTGCTGAAGGGATCAGCCGCTAAAATCTCACCTGTATCGTTTCGGGTCACCTCGTAGCGATAATCCATGGACTTGTTGACCCTTTCATACCTCAGGCCCGCAGTTAATGCGAGACTGCCCGGAAGAGGAAATGTCATCTGGGTAAAGGCCGCCACGGTATCTTCTTGTGTTTCATCTGCCCAGTTGTATTTTACGTCATAGCCGTACCAGGCCTTGGTATCAAAAAGCATCGCGTTATTTTCATAGTCGAGGATATCACTCGAATAGTAAACACCACCAAGCCATTTAATACCCTCATTCTTGCTCGGTGATTGAAGGCGAAACTCCTGTGAAAAGATGCGATTATCAGAATTGCACAGACTGACGGGTTTCGTCTTGCTGACATAGCACTGGTCCATCCATGCATCCATTTTATCGTAGCTATAGGTCCCAATGGATGTAAAATCGAACGAATCACCTTCATAGGTAATATTCAACGCGGCATTTGAGGTACTTGGTTCCGATTTATCGTGGGGATTTTTATACGCATGGTATTCAGTCACCCCCGCGTTCGCGGCATTTTGTACACCACTGCCATCCCATCTTTGGGACATTCCGGCATGAAGATTAGCCTCCAACCGGTCCGTCAAAAGCCACCTGAAACGAGATCTCAAATTCAAGACTTCCTCGTCATCAAACGTGCCGCCATCGGGATGATCATTTTCCATGAAGCCGTCCGTGGTATAGTATCTTCCCGAAAGTGAGAGCGAAAGCTTATCTTTGATGAGAGGAGTATTCATGAACCCCTTGATACCATACGAGTCGTATTCAGCGGCTTGTGCCGTCACCTCGCCTTCAAACTCATTACCCGGCTTTTTGGAAATGACGTTTATGACGCCGCCAATGGCGTTTTTTCCGTACAACGTCCCCTGAGAGCCTCGAAGCACCTCGACTCTCTCCACATTTGTCATGTCGACCGCATAATTGGAGTAATGATCCTGAGCAATACCGTCAATAAAAATGACCACGGGATTCTTCCCCGTAAACTGGCTGATGCTTATCCCCCTGAAATTGATCTCGTTATAGCCCTGCATGGAAGACCCGAAATACATATTCGGTACAAACCCTACAAGATCCCCCACGTCCTCGATGTCGGAATCGTCCAGATCTATTTTCGAAAAGGCGGAAATTGCCGACGGAACGTCTTGAATGTTTTCCTCCCGCTTGTCTGCCGTGACTGTCATTGATTCAAGCCCATGCGCATCATCCTTTTCGGCGTAACATAGACCCGGGAGAACAAAGAGTGGAACAGCTGCGAACAAAACCGCACAAAAAACCCATCTACATTTCATCATGTCTCATACGTCCCCATCCAAATACTACAATTCTGTTACAATGATAAATCGTTATCACTCCATTTACAGAGCCCTTGCCCCGATAGATGACACAACGAAGCTCCTTTTGATTTTTAACGTGATTTCCAAGACGTGAAACATCCGAGATGTGCTAACGTGGAAGATGGTCTTCGGCCTAATTCAAATGGTGGATGATACGTGGAAAAAAGGAACATCCGAGAGAAAATCTGAATAATTGCCAAGCAGAAAAAGGAAAAACCGAATATCCAAAAGCCTGCAGAAAAACGAGCATGATTTAAAATCAGGCCATGGACGGGCTTGGTAGTCCCAAGCTTACAGCACCGCTCGATTCCGTCTGACAAAGACCCCCGGGTTGACACCGAAAATGGTGCGATAGGCCCTGATAAAATGACTGACGTTGGCGTAACCTACATCGTAGGCGGCTTCACTGACGTTTTTCGCCCCCGCTTCCAGCCACGTCCGGGCCACTTCCATCTTGTAACGCCTCAGGTAGTCAAAAATCGTCGTACCGTACACGGTACGAAAATTTGCTTTGAGCTTTGTTTCGTTGATGCCCGTTTGCCTTGCCAAAAGTGCGATGGTGGGAGGCTCTTTCAAGTCGGCGACCAAACAGTCACGTGCTTCATGAATTCGATCGATATCCCGCCGGGTAAGCCCCTTTTCTGACCCGCAAGGGGAGGATGAAAGGGCGCTTGTCTGAAGTGAAAGAAGCTCTAAGGCCTTGCTTTCGAAAAAAAGATCCCGGCACCCCCCGGTAAAGGGGCAGGTGAGAAGCTGGTGGCAAGCCAACTGAATGGACGGAGAGAGAGTCTCTTTCAAGACAAACTTGTCTTTGATCTCTCCTTCTGAGGTGAGCCTGAAGCGATCCGGAAAGTCCGCAACGGCATCCCCCACCAGTGCATGAAAAAGAATGGGATCGACCTGAAGCCCCACAATGCACATCTCGGACGTACAGACAGAAGTACACCGCCCCGAAATGTCAGGGGCGTAGCGCGCGGACATGGTTTTGCCCTCATTCCAGAACACCGATGGGGAAGGCCCCAACCCCACGATATCGCATTGCCCTGAACCGCTAAGCCAGTAATCAAACTCAATGGGAGCACCGGCAATTTCAAAGTCCATCACCATGCGCCAGCTCCCGCAAAACCGGCCCACCGTGACGGTAAGTCCCTGGCGAATGGGGATCACTTTATAGAAAGAGGTATCTTCCGGCAGACCCGATAGGGAGCTGACGCCTTCTCCATAGGGCTCGGTCTCGGAGGTCTTTCGATAGTCACTGGAAAAAAAAGTTTGAACGTTGTCTGTGGTCTCCTGCTGAATGTCCCGACTCATCGCGATTCTCTTTTTTAAGATACTGCCACACGTGCAGCGATCGTCAACGTGTTGTCATACGACTCGGACTCCGGCCCAGTGATGGCAAAATCAAAAAAGCCTGCCTTGGAGAGTGCCTCGGTGAGGCATTTCTCTGAGATCACATGGGTGGGGTACCCCCCCAAACGCGACATGTACTCCATAACCAGCTGGCCCTTAAGAGCTTCTCCTTTGACTTCCAAGGACATGTGACGGGAAACAATCACACCGCCCGGGTTCAACGCAGCACGAACCCGTTTCAGAAAATCGACGAGGCGGTTATCCAGGCTCCACGAATAGAGATAGTTGGAGACAAACACCAGGTCATATCCCGTCCCGAAATCACCACCGGCCTCAAGATCGACCCCCCTCGCCTCAATCCGATCCCCGTACCCCTCGGTGGCAATATATGGGGCAGCCAACGCCGCTACCTCCGGCAGGTCACACACAACGGCTGAAAGAAGCGGGTTGCGGTCCAGGATTCCCATGGAATAATAACCGTAACTCCCCGCAATATCGCACATCCTCCGCATAGAGGAAAATTCGGGTAAAGAGGCAATAAACGTCACAGCGCTTTGGATGCTTCCCCCCCTTCCACTCTGGAGCATGGTCTCCACCATCTCAGCATTGGCCCAGCTCTTCTCATCCCGGGGAGGGGCTCCCTGGGTCATGATCTTTTCAGCTTTTCCCAAAAGATTGGAAACATGTCCCATGGACGTCAGCACCCGCCCCTGGAAGGCCGAAGAAGAGGAGACAAAAAAAGTTTGCGAAACAGGGGTCAAGGCGTATCCCGACTTTTCCTTGATTAAATAGCCACTTTCATTGAGAACACCCAGAAGGGCCATGGTCATCTCTTCATCGGTTCCCAATGCAACGAAAAGTCCCTCCACGTCCATGGGCCCATCGGCAAGAGCATCAAACACCCCAAGATCCACAGCCAGCCGAATAATCTGAGGAATGTAAGAAGTAAACAGCATGTTGCCAGTTTCTCTAAAATCTACATTAAGCTTTGGGGCAATCATGGAACATTCCTTTACAAGAAACGAGAAGATATAATCTTTCACTTCCACGCATGCTATTCAAACACCGAATGGCATGTCAAGTTATTTTTGGGGATACTAATTTTTAGAGGCAGTCCTACTTCCGACATCTCCCTCTTTGACTCAAAACGCTTCAACCTGAAACAGATATAACCGTTTCAACACGGTGAAGAAATAAGCCGGGAGGGCGGACAGGCTGAAGTCTAACAGCTCCCGGAATACCTCGAAAAACGGAAGGCATGCTCCATCCTATCTCCCCCCCCCCGTGGCAGAGCGCTTGGCCCGGTTAGCTCATGAAAACCAAACGGCAACCCACCGTTTGCGGGTAAATGTTTCGACCCGGCGAGGCGAAAGCAGTCACCTTACCGAACGCTTGGAAGAAGGCCAGGCAACCGGGAGCGCCCATGGCTTGAGCAGGATCGAACTCGCCTCGTGGGCTACCCGAAACGCCACCGTCAGCCTGCCAGCCCAAGCCGCCTCTTGGCCCCAAACTTCCACCCTTTGGTCTGCTGCTGCTCATTCCAGAGCGTCGCATACAGGCCGTCCCCATCCAGAAGGTCGTCATGGGTCCCCTGCTCGATGATCCGTCCTTTGTCGAGGACAAGAATCTGATCGGCATGCACAATGGTGCTCAGGCGATGAGCGATCACAACAAGGGTCTTTGACTTGACAAGATCGCCAATGGCCTGTTGCAGGTGCATCTCATTTTCCGGGTCAAGGGACGCGGTGGCTTCATCCAGAAGAACAATGGGTGCATCCTTTAAGATCGCCCGAGCGATGGATATCTTCGTCTTTCCCCCCGGAGAGACAGTGTCCTCTCCCACCATGGAGTCGTATCCATCCTCAAGCCGCTCAATGAATTCATGGCACCGGGCCACCTTGGCAGCGGCCATAACCTCTTCCCGGGTAGCGTCCTTTTTGCCCACACGAATATTATTGAAAATCGTATCCTGAAAGAGGTAGACATCCTGAAAAACCATGCTGATCATGTTGTGGAGGTCGTCGGTTTTCATCTCCCTGACATCCACGCCGCCGATGGAGACGCAGCCGGAGTCAACATCCCAGAAACGGGAGACAAGGCTCGTCATCGTGGTTTTTCCGCCCCCGGAAGGTCCCACCAGGGCCGTGATGCTCTGTTCTGGAAAGGTGGCATGGATGCCCGAAAGCACCTCGGTGCCATCGTAACCGAAGCTCACGTTGGAAAAAGCGATGTCATGGTTGTCCGGAACCTTCCCTGAGACCGGTTCGGGAAGGGGGGGAGTGTCCAAAACGTCGGTAACCCGAGATGCGGCAAGACTCATGTAACGCATCTCCGAGACAAACAGCCCGAAGTTACTCAAGGGCTCAAAAAATTTATACCCCATGACGAGAAATATCATCAAAATGGGGATGGTGATGCTCCCATGCACGAAACCATCCCCTAAAAGCAAAAGACCGACAAATCCAAGTTCCAGGACGGTCAGAAAAACCATAACCGGGCCTGCTGCCGCAGCCTCCAACCTGATGCTGTCGGATTTGAATTTCGCAAGCACGTCGTCAAGGCGATGGAATCTTGAGCCGGTAAGGTTGAAGGCCTTTAAGACCTTGATGCCTTGGAGGTACTCCAACAGGCGAGAGCTGACACGGTTGCGGGTAAGGATATGTTCCCGCCCAAACCAGGCGATGATTTTCTGTCCCGCTATCAAGGCCGGGACCGCCAGGATCACCGCCGCCACCATAAAGGATGCCATCCTGGCATCGGCAACAAAAAAAACCAGCGCCATGATCCCCGGAATGATGAGACAAGCCAGGGCATCGACAAAAAGGTGGCTGAAGACCTGCTCTACCTTCGCCATGTCCTGAAGGAGAAGGGCAGTGATGTCGCCGGGGTCCCTTTTTTTAAAAAAACCCATGGAGAGCTTTCTCAAGTGATCGCCAAGCCTCAGGCGTGCCTCGGCAGCAAGGGTATAGCTCGTCATATATGATTTGGTGTGGGCCTTCATGGCAAGACGTATATTGAAAACGAGAATCACCGCCATTATTCCGAACAACCAGGCGATACGAGCAAAGTTAATCTCGGCCCGAGGTTTCAACAGCTCCATGAGCACGACAAAAAGAAAACCGTATGGCGCACCGTTCAGCATCATGTGAAGGGTATTTATCCACGTAGCCGCATAAATAGGACGCATGTTCCCCGCAATGACCTTAAGGGACTTCAACATGACTCACCTCCATTAATAGAAAAGCTCCAGTATTTAGCCGCTGTGTGGGCATCCCACATGCCACGGTACAGCCCCCCTTGTTCCACCAGGGTTTCGTGGGGGCCTCTCTCGGCCACACCGCCGTCATCGATGACCAAGATGGTATCCGCATCTGTGATGGTGGAAAGGCGGTGCGCAATGACAATCACGGTCCGACCTGTCATGACCTCGGAAAATGCAGCCTGGATCTTCGATTCATTTTCCGCATCAGCATAGGCTGTGGCCTCGTCCAGAATGACGATGGGGGCATTTTTCAAGAAAATACGGGCCAGTGAAAGCCGCTGTCTCTCCCCGCCGCTGAGGTGAACCTCTCCGCCCTCCCCGATGCGGGTATACAGGCCTTGGGGAAGCGCATTGATAAAGTCCATGCACTGGGCCGCTTCCGCAGCCTTTAACACCTCATCTTCCGTCACGCCTTCCATGCCCATGCGGATATTTTCATAGACCGTATCGCTGAACATGAACGCATCCTGGAACACGAACCCAAAAAGATTCATCAGGCGCTCATGGGGAATCTCACGTATATCGACACCTCCCACTAGAATCTCTCCCCCCTGCACGTCCCACATGCGCAAGAGGAGCTGGGCGATGGTACTTTTCCCGGCCCCGCTGGCACCCACCAACGCTGTGACCGACCCCTCTTCAACAAAAAATGACGTATTCCGGAGCACCAGTCGCTCGTCGTATCCGAAAGAGACATTCCGAAACTCAATGGAATGCCGTTCCGGTAACACAGGTGTTGCAGCGTCTTTAATTCCGGGTTGTTTAAGAATCGCATCCAGCCGCGAGACCCCCTCCACGATGCGACTCATGGTGCCACCCATGAGGGCCACCTTTAATAGGGGCAACATGTACCCCGACCCCAGCATCAAAAAAAGGAGCAGTGCGGAAAGAGAGAGGCTCCCCTTCATATAAAACCAGATGCCGGCCGGCAGGATAAAAAAGAGAGACGAGGTGGTGATAACAGTAAACGCAGCCCAGGGTGGCGCAGCCTTTTCCGTCCACAGGTTCACGAAATCCCGGTACGCATACACAGACGCCTTCAGCCTTGAAAAGGAGTTCACACTCTGGTTGAACACCTTCACAACCGGCATGCCCCGAACATACTCGACCATGTTCCCGTTCATGGCTTCCAGGGAATCGTGGTAGTTTTTCATCAGCTCATCCCGGTCTCCGCTCCCAAAGGCGAAGTACTGAAGGCACAGGGCCAGGGGCAAGGGGATCAGTGCCACCAAGGCCATTCGCCAGTCTACGGCAAAAAGACAGGCCACAGTGACAACAGGAAGTACAACCCCGCTGGCCAGGTCGGGCACATGATGGGCGATGAACTGCTCAATCTCCTCCACGTCTTCCATGAGTATTTTTTTGATCTCACCACTGCGTGTCTCGCTGAAATAGCCCATGTGAAGCGTTCCCAAATGGCGCGCAAGGGCTGCACGCAATCCGTAGAGGATATTGAACGCCGCCACGTGGGAAAACATGGTGGAAGCGAGCAAAAGAAAAAAACGCCCCAACACCCCGGCCACCGCCCACAATGCCAGACGGGTGACATACGGATAGTCCTGAGGACCGAAGGTGGGGTCCAGCAGCTTGATGATGCTTAAATAAATGGTGATGTATGGAACCATCGCACACAGCGAGCTGAGACCCGCCAGCAGGACGGATACGATCAGGTGCCACTTTTTCTGGCCGGCAATGGCCAAGAGCCTGCCGAATCCCGCCCGGTTTTTAGCGTTCATAACCATTTCTCCCAAATAATGACGAGTGAATCTGAGGGCCCCAGCCGAGCTGCACACACAACCCCAGACAAAATTTAGCGGGGCAATATAAAATAGTAGATGGCCAAATTATTTAGGCTCAGCGTAATTACTTGTCAACTCAAAGGGAAGATCTCCCCGTTTCGGGGTACAAATACATCGCCACGGAGCATCCAAACCGCCAATGCTCTGCTATCAACATGCAAAAAAGGCCCCCTGAAAGATCACAGGGGGCCTTGTTGTCATGACGGCCCAAACAGAGCTTAACCCGGATTGTTGAAAAAACCGCCCAGGCCGAGCCAATGTCTTGATGCCTTGAATAGGGGTGCACTCGGCTCGTGAAATATCCCGGCTAAGACGGATTTAAGTCCCTTGCCACAGGAACAACGGTAACCCTTCCTTTTTCTTTACCGACCAGCGCACTCACCCCATACACTGCCGACAGATTTTTCCGTGTCAATACGCGTTCAGGTTCGCCCTGGACGTAAACCCGCCCCCCCTTCATCATCGCAATGGAGTCGGCATACCTGGCGGCAAGGTTCAAATCATGCATCACCATGAAGACCGAAAGCCCCTTTTCCCGAGCATAAAAAGACACCGTATCCATCAGGTCCAGCTGGTGGGCGATATCAAGGGCCGACGTGGGTTCGTCCAGGAGCATGCACTCAGGTTGCTGGGCAAGGGCTCTGGCCACCATGACCCGCTGTTGCTGTCCTCCGGACAATCGTTGAAAAGGCCTCATGGCAACCTCTTCAAGCCCCATCTGAACCAGGGTATCAATGACAATATCCATATCTTTTGCGCTGCTTTTCCATGAAACATGGGGCCTTCGCCCCATGAGAACCAGATCAAACACCGACATGGGAAATGCCAGGTGGAACCGCTGGGGCACATACCCGATGCGCCGCGCAATGTCGCTTCGCGTCATGTTCCGTGGGTCACGACCGCCCAAAAGGACCGTCCCTCCCGAAGGGGTCACAAGGGCCTCGATGCATTTTACAAGGGTGCTCTTTCCGCTTCCGTTGGGCCCCACCACACAGGTGACCTGCGACGGTTGCGCCACCATATCCACCCCATTGAGCACCTTCCGCCGTCCATAGGAAAACGAGAGGTTTTCTATCTCTATCTTCATGTTGTCCCTCCCCGCTCCCTGCGAATCAGAAAGATCAAAAGCGGCACCCCGAGAAAAGCCGTCACCGCACCCACAGGCAGGATCACCGGTGACAGGGCAGCCCGAGCCAGGTATCAGATGCCAGTCAGAAGATAGCCACCAGGGCAGACGCCGGAACAAGAAACCGGACATCGCTTCCGATGACAAGACGCACCATATGGGGGGCCACGAGCCCGACAAACCCGATGGTCCCGGTAAAACTCACCACCCCGGCCACAAGCAGGGAACAGACCACCATGGAGAAAGCCCGGGTAAACGCCACCGGAACCCCCAGGCTCATGGCAGCATCGTCCCCGGCATTCATGATATTGAGATCCCTGCTTCGCCAGAAGAGCAGCACCAGCCCGGTGCACACCAGAGGAAAAAGCACGGTCAACTTCCCCCAATCCGACCGACCAAGGTTTCCCACACTCCAGAACACAGCGGCCTTGACCGCGTCGGAATCTCCGAAGTACTGAACGATGGTGGTCAGTGCCTGGAAAAAGAAGAGAAGGGCCAAGCCGGTGAGCACCATGGATTCCGGGGTGGCCGAACCGCCGCCGGACAACACCATGATGAGACCGGAAGCCATGAGGGCAAAAAGAAAAGCGTTGCCGATAACCATGTAAGGCCCCCTGAGGACCCCGACCCCAAAGATAAGGGCCAGGGAAGCGCCGAACCCTGCAGCCGATGCAATGCCCAGCATGTACGGATCGGCCAGGGGGTTCCTCAGCACCACCTGCATCACGGCACCGGAGCCCCCCAGTGCCATCCCCGCCAACAGCCCCATAAAAATACGGGGAAGCCTCAGTTGCCAGACGATGAGGTCAACCTGGGAAGAGACGCCCCCGGCCCCAGCCGCCAACACCCCGGACAGGCTCCGGAACACATCGCCGGGGGAGAGGGACATACATCCCGAGGCCACAGAAAAAAGGACCATCAGGCACAACACGGGAACAGCGGCCACGATAAACATTTTTTTCCGCCCCCTGTGCACCAGGTACGCATTGTTGATACAGGCACGCTCCATTCGGGCGGCCATGGTTTTATCCACGTGAGGCCTCCTCCATCGGGGCTCCACACACCATCGGCATGAAACCCCAGAAAAAAAATTCAGGTTTAACGGTTCAAATCAAAAAACGCTTCCGACGGCCCTGTCGAAAGCCGATCAGAACCTGCAGGCCACTTTGACGCCCACTTCCCGCGGGGGACTGTACACATTGTAGAACCCGCCAAAATACCCGATGGCGTTGTACTCCTCGTCAAACAGGTTGTCGGCGTAGACATAGATATCCAGGTGATCCGTTTCGTAGCCTACCTTGGCGTTAACCACGCCGTAGGCATCGCGTTTGTAGACGTTCTTCTTGTCCAGGTACATTTCCCCTGTGCCCACATAAGACAGGTTGGTGAAGATACCGACGGGGTGACGGTACAATCCATTAAGGCTGTAAGTGTAATCGGGGGCGTAGGGGTTCTTGTTGCCGTCGTAATCACCTTCCGCATCGCTGTAGTCTTTGAAGGCGGTGCGGTTGTAGCCAAAGGTGCCGGACAGGGTCAGGCCGGAGGTCACCCGCCCGGTGACCTCCACCTCGGCACCTGTGGAGTAGGCCTCGGCCGCGTTCTCTGTATAGTTTTCCCCAGGACCGCCAGAATCAACACGCACCTGCATGTCGCTGATATCCATGTAATACACTGATGCGTTCACCCTGAGCCGGTTTCCCAGCCATTGATTCTTCGTGCCGATCTCATAGGAAATAAGGGACTCTTCATCGTAGGTTTCAGGGTCCGTAGCGCCTGCATGGTCGTTGAACCCGCCTTTTCGATACCCCTTGGACGCCCCGGCATACACCATCATCTCAGGGGTTGCCGCGTACTTGAAGCTGAGCTTCGGGGAGATCTCGGACCAGGATTCATCGATTTCACGGGACCGTATTGAGTCGTCGAACTCTCCTTCGGCCCAGTCGTAACGCACGCCGGTCACCACGGAAAGCTTGTCCGTGAGTGATTTTTCGCCGTGAACAAACAGCCCCAGGCCTTTGCCCGAGGTGTTGTGATTTTCCTCCACCTTACCGTCCACCAAATTGATATCGGTGAAATCGTTGTCATCCATGTCGGCGTACACGCCGGTCACCACGCTGGCCCCCTCGCCTTGCCAGGAAAACTTCAGCTCTTCGGATACATTTCGCAGGGTATTGTCCATCTCCTTATGCATGACGGCATAGGGGGTAAAGTCCCAGTCGTTCTGGTAGTGGCTGCGATACCGCCTCCGGGTTGTGACGGACTCAATCTTGCAATGTTCACTCATATCCCAGGCCACCTTCAGGGCCTGCATGTTGGACTCGCTCTTGTTCCATCCCTGGAGGTCGGAATCAACCTCACGTTCCTTAGGGGCCAGCCCTAACATGTTGATACTTTCCGGTCCCAGTGCCAGGCCCTGTGCTCCGTCGTCATGCTTGAGCCCGCTGGCAATCAGCGAAATATCCAGAGTAGAACTCGGCGTCCACCGAAGAATGGCCTTGCCGTAATCGTAGTCCCGGTTGTTGCCCATCTTCCCGGTGTTGGTGTTTTTGATGTAGCCGTCCTTTTCGTAGTGAAGGGCGGACAAGCTGAAAGCGAGCACGTCTTTTTTTATCGGGCTGCTCAGGCTCGCCGTGAGCCTCAGCTTGTCGTCCTCCCCCGCCTCGAGGCTTGCCTTTCCTCTAACCTCATTGTCCGGCTGGCGGGTAATGACGTTGATGGCACCGGCTTCGGTGCCTCCCCCGTAGAGTGTCCCCTGGGGCCCGCGGAGCACCTCAACCCGTTCGATATCCAATAGCTGGTCATTGAACCCCGTGGCCGTAAGAATGGGAACACCGTCCACAAAGAGCCCCACAGGAGACGTTCCACTGGACTCCTGATGTATCCCTCGGATAGAAGGGGTCGAAAGACCCACGATTCCGGTGTCGAAGTTTATAAAGTTGGGTGTAAAATCCGCCACATCCGATATGGAGTGAATACGCCTGTCTTCAATCTCCATACCGGTTAAAGCCGTGACGCTCACCGGGACCTTCTGGAGATCCTCTTCCTGTTTTTCCGCCGTGACGGTCAGGTTTTCCAGAGAGAGCGGTTCTTCCGCTCCGGCCGTGCCGATAAACAAAAGTAAAAAAAACAAAAATACAGATAAACGAATACGCATAACAATTCCTCTTTTCTGTCAGGAGCCGCCCGACACGGGAATTTCGTTATTCCATGGATGGTCGGCGACGGTTCATAAAAAGCGGCTGCTGTGTTGTTAACGCGCTTAAGGCCCATGGAGACGATGACACAACACACCCTTGCACGCTTGGGAGTTTACCGACCATACACCAGGTGAGAGTCATTGCTTTTTGCATATTCACTAATAAATTTAGCCCTACCGAGATTTGCGTCTAACCTCGTTTTTCTCCTTCCCACCATGAAATAAAAACCATTGATTTTTGATTTAGCCCAACCTAACATATCAAGGAAGCACTAAGATCAGCAAAAATCATTCTCTTATTCCCGGACTGACCACCTTTATGTAAAGGAAACGCCAATCGAGCGTAATCGGGTGACAAGTCAAAACCAAATGCAGCTGACCTTTCAATATTTATCCCCGACAGGGCTGCCGGTAAAAAGATCAGGAGACGTGGCAGGATGCACACCATTTCCATCAACGATTTTGACGATTTCCTCACAGAAAAATTGATACAGAACTGCGATTCCTACCACGAGAACCAGAAAGCCTGGGAGTCCAAAACAGGCCGTGGTACAGTCAACGAAATGCCTATCCGACCAGGCCTCAACCTTCTCAT
Source organism: Desulfoluna sp. CYM3A (assembly GCF_056829965.1). NCBI lineage: Bacteria > Pseudomonadati > Thermodesulfobacteriota > Desulfobacteria > Desulfobacterales > Desulfolunaceae > Desulfoluna > Desulfoluna sp. CYM3A. The sequence goes on from NZ_CP186556.1 coordinate 3,562,723, forward strand.
CGAAAACTTCGAGTTCCGTAAACCCGTGGCCGCCTCCATGGAAGTTCAGCCGTCGCCCATTGAAATCTTCTTCTGCATCTCGGGCTCCCTCCAAGGCCATGTGGACAGGCTTGACAAACAACTGACCATTGATGCGGGAAACGCCAGTTTTTTCCTGGCGCCAAAGCTTGAGTGCGCCACCGTTATTTCATCCGATGACCCCTTAAAGCTCATTACCATCCGCTTTTCACCGGAAGTACTGGGCACCGAAATCAAAGGCCTTTCAAAGGTCCTCCCTCCCCAGATCACCGCCCCCCGAAGCCTGACGGATGAAACAAGCATCATCAGCAACATCCCCATGACTTCGGACATGAAAATGGCCATCATCCAAATCCTCGGCTGCCCGTATACAGAAGCCTTCCGCAGGGTCTACTTAGAGAGCAAAGCCATTGAGCTCATTGTCCTGTACTTTGCAGCCCTGCAACACACCCAAAAGGATTTCCACTTCACCGCCCCGGCTTTCACCACAAGCGACATCGCAAAAATCCATGAAGCCAAAGCCATCTTGGGACAAGATTTTGAAAACCCGCCCCAACTCAATGAACTCGCAAGGCAGGTGGGCATGAACAAGGACAAACTCAACCAGGGATTCCACAAAGTCTTTGGCACCAGCGTATTCGGATGTTTCAGACGACAAAAAATGGAAGAGGCCAAAAAACTGCTGGAGAGCAGGGAGATGAATGTCACGGAGGTGGCCTACACCGTGGGCTACTCCCAGCCAGGGACCTTTTCCCGGGCGTTCAAGCAGTTCTACGGCATCAGCCCCAAGGCCTACCACCGACGGGTCTCAGCTGAACTTTGAATTTCCGGCGGCAACCTGCTTTCCAGCGGGTTGCCCCCCTTGTCCGGTCGTTCCCTTCCCCACACAACGCGTTTCCAACACTGCCAACGAAGGGCTGCACCTTTTTTCAGTCGCCATGCAACGTGCCCTCCCCCCGAAAAATGATACGCATAGACCCCAAAGCCGGGGGTGACATCTCTCAGTCAGGGCAGATGCCGCCCAAAGGATAATTCCCTCCACCCCACATTGAGGTCATGATGAAACATTTTCTTCTGTCGCTGTCCCTGCTCATCGCGGCATCCCTTCCCGGGGACTGCCTGGCCCTCCCCACCACCTCGGCCGTCCTAAAGGAAGCCCGCACCATCACCGACAACCGGGGCAGGCACGTGGAGGTTCCATCAACGATAAAACGCATCGCCTTAAACCATGTGAGTATCTCCGAGGCCCTGATAATCCTGGGATGCTGGGACCGGGTGGTGGCCCGGGATCACCACACCACAGATGCCCTGGTGTTCAACAACCTGCAGGACGTCCCGGTGATCACCCTGCAATCGGGAGGGCCTTACAGCCTCAACCATGAACTGGTCCTTGACACCGCGCCGGACCTCTTCCTGTGCGCGGATATCTCCATGGGGGGATTTGAAGAGATGGAGGCAAAACTCTCCCCCGGTATCCCGGTGTTTGTGGTGGAACTCAACCGCATCTCCACCCTTGAAGAGAACATGGAACTCCTGGGAAAAGTGCTTGGAAAAGAAAAAGAGGCCCGGGCGTTCACCCGGTGGCACCGGAGCCTCGTCCAACGGATCACCGACAGGACAGGGGCGCTGGACGATACCCGGAAGCAGCGATACCTTTTCAAGACCGGGTGGGGGCAATACGACGACATCATGACCTTCACCAACGACTTTGAAGGCATCAAGGAGAGAAACCGCATTATCGGAGGAATCAATGTGGCCGCAGACATCCGGGCCACAGGCGGATGGGTCCAGTCCGTGAACCCGGAGTGGCTCGCGGCCCAGGACATCGATGTGATTATCTGCGGCGAACCCGTAAGAAACGGCTACGGAGCCCATATTTCAGACCCAGGCATCGTCGCGACCCAGCGGCAAAACTTCATGAACCTTCCCTATGTGGCCGTCACCCGTGCGGCACAAACCGGCCGAGTCCACATGATCTCCGGGGAATTTTTCGGCACGGCCCGCATCACCGTGGCCAATGCCTATCTGGCCAAATGGCTCCATCCAAAGCTTTTTGAAGATCTAACCCCCCAGGCGGTCTTCCAGGAATACCTGCATCGGTTTTTAAAAACCGACATCAACCTGGATGAGACCGGTGTCTTTAGCTACCCATAAAATGTCCGAATTAACGATCTGGAGAAGCGACACCGTGCCCCCGGCGAAACCGGTTACTCCCGCGCCCTATGGGCACGGCACTACCTTTGCCCATCCTACAGGAGCCGATGCTTTGAAATTCGTGGAGAAACCACATCCATGGCGATGGTATTCACCATAGGGTTTCAAGGTTCTCCACCTTGCCGCCGAAAACTTTTTTTCCTGTTTTTATTCATCGAAAACACTCTCAACAGCACCAAAGCACACTTTTTAAGAGACCATGCAAAGCACGAAAAAGGGCACCCCGCTATCTTGGCACCATGAACAACCCACACCAATAAGAGGTATGTATGGATAACCAAAAAAGCCTTCTCGCGTCGGGCGAAAGGCGCACCCTGATTCTGGCGGGCCTCATGCTTTCGCTCAGCGTCGCAGCGGGGATCGTCCCCTTTGTCTTTGTCATGGAATTGGTCCGCGAGCTGGCGGGTCCCGCCCCGGAGCGGCAGGCTGTGGTGCTTCTCCTCGTGGGTATTGTCGCCGTCCTTACGGTGAAGGCTGTGTGTTACGGTGCAGCCCATGTGCTGGCCCACACCACCGCCTTCAGGGTCCTTTCCACCATCCGGCTCAGATTGGTCCGGCACCTGGAGCGCATGAACATCGGCTTTTTCCACAAGCACAAAATGGGGGAGCTCACGAAAGTCCTCAACTTTGATGTGGAACAGGTGGAGCTCTACCTTGCCCACGGGCTGCCTGAAATTGCATCAGCCATCCTCATTTCCTTTTGCGCCACAGCCATCGTCACCTTCATCGACTACCGACTCGGGCTCTGTCTCATGGGCATTGTACCCCTTGTCATCATCACCAACCGGATTCTGCAGCGCCACTGGAAGGAGATGTTCGCCGACTATTTCCTCAGCCTGAAGACCATGTCCGAAGAACTCATGGAGTACATCGCCACCATTCCGGCCATCAAGGCCTTCAGTAAAACCGAGAACCGCACGGAAAAGGTGGTGCGGACCATGAAAGCCTACAACGACTATGTCCGAAAAATGAGCCTCTCCATGGTGGTCCCGGCGGGCATCTCCGGGGTGATCCTCGAAGCAGGCATCGCCGTCCTTGCCGTCACCGGTTGCCTGCTGCTTCGCAAAGGCGAGATCACCTTATATGAACTGGTCCTGGCCGTTTTTCTCGCCTCGGCATTCTGCGCGTCCCTGGCCCGGCTCTCCCTGTCCAAGCACTTCGGCATCGTCTTCAGGAATTCGTCGATGAACATCGCAAAAATCCTTAACGGCAACCTAGGGAATGCCTTTTCCCTGCCGACGGGGAACCTGGGGATATCCGGCTGGAGCAGGTCTCTTTTTCCTACGAAGGCAACCGCGACGCCCTGTCGGACGTCAGCCTGACCATTCCCGGAGGATCACTGGTGGCCCTCACCGGAGTGTCCGGGGCAGGAAAAAGCTCCGTGGCCCACCTCATCATGGGGTTCTTCAAGGCCACCAAAGGGCGCGTGCTCATCAACGGCAATGACATCGACACCTTCACCGAGAAGCAGATATCCGCCATGATCTCCATCGTGCAGCAGGACGTCTACCTGTTCAACACCACCATCCGGGAAAACATCCGCATCGGAAAAAGCAAGGCCACCGATGCCGAGGTGGAAGCTGCCGCGAAAAAGGCCCGCATCCACGATTTCATCTGCTCCCTGCCCGACGGCTACGACACCCTCACCGGAGAAAAAGGGACCCGGATCTCTGGAGGGGAAAGGCAGCGCATCGCCATTGCCAGGGCCCTGCTCAAGGACGCCCCCATCATCATCCTCGACGAGGCCACTTCCTCGGTGGACGCCATGAACGAGACCTTGATCCAGAAAGCCGTCAATGAGCTGCGAAGCGGCAAGACCGTGATCATGATCACCCATCACCTCAGCACCATTGTCAACGCGGACCGGATTTTCCTCCTCGACAACGGCACACTCGCGGGCCAGGGCACCCACGCAGAGCTTTACCGGGACAACGCCCTCTACCGGCACCTGTGGAACGAAAAGTCCAGCGCGGACACATGGACCATCAAGGAGGCCCATTGACATGACCAGACCACCGTTTTTATCGGATATTGCCAGACACCACCTGAAGCTCATGGCCCTTGCCACCTTCCTCTGGGTGCTCTGGTCCCTTACCGGCATCGCCATCCTGGCGGTGATCATGCACATGATCTACGGGGTCATGACGGACGCCTCCACCGGCTCCGTTGCCCTCCATGCCGCAGGGCTCGCCGTGCTCATCATAGCCAAGGGGTTCCTTTTCTCCGGGGCGGACATTGCCAAGCACTTCGCAGGATACGGCATCGTGGCAAGGCTCCGGGAGGAGATCACCCGAAAAATGAAACGGCTCTCCCTGGGCTACTACACCCGGGAGCGCCTGGGCAACGTCACCACCATCATCCATCAGGACATCGAAAGCGTGGAAATGGTCGTGGCCCACATCGGCAGCCGACTCATCAGCGACCTCATCGTGGCCCTCGTCACCGGAGGCATCCTCTTTGCCGTCAACCCGGCCCTGGGCCTGTACATGGTCTCCCTTCTTCCCGTGGGCCTCATCGTGCTGGTGGCCGGGGCACGGGCCGGGGGTAAGGGCATGGAACGAACCCGTGACGACATGGCCGACATGGTCAGCCGATTTGTGGAGTATGGCCGGGGCATCCCCGTCATCAAGGCCTTCAGCGACAACGACGCCATCCGCACCGGCCTCGAAAAAAGCATTGAGCGCTTCGGCATGAGCAGCAAAGCCTCTGCCAGAACCGCCGCAGGGGTCATCTGCATGTATCAGTTTTTCGTGGAGATGAGCCTGGCGGTCCTCGTCGCAGGAGGGGCCTTCATGGTGCTGGGAGCTCGGCTCTCCATTCTGGAATACGCCCTCTTCCTCATCCTGAGCCGGGAATTCTACAAGCCCTTTGCCAACGCGGAGATGTACTGGCTGTACTACATCAAGGGCAGGGACAGCTACCACCGCATCCTGGGCATCACACAGGAGCCTGCCGTGGCCTCCTCCGGCAAACACGAAAAACCCGATAGGTTCGATGTCGCCTTTGAGGATGTGCACTTTGCCTACGACCGCGACGGGTTTGCCCTTTCAAACTGCTCCTTTACGGCCGAGATCAACTGCCTCACGGCCCTTGTGGGCCCTTCGGGCTCCGGAAAGACAACCCTCACCAACCTGCTGCTGCGCTTCTGGGAGATCGACGGCGGCCGCATCACCATCGGCGGAACCGACATCCGTGACATGGACTACGACACCTTGCTTTCCTGCATCAGCATCGTCATGCAGGACGTCATCCTCTTTGGCGACACCATCTATGAAAACATCAAAATCGGCAACCGCACAGCCACCCCGGAGGAGGTGCACAACGCAGCCCGCAAAGCCATGATCCATGACTTTATCATGGGCTTGCCCCAAGGCTACGACACCCTCGTGGGCGAAAACGGGGTGGGCCTCTCCGGCGGGCAAAAGCAAAGAATCTCCATCGCCAGGGCCATCCTCCGGGACGCACCCATTGTAATTCTGGATGAAGCATCCAGCAGCCTGGACCCCGTGAACGAGCGGCAAATCCAGAAGGCCATCAGCAACATGGCCGAGAACAAAACGGTGCTGGCCATCGCCCACCACCTGAAGACCATCGCCAACGCCGACAAAATCGTGGTCTTCAACAAGGGGACCCTGGTGGAGGAGGGAACCCACGCCGAGTTTCTCCGGGAAAAAACCCTTTATCACAGCTTGTGGGAATCCCAGCAACAGGGGCAAGCGTGGGCTGTGAACAATTAAAATGACGCCTCCGGCGGCCCTGCCGGGGGCCAACCTTTTAAAAAGGTTGCCAAACAGGTTTTACGAACGGTTTCGGCTCACGCGAACGTTATCGCTACGCCTGCCGCTTTGACCTGACGGATGTTTTTTTCTAAAAGCGACCCGCCGGAGGCAAGCTGAATCATTACTCCGGGCGAAAAACAGTTTGGAACCAAAGGAGACCATCCATGCTGAAAGCAGCCATCCTGTCCATCTCGTTACTGACCATCATGGCAAGCGCGGCCATATCCCCTGCCCTGGGGATCATTGCAGCGGCATTTCCCCATGCCGATGCCATGCTTATCCGGCTCATCGTAACCCTGCCCTCCATGACCATCATCCCGGCATCCCTTCTATCCGCAAGGCTCACACGGGTCATGAAAAAACGGACCATCCTGTTCCTGGGTCTTGCCCTCTACATGGCCGGCGGCGTCGGCGGTGGCGTGGTATCGAGCATGGACCTGATCCTGTGGATGCGAGGCCTCCTGGGAATCGGTGTGGGGCTCCTCATGCCGGTATCCACTGCCCTGGTCTCCGATTTCTTCAAAGGCGAAGAGGCCGCCAAGATGACCGGCTGGGTCACGGCCTCCAACAACCTTGGGGGCATCATCGCCGTGATCCTCTCCGGGTGGCTCGCCTCCTTCTGCTGGAGATACTCCTTTTTCGTCTACTTCCTGGCCCTGGTGGCCGCCTTCTTTGTGGCATGTTTCCTCCCGGAGCCCGAACGGCAGGCACATATCCAGAAGAAGGGGGACAAACTGCCCTTCGTCACCTACCTTGCCGCAGGCGCAGCCTTTGCCATGATGACCCTTTTTTACGTCCTTCCCACCAACATCGCCCTGTTTATAAAGGAGAGCGGCTTGGGGAATGCGAAGACCGCCGGCCTGGCACTGGCCCTGGTGACAGGCTTTGCCTTTGTCTCCGGGTCCCTCTTCGCCAAAACCAAAGGGGCCTTGAACCACCTCATGGCCCCCGTCCAGATGGGCCTCATGGGGGCAGGGTTCTTCCTGCTCTCCGGCTCGCCCACCCTCCCCTCTCTCTTTCACAGTACCCTCATCGGCGCAAGCTTCGGGAACCTCTATCCCATGATCCTCCTCATGGTGGTCCACGGCGTTCCAAAGGCGCAGAACACCAAAGCCATGGCCATGGTCAGCATCTTTCTCTTTTCCGGCCAGTTCTTCTCCCCTCTGTTCTTCGGAGCTCTTGAGGGCCTGACACCCTCCCCGGGTATTCCCGCCATCTTCGGATGTGCCGCAGGCTTTGCAGAGGCCGCTGCCCTGGTGTTTCTCCTGAAGGCCCTTCGGGACATGCGCAGCCACGTGACCGCCGGCGGCCCTCAGCACCCGTAACCCGAGCATGAAACATCCGCCCGCACCGTGGCTGCCGGGAACAAAAATACCCCCGCAAGGTGTTTGGATACCCCAAGGCGACATATCAGGGCACCGTGTGTTGACGGGCATTTTTTCTACCTGCTAAGACTCTTTCTTCATCAAACTTCGTCAACCCTAATTTTCTTTAGATTGCAAAAGCTAAGGTGACAACATGAACAGACGCTGCGTCAGACAACTTTCGATCCCCCTTTGCACTCTCCTTATAGGCATGTTTTTTTCAGTGTCCTGGGTACATGCCCAGGATATTTCGGGCAGGGACATCATGGTCCTGGTGGATGAGTGCCCCGACGGGGACGACCGCATCTCCGAGCTCTCCATGACCCTCATCAACCGAAGGGGACGCCAGCGTATCCGCCAGGTTGTCTCCTGGCGCAAAGATTACGGCAAAGACACCCGAAAGCTCATGCGTTTCAAAAAGCCTGCCGATGTGGCGGGCACCGCCTTTCTCAGCTGGGACTACGACGACCCGGACAAAGACGACGACAGGTGGCTCTACATGCCTGCCTTGAGAAACACGCGCCGCATCAGCGGAGAGGCCACCAACGACTACTTCATGGGAACCGATTTTACCTATGACGACATGGGGGATCGCAACGTGGACGAAGACACCCACCGTCTCCTCAGGGAGGAAACCCTGGAAGGGGTTGACTGCTGGGTGGTGGAGTCCGTGCCCGTGGATCCCACCGACATGTACACAAAAAAGATCAACTGGATCGACAAGGAAAAAGACCTGCCCCTGAAGACAGATTACTACGACAAGGACGGACACTTAAAAACATACACCGTAGATACCGTGGAAAAGATCGGGGGTTTCTGGACCGTCACGGCCATGCGCATGGAAAACAACGTGGAGCACCACACAACCCTCATGACCTTTCGGAATGTGCGCTATGACACCGGATTGAAAGACAGCCAGTTCAAGGTCAACGCCCTGACCCGGGGGCTGCGTCGATGAGGGTAGTTCCCCTGGCTGCAGCCGCCTGTGCTCTCCTCCTGGCCGCCACATGGGCAGGGGCAGAGCAGCTGCCCTTTGCAGGGTACCTGGAGACCCGTCACGCCGTGCAGGTGAAATCCCCCCATGAATTCCTCGCCTCGGAGACGCGGCTGAGGCTGGAAACCGAGGGCAGCCGGGACGACGCCGCCTTTTTCGCATCCATCAACGCCTCGGAGAACCACATCAATGAGGAGTCTTCGGAGGTAACCCTCCACGAAGGGTACGTGGACTACGCAGGGGATGGCTGGGATGTCCGTGCAGGACGCCAGATCATCATCTGGGGCAACTCCGACGGCCTCCAGGTAACCGATGTTCTCTGCCCCTCGGACTTAACCGAATACGCAACTCGAGACTTAGATGAGATCCGCATGCCCATCGACGCCGTGAACCTCCGGTATACGGGTTCGGGTGATCTCACCATAGAAACCGTTCTGATTCCTTTTTTCGAGCCGGCGAAGCTCCCCGAAGCGGACAGCCCATGGCGCGTGGGCACAGGTCCCGACCCCACCCCCACCGAGCCGGACAACACGCTCGAAAATGGCGAAGTGGGGGTTCGGGCGAGCTGGTTCCTTCCCGGGGTAGACCTCACCTTTTCCTGGGCCCGCCTCTGGAACGACCTCCCCGCACAGGTCGCCGCAGACACCGACCCCGAGCCTTTGGGCTATCGCCGCACCTCCTTTGCGGGCACCACCGTCTCGGTGCCCCTGGGGTCCCTGGTGCTCAGGGGGGAGGCGGCCTGGTTCTCCAGCGCCTCCTTTCCTGCGGCAGAGCAAGGGGCGCCGGATATAGAAAAGCCCCTGATCAAGGCCATTGCGGGCTGCGACTGGTACCCGGGGGAGAACTGGACCTTCACCGTCCAGACCCTGGGGGAACACATTGTGCGCCACAACGGGGACACCACCCAGGATGAAGACCGGGGCCTTGTCACCCTCAGGGTGGCAAAAAAACTGTTCCGGGAAAAGCTGGAACTCTCGGACATGGGCTATGTCACCCTCAACGACGGAGACCTCTTTAACCGCTTCGAAGCTGACGTTGAGGTCACCGACGGATTCCACGCCATGGCCGGCGCAGATATCTTTGCCGGCACCCGAAACGGCATCTACGGTCGGTACAAAGACAACACTCAGGTCTGGGTCAAAGCCAAGTACAGTTTCTAACTCACCTCAGGAGATTATCCCATGCTCAACCTTATCAAGATCAACCACGCGTTCCACCGCATGGCGGAGACAATCCTCCGCCTGAGGTGGGTCAGCATCCTTCTCTTTTTCCTCATCACAGGTTTCTGCGTCAGCGGCATGAAGCACATTCAGTTCGACACCTCCTGGGACAACTGGTTCCTGGAAAACGATCCCATGAAAATTGCCGACGACGAGTTCAAATCCATCTTCGGCAACAACGAATACGTGGCCGTCCTCGTGGAGGTGGATGATGTGTTCACCCCGGAGGTGCTCACCGCCATCCGGGAGCTCGGGGCAGAGCTCAAGGCCAAGGTGCCCTTCTCCGACGACGTGCTCTCCATCACCGACTGCGAGTTTACCGAAGGCAACGACGTGGGCCTGTCCATCTCCGACCTGGTCCCCGATCCGGTACCCCAGAGCCCTGAAGAGCTTGATGTCATCCGCGCCAAGGCCCTGTCCCGGGACCTCTTTGTCAACCGCATCGTCTCCGACGACTCGCGCCAGACCTGGATCCTCCTGCGCATGAAGACCTACCCCGAAAAATGGCGAAACGCCGAAAATGTGGGCCCGGACATCGCGGCCGGGGAGGTGGCCAGCCGGATCATCACCCAGGAAAAGTACAAAATCCTCAACCCCAGGGGGGCGGGCCTGCCGCACCTTGCCTTTGACAAAACCGCCTTTTTCAAAAAAGAGACCGTCCGGAACATGCGCCTGTCCATCATTGCCACGGTCATCGTCCTGGCCCTTGCCATCCGGACGATCACCGGCGTGGTGCTCCCCATGCTCATGGCCTTTTCCGCCTTTGTCATCACCTTCGGTATCCAGGGGTTCCTCGGCACACAGATCGACCCCTCCATGATCCTGGTCCCCGTCTACTTAGGCCTTGCCGTGGCCATCGGCTATGCCATTCACCTCTTCGGGTTCTTCAACCGCCACTTTGCCGAAACCGGCAACCGGAAAGAGTCGGTGCTCTTTGCCGTCTCAGAATGCGGCTGGCCGGTCTTTTTCACCGCCCTGACCACCATGGGCGCCCTGCTCTCCTTCCACTTTGTCCCGGTCCGTACCATCCGATGGGTGGGGTCCACGGCCTCGGCCCTGGTGGCCGTCACCTTTGTTCTCACCCTCTTCCTCGTTCCGTCGGTACTGAGCTTCGGAAAAGACCGAAAGCCCAAGGCCAGGCGCGCCCACCACCACACCACCGGACTTCTGGAGGGCCTCAGTCACAGGGTGCTTGCACGTCCCACCACAACGGCTGCCGTATTCATGACGCTTTTTCTCCTGTGCGCAGCGGGCATCTCCCGGTTCGAGGTCTCCTTTGACATCATCAAGAGCTTCGGCCTGAAAATTCCCTACGTGGCCAAAATCCATCATGTGGCCAACTCCAAGGTGGGCTCCCTCTACTCCTACGACCTCACCGTCACCTTCCCCGAAGCCGGCGATGCCAAGCTGCCGGCCAATCTGGAGACCTTTGCAGAGCTGATCCGGGAGGCCGAGGGGTACGAACTCACCAAGCGGGTCACCTCCCTCATCCCCATCATCAAGGACATGAACCGCTCCCTCCACAGCGGGGACGACGCCTTCCACACCATCCCGGAAAACCGGCAGATGGTGGCCCAGCTACTCCTGCTCTATGAAAACGCAGGGGGTGCCGAGGCGGAAAAATGGGTGGACTACGACTACCAGCGCCTGCGCATGCAGATCGAAATGGGGAATCAGCACAGTTCCCGCAAGCCAAACGGGAACTCGAATCCCTCAAGGCCCATGCCCAGACCCTCTTTCCCCATGCCACCATCGGCCTGGCCGGATCCATCGCCAAGTTCACCTTCATGCAGGCCATCGTCTCCAACGGCCAATTGATCTCCTTTGCCATCGCCCTGGGCGTGGTGACCCTTCTCATGATGCTGGTCTTCGGCAGCGTAAAAATCGGCCTCATTGCCATGATCCCCAACATCGCCCCGGCCCTTGCCATCGGCGGGCTCATGGGCTGGGGAGACATTCCCCGAGCAGTTACCACCATCACCATCATGCCCATGCTTCTGGGCCTTGCAGTGGACGACACCATCCACTTCATCAACCACTGCCGCCTGGAGTTCCAGAGGACGGGCAACTACGACACAAGCATCCGCCGCACCTTCAACACCATCGGGGTGGCCATCTGCATGACCTCGGTGATCATCACCGCCAACTTTTCGGTTTATACCACCTCGGTGGCCAAGGTTTACGTGCACTTAGGGCTCCTGACGGGCATCGGCATCCTCACGGCCCTGGCCGCCGACCTCTTTGTCACCCCGGCCCTTTTGCTGTGGACAAAGCCCTTCGGCAAAGAGCGACAGCCCCTTGACGCCAAGGCCGAGAAGGCTCCCGATGTTCGCGCTCCAGGTGGGGCGCCTGTGCTGACGGGCTGCGCCCGTGAAACCCGATAATCAACGTTCGAGGTGCCTCCGGCGATCCTGCCGGGGCAAACCATTCAAAACGTTTAACAAACACATTCACAAAAACAGATACAGATACAGGCCAGTCAACATCACATTCGTAACCTGCTTTCGAGGTGGCCCACCTCGCCGCCGGAGGCAGGTTTCAACCAAACCATGGCCATGAAAGGAACCCCGATATGACATTTCGCTCTATTCTTCTTGCATGGGCTCTGGCGCTCTGCCTTGCGACCACCGCCTCGGCCCACACCCTGTTCATGTCCGTCTACGACAACGAAGACGGCACGGTCACCGTGGAGGGGGTCTTTTCCACCGGATCTGCTGCCTCGGCCGTTGAAATCCGGCTTGAAGCCCCCAGCGGAAAGGTTCTCTTAAAAAAACAACTCGACGAATTGGGGGAGTACACCTTCACCCAGCCGTCGGGAACCTACGACATCGTTCTGGATGCCGGGCCCGGTCATATCGTCCGGGAAGCCGGCCCGGAAAAGCCCAAGGACAAACACGCTAAATGAGGTACCCCATGAAAAAACAACTGGCGATCATCGCCACCGCAGCAACCACCCTTCTCATCAGCGCCAACGCCATGGCCCACTCCCTGTGGGTCAACCTGGACAGTTCGTTTACCCACCCGCCGGGCCATGCGGTGTCCTCCATCGGCTGGGGTCACACCATGCCCCTGGACGATTTTCTGGCATCAGACTGGGGAAATGTGGAGATTGGCCGGTATGTGCTCATCAGCCCCGATGCAAAGGCAACGGACCTGCCCCTTCCGGTCATCAAAAAAGAGAAGGCAACCCGCAGCAACGGGGGCATGGACTTAGAGGGCGGGGATCTGGGCCTCCGCAAGTTCACCCTCACCGACAAAACGGAAAAAGGGACCTGGCAGGTGGTCACCGATTCCAAGGTCACCTATTTCACCCAGTACGTGGACAAAAAGGGCAAGGTGAACATGGCCACCAAACCCATGGACACCATCCGTGGCGCCGCCTCCTTCAACTTCAGCGCCCGCTACAAGGCAGAAGCAAAATCTTACATGACCGTCGGCCAGTGGAGCCAGCCCGGAAAGGCCGGACACGAACTGGAGATCACCCCCACCTGCGACCTGTCAAATGTCCGCGTCGGCGACCTTGTCACCTTTGAGGTCACCCTTAAGGGGAAGAAACTCAACTGCGACATGGACGGCATGAACATCCTGAATGCCAGCAGCAACGCCTTCGGGGGCCCCGACCACTTCTGCCTCGCCTCCAACATCATGGACGGCAAGGCCCAGTTCCGTATCCCCGCGGCCGGAGCCTGGCGCATCAGCACCATGGTGCGCAAGGAAGTCACCGCCGACAATGAGCTCAAGGACCTGCAAGGCAAATGCACCACGGTCTACTACAGCTCCACCCTGACCTTGAAGGCCAAGCCTTAGGGGCGGTACAAAAACCAACCTTACAAAAGCGATGCCTCCGGCGGCAAGGTGAGCCGGTCGCCCGCTGCGCTTTACCCCTCGTTTCTCGGGTTAAAGCGCAGCGGCATTTAATCGTAAGGTGTGTATTTATTTTTTATTTGGAGCATTCGTATGAACCTGAACGACATCCCGCCCGGGGAAACCGGCCGGGTAACCACCATCACGGCATCGGGCATGCTGGACAGGCGCCTTGCGGGCATCGGCATCTGCCGGGGTGCGGTGATCAAAGTAATCCGAAGCGCCCCCTTAAAGGACCCCATCGAAATTGAAGTAGAGCGGCTGATGCCTTACCTGAGCATCAGGAAAAGTGTTAAGCCACCTGCGTAGGAATGGAAAAGACATGAAGCAATGCACGCCCTTGGCGGCCCTGGCCGGTCAGCCCAACTGCGGGAAATCCACTGTGTTCAATGCCCTGACAGGGGCCAACCAGCACATCGCCAACTACCCCGGCGTCACCGTTGAAAAACGCTCCGGCACCCTGTCCGCCAACGGCACCCGCACCACGCTGGTGGACCTGCCAGGAACCTACGCCATCACCTCCTACTCCCTGGAAGAGCAGGTGGCCTGCGATTTTCTGGTGGACTGCCGCCCAGATCTGGTGATCAATGTCCTGGACACCACCAACCTCAAACGCAGCCTTCCATTAACCCTCCAGCTCATGGAACTCGGCGTGCCCATGCTGGTCAACGCCAACATGATGGATGCGGCCGAGGCGCGGGGAATTCGCCTCGACACCGATGCCCTGGGACGTGCCCTGGGCCTTGAGGTGATCCCCACGGCCATTAAAAAAGGCACCGGCAAAGACGCCCTTGAGAGCGCCATCACCCGACGCATGGTCCATGAGCACACAACGGCTGACACGCACCTTGTCCACTACGGGGCCTTGGAACCGGCCATCGCCGACCTCTCCAAAAAGGTGATGGAGATGGGACTGGATCCTGCTGGACACCGCTGGGTGGCCCTGAAGCTCCTGTCCGGGGACCACCGGGCCGACACCACCCCGGGACGGAGCCTCTTACAGTTTGCCTCTCTCTTCTCCCTTGCAGACGGGTACCGCATCGCCTTTCGCTCCGACACGGGCATGGCCCCGTCCCGATACGTTGCCGAAAAAAGGAGGGAAAAGGCCTCGGAGATTGCCGAGGCGTGCCTGTCCACCCGAACAAAACCGAAGCGCCCCTTGTCCGACCGCGTGGACGCCGTGGTCTGTCACCGTATCTTCGGCCCGATCCTTCTGGTGGCTGTGGTCTGGCTCCTCTACCAGCTGGCCATTGTCCAGGGATACCGCCTCACCGGCCTCACCTGGCCCCTGCTCCTCAAGGGGAAAACCATCCTGACGACCCTGCTGCCCGATGCAGGCTTCATCCATGTGCCCATGGCCCGCGCCCTGGGCCTCTGGGTCGCCGACAGCATCCTGGCCCTTCTCAACTACATTCCCATCTTCCTGATCCTGTTTGCCCTCATCGCCGTCCTGGAAGACAGCGGGTACATGCCCAGGATGGCCTTTATCCTGGACAAGATCTTCCACCGATACGGACTCCACGGTCAATCCACCTTGCCCATGGTTCTGGGCGGGGTCTACGCAGGGGGCTGCGCCGTTCCGGCCATCATGTCCACCCGGGGCATCCCCGACGACAGGGCACGCATGGCAACCATCCTCATCATCCCCATGCTCAACTGCCTCGCAAAAATCCCCCTCTGACCTCCGATCAGTCATAATTTCCCGCAACATAAAGGTGCAGCCCTCTTTTTCATCTCCACGGTGACCCTGTTCATGGTGCTCCCGGTCTCCAGGCTCCTCACGGCAACGGCCCTGGCCCGTCGGCCTGTGGCGCCGTTTATCATGGAGATGCCCGCCTATCACCTCCCCAGGGTTCGCAGCGTCATCCAAAGCGCAGTCTCCAAGGTGTGGCTCTTCGTCAAAAAAATCGTCACCGTGGTGGCTGCCGTGGCCGTCATCGTCTTTGTGCTCATCGAATTTCCCGGCCTGAGCGACGAACGAACCGCCCACTTTGACCGCAAGGCCCATGAGATCAAGGCAGCCTTTCTTGAAAAGGTCGCAGAGAATCCCCTGGCCGTGGGCATGACCGACGAGAGGGTCGAGGCCCTGGTCCGCTATGCCGACAGCTACAAATCTGCCCGTTTCGGCGCCTCAACCCCGGCAGCCAGGGAAAGAGTCGATGCTCGGTTCACAGACCTCTCTCCTGAATTTTTCACCATGGTCAATCCCGGGAAAAACCCGGACGGCAGACGTATCCGGAGAGACCTGAAAAAACTGATTCGCAGCAGAAAGAAACTGAAACACACCATGCAGCAGGAGGTGATGGAATCCAGCTTCATCGGCATGGCAGGAATGGCCCTGGAACCTGTCACCCGTCACGCCGGATTCTCCTGGCGAATCAATATCGCCCTGCTCAGCGCCCTCATGGCCAAGGAGAACAGCGTGGCCACCCTAGGCGCCCTCTACCAGCCGGAAAGCGGCGGGCAAAGCATCTCCGAAGGCATGAAAAACCGGGAGAGAGGATTTACCCCGTTGCACGCCCTGGCCCTGATGCTCTTCATGGCCCTCTACCCCCCATGCCTGCCCGCGGCCATGATGGTCAAGCTCCAGACAGGGTCCTTTGCATGGATGGGCTTTTCCATTGTTTTCCCGGCGTTTCTTGCCCTTGCCATCGCCTCGGGACTCTTCACCCTGGGCTCGGTCCTTGGCCTCACGGGTATGGAAGCCATGGCCGGGTTTTACCTGATGGCCCTCCTTGTCACCGTTACCGTGGGGCTCTTTCCATTGCGACCCAAAGGAGCTCCATAGATTTAGGTACCCCAAACTTTTTAGCAGCACCTTAAAAAATGTATTGACACACAATTTGTCAGCCGTTAAAAACTTAGGGTGTTCAGGCCCTGAGTCGCCCGTCATTGTTGCGTTATTTTTCTTTTCACTATTCATCAACCTAAAGATAATTTCCCCATGGTTCATCATCCCATACCCACGAAACGCCAGAGGCGCCGTACGTCAAAACGGGTCGGAACGCTTCTCCTGTTGTCCCTGGCGGTCGGTTTCACAGGACCAGGCCTCACATGGTCCGACTCCCTTCCACTGGATGAAACCGTCCGCCAGGACATTTCCCTTGCCCACACCACCCAGAAACGGGAGGGGGCCTGGGAAAAAGAGCGCCGCACCCTGGAGGCGAAAATCTCACAACTGGAGAGCACACAACGAAGCCTTCAGGAAGAGGTAAACGCCCTTCTCTGGGCAAACGGCCGAAAGGAAAAAGAGGCCGCCCGCCTAGACGGGGAGATCGCCAAGGCATCTCACCTCACCGAAGGGCTCTCCCCGCTCATCGCCGATCAGGCGCAACGCGCGGCCCAGGTGGTCACCCAGAGCCTCCCCTTTTTGAAAAACGAGCGGGAAACGCGCCTTGCCGCCCTCACCGACTGGGTCAAGGCACCGGCCACCAAGCAGGCTGAAAAGCTGGAGCGGCTTTTGGAGCTGTTCACCATCGAGACCCAGTTCGGCCACACCAGCGAAGCCTGGCAGGAAGAGATTGAGGTGGAGGGCGAGCCCATCACCGTCCAGCTCCTCAAGGTCGGGCGATTGTCCCTTTACTACCTCACCCTCGACGAAAAGGGGTGCGGGGTCTTCAGTCCGGAAAAAGGTGCCTATGAGCCCCTTCCCGCCAACTGTGCTCCCCACCTCAAGAAAGCCATCGCCCTTGCCCAGCGAGAGCGAAGTGCCGAGCTTGTCAGTCTGCCCATCGGGAGGATCGTGACCCCATGAAACGCATACTCATTGTTGCTGTCCTCTGCCTTGCGACGGCCACCGCAGCCTGGTCCGCAGACCTCCGACAGGCCATGAAAAACGCGGAAACAGCCCTTGCCGAACGACAGACCGCAGACCGGGAATCCCGCACCCGCATCGCCGGAGACCGGGAGAGCCTTACCCGTGAAATCAACCGCCTGGCCGCCGACATCAAACGGCTCAAGGCCCAGGTTGTGACAGAGACGAAACGCGGCGACGAACTCACGACCCGGGTCACCGCCCTCACCGAAAAACGGAACCGCCTGGACAAGGAGGTGGGACGCATCGTGGCCATTGTGCGCACGGCAGCGAAAAACCTCCGGGATCTCTGCATGGCCTCACCCTTTTCCGTCTTTGCCCCCGAGCGACTGGCCCACCTGGAGACCCTGGCCGACGGCACCCAGTTTCCCGGTATCACGGACCTGGAAGCCCTCTTTGGGTATTTCGCCGACGAGATCGCCCGGTGCAGCGAAGTGGCCATGCGCACCGCCACCGTCACCGGCCGGGACGGCATCTCCCGGGAGCTTCCCCTCTTGTCGGCAGGGCCCTTCATGACCCTGGCCGTCAAGGACGAGGGCGCAGAACCCCTTCTCTATGCCCCAGCCACCCTCTCCTTCACCGAGCTTCCCGCACCGCCGGGACGCATCGTCGGGTGGCGTCTCAACCGGTACGTCAAGGGCAAAACAGACACCCTGCCCCTGGACCTGAGCTCCGGAGCGGCCCTGGACCACCTGCGACGCACCCCGAGCTTTACCGAACGCGTCCGCAACGGGGGTCCCCTGGTGTGGCCCATCGTCCTCATCGGCCTGGCCGGGCTCTTCATCGGCATCGAGCGCACCCTGTTCTTGAAAAAGGTCCACGACAACACGGACAACACCATGGGCAAGGTCAACGAACTGGCAGGCTACGGGCAGTGGGAAGAGTGTGATCTCATCGTCAAGGAGCAGAAGACCACGCCGGTGTACAACGTCCTGAGAAAAGGGCTCCAGGCCAGGGGCGAAAGGCGCCAGGTGCTGGAGACCATCCTCCAGGAGGCGATCTTAAAAGAGCTTCCCCGCCTGGAACGGTTCCTTCCCTTCCTCGGCATGCTCGGGGCGGTGGCGCCCCTGCTGGGCCTTTTAGGCACGGTCACCGGCATGATCGATACCTTTGAAGTGATTCACATCGCCGGCACCGGCGACCCGCGCATGATGTCCGGGGGCATCTCCACGGCCCTGATCACCACCATGCTGGGCCTTGCCGTGGCCATTCCCATCATGCTGCTGCACACCGTGCTGAACCGCCGGGTGGAGCACATCATCGGCGACATGGAAGAAAAAGCCGTGGCCCTGACCAACATCGTCCACCGGGAAACCATCGGGTGCTGCGCCCAAGGCTGCGCCAAACAGGTGAGGGCCTGATCCATGGGAGATCTCCTCACGGCCATTTTCGGCTACATCGACAGCGGCGGCGCGGTGATGGTTCCCATCATGATCTGCTCCCTGGTTCTCTGGGCTCTCATCTTCGAGCGGCTCCTCGTCTACCGGCAGGTTGAAAAGCAGGACCTCGACCTGGGCGCGGCCCTTGCCCTGGTGCGAAAGGGAGATCCCGGGCCGAACCTTCCCGGGCTTCGCCGGGAACTGGTTCGGTTCATGGCCGAATACGGCACCGACTCCCCCAAGGTGAACCGGGGCCTTCTCCACCAATACCGGCTCCAGAAACGGCCCCACCTCACCCGGCGTATCGGCCTCATCGCCACACTGGCCGCTGTGGCGCCCCTTTTGGGGCTTCTGGGCACGGTGAGCGGCATGATCACCACCTTTGACGTCATCGCCCTCTTCGGCACGGGCAACGCCCGTGCCATGGCCGGGGGGATCTCCGAATCCCTCATCACCACCCAGAGCGGCCTGTCCGTGGCCATCCCCGGGATGTTCATGGGCGTGCTTCTCATGCGGCGGGCCCATCGCCTCTCCGCCAAACTCGACGAAACCATCAGCATCATCCAAAGGAGCATGACGTGATACGGGTCCGGGACTCCCTGAGACGCAACAGCAGCACACCGGAGGTGAATATCTCTCCCCTCATCGACCTGGTGTTTCTGCTTCTCATCTTTTTTATGGTAACCACCAGCTTTGTCAAAGAGACCGGCATCGACATCAACCGGCCCCAGGCAGAGACCAGCGTGGTGTCCAAGAAGAACGCCATCCTCGTGGGGATCGCCGAAGACGGCTCGGTCCACTACGACGGAAAACCCATTGACATCCGAAGCGTTCGCCTCCACATCGCGCGTGCCGTGGCCGACAAGCCCGACGCCGATGTGGTGGTGATCGCCGACAAAGCCTGCCCCACCGGGACCCTCATCCGGGTCATGGACCAGTGCCGTCTGGCCGGAGCTTCACGGGTCAGCGTTGCAACCCAGAACAAGGGGGATGCATGATCGCCACCGGCCCCCGAAACCCCATGGTCCTTGCGGGCCTCCTGGCCCTGGGGGTGAACATCTTCCTCTTTGCCCTGCTGCCGGGCATGCGCACCGCCCCGGCAAGGAGCGATGAGACCTTTCGCCTGCGGCCCGTGACCATGGTGAAATTAAAGGAGCTGACCCCGCCGCCCCCGGCAAAGGCCCCGGAAAAACCGGTGAAACAGGAAAAACCCATGAAACCGAGGTTGGACCTGCCCATCGACCCCACCCCGGTGCACACGGCCGCCGCCCCCACCCTCAAGGTGGGACCGGCGCTCCCGGAATTGGACACCACAGCCTTCAAACCGGGTCCGGTGGACATGGTCTTCGGCGAGGCACAACTCGACAAACTGCCCATGCCCTCCCACAACGTGGCGCCCATCTACCCGTTCGATCGCAACGTGGGGAATCTCGGGAAGTGTCACCGTGAAGTTCCTCGTGGAAAAGGACGGCCGTATCCACGATGTGGAGATCACGGGGTCCAACCCGCCCGGCGTCTTCGACAGGGCGGTCATGGATGCCATCGGCCGCTGGACCTTTACCCCGGGGGAGATCACCGGAGAGCCTGTGCGGGTCCGCGTTACCAAAACCATCAACTTCAACCTGGAGAATTGACCCATGGGACCCATCACACATTCTCCACTGTCTGCCGCACGCCTTATAGGGGTCTTCCTCTGCGCCGGGCTCATGGCCCTGGCAACGGAAAGCCTGGCAGGGACCTGCGACTCTCAGCCCTCGCCCTCGGTGGCCATGGCCCTGACCAAAGCGTCCAAGGCCATTGAGAACGAACACCCGGAAGAGGCCCTGGCAACCCTTACCAAGGCGGCAAAACGCGCGGGCAAACGAAGCCACCATCTCCTGGAGTTTCACCTGGGCGTTCAGCTGGTCCAGGCCGAAGAGCCTGAAAAAGCCCTGGAGCGTTTCAGAAACGCCACCGCCCTCTGCGACAGCTTTGCTCCGGCCTGGCAGAACCTGGGCCGGGTCGCCTACGAAACCGAGCACTTCGGAGAAGCTGCCGAAGCACTGGGCAAAGCCTTTGTCCTCACCGGAGAGACCCGCCCTGCCCTTCGCTATTTTGAAGCCCTCTCCCGGTACCGGGAAAAATCCTGGGAGACCTGCGTCACCCTCTGCCTGGATCTGTTTGCCCGGTTCCCGGACTGCCGGAACGTAGGGTGGGTTGAGCTGGCTGCAGCCGCGGCTCCCCAGGCTGGAAAACGTCCGGCCGTGATCAAGGCCCTTACGGATCGCCTGCCCATCATGGGTGGGGAACCCAAACTCCGCAGGAGCCTTGCAGGCCTTCTCCTTCAGGAAAAGCGCTACCCCGAGGCCATGGTCCAGCTCCGAAACCTGGATCACCTGGGGGACATCAACGACGCAGAGCTTCTCACCTTAGGGGACCTCTTCCGGGCTGAAGATCTCCCCCTGGATGCCGCCGCCTGCTACCGGCGCCTGACGGAAAAAGGAAAAGGCAGCGCCGAACTCACCCGAAAAGAGGCCGAGGCCCTCATGGCAGGATTCAAACCCGAGGCGGCTCTGGCAGTTCTGGAACAGGGCGTTGTCACATGGGACACAGAGCGTCTCTGGCTCCTCACCGGCCAGCTGCGGTTCGAGGCAGACGACCTCAACGGGGCAGAAGAGGCTTTCCGCAAGGTCCTTTCCTTCACCCCGAACCAGGGCCATGCCCTGATGATGCTGGGTTATGTGCTCTTTCAGCAGGAAAAACCCGAAGAAGCCCTTCCGTGGTTGAACAAGGCCGTTAAACGCGCCCCCAAATGCCAGGCAAAACGGTTGAGGGACCACGTGGTAAAGCTCCTTGCAGAGCGCAACAAAACCAAAAGCCAGCCCCCGGCAGTCAGGGGCTGAAGCGATAAAGAGCGCTCCGGCCCCTCTGAAGTCGGAAAGCATTCACCCGCCTTGCAACTCCCCTTTTTTGTTTTTTGGTAACCATTCCGTTATGCCTCGGGCAGGCTGAGGCATAACGAAATACTCATATATTTTTTTGGCCATCAAATTCGGAATGCCAAATTTTTTACCACAACCCAAAAACAAAACAGACAGGAGGCCCCCCATGCCAACCTTTCAGGTTCCCGTACCGCCCTTGACCCGCGATATGGCTCCGGAAGACACCCCCGTGGATGCCTTTACCCGTTTTTTCCGAAAAGCCAAGTCCCTGGGATGTTTCCCTCGCCCAGCAGACGCGTCGCCCTCCTGCGCCTTTGGCAATGAAGAGCCCGAACCCTATGCAACGGGAGGACTGGCGCCCGTCACCGGGCCCGGAGCCCGAAGCCTCTGGCACACCTTGTCCGAAGCCCCCCTCCACCCAAGGCAGGCGGCGACCCTCCGCATCCCCTTCGGCACGGGCACAACCGGGGATGAGATCCCAAGCCAGATCCCGGTGGACGCACAGCTCAGTACGGCCTACGCCGATGCTGTCATTTGCGACATCATGCGTGACGGAACGCGACTCAGCACCCAGGGCAACCCTATCCACGCGTTCCTCGTAAACGGTGGTATCCCGACTGCCCTGGCCCCTTCAGACCTTGCCCGTATCATTGAGGCCGCTCGCCGCAACCTCCCCCTGGCCAACGACTGCGAAATAACGGTTGAAGGGCGCATCGCCGACATGACACCAGAGATGGCCCGCGCCATCACACGCGCAGGGGTCAACCGAGTCTCCCTGGACATACTCAGCTTCCAGACCCCGCTCCGGCAAGCCATGGGGCGGCGGGCCGACGGTGAAAAGGCTGCAAACAGCTTATCGGAGCTTATCAGCACCGGCCAGGCCACCGTGAGCGTGGGGTTGACATACGGTCTCTCCGGCCAAAGCGCCGACATGTTTCAACAGGATCTGGAAACCCTTGTGTCTTTAAACCCCGACGGCATCGATCTCGTACCCCACGTGCCCCTCCATGGCCGGGATACCGCCCTTGTCCGGGAACAGTATGCCCTCTTCGAGAAGGGCTCAGAGACCCTGGCCGCCACCACCTGTCGCCGCATCTCAGCAGGGCACTGGGCATGCACCCCCAGGGAACGAAATCTCTCTTCCTTTCTGGCGTCACAGCAGGCCCCCAGCATCCCCTTTGGATGCGGAGCGGAAGGCTTTGTGGACGGTCATCGCGTTCTCATGACCGACCGGCTGGATGACTACCTCAACACCGCGGGACGGGAGAAACCCGTGGCCATGATCCTTGCTCCGGTGGCCAATCACCGTCTCGCCAGCCTCATCAGATCGCAGATGCAGACCCTGGCCCTCGACCTGGCCGGGCTGGGCCGACACGCGGGCGAATCCTCCCCCATGGCCCTTCTGCCCCTGCTCCACTGCTGGGCGGATGCCGGCCTGGTCCGCATTGAGGGCCACATTCTGCGCCCCACAACCGCCGGTGATGCGCATGCCCAGTTCACCCGGGGGCTCATCGACTACCTTGCCCTCTACGAAGAGATGGGCAGCCCGGAGCCGTGCGTGTAAGGGATCGAATGACACGCCACAACTAGCAAACCAAATGAAAAAAGCCTCCGGTGGCCCGCCGGAGGCAACTGCATAGTTATCGCACGGCAATCAAGAATAACTAACAAAGAAGAGGAATCGACTTGAAATGAATCAAGGTGTGGTGTAAAAACCCAGTGACTAAAACACTCGTTTACAACACATTGCTCGTGTTTCGATATAAGAGCGTATCCTTACCTGAGAAATCCCGATAGTGTTCATTTCAATTGTATGGAGGATTCATGAAAACGAAGGTGTTTTTGGTGTCGATGTTCCTTTTTCTACTCGCCTGCGTCGCTCCGGCGACGGCCCAGCTCCCTGACCTGCCCGACGTGATCAGCCTGAGATCGTCCACCCGGGCATTCAACGAAGTGTACTATTTTGCCATCCACGACGGCCTGATCTACGTCAAAGAGCGGGTCGACGGGACCTCGTGGCAGCTCCTCGGGAACACCGGGTCCCCGGAAAACCTGTTGGGCAACCCCATCACCGCCGATGCCATGGAGGAGATCTCCGTGGACGGCCCCATCCTCATCGCCGTCTCCGAGACACGGCAGATTTACTACTGCAAAAACGGTTACGCGGCTCCGGGCGCCATCTCATCAACGAGCCACTGGGGTACGCCCCTGGGGGCCGGTGCGGGGATCTCCCTGCCGGAAAACATCCGGGGCTGGGCCCTGTCCCAGGACGACCTGTTGCGCAACAAGTTCTACTACGACCAGAACGGCAACGCTTACCCCTGCATGGTCACCACCATCTACGCCCTGTTTGAAAACGGCCGGGAGATCCACTTCACCGATCCCTGGACCCCGCCGGACTGGGGCTACCGCATCGCAGGGCCTTTCAGGGACCGGTTCATCGCCGAGAACTTAAGCGCTGCATCCTCCACCCTGTTTGTCATCAACCGCTACGGGGATATGTACACCCACCAGAACGACTTTGATATCGGCGGCGGCAACCCCTTTTTCAACTACACCTACGAAGACGACGTCCACTACGCCACCAACGATGCCATTCTCAACTTTAGCCTGGTAAGAAAACGAAGGGTCCCGGATCAGGTGTGGTACAACCAGCCCAAAATCCACGGGCGCATCACCAAAAACATCACCATCCTCTTTCCTGAAGACGGGGTTCCGGGAGAAAGCGATCGGATTTTGCGGGTGGAAGGGGTTAACGAGGAAGGAAAGCCCGGGTATTTTGAAAAAAACCTGGAAGGAATTTTCTGGCGCTTTGTGGAAACCCCGGGACGGATCATCCCCGAAGAGGATTTCATTGAGAACCCGCCGGAGAACATGTCCCACCTCACCCTGGGGGACGCGCCGGAGTACGCGTTTTCCGGCACCATGACCAACCTCATCCACGGAGACGTGGAGGCGGAACTCACCGGGTTCAGCCTGGTGGCCTCCCCTGCCGAACTCAGGCTCAAGACAGAGGGCGGCACCTGGATCACCCTCCCGCTCCACCACCACTTCACCTTGCGAAACACCGTCCGGGAACACCCCGGGGAAGACGGCGACTTCGTGGACTTAAAAGGCGCCATTGAAATCCCTGCGGAGCTCAGGCGTTCCGAGGACAAGGAGGTCACCGACCTGCTGAGGCGTTATTTTTACGTGGGAAAAGGAGAGGAAAAGCGGTTCGTCAACATCTCCATGGAGGCAAAAACCGATGCGGTGAAACTTCACACAACCTCCCTGTCCATGAAGATGGCGTTTTCAAAGTAGCTGCCCGGTGAGGCACGGGCACACGCATATGAATAATTGGTCTCCGGCAGCCCTGCCGGGGACCAAACGCTCATAACGATTGGCAAACAAGTTTCATTTTTTTGGGCCACACAGCAACAGTGCACAACCCCTCTCATTTTTTCTTTTATCAAGGCGCTTCTCCTCAGTCCCGTAGGGGCTGAGGAGAAGCGCCTTGATGGCCGGAAAGTTTTTGCGGAGCTTTTTTCAAAAAGCGACCCGCCGGAGGCAACCTGACTAGCTACTTTCGTGTTTACTTTCCCGCTTTAATCACCACGATGGAGGGACGTATCCAGAAGTAGTCCGTTGTCTTTTCGCCTTCCGGGTACTCCCTGTCCATGGGGGCCGGCTCCTCCACCTGCCGGATGGCAAACCCTGCGGCAATGAGGGCGTTGATAACCGTTGAGAGCGTGCGGTGGGTTTTCCTCACCCCGTCCACGAACCAGGTCTGGACCCGTTCGCCTTCGCGAAAATAATCCGTCAGGCGCCAAAACTTCCCGCCCTCATCCTCGCTGTACCCCGTGGGGTTTGCCGTGCACACCGGGTGCTCCATGGAGAACACCAGGTGGCCGCCCTCGGCCAGATCGCCATGGCACTTGGCAAAAAACGGGGCCAGATCTTCCACGTAATGGAGGGCCATGGAGCTGACGATGAGATCAAAGGGGTCGTCAAACACCTGGTCTTCGTAATAGCCGTGCACAAAGGTAATCCCCTTGCCCGCATGTCGGGCCGTGGCGTGGGCAAACATGTTGGCCGACGGGTCCAGGGCCACCACCGACCGCGCGTTGTGCTCCTTCAGCCAGGCGGCCTGGTGGCCGAAGCCTGCCCCGATGTCCAGGACCCTCAGGCCGGAGACATCCCCCAGCATGGGCCGCATGCAGGGCTCTTCCATCTTTCCGTTCAGGCCTGTGTCCTCAAGCCGCAACCGCTTGTACTGCTCAAAAAACGCATCGTTGTCGTAAATCATCGTCATCCTTACGGCCCCTTGGGGCAAGGAGCCCCCATGATGCCTTCCACAATCTCCCGAATCTCTCCTGTGGCCTGCATGGCCGAAAGAATCCCGTTCAACTGCTCCAGAAAATCTGATTTCAAACGGTACTGCCCGAAATCCATGCGGGTCACGCCAAGATGTCCCCACTCCCAGTGGATGGAAATGGGCTCGCCGAGGACGGCGTGTGTCCCGCCCTCGTCGTAAAGCCCTTCGCCCATGAGCTGACCCAGTTCCCATGCAATGGAGAGGCGATCGTTGAGGTAGCAATCCGTTCGCCCGAGCCCGAGCTTTAAAAGGTTGATCCGGTTGCTTTTGGCCTCGGACAAAAAAACATCCCCCCGGGCCACGGCCTCGTTAAAGGCCTTTCCTCCCGTTGCATACCCGGCGTTTTTACCGATGGTCAGCCCATAGAACCCCTCGGGCCAGTGTTGGCTGCTTCGGGTGGCAAGGACATGTTCACGGCAGAGAAGCACCTCCTCCTGCCGCAGCACCGGGATGCTGTACGGCCAGATGTACGGACGAAGCTCCGGCTTGAAATAGACGGGCACAATGGCAAAACCTTGTCCGCTTTTCAGGTAGTGCAGCCCCCGTTTCCAGGGAATGGGGAGCAGGGTCACCCGATACCCGTCCATCCGGGAAAAGGCCCGCCTGAAAATTGAGGGATATATCCCCATGGCCCGGCCATTCACGTCATAGCTGTAGGGAGGGTAATTGTCTATACAGAACACCACCACATTTCTCGCAGCCATGGCATCATGCCAGGCTGCAAACCAGAGGATACAGGCCGCCGCAATATACACACACCACCATCACATCGTCCCCGTTCTGTTTCCGGGATGTTGCCTGTGTCCAGGCCACGGGTAACGGTTCAGCTCAAACTGTCTTTGATAAAAACAAGCTGAAGGGTTACACCACCGGCATGGACAGGTCCTTGGATTATATCAAAACAGGAACGATTGCGGTACGACCCTTCTCACTGTTCACTGCTGTATCGCGCAAGGCACCAAGGCCTGCGGTTCAGCAACTGGAGAGCGCCTGTACCCCATGAGGATCCGCACAAAAAGAGCGGCGTTTACAACGGCCACGGCGGTCAGGCCAACGGCCATGCCCATCCAGAGCCCTGCGGCCTCCATGCCCTTTGCGTAGGCGAAAAAGCACCCCACGGGAAACCCCACGCCCCAGATACCGAGAAAAATATAGACCATGGGCCGAAAGGTCACCTCAAGGCCCCGCAGGCATCCCTGGACCGTCACCTGAATGGCGTCGGGCACTTGATAAAACGCCCCCACAAGAAGCAGGCCCACGCCGTAACGGATCACCCGGGGATCTGCCGTGACCAGGGAAAGAATCGCTTCAGGAACGGCATAAAACAACGAGCCCATCACCGTGGCGGACATGAACCCCAGGCACAGGGTGGCCAGGGCATAGGAGGTCACGGCGTGAAAATCCCTGCGCCCGAACGCCCCGGCAACCTTCACCGAAGCGGCTCCGGCCAGGGCATAGGGCACCATGTAGGTAAGGGACGAGATATTGATGAGGATGTTATTAGCCGCTGAAGCCGTCACCGACATCTTCCCGGCCAGCACCGTGACCAGGGAAAAGATCAGGCCGATGAGCAACCCGTTGAGGCCGATGGGAAGGCCCTTTTTCAGGAGATGCCCCATGATCGGAAAAGAGACCTTCCGGGTGATGGTGAGCTGCCGGGCGGCATGGGCATAAAGAATCACGGCCATGAGGGTCCGGGACAGGGTGGTTGCCACGGCCGCCCCGGCAATGCCCCAGTCCAGGGTAAAGATAAAAAAGACGTTGGCCCCGACATTCACGAGGTTGAAAAACAGGATCAGGCTGTTGGCAAAGAGGGTCTTTTCCCGGGCCTGGAGATTCTCCTTGAGCACCTGAAAAATCATCACAGGAATCATGGATCCCGCACAGATCATAAGGTAAATCACCACCAGCTCCTCAATGGCGGGAGCAAGCCCCAGGGCCGACACGCAGAAGCCCGAGGCGACAACCATCAAAGCCAGCACCGTACCGGCCAAAAACCCCAGGGCCAGGGTGGTCCCGGGCACTGCGCTGACGTCCCGCTTCTCGGCGATCATCCGTGCCTTGAGCGGGCTCACGGCAAAGGTAACCCCCGTTCCAATGAGCAGAAAGGGAGAAAAAATAGCGGTGGCGATGCCGAGGGCGGAGAGAACCTCGGTGGAGTAACGCCCGGCAACCACGATGTCCCCGATGCCGAACAGCATCTGGCCCAGTTGCCCTGCGATAATGGGAAGTGAAAAAAGGAAGATCTCCTTTAAGGATCGACCAAAGGCAGGCATGTGTGCTCCTTCAAAAAAACATAAGGGAAACAAATCAATCATCGGGAGCACATAAAGATGGGTTGAAGGGTCCCGATAATTGGATGATTATCAGGATTCCTTCGGGAAAACGCAGCCACTTTCTAAAAGAGGAGGAAGAAATCCAAAAGTAACCTCTTTTAACAACACATCGTTTCCATTTTTTTGAAGTACCTCTTTTTACACGCACCGCTGTTTTTTTGTCAACGAAAATCACCCTGGTTCGCAGGGCCAACGCATTTAAACATTCAGTGGCCTCCGGCGGGTCGCTTTTTGAAAAAAGCCCCGCAAAAACGTTCCGGTGATCAAGGCCGGCCTCTTCCTCCCCCTCCCCCTGGAGCGCCGCACTCCTGTGCGGCACGGATAACGACGGACGAGTTAGCCGCACGGAGTGCGGCGCTCCGTTTAGGCCGATTTTTCATGATTTTTTTGCCTCCGGCGGCCCTGCCGGGGGCCAAAACCTTAAAAAATTTGACAAACAGGTTTGGCGGAGAGCCTGGGCTCCACGAAATAATTTCCATTTTTTCGCATTACAAAAATGAACCATGAAGACCTTTGTTAAATCCGTATTCTAGTCCAGGCAAACGCTCGGCCCCGACAGAGCTGCCTGGTAAGGGTATCAGCAGGCATGATACCAGACAGAGAAACAGCCTATAGAAACAAGCCACTGCATTCACAGGATCAATTTGACTTCGTTCCCCGTCAGGACTACACATCACAGGTTTTAAGGACATTGCCACACAAGGCCCTCACCTGGGGCCTATCCACACAGCAGGAGACAGATTTGAGATGAAAAACAGATGCGCAAGCTTTAGCGGCGCTACTTCCTTTTTGGGCTGACCGCCGAAATCCGGGCGGAACAGGCCGTACCCGTCATGGACACCCCCAGGTTGTTGCGGCCATGGGCGCTGACGACTGGGTTATCGTGGACACCCGATTGAACAGCGCCTACAACGGCTGGAAGCTGGACGGCGTAAGCCGGGGCGGCCACATCCCGGGTGCAACGGACTTCTCTGCCAACTGGCTGAAGGTGGGGGGACCAGTGTGACGCGACCCTGAAGAGATCCTTTCTGGACAAAGAGCATATGCCGAGAAAAACGTGCTTCTCTACGACGCCAACGGACAGGACGCCTCCGCTGTGGCAGCCTACCTCACCTCAAAGGGCTACACCCGCCTGCATCGCTACGACATCACCGCCTGGGCAAAGGACAAAAAACTGCCCCTGGAACGCTATCCCAACCACCAGCTGCTGGTGCCGGCCGGTCTCTCGAGATCGTCGGCGGGAAACCGGCCGGAGAGTTTTGAAAACAGCCAAAGCATCATCGTGGCAGAGGCAAGCTGGGGAGAAGAGAAAAACTCCTATGCCAAGGGCCATATCCCGGGGGCCTTTCACATCAACACGGATCGCGTGGAGCCGCCCACGGAAACCGAGCCCGTCATGTGGATGCTGGCCGATGACCAGACCTTGAAAAAGATGGCCCTCTCCTTCGGATTCACCCGGGATGACACCGTCATCGTTACTTCCGAGGAACCCCTGGCCGCCTTTCGGGTGGCCACGGTGCTGGAATACATGCAGCATCAGGGTGTGCGTCCTCTGACGGCGGGACCCTCTCCTGGACCCTGGCCAGGCTGACCTGGAAACCCGTCGCCAGCGACGGCGACTACGGCTCAAGCTGAAAGGTGGTGTCCCCCGGCAACCCGGACGTCATCGACACCATGGAAGAGACCCGGGCCGGACTCCGTACCCCCAAGACATTCACCCTGGTGGACAACCGGACCTGGGCCGAGCACATCGGTGAATCCTCCGGCTATGCCTACCACAAGAAAAAGGGTGGAATTCCCAGATTTGAGGTCTTTGGCTATGCACAGGCAAAAAGAGCGCCTACGACGCTGGAGTACTACCGAAACCCGGACAAGACCATGCGAAACGCCGACGAAATCCTGGCCCTGTGGAAGGGCCAGGGCATCGACACCACCACCCACCTCTCCTTCATGTGCGGCAGCGGCTGGCGTGTGGCCGAGATCTACTACGATGCCGATGTCATGGGGCTCAAGGACATCGGCATCTTCAGCGACGGATGGATTGGCTGGAGCAACACCCCGGGCAACCCCGTTGAAACCGGCCTGCCGGAAAACACCGCGGCGTCAGTTCGTCGTTAAGCCCCCGTCCACCGGGAAGATCCCCCCGGTAATCCACCGGGCCTGATCCGACGCCAGAAACGCAGCCAGATGGGCGACATCTTCCGGGTCGCCCAGGGCCTGCATGGGATAGATCGACCGGACCATGGCCTTGAACCGTTCCTTTGCCCCCTGGTCAAGGCGCTCCATGTTTTTCTCGACCTGGGGCGTGGTGACGGTGCCGGGGGCAATGGCATTAAACCAGACAGCCCTAACCAGTTCAAAGGCAAGGGCCCTGGTGAAGGACTCCAGGGCCCCCTTGGTGAGGGAATACGCCGTGGACGGCCTGTCCGGAACATATCGACGCGCAAAAATATACCGACAACATCCATAATGCTCCGGGACGCCCAGCAGTCCTCCAGAAAGACTTGGCAGATGGCATACGGGGCACAGACGTTCAGCGCAAGGTGATATGCGAGCAGGGATTCATCGGTATCCTCAAAGGGAACGAACCGGGCGATCCCTGCATTGTTGACGATGATGTCAATCCTCATGCCATGGTCAGCCACCAACCCGGCAACACCCGTCACCTCATCCCTGTTATCTGATGCTACCCACAACCGCGAGCGCATATCCACGGGTACTGCCCAAGGCTCTTTTTCCTCCGCTTCAGCTTCTCCGGGTCCCTTCCAATCGACGCATCACCGGGCCGCAAAAGTTTCCGTGGCAATGGCAAAGCCGATGCCGTCGCTCCCTCCGGTGATAAGGGCTGTTTTACCGCGTAACGATTCCATGGATCGCCTCCTCTTTTTTGCTATCGTGAATCATGCGAACTGCACAGGCAGGATAACGGAAAAAAGAAAACGATAATTAACGTAGGTTAAGCATAATATTTTTTTTTAATCCGGGAGAGGGACACATTGGTCATGCCCAGGTAGGAGGCCAGGTGATAATCCGGAATGCGCTCGGTCAGGTCAGGATGGTGGCAACGAAGCTGCACCGGCTCCAACCTTCGTGGGGACCTGGTGCCCGGAGAAGCCCCTGCATAGGCATAGGGCAGGGCAAAATGCTCCCAGCACCGGTGCGTGGAGAGCCACCGATAAAAGGCGTCAAAACCGCAGACAGAGACCTGGAGATCTTCAGCCGAGGATGAAAGGTGCCACCTTTCCGGGCATAGGGCGCCACCGGCCAGAGAAGCTGTCCTTCCCGGAAAAAGCCCTTGTTAAACTCACGCCCCTGGCTGTCCGTATAGTACAGCCGAATCATCCCCTTGCGGATATAATACACCCGATCCCATAAATCTCCGGCCAGGACCAGGATGGTGCTGCGTGGGTAACGCCTTTGGATAAATAGATGCGAAAGCTCTTCCGCTCCATGGGCCGGGAGGTGCCGGGCATCGCCCAGGGCTTCTGTCAATGTATCGATAAGTGATGGCATGGGAAAATGGGGCAATGTCATGACCTCAGCCTGCAACGGTTAAGCCATCAATGGTTTGATGCAGATAAAAAAAAGCCTCCGGCGGCCATGCCGGGGGCCAAACTTTTGAAACGTCTGACAAACAGCTTTTAAACAACAGATTCAGGCCAATCAACATGACAGAAGGCAACGTGATACCATATATTATAAAACCTTCAATTGGTTCAAAAGGTATTCTGCGGCCTTGTGGAGTTGGGCGTCCTGCCCGCCACAGTAGGGAACCTCAAAGGGGACTCAATACAGCACCAGCCCAGGATACCTCGAGATCCACCCCGTCGATGCGGCACCCCTGGACGGCAAGAAAAAGAAGGGCCTTGTTGGAAAGCGGGAACAAGCGTCCTGCCAGGCTCTCTGACCTGCCGTGCGCTCCCCGATGACCGTGGGCGCTCCGTGTTTTTTGGCGCCAAAGGGCCAGAGCTCCTTGCCGCTGCGGGTGTAACCGTTCACAAGGTAGACTGCGGGCTTGCGCCATTGGGTGTCCACCCTGTTTCTGTTCCCCTCCCTGTCGATGACCTCCAGCACCGGAATGTTCCGGTTAAAGATGTTGAGATACGAGGGCCACGCCCCCCCAAGGCCATAACGCAGATCGATGATCAGGGCATCGGCATCTTTCAGCGGGCCCCAGGCCAGGGCGTCTCGCAGGGCTTTGTGATACTCTTCCCCGGCATAGGAATAGATATGGATGTAACCGATGCGGCGGCCACCCTTTTCAATCACGCGAACGCTGGCATTCTGCGCCTCCAGCATCTCCTCTTTGGGGTTCATGAGCACCGGCCGCATCGTCAGCGAAAATGGCGCCGTGGTTTTTTTTCGCCTCACCTCGAACACGGCATCGGTGCCCACCAGGGGCCTTAAGGATGCTACTGGGGTAAACGGCTTGCCGTTCACGGAGAGGATCTCGTCGCCCTTTAAGATCCCGGCTTTTTCGGCGGCGCCCCCGGCAAGGAGGCTCGCCACATGGACCCGCCCCCTGATCCATCCGGGTAAAGACCAACCGTAATGCGCAGCCCCTTCAGAAACAGGGCCCCGATCTCAGGTATCCTGGAAAAAAGGGCGGCCAGGTAGTAATACTCGGGATCATCCGGCGTTAAGTAACAGGTATGGGAAGCGTTGAGTTCGCCCAGCATGGCGTTGACAAGACGGGGAATTGCCTCGGGGGAAGCCCCCAGGATCTGCGGCCGGTATTGCTCTTTGATCGCCGGAAACGCCTGCTTGATACGGTGGGGATCAAAAAAATGCGTCTCCACGATACCGGTGATCTCCGAAAACAGCTGGTCCTGCGCAGGGGCGTTCCCGGCCTGAACGGCCCCAGCCAGTAAAACAGCAAGGCTCGTGAGTAGTAGCTGAAATCGTCCATGGATCCAGAAGAGGGTGTGTAGTGATGGTTTCTCGCCCTTGTGTCAGGGTAAATGCCGTCACTTAAGCCGATAATGCCCGATAACCTGCCACTTTCGAACCGAAATCCCCAGAACCGAAAGGCCCTCCAGGACATCTTCCTCCAGGGTGACACCAGCAGAAACACAGGGGACGTATCGCATGTTGTGGATAACGTACGGAAACCCATCCCAGCATTTTATGCCCCGGCCATCCCGATGTCCGGAGGTGCCTTTTCTTTCTTCGAGCCCGTGTGCCAGATCACGATATCCCCGGGCTGCCAGTCGCCGGGATTTTTCAGCTCCGTTGAAAGGGACGCCCACTGCCGCTTAAAAAAAGTCCGAAGGATCCAGACCCGTCTGTGGTCGCTGTATCTGTCCGGGGTCTTGATGCCGTAGGCCCCCATGTGGGCCACCACATCCTCATGAACCGCCTTCTGCAGGTCAACGCCCCCGCACCGAAGGGCCCGCACCACCAGATCCGCACAGACGCCTTCCCGAGGGTTGACGTCGCCCCCCGGGTACACCGGAGCCCCCGTGTCTTCTCCCCCCTTGTAGGTGGGAGGAAAATAGCGACTCAGCATCTCCGTGTTGTACGCCGTCTTGTTTGCGATCTCTCCATAGGCGCCCGCCACCATGTCGTCCACGGGACCGGCAACGCCGTCTGCTATAAAGACAAGGAATAAAAACAAAGCCGCAAGATATGTCTTGATACGAATACCACCCATCATGCTGCTCCGGGTCGGTCGCAGACCGGTTCGCTTGTGTATTGCATCAACTCCACCGGCGCTCCATTGACTTCAATGAAGGCCACGATCAGCCCTTCACTGGGCGAATTGGGATGGATAATCACTTTTTTGCCCTTGATTTCTGCCTGCAGGTCATCCACTTCAAAGGCCACATGGGGAACGCTCTTGACCAGTTCCGGGTACGGGGCATTCTCCCAATAGCGTTGCCACTGGATGCCATAGGGGTTGTTCTCATGATCAGAGACTGTCATGTGCAGATGAGGCAAATCTATTTCGCCTTCAAACCTGCCTTCCGTAGGTATTCCAACATGATTGAATTTCATCTTCCTCCTCGTTCGCCCTCTCCCGAAACCATTCTTATAAAAATCCATGTCATCGATTCAACTCACCAACACCCCGGCAAGTTCTTCAGTCTTCGCCAGGATCTCTTGGCGGTTCATCACATCGTCCGGGCGGGTCAGGCCGCACCCCCGAATCGAGAACCCCTCTTTAAACCCATGGGTTTGAAAAAAGAAATGGTATTTGGGAAACACATCGGCAAACATGTTTTCATCCGGTTGGCCCTGGGTCGTGATCATGACGAATTTTTTACCGGGGGCCAGCCTGCTCGGCCGTGCCTTGGTGTGGAACTCTGGGACATAAAATGAGTAAGTGCGATCCATAAAGCCCTTCATCTGGGATGTCACATCCCCGTAGTAAATCGGGGATGCCATGACAAGCACATCGGCTGTTACGACATCCTCCAGAACCGGCCTCAAATCATCATCCAGGACACAGGTATCGGATGTGGTCTTGCACCCCATGCAGGCCTGGCATCCCTTGTACGTGAGCTTGTTGAGGGCATGCGTCGTGGTTTCGGCACCCCGGTTCGTTGCTGTCTCCATGAATCGTTTTGCTATGGACGCACTGTTTCCGCGGTACCTCGGACTTCCCGTCAGGCAGACAATTTTCATGTGGTATTCTCCTTTCAGGCGCTTATGGAAAAAAACGGTTCTTGTGGACATCAGAGTAAAAAATGCATCAGCCTGCTCACCAAGATACACGTCATGCACTTTTTTCATAGGAGAAAATGATTCCTCATCACAAAAGCCGTTATCCTTGATAAAAACCGAATATCAGGAGGCATTGACACCTATGATACCCTCGCAGCCAACCATAAAAGCCGCAGCACGGTATCCCGTGCCACGGCTTGACGCGCCTCGTTCCTATGGTAACGCCTGGGCGGTTTTCTGATTGTTAATCCGCAACAATCTTTTTGAGCTGGTTGTACAGGTGCATACCGGACCAGAAATCCCTGCTCAGGGCCTCGGCAATGCTCTCCGGGCTGAAATTCTCAAACCCCAGGGACGCCTGGATGTCCAGCACCACGTCAACCCGGACCCTGTTTGCAGCCAGAACGATATCCAGCTTGTCCTGATCCCATGGCTGAGGGTTTCTGGGGGTTGAGAAAACAAAGCCCACGGTTCTTCCCTCACACCACACACGGTCTCCGGCATCACTGTATCCCAGCCTGTAGAGTGCCTCTGCAAAGGCTTCGGCCATGCCTTGGGAGTGAAACGTGATCTCGATGTCTTCAAGGGTCAGCTGGTCGGGACGGGCGAACACGCCGGGCTTGAACCCTGTGAGCCACCAGTGCCGTCCGCTCACCGAGTATTCCGGCACACCCTGGTTCTTCATGGTAAAGGCAATATCGAGTTCCTCTTCGGTGTCCGCGCACCGGTAATGGTCCTCCCCGGCGATATTCAGCTTTGTTCCCACGTAAAAACCGATTTCCGCTCCGATGGCCGAGAAATACTGCCCTTTCCAGAGCTCAACCATATACCTCTGACCGTCGTATTCAAACCGCACCGGCTCCACATCGATAACCATGCCCAGGGGCGCCGCGCATTTGTCGTAAATGTTGTTGTAACCGAACTTACGCTGGAGTGCATGGTGCCGCGTCATGTAGATATCTTGATCGTCATTGTATTCAAACCCGGCGGCATACACGGTACCGGCCAGTAATTTATAAGTACACTCTGAGTTCCCGGCGCTTGAAATAACAGGTACCAGAAGAACAGACACCGCAAACAGGCAAATCGACGCAAACCGTTTCATCAGGACAGGTTAACGCTCTGAAATTTACAATAGAATTAAAACCAAACCACACATAGAGAAAAACGCCCCACAAACACAAGAAGCACACAAACCATACGGTTTAGCTCTATTTTACAAAGTGTTGTATCGCTACTCCTAAAACAAAAACGATAGCCCCACTCGTAAAATTACTAAACAACCGCAAAGCACTTTGCCCTAATATTACTACATGAATAATTCAATTCTATCCAATAAATGCCTGCATATGTCAAGGCAGTCGTCGATGAAAACCTATAAGGCATAGAGCCTGTCCCCTTTGCTTCTTTTCCATTATCAACCATGACTTGCCCCCACGAGGAATTTGGCGTAAGACAGCGTCAGCTTGAAAAGCAAACGGAAAGGGACGTTATTGCCTTTCAAGCCCCACTGATGTCAAAGGCTCAGGAAAAACGGGCCTGGGCACAAAGCAAGGAGCTTAGGCCGCGGGATACCTTTGTTATGACTGTATTTACACGTAAGGATAACGAGTAGATGTGTGACGAAGCAGAATTGAACGATGATGAACATCAG
Organism: Desulfoluna sp. CYM3A; assembly: GCF_056829965.1. Taxonomy (NCBI): domain Bacteria; kingdom Pseudomonadati; phylum Thermodesulfobacteriota; class Desulfobacteria; order Desulfobacterales; family Desulfolunaceae; genus Desulfoluna; species Desulfoluna sp. CYM3A. The sequence continues at coordinate 3,599,303 of NZ_CP186556.1, forward strand.
GAGGAAGAAGCCACCCCTTCGGATCTAAGCCTCATCTACCCGGCCTCTATCCTCTCCGGGGCGATCAACACAATCGTGTCCCACCTGATGATTTTCTGCATCAGGTATTGGTGGGTGGTCTTAGGGCTGTTCGGAGCCGTTGCGGCGGCAGGATGGCACCATGGGACCCGGGCAGGATTTGATTCTGCGCTGGTATTCATATCTTTGACGGCTTGTTTAACAGTTCCCCTGGGGCTTGCCCTGGCCTATTTTGCAGGCTGCTTTTTTATGACGGCTTTTTTCGCCAGGGAAGCCGAAGCCCGGGTCTGGGGCCAGGCCTTGTGGTTTGCCGTGGTCACCAACAGCCTTATTTGCACCAGCCTTCAGGATACCCTCTTTTTCCGTGAGTTGCCCCTTGCAACCTGGGCGTTGACCTTCATGACAATCGCCTTCATGGTCGGCGCAGGGGCCCTGGCAATAAAAATGGATAAATCCCCCCGTACGGCCCGGATCATGACCGCAGTGGGAGTCCTCACCTTCGGCCTTGCCTTTTACGAAAACTTCGGGCCCCTTTCGGAAACCGTCATCCCCATGGAAAACATCCAAAGCGACAGGTGCTCGATCAGCTACAGCAGCCGTGGTCCCCGGGAGGAGTATCTCTCCTGCGACGTCCACTTTACCCTCCAGGGAAGAGAATACCTCTTCAGGCAATACTCTCGGACCCTCGAGTATTTGCCATACGAAACAGCCGGGCTCACTGCCCTGAAAATACGCTCGGGGCTCTTCCGGCACTACGATCTTTTGTAGCAGCGCCCCTGTCGGAAAGCGAAGGGCAGCTCCAAGATGGATGGGAGCTGCCCCGGGTCAGGTGACGGACTCATCCTGCCGTGAATGTATTAGGGCCATACCAAGAACAACTTACACATGACGGGATCATCCCATAAGTCCTCAGCATGATTTTTTGATCGTTGCTTCGACACACAACGAATTTAAGGCGGAATATCGTTATATATTATTATTTTAGGGCATAGCCCTTAGTTGCTGCTCACATACCTTAAAAGCTCCGTTTCAAGTTCCTCGGGAGAAAACCCGTAGGGCCCCATGTTATTACAATTTTGTAGCATATCAAACATCACGAAATTTCCGTCACCCGCCGCGTCCTGTGAAGCCCCTTTGCTACCCATTCTTTAGCCAAAACCACGGAGCCATTATCTAACACCGTTTACTATTGACCGCTATTCCTCCTTATGCCAATAGGTCTTTAACTTAATTTTCAAAGGAGTAGTAGATTATGGAAAGAAGAAAATCATGTAGTATTCTTATGGTGTGTTGCCTGGCATGTTTGCTCTCTTCAATAACGAGCTTTGCTGAAGAAAGGATGGCGCCCCCTGCCATGACAACCTGGATGCCTGAGACCGGCCAAAGCCATCAAATCGGCTACCTCTCTTCCCATGGTGGGCTCAACTGGATCCCGACCTGGACAGTGGAAAAAGATCAGGCACCGGGTTCCATGCTTGAAACCTGTCCCATTGACCTCGCCAAAGGGCAATATGCGGTACTGTTCCAGGTATGGCACAAAGAATATGGCGGGGTTCGCCTGGGCGAACTGCGGGCGTGGTCCGGCTCGGAGCTGATCGCCTCCTCTCCCCTCATCAGCCGGGAATTCCCTTCGTACCGTGACGGCGGATTTCAGCGAGCCATCCTTGAGGTGGACCTGGCAGAGCCCGCGTCAGATGTCCGCTTTGAGCTCTACTACGGGGGCGGAAACACTTACATCTGGACAGGAACAGTCAACCTCAGCGCCATTGAAACCCGGCGCCCCTTTTACAACATCGCCCACCGGTGCAGCACCATCGACAAGGTCAACCGCATGGTGGATAAAAACGCCAATGCCATTGAGTTTGACCTGACACCGGTGGAGGAAGACGGCAGCATCGGCTTCAAGGTGTACCACTCCGGCGATATCTGCTTTACACCTGCGTCGCGCTTTGACGACTTCCTCCTGAACCTCAAAGCCCATATCGACAAACGGAACATCGCCCTTATCGAGCTCGACTGCAAGCAGGACAAGGATATTGACCCGGCAGACTACGCCCGGACCCTGGCCCGACGGCTTATGGACGCAGGCATCCCCGCACACCTCGCCGTTTTCTCCGTTCCCCGTGACCAGGCTGCGATTTTTAACGACGTGCTTAAAAAAGAGGATGCGGACGGCCACATTCTCTACAATGCGGGTATCGACTCCTACCTTCAGGATTACTCAGGCCTTACCCCCGATACCTGGGCCGAAAAGGTAGAGGCCATCGGCTCCACATTTATCGGGGTGGGGGCCAGCAGCGTCCACCCCTCGTCCATGCCCAGCTGGATGTCCTGGGTTCAGGCCATGACCAACATGCGGGACGCCAACGGACACTTCAAGAAAAGCTACTACTGGACCCTGAACCGGAAAGCCTCCATGCGGTCATGCCTCGACTACGGAGTGGACGGGGTGATCACCAACTTTCCGGACCGCATGGATGAGGTCCTCGATGAGGAGCCCTACTCCCTTCTCTTCAGGCGTGCCACCCAGGAGGACTCCCAATTCGAGGTCCACGGGTTCCACAAATAATCAATTCAAGGGGGACAGGCTCTTAATGTCAACCATCGTCAAACACCTTTAACCACCTGTAAAACCCTGCCGGGGCCCCACGTAACCCGTTTGTGCCCGGCGTTATTCAAAGCGTTCAGATAATGGGTATTCAGATGGGGACAGGCTCTTTTTGCCGTTGCCATAAAAAAACGTGGCAACCGGGCGAAAGTCCATCGCCCTGTTGCCACGCTGTCCACGAGCCTCAGGCTACACGAGAAAGGCCCCCGGCAAGTGGCCGGTCACATGCCCTTCCCACGGGGAAGCCCCTATACAGAAGGTGTGATGTCTTTGACATCCTGCTCTTTTTTAGTATCGAGGGTGATGTGCCAGATCTTCTTCCTGGTAAAATCGATGCGATCCAGATCGACTTTTCGCACGCGCCGGTCGTGCTGCGTGTGGAAATAAAGGATTTTATCATATTGATCCCAGGCCGTGGTCCAGAGGGTTGCGCTCCTCATCCCTTTGAGGTCGACACCCTCACTGTCAGAGCCTTCTGCGGAACCCAGGGGAAGGTTGAAGTTGTCGAGGATCCGGAACAATTCATAAACCGTCTCTTGGGAGTCCTTGGTAGGCCGGGCGGTCTGGGTCCAGGCCACGGCCCTTACAAAGCGGGAAGGCGGGGTGAAGTCACCGGGAAGCCCGATCATGCCACTGCCCCCGCCCAAGGGACGAAAGTCAAGTTCCTCTATGGTCTTATTCGGGATGGCAACAGCGGACAGGTTCACATAGTTCCGCAGGTTGGTCATGTGCCAGTCGTAGGTAGGTGAGTTGGTGATCACCCCCAGGGGGTTATCGAAAAACCGGACCTGCCCCCTCAGGCACTCGATGACCACAGACTTGCCCGAAGGTTCGGTGACAACCCAGTGGGCATCCACGGGAATGCCCAGGGCTTTTTCCACCACAGGGACAACGCGCACCTTCTCCAGCCCTTTTTTGGCTTCGTCCACGGTGGCGTACTGTGAAAGGATGTACGACACCATATCCACGGCGGTGATGGTGTTTTTTGCCTTGGTCCGTTCATAGGCGGCATATTCGGCGGTGCCCGGATGGTAAAAGAGCCCCACCGTAAGCCCCTTCTCGTTCATGCCGTCGGCAAGAAGGTCCTTTTCAAGCATGTCCAGGCCAACAACACCGTACTTCCCTTTCCACTCTTTCCCGTTGTTCCCGTCCGGCGTCGTCCCCTTGAACGCATACCCCCTGGGAACAATGGCGACCCTGGAGTCCAGGTCAAAGTTCCCCCACTCCATGGTGCGGCCATAAACGCACGAGCCGTCTTTTGCCATCAACCGAATCCCGGTGCAGGCTTCAGCCGAAGCAAAACAGAAGGTTACCAGCAGCAGCGCACCAACCAGCCATCCCGTCAATCTCTTTTCAATCATCAGTCGCTCTCCCATATTTATGGATTCATATAGCTACCAGAGCCAACCCGACGTCGGACATACCCGCTGGATCAGTCAAAAAAAGCGTCGTCACCAGCCTGCTTGTAAAAATCCTCCTTTAACTCAATGATGCTTCCGTGGGACCGCATTTCGTCGGGCAGACCGATGGGTTCCTTAATCTCACCCAAATCGGGGAGATGTTCTTTTTTCTTTGGTCCGCCGCTTGAAATCTGCCTTCACCGCCTTTAAAAATGCGTCATCCGTCAAGACGTCCATGCCGGTCATCGCCATGATCTTTGCTGCCATCACCGCGGATTTTATACCGATGCTCGATCCGTGGCTGGCCGTGGCCATCCAGGTGTGCACCCCGATGCCCGACGGGCTGGAAGGCAAGAGCAGTCCCATGGTCGGCGTGTTCCAGCTGACATCCCCCACATCGGTGCTCCCTCCCACCATCACCTCGTTGGGCAGGGGAAGTATCGCAGACGCCATACCGGCCTGCTCCAGGCCCACCTCTTTTTGCAGCTTTTTGGCAAAACGGATCTCTTCCTTGGTGTACCGGGGTAAGCCGACGGCCTCCATGTGCCCCTGCATCCGCTCGGCAAGGGGGGTGTTGGGCAGGGTATCGTACATGCCGTAGTAATCCACGGCCATGCCCCGTGTCTGGGTCATTCGCGCAGCCCCGTCGACCATCTCCTTGATCCAGGCAACGCCGTCGTTCACCACATCCCTGGACTCCCCGCGAAAAGTCATCACCACCGAGGCTTTGTCAGGGACGATGTTGGGGGCAAGACCGCCGTTTTTGACAATGTAGTGAATGCGGCAGGTGGGCAGCACATGCTCCCGCATCAGATTTACGCCGTGCAGAAACAGTTCCACGGCGTCCAGGGCGCTTCGGCCTTCCCACGGGGCCATCCCTGCGTGGGCGGTTTTTCCGTTGAACTCGACATAGACATGGGTAATGGCCGTTGTCCGTATGTTGGCCACAACGGCCTTGTCCAGGGGATGCCAGTGCAGCATGGTGTCCACATCGTCAAACAGACCATCGCGGGCCATATAGACCTTGGCACCCTCTGTCTCCTCAGCGGCCCCTCCGTACACCCTCAGGGTTCCCTTGATCCCTTTTTTCTTCATCAGGTCCTTGATGGCCAGGGCAGACCCCAGGGCTCCGGCACCGATGAGGTTGTGTCCGCAGGCGTGGCCTGCGGTGACACCGTCTTCTCTCTGCTTTTTAAAGGGGACGACTTCGTTGCCCAGGTCGGGCAAGGCATCGTATTCCAGCATGATACCGAGGACGGGTTTCCCTGAGCCAAACTCGGCCACAAAGGCCGTGGGGACACCGCTGGTCCCCTCGCTGGTCAGCTTGAACCCGTTTTTCTTGAGCAGCGTTTTTAGGTACGCTGAGGACTCGAACTCCATCAGGGAAACTTCCGAGAGCTCCCAGAGTTTCAGCCCGACCTTTTCGATGGTATCCGAAACCTTGTCCACCGCTTCGATGGTTTCTGCCTGCGACACCCCTGCTTCACACCGAGCCGTTGGCGGCATGCAAAGCATGCACAACGCCAGAATCAACACACCACACACAAAACGCATTGCGGGCAAGCCAAAGCCCCCGGAGAACAACCGCACCTCACGCACCATGGATAACCTCCCTTTTTTCAGTGATAAATGGATCAGTAGGAAACAGTCACCTTAGCGTTACGGCCCCCTGGTGTAAATCTCTCAAAAGGGGTATTTTTCAAGAATTCGTCTACCACTTTTGGGGTAGAAAGCAGCATGGCCTGCCCCAAAAAAGGTACCCATGAGAAGGCAAACAACGCCCCTGTCTATTTTAGTTGGCAATGAACTGACCCGATTCCCGAGCCCGGTTCAATGCGTCGATCCGGCTGTTTGCGCCCAGCTTCTTGAATATGTTCTTCAGGTGGGTCTTGACGGTCCCTTCTGACACACAGAGTATTCCGGCGATCTCTTTGTTGCTCATGCCCTCGGCCAGGAGTGGGACGATCTCGGATTCGCGTCGCGTAAGAAATTCGACATCCCTCTGGTCAAGGGCCTGGGGCTTGGCAGGGGCCCGTGGCACCGAAGGGTCCAGCACCGGGCTCCGAGCCCCACAGGCTTCGAGGACCCGTTTGGCAAAGGGCCTGACCGGCCCATCGCCAATTAGTCGATCCAACAGGGTCACCATGGGCTCTCCAAGGTCAACGAAACTTCGGACCCAATTCCCGGGTTCGGCAAGGGTCAGGGCGGTTTCCAGACAGTCCGCCGCAGCCACCTCATCTCCTTGCTTCCCGCAGACAAGGGCCAGGAGTGCCGAAACCTCGATACGCACATTGATACGGTTGATCTCGCGCAAGCGCCCGTCCAGAAGCCGGAGCCTGGAACGAGCCTGGTGCAGGGCTTCCTTGGAGCCGTCCTGCAGCAGGCACTTGATGGGGGTGAGCTGAGGGACGTAAAAAAACCACAACGGCGGGCGACGGTTGAAATCCACACGGGCGCAGAGCTGTTTTGCCTTGAGGAGGTCGTCGCTTCGGACCGCGGTCTCTACCTCAAAGGCCATGGCAACAGCCTCGGCAACGGCGTGGCCATTCTGTCGGCAATGGGTGATGATCTGTTCGCGTACCAGTTCGGCGGTGGTCTCGTCCCCCCAGGCCAGATAGATACAGGAGAGGACAAACCCGGCTTCGGCGACATAAGAGGCATTGGCCGTATGCCGAATCTCCAGAACCTTCAGCATGTACCCCTCAGCCCCCTTGAGATCATTTTGCAGATACGCCGCGACCCCTTGGAAATAGTGAGCATAGGCCCTGGTGTGATGAAAGGGGGCAACACCCACAAACCGCCTGCAGGCAGCAACCGTTTGCATTACCCCGGGCAAGTCGCCGTCCATATAGAGCGCGATACAGAGATGGAAGTAGATTCTGGCCTGGATATTGGTCGGCCATTCCGGGTTGAACAGGGCCTCTTTGATCATGGCGTCCACATGGCCCCGGTCTCTCCGCATCTGGTGAAAGCAGGACGAGACGCCCACCTCATAGGCCTTCATGAAAACAGCCTGTTCCGGGAGCTGGCCGAACACCTCCGCCGAATACAGCCTGCCCCCGTCCGGTGAGCCGGAAAAAAGCGCCATGAGCCCGTTCAGGACAAGCACTTCAGCCCTCAACTCCCTCAGGCCCCTTGCCCCGGGCGAAAGCCCGTCCAACATCTTCTGGGCTTGGACAGCCCACTCCAGAGCCCCTGCATAATTCCCGTGCTCGATGGTTATGAAGGCCTGCGTCGTAGCCACCAGGGGGTGCTCTGATGAAACGCCCTCGGGCAGCATGGACAGCAACCGATCCAATCGGATAATCTGGGAGCTGTTCAGCAAATCGTGACGGTTGTCCATCACCAACTGAACGGCCTCCGCGGTGTCCCCGGAGGCCAAAAAGTGATGAAGGGCCTCTTCAATATAGCTATTTTCTGCAAACCAGGCCCCGGCGGTCCGATGCAGATCCGCTATCTCCTGGGAGGTTTTCACCTTTTTTAGCATGCCGTTGAGCAGGTCCCGAAAAAGGTGGTGAAAGCGGAACCAATACCCGTCGCTGTCCAGGCCTAAAGTAAACAGGTTGCTTTCCACCAGCCTGTCAATAAAAGCCTCCGCGCTGTCCTTTCGATGGGAAAAAGATCGCCTCTGGTGCATATACCGGCACAAGGGCGCGCAAAAACGGTACGACGGCGGTATTTACAGATCGGAATATGAGACCGTGTCCGAATCGAGGCGGGACACCACTTCGGCCAGGAGGTAGTCGGCGATGTGGTAAGAGATGCCGCTCAGCTCCATCGCCTTTTTTCTGGGGTCCTGCCCCCCTTGCAGGTAGAGCCCGGCCAGACGCAGTCCGGCAGCCCACCCTTCGGTTTTGCTCTCCAGAACGGAGGCTGTGGCGTCATCGACGTTTACGGGTAGCAGCTTGTCCATGAAGGCTGTGGCTTCGGCAAGGGTCAGCCTCAAATCCGAGGCCCGGACCTCGGTCACAAGGCCGCGGCCCCGAAAGGGCGCTACTTGGAGCGGGGGATCTGTCCGAGACAAAAGAACGAGGTGCAGAAACCTGGCAGGATGCTTGAGCAGATCAGACACCAGCCCATAAATGGAGGGGTCGGTCATGCGATGAAAATCGTCCAGCACAAGGACAAAGGGTTCGGGCAACCCGTAGAGGTCGTTGAGCAGATACCGGGACAGGACGGGCTCCGGCGGGAGCTGCCCGGCCTCCAGCAGGGCTTCGGTACCAAGGGCAATGCCCGGAAAGGCTTTCTGAACGGCGGCAAGAAAATAGGCCAGGAACTGTCGCAGATCATCGTCTTCCCTGTCCAGGGAGACCCAGCCGAACGGGCAACCGCAGGCATTGGCCCAACAGCTGGCCAGGGTCGTTTTTCCGTATCCTGCCGGTGCGGTAATCAACGCCAGCGGCCGTCTCCCCCCTTCGTCCAGGAGGGTCAGTAATCGATTCCTCGGCACAATGTCGGGCGCCACGGGAGGTATCTGGAGTTTGGTATGAAGCAGAGCGTGTTTCATTGATATCGTCAGCTATGGGTTGGTAGCGACAATGCAGGCCCCCTCACACCATTCAAGGTTACCCTCCCCTTTGTCGCATGCATTAATCAACCGGCGTATACCGGAAACTAGATGGATGCCATATGCTTTTCGCAGAGCAAACACAGGCGATACGTTGTACAGGCAACGGGGCCGAAGACAATGGCAAGGCCGTACACCGGATTACCGCGGTGCGGCCCGACGGGCTGAATGGGACATGTACGCACCGGGCACCCGGTGGTTTCAGACAGCATGCACACGCCTTCCTGCTGATCGAGTTTTCTATCTTTCTCTGAAGGGGATATTATCTTTACAATGCGTTATTACTCGAAAACGGGAGGCGGCAACAGGAGGCCTGCAACCTGTTGCTTTCATGCACGGGCCGTGCGTTCAGCAAAACGTGTTGCGCTGCCAGGGAACTGGCATGTTATTGATACTACGGCATTAACGTATTGACCATTTCACACGTAAAGGGATTAGGTCAAGTAGATGTTGGCGACATTGCTGTTTCACAAGCAATTCCTACCTCCACAGAGAATATTGAACATTTTGGGGGGGGACAGGCTCTTTATGCAAAAACAACACGGTTTTCTCCTTTGCGATGTTTCCACGCCCCCCAAAAACAACCCACCGGGCAACTCCCATGTTATTTTACAACTCGAATCCCTCACCCATCAGTAAAATGAGCGCCCAGCTCCTCAAAACCGCCCGACGTCACTCACCTCCGGACGCACCCCGCCCTTGCGCTCTCAGCCCACCGCTGAGTTCGTTGGCTCAAGCACCTCAAAAACGAGGCAGCCACATATCAGGCATCGACGAGGCGCTTTAGGGAATACATCCCTTGAACTCCCTTGACGCGCCTCGGTATTTTATCCCGCGTAGTACGAAATCGATCCCTGAACCTTTCATAGCCCGCTTCAACGAACTCGCGGGATCCGATAATGCCTGAATCCGTAAAGTAGCGGGTCCTGTACCGAAACCGTTGCGCTCGGGTCAGCTCAAACCCCTGGGCGGCTTCCTCATCCAACACCGATCGCGAAATACTCGCCTTGCCCCTCTTTTCAACAGCCCCCACGTGATACAGGTACTCCCGGTATGTCTTGAGCTGCGAAGCAGGATCGGAAACACCGAATGCCGATGTCCCCAGGTCAGATGAGAGAAACCCGTCCCCGTTTCCCGTCTGGACGTGGTAACCAATGGAGCACCAGCGATACTCTTCCGGCCGCTTCACGATTCCTGCCCGAACCGCATTGAGGTCGACATACGCCAGGCAATGGATCAATGTGGTTCCCTGCTCAACGATCACACTCTTGAAACGCTCTCCCCACAGGGTTCCCTTTCGTTCTTTCCGCTTGTTGTAAAAACAGGAGAACCGTTGCTTGATGTCCTTGACGTACGCCGACAGGCTGCAAAAACGCTCCCGGTACTCCGCCAGTCTCCCTTCGGGAAAAAACGTCTTCTCCCCATAGAGAAGGTGAAAGCGCCTTCGAACGTCATCATCGGAAACCATGTCCTCCGGGGCTACCTCGATGAGCAAATGGAAGTGATTTCCCATAATCGCAAACCCAAAAACCTCGACACAATAAATCGCTGAGAACCTCTGGATGATGCGCAGTAATTCGTCTTTTTCAACCGCCCCGAAGGGAAGGCCGTCCAAGGCGGTTCTGCTGATCACATGGTAAGCGGCTTTTTGTCCGGCATCCGTTATGACCATACGGGGAACTCGCGGCATAACACCCTCCTCTCTGGTCGTGCAGAATCATTGATGTGGATGGTTTGTGTGACGGATGGAAAAAAAACTAAAATACACCAAAATTTGAGGATGATAGTACGTTACAGACCACTATCTCACAGGACGGTGTGATGGGTCCAGCATAAAGAACCTGTCCCCAAAGTGGTTTTGAGCTTGACATCATGCGGCTTGGGCTGTAGTGTGCGCTTCGTTGTTGCGGGATGGAGCAGTCTGGTAGCTCGTCGGGCTCATAACCCGAAGGTCAGTGGTTCAAATCCGCTTCCCGCTACCACTTAAAAAATACAAAGGCCCGGAAGAGTCATCTTCCGGGCCTTTTTTTGTTTGCAATGGGGAATCACAGAGACGCAAGGCCCCGTCGTCAGCGCCCCACAAAGGCAAGAAACATCTCCACGCCGGCAATGTCCAGCACCACGCCCTCTTTGGAGATAGAAAGAACCTTTGCTCCGTCCACGGAAGCGCCCTCTCGGATAATCTGGCTGTTGATAACCGCGATACGCCGGGAGGGTGTCTGCGACCACCGCACCCCCTGGAGGCGATAGGTCCCGGCATCGGCGGCCGGAAGCTGTCGCAGCTCGTCCGGGGACAATGCTGGCGCATCAGTCAACGCTGCAACAGGTTGGCCCTGCCCCTGGGACGGTTGAATTGATTCGAAAACAGGTTCCGGCTCCACAGCGGGTCCGACTGGTGAATCCGGCTCTGATAAAGACGCCGTCGCACCAGGCGATGAAGCCACCAAAGAAGCCGAACGCGATTGCGCCCCGGTACCGGAAGAGTCCTGAGTGGCCGGAGAACTCGGGGCCACCACGCGAAAAACCGAAGTCACACCAAGGGGCGCCTCATCGGCCACCACAGCCTGCCCCCGGCCATAGGCCAGATAAAACCCTGCCCCCGCAAGGCCCACCCCCGCGACAAACACAGCCACAAAGGGAAGCAGGCGGGCAAAGCCCGTCTTTTGCCGTGGTTCCGCCCTTGCAAACCCAACGCTTTCAGCGTATTTTTCCTCTTCTTCCATTCGCTTCAAGGCTTCCAGAACCGAACTCATGGGATCTCTCCTTTTTGTCGGTCATGGGCGGCTACGCGCTCCGGGGTATCGGGCAATCCATTTTTCAGCGCTGCGGCAAGGGCCACGCGGGTAAGGTCTCCCACCATGCCGTCAGAGAGAATGCCATAGGCCTCCTGCAGGGCATGCACCGCCCGAAGGGTCTCGCCATCAAAACGCCCGTCCACGCTCACCCCGTGAAACCCGGCCCGTGAGAGAGCCGATTCAAGGGCGATGACCTCCTGAAGGCCCGAGCGCTCCGTCACCACCTCGGAGAACCCCAGGGGATTGGTGCAGGCGATAAGGGCCCGACCGGACCAGAGCCTGTCGGCATCGCTCCGGGACAGCTCCACGATCCCTTTGGGGGATTGAAACCGCAACAGCCCACCGGCCTCCTCCCCTTCAAACACCAGCACCAGAGGCCCCTGGCCGCCAGAACCGAAAAGCATCAGGACCGGCAGGCCGAAGGCCATGGCCCGATCCAGATCCCCGTCCATGGGCATCACCTCCATGCCCAGGGGCGCGGCCACGGCGGAGAGAAGAAGGTAGGGATCCCCGATGGCCGGAAGCTCGGAGGAGGAAAGCGTGTGCCCCCATGCCCCCATGATCCGGCGAACGCCCCATGGGACGGACTCTGCCACACCCGCCTCGTCAAACAGGTCGAACAGGCCGTAGGTGGCCGGAGGGGCTGCACTGCCCTGGCCATCCGTAACCGCAACCGGAGCCGTCTGTGTCGCCTTTGGATGCCACAGGGAGGTACCGAAGACCAGAAACCCGGCCATGAACACAATGGCAAGTCCCAGCACCGCCACGCCCCACGCCGGCAAGGGCCGTCCCAAAAGGGTGCGATCCATGTAGGGCCGGTCCGCAAGCTCCGCCACGGCCTTCTTTACTGCCCCGGCGTCCACACGGTCCTTGCCCGCCACATATCCGCAGAGCAGGGCCCGGTCACAACAGATGTTGATGACGCGCGGCGTGCCCCCTGAATAGCGGTACACCTGTGCCCTGGCCCGGGGGGTGAAAAGATCACCCCGGGCCCCCAGGGAGGCCCGTTTCAAACGGTGGACAATGTAGTCATGGGTCTCGTCGGAGGAGAGGGGTTGCAGGCGGCAGGCCAGGGAGATCCGCTGGGCCAGTTGGCGGAGTTCATGGCGTTCCAGCATCTCTCCGAGCTCGGGCTGGCCGCAGAGGACGGTCTGGAGCAGTTTGGCGCGGGTGGTCTCCAGGTTGGAGAGAAGGCGAAGCTCCTCCAGGACTTCGATGGAAAGGTTCTGGGCCTCGTCGATGACAAGCAGGGCCTTTTTCCCCATCTCCCGGTTTTCAATGAGGAACCGCTGAAGGGCCGCCGCCAGGTCCGACCGGCTGGAAGATCCGGCGTCGATGCCGAAATCGCGGTTGATGGACTGAAGCAGCTCCACGGCATTCAAGGTGGGGTTGAAGATGCAGGCAACGGACACCGTCTCGTCCAGCCCCCTAAGGAAGGTGCGCAACAGGGTTGTCTTGCCCGTGCCCACCTCGCCGGTCACCTCCACAAAGCCTTCGCCGGTTTCAAGGGCATAGGTCAGGTGGCCCAGGGCCTCCTGATGGCACCGGGAAGGAAACAGGTACGATGGCGTCGGCACCAGCTGAAAGGGCCGCTCCTTGAGATGAAAGTGTCGTCGATACATGTCTTGCCCTGGGTATGCTTGAAAACAAGCATGTTACTCGTACAGTTTTCGGAAGTCCCGGTTGGTACGGATATACTTACGCCTGAGCTTCGGTTTTTCGATTTTTCCCGTGGGGTTTCGGGGCACCTCGCCAAAAAAGATCTTTCGCGGCCGCTTGTAGCGGGGAAGGTTCTCGCAGAAGGCCTCCAGGGCGTCCCGCGTCATGGAGCGCCCCTCCTTGATCATCACCACGGCGGCCACCACCTCGCCCAGGCGCTGATCCGGGTAACCGATAATGCCCACGTCCTGGACATCCGGGTGGGTGATGATGTGGTTCTCGATCTCCACGGGGAAGATGTTCTCCCCGCCGGAGATGATAAGGTCTTTTTTCCGGTCCACGAGCCAGATAAAACCGTCTTTGTCCTTCCGGGCCATGTCCCCGGTGCGGAGCCAGCCGTCCACGATGCACTTGGCCGTCTCTTCCGGGTTTTTGTAGTACTCGGTCATGACCCCGGGCCCCTTGATGATCAGCTCGCCGGTCTCCCCTCCGGGAAGCTCGTTCAAGGCACCGTCCACCACCTTGGCCGCCCACTGGTGCCCGGGCAGCCCGATGGCCCCCACCTTATGCTCGTTTTCAAGCCCTAAGTGAACACAGCCGGGGCCTGAGCACTCGGTGAGGCCGTAGTTGGTATCGTAGTCGTGGTGGGGAAAGAGTTTCTTCCACTCGTCAATAAGGGATGGCGGCACGGGCTGGGCACCGATGTGCATGAGGCGCCAGGCGTCCAGGTTGTACTCGGTGAGCACCACGTCGCCGTTTTCGATGGCGATGAGAATGTCGTGGGCCCAGGGCACCAAAAGCCAGACAATGGAGACCTGCTCTTCGGAAGCCACTCGCAGGATATACTCGGGCTTGACCCCTTTGAGGATGACGGTGCGCGCCCCCACCTTGAAGTTTCCGAACCAGTGCATCTTGGCGCCGGTGTGATACAGGGGAGGGATGCAGAGAAAGTTGTCGAGGTGTGTCTGCCCGTGGTGGGCGTTTTCCACCTCGCAGGCAAAGGCCAGGTTGCCGTGGGTGAGGCGCACGGCCTTGGGGGTCCCGGTGGTGCCGGAGGTAAAGTAGAGGGCCGCGGTGTCGGCCTTGGACAGGGGAACAGGAACAAAGGCTGTCTCGTCCGTATCCATAAGGCTCCCGAGGTGCATGGCCCAGTCCGGGCAGCAGCGCTTGGGCCCATCGAAGATCCAGTGTTTCACGGTGGAGGAGAGCTCTCCCCTCACCTCTTCCAGCCGGCCGATGAACTCTTCACCGAAGACAAACACCTCGGCTTCGGCCACGTTGGTGCACAGGGCGATCTTCTCGGCGTCAAAACGAAAGTTCAGGGGAACCACCCAGGCCCCGGTTCGAAGGATGCCGAAGTAGATGGGAAGCCACTCCAGGGAGTTGCTCATGAGCTGAACCACGCGCCCCCCTTTGCTCACCCCGAGCCCCTGAAGGACCGCAGCCAACTCCGTGGCGTAGGTGTCGAACCCGGCCCAGGTGATTTCCCGCCGGAGATTCTTGGCGGGCTCGCGTTCGATAAGTGAGATTTCGCAACCGTAGAGGGAGGCGTTTTCAGCCAGTATATCCGTAATCAACATAAGGCAACCCTGTAAAAAATGCCGGCGAAAAAAAGTCGGCGCCGCACGCGACATTCCCCGTCCCGCCTTGTCGCTGCCGCCAGCCCGTATGTCCCGGATGCCCGCAGGCACCACGTGGTCGACTTTTTCCGAAGGCCGTCAAAATAAAAAACAAAAGCAACGGGACCGTGATCAAACCGGCCCAGAAAAGAGGGCCTGCCGATTGAAACTTATCACATACCACAGCCCCTGCAGAACCTCTACCCCTGATAACGGGAAGGCAAGGAGATCCGCATACGGATCCCGCCACCGAAAACAAGGCCCTGACCACCGTTCCAACATCGGGCTGCGCGTCACGGTTTGCCTTGGTCTCATCCTGTCGATTCGGCCCATACAAGCTGCCGCTGGCCAAACGTTCGCCCGGTTTATGTGTTGGATGCAGCTATTCAGTTGCCTTTGAATGGGGAAAGACGACTCCAAGGAAGGCTTACTTGATCTGTAGGGTTACCGTTGGGTTTGACAAACGAACCTCACCCCTTGAGCCCCCGAAAGCGACGACGTTCCCTTACAAAGGGAGAGTCCACCTCGGCTTCGGCCCAGCGCACCATGTTGCGGATCATCCCCTGGAACACCAGCTCATGGAAAGGTTTGACAGCAATCCAGTAAAGACGCCCCAGAAAGCCCGAAGGGTAGAAAATCGCGGTCTGGTGGATCCACACCCGGTCGCCTTCGGTCTTCACCTCAAACTCCAGCCACGCCTTCCCGGGAAGCTTCATCTCCGAAATCAGCCGCAGGAGCTGGCCCTCTTCAAACCGCTCCACCCGCCAGAAATCAAGGTGGTCTCCGCTTCGGAGCTCCCGCCGGTGGGGCCGCCCGCGCCTCACCCCCACCCCGCCCATCCAATAGTCCACAGCCCCGCGGACCCGCCAGAGAAAATTAAAGGCGTACCAGCCGTTTCGCCCCCCGATGCGGGCAATGGAGGAGAAGGCCCGGCCCGGGGTGGTGCTCACCCGGCGACTCCGCTGGTCAATATACCGGGCCCCCATCCAGGAGGTCTCCGGCCCCGGCGGCTTGACTCCCGCCGAAGAGACGGCGTCGGTCCACCGACTCTCGGCAAAGGCCCGTTCCTCGTTCATCAGGGCCCGCCGGATCGCCTCCCGGGCGCTCATGGGCACCACGCTGAAAAGCTCCCGAGCAGACGGGTCATGCACCACGGTCTGGTTTTTCACCCCCTCGATGAGCTTCTTCCCCACCCGGGCGTAAACAGGGGTCACCAGCCCCAGCCAGAGACTGCTCACACCCGGGGTGAGGATGGGGACGGGGATCATGAGCCGGGAGAGCCCCCGCTCCGTTGCGTAGGCCTCCATGAGGTCCTGATAGGAGAGGGGCTCGGAGCCCCCCACCTCCACGACTCGGCTCTCAGACAGAGGCAGGGTCACGGATTCCGTAAGGTACCGGATCAGGTCTTCGATGCCGATGGGCTGGGCCATCACCTTGACCCAACGCGGCAGGAGCATCACGGGAAGCCGCTCGGTAAGTGCCCGCACCAGCTCAAAGGAGAGGCTTCCAGACCCAATGACGATGGAAGCCCGAAATTCAAGCGTGGGAACCGAAGAGCGCCTGAAAATCCTGCCCACCTCCTGGCGACTTCGAAGGTGGGCCGACAGGTTCGGCCCTTCCCCCAGCCCCCCCAGGTAAATAAGCTTCCGGACACCGGCACGCTGGGCAGCCCCCACAAAATTCGTGGCCGCCTTCCGGTCCATCTCCTCAAAGGCCCCTGTGGCACCCATGGAATGAATCAGGTACAGGGCCGTGTGAACACCCTCCATTGCCTGGTCCAGGGAGGCCACATCAAAGACATCCCCCTTGGCCACCTCGGTGCCTTCCGCCGTTCGGTGCTTCAGAAAAGCCGCGCGCCTCGCCAGGCACCGCACCCGAAACCCCTCCCCTTCGAGGACGCGAAGCAGACGTCCCCCCACATACCCCGTGGCTCCGGTCAGCAAAATCAACGGACGTTCATCCATAATTCACTCCCTGGGTTCAATGGTCTCTCATCACCCCCGCCAGCCCTTACCCCTTACCCCTTACCCCTTACCCCTTACCCCTTAGCCCTTAGCCCTTAGCCCTTAGCCCTTAGCCCCCATTATACACCACCTCACCCCATCAGAAAGTCGTTTTGTCCCAAAGGGTTGACTCCCTGTGGACAAAACCGAAAAACCCGTGATAGGCTGAGACCGTTTTCATCGGGTCCATCAGTTTCCCCGGCCCGTGCATCGCAGGAACACACGCATCACTCATCGTTTTTTCCGAAACGCATTTTACCGAAAAACGCGCCCGGTTTGAGAATCTTCCCACCAGGCACCCATGTCGTCGTTAACGGAACGTCGTTCGGTTTCTCTTACGGAATATCCCATGCCAAGGAGGCTCGATGTTTGACACCCTGTTCTCGCCCATCGCAATCAACTCGCTCACCGTTAAAAACCGCATCGCCTACCCGTCCCTCGGCCTTCTCTACAGCTGGGACCGCAAGTTAAACGACCGGTACGTAAACTACTTTACCGAAATCGCCCGGGGCGGTGCAGGCATCGTCACCGTGGGGCCCGTGGGCGTGGACTTCATCGGATCCGGCCTGGCGGTCCTCGGCCTGGACACGGACGAAGCCATCCCGGACTTTCTCCGGGTCACCGATGCCATCCGGGCCCGTGGAGGTTCCCCCTGGACCCAGCTCTTCCATGCCGGTGCCTACACCCACCCCCTGCTCATCAACGGTGAGGCCCCCATGGCTCCCTCCGCCGTCTACTCCCCTTACTCCAAGACCACCCCCCGGGAGATGAGCCCCGACGACATCCACACGGTGCGACAGGCCTTTGCAGACGCGGCGGCACGGGCCGTAAAGGCAGGCTTTGACGGCGTGGAGATCATCGCATCGGCAGGGTACCTCCTCACCGACCCAGTTCCTCTCCCAAGACCAACAAACGCACCGACGACTACGGGGGAAGCGTTGAAAACCGGCTCCGGTTTCCCACGGAGGTGGTCGCCGCCTGCAGGCAGGCCGTGGGGGAAGGGTTTCCCCTGTCCGTGCGCATGGCAGGCAACGACTTCGTCCCAATGAGCAACACCGACGAGGTGACCCCTGCCATTGCCCGGGCCTATGAAAAAAGCGGGGTGAACCTCATCAACGTCACCGGTGGCTGGCATGAGTCCAAGGTCCCCCAGCTCCCCATGGAGCTGCCCCGCACCGGCTACGCCTACCTGGCCGCCACGGTCCGCAAGGCGGTCTCTGTTCCCGTCATGGCCTCCAACCGCATCACCACCCCCATGGACGCCGAGCGACTCTTGAACGACGGTTACTGCGACATGGTAAACTTGGGACGGGTCCTCATCGCCGACCCCTTCTGGCCCGCCAAGGCCCTTCAAGGACGCGTCGACGAAATCCGCCCCTGTGTGGCCTGCTCCCAGGGCTGCACCGACGAGATCTTCAGCGGCATGCCCGTCACCTGCATCGGCAACCCCCGGGCCGGATACGAAGCCGAGCGCATTGTCCGGCCCACCACCGCCCCAAAAAAGGTGATGGTGGCGGGGGCAGGCCCTGCAGGACTGGAAGCCGCGGTCACCGCCGCACAGATGGGCCACCACGTGCATCTCTTTGAGGCTGGGGACACCATCGGCGGCCAGATCAGCCTGGCCGCCACACCGCCCCACAAGGAAGAGCTTCTGGAATACATCCGCTACTACCGCGCCATGCTGGCCCGGCACAAGGTCGCCGTCACCCTCTCCTGCCCGGTGACCCCGGAGCTGATCCGGCAGGAGTGCCCCGACCATGTCTTCGTGGCCGAAGGGGCGGAACCCACCCGTCCCCCCATCCCCGGAGCCCAAAACGAAAAAGTCCTCTCATCATGGGATGTCCTGAAAAAAGACCGCCCCCTCGGCAAAACCGTCGCCATCGTCGGCGGAGGCGCCGTGGGCCTTGAAACCGCTCTGCACATTGCCGTCAAGGGCACCCTCTCCCCGGAGATGTTCCACTTCCTCGCGGCCCACGACGCAGCCCCACCGGATCGGCTCAGAAAAGGGCTTTTCACCGGCAACCACCGGGTCACGGTCTTTGAAATGGCCCCCCGGGCCGGAGGGGACATGGGCCGCTCCACCCGGTGGATCATGATGGACAACCTCAAACGATACGGGGTTCGCCTCATCACCAGTGCCACCGTGACCAGGCTGTCAGACGATCAAATCTGCTGGGACGACGGCAAAGCCGAGCAGACTGAAAATTTCGACACCGTCATCCTGGCCACGGGCTCCCGGTCCGTGACCACCCTTTCGTCCGCCCTGCCCGGCCTCGGCGTCCCCTTCACCGTCATTGGAGACGGCCTGGCACCCGGAAAATTCAACCACGCCATCCACGGCGGGTTCCTTGCCGCCCTTCAACTGGATGCCGGGAACTGAGCCTTCGGTGGGTCGTTTTTAAAAACGCCCCACCGTCCCCACCTGCCTGGGCCGACAAAAAAAGGCATCTCTACAACATATCTCCCCACCCCACTGCATAACCGTACCCAGTCACCACACACCCATTTAGTATCGAATTTTAGAGCTTTCCCACATTAAAACACCGCCACCACAAGTCAGATTGACTTGGCAGGTCATTATGTAGTATGCAACATAAACAACTCAACCACCCCGTATCGCGGTTCAGCAAAGGGTAAAAAGTTCCACAGGGACTCGAATCATATAAGGAGAGAGTACAATGCAAAGCGACTACTATCTGGTGGAAAAAGAGGGCCCCATCGCCACGGTGTGGCTCAACCGGCCGGACAAGAAAAACGCCATGAACCCGCCTGCCTGGGTTGACAGCGTGGGGGTGTTCAAAGAGCTGGACGAAGACCCGGAGGTCCGGGTCATTATCGTGGCGGGCAAGGGAAAAGACTTCTGTGCGGGCATCGACCTCTTTGAGATCATCGGCATGCTCCCCGAGCTCCTCGACCCCGAGCAGAAAGGGGGCGTGAAATGGCCCCTGCTCAGCAAACTCAAGCTCATGCAGGACGGCCTCACCGTCATCGAGCGGATCCGCAAGCCCGTCATCGCCGCGGTGCAGGGCAAGTGCATCGGCGGTGGCCTGGACCTCATCTGCGCCTGCGACATCCGCCTGGCTTCTGCCGACGCCACCTTCTCCCTGAGGGAAGCTGCCGTGGGTATGGTGGCGGACATGGGCGTCCTCCAGCGCCTGCCCCTCATCGTGGGACAGGGTGTTGCCCGGGAGATGGCCTTCACCGCCAAGTTCATCGATGCCTCAAGGGCCCGCGACGTGAGCCTCGTCAATGAGGTCTTCGAAGACGTCGACGCCCTGTACGCCGGTGCCCGCGCCCTGGCCGAGGAGATCCTGGGAGCCGCCCCCATCGCGGTGCAGGCATCCAAGGACGTCCTCAACAACGCCATCGCCTCCCAGATCGACGAAGGCCTGAGCTACGTGGCCGCCATCAGCGGCAACATCGTCCCCTCCAACGACCTCATGGAAGCGGTGACCGCCATGGGCGAAAAACGTGCCCCCAAATTCACCGGCACCTGATCCGTTTCAGCACACCGGCACCCCAAGCCCCCTGTTGCGAGTTATGTGGACTGCAACAGGGGACATGGAAAACAGCGGAGTGCTTGCGAAGCGATGTCAGTCCTGCTCCGGGACCGTCAGAGTCGCCACCACGGGAAGATGATCGGAGATATGGAGGGTATCTTCGGACCGGACCCGGGCCGATGTCACGGCAAGCTCTCTTGAGCACATCAGGTAATCCAGGGTCCGGTCGGGTGCGGAGACGCCGGGGTCGTTGGGGAAGTGGGTGTAGTGGGGAGACGCCCCTCCGGGGTCGGTGTCGTCAAGGCCGGGAATCACCGTGTACCGGCTGAACAGGGGCGTCATCTCCCCTTCCGGGTTGAACAGGGCCCGCTGCTCCTCGTCAAGGGTCTCGTACTGGCCCGGGGGAAGCAGGTTGAAGTCCCCCCCTGAAATGACGGGGGCACCCTGCCGCTCGAACACATGAATCACATGCTCCAGGGCACCAAGCTGGCGGGCAAGGAGGTCCGGCGTTACCGGAAAAGCCTCCAGGTGAAGATTGATCAGGGCCAGGCGCCCCCCGCCCGTAACCGGAAGTTCGGTGGTCAGCAGGCACCGCTGGAGGTTGAGGCGTTCGGTGAAAAAATTGCCCCCAGCCCCGGGCAGGGCGATGCGGACGGGGACCTCCATGCGGTAGCGAGAAAAAATCACCAGCTTCATGCCCACAGCCCCCATGATCTTCGGGTGGGGTACAAAGCGGGCTTTCCAGTAAAAGGCCTCGGCCTTGAAAGGGTAACGGGTCTTTAACAGGCTCTCCAGCCTCGCGGCCTGGTCCTGTCCGTCGGTACGGGAAGCCCCGTGGTCCACCTCCTGGAGCAGGAGGATATCCGGGGATTCATCATCCACCACACGGGCCGCTTCGGCAAAGGTGGCGTCCATATCCTGTGGTGACGGACGTTTGTCCGGCCCGGAAAACCCGGGAAGATCATAGTAAAACACATAGTTCTTCCCGGCAAAATACTGCACGTTCCAGCTCATGACCTTAAGGCTCTGGCCGGGCGAAAGGGAAGGCCCCTCTCCGGCGGTGAGGCTGGCCGAGACCACCGCCTCAAAGCGCTCCCCGCCCCGATACACCCAGACAGCGGCCACGAGAAGCATACCGAGACTTCCGGCACACAGAATGCCAAGGCATTTCATCAGTCCGTACATCGCATCTCCCCCATGCTCCATGGGCGTTGGCCATCCGGCCTTCCGGCATCGCCCGCAGGCCTGTGTTCTGGTTTTTCGTGCTCCCGCATATCATACCCTTCAAACGGAAAAAAAGACAGCGTCTCGTATTGACGTCTTGCGAAACAATGACAACCCCATCGCCCCTGCGAATCGTAAAAGAGCCCCCCGTCTCCCCCCGGCATGACATCCCCTTCCAGGCGGCTCAGCCCTTTCCTACCCAAACGGCCTTCCCGGAAAGCCTGCGCAAAAAAACGCTGATTACTCGACAACTTAATTTTGACTCACTGACGCCAAATGCCGCTTGACATCCTCTCTAACCGCGACTATAGACAATAGACACTTCTCGCATATGAGAAGTTGCACACGTCTTACATGCCTACTTCTTTTTTGTCTTAAAATCGCTCATTGATGGCATCACCAAAGGGCTCGCCCGCATTCCGGCCTGCCTGTGCACATGGCAGCGGTCATGAACCCCATGATTCATAAACCGCGACACCCGTCGGGGAGAATCGCACGGGGCGATACGAATCCACTGACCGCATACGTTCTCAAGCCCCAATCCATCACACCAAGGCGCTTTTCACGGGTCTTTTTTCATATAGCCGACCTCGTTGCCTGACAGGGCTCCCTTGCATGTAGCCCAGGAGGCGGAGCTATGCCCGGCCACAGCCGTCGCATGGTCCAGCAGTCCCCCACTCTGTCCGAGCTCCCTACGCTTTCACTTCAGGAGGAATCCCATGGCAGTATTGACGTATCCAGGTGTTTACATGGAAGAGGTGTCCAGCGGTGTCAAGCCCATCGAAACAGCGGGCACCTCAACGGCGGCTTTTTTCGGCGTCGCCGAGCAGGGCCCCATCGGGTCCGTAAAAAAGATCTTTAACTTCACCGAATTCCAGGCCACCTACGGCGGCTTCATGAAGGGGTATTTCCTTGCCCACGCCGTCTACCAGTTCTTCAACAACGGAGGGAGCCAGTGCTATGTGGGCAGGGTGGCGGCAGGTGCCGATACAGCCGGAGTCACGGTCCAGGACCGGGGCACCACGGCCCAGGAGAGCCTCACCTTTTCCGCCGTCTCCCCGGGGGCCTGGGGAAACCGGCTCATGGTTGTCGTGGACAGCGACGCCTCCGACGATCCCCTCAATGCCTTCACCCTCGCCATCTACCGGGACAACGACATCCCGGACGGCCCGGCTGTACGGCTCGAAACCCACGAAGACCTCTCCATGAACCCGGCCTCGCCCCACTACGTTCAAACCGCTGTGAATGCCCGGTCCGGCGTGCTCCGGGTGGTCGTTAATGAGGCCAACAGCAACCAGATCCCGGGCTACAGCCAGGGAGGTGCCATTGCCGAAGGCACCCTGCTGGGGGAAAACCAGCGCCAGATCGGCATCAACATCCACAACGACGGATACCGCACCGTGGACCTCACCGAGGCCCTGGAAGAAGCCGATCTCACCGACCTGTCCGCCGTTGCCGCGGGCTTGCAGGCTGCCCTGCGGGCCCTGGTTCCCTTAAGGGACTCCACCCCGGCAGACGCCTACCAGGTGACGGTCTCCGTGGAACAGACCGACCGGATTCGCATCACCTCCGGCCACACCTCGGCGGACTCCCGGGTGGAGGTGGTCGACGGCCCCGCTCCCCTCACCAATGCCTCGGCTGCCCTCCGCCTCGGCACGCGCAACGGAGGCATCGAGGTGGAGGGGTCCTCGGCCATGCGCCCCAGGCCGGATACCCCCTACCTCCTGGGGGACGACACCGTGTCCGGTGCAGTCACCGCCATCCGCCCTGGCACCGACGGCACCCTCCCGCTGAACGACATCGACTACATCAAGGCCCTGAACTGGCTGGACACCGTCCTGGACGTCAGCCTCATCGCCATCCCGGGCATCGGCACACCGGCCGTGGCCGACGCAGGCATGGCCTACTGCCGGAACCGCCCGTTAAGCGACTGCTTTTACATCGCGGACATGAATATCGAGACCACCACCCTTGAAGGCGCCATGGCTTACAGAAACGCCATCAACACCCCCAACTCCTTTGGCGCCGTTTATTTCCCCTGGCTCAAGGCCCTGGACCCCACCGGGCTCAGCCCCGAACCCATCACCGTGCCCCCGTCCGGCTACGTGGCGGGCATCTACTCCCGCACAGACGCCAAACGGGGCGTCTGGAAAGCCCCGGCCGGAACCGAGGCCATGCTCAGCGGCGCCGTGGGCCTTGCCGCCGACCTCACGGATCCCCAGCAGGGCAACCTCAACAAGAACAAGAAGAGTGTCTGCGTCATCCGAAAGTTCCCGGGCTCCGGCATCGTTCTCTGGGGTGCCCGCACCCTGAGTTCCGATGCGGAGTATCGATACATCCCGGTTCGGCGCATGTCCATGATGCTCAGGGTAAGCATCTACAACGGCATCCAGTGGACCGTCTTCGAGCCCAACGACGAGGAGCTCTGGTCCCAGATCCGCCTGAACATCAACTCTTTCATGATGACCCTCTTCCGCCAGGGTGCCTTCCAGGGCGCCACGCCGTCCAAGGCCTTCTTTGTGAAATGTGACGGCGAAACCACCACCCAGACATCGACCGGGGCGTGGTCAACGTGCTGGTGGGCTTTGCCCCCCTCAAGCCCGCGGAGTTCGTGGTGGTCAAGCTCAGCCAGGCCGCAGGGCAACGATAGCTCAACCTCCGACACCTATCCAACGGGAGATCCCCCATGGCACAGTTCACTGTAAACACCCACCGGTTTGATCCGTACCGCAACTTTAAATTCAAGGTAAAATGGGACGGAAAATACATCGCAGGCCTCAGCAAGTGCAGCCCCTTGAAAAAGACCACCGCGGTGACGGACTGGCGAGAGGGCGGCGACCCCAGCTCCGGCCGGAAGCTCCCCGGCAAAACCTCTTACGAGAGCATCACCTTGGAGGCTGGCATCACCCACGACACCACCTTTGAGGAGTGGGCCAACCTCGTCAACAACTTCCAGGGGGACGCCTCCATGTCCCTGAAGAATTTCCGCAAGGACGTGGTCATCGACGTCTTCAACATGCAGGGCACCAAGGTGCTCTCCTACAAGGTGTATCGCTGCTGGGTCTCCGAGTACCAGGCCCTGCCCGAGCTTGACGCCGGGGGCGACGCCGTGATGATCCGCACCATCAAGCTGGAAAACGAAGGGTGGGAACGGGACACCTCCGTTGCCGAGCCTTCGGAAGCGTAACGCCCCATGGAAACCGTTGCCTGTGAGCTGCCCGGCGGCTATGTGGACGAAGACGGAAGCATCCACCGGGAGGTGATCCTGGGCCCCCTGACGGGCGCCCAGGAAAAAGCCCTGGCACAACAGGACAATGCCTCGCCGGACGCCCGTGTCACAGGGATTCTCGCCGCCTGCATCCGGCGCATGGGCGCCCTGGACAACATCACAGACGCACACACCCGCCGCCTCCTGGTGGGGGACCGGCAGTTTCTCCTCCTGAAGCTTCGGGAGATCACCTTCGGCCCCCGGGTGCACGTCACCACCCGCTGCTCCCGCCCCGACTGCGGGGAACGCCTGGACATTGAGTTCACCACGGACACCGTCCCCGTAATCCGGGCCCCCCAGGCGCACCGCTACATGCCCCTGGAACTCCCGGCCGAAGCCAATGGTTCCCGCACCGTCACCTTCAGGCTGCCCAACGGCGAAGATCAGGAGCACCTCGCCCACCTGGCAACGGAAAACGAGGTGCTGGCAGCCACCCTGCTCCTGACCCGCTGTATTCGTACCATGGCCCCCCACGGCAACGCCCCGGAGCGGGATGAGATTGACGCCCTATCCCAGCAGGCCAAAACCTGTATTGAAGAAGCCATGGACCGCCTTGCCCCCAAGGTGGTCACCACCATGGAGGCCTTCTGCCCCGAGTGCCGACGGAGCTTCTCCGTGGCCTTCGACCTCCAGGCGTTCGTTCTCAAAGAGATGGGCACCCGCCTCGACCTCCTCTTTCAGGAGGTGCACTACCTGGCCTACCACTACCACTGGAGCGAGAAAGAGATACTCGGCATGACCCGCACAGACCGGCGAAGGTACATCGATATCCTGTCCGAGGCCGTGGAACGAGCCCATCATGCAAGCTGATTCGCCCACCCGGAAAAGGGGCGCTTCTCGGCTCCAACACCCAGAAATCTGAGCCACCGGCCCACCGGATCCACGCCCTCCTGGGGTTGCCCGACCCCACGCTTCCCACAACCCAGGGCCGCCTTACTGCCCCCGGGTACCTTCAGGTACGAAGATGCCCTCCCGGGCCGTAGAAGGTTCGAGCCGACCACCGGCCCCCCTGGAACACGTCGCCACGCATTTCCAGATTGCCCATTGAGACCCACGAAACCTTCGGGGCGAACCCTTCCTCCCACGGTGAAGAGAGCACCTCTCCCCGCCTTGGGGAGCGGGTTTCGAGACGATAATCCCCTCAACCTTCCCGGAGCCATCCGCACCGGTGACGGGCATGGAGGCACCCAGGACACAAACCACTCGCCACCGGACGGCGACGCCCGAACAAAAAGAGGCCACACCGCAACCGGACGACGGAGCCTTCCATAACGAGCCCCTCCCGCACATGGACGCCACAGATGGCCTCGCCCCGTCAGCCCAGGGCCAAGCCCATGTAATGAAGGGCCCGCCCCGCTCCACCGCACCGGGCCCGAGGCCGCCGACGCCTCCGTCACACTGAATCCCGGCCCTATCCCCGTGGCCCCGGAGATGTCGCCCCCACAACAGAGGTCCCCACGGTGCCGGACAAAAAACTGGCCCCATCCACAACGCCCTGTGCGGACACAGCCCCTGAGCCGCCGGGTCCAAAAAGAGACGCAGAAAAAAACCGGTTTCACGAACCAGCTTCGCTGCTTGCCTCTGCACCCCCGGCAAAACAGCACACAGATACAGCGGGCACACCGGAAGGCCCTATCCGGCCACCGGTCCATGGGGCGTGCGGGGAACTTTCCCCTCCCCCTCACGCCCCGGTGCCCGCCACACCCTCAGGAGAAGATGAAGCGCCCATGGATCGCCTGCGACGGCTCTTCCCCGGCCTCACCGCCCCAGGGTCCCCGGCACCGGCGCCCCGGCAAGAGGCCTCTGTCACTCCGGCCCCAGAGGCCCCGAAAGAGCCCCCCATGGAACCGCCACCCGTCACCCGCGTCATCATGGTACAGACGCCTGCGGCACCAAAGGGCCCCAACCGGGCAGCCACCTGGCAGCGAAGCCATGGGACGCGCCGGGCCCTGTTGAACATGATCCGATAACCCTGGAGGACCGTGAGTAAATCCACCGCCATAGGCATGGTCAGCGAGTCCCTGCGCAACCTGTTGCTCGGGGAGATGACCCTCACCCCGGAAGTCGGGGTCACCCTCCTTGCCCCGGACGAGCCCGGCAGCGACAGGCGCGTGAACCTCTTTCTCTACCGCGTGGAAGAGAGCCCGTCCCTTAAGAACCTGGACTGGCAACCCCGGGCCGACGACCCGGCCCGGCTTGTGCCGCCCCCGTTGTCCCTGCACCTTTTCTACCTCATGACGCCCAAGGCCCTCACCGATCCCCAGACCGGCAACGTCCATGCCCACAAAATCCTGGGGGAAGCCATGCGGGTCTTCCACGCCAACCCCGTGGTGCCCGCCCCTTACCTCAGCCAGGGCCTTGAAAGCGCCCGGGAGCAGATCACCATCCGGCAGGAGCCTGTGGACCTGGAGTCCATGGGCTCCATCTGGAGCACCTTTGCCCAACCCTACCGGCTCTCGGTGGCCTATGAGGTCTCGGTGGTACAGATCGACATGCCAGCTACCCGGGAGCGCCCCGTGGGCAAGCGCGTCCTTCGCGTGGGAGTCCCCGAAGTAAAGGCCCCCTTTCATCCCCCCGAGGTCACGGGCATCACCCCCGCGGCCGCCCCGGCCGGAACCGTGGTCACGGTCACCGGCAGGCACCTTACGGGCTGGAGGGCCTATGTCTCGGTCATGCGAAGGGCCATCGACTCCGGCACGCTCTCTGGCCTCCGACGCCTTTCCGGTCACCATTCCGGCGGACCGGCCCCCGGTTTCTACGAGATGCGCATCGACATCTCCCATCTCTGCCGGAAAACCCTCTTTTTCGAGGTGACGGCGTGATCATCCAAGGGGCCGCCCCCATGTCAGGGACAGCATCATCACCTCGCCCGGAGGACACGGGTTACGCCAGAAACGCCGACCACCTGGCAGATGAACGACAACGTGGGATTTTGACCGCGATGGGTCCTCACCCTGAGGCACGGCCATGAAGCCTTCAAAGACCCGGAAGATGCCCAGTCAAGCATGGGCCTTTACATCTCCGACACCCACGTGGACCGACTCCTCGCAGAAGAAAGCGTCCCTTCGGAGAGCGCCCCCGACCTCTCCGAGGTATCGGACCAGCTGGAAAAAATGGGGCAGGAGATCGCCCGAAAGGTGTCGGCGAGCCTTGACCGGAACATCCCGCTGGCACTGCCCCTCCTTGCCGGGCTCTACGACCTCTCCCCCATTGAGGTGCAGGCGGTGATGATCTGCCTGGCCCCGGAGCTGGACCGAAAATACGACACCCTCTACGCCTACCTCCAGGACGACATCACCCGCAAGCGGCCCAGCATGGACCTGATCCTCTCCCTGCTCTGCCGCACCCCGGCCCAGAAATGGAGCTTAAGGGCCATCGTCTCCCGGGAGTCCCGTCTCCTGCAGCGGGGCATCCTGCAACCGATGGAAGACCCCCACAGCCCCTCGGGCGCCAGCGACCTGGCCACCTTCCTCCGGGTCGACCGCCGCATCACCGGTTTTCTCCTGGGCCACAACGCCCCGGATCCCCGCATCAACGCATTTGCCCGAATCGAAGAGCAGGGAGACCCTATAGATCGCGTGCTGGTCCCGCCCCACGTCAAGACCCGGGCCCTCCACCTCATGGGCAGGCAGGCGGGTACCCCGTCTGTCCTCTACCTCCACGGCCCAAAGGGGGCCGAAAAGAGACACCTTGCCCGATCCGTCTGCCGGGAGCTGGGCTGCCCCATGCTCCGCGTCGATCTCTCCCTTGTGGCCCCAGCCACCCCGGAATCAGACCACCTCATGTGGCTGGCTTTTCGAGAAGGCCTCCTCACCGGGGCCCTTCTGCTTCTGGACAACGTGCAGGCCCTCCTCTCCTCGGACGAGGCCCTGCCCTTTATAAAAAAAATCGCCCAGCGGATCACCGAATTCGCATCGCCTGTTTTTATGGCAGGGGAAGCCCCCTGGACCCGCGAAGCAGCCCTTGAAGGCCTCCCCTTTGCGTCCCTGGCCCTGCCCATCCCCCCCGTGCCCCTGCGGGAAACGGCCTGGCAGCGAGCCCTTGAGGAAAATGCCCCTGAAAACCGAGGTCCGTGGTCCGCCCTTCTTGCCCGGTGGTTCACCCTGCCCCCGGGGCAGATCCGGGATGCCGCCCGGTTTGCCGAGATGCAGTCCCGCATGAACAGCCCGGAGGCCCCCCTGACCCTGCCCGACCTCTTTGCCGGATGCAGGCAGCAGTCCGGCGACAGGCTGGCGGCCCTCTCCGTCCATGTCAAACCCGGCTCGTCCTGGGATGACCTTGTCCTGCCCAAGGAAAAAACCGCGCTCCTCCACGAAATCTGCGCCCAGGTCAAACACAAGGAGCGTGTGTTCTCCGACTGGGGATTCGACACCAGGGTGCACAGCGGCAAAGGTCTGAGCGTCCTGTTCTCCGGCCCTCCGGGCACGGGAAAAACCATGGCCGCCCAGGTCATCGCCCGGGACCTTCAGCTCTCCCTGTACAAAATCGACCTCTCCGGCGTTGTGAGCAAATACATCGGAGAAACCGAAAAGAACCTGGCCACCATCTTCCGGGAAGCGGAAAAAAGCCACGCCATCCTCTTTTTTGACGAAGCCGATGCCATCTTCGGCAAACGCACGGAACTCAAAGACGCCCACGACAGATACGCCAACATCGAAACGAGCTACCTCCTCCAGAAAATGGAAGAGTACGAAGGGGTGGTGATCCTGGCCTCCAACTTCCGTTCCAACATGGACGAGGCCTTTACGCGCAGGCTGCGCTTTATCGTGGAGTTCCCCTTTCCCGATGCGGGCCTCAGGGAAAAAATCTGGAGAAACCATGTGCCGGAAAGCGCCCCCCTGGCCGAGCCCCTTGATTTTGAGGGCCTGGCCCGCCGGTTCGAGGTGTCCGGGGGCACCATCAAGAACATTGTCCTGAACAGCGCTTTTCTGGCAGCCGAAGCATATGAAGCCATCGCCACACGCCACATTCTCCACGGCGTCAGGCGCGAGTTTGAAAAGATGGGCAAACTCTGGACCGATGAGGCCGAACAATGAGCGGCGGCTTTCCCAACACACCCAAAATCCTGCGCGGGGCCTTTGTGGAGTTCGGCCTGAGCATTCCTCCCCTTATCGTGCCCTTTCAGTTCAACCCCGTGGACCTGAAACGGAACCGAACCCTCACCTTCTCCGGCCCCGGAGCCGCGTCTCCCGTGACAGGAAACCCCGCAACCGGAGGGACCACCACAGCCGGTCCCTCCCTGAGGCAGTTCCACCAACAGGATACCTACTCGGACCTTTTGGAGCTTCAGCGGGACCAGAAGGTAACGGTCCAGGAAGAGACCATCCAGTTTGAGATGCGCCTGGACGCAACGGAAAAGATGGACGAAGGGGCCCCCCTGGCCAGCCAGTTCGGGATCATGCCCCAGCTCTCCTCCCTGGAACTCATGCTCTACCCAAAAAAAGAGAGCTTCTTTGCCTCGGACCTGGGCTTCCGGTTCACCCGGGGAGAAAATCCCCCCATGATCCTGTTTATCTGGGGACGAAAACGGGTCCTGCCCGTCAACATCAACAGCATGAACATCACCGAGACCGAGTTCAGCACCGACCTCAACCCAATCCGGGCCACCCTCTCCGTCTCCCTCACCGTCATTGAGGGGCCCAACCCGGTCTTCACCTACACCAAGGCCATGAAAGAGGTGATGTCCGCCCTGAACCTGGCCAACATCGCCAGCATCACCGACGTGGTCATCCCGGGATAATCCATGTTTTTCAAGCATTCGAGGTACAAAAATCTGGAGACAGAGGTGGTCCCGGACGCCAGGGGCCGAAAGCTCTCGTCCGTGTCCCTTCGCCTCACCCCGGTCACCACCGGCACCGTTCGCCACACCCTCACCGACGCAGACCGCCTGGACCATCTCTCCTGGACCTGCTACCGCACCCCGCAGCTCTGGTGGCACATCGCCGACGCCAACCCCGAGTTCCTCTCCCCCCTGGAACTCATGGGCGACGGCCCCTTTCGCACGGTGCGCATCCCCATGGGCTCCGGCAACGCAGCGCCCCCCCCCGGACGAAGCGACCTGCTCCGCAGGCTCACCGCCCTTCCCGGGGTTGAGGACGTGCTCATGGACGAAACCGGGGAGCCCCTTCCCACAGAAGCAGCAGACGCCCCGGAAGCCACCCTGATCATCTGCTACAACCGCCTCACCACGAGCCCGGATGAGCTGGTCGCCGCCGTCACCGAGGCGGGCTGGATTGCGGGAACGGCCCAACCCGTGGAACGCACGGGCAAATCCATTGCCCTTGCGGATCTGTAAGGGGCCACCGCAACAGGTTCACCCATAAAGGGTCACAAAGCCGACATGGAAAACGAGCACCTTGCCATAGAGATCCAAGGGGAAGAGGCCGACGACCTCTACCCCCACCTCGTCTCGGTGGAGGTGGAAAAAGAGACCGGGCTCACCGACACCTTTGCCATGCAGCTGACCCTCTCCTGCGATCACCAGGGGACCTGGGAACTCCTGGAAGACGAAAGGCTCAGGCCCTGGAAATCAATCACCCTCCGGGCCGGGTTCGGCTCTGCCGACGACCCCCTGTTAAGAGGCTACATCACCCACATGGCCCCCATCTTCGACCCGGACCCAGCGGCCTGCATTTTGGAGATCCGGGGCATGGACGCCTCGGTCCTCATGGACAGGGACGAAGCCCTCAAGGCCTGGCCCGATAAAAAAGACAGCGACATTGCCCGGGAGATTTTCGAAAGCCACGGGTTTGATACAGACGTGGAGGAGACCGAGGTGGTCCATGGCGAGGCCGTCTCCACCATCATCCAGCGGGAGACCGACCTCCAGTTCCTCAGGCGCCTGGCCCTTCGTAACGGCTGCGACTGCTACATGGACGAAGGCACCGGCTGCTTTAAAAAGCCAAACCTCAACGCAGCCCCCCAGCCTGTCCTCGCCGTCCACTTTGGTGACGAGACCACTGTCCGCAGCTTCTCCCTCTCGGTAAACGCCCTGGGCCCTGGCCGCGTCTCCATGGCCCAGGTGGACCGCCTGAACAAAAAGGTCCTTTCAACAACGATTGAATCCAACGACGCCCCGTCCCTGGGGCGCCTGGATGCCTCGGCCCTTGCCCCTTCCGGGATCCAGGCGGCCACCCTGCACCTGGACCGGAAGATCACCACCGGCCAACCCGAAATGGACCTCTTCGCCCAGGCCATCCACCGCCGGGCCCACTGGTTCGTCACCGGCCACGGCGAAATCATGGGAAACCACTACGGGCACGTGCTCAAACCGCGCCAAGCGGTGCCCATCAAAGGCATCGGCGAGACCTTCAGCGGCCTTTACGCCGTCACCCGCGTCACCCACACCTTCACCGACGACGGCTACACCCAACGGTTCACGGCCACGCGCAATGCCCTGGAACCCACAGGATCGGAGAGCTTTTCCGACGCCCCCTTCGGGTTGTAGCCAAGGAGGATCCGTGTCCCTTGAACAGATGATTTCCGTGCTGTCGGACAAGATAGACCACCACCACTACGGCAAGTACCGGGGCTTGGTGGTGGACAACCGGGACCCCGAGGGGCTCGGACGTCTAAAAATCAGGGTTCCCAGCGTACTGGGCCCGGACACCGTCACAGGGTGGGCCACGGCCTGCGTGCCCTTTGGCGGGGACGCGAACCAGGGCCTGCTCTTTGTGCCGGAGGTGGGGGCCGGGGTCTGGGTGGAGTTTGAGGAAGGGAACCTGGAGTTTCCCATCTGGGTGGGCACCTACTGGAGCAAGCCCGGCGGGGAGAGCGAGGCTCCCAAACCCGTCGGCACCGACGGCGCCGACGAAGGCGAGGTACAGGACCCGCCCACGGCCAAAATCATCAAGACAGCCAAGGGCCATACCCTTCAGTTTGAAGACCGGGACGGCGACGAACGGGTCACCCTGGTGGAGGCCGGGCACAACCATGTCCTCACCATGGACGGCAATGGCATTGCCATCACCCACGGCACAGGAGGCCACAGCATCACCCTGGCCGAGGGCGACATCAGCATCACCACCGCCTCAGGGGCAACGGTGACCCTCACCCGGTCCGGCGTGTCCGTGGACGCCGGAGCCGGAACCGTGGAAGTCAAGGGGAGCGCCGTAAGACTCGGCTCGGCATCGGCCCCCGTGATCCGCATCGGGGACAGTGGCATCGGCAACCTGGGCGCCCCGGTGGTCATGGGCGTCACCAGCAACACCCAGGTGTTTGCTTGAAGCGCATCGTAGCGAGCCGGTTAAAAAGCAGGCCTCCGGCGGCGAGGTGAGCCACCTCGAAAGCATATTGCCATTGCGCTGTGCCCTTCGTTCCTCAGGGCAAAGCGCAATGGCCTTCGGCTCGGGCTACGCCCGACATAAACGTTGATGCTCTGTGCGGGCTGCCTCACAAGCTTCGACGTCACAGGATACGTTGTCGCGCCTCCGGTAACGCTGGTTGACTGGTGACAGGCCGAAACGGGCGCAGGCGGATTCCTCGGGGGAAATCATATGTGCCTTTGATGTCAATTGACCTGAATCTGTTTTTTTAAACCTGTTTGTTAAACTTTTTAAAAGTTTAGCCCCCGGCAGGGCCGCCGGAGGCTTGTTTAAACCAGGTCATTCACGTTTTTCTATGTTTTAAGGAGAGTGCCATGGGGCTTGGGCCCAACCATGAGATTGCCACAACCGAATTCATCAACGCCATGCGCGCCCGCCTGGAGCGGGAAGACGAGAGCCTGGGCAAGAACATGGACGAGCCCGCGGTTCGTGAGAACATGGGGGCCCTGGCCGAGGCGGTCTACCGCATTGTCACCGCCCACACCGACGCGATTTCATCCTCCCAGGAGGATCCTCCGTTCTGGGAGTGGGTGGACCAGACCCACCGCTGGCTGCAGGCACTGGCCCAGTGGCAGAAAGGGGTGGCTGAGGCCGTGGACCAATGGGCCGCAGACACGCCAGCAAACCTTCAGCTCAAGGCCGACCTGGCTGCCCTCCCCCAGCCGGGTGAGCTCCCGGATCCCCCCACAGCCCTTAAAGGACGCCTCGCATGACCGTCCGCACCGCCTTTGGGTTTCCCTTTTCCGTCACCAAGGCCGGTGGCCTCACCGCCACAGGAGGGGACGAAGCCATCCGGGGAAAGATCATCCAGGTCCTCTTCACGGCCCCCGGCGAGCGGGTTCGCCTGCCCGAATTCGGCTGCGGGCTCTTCAACCTCGTCTTCGAAGGCAACAACCCGGTGCTGGCCGCGGCCGTGGAGTTCACCATCGGCCACGCCCTCATGCGGTGGATGGGCGATGAGATCACCGTGGAGGGCGTCAACGTCTCCCACCAGGACGAAACCGTCACCATCGAGGTGGCCTACACCCAAAAGCAGGACCAGACCCGCCAGGCCGTGCGCGTTCATTTTAAATAGTAAAAAAAACGAGTAACAATTCAGCCCGAAACAGCCTCCGGCGGCCCTGCCGGGGGCCAAACTTTTAAAAAGTTTGACAAACAGGCATTACGAATGCCGTGGACCGGCCGACATCATGCAAAGGTTTTCGGGGCATTCGCGTGGGGTGTGGCATATGGCAATCGACTTTTCAGGAGAGACCCATTCCATTCTCCTGAAAGCCTGATGAAGGGCATTGGTGATTTGCTTGACTTTAAAAGGGAGAACTCCGGCGGATCGCTTTCAAAAAAAAATTCGGGAAATAACATGGCAGAGATAAAGGTCACAGGACAACACCAGGTGGTGGATTACATGGCCCGGGACTACGACTCCCTTCTGCGGGCCATGCAGGAGCTTGTCTCGTCCAGGTTGCCCGAATGGCGTCCGGGTGAGTCTGAGGCGGATTTCGGCAACGTCCTTTTAGAGCTCTTTGCCCACATGGGGGACATCCTCAGCTACTACCAGGACCGGGTGGCCACCGAGAGTTTTCTCTCCACGGCCCGCACCCGCCGAAGCGTCATCGACCACCTGAAGCTCATCGGGTACAGCCTGGCAACGGCTTCCCCGGCCTCCTGCACCCTGGAACTCTCCTTTCCGGCGAGCTGCCGGGCCGTCATTTCCATAGAAAAGGGCCACGCCTTTACCACGGCCAGCGACAGCGGCGCCCCCAGCGTCCGCTTCGAATACACCCGGGACACGCCCCTTGTCATCGACTGCGCCGCCCTGGCTGTGGACCCGTCCACCCAGCGGAAACACCACCGAAAAGACCCGGTCACCGGCACGGGCGGGGTCCCCGTGGAAGAGGGCAGGCTTGTGAAAGAGGAGCACCTGGGCCTCTCCGACGGGGGACGGAACCAGCGATTCCCCCTGGGCCGCACCGGCCTGATCCTCCGTGCGGCCGGGACCTCCGGCAAGCGACACCGGGACATCCTCGTCACCACCCGCCTGGGGGACGCCGTCACCGAATGGACCCTCCAGGAGAGCCTTGCCTTTAGCCGGAACAACCAGAAGGACTATGTCATCGAAATCGATGACCGGGACCGGGCCACCATTCTCTTTGGGGACGGGGCCTTCGGGGCCGTGCCCGAGAGCGGGGCCGAGATCACGGCAACCTACCGTGTTGGCGGCGGCATCATGGGCAACGTACCCGCTGGAGCCATCCGGCATCTCCACGCTGCCCGGATCAACGTGGTCATCGTCATTCAAAGTGAGGCAGCCACAGGCGGCGCGGACCGGGAGAGCATCGAGCATGCCGTTATGCACGCGCCTTCGGTCTTCCGCTCCCTGAAGCGGGCCGTCACCGAAGAGGATTACAAGGCCCTGGCCCTGAACCTCAAGGGAGTGGCCAAGGTCAAGGCCGTGGCCGACAGCTGGAACCGGGTCACCCTCCACGTGGCCCCGGAGGGCGGAGGCCGGGTAAGCGATGTACTGGAAGAGAGCCTCCTGGCCTATTTCGAAGACAAGCGGCCCGTGACCACCCTGATTCGCATTGAAGATGTCACCTATGTCCCCGTCTGGATCTCTGCCGAGATCGGGGTCGAAAGCCATTACCCCCGTGAAGAGGTCAGGGATAAAACCCTTGCCGCCGCAGGGGCGCTCCTGGCCCTGCCCCGGGTGGACTTCGGCCAGACCCTCTACCTCAGCAAGTTCTACGAGGCCATGGAGGCCGTGGAAGGGGTGGCCTTTGTGAGCATCGACGAGTTCCGCCGGGAAGGCGAAGCGCCCGGCACGGTGGCGCCCTCGGGCAAGCTCATCCTTGAAGACCACGAGATCCCCGTAGTGCCTGACGGCAACGCCGACTACGCCCACGGCATGCGTCTCCGGGTGGACGGGAGCCGCTGATGCGCCTTGAAGACCTCCATGGCGAAGCCACCGCCGAGGGCAACGGCATCCGCCTCACCTGGACCAACCCGGATCCGTCCGGCCATGCCGGTGTCCGCATCGTGCGCCGCACCGGTACCTACCCTGTGGCCCCCGATGACGGGGAAGTGGTCTTTGACGGCCCTGCCCCCGGTGCCCAACCGGTTCAGGGCGAAAAACTCCGGCACGCATTTACCGACGCCCCCTTAAAAGGGGAAACCGTTCACTACTACAGCCTCTTTCCC
Source organism: Desulfoluna sp. CYM3A (assembly GCF_056829965.1). Lineage (NCBI taxonomy): Bacteria > Pseudomonadati > Thermodesulfobacteriota > Desulfobacteria > Desulfobacterales > Desulfolunaceae > Desulfoluna > Desulfoluna sp. CYM3A. Next base: position 3,635,486 of record NZ_CP186556.1, read on the forward strand.
TTTGGGGGCTCTCCGGTCCGATATGCCGAGGCCCCCGGTAACCGCTGCCACGCCATGGCCACCTCGCCCTTTGGCTCGGCCCAGATGATGTACGACCTCCTCCCGAGGATCACCCACCGCTACGACACCACCGTACCCGATGCCTCGGCAGGTGTGCCGACAGCCCTTGAAAATGCCGGGCAGCTTCGGCGCTTTCTGGAACTTCCGGGCAGCGTCCTCGACCAGCTCCACAGCCACGCCAGGGCCAGCCTGGCCCTTCACAACCGGGACAGGATCGACGGCAACCTCTTGCCCCTGCTGGCTCGGTGGATCGGCTGGCAACCCGACTACCGCCAGGAACTCGACACCCAGCGCAACGAGGTGAGGAGCGCCCCCCACCTCTACAAGACCGTGGGGCTGGTTCCCACGGTGGAAGCCACGGTAAAACGGCTCACCGGCTGGGAGAGCCGCACCAAGGAGTTTGTCCACAACATCTTTTTGTCCAACACCCCGGAGCAACTCATGCTCTGGTACACCGAGCGCGATGCCTCGGCAGATGGCGGCAGGGGAAGGCCCCTTTTTCCGTGAACGCCGCCTTTGACGGCAGGCCCGTGTCCGCCACGCATGAAGACCACGCCACCTGGGTCTTCTCCCATGTAATCAGGAAAAACCACTGCCATATCTGGGGAAAGCGCCACGACTCGGAAACAGGCTGGGGGGCGAGCCTCCCTTTAAGCAGCGGCTCCAGTTTAGATAGGGACCCTTCAACGGCAAGCCAGGGGGACACCCTGTGGCTCTTCTGGAGTTCCCTGGACACCCCTTCAGGCACATGGCGAATCTGCTTCCGCAGGCTTTGCAATGGTCGCTGGTCCGATACCGAGGTGTTCACGGACACCCGCAGCCAGCGCAGGCACCCCGTGGCCGTATCCGACGGCACCAGGCTCTGGCTCTTCTGGCAGGAGGAGCATCGCCAAAGATGGCAAACCCGATACACCCTGCATGACGGACATGCATGGCAACCGGGCCCCACCGCCGTTATGCCAGGTATGCCCTCCTCACCGGCGCCTTTGGCACATCCCCCCACGGCCTGTTGCCTCCCCGGGGACACCGGCCCGCGCTTAGGGTTTTTCTGGGCTGAACGAGTGCACGGCCCGGGAGATACCCCAAAACAATGGCGCGTCATGTACCGGTTCAAGGAAAGCATGGATCCCCATGACACCTCGGACTGGGGCCCTGTTCTCTGCAAACCCTGCGCCCCGCACCGCATCGGGGAGTCCGACCCCGCCCCTTTGGTGGACGACACAGGGCGCCTCCACCTCTTTTTCAGCTCGGACCATGGAGGCGACCGCTCCGTCCGACAGGCAACATTCCATGGGGACACCGGCAGCTGGGTGGAATCCGAAGGCCCCCCCGCCTCCCCTTATACGGAACGGTTTCCCTGCCCCCTGGACCTTTCAGGCACCCTGACGGTCCTGTACCGGGCCTGCAAGCCCCTGAAGCACAAGAGTTCTGTCTACAGGGCCACGGAAACCCGGGACCTGCGCTGTTGCGGCAGCGTGGCGGCCGTGGCCGGACACACGGCAAAAAACGCACGGCACGGAAGCTTCGAAGATTTTCAGACCTACACCTGCGACACCGGGAAGAACGGCAGGATGGACGACACCACCTGGTACTCCCGGGAGACCCTGGGCATCTACCTCACCCCGGACCGGGAAGACCCCGAGCACATCCTGACAAACCGCAACCTCCTGAACGGGGTGATCCACCGGTTTCTCCCCATCCAGGCACGCCATGTCTTCATCATCGAACCGGCGGTGTACGCGGAACACATCTACACCTACGACGACCCCACGGCAGAAACGCCCCGTGTCATCGACGACGGCACCGAGGCCAGCCTGACCACGGTGAACCGGGAGCACCTTCCGGGGGTCACGGATCACCATACCGACAGAATCCCCCAATGGCGCAGGCTGCGATCCTGGGGCCCTAAAGCCCCCGGTGGCGGAAGCGTCAAGACCTCGCCCCCCAAGGAAAACATCCACATCAGGACCTGGCACACCGGCCTCACAGGAGATGACGATCCATGGAACAATTAGGCGGTCAACTCAAGGGTATCTACCGCGATATTCTCAAGGACGGCCAGGGCCGCGTCCTCTCGGACAGCGGCTGGTCCTCCAACACCATCGCCCGGCAGTGCCGGGTTCTCCTGGCCGGGTTCATGAAGGGCGACGCCTCGGGGGGCATCCACCATCTCGCCTTCGGCACGGGCCGGGCCTCATGGGACCAGGACGGTCCCCCGGCACCCGATCCGTCGGCAACGGACCTCATTGCCCCCTGTCCTCACCCCATGCCCCTGAACGCCCTGAACCTGATCTATCTGGACGAGGACAACAACGAGGTGGCCACACCCACCAGCCGGTTGCAGATTACCGCCATCCTGGAACCGGGGTACCCGGCCCCCGGGACTCCGGAGGGCACGTGCCCCCTGCGCGAGTTCGGCCTGTTCGGGACCTTTGACGGGACGTACTTCATGATCAACTCCATCCGGCACCCGGTCATCCACAAAGACGCATCAGCGACGCTGATTCGAAAGATCCGATTACACTTCTAACGAGGATGCGAGCATGGGCAATTTTTCACGAAACACCTTTGATCGGCTCAACCGTTACGTTGGGGTCCGCCTGCAGCAGGGTGTTCCCCTGGTGGACGCGGACTGGAACGAGCAGGAGGATATCCGCAAATACGAACTCCAGGCCTTTCTCAAATGGTTCGCAGGCAACGGCGTTCCCCAGGGCAACGACGGCTTTGAAATCCTCTCGGCCTCGGGCAGGCAAAACGATTTTGTTATCCGGGGGGGCGACGGCACCGCAGAAGGCGCGGGCCGCTGCCTGGTGGAGGGCATGGACGTCATCAACGTCTCCAACATGCGCTTTACCCACCAGCCCCTGTTCAACGACCCGGCACAGGCAGAGCGGTGGGGGGTCGATCCCGTCGCCCCCCGACCACCCCCCGCAATGTCCGCGCCGACACGGTCTACCTGGATGTGTGGGAACGGGAAGTGGACAGCGATGAGGACGGCGCCCTGGTCAACCCCGCCATCGGCCTGGAGACCTGCGTGCGCCTGAAGCGCGAATGGGCGGTGCGCGTGGCCGAAGGGAGCCTCTTTCCGCCCAACCCAGCTGCGGGTCACGCCTTCTACCCCATAGCCCGCCTCAACCGCCCGGCGGGCAGGGCCACCATCACCGGAGATCACATCGCAGACCTTCGGGCCACCGGGATTCGCCTGACAAACCTTTCCGAAGAGATCCGGGACGCCCGGGGCATCAAGGGCAACATCGGCAACCGCCTTGACGAGTCCCTCACCAAGGGAGGCCAGCTCCGGCACCATGTGGTGGGCAACGACCAGGTCCGGTCCGACGCGGCCATTGATGAGTCCAAAATCGCCTTTGCCGCAGGCGGCCACGACCACAGCGGCGAAGACAACGGCAAGCCCATCGGCACCGAAGGGCTTGCCAACGGTGCGGTCACCCGGAAAAAGCTGGGCATCGACCTGGTGAACAGCGGCAGTGTCATGGACCTGATGCCCGAGCAATCCGTCACCCAGCTGGTGGAAGCCAACGTGGATCCCCTTGTGGGCATCAAGAAACTCTACATGCAGTGCGTGGCCATCACCGATGTCACGGAGGCGGGCAAAGCCGAGGTGAGCAGCGAGTTCATCTACACCTCCCGGGAGGACCAGAATGCCTACGACGTCAACATTCGCTTCACCAACATCCGAAACGGGCCCAGCAACGAAAAGGTCGACCTCATGTGGTACGTCTACACCTTTGCGGAGGACTAACACCCCATGCCCCAAAAAAAATTGATCTGGAAAGCCTTTGAGCGTGCTGGTATCCTGGATTCCAAAGACGAAAAGATCCTTAAATTTCTCGATTTTCTCAAGCACACCCCGGCGTCCTGCTGGATCGAGGTGATCCCCGAGTTCCGCAAAGACCACGAGGCGTGCTTTGACCCCATTGTGCCGGTGCTGGTGGAGATAGACGACCCCCTGATCCAGAGCGTCCTCGTCAAACACGCGGACATGTCCCAGCCCAGGGAGCGTGCCCTGGTCCGAAAAATAGCCGATGCCGTGGACCCGGAACGCCACCCGACCCTCATCAAACAGCTCGCCCGATTCAACGACCCGGAAACCAGCAGGCGCCTGCAACGCAAAAACCTGCCTGCACCCCTGGCATCGTTGATTTCAAAATAGTCGGTCCCAAAAGCGTACCTCCGGCAGGGCCGTCGGAGGCCTTTTTTGAGCTGAATAGTTACCACAATCACGTTTATTCTCCATTGGTCGCCCTTCGTTCGGGGCGCCGCCGTCGCGTGGCCGTTGGTTCGTGCCGCCGCGGGAAAAGGCGGGCTCCCGTACCCACCCGGAAGTACAGGGTTAGGAGGGGATGGGGAGTGCGGGGGGAAGGTCCCCGGCTCCCCGGGTCCTCCGAAGGGACGATGCGCTGGCGCCCCGAACGAAAGGCGATCAATGGATCAGGAGCCTTGATGTCTTCTGTGTTTTCCATCCGCGGAACCTACCGGGACACGCTGGTTGACGCAGGGCGCCGGGTACTGCTTGACGGCGGCTGGCGGTCCAACCAGATTGTGTCCGGATGCTTCACCCTCCTTGCCGCCCTCATGAAGGGGCATCAACAGTCGCGGGGAATCCTCAGCCTTGCCGTGGGCACCGGGGACAAAGGCTGGGACGGCCAGCCGCCTGTCCCGTCCCCACAGGACACGCGCCTTGCCCGTGAGTGCTGCCGAAAAACCCTCAGCCCGTCGGACCTCGCCTTCCTCGATCCGGACAACCGCCCGGTGTCCGAACCCACCAGCTGCCTTGAAATCAGCGTCCGTTTCACCGCAGGGGAGGTGGGAGGCAAAAACGGACTCCGCCTCAGGGAATTTGCCCTCTTCGGCGGAGACGCCACGGACGAAAAGGACAGCGGGGTGATGATCAACCGGGTGATCCACCCCCGCATCGACCTTGCCCCCGGCACCACCCTGGTCCGCACCCTCCGCCTCGATTTTTCCGGAGAATCGTTCCAGGAAAAGGCATTGGGGACCTTCGGGGCGTCTCTGCCCCTCCAGGGCATCGACGGCATCGGCAAGACCTATGAGGCTGCCCTCACGGCCAGGGGGATCCGCACCCTTTCCGACCTTGCCCGGGTGGTCCCCGGCGAGCACACCGATGCCGTCCCCTCGGGAAAGCTCCTGGAGTTCCGCACCAAGGCGCGCATGATCCTGAATTTTCCCCCGTCTCTGTCCGCTCTCTCCGGTACGGCCAGCCGCCCCCTGGGCGACCTCATAGCCGGGCCCCCCGAGGCCCTGGGCACCCTGTTGAAGACGTCCGAAAACACCCCGGGGAAGGCCCTGGAGCTGCATCAGGCCTTGATGTCCCTTCAGGTGGCCATGACCGACGATGCCTTGAAATCCATCACCATAAACGACCTGACACCCCCGTCAGGGAACTGATCCCGTCCCCAGGGAGATCCTTTTGACACCCAAAACACGCCGCCGTTCCAAGGGCACACGCTCCCCGAGCCATGCCAAAGACACGCAACCACTCGTTGCAGCTCACGGACCCACCGATGCCCGTGAACAGGTAAGACGATGCCTCGGAAACAGAACCATGGAGGCCATGGCCCACCACAGCCATCCCCTTGCCTCTGAGCTGGGGGACGGGGCTCCCCTGAGCGGAGAGGTCAGGGCCCGCATGGAGTCGGCCTTCAACGCCGATTTTTCCAACGTGCGCGTCCACACCAGCGCCCGGGCCGCAGGGGTGGCAAAAGCCCACGACGCCTTTGCCCTCACTGCAGGGCAGGACATTGTCTTTGACACCGGCACCTACCTCCCCGGACATCCGGCAGGAAAGGTGCTCCTGGCCCATGAGCTGGCCCACACCCTCCAGCGGGAGTCACAGCCGGAACCCAAGGGGCACCCACTCCCCACCAGGCATGAGGCAACCGTGGAGGCTGAGGCCAACCGCCATGCCTTCGGCGCCTTGAAAACCCTCTGGCACGGTGTCCGGGATATCTCGTCCCATGTGGCTCGTCACGCAGGGCCAACCGTTCGCTCCGGCATCCGGCTCCAGCGATGCACAAGAGCTCCACCCGCCCCTCCAAACCCGCCCGCCTTTGTTCGGGCCCCACTCACCGGGAGGCGCCCAAGCGGATCAAGGACATCATCGAGTCGGGGGATTGGTTGAACAAAGCCCTGGTGGCCGGGCCCCTGGTCACCCTGTTCACCAGTACGCCCCTTGAGGTGGCGGCCACCGGTGGGTACCCCCTGGACGTGCAGGCCGAAGCCGTTGCCGCGGTACCCGTCATTGTCCGTGCACAGATCCAAAGGGAGATCGTCCGGCTCCTGACCCGGCACGGAAATGACCTCACCCACGAGGAGCGCAGGTACTGGGAGCGCATCTACGACCAATGCATGTAATCATTGAACCCTCCGAGCCATGCCTTGCCTCCTGGGACCGCCGCGTCTCGCCCACCCTCACCGTCCTCGGCAAACGCATCCCGGTTTTTCATGCCTTCGGGACCTTGGGGGCCGGTGCGGCCCTCCTCCTTGCCACGGGGCTGACCCGTTGCCTCGGCCTCTCCCTGAATGCCATCCTCTTTCTCATGGGCCTTGCGGTTTTCACCTTCTGGATCCACAGCCTCGCCGTAAAAATCCTGACCCTGAAAGAGACCTTCGTCTACCTGCGCCATGTGGTGACCCTGGTGCCCGTCCTTCTCCTCTCCGGCATGGCCCTCGGCCTCTCCTCTTCCCTGGCACATGCCGAAGTGGTCATGCTGGCCGTGGGCCTGCTCCAGGCCACGGGGCGCTTCGGGTGCTTCATGGCAGGGTGCTGCCACGGCAGGCCCCATGGCTGGGGCATCTGCTACGGAGATGCCCATGTTGCCGCAGGATTTCCTGCATACCTAAGGGGTGTCCGACTCTTTCCGGTCCAGGCGGTGGAGGCCTTCTGGGGCTTTTTGTGCGTGGCCACAGGCTCCGGCCTGCTGCTGGCCGGTTTCCCCCCGGGCAGCGGCCTCTCCTCCTACCTCGTGCTCTACGGCCTGGGCCGGTTTTTCCTGGAATTCTACCGAGGGGATACGGCACGGGCTTTTCTGGGCCCCTTCTCCGAAGCCCAGTGCCTCAGCATGCTGCTCATGCTCGGCGTCCTCCTTGCTGCAGCCACCCAGGCCATCCCGTTTTTTTCCTGGCACGCCCTGGCCTTTGCCGGGCCAGCTTCTGCAGGATGCGTCCTGGCCGTAAGCCCCTCGCACCGCCAGACAGCCCGCCTGTTTCGCCCGGCCCACGTCAAGGAGCTGGCCGCACGTCTTTCATGGTTTGGCGAGGAGGCAAAGGACCCCTCCCCGTCCGACGGGACGAGCCAGCCCGCCATCGTGTTGACGGCCACGGGCTCCGGTATCCGGATCTCCACCGAATCCCTTGCCCACGAAGGCAACCCCATCTCTTACATCGCCTTCTCCTCCCAGGACCACGTTCTCTCACATCATGACGCCCGCAGGCTCGCCCGCCTCTGCCTGAGGTTGGTCAAACAGCCCGCCGCCCTCCTGTTCGAGGGACGGCCGGGAATCTTTCACTTGCTTGCAGGAAATCTTGCCGTCATTTCAACCATGGCCGACACCAGCAGGATCCCCTTCACTGAACCGTCTCGCCAGAACACCCGGGCAAAACACCCGTAAAGGCTGAAGCGGCCAGTCTTCGTCTCTTTTCCGGGCACCCCATGGGCACGACCGCCATCGGCACACCATGAGCCGATGGGGGAACGTGCCTTTTTTTTCGCGAAAAAGCGTGCCATAGTAGGTCATCGGCGCCTCCCGTCTCTGCCGACGGCCATGGCCATCCTTAGTTCACCGTTCTCAAACACACCGGATAGCGATGAAACGATACCTGACATCCGCAGCCTCATACATCCTGGCCCTTGGCCTGTTCCACCTGGGGGCCACCTTCTTTGTCCGGGGGAGCAACCTCTTTCTCCTGGAAAAAACCAGGGCCATGGCCAAAGCAGGGCTCCTTGCCCTGCCCAAGCCCGGTCACCCAGCCGCCCCTTGCCAGCTGGGAGGCGGCCCTGTGCGGGGCGATATTTTTCACGGTCACCTCCGGTGCCTTTGTCCTTGCCAGTGCCCTGGTGGCCCCACATTCCTTTACCGACAAGGGGTTCTCTCCCGAAAACAGCCACACACTCACGGACTCTTTCTGGTAGGCTGCCTTCTCAGCCTGGGAATCCGCTCTGAAACCTCTCCCCTTCTCCTGGGCACTATCGGCGCTTACCTCGTACTCCTGCCCGCAGGACAACAAGCCACCGGGCCCCGTTTTAAGCCCTTCTCTTCCATGCCCTGATTCCCGTCACCCTTGCCCTCTGCATCGCAGGAACCCACATGGTCCTTCCCAGGGGGTTGTTCAGCGGCTTCCGGGACGCCTTTCTCTTCGACAACCCGGCGGGGAACGCGGTGCGTCACTTTTACTACACCTACACCCTCTTTCCCGCCGAGGCCTTTAAAGCCATGTCCCAGAAGAGCCAGCTCACCGTGAACGTCGAAGGAGAGAGCCCAAAGGCCCATTCCGCCATCGAGCGCCTGGGGCACCTGTCCCTGCCCGGAGGGCCCACGGATTACACCCTGAAACGTGGCCGGGACGCCGTAACCCTTGCAGCGCCCGGGGCGACCCGAACCGTTGCGGCCCGGGACCTTTCCGCGAGCCCGCCAAGGCCTTCCGGGCGTTTTCGGCAACAGCCGATCCCTTTGGGCCGTTGCGCAGCTTCACCTGGTTTTCCCTGCTCACGGCCTTTCCCCTCTCTTCTGTCCTTCACACCTCGGCAGCTCTGGCCCTGGGCTTCTTTTTGCCATTGCCCACGGCAACGCGCGTCGCCACCGTGACGGTGGCATCCTGCGCGCTCCTGTTCGTGGCCCTCCTTGCCGTGGGGCTCTCCCTCCCGGACAGCACCACCCGGGCCCTTGACGCCCTTTCCCGGACAAAAACCCACAAAGCAACCGCCGGAGAGGTGATCTCCCGGGCGGCCGCCCACCCCAGCGCCCTTGTAAGGTACCGGGCCGCCCTGGCTGCGCCACGCATCCGGGATCCCCGCCTCAGGCGACACATCCTCACCACACTCTCCCGGGACCCGGACACCAACGTGGTCTGCCAGGCCCTGGGAGCCATGGGGCAGACAAAGGACAGCACGTACCTCATCCCCCTGGGAGAGGCGGTGGGCAGCCGCCCGCAATCGTAGATTCGAATGGTATGGCTACCGGGCCATGGGGAGGCTGGGATGGCACCAGAACCCCAAATGACCAGAAGCCTTGTTGCCGCCTTCCTTGTGCTCCTGCTGGAGGCGGGCGGGCAAAGCCTTGCCCCCGTGGCCTCTCCCCTTGCCCTCATCCTTGTCCTTCGAATCGTCCAGGGCACGGTCATGGTTCTCCTGCTCAGGGACCGGTTTGTCCGGGGCGACCTGGGGCGACTCTCTTTCGAGGGCCTTACCCAGGCCACAAAACGGGGCGTCGCATGGTGCCTGGGGTTCGGTGCCGTTGTGGGGGCAGTGGCCCTGGTTCTCGCTGTTGCGGGCATCAACCCCCTGCACCTGGTCAGGATGCACCTGCCCCGGGATCCGTCCACCCTGGCCCTCTTCTTTGTCACGGGCTGCCTGGTGGCCCCCCTGGCCGAGGAGTTGTTCTTCCGTGGCATCGTGTACCGCCTGCTTCGCCCCATGGGGGTAATCCCGGCGGTCCTCATCAGCACCCTGGTTTTTGCTGCGGCCCACGCCATGCATGGGGTGGTTCCCGTCACACAACTGGCCGGGGGGCTTCTCTTTGCCGTCGCCTTTGAAAAAGAGGGTCACCTGGCCGTGCCCGTCATCATCCATGGGGCGGGAAACACAGCGCTCTTTACTCTTTCTCTTATATAAGGCATCATGGACGAAATTTGTCGGGCCCTAAAAAAAGGGGCCTATACGCAGATTACAGTCAGTTCAAAGAGCGGGCCGGAGAACCACAATAATCAGGGTTCCGGGTTGCAGGCGACCACCTGTCAGACTAAAAAAACGCAACCCAAACCCACATACCGACACATATCACCGTTGAGACGACATGCAGCAATTCGCCGCTACCCGGCCCCCTTTCCCCCGTCACGGTGACACAACGGCCTTAACGTCGTGCAACCTCGCCTTTTAAAGGCGTCACAACGATCACAGGTGATCCAAGTACTGAGCCATGCCACTTTTTGAATACAGCGCCCTCACAGACAAGGGAAAAACAACCACGGGCATCATGGACTGCGACAAGCCAGGCTGCCACCAACTCCAGCCAGGCATCTCTATCCGGTGAAGGTCACCGAAGTGTCCGACCGCATCACCTTGGCCGGTTCAACCTGAACCGCATCGGGGCCCTCTTCAGCCGGGTACGCCCCAGGGACCTCACTCTGGCCACGCGCCAGCTTGCCACCCTCATCAACGCCGGATTCACCCTGGTCTCTGCCATCGACACCCTTATCCACCTGGTGGAAACACCCCGCCTCAAGCAGGTCTTCTCCCGCATCAAGGACAGCATCGAGGAAGGGAGCAGCTTTGCCGAGGCCCTCTCCTCCTATCCGGGCATTTTTCAGCCCCGTCTTTATCAACATGGTCATGGCCGGAGAGGCGTCGGGCACCCTGGACGTTGTCCTGGAACGCCTGGCCGAGATCGGCGAACGCCAGCTCTCCCTGACAAACCGCATCCGGGCCGCCCTCACCTACCCCTTTCTCATGACCTGTATCGGGGTGCTTATCCTCTATTTTCTCATGACGATTATCGTGCCCAGAATGGCGGGGATCTTCAACGACATGGGCCAGGCCCTGCCGCTGCCCACACGCATTCTCCTGCGCAGCGGGGAGATCCTCGGTACGTTCTGGTGGGTTTTTCCCCTGCTGTTGATCCTTACGGTCGCCGCCTTCAGACGATTCAAACAAAAGGAAAAGGGAGCCATGCTCATCGACAGATGCCTGCTTCGCCTCCCCGTTGCCGGTGACCTTGTGCGAAAGGTGGCTGTCACCCGTTTCTCGCGCACCTTAGGCTCCCTGCTCACCAACGGTGTTTCCATGCTCACGGCCATGGACGTGGCACGGAACGTGGCGGGCAACCTTGTCCTTGCCGAAGCAGCGGCCGGTGCGGCCGGGGAAGTTGAAAAGGGAGGAGATCTGGGAGACGCCATGGGCCAGTCCGGGGTCTTTCCGCTGCTGGCCGTGCAAATGGTCAAGGTGGGGGAAAAAAGCGGCAAGCTGGAAGAGATGCTGGGGCGGGTGGCCGATGTCTACGAAGGAGAAGTGGAGTCGTCCCTGGAGAGCCTCACCTCCATGATCGAGCCGGTGATTATCCTGGTGATGGGTGCCACCGTGGGATTCATTGTCCTCTCCATCTGCCTGCCCATTTTTTCCATGAACCAGCTCATCGGATAGGGCGGACACAGCCAAACCAAGCCACAGACTCAAACGGTAAGACATTGAAACAATTGCGCCAGATCAAATCCACCGTCAAATCCCGGGGCGGCATCATCACATCCGTGTCGGCCCTTGTTATCCTTCTCTTCGTGTCCGCCGTGCCTTTTGCCATCAAGCATGGAGCGCTCTTCTGGCTCACGTCCAAAGGCATGGAGGCCCGCATCGACAATGTGGACGTAAACCTCTTTGCCGGCACCCTGGTGGTGGAAGGGGTACATCTGCGCGCCCAAAGCGGCGAAGCGTCTTCTCTGGATCGATTTGCCGTGAACCTGGCCATAACGGACCTGGTGCGTAAACGGTTGCGCATCCAATCCCTTCACATCGATGGGCTGGACCTTACGGTTCGACAAGACACGTCCCTTATGGCAGGCGGGTTCCCCATTTCCACCGGTGAACCCCATGCCGAGCCCCCGGCCAGTGACGACAAAGAAAGTAAAACACCCTGGCATGTGGGCGTGGATACCTTCACCGCACGAAACACCTCGGTGAACCTGTCCCTTCCCAAACTGGACCTGGCCATTGCCCTGGAAGACGCCTCCCTCACCGGCCTTTCCACGTGGAAGCCCGAGCAGGTATCACGCCTTGAGATCACCGGAGCCCTTAACAAGAGCCCCCTGCTCGTCTCCCTGGATCTTGTCCCCTTTGGCCCGGAAACCTCCGTGCAGGGCGGGGTCCAGCTCACCGACTTTGCCCTTTCGCCGTTTTCCGGGCTGGCTGCACCCCGGGTCGCCGCCCTGGAAGGCGAGCTGACCGTGGACACCCGCTTTACCATCACCCAAGCCCCTGAAGCCGGAACCACCCTCAGCCAGACCGGGACCCTTTCCCTCTCCCATGTCGGCGGCCACCTTACAGACCCGGCTGTCACCCTCCGGGATGCGGGGCTCACCTGGCTTGGGGATGTCTGGGTCGCCCTGGACAAAGACGGCTCCCTTAGCGATCTTCGCACCCTGGGTTCCCTGAGCAACGGCAAGCTTGATATCGCCTACCCCGAAGGGGGAATCCGTGTTCGCCACGAAGGCATTGTCTGGGACAGTGGTACAAGCTGACCCATCACGCAAGGACGGCCTTGCCGCCCGTGGCAACCTGAGCGTCAGGCAAGCCCTTGCCTCAGACAGCGAAACCGACGTGAAGATCGCCTCCCTGGCCCACTTTTTCGCCTACGATATCAAGGCAAAGGGCCTTGCCGACATCCGGGTCCCCCATATTTCCCTGAAAAAACTCGCGGCCCTGCCTCCCTTGTCCGAGATCGGCTCCGTGGACATCACCGGCATGGCTCTGGAAGAGCTCAGCCACCTGCGGGCCGAGACCTTTATCATCGACGATGTGGTCACCACCCTGGTAAGGGACCCGTCGGGACGGCTCACCTTCTTCAATACCCTCAACAGCCTGACGGCGTTCCACTGGGGCGACTCCGCCCCCGCTCCGTCCGAGGCCGAGGCCCCGGCCACCCCACCCCCGGCCCCCAGGCCCATCGTGACCGCAAAAATCAACACCTTCCGCATTTCAGGCTCCCCTTTCCTGCACCTGACGGACCGAAGCGTCAGGCCCGTCTTTGAAAAGGGAGTCACCCTTAAGCGGTTGGAAATTCAGAACATTGACACGGCAGCCCCGGACAAGGACCTCCCCTTGAGCCTCGTTGCCGAGCTGGACACCTACGAAACCCTCTCGGTCACCGGAACCGTGAGGCCCCTGGCACATGATGTCTCGGCGCACCTGGAAGCCCGGGTTGCCAACATCAACCTCTCCTCGCTGTCGCCTTACAGCTCCCAGACACTGGGCTACCTCATCAAACGGGGAAACTTTACTGCGGACTCCACCCTGGATATCGACGCGGGCATCCTCGACGTCAGAAACCAGTTGACCCTGCGCAACCTCAAGCTGGTCCCGGACGACGAAGATACCGCCCACCAGACCATGAAAAATCTCTCCATGCCCCTGGACTACGCCCTCTCCATCCTGGAGGACGGCAACGGCACCATCAGCCTCTCCATTCCGGTCCACGGAGACATCCACAACCCGGATATCAGCCTGAACAGCATCATTCAGGTGGCCATGACCAAGGCCATCACCACGGCCTCGGTCTCCTACCTCTCCTTCCTGCTCCAGCCCTACGGGGCCTTGCTCATGGTGGCTGAAAAAGCAGGAGAGATGGTCACGGAAATCCACCTGGACTCCGTGGGCTATGCCCTGGGAGCAACGGAGCCCAACCCGGAGGGCCTCGAATACCTCAAGGTGGTGGCCGGGCTTATGAAGAAAAAAGAGTTCCTGAACCTCACCGTCTGCGCCAACGCCGTGGCAGACGACCTCGCCGCCCCCGAGGCACCCAACGGGGAAACACCGGAAAATGCCGACGCGCCTGAGGCCCCGGCGCCTCCGGCACGGGAACGCTACATGGACCTGGCACAGCAGCGCGGCAGGGCCATCCGCCACATCCTGGCAAGAGAGGGCATCGCACCGGGGCGCATCCATGTGTGCCGCCCCGATTTCACCGTCTCCGCCCAGAAACAACCGGAAGCCGAGCTGACGCTCTAACCAAACTTTTCAGGTGGGATTAGTAGGGAATGGACAGGGTCAGGCCGAGGCAGGAGTCGGCCCCTTTGCGCTCGAGTTCGCCACCCCAGTGGCGCATTTCGTTCCAGAGGCTTTCGCGGCTCTGGCGATTCTCTTTCAAGGCACCAGTGTATGAGCCGTGGATGCTTCCGGAGTAGAACCCGAAGCCCACAAAGGCGATGAGTGCCCCCAGGGCGTTGTTGCCGTCGTCAAAACTCTCGGCAGCGGCCAGCCCCAGGGTGACATTGAGAAGAAAGGCCACGGCAGCATCTTGATAGCGGCCGAGATAGAGGTAACCGCCCCCGGGAATCAGGGCGAGGCCCCCTGCCAGGGCAGGTGATTTTTCGGGCAGGGCCTTGAACTGTTCCAGGCTGTTCAGGATGCCGTGGTACCCGCACTCCCCGTCCACATGGCCCGCGGTGGCTTTAAAGGCGGCTTCCGCCCGGGGCAGGTCCCCCATTTCCAGACGGGTCCAGGCCATGCGGGTAAGGATCAGGCGCTGGGCGTCTTCATCTCCCTGGGTTTCAATCCGAAGGTTGTTGAGGAGGATCACTCCGGCCGAAGGGTCCCCTGACCGGGTATGGCACTGGGCTTCCATCACCCCTGCTGCCAGGGCCAGGGGAGAGGCGTCAAACCGGGTACGAAAATCGGCAAAGGCTTTTCGGGCCTGCGGGTATTGCCCGCCTTCGTAGAGAGAAAGAGCCCTGCCGTAATGGGCGGCGGCCTGGTGATCGGCCTTGGGGAAAAAATGGATGAACCGAGAGAATTCCGCAGCGGCCTGGGGGTAGTCCCCTTGCTCAAACAGGCTGCGGGCGTAGGAGAACTGGGCGTCTTCATCGATGGTGAGGGTGCCTGCCACCGAAGCGGCAGCGGTGAGGCAGACAAACAACAGGCCGAGGAGGCCTGCCCAAACAACAGGGTACTTCATGGGGTTACATGGCTCCTTTGTCCATGGGTTCGGTTCAAGAACGGGCAACGACATGGCGTCTATTGTTACAGCCGGGCTCAGAAAAAGACAAACACTGCCTCCGGCGACAAGGTGTGCCACCTTTCAGTTTAATCCCACCCCTCAAAGTGCATGGGAAGCACAGGCTCTTTTTTCTCTTCTCCCCCGTCCTTCCACCAGAAATCATTGGCCGACACCGGGTCCCAGGCGTGTCGGTGTCCCCCCACCACCACCTGGGGCAGCCGCTTGGTATCGTTTCCCCCGCACCGTATCAACCGATCACAGCTGAGCATGGCGCCTTTGAGGGGGCCGTGCTTTTCCACGGCCTCTCTGGCATAACGGGCGCAGGATGGCACGTGGCTGCACCGGTTGCCGTCCGCCGACGAAATCACCGACTTGAACAGCGAGTAGATCAGGGGACTCTCCCCGCTGTCGGCAACGGCCACTCCCGGCGCGAGCAGGCAGATTGCCGCCAGGGCTATCAGGTATCTCCCCCTAAGCATGGGTCACCCGCAGTACCTCTTCGAGGGTGGTCTCCCCCTTCAGGGCCCGGTCGATGCCGTCCCGCCTCAGGGTAACCATCCCCAGGTTCACGGCCTCGCCCTTGATGAGGTTGGCGTCGGAGGTCTTGACCATGATGCCCTTGAGGTGCTCGTCCACTTCAAGGATCTCAAAGATGGCCATACGGCCCTTGTACCCGGTCTGGAAGCACGCTTCGCACCCCACGGCACGGTAAAAATTGCCCGCTGCGGCGCTCTCCGCGTCGATCCCGGCCCGCTTCAGCAGCTCGGGGGCGGGGTGAAAGTGCTCTTTGCATAAAGGGCAGAGCTTTCGCACCAGGCGCTGGGCGATGACGGCTTTGATGGCCGATGACAGGAGAAAGGGTTCGATGCCGATGTCCACGAGGCGGGTGATGGCGCTGGCCGAGTCGTTGGTGTGGAGGGTGGAGAACACCAGGTGGCCGGTTAAGGCGGACTGTACGGCGATCTCGGCTGTCTCCCGGTCCCTGATCTCCCCCACCAGGATCACGTCCGGGTCCTGGCGGACGATGGACCGGAGGCCCCGGGCAAAGGTGAGGTCGATCTTCCGGTTCACCTGGATCCTCCCGATCGCTGGTACTCGATGGGATCTTCGATGGTGATGATGTTCTTGTCCGGCGAGTTGATGGCCGAGATGATGGCGTAAAGGCTCGTGGTCTTGCCACTGCCCGTGGGCCCGGTGACCAGGATAATGCCGTTGGGGTTCTTGATCAGGCGCCCGATGGCCTCGTAGGTCTCCTCGCCCATGCCGAATTCGGAGAGGGTCAGAAGGGAGCCCGACTTGTTCAACAGTCGCATGACCACGCGCTCACCGTAGGTGGTGGGCACGGTGGAGACACGGATATCCACGTCGTGCTCGCCGATGCGCACGTCAATGCGCCCGTCCTGGGGAAGCCGTTTCTCCGCGATGTTAAGCTTGGCCATGACCTTGATACGGGAGACCAGGGCCGACTGGATCCAGCGCGGCGGCGTCAGCAGGTCGTAGAGGATGCCGTCCACACGGTACCTGATCTTGAAGCTGTCCTGGTAAGGCTCGATGTGGATATCGCTGGCCCGTGCCTTGATGGACTGGGAGATCACGTGGTTCACCAGCCGGATGATCTGAGACTCGCTGGTGTCGTCCAAGAGGTCGGCGGTCTCTTCCATGTCGGCCAGGATGTCGCTGCCGCTCTCCTCAATATCCTGGACCAGCTCTTCGGCCGATCCCCGGCTCATGTCATAAAAAGTATTGATGGCCGACAGGATCTGGCCGCGTGGGGCCATCACCTTTGTGACAGGCCCGCAGGCAAGGCGCTGCACCAGGTCGTCGGCTGCCTGAAGCGCGCAGGGGTCGTTCATCACCAGGCGGATATCGCCCTCCCCGCCCTCCGGCATCAGGGGCACCATGTAGTGCTTTTTTAAAAACTGAATGGGAACGGTCTCGGTAAACCCCGCGTCCATGCCAGCGGTATCCAGGGTTTCGAGCATCTCCATGGCGTACACCTCGGCAAGGACCGACAGGAACTTCGTCTCGCTCAGGACCTTTCGCTTCAGCAGCGCCTCTCCGTAATGGATGCCCTGGGTTTCGGCATAAAGGAACACCTCATCAAGGAGGTCCTCCTCCACGTTGTACTTGGAATGGATAAGCTCGGCCACCACCTTGCGGAAGGGGCTCACAGGCACAATGGACACCATCACTCGCCCCCTTGGTCATCCGAAGGCGCGTCCACCTGGGGTGCCTCCTCGGGAGGCTTGACTCCGTTGCCCTCCGGCTGGTCAAAGGCTCCTTCATGGCTTGCGCCCAGGGTGCAATCACCGCCTCGGTTCGGTCCATTTGAGCCGGCGATGTTTCCTTGGCAACCTCTGCCTCCTCGGCCTGGGCCTTCTCTTCGGCGGGCTCAGCCTCAGGCGGAATATCGGAGCGGCGGGATTTCTCCTCCAGGGCCCGTTCTTCCGCATCGTTGTAAAGCTTGATGTTGCCCTCGCGCAGGTCGTCGATACGCTCGCGCTTGTCCACCATGATGCTCTCGGCATCATGACGGCTGCTCACCACCCGGGGGGTGAGAAAGACGTAGAGGTTGGTCCGGCTGTCCGTATCGGACATGGCCGAGAAGAGGTACCGGATCACCGGGATGTCCCCCAGGCACGGCACCCTGTATTCGGTGGCGTTCAGGCTCTTGTCGATGAGGCCGCCGATGACGATGGTGCTGCTGTCTTCCACCACCACGGTGGTGTCCACCTTCCGCTGCAGGGTGCTGGGCTGGGACGACAAATCACCCAGGACCCGGCTGGTCTCCTGAAAGATCTTGAGCCTCACCCTTTTGTCCTCGCTCACCTGGGGAGTGATCTTCAGGGTGATACCCACATCCTTATATTCAAACTGGTTGTACTCGCTGTCCCCGCTGCTGGACTGGGTAAGATACGGAATCTTGGCCCCCACCACGATGCTGGCTTCTTCGTTGTCCAGGGTCAGGACCTGGGGGGTGGAGAGGATCTGGACGTTGGAGTCCTTTTTGTAGGCAGTGATCAGGGCACCGAGGGAGGGAAACTTCACCCCGCCCACCTCAATGGCTTCGCTGAAGACGCCCAGGGAAAACCCGTTGGGAAACTTGCTCACCCCATCGGTGGAGGCCCCGGCAAGGTTCCCCAGGTTGGAGAAGCCGCTGCCCCCGTCAAATCCGCCGCCGTAAGCAGCATCCCGCCCGTTGATGGTGGTGTCGTTGCCCACGGTCCACTCCACGCCCAGGGAGTGCTCCGCGTCCACGTTCACCTCCATGATCAGGCACTCGATGTAGACCATCTTCCGGGGGATATCGAGTTTCCGGATGATCTCCTCCAGAATCACGAAGTCGCTCTTTTCCGCCATGATGATGAGGCTGTTGGTGGCCTTGTCCGCGATGATGTTCACCCGGTCCGAGGCGATGGCCGCCTTTTTGCCCTTGTCTCCATTGGTGACCCGCCCTTGCTGGAGAGGTTCTGGAGCACCTTGGCCATGTCCTCGGCCAGGGCATTTTCCAGATAGATCACGTGGATGCGCTCCTTGCCACGGGGCACTTCGCGGTCCAGCATCTTCACGAGCTGGATGATCTTCTCCGTGGAGCCCTTGCCCGCCAGGATGATGATGGTGTTGGTACGCTCATCGGCCACAAAGGAGGCCTTGGACGAGGCCTTGTTCTTGGAATCCTGCTTGAAAACGTTGCCGAGAAGGGTGGTGAGCTGCCCGGCATCGGCGTACTCCAAGGGCAGGATGGAGATCTCCTGGCCCACCCCGGTGATGTCCACGCTGTTGACAATCTTCATAAGCCGGCTGATGTTGGAGGCTAGGTCCGTGATAATCAACGTGTTGGTGGGCTTGTAGGCCATGATGGAGCTGTTGCGGGAGATCAGCGGGGCCAGGAGTTTTTTGAGCTCCGTGGGGTCCGCGTACTTCAGGGGCACCAGCTGGGTGACGAT
The DNA here is from genome assembly GCF_056829965.1 of Desulfoluna sp. CYM3A. Taxonomy (NCBI): domain Bacteria; kingdom Pseudomonadati; phylum Thermodesulfobacteriota; class Desulfobacteria; order Desulfobacterales; family Desulfolunaceae; genus Desulfoluna; species Desulfoluna sp. CYM3A. The sequence continues at coordinate 3,654,447 of NZ_CP186556.1, forward strand.
GTTGTCGGAGCGGTCCGTGGCTTCGGACTTCAGACGCGTTGCCACGCTCTTTTTCTGGGCGTCCCGGGCCGGGATGATCTTCACCAGGGTCCCGGAGGGCACTGCGGAGAACCCGTAAACATCCAGCACGGATTCAAACACGTGGTAGGCCTCGTCCACGGAGATCTGTCCCGGAGAGATCACCGTCACCTTGCCGGTGACCTTGCGGTCGATAATGAAGTTCTTCCCGGTCATCTCACTGACGTATTTAATGAAGACACGGATATCCACATCGTTGAAGTCGATGGAGACGGTCTCTTCCGCAGGGGCCGGAGCCTCCTGGCTCTCGAACTTCGACGGACACCATGCGAAAAGAATTCCTGCCAGTGCATATGCCGCAACACATCTCATTGCCCTTTTCATACTCATCCTTGTCCGGTCCTTTTGGCGCTTCTATTCAATGGTATATTCAATGGTCTGTATCTGACCCATCCGCTTGATCTCGATTTTGACTTCGCTGGCCGACTTCAGGTTCCCGTAAAGGGACATGGCGTCATCCACCGACTCGATCTTCTGTCCGTCCACCCCCATGATGACATCCCCGTTTCGAATGCCCATCTTACGAAAAATCGAATCGCTCTTGATGCCGCTGATGGCCATCCCTTCGGGCTGTCCGTTGCGAAAATGGGGTTTAATACGGACATCTTTCATGAGGCTGCTGATGTTCATCATGGCGTCGTCAATGGTGTCCCGCCTCAAGTTCACCTTCTTGGTGATGGATGCAGGCGGCAGGTTCCTGCCGTTGCGGCCGGAAGCCCCGTTCCGGGTAGATTGCCCCGCGCCCTTGGCCGTCTCCATCATCAGCACCTCATCCCGCCCCTTGTAGCTCACCACCACGCGGTCCCGCAACACAAGCTTGATCACAGCCTCCTGCACCCGGTCTCCCACCTTGAACAGATCCTGCTTTCGTGTGACCTCGTCCTCGATGATGGCCCGGGTCACGGCATCGCCGCCCCCGGAGATGGAGCTTCAGCCGAAGGCGTGTCTCGGAGAGGCTCTCCACATCAATGGCCGCGGGCCCTGGCTTGTCATCCTTGCCGGGCACCACCAGATCGAAGAGGTTGCGGGTCAGGATATCCTCATAAAACGACAGGGGCTTTCTCTGCTGCTGGACAGCGGGCCCCGTGGAAACGATGCCCCCTCCCCGGCTCTGCGCCTCCGGCAGGCCGACCCGCGCTGTGACGCCCTGGTAAAACAGGCTCACGCTTACGGCCGCGATGGCCGACAGGAGAAAAAGGTGCACGGCTGTAAATGCTCTGTCCGTCATAACACTACCTTATCTTAGGGAGACCCTGGGATTTGCAAGGGTCCCGCTGATTCGAAGGGAAGTACGCCGCTTCAACATATTGGGGTCCACGAGCATGGACACGGGCAGGCGATCGGAGAGTTCCTTGACAAACCCGGGGTCGGGGTTCAGGGTGCCGCTGATGTTGATGCGACTCGATGCCGGTCGGCTCGAAAGGCTCACGGTCCCTTTGAGTTCGGCGTCCACCTCGGTGCCTTCCACGTGGATCCGGCTGAAGGTGACCTTGGGCCCGGCCACCTCCACATCCACCTCAACGGAGGCAAATTCCAATTTATCCAGGGGAATGAGGGGATCTTTCAATTCAACCGTCACATTGGACGGGTCAGCTGACCGTACCCTGGCCGCCTTGTCGCGGGAAAGATCCAGGGTACCGTCTCCCCGCCCTGTTACGGCAAACTCAATGGGAATCCGGTCTTTCAGCAGCGGCAGGACCGTTGAAAGGTCCATCCCCTCCAGGCGCCCCGCAACGCGGGTCCATCTGCCGGTGCCCAACTTGACGCGTCCATCGCCTGTAACCTTTCCACCGAAAATCGTCGCCTTCATCCCGGCCCCCGGCTGTGAGGTCACCAGGGTAAACAGCGAGGGGGTCACCCGGATATCCCGGACCGTCACCGGAGCTTTTCCCGGCAGGGTCAGGGCCGCTCCCTTGACCTTGAGCCCCAAGGGAAACGCCGGAGAGACGCCCTCCACGTTGACGGTGGCCGGGGCAAGCCGTTGGCGGGCATGGGCCTCCATCAGGTTCTCGGCAAACTCGCCCGGAAACAGCACCCAGAGAAACACAAAGAGGGACGCCAGGGTCCAGAGGGCGTAGAGAAAAAAAGTCTTCATCAGGATTCCATTGTTATAAAATCACGGTTTCGATGGATATCACCGCCGTCAGCAGTTTGCTCTTTTCAATGCGGGTCAGGGAAATCGCCCGGACCCGAACCAGGTCCCCCGCGCCCTCGACCCGATGGAGAAAAGAGGTCAGCTCTGCGGCGGGCAGGTCCACCACCTTCATCTCCACCACGGAGAGACTCACCTTGCCGTCCCTGCTCTTGATGGATGAAGGTTTCATGTAGCTCACCTTGGAGCGAATCCCCACACTTCCGGCCACCTCGTCAAGGAAGGCGTAGAGTGTTTCCCCGGGTTTCAAAGCCGAGGCGCCTGCGGTAGCCGCCCCTTTGGCGCTGCGGTACTCTTTGGCCAGGGCCTCCATCTTCGTGAGTTCGTCTCTTCTCAGCTCCAGGAGGCGACGCGCGCCTGAGGAGTCCCCGAACATCGCCCCCACCAGGGCCTTGCCCCCCAAGATCAGAACCAGGGCCAGGGCCAGGACAACGGCCCCTTTTTCCCGGGTGCTCAATCGTTCAAACCACGCCATCATAAGGCCTCCTCACCCGAAAGGGTAATCACCACCTTGAATTGGAACCGGTCGCCCCCGCTCTCCTTGCTGGACGAAGCGATGGTTACCCCGGAGATCAAGGCGTTCTTTTCCAGGGCGCCCTTCATGGTGTCGATGGCGCTGAAATCTTCGGCAAGCCCTGAGACCGTGAGATTGCCCTTCACCAGGGTCAAGCGGGTGACGGTCACCTTCAGGTCCTTGGGCAGGCTCACGGAGATGGCTTTGAGCATTTCAATGATCCGCACGCGGACGGCCCCCTGTCCGGCGTAGAGGGCTTCTTCCTTGGCCACCCGGACCTTGCCTTCCATGGACCTGAGGAGCACCGAGGCAGCAGGCGACCGTTTCTCCTCGGTGAAGGTCGGAGGCGGGACCGAGAAGCCATCTGCTGTTCCACGGCCGCCAGCTGGCGTCGCGTGTCGTGGATGCCCATGACGGACCGGGTCACCAGAAGCAGGAGCAGCACCAGGGCAAGGACGCCCGAAGAGATGACCTGCCTTTTGTGTTTGGTGATGAACTCGGCCGGTGCAAACCCCTGTCGCCAGAAGACAGGGTGCTTCCAGCCGGAGAGGGCCGAACAGGCCACGGCAAGGGCCCCGTTGTAAGGCCCCTCCTCCCATTGGGGCTTGACCCCTTCGTCCAGGACAGCGCCCGTGGCGGCAAGGAGGCGGGCGTGTTCCACGGGCAGCTCCCCCAGGGGGGTGGACAGGGACTCGGGGATCTCGTCCCACCCCGCCACCAGAATCTTTTCAGGTGCCATCCACTGCGCCTCGCATTCGGCCAGGGCCACCAGGGTCTGCCACACCTCGCTGTTCAGGACATCGAGGCCGTCGCCCTCCTCGGGCAGGGCAAAGGATCGCAAAAACATCAGCTTGCGTTCAAAAACCACAGCAAGGGTGCAGATGGAATGAACCCGCCTCAGGGTAAAGAAAAAACCGTCCTCATTACGGGCCAGGATCAGGGCCGATGACACGGCCGACGGTGCCAGGACCATGGGATCCATGCCCAGGGCCTTCAGCTGGGTCCGTCGGTTTTCGAGGATCTCCTCCTCTCCCACAAGGGCCAGGATGTCGGAGTCGCTCTCCCCGGCCACGCGACTCTCCCAGATGATGCGCAAGCCCTCCAGGGGCTCGATGAGGGTAGGCTCCAACTCAAAGGGCAGGGCCTTGTCGATGGTCTTGGGCTCCCGAAAGGGCAGGCGCACGCGACGGATCACCATCTCATGGGCCGGCAGGACAACAGTTGCTTCCCCGCAATCGGCCAGGGACCGGTTCAACGCGGCCAGAAGTTCGCCGTCGTCCACGGAAGCCGCCGCATCGGAGGAGGCGAGGTCCCTGCGGGCCATGCGGCTGCAGGCCGTCACCCGCATGGCACCGGCCTGCCGGTCCACCGTCACGGCGGTGGCGCCCTCCTCGGTGATCTCTATTCCCGTTAATTTCACGTGTTGCCGATCCTTTTGTTATGCATGCCGGACCGCCCGTGGGGCGACCGGAGCCTGTTGATCTCTGCCATGTCCGTTGCGGGCAAGAAAGAGCCCGCCCATCACGCGTCCGTCTCCTGCCAGGACAACACCACGAAGGTGGTGCCTTCGCGCCTCACCACGGCACGTATCCCCACCCGGGTGCCCTCGTTCACGGCCGTGGCCGTAATGGCAAACACATTGGAGTCGGTACGGATCATCGCTTTTTTGATCCCGTTGTTCTCACACCCCGGGCAGGTGTTGTACCACTCCCCGTCCAGGGGGTGGGAAAACTCTTCCTCGCCTTTCTCCGACCGGTACTCCACCATGGAGGTGGCAATCATCTCCCGCTCCATGGGGGACAGGGTTTTGGGCATCAGGGCAAAGAGCACGGGAAACTCGGCGGTGTTGATGTTAACCCGCCCCGGAAAGCTGAACCGCCGCACCGTCTCTCCGTCGTCCTTGACGTTGGCAGGCTCTTCCCCGTGGACCGTCAAAAGGTCCTTCAACCGGTAGCCCGCCTCTTCCCGGGTGAGCAGCTCCTCGTCAATGCCCTTGATGCGGGCCATCTCGTCCAGGTGCCGCAGGGGGCCGTTGCCGCAGGGGTAAGGCTCTTCGAGGTTGAGATAGTAGTCGTCTTCGGCGCCGGAGAACCCTGAGGTCGCATCCCCGTCCCCGTCGTCAAGCCAGTCTTTCATGGCGTCGATGATGGCCGTGTTCTCCCCCAGGCTATCCAGGGACTCGTCCTCTTTGTTGACCACCTCAAAAAACCGCTCCCAGAGTCTTTTCTGGTCGGTGTTGAAATTTTTGGCCTCGGGGTAGGTCACCAGGGCGTTGACCTGCACCTTGCCCAGCTCATCGGTGATGGTGAGGTCCAGCTGGCCCCGGTCAAAGGAGAGCCCGGAGATAAAGGCCTTAAGTTTCTCCTCATCGGCCCACACCTCCTGTACGGTGTCGGTGCCCCCTTTTTTGCCGTCTGCCGAGAGAAAGGCCATGCCGATATGCACCCCGGACACGGCCGTTGCCCGTAGCTCCGAGGCAACGGAAGCATGGCCTGCGGCGGCCAGCTCCTGCCGTGCAAGCCTGGCGGCCTCGGACACCAGCACAAAGAGCGCCAGCATCATGGCGAGGGTGGCCAGGAGCACCACGCCCTTTTCATTGGTGATGGCCCTTTGCTTACCCATCCAGGGCCTCCTTTCGACGGCTGCGCAAAGGAATAAGGACCTCTGCGGTGTGCCCCGGCCCCCCGGATGCCCCTTCCCGGGAGAGGGTGACCTTCACGGCCACGGGCGTGGCCCGTTCGAAAGCGTCGTTGTCGGAGTCCCAGGTCTCCTGCTCCTGCCCCTCGGTGTCGATGCAGACCACGGTAAAGGCGGTAAGGCGGTTCATCATCACCGGGTGGCCCTCAGCCGGCTCAAAGGGGTCGTGAAAAAAGAGGCGGTCGGAACGCCGGAGCCGGGTCTCGCCCTTCTCTTCCGTGACAAAGTAGACCACCTCGGCAATCCCGCCCAGGGAGCTCCCCCCAAAGGGCAGATGGTTCAGGGTAGTAAACCGGAGGATGCTCATCTCTTCGCCCCCCACAGTCTCCCGGGACAGGGTAAACCGGTAGGGATCCGGATCATCGGTGGTCTCCCCGGGGGTGAACAGGGGGGCCTGATCCACGTAAAGCCCTTCCAGGTCCCGGCCGATCCAGCGAATCGCCTCCCCAAGGGCCAGGTTGTCGTCCCCGGTCTCCTCAAGGCGATGGGCGCCGTTGGAGAGCTGCCTGAAGGCCGTTCCGATGGTGGCCATCACAAGGCCCATGATGGCCACGGCCACCACGACCTCCATCAGGGTAAAGCCTTTATCGCCAGAAGGCCCGGTCACGACTCCTCCGTCACAAACAGGTAATGGGTGGTCCCGTAGACGCGGTCACTGCCCTCCCGGAACACTTCGAGCCGCACTTTCTTCAACAGCTTGGCCTCCTCCTCGAACTCCTTGTGCTCCACCTTGGAAGGTGTCAGGCGCCACCGCCAGCCGGGATAGTCCTCCCCGAAGTCCCCTTCATCCGTGGAGATCTCGGAGACATCCCCCACCAGGGTGTTCTCTTTTAATGTGGCAAGGAACGCGGCCTGCTGCCTGAAGCGCGCCTCCCCGGAGGCGGCCACGGCCTGCATGAAGAGGCTGTAGATGGCAAAAAAACCGATGGCGAGGATGGACACGGAGACCATCACCTCCAGCAGGGTAAAGCCCCTGGGGTTCCGTGCCGCATGCAACCTGTCAAAAACCGTTCGCATGGTCCTCCACAATCTCCACCTTGGAGAGAAAGGGCTCGATGAACAGCCGCAGAGTGCGACCGTCGCGCATGAGGAGAATCTCCGCCCCGTCCGAGTACCCCTTGGGATAAAATCGCAGCATCGCCTCAGACGACCGCTTGCCGTCGTCCCCCACAAACCCGGGCAGGTCAACGCTCATGTCGTCGGGAAGGGTCAACCCGCTTTTTCGTGCTTCGGCCGCAGCCTTTTTATCCATGGCGGCATCGGCCACCCAGATTTCTCCGGCATCCGTGGCGATATGGAGGCGATACTCTTTATGGTCTGCAAGGGCACGCTGCTTCAGATCCCGGACCGTCGAGGCGATGAGGCGTGCCACCTTCTTGGATGGGTCGGTAAAAATATAGGAGTCCAGGCTGGGAAGGGAAAAAAAGAAGAGAAGAGACAGGATGGTCATCACCACCACCAGCTCCAGAAACGTGAACCCGGCATCAGCCCGGCCCGGGAGCACCCCTGCCGAACCACCCTCCCACCTTTCGCACGGTTCGTTTCCGATGCGGATATTGCACATCGTTTTTCACCCCCGTCTGCGTATGGTGAAGCCGCGATCTGTTAGTCGATATCCCAGTTGTTGATGTCTTTGGCGGTTCCGTCACCGCCCGGGAGGCCGTCACCCCCGTTGGAGGAGATGTCCACATCCCCGTTGGATCCCGGGGAGACATAGATGTACTCGTTCCCCCAGGGGTCTTTGGAAATCTTTCGCTTGGTGAGGTAACCGCCTTCGCGCCACCTGGAGAGGTTGCCCGAGGCAGGTTTCTCGACCAGGGCCTGCAAGCCCTGATCGGTGGTGGGGTACGAGCCGTTGTCCAGCTTGTACATATCCAGGGCGGTTTCAAAGCTGCGGATATCGGCCTGGGCCTTGACGATTTTGGCGTCGTCGGACTTGCCGATCACCCTGGGAGCCACGTAAGTGGCAAGAAGTCCGAGAATAAAAATAACCACGATCATTTCAATCAGCGTAAACCCGTCTTCGGAAGAAGATCCGGAAATCTGTCGTCGCATACGTTCCTCTCATCCGTTCAGCGCCGAGGGGCGCATCGTATTTTCACTTGTTGTCCGTCTAAAAAAAACCATGATAAACCCGCAACACCCGGCATTGCGCCCGTTCGTTCCGTCCTCCGATGGGGGATATAGCTTCCTAAGTCAAGTCATATCGGGTGCGCCGCTTTATGCGACCGCAGGACCGGTTTTGCAGAGTCATCTCAAAAATAAACGCGACTTCCAACCTTTATGTATCCATACATATTCAAAGAAGTCTCCATCTAATTATAAGAATTCTGGTCAAAGTTCAAGGAGAATGGCACCATCGCGGGGATGTCGCAAAGCATGTTACCCGCCAGATGCATTACGACAACAGGGGCGCCCACCCTTTCACCCCGCCGGAGGGGAAATTTTTTCCGGCGGCACGTCCGGTGCCCATGCGCCCGTCACAAAGGCGTCACCGTCACGGTTTCCGGCGTCGGCATCCCGACGCACCCGGTATGAATTGCCGACACCGGCCCCCACAGCCACGTCACCTGAAAAAATTTTCACCCCACAGGCCGCCGTTATAAAAAGAAAATCCTCCAAAGCTTCCCGCCCCGCCCCAGACCACCTGCCCACTGGCATTCATCTTGCTTATTCTTACCCACAGCAACCGACCAAGGAGAGACACATGCTGTTTGAGATGACACGATCCGCCCAGGCGGGCCTCAGAAAAGAGAGACAACACGAGCTGATTTCGAACCACCTGGCCAACGCCAACACCACGGGGTTCAAAAAAGACATCCTCTCGTTTGACAGGACCCTGAACCCCATCCTTACCACGGATTTCAGCCAGGGCAACCTCATGGAGACCGGCAACCCCCTGGACCTGGCCATCGAAGGGGAAGGGTTTTTCAAAATCAACACCCCGGCAGGCACCCGGTACACCCGGGACGGCAACTTCACCGTGGACCCCATCGGGCGCATGGTGACCCAGGACGGTCACCCCGTCATGGGAAAAAACGGCCCGATCACCCTCACCGGCGACGACATCGCCTTTGGGGAGAAAGGGGAAGTGATCCTGGACTCCATGGTCTTCGACAGCCTGGACCTGGTCACCGCAAACGATATGCGGGCCTTTATCAAGGAAGGGGGAAACCTCTTCACCCTGGACCCGCAAAAGGGAGCCGAGATCCCGGCCTACGAGGCCCGGCTCCACCAGGGCGCCCTGGAGGGCGCCAACATCTCCACCGTCACCGAGATGACCCACCTCATCGACGCCCAGCGCATGTTTGAGTCGTCGGGCAAGGTGATGCGAACCAGCGACGAAACCGACGCACGAGCCAACCAGATGGGCCGCCCGGCGTAAACGGGCTTAAGGGCATAGCCACAGATACCACGGACCAACCAGCAGCAAGGGAGCAGACATCATGATGAGAGGACTCTGGACAGCAGCATCTGGCATGGGCGCGCAGCAGATGCACATCGACACCGTCTCCAACAACCTGGCCAACGCCAACACCACGGGTTTCAAGAAGAGCCGTGCCAACTTTCAGGACCTCATGTACCAGACCCAGCTCATCGCAGGGGCCCCCACCCCCTCGGGCGGCCAGGTCCCCACGGGCATCCAGGTGGGCATGGGGGTCAAGCCCTCCAGCGTGCAGAAGGTCTTCACCCAGGGGGACTACGTCCACACAGGCAACGACCTGGACATGGCCATCGAAGGGGACGGTTTCTTTAAGATCCTCCACGGCGAGCAGGAGGTCTTCACCCGGGCAGGCAACTTCACCCTGGACAGCGAAGGCTTCATCACCACCCCTGCAGGGGACCGGCTCCAGCCCGAAATCGCCATCCCCACGGACACGGTCCTTGTCACCGTCACCGCCGACGGCACCCTCACGGCCCACGGCCAGCAGGACACCGTGCTCATGACGTCCCAGATTCCCCTTTACAACTTTGCCAACCCCGCAGGCCTCTTTGCCATGGGCGCCAACCTGCTTCGTCCCACCGAAGGCTCGGGTGAGCCCATCGAGGGCATCGCCAGCGCCGACGGCTTCGGCTCCCTCACCAACCAGTCCCTGGAGATGTCCAACGTGAACATCGTCGACGAGATGGTGGCCATGATCGTTGGACAGCGCGCCTACGAGGCCAACTCCAAGGCCCTCCAGACCGGCGACCGCATGCTGGAAACCGCCAACAACCTCAAGCGGTAAGGACGCGGCCCCATCGTGATCTGCTTTTCCCATACACGCCCCGTAACCGGCGGGCACCTGATGCCCTGGTGCCTGCTGGTCATGGCCCTGTTCCTGGCCCTTGCCCGGCCCCTGTGCGCCCAAAGCGGCCCTGCCGTGCGCCCCCGGGTGGAGGTGACAGGCTCGACCGTGCGGGTGTCGGACCTCTTTTCAGGCACTCTCCCTGCTGCCCTGAAACGCCATGGGAGCGCCACCGTGTTCAACGCGCCCATGCCCGGCAAAGAACGCCTGGTGCCGGGCACCTTCCTGACCCGAAAGCTCTCCCTGCTTGCCGGAGTCCAGGACCTTGGGCTCACCGCCCCTGCCCGCGTCTGCCTGGCCAGAAAAGGCCAGCGCATCAGCGACAAGCGCCTCCTCCCCTTTCTGGAGGCCGTGGCCCGATCCACCTGGGAGGGACCTGTTTCCGTCTCCGGGCTCCGGGTCGCCGGACGCCGCACCCTGCCCCTGGGCATTCTGACCTTCGCCCCGGACACCAAGCGGGTCCGTATCCGCAAGAACCGCATCGAACTGCCCGTCTCCGTCACGGTGGACGGTGCCGCCACAGGGCGGCTCACCCTCTCCGGCGAGGCTCACACCATGCAACACGTGGTGGTGGCCGCCTCGGACATCCAGCGCGGCGAGACCCTCACCGCCTCCCAGGTCTCCCTGGCCCTTATGCCCGTGCCCCCTTCGGGCGGAAACCTCCTCACGGACCCGGCCCTGGCCGTGGGACGAACCGCCACCCGGGCCATTGCCTCCGGCACCGGCCTCACCGCCCGGCTGGTCAAAGCCAAACCCCTTGTGGAGCGGGGCGACGGTGTCCGCATCCGATACAGCTTAGGGGGCCTTGTCATCACCGCCACAGGCATCGCCAAAGAGACCGGCGGCCTGGGGGATTTCATCAAAGTCAAGAACAGCCGCTCCGGCAAAGCCGTCACCTGCCGTATCATCGGCCAGCGCCGCGTGGAGCCCTTTTTATAGTCTGCCCATTTACCCTATAGCCCGGATCAATGAAGACCATGAAGAAACACCTGCTCACCATCCCTGTCATCCTCACCGCCCTGCTGCTCCTGGCCGCGCCCCTGCCCACCCGGGCTGAGCGCCTCAAGGACATCGCCTCCATCCAGGGAGCCGCTCCCATCCAGCTCACCGGCTACGGCATCGTGGTGGGCCTTGCCGGCACCGGCGATAGAAGAACAACTACCAGGAGTCCCTGGCCAACATGATGACCCGCATGGGGGTGACGGTGGACAAGGACTCCCTGAAACTGAGCAACGCCGCAGCCGTCATGGTCAGCGCCTCCATGCCCGCCTTTGCCCGTAAAGGGACCCGGCTGGACATCACCGTCTCGTCCATCGGCAACGCCAAGAGCTTAGGGGGCGGCACCCTGTTGCCCACGGCCCTCAGGACCGTCAACGGAGAGACCCGGGCCCTGGCCCAGGGAGCCATTGCCATCGGCGGGGCAGGCACGGCCAAGGCCAAGAAGAACCACCTCCTGGTGGGCCGCATCTCAAACGGGGCCAGTGTGGAGCGGGAACGCGACACCGGCTTCTCCCGCAAGCACCGCATGATCCTGAACCTGAACAACCCCGATTTCACCACCTGCAGCCGGGTGGCCTTGAAGATCAACGACACCTTCGGCAAGCACACGGCCAAGACCCTGGACTCCGGTGCGGTGCAGCTCACCATGCCCTCCTACATGCAGGGACGCGTCACCGAGTTTATCGCCAAGATCGAGAACCTCACCGTCACCCCGGATATCCCGGCCCGCATCGTGGTCAACGAAAAAACCGGCACCGTCATCATCGGGGAAAACGTGCGCATCGGCACCGTAGCCCTGGCCCACGGCAACCTTACCCTCACCGTCACCGAGACAAAGAACGTCTCCCAGCCCAATGCCCTGGCAGGGGGCGACACCGTGGTCACCAAAGAGAAGAACACGGACATGACCGAGGAGGAGGCCCAGGTGATGCTTATGCCCAAGGGCACCACCATCCAGGAACTGGTCAACGCCTTGAACGCCATCGGCGTCAGTCCCAGAGACATGATCAGTATTTTCCAGAGCATCAAAGCCGCAGGGGCCCTGCAGGCCGACCTCGTGATCATCTAATAAGGAGCCGTCATGCCCATTTCATCCCTTTCAGCACACACCGCTCGAACAACGGCCCCGGCACCCAGCGACCAGACTGAAGGACGTACCAGAACTTTGAGGCCATCTTCGTCTCCCAGATGCTCAAGGAGATGCGCCCCCAGGGGGACGACACCATCTTCAGCGGGAAAACACCCACCGCAAAATCTACGAGTCCATGCAGGACGAACAGATGGCCGAACACTTAACCAGCCAGCGGAGCCCCCTGGGCGTGGGGGACCTCCTCTACCGCCAGCTGGTGGAAAAGCTCGATGCCACGGAAAAAAGCGCCGACGCAGCGCCCCGCCTGGGCGGGAAACGCACAGCCGCCCAGGGAGAGCCCCTGGCCCACCGGCTATCTTCGGCAAAACCAACCCCATAGCCGGACCACGGCCACAGGCAGCAAAAAGAGCATGAACTGGCATGGTACATGCAGTTTATCTCTATACGGGTCGCAGACGGGAAAAAGTTTCCCACCCCGCGCCACCCGATACATGCAGGCACCGCCTTTCTCAAAGGCCCTGCCGAACCGGATTTGACGTTAGAATGCATCACCACCTGAGTCACGGGGGACATCATGGCAGAACAACACTCCATCATTGACCTGCTAACAAAAAAAGAAGCCCTGTACACCGAGCTCCTCGCCATCGTGGACGAAGAGAGCCGCAGCCTCTCCTCCATCGCCCTGGACCGCCTCTGGGCCTTCACCGAAGAGAAGAGCCGCCTCTCCATGGAGATCGAGGCCCTGCGGGATGAGATCCTTGAGATGGCCTCCGCCCGCCTGGGCATCCAGACGGGCAGCGTGCCCATGCACCTTCGAGAGCTCCCCCGGCTCTTCTCCGAACACGAGCCCATGGTGGCCCGCGCCGTGGAGTCCATCATCTTCATCAAAGGCAAAATCCGGAAAATAGCCGAGACCAGCGTCTCCTTCGTGGAGAACTACCTGGAGACCGTGGAGGAGATCATCCAGATGCTCACCTCGTCTACCTCCGCCACCAAGATCTACGGCATGGACCGCCACCTCATGGAGCCCGGCGGCTCCCTGCTCATCCACGGGGAGGCCTAAAGCATGGGCTTTCGCATCACCATGGATATCGCCAAGGGTGCCTTGGCAACCGCCGGACGGGGCATGTCGGTCAACGGCCACAACATCGCCAACGTGGACACCCCGGGCTACAGCCGACAGACCGAAACCATCACCACCAACCGGCCTTACACCATCGGCAGCACCCAGCTCGGCACCGGCGCCACCTTAGAGCACGTCAACCGTCACTGCGACCAGCGGCTGGAAGAGCGCCTGGCCGACCAGAAGTCCAAGTTTGCCACCTACGACGAGGCCATTGTCTACATCGACAACTTAGAGGCCCTCTTCAACGTGGACTCGGACCACCACCTGGGCAGCCTCATGAGCGAGTTCTGGCAAGGGTGGCACGAAGTGGCCAACCACCCGGACGACCCCTCGGCCCGTTCCGTGCTGCTGGAGTCCGCCACCAACCTTGCCGGCCAGTTCAACACCCTGTCCAACGACCTCACCCGCCTGGAGACAAACGTCGGCCAGGACATCGACGCCGCCGTGGATCGGGTAAACACCATCCTGGGCAAGATCGCCAAGCTCAACACGGAGATCTTCATCACCGAATCCACCCGCCCGGCCAACGACCAGCGGGACGTGCGGGGCCAGCTCGTCACCGAGCTCTCCGAATTCCTCAACGTCAACACCGTGGAGCAGCCCACGGGCTACCTCTCCATCATGACGAGCAACGGCTACCCCCTGGTGGTGGGCAACCGCTCCTACGACCTCACCAGCAACCGGGGAAGCGTGGGCTGGGAGACCTCGGCCGGGGGCATCGTGGACGTCTCCCGGGCCATCACCCACGGCAAGCTGGGGGGGTGGCTCATGGTAAAGGACGACATCCTCGCCGAGGTGAACCAGAACCTGGACGCTCTGGCCAAGGAGGTTGTCTGGCGCGTCAACAAGGTCCACAGCCAGGGCGTGGGCACAAGCTACCACGAGACCGCCGTGACCTCCTCCGAAGCCCCGTCCGGCGGCAAGCTTTACAACCTGGCCTACGGCGACCGCATCGACTACGACGGGGGCATGAAGGTCTGGACAAAAAAACTCAACAGCCCCGATCCAGCAACGGCCGTGGAGCTGGACACCGGTATCTCCACCACCACCCCGTCCAATTTTACGGGAAGCGCCATGCCCATGAGCCGCTACCGCATCACCGTGGAGGGCCCGGGCTCCGACGACCCCATCCTCCGGTGGGAACGCCTGGGGGAAGGCAACACCCCCGTGGCCATGGGCCGGTTTGCCGTCACCGATACCAACAGCTTCACCACCACGCCCCCGGTGGAGGGCATCGGTTTTGACATCGGCAAAGGGCGCCTGGTGGCAACGTCTTTGAGTTCAACACCTCGAGAAAGAGCGCCCCCAACCCCGTGGAGCTGCGGGGCGTTCCCGAAGGCCGGGCCCGCTGCGCCGAAGACCGTTACACCCTCACGGTCATCGAAGGGGGCGGCTCCATCGAAAACGTCTCCCGGGACAACCCCATGGTCCTGGAGTGGAAAAACAGCACAGGCATCGGCACCATCCGCATCCAAGAGCCCGAAGAGGCCCGATTTGACGTGGACGGCATGACCCTCTCCATAGACAAGGGCACCCTCATGAATGGGGACAGCTTCGTCATCAAGACCGGCCCCGAAGGCCAGCCCCTGGATCTGGACGGAAACACCACCTCGGAACAGAAGTCCTCCTGGCACTGGACCACCGATTCCCTGGCCGATCAGTTCAACCGCCAGGCCATGGACGCGGGCGTGGGCCTCAGGGCCTTTATCAGCCACACGGGCAACTTCGAGCTTCGGCCCGACTTCGGCGTGGCCTTTGCCTTCTCGGACAGCACGGCCCGGGACGGTGGCGTGGCAGCAGCCCTGGGCCTCAACACCTTCTTCAAGGGCCAGGACGCGGCCACCATCGACATCGCCGAGCTGGTAAAAGACCCTCGCGGCACGGGTCCGGGCGCCGGGGCCGATGCCCATGTCCAGCGAAAGTACACATCACCAACCCGGAGGTGCGCCCATCGAAATCGGCACCAGGGCGGACCGGCCGTCCTCTACTTCGAAGACAACGTGCCAAGGCCATCACCGTGGATCCCCGCATCCTCACCTCCCGGGGGGACCTCCACACCCTGGCCCACGACATGGAAGAGGCCATGAACGCCGCATCGAACTTAAGCAGCCCCTACAAGGTGCGCTACGTGGAGAACGAAAACCGCTTTGAGTTCTCGGAAAACGACGGATCGCCCCTGCAGCAGCTCACCCTGAGATGGGACCGCTCCCCTGCCCTGGCCGAGCTCACCGGGTTCCGCCCCGAGCCCGAGACCTTTGTGCCCGCAGCCGGTGACTACGGCAAGATCAACAACGAAAACGCCCTGATCATGGCGGACATGCAGCACGTGGAGAACACCATGCCCCACTACGCCTACTCCCGGGACCGCGGGGCCGTGGCCGAAAGCCTCTCCACCACCCCGGACGGCTTCTACCGGGACATGCTGGGCTCCATCGGGGTAAGGGCATCGAGCTTCAGGAAAGAAAAGGAGATGGGGGGCATGATGGTGGAAAAACTCTCGGATATCCGGGACTCGGTCTCCGGGGTCTCGGTGGACGAGGAGTTGGTACGCATGCTCGCCCACCAGCAGGCCTACCAGGCGGCGTCCAAACTCATCACCACCAGCGATGAGATGCTGCAGACGTTGTTGAATATGAGATGGGGCTAGGGCTAAGGGCTAAGGGCTAAGGGCTAGGGTTAAGGGCTAAGGGCTAAGGGCTAAGGAAACATGCAAAGATGAAAGAGTGGCGTCAACCAAACTTCATTGTTACAGAACCTTTCAGTCAAATGGAGCGAAGCGACTCCACGGCCATTCGCCTTTTGCCCTTGAACCCTTTTGCCTTTACCAAATCTCAGGTTTCAGGCCCCCTTTGCCGATACCAACTGTACTTGATATGGTTAAACCAGAGTTCCTTCGCCTTGTGCGGCTTTACACGGGAGACGAGCTTCCGTCCGGCGGCAGGGCCCATTCGTGATGAGTGTGATGCATGCGGGTAGCAACCTCGACCCTCTACAACCAGTCCAAAGAGCAGATCAGCCGGAAGAACCGGGAGGTGCTCGACAAAAACTCCCTGATCTCCTCGGGCAAACGGATCCGAAAGCTCTCCGATGCCCCCGTGGATGCCAGCCGTGTGGCCGCCCTGAAGACCAACATGAGCGACCTCTCTCAACTTCAACGAAACGTGGGTGTGGGAACCCTGTGGCTGGAGGCCAGTGAGGAGTCTCTGGTGCGGGTGCGGGACAAGATCGACAGGGCCAAGGAGATCGCCATTTCCATGGTCAACGGCATCGCCAACCACGACGATCTGCAGACCGCGGCCCTGGAGGTGGATGGCCTCATCAAAGGCGTGCTGGACCAGTCCAACACCCGCATCGACGGCCAGTACATCTTCTCCGGGACCCGAAGCGACACACGGCCCTTCCGGGCGGACAACGAAGACTCGCCCAACACCATCGCCTACCGTGGCAACGCCACCCCCTTTCGCGTCAAGATCGGGCCACAGTCCGATATGGTTGTGGGCTTTGCAGGAGAAGAGATCTTCTCCTCGGACACGGCCACCATCGACGAGACCAACAACTGCCTCGATTTCACCGAAAAACGGGCCGGGGCAGCGGTCGGTGAGGAGACCGTCCTCACCGCCCTCGTTGACCCGGGCACCTACTCTCGCCAGGGCCTGGCCCACGCCGTGGAGATGGCCATGGAGCGGGCCTCGGCAGACAAAGGCGAAGGGGCCGATTACCGCGTCTCCTGGAACGAGTCCGAACAGACCTTCACCATCGCCGAAGAAGAGGGCCTGGACCCGGCCAAGCTCGACAGGGTCTCCGTCCTGTTCCGCACCGGTGAAAACCGGCACCAGTCCGTGGGGGCCTTCATGGGATTTTCCACCGACGACATCGCCACCGAGCCCTCCCGCCAGCCCCTGGTGAGCAGGCGGGGCGTCCAATGGGGCGTCTTCAACTCCCTGTTCGAACTCCGAGCCGCCCTGAACAGCAACGACAAAGAGGGGCTCCACCAGTCCATCTCCCGGCTGGCCGCAGACCACAACAACATCCTGAGCTCCATCTCGGAAGCCGGGGTACGGGCCGGTCGCCTGGACACAAGGCACGACCTTATCAAGGATCTCAACATCAGCCAGGACGCCACCCGCTCCAAGTTGGAAGACACCGACGTGGTGCGGGCCATCTCCGATCTCAAGCTCAAGCAGTTCGGGTATGAATCGGCCCTGGCCTCGACTTCACGGCTCCTCAACACGAGTCTGTTGAACTACCTAAAATAACGGAAACGATCGAGACCCAAGATTAGGAAACACCGGATGCTCATACTGACACGAAAACCGGGCGAAAAAGTCCGTATCGGTGACGACATCATCATCCACGTGGTGGAAATCGGCAAAGGAAACGTCCGCATTGGGGTGGAAGCGCCCAAGGACGTGTCCATCATGCGCGATGAGGTGGTGGAACGCATTGAAGAAGAGAACTTACAGGCCGCCAAGCGAAACAGGAACACCCTGGTCCATGCGGCGTCCCTGCTGAAAAACAAAACGATGATAAAGAGCGGAGACGTGCCCACGGGCAAACCCGCGGCAAGAAGACGAAGAGTGGTAACCCCCAAGCAACCGCTGAAGGGCGACTCAAACAAGGAGTAACACGTTGATCATTCCTACCCTGCAATTCGGTTCCGTTGACATCGAGGAAGAAAAAATCATCTCCATGCCCAAAGGCATGCCCGGCTTCCCCGGAAAAGAGAGGTTTATCCTCCTCTCCCACGAAGAGATCGACCCCATCCTCTCCTTTCAATGCGTGGACGACCCCGACCTGGCCTTCGCCCTCATGGACCCCTTCCTCTTTATGGGTGACTACACCGTCGACCTGGACGCCGCCGTCCGGGACATGGCCTGGGCAGTGGAAAAGCCCGAAGAGCTCTTCCTCTACACCATCATCAACGCCAGCAGCGACCGCCCCGAGGAGATCACCGCCAACCTGGCAGGCCCCCTTCTCGTCCACACCGGCGTCAACGAAGCTGTGCAGCTGGTGGTCACAGATGACCGCTACCCCCACAAGCACCCGATCTTTGCGGCGGAAGAGGAGCGAGCCGAGGGGTAAACATATCAGGGTGCGGCTCCCGCACCGCCTGACATAACGCGAGCCACCGGCTGTTGCTTCCCATGCCACCTCGGGTCACCTCAACCGATACCGGCCTTTCGAGCGCCCATCGGTGCGCACGGCGCACCCTACGAAACACCGGTCCTTCGCTACCATCATGGCATGGGAACCGTTGCTTTCAGCCCAACCGGCATCCACCGGATTGCGAAGCGTTGGGTGCGGCTCCCGCACCGTCCGGCGTAACGCGGGCTGCCGGTTTTTCAAATGATCCCCGGTGCGCATCACCCCTTGCCGCCAGCGTCCCGCACAAACACCAAACTGTTTTCCGTTGAGAGCCCCTGGTCAAGCCGGTACCCGCTTCCATCAAACCCCTTGACCTCCGCCACATCGTCAATGCGGTTTTCGATGATCCACCGGGCCATGGCTCCCCTGGCCCGCTTGGCGTGGATGGCAACGGCCTTAAGGGTATCTCCGGACCTCTCTTTAAACGCCACGTCCACAAACCGGCCCTTTTTACGAATCGCCTTTTTGTCCACGGCCTTGGCGTACTCCCCGGAGGCAAGGTTCAATAACGCCCCACCCGAGGGCATCAGCGCCGCAAGGTGGTCGGTGATGACCTGTTTCCACCACCCGGAGAGCACACCGAACCCCGGAAGGGAAAGCCCCATCTCCAGGCGATACGGTTCCACGCCGGTCATGGGGGAAAGGGCCCCGTAAAGGCCGGAGAGAATCCGCAGCCGCCCTTGGGCCCAGGCCACGGCCTCGGCTGACAGACTCCCCGCATCCAGCCCCTGATAGGCGTCCCCCTGGTAGGCAAAAAGTGCCGGGGTCGCTTCGGTACCAAAGGTAAAGCCCTGAAACCGCTGCACCGTGTTCTCGGCAATTCCGTCGCTTACCTTCATAAGCGATTTCATCTCCTCCACGGAATAGCCACGCAATGCCTCAACGAGCTGCCGGGTCATCTCCCCATAAAAAGAGGATTTCGCCTCACCCGCCCACACCGGTGCGCCAGACTCCATCCGTTTTGCCGGTGCGAGAATCGTAATCATCATACCTTGTCTCCTTATCAAAATCTTCGGTGCGCACGGCGCACCCTGACGCAACACCGGGCCTTCGTTACCTTCACGGCTTACCCCACCGCCGGGGATGCGAAGCGTAGGGTGCGGCTCCCGCACCGCATGGCGCAACGCGAACCATCGGCTTTCATTTCCCATGGAATCTCACATCACCATAACCGATACCGGCTTTTTGACCGATCTGCGGTGCGCACGGCGCACCCTACGAAACACCGATCCTTCGCTATCATCATGGTTTCCCCTCACCGCCCGGCGTATCGCGGTCCACCGGATTTTGTTTCCCATGGTACCCCACTAAACACCGGTCACTCGTCACCATCATGGATTGCCCCACCGTCCGGGGCGCGAAGCGGAACCACTGGCTCCCGCACCGCCTGGCATAACGCAAACCACCGGCTTATCGGGGCTGACCTCAACACGCACGGCGCCCCTACCATTCCCCAAAATTGCCGGAGACTTCCCCGCACCCGCCCCAGTCGCCATCGTAGACCCCATGGACCACAAGCCGATGAAATGTAGACCACGGCCAGTCCGCAACCCGCTCAACAACCCCATGCTTTACCGGGTTGTAATGGATGTAATCCATATGCGCTTCAAAGTCGAGCTCATCCCGGATCCGATGTTCCCAAAATCGCCGTTGCCACAAGGTACCTTCCTGGCGGGCCTTGCGGGACTCTGTGGAAAAGCCTTCGCGGGAAAACCGATCTCCGCGGGAGGTCGTCACATGCCGCTTGATGCGGGACCACCGGCTGCTGTAATCGGCGTCACCCTCGGGAAGCGTCCAGATGCAATGGAGGTGGTCCGGTAAAAGCACCCACGCGTCAATGGAAAACGGGGCCACGGCACGGACACGCTCAATGCTGTTTCGAAGGGCAACCCGTACCGGCTCATCGCAGAGAACGGGCTGTCTGTGGTGGGTAACAACCGTAAAGAAAAACGATGCGCCAGCGGTTGATACGCGTCGGTAATTGGGCATACGCAACCTCGTTCGTCTTATCACAACCAATGTTTATGTTGATGGTGGCGGTGTTCGTAACCTTCTCCGGTGCGCACGGCGCACCCTACGAAACACCTGGCCTCCGTCACCATCATGGCTTACCCCACTGCCCGCTTGGCGTAACGCGAACCACCGGCTTTTGCGTCCAACAAAATTTCGCATCATCATAACCGATACCAGCTTTTCGGGCGCTTCGGGCGATTCTTGTTGCGCACGGCGCACCCTACGCAACACCGGTCCTTCGTGATCATCATGGCGTATCATATCGTCTGGGGGCAAAGCTCGGCTATTTCACAACATTCTCCATGTCCTCGTCATCAAGAAGCCTCTCCAAAAGGCCAGCCCAATCCAACACCTTGCCATGAAAGCCAAACACATTCCCTTCGGTTGTGTGGGCGGCCACAAGGGCACCGGTGCCGACATCAAAGCGCGTGCACCCCAGGCGCAACGTTCCTTGAAGCATCCCGAGGGTTCCTGAGCGCATCCGGGACGCGGCCTTGATTAAAAGGAGCCTGTCCCCGGCATACTCCCGGGCCTGGCCCAAGCATGCATGGACTTCATTGCAGGGCGCACCCACAAAAACGGCGCCGTGGGCTTCGGCAAGGCTGGAAATACGGGGGGCAAGGGTGGAACGGAGCGGCTCCGGGGCCGAGAGCATCCAGACCATGCCCGGGTTCACGTACTGTTCCAGCTCTGTTTTTCGCGCCGCAAAAAGGGAGGTGAGATGGTTGCTGTTGCCAGCATCTTTGGGCAACACGGAGAAATCGACGTCATGGAGCCTGGCCTGGGCGTCGGTGATCCAGCGAAGCTTCTGGGCCGGTGTGGCTGCCTCTTCGTCATAGGTCATCTGATGAAGGGCCTTGGCCTGCTTCAACGCCACCAGGTTCTCCGCCGTGTCCCGCCGGATCGTGTAGCGCACCCACAAGGTACAGGAAGAAGGATCCATGTAACTTCCGGCGAAGGTCACGTCGTTCATGGTTAGGGAGGAAGCCACCCGAAGACGACGGGTGGCAAGACGGGTGGCCGAGAGGTCTCCGCCCGTGGTTTGCGCCTGACTCTCCATGAGCTCCATGCTGCTCTCCACCGTCACCTGGACCTGATCGAGCAGGTTCACAAGGGCCATCTGCCGCGCACTCATCTTCTGCAGAAAAAAATTGCCCTCCATGGGTCCTGACTTCCCTATCCCCACGAAGGTCCCGTCAAGGGTACCGCCGTCATGCATCCAGGTGGGCCGGGGCTGGCCCGTTCCGGCACAGGGGTGCCCCTCAGGGTAGGTCGCAGACTTCCCTGCACATCCGGTCAGCACCAACAGCCACACCATGCCCACCGCCATCGCCCATGTGATCTTTTGCCTCATCATAAGAAAGAATCCCTCGCAACCGTTCGGCTCATCAAGCAAACACGCACACTTGGGACATACAAGCATGCCCCTTTGTTTTAAGCAAGCGGGCAGCCGCAGAACAGACAAAAGCCCAGCCCTTGAGCGAATGTGGTCGGCCTGGTGGACAAAGACCGGTGGCGATGGTGAACCCGGGGGCTTATGTTCTCACCCTCAATTGACCGTAAAAGACAAAAAACTCATGCGTTCACCCACCCCTTGACAATCGTTTCCAAAACCCTGATAACCCCATTGATTCTTACTCAACCAAACGGCAGGCAGGACAGAACTTTTTCCCGCTGCTGACCATATGGAGCCCCATGGATTCAAAAATCATCGACATTCGCCTCACGCCGGATGAAATCGACAGCCCCGAGGCCGTCAAAAAAAAGCTCATGGAAGCCTACGGGCCGTGCAATGAAAAAACATTCTGCTACCGGGTGTTGAAACGCTCCATTGACGGCAGGGGGCGCACGCCCCGGTTTTCCGTCCGCGCCGAGGCAGGAGAAGGCCCCCTTGCCGAACCCTCGCTTCGCCCTTTTGCCCCTTGTGCCCCCACCGGCAAAGAGGTCATCGTGGTGGGAGCCGGGCCGTTGCAGCCCTTCGCCTGCTTGAGCTGGGCATCCGCCCGGTGGTGCTGGACCGGGGAAAAGATGTCCGCTCACGGCGCTTCGACCTCAAAAAAATCTACTCCGAAGGCCACGTCGATCCCCACTCCAACTACTGTTTCGGGGAAGGCGGGGCAGGCACCTACTCCGACGGCAAGCTCTACACCCGCTCCAGCAAACGGGGGGACGTGGGCCGCGTTTTGGACCTGTTCATTGACCACGGGGCCGCCGAATCCATCCGAGTGGATGCACATCCCCACCTGGGTTCCAACGTCCTGCCCAAGATTGTCCGGGCCATGCGGGAGAGCATCCTAAGCGCCGGGGGCGAGATTCGCTTTGAATCCCACGTCACCTCCTTTACGGTGGACCAAGGGCGCATGACAGGGGTTGGCCTGGCAAACGGCCAGAGCCTCACCGCCGACGCCCTGGTCCTTGCCACCGGCCATTCTGCACGGGACATCTACCGACAGCTCCACGCCCAACACATCCGGGTTGAGGCCAAGCCCTTTGCCATGGGTGTTCGCATCGAACATCCCCAGGCCATCATCGACAACATCTTCTACGGCACGGAAACCCGCCACCCCAACCTGCCTGCGGCGAGCTACCGCATCGCCTGCCAGGCCAATGGCCGGGGCGTGTTCTCTTTTTGCATGTGCCCCGGCGGCTTTGTGGTGCCTGCTGCCACCGCCCCCGGCGAGCTGGTCTTAAACGGCATGAGCCTCTCCTACCGAAGCGCGGAATACGCCAACGCCGGTCTCGTGGCCGAGGTGCGACTGGACGACCTCGCTGAAAACGCCAAGGCCAACCCCCTGGCGGCCCTTGAGTTCCAAAAGGCGGTGGAGAGAAAAGTCTTCAGCGCCGGAGACGGCATCACACAAAAAGCACCGGCACAACGGTTGGAAGATTTCCTTAAAAAGCGCCCCTCGAAAACCTTAAAGGCATCCTCCTACATCCCCGGACTCTACCCGGCAGACCTTCACGGGCTCCTGCCATCCTTTGTGGCGGAGAGCCTCGCCCAAGGCCTTCAGACCTTCGGGAAAAAGTACAGAGGCTTTGCTCACCCGGACGCCACCCTCATCGCCGTGGAGTCCCGCACCAGCTCCCCGGTGCGCATCCCCAGGGACAAAGGGAGCTTCATGCACCCGGACACCCCGGGCCTGTTCCCCACCGGAGAAGGGGCCGGATATGCGGGCGGCATTGTCTCCGCGGCCATGGACGGCCTGAATGTGGCCGATGCCGTGGCACGATGGATGGATACAAAAGGGTAAGCAAAAAAAGCCTCCGGCGGCCCTGCCGGGGGCCAAACTTTTAATAAGTTTGACAAACAGGTCTTGTGAACGTATCGGGCATGTAATCGAAACGTTTTTGCGGAGCTTTTGTAAAAAAACAACCCGCCGTAAGCACCTGAACAGTTAAAAAGGCGCATCCGAATGGAATGCGCCTTCATGGTTTACTGTGCCGCCAGCCCGTGATAAGCCCAACCCAGCAGTCAGAATGTGTGGGTGGATCAGCTCTCTTTTTTTGGAGCCTGTCCCCCTTGATGTACCACCAGTCCGGAGAGTCCCATGTCCCTTCAAGGCATTGTCCATATCGCCCAACAGACCATGCAACGTTTTCTCAGCCCCGGCGACATCACTGTGGACGCCACAGTGGGAGCGGGTTACGACACCGGTTTCCTTGCCCGCTCCGTGGGTCCAAAGGGCCGTGTTTACGGCTTTGACGTCCAGCAAGAAGCCCTGGGCAGAGCAACGGAAAACCTCACCAAAGCCGACCTCATGGACAGGGTCACCCTCTTCCACGCCGGACACGAGACCATGGCAGACCTCCTTCCCGCCGACACCCACGGCATGATCAAGGCCGTAAGCTTCAACCTGGGCTACCTGCCGGCAAGCGACTCCCCCGTCACCACCCAGGTCGAGACCTCCCTTACCGCCATCCGCACCGCCATGGACCTTCTCCACAGGCGGGGCGTCATCTCCATAGCCATCTACGGAGGACACCCCCAGGGACAGGTTGAACAGAAAGAGCTCAAAGCCTGGGCCGCAGCCGTCCCCTACGACGAATTCCGCATCGCCTCCTACGAATTCACCAACAAAGAGCGAAACCAGGAGACCCTTCTCCTCATGGAGCGGGCAAAGCCAAAGGGGTAAATGCCCGCCCACATATAAAAAACGCCGGGCTCGCGAAAGCGTAGGCTGCGGCTCCCGCACAACAAAACGTTACGCGAGGCCAACGGCTCTGGCCGCAGCCCACATCATCCCGAACGGCCTTAACCAATCCACTTTTTTGGGGAGTTGACGGTGCGCACGGCGCACCCTACGAGGCATCGGCCTTTTGCCGCCATGGCATGAAAACGATTTCCACGGCCTTCCCAACACCGCCCGGACGGCGAAGCGTAGGGTGCGGCCCCCGCACCGCAAACGTTACGCGAGGCCAACGGCTTCGGCCGCAGCCCACACCATCCCGAGCGAGCACAACCAATCCACTTTTTAGAGAAGTTAACGGTACACACGGCGCACCCTTCGAGGCATCGGCCTTTTGCTGCCATGGCATGAAAACGATTTCCACGGCCTTCCCAACACCGCCCGGCCGGCGAAGCGTAGGGTGCGGCCCCCGCACCGCAAACGTTACGCGAGGCCAACGGCTTTGGCCGCAGCCAACATCATCCCGAACGGCCTTAACCAATCCACTTTTTTGGGGAGTTGACGGTGCGCACGGCGCACCCTACGAGGCATCGGCCTTTTGCCGCCATGGCATGAAAACGATTTCCACGGCCTTCCCAACACCGCCCGGACGGCGAAGCGTAGGGGTCAGATCCGCACCGCAAACGTTACGCGAGGCCAACGGCTTCGGCCGCAGCCCACACCATCCCGAGCGAGCACAACCAATCCACTTTTTAGAGAAGTTAACGGTACACACGGCGCACCCTGCGAGGCATCGGCCTTTTGCCGCCATGGCATGAAAACGATTTCCACAGCCTTCCCAACACCGCCCGGCCGGCGAAGCGTAGGGTGCGGCCCCCGCACCGCAAACGTTACGCGAGGCCAACGGCTTCGGCCGCAGCCCACACCATCCCGAGCGAGCACAACCAATCCACTTTTTAGAGAAGTTAACGGTACACACGGCGCGCCCTGCGAGGCAACACCCATGATGTTTATGGATGAAGAACCAGGCAACCGGGGACCCTCGCCCTCCCGGCTCTCCACATGGATCTCGCCGTGGTGGGCGGCCACAATGCCCCTGACCAGGCTGAGCCCAAGGCCCAGGCCTTTTTCCGAACGGCTTCTGTCTCCGCGGAAGAGGCGGTCCCAGATCCGGGGGATGTCTTCGGGGGGGATGCCGGGTCCGGCGTCGAGGATGTCGATGCGCACGGTATCGGCATCCCTTCGGGCGGTGATGCCAACGCTCTTGCCTTCGGGGGTGAACTTGACGGCGTTATCGAGAATGTTGGCAAGGGCCTGGCTCAGGCGGTGGGGGTCCACAGAGGCCACAAGCCCCTGTTCGATGGTGGCGTCGATTTCTACAGCCTTTTCTTCGGCCACGAACCGGTACATCTCCACGATGGTCTCGATAAGCTCGGTGAGATCGGTTTCACGGGGAGTGATGCGAAGCATGCCAGTCTCGGCTTCGGAGACGTCCATGAGGGTGGTGAGAAGACTCAGGATACGGTCGGACTCTTCGATGCCCTTTTCAAGGGCCTGACGGAGAAGCTCGGGGTCATCCCCTTCCCGCAAGGCCATTTCCGAGCATCCGCAGGCGCGACCATCAGGACCTGAGATCATGGGCCACGTCGTCCAGGGAGTTCTCCATGCGGATGATAAGCCCGTGGATGCTGTCCAGCATGCTGTTGAAGAGCCCGGCCAGCTCGTCGAGTTCGTCACCGGTGCGGGTACGCGGGACCCGGGCTTCCATGGTCCCGGCGTCAATGGATCGGACCGTTTTGATGATATCGCGGATGGGCCGAAGGGTCCGGCGTGAAAGAAAGAGTCCGCCACCGAGCCCCAGGGCAAAAAGGGGAATCATCACCACAAGAAAGATTCGGCGGAACTGGCTGAGGATCTCCTGACGGCGCTGACTGCTCATGCCCACCTGCACGCGGTTACCGCGCTTGGTCAAGGGGCCGGAGAGCACGTCCAGCACGTAGGTTCCTTTTCGGCAGGAGAGGGTCTGCCAGCCCTGGCAATCACGGCAGCCGTGGGAAAGAAGGGTGAGGTCGAAATCTTCCCAGCTGCCCTGGGAGAAGATATGCCGGGTGTGGTTGTCCCGATCCGCCACCCGGATAAACAGGGGACGCGACCTGCGCTCGCTTCCGAGCTGGTCCACGTACCGGTTGAGGGCGGAGACGCCGCCGATGTCGTAGAGGGTCTGCACCTCCCGGAGCTCCAGGCGGATCTCCTCGTAATCCTGGGACCTGAGGGTGGCCCCGAGAAAGAGGTAAGCCAGGATAAACATCAAAGCCGAGCTTCCGATAAAGATCGCCGAATACCAGGCCCCCACGCGGAACCCCAGGGTACGGGTGATGTTACGCAGGCGCTTTAAGGACATAGCCCACCCCTCGGATGGTGTGGATCATCTTGGCGTCAAAGGCTTTGTCCACTTTGTTTCTCAAGCGGCAGACCAGCACATCCACCACATTGGTCTGGGGATCGAAGTGGAGGTCCCACACATGCTCCAAGATCATGGTTTTGGAGACGGGCCTCTCAGCGTTTCGCATGAGGTATTCCAGAAGAGAGAACTCCCTGGGCTGAAGCTCCATCAGCCCCGCCCACCGCCCGTTCCAACAGGTCCATGAACAGGTCCCCCACGGTGAGGGTGGAGGCCTCGGCCACCCCTCCGGAACGCCGGATCAGGGCCTGGATCCGCACCAAAAGCTCTGAAAAGGCAAAAGGCTTGACCATGTAGTCGTCCCCGCCGCGTCGGACGCCCCTTCCCGCACCCGGTCGTCCATGCAAATGCTTGCCTGAAGATGAGCACCGGGGTGTTGACCCGCTTTTCCCGCATTGCCTCGATGATCTCCAGGCCGTTGCATCCGGGCAGCATGATGTCGATGACAGCCGCATCGTAAGACTCCTCCAGGGCAAGTACCAGGCCGTCGTCCCCCCGGTGGGCCGTGTCCACGGCAAAGCCCTCCTGCCTGAATCCCTTGGCGATAAAGCCTGCAATCTCTTTGTCATCTTCAATGATGAGTATCCGCATGTACATCCCCGACGTGAGGTTATCTAAAAAAGGCCTTCTTTACTGCGTACCCTAAAAAAGCCCCCTTCCCCTGTCAACGGGGCGGGGGTTCCTTTCAGCATTGTAATGTCCCGGAAAGGTTTCGGCAACACGACTTCGCTATGGTACGAACGCGGTCGAGACGGAACACGGCTAACGCGATGGAATTGACACATTCAAGAACATCATACTCAGGTGACGCATCAACACAGGTATCCGTTCCGTCTCGGTCGTACCACCTTACTGACACCCGTATCCCGGACCCAAAAAACAGGAACGTATCCCATGACGGATAAACTTGACAGACCAGAAGGCAAGGTCGTCACCCGCACCTCGCCTCTTCTTCTCATTCTGGCCCTTGCCATCGGTTTTTTCGCCGGGGTCGCCTTATCGGCCTGGAAAATGAAAGACCCGGGTTACGCCACCACAGCGCCCCAGGGCAACGCCAAGCTGGCAAAGATGGCCGAGGCTTTAGAGCAACAGCTTGCCGAGAACCCGGACAACGCAGACCTGCTTATCCGCCTGGGCAACACCTACTTTGACACGGACCAGTACGCCAAGTCCATCGACGCGTACAACCGCGCCCTTACCCTTACCCCGGGCAATCCCCACGTCCTCACCGACCTGGGCATCATGTACCGAAGGAACAAACAGCCGGAAAAAGCTGTTCAGTCCTTTGACGCCGCCATTGCCGCGGACAAAACCCTTGAAAACGCCTACCTCAACAAAGGAATCGTCCTGGTCTACGACCTGAACAGGCGCGACGAGGCCATCGCCACCTGGGAAGCCTTGCGCGAAATCAACCCCCTGGCCATGGCGGGCAACCAGTCCATTGATGAACTCATCGCCCACTTTAAAGAGGGCCACGACCAAAAAGGGACAAACTGATGCGCGCACCCCAGAGCATCCTCACGTCGGTGACGGATCATTTCAAATCGGTACGACTGACCGTGGCCCTGCTGCTCGTGCTGGCGGCCACCTCGGTCCTGGGCACCCTGATTCCCCAGAACAAACACGCCGCCGACTACATCCAGGCCTTTGGAGAACCCCTCTACCGGATTTTTCACATCCTGGATTTGACGGACATGTATGGTTCCTGGTGGTTTGTCCTGCTTATTATCCTTTTGACCTTAAATATTCTGGTCTGCACCGTAACCCGGTTCCGGACCACGATAAAACTCTCCTTCGGCAAAGGATTCAAAGGCTTTTCCTCTCTTCCGGCCCTGGCCGAAGGCACAAGCCCCAAATCCCCCGAGGCCCTGGAAGAAACCGTCCAAACGGCCCTCTCCACCCGGTTTGCAAGCACCCGGAAGGTCACCCTCCCAAATGGGGTTGCCATTGACGCGGAAAAGGGCCGCTGGACCCGCATAGGGGCAGACGTGGTCCACGCGGGCATCCTTGTGCTGCTGGCCGGGGCCCTTGTGGGCAGCCTCTTCGGATTTGACGGAGCGGTCAACGTACCCGAAGGCGAAAGCGTTGATTCCATCATCCTCAGAAACAGCAGCGAAAAAAAGCCCCTGGGCTTTTCCGTACGCTGCAACAATTTCAGCATCAGCCATTACGACACGGGCAGCGTCAAGGAGTACCGGTCCAGCCTCACGGTTCTTGAAGATGACAAGGAGGTCCTCACACGGGACATCATCGTCAACAACCCCCTTACCCACAACGGGGTGACCTTCTACCAGTCCAGCTACGGCACCATGGGGGCCAAGGACTTCTCCTTTGCTTTTATGGAAAAAGCCACCGGTCAAACCGTGACCAAGGCGGTGGACATCGGAGAGACCGTCACCTTTGCCCCAGGCAAGACCTTCACCTTCGACCGCTACGCATCCAACCACGCGTTCAACGGCAGGTCCGTGGGTGAGGCCGCCATCGGCACCCTCACAGACAACGGCTCAAAAACAGAGGTGGTTCTCCTCTCCCGCTTCTCCAATTTCGACAAAATGCGCAAGGGCGACTGGATCCTCTCCATCGCAGACCATGAGCACGCCTACTACACCGGGCTTCAGGTAACCTACGACCCCGGCGTGGGTCTGGTCTACACCGGTTTTATCCTCATGATTGCAGGCTGCTTCGTGGCCTTTTTCACGGGCCATAAAAAAATCCGCGTCACCCTTACCCCGGCGGCCCTGGGCAGCACCGTCACCGTCTCGGGGGCAGCCCCGAAAAACAAGGTGTGGGCCACACGCTACGCCTGGCAGCTTCTGAACAGACTGGGTTAACACGATTAAGATCACCCCTTGCCTTGGCGCATGGGGTGATCATGTATGACACTTAACAGATTCGGAGAACAGAGATGACAAGCTCCCTGCTCATATCCATCGCAACCTTTGTCTACGGCCTGTCCGGCCTCCTCTACTTTTGTGCGTGGATTTTCAAGTCAACCCGGCTGAACCTGCCTGCCACGGCCACGGCAGCCGTGGGCCTTGGGATCAACACGGCGGGATTCCTGCTGCGGTGGTCCGAGTCCTATGCCCTGGGCATCGGGCGCATTCCGCTATCCAACCTCTATGAGTCCCTTGTCTTTTACGGCCTGGCCATCGCCGCCCTCTACCTGGTGCTGGAACGGCTCATGAACATCCGCATCGCAGGCGGTTTTGCCCTCACCTTCTCCTTTCTGGCCCTGGCCTACGCCTCCCTCTCCCCCAGCGTGGGATCCCAGATCCGCCCCCTGATGCCCGCCCTGAAGAGCAACTGGCTCAGCGCCCACGTCATGACCTGCTTTGTGGGCTATGCCGCCTTTGCCCTCTCCTTTGCCCTGAGCCTTCTCTTCCTATTCCGCCCCGACGCGGCCCGGTCCGAGGAGGCTTCCTTCGACATCGACGAGGCCTCCCACCAGATGATCCTCCTGGGCTTTCTCTTCCTGTCCATCGGCATCATCACCGGCGCGGTATGGGCCAACTCCGCCTGGGGCCGTTACTGGGGCTGGGACCCCAAGGAGACCTGGTCCCTCATCACCTGGTTCATCTACGCCTCCCTCATCCATGTGCGCCTGGTCCGCGGCTGGAGCGGCAAGAAAACAGCCGTCCTCTCCATCATCGGGTTTGCCGCCGTCATGTTCACCTACTTCGGTGTGAACCTGCTTCCCGGCTTGCACAGCTACGGAGCCTAACAGTTTCGGGAATGCTTCGAGCCCTCGTTCCTCGGGCTCGAAGCATTCCCTTACGGGCTTTGCCCGTGAGACTCCACCCTGGATTCCCATTGCCATACGCGCACTCGATCTAACCGAAATCGCGAAGCCCGGGATTCGGCTCCCGTACCAAAATAACGTTACGCGTGGCTACCGACTTTCGATGCTACCTCTGCCAAACCGAAGGCTCTTAAACACCAAATTTTTAAAAACACTAGAACATGTAAAAACAGAAATATTGGAGACAGGCTCTTTTTATGGAGTATGGAGAGGGTATACAGGGGTAAAGAGACGCCTTGCCTCCGGCAAGGCAGCCGGAGACAAGCTTGAGCTCGATGGTCACCACAAGCCCTTTATTTTTTCGCGCCCACAGTCGACGTACCGTATGTGTTTATTCGTTGTATCCGATGGGATGGGCCAAAAAGAAATTGGTTTTTTCTGAGGACTCAAGTTTTTCTTTTAAAAAAACCTGATCAAACCAGCCCAATGCGACCGTATTGAGGTTGTTGGCAGCAGCGTAAAGATAAATACTTTGGGATGCATAAGCAATCTGCATCCCGGAATACAGTGTGACTCCCCCGCCGTCGGTTAAAACAGCCTCCGTCATTTGGCTCAAGTCAGAGTCATCAAGGCCTAACAAGAGGATAACAGGTGCTTTTTTCGCAAAGTTCTGGTCTGGTATGCGACTTCTGATGTCCTCATCAATCACCTCATTCAGGATGTTCTTTTTCGGGTCAAATAAATAGACGCCACGTTCCATGGCGAAATACAAAAGAAGGTTATCCCAAAGTAACGGAACCGTCCTTTTTCCGTCTTCTCTGTTGATACCGCATGCGATCCAAGCAATATCTGAAATGGTTTGCAACGGGATCGCCTTCTCGGAAAAGCCCCTTGTGGACCGCCTGTTTTTGAAGGCAGTCATGAGCGATTTTTCACTACTCAAATCGGGGGGTAAAAGCTGAATTTGTCTTTTTATATCTGTGATACGCATTGTTTTTTTACCAGTCAGGCCCTGTTTACCTAATACCTAAACAGGGCCTTTCTCCAGGTGACCCCGGCACATAGATACGTTTAAAAACATGATGAGGAACTGACAGCTGTCTTGCCTTGAAACAGTTGCACCACAATCATGTGCCTACCCGCCGGGTTAAGAAAAAATCAGCTGTGCTTTTTGAAAAACTCGACCATTTTGTCAACAGCCCGCTGAACATCTTTGTCAATATCATAGAGGCTTACATGACTTGCGCCTTTGACCTCATACAACGCTTTGGGTTCACTGACATTTCGAAAACCGTTAAAAGGGGCGGCGTTTTCCTGATTGCTTTTTCCGTAAATCCCGATATAAGGGGTATAAAGGTAAGGAGCAAGTGCCGTTGCGCTTGTAAGGGGGGCGCTCTCCAGTAAATTCGCGAGGCTTTTGTGGGTATAGTTCGGGTAGGTTTCGGCACCGGCCCTTTTTGTCATGTAATAGTCATACCCTTCATACATGGCTGACTCTTTACCGAGGTTTTCAAGGCCAAGGGACTCCAGGCCCAAGATATCGGCGTATTCAACCTCACCTGTTTCATACATTCGCTGCCTTGCAGCATTTGCATGCTTGAAAATGGGCAGTATTTGCTCTTTTGTCATCACGCCGAAGTAACTCATGGTGTTGTCCATCATGCCGCTAATCGATGCAATGGCCTTGAGGCGCTTATCGGTCGTTGCAACAATGGCCATGTATCCGCCTCCGGCGCAAACACCAAGGCCATATAAATTTTCACGGTCGACAAAAGGTAGGGTTCCAA
The DNA here is from genome assembly GCF_056829965.1 of Desulfoluna sp. CYM3A. Classification (NCBI taxonomy): domain Bacteria; kingdom Pseudomonadati; phylum Thermodesulfobacteriota; class Desulfobacteria; order Desulfobacterales; family Desulfolunaceae; genus Desulfoluna; species Desulfoluna sp. CYM3A. The sequence continues at coordinate 3,686,664 of NZ_CP186556.1, forward strand.
GGTAGCTGATACCGTCTCGAACGCCTTCCATTTTCCATGCAGCATTCTCATAGTTTCTAATCTCACCCTCGCTGTCACCATAACCCAGGTTGTCAAAAACAAGGGTTATGTATCCCTTGTTGGGCCGACTTCTTCCGTCTGCGAAACCGTCTGCTCCTTAATCTGGTTGAAGGGGCCTGTAAAAATCACGGTTGGGTATTTTTTGGTTTCGTCAAAATGTTCAGGTGCGAATATAAGCCCAGCAAGGGTGTGTCCCTGGCTTTTGAATGTAACATTATTTATTCCAGCATGGATTGCGTGTTTCATTTGGGAACCTCGTTTGTAGGTTTGTTTGTCTTTTGCCAACACATATGAAGGGGTGAAAAGCAGGAACCACAAGATAAATAGTGTTGATCTTTTTCTTCAAATAGATTGGTTAGCGGTAAAATTTGATGTTTGATTTGAATAATAACGACATGTGATGTGGATTCATATATGATTCATCTGTATTGTTTGCACAAAACTCCAAAATATAAAATTTATCTATTTTCAAAACGGCGTGGCGATTTTATCATTGGATAGAAGGTGATGGTGATGGACTTAAAATCAATCGTATCCGAACTGTCTCCAAATGAGGGGCTGACCAAGACGGGGATCGATGGACTTGAACTTTTTCGTATGGAGAAACCCTCCGGAAGAACGGCCTCAGTCTCTATTCCTGCGATCTGTTTCATCGTTCAGGGAAGCAAAAGCTTGTTCATAGGTAAAAAAGACATTGTCTATGACGAAAATAATTATTTGATTGGAACGGCAAAAATCCCGCTTGAATCGGAGCTGATTGCCGCATCCCCTGAAAGGCCCTATTTCGGTGTAATCATACATATCGACCAAATCATTATAAACGACCTGCTCCTGGAGATGGATGAATTCAGCCTCTGGCCGGAACACAATAAAACGGACCTGATCATTACCTCTTCAGCTTTAGACAATGATGTTAAAGAAAGCCTTGCAAGGCTGCTCAACATTGTTGGCGACCCTGAAAAAACAAAGGTCCTTGGAAGGGGGTTACTCAGGGAGGTCTATTACATTCTTAAGGGAGAGCGCGGCTATTTGCTTCGAAACAGTGCTTTAATAATTACAGGCGCATGGAATTTCTTGGATTTACAATAGATTTATCCCAAGAGAGCCACTTTAAGGAACCGATAGAGCATAAAACAGATCGCAACGTATGCAGGAATGAGCACTTCTGGACTCCATGAGCAATTTAAGAGAGCCACGTCATTATCACCTATGCAGTTTATAAAAAAAATAAGGTTGCATAATGCCCATGGCCTGCTTCTTGAAGGGAAAAGCGCGAGTGACGCAGCTTTTGATTCAGGGTATGGGAGCCAGTCGCAATTCAGCAGAGAATTTAAAAGGCTGTTTGGGATAAATAAAGAAAATGAACTGAAAAAAACGGTTTGAGTAGTAAGAGGTCATCCCTTTTCAACTCTGGGGATGGCAGGAAGTATTCGAAATTTAACGTCACTCTACATCCCATCACAATTCATTGGTAGGGGGTGATAGTGAGTGCTGGTATGAATAGTGGAGACGATTGTGGCAACAGGCTCTTTTGATCCCCCGGGCACCATGAAAATGCTGGAAGCACATAGAAAAAGAACCTGTCCCCTCTGTTCTTTATTTTACATGATAAACCTTCCGACCCTTTCCTGAAGATCCTTGGAAATAATTTCAAGTTCCATGGAACTTTTCTTTACCGTGTCCCCTGTGCCCATGATTTTTTCAGCGTCATTATCCAAGAGCTTAAGTTCCTGATCAATGTCTGAAAGGTTCATGGAACTCTTGGTCAATTCAGAGTTGATGCTTTTCAAGCTTGACGCCGATTCAACAATATTTGAGGAGATTTCAGAGATTGTAAGAGACTGCTCTTCAACCGCGGCAGCTATATCGGATACCGCATCGTTTGAAGCTTTTATTGTTGAGAATGTGGCAGATATGTTCTCGACAAGAGAAGAGGATGTCGATTGGATGGATTCAATCTTAAACTTGATGCTCTTTGCAGCATCTGAAGTCTCATTGGAAAGCTCCTTGATCTCATTGGCAACAACGGCAAAGCCTTTCCCCGCCTCTCCGGCCCTTGCGGCTTCGATTGTCGCATTGAGGGCAAGAAGGTTCACCTGTTGAGCGATATCGGTTATAAGGCTTGTAACTTGGTCAATATCTTGCACCTCACCGCTTAAAGACTTTATTTTTTGAGATGAAAATTCAACTTCATTCAAGGCTCTGGTTGTAATTTCGTCCGCACTTCCAGAGTTTTTCGCAATCCCTTCGATTGTTGAGGTTATCTGCTCAGAAGCCGTTGCGATCATGTGAGAGTTGGCAGATGACTTGTCCATCTCACTGACTGCGTTTTGAATATCACTGTTCATGGTTGAAACAGAATCAGTGACGCGTTTTGTTTTCTCAGCAGAATCGGCGGAAATTGAGGACATTTCATCTGAAATAATAGAAAGCGACTCTGATGCCCTGGTAAGGCTATCAACGTTGGTTTTGATGCCTGCTATCATCTCCTGGAGGTTATCCATAAAAATATTGAACCATTTTGCAAGCTTTTCCGCTTCGTCCCCAGTGTTTATATCCAGCCTCCTTGTCAGATCACCGTCACCTGTCGCAATCTCCTTGAGCCCCAGCACCACCGAATTTATCGGTTTAACGATGGATTTTGCAGAAAAAAGAACCAATGAGACAGAAATAACAAGCGACACCAGCAGTATGACAAAATTGGTATTTCTAAGTTTAACCGACGCAGCAAGGAACTCTTTTTTATTTTGTGTTGCGCACACCGACCACCCGTTGATTCCAACTGGTGCGACCCCTCCAATTTTCTCAACACCATTGAACACATAATCAATGGCTCCCTGTTCCTGTCGTGACATCGTTTGAAACAACGCACCCATACCATCGATATCGGAAATATCGAGGTCTAAGACATATTCCTTTTCGGGGTGTGCGAGCATGATACCGTTTGTATCAACCATAAAGCAGTACCCTGTCTTTCCAATCATGCGCCCCGAAATTTTCTCTGCGATAATGTCTGCCTTTATGACAGTCGCAAGCGCTCCTACGATAACGTTGTCTTCGTTTTTCACAGGTGCACAGGCAACAACAATGGGGCGGCCTGTCTTCTTGGATATGACTATTTGGCTGAGAACAGTCTTTCCGGTGCTCATGGCTGTCTTGAAGTATGACCGATCAGAAATATTCGACCCTTTATACTCCTTGCCGTTTTCCAGAATACCTGTGATGAGTTTTCCATGTGTATCGGCAATAAAAATACCCTGATAATTCTTCCCAATGCTTTTAAACTGTTGCCCTAAAGACGAAAACACATGCGCTATGTGAGTCGCTGAATTCTCTTCGCCATTTTTTTCAACGGAGTCTGCAAGATCTGTGACATTTTTCTGGACGGAAGGCTCCGGCTGAAACTTTTAGCGACAAGAGAATATGATTGGTGAGCTCTGCAAGATCAGAAGCTGTATTCTCGGCATTCTGGTAAGAAATTTGGCTTATGGATTTTTTTGTCTGATTATACGACAAAACATTAATCACCATAAGTGGTGTAATGACAACAAAAAGCCCTCCTATTACGAGTTTTGAAGCTATAGATTTCAAGTCAAGACTCAATTTCTCACCCCTTCACTGTATAGATTGTAGTATAAGCCAGTACCGTCCATTTCAGCCATGCCTCAGATCAGTCAAGTACATGGTGGAAAAATCTCTTTAGCCGCGACACGGTGTTAAGCAACTAATTTTCAACCTAAAAATGACATAGTTCCTTTCCTGGTATATCTTTTTAAGTTTGCTCTTTTCTCATGTTTTGGTCTTACAAGCCATGGAGATTAGACCGAAGGTGGATAGAGGGAATGGGAAAATTGAATGACGGGGGACTAGCGGGGACAGGCTCTTTTTTAGACTTCGGGCACCGGGCTGGAGCACCTGCACATGTGCCTTTTTCCTTCAAGGCTTCGCCTGTGAATATCACGTCTCTCTGGTTTTCGTCTTCCCCGGCTGTTCGAGTAAACCGAACAGACAGGAGAGAAGACACAGCCTCTCGCCATGGCACCGGCGGCATACGCGAACGACCAGAGCCATGCTGGAAGCCCGCATCTGATGTCAATTTTGTGTCTTTATATACCTGAAAGAAACCCCATGCGACCAGCCCATTCAGGCCCGTTCCTGACCCGTATGATGCCATTGATCAGGAGCGAGATTTTTTATACACATCAACACAAACGTCCAATGCTAAGAAAGGCATGTTACATGCGCTATCCTTTGCTAATCCCATGCATATGCTTGACAAACGTGTTGGTGCATTTTATATACCGCCGAATGTATTCAGGTGTTTCCTACGGGAGATGAAAAGGGAATCCGGTTGAATTCCGGAACGGGCCCGCCGCTGTAATCGGGGACGAACGCTGCCTTATGTCACTCAACATCCGTCCGGCAGGCGCGCAGCAAATCAGGATGATCCGAGAGTCAGAAGACCTGCCTGAAGGACAGCAGAACATCTAGGGTAAAAGATGGTCTGCACACCATACCGGGAAGAAATACGGTTTCCCCGCATCCATGGAGCTCAGGCCGTCTTTACGCCAGTTCGCTCCATTTTTCAGGCGTTGCGCAAATGGAAACTGTTTCACACAAAGCCTATCTTAAACTTGCCGTCCCCTTTACCCTTTCAACGGTGACCCAACCACCCTTAGGTGCTGTGAATACCGCCGTGGTGGGGCGCCTGGGCAGTCCGTCATTCATCGGCGGAGTTGCCATAGGCACCGTGGAACTCTGGAATTCTGTGGACAGACTCTTTATTTCTTCGCACCTCACTCTCGAAGTACCGTATTGGTCTTTTCGTTGTAGCCAAATAGCATGTAAAGAGAGCCTGTCCCCTGATCCCGTCCAGATCCCAGATCTATCAGATTTCCGGCGGCCAGCTCCAGCGCATCGTCATTACCAGAGCCACGGGATTAAACCCCAGCCTTGTCATCTGCGATGAATCCACCTCGGCCCTTGATGCAACCATCCAGGCCCAGATCATCACTATGTTTCAAAGGCTGAGTAAAGATTCGGATTTGCCAGCGTGTTTATTACCCATGACCTGGCCCTTGCCGAACAGCTCTGTGATACCATTCATGTCATGGCTGACGACGCCATCGTCGAAACCTTGACCAGCAGCAGTATTGCAAACGAGGCACGCCACCCGGCTACCCTGGCCATGATCAGGGCCAGCTCCGGGCTGTCCAGAGCAACCGGCATGGCCGGCAACAGTAAAATCAGGATTTGAGGAGGATACCCGAATGCACGAGAACGGATATATTGCACGGAAAATGCGGCTGCCCAAGCTGAAGACCAAACCCGCCATTGTCATTGCCGCCTTCGGAAGTACCAATCGGGCAAAAATCGCCCTTGACCTTTTCAAACAGAAACTTGCTGAAAAACACCCGGATGAAGATATTTACTGGGCCTACACATCAGAAATCATAAGGAAAAAACTCGGGCTCCCAAGCCTCCACGAAACCCTCGCCAAGGTAGAGGCCGACGGCTACCGCAAGGCCGTTGTCCAGGCCATCCATGTGTTTCCGGGGACCGAGTACCAACATCTGGCTGAAACCTGTAACTATTTCCCGGGATTGCGGGTTTTCCTTGGTGAAACCCTGCTCCACCGCTGGGACTTTGTCAAAGAGATCCTGGAGGCCGTTGAACCCGAATTTTTAAGCCCGGACGAGGGGTACAACCTGCTGGCCGTCCACGGCACCCCCCTAGCGGCCGATCCGGTAAATATCGTTTATATGGGACTTGAAAAGCTGCTGGCCGACAGGTACCCCAACGTGGGAGCGGCCTCTGTGGAAGGCCTCCCCGACCATGAAGCCGTGTTTGCCCGGATGGCTCGTGAAGATTTTGCAGGCCAATACAAGCGGGTCAAAATCATTCCCATGATGTATTTTGCCGGGCTCCATGCCGAAGAGGACCTTATGGGTGAGGAGGATAGCTGGCGCAGCGCCCTGGAAGCCCAGGGTTTTGAAGTGACATGCCCCATGGCCACAGTGGACGGCAAAGAATACTTCAAGGGCCTGGCTCACTATCCCGAGGTCAATGAAAGCTTCATGGATCGCCTGGATCGGATGCTCAAGCTGGCAGAATATTATTAATAAACAGAGCGCTTATTAAAATAAGTGAGCGATAAGGATAAGCGGCCGACAAGGGAACAGGCTTTTTATTCGGCTATGCCATAAAACCGCTTCAGACGAACAAAAAAGCACTGTCCCTGTCTCGGCTCGCCCAAAGGGTGAGAAAAACGCCCCCTTTCAAGCATGCCTTCCGAGATGACCTGAAATTTACCAGGTAAGGGACTGACTTGCCGCTTTCTTTTCCTGGTTATACATCAAGAGAAGAGTCTGGTAATTACACATCCCGATCCCGCAGTATTGGTCTATGACGTGATCCAATAATGAGGTATCCGTAACCTTCGTCAATCGCTTAAAGGATTTAAGCTCTTGATTCTCCATCATGCGCAGAGTCGAGGCATCCCCCATACCGATTGCCGAATATTCTTGTTTCACGGTTTCCTGAATATACGCAATAACTTTTTGTTTCTCTTTTTCTGAACCAGAAAACGATGCAGGGTGGCAATCAGCCGCAATGATGATGCCAAGCACTATAAAAGCAAAAATGATAAAGAGCGCTCGTTTCATAAATGTCTCCTACATAAAGACGTAGAGGAGAAGATGGTTTTGTTCAGGGGCAAGGTCCACCTGAAAAACAATTCTCTATCTCTAAGCAGGGTAAACATTAAATTCGCCGGCGAGGGCGTATTCTGATAGTTTTTCCCGCATGCTTATTTAATGACGAGAGAGCCGTCTGCTCATCCCAGCAGCTTATACATCTTTTTTAAGGGTGTTTTTGCCTGCATCCAGCGCTTCTGAAATAGATGAAAACGAACTAATGAGATGTTCCGATGAATTTGGAAGGAATATCTTAGTGGCTTTGCCTTCACTCAAATTCTTGCTGATCGTATTGCCAGCATGCAGTTTGAGATAATAGGTGATGTCCGGGTGCTCCTGGATCACCTTGGCGATAACCTCATACCCATAAGATTCCGCTTCAAACTCCATCTTTTTAGCATCCGCATCTGCTTTTGCCTTAATGATGATGGCCTCCGCCTCGGCGGCAGCGGCAACTTTCTTACCATCGGCAATGGTTATCTCATACTCCCGTTGGCCCTCGGCTTCTTTGATCTTTGCTTCACGCAACCCTTCGGCATGGAGGATTTGCTGTCTCTTCTCGATATCTTGCTGTTTCTGGTGCAACAATTGTTCAGCAAAGGCGCCCAGCTCAAATTCTTTAATCTCAAGCCTGACAACTCGAATCCCCCATTCGTCGGTGGCCTTATCGGCTTCCCGTGTGAGCGATTCGGAAATAAGAGCCCTGTTGGAATACGTTTCTTCGAGAACATGGTTTCCGATTTCCGCCCGTAAAATCGATTGGACCAACTTGCGCAGTGAACTGGTGTAATCCGTCACCTTGAACAGGGCTTTGTAAGGATCAAAAACGTTGAAATAGATAATGGCATTAACCTCAAACTGAACATTATCCTTCGAAATAACACGCTCTTTGGGATAATCATAAACAATTTCCTTGATATCTACCTCATTGGTTGAAATCACATTTGAGGTCATCGGATCGGTAATCTTAAAAGTGTACACGTTCCCCAGCAATCCCCACAATGAAACAAAAGACTGCATCCCCGGTGTCAACGTTTTGACGTATTTTCCGAACCTTGTGATAACAACATTGGTTCCTTCCTTGACAAAAACAAAACGAACGACCCACAACGTTAACAAACTCAAAATCTTATCCATCTATTTCCCCTCAATATACGTCCCAAAACATTTGGCGTTACCAACCCATGCTTGGATTTCGAACACCCAACAACAAACCCGTCGATAAGCGACATGCCTACGGGTGCAAAAAAACGGCTTGTAGGTTGACCCACCCGAAGCAGTTCAGAGCTCTCAAGTGGCAGATAAGCCAGTCTTCTACCCAACATTGACAGCCTACTCACAAGATCAAAACAAAGTAATTACCTAATACGAGACGTGTCGAGTCTCTACCATACTTATAAGTCATTTATATTTACTTCATCTATAGGCTACAGGGGCCACCACTGTGGGCCAAGAAGCCATGTATTGATTTCTCATACGCCTGAAATTATTTTTTTTCAATTTGAAAAAACTTAGCGATACGTAGGAAAGAACACTTTCAACAAATAAATAGTCACTGGCATTGAGTCAGTCCGAAAATTCACCGATTGCCCTAATCGGTGGGTGATTTTTTTATGGAGTTGGAGGGAGCCGAGGATCCGGGCGGAAACGGCCTGCAACTGGACATCAAGTGGTGGGGAATCCGGACCATCACCGAGGACCTTCTGGCCTGGAAGTACGCCTGGATCTGCCTCATGGTGCCATTTACAGGGAAGAGAAGGAAAGGATGAAGGAGCGGAAAAAACGACGAATGGGGCCAGGGTATCTCGTCTGTGAGGCGGGTTTTGGTTCGGTTTTGTTTGATTTGATTATGCCGGAGCCAGTATCTCGTGGGGAGGCGGAAAAAAGCCGCACGGGAGTGCGGCGCTCCTAAGGAGTGCCGGTGTTTGGTTCACGTGGGGGTAGTGAAGCTGTGGGGGCTCACGGAAAAAAGCCGCACGGAAATGGGTCAGGGAACTTCAGAAGCATCGACCAATATCCTATTTATTTAATAACTTTTTCACTAACTACGACCCTTTCCAAAACAAAATAGGCACCCCGAATCGGGGTGCCCATTGCCGTTTTAGATTTGTGGAAATAAATAATCATACAATAGTTCGCCAGAATACCGCTGGGCTTTGACCCGAGGAACGAGGGTCAAAGCCCGGCGGTAACCTGCTTTCAATGTGGCACACCTTGCCGCCGGAGGCTTTTTTTGTACTTTTATCTATTTCCTGACACCTTATCTCATGTGCCGCAAGGTGGCGTATCCGCCTGCCACGGCTTTGACGTCGTAGCCTCGGTGCTTGAGGATACGGTAGCCGAGGTAACCGCGGAGACCGATGGCACAGAGAACCAGGATACGCTTGGACTTGTCGATTTCGTCGCAACGGTTTCGGATCTGGTCCACGGGAATGTGGAGGACGTGGTCCAGGGTGCCGTTTTCCTGGATCTCTTCGTCGGTGCGCACATCAAGGATGAGGTCTTTTTCCGGATCTGCTGCGAGGGTTTCTGTGTAGTCGATCATCTCCACGTCACCCATGAGGATGTTGCCGGCCACGTAGCCTGCGATGTTCACGGGGTCTTTGGCTGAGGAGAAGGGGGGAGCGTAGGCCAGTTCGAGCTCCTGGAGATCGAAAACGGTCATGCCAGCCTTGATGGCCGTTGCGATGACATCGATGCGCTTGTCCACGCCTTTGCCGCCCACGATCTGAGCACCCAGGACCTTGCCGTCGTTGGGGGCGAAGAGAAGCTTGATGGCCATCATCTCGGCGCCGGGGTAGTAGCCTGCGTGGGAGCCGGAGTGGGTCCAGCTGGCTTTGTAGGGAATATTGTCGGCTTTCAGACGCTTTTCGCTCATGCCGGTGGAAGCGGCGTTCATGTCGAAAATCTTGGCGATGGAGGTGCCGAGGGTGCCTTTGTAGACAGAGCGCCTGCCGGAAGCGTTGTCGGCAGCGATGCGGCCCTGGCGATTGGCGGGACCGGCCAGGGGGATCACCGACTTCTGCCCCGGAGACGTAGTCCAGGGTGGTGACGGCGTCGCCGGTGGCAAGGATGGCGGGATCCGAGGTCATCATGGAGGCGTCCACGCGCACCCCGCCCTTGTCGGACATGGCCAGGTCGGCGGCCTTGGCAAGGCTTGTTTCCGGGCGCACGCCCGTGGCCAGGAGCACCAGGTCATATCGTCTGGTTTCAGAACCTTTTCCGTTCTGGAGAACCACATCGTAGGCACCGTCTGTGGCCTCGATGCCCTGCACCGATGTGGAGGTAAAGACCGTGGTGCCCTTGCTCTTTACGTGGGTTTCAACGGCGGCGGCCATCTCCACGTCCAGGGGGGGCATGATCTGGTCGGTGAGTTCCACCACGGTGGTCTCGACGCCACGCTCCACGAGGTTTTCTGCCATCTCCAGGCCGATGAATCCGGCCCCTGCCACCAGGGCGGTCTTGGGAGCCTTGGCGTCCACGTAGCGCTTGATGCGGTCGGTGTCCGGGATGTTTCTCAAGGTAAAGACCCCGGGCAGGTCGATGCCCTTGATGGCCGGGCGGAAGGGCTCGGCTCCGGGGGAGAGGATCAGGCGATCGTAACCTTCCACGGAGGTCTTGCCGGTCCTGACGTCCCGGACCGTTACCTCTTTTTTCTCACGGTCGATGTCCGTTACCTCGGTCATGCTGCGGATATCCACGTTGTAGCGACTGGAGAAGGACTCTTCGGTGGTTACAAGAAGGGCGTCCCGCTCGGTGATCACCCCGCCGATGTAATACGGCAGCCCGCAGTTGGCAAAGGAGATGTACTCACCCCGTTCAAAAATAATAATCTCCGCGTCTTCTTCCAGGCGGCGTGCCCTGGCCGCAGCCGTGGCACCCCCTGCAACTCCTCCGACAATGACGATTCTCTGCATCTGTATCTCCCAATATTGGTATTGTTATTAATTAAGTATCCTTGTGGGCTCCCTTGCCCGACTATTTCATGAGAAAACGACCATACCAAATATATATTTTCTCATTACAATGGGTTACCAAGAAAAATCGATAGATTCTAGACAACATATCATCCACTGTATTCTGCTCGATTTTCTCACCCTTCGGGCGAGCCGAGTGCACCCATCTTCCGCGTTATCAGAGCTTTTATAAAGCCACGACTTCTGCAGCTCTGATGCCTTGAATATGGGTGCACCCGATTCGTGAAATATCCGGGCTTGGGGAGCCAGTTTTCTCGAATGGGTTACATTTTTTGTAACTATTCAGATCAAAAAAGCCTCCGGCGGCCCTGCCGGGGGCCAACCTTTTAAAAAGTTTGATAAACAGGTCTCAAGTAATCATTCACAGGCTCCGCCAAAACAATTCCGACATTTTCGCACCCGTGCTTCGTTTTCAAGAAAAGTGAAACAGGCCTCTCCGGAAAAGAGCATTGCAAGATGTCGCACATCACGCGAATGCTTCGATAACATTAGAAAAAAGAGAGCTTCCATGCATTCGCCATAGGGTTTCAGGGTGCACACCCCCTGGCACCGGAGGCCTTTTTTCTTTCTCTTTGACCACAGAGTTCATAACCGAATCGCGGGTACTATTTCTACCAAAAAAATTATCTGTTTTTCAACATCCCCGGATGATGGCCTTCATCTTCGGGTTCTTCGGCGTGACAGACGGTGCAGGTGATGCGCCCGATGACGCCCGGTTCGCCCATGTATGCGATGGACTGGTTGTTGGTGCCCTCGCGGGATGCGGGGAGCAGTTCATGGGCCCTGCTGTGGCAGGCAGTGCAGGAGAGGGCCTCCATCTCGTCTTTCATGACGCTGAACCGCGCATCCGGGGATGAGGTCATGGAGGCGGTGGCGTCTGCCGAGGGCGGTTCAAAATCCTGATGACAGGAGAGACAGTCGGGAAGCTGAGCATGGGCTTGCCGTGGAGAAACCGTCTCCAGGGTGGCATGCAGGGGCGCCTTTAAGGGAACGACTTCATCGGCACTCACCTCCTTGAGAAGCCGGGCCGTATGAACCGTGAGTGAGCCGTGACACCGGGTGCAGTCAAGGGGCTCTCTGTGACGACCGGAGAAAAAGGCGGGGGCATGCTCAGGGCCGCTGTCGTGGCAGAAGCGGCAGGAGGCCTCGCTTTTGTCGGCCATGTAGGGGTTATGCCAGCCGTGGAGGGCAGCCGAAGGTGAGGCGGAATCCCCCGCCCCGCGGCAGCTTCGGCAGGTTATGGATGTACCTTTCGCGGCCCGTGTCGCCAGAGACGTGCCGCTGTTTTTGTCGTGGGCGGCCAGGATCTGCGCGGCGGTCTCTTCTCCGATGCCCGCAGGGTCGGGGGACCCGCCGTGGCAATGGTAGCAGCCCCGGGGGGCATCGGGTTCTGGGGGCAACAGGACAGTGTTCAGCTCCTGGCCGTCAGCGGTGGCCGTCACCTGGCAGGAATCATTGAAGCGCCCCTGCCCTGCTTCGGCCACCCAGGTGCCGAGGTCGTCGTCAAAAGTCATGGGATAGGCATCCCCACCCGATGCCACGGAGAGTTCGGCCCCGTCCATGACCACCTCCGGAAAATCTCCCGGCATCACCATGGCAGCCTGGATGCGCTGGGGCACGGGTTTTGTCGAGGTAAAGAGGGGGCTTTGCAGACGCCCGTTGCCCTGGGTCCGGCGCCAGGCCAGGAGCACGGGTTCTTTTCGGGTTTGGGGGTCGGGTTGAGGGGCGATAGCCATTGCAGGCTTTTGGGGCGCAGGCGCAACTGTTTTTGGTCCGTGGAGCCCCTGGGTCAGCCAGTCCGCCAGGAGCTGCCGCTCCCGGGCATCCCCAAAAAACGGAGGCATATAGGTGTGGAGCACGCCCTGACCAGCCAGGGCCTGGCTCAGGCCCTGGGGGATAGCGTTCGGTGAGGGGCCGGATGTCGTTGATGGGGCCACCCACGCTGTGGCAGGAAAGGCACTGAGCCTTAAAGAGGTTCCGGCCGGTGAGCTGGTCCCCGACAAGCCAGGGGGAGCGGCTTCGGAGCCCGCTTTGGTTCAGCTCGCCTGCATGTTGGGGCGAGAGGTTGTTGGCGTAGAGCACCCCAGGGATGATCCAGGGTTTGCGCGCGTGCTCCCGCACCATCTCAAACAGCCCCATGTGAAGAAGGCCCAGGGCCAGAACGACCAATGCCAGGGGTTTTCTAAGGCCCCGATGTTTCAGAATCCACATGCAGGCGGCAAGGGCCATGATGACAAGGGTCAGGCTGGTGAACCCCGAAATGAGGCCGGGAACGGCAGCGGCAAATTCATAGCGCCCTTGAAGGTGCGCCTCGGGCACCCAGGCAAGGTAGAGACGCCCTGAGCCGAGCACGGCAAGCCCCATGCCCACCACCCAGAGGGTGTAAAAACCCAGCACCTCTTCCCGCACCTCGTCTACCTTAGAAAAGGATGCGGTGACAAAGCCGAAAAGCCCTGCGGCCCAGATTGCCAGAAAGGTTCGGAACAGGGTGGAGGGCCAAAAGCTGGGGTTGAAGAAGGCGTCCGTGAACCGGCCGGTGGCGGCCCAGGCCCCGGGGGTGAGCATGAAGCTGATCACCCCGTTAATGATGAAAAGGGAAAGCCAGGCTGCCCCGAAATAGATCCACCCCACCCGGAGATGGTCTGTGGGCGACAGAGAGTCGAAGCGGTACCAATAGATGAGAAGGGCCGTGATCTCCACGGAGAAGAAGACCCACTCGGCGGCCCAGGCAAAGAGAAACACCTCGATGAGTTTGCCCGTGGCATCCGGGCTGAGGATGCCGATGGTGAACCAGATGGCCACCCCGGAGAGACCGCCGAAGACCATGGTGAGCAGGAGGAAAAACTTCGTGTGCCCTTTCACATAAGCCAAAAGGGGCGCGCTCTGGCGTTTTCGTGCCCGGGCTTCGGTGAGCACCAGGAAAAGCCCTCCCCCCACGGCAAAATGGGCTACATAGACATGGGTTACGGCTATAATGGCGATAAGAAGGCCCCCGCCCCCAGTAAAAAAATCGAGCACCGGATAGCTCATGCCTCACCCCCTTTGCCGAGAAGGCTCAGCATGTAAGCAAAGGCAGCGCCCCCTGCAAGCAGGGCCAGGGCAAACATCATCAGGGAGCCGTAGTCGGCAGGCCCTGTTGTGATGACGGGCGCCAAGAACCCGGTGCGCACCTGCTCGCGGTAGCAGATCATGAGGGTCAGGTTCCCCAGGGCCCAGGCGGCGCAACTCTTTAACCGGCCCGCAAGGAGGAGTCCTGCCAGCACAAGGGCCGAGGCCGCCAAAAAATAAACGGAGAGCACGCCGCTTTCCGCCCCCTGCCTCACGGCCTCGGGCAGAGAGACAAAATGGAAAAGACCCGTTGCCGCCAATAAGATAAAAACTCCGACCCCAAGGTAAAGCCCCGGGCGCCCGTTCAACGGGCCTGCCTTGCCCAGCAACCGGCTGAGGAGCAGGGCATGGAACAGGGCCGCCAGCACCACGTGGCCCCATCGCAACAGGGTGTCTGCCCCACCCGCAAAAAGAATCCAGCCGTGGGGGGAGTCCGCATAGCGTGTCCACTGTTCCGGCTTTGCCATGAGGTCGATGTTGCAGACAAAAACAAAGGAGACAAAAAGAAGAAGCAGGGCCACGGCAACGGGCTGCTCTATGCCCGGACCTGGAAGGCTGTTCCGGGGGAGACCGCAAGGTACGAGAGGGCGTAGGCGGCCATGACCACCACCGGCACGCCGATCCACCACCCGGCCATGAGAATGGAGCTGGTGTAGATAAAATGGGCGAAAAGGGCCTGACAGAAGAGCAGGGGCGCAACCCCTGTGTTGACGGCAAAGGCCGTCCACACAGGCAGGCGAGGCGCCTCCGGTGCCTCGCCGTTGCCGCTGAAAAAACCGGCGGCATAGATGAGGGCGCCTCCAAGAAGAAGGGTCATAACCGCCACGTGGGCTGTGAGGGTTGCAAGGTGAAGTCCCCGAACGATCCAGGCAGGGACGGGCAAGGCGACGCCTCCGGCGTGCAGGCTCTCAAATACCATGGTCTCTCCCCCATCTGCTTTTGCATAAAAATAGCCTCCGGCGGCACTGCCGGGGGCCAAACTTTTATAAAGTTTGACAAACAGGTCTTAACTCAACTGGGACCACCCCCTCCCGTCCAACGGGAGGCTTGAATGTTAACCGCTCAAAACGGTCCGGTTTCTTTTTGGCCTTGGTCATTGTTTCGACCATCACCGTGTTTTCATCACCATTTAGTCCCCCTTGATCCCTGGAGCGCCGCACTCCGGTGCGGCATGGGTAACAACGGACTAAAAAGCCGCACAGGAGTGCGGCGCTGCATTTTAGTGTGTCTCGCTTCGTGTGATGAACCGTTAATATATGTGAGATGTTATCTACGTCGACCGGTGGAACTGTCAAACGTGGCGAGGCCCCCCAGGTGAGGGCTTACCCTCCAAACTATGTTCACTCGAACGTCATGGATTGATCTCTGCCTTCCAGCATTCGCAACAGGGGGGTTCCCCTGTGCCCCCACCTGGCCGTCGGAGGCAACTGAGTAGCTACAAAAAAAACCGCAGCGCGTGGCACTGCGGTTTTTCGTCTTCAAAATTGTCTACCCCTTGGCGTGGCAGTCAAAACACTTGACCGGGCCGCTGGGGTTCCCTGTTTTTGCCGTCGTGCGATGGCATGCGCGGCAATTGTTCATCACCTGTTTTTTCTTCAGGCCGTTATCGGCAATGAGCCGATCAATGGCGCCTGTCTCCTGGGGAAACATCCCATGGCAGGTGTTGCAGTCCCCCAGGGTTGCCTGATGGTTCCAATGCGGGAAGGCCACCTCTCCGTATTTCCCCTCCACAGACAGAACAAGGGACTCACTCCCCTGTCCGGCAAACGCGCAGCATACACCAACCAGCAGAACGGCTGCCAGCACACTCCCAACCCTTCTCATCCTCGCTCCTTCCAATGCCTCCGCATCAAATCCGCTCGTCGGGTCGTTTGTCTCCGATGTTCTGGGTGTAGTCGATGTTGTCCACAAACGTGCATTTTTCCTTGCACGCCGGACACTCCTCAGGGGGCTCCTTGTCTTTCAGGCTGTAGCCACATGCCGTGCATTTCCAGCTTTTTTCCATGGGTCATCCTCCCTTTGTAACGGGTGGGATACTGATGCGGGGGACAGCCAGGCGGCGTCCCCCGCCAAAGGTCACGGCCGCCTACTTCTTCCAGAGGCCGTGGAGGTTGCAGTACTCCCGGGCGGTGACGGTGTCTGCGTCGATCATAAAGGTCGCCTCAGGGGCGTCACCGGGGTTCAGGTACTGGCGGTAGACCTTGCCGTCGGCAAGGATCTCGATCCACTGAATGTAATGGGCGTCCAGCATGGGGTGGGCCACTTCGCCTACGACCACGCGAAAGCCACCGGCGATTTTTTCAACCACGGGGACATGCTTTTCAACGGCAGCGTCTTCGGTATTTTCCGTAAGCAGGGCCATGTCCTGACCGCAGCAGACGGGGATGGGTCCGCCCCCCACCATCACTTCAACGATATTTCCACACAAATCACATTTAAAAATCTGGTTTCGTTCAATCATAGTGTCCTCCATAAAAGATGGGCATAAGCAGTCCGCCGTCTTGCGGATGCTTGTCGGGGTCACCGTTGCGGTGACGGGTACGCAGGTCGTATTCCCAAGATATGTGGAAGAAATTCTATATTAAATTCCGTTGATTTTCAATTGAAATAGATGGAAATGCCTTGGCCGGTACCCCAGGCTGAGGGGCCTTTATTTGAGCGTATAATAGTACGATTCGCCCTTGTACCGGGACTTCAGCTTCACCTCACGCATGCCCACCTTTTTGCCCGAGATGGTCCGATAGTTGTCCGTGCCCTTCCACACCCAGCTCTCGGATTCTGCAAAAAAGTAAAAGATGCTGTTGGGGCTGCGGGTCATAATCCCCTTTTCCCCTGGGGTGTATTTGGCCCAGGATCGAGTCACCCAGTCTCCGTCCGTGTCCTTGATGCGCACGGCCACCATGACGGTCTCGCTCGTGGTGTTGTGGAACCCGATGTGGTACAGCCCCTTGTTTTCAAGGATCGTGGCCAGGTTGGTGTAGGCCTCATGGGTCTTTTTTACGGCCTCCTCCCCTGCCAGGATCAGGGTGGGGATCATCTCGGTGAGGTCGCTGCTGTCCCGGTACGCCTCGGCCATGGCCAAGGCGGTCTGGCCTTTGTTGTTTGTGGGAGAAAGGGCGACGTCCAAGGCCAGGAGTTTCTGGATATGTCCCCAGCACTGATTCTCAATGGCCACCATGAGGGGGGTATGCCCGTCGCCGGTTCGCCGGTTTTTATCGGCTCCGTGCTTGATGAGGTACTCGGTCTCCTCCTCGGAAGAGAATCGGTTTCTCACGGTGTGGTGCAGGGCGGTGTACCCGTCCTCGTCCGGGGCGTCGATACGCGCACCGGCCCCAAGGAGGCTGTCGACCTTGCCCATGCCGTCGTAACAGACCGTTCGACTTAAGGGGGTACGGCCGTTTTCGTCCCGGATTTCGGTGTCGCAACCGATGGCCAAAAGGGCATCAAGCATGGCGTTGCCGTGTTTGTAGTGGGCCGCAATGTGGAGGAACCCGTCGCCTTCGCTGTTTTTCTCTTCGGTATCAAGGTCCGGGGCCTTCCCCAGGAGTCGTACCATGGCCGTGTCGTCCATCTTCACGGCAAGGGCCAGGGGGGACATGCCGCCTGACGGTTTGGTGTTGACGGACGCCCCAGAGGCCATGGCCGCGTCCACCCCGGAAAGGTCCCCGGCCAGGACCAGCCCGTCCAAAGTGGGCTTGCCCTTGTTTTCCGGCAGGTTCTCCAAAAGGGTGAGGGTCTCCATGGAGCCGTTGAGGGGAAAGCGCACCTGCATCTTTTCGCCGAGAACGCTCACCAGGTCAAACTGGATAAAGCTGCCTTGTTTCAAAGCGGCAAAATCCTCGGGGCCCAGGGGAAAAAAGGGCTGCCTGGGGTCCCCGATAAATGTGACAAGAAACCTTCGCTCTTTGGCCCGGACAAAGGCTGCAAAGGGTGTATCGTCCACAAAGACCCCGGTGAGCTCCCTGATAAATCCTTTTTGGGCGGATTCGGGGTATGCCTTCTCCCACATGGGATAAAGCCGGGGCCGAAAGGAGAGCCAGGGCATCCCCTTGAGAAAAGAGACCTCCAGCAGGTGGGTGCCGAAGACATCCCCTTCAGCGTCCTTGGCACGATACATGGCCACCGCCACACGGGTCTTGGCCTCTGTCTCCCCTTCTTTGGCCTCCGGCTTCCAGGACTTCCAGGCGGCGTCGGGCACCGTAAACATGGAGGTGGCCCTGCTCCGCTCTTTTCGGTAGCAGCCAAGGGTTAGGGACGGCGTGGCGTTGTCCCGGTTGCGGATGTCCAGCTGCACCACATAATAAGCGTCTTTGGATTCTAAGCGTGCGTGGCGAAAGAGGACGCGCACGCCGCCGTCAATGGTTTCTTCCCTGTGGTAAAACGCCAGGCCTTTGTGGATAGCCTTCACCACGTCCCGGTCGGCACCGTCCCAGGTCTCGGGCAGGTGGAGGAACGCTTCCTCCCGCCCCACCGTGCAGGAGAGCTTCAAGCCCGTGGCCTCGAAAAATTCACGGGCCTCAAACCGGGCCTCTTCATTCTCCTCGCCCAGGACAAGGTCTGAAAACGCCCCGCCCTCTTCAATGGTGGAAAAATCCTGACTCAAATGGATATCAAACACAGGGGCCATGACACCGGCCAGGCGTTCGGCCTTCTCCTGGCCGGTCAAATCCCCGGGCGGGGCGGAAAGGCAAAGGGCCGGAAAGCAGACCAACAGGCACAACAGACAGACAACGAGGCTGACACGTCTCATAGGGGGCTCCATGAATTTTTTCAATAGGGTCCGAAACAAGGCACATACGAGGAATCACCATATCACGTTCCCCGCCACAGGGCTTGTAATGTATCGCACACACAAGGGAAGACTTGTCAGGGCCAACGCATGTAACAATTCAGTTGCCTCCGGCGGGTCGTTTTTTGAAAAAAACTCCGCAAAAACGTTTCGGTAAAAACGAAACCTGTTTGTCAAACTTTTCAAAAGTTTGGCCCCCGGCAGGGCCGCCGGAGGCAAAATCTAAACGCGTTTGCCCCGGAAGGCTTGCCATTTGCCATGGCTTGGTGTAAATTCCCGATCTTCAATTTAAGAAGAAGCCCCCGGCCGGTGCACAAGTTCCCTTGCGCACCGGTTTTTTGTGATAAGGCCTGCGGCACGCCCCCCAGGGCAGCCCCGCGCCTATGTTTCGAGGTGAAGCGTATGACGTCTGTGGTATTCGGACTGGATTTTGGAACCAGCAACTCGGCCCTTTCGGCCAATGTCGACGGCAAGGTCTCAATGATCGACATCGACCGGTACAACGAAACCGGCAACACCTTGAAATCGGTCATCTACTACGATGACGAAGAACGCCAGTTCTTCTCCGGCCAGGAGGCGGTGAACCAGTACATCGAAAATGACGCCTTCGGCCGCTACATCCAGTCCATCAAAAGCTTTTTACCCGACGCCAGCTTTGAAAAAACCGAGGTGGGCAACAAGACCTACACCCTGGAGCAGCTCATCGGCATGATCCTGCGCACCATCCGGGAGCGTGGCGAAAAAGCCGTGGGCAAACCCGCCGACAGCCTGGTGCTGGGACGCCCGGTGGTCTTTTCCGAAGACCCCGAGTGCGAGGAGCTGGCCAACCGCAGGCTCTTAAAGGCCGCAGAGCTGGCCGGGTTTACGGACGTGCGTTTCCAGCTGGAGCCCATTGCAGCGGCCCTTGCCTACGAGAACACTCTGGCAGACGGCGAGGAAAAAACCGTGCTGGTCGGTGACTTCGGGGGCGGTACCTCGGATTTTACCATCATCAGGGCCAGGGGCGGCAACACCGGAAAAAGCAAAAACCGGCGCGACGACGTGCTGGGCCTGGGCGGGGTCTACATCGGCGGCGACACCTTTGACTCGGCCATCATGTGGCACAAGGTGGCCCCCTATTTCGGCAAAGAAGTGCGGGTCAAAGCCCTCTACGACGACTTCACCCTGCCCGCTGACATCGTCTCCAGCTCAAGCAGTGGCACCAGATCCCCCACCTGAGGCACCCCAAAATCGAGGCCATCTTAAAGGATATCCACCACAGGGCGGACAATCCCCGGCTCATCGAAAACCTCCAGAACCTCATCGAGGACAACTACGGCTATTTGCTTTTCCGGGCCATCGAAAAGACCAAATGCAGCCTCTCCACCGACGAGTCCGCCCTGATCCGGTTCAAGGAAGGCCAGCTGGCCATCTCCGAGCCCCTTGCCCGCGGCGAGTTTGATGAGATCATCCACGGGGACGTGGAAAAAATCGAAGCCTGCGTGGACTCCGTCATGACCCAGGCAGGCCTCGGCCCCGACGACATCGACACCGTCTTTCTCACCGGTGGGTCCTCCCATATCCTCAAGATTCGGGACCTCTTCGTGCGCCGCTTCGGTACCCAAAAAATCGACAGCCAGGACGCCTTTACAAGCGTTGCCTACGGTTTGGGGTGCAGCAGTTACCTCACAGCCCATTAGGGCCGATGACACACAGCCACCGGGAGCGATAACCGGGGGAAGCGTAGGATGGGCAAAGGCAGCTACCGTTGGGTTTACAACGCCTTTCGTGCCGTGCCCATCACGTGTGCCGAAAAGGTTCTCTGGGGTGGGAAGCTACGGGTTCTCCGTGAAAATGATGGGCACGCTCCGCTTTGCCCATCCTACGGGTGGCATAACCCGGGGCGTAGGATGGGCAAAGGCAAAGCCGCACCTGTTGGGATTACGACGCCTTTCGTGCCGTGCCCATCACGTGTGCCGAAAAGGGTCTGTGGGGTGGGAAGGTACGGGCTCTCCGTGAAAATGATGGGCACGCTCCGCTTTGCCCATCCTACGGGTGGCACTCGGCAAATGAGGATGATACCCGGGGGGCGTAGGATGGGCAAAGGCAAGCCCGCACCTGTTGGGATTACGACGCCTTTCGTGCCGTGCCCATCACGTGTGCCGAAAAGGGTCTGTGGGGTGGGAAGGTACGGGCTCTTCGTAAAAAAGATGGGCACGCTCCGCTTTGCCCATCCTACGGGTGGCACTCGGCAAATGAGGATAATAACCTGGGGGGCGTAGGATGGGCAAAGGCAAGCCCGCACCTGTTGGGATTACAACGCCTTTCGTGCCGTGCCCATCACGTGTGCCGAAAAGGTTCTCTGGGGTGGGAAGCTACGGGTTCTCCGTGAAAATGATGGGCACGCTCCGCTTTGCGCGGCACCCTACGGGTGGCACTCGGCAAATGAGGATGATAAACCGGGGGGCGTAGGATGGGCAAAGGCAAGCCCGCACCTGTTGGGATTACGACGCCTTTCGTGCCGTGCCCATCACGTGTGCCGAAAAGGGTCTGTGGGGTGGGAAGCTACGGGGTCTCCGTGAAAAAGATGGGCACGCTCCGCTTTGCCCATCCTACGGGTGACACACCACGACCAGGGTGATAACCTTTTTTTCCGTGTTCCCACGAAATGCCTTGACTTCAAAGAGCCCCCCATGTAGTGTCTGCCTCGTTGTTGCGGGATGGAGCAGTCTGGTAGCTCGTCGGGCTCATAACCCGAAGGTCAGTGGTTCAAATCCGCTTCCCGCTACCACTAAAAAATACAAAGGCCCGGAAGATGATTCTTCCGGGCCTTTTTTGTTTTTATCAATCCCACCCTACACCAGCCGATACACCCCGCGGGACGGGCACGTCACCCACCCTTTCTGTTTCATCTGATACAAGGTGTTGCGCACTTTCTGGGGCTCCATCTTCGAGGTGGCGATCATCTCGGCCACAGGCACGCCGTTCGTCTTTTTTTGCAAGAGGGTTGCCAGCTTCTTCATGGGGGCGGTCATGCCCTCGGGCAGCGTGGCCTTTTTGGCCGGGCGTTTTTTGGGTGCAGTCTTTTTCCCGGAGGCGGCCCGGAGTTTTTGGGCCCTGGCCCCGGCCTTGGAAGCGGCTGTTTTTTTGCTCACTACCGGAGGCGTCTCTTCGTCGCCCAGATCAATACCAAAGAGCTCCGAGAGCCCTTCGGTCTTTTTAAGGGCCTTGTCGCTCTTTTTCACGGCTTTGCGACGCAGGGTGCCCCTGGCCCGGGTCATCTTTTCGGTGATGAGCTCCTGAAGCTCCACCTTTCTAAGCAGAAACAAAAGGGAAGGATCCTCGTCCAGGCGAGCCCCTACCCCGTAGAGGCAGGCGGCTACGTGCTTGCACATGGAAGCGCTGTCCGGGCAGCTGCAGGTAAAGGAGATCTCTTTGGGGGTGGGAAAAAGCCCTTTGCCCTTCTGGGTGAGCAGCTCCCCTACAGCCTTGGGCATGCGCCCTGCCATGAGGTCCTGCACCGAGTCCATGGTGCCCACGGCGGCCTCCTTCAGGGCCAGCCAGTTCGGTACGGAGATGGCCCGAATACGGACGTCGTCGAGACGGATAGGGCTCGCTGCCGATGACCAGGGCCGTCACCTTGCCAGCCTCGACCTTCAAGTCCAGAACCGCCCCGTGCCAGCCAGCCTCCTGCCTCGCCCCAGGCGGTTGGCGTAATCAGCGTACCCTTCCAGGTTATTGTTCCACGCCTTGCCCCACCAGCTCGACGCCAGGGCCTTTCCCTGGATAACCACAGGGGAGATATCCGGATGCTTGCGCTTCAGCTGCTTGAGTTTCTTTTCGGCCTTGGCCCGTTTCTCGGCCACCGACACGTATTTTGGAAATCCGTAGTATCCCATGGGGACCCCTTGTGTAATTATTCACGTCACTGTTGCCTCCGGCGTCCCTGCCGGGGGCTAAACTTTTAAAAAGTTTAATAAACAGGCTTCAAGAACAAGTTCGGTTTCCATCCAGATTCGCAACCTGCTTTCGAAGCGGGCACCTCGCCGCCGGAGGCATTCGTTTTCCGTTTTTCCTGAGCCCTCTTAACCCTGCGTTAGCCATAGAGGCAAGCTGAGTAGCTGCCTTGTACCCATTTTGTTCAGATTACGATGCCAATGTAAAAAGTTCCACCAGCTCCTCGCGGGACATCTCCGTCACCAGGGCCTCGCCCGACGGGGAGACCACCTGATCCGCGAGGTCGCGCTTGGCTTCAAGCATGGCGTCGATTTTCTCTTCTACTGTGCCTTTGGTAACAAAGGTGTGCACCACCACCTTTTTGGTCTGGCCGATGCGGAAGGCTCGGTCCGTGGCCTGGTTCTCCACGGCCGGGTTCCACCACCGGTCGAAGTGGACCACGTGGTTGGCCCGGGTGAGGTTGAGACCCACGCCCCCGGCTTTGAGGGAGAGCACCATAAAGGGGCAGTAGGCGTCGGCCTGGAAGGTGTCGATGAGCTCGGCCCGCCTGCCCACGGGCACCCCGCCGTGGAGCACCAGGCCCGGATGGCCGAAGACCCCTTCCAGAAAGGCCCGAAGGGGTTCGGTCATCTCTTTGAACTGGGTAAAGACCAGCACCCGCTCCCGCTTCTCCAGGATGGTCTCGCAGATCTCCCGGAGCCGCTGGAACTTGCCGCTCTCGCTCTCCTTAAAGGCCCCCTCGCCCACGTACTGGTCCGGGTGGTTGCAGAGCTGCTTGAATTTCATGAGAGAAGAGAGCACCAGGCCTCGCTTGGCGATGCCCGTGGCAGTCTCCAGGCGATGGGCAAGATCCGCCACGCCTTTGCGATAGAGCACCACCTGTTTTTTGGAAAGACCTGCATAGCTCTTCATCACCACCTTGTCGGGAAGATCCGAGATAATGGAGGTGTCGGTCTTGAGGCGGCGCAGGACAAAGGGGGAGATGAGCTTTCTCAGCCGGGCGTAGCCCTCGGGGTCTGATTTCAGGCTTTTGGAAAACTCGGCGAACTCGGTGCGCGTACCCAAAAGGCCGGGGTTCAAAAAATCAAAGAGGGACCAGAGATCCCCCAGGCGGTTCTCCACCGGGGTGCCGGTCATGGCCACGCGCTGGCGGGCGTTGAGCTCTTTGACGGACCGGGTCTGACGGGTAGCAGGGTTCTTGATGGCCTGGGCCTCGTCTAAGATCAGGCAGCCCCAGACGTGCTCTTTGAGCCAGGCATACTTCTGCACCAGGGTGTAGGTGGTGATCACAAGGTCCAGGCCGTTGAGAGCCTCCGGCCCCTCTGCGGCCAGCCGTTTTTTCTCGGAGGCCAGGGTGCGGCCCTCCTGTGCGGTCACGTAATCGGGGTGGGCCGTAAACACCCGGAGGTCCGGGGCAAAGGTACGGATCTCGTTCAGCCAGTTGGTGACAAGGGAGGCTGGAAGCACAAGGAGGGACGGCCCGGTTCTCTCTTGTCGGCTGCTTAGAAATGCCAGAAGCTGAACCGTCTTTCCCAGACCCATGTCATCGGCAAGACAGGCGCCAAAGGCCAGCTCATCGAGAAACCCCAGCCAGTTCAGGCCCTGCTGCTGGTAGCCCCTCAAGGTGGCTTTGAACCCATTGGCCACCGGGGTCTCAGGGGCCCGGCCCGGATGCTCCAGCCTGGCCAGGGTGGCGTCCAGCCACTCCCCCCGGGAGACCTCGCAGGGCACCTGGCCCAGGGCGTCGCCCAGGAGGCTGTCGGGCCGAAGCTGGAGGCGCATGGCCTCGGACATGGTGAGCCCGCTCTCCACAAGGCCCCGGGCACGCTCGCAGGCATCGATGGCCTGGGCCAGCCTGGCATGGTCCACGGCCACCCAGCGATTTTTCAAAAAGGCCAGACCTTCGCTCTCCAAAAGGATCTCCCGTGCCTCCTCCTCGGTGAGGGCAAGCTCGCCCATCATGATGCCCGGCGAAAAGGCGAGGAGCGCCCCCTTCCCTACCATGGGCGGGGCCTTGTCCCCCAGGGAGAGGCGAACCCCCACGCGGGACGACGACGGCTTCCACCAGTCCGGGATGCGACAGATCACCCCGCAGGATTCGCATAAGGGGACCTCTTTTAAAAACGCGAAAGCCTCGTCCGGTCCCCAGGCCAGGGGATAAAAGAGCTCCCCGCTGTCCACGAGGTCCGCCACCAGCTCGCTTTTGTCCGAGGCCCGGTAGACGGTTGTCAGAAGGGAGACCAGGGCGTCGTCCTCGAACTCATCCAGGGCGCGGGACATGGGCAGATGACGGGTGCCGTTTTCACCCGCCTGGGAATAGGTGGCCATAAAGGCAAAGGGTTCGTCGCCATTGCGGTTCTCCACAAGGTGGAAAAAGACCCGTCCGGCAAGATGAATCCCGGGGTTAAGGGTCGCGAACAACTCTGCCACGCTTCCCTTGTGATCAGCCATCAGTGAAGAAAAACCGGCCTCCAGCTCGTCCCACATGGACGCCAGCAGGTCGTCGTCCACCCGGTCCGCCCCCACCATCATGGGAACCGAGGCAAGGTGGGCGGCCATGCGATGGGCCTCTGCGGGGACCCGGGCCGAGCCGCGGAGGGTCTCCAGATCGGAGAGGCGCACCAGCCCTCCCACATAGTCTTTGGCCACGGCAGCCCCCCAGAAAAGGGAGGGGTCGGCGCCGGCCGGGACCTCAAGGCACCCCAGTGTAAAGAGCCAGCTCTCCTTTGCCTCGACAAAGCGCCGGTAAAGGTCCTTCTGGAACCGTTCCACGGCCTTGGGGACAGATCGTTTCGCCTCGGCCCACTCCGGGAGAAGCCCCCCGTCGGGCATGACGGCCAGTGTTAACATCGAACCCATCGTTATCGCTATCACTCCGCTTCCATATCATCGCTATCAGGTGAAACATCCCCTTATATACAGGCTGTTTCGCCATGCTTCATCCCATGGCAGCCACTTTATTTTCAAGGTCCCTCACGGGTCAACTGTTTTTCCCAAAAAGCAAAAGGCGAAGAGCATCCCTTCGCCTTTTGCCCTTCAGCCTTTTGCCTTTAGCCCTTTAACCTTTATGCCTCCCCCTTACATCACACCTTAAACCGCCCCACCAGTGCCTTCAGCTCATCAGAAAGCCCCTTGAGCTCTTCGGCGTTGGTGTTGACCCTGGCGCTCACCTCGGTCATCTCGCCTGCGGTGTGGTTGACCTCGGCAATCTCACGGGCCATGTCCCGGGATACGCCGGAGCTCTCCTGCACCTTCTCGGTCATGGCCTGGATGCCGGTGGAGGTCTGGTTGACGTTGCCCGAGATCTCCACGGTGGTGGCGGACTGCTCTTCAATGGCCGCGGCGATGGTGATGACGATCTGGTTGACGCTGTCGATGACCCCTGCAATGGCGTCGATCTCGTTCACCGTGTCGTCGGTGGAGGCCTGGACTCCGCCGATGCGCTCCTTGATCTCCTGGCTGGAGGCGGCGGTCTGCCGTGCCAGCTCCTTGATCTCGTCGGCCACCACGGCAAAGCCCTTGCCCGCCTCCCCTGCCCGGGCCGCCTCAATGGTGGCGTTCAAGGCCAGCAAATTGATCTGCTCGGAGATCTCGGCGATGGCCTCGGTGACCTTGCCGATTTCCAGGGCCGCCTCCCCTAACGCCCCGACCTTCTCTTTGGTTCGCCTGGCCTGGGTGACAGCCTCTCCGGTGATGGTGCGGGCCGACTCTGAGTTCTGGGCGATCTCTCCGATGGTGGAGGTCATCTCCTCGGTTGCCGAGGCCATGGAGTTGATGGCCGAGGCGGACTGCACGGTCTCCCTGGAGACATCTTCCATGTTGGCGCTCATCTGCTCGGCGGCCGCAGCCACGGCGTGGGACTTCCCGGAGGTGGCTTCGGCACCCCCTGCCATCTGGGCAGCCAGGCCCGTCAGGCTCTCGGAAGAGAGGGCCAGGGTGCCGGAGTTGGCGGCCACCTCTCCGATCATGGCCTGAAGCCGGGACACAAAGGCGTTGAACCAGTGGGCCATATCTCCCAGCTCATCGTTGCTTGAAACGGAGAGGCGCTGAGTAAGGTCCCCTTCCCCTTCGGCGATATCCCGCAGCATGGCGCTGGCCTGTCGCAACGGGGTGGTGATGGACACGATGAGAAACGCGGCGGCCCCCACGGCCAGACCCACCCCCAGGACGATGAACAACGCGATGACCATCTTGCCCCTGGCGGCCGTGTCCGCAAAATCGGTTCCGGCCTCCGCAGCCATGGTGCCCATCTTGTCCGAGAGCTCTTCGATAACGTCCCGGGCGTCACTGCCCACCGTTGCCTCCAGATGATCTTCCGCCACATAATCGTCCCAGTGCGCCATGTAGCCCTGCACCGCGGTTTTCATGAGCTCGGTTGCCGAGGGAAGCTCCGTGAGTTCCGAGAGAAGCGCATTGACCCTGTCAGCAGACCCACCGCCCACGATGTAGTAAAGAACGGCCAGGCGCGCCTCGTTGAGCACGGATCCCACCCGGTCGATCTCCTGGAGCTTTTGAAAGCCGTCGCCAATGACCCCGCCCAGCTCTTTCCCGGCGGTCTCGATGTCGTCCACGTACACTCCGGCGCAGATCACGATGTCCCAGGGTTTAAAATATTTGGCCACCGTCACCTTGGGAAAAACCGCCTCCCCCATGCCAGGCTTTGTGAAATGGTACTCGGTTACCGAAACCCCTTTTTCCACGGCCCCGTCCACGGAGGTCACCACAAAGGCCTTGCCGGTCTTTGGATCGGTAATCTTGGAGTAGTCCATGCCCTCCAGGGCCCGGTTGCCCCCGTGGGTGACCAGTGTGTACGAGGAGTCCACAACGAAAAAGTAGTTGTTGCCGTCAAAGCGCATGTTGCGGATCATGTTCAGGGCCTCTTTTTTGGGACGACCCGAAATGAGCATGTTTTCCACGGCCCCGTGGGCCACGTCGACCAGGTTTCGCACCGACGAGAAGGCCATTTTTTTCAGATAATACGAGCTGCTCTCCAGCACCTCCTTCCGGATGGCTTCCTGGGCAGCCACAGCCTCATCGGTGACCACGGCGTGGACCTCACCGGCACTCTTCTGGAGCTCCAGGAGCAGGGCCGCCTTGGTCTCCTTGGCCTTTTTCAGGGACGCAAGGTGGGTGACGTAAGCATCCCCGCCGTCCTTGAGGTTTTTGACCGCTTCTGTCTGGCCGAGAGCCTCCTCCAGCTCGGACACCTTTTCCCCGGTGCTTTCGATCCCCCGACTCAGGGCATCGTACTGTTCGGGGCTGCCCTCTGCCGTATAGGCACTCTGCTTGCCGCTCAGGGCATTCATGGCCACATCCAGTTCCAGGGTCATGCTCCCTTCACGCGCCTTGTGGATCACCCGGTTCAAACTGAAATACCCCGTGAGGCCCACCAGCAGCAGCACCCCGACAACCAGCGTAAACCCTGCCATCAACTTCTTCTTAAGCCCGACTGTCACAAACATCCACGATCCTCCATTGCAGCGTTCTCAAGGTGGGTTGTCGGCTGACGGCGCATCACCGGTCTCCTGATGCCCCTGTCAACGCGCGCACTCCGCACTGAACCACCGTTCAGGCACCACAACATCGATCACAGAAAAATGAAACGGGGACAGTAAACACTGCGTCGTCGTCAACAAACCCGTCGTATGTCTTATGTATCGGCATCGCGCCGCAAAACTTAATACTGAGCATTAAGAACAAGCAGCATCAAAAACCGGCAAATCCCCTTGTAATTCATCGATGTTTTCTGAGCGGTATCGCAGGTTCGCAACATTTCACCGCTTATCGCACAAGTAAAACTCTGTCTTATTCAGGCCACATACAACGCCCCCATGGAACCGTCGCACCCTTGGCCCAAACGCAAAAAAGCCCCCGGTAAAAAACCGGGGGCTTTTTTAAAAAAAACAGACAAAGACGCTGCATGCGTGGGTGGGTGAGAAAATCGCAAGAGGCCTTCCGGAGCCCTGGCGGCATCCGAACAAGGCACGAGCGTTCCTTAGTCTGTCTCTTTCAAACCAGAGCACCTAAAAGAAGGTGCCGCGCAGGCGGCATCTTCTTTCAGAGTTATGTTTCACACCGGATCAGAGGATCCGGTTGGTCTTGAGCAGGGGCATGGGGTTCACCAGGTGGCGACGGGCCCATTTTTCAGCTTTTTCCTCCCCCGAGGCAAATCCGGCCAGTTCGGGGATAAAAAAGACAGGGAGCCTGTTCTTGGCGGTGCCGCGCATCTCCAGGTTCACCTGGCACAGGGGACAGAATGTCACCACGCAGTTGGCCTTGGGCCTGGTTGGCCTGCTCCAGGATGCGATCCACAAGGCGATCGGCCAGGTCCGGCCGGGAGACGGCCAGGTGAGACCCGCAGCAACGGCTGGAAGCGCCCCAGTCCTGCACCTTGGCCCCGGTGTTTTCAACGAACTTGATGATGCTGGACTCGTAGGTCTTGAGGTCGAAGCCGGTGACACGCTCGGGGCGGGACATGAGGCAGCCGTAGTAGATGACGGCGTTGAGCCCCTCCAGGGAGTGGTTCATCCGGTCTTTGAAGATGGCTTCGTCCCCGGGCTCCAGGGCCTCAAGGAAAAAGCGCACCCTTACCTCGCCGGTGTACCGGGTGCCGTAGGCTTGAAAGAGCTTGTCGCGCAGGGCTTCGTCGTTGGCCAGCTTGTGCATGGACTCCTTGAGTCGGATGTAACAGCTGGGACACACCACATACAGGTTCTTCCACCCCCTGCTTCTGGGCAAGGATGAGGTTACGACCGGATAGAAGGGTGGCGTACTCGGGATTGACGCTGTGGGCGGGTGAAGCGCCGCAGCAGTTCCAGTCCTTGAGCTCCTCAACCCACATCCCGGCCATTTTGGCCATCTGGAACAGGGCGTCGGCAAAGTCCCGGGAGCTGGCCGTCAGAGAACAGCCCGGGTAGATACAGATCCGTCTTTTCCCCACGGGAATCGTGCGCTTAACCGCCTTAGACATGACACACCTCATTGAGCTTTTTCATGTCCACGCGTTTGTGGATACGCTCGGGCAGAAGGCTCAAGCGCCCTGAAAACATAAACTTCATATAGTTGGGGATATCCCGTAAGGCCGGCAAAGATTTCATGCGGTAGCGCGCCATGAAGCCCAGCTCGTACAACCTTCCGTAGCGCTTGACCTGACCAAGAAACTCCTGATGAAACGCAACGACTTCGGGCTCCCTGACCTCCGCCTTTTCTTCAAGGGCGATCTGGCGCAGGGTATCCATCATTTCCGGAAGACTGATCCCGTTGGGGCATTCGGACACACAGGCAAGGCACCCGACGCAGAGCCATACCGACCGGCTCTCCAGGACCTCTTGCTTCAAACCCAACTGGACCATGCGAATGATTTCGTTGGGCAGGTAATCCATCTCCTCAGCCATGGGACATCCACCCGAACAGCTGCGGCATTGAAAGCAGGAGCTGAACATCTGTCCACTTCTTTCCGTGACTTCATTCATGAAGCCCGCCTCTATGCGAATGGGTTCTGTACTGTTCATCGTTGCTGACCTCTTTTCCCGAAACATCATGCCAGGCACGACCCCCCGAGTATCTGGCAGCACCCGGGACCCTTGCCCCGACGGTGCTCGTATTTTTATCCGAATGCTCCATTGAAAGCGCCCAAGGGCGATTTCCCATCTCGACCGGGAACACCGGACCTGTGATTCTCAACCCAACAAAGCGCCCCGAAGCGTCACCTTACGGGGACCGGCCGAACGGAGCCGGAACCTTGCATTGGATTGTCCCTTCCTTGCAGGCTGACAAAGGCCCGCATCCAACATGTTCAGCATCTTACCCCTTTCCCCGGGGCGGATGTCACGCGACCAAAAATCGTCGCGAAATACCGTCTCCGAAGCTTCCCGTCGGATAAGGCGCCGGCCTGCACCGCTTAATTTCTACCTTCACCCCATTCAGGACGAACGCCACCTCTCGGTGCATCGCCGATGCATCGCATGCGAAGGATCACTTTTTTTGTTCTGGTCTTTTCAGTCGTCCGTCTTCGGTGACGTCGGAACCGCCTCCCCACGCCCTTCCCAAAGCGTGGAGGAGAGTTTCCCCACCGGTATATATCAAGACAAAAAAAGCCCGCAGAAGGAATCGTCAGTCTTAAGTCCCTTCAGCAAGCTTCATCGCCTTTACAGCGCCACACATCGTTGTGAGCGTTACTGCTTGTAGAGAAGGTCTTTTATCACGGTTTACTCATAGAATTCAAGCCTTTTCTATGGTTACACCTCTATTTTTTCTAACAATCCATGGAGCCATGCCGCTCTTGCTCACCAAGCAAAAGGATGCCCGCCTGCAAAAGCGACACGACACGGTCCATGGTGCCTTATACGGGGGAAACCCAGCCCGCCGTACAGGCCGTCGACAGCTTGCCTATGCCCTTGCGGGTGGTGCTCTCGCCTAGTCGTAAAAGCCGCGCCCGCTCTTTCGACCCAGCCAGCCCGCACGCACATACTTCTTGAGCAGGGTGTGGGCGCGGTATTTGGGGTCGCCGGTTTCAACCGTCAGGACATCCATGATGGCCAGGCAGACATCCAGACCGATGAGGTCACCCAGGGCCAGGGGCCCCATGGGATGATTCGCCCCGAGCTTCATGGCGCTGTCAATGTCCTCAACGGAGGCCACGCCCTCTGCGTAGATCCCGATGGCTTCGTTGATCATGGGGATCAGGATGCGGTTCACCACAAACCCGGGGGCTTCGGCAACCTCCACCGGAGTCTTGCCGATCTTTTCGGTCACCTCCTTGATGATGGCATAGGTCTCATCGGAGGTGGTCATGCCCCGGATGATCTCCACCAGCTTCATGATGGTGGCGGGGTTGAAAAAGTGCATCCCGATCACCTTGTCGGGCCGTCCCGTGGCAGAGGCGACCTCGGTGATGGAGAGCGACGAGGTGTTGGTGGCAAAGATGGTCTCTGCCGGGCAGACCCCGTCCAACTCCTTGAAGATCGCCTTTTTGATCTCCATGTTCTCCACGGCCGCTTCCACGATGAGGCCGCAGGAGGCGGCGTCCGCGATATCCACAGAGCCCGTCACCCTGGAGAGCACCTCGTCTTTGAAAGAGGCTTCGATCTTGCCCTTGGATACCAGGCGATCAAGGCGCTTGGTCATACCTGCGAGCCCTTTGGCGACGGCCTCTTCGTTGATATCCCTTAACACCACGTCAAAGTTTTTCTGTGCAAAAGCCTGAGCAATTTCTGCGCCCATGGTACCGGCGCCAATAACCATAATCTTCATAATCTCACCCAATCTAAATCGAATAATTGTGTCACCGGAAATTGAACCACCGACTGCGTTATTTCAGTGCGAACTGTCCGGGTCAGATCACGTGTTCGTAAGGCTGTGGCCCCCACCCCTTGCGTCGGGTCCCCAAAGGGACCCGTCGCTCGGAGCGGGGGGCCAAGCTTCTCCTGCCGGGCTAACCGGGGGTGCCTGCGTCAACACACCCGATCCCAACACGAACGTATGACTTGTTACGATTCAATCACCATGGCCATGCCCATGCCGCCACCGATACACATGGAGATCAGGCCCGTGGACAGACCTTCCCTCTTCATGAGGTTCATACCGGTGACCATCTGACGGGCGCCTGTGCACCCGATGGGGTGCCCGAGAGAGATCCCGCTGCCCAGCTGGTTGGGCTTTTCAATGGGGATGTTCAGCTCTCTCATGCAGGCGATGGCCTGGGAAGCAAATGCTTCGTTGAGTTCAATCATGTCAATATCGGCAATGCCCATGTTCAGGCGGCCGAGAGCCTTTCTTACGGCGGGGATGGGCCCTAAGCCCATGTACGCCGGGTCGAGGCCGCCGGAGGCAAATCCCTTGATTTTGACGATGGGGGTGAGCCCCAGTTCCTTGGCTTTCTCCTCGCTCATGACGAGGACGGCAGCCGCGCCGTCGTTGATTCCCGAGGCGTTGCCTGCGGTGACCGTGCCGTCCTTCTTGAAGGCGGGGCGCATCTTGGAGAGAACCTCCATGGACGTCTCCATGGGTCGTTCATCCACATTGAAGATGGTATCTCCTTTGCGGGACTTGATCACGATGTCGGTGATCTCGTCTTTGAAGACCCCGTCCTTGATGGCCTTGCGGGCACGGTTATGGGAGAGAAGAGCAAGCTCATCCTGCTCTTTACGGGTGATCCCGTATTTCTCTACGATATTTTCAGCAGTAATCCCCATGTGGTAGCCGTAAAAAATCTCATACAGCCCGTCAAAGACCATGAGGTCGGTCACTTCACCGACGCCGGTGAGCTCCATGCGGTGTCCCCAGCGAGCTTTGGGAAGGGCCAGGGGGGCGTTGCTCATGGACTCCATGCCGCCTGCCATGACCACATCGGCCTGACCGGTCATGATGGACTGGGCGGCAAGGGCGATGGCCTTGAGGCCTGAGCCGCACACCTTGTTCAGGGAGAAGGTGGGAATCTCCTTGGGAAATCCGGCGCGAATCATGGCCTGGCGCGCAGGGTTCTGCCCCTGGGCGGCCTGGAGTACGTTACCCATGATCACTTCGTCCACCTCAACGGGAATAGCACCCTCGTCCCAGTCACACCCTTTGGCTTCCAGTTCGGTGAGCCCCTGATCCTTCAGCGCATCAGGACAACAGGCCCGCATCTCATCACTGGCAACCGGACGAAGCCCCGCCTTCTTGAACAGGTCTTTCATGACCGCGGCTCCGAGATCGGCAACCTTGACACTCTTGAGACCGGCACCGAAGGTCCCGACAGCGGAACGCGCTCCACAAACAATCACTGCGTTTTTCATAAATCTCACTTACTCCTTTACATGGCACCCCACCGCTTTCGCAAAAATAAGGGGCCATCACTGGATCCGCACCGGCTGCCACCTGATGTGACGCATGCGCCCCGTTGCTTTCGCCGGCACGTGGGAGTCCGGAAAACAAAAGCGCCAGTGCACATCACCGTGTACGAATGATTCTATGCCTCGCATCCGCACGGGCCGTCCAAGGGGGCCATGGTGCGAATATCTGTCCGGGGCGCTCCGTTGCGTCCCGAACCACCCGTGCGACCTGGCCTGACAATCGACCGGGGAGCAGCTCCTCCCCGCCGGGTACCTTCGGGGTCTTCCCCCCGGCCGGCGCACGTGCATTACAGTCCTGAGGTCAAAGCAATTGTTGTGCCATGTCAGCCAAACTTCCTCCCCTCGGTCGTGTTATCAATTACTTAACGCGATTTTCCATAGAATACACGAATTCCCCGCTATCATGGGCCTGTAGCGACGGCGATACCACGTATCAACCCATCGATACCACAGGACAATCCTCACAAAGGCACCGATACGCCAGTAAAATCAGCGAATTCCTGTGGTATCCTTCCCTCTCCTGTGGTAAAACCCGATGATTCTTCGAAAAACATCGTCCCCTGCCCCATGGGGGGAACCGGCGCCTCCCGAAAGGCACAACACACCGGGAACAGACGCAATACCGGGCAGTTAACCCCGCCCATGGCATCATAACAGGAAAAAGAGCTTTACACTGTATCAAAAATGCGACATATAGCATCCATGATACACCCAAAAGTGTCGTAAAAAAGATACAGATGGGATCCGGCAAGGGTCCCCACAAGGTTTGAAAGGCCTATGCAACGCGATAACGACCGAATCATTGAAGAGCTCCAGGAAGAGATCGACCACTACCAGCTGATTTTCGATTACACCTACGGTGCCACCGTGGTGGTGGACCCGGACGGCTACATCATCGACATCAACAAGCCCTATCTGGATTTCCTGGACGTGTCCTACGACGCCATCATCGGGACCCACTGCACCAAGATCCTGGGGGATTCCCGCCTGCATATCGTCGCCCAGACCGGCAAAGCCGAGATGAACCAGGTCCAGACCATCAACAACCAGCAGGTTCTGGCCCGGCGCATCCCCGTCAAACGAGACGGCAAAGTGGTGGCTGCCGTGGGGCAGGTCATCTTTGAGGACATCCGCCAGATCGCAAGCCTTGCCCGCAAGTACTCCCTTCTGGAGTCCAAGGTAAAGCACTACGAGCAGGAGCTTCGCCACCTGCGCTCCACCCGCTACTCCTTTGAGAGTATCGTGGGGGAGAGCAAGCCCATGCACCGCATTAAAAAAGAAGCCTTGACCGCCACCTCCAACAGTTTCCCAGTGCTCATCACAGGGGAGAGCGGCACCGGCAAAGAGATCTTCGCCCAGGCCATCCACCATGAGAGCAGGCGAAGCGTCCACCCTTTTATACGCATCAACTGCGCGGCCATCCCCCGGGAGCTCATGGAGTCCGAACTCTTCGGCTACGAGAAAGGGGCCTTTACCGGGGCCCGCAACGACGGCAAGCCCGGAAAATTCGAGATGGCCCACCGGGGCACCATTTTCCTTGACGAGATCGGGGAGCTTCCCCTTGAGATGCAGCCCAAGCTGCTGCGGGTCCTGGAAGAGAAAGAGTTCGAACGCGTGGGGGGCACCCGGGTGATCCGCTCGGACTTCCGGCTCATCGCCGCCACCAACCGCAACCTGGCCCAGATGGTCAGCGACGGAAGCTTCCGAAGCGACCTCTACTACCGGATCCAACCCACTATCCACCTGCATCTGCCCCCTTTGCGCAAGCGGCGTGAAGACATCCCCCTGCTCAGCCGCCACCTGCTGGCCATCATCGCCGACAAGGAAGGTCTCCACGGCGTGAACCTCTCGCCGGATGCTGAAAAACTCCTCTCCGGCTACACCTGGCCGGGCAACGTGCGGGAACTCTCCAACTGCCTGGAACGTGCCGTGGCCTCCATGGGAAGCGCCCTCACCGAGGACGACCTGCCCTTCTGCATGCAGCAGTACAGCGAGCGCAAAGAGACCCTGCGCCACTCCTCCCTGAAAGAGGCCTTAAACGACGCGGAAAAGAACATCATCTCCGCCACCCTGCGGGAGGAGAGCTTTAACAAGGCAAAGGCCGCCCGTCGCCTGGGAATCCACCGCACCCTTCTCTACAAAAAAATCGACAAATACGGCATCATCGCCAAAAGCGCCTAAGGCCCCTCACCACCCCACGGCCCGGAGCATGGGCAGGAAACGGTGCCCGCAGGCATCCATCTTGCCTGCGGGCTGTGGACACCGGTCTCCTCCACGTGGCGACTCCCCGGTTGACACGGCTTGAGCAAACAAGGTAGCCTGCCTTTTTTTACATTCGGTCTAAAACAGCCGCAAACCCGACTCCGGCAATTGAGGTGACAGATGGACACGACACAGGCAGGCACCGAGGATTTCCAACCCTCGCGGGAAGAGATGTGCGCCCTCTGGGCGCTGGTCAAAGACGAGAGGCTCGATGAACTCAACGGCATGAAACGCTTCTATGCCGACATCATCCGGGATCACGAAGCAATGTTCGCCAAGGAGGTGGACGGGGTGGATCACCCCGAGACCCATGAGTACCAACCGGGCCAGGGCGTGAACCCCTACCTTCACATCCTCCTCCACGGCCTTGTTCAGGTCCAGGTGGTCCGCAAGGACCCGTTGGAAATCGTTGCGTTCACCAACGCCATGAAAAAACAGGGGCTCGACGAGCACACCATCCAACACCTCTTGTGCGCCGTCTTCTTCCCCCTGATCCTGGAAGGCAAAAGCCAGGGCGGAGAGCCGGACATGAAAAAATACAGCCGCCTGCTGAAAAAATACAAAACCAAGACGCCGGAAAAAATCCACGCGGACCTGAACAGGGAATTCGTCCAGACCGTGTCCTGACCGATAAAAAAAAGCCCCGCCTCCCTTGCAGCGGGCGGCGGGCCGATCTTCATTTCTCAAGCCGTCTTTCATCGTCTCCCCCGTTCAAGGGGCATGGGGCCGGGGGCCTTCCTCGGGTCCGCGGGCCTTTTTTCATCCTTGCCGTAAAACCAACCGTCTCACAGGTCAGCTGGTAAAGATCACCCCCACGCTGTATGCGGGGTTCTCCCGAGTGGTTCTTCACTCACGGCTGTCCACCACCTTGGCGTTCTGCATCTGTGGGGCCTTCCGGTTGGTTGACCGAATCACCAGGGGCGTCTCGGGAAGGTAGGGGCAGGTGCTCCGAAAGCAGAGCCCCCTGTCCGTGCAGTCCAGAAGATCGGCATCCATGTAGTCACCGGCCGGGGGCCTGGAGTACTGAATCGTTCCTGGAATGTGCATGCGTTTGTTGTGCCTCTCATCCGTGAAGACATTCATACAACACCTCCGTCCTCCTCATAGAAAAGGCAGGTATACCGGACAGCAAGGGGAGTCGCCGTCAGTGGGGACCGTCTTCGCCCGCAACCTCTGCGGGCCGGGCTTAACGCAGACCGTATCCATCACACCTGGTCTCCATGCATAACGGCCGAATGCAGGAATTCTCATCTGTTCAATTTCATCTGCCGTGGTCACCTTATCCCGAGTGGGCGTAAGGGTCCCCGCCGTGTTCGACGTGCATGGGAAGTCGCATGGGGTGCGACATCATGATAGGAGCGCATGGGAAACGCGCACACGCAGGGTCAAGGGATCATCGTGGGGGACCTGCCGGAAAAAACAAAGCCAGGGGAAAACCGTCATATGTAACGTAAGTGAATCAGGCGGGATCAAACCCATAGAAAAGGGGATGTGTCTGTCCTGTCGCACACCTGCCTCTATGGAAGAAAGTATACCATACCCCAACCGGGGCCACAAAAGATTCTTCGATTTTTTCAGTACCTTGAAACCGACCCGTGGGCCGAGCGTTCCCAGGTATCAGAGCCCGTCCACGGCCTCCCGAACCCCCAGAAAAGCCTCCTCCAGGGCATCCACCCCCGCAAGGGCCTCGGCTTCATGGCCCGTCTTCAGGACAAACTCCAGCTCCCGGGCCATGGCGAACAGAAAGGTGGCGGAGATGTTGGACGACGCCCCCTTGATGGCATGCACTTCATGGGCGGCCCGGGAGTAATCCCCGATGCTGACCATGGCACGGATCTCCACCAGGCGGTCGGTGTAGAGGGCCACGAACTTCTCCACGATGGAGCGATAGATCTCATGGCTGCCGCCGATGCGCTCAACCCCCTCTTCGACGTTCAAGACCGGCAAGGAGCCTGTGTCCCCGGAAGTCCCGGAAGCCTTTTGAGGCGTGGGGTCATAGGACGAGACGGCCTCGTGCACCGCATCACCGGAGGCACGGTTCATGTGCAGGGAGAGGACCTCCATCAACCGCTCCCGGTCGATGGGCTTGGGAATGTAATCGTCCATGCCCGCCTCCAGGCACGCTTCACGGTCCCCCTCCATGGCATGGGCGGTCATGGCGATGATGGGCACCCGTGTAAACTTAAGCTCGTTGCGGATAATTCGCGTAGCCTCCATGCCGTCAAGCTGGGGCATCTGCATGTCCATGAGGATGGCGTCGTAGGTCTTCTCCTTGACCCGTTCGATGGCCTGAAGGCCGTTTTCGGCGATCTCCACCCGGATACCGGAAAAGGTGAGGATCTCGGTGGCCACCATCTGGTTAATGCGATTGTCCTCCACCAAAAGGACCGTGGCCCCTTCCACCCCACCGAAGTGACCGGAGAGCCCCGATGACTCGGCAAAGGAGAGGTTGCGGGAGACAACGGCCTCCCCAAAAGTCTCCATGATGGCGTCAAACAGGGTGGAAGGCCTCAGGGGCTTGGTCACCACCCGGTCGATGCCGTACCGGATTTTTCCGTCAAGGCTGGCCCCGACACTGAAGGCATCGAGAAGAATCACCCGGGGACGCCTGCCCTCCTGGCGGGCCAGGGTCCGGGCCAAGGCCACCCCGTCCGTATCGGGCAGGTTCATGTCCACGATGAGAAGGTCGATACCGTGGGTGCCCCCCAGTCGACTGAGGGTCTCCTCGCCGGTCTCACAGCTCTCCACCCCGAACCCGAAGGAGCCCAGCATCCGCTCCAGCACCCCTTTCAAGGTCATGTTGCCTTCGGCCACCAGCACCTGCATGGTCTGAAGGTGGCTCGGCATGTCAAAGGAGGATGCCGCGGGCGCGGACGTATCCCGGGCCATGGGAGCCGTAAAGGCAAAGGAGCTGCCCTCCCCCGGGGTGCTGGCGACCTTGATGCTTCCCCCCATCATCTCCACGAGGCGCTTGCAGATGGCCAGCCCCAGGCCCGTGCCCCCGTACTTCCGGGTGGTGGAGCCGTCTGCCTGGGCAAAGGCGTCGAAGAGGACCGCGCTGGTCCCTGCGTCCAGACCGATGCCCGTGTCGGCCACCTCAAACATCAGGGTCACCTCCGTCTCGCTCTCCCGGGTCACGGTGATGCGCAGGGTGATCTCCCCTTCTTCGGTGAACTTCACGGCGTTGCTGGTGAGGTTCACCAGCACCTGCTGAAGACGAAGGGGATCCCCCACCAGACGCTCGGGAAGCCCTTCACCGATGTCGATGATGAACTCGAGCCCCTTTTCATTGATCTGGTCCAGGAACATGGAGGAGATGTTCTCCACCAGGCTGCTGATATCAAAGGGAGTGGCTTCAAGGTCCAGCTTGCCCGCCTCGATCTTGGACAGGTCGAGAATGTCATTGATGATCCCCAAAAGCGATCGGGCCGAGGTACGGATGATATCCAGGTACTCACGCCGCTGGTCCCGGGTGATCTCTTCGTTCAGCGCCAGGTCGCTCATGCCGATGATGGCGTTCATGGGGGTCCGTATCTCATGGCTCATGTTGGCCAGGAACTCGGTCTTCACCCGGGCGGACTGGTCTGCCGCCTCCTTGGCCTGGGAGAGTTCGTC
The DNA here is from genome assembly GCF_056829965.1 of Desulfoluna sp. CYM3A. Taxonomy (NCBI): domain Bacteria; kingdom Pseudomonadati; phylum Thermodesulfobacteriota; class Desulfobacteria; order Desulfobacterales; family Desulfolunaceae; genus Desulfoluna; species Desulfoluna sp. CYM3A. The sequence goes on from NZ_CP186556.1 coordinate 3,725,938, forward strand.
GTTCATGCGAACCAGCTCCCGGGTCCTGGCATCCACCCGGAGCTCAAGCTCGCCGTGGATCTCCCGGAGTTCCCGGGCCACCTTTTTCCGTTCCTCGATCTCGGCGCGAAGGTTTTTGTTGATGGTGGCCAGCTGGGCGGTGCGCTCCTGGACCCGGTGCTCCAGCTCCAGATTGGCCTGACGCGCCTTCCATCGTTCGTTTTCAAGCTGGCAGGAGATGCAGAAATTCTTGCGGTTGAAGTACTCGAACATGTAGCTGGAGGCCATCCCCACGACATTGGCGGTGACGAAAAAAAAGTTGTTGTTGATCACCACTTTGACCGGGACATCCGAAAAGAAGAGGGCGGCTGCCGTGTACGCCCCGTGAGGAACCAGCAGGAGAGGCTGGCCCAGAAAAACGAAAGGCGGCCGAAGCCGTAACCGAACATGAACACCAGGATCAAGCCGGGGAAGTAGGTGTACCCCACCGGGGAAGGGGCCCGGATCAACATCATGATGATTCCCGTGCCCCCGGTCAGGAGAACCGCCACCAGGAGCGGCTGCTGAATGCGTGCAAAAAGCCGGGTAAAGGAGACACAGAGCACCAGCACCACCACCGGCAGAAAAAACGCAAACCGGATCATGAGAAACGTCGGCAGCAGCTCCGGCACCTGCACCACATCCATAAACCCGAAGAGGATATAGAAGATGGCGGCAAGGACCAGGACAATGCGAACCTGCCAGATGTACTTCTCGTGATCCCTGGCCAGGTAAGCCTCTTCAAGCTGGGCGTCCTCGCCGGAAAATGTAAGGGTAATGGGATTTACTTTCATGCAGCCACTGTTTTAGCTGAATTCCGGAAGGCACCGGAACCCCGGGAGAACAACCAGTTTCATAAAAGCGTGCGAAGGCACCGACCCATGAACATTGACCATCCCAGGCAACCCGGCCACACCTCCGCCGGACACGAAAAAGAAACGATGGGAACATCGGAAAATCACTCACGCGTCCGCAGTTCTGCCCATGGCGTGGTCAGACGCCTGCCCGTCACGCGGTACGCGGCAGCAAAGCTCGTTCACAGGAGGTGTGTTGACATGCAGACCCCGGAAGGATCCGCCTGCCCTGCGGACGCTGATCAAAGAAAACTTACCTGAAAAGGTATGGCATATGAGACAGGTTATTTCAAGAGAGATCGATCATTCGGGTATCCCCGGCATGCCCTCTGCCACCCCGTTCCACCGGGATACGGGCGTTACCCGGTATGGCCATTGAAGGCACCCTCGACCCGTGACATGCCCTGGCCAGGATCAGGCTTTCATCGGCAGCCATGCCCAGCGTTTCCGGGGATAGCCCCATGGCCAGCCCCAGCAGCTGGGGATAGACCACCGGACGGGGCAGCCCCTCTTCCGCGTCGGCCGCTCCGGCAAACTGCAGGTGGCAATACGGGCACCCCGTGGCCACGAGTTCACCCTTCGCCTCACCGATGGCCCGGAGCTTGTTCACCGTCATTTTTATGGAGAGAGCCGAGTTGATCCCATTGAGGGGGGCGCCGCAACAGTCGTACTTCCTCGCGTAATCGACGCTCTCCATGCCGATGGCCTTGACAAGCAGATCAAAAAACTCCGGCACACCGGTTTCGTTGAACTCATTGATGTTGCTCGGCCTCAGCAGGTGGCACCCGTACTGAACCCCTGCCCGTACCCCGGTGAGGGGAGCAACCACCCGCCGGCGAATGGCATCCAGCCCCACCTCGTGGCGCAAAAAGGAGAGAAGGTGAGAAACGCGCACCACGCCCCGATAGACCAGCCCCTCACGCCGCAAAATTGCGTTTACCTCGTCCCTTAAGCGCAGGTCCTGATTCAAGGCGTTCTGGGCATGCTTGAAGCTGCCGTAGCAGCACTTGCACATCACCAGGATATCGCGTCCCGCCTTCTCCGCCAGGGCCAGGTTCCGTGCCGAGGACAACAGGTAGATCTCCCTGTCGGTGTTGCGAAGCGGGTACCCGCAGCAGTTGAACCCCGCAGAGTCGGTATAGTCCACACCAAAGGCATCCAGGACCGCTGTGGTGGCGTCCCGGTATTCGGGCAGGCGTGAAGGGATGGTGCATCCCGAAAAAAGTGCATAGCCCATGATTCTCTATCTCCTCAAACCCGAGCGATGGCCCGACGCAAGGGACCGGCCCTCGCCGGTTCGCCGGTAGGCCCGGTTTTTCAATTCATAAAAAAGGTCCGTCACGCAAACCCCCTGGGGACACGACTCCTGGCACTCGTAACAGGTGAGGCAATTCCAGAGCATGGGCGCCCCTTCGGCCATCTCCTCCTCCCCGAGTTTCAAGGCCTGCACCACCTGGTGAGGCAACAGCCCCAGCTCCTTGCGGGGGTCTGCCACCGCCCCGGCCACAGGGCAGACGCTGGAGCAGCCCCCGCACTGAAAGCAGGCGTCAATACCAAAGGAGGCCAGGGACCGGTCCGCGGGCTGTCCCCCCACACGGATCACCCGGGCCGGGTTCGCAAGGTCCTCGAATCGACCGGCAAGGCGCTTTTTGGTCGGTTCAAGCTGTTGGCTGTCCACCCCACCCTCTTCCATGCAGGAGCCAAAGGCCAGGGGGGAGAGAAACATGGGGTCGCCCTTGCCCGCGTGGAGCAGGTCCCCTTTCATGTGCTGCCAGAGACTCGGCAGATCAATACCTGCGGTGCAGACCCGACCGCAGTTGCCGCAGTCCGTACAGAGGGTCACCCCCTGCCGTGCCCGGTCAAACTCCTCCCCGGAGAGCTCTCTGTGCCCGGCCCGGCCCTTGAAAAAGGCAAGTTTCTCAGAAGGGAGCACCAGGGGGTTGCCCGTGATCTCATAGGCCGGGCGTACCGAGCAGTGCTGGCTGCAGGTGCCGCACCGGGTGCAGGCATCCAGGGCCAGGGCCCGCCGGATGGCAAGGGCCTCTTTGCCGCCCTTTTTTCCGGTGACGGCATTGACGATAAGCGCCATGGGCGTGGAAAACATATGGAACATCTTTCCGTAGGGAATCCATGCCAGAAAGAGCACGCAGCTTACGTAGTGAAACCACCAGAAAAAGGTCACGGCTCCGGCCCGGTCCAGGCGAACGGCCGTCTCTGTGCCGAGGCCCGTGGCCAGGGGATAGCCGGCCACCGCCCACCTGGAGTCTGCATGGCACTCCATGCAGCTCTCTTCGTGAATGGCCTGCCCTCGCTCAAGCTGCAAGGGATCCGGGGTCCCCCTGTGCCCGGGGACAGCCACACCGAACTCTTTCTCCCAATAGGCCTCAAGGGCGGCAATGTCCTGCTCATCGTCCAGCATGCCGTACTCATCCACCATCTCTCCGAACACGGTGTGGGACGAGATCTTCACCGCTTCAAGGAACATCCCTGAAACAACGATACCCGCAAGAATTGCGATGGCACCGTAGTCCATGCCGTTTGAGACCAGCCCCTTGCGGCGCATCATCACCCGGCGTCCCACGGCCATGGCAAGCCCTGCCAGCACCAGGAGCCCGAAGGCATCCCGCAGGAAAAAATAGGGGTTCACCGTGGCATAGTAGTCCGGAAAAAAGCGCTCACTGACGGCCTCTTCAAAGCCGTGCATCAGGGTCAGCCCCATAAACCCGACAAAAATGAGCATGTGCATGGACCACCGGTACCCATCCGCCTTAAGGACCTGGAGCTGCATCACCCCGTGCCTGAGGCACTGCCAGATCACCTGGAGCAGAACCCGCCCCTTCCTGAGCCCGCCGACGCCCCTGGCAAAGGCCTTGAGGCGCGCAAACGGCCCGGCACCCTCGGCCCTTCCCCGTGAAAGGAACCAGACATCACGGGTAAACCAGGCCGAGACCCGGTGCATGCAGCCCAGGGTAAAAAGCCCCACGGAGAGATAAAGCATCCATGTGTCCATAAAGCGTCCTTTTCGTCTGCGGGTTATCGTAAATAAGCCTTGGGCCATTGCCTTCAACCAGCCCTCGGGCTCCGAGGGGAGAATCGTACGGAGCCATCCTCCCAAAGGCATTGATGAGAGCCTGAACCAGCATGTGCTCACCCGCCCACACATCCAACAAACCCCATAAGAAAACAGACCCTTAAAATCACACACCCCATCAATCCGCCACGGCACCGCCCGGAAAAAGTCTCGAAAAAAGGACCCATCCAAGGTCCCCCGGCAGACAGGAAACCATGCCAGACCTTCCGGGAGTCACGGGGCTGGGCCGGGTTGATTTGCCCCTGGGGCACACCCAAGGCCCGGGATAGGGATTCCGGCTGATTTTTTATGCGCGCATGCGTATTGCCTTTGGAGGCTTCATCGGTTATACATTCAACCTGTTGCCAGCGTAGGACCCGGGGCAAAAGGGACCCGAAGCCCAGTCTTCGACACCCCTTAAGGCCATGGCACCGCGCCGCAGAAGCGGACAGGAACCCGGGGACGTTTCCATAGACCGCCCCCCTTTCCAACGCTTTGTTTACGCGCCCCGACACGTTTTTGGATCAGCGCACCACCTTTATTATCCTTGGATAGCGACCCATGATACGAAAAGCCACCATTCAGGACATCAAACAGATTCACGCCCTCCTCTCGGAATACGGAAACCGCGGGGAACTCCTCTCCCGCCCCTTGAGCGAGCTCTACGACCATGTGAGGGATTTTTTTGTGTACGAGGACCGGGAAGCGGGAATCATCGGATGCGGGGCCCTGCAGTTCTGCTGGGAAGACCTCGCCGAGGTGCGCTCCCTTGCCGTCCACCCCGATCACACCGGCAAGGGCATCGGCAAGATGCTGGCCCAGAGTGCTCTGGACGAGGCCGTGGCCTTCGGTATCAAGGATATCTTCACCCTCACCTACCGACCGGGATTCTTTGAAAAGATGGGTTTCGGCATCATCGACCGATCGGAACTTCCCTTAAAAATCTGGAGTGACTGCATCACCTGCGTGAAGTTCCCGGACTGCGATGAGATCGCCATGCGCCGCCACCTGATTTAAAACCGGCAGCAAGAAGCCGTTTTCTATAAAACAAAAAAAAACGCCCCGTCGACAACCTTTGTCAACGGGGCGTTTTTTGTTTGTGGGTGTCGGAAACCGGACCTTTTCGGCTGGATCAGGTGTAACTGACGTTCACACTCAACAGGGGATATTTCCACACACCGGGCTTGGGCATGATCAGCTGATTGCAGATGGTGGTCCAGGCAGTCTCCGCCTTGATGGCACGGATCTTCCCGTCCTGGGGAGGCCTGGCCGGCGGTGTGTGGTCGTAGTCCACGCGGAGGATGCAGACCCCGTCCTTCTCCTCGTAATCGATGACATAATTGCTGGTGAAGGTCTCCAGGTTCATGGAATTCTCTTCGGACACCTCGAGCATCTCCTGGAGGGTGAACCGCACCAGAATGTACCGGGAAATACCCCGCTCGGAGAATCGCAGCACGGAGCGCGACTCGCTGCTGGAGACGTAAACCGTTGAGATGGAGTTGAGCCGCTTCAGGTACTGGGCCGCCACACTGGCCGCCGTGCGCCGCCCACCCGCCATGATGGGCAGGCCGTACATCTCAAAAAACTTCTTCTGGATATCCTCGGCGGTCTTGTCGCCGCGCTCGTACAGATCCTTGATGATATAGCGCAGGTCCTTGCCCATCTCTTCGGCAGCCTCGGAAATGGGCCAGTCGATGCGCACGTGGTAGTGGGAAAGGGCGTACCGGTCCGTGGCACGGGAGACCGGGTCCCTCTGGATAAGCAGGGCATAATCCACGGGGAGCATCTTGCGAAGAAACCCGCTGAACCCGATGGAGTCCAGGTACTTCCAGCCACGGTCGAACTCGTCCGAAAGGTCCAGGACTCCCGAGGCGATAAGGTTGCTCTTCACCGTCTTGTTGACATCGAAAAAACGGATGTACTTTTTATAGGACGCGGGAAGGGTGTCCTCGATAAAGATGATGAGAAAAGCGTTGTGCTCCTCATACTCCTGGCCGGGAATACGCGCCCTCGGTTTGAGCTCTCGCCGCTCGACAAAGGGGTAATCCATGTTGTTTTTCTTAAAATTATCGTACGACTCCACCAAGCCGTATTGCAGGACAAACTCATCCAGATCGTCCCGCAGCACTTCGTAATAGACGCGCCTCAGTTTATGGGCGCGGCTGAGCTCTTCCCTGTAGCCCCAGTATCCCAAAGGACCCCCCGTCAAAGGTGTATCGCCCGACCCCGCCTCGTTGCAGGGTGAGCGTCGTTCATGTAGTGATCCGCGACAACGTGTTGTCCGAACGCCTGTGACTCGGCAAAGCGAAACGGACACGTCCCCGGACGCATAAGCATAATTGAGGTGGCAGTGGTGTCAGCGACTTGTCAACACGGCAGACTAAGAGGCCGGAAACGAAGGGAACGCAAGGGAGGCGAAAAGGCAGATCGCCCACTCGGCGCGTCTGTTGCCCCCTGGCCTAACCTGCTGAATTCTTTCTGTGTAGGGAAGCCCCTGCAGGTACGCAACGCGCGTTCAGAGCCCTTGAAGTGCCGGAGCAAGTCCTGTGATCCGAAGTTTTAGCGGTTCATGGCTGGACACATCACAACATCTTGTACCATGTTTCCTGGGGAGGGTCAACCGGATTGCGCACAGAACTGAACGTATAGGCTGCTATTTCAGCGTGTTTTAAAGCCCTTTCCGTCCAACAAAAACGGCCCCGGCTTCAGCAAGGAAGCATCGGGACCGTTTATTTTCGCGCATTATCGCTTAAAAATGGTGTTTTTCAGCGACAGACATGGCAGACAAATGCCACCTTTATCCCTCAAGGTAGGTCACGCCGGGCAGGGGCTTGCCCTCCATAAGGGTCAAAAAAGCACCGCCACCGGTGGAGACATAGGAGACCTTATCCACGGCACCGGCCATGTGAAGGGCCACGTCGGTATCCCCCCCGCCCACCACGGTAAGAGCTTCAGCCTCGGCAACAGCGGCCACCAGCCCCAGGGTCCCCTTGCTGAAGGGCGCCATCTCAAAGGCCCCCATGGGACCGTTCCAGACGATGGTCTTGGCCTGGGCCACCACCTGGGCGTAGGTTTTGACGGTTTCCGGACCAATGTCCAGCATCATGGTGCCGTCGGGAATGGAATCCACAGGCACCGCCTCGAAGTCGGCCTCGGCGCTGAACTCTTTTGCCACCAGACCATCCTCGGGCAGGTACAGAGGAATCCCCTCGCCAGGCGACGGCGCGGGCATTTTCCAGCATCTCGTTCCCCACCAGGGAGTTGCCCACGGAGAGGCCCTGGGCCTTGAGGAAGGTGTTGGCCATGGCACCGCCGACGATCACCTTGTCCACAACGTTGAGCATGTTGGTGAGGGCCCCCAGCTTGCTGGAAATCTTGGCACCGCCGATGATGGCCACCAGGGGACGCACCGGCTCCCCCATGGCTTTGTTGTAGAAATCAATCTCCTTTTCCAGAAGGAGACCTGCGGCCTTCTCGGCCACCTGCTCGGTGATGGCGGCCACCGAAGCATGGACCCTGTGGGAGACAGAAAAACCATTGTTGATATACACATCGCAAAGGCGGGCGAGCTTGGCGGCAAAGGCCGCGTCGTTGGCCTGCTCTTCGTCGTAGTAGCGCAGGTTTTCAAGGAGCAGCACCTCACCGCCCTTCATGGACGCCACCATGGACTCCACCTCGTCTCCCACGCAATCCGGGGCCATGGTCACCTCACGACCCAGAAGGCCGGAGAGGTGCTTGGCCACAGGAGCCAGGCTCATCTCGGGAACGCGCTTGCCCTTGGGACGGCCGAGGTGGGAGGCCAGGATCACCTTGGCACCCTGCTCCAGGGCGTAGGTGATGGTGGGCAGGGAGGTGCGCACGCGGATGTCGTCGGTGATGTTCAGCCCAGCGTCCATGGGCACGTTAAAATCCACACGGATAAAGACCCGTTTTCCTGTAATGTCCAGTTCCTTGATTGTCTTCATCGATTTTTGTCCTTAAATAGAAATTGAGTGGAAAAAAGCGACCCGGCGAACCGTTGCGTCGCCGAAAAGGTGCTTTATACTTTTCCTTTTTTCCCTTTACCGGCCAGGGCCTTCTTCCTGGACCAACGCGCCAGAAAGGAGAGGTTCCCCGCATCGTAGGCCCTGTCGATGCGCTCTTCACGCACGGTGTCCGCATCAGGGTCGGACGACAGGGCAGACCGCAGGCACTGGGTTTTATGGGGGCAGGCCATGCAGCGCTCCGGGGAGTGGCGCAGGCCGTCCTCGCTAAGGGGAAACACCTCCTCCATCACCCCGTAACACACCGGCTTTTTGGGTTCGTCGCTCACTACAGGCAACTCCTTATGGTTCAGGGCCCGGAGGCCACCGCCTCGGCCTCACGGACGAAGCGGTCAATGTAGCCGTGTTCGGCAAAACTGTAATGGCCGGAAGCGCCGATGACCAGGTGTTCATGGACCGTGATGCCCATGACCTGCAAGGCGCCCACCAGCTTTTTGGTCACGCGGATGTCTTCGCCGGACGGGTCCGGCTCCCCGGAGGGATGATTGTGGGCGAAGATCACGGCCGCCGCTTTGTGGGAAAGGGCCGAGCTCACCACCTCCCGCGGGTAGACCGCGCTGGAAGTAAGGCTCCCTTCAAAGAGCACGTCCGATGCCACCACGCGGTTCTTGGCGTTCAGGTACACCGCCACAAAACACTCCCGCCGCCGATGACCGATGGTAAGGGTCAGGTAGTCCATGAGCTCCCGGGAGTTGAGAATCCGGGGCTGGTGGACCATCCGCTCCTCCAAGTAACGGCCCGCCACCTCCTTGATGAGGCGCAGGCCGAAGAGGTTCGTGGCACCGATGCCGGGTATCTCCATGAGCTCCCTGTCCTCGGCCTCGAACACCGCCTGAAGGGACCCGAAGCGCGTAAGGGCCGCCTTGGCAGGCCCCTTGCAGTCCCTCCGGGGCGTTGCCAGGGTCAGAAGCAGCTCCACCACCTCGTAGTCGTGAAAGCCTTCAAGGCCACCTGCAAGAAAGCGCTCCCGCAACCTCTGCCGATGCCCCTGCCGGTCATCCGTCTCCCCCGTCGCCATCTTAAACCCCTCCTCAAGTCCGCACATGCTCAAGGGCTCTCGTCCCTTGGGCTTGTCACATGTGCTGACGGGCTGCGCCCGTGTAAGCCTCCGGCGGCCCTGCCGGGGGCTCAACTTTTAAAAAGTTTAACAAACAGGTTTCAACATCCGTTTCGAATGGATTCTGCTTTAAAGGTGGCTCACCTTGCAGCCAAAGGCATCGTCTTACAGATCCATCTCGTTTTTCAGGTCCCGGGTCATGAGGCGACGGATGGACTCCGCCGGATCCCGGCCGTCAAAGAGGATATGGTACACCTCGTTGCAGATGGGCAGCTCCACCCCCAGTTTGTGGGAGAGGTTGTAGACCGAACGGGTGGTCTTCACCCCTTCGGCCACCATGCGCATCTCATCCAGGATCTGGTCCAGGCTCATGCCCTGGGCGATCTTCATGCCCACGGTGTGGTTACGGCTGAGATTCCCCGTGCAGGTGAGGATCAGGTCCCCCACCCCGGCAAGGCCGGAAAAGGTCAGGGGCTCGGCACCCATGGTCAGGCCCAGGCGCTTCATCTCGGTGAGCCCCCGGGTGATCAGGGCGGCCCGGGGGTTCAGGCCTGCGTCCATGCCGTCGCACATGCCCGCGGCAATGGCGATGATGTTCTTCATGGCCCCGCCGATCTCCACGCCGATGGGGTCGTTGTTGGCGTAGACCCGGAACACGGGGGAGGCAAAAACGCTCTGGACAGTCCGAGCCACCTCGGGGTCCTTACCGGCCACGGCCACCACCGTGGGAACCTTGGCGGCCACCTCTTTGGCAAAGCTGGGGCCGGAAAGCACGGTGATCTGCCCTTCGGGGATCTGGGGGAGGCACTCGGCCAGAACCCCTGTCATGGTGAGGTGGGTCTTGTTCTCAATGCCCTTGGAGGCGCTCACCACAATGGTCTTTTCATCCATAAAGGGAGCCATCTCCGTGGCGATGTTCCGCATGTGATGGGAAGGCACCACCACAAGAACCAGGTCCTTGCCGCCCACGGCCTGCTTGAGGTCGCAGGTGGGGGTGATGATGTCGGGAAGCGTGGCACCGGGCAGGAACACCTTGTTCTCACCGGATGCCCGTTCAGATACCGTACTCACCTCCTCTTCAAACACCCAGAGGTCCAGCTCAAATCCATTTTCCGCCAGCAGAAACGCCAGGGCCGTCCCCCAGCTTCCGCCGCCGACAACCCCGATCTTCATTGTCTTGTTGTCCATACAGTCCTTGTCTGTTGCTTGTATCGTCCCGTCGACCCGTCGTCGCCCGCGTTTTCGTGCGGACGGGGCATCCAGAAAGCCCGCCGTGGTGCGGTGGCCGGAGGGCTTTGGTACCCATGATGGTTTACGAACAGTTCGCAGGATGGTTAAAGAAAAAATGTCCTTAAACGAAAAATGGCGGGGCAAGCCCCGCCATCTTTATCATAATCTATGCATCATCGGTGGGCCCTTGGGCCTCCCCCGAATCCTCTTCCGGGGCATCGGGCTCGTGGGGCGAGCCCTCCTCGGAAGCATCGGCCTCAGGGGCTTCGCCCCCGGCCCCCTCAAGGGCCTCGGCCTCGTCGTCTTCTTCCTCTTCCTGCAGTCGCCACGAACCGCCCCGGCCACATGCTCCCCGTCGTCCAGACGGAAGAGCTTGACACCCTGGGTGTTTCGGCCCACCACGGAGACGTCTTTGACCTTGATGCGGATGAGTTTACCGCTGTTGGTCATCATCATGACGTCATCCTCGTCGTCCACGAGGAGCAGGGAGGCCACGTTACCGTTCCGCGCGGAGGTCTTAATGGAGATAACCCCTTTGCCGCCTCGGCCCCTCAAGGGGTATTCCTCGACGGGCGTACGCTTTCCGTAGCCGTTTTCCGTGACCATCAGCACCTTCTCCCCGGGATGGAGGACCTCCATGCTCACCAGGTAGTCGTCATCTACGAGCCGCACCCCGCGGACACCCTTGGCGCTTCGGCCGGAGGCGCGGACATCGGTCTCTTTGAACCGCACCGCCTTGCCCTCACGGGTGGCCATGAGAACATCCATGGCACCGTCGGAGAGACGGGCAGAGACCAGTTCGTCGCCGTCGGCAAGGCCCACGGCAATGATGCCCCCCTGTCGGGGACGGCTGTAGGCCATGAGGTCTGTCTTCTTCACCGTGCCGTTGCGGGTGGCGACCACTACAAACTGCCCATCTTTGAACTCGGGCACGGCAAGCACCGTGGTGAGCCTCTCGCCTTCCACAAAGTTGAGGAAGTTGACGATGGCCCGCCCCTTGCTCGTCCGGCTCGCCTGGGGAAGCTCGTAGACCTTGCTCCAGTAGACCCGGCCGAGGTTGGTGAAGAAAAGGAACATATGGTGGGTGGAAGCCACAAAGAGCTTCTCCACGAAATCGTCATCACGGGTGGCCATGCCCACGCGGCCCTTGCCGCCCCGGCGCTGGCTCTCATAAACACTGATGGGCGTTCGCTTGATGTACCCGCGGGTGGAGACGGTCACCACCATGTCCTCTTCTTCGATGAGGTCTTCCAGGGAAATATCGCCGGTGGCCTCCACGATCTTGGTGCGGCGTTCGTCGGCAAACTCTTCCCGGATGGTGGTCAGCTCGTCTTTGATGATGTTGAGCACGATGCGCTCGCTGCCCAGGATCTCCTTGAACCAGGCGATGTCTTTCAAGACCCCTTCGTACTCTTCCAGGATCTTTTCGCGCTCCAGGCCGGTGAGGCGCTGCAGGCGCATGTCCAGAATGGCCTGGGCCTGAAGGTCGGAAAGGCCGAAGCGGCTTTTCAGCCCCTCTTTGGCTTCCACCGGGTTCTTGGACTTGCGGATCAGGGCCACCACCTCGTCAAGGTTGTCCAGGGCGATCTTGAGGCCTTCTAATATATGGGCGCGGGCTTCTGCTTTCCGAAGGTCGTAGACCGTCCTTCGGACCACCACCTCTTTTCGGTGCAGCAAGAAGTGATCGAGGAGCTCGCGAAGGGTGAGGAGCTCGGGCCGGTTGTTCACAACGGCCAGCATGATCACCCCGAAGCTGCTCTGCATCTGGGTGTGCTTGAAGAGCTGGTTGATCACCACCTCTCCCATGTGGTCCCGCTTGACCCCCATGGCGATGCGCATACCCTTTCGGTCGGACTCGTCCCGCACATAGCGGATGCCCTCGATGACCTTGGCTTTCACCAGCTCGGCGATCTTTTCGATGAGGCGCGCCTTGTTCACCTGGTAGGGAAGCTCGTGGACAACGATGGTCTCGCTGTCGTCTTTCTTGGCCTTTTCAATCTCCACCTTGGCGCGAATCTTGATGATCCCCTTGCCGTTTGTGTAGGCTTCGCGGATCCCCTTGCGGCCGTAGATAATACCGCGGGTGGGAAAGTCCGGCCCGGGGATGTACTCCATGAGCTCTTCGCTGGTGAGCGCCGGGTTTTCGATTAAGGCACACACACCGTCGATCACCTCCCCCAGGTTGTGGGGGGGGATGTTGGTGGTCATGCCCACGGCAATCCCTGAGGAGCCGTTCACCAGAAGGTTGGGGAACTTGGCGGGAAGCACCGCGGGTTCAAGAAGGGATTCGTCGTAGTTGGGAACCCAGTCCACGGTCTCTTTGTCGAGATCCGCCAGCATCTCATGGGCAATCTGCCGCATGCGCACTTCCGTGTATCGCATGGCCGCGGCCGAGTCGCCGTCGATGCTGCCGAAGTTGCCCTGGCCGTCCACCAGGGTGTACCGAAGGGAAAAGTCCTGGGCCATACGTACGATGGTGTCATACACGGCCGTATCGCCGTGGGGGTGATACTTACCGATGACATCACCGACGATACGCGCCGATTTCTTGTAAGGCTTGTTCCAGTCGTTTTTCAACTCCCGCATGGCAAACAGAGACCTGCGGTGTACCGGTTTGAGTCCATCCCGGACATCGGGAAGGGCCCGGCCGATGATGACGCTCATGGCATACTCAAATCTGAGTCGTCTCGGTCTCGAGGCTGATATGAGGAGAGCTTTCCAGTTGATCATAGGGTTCACTACCTTCATCTGCTAACGTGCATGTCCAAAGTCGCAATGGCACCTGTATCCGAAAAAACCGACAATCGGAAATTCGTGACGGCCTCGCAAACGTTGGGGACCTTCGGGAAAAAACCCCATGCAGGGAAACCGGCCTTTGGGGCCGGCCCGCTGATCGGTGTATGTCGGGCCGGAGAGTACACCCCTGCCCGCCTGGCCGGCACACGTCACGAATGGCCGACCCGTTTTTTTCCTGAAGTCCCTTGCATTTAAAATTCATCGCCTCGGGGACCCGAAGCGCCCGGTTTCACGGGCTATACAGGAAGAAGCCATCCTGTGGGGGATGGCTACTCGTCAAGGTTTTCTTCCGAGACCTCATCAAGGTGGATCCGGGTTTGTCCCTCGGGCTCCACAAGGCTTTTGTAACTCTTATTATATATATCCGATAAGGTCAAAAAAAAGGTGACCACAAGAGGGCCGTAGATGATCCCGAGAATCCCGAAAAGCTGGAGTCCGCCGATAATCCCCAGAAAGACCAGGAGGGTATGCATCTTGATGCGCTTGCCCACCACCGCCGGTTTAAACAGGTACTCCACCCCCCCGGAGAGAACCCCGTAGATCACCAGGACGGCAATCCCCGCCCCCATGCGCCCTATGACCATGAGCCAGACAGCCACGGGCAGAAAGATGATCCCGATGCCCACGATGGGCAGAAAGGCGAAAAAGGCCATGAGCACGCCCCAGAGAACCGGGGAGCGAAAGCCCAGAAACGCAAACACCACCCCCCCGACCACGCCCTGGATCATGCCGCTGATACCGTTGACCACCAGCACGGCCCCTGCCATGTCCTTGAACTTCACGAACAATTTGGTGTCCTGGTCGTCGGGCAGCGGAGACAGGTCGATGATGTACTGAAGCAGACGGTGACCGTCCAGAAGCAGGTAATAGATGATGATCAGCATCAGGATAAAATTGATGACGAACTTCAACAGGTTGGAAGCAACGGCGTTGGCCTGGTTCAAAAGCGTCAGCCCCACGGACTTGCCCATGTCCGTGATGGGCTGGATGAGCTCGTCAAAGGTGAGGCTCAGGTCGAAGTTGGCCAGGATGCTGTTGATCCGCCCCAGGATGTTCCGGGAAACGAAAAACTGCTTGACCGCATCCACCACCTCCGGGCTCACGGCCCTGATATAAAAGTTGTGGACCTCGTTGGCCAGAACCCCCACGAACAACACGATGGGGACAAACAGCACCAGAAAAATAAGAACACAGGTAAAAAACGAGGCGTACCCGGGAGGCACCCGGCGTTTGAAAAGGGTGTACACGGGAAAAAAAATACCGCTGACCACGGCCCCCATGACAAGCACGGAGACAAAGGGCCAGAGCAGTTTTCCAAGCAGAAACAGCGAAATAAGAAAAAGGATCAGGAAAAACCAGAGAATCAGGTCGCGGGGTGTTTTGTCCAGCATAGAAATAAAGATCCACACCCCCGGGCATGGCCCCGGCTAAAGGGCTCATCGGGGTGTCATGGGCCGAAAAGGGGCGGGGCCGACATATCCGGCCTTGCCGCCCCCCGGCTGAAATGGGCTACTTCCGAAGGATCGAGAACACACCCGCAAAGAGCAGGGTTTCATAGATCACAACGGGAAGTAATGCGTGACCGAAAAGGGCAAAGACGATGCCGCCGCCCATAATGGCGGGAACACCGGAAAAGATCATGATACCAGCCTTCTGTGCCTTGTCCATCGTATCAAAAGCCTCCTTGGTTTAAGCAGCATATCGCAAAATCAATCGATTTTCCCTTAAATCGAGTGATTTACATGTAACAACAACGCCCTCCCAAGTAAAGCAAAAAAGCCCCGGGCAAGGGATCTTGACGAGATGTCAGAAGGGCAAAAAGGGGTGCGCATCCCTTGCCGACGGCCAGCGGCCGCTGACACACAAGAAAACCGCCTGAAAAAAAGGGCAGATACCTGCAGGGACGCCCACACACAAACGCCGGGGCGCGTCCGGCCTGTGAAGCAGGCCGAGCGCCGCACCGCAGTGCACAGAACGCCAGGGCGATTTTTGTTGCTCACGAACTTACCGCTCGATCACCATGGCCATGCCCATGCCGCCGCCGATGCACATGGAGATCATGCCGGTGGCAAGATTTTCCCTCTGCATCTGGTACATGCCGGTGACCATCTGGCGGGCCCCGGTGGCTCCGATGGGGTGACCCAGGGAAATACCGCTGCCCAGCTGATTGGGCTTGTCCACGGGAATGTTCAGCTCCCGCATGCAGCCGATGGCCTGGGAGGCAAAGGCCTCGTTGAGTTCAATCATCTCGATGTCGGAAACGCTCATACCCAGGCGCCCCATGACCTTCCTTACAGCCGGGATGGGCCCCAGGCCCATGTACGCGGGATCAAGGCCGCCGGAGGCAAACCCCTTGATCCTGACGATGGGGGTGAGCTCAAGCTCTTTTGCCTTCTCTTCGGTCATCAGAAGAACCGATGCCGCGCCGTCGTTGATGCCCGAGGCGTTGCCCGCTGTGACCGACCCGTCTTTTTTAAAGGCAGGGCGCATGCGGGCCAGTTTTTCCATGGAGGTCTCCATGGGCCGCTCGTCCACGTTGAAAATCGTGTCCCCCTTGCGGCCCTTGATGACCACATCGGCGATCTCGGGCTTGAACACGCCGGTCTTGATGGCGCCCAGGGCCCGGTTGTGGGAGAGCAGGGCCAGCTCGTCCTGCTCCTGGCGGGTGATGCCGTATTTTTCAACGATGTTCTCGGCGGTGATTCCCATGTGGTAGCCGTAGAAGATCTCGTAGAGGCCGTCAAAGACCATGAGGTCCGTAACCTGGCCCACGCCGGTGAGCTCCATGCGGTGACCCCATCGCGCCTTGGGCAGGGCCATGGGGGCGTTGCTCATGGACTCCATGCCGCCTGCCAGCACCACCTCGGCCTGGCCGCACATGATGGACTGGGCAGCAAGGGCAATGGCCTTCAGGCCGGAGCCGCATACCTTGTTCAGGGAAAAGGTGGGGGTCTCCTTGGGAAACCCGGCACGGATCATGGACTGGCGCGCAGGGTTCTGCCCCTGGCCCGCCTGGAGTACATTGCCCATGATCACCTCGTCCACGACAACCGGGGTGGCGGACTCATCCCAGTCGCGACCCTTGGCTTCCAGCTCGGTGATGCCCTGGTCTTTCAACGCGTCGGGACAGGCTGCGCGCATCTCATCACTCAGGTCGGGGCGGAGGCCCGCCTTCTTCAGGGTCTCTTTCATGACCACGGCCCCCAGATCGGCCACACCGACACTCTTGAGTCCGGCACCAAAGGTGCCGACGGCGGTCCGTGAACCGCTGACAATCACAACATTTTTCATGGATTCCTCCCGTTTGTATATTTTGTCATGACTCTGCGAACGTTTCTGCTATGATGAAAAGCTTGATGATCACGTGCGAAAACAAGCGTCGCAACGGCCTGTTTTATCGCACCAAGATGTAACAGAACCGCTAACAAAAGACAACATACGTCATGTGCCTGATCCTTGTTTCCCTAAAGAGTCACCCGTCCTTTCCTCTTATTATCGCCGCCAACCGCGATGAGTTCTATGCACGCGAAACCGCCCCCATGGCCTGGCACGACAGTGCTCCGCCCGTCCTCTGCGGCACCGACCTCAAAGAGGGAGGCACCTGGATGGGGGTTACCGAGACCGGCCGGTTCGCCGCCCTCACCAACCACCGGGACCCCTCCCGCATCAAGCCGGACGCAGCCTCCAGGGGCTGGATCGTCTCCGAGTTCCTGAAAGGGACAGACGACGCACCGGCCTTTGCCGAAGCCCTGAGCCGGACCCGGCAAAACTACAACGGTTTCAACCTCCTCTTCGGCACCGTGGACCGCCTCTACCACTACAGCAATATCTCCGACACCCTCACCGAGCTGCCCCCCGGGGTCCACGGCGTCAGCAACGCCCTGCTCAACACCCCCTGGCCCAAGGTGCAGACCGGAAAAAAAGAGCTGGGCGCCCTTGCCCACCCTGACGAAGAGGCCCTCTTTTCCCTTCTTGCCGACCAGGCCGTGCCCGAGGACGCCCTCCTCCCCGACACCGGCATGACCCTGGAATGGGAACGCATCTTAGGGCCCCTGTTCATCCACAGCGAGGTCTACGGCACCCGCTCCAGCTGCCTTGTCACCCTGGACACAGACCGCACCCTCACTGCCACGGAGCGCACCTACACCCCCGCCGGTCCCGCCGACATCAACGGCGAGCGACGGTTTCAGTTCTCGGTATAAGAAAAATGCAAGCCTCCGGCGGCCAGGTGGGGGCACCTGGAAACCCTATGGCGAATGCATGAAGGCAGCCATTCAGCTTGCGTTATCGGGGCATTCGCGTGATGTGTGACATCCAGCAACCGCCGTTGCAAGAGAGGCCCATTTCATTCTTCTAAAAACACGATGAAGAACTTTGGGGTTTGCTTGACTTTAAGCGGAATGACTCCGGCGGCGAGGGTGGCGAAAAGAGACCTTTTTTATTCTTCGAAAAACAGACATGGGTCTCTCAGACAAAAAAGGGCACCGAGGGCTAACCGTTGAAACAATGGCGAATGTGATTTTCCCTGAGGAACGAAGGGGAAAGCGCATTTGCAACCTGCTTTCAAGGTGGCACACCTTGCCGCCGGCAATGCGGTTAAATCCACAAGGGACAAGTGGCAACAACGTATCCTGTTACGTCGAAGCTTGTGAACCAGCCAGCATAAACCATCGGCGTTTATGTCGGGCGAAGCCCGAGCCGAAGGCCCTTGCGCTTTGGCCCGAGGAACGAGGGACAAAGCGCAAGGGCTATATGCTTTCGAGGTGGCTCACCTCGCCGCCGGAGGCACGCTTTTTACCGGTCACTTTAACCATAGAAGGCATCTTCTCTTAGCGTTTCTTTTTTGTCCTTGAAATCATCTCTTTCCAGGCGGAAAGGCGGGGACCGACCACGGACTCATAGCCTCGATCGGTGGGGGTGTACCAGCTCTTATCGCTGATCTCGTCGGGGAGGTACTGCTGGGGGACGAAGCCTCCGGGGTAGTCGTGGGCGTAGCGATAGCCCTCTTTGTAGCCCAGGTTCTTCATGAGTTGGGTGGGGGCGTTGCGGATGTGCTTGGGAACGGGAAGGGAGCCGCCTCTGTCCACCTCTTCCCGCACGGCGGCAAGGGCGGTGTAGACGCTGTTGCTCTTGGGAGCGGTGGCAAGGTAGACCGCGGCCTGGGCCAGGGCGCGCTCCCCTTCGGCGGCACCCAAAAATTTGTAGGCTTCCATGGCGTGCAGGGCCATGGACAGGGCGGCAGGGTCGGCCATGCCGATGTCTTCGGTGGCCACGGCAGCCATGCGACGGGCGATATAGAAGGGATCTTCCCCGGCCTTGAGCATGCGCACCATCCAGTAGAGGGCCGCATCCGGGTCGCTGCCCCGCAGGCTCTTGTGGAAAGCGGAGATGAGGTTGTAGTGCTCGTCGCCGCTCTTGTCGTAGCGGACGGCCTTGCGCTCCAGGAGGGTCTCGGCGTCGGCCAGCACCACACGGCAGCCTTTACCCGCCTCCATGCGCTTTTGCTCCACCATGATCTCCAGGGTGTTGAGGGCCGTTCGTACATCGCCGTCGGCCATGCGCACCAGGTGGTCCAGGGCCTCGTCGTCCACGGCCACGTCCATGCGGGCCAACCCGCGGTCCTTGTCCTCCATGGCACGTTTCAGCACCTTGAAGATGGTCTCGTGGGACAAGGGTTTCAGGGTCACCACGCGGACACGGGACAAAAGGGCGGGGATCACTTCAAAGGAAGGATTTTCCGTGGTGGCGCCCAGCAAGGTGATGAGCCCGCTCTCCACATGGTAGAGAAAGGCGTCCTGCTGGGCTTTGTTGAATCGGTGGATCTCGTCCACGAACAGAACGGTCTGACGCCCTTTGAGATTGCGCTCCTTCTTGGCCTCGTCGATCACAGCCCGCACGTCCTTGACACCGGAGAGTACCGCCGAGATCTTGATGAAGCGGCACTTGGTCTCCGAGGCAATGATGGAGGCCAGGGTGGTTTTACCGCAGCCGGGAGGGCCCCACATGATCATGGGGAAGATGTGGTCCGTGGCAAGGGCGCTTGAAATATAAGCCTGCCCCGTCGGGGGATGCTCCTCCGCCAAGACGACTGCCGCAAGGGTCCGGGGACGCATGCGCTCGGCCAGCGGCGCGTTTAAGTTGCCGTGTTCCTCATTTCTGTATTCAAACAGATCCATACCCACCCAAATGGCTTTCCCGATGTCGGACGTGTTTTTCGTTAGAAGTATGCCTTCTATGGCCAAAGTCGCAAGAAAACGAATGCCTCCGGCGGCGAGGTGAGCCACCTCGAAAGCTTATTGCCGCTGCGCTTTGCCCCTCGTTCCTCGGGCCAAATCGCAACGGCCTTCGGCTCGGGCTTCGCCCGAAACATATGCTGGTGGTTTATACGAGCGACACGACAAGCCCTGAAGGGTTAGGACTCGTTATCGTAACCCGTTGCTTATCAGGTTTAACCGGCCTCTCCTCGGCGACCAGGAGGGGGCACCTGAAACCCCTATCCCGGATATTTCACGAGTCGAGTGCACCCATATTCAAGGCATCAGAGCTGCAGATGTAGTTGTTTACCTCAAAGCTCTGATAACGCAGAAGATGGGTGCGCTGCGCAAATCAAACCGCAAACGTCGATTTACATTTTGCATTTTCAAAATAGCTGTTTTTTTATTGTAGCCATTCGACATAATGATGTTTTCTTTTTGACTGGTTGTTTTCTCATGAAATATCCGGGCTATATCGGCGGCACCACCGCCGGGCCCCTCGCAGCTTCCGCCGTAAAAGCGGAAACCGAGGGGACAAAGGGCTTATCACTGCCCGTCGCGTTTCAATTTCTTGAGCCGTTGCTTTTCCCGCTCTTTTTTCTTCTGGATCTTGTTGCGGCTCTCCTTGTCCTTGTGCCCTTTGTTCCGAGTGTTGGTGTTCTCCTCGGGCTTGGGCCCGAACTCCATGCGCCCGGTCTTTTCCCGGAAGATGTGTTTGATGGGCGGCAGAGGAAATCACGAATCTGGTTCATGAGGAACCGGCGGTACGAGAAGTGCACCGCGTCCGGGTAGTTCACAAAGGAGACAAAGGTGGGGGGCTTCACAGACACCTGGGTGTTGTAGAAGAACTTCAGCCGCTTGCCCTTGTGAAGGGGGGGCGGGGTCCGCTCTGTTGCCCACTCGATGATGCGGTTTGCGTCCCCGGTGGAGACGCGGGTGTTGTACTGATCGTACACGCTTCGGATCTGCCCGAAGATCTTCTCCACGCGCTGGCCGGTGAGGGCCGAGATGGTGGTAAAGGGGGCAAAGGAGAGGAACTTGGCGCCCATGTCCAGGCGTTCCTTGAACAGTTTGGGGTTCTTCTCCCGCTCGGGAACCAGGTCCCACTTGTTGAAGACGAAGATCACCCCGCACCCTTTTTCATGGGCGTATCCGGCCACGGTGACATCCTGGTCGGTGACCCCTTCGGAGGAGTCGATGAGGATCAAGGCCACGTCACAGCGGTCCATGCTCTTGATGGCCTTTAAGACGGAGAACTTCTCCAGCTTGTCCTTGACCTTGCCTTTTCTCCGGATGCCCGCGGTGTCGATGAACCGGTAGAGCTGGCCGTCGCGCTTGAGCATGGTGTCCACGGCATCCCGGGTAGTACCGGCCACGTCGCTCACCACCAGGCGCTTCTGCCCGGTGAGGCGGTTGATAAGGGATGATTTCCCGGCGTTGGGGCGTCCCACCACGGCCACGTTGACGATCTCCTCTTCCTCTTTGGGGTAGGCTGCCGCCTCGGGAAAGGAGGCCACCAGGTCGTCGAGGAAATCAGGCACGCCGTAGCCATGCTCGCCGGAAACCGGATAGGGATGGTCGATGCCCAGAGAATAGAAGTCGTAGAGGTTCTCCTCCTGCTTCTCTCCGTCGATCTTGTTGACCACATAAAACACCTTGGGATGGGACTCCCGAAGGATGGTCACCAGGTCGCGGTCGTAAGGAGAGATTCCCCCTTTTCCGTCCAGGACCATGACCACGGCGTCGGCCTCGGCCACAGCCTGGGTCACCTGGTCCCGAATGGCGCCCGCAAAGGCGTCTTCGTCGTCGATGAGGTATCCGCCCGTGTCCACCAGCAGAAACGGGGCGTCGTTCCAGAGGGCTTCGCCGTAGTGGCGGTCCCGGGTGACACCGGGCATGTTGTCCACGAGGGCCGTCCGGCTTCGTGTGATGCGGTTGAACAGGGTGGATTTGCCCACATTGGGGCGTCCAATGATGGCGACGATGGGTTTCATGGGTCTTGTCCGTATGGAATTAATCTGGGAGGGTACCGGCGCGGGCGCCTGAATTGAACATACAGGGTTGCATGGAACATGTCACCCTTTTCCAACTGGAAAGGAGCTGCCCAACCCGGTTTTCCCCACACAAAAAAGGGGCTGACTGGATTTTCAGTCAGCCCCTCGTGAAATCAAGTGGCGTCCCCAAGGGGATTTGAACCCCTGTCGCCGGCGTGAAAGGCCGGTGTCCTGGACCAGGCTAGACGATGGGGACATCGTGGTGGGTCGTACTGGGCTCGAACCAGTGACTCTCTGCTTAAAAGGCAGATACTCTACCAACTGAGTTAACGACCCATATGTTCTTTGATCGGGTCTTAAGGCGAAATGGCGTCCCCAAGGGGATTTGAACCCCTGTCGCCGGCGTGAAAGGCCGGTGTCCTGGACCAGGCTAGACGATGGGGACACATGGTGGGTCGTACTGGGCTCGAACCAGTGACTCTCTGCTTAAAAGGCAGATACTCTACCGACTGAGTTAACGACCCGTAATGCGCCTTAAAAGACTCTAAAATGCAGTGTGGC
Source organism: Desulfoluna sp. CYM3A (assembly GCF_056829965.1). Taxonomy (NCBI): domain Bacteria; kingdom Pseudomonadati; phylum Thermodesulfobacteriota; class Desulfobacteria; order Desulfobacterales; family Desulfolunaceae; genus Desulfoluna; species Desulfoluna sp. CYM3A. The sequence continues at coordinate 3,747,815 of NZ_CP186556.1, forward strand.
GTCCCCAAGGGGATTTGAACCCCTGTCGCCGGCGTGAAAGGCCGGTGTCCTGGACCAGGCTAGACGATGGGGACGCATGGTGGGTCGTACTGGGCTCGAACCAGTGACTCTCTGCTTAAAAGGCAGATACTCTACCGACTGAGTTAACGACCCGCTGCGTCTCAAAGACTCGAAGCTTATACTCAACTTGTGACGCAGGTGTCAAGCCGAAAGTCACATAAAAATGACGATTCGTGCAGGCACGCGACACAGCACCGGTCTAAACCGGTGCATTCACCCCAGATAGAGGCACACCCCTTTTATTTGCGCCAGAACTCCGGCACCAGAAAAATGATGACCGTATAGATTTCAAGGCGCCCAAGGAGCATGCACCAGATAAGGAGCCACTTCCCCCCCTGGGGGATCAGGGCGAAGTTTTCCGCAGGCCCCACCAGGCCGAAACCGGGCCCGATGTTACCGATACAGGAACCCACAGCGGTAAACGCCGTGACAAAATCCACGCCCATGCCCGCCAGCACCGCAGAGCAGAGGGCAAACAGGCCCACATAGATGCACACAAAGCCGATGATGCTGCGCATGACGTCCTCGGAGACCGCCTTGCCACCCAGCTTGATGGTGGCCACGGCCCGGGGATGGATCAGCATGTAAAGCTCCCGATAGCAGTACTTCAGGCAAAGCATCACCCGCACGATCTTCATGCCGCCCCCGGTGGACCCTGCCGAGGCCCCGATGAACATACACAGAAAGATCAGCACCTGGCTCAGGCCCGGCCAGAGCTCGTAATCGGCGGTGGCATAGCCCGTGGTGGTGATGATGGAGACCACCTGAAAGGAGCCGTAACGAAAGGCCTCGGGAAGGCTCTGATAGACGGTGCCGTAGATATCGAAGGTCACCGCAACCGAAAGCCCCAGCACAATAATAAGGAACCATCGGCATTCGGAATCCCGCCAGAAGATCAGGGTCCGCCCCCGCAGCATCTGGTAATGAAGGGAAAAGTTGATCCCGGCAAGCACCATAAAGACGATGATCACCCCGTCGAGATAGGCGCTGTTAAAGCCCGCCACCGAGGCGTTCTTCGTGGAAAAGCCCCCCGTGGGCATGGTGGTGAAAGTGTGGCAGAGGGCGTCATAGAGATCCATACCCCCGAAGAGAAGAAGCACCACCTCCACCACGGAGATCATGGCATACACCTTCCAGAGGATGGAGGCGGTCTCCGAGAGCCGGGGTTTCAGCTTATCCGGCACCGGGCTCGGCACCTCAGCCTTGTAAAGCTGCATCCCCCCCACCCCCAGAAACGGAAGGATGGCCAGGGAGAGGACGATAATCCCCATGCCGCCGAGCCACTGGATCAGGCTCCTCCAGAAGAGGAGCCCCTTGGGCACCGCCTCGATGTTGGTCAGCACGGATGAACCCGTGGTGGTGAAACCGGACACCGACTCGAAAAAGGCATCCACAAAATGGGGAAAGGCCCCGCTTATATAAAAGGGAAGAGCCCCGTAAAGCCCCACCACGGTCCAGCCCACGGCCACGATGGCCATGCCTTCCCGCTGGCTGATGTTGTCGAAGCTGGTGTCCCGGCAAATCAGGATGGCAATGGCACCAGAGACGGTGGTAAAGCCCGCGGAGACTGCCAGGGCGGCAAGGTCCCCGCCTCCGTAAATCACGGAACAGATCACGGGCAGGAGCATGCAGAGCCCCAGCGCAAAGAGAAGGAACCCGGTAATGTAGGTCACGACAGGCCAGCGCATCAGAAGAACTCCAGCTTGACGGTGAGCATTTTTTCAATGCGGGGAACGGCTTCGCGCGTGGCAAAGATAATCACCCGGTCTTCGGGCTTGATGACGCTGTCCCCGGACGGAATGATCACCTCGTCGTCGCGGATGATACAGATAAGCAGCGCGCCCCGGGGGAAGGAGACCTTGCTGATGGGGGTGTCCACGATGTCCGAGGTCTGCAGGGCAACGGCCTCGATGACCTCGGCCTGCTCGCCATGAACGCTCATGGCCGAAAGCACCTTGCCTTTTCGGATATGCTGCAAAATGGAGTTAATGGCCGAGAGCCGCGGGCTCACCACCTGCTCCACGCCGATGCTTGCCATGAGTGGCATATAGCTGAACCGGCTGATCTTGGTGATGGTGTTGTCCGCCCCCACGCTCCGGGCAAGCAGGGAGACAAGGATGTTGGTCTCTTCGTCGTCGGTCAGGGAGACCACAAAGTCCATGTCCTTGATGTTTTCTTCCAGGAGCAGGCTCTGATCGGAGCCATCCCCGCAGAGGACCACGGCGCGGTTCATGCGCTCGGCAAGGTACCGGCAGCGCTCCGGGCTCCTCTCCACGATCTTGGTGTGGATGTTCTTGCTCTCCAGAAGGTCGGCCAGGCGCGTCCCGATGAGCCCGCCCCCCACGATAAGCACCCGATTCACGGGTTTCATACGGCGGTTGAAAAATCGCAGGACATCATTGAGCTTGGTGTCTTCACTGATAAAATAGACCAGGTCCCCCACTTGGAGGACATCGTTGCCGTGGGGCACAATGAGTTGCCCCTTGCGCACGATGGCGGCAATCAGAGGACGCACGCCTCCGAGCCGGGAAGAAAACTCGGCCAGCCTGAGGCCGTCCAGGGGGCTCCCCTCCTCCAGCCGCATGCCCACGATCTTCACCCGACCGCCTTCGAACTCACCCACGTCCACGGCGCCGGGCACCCGCATCAGGCGATAGATGGTCTTCACCACCTCGATCTCGGGGTTGATGATGGTATCGATATGGGGCGCACTGGTCCTGAAGTGCTCATGGTAGGCGTCGTAATCACCCAGGCGGATACGGGCCAGTTTTTTGGTGGCGGGCGAAAGGATATCGCAGGTAAGGCAGGCCACCAGGTTGGTCTCATCGCTGTCGGTAACCGCCAGCATGATATCCGCCTTTTTCACTCCGGCGTCAATGAGGACCTCGGGGCTGCTGCCCGACCCCTTCACAACCTGCACGTCCAGATTCTCAGAGACCCGTTTCAGGGCCTCGTCACTGGTGTCCACCACCACGACATCTTTATTTTCAAGGGAGAGGCGACTGGCGATGTGAAAACCCACCTCACCGGCTCCTACAATAACGATCTTCAAGCAGTATCTCCTGATCTCATTGGTTTCGGCATTTCCCCCCCGCGCGCCGTCGCCCCCCTCCGGCCTGTCCTCAAACAGGCCCGGTGCCGTCAAGGCACCGATGAGCCCTTACGGCAGCCACCAACAAAGACACCCGCAGGGCGGGTGGTGGGTTGCGGCTGGCCCGTAAAACGGCAGCACGTGCGTTATTCTCCATAGCCTTCAGGAGGTTGCATGGAAAAACGCCTGCAATATATCGCTATGTCATAGCCGATTCGCCAGCCGAGGTCAAACGAATGACCACATGGAACGTTTTTGCAGCACAGCCGAAAACAAAGCCGGGGTTTTCATCAGGACGTCGCCAGAGCCGTTTCCCCAAACAACACCCCGGCCAATGACCACGGAGCCGGTTCCCCCACCCTTGCGCCTGACAACCATGGAGCATGGCCCGGGGGAACGTCCCCGGACCATGGTTTTTAACCCATTCAGGGCTCCCGGTGCCGGATCACCCAGCCATGGTTCCCGGTAACCCGTTTTCCGCCTTCGATGACAACCTCACCGTTGACCAGCACATGGCAGATGCCGTCCGGGTACCTGTTGGGTTCATGGAGGGTGGCCCGGCAGGCGATGGCTCCAGGAGACATCACCGTGATATCCGCCTTCAGTCCGGGGTGGATGCGTCCCCGGTCCGCCATGCGCATGCGGTCGGCCGGAAGGCTGGTGATCCGCCTCACCGCCTCCTCCCAGGAGAGGAGCCCCGCCTGCTTCACGTAGCGCTGGAAGAACTGCCCCACCCATCCGTAGACGGTGGGCGCGCCGGTGTTGCCGGACAGGGGGCCGTCCGGGGCCACCGTCTGGGCATCGGAGATCACCCCGCACAGCCGGTGGGCCAGAAGCTCCCGCTGCATGGACTCGTCAAAGTTCCACCCGGCCCAGATCACCTGGGCCATCTCCTGCCCCGAGGCGCGCAGGAGGTCAAAGGCGGCGTCATGGGGATCGCACCCCATGATGGTTCCGATCTCCGCCATGGTTTTCCCCACCAGCTCCGGGTGTGTCGGAGAAAAGAACAGAGTGATGAGGTCCCAGCGTTTCTGGAGCACCAGCTGCCAGATGGGGTTGGGAGAAGCCTTCATCTTTGCCCTGGCCTCCGGGTCGGAAAGATAGCCCAGGGTGGCCTCGATCCCACCCACATGTGCCCAGGAGGGAAGCACCGAGGCCATGAGGGTCGGTCCCCAGTTGTCGGGGATCAGGTCAAAGGCCACGTCCCCACCGGTGGCGTTGAGCCGGTCGATCATGGCCAGACTGTTTGCCACGGCATCGTCCGGGGCTCCGAACTTGGGGCTGATATGGGAGATCTGGAGGCGCACCCCGGTAATGCGGGCCACAGACAGGACCTCGCTGAAGGCCATGTCGTAGTGCACGTCCCGGTTCCGCACATGGGCCGACAGGATCCCGCCCCGGTCGGCCACCACCCTGGCCAGGGCCACCAGCTCCCGGGTATCGGCATGGATGCCCGGCTCATACTCCAGCCCCAGGGAGAGGCCGTGGAACCCTTGCGCCATGGAGTCATCCAGCAGGGCACACATGGCCTGGAGCTGCTCGTCCGTGGCCTGGCCCCTGCCCTCGGGGATCACGCAACGCCGAAGGGACCCGTGGCCCACAAGGGCCGCCACGTTCACGCCAACACCGCCCCGCTTCAGGCGGTCCAGGTACTCGCCGGCGCTGCGCCAGTCCACGGCCACCCCCGGCTGGTAGCCCAGGAGCCCCTTGAGGTCCGAAGCATTGGTACACGGGGCGCAGCTGTAGCCGCACTGCCCCACCACCTCGGTGGTGACCCCCTGATGCAGAGAGCTCTGGGCCCTGCCGTCCACCAGAAAGGTAAAATCCGAATGGGTATGCAGGTCGATGAACCCCGGGCAGACCATCTGCCCCCGGGCGTCGATGACCAGGGCGGCTTTGTCGCCCTCGAATCGCTACTGCTGGAAGTATGCAGCCGTCTTTGACCGCCACATCCGCTTTAAAGGACGCTCCGCCCTCTCCGTCAATCACCACGCCGTTTTTAATGAGTACGTCAATCATGGTTACACTCCGTTAGATCATCAGGTGAACGGCTACTTAAAAAACATGTCCACCACGCCCGTGGTCAGCCAGGGCATGGCACACAGGATGGTGATGGTGGCCAGGTACGGGACAACAAAGGGAAGCACCCCAACAGAGGACTCTTCCAACGAGATCCCCGCAATGCGTGAGGAGACAAACAGGTTGACCCCGATGGGCGGTGTCAGAAAGCCCACCTCACACGTCAAAACGGTCAACACCCCGAAAAAGATGGGGTCCACCCCCATGCTTTTCACCACGGGCAGAAGAACGGCTGTAAAGATAACCACCTGGGGGATGGACTCCATCCACATCCCGGCCAGGATGTAAAGGAAGCTGATCATCATCAGCACAAGGAAGGGATTGTCGGTAAACCCGGTAAAAAAGGCCTGGACCGCAAGGGGAATGTCATAAAAGGCTACCAGCTGGCCAAAGGCCTTGGTGGAGCCCAGGATCACCAGCACCGTGCCCACCATGGTCGTGGTGAACTTCAGGCTCTCGATGACGTGGCCCACCGTAAGCTTCCTGTAGATCACGGTGCCCACGAAGAGCCCGTAAAACACCGCCACGGCCGAGGCCTCGGTGGGGGTAGTGTCCGCCGGGCAGACTGCTGAGGATGATCAGGGGCGCGCCGATGGCCCACTTCCCTTCCCAGAGGGCCCGAAAGAGAGGGGCAAAGGAAAAGTCGCCGTCCACCCTCCCGCCAAACCCGCTCACGCGGCAGACGGTGGTGGAGGTCAGGATCAGAAAGAGGATCACCATAAACCCCGGCACCAGACCGGCCAGAAACAGCTTGGGCACTGACTCCTCGGCAATGAGGGCATAAATGATCAACAGATTGCTGGGAGGGATGATGCTTCCCAGGGCCCCGGATGAGGCGGAGATCCCCGAGGCGAATTTTTTCGGGTACCCCTCGTCCACCATGGCCGGAATGGTGATGGAGCCGATGGCCGCCGTGGTGGCGGGGCCGGACCCCGTAAGGGAAGCAAAGAGCCCGCAACTCACGATGGTCACAAGGGAGGTCCCGCCCCGAAGGGAACCGACCATCTTACGGGCGATGTGGATGAGGTGCTCGGACATCCCCCCCTTTTCCATGAGCTTTCCGGCCAGCACAAACAGCGGGATGGTCATCAGGGGAAAGGATTCAAAGGCGTTGTAAGCGGTCTGGCTGAGCAGGGCAAAGGGGATATCGATAATGTGCAGGCCGATGACGGTGGCGACACCGGCCGCCCAGGGAATGGGCACGCCGATGAGCATGCAGCCCACAAAGGCGATGGACATCCACAAAGGTCCGTTCATAATTCATACTCCTTAAAACATCATGCACGAAGGGGTGCGCGTGGTCTTTTTTTTCATGCCGCCCGGGCGGACCTTATTTTACGGGTTCGTCACCGGGCAGGACGCAGGTCAGCTCACAGGTCCCGGTGCGGAGCCATCGGTAATAGAACTGAAGGATCCGGAAGGTCATCAGCGCAAAACAAAAGGGCACCACGGCCTGGGGCCACCGCTGCTCGATGCCCAGGGACGGGGAGATAAAATGGGTGCCCCAGAGGACCTTCACGTACTCCACGCCGTGAAACACCATAAAAACATTAAAGGCGCACCAGACGGCATCGCCTGCCACGATAAGGCCCACGGCGATTTTTCTGGGGAACAGCTGGACCAGGTTCAGGATACGCACATGGCTCTTTTCGGTAACGGCCAGGGCCGTGCCGAAGTAAACGGAAAACACCATGCCGTAAATGGCCAGCTCCTCTGCCCACGGGGCAGACTGATGAAAAACGTATCGCAGGATCACCTGAAGAAAGACGCAGCAGGACATCACCACAAGGGAGATCACGCACAAGGTGCTTTCGAACTTCGTGTTGAACCAGCGCATCAGGGTTGACGGGGACATCAAACGCTCCTTGACTCATGGCACAGAGCCGGATTTTTTAATTCAGGGGCTGCCCCGGGCGTTCAGGAAGGCCCGGGGCAGCGGGTAACAGCAGGTGGACGCGATCATTGCCCTGGCGAGGGGCTATGCGTCGGTTTTGCTGCCGGAGGACGCGCGGATCTGATCGACAATCTCCCGGAACTCGGCCGATCGTTTGGAGAGGATCTCATCCTGAAGCTTGCGGGCCGCTTCGATAAACGGCGTGCGGTCCGGTCGGGTGATCTTCATCCCGTTTGCCTCAAGGTAGGTGCGGCACTCCTCGATCTTCTTGAGCATATTGGCCCGGTGAATCCTTCCGGCGTCACGGCCCGCCTTGATCACGGCCTCACGCTGGGCATCGTTGAGCTTCCCCAGGAACCGCTTGCTGCAGAAGAGAGGAGAAAAAGAGGTGAAGTGATCCAGGATGGTGAGGTTGTCGGCCAAATCAAAAAACTTCTGGGAGCGGATGACGAAGGTGCCGTTGTCGCCCCCTTCCACCGTGCCGGTCTGAAGGGCCGTGGACATTTCCGACCACGCCAGGGGCACAGGCTCTGCGCCGAAGGCCTGGAAGGTGCTGATCATGATCTTGTTCTTGGGAACCCTGAGCTTGAGCCCCTTCATGTCGTCCATGCTGCGGATGGGGCGCTTGGTGTTGTACATGTCCCGGGGCTCCACCGCGTTGTAGGAGAGAAGGTAGACGCCGGTCTTGGCGTAGAGCTGATCCCGGAACCGGTCCCCGATGGGACCTTCCAGCACCTGGGAGGCATGCTCAAGGCTGTTGAAGATATACGGCAGGACAAACACGTCCATGAGGGGATAGTGGGGAGAGACGTTGTTCATGGTGATGATAAACCCGTCCACGATGCCGATCTGAAGGGATTTAAAGCCGTCTTCCTCCCCCCCGATCTGTCCGCAGCAACGACGCTTGACCACCACCTCGCCGCCGGTGTACTCATCCACCAGCCCGGAAAAGATGGTGACCAGCTCGCCGTAAGCGCTGTCATCGGCTGTCTGCCACCCCAGGTTCATGACCACCTTGGCTGAGGCCGGAGCACTGAACGCCGCCATCAGAAACAGCATCGCCACACATAAAGCCACTTTCTTCATCACGTTTCCTCCTAACAAAGTCTGGGATCATCATATTGACATCATTCTTCCACAGAGAATTGGCCACCGAAGGCCTGTTCTTGCCGTGGTATCAAGGCACAAACCATGCCACATGCCGGACAAGGCCCCTCGGGTCCCATCGACACACGCGGGCCAGACACACCACATCATGTGCAAACACTGCGGCACATCATCTATATTTGGTATCAAGCAGAAAAGACACGGAACAGCTCAGCGGGAGGAAAGCAGGCATGGCGCGGCGAGGAGGCCCGGGCAGGAGGAGGAAGCGTCCCGTTTTTTGGATCCAAAAAACGGGACGCCCATGAACACATGTCTTGATTTTTAGACGCCACCCAAAAGGGAAGGGGCTGACCCATGGCATTCAAATCAGGCCGTGGCGTTTAAGCTTTGCGTAGATGGTGGAGCGCTTGGTTTGCAGCACCCCTTCCAGGCCGTCGGGACCGGCCACCTTGCCGCCCGTAAGCCCCAGAACATAGGCGAGGTACTTTTTTTCCAGCTCTTTTAAGGTCGGCAGCCCCTCAAAGAGCTCCGTACCGGGTCCTGCCACAGGGGCAGGCAAAGACGGAGACGACTCATGGGCCTCGGGGAACAGCTCAAGCCGGTCCCCGGAGGAGAGGATCACGGCCCTTTCCATAATCCCTTTCAGCTCCCGGATATTCCCCTGCCAGGGGCGTGACTGAAGGTCGGCGATCTGCCCCGGGGTGAGACTCAGCACTGTTTTTCCGTAGCGCCTGGCAAAATGGGTCAAAAACATCTGGGCGAGATAGACAATATCTTCTGAGCGTTCCCTTAAAGGGGGAATGGTAAAGGGCAGGACAAAGAGACGATAGAAAAGGTCTTCCCGGAAGGTTCCGTCGATGACGTCCTGTTTCAAATCCCTGTTTGTGGCGGCTATCAGCCGAAAATCGGAGAGGTGTTCCTTGGTCCCCCCCACCCGGGTGAACTTGTGATTCTGGAGCACCCGCAAGAGCTTGACCTGAAGGGACAGGGAGATTTCCCCCACCTCATCGATAAAAAGGGTCCCCTGGTTGGCCAGCTCAAAAAAGCCAACCTTCTGGGAAGTCGCCCCGGTAAAGGCCCCTTTTTCGTGACCAAAAAGCTCACTTTCGATGAGAGACTCTGCCATACTCGCCGGATGCACAGGGATAAACGGGCCCTTGCGCCCGCTCTCCGAGTGGATGTGCCGGGCAAAAAGCTCCTTGCCCACCCCGGTCTCCCCCAGGATGAGGATGGTGGCATCGGTGCGTGCCGCCTGGGCCGACTTCTTCAGCAGGGGCGCCATGGAGACGCCGTAAAAGGGCTCGTGGGAGGACTCTCCGGGCACGGGGTAATACCGGGGCTGCTGCTGTGAAGCCTCCAGGATCACCGCCGAGCGGACCTCCGATGTGATGAGCAGGGCCAGGTGTTCATCCATCTCCCCGAGCAGGCGCCCCAGCCGCCCGGAGGTCTCCTGGCTCTCGGCATACAGAACCCAGGTGGACGCCCCCTGGACGCTCACGGGAATGGCAACCGCGGCAAAGGACTCCAGATTCACCCTGGGCTCAATGGCCTGGGATGCCAGGGGAAGAAGGGAGGTACACACCCCGTGGTCCAGCTCCTCCCGGGAGACATTGCATGCGGCGATACCGGTCACCGCCCCCTCGTCGACCCCCTGAACGAGTATGACCCGTTCGGCCTCAAACTCCTCTTGAATAATGGTAACAAGCTGGCGGTAGAAAATCGACGGGTCCTTATGGGACGTGAGCTTCTTGAACCGCCGGGTGCACCGCTGCGTAAGGCTTCCGGCACCCGGCTCCGGCTCCGCGATTTTTGCCTGGGGCCAGGCAATCTCTTCCAGAAACAGTGGAGGCCGCTGCCCGCCCGCCCCCTCTTTTTCCAGACGCCCCACCCGCTCCAGGAGCTGCCGGGTCTGGGGAATACGGATGGTCCCGCCTGCCTCATGGAACACCTCCATGCTCTCCGTAAGCAGCTGCCGCACAACGGGCAGGGGTTTTCCAGCGTCATAGGCCAACAGGGCCTTCTGGCGCAGGGCGGCTCCGCGCATCATCTTGTCCCCGCCGTTGAGGTTCTTCCGGGTCTCTGCCTCCACATCCACCGAAGGGATGGGGGGATACCCCCGCCTGAAAAAATCGACACTGAGCTCGTAGCTACGGGAGCGGCCAAAGAGGGTCTGCTCAAATTCACAGGACGTGAAAAACGCGTGGTACGCCTTCAGGGCCTCATAGGCCTTGTCCATCTCGCCGTAACGGCTGTGGGTACAGGCCGTCACATGGAGATAAAAGACATAGGCCATCTCGTGGAGCCGGGGGTCCAGAAGACTCCTGGCCCGGTTCAGGTACTTTTCCACCTCACCGCGATCACAACCTGCGTCCCCCAGAACCATGGTGAGCTGGAGGCACCACCACCCTTCGGTAAGCTCGTTGCCCTTCAGGTGAGCCGTGCGGCACGCGGATTTGGCAATGCCGATGGCCAGGTGAAATTTCCCCAGAAAATGGGCCGCCGACGAGGGGTAAATGCCGGAAAGATCCTTGTAGTACCTAAGGTTCCAGACATAGGAGGCCGGATCCACCTCGTTGTAGTAGTGCAGGGTCTTTTTCATGTCCCCCTGATTGAAGTGCAGGGAGGAGAGAAACATGGCGGCGATACAGAGGATATCGTTGTCCCCGAGCTCGTCAATGGCCTCCTGGCTCTCCATGAGCGACGGCAGGGCCTGGAGGGAAGAGCGCCCGGTAAAGTGATCCAGAAGGACCTCGCTGAGCTTGAGGATAATGCGCTTGCGCATGTCGCCGATGCGGATGGCGATTTCGTTGGCAAAGAAGAAGAGGCGAATGGAAAGGGAGAGGTTCCGGGCCAGATAAAGGCTGAGCCCGAGAATGGCAATGGCAAGCTCCAGAAACCGGGAGAGTTCTTCCCGGGATTTTTCCAGGGTGCGCTCTTCGTCGCAGAAAGCCAGCATCTGCTCCAGAGTCTCGGTGAGGAGCACCCGGAGCCCGGCCGTGACCGATACCTCCAGCCGGTTGGAGATATCGGCCACCAGGGCTTCAAACACAGCGATCTCGTCAGGGCCGCGGAGCCGGTCTATCTCGGAGAGAAGCCCTCCTCGGTAGGCCCGGGCCTCCAGGGTCGGGAGGTGGGCCCTGATCTCAGCTCGACCCAGCCCATCCGGGTCCAGCTGCCAGCACGCTGACCCACAGGCGTGTGCGAGCCCGGCCCCGTGGAGCCCCCGAAGGGCAAGGGACGTCTCCCGGATGGTGCTCCCCGTCCATTCGGCAAGAACGGACTCATGGATATGGGACCTCACAAACGCCAGCACGCTCAAGGCGACAACCTGATCTTCCGTCAATGCCGATAAACGATGCACAACTCTCCCCGCTCTTAAACATTGCCTGCACCGCGGCATAACCCGAAGCAACGCCAAGGGGCGCAGGTTTTCATTTACAATAAACGTATACCCCCGACGATATGGCACTTCAGGGCCCATCGTCAATAGCAGCCTTCCATGGCCAAAGTCCGTGCCTCCGACGGCGAGGTGAGCCACCTCAAACACGCATTTCCATGATCGATTTATGCGCACAAAAGACAATGATCCGAAACATGAGCCACGCTTCCGTGCAATCTGAACAGAGATGACCGCATGTACCTGTTGTTTATTTGTAATGGCTTTTACATACAAGCTGTTGTATTATCTATATCAGTACGTTGTTTACTAAAACGCCGCATCGAAACACATTCTGACATCGTTCCCACTCTCCCTGGACGGAGCCCTTCCCCGCCCCCCCTTGCCGCTGACGCACCGCCCGAACACCAGCACCCCGAACAACCCGTTGATCGCAAGATCTGATCGTTTCCTTATATTAGGGGAGAGGCCAGTTAATCCACCCATCCCCTGTACCGAACCCCCGACCCCTCTTCACCCCTTGGGCGGGAAGAGCTTGTCCGCATGTACGACGACGCCATGGACCACCTCACCCTTGCCCGTTGCAGCGGAGCCGAGGGCCAGAAAAAAAACATCTCCACCGTGGTCAAGATCCTAAACCACCTCAAGGAGGCACGGGAACACGCCCCCTCCCAGGGAGAGGACGGTACCGACCTTTCGGCCCTGTTCGGTTACATGATTGACCGCCTCTCCATCAGCCACTCGGGCCTCGGCATCGACCCCATCAACGAGGTAAGCTGGCTGATCCGCAACCTCAAAGAGCTCTCCACTCCCACGAAAAAGCCGGATCGCCCCGCAGATATCCCACACTCTTAAGTCAATAAGGGCCAAAAAAAATGCCCCGGCCCAACAGGACCGGGGCGTCCCAAAACATTGAATTTCTATTCTTTCGGATCCCAGCCCCGTCATCCCGCCCTATTCCTTCCTTGTTTTTCAACAGCCCATCGTCATTTTTATTTAAAGAATACGAAAAATCCTCCGATATGTTTTTTATACCGCGGGTGATCCGGCACCAGCCTTTGGAAAAAGGATTTTCCAAAACCACACAGGGCGCCCCAAACGGTATACGACAAGTTGACTTCACGGCACGGATGCCGACCATTGAAAGTTTATTTCACGGAGGAAATCACATGGCACTTTCAATCAACACCAACGTCACCTCTCTCACCGCCCAGCGTAACCTGGGTAACACCGCGTCAGGCCTCAATAAATCGCTCCAGCGACTCTCTTCCGGCCTGAGAATCAACTCTGCAAAAGACGACGCCGCCGGCCTGGCCATTACCGACCGTATGACTTCCCAGATCCGTGGCCTGAACCAGGCGGTTCGAAACGCCAACGACGGTATCTCCCTGGCCCAGACCGCTGAAGGGGCCCTCCAGGAGACCACCAACGGACTCCAGCGAATTCGCGAACTGTCCGTACAGGCGGCCAACGACACCAACACCGCTGAAGACCGGGCATCCATCCAGCTTGAGATCGACCAGCTGGTTTCCGAGATCGACCGAATCGCAGAAGCCACCACCTTCAACAACAAAAACATCCTCAACGGCAGCTCCGGTACCTTCACCTTCCAGGTGGGCGCCAACGCCAACGAGACCATTGGTGTGGACCTGGTCAACGTCAAGGCCAACGCCCTGGGCCAGCAGCCCGGCATCGTACAGTCCACCGCCTCCCGCGTCTCCCTGACCAACGACGCCGCCGACGCCGGCAGCATCGGTATCCAGGAAGGGGCCGTAGGCAGCACCCTCACCGCCGGGGACGTCAGCGTCCAGGTGGACGGTGCCTCCTCTGTGGACATCGCCCAGGCCAAGTACGGCGGCGACATCACCTCCGCCTCCACGGCCGACCTCAAGGACACCAACGCAGCCAACTACGGCAGCGGTAGTGCAAAGGCCATTGCCGATCGAATCAACAACATCCGCGAGATGAACGAGGAAGATCCCGGCGAAGGCATGGAAGGCACCAGCCTTGAGGGCGTGTACGCCAAGGCGTCCACCAGCTTCCAGGCATCCGACATGGACGCCGCCGACTACTCCGGCTCTGCCGTGGCAGGGGATGGCCCCAGCAACGTCGGCGTCGGCCGCATCGGCAACAGCGACCTGATGATCAACGGTGTGGGCGTGGGCCCTGCAGACTTCAAAGAGAACGACGCCGACGGCAGCCTCACCAACGCCATCAACGCCAAGAGTCACCTCACCGGCGTTACCGCCAGCGTGGATGACGACGGCGAGCTGACCCTGGCTGCCGACGACGGCCGTGACATCGTGCTGAGCACCACCAACGCGGAAGTCACCAACCTCGTCTTCGGCGGCGGCGTGAAGTCCACCTCCTTTGACTCTAACTTCAACGACCTGCGCATCACCGGTTCTGTCTCCCTGACGGCCTCAGACACCCTGAGCCTGTCCGGCACCAACGCCACGGACGCCGGTTTCGCAACCCTCTCCGAGGACAACGTCCAGGCCAAGGGCTCCATTGCCAACGCCGACGTCTCCACGGTGGAAGCGGCCAACGAAACCATCAAGTCGGTGGACAGCGCCATCCGCCAGGTGGACGACATGCGCGCCAACCTGGGTGCGGTCCAGAACCGTTTTGACTCCACCATCCAGAACCTCTCCAACGTTTCTGAGAACCTGAGTGCGTCACGTTCCCGTATCCTTGATACGGACTTCGCCTCCGAGACGGCCAACATGACCAAACTCCAGGTCATGCAGCAGGCCGGTACCGCCATGCTTGCACAGGCGAACCAGCTGCCGCAGTCCGTTCTCAGCCTGATCGGGTAACAATAAGGAACCGTCTCACCCTCAGTAAGAGAAGGTTTGCCTTTATCCGGTTGTTCAGGATAAAACGAGTGCACAGGGAACCTGCATAGTCAAAAAAGCCCCTGGGCGATCTCAATCGCCCGGGGGCTTTCCCCGACACCTTTTGCAGGAACCGTGTTCACCGAAAAACGTTCACAAAGGCATCGGGCCGCCCCACGGCGGATGCCAAAGGAGCAGGATCATGGGAGTGTCGGTAGGCGGCATCGTTTCGGGGATCGATCTCGACGGCATCGTCGAACAGATTACCGAAGTGGAAAAGAGACCCGTCAAAGCGTTGGAAGCGAAGAAAGAGGACTTCAAGGTCCTGATCTCCGCATACGCCAACCTGTCGAAGGAGCTCTCCGGCCTCAGCAACGCTGCCCGCTCCCTCCGGTACCCCAGCGCCTACACCGCCCGCACGGCCACCAGCCCCGACCCCGAGAGCTACACCGTCTCCGCCGGATCCTTTGCCCGGACCGGAACCTACAGCCTGGAAGTCCATCAGCTGGCCACGAGCCAGAAGCTGGCTGCCGGGCCCTTCACGGAAGACGCGCTTCCCGGTGGCGGGACCCTGAGCATCCAGGTGGGCGACGGCGATCCCATGGAGATCACAGCAGGGGCCAACTTCTCCCTCCACGACCTGGCCAACGCCATCAACGCCGAAAAAGGCGCTGTGACGGCCGGGGTGATCTTTGACGGCACCCATCATTTCCTGACCCTGTCGGCCAACGACACCGGAGCGGCCAACACCATCTCCGTTGACGTGATCGAAGACGAAGACGGGGACACAGGGGATAACGCCGGGCTCTCCGCCCTGGTGGCCTACGGAGACGAGGAAGGGGAAGGAGCCGGAGACAAGGCCTTTTCCGTGACCCAGGAAGCCAAGGATGCCATCATCTCCGTGGACGGGGTCCAGGGAATCCACCGGCCCTCCAACACCATCGAAGACGTGGTCAAGGACGTCACCCTGACCCTCTCCGGGACAGCCCCGGCCACCACCTTCAACGTGGCACTGGACCAGGGAGCCATCTCCGAGAAGCTCGAAACCTTTGTGGAAAAGTACAACAATGTCCTCACCTTCTTCTTCAACAGCCAGAAGTACAACGGCGAAGGGGAAGAGCAGGGCACCCTCTTCGGCGACCAGACCGCCAACCGCATTAACGGCGCCCTGACCCGCTCCACCGCGGGCACAGTGTCCGGAAACGACAGCTTCCGCTATCTTTCCGATGTCGGGGTGACCATGCGGCGGGTCACGGACAAAGAAGATCCCGAGTACGGCAAGCCCTATCTGGAACTGAACCAGGAGACCCTTTCCCGAGCCCTTGAAGAACACCCCGACGACCTGAAGCGGTTTTTTACCAGCATCGACGAAGGGGAAGAGGGATTTGCGGTTCGCATGTGCACCCTCATCGAAGGGTTCAACGACCCCACAGGCGGCATCTTAGCCTCCGGGAGCAAGGGCCTCAAAACCAAGATCGGCAGCATCGACAAGCAGATTACGCGCATCGGGGACAAGGCGGAACGTTCCGAGGAGAGACTTCGGAACAAGTTCAACTCCCTTGAGAGCCTGCTTGCCGAATACAAAGTCACAAGCGATCACCTCGCCTCGCAGTTGAAGGCTTTGCCCGGGGTATCCAAAGAGTAGAACCGGAACCGGTGCCACTCACCTTAGTTTCCGTTACAGTTGAAGGAGTTCACACCCATGACACCCATGACCTACAGTGCATATGCCGCATCGGCCGCCCGAGAGGACCTTCCCCAGGATCGTATCCTCATCATGCTCTACGAAGGGGCCATCAAGTTCATCCACCTGGCCGTGCGGGGCATCGAGGAAAAACGACCGGCGCTCAAAGGGGAGTACATCTCCAAAGTCCTGGCCATCATCACCGAGCTCAGCACCGCCCTCGACATGGAGCGCGGTGGGGAGATCGCCGAAAACCTCGCCGCTCTGTACGACTACATGGTCCGGCGCCTCACCGAGGCGAACATCCACAACCGCACCGAGCCCCTCCATGAGGTGGAGGCCCTCCTCGTAAGCCTCAACGAAGGTTTTACCGAGGCCTCGCGCACCCGACGCCAGTCGTCGGTAAGGCGCCCTGAAAAGCCGAGGGAGAGCTGTGGTGTCTGTGTTGCCATCTGAGACCCCGGCCGATGTCATGGCACGCATGGAGGCCCTCATGGACCAGGTGGAGACGTCCCTGACCTCCGCCGACCCCGAGGCCCTCTTCACCCTGGCCCGGTGCCAGGCCGACCTGGTGGGCAAGCTCAAGGAGCTGCCCATGGACAGGTCCCACGCCGATCTCCTTTCCCGCATCCTGGAACGGAGCCGGCACCTTGCCCTGCGCATTGAAGAAGAGATGGGCGCCATCCGGTCCCAGCTCACTGCCTCGGCAAACAAAAAGCGAATCCGGGGAGCCTATGCCTCCCCGTATTGACACAAGGCGGCATCGACCCTGCCGTCACAAACCTTTGGAAAAACCAGGCCCTGCCAAGGCGAGCCTTTGCACCCTTCAGGGCGCATGGATAAAGAGAGTTCACCATGATGCAAACCGTATCGAACGTTCAACCCCAGATGCCCCAAAGACGGGATGATGTCTCTGCCACGGAACCCGTCCGCAGAGCCCCCGGATCCGGGGCCACCTCGGACAACAAGGCCAGCACCGAGGAGCGCCAGGAAAAAGTGCGCAGCGACCGGGAAGACCGGCTTCGCGAAGAAAACCTCTCCCAGGAGACCCTTGACGAAATCTCCCGGGACCTGGACACCCTGCACGCCGTCGGCCTGAATTTCACGCGGCATGACGAAACCGGTCGCACCATGGTTCGGATCACGAACCGCGATACCGAAGAGGTTATCCGTGAAATCCCTGCCAAGCAGGTCCTTGACCTGGCAGCAAAAATCGAAGAGATGGTCGGCATCATCTTCGACGAAAAAGTGTAACGGCCCACTCCCCCCCACACCCGATTCTTGCCCGTCACACCTCCCTTTGAAGCCGGTCTTACCGGAACAGGAGACATGCATCCTTTTTCCGCAGCGTCCCCTTCCCCCTCGCCTAACGGGCGGCCCTGCCGATTTATGTTCCCCAGGCTTTCACTTTTTTTCGGAATCGGGGTCCTGTCTCCCTGGTGTTTTCTGTGTCATCTCGCCGAGATAATGGACCATCATCGCCCCCCAAACGCACTGTTACCCCCTAAGAACATTGTTGAATTCATTTGCTTTTCATGTTTTTTTTTGCTAATTTTTACAACTTAACCCTGGTATGGTGCTAGAATAATAAGTCATTTCATACCGGAGGCACACCTAAGCGAAATACGGCACACGAAGCGATTTTGGGAAGAGATAGCGGATCACAGCACCGGATATGCACCGGCGCTTTTTCCGCAGCTGAAACAACGACCGAAGCTCCGCACATGTCCCCTACTCCGGGACACCCTGCGCCTCCCCACGGAGGACACCGCGGAGCCTACGGACCGTTTTTTTAACAACACACTAATTTCAGGAAACCTGCCGCGAACGTAACGATACTGGCACTGACATCCATCCTGCTCATGGGAGCGGCCCTTTTGGTATCGGGATGTTCAAAACCGGAAGAAGAAGTAAAGACAACGTTAAACACAACGGTCCATCTTGCCATGGACGCCGACCCGGTCTCCCTGGACCCCCATATTCAGCTCTCCGGCGGCATGCTGGCATACTCCCACGTGGCCTTCGATCCCTTGGTCCGCTGGACCCGCGACATGTCCATTGAGGGCAGGCTCGCAGAAAAGTGGGAGCGCCTGGACCCGTTGACCGTCCGATTCTGGCTGAGAAAAGGCGTTACCTTCCACAGCGGCAACCCCTTCACCGCCAAGGACGTGGTCTGGACCTTCAAGCGTCTCCAGAAAAGCATCGACTACAAAGGCCTTTTCGAGCCCTTTGAGAGCATCAACATCGTCGACGACCACACCATCGACATCGTCACCAAGCGTCCCTACCCCCTCCTCCTACATCTTCCCCATGGACAGCGTCTTCTACACCGGCACCGATGAAAACGGTCAGCCCAAGGACGCCCAGGTCAAGAGCGGCCCCTCCTTTGCCCTCAACCACGAGTCCGGCACCGGCCCCTTCCGCGTCATCTCCCGCGAACACGGCGTCAAGACCGTTTACGAGCGCTACGCCGATTACTGGGACAAGGCCTCCCCCGGCAACGTGGAAAAAATCGTGCTCACCCCCATCAAGAACACCGCCACCCGCGTGGCCTCGCTGCTCTCCGGAGACACCGACTTCATCTACCCCGTCTCCCCCCAGGACTTCAACCAGATTGAAAGCAACGAAAAAACCAAGCTCGTTACCATGGGCGGCACCCGAATCATCACCCTTCAGCTCAACCAGACCCGGCGCCCCGAGTTCAAGGACGTACGCGTTCGCCAGGCCATTGTCCATGCCATCAACAACGAAGGCATCGTCAAAAACATCATGAAAGGGTTTGCCACCACTGCAGGTCAGCAGAGCCCCAAAGGCTACCTGGGCTACAAAGAGAACCTGGTGCCCCGCTACGATCTGGAAAAGGCCAAGGCCCTCATGAAAGAAGCCGGCTACGAAAACGGCTTCGAGTGCTCCATGATCTCCCCCAACAACCGCTACGTCAACGATGCCAAGATCGCAGAAGCAGCAGCCAACATGCTGGCCAAGATCAACATCAAGGTGACCTTGCAGACCATGCCCAAGGCCCAGTACTGGGATGAATTCGACGCCAAGGTGGCCGACATCCAGCTCATCGGATGGCACGCGGATACCGAAGACTCCGGCAACTTCACCGAGTACCTCACCATGTGCATCAACACCGAGACCGGCTACGGCCAGTACAACAGCGGGACGTACTGCAACGCTCGCGTAGATGAGCTCACCCTGGCCGCCCAGTCCGAGACCGACACGGCCAAACGTACCGCCATGCTCCAGGAGATCGAGCAGACCCTTTACGACGAGGCGGCCTTCGTGCCCCTGCACTGGCAGAACCTGGCCTGGGCCTCGAAAAATAACCTCGACATCGAGCCCATTGTCAACACCATGAACTTCCCCTACCTCGGCGATCTCGTCGTCAAGTAAGGGATGTAAAATAGACGCTCCCTGGCCGGTTCCACCGATATCTTCCGGTTGAACCGGCCATTTATTTTGGCGGATTCATTTGCATTTCACCGCCCATGTATGCTTGAATACGAGCGTTTCGTTTACCGGTGAGGGAACATATTCCTCGCCAGCTGTACCCGCTGCCTGCCGGTGCCCGCACAGGACACCGGCAGGCAGCGGGTAGAACGCCCACGGGAAGCGTTGCGGCCCAGTGCCGCACCAACGCACGCCCCTCGCACCGTGACAATTAAGGACGCGACCATACCCATGTTTGCATTTACCGTAAAACGCATTTTACAGGCACTGTTCGTCATGCTGGTCATCAGCTTGCTGGGCTTCTCCATCAAACACCAGTTCGGCGACCCCGTCCGGGACATGGTGGGGGTCCGGGTGTCGGTTCAGGAGCGCGAGCAGCTCCGGGACCAGATGGGACTGAACGACCCCTTCTTCACCCAGTACGGACGGTTTCTCAAAAACGCCGCCCACGGGGACTTAGGCACCAGCTTCATCCACAAGAAACAGGCCTTACACGTGATCCTGGCCAAGGCACCGGCCACCATTGAGCTGGTCTTTGCCGCCAGCCTCATCGTGATCCTCATCTCCGTGCCCGCAGGCATCTTCGCCGCCATCAACCCCCGCCACTGGTTTTCACGCCTCACCATGGGCACCAGCATCGTGGGGGTCTCCATCCCGGTCTTCCTCACCGCCATTCTCATGATCTACCTCTTTTCGGTGACCCTTGAATGGTTTCCCTCCTACGGCAGGGGGGACACGGTGAACCTGTGGGGATGGCAGACAGGCCTTCTCACCCTGGACGGCCTGAAGCACCTCGTCATGCCGGCCATCGCCCTCTCCTCCATCATGCTGCCGCTCTTCATCCGGCTCATCCGCTCGGAGATGATGGAGGTCCTGGAGACCGAATACATTCGGTTTGCCTACGCAAAGGGCCTCAAAAAGCAGCGCATCTGGTTCGTGCACGCCTTCAAGAACACCCTGCTGCCCGTCATCACCGTGGGCGGCGTCCAGCTGGGCATCATGCTGGCCTACACCATCCTCACCGAAACGGTTTTTCAGTGGACCGGCATGGGCTTTATGTTCCTTGAAGCGGTCCAGCGCTCCGACACCACCCTTCTGGTGGCCTACATCATCTTTGTGGGCGCTCTCTTTGTCGTCGTCAACACCATGGTGGTGCTGGTTGCTATGGTCTCGTCAATCCCACCATCCGGGTATCGGGGAGAAAATGAAACAGTCACTTAGAAATTTCAAAGATTCGTACTTTTTTTATAGCTTCAAGCGGGACAAAATCGCTGTGGTCAGCTTCGCCATTCTGCTGGTGCTCATGATCGTCAGCTTCTCGGCCCCCCTTCTCGCCCCTTACAACCCGTACGACTCCGAAACCATCGACATCTTGAATTCGGAGCTTCCCCCGGCCTGGATGGATGGCGGTTCCTCCACCTTCCTCCTGGGCACGGACCAGCAGGGTCGGGACCTTCTTTCCACCATGATGTACGGCATGCGCCTGTCGGTGCTCATCGGTCTGGGAGCCGTGGTACTCCAGGCATTTCTCGGAATCACCGTGGGGCTCTTTGCGGGCTATTTAGGGGGCAGGCTGGACAACTTTCTCATGCGCATGGCCGATATCCAGCTCTCCTTTGCCACCATGATGGTGGCCATCCTCATCAGCGCCATCTTCCAGACAGTGTTCGGTGAGAACCGCTACAACGATCTGGCCGTCCCTTTGCTGGTGGTGATCATCGGTATTGCCGAGTGGCCCCAGTACGCCCGGACGGTCCGCGCCTCGGTGCTGGGAGAAAAGGGCAAGGAGTACGTGGAAGCCGCTCGGGTGGTGGGGCTTTCCCGCCTGCGCATCATGTTCCGCCACATCCTGCCCAACACCATGAGCTCGGTGCTGGTCATCTCCACGGTCCAGGTGGCCAACGCCATCATGAGCGAGGCCGCCCTATCCTTCCTCGGCCTGGGCATGCCCGTGAACCGACCCTCCCTGGGCTCTCTGATCAACGCCGGATTTGAATACATCTTCAGCGGTGTCTGGTGGATCACCCTCTTTCCCGGCCTCTTTCTCGTGGTCCTCGTCCTTGTCATCAACCTCCTCGGGGACTGGCTCAGGGATGTGCTCAACCCCAAGCTTTACAAAGGATAAAGGCGACACCCAATCATGGAACCGATACTCGATATACAGAACCTTGACGTCAAATTCGCCCTTCGCACCGGAGAGGTCACGGCCATCGACAACCTCTCCCTCTCCCTGGCCAAGGGGGAGCGCTTAGGGATCGTGGGAGAAAGCGGGGCCGGTAAATCGGTCATGGGCTTTTCCATCATCAAGCTGATCCGAAAGCCCGGCTTTATCGCCGGAGGCACCATCCGCTTCCGCGACTCAGAGATCTCCGCCTACTCCGAAGAGAAGATGCGGGACATCCGCGGAAACCGCATCAGCATGATCTTCCAGGACCCCATGATGGCCCTGAACCCCGTGCTGACCATCGGCACGCAGATGACCGAGGCCATCCACGCCCACATGGATGTATCCAAGGAAGAGGCCGAGCGCATCGCCCTGGAAAAGCTGGCCCGCGTGCACATCCCCTCCCCGGAGAAGCGCCTGGCCCAGTACCCCCATGAGTTCTCCGGGGGCATGCGCCAGAGGATCATCATCGCCATCAGCCTGCTCACCGACCCGGACATCATCATCGCCGATGAGCCCACCACGGCCCTGGACGTCACCATCCAGGCCGAGATCATGGACCTGCTCATCGAGCTGTGCGACTCCGACGGCATGAGCCTGATCCTCATCACCCACGACCTTGGGGTCGTGGCCGAGGTCACCGACCGCATCGCCGTCATGTACGCAGGGCGGGTCATTGAGACCGGGCCCACCCAGGCCATCATCAACACCCCGAACGCACCCTTCACCCCAGCCTGGCGTCCGAGGCCCTGCCGGAGAGCCGTAAACCCGGGGAAGCCCTCTACCAGATCCCGGGAATGATGCCCACCCTCACGGACATTCCCAGCGGCTGCGCATTTAATCCACGCTGCCCCATGAAGGGAAAGATCTGCATGACCAAACGGCCCGAGGCGGCCCTTGCGGATGAACAAACAGGCCACATGGCCGCATGCCATTTAGTCTCGGGAGACCTTGCATCATGACAACAGAATCCACCAAGCCCATCCTTACACTGAAAAACGTCGTCAAGCACTTCGACATCTCCGGAGGATTTCTGGAAAAGCTTCGCCTCCAGGGCGGAAAGCTCAGCCTCCACAGCACGGTGGTCCAGGCGGTGAACAGCATCAGCCTGGATATCCTGGAAGGGGAGACCTTGAGCGTGGTCGGGGAGAGCGGGTGCGGCAAGTCCACCCTGGCGCGCTGCGTCATCGGCATCCACCAGCCCGACAGCGGAGAGATCCTCTTTCGGGGCAACCGCATCGACAACCTCTCATCCAAGGCCATGATGCCCTACCGGTCCAAGATGCAGATGGTGTTCCAGGACCCCTACTCCTCCCTGAACCCCCGGCTCACCGTCAAAAAGACCCTGGAGGAGCCCCTGCGGTTCCACAACCCCGGCATCAGCAACGGGGAGGTCAAGGACCGCATCGCCGAAGTCATGGAGCAGGTGGGGGTGGATCCCATGTGGGCCCAGCGCTATCCCCACGAATTCTCCGGGGGCCAGCGCCAGCGCGTCAGCATCGCCCGTGCCCTGGTTGTGGACCCCGCCTTTATCGTGGCCGACGAGCCCATCAGCGCCCTGGACGTCTCTGTGCAGGCCCAGATCCTCAACCTTCTCATGGAGACCCAGGAAAAGCGCGGCCTCTCCTACATGTTCATCTCCCACGACCTCTCGGTGGTACGCCACATCAGCAGCCGGGTGGCCGTGATGTACCTGGGTAGCCTCTGCGAACTTGCCGATGCCGAGACCCTCTACACAGAGCCGCGACACCCCTACACCAAGGCCCTTCTCAGCGCCATCCCCAAACTGAGCGGGAACAAGAGCCACATCAGCCTGAAAGGGGAGGTGCCCTCCCCCATCAACCTGCCCACGGGATGCGTGTTCCACGGACGGTGCCCCCACGCGGATGAACGCTGCATCCGGGAGATCCCCAAGGTGAATCCCTGCGGCACAGGCCTTGTGGCCTGCCACCAGGATCGGGGTTCTTTAGACCGCAATTCCATAACCGCACAAAAAAAGGGCGCACACGAAGCAAGCTTTCGTGTGCGCCCTTTGGCGTTTTAACAACCGTTTTCTTAAAAAAACTACCCGGCCTCAACCTCCTCCTGCTTGGAGGTGCGGTGAGCGATGAAGTATTGGAGCTGGGCCTTCTGGTTGGCGCTGAGATCTACGAACCGCACCCGCCGCTGGCGCATGATGATGGAGGAGAGGGAAGAGGGGTTGTCGATCTCCACGTCTTCCACGGTCTCGTAGGGCATCTTTTCCAGGTAGAACCCGTTGTCCCCCACGTAGATATGGGTCTCCACAGGCTCCTTGGGTTGCTCGGCGTGGCAACTGCAAAACGAAGCCATCCATGCTGATATCCACAATGGGGCCCACCTTGCTTGAGGCCGGAGACAATGCAGCATAAGCCCCGTCACCGGCGCGGTAACGCCTGTGGGCACGTCTGTCAGCCATCTCCTGGGATTGTCCGATCATTGCGGCTCCATGGGCAAGTGGGGAGAGAAAAGGTGGTATCGGACAGGCGCCCACCCTGAGGCGCCATTTTCCGTATGCGGTTAGCCGGAGTTCTGTTGTAGCACAATCGCAGGTCCAAGGCAAACCGAAAGACTACCCACCGACCCCAAGACAGCACCCACCTTTACTTGCAAAATAGCACAATTCAAATGCATTTAAAGACAGTTACGCTAAAACAAAGCCTGTCACCCTGCTGAGCGTTCTATGGAAAGAGGAAAACGGGGGAGAAAAAGGGACGCGAGGTCCAGGTCATCCGGCGTGGTGATCTTGATGTTGCACCGACTGCCTGTCACCACCTCCACGGTGTGCCCCAGGCGCTCCACCAGGGAGGCGTCGTCCGTACCCAGCACGCCCTGGGCCCGGGCCTCATCGTGGGCGCGGGAAAGAAGGTCGGCATGAAACACCTGGGGAGTCTGGGCCATCCAGAGGCCGTCCCGGGACAGAGTCCCTGCGATGGCCCCTCCCCTGCCCACCCGCTTGAGGGTCTCAAAGGCAGGCACGGCCAGAATGGCGGCTCCGCACCCTGAAGCCGCTTCACACACCCTCAGGATCTCCTCTTCAGACACAAAGGGACGCACCCCGTCATGGACCGCCACCAACCCTTTAAAATCAGTGCCCAGGGCCTTTAAGCCGCTGTACACGGACTCCTGGCGCTCGGCCCCGCCCGCGGCCAGGACCACACGGTCCCCTCCGGGCAGCAGAGAAAGAAGTTCTGATCGGATAAACGGAAAATCATCGGCCGGAGCGGCCAGGATGATGCGATGGATTTTCGGGCAGGAGAGAAAGGCGTTCAGGGTCCGCACAAGAATGGGGACCCCGTCCAGCTTCAGGTATTGCTTTCGGGTCTCGGCCCCCATGCGGAGCCCCTTGCCTCCGGCAACGATAATGGCGGCGATCTGCATTGCCCCCCCTTTTTTCCGAAGCCGGGCTGCGGCTATTTCAGGTATTTCAACTCTTTGGGAAGGGGCAGCCCCTTGCCCATGGAATCTTCGGCATAGTTAACCGCGGCGAGGATTTCGATGTCCTTGAGGGCCCGGGTGTCTCCTTCGAAGATCACCTGGGAAATCTCCTCTTTCTGGATCTTGCCGCCGGCCCACTGGATATCCAGAACGCTGCTGGCGTCGAACCGGTCCCCATTGACCACCATCTCCACCTCGCCACCGTAGTTCTGAACGATCTTGGCCACCATCAGGCTGGGCCGGGCATGGAAGCCTCGGGTCTCGGGGATACCCACGGTGATGATCCCACGCTCGATGTTCTCGTTGAGGACTTCCTTGGCCAGGCGTTTGCCGCAGCTCATAAAGTGGCAGGCGTAAAAGAGGCAGTAGTTGACCGTGCGATCCAGGAGTTTGTCGATATCCACAATCTGAGCGAGGCTCTTTCTCACCTCCCGATAGGTCTGGATGGTCCCCACCTCGTGGAGATGACGCTCATAAAAATGGAGCAGGCGTCCCTGGACCTCCATGAGATGAAGCACCACGGAGAAGTGGGCGCGCAGCTGCTTGAGCTTGCGGTCGCCGTACCGGAATCCACCTTGAATGACATAAGAGTCGAAGGAGGACTGGAGGTTGTGCACCACCATCTCAAAGCCCCTGATCTCCACCTCGTTGACCTTGGCCGGAACCATCTCCCGGATCGCTTCAAGGCTCTGCTCCTCGTAAAAGGTAAAGGGGGCAAAGAGCTTGGCGATATTAAGGAACTCACTGGAAATTTTGACGATGTGCTTGCGCTGATCGTGACCCGAGTCATCATCGATGTTGTACTCCAGCATTTCGCCGGAGACCACCCCGGGGAAGTTGGCCTGGTCGTAGCCCCCTTCCGGCACCCGGATATCCAGGCGACGGGCCTCTTCGATGATAACCGGCACGGCTTTTCTCAAAATGTCATTGAGGAAATCCAGGGTAATACGCCCCTGGGCTTCGAAGTCGGAGGTATCTGTGAGATCGTAAAAGGGGATGCGGTTGGCGATGTGGCGTTGGGCGTAGCAGCTGAGGCTGATGTGGCGGACAAGGGAGGCGAGCTCCCGGTAGTAGAACCAGTCCCGGTTGTTCTTGGCCCCGTGGAGGTCCAGGAAGTCTTCCAGCAGGTGGCTGGTGGCCGTCATGCGGGAGTAGAGCTTCTTGGTGAAGGGGTTCTCATCCCTGTCGAACCTGGCGATGTACACACAGGCCTTGAGAAAATCGTGGGAATAGATCTGAACCTTTTCTTTAAAGGTAATGGAACATGCCGACTGTTTATCTGCCATAAAGCCTGTCGCCTGCCTCTGGTCTGTCGTAAAAAGGAGTGGATGGCTTTTTACGGGTCCATCAAAAAAAACGAAGACGGTTGAAGGGGCACGTAAGCCGAATTTTGTTCCCCGTCCCGGTTACCCGGAAACGGGGCGATGATCATTCATCTAGGATGCCGGTTACCCGACACCTCACGCGACCTACCCGGAAGCTCGGACGGGCAGCCCTCGGACACTTCCCTATTTGGTCTTGCACCGGGTGGGGTTTACCCAGCTTCCCCGGTCACCCGGAGAACTGGTGCGCTCTTACCGCACCCTTTCACCCTTACCCCGCACCCGAAACGGATGCGTGGCGGTCTACTCTCTGTTGCACTTGCCTTCGCGTTACCGCGACTCCACGTTATGGAGCACCCTGCCCTGTGGTGTTCGGACTTTCCTCCCGGTTGCCAGAGGCAACCCGGCGATCATCTGTCCCCCTCCAACCGTCTTCCGATTGTGTGCCCGTGTTATACCTCAAAACGACAGAAAGGAAAACGACCATTTTCACCCCTGCCCTCAGGCGTTGGGTTCACTCACCAAAATGCGATGACACCGGGGGCAATGGTGCAGCCCGCCCTGCTGTTGAACCTCAATGGCCTGCTGGGGAGGGATGTTCATGAAGCAGCCAAAGCACACCCCTTTGGAGACAGCCACAACAGCCAGTCTTCCCGTGGTCTTAAGCAGCTTTTCGTAGTGGGCGAACAGGGCCGGGGGAAGCGCCTTGATCACCTCTTCACGCTCCACGCTCATGGATTCGAGGGTCTTTCGCTCCTCGGCGGTGTCGTTGTAAATCTCCTGCTCGATGCTCTTGACCTTTTCGGCCTCTTCCCCGTGGACAGCCGCGAGCTCGGCAATCTGTTTCTTTTGCCCTTCCAGCTCGTCCAGCATGGAAATAAGGACCTCTTCGAGCTCCCCCACCCGCTTGGTGTTGTCATCCACTTCACGGCGAAGCACCTGGTAGTCCTTGTTGTTGGTTACCACGCGCAGGTACTCCTGGCTTTTGGCCACACGGGTGTTGAGTTCGGCCACCTCTTCTTCAATGGCAGCATACCGTTTCTGCTCGCCGTCCAGGGCCTCGCGGGCTCCCTGGAGCTCGACGTCGAGTTCCCTCAGGCGTGCTCCCTGCACGGAGGCCTGGGATGTCACCCCTTTCAACTTCTTTTCAATCCGTGCAGACTCCGACTCAATGTTCTGAAGTCTCATCAGGGTCTGGATCTGCTCCCGGGTCACATTAAGATTACGCATGGAATTTATCAAGCCTCCAAGGTCTGTGGACCGGCCGTAGCCGGTGTATCATTCATTGCCAGATCGACGGTGTTGCTGTTTTTCTATGGGACAGGGCGCGTCTTGGGCCCCGTCATACAAAGGCAAAGGGATCCTGCTCGCATCGGCTTTCCACCACCTCCACGTCAAGCCCCCTTTGCCGGATCTTCTCGTTAAGGGCCCGGGCCAGCAGGCCACAGGCAAAATATTCCGTACCGAAATGGCCGGCATCCACAAGCCCCTTGCCCTTCTCAAGGGCGGTCTGGGCGTCATGGTACTTCAGCTCGCCACTGACATAGACATCTGCCCCGCTCCGGTAAAACGCCTTCATGAGCGAGCCCCCGCTGCCCGTACAGACGGCACCGCGCCG
Source organism: Desulfoluna sp. CYM3A (assembly GCF_056829965.1). Taxonomy (NCBI): domain Bacteria; kingdom Pseudomonadati; phylum Thermodesulfobacteriota; class Desulfobacteria; order Desulfobacterales; family Desulfolunaceae; genus Desulfoluna; species Desulfoluna sp. CYM3A. The sequence continues at coordinate 3,775,980 of NZ_CP186556.1, forward strand.
GACCGCCATGCCGGGATCCCCCACCACCCTCACGGCGGGGAGCCCAAAGGCCTTTTTGACCCGTTCGGCAAGCTCTCCCAGGGTTACGGGCGAATCAAACGCCCCCACCCGGCCCAGGCCCGCGCCGGTTTCGTCGGCATCGGCCGTCCTCAGCAGGGGGTAGATATTGTACTCCATGGTCTCGTATGGGTGCACCTCCCGCACCACCTCCAGCACGTGATCCAGCTTCGAGCGCCTGACCACCGCCTCAACACGGACCTCCTCCACGCAGCTCATCTTGCCCGCGCTGCCTTCAAAGGGCTCGGCACCGGCTGAGGGCATGTAGGTTCCCCTTCCGGCCGAGGAAAAAGAGCAGCAGCTGTACTTGCCGATGGCCCCGGCCCCACCGGAAAACAGAGCCTTCATGACCTTATGACGGTACTCTTCCGGCACGAAAAAGACGAGCTTCACCGTTTCCGAATCTGCAGAGGGCACCAGGGGGCCTTCGGGGGTCATGCCGATCATACGGGAAAAGGTGTCGTTGAGTCCGCCGGGGGCGCTGTCGAGGTTGGTGTGGGCTGAATAGATGGCAAGGGGGGAAGAAACGGAGCGGGTGATGATGTCACCCAGGGGGCTGGCGAGGTCCAGGGTCTTTAGGGGGGAGAAGATGAGAGGGTGGTGGGTGATCAGCATCTCCGCCCCTTCGGTGCAGGCTTTGGCCACCACCTCCGGGGTGGGATCGAGGGCGATGTGAATCCGAGTGACCCGGTGGTCTCTGTGCCCCACCTGCAGCCCCACATTATCCCATTCTTCGGCAAGGGATGATGGGGCAAGTTCCTCCATCATGGAGATTATCTCAGATACCGTAGCGCTCATCTCTCCTCCAATCGTCTCTTAAGGGGCTTAAGGATTCCGGGCCGGGCGGCCCGAAAGCACCCCTTCAACAAAAAAGGCGTGGTGGCCTTTATCAGCCAGCACGCCTTGGTGTTTAAAAACTGTCTCGGCATTTTGTTGCATCGTTCATGGTGCATCATCCGCCATGGTTCATGAAAAGTGAGTTATTGGCCTCACCTGTTGGGGCATCTCCCTTTTCACGGTGTGTTGAGCTGGTGGGCCCACCTGGATTCGAACCAGGGACCGACCGGTTATGAGCCGGTGGCTCTACCAAGCTGAGCTATAGGCCCGTGCATCAAGGTGAGTATCCTTACCTCCGGCGAGCCCCTTTTGTCAAGTGTTATCCGCCCGACAGCAGGGGCTTTCGGGACGCCCCGTTCCCGGGGCGAACCAGAGGCAGGGTACGCCCCTAAATCTCGATGAAGCTCTTGAGCTTCTTGCTCCGGGTGGGGTGCCGGAGTTTTCTCAGGGCCTTGGCCTCGATCTGCCGGATACGCTCACGGGTAACGGCGAAATCCTTGCCCACCTCTTCCAAGGTGTGGTCGGCTTTCTCTCCGATACCAAAACGCATCCTCAGGACTTTCTCCTCCCTCGGTGTGAGGGTGGCCAGGACCTTGCGGGTCTTCTCCGCCAGGTTCATGTTCACGGCCGCATCCGAGGGAAGCATAAACTTCTTGTCCTCGATGAAATCGCCAAGGTGGCTATCCTCTTCTTCCCCGATGGGGGTCTCGAGGCTGATGGGCTCCCGGGCGATCTTGAGAACGCGCCGAACCTTGTCCAGGGGGATCTCCATCTTCTCGGCGATCTCCTCGGGAGAGGGCTCGCGCCCCAGCTCCTGCACGAGGTACCGGCTGGTTCGGATCAGCTTGTTGATGGTCTCGATCATGTGCACCGGAATACGAATGGTGCGCGCCTGGTCGGCAATGGCCCGGGTGATGGCCTGTCGAATCCACCAGGTAGCGTAGGTGCTGAACTTGTAGCCCCTGCGGTACTCAAACTTGTCCACCGCCTTCATGAGGCCGATGTTCCCTTCCTGAATCAGGTCGAGGAACTGCAACCCGCGGTTGGTGTATTTCTTGGCGATACTCACCACAAGGCGAAGGTTGGCCTTGACCAGCTCGCTTTTGGCTTCCTTGGCCCGAACCTTGCCTTCCTCGATGGAAGAGGCAATGCGGGAAAGGATCCGGCCGTTGGCCTTGATGCCGAGTTCGCGGCTTTCGATCTGCATCTGGAGATAGGCAAAGTCCGGGTAGATGGCGCGGAGCTTCTCTTCGCCCATGGCGCTCTTCTCCACGGCCCAGGCCATGAAGGTCTCCTCATCGCCGAGCTGGCTCCTGAATTCGGTCACCGAGGTGCCGAAGGTGTCGGCACAGCGCCCCAGGATCTTGTTCATGGCCTCGAACCAGGCAATGTTCTCAAGAATCTTGGCGTCGATGATGTCCGAAACGCTGACCTCCAGGCGCCACTCCTTGAGGAGGTTGAAGATCTTTTCGGTACGACGGCTGACGGAACGCCTGATCTTGCGCTGCTCATCCGAGGAGAGGTCTTCGGTGAAGATGCGGTACCGCAGACCGGTATTCTCTTCGTGGATGGTGCGGATCTCGGAGATGGTCTCCAGGAATTTGCCCACCAGGTTCTTCTCGTCGACGGCCCCGTCCCCTTCATCCACATCCCGAAGCACGTTTTTTGGACGAAGCTTGCCTGCGGCAATGCCGTCGGCAAGAGAAAGGATATACCCCACGGCGATGGTGGTATCGAGCTGGTGCCTCAGCACCTCCTGATCCCCCATCTCGATCTTCTTGGCGATCTCGATCTCCCCTTCACGGGAGAGCAGGGTCACCATGCCCATCTCACGGAGATACATCTTCACGGGGTCGGTCACGGTGCCGTAATCAGCGGAGCCGGTTTCGGACTCAAAGACCGCCACCTTCTTTTTCGGGGACTCTTCAGAGGCCATGGGGAGTTCGGAGTCCAGTTCGGCGGGCTCTTCCTCCTTCTCTTCGGCTTCGTCATGCTCCGTGTCGCTTTCCGCAACCACTTTGATGTCCATCTCCTGAAGCATCACAATGATGTCATCCAGCCGCTCCGAAGAATCTACCTCATCCGGAAGCGCCTCATTGATCTCATCATACGTAAGAACGCCGACTTTTTTTCCCTTTACAAGCAGAGCCTTAAATGCGGCTTCCTGACCCTTCTTGCTCTTTTCGGGAGAGGTATCGGACTTGTTGGTCATATGGTTTTGCCTCCTGCAACCCCGGATTGATGTTTAACCTTCCTGGCTTAATGCTGACGTCTCTTCAGGTCCTGGGAAAAGCGTCGTTTCTCTTCCAACAGCGACAGCAAAAGCTCGTGGTTTCCACTGGCTTCCGCATCCCTGATTCGTTTTGAGAGGTCATCGCCCAATCTGTTTCTGTTGCGGACATACTGGTCAATCAGAGTAACACACCGCTGGTGAATCACCGGGAACTCGTCAATGGCAAGACGCGCCACGAGCTCCCTTTGTCCCTCCTCCCGAAGGTTCGTCAGAAACCAGTCCGTCATGGCCTCCGGGGGTCCGTCGTAAGCCAGGGCAAGGGAGCAAATCTCCTTGAGCCCCGGCTCTTGAAAATAGTCTGCAATGCCCACTTCCCTGCAGTAGGCATGGATACCTGCATAGCGTACCAGCATGGAGACAATCTGGAACTCCAGGCTGTTCTCTTCCTTAAGGCGGCCCAGGGATTTTACCGGGGCGTCCTGCCACGGTTCCGCCACCTGGGGCCGGGTATTGGCAGCCGGGGCATTGTGGATCTTCTCACTGACAGCCCCTTCGTCGATGCCCACCTTGTCGGCCAGCACGCGGATATAAAGGGACCGGGCCACCCGGTCTTCCATGGCAAGGAGCGGCTCCCTCATGTCTCCGAGGACCTTCAGGCGCCCCTCCACAGTAAGCCCATGGCGCCTGATGGCAGCGTCCATGAGAAATTCCAGGAGATCCATGGCCTTGTCCGCCAGGGCCAGAAACGCATCGGCCCCGGCTTCCCTTACAAAGGAGTCGGGGTCATGGCCCGTGGGCAGCACCAGCACCTTGGCCGTCATGTACTCTTTCTGAAACACGGGCACGCTTCGCAGGGCAGCCCGTATCCCCGCGCCGTCCGAATCGAAGACCAGGACAAAGCGCTCGGCGCCGCACCGCGACAGCAGGCGCACATGGTCCCGGGTGAGGGCGGTGCCCAGGGTGGCCGCCGCCTGGGCAATGCCGTTCTGGTGCAGGGCCAGGGCATCGAAATACCCTTCAACGACAAAGGCCGTCCCACTCTGCCGGATCCCCTCGCGCGCGGCGTGGAGTCCGTAAAGTGACCGGGCTTTATGGTAAACAGGGTTTGCCAAAGTCGGTACTTGGGCAGGGCGTCATCCATAACGCGCCCGCCAAACCCCGACACCTGCATGGCTGTATCAAATATCGGAAAGACGATGCGATTCCTGAAGCGATCATAATACCGCCCCGTCTCTTTGGCGATGAGAAGCCCGCTCCCCACCGCAATATCCACAGGCACCCGATGGGAGGAAAGGCACCCCGACACCGCGTCCCAGGAGTCCGGGGCAAACCCGAGCCCGAACTTCTCGATGGTCTCATCGGTGATTCCACGGTTGTGCAGATAGGCCAGAGCTCCGGTACCTTGGCCCCCTTTCAGGGTCTGTGAAAAAAAATCGGCCGCCAGGCGGTTGGCCAGGAAAATCTTTTCCCGAACCCCGATCTTCTCTTTTTCTTCGGCACTCAAGGCCCGCTCCGGCACCTCAATGCCGCATCGACGTCCCAAAGCACGCACGGTTTCCGGAAAGGTCAACCCGTCACGCTTCATGACAAAGTTGAAAACGCTGCCTCCGGCTCCGCATCCGAAGCAATAGTAAATCTGTTTTGTCGGGCTGACAGTAAAGGAAGGGGTTTTTTCGGAATGAAACGGACAAAGACCTGCGAAGTTGCTTCCCGTCTTCTTGAGCTGAACGGTTTCAGAGACAACCTGAACAATATCGGTCGCATGCTTAATGTCTGAAATCACTTCTTCGGGAATCAAGTGCACAAAGCTCCTGTCCGCGAGAGTCCGGTATCCAATCCGAGAAAGAACCACATCGATGGCCCCTTGCGCGAGGGTAGCCGAACCATCGGCAGGCCGTCTGTCATACCATATTATATAATGAAAGCCTCCACCCGGTAAGGGATGAAAGCCGAACATACTGCCTAAAGCGCCCGTCCCCCAAGGGGAAAGACGCATCCACGGTTCCTGAAACGATGGCCGATACGGCCCAAAGTGCGGCACCGGAAAAACCGGCGCAACAGCCCTTCATGCTCGCCCAAGCAGGTGCATAAGTTAATGCCAAAACCATGTTTGTCAAGAACTATTTTCGGGCTTCCACCCCAACCAGGGGGGAACACTCCGAAAAACAAAAATCATCGTCATGGCTCCGGCTCGCCCTCGGGGCGTGGCCGTCCCCCCGACAGGACCATGGAGTCCACCAGCCCGTTGAACCCGGTTTCGGCAAGCTCCGCTGCCGTGACCCAGCGAGCCCTGCGAGACACAAAGGTCTTAAAGGTCAGCAGGTTTTCACTCAAAGGAAGCTGGGTCTCATCAAAGGAGCCCTTCCAGAGCACCCGGCCCGTAGCAGCTTCCATGAGAATCACCTTAAAGGCCACCGACGCCGGTCGGTTCACCGACCAGTCGGAGCCGATGCGCTCCTCATAGCGTTTCACGCGGCCAAGGGCCACACAGGAATAGCCCTGGGCTTCAAGGGCCGCCACCTGCCCCCGCAGGCTGTCGGTACCGTCCACGGAAACCGCCATGGCTTCCACGCCGCGCTCCCTGAGGCTCACGGCCAGACGCCTTGCCAGTTCGGGCCCGGCAAAGGCGGAGAGGGACGGCACGTCCCGCCCCTTTTCCCGTTCACTCTCGATGTACACGGTGTCTTCCGGGGCCGCCCAGTCAAAGGGAGGAACCGCCACCTCGTTGCAGGAGAAGAGGGTTACGGGCACCGCAGGTTTCGAAGGCTTGGAGGACTTGTGCGCCGGGGAACAGGCACACACCAGCACCACCAGCATGGCAAGGAGCCACACCGGCCTTCCCGCAGGAACGCCCCGCATCGGATACCCCATACACACCTCCCTGATTGGGCCGGCCCCGAGATGATCCGGAGCCTTCCTTAAGATGGTGGTGGCGCCCCCGGCCTGAGGCCTTAGATCACGCCCTTGGTGGAACGCACCCCTTGAATACGCGGGTCGATGGTCACCGCCTGATCCAGGGCACGCCCCAGGGATTTGAAAACAGCTTCGATGATGTGATCGTTCTCGCCATAGCGGACATTGATATGCAGGTTCATCCCCGCCTTCACCGAAAAGGCCTGAAAAAACTCCCGGGCAAGCCAGGCATCGAAGTTACCGTCCCGAACCCTGTGGTCCGGAAAGTCATAGACCAGAAACGGACGGTTGGACAGATCCAGGGCCACCTCGGCAAGGGTCTCGTCCATGGGGGTAACGGCCAGCCCGTAGCGCTTGATCCCTGCCCGATCGCCAAGGGCGTCGGAAATGGCCATGCCCAGGGCAAGGCCCGTATCCTCCACCGTGTGGTGGGCGTCGATCTCCAGGTCCCCGTCGACCTTCATGGTGAGGTCGAAAAAACCGTGGGCGGCAAAGAGGGTGAGCATGTGATCGAAATAGGGAATCCCGGTTGTCACCTCTGCCCGGCCGCTGCCGTCCAGATCAAGTTCGATGGAAATACGGGTCTCTTTGGTGTTGCGCGTGATGGTGGCTGTGCGTGTCATAGTGTGATGCCTGTGAAGTATCGGAGTTGAGGCGCGTTGCTGAAGGCAGTGGAGGTGGTGGTGGCTCCGCCTTCCCGTGTGCAGATAATGGAAAGGGCGACACCGGAAATTAGGTGCTCCCGCCCTTTGAATATCCCCACCCAATTACCAGATTGCCGCTGGAGGGTCAACGTAAAAAAGGCTTTTCACTTCCGCATGTTGTATGGTACGAAGATTGTTTTTTCATGCATCGAACCCGGTCCCGGATAACCGGGGGGAACCACACGAAATCCCCTGTTTCCCTGCTTCTGATACCGGGCGCTGCATGATCACCGCAGACCAAAGCAATCATCCATTCCCGGAGCCACCGGGAACCCATGGGAAGGACGTGTTGTATGAGTGCCGGAATAGTATTGAACGATGCCATCAAAAGCTGCACCGCCGATCAGGACAAAGTGATTTCCCCCCAAGAGACCGTAGCAAGATTCAAGGAGAAGGCGAAAAACCTCTCACTGGACATTCTCAAGGAGACGAGCCGCATCGACAACGGCCGGCTCGACATTCCGGTCTTTTTCAGTGTCTGCGGTAAGGATGCCTCGGCCCTGACGGGAACGGCCAAACAGATGGGCAAAGGGGCCACCCCTGAACAATCCGAAGCCAGTGCCGTCATGGAACTTGCCGAGCGGTTCAGCTTCTTCGCCTTCAAGGCAGATGAAAGCCGTTTTGTCACCGACACCTACGCCAACGTCAAGGACAGGGCCCTTCCCTTTTCTCTCATTGCCCGATCGGTGCACGACGACACGACCCCTCTGGACACAGCCGAAGCCATCTTTTCCGATATCCCCCTGAAGTGGGTCCCGGCCCACAACCTCACCACGGGCACCGACATGCTCATCCCCTTTGACTGGTTCTTCGCCATCAACGAATTCAACGGCCCCTCGGCCGGCAACTGCAAGGAAGAGGCCATCTGCCAGGGGATCTCCGAAATCGTGGAGCGCCACGTCTGCTCCCTTGTGAGCCACGGCAAGCGGGTCACCCCCACCATCGACCCGGACACCGCCACAGACCCCGCCGTCAGGGACATGCTCGTCAAATACCGGAAAAACGGCATCAACCTGGTCTTTTCCGACCTCTCCCTGGACACCGGCATCCCCACGGTGGGGGTCCTGGCCTGGGACCCGGCCACCTTCCCCGAGTCCAGCGAGCTGGTATGGACCGCAGGCACCGCACCGGACCCGGAAAAAGCCATGAGCCGGGCCATGACCGAGGTGGCCCAGCTGGCCGGGGACTTCAACACCGACGCCAACTACGTAGCCAGCGGCCTGCCCAAGTATACGGACCTTGCCGAGGCCGAGTTCATCACCCGTGCCCAGCCCGCCGTGCCCCTTGCCAGCCTGCCCGACCTGTCGGACGCCAACATCAAGGTGGAGATCGAGCGCTACGTGGCGGCCCTGAAATCCATCGGCATGGAGATCTTCACCATTGAGACCACCCACCCGGAGCTGGGGATCCCCGCCTTTTACACCATCATCCCCGGCGCCCATTTCCGGGAGCGGAGCCTGGGCACCAGCGTGCCCCTGTTCGCCGCACGGCTCATCACCGAAACATGCGCCCCCGACGACGCCCTTGCCCGCATCACCGGCATTGAAAAAGCCGTGGGAGAACGCTACTACCTCCACTTCTACAAGGGCCAGCTCCTGCTGAACCAGAGCGCCTTTGACGAGGCCACCGCCGCCTTTGAAAAGGCCCTTGCAAGCCACCCCGACGAGCCGGAGATTCCCTCCATCTGCTCGTGGATGGGGGTCAGCCTCAAGGAGACGGGCCGCTACAGGGAGGCCCTGAAGGTCCTTCAGGCCGGTATCGACATCGACCCCGAGCGCGAAGATATCTACAACCTCATGGGCTTTTGCCACTACATGCTGGCCGATCACAACAAGGCCATCGACGCCTTCCGGGAGGTGCTCCGCCTCAACCCCAACTCCGCCATCGACTACGCCAACATCGCCTCCAACTATCGGGAACTCGGCAACACGGACAAGGCCGTCACTTACTACCGGATGGCCCTGAAGATGGACCCCTCCATCGAATTTGCCCGGACCAACCTGGAAGCACTGGCCGAGACCGCCTGATCCATAGGCGATAGGCGAAAAACCTGCCACCGCGGCCTCACGATGAGGCCGCGTCCCCTTTCGGCTTTGCCATCCCGGCATCCCTCCGGCTCCAGCTGAAGGCGGCCCCGGAGTTCACCATCTCGGCGCTGCCGTTGCAGTTGCCGTTACGGATGGCCAGGAACTCGTCGAAGTTGTCCAGCACAATATCGGTGAGATCGGGGTCAAAGTGCTTCTCCCTCTCCCCCTGCATAAGACCGTAAATCACGTCCGGCGGGTACGGGTCCTTGTACGGACGCCGTGTGGAGAGCGCGTCAAAGACATCGGCGATGCCCACAATGCGCCCTGCCAACGGGATCCGCTCTCCGGAGAGCCCCTGGGGGTATCCGGTGCCGTCCCACTTCTCATGGTGGGAAATGGCGATCTGCTGGCCGCTGCGCAGCACGTCGGACTTGGCATTGGCCAGGATCCGCGCCCCGATGGCCGGATGGGTTCGGATCACATGGAACTCGTCGCCGGACAGCCTGTCCGGTTTCATGAGGATATGATCGGGAATGCCGATCTTGCCGATATCGTGCATGACCGAACCGTACCGGATACGGTCCACCCAGGCCCCGTCCATGTTCATCTTTTCCGCGAGAAAGGCGCTGTAGGTACTCATGCGGGTGATGTGGCTCCCGGTGTTTTCGTCCCGGTACTCAGCTGCGGTCACCAGCCGGTTGATGGTATCCAGGTACGAATCCTTCAGGGCCTGATGCGTCTCCTTGAGCCCCTGGACAAGGCGGCGCTCCCGAAGCACGCGCTGCACCCTCAGGACCACCTCCCCCGGCGCCATGGGCTTCAGGATAAAATCCACGGCCCCGGTCTGGATGATCTGTTCGTAGCTGAAATCGTCGATGTGGCCGGTCATGACGATGGGATCGGCGGTGTGCCTGGCTCGGATCTGCTTCACCAGCTCAAGGCCTCCCATCTCGGGCATGTCCACATCTGTCAGGACAATCTCCACCGGATGCTTTTCAAGCACGGCCAACGCCTCCACGCCATGGGAAGCCATGTGACAGACAAACCCCTGCTTTTCCATCACACGCCTCAAGATCATCCGGATGGTTTCGTCGTCATCGACAATCAACAGGCCGGGCGGGTTCTTTGTTTTCTGCTTGGTCATAGGTTGTCGCTCCCAAAGGCAAAACCGGGTGAAAGGGGGGAAGGGTTGCCGAAAGCCGAAACCAAAAGGAGGGAAGCGTATCAACACAGGACGGAGGTCGAAGGGCAGGGGTTCTTTTCAGCAACATGGGGACCCAGACGGCTCCTGATCCAACCCGGAGCCGTCGTATTCCGGTGCGTCTGATGCGTCAATCTCATTCCGAGCCGCATAAACTCATGAATACAATGAGTATACCCCAAAGCCTGACTGCCAACAACCGTGAATCCGAGGCCCCCGTTGCCGGGCGTCAGGCCGATTCGGCATCGCGAGTCTCCAGCACCAGGAAACTGGCCGTGCCCAGGGCGGCGACATCCCCCTGGGCGTTACGGACCTCGGCGGCCATGTGAATCTGGCGGCGCAACCAGCCATGCCGGCCACGACGGTAACATGGGACTCACCCCGCCCCACGGGCTTAACAAAGCTGGTGTTCAGCTGTGTGGTCACGCTGGTGGTGCCCAGCAGCACGGTCAGGGGTCCGAAGGTGTTGTCCATGGCCGCAACGACCATCCCGCCCTGCATGGCCCCCATGGGGTTGCGGTACCCCCGCTTCACGGGAAAGCGCACCTCAATGGTCTCTTTTTCCGCGTCGAAGGTTAGAATCTGCGCGTCCATCTCCCGAAACACCTCCGGTGGGTCAAACCTGTACCCCATCACTCCTCCTGACGACACTCCCGGGAAGGAAAAGGGACGTCCCTCCCCTGTTGCCACCTGTCTGCATTTGGTTTAATATAAATCCATTATCAACAACCCGCCACGAGACACCGATTGCGCACAGCCCCTGCGCGACGGTCTTCCACCTGCGCCATACGCATGGATCACCACCTGATCCGCGTCACCCGCCCCTTGGGACGACCACCCGTAACCACGCCCATGCCAAGGAGCGCCTGTTCATGAACCGTCCATACGATCCACACCTTGAAACCCTTGGTAAGATCGCCGAGACCAAACGCATCTTCACCGCCGTTCAAACCGCCACCGACCGTCAAGAGCCCCTGTGCGTCGTCGTCACCAGCGGTGCCCGGGGAGAAGGGAAAACCACCGTGGCCACGGGGCTTGCCATCGCCGCCTCCCGTGCAAAACGGCGCCGCACCCTCCTTGTGGATTACAACTGGTATGCCCCGGCCATTCACACGGCCTTCCAGGTGGAGCCCATCGAAAGCCCCGAAGTCTTTTACCGGGCAAGCGCCATTGAGGAGCTCATCGTTTCCAGCCGTTCAGGCATCGACATCCTTCCCGCCGCCCTCATGCCCGAAGAGGCCCGGGGGGCCATGCCCGCCGTCGAAGGATACGACCACCACCTCCTCCAGGAGGCCAGAAACCGATACGACACCATCATCGTGGACACCTCCGCAACCTTCCCGGAAAATCAGAACATGCGGGACCCCATCCTGCTTTCCGGCATCGCCGACGGCGTGGTGCTGGTCTTCATGACCAACCGGACTCCCCGCTCCACCCTGAAGCGCACCACCACGGCCATGCGCATCAACGAGCCCGGGGACCGGTTGGATGGTGGCCAACCAGTGGAAAAACCCCATCATGCACTAAGGAGCCTGCCATGTCCTACCTTGTCAAACGGTACACCCACGGCCTCAAGCGCTACAACGCCTGGTTCCTCCTTGCCTTTCTCATGCCGGGCCTCTATCTGCTCTCCGCAGCCATCACCCCGGACCGTCACCAGGTCTGGCAGGATGTCCGCCTTCCCCTGGAGACCCCGTTTACCTCTGCCTCCTTCAACAACGTCGCCGAGGTGGTGGACGCCCAGGCCATCTTCTTCCGGGATAACTTCGACGTCAACCGATACTTCAACCTCACCGAGGCAGACATAGGTCAACTGGAGCCCAAACACTACCGAAACGTCACCGCCGCCGTCAGCAACGACATCACCCTCTCCTACGACCGGGGCATCGCCCGGATCAGCTACCTGGGCAAAGACGCGGAGATGGGAAAACGCCTCGTGGACTACTATGCCCACAGGCTGGTGAGAAAAGCCCGGGAGGGCATTTCCATGAGCGGCATGCACATCGCCCGGGAACGCCATCCGGAGCGCATGGGAGCCATTGAAACCAAGCCCCTGCGAGCACTCTGGCGCCCAATGCGTCCTGCCCCTCCTCTTTGCTCATCGCCTCGGTGCTGGCGGTCATGGCCCTCATCGCCGCCCTGGAGTGGAACGACGCCGCCCTGAAATCCGAACGCCAGATCGCCCGATACGTCAACCTGCCCGTCCTGGGCTCCCTGCCGGACCTGAACAAGGTCTCCCAGGCCCTGGGGGACCCTCCGGAGGGCGAGACCTCCCCCACCCCTGACGCCCCAGCACGGCCATTTTTTGTATTTTCCGTGGTCCCGCCTTGATGTATACATATTTCATCACATGGGCACCTTTTCAATGAATGCCGCCATGATGGCCCTCGGATACGATGCGCACGGGACTGCGGCGCCACCTCTCCGTGCACCATTCCATCGCCCATCCCGAAGTCATGGCCCCAACCCCTGACACAAAGGACACCCCATGCAGTCCCCTTCCGGCGTACCGGCCAGAGCCGGCATCCTCATCTCCATGGCCTGTTTTGTCGTTGTCGTCAAAGGCATCCAGGCCGCCTCCCCGGTTCTGGTCCCCTTTTTCCTGGCCGTGTTTATCGCTGTTGCGGTCTCTCCGCCCATGTTCTGGATGGAGAAAAAAAAGGTCCCCACAGGCTTGGCTGTCCTTGTCATCGTTCTGGTGGTCCTCATGCTCTTTCTCCTGCTGCTCAACATCATCACCGGGGCCATCGAAGAGCTTCGCCGAAGCATCCGCCGCTTCTGCACGGCAAGCATGGAAGCCCTGGTGAGGAGCGTGGTGCCCCTCCTGCAGGGGTGGCACATCGACATCACCAGCGAGACCCTGCTCAACGTCCTCAACCCGGGCCGCATGATGGCCTTTCTGGGGGGACTGCTCTCTCGTCTCGGCGGGGTCTTTACCAACACCTTTTTTATCGTCTTGACGGTCATCTTCATTCTGATGGAAGCCTCGGGATTCTCCGTGAAACTCCAGGCCGCCTTAGGCAACGGCAACGCTTCCCACGAGGGATTTCACCGCATCACCGAAGGCATCCGCCACTACCTGGCCATCAAAAGCACCACCAGCTTAGCAACAGGCGGTGTGATTTACCTGGGCCTGACGGTCATCGGGGTGGATTTTCCGCCATCTGGGGACTCATCGCCTTTATCTTCAATTTTGTGCCCAACATCGGCTCCATCATCGCCGCAGTGCCGGCCATTCTCCTGGCCATGGTCCAGCTGAGCAGTGCCAAGGCCCTGATGGTGGCCCTGCTCTACCTGCTCACCAATGTAACCATCGGCAACCTCATCGAACCACGGGTCATGGGACACGGTGGCTGCTCCGCCCTGGTGGTCTTTCTCTCCCTGACGTTGTGGGCTGGGTCGTGGGCTTGTGGGCATGATTGCGCCCCCTGACCATGGCCCTTAAAATCAGCCTGGAAGCCCGGGAAGAGACCCGGTGGATCGCCATCCTCCTGGGACCGGAAAAAGTGGCGCGAAACATTTTGAAGGAGACAGCCCAATGAAACGCCCCATCCATGTAACCATCGATGAATCCCTGTGCACGGGCTGCGGCGCCTGCGTGGCCATCTGCCCCCACGACACCCTCACCCTGGTGGACGATACACACGGTTCCCGGAACATTCCTCTCCTGCGGCCACTGCCTGGCCGTCTGCCCCACCGGAGCCATCACCCTCACCGGCCACCGGCCCATGGGGCAGGACTTCCAAACCTTTGCCATGGCGCGACAGCTTTCTCCCCGGAGACGTTGAGGTGGAGACTTTAGCCTGGCTCATGGCCTCCCGCCGGTCCTGCCGCCACTTCACTCAAGATCCCGTCCCCGTCACGGTCCTTGAAGACCTGGTGCGCATCGGCACCACCGCCCCTTCCGGCACCAATGCCCAGGCCTGGCAATTCACTCTGCTCCCCGACCGCGCCTCGGTGAAAGGGTTCGGTCGAGGCGTTCTCTCCTTCTTTCAGAAACTCAACCGCATGGCCCGCATCGCGCCCCTCAGGGGCCTGCTTTCCCTCCTGGGCAAGCCGGAGCTCTCCCGCTATTACACTGAGTATCACGACCGCATTGAAGAGGGCATCGCCTGCTGGACAACCCAGCACAAGGACCTCCTCTTCCACGGTGCCCCGGCCGCCATCCTCGTCAGCTGCTCAAAGGAGGCCTCCTGCCCCACCGAAGATGCCCTCCTCGCATCAGGCCAGATCCTGCTGGCGGCCCACGCCATGGGCCTGGGCACCTGCCTCATCGGCTTTGCCGTGGAAGCCCTGGCCCGAGACGCCGGGCTGAGGCAGCGCATCGGCCTTTCCAAAGACGAAACCGTCCACGCCGTCATCGCCATTGGGCACCCGGACGAACCCTACCGTCGCCCGTCGGTACGCAAACCCGTGACGCCGCGGGTGGTCCGCCTTTCCCAAAACTGAGCAGGACGCCACACAGAACACAAAAAAAGCCGCCAACTGCCCCTTGCGGAACCGTGGCGGCTTTTCCGTCATGTCATCGCGCCCCCTTGCGGGAGCGGGCGGAGGATTGGCTGTGCCGACGACCCAAGGGCTCTTTCTTCATCCGGGCAAGAAGCTTGGCCTCTTTCTCGTTGATGTCATGGTCTGCCAGGGCGATATGGTTGGCAAGCTTCAAGGCCTTCTCCCGATCCTTGTTATCCGGCAGTAACAGGGGAAGCGCCTCAAGGGCCTTTGAAAAATCCGTTTGCAGGATACGGGCCTGTTCCTTGGCAACCTGGAGGCTGCCTCGTAGACAGCCACTGCAACGGCCGCTGGCCTTGACAATGCGACTCCCCATGGCCATCTCCGCTTCATCCACGGAACCGTCGACACTGGCCATGGCGATGATCATACGGACGGCCCCTTCCGGGTACCCCCTGTTCGACGGGTCTGGAGAGCCACTTGCGGCGATCCTCTTTTCGCTCTCGGGCCTCGGACGCCCGGGTTGCCTTCGCCTCTTCGGGGGAGGGGCCTCGGTCCATGCCATAGAGCCAGGCCAGGACCGGATTGTCGTACATCAGGTGAAACACCTTCTCCTGGGTCATATCGCTCAGGGACTGGCTCCAGTCCAGGGCGGTCACCACCATATCGGAGAGAGCCCGCTCCGCCTGGAGAAAGGGGTTTGTCTCGGACACGGGCCGCCTTGTCCGGCGGACATACTCCGCCGCCTCTTTCACGGGCCTCACCGTCGGTAATAAGGCTTCGCTGCAGGCGCATGGGGTGCGTCTCAAGCATCCATTCCACAAACAAAGGGTTGACCATGGCCCGCACCAGAGGACTTATCCAGGTGCTGTACATGGCGCTGTTTCGCTCGGAAATAGAGGCCACCAGCTCAAAGGCCTTCTCGTCCTCCACGCCATCGTCATAAGCCAGGATGTCATCGATGGTGCGCTCGCTAAACTTCACCTTGTAGTCGTTGAGCCACTCCTTGGACGGCGCCTCCACAATCTCCATTTCGTAGAGGCCGGGGGCGAGAAAATTGATCATCTCCACGCTGCCGATGATCTCCTTTTGCTCCTTTCCGGCAATGGAACTTGCCACAAAGATGCCCAGGTGGCCGATGGTGGGATGCACGATATAGACGATGACCTGCCCCAGGCGCTTGATCTCGTCCACCGACTTGTAGACCATGGGTATCCAGTTGAGGGCCTGCTGGGGTGGCGTGATGTTGTCCCCGCTTGATGCAAACACCACCACCGGATCGCTGAACCGCTTCAAGTTGACAACGGGGCCGTCATCAAGCTGCAGCTGCCCATTGGCCAGCCGGTTCCCGATGAACAGATCCGCCACAATGGTGTGGATCTTCGTCATCAGGAAAAAACCACCATCTCTCGAAATCAAGGAAGCGCTGCTCTTCGGTGTCCACATTTTTGTAGAGGTTGTACTGCTTGGACCAAAAGGTGTTGCCCGGGTTCAGCCCCTCCATACTCATGACCAGGTTGGCCCCGTCGAAATGCCCCCCGCCGAGATCGCTCACCAGGTCGTTGATCCAGACGCCCCCCAAAAGCCCTCCCTTGTACCGCATGGGGTTGGTCCCCCCCACGCCGGACCAGTAGGAAAGCGGAGCGCCGTTAAGGACAATGGGGCCTGCAAGGTCAGGCCGTTCAGCGGCCACAATGGCCGTGGCCCACCCACCCTGGCAGTTTCCGATCACCACCGGCCGCAGGGCGTCCGGGTGCCGCCTGGCCACCTCCTCTAAAAACCGGATTTCTGCATTTTTCACATCCCCCAGGGTCTGGCCTTCCATGGGCTCGGTAAAAAACAGGACAAAGTAGACAGAGTGGCCGTTGGACAAGGCATGACCGATCTCCGACGCCTCCTTGGACCCGCCGATGCCCGGCCCGTGACCGGCCCTGGGGTCGATGATGACGATGGGACGACGATCGGGCTCCGAGCGGTCCCCGTCTTTGCCGTCTCCCCTCACCCTGCGGTCCGCCCCCCCCGTAAATCCGCGGCCTTCGGGGCCACGCTTCCCGCGGATCAGGGCAAGGGCGTAGTTGGCCGGGCGATCAAAGGTGCGGCTAATAGCAGATAATCTCATAGTCAAAAATCAATACCGGAGGCTGTCCCTTATCGAGGTGCTCCAGATAGTTATTCCCCCGTTTTCGCAGCACATCCCAAAACAGGATGGACCGCTGGGACGTATCAATGGCATATTCGGAAGCATGGGCAAAAAAATCAAAGGCGGATGACATGGTATTGACGGCTGCAGCGTCCATAACCCCTCCTGAATCACCTTGCCGTCGGCAAAACGTCAAGAACAGCTCATGAAACCAGAGAACACACAGGGCCCGGCAAGGCATGGTTGATGTGTGGTACGGCAGGATCGTTCCAAAGAGAAAAAGGCCCCGGTGCGCCCCGAATCATGCGGGCAGAACAGACAGGCAAAAAACGAAGACACGAAACGTAAGACGGGACCTTGCCCGGGCACGGTTGCCGGGGCATCGCAAAGGCAAACAAGAGGTATTATAGCAACATCATCCCTCTTATCAAGACGTTATTAGGGCAAAGAGGCAATAAAGGCCGTCCATGGACCTGAGTCGCTGTGGGCGTCAAGGGCGTCGGCCCAGCGGGTCTCCTCCACAAAGGCAAGGTGGGCGGGGGTATAAAGATGGTATTGGTTAGGGCGCCCGTCAAAGACGGGAAAATAGACGGAAAGACCGCAGGCCTTTTCCGGGTGCGTGGTGTCATTGTAAATCACCGCATGGGAAGCCCGCGGGCATCCCGGGTCTCGACAGAGGCCCCGAGGACCTCGGCGAACTGGCGTAGATCCACGCAGGTGTTGTCGTTGTAGGAAGCCGCTCGCTGGTACCGCGCCTCAATGACCGCATCGGACCCGAGGGTCATCACCTCCGAGGCCAGCTCGTCCACCGCCGCCCCCAGGGGAGCCAGGGCCGTCAGGTCCACCACGGAAAGCCCCACGTCCATCCCCCCCACCCCGCTTGCCATATAGGTCTCCACAATGCATCGCCCCAGGGCCGCAGGGCTTTTCGACGAGGCGGGCAGTTGGGAAAAACGGGTCAACAGCCCGGTGTAATCCCAGCCGGAGGAGGGCACCAGCCCTTCGGACGCCACCATGAACCGGGCCCTGTCCTGAAGCTCCCACGCCACCTCCACCTCTGCCATCAGGCAGGCGTCAAATCCAAGCAGGCTAATCCCCTGCCCCTCAAGGGCTGAGGCCACCTCCTTTAGCAGAAGGGCGGCGTACGGAGCTTGGTTTCGTCGGCGGCGATGAACTTGGTCCCCGGGGCCGCAATGTCCGATGCGGCAGGGGCCCAGCCGCTACCGTGGTCCCAGAGAACCAAAGCCGTGTGATCGGCAGGGTACATCGCCTTCCCAAAGGCGACAAACCGCCGCAGGGTCTCGGCACTTCCCATGTTCAACTTCATCTTTGCCGTCCGCCGTCCCGCTGAGGCCAAGCCCAGGTGGTGTTCGGTGAGCCTTTTGGAGGCAATGGACGAGGCATTGGCCCGTGGGGCGTATAAGATGCAAAGCCGCGTCTCCGACCAATTCCCCTGGTCCTGCACATAGCCGCTGCTGCGATCGAACAGAACAATGACGCGGGTATCCGGGCTTAAAGCCGCCGCTTCCATCTCGTTAAAATCAACCAGGGCATCGGCTTCCAGGTTGTTATCGCCGTCCAGGTAAACCATCACGCAACTGCCAGGAGGTCCCCACCTCACCGTCGGAACCGCTGCTCCCGCCACAGGCCGACATCAGCAGGGCCAGAAGGGCCACGCACACGACACGAACCGCACCCCACGTCCTGTATACGCTCAAAATGGTTCCTCCGAAGGGAATTTGAATCAGGCAAGCAAACCGTTCAAGATGAGATCAAAGGCGGTGTTCAGGTCACGCTGCGACGGGATATTGCCGGGCACAACATAGCGCTTGATCACCAGCATCACGTAAAAGGAATAGAGCAGTTCCGCGACCCCGGCCACCTCAAAGGGACGGAATTCGCCTGTGGCGATGCCCTCTTTCAAGATAGGCCTGGAGAATGTGCCGCGAAGCCCGGTTGATCTCCTGAAAGCGATCTTCCGCTTCGATCAGCGGGAACAGGGCCTGATCATGACGGATCAGGTGACGCAGGACCGGGTCCGATTCCAGATAGCGGTACCCGGTGATGAAGTAGGTGTAGATCCTGGCCGCACAACTCTCCTCCTTGTCGGCCGCTTCCTTGGAGTTCTGCTGCCAGTTGCGAAGGGCCCAGGCCACGGCAGACTCGTAGAGGTCTTTCTTGCTCCTGGCATAAAGGTAGAGATTCCCCTTGGTCATGCCCAGGGCATCACCGATGTCTTCCACGGTGGTCTTCTTGAAACCGTACCGGGAAAAGAGCAGGAGAGCCGCCTCATACACCCGTTGTCGTTTCTCCTCTTTGCCCATCCCTTTCTCTTTCCTTTCCCCGGCCGCACATGCCGTGCTGGGCTGTCTTGAAACCGATCATCCGGCGCTTTGGGGGGTGCGCCGAGCCTCAGGCCATGCCCCGCTCTTTCTTCACATGCTCCCAGGCCTCCTGAATCTCGCGGAACTTCTCTTCTGCAAAGTGCGTAAATTCATCGGGAAGCCCCTTGGCGGCAATTTTATCCGGGTGATACTCGTTGACCAGCTTCCGGTACTGCTTTTTCGCGGAGTTGATTGCGGAATCTCCCCGGTCGCACCCAAGCACCAGATGGTAGGTATCACTCTGGTCCACGTAGCGGGCCTTGAGCTTTAAATAGCCTTCGGAAGGATAATTGAAAAGGTGCACCGCCGACAGGATCAGCTCCTCTTCCTGGGGGCTGAACTGGCCGTGGGCATGGAAGTACGGCAAGTCGCCTCACCGTCCAGCATCACCTCAAGGAGGCGGGGCTGGTTCCGAAACGTGGCGTAAAACTGGCGGGCAAACCCCTCAAAGGGTTCAGGGGAGTTCACGGCTTCCCTGAAGATGTCGATGGCGATGTTGCGGCTCTCGCGATTCAGGTGGAGATCCTGGGTCATAAACTGGTCGATGGACTCGATCTCATCCCGGCTCACGCGACCGTCGGCCTTGGAGAGCTTGGCCAGCATGGAGAACGCCGCCACAAAAAAAGTCATCTGGGCCTCTTCGTTCCCCGAAAGCTCCCGACGTTCGTCCCGGTTGAGTTCACTGCCGTCTTTGTCAAAGGCGTGTCCGAACACCGCCCCGGCAACCGCACCCACCGGACCGCCCAGGGCAAATCCGATGGCACCCACCGCTTGAAAACAAGTCATAATAACCTCTATGCCTCTATTGTTCGTCTTCTCGGCGCCGCATCAAAGCGGGCCATTGATTTTCTTTGGACGGGGATCCCAAAGGCCCCCGAATGATTTCGCACCCGCACAGAACATGCACAATGGTCTAAAGTAACACGCAATCAGGGGGTGTCAAGGCTCATTGCCGCCCCCGAAAACGTCGCCACACAACCATGGGGCCCTCCCCGCACCCCACGTGCCCTTGCACAAACCCCATTGAAATCAAGGCGTCGACACCGTTCCCCGCTGCCCGCCACGGGCTCTTCTCCGGGACCTTTGAAGGAAAAAACCGGACGGCGCAGGCCCCGCTTCCGGCCGCGGGACCGTTCCCGCCGGGCCACGGTACCTCGACAAGCTCTCACCATCGGTGCTACATAGAAAAAAACATGACACGCCCCTTTGGACACTCAAGGGTGGCACAGACCCGATGGAATGAAACGGATGAACCTGATCCTTCTTTTTGATGACGATTTTCCCCACAAATCGGACACGGCACGACTCACCGGACGACGCCTCCGCCATGTCAGGGAGGTCCACCGGGCCGAAGTGGGGGATACCCTCACCGTGGGGCGCCTCAACGGCAGCCTGGGTACCGGCACGGTCCTCTCCCTGACCAAAGACGCCATGGAACTGGCCGTTGCCCTGGACGCGCCGCCGCCGCCCCCCCTTCCCCTCACCCTGATCCTGGCCCTGCCGCGGCCCGACGTATTCAGCCGGTGATCAGTGGTTTCCACAGCATGGGGGTGAAACGCCTGGTCCTGCTCAACGCCGTCCGGGTTGAAAAGAGTTTCTGGCAGAGCCCCCGCCTCGCCGAGGGGAACCTCCTTGCCCAGCGTCTCCTCGGCCTGGAGCAGGCAAAGGACACCCGGCTGCCGGAGATTCTTCTGAAAAAACGGTTCAAGCCCTTTGTGGAAGACGAGCTGCCGGCCCTGGCCCGCGGCACGGAAAAGCTGGCTGCCCACCCCTACGATGCCGTGTCCTGCCCCGTGCGGGCAACAGGCCCGGTTACCCTGGCCGTGGGACCGGAAGGAGGGTTTATCCCCTATGAAATGGAAAAACTGAAAGAAGCAGGGTTCCAGGCCGTCTCCATGGGGGAGCGCATCCTGAGGGTGGAATCGGCCATTCCGGCCCTTCTGTCACGGCTGTATCCATTGTAAACCGGATGCCCATTTTTTTTGCAATTCTCTGACTCCAAGAACAGGACCCACCATGCCCCAGCAGCTGATCATCACGGCCGACATCCACGGCCACCTGCCCACCTGGCGCCGTATCTCGGCCCAGCTTAACCCCGGCGACGGCCTGGCCGTGGCAGGGGACCTCTTTGACACGGTCTACGGAAAAAGCCACCCGGACTACGACCCGAACGCCATCTGAAAAAGAGTTCAAGGCCCTTGCCGGCCCCACCTGGTATGTCTGCGGCAACTGCGACCACCCGGAGACCCTCTCGGGAGACCTGACCACCACCTTCTCCTGGGAAGGGACCACCCTGCTCCTGGCCCACGGCCATCGCCACCTGCCGGATCTCACCGACTACGACATCGTGGTCCAGGGCCACACCCACGTCTCCCGCCTGGACACCCTCATGGGCAAGGTGTTCCTCAACCCCGGCTCTCCGGCCCGCCCCCGGGGCGGCCACCAGGGCTTTGCCCGGCTCACGGGCACCCGCCTCGAACTGGTGGACCTGGCCACAGGCAAGGTGGTGGACCACCTCGACCTTCCCCGTCGGGGCGAATAGCCTTTCCCAAACGCATATAGCCCTTGCGCTTTGTCCCTCGTTCCTGGGGCCGACGGAGGCGTTGGCTCGGGCTTCGCCCGACGTAAACATTAATGATTTAATATTACAGAGACTGTTAAGGATACCGCCGTTGTATGCGACTTACGCGTGTTTCAGGGCCTCAAAAAGGGATTTATCCATGGCCTTTTCGTAGGCGGCAGCCCCGGTGATCTTCTTGGCCTTCACCAGCTCCATGAGGTGCTGGTCCATGGACTGCATGCCCTGGGAGGTGCCTGTCTGGATCATGGAGTTGATCTGGGCGATCTTGCCGCTTCGGATGACGCTGGCAAGGGCTGTGGAGCCCAGAAGGATCTCGTTGGCCGCACAACGGCCCGTGCCGTCGGCGGTTTTGAGGAGCTGCTGGGCGATAACTGCCCTCAGGGATTCGGAGAACATGGTGCGCACCTGCTCCTGCTGGTCCGCGGGAAAGGCGTTGATCACACGGTCCACGGTCTTGGAGGCGCTGTTGGTGTGAAGGGTGCCGAACACCAGGATCCCCAGTTCGGCGCAGGTCAGGGCCAGACTGATGGTCTCCCGGTCACGCATCTCCCCCACCAGGATGATGTCCGGGTCCTCGCGACCCGCCACCTTCAGGGCATCGGCAAAACTTGACGCGTGGGAGCCGATCTCCCGCTGGGTAAAGATGCACCGGCGATTCTGGTGCACGAACTCCAGGGGGTCCTCAATGGTAATGATGTGGGCTTCCCTGTTCTTGTTGATGTAGTCGATCATGGCGGCAAGGGTGGTGGATTTGCCGCTGCCCGTGGGGCCCGTCACCAGGACCAGGCCCTTGGGAAAATCCGCGATGGTCTTGAGCACCTCGGGCAGGCCGAGGTCTTCCAGGGTAAGGATCTCGGTGGGGATCATCCGGAACACCGCGCCGGGCCCGTTGTGATGATAGAAAAAGTTGCACCGGAACCGGCCCACACCGTCCAGCTCATAGGCCATGTCCAAATCCAGATTGGCCTCGAACTCCTTCTGCTTGTCGCCGGGAAGGATCTCAAAGAGCACCTCGGTCATCCGCTCCCGGTCCAGGACAGGATGACCGGTCTCCACCAGTTCCCCTTTCAATCGAAGCATAGGCGGGCGCCCCACCACCATGTGAAGATCGCTGGCCCCTTTTTCCATCAGCTCCGTAAAATAGGTATCAATAACCGCCACAACCCCTCCTGCCGACGGCTCCGGCCGTCCGTATCCGTTCCATGGTCACTCCTTTCATCACGTTGCCGCCCCGGCCTTGAGCCTTCGCTGCAGGGTTTCGGACTCCACATGGGTCAGGGCCGTCTCCACACTAATGAGGCCCTGATCCAGAAGCTCGGTCACCGACTCATCCATCAGCTTCATGCCCAGGCCCTTGCCCGTCTGCATGAGGTTGGGAATCTGGAACACCTTGGAGTCCCGGATCAGGCCCGCCACCGGCAGGTTTACGATGAGGATCTCAGAGGCCATGAGCATGCGGTCTTCCGTGTCCGAGGCGATGAGCTTCTGGGTCACCACGGCTTTGAGGGTCTCAGCCAGGGTGGCCCGGATCTGGGACTGCTCCCCGGGGGGATAGGAGTCGATGATGCGATCCACGGTTTTGGGGGCGTTGGTGGTGGAGAGGGTCCCGATGACAAGGTGCCCGGTCTCGGCGGCGCTGATGGCAAGGGACATGGTCTCCAGATCCCGAAGCTCACCGATGACAATGACGTCCGGGTCCTCCCTCAAGGCCCCTTTCAGGGCGTTGAGGTAGGAGTGGGTGTCGCGGCCCACCTGCCTCTGGTTCACCACCCCCTTTTTCTTGGGGTGGACAAACTCAATAGGATCTTCCACGGTGAGGATGTGATGGGCCCTGCGCCCGTTGATGAAATCCACCATGGCGGCCAAGGTGGTGGTCTTGCCCATGCCCGTGGCCCCGGTGACCAGGATCAGCCCCTGGTGCTGGTCCAGGACCTTGGCCACCACCTCGGGAAGCCCGGTGTCGGAAAGGGAGGGGATGGATGGAGGAATGACGCGGAACGCCGCACTCAGTCCCCGGTTGTGGGCCATGGCGCTTCCCCTGAAGCGGCCGAGGCCCTTGATCTCGTATGAAAAATCAAGCTGGTTTTCCCGTGCCAGGCGGTCCTTTTCCTCCTCGGAGAGGAGCTCGGTGATGAGCCGCCGCGTCTGATCCGGGGTGAGCCTGGGTGTACGGGTCTTCACCAGCCCCCCTTTTTTGCGCAGGATGATGGGCTCTCCCGGCACCACGTGCACGTCCGAGGCCCGCAGGTTGACACCGGCCTGAAACACCTTATCCAATTCTGCCATGAAAAACCTCCGGGTCCCTTTACGCGTCTTCGTCGGGAATAACCCAGAGATACTGGGTGGTGGAAACAAACACAATGGAACGGACGGTCTCTCCGTCCACCGCCACGTTGGACACCTCGGTGAACATGTCCGTATTCTTCAGAAAATAGTCGGAGACGCGGTCGTACCCGGTGATGTCGATCTCTCCGCTCACCACCTGGCCGTTGGTCATCTTCATCTTCATCTTCCGGTAGATGGCCACCTTTCTCTCGGAAAGGTCCCCGTTTCTCACCTCCACCCAGAGGATGTGTTTCTTGGGAACGATCATGGGGCGGCGGCTCTCGTCCTCCCCGTTGACGGCTTCGTACATCACGATGTCGGATTCGTTGTCCAAAAGAAAGGTCCGGATGTCCCGACCCACAATATTCACCAGCCCGTCAAGCTGGCTGTTGTTGGAAAGGCACAAGGTGATTTCACAGTCTTTTTTCGGGTAGATGCCCATACGCGCTCCTTCCTGGCGAGCAGAACCGGCCGCGCCGTCGCACTGCCCGGCCCGGTTATCAATCCGTTCACGGTAGAGGTCCACTTGGTTGCCACTACCACCCTTATCGTCTCAACCACGGTGAAGATTGACCCTTTTTTTCCGTCTTGTAATATCCCGATAAACCTTATAAATATAGGCTGTATCAAAAAAAATTGTCAATTATTAAACAATTGTTTTCACCTATTTATCATTGGGAATTCACATGAAACCAGAGGGAACCAGTATCCTGCTCATCAACCCCGGGGACAAGGTACTGCTCATGCTCAGGGACGACCTGCCTCACCTGCCCTGTCCCAATATGTGGGACCTTCCCGGGGGCCATGTGGAGGCAGGGGAAACCCCGGAGGCCTGCATCCGCCGGGAGCTCATGGAAGAGCTGGGGTTCTGCCCCGAAGCCATCCGCCCCTTCGGGGTCTACGACTTCCCGGACCGCCTGGAATACGTCTTCACCGCCAGGGCCGACTTCGACCCGGAGACCGTGGACCTCACCGAGGGCCAGAAGATCGCCTGGTTCAGCCTTGAAGAGGCCGACGCCCTGGACCTGGCCTTCGGTTTCAACCTGGTGATCACCCATTGGGCGGAGAAGCGGGCCGTCGATTGACACCTTGGGATAAAATACACTAAAATGCGCCGATACAATTGCCGATACTATTAGGGCGGGTGATTGATCATCTCCTGACATCAGCAAATCCATCAGTTGCCACCCCACGGAGAAGGCATGGCCGACGAGAAGCGATACAGTGTGGAAGAGGCTGCAAAGGAGCTCGGAACAGGGGTTTCCACCCTTCTCCTGTGGAAACACATCTACAGCGAGTTCCTCTCCGCAACCGGGGACGCGGGAGACGACACCCTCAGCCGCGACGACATCCACCTTTTTACCTACATTTCCGAATGCACCGAGTCGGGCCTCACCCGTGAGGAGATTCGCCTGGCCTTAAGAAACAGGGCCGCAGGAAAGGGGCCCCTCTTCTCCCGCAGCGCGTTTCGACACGACGACGATGACGACATCCTCGCCCTATTAGACGACGACAACCCCACGCCGGCACTTCTCGCAAGGCTGGTCATCCAGCAGCGCCGCCTGGCCGAAGCCGAAGAGCGCAAAGCCTCGGCCATGGAACGCCGCATTGCCGTGGAAGAGGAAAAATCGCGCAACCTGGCGGCCATCCTCAACACCCTGCAAACATCGGGTATCCCCCTGGCCGCCATGGCAGGCCAGGCCCCTCAGCCTTCGCCCGAATCGCCGGCCCCGGAGCCCCCGGCAGAAATTTCACCCGCCCCCGAGGCCCCTCGGGATGCCCCCGAGAGCCCGGCGCAGGCAACGCCACCCCCCTCCCCGGATAACACCGACACCCTTTCCGAGGAACCACCTTCCGGTGAAGACACGGACGACCTCTGGGGCCTCGTAAACGACGAGCCGCCAAAGCCATCCCCTGTCATGGAGATGGACAACCTCTGGGATCTGGTGGAGACCCCCGAAGACCAAAAGCCGGACGACCTCTGGAGCCTGGTGGATGTCCCTGCCGAGGAGAAACCCGACGACCTCTGGGCTCTGGTGGACGAAGCGCCCGCCGGAAATACCGACGGGGAGATGGACAATCTCTGGGACCTGGTGGACGAAAAGCCGTCATCGGAACCCGCCAAAAAACCCATGAGCGACACGGGCCTGGACGACCTCTGGACATCGGACGAGCCCCCGGCCCATGAACCATCGGCGTCTCCTGCCCCCACAAGCGTCCCCCACGAGGAGATGGACAACCTCTGGGACCTGGTGGACACGCCGCCCCAACAGACTGAACCTGCACCAAGCCAACCCCGGCAGGCAGCCCGCACAGCCCCTGCGGCAGCCGAGGAACACGCCCCACTGCCCTCGGACCCCGAGGCCTACAAAGATTTTATCTTAAAGGAAATCATCGGCATGAAACGCCGGGAAGGGTTGTCCGCCGCCCAGGTGGCTGAGCGGCTCAACAAAGAGGAGCGGCCCACCTTCAGCGGAAAAGGCTCCTGGGGAACCCGTACCATCGAAGGCATCTTCCGCATCATTGAAAAGGCCGGCCCCGCATAACCCATGACCACGGGTTGCGGGGGCGAAAAAGGTCCGGTCTGACCTCCTGCATCAAGGGCAAACCGGGTGTCCACGAACTTATCCAGATCGATCTTGTCCGTCAGAATCCCCATCTCATCTTTCATGTAATCCTGAATTTTCGCCAGGTCGTCGATGACCGGGAAGAGTTCGTCCGTGGAGATACGCTCCTTGGGCTCGGTGAGGACCTTGTAAATCAAATCGCTGTTCTGCCCCAGGAAATCGGCACCGATGATGGAAGCGGGCTTGGGCTGGGCCTCCACGGCCATGCCGGAGCGCACCAGGCTGCGGGTCAGCTCATGGACGGCGTCCGGGTTCTTTTCGATCACTTCGTCGCGCATCACCAGCACGCAGCAGGGGTGTTTGGGCCAGAGATCGCATGAGAGGTGAATGGCTTCCCCGTTGCCGCTGTTGATCACCTTGGTGCCGATGGGCTCGGCCACGATGAACCCGGCGATCTCCCCGTCTTCATCCAGATCGATGGCATCGGGCATCTGAAAAGGCGCCACCACCTCCAGAAAGACGTCGGCTTTTTTGTCCCGGGTGGTGCCGGGGTTGAGCCCCTTCTCCTTGAGGAGACGGTGAAACAGCATGTTGTGCACCGAAAGCTGGTAGGGGATCAGGACCACCTTTCCGGCAAAGTCTTCGATGCGCTGGATTCCCGCACGGCGGCTCTTCACCAGGATGCTGCCCGATTTGTGGGTAAACAGGATCAGCTTGATGCCCACCCCGGACTTGTAAATGTCCATGGCCGTGGGGGCAAGGATAAAGGCACCGTCAAGGGCCCCGGTGGCCAGGTCGTCGGCCACCTCGTTCCACCCGTTTTTCAACACCGGCTGGAGGGAGCAATGCTTGAAGGTCTCCATTCCCTTTTTCAACTTGAGATCCGTGACACCCAGAATCAGGTGATCGGTAATCCGCAGGTGACCAATCTTCAACACAGGCTTGTCCGTCATACACACACCGCTTAAAACACCAGATGGGTTACCAGGTCCCCTTTTGTAAACCACTGTTTCCCAAAAGGGCCTGAAACACGCCTCCAACTGGCATTGGAGGCGTGCCGCCGGTCATCTCCGGTGCGTCACCCCACCGGAACATACGTTGTTGATGCCCCTTGCGGTCTGCAAGGGCGCATCGGTTCAAGACCAGTCGGAATCAGTGCTTGAAGCTCCGCTGGCCGGTGTAGACCATGGTGGCGCCGTATTCGTTGCACGCCTCAATGGACTGGTAGTCGTTCATGGATCCCCCGGAGTGGACGATGGCGCTGGCCCCCTCGCGAAGGCCCACGTCGGCACCGTCGCGGAAGGGGAAGAAGGCATCGCTCACCATGGTGGCGCCCTTGATGCCGCCGTTCTCAGCCTTGACCCTGGCGTCGATCTCCGCTTTCTTGTCGGCGTCTGTAAGGTCAACGTACCCCACGCCATAGGTCTCGAAGGCGTAACGGTCGGCAAGCTTTTTGTACGCCTTGTCCACGGCGATCTCGGCAACCCCCACGCGATCCTGCTCACCGGTGCCGATGCCCACGGTCACCTGGTCCTTGACGTAGATCACGGAGTTGGAGGTGATGCCGGACTCCACCAGCCAGCCGAAGAGCATGTCTTCGTACTCGGCGTCGGTGGGCTCCCGGTCGATGGTGTAGAGGGTCCCCTTGTACTCGCACTGGGCAAGCTTGAGGTCCTTGCGCGTCCTTGCCTCGGGCACGTAGGAGAGCTGGGTGATGATCCCCCCGTCCATGAGGCTTTTAAAGTCCACAACGCGCTCTCCCACATAGCTCTGGAGGCGGTCCATGTTGCCGATGCGGATCACCCGGAGGTTCTTGCGCGCGGACAGGATCTCCAGGCTCCCCTCTTCAAAATCGGGGGCCACAACCACCTCGGCGTACTGGTTGCTGATGGCCTCGGCCGTGGCCTTGTCCACGCTGCGGTTCAGGGCGATGCACCCCCCGAAGGCCGCGATGCGGTCGGCCATGTAGGCCTTGGCGTAGGCCTCTTCCAGGGAAGCGGCCCGGGCCGCGCCGCAGGGGTTGTTGTGCTTCACGATGACCGCCGTGGGGGTATCGGTGAAGTAACGCAGGATGTTCAGGGCGTTGTCGGCATCGGTGAGGTTGGTCTTGCCGGGATGCTTCCCGGACTGAAGGAGCTCGATGTCCGAGGCAAGGTAACGCCCCGGCGCGATGGTCTGGGTCTCCCCCACCACCAGGTTGCCGTTGGCCAGGCGGTACAGCGCCGCTTCCTGACCCGGGTTTTCACCGTAGCGCAGCCCTTTTTTGACCTGGTCGATGGTCCAGGCCACTTTCTCGTAAAAGAGGGTCTGGCGGTTGTCGCCGTCCACAAAGGATATCTCCATGGCCGGTGCAAAGTGGTCGTCCATGATGGTTCGGTACATCTTTTTCAGATCGTCTGCCATGTGCTTTTCTCCCCCCGAAAGGGCCCCTCTGCAGCCTGTCTGAAAAGCCGCCGCGGGTCCTGCCGGGTCCGGATAGGGTGTTTAGGATGCGCTGTAACACCCCGACACGCTCTGCGGGGCCTGTGCTGCGAGATAATCGGCAATGTGCCGGTCGTAGGTGGCGGTATGCTCAAAAGCCTTGGTCGCCAGCTCGTACCTTAAGGACAGGTCTGTTGCCCCGTCATTGGCCTCCAGAGCCGCCACAACGGCCCCGTAATCCGAGGGATACCCGAGGCCACCCGAAGGTAGTTCTTGGCAGAGGCCCTGACCATGGTGGGACCGCCGATGTCGATGTTGCTGCGGGCCTCCTCCACGGTAACCCCTTCTTTGGCCACGGTGGCCTCAAAGGGATAAAGGTTCACAACTACCATATCTATCGGAACTGCGGCGGTTCTCTTTAAGTCTTCCTGATGAGAATCGTTGTATGTTTCCGTCAGGATTCCGAGATAGATTTTGAAATCAAGGGTTTTGACGAGTCCGCCCTGGGTCTCGGGCTGGCCCGTGTAATCCGACACCTGCACCAGGTGCTTTGCCGCGGCATCGCCCAGGATCTTTTCGATGGCCCCGAAGGTACCGCCCGTTGAAAAAATACGAATGGACGGGTTGACCCGCACCAGGGCGGGAACCAGAGTGTCCAGTCCCGTTTTATCCGACACGCTGATCAGCACATGATCGACCTTCACCCGGTCGTCAATGCGATCCACAATATTCATCCCCATAGTGTGTTGTCCTGTTTTTTTGTGGTGGTATTTTCTTAGATGAACGGCCGGCGCCCCGACTGTCCGTTATGGTCTCCGCGCCCCTGACGGCCCGTGGCCCCCCAGCTGCGGCAGGTGCGCAATAGTAAAACAGCCCATGGCAAAGATCAAGGTGCATTCCGGACGGGGCAGTGCACGAAAATCACCGTGCTTTCGGCCGTTGCAGGGTCTGTGAGGTTTCAGGGAAACCCGTAAATCCCACGCGGCCCCAAAGCACAAAAAATCAATGATAACACCCCAAATCACGCCCTCCGACCCATCCCACATGCCCCCGAGCCGAATCGGAAGAAGACCTGCCTTGCCTTGACTTTTCATGGAATCAGCTTAGGTTTAGGGGCATCACCGCCGGGAATCAAGCGGATCAAACCCGACGCACCCGCCAAGGCAACGAGGCGTCGTCATGTTGACTTTCAACCGGAGGACTTTCCATGAGCACCCTTACCGTGAACAACTTTGCCGCCTGCACCCACGAAGACGTGGCCGACGCGGTCCTCACCCTTGCTGCGCCCCTGTGTGCCGCCTGCGACGACGACGCCATGAAGCACCACCTCATCTCCCTGGCCGTCACCGGCTGGAACCTCTCCCTCTTCGAAAGCCGGGGGAAAGAAGGGTACAGGTCCCAGGTGGAAGAGCGCCTCCCCGCACAGCTCCCCGCAGAGCAGAGGGAGGTCTTCGTCCGCGTTGTCCTGGATCTCATCACCGCCAAACAGTCCAGGTACCCCGCCATGATGAAGGGCATCAAATCCTGGGACCTCCGCACGGACAACGGCGAGCTCACACTCTCGGTGGAGGCCCTGCCCGTCAAACCCGTTTAACCCTCTGGGAGGACATCATGCTCACCCTCACCCAGTTCCGCTACAGCGCCGACAATTTTTCCTATGTGGTCAGCGGCCCCACGTCCGCCGTGGCCATTGATCCCGGAGCCGTGGACGAGATCCTGGCCTTTGTCGACGCCCGGGGTCTTGACCTCACCCACGTCATCAACACCCACACCCATCCGGACCACACCGTGGGCAACACCCCGCTGCTCCTGCGCTCCAAGGCCACCCACCTGGACATCCCCACCCTTCGCAGGCAGGGGCGACTGGAGATCGACGGGGAACCCCTTTTCGTCCATTACACCCCGGGCCACATGGACGACTGCCTCACCTTTGAGATCAAAGGGCGCCTCATCACCGGAGACACCCTCTTCAACGGCACGGTGGGGACCTGCTTTTCAGGAGACATGGAGAGCTTCTACCGATCCGTCACCTTCCTGCTCACCTTCCCGGACGACACGAAACTCCTACCAGGCTCAGCCAGCCATGTCCACTAGTAGTCCATGGCCCTTGCCCACTACTCAGCTGGGATCAGATGGAGATCGCCCTGGTCATCCCACCCACGACCCGGCCACGCGCTCCACCCTGGTCACGGACGGGCCACCCCTTCCTGCGGGTCCAACGAAACCACTTGTGACAAGAGCCCATGAAACAAGGGACTCTCCCTGTGGCCACCAGCGGTACGTGGCATCTGCATGGAGCAGCCGCACCCATGGACACCACGAAAAATTCATCCACACCCCTGGGCGCGGAGCCAAGCTGCTTCGCCGTCTCCGCAAAGCAGACGCCTTGGGGCAGGCACAAGGCGACCCGATCGCTGCCCCTTCTATTGGCGGTCCCATCAAAACCCGAAGAAGGCCTTCATCGGCTGGCAGGTAAGGAACACGAGAAGGCCCGCAGACTCCTGGGGCACCAAAGGCGTGGACAAAATCCTTCTCCCCGAAGGGCTCACCATCCCTGTGATCCGGGACAAGGAGCTCAAACGCGTCGTCATCTACCGCATGGGTCACGGCCACGACGGGGAGTACCATACCGTCGAAGGCAGCGACGCTGTTCCCCTGGTCCTTTCCGGCACCACCCGCCGCACCGTGCTGGTGCGCAGGGAACTCGACGCCCTTCTGCTCCATCAGGAACTGAGCAACCAATGGACCGTGGTGGCCTCGGGGGACCTCCCCCAAGGCGCCCTTGCCACCGCCCTTCAAGGGGCCGAAGAACTCCGCGTCCTTGCCATGGACAGCGACGCAGAGGCCCTTTCGCCAGTGAAGACGGCCACCCCCGTCCCCGTAAAAGGCACAAGCCTCGTGGAGCTGCCCGCAAGGGCCTGCTGGCAGACACCCTGGCCTCGGCCTTTAAATAAAAACCCATCGTAACTATTCAGCTTGCCTCCGGCGGGTCGCTTTTTTGAAAAAAAGCTCCGCAAAAAACTTTTCTAATGTGAAAAATGTGGAAATTATTTCGGCGGAGCCTGGAAAGGCTTGCTTAAGACCTGTTTGTCAAACTTTTTAAAGTTGTTACAGGGCCGCCGGAGGCTTGTTTGAGCTGAATAGTTACAACCCATCCTTCACAAACAAAAGCCGTGACCGGTCATAAACACATGACCGGTCACGGCTTTTTTACACTGAAAGTCCCTTGTGGAGGCCTTTAAATGGTGTTGTTAACCGCATCGAACTCCGCCTGGATCTCGTGGGCGGGCTCCTTGTCCATGAGGCTCACCGCCACGATCACAACAATGGAGACCAGAAAACCCGGCACGATCTCATAAAGATCAAACAACCCCAGAAATCCCCCCGTAAGCTGCTTCCAGACGATCACGGTCACCCCGCCCGCCACGATGCCGGCCAGCGCCCCGTTGCGGGTCATGCGCTTCCAGTAAAGCGAAAGAAGAATGATGGGGCCGAAGGTGGCACCGAATCCGGCCCAGGCATAGGAGACAAGGCCCAGCACGGAGCTATCGGGATTCCGGGCAAACATCCAGGCAAACACCGCCACCAGCATGACAGCACATCGGCTCACCCACACAAGCTCAGCGTCCGAGGCCTCTTTTCGAAACAGCACCTTGTAAAAATCCTCGGTCAGGGCCGATGAGGTCACCAGGAGCTGGGAGTCGGCGGTACTCATAATGGCTGCCAGGATCGCGGCCAGGAACACCCCGGCAAGGACCGTGGGCACCAGCTGATCCACCATCACCATGAAGATCTTCTCCTGATCCCCGGCAGCCAGGGGAACGTCCAGGCAGACCAGACCCACAAGGCCCACCACCACGGCAAAGGAGAGGCTGGCCACCACCCAGAGCATGGCAATGGTCTTGGCCTTGCGAATCTCGGCGGTGGTGCGGATGGCCATGAACCGGGCCAGGATATGGGGCTGACCAAAGTAACCCAGCCCCCATGCGGCAAGGGAGATAACGGACATCACGGCCAGGGGCGCCCCCTTGGTGTCCGTGAAGATGCTTAAAAAGGCGGGGTTGATGGAGCGGATCCCGTCCAGGGTGGTGGCAAGCCCTCCAGCCTTGATGATGCCCAGGGTGGGCACCACGATAATGGCCACGATCATGATCATGCCCTGGAAAAAATCGGTCCAGCTCACTGCCATGAACCCGCCCAGGAAGGTGTAGGAGATGATCACCGCCACCCCGATGAGAAGGGCCGAGTTATAGCTGAGCCCGAAGACGGTGCTGAAGAGCTTGGCCCCGGCCACAAAGCCGGAGGCTGTGTAGATCAGGAAAAAGATCAGGATAAAGATGGCTGAAATGATCCGCAGCAGGTGCGAGGTGTCCCGGAACCGGTTCTCAAAATAGTCGGGCAGGGTGATGGAGTCCCCGGACATCTCCGTGTAGTTCCGCAGCCGCTCGGCCACGAACTTCCAGTTCAGCCAGGTCCCCATGGCAAGGCCAAAGGCAATCCAGAAGGATTCAAGCCCCGCCACGTAAGCATACCCCGGCAGGCCCAGAAGGAGCCAGCCGCTCATGTCCGAGGCCTGGGCGCTCATGGCCCCCACCCAGCTGTTGAGGCCCCTGCCCCCCAGGATATAATCCGAGAGGGTCTTTGTCCTGCCGTAATACACCCAACCGATCCCCACCATGAATATCAGGTAGAGGACAAACGAAATCAAAATCGACACACTACTGTCCTGCATACGTCCTACTTTCCGCTCCCCATGATTCATACACACAAAAAAACCGGCGTTGCGCCGGTTTTTACGAACAACCCGTGGTTTTTATCAGAACGGCCCGGTCTTTTCAACTCCGGGCCCATGGACGCAAAAAGGCCGCCCCCGGACGGGAGCGGCCTTTTTTACCCCAAAGCAATGGGAAACGATCAAACGCGCCTTAGAAGGTGTAGGTCAGGGTCATGCCTGCGCCCCAGAGGATGCCTTCGTTTTCGCAGTACACTTGAGCAGGGGCACCATAGGCTGCAGTGTAATTTTTATTAAGCTCGGTACTTCCACCTGTTGTGGAACGCTTCGACGTCGAAATCACGTGTTGGACGACAGCATCAATATTCCATCGTTCATTGATCTGCCATCCCATACCAAGGGTATAGACGTTGCGATCCGTGTCAGGCCAGCCAAACTCAAAGGTCTCATCGGGAACGGGTGAGGGGTCGTAGGTATAGCCGGCACGAAAGACGAAAGCCTCAGTGGCCTGATAAGAAATGCCCAATTTGTATGCGGTGGTATCTTCCCAGTCACGCTCATGCTTAAAGGTCGTCTCAATAGTCGATGCCCCTACCAGACCAACATAAGCGTCGGGTACGTTGATAACGGCATGCTCATCCTGATTCTCGTTGATACTCCACCTGGTCCAGGTGACGTCGGCCTCAACCGAAAACTTATTACTGGGCATCCAGCGAACACCTGCCTGCACCTGCTCAGGATGGTCATACTCCATCGTGACGGTACCATCGAGGTTCTGTGTCCCCCCCATGGCGCCAGATATCATCACATCCCCTTCGAAATCACCATCGGAACGACCTCGATAAGTCAGGCCCATGGAGAGCTGCTCAATGGGACGGTACATAAGCCCAACGTTGAAAGAGTAGTTAAAATCATCGGTGGTCTCCATCTTCAGTTGAGCGCCATCAAGAAGCGTAGCCGACATTACCAGCTCTTGAGCCTTCTCAGCATCGCCGGTGAAATTAAAGGCATTCAGGCCTGCCTGTGCTTTCGCTTGGTCAGGTGTCATCCCACCTGCAGCGTTCTTTTTATAGATAGCTG
The DNA here is from genome assembly GCF_056829965.1 of Desulfoluna sp. CYM3A. Classification (NCBI taxonomy): domain Bacteria; kingdom Pseudomonadati; phylum Thermodesulfobacteriota; class Desulfobacteria; order Desulfobacterales; family Desulfolunaceae; genus Desulfoluna; species Desulfoluna sp. CYM3A. The sequence continues at coordinate 3,810,631 of NZ_CP186556.1, forward strand.
TTGCATTGAAATCATCGCTGTATTCCATTGTCTTTCCAGCTTCCGAAATCGAGCGCCCAAGACTCACCCCAACGCCTACTGAAAATTTATCCGACACCTTGTATGATAAGGTAGGGGATACAGCCACACGCCCGTAGTAAGATTCCCAGGCGTAGGCACTGGACGGAGATTTTGCAGGATCCTTATCCCAAGTAACATGAAGACCGTAAGGGGTATACGCAGCCACACCAAGAGTAAGACTATCAGACTGTCGCCCGGCGATACGCAAAAGCCCAGGGACGGGCTGACGATGTGCATGGTATCGGAGTCATAATCCGATGGCGCGCCATCCAAAGTAGGGTTGGACCCCTGCGATACCACATTCCAGTCAGACACCTCAATCTTGGCGTTGTAGTACATGGCACCCGCCGATATGGTGGGCTTTTCAATGAGCGAAAGCCCCGCCGGGTTGTAATAAGCCGCAAACACGTTGTCGCAGTAGGCCGACACGGCGCCCGCCTGGGCCGTGTTCATGGCGCCGATCCCCATGGTTTCGACGTTGGCTGCATAGGCCGACGACGTACTCAGCACCACCGCTGCAAGGACCACCAATCCTTTTTTCACCATTTTTTCCACCTTCATACTTCTCTCCCAAAAAGTTTGTTGTTACCTATATTGTCACCGGTTGTCAGGAGCTAACTAAGTTCACCACAAGCAACCGCGAGTCAATCCACCAGAACAGGAAACTAACTTTTTTTGCACGATTGGAGAGATAGTAGAGACCGTGAAAACCACTTGTCAACTGCAAACGGCATTTACACTCTAAAATTAGAATCACAATTCCATGCGCCGGATTAATACCTTGTTAAAACTCGTATTTTGCAATACCAGCGTTTCATGTATGATCCATCAATCACTGTAAGAAACAGAGTTCTTAAATTGTATCGACATTTTTTTAGTATACAATTGATTTTTTCCGAGCAGAGCACCAGGTTGTACACCGAAAAAAGAACACCCCCAAAGACAACCAATGCCAACAAACCGGCCCAGGTATTCTGAAGTTGGGGTATTTCATTACAGCCCCCCTATGGAAATCCTACACAGCCGGGGGTAAGACAGGACAAAAATAGAACGCACACAATATAAATAGCAGAGCCAAAAACAGCCTTAGCCAGACAACTTAGGGAGGAGAGATGGACACGTTGATCAGGGAAGACGGAACACTGCCCTACGGTTACCACCACAGACCGGTGGGAAAACTCAACTTCCTGGACTTTGACCTCAGGTCGGCCTTCGGCAGGCGACGCAGCTTTCTATATAAACGCTTCAAGTTCAATCGTTTCAATTTTGTGGGGTTCATGTCCGACACCTTCATGGCCGGTGTGGCGGTGGTGGATTTGGGACTCATTAAAAACGGATTCGCCTATCACCTTGACCGCGCCACGGGCGTACTCACGGAGACCTCGGTCCTCACCCCCTTCAAGGCCAGCATCCGCCCCACCCCCGACGCCCCCTTAAGCCGCATCAAGACCCCGGCCCTTGACCTCACTATTTCCGAAGACGGGGTGGAATGCCGCACCGACAGGCTTTCGCTCAAGGCGGCCTTCACCGCCCCGCACCCGGCCCCCCTGCGGGTGGTCTCTCGCACCGGGTACAGGGGCTGGACCTACACCGACAAACGGTCCCCCGTCGAAATAAACGGCACCCTCACCGTGGACGGCACCCAGACGGAGATAACCTCGCCGCAGGTGCTGGCCCTCACCGACTGGTCCGCAGGCTACATGCGGCGCAACACCTTCTGGAGCTGGGCCTCGTCGGCGGCCATGCTGGCCGACGGCAGGAGCTTTGGTATGAACCTGGCGGCCGGAGTCAACGAGACCGGCTTTACCGAAAACATGGTCTGGGTTGATGGAACCCCGACCCACATTGGCCCCGTTCACTTCGACTACAAACAAGACAACACCACCGCCCCCTGGCGCATCACCTCCATGGACGGCATCATCGACCTGGCCTTCACCCCGGAGGGCCACCGCGAGGAGAAGGTCAACGCCCTGGTCGTGGGCAGCCTCTTCACCCAGCTCTGCGGCCGCTTCACCGGCACCGTCACACTACCCGGCGGATCCCCCGTAACCGTGACCGGTGCGCCAGGATTCTGCGAGGACCATTTTGCAAAATGGTAATTCGACGCGTAACGATTCAAGCCTTAAAAGCTGCATTCCCAGGTTACAATCGATCGGCTCAAAAAGCATGCCTCCGGCGGCGAGGTGAGCCACCTCGAAACACATCGCCCTTGCGCTTTGTCCCTCGTTCCTCGGGCAAAAGCGCAAGGGCCTTCGGCTGGGCTTCGCCCGCTACAAAAGCCGGTGGTTTAGGCAGACAGGCTCTCACCCTTCGAAGGTATGGGATACGCTTTGCCCCATGTCACAACGTAGCCGCAGGCGAAAACTGATCGCTTCTCGCATCGGAGCCATTGCCATTGATCGGATGATCTCACATAAACACGGGCGTAGATGGGTTCCTCGGGTCAAATCACATCCGCCCTTCAAACAAACGTCGACCTTGATCATCGTTTGGGCCATGGGCCTGCCCCTCCGCCGAACCCCCTTGTCCCCTCAGCCTACGTATTCCGGCCTCGCTCGGGTGAGAAGACAGACTAAAATGCCGCACCGGAGTGCGGTGCTCCGTTTCGGTCGATTTTTCACGTTTTTTTTCAAAGGCCGTGGCAAGCGACAACCAGGGTCCAAGCTCCATTCAAGAAGAACGATGAACAGTTACGTCGACACAATAAAAAAAGCCCGCCGAGCCGGCGGGCTTTTTTATTCATCTCACTCACAGGGCCCCTGTGGGCCGGGCATTACTTTTCGTCCACCCTGCACCGGGGCAGCACAAGATTCAGCACCACGCCGAGGATCCCGGCAAGGCCGATGCCCTGGAGGGTAAACTGACCGGCGGAGACGCTCATGCCGCCAATGCCGAACACAAGGATCAGAGCCACGATGGTCAGGTTGCGGGCCTCCATGAGGTCCTCGCCGGGGATGATCAGCGGGATCCAGACCCACCACCATGATGGCGCCGAAGAGAAGCAGCATGATGCCACCCATGACCGGGGTGGGGATACTGGAAAGCAGGGCCCCGAGCTTGCCCACAAAGGCAAGAAGGATAGAAGTGATGGCCGCCCAGGTCATGACCCCGGCATTCTGTGCGCCGGTGAGGGCCACAGCCCCTGTCACCTCGGAATAGGTGGTGTTGGGGGGGCCGCCCAGAAGGGAGGCAAAGCTGGTGGCAAGGCCGTCACCGAGCATGGTGTTTTCGATGCCGGGATCCTTGAGGTAATCCTTGCCCGTGATGCCGCCGATGGCAAGGATGTCCCCGAAGTGCTCAATGGCCGGGGCAATGGCCACGGGAACGATAAAGAACACGGCCGCGGAGTTCCACTCCGGAAAGGTAAAGTCGGGCAGCGCCAGCCAGGCGGCATCCCTCACCGGGCTGAAATCCACCAGACCGTTAAACAGGGCAACAACATACCCCACCACAATCCCGCACAGGATGGGAATCAGCTTGATCATGCCACGCCCCAGAAGAGAGACCAGCACCGTGGTGGCAAGGGCCGCCATGGAGACGGTCAGGGCAACGTCCTTGGGAATAATGGCCGCAGGGTTGGCCACACCGGTGGCCATCTTCACGGCCACGGGGGAGAGAATCAGACCGATGACCATGATCACCGGGCCGGTGACCACAGGGGGAAGCACCTTCTCGATGATGGCCGATCCCTGCCAGCGGATGAGAAAGCTCAGGGCCACATAAAACAAACCGGCGGCGATGAGGCCGCTCATGGTGCCCGCGATGCCCCACTGCTGCACCCCGATGGAGATGGGGGCGATAAAGGCAAAAGAAGACGCCAGGAAAACCGGAACCTTTCCCCGGGTCACCACCTGGAAAATCAGGGTTCCCACCCCTGCGGTAAACAGGGCCACGTTGGCGTTGAGGCCCGTCAGAATCGGCACGAGCACCAGGGCACCGAAGGCCACGAAAAGCATCTGGGCCCCCAAAAACGAATCCTTCACGCTAAACCGGTAACTGCTATTGCTGCTGCTTGTCATTTCCCCTCCTGAATCAGCACACACATCATAAATAGAAAAAAGATCATAAAAAAGGCCCCCGAAAGGACCCAAAACAAACAAAATCTATGGTGCCCTCTGACGAAAGCGGCCCATGGCCGCCGAAAAAGGGCATAAAAAAAGAGGGGCCGAAGCCCCTCAATAGAACTATTTGGTACCGAATATCTTGTCCCCGGCATCACCGAGGCCCGGAAGGATGTACCCTTTGTCGTTGAGCCGCTCATCCACGGCCGCCACATAGATGTCCACATCCGGATGGGCATCGGTCACCCGCTTGATGCCCTCGGGGGCCGCCACATGGAAGAGGCCGCGGATGCTGGTGCAACCGGACTTTTTAAGCATGTCGATGGTGGCGATGAGGGTGCCGCCGGTGGCGAGCATGGGATCCAGGATCAGGGCGATACGCTTGTCCATCTCCCCTGCCATCTTTTCATAATAGACCACGGGCTCCAGGGTCTCTTCGTTGCGGTAGAGGCCCACGACGCTCACCTTGGCCGAGGGGATCAGGTCAATGACGCCGTTCATCATGCCGAGGCCGGCGCGAAGGATGGGGAGGATGGTGATCTTCTTGCCCTTCATGCGCTCCACGGTTACGGGACCTGCCCAGCCGTCGATCTCCACCTCTTCGGTCTCCAGATCCTTGGTGGCTTCGTAGGTAAGAAGACGGGCCACCTCAGAGGAGAGATCCCTGAAGTCTTTGGTGGAAATATTCTTTGCTCGCATCAAGCCCAGCTTGTGCTTGATAAGGGGGTGTTCTGCAATATGTACGGCCATGGATCCTCCTGAAGCCAAGTGCTTTCGTGCCACGCGATCTTTCGTGCCACGCTATTTTAGTGATCTTAATTCTTGATCTATGGACAACACCGACCCGCGGGTCGGCCATCCGGTCCCTCCATGTTTTGCCGTGGCGGCCGCAGGACGCATATCCCCCCGGGCCATGGCTACGCTTTACACGTTCGCAGCCGAAAACCACAACCCATCGGACTTTCAAGAAGATTCATCCGAACCCCGCCCTGACCTCACGGCAAAATCAACGAAGTATATAAAAAGCGGCCCGGGATTTCAACCTGTTTTTGTCCCCGGGGCACTGTCGGAGACAAACCTTTGAAACCTTAAACAAACAGACCTTAAAGCCATTTTAGCCATGAAAAGCCCTTTGATACATAAAAATGCTTGAAGCCCTCACACCTCTGTCCACGGCGTAGCCCGTCAGCAGAGGTGATGCTCCAAGGAACAAAGAGTAGAGTATCCGCGAATCCGTTTTGTTTCGCTTTGGGGGGTGACATTTTTTAAGGGCATCATTATAGTGGGGGCGACATCAACAACCCAAGGCCCGCCCCGTGAGCCAGAAACGCCGGGCCGCCTATTTACCCTTACCGAGAGTTCCATGCCCGACGCCACCTGTTACGCCCAGGTCACCGTAACCCTGCCCCTGTCCGGACCCTACACCTATATCGTGCCGGATCACCTGCGTGCCCACGCGGCCGTGGGCTCCCGGGTCCTCGTGCCCTTTGGCCGGCGCACGGTGACAGGTTACATCACGGCCTTTGCACCTCAGGTGAAGTCCATTCTGGACACCCTGGACCCCTGCCCTCTGTTTACCCCGGCCATGGTTCCCCTGTTCCGGTGGATTGCCGACTATTACATGGCCCCCATGGGGGATGTGATCAAAACAGCCCTGCCCGGCGGGCTCAATGTGGTGGACCGGCAGGTGGCCTCCCTCACGGACAGCGGAAAAACCGCTGCAGGCGACCCGGCCTGCCCGGAGGCGGACAAAGAGCTCCTTGCCCTGCTGATAAACTCACCGGTCCCCTTGAAACAGCTCATCGACGCAGACCCGCCCGTCCCCCGCGCCCAGATACAGGCCCTTGAGAAAAAGGGATGGATCACGGTGACCCGTGAGCTCAGCACAGCACGCACCCGGGCCAAGATGGAGACCCTGGCCGAGGCGGCCTTCGGCCCCCTCCCCCAAAAAGGGGTCACGGAAAAACGCCAGCTTCTCCTGGACTTCCTGCGCGTCCACGGCGCCACAGCCCGGTCCGACCTCAACCGAAAGCTCCCCTCGGCCAAGAGCACCCTGGGCCCCATGGTGGAGATGGGACTCGTCCACCTCTTCGAGGACCGGGTGGAGAGATCCCCCCTGGGAGAAGAGATCGTGCCCGACACCCCGCCGCCCCTCACCGACGAGCAGCAGAAGGTGGTTTCCACGGTGTCGGCACAGCTCAAAGAGGGGTATGCCACCTTCCTTTTAAAAGGGGTGACGGGCAGCGGAAAGACCGAGGTCTACATGCGGCTGGTGGAAGAGGCCTTGTCCGCCGGGAAGACGGCTGTGGTGCTGGTGCCTGAAATCGCCCTCATCGCCCAGACCGACCGCCGGTTCAAGTCCCGCTTTGGGGACCGCATCGCCGTCCTGCACAGCGGCCTCTCCGACGGGGAGCGCTACGACCAGTGGGTGAAAATCGCCGAGAAGCGGGTCAGCGTGGTCATCGGGGCCCGTTCGGCCATCTTTGCCCCCCTCACCGATATCGGCCTCATCGTGGTGGACGAGGAACACGACGGCTCCTACAAACAGGAGAGCGGCCTTCGGTACAACGCGCGGGACCTGGCCGCTGTGCGGGCCCGCATGGAAGGGGCCGTGGTGCTCCTGGGCTCGGCCACGCCCTCCATCCAATCGGCGTGGAACGCCACCACCGGCAAGTTCAAAGAGGTCCTGCTCACCAAGCGGGTGAACAAAAAGCCCATGCCCGAGATCGAGGTGGTGGACTTAAAGAAATACAAGGACCTGCCGGGCATCCACACCTTTCTCACCCCCCGCCTCGTGGAGGCCATGACCCAGACCCTGGACCGGGACGAGCAGGTGCTCCTCTTTTTAAACCGCCGTGGTTTTTCCGGCGCGCCCATCTGCGCCCACTGCGGCGAGCCCTTAAAATGCCGTCACTGCGACGTCTCCATGACCTTCCACAAAGGCGTAGGCGCCTTTCGCTGCCACATCTGCGGTTACTTTGAACCGGCCAAGACCCACTGCCGTATCTGCAACGGCAACAAGATCAAGCTCCTGGGCAGCGGCACGGAAAAGGTGGAAGAGGCCGTCAAGGACATCTTCCCCCACAAGACCGTGGCACGGATGGACCAGGACACCACGGCCCGGCGCGGCTCCCTCCTTAAGATCCTCAAAGGGGTCCGGGAAAAACAGGTGGACATCGTGGTGGGCACCCAGATGATCGCCAAGGGCCACGACTTCCCCGACATCACCCTGGTGGGCGTGATCTGCGCAGACACCGCCTTGAACCTGCCCGACTTCAGGGCCGGGGAACGCACCTTCCAGCTCCTGGCCCAGGTGGCCGGGCGCGCGGGCCGGGGCGACAAGCCCGGCCGGGTGATTCTCCAGACCTACGTGCCCGATCACTTTACCATCGGCTGCGCCGTGGACCACGACGCCGACGCCTTCTACACCCACGAAACCGGGTTTCGCCGCGCCCTGGCCTACCCGCCCTTTACCCGGATCATCCTGATTCGCATCGCCGACAAAAACAGCCAGCGCAGCCGCGCAGCCGCCCAGAAGCTCTCCGGGCTCCTCTGGGACCGGCGCCCGGACACCGGCGTTGCCATCATGGGCCCTGCCGAAGCGCCCCTGACCCGCGCCATGAACCGCTACCGCTGGCAGATCCTCCTCAAAGGAGAGTCCCCTTCCGTCATGAAAAAAATGGCCGCAGACGCCCTTGAAGCCTTTCGCAAGGAGGGGGGATTTTCCAATGTCTCCGTCACCATTGACGTGGACCCCTATGCACTGGGATAATCTTATTTTATCGTAACTATTCAGCTCAAAAAAAACAGCCTCCGGCGGCAAGGTGTGCCACCTTGAAAGCAGGTTGCGGATGTGTTTTGCCCCTCGTTCCTCGGGTCAAATCACATCCGCCTTTAAAGTAAAAATTCACTCAAAAAGATTTTTTAAAACCTGTTTGTTAAACCCGCCTTTATAAAATCAGGCAAACGTTTAGCCCCCGGCAGGGCCGCCGGAGGCAACCATAAGCTGAATAGTTACATTTTATCAAAGGAACACACCATGCGCATCGCCATCATGAGCGACAGCCACGACAATATCTGGCACCTGAAGACCGCCCTTGACCTCATCGCCGAAGCCGAAGCCGAGGCCATCATCCACTGCGGGGACTTTGTGGCCCCCTTCATGCTCCGGCGCCTGGACAAGGCGGGCATCCCGGTCCACGGGGTCCTCGGCAACAACGACGGCAGCGTCCTGACCCTGGCCCGGGCCGCCTATCGGGACCTTGACCACATCCAGCTCCACGAGACCGTGGGCAAGGTGACCCTGGGGGGCCTGCGCATTGCCTTTACCCACCAGCCCGATGTGGGGCGCGCCTTTGCCGCCACCGGGGACTTCGACCTGGTCTGTTGCGGCCACTCCCACACCTGGCACCGGGAAGAGCTTGGGCGATCCACCCTACTGAACCCCGGGGAGATCATGGGTTCCAACGGCGATCCGAGTTTCGCCCTCCTCGACACAGCCGAGGGAACCATCCGCAAAGTCACCTTTCCCCATGCCCTGGGCAACCACGCCAAGGCCGCCCTTCACCTTGACAACACCCGGCGAGAAACATACACTATGCGCCGATGCTGATACCTGATACGCAACGAGTCCGTGCTCTCGCAAAATATAACCGCACATCCTCCGCCCTTTTGGGGGATACGATACATACCAGCCGACACAACGTATCGACAAAACCCCGGCTTCCATGGACGAGCCGCAAGGTTATGTGCTGCCCGAGCCCTCACGCTCATCCCCTTCGTCCCCACGCGACGACAGCAACGTTCGACACTGAGGTGACATCATGTACAAAAAATTAGTGGCGCTGGTGCTTTTCATCCTCTGCACCGCCCTGCCCCTTTCGGCTGCCGAACAGGCCGAAGGGCCTGTTCTCCATATTCCCGAAGCCCAGTTTGACTTCGGCTCCGCACCGGAGGGCAAACGCATAAAGCACGAGTACACCGTAGAGAACCAAGGTACCGAAGAACTCCGCATCACTCGGGTCCGGCCCGGCTGAGGCTGCACCGCCGCTTCGTTTACGAAGCGAATCGCGCCAGGCGGCAGCGGAATCATCACAATCATCGGCAACACCAGGGGCTACGGCGGACGGGACTTCAAGCGCAGCATCCAGGTGGGTATCGATGACTCGGAACGACAGACCACCTCCCTGATCTTCAGGGGCCATGTGGAAAAAGTCGTCACCATCACTCCGTCCCAGGTTCGGCTCATCGGCAAAGAGGGTCAGGAGCTCACGGCCAAGGTACGCATCGTGCCCAGCAAGGAGTATCCCTTCAAGCTCCTCTCTGCCAATCCCGTGAACCCGAAGCTCATCACCGTGGACGTTAAAGAGGTGGCGGGAAAGACCGGCCGTGAGTATGAACTCACCGTGAAAAATGTCACAAGCAAAAGCGGGCGCTATTCCAGCACCATCGACATCGATACGGACAGCGATATTCGTCCCCAGATGAGGATCCAGGTGACCCTGTACATCCGGAAAAAAGCCTGACAAAAAAGCCATGAGCGCCGTCGGGCACCGCGGTAATCCCCGCAATGCCCGGCCGGTACCACCACGACTCGCCTCTCCACGGGCATCCCCCGATGCCACGGATAACCAAAGGCCCCGACACTTAATTTATGGAAGGCCCGCTACGCCCGGGCTTTTAAGGCATGAAATCAAACATCACCCCCGAAGCCATCCGAGTGGTTGCCTTTGACTGTGACGGCGTTATGTTCGACACCGAAGAGACCAACCGCATCTACTACAACACCATCCTCGACCGGTTCGGGATGCCCCCCTTAAGCGACGAGCAGTTCCGGTACGTCCATATGGCCACCGTCAGTCAGGCCCTGGCCTACCTGTTTGAGGGACGCGTGGACTTAAGCGAGGTGCGCGCCGCCACCGCCGCCTTTGACTACGCTTCCCTGATTCCCCATATGAAGATAGTAACCGAGCCTGATCCGCGTTCTCACGGCCCTTTCGCCCCGATGCAAGCGGGCCGTGGCCACGAACCGGTCCAACACCATGGACGCGGTGTTGACGTTTTACGGCCTTTCGGATCTCTTTGAGCTGGTGGTCACCTCCCAGACTGTGGCCCACCCCAAGCCCGCCCCGGACCAGCTCCACAGCATCATGGACCACTTCAAGGTGTCGGCCCACGAGATCCTCTACATCGGAGATTCCAGCACGGACCAGCTGGCAGCCCAGGCCGCCGGGGTCCCCTTTGTGGCCTTCGGCAACCCGGACCTTCCGGCCGACGCCCACATGGAACGCCTTGGGGAAATCCCCTTGATGCTGGGGTTGCCCATGGCTTGAATCAAAGCTCCCCGGCGCCACCCCGCTTACGTGAAAGACGAACAGTTCAACAACCGTTTTTTTTGACACCAACGTCACCCGGATCCCTTTTGCGACGGGAATCCCAACCAACGACTTGTAAACCAAAGGACACCTTCATGAAGAAAAACCTGATCTCTGCATCATTTGCTCTCATCATAACCCTGGCTTTCGTGGCCGCCGCTGCCACCGAGAGCTAAGAAAAAAAAACCTCGAATCCTTTGATGAGCAGATCGGTTACACCATCGGCATGGAAATCGGCACCAACCTCAAGGCCAATGCCCTTGAGCTCGACATTGATGCCCTCATCAAAGGGATCCAGGACGGCTTCCACGGTACCGAGCCCCTCATGACCCCTGAAGAGATGACCCAGACCAAAACCACGGCCATTGAAAAGATGCAGGCCAAACGCATCAAGCAGACCGTGGACAACCTTGAAAAAGCCAACGCCTTCCTGGCCGAAAACAAAACCAAGAAGGGCATCACCACTACCGAGTCCGGCCTCCAGTACGAGGTCATCGCAAAGGGCACGGGCGCCACCCCCAAGGCCTCCGACAAGGTGAAGGTCCACTACAAAGGCATGCTTCTGGACGGCACCGTCTTTGACAGCTCCTACAAGCGTAACGAGCCCGCCGTTTTCCAGGTGGACCGCCTCATCGCCGGATGGACCGAAGCCCTTCAGCTCATGAAGACCGGTGCCAAGTGGAAGCTCTACCTTCCCCCGACCCTGGCTTACGGCCCCAACGGCAACGGTCCCAAGATCGGTCCCAACGAAGCCCTCATCTTCGAGATGGAGCTTCTGGAGATCGTTCCCGCTGCCGAATAACGGGAGCACCTCCCCCCCTGCCCCGTGCCCTCCTATGCCACCACCTGAGAGAGGCACGGCTGGGGGACCGTCTTGCTTGACGGGATAACACATTCAAAAAATGCCTTTTCCCTGCCGCTCACATAGTGGTATAGAAAGCTCGTGCCGGTATCATGCAAATCCAAGGGTTTCATAATACCGGCACTCTTTTTTTTAAAGGAAGGCCCCGGCTGACCACGCACTCACCGGGGACGCGCCATGTTGGATTCAAGGAGTGATGCCACGGCCCAGCACAAGGCCCTGGCAAATGTTGAGCCCTGTCCGCCGCGTCAGGGATATGTGTGAACCACCAGGAAGGTTACTAAGAAGATGCTGGAAAACTTTTTCAAGCTCAAAGAGAACGGAACCGATGTCAGGACGGAAGTGATCGCAGGCCTGACCACCTTTATGACCATGGCCTACATCCTGGCCGTCAACCCGGACATCATGAGTGCCACCGGCATGGACAAAGGGGCCCTCTTCACCGCCACCACCCTGTCCGCCCTGGTGGCCACCCTTGTCATGGCCCTGGTGGCCAAGCTCCCCTTTGCCCTGGCCCCGGGCATGGGCTTGAACGCCTTTTTTGCCTTCACCGTGGTCCTCAACATGGGCTACTCATGGGAGATGGCCCTCACCGCGGTCTTCATCGAAGGCCTTATTTTCATTGTCCTCACCTTTTTCAACGTGCGTGAGGCCATCATCAACGCCATCCCCCTCTCCATCAAAAACGCCGTCTCCGTGGGCATCGGCCTTTTCATCGCCCTCATCGGCCTTAAAGGGGCAAACGTCATCGTCAAAAGCGATGCCACCCTCGTCACCCTGGGCAACATGGGCGATCATGCCGTCTGGGTGGCCTTCATCGGTATCGTTGTCTCCGGGACCCTCCTGGCCATGAACAAAAAAGGGGCCCTGCTGGCAGGCATCCTTGTCTCCACCCTGGTGGGCATCCCCCTGGGCGTCACCCACATGGAAGGGCTGAAGCTCTTCTCCGCCCCCCCCTCCCTTGAGCCCATCATGTTCAAGTTCGATTTCTCCAAGCTCTTTACAACGGACATGGCCGTGGTTCTCTTCACCTTCCTCTTCATCGACATGTTCGACACCGTGGGCACCCTGGTGGGCGTGGGCGCCAAGGCAGGACTCCTGGATGAAAAGGGCCGCCTGCCCCGGGCCAAGCAGGCCCTCTTTGCCGATGCCATCGGCACCACCTTCGGCGCCTGCATGGGCACCAGCACCGTCACCACCTACGTGGAGAGCGCCTCTGGCGTGGCAGAGGGCGGCCGCACCGGCCTCACCTCCCTGACCACCGCCGGCCTCTTCTTCGTGGCCCTGTTCATGTCGCCCCTGTTTCTCATGATCCCGGGCGCAGCCACGGCCCCGGCCCTGGTCATGGTGGGCTTCTTCATGCTCTCCCCCATCAAGAACATCAACTTAGACGATGCCACCGAGGCCCTCCCGGCCTTCATCACCTTCCTCATGATGCCCCTTACCTACAGCATCTCCGAGGGCATCGTCTTCGGCATGCTCAGCTACGTGATCTTAAAGGTCCTCTCCGGACGGGCCAAAGAGGTCTCACCGGTGATGTACATCATCGCCGCCATCTTTGTTCTCAAGTTCTTCATGTAGAGCAGGCCGCATAAAAACGAAAAAAGGGAGCGCCCGCCTTGCGGGTCGCTCCCTTTTTTATTTTCCCTATAAGCTTATGGTCTATGACCTATAAGCCTATCACCTGTCTCACTGATTCCCGAACCCGTTCTGTGCGCTGCAGTCCGGGCACTCCCAGGTGATGCCGTTGCAGGTCATGCCCCAGAAGTTCTCTTCCATGCAGTCCTGACAGATGGTAAAGCCGCAGCGGCAGCGCCAGGCAAAGGGGAGCTCGCCTTTGCCGCAGCAGTGGCAGGGCGATTCCTGGGCTTTGAGTTTCTTTCGCTTATATGAGGATATTCTTTTTGAAGTACGAGGCATGATCCACCTTGATACACCGGTTCATGATCACGTCGATGCCGTGATCTGTCAAACGTTCAGCCGCTTCCCTGTTCTCAATGCCGAGCTGCATCCAGAACACCTTGCACCCGACGGCGATGGCTTCGTCCACATGCTGGATGACGTCTTCGCTTCTTCTAAACACATTCACAATGTCCACGGGGCCCGGCACCATATCAAGGGTTTTATACGCCTTTTCCCCCAGGATCTCTTTCTGGGCCGGGCGCACGGGAATGATGACGTACCCGTTTTCCTGCATGTACCTGGCCACATCGTGGGAGTCCCGCTCGGGCTTGGGTGAAAGCCCCACCACCGCGATGGTTTTTGCACGCTCCAGCACGTCCTTGATCTGCCGGTCCGAGATGAGGATCTCGCCTTTTTTCTCTGCCATGGTTCACCTCCGGGTGTTTGCCGTTTGGCCCTTTTCATGGTAGGTATACGCCATTGCAGCGGGTTTTTCCGCGCAATGACCTCATCGACACGTAACCCCACACAATCCGACACGTCACCAACGCCGTGCAAGGGTTGTCCCGATAATAAAGACCCCGCAGGGGCATCGCCATACCGACGCATCGGCCCGCATGATCACATCGCGATATCAGATGCTGAACGTAATGCAACCCAAGGCCCCTGTCAACAGGCCTCGCCCCATGAACCCGGAGCCATCCAGACCATGACCGACAAGAAAAAAATCTACCTCATCGACGGCAGTGCATACATATACCGAAGCTTCCACGCCCTTCCCCCTTTGACCAACGCCGAAGGGCTCCCCACCAACGCGGTGCTGGGCTTTACCAACATCATCGTCAAGATGATGAACGACTTTGCTCCCACCCACGCCGTCATCTGCTTTGACGCCAAGGGCCCCACCTTCCGCCACGAGATGTACGAAGAGTACAAGGCCAACCGGCGCATCTTCCACGCCCGACGACCTGAGGGCCCAGATCCCCTTTGTCCACAAGGTGGCCGAGGCCTACCGCATCCCCACCATGGAGCAGCAGGGCCTGGAAGCCGACGACGTCATCGGCACCCTGGCCAAAAAAGCCGAGGCCGCCGGTTTTGAGGTGGTCATCGTCACCGGGGACAAGGACTTCATGCAGCTCGTCACCGACACCTGTGTTATCTCGGACCCGGCCCGGGACGTCTACCTGGACCGGGACGCGGTGAAGGAAAAACTCGGGGTGTGGCCCGAGCAGGTCACCGACATCATGGCCCTCACCGGAGACACCTCGGACAACGTCCCCGGGGTACCGGGCATCGGTAAAAAGACCGCCCCGGCCCTCATCAATGAGTTCGGCTCCCTGGACGGCCTCTACGAGCAGGTGGAGACCATCACCAAGAAGAAGCAGAAAGAGAACCTCATCACCAACAAGGACCTGGCCTTCATCAGCCGGGACCTGGTCACCATCAAGACCGACGCCGACCTCCCCTTTGACGAAGAGGCCCTTGTGGTTCCCGAGCCCGACGGCGAGACCCTTTTAGAACTCTTCAAGGAGCTGGGCTTTAAAAAATACATCAAGATGTTCAGCGCCCCGCAGAAAAAGGTGACCAAAGCCTACCACGCCGTGCTCACCGAAGAGGCCCTGGCAGAGCTGGCGGAAAAGATAAAGGATGCCCCCCTGGTGGCCGTGGACACCGAGACCACAAATCTTTCCCCCATGCTGGCCGAGGTGGTGGGCATCTCCGTTGCCGTGACGCCCCACGAGGCGTACTACATCCCCTTCGGCCACACGGGCCTGGAGTCCGACAAGCAGCTCTCCAAAGAGGCGGTCTTTGCCGTCATGAAGCCCATTCTGGAAGACCCGGCCATCCGCAAGTGCGGCCAGAATATCAAATACGACCTGCTGGTCTTAAAAGGCGCGGGCATCGAGCTTCGCGGCATCGCCTTCGACACCATGGTGGCCTCCTATCTCCTCAACCCCACCCGGCGCTCCCACGGCCTCGACGACCTGGCCCTGGAGCTCTTCGACCACCAGACCATCAAGTTCGAAGAGGTGGCGGGCAAGGGCAAGAACCAGCTCCTTTTCTCCGAGGTCCCCCTCTCCCAGGCCGTGCCCTACGCCGCCGAAGACGCTGACATTACTCTGATGCTCGCCCAGGAGTTTGAAAAAGAACTTGAGGCGAAAAACCTCACCGGGCTCTTCGACACCATGGAAATGCCCCTGATGCATGTCCTGGCCGAGATGGAGCACACGGGCGTGGCCGTGGATGAAGAGGCCCTCATCACCATCTCCAAGACCTTTGAAACCGAGATGGAGACCATCGAAGCGTCCATCTACAGCCTTGCAGGGGAAGAGTTCAACATCAACTCCTCCCAGCAACTCGGAGCCATCCTCTTTGAAAAGCTTGAGCTGCCCGTCCAGAAAAAGACCAAGAAGAAGACCGGCTACTCCACGGACGTAGAGGTCTTGACCGCCCTGGCCGCCATGCACGACCTCCCGGCCCAGGTGATCCGGTACCGGACCCTGGCCAAGCTCAAGAGCACCTATGCCGACGCCCTGGTGGGCCTGATTCACCCCACCACCCACCGGATCCACACCTCTTACAACCAGACCGTGGCCGTCACCGGACGCCTGAGCAGCTCCAACCCCAACCTCCAGAACATCCCGGTGCGAAGCGACGAGGGCCGCATGATCCGCGGGGCCTTTGTTCCGGCAGAGGGGAATAAACTCATCGCCGCCGACTACTCCCAGATCGAACTGCGCCTCCTGGCCCACTGCTCCGGGGACCCCATCCTCATCGAGTCCTTCAACTCAGGCGAGGACATCCACAAACGCACCGCCGCCGAAATGTTCGACTGCGACCTCCTCTTTGTCACCGGGGAGATGCGCCGCCAGGCCAAGGCCGTGAACTTCGGCATCATGTACGGCATGAGCCCATACGGCCTCTCCAAGGAACTCGCCATCACCCAGAAGATGGCCAAGAGCTTCATCGAAAACTACTTTGCCCGCTACAGCGGTGTAAAAACGTTCATCGACACCTGCATCGAAGAGGCCCGGGAGACAAAAACCACAAGCACCCTCCTGGGGCGTATCCGGCCCCTGCCCGAGATCGCCAGCGCCAACCGCAACGTCAAACAGTTTGCCGAGCGCTCTGCGGTCAACACCCCCATCCAGGGTACCGCCGCCGACCTCATCAAGCTGGCCATGCTCCGCTGCAGCGAGATCATCAAAGAGAAAGAGCTGAAAACCCGCATGATCATGAGCGTCCACGACGAAATCGTCTTTGAAGCCCCGGAAGCGGAAGTAAACGAAGTGAAGGGCCTCATGCAGCAGGCCATGGAAAACGTCTGGGAGCTTGCCGTGCCCCTGTCCGTCAATATCGAGGTGGGAGACAACTGGAACGAGGCGCACTAAAAGGGCAGGTTATAGGCACACCAGGTCATAGGTTATAGGTTATAGGTTATAAAAATGCCTCCGGCGGCCCTGCCGGGGGCCCAACTTTTTAAAAAGTTTGACAAAGAGGTCTCAAGTAATAATTTATAGGCTCCGCCGAAACAATTTCGCCATTTTGCGCACCCGTACTTCGTTTTAATCGCCCTGAAGGGCGATTAAAACGAAGATACAGGTGCGTAGAAACGTTTTTTGCGGAGCTTTTTTTTGCAAAAAAGCGACCCGCCGGAGGCAACTGAATAGTTACCTTATTTTTCGATTTATCAAAGCGCTTATCTTCGACCCCTGCGGGGCTGGAGATGAGCTCCTTGATTACCGGAAAATTTTTGCGGAGCTTTTTTCAAAAAGCGACCCGCCGGAGGCTTTTTTGAGCTGGATAGTTACCGGCGGCCTCTCCTTTCATGCTTCTAAAACCACGATAAAAGGCCGCACCCCATGATGCGTCGTTTTGCCAATCTTTTTCTGGTTCTTTTCCTGGCCGACGGGGCCATCTCCGTCCTGGACGAACTCCTTTTGGCGGTAAGCGGGATGCACCTGCTCGTCCAGCCCAGGAATGTCCTCGCATATCTGGTCCTTTTTCTCTCCGTACTTATTTTCATGGTCATGGGCCTGGACCGACGACTTCCCAAGCGAGTCTTCTTGCCCATGGCGGCCTATGCCCTGTGGGGAGGCCTCCTCTTCTGGCCCGCGCCCCGGTACATCCCCGAAGGAGTGTTCGGCATTCTCATGGCCCTGGGGCAGCTGGGCATCGGCCTTGCTGGGCTCCGGGCCATTGGGCATCAATCGGACCACCCCTTTCTCATGAGCCCCTCCATGTTTCAAAGGCCCTGGTTCAGCGCAAAAAACACCATAGTGTATGTATCCGTAACCACCCTGGCTGTTCCCGTGCTTCTGTTTTTCATGGGGCTTTCGGCCTTTTCTGCCTTTGTGGAGGCCCGCACCAACGGGTTCATGCGCATCAGCTTCACCGGCCTTTACATGAACGAAAAAACCTACGGGAAAAACGGAAAGACCCTGCGCCTGATTCCCATGATCCACATCGGCCGCACAGCCTATTACCATGACATCGGAAACTCCATGACCAACGGCAGGACCCTGATCCTTGCCGAAGGGGTCTCGGACAGACAGGGGCTCCTCAGAACCCACTTTTCCTACGACAGCCTGGGAACCCTTTTGGGCCTCGACACCCAGGAGCGCATGACCCTGGACGCCACCAGCGTCTCCGACGAGTTCAAGCCCCTTGCGCCACCGGATGAGGCGGCCCACAAACCCCATATTGTCTCCGCAGACATCGACCTCTCCGAGGCTTCCCCGGCCACCGTGGCCTTCATCAACACCCTGGCCCAGGTCCTCTCCGAGGCCGATTCACCCGCAGGCGCATGGCGGGGGTACACCGCCTGGCTCGAAACCCAGACAGATGACGAATCGATCCTGGCCGACATCACCTACGACATCTTCACCCGAAGGAACCAGGCCGTGGTCGCCATGATGGCCAAGGCCCTGCCCCGTTACGACACCCTCATCGTGCCCTGGGGCGCCCTTCACATGGCCGATATTGAAAAAGAGGCCCAAAACATGGGGTTTGTCTTGCTCACGGAAAAGGAGCGGCTGAGCGTCAGCTTCCGGGAAGCCCTGGTTCACTTTAAAACGATTCAGAAGTGAACAGTGCAGGAAACACTGGCTTGAGCTGTCTCATGTCCAGAGTCGTCGGAAAAAAGAGTCGCTGCCATAGATACATCCCGACTTTTCCCTGTAAAAAAAGAGCAGGCGACCCTCAGCTTGGTTTCATATTTGTAGTGAGCCGTACTGATGATTCGCTCTAAGGAGCCGTTTACTTTCACACGCCTGTTTTTCACAAAAAAACCGACTTCTGGCCCCACATAAGCCACATTTCTGTCATCAAAATACGCGTCGCCGACACGAAGAAAACCATAGTACTGATACTGGTCATAGCAGAGAGCCTTTGTCCGCCCAAGCCCAAGCACCATGTGAGGGTACAGCTTGTTTTTCTCTCCTTCCAACCCTTCCTGCTCAAATGAAAGCTTCACCTCTGCAGAAGATCCTTTAACAGAGGGTTTAAAGGGGACATATGCCTTAAAGTCAACCACATCAAATTCCTGAACAAACAACTCTCGGTCTTTTACAAAGTAATCAAGCTCAGTACTCAGTAACTTAAACCGGAACTCTTTAAAATATTCCGAATTATCAGAAGATAAGCAATTGTAAACAGGAGATATGCCAACAAGCGAATAAGGAGCTGCCCCTTGTAGGCAGCCCCAAAAGAAAAGCTTGAGGCTCCATTGGTGTTAAATCGGTTCTTAAATTCGGAATATTGCCCATTCAAAACGGCGTGTTCAACGCGTGGGTCAATTGAGGCATTGATTGCATCCAACAGATCCTGTCTGTTGTTATCTTTCTCATGCCTGCTTGTGAACACCTGGTATATCAGCTCTGAGCGCAGCAAGATCAAAACCATTTGCCTTTCATACAAATCAGAAATGCGATCCAACACTGTCAAATCATGGTTTTTCATTACAGACGCTGCCAACGCCTTGTCCTGTGCACTGAGGTGCCCCGATATCTGCCTTATTGTGTACTCGAGTGTTGGTCTGAAATAGACTTCGCCGACATGCTTAGTCGACATGATCGCCCTAACAATCCCCTTTGGCGTTTGAACGAATCGACTGATCTTCACGGAATCGGGGTATCCCGCTTGGATCAGGTCAAGAATACCTGCCCCACAATTATAGGAAATAAAATTATACCCTACATTGATCCCCTTCATTTCCCATAGGTGGCATATGAGAAGTGAGCACTGCTCCATGCTCAAGTCCAAAGGCAATTCAACCATATTGCGCTGTTCTTTATAGCAGTATTTTTCTACTTCATCGTCATATGAGGTCAGAATATATCGACCGTCCAGGTGTGAAAAAAGTGCGTCATAGAACATAGAAAATGTACTATTGTCAGGCAACACAGCACAAAACCCCACAGCATGCGATCGTCTTCCGCGGCTGTCCTCACCATCGAGTTTCAAAAACAGGTGCCCCATCATGCTTCCAACATATTTAAAGCTTTCGGAAGTGTATACGATGGATATTTTTTGGGCTGACAAATTCGTTATAAAGGCTTTGAGTTCGGGGCAGGTGAATGCTGAAGGAACGATATCCAGTTGGCGGCACAGCCAAAGATAGCGAGCAGGAAACCGGCATAAAAATGTATTCTCGAGCAAGTCTTCCCCAAAAAAAGCCTCAATGCATGCGTTCAACTCAGATTCGGGTGAACGACAGCCATTGGAAGAGACAAAAAAAGCCGAGTCCCGGATCAAAAAGCGATTACTTTTATAGTGAATGAGAATGTGCCAGAAAGGATGATCGGATAGATTTTTTATTTTTGCTTTTTCGTGCAAGCGGTAAGTAGTATTGCTGACATTCTTATGCTCGGCAATGGCATTGCCGGGTAACCCGACTACGAATGCCACTGCCAGAACACACACACCTTTAATTATGATTCTCATTCTTTATCTTTGCGCTGTACTGAATCTTGGCAAGGTCTTTTCGTTTCACAGGGACAACGACGTTTTCATCATAGGTCCACATTGATCCGGTTGATGCATCCACCCCTGCTGATGTCGTCCCAAACAGGCCAAAAAGAAAATTGGCGTAAAAAGGAACATTTACTTGCTGGGCAACGTTTACGGTTGTCTGTTCGCACGTCTCATCGGTCACACGCACAAGGACAGGGCTTTTGGCCCGTTTAACCATAACGGAAGAAGGAATGGTTATATTTTGGGTTCCTGATGCGGAAATGACTTCAACGTTAGCCTCTTTTCCGTCTGGGGTATTGAGTGAGATGTTCGCCGACTCTCCTGTAAAAACAGTTGCACAGCTGCAAAAATTAAAAACACAGAACAGAAAAAGCACAAAATACGTTTCTCTTGGTACCAAGCTCATTTCAAAAATCCTTTTGCGGTAATATTAGAAATACGATTAACGAAGCAAACCCCAGCCAATCAAACCAGCAATACTTAGATGAACATAAACATTAGTGTCAACCCAAACATCTCCACCAAATCCTAAGGACGCTGTGAGAAATAAAGCTCTTAACCAAATACCAGAAAAGCAATAGTCTCAGACGCACCATATTAACTACACATAACAAAAACAGTAAATACAATCAAAGACATCCACATTCAAAAAAAATTACTTAAAAAACCAAGTCTCTCCAACAAAGTTTATAGGCATCACACTTTACTTACACCCACAGTGCAAAAAAAAGCCGTTGCGTCGTATACCAAACAGACTCAGCCATCGTTCAATCGCCCTGTTTTTTGTTCCATAGCATGTGACGTCCCACGGGTATAATGTAACACCCCACAGAAACAACGAGCGCGTCCATAAACGCCTTCTAAATAAAAGTTGCCATCCCGCTTTATTGGCTCTATGCGAGGTTGTCAAACGCATTGATTGCGACTACCATCGGGATCTGTTTACCGAAAAAGACAAGGCTCTCCCCAGCGACCGCAGAAAACAAAAATGCATCTCGAATATGAGGTACCCTGCCATGAAATCCAATATGCCCATTCACCGGACCGACCCGTTTGTCAACAACACCACCCACGCACCATACGCCGCCGGGGCTTTGGACGGCCTGACCTTTGCCTTAAAAGACAACATGGACGTGGCCGGCGAGATCACGGGCTACGGAAGCCCGGGATGGAAAGAGACCCGTTCCACCGAGGCGGCGGCCCATGCCATCTGCATGGAACAGCTCCTGGGGGCCGGAGCCACCCATAAGGGAAAAACCATCTCCGACGAGCTGGCCTACAGCCTTCTGGGGGTCAATGCCTTTTACGGCACCCCGGTAAACCCCAAGGCCCCGGACAGAATTCCCGGAGGATCCTCCAGCGGCTCCGCATCGGCGGTGGCAGGGGGACAGGTGATTCCCCTGGGCACGGACGCAGGGATGCAGTCCAGGCTCCGCATCCGATCCAGATCTGGGGATGCACGGCCGTCCCACGGCCTCGTCCTGTCCGGGGTACTCCCCCTGGCACCGTCCTACAAGGCGTGGGCGCTATGGCCCGCACCGGAGAGGTGCTGGAAAAGGTGATAAGGGTTCTCCTGGCCAACGGGGCCCCGCAGTCCTGCCACACCCCGCCCGACCATCTGCTTTGTGGAGGATCTGTTTCAACTGGCCGACGGGGAGATCTGCAGCGCCCTTACGCCCATTCGCAAAAAACTGGCTGAAACCTGCCCCACCCGGACCGCCACCATGGCAGACATCACAGCTCCCCATGTCAACTGGCGCTGGCTCTTCGAAAACCTGGGATACCTGCTCTCCATTGAGATCTGGAACTCCTTCGGTGCCTGGGTCACCCATGAAAAGCCAACCCTGAGCCCCGGGGTGGAGTCCGCCCTTCACGCGTATGCCAAAGGCTCGGACCGCAAGGATATCCAGCGCCGCCTCACGCTTCGGCAAACCTTCCAGCGCCAGCTCAACAATTTTCTGAGCGACGGGAACATCCTCTGCTTTCCCACCACCGTGGACCCCGCCCCCAGGCTTTCGGAGATCACCCCGGCGTTCTACGAAGGGGAGTACATCCCGCGAGCCATGGGCGTCAACGCCATCTCAGGCATGTCATCCGCGCCCCAGATCACCATGCCCGTGGCAGAGGCAGACGGAATCCCTGTGGGCCTCTCGTTTGTCGCCGGGTATGGTCAGGACACAGCCCTCATGGCCCTGTGCAACGACCTCTACACCCGGTGCGTCGGTCACTGACGTTACGGGATGCTCCCCTTCTGCTGTCATGGGTTACGCCAAACAAAAAAGCGGCCCGATTGGGGCCGCTTTTTAACGCCATACCATGTAACGCATCAGATCATATAGAAAGCACTACGGACTGCTGGGGGACTTGAGCTTTTCCATTACCTTGTCGATGGTGAAGCTGCCTGCTTCCTGACGGGGAGGGAACTCTTTGAAGGTCGCCAGGAATTTTTCCACATACCCCTGGGCGGGAATCAGGAGAAAAGCGTGATCCATCCACCAGTCCCAATAGGTATTGGAGGTGATGGAGGCACGCTCATAAGGATCTGTCCTGAGATTGTAGAGCCACGGAATGCGCGTGTGTACAAGGGGCTCGCCCCACACGAGCATGGTTCCCGGCGCACGTTGCTGGGCAAAGACCACCTTCCAGTTATCGTACCGCAGAGCCTGCAGGTCCCCATCATCGGAAAAATAGAAATACTCTTCCCGGGGGCCTTTCTCTTCCTTTCCCGTCAGGTACGGCAGGAAATTGTAGCCGTCCAGGTGCACGCGGTATTTCTTTTTATTGGCCTTGTAGCCTTTCTTCAACTTCTCCTTGATGTCGGGAACCCCTGCTGCGGCCAGAAGCGTGGGCATCCAGTCCATGTGGGACATGATCTCGTTGGACACCGAGTCCGCTTCGATTTTTCCGGGCCACCGCACCATGGCAGGTACCCGGTACGCCCCTTCCCAGTTTGCGTTTTTTTCACCCCGAAAAGGCGACATGGCAGAATCGGGCCAGGTGTTCATATGGGTTCCGTTGTCCGTGCTGTAAAAAACGAGGGTGTTGTCTGCGATACCGAGTTCATCGAGTTTATCGAGGACCGTCCCCACATTCTTGTCGTGGTCGATCATGGCATCATGGTAGGGGCTCTGCCACCTGCCGGACTGGCCCAGACTCTCAGGTTTGACGTGGGTACGAAAATGCATGTGGGTAAAGTTGACCCAGACAAAAAATGGCGTCCCTGCTTTGTGCTGTTTTTCGATGAATCGGGCTGACCGCTCGGCAACGTCGTCATCGATGGTCTCCATGCGTTTTGTTGTGAGGGGCCCCGTATCCTCGATGGACTGCTTGCCATTGGGCAGGGCAAGGCAGTAGAGCACCCCCCTGGGGCCGTATTTCTTGATAAACTCCGGATCTTTGGGGTAGTCGGGCAGTTCAGGCTCTTCCGATGCATTGAGGTGGTACAACGATCCGTAAAATTCATCAAACCCGTGAACCGTGGGCAAATGCTCGTCCTTGTCACCCAGGTGGTTCTTTCCGAACTGCCCGGTGGCATACCCCTGGGCTTTCAAAAGCCTTGCAATGGTGGGATCCTCTTTGTTCATGCCGAGATCGCCGCCGGGCATCCCCACTTTGCTCAGCCCGCTTCGGAACACACTCTGCCCCATGATAAAGGCAGCGCGCCCTGCGGTACATGTCTGCTCAGCATAATAATCGGTGAAGAGCATCCCCTCCTTGGCGATGGAGTCGATGTTGGGGGTTCGATAGCCCATCAGGCCTTTGGTGTATGCGCTGATATTGCTCTGCCCGATGTCGTCCCCCCAGATGATGACAATATTGGGTTTTTGCGCTTCTTCCCCATGGGCAAGCCCCCAGAGCGCCGCCAGTCCTATCACAACCATCACGGTGACCAGTACACCTGTCCTCATGTTTCCGCGTAAACTAAGCGTCATTGTACCTTCCTCCCTTGGTTGGGTTCTTGGTCCTTCAATGAGTACGTGTTACGTGTTCATGAAACCGGCACATGGCACAAGCCACGATGTCTGTCTTTGGATGGAGGCGCTCTGCGCCCGGGCTATGCCACCCCGTTGACAATCTGAGCAATTTTCTCGTCACGGATGGCGTAAAACTGGTAAGCCATATCTTTTTTTACGGTCTCCATGATTCGATTCTTCTGGTCGTCATCAAGGGCCCACGCTGAAAAGGTGGTGTCGGCCCCGATTCTCTGCTGAAAGTCTTTCAAAAACGCCACCACCGACGCAAGGGTGCGGGTATCGTCCGCCTCGGGCATCAGCCCCAGGGCTGAAGCCAGCTTGCCGATTTTCGGCTGATAAAACTCGGGCAAGGCTTCGATAACAACGGGCATCAGAACCGTGTTGGCGTCCCCATGGGGAATATGCCCCACAGCCCCGAAAGCGTGGGCGCAGTTGTGGATGGGAATCCCACCGAGGGAAGAGTAAAAGGCAGAAATGGCCATAGTACTGGCCTGCAACAGGGCACCCCGGGCCGCTGTGTCCCCAGGTGCCTCCAATGCCCTGGGCAGGTTGTCGATAATAAGGCGTGTCGCCTGCATGGCATAGGCGTCCGTAAAGCTGTTGCTCAGGGGCGAGACCAGGGCTTCCACGGCATGGGTCAGGGCGTCAAAGGCCGTGGAGCGGGTAAGCCCCTTGGGAAGCCCGGTTGTCATGCCTGGGTCCAGAATGGCGATATCCGCCTCAAGGCCCGAAACCACAAGACTCGCCTTGATGTTCTCTTCTTCGTTGAAAAAAACGGCAATGGGAGAAGCTTCCGCGCCGGTGCCTGCGGTTGTGGGGACGGCGATATGGGGGGTATCAAAGCCCTGAGACTCCGGCCAGACCTCCAGCCTGCCACCACCAGCGATGGCTATGCGAATGTCGGAGAGCCCCCTGTCCAGAGCATATTTAACCCCTTTGGAAGCATCGATGACGCTTCCTCCCCCAACGGCCAGGATGGCATCGGCCCCGCAATCCCTTGCGTAGGCGATGGCCTCATTGATGTTCCGGCAGGCTGCATCGGGTTCAATGGCGGTAAACGTGCCGGCAAGGGTGACATCTGCCTGGCGGTTGAATATATCGGCACACCTATCCACGACACCAAAGGCCTCAAGGCCTTTGTCGGAGAAGAGGACAACGCGCTTTGCGCCCATGTGCCGGAACAGGGAGGGCACATTTTCAATGCCGTTTTCCCTGGCGTGAACGATGGTTTTCATCTGGTAATCAAACGGGTGAGACTTCATTGTTTCTATTCCTGATTTATTTAAATGCCCTTCATGGATTTGGGTGAAGGGCTTATTTTTCTTTACCGGTCCACTTGCCGGTTATCGCAACAAGGCCTCCATTACGGCCTTTTTGAACTCATTGTCTTCCCTTGCGAAAAGATGCTTTATGTTGTGTTCCGTTCCCGACGTCATCACGGTTTTTGAATGAGACATGGTCAGAAAACCTTCAAACCCGTGATAGTTGCCCATTCCCGACGCACCGATACCGCCAAAGGGGGCATCATCCACCGCAAGGTGAAACACGCTGTCGTTGATGCACATCCCACCTGAATGAACCGTGGTTTTCACACGCTGCTGAAGGGCCTCGTCATGGGTCATCAGGTAAAGGGCCAGGGGCCTTGGGTTGCCCTGGATATGGTCTATGGCTTCCTGAACATCCCCATAGGTGATCAGGGGGAGCAACGGGCCGAAGATCTCTTCGGTCATGACCTTGGCGTCTCTTGCCGGATCCACAACCATGTGGGTGACCAGTCGGTTTTTGGCGCTGTCCATGCTGTTTCCGTGGCAAGGTTCGATGCGGGTCTGTTTTTCCTGTTCGTCGTTTAAAAGCCCTTCAATGCGCTTGAACTGACGGGTGTTTGCCATGGAGGTAAGGTTCTCGGAATCCACTCCCTGGGGAAAAAGGCCTGCGTACTGCTTTTTGTATTCGGCAACAAACGATTCCAGCATGCCCTCGGGCAGGAACACATAGTCCGGAGCCACGCAAACCTGGCCGTTGTTAAGGCTTTTGCCGTAGATAATCCGCTCCACCGCCATCTCCATGGAGACATCCTCACCCACGATCACCGGTGATTTCCCGCCGAGCTCAAGGGTCACCGGGGTCAGGTTGGACGCAGCCGCCCGCATGACATGGCGCCCCACCGTGGTGGACCCGGTGAACAGGATATGATCAAAGGGCAGTTCCGTAAAGGCCGCTGAGACCTCGGCCTCCCCTTCAAACACGCTCACATAGCTGTCATCAAACACCGATTTCAGCATCTCTGCGAGGACCTTGTTGGTGTGGGGCGTAAATTCACTCATCTTGAGCATGGCGCGGTTACCTGCGGCAATGGCGGAAATGAGAGGCCCGATGGAGAGCATAACGGGAAAATTCCACGGGACCACAATGCCCACAACCCCCAAGGGTTGATAGATCACCTCCACGGATGACGTGGTGAGAAGGGGCCCGGGGTCTCTCCTGGAAGGCGCCATCCACTCAGACAGGTGGGTGATGGTGTGATTGATGTTGCCGATGCAGGGGGTGATATCGGCGATAAGCGTATCCAGCTCACTTCGCTTTCCATAGTCATCGCTCATGGCGGTGCTGATGTCCCCCGTGTACGCCACCAGGGCGGTTTTCAGCTTCTTGAGCATCTCGATCCGCGCATCAAGGCTTGGCATGGGGCTGCTGTCAAAGGCCTGCTTCATGGTGACCAGGGTGGTCTCCATTTTCTTTATCTCTTGTTGAATGTCCATGGGTCTGAACGCTCCTTTTTGGGGTATTCATTTCGAAAATGATGTTTCGTTACGTGCAGGTTCATCGGTGATTGGGCACGAAATGGCAGGTACGAGGGGATAACCTCGCGCACTTCACTCGAGGTTTCTTCAATTATATTAAATTATTAACCCACACAAAACAACCTGCATCATCTTTCTGTCAATGGATGGAACCAGCGCTCAGGTTCAATGGCATCCTACCCACAGGATGCGATGCCCATGCCCCGGCCCCAGTCCGAACTTGGGCTAAAGGATACTGAAATAATTACCATTCATGTAGTCCCTGTTATTGCATTTTAACATTGCAAAATTTACAATCCTGGGTAGAGATTCAGGGTTCCAGCACCACAGCGCCGGTGGCTGTGCTGGGAAACCCGGCAAGGACACGTGGAGCACTACATATCGCTTCAGGGAGGAATGCATGGAATCTGCGGAACGGATTTTCCTGCGGGTGGTGGAGGCCGGAAGCTTCAAGGCCGCGGCAGAACAGCTGGGCACCGACCCGTCAGCGGTGAGCCGCAAGGTCATGGCCCTGGAAGAGCGCCTGGGGGTCAAGCTGTTGCAACGCTCTCCCCGCCGCTCCACGCCCACGGAAACCGGCCTTCTCTATTACGAAGGCATGCGCAGGCTGGTGGATGAGCAATCCACCCTGGAGTCCAGGGTCTCCAGCGTGGCCGATACGGCCCAGGGCCTCCTTCGGGTGAGCGCGCCCCTGGAGTTTGGCCAGGCCTTTGTGGTGCCGGTCCTGAAAGACATGGTGAAACAATACCCGGAGCTCAGGGTGGAGCTTCGCTTCAACAGCGGATACGCCGAAGCCCCAACCGCCCACTTTGATGTGGAGATTCACGTGGGGGACCTCCCCGACTCCAACCTCGTGTGCAAAAAACTTGCGGACATGCCCATGATCCTCGTTGCGTCCAGGGGCTACCTTGAAACCCACCCGCCTCCCCAAACCGCCCAGGATCTCAAACACCATCATTTTCTGCTTTTTTCAAAGCAACAGCGGGAGCTTCCCCTGGAACTGCACCGCCAGGGAAAACGGGAACGGGTCCACGTCACGGACGGAAAATTCACGGTAAACAGCCTCACCGCCATTCGGGATCTTGTGGTGGAGGGGTTCGGTATTGCCCTGGCGCCCATGTGGCCCTACCGGAGCCTTCTCGAAACCGGTGAGGTGGTGAGGCTCCTTGAAGGGTACCAGCTGTCCCCCTATCCCTGGTACGCCCTCTATCCGGGAGCAGCCTTTGTTCCGGCCAAGACGCGCCGCTTCCTTGACCTTCTGGGCCAGATCGAATTTGAATTCGACCATCGGTGAGCAAAGCGCCAACCATTCACAGGCTTAACGCATTTAAATTTTTGCCTCCGGCGGTCCTGCAGGGGGCCAACCTTTTGAAAAATTTGACAAACAGTTTTTTTTTGGAGGAATGCGTCCCTACAAGGCATGGCCCCCTCTTCTTTTTTTTATTACCGGAACGTTTTTGCGGAGCTTTTTTCAAAAAGCGACCCGCCGGAGGCAACTGAATGTTTAAATGTGTTGACCCTGCAACCATTCACCTTGCCTGGGGCGGGATGTTGATATAAACGATATCTTGGACCCGATATTGATCACTCTTCAGGAAAGAAACTGTCTTATGCATGAAAAAATCTTTGATATTGACTCGTTGCAAAAAGAGGTAAGGGCAGGAAAGCGATTCGACTACCTCTTCTTCTGGGGACATCAGCCAAGAAAGGACGGTCGCACAGGCAAGCAGTGCTTCAGCCAGTGGTGGCAGGCCCCCTTTGACCTGGACGGCATCCGCTACACGTCGGCGGAAGTCTACATGATGGCGGAAAAAGCGCGGCTTTTCAATGACGAGGCCATGCGGCGCAACATCATCGAATGCGCACACCCCCGCGAAGCAAAAAAATGGGGCCGCAGCATCAAGAACTTCCATGAAGCAGAGTGGAACCGGCATCGTTTCGACATTGTGGTGCGAGGAAACAAAGCAAAATTCGAACAGAATGACGCACTGAAAGCATATCTTCTGGGCACAGAAGATCGCATTCTGGTGGAGGCAAGCCCGGTGGATACCATCTGGGGAATCGGCCTTGCCCAAGAAGACCCACTCTGCGGGGACCCGGAGAGCTGGAAGGGCCTTAACCTGCTGGGTTTCGCCCTCATGAGCGTAAGATCGCTCCTGAGACAATCATGACCCTCCGCTTTGAAAAAGAGCCTGCGGCGTCCCCAGGGTGACGGCGGGTTTTGATCTGGTTTCCCAGAAACGACTCGCCGACGGGTAATGCATTACACGACACCATCCATGTGTCCCACCACAACACCACACGAGATATCCTGTCCAAAAGCCAGCCAAAAAAATCCGTAATACCTTTCCTGACATCAAAATACAGAATCACGCCCACAGCTCTGATCAACACAGTATGGTTGCCTCATCAGCCACACTGTGTTAACTTTTTTTCCTTACTTTTTCGTTCTAAGGGAGGAACACCTGTGGAGGAAACCTCCCAACGTCTCAATGGAGAACTGCCCATGACATTCAGAGATATCGGCATCAAGTGGAAAATCATCGCTATTACGACCCTGGGACCTTTGGTCATCGCTCTTATCCTGGGTGTCCTGCGGGTTTCCGACATTCGAAACAGCGCTGTGGACGGCATGGTGCAAAAAAGCCGGGCCATTGTCCTGATGGCCGAGGCCGCCCGTAACGAGATGGCACACAAGCTCACCCAGGGGATCATCCTCCCCTTTGACGAGATCCCCAAAGCAAAACTCATCGAAGCCGTACCGGTGGTCACCGCCATCGACATGGTTAAGCTGAACGCGGACTCCACCGGGTATACCTTCCGGGTGCCGAAGATCTCCCCCCGAAACAGGGCCAACGAACCCAACGCCTTTGAAAAAGAGATCCTGGCTGAAATCAAGGCCAAGGGCCTTACCGAGAAAATCGTCATCGAAGACGATGCAATCCGTTATTTCCGGCCCATCAAGCTCACCTCAGACTGCATGGTCTGCCACGGATCGCCCCGGGGATCCAAGGACCCCCTGGGCGGCATCAAGGAGGGATGGAAAGCAGGAGAGGTCCACGGCGCCTTTGAACTCACCATGTCCCTGGCCGAGACGAACCAACAGCTTTTAAAGGCAAAGCTTAACGTGGCCTTTCTCACCTTCGGCACCCTGGCCCTGATCCTTCTCATCTCCTGGCTCATGGTCCGAAAGAGCCTGCTGGCTCCCCTGGCCGCCACCGGCCGGTTCATCAAGGAGATTGAACAGGGCGATCTCTCCGGGGCGGTCCCGGTGAAAAGCAACGACGAAATGGGCCGCATGATGAGGCGCCTCAACGCCATGGTGGTGAGGCTCAAGGACATGATGGAAAACATCGGAGGTGAAGGGAACCGGCTCCTGGAGGCATCCACCCAGCTGGAAGGTATCTCCGGCACCCTCTCCAAAAGCTCGGACAACACCGCGGACCGGTCCCGCACCGTGGCCGCGGCCTCCGAAGAGATGAGCACCAACATGAACTCCGTGGCTGCGGCCGTGGAAGAGACCGCCACCAACGTCAGCCTTGTGGCCGACGCCGCCGAACAGATGACCGCCACCATCAACGAGATTGCCGAAAGCACCGAGACCGCCCGAAACATTACCGGAGACGCGGTGGACGAAGCCACGCGGGCCTCGGAAAAAGTCGGGGAACTGGGCTCGGCTGCCAGCGAAATCGGCAAGATCACCGATGTCATCACGGACATCTCCGAGCAGACCACCCTCCTGGCCCTGAACGCCACCATTGAAGCGGCCCGTGCAGGGGAATCCGGAAAAGGGTTTGCCGTGGTGGCCAACGAGATCAAGGAGCTTGCCCGACAGACCTTCGACGCCATCGAAGAGATCAAGGGAAAGACCCAGGCCATCCAGAGTTCCACGGACTCCACCATCTCCCAGATCCATCAGGTCTCCAACGTGGTGGGCGAGGTCAACAACATCGTCAGCACCATCGCCGCCGCCATCGAAGAGCAGACAGCCACCACCCGGGAGATCGCCGACAACGTCTCCCAGGCCTCCCGGGGCACCCTGGAAGTAACGGAAAACGTGGCCCAGGCCTCCACCGTGGCAACGGAAATTGCAAGGGACATCGCCGATGTCAACATGGAAGCCAACGCCATCTCCACCCAGAGCTCGGAGGTAAGCCACAACTCCCAGCGATTAAAAGAGATGGCCGAAAAACTCCAGGACCTGGTCAGCGCCTTTAAGCTGTAAGAAAAATGGCAACTCGAAAAAGCCTCCGGCATTCCTGCCGGGGGCTTTTTTGTTTTGAAATGAGGGAAAACCGGCCTGACTATGGGTTGGCCTGACGGATCCGGGCTGTTTTTTCGTGGTAGGTCTTGATCATGTCCGCCTCAAACGCTTCGTTGGAGTCGTAGCTGCGCCCGAACACCGGTTCCCAGAGATCGATGTGCTCCATGCACATGTAGAAAAAAACGGACTCGTGCCAGGACTGGGGAAAGGCCTGGTACACCGTTGAAAACAGGTCTTCTTTGATGGAGAGGGGGTAGCTCAATTTCCCGGCGCACTCTTCCATGGGCATCTGGAGGATGGAGCTGTCCGGCATGCGCTCCCGGATGCGTTTGAGCGCCGCTGATAAGGTAAGGAGCCCCAGGGGAGACCATGACCACCTCCTTCAGCGAGTCGACCAGCCGGGAGACCACCGCCAGGTAGTCCTCCCGCCAGCCCTCGTACCAGACAATGGGATGGAAGTGAAACCCCACGGGAATGCCGTGATCGGCAAGCTTCCGGGCCCCTGCGATCCGTGTCTCCAGGGAGGCGGTCCCTTTTTCTTCGTGGTGAATCACCGTGGGGGTGTTGAGGGACCAGGTAAAGACCATGTTGGCCGGGGGCCGGTGCTCCTGGAAATAATCGACCCGGCCGCTCTTGGACTTCATCTCCAGGATCACGTTGGGGTGGGCCGAAGCAAACCGGTACAGGGAATCCAGCAGCCCGAAGCGATTGCCCCACATCAGGGAGTCCGAGGACTGGCCGGTTCCGATGTGATACGTCTTTTCTTTGTCCAGATCCAGGGTCTCCAGGTGGGAGACAAGATCCCGGATAAAACGCACCTGGTTTCCATGATAAAAGGACTGGATGGAGCAGTAGCTGCAATCAAAGCCGCATTGCTGCACCGCATCCAGGGTGGTGAGGTTACAGCAGCGCGTCTTTTCCGAGGCCACCGGGCACCGCCCCATGATATTCCCTTTTAAAGGGACCTCAACCATCTGTTCATCAGGGAATTTCCGTTCTGCAGCCGAAAAGCCTTCATCGCCAGCGTACCTTTTCTTCCCGTTCTTCAGGGCCTCATACCCCTCCCGAAACTGCTGGAACACCACTGACGCCGCCTGTTTTCCCTTGGCCTTGCCCACCGCCTCCGGGCGATAAAACTGCTCCAGGGCCCCCACGCGCCAGCAGATGAGATCCGCACTGTACTCGGTGAGCATCTTGAGCTGTTGAAAAGAGAAGGCATAGGCCTCGGCCATGGCGAGCAGCCACTGCTGCTGCGCCTCGGGAAGCTTATGAAAAAGGGCCGTCTGTGTAAGTTTCGTGGATGTCATGGCGTCGTTATACCGAAAAAAAGGGGTTCCCGCCAGTGGGCAGGGCAAAGGCGTTTAGATTTTGCCTCAGGCGGCCCTGCCGGGAAAAAAACGTTTAAAACGTTTGAGAAACAGCCCTTACGAATGGCCAGGTCCGGCTCAAAGCGTCTGGCGAAACGAGTGTTTCAACATAACGAACAGTCTACCGGAACGTTTTTGCGGAGTTTTTTTCAAAAAGCGACCCGCCGGAGGCATCGCCTTGGGTTCTGTTTCTACCCGATGACGCCCAGTGCTTCAGAAATTTCGGCGCCGTCCTCGGCCAAAGGGAATCTTGAGCCTGCGCATGCGGTGCCTCAGGGTGCTGTGATTCACCTTCAGCAGCTCTGCTGCACCCCCCTCCCCTTCAATTCGCCCGCCCGTCATCTCCAAGACGGCCTCGATATGCGTAGCGATCACCCGGTCCAGTTCAAGATCCCCTCCCCCCTGAACCGCCAGGGGCTGAGTACCTTCTTCTGAGGGCGAAGGATGCAGCTCCGGAAAATCCAGGGGTGTGCCTTTGGAGAGGATCAGGGCGCGCTCCACCGTATTTTCCAGTTCCCGCACATTGCCCGGCCAGGGGTAAGCCTTGAGTCGGTGCATGGCCCCCGTGGCAAGGGACGGCATCATCCCGAGCCCCATCTCCCGGCTTTTTTTTGTGATGAAGTGCTGCACCAGGGCCGGGATGTCCCCCAGTCGATCCCGCAAGGGTGGAATGGGAATGGGAAACACCTGGAGTCGGTAAAAAAGGTCCTGCCGGAAGCGGCCGTCTTGGATCATGGACTCCAGATCGCGATGGGTAGCGGCAATAACCCGGATGTCCACACGCACGGGCCGGGTTCCTCCCACCCGCTCGAACTCTTTTTCCTGGAGCACCCTTAAGAGCCTCACCTGGGCCTCTAAGGTCAACTCGCCGATCTCATCGAGGAAAATCGTCCCGCCGTCGGCCCGCTCAAAGCGCCCCCGCTTCTGGGCCATCGCCCCTGTGAAGGCCCCTTTTTCATGACCGAAGAGCTCGCTGTCCATGAGGGTCTCGGGAATGGCCCCGCAATTGACCTTGATAAAAGGGCCCCGGCGCCTTGGGGACAGGTTATGGATGGCCCGGGCAATGACCTCCTTGCCCGCCCCTGTCTCCCCGGTAAGGATGACGGGGCTGGTGAGTTGGGCCACCTGTCCCACCATCTCCATGACCCCCTTGAGCCCGAAGTCGGCCCCGATGATCTCCTCGCCGGTGATCCGCCCGATCTCGTCTTGGAAATACCGGTTGTCATCGGCCAAAAGGTCTCTCAGCTTCAAGACCTGCCGATGCTCCAGGGTGTTGGACATGGCGATGGTAAAGGGCTCTCGCAGCAGGGCAAAGAGGCGGGCATCTTCGTCGGTAAACCGGTCCACACCCTTTGCGATGAGGGTCAGGGCTCCCATCACCCGGGTTTCTACCGCAAGGATAATCCAGAGGATGGAGCACTCTTCCGGCTCCTGGAAACGCTTGAGCAACACCTGGGAAAGGGGATCTTCCTGGGGCCGATTGACGCAGAACACCCGATTGAGGTCCGAAGGAGCCGGAGACTCGATGCTGCCGTCCAGGGTGAGGGCCTCCATGGGAGTGAGGACATCACAGGGCGTTCCCTCGTCCTCCGTGGCCATGGCCATGGTCCTGAGCGCCCCGAGGTCCGGCTCGTAGCACTCAAGGAAAAGCTTGTGGCCGGGCATGTGGTTTCGCATATGTCCCAGGCAGGCAGACATCCCCTTTTCAATGGCAAGGCTGCTGCACAGCCTCAACGTCGCTTCACGGAAAAATACATTTTCATCCACGGCCATGGTCTCTTCCTTAATATGGTTAGGGCTACATACTGTCTTATTTAAAAGTTTACTTCAAAACTGCCATTTAAGAAAGGAAACATCTTTCATATAAAACAGTTTTACGCAACATCCCTGCCCCAGAAAACAACACCCAAAAGCAACCACCCAGAATCAAAGCACATTTCTGAGCCCGATTCCATGGCATGGCTTTTGCCATACCTGTCAAAAGAAGCGGAGCATCACCAGCACCGCCCTCTTCCTGAAGGGATCTTCCGGCGGATGCCTGCCGTTTTACGTAAGGACCTTGTCACGAATAAATTACACATGACGGGATCATCCCATAAGTCCTCAGCATGATTTTTTGATCGTTGCTTCGACACATAACGAATTTAAGGTGGAGTATCGTTATGTATTATTATTTTAGGGCATAGCCCTAACCGGGCCCACCGCGGCCCTTCTCACCTCGGCCATGCCGAAAGGATGACACAATGCGCGACAAACTCCTTAACCTGCTGATGCACCTGACCCTCTGCCACCGGCGAGTCGTTTGGGGCCTCACCCTTGCCCTCACCGGCCTGTCGGTGTGGGCCGCCGGACTCATCGTCCTGGATGTCCGATGGTCCTCCCTCCTGCCGGAGTCGGACCCGAAGGTCATGGAATACAAGATGATCGACCGGGCCTTTCTGCAGCCCGGCAACATGATTGTTGCCATCAGCGGCCCTGATGAGGCAACCCTCGAACAGATCACCGACGAGGTGACGGCCATTCTCGAAGCAGAGATGCTCGCGCCCCCCGGCGCCACCCTGGACGAGATCAAGCAAAGTGAACGGTACGCCCGCCACGTCTTCGGCAGATCCCCGGATGAGTGGGTCAATGAGCACATGCTCTGGCTGGCCAAGCCCAAGGATGCCCGACGGTTCCGCGACCTGCTGCGGGATCCCAGGCTCCTGCCCTACCTCTCCCATCTCAACGACGACTTTGAGCGGGAGTACACGGACAGCGAAAACGTCCAGGCCAAGGAGCGGGAAATCGTGGCCTCCCTGGATGCGGTGCAGGGGCTGGCCGACACCCTGCTGTCAGCGGCCTCCGGCTCCGTAGACCCAGGGCGCATCCGGCGGGTGGTGCGGGACCTCACCGTGGGCCGCCCCTACATGTTCTCCCTGGACAATACCATGTCCCTTGTCTTCGTGGCCTCGGCCGTACCCTCGGATGACTCCCGCACCGTTCCCCTGGTGGACAAACGGGTTGAGTCGCTCCTGGCCCCCATCCAGGCCCGGTACCCGGACTACCGCATGGAGCGCACGGGCCTGATCCCGGTGTACCGGGACGAGATGGACGCAGTGGGCCCCCAGACCCAAGCCCTGACCTTTCTGGCCTTTGGCCTGGTGTTCCTTCTTCTGGCCTGGAATTTCCGAAGCGCCATGATCCCCCTTATCGCCCTTACCCCCATTGTCGCGGGAATCATCTGGACCATGGGGCTCATCGGCCTGGTGCTGGGCTCCATGAACATCATCACCGTCATGATCATGGTGGTGCTCCTGGGTCTGGGCATCGACTTTTCCATCCACCTGGTGAGCCGCTTCTTCGAGGAGCTGAAAAAAGGCCGGAACCCGGAGGCGGCCCTGAGGCTCTCCGTCGAGGGAACCGGCACAGGGGTCATCACCGGTGCCGTGACATCTGCCATCGCCTTTCTCATGCTCATGGTTGCCGAAACGAGGGGCATATACGAATTCGGGTTCTGCGCTGGGGCCGGGGTGCTGGTGCAGCTCACCGCAGTCTTCTGGATGCTGCCCTCCCTGATGTTCACCTATGCCCAGGGACGGATTAATAAAGGCAAGCCCATCCCCGAAATTCGGGAAATCGCTTTTTTGAATCCGGTCACGCGGCAGGTGGCCAGACACAGAAAATGGATCACCGGGGTGTCCGTGCTCCTGATCTCGGCAGGGCTTTTTACCGCCGCCCATCTCACCTGGGAGTGGAACTTCATGGAGCTTGAACCCAAGGGCCTGCGCTCCGTGGCCCTCCAGGACGAAATCGTGGACAGGTTCAAGGTATCCCCCACGGTGAGCTGGTTCACCGCACCGGATGTGGAAGCATCCCGGGCGTACCGAAAAGAGCTGAAGAAAAAGAGGCCCATCGGTGACGTCGATGACATCTCCCGGTGGGTGAGCAGGCCGGACGCGGAGAAAAACCGGCCCTTCATCCACGCCTTGCGAGCCCACAGCCGTCAAGACAGACCTTTCCATGATTACGCCACCCCATTTCTGCAGGCCCGCCTGGCCGATGAGCTGGACCGCCTGTGGGCCAACCTGGTGGAAATCCAGGCCCTGTCTATCACCGGCGGCCAGGACCGGGTGGTGGAAAAGACCCGGCGCCTGGTGGCCGGGCGCGGTACCCGGGATAACGGCCTGCTCTTTAAGCTGACCACTCGCTACAAGGATCCGGACCTCGTGGACTGGACCTCGGTGGGCACACTGGCAGACCTCTTTCAAGGGGCCCTGACCGCCCGGGTGAAAAAAGCCGTTGTGCGCGATGAGCCGGTCACCCTGGCCCAGGTCCCGCCAAAATATCACGCCCGCTACGTCAGCGATGAAGCCCCGGGCTACCTCGTTCGCATCTTCCCCAAGCAGAACCTCTACCGCAAGTCGGAGATGGAGGTGTTCCAGAATGTGGTGACCCGGACCTCCGAGACCGTCACCGGCACCTCCCAGATGATCTTCAAAATGAACACGGAGATGATCCGCGAAGGGCGTATCGCCTTTATCTTAGGGGCTCTGGTGATCCTTGGCGTACTCTTTGCCGACTTTCGTTCCCTGGGCAGGGGCCTTGTGCCCATGATCCCACTGGTGGCGGGGCTTTCCCTGCTCACGGGCCTCTTCTGGGTGTTTGGCCAGAAGCTCAACTACATCAACGTCATCGGCCTCACCGTCATCGTGGGCATCGGCGTGGACAACGGGGTCCACATCCTGCATCGGGCCCTGAAGGAAGGACCGGACCGCCTGCCCGAAGCCGTGGCCTCCGTGGGCCGGGCCGTGATCCTGAGCTCGCTGACCACCATGATCGGTTTCGGCAGCCTCATGCTCTACGTCATGCGGGGCATGGCCTCTTTGGGCTTCCTCCTCTTTGCAGGGGTGGGGTTCTGCCTGCTGGCATCCTGCATCCTCCTGCCGGCGATCATCGCCTTGTGTTCCAACAAAATAACGGGAGACTCACCATGAAACAGATCCTTTTTTTAACCTGTACCTTCCTTGTTGTCCTTGCCCAGGCCCTCGGTGCCGCCCCCGGGGACGACAACGCCGCCGACATCATCCGAAAGGCCGATATTGCTGAAGGGTACCGGTCCGCCTACTCCGAATACGATCAGGTGATCACCACCACAAGCGGGGCAAAACGGACCCTGGGGGTCCGGGCCTGGGCCAGGGAAAACGGGGACCGCCAACTGGCCGAATACCTCACCCCTGCCGACATCAAGGGCCAGAAGATCCTCATGACCGACGACGGGGACAACATCTGGATGTTCAACGCCGAAACCCGGCGGACCCGAAAGCTGGGCAGCCACATGAAGAAAAAGAAGATCATGGGGTCGGACTTCACCTATGAAGACCAGGCCGGGGGAACCCTCAGCGGAGACAGCTGGCCTCGTTGTGGGCCAAGAGCCCCAGGACGGCCACGACTGTTTTGTCCTTGACCTGATCCCCACCCCCGAGGGCCCGAGCTACGACAAGATCCGCACCTGGATCTCGACCAGCGATTTTGTCACCCGACGGGTGGACTACTTCCAAAACGGAGAAAACGCGCCCTTTAAACGGATGACGGCTACAGACATCCGGCGCGTTCCCTGCCCGGCAAGCGAAGGGGCCGAAACCAAAACCGTCCCCTTTACCGTCGTGATGACCAACCTCGAGGACCGAACCGAAACCGTCAACCAGCTCAAACGCATCCTCTTCGGGGCCAAGATTCCCAGTTGCCTCTTTAACCCCCGAAAACGCTAAACTTGTTAGCCCGTATATTTCATGAGAAAACAACCAGTCAAGAAAAAAGCATGATTTCATATAGCTACAATAAAAATGTCAGCCATTTCAAAAATGCAAAATGTAAATCAGCGTTTGCTGTTTGATTTTCTCACCCTTCGGGCGAGCCGTAGTGCACCCATCTTCTCGCGTTATCAGAGCTTTGAGGTAAACAACTACATCTGCAGCTCTGATGCCTTGAAGATGGGTGCACTGACTTGTAAAATATCCGGGTTAGAAGGACACACCCATGCAGAACCCAGCAAGCCCCGGCTCACTACGTGCCGGCTCGACAATCCGCCTTGCGGCCCTCTTCCTTATATATGCAGCAGGCATCGCGCTTCTCCCCGGGCCGTCACTGGGAGACGAAGTTCCCCTGCCCGGGGGAGGCGCTGCCATGCCCCTGCCGGGGGCAGAAACGGACTCAGGTCAGCCCAACACAGGCCCCGGCTTCTCACCCACCGTCAGCGGGTATGTGGAAAACACCCTCAATGGTGAGCACATGACAGAAGACGACTCCGTCAACATCCTGAACAACACCAAAGTGCGCCTGAACGCAAGCGGTGAGGTGTCTCCCCATGCCAGCTTCGGCCTGGGCCTCATCGGGGAGGCCAACACAGGGGAACGCACCTATCGCCTCACCGACTACCTCCCCGAAAAAGACAAGGCCACGATCCCCGAAGGCCAAAGGGACGCGTACACAGAAGAGGTGGACAAAACCGATGCCTATGTCCAGGAGGCCTTTGTGACCCTCTCCGTGCCCCGGGCCGCCCTTCGGGTAGGGCGACACAAATTCTATTCGGGCACCGGTTACGCCTACAACCCCATCGACCTCTTCAACAGGAAAGATCCCCTGGACCCCACCTACGAAACCCGGGGCCAGGACGCGGCCATGCTTATCCTTGGCCTGTCCCCCGTCACCGAGCTGGAGCTGACGGCCCGTACCGATGAGGACCACCGCCACACAGACGGCCAGATGCGTCTCACCCACTACCGTAACGGCTGGGACCTGGCCCTGCAGTACACCCGCTTCACCGACACCCGCATCGACTGGGAAGGAAACGGAAAGTCCATAGACTTCACCTGGGACCTTGTGGCCGCTGAGTTCTCAGGGGAAATCGCCGGAGTGGGCCTCCACGGGGAGGGCGGCTACGCCTTCATCGACGAGCCCGTGGATCCCGGCACCCTCTCACGGGCCGGAAAAAGCCACGAACGGTTTCTCCTGGGCATGGACTACACCTTTGACTGGCAGCTCTATGTTCTTTTCGAATACCTGCGCTTCGGCCAGGGAAGGGACAATCCCGACGACATGACCCTCAACGACAGGTTTGCCTATTTAACCGGTGAAATCATCACATCCAACAAAGACACCCTCTACTTAGGGCTTACCTACCCCATAACGGACCTGACGGACATCTCACTTTACTCCATCGTAAACGTCAACGATCCGAGTGCCACCTTCAGCCCTTGGCTGAAGTGGAGCGCCCGGCCTGGATGGGACGTTGGCCGAGGGCCTGCGGGCAACACGTCCCGGGGTGTATGGGCACCTCCGGTTTTTGCGGGTGCGGGTCAGCTTTTTCCCCGCCGAGTGGAAAAGCCATTTAACAACTCAGCCCCTCCGGTGGATCGCTTTTAAAAAGGAGCTCCGCAAAAGCCTTTCGGTAGTCAAGGCATAGATACTGGCAAAAGTTTGGTCCCGGCAGGCCCTCTGAAAGCAAAAAACGAAATGCGTCAGCCCTGGTTCGGCCTCTGTGGGCCATTGATTTATAGCCCCATCTCCTTTATGGTTGCGGGGTTGAACGGCCAAAGCCAGACAACGGCCCTGTCCGGCCCCACCCCCGGAGGTGAGCCGCCAAGACGTTTATGTCAACCCGCCAACCCCGTTGGCCCATCGTTACATCCCAAGGACAAACCATGCGGTATTTTGACGACCCACTGTTTAAAAACATCAGCACCCACACCCCGGAACCCGCTGTGCTGGGCATCGGGGCCAGCCCCAGGGCAAAGGGAAACTCAGACCTTTTGCTGACCCAGGTCCTCAAAGGAGCAAGCCAGCAAGGCTCGGCCACCCGAAAAATTCACCTGAGGGACGTAGAGTTTTCCCCCTGCATCGGCTGCGAGCGGTGCAGGAAAGACCGCATCTGCACCGGCCAGAGAGACGGCATGTCCCTTCTCTACCCGGACATCATCGCCTCCCGGGGGCTGGTACTGATCTCCCCCACCCACAACTACAACATCACGGCGTGGATGAAATCCTTCATCGACCGGCTTTACTGCTTCTACAACTTCACCTCTGAGCGACCCGGCCCCTGGTCGAGCCAGCTCGGCGGACAGGGGAGAAAGGCCGTGATCGTGGGGATCTGCGAACAGGAGACCAAAGCGGACATGGGCTTCACCATGGAGGCCATGGGCCTTCCCCTCAAAGCCCTGGGCTACGACATCGTGGGAGAGCTCCCCGTCCTTAACGTCTTCGGCAGGGGTGACATCAAGAAGAAGGAAGATACCCTTGCCCAAGCCTTTGAGCTGGGCACCACCCTGGCCCAGGCCGTTGCCGAGTCGTAAAGGCCCCCTATGGACGTCATCAAGAAAATTGGCTCCCGAAACATCATCATCCAGCGTCCGACACCTGCCCCCCATGCACCGCGCAGGAGCCGAGCCGAAGGGCGACTTGCCAAAGCATTTTTGTCCAAGCGGCCCGTCTCGGCAACTCTGTGGTCTGCCCCCCACAACATCGATCCGGGCCTGGTCCACATGAGCGCCCCCTTTGATGTGCTTCCCAGATTTACCTATTCTAAGAAGGTGGCCCGGGACGCCAGTGGCCATGCCAACCCCGTGAACCTCTCGTTTTCCCTGGGCAGCGTCCCCTACGAGCTTAGCATCCAGCCGGCCGTCATCCCCGACGGCAGCGGCACCCGCTCCTTTCTCCCCGGGTTGAAGGAGGAGCTCATTGAAACGGTCCTCCGCAGGTGGTTTGCCCAAGGGGCTGGGGTTGTCGTGGACAACTCTGCCGGGGTCTTCTTTACCCTCTACGACCTCCGCCGGGAGCTGATGCGCTCCAACCACACCTACTCCTTCGACCAGCTGAAAATGGGGCTCCTGATCCTGTGCGGGGCTCAGCTGACCGTCAATACCAAGGAACGCTCCATCGCCAGGGGGGGAATCCTCACCTCGGTGCTATGGGACATCGACAAGGCCAAGGGCCCGGAGTCCCGTCGGCGATGCCTGTGCGTCTTTCATCCGGAGGTGTTCCGCATGGTCTCCTCCACCTCCCCGGCCGGTGTCGACTACGAGACCTTCATGGCCTGCCGTTCCGGGTTCTCCCGATGGCTTTTTCGGTGGCTGTGCCTGGTGCCCGTTGAAAAAGACCACCCGGCTGTGCTGCGCCTCAGCGACCTGCTTCCTTTGGGCATCCTTAAAAACAGGCGGTTCAGGGACAACATGGCCTCGGTGCGCCAGGCCCTGGACGAGCTGGCGGCCATGGAGATCATCCGCACGGATTACGAAGTGAAAAAAATCCTCGACGGCAAGCGCATCACAGACGCAGAGATACGCATCGAGGCCGAGTCCCGCCTCAGTCACATCCGCCATGTCTTTGAAACCGAAAGGCGAAAGCTCGGGTATATCCGCCTGATCAACCACACCGGCGGATTTGAGGGAGAGGCGTGCC
Source organism: Desulfoluna sp. CYM3A (assembly GCF_056829965.1). Taxonomy (NCBI): domain Bacteria; kingdom Pseudomonadati; phylum Thermodesulfobacteriota; class Desulfobacteria; order Desulfobacterales; family Desulfolunaceae; genus Desulfoluna; species Desulfoluna sp. CYM3A. The sequence goes on from NZ_CP186556.1 coordinate 3,852,703, forward strand.
CGGAAACCTCATTTCAGCTCCGCCCCTTTTTTTCGGATCCGAAAATCCGGGAACTCGTCGAAGAGAACATCAGGCTCAAAAAGGCGTTAAAGGAAAAAATCTAGCCCGGATATTTCCCGAAGAGTGAAAAGACCGTGAATGGTATTCATGCCTGTCTGAAATGCCTATACATCCCCAAACACCCACTCCCAATGACCCGTTATCGCCCATAACCTACTATTTCCCACAGGTTTTACGACCCAAGATATCTCCCCGCCCTTTGTCCACTCACATCACCCGTGTCCCATAAAGTATACCGATCCCTTTGAGGGGCCCTTGCCTCTTTTTACGGGCGTGCTCCCCAAAGACGGAGGCCGTTAGCCTGTATTTCCTATTCCCCACGTCACGTTCCATCTCGCAAACACACTGCAAAGCGACGTTTTTACCCGCGACTGAAAATACACCATATGTTTAAGCCCGCGCAAACCCCACCCATTCCATGTTTTAGCCCGCGTTCATTTTCATATCACCCAGCAAAATCAATGATCTACCCGCAACGCCCCCCGGATATTTGACACCAAAAAGAGTGCGACTATAAGCTCGATTCACGATCAGATCAGCTGCCGGATGCACGGCACGGTACCTGAGCGGGGAGCACACCACACGTGGTTCCAGAACCCCGCAAGCGTCATCGCCAAAACCCATTCAGCGTAAACGCATTGGGTGCGAACCCACTCAAGGTACCGTTTCCTGCCCCCGGAGTCCCGCCCTTCACTTCCTCCATCCCAGGGGACGGGAATCCTCCATCCGGAGGGCAGGAACCTATCCGCCACGCAACGGAGAGGGTCCCGGCATGGATCGGTCTTTATGAACAGAATCATGCAACAAAGGAGTCATTATGTTTTCAGCAACGGGTGTTTTCATTTCATTTGCCAGCGGTATTTTAGGCGCAGCCTTTGGGGCCGCCACCTCATTTTCCCTCGTGGGCTTCCTTGTCCTGGGCGGGGTATTCATTCAAGCGGCATCGGGTTCCGGTGACTTTCTCTCCACCATCTCCTTTGGTGTATGGGGTCCCCATGTGGGAGGGTTTGCAGCCGGTGTTGCAGCGGCGGCCTATGCCGCCAGCAAAGGTGAGATCAACGGCGAGGGCAAGGACCTCAACAACGCGCTCATGGGCCTGAACCGGCCCGACGTGCTTCTGGTCGGCGGCATCTTCGGCATCGGCGGCTATCTCATCAACCTGCTGGTCTCCATGCCGGGCCACTGGACGGACACCGTGGGCCTCACCGTCGTGCTCTCCGGCATCGCCAGCCGCCTCCTCTTTGGCTCCAGCGGCCTTTTTGGCCAGGTCCCCAGCGATGAATCCCGCTTTAAGCCCAAAGACGGCCTTACCCCCCTTCAACTGGCCCTCATCGGCCTGGGTGCAGGAACCTTTTCAGCCTACGCCGCCCTTGAGGTGGCTAACGGCGCAGGGATCCCCCTCTGCTTCGGCCTTGCCGCCGCAAGCCTTCTCTTCGGCCAGTTCGGCCTCAACGTACCGGTGACCCACCACATCGTCATGCCCGCGGCTGTGGCCGCCGCAGCCAGCGGAAGCGTTGTCTGGGGAGCGATCTTCGGGGTAGCTTCCGCCATCCTCTGGGACATCATCGGCAACCTCTTCAACACCTGGGGCGACACCCACATCGACCCCCCGGCTTTCGTTATCTTTACCATGACCACCCTGTCCATCGTGTTCCAGAACAACGGGGTGTATGCCATGTTGGGACTCTAAACGGCCCTCTTTAAGGACCGGCCCCGACACACAGGTATGCCCCTTCCGACCGCTGACACACACACCACAGGCGGCACGGAGGGGCATACCATCCCTTACCCCGGACATTTCATGGAAAACGTTAAGGTAAGCCACAACATCTGCTGCTCTGTGGGTCCACTCAACCCGTGAATAATCCGGGTTAACGAAAGAGGGAAAAAAATCACATGGCCGCGGCGCACAGCCCCGTTGCAATCAGGATGCCTCCAGAGACATAGCCTGCCCACCTTCCCGTACGAGCCCGCCCAGGCCCCGTAATCCGCTTCAGCTGCCTTGCCATGGTCATGTACATGAGAAGATTCAAGGCGGCAAGGCCCAAAAAAGTCACGCCCATGATCAGGAACTGAAGAGTTGCGGATGAGTCGCCGGAGACGAATTGAGGCATAAAGGAGGAGTAAAAGATTATCCCCTTGGGATGAAGGGTATTGAGCAGAAAAGCGTTAAAAAACAAGGACCGTGTGCTCTTACGGCCTGTGGACAGAACCACAGATTGATCGACCTCGGTGATACGGCGCCTGCTGGCCTTTGCCATGATCTCCACGCCGACAGATAACCGACAGAACCGATCCCCAGCCATTTGACGATGGAAAAGGCAACGGCGGATGTGGCAAGGACAAGCCCCACCCCCACCAGGGAGAGGGACATACAGACAAGGTCCCCGGCCAGCACCCCAAAAGCAACAGGAACACTTCTCCTGAGCCCCAGGTCCGTCACCTTTGCCACCACAAAAACCACCGTGGGTCCCGGCACCACCAGAACCACCGATGCCGTCACCACAAAAGCCACCCAAATTTCAAACGCCATCACCACCTGCCTTTTTGTTTTTTTGGTATACCAACCCGACCAATCACCGTGGGCAATCGGCCGGAATAGTGCTATTGACCCCATCTCCAAAGGCCTTGCGACCTGCGCCATTACACCCAAAGGATTGACCGACTATTCTGACTCAGTCAACAAAAAGATATATTAACGCGATATTTATCTCACAATCATTAGTACAAATCTCAACACCACCCTTTTTTCAATCAGGACTGAGGGCACCCCTGCCAAAGGGGACGCTTTCTCTGGCTCAATCGTCCGAACGAAACGACAGAACTTGATTTATACCCAACCACATGAGATAGTTACAGACAATCCACGCCATCCCGAACCGTTCAATGCAACAACCCTGCGCGCCGTCTCCCAAACCCAACCCTTCCAGCAAGGAGTTTGACCATGTCGTCCGAACATATCGTCAATTTTGCCTGGCCCGAGGTCAGCAGCACCCTGTCCGTGGCAGCCCTGGTGCTGGCCCTGGCCGTGTTTGTCTTCGGGTTGTTCAGCGGCGTGCGTGCCAACAAGGCCCGCATCGTCTTTGCCGTGATCCTGGCTGCGCTCATCGGCTGGTTCACCATGCCCCTGGCCGTCAAAGCCGCCGAAACAATGCACATCCTGAGCACAAAGGCGGGGGGAATGATCCTCGTCACGGCCATGATGGTGTTCGTCGCGGTCATTGCCACGAGCATCTACGAGATCATCACCGTGACATTCCCGGACATCGGCATGGCATCTAAAAAATAGCGTACCCTCGCGTTCCGAAACTTTACTCTCAAATCCGTCAATCAAGAACACCCATCCCAGCCTCCCCCACCTTTCAACAGCCCGCCGCCACAGCTATATCGACCCGGCAGACAACAACCCACCCCCACACATTTTACTCATTCCGTCGCAATTATCTATTGATCATCACTACTCAAACGAGTACGATCCGAGACTAAACACAGCCCCCCCAGGAGCCCCACACGATAAAGTTCCCCATGATATGGGCCCCCACACAATTCCACAGAAACGAGACCACCACCTAAGGAGAAAGCCATGAAATGGTTTATCGAAGTCCTGAAAAAGTATGCGGTATTCACCGGACGAGCCCGAAGAAAAGAATACTGGATGTTTGCTCTCATCAGCACCCTGATCGCTGTCCTCCTCCTGTTCATAGATTTGGCGACCGGAGGCCCGGCTTTCCTGAGCAGCCTGTATTGCCTTGCCCTATTCCTCCCAAGCCTTGCTGTCAGCGTACGTCGCCTCCACGACATCGGCAAAAGCGGCTGGTGGATCACCATCAACATAGTCCCCTTCCTCGGTGCCATGATCTATCTTATCTACCTGATCACAGACAGTATGAATGAGGGGAACCCGTCCGGCCCGAATCCAAAAACAGCCGCGGCCTGATCCCCACTAAAAAAAACGACCGGGGTGGGGCCCGTATCTGCGATACGCTCTCCACACCCCGGTTGCTCCCCACACGGTGGCCACCTCCTGACCAACGCATCCGGGCACCCTGCTACGCCTACTCCCACGAAATCTTGTCCATAGCCCCATCAAACGCAGTGAGATGCCATGCAAAACAACGTATTCTCCCACGCCGAATCACGCAAACCTAATTTAGGTATTCTAATGTTCGTGCCGATATATCAGTTTTAAAAACAGCAAAGGGTCATCACCGATGCCCGAAACGGTTTTTTATTTAAGATATGTCAGGCACCCACATGGTAAGACCACATCATCTGCATGCAACGCCCCACGGCACCCCGGCCCACATTCTCCACGAATTGTGTGAGCCCCCCGAGCCCTTGCGCCAATTTCAGCAAAGCACATGTTTTTTTCATTACGAACAAAGGGGCGTTAAAGCGCTCCAGGACTGGAAACAGGGCAAAGAAGCCCTGTTGAAGCGCCGCCACATGACTGCACAAGACCACGGAGCAAACAGGCCGTTGGGTCATCTGCCCAAGCCCGCCAGTTTTTCCGCACACCGTCGGGCTTGAGGCGGCTTGCCCTCCCTTTGAAGGGAGCACGCCAGGCGGCAGGGGGAAAAGATGGGTTTAGGCAAAAACAGCTTAAGACGAAAAATGCTGGTTGTGTTCTGTTCGGTGGCGTTGATTCCGTTTATTGCCGCGGTTTTCTATATCACATACAAGGCCGGGGGACGACCCTCGCGAAGAGGCCCGTGAAAAAGTCGAAGAGATCGCATACCGGTACGGCAGTGAAATGCAGCGCGCACTGGACAAGGCCATGGACGACACCCGCACCCTGGCCCGGATCATGGAAGGGGTGGTCCGCCACCGCCCGGCTGTTGATCGCAACATGCTGGATGACATGCTCAAAAGCCTGCTACAGGATGATAAGCGCTACCTGGGCATCTGGGCCATCTTTGAGCCGAACAGGCTTGACGGCAGGGACAAGCACTACGCCAACACCACCTGGCACGACGACTCGGGGATCTACTACCCATACTGGTACATGGAAGACGGCAGGGTTGCCGTCACCGTCAACGACGACTACACCGAGGCCGAGTACTATCAGCTCGCCAAGGTATCGGGAAAAGAGACCGTTCTTCAGCCCTATGCCGAAGAGGATACGGGAAACATCCTCATGACCAGCGTTGCCGTGCCCGTCAAGGAAAACGGAGCGGTCATCGGCGTCGTGGGCATCGACATTGCCCTCACTGAGCTGGAGCGGGCCATCTCCACCATCAAGCCCTTTAACACCGGCCACGCAGTGCTGGTGGAATCTAACGGGGTAGTCATTGCCCATCCCGACAAGGAGTCCACGGGGACGAGCCTTGCCGAGGCCGGGGCACCGAAATAAAATCCTCGCCGCCGTCCGCAAGGGAAAGGAGTATGCCCTGCCCGGCACCCAGGCTGGATATGGCCACGGAGCCTACATGTTCTTCTCCCCCTTGCGCATCGGCAAGGCCGATACCCCATGGTCCTTTGCCATCAGCGTGCCCCTGGCCACCCTCGGTAAAGATGTCCGGCAGATCAGGCGCATCGGTTTTGTCTCCTGCCTGATCTCTGCCTGCCTGGTGGTGGGGGCCATTGTCCTCCTGTCCGGTGGCATTGCTCGCCCCATCAACGCCGCCTTAGAAGAGCTTAAAGACATTGCCGAAGGAGAAGGAGACCTCACCCGAAGGCTCCAGGTGGACTCCCGGGATGAACCGGCCCGGTTTGCCCGATGGTTCAATGTCTTCATCGACAAACTCCAGGGCATCATCACACAGTTTAGCCATTGCACCAACGCCCTCGGCAGCTCGGCAGGAGGTCTGCTTTCCATCTCCTCGGAACTTGCGTCCAACGCCGAAGAGACGTCCAAAAGCTCCGGCCTGGTTCTGACCTCGGCCAACGCCATGAAATCAGACCTTGAGCAGGGAGCAGCAATGATTGTAGACGTCGACGGACAACATGGCACGGGTCGCCGCAGCCATCGACGAAATGGCCGCTACGGCCACGGGCATCTCAGCCCATGCCGAGAATGCCACAACGGTCTCCAGAGCCGCTTCCCGGACCCGGGCAGCCTCGGACACCATGCACGACCTGACCCTGGCCGCCGAAGAGATCGGCAAGGTCACCGACGTCATCACCAAGATCTCAGAGCAGACCAACCTCCTGGCCCTCAACGCAACCATTGAGGCGGCCCGGGCCGGTGAAGCGGGAAAAGGATTCGCCGTGGTGGCCCATGAAATCAAGGAACTCGCCTCACAGACAGCCCTGGCCACAGACGACATCAGGGGAAAAATCGAGGGGGTCCAGGGGCTCGCCAGGGACGCAGCCCAAGGTGCCGATGAGGTCGCGGACATCATCACCACCGTCAACGAAACCATCACCGATATCGCCGCAGCCGTGGAACAGCAATCCAGCGTGACCGCCGAAATCGCCGAACACATTGCCCGGGCATCCGAGGGCATCGAAGACACCGCCCGCCGCGTAACCACCAGCAGGGATGCTTCGACGAGCATCACCCGGACCATCTCCGATATCACCCTTTCCTCACAAGGAGTCACGAAGATCAGCGCAGCCGTCAAGACCCGGGCCACAGAGCTCAACGCCCTCACCAAAGAGCTGGGAGAAATAGCCGACAACTTCAAGATATAACTTACAAAAGGCTTTCAGATTCCGTTCCGGAGGCCGCTGTCTCCGCCATCTGCCCCTTGGGATTTTCGGTGGCAGACATGGAGATATGGCGGCCGTGGCCCGGAATACGGCTCTTTTTTCCTGTTGACAGGGTTATCAAAGTATGAACAATTGTTTTGTACTCAATACTCATCAGGAAGATGAGATGTTTTATCGCCGTCCCTAAGCTGTTTTTCGTTTCCGTACACATACATTACGCATCAAGCCAACCAAGCCACGAAGGCAGGCGAATTCTAGTTCGCCCTGATTTCGTGGCTTTTTTTATTGTTTGCCCGCATGGCGCGGGAAGCAGGTGAGGTTCCTATGGTGTCGTTTCTCTTGAAAGGCGGTGTTCTGGTCATCCCCATCGGGCTCTGCTCGGTGGTGGCACTGGCCGTGTTCCTGGAGCGTTGGCTCTTTTTTGCCCGGCTCCGCACACACGATAGCGGGTTGGTGGAGGCCCTGTGCAAGACGGCCCACTGAGCAGCAGGCGCCCCGGAGCGCCGACCGTTCCCACCACACCCGGAGCGCCCTGGGGCGCCTGCTCACCGAAGTACTCTCCGTACAAAACTGCGATGAACCCACGCAGCAGGCCGCCATCCGCGAGGCCTACGCCCTGGAGAGCCGTCTGCTGGCATCCCGGCTGCAGCTCCTGGCCACCATCGGCAACATCGCCCCCCTGCTGGGCCTTCTGGGCACCATCACCGGAATGATCAAGGCGTTTATGGTCATCCAGCAGACCGGGGGCAAGGTGGATGCCGCAGCCCTGGCCGGAGGCATCTGGGAGGCCATGCTCACCACGGCCCTGGGCCTGGCCGTGGCCCTGCCCGTTATGGTGGCCCACAGCTACCTTGTGACCCGCAAAGAGAGTCAGGAAGCCTATCTCAAACGCGGCATGGTCCGTTTTTTAAAAGAGTTGAAAGGGACGGGCGCCCCATGATCGACCTTGCGGACACCGGAGCAGAAACCGGATCGGTACAGCCGCCCCTGACGGCCCTCATCGACATGGTCTTCATGCTCCTCATCTACTTTCTCCTCACCATGGGGTTCATGACGGACGAAGGCATCGGCATCAAACTGCCCGAGGCCAAAGAGGCTGTACAGACCCTGCCGCGGGACCTGGTGGTGGCCGTCACCGAAGACGGGGCCTACCTCTGGGAAGGAAGCCGGATCACCCTCTCCGAGCTGGAGAAAGCCCTGAAGGCCGCACCGGACCTGACCCCTGAAACGCGCCTGGTCATCCGCGCCGACCGGGGCGCCAAAGTCAACAGCGTGGTCCGGGTCATGGACCTGGCCAAGGCCGTGGGGGCCGCGAGCTTCTGCCTGGCCACGGAGACCGAGCCATGAAAAAGCACACCCAGACCACATGCACACTGGCCCTCTCCCTTCTTCTCCACGCAGCCATCCTGTGCATCCGGGGACCGGAAAGCCTTGAGGCGGAGAAACTCCACGTAACCGGGGAGTTCGAGCTTCTCGCCCTTCAGAAAGAGACAAAGTCCGGGCCCAAGGCCCCAAAACCCCACACGGCTCCGCCCCCAGAAGAGCGCCCCGTCAAAAGACGCCGCATGGTCAAAGCATCCCCTGAAACGCCCGTGATGCGCCCGCCGGACCAAGCGCCCCGGGTGGCCCAAAGCACACCGGTCCCAAAGCCTCCCCAGCACACCTGTGTGGCCGAGGCATCGCCCACGACCCCTGCCGCCGAAGCGAATGCAGAATCTGCCGACACACCACCATCAAGCCCTGCGGTGGACATGTCCGGGCCCTCCCGTGCGGAGCTCCTTAACCTCTATGCCGCGCAGGTGCGCCATCGCATCGAGTCTCGAAAAACCTACCCGCAACGGGCCAGAAGGCAGAGCATGGAAGGGGCTGTACGGCTGCGGTTTGTCCTCTCCCCCACAGGGGACGTCCAGAAGATCACCATCATCCGAGGCAGCCGGTTTGCCATGCTGAACACGGCGGCCAAAAAGGCGGTGCTCTCCGCCGCGCCGTTCCCGGTGATCCCCGGCGCCATGCAAAAAGAACCCATCAGCCTGGAGGTGACCCTGTGTTTTGAACTGACATAAAAAAAGGAGACAGTCCGGCTCCGGCAAGAGATGAGGACTGCCTCCTTCTAAGAATCAGACACTCTCCCCGAAGGGAGGGCCCGGATTATTCCTACCATCCGTATCCTCCCTTCGTCAATCCATGATGACCCAACTTGTCGCACCAAGCGATGCGGGAGAACTGCGCCCGCACCACCGATAACGGGGCCTGGGGCCCGGGCTTTTTTTCTCGGGCATGCCGAGGCCTTAAAAACGGCAACGATAAACGGAAGAGAGGACACACCATGAACACTCTGGAAGACGATGTCAGACGATGCGTGGATTTTCACGGCCACCTCTGCCCGGGCCTGGCCCTGGGCATTGTGGCGGCCCGTGCAGGCCTCGAGGAACTGGGCGTAGACCGGTCCCATGACGAAGAGGTGGTCTCCTGCCTGGAGACCGACGCCTGCTGCGCCGACGCCGTGCAGGTGATCTCGGGCAGCACCTTCGGCAAAGGCAATTTTATCTATAATGACGTGGGCAAGGTGGCCATGACCTTCATCAGCCGGGACAGGAAGGCCTCGGTGCGGCTCTGTCTCAAGCCCGGAGCCATCAGGCTCTCCGACGCGCACCGGGCCCTCATGGACAAAGTGATGGGCCAGGGCAATGCCACGGAGGCCCAGCACAAGGAGTTCTGGCGACTCCACAACCAGCGCGCCGAGGAGATTCTCCGCATGCCCTGGAGCGACATCTTTTCCATGACCACGGTTGCACCGGCCATCCCTCCCAAGGCCGTCATCGAACCGTCCGCCCTCTGCCACCGGTGCGGCGAACCGGTCATGGCCTCCAAGCTCAAAGAGATTGACGGCAACGTCCTCTGCCTCACCTGCCGCAGCGCCTGACCTCCGGGCAATGCGGCAACCCTTTTCACTCACCCAACACGGAGGCTTTGTAATCCCTTGAAACACGCAACACAGATTGGTTTGACAAGCTTGTGCCTGGCCCTTTTGGTGGTCCCGTGCATGGCATGGTCCGACGGCCTGGACAATTCCGCCCCCCTGGCCCTGGAGGACGTGACGGTTCAGGCCCCCCGGCCTGTCACCGCCAAGCCGGAGATCGTCACCCGAGAAGAGATGGAGCAGCCCAGCGTGTCCGACACCGTCCTGGAGGACCTCATCCGGATCCCCGGGCTCCAGCTGCGGCGCACAGCCGTCTCGGGCAACGAAAGCGGCCAACTCCGCATGCGCGGATTTGACGAGACCCGACTTCGCATCATGAAAAACGGCGTTCCCATCCATCGCGACGGCTCCTACGGCAACGGCCCGGTGGACTGGAGCACCCTCAACCCCAACAGCGTGGAGAGCGTGCGGGTCTACAAAGGCGCCGTACCCGCCAAGTATGGCAACACCCTGGCGTGGTGGAGATCCACCCGATCCCCGGACAGGCTGGAGACCGAAATCCGCGGGCCTTCATCGCAGCGACGCCACCCATGAAGAGGTCCTCACCCACATGGGGCGCAACAACTACGGAAGCTGGTTCGTCTCAGGGGGCCACTACGAAACCGACGGGTTCCTGAGAAACAACACCGTGGACCGCAACCACGGGGAGCTGGACCTCTCGGTCAACCTGCCCATGGGCCTCAGCGCAGGGGCCGGGGTCTGCTGGAGCAAATACGAAACCGGGATGCCCGTTTACAACCGACCGAACAGTCCCACCTACGACGGGGGAGAGCCCGACGCAGACGAGCGGGAGCTGGGCGGCCCCTCAATCTCCAGCAGGCTCATCAACGGCGCCCAGACCTGGGGGGACGGCAGCTTTGCCGAAGATGAAAACACCCGCGTCACCGCCTGGGTGGAAAAAGAGATCCAACGCGGGCACCTTCGCCTGGACTACCTCACCTGGAGCCAGGATCGGGAAGAGACCTACGTGGACGCCGCCGACCCCTCCAAGGTAATCTACAAACGGGAGACCGAAGCCGAGCCGGGCAACTGGTCCCTCCAGGCCGAAGGGGAGCTTACCTTCGGCAACCACACCATCGAGACCGGGGGCGAAACCCGGAGCCTTGGCTGGGGAGACCAGACGGTCACCGAGATCGACACCAGCTATTTCAACGGCTCCATCCACTCCCCCTATTTCGCCTTCATCAAAGAGGGTTTCAAGGGCCAGGAAGAGGTCATCGACACCCATGCCCTCTACCTCCAGGACACCTGGCGCGTCTCACCACGCTGGACCCTTGAGGCGGGCCTGCGCCAGGAGTGGTTCAAGGCCGATGCCATCGCCCCGGAAGCCTTCGGGTTTCCCGCCGCAGCCACCCCAACGGACCTCTCGGAGTCCAACCTGGCCCCCCGGGCCGCCCTCTCCTTCCGGCCCTGGAAGGGCGGCGAGCTCTCCTGCCGCCTGGGCATCGCCCATCGCTACCCCACCTCGCCGGAGTACTTCTGGTGGTACCTCAACCGCAGCACCGGCTTTTTCAACACCGAGCTTGCCGTGGAAGAGGCCCGACAGGCGGAACTGGGCTTCACCCAGGAGATCGCCCACGCCATCACTGCCGAGATCCGGGGTTACTACTACGACATCGACGACTACATCGCCTCCACCATGGTCCCGGGCACGGGCACCGTCATCTACAACATCGAAGAGGTCACCATCCAGGGCGCGGAACTTGCCCTGTCCGCCCCCCTGCCCTTTAACCTCTTTGCCTGGGGCAACCTCACCTGGCAGGAAGGCGACACCAAAGGCGATCCCTGGGACAGGGAAAACCGCCTGGAAGGCCAGATCCCGGATTTTCCGGAGATCATGGCCAACGCAGGCCTCGACTACCGCCTTGACGACCGCTTCACCGCAGGGATCTCTGTCCGGCACGTGGGCGAGCGGGACCACCTCACAGAAACCACCCCTGAAACCCTGGACGCCTACACCGTGGTGGGGCTCAATGCTTCCATAAGGCTCTTCCACAACAAAATCACCACCTGGCGCCTTCTGGCCTCGGCAGACAACCTCTTTGACGAAGAGTACGAAGAAGAGGCCGGCTACCCCATGCCCGACGCCACCTACACCGTGGGGCTGAGCGCGGTGTTTTAAAGCTATCCGCCGGATAAAACCTGCCTCCGGCGGCGAGGTGAGCCACCTCGAAGCACATCGCCTTGCGCTTTGTTCCTCGTTCGGCCAAAGCGCAAGGGCCTTCGGCTCGGGCTTCGCCCGACATAACAACCAACACCCATAAATTCCTCCTGTCGCTCAGACCATTGGGGCTGGGCGACAGGAGGGATGCTACTGGAAAGTTTTTGCGGAGCTTTTTTCAAAAAGCGACCCGCCGGAGACCATGTTGAGATGAATCGTTAGTTGTAATCAACGCATGCCTAAAGGAGAGAAAACATGAAAAAATGGTGTATCGCAATGCTTGTCTGGTGTGTTGCAACAGGCCTGAGCGCCCTGTCGGCCCATGCCATGGGAGGGCACCAGCCCACCCTGGGGCAGCAGGCCCTGATGCTGGCCATGACCACCCTGTCCGCCTCCCCGGCCGACGAGGGACTGGCTCTGGTGACCAACGCGGGATACGTGGACCACCAGGGCCAACCCACGGGAGAAATCCTGGACACGGTGACCCGCCTGAGCGCCATGGGCAGGGGCACGGGAAACCTCTTGAGCGTCCACGCCCGGCGCGACGAACCGCTGTTCATGGTCTTCGTGCATCAAAAAGGGCCGGAGGAGCTCGCTGCGGTCTCCATCACCGCCACCGGGGACCAGCTGGAGGCCTCGGAGGTGTTTAACCTGTGGGTGGGCGTGGGCACCTCCTTTGAGCCCTTCACCAGGATCCTGGGCTCCCGGGCCTTTGCCGTGGCCACCCTGGCCAACGCCTTTTACGACGGCATCCCCGAGTCCCTGGTGCAGGCCGCCCTCTTCCACGATCACTTCTGCTGCGGTGTGGCCTCCGGCTACTTCACCGCAGGGTTCATCCTGGACCAGCGTCCCTTGCGGGACGGCGAGTCCTACACCTACATGGGCATTCCCACCTGGTGCCAGGACGACTACATCACCCATGCCCTCAACCTCACCCCGGGCAAGAGGCGCTACCTCTCCATGGCCTATCCCAGCAGGCGCCCATGGCAGACCGCAGAAGGCTCCTGGGAAAACATCGGCGGCGTCATCATCCGCTTCAACAAAGCCACCCAGAAAGGCGATGCCACGGTCCTGCGCTATCAATGGCAGACCGACGCCTTTGTGGAAAGCCTCGGGCTTTCACCGGATGAACTCGACTGGCACAAAGACCTCTGGCTCCACGCCTGCTACAACCGCTACGTCTTTCAGAATCCCCACGCCCCCGAAGATTTCCTCTCGGTGCACAAAACCGTGGAACTTTCCTCCCAGGGGGATTTCGACCGTCTCACCCGCCTGGGGGCCAACCCCCTGGCCGTCATCCTCGGCAAAGACACCGAGTGGTAAGGAGGCCCCATGATCTTAAAACCGTTCATGCGGGAAGGCATCATGCCCCTTCCCGTGAGTTTCATCTCCACCGTAAGCGCAGACGGGGTGCGGAACATCGCCCCCTACTCCTGCATCATGCCGGTCTTGAGGCCCCTGGACCTCATCTGCTTTGCCTCTGCCGAAAACCGCGACACCCTGAAAAACATCCGGGACACCGGAGAATTCGTCATCAATCTGCCCGGCGCCGACCTCGAAGACAAGGTGATCCCCACAGCGCGGATGAGCGCCCCTGAAATCGATGAATTCGACGTTGCGAATCTTTCGGAAAAGCCCTCCCAAACCATTAAGGCTCCGGGCATCAAGGGATGCTACGCCTGGATGGAATGCCGCCTGGAAAAGGAGTTCAAGGAGGAGAGATACAGCCTTGTCATGGGCAAGGTGCTGCACCTGGAGGTGGCCGACGGGGTCCTGGACGACACCCTTCACCTGGACCCCATGGCCGCAGCGCCCCTGATGATGACGGGCAGCAAACAAGGCATGCACTTCTGCACCATCCGGGAAACAAAGGGCTTCGAGCCCTTTTCCGCCATGTTCCCGTCGGGCGTGGACCCGGTCAGCACAGCAGGGTAGCGGCAATAAAACAGACTCGGTTTCATCGCAACCAGCTTTCAAGGTGGCACACCTTGCCACCGGAGGCAGCTTTTTTTGAGCTGACGACTTATAACTGACCATTGACAAAAAAGGAGACACCATGGCCCAGGTTCTGAGCATGAACGAATACGACGAGATGGACCGCCCCAGAATCCAGACCCTCCCTGGTTTTTACGGCGAGTCCCTCATCGAGGGAGTCGTCATCAAATCGTTGGATGTCTTTTCCGATGAGAGGGGATACCTCATGGAGATCATGCGCTTTAACGATGAGTCCATGAACGCCGGGGAAATCAAGCAGGCCATCGCCTCGTATTCCCACCCCGGCATGGTCAAGGGCTGGCACCTCCACTCCGTGCAGGAGGACCACCTGGTCTGCGTCACCGGCATGATCAAGCTCGTGCTGTACGACTACCGGGAAGCCTCCCCCACGTACGGAGTGCTCAACGAAATCTTCATGGGAGAGCGCAACCCCCGGGCCGTCTTTATCCCCCCGGGGATCTTCCACGGCACCAAGAACATCGGCAGCGGCATCTCCCTGGTCATCGGCATGCCCTCGGTCTACTACGACCCGGACAACGTGGATGAACGCCGCTTAAGCCCCACGGACAACGACATCATCCCCTACGACTGGGAATGCCGCCTGGAGTAACGGCGTAAAGACTCGGGCATGGTGCCCTGGGTGCACCATGCCCGGAAGTAAAAAATCGGAAGAACTGTTCAGTTGCATTCTATGGTTAAAGTGAATGCAGAAAGCAGGCCTCCGGCGGCCAGGTGGGGGCACCTGGAAACCCTATGGCGAATGCATGAAGGCAGCCATTATGCAACGTTATCGGGGCATTCGCGGGATGTGTGACATCTGGCAACCGTCTTTGCAGGAGAGGCCCATTTCACTCCTTCTAAAAACACGATGAAGAACTTTGGGATTCGCTTGACTTTAACCGGAATAACTCCAACGGATCGCTTTAAAAAAAACCGCCGCAAAAACGTTCCGGCTGAATGTCCGTTATGTGGAAACTTTCGGCCGGTCCACATCGTTGAAGACCTGTTCGTTAAATGTTTAAAACGTATCGGTCTTGCAGGGCCGCCGGAGGCTGTTTGTTGGAGCTGAACAGATACAACCACAGCCAAAAGGAGCTCATCATGCATACACCCCGGGGATTCTTCGTGCTTTACCAGCCCCCTTACCGAACCCCTTGCGTTTTCGATCTCAACGCCCGCGGCATGTTTCCCCAGCGCCCCCCGGTGACCCGGGCCTGGGGCATGCGCGCCGTTGTCGCCGAGGACCTTCGGGTCGCACTCCAGATCCTTTACCTTACCGAAAAGCAGGCCGTGGACCCCGCCACCGGCCGAGCATACCCCTGGAGCGTCACAGAGGCCCTCATCGACCTGCCGGCCGACCTCGCCCTGTCCCCTGAAGCCCTTGAAGAGAAAATCCCGGACAACGCCCTCCGCCAGGGCATTACCGATGAGTTCACCACCTGGCGTACCGGGTACGTCCCTGCAGGGGACAGCGGGTCCCCGGACATGGAGATGCTTTCCCGCAAGCTCACAGCAGGCCTTGCCGAAAGCAAGGGTCACCTGCGCAGCGAGCTGGCGCGCCGCAATGCCCCCTGGATTTATGCGGCGCTGCCCCGCCTTGTCCAGGACTTCAAACGCGGCCTCTACCTTCGCGTGGCCGACACCCTCTACCCCGATTACCGCAACCGGGGCGGCGAGGACACCGAAGAGGCTTTCCTCAAAAAGGCCATGCTCTTTCAACGGATTTACGACACCAACGGCACCCCGGGGACCAAGCCCGACGGGACTTCCTGGAAAGATGACGACGAAGCCTGGGAGTGCTGGATCGGCTGCGCCGGAGACGAAGAGGAGGCCAAACGTGTCTGCCTAACCCTGGAGGCAATCCTGCGCCCCGAAGTCTGACATAGTTAGCCCGGGCAGTTCTCGAGCGAGTGCCCCATAGCCAAGATAACATCATACGTGTTCACGATTAGCCGTTTTCCCATAAACGATCCGGGAGAGGTGCCCCCCCTTTTTGACCGGAAGTGCCCACAGGAAAAAGCCCTTCGAAAATCCGTTTGCAAAACAAGGGGGCCTGGTTTATTGCTTAACCAGCCCGGGACGGTCCGTTGCGACCTTTGCAGACACCCGGGGAGCCTTGATAACACCCTACAGGGCTCCCCACCACACGGCACCACACACGGAGGGTTGCCCCCATGGAAGACAACGCAAAAAAAACAGCGCGCAGACAACCCAGCTCGGATTTCACCGACGCCGTCCTCTCCAACAAACGGGGCCTGCCCCACCTGTCGGAAAAGCTGGCCGACATGCTCAAATCCAGCGAAGATGCTAAGAAACGCAAAATCTCCTACAGCATCTCCTCCCTGTCCCAGACCCTCATCAAGACCCTCTCCGATGAGGCCGGGGCCACCCAGGGACACCTCGTGGACCTGGCCCCCTTTCTCTTCGGCGCTGTCCTTGAAGATGCCATGGAGCGGCGCAAAGAGGCCCTGGACACCCTGACCCTCCTCACCGGTCAGATCAAAAGCAGCCTCAAGGCCTTTTCCGCCCAGGCCCCCCACCTGGCCCCCTATGCTGAGCACATCGCCGCCATGGTCACCGAGCTCTGCGCCATGGAGCAGGACGCCGTGGCCTCCAAGAACCACCAGGGCGTCTCACAGGAGAACCACCCTCTCCTGTCAGCTGTTACACCCGGCGACACAAAGCCCCCCTACTACAAAGAGATCGAGGCCCTGCTCTCCCGGGAGAGCCGCCTGGAGGCCCTGTTTCAAGCCGCCACCCGGGATGCCGATTAGCCCCGTTCCACACCACCTCCCGCTCGCCCCACACCTTCATCCGGTCACACCGGCCAAGCCTCATCACCGCCTATTGGTGCGACCAAGCACACCAAAAGCTACACACAAGTGCGAAAATAATCTTGACAAGTCATCACGCCCCACCTTAATACTATCATAATTGAATTGCAGATATTAATTTTGACCCGAGCGCGCAGACCACAGTAAGCAGAAGCCCGGGCAAATAGCCGCCTTTCGCACCTATCAACTTTATTAAGCCATCACCGGTGCGACAGATTCAAGAAAATACCGTTTACAGGGCACTCCCCACGCCCCAGACAAACAGGAGCCCATCACTTTTTTTTAACAGCCACCGCATCACAAGGAGACCCCATGAAACGTCTTACCCGTTCCCTTCTTATTACCGGCCTGACCCTTTTGTGCGCTTCAGGAACGGCCCTTGCCTGCACCAGCTTTGCCGTCTACACCCCCCAACCCATCTACGGCATGAACTTCGACTATGCCCGATTCCCCATGAAACTTCGCATCGTCACAAACGGAGACCTGCGCACCTTCCACCTCGCCTTTGAAAAGCAGCTCGGCAAGCAGCGCTTTTTCGCCAACACCGGCGGCATGAACAGCAAAGGCCTCTTCTACGCCTGCCAGGAGTTGCATCCCTTCGATCTCAATCCACCCGAACCCGGAGAGGGCAACCTGCCCTTGTACCTCCTCAACACCATGCCGGAACGTGTCCACACCGTCAAAGAGATCGAAAAAGCGTGCAATGGTACCCACCTGATCCAGCTCAAGGGGGTCACCATCCATACCCTCTTTGCGGATATGACAGGCAGGGCCATGGTTGTTGAAACAGGAAAAAAACAAAACATCCTCAGCCACATGACCGGCAACTATATCGCCATGGCCAACTTCCCCAACCACACCCTCAAGGGGATAAAGTACACTGAGGCCAAGGGGCTCGGAGACTGGCGCTATAAAATCGCCTGCCGATACCTCGAAACGTCCCAAACGGACTTTTCTGTCAACAACGGGCTCACCCTTCTTGAAAAGGCCCAGGACAGGGACCCGATGCACTCCACCGCCTGCTCCATGGTCTTTGCCCCGGCTACCAGCGATGTCTACATCGCCTTTCACGCTGACTTTTCCAAAATCTGGAAGGTCTCCCTCATGGAGGGCACCATCGAGACCTTTCGCGGATTTAAAACCAAAACCAGGCGTCCCTTGGATGAAGACGGTCTTCTGATCTCAGATTTGATAAGCCAAGCCATCTAACCCGGATTCCCTGAAGGGCCAGAAAAACGACCAGAAAACGACGAATGACATTTTGCATTCCCCAAGCACCTGAGTTTTTCAGGTAACAGTCTGCAATCGTGAATTATTCATCTGTTTTTCTATCGTTTTATCATGAAATATCCGGGCTAAAAGGCGGCAGAGTAGAACCATGCCGTCATCATTGGCAACCACACCCTTTAACCCTGCCTCCGGGGGCCAGCCGGAGGTACGCTGACATGTCGCAGTGAGAGCGTCATGAAACGATTTTTCCGGTCTGTCATGCAAGGAGGTCAAGTGAATACAATTAAACACGGATTAAAGCAGGTAATGATGTCGTTGATCAGCTTTTTATCGTATGGAAAATGGCAGTTTAAAGAAGCGTACAATACGATTTACCAGGGGCAGAATAAAAGCAGCCAATTTATGAGCATTGTAAAAGACGCCTTTGGTGATGAGTTCCCGGAAGATACCGATAATTTCAGTTATGTCACGTTGACCGACTTGAACAATATGGCTGACTTTTCCAAGCTTAAAGAGGGCGATTGCTTTGCCGATCTGGCCTGTGGCCGTGGCGGTCCGGGCATGTGGGTCGCACGTAAAACGAAGGCAAGTCTGACAGGTATCGATATATCCGAAGAGGCGATTACGTCTGCAACACGACGGATCCAAGAATTCGGATTGGATGGCAGAGCTGAGTTTAAAACCGGTACTTTTGAAGACACCGGTTTGGAAACAGAGAATGCGCCGCTGCCATCTAGCGATGCATTGTGGCTTACGCCGGATAGAAACAAAGCATTCGCCGAAATTGCACGTATCCTGAAACCAGGAGCACGCCTTGTTTTTACGTCTTGGGACGGAAATATCCCTTTTACGCCAAGCGACCACAAAGGTGAGCTTGCTGATTCAGGATATTCCGTAAGGTCCAAGTTTATAAAGAGACCGAAGGTTGGAAGGAAAGGCAACTGGCCGTCTACGAGGGCGTATTGAGATCAAAAGACCAGCTGATAAGGGAGATGGGAAAACGCTGCGCCATGCCCATCATCAAAGAAGCAACATCGACTCCGCCCGTCATGGAAAAAAGCACCCGGATTTTCGTGGTGGCGCGAAAAAAATAGCCCATGCCGGCCCCCTCCGACACAACGTAAAAAGCCTCCGGCGGCCCTGCCGGGGGCCAAACTTTTGAAAAGTTTGACAAACAGGTTTTGATTACCGGAAAGTTTTTGCGGAGCTTTTTTCAAAAAGCGACCCGCCGGAGGCAACTGCATTTTTAAATGCATTGGCCCTTTCGCCCTTCACCCTTAGCCCTTAACTTATCACCACCGCCCCCACGCCCCTCACCACAAGCTCCCTGAAAATCCACTTCTTTTCAAGGGAGATGGTAATGACGCCATCCTCGGGTTCCATACCCTCGGGATGCCAGACGGTGATCCCGGAGACCCGGGTGGTGGTATACGACTCAGTATGCAATGGGGTTCCCCGACGGACCGCCGGGGTGCGGGTGGTGACCTGCCGCATGGCGCATCAGCCCCCCGAGGCGTGGTGGGTCTCCATCCAGACCGTGACCTCACGACCCTTTTTGACAATGTAGTCCTGTGCGTCCGGGGTGATCTCAAACATAAAAGGTCTCTCCTGCATCAAGGGGTGTAATCCTCAAGGACAAATCCTGCGAGAGCTGATTATAGGCACACACGCAAAAAAAGAAAACGCCTTCCCCTTTTTCAAGGCAAAATGCCTCCCTTCAAAGAAAAAAAGGGCTCTTCACTTATCCACAAAACAGATTTAAATCCAGATAGTTACACAAAAACCCCAAACACCGTTGCGACAACAACCCTCTTTCCCCTTTCCATTGCCCGAAACCGTCTGTATATACCAGCCCATCTTCCGTTGCTCCCCCCTTGAAAAGGGCCGGGCAACGGCCCTGTTCAGAGCCCCCATCGTTGCCCCTGAGTATGAAATGGAACCACCGAGCCATGACTGACCGAGCCTGGATAATCACCGGAAAAGACGTTGCCAGAAATGTGTGCCTCCTCACCCTGGGAAGCTGCCTGTCGGCCCTCTCCATCAACGGAATCCTCATCCCCAACCACTTCCCCTCAGGCGGCATCACGGGCCTGGGCCTGCTTCTGCACTACCAGTTCCCCGAAATCCCCTTTATCCTCTTCTACCTGATGTTCAACGTTCCCCTGTTTGCCGTGGCCTGGAAATACGTGGGACGACGGTTTTTCCTGTACAGCCTCCTGGGGCTTACCATCTTCTCCCTGTGCGTTCACTTCATCAGCGTCCCCATCCCCCTGCACGACAAAATGCTCGACGCCCTCATGGCGGGGATCCTCTCGGGTACGGGCCTGGGCATTATCCTGAAGTCCTACGGTTCTTCGGGGGGCACGGACATCCTGTCGGTGCTCCTGCTGAAACGGTTCTCCATCCGCCTCGGCAACACCACCCTTGCCCTGAACATCCTGGTGGTGATCCTCTCCTATGTCCTCTCCACCCTGGACATCATCGTCTACACCATCGTCTTTCTCTACGTGAACGCCAAGGTCCTCAACGTTGTCTTCATGGGGACGAGCCACCGGAAAATCGTGCTGATTATCTCGGAAAAATGGGAGGGACTCTCGGCACGGATGCTCAAAGAGTTCAGGCGGGGCCTGACCATCATCCACGGGGAAGGGGCCTATTCGCACCGGGACGAAAAAATCCTCTATGCGGTGATTACCCTGCGGGACCTGGGCCGGGTCAAGGACATCATCCGGGAAGTGGACCCCAAGGCCTTTGTGGTGGTCACCGAAACCCTAGACGTCATGAACCCCCGCGTGGGCAACCAGCCTCATTGGTAATGGGGAGCCTCCGGCGGCGAGGTGAGCCACCTCGAAAGCTGATGGTTTGTGCGGGCTGGATCCCAAGCTTCGAAGTAGCAGAATACGTTATCGCTACGTGCCCATTGTCTATTATGGTTTTCATTTTGGGTGTTTGTTTTCCCATGAAACATCCGGGTTAAAACAAAGTCACCCGGGTGGGCTCCTTCACCGAGGCCCGGATCTGTTCGGCCTTTTTGCGCTCTTCCCACAGGAGCTGGGCCGACTTCATGGAACGGCTCTTCTTGAGAAAGGCGTCCCCGGTGCGGGTATGGAAGATAAGGTTCCTGACGTAGACGCCCCCCAGGTCCCGGTTGACCACCGGGATGCCTTCGTTTGCCAGAAAGGTGAGGACAAACTCCGAGAGCTTTTTGCCCACGGCCTGGGCTTCAATGAGGCCGGGGATGACGCTGGCCCCGCCAAAAACCTTGGCCCGGAGGTTGTTGCGCTGCCCACCCCGGGTCATGACCGCGTTGATGAGAAGCTCCATGGCGTTGATCCCGTAGCGTGCCGACAGGTTGAACCGCGTCAGGTCGGCCCGTCCGGGCAACAGGATGTGGTTCATGCCCCCCACCCGGGACGCGGGGTCGAAGAGGCACACCGAAACGCACGACCCCAGCAGGGTGGAGATCACGGCTGGCTCGCAGCTGGCGTAGTACTCCCCGATGGAGAGAGTCACCCGCTTCACAGCCCCCGTGCCGCATGGCATGACGGCCTTTTCACGCATGATGGGTCTCGGCGCAGCATGCCAGGACCACCCCGGAGATCTGCTCCAGGGAAACGACCCGGTCCACGCCCCCCAGCTTGATGGCCTCATTGGGCATGCCGAAGACCACGCAGGAGGCCTTGTCCTGGGCGATGGTCACGGCACCTGCCTGCTTCATCTCCAGCAGGCCCTTGGCCCCGTCATCCCCCATGCCGGTCATCAGGACCCCCACGGCGTTCTTCCCTGCGTACCGCGCGGCAGAACGAAAGAGCACGTCCACCGACGGCCGGTGGCGGGACACCAGGGGCCCTTCTTTCAGCTCCACGTGGTATCGGGCTCCGCTTCGCTTCAACAAAGATGACGTTGCCAGGAGCGATGAGAACCCGCCCCCGCATCACGGGATCCTTGTTCTCGGCCTCCTTCACCGACACCCGGCACAAAGAGTCCAGGCGCTTGGAAAAGGCCTTGGTGAAGTGCTCGGGCATGTGCTGGACGATGACCATACCCGGGGCATCGGCGGGCAGCTGCTCTAAAAACACCCGCAGCGCCTCGGTGCCCCCTGTGGAGGCCCCGATGGCAACCACCTTTTCCGTGGTCTCCAGCATGGCCCGGGTGGACTTGCACAGGACGGCGTCCGCGCTGAGCTTCGGCTCCACCGACCGCAGGGTCGGGGCCTTTTTCACATGGGCAAGGGCCGCGGACTTCACCACGTCACAGATCTGGATGCGGGACTCCGAAAGAAAGGCCTTGGTGCCCAGGGTGGGTTTTCGGATGATCTCAACAGCCCCGAGTTCCAGGGCTTTCAGGGCCGTGGCCGACTGCTCCGCCGCCAGGCTGGAGCACAGCACCACGGGGATGGGGTGCTGGGCCATCAGTTTTTCCAGAAAGGTGAGGCCGTCCATCTTCGGCATCTCCACATCCAGGGTAATGACGTCGGGCACCGCCGCCCTCATCTTTCGGGCGGCGTCATAGGGATCCGAGGCCGTGGCCATCACCTCGATATCCTCATCGGTTTCGAGGATTTCGCACAGGGTTTGACGCACCAGGGCGGAGTCATCAACAACCAGAACCCGTACCTTCTTTTTCATGCGTTCTCACTTTTTTATAAACGGTGGGCGCCACCGGGACCAGGGGCAGCATCTTGCAGTCCAGGAACTCCGATGCCGGATCTCAGGTGCCCACCCGGTGCAAGCCGGTCACAGAGTCTCAGCATCAGCTGCTGTGTGGTCTCCGTGTCAAAGTAAATGGTCACGTTGCGACAGAAGATGATATCCATGGCCCGGTCAAGGCGGTACTCCGAGTCCATGAGGTTGAGCTGCCGGAACATCACTTTTTTCCTCAACCCGGGCACGATCCGCACCTGGTGACGCCGGGGGTCCTTGCTCTTCAATAGGTACTTTTTCCTCAGAGCCAGGGGCACGGGGGCGATCTCCGAGGCGTCGTAAACACCCCTGCGAGCCACCTCCAGCACGCGGGTGGAGATGTCCGTGGCCAGGATGGAGAAGTCAAACCCCGGATTGCTCCGGGCAAACTCGCTCAGTACCATGGCCAGGGTATAGGGCTCATCCCCCCGGGAGCAGGCGCAGCTCCAGACCTTCAGCTTATGTCCCGCCCCCACCCGGCGCGAGCCCATGATGCCGGGCAGGACCTCATCCACCAGGCAGGTGAAGTGATTCGCCTCCCTGAAGAAATCGGTTTTGTTCGTCGTCACCTCATCGATGAAGTGCGAGAGCTCCTTTTCCATGCCCTCGGGGCTGAACAGGTAGTCGCAGTACTGGGCGTAGGACCCCATATCCAGGCGGCTCAAACGCTTGCAGAGGCGCGCCTCGATCATCCCTTTTTTCACATCCGGCACCTTGATGCCGAACCGCCCGTGGATAAAGCGTGCAAGAACCCTGAAATCCCGCGTGGAGAGATGGGGATGAAACGAGGCCCTGCGACGTTTGAAGGCCATGGGCGGCTCCTCTCCCCGGTCGGTCCCCGGGAGATGGTCTCTGGTGAGGTTCATGGGCGTCAGGTCCTTTAGGCTTCGGCCGCAAGGCCGGTCTCCTGAACCCCGGAGAGTTCGTCGGCGGAAAAGACCCTGTCAATGTCGAGGATGATGATAAACTCCTCGTTTTTCTTGCCCATGCCCTTGATAAACTCTGTCTTCAGGCGCGTGCCGATGCGCGGGGCCGGCTCGATCTGATCCGGCTCCAGGTCCAGGACCTCCCGCACCGAATCGGCCAGGGCGCCGATGAGGGCCCGCTCCCCGTCGATGTCGGTTTCCATGATGACAATGCAGGTGTTGACGCCCTTTTCCGTTGCCGGCATACCGAACTTGAGCCGCAGGTCCACAACGGGCACCACACCGCCCCGCAGGTTGATGACGCCCCGCATAAAGTCCGGCATCCTGGGCACGGTGGTGATCTCCGTGTAGTCCAGCACCTCCCGGACCTGCATGATGTCCAGGGCATACACCTCCCCGTGGAGCATGAACGCCAGGAAGCGGCCTGTCTCTGTGATCCCTTCGATGGTCATAATCTTCATATCTCTCGTCAACCCGTTTCACGGTGCGGGCCTGCCCCCTGGGCTTTCGGGGAGCAGGGCCTTTCCGGTGCGTCGCGCCCGGCGCGGCACCCGGAAAGGCGACCCGCATCGTCAAACGGTGGTGTTGATCCATGCCCGAGTTAGTACTTCTCGAACTCGTCGTCCAGGGCGTCCCCGTCGGAGCCGCTCCCAGGGTCCGAGAGTTCACCCCGGGTCGACGGCCCAGCCCTTTGTCCGCCGGTGCTACAGCCACTTTCTCGGCCGCCTTGGAGGGTATCTTGATGCCCGCAGGCTTGCCGGGCTTTCTGGTTTTAGCGGATTCCCCCACCTGCTTCACCGTAAAGAAGTCGATGGCCTCCTGGAGCTGCTCGGCCTGGGCAGACAGCTCTTCGGCGGTGGCCGACATCTCTTCGGACGCCGAGGCGTTCTCCTGAATTACCTGGTCAAGCTGCAGGATGGCCTGGTTGATCTGTTCGGCCCCGGTGTTCTGCTCGTTGGAGGCGGCGCTGATCTCCTGAACCAGCTCGGCGGTTTTGCGGATATCCGGGACAATGCGATCCAGCATCTCCCCGGCCCGCTCAGCCACCTCCACGCTGGAGGAGGAGAGTTCCCCGATCTCGGCTGCTGCAGACTGGCTCCTCTCGGCAAGCTTTCGCACGGCATCGGCCACCACGGCAAACCCCTTGCCGTGCTCCCCGGCACGGGCCGCCTCGATGGCCGCGTTCAGGGCCAGCATGTTGGTCTGGCGGGCGATCTCCTCAATGATGGAGATCTTCTCGGCGATCTCTTTCATGGCCGAGACCGTCTTGCCAACGGCCACCCCGCCTTTTTCCGCGTCCCCTGCGGCCTGGATGGCCAGGCGTTCGGTCTGCTGAGCGTTCTCGGCGTTCTGGCGGATGTTCGATGCCATCTGCTCCATGGAACTGGAGGCCTCTTCGGCGGCGGCTGCCTGCTCTGTGGCCCCCTGGGAGAGCTCCTCGGAAGCAGAGCTCAAGGCCACGCTGCCGGAGGCGACGTTGTCTGCCCCGGTCTTCACGTCGGTGACCGTGGAGCTCAGGTTGTCCACCATGTGGGTAAGGGCCCGGCCCAGGATGTCTTTGTCCGACTGGACAGCCACATCCACGGTCAGGTCCCCCTGGGAGATCCGCTCGGCCAGGTTGGCCGTGGCCTTGAGGTTTGAGACCATAAGGTTCAGGGCATCGGACAGGGCGCCCACCTCGTCTTTCTGGTCCACGTCCGAGGTGACGTCCAGGTCCCCTTTGGCAACGGCCTTGGCAACGGCAACGCCTTTGAGCACCGGCGTCACGATACCGCTTGCGACCACCAGGGCAATGACGGCCACGATGGCGGCCATGACAACCCCCATGATCAGGATGGAGAGCAGCAGTTTGTTGATGGGGGCCACCACTTCTGCCTTTTCCACCTCGGCCTCAATGGCCCAGACCATGCCGTCGATATCAACGGGGGCAAAGCTGCAGAGGACCCACTTGCCCCGATAATCTTTGCGCAGCATCCGGCCTTCCTCTCCGTTTAAAGCGCGCTTGACGGAAGGGGTATCCACACTGCCTTTAGACGGATTGGCAAAGGAGGCGGCAACGGAATAATTTTCGGGGTCGATGAGGGAATCCGAGCGCATCAAATGGTCGCTCCCCACCAGAAAGACCTCACCGGTCTCCCCCATGCCCGTGCGCTCGTTCATGATGGCGTTGATGGCGCTCACCGAGAGCTGAAGGGCCACGATGAGTTCCACGTCGCCGTTGTGGTTGATGACAGGCTGGGCGATAAAGGAGCAGGGCTCGTTGTTGCTGGGCTCATAGGGCTCAAAATCGGCGATGTGAAGGGCCTTGTTTTTGATGACCCGACGCACGAGCTTGCCGAGGCCGGAGCCCGCGTATTTCCCGGAGACCATGTTGGAATCGTAGTCGGCCCGTCTCTGCACCGAATAGAACACGTTGCCCTCGGGGTGGATCAGGTAGAGGTCCTGGTACCCGAACTTCTTGAGGTACCCGGTGTAGTAGTCCTCAACCTGGCCGGTGAGCCTGGGGGCGATGGCCTCTTCCAGGTCCTCCTTGGAGATCATGGCCCAGTTGAGCCCCTGGATATCAAGGGGCTTGTAGCTCACCATGGTCAGTTTTCCCGTGGAGTCGGTGTAGACCCCGGAACCGGTTTCGCCACCCAGGGCTTTGCCCATGTAGTCGGTGACCTGGCTGGTGAAGTCGTGGCCCATGCCGTAGAGGGTCTCGCCGCCGGCCATGATGGCACTTCGGGCCAGGGTTTTGCCCCCCTGGCGCCCCAAAAGATAAGTGGTTCCGCTTTTTCCCATGCCATGACGGCTGTGCACGATGGCGTTCAGGGGCCCTTCCGAGAGCCTCAGGGCCACCACCGCCACCACCGAACCCGACTCATTTCGGACCGGTGCCCCCACAAAAGCAACCTGTCGGCCCTGGTCCGGGGTGTAGGCGGAAAAATCCTCCATGACCACGCCCTTGGTCTCCACCACGCGGGCCCAGAGTCGTGCCAGCCCCTCCCGGTTCTGGGGACCGCTCACCAGGTTCGTGCCCAGGTCCGGGCCCTGGGCGCAGGTGAACATCACCTGCCCGTGATCGGCACTTAAAAGGAGCAGATCATCGTAACCCGACCGCTTGAGATACTCGGTAAGAAACCCGCCGTGGGTGCTCACCAGGGCTCGGTACGCCTCGGTGTTCACGGGAAAAGGCTGGGCCGGGCCTGCCTTGGCAGCGTCGCGGTAAGCGGAGAGGGCCGTGTAAAACCCCTTAACATCCTCGCTCGCCGACAGGGCGGCCATCTCATTTTCCAGGGTGTTGATGAAGGTCTCCATCTCCCCGGCCTTGAGGGCCTGCACCGCGTTGAGTTTTGCAAAGGCGTTTTGCTTCAGGACGTCCACGGACTCCACCAGGCCGCTGATATCGGCCTTGCGGCCGTCAAACAGCTTTGTCACCTGCCTTTCCCGAATGACGCGCACCGCCTCCAGCTTGTTAAAGGCCTCTTCGGTGAGGGCCTCGCTTGCCAGGTGTCCGGCCCACCACCCGCCGATGGCCATGGGAACAATGCCGATGAGTAAAAACAACCCGATCAGCTTGGGCTTCAGCCTGATGTTTTTTATTTTAAGCATCTGGAACTCCTTTATCTTAAGAAAATCCGATTCACAGCTTTGAATCCAACAACTTGTTGACATCCACGATCAAGGCCACCGAACCGTTGCCGAGAATGGTGGCCCCGGAGATGTCCGGGGCGTTTTTAAACGCGCTCCCCATTTTTTTGATGACAGCCTGCTGGCTGCCCACCACGGAATCCACCACCACCCCGACCCGCTGGCCGCCGGCTTCCATGACCACCACCTGCTCCAGGTCGGGCTTGGCAGCATCCACGGCGTACTCTTCCCGGAGCCGGATATAGGGCACCAGCTCGCCGCGGATGCTTAAAAAGCGGGTTTCCCGGGTCGCCTCATCCGGGGGCAGCTCTACGCACTCCTCCACAGCGGTGAGGGGAAAGATAAAAAAGCCCTCTCCCAGGGTCACCAGCAACCCTTCGATGATGGCAAGGGTCAGGGGGAGTTTCAGGGTAATGGTGGTGCCGACGCCGGGGGTGCTGTCCACATCGATGGTGCCCCGCAACTGCTCGATGCTCTTTTTCACCACGTCCATGCCCACCCCGCGGCCGGAGATGTCCGAGACCTGACTGGCCGTGGAAAACCCCGGGGCAAAAATCAGGTTGTTGATCTCCTTGTCCGTCAGGTCGGCGTCCGGCAGGATCAGCCCCTTTTCCAGGGCTTTTTGACGGATCGCCTCGGGATCGAGGCCCCGCCCGTCGTCGGAAATACGGATCAGCACGTTGCCGCCGGAGTGCTCCGCCGCAAGGTGAATGGTGCCGAAGGGCTTCTTCCCGGCCCCTTCGCGCTCGTCGGGCAACTCGATGCCGTGGTCGATGCTGTTGCGAAGGATATGCACAAGGGGATCCTTGAGGTGCCCGATGACCGTCTTGTCCAGCTCGGTCTCCTCACCGGAGGTGGTGAGCTCGATCTTTTTGTCCAGCTCGGCCGAAAGATCCCGTACCAGGCGCCGGAACGTGGAAAACGTGGTCCCGATCTGCAGCATGCGCATGCCCATGGCGTTGTCCCGGAGGCTGCCGGTGAGCATCTCGATCTCTTCGGCAATGGAGACCAGGTCCACGTCGTTGGCGGCAATGGCTTTCTGGCTGAGGCGGGCCTGGGCGATAACAAGCTCTCCCACCAGGTCCACCAGGTCATCGAGCTTGTCCGCCGACACCCGGATGCTGGTGGCAAGGGCCTCCTCCTTTCGCCTGGAGATCTGCTTCCTTGCCGCATCCTGCTCCATGAGGGCGGAACTCACCGCCGCCTGGCTGGTGACCTTCTCCGCCACCAGGATCTCCCCCAGCAGATTCTGCCGTTTGAGGGCCTTGTCCAGGTCCTCTTCGGAGAGGTCCCCCCGCTTGAGGAGGATCTCGCCAATCCTGTCCTCGGCGTCGTCCTCATCAATGCGCCCGATGACAAGCTCGCACTCGTCCTCCACAAAGATGAAGACGTCCCGGATGGCATTTTCGGCCTGGTCCGTGGTGAGGACAATGTCCCAGAAGACGTAGCAGGACTCCGGGTCCATCTCCGATAAGGGGGGAATCTTGTCGGTGTGGGCCACCACACTGCACTCTCCGAGCTCCCGCAATTCGTCGATAAGGTGAACGGGGTTGGTGCCCCCGGCAAAGATCCCGGGATCCGGGCGAAACCGGATACGGTAGGAGGTCAGGTCCCCGGAAGGAACCGGCCCTTCCTCATCCTCCGCAGGGGCCGCCTCCACGGAACCCTCAGGCTCCGGGATCAGTTCCCTGAAGGCACGGATGATCTCCTCTTCCCGGAGAGCATCGCCCTCCTCCTCCGACTCCAGAAGGTCCCGGATGTGGTCCCCTGCCGAAAGGGTGAGGTTGATGAGTTCCTTTGTGACACACACCTTGCCCTCCCGCACCAGGTCGAAAACGGTCTCCACGTTGTGGGTAAAGGCGGCGATGGCATCAAACCCGAACATCGCCCCAGACCCCTTGATGGTGTGCATGGCCCGGAACACGCGCCCGATGAGTTCCATGTCTTCGGGGTATTCCTCAAGCTCCAGCAACGAGGCTTCGAGTTCGGCAAGCAGCTCATAGGCTTCCGTTTTGTAGGCTTCTTCTTGTACATCCATGACGCAACTCCTGATGAGCCTTGGTTACCTCAGCACTTTTTTCACCACGCCAAGAAGCTGCTCGGGCTTGAAGGGCTTGATGATCCACCCCGTGGCCCCGGCCTTTTTCTTTTTTTCGTCCTGGGATTCGGTGGTCAACAGGATGATGGGGATGAATTTGTACGGTGCCATGGCGCGGGCCTTGCGGATCAGCTCGATGCCGTCCATGCCGGGCATGTTGAGGTCGGTGATGATCATGTCGATCTTTGACGTTGACAGCTTGGCCACGCCCTCCCGGCCGTCGGCGGCCTCCACCACCTCGTAACCCGCGTTTTTCAGGGTAAAGCCAACCATCTGGCGAACACTTGCCGAATCGTCCACTGTAAGAATCGTCTGAGCCATTATGATACGTCTCCTTTCCAAAAACATGTCTCGCACCGTTGCTCGGCGCAGATCCCCCGGCGGTAGAACCCCGCCTCCACAAGGGCCTCGCGAATCACCTCGCTGTCCGTCCGTTCCTGCTGCAGCCTGGTCCCCCCGTCTTCCGCCGACCGGCACGCCGCACAGAACAGCTGGATACCCGAAAGGTCCAGTTGCGATATATTTTCCATATGGACAACCACCTCGGTTGCCTCTGAAACCACATCCACAAGAAGCTCTTTGAGCTCTGCCGCGTGGGCGATTGTTACGCTGCCTTCAAGGGTCACGGCCGCAACCGTACCCGTCATCGTCACTTCGTGGTGCATTTGCCCTCCTTCCATGAATCAGAACAGCTCGATATTGTCACCGAAGTCATCGTCGCCCCCCGATTCCGCCCCTTGGGAGCCGAAGGAACCGCCCCCGTCCGAAGCTGCCGTGGCAGCGCCTGTGTCCCCGGCCATGCAGGCCATGTGAACGCTGCGCTCGGTCTCCATGGTGTATCGGTCCACCAGGCAGTGCTCCGGGATGCGGACCGTTGCCGTCTCCTCCACCCAGGGGGCCAGCAGCCCCCTGGCTTCATCCAGCTGGTCCTTCTGACGGGTCAGCATCTCCACGAGGCTGGGCAGGAAGGTCAACGCCTCCCTTGCCCTGGCAAAGGTGGTGATCAGCTTTGTGGAGACCTCAAGCAGGCCCGCGGTGCGCTCCTTGATCTGCTCATACAGACTCAGGGTCATGGAGACGATGCTGTCCAGGGGACGCCCCGCCTCCGAGGAAGGATCATCTTCCCCTGTGTTGAAAAGCGTCTCCAGCTCCACACCCTGGATGGTGTCCACAACCGACGAGATAACCGTCTCCACGGCGCCGATGGACTCCTCGGCCTGGTTTGAGAGGGATTTCATCTCCTTGGCCAGCACCGACAGGGAGCGCCCCTCGGTGCCCAGGTGGTTGGCGGCGATGATTGTGTTCAGGGCCTTGTTGTGGGATTCCCGACTGATGTTGTGCAAATCGTCGGTGAACGAAGAGAGGGTGGAGACCGCCTCAAAGGCCTTCTGGTAGATCTCCCCCAACCGGCTCTCAAGGTCCGCGCCCCGCCGTTCCAGGCTCCGGATGTTCGAGAGGTCCGAGGAGAGCATGCCGAAGGGGTCCTCCGACGCGTCCCTGGAGGTCTCCCGGGCTGCGGCCGGATCCCCCATGTTGGTGAGGTATCGGGTCAACTGGGTGATGTCCCCGACGATCCCCTCCATGGCCACCCGGGTCTGGCCGTACACGGCATCCACATCGGCGATGAGCTGCTCGATCTGTGCCCGTTGCAGGCCGATGAGGGCATGGGCGGTGGCCACATCGTCGGCGCGGCCCTGCCCGCCTTCCAGGCAGGCCGCTTCCGGGTTGCAGAGCCGGTCCACTTCGCTCAGGCCCGACACGACATGTTCGATGCGCTGGCGCATGGAGTCGTGGAGCTGGACCCCCACCACAATCTTTTCCACCTCCCGGAAAATCCCCCGCGACATGCGCTCGGCATCTTCCACCAGGCCGAAAGAGTAGCCCATGAGCTCTTCGATTTGTTCAATGGAATTTCCAGCGGAGTGTTCGGCCAGGTCGGCCAGACCGGTGATCTCGACGATCCCGCCCGAGATTTCGGTAAACATGGCCTCGAAGCGGTTTTTGGAGGCCACGGTGAGTTCGTGGATGCTCTTTGAGACACGGATCATCTCTTCGGAGAGGGTCTTGATCTCTCCGGCGATGACGGAAAAATTCTCGTCGGAGATATCGGACCGGGAGGTCTCGATGAAAATATTCAATGCAACGGCCCTGAGGTACCGTGCCACCCCGTCAATCTCCCCCCGCCTCGCATCCAGCTGTTCAAAGGAGCCCAGGACCTCCTTCACCGGATTGGACTTGGACACGGCATTGTCCCGGCACCGTTTGAGAAGGGCCAGGGACTGGTTCACCGAGGCCCCGACGGACCTGAGGGAGTGGTCACCGCTGTCGTCACCGATGAGCTCAGCCACGCCCACCGCATCCCGCATCAGAACCGTCACATACTCGTAACCGGACTGAAGCCCTTGGCCGAGCCCCATGAAGTCGGCCTCGGACCCCGTACTGGCGGCTTCAAGCCCCTCTTTTACGGATGACACATGGCGAATGACGCCCGGAAAAATTTCTTGTTGCACGGTTTGCCCATCATCAACAGCCAGAACAGCCTTATCACTATCTTTCACATACATCTCCAAACCCAGCCGTTATCAATTCCACCATGGATACGCGGGTGCCACCGTAAACCAACCCCTTTCCCGTTTTCTGTCAGGAAGCCATGGACCGCCTTCCTGTCTCACCCTGTACTCAAGGCCGCCGGTACCCCCTTCAAGCCACCGGCTGGCCTCATCAGCTCCTTCTCGCCATGTCTGCGCCCTTTTCTTAAGCAAAACCAGGGCCACCTCAGACAAAAATACGTTAACGCATTGTCGAGAGAGACAATATGAGTCAAACCCCAGAGCAGCCGGAGCGTTTTTTCCTGCCTGGATTGTTTTATCGGAGAATGAAAGACGGCCAGAGGGCAAGGCGAGAGAAAGCTAAGTCATGGATGAAACACACCCTGAACGGCGTTCAGGCGTGGAAAAGCAAAAATTCCTTTATGGAAGAACCATTCTCAAATAAGAGAATAAAATCCCCCTACAAAAGGAAAGGTTACAATATCAGGTCATTGGCAGGGTCACCGATTCTCGTCACCCATGCCAACACCATGCTGTTTGAGCAGTTTATACAAATAGGACTTGGAAAGCCCGGATATCCGGCAGGCCCGGTCCTTGTCTCCCCCCGCCGTACGAACCAGCCGCTGCAGGTACGCCCTGGTGCTGTCGGCCTGGTGCTTTCGAAAACTGGGCAAGTCCCGGAGATCACCCCTGCTCCCGCGGTCTCGCATGGCGTGGCCCACCCGGGAGAGGCGGACAAAGGGAGGCAGGTGAAAATCGTAGAGCAGGTCGTAGTTCCAGGCACTGGCAAGGACCTTGTCCATGACAACCAGCAATTCACGGACATTGCCCGGCCAGTCGTAACTCAACAGGGTGTCCACAAAACAGGGAGAAAACCGCTTCTCCGGCAGGGACCTCTCCTGGCAGAACCGTTCCGCGCAACGGGTTGCGATGGCTTTGATATCGTCCCGGCGATCCCTCAGAGGAGGCACCTCGATGTCGACGCCCTTGAGGCGGTACATCAGGTCCGCACGGAAAGAGCCCTCCTTGACCATGCGATCCAGGTCCCGATTCGTGGCAGAGATGAGCTTGAACGACGAGGTAATGACCGTATCCGATCCCACCGGGCGAAATTCATGTTCCTGAAGGAATCGCAGGAACTTTTTCTGCACGGACAGGGACATCTCCCCCACCTCGTCCAGAAAGAGGGTGCCCCCGTCGGCATGACGAATGAGCCCCTTGCGGCTGGCGTCCGCCCCGGTAAAGGCCCCCCTGTCGTGCCCGAAGAGCATGCTCTCGGCCAGGGGCTTGGCAATGGTGGCACAATCCACCACCACAAAGGGTTTCTCACGTCGGGAGCTGTTTTCATGAATCGCCCGGACAAACAGCTCTTTGCCCGTTCCGGACTCCCCGGTCACCAGGACATTGGCGTCGCACTCCGCGGCCTGGGCCGCAAGCTCCAGGGCCTTTCGGATGGGGCGGGAGCTTCCCACGATGCCTTCCCTGTTGAACCGCACCTCTTTGTTTGCCAGAAGCTTGCGCCGCCGATACTCCGAAGCACGGGCCATGACCAGCAGCAGCTCATCGCTGGAAAAAGGCTTCTGCATGTCATCCAGCGCGTGTTTAAGGGCTGCTTCCGCGTTTTTCATGTCGGCATTTTCCGTGATGACGATCACCTCGGGCTCCGACGGAAGATCCAGAAAGGCCGCCACGGGATCCACGCCGTGGCCATCCGGCGCCACTTCATCAAAAAGCACCAGCTCCACCTCGGACGTCGCCGCCGCTTTAAGCCCGTCTTCCACCGTTGTCACACAATCGGCCGTACCGCCGAAGCACTCCAACGCGTTCATCAGATCATTGTCCCTTGAACAGCCGCAATCAACAACGAGAACCTGCACCGTCACCTCACACCCATCACTCCGCAGCCGGGGCACGCCCGGACTTACCATCTTTTTTCCTAATCAAGAACGCCTCCCAAACCCGGTCTGCAGTACTTAATACAAACGCAACACCCGACCCGGATATCGTCATCTTTTACTAAAATTATCTTCAAACATAAATGTTAAAAAAACGCTGACAACCAGTTCCCGGCCGCACACCCTGCAATGCCTTTGCGGCTTCGCGCTCTTTCCCCCGGGCTTCAGAGCCTGAAGCGCTCCACCACCGCCGAGAGGGTCTCGGAGAGATGGGCCAGACCGTCGGCGCTGGAGTTGACCTTGCTGCTGTTTTGCCTCATTTCATCCACGGACCCGTCCACCTGTCCGATCTCGGCGGTGATCTCACGAACGACGGCCAGAACCTGTGCCATGCTGTCGTTGACCTGCCTGAACCGCTCCGTGGCCTCGGTGACGTTACCCGAAATATCCCGGGTCGCCGCCGACTGCTCCTCAATGGCCGTGGCAATGGTCAGGGTGATGTCGTTTACCTCGTGGATGGTCGTTGAGATATCCCCGATCTCGGAAAGGGCCTCACGGGTCCCCTCCTGGATCCCTGTGATCTTGCCGCGAATCTCCCCTGTGGCTTCCTCGGTCTGCCTGGAGAGGTCCTTGATCTCCCCTGCCACCACCGCAAACCCCTTGCCCGCGCCCCCGGCCCGGGCCGCCTCAATGGTGGCGTTGAGGGCCAGCAGGTTGGTCTGCTCCGAGATCTCGGTGATGGCTTCGGTGACGTGCCCGATCTCTCCGGCGGCGTCACCCAGGCGGCCCATTTTATCCGACGCGCTCCCGGCATTGGCCACCGCCTTTTCGGAGATCTCACGTGATTTAGCCGAGTGATGGGCAATCTCATTGATGGTTGCGGTCATCTGCTCCGTGGCCGCGGCGATCATGGCCATGCTGGCCGAGGTCTCCTCCATGGCCCCTGCAATGGTGTCCATGCTCTCCATGGTGCCCACGGAGGCCGTGGTGATGCGATGGGCCTGTTGGGCCGTCTCCTCCGCACCGGAAGCCATCTTCTCGGAAATGCCCAGCAGATCCCCGGAGGCGCTGCCCACGGCATGGGCGTTGGAGGCCGTGTCCGTTACAACCGCATGGATCTTGTCCATGAACACGTTGAACCAGCCCGAGAGCTCGGCGATCTCGTCTTTTCCCCGTACTTCCAGGCGCATGGCCAGGTCCCCTTCGCCTTCGGCCATCTCCCTGAGTCCCCGGTAAGAACGCCGACCGGGCCGCACCATGGATTCGGCCAGGAAAAACGCGAAAAAGACGGACACCACGAAAAAAAACGCCCCCACAGCGGCAAGGGTCCCCAGCATGCCCCGGGCATGGGAAAGAATCTCCCCGTGATCGATGACGCCGATGAGCTTCCAGCCGGTCCGCGGGGAGGTGTACACATTGATATCGTAGTCCCCGCCCTCACCGTCGGCCCTCAGGTGGCCCGAGGCGGTGTCCGCAATGTGTTCGTAGAGCGCCACACCGCTTCCCGCAAGACGCGTAAAATTCATCTGAGGATGCCTGGGGTTGGCAAGGATGGTGTCGGTCTTGTCTGCGAGCACCACGTACCCGCTCTTTCCAAAGGAGACGGAACCGATCAATGCCGTAAGCCCGGAAAGCTTCAAGTCGGCGGCCACCACCCCCAGGACCTCGCCACCGGCCCCTGTGACGGCCTTGAGCAGGCTGAGGTAGGCCTCGCCGTCCGAGGCCCTGTACAGGTCGGTCATAACGACCCGCCCAGGATCAGCAAGGGCGCTTTGGTACCAGCCCCGGGTGGTGGGGTCGTACCCGGGCTTCCTCTCACTGACAGGGCACTGCACATACCCGCCGTAACGCGTCCCGAAGGTGAGGGAACCATAGGCGGGATGGGTGTCCAGCATGGTCTGGAAATACCGAAAAATATCGGCTTCAAGCCCCCCGTTATCAAGGGGCGTCATGGGGGTGGGGTCGCTGGTGTGACGGTAGGAGGTAAGGCTGTTGTCGTCTTTGAGGAGGCGAGGGTCCCTGGCCAGCATGGCTGCGTCCGCCGCCACGGCGTCTATCAACAGGGCGATGGTCTCGTCCACCTGCCTGAGCTCGTCACTGGATTCCTGGATAAACAGGGCAAGGGAGCTCTTTGTGAGCCTCGCCCCCGTGATCACGCAGATTGAAACAATGGATACGGCAAGCATCATCACGCAGGCCACGATGATCTTGCCTTTGATGGTCACTTTCAAACGTCAGTCCCCGGACAAAAAAGTCAGTCAAAAAAACAGTCGCCGGGGCGATGAGCACAAAGTAATGTACGGTGGTGTAGGTGGTTTGTGTTCCGCTGCAAAACAAGAAGGAAACAAGAAGAGGGAGTCCCCTTGCAAAACGTATGGATGACGTTTCAAAGGTTTCACCCGGTGGAATCATCCGGCTCACCGCCCCGCCGATGCAAAAGATTCATTGCACAAGGGGTGCCAGTCTCGCCGCAGATATCGGAACCGCCTCATTTTCAAGGTAAATCAAGGGGAGCCCATGCACGCCGGGAAGCCCATGCAGGTGCAAGAAATGGCACAACAGAAAAGAGTCTGACGGTATCCCCATGAAATAACAGCACTTCACCGATACTGCCGTTTTTTGCACAATTCATGCAGAATTCAGCTGATGGTCCTTCATTTTTTTATAGAAAGTACGGGCGGGAAGGTTCAGATACCTGGCGGTGTTGCCCCTGTGCCACCGGTTTTTCTCCAGGGCCATGAGCAGCAGCTTCTTTTCATGGCACTTCATGGCCGCCTGCAGGTCCCGGACCTCTTCTTCCACTGTCCCCGCGGCCTCCATGGAATTCGCCCCTTCAAGCTGCAGGGTCCCCAGGGTGAGGTATCGCCGCACCACATTCTGAAGTTCACGGATGTTCCCGGGCCATCCATACTCCAGCAGGGCATGCATGGACCGGCCGTCCATCACGGCGGATTTACTCCCCACGCCCTGGGCGTTGATGAAGTACTCCACCAGCAGGGGGATGTCTTCCCGCCGCTCCTTTAACGGGGGCAGGTAGATGGGGATGATGTGGATCCTGTAATAAAAATCCTCCCGCATGGAACCGGCTCGCACCAAGCCCTCCAGGTCCCGATTGGTGGCAGCAATGATACGGATATCGGGCTTTTTCACGGCCACGCTCCCCAGGGGAGAGTACCCGCCGCCTTCGATGGCGCGGAGCAGCTTCACCTGGATGTTCAGGCTGATCTCTCCGATCTCGTCTAAAAACAGGGTGCCGCCGTCCGCGTGATCCAGGTACCCCGGCTTGTGGCCGTGGGCCCCGCTGAAAGCCCCCTTGGCGTACCCGAAAAACTCGCTCTCCAGAAGCTCCTCGGGAATGGCCCCGCAATTCACCGGAACAAAGTGGTTTCCCCGGCGATCACTCATGTCGTGAATGGCCCTGGCCGCAAGCTCCTTGCCCGTGCCGGACTCACCGTAAACCACCACGCCCGCGTCGGTGGAAGCGGCCTTGGCCACCAGCTCGTAGACATGCTGCATGGGCACGGACTTGCCGACCATGCCCCCGAAGCGGTAGCGATCCTTCATGGAGGAGCGCAGGAGCCTGTTTTCCGTTCTGAGCAGGGCAGATTCCTCCTCCAGGCGCCGCTCCTTCTCCTTGACCTCGGTGATGTCCCGTACAGTAAGCAGCACGGCGTTGCTCCCCTGCCAGGTAATGACCCGGAGATTGGCCCCCACCCAGAACGCCCTGCCGTCCCCCCCGATGCATTGTCCCTGGAAGGAATCCGGCCCCCCCTTGCCCTCCTCAAGCTGGCGTACCCAGGTCAGCACGGCCTCACGCTTTTTCTCCACAAGGTGGTGAAAGGCCTGACGCCCCACCAGGCACTCGGTGTCCGGGTACCCGAAAATCTCGGCAAAGGCACTGTTGACAAAGAGGTATTGCCCGTTCTGGGTCAGGGAGATGCCGTCGGCGATCTGCTCGGTGAGGAGCCGGTACTGTACCTCGCTCCGGTCCAGGGCCCGCTCCACCACCACCTGCTTCCTGCGGTTGGCCGCATCGCGCAGCTCCCGCTCGATGGCCGGAACGAGGCGATCCAGGCGATCCTTGATCAGGTAGTCATGGGCCCCCTGCTTCATCACCTCTACGGCCACGTCTTCCCCCAGCACCCCGGAGACCATGATAAAGGGAATGTCCATGCCCGACGCCTTCCAGAGCTCCAGCGCCTCAATGCCCCCGAACCCCGGCAGGTCGTAATCGGAGATAATGACGTCCCAGCGGCGGGAGGCAAGGGCCCCGCGCATCTCCGCCTCGCCGTCCACCCGCTCGCAATGGGGACGAAGCCCGTCTTTTCGAAGCCTGCGTATAATCAGAAAGGCATCGTCTTCGGAATCCTCGACGATGAGCACGTTCAATGGGTTGTTCATCCGGGTTTGTCCTTAAAGGGTAAAATAAAACGCGGCGCCGTGGCCTGGAGCGCTCTCCGCCCAGATGGTTCCCCCGTGGCGGTGCACGATCCGCTGCGCCGTGGCCAGCCCCACCCCCGAGCCCTGGAACTCATCGCCGGAGTGGAGCCGTTGAAACGGCCTGAACAGCTTGTCCTGCCCTTTCATATCGAACCCCACCCCGTTGTCCTTGAAAAAATAGACCGGTTTTCCATGCTTCCGGCTCCCCAGGGTGCCGAACTCAATAACCGCATTTTCCTTTGGTGCCGTGAACTTCCAGGCATTGCCCATGAGGTTGGCAAAGAGAATATGGATGAGGCGGGGGTCCCCCTGGCCCGACACCCCCGGAGCAACAATGAGTTCCACAGCCCGGCCGGGATGCTGACGATCCAGCTCCTTGTGTGTGGACACCACCAGGCTGGAGAGGTTCAGGGGCTCGGTGACCATCTCGCAGCGGGTCACCCTGGCCAGATGGAGGATGTCGTCGATGAGGCCCGCCATGTGACGGGCGGCCCTGCGCACCCGGCCCAGGCAAGCCGTGCCTTCGGCGCTGAGACGAGCCCCGTGGTCCTCCTCCAGGGCCTGGCAAAACCCATCGATGCGACGCAAAGGGGCCCGCAAATCGTGGGACACCGAGTAGGAAAAGGCCTCCAGCTCTCGGTTGGCCGCCACCAGGGCCCGGTTGGCGGCGGCAAGCTCGCGGGTCCGCGTCTCCACACGCATCTCCAGTTCCCCAGTGTTTTTAAGGATCTCGGCATGGAGCTGGGCATGGTAGATCACCGTGGCCAGGGAGTTTGCCGCTTCCGTCACGATGTCCAGGTGCTCCGGAAGAAAGCCCCCGGGGCGCTCCTTGCCCACATAGATGGCCCCGATCATACGCCCCTCGATCACCATGGGAACCCCGGCACACGACCGGATTCCCCTCAGCGCAAGCTTTCGGGCCACATCGGAATCCTGTTCCGAGGTCGCCATGTCCTCCATCACCAGGGGCTCCCCGCGGGTCATGGCCGGAGACACGTAAAAAGAGGAGAGGGGCATGCAGAGCCCCGCGCCGATCTCGGTCTCCTGCCGCGAATACATGGCCTGAAGGGTCCCGGTACCCATCTCCGCATCAAAGGTCGCGATAGTGGCCCGGTCACACGGCACCATATGAAGAATGTGATGCATGGCAGCCTGGGCCACGGCATCCGGGGATCGCACCCCCAGGATGGACTGGTCCATGCGGTGGAGAAGGTCCAGGCGCTCCAGGTACCGGTGCTGCATCTCCTCGGCGCGTTTCCTCTCGGCCAGAAGCTTCCCCAGAAAAAACACCCACGCCGTCAGGGTGACAAGGGCCATGGAACAGAGCACCACGGTCAAGGCAATGGCGCGATGGTAGGCAGAGATGATGCGGGACTGAAGCCTGGCGATGATGGCCGAGACCTTTTCATCAAAGAGAACGGAGAGGCGCTCATGCTCGATCTTGGAGAGGGTCCGGAGCACCTTGTCGGCATGCATGCCCGCCTCGCCGTAGGTCAGGCGGATGATCCGGTCGTAGGTGGCCCGGGCCGAGTCAAAGGTATCCCTGGGCAACCCGTAGGTGTCGATGGTTTCCGAGATGGAGTCCATGTCCGCGTTGAACTGGGCCTTGATGCAATCGATCTGCTCTCGGTCCCCGGGGCTCACCAGGTCATAGATATAGATACGCGCGTGGTTCAAACGGCCCTGGATCATCTTGAGCTCCAGGATCCTGTCGTTGGCGAGCTCCACGGTCCGCATCACGTTTTTGACGTTGTAGACCCCCACAAACCCCAGGCAGACCATAAAACAGATCACACACAAAAATGCCAGGAACAGCCGAGACCCGATGACGATGGCCGTCCCTTCGGTCATCTTCGCACCGCCCCTGCTGATTGTCGCCGTCCCTTTCAAGAAAACCTCCGACTGATATTCGCGTTCACATTGTCGATGCCGTATCGTGGACCGGTATCCCCATGACACTTACCACCAATGTCTCACAAGCGAAACCACGGCCATCCCGCTCAGGGTATGAATTCAGGGGCCCTCCGGCCCCGCTGCCCCATCGCGAATTTCTCCGGTGGTCTCATTGCCACTTGACAGCCGCATTTGAAATCATTCATGATTAGTCATCCTTAAAGGCCGTTCGTTAATGACTTGTTGATTTCCTTCTTACCCGTTGCAAGCAACCCCCCATGTCCTGTTTTACTTAATAATTTATCGGCCCGTCCTTAATCCCCGGCCGGTCCCGCAGTTCTTCCGATCCGGTGCCGCCGGTTCCCATATGAAGTGATGCGACTCCGCCCCCGGAGCAGGCCTGCACACCACCCGAAAGGATCGCCCATGTCGCTGCTGTTCACGCCAGGAAAAATCGGATCCCTTGAAATCAAAAACAGGTTTGTCAGAGCACCGGTCTATGAAGGGCTGGCCGAGGCCGACGGCTCCATCGGCGACGACATGCTTGCCTGCCATGAACGCCTGGCCAGAGGCGGGGTGGGCCTGATCTGCACCGGTTACATGTTTGCCTCCCCCCTGGGGCGGGCACAGAAACGGCAGGCGGGCATCCACAGTGACGCCATGGTCCCGGGCCTCAAAAAACTGGCCGACACCGTCCACGCCCACGGAGCCAGAATCGCCTTTGAGATCTCCCACGCCGGGCGCCAGACCGAAAAACACCTCATCGGTCGCAACCCCCTGGGCCCGTCCCGCATCAGGCGGGACCCATCCTACTTCATCAAGCCCGACGAAATGAGCGATGCCATGGTGCAAGAGACCGTGGACGTCTTTGTGGCGGCAGCGGGCCGGGCCGTGGAAGCCGGTTCCGACCTCATCTACCTCCACGCCGGGGGCGGCGACCTCCTTAACCAGTTCCTCAGCCCCTTTTTCAACGTAAGGAAAGACCGCTGGGGCGGCTCCCCCGAAAACCGGTTCCGCATCATGCAGGAGATCATCACCGGCATCAAAGAGAAGGTCTCCAAAGAGATCCCCATCCTCGTGAAGATGAACTCCCGGGACCTGACCCCGCAGCAGGGCATCACCCTGGAGCTGGCCCGTACCTACACAGAGTGGCTCAGGGACTCAGGGGTCAACGGCCTGGAGCTGACAACCGGTGTCAAATTTTACGATCACATGAGCTGCTGGCGCGGGGGCGTCCCGGTCAAGGAGATCGTCCGGGCCCTGCCCGCATGGAAAAAACCGGTGGGATGGCTTTTGATGAAACAACTGGAAGGAACCCGCGACCTCATCGAAGGCTGGAGCCTGGAAGACCTCAAAGCCGTGAAGGAGTGCGCCGGAGACATGGCCCTGGTCATCGTGGGGGGCATGCGCAACAAGACGCACATGGAAACCGTCCTTGCGGAAGGCCACGCCGACTTCATCGCCCTTGCACGGCCCCTCATCCGGCAGCCCGCCTTTGTCAACCGCCTCAAGGAAAAAGGAAAACGACGTTGCCACGCATCTCCTGCAACCGATGGATCGCAACAAAGCTGCCACGAACCAACTGCCCTCGGCCTGCTACCGCAACGGCCTTCCCGGCTGAATCGCAGGTACAAATAAAACGGACTAACACCCAACCTGAAGGAGGCCTCACCATGATCCCGTACCCTCAAATCAACTATCCCTGGAGCGGAGATGTCGTCCAGAGCATCGACCCCGATGTTTTTTTCGGCGCCATCCCCGCAGAAGCCGGAGACGGCCGGATGGAAAAGGCCATTGTCAGCAAAGCGTCCTACGGCAGGCAGCTCGGCCTCATCACCGAGGTCCTCATTTCCCTGGTGGAGGAGGGGGGAAAAAAAACACAGAGCAAGGACGCATTCAAGGATCTCATGGTGGTTCAACAGGATACGGAAAAGATAAAAAAAGAGATGAGGGTGGCCACCCGGACGGCCGCCCGCAGGATCCTGGAAAGCCTCAGCCAGAGCGACCCCGACGCGTTGGATCAAATCTTGAAGGAGTTCAGTGCCCGATCTTAGCCCGGACATTTCATGAGAAAACAACCGCCCAAAAGAAAAAACACTATGATTTTAGCCATCTACGATAAAAGTGTCTGCTATTTTGAAAATGCAAAATGTAAATCAGCGTTTGCTGTTTGATTTTCTCACCCTTCGGGCGAGCCGAGTGCACCCATCTTCTGCGTTATCAGAGCTTTGAGGTAAAACACTACATCTGCAGCTCTGATGCCTTGAATATGGGTGCACTCGACTCGTGAAATATCCGGGTTAAATGAAAGGAGCGATCCATGAACGATCATGCCTCTTCCTCCCCATCCCTCTGGACCGATATGCGAAACTGGATCATCGGGCTGACGGCTGTGCTTCTCGTGATCCCTTCCCTGGTCAACGCCGGTCTGGACATCTACAAATCCCTCATCAATTTTCCCAAAACCCGGTCGGAACAGATCAACAACCGCCTGTTTTCGGACAACTTCGGGAAATCGCCCATCGTCACCATTCCGGTGCCCATCAAGACCCGCCACAAAACCGTCAACATGAAGCTCTCCATCTATGAGGGCGGCGACATCTTTGCCGAGTACGGCAATTACTCCCAGTGGTTTCCATTCCCCACCGAACAGACGGGTGCCCGGTCCTGGGTTCCGTATGCTCATGCCGAGCCACCAAAGCCCGTGGATGCCCCCCGTGAATACACCCAGGTGGATACCCTCAAAGGGAAGGTCATCGAAAGGGAACGGATCTACTCCGACGGCACCACCGAAAGGTACACCATCAACCGGAACACCGGAAAAATCCAAAACAAAGTGATCAGCCAGGAGACCCCGCCGCAGTCCGACACAACCAAGCCCCAGGTTCACATCATGCCCTTCCCCACCGTGGATCTTGAGGCATTGAAAGAGACCGCAGAGGCGACGCCCCATGACTGCCCCAAGCCCTGACGTTCCGATGACACCGCCATGCACCGGGTCCCCCATGGCACCATGGGGAACCCGGTGCGCCCTGCCTTGCCCCGAAGGATAAGAAAACCAATTTATCCGCAAAGCCGCCCGGCTCAAAATTGAAAGGGCTGGCTCACCATCATCTGCACCCCCACCGACTCTTCGGAAACCGCCACATCCACCCGGGCCACGATCCCCTTGGCCCACACCCTGAATCCCAGGCCCACATCAACCTTCATGTCCGAATGAAGCTCGGACAGGTCCCAGGAGGGCCCCACCCTGCCCACTTCCACAAAGGGGACGAACTGCACCCAGGCCACCCCCACGTAATGCTGGAGCCAGGGCCAGCCCTCAAAGGGATTCCAATACGGAATCATCCGAAGCTCGGCGGCGTAGTAAACGGCGGTCTTGTCGCTGAAACGATTCGACGGATAGCCCCGCATCCGCCATTCACCGCCCAGGGTGGCCCCTGAAAATGCCGGAGGGCGATTCTCGATCACCCCGTTTTCGATTTCGTTCCAGGATGGGGAGTAGGCGGTCCAGGCATCTAAAGCCAGAACCGACTGGCGAAACGCAGGGGAAAGGAATAAGGGGATGTAGTGGTCGTATTCGGCGGAGACCGTGGTCCAGGACTCGGTGCTGTTCAGCCACCCGAAGTCTCGGGACAACTGGAGATTCAGAGCATTTCCGCAGGAAGGGTTTTGATGGAAATCGCGGTTGTCCCAGAACACCCCCACATCAAGGCCGTTGGTCTTCAGGTTGGATTCGATATCGTCACCGTCCACCTGCTGGGACCGGTAGAAAGGGGTCAGCTCAAGGTAGATCTTGCCGCTTGACAGCGGGTTCCATCGCGGCTCCTCCCTGGGTTTCAAGACCGGAAGCCCCTCCTTCAGGGCTACGGTGTCAAAGGAGACCACCTTGCCCCCGGCGATGGGCAAGAGATACTGGAACCGAAGCCGAAAGTAGTTATCCCACCCGTCCCCGGTGACAAAGTTGTCCTTGTCGGACCCGTTGCTCCCCGCCCGCTCCCCGGTGAAATTGGGATTCCCGTCGATATAGCTCTCATTGTCTGAAAAATACCCCACCGAGGCAATGGGATCGAACAGAAACCGCTCCGTGTTAGGAAGCAGGATGTCCTGCCCGTACAAAATGGCCATGGCCGATCCCTGGGTCCCCACCATGGCGGTGCCCAGGAGCCCGGCCTGCTTCTGGGGATAACCGGTGACACTGTGCACATACCCCACCGCAAAACCAAAACTGTCGTTGTAAAACCCGTACGGAATGCTGATGGTGCCAAGGGAGTCAGCCGTCCCCCGCACCAGGGACGCTTCGTCCCCAGAGCAAAGGGACCACATACAGACAGAAAGGAGCCATCCCACCAGAACCCATCGAAAAAGGAGCGTCATACGCATGATCTGGGCCAGTCCTTGCTTGGGTGATGTGTTCGCAACAAAGGGCGCGGAGGAAAATGCCTGGAACGGCTTGCCCGGTCCGCGGCTGGTATACATATGGCGTGTCCTGATGGTTCCTTAAAAGGCTTGCAACCACAGCGAGGCGGGCGATCCCGCGGAACTGGGATCGACATCCCGGCCCCGGATCTCTTATCCTACACCATCGCGATCAAAAAACATTGAATTATTTTCG
This sequence comes from Desulfoluna sp. CYM3A, assembly GCF_056829965.1. Lineage (NCBI taxonomy): Bacteria > Pseudomonadati > Thermodesulfobacteriota > Desulfobacteria > Desulfobacterales > Desulfolunaceae > Desulfoluna > Desulfoluna sp. CYM3A. The sequence continues at coordinate 3,897,348 of NZ_CP186556.1, forward strand.
AAACATACCGCAGAAACAAGCAAAAGGAGGATACCGAGTCCCAAGGCCGGCACCTGCGGGTACCATTCCACACCCCGTCCCCCATCCCGACGGACATAATCCCCTTTAAATTTTCACTGAAAACTGATAATGAGCACGGGACAATCCGATACTGATATATAAGTAGACATGAGTCCGGACCATAAACACTGACCGAATCAGCACCCCCCGTTGACCCCACGGCCGGTCCCCGGCAGGGGCTGTTCCCCTGTGCCGCGTTCTTTTCCAGTGTTCTGAGTCTGAACTCAGCGGTTTATCCGGCTCCTGGCGCCCCCGTTAGGATAAAAAGGGTGCCCCGCATTGATGAGTGAAAGTGAGTTATGGCACAGTTCAATTGGATGGGTGAATTTCAGGACCCTGAAACAGAAAAGCACTTCCGGGACGAGCAGTGGCCCCGCATCAAGCACAAAATGCAATTTGTATACGCCGTCACCGCCATTATCTACCTCCTTGCCGGGTTCGCTGATTTTTGTGAGCTCGGGGTGGGCCCCGAACTGAACATCCTTCTGGCAGGCAGGGCCCTTGCAGCCATGGCAGGACTCACCGCCTTTTATCAGCTCTACCTCGACAAAAAAGATCTCGTCCGGCACACGGCAACGGTCTGCGCATACATGTCTGTGGTCATGGGAACGGAAATCATCGAGCTCATCCTCAAGGCCCCCGTCACGGGCACAATGACCATCTCCGCCACCTCCTTTGTGGTGCTCATCTGCTATCTCTTTTTCCCCCCGCGCCTCATCGCCCCACTTATCGGCGGCCTGGGCGGCTCGGTGCTGTACATCGCGGCCATGATCTTCTTCACGCCCCTGCCCTTTACCTCCATGTCCACCACCATCCTCTCCTTTTGCCTGGCCAACTGCTGCGGCATTTACTTTTTCATCCACATGGAGAAAACCAAACGACGCGAATTTTCAGCCCTTGCCGAGCTGAGGAACCTGGTGGAAATCGACGAGCTCACCCAGGTATTCAGCAGGAGAAAGGTCCTTGAGATGGGACAGTTCTTCTTTAAATCCGCCAGGCGGTTCCACACGCCGGGCTCCGTTCTCATGGTGGACATCGACCATTTCAAACGCTTCAACGACACCTTCGGCCACCAAACCGGCGACCTGATCCTGGCCGGAGTGGCCTCCCGGTGCAAGCATGCCCTGCGGGAGGTGGACTCCTTCGGCAGGCTCGGCGGAGAAGAGTTCATCGTGTTTCTGCCCCAATGTACCCTGCGCCAGGCCCTCATTGCGGCCGAACGCATCCGCACAACGGTCTGCAACACCCCCTTTCACAACGGGGAGGTCCTGGTCACCATCAGCATCGGGGCCGCAGAGTTGCAGCCGGACCACGCCGACCTCTCCTGCCTCATCCGCGACGCGGACATGCAGCTCTACCGTGCCAAGGCCAAGGGCCGAAACCGCATCATCCACGCCGCAGCGTAAAGCACCACACCCACCCGAGGCTTGCAATAGAACATCTCGATAGCAGCCCCCCGTCCCCATCAATATTATCTCTTTGACGCCCGTCTTTCCTGCACATACAAAACAAACCCATCGCAATCCATCGCACACAAAACCTGCCCTTTAAACGGACAGGCGACATGTTTTTTTTGACAGACACAGGATGGCCCCATGATCTCTGCAGGCATCGACATCGGCTCCCGTACCATTAAACTGGTCCTTTTGGAAAACGGCACCCTCACCCACACAGCCACCACAGACACCGGCTTCCAGCCCATGACCCGCGCCCGGGAGATCCTGGCCACAAGCGGCATGACCCCGCACCGGCTCACGGCCACCGGCTACGGCCGCACCCTCTTCGAGCAACAGATGGAAGCCGACACCGTCACCGAAATCAAGGCCTGCGCCGCCGGTACCTTTCACCTCTACCCCGAGGTCTCCACCATCCTCGACATCTCGGCGGTCAGGACGTAGCAGGCATCCGGGTAGGGAAAAAAGGCCGGGTAGTCAAATTCGAGATGAACGACCGCTGCGCCGCAGGCACCGGAAAATTTCTGGAGATCATGTCCGACAACCTGGGCTTTTCCCCGTCAACCTTCGGAGACGCGGCCCTTTCAGCCGAAAAGACCGTGGAGGTGAGCAGCATGTGCACGGTCTTTGCCGAATCCGAGGTCACCTCCCTTCTGGCCAAGGGTGAAAAACCCGTGCACATCGCCCGGGGCCTCCACGAATCCGTGGTACGGCGCGCCGCCTCCATGATCCGCCGCGTGGGCCTGGACGGCCCCTTGTGCTTTGTGGGGGGCGTGGCCAAAAACCCCTGCATCCGAGCCCTGCTGTCCGACACCCTCAACACCGAGGTGGTGGTCCCGGACTCTCCCCAGACCGTGGTGGCCCTGGGCGCAGCGCTTCTCGCAGACGATCAGCAGTAAGGCGGCCTCCCGCCCACACACACATAAACAATAAGGAAACACGACATGATCAAGCGACTCCTGACCCTTGCCCTGCTCCTTTTCACCGCCGTTCCCCTTGCCTCGGCCGCGAATATGCCAAAAACCGGCAACGGCATGCACATCTGGTTCGACACCGGCGGCCCCGTGGGCGGCACGTACAACACCGTGGTATATAACGGTGCCAAAGCCGCAGCCAGCGACATCGGCGCACGCATCAGCTTCGTCTACTCGGACTGGAGCCCGGAAAAAATGATCGAAAACTTCAAAAAGGCCCTGGCCGAAAAGCCCACGGGCATTGTTGTCATGGGTCTTCCCGGTGATTCGGCCTTTGCCCCCCTCATCAATGAAGCACGGCAAAGCGGCATCCTCGTCACCACCGTGGACACCCCGCTTCCCAAAACCCAAGGCAAATACCAGGCCGAAGGGTTCGGGTTCATCGGCCCGGACAACTACACCCAGGGCAAGAGCATGGCAAACGAGTGCCTTCAGCGCTTCCGCCTCAAAAAAGGGGACCGGGCCTTTGTCTGGGGCCTCAAGCGCCTGCCCACCCGTGGCCGCCGTGCCGTGGGTATCCTTGAAGTCCTTGAAGGCGCAGGCGTCACCGTGGACTACCTGGAGATCTCCCCGGAGATCGACAAGGACCCCTCCCTTGGCACCCCGGTGGTCACCGGCTACCTGGCTTCCCACCCGGACTGCAAGCTCATGGTCATCGACCACGGTGCCCTCACCGCCCAGATGGAAAATTTCTTAAGAGCCGCAGCCGTAAAGCCCGACGAGACCACGCTGCTGAATCTCCCTCTCCCCTGCCACGGCAACAGCCATCCAGAACGGCTTTGTGGACCTCATCGGAGACGCCCAGCCTTTCCTTTTGGGCTACTTCTCCGTGCTCCAAATCGCCCTCACCGAAAAATACGGGTTCTCGGGCCTTAACATCGACACCGGCGGCGGCTTCATTGGAGCGGACAACCTCTCCCTCATCGCGCCCCTGGCGAAAAAAGGGCTCAGGTAAGAGTCCTATGGCGCCCCTTATCGAACTGTCCGGCATCACCAAGTCCTACGGCCACGTGGACGCACTAAACGGCGTCGACCTGACCCTGCATGACAACGAAATCATCGGACTCATCGGGGACAACGGTGCAGGGAAATCCACCCTCATCAAAATCCTCTCCGGTGTGGAGACCTTTGATAAAGGCACCATGCGCATCGGCGGGGCCGCCGTGGACCCGGGCAGGCACACCGTAAAAACCGCCAGGGACATGGGCATCGAGACCGTGTTCCAGGACAAGTCCCTGGGGGAATCCCAGCCCATCTGGCGAAACTTTTTCATGGGGCGCCACCGCACCAACCCTTTGGGCATGATCCGGGTGTCCCATGAAAAAAAAGAGGCCATGAAGGTCCTGACAAAGATCATCGGCCTCAAAGGGGCGGGGCTCTCTGCCGACGCCCCGGTCTCGGTGCTTTCCGGCGGGGAGCGCCAGGGCCTTGCCATCGGGCGGGCCATGTACTTCAACGCCAGCGTGGTGATCCTGGATGAACCCACCACGGCCCTGGCCGTCAAAGAGGTGGACAAGGTGCTGGGCTTTGCAAAGGCCCTCAAGACCGAGGGGAAATCAGGGATCTTCGTCTCCCACAACCTCCACCATGTCCATGACGTGGCCGACCGTTTCCTCTTTCTCCAGCGCGGACGGGTGGTGCACGAGCTGAAAGGCCGACGAAACCCCGGAATCCTCCATGGCAACCCTGATGAAATGGTCCTGATATGAACGCAATCCCCTCTTTTCTGCGCAACAACCCCGTGCAATGGGCCATTACCCTGATCTTTGCGGTGCTGCTGGCAGGCTTCATGGCCCTTGCCCCCCACACCTTTCTCCACGGCAGGATCTATATCGCCTACCTTTCCACCATCCCCTTTGCAGGCATGATCGCCCTTGCCATGACCCTGGTCATCATCACGGGCGAGATGGACCTCTCCTTTCCGGCGGTGATGGCGGCCTGCGGCTTTGCCTTTGCCAAGGTCTTTGCCATCACCGGCAACCCGGTGACAGGGCTCATGGCGGCCGTTGCCGTGGGCGCCCTTGCCGGATGCCTCAACAGCCTGCTGGTGGTGGGCTTCGGCGTTCCCGCCATCATCGCCACCATCGGCACCCAGTTCTTCTGGCGCGGGGCCACCGTACTCCTGGCAGGAGGCCTGGCCGTGAACATGCCCGAGATCAGGGAAACCGCCCTTCACCACCTCATGGTGGGCCGCTGGTTTGAATTCCTGCCCGCCCAGGCGGTCTGGTTTGCCGGGCTCACCGGCCTCTTCTGGCTGGTTTTAAACCGCCACGTGGCAGGGGACCACCTGCGCTTCTGCGGAGACAACCCCGAAGCCGCCCGCATGATGGGCATCCCCACGGCCAAGGTCCGCACCGGCGTCTTTGTGCTCATGGGCATGGTCACCGGGCTCTCCGGCGCCATGGTCTGCATGGAGATGGCCAGCTGGTGGCCCACCCAGGGCGAGGGGTACATGCTCCTCGTCTTTGCCGCCGTCTTCGTGGGAGGCACCTCGGTCTTCGGCGGCACAGGCACCATTTACGGCACCCTCATGGGAGCCATCATCATCGGCATGATCGAGGCAGGCATCATCAGCATCGGCCTCTCTGGCCTGTGGACCCGCATGGTCTACGGTGTCGTTATCATGGGCGCGGTCTCCGTCCACGCCCTTCTCACCCCATCTTCAGGAAAACAGTCATGACCCGTACCACCCATCCGGCCATCAAAGCGGCCCTGAAACCCTTTACCCTCCTGTCCGAACACTGCCAGCGCCACCTGGCCGAAGCCCCGGAAAACGGCATCAAGGTGGCCGGTATCTACTGCGCCTTTGCCCCGGAAGAGCTGGTCCGGGCAGCGGGCATGATCCCGGTGAGCCTCTGCGGCAAGGACGAAAAGCCCATCGCCGTGGCCGAAACCGAGCTCCCCGCAGCCCTTTGCCCCCTCATCAAATCCAGCTACGGTTTTGCCCTCTCCGACACCTGCCCCTATTTTGCGGCCGCCGACGTCATCATCGGGGAGACCACCTGCGACGGCAAAAAGAAGATGTTCGAGCGCATGGCGTCCCTTAAACCCGTCCACGTGATGCAACTACCCTACGCAGCGGACAGCGCCCCGGCCAAAGAGTTCTGGCGCAGCGAAGTCCAACGACTGAAGGCCTTCATCGAAGACCACACAGGGCGCGTCATCACCGACGAAGCCTTGGCTGAACAGACAGATCTTCTCAACACGCGCAACGAAGCCCTCATGGCCATCTCCAAGCTCATGGCAGGGCCCGTGCCGCCCCTGACAGGTCGCGAGATACTCATGCTCATGGAGTCCCGCAACGTGGCCGTGGACCTTCCGGCTTACAACGCCATGCTGGACGACCTCCTTCAAACCATCCTGGCCAACGCCCCCGAGGAATCCCAGGGCAAGAAAAAGCCACGGGTGCTGGTCACCGGCTGTCCCATGGGAAGCGGATCGGACAAGGTCCTCAAACTCGTGGAAGAACTCGGTGGGCTCGTGGTGGCCCAGGAACACTGCGGCGGCCTTAAAAGCATCTTCCGCCCCGTGGAAAAAGAGACCGACATGGTCACCGCCCTGGCCGACCACTACCTGGGCACCCCCTGCGCCTGCATGAGCCCCAACACCAGGCGCCTGGACCTGCTCAAAGACCTGGTCACCCAGTTCCGCGCCGACGCCGTGGTGGACGCCACCCTCCAGAACTGCCACCCCTACACCGTGGAACACACCACCGTGGCGGAAACCCTGGAAAACGAGTGCGACATCCCCGTCCTCCACGTCAACACCGGCTACTCCCCGTCAGACACCGAGCAGATAAGGATCCGCGTGGAAGCGTTTTTGGAAATGATTTAACAGGGTAAAAAAACAAAAGCATGCCTCCGGCGGGCAGGGGCTACAGCCCCTGCACCCCAGGTTCGCAAATGCTCCGGGGCTCGTTCCTCGCCCCACGCATTTGCTGGCGGGCTATGCCCGCGACCCAAGCTGGAGATTGTTCGGGCATTATCAAAAGAGACCTGTAGCGTGCCTCTTGGAGGCAGGCGCTGTAACCCTTACACGCATAAAACAGCAAGACCTCCGTTACCTATGGGCGCAGCCCGTCAGCGAATGTGATCGGCCTGAGGAACGAAGGCCGGAAGCATTCGCGCCCCTGGTGGCCTGCTTTTTTCACCTAATATTGACAAGACATGAACACCCAACCCAAAGGAGCTTCCATGACCACCGATCACACCCCCATGTGGAAAGACCTCGGCCTTGACATCGAGGCCCACGATGCCCTGCTCAGCGTGCTGGGCCAGGCTTACGGCGACATCTACCTTGCCCAGGAAAACCGCCCCGAAAAAATGGGATACTTTGACTTTGTCATGAGCGAAGTCCACGGCCAGCGCATTCAGGAACTCGTGGACGCACAGGCCACAGGCCGAAAAGTCATCGGCTGCTACTGCGTCTTCGTGCCCGAAGAGATCTCCCTGGCGGCCGAGGCCATCCAGGTGGGGCTCTGCTCCGGCGCCGACTTTGCCATGGACGAGGTGGAAAAATACCTGCCCAGAAACACATGCGCCCTCATTAAATCCTCCCTGGGCTTCAAGCTGGCCAAAGTCTGCCCCTACCTGGAGTGTTCGGACCTGGTGGTGGGGGAAAACACCTGCGACGGCAAGAAGAAGGCCTATGAAACCCTGGGGACCCTGGCCGACAACCTCTACGTCATGGACCTGCCCCAGGTAAAATCAGACGAAGGCCGGGCCCTCTTAAAGGCGGAATTCATCCGCTACAAAGAGGCGGTGGAGGCCCTCACCGGCAACACCATTGACGTGACCGCCCTGAAAAAAGGCATCGCCATCGTCAACAACAAGCGCAAGGCCATGGCCCGCCTTGCCGCCCTGCGGCACAACCCGGTGCTGCCCATCTCCGGCCTGGACGCCCTCATCGCCAACCAGGTCTTCTTCTACGACGACCCGGTCCGCTTCACCGATGCGGTCAACGCCCTGTGCGATGAGCTGGAGACACGCATCGCGGACAAGACCTCCGTGGTCCCCGACGGCACCCCCCGCATCCTTGTCTCGGGCTGCCCCATGGCCGTTCCCAACTGGAAGCTGCCCGCCGTCATCGAGACCTCGGGTGCGGTCATCGTGGCCGAAGAGTCCTGCGTGGGCGAGCGCGGCTGCCGCAACCTCACCGACGACTCCGCAGACGACATGGACGGCCTTCTGGACGCCCTGGTGGACCGCTACCTTGCCATCGACTGTGCCATCTTCACCCCCAACGCCGAACGCTCCGGCCACATCAAAGAGCTGGCCGCAAAATCCAAGGCCGACGGCGTGATTCAGTACACCTTAAACTTCTGCCAGCCCTACGCCATGGAGGCCATTCCCCTGGAAAAAGAGCTGGAAGAGACGGACCTGCCCACCCTGCGCATTGAGACCGACTACAGCCAGGAGGACATGGGACAGCTCAAGACCCGCGTGGAGAACTTTTCGCGGGCTGCTCAGTAAAACCCCATCATGACGCGAAAACAAAAAAAGGCCCGCCTCCATCATCGATGAAAGCGGGCCTTTTTGCGCCTCTGCCCGGAGTTCGAAGGTAACACCCTCGGACAGGAGTCGTTATCCCTTGGTAAAGGGCTATTGGTGTGATAAAAACATCAGCATAGTTCTTTTGGAAGTTACCTATCTGTGTGCTACCCGTCACACGTCTGAACCCTCCACCCAATATAACGGTGCAGATTCACCATGAAACACACCCTTGTTAACTCCGTAGAATTCAAAATCCTGCTTCTGGGCTGTCTATTGACCGTCCTGCTCCTGGGGTACCTTGGATACTGCGCCTTCACAGACTACAAGCAAGCCGAGACCCTGATCCTCGTATTCGGGGCCCACACCTTCGGGGGACGGGCAGCCGGTGTGGGACTCTGCATCTTCGCGGGAATGGGGCCCGCCATGTCCATCGGCTACAACTTTTACATCGAGGTGCTCATCGTCTGCTTCACCTACGCAGGGTTCGTTCTCAGCACCAAGAGCTACCTGAGGATCCCGTGGATCATGAACGCCATGGACCGCCTCACCGAAAAGGCCCTGCAGCACAAAGACAAAATCGAGCCCTACGGCTGGATCGGCATCTTCCTCTTTGTCATGGCCCCCCTGCCCGTCACCGGCCCGGTCATGGGCTCCATCATCGGGTACATGCTGCGGCTGGGCCTGGTACGCAATTTGTCCGCCACCCTCCTGGGCACCCTCACCGCCATCGGAATCTGGTTCTACGGTTTCGATTTTTTAAATGACCGGTTTCAGGTTATCCAGTATATCTTCATCGCCATCGTGGTCATCGTGGTGCCCCGATTGAGAAATCAAAAACTTTATCCTCTACATCAAAGGGTAAAAAGGGATTCCGGGTACCTGATCATTGCCAGCGTGATCAGGTGCCCGGCTGCCGGTTATTCGTACCAGGTGGTGACCGCCTCCAGCTCCTGGCGCGTCTTTGCCATGGGAGCCTCCTTGCGATACCCGAAGCCCACGGCGCAGGCCAGTGTAAATTTATCCCTGTCCATGCCCAGCTCTCGGCGTGTCCATCTTCTCCCGGTCAAATCCTTCCATGGGGCAGCTGTCCACCCCGATGACGGCTGCTGCGGTCATCATGTTGGCAAGGGGGATATAGGTCTGCCGGGTGGCCCAGTCTGTCATGGCCCGCTCACTCTCCAGCAGGTTGAAATCCGTGGACTGAAAGGCCTCGTAAAACCCTTTGCGCATCTCCACAATCTCTGGTGGCAGCTTCTGGACGTTTACCATGAATTTGTCGACATACTCGCTGTCGTATTTCATGAAGTGACTCTTCCGGGCCAGGATGAAGACCAGGTGGCTGGCCGTGGGGAACTGCTTCTGTCCGCCCCAGGCCACCTTCACCAGGGTCTCCCGCAGGGCCTGGTTCTGGATCACCAGAAAATGCCAGGGTTCAAGGCCGAAGGAGCTGGGGGAGAGGCGCCCTGTCTCCAGGATAAAGGAAAAGTCCTCTTCGGATATCTTTTTCGTCGCGTCGAATTCCTTGCAGGCGTGCCGGAACATAAAGGCGTCGAGAATCTCTTGTTTTTTCATGAAATCGTCCTCCGTAAAGATGTCGTTTGTGTGTTGACAACCAACCTAAGGACAAAGTATCTTTTGGTCAGAGGTACAGTTTTGGCCCCAGAGTATCCATTTGTATACCATAGGTACGACGATGGCCGACAGAGCACCCAACTGCCCCGTAGAACAAGCCCTCGGCATCATCGGCGGAAAGTGGAAAGGCATCATCCTCTACCACCTGATGACGGGAAAAAAACGCTTTGGTGAGTTGAGAAAGCACATGCCCTCGGTGACCCAGCGCATGCTCACCAAACAGCTCCGGGAACTTGAAAACGACGGCCTCATCCACCGGGAGGTCTATAAGCCTTGCCGAGGTGGAATACAGCCTCACGCCCATGGCCGAACCCGTCAAGCCCATCATTTTGGCCCTCAGGGAGTGGGGTTCCACCCTTCCCAATCCCGATATTTCATAAAAGTGATCCACCAAACACACCCAAAGCATTAACAAAAGACTCAATCTACGCCATATTAAAAAGCCCATCTTCCCGTTCAGCTTCCCGTGTAGAAACCGTCAACACCGTGAAAAGCCGCAAAAACCGTTTCAGTTGCCTCCCCTTCCGCGCCATCCCTCCAACGCAAGCCGTTTGTCCTCACCCCGGTCTTATGTCCCGGCCTTTTTATTATTGAAAATCGATAATAAATGATTGACACACATAGAGACATTACGCTACCGTCACTTATCGTTTTTCGATAATAAATGATTGATGTATAAGAACTCCATAGATATTTACTTAATAGCCGCCGAAGGAGGCCTGTTGTGGACAACCTGTCAAAGATCAAAAAACACAGTAAGCGGTTTCACCTGCTCATCACCTTTTTCATGGTGGCCATTCCCTTGTATTATCTCCTGTACTGGATCTTCATCAACCAGCTGCCCAACGAGATCATCAACGTCAACACCACGGCCACCCCGCTGATCCCCAACCACCTGCCCGCCTCTCTCCGGGCCCTGGGCCTTCTCTGCAGCCTGCTTCCCCTTTCGGCCCTGACCTACGGGCTCATGAACCTCCGCAAGCTGTTTGCCTATTACAACAAGGGAGAGATCTTCTCCTTTGAACACGTGCGGCTGTTTCGAAGCACGGCCAAGGCCCTGGTGCTCTGGGTAGTCTTTTCCATCCTCTACGAATCGGCCAAGAGCGTGATCTTCACCATGGGCAACCCACCCGGAGAGCGGGTCATCAGCGTGGGGTTCAGCTCTCCGGAACTCACCTCCCTGGTTCTGGCCGGCATCGTCTTTTTCATTGCCTGGGTCATGGATGAAGGAAGAGCACTTAGCGAAGAGAGCCAATTCACGGTATAAGGATTCGGGCCAAGCCTGCGGCGGCAGGGCCAGCCCCATGTGATGTAAACAAACCCAACCGGAGAGATCATGCCCATTATCGTGAATTTAGACGTGATGCTGGCCAGGCGCAAAATGAAATCCGTTCAGCTTGCCAGGGCCATCGGCATCACCGAACAGAACCTGTCTATTTTAAAGACCGGCAAGGCCAAAGCCATTCGCCTGTCCACACTGGATGCCATCTGCGAGCACCTGTCGTGCCAGCCCGGCGATATCCTGGAATTCAAAGAATCGGAGTAACACGGCACCGCCATGGAATCGCAGCGCACGACCGAAACCAGCATGGAATCACAACGCACCCTCTTCTCCTTTGACCACGCCCCGGTGGGCATTGTCTGGCACGACGCCGACGGCAAGATCATCCGCGTCAACCGATACGCCGCCCGTAAACTGGAGTACGCCCCGGAGGAACTGGAGGGGAATTATCTCTACAAATTCGTTGTTCTGGACACCCAGAAAGAGCGGGGCTCCTACTACGGGGACGATCCAGGGGCAGGGACATTGCACAATCTGTTTACCAAGCACGGCAAGGTGATCCCCGTAAAGGTCCTGGTCTACGGAGCCGATGAAGGCCATGGGGACTTCGGGTGCGCCTTTTTCACGGACCTCTCGGAGACAGTGCGCCTTGCGGAGATGCTCCGGGCCTTTCAGGAAAAGTACCCCTCCCATGACACCGAAGGCGACCCGGCGAACCCTTCCGAAAAACCCCGGGAGGTCTTCCGGGATTTCATCGGGCAGAGCCGGGCCACCGGAGAGCTCTTCCGGCTCATCTGCAGCGTGGCCCCCACCCCCACCACGGTCCTCATCTCCGGGGAGACCGGCACGGGCAAGGAGCTGGTGGCCCGCAAGATCCACGAGTTGAGCGGCAGGGCCGCAAATAAACTCGTCAAGGTAAACTGCGCCACCCTGCCTGCCCAGCTTGTGGAAGGGGAACTCTTCGGCCACGAGCGCGGAGCTTTTACCGGGGCCCACTCGAAAAAACCCGGCCGGTTCGAGTTGGCCGACGGAGGGACGATTTTTCTGGACGAAATCGGGGAGATGTCCCTGGAGATCCAGGCCAAACTCCTGCGGGTGCTCCAGGAAGGCGAGTTCGAAAGGCTGGGCGGCACCGACACCCTCAAAGTGGACGTACGGGTCATCGCAGCCACCAACCGGGACCTTCCGAGCCTTGTGCGCACGGGACATCGATCCGCATCCTCATTTCCGCCTCAGCATCTTTCCCATCCCCACCCCTCCCTTAAGGGAACGCAAAGAGGACATCCCCCTTCTCACCCAATTTTTCACGGAAAACTTCTGCGCCACCCTCAACCGAAAGCCCAAGACTGTCCCAAAAGCATTCACCGATATTCTCAGGGCCTACCACTGGCCGGGCAACGTTCGGGAACTCCAGAACGTGGTGGAGCGGGCCTGCATCCTCAGCACCGACGACAGCCTGGACCCGACCTGCATCTCCTTTGCCTCGGTGCCGACCGCCGACGCCCCGGACGCGCCCCTCTCCTTTGAAGAGAACGAGCGCCGGTACATCGCATCGATTCTTGCCACCACCGGCGGCAAGGTGTTCGGACCGGACGGGGCCGCGGCAATCATGAAACTCAACCCCCGCACCCTGATGTCCAAAATCAATAAACTGGCAGACATCCCCCAGGCCCAACGCCTCGGGCCGTGACCAGGAATTAGGCCCCCAGGGCAAAGACATTTAAGGCTCAGTGCCTCCGGCGGGTCGCTTTTTGATAAAAGCTCCGCAAAAACGTTCCGGTTGCCTCTCCTTTCGTTGCCCAGCCCGGAGCGCCGGAGGCATAAGCCACATGCGTTGCGACCAGCCACAGCCCGTCCTCACGACGACATTAAATCCCAAGGATGAAATATCATCCCCAAAGGTTCACCCATCAAGGTCACCCCGTCTCCCACCTGCAGACACATCCTCCATGATGTTAACCAACTAGCGTTTTTCCCCCACAGAACTCCCACATCCCGGCATGCTTTATGCTGACTTACGGACGTATCGCAGCGCCCCACGCACGTCTGGGCCGCGCACCCAATCCGGAAACAAACAGCCCCGGCAGGACGGCGCCGTCACACGCCAAGCCCATGCCGGGGTCCGACCACTGGACGTATTTAGGAGGATCCATGGATTCAGGAGAAGAAAAAAAGGTCGATCTCAAGCGACGAAACTTTGTGAAGCTCGGGGCCGCATCCGCCGTTGCGGGCGGAGCCCTCATGGCCGGACTGCCCTCCCAGGCCGCGGCGGGCCCTGCCAAGGGGTCCACCGCAAAAAAAGAGCTGCCTGAACTGCCCGTCACCATCGACAAGGCGGTCTATAAACGATTTCACCAGAAAGACACCGCCTTCTGCCAGGCCATCTCAGGTGCCTTTCCCGAAGGACGCCAGGCCCTGGGGCAACTGGGCAGTACCTCGGCAGATCTCGGGCAGCGCGTTCTGGACAAGGCCATCTCCGATGCCGGGTGGTACATCGACTCCCTCATCGCAGACGGTGCATCCACGGCAAGCCCGGACACCGTGGCCTACGCCCGGGACAACGAGGTCTCCCCGGACCGCTACGATTTTGCATCTGCAGAAGAGGCCTCCCTTTATATCAAAAAGGCGGCCCGCTTCCTGGGGGCCGACCTGGTGGGTATCACCCCCTACGACGAGCGCTGGACCTACGCCTCCTTTTACAACCCGCAAAAAGGAAAGAGTCTGCCACCGGACCTGCCCTTTACCCCCAAATCGGTCATCGTCATGGCCTTTGAGATGGACTACGAGGCCATGACCACAGCTCCGTCCGGTGTCTCCGGCGGTGCCGTGGGCAAGGGGTACTCCCAGATGGCCATCACCGGTGCGTCCCTGCGCCGGTTCATCACCAACATCGGCTACAAGGCCTTTGCTGCCGGTAACGACGTAGCCTTGAGCGTTCCTTACGGTATGGCCGCAGGCCTTGGAGAGGCGGCCAGAAACGGCATCCTCGTCACCTACGAATACGGCCCCCGGGTGCGCATCGGCAAGGTGTTCACCGAGCTGGACCTGGCCTGTGACAAGCCTGTGAGCTTTGGAGTCCGCCACTTCTGCGAAACCTGCATGCGCTGCGCCGACGCCTGCCCGGGCCACGCCATCTCCACGGAAAAGGAGCCCTCCTTTGACGTCCACAACGAGTGCAACAACCCCGGGGTGGCCAAATGGGCCATCGATGCGAAAAAATGCCTCCTGGCCTGGGGAAAAACCAAAAGCGACTGCGCCACCTGCATCACCAGCTGCCCCTACAACAAGCCCGATTTCTGGCATCACCGCCTGGTGGACAAGATCAACCACCTCATGCCCGGCCCGGCCCACTCCATGATGCGGGAGATGGACAAACTCTTCGGGTACGGCAACTCCTTCGACAAAAAAGCCGTGACCAGTTTCTGGAAATCATAACCACCACAAGGAGACAGACATCATGGGTGTATTCAACGGCATTGAAACCCTCTTTTTCATCCTCGGGGCCTTAACCACCCTGGGCATCATGGGTATCGTTTACCTGAAAAAAACACGCGGTGCAGGAACCCAGAGCCTGGTCCTCGCCGCGCTCTCTCTTTTTCTCTTTCTCTTTGCCCTGGCCTGGTCCGTCAGCTCCATCCTGGAACACGAACACCAGGCCGCCAACATGGGCCTCCTCTTCTTCGGCCTGCCCGCGATCCTCTTAGGGGGCATGGCCTGGAAGAAGCTGCCCACAACCGGCAAGGAGTCGGCTTAAAGGGCAGGCCTTCGGCGGCAAGGTGGGGGCACCACCAAGCAGCCCCATTTGCCGCCCAGCCCTGATGAGTTGAAGCGCGCGGTAAATGAGGGATATAACCGCAACGTTTTTTTAGACATTTTACTCCCAGACTCCGCCTGGGAATGATCCACGGAGGCTCTGCCTCCACAATTGAGATCGCTTGCCCCTGCAACTTTTAGCCATGATGCCGCCATGCTTCACGCCTGCAAGGCGGAGCCTTGCAGGCGACACTCCCGGCAGAGCCCGGAAGCGAGAAGAAATGGTTAAAGAAGGCAGGCCTCCGCCAGGCAGGTGGAAAAACCTGCATATGGCGAGTACATCGACCAGAGACAGAGACTTATGAGCATCAAAAAAACACTCACACTCCTTGGCGTTCTTGCCCTGGCAGGGGCCCTGGCCTACGGACGGGTGAGCCGGGAAAACAAGACCATCCAGTTCCTCAGCGACCATTTTGCCCCGGCTGCCGTGGAAAAAACAGGGACCTCCCCCGAGGCGTACCGGGTGATGGAGAACGGCGAGACCCGCTACCTCATCTACCCCTCCCGCACCACGGGCTGGGGCGGGCCCATGACCGTGGCCGCGGTGATGACGCCCAAACTCGTCCTCACCGAGGTCCTGGTGCCGGAGCACCGGGAGACGCCCCTGTTTTTCGACTACCTTGGCTCCAACGGGTTCTTCGATCAGTTCGCGGATAAAACGCCCCGGGAGCTTCCCAGCATCGGGAAAAACATCGACGCGGTAAGCGGGGCCACCATCTCGTCCAAGGCCATCACCCGAGCGGCCTGCGATGCCATGGCCCTTGCCGGCGAAGACATCCTGGGCATCAAGGGCCCCGAACGAACAGCCCCGTGGCACGTGGGAAGGGATGAACTCCTTCTCCTGGCCCTGTTTGCCGCAGCCTTTGCCTGCGCCCGGTTCAAGGTCAACAAGGCGAGGGTCCCCC
Organism: Desulfoluna sp. CYM3A; assembly: GCF_056829965.1. Classification (NCBI taxonomy): domain Bacteria; kingdom Pseudomonadati; phylum Thermodesulfobacteriota; class Desulfobacteria; order Desulfobacterales; family Desulfolunaceae; genus Desulfoluna; species Desulfoluna sp. CYM3A. Next base: position 3,912,960 of record NZ_CP186556.1, read on the forward strand.
TGCTGATTCTCAGCTTCTTTTTTCTGGGGGTGATGATGAACCGACCCGTGTCCGTCTCCAACATCGCGGCCCTTTTCATGGGGCACGCCCCCTTCATCGGCGACGACCTCTTCTGGTGGCTTCTGGTGCCGGGAAGCCTTGTGCTGGTGGCCCTTTCCGGAAAAAACCTCTACTGCACCCGGCTCTGCCCCTTCGGCGCCCTGCAGGAGCTCATCGCCCGCACCGGCGGGCTACGGGTCACGGTGCCGAAAAAGCTTCAGGAAGCCCTGAGGGCCGGGGCCCTGGGCCTCACCTGGCTGGCCCTGATGGTGGCTTTTGCTACGGGCAACGCCGCCCACGCGGCCATCGAGCCCTTTGCCACCCTCTTCGGCCTCAAGGGGACCACCGTGCAGTGGTACCTGGTCTCCCTGGCCCTGGGAGGGTCGTTTGTCATTCCCCGGTTCTGGTGCCGGTTCTTCTGCCCGGCCGGAGTCTGTTTCAGAAAAGCGGCAGGGATTCGCAAGACGGTCACCAAGGGCATCACCATCCAACCCCGCATGGGAAAGGCACGCCATGAAACGCCCACACATTAAAGAGATCGCCATCCTCACCGGTGCCCTCCTCGTCCACGGGCTCCTGTTGATGAGCCTGCTCACCCACCTGTAAGCTCAATAAAAAGCAAAAGGCTCGGAGGCCAACGCCCTCCGAGCCTTTTGCGCAACACACTCTTTTTTCACCCTTTTTGCCTGTTCTCCCGCTTGATTTTTCAACCGATCTGTGAAACGATCGTTTTGGCCTGCAACACATCTTATTTACAGTCAATCCCCACAAGAGCCCCAACGGCATCCCACCAACACCCCAGCGTATGAAGGCCATGGCCTGCCCGTACACTGATCGTCACCGGCCTTTGATGCCCGGTCGCGTCACGTCCCCGGAGCCATACCCATCCCAGCACCTTCTTTCGCAGCCGAGACAAGGCCCGCAAGACATCCAACAACCATGCGCGTGAACAGCCCAAGCGCCCCGTCACCCTTTGAGCGTTGCAGGGGCCATGAACCTGCTCCCGCGCCCTGTCAACGGCCTGCGCCCCGGCTTTTGCCCTTCACAAGGGGCCGGGCCCACCTTGGAAAAGGAGGTCCCATGAGTTCATCATCCATGCAGTCAGACGCTGCCACTGGCGTCGGAAGGCTTAAATTCTGTGGCGTCGTTCACCCGAACAGCAAGTTCCACATCCTCAGAGAGAAAGCCCCGCAAGACCATGTCATCGCCCCCAACTATGTCTTTGTGGAGGGCGTCGGCAGCGTCCCGCAGTACGCCCCGACGGTGTTCGGGAAATCCACCGCCTACGACCCGCCCCATGACTGCAAAGGCTACTTCATGTCCGCGAAATACCAGCCCAACAACAACTGCTACGCCTACGGCTGCGTCATCGCCAGCAACTCGTTTCCCCAGCCGGGGCGTCTCAACGGCTACACCCTCCCCAAAAAATTCACGGGCTCGGATGTGGCATACGGGGCCGAGCTGGACGGCCTGTCCATGGTGGGGCAAACCCTTGAAGCGGTCTATTCCCACGCGAAAGATGAGGCCCCGGGCCATTACGTGGCCCTGCTCATCTCCGAGGCAGACCCCGGCATCGGATGGACCGGCGACTACCACTGGGTCCGTTGCGACGACCTGGCCACCTCCACGTGGTCCCAGAAGGATGGCTCCGACCAGGTCACGGACTTCGATTTCGCGGGCAACCCCATCACCGATCCTGCCACGGCCAACTGGACGGTAAACCAGGGCCCCATCAGCAAGACAGACACCCGGGAGATGGTGGTGAGCTACGATTTCTACGCTTACATGTTTGTGCCCCGCGATGGGGTGGACATCATCTGACCGGCGAAAGCCATTCACACCAACGGCATCAAAACAAAGGAGACATCGCACCATGAAGCTTTACATCCTTTACACCGGTGGAACCATCGGCTCCGTGGGAACGCCCTTGGCGCCCATGTCCGGCGAGGATTTCAAGACAGCCTTCAACGCCCAGGTCACCCCCATGATCACGGGCCAGACCGCCATCACCGACGTGGAGATCGCCTACTTCGACCAAACCCTGGACAGCACCAACATGCAGCCCTCGGGCTGGGTGATGATCGCCCAGAACATCTTCGACAACTACAAGGACTACGACGCCTTTCTGGTCCTCCACGGCACCGACACCATGGCCTGGACCTCGTCGGCCCTCTCCTTCCTCCTGCCCGGGACCACAAAGCCCATCACGGTGACGGGCTCCCAGCTCCCCCTGTTCGTCCAGGAGGGGAGCGACCCCTCGGCCTATCCCTTTCTCTTTAACACCGACGCCCTGCGCAACGTCCTGGGCAGCGTCCAGTTCCTCACCATGGGAGTCAACGAGGTGTGCCTCTACTTTGCCGACACCCTCTACCGGGGCAACCGGGTGGTCAAAACCAACGCCAGCGAGTTTGTGGCCTTCTCCTCACCCAACTTCCCCGCCCTGGGAGAGTTCGGCATCCTGCCCACCCTCTACAACCAGTTCCTCCTGCCCTTGCCGGGATCCGACGCCCTCGACGCCAACTACGAGCAGGTGGGGGCGGACCTTGCCACCATCGCCGCCAATATCACCAATAAATCGGTCATCCAGTTCCTCATCTTCCCTGCCTATTACAACGAAGACACCGGCGGGGACCCGTCCCTCATGACCTCCATGCTCACCCAGCTGAGCCAGGTCTCCCCGCCCCTTGCCGGGATTATCTTCGAAGCCTACGGCGAGGGCAACATCCCCAGCTACCAGACCATGCAGACCCTCCTCGGGAAGATGCACGATGATGGCATCATCCTGGTGGACTGCACCCAGGTACTGGCAGGGGACGTCAACTACAACGCCTACGCCACCGGGGCATGGCTCAAGGAGGCCGGGGTGATCAGCGGCCACGACATGACCCCCATCGCGGGCCTTGCAAAACTCATCGTGCTCCTTGCCAGATGGTCCATGGCCATGGCCGACGTGGAGAACCTCATGGGCCAGAGCCTTGCCGGAGAGCTCACCCCCTACTACGCCATTTCAGGGTACCAGAACGCCTACCTGGCTCCGGGGGAAAACCTCTTCTCCATCAACGGCAACTTCCAGTTCCAGAACACCACCGACGGCACCCTGGCCATCTACGACGTCAGCGACGCCTCCAACCCCACCCTGGTCTGGCACCAGGACATGGGCGCCCAGGGCAGGCTGGTGATGCAGTCCGACAACAACCTGGTGTTCTACGACATGAGCCACACGCCCCTCTGGGCCACCAATACCGCCACCATCGGCCACAACGCCTATCTCCAGCTCGGAAACGACGGCTCCCTGGCGCTGTACAACATGGACACAAACCAGGTGTTCTACACCATCTACGACCCGTCAACAGAGGCTGCGGCCGCTGCCGTGCCGTCGGTACCCGAAATCCTGCTACTCTCCACCATGGCCCGCAGGCGATGACAAACGCCCCCCCGGTGACGCCTTTTTACCGGGGTTTTGACCGTTGCACCCGGCATTTCCCCCGGGTCCGGGCATGTTGCTCCCGGGGCCCGGGGTCCCGCTTTTTTCCGCCCACCCCAACCATAAAAGGAGAACCCCATGTGCACCATTGGAACCGTGTTTGATGCATCCGTTGTCCGATCCTTCAAGCAGTGCGACCTCACCGACCCCACCACCTTTTATCCCCCGGAAGAGCGACAGGGAAAAGCCGGGACCTACCTGGCCCTCACCCGTCTGGGCAGACCGGGCCTGTGGGCCGGAGGCAATACGAGCGGCGTTACCTTCACCGCCGCGGACAACTACACGCGTGAACTCACGGCACGACAGAGCAACTCCCCGTTCCGCCTGGTCCGCACCAACACCTACCAGGGGTCGAACAGCTCCGTGGACTCGTTGTTCCTGGCCTACGAAAAGGCCGTGGCCGATTACGACAACGCCCAGGATGCGGCCGACTCCCTGGCGGACTTCTACTTAAACGGCGACACCGAAAACCCGGGGCCCTTTGAGTCGGCAGACATCGCCATGTTCTCCGACACAAGCCAGGCTGTTTACATGGAGTACTCCCCCGTCGGCAACTTCAAATTCAACGGCCTGGGCGATGTGGTCGGCCAGACCGGGAAGCCCGAGGTCCTGACCCTCTCCCCCAAGGCCGATTACTTTGCCAACACCAACAACTGTCGCCTCTTCAACACCTCCGTCACCTACCCCATGAACCTGAGCACCTTCCTGCGCCTGGAGCGGGCAGAAAGGCTGTTGCTGATCCAACCCAACCACGACGGCATCCACAAGCTCCTGCGGGACCAGTACTTCGGCGAAACCGAGCTATCGATCTGCCGGGTCGCAGTCAAACCCGGTGAGTTCTACACCCAGGCCTCGGTGATCTTCAGCACCCAGGAAAACGGCCTGATGTGCGAATACGTCATCAACGGCAACCCCCGGACCAAACCGTGGCAAACCATGACCATCACCAAATAAGGAGACCAGAGCCATGTTGACCCTCAAACGCACCGCCTCCGCCCCCAACACGACCCTTCCCCAAGGGTTTCACTACGTCAGCCAGGACAATTACTGCCTGGTTCGCCTCAACGACACAGACAAAAAATACCTCTACTCGGACAGCGCCACCTCCTGCATCATCGTGGTCATGGCCGGTCGCAACGCCGATGACCAGGAGATCGTCATGCTCTCCCACCTCTCCCGCAAGGTGCGATACGACTACTTCTTCAACCTGGTGGGCGCCCATTTCGTGGGGCCGGTCCACATCTGGGGCCAGGGGGGCAACCCGCCCCTGGCCGAGGCCTCCAACGACAACACCCACACACTCATGGGGTGGCTCATGACCCACTCCCTGGATAACTTCCGATACAACGCACCGGCGGACAAGCCGAGCTGGTGGGTGGAACAGGTCACCCTCAGCCTGGGCCAGGGCGATCCCAACCAAGAGCACCGTGACGACTTTGGGGTGGACCTGACCACCATGGTGGTCAGCAACCAGGCCTTTAACCTCACCCCGGAACAACGGGATCCCACCGGTGGCGTCCAGACCCTCTTTGCCGTCTTCGGCATGAAGATCTACCCGCCGGTGTGGCTGTGGAAATCCACGCGCCCCTTTGACGACGCCCTCATCTCCCGCCTGGTGAACGCCGCCAACCAGGACAACTGGACCCAGATCCTCTCCATGACCGACGATGAGATCCTCCACACCTACTCCAGCACCCCCGAATGGGAGGTGCCGTGGTTCGTGGACACCCTGAAGGAGTCGGCGCAGTTTGTGGATAATTGGAACAAGACCCACGGAGGGTGATCGACCCTTCCCACATGCGGATATCTCCGTCCACCGGCATCACCACGAAATCACCCGTGGATATTCACAGCCCATATAGGGTATAAAAAGAAAACGTATGCCACCACTTGGACAGGAGACCACATGACCACAAAAGACGCCGGAGATATCCGCTGGATTCAGCGTTTCGAGCATTTGAGAAAGCCTTTGCCGAGTTAAAAGCCGCTGTTGCCGTCGATGAACCGTCACGGCTTGAGCGGGCTGGGCTCATCCAGTTCTACGAGATGTCCTTTGAGTTGGCATGGAAGGTGATGAAGGATTATCTGGACGCGGAAGGATATGATATACAGAGCCCCCGGGCAGCCATTAAACAAGCCTTCAGTCCGGAGTGATCGAGGATGGTGAAACCTGGCTTAACGCATTAAAAGATAGAAATCTGACCGTGCACACCTATGATGAATCCACAGCCAAGGAGATTGAACGACGTATTCGAAGAGCCTACTTCCCCAACCTCGCCAAACTCTACACAACCTTGCAGGCCAGGATCACGCCATGAAACGGTTCGGATTAAAACCATCGGAAATCATGGCCATCCAGAATGCTGCTGCACGGTTCCCGAATGTGGAATCCATTCTGATTTTCGGATCACGTGCTAAAGGGACCGAAAAAGCAGCGTCCAATATAGACCTCGCCGTCAAAGGTAAAGGGGTCTCCCCGAAGAGATCCTCAAGCTTAAGGATATTCTTGAAGAAGAGACCCTCATCCCCCTACTTTTTCGACATAATCCACTACAATACCCTTCAAAGCCCCGCCCTGAAGTCCCACATCCATCGTGTCGGAAAAGCCATTTACGAAAAACTGCCTCCCCATAAGCTGCACGCCACCCGTTTTGATTCATCTGTCGTAACCAGACACCCGATACAGGCCAATGTGAAATCGTTACTCGACAGCCATGGGTTTAACCCGGGTATTACACAAGTCGGGTGCACTCATATGCAAGGCAAGAGAGCTTCAGATGTCGTTTTTCACCTCAATACCCTGATAACCAGCAGATGCAGGCTGAGTTAACTTATCTCCCTATCTTGCATACCTCAATGACGCGGCAAGCCCCACCACCAGAATGGACCCGATGTTGTGGGCCACAGCCCCCAGGATGGGGGTGAGCACCCCGGCAAAGCCCAGGAGCACGGCCACAAGGTTGATGCCGAAGCTCAGGGCGATGTTGACCTTGATGGTGCGACTCATCCTGCGGCTGAGGTCCACGAGGAAAGGAAGGGTCTCCAGCTTGTCGTTCATCAGCACGATGTCGGCGGTCTCCAAGGCCACGTCCGATCCGCGGAGGCCCATGGCGATGCCGGTGCCTGCAGCTTTCAGGGCGTCAACTCCGTCTCCCACGAAAATCAGGCCCGAGCCTTCATGGGACTCGATGAGGCCCAGCTTCTCATGGGGCTTGCACCCGGCGTGCCACCGGGAGATCCCCACCTGGTCTGCCAGGCGCCGGACCGCCGGTTCCCGGTCCCCGGAAAGGATGCGCACATCCCCGAGGCCCTTGGCCTCCACAGCCCGGACGACCTCCTGGGCCTCGGGTCGGGCCTCATCATCCATGCCGAGGTAGCCCCAGAGCTCGCCGTCCACGCGTACCTCCACGGTGGTCAGGCCCGTCTCGCCCCTGGCACCGCTGGAGATTACCTCAACCCGGGCGTCCCCTACTTTGCCGGAGACGCCGCGCCCCACCTCAGACTGGATTTCCCGGGCAACAGGAACAGAGCAGCCCAAAGAGGTTGCCTTGGCAAGGATCGCATGGGCCAAGGGATGGGCGCTTCCCGTCTCCAGAGCCGCTGCCATGGCAAGGAGCTCTTCCGGCTGCCTGTCCCCCTGGGGCAGAACCTCCACCACGCCAGGCTCCCCCTTGGTGAGGGTGCCGGTCTTGTCGAAAAAGAGGGCATCGGCACCGGCCATGGTCTCCAGGAATCCGCCTCCCTTCACCAGCACGCCCTCTTTGGCCGCACGGCTGATGGCGGCCACCGTGGTCACGGGCCCGGCCAGCAGAAACGAGCAAGGGCATCCCACGATAAGGACGGTAATGGCCCGGGAGATCTCCCCGGTAATAAGCAAAGCCAGCACCGCACCGGCCAGGATCACCGGGGTGAACCACTTGGCATATTCATCCACGATGCGGGCGCTCCGGGTTTTCGACGACTCGGCGGCCTGGATCATCTTGACGATCTTTCCGAAGGTGGAATCTTCGCCCACGCGCAGGGCCTCCACCGTCACGAACCCGTCAACGCACGTGGTCCCGGCGTAGACCTCGTCCCCTTCCGAACGGCTCACCGGAATGGATTCCCCGGTGATGGCGGCCTCATCCACAAAGGTGGCCCCTTCACGGATCACCCCGTCCACGGCGATGGTTTCGCCGCTTCGCACCACCAGCCGGTCCCCCTGACGGATGGACGACACCTTCACCTGCACCTCGCCGCCCTCTTTGACAAGGGTTGCGGTGGCCGGGGTCATCTCCACCAGCTCTTCGATGGCGTGCCGGGCGCTGTCGCTCACCGCCTCTTCAATGAGTGCCCCCACCACCATGATGGCGCTGACCACGGCAGCCTCCAGAAAATTGCCCGTGAGCATGCAGGCGATGATGGCGATGCTCACCAGCTCGTCCACATTCACCTCCCGGGCCATGATCCCCTTGACGGCGTCCACGATAATGGGCAGGCCGTTCAGCGCCACCGACAGGATAAGCACAAGGTCCCTCAGGTTCAACGAGGCCACCAGCCCCTGCTGGTTCACCATGCCCGTCAACAGGGCCACGGGGATCAGAAGCGCCCCGCCCGCCACACGGATAAAATCCGATGATTTAAAAATCTCCTGATACACATTGAGTTTTGCATACCGTCCGATCATAGCTTTTCCTCTTTTTCGCGGTCTGTTTTCTCTCTTATCTATCGTCGCAGAACATGCATGTCATCTGTGCCGGCGCAGGAAAAACAATCCCGGCACACCCTCTCTATACCGGCCATTCATTTGAAGATCAAGTGTTTTGAAAATCAAACTAAAAAAATTTGCAGCGCCACACACCCTATCTATAAAGCCCGCTCAATCAGGATCATACGCAGATCAACAGCGAACAGACCCTGTTCTTTTTCTGGCTACGATCACTGGAGTTCCTCGCCCACTGTCCTTTTATGTCCTCCCAAAAAACCGTGTTGCAACCGGGCCTCGATTTACTTATGATGTATGCGCTTGCGTTCACAACAGATAAACCAACCGAACGCCATTGCCCATGCGGTGATATCGCGAACCCCAAGCTCGTTTTTCCAAAGACGAGGCAGCCCCTCAACTGACAAGGTTTATGCGCCTTTTAGCCCAAAGGGGTTCGCAATTGCGTAACAATATGAAACAAAAGAACTTTCACCACATAAAATTGTCAAATCACCCCATCGGTATATCGTGGCAGAAAGTTCGCGCTGTGCAGTTGGTTTTCAGTTTGAAATGAATCGGTTCTACGAGAACAGTCACTCCCCGTACGGGAGTGTGGATTGAAACTTGATGGCAACGTAGCACTTCGCTTCGGTCGCTCCCCGTAAGGGAGCGTGGATTGAAACCTCTTGGGTGAGGAGGGAGCGGGAGGGGAGGCAAGTCGCTCACCCTACGGGAGCGTGGGTTGATACTGTCAATCTCCTGTATCAAATAGTCGCAATGCTCGTCGCTCCCCGTGCAGATGTGGATTGAAACTGTGATGGCAACAGACCGTTTATACAAACGTTCAGCGAGTGGATTCTTCTTTGCGGATGCGTGGTCTGAAACCAAGTGAATCGCTACCTGTGCAAAGCGAGTATTGTCCGTGGATTAACATTCTTTGTTGTGCGGGAGCCACACCCCACGATTTGTTGTTCCCCTCGCGAAAGTGTGTATAACAAAAGCCCGCATACATCGTCTGGATCGAAAGCGGGCTTTTCGTTTGCCATCGACTATTTATCCCCATGGACTCGCAGGCAGGTCTTTTGTCACCTGCGGATCCCTCGGCCCTTCATCTTCTCCTGCTCCTCTTTGTAAATCGCGGCCATGCGATCGATACTTATCGTATGCCAGCCAAGAGGTCCTCGGTGATGGTGCGAATCCCCCACCGTTTGAAATCGATCTGGAGACCGTTTCCACCGGGGTCTTCGGCACCTTCCAGTTCATTGAAAAACGCCCCCACAGATCTTAGAAGGCGATGGATATCTTTGATGGAGTCGCACAATTCAACGATTTCCGCCCCCAGAACATCGCCGGAGCGGATTGGCTATCGCATGAAGTCATGGTGATCTCCTTTGGGGTTTACATTGCTGGGCAGAAAGCAAATGTGCCATGAATAATGATTTGTATGAACACGACGTTCCCGAATCTACCTATCTCTATTTACTACCTTTTGCTCGCCATCCGTCTCGAAAGGAAGACGAACGCACCAAAAAAGGTTTTTTCTAAGGATCGATATGCCTCAACACATGGACAAACAAACGTTGAAATCAGACATGGGGAATACGCGCCTCCGGTGAGGCCAGGAAGAAGTAAACAACGCAACACGCCTGTTCACAGGTCTGTTAGAGAACGCGTAGAAATCCGAAGACGCGCCTTCCCCGCCGTCAATCAGAAACGATCGTGTTCATTGGCCATCTGGTGAGTCTGTAATGTCCACTGAAAGTGTGCGGGGTGCCGCGGGATGAGGAAATACGACTTGAAATGGATTTGGTGGTGGTGTAAAAAACCGCGTAGCCATGACGACCTCCTGTGAAGGTTGTTTTTGGTCAGGCCTGGCAGGGTGTTTGCCGCATCCTGTCGGGCTGCATCATGAACGTCACAATAACTAGTTATTACGCCCCACCCTAAAATGCGATCCTTTTTGGGTGTCAACACTTTTTTTGCCGTTATATCTCAGCCTTACCTATTCCAAAACTATAGAATAAATACCGAACGCCCCTTCCACTCAACACCCCAGCCTTACCGCATCGATGGAAAATCAGTCTACCACAAGGTAAAAACAGCCACGTCCTGCCAACCTAAATAGTCATCACTCACCAGGTGAAAATAGTGCTGGAAAGGCAAGGCCCGTTTTGATACCTCTATTTCCAAGCCACACGTTAACTCATTTTTTTCGCCAAAGAAATAAAGAGTAAGGAGTGCTTATGAGAGGGAAACAGGTGCGTCAGATTTGCGAGGCATTGGATCGGCTCTCCACCCCTTCTGGAGCCACCATCCGGGAACTGACAGAAGCCCTGAAGGTGAAGCGCCGATCCGTGGAACGGATTCTCCACAACATGGAGGAAATGGAGTTCCCCATCTACAAGGATCGTCCCCAGGGCGCCCGGGAAAAGCGATGGCACCGGAGCCCCCCATGTGAAAAAACTCCCCGAACACCGCCATCCCCAATCTCACCCTCACCCACCAGGAGGTGATGTGCCTTTACCTTCTCAACCGAAACGACCCGGTGTTCAAAGGTACCTACATGGAGCGCCTCCTGAAGTCGCTCTTCTCCAAGCTCACGTACTTCTATCCCAAAGAACTCACCGACGCCCTGGACGGTATGCGCCACCTCAAGGTGACCAAGCCCCTGATCGAAAAAAATTACGCCACCCATGAGCCGGTTGTGACCGTAACCGAAGCCATCGTCTCCCGAGAGTCTCTGAAACTGCTACCGACCACGCCTTTGCCACCGACACCCATAAAGAGGTGGTCATCAACCCCCTTCACCTGTTTGAGGAGTCGGGCGGACTCTACCTCATCGCCCAGAAAAGGTCCGAAGGCGCTTTCCGAACCTACGCAGTGGAACGCATCCACAAAGTCCGCGCAACCGGGCAGGAGTACAGCTACCCCAAAGGGTTTTCTCCAGGCGATTACCTGTCCCGTACCTTTGGTATCATTGACGACGGTGAGATCACTGTGTGCCTTCGGTTCTCCAAGGCACAAGCCCGATACGCCGCCGAGAGAACCTGGGTAAACGGACAAACCCTCACGCCCGGACCCGATGGCACCTTAGAGCTCTCCTTCACAACCCGGGGCATCCGGGATGTGAGGCGTTGGGTTCTGGGGTGGGGATCGGATGTGGAAGTGCTTGCACCGAAATGGTTCCGGCAGGAAATCCGAGGGGAATTCGCAAAAATTGACCAAATATACAGACAAAAACACTCACTTTTTTAAATATAAAAATCAACATCTTAACCACTCACACTTCAATTGAATGTAAACAAACATTTGACACACTGAAACTTCGAGATTACCATTCTCAGGAATTACCAAACATTGAATGTTGGCAATGGTTCCCCTGCAAGCTACGGAGTGGATTGAAACAATTGAATGTATGCTATGCTCTATGCCTCTTGGTCCCATTTGGCATAGGGTATGGTTTACCAAAAATATTATTTCAATTGATGTATGCTAAAAGGAGAATGAACTTAAAAATCCGATGCTGCGTTGAAACAAAAAAAGCCGAGATTGTTTTAGTGTTTATTCTTTTCATATTTGGCTATAGCTTTTTTAGCCTGACGAAGACCTATCAGTTATCCATATATCGATGGGCAAATGCCATATTGTATTGGAAAGGCACACAAGAAAAAAAATTTCTCACCGATGCAACCAGCTTTGACGGAGTAACCCTGTAAGCTGGCTACAACAAGACATCAACCTAATTGATAGAAAGTTGAAGCATCATGAAAAACAAAATTCATTACTATGCTCACACGACTGCCAATGCCCCATCGACCTGGCAACCGTTGATTGACCACCTGATACAAGTAGCCGACCTTGCCGCCGACAGGGCCGCCTGTTTCGGCGGGGAAGACTTTGCCCGATGGGCCGGGCTACTCCACGACCTGGGTAAATTTTCTCACGAATTTCAACGGAGCCTTGAAACATCCAAGGGGAGGGTGGATCATTCCACGGCAGGGTCTCGAGCGGTTGTCGTCTTCTGGAAAGAGGCCATGGGCGACCATGGGGAGTGTCTTGCCACCTTGCTCTCCTATGTCATCGCCGGGCACCATGGGGGACTGCCCGACGGCGGTCATACGACGGCGGATCACGGGTCCTTGAAAAATCGTCTGGCCAAAAGAGAGATCCCGCCTGTGGAGGGGTGGCAAAACGAAGTCCCCCTTCCCGAAATCGCACTTCCTCCAAGACTGAAAATGGACAAGGAAACAGCGGGATTCACCTTAAGTTTTTTTGTGCGCATGATCTACGGCTGCCTGACGGATGCTGACTTTCTGGACACCGAGGCCTTTTGCTCCCCCGAAAAATCCATGCTGAGAAGCCCCTGGCCCGGCATCCCTGAAATGACGGAAACGCTTCGCCAGCACATGGACACCTTGTTGCAAAAGTCAGAACCAACCCCCATCAATACGGCGCGCCAAGAGATCCTGAATTATTGCCGCGAGGCATCCGAACAACAACCAGGCCTCTTTTCCCTCACCGTCCCCACAGGGGGAGGAAAAACCCTTTCATCACTTACCTTCGCCTTGGAACACGCCAAAACCCATGGGTTGAGGCGGGTGATTTATGTCATCCCCTACACCAGTATTATCGAACAAAATGCCGATGTGTTTCGCAAGGCGTTGGGGGAGGATGCCGTGCTGGAGCATCATTGCAACGACCTTCACCCCGATGAGAGAAAGAAGGAGGAGACGACCACCCGGACATCGCGGGAGCCGTCAGGTTCCGTCTTGCCATGGAAGAACCGGGACGTCACCCTGGGTGGTGACCACCTCGGTGCAATTCTTCGAGTCCCTTTTTGCCAACCGGTCCTCCCGATGCCGAAAACTCCCCAGCATTGCCCGCAGTGTGGTGATACTCGATGAAGCCCAGATGCTCCCCCTTCCCCTGCTTCAACCTTCGGTGACTGCCCTGCGCCAGCTTGCAACCAACGATGATTCCACCCTGGTGCTGTGCACGGCCACCCAGCCCGCCCTTGAACAATCGGGCCGCCTGACCTGCGGATTTCCTGAAGGGGCCATTCGGGCAGATTATCCCAACAACAGAAAAAGGACCTTTTCAGGACCTTTGAGAGAACAAAGATTACCCGGCTCGGCACCCTTTCAGATGAAGAGATTGCCGAGAGACTGCGCAACGAACATCAGGTGCTCTGCATTGTCAATACCAGAAACCATGCGCGCACCCTGTATGACACCCTTGGCAAAGAAGAGGGAAATTTTCATTTAAGCGCCCGTATGGTCCCGGCCCACAGACGGAAAATTCTCCAAAAGATATCGAAATGCCTTGAAAAAGGCCTCCCATGCAGGGTGGTAAGCACCTCACTCATTGAATGCGGTGTGGATGTTGATTTTCCGACGGTGTATCGGGCTGTGGCAGGCCTTGACTCCGTTGCCCAGGCCGCAGGGCGATGCAACCGGGAAGGCAAGCGCCCCACAGGACAAGTCTACGTATTCCGGCCCGAAACTGGCATGCCCAAAAAGGGCACCGGGGTTTCAGCGGCGAGCCGAGGTGTTTGAAGAGATAGCCGCCTCCCACGACGCCCATTCAGCTGGCGAGGCTGTCTCCGCCTTTTTCCGGCGGCTCTACCAGTTTGAAGGGCTTGACCAAAAAGAGGTCATGAAATGCCTGTACGAACCCAATATCGGCCTCAAACTCCCCACCTCGTTTCCTTTTGTGGTCATCAACGATCGGTATCGGTTCATTGAAACCAAACGTCCCGTCATTGTGGAGTGGGACCAACGGGCCAGGGACTTGGGCGCGTCAACTGGAGTATGCCCAGGACATATCGGGCACTTATGACAACTCCAGTCCTACACTGTACGTGTTTATAAAACGGAATTGGAAGCCCTTTTTGAGGGAGGTGTGGTGCCCTTGAGAGATCAATTTTACGTGGCCCGCGAAGGCATCGGGTACAGAGAGGACGTCGGGCTCTGTTCGGAAGACCCCACCCACTGGAACGCGGGTTCGGGAATTATTTAATCGTGTTTACCCTGTATTGCCGCCGTGTGGCGTGGATAACAAAGGAGGATCTATGGGTTATGGTGTCAAGTTGAAGGTATGGGGCGATTACGCCTGTTTTACCCGACCGGAGATGAAGGTGGAGCGGGTAAGCTACGATGTGATGACCCCTTCGGCCGCCCGAGGGATCCTGGAGGCCATCCACGGAAACCCGCCATCTCCTGGGTGGTGGACAAAATCCATGTCTTGAAGCCCGTGCGGTTTGATTCGGTACGGCGTAACGAGCTGAAAGGCAAAGCCTCCGCTGCTTCGGCCAAGTCGGCCATGAAAAGCGGCAAGGCCGTTCACCAGTTCATTGAAGACGAGCGCCAGCAACGTGCCGCCCTGGTACTTCGCGATGTGGCGTACATCATTGGGGCCGATTTCGACATGACGGATAAAGCGGGCGCCGAAGACAACCCCGGCAAGCACATGGATATTTTCAAACGCCGTGCGATAACTCTGGCGCGCTTTGACGGCCCAGGGGATGTCCGGGCTTCGGCGGCAGAAGCTGGCGCGAGGGAAGCCTCTTCAAGCTGGCGGGACGGTTAAAGCATTGGCTGGATGTCCACCGACCATCCATTTTACTCTGTCAGATGACACCTCAATTTACCGCCCCACTATGGCGGACGGGGTCATTGACGCCGCCCATGGCAAAAGAAGGCGGCTATGATTCTCTCGGCGTTAACCGACTATTATGAGCGCATGGTGGCAGACCCGAAAGCCTCCATGCCCAGGCCCGGGTTCAGCGAAGAGAAGATCTCCTTTGCAGTGATGGTCAGTGCGGAGGGACATTTCAAAAGCATCCGGGATTTACGGGAAACCCAAGGCAAAAAAGTCGTGCCTGTCAAAAAGATCGTACCTGCCGCAGTGAAGCGTTCCGGCACATCCATTGTTCCCAACTTTCTCTGGGATAATTCCGGGTATGTCCTCGGGGTGGACGGCAAGGGAAAACCCCAGCGCAGCCGCATGACCTTTGATGCGTTCAAGGAAAAGCACCAGGATATCGCCGGGCACACATCCTGTGCCCGGGTCAGAAAGCTGGCTGCTTTTCTGGAGGCATGGGAACCGGAGCAGGCTGAGGCATTGGAGTTAAAAGAGGAGTTCCTCGATCAGAACCTGATCTTCTGGCTGGAAGGCGATGACAGGCCGGTCCACGAATACCCGGACGTGCTGGAGCTCTGGCAGACGCTGCAGGATAAAGAGGAAGATGGCTCCTATGAAGCGCCCTGCCTCGTCACAGGAGAGGTGGAACCCATTGCAAGGCTCCACCCCCCCTATCAAAGGCGTCTCCGGGGGGCAGCCCGCAGGGTGCGCCATTGTATCCTTTAACCTTGATGCCTTTGCATCCTACGGCAAAGAGCAGAGTTTCAACGCGCCGGTGGGCGAAACTGTTGCCTTTGCATACACCACGGCGTTGAACTACCTGCTGCGCCGTGAAAACGGACGGACTTTGTCCATCGGGGACACCAGCACGGTGTTTTGGGCAAGAGAAAAAGGCACCTGAAGAAGATCTGCTGGCCTCTTTTTTTGATGTCACCAACGAGCCTGACCCGAAAGGTTCCCCAAAAGAATCCGGGAAGACCGGCAATCAGCGGCCAAGGTGCGCTCGATTTTACGGGCCTTGCGGGATGGAGTGGCCCTTCATGATGCTCTGGGTGAGCTGGACAAGGACGTAAAATTTTACATCCTGGGATTGGCCCCCAACCAGTCCCGCCTTTCCGTACGATTCTGGTGCCCCTCAACCTTTGGAACCCTGGTGGAGAAGGCTGGCCTGCACTACGGAGCCTTGAGTATGGAGAGGCAATACCCCAACCAGCCCGAATTTCCGTCGTGATCTCGGGATTCTATTGGAAAGCGCTGTCCAGCAAAAAAGAGAGACATCTCCGCTTTTCAGGGGCCCTTCGCGCAGCGTCCTCACGGGCTGCCGATACCCCAGAGCCTTTACACCGCCATTTTAGGGCGCATTCTCGCGCGCCACAAAGAGGTCAATTATGTGCGGGCCGCCGTCATCAAGGCGTGTCTGACTCGAAACCACAGGCAAACATCAGGAGAGATCACCATGTCACTCTGACCTGAATCGAAAGGACGTCCCTTACCTGTTGGGTCGTCTTTTTTCCTTGTTGGAAAAAGCCCAGAGAGACGCCCTTGGAAAAGTAAACACCTCCATTCGACACCGTTATTTCAGCTCTGCATCGGCCACGCCCTCCATTGTGTTTCCCCAATTGCTGAGACTGGCTCAACACCACATTGCCAAAGCAGAATACGGGAAAAAATGGACAGGGGCATCCAAGCTGTTGTGGATGATATCGCTGATTTTCCAACCCGCCTCTCCCTTCAGGAGCAAGGTATTTTCACCATCGGCTATTACCACCAGTCCAACGCAAATTACCGAAAAAACGAAAAGGAGTAACCCATGAGCGCCCTTGAAAACCGATATGAATTTGTCTTGTTTTTTGACGTGGAAAACGGAAACCCCAACGGTGACCCGGATGCCGGAAACATGCCCCGCATCGACCCGGAGACCGGCCACGGCATGGTGACGGACGTCTGCCTGAAACGCAAAGTCCGAAACTATGTGGAGTTGGCCAAGGACGGAGAGGAAGGATTTAACATTTATGTCCAGGAAAAGGCGGTGCTGAACAACCGCAACGAGATGGCGTACAAGGCCCTTGACCTGAAACCGATAAAAAAGGAAAAAAGCTGCCCAAAAAGGTGGAAGACGCCAGGGCCGTTACCCAGTGGATGTGCGGCAACTTCTTTGACATCCGGAGCTTTGGTGCGGTGATGACAACAGAAGTCCAACCGCGCCCCAGGTAACGCGGGCCGGTTCAGATGGTGTTTGCCAAAAGCGTGGATCCTGTGGTGCCCCATGAGGTGAGCATCACACGCATGGCCGTGACAACGGAAAAAGAAGCCGAAAAACAATCCGGACAACCGCACCATGGGGCGCAAATACATCATTCCCTACGCCCTCTACCGTGCCGAAGGGTTTATCTCGGCGCCCCTGGCAGCCAAAACCGGATTTTCCGAAGATGACCTCTCCCTGTTCTGGGAAGCCTTGACCCAGATGTTTGAACATGACCATTCAGCGGCAAGGGGAAAATGAGCGCCCGAAAACTGGTGGTGTTCAAGCATGACTCAAAGCTGGGAAATGCCCCGGCCCACCTCTTGTTGAATACCGTGGACCGCCAACCACGCCAAGGATGGAAATGCCCCGGCACGGGCGTTTAAGGATTACGACATAACCATTGACGAGTCAGCCCTTCCCAAGGGTGTCTCCTGCGAGGTGAAATTGTAGCCATGTATGCCGACGACGACCTGCTCCCCCTATCGGCCCTTCAGCACCCTCCTTCTGCCCGAGGCAGTGCGCACTGATCCATGTGGAGCGGCTCTGGGTAGAGAACAGATACACGGCCGAAGGGCAGGTCCTCCATCAACGGGTGGACAGGCCGGGGGAGCACCGGGAACCCGGGGTACGGACGGCCTATGGCGTAGACCTCAAAAGCCGGGCCCTTGGCCGGGCTGGGCAAAGCCGACGCCGTGGAATACCGACATCATGACGGGCTGTGGCGTCCCTATCCCGTGGAGTACAAAAGAGGGCGGCCCAAAAAAGGGCAACCACGACCGGGTCCAGCTCTGTGCCCAGGCCCTTTGCCTGGAGGAGATGCATGGAATGGGTATTGACGAAGGAGCCCTTTTTACGGGATGCCCGTCGGCGTGAAGTGGTGTCCCTCACCGACTCGTTGAGGACAGAAACCATAGACGCGGCTCTGGCCCTCCACCACCTGGTGGAGGAAGGCCTCACCCCGCCGCCTGTGTACACCAAGGGGTGCGACACCTGCTCCTTTCTGGATCTCTGCATGCCCAAGGACATGGGGGTTGGTCGTGTAAGGGCCTACCTCAGGGAGGTGACAAAAGGATGAAGAAGCTGTTGAATACCCTCTACGTCACCACCCAAAAAAGCTACCTGGGAAAAGACGGAGAGACGGTCTCGGTCTACCGGGGACGGCAAGGTAGTAGCCCGCATTCCCGTGCACACCCTGTCAGGCATCGTCTGCTTCGGCAATGTGGGGATGAGCCCTTTTCTCATGGGGTTCTGTGGGGAAAAGGAGGTGGGGGCCTCCTTTCTGGACGGAGCGCGGGCGGTTCCTTGCCCGGGTGGCCGGACCGGTCTCCGGTAACGTCTTGGTGAGGCGGACCCAGTACCGCCTCGCCGATGAACCGGATGAATCTGCGGAGCTTGCCCAAGCTGCGTCATCGGCAAGGTGGCCAACTGCCGGGCCGTGCTCTCCAGGGCCCTGAGCACGACCGTGACAAACTCGACGCCGATGCCGTGCAAGACGCTGTCACGCGGCGTCGAGGTGTAACCCGAAGGAGTCTGCCACGCCCCGCCCCCTGGACACAGTCCGCGGCCTGGAGGGAGACGCGGCCCGGGCATACTTTGGGGTGCTGGACCACCTGATCATCACAAACAAAGACACGTTTTGTTCTCCAAGGGTCGAAGCAGGCGACCGCCCCAGGACATGGTCAATGCCATGCTCTCCTTTGTCTACACCCTCCTTGTCCATGACGTCCGCTCAGCCCTGGAGGCCATGGGCCTGGACCCTGCCGTGGGTTTTCTTCACCGGGACCGACCGGGCAGACCGGGTCTTGCCCTGGACATGATGGAAGAGTTTCGGGCCTTTGTGGCTGATCGCCTGGTGCTCTCCCTAGTCAACCAGAGGCAGGTCTCCCCGTCGGGCTTTCAAACCCTGGATTCCGGCGCCGTGGTCATGGACGATTCCACGCGCAAGGTTGTCATTACCGCCTATCAGGACCGAAAGCAGGACGAAGTGTGTCATCCGTTCTTGAAGGAAAAGGCAAAGATCGGCCAGCTTTTTTTCGTGCAGGCCCAGCTTTTGGGACCCGTTATTTTCGAAAAGATCTGGACGGCTACCCGCCCTTTGTATGGAGATAGATGCCATGATGGTGCTTGTCAGCTACGATGTGGCCATGGATGAAGGGCGGCCAGAAGAGGCTCCGACGTGTGGCCCGGGTGTGCCAGAACTACGGACAGCGGGTCCAGTACTCCATGTTCGAATGCAGCCTGGACCCGGCCCTCTGGGTGGAGGTCAAGGCCAAACTAATCAAAGAGATCAACCCGGAAACAGACAGTCTCCGATTCTACTTTCTGGGGGCCAACTGGAAACACCCGGGTCGAACATGTGGGGGCAAAACCCTCACGCAGACCCGGATGCCCTTTAATCCTTGAAAAACGCGGAGCCCCGAGCTCGTTTTTTTGTTATAAAAATCAACCATCTGAAAAAAGGTCTCTTTCGACCATTGGAGAAGAGAGGTTCGCGATTTTTTAACCATTTGAAAATATGAACTTATTCATCAACATCAGACCAATACGTGCTCCTCATGGGCACTGCCGACCGGGGTTCGCGCGTAGCCCCGGTTTTCCTTTGTATATGAATGGGTTCCCTGAGAAACAGTCGCTCCCTCGCGGGAGCGTGGATTGAAACCTTCGTGCTTGTGATTGGCCGCCCTGGGCATACAGTGAGCTCCCCTCGCGGGAGCGTGGATTGAAACTCATGCCTCTTGTATCCGAAAATAAACCAAAGTCGCTCCCCTCGCGGGAGCGTCGGATTGAAACAAGGGGTGCCGAGAGGAGAAGCGCAGAGGCTCAGAGTCGCTCCCCTCGCGGGAGCGTGGATTGAAACCCACTCGTCCGCATCAAGATCACCCCTCTTTATGTCGCTCCCCTCGCGGGAGCGTGGATTGAAACAAGGGCGACAAGGGGAAGGAGCTTGACCGCCTTTGTCGCTCCCCTCGCGGGAGCGTGGATTGAAACATAGGCCCTGGTACAGGAAAGGCCGCGTTAGCCTGTGCTCCCCTCGCGGGAGCGTGGATTGAAACTTCGATACGGGGTGGGAATTCCCGGAGATGTATGGTCGCTCCCCTCGCGGGGACGTCGATGAAACAAGCAAGCTGCTAAGTAACGCTAAGGTCTCCGAGTCGCTCCCCTCGCGGGAGCGTGAGTGAAACAGGCTGGGCGCTAACCAAGTTGGGGGTGACATACGTCGCTCCCCTCGCGGGAGCGTGGATTGAAACAATTGATCTGCTGTGTTTGGCTCGCCTTGGTAACGTCGCTCCCCTCGCGGGAGCGTGGATTGAAACGTCGCCTCCTCGTTTTCCGTGTCGTCCGCGGGGGTGTCGCTCCCCTCGCGGGAGCGTGGATTGAAACTTCGCCTTGATGTCAAATCCATCCACGGCGGGGCGTCGCTCCCCTCGCGGGGGCGTGGATTGAAACACCACTGGGTTGAGCGGTGATGATCGTTAAAACCGTCGCGCCCCCGCTGTGGCGTAAGATATAACCCGGCAGCTTTAAAGGCTCTCCGACGGCTATCGGTACCCATGCGAGGATGTCGATGGAAGACTGTTTTTCGGTGCGGGGGCCGCCGCCCTCTACAAGGTGTCACGGCCCGGGCGGAATCGGAGAACGTGTAACCGTCAACAGCTCCAGCCACCTATGGCTTCGGCATGGCTTTCATGCGCACATGTTGAGTGCCTTTATACGGTGAAAGGCCACATTGATTCCAAGGCCCGCCTCGGTTATGATTTTCTCGGCATAAGTCTCATGCACGGTAATGACGGATGGAGCCAGGTATTATCTTTTTGATCCGTCACATGGCCATGCTCTTCATGGTATGAAGTCAAGGACCCCCCATGCTCATTCGCTCTGCATTCCCAACCGACTCAGAAAAAATCGCGGTCACCCATCGGGCGTCCATTAAAACCCTCTGGCACCCCACTACACCCCAGAAGCCATTGCCGGGTGGACAGGACTTTTGACGCCCAATCTACGAGCACGCCATAGGTGAAAAGATTATGGTCGTGGCTGAAGAGAACGAAGGGATCTTTGGCCTGGGCATCCTGAACCCGGTTAGCGGTGGAGATCGGTGGTTATTTTAGCCCCGGGCTGTGGGAACCGGGGTGGGCAAAGCCCTGATTACGGAGCTGGAGACCCCAGGGCCATGGGCGCCGGTGTCCATGAACTGAGATTATGCGCCACCATCAACGCGGTAGTTTGTTCTGGTCACTGCGGGTACCTTCGCCTGGGCGAGTCCGCCCATGAACTGCCCAACGGGGTCGGCCGCTTGCCATGCATCCGAATGGCAAAGGCCCTGGACGATCAAAATGGATAAAAAGATCACATTTAATGTGTTTGGCAGGATCATTCTCGCCCTGCACAAAGAGAATGCTTGGTGATTGTTCTATGAGTAGGATCAAAGCGCCGCCCGGCCACAGACCTTGTTGTGCCTTCCGGCCTCCAAAGCTCCGAGCTGGAACTCTACCTGAGCGACCTCTGCCACGAGTGGGCCACCGAAAAGCATCCCGATAGTTTTCAGGGTCTCGTAATCAGAGGCGTTGCCTGTATCACAATGGGCTAATGGAGTAAGGGATAATCGACCCCATAGCAGTGGCGTGGGTTGAAAAACTTTTTGGGTTTTTACGGGCAGCTCTCCAGCGGCTGTCGGTACCCATGCGGGGATGTCAATTGAAACTCTTTTCGGTGCGGGGGCCGCACCCTACCGTGTGACACAACCCGGGCGGATACGTGGGGTCGAAATTTGGGGATTGACGGGCGACTATCCAGGGGCTGGCAGCATCCGTGGGGGCGTGAATTGAACCTTTTCCGGTGCGGGGCCTAGCAGGTACCCGTGTGACACAGCCCGGGCGGATACGTGGGGCGAGATATTGCGGGGATTAACCACCCTATCCAGGGGCTGGCGGTATCCATGCGGGGGCGTGAATTGAACCTTTTCCGGTGCGGGGGCCGCACCATACGGGGTGACACGGCCCGGGCGGTTACGTGGGGCGAGATATTGCGGGGATTGACGGGCGGCTCTCTGGAGGCTGTCGGCATCCGTGTGGGGACGTGAATTGAACCTTTTCCGGTGCGGGGGCCGCACCATACGGGGTGACACGGCACGGGCGGTTACGTGGGCGAGATATTGCGGGGATTGACGGGCGGCTCTTCGATGGCTGGCGGTATCCATGCGGGGGCGTGAATTGAACCTTTTGCGGTGCGGGGCCGTACCCTGGTATTATTGCCCTCCTAACGGAAGCAGAGATACCGACACTAAGGGAAAGATCTTTTGTAAAATTCACGAAAAACCCCTGAATCATTTTCAATATCTTCAGGGGTGATTAATCGTTGGGAACCCTTTTATGTCAAGCAATTACACGTGTGGGCAACCATTTATAAAATTTAATATCCACTTTCTTATTGACAACTTACGCAAACACATAGATAGTGCGCCCGTTAGTGCCTCATGTGGAGGCTTGTGTTTCGTTATCAAAGGAATTTCCATTTGAAGAAGTGGCCAGACCTGAAAGTTTCGAACATGCAACAAACATCATTTAATTTTTAAGGAAACGTCACAATGAACAATGGAATCGTAAAATGGTTTAACGAGAGCAAGGGTTTTGGATTCATCGAGCAGGAAAACGGCCCCGATGTATTCGTACACCACTCAGGCATCAATGCTTCAGGCTTCAAAACCCTCAACGAAGGTGATCGCGTTACCTTCGACATTGAGCAGGGTCAGAAAGGTCCTGCGGCTACCAACGTCACCGTTCAGTAGAAAAAAAATCATGTTCCTCTAAAAGAGTGTAGCGTGATTTAATATATGAAAGGCCCCCTGGATTTATTTTCAGGGGGCCTTTTTTTATCCCTTCTGTTTATTCTCTGCCACAAGAGGCCCACCGAAACCCAACCAGGGGAACGGGCTCTTTCTGCTGGACTTTTCCCGGCCGTCTGTGAGATGGTAAGAACCAGTTTCCAACCCTGCAATCATATCCAAAATCATAATATTCCATCACAACAACCAGTAAACCCGGGGTGGGGCAACCTCCCATCGGTGCTGAGGATCTGTGCCGCCTTGCGGTATCCACCAGTGGCAACCGCACACCGGACCTTCGTCTGAAGGTTCGTTCCCCCCCTTACCTGATCATCCCCTGAAACGTAACGGGGCAACGATTCCGCCCCGGAGCGCGCCTCCAAGGGGCCCGAAAAAGGTGCATATGAAACGATGGTTACAGGAAAAACTGATCTGTCCGGACTGTGCTTCTGAGGAAAACCCCTTAATCCTTACCGTCACGCACGAAAAGGACGATGATGTTCTGGAAGGAGAACTCACGTGCGTGGCCTGCCGGAGGACCTACGGAATCCGCGATGGCGTGGCCGTTCTTTTACCGGAACGCAGCATGGGGTTGCTGTCCGATGATGCAGGATACAACTCCAAGGCCATGCTCTCGGCGTATCTGTGGAGCCATTTTGCCGAATTTTTCAACGGCACCAATGCCACGGACGCCTACAGGACCTGGTCCTCATATTTCTCGGAGAACAACGGCTGGGCCCTTGATACCGGATGCTCCGTGGGACGCCTATCCTTTGAACTGAGCAGGACCCACTCTCGGGTGGTGGGCATGGACACCTCCCTGTCGTTTATCAGAACGGCGCGGGAATTGCTGACTGAAAAGCGCCTGGAGTTCGACCTCATCGTGGAGGGGCACCTCACCGAACGCAAAACCTGCGAGCTCTCCCCGGCCTGGCACGACGACAGGGTTGAGTTTGTGGTGGCCGACGCCATGGCCCTGCCCTTTCGGGGTGCCCTTTTTTCCACGGCCACCTCGGTCAACGTCCTGGAAAAAGTGCCCCACCCCATGCAGCACCTGGCCAACATCAACCACGTGCTCAAGGACGACAACGCCATGTTTGTCTTCTCCGACCCCTTCTCCTGGGACGAAGCCGTCTCCCACCCGGAGCTGTGGATGGGCGGCCGGACCGAAGGTCCGTTTCAAGGCCGAGGCATCGACAACGTTGTCCGCCTCATGTCCGAAGGGGGCGAAGCCTTCCACCCTCCCTTTCAGATTGTTGACCAGGGCCATGTAAACTGGAGAATCCGGAAGACAGAAAATCTGTGGGAACACATCACCTCCCAATTCGTGGTGGGGGTCAGACAGTAAAACAGGAGATGAGCACAGTGGATCCAAAACCCGGAATTTGCGGCATCTGTTTCCATAGCCCCGGTTGCGGGGTCATTGCGCATTTTGATGAAAACAACAGGATCGACCGGCTGGAGCCGGACCCAGAAGCGCCTCTGGGCAGCATCCTGTGCCCCATAGCAGACAGCGTCAAAGAGATCATCTATTCCGAGCGACGGCTCACGCATCCCCTTAAGCGGGTGGGCCCCAAAGGCACCCATGAGTTCGAGAAAATCAGCTGGGACGAAGCCTTTGATATTATCGTGGACAAGCTCACCGAGACAAAGAAAAAACACGGCCCTGAGGCGGTGGGATTTTATGCGGGTACAGGGACCTATGAGCGCTCCTTTAAAGACATCTTTCAACTCAAGGGCTCGGAGATCTACCTGGCCAGCAGCGTGCTCTTTCCCTTTGGCTCCCCCAATTCTTTCGGCGTGGGAGCCCCTTGTTATACCGCCCTGGGCGTTCTGGCCCCCAAACTCACCATGGGCTGTCTGCACATCGATATGTTCTCGGATGTGGACAATTCGGACCTGATCCTCGTGTGGGGGACCGACCCCTCCTCGTCCACACCACCCGAGATGTTCGAACGGCTGAAGACGGCCGCAGAGGAAGGGGCGGAGATCATCGTCATCGACCCCAGGCGGACCAAGGCCGCCGAGCTTCCGGGCAGCACCTGGCTCCCCATCCGGCCCGGCTCCGACGGGGCGCTGGCCCTCGGCCTTGCCCATATCCTCATACGGGACAATCTCTACGACGAAGAGTTTGTGGCAGACTGGACCCTGGGGTTTGATGAGTTTGCCGCGTATGTAAAGGAGTTCTCGCCGCACCATGTTGCCGCCGTCACGGGAATTGATGAGGAGACCATCGAAACCCTGGCCGAAAGCATCGCCGACGCTGAAGGCGCCAGCTACATCATGTACACCGGGCTGGAATACACCAAAAGCGGGGTGCAGAACATCCGGGCCGTCATGGTATTGTGGGCGTTGGCAGGCCAACTGGATGTGGAGGGGGGGCGCTGTTTTGCGAGGCGGGAAAATCGCCTTCACCTGAACCGAAAGGGTCAGCTTGAGACCCCCGGGTATGACAAATCCATCGGCAGCGGAAAATTCCCTGTCTATTCCCATTACTGCGGGGGCGAACCCCACGCCGCCCTCCTGCCGAAATCCATCCTGGAAGGGGAACCCTATAAGATACGTTCCATGTTTGTCATGGGGGCGTCTTTGATGACCTCCTGGCCCGATCCAGGGGTCTGGAAAGAAGCTCTGGAGGCCCTTGATTTTTTGGTCTCCATCGATCTCCAGCTCACCCGGGACGCGGCCTACGCCGACATCGTACTGCCCGCAACCACAGCCTTTGAGCAGGAGTCCTACTGCTACTACGGCAACGCCATCCGGCTGAGGGAGAAGCTGACAGACCCCGTGGGCGAAGCCCGGCCCAATTACCAGATCCTGGCAGAATTGGCCCATCGCCTGGGATACGGCCACCTCTTTCCCCAGAGCCAGGAAGAGCTCTTGCACTACATCCTGGATGGAACCGGCTTTACCGTGGAAGACTTGAAGCAGGCTGACAAGCATGTGCTCCGCAACGGCAGAAAAGAGATGGCCTACCGAAAATGGGAAAAAGGCCTGCTGCGGCAAGACGGGCAACCCGGATTTGAAACCCCATCGGGCAAATTCGAGATCAAATCCACGGTGCTGGAACAATACGGGTACGAAGGCCTTCCAAAGTATGAGGAATCCGTTGAGACCCCCGTCAGCAACCCGAAGCTCCACAAACGCTATCCCCTGATCCTGGGCACAGGCCCCTTCAAGCCCGATATGAAATCCTGCCTGCGGGCCATCCCGAGCTTTATGGAGAAATACCCCTACCCGGTCATTGAGATGAATGAGGCAGACGCGGAAAAACGCCGGGTCACCACCGGAGACACCGTCATCATCAAGACGGCCCGGGGATCGGTGGTGATGCGGGCCTATGTCACCGACAAGATCATGCAAGGGTTTGTATACGCCCCCGTGGGCGGCGGCGGCCCCCTGGGGACCGAGGCGTGGCAGAATGCCAACGTCAACGTGCTCACCGACCTGGATCAATACGACGAGATCTCCGGGTTCCCGGTCTACAAAACGCTGCTGTGCCAGGTGAAGCACAAAAAACGGGAACGCAGGCGCCCGGCCGCCCAGGACCCGAGCCTCGGGTGTGTGGGGTGATCAGCAGAAGCATACAATGAGCCCCCCTTCCCCCCCTTTCATAGTGATGGGGAAACGGGGGCCGGGCAAGATTTGCTCGCTGCCTGACCAAAACCCCGAACGTCCCATCTGCTCCATCCACATTCCCTCCAGAAATGCCCGCCTTGTGTTCTTTACTAAGTGCCCTACCTTACATCTCATCAAAACTATTTTATAGGAACCGTGCCGTTCATGCCTGCCTCACTGTTCAGCATCAGCTAAAATCAGCTTGGAGCATTGGAAGGGGTGCTATTTTACTCTTCGATCTCCTCTATGGCCCACCCGGTCAACTCTTCTGATGAATAGGCGGCCATCATATCCACGAATCGCCGGATCTTTGCAGGGACAAAGGCCGTGGACACATAGGTGGCATAAAGGGGGTACGGCTCCAAAGAGTACTCCGGCAGCAGCTGAACCACCTCGCCGCTGTCCAGAAGCTCCTTGAAGGCCCGGGGGTTGCCGACGCTGATCCCGAACCCGGCCCGGTTGAGCTTACGAATCACCGAAGCGCTGTTCACCATGAATTTAGAAGACACCTTCACCTTCTCGGGGCCCTTCGGCCCAATAAACTCAAGGGGGGTATCTCGCTGGAAACGAGTGAAAAAAAGAAAGTCGTGGTCATGAAGATCCGAGGGTTTGCGCGGGGTGCCCCGCTTAGCCAAGTACTTCTTTGAGGCGATGAGCAGCACAGGCAGATCGATCAATTTGCGACAGATGAGGTTGGAGTCGGGAAGGTGCCCGATGCAGATGGAAACGTCAATGCCCTTCTCGCTCATATCCGGGACTTCTCCCGTGAGGATAAGTTCGACCTTCAGGTCCGGGTACATCTCCGCCATGGACGTCAAAACCGGGGCCACATGCACATCACCTATGTTGTTCGGTGCCGTGACACGAAGGTACCCCCGGGGTATGTCGGTCTCACGGGCAACACAGGCCTCAAGGGCTGCCTGTTCATCAACGAGCCGCCGCATGCCATCGTAGTATTTTTTCCCGGCTTCCGTCGGAACGGAGCGGCGAGTGGAGCGTTGAAGCAGTTTCACACCCAGGCGCCCCTCCAGGGCTGCCACCTTCCGGCTCACGGACGAGGGGTCCGTCCCCAGCTGTTCAGCAGCTGCCTTGAGGCTCCCTGCCTCCACCACCCTTAAAAAAACCTGCTCATTGGTTTCCATTGCCATGCCGCTCCCGGGATAACGACCCCACTTGTATTTTCGTTCACGTTTCCGACCAAATGCCTTGGGCCATGCAGTGTCACGTCTTGCCAGCAAAACACCCCTGTCAGGCCCCTTCCTTCTTCCCTCCGATGTTTCGACGGCTCCGAAACCGATCCATCCTGACACGGCCGTCATCCTCCTTGGTCAGGAACACACTTGTGCTTGCCAAGCATTTCAACACGTTGCAGAAGACGCCCCATCCAACCGGCATTAATTGCAGAAAACGCAATTAACAAATGATTAATTACCCTCTTCATGACAACAAATCAACCACGTATAACATCACCCAGGTTGGCAACATGCCACGTCAATCACCGCATATCGCCAAAAGGTACGGCACGGTTTTAAAGCCCTGCCCTGGCGATACAGCGTTTAGATCACCCATAGAACCAGGAGGTTCACAACCATGACTACACAAGCATTTAAAAAATCAGGTCTGGCGTCAGCCCTTTTCGCGCTCTGCGCCTTCACCCTCATCACCACCCAGGCTTACGCAGGATGCATGGGCGCCATGTTCGGACGCGTGGCCCAGGAAGGGACCCAGCTCCATGAGCTGGCCATGGCCTCCCTGAACCAGAACGGTGGTGCAGACACCTACTTCACCAACGGCGAAGGCAGGGTTCTGGATGTCAAGGCCAAACAGTGCGATGACGGACGCGTCCGTGTCTCTGTTGAGCGCGTCTACATCCCCCGAAACTACATCACCGGAACCCATGACGGCACCCTGGCCGTTGAGGCAACCTACGACCACCTCCATGAGCTGGCCCAGACAGGCGACAAACTCGGTGGGTATACCCTGCTCCCGAACTCTGTGGGCGCCGATGCTTACCAGTGCGGCACAGACATCGCCATGGCCCTGGACGCCGAATAGCCCATTGCTGCACAACGTGCTGTTCACTGCCAGGCCAATGCATCAGCCCTGAGTAAAAAAGCAGTGACACCAAAGCACAAAGCCCGTTTCCGTTGTCACCATGGAAACGGGCTTTCTTTTATTGCCCGATTTCACGAGGTGGGGTACAAGCATTCACTCCGATCGCCCGAAGGGTTAATAAAGCGAGCCAAAACGGCGAATGCCAAGTGGCACTCTTGAATTAACTGATTTTTTCTCAGCAACCGTGTGTCATACTGACTTATAGCGGTAAGCCTGTCGTTTTCCCATGAGATATCCGGGATCAGACCCACAAAACAACCCCCCATGACCTCTGGCGCAAGGCCAGAGATCACCCCCAATATCTAAGGAATACCCGTTTCCCATGATTCGTTTTATTCTGTTACTGGCTATTCTGGCAGCGTTTCCGCCTCTGTCCACCGAGTAACTGAACCCGCGGCTATTCCATTTCTTCAAACCCTCTGGAATCAGCCCCTGGCCATCATCAACCTGACCCTGGTCCTCTTTTTTACGGTCTACTGTGCCTTCCTTTTGGTATACGGTCCTCTGTCCGACCGCTACGGCCGCAAAAAACCGTTGATCACCGGCATCCTTATTTTTATTGCAGGCAGCATCCTCTGCGCCCTGTCCACAGGCATCCACATGCTCATCGCAGCACGCATCATCCAGGCTGCGGGAGCGGCCTCGGCATCGAGTATCTCCATGGCAATAGCCAAGGATCGCCTGGAAGCCAGAGAGAGGGAGTCGGTCATGGGGTATGTGTCGGTCATCATGGCCCTGGCGCCCATGATCGCCCCCATGGTCGGGAGCCTGATCATTACCCGGTTCACCTGGCCATGGATTTTTATGGCCCAGGCAGCCATGGGAGGGGTGGCCCTTATCGGCATGCTGTTCACACCCGAGTCCCACCCCAACCCCACGGGCGTCCCCGTAACCGAACTCATCAAAAGCTATGGCCGTCTCCTGACCAACGGGCGGTTTATGTCCGTCGTTATCTGTACCTCCATGACAGGCCTTCCCTTTTTTGCACACATCGCTGCGTCATCGAGCATTTACATCACCCACTACCATGTCAGTGAAAACACCTTTGCCCTCTTTTTCGGTGCCAATGCCCTTTGCTTTATGGCAGGCGCCATGATCTGCGGCAACGGGCCTTCGGCAGATGGATAGGCAGTGTGGCCTTGATGTCCACAGGCCTGACAGGAATCGCTGCCGGAGGGCTTGCCATGGCCCTTCATCTTTCCCGGCCCATGGTCAGCACCTCGCATGGGGTTTATCACGTTTTGTATCGGTATCAGCCGCCCTCTCGCTGGCCAATAACCTTGCCCTGGAGCAAGTTCAACGCGATGCCGGTGCGCGGCTTCCTCTTGGGTTTATTCAATTTTATCCTGGGGGCCGCAGCCATGGCTGTTGTCTCCTTTGACTGGCACGACAAGGTCACCTTTATCGGGATCCTTGCCGTTGGCACGGGAGGCTTGGCGTCCATTTTATGGTGGTTTATCAAAGCCCGGATTCAATTGCCTGAAACGGCGGTTCGGCAGGTTTGCGTCGAGCAGCCTGAAGCCGCATAGACCGGGTATGTCATGAGCGGGCTGAACCCATGTCAAGGCATCATGATGGTGCCGACATGTGAGGGAGGATGCCGCCAACCAGGCTGTCAAAGTAAAAAAGCCCGTTTCCGTGGTCACCATGGAAACGGGCTTTTTTATTGTCTGCTTTCGTAGGGTAGTATAAAAAGACCCGGATAAAAAAGACAACAAGCATAGGGCCTGAGACAGGCCCCCAGACCGAAGGAAGGCAACACCATGGAAGCCATTTTACAAAAAGCGGAACGCATGCAGGAAAAAGCCCGGGCCATCATGGAGGACACACAGGTCCTCGACATATGGACCTCCATCGGAGCGACGATCAACCTGGTGGGATCGCTTCTCGTAACAGGGCTTTTGATCAACAACCGGGACATCGATTTCCATATTCAGCCGCAGCCCCTTCAGCCTCTCGGACAGTTTTTCAGCCATGGCACGGCTTGCCGAGAACCCTCGCATCAAGTCGATCTCCTACACCAACCTCATCGAGGCAGAGGACAAATGCATCGAGTGGCACGCCTTTTACGAAGACGACGAAAACCAGTCCTGGCAGATCGACATGATCCATATCCTGGAGGATTCTCCCTACGTCGGTTACTTCGAGCGGGTTGCTGACCGCATCTCCCAGGTGCTGACCCCGGAAACCCGTAGCGCCACTTGCACTATCAGGCCATTCCCACAGAGAAAAAAAGGTCATGGGCATCCAGATCTACAAAGCCGTCATTGCTGACGGGATTCGGGATGTCGACTCGTTCTGGCGCTGGAAAGGCGCCCAGCCCGACGAGGGAATCGTGACCTGGGTTCCTTAAATAAAGAAACAGGTCCGTTTCCCTTTGCCCCCAGCGGGTCGTTTTCCTGAAAAAAACCTGATACACCCGCGCTTCGTTTTCATTGCCCGAAGGGCCATCAAAGCGAAACGCGGATGCGAACATATCGTCTTGGGAGCACCCCGAAAATGGTTTTCCCTGGCCTGCCCCACACGTGATATCCCCAGGCTTTACACCCACACCCAAGCCACTGTATATTTACTTGGATGCATCCTTTTCCCATGCCGCCCCCCAGAGTCCTCTCTCGCCCAGACACCCCCATCATCACCCAAGGAGAAAACCATGCCCGACACCCGCCAGGAAACCGATACCTTCGGCCCCGTTGCCGTCCCGGCCGATGCCTATTGGGGCGCCCAGACCCAGCGCTCGCTGCAGTACTTCAACATTGGAAACGAACGCCTGCCGCGTTCCATGATCCGGGCCCTGGGCATCGTCAAGCTGTGTGCGGCCCTTGCCAACCTCAAGCAGAAAACGCTCCACAAAACCCTGGCAACAGCCATTGTGGATGCGGCCCGGCAGGTCATCGAAGGCGGGCTGGATGATCACTTTCCCCTGGTGGTGTGGCAAACCGGCTCCGGCACCCAATCCAACATGAACGCCAACGAGGTAATCTCAAACCTTGCGAACCAGCGGCTCGGGGGTGCCCTTGGAGCCAAGGACCCAATACACCCCAACGACCACTGCAACCTGGGACAATCTTCCAACGACACCTTTCCCACGGCCATGCACATCGCCACCGTGGAAGAGATCCACCACCGTCTTCTCCCTGCCCTGGACAGCCTCCACGCGGCCCTGTCCAGCAAGGCCAGAGCCTGGGATGGCATCGTTAAAATCGGGCGCACCCACCTGCAGGACGCAACGCCCCTCTCCCTGGGCCAGGAGTTCTCCGGCTACGCCGCCCAGGTAAGCCTCGGAACAGACCGCCTGCAAGACAGCCTCAAGCGCCTCTACCCCCTGGCCCAGGGGGGCACCGCCGTAGGGACAGGCTTAAATACTCGTGTGGGCTTTGCCGAGGCCTTTGCAGATGAGGTGGCAACCTATACGGAGCTTCCCTTTGTTACGGCAGGCAACAAGTTTGAAGCCCTGGCAGCCCACGACGCCATGGTGGAAACCTCCGGCGCCCTCAACACCCTGGCCGTCAGCCTCAACAAGATCGCCAACGACATCCGCTTCCTCGGCTCCGGTCCCCGCTCCGGCCTGGGCGAACTCTCCCTTCCCCAGAACGAACCCGGCTCCTCCATCATGCCGGGCAAGGTCAACCCTACCCAGTGCGAGGCCATGACCATGGTGTGCGCCCAGGTCATGGGCAACCACGCCACCGTCACCATTGCAGGGGCCCAGGGGCATTTTGAACTCAACGTCTTCAAGCCGGTCATCGCCCACAACGTCCTGCAGTCCATCGGACTCCTGGCCGATGCCGCAAGCAGCCTCACCCGCCACTGCATCACAGGCATCGAGCCCAACACCCGCCGCATCGCAGAACTCATGGAGCAATCCCTCATGCTCGTCACCGCCCTGGTGCCCCACACCGGCTACGACAAAGCCGCCGCCATCGCCAAAGAGGCCATGGCCCGGGGATGCACCCTTCGGGAAGCGGCCCTTTCCAGCGGATGGGTCACCGAAGACGAATTCGACGCACTGGTGAGACCCGAAACCATGATCGGGCCCCGGGACTGAGGGCAGCTCACCGTTCATCGATTGCCCGCGTTACGCCTGGCGGTGCGGGGGCCGCACCCTACCATTCACGAGCGCATTGATGGCTCATAGGGTGCGCCGTGCGAACCGCAAAACGTGTCGAAAACCGGTATCGATAGAGGTGATGGGAGACACCATGAAAAGCAAAAGCCGAGTTTCTGGATCGCTTTTCTCACCTTTCGGGCGATCCGAGAGCACTCGACTCGTCGACATATCCGGATTAGGCCGGATATGTCTTAAAAAATCAGCCCCGGCTCACTCCACGCAGCCCACATAGCCCCTCTTTTTGAACAGGGTACTGAAGGCAATCCCGGCCATCACCATGCTACACCCCAGAAGGTGTCGGTGGTCCAGCGGCTCCCCAAGGACGAGGGCAGCCAGGAGAACGGAGCTGGCGGGCATGGCGGCTGTTGCAACCCCGGCCGCTTCGGCGCTGACCCGCCCCACGCCGTGGGTCCATAGCAGGTAAGCCATGGCCGTTGCGCACACACCGTAGTAGACAATGGCCGTAAAGGCCTGAACACCGGGCAGGACATGGTAAACCCTGAACTCCCATGCGACAAAGGGACACATCATCATCAGGCTGATCAGCACCAGACCGAAGGTATTGGTCACCGCAGAAATCTCATGGGCCACCTTTTTCCTGAAAATGGTAAAAAGGGCTTCCGCCACCACCGCCCCAAAGACCAAAAGACTCCCCCAAAGATGCCCCTTCCCGCCGGACGGACCAGACGAAAGGTTCAGCACCATCATCCCGCATACCGCTAAACCGACCCCGACCAGGCCATACGGGGTGGGACGCTCACCAAGAAAAAGAACCGCACATAAGGTAAGAACAGCCGGAGTGGTTCCCAGAATCACGCCTGCCTGCACGGCTCCGGTATGCTGCAGGCCGTAGAGGGTCAGCACCCGAAAAAGAACGATGCCGCACAGGGCCTGCATAAAAAGAGACGCCCACTGCTCCGGGGTTAATCCGCGAATCTCATGCCACCGGAGAAGGGCCGGAGGCAGCAGCACAAGGAAAGCCACGAGAAGGGTACTGGAACCGATCATAAAAACCGGCAGCCCCGCCGTCAGGAATTTTCCAACCACCACGGAGCTGCCTGCCAGAATCATTGCCATGACCAGCTGGGCCATCCCCCTGGCCTGTTCGTTGAACGAGTTTGGGTCACGCATAAAAAAGCCTCCTTTGACGCTTCATGAAAATACGTGTACCTTACGTCAACGCGATTGGTTTACCAAAGATCCACTTTTGGACTATTTCGATAGAACCACTCAAAGGAGGCATCCATGCTCTGGCTGACATTGGATAAGTGTTCAAGGGTTCCCATGATCCGTCAGGCCTATGGCCAGATCAGGCAACTCATTTTGAACGGAGAGCTCCCAGCAGGCACCCGCCTGCCTTCCAGCCGTGAACTTTCTGAGCGCCTCGGGGTTTCGAGGAATGTGATCCTGGAAGCCTATGACCTTCTCTATGCCGAAGGTTTTACCGAATCAAAAACCGGCTCCGGCACATATGTCGCACCGGGGAGCGTCTATCCTTCCCCCTCTCTTTCCCGGCCCCCGGAAACGCCCCCTGTCGCCACAAGGCCCGACCACGCACCAGGGCTCGTCGATTTTAAATCAGGGACGCCGGATCTTCGCCTCTTTCCTGCCCGCACCTGGCTCTCCATGCTCAAGCATGTCTACACACGCCCACCGGAAGAGGTTCTTGCCTATGGGCACCCCGAGGGACGCATGGAGCTTCGCGAAGCGATCTGCCGCCATGTGGTGGAACGTCGGGGGGTTTGCTGTCACCCGGATCAGGTGATTATCACCTCGGGAACCACACAGGCCGTCGGCATTGTCTGCGCCCTGTTGCTCGAGAAAGACCGGGAAGCGGTCCTTGAAGACCCCATCACCCTGGATATCCAGCACATCGTCCGAAGCCATGGCGGGGTGATACGCCCGGTACCCGTGGATGACTCGGGCATCATCACCGAGCTGCTTCCCCAGGATCTTTCCCCCGCCTTTGTTTTCGTCACCCCGTCACACCAGTTTCCCTTGGGCGGAACCCTGCCCATTCAACGGCGCATCGATCTGCTGCATTACGCAGATGCCAAAGGAGCCTTCATCGTCGAAGACGATTACGACAGCGAATTCCGCTTTGACGGCCCGCCCATCAGTTCCCTTCACGGGCTCTGCCCGGAGCGGGTGATCTACATCGGCACCTTCAGCAAAACCTTTTGCCCCTCCATTCGCACCGGCTACCTGGTGCTTCCAAAGGAACTCATCACCCCTGCCCGAGCCCTGAAATGGCAGAACGATCTCCACAATGACACCGCATCCCAGCTTGCCCTGGCCGAGTTCATCACCCGAGGGCACTACCTCAGGCACCTCTCAAAAATGAAAAAGCTCTATCGCCAGAGACGCCAGTTCACCGTTGATGCCCTCACGGAGGCCTTCGGTGACCGAGTGCACATCTTGGGAAGCGAAACGGGCCTGCATCTTTCTGCCCGATTCCAGGACACCCCCTTCACGAAAAAACGCCTTGCCCGTATCGAGGCACAAGGGGTCCGCGTCTACCCCGCCTCACACCACAACATCGTGCCGGGACAACACAGAGACACGCTGGTCATGGGATACGGAAATCTCGATTCGGATACCATCAGGCGAGGCGTCGAAGCGCTAAAGGAGGCCTTGGGGTGAGGAGAGGGACCATAAAAGACAAAAGCCGGTGGCACGCGTTACGCCTGGCGGTGCGGGGGCCGCACCCTACAATTCACGAGCGCATCGATGGCTCGTAGGGTGCGCCGTGCGCACCGCAAAGCGTATCGAAAACCGATATCCCTTGCGGTGATGCGAAAGACCATTTGCCCTTAGCCTTTCCCCCTTAGCCCTTAGCCCTCCCCCCATCCCCCTCAACCTTCAATCCCATACTCCCGAATCTTCCGATACAAGGTCGCCACCCCGATCCCCAAAGCCGAGGCTGCGGTCCGCTTGCCCTTGGTGTCGCTGCCGAAGCGCTTGACCGCCTCGATGATCACCTGCTTTTCCACCTCTTTCAGAGGTAAAACCGGAGACTTTGAAACGCAACGGCCGCAGGCGCATTCCGTTGGTGTCTCCAATACTCGAGGGGGCAGCAGGGAGTCGTCGATGACACCGCCTGCAGGCATCATGTTCACCATGAATTCAATGATGTTCTCAAACTCCCGCACGTTTCCGGGCCAGGCATAGCTGCGGAGCCGGTCCATGGTGGAGGGCTCGATCCTTCGAAACCGCTTGTTGAACCGACCGCTGTATTTGGCCAAAAAGTGCTCTGCAAGCAGGTCGATATCTTCAGGTCGCTCGCATAAGGGGGGAATATCCAGGGGGATGACGTTGAGGCGGTAGTAAAGATCGTTCCTGAACATGTTTTTTGCGATGAGTTCAGGCAGGTCGTCGTTGGTTGCGGCAATGACGCGAATATCCACGTCAATGGGCTTGTTGGCCCCCAGGCGCTCCACCTTGCGTTCCTGGAGCACCCGGAGGAGCTTGACCTGCAGATAAAGGGGCATGGAGCTGATCGTCCAGAAAGAGCACCCCTTTATGGGCCAGCTCAAATTTCCCGATGCGGCCCCCGGGGCTTGCACCGGTAAAGGCCCCGGAGGTGTAGCCGAAGAGCTCGCTCTCAAGGAGGGTGTCGGGAATGGCCCCGCAGTTGATGGCTACAAAGGGTTGCTCCCGCCGGTCGCTCTCATGGTGGATGGCCCGGGCGAACATCTCTTTGCCCGTACCGCTCTTGCCGCTGATGAGCACCGTGGAAGACGAAGTGGTGATGGCCATCACCTGCTCTTTGAGCTGCCGGATGGCAGGAGACATGCCAAGGATGGCATCAAGGCCCTCACCGGAGGCAGACGACGTAAGGGTAGACATCTTTCGTGTAAAATCGGTCTGGGTTTCAAAGAGCATGACCCTGGAAAACCTGGGATCATCCTTTTGCAAATCCACCATCTGCCCCATGATCACCAGGTGATGCTCACCGAAGTGCAGCTCGTACTCCTCTGCGTCGCCCACGGTGTTGCCCGTGGGAATCAGCTGGACCGACACGGTATCGCCGGGTCCCTCGATGCCCAGCTCCTTTCTTGCATGGGCGTTGGCGTAGGTGACGCTGCCGTCGGCCCCGAAGACAAACATGCCCTCGGCATGCACATCCATCACCTGCCGCAAGACATCCAGTGTCTGCGTGGTCTCCGCAATGTGGCTGTAATCCTCGGCCTTGGCCGCAATAAGGTCCGCCATCATGGAGAGAGTAGACTGCATCGTTTCTGTTTTCCAGGATGGTCTGCTTGTCCTGCTCCGTAACATATCTGCATAACCCCTAAGGCTTCCCCATCACGCAAAATCGGAGAACAAAGGGTCAGCTTCTCCTCGCACCCGTCCCTGTTCTTGCAGTTGAAACAGATGGGATCGTTTTTGGGGTTGTCGATGCACACCGGCTGCCCGGTCTTCAGGGCATGGCGGTAGACCTCCCCTTCGTCTTCGATGCTTTTCCCGTCCCCTTCCGCATACCGTCCCGTACCGGCGATGCGCTTTAAGTCCGCCCCCACCACCTCCACATCAATGCCCACCACCACAGCGATGACATGGGCAAATTTTCTGATGGACTCTTCAATCGCGTAAAGCATGATGATTTTACCTCATTCTTAGTACTTGGGGTAATTGCGCCCGTTTTTACTGATTTTTAAACACGCCCCACCGCATCACCCGACTCCGCATGTAAAGGAAGTCGTCTCCGCCCCACCCCGATATTATCATTTTGATAAGCCCAATGCCCCCGATTCCCAATCCAGAGACATAGCACCAATCGATGAAAATCAGAAGAGTTATCGAGATAGCAACCATCCACTTCACGTAAACGTCGCGATCTTCCACAGAATTCTCACCCTGATAATTTTTATCAAAACGATAACACCGTGTTACTTTATAACTAACAATGCAAGGCATTCAGAAAGAAGAAAAGAATTCATTTCCACGAGCTTAGTCATTAATTTTCAGTTATGGCCCGCGAGTTGCATCGATTGTATCGAATAGATCCCATGACAACACATGTACGCCCAGCAATCCCTAACCCGGATATTTCACGATTTATTGGCTTGGCCTGGCCATTTCCCCATGAAATATCCGGCCTAACGTCACAGGAGGTATGCAAAAAACAGAATTCAAGAAACACCCTTTGGCAGGGTTTTAACGCAACGGTTTTAGAAGCAAAAAATGCTTACAAAGCCACCATGGATGACAATGAGGTATGAAATGGCGAGTGATCTTTGCAACAAAGACCTTCTTCCGACAACGCTGTCCGGAAGAACACTGAGTTTTATCGACTTTACCCTCCTTTGGGCCGGAATGACTGTGAACATCGCAGGTTTTGCCATCGGGGCGCAACTCTACCCCCAGCTGGCCCCGGTTTCGGTCCTTTGGGCTATTTTTGCAGCCTACATGATGGTCACCCTGCTTCTGGTATTGAACGGAGACATGGGCATCAAATACGGCATCACCTTTGCCGTATACATGCGTGCCTGCTATGGCTACAAAGGCTCCTGGATTCCAGGACTGATCCGAACCATTCCCTGTTTTTTCTGGTTCGGGTTTCAAACCTGGGTAGGCGCCCTGGCTTTAGACTCCGTGGTGAGCATGCTCACCGGATTTTCGAACCTTACCCTATGGATTGTCCTGTTCGGGGCGCTACAAGTGGTTAACGCCGTCTACGGCCTCAAAGCCATGGCCAAGTTCGACCTGGTGGCCATCCCCATGCTGGCCATTGTCTTTATCGCCATCTTTCTCTGGCTGTTAAAATCCAACGATGCATCCTTCATCGCCGATATTCTTTATGCACCGGCAGAGAACACATACTCCATGACCTTTGCCATCATGGGCATTGCAGGTGGCTGGATTACCATGGCCCTAAACAGCCCCGATCTCACCCGTCAGCTCAAAATCAAACCTCAGAATGACCGGGGGTTTGTAGCACGCAACACCATTCCCTTTGCGGGTCAGTTTCTTGGATTGGTCCTGGCCGGAACCCTGATTCTCCTGGTGGGACTTACCTCAAGCATTCTCCTGGGGGAGTGGAACCCCATTGACGTTGTGGCCAAAACCTTTGGGCCGGACAAGCCCATGATCCTTTTTATCTGCTTTATCACCATCACCTTTGCCCAGTGGTCAACCAACACAGCGGCCAACCTGATGCCCCCCACCTATATTCTTCTCAACTCATTTCCCCGGCTGACCTACGCCAGCGCCACCGTTATCAGCGGGATCATCGGGCTGGTGATCATGCCATGGAAATTTTGCGACTACCTGGTGCAGTTTCAAGTCTTTTCATCAAGCCTTCTCGGCCCCATCTGCGGCATCATGATTGCGGATTACTATCTCATTCGCAAAATGACCCTCAACGTGGCAGAACTCTACAAGACAGATGGCATGTATACCTACGCAAACGGGTTTAACCCCGCGGCCATCATCACAACCGTCGGAGCTTTCGTGGTGGGCTATTTTACTCCTGACTATGCCTTTTTCGTAACCTTTGTCATTGGACTTTTCGGGTACGTGGGCCTCATGAAGGCAATGGTTCTCCCCAGGTATGAGCAGAACATCGGGGAAGAAGTTTTTCTGAACGCTGAAGAATCCACACCTGAAAAAGTGGCATAATTTACGCAAAGCTAAGGAGTAAAGCAGATGTTTGATCTATTGATTTGCGGCGGCCACGTGGTCTCCACCGACAACACCATACGCGCCGATGTTGCGGTCAAAAACGGGAAAATCGTTGAACTGGGACTTTTTGACGACACCGTAAAAGCAGCCAACGTCATCGATGCCACGGGGAAATACATTCTCCCGGGAGCCATTGATGCCCACATGCATGTGGAAGCACCGTTCCAGGGGTGCATCGGTGCCAACGACTTTTTCACCCAAAGCGTTTCAGCCACCTTCGGCGGGGTGACAACCATCATGGATTTCACCAACACCTTTCCCGGTGACTCGGTGAAGACACAACTTGAAAAGCGCAAGGAGGAGATGTCCAAATCAGCGGTGGACTACGGGGTTCACTGCAAGTTCGTGGAAGCGCCGGACAACATCTTAAAGGAAATCCCTGAAATCATCGGCATGGGATGCCCATCGTTTAAAATGTTTATGACATACCGAAAAGAGGGCGTCATGTCCGATGACGAAACCCTCTTGAAAATCTTCAAACTGGCCAGAGAGCATGGAGGGCTACCCCTGATTCATGCTGAGTCAAACGCCATTGCCGAGACAAACATTGAGTGTTTTCGAGAGGCCGGCACCCTTGGGTGGCCCGACTTTGCCCGGGCCAAGCCCGTGCTTTGCGAGACCGAGGCGGTAAGCAGGGCGGTGCTCTTCAGTAAATATTGTGGCAACGCCCTGCTCCTGGTCCACACCACAAACGGTCCGTCAGTGGATATCGCCCGGAGGGCCCAGGCCGAAGGACACCCCGTTTACGTCGAAACCTGCCCTCACTACCTGACGTTGTTTCAGGATCTCTACAACGACCAGAACCGGGGGCACCTGGCCATCTGTTCCCCGCCTTTGCGCACAGAAAAAGAGGCCGAAGAGCTCTGGGCCGGCCTTTCGGACGGAAGCATCTGCGTGACGGGCTCAGATGACTGCACCTACTCTCGTAAAGAAAAGGAGATGTTCCTTGAACGAGATGAAAAAGGGACCATCATTCCTGACTTCACCAAGGTGGTCAACGGCCTCTCCGGCCTTGAAATCCGCCTGCCCATCCTCCTCTCCGAAGGGGTGTCCAAAGGGCGCATCAGCCTTAACCGGCTGGTTGCCGTTACCAGCACAAACGTGGCCCGACTTTCAGGCTGCTTCCCCCAAAAAGGGATCATCGCACCGGGAAGCGACGCAGACATGATCCTGGTGGACCTTGAAAAGGAGTGGACCATCTCCCCGAAAAGCCTTCACAACAATATTGAGTACTCTCTTCACGAAGGGATGAAGGTAAAAGGGGCCGTGGACATGACCATCGCTTCCGGAAACGTGGTGATGGAAGGGGGTGTCTTCAAAGGAGAAAAAGGGCGTGGACGCTTTATTCATCGTCAAATCGATAAGGATGTTCTCTCCTCCTATGCTTTCCACCGGTGATGTGTTCCCATTCGACTATTCGGCGCATGGGACGTCCCCAAAATGATACGATCAAGCCACCAGGCTCGGTAAACCTCTTAAGGTGAGAGGGCTGGCCTTCATATCGCATCACAGAATACTCCGATCCGCCTTTTCATTCATCGTCCAACCTCAAGGAACGGCATCTTGTCACCTTGACGGATGCCGCTCCTTACATCCCCTTGCTCGCCTCAGCCCCACAACCTCTCCAATACGTCACCAGCCGAGTCCCCCTGCCCAAAACATCAGAACGGCAGGCTGAAAAAATCGGACGAAAAGCAATAAATGGCACCGCATTGGTTTCACCTGATCCTTCTCCCATGGCATATCCGGGCCATGAACACCCATAAAAAAAGCACCCACCCCTCACCATAAATTATCATTTTGATACAAACACACACCACCTCACATTCCAAGCACCCCATCAACCCCCTACAATCACCGAAAATATTCATTCAACGTCACATCACCCCTCTGAACACACACTCAAACGGGGGATTATCACTTTGATAATCATTATCAAAATAATAATGGTTTTTATCCCTTCAACGGATGACACGCCACTCCCTCGACCAAATAAAGTAATTTATTTCCTACAACTTATAAACTAATTCTCATTTTTGGCCCGCGTGTTGCTTATGGAAGATTCCCGTTACAGAACAGATTCCACGAATCAACCCCAAGCCACACAGGAGGATCGCATGAAGAAAAAGATCGTCTGCTCACCCAACGCCCCCAAGGCAATCGGCCCCTATTCCCAGGCCGTCATCAAGGGAGACACCCTCTATGTCTCCGGCCAGCTTCCGGTGAACCCCGAAACGGGCGAACTGGCACAGGGCATCAAGGACCAGACGCGCCAGAGCCTTTCCAACATCAAGGCCATCCTGGAAACCGCGGGCACCGATTTTTCCCGCGTCTGCCGAGTCGGGGTGTTCATGACCGACCTGGCTGACTTTTCCGCCATGAACGAGATCTACGCCACATTCTTCGACGGAGACTACCCTGCCCGCTGCTGCGTGCAGGTGGCCGCCCTCCCCATGGGAGCCGAAGTTGAGATAGAAGTAACTGCCGACATTTAAGGACCATTCATGACCACATCCATCGATTTTATCGCAAACCCTTCCGCACGCACCAAAGGAGACAAGGCCGACACGGCCTTCCTTTCGCCCGAGCGCGCCGACGTGGTTCGCCGTTATTTCAAAAGCTTTGACGAATACGCCCCAACCCCCTTGGCATCGCTGAAGGGGCTGGCATACTGGGCTGGCTGGCGTCTACGTCAAAGACGAATCCAAGCGCATGGGCCTCAATGCCTTTAAAGTCCTGGGTTGCGGCTTTGCCATCGCCAGCGTCATTGCCGAGCGACTCGGCATCGACATCTCGGAGCTCACCGCCGAGACCCTGCGCTCCGAGGAGACCCGCAAAAAAGTGGGAGAGATCACCTTTGTCTCGGCCACCGACGGCAACCACGGCCGCGGTGTGGCCTGGGCAGCGCGCCAGATGGGCCAGAAAGCGGTCATCTACATGCCCAAGGGTTCTTCCCTGACCCGCCTTGCCAATATCCAGGCCGAAGGGGCCGAAGCCTCCATCACGGACATGAACTACGACGATGCCGTTCGCCTGGCCTGGAAACAGTCCAAAGAAAAGGGCTGGGTCATGGTGCAGGACACGGCCTGGGAAGGCTACGAGGACATCCCCTCCTGGATCATGCAGGGCTACATGACCATGGCCCATGAGGCCCTGGAGCAGCTGGCCGCCATCAAAGAGAGCGCCCCCACCCACGTCTTCCTGCAGGCAGGGGTCGGCTCCTATGCCGGCGGGGTCCAGGGTTTCCTGGCCACGGCCTTTGGCGACGAGCGCCCCATCACCACCATCGTGGAGCCCCACAAGGCCAACTGCATCTACAAATCCGCCGAAGCAGGGGACGGTAAACCCCGGTTCACCACCGGCGACATGGACACCCTCATGGCCGGTCTGGCCTGCGGGGAGCCCAACATCATCGGTTGGGACATCCTTCGGGACTACGCCGACGGCTACATCTCCTGCCCGGACTGGGTGGCGGCCAACGGCATGCGCATCCTGGGCGCACCCGTGTCTGGCGATCCCCAGGTGATCTCCGGAGAATCCGGGGCTGTCACCGCAGGACTGCTCCACCTCATCATGACACGACCGGAACTGTCCCATATCAGGGAACAATTAAAAATTGATTCCGATTCGCGCGTGCTCCTGATAAGCACCGAAGGCGACACGGACCCCGACATCTATCGCAACATCACCTGGTTCGGTGACCACACCGAAAAGGAGGAAGAAGCATGCTGAGTGAGACACACAAGGAACAGGTTATCGGACTTTGCAGGGACATGATCAAACAGCCCAGCGTTTCGGGCGAAGAGGCAGGGGTTGCCGGTGTCCTGAAAGCGTTCATGGAAGCCAGCGGCTTTGACGAGGTGTTCGTGGACCGCTACGGCAGCGTCACCGGCACCATCCGCGGCAAGCGCCCCGGTAAAAAGGTACTCCTGGACGGCCACATCGACACGGTCCCCGTGGACCCTGAACGCTGGACCAAGGAACCCTTCGGCGCCGAACTCATCGACGGGAAAATCTACGGCCGAGGCTCCTCGGACATGAAGGGCGCGGTGGCCGCCATGGCCTGCGCCGCATTAAAAGTCGCTGAAAAGACCGGCAGGGATTTCGACGGCGAGATCCATGTGGTGGGCGCGGTGCACGAAGAGTGCTTTGAAGGCGTGGCCTCCCGAGAGATCACAAAGCGGGTCGCCCCCGACTACGTCATCATCGGCGAAGCCTCCCAGCTCAACCTCAAAATCGCCCAGAGGGGCCGCGCGGAAATCGTGCTGGAGACCCAGGGCAAGCCCGCCCACTCCGCATCCCCTGAAGAGGGCATCAACGCCGTGCACAAGA
Source organism: Desulfoluna sp. CYM3A (assembly GCF_056829965.1). Classification (NCBI taxonomy): domain Bacteria; kingdom Pseudomonadati; phylum Thermodesulfobacteriota; class Desulfobacteria; order Desulfobacterales; family Desulfolunaceae; genus Desulfoluna; species Desulfoluna sp. CYM3A. Next base: position 3,956,738 of record NZ_CP186556.1, read on the forward strand.
TGATGGCCCTCCTGGAAAAAGTGGAAGCCATCACCCCGCCTGAGCACCCCGTGCTCGGCAAGGGCACCAACGTGCTCACGGACATCAAGTCCGCCCCCTACCCCGGTGCCTCGGTGGTGCCCTCCTCCTGCCGGGTGACCTACGACCGCCGCCTCCTGGTGGGCGAAACCATCGAAAGCGTGCTGGCCCCCATCCACGACGCCGTGGCTGCCTGCGCCGCCGCCGATCCTGAGTTCTCCGCCACTGCGGGCCTGGCCACCGACCAGGCTGCCTGCTACACCGACGAAACCATCTCCGCAGAACGATTCTTCCCGGCATGGCTCTATGAAGAAAAAGAGCCCTTCGTACAAAAGGCCCTGGCCGGGCTGAAAACCGTGGGGAAAAACCCCAGTCAGATATCTCCCACTACGCCTTCTGCACCAACGGGAGCCACTACGCAGGGGAAGCAGGGATCAAGACCCTGGGGTTTGGACCTTCCCTTGAGACCCTGGCTCACACCGACGACGAGTACATCACCACCGACCAGCTTGAAAAAGCCGTGGTCGGGTATGCCGCCATTATCGAAAGCCTGCTCAACGACTGATTCCAAAAAGGGGGAGTATCATGACTAGCACGTTTTACATCATCATCGCATACATGGCAGGCATGGTCGGTATCGGGCTCTGGGTTGCCAAACGCAAAATCAAGGAATCCAGCGACTTCATGCTGGCCGGTCGGCAACTCGGTCCCCTGATGGTGGCCGGAACCCTGGCCGCCGCCGAAATCGGCGGTGGCTCCACCCTGGGCGTGGCCTCCAAGGCTTACGGCGAATGGGGCCTTTCCGCAGGCTGGTACGTGGTCTGCGCGGGTATCGGGATCTTCCTGGTCTCCTTTGTGGCCCCTTTCCTGCGAAAGTCCATGGCCACCACCGTCCCTGAGATCATCGGGCGCCGCTACGGCAAGCCGTCCCACATGATCACCACCATCCTCTCCATCTCGGCGCTCTTTTTTGCCACCGCCGCCCAGGTGGTTGCCACCTCCTCGGTCATCCACGTGGTCACCGGAGCCGACCTCAAGACCGTGGTGGTCATCGTCGGGTGCGTGGTTACAGCATACACCCTCATGGGCGGGCTGGTTTCCGTGGCCTACACCGACATCGTCCACATCTTTTTCATTACCGTGGGGATGGCCATTGCCATGCCCATTATCCTGAAAAACGCCGGGGGCTGGAACTACCTGGTGGAAAACCTGCCTCCGGGACAGCTGGGCCTCACCAAGGTGGGCTGGAAAACCATCGCCGGTTTGATCCTCATGTACTTCATGACCTTCTCCACCGGCCAGGAAGCGGTTCAACGCTACTTTGCGGCGAAAAACGCCAAGGTGGCCAAGGCAGGCTCTTTCATCTGCTCCCTGCTCATGGCCTGCTACGGCTTTATCCCGGCTGTCATCGGCCTGGTGGCCCTGGCCCACTTCCCCGACATCTCGGCCAACAGCGCCCTGCCCACGGCCGCCCAGCACTTTGCCCCCACCATCATCGCAGGGCTTGTGCTGGCATCGGTTGTGGCAGCCACCATGTCCAGCGCCTCCGGCAACATGCTGGCCGTCTCCACCCTGTTCACCAAGGACGTCTATCAGGCGTACCTCAACCCCAAAGCAGCTGATAAAGACCTCATGACCTGGAGCAAGGGAGCCATCGTGGTGGTGGGGGCAAGCGCCATTGTCATCGCCTTAAACGACTACCCCATCATCTCCCTGCTCATCCTGGCCTTCACCATGCGGGCGGCAGGTCCCTTTGCGGCCTTCGTCTTCGGCCTGGTCTATGAAAAAGCCACGGTGAACGCCGGCCTCTGGTCCATCATCCTGGGCTCGGTGGCCGCCATTGTCTGGAAGCAGATGGGCGAGCCCTTCGGCATCATGTCCATCATCTTCGGGTCCTTTGTGAGCACCGCGACCTTCTTTGTCATCGCCAAGATCGAGATCGCCATGGGCAAACCCTCCGCCCCCCTGGCCATCACCGATGAACACGAGGCCATGGCCAAGGACGACGCAGCATAAGGCCAGCGGCTACGCCGGTTCGCGTCATCCCGGATGGCGGGATGATGCGGACACGGCCGATGCCTTACCCGGTCTGAAAAAGAGCAACGATGCCCTTTCCGGCCGGGAAAACCACACCGAATCAATACAATAGAGCCTCGGTGCCCTTAACCCGGACATTTCATTAGAAAACGGCCCGATTGCAACAATGAAAAATCATTACAATCGGTTATTGTGAAAAAATCAGGCATTTCAAAAATACAAAATGTTATTCATGATTTTTTGCTCGATTTTCTCACCCTTTGGGCGAGCCGAGTGCACCCATCTTCTGCGTTATCAGAGCCTTGAGGTAAACCACTACATCTGCAGCTCTGATGCCTTGAATATGGATGCACTCGACTCGTGAAATATCCGGGTTTAGGCACCGAGGCCTCAGCGCGGCCGGGTATCGGGTATTGCGCAAAAACCCTCCGGCAAGCTGAACCCTGCTTCACACACGATACGTATTCAAGGGAGACCTGCATTGAAACGTCTTATCAAAAACGGAACCATTATCGACGGAAGCGGCGCCGAAGCCTTTTCCGGCAACCTGATTATTGAAGACGACCGCATTACGGCCGTAGCAGAAGGACCTGCACCGGCAGGCACCTTTGACGAAGAGATCGATGCCGCAGGCCAGGTGGTCTGCCCGGGCTTCATCGACTCCCACAGCCACTCCGACCTTCTCCTCTTTGAAGACCGCCTGGTAGAAGCAAAAACCCGCCAGGGCATCACCACGGAGATCCTCGGCCAGGACGGCATCTCCGCCGCCCCCCTCCCCGAAGAGTTCATCAGCCCCTGGCGCAAGAACCTGGCCGGTCTCGACGGCGACGTGGAAGACCTGGACTGGACGTTCAAAACCACCGACGGCTACCTGAAACTCCTGGAGGCCAACGGCTCCGCCCCCAACGAAGGCTACCTCATTCCCCACGGTAACGTGCGCATGGAGGGCATCGGCCTGGACAACAAGATCGGCACCGACGACGACCTGGCCCGCATGCAGGACATCCTGAGGCGGGAACTGGACGCCGGCGGCATGGGCCTTTCCACCGGCCTCATCTACATGCCCTGCGCCTACAGCGACACCCGTGAAATGGTGGCCCTCTGCAAGGTCTGCGCAGAGTTCGACCGTCCCCTGGTCATCCACCAGCGAAGCGAAGCCGACACCATCCTGGAGTCCATGGAAGAGGTCATCACCATGGGCCGCGAATCCGGCGCAAAAATCCACTTCTCCCACTTCAAGGTGTGCGGCAAAAACAACGCCGACAAGTACGAAAAAGTGCTCGAACTCCTGGAGAAATGCAAATCAGAGGGCATCCGGGTCTCCTTTGACCAGTACCCCTATGTGGCGGGCAGCACCATGCTGGGCGTCATCCTGCCCCCGTGGGTCCACGACGGCGGCACGGACAAGCTCCTTTCGCGTCTGCGCGATGCAGACCTCCGCAAGAAAATGGTGAAAGATATTGAGGCGGGCATCCCGGGATGGGACAACTTCGTGGACTTTGCAGGCCTGGACGGAATCTTCGTCACCGACGTCAAAACCGACCTCAACAAGGACGCCATCGGCAAAAGCCTCACCGAGCTGGGCAAGCTGCGGGGCAAAGACCCCTACGAGGCCACCTTTGACCTCCTGCTGGCCGAAGAGAACGCCGTGGGAATGGTGGATTTCTACGGGCTGGAAGAGCACGTGGAAGGCTTCATGAGGCGTCCGGAGATGAACGTCTGCACCGACGGCCTCCTGGGCGGAAAACCCCACCCCAGGGTCTACGGCTCCTTTGCCCGCGTTCTGGGCCGCTACGCCCGTGACAAAAAAGCCCTCTCCTTAACCGACGCCGTCCGCAAGATGACGGGCCGCACCGCCGAGGTCTTCGGCATCGACAAACGGGGCCTGCTCAAACCCGGCTACCATGCCGACGTCACCGTGTTCAACCCCGAGACCGTCTGTGACAAAGGCACCTACACCGACCCCTGCCAGCACCCCGACGGCATCTCCCACGTGCTGGTCAACGGCACGCCCGTGGTATCAGAGGGCAAAACCACAGGCAAGGCACCTGGACGCGTAATCCGCATGTAAAAAGGATCGCCATGAGGGGCCGTCCGGTCACCTCGATTTCATCTTGCCATTGCGAGGCATTGCTGCCTCAAAAAACGAAAGCCGCCGCGCGTTGATCGTAGACCACGTCAACGTGCGGCGGCTTTTGTCTTTCTTCCTGGAAGCACCCACCGCTATTAAATGAAGATGATATCATTCGGCCTCCGTCACCCATCGCAAGGTGCGGGGGCCGCACCCTACGATTCGCGACACGCTTCGGGGCCCGTCGGGTGCGCCGTGCGAACCGCAGAGCGTCTCGAAAACCGGTATCCCTTGCGGTGATGGGAGAGACCATGAAAAGCAAAAGCCGGTGGCCCGCGTTGCGCCAGGCGGTGCGGGGGCCGCACCCTACAATTCGCGACACGCTTCGGGGGCCCGTCGGGTGCGCCGTGCGAACCGCAGAGCGTCTCGAAAACCGGCATCCATTGCGGTGATGGGAGAGACCATGAAAAGCAAAAGCCGGTGGCCCGCGTTACGCCAGGCGGTGCGGGGGCCGCACCCTACGATTCGCGACACGCTTCGGGGGCCCGTCGGGTGCGCCGTGCGAACCGCAGAGCGTCTCGAAAACCGGCATCCATTGCGGTAATGGGAGAGATCATGAAAAGCAAAAGCCGGTGGCCCGCGTTGCGCCAGGCGGTGCGGGGGCCGCACCCTACGATTCGCGACACGCTTCGGGGGCCCGTCGGGTGCGCCGTGCGAACCGCAGAGCGTCTCGAAAACCGGTATCCATTGCGGTGATGGGAGAGACCATGAAAAGCAAAAGCCGGTGGCCCGCGTTACGCCAGGCGGTGCGGGGGCCGCACCCTACGATTCGCGACACGCTTCGGGGCCCCCGTGGATGCGCTGCATTACGAGCTTTTCTCCTCCAGCCAGCGTGAATACAAGGCAGAAGCACAGATGGTGAGAAACTTAACGATGTCCGAATCCGAACGGGAGGTGAGGATGATGGGGGCTGAGGCGCCCAGGACCACGTTGGCCACTTCGGCGCCCATGGTCATGGCCCAGCTTTTGTAGAGGATGTTGCCGGTGGCGATGTAGGGCACCACGAGGATGTCGGCCTTGCCTGCCACGGGATCACCGGTGATGCCCTTGGCTTTCACAAAGGTATCGTAAAGGGCGAGATCGTAGGAGAGAGGGCCTGCCACGTCGGCGTCTTCCCACACCATCTCCGAAAGGTTCCGCTCGAACACGGTGGTGGGGATGCTGTCCGTGGGCACCTCGTTGGCGTCCAGAAGGGCCACCTTGGGGCGTGCCACGCCCAGGGAACGAGCCACGTCGATGGCGTTGCGGACAATATCCACACCGCTGGCCACGTCGTCCCCCACAAAGAGCTCGGGGTTGATACCCGGATCGGTGAGCATGAGAAGCCGGTCCACGCCGGGCACTTCGAAAATCCCCACCAGAGACAGCCTCCGGCCAGTGCCAATGCCCTCGTTTCTATTCAGGATGGCTTTTAAAAAGGCGTTGGTGTTGACCTTCCCTTTCATGATCATGTGACCGAAGCCCTTGCGGATAATGGCCACACCGGCCCGGGCTGCCGCCGGTTCAAAGTCGTCGCCCTCGGCTGCAACCTCCACGTACTCGTAGGCGGAGGGAAAACGGAGTTCTCCGTCGCACCGCTCGTCGATCCAGGCCTTTTTGCCCACGAGGTAGGCCTTGTCGATGATCTCCTCTTCAATGGCAATATTGATGGCGGAGATGGCTGTCTTGTCCGGAGAGATCACCACGATGTTGCGGCGGGTCAAGAGCTTGGCAGCCTCGATGATGGCCTTCATGCGCCGCCCCCGCGTGCGGTGGACCATGGACTCGCCTTTGTAGATGGAGGAGACCAGCACCACCTTGTCCGTTACGGCGTTCACAGAGTGGGGCAGGCTGGAGTCAAAATAGAAGCTGTCCCCCTCTTCCAGAATCTGTGCCTCACCGTCCACAACGATCTTCAAGGTGCCTTCGGTGATAAAGAGAAACTCCTCACCGTCGTGGCGGCTCACCTCCACCTCGGCGTCGTCCCTGCGGTAGATGGTCACCAGAAAAGGCTCCATGCTTCGCCCCACATAGGAAGGCGCCAGGCTCTCGTAGTCCAGTGCCCTTTCGTTCCGCACCACCACCCGATCGGCCACCGAGGTCTTAATCGCCTTTCGCTCACGGTACTCCTTGCCGTGCAAAAGGGCCGGAAGGTCGGTCTTCAACAGGGTAGCCAGCTTGAGCAGATCCGAAACCCCCAGGGCCAGCTCACCGCTCTCCAGCTCGTCGAACCGGCCTGAGTCCACCCCCAAAGTCTCCATGACCTCCGCCTCGGAGACCCCTTCCCGCTCCATGTACCGCCTCAGGTGCTTCCCAATATCCATATCGTCCTTCCTGATTTTGTAGCTATTCCGTTCATCTTTGCCTCCGGCGGCCCTGCCGGGGGCCAAACGTCTAAAAAAGTTTGACAAACAGGCCTGAAGCAAGTTTTATCAGGCTCCGCCGAAACAATGTCGACATTTTTGCGGCGCTTTTTTTCAACAAAGCGCCCCGCCGGAGGCAAGCTGAATAGGTAGAATTGAGCAAACGCTTTTTTTAAACCTGTGTACCCGACCGAGCCCGAAAACACCACCACAGTTCAATACCCCCACCACTCACCATTCACCATTCACTACTCACTATTCACCATTCGCTGTTCCCCTGTTTCATACCGTTTGACCTCCTCTTCCCCCTTCAGCACCCTCAGGGCCCCGTCGGCAAGGGCTTCCAGCTCAAACTCACCGGGCACCACCACCACGTCGGCGATGAACCCCGTTTTTTCCGAAATGGCCTCGGTGAGACGTCGGCTATGGGCCATCCCCCCGGTGAGGACGATGGCGTCCACCTCTCCGTCCATGGCCGCGGCAAGCCCCCCAATCTCTTTGGCAATCTGGTAGACCATGCCGCGCCAGATAAGGACCGCTTTGGAATCGCCCGCGTCCATGCGGCGCTCCACCTCACGCAGGTCCACAATGCCGAGATAGGAAAAGATCCCCCCACTTCGGCTCACGGTACGCACCAGGGAGTCCGGGGTGAATCGGCCCGTGCGCAGGGCCTCTGCCATGCCGTCCACCGGAAGGGAGCCGGAGCGCTCCGCAGCGTAAGGCCCGTCGCCGTCCAGGCCGTTGTTGACGTCCACCACACGCCCCTTTTTGTGGGCCCCCACGGTGACGCCGCCCCCCATGTGGGCCACGATCAGATGGGCCTCATGATAGGAGCCGCCCCTCTCTTGGGCCACGCGGCGGGCCACGGCCTTCTGGTTGAGGGCGTGGAAAATGCTTTTGCGCTCGATGCCTTCAAGGCCGGAGAGCCGGGCCACGTCGTCGAGTTCGTCCACCACCACGGGATCCACGATAAAGGCCTCGCACCCGGAGGAGGCGGCGAACCGACGGGCCAGGATCCCGCCTAGGTTCGAAGCGTGGCTGCCGCTGACACCTTCCCTTAAGTCGGCAAGAAGACTGTCGCACACCCGGTAGACACCACCTGTGACGGGCCGTATCAATCCACCGCGCCCCACCACGGCGTCAAACCGCACCGTACCGAAACCGCGAGTTTCAAGGGCCCTGGTGATGCAGGCAAACCGCATCTCTTCCTGCTCGTGGATCTCTGAAAATGAATCGATCAGGTCCCGGTCGTGATCCATGCCCTCCTGGATCATCTCACCGTGGGTAAACACCCCGATTTTTGTCGATGTGGAACCGGGGTCAATGGCCAGTATCTTCATACGCCCTCCGGTAAAGCATCAGAACATGAACGGTGACAGTCCGGCAGGCAAGGAGCTTCGTGTTGTCCCACCGGTGATTTTTGGACTTTACGTTAACGTAAGGTTTATCTTTTTGTCAAGCAGGAGATAAAACCATCACCCCAAACACTAACACCGTTCAGCCCTGAGCTGTATCTATTTACAGATACAGAGCAAACCGCCACCATGTATCGTCAGCTCCTTCACAGGCCTGCTGCACCCGCGCTTTGCCATCTTCCTGCCAGGGACACAGAGCGTTACCAGCCCACCACCACGCCTGGATTAACCACCGGTTCTGTATTATAACGGGTGTCCGGGCCGGGGGTGGGACCCCCAGCCCGTCACCCTTGCAAAGGACACCACATCATGGTTTTCAACTCAGCCCACCGAGGCGCCCGAAGCCTCGCACCGGAAAACACCCTGGCCGCCATCGAAAAAGGATTTCACGTGGGAGCCCACCTCTGGGAAACAGACATCTCCGTCACCCGGGACGGCGCCCTTGTCCTCTTCCACGACAACACCCTGGAGCGCACAACCGACGCCCTCACCCGGTTCCCCGGGCGAAAAAGCTACGCGATCTCGGACTTTACCTTGGACGAGCTCCGGCAGCTCGACGCCGGCTCCTGGTTTGTCCGCACCGACCCCTTCGGCCAGATCGAATCCGGTGCCGTTTCACAGGAAGAAGCCGCATCGTTCCGGGGCCTCACCATCCCCACCCTGCAGGAAGGCCTGGCCTTTACCGCCTCCAAAAACTGGCCCGTCAACCTGGAGATCAAGACCCTTCTGGGGTCTGCCGTGGGCTTTCCCGTGGTGGAAAAAGCCCTTTCCGAGGTCCGCCGAAGCGGCCTTGAGCCCTCCCGGGTCTTCTTCTCCTCCTTTGACCACAGCCTTTTGGACGAGATCAAAGACAAAGCCCCTGAGTTTGCCGTGCAGGCCCTCATCGGGGACACGGGCGGCCCCAAGAACAACTGGGGTGACCTTGCCTACGACACCTACAACGCCAACCAGGACCTCATCACCCCGGACGAGCTTCGCGACATTGTCGCCAGGGGGAAAGATGTCAACCTCTGGACCGTCAACGACCCCGAGCGGATGCAGGCATTCATTGAGGCCGGTGTCACCACCCTGATTACGGATTTTCCCCAGGTGCTGAAACCGATTCTCGAAAACCAGTAACAAACGATTTACCGCATGCCCACGTATGACTGGAAACGCATGCCATCCTCAAGGAGGCCATCATGACCACCATTTACAAAGCCATTGAAACCGCTGAAGAGGCCCTTCGCTCGGCCATGCTTCGCTCAGACGTCGAGGCCCTGGACAGGCTTTTGTCCCCGGAGCTTGTCTTTACCAACCACCTGGGGCTCATCGTCAGCAAAGAAGACGACCTGGCTGCCCATGAATCTGGCGTACTGAAAATTGACGATATTGTGTCGTCGGAGATGCGCATCAACACACTCTGCGCCACCGTTGCCACGGTATCCGTGCGGGTAAACCTGACGGGTTCCTACGGCGGAGAGCCTGCAAACGGCGAATTCCGGTTCACCCGGGCCTGGACCCTTTCGGAGTCCGGCAACTGGCAGGTTGCCACCGCCCACTCCACCCTCATTGCGTAGCGGCCTCCCCCTCCCCGCCCGTACCGGGGGGGGGGGTAAAAAAACACCCGCCTCAGCCTGTTTCTTTTCGGCAACCTGTTTGCCAAAGGGCCATTAAAATTGGTATATTAGCAACAACTCCTTTTCCCGCACACATCCTGAAAAATCACCAAAGACCTCGCCTCCGCCGCTTCTGTGGCACTTATTATTCCGGGGCATCCGTCCCGACACAGCGCCATGTATCAACGCCCTGCCCGCACTGCCCTCCTGTGAGGGCTGTTTCATTGACACACCCATAACCGTTTTTTCCATTTGAGGAGGTTACGATGACCGCATCGAAGACCATTGGCGATTACCTGATCGAACAACTCCAGGGCCATGGCGTCGACCATGTGTTCGGCATTCCCGGAGACTATGTCCTCTCCTTCTTCGATCTCATGGCCCGCAACGATACCTTAAGCCTTATCAACACCTGCGATGAGCAGGGAGCCGGATTTGCTGCCGACGCCTATGCCCGGGTGCGCGGCCTGGGGGCCGTCTGCGTAACCTATTGCGTCGGTGGACTCAAAATCGCCAACACAACTGCCCAGGCTTACGCCGAAAAATCCCCGGTGGTGGTGATCAGCGGTGCTCCGGGCGTGGAAGAGCGCCTCAACGACCCCATGCTCCACCACAAGGTCAAGGAATTCGACACCCAGCTCCGCGTGTTCCAGGAGTTTACCGTGGCAACGGCCTTATTGGACAACCCGGACACGGCCCCTGCGGAGATCGATCGGGTGATTCACGCGGCCTTGAGGTACAAGCGCCCGGTCTACATTGAGATTCCCCGGGACATGGTGACAAAGGAATGCCCCGCACATCACACCCACCCCCAGGCCGAAGAGACGAGCGACCCGGAGAGCCTCAAGGAGGCCCTGGCCGAAACAGCCGAACTCATCAATGAGGCCGAGCGCCCCGTGATCCTTGCCGGGGTGGAAATCCACCGATTCGGGTTGCAGCCCCAGCTCCTGGGGTTTGCACGAAAAATGGGGATCCCGGTGGCATCCACCATCCTCGGCAAATCTGTTATATCGGAAAAATCTCCGCTGTACTTAGGGATCTACGAAGGGGCCACCGGGCGGGAGGAGGTCCGCGAATATGTCGAATCAAGCGACTGCCTGATCATCCTGGGCGCGTTCATGACCGACCTGAACCTGGGGGTCTACACCGCCGACATCGACCCGGGCCGGTGCATCTATGCCATCAGCGAGAGGGTCAGCATCAAGCACCACCACTACGACGACATCCTCTTCGAAGAGTTCGTCAGCGGCCTCTACGAAACCAACATACAGCCCAGAACGCCGGAAGCCCTGCCCCAACCTGAAGAGCCAGACCCGGTACCTGCGGGCAACGGCAACGACCCCATCACGGCCAAGCGGCTCTTTGAAAGGCTCAACGGATTCCTGAAAAACAACACCGTGGTCATCGCCGATGTGGGCGACACCCTGTTCGGCGCCAACGACCTTCTCATCCACGAAGCCACGGAGTTTTTGTCCCCCGCCTACTATGCGTCCCTGGGCTTTGCGGTTCCGGCGGCCATCGGGGCCCAGCTGGCCAACCCCCGCCACAGGCCCCTGGTCCTCACCGGCGACGGGTCCTTCCAGATGACCGGCATGGAGCTCTCCACCCTGGCCCTCTTCAAGCTCAACCCCATTATCGTCGTGCTCGACAACAAGGGCTACAGCACGGAGCGCCCCATGCTGGACGGCCCCTTCAACGACATCCTGCCATGGAACTTCAGCCGCATCCCCGAGGTCCTGAGCGCGGGAAAGGGTTTTCATGTCACCACCGAAGCCCAACTGGACCGAGCCCTGGACAATGCCGAAGCCTATGAGGACGGGTTCTCCCTGATCCATGTTTCCATCGGCCGGGACGATCGATCCCCCGCCCTCCTGCGCCTGAGCGAACGCCTGGCCCAGCGCGTACGGAAATAAAAAAAGCAATGGGCCTCCGGCACAGTCGCCGGAGGCCCATGTGATGGCCTGCACCATTGTTTTTCGTTTTGCCCCGCCCAACGGGAAACCTTCCCGTTGACCTTCACCCGGATTTCCTGGTAGAAAAAACTCCCCACAAAACAAAGAGAATTTAACAACACCCGAATATATGTTTTAAAGGTTCTATGCCCATTTACTATGCATTAATAAATGCCGCCAAAGCAACCAGCCAGCTTTAAAACACAAAGAGATAAAGCAGGCCTTAACAGGGTCACCGACGGCAAAATGAGCTGAACCGTTACCACGATTTTTATACTCACACACGAGGCGACACATGCTGCGCAAACACCTCACGACAACCGACGGGTTTGTCCTGTACACCACCTCTGTCCTGGGCCTCGGCATCATTGTCCTGCCCTCCATCGCGGCCAGGCTGGCCGGCCCCTGGTCCATCATCATCTGGATGGCCCTGGCGGGAATTTCCTACCCCATGGCGCGGGTCATGTCCGAGCTGGCCCGCAGACACCCCTCGGCAAGCGGTGTCATCGAGTTCATCTCCCACGGCATGGGAAAAGAGATGGGCCAGTTGACCGGGGTCCTCTACCTGACGGCCATCTTCGTGGGTGCCCCGGCCACCGCCCTCTTTTTCTCCGAGTACCTGACCAAGCTCATGGCGCTGAGCCACGGCAGCCAGGTGCTGGTGGCGTTCTGCTTCCTCGCGGCCCTCATCGGCATCAACCTGGCGGACGTGGAAATGACCATGCGGATCCAGCGCTACACCTTCATAGGGTTCCTGGTACTGGTGACCATGGGCATTCTCCTCTCCTTTGCCCACATCGATCCCGCACGGTTCACCGACATCAAAGGGGTGGGCCCGAGCCATATCCTGAAGACCACCCTCATCTGCTTTTTTGCCTTTGTGGGATGGGAAACCGCGGCCTTTTCCGGGGAAGAATTCCACGACCCCAACGACATGGTCAAAGCCCTGGGGGCATCCGTTGCCGTGGTGGGCGTTCTTTTCACCATGCTCTCTATTGCCATCGTGGGCGTTCTGTCCAGAGCCACCCTGGCATCGAGCAACGCATCCATCTCCGACCTGTTGCGCGTCTCCATCGGTGCCCATGCGGAATGCATCTCGGCGGTGGCTGCCATCTCCATCATCTTCATCATGATGATCTCCTGGGTCCGAGGGGCCTCCCGCCTGGTATTCGGCCTTGCACGGGACGGGTCCTTTCCCGCCTGGCTCTCAGAGGTAGACCCCAGAACCCACACGCCCCGTCGCGCCCTCCTGGCCCTGGGGTGTATCTGGGGCCTGTCCCTTCTCCTTTTTTGGGTCTGCGGCTTTGAGGTGGACGACTACCTCAAGCTCGCCAGCGCCAATTTTCTCACCACCTATGTCATCATCATCCTGGCGTCGTGGCGCATGCTGGTGCACGAGCCCTTCAAAATCCAGCTGACCCTTTCCAGTCTGGCCTTGGTCATCATCGCCATGGGGGGCTATCAGGCCCTGTGGTACCCGGCTGCCGTGGCCGCCCTCTTTCTGGGGGGCCGCCGCATGGTCCCGGCCCTCACCCATTGACAATGACGTCGACCAAGGACTTACGATGGCGCCATGAGCTTAACGATGTCCTGATACCGTGTCATGCCGGTAACCCAGGCATCCGGAATCTCAGAAATCCCGTGGCGCGCCCCCAGAACCAGCCCGGTAAGCATGCCGCGGGCTGCGGAATCGCCTCCGGCCATGACGTTTTCGACGAGGGCCTCTTTCAGGCTTTTTTCATGGCGGGTGATCAGGTGAACGGTGGAAGGCAAAGATGCCTCGATCTCGCACATCTGGCCAAACTCGGCGATGGCTTCACGGGTCGAGGTCTCGCGGCTCTGAAGGCCCATGGTTACCCCCTCCCTGAGTTCGGCGCCGCCTCCGGCTTCATCCAGGGACAGACTTAAGGCCTCCACCGGCCCGCATCCGTCCAGCACGAGGCGGGCCACGCAGGCAAAATAGGCCGCCGCATCGGTCACGGCCGTGTTGGCGTGGGTCAGGGCTGTCTCGGTCGTTGCCAGCTGCGCCAGCTCCCCGGCCGATGCATGGTTGCCGAGAAGCAACGGAGCAATCCGAGCCGCCCCGGCCAGGTCCGTGGAGTCCGATCCAGCCCCGTCAAAGGCCGCCCCCGCATCAAGATTCTCCAAGGTCGCCTGGGATGCTTTATCCAGGTAGCAGGAGCCCCCCTTCATGAGCCCCACCCAGGCAGACATAAACCCTTTGGCATCAAATCCCCCGTTTTGGGCCACGGACTCCAGAAGCACCATCATCTGATCCCCGTAATGGGTAAATTCGCCTTTGGCCTTGCCCTTGTGAAACGACGCCAGCTCCGGGGCCAGAAGCTCTTCAACACGCCCGTATTTCCGGTCAATGACCCGCACGTTGTAGATCCAGTGCACTCCCAGCGCTAAGGCATCCCCCACAAACGACGCCATCACGGCATCCTTGATGCGATCTTCCATGGTCTCCTCCTTGACGGTTTGTTAACAAAACGGCCGAGGTTACCCGGGACCAGCATGGCCCGGATAGGTTCGCACGGGCGACGCCACACGTCGCCACACCATACCCACCGAGTATAGCAGGAGACAGCACACACCTCATTGAGATATTCGAGAATTTATGAGAACCTCCGGCGGATTCGCCGGAGGCAGAAGGAAGGAGGATCGCTACATCGTCCGAAGGATGAGAAATTGTTCAGAAAACGATGAATTACAGTTTGTATTTTTGGGGCTGTCGTTTTCTCATGAAATATCCGGGTCAGGCAAGGGCCAAGCCAAAGCGGGACGCCAGGGCCAGGGTGGCGGGGATGGTCACGACACACAACAGGGTCGACACAAGGACGGCTGCCGAGCTTCCGTCTTCGTAAAGCCCGTAATCTTTGGCCACCAGATAGGAGACCATGGCCGTGGGCAGGCCGGAAAGGAGAATCCCCATAATCAGCCAGTCCCCGGAAACGTGGCACATGACGAGAAAAAAAGCGGCCAGTACGGGCTGGATCACCATCTTCACCACGCTCACGGACAAAAGATCCATGGGAGAGACCGACAACCCGCTTTTGCCGATGACCATGCCCATGGCAAAGAGGGCGCACGGCACGGACGCCATGCCGAAATCGTGAAAAAACAGGGTGAGGGATTCGGGCAATCCCAGCCCGATGCAGGACCAGAGAATGCCTGCCACAGAGGCTCCGATAACGGGGGTTTTCAGCAGGGAAAAACAGACCGTCCCCAGGGTATGCCACGAAGATCGCCCCTTGTCCGCCCGGTGAAACTCCAGCTTGCCGATGGCCAGCATCAGCACCAGGGTCGGCATCAAGGTGGCCAGGGTCACGGCGATGACCGCATGGGAGCTCCCCTCAAACAGGGACAAAAGGATAGGGAATCCGAGATAGGCTGTGTTGGGAAAGCTGGCCGCCGTGGACCGAAGGCCCCCTTCCGTGAAATGGCATTTAAAGGAAAAACAGGAGATAAGAAAGGCCACCAGATAGGCACAGAGCATGGCAAGGGCAAACCCTTCCATGAACTGCCATTGAAAGATCTCGGCGGCCGGAGACGAGGCCAGGGAGCCGAAGATCAGGCTCGGCAGGGTAAACCTGTAAACAAAGGTGTTCAGAATGGAGGAGCTTTCTTCCGGCAGCATCCCCTTGTAACCGGCCCCAAGGCCGAACCCCATCATCGCAAACAGAGGCAACAGCGTATTGATCATCGTCGTCAGCATACCACACCTTCCCAAAAGATAATGTCTCCCGGCTTGCACGCCGGAAAACAAATGAAAAATTCACCATGGGTCGGCATCTCTGTATGGGTATATCGGGGTGTCAACCGCAGCGATCGGAAAAAACGGTGCAAACCATAAGTGGCCGCGACGGAAAGCTCAAGTCAGTAATCGTAACCGAGTTATTAGAAAATCTAATCCATGTCCCCTGTTGGCCGCCCCTTTGATGGGGCAGCCTTTCATATCTCATTTACGGATATTTCATGAGCAAAGGATCAGATCAAGCCAATAAAACAGCGCCGCAAGGTTACCCACTAAAAATTCAAGAACTTGAAAAACACAACATGTCCTTCATCGTTTTCTGATCGCTTTTCTTACGAGCCGAGTGCCCCCATCGTCTGCGCTATCAGAATCTTGAATAAAGGCGCACTCGACTCGCGAAATATTCGGGCTGAGGGCCACATCAGAACCGGTAGTTAAACGATACGCTGACCGTCCTCGGATCACCAACGGTTCCCATATACCCAATTGTTGGATCCTCGAACACATCGAGGAGGTACTGCTCATCAGTAAGGTTCCGAACGGCAAGGGAGAGATCCCATGTCTCTCTTTCGTAACCCATTTTTACATTGTACAGAGTGTAGGGTTCTTGCTTTACGCTATTGCTTCGGTCCAGATAGCTTTCCCCCGTTCTCTGCATCTCAACCCTGGCCATCAACCCCCAGGGGTTGCGGTACTGGAGAAACACGCCCAAGTCGTACTCAGGAATCAGGGAGACATGGTTGTCACTATAGTTTTCTTTCGTCACCGGATCGATATAATCCTCATATGTCGCATGGGTGTACCCGAAAACGGCATTGAGTGAGAGATAATCCGTGACGGCAAAGTGGGTCTCCAGTTCAGCACCGTAAATAGCCACTTCTGCGGCGTTACTCTGAAGAACATTCGTGGGGTCAAGCATCACCCTGTCCTGGTAGTCATCCACACAGGTATAGAAAGCCGCGATGTTTGTACGCAGCCCGATGCCTGGAAAATCGCTTTTCACACCAACCTCATAGGCCAGGGACGTCTCTGGGTCAAAGGCCAGGCCAATCTCGGGTTATCTGCCCGCATAGGAGAAGCCCCCCGCCTTGTAACCCCGCGATCCGCTTACGGTTTTATAGGTCATGACATCATCGGTGGGACGATAATCCATGGCAAATTTTGGAAGCAGCTCCGAGTACGTCTTTTCAAGTCCACTCATGGCAGGGGCCGTCTCGATTCCTCCGAAGGTATGGGTTCGATCCATGGTGCGTTTCGCCCTTTCGTATCGAAGGCCTGCCGTAACACCGACAGATTCATCAAGGAATCGCAAGGTGCTCTGACCAAAAACAGCGGAATCCCGTGCTTCCAGATCGGCGGACATCAGATCTTCAGTACCGATGGGGACCCCATAAAATGCCGCGTAGCCTTTGCCCATTCGGTACCCGGTCTCCACATCCACCGCCTCGTCAGCATAATAAAGCCCGAGAAGCCATTTCAAACGGGTATTCTCAGGCTTGGACATCAACCTCATCTCCTGGGTCCATGCGTCAGCATCGTGCGTGTTGAAACCGATAGCCAGGTCAGCCGGAGTAAAATCTCCATCCAGTGTCGAATCACCCTCATTGCCACGGTACCCCGTAACCGAAACCAGATCAAAAAGGTCCTGCTCGTACTTTACCCGAAGTGATGTGTTCCTGCTCTCTGCTTTGCTTTTCCCAATATAATCGTAACCCACCTGGAAATCATCCAGGGAGGTGATCCCCGTACCCGCCTTGTATTTCTCCTTATCCTTTGGGACCATGGGAAACCCGCCGTCGTCATCATACCGGCTCAGACCCAGCGTGAGGTTCAGGTCCAGGTTACCGGTTGGCTTCAGGATCACGCTTGCTCTTCCGGCCAGGGTATCCTGATTGTCCACATCGCCATGAGTGACAACATTTTCAACATACCCATCCCGCGATGATTTCAAAGCCGAAAGCCTCACAAACACCTTATCATCCACCACAGGGGCATTGATCAGGCCGTCTATATAACGTTTGTTGTAATCCCCCGCCTCAAGCCTGACCTTTGCCTCCACGTTGTTGCTCGGCTCCTTGGTCAAAATATTGATGGCTCCTCCCTCGGTGTTCTTTCCATAGAGGGTTCCCTGCGGGCCCTTCAGAACTTCGACCCGTTCCACATCGTAAATCGGCATGTCGAACAGATAGACATCAGCATAAGAGACATCATCCAGGTAAAGCGCCACAGCTGGATCCCCGATGCCCGTGTTGGAGATCCCCCGAATGGAGATCCGGCTGAAGTAATCCCGAGAGCCTGAGTGCAGTGTGCGCATGTTAGGCACATATCCCTGAATATCCCGGGTCGTCTGTATTTGAGAGTCCTCAATGGCGACGTCCGAAAGCACCGTAATAGAGCTTGTCACCTTTTGAACATTCTCTTCACGCTTCTGGGCGGTCACGGTGACACTTTCTAAGCGGTGCCCGCTCATCTCTTCTCCTGCCGCTCCGGCCATGGGGGCCTGAACCGCCATGAAACAAATTAAACGCAGCGGCGAACGATTCCGCCCTTCTCTTGGCTGGATTCTCCTCTTCTTCAATCTCCTCATCAAAACCGCTTAGGGCTCAGGCAAATGGCCATTGCATGGTGGGGTTGGTAGCCACCTTCTCAACGGTGAAACCAAGACTCTGAATGGCGAGGAATACGCTTCTATTTCACCGTTTGCGGCATGGCTGTTTTTGTCTGCCGAAGCCCTTATCCAAAAATTTCATTCACAACGGATGTGATTGAACAACCGGACCCGATTGTCCTAAAGGGGCATGATGACAGTCGCTAACGACAAACAGACAAAATTGACGTCACATAAAATTTTTGCCACCCCTAAAACACACAACCAAAACCTGTCCATTGAAGGGGACCACCTATGCCGACCCTCCATGGCTATCCATGGTTCCTTCACATTGTGAGTCTGATGATTCTGCACAGGGAAAAATGGATGCAGGGCCTGGGCTGGTCTGTGGCAAGAGTCAACCTGATGGATTGACACACGATGGCCTTACAACATTCAGCCGCAACGTTCCGGACTCGCTTCTAATTGTTTTCTCATGACGTAGCCGGGTTGGACGAAGATGCACTTCGCCCTTCGACTCGGCAGGCATGAAAGCCGTTACTGCCGTCTTCATCACGTCGCGCCGCAGAGAAGGCCTGCGTACACGTTTCACCTTCGGCAGTGGTCTCCGGGTGAGATACCGAAACGAGCCCTGTAGGCCTTGGAGAAATGACTGAGGCTGGAATATCCCACGGAAAGTGCCGCTTCCGTTACGTTCCTTCCCTCCTCAAGGAGTCCCTTTGCACACTCGAGGCGTTCATGCCGCAGAAATTCAAAGGGAGTTACCCCAAACATCACCTTAAAACACCGGCTCAGTTTTGGATGGGACATACCCGCCATTGCGCAGCGTTCGAGATGATCAGGTGGGTTATCTAAGCGACTTTCAAGAAACTCTCTGGCCTGGAGAGTCCGCAGGCGATCCTGAGGATGAAGCACACCGTGTGATGCCGTTGCCTTCAACTGTGTGCTGACTTGGTCCAGGTGACATGCGACCAGCTCCAGGGCCCGGCTTTCAAGGTAAAGCCATCTGGCCATCCCACCATAGGGACAATGAACCAACTGATTTAATGCGGTTCGCATGGCAGAAGTCATAGGACCGGTGTGCTGGTAAGATTTTTTGCGGTTCTTTTTCAAAATACGGTAGAGACCTGCAGGCAACCGCTGCAGCCCCTCTTCATCATAAGCAGAAAGAAGCTCGGGATCGACCTGAACAGTGACGCATTGAAACGGCTGCCCTGCAAGGGCCCACCCCGTCTGCCCTTCATCGGGAAAGAAGAAAAGGCCATGCTGACCGCAGGAAAATTCTGATGCATCCTCCGATGAAGGGTCCGATGCAACACAGGTCCCCGACAGCATGAAACTGAAACTCAGAAAGGACTGCTCTCTTTCGGTATGAAAAACCGTCTTCCTGTCGTATATGCAGTCCGAAAACCAGAGGAGCAACCCTGGCCGAATCATCACCCGGCGCAGCGTGCAGCACCCATCTGGACCGGAAACACGGCAGAATGCCTCCCGCTCATTGTCCCGTGCGTCCTCTGAAGAGCCGCCCCCAGGGGGGAGGTCCCGATCATTGAAACGAATGGCCACAGCATCGGACATTTCAGCTCTCCATTAACGAAAAATGATTCATGCCACGTCCCCTTAGGAAAACCGGCGGGTCTTGGAAGGTCCTTTTTTATAGAGGCGTGTGAAACGGGCGTTTTCGTGTAAGGCTCAGAAAAAACACATTGCCATTTTCTTGATACCCTCGATGCCCCTCACATGCCCCCCCCCACAGTGCATCTAAAGCATTCAGAAGAAGACGCTCCATGTGCCTGTGTAAATTCTTTGCAGTGGGCATGGAGCGAGTAGGTGCATGCTAAAAACACCCCAAAGGCAAGTCAAGCTTTTTTTGGTTTGACTAACATTTTATTTCCTCAAAGATTGCCCGCATATTTACGGTATCGGCCTTGCAACCAGACAACTGTCTCGGCTTACCCGAACAAGTCGGGCGATTCTCCATAAGCCTGCTTACGGCGTGTTGATGCGATTGCGCGGCATTCGCGCAACAACAACGTATGAGCCCCAAACCATAACATCAAAAAGGAAAACCTTAAATTTTCATATTCATTGACAAAACAACACCAATAAGCCTATGTAAATTACTTGTCGCAACCATAAAAAAGCGCATACATTCCACCATCAACCCCCACACACGAGACATAATGAGCAGGCACCGGCAAACGTATCCCCCGCAAAGCCATGTTGCCTGCTCAGGAATTTTCATCATAACGCGAAGTTGAAAGCAGAAAAAAATGAGGCTGAACCATGGACACTGTGGATCTGGAACCGACTGAAGATGCATGTGACTTGATACTTACCGACGGCGTTTACGATTACCATGTTTTGGATCCCGGCGGCTCGGCGGATTCCGAGGCCGACGTCATGCGCCTTGCATCCATCCGTGAGGCGGAAGAGCTGATCCAGACATCCATGGGCTGCACAGGGGACACCCACGAACTCCAGGGTTTTGTGGCCAGGCACCATCACGGCTCGGCCTGGATTTCATCGGACATGACTCTTCGCCAACAGGCGGCGGAGCTCATCGTGGAACGGGACATCGCGGTCTACCCCAGGGCAATGACAAACACCGCCCACGGCATCACCGCCAACCATGTACCGACCGAAACACTCACCAATGCCTTCAGCATGGGAAGTAAGCTCCCTGACTATGGGAGCGCCACCATTACTTACAAAATCGTGGAAGACCGACCCGGCGATATCCTTCCCGGCGTGCGGGTAAACGTCACCCTCACCGAAGACCACCACAAGGAGCTGGTCTCAGCCAACGACGGCAAGGTGATCCTCAAAAACGTCAAAGGCAAGACAAGTGGTCTTGACCTGAACACATCCGGCCTCTTCGGCGCCACCCTGGACAACACCTTTGCCTACGTCGGCATGGGAACCGCCCCCATCGAAGCCGAAGCCAGCGCCCCCGGCGCCACCCGGGTCCATACCCGGAAAAAGGAAAACGCCAGGCAAAGCATGCGCCACATGGCCCATATCACGGAGCACAAGGTCACGGCAGGGGAAACCTTCACGTCCATTGCCAGGGACAACAGCACCACCTTTCGGGATCTTGCCTTTTTCAACTGGGGAACCTACGACAGGGAAAAGGTCCTGGCGCGCATGGCCCACGACGTGGGCTGCAAAACAACACCCCCGGACGGACGGGACCTTCGCTTTTCGGGCGACGAATCACCCGGTATTGTCTACATCCCCACGCCCCTGACCATCTCCGACCTTCCCACGAACACAGAGCACACCATCCGGGTCAAAAAAACCGGCTACGACCTGACATACATGTACAAAATCGACCGTACCCGGAAGTAAAAAACGACACCGTCACCCTGATCAGCGACGACAATATCTGGGAATACACCCTGCCTTTGAACGACCTCCAGGAGGTTGAAGAAGACTGGGTCCGGCTTACCTTCCCGAGCCCTCCAAAGAAGAAAAAATACTCGCTCATCCACAACCCGGGAGGCGACAAAGAGGCCTTGTTTATATTCGAAAGTCTGCCGGAGGACCATTTGCGTTACGACGTAACCAAAGTCCTAGAGTCAGATATGTTCGCCTGAAAATAAGACACGTGCTGGACAGAAACCGAGGAGCATACCTCTCCTCACAAACCTTTTCATGGAAACGCAAGGACACACCGTGAACACCAAAAAGCCATATAACTACATCTGCATTGTCACCGGTTTATTCCTCATCATCATGACCGGCCTCTTCTCCGGCTGTTCAGACCCAACCCCCGAAAAATCCGGCGGACAGGCCCGCAGGGAAAAATTCACCGTGCCGGAAAAGCCACCGCAAAAGCCGGTGTACAAAGAAGAGATCTACGGAGACCCCGACATATTCAGCGAGCCGAGGCTTCAGTTTGTCTGGCAAGCACCCACTGAGGAGGAATATACCATCTGGAGCACGCGGCTTGACGGGTCCGACCTGCGAAGGGTTTTACCTCCTGACTTGCTTTTCGCAAAGGATGGCGTCATTTTACTTACCCATACGCTCACCGGACAACCGTTATCTTGCGGTTTCCTTGGACAGCAACGAGGTCATGGGGACGATCAAAATGCTTTTCGATTTGAAGGAAAAAACAGCCACAGAGTTGGGAAGGGGGGCGTATGTGCCAGACTTTCAGTGGACGTCGGACAGCCGATTCCTCTACTACTACAATGATGACGGTTTCTG
Organism: Desulfoluna sp. CYM3A; assembly: GCF_056829965.1. Classification (NCBI taxonomy): domain Bacteria; kingdom Pseudomonadati; phylum Thermodesulfobacteriota; class Desulfobacteria; order Desulfobacterales; family Desulfolunaceae; genus Desulfoluna; species Desulfoluna sp. CYM3A. The sequence continues at coordinate 3,978,811 of NZ_CP186556.1, forward strand.
GAAATACGATGTCAAATCAAAAACAAACCACGATACCCCTGTGATCTATTCAAGAGGGCTATATATATTGAACGATGACAGGTTCGTGGCTCTTCATTCTGGTTCTTATAGTGTTTATTCCAAAGAGAGAAAAAAGCTATTTGATAAAGATATTCAAGGAGGTGTTGTATCATCTACATACCAGACAGTTGCTCGAAACGGTGGTATGATATTTTGCCTCTTAGATGGACACAAAGACCCACTTTACGTTTTATTTCCATTGAATGACCCTAAAAAAATACTCTTTAAGTCAACCACGAACGACTACTCACACCCCACATTTGGCCCAGAAAACAAGAACTTATACTATTCAAATGGCGTGGTTCAAAAATTAAATTTCAAAACAAAAAAAGACAAAAGAGTATTTGGTCTGAACGGTGGTGCCATCATTTATCTATCGGTTTATAACACCACGCGCATTTAGCTTAGGCCGCCCTAAAAACTAATCCTAATGAGTACAAAAATAATAAACACCCCAAGAAGCCTTTCTTTAGCCTATAAAACCAGTCACATACTAAGTTCAAAACAATTCCATCAATAATAACTATTCAACAGTGAGACAATCATGACATATTCACTTGGCGGCGCCAAAAACCCCAAAATTCCATACCTCTACATATTTTCAGGATACGGAACCCTGGACCCAAAGACGGAAAAAATCATTCCAGAACAGTAAGTATGACTTGCTCCGAAACAGAATTATTTTTTCAGAAGAGACTGTTTTGTCAAAAATTAACCACCCCCAACTCCCGACTGAATTCAAACGGCAAAAACGATACGTGGCCTGGTGTACCAACGTTAATGGGGTGCTTCACCACGTCTCGGAGAAAGGGTTTGGAAAAGCACCTGGTCGCGTGGCCAAAGTCGAACAATCTCGGTCCTTTCACCTCCCCCCCCGGGATATCGTGCTCCAAACCATGTATGCTCAAAAAGAGAAATGGGCCACATTCTTTTCGACCTATTTCAAATATCATACCGACATTGAGTTCACATCTTTGCCAGTTACTGCTCTGACCTATGACAAATTCAGGACACCTTATCCAAAGAATGAGTCCGAAAAAGAAAAAGCTTACACAACCTGGTACAATAACATCAAAGCAAAAAACGAAACAGTCTACGGCTATCACATGCTCAAAACCAAAGCTGTTGTCTTCTTTTTTTCAAATCAATATATGGTTAACTCAAGGTTAGTCATTTCAACACCAGATAATGAAATTTGGCGTCTTAATGTCATAAAAACACAAGAAGGAGTTGTAAGTACAACTCTATTTCAAAATGAAACAATTCAACTTCGCAGTGGGATTTATTCAATAAAGGTCATGTTGCCGAACGATTACAAAGGCGGAGAATTCAGAGACATCACTTCATCCAACCCTCAGCAACAAAATTCATACGAATTCACCCAACACATCGATTTCCAGATCAAAAATGATGCCGGCGAGTTTCAACTCTTGCCCTGCCGCGACCCCGTATCCGTGGAAGAGTCCATGCTGTGCTCGTTTTCATCCACCTACCCTCACCTGATCCAGGCGGTTAAAGATCGTGAGCCCTATGCCGACGTCAAGTACACGAGGAAAGGAGATGACAAGTACGCCAGCCTGCCGAGTTCCCTCAAGGTGATCGCAGACCGCATGAACTGGATGAGCAAAAAGGCGCACATGATCTTGGAATACATCGACGCCGATGGGGGATATGAACGGGGTTGGTTGCTGGGTAACATCATTTACGGCTTTATACGAAGAGATAATGTTCTCAATGAAAACGCTCGCAACTCTATTGCTCTGGCCTTTTCCACAAAAGCCACCATCAACGCCTGGAATGACTTTGCCAAAAGTATGAACACGCACATCCTCAAGGACCTTGCTGGGTATGTATGGGTGGATAAACTGGATGACGCCAACTATGCGCGCGTTTTTATGCGGGGCGCGAAACTGGACAGAATGTCAAAGGCCCTGTCCGATAGCAAGTTTGGCAAGAAAATCACCCTGTATCATGTCAATACGAAAAAATTCGTCCGATCCGTCCCGGGCCTGTCCAATATCCCCAGGGCGGTTGCCTGGCTTGAGGTGATGACAGCGGCCACGTCTGCCGTCTCCAGCGGCGCAGAAATCGACACAAAGGCACAAAACGTCGAAAACTACAGGGTCCATCTCTTTAACGAAGCCAATCGGTACATCGAACGTTACGGTGAAGAGACCTTCAACCGGGAGGAAATGGCTGAAATTGAAACCTACCACCTGGCCACCATCCTTGATAAAGCGGGCATCGACGAAGCCACCATCAAACTCACCAAAAGTAGTATTGCTACGGTCCTTGCCACCGGTTGCGCCATTCCCGGGCCCATCCAGCCGGCCTGCATGCTCATCGCCTTTTTTATGGGCGGATACACCCTTGTAAAAACAGGCATTCAGCTCATCGACTCCGCCATCTGCAAGTCAAGGTATCAGGACTATAAAGACAACAAGAAGATGCTGGGCATGCTGGCCAATATCGGAGAGGAGAACAGAAATTTCATGCGGTCCCTGGACATAAACGACGGTGGCCAGCGCCTTGTTCTCCAGGTCTGTATCCGCTATGAGGCCGTTTCCGGACTGGTGAGGCTCATCACCCGGGCTGGGCTGACGGCGGAAGCCACCAAATACCGCTACACCGACATCATCAAAGAGTACCGTATCGATGATTATATCAGGCGCTATCTCCTGAAGGATAAGTGGGTAATCAACAAGGATGGTTTCAACCCGGTGGGACTTGACGAGGACTGGTATTATGAAAACGACCTCAACGAAAACGACCTTGCCAACAGCGACTCCGATTCAAAGCATAAATTCGAGTGGGGCAACAACACCAAGGAATCGATGCGCAGCTCCAACAATGTCGCAGCTGATTTCCAGAAAATTTATCCTGTGCATGTGACGCATTCCGATAGTTACCGTGCCCTGTCGGAGCATTTCAAAACGATTTTTCCGGACATCCACCACAACTGCATTGAGCATTCGGCCATTTACTACCGCGATTGCGGTATGACCGATGAAGAAGCGGACGAAAAGGGACTCCCTGATAAAGGGTGGACTCCCATCCATACGAGAGGGGAAGAGCCCATCACCCCCCTTAACCAGATCAGGGTACTCATCATCCTTAAGACCGATACCCCTGAAGGCATCTATCCCGCCTCCATAAGGGTTGTTCGAACGGACGGTCTCTTCAATGTCAAGGGACCTAAGTACAAACGATTCATCCATGACATTGAATCGTCCCTTCTGGACTCGGAGAAGCCAACATGGTCCGAGGCCGTGGTAAACGGAAAGACAGTGAAACATCGGGGCTGTGTCTTCTACCCCTTTTACCACCTCACAAAGGAGAAAATCTTCGGCTTAAAGCCCCTGGCATTTGACGTACTCGATGCCGATTTCAAGTACCGTCTCGGCTCATTCAGCAAGATGCGATACGCTGTCTATGCAACTGTGGGCACGGGAAACTCCGGGTGTATGCTGGATGTGGGAAAAATCGAAGCTGGCCGGAGCGTCAAAAGCGGCGAAACGGAGATCCCGGTTGCCATTGACATCGAAAAACCAAAAGTGGAATTAATCAAGGTCGTCAGAAATGGGCTATCTACGGAAAAGAGTGACTCTGCGCAACACAAAGAAAAAATGGCAAAAATGCTCGACAACGGCTTTTTGGCCCTGAGATCATCACAGTTCGAATACCCTGAGCTCTTTGACACTGGCCCCTTGGAATCGTTCAACACGAGTATCAAAGGCGCGGGCCCCTATTACATCCGAACGGCCGACCATGGGCCTTACACCCGGTGCGATCCCGGGCCATTTATCGTGCCTGGAGGGCCGTCGTGCTGGGATACCCCACTCGAAATCATCATGATCGTCTGGTGCAGGACTGACCACACCAATTTCGAGCGTTACGAAGAGCTTAACCTACCATACAATGACCTGCCCATCACCGCCCGGCTGGTCAATCGCGAGGGTATTCTGGACACAAACGGCCCCCTGGTCAGAAGCACCGTGAATCACCTGGGATCCATGGACAAACCCGCAAATCCCGGAGGCAATGCCACCTTCACTAAAAAAATCGACACCGGCCACCACCCCAAACTGCTCCCACCGTCTCTACATTGGAATCATCTAACTCCGCGCGAAGAGACCTGGCCATGCAGATCGGATTTTCCGCGACGGAAAACGAATGGGTCCAAGCCATCGATCATGAATCAGGAAGTTACGAACTTTTTGCCGCTCACTTTTCCATGAACTATGATGTGGCCGACGAACGAAACGTTTCGGGCATCCGGCCTTTTTGCAAGCACCTCATCGGCAAGAACCGCATTGTCTATCCCGAGTATTACACCTATGCATTCACAGACATCACGATGCCGAATCGAATCGGCCTGGATGTCTCCCGCGTGGAGGGAAATAAATTAAACACAACCACCATGGAGTATCAATTCCACTTCCAGGCCCCCACCGACTACTCAGCCGTGGAGAAATGGAACGGCATCGCGTCCATCGACTCATGGGTCGGGAATATCCCGAGTAGTATTGATGCACGATAACCCGTCCCCCTGTCGTTCAGCCAAACGCAAAACAAAGCACTGCCGCCAGGATAAAAATCACATGGATGATCAGGAAGGAGTCCATGGGTGTTCGTCGCTCCTTTATTGGGTATGAAGACATCCCTACGCGAACCGTCAGCTACCCGGATAGTTCATGAGAAAACGGTTCAACCAAAATGATGACCAAAGACACGTGCAATCATTCTAACGCAGCAAAAACATAAACCACAGTTTTCTTGTTAATTTTCTCACTCTTCGGGCGAGCCGAGCAAGGAGGTTAAGATGAAAATACTCATGGCGACGATACTCACCGTTCTCTTGTGTGTTGAGTGGGCTGCGGCCCAGAGTGAAGAACGGGCAGACACCACCTTCAACCTGGGGTCCCGATGGGTACTGGAACTGGACCCGAACGATCAGCCCTACCCGGACTACCTGGCCGATCCGCGGCGCCCACAAATGCAGTTGGGCGTATCCGTTACCGACAGCGAAATTCCGGAAACCTCATCCGGTCGTGTCATGTGTGATCTGGGGACGCGCTACACACTGTTCAAAGTCAGCCCCACAAAGGAAGGGAAAAACGAATTTGCACTGGACGTTGAGGGCTGCCTCTTCACCCAGTTTGACCCGGGCAACAATCTGGACAACATAGGCTGGGACGGTCGCTACGGGATCTTTGGCGTCTGGGACTGGAGCGATAAGGTGGTGGCACGAATCGGTTACCGTCACATTTCAGCCCATTTAGGTGACGAATATATCGAGGAAACCGGCCGGGAGCGCATCGGTTACACCCGCGATGACCTGGCCTTCGGCATGGGCATTTTCCTGAATCAGGAGATCTTTATCTATGTCGAGCCCAGCTGGGCCTGGTCCCTGGGCAATGACGACCTTCAGAAGCGATGGGCAGCCGAAGGCGGCATCCAATATCAGGGGCCGCACAACCTGTGGAACAACTCCACGGCCTTTTATGCTGCCGCCCATGTAAGGACGTTTGACGAAACCAGCTGGGAACCCGGAGTAAGCTTGCAGACCGGTTTTCACGTGACAAGGGATCAGAGCAGCTCGAATCTGCGGATAGGCCTGGATGCCTATACCGGACGGGCTATTTTAGGCGAGTTCGCCCTGGATTACGACGAATCCTATCTGACATTGGGCATCTTTTTTGATTTTTATTAAACGCCAGACACATACCCGGCCATGGGTTTTCATGACCGTTACGCACCTTCGACGGTACACAAGCGCCCCCATCGGCCCCATCGCCCCCCTCGCGTCCCCGCGTCCCCGTGTGCCCGTGTGCCCGTGTGCCCGTGTGCCTCGTAGGATGGGCAAAGGCAAGCCGCCACCCCCGCGAGTGACAAAAGCCTTGGCGCCGTGCCCATCTGGTGTAACGAGGAATTCCCACCAATCGTACCGTTACCGGTGTGGGAGCCTACTCTACCTCACCGTCCGGACAGGGCTGGCAACGCGTCATTCCCGCACCGGCTGAATCGTAACGAATTTATCAACATGATGCGTGCAGACGCACCTACCCCGCCCTCTTCCCCAAAAACACCGCATGGCGATACCCTCCCTTGCCCGGCCGCTCGCAGGTGGCTTTAAAGCCGCCCTTGGTCATGCGCTTTAAAAAGGCCTCGTCAAAGGTTTCACCCCACACGGCAAAGGTGCCCCCGGGCTTTAGGGCCTTGCGGGCGTTGGCGATGGCCCCGGAGCCGTAAAAGGGGGCGTTGGTTTTATCGGTTTTGGGATGGGGCCCCCGGTAGAGGTCGATGATGATGGCATCAAAGGGCTTTTCCCCTGTTCCGCATGCGGTTCCGCCAATAAGGGCTGCCACGTCCCCCACGGAGACCGTCACCCGCGGGTCGGAGACGGCGCAGTCTGTGAGGGGAGCCAGGGGACCCCGGCACCACTCCACAATGCGGGGGTTAAGCTCGGCCACCACCACCTCGGCTGTCTCGGGAAGGGCGTCTAAAACGGCCCGGAGGGTGCAGCCCATGCCCAGGCCGCCCACCAGGACCCGGGGGGCTGCATGGCCTTCGAGGCCCTTGCATCCCATGGTACCCAGGGCCATTTCCGAGCGCTGGGCCATGCTGTTCATGAGCACCTGGGAGCCCAGGGTAATAAGAAAATCCTTTGCTCCGCGCTGGCGCAGCTCCAGGGTTTCGTTGCCGTCGGTGAATCTATCCAGGGTTTTCCAGGGTAAAGCCATGGGGTTCCTTTAACTAATCAATGTCCATAGAATGCCGCTGTGCTTTGCCCCTTGTCCTCTGGAGCGCCGCACTCCTGTGCGGCATGGGTAGCGACGGACGAAAAAGCCGCACCGGAGTGCGACGTTTGGCCTGGTTGATTCTTCTCATTTTTTTTGATGGTCGCGGCCAGACGAAGGCAAGGCAGGGTGCCACGCCCCCTAGAGATTTCTTGCAAACTGAAAAAAGCCTCCATGGAAAACTGCACCCTCTCCGAGGCATTTTTTTCTTTAGCCCCCTCCGCGTCCACACGATCCACCCGGGGTTGAAGACCATACCCGTTGGCAATCTGAATGGCAAGGCCGGGCCGGGCGTTGAGTTCCAGGATCATGGGGCCCTTAAGCCGGTCCAGAACGATGTCCACCCCGAGGTACCCCAACCCGGTGATCTCGTAACACCGTGCGGCAAGGGCCAGAAAATCGGGCCATTGGGGCACAAACAGGGTGGAGAGTTCTTTTCCCGTGTCCGGGTGGTGGGTCACCTGGCGACTGAACTGCACGGCTTTCAGCGCCTCACCCGTGCCCACATCAATACCCACGCCCACGGCACCCTGGTGGAGGTTGGCCTTTCCATCGGAAGCTGCGGTGGAGAGCCGGGTCATGGCCATCACAGGGTACCCTTTGTATACGATCACGCGGATGTCCGGCACCCCCTGGTAGGAGAAGCCCTCAAAGGCATCGGAAAAATCCACCATCTCTTCGATCATGGCCACATCGCTGTGGCCGCCGAGGCTGAAGAGGCCGCTCAGCGTGTTGGAGGCATGGCGCTTGATCTCCCCGATGGTCACCCGATGCCCGTCGGGTTTCAGGAAATCCTGCCCGTGGCGCCCGCTGATGACGAGGATCCCTTTTCCCCCGCTGCCCCGGGACGGCTTGATGACAAAGGGCGGGCAGGTGTCCAGAAAGGATTCGAGTTCCCGGACGTTGCCCTGGGTTTTGACCACCCCCAGGAGCCGTGGTGCGGAGATCCCCGCCTCTGCGAGGAGTCTCTTGGTTTTGAGCTTGTCATCCACGCTGGGGTAAAGCTGCCGCGGGTTGTTCCGGGCGATGAGCACCACGTTGCGCCGGTTCATGCCCACGACACCCGCTTTTTTTGTTTCCATAGGGCGAGGTGACTATCACTCCCCCCCTGCAAGCGGCTCAAAGCGCCTCAACTCGGTGAGGCGGTAGCCGGAATAGCTCCCGATCATGATGATCGCGGCGAGCACCACCAGCAACAGCTCAGGAAAGGAGTAGGTCAGGTGACCGACGACCCTGTTTTGCATGACAAGGTAGACCATGGACGCGGAAAAAAGGCTGCCGCCGCCCTGGATAAAGACATCTTTGGGCCCCTCCTCCTCCCAGAGGACAGACATGCGCTCGATGGTCCATGAGATGATGATCATGGGGAAAAAGGTCACCATCAGCCCCGCCTCGAACCCCATGCGGATGCTGGCGACACTCACCCCCACATAAATGAGGATGACAAAGACCAGGACCGCGGAAATCCTGGGGACAAGGAGCAGGTTCAGGCTGGAGAGGTAAGACCGAAGGATCAGGCCGATACCCACAATGATGACAAAAAGGGAGAGCCCCACCAGCAAATGGACCTGGAGAAAAACCAGGGCGATGAGGATCGGCATAAACGTCCCCAAGGTTTCAATCCCCACAAGGTTTCGGAGGATGACGATGACAAGGGCGCCGATGGGAATGAGAAGCAAAAGCTTGAAGACGTTCTGCTGGGCAATGGGGAGGCTGTAAATAGAAAAATCGATGAGCACATGACCGGTGTATTTGCCATGCTGCACAGCAGCCTTCTGGGCGGCGATCTCATCGGCGATAACGGAAAACGAGATGTCTCCGCCGCTTCCCCCGATGATCTCAAGGATAGACTCCCCGTTCTGCTGCCATGCCAGGAATGCATCCCTGTTTTCCAGCTCTGCCGTTCGCGGGTTGAACAGCTTGAACCCGGAGCCATCCTCTATTTCGATATAGCTTTTCAGCTTCTGTTTGGGCTTTTCCTCGTCAAGGTTGAGCCCTTTCACCATGCGGGCTTTGACCCCGGCTCTGGCCATCAGCCCACAGGCAAGGGGCACAACGCCCCCATAGGTATCGGCGTCGGTAAGGAGCAGTGAGGCGTTGTTGTTCATGGGGTCATTAAAGGCCTTTAAAATCGCCCTGGCCACAGCTTCACCGGAGGTGTTTTCACTTTGAGCGGCAAAGACGATACCGTCGGCGGCCAGCTCATGGGGCTCTTTGAAAACTGGTGCCTCAGGGTATGTAACCTTCCCGCGGGGCGTTGCTTCACCGCCGCTGCGACGGTAGGTGGTGGACCTCAAAAACATTTTCTGGGGCCCATGCCTGTCTTCCGCTTTCCAGACAGTCCGGCCCCCTTTTTTCGAAACCACATACCCGGGTGATGGATTCTCCAGCACAGCCATGGTGTCGCTTCGATCGGGCCTGTTCACCGAGACCTCCACCGGGCCACCGTCGGCCACAAAGGAGATCGTTGCCTCAACGGTCCAGGCCCTCTGTTTTTCACCCGGTAAAAAAGGAAACCCCAGTTTCTATGTTTGTATACGGCTGCCCCCACACCCACAACAATAAGCACAACAACAATGGCGATGATCTGAATCCGCTCTTTCATTTTAATTCTCACTCATGGGGCTGGTTACATTCTTGCGGTTCACATCAACGACAAACTCACCCTGAAGATAATTTCGGCCGATGAGAACCTGGTACGAAAAGTCCGATCGATCGGTCAGGGAAAATTCATGATCAAAAGCAACTCCGCCCATCATGGTCTTAATCCACCACCACGGGGGCGTAGTCCGAGGGACTCACCCGCATGACTGATGATGTTGACGCGCCGCAACACGCCGGGCACTGCAGGGGTACTTTCTCACCGCTGCGCCTGTCGGCCACCACAAAGCGCACCCATTTTTTTCCGTCACGCTCAAAGGGTTCGATCTCCGTGGCATCAATGGAAGAGGTGGTGGCCCCGGTGTCGATGCGTGCCGGCATGGTCACCCCGGACGGAACCAGGGTCACCGGCTCCACTTCTCCGATGATGCGAAGGCCGGAAAGGAGGTCAACGGCTGGGGCCTCCTGCGGTGTCAGAACAGGCGTCTTCGGTACCGACTTCTTGACCACAGACCTCTTGACCGGGGGCTCGTCAACTGATTTTTCAGGTGGATTCACTTCGGGAGAGACATCCGGTTCAGCCTCAGGTTCGGGCTCAGGGCTGACAACGGGCTCAATCACGGGTTTTATCACAGGTGCCACGGGCGGGCTGACCGTTGTGCATGAATAAAAAAATACCGGCATGAACAGAATGAAAAACACGCTTCGCCACGACAAGGGCATTTGATCCATTTTAATCCTCATAACCTTGGTACAACCAGTTCCTGTACAGATGCCCCCCACAATGATCCATCCGAAACGACGTAACCTTTCAAGGAACGATAATACACTGTTGTTCAGAGCCCACCACACCGAGGCCTCACGTCTAATTAAGCGGCTACACACCGAAATCAGCACTGACCTAAATGCCCCCGGCGATCATTATTGTCAAGGAACAATTGGCAAATCCCCCCCACGCAACCGCGTCTGCAGTGGAATAGCAACCCTTCCCACGCCCGCATGGGGGATAAAAAAAACACGCGGCGCGTCCCATGGAACACCCGGTGCTCATTTCCCGGTGCCCCTGCACCAAAAACCATCACAAACCCGCCTTTTCTCAACCCCTGGATCACTCTCAACAATACTTCCCCATTTACCGCTTAAAAAAACCATAGCATGTAAAAGTTACCAATGTTCCCTCTTGACACCAACTCTATATTATCATGATTCTAAACGGCTTTCCGGTAAGGCCCTATTCCCCGGATCGCATACAAATGGTGTAAAGGCACAAGGGACCAAGGCACGTTGATAGACAAACAAGGAACCCGCGGTATGCTTTTAAAACTGCAGAAACAGATACAGTATTACGCCGAAACCATCTCAACGGTGACGGGGCTTGACGTGGATGTTGTGGACACCGACCTGATTCGCATTGCTGGAACGGGAAGGTGCGCCAAAGGAATCGGCGAGAGCATCAAAAACGCGGGCAACCTGCTCAAGACCACCCTTAAAGGGAGCAAGCCCCTTTTTATCGTCAACCCCAGAGAGAGTGAAATCTGCAAAGGCTGCCAGACCAAAGCCGACTGCCATGAACTCCTGTCTGTGTGTGCCCCCATTTCCGACGGCAAGACCACCTTCGGAGCCATCGACCTCATCTGTTTTTCCCAGGAAGCCCGGGAGCGGGTCCTGAGCCAGCGAGCCATCTATTTAAATTTTCTTTCCCTTCTTGCCATCAGCATCGCGGCCCGCGTCAATGAGCGCCAAGAGTTTGAAGACATCAGCGACCTGCTGGACATCATGAGCCAGGTGGTTAACACCAACAACAAGGGCACCCTGATCTACGACGCCAAAGGGGCCATCGTCTACCATAACGAACGAGCAAGGGAAATCCTGCACAAGACCCTGCCTTCGCAATTTGAGAATTTTTCCATCACCCCCACGGGGTGCACCTTCTCCGACCTGAACGAATACACCGTGGAACAGGAAAACAGGCAACAGCTCATCGTGGGCAAGTACGTGGAGCCCAAGTCCGCCGCCAGCCGGTTTTCAAAGGTCTTTGTTTTCGACACCATCCAGTCGGTCATATCCCACAGCCCCCAGGGATCCGCCCCCAGCTTCGACAGCAGCCTGGACAACATCATCGGTCAATCCCCGCTCCTGCTCCAGTTGAAAGAGCAGATCACGGCCACGGGCAACACCCGCTCCTCGGTGCTCATCACAGGGGAGAGCGGCACTGGCAAAGAGCTTGTGGCCCGGGCCATCCATGCCATCGGGGACAGGGCCGACGCCCCGTTTATCGCCATCAACTGCGGGGCCATCCCGGACACCCTGCTGGAAAGCGAGCTCTTCGGCTACGTGGGAGGCGCCTTTACCGGGGCCTTGAGCAAGGGGCAGATCGGCAAATTCGAGCTGGCCGAAGGGGGGGTGCTCTTTTTGGACGAAATCGGCTCCATGCCCCTGTACCTTCAAGTGAAGCTCCTTCGGGTCCTCCAGGAGCGAACCATCACCCGCCTCGGGGCCACCCGCCCCGTCTCCGTGGATATCCGCGTCATCGCCGCCTGCAACGACAACCTCCAGGAACTCATGGCCCAGAACATGTTCCGAAGCGACCTCTATTACCGCTTAAATGTCATCCCCCTGCACACGCCCCCTCTGCGCCAGCGCCTCGGGGACCTGGACCTGCTCGTGGACCACTTTATCAACAAATACTGCACCCTCTTCGGCAAAAAGCGGTTTACCCTGCCCACCCCCATCGTCCAGAAGATGAGGGACTATGACTGGCCCGGCAACATCCGTGAGCTGGAGAACACCATCGAATACCTGGTCAACATGGTCTCGGACCAGGGGGAGATCAACCAGTCCACCCTCCACGCCGGTTTTTTGCAAAATGAGAATCTTTCTCCTAAAGCGCCCCCTGAACCCGATCCCCAGCAGCCCGTCATCCCCTTGAAAACCCTTGAGCACCAGGCCATTATGCGTGCCCTGGCCTATTACGGGGACACCACAAAAGGGAAAAAGCAGGCGGCCAAGGCCCTGGGGGTCAGCCTGGCGACACTCTACCGAAAAATAGAGAAATAGGCGCGTTGCTCCACAACGATTCGCAAGATGAGAAACTTCTCAGATTGCGAATCATACCCGGCCCGTCAAAAGGGCGTCCAATTTCGTTTAACCGATTGAAAACGCAAAACATCTCCTTCAAAAGCCTGATTTGGCATACTCTCTGCAATACTTCCTTGCCGTTCACAATCAAGCTTACCAAAAAGGAGAAACACGTTGTCGAAAGTCGATATCAAGTTTAACGAGAATCCAAAGGCTCCCGACGCCGGAGCCGATGTCTCCATATTAAGCCGGGAGATCGCAGAGAAGGTGCGCAGGTTCCACAGCACCTTTGACACATATGCCCCCACCCCCCTTGCACGACTCACCCACCTCGCCGACCACCTTTGTTTAGGGGAAATCCTGGTCAAGGATGAATCCTACCGGTTCAACTTAAACGCATTCAAAGTCCTGGGCGGCACCTACGCCGTGGGCAAGCTCCTCGCCCAGAAGCTGGGCAAAGAAATCGACGAGGTCAGCTGCAACGAGCTGCGCTCCGAAGAGACCCGCAAAGCCGTGGGCGACATCACCTTTGCCTCCACCACCGACGGCAACCACGGAAGAGGACTGGCCTGGGCCGCCCAGCAGTTCGACCAGAAAGCCATCATCTACATGCCCAAGGGGTCCGACCCCATCCGGCGGGACAACATCCGCGCCCTGGGCGCCGAGTGCACCATCTCCGAGCTCTACTACGACGACTGCGTGCGCATGGCCTGGGACACGGCCCAGAAAAACGGCTGGCTCACTGTCCAGGACACCTCCTGGGAAGGCTACGAAGAGATCCCCACCTCCATCATGCAGGGATACACCACCCTGGCCCTGGAAGCCCTGGAACAGATGCAGGCCATGGGCGTCAACCGCCCCACCCACGTGCTGCTCCAGGCAGGGGTAGGCTGCTTTGCCGGGGCCATGCTGGGCTTTTTCATGTCCGTGTTCGGAAAAGACGCCCCCACCTTCATCATCGTGGAACCCGAGGCAGCCAACTGCTTTTACGTCTCCGCCTGCGAAAACGACGGCACCCCCCACGCTGTGACCGGTTCCCTTGCCACCCTCATGGCGGGCCTTGCCTGCGGCGAGCCCAACATCACCAGCTGGGAGATGCTGCGCGACTACCCCCTGGCCTACGCCTCCTGCTCCGACGACATCGCCGCCAAAGGCATGCGCATCCTGGGCGCTCCCATGAAGGGCTACTTCCAGGCCGCGACCTCTGGAGAGCGGCTGTCCGGTGCCGCCACCACAGGGTTCCTGCAGTGGGTGATGCAAGAGGAAGAGGGCCGGGAAGCACGTGAAAAACTGGGCCTTACCAAAGACGCAAAGGTCCTTTGTATCAACACCGAAGGAGATACCTCGCCTGAGACCTACCGCGACGTGGTGTGGTTCGGACGAGACAACTAATCCACCAGAGTGATTTTAGGATAGAAACGATGAGCATACTCGAATCTGGATTCACCGCTGAAGAGTTTGAAACGCGTACCGCCCGCATGCAGAAAGTCATGCAGGAGAAAAAGCTGGACGCCGTCTTTCTCACCACCGAGGCCAACGTCCGCTACTTCACCGGTTTTTACACCCAATTCTGGGAGAGCCCCACCCGGCCCTGGTTTCTGGTCATTCCCCTTACGGGAAAACCCGTTGCCGTGATCCCCGGCATCGGCGAAAGCGGCATGCGCAGCACCTGGCTGGACCACGTCCTCACCTGGTCCTCCCCCAACCCCGAGGACGACGGCATCTCCCTGGTGGCAGGTGTCGTCAACTCCCTGCCCACACGCTTCGGCCGCATCGGCGCGACCCTTGGCCAGGAGCTTGACCGCATGCCCACGGCGGATTACCTGAAGCTGGCCTCCCTGGATCAGCGGAAAAGAGTTTGTGGATATTGCCCTGAACGGGATCACCACCTGCGCGCCATCAAGTCCCCGGCGGAGATTGCCAAGATCAAAAGGGCCTGCGAGATCGCCGGCCACGGCTTCGACATGCTCCCCACCCACGCCAAAATCGGCCAGACCGAGCAGGAGATCTGTCGCCAGATGCGGATCAACATGCTCAACCACGGCGCCGAATTCGTCAAATACCTCATCTCCGGCTCCGGCCCCGACGGCTACGACAGCATCATCATGGGCCCCACCCCCCGCCGCATTGAAGAGGGTGACGTGCTGATCATCGATGTGGGGGCGGTGCACGACGGGTATTTCTCGGACTTTGACCGCAACTTTGCCTTCGGCCATTGCAGCGACGAGACCGAGCGCCTACGACTGCGTGTATGAAGCAACGGAAGCCGGCCTGAAGGTGGCCCGTCCCGGAGCCACCACCACGGATATCTACAACGCCATGTGGAGCGTCATGGAAGAAGGCGGCGCCCTGGGCAGTGGCGTGGGACGCCTCGGCCACGGCCTCGGCAGCCAGCTGACGGAGTGGCCATCCAACACGGCCACGGACAACACCACGCTGGAAGCGGGCATGGTCATCACCCTGGAACCCGGCATGGTCTATGCCCCGGGCAAGGAGATGGTGCACGAAGAGAACATTGTGATCACGGAAAATGGCGCCGAACTGCTCTCCCCCAGGGCCGCCGAACACATGGTGATTATAAAATAGGAATCGTGATGTCTGATATGTATGAAAAAATCGTGTCCCGCACCGAGGACTATGCCCGGGACATCTGTGAGTTCGCCTGTGAACTCATCAAGACCGAAAGCCTCTCCGGCAACGAGCAAAGGGTTGCCGCCCTCGTTGAGGGCAAGATGCGGGAGCTGGGCTTTGATGAGGTCACCGTGGACCCCATGGGCAACGTCCGCGGCTCCGTGGGAACCGGCAACACCCTCATCGCAGCGGACGGGCACATGGACACGGTGGGGTGCAATAAACCGCGACCAGTGGTCGCGCCCACCCTTTTCCGGTGACCAGGACGACACCTGCCTCTACGGTCGCGGGGCCTCGGACATGAAAGCGGCCATCGCGTCCATGGTCTACGCGGGAGGTCTGGGACCTCTCCCTGACCGTCGTCACCTACATGGTCTGCGCCACGGTGCAGGAAGAGCCCTGCGAGGGGCTGGCATGGGAATACCTCATCGAAAACGAAGGGGTGTCCCCCGACGTTGTCATCATTGCAGAGCCCAGCGACGACCGGATCTCCTTTGCCCAGAAGGGCCGCATGGAGCTCAAGATCTCCGTCACAGGCAAAAGCGCCCATGCCTCCGCCCCCCACATGGGGGACAACGCCATCTACGCCATGGCAAAGATCGTGTCCGAACTGGAGGCACTGAGCACCAACCTCACCATCGAAGACGAAGACCTGGGCAAAGGCACCCTGGTGGTCTCGGAGATGATCTCCGGAGCGCCGTCCCGCTCCTCCGTGGCGGATTACTGCGAACTGACCATCGACCGGCGGCTGACATGGGGGGAGTCTCCCCAGTATGCCCTGGAGCAGGTGCAGCAGCTGCCTTCGGTTCAGGCGGCCCGGGCAACCGTTGAGTTCCACACCTTTGAAGAGCCGTCCTACACGGGGCTTGTTCCCTGCAAAGAGTGCACCTTCCCCGCCTGGAAAATCGAAAAAGACCACGTGGTCACCCGCAGCACGGTCAAGGCCTACGAGGGGCTGTTCAACACACCGCCCACGCTGACAACCTGGCCGTTTTCCACCAACGGGGTCGCCATCATGGGCAAGCACGGCATCCCCGTCATCGGCTACGGACCGGGTGTGATCGCGGCATGCCACGTGCCCGACGAATACGTGGAAAAAAAGCAGGTGCTGCGTGCCACCATGATGTACGCCGCCATGTGCGCAACCTACGCAGCCGAGTGCAATAAGGAGGGCGTATCCCATGCTCAGCCAGTCTGATTACGAAGCAAGCGAACTCTTTCTGGACCATACCAAGGCTCCCCGGCCGGACAAGGTGCATATCGGGCTGGTGCAGCTTTCAACGGACCATTCCATTGAAAGGGACCTGAACATGCTGGTGGGCTCGTCTGCCATGGTCTTCAGCAACCGGGTCTACTACTCAAGCTCCATGACCAAAGAGGCCCTGGCTGAGATTTCCCGGGGCATCACCCAGTCTGCCGAGCTCATCGCAACCGGGCTTCCCATGGACGTCATGGCCTTCGGCTGCACCTCGGCCTCCATTGTCATCGGCAATGACAAAATCCGGGAGCTGCTCACCGCAAACAACCCGGGGATCCCCGCAACAAACCCGTGGGCCGGAGCCCTTGCCGCCTTCAAGCACCTGAAGGCCAAGCGGGTCTCCATCTTTTCGCCCTACCCCACGGAGGTGAACTACCCGCTCTATCAGCAGCTTGAAGCAGAAGGCCTTGAAGTGCCCACTATCGGGGCGCTGCGCATCGAAAAAGACACCGACATCACCACGGTCTCCTTTGACTCGATGCTGGAAGGAGCCAGGCGCATCCTGGCCCAGGCCCCCACGGACGCCCTGTTTATGTCCTGCACCAATTTGCGCGCATTAGAGCACATTGAAGAGATTGAGGCTGAAGTTGGAGTTCCCGTTGTCACAAGCACCCAGGCCATGTTCTGGCATGCCATGACCCTTGCGGGAAAACAGCCCGAAATAAAAGGATTCGGACAGTTGCTGGCAGGTTAAAGCAATGAGGCTTTGACTGCCGTACAATCTGTTTTTGGTAAAGATACCATGTGTAACGTACCCGAGGGGAATGGGGTAAAGAGGAGAATGCATGAAACTTTTTTGGAAACTTGATGACCTCATTGCACTGATTACGGAGTGGGTCCTGGCCAGCGGCGTTTTGTTCATGGCCGGCCTCCTCATATGCAATGTCGTCTCCCGCAAGCTGTTTATGAAAAGCATGGCGTCGGCCGACGAGCTCGGCGGGTCGCTGCTTATTCTCGTGACATTCAGCGGCATCGGCTATGCCGCCCGCAAGGGACGCCACATCCGCATGACGGCGATTTTCGACACGCTGTCCCCCAAAATTAAAAAAGCTCTGATGATCTTCATCTCGTTTGTGACCATGGCCACGTACATCTACGTCTGCTCCATCGCTCTCGACTACATCGAGTACACCAAGATGCTGGGCAAGGTGACCTCCGCCCTTGAAATGCCGGACTGGATTCGCGCTGCCGTCGTTCCCGTAGGGTTCGGCCTCGGGGCCATTCAGTACCTGATGAACATCATCATCAACATCAAAGAACCCGAGCTCTACGTGGGAACGGAAAAGCCCGAGGGGGAGGACACAGAATGCTGATTCTTTTTGGTTTAATGCTTCTCTTGCTGCTCATGGGATTCCCCATGATGATGACCATGCTTCTTTCCACCATTGTCTATATCAGCCTGTACACGCCCATGGTTCAGCCCTTCATCATCGTTCAGCAGATGATCCTGGGCGTTCAGGCACCGGTGCTCATGGCCATCCCCATGTT
Organism: Desulfoluna sp. CYM3A; assembly: GCF_056829965.1. NCBI lineage: Bacteria > Pseudomonadati > Thermodesulfobacteriota > Desulfobacteria > Desulfobacterales > Desulfolunaceae > Desulfoluna > Desulfoluna sp. CYM3A. The sequence goes on from NZ_CP186556.1 coordinate 3,996,727, forward strand.
CATCCTCGCCGCCGATATCATGTGCAAGGGGCAGACATCGGAACGCCTGCTCGATTTTGTGGAAAGCCTGGTAGGTCACCTCAGCGGCGGCCTGGCCTCCACCACATCCATCACCTGCGCCCTGTTCGGCGCGGTGTCCGGCTCCACCCAGGCAACGGTTGTGGCCGTTGGGTCTCCGGTTCGGCAAAAACTCCTGGACAGGGGATACAGCGACAGCGAAGCCCTGGCGCTGATCATCAACTCCAGTAACCTGGCCTACCTCATTCCCCCCAGCCTGGGGATGATCGTTTACGGGGTGGCAAGCGGCGCTTCCATCGGCGAGTTGTTCATCGCAGGCATCGGTCCCGCCGTTGTGATCATCGCCCTTTTTGCCGCGTACAACGTGTTCTACGCAAAGCGCAACAACATCCCCCGCCTGCCCAAGGCATCCGCCGCAGAGCGCCTGGCAGCCACCAGACGCTGCATCCTGCCCTTCGGCTTTCCCGTCATCATCATGGGCGGCATCTACTCGGGTATCTTCAGCCCCACGGAAGCAGCGGCCGCCAGCGTCCTGTACGCCGCCTTTGTGGAGATGATCATCTACAAATCCGTCAAAATGAAAGACCTCTACGAGATCGCCCTTTCCACCGGCGTGCTCACCACCGTCGTGTTCATCCTTGTGGCAGTGGGCCAGTGCTTCTCCTGGGTCATCTCCTACGACCGTATCCCCCAGATGCTCACCCAGGGCCTCCTCGGGGAGTCGGCCTCTGTCTTCCTCATCCTGCTCACCGTCAACATCGTCTTCTTTGTCGGGTGCATGTTTGTGGAGGCCGTGGTCGTCATCCTGATCCTGACCCCCATCTTTGCCCCCATCGCCCATGCCGCAGGCATCAACCTGGTGCACCTGGGTGTCCTGATTACCCTGCAGGTCGCCATCGGCTCCGGCACGCCGCCTTTCGGCACAAGTATCTTCACCTGCTGTGCCATCTTCGACAAACCGTACCTTGAAGTCATTCGAAACGAAGGGCCGTATATCGCCATCCTGCTCTTTGCCTGTTTCCTGATTTCCGCGTTTCCCGAAATTTCATTGTTCCTGGGAGGGTTGATGAAGTAATTCATCAATTTGAAATAATAGATCATTTACTTAGGAGTGAGAGATGAAAAAGTTTTGTACGCTTGGTTTGATGCTGTTGATTGTGTTTGCCGGTGCGCTTCCCGCATCTGCCAAACGAGGAACCTACACCTTTAAGATTACCCACGAAGAGTACGCAGACACCGTACCGGACAAATACGCAAAGGAGTTTGCCCGCCGCGTAACGGAAAAAAGTGACGGCCGGATCACGTTTGAGATTTTCCAGGTGGGCCAGCTCGGCGTCGGCGTGGATCTGGTGGAACACCTGCTCACCGGCTCCACCCAGATGGCCATCGTCAGCCCCGGCAACGTCTCCACCATCGTGCCCGAAGGCCAGATGTTCGCCCTGCACTTCCTGCTGCCCTCCAGCGTGGAAAAAGCCTACGAGTTCCTGGCCAAAAGCCAGGTGGTCAAAAAGGACCTCGCCGGTGCCTACGCTGAAAAAAGCCTGCGCCTCATGGACCTGTGGCCCCTGGGCGCAAGCGACTGGCTGAGCGACAAAAAGATCATGGGCCCCGCGGACTTCAAAGGCCTGCCCTTCCGTACCATGGACACCCCGCTCATCATCAAAAACTACGAAGCCTACAACGCCAACCCCACGCCGGTCTCCTACACCGACGTGTACAGCGCCCTTCAGCTGAACATGGTGGACGGCGTGGAAAACCCCCTGGGCGCCCTGGTGGACATGAAATGGTACGAAGTCCAGAAGTACCTCATCATGTCCAACCACATCATGTACCTCGAAGGCGTGTTCATGAACGACCGCTTCTTCAAGTCCCTGCCCAAGGACCTGCAGAAGATCCTCACCGAAACCGTCGCCGAGATGCGTGACTACGCCTACGACCTCCAGAAGGAAGCCAACGAAAAAGCAGCCGAGGTCCTGGCCAAGCACACCGAACGCGTGGACCTGACCCCTGAGCAGCATGAAGCCTTCCGCAAAGCAGCCCTGCCCGTCCGCGACTACTACAAAAAAGCGCTGAGCAAGCGCTGCGCAGCCATGCTGGAAAAACTCGAAAAAGAGCTGGCTGAGTTCGAATAACCCCCACTCCATGTAAACCAGCCGGGGTATGCCATCATACCCCGGCTTCGCCACCCATTCCGCCGAAAACTGCCAAGTGAACGATGCCTTCTATGGTTAAAGTGCATTGAAAAACCTGCCTCCGGCGGCGAGGTGAGCCACCTCGAAAGCTTATTGCCATTGCGCTTTGCCCTTCGTTCCTCAGGGCAAAGCGCAATGGCCTTCGGCTCGGGCTGCGCCCGACATGAACGCTGATGGTTTATGCGGGCTGGATCGCAAGCTTCGACGTTACAGGAGACGTTGTCACCACTTGCCCAGTGTTGATTTAACCGCACGGCCTCCGGCGGCAAGGTGGGGGCACCTTGAAACCCTATGGCGAATGCATGAAGGCAGCCATTCTGCCTGAGTTTTTTCTCGCTCCCAGGCTCTGCCTGGGAGTGTCCCACCGCCTACCGCGACACCTCCCGCAGCGCCTCCCTGAAATACGACTGGGCTGTCTTCTCCGTAAAGGTGGGGACCTTGTCCTGGAGCTGGACCAGGGAGATCTTGTTGACGATCTCCCGCTTGCCCGTGCTGACGGGGATGACGGTTCCCTGCCGAAGCTGGTCCCGGACGGCGTTTCGGGTCACCACGCCCAGGCCCATGTCGCTTTCGATGGCCGAGCGCACGGCCTGGACGCTGTCCACGGTGAGGACCACGTTGGGTCTCACCGACTGTTTGCCGAAGTGGTGCCGGAACCAGCCGTTAAGGGCCTGATGGCTGCGCTCGTAAGAGATAAAATCCTGGGAGAGGATGTGGTCTGGAGAGAGGTTCTCCTTGAGGCGGGTGTGGAAATAGACCGCCGAACAGGCCAGGATCACCTCCTCATCGATGATCGGCTCCACATGATAGGTCCCCAGATCCGCCACGTATTTCCTCTGGCTTGCAAAGAGATCCACCATGGCAAAATCGAGCTCCCCGCCCTTGACCATGGCAAGGAGCCTCTCCGAATTGCCCAGGGTCAGGGAAAAGGTCACCTCTCCGTATTGCTTCCGAAATGACGCCATCACCTTCGGGAAAAAGGCCTTGCCAAACTCCACGGGTGCCCCGATGCGCAAAAGCCCGGACGGCTCATCCTTCCCGTTTTGAAAAAGCGTCAACCCCGCCTGCAACTCCCCTAAGAACGGCTTGAGGATCGCAAACAGCCTGTCTGCCTCCACCGTGGGCACAAGCCGTTTGTGCATCCGCGTAAAGAGCCGCACCCTGATCTCCTGCTCCAGCTTTTTCAGATGCTGGCTCACGGCCGACGGGGTGACGTTGAGCTCCTTTGCCGCCCCCCCGATGCTTTGCCTGCTGTAGATGCAATAAAACACCTTGAGTCGGTTGAAATCGATATCGTTTAGCATAACTTAACCTATGGTTTAATTCGTTTAAGTTTACTTGATTATGCATGTGGGGTAATTTGTCAATTGAAAAACGGCGAACACTTAGGCTAAAACCGATGCGTGCACTTTCCCGCCTCAAAGGGAAACCTACGGCAATAACGATTCACCACGCTTACACGGGATGTTCATATGGATACGACACGCTGGAATATCGAGACAAAGGCAGTTCAATGCGGGTTTACTCCCAAAAACGGAGAGCCCCGCGTCACCCCCATCGTACAGAGCACCACCTACAAGTACGACACGTGCAAAGAGATCGCAGACCTCTTCGACCTCAAGGTCCCCGGGCACATGTACTCACGCATCAGCAACCCCACGGTGGAAGTCCTTGAAAACAAAATGGCGGCCCTGGAAGGCGGCGTGGGGGCCCTGGCCCTCTCATCGGGCCAGTCCGCGTCCACGGTGTCCATCCTCAATATCTGTGAAGCGGGCGACCACTTCGTGGCCCTGTCCACCCTTTACGGCGGCACCTTCAACCTCTTCAAGCACACCCTGAAGAAAATGGGCGTCGACATGACCTTTGTGGACCCCGCCGCCCCTGTGGATGAGATCAAAAAAGCCTTCAAGCCCAACACCAAGCTGCTCTTCGGCGAGTCCTTGTCCAACCCGGGCACCCAGGTCCTGGACTTCGACAAGTTCGCCGCCATCGCCAAGGCTATGGGCGTCCCCTTCATCATCAACGCCTTCCCCACGCAGCTCCTGTGCCGCCCCCTGGAGCACGGGGCAGACATCGTGATCCACTCCACCACCAAGTACACCGACGGCCACGCCACCAGCGTGGGGGGCATCATCGTGGACGGGGGCTCCTTTGACTGGAACAACGGCAAGTTCCCCGGCCTCACCGAACCCGACGAATCCTACCACGGCCTCAGCTACACCGAGACCTTCGGCAACCAGGCCTATATCGTCAAGGCGCGGGTCCAGTGGATCCGGGACCTGGGGTGCTACATGTCCCCCCAGAACGCCTTTCTCACCAACAAGGGCCTGGAGACCCTCCACCTGCGCATGGAACGCCACAGCAGCAACGCCCTGGCCCTGGCCGAATTCCTGGAAAGCCACCCGTCCGTTGAGTGGGTCAAGTACCCCCTTCTTAAAAGCGACCCCAACCACGACCTCTGCAAAAAGTACATGAAAGCGGGCAGCGGGGTCCTCACCTTCGGTCCCAAAGGGGGCAGAGACGCCGCAGAGCGCCTCATGAACAGCCTTCAGCTGGCCGAGATCGTGGTCCACGTGGCCGATGTCCGCACCGGTGTCCTGCACCCCGCCAGCATGACCCACCGCCAACTCAGCGACGAAGACCAGATCAAGGCCGGGGTCCTGCCGGAGTTGATCCGTATCACCGTGGGCATCGAGCACATCGACGACATCATCGCCGACTTCTCCCAGGCTTTGGACAGCATGGGTTAAAAGGAATGCCTCCGGCGGCAAGGTGAGCCACCTTGAAAGCAGGTTACCGCCGGGCTTTGCCCCTCGTTCCTCGGGTCAAATCCCAGCGGTATTCCGGCCACCGATGGCTTTCGGGGTTATGTCGTCGAAACGGACACATTAAACGAAAAGCATCTTTAATTAGTTGGGAACAGTGCATGTTTATCTTTGATCAACCCTACATCTCCGATGTGGCCGAGAACTACCTCATCGAGTCCCAGGCCCCTCTCCTTGACAACGAGTTTGCCCTGAAGTGCGTCTCCCCGTCAGCCAACCATATCTCCGATGCCGAGGCCGTCAAAGAGCTGGAGCGCGATAACTTCCGCTGGCTCTACAGCAACAGCGAGAATGCCATCGGGTGGATCGTCGAGACCTTTGGCGCGGACTCGGAGCTGGCCCTGAAGATCGACCTGTTCAAGAACAAATTCAAGTTCCGGGAGAAGACGGCGGCCCTGTTCCCGGACATCGCCTTTTTCAAGCTTGCGGCAGATGAGATCGCGGACTTCACCTTTGAGCGCGTGGGTGCCCCCTTTATCATCAAGCCCATGGTGGGGTTCATCAGCGCGGGGGTCCACAGGGTAAACACCGCCGACGAGTGGGAAACGGTCCGGGCACGGCTTCTGGAAGAGACAAAGGAAACGGCCAACGCCTTTCCCGAAGAGGTGATCAGCAGCGCCTTTTTCATTGTGGAGTCCGTCATCGAAGGGGACGAGTACGCAGTGGACGCCTACTTTGACGACGACAACAAACCGGTGGTGCTCAACATCCTAAAGCACCGGTTCAGCGGCGAGCAGGACATGAGCGACCGCCTCTACATCACCTCCGCTAAGATCATCTCATCGCGCCTTTCCGCCATCGAGGGCTTTCTCTCGGACCTGGCAGAGCTCGGAGACTTCAGGGGCCTGCCTGTCCACACCGAGATCCGCATCGATGAAAACGATTGCATCCGCCCCATTGAGGTGAACCCCCTGCGTTTTGCCGGGTGGTGCTCCACGGACATTGCCTCCTACGCATACGGCATCAACGTCTATGACTATTTTGCCCAGAAGAGAAAACCCGACTGGGACGCGGTGCTCCGCGCGGCAGGAGACGACACCTTTGCCATGGCGGTCATCGAGCGCCCCACCCCCCTGCGGGACGACCAGGACTTTGATTACCGACAGCTGGCCGAGGGGCTGAGCACCATCCTGTGCCTGCGCAAAATGGATTACCGCACCTTTCCCATGTTTGCCTTTCTCTTTTTCAGTGTCACAAAGGAGACCGAACACGAGCTCGACGCCATGCTTGCCCTCAACCCCGAAGCGTTTGTTGTGGACGTTGAGCAGGCGGGATAAAAAAAGCCGCACAGGTGTGCGGCGCTCCTTGGAACGGCCGTGACTGAGTGGCACGAAAATAAAAAAACACCATGGGCGACATGTTGCAATGTACCCATAACCATCGAAGGACGCGATGAAAACCGATCTTTACCCCGACTCCGTGGGCTTTGTGGAAAAACAGTTCTTCACCTTTGGTGACGCAGGCGATTCCCTGCCCCTGGAGGCAGGCGCCCACGCTGACCAATCATCGCCTGCCGACCTACGGAAAACTGAACGATGCCCGGGACAACGCCATTCTCATCACCCACGCCCTCACCGGGGACTCCCATGCGGCGGGGTATTACGATGCCACGGACCGAAAGCCCGGCTGGTGGGAGAGTATGGTGGGGCCGGGCAAGGGCATCGACACCACCAAGTACTTTGTCATCTGCTCCAACGTGCTGGGGGGCTGCATGGGCTCCACCGGCCCCTCCTCGGAAAACCCTGAAACAGGCAAAGCCTACGGACTGGACTTTGAGGTCGTCACCATCGCGGATATGGTCAACGCCCAGAAGCGCCTCCTGGACCACCTGGGGATCGAGCAGCTCGTCTCGGTCATCGGCGGCTCCGTGGGAGGGATGCAGGTGCTCCAGTGGTGCCACGCCTACCCCCACATGATGCGCTCGGCCGTGGCCCTTGCCACCACCCTGCGACATTCGGCCCTTGCCATCTCCTTCAATGAAGTGGCCCGCCAGGCCATCATGAACGACCCGAACTGGAACAACGGGGCCTACTACGACGGCCCAAGCCCGGACACCGGGCTGTCCCTTGCACGCATGGTGGGCCACATCACCTACCTCTCGGACGAGGCCATGCACAGAAAATTCGGGCGACGCCTTCAGGACCCGGAGACCCACGCCTCGGCCTTTGAGGCCCCCTTCAAGGTGGAGAGCTACCTCCACTACCAGGGCGCACGGTTCGTGGAACGCTTCGACGCCAACTCCCTGATGTACATCACCAAGGCCGCGGACTACTTCGACCTGGAATCCGCCTTGTCCGCACCGGTCTCCGGCACCAAGGCCAAATGCCTTGTGGTCTCCTTCAGCTCGGACTGGCTCTACCCGACCTACCAGTCCAAGGCCATTGTCAAGGCCCTCAAAAAACGGGGCAACGACGTCAGCTTCTGCGAGCTGGAGTCCACCGCAGGCCACGATGCCTTTCTCCTGCCCAACGACAGGCTCTCCCGCATGATTCGCGGCTTTTTAAAGGGGGTGTCCCATGACGGATAGCCAGGTTCCCATTCGATACGACCTTCAAATCATCGCGTCATGGATTCCTTCGGGATCCAAGGTCCTGGGGCTGGGATGCGGCGAGGGGGATCTGCTGCACTTCCTGAAGCAGCATAAAAATGTCTCGGAGACAGGCATCGAGATCGTTGAATCTAAAGTATCGGCCTGCATTGAAAAGGGCCTCTCCGTGATCCAGGGGGACATCAGCACCGAGCTCAGCGACTACCCGGACGAAAGCTTCGACTGCGTGGTCCTCAGCCAGACCATCCAGCAGACCTTCGACCCGGTCTCCCTCCTTGCCGAGATCATGCGGGTGGGCAAAACCGCGGTGGTGAGCTTTCCCAACTTCAGCCACTGGAAGGTCCGGACGCAGTTCCTCTTCTCAGGCCACGCCCCCAAGACCGAGGTCCTGCCCTACTCCTGGTACGACACGCCCAACATCCGTGTTCTCTCCCTGCGGGATTTCAAACACCTCGGCCAGGAAGCCGGTTTTGAGATCATCAACGAAATGGCCATCAAGACCTATTCGGCGGACCGATACGGAAAGACCATCACCTTCCTGCCCAACCTGCGGGCAACCTACGGGCTGTTTCTGATCACAAAGGCTTAAGACACACAAAAAAACGCCGCACAAACGTGCGGCGTTCCACAAAAAGGTTCCTCCCGCGCCCCATGGCACGGCAGCGCCTACTTCACCACCACCCTCACCACATTGCCCGGAAGCAGGGTTTCATCGCTTTCCACGGCCACATGAAAATAGACCGCGCTCACCAGCTTGGGCAGCTTCTCCCTCAGGACCTCCGGCACCCGGAGTTCCACGTTCCCCATGGCCGTCAGCGTTCCGGCAACGGATTCACGCTTTCCGTCCACGTACAAAAGGATCTCTTTATCGTCGGTGAGCATCCAGGCTTTGTCCGGTGCCACATAGACGTCCACCCACAGCCCGTTGAGGGAAGCGCAGGATAAGATGGGTTCTCCGCCTCCCACCAGGGAACCGGCGGAGACCTTCACCTCTGTGATGATGGCATCAAAGGGGGCCTTAAACCCCGCGGAGCCGTACAGTTGGCGCAGATGGTCCCGATAGGCCCTTGCACGCTCGATTTCGGAGAGAAGGTCGTCCACATCCGAGTCTTCCTGAATACCGCTTCGATTGAGGGTGGACATTCTGGCCCGGTAGTTTTTTTCCGCCTCGGCTTCTGCGATGCGGTTGGATTCCACCACATGGGTGTAGTGGTCCCGGGCCAGGATATATTCGTGGTAACGAAGCTCTTTCTCGGTTTTCGCCGCCCGGACCTGGCTCAGGGTGGTGGCATCCAGCCGGTAGAGTTTTTCCAGGTTTTCGTGGCGCTCTTTTTTGGATTCATACGGGTTTGGGTCGTATCGGAAGACGGGCTTCGGAGAGCATGCGTTCCCGGGCGAGGGCGCTGCCCTGCTGTTCCAGGTCGAGGAACCGGAGCTTGTTTTGCAAAGGGGCGGCATAGTCCCGCAGATCCCCCGACTCCCCGGCAATAAGATCGTATGTGGAAAGCTTGGACTCCAGGACGGCCTCGGCCTGCCTGATTCGATTTACACCCTCCACGGAGTATTGTGTGAAGAGCACATCCCCTTTTTTGACGATGTCCCCCTTGGAGACAAAAAGCTGCTGGATCTCGGTGGTCACATCCGCTGTAAGTTCCAGGGTCTCACCCGTGACCATCCCGTAGGTATACAGGGTGTTCCGGTTGTAAAGCATGATGCCGCCACCCACCAGTATCGCCACACACAACACGGTCAGCACCACCTTGCGCACAGGGGCTTTCCTTCTCTTGTGCTCCCGCATCCGGGGTTGGGCCGGTGAGACCGGCTCCTGGGATTCACCGCCTTTCCTGAACGATATTTTCATCTTACTCCTCCCCCCCTTCAAAAATCTGCTTTAAAGCTGAGTAGTCGTGGAACGAGAGCCCTCGATACCCGGGGTTTTCCATCCATTGGCGCGATAAATCCTGTTCAACCCGGTCCCACCCGGCTCTGTCCAGGGGATACAGGGTATCCGAAGGCGGTGCTTTGCCGGAAAACTCCAGGCCGATCTCTAGGGGTCCGGCCGCCTCTTCAAAGACCTTGGCCACCACCCGGCTTGTGGTTTCCGGTGCGTTGAAATAGGCCATCACCGTGATGCCGTCGGTGAGGCGCGCGGCCTGCCGCATCAGGGGCCGGTGCGCCTCCTGGGTAAACCACTTGACGGGCCCGTCCACCCACAGGGGCATGTCACCCGTCATGCGGCTCTTCGCCTTTTTCAGGAGCCGGAGAAAAGAGACGTTCAGCTCCTCCCTGAGGGCGGGATCTGTCTCCCACCCCGGCACGGAATGGGGCTCCAAATCGATCTTTATGCCGGAAATTTTGGGTTCGAACCCGCTTCTGGAGGCGTTAAAGCTGTTGATGCGATCCACGCCCCGGCCCAGCGCCAGCGCCCCGTACGGCGCTGTGAGCCACTCGGGCTCTCCCAGCAGCGCCCACACCTCGATCTTCGCTTGTGCGCACGCGTTTAAAAAGAGGATAAACCGCTCCCGGTCCATCATCTCCGTAAGGAGCCGGGAATCAGAATACAGGTAAGCGTAAACCCGGTTGACACCAGCTTCTTTTGCCGTGGTCACAAAGGCATCCCGGCTGCCCTTTGTCTCCATGGCGGCCCGGGTCTCCCACAGCCAGACAGAAGCTGTCCGCCCCTCCACCTTCAGGTCGGAGTAAGCCCACAGGTTGTCGGCCAGGAGCCTGGATCGCCCGGTCTCCCGCCAGACGTTGACGTACCGGATCCCCAGGTCCCTTTCCACCCGGGCCTTCCTGGCCACAGCACTCAGGTACTCCTGCTCGGCGGTGATCACGGCCAGGGGATCGTAGGCATCGGCATCCCCCGGGGTGTCAATGGCCTCGTAGAGCCGTGCCACCCGCACTTGTTCCAGGGCATACCGCGTGTCCAAGGCCTTGGCCCGGCTGTCGTCCTGTGAGGCCTTGAAATCCATGAGGGCCTCGTCCAGACCCTGGCGAACCCTTCCCGCCACCAGGCCCAGCTCAATGCCCAGGGCATCCTTGACATGGCGCCAGTACGCGGTGTGGAGCCTGGCGGCCTTGCCGTGGGCTGTGGAGATGCCGCCGCTGAAGGTCAGGTTGATGATATCGGTCACCGCGTTGGACGTGCTCTTGCCGGTGTACTCGTACTCCGCCGCCACATTGAGAATGCCCCGTACCTCGGGCCCGGCCGCCTCCAGGAACCGCGCCTTTTTCAGCTCGGCGTTAACGCCACGAACCTGGGGGTGGTTCAGGACCGCCAGCTCCCTCAGCACTGCGGCCTCTTCAAACTCGGCCTCCCTCAGGTGAAAGGCGTCCGGGGCCAAGGAGACCTGAACCTCCCGGGCAAGCCCGCAAAGCTGCTTGAGGCGGTTCATCAAGAACTCGCGTCGGCGCCGTGTGTGGGCCTTCTCCGAGGCGGCCGCTACCATAATTTTCTCTGCCGCCATGTGTTGCAGCCTTAGGGTGCCCCCCACGGTATCCAGGGTTTCGTAATAAGCCTGGCGCTGTCCGTACACTTCCAGAAGCGACTCCTGCACGGCCTCCAGCTCATCAAGGTAGGCCACTTCAAAGCAGAGCTTCACCGCCTCGGCCACCCGTTCGTTGACCTCGTTGTCCAGACGGCTCCGGGCCGCCTCAGCCGTCAGCTGGGCCGCCCGCCAGAGTTCCCTGTTTCGCCGGATATCGAGCAGGGGTTGAAACAGCCCGAGGAGCCCGTCGATGAGGGTCTGGGAAAAGAAACTGGTCTGATCGTTGAAGAGCCCGGCCTGGGACACCGTGCCCAGCTCAAAGTAAAAAGAGGGATAGTTGGGCAGGGTGGCAATGCCCACCTCCACAAGAGAAGCGGCCAGCTCTGCCCGCCTCAGGCTCACCTCGGGGTTCTGTGCCGTCACAAGGGCGGCTATCTCCCGGACCCCGAGGGTCTCCGGAACCCGGACCACAACCGGAGAAGCGGTGCCGTCCACATAGCGGCTGCGCAGGATGTAGCGGCTGTGCTCCCCGGTTTCTGCCTCAAGACGGCGGTAATCCGCCACCTCTCCGGTAACGGGGTCCAGCCTGTAGAGGGCCTGATAGCCGGGCTTATTGACTCAGACCGAGGGCGTTTCTGTCATCGGAGTAGATCCGGCTGACGGTACCGGCCCCTTCTTCAAGGTGGGTGGACAGGTCCTCTCCAGACTCATCCACGGACATGAGGGTGGAGGCGCCCTCGTTGTCCCGGCTCAGGAAAAAGACCCTTCCCGCGCCCCGCAGGTGAACGGGCAGCACGGGTTCTCCGGGAATGTCCCTAAACCTCTCCTCGTGGAAACGGATCTCCCCTTCGGCATCCACCTCAAAACGAAGCCGCACAAGGGCCAGGTCATGCTCGCCGGGGAACCATCGCCCGGTGCGGTCCAGGGCCTTGAACACCACAAACGAATCCGTGAGCTCGGACCTGTCCCGCTCGGGCAGGGGGTGCTCCGACCTCCGGAAGGGCTCGCAGCTGGAAAGAACGGGAATCAAAATGATAGAGCGACCATCCCTCCCCGCAGTCATCGGGGATCCTGAAAAACACCACCCGCGCTTCGGACCTCACCCGGGGAGCGGTGCCCGGCTCCGGGATTCGCTTCACCGTCTGGCCGGTCACCTCAAACACAACAAGCTCGTGAGCCGTGGTCCCCAGGGCAGCGAACAGCTGCTGCTGGCCAAAGAAGACCGGGGCCGTCAGCTCACGCACCAGGGCCATGTCGGCCTCCTGCTCCACGGCCTGGCGGTTGCGCATACCGCACCCCAGGCAGCACACCATCACAAGGCATCCTATCCACGGGACCATGCCCGCCATACGTCTCCTATCCATCCGCAAGATCCGCCATGGCCAGAGCGATAAGGTCATCCACTATCTGGTGGGAAGCGTCTCCCTGGACCACACTGAAGGAAACCTCGGGGCGACAGATGTCAAACAGGTATTCCAGCTTCTGAATGGCTTCGTGAATCCGGTTCACCACCACAACGGCCCCGTCAAAGTCGGTTTCGGCAAGGATAAGCCCCAGGGTCTGGGCGTCCCAGACGCAGGTGGTGTCCAGCTCCCTCAAGCCCTGGCTCAGGGCCTTAAAAAGATTGTTCACGTACCAGGCAAGGCGGTCGGGGTGGTTTTTCCGAATCTCCTCGATTTTTTCGATGCGGGCCAGGATCAGGGTAAAGGGTGCGTGGTAGCGCTTCGTGCGAATGAGCTCCCGCTTGAGTTCATGCTCGAAAAACTGTTTGTTGTAGAGATTCGTGTGGTGATCGTAGAGCAGGGTGCCCAGGTCCACGCCCTTGATCTGTCCGCTTCGCACCGCTTCCCAGGCATGCTGGGTCATCTCATAGGCGTAGATATTCTTCTCCACGGTCTCGTCGGGTCGGCAGACCTGGCCGCACACCAGGCATTCGAGTTCCACCACCGGTTCGGGAACGATGGTCTGGCACTGGGCGCACTTGAAGTAGTCCGTGGGCTTTTCGTAGTCGATACCGATGTGACGCAGGGTCTCTTCGCACTTGGGACAGACAAGGTCCGCGCCCTGCCTGAAAGACTCTATGGAGTCCACATGACCGCAGGGGAAGTGGTGAACCATCTGCCCCTTGACGATGTCGATGGAGGAGCAGGCCGGGCACACCTCTCGATAGTTGATCTGGTAGGATTCACACATCTCGCAGAGGCGGACCCGGTTTTTGAGCTGCTTGGTGAAAAACCCCCGTTCGGCCAGGGCCTCCAGGTAGGCTTCCTCGTTTTCCAGCTCTCCGGTGATCTTCAGGACATCGGGATAAAAATGACCCGTGGGCTTAAAGGGAGAAGGAAGGGGCTCGAGGACCGAAGCGCCGCCGTCCGCCACGTCACGTAAAAATGAGAGGGGGATATAGGCATCGGAGACGTTGAGTTTCCCGTTTCCTGAAAAAAACAGAACATTTCGAATGGCGGGCAGGAGTTCCGCCCGGAACAGGGGGCGAAACAGGACGTAGGCAGCCCCTTTTTTAAAGGCTTCCAGAAGAATGCCCTTGCCGTAACAGGAGGTCACAAAAATGGTTTTGTTCACAAACACCGGTACATGGCACTGCTCGGACTCCTCCTCTCCCTGGCAGTAGATCATGAGATCGGTCTGTCCGGAGAGGCGTTGCATCGCCGAAACCTCGGCCTGGGAAATGGAGAGAGAGGTCTCAAACCGACCGGACTCCAGACCCGTTTCAAGGATTCGATACTCTTCCTCCCTGGCACCGACAATGACCACGTTAAACACTTTTTTCATTCACACCTCACCATTTCTTTGTATTGCGCCATGCAGACTCAGGCAGGTAGCCTTCCTGATAGTTAATCCTGAAAAATTCCAACATCAGCGCCCCGAACCGTACCCAGCGGAAAAGGGCCTTGTACCCCGGAAAGAGGAACACCGTGGGGATCAGTGTCACCTCCTGGACTTTGCGCTCGCTAAAGACAAGGGCAATGGCAAAACAGAAGAGGGTCACCCCGACGTAAATAAGATAGGCCAGGCACCAGACAAAGATGAGGAGCCTCGGGTAAAACCAGAGCATCAGCACCAGATACAGGGCATAGACAAAGGTCAGGAACACCGTAAAGAAAAACTCCAGGGAAATCTCAAAGGCGTTGCGCCAGTCGTACTGCCAGAACTTCAGGATGTCGGCATGCTTGCGAAAGTAAGTCCTGAAGCCCCCCTTGTCCCATCGGAACCGCTGCCCCCTCAGCACCCGCCATGTTTCCGGGGCGTTGGTCATGGCGATGGCCGCCGGGGCAAAGACGATCTTCCAACCCACCTTCTTGATCTTCAGGGTCAGGTCCGCGTCCTCGGCCAGTTCCGGGTCCCAGGCGCCGAAGGAGAGCAGGGCCTCCCGCCTGAAGGCCCCGAAGGCCCCGCTGACCTGCATGCCCATGCCCAAAAGCCCCAGCCACTGCTTCCATATGGTGATGGACAGGGCGTACTCCACGGCCTGGAGCCGGGTCCAGACAGAGGTCCCAAGGTTTCGCACCTTGATGTTGCCCGCCACGGCCCCCACCTTGGGGTCGTAAAAGGGACCGATCATGTGGAAGAGCATGTCCCGGTCAAAGGAGGTGTCTGCGTCCACGGAGACAATGTAATCGCCGGAAGAGAGGTACAGGGCCATGTTGGATGCGGTGGGGCGTCCCGATCGCCCGGTGGCCGCGCTGTTGCGGTAGAGTTTGACCTGCCCCCTGTCGGCAAAGGGCCTGGCCTCCTCATACATGCGGTCCTCCGAGTTGTCGTCGATGACGATAATCTCAAGGTTGGGGTAATCGAGTTCAAGGAGAGAACGGATGGCGTTTGCCACGCTGGCCTCTTCGTTGTAGCCCACGAGAAGGACGCTCACCGAAGGCGCCGTGGCAAAAAATGTTTTTTTTTCACGGTCGTCATGGGGAAGGCGATCGGCCACTTTGGCCCCAAGGAGGAAAACGGCAGGGAAAATATACCGGGGGAACTCCCCGAAGATGAAAACGGGCATGAAAAAAAGGATCCACTCCCACAACGCCCGGGTGGCAAACTGGCCTTCGATGAGATGACGAAAATCGACCAGTGCGAACAGCATGTGATTCAGGAGATCTGTCATATGACACCTTGAACTCCCAAAACAAACAACCCACCAAAATCATTCAATGCAATACCAACCCTTGTTCACACAGAAATGCGACAGATTATGAAAACGCAGACATCTTTGAGACCAAAACATTTTTTCCTGGAGATGTGTTCATCATAACATACAGGTCGGTATTTCGCACCTTATAAAGGAATAATCATTTGTGGCGATATGGCTCGGGGTCGATGCCGTAACGTTTCATCACCTGCTGGAGAGCCTGGCGCTCCATGCCGCAAAGGCGGGCAGCCCGTGCCACGTTCCCCGCGGTTTTCTCCAAAAGGGCTCCCACATAGCTGTCGTTAAACCCTTTGAGGCATTGCTCCTTGGCCTCCTTGTAAGGCAATGCCGTCAGGTCCGGCGCCGGAGTATCCCCTGTGGCCGCGGCCGGTGCCGAGGCAAGAACCTCCCGGAGGTCCTCGGGCTCCATCATCTCACCCGTGGCAAAAAGAAGCCCCTTCATCACGAGGCTCTCCAGCTCCCGGATGTTGCCCGTGAGGGGAAGCTCCATCAAAAGGGCCATGAGCTTATCCGAGACGGGGAGAGGATCTCGCCCCATGGTGTCGGCGTGCTTATGGATAAAATGACTCACCAGGGCCGGGATGTCTTCTCGCCGCTCCCGCAACGGGGGCAGGCGCAAGGGAAGCACGTTGAGCCGGTAGTAGAGGTCCTGACGAAACTCGCCCTTTTCAATGGCTTGCACCAGGTCCTTGTTGGTGGCCGCGATGATGCGCACGTCCACGGGCACGGACTTGGTCCCCCCAAGGGGTTTGATCTCTTTTTCCTGAATCACCCGGAGCAGCTTGGACTGAATGGCCGGGCTGATCTCTCCGATTTCATCCAGAAACAGCGTGCCCCCGTCGGCCGCCTGGAAGAGCCCCTGGCGGTCCGAAGATGCCTGGGTAAAGGCCCCCTTTTTGTAGCCGAAAAGCTCGCTTTCCAGGATCTGCTCGGGCACCGTGGGACAGTTCACGGTTATGAACGGGCCGTTGCGGCGTTCGCTCTGGGCATGGATGGCCCGGCAGGTGAGTTCCTTGCCCGTGCCGGACTCACCGGTGACCAGCACGGTCATGTCGGTGCGGGCCACCATGCGGATGGTCTCGAACACCTTGAGCATGGCAGGGGAGCTGCCCACGATGTTGTGGAAGGTCTCCTTCTCGCGAAAGGCCTTGTGCAGGCGGATGTTCTCGCTGATGAGCCGGTTCCGCTCCAGGGCTTTTCTCAGCCGGAACACCAGGGTGTCGTGATCAAAGGGCTTGGCAATAAAATCATAGGCCCCGGCGCGGATGGCCTCCACCGCAGAATCGATGGAGCCGTAGGCCGTCATCATGATCACCGCGATGCCCCGCTTCAGCTCCTTGATCTGCCGCAGCAGCTCGGCCCCGCCCATGCCAGGCATCTTCATGTCCGAGAGCACCAGGTCAAACCGCTGCTCCTGAATCATGGCAAAGGCCTCCTCACCGGATGAAGCGGTCTCTACCCGGCAGCCCAGGTCCGGCTCCAGGCTCCGCTTGAGGAGCCTCAGCATGTCAATTTCGTCGTCTACAATTAAGATACGGTGTGTCACTGTTTTTCTCCGAAAAAGAGGGGGAGCAGGGCTAAGGGCTAAGGGCTAAGGGCTAAGGGCTAAGGGCTAAGGGCTAAGGGCTAAGGGCTAAGGGCTAAGGGCTAAGGGCTAAGGGCTAAGGGCTAAGGGCTAAGGGCTAAGGGCTAAGGGCGTTTAGCTGAACGCGGCCCCCGGGTCAATCAAAAAACATAAAAACCTCACGCCCTGTTCACTATTTGCTCTCGTTACCAGGCTCCGCCTGGAAATGCCCATCGGAGGCTCTGCCTCCATGCCTGAAGCCATGATAACCTGGGCTTAGGCCCTGCACCACGGTATCCCGTACCGGCAAGGCAGAGCCTTGCACAACACGCTCCCAGGCTGAGCCTGGGAGCGAATAGAAGGTCAGCGGCCACCGTCACGCCCTATTGTTCTCGTTACCAGGCTCCGCCTGGAAATGCCCATCGGAGGCTCTGCCTCCATGCCTGAAGCCATGATAACCTGGGCTTAGGCCCTGCACCACGGTATCCCGTACCGGCAAGGCAGAGCCTTGCACAACACGCTCCCAGGCTGAGCCTGGGAGCGAATCAAAAACGTCACGCCCTGTTCACTATTTACCTGTTTTCCCTATGGCCTGATTTTCCTTCATCCCCCACCGTCGGCAAATGAACCGTAAACGCCGTCCCCTTCCCCGGCGTGCTGATCACATCGATCTCGCCCCCGTGATTTTTAATGATGCCGTAGCTCACCGACAGGCCCAGGCCGGTGCCGGTGCCCGTGGGCTTGGTGGTGAAAAAGGGGTCGAAGATGCGGGAGCGGGTCTCGGCATCCATGCCGGAACCTGTGTCGGCAACGGTGACAAACACGGTACCCGGCTCCTCGGCCCCGGTGGTAACATGGATCTCGCCCCGGCCGTCGATGGCGTGGACTGCGTTGATAATGAGGTTGATGAGGACCTGCTTGATCTGTTCGGGGTCGGCGTGGATCTCCGGCAGGTTCGGGCCCAGCTCGGTGATCACCCGGATGCCGTCCATCTCGGCCTGATGCCGGGTAAAGGCAAGGACCTCTTCGATGATGGGGTGAAGGTGGCAGGCCCGTTTTTCCGAGGGGCCGCTCCGGGCAAAGTTGAGAAGAGACTCCACCACCTTCTTGCAAGCCGATGACGTGCTTTTCGATGACGGAAAGATCCTCTTTCAGGCTGCTCTCGTCCTCGGCGCTGCGCTTGAGGAGCTGGGTATAGCCCAGAATAATGCCCAGGGGGTTGTTCACCTCATGGGCCACGCCCGCCGAGAGCTCGCCCACGGCGGCCAGTTTCTCGGTGGTGGCCATCTTCTCCCGCATGGTGAGGGTCTCTTCCACGTCGCGAACCATGAACAGGACCGCCTGCTCCCGGCTCTCCATGTCGGTGACGGTGACCCCGCTCACCAGGGCCCGGAAGGACCGGCCGTCCACATCCTTCAAGGCCGCCTCGGTGTTTCCCACGCGCCCTTTGCGGGAGACGGTCTCCATGATCTCCCGGAACTCATCGGCGTCGGCAAAAAGATCCCCGAGGGAAGCCCCGGTATCGAGGCGGTTTCCCGCCGCCGGGTTCAGGGCCAGGACATTGCCCTCGCCTGTGGCGATCAGAATCATGTCCTCTGAAAGCTCAAACATCCGGCGGTATTTTTTTTCGGAAACGGCCAGGGCTTCGGTGCGCTCGTCAACAAGCTTTTCCAGGTTGCGGTTGAGCCAGGAGAGCTCTTCGTGGGCCTGACGCAGGGCCCGCCTGTCCCTTAAAATCGCCCGGTTGATCACCCAGACCCGCTCGAAAAAAACCGTCACCGAGGCCACCAGAATAAAGGTCAGGGTGTTCACTGAGCCGCTGAAAGGACGGATATGCCCCCACACCCCCGTAAAATCGAGAAAAAGCAGCAGTTGCTTGAGAATATGACCCGCCGACCTGGAGACGGCAAAAATGGAAAGGGCCGCGCACACAAAGAGGAGATAGGTCCAGAGGATGTTCTCCTTTTCCAGGGTGGTGAGCCGCACCATGCGCCCGAAACAGAAAAGGGAAAACACGATCATCAGCATGGAGCCGACGAGATCGACAATGAATATGGGAAAGGAGGAGACAATCATGATGCGTCCCCCTTTTTACGGCGTGTTTCCGCCTGGGTCAGGAGCTGACCGAGCCCCACCCAAAGAAAGGCGATGGCAGGAACGCAAAGGAGATGGTCCAGCTTGGCGATGTAATACATGACGGCAAGGCCCGGCACAGGCGAAGTGATATGGAGCTGCCCCATGGCAAGGCGCTCCACCGTGACCAGCTTCACCTGCTCGTCCACAAAATGGACAAAGATCGTGTCCACATTCCAGAGGATAAAAAGAATGGCCGCATACTGGACGTTGCGCCACCCTTTGCGCACCGGCAGCTCATCCCGCTTGATGCGAAAGGCCAAAAACCCCATGGCCAGGGCAAACAGCACATGGGCCGCCTGATGGACCAGGATCCCTTCGATGCCCCCGTGCCCCTGGGTGGCGTGGGCCGGTGAGACCACAAGAAAAATTAAAAGGAATAAAAAAACGACAATGCGTACCATGGTGTGGGGGTCCTTTCAACGCCGGCACAACGAAAGCCCCGTAGGATGGGCAAAGCGCCATGCGTGCCCATCTTTCACCGGGAGGCCCGAAGCGGTGATGATATGTTACATTCCGGCAAGCCGATTCCGGCCTCCCGCCGTGGCCGGTTATTCCCGTGCCCGATGGGCACGGCACCACCTTTGCCCATCCTACCGAATTTCGCCCTTCGCCCTTCGCCCTTCGCCTTTTGCCCTTAGCCTTTTGCCTTTTGCCTTTCCCCTTTAGCCTTTATTAGCCTTTCACCTTTTTCATCCCCCACCGCCCCAACGCTGTCGTAATCAACGTGGCGTTGTAGAGGTAGAGGTAAAGCGCCCCCGCCCCCACGGCCTGGGAAATGCCCGGCAGCATGAGCCCGCGGCTTCCGGTCAGCGCTTCCAGATGGTCCGGCGTAAAGGCGTGGTATTCGACCCAGAGCAGAAAGAGGAACATGGGAAAGAGGTAGGTGATCCCCATCTCGAAAAACTTATCGAGCATCAGGTGTTCGTAGGCTTCGTCGGCTTCACGGTCCAACCCCTTGTATACCGCACTTCGCACTGTTTTGTCATCAATCTCCCGGGCCTGCTGCTTTGCGGAGAGGCGCTCTTTGAATCGCTTTGCGGCAGAGGTGGCGGCCTTCCCCTTTCTCAGGCGGGTCAGGCCCATGGAGAGCAGGGCCCCCACCAGGGCTGCCACGCACACCTGAAGGGCGGGCGAGGCCCCCGACAGGGGGGAAAAGCAAAGGCTGATAAACGAGGCAAAAGCCTTCATCAGGGGAATCACCACACCGCCGAAGATCCAGTCGGCGGCCAGGTCCAGTATGTCGTTCAATGCATCCATACACACCTCATTGCATGCGTCCTACAGGGCCACGGAAGGCTCTGCCGAAAAACGCAAAAAGCCGCACAGGCGTGCGGCGCTCCACCCTGCATTCCGATGCGAGACGAGTCGACGGGCGACTCGTCTCGCAACCGGGCCTGATGCGTGGCTTAGTTCTTATTTTCCGGCCTTACTCTTCGACCTTTTCAAACTTCACCATGGGACAGCCCGAGCAGACATCAAGACCGGGCCAGGCCTGCCCGCCCTTGCCGAGGAGGGAGGGGCCGCCGGTGGTTTCGATGCGCTTTTTGAGCTGAGCCGCGGTGTCCAGGATCTGGTTTCCGGGAACAAAGACGTTCATGTAGTTCATCTCGGTCTTGCCGGAGGCCTTGGAGCCTGCGCACATGGTGGTCATGTTCAGGGTGTTGTTCTTATAGGCGTAGACGCTGCCCGAGCACACCGCGGAGTTGGGGGTGCAGAACAGGGGCAGGTTGCACTTGCCGGTGCCGCCCATGTAGTCGTTCATGATGTGGTAGGCCTGGAAGGGAACCACCATCATAAAGACCACGTGGGGCTCAAGGCCCGCTTCGTCGAATTTGTCCAGGGGCGCCATGAAGATGCCTTTGCAGGCACCCACGTCCAGCCTGGCCTTCTCCTGGGGAGCCTGCCAGGAGAGATCCGGGTCAAGGAGGTATTTTTCATGGTTCTTGCCGTCCACGTCCCGCGTCAGCTCACGGAACCCGAAGACGGGCTGGGCGTTTTTGCACTGGAGGCGCTCCGGGGGCATGAAGAGGCTGTGGCGCGCGGAGCGGGCTGCGGCCAGGTACATGCAGTAGGAGATCTTGGCCTTGGATTTGTGGGTAACGGGAAGATTTTCAATCTCGTCTTCGTCGAAGATGTAGCGAATGCCGACGGGATCGTAATCCAGGCGAAAGTTCCAGATAAAGGCGTTGTGGGCATCTGTATAATTCATGGCAAAACCTCGTGATGACTTAAGGCCCCCAGCGTGCCGGGGGCCGTGTGGTTATTTTTATAAGAAAGCCGCCCTTACCTACCGGAGGAAGGGAATCGCATTGGTATACTTAAGAAATACGATGAGAAGAATCAATGCCAGAGCACGTTTCAAAAAGATTTCCGGCAGTTTCTTCTGAATCTTGGGCCCGATCTTGCCGCCCATGATGGCACCGGCTGCAATGAGGGCTGCCATGATCCAGTCCGGAGAGTAGCCGGAGAGGATGTAGCGGGAGATGCCGCCCACGGAAGTGCCGAAGGTGCCGCACAGGGAGATGGGAACGGCCAGGTACATGGGGTAGCCCATGACGGTGGTCATGAAGGGCACGAGCATGAACCCGCCGCCCACGCCGAAGGCAGAAGCGATGCAGCCGATGAGGATCCCGCCGAAGAAAAGGGCCACGGGGTTGGCGCGGAAGGCCTCGCCCCAGAAGGAGAAGCTGATGTTGGTGGCGTGCCAGCCTTTTTCCAGGACCACCTTGCCCATCTCAGCGGCACGGCCCTCTTTCTTGGCAGCGGCCATCTCCATGTCGAACTTCTTGACGATGGCTTTCACGGCCTTGTTCTTGTTGATGGATTTCTGGGTTGATTCGTACCAGAGCTTGATGAACAGCACGAGGCAGAAGAAGCCCAGGTAGAATTTGTACGCCTTCATGGGCAGGTACTTGGCAGAGTACGTGGGACCGATCCAGAAAGCGCCCAGAAGAATACCGGACACGAAGAACAGGGCCACGGGCCAGGCAAAGCGTCCTTCTTTAAAGTAGGAGTAGACCCCGGTGATGGGGGAACAGAGGGTCAAAAACAGGTTGGTGGGCTTCACGGCGTTGGCGGCGTTGACCCCCACCATGCCCTGGGTCCCGATGACGGTAATCTGGAAAGCAGCGGTAAAGAGGCCGCCTGCGGCCCCCACGATGACGAACATGCAGCCGATGACAAGGGCCCCCAGGAACACCACCAGGGGGTTCATGTAGGTGCCGCCGATGCGGAAGTAAAAACCGCGCTTCTGCACGGACGCTTCACCGGCTTTCTCGCCGTTGACAAAAACGTCCAGGCCGGTGTCCGGGGCGATGCGCTTGCTCACCTTAAAGGAGGCTGCAAACTCACCGGTGGCCTTGTCCAGGGTCAGGGACACGTCCTTGTTCCAGGTTTTGGACGCGTCGCCACCCATGACCATGCGGGCGTTGCCGCCGCCGATGGGGCGCTCTTTGGAAATGGTGTTGATCCCGAACTTGTCCTCGTGGGTGAAGGTGAGGAACTTCCACTGCTCAGCGGTCTTCACGGAACCGAGCTTGCCCTTCACGTCCTCGGGGATGGTCTCCCAGGCGTTGATCTTGTTGACCTCAATGTCCCACTTAAAGGGGGCAAACCACTTGCCCTTGGAAACCACCTTGGGGGTGGCCAGAGCCGAGGGGTTGGTGGTCACGGCATAAAACACCGGGGGAATTTCGGTGTCGCCGAATTTTTTGCCAAGCTTGGCTGCTTCCTGGGAACCGATGGAGTCCTCGGCCTTGAACAGCTCGGAAGAACTCACCACCAGGTAGAGATCTTCGCCCGGAGCAATCTTCCCGGTCACGGTCAGGGTGTCTCCGGCCTTGGGGGCCGGAGTGTCAATGGTGGCCTCCGTCGCCGCAAACGACGTAGCGCTCCACAACAGCATCAGGCCGGTCAACACGGCCATGGTGATTATTCGTCCCTTTTTAAACATCGCAACATCCTCCAATCACGAATAAAACGCTTTATTAAACAACAGTGATTCATCAAATTAAATTGATGATAATCATTTATTCTCTTGGCTGCTCGGTATTACAAACGGCGTGCCAAAAATGGAGCGGGACGGATTTTTTGTCATTTTCCTTATCATCTTAATCAGTTCAGCTGATGGAATTTTTCAGCACACCAGGAACATCCGGCTGATTTCGCAAGCTTTTAGATGCAGCGCCATAAAAACATGGCGCATTTTTCTTTATGCAGCCGCACCCTTCCGGTAACAAAAAGCTGACATGTTGATCTTTGGGGGGAAGCGTAATAAAGCAGATGATAGGGAATAGGTAAGAGGTAAGAGGGAATAGGGGATAGGGTTAAGGCGAAGGGTTAAAGGTGAAGGGTTAAAGGTGAAGGGCTAAGGGCGGAACTCGGAATGGTTTTGAATTGGCGTGGGGCCGGTGGTTCGCGTTACGTTAATCGGTGCGGGGGCCGCACCCTACGTGTCGCGGCACCAACGGTGAAGGCCGGAAACCATCTCGGCACCCGTCATGCCTGCCTCACCCGTAGGATGGGCAAAGGCAAATCGTCACCATCCCGGATGATGAGAGCCTCGGCGCCGTGCCCATCAGAAAGGGCGAAAGGGTAAAGGCGAAGGGCGAAGGGCGAAACCCGGAATGATTTTGATTTGGCGTGGGGCCGGTGGCTTGCGTTACGTTAATCGGTGCGGGGGCCGCACCCTACGTGTCGCGGCACCAACGGTGAAGGCCGGAAACCATCTCGGCACCCTTCATACCCGCGTCACCCGTAGGATGGGCAAAGGCAAACCGTCACCCTCACGAGCGACAAAACCCTTGGCGCCGTGCCCATCAAATATAACGAGTCCTCTCCACCAATCGGTGCGGGAGTCGCACTCTACGCCCCCAACTACAATCAACTCAGGTCACGATACCTCGTAGGGTGCGCCGTGCGCACCGCGAATCACCGAAAAATCTGCAAATCTTATCAGCTAACAGGCCGACGTTCCTACCGACCCCACATGAAAGGTACATGCCTGCATCACTCTTAGCAGCATACCAGCCAATCTTCATTACTCTACAATGAATTTGACAACGAGCATCACACAGAGTATCTATCATTAAAGCCTCACCAATCACCTCCCCGCAATCATTAAATTTACCAACAAAAACCAAACACACATAGCCTTAGAAAAGTAATTCCTAACAAACAGGAATCCACATCTATGACTTTTGAAGAAAAAGAAAAATGTGCTCAAATTTGGGAAATGCTCACAGGGGAAAAAACAGATGCAAATGCTTGGTGTGATCGGCAGGAGACACCCTGGCCGAAGCTCTCGCCTCTATCCATTCCTGTTCGCACGCCATGAAACACGTCCCAAGGCCCCTTAGCTCCAGACCCGGTTACGGGTGGGTCGTAGGCTACGTATTCACCGTAATGAATCAACGCTACGGCATTAATAAAGATTTGGTATTCAGTTCTTGTGAAACGGTTCGTCTATGGCAGTGGAAACATGCCATTCAAATCGAGTTGGGAGCATGCCAACGTTAACAGGTACACGCCTATACGGAGAGCCCCCATGAAAAAATGTTTTATTAGTCCCTATGCCTCATCTCATTATTTGCCACCTGTGCCTTTGCTCTGGATGGCACCCTTTCAGATTTCTCACATTACCGATCCTCACCCTTCCAGTGGGTCTACCCAGAATATTTCTATAAGGCCGATATTGTATCCGTGGAGTCGAAAAACGATCGGAAAGAGTCCGTGACCCGGATTGAATTTTTCGGTCTGTCAGCATTTATTCCGGATCACTACGTAAAGTCGCCCAAAACATTTCGAAAAACACAATTTATTATCATTCAAAAAACGACAAGAATGAGATGTTCTTCTTAACCCTCAACGATGAAAAAATCCTTACAGGTTCTGAAGCAACAAGGGAAAAATCCAAGGATTTTTTCTTATTTGCGTTCTCCTCCGCCGAAGAGTTCCACAACAAAGTCTTCACCCTCACACCCGACGTAATCGATGAAACAACCCCAACAGGCGATCTCTGGATGATCCATGCAAAAGGTATGCTCTTTGAAGACACTCAGCGCATAAAAATTATCAAAGGAGACAGGTTCACGGCCTACGCCAGAATGTTCAAAAAAGAGTTCCCGCGATTAACTGAGGACCTTGCCTTTTTTCACAAACAGCTTCCCGAAAATAAATTCCTGACCATGGGGTTCCGAACACACGACAACACGCCTGACATCATTCTTTCGACTATACAATGACAGGGGGAACGCTGCCACGGGATTTTTCATCATTCAAAAAGCCACAACGACAATTCGCCCAACCAACGGCTCCGTTCCATCGTCAAGTGTAGCCCGCCGCCTCCTTCATCCCCGTCACCCGTAATAACGGCAGCGTCACCCTGACCGAACAACAAACTCTCACGCATTGCCATCACAACGGCGAAGGGCCAATGGCATAAAGGCAAAAACCATCACGATACCCTTCATACCCGCGTCACCCGTAGGATGGGCAAAGGCAAATCGACACCCACCCGAGCAACAAAACCCTTGGCGCCGTGCCCATCAAATGCAACGATTCCCCCCACCAATCGTCCCCTCTAAATCCCCGGCCACCGGCAATCAACCGTCACTCATAAAAAATCACATCCCCACATTCACCCCCTTCATCTTCTCCTGCTCTTCTTTATAAATGGCCATGATCCGATCAATCTTTTCATACTGCCGGGCCAGCAAATCCTCGGTGATGGTTCGGATCCCCCACTTTTTAAAATCGATCTGAAGGCCGTTGCCGCCCGGTGCCTCGGCCTGTTCCAACTCGATGTAAAACGCCCCCACTGAAGACAAAAGCCTGTGAACATCTTTGATGGAGTCGCAAAGCTCCGAGATTTCCGACCCTGCAAACATGCCGGAGCCGGTCTGGGTATCCAAAGAGGCCATGGTGATCTCCTTTATCCGGGTTACACATGAAGGATAGAGAAGGATCTGGGAGAAGCCCGGGCGGGCCTCCCCCAGTCCTTTCCCCCCTTCCCTCCTCACGCCACGGCACGCCGTATCGCCCAAACATGCAGAAGAGGCAAAGGCGCACCAACACTCGTGCCCGGGCAAGGCAAGCTGAGAAAAGGGCACCTGTGGTGCCTTGCCCAGATAAAACCGCACGAAATACTGGTCAGCGAGCCACGAGAGGCATTTTTTTACAGGACGGCCGTCACTCGAAACGAGTAGAAGACCACCCTGAAACCGGGCCTGAAACAGGCAGAATAAGGATGCACCTTCGGGAAATAAAAAAGGAGATAAACCGGCCACGGCCACAAGGGACAGGGCTGTCCGGCACCACGCAGGAATCCCGAAAGGCGTTATTCAGCCCGTCAGGCAAAAATGCGTGTGTTCATGGGCCATTTGAAACGACAATAGCGTTGGTAGAAGGGGCGGGGGTTACCGCGTTGCGAGGAAAAAACGTCTTGAAATGGATCGGGGCGTGATGTAAAAAACCGCTTAGCCATGACGACCTCCTTTGAAGGTTGCTCTGGTCAGGCCTGGCAGGATGGTCGCACATCCTGTCGGGCTGCATCTTGAACTCCATGATCTCCGCAATCACTAGTGATTACGTCCCACCCTAAATTCATCTTTTTGATGTGTCAATAGTTTTTTATCGTTAAATCTAAGTGTTATCCATTTCACACCTAATTTGGATGAATTCTCAGTCCAATTCTCCCCCACTTCCAGCATACAGTCACTTTTCAGCTCTGTGCCGCTAACTGCCTTTCAAGTTATACCAAATCCCGCCATTATTCTGTCAGCAAGTCTCCCCACCGATTCGTGTTTGAGTAACAGATCGGATAAACGTGAACACTCCCCATAAGAAGGTGCGTTCGTGCTCCCCAAAAAAACGAATCAATCCTTTCAGCAATTTTTTTGCATTGCACAATGTTCTCTCTCCAGGGTTGTTAGTTTTTCTAAATTGAAAAATAGGATTTTGAGGCGTATGACTAAGGTGCATTTATTGTGGGGAGCATGCTGGTTGAAAGGGGTAACTAGATTTAATCTCACGAGATCATTTCGTATACAATACTTTTTTCAAGCAAAAAACATAACATGAGATTTTGCATGAACATAAGGATAAAAAACCGGCAGCTTTTTGGAAGAAGTGTGTCCAAGGTCAAAGTCAGAATTTTGTTTCTGATGCATCCTTGGCATATCCCCCCGCACAGGCTTCTACCAGATAAAAATACCGGAAAAAGGCAGGAGATATGTTTTGTATTTTCGGTACAGGTTAAACACAGAAGAGTTGTGAGCAACCATTTTGGACTTAGCACGCTCAAAATATTCTTCTGAATATATTGGAACCGTCCCCCTCTGGCAACAACTGTTTGATAAGGATGGGACATTCAAATTTACCAAAGGGTATTCAAATTTTTATTGAAAAGTGTGTAACTGGATATTTATCAATAGTAAGGAGATTCTCAATGAGAAAAAAATCACTGCTTATTTGCTTGGCTTTTATATGTTGCATTTCTTTTCCGTTTGCAAGTGTTGCCGAAGAAAGTTCGGGGCTAAATGACAATGAATTAATCGAATCCATAAAAAACTTCAAACCATCATTAGATTCACTGAATGATATGTTTATCAAGTATGGTTTGGATGGTGAATTTTTATCAAAAAACTACTATGACGTGAGGAAGATCTTTCCAGGCTTTTGTTCGCTACCAGAACTACGTTATAACAGAAAACCGTTATGAGCCAGGCGCATGCAAGCCAGAAACCTCGGTTTATCGCGGAAGAATTTGAATTAACACCTGAGCAAAGTAAGAAATTGGAAATTTTGGCAAATGATATATGCAGGGAGGTCAATAACTACCTACTGAAACAACAGCAGGAAGAGAAGCTGAATTAGCCAGAGAAAAAAAACGGGAAGAAAAACAGAGACTTGAACAAGAACGAAAAGAAGCAGCGTGGCAAAAGGAAAAGCAAAAAAACCTTGATAAGCAGCATCAATGAATTTAAAAGGATACATACCAGGGGTTTCGCTTCTTTCAAGGCCTTAACGACGGCAGAATAACCTTCGAAGAAGCAAAAAAATACCTAATAGTAAGCAAAAGAGAAGACAGATATTTTAAAGTATCTAATATAGTAGGCAAGTATGTAATATACATGTCACGCCCCAACGGCATGTACCAATTAGCCCTAATAAACAAAGACAATAAATATTACGCGCAGAATTCGGCACTTGAGGAACCGGCTTATTACATAATCAAGGGTCGCAAAAAATTCTCCAATGCCTTTGGTAATACAGTTGATGTTATAATTTTCGAAAAAGTGGACGATTAAGTATAGCCCAACATTACGCATGAATATAAGGGGCGCAGGTTATTAACTTGGCGCCCCTTATTTGGACGATGATCGGACCTACACACCTGATATTTGGGATCTTCCTGATCATTTTCGATTATAAAACAGTGCCTATACCAAGAGGTTCAAAAGACCAAAAATCGAACGAGGCAACCTAAAGGGCTGGCTATATGTACCTATATTCCGAAAAAATAGAGAGCCGGTGGTGCTCCAAACAAAGATGGACACGTTCAGCTTTGCCCATCCTACGTGGGCTTCGTGGTTCTGGTGATCGCTTGTTAAATTCCTGACGACTCAGTTTGAAATGCTACTTAGCTCAAACCTTTTCCGGTGGATATATTTTTAGCCCTGTAGGATGGGCAGAGATGGTGCCGTGCCCATTGGACGGGCACCTAACCGATTGCTCAGATTCGAGGCATCGGAGATTCTATATCTTGCCGTTTTCATCGGCGAGGGGTGTTGACCAAAAAGAGGGGCCTGAAGCTGATGGTATTGCCCCTCATAATAAGCAGGGTGAGCTTTCGCACCTTTTACCGCAACGCAAGCCACTGCCTCTCACCCACTGCCTCAAGACGTTTTTCGCGGGTTAATATTTGCTGTTTTTCGGGACGTTGGGCGGTGCGCACGGCGCACCCTACCCAACCTCCCCTACACCGTCGGCCACGCGTCACCCCGCAGGGTGGTCTTGAGCACCATTTGCTCGGTAAATCAACACCCTTTGCCATGCCTATCGGTGGCAAGGGACGTGCAAACGCTTCGGTTTTCATGATTGTTTCCGTGCTTCGGCGGTGCGCAAGCGCACCCTACATTTCCACCCCACCGGTCACGCGTAACCGTTCTATCGCCCATCAAGGTGTCGATCCCCTCCCACATCGACAGGTCAATACCGAGGCGATCCTTAACGGCCACGGCTTCTGGTCCGTGTTGTAGGTCAGGAAATCGAGATGGTGAGAAGAAGGCCCCAAGATTTTTCCCGAACCGCATGATTTTGTCATTGGGGCTGCGGGTTACCAGGCTGCAGATCAACTGGAACAGGGCAAGGACCACAACGATGGCCAGGACGACCCGTGATGCGATCCAGAACGCGAGCATGAACAGAGCCCGAATGCCCTGGGCTACGCGGCTGCTGTCACTGTCTGATTTTGTTTCCATGGAGTTCTCCTTTGATTGGTATTCCGTGCTTATTGTTAGAAGTTACAGACACCCTCTTCAAAATCAACCACGGCTCTTGCATGTTTTGACGCACTCCAAATCACATCCATATACTCTTTCTTAAGTCGGCGGCGGCTTTGCTGTCCTCGACGGTGAAGCCAAAGTCCTGCAATGTTGCGGGTACAGGTTTTTTGAACCGATGTAGAAGGTGCGTTCGTGCTCCCCAAAAAAACGAATCAATCCTTTCAGCAAATTTTTTGCATTGCACAATGTTCTCTCTCCAGGGTTGTTAGTTTTTCTAAATTGAAAAATAGGATTTTGAGGCGTATGACTAAGGTGCATTTATTGTGGGGAGCATGCTGGTTGAAAGGGGTAACGAGATTTAATCTCACGAGATCATTTCGTATACAATGCTTTTTTCAAGCAAAAAACATAACATGAGATTTTGCATCAATATAAGGATAAAAAACCGGCAAGCTTTTTCCAAGAAGTGTGTCCAAGGTCAAAGTCAGAAATTTGTTTCTGATGCATCCTTGGCATATCCCCCCGCACAGGCTTCTACCAGATAAAAATACCGGAAAAAGGCAGGAGATATGTTTTGTATTTTCTAATAGGTTAAACACAGAAGAGTTGTGAGCAACCATTTTGGACTTAGCACGCTCAAAATATTCTTCGACAATTTGCAACGTCTCCGCAACAACTGTTTGATAAGGATGGGACATTCAAATTTACCAAAGGGTATTCAAATTATTATCTAAAGTGTGTAACTGGATATTTATCAATAGTAAGGAGATTCTCAATCAGAAAAAAATCACTGCTTATTTGCTTGGCTTTTATATGTTGCATTTCTTTTCCGTTTGCAAGTGTTGCCAAAGAAAGTTCTTACCCAACCGATAAAGAGTTGGTTGAATTTTTGAAAAATTATGACGGCAAAAAAGAGTCGTTAAACGAACTTTATATTAAATATGGTTGGATTTCTTTTAAAAAATATGCTATTCCACGAAACAAGATGCATGTTTTTATGCAAACAAGTAAAGATATCTTATTAGAAAATAGCCACAGAACTTCTTCCACTGTATGTGAGCCTATAAGCGCCATATATAACCGAGGAAAAGACACAACACCAGAGCAACACGAGAAGTTGCAACTCTTAGCAAATGACATCTGCAGATCTGTTAACAACTTCAGGGCAAATCAAGAGCAACAAAAGGAAGCTGAGAGTGCAAGGAGAAAAAACTTGCAACAAGAACGAAGAGAAGCAGCGTGGCAAAAGGAAAAAGGAAAAAAATCTTGATAAAGCAGACTCCTTGGGGTTAGGAGGATACGTACCAGGTGTTTTGCTTCTTTTTCAGGGCCTGAATGATGGCAGAATAACTTTCGAAAAAGCAAAAAAGCGTCTAATAGTTAGTAAAAGAAGACAGATATTTTAAAGTATCTAATATAGTAGGCAAGTATGTAATATACATGTCACGCCCCAACGGCATGTACCAATTCGCTGATCAACAGAAAGACAATAAATATTACGCGCAGAATTCGGCGCTTGAGAGAACGGCTTATTACATAATCAAGGGTCGCAAAAAATTCTCCAATGCATTTGGTAATACAGTTGATGTTATAATTTTCGAAAACGTGGACGATTAAGTGCAGCTTAGCATTACGCATGAACATAAGGGGCGCAGGTTATTAACTTGGCGCCCCTTATTGGACCGTGATCAGACCTACACACCTTATATTTCAGATATTGATCATTTTCGGTTATAAAACAGTACCGACACCAAGAGGTTCAAAAGACCAAAAATCGAACGAGGCAACCTAAAGGGCTGGCTATATGTACCTAATTCCAAAAGATCGAGAGCCGGTGGTATTCCAAAACAAAAGATGGGCACGCTTCGCTTTGCCCATCCTACGTGGGCTTCGTGGTTCCGGTGATCATTTGTAAAATTCCTGACATCTCAGTTTGAGTCTACTCAGCTCAAACCTCTCCGGGTGCCGATGTTTAGCCCTGCAGGATGGGCAGAGGTAGATGCCATCGGCCGGGCGCCTAACCGATTGCTCGTTGGAGTTATAGGAGATTCTATATCTTGCCGTTTTCATCGGCGAGGGGTGTTGACCAAAAAGAGGGGCCTGAAGCTGATGGTATTGCCCCTTATAAAAGGCAGGGTGAGCTTGCGCATCTTTCACTGCAACGCAAGCCACCTACCTCCCACCCCTTGACTCAAGACGTTTTCGCGGGTTAATATTTATTGTTTTTCGGGACGTTGGGCGGTGCGCACGGCGCACCCTACCTCACACCACAGGCCACGCGGCACCCCGTGGTGTTTGCCACACCATTTGCCCGGTAAATCAACACCCTTTGCTATGGCTACTGGCTGCAAGGGACGTGCACACGCATCGGTTTTCATGATTGTTTCCGTGCTTCGGCGGTGCGCAAGCGCACCCTACATTTCCACCCCACCGGTCACGCGTAACCGTTTTATCGCCCATCAAAAGGTGTCGATCCCTCCCATATCGACAGGTCAATACCGAGGCCAATCCTGAAACGGCCACGGCTTTTGGTCCGTATTGTAGGTCAGAAAATCGACAATCTGGGACAGATAAACCCCAAGATTTTTCCCGAACCGCATGATTTTGTCATTGGGGCTGCGGGTTACCAGGCTGCAGATCAACTGGAACAGGGCAAGGACCACAACGATGGCCAGGACGACCCGTGATGCGATCCAGAACACCAGCGTGGACAAAGTTGCCAATGCCCTGGGCTACGCGGCTGCTGTCACTGTCTGATTTTGTTTCCATGGAGTTCTCCTTCGTCCGTTATCCGTGCTTATTGTTAGAAGTTACAGACACCCTCTTCAAAATCTACGATGGCGGCATGTTTTGACGCGTCCCAGATCACATCCAGATACTCTTTTTTAAAGTCGGCGGCGGCCTTACTGTCCTCGACGATGAAGCCAAAGTCCTGCAGTGTGGCGGGGTAGAGGTTTTTTGAACCGATGTAGAAGGCAGCGTCATCCACGCAGATGACTTTGGCGTGGTTTGCAATGCCCCTTCCATTTGCCCAGGTGTCGACGTTGTCTGCGATGCGTATGGGGGCAAGCTGCAGGCTGTGGCAAATGATCTCTTCGGCGGTGGTTTGGTCCACATCTGCCCGGGCCCGGACTTTTCGAATCAGGATGTCGGTGATGTCGGTCATCTGATCCATGTTTGAATAGGGAGCAGCCAGGCTCTGCTTGGCTCCGGGGGAGCTGACAACGATTTTTACGGGGATCTCCCGAATCAGCTTGTCGGCAAGTATATCAAACAATCTGGCATCGTAACAGGAGTTGGACACCGGGGGTGCACACACGGCAAGCAAATCCTGCTGGGAGATGAAGACGCTTTCCGTGGCGCTTGCGATCAGGGCCCGCAGGCCTGCCTCCTCGGGGTTTGCCACGCTGTATTCCGCGTCATTGTTTACGTAATCGGTGTGAAGCCTGGAGCAGGTCGCCTCACTGTCATTGGCAGGCTCAAGGCCACCTGCCGTGCCGCCGGGAACGTCCATGCCGAACCCCAGGCCGCCCAAGGCCAGGACAGGGGTGTCTCCTTCGGCCTGTGAGGCGGAGACCTCGTGGGGAGTGGGAAACCGAGTTATGGAGTTGAATCCCTCTCCTTTGACAACCTCCACGTAGAAAAGGCGTGACCACCAGTCCTGGCTCCAGGTCTCGGCAAAATCCCAGAGCAGGTCGGCAAAGGTGTGGGCCGATTCGGCGGCAGGACCCGTTAAACGCATGCTGACATCGCTCACCGGGTTCGGGCCGCCTGCATAGGCACCTTCCCAGAGATTGTGGCCACCTGTAATGACTGTTTTGCCGTCCACGGCGACTATTTTGGCGTGATTCCAGGAGTAGAGCCAGCTGGTCTCAACACCGGCCACGATGATGCGGGCGTTGTCCGCAGAAGACCCCAGATCCGCTTTTAAGCGATCCATGTAGTTGGAGGCGGTTTCGGTCAAGCCCGTATCCACACTTCCCATGACAGGGGGTGTGCCCCCCAGGACGCGAATGGTGATATCCGGGTTGTGGGTAAGGGCCTCTTTGAGGCCGCTTACGATAGCTTCCTGGAACATGCCGTCCGGGTAGGTGACCAGGGTGATGATATCCACCCATTCAAGGGCTGCCGCGATATCGCTGCGGATGGCATCGGCAAGCCTCTGGGCACCGGTGGCGCCGGAGCAATCCCCCTGTCCCCAGCAATCGGGAGACTGCAGCAGCCAATGGCTGCCGCCAACGCCATGCCCGGCAATGAGGTTGCCGTCTGTGCGCTTCCAGACCGTGCCTTCCGAACCGGGGGCAAGCTGCCGAAGCTGGGCTTCCACGGCATCAAGGTGCGGTGTCTCCGCACACGCGGCGGACACAGCAAAATGAGAAAGAAGCAAAATCGCGAGAAGTGATAACCGAAAACACCTGGGAAAGGAACTGGCCATGGTACGTCGAACCCCCGTTGAGAGTACTTGAATTCAAGGAATTGCCTGTCTTTAAATGCTATCGTTTCAATCAAACAGGGATAATTTATTATTCTAACCATGTCAACATAAGAAAATACGAGAAAAAGGGTGGAGCTTTGGCCATTGCCCCACCCTTTTTCATGGTATCTTGATTTGTCATTCAGCGCTCCGGGGCCGAGCCCGGCAATGCAACCGCCATCCCGGCCCCTTTCGCTTTTACTGCATCATGCCAAGGGCTACTTCACATCTTTCACCGCAAGGGTGATCTTATGGATTTCTCCGGTAAAACGGGTCTCTTCGCGCCCGATGCCGATATCTTCGGCCACCGGTGTCTGGTTGTCCAGACCGACGTCAGCCGTTTCATCGGCGGAGAAAATCAAGGGCTGGGTCTTTTCTATGCGGCCATTGGCCACAGCCTTTCCGTTGACGGAGAGAGTCGCCTTGCCGCCCTTGCCGAGCCCGCCGCCGTCGTAGACGAAATCGAGTAAAATCGTGGCTTCTCCCTCGGGGATTGCCTTTTTGGATTCCACGGTATATCGCTCAAGCCCCAAAAAGTTGTAGGTGTAGATTGGCTTGCCGTCTTTCATGTAAAGGGACCAGCCCCCGAAGCGTCCGCCCTGGGCAAGGATCACGCCATTTGCTCCGCCTTTGGGGATGGCGACCTTGGCCGTGATTGTCTTGGAGCGGTTCTTCACATTCATAAAGGTGTTCTCCAGCATACCGTCCATTCCGGGGTAGAGCGTCAGTGTCATCCGGTCGCCCAGGATATCCGGTCGGCCTGCAATGGCAGGGTTCATCCGTTCAATCACCCGGTCATCAATGGGCAGGGCGTGGTATTTTTCAGCCTCCTTCATGAACAGTGCCTCCAGCTCGGCAACCTTCTTCGGGTATTTGTCAGCCAGGTTCTTCGCAAGGCTGAAGTCCCTTTGAACGTTGAACAGCTCCCAGGTGTCCGACTCCAGGGGAGGCATATCCACGGTCTGCCAGGGCGCACGATGAATCGTCCGCGCGAACCAGCCTTCATGATAGATAGCCCTGTTGCCGAACATCTCGAAGTACTGAGTGGTGTGCCGCTCTTTGGCGCCTGCATCATTGAACGAGTACAGCATGCTCGTGCCTTCCATGGGCGTTTGAGGCGTGCCGTTCACGCTCTTGGGCTCGGGAAGTCCGGCCGCTTCGAGAATGGTCGGCGCAATGTCGATGACGTGGGAAAACTGGCGGCGTAATCCGCCCTTCTCCTTGATGCCGTTCGGCCAGTGGACGGTCATGCCGTTGCGGGTGCCACCGAAGTCCGAGGCCACCTGCTTCGTCCACATAAAGGGTGAATCAAAGGCAACGGCCCACCCGGCTGCCATGTGCGGGAAGGTCTGCGGGCCGCCCCACTCGTCGATGAGGGGGAGCAGGTCTTCAACCTTCTCCGTGACATTGTTGAAGTAGGTCATTTCGTTGTACATGCCCACAAAACCGCCCTCGGCGCTCGTGCCGTTGTCACCGGCAATGTAGAAAATCAGCGTGTTGTCCATCTCGTCAATTTCTTCGATGGCAGCAATGAGGCGACCCACTTCGTGGTCGGTCTGCTCCAGGAATCCGGCAAACACCTCTGCCTGACGGGTGAACAGGCGCTTCTCGTCGTCGGTGAGGTCATCCCAGTCTTTGATGTCCTTGGGTTTGGGAGGTAATTTGGTGTTGGAAGGAATTATCCCCATCTTTTTCTGCCGGGCCATGGTTTTTTCGCGAATTTTGTCCCAGCCCTCGTCGAACTTGCCCTTGTACTTTTTGATCCACTCCTTGGGAACATGGTGCGGTGCGTGAACCGCGCCGGTGGCAAAGTAGATGAGGAAGGGCTTGTCCGGGGTCATGGACTGCTGGGCCTTTACCCACTGGATGGCCTGGTTGGTCATATCAACCGTAAAGTGGTAGTTCTCCGTCTTCGGCGGCGTCACCTTGATGACCCCATCGTAGATCAGCGGATACCACTGATCCGTCTCCCCCCCGATAAAACCATAAAACTTGTCAAACCCCTGATGGGTGGGCCAGCGGTCAAAGGGGCCGGAGACGCTTGTCTCCCAGGCAGCGGTTTCATGCCACTTACCAAAGGCCCCCGTACTGTACCCGTTAAGGCGAAGCATCTCGGCAAGCGGTGCAACGCTGTTGGGCACCTGCCCGGTGTTCCCGGGAAACCCCGTTGAGGATTCCATGATGGACCCGGTGTTGGCGGTGTGGTGGTTGCGCCCGGTTTTAAGGGCATTCCTCGTGGGCGAGCAGAGGGCCGTGGTATGGAAGTTGTTGTAGGTGATGCCCTCTGCGGCGAGCATGTCCAGGGTCGGTGTCTGAATAGGGCCGCCGAAGGTGCTGGGGCCACCGAAGCCGATGTCGTCGATGAGCACGATGACGATGTTGGGGGCTTTTTCGGGGGCCTTGACCTCAAACAGGGGTGGTGTTTCCACGTTACGCACATCGAGTTCGCTGTAGGTTGACCTTTTCGGTTCCTGAATTGGCAGGACCGTGCGGTCAAGGGCCTCCCGCGCTGAAGCCTGGGTGGTCAAACCGGCAAACAGTGTCAAGGTCATACAGAGTATGGTGATAACCGAATATCTCATGAACTGTCCTCCTGTGTTTGTAGCGTGTCAACGTCGTGGCGGGAATGCTGATTCCCACACTCACAGATCCGAAGCAAGGATTCCCTCACCTGAATCCTCCATTGCGCTTGCAATCAGCCAAGAAGCGCCCGCGACGGTTGGCATGGCGCGCCCGGACACCTCTGCGGGGTCGCGATTGCGGAAAATTGAACGCCTCGAAACAGGAAAAAACCTGCAAGGCGATGCTGAGTGATAAAGAGACTTGGTATGGCTGGGTATTGAATGTGCGAGGGACGTGGCCCGGTTTTTCGACGAGAACTTATGGGGGAGGGGCCGAAGGGGACAGAGTTGAGGGTCTCACCGATGATGAAACACCGAATATAATGACAGATTTTGACGAAAAATCAAACAGATCCTGGTTCAGTCAGAACGCCGGCCACCTAAAATAAAAGCGGAAGGACGTTTCTCCTTTGGTTCTGCAAAGGATGATTCCGCCCCTCCCCTTTTTTGGTTCCCCTTTCATGCACAGTGCATAAAGGGCGTGCCGACATGGCCTTTCCGCCACCTGCCTTTATGATGTTCAGCGCCCCTTTCAGGCCTTTGGCTCCTGCTGGGTGGCGCAGTGGATGCTTCCGCCCCCGCTGGCGATGCCGTCAATGGAGATCTGTTCAATGCGGTGATGGGGAAACGCCTTTGCTATTTTTTCCCTGGCCACGCGGTCGGCTTTTTTGTCCCCGAATTTCTGCATGACAATGGCACCATTGCACGCGTAGTACCCCACGTAACCGGCCGCAAAACTTTTTGTTCCGTACCTCGTATTGATATCCCACGGTGTATCAAGAATAATCATTTCAAATGGGTTGCCATCGGCATCGGTGGAGGCTTTGAGGATGTCGATGTTTTCCCGTGTGACCCGATAGTCATAGGAGGCTTTGTCTGAATCGCGGCTCACCACCAGCACACCGGGCCTTGCAAAACGGGCATAAAAATCGGTGTGACCGTCCGTGATATCTCTGCCTTTAATGCCTTTGAGCCAGATAATTTTTCTCAGCCCGAGCAGCTTTTTTAACTCGTCTTCAACTTCTTTTTTGCTTTTGCTCGGGTTCCGGTTGTCGTTGAGAATACAGCTCTCTGTCATGATGGCGGTACCTTGACCGTCCACTTCGAAACAGCCCCCCTCCATCACCACATTGGACCGGACAATGCTCACCCCCGCCTTTTTGGCCACAAAGTCAGCGACCTTTGCGTCACGTTCATAGTCCTGATCTTCTCCCCAGCCGTTAAAGTTGAAATTAACGGCCGATTTTTGCCCCTTCCCGTTCACCACAAAGATGGGCCCTGTATCGCGTATCCACAGATCATTCATATCGAATTCGATCAGCTCGATGGGGTAGTTGTTATCATTGGGGCCGCCAATAAGCTCTTTTGCTCTGCCCATGTCCTGCTTCCTCACAAGCATGGAGACCGGTTCATATGTGGCGATGGTCTTGGCGATGGTTGCCAGGTTGCGCTGAACCTCGGGGATCTGCTTTCTTGACCAGATGTCCCGGCTGGCGATAAAGGCCAACCAGGTCCGCGTGTGGGGCTCCCCCTCTTCGGGCATATACCAGCCCTTGACATCCATGGCGTTGGAGGTCTTGATTTGAAATGTCGGGAGGAACAGGCTTCCTCCGGCGATCATCGTCCATTTGATAAAGTTACGTCGTGATAACATGATGTTTTTCCTTTGTGTGTTTCCGCGACCATGTCAGGTCGGCTTTGCTTCAGGCCTCTAATGAAAGCGTTTCGGATTTATGCCCCTTTGCAATCCGTCATGATGTTTCAACGGGGTAACAGACCCTGGTTACATACTCGTGCTCCGAAACGGCCGATTCCGTTGAGCGAAGAAAGACCTCATAAGGGCTGCCGGATTGTTTGTAATCCGACTGCTCGATCCATGTTTCGATGGCATGCCAGGCAAACCCGATGTCGTCATACCGTCCTGTGTGAAGGGTCATGACCACGGTGTGGGAGGGGATGACAGCCAACTGGTGCTCCGGCCACGGGTTGCTGCCCGATGGTTGCGGCTCCCCCGTTTTGTTCCTGACCGGGACGAACACCTCCACGTCCACGGCATTCCGGTCATGGTCTTCGCCATGGTACACAGCCCCCGACAGGTTGTACGGGAACAGCCCCCTGTTTTCGGCGTCCTCGTGCAGGTTCTCAACGGTTTCGTCCATCTCGTCTTCGGCCATGACGGCTCGTGTTCGGAGGACATACCGCTCCGGCTCCACCCCGGTATACATGCCGTAGGCCTCAGCCTGGACCATCCTGCCCAGCACATCATCCCCCTGGCTGAGAAGCTGCTCCATCTCATCGATGATCGAGCTCCCTTCCCTGAGGAGCTGATCCGACGTCCGGATCTGCATACGCAGCATGCTTCGGAAATACTCCGGGTCATGGTTTTCAAGGAGCCCCTTTATCTGATCTAAGGAAAATCCGAAGCGCTTCAGCCGAATGATCTCCATGGCATCTTGAAACTGGGTCTCTGCGTAATACCGGTACCCTGTCTCCTCATCCACATGCTGCGGCTGCAACAAGCCAATGCTGTCGTAATGCCTGAGCATTCGGGGCGATAATTTGGTCTGTTTTGAAAAATGGCTTATTTTGTACATACAGGGCAGCTCCCTTGAAGCATTTCCATATCATTTTGAGCCCCCATTCCATGGGCCCACCCAGGCGAACCTGATAAATCAACCCATGATAACAGGCCCCTCTGCCTTTCATAGCACCCTAAAGGTTCACACCATGTCAAGGTCAAGGACAAATGCAATGGGGCACTCCGGCGGCTTTACCAGGGCGCCAAACGCCTGAAAAACTTATCAAACGTGTTTTATAAATAATGTAAACCTTCACAAGAGCATTCAACGAGCCGACGTCTTCAGGCTTCCAACGGCCATGCAACCGAAACGTTTTTGGGGCGCATTTTTCAAAAAGCCACCTGCCGGAGGCAATGGTTGACTTGCGTACCGGCCAGGTTATATGAATGGTTCCGATTTTTCTTTTTTTGTTATGAAAAAAGATGCCTGACCCATGCGAGGGAACCTCGCGTTGCACCCGGAAAGAAGGAGAGACAAGATGAAGTGGACTGGAAAAGCCTGTATCGCCGTCCTGGCAACCCTGTTGACCGTTGCGACGGCTGCCGCGGCCAGCGATGCCCTCCCCGACCTCAAAGGCAGAAAGGTCGCAGCCGTCACCGGCAACGACTACACGCCCCTGAACTTTGTGGACCCGGCAACCGGCAAAGCCGTGGGATGGGAATACGATGCGGTCAATGAGATTGGGCGCCGCCTCAACTGCGAGATCCAGTGGGATGTCTGCACCTGGGACACCATGATCTCCGCCATCCGCGAGGGCCAGTTCGATGTGGGCATGGACGGCATCACCATCAACGAAAAGCGCAAAAAACAGGTGGACTTCTCCGTGCCTTACATGGTCACTCAGCAGTTCATGCTGGTGCGCGCCGATGAAGACCGCTTTGCAGACGAGAAGGCGTTTGCCGCAGACAAGAAACTCCTCATCGGCTCCCAGGCCGGGACAACCAACTTCTACGTGGGTGTTTACAGCGTTCTGGACGGCAACGAGGCCAACCCCCGCATCAAGCTGTTTGAAAACTTCGGCGCCGCGGTTCAGGCCATGGTGGCCGGAGACGTGGACATGGTCCTCATGGATGCGGCCTCCAGCCGAGGCTACATGGGCGCCATGCCCGGCAAGCTGAAGATCGTGGGCGGCCCCCTGGGCACAGAAGAGTTCGGGTTCATCTTCACCCCGGGCTCCGATCTTGTGGAGCCCTTCAACCAGGCCATTGAGTCCATGAAAAAAGACGGCTTCCTGGACAAGCTCAACACCAAGTGGTTCTACGAGTACAACAAGTAGCTCGCCTTGATGCAGCGGCCCTTCACCCCGTGGGATGAAGGGCCGTCTGGCGTATAGACCACTCTTCCCTGTTTTTCGGAGCCCCCATGAAAGCTGCACATCGGCGTTTCCCCCTGTTCTCGTCCATCCCCTCGTGGCTGCTTGCCGCCCTGTTTTTCGGCTGCATCGCCACCTGGCACATGGTGCGGAGCGAATCCTACGGCGTCATCTTCTCCGCCCTCACCCGGGGCCTTTACACCACCCTCTATGTCTCCCTTATTGCCTATGCGGCAGCCACCGCCCTGGGCCTCCTCTTCGGGCTCATGCGCATCTCCTCCAACCGGGTAATCCGTGAAGTGGCAACCTTTTACATAGAGATCGTCCGCGGCATCCCCATGCTGATCATTCTCTACTACATCGCCTTTGTGGGGGCCCCGTCCCTGGTCAAAGGCCTCAACTGGATCGCCTCGCCCCTTATTGAGGCGGGCCTCTTTGATAAGATCAGCGTCCGGGACATCAGCTTTGTTGTGCGAGCCATCCTCGCCCTCACCCTGGGCTACAGCGCCTTTATCGCGGAAATCTTCCGGGCGGGCATCGAGGCCATCCCCTCCGGTCAGATGGAAGCGGCCATTGCCTCGGGCATGAGCCGCCGCCAGGCCATGCAGCACGTCATCCTCCCCCAGGCCATCCGAACGGTGCTCCCTCCCCTGGCCAACGACTTTGTGGCCATGATCAAGGACTCCGCCCTTGTCTCCGCCTTAGGGGTCCAGGACATCACCCAGCTGGGGAAGGTCTACTCCGCCTCCACGTTTCAATTCTTCGAAACCTACAACGTGGTGGCCCTCCTCTACCTCGCCCTCACCCTCTCGCTGACCTTGGGCGTCCGCGTCCTTGAAAAAAGGCTCGACGCCTCACGGTAACAAAAAAAGGGTTGCGCCATTTAAAAAAACGGCACAACCCTTGTTCGTTCATGCACGGCCCCCCACCGGGGATTATTTTGAATCGAGGATTTTATTCCACGCGGCAATGTGCTCTTTTTGCTGCTCAAGAAGGGCGCGTGTGTCGCCTGAAATGGAGACCTTGATGATGCGATCCCCGCGCTTGATTTTGTTCACCACCTCCTGGTCTTTATCGCTCACCACATGGCCGAACACGGAATGCCTTTTGTCCAGCCAGGGGGTTGCCACGTGGGTGATGAAAAACTGGCTGCCGTTGGTGTTGGGGCCCGCATTTGCCATGGAGAGGGTGCCGGGGCCGCTGTGGCGGAGATCGGGATGGAATTCGTCCTGGAACCGGTAGCCGGGGTTACCGCGACCCGTGCCCTGGGGGCATCCACCCTGGATCATGAAGTTGTCGATGACGCGATGGAAGATCAGGCCGTCGTAGAAGCCGCGGTTGGCAAGGTTCACGAAGTTGGCCACGGTGACGGGGGCTTTGTCTGCGTAAAGGGTCAGGTTGATCACGCCCTTGCTGGTCTCCATGGCGGCCCTGATTTCGCCGGTCGGGTTGGTTCCCGTTGCTGTTTCAGCACCAAAGACCAGTGAGCTTGAAGCAAAAAGAACAATCAGACTGAGCAAAAGGGATGTCGTGGTTTTCATGGGATCTCCTGGATTTAAAAAGAATGAATCGGTCTTCTGCTGCGTTATCAGAGCATTGAGGTAAACCACTACATCGGCAGCTCTGATGCCTTGGGTATGGATGAACTATCCGGGCTAACCATATTTTCTTAAGGCCTGTTTATCAAACCTTTTTGTTTTCATTGCCCGCCCCCTGTTTCCAGGTCTTTTTTCATCCCCCCTCTTTTGGCAGGGCAAAAGCCGGTGTATGCTGTCCATGGCACGACTAAAACAGCAACGACAGACAGCCGTTCAACCCAAGAACTACAAAAACGAAGGACAATAGAGATGTTCAGAGAGTTAAAACGCGCAAAAAAAGGCCTCAGTCATGAAGACTCCCTTGAAATCCTCAGGGCCGGGGAACACGGCGTCCTCTCCACGGTAAGCGAGGACGGTACCCCCTACGGAGTTCCCCTCAACTATGTGCTCCACGACGGCCGGATCATTTTTCATTGCGCCCCGTCAGGGCACAAACTGGACAACATCGCCCACTGTCCACAGGTCTCCTTCTGCGTGGTGACACAGGCCGAGGTCGTGCCGGAAAAATTTACCACCCGGTTCCAGAGCGTCGTGGCCTTCGGCACAGCCCGCATCCTTGAGGGCGACGAAAAAAAAAGGGGACTCCTGGCCCTTGTCCGCAGGCTCTGCCCCGACCATATCCCCGCCGGAGAGACCTACATCAGCAACGCCTGGGATAAAACAACGGTGGTGGCCGTGGACATCGCCCATCTCACCGGCAAAGCCGCCCCGGCCCCCGGTGGTCGGGAATAAGCAGGCCTTGGCGCTGCACAGTTGCTAAGCGCGTGCAAATTCCGTATACTTTGAGTCGATTACATTCACAGCCGCCGCCTGTTCCCACCCTTCTGCCGCACGGGAGAAGGGCGGCGCCCCCCACCTTTTCCGCCCATCCCATCCTGAGACGCATCCAAGCAGGGCAGATATCCCGGCAGGAATCGCCCTGCCCAGCCTCTTCCATGCCATGTCAGCCTGCCCCAGGCATGCACAGGTTCTGTTGTTCCCCAAGTTATTGTTGCGGATTCCCTAACCTTCAACAAAGGAAAGCGCCATGATGTCACTCAAAAAACGTTGTGTATGGGCCCTCCTGGTCCTGGT
Source organism: Desulfoluna sp. CYM3A (assembly GCF_056829965.1). Lineage (NCBI taxonomy): Bacteria > Pseudomonadati > Thermodesulfobacteriota > Desulfobacteria > Desulfobacterales > Desulfolunaceae > Desulfoluna > Desulfoluna sp. CYM3A. Next base: position 4,039,826 of record NZ_CP186556.1, read on the forward strand.
TGGTTTTCTGCTGTCAAGCACCTGCTCGGCCCTCGCAGCCGAAAGCAAGCTGCTTCCCCTGGAAACCTTCGACCTCACCGCCGAGCAGATGGATCTCATAGGGGATACCATTGAAGAGTACATTGGCAAAGAAAACGAGATCATGACGGAAATCGAGTCCAAATTCTCCGAGCTCACCACCATACTTCGTCAGGAGGATCAGGTCACAACGAGCCGTGAGGAGAGAAAAACAGCCAGGAATGTCAACCGGCTGGTCACGGACATCAGCAAACTCTACGGAAAAATGATCCGGACCAAGGTGGAGTACATCCTCAAAATCAAAAACGTCCTGACCCAGGAACAGCGCTTCCGCCTCGTCCACAGCCTGGAATTCGAGGATGAATATGCGGACAGGGCCCTTCCAACCTATGTTCACTTAGACGACCTCATCGACCTCTTGGGGCTCAGCGACAAACAGGTTAAAGAGATCATCAGCAACAGAACCCAGATGATGATCAATGAGCTGAAAATCAAGCGAGATATCAAGTTCAAGGTCATCGACCTTGAAAACGAGCTGATCAGTGAAGAGGTCAACAGCGACAAGGTGGACAAGCTCCTCCTGGCCATCACCGACCTGGGAACCAAGCTCATCGACAACAAGGTAAAATACAAGCTCAAATCCAAGGATGTCCTCACCACGCCCCAGAAAAGAAAACTCCTGCACATGATCCTGCTGACACGCCCGTCATCTCGATGAGGCTGACCAGGCCCCGAAAACCATGACCTAACCCGGATATGTCATGAGAAAACGACCCACCGGCAATAATAGAAAATTATTGCCGGTGGGTTATTATGAAGAAATTAGACATTTCAAAAGTACAAAATGTGATTCACGGTTTTCTCACCCTTCGGGCGAGCCGAGTGCCCCCGTCTTCTGCGTTATCAGAGCCTTTATAAAACCACGGCATCTGCAGCTCTGATGTATAGAATATGGGCGCACTCGACGCGCTAAATATCCGGGTCAAAAAGGCGTTGACGCACGATACTGCGTCAACGCCCTTTTTTGCACTCTGCTGAAAACCAGACAGGCAGAGATCGTGCTGCCTGCCCTTCGTACTCATGGGAATTAGAACGTTGACCACCTTTCTTGCTCCTTAAGCCTGCAAACCCAAGCAACCCTGCCCCAAGCAGAAAAAACGTTGCGGGCTCGGGAACGGGCGCTGCAGCATCCACAGGAGAGAATTCCGCATAGGCGCCGCCATCTGCTAACTGGAAGCCAAAGCGGTGACGAAGAAGGTGAAAGTGTGGGTACCAGCGGAAAGAAACAGGTCGTTGTACACGCCATGAAAATAACCGCTTCCGTCCACATAGGTCTCGTCCCAGGCCACTTCCGCACCGTCCACGTAAAAAGCAAACTCATCGCCGGGTACAAACGCATCCCAGGCCGTAGCCAATTCCATGTTGGAGTCTTCTAGTACCGTGATCTCCCACTCATTCTGTGTTGAATCACCTCCAATGGCGTCGATTTGGCCCAAACCGTCATACCATGAAAAATTCCCGGACCACCCTTCTGTGGGGTCAATAGTTGTGGCTCCCGAAGGAACGGCCGCAGCCAACACTAAAAAGCATAACATACACGTAATCTTTTTCATTATTCTGCTATCCTTTGCTTTACTCTCAAGAGCAACCCGGCCATCTCCCCATGAGACCCGTGGGCTTTCCGTCCCCGACTCACATCGGGTTTGGCTTTTTCTTGTGTTGACCGCCAAAATCAGCAAAAAACATACCACCAACATGTAGTTAGATAGACGAAACGCTTACGCTACATATGGGGTACCATGGGCAAATTCTCATGGAATTCAGGTTACAGCATGGCAAAAACCATGTAATGAATTACACCATGTATGAGGTTTCTGTGACCACCCAATAGACATGTGACGATCACGATCGGTCGTTTTTGGAAGGTTAAAAAGGCGGAGGTCGTGAGTACCGTCCCATATCAGCGCAGAACCTTTTCATACGGAGACTCGGTAAAAAGACTACTTATGCGACAATGACGCCTTTACCCCGTGTATATGGCCGACGAGAAATCAAGCAATATGCAGAGTGCCTTATCAGTGGGTTGAGGTTGCCCCCTGCGAATCGTGCCTGTCCCGGTTGTACTGATCATAGGTGGGGATATCCTGCCCGGGCGAAGGGGCATGACATCGATCTGTTTCCTGTATTTGCCTGGAGCTTTCGTACATACCGCGCATCACATTGTCACCAGTATTCTCGCTTGTCGCACAGGCACACACAAACCCCATAAGGCCCACCACAACAAAACATCGCAATGCAAGTTTCAAGGTACTCTCCTCACAGTCCAAATTGTCAGATAATAACGACAGCATCAAATATCAATGACTAAGGGGAACACGCCGTTGAGACGTGCGTCGGATTTTTTGAAATCCTGGTTCGTCGAGGGTCAGGTCGTGTCCCCTGCGTCCTCCTCCGTGGTCTGGATATACGTTCCGTTAACCAGATCGCTTGTGTGGCTCTTCAATTCCATGCCCTTATACAGGGTCAAGGCAATGATGGCGGCACCGAACAGGGCAAAGAAAGTCCCTGGGGCTGCTTTCTTTACAACCAGTTTGGTATCCCCAAATTCCGTTTCAAGCTCGCCCGCGTTTCCCCAAATATTGGCCATAAACAGGCGAAACCCCAGAAGGGCGAAGAGGCTTCCCACCGAGAGAGAAGCCAGTTTGTAGAGAGTAACAGAAAGAATAATAAGTGAATTTGAGCTCATACCTGCTCCATGGATTTCACATAGACCCCGCGACCTGTGAATGCAAAAGGCGGCACCACCTTTTCTCGAACGATCAAATGCAACATCGAAAAATCGACTCGAAAGCCGTCGATTACAATTTACGCTTTTGAACTGCCTGATTTTCATCAGTAATCTGATATAACAAAGGTCTTATTGATTTGTCCCGGTCGTTTTTTCCCGAAATATCCAGTTCAAACGGATGTGTCAGCTATACGAGAGATACCACCCGATGATCAAGGAAGAAATAGCAATATTTACTGACCAGCAACACACAAGTCATCCCCACGATTGAAGAGCAGGTGCAGGACCGGGGATGACCCCGGACGTTTCTCACACCTGCTTTCAAGGGCCTCTCCCTGCCGTCCCCTTGCCTTGAAACCGAAGAGCCCCAGGCATCTGCAACAACTGCTTTCCCGTTACCGTTTTTCCGAAAGCACACCCTAACCCACCGCATTTTCGGCCCTCCTTTCGCCTGCCTTGCGCAACAGGATTCGTCCTTGCCCGGGAACAGTTGAAAATTCATTGCTTCCGGCAAGCAGGCAAGATATGAACTATTCGCCCTGCATAGAGAGTTCTCCATTCCTACAGGCATTGATAACTGATTTTATCGCGTGGGCATATCAAGAGAATAAAAGCGGAAAGCACCAGCCACCGCTGATTTCGCATTTTAATTTTAAGAGATTTATGTATGAGTATTTCTTAAGAAATAACTCAATTGGTGTTTTGAGATCCCATAGAAAAACACTGATCATAGCTCTCAACATCACCACAGAACGGGTAGCCGGGTTCGCAGACGAGTGGTCTGTACCCCGGGCCTTTCTTTGACTGTCAGAAGGGGAAAAAGTGAAGCGTCAGTTCCTGAGTTTTTTTGTGTCGTGTCTTTTGGTCATGGCGGCTGCGGACTCCGCATCCGCCGCCGGTTTTGCACTGTATGAATGGAGCGCACGGGGCAACGCCCTGGGCGGTACCCTGGTTGGACGTGCCGACGATCCGTCTGCGGTGGCCTTCAACCCTGCGGGCCTGACCCAGCTTGAGGGCACCCAGGTCTCCATGGGAGCCACCTTCGCCCACCCCATCTGCGAGGTGGAAACAGAAGATTCGGGTGTCGTCACCACCTCCAAAAGTGACAACAGCGTCTTCGTCATCCCCCATTTTTACCTGACCCACCGCATCAACGACAGATGGGCCGCAGGCATCGGTGAATTCTCCCGGTTCGGCCTGGGTTTCGAATATCACAACGACTGGCCCGGAGCCTTCAACGTCTTTGAGGCCACCATCAAGAGCGCCTCCCTGAACCCGAACATCGCATACAAAGTGACGGACCGACTCTCCGTGGCCGTGGGTGTGGAGTATGTCTACGTGGACCTGGATATCAAAAAAGGGGTCGATATGCGCGATGGTAATAGCCCTGCAGACGCACCCATCTCTGCCCTCACCGCCGACGGCGACGGCACCGCCCTCACCGCCGGTATCCACTACAAACTGGACAACTGGCGATTCGGGTTCGGCTACCACAGCCAGGCCAAGATCGATGCCAGCGGGGATACAACCATTTCCGGCATGACTGGCCTTGCGGCCGCACGAAACGGTGCGCATAACACAACCGGTTCCGTGACGCTGCCTGACATGCTCAACTTCGGCATCGCCTGGTACCCCGCCAAAAACCTGAGCGTGGAGGTGGGCGCCATTCAAACCCGCTGGTCCACCTACACCGACCTGGACCTGGACATCGATGCTCTGGGTCACGTCCCCGCAGCCCAAAAACTATGACGACGTCTGGCGCTACAATATCGGCGTGGAGTACGGCATCACCGACAACTGGGACCTTCGGGCCAGCTACTGCTTTGATGAAGCCCCTGAAGACGCCCAGTACGTTGATTACATGATCCCTGCCGATGACCGCCACCTCATCGGGGTGGGCACGGGCTGCACCTTCGGCAACTGGACCCTGGACCTGGCCTATACCTACATCAAGGCGGAAAAGGTAACCTACAAGAAAGCAAACAACGTCGACGGCATCCTTGACGGCTCCTCCAAAAACGGGGTGACCCACCTGGGTGCCGTCACCTTGGGGTATAAATTTTAATATAACGCAATAAGACAATAAAACGGCTCAAGGTATCCTTGAGCCGTTTTGTTGTTCTCCATCGAGTACATAAAAAAGCAGTTCTTCTACTTCTTTTCCCTTCCAAAACCTTGCCCGCCCCCTCGTTTTGACTCATCCGAATGGCCATGTTATACATACATTTTTATCAAAATACCGGGTTCAAGGACATATCAATGACCAAGACAAAATCAGTCAGCTGTTTATTATTCATTTCAATAATATTCCTATTATCGGGCTGCATGAAAGTAAACCTTGCATCCCTTCCCCCATTCCGCCCGAGTCCAGCCTGCCCACAAGGAGTGATTTTTCCCTTTACGTTGATTCTGTTAAAGTCAACAGTGCCGATCCTGTAGACCAGGACAAAATCGAGACCAATTTTAAACACTACCTGAACCAAGCCCGCTATTTTTGATGTCCTTGACTACACTGAGGTGGACCCATCCCGTGGGGAAAAGTCACTCATCATCAGGACGGTCATCACCCCCAAAGAGTCCCACCACTTCAACTGGTGGTTATCCTGGCCCGCAATCTACCCGATGCCATTATACTGGCCCTTTCAACCGAAAAAGGGGGAGGCCTATGTCTCCATATCCAGCCATGTGTATGATCACACAGGTAAACACGTAGCTCAGTTTGACGCAGATGACAGTCAACCGTTTTCAGTTACTTTTTATGGCTTTTTCCGCAACGGAAAGGCCGTTTCAGCTCTGAGGAGTTGCTATAAATCCGCCTTCGAAAAGATCACGAACCAGCTCACAACGGACAAGCGGATCATTGCCTTGACCCAAGCTCCCCCAACAGTCCCTTGCCCCCCTTAAGCCTGAGGACAATGAACCGACCGTCGTCCCGGCCATCAACTTCGGGACCTACCGCACTTGTCATTGGCATCGACAACTACCCGAACCTCACCCATCTGAAAACCGCAATCAATGACGCCCGGGTTGTCTCCGACATTCTCCGTCAAAAATATGGGTTTGATGTCACATTCCTTAAAAATCCGGGTCGGTCCGACATTATCACCGCCCTCGGGAACCTGAGAAATAAACTCACCAGGCAGGACAACCTCCTCATTTATTATGCCGGACACGGCTGGCTGGACAACAAAGCAGACGAGGGGTACTGGCTCCCCGCGGACGCAACCCTTAACGACGAGTCCAACTGGATCTCAAACTCAACCATCACCGCCTCCATACGTGCCAATGAAGCGAAGCATGTGCTTGTCGTCGCCGACAGCTGTTACTCGGGAAAACTTACCCGCGCAATCCATATCAACCGCAAAATACCGGACTATCTAAACCGGCTGTGCAAACAGAAAGCCCGTATTGCCATGGCATCGGGAGGCCTTGAGCCCGTAGAAGACAACGGCAGCAACGGCCACTCTGTCTTTGCGGCTGCCTTCATCAACGCGTTGAAGGCCAACAACACCGTCATCGAAGGCACGGAAGTATTCTCTCAACTCAGACGGACGGTGATTCTAAACGCGGACCAAACCCCGGAATACGGTGACATCCGAAAGGCAGGCCACGACGGCGGTGATTTCCCTTGTATCACAGAAATAGCCCGTATATTTCACAAGTCGAATCCGGCCAAAAGGAAGAAGCAGCCCCTTGCGGGGCTGCCAGTGTCAGGGGACAGCATCGTCACTGTCGGGGAACAATCGGGAAGGAAGGAGGTAAGGGAAGGGTACAGAATAAGGCTACGCTGCGTTGCGCTTCTCTTTACAGCATGAGCCGCCACAACATGAGCTGCCTCCGCCGCAGGAGCCATCGCCGCAACAGGAGTGAGACTCCTCTTCCGGAATGATTGAGCTGGGATCGGGGGATTCCGAAAGGACCGGCTCCTCGGCATGAATGATACCGGTGCCGCTGCACAGAGGGCACAGACCTCCGGAGTGAAGGATACGGGTTACGCCGCCGCCCAGGGGCACCAGCTTAAAGGGAACCCGGGATTCGGCAAGGAAGCCCACCAGCCACTTGACGAAGAGGTCGTTTTTCAAATCCACGGAGTCGAATTTTCCCTGGGCCAATCTTGTCATCATCTTAATCTGAAACGAACGCATGACCTTGGATTCTCTCTTCGTCATCGTACAGCTCCTCCGGCATATCGCCTTATCCATAAGTGGTAAAAATCACCCGGGGCCCCAAGGCCCCGGGCCGTGAACGTTATGCTGCGGCCACCTGCTCGGCCCAGGCGTCGATTTCTGCCTCGTAATCGTCGGGCTCCCCGTCGATTTTGAGGCCCTCGGCAACCAGCTTTCCACCGATCTGCCGGACTTTCTCTTCAATGGCGTCCACCGCACCGCAAAAATAGGTGTAGGCGCTGTCTCCACAACCGAAGACCCCCACCTTCTTGCCGCTCAAGGCCGCCTTGTCCATGGCTTCGTAATAATCGATGAAGTCGTCCTGAAGCTCAATCTCATCCTCGCCCCAGGTGGAACATCCGTAGAGGACCAGATCATAGTCGGCCTCGTTGCCCAAGGTGACGTCGCTCACATTTTCAACGGTTACCTCAAGCCCTTTGGCGCTGAGGATTCCGCCGATGCGTTCTGCCGTGTTTTCCGTGTTTCCTGTGGTGGACCCAAAAATAATCAGTGCGCGTGCCATATGCCCTCCGCATGGTTGTTTAATAGCTGTCATCGATACAGGGCATGTCCTTTCCCCCCGTGGGGCGAGAACATCACTCTCGAACCTGGGCTATACATAATCCCAAATATTTTTTGGGTCAACTAAAATTTTAGGCGCGCCTAATTTTTTTATCGTTCCGAAACACACCTCAATCCCCACCGGACCTTACCGGGCCCTCTTTCCACCGCCCCCCTGCCCTCCCCTTTCCCCCTTGTGTACCGCGCCCCGGGATCAAGCATACGGTAGCGATGAGCCCTTTCTGACCACACGGCCCCCGCACCCATTGCGGGAACAACCATCCATAATACTTCATTTATTTCGAGGTGTTATTGACAGATTTCTCAAGATCAACTATCCGTATCTTAAAACCGTCGTCATCGGGATGAACAGTGGTTAAACCTTTTATCTCCTGCGGAGAAAGACATGATCACCCTCACCTGCTCAGACAAGCCCTGGCTGGCTCACTATGACAAAGGCGTCCCCCCCGTCATCGATTATCGCCGCCTCACACTGCCTCAGATGTTCCAGACCACGGTGGGACGATACCCCCAGCACACGGCCCTCATCTATCAGGGACACCATATCTCCTACGCCGAACTCCAGGTCCTGGTACGGACCTTCTCCATCACCCTCACCACCCTGGGCATCCGCAAAGGCGACGTGGTGGGGATCTGGCTTCCCAACACCGTGGCCACGGTGGTCTCCTACTATGCGGCCCTTACCATCGGTGCCATCGTGGTGATGGTCAACCCCCTGGCCAGCGACCGGGAGCTCACCCACCAGATGAATGATGCAGCAGCCAAGCTTCTCATCACCCTGGACGTTCTTGCCCAACGAGCCATTGCCCTTCGCGACAAGACCCAGGTCGACGTCGTAATTTACGCATCCCTGGGCGACTTTCTTCCCACACACCTCAAATGGGTGTTTTCTTTCAAGTCCGGAAAACAGGGGCTTTCCGCTAAAGTGCCCTCAACAGAACGCGTCTACAGCTGGAAAGAGGCCATGGCCTTGCGGGGAACCCCCATCCCGGAGCCAGCCATCCACCCCGACGAGGTGGCGGTCTACCAATACACCGGGGGCACCACCGGACGCCCCAAGGCGGCCATGCTGACCCACACCAACCTCACCTGCATGACCCAGATGTATGAGGCGTGGTTTCAGCTTGACAAGGCTGATGAACGGGTGTTGGCCGCGCCCCCCTTCTTCCATGTGCTGGGCATGTCCACGGCCATGAACCTCCCCGTCCACATGGGGTGGTCCGTGGTGCTGGAACCCAGGCCCAAACCGGGCAAACTCCTTGATGCCATCCGCAAATTCAAGCCCACCCTGGCCCCCATGGTTCCCACCATGCTCTCAGGCCTCCTGGAAGAAAAGGCCCTTGCCGGAACGGACATGACCTCCTTCAAGCTCATCACCTCCGGCGCATCCTCCCTTTCCGAAGAGATTTTCCACCGATTCAAGGAGCGCACCGGCATCACCATCAATGAAGGCTACGGCATGACCGAAACCTCCCCCCAGACCCACCTCAACCCCCTGAAAGGCAAAAACAAACCCGGAAGCATCGGCATCCCTTTCCCCGGAACCGAGGTGCGCATCATGGATCTGGAGACCGGTACCCGGGAACTCGCAATCGGCGAGGCAGGAGAAATGTGGTTCAAGGGCCCCCAGGTCACCTGTGGCTACCTGGGCCAGTACGGGGAAAACGAAACGGCATTCCAAAACGGATGGCTCATGTCCGGGGATATCGCCTGGATGGATGAAGACGGGTATTTTTACATCGTAGACCGTAAAAATGACGTGATTATCTCAAGCGGCTACAGCATCTACCCGCGAGAGGTGGAGGAGGTGCTCCAGGCCCATGGAGACGTCCTCAAGGCCGCCGTCATCGGTGTTGCCGACACCCGGCGCGGAGAAAACGTCAAGGCCTTTGTCACCCCAAAGCCGGGCAGGACCCCGTCTGTGGAGTCCCTCATGGCCCACTGCCGCAACGAGCTGGCCAAGTACAAATGGCCCGATGAAATCCACATCATCGACGCCATGCCCGAAACCTCCGTGGGCAAGGTCCTCAAAACCGACCTGAAGCGCATGTCGGCCTGAACCGGCAATAAAAGCCTCCGCCGGCCCTGCCGGGGGCTAAATTTTTAAAAAGTTTAACAAACAGGTTTAACAAAAACGGTTTGAATGAGTGCAATTTTAACGGACACGGCTTGTCCCGAGTGGACGAAGGGCAACATGCTTTGAGCGTATTCGCTGAACCGGCTAAGGGCCTAAAAAGCTTTCCCCTCAAGTCGCCCGATCTTGAAAGCCGAGCTTGCGCCCAGGGTCAGGGCATCGGGGAGGGGAAGATCAAGGGAAGGGTCGGTAAAAAGAGTGCGGGGGTCTCCCACGGCACAACCGCCGCCTGGCCCGAGGAACAGCATGGAATCAAAGGACGCGGCAAGGTTCATGTCGTGGGTCACGGCCACCACCGAGCTGCCCCGGGCCCTTAAGGCATCCGTCACCTGCATCATCACCCGCCGCCCTGCCGCATCCTGGCCGGAAAGGGGCTCGTCCAAAAGCACCAGGAACTGTCGTAGTCCAAACCGACGCCAGGCAAATCCTCTTGCGACGGGCCCGGGAAAGATCATGGGGGTTTCGATCAAGGTCTTCCCGGATGCCGCACAGCTCAGCCGCACGGTCCATGCGTTCATCGATAACATGGGACGGCACGCCCGCCTGCAACGGTGCAAACCGCAGCTCATCTCGCACACAGGTCGAAAATATCTGATCATCCGGATTCTGGAACAGAATGGCCACATGGCGCGCCCGACGGGAAGGACGCAGGGTATCGATGGCAGAGCCTCCAATGGAAACGCCCCCCCGGCGGGGAGAGAGCAAGCCCGCAATAAGGCGCAGCAGGGTGCTCTTGCCCGATCCGTTGGGTCCCACCACCGCAAGGGACGCCCCGGCCGCCAGGTCAAAGGAGACCCCGTCCACCACCGAAGGTCCGTCACCGTATCCATAGGTAAGGTTCTCAGAACGGATCACAGTCGCCATCCCCCTTCTGCGGCATCAATGTCCAGGGGCAAGGGGCCAGCGAAGAGCCCACGCGTCCGTGCAACCCGGGCAACACGGGTCACAAGGGGCAGGATCAGCCCCCACCCTTCGGGGTCTCCGTCCTCGGGCAACGCCGCCAGAGGCCCGTCATACACCAGCCCTCCCGCCTCAAATACCAGGGCCCGGTCAGGTGAGGGCGAGCCACGTCTCCAGATCGCTGCCCGAAACCACCAGGGTTGCCCCTTGGGCCTTAAGGTCACGAAGCAGCTTTTTCACCTCATCACGGGACGCGGGATCCAGCTGGCCTAAGGGCTCGTCAAGCAACAGGAGGTCGGGAGCACCGGCCAGAAGCACGGCAAGGGCCACGCGCCTGGCTTCCCCGCCAGAGAGGGTAAAGGGGTTGCGATCCGCAAGGTGGGCTGCCCTCATGAAGCCGGTGGACAGCTTCCCCGCGCCTTCCCATGCCACCGTTCCCAAAGGCCATGGCCACCTCCTCAAACACGGTGAAGGCCACCCCCGAGAACTGGGCGTTGGGGTCTTCCAGAGAGAGCCCCGTGCTTTTGGGACGCCGACCCACACAGCAGCCCCCATGCACGAGGCACTCTCCGGTAAGGCGCCCGGGATAGAACCGGACCATGAGCCCTGCAAGAAGGGACAACAGGGTCGTGCGCCCCGATCCGTCAGCCCCCAGCACCGCAAGGCACTCCCCTTCTTTCAGGGAAAAACTCACGTCCCCCAGGCTGGGGATCGAGGCCCCCGCATATGTAAAGGAACACGATTTTAACCGAACAACATCCATACCCGATACCCCATCGCACCACCCACCATGGCGATTGAACCCAGTCGAAGGCCCCATTCCCCCGACTGTTCACGAACATCCTCCACCGGATACCGCCTCAGCCCGCCACGAAGCTCCAGGGCCATGGCCCGCTTCTCCACATCGGCAAGGGCCCCCAGAATCAGCGGTCCCACCAGGGGCACCAGCCGCCGTGCCCGGACCAGAACGTGTCCATCAACATCAAGGCCCCGGGCCCTCTGGGCATCCAACACACAGGACGCGCGATGCCTGAGCAGGGGCACCAGGTTCAAGGTGGTAGCAAGCACATACACAAGAAACGGGGAGGCGCCGCGTCCGCGCAGGTCGGTCAGGAGCTCAGCCCCTGTGGTGGAGACCGAAAAAAGGCACAAAGAGGAGAGCATCACCCCCACCCGGGAAAAAACGGATAAAGCCAGAAAAACATTTTCCCGGCCCACCTCAAAGGGGCCGCAGGCCCAGAGAACATCCCCGGAGCAGGGCATGGCCACAAGGTACGTCAGGGCAAGGAGCACGGCAAAAGGCACCAAAAGGGCCAGGGTCCGAACCGCCCATTTTGCCGCGACACCGCTTGTGGCCCCCAGGGGCAGTACCACGGCCAGGGGCAACAGGCTCAAGGGCGGCTCAAAAAGCAGAAAGGTCACCGGCACCATGCCCGCCAGCAGGCAAAGGCGGGTCCAGGGAGACCATGAGAGAAGAAGAGACGGCATAGGCAACAAAGCTACGCTGAAAACCGGGGCAAACGGGCCAGCATCCGATCCGGCAGGGACCGAATCAGGGCAAAGGCCACCAGGGCCGTGGGAACCTTGTCCAGGGGCTCCACCATCAGGTTCTTGTAAAACGCGGCCGAGGTCACCTTGATGCCGGATTTCACCAGCACAGCGGTAATAAGGGACGCGCCGCTGCCCTCCACCCCGCCGTAGACAAAGACCACAATGGGCGTTGCCACAAAGGGGGTTGTCACGGCAACCACCACGCCGGACAGGGCAGCTTTCCACCAGGTATCGGCCAGGCCCCACCGGGCGCAAAAACCGGCGGCAAAACCGATCCAGGCCGCCACGGGGAAAAAGGGCAGCGCCGACGGAGAGAAAAGGCCCCAGGCCAGATTGGAAAGCCCCCCAGTCAGCGCCCCGGCAAAGGGTCCGCAGGCAAACCCCACCAGGAGGGTGCCGATGCAGTCCAGGTAGACCGGAAGTTTCAGCAGGGCCACGAGCTGGCCCACCGCGATATTGACAGCCATGGCCACGGGAATCAGGGCCACCGTAAAGGTCGTGAATTCGTCTTGGATCTTCATTGTTCCCCCTTCATATGCAACGCATCATCCATGCGGCCCAACGGGCCCCGCCTCAGGCTCCGCGATTCGTACCACCCGGAATCACAGGGGGTCAAAACGATAATTTCAATATTCTCCTCAAAGATCATTGATCACCCAAATATCCCATACCGGATCCAGACGCCTCCACGGCCAGAGCATTTTATCTTCGCCCCCGGGCCCCAGACTGCCAAGGGCCCCTATTGAAAAAGCACTTACAATAGTGATATATTTCATTAACTATTCCAGGCATCTCGCCACCGAATCCCAATCCACAACATCTGAAAATTACCCATCCCGAACGACACACACCTCAATGCGGTCACATCGGCAGAGAAAGCCTGCAAAAGCCTGAGGAACCGACACTCGTATTTTCCGTTATTTCGCATCACCCGCTAAAACCCGGTCACAAGGCCACACCCCGCATGATGCGCCCCGTCGGGAATGGGGGTGCATACACCCACCATCAACCAGGGAGAGATCACATGAAAAAGGCAACAGGACTTCTGATTGGTTTTCTGATCACCATGTACGGCATGGGCTGCATGGGACAGATGGGCCTGACCCAGAAAGCCATTGGCGTCAACCTCAAACTCGTTGACAACCGATACGGACGAGCCGGTATCTACATCCTCGGGACACCCGTCTATGCGGTCACCTCCGTCATCGACCTCTTCATCATCAACAGTATCGAGTTCTGGACAGGCACAAACCCCATCACCAAAAAAAAGCCGGCCATTGTCGATACCCCCGTGGATGCCTGGATGAAGGTCGACGATAATCTGGATCCTGCGGCAACGGAAGCCCCCCTCTCCTTTCTGGGGATGCCGGTGGAAAAAATTCACCGGGCGTGCTTGGCGCTGGTGGCGGCGAACTGCATTCCCAGCGCCTGGTCATCGCTCTGGATCTTCGGCCTCTGAAGGACTCCTGGGCGCTGGTGAATGGAACCCTGGATGTTGATGGGACAGGCGGCGCTGGAGGCATGGGAATGGGTGGCTGGGTGTGGCAGCGTGGAGTGAGGATGATGGTGGCCGATGGAGCCTCGGAGCCACTGGGATGGTTTTTGAAAAGCGACCCGCCGGAGCATAGACCGGCAGATACGTTTTGCATTTACCGGGGCTCGTAGTATACAACCCACCCATGAGCCCGACACTACCCATACATGATGTTCTGGACGACATTCGCGATGCCCTTGAAGCAGGGCCTTCGGCCGTAATACAAGCCCCGCCCGGCGCGGGAAAGACCACCGGGGTCCCCCTGGCCCTGTTGGAGGCTCCGTTCCTGGCCGGACAAAAAATCGTAATGCTGGAGCCCAGGCGCCTTGCGGCCCGAGCCTCAGCAACACGCATGGCAGAGATGCTCGGCGAACAAGTCGGAAAGACCGTGGGCTATCGCATCCGCATGGAGATAAAAACCTCGGAGGCCACACGCATCGAGGTGGTCACCGAAGGGATCCTCACGCGGATGATCCAGTCCGACCCGGAGCTCTCGGGCATCGGCCTGGTGATCTTCGACGAATTCCATGAGCGGAACCTGAACAGCGACCTGGGTCTGGCACTCACCCTGGAGTGCCAGGGGGTCCTGCGGGAAGACCTGCGCATCCTCATCATGAGCGCCACCCTGGACATCGCTCCTGCGGCCGCGCTTCTTGGAGACGCCCCCGTCATCACCTCCGAAGGTCGGGCCTTTCCCGTTACCACCTGTCACCTGCCCTTAAAAGAGCCCACCCCCACACGCCGGGACATCGAGGCCGCCTGCGCCCGAGCCGTGGCCAGGGGCCTTGCCGAAGAAGAGGGCGACATGCTCGTCTTCCTGCCCGGGGCAGGGGAGATCCGACGGGTGGAAGAGCGGCTTCGAAAAATGGGCCTTCCGCCCCATACGGACCTCTATCCCCTGTTCGGGGCCCTCACCAAGGCCGACCAGGACAAAGCCATCAAGCCGTCCCCCGCCGGACGCCGCAAGGTGGTGCTTGCAACGGCCATTGCCGAGACCTCCCTCACCATCGACGGGGTGACCCTGGTGGTGGATGCCGGGCTCATGCGGGTCTCCCGGTTTTCACCGGGATCGGGCATGGGCCGCCTGGTGACCCTGCCCGTCTCCAAGGCCTCGGCAGACCAGCGGCGGGGACGTGCCGGGCGAACCGCCCCGGGCACCTGCTACCGCCTCTGGAGCGAGGCCCGCACAACCACCCTCACGCCCTTTACCGCGCCGGAAATCCTTAGCGCTGACCTGGCCCCCCTGGTACTGGAGCTGGCCCTCTGGGGAGTCACCGACCCTGCAGAACTCACCTGGCTCGACGTGCCCCCCCAAGGGTCCTGCGCCCAGGCCCGGGACGTGCTCCAAAAACTGGGCGCCCTTGATGAGGACGGCCGCATCACGGCCCACGGCAAGGCCATGACGCGCCTCGGCGTCCACCCCAGGCTGGCCCACATGATCCTTATGGCAAAGGAGAAAAACGCGGGCCCCGAGGCTTGCCTCCTGGCCGCCCTGCTCACGGAACGGGATCCCCTCACCGGGGGCCGAAACGAAACAGACATCCGCCTGCGCATGGAAGCCATGATGCAAAAAGGGTCTCGGGCTCAAACGCTCAACCCCGGGGCTGCTGCCCGCATCCGGGAAACGGCCCGCCAGCTCGGCGCGCGCCTGGGCGTCAAAGGGGCTCCAAAGGATCCCGTCCTTGCCGGGCGCCTTGTTTCCCTTGCTTTTCCAGACCGCATCGCCATGGCACGGTCGGGGCGGCCCGGTCACTTCCAGATGGCCTCAGGGGGCGGCGCTGTCATCCATGAGTCTGACCCCCTGGCCTTTGAACCCTTCGTGGCCGTGGCAGATCTGGACGGCAACCGTCGGAACGCCCGCGTTTACCTGGCCGCACCCCTTGCCATGGAAGCCCTCGAGGCAGATCACGGCCATCGCATTGCAGGCGAAGAAAAGGTATTCTGGAACGAAAAAAAAGGGAGGGTGGAGGCGGTGACGCGACGCAGCCTGGGCGCCGTAGTCCTCTCAGAAAAACCGCTGAAAAAACCCGACGCGGCTGCTGTCACCGACGCGCTCATCCAGGGTATCCAGTCCCGGGGCCTGTCGGTTCTCCCCTGGAACAAAACAACCCGAAGCCTCCAGGCCCGGGTTCTTTTTCTTCGTAATCATGCAGGGTTTGATGAGCTGCCCGATCTCTCGGACGCCGCCCTGGAAACCTCTGCCCAAACGTGGCTGGAACCCTTTCTCATTGGCATCACCAGCATGGGGGCCTTAAGCAAAATGGACCTGGCCGGTGCCCTCACCGCCCTCATCCCCTTTGCCTGGCACCGGAAAATCGATCGCCTCGCCCCCACCCACATGGCCATCCCCAGCGGCACCCGCATCCCCCTGGACTACGGCACCGGTGAGCCCCCGGTCCTTGCCGCCCGCATCCAGCAACTCTTCGGCCTCACCGAGACGCCAAAGGTGGCAGACGGCAGGGTTCCCGTGACCTGTCACCTCCTCTCTCCTGCCTCACGTCCCATGCAGGTGACCCGGGACCTTTCCAGCTTCTGGGCCAACACCTACCCCGAGGTGAAAAAAGAACTCAAAGCCCGCTACCCCAAACACCCCTGGCCCGACGATCCCCTCACCGCCGTGGCCACCAACCGGGCCAAGCCCAAAGGGCTGCACCCCTGGTTCGCGATGCTCCAACCCTCGCTTGTCGCGCCGTAGCCCAACGACATGGTGCACGTGGTGGTACACAGACAAGGGCGTAGGCGGATGCCTCGGGTTGTCACATTCGCTGACGGGCTTCGCCCGTGGTCAACGGCCGAAACGTACCATTCGTTCCCAGGCTCCGCCTGGGAATGCTGACCGGAGACTCTGCCTCCACGGCTGCTACCCCGCAGCCATGCCATTATTCCCACCACCATGGAGTGCTACCTGGCAAGGCGGAGCCTTGCACCCCTCACTCCCAGGCAGAGCCTGGGAGCGAAGAAACGAACCCTGGTGCATAAAATGCACCCTACGGCAATCACCTTCCACCCACTCCCTTTCCTTCCTATCAACCTTCTCTCCCTCATTTCATGATTCCAGTCATCCACCATCCCCCCCGCCCAACTCACGATGACCTGCACCCATGACCTCCCCCCATCACCTTTCCCCGCCCCCCCCTTCCCCCTTGAAACAAACCCGAAACCCCTGTATTTTAATACAAGTCCATACCACCGCAGCCGCCCCTCCTTGTGCCGTCGCCCACCCCTCGCCTCAGCGCCTTTCTTTCGACCCCGGGCCATTGATCCGTCGCCGCACGGCTGCCGACACGCACCACCCACCCGTCAACCCAAGGAGGGCCATCATGAAGATGCTCATGCATGTCACGTTTCCCCACGAGCCGTTTAACACCCTGGTGAAAAAAGGGACCGCCGTCATCCTGCTGGATGAGATCCTTGAAGAGATAAAACCGTTTTCCGTCTGGTTCACCGAGGAGAACGGCATGCGGGCCGCCGTGTTGATCATCAACGCCACCAACGCCTCGGGCCTGCCTTTTTACTCGGAGCCCTTTCACCTGAACTTTGACGCAGATGTCCATTTCCGCATTGTCATGTCCCCTGAGGACTTGGCCAATGCAGGCTTGGAAGAGTTGGGAAAAAAATGGAGCTGATGCCGGAATCGGCGGATAAAAAAGAGGAAGAAAAAAATCGTGCGGAAGAGAAGAGGGGATGAACGCCGACGTCATGACACCAGATCGCCGAACGTCCATCACGCTTAGCCCTTGGCCTTTAGCCTTAGCTTTTGCCTTTGAGCCCTTAGCCTTGAACCTTTAGCCTTTAGCCCTTGGCCTTTAGCCTTTCGCCTTTAAGCCCTTAGCCTTTGGCCTTTAATCTTTAGCCCCTTTTACGCCCTGATCCTCTCAGTGCGCCCATACACCTTCTTCAGGGCCGCCTCGGTAACTGGCCGAATGCTATCGGCACTGCTCACCGACACATCCAGGTCCTGGAGAAGCCCGTTGCCGATGTAGATCCAGCCGTGAACGGTGAGGGGTTTGCCCTCCTGCCAGGCCTGCTCGGCGGTGGTGGTGCGGCAGACGTTCCTCACCTGCTCGATGATGTTCAGCTCACAGAGACGATCGCTACGCTCTTTGGGGTCGGTGATGGCGTCCAGAAAGTCACCGTGGGTGAACTGGATGTCCCGGAGATGACGGAGCCAGTTGTTGACCAGGCCGCTGGAGGAGTTTGCAAGGGCCTCTTTGACCCCGCCGCAGTCGTAGTGACCGCACACAATGATGTCCTTGATGTTGAGGACCTCCACGGCGTACTGGATCACGGACAGGCCGTTGAAATCGGTGTGGATGACCATGTTGGCCACGTTGCGGTGCACAAAGACCTCGCCGGGCATGAGGCCCACCAGTTCGTTGGCGGGCACCCGGCTGTCCGAACAGCCAATCCTCTGCTGGTCGGCAAGTTTTTTAAAGAAATCGGGCTGCTCGCAAGTCACCTGAGCAGACCACTGTCTGTTGTTTTGAAACAGCTTTTTCAACTCTCCCATAACGTCGTCCCTGATCCTGATCTATACGTAACGTTTCAGCCTGCACGGACCGCTTCCCGAACGTTTCCCCACGTTCGCGCGTTTCGGAAGAGGCCCGAGGGCCCGATTCACTCTATTAACCCGGATATTTCATGAAAAAACAACCACTTCAAAAATGGAAATGGCATAATTGGTCGCTCAGCAAATATTCAGCTTCTGAAAATGCAAAATGTAAATCAGCATTTGCTGTTTGATTTTCTCACCCTTCGGGCGAGCCGGGTGCACTCATCTGCTGCGTTATCAGAGCCTTGAGGTAAAAAACTACATCTGCAGCTCTGATGCCTTGCACATGAGCGCACCCGACTCGTGAAATATCCGGGTTAGTGATTACCCATAATTGGGCCAACACACCAGCTCTACCGGATTAGATGTAGTTGGTGATAACCACACGGGTCCCCTCGCCCACCCCGCTGGTGATCTCCAGCTTGTCGGCGTTTTTCCGCATGTTCGGAAGGCCCATGCCCGCACCAAAACCCATGGAGATCACCTCGGGCGATGCCGTGGAAAACCCCTCGGTCATGGCCTGGGGGATGTCCGCGATGCCGGGGCCCTGGTCAACCACCTCCACCACGATCCTCTCCAGATTGATGTCGGCTGTAAGGGTACCGCCCCCCACGGCGTGGGCCACCACATTGACCTCGGCTTCATAGATGGCCACGGTGGTCTTCTTGATAATCTTGGTGTCCACGTTGAGCTGCTTGAGGATGTGCTTCACCTGGCTGGAGGCGGTTCCCGCCTTTGCAAAATCCCCGTCTTCAATCTCAAATTCAAACTTCATAACACCCCTTCATGTTGGGAGGCCCTGGTTAAAAAACGGGTTCGAGACCGGCATCAAACAGCATTGCGCTTGCCCTGAACACCGAGCATTCCACCTCGATGAGGATCAGGCCGGTGCGTTCTGCCAGGTCCTTCATGGCCGGGCTCACCTTCTTGCCCCGGGCGATAACCACACACTCGATCTCGGCCATCTCCGCGGTGCGGATGGTCTGGAGCGTACACAGCCCGGTGATGAGGAGAACGCCCTCCACCTCCAGGGTCAGGACGTCGCTCAAAAGGTCGGCGGCAAACCCATAGGAGACGCGGGTCTCAACCCTCTCCTTGCCGGTGACAATGTTCCCCCCCAAAAGGGTCGCAATATTGGTTATTTTCATTGGTTTCATTTTATATCATGTCATTATGGAGCACGGTGCGCTCATCCAGCCCGGCGCCGATCTCATCCAGATTTTCCCGAATCATTTCCTGAACGGCCCGCATGATGGATGGATTGGTCAAGGACACCCCGTCCAGGGCCTCTTCCACCTCCACCGTGCTGAACCGGTAGGTTCCCTTGTCCGTGGTGTGGGTGTACAAAAAGACAATATCAGGGACCGAAGCCGCCGTCATGACGACGCTTCCCGCAATATCCCCGGCCACAGGCCGGTCCAGGTGGGCATACTCGAACGCCACGGTCACCGTGGTGCCCACGCCGGGGGTGGAATCCACCACAAGGTCCCCGCCGCACTGCTGGGCGCCCTGCTTCAAAAGGGGCAGGCCCATGCCGATACGGCGCTCCTTGCGGGTGGTCATCCAGGGGCTGAAGACCTCTTCCAAAAGCTCCGGGCTCATCCCTTTGCCGTCGTCTTCAAACACCATCCTGTAGATATTTTCCCTGGGACTCTCGGTGATGGTCAGCCTCACCACGCGGGCACCCGCCCGCACCGAGTTACCTAAAATATCAAGCACATAATGAGAAATCTCGTTCACACCATCACCTTCCGCCCCCCGCACCCTGAAAAGGCCAGGCGGATCTCACTCAAACCGGGTGTTTCCAATGTAAATTCCGTGGTCACCTTCCCGATGTCTTCGGCGTAATGGGCGTCGGACCCGCACACAAAGGGAAGATCAGACACCTCGGGGAACCGGCTGCACACCTGTGCCCTGTGGTCCCTTCGGGCCACCTCCAGGGCGTCCGGGCAAAAGCCTTTGGGCATAATGCCCAGCTGGCTGAAGAGGCTGTTCTTTCCCTTGGCCACGTGGGCGCAGACCAGCAGGCCTCCCCCCGCCCTCACGGCCTCGGCGGTCTCGTGGATATCGGTGGTGAGAGACGCGATAAGAAGACGCTCCTCCTGGTAGACCACCTGTTCGTCACGGTCCACCACCACCTGGTAGCCAAAGAGCTCCGGCCGGTTTCGGATCACCGTCAGGTGGTCGTCAATCCACCCCTGGAACACCTCGGCCTCGTCCAGGCTTCCGAAGTAGGCCAGAAGGTGCACCTCTTCCCGGGTGGTAAGCTCCACGCCGGGGAGGACAAAAAGCCCCTGTTCGTCGGCCAGCTCCGTAACGATGCGGCACTGCCGGGTGGAGTTGTGGTCCGTGATCCCCAGAAGGGTAATCCCCTGGGCCGCGCAGGAAGAGACAATGCCCGCAGGGCTCATGGAGACGTCTCCGCACGGCGAGAGCACGGTGTGAAGGTGAAGATCAGCCCGGAAGGTCTGCATCGCCCGCCAGCATTCGGTGGAGGCGTCCCGCCACCTCAAAGGTCTCGTCCGTGGCCCCCAGAAGGGGCATGCCCTCGCGATTGCTGTCCTCGATGGTGTCGGCATCCGGGGTGAACCCCTTGACCACGATGACGCCAGCCAGGTCCTTGAGGGCGGCGATGCCCACCACGTTGCGGTGGGACTGAAGGGTCACCCAGAGGTCTCCCTCGTCGGAACACCCCATGACGTCCGAAAGGAGATCGGACACATAGCCCCCGCGAATCTCGCGATCCAGGCCAGCTTCCCCGCCGAACACGGTGAGGTTCATTTTTTCAACAAGCTCTTTAACCTTCATTCTTCCTCCAGATCGACGGACGCGCCGTCGAGTCTATTGTCACCCCACACATCGGCCAGGATATTCCCGGCGTCGGTGAGGGTCATCTGTCCCCTCTCCACCTGCTTTTTCTGCAGGAACACACACTGCCTTAACACCGCGTCTCCGTTAACCACATCTTCGGCCAGGGCCTGGCAGTTTGGAGACCCGCAGAGCCCGCAATCCACACCGGGCAAAAACGCAAGAATCTTGCGGAGCCTCTCCATCTTCACCATGGCCCGGCCCATGTCCTCGTCGAGTTTCATGGCCGGCCTGGGGTTGATCTTGCCCAGCATGATGTGGTCCACCAGGTACTCCGTGTCGTCATCGATGTCGTCCCACCGATCCGGGTCCTTCAAGGGAGCGGCCTTTCTCGATCGCTCCGCCCGGTTCCGTAAACGCTCCACGGTGAGAAACCGGTTGCAGCTGGTGAGCACGCCCCCGGCACAGCTCTGGTCGCAGGACCGGAGCTCCAGAAAATCGATATCCGAGATCTCCTCGTTTTCCATGTTCTCCAGGAACTCGAAGACATTGGCGATGCCGTCGATGGCCAGGCTTCGCCCTCGGGCGTATTCGGACTCCCCTGCCGTAAGGAACCAGAGCACCCCCTTCTCGCACAGGGTCTCGGCCAGGGGCTCCGGCGGCATGGACTTCTCTTCGCCCCGAATGCGTTTCCACACCCGGTTGTAGATGTAGTCCATGTTGATTACCCCGTTTAAAATCTTGCGTTCATGGGGGTTGGGGGTCTTCACCGCCGAGATCTTGGCGGCGCACGGGGTCACGTAAAAGGTGCCGATTTCGTCGTCGGGCACGCCCTGGGCCAGGAGCTGGCGTCTGTAGAACAGGGCAGCAATGTCCACGGGGGCCTTCATGGGGATCACGTGGTCGAGAAGGGAGGGAAAACGCGTCTGGATCAGGCGCAGGACCGCCGGGCAGAAGGAGGAGATAAAGGGTTTTTTGACCTGGTTGTTCTTGATGTACCGGGCCGTGGCCAGGTGGAACACCCGCCACATCATCCCCACCTCGAACACATCGGTAAAGCCCATCTCCAGAAGCTCGGCGTAGATCCGCTGCTTGGGAATGGTCTCGGGAAACTGCCCCTTGAGGATGGAGGGCAACAGGGCCACCCGACGCGTGTACTTGTAGATCTCGTTAAAGTCGTCCTGCTCCACCCGGATGGCAGACTCCGGGCAGGCCCGGTAGCACTTACCGCAGTCGATGCACCGGTTCTGGAAGATCAGCGGCTTGCCGTTGCGGATCCGGATGGCGTCGGTGGGGCACACCGACATGCATCGGCAGCACCCCCTGCACTTCTCCTCATCCACCCGCAGTGCATGATGTATGGCATTGTTGCTCATGGCATCTTCCACGCTATTTCAGTTTTTTTTATGCCCTGCCGTTCGGCATCGCCCGGAACCCGAAACCAACGGCATCGCATACGCAGAACGGGTCGCTAAAAACAAACCCGCCGTCCTGCCTACCTGTCAGGGACCGGCACCGCCCCATCACGCGATGCGGCGGTGCCGGTCTATAGAGAACCGTTCCCCGATGCGGCCCGTGCCATGGCACCGGGGAACAAGGGGTGGGACTAGCCGCGCCCCTTATTTGTCTTTGTAGTCGTCCAGGATGTTGATGACATCATCCGGGGTCACCCTGCCGTAGATCTTGTCCCCGACCATGACCACAGGGGCCAGGCCGCAGGCGCCGATACAGCGCAGGCTGTCCATGGAGAACTTCCCGTCCGGGGTGGTCTCCCCCAGGTCGATGCCCAGAAGGAGCTTGAATTCATCCATCACGTCCATGGCACCCTTAACAAAACAGGCGGTTCCTGTACAGATGGAGATGTGATGCTTGCCCCTGGGCTCCATGACGAACAGGGAGTAGAAGGTCACCACACCGTAAACGGTGGAGACCGGAATGTCGAGTTCTTCGGCGATCACCTCCTGCACATCCGGCGGAAGGTAGCCGCAGAAGTCCTGGGCCTTATGAAGGATATTGATGAGTTCGCCCTTGTCGTTGCCGTAGCTTTGACAGATGGACTGAATCTCTTTTACCGCGTTGCGGGACAACTTGCCTTGTACTAAAGTCATGGCGATTCATTCCTGTATCATGAGATCGTTAGGATGGGCGCCGAAACCTTGCCCGGCGCTTTTTCCGTTCAATCGAATCCTACTTGGTTTTCCTGCCGCTTCTGTCCACGTAATGGGTGTGGAGCAGTTTGTGGGGCTTTTCTCCCAGAGGTTCGCCCAGGTACTCTTCGTAGAGCTTCTTGATATGGGGGTTCTCATGGGATTTTCGGATCACCTTGGCCTCGTCTTCGGTGTACAGGGCCTGCTGGCGGGCGCGGAGCACCGACTCGTCACCCTGGTGAAAGGGCTGGCCGCCGCCGCCGATGCATCCCCCGGGACAGGCCATCACCTCGATGGCGTGGTACGGGGAGGTCCCTTTGCGGATCTCCTCCATGAGGACGCGGGCGTTGGCCAGGCCGTGGGCGATGCCGATCTTGATATCGATACCGGCAAAATCCACGGTGGCAGACCGGATGCCGTCAACCCCTCGCAGGGCAGTGAAATCCACGTTTTCCAGGGTCTCCCCGGTGTGGAATTCGTAGGCGGTACGGGCCGCGGCCTCGATGACCCCGCCGGTGGTGCCGAAGATCACGGCCGCGCCGGTGGACTCGCCCAGGGGAGAGTCGAAGTCGTCGTCTTCCAGGCGATGGAAATCGATGTTGGCCCGCTTGATGAGGGAGGCCAGCTCACGGGTGGTGAGGGTGATGTCCACATCACGGTTGCCGTCCACGGCAAACTCCTCCCGGGCGCACTCGGCCTTCTTGGCCACACAGGGCATCACCGAGACCACCACCATGTCCTGGCGCTTCACGCCGATCTTCTCAGCCAGGTAGCTCTTGGCAATGGAGCCGAACATCTGCATGGGGGACCGGGCCGTGGAGGGGTAATCCAGAAGGTCCGGGAATCGTTTTTCCAGATGGTTTACCCAGGCCGGACAGCAGGATGTGACAATGGGAAGCTTCACCGAAGTGTCCCCTGCCAGGTGGCGGGTGAGGCGGTCCAGAAGCTCGGAGGCCTCTTCCATGATGGTGAGGTCGGCGGCAAAATCGGTGTCAAAGACGTAGTCGAACTCCAGGCGTCTCAGGGCCGCTGCCATCTTGCCCGTCACCAGGGTGCCCGGGGCCATGCCGAACTCTTCCCCCAGGGCGGTGCGCACCGCAGGGGCCACCTGGACCACCACGGTCTTGTCCGGGTCGGCAATGGCGCGAAGCACGGAGGCGGTCTCGTCCTTTTCGGAGAGGGCGCCCGTGGGGCACACGGCCACGCACTGGCCGCAGTAGGTGCACTTGGTGACGTCCAGGTTCTGGTCAAAGGCCGTGACGACAACGGACTCAAAACCGCGGTTCACGGCCGTTAAAACGCCCACGCCCTGGACCTCGCGGCAGACGTTTTCACACCTGCGGCACATGACGCACTTGTCCGGGTCCCGCACGATGGCAGGGGACGAAGTGTCCTTCACGTGGTGGGACATCTCCCCTTCGTAGGAGATCTCGCGGATGCCGAAGGTCTGGGCCAGGTCCTGGAGCTCGCAGCAGCCCGCTTTGGAGCAGCTCAGACAGTCTTTGGGGTGGTCGGAGAGGATCAGCTCCAGGTTGATGCGGCGGGCGTTCAAGACCCTCTGGGTACGGGTCTTCACCACCATGCCGGGGGCAGCCAGGGTGGTGCAGGCGGGAGCCAGGTTGCGGCGCCCCTCCACCTCCACCACGCAGAGCCTGCAGGAGGCGTTGCTGCTGTGAAAACCAATGCCGGAAAGATCCATATGGCACAGGGCCGGTACGGTGATGCCCTGCTCCCTGGCCGCCTCGAGGACGGTGGTCCCTTCGGGCACCTCAACGGGTTGATCGTCTATGGTCAGTTTGATGGATTCCATGGTTTTTCGTCCTTAGCTTTTGGTGATGGCACCGAATTTACAGTTTTCGTAGCAGACCCCGCACTTGATGCAGTGGAAGCTGTCGATGGTATGGGGCTGCTTGCGCACCCCTTCCACGGCATTCACCGGGCACTTCCGTGCACACAGGGTACAGCCCACGCACTTGTCGTGGTCGATGGCGAAGGTCACCAGGGCCTTGCACTGCCCGGCCGGGCAGGTGTGGTCGGTGACGTGGGCCAGGTACTCATCGTAAAAGTTGTCCAGGGTGGAGAGGACCGGGTTGGGCGAAGTCTGGCCCAGGCCGCAGAGGGCCGTGTCCTTGATGGCTTCCCCCAGCTCCCGGAGCTTCACCAGGTCGTCCAGGGTGCCCTTGCCCTCGGTGATCTTCTCCAGGGTCTCGTAGAGACGCTTGTTGCCGATGCGGCAGGGGGTGCACTTGCCGCAGGACTCCTCCACGGTAAAGTCGAGATAGAACTTGGCGATGGAGACCATGCAGTCGTCCTCGTCCATGATGATCATCCCGCCCGAGCCCATCATGGAGCCGTTGGCCACGAGGTTGTCGTAGTCGATGGGCACGTCCAGGTGCTCTTCGGTGAGACAGCCGCCGGAGGGCCCGCCGGTCTGCACCGCCTTGAACTTCTTGCCGCTGGAGATGCCGCCGCCGATGTCGTAGATCACCTCCCGCAGGGTGGTGCCCATGGGTACCTCGATGAGGCCCACGTTCCGGTCTCCTCCGGGCAAACACCTTGGTGCCCTTGGAGTTCTCCGTGCCGATGGAGGAGAACCAGTCCGCCCCGCGGGTGATGATCACCGGGATGTTGGCCAGGGTCTCCACGTTGTTCACGTTGGTGGGCTTGCCGTAGTAGCCGGACTCCGCAGGAAAGGGAGGCTTCACCGTGGGCTCGCCGCGGTGGCCCTCCATGGAGTGGATCAAGGCGGTCTCCTCGCCGCAGACAAAGGCGCCTGCACCGTACTTCAGCTCAATGTCGAAGTTGAACCCGCTGCCCATGATGTCCCTGCCCAGAAGGCCCAGCTCTCGCGCCTGCTCAATGGCAATGAGGAGCCGCTGGATGGCCAGGGGATACTCGGCGCGAATGTAGATCAGGCCGGTCTCGGCGCCCATGGCATAGCCGCAGATGGCCATGGCCTCCAGCACCGAGTGGGGGTCGCCCTCCAGAATGGAGCGGTCCATGAACGCCCCGGGGTCCCCTTCGTCGGCGTTGCAGACCACAAACTTTTCGTCCCCTTCGGCGGCCCGTGCGTACTGCCACTTCAGCCCCGTGGGGAAACCGCCGCCGCCCCTGCCGCGCAGGCCCGAAGATTTCACCTCTTCAATGACCTTGTCCGGGCTCATCTCCAAAAGGGCCTTGCCCAGGGCCTGGTAGCCGTCCCGGGCGATGTTCTGGTTGCGATACTTCGGGGTCGATGAACCCGCTGTTGCGCAGGGCAATACGGATCTGCTTGCGGTAAAAACCCATGTGCTTGGAATCGGAAATACGATCCCCGCTCTTGGGGTCGGTGTAGAGAAGCCGCTCCACCCGGCGCCCCTTGACCACGTGCTCCTCGATGAGGATGTCGGCGTCTGAGGGGCTGACCTCCACATAGAACGTGTTGTCAGGCATGAATTTGACGATGGGGCCCTTCTCGCAGAAGCCGAAGCACCCAGTCTTCACCACCTGGACATCACGCTGGAGATTGCGTTTCTTGATGCCCTGGTCGAGTTTTTGAAAAATCAGATCGCTTTCCGAAGCCCGGCAACCGGTACCGGCGCAGACCAGAATGTGCGTTTTGTATCGTCCCATCTCGTGTGTGCTCCTTCATGTATTTCAAGGACCGGGAAAACCGGCTCGCGCCGATCCGGCGCCATGCGGGCAATCCCTTTGGTGGCCCCGGCATCCGCTGCTTGTCCACCACTTCGTAATTCACAGGGATGATGCCCGGCAGGAGTTCGCCGTTGGCCACATAGCGGTCCACGATCTCGGCGGCTTTCTCCGTGGTTACTTCGCCGAAGACAACGGGATCGCTTCCGGGAAGCGTCACCTCGATGGTGGGCTCGGCGTAGCAGTACCCCATGCACCCGGTCTGGGTGACCACCGCTTCGATGTTGCGGCGATCCAGCTGGTCCAACAGGGCCCCGTAGACCTCCTTGCCTCCCGCTGCGATCCCGCAGGTTGCCATGGCAACCCGAATCTGGACCAACTGGTCGCAGCGCTCTCCGTTCTCCCTTAAATGGACACTGGACTGGAGCTTCTCTTTCATTTTCCGTAAATCATCCAGGGACTTGATCTTTGTCATGACTACCCTCCGGTCATTGCGTCTGGCCGAACAGCCGGTGCAAATCAAACTAACGTTTTTGGATAATGGGAATGCAAACAAGCCGAAAATACAGGGTGACGGGGCGAACTGAGCGAAAGGGGGCGCATGTGCGCCCGTGGGAAGGGCATACGTCGACAAAGCGGGAGAAACCGGGAGGTCCCCCCGGCACGGGGCAAGCCTGTGGAACATGCTGCGGGATGAGAGTGTGCCTGACAAAAACCCGAAACGACGTTTTCCTTTTTTTACTCACTTCACCCAACAGCAAAAGCAAATGCGATTACTTACTGAAAAGCGATGTGTTATCACCACCATAGATTCCGACGAAGAACCATCAATGTAAAAATCAGGCCATTAGTCAAGGGCAAACCCGATAAATTCCGCTGATGCCATAGATAAATGAAAAACACTTTACATTGCCTTAATTTTCGAATATGAACATCCACCCCACAAAAACGCCGATGCTATTTTCCCTTCTGATCACCGATGGTTGACAAGAAACCCCGCACCGCTCACAAAGAGGAACCAAACCTTTTCGGTTTGCAACATTCCGGCCCAAAAAAGCCCCGCCATATGATGCTCTGCGAAACCAATCCGGGCCGTGAAAATTGTTTACGAACGCATCGGACACCCCACCGGGTGACAGCACAGGGATCAATGGAAAAATGTCATGGCTCCAGCCGGTATCCCCCTTTGTTGAAAAGGAGATCTCAAATCGTGTGTAAGGAAAATCGAAGCGAGAAAACGCAAGGCATCCCATCGCCCTC
The DNA here is from genome assembly GCF_056829965.1 of Desulfoluna sp. CYM3A. Taxonomy (NCBI): domain Bacteria; kingdom Pseudomonadati; phylum Thermodesulfobacteriota; class Desulfobacteria; order Desulfobacterales; family Desulfolunaceae; genus Desulfoluna; species Desulfoluna sp. CYM3A. The sequence continues at coordinate 4,067,896 of NZ_CP186556.1, forward strand.
CAGAAGCAGGTACACAGGGAACCGTTTGCGCAAAAGGTTCCCTGTCTGATACATTGAACTAAAATCAGTGATCAGGGCGTTGTTGCAATCATCGTAAAGGCCCTGCGGGCACCGGGTCAGGCTTCGCCCGCCATGGCAAAATCGCCCGGTGCCTTTTTTGAGGATCAATACCCCCGACAAAGGCACAGACGCAGACATAAAACGGAATAGACTGGGATTTTTTTCATGAAAAAAGGCACACTCATCAACTCGGAACTCGCCAGCGCCATAAGGCGAAATCATCGGACACCTGGACGGACTCTGTGTCTGCGACGCAGGGCTGCCCATCCCCGCCGAGACCCGGCGCATCGACCTGGCCTTAAGCCGCGGCATCCCCTCGTTCATCGACACCGTCAAGGCCGTGCTCTCGGAAATGACCCTGGACTCGGTGGAGATGGCCGAAGAGTTCCCCGAAAAAAGCCCGGAGCTCCACGACGCCTTTATGGCCCTCCTCAAAGAGGAAGAAGAGGCCCAGGGCAGGGAAATCCCCATCCTTGCCGTTCGCCACGAGGCCTTCAAGCTTGCCACCAAACGGTGCCGGGCCGTGGTGCGCACCGGCGAGTTTACCCCGTACGCCAACGTGATCCTCAAGGCCGGGGTCCGATTTTAAAATCAACGGAACAGGCCACAGTCCTTGACGCAAGCCCCGGTGACCTTGTCTCGGATCCGCAGCAGCGGACGGTACCCGGGGCTTGCGTTCCTTTAAAACAAGCCGAAATGTGGTATGCTCAAATCATACTGTAATTGACGCCTGACCCGATACGCATCCCCCCCCTTGCTCCCATACCCTGATCCCGGTGTTCCCACACGAAGGCCAGGTGTATCCCATGTGTTCAACCCGATGACATGTTTGGAGCGATCCCATGCCCCAACCCATCCTGCACCTTTCGGGCATCGAAAAGAGCTTTCCCGGCGTCAAGGCCCTGGACGGCGTGAACCTCACCGTCACCCCCGGCCGCGTCATGGCCCTGGTGGGGGAAAACGGCGCGGGAAAATCCACCCTCATGAAGGTGCTCACCGGCATCTACCGGGCCGAGGCCGGGACGATCACCTACGACGGCAAAGAGGTCTGCTTCCCCGGCCCCAGGCACTCCCAGGAAGCGGGCATCGGCATCATCCACCAGGAACTCAACCTCCTGCCGGAACTCACCATCGCGGAAAACATCTTTCTGGGAAGGGAAAAAACATCCCGTTTCGGCCGGATTCTCTGGCGCGAGATGTTCGCCGAGGCAGACCGCCTCCTGGCAAAACTCGGGGTGCCCCACAACGCCAAAACCCGCCTGGGTACCCTGGGCATCGGGGCCCAGCAGATGGTGGAGATCGCCAAGGCCCTCTCCTTTGAGTCCAGGGTCATCATCATGGACGAACCCACCGACGCCCTCACCGACACGGAGACCGAGGCCCTCTTTGCCGTCATCGAAGAACTCAAGGCCGGAGGCCGGGGCATCGTCTACATCTCCCACCGCCTGGCCGAAATTTTCGCAATCTGCGACGACGTCACCGTGCTCCGGGACGGAAAATTCATCGCAGAGCGCCCCGTGTCGGACATTAACGAAGAGTCCCTCATCGAGATGATGGTGGGCCGCCGCTTAGACGAGCAGTACCCCAGGGTCCACACAACCCCACAGGAAACAAGCCTGACGGTCACCGACCTTGCAGCCCATGGGGTCAACGGAGCCACTTTTTCCGTAAAACGCGGCGAAATCCTGGGGGTGGCCGGGCTCATGGGCTCGGGCCGCACCGAGCTCATGCGGGCCGTCATCGGTGCCAACCCCGTCACCCGGGGCGCCGTGCGCCTCTTTGGCGCGCCCCTTGAGATCAAAAGCCCCAAAGACGCCATTGATGCGGGCATCGCCTACATCAGTGAAGACCGCAAGGCCGACGGCCTGGTGGCCATGCTCAGCGTCAAAGAGAACATGACCCTGGCCGCCCTCCAGACCTTCAGCACCCCCATGGGAAACCTCGACCACGACGAAGAGCGCCGGGCCGTGGACGACTTCATCTATAGCTTTGCCGTCAAAACCCCGAGCCGGAACCAGGCCGTGGGCAACCTCTCCGGCGGCAACCAGCAGAAGGTGGCCATCGCCAAAGGCCTCATGACGCGCCCCAAAGTGCTCATCCTGGACGAGCCCACCCGGGGCGTGGACGTGGGCGCAAAAAAAGAGATCTATCAACTCATCAACACCTTTAAAGAGAAGGGAATGAGCATCCTCCTCATCTCCTCGGAGATGCCCGAAATCCTCGGCATGAGTGATCGCATCATCGTGATGCACCAGGGCCGCGTCACCGGCGAATTCAGCGCGGAAGACGCCACCCAGGAACACATCATGGCCTGCGCCGTGGGCCGCATGGAGACCGACGCCCCATGACCCCCAACGAATCAAAGCCCCCGACGGGCGGGCGACCGACCCTGAAGGACCGGATCATCGAACAGAAATCCCTCATCGCCCTGCTGGTGATGATCATCATCGTCTCCTTTTTAAGCCCCAACTTCTTTACCCTGGCAAATCTCCTCAACATCCTGCGCCAGACCGCCGTCAACGCCATCATGGCCGTGGGCATGACCCTGGTTATCCTCACCGCCGGCATCGACCTGTCCGTGGGCTCCATCCTGGCCCTGTCAGGGGCCGTGGGGGCAAGCCTCATCGCCATGGAACTTCCCGTGGCCCTCTGCGTGGCGGCCGCCCTTGCCGTGGGGGCCGTCAGCGGCATCATCATCGCCAAAGGCCGGGTCCAGGCCTTCATCGCCACCCTCGTGGCCATGACCCTGGTCCGGGGCCTCACCCTCGTCTACACCGACGGACGCCCCATCTCCACTGGCTTTACAGACACCGCCGACGCCTTTGCCGTCATCGGCACCGGCTACCTTTTAGGCATCCCGGTTCCCGTCTGGATCATGGCCACCACCTTCGGCCTGGCCTGGTACCTCCTCAACCACACACGCCTGGGCCGCTACATCTACGCCCTGGGCGGAAACGAAGAAGCCACGCGCCTCTCCGGCATCAACACGGACCGCGTCAAAATCACGGTCTACGCCATCTGCGGCTTCCTCGCCGCCCTGGCAGGGCTCATCATCACCTCCCGCCTCTCATCTGCACAACCCACCGCAGGGGCAGGCTACGAGCTGGACGCCATCGCCGCCGTGGTCCTGGGCGGCACCAGCCTCATGGGAGGCAAAGGCACCATCATGGGAACCCTCATCGGCGCCCTGATCATCGGGTTCCTCAACAACGCCCTCAACCTGCTGGATGTCTCCTCCTACTACCAGATGATCGCCAAAGCCGTGGTGATCCTCCTGGCCGTGCTGGTGGATACCCGCAGTAAAACATCATGACCAAGGAGTTCGATCATGAAAAAAACAACCGGTTTGCTCACAGCCCTTATCGTGGTGCTGGGGATCTCTGCCCCGGCCATGGCCAAAGACACCCTGGCCCTGGTGGTCTCCACCCTCAACAACCCGTTTTTCGTCACCATGAAAGACGGGGCAGAGAAAAAAGCCGCCGAGCTGGGCGTCTCCCTCATCGTGCTGGATTCCCAGAACGACCCCAGCAAAGAGCTGGCCAACGTGGAAGACCTCTCGGTCCGGGGCGTCAAGGCCATCCTCATCAACCCCACGGACTCCGATGCGGTCTCCAACGCCATCCGCATGATCAACAGGACCAAGATCCCTGTCCTCACCCTTGACCGGGGCGCCAGCCGGGGCAAGGTGTCCAGCCACATCGCCTCGGACAACGTCCAGGGAGGCGCCATGGCAGGTGACTTCATCGCAGCCAGACTGGGCAAAGGGGCAAAGGTAATCCAGCTCGAAGGCCTGGCAGGCACCTCCGCCGCCCGGGACCGGGGCAAAGGATTCCTCACATCCGCCAAGGCCAACGGCTTGAACATCATCGCCAGCCAGCCCGCTGACTTCGACCGCACCAAAGGCCTCAACGTCATGGAGAACCTCCTGGCCGCCCACGGCGATGTCCAGGCCGTCTTCGCCCAAAACGATGAAATGGCCCTGGGCGCCATCCGCGCCCTCCAGGCAGCCAATAAAAAAGCCCTGGTCGTGGGCTTTGACGGCACCGACGACGGCATCAAAGCCGTCCAGCGCGGCGACATGGCCGCCACCATCGCCCAGCAACCCGCCCTCATCGGCGCCCTGGGCGTGGAAACCGCTGTCGGCGTCCTCAAGGGCAACGCCGTGGATCCGTATATTCCCGTGCCGTTGAAGGTCATTACGGAGTAAAAAAAACAAAAGCAGGCCTCCGGCGGCCCTGCCGGGGGCCAAACTTTTGAAAAGTTTGACAAACAGGTTTTGTGAATGACTTGGGAACGAATCCCCGTGTTCTTCACTGGGCTTTCAGGAGAATGAAATGGGCCTCTCCGGCAAAAACGTTTGCCACATGTCACACACCACGCGAATACCCCGAAAGCCTTCGCATGATGTCTGCCTCCATGCATTCGCCACAGGGTTTCCAGGTGCCCCCACCTGGCCGCCGGAGGCTGGCTTTTTGAGCCGACGTTAACCGATAGAAAGCCAACTTTTAAGTTCAATACGTGGGAGAGATATGGGATGAGAGATAAGCCGTTGGTTGTATTGGGCAGTGTCAACGCCGACCATATATTGCAGGTAAAGAAGCTTCCCCGGCCCGGGGAGACGGTTACGGGCCACGGGTATCGGGTGGTGCCCGGGGGCAAAGGGGCGAACCAGGCAGTGGCAGCCGTGCGGCTCGGGGCGAGGACCGCCTTTATCGCCTGTGTGGGGGAAGACGACTTTGGACGTCGCATGAGGGATGCCTTTCAGGCCAAGGGCATGGACATCCAGGGGGTGATGACCGAGGAAGCCATACCCACGGGCATGGCCATGATCTTTGTGGCGGAAAGCGGGGAAAACTGCATCGGCATCTCGCCCGAGGCCAACGCCTGCCTGACGCCTGAGCGCCTGGCCCCGCACCTGGGGCTCATCCGAAGGGCCTCGGCCCTTCTCATGCAACTGGAAACCCCCATTGAGACGGTGATCATGGCTGCGAAAGAGGCAAAAAAAGCAGGGGTACCCGTGGCCCTGAACCCGGCCCCGGCCCGCCCCCTTCCCAAAGAGCTCCTAAAACACCTTACCATGATCACACCTAACGAAACCGAGGCCGCTTCCCTCACCGGCATCACCATCCACGACGCCGCCAGCGCCATGGAAGCCGCCGCCTGCCTCCACGACATGGGGGTGGACACGGCCATCATCACCTTAGGCTCCAAAGGCGCCTTTGTGAGTGCCAAGGGCAGGGGTGCCGTGGTCCCCGGATTCCGCGTCACCCCCGTGGACACCACCGCCGCCGGGGACACCTTCAACGGCGCCCTCATGGCGGCCCTGCAACGGGACGAGCGACTCGCCGAAGCCGTCACCTTTGCCCACGCCGCAGCCGCCCTCTCAGTAATGCGCATGGGCGCCCAGACCTCTATTCCCACGCGGAAGGAGGCCGAGGATTTTCTCCGAAAGCAAAGGTAGTTACCACCCAGCCGTCGGCCACGCGGCACATGTAGGGTGTGCTTGCGCACCATGCCCGGGAAACCTACCCCTTTGCCATGCTTTCAAGGCAGAAAAGGCCAACACGCTCATCGGCTTTTATGACCGCTTCGGCGGTGCGTAAGCGCACCCTACCCACCACGCCGTCGGTCACGCTACCCCGATTCCCCGAAATCTCCTGCATGTGGCATATCGGCCCCACCCCAATCATGGGGGTACACCCCTTGTGCAACGTACCGATGATAAGTCGACCACGGCCACTTCGAAACCACCTCGACCAGGCCATGCTTCACCGGGTTGTAATGGATATAATCCATGTGCGTTTCAAAATCACGGTCGTCGCGGATCCGATGCTCCCAGAACCGCCGTTGCCAGATCGTTCCTTCACCCCGGCGCGACCGCGATTCGGACATCATCTCATCCCGATAAAAACAGGTTTCGCAAGAAGCCGTCACATGCTGCTTGATCTTTGCCCACCGGAGGCTGAAATCCCCGTCTCCCATCGGCAGGGTCCAGATGCAATGCAAATGGTCGGGAAGAAGCACCCACGCGTCGATGGTAAACGGAGAAACAGTCCTCACCCTCTCGATCCCTTCCCTCAAAGCCGTCCGGACAGGTTCCTCACACAAAATCGGCCGACGCATGTGGGTGACCACGGTGAAAAAAAGTGTGGCGTCAGCAATCTTCTCGCGTCGATAATTTGGCATTCCTCCCCCCTTTGTCTCTCAACGATTCGTCTATTTTCTTTTGCTCCCTTCTCAGGGACTCCGAAAAAACAGAACCAACAAAGCTTCAATAACCATCTTAAACGTTGAGCAATCTTATTTCATACACCATAACATTATTTATCAACAACGATCAGCTTCACACGAGGCATATATGGTGTGCTTGCGCACCATTGGCCGGTAAACCGGCACCCTTCACCATCTCCATGGGGATCAAGGGGCTTGCACACTCATCGGCTTCCATGGCCGATTCGGCCATTCGGCGGTGCGCAAGCGCACCCTACCATTCACCTCATTCCCTTGCCCAACGCCACGCTTCATGTTACCTCTTTCATCACAACACATTCCCCCCCAATCCCCCCCTTTTTTGACAACATCCCCCTTCGACATCAAAGGAGACACCATGAAACGCGCCCTGTCTGTTCTGGCCCTCTGCCTTGTCATCGGCCTGATCCATGCGTCCCCTGCCGCAGCTTTTTTTACCCGGGGCACCATCAACCGGGACCTGGCTTACGACCGCCTGGCCCTCACCCCACCGCCTTCTGGAGCAACAACCTACCGGTCCAAGGCATCAGGGGTTATTGAAAACACCACCCGACAGAAGATTTCTCTCACCGCCGAGGTCTCGTTCTGCAACGTCTTTGGTGAGCCCCTGGGCACCGCCAAGGTTCGATGCACCATCCCTCCCATGAAAAAAAAGGCCTTCAAGGCCACCCTCAAGGGCAAGGTCCCGGTGGACATCAAGGACGCCCATCACGTGGAGTGGACCCTGCTTCGCATGACAAAAGACTGAAACCAAAAGCACGAAAAAATGAACATTTTATCATTTTGTTCATTTTTTTTATTGACACCCAACCCTGAACACCGATAACCATGGAATATCTTACACCCATTCTCACATAACGAAGTAAACCAAAGGAGGACCAGCCTATGACCGGCCGCTCAGCAGGGGCTTGCCGCCCAGCAGATTCCTCATTTCAACTGCAATCTTTATTCCGATCCTTCTTCTCGTGATCTATGTCTACTCCGTGGAGATGGGCAAGGAAAACTGGAAGGTGGTCCTGGCGGGCCTTGCCTTCATCGGAATGGATTTCTTTAACGAACTCTGGAACGCCCTGGTCTTTCACTTCACCGGATACGCACCGGTGTGGGGAGCCCCGGCCGACTCCAGCTACATCATCCTCATCGGCTGGAACATCGAGATTCTCTTTATGTTCATGGTCATGGGCGTGGCCGCGGTCAAGAGCCTTCCCGCCGACAAGGACAAAAAAATCCTGGGAGTCCCCAACCGCTCCTTCTACATCATCCTCTTCACCACGGCCTGCGTGGTGGTGGAATGCGTGCTCAACGCCATCGGAGCCCTTACCTGGGACTGGGCCTGGTGGAGCATCAAGTTTCCCATTTTTATCTTCCTCATCGGCTACCTCCCCTTCTTCGTCGTCTCCTTCTGGGTCCACGACATGGAAACCGACCGGCAGCGCGTCAAGGTGGTCTCCTCCATCCTTGCCTTTGACTTTGCCTGCGCAGCCGTCTTCGGGGGCCTGGGCTGGATTTAAGAATACCCTGCCTCCGGCGGCGAGGGTGGCGAAGCCACGATAGCGAAAACACATCGAAAGCTGATTGCCCTTGCGTTTAGTCCCTCGTTCCTCGGGCCAAAGCGCAAGGGCCTTCGGCCCGGGCTTCGCCCGACAGAAACGCTGATGGTTTGTGCGGGCTGGCTCACACGCTTCGAAGAAACAGGATACGTTGTCGCTACTTGCCCATTGGCGATTTAACCTCACGGCCTCCGGTAAGCCTGATGCCCCAGCTTGGCTCTGGCCTCACCCTTCCTTCCCCGGGGTAAGGCCCATCACATGAGTTCATAAGTTGCACCCGGCGTTTTTCCAACAGCTGTGCCGCTCATCTTTACACCCTGCCAATCCTCCTGACAGACAAATCCCGCAGTCACCCAGACCACATGCCCTACGCCTCGATTAGCCCCTTATTTCACGTCACTTCCCTCCGCACAGGACATGCCCGCCCTTGGTATGCAACTTGCTCACTGGTCAGTCGTAAGACTTGAACGAAATGATGATTGACCATGGGGGAGATACACATGCCAAAGCAGCTTACCATCAGGCAAAAAGCGGTCGTCCTGCTCATCGGTATAACGGTGGGCGTTTCCATTATCTGCATCCATTCCAACCTGGCCATGGGTGGGATCGTTGCCATCGATCAAACCCTGGGACTCCTGGAGGGAATGAACACCCGCATCCTGGAGTGCAGGCGGCAGGAAAAAAACTTTCAACTTCGCGGGTTCAAAGCCCATGGCAAGGACACAAGAAACTCCCTGGGAAATGGAAGCCCACTGCAAAGACCACCGGACGTTGTGGGACTTGCAGGCCGCACGGTGCCGCGGTGTACCGGGAACTCCCTTGCCCGGGCCACAGGGGAGATTCATGCCTACATCACCGATTTCCGCCATTTGACAACCCTTTACGGCACCCCGGATTACCAGATGCGAAAAACCGAGCTGGAGCCGGTCATGGTCGCCCATGCACGGTCCTGCCAGACGATCACAGGCAATATCGCAGCACAGGAAAAAAACAGAAAACAAACCCTTATCACGCTTATCATGCTTGAACCTGGCCGTGGGAATTGTGGTCATCTCCAGCCTGGTGCTTTTGGGTAGCGTTCTCATCAAAAAACTGGTGCAGCCGGTGCGGGTGCTCTCCGGGGCCCTGGAAGACATCGCCTCAAAGGACGGCAACCTCACCGTCCGCCTCCCCGTGAAAAACCGGGATGAGATCGGCAAGCTGGCCCACTGGTTCAACGTCTTTGTGGGCAACATCCACGCCATTGTCGGGGAGGTGTCCAGGGAGACAGACGCTCTGGTCTCTGCCTCGGCCAATTTGGACGCCATCTCCGGTATCATGACTCGCAGCGCCGAAAGCACCGCCAACCGCTCCGGCACCGTTGCTGCGGCAGGGGCCCAGATGAGCGCCACCTTAAGCGCCATCGTCACGGCCTCCGAAGAGGCCACGGCCAACCTCACACGGGTGGCTGGGGCCACCGAAGAGATGCAGGCTGCAATGGACAACATCGCCGCCAAAACAAAAAAAGCGAGCTCCATTTCAGAACACGCCGTCTGCCGCCAGGCCGGATCCTCTTCCTCAAGGATCCGGGAACTCACCCAATCGGCAACGGACATCAGCCACGTGGCCGAAACCATCACCGAAATATCCAATCAGACCAATCTTCTGGCCTTAAACGCCACCATCGAAGCATCCAGGGCCGGTGCCGCGGGCAAAGGGTTTGCCGTGGTGGCCAATGAAATCAAAGCCCTGTCCAAACAGACCGCCGAAGCCACCCTGGGCATCCACGATCACCTTACGGGCATGCAGAAAACCACCCGGATCACGGCAGAGGGCATCGAAGACATCGCTCAGATTATCCACGACATCGACACCATCATCTCCGACATCGCCACAGCCGTGGACCAGCAGTCCACCGCCACCCGGGAGGTTGTGGGGCGCCTGGCCCGAACCTCCGGACGCATTGAGGGAGTCAACGGCAACCTGGCCGAAGGCACCATCGCCGCCCAGGAGATCGCAGGGGATATCTCGGAAATCGACGGAGCCTCCCGGGATATCCTTCAAACCGCCGTCTCCGTGGGACGGAACGCCGATACCCTGGCGGACATCGGCACTCGCCTGGATCGCCCACATCAGCATATAAAAAACGGTAACTATTCAGTTTGCCTCCGGCGGGTCGCTTTTTTGAAAAAAAGCTCCGCAAAAAACTTTCCAAATACACCCGCCCTTTGTTTTGATCGCCCTTCGGGGCGATCAAAACAAAGGGCGGGCTGCAAAAATAACGAATGTCTTTCGGCGAAGCCTGGAATGATTTTTTTAAGACCTGTTTGTCAAACTTTTCAAAAGTTTGGCCCCCGGCAGGGCCGCCGGAGGCATGCTTTTTCCAGAAACATTGACCATAGACGGCACATCATTACGCCTTAAACCACCAACGCTGTGCACATCGGAACCCGTCCAGCTCCCAGTTCACCGCCGGCTTGTTGAGCCCGAGCTTGCTGCTTGCAGCGGCAATGTCCATGCCGAAGACCGGAATAATGACCCCGCCTTCGTCCCTGACCAGACGCTGCATTTCTCCGTACTGCTGCTTTCGCCTGGCCTCGTCGAGTTCGCCCCTTGCCGACACCAGGAGTTCGTTGAACCGCTTGTGCTTCCAGTTGGTGTCGTTCCAGGCGGCGTTGTCGGCATAGGCGGTGGAGAACATCATGTCCTCAGTGACACGCCCGCCCCAAAAAACGGCGCAAAAGGGCTTCTTGAGCCAGACATTGCTCCAGTAGCCGTCATTGGGCTCACGCACCACGTTCAGGTCGATGCCTGCCTTTGCCGCGCTCTCTTTGAAGAGAACCCCGGCATCCACGGCACCGGGAAAAGCGGCATCGGCAACGTGAAGGCCCACCTTCAGGTTGTCCATCCCCGCTTTTTTCAGGTAGTGTTTTGCCTTGTCCGGATCGTACACCCGCTGGGGCAGGTCCCCTGCGTGGTAGCGGTTGCCGGTACTGATGGGGTGGTCGTTGCCCACCACGGCGTACCCGCGGAACACGGTCTTTACCAGTTGCTCACGATCCACGGCGTGCTTCAGGGCCATGCGTACGTTGTTGTCGGCATAGGGCGCCGCGTCCGTGTGCATGGCAAAGGTGTAGTGCCTGTAGCCAGTCTGCTTGATGAGCTGAAGGCCGGGCGTGCGCTCCAGGAAGCGAAGGGTCTTGAGCTCGCACCGGTTGATCAGATCCACCTGACCGGTTTTCAGGGCGTTGGTGCGTGCGTTGATGTCGTTGATGGCAAGGGTCTCCACTTCGTCGAACCAGCCCCTGTCGTCCCGGAAGTAATCGGCATTTCGCACGGTGAGGCTGCGGACCCCGGGTTCAAAGGCCTTGAGGCGATACACGCCGGTGAAGATCCCGTCGGTGCCGTCGTGGCCTTCGGGGACGATGACCAGGTGGTAGTCCGTGAGGATGTAGGGGAAATCGGCGTTGGGGGAGGCAAGCTCCATGCGCACGGTGTAGGCATCCTCTTTGACGATCTTCTTAATGGGCTTCACAATGGCCTTGGCCGCTGAGGTGCTCTTCTCGCCCCGATGCAGGTTGATGGAGTGGATTACGTCATCGGCGGTCATGGTCTTGCCGTTGTGGAAGGTCACCCCTTTGCGCAGGCGGAACACCCAGGTGGCGGCATCGGCTGAGGCTTCATAGCTCTCGGCGAGCTCGGGAACGGCACGCCCTTCGTTGTCGATCTCCATGAGGCTGTTGCCCAATTGACCATAGACAAGGGTCTGGGTCATCATGTCCGTGTGATCACCGCGGGTGAAAGCGTATCCGTGGTGGAGGCGCCCCCCATGCCCACGCGCAGGCGACCGCCCCGCGTGGGTCCCTGTGCGGCCTGGGCCCCCAGGGGAAAGATGGACGGAGCAACGGCCAGGGCAAGCCCCAGTGTCGCTGCGCGTCGCATGAACTCTCGGCGCGAGATGCGCCCTTTCTCCAACTGTGTTTCCAACTCCTTTAATGCATGCATACGTCTTTACAGATTCCTTTCTCCGGTGCGTATCGCACCGGGGTTGACGGCGTTGCCGAAAGCCAACGCCTGAAACATGAGTAAAGGTAACGGTTCAGCTCAATCTGCCTCAGACAGCCGGAAGGACCTTCACAGCGTGTGATGTGATATCCCGTAGTGCGCCTGCGCCCGTTTACTGCAAAGCCCAAAGTCTCTTTGCCTTCCTTCTGGTCACCCCGGATATGGCTTTACATAACCGTTGCGGTCCTTCGGCGGTGCGCAAGCACCGCCTGCCTCACATGCCCGACACCCGGTTAGGTTGCGGGCAAAAACGGTACCAAGAAAACGATTCAGGCCGAATCCGCGTTCATGCGTATCGAACCATCGTTTGTGATAAGGGCTATGCCCTAAAATATTTCTGCAGCCACCGGAGGCAGGCTGAATAGTTACGTTTATTTTGCCCTAAGCCACGCTCCCTTCGAGGTAGTTATCCAGCCAGTCGGTGTCCATCTCCGGCACGGAAGCAAGAAGTTTTTCTGTGTAGGCATGGTGGGGCGGGCTGAGGACGTCAGCCCGCGGGCCCTGCTCCACGATGCGACCTTTGAGCATCACAACCACCTCGTCGGCGATGGCTTTCACGGTGTTGAGGTCGTGGGTGATGAACAGGTAAGCGACGCCAAGCTCCTTTTGCAGGCGCCGAAGGAGATTCAGCACCGATTCGGCCACGAGCTGGTCCAGGGCCGAGGTCACCTCGTCGCAGATGATGAGATCGGGCTCGGCCGCCAGGGCCCGGGCGATGCAGACCCGCTGTTTTTCCCCGCCCGAAAGCTCGGAAGGATAGCGTTGCAGGTAGGCCTCGGGAAGCTCCACCATGGAAAGCAACTCTAAGACGCGGTCCCGCACCGCCTCTTTGTCCATACCGAAATAGAAGACAAGGGCATGAGGATGATTTCAAGGAGTGTCTGGCGCGGGTTTAAGGCCACATCGGGCATCTGGTAGATCATCTGGAGACGCCGTAAGGTCTCCCGGTCCCGTTGGGCTGTTTTGGGCTTGAGCAGGTCGCCCCCGAACCGGATCCGCCCCTTGGACGGGGGCAAAAGGCCGGTGATGACCCGGGCCAGGGTGCTCTTGCCGCTGCCCGACTCCCCCACCACGGCCACGGTTTTTTGCCGCTCCACGTGAAGGGAAATCTCCTTGAGTACCCGCTCCCCTTTTTTGTACCCGGCGGTGATGCCGTCAACCTTCAAGAGCGTCTCACCTGCCTTCTTTCCTTTTCGATTTTTTCCTTTGTCCAGACGCACGGAAATGAGATCTCGGGTGTAACTCTCTTTGGGGTCGTCCAGAAGGACTTCGGCCTCCCCCTCCTCCACGAGGTTCCCATCTTTAAGTACCATGATCCGGTCCGCCATCTGGGCCACCACTGCCAGGTCGTGGCTGATGTAGATGGCGGCCGTGTTCTTATCGCGGATCACGTCCCGAATGGCGGCCAGTACCTCGATCTGGGTGGTGACGTCCAGGGCTGTGGTGGGCTCGTCAAAGATGATGATGTCCGGGTCTGCGGCCATGGCCATGGCCACCATGGCCCGCTGGAGCTGGCCCCCGGAGACCTGGTGGGGATACCGGTGCCCGATCTGGTCCGGCTGGGGGAGGTTGAGGCGATCGTAGAGCTTCACCGCCTTCTCCTCGGCCCGGGATTTTCCTGCGATACCATGCTGGAGGGGCACCTCGGTGAACTGACGGAGTGGGTTGTGGCCGGGTTAAAGGAAGCTACGGAACTCTGGGCCACATAAGCAATACGGGGCCCCCAGAGTTTTCTCCGCTTAGACGGAGACATGGCCATGAGGTCCATGCCGTCAAAGACGATGGAGCCTTTCGTCACTTCGCACCCGGAGCGGATGTACCCCATGGCCGCCAGGCCCAGGGTGGATTTTCCCGCCCCGGACTCGCCGATGAGCCCGAGCACCTCCCCCCGTTTGAGGGTGAGGTCGATGCCGTGGATGATCTCCTCCCGGCGCTCCCCCTGGCCCCCTGAAATATGGATATCGGTCATGGTGAGCAGACCGTTTTTCTTCTCTTTCTTCTGTGTTGCCATGCGTTGTCTCCTTTACTGCGCTGATTTGCCCTGCCTGTTGAGAAACCAGTCCACCACCAGGTTCACCCCGATGGTCAGGACGGCGATCACCGAAGCGGGCCAGAGGGCCACGGGGATCCCGAAGGTGATGGCCCCGGCGTTTTCCCGTACCATGCTCCCCCAGTCCGCAGCCGGTGGCTGAAAGCCAAGGCCCAGGAAACTCAAGGCGCTTATAAATAGAAACACAAAGCAGAACCGCATGCCGAACTCGGCAATGAGGGGCGGCAGGGTGTTGGGCAGGATCTCCCGGCGCATGACCCACCAGAGCCCTTCGCCGCGCAGGCGGGCGGCCTCCACATAGGGCATCACCTCCACGTCCATGGCAACGGCCCGGGCCAGGCGAAACACCCGGGTGCAGTCCAGCAGGGAGAGGACCACCACCAGCACGGTCACCGAAGTGCCCATGACAGACAGCACCATAAGAGCGAAAATAAGGGGAGGAAAAGCCATGACGATATCCACGAGTCGCCCCAGAACCTGGTCCACCCACCCTTTCAAGGTGGCGGCGGCAAGGCCCAGAAACGTGCCGGAGACAAAGGCAATGACAGTGATCAGAAGGGCGATGCCGATGGTGTTTCTCGCACCGTAGATCAGGCGCGTCAGCATGTCCCGACCGATATGGTCCGTCCCCAGGAGATGGCCGGGCCCCATGGAGAGCCACACATCCCCCACCACCTCCGTCTCCCCGTAAGGGGCCACATAAGGCCCCACCAGAAAGACAAAAAGATTCAGCGCGATGACCACCACCCCGAACAGGGCACTCGGCGGCATGCTCTTTAATGTATTCAAAATCCGTTTCATATCCCCCCCTATTTCGGATGCCGCAGGCGCGGGTTGCTCACCATGGACAACACGTCGGCCGTCAGGTTCAGGCCCACGTAAGTCACGGCAAAGATCAGGCCGCTGGCCTGCACCACGGGCAAATCGCGCTTGGAGACAGAGTCCACCAGAAGCTGTCCCAGCCCCGGGTAGACAAAAACCACCTCCACCACCACCACCCCCACCACCAGGTAGGCAAGGTTCAGAGCGATGACGTTGATGATGGGAGCCAGGGCGTTGGGCAGGGCGTGGGCAAAGACGATCCGTCGCCGGGAGATACCCTTGAGGCGGGCCATCTCGATGAAGGGAAGGTCCATCACATTGATAATGGCAGCGCGGGTCATGCGCATCATGTGGGCCAGGACCACCAGGGTCAGCGTGATGCAGGGAAGGGTAATGGTGTGCAGCTTCACCGCCAGGGACATGTCGCGGGTCAGGGTGGAGATGCTGGGAAAAAGAGCCAGATTAACTGAAAATAGCGTAATGAGAATGTAGGCTACGAAAAACTCAGGAAAGGAGATGGCGCTCAACGTGGAGATGGATAGAAACCGGTCCATCCAGGTGTCCCGGTACAATGCGGCGAGCATGCCGAGGCAGAGCGCCAGGGGAACGGCAATGAGGGCCGTGATCCCCGCAAGGAACAGGGTGTTCTTGAACCGCCATCCGATGAGATCGGCGATGGGTTTTCCGCTGGCAAGGGAGTTTCCGAAGTCTCCCCTGACCACCTCAGCCAGCCAGGTCCCGTATCGGACATGGGCCGGAAGGTCGAGGTTCAATTCGGCGCGAAAGGCCGCTACGGTTTCCGGCAGGGCGTTCTGGCCCAGGGCAAAAGTAGCACTCATTCGGCGAGATCCCCGGGAAGGGCCTCCACACCGACAAAAATAAGAACCGAGATCACCAGAAGGGTCCCGATACCGATGGCCAGTCGCCGGGCCACCATGCTTACCATTGGATTGTTGATAATACCATTCATAACACGCGCCATACGACCACCACGATCCATCACCCTTTTTTTCATAACAAAGTGGTCGATGCATGACACAAGACCCGGAATCCACCGGACCTCCTCTCTCCTTTCTTTTATGGTTTCCAAAGGGAAGTCAGGGACTTCTCCTTATCGCTTATCTGTAGCCCGGATCCTGGAACAGACACCTCAAAGGCCCAAAAACCATCCACGCAAGCCGCCCCAGAAACAGGACGCAGGAAAACCGGAGGGACCCAACACCGCAGCGATGTTCCCCAGGCTTTCGTGGAGATTTTGTCGCCTCCATAACTATAAACATTGATTTTTAAAATCTACTTAGCATACATAAAAGTTTATTCATTCACAAGGCAGGAACAAACACGCTCAAAAAGAAACCACTTGAACACATCTCCACCAAGGACGACCTTCTCCACCCAAAAACTCACGACGGCACACCCGGCGACAAATCGTTTTTGTCTTTTTTAACAATGACAAAAAGAAGGAAAAAAATCATGAGGAGGACAAAGGTAAAGGGAAAAACGAAGAAGGTGTCCATGAAGAGGCGGTCTTGGAGGCCCTGGCCGGAGAGCCCGGGGGCGACGGAGATAAGGGAACGCCGCTCCATGGCGACGATCACGGCGTAAAGCAGGCCCAGGAAGCCGTAGGAGAGATTGTACGCCAGGCCTTTGAAACTGAGCACCGTGGCCCGGGTTTCAGATGGGGCCAGGCGGTTCAGGTAATGGCTGACGAAAAAAGCCACCATGCTCATGGCCCCGAAGAGAACCAGGGCGGGAACAATCCCCAGGTAAGGGGGAAAAAAGGCCATCCAGGCAAGGCTGGCAAGGGTAAGGACTCCCAGCACCATCAGGTTGTAGCGTGGGGATCGGGTCTCGGCCAGGTGACGGGAGATCCTGGGCACCACGATGCCCAGGGCCGCCACCAGGGCACCGATAAGGCCGAAACTCGCTTCGGGGATGCCGATGACCCGGTAGTACTGGCTTGCCAGGGTGATCACCATGCGCATCACCCCGTCGAAGATCAGGCCCGCCAGGATCACCGTAAGGGCAAAGGAAGTGGTCAGGATCCAGCGCCCGGCTTCCAGGGTCTTTGCAAAGGCCTCCGCCGTGGATGGCTGCTCCGTGTGATCCGGGTTGGCCGGTTCGGACATGGCCAGGGCACACCCAAGGGTCAGGATCCCGAAGACAAAAGTCAGCACAAGGGGAATGCGCAGGGTCAGGTCCTGGGTCACGGAGATCGCAAGGCCCAGAAAAGAAAAAACCCGCCCCATCACCTCAGGGTCGTACACCAGGCCGCCTAAGACCATGGCCACCACAAAGGCCACGGACTGCACCCGCATCTGGACCTCAAGCACCCGGCCCCAGTCCTCTTCCATCCCCTCTCGCTTGAGGGCATCATAGGCCAGGGCTTCGTCTGCTCCGCTGGCCGAGGCCTCGGCCAGGCCGCTCAGGACCCGGTTCACAAGAAACAGGGTGAAAAGGAGCCCTCCGCCGCGGATGGGGGCCACGCACAGGAGAAAAAGTTCCACCACCATCATGGCCCCGGTGGCCACCAGCAGGCGTTTGCGGCCGAGGGTGTCGGCAAGGGCCCCGGAGGGCACCTCCGACACCACGATAACGCCGGCCCACACGGCGTTGAGCAGGGCAAACTGTGAAACGGTGAGGCCGAAGTCAAGGAAGAGAATCGAAAACACGGGGTAGTAAAAACGGGCGGTAAAAAAAACACGAAAGGCGATGAAAAGACGAACGTTTCTGACGGAAAATGGTGACCTGACCGGCACATCATGCATGGCACATCCCCCTTGCCCGGGCATTTCATAAAAGTGATTAAAAAAAGTTAATACGCCGCCACAACAACCACTTACCCAAACATTTCAAGACATTCAAAAGCCCAAAATACAATTCACCGTTTTAGGTCTGTAAAATATCAGGAATTGGGCGACCCATCGGCAATCCCCGGTTAACAAAGAAAAAAACAACCCGAAAGCCTTAGCCGGGGGAACCCACCCCCTCATGCGCAGGCAGATGCTCCACTGAAATCCCAGGGATCCCTTTTCTTCCCAAGACGTTACAACGGATCGCAAATTCAGGAATCGAAAGCCTCATTGCGAGCATGCTCTTCCCTGTAAGAGCACAACCCGCTTTTTCCTTTTCAGGCACCCGGTCAAACCCTGGGTGTCAAGCCGTTGTCATTCCAGACAATACACATAAATACCTTTTAAAATCAAGCAGATTAGCTTTTTGTTATTTATCCCGTGTTCCGGCTGTGGTATGCATGAAGAGATGATAATTTCATCATTTTTTTCATTGTGTTTTACTTTGGAGAGGAACGCATCATGAACAAAATTCTCAGAATCGACACCAAGAGGAAAGAATTTTCCTATTCTGACCCGGACGACCGGTATGCCCTCCTGGGGGGGCGTGCCCTGACGTCCCGCATGGTCATGGACGAGGTCCCGCCGACGTGCCACCCCTTGAGTGCCGACAACAAAATCGTTATCGCACCCGGCCTGCTATCAGGCACCACCGCCGCCAACTCCGGCAGGCTGTCTGTGGGCTCCAAGTCTCCGCTCACCGGCGGAATCAAAGAGAGCAACGCCGGCGGTCTGGTGTCCCAGAAACTGGCCCGCATGGGCATTCAGGCCATTGTCATCGAGGACAAACCCGAGGAAGCGGACTACAGCCTGATCCATATCACCAAAGAGGGGGTCTCCTTCCTCCCCGCCGATGACCTGGTGGGCATGACCAACTCTGAGGTGATCACCACCCTCTGGCAACGGTTCGGCGAAAAGGTCGGCGTGGCCTGCATCGGCCCCGCCGGGGAGCAGCGCCTCACCGGCGCCTCCATCCAGCTGGCCGACCCCAAGGGAAATCCCGGACGTGCCGCAGGGCGCGGAGGCCTGGGCGCGGTGATGGGATCGAAAAAGATCAAGGCCATGGTCATCGACGATACCGGCTGCGAGCGCGTAAAGCCCGCCAACAAGGAGGCCTTCTCCGAGGTGGCAAAAAAATGGGCCAAGCTCCTCACCAGCCACCCCGTCTCCGGTGAAGGCCTTCCCGGATTCGGCACCGCCATTCTCGTCAACGTGGTCAACGAAGCCGGGGCCATGCCCACCAAGAACTTCCGAAGCGGCCGGTTTGACAAGGCGGACAAAATCAGCGGTGAGATGATGGCCGAGCTCATTGAAAAACGCGGCGGCATCATCAAGGAAGGCTGCCACCCGGGCTGTGTCATCAAGTGCTCCCAGGCCTACCACGACAAGAACGGGGACTACCTCACCTCCGGGTTCGAGTATGAAACCGTATGGGCCTTCGGCGCACACTGCCTCATCGACGACCTGGACGCCATCGCCGAGATGGACCGCCTCTGCGACGACATCGGCCTGGACACCATCGACGCGGGCGTGGCCATCGGCATGGCCATGGAGGGTGGCCTCATTGAGTGGGGAGACAAGGCCGCGGCCATCGACCTTCTCAACAAGGTGAAAACCGGCGACCCCGTGGGCAAGATCATCGGCAACGGCGCAGCCTTCACCGGCCAGGCCCTGGGCGTGGACCGCATCCCTGTGGTCAAGAAACAGGCCCTGCCCGCCTACGACCCCCGAGCCGTCAAAGGCGTGGGCGTCACCTACGCCACCACCCCCATGGGGGCTGACCACACCGCAGGATACGGTGTCTGCCAGAACATCCTCAAGGTAGGCGGAGACGTAGACGCCCTGAAAAAAGAGGGCAACATCGACGTGTCCAAAAACCTCCAGGTGGCAACCGCCGTCCTGGACGCCGCAGGCCTCTGCATCTTTGTGGCCTTCCCCGTCCTGGACAGCGAAGAGGGATTCGGCATGATCGTGGACATGATCAACGCCCGCTACGACACCAACCTGACTGCCGACGACGTGCTGGCCATCGGCATCAACACCCTGGAGACGGAAAAAGCCTTCAACCGTGCCGCTGGCTTCACCAAGCACGATGATCGCCTGCCCGCCATGTTCAAGGAGAACCTGGAGCCCCACAACGTGACCTGGGACTTCACCGACGACGAACTCGACGGAACCCTCTCCTTCGGGTAGCCGAGGCACCTGACAACCGGAGAGCCGCGTCCTTCATCCATAAGGCGCGGCTCTTTGTGTCAGGGCCCCATGGAACCACACCACAGACACGATGAGCCTATGAAACTTGAACTCAAACTCTTTGCCACGCTCCGGCCCTACCTGAAGGGCACCTGTGAGGACGGCACCCTGGAGGTGCCGGACAACACCACGGTGGCCGATGTCATCAAGCTCCTGAAGCTCCCGGAGGAGCAGGTCCGGCTGATCTTTGTCAACGGCAGGCACGCGGACCGGAACCGGGAGCTATGCGCCGGCGACCGGCTTGGCATCTTCCCCCCGGTGGGTGGCGGGTAAGCCCAGGGGGCTTCCTTGCCAGGTATGCCAGGGAGAGCTGTATTTCTTTGTTTACGTCCCCGGGATGCCGCCCTGCCTGTTTGCTCATTCATATCAACACCATGCACGCGCCCGATTCCAGTCTGACCCGATCATTTTTACGCGAATGTTTATACGCCGCCGTAAAAATAGGGTATACTGCCCTGAATTGGTATGTCTTTTCAGCAACGTCCGTTTGACCCGCACCCGGAGATTCTGTTATGCCCAAGTCCCCCTTTGATCAGCCGTCGTTTTTCCAACACATGCCCCCGGAGATCCCTCTGGATAAGTGGCAGCGCCTCGTGGACCTCATCGCCGTCATCTACAAAGCCCCCGGTGCCTGGTTGATACAAGCCAATGAAGCGGGCATGGAAACCCTGCTGGCGGACAAGGGGCCTGAAAATCCTCTGAAACCCGGTGATGCAGTGGCACAGGACGTCAATATCTACTGCCGCCATGTCATCACCCGGAACAAAGCCCTGTACGTAAAAAACGCCGTCCACGACGACTGCTGGGCAGACAACCCGGAGTTCACAGAATACGGGTTCAAATCCTACCTCGGGGTTCCCATCCAGTGGCCCGACGGTACGGTCTTCGGCACCCTCTGCACCATGGACACCATGGAGACAGACCATCCCCATGAGTATATCGAGCTCATGCACCAGCTGAAGCATGTCATCGACGGAGACCTCAGCCAGCTGGTCACGACGCGCAAACTCCATGAACTGAGCCTGAAGGATGAGCTGACCCAGCTCAACAACCGCCGCGGCTTCATGGACCTGGCCCGAAAAATGGTCCAGCTGGCGCGCCGCAACGGTTTCTCCATCGCCATGACCTTCTTTGACCTCAACGGCCTCAAAAACATCAACGACACCGCCGGACACCAGGCTGGCGATCGCCTCATCCGGGCCTTTGCCCGGGCCCTCATGGAGGCCACCCGCATCGAAGACTGCGCAGCCCGCATGGGAGGCGATGAATTCGTGCTCCTTGCCCTCCAGAAAACCCTGCCGGAAACCGACATGCTGGTCAACCGGATCCGCCGGTCCTTTGAGGCCATCCTGGAAGGTGACCCCGACATCAAGGCCCCCTCCTTCTGCTTCGGGACCCGGACCTGCACGCCTTCAGAGCCTTACACCATCGACTCCCTGCTTTTGGAATCCGATGCCCTTATGTTTGAAGACAAGAAGCGGTTCAAAGAAGAAAAGGAATAGGGAATAGGGAATAGGGAATAGGGAATAGGGAATAGGGAATAGGGAATAGGGAATAGGGAATAGGGAATAGGGAATAGGGAATAGGGAATAGGGAATAGGGAATAGGGAATAGGGAATTTTATTCAAATACAGGATGGATGCCCGAAAAAACCGACCGTTGGGCCGGTTTTTTTATGCCCACCGACGAAATCGGTGACCCGATGCCAGAGGCCACGCGAATACGCCGAAAACATGTGTGTGATGGCGGCCGCCATGCATTCGCCACAGGGTTTCAAGGTGCCCCCTCTTACGCCGGAGATAATGCGTGTCGTTCCTTTATTCCACCTCTTTGCGACAAAGCAGATGCACATAGCGTCCCATGGAGGCAAAGGGCTCTTTGCGGCAGTGGGCCCGTTCAATCTCCAGGGTGTCTTCGTAGCTCCGATCCTTCAGGACATCCTTTCGCATGTATTCGGTGAACACCCTTACCCCGGTTTTCCGAAGCACGGTAAGCCCCATCCCGGCCACCCACGTCTCCACCTCTGAAGGGTCCAGGGGGTGAAGGGGGGTAAAGCTCCGGGAAAATCCGCCGAACTCACCGGACATCACCTTGCGGAAGTTGCCGAGGATGGCGTTGCGATGGATAAGGCAGTTGACGTTGTAGAACATCAGGGAAAGGGATCCCCCCGGCGCCAGAGCTTTCACAAGCGCTTCCAGGGAGGTTTGAGGCTCCACCAGCCACTCCAGGACGGCATGGAAGAGAATCACATCAAAGGCCCCGTTCTTTCCGTTGATGAACTCCTGAAACGGCCCGTGGTGGAAAGTGCAACGCTCGGTCACCCCTGCCTCCGAGGCCATGGTGCCCGCAAGCTCCAGCATCCGCTCAGACAGATCACAAAAATGCACCCGATGCCCCTTTGCAGCCAGCTCGCAACCCATCTGGGCCATGCCGCAGCCCGCATCCAGAATCTCCAGGGGCCGTTCTCCGTCGTAGAGGCCGGCAGGCTCCTGTGCAGGGCTTCGGGGAGGGTGAAAACGGTTACCGCCTTGGCGTGTGGTGTTCCCAAAGCGATCGGCCAGGTCGTCAAAATTTCGGTCTTCTCTGGGGTGGCTGTCGTCCATGGGTCCTGTCCTGTGGGTTGGGGTCTATCCTTTCCGGTTATCCTGCTTCCAGATACACCCATTCCCCCCCAAAGTCGAGGCGAGGGCCCCAAAAAAACGCAGGGGCCCCCAGGAAGCGCCGAGGGCCAACGCATGTAACAATCCAGTTGCCTTCTATGGTTAAAGTGGGCAAGAAAAGCCTGCCTCCGGCGGCCAGGGGATTTTTTGCCTAAGTGGCTTCGCCACCCCTGGACCCCAGGTTGCGAATGCCCTCTCCCTTCGTTCCTCAGGGTGAGGACATTCGCGAAGGTTTCTGGATAAGTGAGCAAGACCTGTTTATCAAACTTTTCAAAAGTTTGGCCCCCGGCAGGGCCGCCGGAGGCGTCTTTAACCTGGCTGCCTCCGGCGGGTCGCTTTTTGAAAAAAGCTCCGCAAAAACTCTCCGGTAATAAAAAAGAAGAGAGCTATACCTTGTAGGGACGCATCCTCAAAAAACAAAACCTGTTCATCTAACTTTTCAACAGTTTGGCCCCCGACAGGGCCTCCGGAGGCAAAAATCTAAGTGCGTTGGCCCTGAGGAAGCACCCGGGAGGGCTTGCGCGCCGTTGGTTGAGCTGATAGGGTACATTCTTTTTTTTACCCGAACCCACAAGGAACATCCCATGCTCACCGTCGTTGCAGCCCTTATCCGCAAAAAAGGAACCATTCTTGTTGCGCGGCACCGACCCGGCACCCGCCATGGGGGCCGCTGGGAATTTCCCGGGGGAAAGGTTGAGGACGGAGAGACCCCGGAGGAGGCCATTGTCCGGGAGATCCGTGAGGAACTGGGCATCCGTACATCGGTCGTAACCTACGTCGGGGAGAGCATCGCCCACACCGGCACCGCCACCATCCGCCTGCTGGGCTACGAGCTGAAGTGGGAGTCCGGGGACCTTGCCCCCACAGACCATGACCGCATCGACTGGGTACGCCCCCGGGACCTTCTCTCCTACGACCTCCTTGAGCCCGACCTGCCCCTTGCCAGACGATACATGCAGCGCGAGGAATCCCAGGCCAGGTGAAGAAAAGTCCCCCTATTCCGTATCGCCTGTTCTGTGCAAGCCAGCGCACCTTGTTGTGTGAGGTGGCCTTCTCCTTTTCCATGCCCTCCGAGGGCCACGGCCGCGTCACCATCACCCTCACCTACCCCGATCCGTCTTCAGGCGGTGCCACCCGACGCCACGCCCAATCCCAGAGCTGGTTCACAAACAGCCGGGATGAGCTCCTCATGTGTGTGGGGCGATTTTCCCTGCCCGATGCTTTAAAACGACGCGGCATCGGCTCCTGGATCTGGTCGCGCCTCCACGGGCACCTTCCCGCCGACGTACGGGAGCGATTGATCCGATCCTCTCCTCCACCGACGCCCTGGTCCCGAAGACCGATGGCAACGGCAGCCCCCTCTTGGGCTCCGAGGGGCCTCTGTTCATGAACCAGGTGGCCCTTCGCAATCGGTTCTGACTCGGTCCGTTGCCCCGTTGAGCCCCGGCAAACCGGCTCTCTGGTGCGACCCTGAAGGCAACGGTGCCTTCAGGGGCCGGTTCAAAGATCCCCATGGGGGCCGGGCCTGCCCACGGATCGTCTCCTCTCCCCGCGCATAAAAAAAGGGTGCATGAAAAACGTGTCATACACCCCTTGATCATGGGGCGACGCCATGGAAACGAGCTGTCACGGCGTCCGCCTTGTCTATTTGTTATCACGTTTCTGTCATCACTTGTCCGAGACGTGGTTCCTGTTGAACTCGGTCTCCACCATTACGCCAAACTTGTAGGCTTCATAGCCCTCGTTCTGGGGCAGCAACGCATACCCACCGACCCAGGGGCTTTCCTCGGCCAGCTCCTCAAGACGGCTGTAAGTCTGCTCGGCCTCAAGGGTTTGGTCATGGTTTTTTGCCACGTAATTCTTGGGGATAAAAACCCGCCGCTTGGTGACGCGCAAATCCCCGCTCGCCATCTTCTTGGCCCGGACTTCCACCACACGGCCCTCGCCGTTGGTTGAAGTCGGCTATCCCGCGACCCGTTCAAGGGCTTCGTTGCCCAGAGCATACAGGTCGCTGCCCGGTTCGGCGACACGTCCGTACGTAAAATCAAACAACCCGGCAGAAACCGGTCCGGCCACCAGGGTGGCCGCCGTCACCACCAGGGCCACAGCAAGAAAACGGGTCACACATCGTTTGAGAGCTTTCATTTTTTTGCCTCCATTTGGCTCGCTTGTGCCGACATGCATGCCGACGAGATCATTGAACGACCCAGGCCGGATGCGCAGGTCGTTGGGGTTGCCGACCTCGAAAACAGAAGGAAGCCCGCACCATTACGAATGACCACTGTTGCAAGAACAGCTCAATCGGGGAGAAGTCTGGTAAGTATGACCGCAAAGAAGAAAGATTTGGAATGAATGGAATAAAGAGAAGGATATCAACAGGGCATCATCAGATGGACTCCCTGGATTGAATTTTAGTTTACTATACCATGCCGTGAACTGGAGGTTCAAGCCCATTGAAATCAATCCGTTACAAAAAAACAAACCCCCGTCGCAAAAGCCCTGCCGACGTTGCGAAAGACACGGTCCCGCGCCGGGCGCCCCAAAGGGTATAAGGTGAAAAAAGCCCCTGCGACCCGCACTTTTTTCCATGGGCACCACTCTTTTCGTTTGACGAACAAAGAGCAATCCCATTAGCATTTCCGGGACAACACACCGCGCCGTCCCATGCCGTGTAGCTCCCCCTGTAAGCATCCAGGACAGCGCACCTTTTCAATGCCACACCCCACCCAACCACCGACGGATACGGAGACCGCCATGGAACGACTCACGTTTAGCTGCGACGGACGCATCGGCCGACTCACCCTCAACCGGCCGGACAAGTACAACGCCTTTGACGAACAGATGGTCCGCGAAATGGAGACCCTTTTCCCAGAGCTCATGTACAACGAGGAGGTGGGGGTCCTCATCCTCGACGGAGGTGAGGCCAAGGGTTTCTGTGCAGGCCTGGACATGCAGGGATACGGCCCGGAGATCTTTGCCATGCGCCCTGTCAACGCCTACAACGCCCAGGCACGCATGAGCCGCCTGATGCTGGCCATGCGCCGCATCCCCCAGCCTGTGATCTGCTGTGTCCACGGTGCCGCCGCAGGCATAGGGTTTTCCCTGACCATGGCCTCGGACATCCGCATCCTTGCCGACAACGCCCGCTTCTCCGCCGCCTACATCAACATCGGTTTAGGGGGGGCGGACATGGCCTCCAGCTACTTCCTGCCCAGGCTCATCGGCTCGGGCCGGGCCAACGAGTACCTCCTCACCGGCAACTGGATGGGCGCAGAAGAGGCCATGGCTTTAGGTTTTGCGAGCCGCCTGGTCCCCAGGGAGGCCATGATCCCCACCGCAACGGAGCTGGCCACCATCATGCTTTCCAAAAACCCGTTGGGCATCCGCATGACCAAGGAGGCCATCAACGCCAACATCGATGCGGGGGGCCTGGAGGCCTGCCTCCAGATGGAGGACCGCAACCAGATGCTCATGGCCTTTGCCATGCACAACCCGAACCAGTAGCCACAGGAGACACCTGCCATGACCCCGGTTGTAATGTACGAAAAAAAAGGAACCGTGGGGCTCATCACCCTCAACCGCCCCGAACGCCGCAACGCCATCACCCAGCAACTGCTCACGGAGTTGTTCGACTGCGTGGAAAAGGGCGATAACGACGATGACGTAGGCGCCCTGGTCCTTTGCGGACAGGGAACCAGCTTCTGCTCGGGCATCGATCTGGACTGCCTGGCCACGGACAACCTGGTCAACCCCAGGGGAGACGGAAAAGACATGGTGGACGTGTTTCAGGGGTGTACCACTCCGGTCATCGGAGCGGTGAGCGGATACGCCGTCACCGGAGGCTTTGAGCTGGCCCTGAACTGCGATTTCCTCATCGCAGACGACACGGCCTGCTTCATGGACACCCACGCCAAAATCGGCATCCACCCCGGCTGGGGCATGACCCAGCTCCTGCAGCAGGCCGTGGGCCGAAGGCGGGCCCTTCAGATATCTCCCCTGACCTGCGAAAAGATCCCGGCAGACAAAGCCTTTGGCTGGGGCCTGGTCAATGAGGTGGTGCCCCGGGAGGCCCTGCTTACCCGTGCTCTGGAGCTTGCGGAGCGCATCGCCTCGGTAAACCGTGCCATGATGCACACCGTGAAAGCCTTTATTGAGGTCCAGAGCGGCGCCCATGTGGACGAGGGCCTCGCCCGGGAAAAATCGGCCTTCAAAAGCTTCGCGTCCAAAGCCCTGAAGTGTTGACAAATTGCGCTTGCCCATAAAAAACCCGTGAACCAGGGGTCCACGGGCAAAGGGCATGCCGTGCCGTTTATCGTTCCGGGTAAAACCGCATCAGAAGGGCTGATAAAAACCCATCAGGGCCGGTAAGATTCGATCTTTTCCAGGGTTCCGGCCTTGAAATAGAGGATATACATATACCCGCTGATGGGGCCGTAGACCCATCGTTCGATGTTGAGCTCCATTTTACCCGTGGTTTTGCCGACAATCTCCCTGCTGGAGGGCTCGCCGCAATTGTTCAGGATATCCACATCAAGCATCCCCGGCTTGACGATGGTGGACCCGCACCGAAATGAACTGGCGGCAAAGGCCGGTACTGCCGACGCCAGCAAAAAAGCGGCAACAAGGGCAACCGCCAGACTTTTTACTCGTATCATGTTCGCTCCTTATACAGGTTTATGGGGTACCACAGGCGTCTTCGAGGGTTGCCCCATATGCAGGCACAACTCGAAAAAAAGCCATGACATTCCTATCTGACATCGGCAGACAGGCGAATCGACCGGACACAACTGAAAATGCATAAAAAACAGACACAAGAAAACGAAAAGCTCGAAAGATGAGTCTTGAGGGGGAAGAAGGCACCCAATCACCTTTTCATGATACCAGCACCTAAAAAGCACTGTCAACACTTCCATTTACGGAAAATCAGGCTAAACTGTCCCCTTCCGGCGGCGGCCCCAGGAAAAAGTCCAAACCATACGCTCCGCCCCGGCCTCTTTTCTGGTATGGTGTGCAGGATAAAGGCTCGGACACATTTCAAAGGGCCAAGCCTTACGGTGCAGATGCCCCTGCGATGATGGCTGCCACCAGGCCGTCATGCGATACGTACACTTTTTCCCGCGCTGCCGGGCCCCCGGACCAGGCCCCTGCAACTGCCCCCTGGAGGTCAATCACACCATGCTTGAAATCAAGGCCGTGTTTTTCGACGTGGACGGGGTCCTCCTGGACTCCCTTCCCCCCCACCTTGCCATCTGCAGGGAGCTAAACGCCCGATACGCCTTGGGGCTGAACATCCCGGACAGTGACGCGTTCAAGAAAATCGCCGCAAGCGGGGTCCCCATCAGCCCCATGACGGCCTTTTTCCGTGCTGTTGGGTTCCCCGAAGAGGCTGCCCGAAAAGGAGACCGGGAATATCGCGCCGGGTTTACGGCCAACTACCGCATTCCGCTGTTCGAAGGCGTTCCCCGGATGCTCCGCGGCCTCTCGGCCTCTGGCCTTCCCCTGGGCATCGTCACGGCCAACACCCTGGCCAATGTCCAGGGGCCCTTAGGCGATCTGTTCACCCTTTTTCACCCCCATTGCGTCTTTGCCCGGGACACAACCGACGGCATGCCCAAAGCCGATGCCATCCGGCTCGGAGCACGCGCCCTGGGCATTCCGGTCACAGCCCTTCTCTTTGTGGGAGACCAGCCCTCGGACCGACAGGCCGCAGAAGAGGCGGGAGCCCCCTTTTTAGGGGTCTCCTACGGATGGGGCCTTGTCCGGGGGCCCGCCGATCACCCGGTGGCCGACTCCCCCTCTGCCGTCGCGGCCTGGGTGGAAGACGCCCTGCAGAGATAATCCTCCGCACACGGCCCGGGGCGTGATATAGAAAAGCTTTGGGCGTGTGCCCCCAACGGGACACACGCCGATACCCGAAACCCATCGTCATCGACAAAGGACAACACCATGGCCAGTGCAAAAGCCCGCCACATCCTTGTGGCAACCGAAAAAGAGTGCAACGACCTGAAGAAAAAGATAGAAAACGGCGGCGATTTCGCCAAACTTGCCAAAAAATTCTCCACCTGCCCCTCCGGTGACCAGGGAGGCTTCCTGGGCGAGTTCCAGCCCGGCGAAATGGTGCCCGAGTTCGACAAGGTGGTCTTCTCCGCAGAACCCGGCGTGGTCACAGGCCCCGTCAAAACGGACTTCGGCTACCACCTCGTGGAGGTCATCAGCCGCAAGGCCTGATGCCATGGCCCCCACCCCATGCTGATCTCCGCCCCGGGTCACGATGCGCGACCCGGGCAGTTAAGTAGCCCGGGGCGCACTTGATTTCCACCCGCCAAATATCCTGCTCCTTCGGCTCAAACTGTGTTATGGTTTTGTGATATATCAGATAGCACATACGCAACCGGGGCCGAATACGGCCACATCGTCTCAACCTGAGCCACAGGGAGCATCGCATGAACTTAGTGGGGCGCCAGTTCCGCCGTTTTTTTTATGATGTGTGGATTGATCCGCCGGGGTGGGTGGTTTTTTTCAGTGTCTTCTGGCTGGTAAGTCTCTTTTCGGTGAGCACCGGTCTCCTTCCGGCCCTCTTCCTGGGGGGCGGCACGACCCTGGTGCTTTTGGCCGCCAACGCCTTCTTCTCCTGGGCGTCCTCCTCGCCCTATTTCCAAAGGGAGGCCCCGCCTTCCCTTCGATACGTCCTTCCCGTGCTTCGGGGAATGCTCTACCTTCTCTGCGCCTCCATGCTCATCCCCTTTCTGGAGCTTTTCCTGCGGCTCTTTGCCCCGGGACTCTTTTCCCATGTCCAGGGCCTCTCCCCCTATATCCCTATCGGCTGCCTGATCCTCAGCCGGTTCGGCGGCTTCCCGCGCCGTCACCCTGTGCGGGAATCCCTTTTTATGGACAGCCCCTCACCAGAGGGCCTGGGATTCACCGTTTACCTCCTCTTTGTCGGCCTTCTCACCCAGCTTTTGTCACACTACGGCAAGAACCCCTTTTACGGTGCCGTGGCCGGAGGGGCCCTTCTGGGGCTCATCGCCTATGGGGCGCGGGAAACCAAGAAAAAGAGGGAAGAGCCCTGAAATAGGCCAAGGAAAAAGCAGGTTTCTATGGTTAAGGCCGGCTCAAAAAGCGTGCCTCCGGCCACAAGGTGGAGGCATCTCTACACCGGATGCCAGATTCCATCCTCGGATACTTCGGCAAGCCCGGCCTTTTCCAGTCGGAGAAGGTGTTTTTCGATCATGCTCTTTTCCCAGAACACCACAAAACGGGTTGGGTGACGGGGATGAGGTCGGCCGCCGCCTTGCCGCCAGGGCATCGGCGGGCTGCTCCCTGATGGCGGACAGGACCCTCTCTTCCCGGCGCAGGATACGCCCCCGGAACTCGGAGAGGACCTCTGCGGAGTTGCCGTTGAACACCTGTTTGCTGTGGGATGACACCAGGGCTTTGGGCTTCAGGGCCGCGATCCGATCAATGGAGTCCATAAGCTTGTCGATGTTGGCATCGGGATCGGCATAGTTGGGGCCCACCGCCGTTAAGCAGATATCCCCTGCAAAGAGAAGCTCCTCCTCGGGAAAAAACAGGGAGCAGTGCCCTGCGGTGTGGCCGGGGGTGTGGAGGACCTCCATGCGGGTCCGCCCGCAGTCGATCACCTCGCCGTCCGTAAGGGTCCCGTGGACCGGGCGCTTGGCGTACAGCAGGTCCGGGTCCAGCTGCGCCGTAATCCTGGAATCCCCCGTCCATGAGGCGGGGCCACCCGCCGCTCGCTGCCACGAGGTCCACATCCCCCATGGCCGCCCTCTCGTCGGGGTGAACACACACCCTGGCGTTTGGAAACAACCCGTTGCCTTTGACATGATCGATGTGGCGATGGGTGTTGATAATAAGATCCACGCCCTCGGGATCGATTTCCAACAGGCCCTCTTCCCCGCCGGTCTCCACAAGGACCCGACGCTCTCCGTCCACATACAGGCAGTTTGACCCGCCGTATCCAGCATTCACAATCAGGGAGATCCCATCTCCCAACGACACTACCATCCGTATACCTGTCCGTCCGGCGCGTTACCGCGCCTTTATTTCTATCCCCGACAAAATCAGCCCACAGGTCTTCTCAGCCATATGGGACGGATCCATGGGGGTGGTGTCCATCATGTTCACATGCATGGTGAGCCCGGAGACCAGCCCCAGGACCCCCACGGCCGTGGCCCGGGAGTCGGTGTCTCCGCGAAACTCGCCTGCGGCCTTCCCCTTGTCCACCACCGTTTCCAGAATGGACCGAAGCTCGGCCATGGCACGGTCCATGGCGTGTGCCAGGTCCGAGGCGCCCCGGCCCCGCATGGCCATGCGCCAGAGGTCCAGCATGTTCACCGTATGGGGCATCCACCGACCGGATGGCCTCCGTCACCACCGCCGACAGCTCGGCTGCGGCACCCTGGCCCTCCACAGAACGCACGGCCCCTTCAAACAGGTCCCGCCACTTGCGAAAACGCGCCTCGGCAATGAAGCCCAGGATCTCCTCCTTGGACGAAAAATAGTCGTAAAAGGAGCCCTTGGAGATCCCTGCCGCCTCGGTGATGGCCCGAACCGGGGTGTTCTCGTACCCCTCAAGAAAAAATAGGCCACTTTCTTCAGCAATCTCTTCCCGTCTGGCCTCTTTGTCCACAATCTTCGGCATCTCGCTCTCCGTAAATTATGACCGACCGACCGGTCATAAAAAAAAGAGGAGTGTATCCCACACCATGGAGGGAATCAACCCGTTTCTCCTCCGGTTCGGAGAAAACCCTGTTGCCAACCCCCGAACCGTATTATAGATTGACCGTCACCACCCACAACCTGATGATGTGCCCCGGAAAATCATGCGTTCACGGCGTGTGTCCGTTTTTTTGTGCCGCCATCCACACAATCCCGCGAGGTTCCCATGAGTCACCCGGCATCCAAGGCAACGTCGGTTGCCCTCCACTACCTGGCCTACATCCCCCTGGCAGGGGTCACCCTCTCCGTCATCGTCACGATCAAAGCCCTTATCCTTCAAATCATGCTCGTCATCGACAGGGAGCTGCAGGCCTGGCTGAAAACCCACCAGGCCGCAGACCTTGGCTTTCTCCAGCTCATCCTGGACGACAGGCTCTCGGCCATTCGGCGCCAGTTGATCCTGGGGGCAGCCAAGCTTGCCAACACCCCGGCCCTCATCGCCTTTCCCCTTCTCGCCCTGGCCTGCTGGCTCATGGGCAAGGGCCTCCAGGCCCTTGCCAAGGGAATGAAGTAACCTGCTACCCTTCCAGGATATAGCCGGAGGCCAATTCCCTGAAGGCGCGTACCTGATCGTCGGCCCAGGCGTTGTCCTTGCCGAGCTCCCCGGCCATGAGGTTTGCCACGTCCGGGGCCGCTTCCATGGCGGCCCGGGCGTCCAGAATCAGGGCCCGGGTCCTGCGGGAAAGGACATCCTCCACGGTGCGGGCCATTTCATGCCGGGCGGACCACACCACCTCGGCCCTGCGGTAGGGTAGCTTCTCGTGGAGAGGCTCGGCCAGATCCGGGGTCTCCTTTTCCAGGCGCTTGATCAGGCGCGCGTCGCTGCCGTAGAGGGTGTAGGGGGCGTTGCCCGCCTCGTCTGCCGACCACCCGTGGAGGTTGAGGTAGGCCGTCCTTGAGGGGCGTTCCGGGAGTCCGGCCACCTTTGCGGCATGGTCCACCACGTCTTCCCCCATCTTCCGATAGGTTGTCCACTTACCGCCTGCAATGGTGACCAGGCCCGAGTTGGAGATCTCCAGATGATGATCCCGAGAGAGGGCCGCGGTCTTTTTGGCGTTCGTTGACCCGATGAGGGGCCGAACGCCCGCAAACACGCTTAAAACATCCCTTCGCTCGGGGTTTTTCGTGAGATACCGGGCCGCATGGGTGAGCAGGAATTCGATCTCCTCCTCCTTGGGATCGGGCTCCATGAGGGGCTTTTCAATGGGGGTATCCGTGGTGCCCACAATGACACAGTCGTGCCACGGCACGGCAAAAAGGACGCGGCCGTCATCGGTCTGCGGGACCATGATGGCGCTGTCTCCGGGCAGAAAGGATTTGTCCAGGACGATGTGCACCCCCTGGCTCGGGGCGATCATGGGCTCCCGGGCGGCGTCGTCCAGGAGGCAGAGCTCATCCACGAACATCCCGGTGGCGTTCACCACGCAGTGCCCCATGATCTCCAGCTCGTCACCGCTCTCCGCGTCCACGGCCCGCACCCCGGACACCAGCCCCTGGTTCTTGATGAGCCCTTCCACCCGCATGCCGTTGACAAGGCATGCCCCGTGGTCCTCTGCGGTGAGGGCCAGGGTGATGGCCAGGCGGGCGTCATCGAACTGGCCGTCGTAGTACATGACACCGCCCTTCAGGTCTTCCGGCTCCAGGGTGGGGATGAGTTCAAGGGTCCGCTGGCGGCTCAAGTGCTTGGACGGCTTGATGCCGAGCTTTCCGGCCAGCATGTCGTACACCTTCATGCCGATGCCGTAAAACGGGCCCTCCCACCAGCTGTAATTGGGCACGATAAAGGACTGGTGACGGGCCAGGTGCGGGGCGTTGTGAAAGAGCAGGCCCCGCTCGTGGAGAGCCTCCAGCACCAGGGTGATGTTGCCCTGCTGGAGGTACCGGACACCGCCGTGGATGAGCTTGGTGCTTCGGCTGGAGGTGCCTTGAGAAAAATCCGCCTGCTCCAGAAGCAGGGTGGTGTATCCCCGCGAGGCGGCCTCCACGGCCACCCCCAGGCCGGTGGCCCCTCCGCCCACCACGATCATGTCCCATACGCGTCCGCGTTCTGCTGCCTGAGAGAGCATCCCGGTTCGTTCCATGGTACCTCCTTTTCCGCTGCATTGAGTCGGTTCACGCCACAGGTCCGCCCCGGCGCCGGCCTGTTTTTCCCAGCGGTGCCTGGGCATGGCCCGCAAAACAGTCCGTCGCCGAAAATTAATTTGCGCTGCGGCGTAAAGCCATTATATTATGAACAAGTAAGCGCCATTCACTCCTTTCTCATGCCCCCTTCACTCCGCACCGGTCACCATCGGCCCGCCGATCCCCCCATGCATTACCCGGCGCGTTGACATATGCACGACCATCTTATGTCGAAAAGCCAGCCCCGTCAAAACTCTGGACCATCTTCAAGGCGTTCGGCCAGGTACCAGATGTTCAACCATGGATCATTCAATACTAAGGAAAGACCATGAACAAAAAAAGCCAACACGAGGAGCTGACCCGCACACTTCTCGAAGAACTTCGCAGGGGAATCACCCCTGAAAAAGAGATGTCCCACTTTCTGGAGTCCACCTTTTCCATCACCACCCCCGAGGAGTTGCGCCTCGCTTTTAACGATGAGGACCACCCCGACCGGGACATGCTCTTTGAGCTGCTCTTTTTCCCCGACCGCCGGACCAAGCTGAGGCTCGAACCCCTCTTTGACGAGTTCAGGTTCACCGCCGAGGACGAAAAAACACTTCTGGATGCCGTCTGCAAAGAAACAGTGGACGTGAACATCACCCTGGAAGGTGCCACCGAGCCGGTGGGCGTCACCCTGCCTAGGGAGTGCATGGAACTGTTCGTCAAACGGCTCAACGTCAAGGCCAATCCGCCGCAAAGCGTTGTGGACGCCGCACGGGCCCACCTGGCGGGTGGACGGGACGATCTTTTCCTTGTGCTGCTCAGGGGTGAGAAAATGCGATGGACCGACGAAACCACGGGGTTTCTCAATCGGCTTCTCAAGGGCCTTGCAAACCGGGGATCAGACCTGGAGGACCACCTGGTGACCGCCATCATCACCATGAGCTCCTTTGGCGGGGGACACTCCCTGCAGGATCACTTCATGGCCATCCGGCAGGACATGGAAGCGGCCGCGGAAAAAGCCCATCAATTTGAAGAGGGGTTAAAAACCCTGACCATGGAAACCATGATGATGCAGGGCATGATCGGGCCGTCTCACACCGAAGAGGAGATGCGCCACAAGATCCGGGTTCTGGATACCCTGATGATGGAAGGTTTCGGTGTGGATCCCACCCTGCTGGAACCGGTCAAGGTGGACTTGGGAGACTTTTCGGGAGGCGACGGAGTGACGGGGATGTTCAAGGCCATGAGCTGACCCGCCTCGCCCGGGGGATAAGCCCCAAGGGGTGCCTTCCCCCCCCCGGCACCCCTTGGAATGAGAGACAGGCGACGGGACCTTACTCCGGATTCACAAGGGTTTGGGCAACGTCTCTGCTGAACTCCGCAACCAACCGGCTCAGGGCCTTGGCCCGGGCCGGTTGGCCCTCACCATCCACCACCCCGGTAAGGGAGGTGTGCCGGGTCAGAAGGGTCTCCCTTTTACCGTTTTTCAGCCCCCACCGTACATCCAACACGGCCTTTCCCGCCTCATCGGTGTCAAACCGCACCACATCCATAAAAACCTGCATGGTGGCCGATGCCTTGGGCGCATCAAAGGGATAGAGGAACATCTTCTCCCCGCCGGTGAGCTGAGACAGGTTCTCCGCCACGGTCCGGGCGATACCCTCATCCAGGGGCTCTGCCCACCGCTGGTACTCGTTTACCGAAAGGGTATGGTCGCTTCGGCGGGCCACCATCTGGGGACGATCCAGGTACGAGGGCAGCTCCACAGGTCCCACCACCACGTAGGTGGAAGGATCCCACTCCCCGGCCTCGGCAGGGGCCGCCACGGGATGAAGCAGGTGATAGGTCACCACGGCGGAAGAAGAGGCGCACCCCGCCATCAACAGAAGCGCGCCCACAACAATCAGGTTAACAGTCTTGAGCATCTTTTTTCTCCAGTGGTATAAGCTGTGGAAACAAATCATTAGCAGGCGCCCGTACGCGAGGCGCATTAGACATAAACCGCATGTCGTTGCGCTGCGGCCTTACTCCCCCTTGTTCTTCCCGAAAACCAGCGCTTCCGGGTGCCTCTCCAGGTAATCGGCCAGGGCCCGCAGGGCCCGGGCCGCCTCGGAGACATCCCCGAGCATGCGGTTCAAACGATAGGTAACAGCTGAATCAGCTCCCAGGCCTGCATCGAGGCTCTGCATGGTCTTTTCCGCCGTGGCCACCATGGACTGGGAGGAGACGGCCACCTCTTCCAGAGCCTTTAAGGTGCGCTGGATCCCTTCCCCGGAATTCACCGCAAGGCTCTTTGTCTCCGTGGCCGCCCCTTCGATGGAATCGGTGATGGGCTCCAGGGACAAACGGGCCTGGTTCATGAGATCGGTGAACGCCACGATGGCTTCGCTCATCTGCCCCAAGGTATCATCCTCCTCCACCGAGGCGATGAGGCGATCGATGGAGTCCACGGTGGAGAGAAACCGGTCGGCGATGGCCTCCACAGGGATGTTCTCCACGGCCCGCGAGAGCTCCGAGATATCGGACAGAACGGTCGGTAACTCCATGACATCCTTTGACTTGCCGGTGAGGGTGTACGCTTTGTTCGGGTGGAACCCGATGGCCACGTACAATTTACCCGTCAGGAGGCTGTCGATCTTAAGCTGGGCTCTGAGCCCCCGTTTCACCAGTTCCTCCCTGAAATCATCCTCATTCATGGACCCCAGGATCATCTCGGTGTTCGCGCCGTAGTCCATCAGCTTGACCCGGTTGCTCTCCACCTCAATGTGAACCGGGGTGGTAAAGGAGAGGTTCTTCATATCGAACACCAGGCCAATGCTTGTCACATTGCCCACCTTGACCCCCATAAACCGCACCGGTGCCCCTACATCAAGCCCTTTGAGGGAATCCTCAAAATAGAGGACATAGTGGTCCTTTTCCTTAAAAAACTCCCCGGCCCCGAAGGTGACCACCATGGCCGAAGCCAGGAGGAAGCCCCCCACCACAAAGGCGCCGATGATGCTGAATTTTGCTTTCTGCTTCATGCCCGCTCCAAACTGAATTAGGTTCCCTTCTGCACGAATCCCGACGACTATCGACTGCCTTCGCCACGGGTCAGGAACCGGACCACCCGCGCATCCTCCGACCGTTCAAGAAGGTCCCTGGGATGCCCGGAGGCGATCATGGTTTTCGTCTCTGCGTCCAGAAAAACCGAATCGGTACCGATGGCAAAAATACTGGCCAGTTCATGGGTCACCACCACGATGGTGGCCCCCAGGGACTCCTTGAGCTCCAAAATCAAGTCGTCCAGACGACGGGCACTGACAGGGTCGAGTCCCGCCGAGGGTTCGTCGAAAAAAAGAATCTCTGGGTCAAGGGCCATGGCCCGGGCCAGGCCGGCCCGTTTCTTCATGCCCCCGCTGATCTCTGCCGGAAGGTGGTCTTCAAACCCGCCCAGGCCCACCAGGGCCAGCTTGAACATCACCAGCTCCCGGATCTCGGACGCCGTGTAATCGCTGTACTGGTACAGGGGAAGGGCCACATTCTCAAAAAGGGTCATGGAGCTGAAAAGCGCTCCGCTCTGGTAAAGAATCCCGATGCGCTGCATCAAGGCACTCTGCTCACGGGACGAAGCCTCATACAGGGATGTCCGGCCATGGAAGACCTTTCCCCTGGCAGGCTCCTTCAACCCCACGAGATGGCGCAGCAAGGTGCTCTTCCCGCAGCCGCTGCCCCCCATGATGATAAAGATCTCACCCTTTGCCACTTCAAAGGCGAGGTCCCGTTGTATCACCCGCGGGCCGTAGGCCATGGTGAGGTCCGTCACTTTCAGGGGGGGATCCCCCGCACGTGTGTTTGTCATGCTACATTCCGATGATGCTGGTGACCACGGCGATGAGGCCGTCGGCGATGATGATGCCCACAATGGCCGCCACCACGGCCCGGGTGGCCGCATCCCCCACAGCCGAGGCGCTGCGACCGCACCGCATGCCGTGATAGCAGCCCGCCATGGCGATGATGACCCCGTACAGGGCGCTCTTGATGATACCGTGCATAAACTGGGTGACGTCAAGGGCAGCCCGGGTCTGGTTCCAGTACTGGACAAGGGGGATGTCCAGCATCCCCACCCCGATGGCCATGCCCCCACCGATGCCCAGGAAATCCGCATACAGGCAGAGCAGGGGCATCATCATCACAAGGGCCGCTACCCGCGGAATCACCAGGTACTCCGCCGGGTTCAACCCCATGGTGGTGAGTGCGTCCACCTCTTCATTGACCTGCATGGTGCCCAGCTGGGCGGCAAAGGCTGCGCCGGTGCGGCCCGCCATGATGATGCCCGTCATCATGGCGCCCAGTTCGCGGGCCATGGCAAGGCCCACAATATCCGCCACATAGATCTGGGCCCCGAACAGCTTGAGCTGTACCGACCCCACAAAGGCAAAGATCACCCCGATGACCAGGCTGATGAGAGACACAATGGGCAGGGCCGATGCCCCGCAGTCCTGCAGGAGCAGGAAAAAATCGTCGCGCCTGAAGCGCCCCCTGCCCGTGACCAGGCGGCCCAGGCCAAGGGCCGTCTCCCCGATAAAGCCAAGGGTGTCCACAAGGGCCGCCCACGCGGCCGTGGCCTTCAGGCCGGCCCGCATCAAGAGCGGTTCCCGCGGCGGCTTCACCGAAGCGCCCGCCGCGCCCGCCCCCTGGGCCGCCAGGGCCATGAGCCGGAGCATCCCCGTGGGGAGCCCTTTCTCATCCACGGCCACGTCCCGGGCCTTGAGGTCCTCAACCAGGCCGCTTACAAAGACGGCCAGGCGGGAATCCCAGCTGACAAGCCCCGTGGTATCGAAACGCACCCGCCGCACCGGCCCCAGGGCGAGAAGGGATTCTGCGACCCGAAGGCCCGTTTCCGCCCGGTCCCAGGGACCGTGAAGGGAGACCACACCCTGCCCCTGCTCCGTTGTGATGGTGATACCGCCCTGCTCCTGCATGCCTTTTTTGCTCCCTGTCCCGATCCTTCTGGCTCCGGCCCGTGCCGGAGTGTCAACCATGGGGTCCGAATGTTCCGTGTTTAATCCTCAATGCCAGACAGATATACGAACATTGCACCGATAATTCAAGCGGGATAGCCCCTTCGGAAGGGAATCCGGCACCAAAACGCCCCTGGGCAACCAACGGCTTTGTGATTGCCCGGGTTCCCTTAAATTGAACATCGCTCACCCCAAAAAACTAAGGGTGCCATCTTAATTTGCATTGAAAACAAGAACACATTCGACTATATTTGGTCTTAAACACACAGGATTCATTGATTCCCCCTGAGCTTCACCAGACCACCCGTCACCCCTCTTCCCAGCTTGACGAAATGGATATTCCAACCTGCTGATATTCCTTCCTGAAGTGATTCTGTTTTACATCCCGATGTCCGTACATGCCGACGCATCCACCCAACGGCCCCCTTGTGTCCGGTGGCAGGAGACGTTGTGTTCTTCCGAAACACGCCGTGGCCTGCAACCCACAGACGGCCGTGAGTGACCATGTGTACGGGCCCGTTGAATGCGTATCTTTTACACATACATAAACCTAAAGGTACTCCATGGATCGGAAACACAGCAACACGTCGTCCATCCTGAGGGACAGCGCCGAAACACGACGCATCTACTCGGTCGTGTTCGAACAAAAAGGGACGTCGCCCCCCCGAAGCGTTCTCATCACCAGCGGCTGGTGGGGAGAGGGTAAAACGACCCTGGCCTGTAATCTGGCGGCCCTGGCCGCCCGGGAAAAAGGGAAAAGGGTGCTGCTTATCGACTACCACTGGTTCTCACCGGAGGTGCACACCCAGTTCGGCATCCCCGCAGAGCCTCCCCCGAATGCATCCAATGATGTCCTGGACAACGTCATCGCCGTGCCCGGCATGGGCGATCTGTCTATCCTCACGGCTGCGGCCTTTGCCAAGTCGGAGAGCTGGAACGACGCCAGCTCCATTCCGAGCCAGGCGGCCCTGATCAACGAGGCAAAAAACAGGTACGACCAGATCTTCATCGAC
Source organism: Desulfoluna sp. CYM3A (assembly GCF_056829965.1). Lineage (NCBI taxonomy): Bacteria > Pseudomonadati > Thermodesulfobacteriota > Desulfobacteria > Desulfobacterales > Desulfolunaceae > Desulfoluna > Desulfoluna sp. CYM3A. The sequence continues at coordinate 4,107,297 of NZ_CP186556.1, forward strand.
ACCTCGGCCGTCTACCCCACCAACCGGAACATGAACGATCCCATGCTCCTGGGCAAAGCTGCCGACGGGGTGATCCTCGTGGCCCTGACCCATGTCACCCCCAAGTCCAAAACCAAAGGCGCCTGCTGCGCACTGCAGTCAAGCGGGGCCCAGGTACTCGGCATTGTCGCCAACCAATGGCGGAACCCCCTTTCCCCCTTAAGCCACGGCCCTGCACGCCGGTCCGGGACGGGAAAAGCCGGAGCGCGCCTGGTGCACTCCAACCGCTAACCGCCCTATCATGAGGTCGACCATGATTTTTTACCTTGAACGACTGACGTACCGCCTTACTGCGCATTGGATCTTCTTCTGGATGGTCCTGATCCCCCCCCTGGCGTATGTCGGTTACATGGCCCTGACGCCAAGCGTCTACACCCTCTCGTCAAGTTTTGCCGTGCCCGAGGACGCCCCCGTGGCCCAGACCGGTACGCCCACGGGCGTGGCCCCCCTGGCCCCGCTTCTTTCCAGTCCTTCCCGTTGGGAGGCCTTTATCAAGGCCAATTTCAACTCCCAGCGCATCATGGGATACCCCCGGGGCTACGGCCTGCCCATCTCCCCGAAAAAGACCAATGAGATCTACCGTGAGGCATTGACCAACCTGTCGATCAAGGTCGAGGACAACAACCTGCGCACCGTTTACCGGGGCTCCGACAAGGAGTTGGGAAGCCACCTGGTCTTCTACTACAGCACCACCCTCCACCAACGGATACAGGAGGGCTACAAACGGCAGGGAGCCCACATCAAGGCCCCCATCATCGACGTACCCCGCATGGACCCCGTGCCTCCGGCAACTCGCCTTGCCTGGAGCAGCGACAGGGCCTTGCCAACACTCCTGTGGCTTTTTGCCGGGCTCGTGGCCTTTGTGGTGGTCCACATCCTTCTGGAATCCATGGACAGCTCGTACAAATCTGAAAAACAGATCGCTGAAGACACCCGGCTCCCGATTCTGGGCCGGCTCCCCAACCTGAACGCCATCCCCGCTGGGAAAGATGCCTCCCAAGGCCATGAGATATAAGCAATAACGACATGACACACACACCCGCAACACGAGATCACCGCCCCCGAAACCAACACCTGTACCCATGCACCACCAACGGACCGGAAAACAGGCGCCCCCCCGCAAAACCGGGAACACGCGCCTTTCTCCTTTTGTGGGTTTTTCTTTTTTGGCTCCTCGGCCCCTCCGGGGCCCTGGCAGGGGACGCTGTCCTCACCTGGCCCCCTGCGTCCGAAGCCTCGTATTACGTGGTCTACTGGGGAACCGCTTCCGGGCAATACAACCAGCAGAGCGCCAACATTCCCCAGCCGTCCCCCCTGCCGTCCGGCATCACCCATACCGTGTCCGGACTCACCGAGGGCACCACCTACTTTTTTGCCGTCAAAGGCTTCAACGCCTGCAACGCAAGCTCTGACTTCTCCAACGAAGTCTCCAAAACCATCACCGCCCCCGGGACAAACGTTCCTCCGACGGCCAACGCCGGTTCGGATCAACAGCACCCGGACGCCACCGACGGGTCTCCCACCACCGTCACCTTAAGCGGCAACGCCTCCAGCGATGCCGACGGCTCCATCGTCAGCTATGCCTGGACGCGCATCGACACGAACACAGACTACTCCTTTGACCTGAAAAATGCCGGAACGGCCACGGCCTCCTTTACCGCGCCCCAGGTAAGCGGAGACGTCGCCTTTGAGTTTGAGCTCACCGTAACCGACGACAAGGGGGCCACGGACACCGACCAGGTGAGGGTCACCATCACCGAACGGGTTGTGGAGACCGGAGATGCCACCCTGACCTGGCCCTCTTCGGCCGAAGCGTCCTACTACATCGTTCACTGGGGCACCGAGGCTGGAAATTACACCGAACACAGCACCACCATCCCGCAACCATCCCCCCTTCCGCCCCAGATGGTCCATACCGTGTCCGGGCTGATCCAGGACACCACCTATTACTTTGCCATCCAGGCATTCAACGCCTGCAACCAGCCGTCGGAGTACTCCAACGAAGTGAACAAGACCATCCCCCTGCCCGGCGGGAACACCTCTCCTTCGGCCCATGCCGGGGATAACCAGTCCCATCCGGAAACCATCGGCGGCATCCCCTCGCGCATCACCCTGGATGCCTCGGGCTCCACGGATGAAGACGGCACCATCATCGCCTATCACTGGCGACGCGTGGACGACCACGGCGACATTTCCACCATTCTGTCGAGCCCCACGGCTGTGCGGCCCTCCTTTAACGCACCCAGTGTTTCGGCCAACGTGGACCTTGTCTTTGAACTCACGGTAACCGACGACAACGGAGCCACGGATTCCGACCAGGTAACCGTCACCATCACCAACGTCAACCAGGCCCCCATGGCCAACGCCGGGACGGACCAGACCCAGCCGGAAACCACCGGGGGAATCCCCACCATCGTGACCCTGGACGGCAGTGCCTCCAGCGACCCGGACGGCTCCATCACCGGATACGCGTGGACCCGTATCGACTCCCATGCGGACATCCCCATCTCGCTCCAGAACAGCGACACGGCCACGCCGAGCTTTACGGCCCCGGACGTTTCCGCCAACACCACCTTCGAATTTGAGCTCACCATCACGGACAACAGCGGCGCCACGGCCTCGGACCGCGTACGCACCACCATCACCCATGTGAACCGGCCCCCCGTGGCCGATGCGGGACCGGACCAGGTCCAGTCCGAGACCACCGGTGGGGTCCCCACGATGATCAGCTTAAACGGCAACGGCTCCAGTGATGCGGACGGCACCCTCACCCGCTACGCCTGGGTCCGTACGGACACGAACTCAGGGGTTTCCGTCTCCCTCCAGGGGGCCGATACCCCCACCCCGCAGTTCTCGGCCCCTGCGGTTTCCGCCGACACCACCCTGGAGTTTGAACTCACCGTCACCGACGACAACGGTGCCACGGCCTCGGACCGCGTCCAGGTCACCATCACCCACCTCAACCAGCCGCCGGTGGCCGACGCCGGGCCGGACCAGACCCACCCGGAGATCACCTCAGACGGCACCCCCACCACCGTGGTGCTCAATGGTACGGGCTCCAGGGATCCGGAAGGGGGCGTTCTCAGCTACGCCTGGGTCCGTACGGACGCCAACTCCAAGGTCACGGTCACCCTTGAAAACGCCGACACGGCAACCCCCAGCTTTGTCTCCCCCGACGTGGGGTCCCACACCGCCCTGGAGTTCACCCTGACAGTGACCGATCCGGCCGGTGCCACGGCCCAGGACACCACCAAGGTGACCCTGACCAAGGTCAACCGAAAGCCCAAGGCCGACGCCGGGCCGGACCAGACCGTGGAGCCGGAGGTTGAGGTCACCTTGTCCGGCGCCAACTCCAGCGACCCGGACGGCACCGTCTCAGCCTACACATGGGAGCAGGTGACCACAGCCGACGAGCCCGTGGTAACCCTCACCGGTGCCGACACCGAGACAGCCTCCTTTACGGCCCCCAGTGTGGACGAGGGCGGCAGCGCCCTGACCTTCCAGCTGACGGTCACGGACAACGAAGGGGCCACCCACGCGGCCACGAGCCTGGTAAACGTCACCTTTGAGAACCAGCCCCCCGTGGCCGATGCAGGACCGGACCGCACCGCCCGGGAAGGGGAGCCCGTGAGCCTCTCCGGCGTCAACTCGTCGGATCCCGACAACGACCCCATTGCCTCCTATCGCTGGGAGCAGCTGGACGGGCCGTCCGTTGAACTCATGGACGCCGACACCGCCGTGGCCGGTTTCACGGCCCCGGACGTGGGACCCTCCGGGAAGCCTCACCTTCAAGCTGACGGTCACGGACAGCCGCGGACTCTCGGCCACGGCACAGACCGTCATCAACGTGATCTTCGTCAACCAGCCGCCGGTGGCCGACGCCGGGGCCGACCAGACCCTGAGTTCAGGGGGCACCGTGACCCTCTCGGCTGCGGGCTCCAGCGACCCGGACAACGGCATCGCCACCTTTGCCTGGTCCCAGACCCTGGGTCCCCCTGCGGCCATTTCCGACACCTCGGCCGTCTCCCCCAGGGTCACCGTGCCTGACGGGCTGCCCGACGGCACCCAGCTCACCTTCATGGTCACGGTCACCGATACGGGCGGTTTAACCGCCACCGACACCATGCAGGTGACCATCTCCACCCTCAACCAACCGCCGGTGGCCGATGCCGGTGACGCCCAGACCGTGCCCGTGGGCGCCGAGGTCACCCTCTCGGGAGCAGGCTCCAGCGACCCCGATGGCTCCATTGCCGCCTACCGCTGGGCCCAGAAATCCGGACCGGTGGTGACCCTTTCCGATGCCACGGCCGTGGCACCGGTCTTCACCGCCCTTGCCGACAGCCCCAACGGGTCAACCCTGACCTTCGAGCTGACGGTAACGGACAACGGCGGACTCTCGGCAGCGGACCGGGTCATCATCAACGTCACCGACACCAACCAACCCCCCACGGCCGATGCAGGGGAAGACTTCTTCGCCGATGAAAAGACCACGGTGACCCTCTCGGGCGAAGGCTCTTCCGATGCGGATGACGGCATCAGTGCCTACCGATGGGAGCAAATTGAAGGGCCCTATGTGGCCCTGGCCACACCCAACCAGGCTGTGACCACCTTCACGGCGCCATCAGTCTCCACGGACGGGGCCACCCTCGCCTTCCGCCTCACCGTGACGGACAACAGCGGGCTCTTCACCACCGATGAGGTGAGGGTCACCGTCACCTTTGTCAACCAGCCCCCGGTGGCCTCGGCAGGCCCCGACCAGGTGGTGGACGAAGGAACCGTGGTCACCCTGTCGGCTACGGGAAGCCATGACCCGGACAACAACCTGACCGGTTATCTCTGGGAGCAGACATCAGGCCCCACGGTCTTCCTCTCCGACGCCGAAACCGTGAGCCCCACCTTTACGGCGCCCATCGTGAGCACCGAAGGTGCCAGGCTCCTCTTCAGCGTCACTGTCACGGACAGCCAGGGGCTCACCGACACGGACTCCACCGCTGTGCAGGTCCTCTTTGTCAACCAGCCTCCCGTGGCCAATGCCGGGGAAGACCAGTTCGTCCTGGAAGGGGAGACAGTCACCCTGGACGGATCGGCCTCTCTGGATCCGGACGACGGCATCTCCACCTGGACCTGGACCCAGACCTCCGGGCCCACCGTGACCCTGACGCCTCCGGGCGATCCCGTGGTGCACTTTGTGGCACCGAAATCCACCCCGGGCGGCGTGGAGCTGGAGTTTACACTGACGATCACGGACAACGGCGGGCTGTCCCATTCAGACAGTATCAAAGTCACCGACACCCTGGTGCAGACCAACCCCACGGACGATACGGGCAACGCCTCCATCGAAGTCCTCGACAGCGACATGCAGCACCGTGACTGGCTCAGTATCGGCTGGGATGCCTACCGCAAACACAACAACGAAGCCCGGGTGGCCAGTGGCGACCTGGACGGGGACGGCTATCATGAGCTGGTGATCGGCCTGGGGCCCGTGGATTCGGACCCTGCCATCCCCGGCGGGTACTTCCAGATCATCTCCCATGACTTCAAGCATCTGGCCTGGGGCCAGATTCCCTGGGAAGAGTACAACAACCTGAATGGGGAGACATGGCCGGCATGTGGGGACATCGACGGCGACGGTGTCGATGAAATTGTGGTGGGATTGGGCAAAGGGGGGCAGGGAAAACTGGCTGTCTTCTCCTACAGCCTGGGCAGTGTTGCCCTCCGGCAGTGGACCTCTGTTCCCTGGGACGCCTACAATGAGGTCATCGGGGAAACCCGGCCCGCCCTGGGCAACCTGGACGACGATCCCTGCATGGAGATCGTGGTGGGATTGGGATCGGACGAACGCACCGGCTATACACCCAACGGCCGCTACGCCGTCCTGGACAAGGTATGCAACGGCAACCTCAACGATCCCTTTGAACTCATGGCCTGGGGCCAGAGCCAGTGGGACGAGTACAACGCCTCCAACGGCGCCACCTGGCCCACCTGCGGGGACATCGACGGCGACGGCCGCGATGAAATCCTCCTGGGCCTGGGTGCCGGTGGAGAGGGACGCACGGAGATCGCCGCCATGGTGGACGGCGCCCCGGTGCACCACAGCTGGCTCACCGTGGACTGGAACGACTACAACAGCATGCAGGGAGAGACGCGCCCGGCCACCACGGACATCAATGACGACGGCATCGACGAGATCATCATCGGCCTGGGGCCCGTGCCCGCAGACGAGCACCTGCCCGAGGGCCGGTTCCCGGCCATGACCGCGGACCAGTCCGTTGTGAAGTGGGGCCAGCTGGGGCTCTCCCCCTACAACAAGGCCAACGGTGAGAGCAGGCCCACGCCCTTTATCTCCAACGGCGAACACTTCGTGGCCATCGGCATGGGCCCCTACACCCCGGACACACCGGATGAGCCCGATGAAGAGGAAACCCCTGATCCCGGCTCCGGCTCGTCGGGCTGCTTCATCGACACCTCACGGGGAGATTAGCCGGACAAAAGGAAGTGGTTTAACGGCCCTGGCCGAGGCGCCCCCGCTCCTCACGGAGCGTGGGCGCCTCCAGGGCTTCGCACAGGGGGGAGAAGACAATGGTGGCGGCGGCGTAGTCCAGGAACATTTCGATGTCGGCCAGGAACCGCGCCAGATCCTCCTCGCTGTCCACAAAGGGGCTCTTGCCCGGCAGCATGGAGGTTGAGTGAAAGGACATGTTGAGGAACCGGTGGCCGAACCGAACGCACTGCTTCGCCAGCCGCACCATCTCCGCCCCGCTGCTCAGTTCCGGTGAGAGCCACCTGAAGTTAAGGAGCCTCAGCCGATCCAGGATGCCCAGAAGCCGCAGCCTGGACAGGGGCTTCTTGCGGAGTCTCTCCATGAGGGCATAACAGAGGCGCCCGTTTTTCTGATAAAATCCCACGGTGGGAGGCACCTCCAGAAGGGAGCCTTGGGGGTCGGGTACCATGGGGTAATCCGGGTCAAAGGGGTAGGCCTCGCTGAGCCCCCGGCTGAAATCAGGCCCGCTGTAAGCACTCCAGTCCACAAAGGGGCTGATGGAGGTGTCGATGCGGTAGCCCAAAGCCTTGAGGGTCCGCGCAACCTTGGCGTCAAACCCCCACCGCCCCGCCCGAAAACAGACCGGAGAGAGGTGAAACCGCTCTTCAATGGCGCCATGGAGGCGGGTCATCTTCTGTTTCACCAGGGCCTCGGGCAGGTTGCACATCATGGAGTGTTCCACCGAAATCTCTTCGTCATGGGGCGGGGTGTTCCAGGGGTGGCAATGGGTCCCGATCTCGCAACGCCCGTCGTCGTAGATTCCCTTCAAGATTTCCCGGGCCCTGTCGTCCGTTGCCACAGGCCAGTTGATGAGGTAGGTGGGGACGGCCCCGTACCGGTCGAAGAGCCGCTGAAGCTCCGGCACCCTCGCCAGGTTCTCCACCGGGTTGTCCGTGGCGTGGTAGGTGTCCCAGGAGTCCTCTTCCGTATCGATGGTGATGTACACGTGAACGGTCATGGCGTCCCCTCCAGATACACGGGTGCGTCCCCGGCAAAATGGTCTGTCACCCAGGTAAAGATAATGCCCATGAGGTGCCGTCGCACGGACAGGGCCGTGTAGGTGTGGTTGGCTTCCTCGATGTATTCCAGCTGGAGGAGCCCCCTGAAATCCGTGCCTTTGAACATGTCGGTGAACTGGTCCGCATAGTTGTAGTACCCGGCAATGCCCCCGGAATAGATGGTGAGCATCTGGACCCCCCGCCCCGCCATCTCCGCCAGCTCTCCTGCCACACGTGCCTTGGGTGGAAACGTCCGTTCGTACACATCCCCACCGCCCTTGGAAGCCCGTAAGGCAGGAATAAGCCGTGCCACGGCCCTGCCCAGGCACTTGGCCAGAAACCAGGCCAGGCGCACAGGATTGATCATGTACGGTGCGTAATCTTTCAGGTAAAACCGCAGGGTGGGGTAGGTAAACCCGTCCAGCATCACCACCCCGGTGACCCGCTCGTCCACACTGGCAACGGCATGGGCGTTGTCGGCCCCGGAACAGAGCCCCACCAGCACAAAGGTCTCAATCCCCTTTTTTTCCGTCAGCAGATCCATGGCATCGGTGATGTCGTCTCTGGACCGTTCGTCGTAGTCGCGGGAATCGTGGGGCATGGCGCTGTCCCCCAGGCCGGAGCCGTCAAACCTCAGCACATGAAACCCCGAGGCCTCCAGGCCGCGGGCCAGCTCCACATAGAGACGATAAGGGCCCACACGGTGCAGAAGCCCCGCGTTGAGCAAAAGCACCCCGGGCATCCCCCCGCCCCCCCCCTCGGGCTCGGACAAAATCCCCACAAGGTTCCGGTGCTCTCCGAATACCAGCACTTTTTCCATAAAACGCTCCTTATGGCAAAAATGCCAAAAAAGCATGCCTCCGGCGGCGAGGTGAAGCCACCTTGAAAGCATATTACGCTGGTGGTTTATGCAAGCTGCCTCACAAGCTTCACCGTCACAGGATACGTTGCCGCTACGAGTAACCGCACGACCTCCGGCGCCCTACCGATGACTCAACAAGAGAATCCCAAATGCCCTTCATCGTGTTTCCAAAAAAATGAAATGGGCCTCTCCTGCAAAACCGGTTGACTCATGTCACACCCCATGCGAATGCCCCGAAAAAAAATTGCATGATGTCTGCCTCCATGCATTCGCCATAGGGTTTCCAGGTGCCCCCACCTGGCCGCCGCTCATGGAGTTGTCAGCCGATCTCCGATGGCCTGGACCATGGCGTTGGCCACCAGCACTTCGTCGTGGCCGTTGAACTGCTCCCACCCGGCGGGCTCCTGCACCAAGGCCGTGTCCACGGTGGTTCCAGCCGTGGCCAGGGCCTGTTCAAGGGCCCGGTACTCGGGCTTTTCTTCGGACAGGGCCAGGTGGACGGGGCCCGGCAGGGTCGGGTGGCAAGTCAGCAGGTCCACGGCTTCAATGGAGGTGATCATCTCCGGGGAGAAGGCATAGCCCAGGATCTCCTCCTGTATTCCCCTGGACGGACGGGTTGTGCCCCCTGCCCGCCGATGGGCGTCCAGATAGGCCTTTCCGTCCACCACCGGGTCCCAGAGCACCAGCTCTTTGAGGCCTGGAATCTCCCCTGCCGCGGCCACGGCCAGGGAGGCCCCGAGGCGCAAGCCCACCACCGAGAGCCGCAGGGCTCCGGAAATATCCTTCAGTTCCCCGGCGGCTGTTATCAAGTCCCGGGTCCAGTGGTTCACGTCCCCCTCCTCGCTTTTTCCGGCGGAGTCCCCCACCCCGTAGCATCAACTTGAGCACGTGCCGCCCTGCGGCGGCCAGGGCAAGGGCCAACTGCCGGATCGCCATGTGGGTCCGTATGTGTTCATGGGCCACGGGGGCTGAGAGCAGCACCCCTTCCTGGTGCAGCCCCGCCCCTGCCGGTGGGTAGTAGATTCCGAACAACTGGGTGTCGTGGGCGCCGAAATAGAATGGGACCATGGGTGTGTTTCACCTCTCCTGTGGCAACGTGGTCACGCAGGTCTGTTCTCGTTGACGGGCACCTCCACGGGGTCCCCTTTGGGCTTCAACGCCCCGGCCACCTTCTCCCAGAGCTGGCGGAGCCTGGTTCCCGGGCCGTCATTCTTATCGTCCTTTTGGGCGAAGGGATATCGGGCCGCGATCTGGCCCAGAGTATTCAAAAAGATATCCCTCGGGCTGAGCTTTACCCCGGTCTCCTTGAGCACCCGGGCGATAACCCGGATGGCCAGCAGGGAGTGGCCCCCGGCGTCAAAGAAGTTGTCGTGGACCCCCACCTGGGTGATGCCCAGCTCGTCCCGCCAGATGGCCAGGATTTTTTCGCTGTCGGTCTCCGGTGCCACGAACTCCCGGGCCGCAACCGCGCCCAGGCTGAAGGAGGCTTGGAGGGCCTTGCGGTCGATCTTCCCGGCGGGGGTCAGGGGCAGGTCGTCGATCTCCACAAAATGCTGGGGAATCATGTAGTCCGGCAGGGTCTTTCGCAGGTGCTTGCGCAACTGGGACCCCGTGGCCGAAGCCCCATCCTCGTAAAGAAGGTGGGCCACAAGGCGCACGTCCCCTGCGCTCTCCTCCCGAACCGTTACAATGCCCTGGCGCACGGCCTCGTGGTCGGTGAGGCTGGCCTCGATCTCCCCGGGCTCGATGCGGAAGCCCCGCACCTTCACCTGGTTGTCCATGCGGTTCAGGTATTCAATGGTTCCGTCGGGATGGTACCGGGCGAGGTCGCCGGTCCTGTAGAGCCTATGCCCCGGCCCCGACGCAAAGGGGTCTGGGATAAACCGCTCTGCGGTGAGCTCGGGCCGATCCAGGTAGCCCCGGGTGACCCCGGCCCCGCCGATCAAGAGTTCCCCGGGAACCCCCACGGGCACGGGCTGCATACGCCCGTCCAGGATGTGAATTTGGGTGTTGGCAATGGGGCGCCCCACGCGGATGGGCCCGCCGTTTTTATCCAGCAGGCTGCACGTGGACCACACCGTGGTCTCGGTGGGTCCGTACATGTTCCACACCTCGCCCACGCAGCCGGTGAGTTCTTCGGCAAGGTCCGGGGGAAAGGCCTCTCCTCCGCAGAGGATCTTCATGGACTGGGCCCCTTTCCAGCCCGCGGCGAGAAGCAGCCGCCACGTTCCCGGGGTGGCCTGCATCACCGTGGTCCCGGAACTCTTCAGGACGTCCACCAGGGCCAGGCCGTCTCGGGCAGTCTCCCGGTCTGCGATGATCACCTCACCCCCGACGCTCAAGGGGAGGAAAAGCTCCAGAACGGCAATGTCAAAGGAGAGGGTGGTCACGGCCAGCAGGGTGTCTTCCGAAGTCATCCCCGGAGTCCGGGCCATGCTGGTGAGAAAGTTCACCACAGTGCCGTGGGGCACCTGAACCCCCTTGGGCTTGCCCGTGGAGCCGGAGGTGAAGATCACATAGGCGAGGTGTTCCGAGCCCGGGTCCTCCCACACGCTGTCCAGGCCCCGTCCCTGGCCCGTCAAGACATCCCTGTCCAGGCAGATGACCAGGGCGCTGTTTTCCGGCAGGTTGTCGAGGAGGGCCTGTTCGGTGAGCAGCACCGAGACCTTGGCGCTCTCCACCATGTAGGCAAGGCGCTCGGCCGGGTACTCCGGGTCCAGGGGCACATAGGCCCCCCCTGCCTTGAGGATCCCCAGAAGCCCTGCCAGCATCTCCGTGGACCGCTCCACGCAGATCCCCACCAGAACGTCCGGCCCCACCCCGGAGATGCGCAGATGGGCGGCAATCTCCTCGGCCCTTGCGTTCAGCTCTCCGTAGGTCAGGCAGTCCCCGTTGCAGGAGACGGCCGGAGCGTCGGGATGTGCCGCGACCCGGTTCTCGAAGAGTTCGTGGATACAGGCAGCCTCGGGATAGGGGGTCTGGGTTTCGTTCCATTGGGCCAAAAGCCCTTGCTCCGTCTCCGACAGCACCGGCAGCCTTGCCAGCTCGGCATCGGGCTCGGCCACGATGCCGGAAAGGAGCACGGCATAGCTTTCAAGGAGCCGCTTCATGGTTTCGGCCGTAAAAAGGTCCGTGGCGTATTCAAAGGCCACCTTGACACCGGCCCCTTCCCTGCCCACGGTGCACATGAGGTCGGTCTGGGCCACGTGGGTGGTCACTGGCTCCTCCCGCCACGGCACTCCGGCCATGGTGCGCTCCTGCTCCATGTCCCCGAGAAAGACAAAAAGCACCTGGTACAAGGCGGTCATGCTGAGGTCCCGGTGGGGATTGAGTTCCTGGACCAGTCGCTCAAAGGGCATCTCCTGGTGGTTGTACGCATCGAGGCACACCTCCCTGACGCGCCCCAGGAGCTCCGTAAAGGAGAGAGAGCCCCCACAGGCCGTTCGCAGCACCAGGGTGTTGGTGAAAAACCCCACGATCTCTTCGGTCTCCCCGTGGACACGGTTGCCGAAGGGAGAGCCCACACACATCTCCTCCTGGCCTGTGTAGCGATACAGGAGCGCCTTGAACGCGGCCAGAAAGAGCATAAACAGCGTGGCCCCTTCACGGCGCGCCAGCTCCTCCAGGGGGGCTGCCAGGGCCTCGGGGATCACCAGGGTCTCGGTGGCCCCCGGCCCGGAAAACTCCGCGGGGCGGGGAAAATCCGCCGGAAGCTGCAACACGGGTAAGTCCCCTGCCAGCTGCTCTTTCCAATAGGCAAGCTGTCGCTGATAGTCCTCACCGGGCAGCCACACCTCCTGCTGCCAGCGGGAGTATTCTGCATAGGTGATGGGAAGGGGGGGCAACTCAGGGGCTCTCCCCTCTGAAAAGGCCTCGTACAGGGCAAACAGCTCCCGCTGGAAGATGACAAAGGAGATCCCGTCGAAGATGCTGTGGTGGGGCATGAAGAAGAGCACATGTTCGTCGGAGGAGAGGGTCACCAGCCCGGCGCGTACCAAAGGCCCTTGGGCCAGGCTCAGGGGCCTTGCCGCTTCGGCTTCCAGATAGGTTGCCAGGGACTCTTCCCGCGTTTCTGAAGGAAGGGTGCTGTAATCCACCGCGATAAAGTCGATCTCCTGTGTGGGGGCCACCACCTGCACCGGTGCGCCCCCGTCCAGGGCAAAGGTGGTACGCAGGGCGTCGTGGCGATCCATGAAGGCCTGGAGGCTCTGCCGCATCACCTCCCCGTCCACGGCCCCTGAAAACCGAATGGCAAGGGAAGGGTGACACGGCAGGGTTGAGCTGGTCGATGTACCAGAGGCGCTGCTGCATGGACGAAAGGGGGGCATCCCCTTCCGTTGCCGTGGACCCGGCAAACCCAGCGGGGCCTTCCGTTGCGGCCTCCGGCTCCCGGGTCACGGCCGGATCCTCTTCAGGGGCAGCGGGCGCACTCTCGGGCCGGGAGGCTTCGATGAAGGCGGCCAGCTTCGGGAAGGTGGCATACTCACCCACCAGGTGCCGAAAGGCCAGGGTAACGCCAAAGGCGCTTTTCAGGCGGTTGCTCACCTGGGTAAGGAAAAGGGAGTCCATGCCCATCTCCAGGAAGGTCACCGACGGGGCAAACGCATCAAAATCGATGCCCGACAGCTCGTGCATGATCTCTTTGAGCTGCGCCACGATGGCATCGGTGCCGGTTGCCTGAAGAGGGGCAGCAGACGCGGCCACAGCCTCTGCGGGCTCGGGTGCAGCAGCCGCTGCCGCAAAGGTCTCCGGCACCTCGGCTGCGGGGGCCCTGTCCGCCGGTTCGATCCAGTGACGCGTCCGTTCAAAGGGATAGGTGGGCAACAGGACGCGCTGCCTGCGCTCGGCAGACGAGAACCCTGCCCAGTCCACCTGTCCGCCGGAGAGCCAGTACTCGCCCAAGGCTTTGAGCAGACAGGCCAGGGCCGGAAGGGTCTCTTTGGCGTGCCCCAGGGAGGCGATGACGGTCTGCTCCGCCGCCCGGTTCGGATGCTGCCGGGCTGAGGTGCTCAGGGCAGTTCCGGGCCCCACCTCGATGAGCACCCGACCGGAGACCTTCTGCAGCTCGCGGATCCCGTCGCTGAACAGGACGGGCCGACGAAGCTGGCTGACCCAGTACCCCGGATCCATGGCCATCTCCTCGGTGATCCAGGTGCCCGTGACGTTGGAGATAAAAGGGATCTCCGGAGGATGGAGTTCCACACCCTCCAGGGCCTCGGCAAAGGGAGCCAGGGCCGGCTCCATCATCTCCGAATGGAAGGCATGGGAAGTGTGGAGTTTCCTGGTGTCGATCTCCCGCTCGGCCAGGGCCTGTTCAAAGGCCTCGATGTGCTCGTGGGCACCGGAGACCACGCAGAGGGACGGGGCGTTCACCGCAGCCAGGGCCACCCCCGGGGTCAGCAGGGGCGTCAGCTCCTCCTGGGGAAGCCTCACGGCCCGCATGCTCCCTTCGGGCATCTGCTGCATGAGTCGCCCCCGGGTGGCCACCACGGCCAGGGCGTCCTCCAGGGCAAAGACCCCGGCCAGGGTGGCGGCCATGGACTTGACCCGTCATCTGCTTGATCATGGCCTCGGGCTCCACGCCCCAGCTCTGCCAGAGCCGGGCCAGGGCGTACTCCACCGCAAACAGGCAGGGCTGGGTAAGTTCGGTTCGGGCCAGGCGTTGGGTGGCCTCCTCTTCCTGGCCTTCGGCGGGAAAGAGGAGCTCACGGATATCGAGCCCCAGGTGGGGCTCCAGGCCGTCGGCACACTGATTCAGGGCCTCCTGGAACACCGGCTCGCATGTATAGGCCTGCTCCCCCATACGGACGTGCTGGGAGCCCTGGCCCGAGAACATGAACACAACCGAAGGATCCCGCCTGCCCGGGGTGCGTGTCATGGTCCACTGGCCCTCTTCCTTGCGGGCCGCGGCCATGGCCTCCTGTGTGTCGCGGCAGATAAAGGCCTGCCGCACGGCCATGTCCTGCCGACCCACCTGGAGGGTATAGGCCACATCTCCCAGGGGCGTCTCCTCCGGCCCTGCCAGGAAATCGGCAAGGCGCTCGGCCTGGGCCTCAAGGGCCGTCTCTGTCTTTGCCGAGAGCAGCATCAGCTTCCAGGGACGCTCCTCCCCCACGGGGGGAGATTCGGGGGCCTCTTCCAAGACCGCGTGGGCATTGGTCCCACCGATGCCGAAGGAGCTGACTCCTGCCCGCCTCGGGAGGTGTTCCGGGGTCCAGTCCATGGCCCGGTGGTGAAGGGGCTGTTCTCAAAATCGATCTCCGGGTTGGGGCTCTGGAAATGGAGGCTCGCAGGAATTTTTCCGTGCTTCAGGCACAGGGAGGCCTTGATGAGCCCCACCACCCCTGCGGCGGCATCGGAGTGGCCGATGTTGCTCTTCACCGAACCGATGCCGCAAAAGCCTTTGGCGTCGGTCTGCATGCGGAAGGCCTTGGTAAGGGCCGCCACCTCGATGGGATCCCCCAGGGGCGTTGCCGTTCCGTGGGCCTCCACGTAGGAGATGGTGTCGGGTTCCACCTCGGCTGCGGCATGGGCCATGGCGATAACCTCGGCCTGGCCCTGGACGCTGGGTGCTGCGTAGCCGATCTTCTGGGAGCCGTCGTTGTTCACGGCAACCCCCTTGATCACGGCGATGACCTGATCCCCGTCGGCCAGGGCATCTTCCATGCGCTTCAAGGCCACCACCCCCAGGCCCCCGCTGAAAACCGTGCCCTGGGCCTTGGCGTCAAAGGGGCGGCAATGCCCGTCCGGGGAGTTGATGGCCCCTTCCTGGTAGAGATACCCGGACTCCTGGGGAAAAATAACCGACACCCCGCCGGCGAGGCAGAGGTCGGAGTCGTAGTTCAACAGGCTCTGGCAGGCATAGTACACCGCCACAAGGGAGGTGGAACACCCGGTCTGGATGTTGACGCTGGGCCCCTTCAGGTTCAGTCGGTGGGAGGTCCGGGTGGTGAGAAACTCCATGCGGTTGCTCAGGATGGCGGCAAACCCGTCCGGGGTTCGCTGGCGAAGCATCCGCTCCAGGTGATCGTGGCTGCGGGTGATGTTGTGCAGGAAATAACTGTCGATGAAACTCCCGCCCCCGAACAGGCCGATGACCCCGTCGTACTTTTCCGGGTCGTAACCGGCCCGCTCCAGGGCCTCCCACACGCACTCCAGCCAGAGGCGGTGCTGGGGATCCAGCATGGCGGCCTCCCGGGGGTTGAAGCCGAAGAAACCGGCATCAAACAAGTCGGCCCCTTCGATGATGCCCCGGGCGGGCACGTAGTTCGGATCGTTTTTCACGGCATCGTAATCCAGCTCATGGGCCTTGAGCTCCTCTTCGGACAACGTGGTTATGGACTCCACGCCGTTTACGATATTGTCCCAGAAGGCCTCACAGCTGGAAGCCCCTGGGAAACGGCCGGACATGCCCACAACGGCAATGGCATTTGCATACTGGTCCACCTGGCTCATGTGCGATCTCCCGTTCTATTTTTTTTTCTCCTGGACAATGTCTCTTTTCTCTTTTTCAGCCGCGCTTCCATGTCGTCGCGTGCCGGTGCCGACTCCGCCACCGACTGGGGCTTGAGAAAATCCGCCACCGCACGGATGGTGGGGTACTCAAAGAGATGATGCACCTTCAGGTCCGTCTTCAATGTACCGGCCAGCTTGTTGGCCACCTCCACGAGCAGGAAGGAGTCTCCCCCCACCTCGAAGAAGTTGTCGTCCACCCCCACGTTGTCCACCCCCAGGTGATCCTGCCACACCTCGGCGATGACGGATTCCACGTCGCTGCTCGGGGCGGCGTAGAGGGTTCCCACCTCAGGCCTGTCCGTGGTGGGCGGCGGCAGGGCCTTGCGGTCTACCTTGCCATTGGCCATGAGGGGAAAGGCGGGAAGCTGGATAAAGTAAGAGGGGACCATGAACTCGGGAAGCTTTTCCGAAAGAAAGCCCCGCAGGGCAGAGGCCATGCCCGTGGCACCGTCGGCCGCCACCACATAGGCCACCACCTTCTTGTTACCGGAAGCATCCTCCCGTGCCGCCACCACCACCTCCAGGACATCGGGATGCCCGGCGATGACCGCCTCGATCTCTCCGAGTTCGATGCGCAGGCCCCGCACCTTGACCTGAAAGTCGTTGCGGCCCAGGTACTCGATCTGCCCGTCGGGCAGGTAACGGGACAGGTCGCCGGTCTTGTACAGGCGCGCCCCCTGCTCCTTGCTGAAGGGATCGGGAATAAAGCGATCCCGGGTCAGCTTGGGCCGGTTCATGTACCCCCTGGCCACCTGAACGCCGCCGATATACAGCTCCCCTGCCACCCCCACGGGCACGGGCTCCATGTGCCGATCCAGGATATGGATCTGGGTGTTGGCAACAGGCCTGCCGATGGGTACCACCAGGCCACGATCTTCCCGCCTGCACTCCCAGAAGGTCACGTCTACGGCCGCTTCGGTAGGGCCGTAGAGGTTATGGAGTTCCGCGGGCAAGGTGTCGAAGAAGCGGTCCCGCAGCTCGCAGGGCAGGGGCTCCCCGCTGCAGATCACCTTGGTGAGGCTCCGGCACCGGTCCCCGTGGTCTTCCCGGAGAAAAAGCTGGAGCATGGAGGGTACAAAATGAAGGATGGTGATGCCCTGGTCCTCGATGAGACGCCCCAGAGCGTCGGGGTCTTTGTGGACCCGGGGAGGGGCCACCACAAGGCGCGCCCCGAAAAGCAGCGGCCAGAAAAACTCCCACACGGACACATCGAAGCTGTACGGGGTTTTCTGCAGCACCCGGTCCCCGGCGGTGAGCTCGTAGGCCTCCTGCATCCAGTACAGGCGGTTGCTGATGCCCCGGTGGTCGTTCATGACCCCCTTGGGCTTGCCCGTGGAGCCGGAGGTGTAGATCACGTAGGCCAGGTTGTCCTCGGTGACCCCGGCGTCAGGGGCCTCGGCGGGCTCACCGGCCACGGTCTCCCATTGGGTATCCAGGCAGATCACCGTGGCCGAGTGATCCGGCAGCATTTCTTTGAGGCGTTCCTGGGTGAGAATCACCGGAACCTCGGTGTCTTCCAGCATAAAGGCCAGCCGTTCGGCCGGATAATCCGGATCCAGGGGCACATAGGCCCCGCCGGCCTTAAGGGTCCCGTAAAGGGCCACGACCATCTCCACGGAGCGCTCCATAAACACGCCCACGCGCTTTTCCGGTCCCACGCCGTGTTTCTGAAGAGCATGGGCAAGACGGTTGGCCCGTATGGACAGATCCCCATAGGTGAGGGTGTCGCCCTCGTAGGTCAGGGCCACCGCATCGGGGGTCCTTGCCACCTGGGCCTCAAACATCTCGTGAAGGCAGACAGGCTCCGGGTAGGTCCGCCCTGTGTCGTTCCACTCGAAAAGCAGCTTGTCGCGTTCGGACCGACTCAAAAGAGGCAGGCGGTCCAGGGCAACGTCCCCTCCCACGGCCACGGCATCCAGAAGAACCTCGAAGCTCTCGCAGAGAACGCCGCAGATCGACGTGGAAAGAGCTCGGCGTTGTAGACAAAACCGCCGTGCCACCGCTCGCCATCGTCACGGACAAACAGGGAGAGATCGCATGCAGGCCCCTTTGGCTCACCCGATCCACCAAGGGAAGGCCCCTGTTCAATGCCGCCGGGCAAGGGGCCGTCCTGGAAGGTGAACATCGCCTGGAAAAGCGGGTGGGAATCCGGGGCGTGGTCCGGGTCCAGGAGCTGGGCAAGGCGGGCAAGGGACATCCCGGCACGGGCCCGCGCCGTGCGCGCGGCCTCGCAAATGCGGCGGTGCAGCGCATCAAAGGTGCAGGGGTCCGACACATCCGCACGCAAGGGAAACATATGGGAAGAGGCCCCACCGTTTCCGGGCCGTTCGCCGTCGGCCCCCGAGACCCCCACCATGAGGTCCGTCTGTCCGGAATAGCGCGTCAACAAGGTGACGTAAGCGGCCAGCAGCAGGGTAGAGACGGTGCCTCCCTCGGACAGGCCACGGCCTTTCAGGGCCTTGATGCACTCCGAGGAAAGGCGAAACCGCTGGGTGCCGCCCCTGAATGCCAGATGGGCGGGACGCGGATGGTCCACCGGAAGCTGGAGTACAGGCAGGTCCGTGCCCAGGGTCTCCTTCCAATAAGCGAGTTCCGCTTTTTCCGATGACCCGCCCGGTGTGGTCCCTGAGCCAAAGGCCTCCCCGGAGCAGTCCACGGAGACTCCGGCCTCTCTCAGGGAGATAACGGTCTCCCGGATAAAGGCGTCGTCGGAGCCGCCCTGGCCGGGATGACGCAGGGATGTAAGGATCACCGGGCGCCCCGTTTCTGCCACCTGCTGGCGGGCAAGAAGCGCCAGGGTGCTTCCTGGCCCCACCTCCAGCAGTACCCCTGCGGGTTGGGTCAAAAGGGTCGCCACGCCCTTGGAAAAACGCACCGGCTCCCTCAGGTGGGACGACCAGTAGGCAGGATCCATGGCCTGGGCTGCGGTGAGCCAGGTCCCGGTGACGTTGGAAACGATGGGGATCCGAGGAGCCGCAGGACAGACCTTGGTCACGCAGGCCTCAAAGGGGGCAAGGGCCGGCTCCATCATCTCCGAATGAAAGGCATGGGAGGTGCGCAGACGGCTCCACCGGGCCTTTTTGCCCTCCATCTTCATGGCCTTGGCCAACCTCTCCTCCAGGGCCTGGATCGACGCCTGGGGCCCGGACACCACACACCGGGAGGGCGCGTTGATCACGGCAACGGAGAGCCCGTCCCTCAAAAACGGGATGATCTTCTCTTCGGGCAGGCCCACGGCCAGCATGGCCCCCCCGGGTTGCCCCTGCATGAGGCGACCGCGTGCGGCCACCAGTTCCAGGGCATCGTCCAGGGAAAAAACACCGGCCAGGCAGGCGGCGGTGTATTCACCGATGCTGTGTCCGATCATGGCCCGGGGCTGGACACCCCAGCTCATCCAGAGCCGTGCAAGGGCATATTCCAGGGTAAAGAGAACGGGCTGGGTGACGGCGGTCTGTTTGAGCTTCTCCTCGGCCTCGGGGGCCTCTTCGGGGGATGGGTAGATAAAGCGACGGATATCGCAGCCCATGAGGGGTACCAGCCGGTCCGCGCAATAATCCACCCAGTTCCTGAACTCCGGTTCGCCCTGGTACAGTCCCTCTGCCATGCGGACAGACTGGGCCCCCTGCCCGGTGAACATAAAGGTGACGGGTGGCCCGGCCGCAAGCCGCTCCCCCTGTTCCCATTCCCAGGGCACGGGCGAGGCCCCTCGCGGCATCTTTCCGCCCGGCCGGTCCCCGTCCCGTCCCAGGGGCATGGGCACGTCCCCCAGGCGCATGTCCGGGGACGCCATGACGTGGCCGAGGCACCCTTCAAAGGCCGAGGCAAGGGAGGCGACGGTCTCTTCGGAAAACAGGATTCCCCATGCAGTACTTGAAGAGCGCAGGCCAGGCTCTCATCGTTATCAACGATCTCCAGGACCAGCTCATACTGGCCCTCCTCCTGGTCCAGGGGGTAGGGCATGATGCCCATTCCGCCGAAATCCACCGGGGTTTCGTTGGATGCGCCCATGAAAAAATCCGCTGCAGGGCCCAGAATCTTGCGGTTGAGCATGTTGAACATCACCTGGAACAGGGGGGAGCGGCTGGGATCGCGATCCAGGCCCAGCCTCTCCACGAGCAGGGGAAAGGGGTAGGCCTGATGGTCCAGGGCCTGGAGAACCACCCGCCTGCTCCGGGTCACGTGCTCTCGAAAACTCATGCTCGACGAGAGGTCCCCCCGCATGGCCACCATGTTGATGAAGTGACCGCAGGCCCCCTTGTACTCCGGCCGCACCCGCCCCACCGCCGGGGTGCCGATAATCAGGTCCCCCTGGTTGCAAAACCGCATGAGGGTCACCTGAAACACCGCCAGCAGCATGACATAAAGGGTCACATTTTCGGTGCCCACAAAGGTCCGGAGGGTTTCATAGGCCTCCCCGGTCACCTGAAAGGGGTAGCTGGCCCCGGTGAAACTGGGGGAGGCGGAGGGCGTGCCGTCCAGGGGAAGGTTCATGACCGGAAGCGGGGCCGACAGCCGATCCCGCCAGAAGTGCTCCAGCCGGGCCCCCTCCTCCCCTGCGAGCATCTCCTGCTGGTATCGGACAAAATCGCGATACTGGCGCTCCACCGGGGCAAGCCTCGCCTCCTCACCGGCCGTCGCCGCGCGGTAGAGCTTGCCGAACTCGTCAATGAGAAGGTGAAAGGAGCTGCCGTCGCTGGCGATATGGTGAATGGTCATCACAAAGATGTGCTCGCCCCCGGAAAGCGTAAAAAGGCACACCCTCAACAGGGGGCCTTTCTCCAGGTCAAAGGGCCGGGCATGGTATTCCCGGACCCGCTCCTTGAGCGCCTCCCCGGAGAGCTCCCGGGCGTCCACCAGGTGAAACTCCGGTTCCATGGTGTCGTGGACGGTCTGGCTGGTCTGACCGTCATGGTCGCCAAAACCATAGGTGGTCCTCAAGATCTCGTGGCGGGCCACCAGCTGCCGGCACACGCCCTGCATCACCTCGGGCCGGACCTCGGTGACGATGCGGCACGACAGGGACACATTGTAGCATGCGGAGTCCGGGTCCATGCGGTTGAGAATCCAGAGTGACTGCTGGTTGTAGGACAGGGGGCCGGACCTGTCGTCCCCCACGGAGCCCCCCAGGTGCACCATCAACCCTGGCTTGTTCAGCTTGATCAGGCGACGCAGTTCAGGGGTCATGCGCCCTTTGGGGGCACGATATTTCAGGCCTCCGCCCTCGACCCACAGGTCAATGTCCAGCCGGCTGAGTTTTTCCATGATATACGCGATGCTCATATCTCACCCTCTTCCCATTCCACGACGTCATCGTCCGGGCCCGTCACGGCGCTCGGGACGGCCTGTGGCTCTTCAGCCAACGCCTCGACCGGATCCTTCGGTGCCTCCTGAAACAGCCGACCATGCAGGGTGACCGTGATGTCGTCGAGGCTCTGCCCCTCAAAGAAATCCATCAGGGAAAGGCAGACGCCCCACTGGGACTCCACCTCGTCCATCACCTCCACGGCCATGAGGGAGTCAAACCCCAGGTCACTGATCCGCATGCCGCCCTCCAGGGATTCCGGGGAAGCCCCCAGGGCATCGGCCACACGCGTCACCAGATAGGCTTTCAAGAGGGCCAGGCGCTCATGGGGCTGAGCAGCCATGACCTGATGGGGCCCCAGCCCCCTGCCGGAAGCGAGGCCTTGCCCTTCCCGCCCCAGGCGGTTCTCGGAGCCCGCTTCCCCGTGAAGCCTGGGAATCCCGCGGGAGCCCGATGCCCGTTTCTCTCCGCCGGAGACAAATAGCTGCCTGAAGATGGAGTGGTGCTCATGGCGCAGCACCCGGTGCCACTTCACGGCGAGCCGGTCCAGGAGCCCCGAGGGCAGGTACCCCTCCTTCACAAGCTGGGAGGGAATGCCCACCCCTTCGGATTTGAGGAACATATCGTCCCCGGTCACGGTGCTGTGGGCGCACACCACCTCCAGGTCCACATCGGTAAACCCGCCTTTCCTCAAAAGAGAGGGCAGCTCGCGGCCGATGAGGGGGTTGCCCCCCTCGTCGACCCTCAGGCGGCAATACGCATCGTAGAGATCACTCAACTCCGGGATCTCGGGATGGGTCCGAAGATGCATGGCAAAATCGTTGTCCACGAACACGGCCCGGCCCCCCGGTTTCAGCACCCGATAGACCTCCCGCACAGCCCCCAGGGGGTCCGGCAGGTGCTCCAGAACCAGGCGGGTGATGACAAAGTCGAAGCTCCCCGAGGCAAAGCCCAGCTCCATGATGGACTGTTCCGAGATATCGCACCGCCCGTCCAGCCTCTCCTTGAGGATCGCCACAAGGTAAGGGTCGATCTCAACGGCCGTGGCCCGGCACCCCGGACAGGCCTTCAGGAGGTTTTCGATGACGTGGCCGGGCCCGCTTCCGCACTCCAGCACCCGCATGCCGTCCTTCAGGCCGAACCGCCGGTACGCCCTCACCTCCTTCTGCCAGAAGAGGTCCACCTGGGAACGAAGGCGGTTCACCTCGCCTTCCACGTTGGTCGAAAAATCTTTGATCTTATATGAACGTAAACAATTCATCCTCGTCTCCATCCATGGCTGTGATGCGTCGCCGACCTCTTATGGCGACCGCCGTCGGCGGGCCATTGCCCGCTTCTTCTGTGTGGCGCGATCTGAAATCTTGTCCTGGGCCACAGCCGGTTGCGCTGATTCCCCTGCGAGGTAGCCTGCAAAGGCGGCAATGGTGGGATACTGAAAGAGCGCCAGGACGGGAACCTTCCGTTTCAGGGCCTCACCCACCTTGCCCACCACCCGAACCCCGAGCAGGGAGTTGCCCCCCAACTCGAAAAAGCTGTCTCCGGTGCCGATGGTGTCCACCTTCAACACCTGGGTCCAGATCTCCGAGAGGAGCTTTTCCATATCGCTTTGCGGGGCCATGAACGCCTGGTCCGTCTGGGGCCGACGGGTATCCGGCACCGGAAGCCCTTTGCGGTCCACCTTTCCGTTGGGGGTCAGGGGCAGGGAATCAAGGGGCATGAAGATGGAGGGGATCATGTAATCGGGCAGGCTCCCTGCAAGGTGCGCCCTGAGATCGGAGACAAGACTCTGGCCGCCGTTGGTGTGGGTGATGTACGCCACGAGCCGGGCATCCCCGGGCTCAAACTCATGGGCCGACACAATGGCCTGGGAGACTGCCGGATGGCCGGAAAGCACGGTCTCCACCTCCCCGGCCTCGATGCGGAACCCGTTGATTTTGAGTTGAAAATCCGACCGCCCCAGCACCTCGATGGTGCCGTCGGCGCGGTAACGGGCCAGGTCCCCGGTGTTGTACATCCGAGCCCCGGCCTCCCCGGCAAAGGGATCGGGGACAAACATCTCCCGGGTCAGGTCGGGCTGGTGCAGGTACCCTTTGGCCACCCCGGCCCCGCCGATGAAAAGGGTCCCTGAGACCCCCGTGGGAACCGGCTGCATCCAGGGATCCAGGATGTAGGTACGGGTGTTGTCGATGGGACGGCCCACGGTCACCCTGGCCTCCCCGTCCGTGATGCGGGCACAGGTGGACCAAACCGTGGTCTCGGTAGGGCCGTACATGTTCCACACCCGGGACGACCGGGAGACAAGGGCGGCGGCCAGATCCGCGGGCAGAACTTCGCCGCCGCATAGGACGTTCAGGTTATCTCCCCCCTGCCACCCGGCGGCAACGAGAAGACGCCAGGTGACGGGGGTGGCCTGGAGCAGGGTCACGCCATGCCGGGACAGGGCTTCTAAAAGCAACCGCCCGTCGGCCACGGTCTCCCTGGGGGCGATGACCACCTTGGCCCCCACGATAAGAGGCAGGTAGAGCTCCAGCACGGTGATGTCAAAGGAGAGGGTCGTCACGGCCAGGACCACGTCCTCGGATGTGAGCCCGGGCTCCCTGGCCATGCTGGACAAAAAGTTGCCCACGGCGTCGTGGTGCACGGCCACGCCCTTGGGGCGCCCCGTGGACCCCGAGGTATAGATCACGTAAGCCAGGTCGTCGGAAGAGACCGCCACCTCCGGATTGTCGTCGGACTGCTCGGCCACGGCCCCCCGGTCGGTGTCCATGAACACCCGACGGGCCGTGCACGCGGGCAGGGTCCCTTTGAGGCTCTCCTGGGTCAGCACCACGGAGGCCTCGGTGTGGGAAAGTATGTATTGGAGCCTCTCTTCGGGAAAGGCCGGGTCCAGGGGAACATAGGCCGCCCCGGCCTTCATGGTGCCCACCAGTGCCACGAGCATGTCCAGGGAGCGCTCCATGTGGATCCCCACGAGGTCGCCGGGTTTCACGCCCTGGGCCCCAAGGTACCGGGCCAGCCGGTTGGCCTGCCGGTTCAGCTCGCCGTAGGTGAGGGACTCCCCTTCAAACACGGCGGCCACGGCATGGGGGGCGGCATCCACCTGGGCCTCGATGAGCCGGTGCACCACCGTGCCCCGGGACGCAGGTGCCTCCGTTTGATTCCACGCCACGCACAGGGTCTCTTTTTCCCCTTCGGACACCACGGGAATGGCGGCAATGGGGCGGTCCCCGTCCCGGAGCACCTCCCGGAGAAGCATCCGGTAATTTTCCGACACCTGCCGGACCATGGCCTCGTCAAAAAGCTCCGAGTTGTACTCAAAGTACCCCCGGATCCCGTCGTCCCCTTCCCAGAAGGTAAAGAAGAGGTCCAGTTGAGCGCCCCCGCTGTGCACGGCCACGGGTTCCACCTCAAGGCCCTCTAAGCTCATGCCCACAGGCGGGTCCAGGGTAAACCCGGCCTGGAACAGGGGGTTGTGGCTGGCCCCTGTCCTGGGCTCCACCGTGTGTGCCAGAAGGCGGTAGGGCGCTTCCTGATGCCTGTGGGCTCCCAGCATGGCTTGCCGGACCTTGCCCAGGAGGTCCGGGAAGCTGGTCTCCCCGGACACGGTCACGGCCAGGGGAAGAATGTTAACAAAACACCCCAGGGTATCCTTGTACCTGGCCCTGCGACGGTTGGTCAGGGGCACGCCGATGGTGAGCTGCGGGTTGCCGCCGTAGCGGAAAAGCAAGGCCGCGTAGGCGGCCAGAAGGGTCAGAAAGATCGTGACGCTGCGGTCTCTGCTAAACTGCTTCAACTCACCCACAAACGAAGGCTCCAGGTGGAAGAACACGGCCTCCCCTTCCAGAGAAAGAAGCGACGGACGCTTTTTCTCCATGGGCAGGTCAAGGGAATCGGTGCGGCCCTTGAGATGCTCCTTCCAGTACACCAGCATGGAGCGGCACTCATCCCCTGCGAGCCAGTCCCTCTGCCACCTCGAAAACTCAGCATAAGGCACCGACGAGGCGGGCTGAAGGGCCGGACGCCGGGTCACCGCCGCTCCGTACAGGGAGGAGAGCTCTTCGGTAAAGAGCTCCTTGGTCCGCAGGTCGGTGATAATATGGTGCATGACAATGAGGAAGAGATGCTCCTCCTCCCCTGTCCGAAAGAGCCGGAAACGGATCAGGGGAAGCTCCGACAGGGAAAAGGGCCGCCTCAGCTCCTCACGGACGCAGCGGTTCACCGCCTCCTCCCCTTCCGGCACATCGCAGGCCAGGGGAAGGTTCAGGCTGGGCGCCACATGCTGCACCAGATCCCCCCGGTCCATGGCAAAACAGGTCCGCAGGATCTGGTGGCGTCCGATCATGTCGTTGAGACTTTTTTCCAGGCTGTCGCGATCAAGGGGCCCCCTGATGCGAAATAAAAGGGGAATGTTATAAGCAGAGCTCTCCGGATGGAGCTGATTGATGAGCCAGAACTGCTCTTGAATGGCCGATGCAGGATAACTTGCGGCCTCGCTGCTGAAGGTCGTCATAATACAATACCTCCCGGGGTTATGTTGCGGCACGGATTGGGATGTCGGTGTCGGTCTGTCTGTAGATGTAATCCACGATCTTCAGGACCGAGCCGAAGTTATCTCGGTTCATGTCGTCGTCGGCCACCTCCATGTCGAAGGTCGTCTCCATGAAGGTGACGATTTCTACCAGACCGAAGGAATCAATGATCCCCTCGTCAATCATGGAGAGATCCAGCTTGATGTCACTGCGCTCCACCATGAAATTTCGTGTGATGAATTCCAGCAGCGCCTCCTGGATCTCCTTTTTTCGAAACACGATGGTGTTGGTTCCTTCAGCCCCATTGTCGGGGCGGTCTCCTGAGTTCACTGGTCCCATGGTCAAGTCCCCCCCATCGCTCCCAGGCCCCCGGAACAGGCCTCCTGCCTCCGGGGCTCAAGGGAATCGATGTCGTTGTCTGTCATGCCGAGTTGGCTCATCACCGATTGAAACTGATCAACCGGCTGATCAAATATCTTTTCCAGAGCCTCGTCCCTTGCCATCAGCCCTTTTCGAATGAGGTGACTGAGTTCGAGTTCATAGGGGCTGTATCCGTATTTTATCTGGTGGATATGGTTGTTGAAGGTGTTCAGGCGGCAATTGGAAGAGCAACCGTCCACATCCCCGGGCCTTTCCCAGCCCAGGG
Source organism: Desulfoluna sp. CYM3A (assembly GCF_056829965.1). Taxonomy (NCBI): domain Bacteria; kingdom Pseudomonadati; phylum Thermodesulfobacteriota; class Desulfobacteria; order Desulfobacterales; family Desulfolunaceae; genus Desulfoluna; species Desulfoluna sp. CYM3A. The sequence goes on from NZ_CP186556.1 coordinate 4,133,729, forward strand.
GCTCGATGGCCCGCACGATCTCGGCCTCGGTGATGTCTTCGAGGCAGAGCAGGTTCATGGTGTACGGGTAGGAGGTCACCGCATCGATGAGGGACTCCCGGATCCCGTAGTACGCATCCACATCGTCGCCGACGTGGGCCCTGAGGTTGTCCATGGCGGTTTTGCGGCTGTCCATCAAAAAGCGGTAGTTGGTCTTGTACATCACGCCGTTGGCTGGGATCTGGCCCAGGGTGAACCCGGCCAGGATAAAAGGGATGCCTTTTTCAAGGGCCATTGTCTGGGCGGTGATGTTCACAAGGGAGATGCACGCATGGCACCCGGAGGAGATGCGCACAAGGGCCCGGTCGCCAAAGATGTCGTTGAGGGCGCTGGCCTTGACCACGGACCGGAAAAAGGTCGACGACGGCTTCACCGTCACCTGGTCCACACCCAGGCCGTCCACCACCCGGTTGATGTTGTCCATGGCCCCGGCGGACAAAAACCCGTTGTCCAGGGTAAAGGAGAGCACCCTCAGACCGTATTTATGCACGGCAAGCATCAGGGTGTAGGTGCTGTCCTTGCCGCCGCTGTAGCACATCAGGGCATCGTACCGGCCCTGGCCGCGCCGCTGGCTGATGGTGGACTCGATCTTCTCTTTTGCACGGGCAATGGCCTCGGCATCGGAGGTTATCTGGAGCTTGTTCCGACAAAAGTTGCAGACCCCTTCCGCGTTAAACTCAATGCCCGGAAAAGAAGCGGAAAGAACGCAGCTGACACAGCGGTCCTGGGTATGTTCCTTCATGGAATGGTCCTCTCTTGGGTTAGGTCAACGATCCTATCCAACAGCCCCTGTGGTTCCCTGCCGGTCGTCGATCCTCACGGTCATGGACGCCGGGTCCAGCAGGTCCTTTTTCGGGTGCCCCGCCCAGTGATGGGTCATCTGGCACGACAGGATAAAGGTGATGAGCATGTTGTCGCGATAGCCGATCTCAGCTGGTATCTGGCGGTTGAACTTGTTCACCAGCCTTTCCACCATGGTCTCGTCGAAGACCCCGTACTCCCGGATCACCTCCGGGGAGAGGAAATGTGCCGCCTGCTCCGAGAGGCCGCCCCCATGGAAAAAGGACTTCAGATCCGGGGCGGTGTAAGGTTTTTTGGGGCGGTTGACGATGGCATCGGGCAGGTGGTGCCCGTAGGTTTTGCCCAACAGGTACTTCTGGGAAAAGCCCCGGAGCTTGAACCTGTCCTTGAAATAGAAGAGGGCCTCCACCACCCGGTGATCCAGGAAGGGATAGCGCCCCTCCACGCTGTGGGCCAGGGACATGCGGTCCCCCTGGGACGAGAGCAGGTAGCCGGAAAGGAGGGTCTTCATCTCCATGAACTGGTTTTTCTGGAGGAGGGTCCATGACGAAAAGTTGTCGGGGAGCACCTGCCTGGCTGTCTCGATGAGGCGCTCCTTTTCAAACGTCACGGGGTGGTCTTTGTGGAAGTACTTGGCAAGGATCCGGTTGTTGCCGGCGCGAATGTTCAGGCCGGTGAGTTCGTTGTCGTACTCCCCGAGGAACCCCTCGTAGTACATCTTCATCAACCCGTACTGCCTGGGGTTGCTGTAGTGCCGAAGGTGGGGATAGAGCTTTTTGATCAGCAAAGGACGCATGGTGGAGGAAGGATCCCGCCCCCAGAATTCCAGGAGCTTGAGTTCTTTAAAGGAGTCGTACCCGCAGAGAATCTCATCGGCCCCTTCCCCGGTGAGCACCACCTTGATCCCGTGCTCCCGTACCTTCTCGGAGAGCATGAACAGGGGAACCCCTGCCGTGCGGAACACCGGCCGCTCAAAGTGATACACGGCATCGAGGAAATGCTCGTTGATGTGGCTGTAGCCCACCTGAAGGGCCAGGTGATCCGAGTTGATGCGGGAGACCATCTCCCGCTGGAAAAAGGACTCATCAAACTCGGCGTCTTCAAAGGCCACGGAAAAGGTCTTGAACTTCTCGCGGTTCCACACCGAGGTCAGGTGGGTGATCACGGACGAGTCGATGCCCCCGCTGAGGTAGGCCCCCACCGGCACATCGCTCCTGAGCCGCAGGCGCACCGAGTCGAGGAGCAGGGACTCCAGGAGCTCCCCTGCCTCTTCAAGGGTCTCCGGCGACGTCCCGCAGGACTCGCCGATCTCGTAATAGCGACCGCCCCCGATCCGGCCCTGGGCCGTGAACCGCTCGAAGGTCCCGGACGATACGCTGCGGATCCCGTTGTGAAACGGTGCTGTCCCCCATGGTGTTCCACAACAGGGCATGTTCGAACAGCCCCTGCATGTCCATGGTGCGCCGGAACCCTTCCAGGGTGTCGAAGGCCTTGATCTCCGAGGAAAAGTAGAAGGCGCCCCCATGCTGGAGGATGTACAGGGTGTCTAGACCCTAACGGTCCCTTGCCACCACCAGCTCCTTTTTCAGCCGATCCCAGATCAACATGGCAAACTGCCCGTTGAACCGGGAGAAGGCATCGGTGCCGTAGACCTCAAAGGCCTTTAAGGCCACCTCCGTGTCACACGTGGTCTCAAAGGTGACCCCTTTTTTCTCAAGCTCCTGCCTGAGCTCGATATGGTTGTAGATCTCTCCGTTGTAGCAGATCACGAACCGGTCGCTCATCATGGGCTGATGACCACCCTGAAGGTCCACGATGGAGAGCCGGGTATGCCCCAGCGCCAGCTCCCCGCTACAATAGATGCCCCATCCGTCGGGTCCCCGGTGGGTCAAGGTGGAGACCATCGAGCAGATCGCCCTCTCCCTTGACGGTCCGTCCAGGTGACCGCCCAATATCCCTGAAACGCCGCACATAGGCATGATTCCTTGCATTGTCCGCCGCACCGTTCCCTTCCCTGACGGGATCCCGGTGCGCCGTCGATTTTCATCGAGGTTTCCTACAGCAGAAACATTCCGTAAACCCTCACCTTCACGTGCTCCATCAAAAGCTCCCGGAGATAGGCCGTGTCCTCGGAGCCGCCCACGAGGACGGAGACCCCCTGCCCCCGGAGAAAATAGGCAAAGGACTGCCGAACGCGCTTTGTATGGTGTGGCGAGGTGATAAGCAGCAGGCTCTTCCGACGTCGTTCCACCACGAGGGCCGACACCGCCTCAGCTTCGGAGTAGGTCCCCCAGAACCCCTCCATGACAGGGACAGCCTCGGTGGCCGAGACGGGAACCCCACGGGCGGTCAGTTGCCTCATCACCCAGGCGTCACGGCTGATGTCGCGCCCCAGGGACCAGTCCCTCACCGTGTCTCCGTCCCGGTGAAAGTAGAGAATTTTTTCCGAGACACCTTGATGGTACAGGCCCGCCGCCCGTTTCAAATGGGCGCGGGTGCTTCGGACGCCTCCGCCCAGAACGTATATTGCGTCCACTTTCCCCGGGATGGGCGAGTCCACATCAATGAGCTCCCGCCCGAGGGCGGCCCGTAACTCCACCTTGACGGCCGGAACAGACAAGGCCAGAAGGCATGCCCCGCACACCAAAAGGCCAAAGCCCAGCGTCCAGCGCCTGACCGTCGCCCATGGGGGGGCGAATCTTTCCGTTGTTGCTTTTGACCTGTGCACGATAAACGATCCGATCCCCTCGAGCCTGTGGGTGGACGGCATTGACTGATGGCGTCGGTGGGTGCGCTGAGATAAGCGACGATGTCAGCATGAACATGAGGGATACACGGGGATGAGAGACAGGGGTGCTCAAGAAAGACAGAGTACAGAGGTGGCTGGGATAAAGACGGTCTCGGTCAAAGGGCTTGTGAGTCCCCGGCAAGCGGACAAGCTGCAGACGCACGGAAACAAAGGCTCGAAAAACGCGGTACGATACCACTTTTCAGCCCGTCATCATCCCTTGCATATCTGCGCAAGGCATGATGAAAAACAAGGTATGAGGCTGTCACACTCAGCTTATAAGGGATTAAAAATTAAATACATTATAGCATAGAAACTCAATACATCAAGACAATTCAAACCGCCGGTTCACGGGGCTCGTCCCGTGTCAGCTTCCGTTTTTTCTTCACGGGTGCCGTCACCCCGGGCAGCTTTTCGGCTGCATCCCGGACCGTCTGTTTTTCCAGTCGCGTTACCCCCTTGGAGTAGCCCACCATCATGGTCATGTCGCAGAGCAGGTTGATCACCCTGGGTGAGCCTCCCGAGTACTGGTGAATCTCTTTGATGGCGCCCTTGGTAAAGCAGTTGGTCTTTGCCCCGGCCCTCTTCAGCCGCGAGGCGATATACCGGTAGGTCTCCTCCAGGTCCAAGGGCTCGATGGCATAGCTGAGGGTGATGCGCTGGCGAAAGGCCCTGAACTTCTGGGTGCCGATGGCAACCAGAAACTCCTGCTGGCCCACAAAAAAGATGTTGAGCATCTTGACACCGTTGTGCTCCAGGTTGGAGAGCATGCGCACGTCATCCAGCAATCGTTCGCTCATCCTCTGGGCTTCGTCAATGATGAGCAGAACGATCTTTCGCCGGTTGAAGCATTCATGAAGAAAGGTGCCGAAAACGGTGATGAACTGACCTTTGGAGGAGAAGGAAGCATCAATGCCGAACCCGCGGGCCATGAACCTGTAAAAGTCCATCACGCCCACCCCGGGGTCCGGGACAGTGGCACAGATCACATCCCCGGACAGATCCCCCACAAGGGCCTTGATCAGGGTGGTCTTTCCCGCCCCCACATCACCGGTCAGCAAAAGGATCCCTTTGTTCTCAAGCACTCCGTACCGCAGCATGGCATAGGCTTCCCTGTGCTTTTCCCCGAGCCAGAGAAAGTCCGGGTCCGCGGTGATTTCAAAGGGCTTGGCCTTCAGGCTATAGTGCTCTACGTACATGGCTACACTCCTTGCCAGGATATGTCATGGGATAACAATGACACCAAATCAATACATTATCGTTACAACCGGTTGCTGTTGGGTTTTAGATGGTTTGAACAACCAAAATGCATTCACGGGTTTCCGTGGGCATGAAAGGGCTCCATGGGCGGGATCAATTATGTAATCTGTTACACATCAACACAGCAAACTATGTAAGAAGGTACACATCACCACATTCCATACCACCCCCGCCCGGTGGCATCCCGGGCTGAACACAGTGTATTTACGAATCATCCATACCCTGCGATTCATCAGGGCGTCCTGGCATCATTCCTGCAGTATTTTCCCCTTAAGCTGGAACCTCCCTCTCACCCTCACCATGACCGGATCGCACAACGCCCATGGGCAGCGATTCCAAAACATCTCCATCATGCTCCGCCATATCGTCTCATCGTTTACCCTTCCCACGTTTGGAGACATCATCTGAATGCCGTTTGACCCCTGGCTATTAGCATTTTTCGCCATTTTCTTCACCACGGCGGGAAACTGTTTTTGCCTCACCACATACTATCCATGAGTCCATGGTGGCACCGGAGGCCGGGTACACAACCCAGCCCCTGCTGATAGCCTCCGCCGATACAACCCACTCTCCTGTGGCGGTCACCACGTCCTTCAGCGGGCAGGACACCTCCCGCACCATGGGCCACGCCGTGCAACCCGTCAGCGGAAGCCTCACCACACCCAAGGCTGCCAAGGCTGACGCAGCGCCGGTGTATGACCCCGCGTCGCTCTTTTTCCTCGGTATCGCCCTGTTCGGCCTTGCCGGTATCTGCCGGAGACGCCTCGAAGCCAAAAAAGTCCACTGAGCAGCCTCCCTGGGGGGGGCATGCCCATGAAAAAAGGAGAATGGCACCCCATTCTCCTTTTTCCATGGACTGCCTCCTTGTTCTTCTTCCACATTGCCTTTACCGCTCCGATGAAGTCCACATCACGATGCGATGCCCGCTCCAGTAAAGCTTCCAGGCCAGGGCAATGGCGATATTCACGGTGACAAAATACCCGGGAATCCGAAGCATGGCATGGGCAAACGGAGCCCTTCTCGCATGCTCGGCGGCGGCAATCCCGTAAAACGGTTCCTGCCAGAACAGCAGGCAGAAAAAAAACAGAAAATGGCGCAAGGATCAGGTTGGCCCCAAAGGCGACCACGAGAAAAAAGGGAACCAGCCACCTGCAGAGCTTGTGGGCCAGAAGCTGATAGGAAAACAGGCCGTACCTGAAGGGATTCAAAAACCGCCTGTTCTCAAAAAAAACGGTCAGGCCGCGGACCACGGTACGGACCTTCCGGCTCAGCTCTTTGTCCGGGTCTGCGATGTCGTGGTAATACCCCAGGACATTGGGATCGCTCACCCCGCGATACCCCAGGTTCACCGCGGACAGCAGCATCCTGAAGTCGCTTTGCATCTCCCCGGAAAAATCCCGGCACACCTCTTTCCGGGCGGCAAAAAAAGAGCCGCTGAGTCCCACCACCGAATGAACCAAAGACTCCACCCGCCTCACCCACATCTCATAGCGGACATAGGCCCCTTCCCCGCACGGCTTGCCGTCCCGCGTCAGGAGCCTGTCCTCACTGGAGACACACCCCACCGACGGATCCGCAAAGTTGGCGACAATGGCCCGGATGCCGTGGGGTTCGAGGATAGTGGCCACATCGGAAAAAACCACGATCTCACCGCGGGCCCGCTCCAGGGCGGCCTTCTGGGCCCGCTCCTTGCCGCTGCGCCCCGGCATCTCGATGAATTCGACCCCCCGGTCCTCAAAGGTCCTGACAATATCGGCGGTGCCGTCGGTGGATCCGTCGGAGGCCACCACCACCTGAAAGGAGTCTTGCGGATAGTCCAGGGCAAGGGTGTCCTCGAGTTTCTGCCGGATCCTCTTTTCTTCGTTGTAGGCTGCGATGATAAAGGTCACCGACGGAAGAATGGACATCTTTTGCACCGGGGCATGCCTCGGCCGGATCAGCTTCAGGGACAGGGGGTAGCCAAAGTAAGCGAAAAAAATCATGAACACGGACCCCGCGAACAGCCATGCACTCATCGATCCCCCCCGGGCCGATCCAGCACCCCTTCATACAGTTGATGGTAATGCTCCGCCATGGCCTCGGCGGAGAAACGGTCCTGAACGGTTTTTTCGGCACGGTGGGCCACCTGCCCGCGCAGGTCACCGTTTTCACACAGGGGCACCAGGCACCGGGCAAAATCCCCCGGGTCCCGGGTGGGCACCAGGTACCCGTCCCTGCCGTGGGTGATGATCTCGCCGAGCCCCCCCACATCGGGCGCCACCACAGGCACCCCGGCGGCCATGGCCTCCAGGATGCTCATGGGGATGCCCTCGTGCACGGAGGTGTTGAGGTAGATGTCGATGGACCGGTAAAAAGCGGGCATATCCGTCACATGCCCGGCAAAGGAGAACCGGTCCGTGAGCCCTGCAGCCTGGACCCGCCCCTGGAGGGCATCCCGCAAGGGGCCGTCCCCGGCCAGCCTGAACCGCACCTCAGGCAGGAGGCGCCCCACGGCCTCGGCCGTATCGATCATCAAGGCAAAATCCTTCACCGGGTAAAACCGGCCTGCGGAGCCGATGGTGAGGGTGTTCCCTGCCGGCCGGTGTGCAAGGCCCCCAGAGGGGGTGACCCCATTGTAGACCACACAGGCCTTCCCATCCTTGAGGCCGAAACTGCGAGCCATGGCTCTCCTTAAATCGTCGGAGACACAGACATACCGGTGAAAGCCGTGGGTGAGCAGCAGCATGTTGATCCATGATACGCATCGTTTCAGAATCCCTGACTCTTTAAGGGAGGTCTCCGGCATCCCGTGCTGGGTGGAGACCAGCCGCGGCCTTCGCACCAGGCCGCAGGCCAGAAAGGCGAGGATGTTCTCCTTGTACCGGTGGGCATGGACAATGTCCGGCGCTGTCTCCTTGAGGATCCTGCGCACCTTCACCAAAAGCGCCCCAAAGGAGAGGGTCTCTTCAGGCACCACCCACACGGGCACGCCCTCTTCCCGGAGGAGGCGGGAGAGCCGCCCCGGGTTCAGGGCGATGACCTGAACGGCCACCCTGCCCGACGCATGCAGGATCCGTGCAAGGTTCCACGCCATGACCTCGGCACCGGCCCAGAGATCGTCGGAGACAATGTAACAGACGCGCATCATGGCCTTTCGGATCAGCGTTTAAGAAAAGAGAGGCTCCTGGCCACCAGGTACACCCCATGGTAGAACACATTCGGCACCAGGGCCCGGGGCGTGATGAAACCGAATTTGGTGACGGTGAGCCCCACGTTGAGAGCCACGGCCGCCACCGCTGCCACCATGGCCCCTGCAAAGCGCCCCGTCACCAGCAGGAGAAGGGACAGGCACCACAGGGCGCTGTGGACCGAGGCGGCCACGGCCACCTTGGACCGGGTAAAGGCCGCAAAGCTCTGCATGTCCCCGGTGCCGTGCCAGAGTTCCCTTAGAAAAAACGCCTTCACGGTTTTCGGGTACCCCTCGTGGTGGGTCCTGTACCCCGGGTTGATGTGCAGCGCCGCCCCGGCGGCCCGGGCCCTGTCGCAAAAATCCACGTCCTCCCCCGTCACCAGGTCTTCACGAAACCCGCCCACGGCCTCGAACACGGCCCGGGTTGTGATGATGTTCCCACTTGAGGTAGGTGGCGGCCCGGTGGTCCAGACGAACCAGGTGAGCGAACCACACCTCCTCAAGGGCGCTGGGCTCTTCGGAGAGGTCGTACCGGGCCCCGGTCACCACCAGGGGACCGCCCTCCATCAGGGGAAGCTCCTGGCGCAGCTGCCTCACCCACTCTCCGGTGATGAGCACATCGGCGTCCAGGAAGGCCAGGACCGGGGCTGTAGACGAGGCAACCCCGATGTTGCGGGCCCGCGAAATGGTGACGGCCTCGGCAAGGGGGACAAGGGTCACCCCCTCCATCCCCCGGGCAATGGCTGCGGTGCCGTCGGTGGAGCCGTTGTCCACCACCACCACCTCCTTGAGAAGGTCGTCGTCCAGCAGCTCAAACACACGCCCCAGGGTGGCGCCGATGAACTCCTCTTCATTGTAGGCGGGAATAATGACGGACAGGGATGGACCTTGTATATCCATGGGTCTCCGTTGGCCTTTTCAATATTAGGTTATCAACGATGCCTCCGGCGGCCCTGCCGGAGGCATCGCTGTGATCATTTAAGCCGTGTCAGTTCACCTCAAGGGGGCCGACCTCCCCGCCGCCCCAGGGGGCCTCCAGGGTCACGAACATCTTCCAGGGGGACCAGCCCGAGAGGTTTCCCCCTTCGTCGGCCTGTCGGACCCGGGCGTAGTAGGTGGTGCACTGGGCCAGGGAGGCCTGACCTGCAAGGCTTCCCTGGAAGGCACCGGAGCTGCTGTTCACCACCAGGGTGTTGCCGGTGCCCGACACCTGCCCGGCCCACACCATGCCGGTCTCCGAAGACGTGGTGCTCACCTGCCCTTCGAACCCGCTCTGGGTGTGGCCCGATCATCAAAAAGCAGTATTGTAAATGGCCAAGTTCACCGGCGAGCCTGCCATGCCGATGCGTGAGGTGGCGATGACCAGATTGTCCAGGTACCGCTGCTGGGGCCGGGGGGAGCCACCGTTCCAATAGTTGCCCAGGGAGATCATGTTGATGCCGTAGTCACGCCAGGAACCGATCCAGTTGAGGCCTGTCTGGCGAATCTCCAGCTCCCCGTCGATCCAGAGGTCCTGTTCGCCGTCGCTGTTGCCCGGTGAGTTGAGCTTGACCCGGGACTCGATGCAGATCCAGTGATCGGCGTTGTCCGTGGCATAGATCTCGATATGCCCGACTTGGCCCCCAGCCAGGTCCCGTTGTTCTGGTCGTTGTAGGTGGTGGAGGTGACGGTGCTGCCGGAGACAAAGGTCTTGGGGTCCGTTCCCAGGGCCAGCTCATTGTTGCCATGCCCAGCACGTGGGCGATCATGGCCTGGCGCCAGTCCGAGGCGGAAAACACCGAAGCGCGGGTGACTTTTTTGGCGTTGCCCTCCCACCCCTTGGAGAGCTTGATGTAAAACCGCCAGAAGACCTCATCAAAATCCTCGGAGCTGCGGCTCTTGGAGCCCGCCGGGTTTCGCCCGAAAAAGTAGGAGACCGACCCGGCGCTCACCTGTCCTGCGCTAAACCACTTGGCCACCAGGGACTTGGAGGAGCCGCCGAACCCCTGGTCCGAGGTAATGGACAAGGCGGTGTTGTCCCCGGCGTTGTAGTCGGAGTAGTCGCTGGAAAGGGAAGACGATTCAAAATCGTCCATGAAAATGGTGTCATCCCCGGCCACCTCATCCACCACCTCCACGCTGTCCACACGGGGCACCGGCACATTGGAATCGGGAGGATCCGGATCCACGGGTTCGTCCCCACCGTCCTGGGGCCCCACCAGGGGGATGTACGCCCCCATGCTGGCCGCTTCGGATGAGCCGTCCCCGTCCACATCCCGGTTGATGGCCATGTAACCGGCGCTGGAGCTGCTCAAGGCATACCCGGAAAGGGAACTCGGCGAGCTGCCCCCCACGAAATCCGCGGAGGTGGAGCCCATGAGCACGGAGTTGGCGCTGCCCCCGGTGTGGCTGCGCCATGCGTTCAGGTCGTAGTTCACCCTGTTTTCAATGACGATGGTCCCGGTGGGGTGCAGGTTCTCGTCCATGACGGAGTTATGGGCCATGCTCTCATACCGGTGGATGGGAATCTCTTGGGTGAAGACATTGCCCCGGATGTCGTTGTTCCGGGCGCCGTCTGCGTCGTCGCTCAAGAGCAGCTGGGCACCGAACACCGTGTTGTACCAGATCTTGTTGTTGTCCCCGCCGTCCCCGCCGTTTTCGCTGTTCACCCGGAAGTTGGCGTTGGAAACGCCGATGACGTTGTCGTGGATGTAGGCATAGTTGGTGTTGGTGAGGATGGAGTATCGGTTGGCCGTGTCATGGATATAGTTGTAGGCGATCTCAATCTGGGGGGAGTTCGCCGTGTTGGCATGCTTGTAAAAAATGCCGATGGGGGCGTTGGAAAACTCGCAGTGGAGCACCCTGGCCCCGGGGCTGCGGAAGAAAATCACGCCCGCGGTGTTCTGGTGGACGTTGAAGCCGGGCCCCCTCACCGTGCAGTGTTCCATAAGGAGGTTTTCGGCCCGGATTGAAGCCTTCACAAAGGCCACGTTGTCCCCGCCGTCGGTCATCTCGGCTGTGCAGTGGGAGATGGTAAAGTTCGTTGCCGTGGTGTTGTACCCCACATGGAAAAAGATGCCGCCCCCACGAAAATTGATCCCCCTGACGACGTTGTAGTTTCGCTCGATGTCAAACACCTTGGCCGATCCCAGGGTGCTGACAAAGGTCACGTCTTCGTTTTCGTAGTTCCGAAAGGTGATGGGACTTGAGGATGTGCCGTCATTTCCGCTGCTCTTGGTATCGATCTCCGAGGAGATGGTGTAGCTGCCTCCCCGGAAATAGACGGTGTCACCGGCCCGGGCGTTGAACCAGGCCTGCCGGGGCGAGGCCCAGGGATTGTCGATGGTGTTGCTGTCGTAGGAGACGGAATCGCTGCCCCCGGGTGCCACATACAGCGACTTTGCCCGGACCTCCGCGACCCCGGCCCCAATCATGAACAGCACCGCCCACATCACCATGCAACATCGGCCCGCAATCCCCCTTGTCCTTGTCCGTTCGTCCATCATTTTCCTCCATCCACGTTTTTTTTCGACTTGCTTCAAAACCCCATGCAAAAACTCACCGCCGCACGGCCCTCACAAAAGGCCCGCCAACCGACAGCCGAACATCCTGTCCGAATTTGTCATGTCCTCATGCACCGGGACCCTGCTCAATCTGAACACATCACCTCTCCCGTCGTTCCACCCCCACTCGGTGGTCACGGCCGCGGCAAACCCGCACGACTCCACCTGGCGGGCAACGGCGGGATTCCAGTTGCCGTTGGGATAGCAAAAGGGCAAGAACCCGGGGTCCACGGCACCCCTGGCACAGAGCTGTGCCATGGAGACAGTCAGCTCCTCGGCCACCTCCTCGTCGCTGAGAAGGGTAAGCAGATGGTGGCCGTGGGTGTGCGACCCGAAGGTGACCAGGCCCGAGGCCCGCATCTCCTCGACTTCCTGCCAGTTGATAAAGGCACGCTTTGCCGGGGCAACCCCCACCTGCCACCTCAAGGGCGAGCACCTTCGATCTCTGCGACGGGCTCTTCTTTCAGCAGGGCCGCCGCAGCTTCGATCTGTGCCTCCACGGTCCCTTTGAGCCCCTCCAGGGCCCTCACCCGGCTGTCTCTGCAGGGCTCGGCCTGCTTCGCCGCACCCTGGCGACCGTAAAAAAGAGTTACCAGCCTGTCGGTCCAGAAGGTACGGTTTTCCCCGATGAAGGCGGTGGGCAAAAACACCGTGGCCGGGGCCTTGGCGCGCCTCAGGATCGGGTAGGCGTTTTCGTAAAAGTCGATCCACCCGTCATCGAAGGTCAAGACGCAATAGGGACGTCCCGACCCGGCGCCGTTGGCTGAAAGGGCAAGCAAGAGGGCTTTTTCAAGGGAGACAATGTCAAATCGCTCTTTAAGGTAGGCCACATGGGCCTCGAAGGTCTCAGGGGTCACGTACATCCCTGGCTGTGTGGTGCCCGCCGCTTCGGATTCGGGAAGCACGCGATGGTACATGAGAACGGGATAGGCCCCAAAGGAGAGATCGGCCAGCCTCCGGGCCGTCAGCCCCATTCTGCAGTATGCCCAGGCCATGGCCTGTTTCACGGCGCCCTTGGCGCCCGTCAGGTCAAGAAACCCCATGGCTCGCCCCGGAAGGCTCCCACGCCTCGGCCAGGGGGTCTGCGACGTTGACCGTCACGATGATCAACCCCGTGAGGTACCAGAAGTGGGCGTAGTACAGGACCGAAATAAACGTGGCCGAGGCAAAGAACCCCACCATGGCCACGACATATCCCAGACCCAAAGCGCGAAGGAACCCGCGATCTTCGGCTTCATCATCATCCTCTTCGTCTTCGTCCCTGTCCTCATCCCATGCCGACACCCTGATCAGCCAGAAGGCGTCCTTCATATTGGCGTGTACCAAAAGCAGGTAGAGAAGGGTCCCTATAATGCCAGTCTCCGGAATCAGGGTAAACCAGAGGGAATGGGCGGCACGGCCCCACATGCTCTTCTGGAAATCATCCCCCTGGTATTCGGGAAAACGGATAGGGTAGTTGTTGCCCCCCACCCCCAGGGGATTGTCCAGAAACATCCGCCAGCCCGCGGCCCAGGACTTGAGCCGGGTATCTGCGGTGCTCTCCGACAAATCCGTGATGGTGGCCATCTCATCGATGTACCCGGAGTCCACCCACAACACCACGGCCACGCAGGCCAGGGCCACCAGGGTAAGGGAAAGCGCCCTTCTCTTTGAAAAAAAGCACATGGCAAGACACACCGCCAAAAGCCCCACAAAGCCCCCGCGGGACATGGAGCCCACCACCGTCAGCAGCCCCACCCCCACCCCTGCGAGGAAGAGAATCCGGAGGCTCCGGCTGCGTTCCGTGACATAGAGGTAGTAGCTGATGGGAAACCACATGTTCATGTACAAAGAGAGGTCGTTCTGATCGTGGAAATAGTGCCCCGGACCGATCCAGCCGTGGGTCATGGAGTAAAACCCGATGTAAATCGACAGGATCACCCCCACCGTCATGACGGTCCGCAGGCGACGGACAGAATCCACGCACACGATAAGGGAAAGCACAAAGGGCATGTAGAGAAGCTGGGTCTTGAAGGCCATAAAGGCGTAATACTGGTTACGGACAAAGGGAACGTACGCCGCCAGCAACAGGATGAACAGGCCCATGAGCCATATCTGCCGGTACTGAAGGTAGTCTTTGTACCCGTTGATCAAGAGGTAGAAGCACAGAACCAGAGTCAGGATCAGGGCGGGCCGTATGGCGGCGATGGGCAGTACCACCTGGGGCCTGCCGTAATCCACCACAAGGTACATCATGGTGAAAAAAAACCACGACGCGTACTGGGTGCCACGCTCCATGGTTAGCCCGGGTTGCGTTACGTTGGACATAGGCCTTCCGATCCGGTTTCGGGGGGCAGGGCTCAGGGCCGTGACCCGCTGGTAAATAAGCTTCTGCTCACGTTTCGGCGATCTTCCCCTTCGGGGACTTCCGCGGCCCCAGGTCGGCCCGTGTATAGACCGACGATGCATAATAGGAATCCATGGAATAGAAAAACTCGGCGATCTCGGCGTGGGACCAATGGGCCAGAACCATCATGGCCACCTTTTCGTAGGCAATGGCCACCACAAACAGGGGGACGCAAAGCAGGGGCGCCACGGGAAACCGCAGGGTCTCAAGGAGGGTCCGCACCCTGGGGACCCTCGCGTTCAGCAAGGGAAGGATGACAAAGAGCATGCCGGCCATGGCCGCCAGCACCCGATGGGTGTTGAAAATATGGGAGTACTTGGAGAAAAAAGCCATGTTGTGGACGTTGAGTTCGTTCTGGACATTGATGCTTGAGATGCCCTCCGGAACCTCATAATGAAACATCCACTGCCCCCAGCTCTCCTCTTCCCCGGCAATAAACACAAACATCAGCCCGAAGAGAAGGTAGAACACGATACCCTTGAAAGACCTTTCTACCCGGTACACCTGCCAGGCCCGGACCCAGAACATCAACCCCGAAGCCAGGTAAAGGATCGCCGTCAACAGCTCGGTGTAGGCGCTCTCCTTCACCAGGAGGAGATAAAGCTCCATGTCCGTCACCATGATGATGAAAAAAATCGCTGCCAGACATAAAAACAGCAGCGTCCAGACAAAATACGTGCCGGGTTGATTTGACAGGTCCATTGCCTTTTTCTCGGCCGTGCCGACCCCTGCCCTGTTCATGGTCCCTCCTTCCCGTGGTCTTGCCTCAACGCCACGCTCACATGGCGGCGTTGTAAAAACTCACGACATTGTTGAGGTAGGTTTCCTTTACATGCTCGGTGAACGCCCGCTTTCGGGCGGCCTCACCAAGGACGTCCCTCAAGGCCTTGTCCCCCATGAGCTGCGCCAGTTTTTCCGACAGCTCCGCGGTATTTTCAGGCTCAAAAAGCACCCCGTCCACCCCGTCCCGGATCACGGTGGGGATCCCGTCCACATTGGCCCCGATGCGGGGTTTCCCGGCGGCCATGGACTCCACCAGCACCCGTCCCATGGCCTCCGAACGGGAGGGCAGCACAAAGATGGAGCACCCCCGGATGTGGGCGGGGACCTCCGAGGTCTCCACCGGGGGGTGGTGGTGGATCTGGGGATGATTGCCCATGCATGCCTCCAGTTCCCGGGGGTCCGGGTACCAGCCGAGGATCTTCAGCCGCCACTGGGGGAACTCCGGGGCCACCCGTTTGAAGGCGTCAATGAGGATATCCACCCCCTTGCGCTTGAAGGGGTACCCCACAAAGAGCACCTCATGGTTCTCGGTCCCGTTTCCCCCGGCAAACCGGTCGATGGGCACGTAATTGGAAAAGCTGTGGATGACGTCGGTCTTCATCACCGGTTTGAATGGGTCCACCTGGGTGGGAAACAGGAGCTTAACCCCGTCGGCCCTTTTGAGGACCCAGGCCTCGATCCTGGGGTAAAAGAACTTCTTCAATTTCACGGAGAGGGTATGGGCTTCGTCCATGTACTCGGCAGGGGATGTGTAGACCCCGTTGACCTCCGGGGCGAATTTCGTGTTTAAGATGGCGGCGGTGACAGCGCCCCAGACCCCGGTTTTCAACGGGTCGTAAGTAACCACCAGGTCGTAGCGGTCCCTTTTCACCCGCGAGGCCAGGGCAAAGGCCACGCAGCGCATGAAAAACAGAATGTTGTACATCAGGTACCGGTCGTACCGGATTTTCGTGAGAATCAACCGAAAATGTCCCGCCTTGCGCACCTTGAGCATGGGCCCGTAGCAAGAACCCAGCACCACCCCTTGAAAATGGGCCGACAGATCCTCGTACTTGGACAGTTCCGAAACCTTGCTTAAAGGGCGGGGAACGATAAAGACCAGCTTTTTCCTGTTGCCGTTGCCTTCCATCACACGCTCTCCTCGGTCCATTTTGCTCATGAAATATCCGGGTTAAGGTGGCCCATGAGTTTTTGTGTCAGGGCCTCCCGTGAGAAACAGTCCATGAATTCCTCCACATGATTGTCGGGCAGGGGGCCTTCCGCATACCGGTCCATGGCATCCACAATGGCCCCTTTGATCTCCTCCGATGAGTCCTCGGTGATAACATAGGAGCCGGGGCTGTAACGCCGGATGATCTCCTCAGCCTCACCGGACGGGATGGTGGCCAGAAACGGGATGTTCATGGGGATCCCTTCAAAAAGCTTGGTGCTGAGCATCAACTTCATGATGCGCAGCAGCTGCAGATGGGACCGCTTCATGGCCAGCAGCACCTCGGCATGGCTCACCCGGCCGTTGACCGTCACCAGGTCCTCCACCCCGTACCGGGCCGCATAGTCGCGTATCGCCCCCTGTTCGGAGCCGTAAAAGAGAAACCGAAAGGTCTCGGGACAGATCCTGTTCTCCTTCTTCAACTGGGCCAGGGCCGAAAAGAAATTGTCCGCGTACATGTTCAGGGAGGCATTGAACTTGTAGTAGAACTGCCCGGTATAGATGATGGTGAACCTGTCGAACTTCTCCGGGCGATCCGTCACCAGGTGGGTGGCGTCAAAGCCGTTGTGAACGGTCACCACCTTCTCTTTGAACTGGGGGAACTGGGCCGCATACTCACGCCGGGTCTCGTCGGTGGTGACGATGAGCAGGTCCGTGTGTTTCAAAAACAGCCTCGCAAAAAAGGCATCGATCTTTTCTTTGGTGCGGCTGGCCTTGGAGCCCTCCACCGTCAACCCGAAGGGGTCGCGAAAATCAAGGACCAGCCGCCTGCCGGTGAGCCGTCGGCAGGCCACGCCGATGAGGGCGGCACTGAAAGGGGAACAGGAGACATAGACGGTATCGATCTTGTGGGCACGGATGAGCTTGACGGCCCGGACAATGGTCAGCGGCACCCCCGCCCCACAGGAACCGGGGATGCAGAGGAACTCGTAGAAATAGTTCCGCGACACGCCCCTGTTGAACAGGGAGAGGCCCCTGTCCACAAGACCGTTGGCCTTGCCCAGAAACTTGATGGGATTGACGATGGACCGGGTGTAGACCGCAGGCACCCCGTCCGGAGGTGCGTCCGTGCCCAGGGAGCAGTAGTGCCTGTCCGGGTTTTTCACGCTCAGGGCATAGGGGCTCCAGCCGTCCTTTTTCAGGTAGGTGGCAAAGGCAACGCTCCGCTTGCACCCCACATCGGTCAAGGGCGGAAAGTAGTAACACACCATCAAAAGGTTTTTAGATGCCACAGGCGCCCTCAAGAACCGACGTGATCCGCTCACCGGCGTGTCCGTCCCACAGCTCCGGCACGGTGCATGGCTTCCAGCGGCCGGACAGGGCCTTCAGGCTTTCGGTTTTGAGCCTTTCGCCGTCGGATCCCACGATAAGGTTGGAGCCCACATCCACGGTGACGGGGCGCTCCGTGTTTTCCCGGATGGTGATGCAGGGAATCTCAAGGGCCGTGGTCTCCTCCTGGAGCCCGCCGCTGTCTGTGATGACCAGGGCCGCATCCTTCCACAGGTAGAGGAAATCGTTGTAGCCCAGGGGCGGCATGCACAACAGGCCCTCTTTCACGGTGCCGCCGTTGATGGGGAGTTCGCTGAGATACCCGTCCAGGCCGAAGCGCGTGATGTTTTTTCGCGACCGGGGGTGGCAGGGAAAGAGCACTGGCACCTCTCCGGCCAGCTCCCCGAGGGCGGCCAGCATGGCCTCAAGCACTTCGGGGTTGTCCACGTTGGAGGGCCGGTGCATGGTCAGACAGATGTAGTTTCCGCGAATGCTCTGCTTCAGGGTCGCCACCTCCCCGGACACCGCCGAGGCCTCGAGCCTGCCCAGCTGATAAAACAGGTTATCAATCATCACGTTGCCCACGAAATGGACCCGGCCGGGGTCGCACCCTGCGGAAACAAGATTGGCGGTGGCGCCCTTTTCCGTGGTGAAGAAAATATCGGTGATGGCATCGGTGGCCAGCCGGTTGATCTCTTCGGGCATCAGGCGGTCCCCGGAGCGCAGGCCCGCCTCCACATGGATCAGGCTCGCCCCCAGTTTTTTGGCCACAAGGCCAGCTGCAATGGTTGAGTTGACGTCCCCCACCACCATCACGTAATCGGGCCGGTCCGTCAGGCAGATCTCCTCGAACTTCATCATCACCGAAGCGGTTTGAAAGGCATGGGTACCGGACCCCACCTCCAGGTTGTGATCCGGCCTCCGGATGCCCAGCTCCGCGAAAAAGGAGCCGGACATGTTGTGGTCGTAGTGCTGACCGGTATGGACGATCACAGTCTCAAAGGCCGGGGAGGCGTCCATGGCGCGGACGATGGGCGCAATTTTCATGAAATTGGGACGGGCCCCGGCCACGACAAATATCTTTTTTTTCTTCATCTGTTTCACACCCCGTGAAATCAACGGCCGGGCCACGGCATGGCCCGAGCCTTAAAAGGATTACGGCTTGGTGGCATCATGGCTCATGCGCAGGCGCTTGATGCCCACCGACACCACCCCGGAGACAGACTCCGCCACCTTGTCGAAGACGGCTCGCTCCAGCTTGAAAAGAACCAGCAGATAAGCCACGCCCCCGCCCACAACGTAGAGGGCCAGCTCAGCCCCCAGGGCAACATCAAAGGGCGCCGAGTCCACCCCGTAGCGCAAAGCCGTCACCCCGCACACCATGGCAACAGACGCCACCAAAGACCCCATGATGTTGGCAACATACGTGGAGACCGGGATCCCGATCTTTCGGATGGTCACAAGGACCCAGCCGAGGCAGAGCAGGGGATTGACGGTGAGCCACGGGATGACGATGGCGTTAAGGCCGTAAGGGATGACCAGGTAAAAGGATATGGGCATGCACACGGCGCAGGCCAGCTGGTAGTACAGCCCCCACTTGGGTCGCCCCTGGGCAAAGTGCACAAAGCTGTTGTTGGCGTTTAAGGCAATGAAGATCTGGGCGATGCACAGGTA
This sequence comes from Desulfoluna sp. CYM3A, assembly GCF_056829965.1. Taxonomy (NCBI): domain Bacteria; kingdom Pseudomonadati; phylum Thermodesulfobacteriota; class Desulfobacteria; order Desulfobacterales; family Desulfolunaceae; genus Desulfoluna; species Desulfoluna sp. CYM3A. Next base: position 4,152,650 of record NZ_CP186556.1, read on the forward strand.
CCGGAACACATGGATGATGGGGCTCCACTTCTCCGTGAGGAGCAGGGTGACGATGACGTCCCCGGTGAGAAAGCCCCCTAAGAAAAAAGGAATCACAAGGAGCATGGAGACCTTGGTGATGCTTAAGTAAAACCGGTTGAACTCCTCTTTGTTCCCCTGGAGCTTGGCAAAGGCGGAAAAGGCCACCTGGTTGATAAGGGAGACGATCTTTTCCGTGGGGATCTTCGAGAGCTGAAGGGCCAGGGAGTAGTACCCCAGGGTCCCGCTCTTCCACGCGCGACCGGCAAAGAACTGGTCTGATTTTTCCCAGACATAAAATACAGACCCGCTGAAGGCCTTTGTGAGCCCGAAGAAAACATAGGGCTTGAGCTCCCGGTAGCTGAAGTGCAGCCGGGGGCAATAGCGGGTCTTGGCAAAGACAAAGAAGGTGATGACCGAAAAGGAGATGATCCGCCCCCCCAGAAGGGTCCACGCTCCCCCGCCCCGGGTGGCGATGACCATCATGCCCAGGCACGAGACCACGGTGCCCACCATGGTCATGAACCCCAGGAACTTGAACCCCAGCTCTTTCTTGATGAGGTTCAAGGGGATGATCTGAAGGCCCGACAGGATAAAAATCACGGAAACGGCCTGGGTCAGGGGCACGACCCGGGGCTCCCGAAGGAGATAGGCGGTGAGGTAAGACAGGGGCACGCAGCTTGCCGCCACCAGGCAGCTCACCCCCAGGGCAAACCAGAACACACTGGAAAGGTGCTCGGTGACGATGTCCTGCTTCTGGATGATGGCGGCCCCCAAGCCCAGCTCGTTGAAGATCTCGGCATAGCCCGTCACGATGGTGGCCATGACCATGAGCCCGTAGTCCTCGGGGACCAGGACCCGGGCGATGAAGATCGTCACCGCCCAGGAGAAGAGCTGACTGAAGAGACGGAACAGGGCCAGCCAGGAGACGCCCTTGAACGCTTTTTCAACCACTGTCATGATGGGTCCGTCCCGTTCCGCCCGAGATAGAGGGCCTCATACCGTGCTGCCATGGTCTCGGCGCTGAACCGCTCCCAAAAGACCTGCCGTCCGGCTTCCCGGTACGCGCCCAGCCTGGCTTCGTCTTCCAAAAGGTCCGCAGCCTCGGCGGCCAGGGCCCCCGGGTCTGCCGGGGGCACCAGGGAGCCGTTCTCGCCATGGGTAATCACCGACGGGATGCCTCCCACCCGGGTGGCCAGCAAGGGACACCCGGCGGCCATGGCCTCGGGGATCACCATGGGCAGTCCTTCCCGCAGGGAAGGGAGCACGCACAAATCAAAAAGCCCCAGGAGTTCCGGCACATCCATGCGGGGCCCGATAAAACGGATGCGATCGGTCATGCCAAGGCTCCGGGCCTCCTCTTCCAGGGCCCCCTGCCGGCTGCCCTGCCCGGCCACCACCAGCACGGCCCCGGGAAGACGGGCGGCGATCTCCGGCATGGCCCGGATAAGAAAAATCCCTCCCTTTTCTTCCTCCAGGCGCGCCACAAACCCCAGCACGGGCCCGTCGAAATCCAGGCCCAGTTCACGTGCCTTGGCCCTGCGGTCCACGGGCACGGCGTAGGTCTCCCCGGAGATGCCGTTGACGATGGTGGCCAGCTTGGCAGGGGAAATTTTTTCGTAACGCCTCAGGTTGGACACCGTATGATCCGAAACCCCCACCACCTTGTGGGCAACGTGGGAGACCGCCCATTCGGCGGCCATGTAACGCCATTTGTCCGGAAAGGCACGGGCATGGTCCGTATGGATCCGTCTCTTCACCCCGGCCATGAGGGCACCCACCATGCCGTCCACAAAGGGCTGGGTGTTATGGGTATGGATCACCTCGATCTTTTCGCGCCGTAACAGGCGCCCCACCTTCACAAACGAAAAATAGTCGGTGCCCTCCTTCTGGGGCAGCAGGAAGACGGGGATCCCCATGGCCTCCACCTCCGGGGCAAATTCCCCCAGTTCTCTCAGGCAAAGCACCGAGACCTCGAAGCGCTCTTTGTCGATGTGGCGGCACAAATTCACCACCACCTGCTGAAGGCCCCCGATGGCAAGGTCATGGGTGATCTGCATCAACCGTATTTTTTGGTGGGCCCCGTTCATGGTACGGCCTCCCCACCGGACGCCTCGGTACACGGAAGGACATTATGAATGCGCCGCCGGTCCCCGTCCGTCACATAGGGATGCACCGGCAGAGTCACCAATCGGCTCGCAACGTCACGGGCCCCGGGGCAGTGGGTGTCCCCGCAATGGGCCCCCATGGCGGAAAGGCAATCCAGGGATCGCGGGTAAGCGGCCATCACGCCCAGGCCAAGACGCTCGCTGGCAGACAAAAGCGCCTGCCTCTGCGTCGGCTCCGACACCAGAAGGGGGTACCTCAAAAGGCCCTCGGCAGGGCTCGTGTGCCCTGCGCCCCCGTCACCTTGAAGCGCCTCGGCCCAGGCACCGGTGTGTCGGCGCCGCGCTGATGTCGCCTCTTCCAGCCGCTGTTGCCAGCCACGGGCCAGCCCTGCTTGAAAGCCGGACATGCGTTTTAAGGAAAAATCGGTATCAAAATGGGTCTCCCCGAGTCTCAAAAGCGGAAGGGCCTTGGGAATCCAGAAGAACCTGGGGTCCATGAGCAGAGCAAGGGCCGCAGCCTGCACCCCAAGGTTCACGATATCAAGGGCCGAGTACCCGTCAAAAGACGAAAGCTCATCATTAAAGGCTGCGGCAAGGTCCCCGTTGTCGGTGAGAACCACGCCCCCCTCCACCGTGGAGAGGGCCTTGCCCCGCCCCAAACTGAAAAAACCCACGTCACCCAAGGTGCCCAAGGGCTTGCCCCGAAGCCGTCCCCCCAGGGCCTGGGCCGCGTCTTCGACGACCGTCACCGGGGTCCCGGCCGTGAGCTTTCGAACCTCCGGCACGTCCGAGGCCACCCCGAAGAGATGGGTCGGCATCACGGCCAGAATGTCATCGCCCCGCTCGGCAAGGAGCCGGGAGAGGCGTGTAAAATCAAAATCCAGGGTTGCCGGGTCGATGTCGCAGAGGCACACCGTAAGCCCTGCCCGCTTCACGGCCGAAGGAACGGAGTAGCAGGTGTAGGCAGGGATCACCACCTCCCTGCGGGACGGGTTGAGCCGCTGCAGGGCCTTGAGGATAAGGTAGAGGCAGGCCTTGCCCGACGAGACGAGAATCACGTGGGACGCTCCGTGGTGCGCTTTGAGCTCGTCCTCAAAGCGCCGGAGTTCGGTCTTCCCGCGCATGAGGCCCTTGAGGCCGTTCAGCACGCTTTTCAAGGGCACGGGGGCGGCAGCGGGCGGCAGTGTACGTCCCAGTCTCACAGGCTGATCTGCCCCCTCACCATGGGCCCGATGACCCGGGTCACGGGAACAGGCAGCTTTTTCCAGAAGGCCATGGCCTTGCCGAACCGATCCCGCTCTCCGGCGGGGCCTTCGGATCGGGGCTGTACTCCGGGGGTAAACCTGTACCAGTACAAGGGGTGGGGCTCCGGCCCCCACTGTTTTTTAAACCGGTAGGTCCCCTCCCCCGGGGTGGACCGGCCGAAGTCAAAGGAGGTGTGCCCCGCATCGCAGGCGAACTCCAGCATGCGCCAGTACAAGAGCATGTTGGGGCTCATCTTGTTGAACCGCCTCCGGGTGGAGGCCCAGGGGTTCTGGAGGGCCTTTCCAAAGGAGCAGACCATGGCAGCGGACACAGGCTCCCCCTCTTTTTCCACCAGGATGATGTTGGCCTTGCCGGAAAAGCGCTCCATCACCCGGTGAAAGAGCTTTTTGGAGTGCACCGGAGACCCTAAGTCCCGCATGTTCTCGGCAAACACCGTATAAAAAGGGGTCACCAGCTCGTCCCCTCCCACCCGCGCCGAGAGCCCGTCCCGGGTTCCCCGGGAGATCTGATTCCTGAGCTTGGACTTAAACGAACTCCACAGCTCCTCGGACGAAGCCGGAAGGGAGAGCACCATGCGCGCCTTGTCCCGGGCCACGGTGAGGGTATACACCCCAGCCCCCATGTCCAGGGTCTCCTTTCCGTCAAAGGACTCTAAGGTTCCGGCCTGCCTTACCTCCACACAGCGCGACCCGGTTTCACGACCGATCTCAAGGGCCCGTGTCACAAGGGCCTGCTCGATCTCCGGGGTATCGGCCACCACCCCGGCCATGTCCACGTAAGGCATGGAGACGAGCTTGTGCCCAAAAATCCGGGACCGCATGGCCACCAGGGGAAGCACCCCCACCACCTCGTCGGCGCCGTGGCGCCTCTCCAAGGCCGTTAGGCGAATGTCCCGATGGCCGTAAATCTCCCTGACCAGCGCCCCCCATTGGGCCATGGCGTAAAGCGAACCGCTGCCGTGGGCGAACAGGTAGGCGTTCCAGGCCTCCTCCGTGACGGTACGATCCGTCTCTGTGTTCACGATGTGCATGGGGTCCCCTTTAGCCTTCGGTCGAATCGTTGGCGACCTTGTCAAGGTGCTTGGAGCAGGTGGAAAAGACAAACCCGTCGAGGCGCTTCAGGAGGTAGGTGAGTTTGGCGAGGCAGTGGCCCAGGTTGAGGTAATGCCGAAACTTGAACATGGGCGAGGCCTGACGGACGCGAGGCTGGTGCGGGTCGATCTCCCAGGGATGGAGGTAAAAGTGAAACACCCCGTCCCGGGCGGCCTCGGCCTTGACCCCCCTTACGTACAGCCCCTTGGGAATCAGGCGGAAAAAGCCCCCGCCTCCCCAGGGCACCGTGCGTCCGGCCACGGACAGGTTACTTACCGGCAGCTCGTAGAGGCCGTTGGCAAGTCGGGCCACCCCCCGGTCCGGGGGGGGCATGTCGTCAAAGCTGCCGTAACGGGCGTTGCCCCCATAGGAGTTGTAGCTGGCATCATAACGGTATCCGCACTCGGCCAGGAGCCGGATCAGGCGCGGCTCGATGGAAAAACTCGGGGCCCTGTACCCGGCCACGGGTTTTCCCAGGATGTCCTCCAGGCACTGACGGCTTGCCACCAGGTCTTCGGTGAGCTCATCGTCGGCACAGGTGGGCACCAGCTGATGGTTGTACCCGTGGGATGCCACTTCGTGGCCACGGGCGTCCATCTCTCGGATAAGCTCCGGGCACCGGGCCGCCACCCAGCCGAGAACAAAAAAGGTTATCTTCACGGGCTGGCTACCCCCCAGGGCCTCCAGGCTGTCCATGAGCCGCAGGGTGTTGTCCACCACGCGAAGCTCCCGGCTGCCCCAGGAGTCAAAGGGGATCCAGGGCTTGAAGTTCTCCACCTGGAACCAGTCTTCCACGTCCACGGTCAGCAGGAACACCGGGGGCTCCTGCCCCGCGGCATCCTGTGCCAGACCGCCGTGTTCCTGCTCATCCGCCCTTGCCAGCGGTTCGGCCCTGTGCATGGTCCGTCACCTCGCGCCATCATCTGCTCGGACGCCGATGCCCCTTTGTCCCCGACACATCACAACGTGAAGAGGTTCAAGGTCATCAGCACCCTGTTTTCCTTGTACTCAAAGGTATTGTCCTCGGACTCCCGTGCGCGGAAGGTATAATCCAGGCGCACGACGGCCCGACGCATCAGCTGGTATTCGATGCCGCCCCCCACAATCAGGGAAAGATCCTTGCGGTCATCCTGATTGGGGCGGTTGTCCTCGTAGGCGTCCCCCCGCAACTCGCCCAGTGCGCTGCACCGCCAGTCCTGGGTGAGGCTGTAGAGGCCCGTGGCCCTTGCAAGGGCATAGGTATTGAACCCGGGGTTTTCCGACTCCAGAAACTCCTCTTCGTACCCGCTGGTAAAGGTCAGCACCACCTCGCCCCGGCGCCACCCGTGGGTGGCCACCACATTGGCCACCAGAGAGGGGTAGATCTCGGTGTCGGCATCATCCTGGTCGTAGACCAGAAAACCGGCCCCGACATCGTACTGAAGATTTTTCTTCTCCCCTGCGATGCCCACCAGGGGGTTCAAGGTGTTGTAGTTTGCCCTGGCGTCCCCGGAGGTGGTGGAAAACCCCAGCCGGGCAAACAGACGCCGTTGCCGGTCGATGCCGCGCTCGGCCCCCACCACGCCGTTGAAGACGTCATAGGTGGTGTCGTCGTCGTACTCGCCGGTGGCGTAGCCCACATCAAAGGTGGCAAAATCCAGGTCCTGAATCCGGTGCCGACCATTGATTCGCCCCTCATACTCCCTGCCGTCCTGGGAGAGGCTCTCCTCATCGTAGTCCAGGTCCTCCCCGCTCACGACAAAGCCCAGGCTCTCGTCCCTGCCGGTAAGCCAGGTGCCGGTGAGACTCGAAAAGAAGTTGGTGTAAGGCAGACGGGAGGATCGCTGAAGTGGACCAGTACAGGTTCTCCTCTTCGCTTCGGACAAACCGGGTGTCCAGCGCCAGATTGACGTTGCGGGAGACGTTCCCGGACAGCACCAGGTCCGCATTGTGCCCGGTGAAATCCAGGTCCGTGTTTTCGTCGTACCAGGTAAAGCGAGGCTGGTATCTCAGTTCCGTCAAAAGGCGCTGCCACTGTTTTGTGGCCTCGATCCAGGGCGCCACGCGATAGATGATATCGTCGGTCTCGTCCCCTTCGTCCAGGAACAGGTTGTCGTTGTATTCCACCTGGGTTTCCAACCCGAGGCGCACATCGGCCCGTACGGGATCCGTTGCCACGCCTCCGCCCAGGGCGACGACCAGAAACACCAGCGCGGGGACCACCCATTTGCGGCTGTCTGTTGCCGTCCTGCGCGCCCTCATCATCAGGGCACCATGATGGTGTCATCGGCCAGGAGTACGATGTTTCCCTTCAAATCCTTTCCCGAGAGAATATCGTGGTAGTTGATGCGGATCCTGGTGTCCCCCTGATCGTTTCGCCTCAGCACGAAGATATCTTTTTTGTTGGCCCACTCGGTGAACCCGCCTGCAATGGCAAAGGCCTGGAGCACGGTAAGCTCCTTGGCCAGGGGGTATTCACCGGCCTGGACCACCTCTCCCAGGATATAAAATCGCTGGCTTCGGGCTTCCCTTAAGATTACCGTGACCACCGGGTTGTCGATATACCTGCGCAGCGCGCTCTCCAAATTGGCCTTGAGCTGCCGGGTGGTCCTGCCCGCGGCGGTGACGTCGCTCACCAGGGGCAGGGTGATCTTGCCGTCCAGGCGAATCACCGTGTTTTCAAGGGAGAAATCGGGTTCTTTCCACACCAGCACGTCGATGACGTCCCCAAAGCCCAGGGTGTAGCTCTCCGGGCTCTTGGCCTTCTTTGTCTCGGCCAGAGCCCCTCCGATACCCGTGCCACATGTCACCATCAGACAGACCGCCATAATGACCGCCATACGCGATTGATTAGACATAGCTCCGCCCCTCGGGTTACAGAACCCTCTTCAAACGTTGATTTTTTGTTGACAAAAAGCCGCGAAGTAGAAAGCCAAAACGCCTGCTAAAAGGGGGATAAGCCCACCTTCAATATCGGCGATTCAACCATATCGCCAAACGGTGGAAGGCCCGGTCAACGCGCCCCCACACCGAAAAGCACCGTCCTGATCGTGCGAAAAATAATGACGATATCCATGAACAGGTTCATGTTCTTGATGTAAAAAAGGTCGTAGTTGAGCTTTTCCATGGCGTCCTCCACGGAATCGCCGTACTCGTAGCGAACCTGGGCCCACCCGGTCACCCCGGGGCGCACGGTGAAACGCTCCCCGTAGTAGGGAATCTCGGCCTCCAGCTGCTCGACAAAATGGGCCCTCTCCGGCCGCGGCCCCACCAGGCTCATGTCCCCTTTCAGGACATTGAACAGCTGGGGAAGCTCATCCACGCGCCATTTCCGAATAAAAAGCCCCACCCGAGTCACCCGGGAATCGTTTTTCAGGGCCCACACCGGGCCGGACTCCTTTTCTGCGTTCTCCACCATGGACCGAAGCTTGTAGAGCTTGTAAGGCTTGTGCCCCTGCCCCAGCCGTTCCTGGGCAAACAGGAGCGGCCCCCTTGAGTCCAGCTTGATAAAGACGGCTGCCACCAGCATCACGGGAGAGAAGAGGACCAGCAGGGTCAGCGAAACCACGATGTCCTCCAGACGCTTGAGCATGCTGCGCAGGCGGCCTTTCCTGAACCCGTCTGAAAAGATGAGCCACCCCGGGTTGATGGAGGAGACCAGAAATTTCCCGGTGAGCATTTCGTAGAAGGTGTTGCCGTCCATGACATCGATGCCGTTCATGCGGCACAAAAGAAGCTCATCCACGGGCAGGCTGCCCCGCTTCTCTTTTAACGCCACCACGATGCGCTCCACCTCAAACTCTTCGGCGGTCGTCGCCAGCTTCTCGTAGGAGTGATGGTGCGGTGTACTCAAGGTGTCGAGTCCGTCCACGTGCTTTTCGGTGACCAGAACCTCCACGCTGTACCCGCAGTCGATCTCGCGTTCGATCTCCCGGCAGATATCCACGGCAAAGTCGCCGTCCCCCACCACCATGATCTTCTGGCTGAACATGCCCGTCTTCAAAATGAAGACATAGACAAACCGCCAGGTCGACAGCACCATGACCACCACGGGCACGTAGACGAGAAAGAACTCCGTGGCCAGCCTGGCCCGGCTGAAGCCGATATAGATCAAAGCCAGCAGGATCAGGGCCATGCCCAGGGCTTGAAACAGCTTGACGGCCAGGTCCAGGTAGCCGCTGATATCCCTGAGGCTGTAGACATTGTTGCAATAGAGGCAGAAGACACACACCAGGATGATGCACACCGCCTTCAGGTGAAGGCCCGAGTGGTCACTCCAGGGGCTCCCCCCGGAGACGATGAACCAGGTAAGCAGCAGGCACACATAGAGCAGCAGGCTCTCCAGAAGGACCAGAAAGATATTTCTAATCGTGTAATACCGTTCAAATAGATTGATCATGGAAATACCCGAGCCCCGTCTGATTCGGTTAAGACTTGCTCCCGTTGCCGCGCCCTTTTCGGTAGGCGTAGTACTCGCTATAGCCTCGGTCCCGCCCGAAGGGGACGTCGTGTCGGTTCAGGACGATGCCGATCACCTTGGTGCGGTCCACCTTTTCCAGCATCTCCCCTACCACCTTTTTGGAGGTCTTGTCGTTTCGAACCACCACCACGATCCCGTCCACGTGTCGGGACAGGGCCACGGTTTCAGGGGCGAACAAAGGAGGCGGAGAGTCGATGATGACGTAGTGGTCCGCATACCTCATCTTCAGGTCATCGATGAGGTGGTGCATGGATGCAGAAGAAATTAGCTCCGAGGGGTTCTCAACGGTCTTTCCGGCAGGAATAACCGAGAGCTTTTCGAGGTGCGTGGGATGGATCACCTCGTCCAGCCCGCAGCGGTTGTTCAGGAAGGCATCCAGACCCGGAGCTTCACCGGGCAAGGAAAAAATATCCGCCACCACGGGCTGCCTCAAGTCGCTGTCGATGACCATCACCTGATTGTCCAGGCTTCCGGCGATGGCCGCCGCCACATTGGCGGCCACAAAGGACTTCCCCTCGGCGGGCATGGCGCTGGTCACAAGGATCACGCGACGCGCCTTGCCGTCTTCCGGGAACATGATCGTCGTCTTGATGGAGCGGAACTGCTCCGAGCTGTAGCTCCACGGATCCGACAGGACCACCAGCGGATGCCCGGCGATGCCTAAGGGTGGCGCCTCCGGGGTCCCCTCATCCGGGGTCGCCAGGCCCTCAGTGGCCTCCGGCACGGGTGCCTCAGTCGTGGTCGTGGAGACCTCGGGTTTATCGCTGCGTTCCAGCCCCCTTTTCTCAAGTGCTTTGGAAAAATGCCCCATCATGTCACCCCTTGATAAAGATGAGTCCCAAAAGGGTCCCCAGCAGGCACACCGTCGTCAGGCCGCCCACTGCGGGAATGAATCGTTTCACGAAAAACCGCTTGATCCCCGACCCTTCATGGATGGTCGGGATATTGGCGATCACGGGAAGCGAGGTGTACATCTCCACGGAACCGGTTCCCCGGAAGGTCTGCATGGTCACCTCCAGCAACGCCACGATGCCGCAGCCCAGGCCCAGGCCCCCCACCAGAATGAAGAGAATGAGCTTTTTCATGTCCGGAACCATGGGTTTTTCCGGCACCCGGGCCGGATCGATGATGCGGAACTGGCCCCCTTTCTGTTGCTTTTCCATGTTCACGGCGATCTGGGATTCGATCTGGCGGTTCAAAAGGGAGTGATAGGCGCTGCGGATATTGTCGTAATCCCGCTGCAGGGAGATCAGCTCCTGCTCCCGTTTGGGGGTGTCCTCCACGCGCTTTTTGTAAAGCCGGATCTGGGCCATCAGATCGTTCCGTTCCTTTTCATTGGCCCGGACCTCGGCCAAAAGCGCGGCCCTCTGCTGCTCAAAGGCCGTCAAGGGCCTGGTCTGCGGCCTTTGGGCCACGGCCCCCTCGTCTGGCTCCGCCTCAAGCTGCTCTATGGCCGACTTCACCTGCAGGACATCCGGGTGGTACTCAGTGTAGCGCTTCAACCGGAAGTTCAACTCCTCCCGAAGGCGGGCCAGCTCCTGCTCCTTGGTCAGGGAGCGCACCGGCACCTCATCCAGGGTCGGGTCCACGGGCTGGTTGGCCCGCTGCAGGAAAATGTCCAGACGGTCCTTGGACATCCTCACCTCGGCACGTACTTCGGTGAGGCGCTCATTCAGGGAGTCCAGAATGCTCAGGTTGCTCTCCAGCTGCTCGGGAAGCCCGCCCATGTAACGTTCCCGGTACTCCTTGAGCTTGGCCTCCGTTTCAACGAGCTTCACCCGCATGGTCTTGAGTTCGGTCTCCAGAAAGGAGTTGGTCCCCAGGACCAGGCTCTCCCGGAGCTTGAGGTTCTCCTCGATGATGTTGGCGGCCAGGGCATCGGTGATCTGGGTCACCCGCACCGGATCCGTCCCCCGATAGGAGACCGTAAAGGAGTCTGCGGTGCGGTTGCGCCCCCGGGTGAGCTCCACGGAGATGCGCTTCCGCAACACGGCCACCTTGTCCTCCATGAACATCTCCTGTTGGGAGTCGCCTGAAAACAGATTGAACTCCCTGATGATTTTTTCCAGGTTGGTCCGGCTCTGGATGCGCTGGGCAAGGGTGGTGATGCGGATGTTGGTCTCTTCGGAGACAATGGTCCGGACCACGTCCGGAGAGAGGTTCCGGGGCTGGACAAGGATCACGGTTTGGGCTTCGTAGAAATTCTGCAGGGTCAACACACGGTAAATGCCGAAGCTCAGGGAAAGGGCCAGGGTGATCAGCACGATCCAGTACCACTTTGAGACCATTCCGATGTAGAACTCCATGTCGTTCTTATCGCGTCGGATACCTTTCATATATCCTCCAGCAGTCGTTGGGCGGCTCCAGATCACAGGGGCCGTTCCGGTGAGCGACGAGGTCCGTTTGTTTGTCTTGTCGATGAAAAATAATGGATAAGGGGACAGCAGACCGTACGTATCGGTAGACAACTCTCCCACAGGCGTGGGAAAGGACAGGTGGGTCCTGCGTGAGCCCTGGCGCACTGGGCAGCCGACGCGAGGCCGGACACCTTTTTTGCAAGCTTCCCGCAATGCCGCGGAACGGCACGGAGCAGACTCATGGAAGAGACAAGTGGAAACGATGAAACAACCGGATAGGAGGAGAATTCAGGTCAAACCAGGCAGGGAAATTTGAGCTTGATATGGGATTTATAATAATCTATTATTTATCAAGATTCAACACTATTCATGATCTGAAAAATGACGACACGGCATGATTTTTCATGCACATGCGTTTACCATCGGCGCCTGTGAAATGATGCGCGCCGCAGGAGACCGGTATTCCTTATAGGCGGCCTTGCCGATGCATCCGTTGACAACAAAAAAGCCGCCTGGAATCGCCTCGCGACCCATGGATACGGGTGGACAGCCCGTCACCCTTCCCTGGCCCTGCAAGGCACCGCCGGTATTAGGGACATTGATCTCACGATGTGTTGCTCGCTTTCCCGACCCGCGCCCCGCTCGGACGTCACCGAGCCTCCATGTCCCGCCGGTTCACCCCGAGGCATGGCCCGCGCCCGTCGGCCCCTCACCCGATGCTCCGCGCCTTATCTCCCCTTCCCCGATACTGCCACGTTAACGCACCCGGACACAGCAAAGAGGGCAACGCCATGGACACTCCCCTTGTGGGCTCCAGCCCCAGTATCCAGAAAATCCGGGAAATCATCCGCCTGGTCTCCCAGGACACCTCGCTGAACGTGGTCATCACAGGAGAGACCGGTGTCGGCAAAGAGGTGGTGGCCCGGGTGCTCTACGAGCTCTCTCCACGGCGCAAAAAAGAGTTCGTCAAGGTCAACTGCGCAGCCATCCCGGACACCCTCCTGGAAAGCGAGCTCTTCGGAGTAGAGCAGGGAGCCTTTACCGGTGCCCACCGCAAGCGAAAGGGAAAATTCGAGTTGGCGGACGGGGGCGTTCTCTTCCTGGACGAGATCGGGGACATGAGCTTTCCCCTCCAGGCCAAGCTCCTGCACGTCCTCCAGAGCGGAGAGTACAGCCGCCTGGGCTCGGAGACCAACATCACCTCCAACACCTGGGTAGTCTCCGCCACCAACCACGACCTCAAGCAGAGGATCCTGGAGAAAAAATTCCGGGAGGACCTTTACTACCGCCTCAACATGATCCAGATCAACATCCCCCCCTTGCGGGAGCGGCCCGAAGACATCCCCGAACTCATCACCCACTACACCCGCCACTATCAGGACAAGTACCCGGACCGGGTCATCGCCCCCTTGAGCACCCACACCTACGGCAGGCTCTGCGACTTCTCCTGGCCCGGCAACGTGCGACAGCTCGTGAGCGTATTGCAGCGCATCCTCCTCATCGGCTGCGACGACGAGACCCTCTCGGAGATCCTCCACGAACACCCCGCCCCCACCACCCCGGACGCCACCCCGGCCAACGGAAACGGCCTGGTGGAAAAACTCCGCGCCATGGCCGCCGACTCCCCCGAGGCCATGGAGACCTTCTCCCTCAAAGCCATCCGAAAAAACGCCACCGACCTCGTGGAAAAAGAGGTCATTGCCAAGGTCCTGGACCGCACCAACTGGAACCGGACCCACGCCTCCAAGATCCTCAAGATCAGCTACAAAACCCTGCTCACCAAAATCGACCGGCTCAACATCAGTGAGCCCAATTGAGGGCTATGCCTTAAAATGATGATCCCGTCCTGTGTAATTTAATCGTGGCATGCCCCTAAAGTTGACGATGTTGCCGGTTGAGCACGAGACCACCCTGCCTTAGTGCTCCCCTCACACAAACCCGAAACCGAAGCACCCCAAAGGATAACATCTCAGTTTAACTTGAACATACTCCCCAGAAGCGCTATTACTCACATACTACATCACCAAGCAGTAAAATCCGCAAAACGTCTACAACCCAGACAAAATACGCCAATAGTCTCATCAGACGAAGAATAAATATGCCATGGAAAGCTGACGTTGTATCAAGCGTGGATAGGTGCAAAACACATAACGCAGCAGTGTGAGGAATTTCAAACTCTCAACATGTCAAAGGAAACGCAGCTGACATTTCGTGCTCAACTCTTCCCAAGCTCAAAAAGCTATGTAAAAGGTTATGGTCAGCCAATAAAATTGGTGGCCTTGGCCTTTACTCTACCTTTGTCCACGTTGATACGGGTTCGCATCGGACGTGGTTACTATAGTTATTCGATTTTTCGTCGTCTATGGCGCATTAAACCATACTTATTCTACAGTGCTTTAATCACCTGTATCCAGCATGATAAGGAGAGGATTATGTTCACGAAAGGCTATCCTTAATACGTTGCGGGTTATCTCTATTCAGATCCTGTCGTCTCTTTGTATGGCACTATTTATTGGTCAATTTTGCACTACAGCTTATGCAGGAAACTCTATCCCGAACATGAACTTATTACGTTCACAAAGAACAACAACTGGCAGCAACTACCTTTATCTGACATGGATGAAAGCACCATAGACCATCCTTTAGGAAACTTCAGCCCCCGCAGCCGAAATCAGCAGCATACGTGATGCCCTTGAAAAGGGATATGCCCCCTTGTTGAAAGACACCTCACAGTCCGCATCGTTTCATTTACATAAAAGAAATACAAATATTCGGACTGGGGGTCCGGACCATCGGTTTCCCAAACTGGACGACTCGGTTAGAAGGAGCGATCCTTTTACAGCAGGCAAGGGAATTGAAATACCAGATCATAATCATGACACTGCTTGACGACGAAAAGCTCAAACCAGAAATATCAAAAAAAGAAGTACGCCTGGCCAAAACCCTCAGCGAACTGTCGGAATACACCCAGCCCGGAAAATGGAGCTCGCGGAAGAGATTACGCCGATGGGCACGGCACCACCTTTGCCCATCCTACGAGTTGAAGGCGTATCCATTGGCGAGGGTCTTCGCCTGACAAAATGAGGTGCTCACGGTTCTCCTTTGATGTTAATGTTTCTATAAGAATTGTTTTCGTTTTTAGAATCGGCTATTTCTTATTTGCAACGCCATCAGGCTGAAGTTCAAGAGATCATAGCCAATGTAAATGAAGGTGTTCGCTTTACTGATAAAGAGGCTTCATCGACATCACAACAACCAGAAAGAGGTCGGGAACGGTAACCTTGGCATGTTGCTGGCGAGAAAGTAGGCCCATACTGCCGTAACGAATGAAGGACACCCCCATGGACGACATATTCAACACGCTTGATCTCATGAAAGAGACCCTTGATGCCTACAGGCCTCTGCCGATGAGGTCATGAAAAATCTGCATGAGGATCTTGTCCTTCGCTGGACTTACAACTCCAATGCCATTGAAGGCGACGCACTTGAGCTTAAAGGAGACGAAGGTGGCTTTCGAGGGATCACGGTGGGTGGAAAAACCATTCGTGAGCACTTTGAGGCGATCAACCACAGGGATGCCATCTTCTTTGTGGAAGAGCTGGTTCAGAAAAATGAGCCTCTTCTCAGTGGCAGATGAAGTCCATTGATCAACTGATTCTAAAGCAGATCGATGACCCCCATGCAGGGGTGTACAGAAAAAATAACGTCATCATTTCCAGGGGCTGACCATACGCCACCCGATGCGCTTCAGGTAGAAGGCGCCATGACCGAGTTGATCAGTAGATACGGTTGGGGCCCCGGTTGCATCCCGTGGAGCGGGCCGCGCGGGTACATGCCCAATTTGTGAAAATTAGCCTTTTCATGGATGGCAATGGAAGGACATCAAGGCTGTTGAATAGAACCTGGAGCTGATGAAGAGTGGCTTTCCGCCCGTGGTGCTTCCGGTGGAGAGACGCCTGAATTCTGCAAAACCCTTGATACCGCGCACACAAAAGAGGATTACACGCCTTTTCTAAAACTCATAGCGGCCGTTGTGGAGGAAGGATTCAAACCGTACTGGCACGTGTTGGGTGTTGTGATGTGAATCGATCGCTATGAACTGAAGTCGTCCCCACGCATCTCAATAAAATACATACCATCCCGCAACGAAATGAGATACCCACGGCCTACGCCTACCCTTTGGACCAAGGCCCCCTGCCGATCATGGTCGATATCTTTCCCACCAGGCTCGGTTGCTCCCGTGCCAAATGGGCTACCGAGAGAAAAACGGGGGTTGCAGAAAACAGCAAAGCGCACCCATTGCCCTCGACCATGCAAAGCGTGGTTTCCACGGCCATCGAAATGAATAACACACGAATTTACCAGAGAAAAATCATTGACAGGCTAAAAAGATGAAATTATGGTGGGCGGTAATAACTAGTTATTGATTGATCCAACCATCTCAATGGTGCGACCCGACAGGATGCTGCAACATCCTGCCAGGCCTGACCAAAACAACCTTACACGGAGGTCGTCATGGCTAAGCGATTTTTTACACCACCCCCACCCCCATTTCAAGCCGTATTTTCCTTATCACACGGTCCCGGAAAACCCCTTCACAGACACGATTGCTGTGCCCAATGGCCAAGGCAGGCGCGCGTTTCTGATTAACGGTCGGGAAAACGCCCCTTCGGATTTCTGCGCGTTCTCGAACAGCCCCGGCAGTTGTGGTGTTGCGTCCGTTTCCTCTTCCTGATCTCACCTGAGGCGCGTTTTCCCGTTCCCGATGTCACAGGCGGACCTGTGCTCTTTTTGAGCATGGGCCGCCGCAAAAAAAATGCCTCGTTTGATTTTAAGATGAGGGGAAGCGGCGTTGGGATGTGCTGTGTGTCGGGCAGTGATCGCTGCGGCCATTTTCAACTGCCCAACGGTCCCGGGAATCGTGCGCGGAATCACCCCTACGGGGTGAGAGCCGTGCGCCGGTGGCTGGACGCGATTATTACATAACGGTAGCACCGCCACTACTCACTACTCACTACTCACCATCCACCGCTCACCATCCACCATTCCAAAAAGGAGTCCATCATGACCCTGCCCGATACCCAACCCACCCCTGAAATGTTCTCAGGGGCTGAAATTGCGGAACTGTGCGACGCCATCAAGGATGTTCACCGCCTGCTAACCTCGTAGGCAGTTTTCCATGAACTTCACGGAACAGACAACCCAAGCGGCAACGGCCTTCAGGTCGATTTTAAAAAGTGGGGGCTCCGAACCATTGCCGAAGATCTTTTGACGCGGCAGTACGCCAAAATCGATCGCATGGTGGCTATTTACAAGGAAGAGCATGAAAAAATGAAGGGAATAGCGGGGTGAAGGGTTCAAAGAAAAAACGCTCTTTGAACCCTTGCCCACAACGCATTACCATACCCGGATTATTTATCTTCAGGCAGACATATCGCTGATGTGGCTACGGTTCCATGGTCTTCACCACGGAAAACCCTCCCTCGGTGACCTGGATGATCTGGGCGCTTTTGACGGGGTCGCCGCTGCCTTTGAACTGCATGGTCCCGGTGACGCCGGAGTAATTTCGGACGCCTGCCAGACCATGGCGAAGGGATTCGGAGTCCACGCGGCCCTGCTCTGCGATGACCTTAAAAATCAGGCCAAGGGCGTCGTAAATATGGGCGGCGTTGTCGTTCAATATCTTTGTAACGCTCGCGGTAGGCTGCCACAAACGCCTTATTTTGGGGACTGTCCAGATCCAGGGCGTAGTCGGTGCTGAAAAAGCCCCCTTCCAGGGCGGCGCGGTCTTTTCCGGTCTCGATGCCCCACCAGTCGTCACCGCCGAGAAGGGGCATGCCGATACCGGCCTCACGTGCCAGGCGGGCCTGACGGGGCACTTCGTTACCGAAGTTGGGCAGGAACAGGATCTGGGCGCCGCTGGTGCGGATGGCTTCGAACTGGCGGGCCCAGTCCGACTCCCCGGAGACATAGGGCTCAAAGGCCACCACCTGCCCCCCCTTGGCCTCGAACTCGGACTTGAACAGACCGGCCAGGCTGCTGTTGTCATCGCTGGTCACCTCGTACAGGACAGCGGCTTGCCTGGCACCCAGGTCATGAAAGGCAAACCGGGCGAGGACCTCGGCCTGGAAGGTATCGCTGAAGATGGTCCGGAAACTGAACTGCCTGCCCCGGGTCACCGCAGGGTGAGTGGCCATGGAGGTCACAAAGGGAATACGGCGGCTCTCGGCAAGGGCGGCAACGGGGATGGCCACCTGGCTTCTGGGGGCCCCCACCAGGGCGTCCACGTTGTACCGGGCAATGAGCTTGCGGGCCACGTTCAGCGCGAGCTGGGGGTTGCCCTGACTGTCGGCAAAGGTCAGGGTGACCTTAAGCTTTCGCCCGTCTATCATGAGGCCGCCCTGATCGTTGAGCCGGGCAACGGCAAGCATGGCCCCGTTCACGTAAGATTTTCCCCATCTGGCGTCCGAATCCCCGGTAAGGGGGGCAATGACGCCGATGCGTATCTCAGGCGGAGGCGAAGGGGAGGAGCAGCCCGACAACCCGCCAGAGACGAGAGTCACCACCAATGCGGACCAGAGCAGGGATATAAAATAGTTTACATTCAACATGGTCTTTCCCTTCATAACATTGCCGTTGCCGCGCCCGGAAAAGGAGCGTGCAGTCCCTGATACCTGCCGAGCCCAATCCCCCCATGGCGGTGCCGCTTACGGGGCCAGGGTGGAGAGATAGGTTTTGAGATTGGTTTTCTTGTTGTTAAGCCCCAGCTTCTTGCGGATGTTGTGCCGAAAATTGGCCACCGTACTGATGGACAGATTCAGGTGTTCGGCAATCTCCTTGCTCCCCTTGTCCTGCCGGATCAGGTCCGCCACCTTGATCTCCGTGGGTGTCAGATCCATGTATTTCGAGGAGATGCTGTTGCGGATCGGGACCACCAGCTCATTGAGGTTTGTCTCGATAATCGTCAGCGTGGTCCTGTGCTCCTCCTCCCGGACGGTTCTTCTCATCTGATCAAGGTAGGGGGCCACGTATTTTTTCAGGTTGGCGGCCATGTTGTCCTCAATGGCCCGTTTTTCAAGATCCCTGTGATCCAGCATGGCCTTGAGGGCCTGGTTCACCTCTTCGAGGTGCCGGGATTTCTCCTGCAGCTCCGCCGTGCGCCGAGCCACCTCCTGCTCCATCTGATCATGTTTTTCCTGGAGCATGGCCTCCACGCGCTGGCGTTCGACGATCTCGTGGTGGAGGAGCCTGATCTTATCGTTAAGCTGCCGTTTCAGACGGAACACCCCCAGGTGCGTCCGAACCCGCGCCAGGACCTCTTCAAGTTGAAACGGCTTGGTGATGTAGTCGGCGCAGCCCAGGCCAAAGCCCTTGACCTTGTCCTCAGCGTCATCCAGAGCGCTGATGAAAATCACGGGAACCTCCGCGGTTCGCCCGTCTGCCTTCAACCGGCGGCACACCTCGTACCCGTCCATGCCCGACATCTTGATGTCAAGGAGGATCAGGTCCGGCAGGGATCGCTCCACCGCTCCCAGGGCCAGGGAGCCCTTGGCCGCGGCGTGCACCTTGTAACCGGCCTCGGTGAGCAGCTTCACCAGAATCCTCAGGTTCTCGGGATTGTCGTCCACCACAAGGATGTTTCCTTCGGCGTGGTTCCAGTGCCCCGACGTCATGTGGTCCATCTCCATTTGGGCCTCTCCGCATGCACGTGCCTCCGGCGATCCTGCCGGGGGCTAAACGTTTGAAAAGTTGGTCAAACAGGGACTGAAGGAGCCTGAGCGGGCTCAACACGGCTGAGACCGCCCCACCGTGCATTACCCATTGATCAACGCAAGAATGTCATCGTACCGAAAACCATCGGCCAGTTCGGCCAGGGACTCTGCCACGGAGGTATCGATTTCTCTGACCTCCTCGATAATCGTTGCCACGCTGCCCACATCACA
This sequence comes from Desulfoluna sp. CYM3A, assembly GCF_056829965.1. NCBI lineage: Bacteria > Pseudomonadati > Thermodesulfobacteriota > Desulfobacteria > Desulfobacterales > Desulfolunaceae > Desulfoluna > Desulfoluna sp. CYM3A. Next base: position 4,171,892 of record NZ_CP186556.1, read on the forward strand.
GGCCGTTGCCGCATCCGAGAGCCTTGTGATCAGCGCCTCGGGCAGGGTGCCCAGGTCTGCGGCCACCACAGGCCGGGGCGCCTCGTCCCCGGAACCTGCCCCATCGGCCCCTTGCGCACCTGTTTCATACAGGTATCGCACCCCCAGGTGCTTCTCCATGGCCCCAAAAATATCGTCCTCCCGAAAGGGCTTGCCCACAAAATCATCGCAACCCGCTGCCAGGGCATCGCCCCTCTGCTCGTCAAAGGAGCTGGCGGTCAAAGCGATGACCTTGGCAGCCTGCCCCTCAGGGCTTGCCTTGATCTGCCGAGTGGCTTCGTATCCGTCCATCTCCGGCATCTTCAGGTCCATCCAGACCAGATGGGGCTGCCATTGGTGAAACAGGTCGACCCCCTCCCGTCCGTTGCTTGCCCCCCGAACGTCAAAGCCCACGGAGGTAAGCAGTTTTGTCAGCAGGGTGCGGCTCTCGGGGTTGTTTTCCACAATGAGGACCTGAAAGGCCTGCTGGTCGGGCTGAAGCCCCGTTACCCGCCGGGAAGGGCTCTTGACCTTGACCTCTTCCATATCGGCAGCGTCAAACCGGACATCGAACCGGAAAAGGATTTTCTGGCATCCAGGCCCTGGGCGGTAATCTGGCCCCCCATGAGGTCCACATACTGTTTGCTGATGGCAAGGCCCAGGCCCGTGCCCTCCCTTTCCGTCTCACCATCCCCGGCCTGGGAAAAGGCGTCGAAAATGATGCCGGCCTCCCCTGAATCAATGCCCACGCCGGTGTCTTCCACCTCAAAAAAGAGACGCGACGCTTCAGGGGCCTCCGTGCCGCGCCGGACCCGCAAGGTCACGCCGCCTTCATCGGTGAACTTCACGGCATTGCCCAGCAGGTTGACCAGGACCTGGCGCAGCTTGGTCTCGTCGCACCTTATATAGCGGGGCAGGTCAACGGAGGTCTCCACCGTCAGGGCAAGGCCCTTGTCCTCGGCCCTGCTGCGCATCATCGATTCGATGCCCTCCAGGGCCAGGTGCAGGTCGAAACTATGCTGCTTCAGGGTGGTCCGCCCCGCCTCGATCTTTGACATCTCCAGGATATCGTTGATGAGGGCCAGCAGGTGCTCCCCGCTCCGGGTGATGGTCTTAAGGGACGCCTGCTGGTCCGAGGTGGTGCGCTCGTCCCGGTTCAACAGATGCGAAAACCCCAGGATGATATTCAACGGGGTCCGCAACTCGTGGTCCATCCTCGCCAGCTACTCGGCCCGGCTCGCGGCCTCGGCAGACTCTTTGGCCCGCTGAAGCAGGGCGTTTGCCACGGAGAGCTCCGAGGTCCGATCCTGTACCCGCTGCTCAAGACCTTCGTTCAAGGCCCGAACCTCCCCTTCCGCCTCTTTGCGCACCGCAATCTCATGCTGGAGCCTTGCGTTGGCCTCCTTGAGGTCGGTTGTGCGCTCGGCAACACGGAACTCCAGGTGATCCCGGTGTTTTTTCACCTCTGCGACCATCCGGTTGAAGGAGCGGGCCAGGCGGCCCACCTCATCTTCGGTGGGCACCGGCACCGTGGAGTCCAGATCCCCTCCGGCCACCTGAACGGCCGTGTCGGCAATGGTCCGGATGGGCCGCGCGATCTGGCGAGCCAGGGCATAGATCCCCAGGGCCAGGAGCCAGACCGAGACCACCCCCACAGCGATGATGTTCCGGGCCAGCCTTCGGGCAGGGAGCCTTCCAGGCTCATCTCCACCAGCAGGGCCAGCTGCCGCTCCTCCAGCCAGCGGTACACACCGATCACCTTCACCCCGGCGTAGTTTTCGTAGATACCCGAGCCATTGAGGCCCGACACCGCAGTATCGATGCCCTCGGTGTGGATACCCCTGGGAAACTCCAGCCGCCCGAACCGGTCTGCCGAAACAAAGACATTAAGCGAATCCACAAGATAGGACTCACCGCTCTGGCCCAGCCCTGCGGCGTTACGAACGATCTGATCCATGTGCCTCAGGTTCATGTGGGCGGCAAGCACGCCCAGCCGCCGCTCCCCCGCCCCGTCAAAAAGCGGGGTGGCAAGGGTCAGGGTGGGCTTCAGGGTCATGGGTGACGCATACACGCCCTGAATGGCGTTTGCCTGGAGCCCCCGGGTAAAATAGATGTCGGTGCACATTTCCCTGGGATGAATCGGTGGAGACAAGGATCTGCCCCCCCACGGCCGAAAGGATAAAAATCTCCTCGGGATCTGACCTTCCGACCAGAATATCGTCCATGACGTGGGCCAGGTCAGCGTGGGCCTTCCCGTAAGCCGGATCAGAGGAAGGGTGCGTCAGGAGAATTTCCGCGGGCCCCCGCACGTCGGACAGGCTGGCAAAAAAGGCCACATCCAGCATGCGGTCTTCCACCCAGCGGTTCAGCTCCCCTGCTTTAAAGGTGGCCACGGTGTCCAGACGATCGAACACCGAGGCCTTGAGGGCTTCGGTGGCCTGGTGGTACCCGATGTACCCCACCAGGCTCACGATGGTCAGGGACAGAAAGAGAAACGACCCCACCAGACGAGCCATGAGGCTCTGTTTCCAGAGCCCGGGCATAAAACCTGTTTTTTTTACCCCCATGGATCGATCCTCGCCGCTTGGGCCCTTGCCGTCACTACCCGTCACCTTGCTGCCGCTTTACGGTAGCCAGGCGCTCCGGTCGTTCAACAACCTGTTTGTCAAACACAGCCAACACCGTTTTGCACCCCACAGGTGCACTGTAGTCAACCTAAATAGCACACCAGCACTGAGCCGAACAACCATCAAGTCCTCCCCGAATGCCCATAAAAAATAGGCACCGATCCTTCACGCCAATCATGCAAAATGGTAATATACATAGACAGTTGAGACAGCACTTCGAAATCATGCCATTTTCCGCCTAAAACACGTTCCCCTTCAACTGACGACAGCCTTATCATAATGCCTATTTTGAATGGGTATTTTTTGAGCATTTGTATTCATATTTTGTTTTGATCCGAAGCGCCCTATCATAACGCATTAAGAAGACACAGTGTGTTCAATATTAATCATGACACCAGTCAATAAGATTCATAGAAAGAAGAAATGTCCCCCGATCAGGAACGTTTACTCCAAGGCCGACGCGAAAATTCGATGCGTATCGAACCGCGCCTCCGCCTGGCCCGTGACGTCACGAACAACGGGGATGAGATCCGAAGGACCGTACAATCAAACGGTACACAGCACATGGTTCCGGATGCGTGACGGTACAGCCCGGGAGCTCCGGAGAGGCTCTCGGACATTTTAATACATAAGGAGTTAAGGAGTTCTAAGGATGACCAGACTAAAGACCATTTTCGCAACCCTGATGATCGCCCTGTTTCTAACCGCCACCACTGCCGTGGCCGGACCCATCGTGATCAAACTTGCCCACCCCAACGTCCCCCAGCATCCCATGGGACAGGCGTTTGAAAAGTTCAAAGAACTTATCGAAGAGCGAAGCAACGGCGAGTTCCGCGTGGATATCTTCGACAGCTCAAAATTCGGAAACTTCGACAGCGTGGTTCAAGGCCTCCAGTTCAACATGCTCCAGATGGGGTCTGCAGGCACCGCAAACCTCTCCCCCTTTTCCGATGAATTCCTGATTTTCGACCTGCCCTTCCTCTTCCCCGACTATCCTTCAACCGATAAAATCACCGACGGCCCCATCGGCAAAAACGCCAGCAAGGCCCTCGAAAAAAGCGGCATCATCGGCCTCGGATACATCGAGATCGGCTTCCGTAACCTCTGGAACAACAAAAAATCCGTTGCCACCCTCGAAGATGCCAAGGGCCTGAAGATCCGCTCCACCCCCTCCAAGGCACACATTGCCACCCTGAAGAGCCTGGGCATGAACCCCACCCCCATCTCCTGGGGCGAGGTATACACCGCCCTGCAGCAGAAGACCGTGGACGGCATCGACATCGACCTCAACCTGGCATGGCACAACAACTTCCCTGAAGTCAACAACAACGTTACCATCGTCAACAGCTTCTACAGCCCCCACCTCGTCATGATCTCCAAGCGATTCCTCGACAGCCTCACTCCCAAGCAGAAAGAGCTCGTCCTGACCACTTTCGAAGAGGTCAAGCTCTATGAGCGCAAGCTCATCCGTGACGGCGAAAAAGAGATCCTGGCCAACCTGAAGGACAAAGGGGTCAACGTCACCGTTCTCACCCCCGAAGAGCGTGAGAGCTGGGCTAAAGCAGCCGAAGGCGTTTACAAAAAATTCGAAAAGCGCATCGGCAAAGAGCTGATCGACCAGGCCAAGGCGACCATCGCCCAGTAACCTTCTTGGATTACTGTTCAGCCCATACCAGCCTCCGGCAGTCTCTGCCGGAGGCTTCATTTGTGCCCTGTATCGCAAAGGGCCTGCCGCACACAGCTCCAGGCTGAATGTTCCTTATTAACAAAAACCCAGCAGTGCCCCACACGGGTGGACTCGCCCGGTATTGCTTGCCACGGAGTTCCTCGAATGAAAAAATGGCCAAATCCATCATCAACCGATCCGAGGAGATCTTCTCCTCGTTGGCGCTGGTTTTGATGACAGGCATCACCGTTGTCCAGGTCTTCAACCGATACGTGCTCCAGAACTCCCTCGACTGGTCCGAGGAAGTCGCACGCTATCTCTTTATCTGGGCCGTTTACGTGGGATGCAGCTACGCCACCCAGATGAACCGCCACCTGGAAGTCACGGTGATCCGGAACATGTTCGGGGGAAAATTTGCCAAGCCCGTCACCATCGCAGCTCACCTCTGCACCGTTGTCTTCTGTGTCTGCGCGTCTTTCTGGGGCATCAAATTTATCCAATTTTTCAGACCACCGGACAAGAAAACCCCTGCCCCTTGAAGTGCAGATGTACTGGGTGTTTCTCAGCGTTCCGGTGGGCTTAGGCCTCATGGCCCTGCGTACCCTGGAGAGACTCTGGGGGGTCATCACGGGCAAGTACGACCCTTCAATCATGGAAATCAATTAAGGAAGACCCTGCCCTATGGATATGGCAATTATTTTAACGTTTGTTTCACTTGCGGCATTTCTCCTGTTGAGCGTGCCCATCGGCATCGCCATCGGGTTGAGCGTCACCGTGGGGATGACCTTCAGCGACCTGCTTCCGTATGAATTTCTCATCCAGAAGATGGTTACGTCTCTGGATGTCTTCCCCCTCATGGCGGTTCCCTTTTTCATCATGGCCGGCGAGATCATGCAGAAGGGCAGCATGGCCCAGAGACTGCTGGCGGTGTCCCGGTCCCTGGTGGGCCATATCACAGGGGGCATGGCTCACATCTCCGTTCTCACGAGCATGTTTTACGGGGCCCTTTCCGGTTCCGCACCCGCCACCGTGGCCGCTGTCGGCGGCATCATGGTGCCTGCCATGGAGGAAGAAGGGTACAGCAAGTCCTTTTCCACCGCGGTCAACACCGCCGCAGGCTGCCTGGGGGTCATCATCCCCCCCAGCGTTCCCCTGATCATTTACGGCACCACGGCCGGTGTCTCCGTAGGCGACCTCTTCATCGCAGGTGTCATCCCCGGCCTCTTCGTGGGTGCCTGCCTCATGCTGTGCAGCTACATCCTGTCCAAAAAATACGGATTCACCGGTTCCGGGAAACGGGCCCCTGTCTCCGAAGTACTCTCCTCCCTCAAGTCGGCCCTGCCCGCCCTCATGGTTCCACTCATTGTTCTGGGCGGCATCTACGGCGGCTTGCCACCACGGAAGCGGGCATGATTGCCGTGGTCTGCTCTTCTCATCATGGAAGGGATCTTCCTGAGGACCCTCAGCTGGAGCAAAATCGCCGACGTGTTCAAGGGCACCGCCCTCACCACCGCCTCCATCTTCCTTGTGGTGGCCACGGCAACGGCCCTGGGGCAGATCCTCCTGTTCTACAACCTGCCGAACCAGCTGGTGGACATCCTCACGGGCATTTCGGACAACAGGTACATCCTGATTCCCATTATCCTGGTATTCCTCCTTGTCATGGGAACCTTCATGGACGCCCTGGCCAACATCCTGATCCTGACGCCCCTGCTCCTTCCCGTGGTCAAGCACCTGGGTATGGACCCGATCCACTTCGGCATCGTCATGATCGTGACATCCTCCATGGGCTTTTTGACTCCTCCCGTGGGCGTCAACCTCTTCGTGGGCTGCAGCATCAGTAACCTGTCCATTGAAAAACTCAGCGTGGCGGTACTCCCGTTCCTGCTCACCATGGTGCTGGCCCTTCTGGCCATCGTCTTTGTACCAGGCCTGGCCCTCTGGTTGCCGGGGCTGTAAAAGAAAAGCCTCTCCTTTACGGACGTTTCCCCGATACACCTGGGAAACGACTCAGCGTGCATCTGCCTCCGGCTCCCAGTCGGGGGCAGATTTGTCGTTTTTCTCTGTACCGCCCGTGCCGGCTGCGAAACCGCAGGCGGCATATTTGTTCTCAACAGTTAAAAAAAGAGCCAGCATGATGAAGATTTCCAAAAGCAGCGTATCCCGCGGTACGTTAGGCATCACCGGCCATGTGGGCGCGGGTCATGTCCACACCAACTTCGGGTTTGTCCAGGACGATTCCGCAGGATTTGCCGTCGTCTCCGCCCTTCTGCGAAAAGCCTTTCCCGCACGCACCACCATCGCCTCGGTGGATGCGGACATCGAGACCGGCACCGTCACCGTCACCACAGAAGACGGCGGCACAGGCACGGCCCGGACCCGCCGGGGCATCACCCCCTATGAAGCTACCCTGGCCCGCCTTGCCATTGGCATGGACGCCATCTACAGCCAGACCGTGGCATGCACCGCCTTCGGGAGGATCTACGGCCAGGGCGTCCTGGAGCTGCCCGTGGCCCTTCAGACCGCCGCCTGCCTGGCCGTGGTGGACACCTTTGAAAAAAAATACCCGGGACAGTTCGTCACCGGGGTTGAGGACATGCCCGGCAAGGTGGGGAAAATCATCGGTACCGTCCTGGACATCGACGATATTCCCGTCTCGGTAATGGCCGTCATCAACGCCAGCGAAGGCGGCCTGGGCCCGGACGAGGACCTGGAAGGCAACGTCATGCTCGGAGACAAGGGCCGGGTCATGAAAGAGCTGGGCCTGGACGCCCTGCCCACCTTTGTTCTGGAGAGCAAGGCCTATGCCCCTGCCGTCTTCAAGGACAACCGGGAAGAGATGTTCTGGGTACGCATGAACAAAGAGGTGGACAACCCCTCGGTCTTTGAAGCCCTCATCAAAGGGATCAACGCAGCAGGCCTTCCCTGCACCCACTCCGACACCGCCTTTCCCAGGGGAAAAGGAGACATGGCAAAGGGCACCCGTGAGCTGGGCGAACGCATCGCCGCCCTGGGCAACTCGCTTGCCGAAGCAGACACGGCGCGCGAAAAAGTCCGCATCGTGGGCGAGCTGGCCACCATCGTCAGCCAGGACGCCGGAGGGGTGACCTTCATGTCCTCTGACCTCCACAACCTGGTGGGCGGCGGCGGCATCATGCCCGGCATGTGCGCGGTTCTCTCCATGGTGGTCTCGGAGCAGACCGTCAAGACCTGGAAGATCCCGGCCTTTACCGCCCAGGACGCCGATCACTACCTGGCGATCCTTGAAAACGCCGTGCCCGCCCTTGCAGCCAACATCGACAAGGCCACAGCCGACATGCACGAAAGAGCCGCTTTCAAAGAGGAGGCCTTTGCCTTCCTCTACCCCGAAAAGTAAGGTGCAACATGGGGTCGGGCGGCGTTCACGCCATCACGGCCCGGCATATGGCCTGAGAGCGTATGAACCTTAAGCCACTGCCGCCCGACTCGCCCGTTGTGCCCGGTGTCATCGCGCCCACGCGTTTTATTAAACGCGCGGAAGTGCGATGCTCCGGGCGCCACCATAAAACGTACTCCTCCGCCATCACCTGCCCCCCTCACCCCAGTCCCGCCACCTTGACATCCGAAAAAACGACGATATAATACCCAACGAAATCAAATGCCTGTTGTCATCACGACACAAGCTATAATCTTCCCGCCATTGACTCACGGTATCAGTAAAAAAGCATCACGCCTCCGGCCCAAGAGCCGTTGAAAACCAACGAATAGAGACAAAAAAACCGGGCGCCAGTCCCCATGGCCCTGCCGGTAATGCGAAAACCCATGACGCACATCGCGCTCGGGTCACCGTTACACCTCGCGATGTGCTTACGATTTTCCCCCCCCGATTGTCGTGATGGGTCGAACCCCCATGCATTTGGGCGTCTCCGGCCCATCAAAAAGGTCCTGTTCCACGCACCGGACGCTTAACCCAACGAAAAGGAGATGTGCATGAGATCCAAATGTCTATGCCTGTTTTTCGCGAGTGTTCTTCTGATGACCTTAGGGACCGCATCCTTTGCCGACCAGGCAAAGAGCGAGGAGACAAGGCGGTACGTCAAGGCCTATTTCACGGACAAAGAGGTCGCCCTTTACTTGATCAAGTCCTTTGAACCCACCCCGCCGGAGATCAATTACGATGAGGGGTTTCTGGTAATTCACGCCACCGTGAAAGACGAGGCGTACCTCACGTCCCTGGGGTTCCGTATCGAGCCCCACGAAGGGTACATCCTCCACCGGAAAGATGCCGCAGCCCCCATGGCCCTGTCCGCACAATCAGCAGACACCATACCCGGCTACCCCTGCTACAAGACCGTGGAAGCCACCTTCAGCGACGCTCAGGCCATGGTCACGGCCAACCCCAACCTGGCTGAGATCATCGATGCCGGGGATTCCTGGAAAAAAGAGAACACAAGCGGCGGCTACGACCTCTTTGTCCTGAAGCTCACCAACAAGACCCTCACCGGTGACAAACCCAAACTCTTCATCACCAGCGCCATCCACGCACGGGAGTACACCACCTCTCCCCTGGCCCTGGCCTTTGCCCACCGTCTCGTGGACACCTACCAGACCGATGCGGACAGCAGGTGGATCCTGGACCACCATGAAGTCCATCTCATGCTCCACGCCAACCCCGACGGACGCAAACAGGCCGAGGGTGGAGCTTCCTGGCGGAAAAACCACAACACCGACTACTGCGCCCACCAGACCCCCGGCGCGGACCTGAACCGCAATTTTGACTTTCACTGGGGCGGCAGCGGGGCCAGCACCTACACCTGCGACCAGACCTACCGGGGCTCTCACGCGGCGTCCGAACCTGAAACCCAGGCCGTTCAGAACTACATGAAGGCCATCTTCGAGGACCACAACGGAGGCACCCCGGGGGGCCTGGTTTCCGACGACGCCTCGGGCCTGTACATCGACATCCACAGCTACAGCGAGCTGGTGCTCTGGCCCTGGGGCGACACAAGCAACCCCGCCCCCAACGGCACCCAGCTCCAGACCCTGGGCAGGAAGTTCGCCTACTTCAACGGGTACACCCCCCAGCAGGCCGTGGGCCTCTACCCCACCACCGGCACCACCGACGACTACGCCTACGGCGAACTGGGCATCGCCGGATACTGCTTTGAGCTGGGCACCGCTTTTTTCCAGTCCTGCTCAACCTATGAAAACCAGATCCTCCCCGGCAACCTTCCCGCACTCATCTACGCGGCCAAAGTGGCCCGGGCCCCATACAAAATCCCGGCAGGGCCGGACATTATCACCTTGACCCTGGGCGCCAACGGCACCCTGACGGCCACGGCCGTGGACACCCGCTACAGCAGTGCCAACGGCACGGAATCTTCCCAGGCCATCGCCGCTGCCGAATACACCGTGGACACGCCCCCATGGGCCCCCGGTGCCGTGACCCACGCCCTGAATGCCGCCGATGGCTCATTTAACGCCACCTCCGAAGGCATCACCGGCACCGTGAACACCTCGGGCCTTACCGCCGGCGAGCACATGGTCTTCGTGCGCGCCAAAGATGCAGCCAACAACTGGGGCGCCGTAAGTGCCCTCTTCCTCACCGTGGCCCAACCCGGGGCACCCACGGCATCCTTCACCTTTGATGCCACAGACCTGGCCGTCCAGTTCACCGACGAAAGCAGCGACGACAACGGCAGCATCACCTCCCGTGCCTGGGCCTTCGGAGACGGGACCACCAGCACCCAGACCAACCCGCAACACACCTACGGCACGGCAGGATCGTACACGGTGACCCTCACGGTCACCGACAACGACGGTCTCACAGCCACCGCCACCCAGCAGGTGGTGGTAACGGCCGACGACGGGGTCCCGGTCATCGCCAACGGGGAGACCCTCACCGACCTTGCCGCGGCAAAAGGTGACTGGCTCTACTACAAGGTCATCCTCCCGTCAGGGGCAGCCAACCTCACCATTGACATCGACAACGGCTCAGGCGACGCGGACCTCTACACCCGCTTCGGCGAGAAGCCAACCCTGTCCGACTACGACTGCAGGCCTTACAAATGGGGTAACAACGAAACCTGTACCAGTGCCTCTCCCAATGCCGGGGCCACCTACATCGGCATCCGCGCCTACTCCGCCTTCTCCGGGGTGAGCCTGAGCGTGTCCTACCAGTAAGGGACCGTGCAGCCTTGAATATGGGTGCACTCGACTCTTGAAATATACGGGCTAAGGCCCCCGAAAATCGAGTAGGGTGAAGCAGAGTGATCAGCTCTGCTTCATCCCTCTCACAGAACTGTGCGTACGGACCTCGTACACGGCTCCTGTCCAACCTTATCCCAGCATTGGCTGGGGAAGCACTCCCGTCTATCTTGTCCATCTGGAACAGTCCGAGTTTTTCAGAACCCACTTATTCGATATAGCCCAGTGGCTCAGTTGGCATGCCGCATTCGCCACGAACTCATCCGGATGTTCTCGAACTCACCGGTGTAGCCCAGTTGCCTGAGTCTGCGGTGAAGCTTTCGAGGTTTCTTCCATAACTTCATCTGGATTGCTCGCAGGCGTCTTCGTATCCACCCCATCATCTCTCCCTAAACCATCCCTTGCAGTTTGCCACTTTAAAGTAGTTGGCAAAGCCCCTAAGAATAGGATTCAGATCATAAATGACTTTCGCAAGATTCACTGGGGTGTTGCGTCGAGTGCACTTCCGGACTTTTTCTTTAAAGGCCTTCTTTCGTTCGGGTTTCACCTGGGTGTACCTCGAACCGATAGCACCCACCGAGATACGGTACTCCCTCCACAGACTCGTTATATGAGTCTTCTTCTGGTTAACCGTCAGCTTTAGCTTCACCTCGAGATAGCCCGTTGCCACTTCCCGTGCTCTTTCTGCCCCTGCCTTGCTCGCTTTGAAGATGACAATATCATCTGCATAACGTGTGATTCGATGCCCCCGTCGCCTCATATACTGATCAAACTTATCCAGATAAATATTGGCTAACAGTGGACTGATGACGCCACCCTGCGGACTACCGACGGTTGTCGGTTCCAGTTCGCCGGAGGTTAACACTCCACCTGTCAGGAACATTCGAATCAAATTCAGGATACTGCGATCTGCTACTTTCTCTCGAACTGCCTGAACAATCAGGTCGTGGTCTAACGTGTCAAGCCTTACTCAAATCCATATCCACAACCCATTTCAGGTTGTAATCGCGCATGAACATCGTTGCTTTGGCGATGGCATCCTGCGCACCTCGACTGGGGCGGTACCCATAGCTCGATGGATGAAAGCCCGGGTCGAAGATGGGTTCCAGTATGGTCTTTAACGCCTGTTGGACCACTGGTTACGAACCGTAGGGATACCGATTTTCCTGATGCCGCCATCCGGTTTGTCGATTTCGACTCGCTTCACAGGAGACGGCAGGTAACTCTTCCTGTTTGTTGCCAGAAGAGATTGGATATTTGTGTCCAGTTCCAAGGCAAAATCTTTGCAGGACTGCCCGTCTATCCCGGAAACCCATTCGCCGATTTCACCTTTTTGAATGCCCGTGTCAGTGCCTCTTGATGAAGAAGCCGATCGTAAAGGCTGTACCAGACTCGTTTTCCCATCTCTTCCTCTTGCTTCGCTTCTTCTGTCAGATCGTTCCGGTGATGCGTTTCGAGTCTTCGGCAACGCCTGCCTGCTTTCTATCCGTATTCGGCAATGTACAGCCATCTGCGTCGCTTACTCCGATGAGAGCAGTTTGCTTAAAGAGCCCTGTTCCCAGGGGGACTTCATTACCACTTGCCCGCCTCGTCAGGCGGCTTGTTCTCCGCTCATCTTCACGTTCTGCTTCCAAAGCTTTCGATTAAACTTCACCCCTTCGCAACTGTCGGCGCTTTTGGCTTTCCGGCAGCCTCAACAGTCCATGATGCTGATCATCTCTGTTTTCTCCTCCACTCCGTTACCGGGCTTCTCAGGCTGAGATTTCATCACTACTACGGGCTCATCTGCCACCCTGGCATCTCCCCCTCCTTGAGTCTCCTCTTGTTGGGTGATATCTTTTTTTTTAGAACTCTGCAGGGCTTCCCCGGTTAATTTCCGGTCCCTGTGAACGATCCCATCCTCAATCACTCTTGCAGTCTGTCCGAGTATCGGGCATTGCCTTATTTGGCAGGCTTACCCACTGCACGAGCCGTATCAGGTTCGCTTGCGCTATGTACCGTTCACTCCCTATCGCTTCCTTCAGACCCTTCCGTTACCAGAAACGCCCTTGCGATTCGGATTGATTTCCCCTCGGACGGGGTATCTCTGCTCTCTTTCAAGCAGACGGGGTGCCGGCTTTGCCGGGCAAACCAAAAAACGGGCGACTCATCCGAGTCGCCCGTTTTGCCTTCTCAGGCAGGCCAACGCCAAAGCCCTTGCCCCGTCAGTACGTAAGAACTGATGACATCCCCACCCTCGGCGACGGATATCGCCACCTTTGCGAAACACTGTCAACAGCCTTCTCCACACAAACAAAGAACAGCCCCCCCCAGACACGCCCACATACTTAGCAAGGGTTAACAATTTAAAAAGATAAAACAATATCTTAATAAAAGAGAAACACAAACCGATCCAAAACCCACGTTATGTGGGTCTATCCTTTTTCTGGCGCCGCCCCTTTATGATTATAAAAAAGCAAACAAAATGCTCTTTCTTAAGGGTACCGCCATGCGAACAGGCGAATTAAAAACGTCGTTAGGAGAGATAAATTTTGTCCTTTATCGTTTTCTAATTCATGGAACAATTAATTTTAGACATCACACATAAGAAACGTCACCACCCAGGTACATATCATATACAAACAGATAGTTACACACAGCAAAACCCCACCCGCGCCATATTTTAACTACTTTTAAACTGGCACAAAATCGCCACTCAGCACACACGAAAAGCGCAGAGTAAAAAAGTCATTCAAAATATCTTGACAAAGAAAAACCGTCTCTCTATAAACTGAACACAACGAATAAATGTTCCAGTTTGAGCCTCGCAACACCAGACAAGTACCACCACCAGCATACGCGATTGCCCCTCCTGTAATACAACGATAACGTTGACACCCGTTGCCGGGGCACCTTCTTAATTTTAACTTGATTCAAAACGCTTCAGATAAAAAAAAAGGAGCACAGAGTGCGGCCACACCCTGTACTCCCAAGGCATGAGAATAAGAAAGGTATTCTCACTGTTGCCAGTCAATATATAGACACACCCGAGGTGTGTCAAGTTGGCGATCCTTCCTTATTCTCCATTCTGAAATAAAATCATTTATTCCCTGCGTTCAGGCCCTTTGCTCAGCCCGCAACCAACGCGAGGCAGCAGCCATGACGACGAAGACAATTGCGTTCACCAGCCGGCGCCCCGGAAGATGACTGCCCCAGGGTCACGCCGACACGCCTCACAGGCCGGAAAAGAGGCATTTTTATTGCCTCTCACAGGTGAGTAAACGCCTTCCCGTCATCAAAGGCCGGAACCTGAAGAGCAGCCAGATGGACCCCGTGGGCTTTGTGCATAGACGGGATAGTCCACGCGTTGAACCGCGGACTGTGTGAAGACGTGCCTCATTCATTTTTCATCAACGTATAGCCTTGCCCATTTTGACCTTAAACGAAGGAGTCGGATGATGAAACGCGTGTTGTGTATCTATTTTTCCCAAAGCGGCCAGCTGGGGGAGTGCCTGGAATCCCTTACCCGGCCCCTCAAAGCGCTGGAGGGAGTGGAGGTCGAGACCCTGGTGCTCTCTCCTAAAAAGGCCTATCCCTACCCATGGACCTTTTTCCGCTTCTTCGATGTGTTTCCCGAAGCCTACCTCGAAGTCCCGCCGGCCATGGAAACACCCGAAATGGAGTTAAAGCCTGGGGACTACGACCTGGTCATCCTGGGGTACCATGTGTGGTTCCTGAAACTCTCCCTTCCCATGCTGGGATTTTTGCACACCAAAGGGGCTAAAGTTCTTGAAGGAACGCCCGTGGTCATGGTCAATGCCTGCCGGAACATGTGGCACCGTGCCTGGTTCCAGGCCAGTACCCTGGTGAGAAGGCTTGGCGGCCGAATCATCGGCCATGTGGTGCTCATCGACCAGGGGCCCGCTTCAGCCACCTTCCTCACCACCCCCCTGTGGCTCTTCACCGGGCGAAAAAAGGTCATCCGCTCCCTGCCGGCCGCCGGGGTTTCCTCCCGGGATATCGACTCCCTGGAAAGCGTTGGCAGTCGCCTTGCCGTGGCCCTGGAAAAAGAGGAACTGGACGAGTGCCGCCTGGTCAAATTGAGCGACGAGGTGCCGGAGGTGAGCGGCAAATACATGCTGCCGGAAAAATTCGGCCTGCTCCTCTTCTGGCCCTGGGCCAAGCTGGCGAGACTCTCCGGCCGCCTCTGATGGTCTTGATCGATGGAGTTCCTGTTTTTCCTCTCTCTGTTTTTCTCGATTCTGGTCATCGTGCCCCTGTGCCTGGTGGGAAGCCTGGTGCTCCGACTCTTTTTCCAGGGCCGTGTGGGGGCCTACCTGGCCTCCCTTCACAACCCCTTTGCAACGGAAAAGGGGCGCGTAAAAAAAGCCTGCCAGGCAGCCGGAAACCCTTGGCAGCCTGGCTCTGCCTGATACGTACCCGATGTTATTGTTGTTAATCCATAACGTTTCACCTTCAACACAAAGGAGCCAACCATGAAAGACGTCTACATCAACGACATCGCTGTTGCACTGCCCAATGCCCCTGTTGGAAACGACGAAATGGAATCTGTCCTTGGTATGATCAACGAAACCCCTTCGAAAATCCGCAACAAAATCCTCAAACACAACGGCATCAAGACCCGATACTATGCCGTGGACAAGGACACCGGGGAGATGACCCACACCAACGCGGAACTCACGGCCCAGGCCATCAAAGGGCTCAAGCCCTACAACGGGTTTTCGGCCAGCGACATCGAGTGCCTGTGTTGCGGCTCCACCGTACCTGATGTGACGGCACCGGGCCATGGCCTCATGGTCCACGGCGAGCTCAAATCCACGCCTTGCGAGGTGATCTCAACGGCAGGCATTTGCCTGAGCGGCATCAGCGCCCTGAAATTCGGTTACATGAACGTGGCGTCCGGCTTTTCCAAGAACGCCGTGACCACGGGCTCTGAAATCGCCTCTTCCATCCTGCGCTCCAATTTTTTCAGGCACAAAGAGACCAACGGCACCAAAGACATCGACAAGAACCCGGAACTCATCTTTGACGCCGAATTCCTGAGATGGATGCTCTCGGATGCGGCAGGTGCCGTCTACATGTCCAATGAGCAGAACCCCGAAGGGCTCTCCCTCAAGGTGGACTGGATCGACCACATCTCCTTTGCCAGCGATTACGATACGTGCATGTACTCCGGGGGAAGGAAAAACAAAGAAGGGAAAATGGTGGGATTCCGTCAGACCAACTCCCTTGAAGAGGCCGTGGACAAAGACTTTTTCGCCCTGAAGCAGGACACCCGGCTCCTCGGCGACAACATCGTGAACATGGCCGTTCACCGTCACCTGAAAAAAGTGGTTGAGAAAAAGGGACTCGTCGCCGACGAGATCGACTGGTTCCTCCCCCACTTCTCTTCCCACTTCTTCAAAGAGCCCCTCTACAAAGGGATGCAGGAGATCGGCTTCCACATCCCCTACGAGAAGTGGTTCACCAACCTGAGCACCAAGGGCAACACGGGCTCCGCCTCCATCTACGTGATGCTGGAAGAGCTCTTCAAGTCCGGCAACCTGAAAAAAGGCCACAAGGTTCTTTGCTTTATCCCGGAAAGCGGGCGCTTCTCCAACGCCTACATGCTTCTCGATGCCGTGTGATTCCATCGGGTAAGTAACGACCCGCGCACTAAAGCGGGGGTGCCGGGCCACAGGGAATAAAAAAGGCCCGGGATGTTTCCCGGGCCTTTTCCTGTTATGCGTTACCGAAAGACGGCATGCAACCACACCCATCGGCCGTGGTCACGAGAGCCTCCTTTAGGCAATGGCTACCCAGCCGGAATCGGGATCGTTACCGAAGCAGTCCAGCCCTGCATAAGCGCTATAGGTATGCTCGCAGTAGCGCCCTGATAAAAATAAGCGGCGCATCGGCAGGGAGCTCCACCTCAACATCCCAGCGATAGGTCTTATTTGCTTCAAGCTCCTGGCCATCAACCACGGTGTATTCCATATCTACGGTCACATGGGAGGCCCGCACCGTCTCCGTACGCTGCTCTACGTCGCCATCGGAATCAAAGGCCACGTCCACGTCGGGCACCTGAACCTCTTCTTCGCCCTGAATCTTCAAATAAGCACGGCTCATTTTCACCGGAGCATCCTTGGTTTGCGCAACAACCGTCACCGTAAAAGGCTCGGTAAAGGAAAATCCGTCACATTCTACATAAACCTTTGCCGCACCGCCGGTTACGGCGTTTTTCACGGCCTTCAACTTATCAAGTAATCCCATTGCAACACCTTCATCCTTACTCATACATTCAATAACAAAACCAACTCAGCACACACTGTCTTTTTAGATCCAAAAGCAGCAAAAAGAGAGAAAAACGATCCATACCTGATCATGCTATTTTCCCACCCATACAGCCTTCTCCGCCCTTGACCACCCCGTAATACAAAAAATGCTTATCTTACACAAGGAAGCAGTCGAACCTGAATGCAGACTTGTGCTGCATTTGGGTTACAGTGTTGCAAATCACGAGGCGGTCAGATTCATGTGTGATGTTTCGTTACGAAGGTCGTTTTCAGTTACATGGGACGACATATACAGCAGGACGGTCAAAGAACATCCGTTTATTGCAAATGTCCTCTTTTGTCTTTCCTGATGTTGTTTATATCGAACAAACACCTTGCTAAAACATCCCCAAATAGAAAACGGCTTTTTAACCATAAAACTCCTTGATAAGTCTGGCTTGGTTTGCAATGAAGCACCATCCTTGGTGATGTTCATGAATAACATTCAAACGAAAAAGGTTCACATGAGATTAGAAAAAACGCCCCGGGATACGTGATAAATTATCACCCGGCAGATATTGCCAGCATGCGCCGTGCGTTAAAACGATATACAGAGTTAATCCAAACAGGTGACGCATTTACCGCCTCCTATTGCGTTGCCCATTTTTACCATACCGGTGACAATATTCCGTTTTCCGCCTTTGACGATCATCCGGACCTTCAAAAATACCTCATGGAAGACGCCTACTACTTCCACAAAGGTTCCGACATGGACAACCTCCAGGCATCCATGACCGGCGAAGACCTGTTGTTCCTGTGTGCTGTGATCCATCCCGAGCTGGAAGAGGATATTAAAACGACCTGTGAAGCCATGGTTCGGTACGCCCGCGGGTTAAACGATTCGTCCGAGATGTGGATCACCGTGGAGACCCCCTTTGGGGTCGAGCCCCTGCACATCGTCGCCACCCGCTACCCTAAATACGGGTACCTGCTGGCCAGCTTTCTGGTGCCGTACTGGGATGACGAGCACATGCACGAACCCCTCTATCGCCTGGCCGCCTGGAAAAACAACCTGGGCATCACCGAAGATACCTTGAAGGCGTTTTGCTATGCCGACAACGCCACGGTTCGGGAAAACATGCTGGGGTATGACTCCTATGACGGGTACGACGACAGCGGGGCCCCCATCGAAAGCAATTTCGACCTGATCACCCACTTCCGGGAACACCCGGACGCCTACGACACATTCAAGCAGATGCTGGCGGATCGTTACCGGGAGATGCCGTTTCTCCAGTATTCTAAGGACCTCGACGAGTACAACGAGACCCCACTTCGCACCCTGGTCATGGAGATGCTTTACGTCCAGGGAACCGTGGACTTCTGGGACGATGATTTCGACGCCGATGCCTACCTCTCGCAGCCCTTTGTGACCTCCGACGCCAAACAGGAAGCCGAGGAGCTCAAGGCCGATGTGGAACAGCGCCTGGAATCCCCATTGTCTTATCCCTTTCCGAAAAAGAACAAGAAAAAAAACGGGAAGGCCGGGCAAAGGAACAGCAGGTAACCCCGGAGGCCGATGCCTGGCAGGAGGTGATCACTAAGGTGTTGCCGGACGGAGAGACCCTCTGGCACTACATTGCCACGGGGGAAGGGCCGGAGGTGCTGGACGCCGTCAAAAAAAACGACCTGGCAAAAGGGGCCAAAAAAGCCAAGTGCGCCATGGCTTCCGACCTGGCCTTGCAGGCAAAATATGCTCCCATGGAAAAGTGGATTTTCAGGGAGATGGGCGCCTATGCAAAAGAGTGCCTCACGCAGGGTCCCAGCCTGGGAAAAGAGCAAATTTTCCGGTTCTACGACGTGATACACCGATGCATGGCCTCTCCCCCCATCTATTGCGAGACCCGTCGCGGGCTTGTGGACGAGCTGAACATTGCCACCGACGAGGAGTTGGAAGAGCGTTTCCCCACCACCTTTAAAAAACAATTCGAGGTCCTGCCAACCAACATCAGGGACTGGTACCAGTTCAGCGACCTCCACCGAACACTGCCGAAATTCTTCAGACTCCTGCAGGAAAACGAAAAACAGGCGGCCCCCTACCTGAGACAATGGTTTTCTCTGGAAAAGCCAAAAGCAGAGGAAAAAGGGAAAAAAACCTGCCCGGCCTCCCCGCCAGCTGCCGCCGTCATGGCCAGCTATCTCGCCGTTCGGGATAACCGGGACAAAGCGTTTGGTGACCTTACCACGGCAGCCATAGCGTATCTTGAAGATTACGGCCCCCGATTCATCCTCTCCTGCCTGGGGAGCCAGGGCCAATGGACCCTTTTTGATGAGTACGAAAGCGAAAAAGATGCGGTGTACGATACCGAATACCGGCAGAATCACCAAAAAGAGGTCCTTAAAAACTACCACCACTGGAAACCGGTGGAACACTATGTCCGCACAGGGAAATTTGAAAAGAAATCGGGCCAGAAGGCCCTGGATGCCTTTGTGGCGTACTTCAACCGGTACGCCGAGATCGACGACGATGAGATTGCAAAACACCAGCCCCGCTATGGATGGATTGATGGGTCACAGGACGAGACAACCCTTGCCATGGTCATGGCCTACTGGGCTGTTCAGATCCCCTCGCTCAAAGGGGTGGAGATCTTCCGGAGGTTTTTAAAGATCGCCTTTCAGATGGCTCCGATGAAGGTGATTTCCCAGCTCAGCGGCATGCTGCCGGCACTGGAAAACATAGACGATATGGAGCTTTTTATGGACACTCTCTCGTCTTTAAAGCCCCTGGGCCTGGAAGAGGATGCCTATTGGAGTTATCAGCTCTACAGGATATACGATGATGGGGATGTGTATGACATCGACCCGGAACGACCGGGTGACCTCTCCGCTGCGCAACTGCATTACCTCCAATTGTTGACTCTTTACCTCCAAGGGATAGCACCCGCACAGGCGATGAAAAAGAGCTCGCCTTACCTGGATGCCCCCTTTGATGCGATCCGTTCGGAACTCCGGATAGGTGTGCACCGCTTGCCGCGGCGACGCCTGATGAAAATCTATCGCCATGCCACCCGCGTCCTGGGCAGCCAGGAGGGGCTCACGGCAGAACTCGATAAGATGGCCTTAGACAAAGTGCGTCGTTCCTTGGAAAAAAACATCGCCCGCCTGCCCCACTATTTCGAAGCACGGTTAAAGCAACATCAGATCCCCTACGACGAAGAATCGGTTTCCGGCGACGAGTTGACGGATTATCTCGTGCCCGAATACCCTCCCTCAGACGACGCCATCACCGAAGATCGCTACGAGGAGATAAAAGCCGAGATTTTAGAGGACCACCAACACACCCACTACCAATGGTGCGTGATTCAAAAAACCACCCGGGGCGTAAGGTTTCTCTGCAATGCAAAGATGCTGCGGTTCGGCCTGTGGTGCAACGAGCACAAAAAAGACGACCGCATCACCGCCTATCATCTGTTCATCACGGATGATAGTTGCCCGCAGGCACTTATCGAGGACCTGGAAGCGCTCCAGCAGATAGGTTACAAGGCGGCCTGGATGGAGCGGTTCGACACCTACTTAAGAGGTGACACGGATTTTGAATCCATCCAAACCCTCATCGAATGCGGTATCTCTGACGACGAATTCCTCGAAGCCGATGGCTTTGATGATATCGACCTGGAAGACATTATCGACAACCTCAGCCCTAGTCTGCAAGAGCGCCTGGTAAAAATCGCCGAAGCAAAGGATGTGGACTTGATGTAACGCGCCTGCTCTGAATTGCCTCCGGCTGCCCCGCCGGAGGCAATGAAAAAAGATGTATTCCCCCCGAAGCAGAACACCCGGCCCTTGGGCGACAACACCGTGAAGATGACCGATTATCGGTGCCTGGCTTGTGCTGGTTTTTGCTTACTGCGCTGCAGACCACGAGGATGGTGGCTCCATGTGCGATGTTGCCCGCAGTTCATCTGTCAGGTTTTTTCCAACATGGAGCATGATCAGAAGGGACCCAAGAAGGACAAAATACGGACTCAGTCTCTCTTTTGCGTTACGAAACGTGTGTTTTGGCTGAGCCATAGCTTTTCACCCACGTTCTGAGGAGCCTGATCAGTGATTCAATCGGCTTGATCGGACAAAGATAGCGACACCATGGGCGACGGACAAACAGAGACGCCAACACCACCAGCCCCAAAAGAAAAAACTGCAGAATGCTTCCCTTCAGGTCAAACAGGGTGCCGAATATCTCATAACTGGATATCCCCGGATTGCGATACACCATGGCAATGAGAATGGCCGCCAGTGCCAGGCCGCGCTGAATCCACGTAAGCAGACGCTTATACCGTGGAACGGCATGGGATTTGGCCCCGCCGATTGTGCCGAGGCACTCCTGGGCAGCGCCGAAGGGGCAAAACCACTCACAGTAGGGATTTTTACCGGACGATATCAGGCAAAACAGGATTCCGCCGAGCAGCACATACCAATACAGATGGGTATGCCAATCGGGCCAGAACCCTAACAGCATTTTGCTGACAAGGGACAGGGTCAACGGGTTGGTATACATAAATCCCAGGACGATCATGCCGGTTAGCATACTGAGCCAGCGCACCTTTTTCTTGTAACGAAACGATTTACGGCGACCGAGGAAGCCAAGGGCAAACAGCACAAGCAGCACCCCTTCCGGCGGGCCAAAGACAACATTTACGGGTCTTTTGGCTGAAACCGGAAAACCCAGGTTTTTCCCAGCGACAAACCGGCTGCCCTCAAGGGACGCCTGCGCCACTGCCCGGGAGGTGTATGTCGCCCCGCTAATGCCGTCGATATCGTCGCCAAGCCCAAAGGGATCGCTGAATTTTTTCCCTGTAAAGCAGGAAAAATAGTCGCTTTCTTCAACGCGTTTAAACCACTCGGGCGTCTCCCTGTGACGAATCACAGCAAGCCCTGTGATCTTGCCGTCAAGATCCGTTGCCACCGCCACGCTCATGGCCCCCCGTAACCGGTTCCTTCCCCGACGCCTATGTAGCCGATCAGCTGGTCAGCCCCATAGGCTGCATAGCTTCCCGCACGTTCTGTTCGAGACGGTCCGCCCCGGGCATGGCCTGATACAAATAAGGCTCTGTATCTGCATGTTCCAACGTAAACCCCACAGCCCAGGCAGCAATGATGAGGAGCATGGCCACAACGGCAAAAACACGCTCCCTTTTTCGGGAGCGGTGATGGCTGCAGGTCGACTTTTTCTTTTCTATCGTGGATTCAGATGACATCTTTTTTTACCCTGGGGCCCTTTCTGCCCTCGGCCTGTTGGTCCCGGTGCGCAGACCATCGGTGTTCCATGGGCTCGCCCATCGGAACAGAAGCTTGCGATCAGAAGGGCCCGATCTCTTGCCTATACATCCTGCCTGGCACGAACCGACCGCAACGTCACGACAGCCATGATGACGATGGGCAGCCCCATAAAAACAACGCTTAACCAGGCAGCCCGAGGTTCGCCTTCGTTAAAGGAGCCAATGAAGGTCTGCCCCAGAAGCATAAAGGTGATAAACGCCAAAAGGGTCAGGACCCATTCATACCAGACCAGCCTCACGCATTTCTCTTTGAGCAGCGTGAAGAGGTAAACAGCCCCCCCTCCCATGATAAACCCGAGCAGCACATACCAGAACCAGTTCCAGCTAACGATACGCATGACATCCTCCTTTTCCTAAGAGCGTGATTTGTCGAGGCCGTACAGGGGAATATCCATGGGATCGACATCCCAGGGAGACTTCTCCAACGGCGGTTCCTGACCATAGCCAAAGACGTCGTCCATCTTCCGGATGGCCGCGTTGAGGGCCGGGGCTTTGGCAATGGACATGCGAACCAGGTCATGCATGACGGCTTCATCGAACTTGGTAAAGGGGCAGACCGCCTGACAGCGGCTGCAGTCCGGGTCGCCGCCGAGCATGTAGGCAAAGCACTTCTTGGCGTCCTGGTACCACCCCTTGATGCCTCTGGCCTGCCAGGACTTGTCTCCCCCCCAGAACGGTTCATCGGTTTTCGGAATGGCGCCGGACGGGCACATTTCTGCGCACTTCTTGCAGACCCTGCAGAAGTTCATGATCCCGGCGTCGATGGGCTTGGTTTCTGCCAGGGGAAGGTCTGTTACGGTGAGCATGACCGTCCGGAAGTTGGTGCCCCACTGGGGGCTGACAAGGATACCGGCACGACCGTACTCCCCCATGCCGGACATGATGCCGAAGCCCACGCTGCGGCCAATGGCGCCCGTATCTCCGCCGTAGTGCTGGTACCCGAGGCCGCGCAGGAACACATTGATGCGGTTGGAGTAGATATTTGCCCTGGAGTAAGCGGCGGTGTTGGCCGAAGCCCAGCTCATGCGGTCTGTGTACTGAGCCATCCACAGCGACTGAGGGATGACCGCACAGATAACCCACAAGTCCTTATCGGGCAGGACGACCGTACCGTTTCCGGCATCGTAGCCCCTGTCAACCTTCTCAAAGCGGATATTCCCATAAAGGAGTTTTTTGGTCTTTTTCGTCAGTTTGACAAAGCCCATGTCGGCAGCACCGAAAATGCGCCCGGCAACGCGCACCATGCGCGAGTTTTCCTCCGGCGTGCCTTCATACCGGAATCCCCACGATTGGCGCAGCATGGTCGGATGTTCCCAGCCGTTGAAGGACGCCACCTCAGGACCGGTCCACGACGGAGCGATGGAGCTCAGTGCTCCCCACCCCCAGCAGTTGGCGTCTCCCAGAGCACGGTCGCGAATAGAATAGCCCGTTACGTTTTTTTTCACCTTCTCGGTTGTGGAGGCGATGTTGCGCGCATGAATCGCCATGTACTCTTTCTTGTTATCCCACCCATCGGGATTGAACAGGGTTTTATGGACCCCGGGGAAAACCTCCATATGCTCCCAGTCAATCTCCACGGTGGGCTCATCCACCTCCTTGACCCACCAGGGCAAGTTGCGTTCTGCATAAGGCGATGTCATCATCTCATCCAGATCGGCAAAAGCCGGTGTGGCCGTTGATCCAAGGCCGACAGCCCCGGCGCCCACAGCTCCGGCACCAATCCCGAGCATCTTCATGAAATCACGGCGCCCCACTGTCGAGTGATAGGTTGATTTTCGAGAACCCGACCCACTCATATTTCCACCTCCCAGTCATGAACAAAAATCTGCAGGGGGTTCCCCTGCGTGTGTATGTTGTCTCTGTTCATAGTAAAGGGAGACGGGAGAAAAAAAATCACCCCAGAGGGTGATTTTGCAGATAGCCGGACGTCACACAAAAGGGTGAGGGCATCATGATGTATTGAGGCGGTGGTGGGAGAAGAGCGCCGCTTTATCCACGGCCATTACGAAGGCGGGAGAAGCCTGAACTCCTTGGCTTTGTTGATGGCCTGGGTGCGATTGCCCACAGCCAGTTTGCTGTAGATCCCTTTGATGTGTGTTTTCAAGGTATTCACAGAGACAAAGAGCTGCGCAGCTGTTTTTGCGTAATTCGCGCCTTTGGCCAGACAGGCCAGCACCTCCAGCTCACGCGGTGTCAGGTCAAAGGGAGCATGCCGTGATTTGACGGGCCGGGAGAGCTCGGCTGTTTTTTCCATCATGAGCTCGATAAACCCCATTGCATCCTGGTTATCGGGGCCCAGCTGCCTGCCGACCTGCTTCAGAAGCTCGTATATCGGCAGGCCTTCCCGAATGAATATCTGACAATAGTGTTCAGGCGCAACCAGGAGCACGGCGCGTTCCAGGCTCTCCACCGCCAGGACCTCATTGCCAAGCCGGCGATGGGCCAGGGCCACCTGGATCAACACGTCCGCCCTAAACAGCAGGCTGGTTGTATCATCGAATGTTGAGGCAAGCTCATTGAGTATGGGGAGCGACTCATCGGCTCGATGGGTTTCCACAGCTATTTTGGCAGCAAAAAGCTGGATGACATTTGAGTAACATGTCAACGGTTGTTGACCGGTTCGGTAGATGCCCTGAAAGTTCAAGGGAGATAAGTCGGGATATTCCTTACCGACAAGATCGCGGCCCCCTTGGGGCAAAAATCCGTTTTCCGTCGATACTGGCTCGCCGCTCAGTGTGTGGATCAGGGTTTTGCACGATGCAGCCATGAGGGTGACGGAATCCGGTGGTGCCAAGTTGCCAATGGAAGCTCTCATCTCATCCATGGCCTCGATGCCTTGATCCGGCTTGCCCTGGTCCAGAAGGCACAGAGCAAGCACACAACTGTTCATGGAAAAGACGTCACCGTCTTTTATGATCTTTTTCAGCCCGCGCCTGAGGTATTTTTCGGATTGGAGAAGTTCGCCTGAGTGGTAGTACACCTGTCCCATGACAACGTGGGCAAGGCCTGAAAAAGGGACATCTCCATGGTCGGCCCCCTGGTAGCCCACCAGTGTTCGGCAGGTTTCCAGCGCCTGTTGGAGTTGGCCATATTCCATATAGAGCTTTGCCAACGCTATGGAATACATAAAAAAGCAAAAAGAGAGATTCTCATTAAAAGCCATGGAGACAGCTTTTCTGAAAATCTGTATTGCCGTGTCAGGGTCCCCGCTGACCCGCTGGCAAAATCCGTAGCCACCAAGTGCCAGGGTTCGCCAGAAGCGTTTCTCTTCAGGAAGCAGATTCAGGGCGTCATGAAAATGGCCCCTTGCTTCATCCACGGCAAACAAAGAGGCGCTGCGAATACCTTTGATGGCTAAGAAAATACCTCGCTGCTCGGATGTTACCCCCGCCGTCGGCCTGCTGTTACCAAAGGGGGCCAAGCTGCGTCCCGATACGCTGGAGGCATTGATCAAAGGCTTCAAACTCCCCCATCTCATAAAAAAAGAACAACTGGTGCAAAGTCAGGGTCAACGGCATGTAGTCTGCGGGCACCTTTTTAAACCACTGCAGGTAGATATTGAAATGCCCACGGGCCAGTATCCGGTCGATGTGCGTTTCCAGGTGCGTGATCACCCGGTCGTAGTCCTTTGCCTCCAGCGCATGATCAATGGCCTCTTCCCACATGCTGTGGGCCATGAACCAGCTTGCTGCCTGCCGGTGAAGGCGAGTGACCGCTTCCCTGCCGCACGTGCGAAGGCGATTGCTGAGCATCTGGGCAAACCAGTGATGATATCGGTACCAGCACCGGTTGCTGTCCAGGGGGACAATGAAGAGGTTGCCCCTCTCCAGTGTTTCCAGGATCTGCTGGCTGTTGGTAATGCCAAGCAAATCGTCGCAGATATCTGCGTTAAACCGCTTAAGAATGGATGTCTGCGTCAGGAACTCTTGTATCTCCCGATCCTGATGAGCAAGAACTTCACTGACGAGGTAGTCCGCAATATGCCGATCTTTTCCCGACATGCTGTCGATGAATCCATTTGCGTCCAGGCGCTCCCTCAAAGACAGGCCCGCGAGCTGCAATCCCGTAATCCACCCTTCGGACTGCTTCTCCAGTTTGGTAATCTGATCCTCTGTCAAACCAAGGGACATGGAGTGATTAAAAAAACAGCGGGCCTCTTCCGTGTTGAAGCGCAGCTCCTCGGTCCCGATCTCATTCAGTTGGTTTTTCGAGCGGAGCCTGGCAATGGGCAACGGGGGCTCTGTGCGACTGATGATAATAAGGTGCAGGTGCTGCGGCTGGTGATTGATCAAAAAACCGACCGCAGCATGAATCTCCTGATTTTCAATCAGGTGGTAGTCGTCCAGGGCCAGGACAACATGACGGCCTGCCCGCTCCAGGTCATTGATCAATTGCGTCATGGCAGCCATGACGTCAGGCGAGGCAGGGGAGGACAAACGCTCAAGGGATTTATTGGCAACCCCGGGCACACAACGGTTCAGGGCAGTGAGCAGATAGCTGAAGAAACGATGCGCCTCATTGTCGTTTTCATCCAGTGAAAGCCAGGCCACCGGCCATGCCTGCCGGCTGAGCCAGGCAATGGCCAGACTCGTTTTTCCAAATCCCGCAGAGGCACAGATAAGGGATACCCTGGCCGTGGATGACAGCTTGTTGCTCAGGCGTGGCCTTGGGACAGCCTCATCCGGAAGAAGAGGCATATGGAATTTGGTTATCAGCAGTGCATCCATCGTAATATCCTGAACCTTTCCTTTGATCTGTAAAACGGCCAAATATATACCATACCCACAGAGTTTTCTCCTATCTCTTTCCCCGGGGCATCACGGCGTAATTTACGGGCCACCCAATGTGGCCCCAGTTTTTTTTGGGAATCGAGACTATTTGCCCCACCCCTGCCCCACTTTTTTGGCTGGAGTGTATTACACAAAGGGTTTCAAACGGGGGGTGGGGTGACCACAGAGAGGTAAAACGAAAGGCGATCCCAAGACAATCCTTGGTATGCAATCCCACAGAGATCCCGTGGAATGTGAAGGGCTTGACCAAAACAAAAAAGCCCCTTCCGCAGAAGGGGCTTTGGTCTTCCAAATGGCGCGCCTGGCAGGATTCGAACCTGCGACCTACGGATTCGAAGTCCGGCGCTCTATCCAGCTGAGCTACAGGCGCAAAGTGTATGGGGTGAACGACGGGATTTGAACCCGCGACAACCGGAACCACAATCCGGGGCTCTACCAACTGAGCTACGCTCACCAAAAACAAGAGACTTATACCCGATGAATCTGGGCATGACAAGGGTTTTTCAAGCATGGATGCAAAAAAATTCCCCGCCTTTTCCCGCCCCGTCAACAAGCCCCTGAATTTGTGCGCCGATACGCCTGAGCTCACATTTCAAGCATTGGAACAAAAATCCGGAGCAGGCCCGAAGAAGGGCGTTTCAGGGCCGCGGGGCACCCCAAAGAGACCGGTGGCTCATCGGCCCGCAGCTTTGGGCCTGCCCTGTTCCGGACATTGCCTATTGACCCCCACCAGCCAACTATAATAGGTATGAAACCGTGCCAAGGGGCAGAGATTTCATGCATGCCCGGCATGCGTTTATCCACCCCGACACATGAAACCCGGACGGCGAATCATCGCCTTGAGGTGCACTTATATGGAACGAGTGACCATTTTTATTATACGTGCGGTTCTCTCCTTTGTTTTCGGGACGCTGCTGATGCGTCTGTTTTACCCGGGCAAGGGGATCGTCTATTCCGCAGCTCTGGGCCTGCTTCTGCTGGGCCTGAGCTATTTGTCCGCATACTGGCGTCACCGGAAAACCAAATAGATGTGCATATAAAGAGGAGCAAAGGGTCGTTGAAACAGATTATACTCGGCACGGCCGGACACATAGACCACGGAAAGACCAGCCTCATCCGCAGCCTCACCGGCATTGAAACGGACCGGCTGAAAGAGGAGAAGACCCGGGGCATCACCATTGAACTGGGGTTTGCCGCCATGGACCTGCCCAACGGCCAGCATGTGGGCATCGTGGATGTCCCCGGCCATGAAAAGTTTGTGAAAAACATGGTGGCAGGCGCCACGGGCATCGACATCGTGGCCATGGTCATCGCCGCAGACGAAGGGGTCATGCCCCAAACCCGCGAGCACATGGAAATCTGCTCACTCCTGGGAATTTCCCACGGCGTGGTGGTCCTCACCAAGACCGACCTCGTGGACGAAGAGTGGCTGGAGCTTGTACAGGAGGACATCGCCGGGTTCCTCGAAGGCACCTTTTTAGAAGGGGCCCCCATGATCCCCGTCTCCTCCGTCACCGGTGAGGGCATGGATGACCTGAAAAAGAGCCTTACCGAGCTGTCCACCGTGGTGCCCCAGCGCCGCACCAGTTCCGTGTTCCGTCTTCCCGTGGACCGCGTCTTCACCATGAAGGGCTTCGGCACCGTCATCACCGGCACGGTGATTTCAGGAAAGATCTCCGTGGGGAATGCCGTGACCATCTACCCCTCCGGCACCGAGTCCAAAGTCCGCGGCATCCAGGTCCACAGCGACAGCGTGGAGTCCGCCTCCTCAGGCATGCGCACTGCCATCAACTTCCAGGGCCTTGAAAAAAGCGCCATCCAGCGCGGCGAGGTGGTCTCCACCCCCGGGGACATCAAGCCCAGCTACCTCATGGACGTGGAGTTCCTCTACCTGCCCAGCTCCAAAAAGCCCCTGAAGAACCGCACCCGCATCCGCCTGCACACCGGCACCAGCGAAGTCCTGGGCTACCTGATCCTCCTTGACCGGGAGACCCTGGACCCCGGAGACACCGCAGCAGTCCAGCTTCGCCTGGAAGAGCCCGTGGCCTGCATCAAGGACGACCGCTACGTCATCCGAAGCTACTCCCCGGTGCGCACCATCGGCGGAGGACGCATCCTGAACCCCATCCCCCCGAAGCACAAACGCTTCCGAGAGGATGTCATCACGGGCCTTTCCGGCCTCATGGAAAACGAACTCCCGGAGATCATCTCCTTCCATGTGGTCCAGGCGGGTTACGCGGGCCTGCCCTTTTCCGACCTGAAGCTCATGACCAACTGCAGTGAGAAGCAGCTCACCGGGGCCCTGTCCGGACTCCTCTCCAAGCGCGTGGTCATCCAGACGGACAAAGAGACCCGGACGCTGATCCACGGCGAGACCTTCACCCGCCTCACCGACATCGCCCAGGAGTACCTGGCCGAGTACCACAAGGCCAACCCCCTAAAGGAGGGGATGCCTAAAGAGGAGCTCAAGTCCAAGTTCCCCGATGTGCTGGGAAGCCGGGTCTTCACCCTCACCCTCAACCACCTGGTGGGTGAAAACGCCGTGGTCCTCACCGCCGACACCGTCAAGCTCGCTTCCCACACCGTTGAACTCCAGGTGGACCAGGAGCAGTTGAAAAAAGACATTGTCAGCGCCTACACCGAGACCGCCCTGACGCCCCCCTACTTCAAGGCCCTGTGCGAGTCGCTGGGGGTTCCCGTGAACAAGGCCAAAGACGTTCTCCTCCTCCTTATTAAAGAGGGGGTCCTGATGAAGGTCAAAGAGGACCTCTACTTTCACCAGCCGGCCCTTGAAGGACTCAAGTCCCGGGTCCTGGCCTTTTTTGAGTCCAACACCGAAATGTCCACCGCGGACTTCAAGGAGATGACCGGCGGGGTCTCCCGCAAGTACCTCATTCCCCTTCTGGAGCACTACGATGGCATGAACCTCACCATCCGGGTGGGAGATGCCAGACAGCTCAGGGGTCGCAGTTAAAAGCCCCACTAACCTTTACGCCCCGGCCCGGAAGGGACCGGGGCGACGCCTTTTTTTGCCGCGGCAGCCCGTAAAGCCCATCCCGACAAAACCCCGGTGATCACCGGGGTTTTACTTACTCCGCAGCTCACTTTCACCACGCCTTAGATTTTTGACTTCTACCCCAAAAATGTGCATACTGTTGCCTGTCGCTAACCGAGTCATCAACAAGCAGTCATCGAATGTCCCCGCAGAGAAGGAGAAACCATGAGTGATCCCGGAAAAAACAAGCTAAGCAAAGAGTTCAAGATATACATCCTTTCACGGGTCGGCCTTGCCGTCATAGCAACCCTCGTGGTGCTTTGGGGCGGCGCCAAACTGTTTTACTTCTTCACCGGCAGCGACGAGCACCCGTCCCCCTACCACCAGGTGGTGGACAACAACCCAACCCTGAAATCCGCCGACCACGCCCTTAAAAAAATGCTGGACACGAGCCATCCGGAAGAGGGCGCTGCTGACGAGCAATCCCATGACACGGCTTCGGAACCTGGGGCACACGCCGTCGCCGACACCCACGGAACCCCGGCAGCCCCCCACGAAGGCGCTGCGACCCAGGACCACGAAGCCACCCTTCATGTGGACACCCAGGCCCACGGATCAGCCTCCGAAGACGGCCACAGCTCCCTGGAGCAGGATGTGGCTGACCTCTTCCCCAACGCCGTGCGGGGCACCGCCTTTGTCACAGCCCTCATCGAACCCCTGGACTACGAACTCACCCAGCGCTCCCTGGGCTGGCGACCCAACGATTTCCTCACCCTCTTCACCGACAATGTGGAGAACTACCAGCTCGGCGTTCTGGAGGTCACCCGGCGTACCACGGAAAAACTCGTGGAACGCATCGCCCGAACCGGCAGCACCATCAAGTTCGATAAAAACCTCAATCTGGCCCGGGCCAAGTTCAACAACGACCCGAAAAAATACTGGCTCCCCGCACCTGAAAAGTCTTACGCCCAGGCCATCGACGAGCTGAAAACTTACAGGGAGCGCCTGAACAGAAACAAGGCCACCTTCCACTCCCGGGCCGACAACCTCATCCCCCTGCTCAGCAGTTACGAAAACCTTCTGGGGGACTGTGACGACGACCTGGTCAAGACCCATGAAGAGAGCGGCGCCCCGGTGAGCACCTTCAAGGCCGACGACTACTTCTACTATGCCCAAGGCGTCTCCAGGGCCATGGCCACCATCCTGGAAGCCGTCATGGTGGACTTTGCACCGGTCCTGGACTCCCGCGGTGCAGCCAATGACCTGCACCACGCCGTGCTGATGCTCCAGCACGCCACCGAACTTGATCCCCTTGTGGTTCAGGAGAGCGACTACAGCGGCTTCTTTGCCAACCACAGAGCCAACATGGCCGCCTTCATCAGCCACGCCCGGGCCTACATCCAGTTTGTCATCAAGACCATGAGCACCTAATACAGGTGATAGGTGATAGGTGATAGGTGATAGGTGATAGGTGATAGGTAGCCTGCGCTGACTCGATACTGCTGTCAAACAAAAAGCCCGCTGTCTCATTATTGAGGCAACGGGCTTTTTTGATTCCGGAAAACAGTATAGAACGTCTTCTTACAGGGCCTGCAGGAGACGCAGCACAATGCCGTCGGCCACGGCAAAACCTCTTCGTGTCAGGCGGACTACCCCTTCGCTGGACAGCATGAGCCCCTCGTCCACAAACCCCCTCACCACCGGCGCAAGCACCTGGACCAGATCCTGTGAAAAGCGCCGGGAAAGCGCCCCCAAGTCCACCCCTTCCATGCGCCGCAGACCCAAATAAAGCGCCTCGGTCATCATGGCCCCCCGATCCAGGGCCTCCTCCCCTTCCACGGGCCGCTCTCCCCTGGCCAGGTGTTCCAGCCAGGTACCGAGATCGGCAACGTTCCACCTCCGCACGGGGTGCTCACGGGCATCCCCTCCGGTATAAAATCCGTGGGCAGATGGCCCCATCCCAACAGTGGTGGCCATCTCCCAGTACTTGGTGTTGTGACGGGAGACAAAACCGGCCCCTCTGGCAAAATTGGAGACCTCGTAGTGGAGGTACCCATTTTCCGTCAGGGCATCCGAGACCGCACCAAAAAAAGCCCCCTGCTCGGTGTCCCCAGGCATTGAAAAATCACGGTTGCCGTGGCGCACATAAAGGGGGGTTCCGGATTCCAGGGTCAGCATGTAGCAAGAGAGGTGCTCCGGGGCGTGGGAGAGAAGGGCCGCCACATCCGCACGCACCGCAGCCAAATCCTGACCCGGTACCCCGTAAATGAGATCAGCCCCGATATTGGAAAACCCGCATTCACGCGCCGCTTCCAGAGCAGCCGTTGCGTCCCCGACGCTGTGGAGACGCCCCAAAAACGAGAGCGTGCCGTCATCAAGGGACTGCACCCCGATGTTAAGCCTGTTCACCCCGGCTTCCTTGAACCCGGCCAGTGTTGTCGGGGTAACTGTCCCGGGGTTTACCTCCAGGGTCACCTCCACGTCCTCACCAAAAAAGAACCGTGTGCGGGCTGCCTCAAGGAGCCGGGCCACCTCAGACGGTTTGAGAAGGGAGGGGGTCCCCCCGCCGAAGTAGACCGTATCGAAGGGAGCCTCCACGCAAAGGTCTTTGGCCACAAGGTCCATCTCACGAACAACCCCTTCAAGGTACCCCTTCTTTTGTGACAGGGAGGACTCGGAATAAAAATCACAATACGGGCATTTGCGAAGGCAAAACGGAACATGGATATAGAGGCCGGGGTTCATGGGGCAAACGTCTCCCTTTGGGGTGATGGGTTCATACGCTTCCTATATCAGCCCCTGATTGGGGACCGCCACAGAAAAGTGCCGCAAGGGATCACATAAAACTGTTCAGGAAACCGCCACACACCGCCTAAAAAGCAAAACCCCGTTCGAGAATGCCGAAAAAGAAAAACGATTTCCGACTCCTTTCCTCGACAGCGACGTGTTATTGAGCACCACCGATTCGCCGCATCGCAAGGAATATCACGCGTCGCCGCGTCCGCCCTTTATTTCTTTCCCAGCCACGGCCACGAGAACCGTTGATTCCTCACACCACCCGCAAGAGACACCAAAGCAAAAAAAATACTCACCCGCCACAAAAAAGCATTGAAAATGTATGGACATTCCCATATCCTTCCGCTAGTACATCCAGACAGCACAACACGCGCGCCATCCCGTGTATTTATCATGCACGTGAACGCGTTTCCCCTTGCCGTTTCAGCGATATAGACACGCGACATGCGTTATCTGAACGCACCATAGGAAAAGAGTCCGAACAAAAACAAAAAAAGTATATGGAAACTGACGTATCCCCCCGGACCCCTTGAGTCGATTTTGCAGGCTTCACCTGCATACGCAATCCATGTATTTTTACTATCAGGCAACGTTAACCCGGGTATTTCATGAGCAAACGACCATATTAAAAATAATAAGCCAGTCATGATGGTTAACAACGCAACGACATTCAGTAATGTTACAAAGACAAAATACACCACACGGTTCACTGATCGATTTTCTCATCTTTAGGAAGAGTGTAGTGCATCCATATTCTGCGTTAGCCGAGTTTTAAAACAAGCAAAAGCATCAGCAAATGAGTGCACTCGACCCGTGAAACATCCGGGCTAAAGCCACACCATGTATCATCACGCGTAGCCCAGACCGCGATACACAACAGAAAGGAACATCATGCTGTTTTACATCAAACGGATGTTGTATCGAATCAATAGAAACCGCAGGTACCTGAGCCTGGCCATTGCCCTACCCCTCCTCTACCTTGTGGCCATGGCATACAAGCCCCATACCTTTGCCGTCTCCCTTTCGTTTCCATCTCCGGCCGATGCACCGGTCACAGCCCCCGAATCCCCCACGGAGGCCATGACCCTTTCCGAGATCACCGCCTCCCCCGAACAGGCTGCCCGGTTCATCAAGGGAAACTTCTTCCCCCACCTGATCCTCGACTACCCCCTGGGATACAAGGCCATCGTGACCCAGGCCAAACGGACTGCACTCTACACAGAAGCCAGGAATAACCTGACCATAGAACTCAGTAAAGAAGGCCAGGCCACCGTCACCTACATCGGAAAAAACCGTGAAACCGGGGAACGCCTGGTGACCTACTACGGAAACACCCTGTTCCGGCGTATCCAGGAAGGATATAAACGCCTGGGCATTCCCGCGCCTTCCCCCATGGAAAGCGCCCCGGAGATGACCTACACATCCCGAACCATCCGACGTATCTGGGAGCCCTCACGGCTCATTCCGGCCCTCATCTGCTTTGCCGGGGGCCTCCTTGTTTTTGTGCTGATCCAGGTAACCATCGAAGCACTGGACCCCTCATACAAATCAGATAAACAGATCGTCGAGCACTTGGGCGTCCCTGTCCTGGGATCCATGCCCGATGAACTCACCCCAACCAAAACACTCCGACCCGACATGCGAGACCATGATGAACCGACCCGATAGCACCCACCGCCCCCCCCGCATCACCCCCCCCTGTTTTTAACCAAAAATCCCCGGGGCCATGCTTCGGCATGGCTGAACCATTGTACATCCCGTCCGCTCCGGGTTCACCCCGGGCTATGGGGTGCTTTCGGCGCCCTTTTGCTGTGGTGCATGTTCACTTTCTGCGCCCCAAGCGCAGCCCTTGCAGGGGAAGTCACCGTCCACTGGACCCCATGCGATTCTGCCGGGCACTATCGCCTCTCATGGCGCACGAGCACCGAAGAAGAATATTCCGGCCACGCCATCATTACCCAGCCAGCCGGTTCCCCGCCTGTCATGAGCCATACAGTGGAAGGCCTTGCAGAGGAAACCACCTACTATTTTGCCGTAAGGGCCTACAACGAAGGAAACGTAGCGGCCGCCTACTCCCAGGAGATCTCCGCCACCTTCGGCTCGATAAACACGGTCCCGGATGTCATCACAAGTCCACCCCAAATTGCCGTAGAGGGACAAACCATAACCCTGTCCGGAGAAGGTTCCAGCGATCCGGACGGCAGCATCGTCGCCTGGCACTGGCGCCAGGTATTCGGCTATGAAGACCCGGGGGTCACCCTCCAAGGGGAAGAGACAAAGACAGCAACCTTTATCATGCCGGAAAAACCGGTAGAGCCGGAAGACCCTGAAAACCCGGACAAACCGGAAACACCCGTCATCCTCACATTCCAGCTGACGGTCACGGACGATGACGGGGCCACGGATTCAGCCATCGCCGAGGTGCAGTTTGCCCTGGACAACCGCCCCCCCAGCGCCCATGCAGGGCCCGACCAGTTTGTCCTGGAAGAGCAAACGGTCACCCTCACGGCCCAGGCCTCCAGCGACCCGGATGACGGTATTGCCTCTTACCAGTGGACCCAGATCCAGGGGCCACCGGTGACCTTGTCAGATACGTCAATCATCAAGCCTACCTTTACGGCCCCTGCCCTTGGTGAAGACGACAGCGTCCAGCTGGTCTTCCAGGTCCTGGTCACCGATACGGAAGGCCTCGCAGACAGCGATACCGTTGTAATCACCGTCACCAAACCCCTGCATGCCGACGCAGGGGGCGATCAGGTTGTCCGTGAGGAAAAGGTGGCTTCTGGACGGAAGTGCCTCCCGGTTTCCCGAGGGTTGCCCCCCGAGCTGGCACTGGAGCCAGACCGGAGGCCCCGATGTCATCCTGGACACCCCGGATCAGGCCATGGCCCATTTTATCGCCCCCCGATCCCTGCCACAGGATATCGAGCTGACCTTTACCCTGACCGTTTCGGACACAGACGGAAACACCAGCGTAGCTACTTGCACTGTCCGGGACACCCTCACCCCCATCGAGCCCCAGACCACACCGGCACATGCGTCCGTCGAGATCATTGATTGCGATATGGAGCACCGGATGTGGCTCACCGTGGGTTGGGAGAATTATCGCAAGGCGACCAAAGAAGCCCGCGTGGCGTCAGGAGACCTGGACGGAGACGGCAACACCGAGCTCATCATCGGCCTGGGCCCTGTGGAAGACGACGCAGCCATTCCCGGGGGATTCTTCCAGGTTGTCTCCCCCACGTACCAGCACCTGGCCTGGGGACGCCTCCCCGAAGGGGAATACACCCTGTACAACGATTTCAACGGGGAGACCTGGCCCGCCTGTGGCGACCTCAACAACGACGGCAGAGATGAGATCGTGGTGGGCCTTGGCAAAGGAGGAAGGGGCCGCCTCGCCATCTTCTCCTTTGACGGGGAGCATGTCACCTTTGAAACCACACAAACCCTCCCCTGGGAGGAGTACAACGAGGCCGTGGGAGAAACCCGCCCTGCATGCGGTGACATGGACGGCGACAACTGCATGGAGATCATCGTGGGACTGGGAAGCAGCGACCAGAGCCCTGTCTCCCCTGACGGCCGCTATGTCGTCCTGTCAAGGACCTCCTGTGCCGATCTGACAGCCCCCTTTGACACCATCACCTGGGGCCAAATCGACTGGGAGGAGTACAACGCGCAAAACGGTGAGACGTGGCCCACATGCGGTGAGATAGAGGAAGAAGAAGTAGGTGAGCCCGAAAAAGACGAAATCATTCTCGGACTCGGAAAAGGAGGCGATGGGAACATGGCGGTTGTCCAATGGGAAGACGACACCCTCACCCACCTAAAATGGCTGAAGGTTGACTGGGAAGGGTACAACACCATAACGGGTGAAACCCGCCCCACATGCCTGGACATGAACAATGACGGAACCCATGAGTTGATAGTCGGCCTGGGACCCGTGGAAGGTGACGCCACCCTTCCGGCGGGACGGCTCCCGGCGCTAAGGGCAGACGGTGAGCTCCTTCAATGGGGAAAGATGGATTCCGAGCCCTACAACAAGGCCAACGGCGAAAGCCGACCTGCTGCCTTTGCCTCCGAAGGAGAACCCCTCATCGCCGTGGGCATGGGCAACTACACAGCCGATTTCGAGGAGCCCGGAGAAGACGATGATGACCCTGCAGCAGCCGGGTCATCCGGAGGGGGATGCTTTGTGAAAAGCTGCAAGTAAAGGCGCCCCCATAAACAGCTGTTCCGTTTATGCCTCCGGCATCCCTGCCGGAGGCAGACCTTTCCTGGGTTTGTGCGCTGGATCTGACAAAACAGGTCTTAAGTGAGTCTTTCCAGGGGCCGCCGAAATCATTTCGACATGATCTGCATTGTTTTTTTTGCGGCTTGTCGCGTCGTAGCCCCTGGCGAAGGCGGTAGCTTTTTCCAAAAAACGATCCGCCGGAGGCACTCTTTTGCCGGCCACTTTATAACCATGGAAGGCAAGCCGGATAATGACGGCTATTTTGTTTTTTGGGTAACCTGATGCCCTTGGTGCGGGTCACCTCACGCCGATTTCATCCCGGAACTGATGCGGTGCAGGTAGCCGAGCTCCGTTGCCTGGGTGTTCTTGGTCCCGATGGCCACCACCTCCGCCTTTCCCCCGGGAAGACGCATGAAGTAGAGCCTGCCTTTGTACGCAAACTCCGCCTCCAGAAAGGTGTCCAGCCCTTTGCCTCCGAAGACTTT
This sequence comes from Desulfoluna sp. CYM3A, assembly GCF_056829965.1. Lineage (NCBI taxonomy): Bacteria > Pseudomonadati > Thermodesulfobacteriota > Desulfobacteria > Desulfobacterales > Desulfolunaceae > Desulfoluna > Desulfoluna sp. CYM3A. The sequence goes on from NZ_CP186556.1 coordinate 4,209,273, forward strand.
GCGCTTCACCGGCACCCCGGCGGGGTCTTCGTTGAGCTGGTGAATCAACTCTTCACACTTCAGGCGCATGGACTCATCCAGGGCCAGAAACCCCTGAATCGCCCGATCATGAACACTAAGGTGCTTATATAGCGTTGAAAGGCGCCTTGCGATGCGCTCCTTCTCCCGGTGGGCACGTTTCCCGTTTTTTTTCTCTTTTACGGGCTGTTTTTGCTCGGCCATGTGTCTTGTCAGGCGATCGATTTCACCTTTTTGAGCAATGAGCTGTTCCTCATTCTCCTCAATGAGGGATTCAAGAACCTCGATCTCTTCCTCCATGCCCGTCTGGCTCTCGGCAGACTCCACCAGAGCCGTCCGCGCCTGCTCCAGGGCTCCCTGAAGAGACTCCTGGCGAGCACTCAACGTGTCGAGTTCCTCCTGGGCCGCCCTCTGACCATCCTCCAAAGAGGCTATGGCCTGCTCCCGATCAATCCGCTCCAGGAAGCTGTAACGAACCTGCTTGCGATACACCCGATACAGTGCCAAAAGTGCCAAGATGCTGAACAGCGCAAGGGCCATGACAGACAGCGGGGCATCCGGCCCTGTAAACAGGGTTATCTCCAGTTTCAATCCCCTTTCAAGAAGGCGGTAGTTCTCAGCGGCAACAACCTGCCGATCATCCAGGGGTGAGGATTGAATCTCAGACACGGGAAAAACCAGCTCACCACCGCCGGTCCTCACCGTAATGGTGCGGCTTGAAAAAAGCGCCAGGGACAGATGCGTCTCCACATACCGCCCGAGGTTGTCCCGAACCACCTCCTTGACCCCAACCTCCCCTTCCAGAAGCGACCGGTCGCTGTGAAGGAGCACCTCCGTCATGCGTGGCCGATGATACGCTGTAGCGCCTTTCTCACACAGGGGAACAAACCACACATACATCAGGGCGGGCAACATCAGTGAAAACACAATTTGCTTAAACGGAAGGTATTTCATGGGTTCACTCAGCTCAAGGCCACGTCAGGCCACGGGGAAGAGTTAACGAGTCCACGCTAAACCGACAAACGATTCGGCCAGCAGGCCTTTAAAAAAAATGGTCCCCGCCACAGGCGGGGACCACGACTCGACCACACGGATTATCAATCCATGGCCAAGATCTCCCGGGCCTTATCCGCCCCCTTGAAGTCGGCGTTAAGAGCCAGGGCCCGCTCAAGGGAGACCCGTGCCTTCTCTGTTCTTCCGCTGGCATGAAGGGCCAGCCCGAGGTGATAGGCCACCAGGGCATTTTCAGGTAATTTGGAAAGGCTGTCCCTGAACTCGGAAATCGCGCTGTCGTAAAGCCCCTTGCGGTAGTAGACCAGACCCAGGGTATCCATGACGCTGGGGTCGTCGGTGGCTTTGCTCCTGGCTGTCCTGGCAAGCTCCAGGGCCTCATCGATCTCTTCACCGGCATCGGCAAGAATGTAAGCCAGGTTGTTTGTGGCCACCACAATATCGTCGCGCAGGGCAAGGGCCTTACGGTAGCTCGCCTTGGCGGTCTCCACATCCCCTACGCCCTCGCTGACAATGCCCATGAGCACATGGGGCATGGGATCCTTCGGCTTTTTCTCGCTCAGCCCCTTGAGCTGAGCCATCACCTTGGTGGTATCCCCCTGCCTGTGGTAGACCGCTGCCAGCCCGTAATAGGGACGAATGATCTTTGAACTGGCACCGACGGCGGCCAGGTAGGCCTCCTCGGCCCGAGCCAGGTCCCCTTTCTCGGCGTAGATATCACCCATCATGCAATGCACCATGCCCGTGGCAGCCGGGGTCCCTTCCACAACCGTCAATTGCTCGCGACACAAGGCAATGGCCTCTGCCTCCTGGTCCATGGCCATCATGCAGCGCACCATGGATCCAAACACATCCATGAGTGCCGGATTCACGGCACGGGCCGTTGCAAGATCCTTCAGGGCTCGATCCATCTCGCCCCGGGCCATGAAAAGCATCCCGGACCGATAAAACAATGCGGGATTGTCCGGCGCCTCCTCCTTGAGACGGGCGTACACCTGCTGCGCCTTGTCATGCTCGCCCATGGAGGCCAGGACCTGTCCCATGAGAAAATGTGCCTTGAACAGGCCCGGGGCCCTGGCAAGGGCCTTTTCCAGGCTCTCCTTTGCAAGCTTGAACTCACGCCCTTTAAAATAGAGTTCGCCCAAAGCCACCTGGGCCCTGAGGTGGTTCGGGTTCAGCTCCAGGGCCTTGAGCACATCTGTTCTGGCCAGGTCGTCTTTTCCCAGCCCCATGCCGGCCACCCCACGCAGATAGTAAGGCTCGGCGTTGGTCGCGTCCTCTTTTATGACAGCCGAAAAGGCATCCAAGGCATCCTGAAAGCGCCTGCCGCGCAACGCAAGCTCCCCCTTCAGGCTCAAGGCGGGGACAAACCCCGGCGAGGCTTCCAGAACCTTTGCAGCCATATCCCCAGCCTTAACCAAGTCTCCGCGACTTGCGTAAAACCTGGCCACCGTCACCTTGACCCCGGCATCCTGGGGTTTGAGTTCAAGGGCCTTGAGATACATAGCCTCGGCTTTCTCCGCATCGTCCCTCACCTGATAGTACCTGGCCAGTTTCATCACCGGTCGAAAGGCTTTGGGATCCCTGGCAACGGCATCCCGGTAGGCAAGCTCCGCTTCCGGATATTTTTCCCGTGCCACGTAAAAATCACCCAGGGCAATCAGCAGCTCTGGATCGTCGCTGTGATCAGACACAATGGCCTTCATCTCGATTTCAGCCTTGTCATACTGCTCGCTGCGTGTCAGAAGGCTGACCAGATCAAGACGCGGGCGAATGGCCTCCGGCTCGGTGGCCATGGCCTGCCGAAGGAACGCCTCAGCGGAGGAGAAATCCCCGATCCCGGCCTTCAAGCGCGCCATGCCCAGAAGGGGGCGGGGATCCTTTTTGTTCAGCGTCAGGACCTGCTCATACAGTTCCAAGGCCTCGTCAACGAGGCCATCCACCGAAAAAATCGCGGCGGAAACCATGAGGTACTCGATATGCTGCGGTTCTGCGGCAAGGGCTCGGTCAATATGCCTGCGAGCCTCCTCCGTCTTTCGTGCCAGCAGGTAGAGCTTGGACAGGTTAAAATGTGCACCGGCGTGACCCGGCTCTTTCTCCACCACCTTCAGGTAGGCCCGAAACGCCCTTTTCGGGTCCCCCTGCTCAATGGCGATGGTCGCGATTTCGTACCATCCCTTGGAATAGCCAGGATCGATTTTGACACAGTTCTTAAAGGCCAGAAGCGCTTCCCTCGCCTTTCCTTCTTCAACGTATGAAAGCCCCTTTTCATAATACGCATCCCGCTTTTCGCTGTCGGAGGCACAGGCGGTCGCGAAAAGTCCGACCACACACAACATCATCACAACACGCTTAAATACCATCATTCTTCCCCCGTAATAAGTATGGAAAATGCTTCATCGGCATCGGTTGATTATGTCGGTTGATAATCATTCGGTAGAGGTTCTATCCGCTGGATGGAAATGCCTTTGGCAAAAATCGCCGGGAAAAATAGCTCACCGGGAATGAAGACCGCTTGCCCTTATGCATACCGGCTTTTCACTTTATGGTTTCAGAATTGCTAACAGCTCCGGTGTCATACAGGTGCCGGGTCACGTTATATATCAGGGATTGTTCACTGTGTGACGACAAGTAATACCAAACCAAATTGATATGATCCCCGCGCCCTTTGTGTCAATCTTTTTATTTAAAAAAGCAAAATATGAAAGCCATTACATAACTACACAGAAATCTATGTGGTCCGGTTCACAAGAAGACAAAAAGAGACATCTTTATGACTCATGCTATTTCCGTCAAAAAAACCTGCTTTTGCCGTCCGTTGAAGATAATTCTGAAGGTCATGAAGCACACTGGCACCAATAGTGCTTACCTATTCGGCGAAAAGATCGACGCACTCCGCGAACGATCAACGTTCATCCGAATTTTATGACAGCCACGTTCACCTCGACAATGATGGCGCGATAACCCTGCGCCCTTACCGAATGACCTGATGGACGACCCTGAGCCTTAGAATTTGGATAACGCAACGCACGATGCACGACTCACCTTCAAAACCTTACGACAAAAAAAAGGAGAAGCAGCATGAAAAACCAGCTCAAAACCTGGGTCTACACCTTCCTGGCCACGTTTTTAGTGGCCGGGAGCGTTTACGCCGTCCCCATGGAAAACACGCCTGGGTACTCATGGACCGACGCACCCTACTGGTCCCTGACCGATTACACCACAGGCCAAGACGGCGAGAGCACCTTTATCATGACGGTCAAGAACTCTGGATACCACGCCGACTTCGGGCTCTTTGCCGTGGATAACATCTCAGCCGAGACCCCGACCATCACGGAAAAATTCCAGCTCTTCAGCAAATCCGACGCCGTGGGATCCGAAGCCCAGGCCTTCTTCAAAAAAGTGGGCATGGACTGGTACATCAACACGGAAAACGATTTCGATGCCCTTGGCGAGCCGGGCGGTGCCGTGAAGTTCGACCAGACCTTCGGGTTCTATTTCAGCGTCTATACCGATGACGCCGACCCCGTTGCGGACTACGAATTCTATACCAAGTCGGAGCTCAACTCCCCCGACAGTGAAAAAGGCGTAGATCACATCGCTATTGAGTTCAAAGACCCCAACCTGGCCCGCATTTACCTGGACGACCAGATCGGGGCAGGTCCCGGCGGAGGCTGGGACGACATGGCCATCATGGCCATCGACATTCACCCCGTGCCTGAGCCTGCATCCCTGGCTCTCCTCGGCCTGGGTCTCATCGGCCTTGCCGGGCTTGGACGGCGCAAGTACACAAAAAAATAGGCTGGGGCGTTCGGCCTGAGAAATAGCAAGAGAATAAGGAGAATGGGTCCCCCATTCTCCTTTTCTCTTTGCTGTTCTTTTACCGGACTGCCATGGTAGAATTCACCTACAGCGCCATCCGTTATCGACGCAACCCCATTGCCTCAAACAAGGACAGGTCAACGCATTATCGATTCAGAACACAGAGGAACCCATGGAAAAAGAGACAACGGTCCATCCTTGCGCACCACACACAAGCAACCGAACCCTCCTCCTGTACTACCTTGCACCTTACGCCCTGTATGTCCTCATCCCCTTTACGACAGAATCCCAAGAGGCCATCTATGCTTTGAGGCTGTTCCTTGTCCCTCTGGCCCTGGCGGTATGCTGGAGACGATACATTCCCTTAACAGGCCCCAAGTCCGTCAGTATCTCGATGCTCTGGGGAGCCATGGCAGGCCTTTTTGGATGTGCCCTCTGGGTGGGCCTCTCCATCCCCTTTGCCCCCCAGGATATCCATGCACCCTGGACTCCCCGGACTTTTTTTCTCCGCCTTGCAGCCGCCACCCTTCTGGTTCCCGTCTTTGAAGAGTTCCTTGTACGGGGCTACTTCTTTCGCCTGGTCCTGCAGTGGCAAAGAGCAAAAAAAAAGGGCTCTCACTCGCCCTTGAGTGAAGCCCTTGATGATTGTAACGTGGCCGACATCGCCCCGGGAGACTGGAGCCTTTCGGCGGTTCTTTTGTCTTGCCTTTTCTTTGCCCTGGGCCACCGCCCCTTTGAGTGGTCGGAGCTCGGTCTACGGGGTCCTCCTGTCTGCTGTCTGGATCAGGAGAAAAGACATGATCTCTCTGGTATCGGCCCACGCCGTCACCAACGTCTCCCTGGCCTTGTATGTCCGCCATTGGGACCACTGGGCCCTCTGGTGACCAAATTTCCGGCCTCGCTTGTTCCATACCAAGTGCATGCCGTGAGCAGCAGAACGGGTATGGGCTGTTCCTACGGGGCCGGGCACGGCAGCGTTTGCACATAATGGGGTTTGAGAGCGTACTTGACGGCAAAGTAGTAATCCGTGTCCGGGTCATAGGATTGATAACACGCGTCCCCTTCTTCCAGTTCGTAGCGCTGGTTGTAGTGCGCCATGACCTCCGCCACATCCACCGTAAAGGTCTCGGACGACCCGGCCCTGGACGACGGCGACGGTTCCCCCGCCACATTGAGTGAGGCCCAGAAGTTATCGTACTCTGCCGGATCATACTCAAACGTTCTGGTCATCTGATCAAAGTGGAGACGTTCCACCATGGGGACCGGAGCGCACTTCACCTGGTACGAGGCGATGCCGTCTTTTGGGGTGACCCAGTTCAAGGTATAGCTGGAGCCCTGTCGCGTAATGTGGGGCGATCTTGAATTACCCATGTCCACGCACCCGTTTCCTGCAGGTTCAACATAGCCAACCGCCACGTCGCGATGGTAGTAAAAATCGATAAAGCGGGACATATACGGGGTGTATCCCCTGTCCCTGGACTGATGGGTAATAAGACGCCCGATATGGGGCTGATACGCATTTAAAAAGGTCTCATCCCCTGTCTTTTCATACCCCAGGGACATCAGAAAGGTAAGGGGGTATTGGCCGTAATCTTCATCATAGAAATTTGCCTTATCAAGGGCAAAGAGATACGGCTGATGGACCAGGTCCAACACCTCATCCAGGGAATGACATGCGATGCCCAGCATAAAATCTTCATAATCCTCGTAGTACAAGGGGTCATCAAAGACCTCAGGCTGATAACACCACAGGCTGTTGGGGAAAATGTCGTTGGTCATAAACAGCTTGTTCCATCTTTCAAGCTTTGGTCTGCTTGCATCCCTCGACAGGTAGAAAAACCCTCTGTCCAAATCCCACCCATCTTTCATATCATCCTGCCTGTCGGATCGTAGCCTGTGAACCTGCCGGACCATCAGCCTGGCCCTTGACCTGTAATAGGACGGATCTTCCAGATATTGAGACAAGGCACCGAGCCGCCTGAGGGCACGGGACATGACCCTTGTCAGGGGCCTTGTAAACACCCCTTCATAATAGCTCCAGTTTGGAATACTGGTGCCCTGCCTGTAGGCTGTGTGTTCGACATGGTGTACCCCAGGCCGTCATCATGGCTTCGTCACCCGTCAGGAAATACACGATGGGTACAGAGATGTCGTGGCTGTGCTCATCGTCGAAGAACTTGGAGTTGAAGGCCTCTTTCCCCTGACTTTCAGGATAAGTTGCGTTGTTGTTGGTCCAGTAAGTGGGGCCGTCAATGTAAAAATTAAAATCATCGGAGTGGAGGGTGGAGCCGAACATTTTGTGATGGTAATCGTCAAGGCAGCCAGAAACGCCCCCCCCTTCCCTGACCTCAAATAGTGGATGTACTTGCAGAGCTGGTGGTCATACTGGTTCGGTCCGCCCCCATCCCCCAGGTGTAATAACGCCGAAGGGTATCGACATTTGAGAGATTTCGTAGTCCCCATGACCGACCAGGGCAAAAAAATCACGGACTTCCTTGTCGGTGGCCATGCGATCCTCACCGTAAATCGCTTTTGTCCTCACGTATTGAGAAAAATCAGCTCTGCCGAACAGGGGGTATTGCAGAGAATAAAACGAATGCCTTGGAGCGGTTTCCGGAGTGGTAAAATCCAGAACCATTTGTGGTTTCGTGTGCAAAAAAGGCGAATTTAATATCTTTTTTTGAATTATAAGGGCTATAGACATCGAGAGAAAGGGCCCCATCAGCAGATCAGGTAAACCCGGCAGGCCACATCCCGTAGAGGTTCGGATTCCAGAAATTGATGCGTCTGTTGCCCTTGGATACCGCTCCCCAACCTTCGGTGTCATTTGCCGCTTCATTACCAAGGGTCTTGATGACCTGAGCCCCATTGACGACCGACAAGCCGTTATCGGGGACCGGCCGGCTCCTTTGAGCTTATCCACACCGCCCATATACTCAACGTACTTGTAATTACTGAACCCCTGATACAAGGTCACGGAGCGCCGCTACGGAACCACCCATCTCTTCATCGGCCCCTGTTGAAAAAATAAAGTCCGGTGAGGTGAGCGTCGTGGGAATCTCTACCTGCACCGACTCAAAAACTTTCATGGAGTACGATGCATAGGAGGCATTTTTGAGGATCAGATCGAGGCGTGTACGCCCGGCCCCCCGATAAAAATAGATTCGCATCGTATACCCGAACAGCCAGTCGCCGCTTTCATCTTTCAGGTGGCCATCGCACCTTACCACGGCTTTCACGGGACCGTTTTCTTCGATTACGGCCGTGGACATGGGGTCGCGATGGGAGGCATAGGTCCTGGTGCCGCTCCGGGCTGTGATGGACCCAGTCCCCTTTACATAATCAAAGTCCCCGTTTCGCACCGAGTCAAAGACATTGAAATGGGCTTTTTTTACTGTAAAGACAGCGGCTCCCGTATCCACCGTGATCGTTGCCCCTGTATCCCGAGCCAGGTTCGGCCCCTTGCTGTTTCCCGTCCCCTGTGCAGTGCCTGGGTGATTGGCCCCAGATCCTCCGGCGGCTGTACACTTAACACCCATTGGATGTTCCCGTTTCCGTATCTGTGCAGGGGACGAAACTGATAGTGGGAGGCCCCGGTCAGGCCAAGGGCCCCGATGTCTTTGATCCCATCCGAATCCATAACCGGTATGCCAAAGGAGACAACGTCGTTTGCCCGGTCAAGGCCCGACACACCTTCCGGAAGCAACTCATGGACCATGACGGGAATCGGCTTTTCTAATAAGCCATACCCCGTAAGGGGCATGAGGCATACAGCCAAAAAAAGAGGTACAATCCAAAATAGTCGCTGGCTTGACATCAAAGCGATGCTCCCAAAAAGACTCAAGTACAAGGGGAATAAATTCCCACTTATGGGACGGTCGGAAAAACTTGGCCACCCGGCCGTCCCACTCGAAAATCAAAATTCCTGTATCATCATGATCTCGTTACACCCTGGTGGCCCACTTCTTATGGACTGAATGACTGGTGCCCCCCTCCCATTCGTATTCAATGAGGGCACTTGCAACACCCGAAGAGTCGAGGTCCAATGCAGTCAGCTTACACTGCCCGCACCCGTTTGACTCCTCAGGAAACGGATACTCTGTCCACCCCAAACTCATCATGGCCTTGTTGCTGCTGACCCAGTGCGTACCATTGCCACCAGTAAACGGCCCCTGCCACCCTCCCAGGCCATAAACGAGAGCGAAGAAAAACGGATCCGACGTTGCTTCCGCTGCACCAAAAAGCACGCCGTCGTTATTGAAAAACATTGGCCATGAAAACTTATCTACAACATACCCGAAACAAAACCTCTCCACACCTTGAGGCCCAGAAATTTCGATACAGCTTTCATACTTGTCGGTTCCAACACAATTCCGAACAACAAAATCGTAACTCATCATGGGTTCCTTTCTTAGTGTATTAAGATAAATATTACGACAAATCGATTTCCGTGGCCCTGGCACACATGAGCGACAGATCCCGAAATATATCTGATAAATACCCGTAACGATGAGACGCAACAGCCTGCAGGAGAGGCACACTGAATCGCTTGTATTTCGGCACAAAGGCATCCAGCCTGGAGGAGGCCTTGCGGTGGGAGAGCAGTGACAGGGAGTGCCCCAGGGCACGGCCCCATGCTTTCTGCTCCCACTGGTCCGAAAGCTCTTTTTCGAACCGGACATCGCAGGGCACATGCCCTGGATATGTCTGCCACGGGACGGCGGTAAAGTGGGCCGGAAACAGCCGGAGCCATTCATGAAAATGTGTGGTAAAGAAAGTCATCCACTGGTGCCCGGGCAATGAGGGCCAAAAAGTCGCTGTCAAAGAAGGGAAGCAGCATCTCTTTCTGGTACACATCGATATTATCGAAGTAGCCGTGCAGGTGACACCGCTGGTCATTTCTCATGAGAAAAACATAGAGTCGCCTGGACGGATCCACCTGTTTGAGTTCGCCAAACTCCCTGGAGACACTTTCGTACAAGGAGTTCTCAAAGGCTTTTTTATGCTTTTTACGCAATATGCCAGGGGGAATTGCTTGCCTTGGAGATATGCCTCAATACCTGCGGACTCATCGCGTTCCATCAGCGCATTCAACGCGGAGTCGATATCCACATTGCCCTAGCCCACGCTTCCCCCGTCACCGGAAAAAATTGCCGGAAGTCTCTGAACCCAGTGCTCCCTCGCCTCTGCCTCGCCAATGGTGGATGCCGAGCTTTCCGTGCTGTCGACCCGTCCTTCCCCGTTTTGTAGAGACATACCGATGCACCCGGGCAGCGGTTCCGTACATCTCGGCAAACACGTTGTCCTGATCGCGTGCGGCATAGCTGTTGATGGCATAGACCTTTTTATTCAGCTCACTCAGCACAGCGACAATGCATCTGGAGTCCAGGCCGCCGCTCAAGAAGGCAAGGGCCTCATCCCTGTGAACTGCTCGTTTTTTCACTGCCTCAAAAAAAGCATCGTACACCTCCTTTCGAAGCTGGCCGGCGTCCTTTTGGGTGATGAAAAAAGAGCAGCCCCACTTAAAGTAGTGGTTCGTGGACCATGTATCGCCCTCGGCTTTGAGGTGCTCACCGTCTCTCAACACGCGAATGTCTTCATAGATGGTGTTGGCCCCAAGGGTGTACCCCAGCGAACACTTTTCAATGCACTGCCTGAGTACGGACCTTGGGGATCTCTTCCAGCGCCTCCATCACCTTAAGGGAGCTTGAAAAGTAGAGCGTGCCATTGTGAGCGACATAATAGAGAGGCCTCACACCAACTTTGTCCGTGGCCAGGGTCAGTGAGTGGTTCTCACGGTTATAAGCGCACAATGAATAGGTCCCCGTGCACCCGTTGAGGAAGGTCATGGATGCTCCCCTGTTGCAACCGATGGTGCAGTGCGCGCAATTGGGCGTATCGATCCGAAGATGTCCCGTGGTTGAAAAAGGGCTCGCCTGCCACTGCACACACGTCACCGGAGACATCTGCATGGTACCCGCTGTCTGAAAACAGCCCGTAATCGACTTTCAGCAAACAAAACCGCTTAATTTCGTACGTGGTGGTGTTACGATTTTTCGCAGACAGCACCGACAACACAGTTTTTTTGAACGGCTCAAAAGAAACGTCACCGTGGCCAAAACGATACATACCGAACAATAAAGACATAGGGATCCTGTGATGAGCAACCGGTGCGGCCGTGTCTGCCGTCGGTTGTCTCGATGGAAAGAATGATTAATGGAAAAGCATGCGAGGGCTCAATAAAACGAGCGTTTATGGAAGGGATATCATCACGTGACCTTTCAGCATGGCAAAAACGTCTGAAAACCAGGTTCGATCAAATAGGTACAACCACACCCCGTACACAAAGGCGCCGATGCCGATGAGCAGGGCAACCGACAGATACGGATGCACGCCCCGGGCAAAACCGGAGAAGGCAACGGCCCCGTACATCAGGACACTGCCGCTCAACGGCACGCTGATTGCTCGAAGATACGCAGCAACCCGGATCTGGATCAGAGGCAGGGACAGCATGAGGACCAGCCCAGCCAACACGTGGGATACATCACGACCCAGGCGTAGCAGACGCCCAGGACGCCTCCCCGGGTGGCCCCCACATAAAGGGACACCATCATCACCGCAAAGGTGATCATGATATTTCTCAGGGAGTACCCGGGATTACCGATGCCCTTCAACAAAGGCGGCAGCAGCACCGAGAGCATCCTGAATGGCATGACAAGGCACAGCAGCTTAAAGGGCTCCACAACCGCGTCCCACCTGGGCCCCACACAAATGGAGATCACCTCCGGGGCAATGCTCGACAAGCCCCAGAAAACAGGAAACACAACCAGGCTTGAAAATTTCACCGTCCTTAAAAAATAGAAGGACACCTTCTGGACCTGGTCTCCATGGCGGGAAAGGCGACTTGGGAAAGGATCGGGGAGATCTTGTTGAGGAGAATTGAAGAGAGGTGCATGGCAACGGAGTAATACCCGAGGAACTCCTGCCCCAAGAGCTTTCCGATCAAGATCACGTCGAACTGGGTGTAGGTATACCACACGATTTTTTCAAAGGTGACATACCCGCTGAACGAGGCATAGGCCCCAATGGCACGAAACCGAAACACCGGCCGTTTCCGGATGGGGGACACAAAAAGATAGCCTACCATCTGAACACAGATCAGTACGTAACTTCCCGACACCAGAGCCCAGACCCCATGGCCAAGAAGCGCAGCAACCAACGTCGTGGCCCCGCTGGCCACACTTGCCAAAAAATCGATGATGGACTTCTGTTTGAAGAGGAGCTCTTTTTCGATGAGGGCCTTTGGAATGGTCAAAAAAGGGATCACCAGAAACTGAAAGGAGAGAGCGCGCACCACATGCACCAGGGCGTCGCTGTCGAAAAACAGCCCGATACACGGTGCCGAAAGGAACAACATGGCAAAAAGCACCGCCCCCACACAGATAACAAACCCGAAAATCTGTTGAATGGCTGAATCCTCAATTTCCCTGGCCTGAACAATGGAGGCCCCGAACCCAAGCTCACTGATGAGCTGCAAAAACCCCACAAAAATCCCGGCAGATGCCATCAACCCGTAATCCGAGGGCGACAGGAGCCTGATCACCAGAATGGTGACGGCCCAGGTAAACACCTGGCCCATGAATTTGCCGATGGTGAGCCATTTCAGTGAGTGGAGGACCTTGTTTTTCAAACTCATGTTTCGAAAAGTATCCTTGGGGTAGGTAATGAGGCAAGTCACCTCGGGCGATGCGATTCAAAACGCCGCAAGCATGCTCCGGTATGAGAGACAAAAAGGAGTGATTTGCGATGAAACCGGGCCTTCCAAGCCCATAATCCTTTTTTTTAAGTTTTGGCCTTTATGGACAGGGTACAGAAACCATACTTCGTGGGCAACGGGAGCCACTTTGCTGTACTTTACGGCAAAATAGTAATCGATGGACGGGTCATACGACCGGTAGGCAGGGTCGCCCTCAGACAGGCCATATCTGGTATTGTAAGCGCTGATGACCTGCGCAACATCCACAGAGACAGACTCGGCATCCCCCCTCTTCTGCTTCGGCACCGGTTCATTGTCCACGTTCAGTGCTGCCCAGTAGTTATCATACAAGTCCGGGTGATATTGGTAGGATCGGGCTACCTGATCGAAGTTAAGATTTTCCACCATGGGCACCGGAGCAACCTTGAGCTGGTACCCATGGATCCCGTCCAGTGGGGCGTTCCATGTAAGGCTGTACACGGAGCCGTGGCGCGAAACAGATGCCGCACTGGAGTTTCCCATATCCACACGCCCATTGCCTACAGGGGTCACATAGCCTGCGACCACGTCTCGATTGTAGTAATCATGGATAAATTTTGACGAATAGGGAGAGTAGATCCGCTCTTCGCTTTGGTCAGACAGCATCGCCTTGTAATGAGACTTGTATTGGATCAAAAAGGCGTCATCGCCCGTCATTTCGTACCCCAGGGCCATCAGGAACGAAAGGGGGTACTCCCCCTTTTTAGCCGACGCATTGGCTGTATCCAAAAAAATTTCATACGTCGGGAACTCCAAGGGTACGATCTCCGCCAGGCAATGGTAGGCCATCCCAAGGAGATAATCCCGAAAATCGTCGTACATCAGGGGGTCGTCAAAAGCCTCGGGAGCATAACACCAGAACGAGTTGGGGAAAATATCGTATGCCATGAACACCTTGTTGCACCTGACACCTTCCGGGCAGCTCGCGGATTGCCGCATATAAAAAAAACCGCGATCCAGATCCCACCCGTCCTGATGGTCATCCAGAGGCGTCGCCCTCATGCCCATGAAATTCCCGACCATGAGGCGCATCTTCTCACGCCAGATATCCGTACTGGCATAGAGACCAAAGGCCCCGGCACGCCTGAGGGCTCTAGAAAATATGCGGGGATACCCCACATAGGTGGTCCCGTCGTAGTAACTCCCGACGGCGCCTTTGCCGGAACCCTGATCGTAAAGAGTATACTCCCCGTGGTCTTTCCATGCTTCGTAAAAGGACTCGTCACCGGTCAGGAAATACCCGATGGGAACAGACACATCGTGGGTGTGCTCCCTGTCGAAAAATTTAAAATTGAAGGACAATTTCTCCTGATCCGGAGGTTGATTGTATTCACGTTGGGAAAAAGTCCGGGTCCGTCAGCGTCAATCAAAATCATCCGAATGCCGTGTTGACTCCGAACATCTTGTGGTGGTCCATGTTCTGGGCAGCCAAAAATGCACCGCCGTTGCCTGTCTGCAGGTAGTGAAGGTACTGGCACAAATTCACATCATACTGATTGGGGCCTCCGCCCTGCCCCCACCCATAATACCTGCGCATGTTGTCTACATTAGCGATCTCATAGCTTTCCAGTCCGATCTCGGCCAGGAACCTCCGCGTCTCTTCATGGGTCGCCAGCCTCTTTTCGTAATAGACGGCCCCGGTGTCCTTGTAATGCTGAAATGCCGCCCTCCCGGTGAGGGGGTATTGTATGGTGTAAAAGGTCTGCCCACGGTCGCCGGGCGTAGCTTAAAGACTCCAGCACCACCTGCCGTTTGTCATGGGCAAAAAAAGCAAACCCGATATCGTCTTTTGAATTCCACGGGCTGAAAATATCAATGAACAGGTCACCGTCGTCCTCCATGGTAAACCCTGCGGGCCACATGCCAGTAAAGATTGCGGATCCCGCAGTTGATCTGTTTTACTGCCGAATGCATGGCCCCGAAGCCTTCGCTGTAGTGGGTCTCATCCCGGAGGGAGAATCACCGAATCCCAGTTCGCAACCTTAGGCCAACATCGGGGACCAGACGCTGCCTGAGCGTGGCGGTGCCGCCCGAACTTGCGCATACTTGTGATTGCTGTAGCCCTGGTACAGGTAGGCGGTCCCGTCTATGGAACCGTGGGACTCGGCCCCCGGCCCGGTGAGAAAAATACTAGAGGCCAAGACCATCATGGCGACTTCAATGCGAAGGGGTTCGAAGATTTTGACCGACTTGGATGCCATTCGGCGTTTTTGATGATCAGGTCAAGCCGGACTCGGCCGGTGTTCTTGTAAAAATACATGCGCATGGTGTAGCCGAAAAGCCACGGTCCGCTTTCGGGCTTGAGATGCCCGTCACGCCGGACAACCGCCTTCACCAGACCGTCTCTTCGATTGCTGCCGAGGAATTGTTATCCAGGGCCGACAAGTAGCGGGTTGTTCCGCTGACGGCTGTGATCCCTCCGTACCACGTAAAAACGGGGTATCGCCCGCCAACGACAGAGTCAAACACATTGTAGTTCTTCTTCCTGATCACAAACCGGGCAGCGCCTGTATTCACCGTAATATGTTCAGGTCCATTCACTGCGAGGTGAGACCCCGGGCTGTTACCGGAACCGCTGGTGAGCCAGATCGTCTTGCTTCCGTCTGCATCAACCGACACCAACGTGTCCACAAGCACCCACTGAATGGTGCCGTCGGGATACCTGTGAAGTTCTCGGAACTGATAGTCCGACGAACCGACCAGGCCCAGTTCACTGACGGATCCAATCCCATCAGATGCTTTCAGGGGGATGCCAAAGATGACCTCACCGGCCCTCTTCCCCTGTCACTCCCTCGGGAAGGAGTTCATGAACAAAGATCTTAACTGCCAGTCGATACCGCACATCCCATGCATAGGGATCACGCCACCGATGCGAGACACCATGAAAAAGTAACACAAGGCGCATTTAACTGATTTAAGAGCCTGCCAACGTATTTACCACCATGCACACCTAAAAAATTTGATAAACATTTCGAAAGAGGAAAAAATCGACTTGCATGCAACCACTCCAAACATGTACCTGGTTTACCTAATCAAAAAAGAATCACAAATCAATTCCATACAAACCCGACAAGTATTTTACTGATTCGCAGCCCATCTTAATCAAAGCATCTCGTGGCCATACCATCAGATAAGATTTCGGTGTGTACTTTCCCTCATTGTACAAATCGACCCTTTTCTAGACGTAGAAAAGGCATTTCCCAGTTCGATCCCCGTTGCCTAAATAAAACCGAAAAGCACCATTATCCATCGGTATGGACTGTAGTCTGTCAGATGGGGGCTGACTCCAACCAGCTGAGGATCATAAAACCAGCTACCGCCAAAGAGCCCCTTGATATGCTTTGCCCTGAGCATCGCCGCGATACGTAAAAAACAATCAATCCAACCTTGATTATTAAACTGGTCCAAATCCGGAACGTGTGTATGAATTTGATAATATCCCGTACGGCCACCACAATGAGTAATTAGTTTAAGGAAGAGCTTAAGCACCTGAAAAGGATTCAATGAAAGTCCCTGCATCAAACCGAACCCCGAATATGCCTCGACTATTTGAGCACCGGCGGGAAACACCTTCTGCCTCGCGATGGCGAGATCTTTCCAGTACACGTCGTCACTATGGCACATCCAGCCCTCTTCCGACTCTGACACATACCTAAAAAACGTCGAGCACTTTTCATAAACTGTTGCTGGATGCTGTTCGGGTATTTCTCAGACAATAAATAGTCCCAATTGCCAACAATGATTGGAGAATCATCACTTTTCGATCGGTTCCAACGCTTCCACGCCAATGCTTCTTTCTTTCAAATAAAGCCACAAGAGACTCTGGTTTAAACGACCTGACTGCATAAAGCTGCTCTTCCGGTTTTTTTGAGACGGTATACTTAATGAGATGTGGTTCACATTCTTCTTTTAAAGCACTCAATGTATCCGTATATGCATCTATACATTCCATACCATTGGAAGCCCTTTCGACACATCGTGTCCACAGCCTATTCCTTCACACTTAAACTTTTTAGCTGCTAAGAAAGTCCTCTTCACTGATTATGCTTATAGTAGGACATGATTTAATGGTTTCATCATGCGTTTCACTTTTCTAAAAAACTCCAATACACCATAAATTTCAGCTTCAAAGACTATGTGAGGTATATTTTCACCATCTAAAAACCTCGGTAAATAATACGGGTTCGTTTGTTTCGAAACAAATCCGGCATGACACGTTGTTGCAGAGTAAACGCCGAGCTCCCTCAACCAGACTTCGCTACCAGGAGCATAATCGCCTGAGGGGTAGCAAAAATGTGTCATGTTACTCTTCACAGCGCGTTCCAAGACCAGCCGATTTTGAATGATTTCATCTTTAAAACCATCGACATCATTATGATGCATCGTATGGCGATGCGTGTGCAATTGAATATTTACACCCTGTTCAGCCATATCAGTGATCTCATCTGGAGACAGAAGGCTTAAACGACGACTCTTTCTTATGGCTCCATAATCAACAGATAACACATTTGCCAGTTTCGATATGAAGTTCACCTTTTCTTCATGGGTGGGCAACGCATTCAGGTATTTCACCAGACCAATCTCCGCCCTCTTTTTTTCATGCAAACTCGCGAGAGAATATATGTCCCCTTCAGGCCCTCTTCTTCCAATTGATCGAACCCGACCGAATTGATGTTGGTTTTCCAGATCATGTAGCGCAATACCACATTCAACACCGGGGACTCTTTGTCGACGTAATAGCTATTACATACAATGTATAGGGAAATGAATAATGAGAAAAACATCATGGGCCTCGGACAGGGTTGAGAACCATCCGTCGTCAACGGTAATCACGATACTGTTATCGGGAGTCTGTCCCAGTTCGATATGTCCGTTGCCTCATTCAGCGGCACTACATGAAAACCGTGCTCCTTAAGGCAAGCCATCCTTTCCTTGAGTGTCGTACGCTTGATGAAAGCTTCGGGCTGAATTCGGATTCATCTTCTATCTCAACACCGTGGTATGCGAGAATCAACAGGTTACGTTTTGAAAAATGCTTCGCTATTTTAAAAAATCCGACGATCTTTAACATATGCAAGACAATGGTTTTCATATGAGTAACGCACGACCTTAGATCCTTTTTATATTTTCCAACAAAATCAAGCACTATTATTTCGACAAACAAGATTTTATGAGTAACAGGAATAACATAACAGGAAGTGATAACACGGGGGGGGCATGCAGTACGAACCGCCATTTCTCATCATTCAATGACATGATCAAGGAGGACAAAAAAGCGACGGGTATCGTTATTCCATGGAAAAAAGGAATCACAGTATAATATTTCACAGCAAAGAAAGTGCCCCGTTTAATCATAGGATAGATAGGCAGCTTCACCGGGTTCAAGGCCGTACCTGGCATTGTATTGTGTCGTACGTCGATGGTCACGGATTCCGTCTCTCCTTCAACCTGTTTGGGTGTGGGTTCATTGCCCACGTTCAATGCAGCCCAAAAATTGTCGTAAAAGGCCGGATCATAGGTATAAGTCCTTTTTCTCTGGTCAAACCCGAGATTCTCCACCATAGGCTGTGGTGAGAACTTTATCTGGTAGCGCTTGATACCTTTTCTGGGGACCTCCCACGTCAAGGCATAGACTGATCCGCTTCGCGAAATGTTCATGCCTACGGAATTGCCCATGTCCACACGCCCGTTCCCCATGGGTGACACATATCCGGTGCACACGTTCCTGTTGTAATAATCATGGATAAAACGTGATGAATACAACGAGTAAACACGCTCTTTGCTCTGAGCTGTCAGCATTCCGTTATAATGGGGCTTGTACCTGCTCAAAAACTGATCATTTCCCGTCATCTCATACCCATGGGCCATCAGCCCGGACAAGGGGTATGCTCCGGCATCATCCAAAATGGCTGATTGGTCTAAAGTGTATGTATAGGGTTGACGCCCCAAGGGGACCAACTCATTTAATGCATGATAGGAAAGACCGAGCATGTAATCGTAGTAGTCTTCGTGGTACAATGGGTTTCCAAAACCAACTGAATCATAATAGCAAAGGGAATCAGCAAAAATCCCGTATGTCATAAACACGGTATTGGTTCGTTTTCCACCGTAGGTTTCGTTTCCGTGGCGGTGCATATATACATACCCCCGATCCAACTGCCACCCATCCTTGTTCACGTCCTCAGGGTCGTCCCTCAAGCTAAGCAGCGTCCTTGCCATACGCCCGGCCTTCTCGTGCCAACAGGATCTTTGGTCGGCCAAAGGCACCTGCCCGACGGAATGCCCTTGAAAAAATACGAACATACCCAAGGTATGTTGTACCATCGTAATAGCTAACCTCACCGTGATTTCCGGAGCCCTGGTCATACAGTGTGTACTCACCGTGATCCTTCCAGGCATTCATGATGGATTCATCGCCAGCCAGCAGGTAGCCTATGGGAACAGAGACATCATGGGAATGCTCCCGGTCTAAAAAGCGATTGTTGAAGGCAAGGGGTTGCTTATCCGGATCAATATTATTAATATTTTTAAACCGTTCAGGTCCGTAACGATAAAAATCAAAATCATCCGAGTGACGGGTGGATCCGAACATTTTGTGATGGTCCATGTTCTGGGCTGCCAGAAACGCTCCCCCGTTGCCGGTTTGCAAATAGTGAAGGTACTGGCACAAATTCATGTCGTACTGGTTTGGCCCTCCCCCCATCCCCCAGACATAGTACCTACGCATGGTGTCTACATTTGATATTTCAAAGCTTTCCAGGCCGATCTCTTTCAGGAATTGTCGTGTTTCTCCGTGAGTTGCCAGTCTGTCGTGAGAATAGATGGCCCGGGTATCCTTGTAATGTTGAAATTTGGCCCGGCCGGTCAAAGGGTATTGCACGGCATAAAATGTCCGTTCGGATGCCTTTGCCTCCGTGGTAAACTCCAGCACGACCTGCCGTTTGTCATGGGCGTAAAAGGCAAAATGAATATCGTCTTTTGTGTTGTGGGTGCTGTAGATATCAATATACAGGTGGCCCTCGTCATCCATGGTAAACCCCGCCGGCCACATACCGTAAAGGTTACGAATCCCGCAGTTGATGCGCTTAGCTCCAGAAAAATACGATGCAAACCCTTCGCTATGGTCCGCCTCGTTTCCCAGTTCATGAATCACAGTGGCACCATTGACCACTTTGAGCCCCACGTCGGGCACCAGGCGCTCCCTTAGCAGACCGGACTCCCCCATGTACTGAACATACTTGTGGCTGCTGTAGCCCTGGTACAGATACGCTGTTCCGTCAACAGGCCCTGTGGATATGGTCCCCGGACCGGTGGAAAAGAGATAGGAGGGATTTGCGATGGTGGTGGGAAGGTCGATGCGAAGGGATTCAAACTCTTTGACGGTGAAGGAGCTTATTTCCGCATTTTTGATGATGAGGTCAAGGCGGATGCGGCCTGTATCTTTGTAAAAATACATGCGCATGGTATACCCGAAAAGCCAGTCACCAAGAGATGACTTCAGATGCCCATCGCATCGGATGACAGCCTTTACCGGGCCGTTTTCTTCAATCACTGCCGTGGAGTCATCGTCATTGGCCGACGAGTACCGGGTTGATCCGCTGACCGCCGTAACCCCTCCGGTGGGCTCAAGGAAGGACGTTTCGCCTACGAAAACGGAATCAAACACGTTGTAGTTCTTTTTCGTGATCACGAACCGGGCGGGACCTGTTCTACCTGATCATTCCCCCAGGTCCGTTGCCAACTGAGGCCCCGAAGCTGTTGCCGGCCCCGTTGGTCAGCCAGACAATGCTCTCTTCCCCTGCCGAAACCGATGCCAGGGTATCCACAAGGACCCACTGAACATGGCCGCCGGGATACCTGTGCAGCACCCTGAACTGATATGCCGAAGGCCCCCTAAGCGCCAGTTCACCTGCTGATTGAACCGCATCTGCATCTTTCAATGGGACTCCGAACGAGAAAACCTCCTCAACTCTGTCCAACCCTGTGACACCTTCGGGAGGAGCTCATGAACCATGATCTTCACAGGTGGAGTCACGGCACAGACCCCGGAAGCCCCACCAACGAAAACCGCAAAAAAAGCCATAACGAAAACGCGTACAACCGTTTTTACAATATTATTCACCTAGATGCACCTTTTCATCGCTCTGTTTGATAGCTCCCCTGAGTTTCCTCATAAAACGAAGAAATTGAAGGCACGGAATTCAAAAATCCTTCTCAAATCCCAGGAACCTCTGTAACTATTCACCTTGCCTCCGGCGGGTCGCTTTTTTGAAAAAAGCTCCGCAAAAAACGTTTCTAATGTGAAAAAGTGGAAATTATTTCGGCGGAGCCTGGAAAGGCTTGCTTAAGACCTGTTTGTCAAACCCGGTTTTATAAATCAGGCTAAACGTTGGGCCCCCGGCAGGGCCGCCGGAGGCTTGTTTGAGCTGAGTAGTTACGAACCTCTTTAGGTTAGCCCTCTGATCCCATCAGTTCGGGCATGGCACGGCAGGAAACGTGCCACTAAAAGAGTGGGGAAGCACGGTAGAGTACTTTACGGCAAAACAATAATCTGTCTCCGGATTGTAGACCCGATGAGCGGGATCTGCTTCACTCAGGATTTGCCTGCGGATTGTACTCACGGATAACCTGTCGAACGTCGATATCTTACTGCCACGGATTCTGTTGCTCCCTCAACCTGTTTGGGTTGCAGATTCATGTCCACGTTCAATGCAGCCCAGAAATTGTCGTAAAGGTCCGGGTTATAAGTATAGGTCCTTTTTCTCTGATCAAACTCGAGATTCTCCACCATGGGCTGCGATGAGCATTTGATCTGATAACGCTTGATTCCTTTTTCGGGGACGCCCCACGTCAAGGTATACATTGAACCTGTCCGTGAGATGTTCCCACACTCTCAGAATTACCCATATCCACACGCCCGGCACCCATGGGTGACACATAGCCGGTGCACACGTTTCTGTTGTAATAGTCATGGATAAAACGCGATGAATACAGAGAGTAAACACGCTCTTTTGCTTTGGGATGTCAACATCCAATTATAATGATGCTTATACAGGCTCAGAAAGAGATCATTTCCCGTCATACTCATATCCATGGGCCATCAGGCCGGATAAAGGGTATGACCCAAGGCCCTCCATAATAGCTGGCTGATCTAACGTGTATACATAGGGTTGACGCTCCAGAGAAACCAACTAAACTAAATACGTAGTACGACAAACCGAGCATGTAATCGCGATAGTCTTCGTAGTACATTGGAGCCCCAAAGCCAAAAAAGTCATAATAACAAAGGGAGTCAGCAAAAATCCCGCATGTCATAAACAAGGTATTGGTCCGTTTTCCACCGAAAGTTTCGTTCCCGTGACCGTGCATATACACATAGCCCCGGTCCAACTGCCATCCGTCCCGGCTCACATCCTCAGGGTCGTCCCCCTTTCAAACTGAGCAGCGTCCTTACCATACGTCCGGCCTTCTCCACCCACACCGGATCTTCGGTGTACAGGCCAAAAGCACCTGCCCGACGGAATGCCCTTGAAAAAACTCGTACATACCCCAAGTATGTTGTTCCGTCGTAATAACTTGCCACCCCATGTTTTCCTGAGCCCTGATCATACAGTGTATACTCTCCGTGATCTTTCCAGGCGTTTATGATCGACTCATCACCGGTTAAGAGATACCCGATGGGGACGGAGACATCATGGGAATGCTCTCGGTCGAAGAATTTATAGTTAAAGGACACTTTATCTTGATTCGGCGGGCATGCAGTATTCACATTTGGGAAAAATTTAGGCCCTTCGGTATACACATTAAAGTCATCGGAATGATGGGTTGAACCGAACATTTTGTGGTGGTCCATGTTCTGTGCTGCCAGAAACGCCCCTCCATTGCCGGTCTGCGGGTCGTGAAGATACTGGCATAAATTCACATCATACTGGTTGGAACCTCCGGTCTGTCCCCAGACATAAAACCTGCGCATGGTGTCCATATTCAAAATATCATAGCTCTCCAATCCGATCTCTTTTAAAAAATTGCGTGTTTCCTCGTGTGTTGCCAGTCTGTTGTGGTAATAGATGGCCCGGGTATCTTTGTAATGTTGAAATTCAGCCGGCCCAGTCAAAGGATATTGCACGGCGTAAAACGTTCGTTCGGGTTCCTTACCGACTTGGTAAACTCAAGGACGACCTGCCTTTTGTCATGGGCAAAAAAGGCAAAGTAGATATCATCTTTTGAATTGTAGGTACTGTATATATCAATATGCAAATGCCCCTCATAACGCCATAGTAAACCCTGCGGGCCACATGCCGTAAAGATTACGAATTCCGCAATTAATGCGCTTGGTACGTGAGAAATACGAAGCAAATCCTTCAGTATGATCTGTCTCATTTCCGAGTTCATGAATCACGGATGCACCATTGACAACCTTGAGCCCCACGTCGGGTACCAATCGATTTCTCAGCCGATCGGAATCACCCATGTACTGATCATACTTGTGGCAGCTATAGGCCTGGTACAGATACGCTGTTCCGTCAACAGGCCCTGAGGATATCGAATCCGGCCCGGTTGAAAAAAGGAAGGTAGGGTTTTCAATGGTAGTTGGGAGTTCGATACGAACGGACTCAAACTCTTTGATGCTAAAGGAGCTTATTTCCGCATTTTTGATGATGAGGTCAAGGCGGATGCGGCCTGTATCTTTGTAAAAATACATGCGCATGGTATACCCGAAAAGCCAGTCACCAAGAGATGACTTCAGATGCCCATCGCATCGGATGACAGCCTTTACCGGGCCGTTTTCTTCAATCACTGCCGTGGAGTCATCGTCATTGGCCGACGAGTACCGGGTTGATCCACCGACGGCTGCAATACACCCAGTTGGGGTAACAAAAGGCTCACCTTTTATTAAAACGGAATCAAACACGTTGTAGTTCTTTTTCGTGATCACGAACCGGGCAGCACCGGTGTCCACCGATATTTTTTCCCCCAGATCCGTGGCCAACTGAGGCCCCGAGCTGTTGCCGGCCCCGTTGGTCAGCCAGACAATGCTCTCTTCCCCTGCCGAAACCGATGCCAGGGTATCCACAAGGACCCACTGAACATGGCCGCCGGGATACCTGTGCAGCACCCTGAACTGATATGCCTCTCCCCCCACAAGACCCAATTCGTCGATGGATTGAACCCCGGCCGCCTCACTCAACGGTATCCCGAAGGATGCGACTTCATGGTTCCTGTGCAGCCCCTTTACGCCATCGGGAAGAAGTTCGTGTATCCTGATCTCCACAGGATGACCTATGGCAGGGTATCCATGTACCGTGACCCCACAGCAGAAGCAGAACGTTAACAAAAACAGCCATAGCGAACTCTTCCGCAGGCCACTACCCACGCCACGAATCGTCATGTACATCTGTCCCCCTTATAGCTCTCAACTCCCGGTCATGCAGCACAATGGAAATCGCGAACCGTCTCAACAACACAACCAATATACCTGTCGTCGATAAAGCGCATTCTTTGTCTCGGTTTGTTTATGCAGTCACCAGGCCATTCAAAAATAAGGGGGGGAAACGAATGACTTCCCATGTTAGGGGGGGCAAGGCAATAATGGGGTGTATTCATCTGACAATCGGGTGGCATCACAGCAAAAAACTTTACAGAAAAAAAGTAATCTGTCTGGTCATCATAGACTTGATAGGCGGGCTGGCCGGCGGTCAGGCCATACCGGGTATTGTAAGCGTTGATTGCCTGCGCAACGTCTATGGATACCGTCTCCACATCCCCTTCAGACTGCTTGGGAGTGGGCTCATTGGCGATGTTCAACGCCGCCCAGAAATTTTCATATGCCGAAGGAGCGTATTCATACGCCCTTGTCACCTGATCGAAATTGAGGTTCTCGACCATTGGTGCCGCAGAGAACTTTATCTGATAACGGATAATCTCGTCCATGGGCGCTTGCCAGGTCAATGTGTACACAGAACCGGAACACAAACCCCGGTCGTCAGAGATTTTTCCCAAGTCAACACGTCCGGCCCCTAAAGGAGCTACATAGCCCGTTAAAATATCGCGATTTTCATGGTTGTGTATGAATTTTGACGAATAGGGAGAATAAACCCGTTCTTTACTCTGGATAATCAGCATCTGACGATAATGGGATGTGTATTGATCCAAAAAAGAGCCATCCCCCGTCATTTCATACCCGGCAGCCATCAAAAAGGAAAACGGATACTCTCCGGTAAGGTCCGTCGCATTGGCTTCATCAAGTTTAAAGCCATAAGGCTGGTGCTCCAGGGGAATGATCTCACGCAATGAATGGTAGGCAAGCCCGAGAATATAGTCTTGATAATCTTCATACATCAAGGGGTCATCAAAGTTCCCGGGGACATAATACCAAAAGGCGTTGGGGAATATATCGTAGGCCATAAACACTTTATTGGAGCGCACGCCGTCGGGCCTGCTCTCCATCTCTGCTCATATAGAAAAAGCCACGATCCGAATCCCAGCCGTCTTGATCGTCATCTGCGGGAGTTGCCCGCATCCCCATAAAATTTCCTACCATTCGACCGATTTTTTCCCGCCAGACACTCGTGCTTGCATACTGCCCATAGGCTCCGGCACGCCTTAACGCCCTTGAAAAAATGCGAGGGAACCCCACGTGGATTGTCCCGTCGTAGTAACTGTTGATGGGGCCTTTTCCGGACCCCTGATCGTAGAGGGTATACTCTCCGTAATCACGCCATGCGTCCATCAACGATTCGTCCCCGGTGAGAAAGTATCCCACGGGTACGGACACATCGTGGGAGTGCTCCCGGTCGAAAAATTTGCTGTTGTATGTCAGGTTTTGGTCGGGTGGGGAGGTGGTGTTCACGTTTTTAAAAAGAGTCGGTCCTTGAACATAGACATCAAAATCATCCGAATGCTTGACCGATCCGAACATCTTGTGGTGGTCGTCGTTCTGCGCGGCCAGAAAGGCCCCGCCGTTTCCTGTTTGAAGGTAGTGGAGGTACTTGCACAGCTGCAGGTCATACTGATTGGATCCTCCGCCCTGCCCCCACACATAATACCTGCGCAAGGTATCCACATTGGAGATCTCATAACTCTCCAATCCGATATCGGCAAGAAAGTCCCGTGTCTCTCCATGGGTTGCCAGCCTATCTTCCCCATAAACGGCTTTTGCCTCCGCGTAATGCTCAAAATCAGCCAGCCCGGCCAGGGGGTATTGCAGGGTATAAAACGTCTGTTTGGGATCCTTTGCCTCCGGTGTGAACTCCAGAACCACCTGCCGTTTGTCGTGGGCAAAAAAGGCGAATCGGATGTCATCTTTGGTGTTTCGGGGACTGAACACATCAATATAAAGATGCCCGTCTTCGGTCATGGTAAACCCCGTGGGCCACATGCCGTAAAGGTTCCGGATGCCGCAGTTGATCTGCATGCCCTGTGTGGACATGGCGGCAAACCCTTCGCTGTAACTCTTCTCATCGCCTAAGGCGTGGATCACCGAGGCCCCGTTGACAACCTCAAGCCCTACATCCGGGACCAGGCGTGCCTTGAGCAAATCCGCACCACCCAGGTACTGCACATATTTGTAGCTGCTGTAGCCCTGGTACAGGTGAGCGCTGCCGTCGATGAACCCTGCGGCCTGTACTCCCGGACCGGTTGAAAACAGATAGGAAGGGGCGACCATGGTGGTGGGAAGCTCAATACGGACCGATTCAAAGGTTTTCACGGAGTAGGAACTGATCTCTGCATTTTTGAGGATCAGGTCCAGACGGGTACGTCCTGAGCCCTTGTAAAAGTACATGCGCATGGTGTAGCCAAAAAGCCACGGACCACTTGCGGGTTTAAGGTGACCTTCGCATCGGATCACGGCCTTGATGGGGCCATTTTCTTCGATGACCGCCGTGGACTGCTCGTCGTTTGCCGAAGAGTACTGGGTTGTTCCGCTGACAGCCGTGATGCCGCCTGTGTTCGAAAGAAAAGAGGTGCCCCCGGCCACCACCGAATCAAAAACGTTGTAACGGGCTTTTCTGATGACAAACCGGGCGGCACCGGTGTCTACCGTGATGGTGTTGCCGTTATCCGCAGCCAGGTCTATGGGCAGACTGTTTCCCGAGCTGTTGCCAGAGCCATTGGTGAGCCAGATAACCGTGCTCTGCCCCGCCGGAACCGAGGCCAGTGTGTCGATGAGCACCCAGTGAATGTTGCCGCTCGGGTACCTGTGCAGCACCCGGAACTGATAATCCCATAGTCCGGAAAGTCCCAACTGATTGATGGTTTGAATCCCGTCACAGTCCCTTAAGGGTACCCCGAAGGTGGCCGCTTCATGGGTCCTGTCCAGCCCAGATACGCCCTCCGGGAGCAACTCGCGAACCTCGATCCTCACGGCAGGATCCACCGCACACTCGCCATGGGTCGACATAACGCCGCCAACGCAAAACATCACGACAACAGCGCACCATACGCGCCTCTTCAGGACACCCTGCAAGGATTCTTTCATCATGTTCACCTATCATGGTCAAACGAAGTGGAAAGAACAGACCGACTACCGTTCCAACGTTTCCCGCCACGCGAAAAACGTCGACCGTGATGCTATGGATTCCCCATAGAACATGAACTTTGCAGGGCATTCGCAAAGGGGCCAGGACCAGCCGTAAAAGGCGTTACATAATATGTAAGGGTTTGATTATTTGTTATATTAGCGTATAGACACCCTCTTTAAAACAGAAACAACGTTTTGTGCCACCATGGCCCAGGACCGGGACTGCCCATAGGCACCGATGGCACTTCGGTCCCAACGGGTGTCCAAAGCCCGGCGGATTCCCGCCACAAAGGAGGACACATCCTGCGCCACCAGAACCCCTAAATCATCGGACCGGACAATCTCGGGAATACCGTTGACCCGGGTGGCCACCACCGGGGTCCCGCAGGCCAGGGACTCGGAGATGACGTTGGGCCAGCCTTCCCGCTCGCTCCCCAAAAAAAAGAGATCGGCGGCGTTGTAATAGTCCACAAGGGTTCCGTGGGGAACCTGCCCGCAGAGAACGGCCCGATTTCCCAGTCCCAGATTCTCTATCTGGCGGTGCAAGGAGCCTCGTTCCACCCCGTCGCCCACAATGTACAAACAGGTATGGCCCGTCTCTTCGGCCACGATCCGACCAAAGGCCTCCACCAGGAGGTGGTGTCCCTTGAGCCGGATCAGGGATCCACAGGAGAGGATTATCCTGGCATCAGGGGAGATCCCCCGGCGCTGCCGCACTCTGCCGGTCCGCGGGGTAAAAGGCGGTGCCGTCGATGCCGTTGGGGATGACACTCACTTTGTGTGGGGGGACGCCCAGCGTCACCATCATGGCCTTGAGGGAAGTGCACACCGAAATGACGGCATCGGCCTGTGTCAGGGTGTAGCGAAGCAGGGGCCGGATCATGGCAAGATTTGAAAACTGATGGATATCGCTGCCCCGTGCCGAAACCGTCACGGGCTTGTTCAGGGCCTTGCCCAGGAGGACGGCTGCAAAGGCATCCGGGTACATGTAGTGGGCATCAATAACGTCAAAGGGAAAGCTCTTCTCCAAGGTCTTGACGGTTTTCAGAGCCCCAAGGAAAAGGCACACCCCGTAGGTCGTCATCCCCACCTTGGGGGTCACAAGGTACCTGGGGTGATAAACCGTCAGGCCGTCCACTATCTCGCGGGCGGCCACCTGAGAGAAGCGATACCACGCCTTGAATCGCTTGATCGGCGGAAAATAGGGGACAGGGGCCACCACACGGACCTCATGACCATCCATCTCCGAGACCGCCTTCATCCTGTTTTTGATGAACACCCCGTGGGCAGGGGCCGTGTTGTTGGGAAACAGGGTCGAGAAAACCAGAATCTTCATCAGTCGGCCATCCCCAGATAAAGGCGGTTGTACCTGTCCACCATGGCGCGCACCGAAAAGGTCTCCCGGACCCAGGCCCGGGCTCCGGCGGAGAGCCGATCGGCAAGTGACGGGGTATTCAAGGCTACCTCAATCTGGTAGAGCAGCCACCATCCAGGTTCTCCGACTCAAAGACCAGCCCCGTGCCCATACGGGAGAATACTCGTGTTGCCCCCTGCACCGGAGGCGATGAGGCAATGCAAAGGCCGAGGCTTCCAGCAGGGCCACGGAAATCCCCTCAGAATAGGAGGGCAGCACAAACATGTCAAGAAGGGGCAAGCCGATGGCATCGAAACAACGCTCACCGGTAAAGATCACGTGCCCATTGAGCCCCGGCCTTTGGGCATAGGATTCAAGGGTCTCTCGCTCGGGACCGTCCCACCATCATCACCACAAGGTCATCTCGACCTTGACAGACAAGCCGCTCCGTGGCTTGGAGCAGCAGCAGATGATTCTTTACGGGACAAGCGAGTAGACTACCCTTGTGACGGCCTTCGGCAGCCCCCAGGCGTCCCGCGACTGGGCTGGCACCATCTCGTTCGACGAAATCCCGTTCCAACGGGCCTCAGTTTTTCCCCCAGCACCGGATAGACCGCCTTCATCTCGCGCTCAAGGGCACCTGAAACCACGATGACACGACGGGTAAAAACCATCAGGAAACGCCAGAGACTAGGATGGGCCAATCCTAGTTGTCCCTGCTGCTGTAGCCATGGATGGTGGTCAGACATCGGAACCTCAGCCCCTGGGTCAGAATCACCGCAAGCACAGCATAAAACCACGGGGTCTCCCCGTGGGCGTGAAGGGTGAATAACCTGTAGCGAACCGCCAGCCTTGCCACCTTGAAGGCAGGGACAGGTCAATGCCCGGTTTCCTCTTGACCAGATGAATATCATGGCCTGCGTCTTCAAGGGCCTCTGCAAGGCGCCCTTTCTCATCCAGACAGCACACCCCATGACATCCTGGGCTCCTCCCATCAGAGGCAACAATGCGCTCGGCCCCGCCTATCCCCAAAGAGAGCACCACGTGCAGCACCCTGCCTTCAGCCTTCGTTCGCTAATTCAACGCAATGCTTCACCGCGTCGCTCGGAGATGACTGGAAAATCTCTGTCAAAAACCCCTGCCAGCTGCGTCGTCAAGGCCCCGGCTTCAAATGTCAGGTAATCCTTCTTCACTGCGCGCATTCCTGGACTGTGCCTGCCAAGCACATCCAGAATGGCCCCTTCCATTTCCTCTGGGTCGTCGGCATTCGCTACCACCCCGAGACTGTGGGCTTCAATCAGCTCCTGGGTGGCCCCTTTCCCGCACACCGCAAGAATAGGCTTTTGGGAACTAATATATTTTAAAAGCTTGGCGGGTATCTGCAGATGGGTGTCCGGCTGGATGATGCTGCACGTCTGATTGAAACAGCATCCTTAACGCTTCCTGCTTGGGGACCAGCCCCACACAGGTAACGGCAGAACGCAATGGATGAGGGCCGATAAGATTGTTGATCATGGGCTTCGTCCACATCGCCGATGAAACTCAACTTCTACATCTTGGGTACTCAGCTTCCCGGCGTCCATCAGTCGGGCCAGTGCCAAGAAAGCTGTCGGGGATGCGTTTTCCGTAAAGGGTCCCCACATGGGTCACCACCAGGGGGGCCGTGCCGGAAGCCCTGGTCTCCAGCCCGACGTACTCGGTCTCGTTGTATCCGTTGGTAATCGTATGGCACTTGTTTTGAGAGCCCGCCGGTGTCGGCCACAGGTGCGCCAGCGGCTCCGTGTTGGCAATGACCGCATCGGCACGGCGAAGGCACCATCTCTCCAGAAAACGGTTCACCCGCCTGCGAAACCCCACGTTCAGCTCGTCATAAGGGTTGCCCATCCACGGGTCCCTGAAATCGATGACCTCAGACGGACTAAAATGAGCCTTTAAAGCCAGCCCGATGAGAAACGAGGTCCAGGGCCCCCCCTACTATAGATCAGCTTGGGTTTTTCATGGCGGCATAGACCGAACCCCTCAGCCAGGCAAAGGGAAGCCACCCCACCTGCTTGTCCGGAATGCGGTATGCCAGGGTGACGGCGTCCTTAACCTCCTGCCAGAGCCCCTTTCCGGCCGGGCGGGCCCTGCTGCTTCTCCCGTCCGTCCTGCCTGGGCGACGCGGCGCCTGAACTTTCCCCTGAGACTGAGCATGGCGTCAATCCCCTGGAAGCACTTTGTCCTGTGAACTCGCGCCGACCCGTTTACCCTGGCACAGAGCCCGTCATCAAGGGCCGTTCCCTTTTCGTACTGGCCGGGGAGCACGGAGAGCACCACCGGGTCCCACCCCCGTTCCGGGAGGTGCTCCACGAAATTCAGCACACGAAAAACCCCCGTCCCGGCAAAGGGAGGGAACTGGTAGCTGATGCACAGCACGCGTTTTCTGGTCATGACAACTCCCGAAGAATTCAGTTCGACACGGACACACCATGGAGCACGCCTTTTCAGGCACGCTCAAGGGTGACCATCCGCATCAACCTGGGCTGAAGCAAGACAGAATCCCGAAGCACAGGACTGCCGGACTACTTCGGCCATGGCGCCTTCGTCGTAGAGCGCCCCTGTCTTCAGCCCCTGTGATAAAAAAACGTCCGTCAACGGCGCGGCATCATGGATCATTGCCAGAACACGTCCGTGTATATCCATCCCCTGGGCACCCTGTTGAAGCTGCCCTCCGGCGAGCCTGGACCGGACCTTCCCTGCTGCGCCCCGCAGCCAGCATGCAAGATGGGCCCCGCCATGGGCAAAGGAGACCGGAGTTGCAGGCAGGTTGTCGCCCATGGGTTCCCGGGCCAGGGCAGGATGGGACGCCTGGAGCAGCTGCCGGTACATGTAATTTTTGTATTTGGCGTACCACGGCAGACGAAACATGAGCTCCAGCAGCTCACCGGTCAAAAACAGGGTGCTGCACGGCATGAGCTGAAAGGTCGACGCATAGTACCTGCCATGCCAGCGTCCCATGCGGCTGCTTAAGTACAACAGATCGATCTTGGAAGTGTTGGGAAAGGCGGCGTTCTTCTTTGACAGGTCTCGGAATAGACTCATGCGTTCCGGCCTTATAAAACCCCTCTTTCAGCGGCAGGATTCAGGATCGACCAGTCGTGGCCGGGGGCCAGGAGCCGTTCACCAGCCGCTCCTTGTTGACGATCCTTTTCCCGCCTTTCAACAGAGCCGCCCCTTCCCACCAGCGCCCCCTGAACAGCTCTCCTCCGCTGCCGTTAAAAGCCAAATTCGTACTCGTTACACTGTGGTGTTGATGGACGGCCATGGTGATCACGTAATCCGATACGGAAATCTCCCCGTCGGTAACGTAGTAAGCGCCATGTCGATCAGCGATGGCATAATGGTCCACGATATTCCCCAGACCGTTCACCCACGATGCCAGCCGAGCCTGCGGGCGATGCCATTCGAAACCCTGAGATCGTCGCTCCCCAAAACCCGTTGCAGACCGTGGCAGGTAGGTCTGCCTTGAGCAGGGTGGAGACAACCCCCCGGGAGTCAAACCCGGCCGTCAGATCACACACCGGACGATCGTAAGTTGCGGCCAGCGCCTTTGCGTGTCTGTCCAGGGACATGAGGGCTTTTTCCACGCAGACCTGGGTCGTGAGGTGGGGCTGGTCCGCCCCATAGCCCGATAACGGTTGCCAGTACCGAAGTTTACGGAGCGCTGCCTGGTTTTTCCCGTCAAACACCCAGGCAGAGGCCGGGGGGAAGACATGGATCCCTTTGTAAAAGGTCCTGTCGCCCTGCATGTACCCCATGGAAGAGAACTGGCGCACCCGAAGATCTGGTGAAGGGGGCCCAGCACCGCGGCCAGTGCCAGTGACGAGGTGGAAAGAGAGACTGTCCCGGTGAGCATGATAGACCTTCAGAACCCCTGCGTGGTCGGAAAAAAGGGTGACTCTGCAGTGCTCCTCGTCCACCGCCACACCGAAAAACTGCCCCTGCAGGGACCCACAACTTCTTCAGGACCGCTGTCACCTGGAGAGGGGCTTCCGGAAAGCACACCCCCGCCACCTGGGTCCACGTCCTCCCGTTACCGGATGGTTCCGAAACAGGGCGACGCATGAAAAAAGGATATTTACAGACCTTCCCTGGGTTTCACCTGAACATTCGGGTTGTCCTCTAAGCTGGCCGTAGGCCGACAGGGGCCTCGGGGGCAAACAGGTGTCGCGCAGCGAAGACGGGCTGCCCACCACCCCCACAAATCCATTGACCAGGGCGGGATCTATGGAATTCACATTTTCCGCCGTCATGGCTGGACTCCTTCCGCGCCTTCAGGGCCTTGGGCTGCGTCCGCAACAGCGGACAACACTGGCACAAGCGCCGCAATCAGATAGATGCATTCAAAATAGAGGCGATCGATAAAAATCGACGCCGTAAAAAAACCGGCAAGCCCCGTTTCCAAGGCGTAGGTATGGGCCAGCATGTGATTCCGAAGGCCCTTGTCCATGCCCGTGATCCCGTGAAGGCTGCTGCGAGCCCGTCGAGTCCCTTTGAAAAGAAGCAGGATAAACACCAGATAAATGCCCAGCCCCAGTACCCCCTGCTCGGTCACCACAAGGACATAGGTGTTGTGCGA
Source organism: Desulfoluna sp. CYM3A (assembly GCF_056829965.1). Taxonomy (NCBI): domain Bacteria; kingdom Pseudomonadati; phylum Thermodesulfobacteriota; class Desulfobacteria; order Desulfobacterales; family Desulfolunaceae; genus Desulfoluna; species Desulfoluna sp. CYM3A. The sequence continues at coordinate 4,242,412 of NZ_CP186556.1, forward strand.
GGCGCGCCTCCCCACCCTTTTTTCAATCAAATGATCCGGGAGATAAGAGGTGCTCAGCAAAGAGAACCCTCCGCCTCCGCACCCCAGGGGGTAATCCTTGATCATGCGCAGCCCGTACTTCCAGATATCGGTGCGCCCGGCGCTTTGGTCCTCGATGTTCTCTTCCCCGCCGAACAGACGGGTCACCCGCGTCACATACCCTTTGTCCATGACCCCCAGCACCACCACAGCGGCCGCCACAAATCCCAGGACCATTTTTTTGATGTCCACGTCCCTGCGAGCGCCCCAGGCAAAGACCCCGGCTGCCACCAGCAGGCCCATGAACCCGCCCCGGCTCCGTGTCATGGCAAACATATTGAGAATGAAGGGGGTAAACAGAAGTGCGGCCACCTTTTCAAACCTGCTGCCGAAAAAAAGAAACACCACGAGAAAAGGCAGTACCAGCACCACAAGGGCCGCCAGCATGTTGGCATCCGCGGCGTCCGGCAGGCCCAGGCCGTCCAGGCGCATTCCGCTGAAGTAGTGCCTTGCCAGAAGGGAGAGAAAAAAACAGTGGAACAAAATGGCCAGGACAAACCAGCGATACTGGGAAAAGGTTTTGATAATCCTGCACACCAGGTAAAAGAAGAGGACATACCGAAAAAAATCGTAGATCCTCACCAGGGATCGATCGGCATTGTAGGCCAGGGGAATGATGCAGATCATGAGGACGAGGAGAAAAATGAGCGCCTTCAAGGGAGCGTTCATGCCGTCCTTGAGTTGATCCTTATGGATCACGCAGCTTACCAGGACTATGCCTGCGGAGAGAAAACTCCACCGAAGGCTCGGCACGCTGGCGGCCCACCACTGATGGGAAGGGATATTGAAGTAGACAAAGACATAGGTCAACACCGCCCAAAAAGGCCCACGGCACAGACCGGCCACCCACCCGACGGCCACAACAAGAAGATAAAAGATGGGATAGACCATGCAGGTGCATGATTCTCTCTTTTTCGGCAAATGTGCCCTGACAGAACACCATGCCTTCTATGGTCAACATGGATGATAACAGGGCCACAGAGCGATGTTACAACATCACAACGGACGAAACCCGTCAGCGAATGTGATCGGCCTGAGGAACGAAGGCCGAAAGCATTCGCGAACCTGGGGCCAAGGGGCTCAGCCCCTTGCCGCCGGAGGCACGTTTTTTGAACTTATTTTGCCCATAAAGGACGCCATCACCAAAGCCATCGCCGTCCCCAGAGCTCAAAGATGAGAATCGCCCAGATCTCGAAGGCAAAGTCCCGTTGCCCTTTCTGGTGCTGACCCCAAAGCCTTTCAACGGCCTTTTCGTTGAGGTAGTCGCCGCAAAAACTGTTCTTGCTCAGGACGGTATCTTCAAAGACGGACTTCAGATCGTTTTTCACCCAGGAGGACAGGGGAATGGAGAACCCCTTTTTCTCCCGGTACATGCAGTCGTGGGGCAGGTGCCCGGCCAGGGATTTCTTGAAGATGTATTTGCCTTCCCGTTTCAGCTAGGGTTCGAGGGCATGCGCGCACCAGCTCCATGAACTCATGGTCCAGGACCGGGACCCTCACTTCCAGTGAGTTCGCCATGCTTGCGCGGTCCACCTTGGTGAGGATGTCATCCACCAGATAGGTCTTCATGTCCGTGTATTGAATCCGGGACAGGGGGCATGAGGCATCGCTTTTCCTGAAATACCTTTCATAGTGACATACGGGCGAATACCCGTTGAGTTCGTTTTTCATCTCAGGAGTGAACAGGTCAGGCGCCCCCTGGAACCACGCCATGGAGTTGTAATACCCTTGCACGGGCTCCCTGGACAGATTGGTCAACAGGGTTTTGGCCCGTAAAAATCGGGGCAGGCGATCCGCCTTGGGGTAAATATCCGCCAACCCCGAAATAACGGTTTTCCTGAACCATTCGGGAAACACGCCCCGCAGGCGATTTTCAGCAAAATCAAAGAGGTGTCGCCTGTAGCCTGCAAAGTTTTCATCCCCTCCGTCGCCGGAAAGTGAAACGGTCACTTTTTCCCTGGCGATCCGGGACACATAGTAGGTCGGGATGGCCGATGAGTCGGCAAAAGGCTCGTCAAAATGCCACACGAGCTTATCCAGGATTGCCAGGGAGTCGGCATCCACGGTCTTTTCATGGTGGTGTGTGTTGTATTGCTCGGCGACCCTTCGGGCATAGGGAAGCTCGTTGAATGTTTCGTCTGCAAACCCGATGGAGGCTGTTTTGACCGGTGCCTCGCTTAAGCCTGCCATAAGGGCAACAACAGCACCGGAGTCCACCCCGCCACTTAAAAACGCCCCCAAAGGGACGTCGCTGAGCATGCGTAAGTCAATGGCTTCTTCAAGTTTATGAAGAACCCTGCGGCACCACTCATCCTCCGTGAGGTCAAGGGTCCGGGCAAAGGAGATATCCCAATACTCTTCAATGCGCATGACCCCATTTTCGATGCTCAGGGTATGCCCGGGTAAGAGCTTGTGTATGCCCTTAAAAATACTCTCCGGACCCGGGACATACATCAGGTGAAAATAATCGGATACCAGTAGAAACGCACCTTTCTGGGCACATCGGGGTGCTCTAAAATCGCTTTGATCTCTGAGCCAAAGACAAACCGGTTAGCCTCAAAAAAGTAGTATAAGGGCTTGATTCCCACCCTGTCCCGGGCTGCAAAGATCCTGTCCCTGCGCTGGTCCCACAGGACAAAGGCAAACATCCCCCTGAACTTTTGTACGCACGCATCGCCCCACTCTTCATAGGCATGGACAATCACCTCGGTATCCGAGTCTGTGGCAAAATGGTGCCCTTTTCCCGTCAACTCGGCTTTGATAGACGCATAGTTGTATATTTCCCCGTTGTACGTCACCCACACAGACCGGTCTTCATTGGGAATGGGCTGATGCCCGCTGTCCAGGGCAATGATGCTGAGCCGCCTGTGGGCCAGGCCCACATGCCCCTGCCCCGGGACGTGCTTCCACTTTGGGCGAGGTTCAGCCTCGGGGCGGTTCATGAAAAAACCTTCATCATCCGGCCCGCGGTGTTTCAGAACATCGGCCATTTGCTTCAGGATATCGGGCGATACCGGCGCACGATCCGTGTTGATGATCCCTGCTATTCCGCACATTGCACTATGTCTCCAAGCCCATAAAAAAGGACACTACCCAACGTGAACCTGGGCGTCATAAATATCGCGGTACACAGAGGTGGTTTTCGCCCAGGTGTGGACCCGGGACACCCATGCCTTTCCCTGCTGCTGCAGGGTTGCTGCGAGGTGTTCGTCCGAAAGCACCCTGCCCAGTGCGGCCACCAGGCCATCCAGGTCTCCTGCGGGAAACATCACCCCTGTTTCCCCATCGCTGATGAGCTCACGGTGTCCCCCGACATTGCTTGCAATGAGGGCCTTTCCCATGGCCATGGCCTCAAGGGGCTTGAGCGGGGTCACCAGCTCCGTCAAGCGCATGGGGTATCGCGGGTAGACAAGAACATCGACCATGGCATAGACCCCCGCGACCCGCTCGTGGGGCACCCGCCCCGGCATAATAACCCGGTCCTCAATCCCCATCTGCCCGGCCAGGGCGCGCAGCTCAGCCTCCATCTCTCCGCCACCCACGAGGAGGAGCACGCACCCGTCATCGTGCCGGCTAAGTTTACCGAAGGCCTTCACCAGCAGATCCAGCCCTTCGTATCGATAGAACGAGCCGATAAAGCCGATGACTTTTTTCCCCTCCACGCCCCATTTTTTCCCGTATTCCTCATCGGGTGTGCATGGTGCAAAATCATCGGGGTTCACCCCGTTGAACACCGGCGTGATTTTGTCACCGGCAATGCCCCGTTCCTCAAGGTCCTTTTTCAGCCCATTGCACAATATGGCGACATGGCCCGCTTTCTGGCACACCTTTGTTTCGATGTACTTTGTCAGCCTGTATTTGAAGGCGCCCTCTTTGTAAGCCCCGTGATCCACGGCCGCGAATTTCATACACAACAGGCGTCCTCGTCTTTTTTCCGGCGATCAATGCGGGAATACCGTTCAAGGACGGGGAGTGAGCGTGAATCAACCCTATCTCCTCACGCTTAAGAATATCCATGATCCTGCGATAGGTTTTCACCATGTGCTTTGCTTCATACAGCACCGGCCACGTCCTGCCTTCCACCTTGCCCGATCTGTAATAATGAAATCCGTTGATAACGTCCCTGTCCGTGGAATCACCTTTCCAGTTTTCCTCCTGCTTGGGAGTCGTCAACACCACAGGCTCATAGCCCATGTTTCTCTGGGCTTCAAAAATACTCTGGCTTCGAAAGGTATACCCGCTGTGCAGGGGCAGGCTGTGATCGAGAATATGGAGAATTTTCATGTGATGCCTTTACTCGTTGGCCAGAAAGTTTTTAATGAAGGGCGATATCCATCAGTTTGGACACATTCCGGTTCCACGAATAATCGCGCTGGACACAGGCCCTTGCGGCCTGTCCTAACGCGACCCTTCGCTCGGGGTCATCCATAAGGGACAAGATGGTCTCTGAAAACCCTTTGGGGCTGTCGGCCACCAGAACGTGCTTCCCGTGTGTCACCTGGATCCCCTGAATCGCTGCAGGTGTCGTCACCACGGTCTTTCCCATGGCCATGGCTTCCAGGACTTTGTTTTGAACCCCCCTTGCGATGCGAAGGGGAATAACGCAGACATCGGCTTCCTGGTAATAGGGGCGAATGTCTTTGACAAAGCCTGTCACATGGACATCGTCCATGGCTGAAAGCTCTGTGACGGTGGGAGGGGGGTTGCTGCCGACGATATTGAACACGACGTCCGGGTGCCCCCGTCGAACCTCCGGCAGGATATCCTTGCAAAACCACCGGACCCCGTCGACATTGGCATAGTAATCCATGGCCCCGGCAAACATCAGCGTGGGCTTTCCGCTCCGTTGGGAAACATCGCGCTCATGCTCAGAAAAATAGTCGCTGTCCACCCCGTTGGGAACCACGAATATCCGCTCCTCATCCTTTGACAAGGCCTTAAACAAAGACGCCTCGTGATCTGAGACAAAAATGGAGCGATCGAACATTCGGTGTACCCTTTGCTCATAACGCAACAGGCGCAACCCTTCGTTTTTATACAATGCATTCAATGGGAATTTTGTCTTTCCGGCATACTGGACCCACTTGTCCGAATCCACATCACAAAAATCCATGATCAAGCGCATGGAGCCGCCCTTTGTGGCCATAAAATCATCCTCCAGCAGATACTGGGCCATGGGGGAAGAGAAACAGATCACCGCATCGTAGGGCGTCTCCCGGGTCCAGGCGTTGAAAATCCGCTGAAACCTGCGACGGTAAAAATAGCGTTCGGAGATGGTCGCCCCCTTCAAAAAACTGCACACCCCGTTGCATTTGGTTTTGAGAGTGTTCAAGGGAAGCACCACCACCTTCCGGCACAAAACGGAAAGTTCTTTCCGGTGCTTGAGGTCCCGCCGGTCGTCGGCAAGGCAGATCAGGTCCACCTCGTGGTTTAAAGCAAGGTGCCGGATGGTGTTGTAGGACCTTATTTTATCCCCCTTGTTGGGGGGGTAGGGAATTCTGTGGGCAAGGTACAGGACGCGACTCATGGGCTCCACCTGGTCAAAAAAGAATGGGTCATGTTGCCTCCGGCGGCCCTGCCGGGGGCCAAACTTTTGCCTGATTTATTAAAAGCGGGTTTGACAAACAGGTCTTGCGTATAACTCCGGCTCATTTGTTAGCTCTTGATAACTCGACAATTCAAAACGCAACGTTTAAGTCTTCCCTTCTGGTGCTCAGCCCCAAAGGCTGAGCACCAGAAGGGAAGACAACCGAAACGTTTTTTGCGGAGCTTTTTTTCAAAAAAGCGACCCGCCGGAGGCAATAGAATCTCAGACAAGATACTTGGACAGCATGGGCCCGGCCACCCGGGTAGCCTGCAGGGGCATGCGCCGCCACATCTCGATGCGCCTCTGGTACTTGGGGTTGGCCGGGCTCAGGTCTGGCATCTCGCCCACGTCCAGGAGGTGGTACTGGTACGCCAGGGGTTCCGGCTCAAAGCCCCAGTTCTTTTTGAAATGAAACGAACCTGTCCCCTTTTTGCTGCGGCCGAAGTCAAAGCAGTGGCACCCTTTCCAGCTGGCGTCCCGCATGAGCTCCCAGTACATAAAATCATTGGGGGCCAGGTGCCTGAGCCGGAAGTCCGAGCCCGCATAGTAGGGGATCACATTGTTTTTGTAGTAAAAGGTGAGCACCGCAGAGGCCACCCTGCCCTCGGGGGTCCGCACCACCATGATGCGGGCATTTTCCCCGCAGCAGGAGAGAAAATTGGCGAAGAACCGCTTCTGGAACACCGGGGTGCCCAGCCTGTGGTAGTTCTTGGAGAGGATATCGTAAAACTCGTCGAGGAGATGATCCCCGAACTCCGAGGTGAGCCCCATCTTGATGCCCTTGCGCACCATGGCCCGTGATTTTCTGGGGATGGCCTTCAGGTTGTCATCGTCGCTGGAGGAGATCTCTTTTTTAAAATTGTAATAGAGATCCTTGGTGGGCAGGTCCGGCATGCCGTGGCGGTTTCGAAACTCCACGTAGTGACACTTTGTCTTTTTGGCAATCCTGGCCGATTCATCCAGGAGTTTTGCCGTCACCTCCTCCGAGTCGGCAATGGGCCCCCCGGTCTCGGCAAAGGGTGTGGAAACCACAAAGTGCCCGAACAAAAGGCTCTTGATCTCAAACAGGGGCAAAACACCCACGATCCTGGCCTCTTCGTCTTGGGCTATCAGGTACCAGGACCGATGCCCGAAGGTGGTCTCCACCACATGTTTCCACGACACCAGATGAAAAAAGGTGCCGTCGGCGTGACCGTTGACATACCGATCCCACCGCTCTTCATCCTCGGGTTGAAAAACCCTCACCGTTACCATGCGCGTTCTCCCCTTTCCCGTCTGCAAACATCACCCCCTGCCATCACGCGCACCGTTGCACATCAGCGCGTCCTTCACCGGTCACCTCATTCAGATAGCTCCGGCATCCTGTGAACCGGCTCCCTTCCAGCCCTCGGAAACAATGAGTCAGCTTTCGGGCCGTTACCCCCAGATTGACGTAATGCCTGAAGGCATACTGGGCCGATGCCCCCTTCACCCTGGGCTGACCGGGATCCAGCTCCCAGGGGTGGGTGTAAAAGACAAAAGCCCCGTCCCGGTCCATCTGGCGGCGCACCCCCGCCATATAAACCGGCGCCGGGATCATCCTGAAGTACCCCCCGCCTCCCCAGGGGATAACCTGGCCCCCTGCCGTCAGGTTGCTGACAGGCATCTCATAAAACGAGTCGTCAAGTTCAATGGCAATGCCCCTTTGGGGATAACCCGAGACATCCAGCTTGCCGTACCGGCCGTGCCGGTCAAAGGAGTTATAACTGGAGTCGTAGCGGTACCCGCACTCCTGAATAAGGGCCAGCACCTCTTTGTTCACGGCAAAACTCGGGGCCCGGTACCCCTGCACCGTCTCGCCGATGGTGTCCTCCAGAAGCTTTCGGCTCCGCACCAGGTCTTCCCGCAAGGCCTTTTGGGTCTGCATGGCGGGCAGGTGATGATTGAACCCGTGGGAGGCGATCTCATGGCCGCCGGCGTGAATCTCCCGAACCAGGTGGGGATACCGCTCGGCAAGCCAGCCCAGCACAAAAAAAGTGGCCTCCCGCCTTTGTTCCCCCCGTCCAGAAGATCGAGGAGCCGGTGGATGTTTTTCTCCACGCGCAGTTCCCGGTGCGGCCACGAGTCAAAGGTTATCCACGGCTTGAAGTTCTCCACCTGAAACCAGTCTTCAACATCCACGGTGAAGAGGAACGCCCGAGGCCGTAAGGGCCTCCGGCCGGAGGTTAAATGGGTTATGGCAACCGGACAGTCCATGATACGTATCCATTCACCTGTCTAAACATTGATTTACAAAATAGAGAAAAAAAAGCGCTCCCCCAAAGGCCACCAGGCCGGAAAGATCATGCATGGTCCCTTTGGCCGTCTCAGGGCTGACGTACACGGCCAGCAGCCCGGTTGTCGTCAGCCTGACCACATTCACCAGAACGGCAATGGGAACCGAACACCCATTTTTTCCAGGGAGACAGGGAGGAAAGAAAGGCAAAAGCAGCGCCCAGGGCCAAAAGGCTCATGAGGGACCGGAGCCCGGAGCAGGCGTCCACAACCTCCAGGGTGGTGGTGGCCAGCTGAAGGACGTTGCCTTCCCGAAACACGGGCACACCCAGCAGGGACAGTGCCTGAGCCGCTCCGGAAGCGGCCATGAGCTGAAGGGGAAAGGCGATCTTGTTCCAGATGATGGTCGGCAGGGGAATCATGAACACCAGGTAGCACAGGGGCACGGCCAACGCCTTGGCCCACTGCCTCCACGAGGATCACACCGGCCAGGGTAATGAGCATGGAGCATCGCATCACAAAGAGCTCTGCCCCCACGGTCCCCACCCAGAAGAGCAGCAACCCGCCCCCCAACACGGCCAGCCCCAGGTTCCATGGGGTGACGGGAAGGGCCCTGAGCCGCTCTTTGTCCCGCCAGACCAGAAACCCGGAGATCAAGGGCACGAGGTACCCGTGGGAAAAGTTGGGGTTCGTACTCCAGTCCGTGGTGAGTTCGGTGAGGGTCCTTGAGTCCAGAGAAACCAAGGAGGCCACGAGAAGCGCCCCGTAAGCGAAGCCCACCGCCTTGGGATTGGTTTGTGTCAGTCTATGAAGGAAGGTATGCATGAAGAAGTGGCGCCAGGTCATGGGCAAAGGATTTCAGTGTTTGGGTGCTGGCCTCGACATCCCCGTCCCGCACCGGGGAAATGAGCCGGACAAAGGAGCCGTCGGTGCGCCGTTTCAAAATGGAGTCCACCACAAGATAGACTTTCTGCATGTACTCCGAGGAGATGATCCGCCCCCGGGACTGGAACCAGTAAAGCACCACGTTGCGCTTCCCGCTGTTTTCCACCACCAGGCGGATCACCTGAAAAGGGTCGGCCTCATCAGGGCCGGGAACCTCTTCCAGGGAGGACTCGATGATGGCCCAGCCCGATCCGGGCATGCAGTTCTTGGGAGAATGGATGAGGTCCCCCTTTTTCTGGCTGTGGTAGTACCCGATGTAGAGCTGGACCAGATCGCCCCGGGGGGTCCTGTAGTTGCTCAGGATGGAGTCGTCCACGCCCAGGGTCCTGTAGACGGCCTCGTCAAAGCGCCCCTTCTCGCCGGACCACGTCCCGATCTCCATGGGGAAGGACTCAAAGGACTGCTTTAAGGGCACGGCCTCGGTGACATCCAGGGCCTGTCAATAAGGGCCGAGCCAAGCATCAGCAGGGCCGCCAGGCACAGGCGTCCGTGGGGGATTTTTCTTCGGGCAGGCTGTGTCATAGAGCCTTCCCGGGCCTTAAGGCAGCCACATACCAGTCCATGGCCTCTTCAAGGCCTTGCCCGATGCGATGGGTGGGCAGGTATCCCAGAAGGCGCTCTGCCTTGGAGATATCGGCCTGGGAGTGCCGCACATCCCCGGCACGGAAATCCCGATACACAGGCTCGGGCAACACCAGACCCTTTACCCGGACAGACAGGCTCTCCCGGATGGATCCGAAAAGGCTGTTCAAAGAGGTGCGATCCCCCACGGCCACGTTGACCACCTGGCTGAGTTCCCCTTCCAACTTCGCCGTGGCGGCCAGAAGGTTGGCCTGCACCGCGTTTTTCACGTAGCAGAAATCCCGACTGGTCTCCCCGTCCCCGTTGATGTAGACGGGCTCCCGGTTGAGGCACGCGGCAATCCATTTGGGAATCACCGCGGCATAGGCGCCCTCGGGGTCCTGGCGGGGGCCGAACTGTTCAAAGTGACAACGAAGCCCCACCGAAGCCGTACCGTAGGTTCGGGCAAAGACATCGGCGTAAAGCTCGTTGACATACTTGGTGACCGCGTAGGGCGACAGGGGTCTGCCGATGGTCTCCTCCACCTTGGGCAGGCCCGGATGGTCCCCGTAGGTGGAGCTGGAGGCGGCGTAGACAAACCGTTTCACCCGGCTGTCCCGGGCCGCCACCAGCATGTTGAGAAACCCGGTGTTGTTGCTGGCATGGGTGGCCACGGGGTCTTCGATGGAACGGGGCACCGAACCCAGGGCGGCCTGGTGCAGGACATAATCCGCACCCCGGCAGGCGGCAAGACAGGTCTCCGGGTCAATGATGTCCCCCCGGATCAGGTCGAAGCGGGCCCACTGGGCCTTTGTTACCAGGGACTGCACCTCCCGGAGGTTTGCTTCATGGCCCGTGGAAAAGTTGTCCAGCCCCACCACGTGCTGGTCCAGTTTCAACAGGGCCTCCAGGAGGTTGGATCCAATGGAACCGGGCGAAAGTACAGCCAGGTCCGCGGCGTCCCAGCAAGCTCCTGTTCAAGGCGTTCAAAGGGCGTCATGATCACAGCCTCGCGTCCACCTGGTCTGTGGGAAACAGGTACTTGATGTCAAAGAGAAGGTGCTGCTCTTTGCCCAGGGCCCGGATGGCGTCGATGCCCATATCCCGGAAGGCGTCGTGGGCAACGGCCAAAATCACCGCGTCGTAGCCGCCTTTCACCGGCTCCTTCACCGGAGTGATCCCGTACTCCTCTTCGGCCTCTTTTGCGTCGATCCACGGATCATACACCGACACCTCGGCATGGTACTCGGAAAGCTCCTGGACCATGTCCACCACCCGGGTGTTGCGAAGGTCCGGGCAGTTTTCCTTGAAGGTGAGGCCCATGATAAGCACCGAGGCGCCCTCGACCTGGATCCGCCGCTTGATCATCTGCTTGACCACCTCGGAGACCACGTAGGCGCCCATGCCGTCGTTGATGCGCCTGCCCGCCAGGATAATCTCCGGGTGGTAGCCGATCTCCTGGGCCTTGTGGGTCAAATGGTCAGATCCCCGATGCAGTGCCCCCCCACCAGGCCGGGACGAAAGGGGAGAAAATTCCACTTGGTGCCTGCGGCCTTGAGCACCTCTTCGGTGTCGATGTCCAGACGTTGATGGCAAGCTCGTTGATGAGGGCGATGTTGAGGTCCCGCTGGGTGTTCTCGATGACCTTGGCCGCTTCGGCCACGCGGATGGAGCCCGCCTTGTGGGTCCCTGCGGTGATCACCCTGGCGTAGAGGCCGTCCACGAACTCGGCGGCCTCGGGGGTGGAGCCGGAGGTGACCTTGAGGATGGAGGTCACCCGGTGCTCCTTGTCCCCGGGGTTGATGCGCTCAGGGCTGTACCCTGCATAAAAATCGGTATTCAGGCGCAGGCCCGAGACCTTTTCGATGATGGGCACGCACACCTCTTCCGTGGCCCCGGGATACACCGTGGACTCATAGACCACCACGTCCCCTTTGCTAATCACGCGTCCCGCAAGCTCACTGGCCGCCTCAAGGGGGGTCAGGTCCGGGCGCTTGTTCCCATCGATGGGGGTGGGCACGGTGACGATATACACGTTGCAGGACTTCAGGGCCTCCGGGTCCGACGCATAGGAGAGGCATGTGGCACCGGCCAGCTCTTCCGGGGAAACCTCCAGGGTGGAGTCCTCTCCACCTTGCAGCTCTCGGACACGCGCGTCGTTGATGTCGTAGCCCACCGTCTCAAACAGGCTGCCAAAGGCCACGGCCAGGGGAAGGCCCACATACCCCAGACCAATCACGGCAATCTTCATCTCTTCTTCAGGAATCACGGTTCACCCAGTTCGGTTATGTTGTTGGCATTGTGAAAGGCAAGAATAAGGTTCCTTGCCCTCAGCGTGTATAGACATTAAAGGTCAGGGTAATGCTGTTTTCGTCGTACTCCTGGTCATTCAGGGTCGATCGCCTGAAGCGGTGGCTGCCCTCAAGCCGGGCCACGCCCCACTTCCTGATCTGACGCTGGATCCCTCCCGTCAGGGTGACGGTCACGTCGCGTCGGTCATCTTTTGCCGGGCGATTCTCCTGGTAATCATCCCCCCGCACCTCGCACTGCCCGTCCAGGCTCCATCCCCTGACCGGGAGGTAGCTCCCGGTAACAAGGCCGGTGGCATAGGTGGTAAACCCCGGTGTATCAAAGTCTATATAATCCTCATCGTGGCCAGTTTCAAGGGAGACCGTCAGGCTCCCCCGCGGCCAGGTTTTCTCTATCTCGGCGGTGCCCACCAATGAGAACTCGCAGGTGGTATCCCCGCCTTCTTCATCCCGGATCAGGACCCCTGCACCAAGGTCGTAGCGCCCATGGGGCCACTCCCCGGCCAGCCCGGCATAGGGATTGACGGTCAGGTAATCCGTTCGCCCGTCGCTGGTATACGTGGAGATATCCACCTTGCCGAAGAGGCGCTTGGTGGCGCTCACCGTCTGCTCTACCTCCAGGCTGGCCCATCCCTGCCTGTACGATGCGCTCGTATCGTACCACCCTTTAGCATAGCGCTCAAGGATGGCTGCCCGATGGTCCCCCGCCATTGTCCGAAGGGCGACCTCTCCTTCGGCCTCACGGCTGTCCTCGGAAACGCTCCTGCTGTCGTAGTCCAGGGAGCGGCCGGTACACGTCACATCAAAAAATTCATCCCGCCCTGTTTTCCGGTGCACCGTAAGGCTTGACGAGAGGTTTGTAACGGGCAGGCGTGAGGTCCCCTCCACGGGCTGCTGGTCCGAGGTCCCCTCTTCGCTGCGCTCCAGACGGGTGTTAAACAAAAGGTCCACACGCCTGGAGAGGTCCGCAGCCACCTCCAGGTCCGCTTCATGGCCCGCCTGATCGAGTTCCGGGTTTTTCCGGTACCAGGTATAACTCGGCCGGTAGGAAAGGGTGGCGGAGTGCCGGTGTCCGCCATGGGCTACATCCATCCAGGGCAGCAGCCTGAACAACACATCAGAGCTCCCGCCGGAGGGTTCAAGAAAGAGGTTGTCGTTGTACTCCACCTGGGAGGTGACCCCCACCTGAATCTCGGCCCAAGCCACTGGCCCAATCCACGCCCCGGCCGTCCAGAGCACGGCAGCCAGGAGAGCACGGGTAAGTACCGACCATCTCACGGGACCACAATGGTGTCGTCCGCCTGGATGACGAGGTTGCCCTTGAGGTCTTTTCCCGAGATGATGTCGAGGTAATTAACGGGAATCACCGTATCCTTTCCCTCCCCCCGCCTGAGCACGAAGATCTCTTTTTTCCTGGCCCACTCGGTGAAGCCTCCGGCCAGGGCAAAGGCCTGGAGCACGGTGAGTTCCTTGGTCAAAGCGTATTCCCCGGTCTGGGCAATCTCTCCCAGGATATAGAACCGACGGCTCCGTGCCTCCTTGAGAAGCACCGTCACCACAGGAGACTCGATGTACTTGCGCAGGACAATCTCCAGGTGGGCCTTGAGCTGGCGTGGGGTCTGGCCCTGGGCCCGGATGTCGTTGACCAGGGGCAGGGTGATCTTCCCGTCCAGGCGGACCACGATGTTTTCCACCGTAAAATCCGGTTCCTTCCAGACCAGGACATCAATAACATCCCCATAGCCCAGGGTATAGTTTTTCTCCTCGTCCTTGCCTTTCGGGGCCGCAAAAACCGTTTTTCCGGCCGTTGACGCCATCATCAGCACCATCATCATCACCGCCACAAGCCGACCACAAGACATAGCTTCGCCCCTCGGGTTACATGCCCCGCTTTTTTTCCCCGTTTTGTCGCGTCACCATCATCTTCAAACCAACCGCCTGACTGCTCCTCTTCCGATACGGCCCCGTGGCTGCCCGCTACCGGGCGCCCACCCCAAAAAGGACCGTTCGGATGGTGCGAAACACAATGACCACGTCCATGAAAATGCTCATGTTCTTGATGTAAAAGAGATCGTAGTTGAGTTTTTCCATGGCATCTTCCACGGAATCCCCGTACTCGTAGCGCACCTGGGCCCACCCGGTGACCCCGGGACGGACTATGAACCGCTCCGCGTAATAAGGTACCTGGGCTTCCAGCTGCTCCACGAAGTGCGCCCTCTCGGGACGGGGGCCCACAAGGCTCATGTCGCCTTTCAGCACATTGAAGAGCTGGGGAAGCTCATCGATCCGCCATTTTCGGATAAATCTGCCCACCCGGGTCACCCGGGGGTCTTCCCGGCTGGCCCACACCGGTCCGCTCAGGGCCTCGGCGTTCTCCACCATGGACCTGAACTTGTAGAGTCTGTAGGGTTTGTGCCGAATCCCCAGGCGATCCTGAGAAAAAAAGATCGGGCCCGGGGAATCCCATTTGATAAAAGGGCAGTCACCAAAATCAGGGGAGAAAAAAAGAGCAGGAGCGCCACAGAGGCCACCAGGTCTTCCAGGCGCTTGACCATGTTTCGGACCCTGCTTTTTCTGAAGCCGTTGGAAAAAATCAGCCAGGTGGGATTGATGGAGGAGACGAGGAATTTTCCCGTGAGCATCTCATAAAAGGTGTTTCCTTCCACCACGTCGATGCCGCTGACCCGGCACAGCAGGAGCTCGTCAATGGGAAAGTTGCCCCGTTTCTCTTTCAGGGCCACCACGATGCGCTTAACACCGTTCTCCCTGGCACGGACCGCCAGGCCCCGACAGGTGTCGATCTGGGGGGCCTTCACCGACGAAATCCCATCCAAAGGACGCGGCGAAATGATTCCCTTCACACAATACCCGCAGTCGATCTCGGTCTCTGTCTCCCGGCAGATATCGATGGCCAGGTCGCCGTCCCCGATGATGTAGATACTCTGGCTCAGCACACCGGACTTGAGCAGGTAAACATAGAAAAACCGCCAGATGGACAGGATGGTCACCACCACCGGAATGTAGATAAAAAAGAAGCGCGTGCCGATGATGGCCTGGCTGAACGCCGCATAGAACAGCGCCAGCAGGATCATGGCCGCGCCAAAGGATTGAAACAACTTAAAGGCAAGGTCCGTGTACCCTTTTGTGTCTTTCAGGCTGTAAATGTTGTTGCAGTAAAGACAAAAAATACAGGTGGAAACCACAAGGCCCGCCTTGAGGGAGAGACCCGAAAGGTCCCCTGCCCCCTGCCCCTCAACAAACAGGGACGAGGCCAGCAGGATACACAGGTAAAGGAGCACGCTTTCAAGGGCAATCAAAAACAGGTTGCGAATGGTATAATACCTTCTGAACACTTCAATCATGTCAATCCACATCCACCATCTATGATCCGTTGATTCGTAAGACAGCCCCGATGGTATTAAGGATGGGGAATGTCACTTGGGAACCCGCAGGCCCCTTGCCGGGAGAGTTCATGGGAACACGACCCGGCCAAAACCATAAGGAGAGAATTTGTACTTCCCGGTGCAAAGGGCTTACCCTTCTCCGCTGCCGCTTTTTCCATAAGGGTAATGGGTCCTGTAGCCGTACCCCACGCCAAAGGGGATCCTCAGTTGGGCAGGACAATGCCCACCACCCGGGAGCGGTCCAACCGCTCCAACAAATCCGCCACGGACTTTTTGGGCGTCTTGTCGTTTCGCACCACCACGATGATTCCATCCACATGCTTGGCCAGGGCAATGGTTTCCGGCGCAAACAAGGGCGGCGGAGAATCGATGATCACGTACCGGTCCTCATAACGTCCCCGGACCTCACCAATCATGCGGGTCATGGTGGAGGAGGTAATCAGCTCCGACGGGTTAGGCACACCTCCCCCCGCCGGAAGGACGGATAGTTTGTCAATGTCGGTATGATAGATCACCTCTTCCAGGGTGCATCGGTGATTCAGGTAGTAATCCAGCCCCGGAGCCTGGGGGGACAGGGAAAAATAGGCGGCCATGGAGGGGTGCCTCATGTCGCTGTCCACCACGAGCACATGATTGTCCATGCTGCCGGCAATGGAGGCCGCGATGTTGGCGGCCACAAAGGTCTTGCCCTCCCCCGGAACCGCGCTTGTCACAAGGAGCGTCCGTATCTCGCGGCCGTCGGCCGGGAACATGATGGAGGTCTTGACTGCCCGAAACTGCTCCGCCCCGAACCCCCAGGGGTCGAACCGGGCCACCAGCGTTCCGGGCCCCCCGCCGCCCTGCCCCGCCCCCTTGCGGGGAACTGCTTTCCGAAATATGCCCATGGGCTCACCCCTTGATGTATGCCAGACAGAGAAACACCCCCAGAAGAGAAACCGCCATGGCACCTCCGGACAGGGGAACGATGCGCTTCCAGAAGAGGGTTCGACCCCGCACCGGGCCGGCTACTTCCGGGATGGTGGCAATCACCGGCACCGACGTCGCAGACTCCACGGCACGGACCCCTCGAAAGGTCTGGAAGAGAAACTCCAGGAGCCCCACCACCCCGCAGCCAAGCCCCAACCCTGCCGCCAGGACAAAGAGCACGATTTTCTTCATGTCGGGCTCCACGGGTTTTTGCGGCACCCGCGCCGGGTCGATGATGCGAAACTGCTCGCCCTTCTGCTTCTTCTCCATGTTGACGGCAATCTGGGCCTCCAACTGACGCCCCAGAAGAGAGTGGTAGGCGCTGCGGATGTTCTCGTAATCCCGCTGTAGGGAGAGAAGCTCCTGCTCCCGTCGAGGGGTGTCCTCCACCCTCTTTTTGTACACCCCGATCTGGGCCTTTAGCTGTTTGACCTCTTTTTCCTCGGCGGCCAGCTCGGCCAGGATCTCCTGTTTCTGGCGCTCAATCATGGAGAGGCCCCGGGGCCTTGCCGCCGCCTCCGGCGGGATGTCTCCTTTCGAGGCTTCCTCGGGCTCTGTGGGCTGCTGCTCCAAGGCGGCAATGGCCGCTTTGAGCCGACGGACATCCGGATGCCGCGCCGTGTAGCGTTCCAGCCCCACACGCAATTCCTCTTTGAGTCGATCCAGCTCACTGGCCGGAGGGCCTGCGCCGGGGTCCCCGGCCGACACGGGGCCATTGCTGATCTTCTGGCGAACGGCATCCAGCCGGAGTTTCGTTGCCCTGACCTCATCACGTGCATGGGGAAGGCGCTCACTCAAGGAGGCCAGGATGCGCAGGTTGCTGTTGAGCTGCTCCGGCAATCCCCCCATGTACCGTTCACGGTACTCCTTGAGTTCCGTCTCGGTCTTGACAAGCTTCTTGCGCATGGCCTCCAGCTCATCCTCCAGAAAGGAGTTGGTTCCCAGCACCTGGGTTTCCCTGAGCTTCAGGTTCTCATCGATGATGTAGGACGCAAGGGACTGGGTAATCTTGGTCACACGCACGGGATCGGTGCCCTTGTAAGTAACGGCAAAGGAATCCGCATTGCGATTTCGCCCGTTGGTTACCTTAAATGAGATGCGACGACGAAGGGTATCGATCTTGTCTTCCATATACATGTCTTTTGACTCATCACTGGAAAACAGATTGAATTCGTCGATAACTTTTTCAAGATTTGTTCGGCTTTTAATGCGTTGAGACAGTGTACTGACACGTGTATTGATGTCTTCAGCGATGATATTTCGCACGACATCCGATGGCAATCTCTGCGGCTGAACCAGAATCACCGTACTGGCCACATAATACCTCTGGGAGCTGTAAATAAGATAAATCCCCGCCAGGGCGGCCATCGTAAGAGGGATCAGCAGGATCCAGTACCACTTGACTACCATTCCTGCGATAAACTCAAAATCAATATTGATATTACTACTCGATTCCCCCATCAAACCCCACACATAGTCATAGTAGAAGACAATATCGAGTACATGAAGATTAACTTATATACCCATGCGAACAGCATGCGTCAACAGATTTAAAAAATACAATATGTTATTACCTGTCAAGGATCACAGCAACACGATCTTGACGAAAAGCCTTTTTTACTCTTGCCACAGAGTGTTTTTTCATCTATTAATAACTCCTTAATTTTACATTTCTGGTTCTATTACGACACAGCAAAAACTTGGGAATAACGTCTTTAGACAGACCAGAGACACCGATTCGTATCGCCCCCCCATCGGTGCCTTGAGTCTCAGGGCTCGAGCCGGGTGCGGAGCGGTCACAAAACGACCGCACAGACGAAGAGACATGTCGGTAATCACGTCACGCCCCCAACGCACCTTAATCTTTTCAAAGCAAGCAGTTACAATCTGGCATATCACAAAACGTGATGCCGAACCTTTACATTCCCCGGGGTGACACCATGAGCACCATCCTCGTCGGGGTTAGCCCCGCCATCAGGAAAATTCGTGATACTGAACCGCATCGCGTCCAACGCCGACCTCAACGTCGTCATCACAGGCGAAACCGGCGTAGGCAAAGAGGTCGTCGCACGATGCCTCCACGAAGCGTCTCCGCGAAATAAAAACGAGTTCGTCAAGGTCAACTGTGCCGCCATTCCGGACACACTCCTTGAAAGCGAACTCTTCGGTACCGAGCAGGGCGCCTACACCGGCGCCCTCAAAACACGGAAAGGCAAGTTTGAACTGGCCGACGACGGGGTCCTCTTCCTGGACGAGATCGGAGACATGACCTTCCACCTCCAGGCAAAGCTCCTCCATGTCCTCCAGAGCGGGGAGTATAGCCGCCTTGGCTCGGAAAGCAGCATGAAATCCGACACCTGGGTTATTTCCGCCACCAACCATGACCTTCGACAGAAAATCAAGACCAAAGAGTTCAGAGACGACCTCTACTACCGCCTGAACATGGTCCGTATCCACATCCCCCCTTTGCGTGAACGCCCCGAGGATATTCCGGAACTGATCCGCCACTACACCAGGGTCTACGATGAAGCATACGCGGATCGGCACATCCCTCCCCTCAGCGGAGACATCTTCGACCGATTCTGCCGGTTCTCCTGGCCCGGCAATGTCAGGCAACTTTTGAGCACCCTGAAGCGGGTCCTGCTCATCGGCTGTGACGAAACTTATTAGTGAAATTCTTGACGAGGAGTCTCCCCACATCAACGGGTCCTCGCCGCCGCCCATGGTGAGCAACCTCCTGGGCCAGATCAGTGACCTCACGGAGAAATCGCCTGATGATTTGGCTGATTTCTCACTCAAGGTAGTAAAGCAAAGCGCTGTTGACATCGTTGAAAGAGAGGCCATTTCGCAGATTTTAAACATGACGAACTGGAACAGGACCCGCGCATCAAAAATCCTTAAAATCAGCTACAAAACCCTGCTGACAAAAATCGGGCAGCTCAACATCACCAGGCCGCAGGATGCGCAAGGGTAAGAAAAATCAAAGGGGGATCAAAAAGGCGGGAAAGGGTGTGCACAAAAAAACGCAATGGTAGTTGCCGGGACACCAAAGGGTAACCGGTACACACCATCAAATGGCAGGAAGCCAGCCACCCGTGCGGGCAGCATGACTCGGCTCAGGGAATCGAGGGGCGGGGGACCGCCCCTGCCGAAGAACAGTTCGCCTCTTCGGGCAGGGACTCGCTTTCAGCCCTCCGGTCGCCTCCTTTTCGACGCTCCGGGTAGTACCTGTCGTAGGAATACACTCGTCTGTCCACTGTCATCCGTCGTTCGACGGGAACCTCAGGGCCTGAATCAACCACCGTCACCTCCTGTAAAGGGATCGGTTTGTCGGGCATCCGGGCCATGGATCTGGCGTTCCGCCCTGCTTCTGTATACGGCACGCCACCCACATTTTAAGCCCGGGCACGGATCTCAGCGATCACCGTGCGCATGGAGTCGGCGCAGACATCCAGCTGGGCACGCTCCTCATCGTTCAGGTCAAACTCAAACACCTTGTGGGCCCCCCGCTCCCCGATGGAGACAGGAAGGGAGAGGGCCATGTCCGAATAGCCGTACTCTCCGTCGATAATCACGCTCAAGGGAAAGATGTGCTGCTTGTTGTGAAGGTGGGACTCCACGATCTGGGTCACCTTGGTGGCTGCGGCAAAAAACCCGCTGCGGGTCTTTAAACGTTTCACGATGTCCCCGCCCCCATGTTTCACCAGGGTGATGAGACGCGCCTCATCGTCGGCGGAGAGATGCTCCCTCACCGGGGTGCCTCCCACATCGGCCCGGTTTACAAGGGGGATCATGTTGTCGTCATGGGTCCCGATAACCGTGCAGTTCACGGCCTCACGGGAGACGTTGAGGTGCTCGGCAAGGAAAAACCGAAACCGCATGGCATCCAGGGCACACCCGAGGCCCGTCACCTTCATCTTGGGCCACCGCTCTTTCAGGGCCCAGGTCAGAACATCCACGGGGTTGCTGGTGACGTGGACAAAGGCATCCGGCGCCAGGGTCATCACCACCTCCCCGATCTCGTACATGATATCAAGGTTCTGGTACAGAAGGTCCAGGCGCGTCATGCCTTCGGCCCGCTTGCCACCGGCGGTGATCACCACCACGTCCGCCCCTTCCATCTCTCCTAAGGATCGGCACCCCGTCACCTTGGAGTCAGATCTCCAATAGGGAAGGGACTGGTTGATATCCATGGCCTGCCCCACGGCAAAATCTTCCAAAATATCGTACAGGTAGATATTCCCCAGTTGTTTTGTGGCCATAAAAGCTGCGGCGGCGGAGCCGACATTGCCTGCCCCGGCGATAAAAATCTTGCGTACGGTCATGGAGTCCTCCTCACACGGTATTGCGGGTGGGAAATGCATGATGCACTGGCGTGGATGTCACGGAAGAAGAAAGGGCAACACATCCGGCATGGGGACAGGCGCGGCGGGGAAAAAAGCGTACGGGAAAAGAGGCGAATCAGCCGGACAAGGGCTCGGGCGGCTTAAGGGGGCATGCCCCCTAAGTCAACGGCCCGGACAAAGACGGCGCCCGAAGAAGACGCCGTATTTATTTATAATATCAATCGGATTTTTGATCAATCTTTAATCGGAACCGGGAAGGGAGGTTACTGCTGCACCAGCTGGAGCTCCACCTTCTGGTTGAGGATGGATTCGGCGATGGAGCGGAACTGGGGGGTATAATCGGAGACATAAAACCGATCACACCCACGACGACTGCCACCCTTGTCCCGCCACTCCGGGTGAGCGTCCACAAAGGCCTTCACCTGGCGGGCCACGGCCGCGCCGGAGTTGATGATGGTGACCCGTTTCCCCGCCTTCTGCTTGATAATGGGCTCCAGCATGGGGTAGTGGGTGCACCCCAGGATCAGGGTGTCGATCTGACGGACCCGCAAGGGGTGGATGTAGCTCTTGACGATCCTTCGGGTTTCAGGGCGGTCGAACCACCCCTCCTCCACAAGGGGAACAAGAAGGGGACAGGGGTTGGAGTGCACCGACGCGTCGGGCCGCATCTCCTTGATACGGGTTTCATACACCTTGCTGGTGATGGTTCCGCGGGTCCCGATGACCCCGATCTGCCCCTTTTTCGAGGCGGCAAGGGCCTGCTCCACAGCCGGAGTTACCACTTCAAACACAGGCACGTCATAGGCTTCCCGGATGGCCGCAGGGGCCACGCTGGAGGCGGTGTTGCAGCCCACCACGATCATCTCCGCACCCATTTCAATAAGAAAGCGGGTGTTTTCAAGGCTGTACCGCACAACGGTCTCCCGGCTCTTGCTGCCGTAAGGGGTGCGGGCGGTATCGCCAAAGTAGATCATCTCGTGACCGGGCAGAAGTTCTTTCAGGGCACGACAGGTGGTTAGCCCACCGATGCCCGAGTCAAAAATACCAATCATAATAGTTAAAACGCCTGTGTTTCATGCTGAAGGGTCCACCGGTGTCGGCCATGGCCCTGCAAAGGTTGTGAATTGGACACCGTTTGGTATACTCCGCAGTGTCAGCGAAGTGAGGCCCCCCGAAGGAGTCCCCGCTTCCGGTCATGCACACATTTTTCCACAAGGAGGTCCCATGCACATGGACCAGAAAATATTTACCCTCGGCCTCCCCACGGAGACCGTCTCGTGCTACCTGCTCCTCACCGGCCTGGCCGACCAGGAGCTTCCCCTGACCCGCCCTGAGGTGACGCGTCTCTGGGCCGGGGATGGCCCGGGGCTTGATGCGGCCCTTGAAGAGCTTGAACGCCGCGGCATCATAGCCGTTTCCAAAACGACCGAAGACCCTTTACGCCTTCTGCCCCCTGAGATGTGGCGAGATTGACCCCACCTCGTGCCTGGCCTCGTTGAGCTTTTCCTGCTCCCCGCAGACAATGCGGCGAATCACCTCGTGGGGAAACCCTTTGCGGATCCCCGGGCAGGCATCGGCCATGAGGTCCCAGTTGGAGGGAACCCGGGCCACGGCGTCGATAAAGGGCCAGGCCCTGCACATGCGGGGCTTGACTGAATGAATCGTGCAGTTGTCTTTAAAAAAAACACACTTGCCGTCTTTGCCTGAGGCGATAACCGGCATGCCGTCCACGATCTGGCAGCGGGTGGCCACGAACTCCTCGGGGGACACGCCGATGAAGGCGGCGATGCGCTGCACGTCCTCCTCCGTCATGTAAGTGCCCCCGAAGCCTGTGCAGCATTCGCCGCACTGGGTGCACTCGAAAATATCTTCGCTTGTGGTGCTACTATGTGTCATGTCGCGTCTCCATGGCCCGTTTCAGGGTCACCTGATCCACATATTTCAAATCCCCGCCCATGGGCACCCCGGAGGCAATGCGCGTCACCCGCACCGACAGGTGATGCAGCTGCTCCGCAATGTAGGCGGCGGTGGCCTCCCCTTCCACATTGGTCCCCGTGGCCAGGATCACCTCCACGGTGCCCTCGGCCTTGACCCGGTTGAGGAGCTCTGCGATACGCAGATCGTCCGGACCGATATCATCCATGGGAGACAAAGCCCCCTGGAGGATGTGATAGGTCCCCGCGTACCCGCCGGAGGTCTCGATGGCCGCCATGTCGGCCGGCTTCTCCACCACACAGATACGGGACTGGTCCCGACCCGTATTGGCGCAGACAGGACAGTGATCGGACTCTGCAAGGGCAAAACAGCGGCGACAGAGCCTCACCCGGCGCTTGACCTCGGCGATGCTGCCTGCCAGGAGGTCTGCTTCGCGGTGCGGTGCCTTCAGGATATGAAGGGCCAGTCGTTCGGCACTTTTACGGCCGATCCCCGGCAAACGGGCGAGATTGTCGATAAGCTGCTTCAACGAGGCTGGATAATGATTCATGCTGGACCTGGGAATGGGTGCAAAGCAAAACGCACGGCCCGAAATCAGCGTGCCGGAGGAATCCCTCCGGCAGCCCGGGACAACAAAGCAGGGTAAATAACTACATCAGGCCGGGAATATTCATCCCGCCAGTTACCTTGCTCATCTTTTCGTTGACGATGGCCCCCACCTTGGTCAGGGCATCGTTGACGGCTGCGGCCACCATGTCCTGAAGGATCTCCACATCTTCGGGATCCACCACTTCGGGGTCGATGGTGACGGAGAGCACTTTCTGTTTGCCGTTGGCGACATGACCACGCCGCCCCCGGCGGTGCCTTCTGCGGTGAACTGATCCATCTCGTTTTGAAGCTTCATCATCTTGGCCTGCATCTTCTGGGCCTGCTTCATCATGTTACCCATGCCTTTCATGGTCTTCCTCCTTAATGATGTTGACATCCACCTTGCCCCCGAAGACCCGAATGGCTTCGTGAATCACGGGGTGCTCCTTTGCCTCGGTCACGATACGGTCGTTCCCGTGGCGCCCCCCGGAATGGGTCTCTTCTCCGGCAATGATGGTGTGTAAAGTCACGTCCATCTCCGAGCCGAACCAGGCCCGGATCTCATCTTCCAACTCTTTTTTCTTGCCGTTCTTGAGTCGCCCCACGGCAAAACGGTTGGCGGTGATTTCGATCTCAATACTCTTTCCCGCCACTTTTTTCAAGGCGCTTTTGGCCAGGAGCGGGGCCAGCGAAGGCCGATTTTTCCGCAAGTCATCAAGAAATGCCCCCCAGGCCTTTTCCGGGGAATCCGAGGGGTTCCAGGCCGGCGATGGCCCCGGGGCCCCGGACGACGCGGGCGCTGCCCCACGGTCAGGCACCGGCGAGGGCGGCTGCTGTGGCGCGTGTTGAGGTGCCTGCTGTGGCGCTTGCTGCGATGCCTGCGGTGGTACCTGCTGCTGCGCTTGCTGCGATGCCTGCGGTGGTATCTGCTGCTGCGCTTGCTGCGAGGGCTGTGGCGATACTTGCTGCGGCGCCTGCGGTGGTGCCTGCTGCGGCTGTTGCTGCGATGCCTGTGGCGATATTTGCCGGGGCGCCTGCTCGGACACTGCCGGAGCCGAGCCACTCAAAGGCGGCTGATTTCGGACCGGGGCGACCGGTTCGGGGGTGACGGGTGCCGACTTGGCCGAAGGGGCTGCAGGGGGCGCCGGGGCATAGGCTGCCCGTGTTTCGGAAACCCCGCCCCCGGAAGGCCCGGAAGGACCCGAAGGCGCAGGGGGACCGCCGCCGTTTTTCTGCAGGGTGTCGATCTTTCGGATCAGGGCATCGATGGAAAGGGCATCGGGCACCTGAAGAATTTTGATCAGGGCCAGCTCCAGGGCCATCTTGGGGGCGGCGGCATAGCGCACGGCCGACTCTTCGGCCAGGAGCACCTCCAGGGCCTTGGTGAGAAACCCACGGGTTGAAGACTGGGCCATGGCCCCCATGGCAGCCATCTCTCCGTCGGGAAGGTCCAGCACCTCGGGGCCGGCCACCTCAAGCACCAACAGGTTCCGTAAGGTCTGGGTGAGGCTGGAAAAGAGGCGTCGCAGGTCGTTGCCCTGGATATAAAACCGGTTCACGGCCGAGAGAACGGCCCCGCCGTCCCGCCGGATCAGGGCCTCGGTCAGGGCCATGACGTCGCTGGTTTCCACGGCCTGGGTGGTCAGGAACGAGTTCATCGGTAGCGGCCGTCCACGGCGCTGCCAATGACCTGGTCGAGGATGCTGAGGGAGTCCCTCACAGAGCCCCCCGCCTCCACGGTGATAAGATCTAGGCTCTCGTCGGGAACGGAAACGTTCTCCAGGGAGCTGAGCTTTTGAAGGTGCGCCTTGAGGTCACGGTGTGAGACGCGCCGCATGTCGTGGCGCTGACAGCGTGACAGGATGGTCACCGGGATCTTGTGCACCTCGGTGGTGGCGAACATGAACAGGACATGGGGAGGGGGCTCCTCCAGGGTCTTGAGCAGGGCGTTAAAGGCCGCCGTGCTGAGCATGTGCACTTCGTCGATGATGTAGATCTTGAAGGGGCTGTAGACGGGCATGTAGCTGACGTTGCTGCGCAGCTCCCGCACCTGCTCCACGCTGTTGTTGGAGGCACCGTCGATCTCGAAGACATCGGCGGAGCTTCCCTGGGTGATCTCCCGACAGGAACGGCAGGAGTTGCAGGGGTGAGGAGAACCGGTCTCCCGCCTGCCGGAGCAGTTCATGGCCTTGGCCAGGATGCGCGCCACCGAGGTTTCCATGCCGGGGGCCGGAAAAGAGAAATCGTCATCACGCTCGGCGGAAATGGCATGGGTCAGCGTGGTGGTGACGTGGGACTGCCCCACCACATCGTCAAAAAGCTGGGGTCTGTATTTTCGGGCAAGGACAAGATAGGACATGGTGACCGGTTCTCCCTGCCGGCCGAAGACCGGTTCCGGACCGGAACGCGGGCAAGGTGCCGGCGTGTCATCAAATCAGCCGCGGCCTGGTGCCGCCTTAAAAGCCCCACAACACGTATGGGGTCACTACCAGGGATGAAACCATAAAACGATGGGCACTGCAAGCGCCCCGTGCATCCCGTTGCCGCCGCGGGCAAGGCAAAGGGCCAAAACGAAAAAAACAGGCGCCCCACGTCCGTTGCTGGCAAGGAAGTGGTGAAAACCTGTTCACTGTTGGCGGCCCTTTGATTCAGGCACAAGGGGTAGTGGCGGAGAGGGAGAGATTCGAACTCTCGGTACCTGTTACAGCACACACGCTTTCCAGGCGTGCACCTTCAGCCACTCGGTCACCTCTCCGCATATTACCCTTATGTCTGGCGCTCACTCTTACCGACCAGGCCGGTGGGAAGCGCCGCGCTCATCGAGCAGCGTGTTGTTGAACACTGCCCCAAAAGCGAGAGAAGATTTACGTCATCCCCCTCCCTTTGTCAAGGGGTTTTCTCACACTTTTCAGGGGTCCCCGAAAAAGGCTTTGCCAAGCCTGCCGGCCCCCCATCCGGGGCTCTTCCACAACGCCCCGGGATAACGCATCATCCAATCACGCGCCCCTGTCCACGTAATTGGGACCCGCCACCATCAGGTTGTTGGGCATCACCGACTGAATGGTCTCCATCTTGCTTCCAAAGAGCAAATCACGGATCAGTCCGTGACCGTAGGCCCCCAGGACCAGGAGACTGTCATGGGGCACTTCAAAGAGGTTTTCTTCGAACTTGCCGCCAAAAAACAGGAGCCAGTCATCCACATAGGCGGACATATCATCCCCCAGACCGCTCTCCACTATCACTTTCTCGTAATCGTCCCGGGTCTTGCCGCCCTCCACCTGGGTAAAGAGCCTGAGCTTCATACCGGTCTTGCGGGCAATGCGGGCCCCCAAGCGAAGAGCATTGACCGCGTTTTTGGAACCACCGAAAAAAACCGTGATGCTGTTCCACTTACGAAAGGAGGGGCTGGTGATAAGCACGGGAAAAAAAGCCGACCGGATGATGCGCCTCACCCGCGAGCCGATGAACCCCAGCCCGATCTTGCTGGTCAGGTCGCTGATGCTGCGCGGACAGCACATGAAATCAAAATCCACGGGGATGTCCGGCAAAGTGGAGGCCGTAAAGTTCTTGGCCTTGAACACCCCGGGCTCAAGCCCCTCCTGCTCGGCCAGCTCCCGGGCATGCTTTTCGGCCGTCTCCGGGGCGGTGAGGTAGGAGCTGTCCAGATCCACCTGGACCACGTCCCGCTCGAAATACATCAGAAACTTGGTGTGCTTGGGCACATACACCACAGGCGACGCCCCCATGAGGCGACAGAAGTAGAGTGACTGAAGAAAGGTCTCCCGCCCGGTGGGCGTGTTCCGGAAAATGTGAAAAAGTTGAGTGTCCATGTCGGTCTCCTACCCGTATCACGCGTTATCGGTGGTTTGCACCATCAGCTCTTTTCGGTATTTGTCAAGGAGGGTGGCCTTGGAGATCATCCCCACGAACCGCCGGTTTACCACCAGGGGAATGGTAAAAAGCCCCTGGGTGTCCATGGTGTGCAGGACCTCTGTCAGCTCATCCCCGTAGGCCACGGTGGCCACCTTCCGGTCCATGATCTGCTCCACCACCACGGCATCGTACATGATGGTGTCAAAGAGGTAGGGCCGCACCCTGTCGAGGTCCACCATGCCCAGGAAATCACCGCTGCCCGGGTCTTCCACGGGAAAATGGTTGCGGGTGGAGCGTTTGACCACCTCCACAAACTCCCTTAAGGTCATATGAGGCGTCACGGCCAGGCAATCCTTTTCGATGAGTTCGCCCAGGGAAAGATCGTTGAGCACCCGGGCATCGGTGCCGGGACGCAGAAGCTGACCCCTGTCCACCAGATCCTTCATATAAAAGGAGGCGGGCTCAAAGTAGTGGGTGATGGTGGTGGAAACAGCAGAGACCACGATGAGGGGCAGAATCACCTCGTACCCCCCGGTGATCTGCACAATAAGAAAAATGCCGGTGAGGGGAGCCTGAAGGATCCCACTGATGAGCCCGGCCATGCCCAAAAGGGCGAAACAGCCCTCCCCCACCAGGGGAATGGAGGGCCAGAGCAGGGTCACGCCCCGGTAAAAGGCCAGACCGGTAAAACTGCCCACCACAAGGGAGGGAGCAAAAATCCCGCCGGAGCCCCCCCACCCCAGGGTCAGGGAGGTAGCCAGGATCTTGGCAAAAATGGCAATGGCCGCCAGCTGAAAGGCGCCGTTGTAGGCCCCCACGATCATCTCACGGATGGCGTGGTACCCTTCCCCCTGCACATCGGGGAAGACCAGCCCCAGAAGCCCCACCAGACAACCGCCCACGGCCGCCCGCCCCCATTTGGGGAGCTTGACGTGGGAAGAAACCCCGTGCATGGACCGCAGAGCCCGGGTGAGAAGGATGGAAAAGAGGGCCGTGGCCAGGCCCAGCCCGGCTGCCGCCACCGTATCGGCGACACCGATATCAAAACCGGTATGGCTGAAGGCAATCTGGTTGCCGTTAAAAAAGCGACTCACCTCGGTGCCTGCCACCGCGGCAATGGCGATGGGCACGATGTTTACCGTGGACCACTCGCCCAGCACCACCTCCAGCACAAACACCAGGCCGGCGATGGGGGCGTTGAAGATGGAAGAGATGGCACCGGCCGCCCCGCACCCCACCAGGGTGACGCGCTGACGGTCGTTCAGATTGAACAGCTTGGCGATATTGGAGCCGATGGCTGCCCCGCTCATCACCACCGGGGCCTCAGGACCTGCAGAGCCGCCGCTGCCGATGGTCAGGCAACTGGAGATCAGGCGGGAGATACTGGAGCGCAGCCTCAGGAGCCCACCGTAGCGGGAGACGGCATAAATCACCTCCGGCACACCGTGGCCGGCCCCCTCCTTCATCACGTAATCAAGGTAAATGGCAGAGACGGCCGCACCGATCCCGGGCAGCACAAAGGCCCAGGGGTAGTCCTTCAGGTGATGCACAAACTCCATCATCGCCTCAAGGCTCCGGTTCAGGGCCAGGGCCGCCAGCCCGCTTGCAATCCCCACCATCACGCCGGCCACCATCAAAATCAACCGATCATCCGACTGAATACGCGGCAATTTCGACGGAAGTCTACACAGCCTTTTCAGCATTTAAAAGATCCCCAAAAAAAGTTCGGAAACGGGTTCCCGACGATAAACAAGAAAAGCGCCCCGGTGTCACGACGCAAAAAAGCCTTGAAAAACGCCTGGTTCGGACACACTGCGGCATCGGGTTCCAACCCGTCCGCAGGGTCTCCGGGCCAGGGGTTCTCCCGGCTGGATTCTAAAGCACTGTCGGTACCGAACCGACACCGCCGGACTAACAGATTCCACCCCCGTTGTAAAGGGGACCCCATCCCCCTTTTTTGCCGGAACCTCGGGCTCCTCCAAAGCCCTCTTAAAGCCTGGTCTCGAACTCCGCCACTTTTTCCAGGAGGGCCGCCTCCGAAGGCACGCTCTCCAGGAATCGCAAAAATGCGGGTTCCCGCACACAAAAGGAGATTTTGGACAGCAGCTGCAGATGGGTCCCCACATCGGGACTCAGGATCAGGAAGAGCACGCGCACCGGCAGGTCGTCCACGGCATCAAAATCAACGGGATGCTTCAAAAAAAAGGTGGTGATGGACGGAACCCTGCAGGCGTCCATGGGCGTTCTCGGGTGGGGCAGGGCCACGCCGCGCCCCACGCCGGTGGAGGCCAGGCGCTCCCGCTCGTCAAGGAGATGAAAAAGAGCGTCCCGCTCCCCCTCACCGAAACCCCGCACCGAGGCGGTCATGTTCTTGAGAACCGAAGGAACGTCGTCGCCATCAAGATCGAAAACCACCCCACCCCGCTCTATGGCCTGGGAGAGAATCACCGCCTCACGGGTATCGCCCGCGGGCGAGGACGGCTCCTTGAGCACAAAGGAGGTGTTGTGCTTTCCGGCCCAACTTTTAAGGGTCGCAAAGCTGAAAGAGCACTCTGCCCCGCTTTTCTTTACAGGGATGCGCCCCTGTCGAATCCAGCGTTCCAGGGTATCCCGCGGCAGGTCCATGGCCTCGGCAAGCTCATCCAATCTCAATTTCATATCCGTCACCACAAAAAAACGTCAAAAACAGGGCCGACCGACGGTCCGGGAACACGTTTTCCCCGACGCGCCGTCGTCCCGGCGATATTTTAAAAACTTCGTATTCTATCCGATAGAAATTGAGAGTTCAACCGCAATCATGGACAGGGACAGGGTGAACGCATTCAGAAACCAGCAAAAAGGGGCTACCTGTAAAGGCCTCCGCTCAGGGCGCGGGCGATGTAGGTACGCTCGTAGGTAATTTCCACCCGGCGGTTCTTGGCACGGCCTTCAGGGGTCCGGTTGTCGGCCACCGGTCGGTAGTGAGCAAAGCCCTGGGCCTTAAGCTGGGAAGGGTCGATCCCCATGGAGATCAGAAAGCGCACCACGCTTGTGGCGCGGCGGGTGGAGAGCTCCCAGTTGGAGTCGTCGTTGCGCCTGGCCATGGGCAGGGCATCGGTGTGCCCCGACACAGTGACCGGGTAATGGAACTGGGCCAACACCATGGCCACCTTCTCCATAACGATGCGCCCGTCCTCGGAGAGGCGGGCCTCACCTGGCCCGAAGATGACCATGTCCGCGATGGTTATCACCGCGCCGTCTTCGGTCTCCTCCACCCGCACCTGGCCGCCGAGCTTGTTGAACATAATCAGCTCTCGCACATCGCTGACGATCTCCTCCATCTCCTTCTGGACCATCCCGCCCAACTCGTCCACGGCATGGGCCTGGGGATCGGTGGTGTCGGTACCCGGATCCATCCTCAATCCTTCACGGGTGCCGGTCTCGGGGACCTGCTGCACGCCAAGGGCGGATTTCAGGGACTGGACAAGTTCCTTGAAGGTCTCTTCCTGAATGGTGCTCATGGCAAACAGCAGCACAAAAAAACACATGAGCAGGGTGACCAGGTCGGAGAAGGTGCACATCCATTCAGGGGCGCCGCCCCCCTCTTCGTCATCCCCCCCGATGGGGGCCGGAGGGTTGAGGGCCGGGGCCGTCTCCTCTTCGCCTGCGCCGGTGCTGTTTTCTTCAGCCATGGTCTACTCCTCTTTGGCGGCTTTTCCGCCCCCTGCCGTCAGGTAGACGTTGAGCTTGTCTTCCATGAGCCTGGGGTGTTCTCCTTCGCGGATGGAGACCACGCCCTCGTAGAGCAGGGTCATGTTCATGATCTCCTCTTCACTGCGAAGCTTCAGCTTGTCCGACATGGGAATGAAAAACAGGTTGGCCATCAGGGCGCCGTAAAAGGTGGTGATCATGGCCACCGCCATTTTGGGTCCGATGGATGAGGGGTCGTCGAGGTTGGCCAGCATCTGCACCAGGCCGATGAGGGTGCCCACCATGCCGAAAGCCGGTGCATAGGCTCCCATGGAGGCAAGGACCGAGTAACCCACCTTGTGCTCCCGGTGGGTAAGCTCCATCCTTTTTTGCATCACCGCGGCGATATCCGAGGTCTTCACCCCGTCCACGGTCATTTGAAGGGCGCTTTTGAGGTAGGGGTCTTCGGTGTTGTTGATGTCCGCCTCGATGGAGAGGAGGCCGCCCTTCCTGGCCTTGTTGGAGATCTCCACCAGGCTCTTCACCAGGTCTTCGGGTTTCTCGATCTTGAACATGAACACCTTGGCCACGGTCTTGAACACGCCAAGGAACTCTTTGAGGGGGTAGGCAATGAGGGAGGAGGCAATGGTCCCCCCAACGACAATCATGACCGACGGCAGGTTCCAGAACAGCATCAGGCTGCTGCCAAGAAGAATACACGCGGCGGTAAAGCCAACCCCGGAAATCACACCTATCAATGAAGCCAGATCCATATCAACCCAACCTATCCCTTTATAAATACAGTCTCTTCCAGGGACTCGATCCGGTTGTAGCGTGCGATCTGCCTGATGTACTCATCCGTGAGGACCGTACCTTCGGGCAGGAGCATGGCTCCCTTGGCTGTATAGATGGCGGATGCGAGGACCATTCCGGGCTTCACATCAAACACACTCATCTCCACACGACCACCGATTTCCGTTTCAGGCTTTCGTCCCAGACACTTGCGCAGACTGTGCACAACCTTGGGGTCGAATCGCGTCCCTGCTTCTTCTTCCAGCCTGTTCAGACGATCTCTTTCGCTGCCGCCCTCGGGCCACGCCGCCAGGGTCTCCCAGGCATCTGCAACAGAAATGATCCGCGATGCAAGGGGAATGGCCTCTTTTCTCAGGCCACCGGGGGTCCCGCTCCCGTCAAGATATTCAAACAGGTGGCGGACAATGCGGGCCGTCTCTTCCAGCCCTTCCACACCGGCCAGGATCTTGCCGGCACGCTCGGGGTGCCGGGAGAGAAAATCAGCTTCCGACTCGGTGTGGTCCAGGGGGTTCTTTCCGGCAAGTTCCTCCGACACGAAGAGCAGCCCCAGTTCGTGGAGCCGTGCGGCCCGTTCCAGCTCGCGGCGTTTGTCGCCGTCGAGTCCAAGCTCGTCGGCCATGGCCAGTGCCAGGCGGGTCACATCCGCACCGTGCCCCTTTTTGAATGAAGGCCGCGCATCCAAAACCGATGCCAGCAGCCCCACACAGGTTTCCAGAGTCTTTGCAGCCCTGGCTTCCATGGTGTCGGCCCGCTCCACGGCTTTTTGCCGCTCTCCCACAAGTGAAGCCACCTGCTTAAGGGCCCCGGACAGGGCCTCCCGTTCACCGGCGAGCTCCTCCTTGAGCTCTGCCAGCCTGGCCTCCAGGGTGTCGCGGTTCCGGAGTTCGTCTTTGAAAAAAGTATCGGCTTTTTCAGCCTTCTCCTTTAGCCCTTTTATCCGCAGGAGGGTCCCGATGCGGGCCACGAGTTCATCGCGGGAAAAGGGTTTGACCAGATACTCGTCGGCACCGGCCCCCAGGCCCGCCACCACATCCCTTGGCTCCACGTCAATGCCGGAGACCAGCATGAAGATCACGTCCCCAAGGGTCTCGGATGCCCGCACCCTGCGACAGAACTCCAGGCCGTCCATGCCGGGCATGGCCACATCGCTGATGATGAGGTCCGGCATGAAATCCAAAGCCACCTCCAGCCCCTCCTCGGCATCGCCTGCGGTCTTGAGGCTGTAGTTCTCCCCTTCCAGAAACCGGGTGTAGATCTGGATCAGGTCCTGATCATCATCCACGTACAAAATTTTCGCCGTATCCATTTTTTCCATGCCTTCCGCCCTTTGGCCCGAACACGTACCGGGCACGCCTCCCCCTTCATGTTGTCCGTCACGCCTCGCGTGGCCATCCGTTCTGATACCGAATGCATTCCTCTTGATCGGCCAAACCGGCCCCGAAGTTAAAGCCATTTTCGTCTTTTCTCTCCCCGTCCCACCCGGGAAAAGCTGAGACAGCACGATCCGCGGCCCTCCTTCGGGATGCCTACCGACCGGGGCCACAAGGCGCGTACGGGCTTTATTCGGTGTAACCCGTCAGCCACCAATCGTCCCAGGCCCTGGACATGATGGCATCGGCCAGCTTCCGCCCGGCGTCCGTCTTCAGGCGATCCAGAACCACGGCCAGCCACTTGTCCGCACCGGTATGCCCGGTGTCCATGAGTTGCCGCAGATCCAGGACAAAGGCAAGCTGATCCGCATCCTTGGCCAGCTTGGCCTCACGGGTCTCAGCGGCATTGAACTCGGCCACCAGCTCTGCGTACTCACCGCCAAAGGGAAGGCCCCTGGCCTGATCGGCCACGGCACGGGCCTCATCGGCCGAGCAGTATTTCTTCTGGACATAGTTCAGGTCCCCGGTGCGGGCTTCGGGAAGGTCATGGAGCAGACACATGGCCAGCAGCTTTCCGGCATCCACGGCCTCATCCATGCGGGACAGGGCAAAGGCGATGGTGGTGATCATAAAGGAGTGCTCGGCAATGCTCTCCTTGCCCCCCCCGAGAAAGTGGTAACCGGAGCGCGGGATCCGCTTCAACATCCCCGCTTCAAACAAAAAATCGGCAATCCGTTCCATATAACGATCCTCTCCCTGTACGGCCCGTTCCCCGGCAACCTGTCGGCATTTACTCCCACCGTCGGAGGACCATTTTTGAATACATTGACAAATCAGGATAATACAGGATATATCAGCAGTATGTACCCCCTGCGGCCCCGCACAAGACAATCCGGGCGGCAGCCGTTGCCACCCTATACAGGGGTTGTTCCGCCATCTCAACCCCCCATGAAAAAAAGAGGCATCAGATGGCGCCCATCCCTTGGGTTCACCTTATATTTCAGGCTCCGCCAGGGCCAAAAATACGTGAGCACTTTCCACTATTTTGTGTTGACACAAGGATGAAAAAACCGGACAGTAAAGAGTGACGCAGGGGCCTTATTTCAGACCGGATACGGTCTATACCAACTTACCTCAATCATCATACCGGAGCGATTATGGATATCAAGGCAAAACTCCGATACGCCGCCCTACTCTCACTGATTTTCATTCTCTCCTCCAGGGTATCGGGCCTGGCCGACACCACCACGCAGGTTTCCTCGGAAACAGGGGTGTATTACACGGTCAAAAAAGGGGACACCCTCTGGGGACTCTCTCAAAAATTCAGCGACAACCCGTACACCTGGCCCGACCTCTGGAGCAAAAACGGCCAGCTGTCCAATCCCCACCTGATCTACCCCGGCCAGAAAATCAAACTCGTCCATCGCAGCGACCTGGACAAACTGGGCACCGCCGATGAGGCCATGGACGCAGCCATTGAGGATGCAGGGGCCGTGGAATCCGGAGAAACCGCAAAAAAAGCGGAGCCCCGCACATATTACTACTCAAAAATCGAGCGGGTCGGCTTCATGCGACGGGAGCCTATCACCCCCCACGGGTCTGTCTTTAAGCTCAAGGGCACCGACCAGCTTATGCTGGGGGAGGGCGACACCATCTACATCAAGGCCAGCGAGGAAACGCCCCTGGTCATCGGCGCACGCTACGTCACCTACCGTACCATCACCCCCAGGCAGATCACGGCTCGGCTCATGGACGTGGACCGGAAAAAGCTCAACCGTGTCCGCAAGGAGATCGGCACCCAGCATTACCTGAGCGGGGTTGTGGAGATCACGGGCGAACGCGGCGGTTTTTTCATCGGCCGCATCACCGACTCCTACCGATCCATCAAGCTCAACGACATGATCATGCCCTACAAAAAGCGCTCCCGGAACATTCCCATCCTGGACGGCCTTGAATCCATGGAAGGGGAGATCATCACCGCCGAAGAGGGAGAAACCACCTTTGGCGAGGACATGGTCGGCTTTATCAACCGGGGCACCGCCGACGGCATCGTCAAGGGCCAAGTCTACACGGTGTTCTACTACGAGACCAAAAAGCCCACCGACGCCCTGAGCGACAAGGGGCTGCGTGTTCCCGTCAATATCGGCAACTTTATTGTTCTGGACGCCCAGGAGGAGACCTCCACCATCCTGGTCACCTACTCCACCAGATCAGCCCCGGAGACCATTTCGCCTTCTTGAAATAACCCCACCCGCAAGAAAATGAAAAGGCGCCCCGACCATGGTCAGGGCGCCTTTTTTTATGGAGAAGAACGCGTAACAAACCAGCTCGCCTTCGGCGGAGTCTGGAAAGAATTGTTTAAGACCTGTTTGTCATACTTTTTTAAACGTTTGCCCCCCGGCAGGGCCGCCGGAGACCTTTTTATCGGTAACGGGATCGGTTCTCCCAGGTCACCCGCAGCAGCTCTTCCCAGGTGGTGTTCCCCGCCAGGAGTTGCCGGATCCCGCTCTCCCTTAGGCTCACCATCCCCTCTTTGGTTGCCTGCCTGCGAATGGCAGCCACATCCGCGTCCTGGGTGGTAAGACGACGGATCGTATCGGAGTAGGTAAGGATCTCAAAGATGGCCAGCCGCCCCAGATACCCCGTCCCCCGGCACTTGAGGCACCCCGTGCCCCGGGAGAGGGTGAGCATCCCCTCACGCCCCGAGTCCAGCCCAAGCCCTTTTAATTTTTCGCTGTCCATGTCGTAGGTCTCCACGCAATGGGGACAGACCCGCCTCACCAGGCGCTGGGACACCACCCCGGAGAGGGTGGCCTGGATGATGTAAGACGGAATGCCGATATCCAGAAGACGGGTAATGGCCGATGGGGCGTCGTTGGTGTGCAGGGTGGAGAGGACCAGGTGACCGGTCATGGATGCCTGGGCGGCGTTTTCCGCGGTTTCCAGGTCCCTCATCTCCCCGAGCATGATGATGTCCGGGTCCTGACGCAAAATATTCCTCAGGATGGTCCCGAACTTGATCCCCACCTGGGGCTGTACCGCGATCTGGTTAAACTCCTCGTGGACCATCTCAATGGGGTCCTCCACGGTGGTGATGTTAAGCTCCGGGCTCGCCCTTCGCCTTAAGGTGGAGTAGAGGGTGGTGGACTTTCCGCTGCCCGTGGGCCCGCACACCAGCACAATGCCGTGGGGCCGGTTCACGAGGGCCTCGTACCGCCCCAGGTCTTCCCCGGTGAATCCGAGCTTTTCCAGATCCTGGAACATGATGTCCGGGTGCAGGACTCGCATCACCACCTTCTCGCCAAAGGCCACGGGCACGGTGGAGACACGGATCTCCACCTCGGTGCCGTCCTGGTCGGTCTTGATACGGCCGTCCTGGGGACGCCGTTTCTCCGCCATATCAAGGCGACTCATGGCCTTGATGCGCGTCACCAGGGCGCTGTGAATGGTCTTGGGCAGCTCGTAAACAGAGTGCAGCGCCCCGTCGATGCGCATGCGGATGACGGTCACGTCCCGCTTGGGCTCAATGTGGATATCGCTGGCCCGCTGATCAAAGGCGTAGCTGAACAGGTGGTTCACCGCGTTGATGATGTGATGGTCCGAGGACTGAAGCTCTCCGTAAGAGCCCAGCTTGACGAACTGCTCCAGGTTCCCCAGGTCGATGCCGGTACCGGCGTACTGGGACTTGGCCGCGGCAATGGAAGAACGGAACCCGAAAAACTCGTTGATGTAACGCTCGATGTCGGAGCGGCAGGCCATCACCGGGCGGATGCGCATCTGGCTCACCCGCTTGAGGTCATCCAGCACCTCGGTGTCAAAGGGATTGGACATGGCCACGGTGAGTTCCCCGTCCTTGATGGCCACGGGCAGCACCAGATGCTTCATGGCAAAATTCTTGGGGATGGTTTTGGTCACCGTCTCCATGTTGAGCTTCAAGGGGTTGATCTTCATGTAGTCCATGGCCCAGGCCTC
Source organism: Desulfoluna sp. CYM3A (assembly GCF_056829965.1). Classification (NCBI taxonomy): domain Bacteria; kingdom Pseudomonadati; phylum Thermodesulfobacteriota; class Desulfobacteria; order Desulfobacterales; family Desulfolunaceae; genus Desulfoluna; species Desulfoluna sp. CYM3A. Next base: position 4,279,081 of record NZ_CP186556.1, read on the forward strand.
GGCCAGGGCCTGGTAGATGGCGTCCTCGTCCAGGGGCTCTCCGGGCCTGTCCGCCCGGTCCATGGACAGATGCCGCAAGACCTCGATGATACCGGCCTTGACGTCTCCCTTCCTCCGGGAGAGCTTTCTCTCCACACTCTCCCGCATGGAAACCACATGCCTGGCCTGATCCTGGGAGAGGTAGCCCCCCTGGACAAGATGGGTCAACACGGACTTCGGAGAAAATTTTTCTCGGGATATGGCATTCATGGCAGCGGGTTCTCCTTCGGTATCGGACAGGAAAAAAAAGAGGGGCGGACACACCGTGCGTCTATTCATCTCATCTATTCTATTCTTTTATCTTTTATGCGCACGGAAAGGCGAGACAGATACGGTATCTTGCTCTGTTTTTACCACATGGGCGGCCCAAGGACAACAAGGCGCAGTCCGGGGCAGGGCCAACGCATGTAACCATTCAGTTGCCTTATAGGGTTGCCCTGACCCCGTTTTTGAATCGCGCCGACAAATATGATAGGTTACCGAGCGGGCCTGCCGAGGCCCACAACCAACCACCCCGAATCCTACTGACGAGGCGACACCATGACGACCACCCACATCATGATCAACGGCGTTCCGGGCAAGGTGGCCACCACCATCCTGGCCCATGCGATAGATGACGAGCGATTTACTGTCCTGCCCTACTCCTTCACCGGACCGGACACGGACAAAAGCATCCGGGTCAAGGAGACGGAGATCACCCTGGTTTCCCCGAACGAGCGCCAAGAAGCCCTTGCGGAGATCCGCAAACGCTGCGACTCCTTTATCACCGTGGACTACACCCACCCCAGCGCCGTGGACGCCAACGTCGCCTTCTACTGCGCCGAAGGCCTCCCCTTTGTCATGGGCACCACCGGCGGCAACCGGGAGCAGATCCGCGAGGATGTGAATCACTCGACCATCCCGGCGGTCATCGCCCCCAACATGGCCAAGCAGATCGTGGGTCTCCAGGCCATGATCGAGTACGGGGCCAAGAACTTTCCCGGCCTCTTCAAGGGTTTTCAGATGACCGTCAAGGAGAGCCACCAGAGCTGGAAGGCAGACACCAGCGGCACGGCCAAGGCCATCATTCGCCAGTTCAACCTTCTGGGGGTGGACTTCACCGAGGCAGACATCGACATGGTCCGCGAGCCCGAGGCCCAGAGAGCCATGGGCATCCCCGAAGAGCATATCGACGGCCACGGCTGGCACACCTACACCCTCTGTGCCCCGGACGGCAGCTCCGAATTCGGCATCACCCACAACATCAACGGCCGGGACATCTACGCCGAAGGCACCCTGGATGCCGTGGCCTTTCTGGAGAAAAAACGCCTTTCCGGCACCACGGGCTGCTTTTCCATGATCGACGCTCTGGAGCAGCCATCCATGAACGCCCCATTTTGGACATGGATGATGTCATCGCCGAGACCACGCGTACCTACCCGGGCCTGGTAAGACGGGAATTCGGCATTGAAGCCAGCTACGAGGAGATCGCCGATTTCGATCTCTCCAACTCCTTCGGTCTCACCCGTACTCAGCTGGCGCACCTCTTCAAGGTGGTTCACACCCGAGAGGTGCTCATGGGATTTTCCCCGGTCCCCGGGGCAAAAGAGACCCTGGCGGCCTGGCAGGCTCAAGGGTACCCCATCGCCGTGGTCACGGGGCGTCCCCCTGAAACCCGGGAGATCTCCATTGCCTGGCTGGAGAGGGAAAAGGTGCCCTTTGACAGCTTTGACATCTGCGACAAATACGGCCGCCACCACCGGCGCCAGGGTCCCTTCATCACCCTGGACGAGGTCAAACAAAGGGCCTACACCCTTGCCGTGGAGGACTCCCTGTCCATGGCCGCCTTTCTCAGCGGCCCCATGGAGGTCCCCACCTTTCTTTTTGATCGCCCCTGGAATCGGCATGGCAGGGTGCACCCCGCCTGCACCCGCTGCACCTCCTGGGCGGAGATCGCAGCCGAAGCCGCCCTGGTTTTTGCTCCCTGACGGCAGCCGGACAGCCCCAATAAAAAAACCCCGTTTTGCATCCAAGGAGGTCCCTTTGCAAAAACGGGGTTTTTGTGTTTTACGGCCGGCCCTCTTCTTCGAGTGGACGGACAGGTGAATCAGACCCGCCGTAAAACGCATTCGGTGCGGCAAGGGGTCTCCCCCCGCCGCCCCAAGGCGCATCAGTCTATCTGTGCATCAGTGGTCGCAGATATGATTTTCATCATGGCCGCAGGCGTTCTCGCCGGTCTCCAGGGTCTTGGCGAGCCAGGCTTTGACGAGCACTTCGGGGTCTTCCACGGGGGCACCGGTGACCACTTCGATGTTGCTGGCGTTGAGGAGCTGCTGGGCCCTGCCGCCCATGCCACCGGCGATGACGTGGGTCACGCCGTGATCCGCCAGCCACTTGGGAAGCACACCGGGCTCGTGGGGCGGGGGAACAAGCTTTTCAGTTTCCTTGATCTCCCCGTCGGCTACGTTGACGAAGGCAAATTCCTGGCAATGTCCGAAATGTGCTGTAAGCTGGCCCATGGCCAGTGGAATGGCGATTTTCATTTTTTTCTCCTTCATGGGTATACAAAAGCGGCGGCAGGCAAAGCCACCTTGAATGCAAAGTTGTCAAAGGGACTAAATCCAGTGTCCTTCCACGTTGGCTTCGGCGGAGGCCTGAAGCTCTCCGGCCTTGAGCTGCTCAACGGCCTGGCGGGCGGAGCCCTTGGCTCCGGTGTAGATGTTGATGCCCGCGCCCGTAAGCACGCGGAAGGCCTTGGGGCCGCAATTGCCCGTGATAATGGCCGTGCAGCCCGTCTCAACGATGGTCTTTCCGGCCTGGATGCCGGCACCCTGGGCTGCGTTCAGGTTCTGGGTATTTTCCACCACGCTCCAGGCCATGGTCTCGGTGTCCACCACGAGAAAACAGGCGGCGCGGCCGAACCGGGGGTCCATGGGGGCGTCGAAATCCGGCGCTGTAGCTGTCACTGCGATCTTCATTGGGGTTCTCCTTGGGTTACAGAGCCATCTTCAGTGGCCCGCGTTTGTCATCCAGAAAATTAACGACCTGCTGCCACACACCGCGAATCGCCGTGGCCGCAGGACCGTCGGAACAGGTCACCAGGGGCTTGCCCTGCACCATGGACGCCGTTACCGCCTCGTCCACGGGAATGTCGCCTAAATGATGCATGCCCTTTTCCTTTGCCACCTCCCGGATCCGCTCCGCCATCATGGGGTGGAGGTCCCACCGGTTGATGGTGATCATGGCCGGGACCTTGAGAAAGGCGGTGAGCTCGGCCACGCGCTCCAGGTCGTGGAGACCCGAGACCGTGGGTTCGGTGACCACCACCACGGCATCGCATCCGGTGGTGGCGGCAATCACCGGGCAGCCGATGCCCGGAGGGCCGTCCACCAGGATCAGGTTGGCCGAGGTCTCCTCCACCTTTTTACGAGCCTCGCGGCGCAGCAGGGAGACAAGGAGACCGGAGTTCTCTTCGGCAATGCCCAGGCGGGCGTGTACCAGGGGACCGTTCTCCGTGCTGGAGTTGAACCAGGTGCCGCACACCCGGGGCTCCATGGTGATGGCCCCTTCCGGGCAGAAGTGGGCACACACCCCGCAGCCTTCACAGGCGATGCGGTTGAGGCGGGGCCCCTTTTCAATGGCCCCGTATCGGCACCGGGCTTCGCACTCACCGCAGTGGGTGCAGGCCTGGATATCGATCTTCGGCAGGTTGCCCCCTTGAAAGGGGTGCTCTTCCTCCACGGTGTGGGGGGTGATCATGTACAGGTTGGCGGCGTCCACGTCTGCGTCCACCAGCACCCTGTTGGTGGCAAGGGCCGCAAAGGACGCGGTGACCGTTGTTTTTCCGGTGCCGCCTTTGCCGCTTAAGATGGTGATCTCTTTCATCGTGTCCCCCCTTCCGTGGCTTTGCGGATCTTGTTCACCATACCTTCAAAGGCCTCGGCCATCTCCGGCATCGCCTCCACCAGGAGGCGTCCCCTGGCGTAGTACTCCGCGACCTTCCGGCTGTAGGGGATGGACATCAGGATCTCAATACCCTCCTCCTTCGCGTACCGGACCACCCGGTCGTCCCCGGCGTCGGCACGGTTAATGACGATGCCGAAGGGAATACCCAGGACCCGAACCGCCTCCACGGCGAGTTTCAGGTCGTTGAGCCCGAAGGGCGTGGGCTCGGTGACCAGCACCACGTAATGGGTCCCGCCCATGGCGGCGATCACCGGGCAGGAGGTCCCCGGAGGGGCATCCACGATGACCAGCTCCTTGCCCTCGGCGGCCTCCTTCACCCTGTCGATGAGGGGGGGGCTCATGGCTTCGCCGACCTTCAGGCGCCCTGTAATCAGTTCAATGCCCTTGTATCGGCCCCGCTCCAGCTCACCGAGCTCGCGGGTGCCTTCGGAAAGGGCCCCGGAGGGGCACACCATCACGCACCCGCCACAGCTGTGGCACATGCGGGGAAAGGTATAGAGTTCGCCTGCCACCAGGGTGATGGCAGAGAACTGGCACAACTCACTGCACGCGCCACACTGGACGCACACATCCTCGTCCACCACCGGGACCATGGTGGTGACAGGTGTCGTTATGACCGACTCGGGATTCAAAAACAGATGGACATTGGGTTCTTCCACGTCGCAGTCAAGAAGGGTGGCCCCTTCCTATCGCCCACGGCGGCAAGCCGGTGGCCACGGTGGTTTTCCCCGTGCCCCCTTTGCCGCTTGCTACCGTGATCATCATGGCGTTCACTACCCCGTGTTACGGGTTTATCTTAACCGTCGGATCCCCGAAACGGGATGTCTGTGAAATTCCTTTTGATGAGCACCGATACCGGATGTGGGGGCCGGATCGGTCGGTATCAAAAAAAGCTTGCGCACGGCATCATTCGGACTCGGGAAACCCGGCTTCTTCTTTCCAGACCCTGTGGAACTTCACGCTCTCGCACGAGGGGCACCCGTCCGGGCGCCCGGTTCCATAAGGTTCCTGCCACCTTTTGCCGCAACCGCTGCAGACAAACAGGCGCAACTCCTCTGTGATCCGATAGTTGCCGCCCTCCACGCGCAGGGCCTTGGCGTGAACCAGGGCGTCGGCCACCTTGCGCCGTGCTTCTCGCGGGTGGCCCGGGACACGTTCATGCGACGTCCCGCTTCTTCGTGGGAGAGCTGTTCCAGATCACAGAGCCTGAGGGACTCCAGTTCGTCCACGGTGAGCAGGGTCTCCTCAAGCTGCCGAAGGGGAATGCCCCCCGGTTTAAAGTAGCTGAGGCTGGAGGGAACTCCCACCACCCGTTCTTTTTTTGGACGTACCATGACTCCTCCTTGGTTATGAGCATATGCTCATAAGTTGTTATTTAGACCAGGCCGCAGGACCTGTCAATGTTTTTTTCACCCCATGAAAATAAGGCCGCCACAGGTCGGAACATCGCGTAAACAAGAGACAAAAAGGGGAAGCCTCCACACGCGCCTTTCCTTTCCCCATGCCACAGAAAGCCCTTCTTGAGAAGCGTCCGGTACCCCTTGCCTGTTTTCAAGAAGACGGGGTGTGTGCTACACTTTGAGGTATGGATGAGACATACAGACAAATTCGACAACGGGCGCGGGAGCTGGTCAAGGACCTCCCGGAACCCGCCTTTTATAAAGAGGAAGCCGATGCCCTTGAAAGGTCGCACCGGCTTTTTGATCGAAACGAAACGCTCAAGGGGCTCATCTCCCACCTGGAAGCCGAACTGGATGAGGACTTTGGCCACGGGCTCTTCCACGCCCAAAAGGTGGCCATTGAAGCTGGCGCCATCGTGCTGGTGGAGCGCTGCTCCCGGGAAAAAAAGTGTGACGCAGACGCCCCTTCCCTGACGCGCCTCATGTTCAAGGCCCACTGCGCTGGCCTGCTCCACGACACCATGCGAAAACATAAGGACCACGCGGAAAAGGGCGCGGCTTACGCGGAACGCGTCTTGATCGAACTGGGATTTCCCACCCACGAAATCCACGAGATTGCCTTTGCCATCGCCTGCCACGAAGCCTTCAAAACCCATGACGGCACCTGCCCGGCAAGCCCCGATGCCCAGCTTTTGGCTGACGCCCTCTACGATGCCGACAAATTCCGCTGGGGACCCGACAACTTCGCCCACACGGTCTGGGACATGGTCTCCTACGCGCGAATCCCCCTGCCCCTCTTCATGAGCCACTACCCCAGGGCCCTGGAAGGGATCGCCCGCATCAAGAAGACCTTCCGATCCCAGACCGGAAAGCTCTACGGGCCGGGCTTCATCGACATCGGCCTGGAGGTGGGCAAAAAGCTCCACACCATCATCCAGACCGAATTCGCCCCCAACCTCAACCATTGCACCACGCCCAACCCCACATCCCCTTGACCAGCTTGTTCACTGGTCATCCAAAGAAGCCTCCGGCGGCCCTGCCGGGGGCCAAACTTTTGCCAAACTATATGATCTGGGTTTGACAAACAGGTCTTGACAGCTTCTCTATGAATTCCGGCGATTATGACGGCTCTAACCTTTCTTACCGGAAAGTTTTTTGCGGAGCTTTTTTTCAAAAAAGCGACCCGCCGGAGGCACGCTTTTTAGTATCGTTTCCATTATAAAACGGCTGTTCTTATTTAAAAATATGGATAGCTGCATATTGACAACAGCAACAGAGGAGAGGCAACGGCGGGGCATGTTTAAACACCCCTTCCCTTCTTGCCAAAGGGAAAAAAGGAAAGGGGCGTGGGAATTGCATGGGCTTTCTTTCGCGGCTTGCCCCGGCAGGGCCGAAGGCAAGGGGAAACGTTCTTACAGCTGGTCGATAATGGTATTGAACGTGGGGCTCGGCCGCATGAACTGTGCGGTCTTTGTGACGTCGGGCCGGTAGTAGCCGCCCAGGTCAACGGGGCTTCCCTGGGCGCTGATCAGCTCGTCGGTGATCACGGCTTCGGCGGCTGCCAGCTTGTCTGCCATGGCGGAAAAGCGGGTGGCAAGGTCCGCATCGGCGGTCTGCTCGGCCATGGCCTGTGCCCAGTAAAGGGCAAGGTAGAAGTGGCTTCCCCGGGTATCCATCTCGCCTACTTTGCGGGAAGGGGACTTTTCGTTTTCCAGGAAGCGGCCGATGGCCTTGTCCAGGGTCTCTGCAAAAACGGTGGCCTTTGCATCCTTGTGGGTTGCGGCGATGTGCTCGAAGGAGGGCACCAGAGCGCAGAACTCGCCCAGGGAATCCCAACGGAGGTGGCCTTCCTTCAGCACCTGCTCCACGTGCTTGGGTGCAGAGCCCCCGGCCCCTGTTTCAAACAGGCCGCCACCCTTCATCAACGGCACGATGGAGAGCATCTTGGCACTGGTGCCGAGCTCCAGGATGGGAAACAGGTCCGTGAGGTAGTCACGCAGGACGTTTCCGGTGACGGAGATGGTGTCTTCACCTTTCCTGATCCTCTCAAGGGAGTATGCCATGGCCGAAACCGGATCCATGATCCTGATATCCAGCCCGTCGGTGTCGTGATCTTTCAGGTAGGCGTTGACCTTGCCCATGAGCTGTGCGTCATGGGCCCTGTCTTCGTCAAGCCAGAACACGGCGGGAGTCTGGGTGACGCGGGCACGGGTTACGGCCAGCTTCACCCAGTCCCTGATGGGTGCATCCTTGGTCTGACACGATCGAAAGATATCCCCTTGTTCCACGGATTGCTCCATGAGGGTCTTTCCGGCGTCGTCGATGACGCGAATCACCCCGCTTCCCGGGGCCTCGAAGGTCTTGTCGTGAGAGCCGTACTCCTCGGCTTTCTGGGCCATGAGACCCACATTGGACACACTGCCCATGGTGGCGGGATCAAAGGCACCATTCTTCAGGCAATCCTCGATGACTTCCTGGTACATGGTTGCGTAGCAGCGGTCCGGCACCATGGCGAGGGTGTCGTGGAGCTTGTCGTCGGCGCCCCACATCCTGCCGCCGTCGCGGACGACCACGGGAATGGAGGCGTCCACAATGATGTTGTTGGGAACATGCAGGTTGGTGATGCCCTTGCTTGAGTCCACCATGGCAAGCTGGCAGGATGAGTCGTACACAGCCATGATATCGGCTTCGATTTCAGAGCGTTTCTCTTCGGGGAGGTCCTGGATTTTTGCGTAGAGGTCGCCCAGGCCGTTGTTGACGTTGATGCCCAGGGAAGAAAGGGTCTCACCGTGCTTGTCGAACACCTCGTTGTAAAAGACGGAGACGCAGTGGCCGAACATGACGGGGTCGGACACCTTCATCATGGTGGCCTTGAGGTGCAGGGAGAGCAGCACATCGTCCTTGGCGGCAAGGGCGATCTGCTCGGCGTAGAACTCACGCAGGGCGCGGACATTCATCACTGCGGAATCCATGACTTCACCGTCAAGAAGGGGGATCTCTCCCTTCAACACAGACACCGTGCCTTCGGGGTCCACATACTCAATGCGCACGGAACACGCCTTGTCCACCACAACGGATTTTTCGCTGGCGTAAAAATCCCCGTCTTCCATATGGGCGATGCGGGCCTTGGAGTGATCCGGCCAGGCTTTCATGAGCCTGTGGGGTTTCTTCTTCCCGAAGGCCTTCACCGAGGCTGCGGCCCTTCTGTCGGAATTTCCTTCCCGGAGCACAGGGTTCACGGCGCTGCCGAGAACCTTGGCATAACGTGCGTGAAGCTCTTTTTCCGCATCGGTCCGGGGCTCTTCCGGGTAATCCGGAACGTCAAAGCCCTTGCCCTGAAGCTCCTTGACGGCCGCTTTGAGCTGTGGGATGGAGGCGCTGATGTTGGGCAGCTTGATGATGTTGGTGGCAGGCTCCTTGACAAGGGCCCCGAGCTCTTCCAGGTGATCGGCGACCTTTTGGTCTTCGCTTAGGTTTTCCGGAAAATTCGCAAGGATTCGCCCTGCAAGGGAGATGTCCTTTTTCTCGAAGCGGATACCCGAACCTTTGGTAAAGGACTCAAGTATGGGCAACAGGGAATGGGTTGCCAGCGCGGGAGCCTCATCTATAGCGGTGTAAATGATACGTTTGTCTGTCATAGTGTCCTCATGTCAATTCAGGTAAACCACCAGCTGTGGCAGTGGACTCTCACAGGGCCCGGGCCTTTGCGCCAAACGGCTCCGACATAAAAAGAGACGATTTCCCCTTCTTCCAGGGATCGAATCGCTGCTGTCTCTCCATGAATTATCGTCGTTTTTTCTTTAGCGATGGCCGGTATGGACTCCGGGAGCCTATGGCATAAAAGCTGCCGTCACATCATGCATCAACAAAAACAGTCTTTTTCTACTACCTTAAGCGCCGCATCAAAGCAAGACCTGCCTGCCAAATCAAAACCGGGACAGGCTCTTTATGTTGGACAAACCATGCATCCTGTGTCACACTCTTTCAAACCGATATCTCATCGCAATCATGAACAATATCTGTCATACAAAGCCAATCCCACAATCAGATTCTGCAAGACCGAAAAGGAGGGTTCCATGCCGCGCGTTCCCCGTATGGTCGTTACAGATTCAGGACAAAAAGCCGCCTACCATGTAATCAGCCGGACCGCACTGGACGGACTACCGTTTGGTAAGGTTGAAAAAGACGAGCTTGTGCGAATCATTCAAAAGTATTCCACAATTTACTGTGTCGAGGTCCTGGGATTTGCCGTCATGGGAAACCATTTTCACCTGCTCATCGAGGTGCGCCCCGATGACATGGTCTCCGACGACGAGGTACGAAAACGATTCCACCTTCTTTATGGGGATAATACGGCATTCCCCGAGGCTCGCATCAAAGAGTACCGGGAGAGATTTTGCAGCCTGTCCGCCTACGTCAAGGACATCAAGCAGCGATTCTCCTGTTTTTATAACAAGCGGAAAAAACGAAAAGGCACCCTGTGGGGCGAACGATTCAAAAGCGTTATCGTCGAGCAGGGAAACACGTTGATCCATTGTCTCGCATATATTGATTTGAATGCGGTTAGGGCCGGAATCGTGAAGCGGCCGGAAGATTACCGCTGGTGCTCCATCGGGTATCATGTCCAAACTGACAACAGATACGAATTTCTCTCTCATCGGATTTTGGGATGCCTGTGTAGCGCCACTATGGAGGCTGCCGAGACGCAGCTCAAAACTTACAGGGAGTACCTGTATCATTTGGGAGCCATTGAGAAGAGAGGAAAGGCCAGCATACCCAAACCCATTCTGGATGAAGAGGCCACCCAGGGATTCGAAATCAATCGCACAAAAAGATTCCGCTACCGGACCCGCTACTTTACGGATTCCGGAATCATCGGGTCCCGAGCCTTTGTTGAAAGGTATTACGAAACATTCAGAGGCCACTTCCCGGCATCTCGGGATAAAATTCCGAAGCGTGTCCGGGATAGAAGGAATGTACTCACTGAAGCGGCTGACCGAAGCCTGACCCCGAATTCCGGTCGAATAATCGATGCCCATGGCCTTGGCAAAACCCGTTCCATAAAGGGAGCGGCCCCAAAACCCGGGGTGAAATGCGCTTTGGCTTCCCCCTTCCGCATCCTCTCGTCCCGACTCAGCACGCCCAGCTGACCATCAGATCGCTATCATCCATAAAAAAAGCATGACCCATTGCGAGTATGAATAGAAACAGGACGCCCTTCTTCGTCGGTTCCAGGCGTGCTTCAGCATTAATAACCTGTCCCCTTAAAATTACCGCATAACTCATAAAGAGCCTGTCCCTTTCTTTACGGAGATAACGAACTATCTGTTCACACATAGGCCTCAGGCCTAAAAGTCCATGGGCACGGCAAGCTCTTCCAAGGCGTCCCAGTCAGAAATGGTGATCACACCCCGGTTCAGCTGGATGATGCCCTCTTCGCGGAGCTTCTTGAGTTCCCGGTTGACGCTTTCGCGGGTGGCGCCCACCATCTCCCCCAGCTCTTTCTGGGTGAAGGTCAGATCGATCTCAACGGGCTTGTCCCGACCGTCGGAGACCTTTTCGGCAAGCTCCAGGAGGCACTTGGCCAGGCGGGTGGAGATGCTGAAGAAGCAAAGGCCTTCCAGGAGGTCGTCGGTTTTCCGGATCATGGAAGAAAGATCGCACAGGATGGTGCGCAGGGCGTGCTCGTCCTCCTGGAGGATGTGGATAAAGGCGTCGCGCTCCAGGACCAGAAGGCGACTGGCGGTCATGGCCACGGCATCGGCGCTTCGGCTCTGGCCGTCGAACATGGACATGGTCCCGAAAAAGGAGGGTTCCCTCAGCACCGTCAGGATGATCTCCTCCCCCACGCTGGAGGGCAGGACAATCTTAACGGCCCCCTCTTCGATGATGTACATCTCGTTGCCTTCGTCCCCTTTGCGGAAAAGGGCCTCGCCCTGCTTGAGGGTCACGGGTTTGACGGCCCTTGCGATGCGATCAAGGCTGGCGGTGTCCAGGGAACGAAACAGGGGAATGGTCCGCAGCAGGTCGTGTGTGAGATCCATGGCATCCTCTTGTGTCAATGGTCGTAGGTCCCCGGCGTCAGCCCGCCCTCCGGGGTCCGTGAAAAAAGCCGCCCCTATCTGCGGAGGGACGACAAAATGGGGGTGTTCATCACCAGGGCCGAATAGTCGTCGGTTTTGTCGATATCCAGGGAGAACCCTGCCTTGTCGATCTCGAAGTAACTGGAGATCACCTTGAGAAGGTCCTCGCGCAGGTTGCTCAGGACCTCGTCGGAGACCTCCAGGCTGTCGCACACCAGGGCGAGCTTCAGGCGCTTTCTGGCCACCTCGCTGCTTCGGGGCTCCTCTTTGGTGCCCATCATCTTCTGCAACAGGTTGTTCAGCATCATCTCCTCCTTACCTTGCCAGACCCATTTTCCGGCCGAGGCGTTTAAAGAATCCACTGTCGGTTCGAGGCACCTCGATGGGCAGGTCGGTCTGTCCGGCAAGGCGAGCGGCAATGCGCTCAAAGGCACGCCCGGCCTTGGAGTCCTTCTGCATCACCAGGGGTACCCCGGTGTTGGTGGAGACAATGACCTGTTCGTCCATCTCTACGAGGCCGATGAGCTCCACGGAAAGCACGTCCACCACGTCTTCGTGGCTGAGCATATCACCGCGTTCCACCATCTGGGGCACGATGCGGTTCACCACCAGCTTGGGGGCGATCTCCTTGGCCAGGAGCAAACCGATAATGCGGTCGGCGTCCCGGATGGAAGAGACCTCGGGCATGCAGACCACCACGGCGTCGTCGGCTGCGGCCACGGCGTTCTCAAAGCCCTGCTCGATGCCCGCCGGGCAATCGATGAGGATGTAGTCGTAGTCGTTTCGAATCTCCTCTGATGAAGGAGGTCACCTCATCCGGCCCCATGGTGTTTTTGTTGTCGCTCTGGGAGGCGGGGATGAGAAACAAATTGTCGATGCGCCTGTCCTTGATGGCCACCTGGGAGGGTTTGCACCGTTGTTTGACGGCATCCACGACGTTGAAGACGATACGGTTTTCAAGCCCCATCACCACGTCCAGATTCCGCAGTCCGATATCCATGTCCACCACGGCCGTCTTCTTGCCCGCAAGGGCCAGGGCCGCTCCGATGGAAGCCGTTGCCGTGGTCTTGCCCACACCGCCTTTGCCCGATGTGATGACGATTACTCTGCCTTTCACGTATCCAACTCTCCTGTGCGTGCGTTGTTGTTCGTTTACGATGATGCGCAGCCTCAAAAAGGCATCGCCTTATACTATGGGGTCCCCCTTAAACGACCCGCGTTCCGCTTACGCTCTCCAGGTCAGAACCGGGGCTTTGGCGAAGGGATTTTCTTCCAGGTAATCGGCCACCACCACGCCCCCCCCGGCCACCGAGGCATACGCCACACGCCCAGGGACGCCCGGTGTGCGGTGGTCCGCCACGTGGGTCCCGATCTGCAGCTGCATGGGACGGAAATCAAGGGCCATCACGATGGAGTCTGAATCTCCGGGGGATCCGGCAATGGCGGTTCCCCGAAGGGCCCCCATTACATAGATGTCGCCTCCGGCCACCACCTCGCCCCCGGGGTTCACGTCCCCGAGCACCAGAAGGTGACGCTCCGCGGTGACCCGCTGCCCGGATCGCACGCGCCCGGTAAGGACCTGGGTCTCCGAAGCTGAAGGGGTGGGGATAACCTCGGCTCCTTCGCTCTCCGGCGGCTCACCGTAAGGCAACACACCGGACACGGCGAACCGGTCCTGAAGCACCGGGGCAAGGCGATCCGCCCAGAGGGACGAGCCGGACCAGCTGCCGGCGTCCACCTGTACCAGGGCTCCGGCCGCGAGGTTTCTAAGCTGGCGGAAAATTCGAATCGTGGCTTTCAGGAGATGGTCTTCCGAGGCCCTGGGGTCCACGGAGAGTAGAAACCCGTCCCCGTATCCCTTTATTTTCACCGCTGTTTTCGCCGCGCCAAACAAAACCGCCACCGCATATCCTTCCTTAACATGTTGACAACGAAGCAAAAAGCCCGCAGCACACAATCACTCCATACGAGCTCAGGGCCGATCTTGAAAAACCATATTATCGGGCTTATCCCGGGGATTCTCCCGGGCGTGTTGCGATGCCATTAGCAATAATAGCTATCCAAAGTAACATGCAATCATAAAAAACCAGGGGATATCGGTCAAGGCAGATCACGTGCGGCAAGTAGAATAGAAGGGATGAAGCAAAAGAAGCTGATTTAAGAAAATCGCAAAAAGGAAAGTAACATTCCGGAATTTTGCCTATTTCTACACCACCGAGGCCGGGGAGCGCCGGCTCCCCGCCCCGGGATTTATGGACGGTAGACCCGGGGAACCCGGGAGGCAACCATGCAGGTCACTTCATAGTTGATGGTGCCGACGACCTCGGCGATCTCATCGGCGGAGACCAATGCGCCGCCCTGGCTGCCCATGATCACCACCTCGTCCCCCACGGCCACGCCGTGGACGTCGGTGACATCCACCATGGTCATGTCCATGCAGACCCGCCCCAGGACAGGGACGCGATGGCCCCGCACCAGCATGTGCCCGCGATTTGACATGAGCCTGGGGTACCCGTCTCCGTACCCGCAGGGTACCGTGGCCACCACGGTCTCCTTCTCCGCCTGCCAGGTCCCGCCGTAGCTGATGAACGCACCTTTTTTCACGCGCTTGACCTGGACGACGCTCCCCTTCACCTGCATGGCGGGCCGGACGCCCAGAGCATCCACCCGCACCTTGGCAGAGGGGTTCAGCCCGTACAGGGAGATCCCCCCCCGCACCATGTCGAACCGAGCCTCGGGCAGGGTGAAGATGCCCGCCGTGTTGGCGGCATGACGAAGCTCAAAGGTGACCCCCAGGGCCTCAAGGCATCCCAGAACCGAGGTGAAACGGGCCAGCTGATTCCGGGCTTCCACCAGGTTGGCTTCATCGGCGGTTGCAAAATGGGTAAAAATGCCCTCGGCGCGGATCCCCGGAAGGGCCACAGCCCTGGCGATGGCTTCTGCGCACGCCTCTGGAGACTCCCGGCCCGGATCCTGAACCGCGTCAAACCCCACACGGCCCATGCCGGTGTCCACCTTGATATGGCCCAGAACCTCACCGCCCAGCTCCCCTGCCACCCGGCTCAGCATGCGGGCATACCCGTCGTCCACCACAGCCTGACGCAGGCCGTAGCGTATCAAAAGGGGCACCCCCGACTCCGGGGTGACTCCCAGGATAAGGATGGGGGCTTCGATACCCGCCTCACGCAGGATCACGGCCTCGGAGACCCGGGCCACCCCCAGCCAGGACGCGCCGTTTGCAAGGGCGGTTCGGGCCACCTCTTCGGCACCGTGGCCATAGGCATTGGCCTTGACCACGGCCATGAGACGGGCTTTTCCCGCATGGGCTTTCAATATCTGTGCATTGGCGGCGATGCGGGAAAGATCGATCTCCGCAAAGATGGGTTCAGGGACGTTAGCGGTTGCTGTCAAGGGCACCTCCACAGGCGCAGATCCGGCAAGGGAACCGTAGCAGGCATGCATCGGTCCCGCCGTCGTCACGACGCCATCCTGAGCACACAGCGCCTGACCTTCTCCTCGGCAACGCATTTGAACCGCTTCAGGAGTTCGGGTGAGATCCCTTCGTAAACGTCGAAAAAGTCCGGATTCAGGGTGTGCTTGGGGTTAAACTCCTGCAGGGCGTAAAGCTCTGCGCCTTCTATCATGCCGGTGATGGTGTCCAGGACCGCCTCGTCGATGAACGGCGAGGTGCAGGTGGTGCGAAATTCGTGGGGCAAGCCCGAATGCAGAATGGCCGACACGCTCTCCTTGAGCTCCGCCTCCATGGGGCGGCGTGAGAGCAGTGGCATGTAAGCGGCGGGATCGGCCTTGATATCCATGGCCACATAGTCCAGCAGCCCCTCTTCCATCAGGGACTTGAGCATGGCCGGGCGGCTTCCGTTGGTGTCCAGCTTGACCAGGAACCCCATCTCCTTGACCTTTCGGATGAACTCAGGCAGGTCGCTGTGGAGGCAGGGTTCTCCCCCGCTCACCACCACGGCGTCCAGTCTCCCCACACGCGTCTGCAAAAAACCCAGGACCTCATCCACCTCGTAGGGCGTTTCAGGCCCGCCATCATTCACCAGGCCGGCGTTGTGGCAGTAAGGGCAGGTCAGGTTGCATCCGTAGGTAAAGACCACCGCCCCGATCTTTCCGGGGTAATCGATCAGCGAGCATTTATTCAAACCACCGATAATCATCGTTCAGGACTCTCCTTCCATCACCAGATGGCGGCCGTCTATAGGGTCCGCGCATCTGCCGCTCCAAAATAGTCGGGGCCGATCTTTCCTGCAAGGAGAAATCGGCCCCGACACACAGATCAAGGGTTCGGCAACAAGGCCGTTCCTTATGTCGACTCCCCTTTCGGACACGGGGAATACATAAAAAAACGCATAAGCCACGGCACGGGACACAGCCCCTGCCATGGCCAGGGAGTGGCCCTTTAGGCCACCTTAAAGGTTTCACGCATGCAGAATTCGCTCTGCTTGCCGTTGTTCCACTGGGATACGGGCCGAAGGTACCCCACCACGCGGGAGTAAATCTCCGTGGCGCTGCCGCACTTCTCGCAGGTCTTCACCTCCCCTGCGATGTAGCCGTGGGAGGGACAGACGCTGAAGGTCGGGGTCAGGGTGAAGAGGACGGTAGTTGCCGAGGTCTCTTCCAGGGACTTGACCGCCTCCACATCGGAGACCTCTTCCCCGAGGAACATGTGAAGCACAGTGCCGCCGGTGTACTTGGTCTGGAGCTCGTCCTGGAGGTCCAGCACCTCAAAGAGGTCGTCGCTGTAGTTCACCGGCAGGTGGGTGGAGTTGGTGTAGAAGGGGTCGTCCCCGTTCCTGAAGGCCTCTTCGTTGGCGCAGGCTGCATCCGGGTAGATCTTCTTGTCCTTCATGGCCAGGCGGTACCCGGTGCCTTCCCCGGGGGTGGCCTCCAGGTTGAAGATGTCCCCGGTCTCGTCCTGGAGCTGTTCCAGGCGACCGCGGATATGGTCCAGAATCCTCAGGGCCATCTCCTTGCCCTCGGTCTCGGCGATACCCTGGCCCATGAAGTTCACCAGGGCTTCCTGCATGCCGATGATGCCGATGGTGGAGAAATGGTTCTTCCAGTAGATCCCGAAGCGCTCCTTGATGTGGCGCAGGTAGAACTTGGAATAGGGGTAGAGGTTCTTTTCGGTGAACTCTTCCAGGATCTTGCGCTTGATCACCAGGCTCTCCTTGGCCAGGTCGATGAGCTCGTCAAGGCGTGCCATGAAGGCCTCTTCGGTCTCCACCTCTTTGCCGATGCGGGGCAGGTTGAGGGTGACCACCCCGATGGAGCCGGTGAGGGGGTTGGCGCCGAAGAGCCCGCCGCCGCGCTTGAGGAGCTCGCGGTTGTCCAGGCGCAGTCGGCAGCACATGGACCGGGCGTCGTCGGGGCTCATGTCGGAGTTGACGAAGTTGGAGAAGTAGGGAATGCCGTAGCGACCCGTCATCTTCCAGATCATGTCGAGGTTGGGGTTGTCCCAGTCGAAGTCCTCGGTGATGTTGTAGGTGGGGATGGGGAACGTAAAGACGCGGCCCTTGGCGTCCCCTTCCATCATCACCTCGGCAAAGGCGCGGTTCAGGGTATCCATCTCCTCCTGGAACTCGCCGTAGGTCTCGTCAAGGTCCTCCCCGCCGATGATGATGGGGGTGTCCTTGAGATTCTTGGGCACCACAAGGTCCATGGTGATGTTGGTAAAGGGGGTCTGGAAACCGACACGCGTGGGGATGTTGATGTTGAACACAAACTCCTGGAGCGCCTGCTTCACCTTGCCGTAGGAGAGCTTGTCCTTACGGATAAAGGGGGCCAGAAGGGTGTCGAAGTTGCTGATGGCCTGTGCCCCGGCCGCCTCGCCCTGGAGGGTGTAAAAGAAGTTCACGATCTGGCCCAGGGCGGTGCGCAGGTGCTTGGGCGGGGTGCTCTCCACCTTGCCGGCCACGCCTTTGAACCCTACGCGCAGAAGATCCTGAAGGTCCCAGCCCACGCAGTATACGGAGAG
Source organism: Desulfoluna sp. CYM3A (assembly GCF_056829965.1). Classification (NCBI taxonomy): domain Bacteria; kingdom Pseudomonadati; phylum Thermodesulfobacteriota; class Desulfobacteria; order Desulfobacterales; family Desulfolunaceae; genus Desulfoluna; species Desulfoluna sp. CYM3A. Next base: position 4,296,546 of record NZ_CP186556.1, read on the forward strand.
AAGGCTCAGGTCATGGATGTGCAGGTGCCCCTGGTTGTGGGCCTCGCGGATGCCTTCGGGGTAAATCTTGTTGAGCCAGTACTCGGCGGTGATGTCCGAAGAGATGTAGTTGTTCAGGCCCTGGAGAGAGTAGCTCATGTTGCTGTTCTCTTTGATCTTCCAGTCGAGCTTCTTGATGTAGTTGTCCATCAGCTCGGTGTTGGCCTTGATGGTGATGTTCCGAATCTGGGCACGCTGCTCACGGTAGAGGATGTACGCCTTGGCGGTCTTGTAAAACGGGGAATCCAGGAGCACGCGCTCCACAATGTCCTGGACCTCCTCCACGTCGGGAACCGCCCCCAGACGCAGGGTCCGGGCCATGGAGAGAAATTTCATGGTCAGCATCTTGCCTTCCCGCTCCCCGAACTCCCCTGTGGCTTTCCCCGCTTTTGCGATGGCCGCCGTAATCTTGGAAGAGTCAAATTCCACCACGCTACCGTTTCGTTTTTTGATTCGTTCGAACAAATGCCTACCCCTTCTTCATCTTTAACGTTCACAGGTTTACACAGACCGCACGGCGGAGAGCCCTCTTGCACCTTATGCCTAAAGGCCGCATCTCTCACTCGTACCGGTCAGGTCAGGGTTCCGGTTGCATAGCCGCGCTCCGACGGTTCGGAACGGCCCTGGGAACTGCAATGCACGCACGCATCCCCATGGACAGCCGCAGACTATGTAACCACCATCTCCTCTTGTATGTTGTAAAGACTGCTTACATCGAATTGTTGTGTGGAATGATGCCGACCGACAGCCCTCAAGGCAGGGATCAACTACGCCCTAATGTGAGACCGGCAACGACGTGACATGACGCCGGACGCGCCTGAGCAGAATCCTTCCTGCCGTGAGACACCGACGCCGTCATGGATTATCTTATCGGATGTTCCTCGTTCAGTGAGTTGGGGACCGGGCAATGCCCACGGAGGGCTACCCGGAATCAGCTCCGGATGGGTGCCTTGCCATGGTTGCCTCTGTTGCCCCATGTCGTCATGAAATGTTCTGATTGTTCGGGCTTCCGAGAACTCGGTTTTCAGCCTGCCGCGCCCCAGGAGAGGGCGGCATGGTAAAATCGGGTGTCAGGTGGTGACCCGGGGATGTCGCCGGTCAGGTATTGGCCCCAGCGACAGCTCAAGTTTACACAATATATAGTCAGTGTCAACCCTATTCTCCCACATGTTGTATATTCCCCCTCCGGACCACCACCAGCCATATCTTGAAAAAAATCAAGCCAGTATACACATGACCACGCATGTAAACACCCGTTGCACCCCTATTTTTTTATGTCCGCCCAGACCTGAAATCAGCACGGGATACGCCGCTCCGCAAGCCATCGAGGCCCACGGCAAAAAAAGCCGTCCCTCACCGGGCCAAAGCCGTGCTATGCTTTCCCGCATTGCCGGTGCCCGACGCCATGGCGGCCCCGGATAAAAAACGCCCCATCCAGGGCCCTAAGCCGCCCTTTCAAGGAGATTGCCATGTTCGACGACAAACGAGCCGACAAACGGCTGGTAGAAAAGACGCCCCCAGACATCAGGCGGGCCATCGGCGGGCTGTACCGGTCCCGGACGGCCACGCGGCTGCTGCTCATCATCGCCATTGTGTCGGCCATTTTCGGTGGGGTAGGCCTGGATGTCTGCCTGTCGGAACCCATGTGGGAAGCCCATATCTGGGTCCCGGCCCTGCTCATTGTCCTGGCGGTCTGGATCTTCGTCTCCATCCTCCTGCACGCCATCCGCATCAAGCTCTTCACAAAATAGGGGCCCGTGGCGCCGTCTTAACGGCACAAAAAAACTGCCCTGCGGGTGCACGGGCACCGGCAGGGCAGTTTGTCTTGTCGTATCAGGGCGGACTTAAGCGAAAGGCCCCTCCGTTCCTGCAGGCCTACACGAGCAGCAGCTCCGTGAAGTAGTGAAAAATGCGGGCGGTGGCGCCCCACACGGCCATGTTTTCCACCGGGTACTGCAACTCATCCCACCCCGGCACGCGACCGGAATAGGCCTTTTCATGGTGGGCCTTCACCACCTCTCCCAACGGAATCATGACAATACGGGCAATCTCCGAGGGGTCGAAGACCACCTCCTCCTCTTCCCCGTGCCAGATCCCGAAAAAAGCCTCGATCTCAGTGTTCTTGATGGTCTGGAAGTGGCCCAGAGAGCCCACATAATCCACCTGATCGGGCAGGATCCCCGTCTCTTCCCTCAGCTCACGGTACGCCGTGGAGAGGGGCGAGGCGTCCACCGGGTCCTGGTGTCCGCCGGGAAAGGCCACCTGGTTGGCCCAGGGGTACCCCTTGTTGTCGGCCTTCAAGATGGCCAGGATTGTGGGGTCGGTCTCAGGGGTCCGCATGAGCATAAACACGGAGGCCTTTTTCAGGTGGTCTCCGATGGAATCGGGGTGTGTCGTGGTACGAATCATCTCCCGCGCGTAATTCACATCAAAGGGGGCCGTGGTGTCCATTTAGCGTTTATACCCCTCGTTGGCCATGAACCGGAGCCGTTCCAGAAAGGTATCGGCATCCAGATATCCATTCATGAAGCTGATCTGGGCCCCGTTCTCATCGAGGAACAGGCTGTAGGGCAACCCCCTCACCCGGTACTTGCGGGCCAGCTCCTTCTCCCGGTCCGCATCCACCTGCACCGGAACGAAGTTTTCGTTCAAGTAGGCGATCACTTTTTCGGACTGAAAGGTGGTTTCGGCCATGAGGGTGCAGTACTTGCACCAGGCCGCATGGAAATTGACATATATTTTCCTGCCGCTGGAAGCGGACATGCTCACCCCTTCCGCAATGACTTCCACTGGATGCCGCCGGGGGTGGTGTCCAGGGCAAGGGCGCTCGTGTCGGTCATCAGCAGGCAGGCCAGGGCCGCCACAAACGATATCAATGCGTTGCGCATGGGTATCCTCCGGATGGGTTCTCCCACCGTGACCGGCCACCCGGGCATCGATGGATTCGGTTTATCGCCTTTGCCCCTAGCCGGGTCCCCGGACAGGACAAAAGCGCTCCTTTTACAACAGCATAACGGTCAGGGGATTGCAAGGGTATTGATATACCCGCCCAGGAGCAGAATCCCTACGGCCACAAGCAGGACGCCGGCCACTTTGTTCACATAGGGCAGCACCTTGCGCGCCTTTTTCATGAAATTCAACATGGCGTGGATAAAAACGGAAATCAGGATAAAGGGCAAGGCCAGGCCCGCCGAATAGACCGTAAGAAGTCCCATGCCCCGGGCCACCGTCTCCTGATTCCCGGCAAGGACAAGGATGGATCCCAGCATGGGGCCGATGCAGGGACTCCACCCTGCGCCGAAGGCCATGCCCACCACAAACACCCCGAAAAGGTGCAGGGGCTTGTGCTGTACCCTCAGACGCTTGTCCACCTGCAGGCTGGGAACGCGGAGCAGCCCCAGGAAGTGAAGCCCGAAAAGGATCACGAGGATCCCTCCGCCCATGCGGAGCCACTCCTTGCTGTCGTAGAGCAGGCCGCCCAGGGAGGAGACCGCCGCCCCCAAGAGCACAAACACAAGGGAAAACCCCGACACATAGGCCAGGGTGGCTAAAATCACCTGCTTTCTCACCCCCGCCCCTCCGGCATGGAGTTCCTCCAGAGAAAAGCCAGTTATAAAGGTAAAGTAAGCGGGAACCAGCGGCAGCACGCACGGGGAAAAAAACGAAAGCAGGCCCGCAGCAAAGGCTGCGCCCCACGAAACCGTCAGAAAACCAGTCATATAGTTCAAACTCCAATGGGACAAAGGGGGGTGGATACAAGGCCAGTTCTCTCAGAAAAATCTGTGTACCCGGTCAATGAACGGGCAAATTATATGGAAGTTACCGAGGAAAGGCAAACAAAAGATCCGGTCCGTATTTCCTTACCAAACAGCAATTTACCCCGACCGCCCCGTATATTTCCCGCATATTCCCGCCCCTGTTCACCCATCTTACCGAAGTCATTTGAAATCATCGCTGCTGCAAAAAAAAGGGTAAGTAATCTTCCCTTCCTGCCGATAAGTACGATTAAGCGAATGAATAACACGTCCAACGGACAAGGCATCCAAATGCACCTGACCGGCTGAGCTGGAGGTATATGCAATGATTTTTGAAGACGACGACACCCTAAGAATGTACGTGGAAGAGTCCGGCAGGACCTTCCCACAGTTGAAAGCGACCTCCTGGCCATTGAGGAGGCGGGACTTGAAAACGGCGAAGAGTTGATCAACAACGTATTCCGTGCAGCCCACTCCATTAAAGGAGGCGCTGGGTTCATGGGCCTCACCACGGTCAAGGAGCTCTCCCACAACCTGGAGAACGCCCTGAACATGATGCGCAACGGTGAGCTGGACCCGGCCCCTGCGGTCATCAGCACCCTGCTCACCGCCTTCGACAAACTCACGGACCTGGTCAACAACATCGAGACGAGCAACGAAGCGGACATCACCACCTTTGTCGATGCCCTCGTCGCCATCGACAGCCTTCCCGAGGCTCCCGCTGAGCCCCAGGCACAGGCCCCTGCCCCCTTCGTGACCGAAGACGACGAAGACCCTCTGGCCGCCTTTGAGGTGGACAGAGAGGAGCTGGACAAATTTCTCCGGCAGGGCAAATACGTCTACCGACTCACCTACGACCTGAACCGGGATATCGCCGATCAGGGCAAGGTGGTCAACGAGGTCCTGAACACCCTGGGCAACAGCGGCATGATCCTGGGCTCCACCGACCCCACGGTTCCCGCCGACGCCAAGGGAGACCGCCCCTTCCTCGTCCTCTTCGCCTCCATCATCGAACCGGACATCGCGCCCCTGCTGGCCGAGCTTGACGAATCCGCCGTGGAGGACATCACCCCGCTCCTGGGCGGGGGCGAAGCCGCCATGGACCAGATCATCGAGGACGCCGAGTCCGCAGCGACACCGGCAGCCCCCAGCGCCCCCGAACCGGACGAGCCGTCGCAACCCGTGGCCACACCCGCGCCCCAGCCGTTTCCCCAGGCCGTTGCCACCCCCGCCAGGGTGGACGAGCACGAAGCCAAGCCCATGGAGATGGAGCCCCGAAGCAAGGGCCAGACCTCCATCCGGGTCAACCTGGAACTCCTCGACACCCTCATGACCCTGGCAGGGGAGCTGGTCCTCAGCCGCAACCAGCTCATGCAGGGCATCACCGGAAGCAACACACGGGCCGTGGAGACATCCGGGCAGCGCATCGACATGATCACCTCCGAGCTTCAGGAGGCCATCATGCGCACCCGCATGCAGCCCATCTCCAACGTCTTCAACAAATTCACCCGCGTGGTCAGGGACCTTGCCGGCACCTTGAACAAAAAGGTGGACCTCTTCATCGAGGGCAAGGACGTGGAGCTCGACAAGACCATCATCGAGTCCATCAACGACCCCCTCACCCACCTGGTGAGAAACTCCGTTGACCACGGCATCGAATCCCCGGAAGACCGTGCCCGCCTGGGTAAAAATCCCACGGGACGCATCTTCCTCAAGGCCTTCCACGAAGCAGGCCAGGTCAACATAGAGATCAGTGACGACGGCGGCGGCATCGACGGAGACGCCATTGCCGCGGCAGCCATTCGCAAGGGCCTGCTCAGCGAATCCGACGTGGCCGTCATGGGCACCAAAGAGAAGGTGGGCCTCATCTTCCTCCCGGGTTTTTCCACCGCACGCCAGGTAACGGACGTCTCCGGCCGCGGCGTGGGCATGGACGTGGTCAAGACCAACCTGGACAAGCTCGGCGGGATCATCGACATCCACTCCAAGCCCGGGAAAGGGACCACCATCCTCATCAAACTGCCCCTGACCCTGGCCATCATCCCCAGCCAGATCGTCTCCGTGGAGAACGAACGCTACGCCATCCCCCAGGTGAACCTGGACGAGCTCCTGCGTATCCCCGCGGCCCAGGTGAAGGACCGCATCGAAAAGGTTGGCAACGCCGACGTGGTGAGACTCCGCGGGGCCCTGCTGCCCTTGCTGCGCCTCACCGACCTGCTGGACATCGCCCCCACCTTCGTCCACCCGGAAGACGGCAAGGTCTACCCGGACAAACGCCGCAACCTGGCCGACCGCCGCCAGAACGAGGACGACCTCCCCGAAGAGATCCGCGACATGCGAAGCGGCGAGGACCGGCGCTACCGAAGCGACAGCGCCATCAACATCGCCGTGGTCTCCGCCGGCAACTTCAAGTACGGCCTGGTGGTGGACGAGCTGCGGGACTCAGAAGAGATCGTGGTCAAGCCCCTGGGCCGCCACCTGAGCAAATGCGACGGCTACGCCGGAGCCACCATCATGGGCGACGGCCGTGTGGCCCTCATCCTGGACGTGGCCTCCCTGGCCAAGATGGGTTCCCTCAACGAGACCTCATCCAAGACCATCAGCGCCGCCGAAGAGGCTTCGGCCAACGAACGCAACAACGCGGGCAGCGACCGTACGGCCCTGCTCACCTTCAAAGGGGGCGAGGCCGAACACTTCGCAGCCCCCCTCAACCTGGTGGAACGCATTGAGCGCATAAAATCCGAAGAGATCGAAGAGGTGGGCGGACGCCGGGTGATCCAGTACCGCGGCGGCACCCTGCCCCTGAACGAGGTCTCCGAAGTGGCCAACGTGGCCCCTGTGCCGGAGAGCGATCAGTACGAAGTGGTGGTCTTCCGCGTGGGAGGCCGGGAGACGGGCCTTCTCGTCACGCCCCCGGTGGACGCCGTGGAAGTGGACCTCAACGTGGACGCCTCCACCCTCAAGCAGGAGGGGATCATGGGCTCCCTCATCGTGGGGGACCACACCACCCTCATGGTGGACATCTTCGAGCTGGTGCGCACGGTCAACCCCACCTGGTTTGAGGAGAACCGCCCCACCGGCCCGGACACCACGGCCACAGGCGGCGAAATCCGCGTCCTCTTTGCCGAAGACTCCGCCTTCTTCCGCAATCAGGTCTCCGACTTCCTGAACGACGAAGGGTTCATCGTCACCACCGCCGAAGACGGGGCCGAGGCCTGGGACTACCTCAACAAAGGGGTGGACGACTTCACCGTCATCCTGACCGACCTGGAAATGCCCAACATGGACGGCTTTGAACTCACCAAAAAGATCAAAGCCTCGGAAACCTTCGGGCACCTGCCCGTGGTGGCCCTCACCTCCCTTGCCAGCGAGCGGGACATCCAGAAAGGCAAGGAGGCCGGCATCGACAGCTACCAGATCAAGCTGGACCGGGAAAAGCTCATCGATGTGGTTCGGGAATACTCCCTGTAGCCGTGCAACCCCATCAGCGTTAGGAGAGACACCATGAATGAACAGGCTAAAAAAAACGGAAACTCGTCCATGCTGGAACTGGCCACCTTCTCCGTAGGGGAGGCCCAATGCGGCATCGACATCCTCAAGATACAACTATAAACAAGCAGACCGAGGTCACCGGTGTGCCCCAGTCCCCCGATTACGTGGTGGGGGTCCTCAACCTGCGCGGGCGCATCGTCACGGTCATCGACCTCGGCCTCAAGACGGGGCTCTCCCCCATCACCCGGGACAAGGACAACCGCAACATCATCGTGGACTCCATGGGTGAGCACATCGGCCTGCTGGTGGACCGCATCAGCGACGTCATGAGCGCCGACCCCAGCCACGTGGAACCTCCCCCCGCCAACCTGGGCGGTATCGAAGGAAGCTACTTCGAAGGGGTGGTCAAGACCGAAGCAGGCCTCATCGGTGTCCTGGACATCGAACGGGTCCTCACCGAAGGGTAAGCACAGCCCCCGAGCGCCGGATGTAATAAAGCTAACCCCGATTCCCATTCGGTGATAGGTCACCATCGCCGGAGTCGTGTGGACCCTTCGGCAGAAAAGCGGACAAGGGACCTCCTGCGGGAGGTCCCCGTGCCTCCGCACTGCGGTCGTCGCAGCCCGGACCCCATTTGGGTGTGCATCCCGGCATGTGCCAGCCTGCCGGTACCCCGTGAATCCGTTGGTGCCCGAGCCCTTAACCCCTTCTTTTGTTTCCTGGAGGAATCGCCATGGATCCCATCAGAGTACTGGTGGTTGACGATACCATTCTCTATCGTAAAGTTGTCGGAGACGTCATTGCGTCCATCCCGGGTGCCGAAGTATGCGGCACCGCGGCCAACGGGCGATTTGCCCTGACCAAGATCAAGACCTTCAAGCCCGACCTCATCACCCTGGACATCGAGATGCCGGAGATGAACGGCCTGGAGCTCCTGCAAGAGCTGAAAAAAACGGGCATAAAGCTGCCCCGCATCATCATGCTCTCCACCCTCACCACCACCGGCGGGGACATGACCATCCGCGCCCTGGAGCTGGGGGCTTTTGACTTCATCACCAAGCCCCAGTCCGGAACCGCCGCGGAAAACGTCGAAAAAATCCGCACCCAGCTCACACCGGCGGTCACCGCGCTCATCCAGGAGAAGAAATTCCGATCGCGCCTGGACAACGCCCGGGCCACCCTGGCCCGCACCGCCGTCCCGCGGGAGGCACGGCCCAAACCGGCCGCAACCCCGGCCACCCCGCCCCCAAGGCGCATCACCCGCACGGTGAGCCGCCCCTCCGAGGTGGTGGCCATCGGCATCTCCACCGGCGGTCCCAACGCCCTTGCTGCCATGCTGCCCAAGCTTCCGGCCGATATCGGTGTGCCCATCCTCATTGTGCAGCACATGCCCCCGGTCTTTACCAAGTCCCTTGCGGGCAGCCTCAACACCAAATGCGCCATTGAGGTCAAGGAGGCCGAAGACGGTGACCTCCTGAAACCGGGGCTTGCCCTCATCGCCCCGGGAGGCAAACAGATGCGCGTGGAGGCCCACCGGGACGGGACCCATCGCATGGTCCGCATCACCAATGATCCCCCGGAAAACAGCTGCCGCCCCTCGGCCGACTACCTGTTCCGCTCCGTGGCAGACCACTACGTGGGACGGGCCACCGGCATCATCATGACCGGCATGGGCCAGGACGGGTTCAAGGGATTGCAGAGAATGCACGAAAACGGCGCCGTCATCCTGGCCCAGGATGAGGCCAGCTGCACGGTGTACGGGATGCCCAAGGCACCCACAGAGGCCGGGATCACGGACAAGGTGGTCCCCCTCCCGGACATGGCCCGCGCCTTGATGGGCACGCTCAAATAATGCCTTTCACCCATTTGACCGAGCTCCGGCGCCGGAGGCGACACCACGGCGCACAGGGTAGGTGTTTCCACCGCCCCGTAAGGGCTCTGAAACGGCAACCACATCGCAACAACAAGCAGGTCCGATGAACAGACTGAAGGTCACCGAAAGCGAATTTCAAGCGCTCTCAAAATACATTTATGGGATCTCGGGGATTACCCTGGCCGCAGGCAAGGAGTACCTCATCGAAACCCGGCTGGGCCAGCTTGCCGCGGAATACAGCTGCCGCTCCTACCAGGAGCTGCTCACCCGTTCCCGCACCGAAGCGTCCCGGACCCTCGAAAAAAAGATCATCGACGCCATCTCCACCAACGAGACCTATTTTTTCAGGGACAACGCCCCCTTCAACCTGCTTCAGCACCGCCTGATCCCGGACCTCATCGACCGCAAGAGCAAAAAAGGGGGCCGGGTCACCATCCGCATCTGGAGCAGCGCCAGCTCCACGGGCCAGGAGATCTACAGCACGGCCATGGTCCTCAGGGAGCTGGGCCTGCCCAAACCGGGTATCGACCTGCAGCTTCTGGCCACGGACATCTCCGATGCGGCCATCGCCAGGGCCAGCTACGGCCTCTACAGCCAGTTTGAGGTCACCCGCGGCCTCTCACCGGCCCGCCTCGGCAAATACTTTACCCCCAAGGGGGACGGCTACCGTATCAACGACGACATCCGCAGCATGGTCTCCTTTCGCAAGCAGAACCTGCTCGGCCCCCTGACCGGACTCGGCAAATTCGACATCATCCTCTGCCGCAACGTGGCCATCTACTTCACCCGTGAAGACCGGCTGCGGCTCTTCGACAACCTCTCGCGCCAGCTCGAGCCCGACGGCTGCCTCCTACTGTATTGAACCCGATCCCTTGCCCAGGAGGAGTCGCCCTTTGTCCCCATGCGTTACCTGAACTCCACGTTTTATCAATTGCCGGACGCCTCCCCTTCGGCGGCGCCCCGCATGACCCCATCGAGGGCCGTCCATGGATAAACAAGAACGCCAGTACATCGAAGAGCTGAATCACTGCATCGACTTTAACGACGCAGTCAAGGGCTGCGCGCTGATGCCCTTTTTCACCACCATCTCCGAAGCCATGAAGCACACCACCCTCAAAAAGCTCTTCCTGAGCTGCGAGTCGCCGGGGCTGCCCATCCTCAAGTTCCTCACCAACGACTTGAGGAAAAAGGGCAACCGCATGGAGGTGGAGTGGATCATCGGCCAGTTCCTGGCCGGCAACACCTTCGGCCCCATGGACGAGAACCGCCTCTCCTTCTGGGCCGACGCCATGGTGGAGCTGGACCTGCCCCAGGCCCTGCCCCGCCTTTTGGACCTGGTGGCCACCAGCCGTTCACCCCTGGTCCTCACCGCCGCCCTGCGAGCGAGCCTCGGCCTGTCCGGAGAGGACGGCCCCATGCTCATCAAGCGCCTCTGCGAAGAGAACCGGGAACAGGGGCAGCGCATCGCCGAGACCCTTCCCCTCACGGGCAAGCCCGGTTTTTTTGCCGTGGCCGCCCTGCTGGGCTCCACAGAACACACCCTGCGCAACCTGGCCATCGACATCTTTGCCGCCGCAGGCAGCGAAGGGGTCTGCGCCCTGTCCGCCCAGCTCAAAAGCGACAACACCGACCTGGTGATCCATGCGGTCAACGCCCTGGGCCGCTGCGGGGCCCCCGAGGCCCTGCCGCCCCTGCTGGGCCTGCTGGCCTCCCTGCCCCGGGACCCCAACATCCGCTACGCCGTCTACGAGGCAGCTGGACGCCTCCCCTCCCCCAGATGGGCCCTCCACCTGGCCCGCGGGCTGGCCGACGACTCCGAGGCCGTGCGCATGTCCGCGGCACGCGCCGTGGACCGCAACATCTCCACCCCCCTGATCAAGGGCATCACCAACATCGTCTCCTTCGGGGACGACATCGCCGCCAAGGTGGTGGGGGCCCTCATCGACTCCCAGTCGGACAACACCCTGCGCTTTCTCCTGACCATCGACGGGTTCGAGGGGCTCACCGAGACCCACCTCATCCGCCACGCCCACCCGGACGTGCGGGCCCACTGCGTGGCCTTTTTGTCCAAAAAACGATTCAAGGCCCTTGCCGACCGGGTCAAAAAAGCCACGGCGGACACCGGCGTAAGCCGCCCCCTCATCGCCTGCGTGGACGACTCCAAGATGATGCTCATGCTCTACATGAAAAAACTCAACGGCCTGGGCTATGAAGTCGCCACCTTCGAGAACCCGGAGACCGCCGCCCGGGAGATCCCGGCCCTGGCTCCCCGCCTGGTGGTCACGGACCTCAACATGCCCGAGATGGACGGGTTCACCCTGGCCTCCCAGCTGCGCAGGCATGCCGACAGCTCGCGCCTGCCCATTCTCATGGTCACCACCCAGAGCGACGCGGCACCCCCTGCCGGGGACGGGGCCAGCCCCGTGGACGCCATCCTCATGAAGCCCTTTACAGACGAAGGCCTTGCCGAGATGGTCAGCCGCCTCATCGCCGTCAAGGAAGCCGTTGATTTTTAATGTGCCCCAACGTAGTATGACCCCATGAATCGACGCTTTGCACTGACTGTCATCGCCGTTGTTGTCATCGGCACCGCGGCCGGCCTCATGGCCGGCCTTTTTTTCGGGACCACCAGGGACCTGCCCCAGATCGAGGCCTTAAAGTCCTTCAAGCCCTCGTCGGTGAGCCGTGTCTACTCCAGGGAAGGGGTCCTCCTGGCCGAATTCTACGCGGAAAAACGGGACCCGGTACCCCTTGCCATTGTCCCCACCCACCTGCAAAACGCCATCATCAACACCGAAGACAGAAACTTCTACGACCACAACGGAGTGGACTTAAAAGGCATCGCCCGGGCCATCGTCAAGGACATCATCGCCCGGAACTTCGTGGAGGGGGCCAGCACCATCACCCAACAGCTGGCCAAGACCCTTTTCCTCACCCGGGAAAAAAGTATCGACAGAAAGCTCAAGGAGGCGATGCTCGCCTTTCAGCTGGAACGCCGCTACACCAAAAAAGAGATCCTGGAGCTCTACCTCAACCAGATCTACTTCGGCAGTGGGGCGCTGGCGGAAAGCTGTCCGCCGCCAACATCTACTTCGATAAAGGGGTCTCCGAACTCACCCTGGCTGAGTGCGCCTTGCTGGCAGGGCTTCCCAAGTCCCCCTCCCGGTACTCGCCCCTGGTGAGCCCTGAAAAAGCCATCAAACGTCGCAACCTCGTGCTCAAACTCCTCCACGACCGCCACCGCATCACCACACCGGCCTACAACGCAGCCCTGGCCGAACCCCTGGCACTGGCCGGCAAGCGCGGACGCGGAAGGGTCCTCGAAGCCCCTTACTTCATCGACTACCTCAAAGGCGAGCTGGCAGGCATCGTGGGGCTCGACCGCCTCTACCGGGACGGCCTCACCATCCGCACCACCCTGGACCTCTCCCTCCAGAGGGCAGGGGAAGCCTCCATGGCCAAAAACATGGCCCGCCTTGAGGCCCGCATGAAGAAACACCGCATCAAAAACCCGGCGCCCCAGTGTGCTTTTGTTGCCATGGACGTTCAATCCGGCGGCATCCTGGCCATGGCCGGGGGCCGGGAGTTCAAAAAAAGCCACTTCAACCGGGCCACCCAGGCCAAGCGCCAACCCGGCTCCTCTTTTAAGGCCTTTATCTACGGCCTGGCCGTGGAAAAGGGCATCGATCAGAATCGACTCATCCTGGATTCTCCGGTCTCCTTTTCCATGGGGCGGGGGAAAAAGCCGTGGCAGCCCAAGAACTTCTCCAAAACATACAGCGGTGAGATCACCCTGAGAAAGGCCCTGGCCCTCTCCAAAAATATCCCGGCCGTCCGTTTGGCCGACTCCCTGGGCGTGGCCAATGTGGCCGCCTTTGCCCGCCGCCTGGGCATCACCTCGCCCTTGGCCAACAACCTTTCCCTGGCCCTGGGCACCTCGGAGACCACCCTCATGGATCTCACCCGGGCCTATGCGGTCTTTGCAAACCAGGGCATCAAATCCGAGCCCATGGCCATCACCCGCATCGAAAACCGGGACGGACGGGTCATCTGGGAAGGCCGCCCCAGCCATGCCGTGGCCATCTCCCGGGAAGACGCCGCCGTGGTCACGGACATGCTCTCCGCCGTGGTCACCGAAGGCACCGGCAAACGCGCCCTGCGCGTGGGCAAACCCCTGGCCGGCAAAACCGGCACCACCGACAACTACCGGGACGCCCTCTTTCTGGGCTTCTCCCCCTACGTCGCCGCAGGGGTCTGGGTGGGCAACGACAACTACACCACCCTGGGCCGCATCGAAACCGGCGCCCGGGCCGCCCTGCCCATCTGGACCGATCTCATGGAGACCGCCTGGAAAAACAGCCCCCCCGCCCGCTTCGACCGCCCCGACGGCGTCACCCTCCGCCACATGGACCCCAACACAGGCCGCATCGCCTCGGAACCTGCCAAAGGCAACGTCCCCGCCCTGTTCAAAACCCATTAGAAACAAGCCTCTGCCTTGCCGGTGCGGAGCATAGCGGCATAATGGGTAAAACATACAGGGTGAAGCGACTTCAATCGTGGAGGCAGAGCCTCCCTGAGTCATTCCCAGGCGGGGCCTGGGAACAAAAGAGCCCCTGATGCAATGTATTGTTTCTTTCCCTTGTATTGAGCACTGACGACGCCCAATAGAGAATGCAATGAGCCTGAAAAGCAAAGCCCCATGAGGACATAGATTGAATGGATATACCGATTTGTATCTGCCGGTTAACCGGAAGGGATGGTAGAGGAGTCCGTATTTCGGACATGGGGAATGAAAGAATGGAGAAGAATGGAAAAAAGATACGGCGGTTGTTGCTGCGTCACAGGCCCCTGACGTGATCCACAACCCACGCCCAGCCGCCACCTAATAGCCTATGACCTGTCTTACCTATAACCTGTCTTGCCTATGACCTGCCTTACCTATGAGCTGCCTTGCCTATGACCTGCCTTGCCTATGACCTGTCTTACCTATAACCTGCTTTACCTGCAAATCTTACACAACGGGTTGTCCTGCTCACACCCGTACATGGACATGCGCTCACCCGATTCAATGTAGTGCTCGCGAAGCGCCCTCTCAATAACCACCTTGTCCCGGGTTCTCAGCGCGTCCACAATGGATTTGTGGCGAAGCCAGACCGTACGGGGTGAGAAGAGATTACGCCAGTACCTGAAGAGGAGAAACTTGGAGAGGCCGTGGCAGTATCGCCGGGAGAGTTCCACCAGAAGGGTGTTGTCCGTTTTGGAGAAGAGGACTTCGTGAAACCGGTCGTCCAGGGCAGGCATGTAATCGGCGGCCGTCTCCATGGAGGCCACCACCTCCATACGGTCCACAATGGCCTGGAGGGTGTCGAAATCTTTTTCGGTAAACTCATCGATGGAGGCGGCAACGGCAGCGCCTTCCAGAACCCCGCCCGTAAAGTAGCTCTCTTTGATCTGCTTTTTGGTCAGGCAGTTGATAAACTTGCCCTTCTGGGGAACAGAGACGATAAGCCCGTCGCGGGTCAGCATCTGAAGCGCCTCCCGCACCGGTGCCCGGCTGATGGAAAGGCTGGCGGCTACGTGCACCTCGTTGACCTTGTCACCGGGGTTCAGGGACCCTTCCAGAATCGATCGCTTGATGTACTCGGTTACCTGCTCACTGTACGTTTTGATTTCCGCCATGGTGCATCTATATTCCGTTACGGGCTCCGGGCTCCCTGGTCAGGAGAACCACCGGTGTTGGGTTATTGATTCGTTTGCACTCATTTTATGCAACATATTCTCCGTGAGATCAACCGAAACTCACGCGCCTGCACATTCCAGGGCACCTGGCCCTGCCGACCCGCACAAACAAAAAAACCGCAGCACCGGATAACCTTCACCGGTGCTGCGGAAATTTACGATCTCACTCGCCGAATGCTACCTGAAGGTGTCCAGGTAAGCGTAGAGGGCGGGGGATCCTCCGGTGTGGAGGAAGAGAACGTTGGAGCCTTTGGGGAAGGTTCCCTTGCGTACGTGGTCTACCAGGCCGGCAGCCACTTTACCGGTGTATACGGGGTCGAGGAGGATCGCCTCTTCACCGGCGAACAGCTTCACGGCCTCAACCATGGCGTCGGTGGGCAGGGAGTAGCCGGGGCCGACGTAGTCGCCGTAGCAAACCACGTCTTCACGGGCAACGCCGCCTTTGACGTCGAGGAGCTCAGCGGTCTTCTGGGCCAGACCGAAAACGATCTCTTCCTGGGCTTCCTTGGTACGGGAGACGTTGATGCCGATGACGGGGATGTTGGCGTTGATCCCGGTCATGCCCACAACCATACCGGCGTGGGTACCGGCGGAACCGGAGGGAACAACAACGTAGTCGATGTTCAGGTCCATGTCGTTGAGCTGGTTCATCAGCTCTTCGGCGCATGCAGCGTAACCCAGGGCACCGATGGGGTTAGAAGCACCGCCGGGAACGATGTAGGGCTTCTTGCCGGCAGCTTTCAGCTCTGCAGCAGTCTTCTCCATCTCAGCCATCATGTCGGAACCGCCTTCAACAACACGCTTGGACTTCACACCAAGGAGTTCGAAGAGGAAGTTGTTGCCGCTGCCGTCTTCTTTGTAAGAGCCCTTGACGCGCTCTTCGAGAACGAGGTGGCACTCGAGGCCTTCTTTGGCAGCCCAGGAAGCGGTGAGGCGGCAGTGGTTGGACTGGATGGCACCGCAGGTGATGATGGTGTCGGCACCCTTTTCGATGGCGTCGGCGATGCAGAAGTCCAGTTTACGGGTTTTGTTGCCGCCGGACGCACCGGGGAGCAGGTCGTCACGCTTGACGAAGAGGTTCACCTCGCCGCCGAGGGCTTTGCTGAGGTTTTTCATGGGCTCGACAGGAGTCTGGCCCTGGAGGTAACCGCGACGGGGAAATTTAGTGAAATTCATGGTCTTTATTTCCTTATTTGGGAGGGAATAAGCGTTTATCGGATCTATCTGCAAGGTCCGTTTAAATACGGGCGATCATGGAACCCATCACCGCCCGGATCTTCATTTACACAGCAAAAATCGCCTCGATTTCAATGGCGGCGCCCAGGGGCAGCGCGCCCACCTGAAAAGCGCTTCGGGCCGGATAAGGCTCTTTGAAATACTCTGCGTACACCTTGTTGGCTTCGGCAAAATCGGCGATGTCCGCAAGGAACACCGTCACCTTCACGGCTTTGTCGAGGGAGCTTCCACCTGCTTCGGCAACGGCCTTGAGGTTTTCAAGGGCGCGGGTGGCTTTCTCGGCGATGGTCCCTTCCACCATGGTGGAGGTGGCGGGATCGATGGGGAGGCAGCCTGAGGCAAAAACAAATCCGTTGGAAACAATCCCCTGGGAATAGGGGCCTACGGCTGCGGGTGCGTCGGGCGTCTGGATCGGCTGGGTCATAATGCGTGATATCCTTCATTATGTTGGGTTATCATGTCCATCATTGAAGGGGGAAAAGGGGACTCCCCTTTGCGCCCGTTCCAAATGTCGACATTTGACATGTATGAAGTTTTAAAGACCTCGGAAGCCTCCTGTCAAATACTTTTTTTGCCTTTTTACTAAAAAACCGTGCAAAGCCTTTCCCCGCGCATATTTCCAGGCGTTATAAAATTTTATGCCCCCTGGACGGCCCTTCCATCAGACGAGGGCCATGCACGCTGATATAGCACCATAATTTCAGATCATTAGAATACCACACCCATCATCCTCCCGACAAACAAAACCGATTTACCCATCCTGCGGTAACCACCGGCACCCCGGAGCACTTCACCGATTTCGAGGCCTTCTTCAACGCCTGGAAAACCCATCAGCGCTTTCTCATCCAGCACGCCGTCACCTTGAACAACACCTACGCCGCCCTCCACGCGGAGATGCGCCCCACGCCCCTCCTGAGCATTCTCATGGACGGATGCCTGGATACGGCAACAGACATCACCCAGGGGGGCGCCCTGTACAACAGCTCAGGCACCTCCAACATCGGCCTGGCCGATGTCACCGACTCCCTTCTGGCCGTCAAAAAACTCGTCTTCGACGACAAACGGCTCAGCCTTGCCGCCTTCAAAGAGGCCGTGGACACCCAGTTCACCCAAGCGCCCCACATCCGCGAGCTGGTCCGCAACCACGTCCCCCTGTTCGGGTCCGGAAGCAAGGAGGCCCTCTCCCTCTGCAACGAGATCACCCGCTTTTTGAGCACCACCTACCACAGCTTCACCAACCACCGCGGCGGCCCCTACACCTGCGGGTTCTGGTCCATGAGCCAGCACGTGGCCTACGGCGCCCTCTCCGGCACGCTGCCCTCAGGGCGCCTGGCCGGCAAGGCATTTACCCCCGGTCTCACCCCGGAACCCCACGCCTCGGCCAACTACCTGGACTTCATCTCCGATGTGGCCCGGCTCAACCCCGCCCACATGGACAACAACATCGCCTTCAACGTCAAACTCGTCCCCAAACCGGGGGAAAATCGCCAGAAAATCGTGGATACCATGGCCGCATACGTCACCGCCTACCTCGGCATGGGAGGCATGCAGATGCAGTTCAACGTGGTGGACTCCCGCACCCTGAAAGACGCCATGGCCCACCCGGAACACTACCCCAACCTCATCGTCCGCATCTCCGGCTACAACGCCTACTTTGTCCGCCTCAACCACGCCCAGCAGATTGAACTCATCGAACGGGCGGAGTACGGAATGACGGGATAAAAAAAAGCCTCCGGCGGCGAGGTGAGCCACCTCGAAAAGCCGCATTTGCCTCGCGCTTTGTCTCGTTTCTCGGGCCAAAGCGCAAGGGCCTTCGGCTCAAGTTCGCCCGACACAAACGCTGATGCTGTGGGCGGGCTGGCTCACAAGCTTCGACGCAACAGAATACATTGCTGCCGCTTGCCTTTGTGGATTTAACCGATCAGCCTCCGGCGGGGTCGTTTCTTTTAAAAAAAGCTCTGTAGCATGACTTCGGCGGCAACCGTAAAAGACGTGGTTAAGACTTGTTTGTCAAACTTTTTAAAATTCGGCCCCGGTAATAGCCGCCGGAGGCATGTTTCTTTTCGCCGTTGTCTGGTCGAGACTCACGCCCCAACGCCTCTTGACTTCCCGGCATTTAATCCCCATTTTGGACAGTGGATTACCTCACCTGCCACCCTTGTTTCCGTGGATATGCCATGACTGCCTTTGACCTGATCCGTCCTTACTTTCGCGAAAACCTGCGCCGCATTGCCACAGGGCTTCTCTTCCTGCTTGGCGTGGACGCCTTTCAGCTCTTTATTCCCCGCATCGTCAAGCACGCCGTGGACGCCCTGTCCGCGGGAACGGCCACGCCGCATCTCCTTGCCCGGGACGGCGGCATCATCGTTTGCTTTGCGGTGCTCATCGGCGTGTTCCGGTTCGGCTGGCGCCATTGCCTCATCGGCACCTCACGGCGGGTGGAGCGGGCCATCCGGAGCGATCTCTTTTCCCACCTGCTCACCTTAGACGCCCGCTACTTCGACACCACCCGCACAGGGGACCTCATGAGCCATGCCACCAGCGACATCAACAACATCCGCATGGCAACGGGCATGGGCATCGTCGCCGTCACCGACGCCGTGGTCCTGGGGGGCGCGGCCATCGGGTTCATGGCCTGGATCCACCCGGGGCTCACCCTCATGGCCCTGGTCCCCATGCCCTTTATCGTCCTGAGCGCCCGGGTGTTCGGCAGGCGCATGCACGCGCGCCACAAATCCGTGCAGGAAGGGCTTGCCGCCATCACCGAGCATGTGAGGGAGGCCGTGGACGGAATCCGGGTGGTCAAGGTGTTCGGCAGGGGAAAGCAGGTAGACGACAGGCTGAAGGATCTCTCCAAAGATTACGTAGGGCGGAACCTGCGGCTGGTCAGGGTCACGGGGAGCCTCATGCCCCTGATGATCTTTCTCTCGGGCATGGGCACGGCCATCGTGGTGGGGGCAGGCGGGCGGCTTGTCATCACCGGCGGCATCTCTCCGGGGGATTTCGTGGCCTTCATCAGCTACCTGGGCCTTCTCACCTGGCCCATGATGGCCCTGGGCTGGATGACCAACCTCGTCCAGCGGGGAAAAGCCTCCCTGGACCGCCTGGCCGTGATCTTCACCGAACGGCCCAAGGTGGCCGAGCCCCGTCACCCCACCCCCCTTCCAAACCCCGCAGGCCGTCTGGATATGGAGAAAGTCTCCTTCTCTTTTAACGGCTCAAGGCAGGTGTTAAGGCACATCTCCCTGGCCGTGGAGAGCGGTAAGAGCTTGGGCATCGTCGGGCCGCCGGGAAGCGGCAAGACCGCCCTGCTCTCCCTTCTGGTCCGCCTCTACGACCCCACGGGCGGAACCATACGCATGGACGGCGTGCCCTTGCCCGACCTTCCCACTGCGGACGTGAGGCGCCTTGTCCGCTTCATGCCCCAGGAGCCCTGGCTCTTCTCCGGCACCATCGAAGAGAACATCTGCGGGCTGGGCGAAGGCGCGGACACCGGCAAGCTGGACCGGGCCGTTACGGCGGCATGCCTTGCCCAGACCATCGAAGGGTTTGAAGACGGGCTGAACACCATCGTGGGCGAAAAGGGGGTGATGCTCTCCGGCGGCCAGAAGCAGCGGGTGGCCCTGGCCCGAACCCTCTACGATCCGTCCCCCGTTCTCATCCTGGACGATCCTGTCAGCCAGGTGGACACCCGCACCGCCCACCACATCATCGAGGCTGTGTTTGCCGATGCCCGCCGTACCCTGGTGGTGGCGTCTCACCGATTTGCCGCCATCGTGCCCTGTGACGAGATCCTCGTCATGGAGGAGGGGCACATCCGCGCCAGGGGCTCCCACGAACACTTGCTGGAAACGGACGAATACTACCGGGAAACCTGGCGACTCCAGAGCCTGGCCATGGAAATCGAGGAGGCAGACCATGCGTAGGGGCGGATACATCGAAGAGACAGATATCACCCAGTCCAAGGACTACCGGCTGGCGGGCCGCCTGCTCCCCTTTATCACCCCCCACCGGAAGCTTCTGGCGGCGGCCCTGCTCCTGGTGATCGTTTTGACGGGCCTTGACCTCTCCATCCCCTGGATCACCAAAGAGGCCCTGGACCGCTACATCGTTCCCGACCCGGCCAGGCCCGAAACCCGGATGATTGCCGTGGACGCCTCCAACCCCGCGGTCAACCGGTTCCTTTTCGCCCATCCTGAGCTCCGGCCAAAAGATGACGGCCCCCTTGCCATCCCCAGGGCCAGCCTAGCCAAGGCCGACCCAGAGACCCGCCTCAGGCTGCGGGCGGCCGACATGGACGGGGCCGTCAAGGCCGCCCTGCTCCTTCTGGGTGCCCTCTTTTTCAACTTCCTTTTCGGGTTCTGCCAGACCTTTGTCCTGGAGATCATGGGCCAGCGGATCATCCACGACCTGCGCCTCACCCTGTTCACCCACATCCGCAAGCTCCCGGTCTCCTGGTACCACCGGAACCCCACGGGCCGCGTGGTGACGCGCCTCACCGGGGACGTGGAAAACCTGCGGGAGATGTTCACCTCGGTCATTACCTTTGTCTTTAAAGACATTTTCCTGTTGGTTGGCATCCTGGCCATGCTGATCATTCTGGATTATCGCCTGGCCGCCGTCACCCTCATCGTCATCCCCGTGGCCGTGGCCGCGGCCATCGGTTTTGCCCGTCGGTCCCGCTCCGCCTTCCGGGACCTGCGCGTACGCATCGCCGAGATCAACGCCCACCTGGCCGAGACCATCGGCGGCATGAGCGTCATCCGCCTCTTTGCCCGGGAAAAGGAGACCGACACCGCCTTCAGGCGCCTCTCGGACCGGCACTATGACGCCGGCATGGCCCAGGTACGCATCTTTGCTCTTTTTATGCCCGTCATCGAGGTGCTCAATGCAACGGCCCTGGGTCTCATCATCTTCTACGGGGGCTACCGGGTTTTAGGGGGCTTTGCCAGCCTGGGAGTCCTTGTGGCCTACATCAGCTACCTGCGCATGTTCTTCCGCCCCATCCGGGACATCGCCGAAAAATACAATATCCTCCAGAACGCCTTCTCGTCGGCCGAACGCCTCGTTCTTATCCTCGACACCCCCGTGGCAGACGATGAACAGCCCGGCGGAAACCCGGGTGCGCCCATCGACACCATCGCCTTTGACGACCTCAGCTTTGGGTACACCGATGGAGAGCCCGTCCTTTCCAACGTCAGTTTTGCCGCCAAAAAAGGGGAGACCATCGCCATCGTGGGCCCCACGGGCGCGGGCAAGACATCCATCGTCAGCCTCCTCGTCCGGTTCTGGGATCCCCAGGGCGGCACCATCCGGGTCAACGGCCACCCCCTGGCCGAGCTGGATCCCCAAAGGTGGCGCAGCCGCATCGCCATGGTCATGCAGGACCCCTTCCTCTTTGCCGGTACCATCCGGGAGAACATCCTCCCCGAGCCGGACCGTCCCCCCGCCCCCGAAGCCCTTGACGCCGCCCTGCGCCAGGCCGGGTGCGGCTTTGTCCTGGACCGGCTGGACCAGGGCCTCGACACCCTCCTCACCGAAGGGGGCCGCCCCCTGTCCAGCGGGGAACGCCAGCTCCTCTCCATCGCCCGGGCCTTTGTAAAAAACCCCGAACTCCTCATCCTGGACGAGGCCACAAGCTATGTGGACTCGGTGAGCGAATCGGAGATCCAGGCCGCCCTGTCCCGGCTCATGGAAAACCGCACCACCTTCCTCATCGCCCACCGCCTCTCCACGGCCCGACACGCCCACCGCATCCTGGTGGTCAAGAAGGGTCGCATCGCCGAATCGGGCAGCCACGACGAGCTGATGGGCAAAAAAGGACTCTACTTTCGCATGCAGCAACTGGAAAACAGCACAGGCCATGTTCCTTCCTAAGGGTTGCGCAAACCAATTCAGTCAGGATAAGATGCAAGACAAACCGGGTTTCATTCCAGAGCCACCGTCATCAAGGAGGCCCCCATGATCATCTCGTTAAACATCGCCAAAGCCATTATTACCGACGGCCAGAACATCCTGATGCTCATGAAGGAGTACGACAACGGCCAGACTCTCTACACCCTGCCCGGCGGGCGCCAGAAAGCAGGGGAGACCCTGGAAGAGGCCGTAATCCGGGAGGTCCACGAAGAGGTGGCCGCCACTGTCAACGTCCTGGGTCTCCTGGGCGTCTACGAGCACAGCCACCCGGCACGCAAAGACCCGGAGATCACCCAGCACCATGTGGAGTTTGCCTTTCTCTGCGAACTCACCGAGCCCTACGACCCCGTCATGGGGCACGCCCCGGACCCACATCAGGTTTCCGTGGAGTGGGTCTCCAGGCAATCCCTCCAGAAGCTCACCCTCCACCCCGAAGAACTGGAAGGATTCCTCAAAGCCTTCAAGCTTCCCGACCCCCCGATCTATCTCGGGCAGATCTCGTGACATTGAAGGGCCTGAGGAAACAACTCTGCCAGTCTCCCACCGGTGCGCACGGCAGTTCCACGGGCTCCCCGGGCCTGCCCCTTACCTGATAAATCCTCCCTGCCCTTCCCTCAATTCCGGTTGGACTTTTGCTGCCTCAGGTATATGGTAAGAAGGTATGCATGAACAGCCCAGGGCCCACATCTTCAGAAGCCACCGGCATACCAAACTGATATCAAAAGCCATACAAACAAAAAAACAGCACGTATAAATGCCTTCACGCTTTATACGAAGCATAAAAAGTTCCCACGAGAAAAAGAGAAAAGAGAGGAGAAAAGAAAGATGAAAGACGTTCTGCACGCAGCAGGCGAATTCGTCACGCGCCACAGGGGGCTGGCACCCGAGACGCTGGAAACGGCCCTCATGGGTGACTTGGAGGCCCGATCAACGACGTGTGAAGTCAACGAACACGGCATCCACTGGCTCGAAGCCGGAGACGGCCCCCCCCTGGTGCTGGTCCACGGCTGGTCCTGCTCCGGTTTTTTCTGGAAACCCATGATCCCCCTGTTCAAAGAAAAATACCGGGTCCTGGCCCCGGACCTTCCCGGCCACGGCCTTTCGTCCAAGGAGCATAAGTCCTACCTTCCCGAAAAACAGGCGGAAAGGCTCCTGGCCTGGCTGTCGGAAATCGGCGTGGAACGGTTCACCCTGGTGGGGCACTCCATGGGAGGTGAAATCGCCGCCCGCATGGCCCTGCAAGCCCCGGACCGGATCCAGACCCTGACCCTGGCCGGTGCCATCGGCTTAAAGCAGGTCCTGGACCGCCTGCCCTGGTACGCCCGCCTGGCCCTGGCCCCTGTGCCCCAGAAAGTCATCAACCGGTTCCTCACGGAAAAGGCCCTGGCCCAAAGCCACCGCCTCTTCATGACCGGCCCGGGACGTCCGGACTACCCGGAGTGCACCCGGGACATCATCCTGAGCAACACCAACACGCCCATGGACCTGGCCACCCTTACCCAAACCACCCGTGACGGCCTCTTCCGGGACTTCCTCGACGGACGCGCCACCGGGATCAGTCTGCCGACCCTCTGCATCTGGGGCGAGGTGGACAAGCTCGTGCCCCTGTCCGCGGGTGAGGAGTATGCCCGCCTTATCCCCGACGCGCACCTTGCGAAAATCCCGGCCACCGGCCACATGATCCCCTGGGAAGAGCCTGAGCGCATGGCATCGGAGATCATCGGCTTTGACGACCAACACCGATAACGCCACCGTCCGTCACTGCCTCCGGCAGCCCTCCGGGGAGCCCTGCCGGAGGCCACGCTTCCATATCATATATCTGATTTTACCGATTTCTAAATGCGTTTACCCTGACGACAAAACCGCCTTTTGACTATGACACGCTCAGCGCTTTCTGATAGGATCAAACCCATTCGTGCCTGGACCGTTCACACGGTCCGATGAGAGCCGCCAGGCAGTGCCCGGGTCCATCAGGCCCAAGCAGCCCCCCGGCATATGCCGCGCACGTCGCCCCCAGAAGGCCTCACCGTAAAATGAACCAACGTCTCGGGACACATCGCCCGCGTCGTCACGATCCAACCTTTTCTTTTTAAGGAGACACACACAATGGCATCACTCAAAGGAACCCAGACCGAAAAAAACCTCCTCACCTCCTTTGCAGGGGAATCCCAGGCCCGCAACCGATACACCTACTTCGCAGCCCAGGCAAGAAAAGAGGGGTACGTCCAGATCTCTGCCATCTTCGAAGAGACCGCCAACCAGGAAAAAGAGCACGCCAAGCGATTCTTCAAGTGCCTTGAGGGCGGGGAAGCAGAGGTGAAGTGGAGCTTCCCGGCAGGGGTCATCGGAACCACCCTTGAAAACCTCAAGGCAGCAGCCGAAGGGGAGAAGGAAGAGTTCACCAGCATGTACCCCGGCTATGCCAAAGTGGCCCGTGAAGAGGGCTTCGAGGCCATCGCCGTGATGTTCGAAAGCATCTGCGTCGCCGAAGAGCACCACGAAAACCGCTACCGCGCCCTGGCCGCCAACATCGAAGAAGGAAAAGTCTTCAAACGCGAAGCCGGCACCGTCTGGGCCTGCCGCAACTGCGGGTACATCCACACCGGCGAAGAGGCCCCTGTCAGTTGCCCGGCCTGCGCCCACCCCCAGGCCCACTTTGAGCTGAAGCCCGACAATTATTAATGGTTACAATGTAACCAGCATAAAAAAGGCCCCCGGTGATCCGGGGGCCTTTTTTAATCATGACACGACAAAACCGGGGTTTATCGAAACTCGAAGGTGTGCTCCCGCTCGGTGCTCACCTCCCCCACCACCCCGGTAATGGTGTTGTCCGTTCCTTTGTGGGTCCAGACCGTCACCTCATGGGGAAAAAGGCCCCCGGGGGTATCGAAGGGAACGCTGTGATAGTAAGTGTCGTGGCCGAAGCTCACGGCCCAGTAATAGGAGGGCACGTCCCCACCGTTGGCCCTCAGTTCAATGAAGGCCTCGTCCTTGGCCTTGGTCATCTTGTAGGCGATGCGCCCGTTGACAATGGCCCAGGGTTTGTAGATCCCGTTGAAAAACCCGTTGGGAAATCCGTTGAACTTCAGCACCAGCTTCTTCTCACCGGTGGTGGCCGGGGGGGCAACGGCCTTGATGGTCACCTCGCACACCCTGCCGTTTGACGCCGTCCAGTGGGACCCGCCATACTCCGGCCCCTGGCCCTTGGGAACGTGCCTCAGCACGGCAAGGGTCTCGGTTCCGCGGGACGCTGAACCCCCTTTTGCAAGGACCCACTCTCCCTTTGCACTGCCGCAGTCCCGGCCGTAAAGCCCCCCTGTGCCGAAGAGCGTTCGGAATACAGGACAGGCCCCTTCCGACACCACCTCTTCGTACAAGCCGTTTTCCACGCCCTGAACCGGAGACGCCACCTCCACATACCGGGGCATCCGAATGGTGATGAGGCGCTGATCCGGCCCGGAGTCGGTGACGGACTCGTCCACCCGCTCCACCGTGGACTCCGGGACGCCCACGGTCTGGCCGGCCACGGTGTAGTAGACCATGCCGTTTTCTTTGTAGTACGTATCGGTGAGGATCTCCCGGCCGCTCTTCATGTAGATCACCGCTGCGTCGGCGGCCGTGGCCCCGACAAAAAGAGCACAAAAAACAACCCATGCTATCCGCTTCATACGTGTCCCTTTTTTGATAATGGTGTATTGAAAAAATCCGGTGGACAAACCGTCCCTAAATGACATACCCCCAACAAAGAGCAAGAATCAAGGGGGATAAGCAAAGAACGCCCGGCAGGCAGGTTGCCGGGACATGAAAAACAGACGTCACCCAAAAACGATGTCCACAGGGTTCGCAAGGTTTCATCACAATCCTCCGGCAGCAAGGAGTGCCACCTTGAACGCCCGCTTCCCACAAGAATTATTCCCTCAATATTTCAACTGGTTGATATCCAAAACAACCATCCATAGCAAAATCCCCATGAGATAGCCCTGCGACACCGACGCTGCCCTGTGGACAGACTCGGTTTCCGGTGTTATAGTCCGCACTCCTTGGCGCACTTCGGTCGGCGCCATCCACTTCCGTCCCGCAGTTCCGCGGACCAGGGAGTCCAACACACAAGCCCGGCCCAGGCCGACCCATGACTGCCGATGTATCCATGGCTCAGGGGCAGGGTGATCCCGGAGTTTTCTTCCCCATGTTATTTTCACAGCTCGGCCTTTCCGCCGAATTGTTGCGCGCGATAGCGGATCAGGGCTATGAGCAGGCCACCCCGATCCAGGAGCAGGCAATCCCTCTCGTTCTCAAAGGCCATGATGTCCTTGCCGGCGCCCAGACCGGCACCGGCAAAACCGCAGGCTTTGCCCTGCCCATGCTCCAGCGAATGCAGGCCAACCCCATCAAAGGCAAGCGCCGCGTGGTCAGGGCCCTGGTCCTGGTCCCCACACGGGAGCTGGCCGCCCAGGTCGGCGACAGCATCCGCGATTACAGCAAGTACATATCCTGCCACACCGCCGTGATTTTCGGCGGCGTGGGCATCAACCCCCAGATTTCCAAGCTCAGAAGGGGCGTGGACATTGTCGTGGCCACCCCGGGCCGTCTCCTGGACCACCTGCAGCGGGGCACCATTGACCTCAGCAGGGTGGAAACCCTGGTCCTGGACGAAGCCGACCGCATGCTGGACATGGGCTTTATCCACGACATCCGCAAGGTGATGACCGAGCTTCCCAAGGAGCGCCAGACCCTGTTGTTCTCGGCCACCTTTTCCAAGGAGATCAAAAAACTCTCCAGCGACCTGCTCAACGCCCCCTCCACCATCCAGGTGGCGCGGCAGAACACCGCCGCCGAGCGCGTGACCCAGGTGGTCCACCCCGTGGACCGCACCCGAAAACTGGAGCTGCTCTCCCACATGATCGGTGCCAACAACTGGAGCCAGGTCCTGGTCTTCACCCGCACCAAGCACGGGGCAAACTGGGTCAGCAAGCAGCTCCAGCGCAACGGATTGATCTCGGACGCCATCCACGGCAACAAGTCCCAGAATGCCAGGACCCGGGCCCTCAACGATTTTAAAAACGGAAAAGTCAGGGTCCTTGTGGCAACAGACATCGCTGCCCGGGGCCTGGACATCGAACAGCTTCCCCACGTGGTGAACTACGAGCTCCCCAACGTGCCCGAGGACTACGTGCACCGCATCGGCCGCACCGGCCGCGCCGGGCAGGACGGCCACGCCGTCTCCCTGGTGTGCGTGGATGAAAACAAGCTGCTCTCCGACATCCAGCGGCTCCTCAAGCGCAAGATCACCACCGAGGTCATCCCGGGCTATGAGCCGGATCCGTCCATCGCGCCCGAACCCATCCTCAAGCGCAAAGGCAGGCGCCCTGCACGCACCGGACGCTCCGGGGCACGGCCCCAGCAGACCGCCCGCAGAACAGGCGGAAACGGCAACCGCAGCAGCTCCGGCGGCAACCGCCAGGGCGGACACAGCCGTTCCGGCGGCGGTCGCCAGCGTCGCGCGAGCTGATCTTAAAGCCGCATTCAATGCACACGTGGCCGTGCTGAATCCCCCAGGGGCGTTCGGCACGGTCATCTCCTCCCCTCCTTTTTATCTTCCTGAGAAACTATTCAGTTCCGATAAGATGCCTCCGGCGACAAGGTGTGCCACCCTGAAAGCAGGGTGCGGGTGTGCTTTGCCCCTCGTTCCTCGGGTCAAGCCACATCCGCCTTCAAAGGACGCTGCATCCAAGAAGAATAGCCACCCCTTAACCCACTGTAATAACCTTTTATTTACCTCATCCAATCGCTTTTTCAGCGAACATTTAGTCTATATCATGCAACACAGAACACAGCGGTGTGTGCCTTAAGGAGAGAGCAGCACCCTCACAGCCTCTTTGCCAACTTTTTAAAACAGTTGCCCATGGGAAATCCCCAGCGGAAGGCGACAGAGCATCACTAAATATAGCAAAACTCGATATAGACATACATACTTATTGAAACTAAAAATTTGATCCCCTTTTTTAAAAAATATAGTCATAGGGCTTTTGTTGATCCGTGGCCTTAAAAGCCCCATCGTTTTTTTAATTAAGGAGTTTGTTGTGCATCCCGTTTTTCGTTCTCTATCCTGCCTGATCCTTCTACTTGTCCTTGCCGCACCGGCATCTGCCAACCCCTTTCTCACCGACAGCAGCCTTGAGCTGAGGCTGCGGGCCACAGGTGAAAATGCCCGCACCGACTCGGGGTACGGCCCTGAAACCTCACGAAACCAATCCGCAGGGGTCTTTAGCCTTCACTATGCATCCGGCCTGTTCAAAAACTGCATTGGCGTGGATGCCGTGGCCTACCACGTCATTCCCTTTAAATACGACAAAAAAAACGCTGCAAACACATACGGAAAAGACGAAACCTTTTTTCAGGAAGGAAAAAACGGTTTTGGAAAAGTGGGGGTCAGCGTCCGTATCATCCCCAATGACAACCTCCTGCTTCGCTATGGGCGCATGGAATCCGACCACGTCCTCCTGGGCCCAGGGGACTACAGAACCACCCCACGCATGTATGAACTGGTATCCGGTCAAATCTCCTGGGAGCCTGTCACCCTGACCCTGATGCATGTCATGGGCGGCAGCGACTACTCCGACGACACCTTTCACAAATTCGGCCCCTACAAAGGGGACTGGCGGGACGGGATCGTTGATCCGCAGCCGGTTCAGATTGCTGATCTTCGATTTGAAAAAGGGCCCTTCGGCCTCAAAGCAGCCCATGGGCGCCAAAAAGAAATTCTTGAATATACCTTTCTGGAAGGAACCTGGTTCCATACGTTTTCTGACCTCTGGAACATCCAGACCGCTGGCGGGTACCGTCTCAAAAACGACACAAAACCCCAACACGAGGATATCGACCATACCCTCGGTATGGTGGGCGGCCAGGTGATCCTGACCCGAAAAAACACATGGGTGAAGTTCGCGATCTCCGATGTTGAGAAAAACACCGACTTCTTCGAATCCATCGACGGAACCATGGGAACGGACTGGGCCTTGAATGGCTCTACCCTGGCCGGTTGCAAGGACAATGGCTATTACACCACCGGGGTCCAGGGCATCTTCAACCATGACGGAGAGACCGCCCAGAAAATCGAAATCGGCCACGATATCACAGCAGGCCTCCTCTCCGGGCTTTCCGCATCAGCCTACTACGTGGAAGGACGCAACCTCCACGACGGCTCGGAGTATGTGGATAACTTGAGGCAGCATGAGTACGGCGGCCGCCTTGCCTATGCCCCCCCTGCCCTCCCCGGCCTCGCCCTTGAGATAGAGCACGGAAGCAACACCATGAAATCCGACGGGGAGTACGGCATGGACCAGAAGATATCCAACACCCAGGTGAATGTGACTTACACCATGACCCTTTTTTAAAATGAGCGGAGCAACCATGCACATCAAACAGACAATCCAGGTCATGGTCCTGGCGTGCGCTTTGCTATCCTCAGCGTTTGTCTCCCCCGCCGTTGCAGCACACGCCGTGATCAAGATCGACTGCTGCAAGCCCGGCGGCTGCTTTATCGTAACGAAAAGCCGTTTTGGGAAACGCCACCAGGCCAAGCGCTTCGACTCCAAAGAGCAAGCCGAGGCCTTTATCAAAACCCTCTCCCCGCGGCTGAAGCACATGCACCCCCGAGCCGTAGAAACCGACTGACCAACCCCGCGCCCCTCCTCCGCACGTACCTTTAGATGGCGTGCGGCGGAGGCACGTTCAAGGGTTAACCCTCGCTGACTTCTTGCAGAAACGCTCTCAGGGAAATGGGGTGACGAGTCAGGCCCAGTTTTTTCCGCAGGTGGTGCCGGTGGGTGTTGACGCTTCCCACGGAGATGCAGAGCAGGTCGGCGATCTCCTTGGTGCTTTTGCCGGATTTGATGAGATGGGCGATGCGGGTCTCCCGGGGCGTCAGGTTCCAGCCTGAGGTGGCCAGGGCCTCTGAAAAGGGGGAGGTGAACTCATCCAGGCCAGCCTCGGCCACCCTGAGAAACGATCGCTGGCGAGGGGTGAGGCCCGTGGCTTTGAGGTCTTCCAGGGGCTGGCGGACAAGATGGGTAACGTTGGCGGCAAGGCGGGTTTCCAAAAGCCCCTTGTCCTCTGTTTTCAGGGCCATCACCGTCCTCAGGGCCGACTTCAGCTCGGCCACCTGTGCCTCCAGCTCGCGGACCCGGGCCTCTGCTTTCGTCCTGGGGGTGACATCATGGATAAAGGCAAGCACGCCGCTGACCCTGCCAGTGCTGTCCACAACCGGGGCGTGATACGAATTCCAGAGGGTCGTTACCTTTTTGTCCCCGAGGTCGGCCTCCAGAACCATGTTACTCAGGGCCATGGGGCGCCCATGGTCCAGGGTGCGGGCCAGAATGGGTTTCAGCCGCTCCGTGCACGCCGGGACGCAATCAAAATAGGAGACACCCCTGCCCACCTCGGGAACCCCAAGGTTGTAGCGGGACAGGATCTCGGCATATCCCCGGTTGTACCCTGTGAGGGCAAACCGCTGATCCAGCAGCAAGGCGGCCACCGGCATGTCGGCTTCCATGAGGTCTCTGGCTGTCTTTTCCGCATACACCGGCGCTCTCCCATGCGTTGCTTTCACAGATTCTCTCCTTCCATCCAGGTGCGTTATGCCGTGACGATATATCGCCACCGGTTGCCGTTCCCACCCATGTTATCCCATGGGGGCCAAAGGGCAAGCCTTAGCCCGACTATAGAGCCCTGTGCCTACTTTTCTCTGCACTCTTTCCATATGGACTTCCCAATGTCCCACGATAGACTGAGGGGCATCAGATAACGGTCGGGGAGCCTGCCCCGGCCCCACAACAGGGAGAAGATACATGGCCGCAGAGCTGGTTATCAAAAATGGACACATCATCACCGTCGACAGCGACAACAGCATCCGGGAAGCCGTGGCGGTGTCAGCAGGACGCATCGTCGCCGTGGGCACAAATGAAGAGATGGCCCCCCACATCGGGCCCGCCACCCGGGTTCTCGACCTCCAGGGCCACACCATGC
This sequence comes from Desulfoluna sp. CYM3A, assembly GCF_056829965.1. Taxonomy (NCBI): domain Bacteria; kingdom Pseudomonadati; phylum Thermodesulfobacteriota; class Desulfobacteria; order Desulfobacterales; family Desulfolunaceae; genus Desulfoluna; species Desulfoluna sp. CYM3A. The sequence goes on from NZ_CP186556.1 coordinate 4,327,620, forward strand.
TGCCCGGGATCAACGACACCCACATGCACGGCCCCTACTTCGGTGCCACCCGGCCTCCCCTGGCCCTGGACCTCACGGCCCCTGCGGTAACCTCCATCGAGGAGATGGTGGGTGCCCTGAAGGCCAAGGTGGCCGAGACACCTGCCGGAGAATGGATCCGCGGGTTCGGCTGGGATGTGGGGACCCTGAAGGAGTGCAAAAACGACCCGTCCCGCATGCCTCGGAGATCGGACATCGACGCGGTCTCACCGGACAACCCCGTGGTGTTCAACGACTTTTCCGGCCACACCCTGCTGGTGAACAGCAAGGCCCTTGAGATAGCGGGCATCACCGCCCGGACCCCGGCCCCACCTTCGGGGGAGATGGAGCGAGACCTTGCCACCGGAGAGCCAACCGGTCTCTTCAAGGAACCGGCGGCCATCGCCATGGTCTCCACCCACATTCCCCTTTTGACCCGGGAGGAAAAGCGCCAGGCCGTGCTCACCGGCATTTACGAACTCAACAAAAACGGCATCACCAGCTTTACGGACGCGGCCATCGGCCCGGGGGGCGAGACCATGCTCTTCGGGGTCATGAGCGGCGAGTTCGTGGAGATCTACCGGGAGCTTCTTAGTGAAGGAAAACTCACCGTCCGCACCAACGTGCTCCTTCTCCTGGGAGACTACGGGGCCCTGACCCTTGAAGACATCCAAAAAAACATGGCCGGCTTCCCCATCCCCGGGGACACCGACCCGCACAGGCTTCAATTCTCCGGGGTCAAGATGTTTGCAGACGGGGTCCCCCTCACCGGCACCAGCTGGATGAAGGAGCCTTACGAGGCCGGAGGATACGGAGCCTCCGTGGTCCCGGGAGACACCGAAGAGGAGAAACGGGACAACCTCAAGGAGATGGTGAACTACGTCCACTCCAAAGGCTTTATGGCAGGCATCCACGCCACGGGCGACCGGGCCGTAGACGCCGCTGCCGAGGCCTTTATGTACGCCTGTGACAACAACCCCGATGTGGCCGTAAGGCACCAGCTCATCCACGGGGACTTCATGGCCCCTGAGACCACCCGGGCTTTAGGCAATTACCCCTGCGGGGTCTCCATGCAGCCCACCATCGGCGCCATGATCTCCGACTTCGAGGTTGCCGTGGTGGGCGCCAAAAGGGCAGCAAAGGAGTTTCCCGCGCGCATGGTCCAGGAGAGCGGCCTGGTCCTCACCTTCAGCTGCGATGCACCGGTCACCCTGCCCAACTGGCGCCAGGGTGTTCAGGCTGCGATACTGCGAGAAAACGCGGTATCCGGAAGGGTCAACGGACCGGAAGAACGCATCACGCGGGAAGAGGCGATCCGTGCCTACACCCTGAACGGCGCCTGGCAGGACAACATGGAAAAAGAAAAAGGATCCATCGAGGTAGGAAAAGTGGCTGATTTCTGCATCCTGGGGGAGGACATCCTCACCGTGGACGCCCGCCGCATCGGGGAGATCCCGGTGCTGGCAACGGTATTCAACGGGGAGATCGTCTTTGACGAGAGCAAGGGGTTGTTCGGCGAGTAAAGAGCCGGGAACCTGCGGTGAATCCGAAGGCCCGTCACACGGCCTTCGGGTTGCCGCCCGGACTGGAGGGGCCCGGTGAGGCGCCTCGGCGCACTGGCAGGGGCATGGGTATATTTCAGATTGTACCCAGGCATGGTGTTCAACATGAAATATGGAGGTAAATAATACCCCCGCCGCCCCTTGGCGACCCCACCGGGACCCGACACCGATGCTATCTTTTTTTCTATGTATTATCAACTTCATTGTGCATGCAAAACGGCTGGAGCAATTCCAGTCATAGCGTCCGCATAATGCCCTCCAGGCAAAGCAGCCAGGGGCAAAAAGGATCAATCGCTATAACAAGACAGTACATCTTATGACTACCATTCGTAAGCATTGAATTCCCATTATCCCATTGACTTTTTCCTCACGCCTCCCCATATTGTTACCCAAACTTACATTAATCAAAATAAAATAGAATAACTGACATCTGCAGTGTACCCGTTCCGGTCCTGCTCATGCCACAGCCCGACGCAACGCCCCCGGTCGAACCTCCGTCCCGATGATGAAAGGAATGTGCAATGCTGAAACACCTCAAGGTCAAGACCAAGATGCTTCTCTACATCGGCACGGTCGCTTTTCTCTCCTTTGCCGTGACCATCGGTGTGGTCGCTGTAAAGGCGGAACGTGACAGAAGAAAGCGCCAAAGAGAACGCCATGGAAACATCCTACCGATACGGCGGCGTCGTCAAAGCGGAGCTGGAGACGGCCATGACCGCTGCCCGAACCCTGGCACAGACCTTTGAGGGCCTGAAACTCTCCGGGGATACCCCCGGACGAGAGGCCGTGGACACCATCCTGGCGAGCCTCGTTGCCGACAACCCCTCTTTTCTCAGCACCTGGATGGTTTGGGAACCCGACGCCCTGGACGGTCGCGACAACGAATTCGCCGCCACACCGGGTTACGACGCCACGGGGCGCTATGCCCGCTTTGCCAGCCGAAAAGGCGGAGAGGTTTCCCTGGCGGCCCTCAAGGGGTATGAGACCAAGGCTTACTATCGCCTTCCCAAGACCCAGGGCACCGAGACCCTCATCGAGCCTTTCATGGGAAGCGTCAACAACCGGGAGACCCTTATGACCACCCTGGCCGTGCCCATCCGCTTCCGGGGAGGGGCCCGTGGTTACGGGCGTCAGCATGGCCCTTTCCACGCTCCAAAAACGGCTCGCCGACATCCGGATCCTTGACACCGGCTACCTCACCGTCATCTCCAACGCAGGCACCTACGTAACCCATCCGAAAACAAAACGCATCGGCCTGTCGGTGCTGGAAACCGACCCCTGGATCAAGGGCCTCCTCGGCAAGATTGCCTCTGGACAAGGCTTTGATGTGGCCAACCACTCGGCTTCCCTGGGGGAAAAGGTGGTACGGATCTGCGAGCCCATCCGCATCGGCAAGGCCAAAACCCCGTGGGCCGTCATGGTCAACGTGCCCTTGAGCGAGATCCGTGCCGAGACCGACAGCATCAGGCGAGTCAGCATGGGCATCGGCACGGTGTCGGTGCTGCTTCTCATTGCCATCATCTACGCCATCGTCCACAGCATCACCGGCCCCATCAAGGAGGGAGTCGATGTTGCCGAGGCCATGGCCACCGGGGATTTCAGCCGGACCCTGACGGTCCGTAACAGGGACGAGGTTGGAAAGTTGGGGGAGTCTCTCAACCATGTGACGGAAAACATCGGCGGGGTGATTCGGGAACTCGCCTCCGGGGTCGAGACCCTGTCGGCCTCATCCGCTGATCTCGCCGCCGTCTCCGGCCAGATGTCCTCCGGTGCGGGGCTTGCCGCCTCCAAGACCGAGACCGTTGCCTCGGCCACCGAAGAGATGAGCACGGGCATGACCGCCGTTGCCGCGGCCATGGAGCAGGCATCCACCAACGTCTCCATGGTGGCCGCGGCCGCCGAGGAGATGACCGCCACCATCCAGGAGGTGGCCCAGAACACGGAGTCGGCCCGTAGCATTGCGGACACCGCCGTCACCCGTGCCAGACAGGCCCACACGCAGATCTCGGACTTAGGGGCCGCCGCCCAGAAAATCGATGCCGTCACCGAAACCATCACCGACATCTCCGACCAGACCAACCTCCTGGCCTTGAACGCCACCATCGAGGCGGCACGGGCCGGTGAAGCGGGCAAGGGGTTTGCCGTGGTGGCATCGGAGATCAAGGAGCTGGCCCGGCTCACGGCCATGGCCACCGGAGACATCCGGGACCAGATCGGCGGTATCCAGCAGGCCACAACGATCTCGGTGGACTCCATCAACGAAATCACCACGGTCATCGACGAGATCAGTGAAATCGTTGCCACCACAGCCACAGCCGTGGAAGAACAGGCCGCCACCACCCGTGAAATCGCCGAAAACGTCAACCAGGCATCCCAGGGTCTCTCGGAGATCAACGGCAACGTGGCAACAAGCGCCAAAGCAGCCGACGGCATCAGCGGAGACATCGCCGAAGTCCACAGCCAGGCAAGGGAAATGACAACCAGCAGCACCACGGTCAGTACAAACGCCAGTGAGCTTCTGGACCTTGCCGGACGGCTCAAGGAGGTGGTGGGACGGTTCAGGGTGTAAGGGTGGTGTAACGATTCCGTTCAAACAAGCCCCCGGCGGCCGCTGCGGGCTAAACTTTTAAAAAGTTTAGCAAACAGGTCACAAAAAAATATTTGCATGAATGCCGTTTTAAATGCGGAGAAGTGATTTGCCCGAGGAACGAGGGGCAAATCACTTCCGCTACCTGCTTTCAAGGTGGCACACCTTGCCGCCGGAGGCACGCTTTTTCCCGGGTACTTTCACCATAGAAGGCAGGCTGAATCGTTACAGGGTGTTCTTGGTCCGACGGCGATGAATGCCCAGTTTTTCCATGCGGCTCCGAAGGGTGGTCCGCGGAAGGCCGAGCCTCACGGCCGCGCCTTCTTTGCCTCCCACCACATGGTTGCAGGCTTTCAGGGCGGATTCGATGTACCGTCGGTCGATGGTGGCAAGGGGAAGGACCTGGTCCGGGGTGGTGACCCTGTCAAAGACCGACAGAAGGGACGAGGCCTCCTTGCCTGCGGCATCCGAAGGGTTCAGGAGAGAGCGGAAGGAGACGGAGCCACACCCCAGGATGAGCCAGCGCTCCAGGATGTTTTCCAGCTCCCGAATATTTCCGGGCCAATCATAGGACGCCAGCTCGCTGAGTTCGAAGTTGTTGGGAAAAGGGGCGGTGCCCAGGTTCATCTCCCGGGCTTTCTTGCGTATGAGGTGGGCCACCAGGGCGGGGATATCCTGCCTGCGCTCCCGCAATGGGGGAATCCGGATGGGAAAGACGTTGAGGCGGTACCAGAGGTCTTCCCGAAAGGTCCCCTGGCGGACCATCTCCTGAAGGTTTCGGTGGGTGGCGCAGACAATGCGAAGATCCAGGGCAATGACCTTGTGGCCGCCCACCCGCACGACCTCGCGGTGCTGGAGCAGGCGCAGGAGCTTGACCTGGGCGGTCAGGGAGAGCTCCCCGATCTCGTCAAGAAAAACGGTGCCCCCGTCGGCAAGCTCCAGGCTCCCGGGCTTTCGCCCCCCGGCCCCGGTAAAGGCTCCCTTTTCGTGGCCGAACAGCTCGCTTTCAACAAGGGTTTCGGGGATGGTTCCGCAATCGATCTTGATAAAGGGGCTGGCGCTTCGCGGCGACAGCGCGTGCACCGCGTTGGCGATCACCTCTTTGCCCACCCCGGTCTCCCCCAGAAGAAGCACGGAGCTGTCCAGGGGCGCCACCTTGCGCACCGACGCCATCACCGGCCCCAGGCCACCTGTCTCACCAATGACACTCCCCTCCACAGCACTTCCCATTTTTTTTGTCAGCTCGTGTTTTTCGTACCGATACTGCTCTTTCAGGTGGAGCACTTCCTGGTACCGCAGGGTGTTGGAGAGGGCCAGGGCCATGGGCTCCTTCAAAAGGCTGAAGAGGTCCTGGTGGGTCGGGGTGAAGAGGTTCCTGCCGCTGGTGACGGCGATGAGGGCGCCGATGCGCTCCCCGTCCAGCATGAGGGTGATCGCCATGAACGAGTCATCGGCTGTGCCCGCATGCCGGACATACTCCCCGGCAAGCAGATCCCGCTCCGGGTCCTCGATGACAATGGCGGATTCGGTTCGCTTGAAGGCCTCCTCCACGTACTCCGCACCCTGTTCAATGTGGAGGTATTCCGGAAAGGCGTTGAACGCCTCATGCATCAAGGAGGCATACCCCAGGCGCTTGAAGCAGTTTTTCGGGTAATCAAAGTAGATCAGGACAAGCCGGTTCATGGGTATCCGGTCTTGCATGGACACCAGCAATCGCTTGAGGACCTGATCCATGTCCAGGCTCGCGCTGATGCACCCAATGGACTCCCTGAAAAACGAAAACCGATCCGAATCACTCACAGGCTCCTGCATACACCCCCACCGTCACTTTTCAGCTCAACATTGCCTCCGACAGCCTTGCCGGGGACCAAACGTTTGATCCGCCTTCGACCAAGGACTCCAACGCAACGAAAACGTTCGACAAACAGGTTTTGTTTTTTGGAAACGCGCCCCACTTCAAAATAAAAATAAAAGCACAAAAAACAGCCTCCGGCGGCAAGGTGTGCCACCTTGAAAGCAAATTACCGCCGGGCTTTGCCCCTCGTTCCTCGGGTCAAATCCCAGCGGTATTCTGGCGAGCCATTGTGTGATTATGTGTTTCCGACAGCCTCGTCCCTCTTATTTTTGCGAAGCTTTGCTCAAAAAGCAACCCGCCGAAGTGATTCCGGTCAACGTAAAACGAATCCCAAGTCCCAATCATCGTATATGTCACACACCACGCGAATGCCCCGAAAACGGGCGCTTAATGCCCTCCTTCATGCATTCGCCACAGGGTTTCCAGGTGCCCCCACCTGGCCGCCGGAGGCTTGCTTTTCCCCTCTACCGGGGTCAGTTGAACATCCGCCTGATGAGCTTCAGCTTCCATGGGGCGTAGGGCCAGTACTTCAGGGGAGCCTCAAAAAAGGTGGGTTTGTCCAGGATGCTCTTGTAGTGGGTAAAGGCCCGAAAGCCCGCTTTGCCGTGGTAGTTGCCCATGCCGCTGGCCCCCACTCCCCCAAAGGGCAGGTTGGGGTTGCTCAGGTGCATCAGGGAGTCGTTCACCGCCCCGCCCCCGAAGGAGACCTCCCGAAGGACCTTGCGGATCCGTGCCCTGTCCTTTGCATACACGTAGCAGGCAAGGGGCTTGGACCGCTCCTTGACCTTGCCGATGGCCTCGTCCAGGTTGGAGAAGGCGATGACCGGCAAGATGGGACCGAAGAGCTCATCTTCCATGACCGGATCCTCGAAGTTTACCCCATTCATGAGGGTGGGACTGATGGTCCGGGCGGCCCTGTCCACCTCCCCGCCGTGGTACACCTTGGCCGGGTCAATGAGGGCGGCAAGCCTCTCCAGGTTTCGCTCGTTGATGATCTGCACGTAGTTCTCCCGAAGGTCCTCTCCGGGAGCGTAGCGGGCCTGTATTTCCTCTTTCAGAGCGGCAAGCAAAGGCGCTTCCACCTCTTTTTCCACCAGCACGTAGTCAGGGGCAATGCAGGTCTGCCCGGCGTTGAGGAACTTAGCCCAGGCAATGCGCCGGGCGGCCACCCGGATGTCGCAGCCCGAAAGCACAAAGGTGGGGCTCTTGCCCCCGAGTTCCAGGGTCACGGGGGTGAGGTGTTTGGCCGCCTTCTGGTAGATGATGCGCCCCACCGGGATGCTTCCCGTGAAAAAGACCTTGTCAAAGGCGTTCTCCAGCAGCTCGGTGGTCTCCTCCACCCCGCCCTCCACCACATGAAAGTAGGCATCGGAAAAGCCCTGGTTGATGATCTCGGCCATGACCTGTGAGGTCCGGGCGGGCAGCTCGCTGGGCTTGAGGATCACGGTGTTCCCCGCAGCCAAAGAGGAAAGCGCCGGAATCAGGGAGAGGTTGTACGGGTAATTCCACGCCCCGATGACAAGGGTGGTGCCCAGGGGCTCCGGCAGGATGTAACTTCTGGACGGCACATTGGCCAGGCTCCCCGGGACCCTTTTTCTCCTGCTCCACCGGGGCACCTTTATCACGAACATGTCGATCTCATGGTAAATCTGGGAGAGCTCGGTGAGGTAGGTTTCAAACTCGGACTTGCCGAAGTCCTCGTAAATGGCCGTGTTGAGCCTGGCCTCGCTGGCTTTGAGCAACGCCTTGAGCTTTTTGAGCTGCGCCACCCGAAAGGCCGGGTCTTTGGTCGTGTTTGTGTTGAAGTACTCCCTTTGTTTCTCGACAAGCGCCTTTGCATCCATGGTTGCTCCTTGTTCGGGTGGGTGGTTGAAGCCATGCGGGCATCAACCTGTGCAGAATCCGTTCCAGGCACGCAAAAAGGAAAACCGCCCCGCGATCCGGCCATGGGCACAGGCGGGGGCAGATGGGACAACCTTCTGTTCAGGCAGTATAATCCGGGCAACAACAAAACAACAAGAAAGGAAAAGCACCCGGCAACCGGAGGGCGTCACAGCGCACCCGGTTGCGGCGGTAAAGACGACATATCGCCACACCGAGTCCATCAAGACGGTATATCGCCTCGACGGATCTCCCTGCCCAAGCCCAAGACCCTTTTGGCGTCTTCAAGGATCATGTAGAGGGCCGGGATGAGAAGCAGGGTGATGAGGGTGGCAAAGAGGATCCCGAAGCCCAGGCTGATGGCCATGGGGATGAGAAACTGGGCCTGGACGCTGGTCTCCAGGATCATGGGCACGAGGCCGAAAAAGGTTGTGAGCGAGGTCAGAAGAATGGGGCGAAACCGTCGCTGACCGGCCTCACGGGTCCCTTCAAGGATGGTCATGCCCCTGGCCCGATTGGTGTTGATGCGGTCGATCATGAGCAGGGAGTCGTTGACCACCACCCCGGAGAGGGCGATGACGCCGAAGAGGCTCAGCATGCTCAGGTTGTAGCCCATGAGAAGGTGGCCGAAGATGGCCCCCACAATGCCGAAGGGGATGGCGAACATAATGATCACGGGCTGGCCGTAGCTTTTGAACGGAATGGCCAAGAGAGCATAAATGGCAAACAGGGCCAGGAGGTAGCCCTCTTTCAGGCTCCCCAGGGACTCGCGTTTCTCTTTTTCCTCCCCTGCGAACCCATAGGAGAGGCCGTCGTAGGTCGCCATGAGGCCCGGAAGCAGCTTTTCCCGGATATCGGCGTTGATCTCCCCTGCGTTGCCCTCTTTGGCGTTCACCGTGGCCGTGACGTTCACCACCCGCTTGCGGTTGTTCCGGGTGATGGTGGAGTAGCCCCGGCCCCGGTCAAACCGGGCGGCCCGGGCAATGGGGATCTCCCCTCCACCGGGGGTGCGGATGCGCATGGCCGTGAGGGTCTGCATAAGCCTGCGGTCCCCTTCCGGGTAGCGGATCTTCACCTTCACCTCGTTGCGACCGATCTGCAGGCGCAAGGCTTCGCTGCCGAAAAAAGCGCCCCGCACCTGCCGGGCAAAGTCCGCCTCGGTGACACCCAGGGTCTTGGCCTCGTCCGTAAGGGTGAACTTGATCTCCCCCTTGCCCGGGGAGAAGTTGTCCTCAATATCGGTAACACCGGGGTAGCCCGCCACATAGGCCTTCACCTCTTCGGCGGCAGCCTCCAGCACCCGGTAGTCAACATGCCGCAGCTCCACGTCGATGTCGGCGCCCATCTGGACCAGGTCCGTGGTAAAGGTCAGGGAGTCGGCCCCGGGGATCTCCCCCACCTTTTTCCGCCACAGGGCCTTGACCTCGCTGATGGGTACGGAGCGCTCTTCGGCCCGGGTCAGGAACAGGGCCACCTGGGCGATGTTTGTTGAGGACGCGGCGCCCTCGCCGTCGTTTCCAGGCCCGGTGGCCGCCATGGCCCCGCCCACGATGGCGTAAACATGGCGAAAGATGGTTGGCTCCCCCGGGTTTTCGGCATCCATCTCGGCCACGGCCTCCATGGCCGTTTCAATGAGCATGTCGGTCTGGCGGCCCGTGGATTCCAGGGTAGTGCCCACGGGCATCTGAAGGGCCGCGGTGATACGCTCCCCTTCCACCTCGGGCATGAAGGTGAACTTGATGAGGCCGGACCGAACCAGCCCCACGCTCATCAAAAGCAGGGCGATGCCGATGGCAAAAGTGGTGTACCGATGGGCAAGGGCCAGGTCCAGGGTACGCTTATAGGGGCCGGACACAAAGCGTTCCAGCCGCTCCCCGAAATGGACCCGCACCGCATCGATGCGCCCCAGCACCGGGCCGGAAAGGGGTTTGGCCGAGCCCCCGCTCAGGTGAGCGGGAAGCACGAAGAGACTCTCCACAAGGGAGACCAGGAGAAGAGAAATCACCACGATGGGCACCGCCACCATGAACTTGCCCATGGTCCCGGCCACAAAGGCGATGGGCAAAAAGGCGGCCACGGTGGTGAGGATGGAGAAGGTCACGGGAACCGACATCTCGGCGGCTCCGTCGATGGCGGCCTGGAGAAAGGGCTTTCCCTTTTCGCGATGGGCGAAAATATTCTCCCCCACCACGATGGCGTCGTCCACCACGATCCCAAGGGCCAGGATAAAGGCAAACAGGGAGATCATGTTGATGGAGACGTCAAAGGAGGGCATGAGCATCAAGGCGCCCATAAAGGAGATGGGAATCCCCAGCATCACCCAGAGGGCCAGGCGCAGCTCCAGGAAGAGCCCCAGCACGATGATCACCAGGCACAGGCCCAAAAGGGCGTTTTTCTTCAAAAGATTGAGGCGGCTCTCCAGGAGTTCGCTGGTGTCGTTCCACACGGCCGCGCGTACCGAGTCCGGCCACTGGGCGTTGAGCTCGTCCACGTAGGCCAGCACAATGTCGGAGATCTCCGTGGGTTTCTGGTCGCCCACGCGAAAGACGTTGATCATGGCCGCGGGCTTGCCGTCAAAACGGGCGTAGGTGCCGGTGTCTTCAAACCCATCGGTGAGTAGCGAGCAATTACCCAAGCCTTACCGTGGCCCCGTTGCCTCCCCGGACAATGACGATGTCGGCGTACTCCGCCGCCTTGTAGCGTTTCTCCTTGGTGCGCAGCAGGATCTCTCCGCTGCGGGTCTTGATGGTGCCCCCGGGCAGATCCAGGGAGGCCTGGCGCACGGCCGCAGCCACGGTCTCCATGGTGAGGCCGTAACGCCTCAGGTTCTCCTCCGTCACCTCCACGGTCACCTCGTAGGGCCGCACCCCGCCCAGCTCCACCTGGGTGATCTTGGGGTGGTCCAGGAGCTGGTTTCTCACCATCTCGGCCCGCTCCCTCAAGGTCCGTTCGGGCAGGTCGCCGTAGACCACCACGGACACCGTCTCCTGGAGGTTTAAGATTTTACTGACAATGGGCTGCTCCGCGTCTTCCGGGAAGGTGGTGATGCGGTCCACCTCGCTTTTGATATCCTGGAGCACCACGTTGGGATCCACCCCGGTGCGCAGCTCGGCGATGACGCTGCCCCGACCCTCGAAGGCCTGGGAAGAGAGCTCGTCAATGCCGTCGATGCCGGAGATGGCCTCCTCGATCTTCAGGATGATGCCCTCTTCCACCTCGTCGGGGCCCGCCCCGAGGTACTCCACCTCCACCCGGACCTTGTCCAGGGCGATCTCGGGAAACACCTCCTGCTTCACCCCCAGGCCCTTGATCAGACCGCCCACCACAAACACCATCATCAACAGGTTGGCCGCCACATGGTTGTTGGCCATCCATTCAATCCATTTTTTCATTTCGGCACCTAAGGGTCACACAACGTTATAGGTTTGAATACTTGCCCTGACATCGCCTTCTACGCAAGGTGGAGGGCACCTTGAAACCCTATGGCGAATGCATGAAGGTGGACACCATACTGACGTTTTCGGTGCATTCGCGTGGGGTATGACATATGGCAACCGATTTTGCTGCAAAGACCTCTGTCATTCGCCTGAAAACCCCATGCCCTTCATGGGGTTGTTCACTTTGGCTCTAAGCGGAATAACTCCGGCGGCTCCGCCCGAGGCTTTTTTTTGAGGGGGATGGTTACCAAACATTCTTCTTTGTGGACCACCCCGCACAAACCATGGGCGTCATTATCGGCAAAGCCCCTCAGCGAATGGAATCGGCCTGAGGAACGAAGGCCGGAGCATTCGCAATACTGGGGTGCAGGGGATGTATCCCTGCCCGCCGGAGGCACCCGAGATCGGGCGCTGCCTGCCACTGCCTCAGCTTCATGCCCGGGGCGGCCCCGGCAACCCCGGAGGTAATTGCCAGCTCGCCTTCGGCAAGGGGACCTGTGACAATGACCCGGGCCTTGCGGCGCCACACCACGGTCACCTCCCGCACGGACAGGGTGCTTTCCGGGGTAAGGACATAGACCCATTTGCCGTCCACCAGGGCTTCAAGGGGAATGGAAAAACCGGAGTCGATGGGCCTGCCCGTCAGCTCCACCCCCACGTACATCTCGGGGACCACGGCGGCCACCTCATCCTGAAAAGGGGCTTCCACCCTCACCAGGAGCCGTGCCATGCGGCCGTCCGGATCCACGTCGGCCAGGCGCCTCACCAGGCGTCCGGTGCGAAGGGCCTTTTCTTTGCCCGCCGTCAGGCTCACCCGGACCTCGTGTTGCTCCGGGTCCACCCAGGCCAGCTCTTCGGCCGTCACCGGCACCACCACGTCCATGCGGTCCGAGGCCAGGAGGCGGGCCACGGTCATGCCCTGGGAGACAAACTGGCCCGGGGCCACGGTTTCGGCAAGGACCCGGCAGGCAAAGGGGGCCTTCACCGTGCAGCGCGCGATATCCAGGCGCCGTGCCGCAAGGTCGGCCTTTGCCCCTTCAAGCTGGGCTTTGGCAGACGCCAGCTGAGGTTCATAAAGCAAGAGGGGGGAAGGAGTCATGCCCTCACGGCCCGGCATCCGTTCCCACTCCAGCTTGGCGGACCTGGCCTTGGAGCGCACCTCGGCCAGGGCCAGGGCGGCCTGGGCCACTTGGGATTCGGCCTTGACAGCGGCCAGGCGGTAGTCTTCGTCATCCAGGGTGAACAACACCTCCCCTGCGACAAAGGACTTGCCCACTTCCATGTGATCCGCCGTCACATACCCCGACACCCTGGGCACCACGTCCATCTGCTGGAAGGGCACCACCGTGCCCTGGGTCACGATACGCACCCGCCCTTCGGCGCGGGTGACGGGCACGGTCTCCACCAGCTGGCCCCGCTCTTCGGCCGTGGTCCTCTCCGGTGCCCGTTTCAGGTGGATCATCACACGCATCACCAGAAACCCCGCCACCAGGATCACCAGGGGCAGGATCCATTTCAGCCGCGGGCGCCAGTTTTGTCCCATGGTTCTCTCCTTGCTCGACCGCCGTTCATCTTCCATGACCATTACTCCGTTTCTCTGTGTGTCGTCACATACGTCTCAACCCATGTGTCGCTGAAAGACCCTCCCAAAGCACGGGCCAGGCCGATTCGGTTGGACAGGAGAAGGCGCCGGCTGGTTGCCAGGCGGCTCCGGGCTTCATTTTCCGCGATACGCGCGATCATCAGGGTCAGGTAATCCGAGGCGCCTTCCAGATACCGGCTGGTCACGTAAGCCGTGGTGGCCGATGACGCATCCAGGGACTCCTTGAGGCGGGCGTCTTCCCGCTCGCCGTTGCGGCACCGGGTGAGGGCGTCCGCCGCTTCGGTGAAGGCGGTAAGGGCCGTGGTACGATACCGGGCCAGGGCATCGTCAAAGGCAGCCCTGTCGGCCTCCACCAGGGACTTTCGCCGTCCCCAGTCGATGAGGGGGGCCAGGAGCTCACCGCCGATGTTCCACACCGGGCCGCTGTTGGACCCCGCTTCCCAGCCGTCTCCGGCCCTGCCGTACCCGGCCGTGAGGCTGAAGGTGGGAAACCGGTCCGCCAGAGAGACGGCAACGGCCTCATCGGCCTTCATCACATCCAGCATGGCACGGACCATATCGGGTCGTCCGAGGATCAGGCGTGATGAAAGGGGATCCCGGGCCAGGGGAGCCATGGTGGGAAGGGGCTTGTCCGATATACCGGGGACAACGGCCTCAAGGCCGCCGGGTTTGCGATTGAGCAGGGCAGACAGGGCATGGTCGGCCACAGCCACGTCGGTGCGGTACCTGGCAAGGGTCACCTCATCCACGGCCAGCTCGGTGCGGGTGTCGTAGACATCCCGGGCCGTGGCCGTGCCCTGGCCGTAACGCCACTCAATCATCTCCAGCAGCTCCCGGCGCAGGGCCACGCGCTCTTCGGACAGATCCTGCTGCACCTGACGTTCAAGGCGGAGGTACCAGGTGTCCGCCACCTGAGCCGATACGGTCACAAGGGCTTCGGAAAGGGAGGCAAGGGATGCTTCCCGATCCAGGGCCCGCTGATTTTCAAGGGCCTGCCTGCCGCCCCAGAGGTCCAGCTCGTAGGAGGCCGCCGCCGATAGGTTCCAGGAGTTGGAGATCCCGGCCATGAACCCTTCGGTACGGGCGCGGCCCGCAGAACCGGTGAGATTGACCCCGGGAAGATCCGCCGCTTTTTGCGCCCCCAGCAGCGCATCAGCCTTTCGCACGTTGGCCGCGGCTCTATCCAGGGTGGGGTTCTCCTTCAGGGCCGTCTCCACCAGCGTGTTCAAGGTCTCGTCTTCCAGAAAAAGCCACCAGTCCACCTCCGGGCGCGGGGTTTTATCCCCTGCCTCCCGTAAATCTGAGGCCTCCTCGGCCAGGGCCCCGGGCGCTGTCCGGTCATGGACGGAGCAGCCTGAAAGGATCCCCAGGCCAAGGGCCAGAACCATCATCCACCTTCGTTTCATGTGTCCTCCATGCCCCGTGTAACAAAATCGATGAGGGAGTCCACCACCTCGTCTTCGGGAATGGCCGTGGTCAATTCCTTCGGGCAGGAGTCCGTCTGGTGCCCGCGCACCGCATGGATCGCGTGCTGCATGGCCCCCAGGGACATCCGTAACCTCAAGACCACCTCCTCTTCGGGCAGGTTCGGGAGGGCCTCCCAGAGGGTCTCTAAGTACTGCTTCAGAAGGGGCTCGATCAACGGACCCACACGTTCCATCATGGCCCCTTTGTGCTCAGAGCTAGACGCGGCTCATAATAAACTGGCTGAACAACCGCCCGGAGGGTGGGCTCGATGAGGGCCGTCATCACCGCCCGCACCGACGGACGCTCACCGGCCTCAGCCGCCTCGGCCCTGACGGCATCCAGCCGGGCCAGCCGAATGGCGTTGAGGGGCTCAAGGCGTCTTCGGAGCACCGCGTCCATGAGGTTCTCCTTGCTGCCGAAGTGGTAATTCACCGACGCGACATTGACCCCGGCGCGCTCGGTAATCTGCCTGAGGGAGGTACCGTGAAACCCCAGCTCCGCAAAAAACGACTCCGCTGCGTCCAGAATATTTGCCTTGGTCTCTTCCACCGCCATCTCTCGTCTCCTCTTCCAGTTATCCGCTTCAACCACACCATATCCCGGCATGTTTTCGATTCTGATTCAGCTTAATTCAAACATTTGTTTAAATCAACTGTTCATTTCAAACAAATGTTTAAAAAACTCTTTTGTAACGATCAAGGGAGACGAAAGGCAAAGCCGACAAAGGCCCGCAAGACGGCAGGACATGTGCATGCCAGGGCACACGTATCGGAACTCATCTGAATAGAACCGGAAGAGATATGAAAAGAACCAGAGCAGCCCCCGCCCGCAACCACGGGCCGTGAAGGATCTTTTAGAATAAGGAGGACGGAGGGTGGTGCAAACCCCAGCCCGAATATTTCACGGGTCGAGCAGAAAACGGTGAATTACATGGTGGGTTTTTGAAATACCTCAACAATCGGCGGCCCTCACCCACCTGCTCTTGTTTGGTGGTTTGCGTATGACATATCCCGGGTCAGCAGGAGCGGAAAAGTAACGCGCCCAGCGACCGATGGCCTCGGAGACCCCGCAGGTGTCGTTGTCCGAAACAGAGGCAAAGCAGGCTTTCAGGTCGTCCGGCGCGTTGGCCACCACAAACCCCTTGCCCGACCAGTGAAGGAGGTCTTCGTCATTGTAGTCATTGCCCACGGCCATGGTCTGAGAGGGGCAAACCCCGCATTGCTCGGCAAGAAAGGAGACCGCCTCGCTCTTGCAGATCCCCTTGGGGAACACCTCCAGCCAGGTGCTGGTGCCGTCAAAGGGCGAGGTGGTGCGGATCACGGTGAAATCGGCCAGAGCCTCGGTGATTTCGGCAAACAGAGAGCTGGCGCGAACCTCCCGGGTAATGGCCAGGAACTGGGAGGCAGGACCGGAAAAGTGCCCGTTGATGGGCTCGGAAAACCCGTCGTAAAAGGAGAGACGGGTATCGAAGTCGGGGTTCTCCGGGGCGTGCCGGTGGTAGACAAAGCGATGCCCCTCGGGCACGGCCCCGTGGACCATGTAATCCAGGCCAAAGGAATCAAAGACGCCCTTGATGCTCAGGCAGGCCTCATGGGAGAGGCTCGCTTCCCGGATCATGTTGGCCGCCGGATCGGGATAGCGGGCAATCCCCACCCCGGTGGAGAAGACAAGGTAGTCCACGGGCAGATCCGCAGGGGCGGCCTTCATGAAGGAGTACAGATTTCGCCCCGTGGCGATGACGCGGATGACGCCCTGCTCACCCAGCCGCCGAAGGCTCTCGAGATCCTCGTCCGCCACCGTGCGGTCGCTGCGGAACAGGGTCCCGTCAAAATCCGTAATCATCATGCGCTGCATGGGCCGTTCCTTTTTCCTTTCCAGGTTTCATGGCATCGGAGCCCCACAAGATGGCCCCATCAAACGTCATAGCGTACCATGAAACATCCCGCGTCTCAATCAGCGACAAACCGCTCGCCCGAAGAGCCCCCGGAAAACCGGAAAGATTTGACGAAGGCACCGTCAACCACGTATCATCAAAAAATTGATACCCTTTCGTACCGGATCACCACCTGTGAGCATCCCCGTTGAAGGAGATCAGCACCCAACGCCTTCTGGAACCATGCCAAACGCAACCGGGCCCCGGCCCGCCTGATACTAATGATAAAAGGCCGCCATGAAAAAAGCCTTTGACGACATCATCTCCGCCATGAGCAGGGTGGTTTTCGGCAAAACCCACGAGGTGAAGCTGGCCATCACCTGCCTCTTTGCCGGTGGACACCTCCTCATCGAAGACCGACCGGGCATCGGCAAGACCACCCTTGCCAAGGCCCTCTCCCGCTGCCTGGGGCTTGGCTTCACCCGGATGCAGTACACCAGCGACATGCTCCCCGGCGACCTCCTGGGGGTCTCCGTGTTCGACCAGGCCAGCGGCAGCTTCGTTTTTCACAAGGGGCCGATCTTTACCCAGGTGCTCCTGGCCGATGAGATCAACCGCGCCACCCCCAAGAGCCAGAGCGCCCTTCTGGAGGCCATGGAAGAGTGGCAGGTCACCGTTGAGGGCAACAGCTACCCCCTGGCCAAGCCCTTTTTCGTCATCGCCACCCAGAACCCCCTGGAGCAGTCCGGCACCTTTCCCCTGCCCGAGTCCCAGCTCGACCGGTTCCTCATGCGAATCAGCGTGGGGTATCCGGACCGCAAAGCCGAACGCGAACTCCTTGAAACCGGGAACCGAAAGCACGCCATTGAAAAAATCAGGCCGGTGCTGAACACCGAGCAGGTCATGACCATTCGAAGCAGCATCGCCGCCATCCATGTCTCCGCCGCTTTTCTGGACTACGTGCAGGACCTCCTTGATTTCACCCGGAACGCCCCCCACTTCACCCACGGTCTCTCCCCCCGGGCCGGGCTGGCCATCCTCCACGCCACCCGCTCCTGGGCCTGCCTCAACGGCAGGGACCACGTGATCCCCGAAGACCTCCAGGCTGTCTTCCCCTACATCGCCGGACACCGGCTCCAGTCCCGGGAGACGCGGTCCGAATACTCCTTCCGGCAGCTCCAGGACCTGCTCATGGAGGTGCCGCCCAGGCTGAGAGTCGCCGCGGCAAACGCCCTGCTCCGGTTCACCTCCCGGGGACCCCGACGGCCCCTTCCCCTTGGGATCAGGGCCCTGCGCATTTACATCCTCCCCACGGGCCGGGGACTCCTTTTTGCCTGCGCGGTGACAGCCATGATCGGGGGGGCCCTGAACTACACCAACAACCCCGGGTTTCTCTTTGCCTTTCTCCTGGCCTCCATGGCCCTGATGTCCACCCTCTACACCCAGAAAAACATCAAGGTGCTCACCCTGGTATCGGAAAAGCACGTCCCTGTCTTTGCGGGCAAACCCCTCTGGTTTGAGCTGGCCGTCAAAGCCGATGCAGCCCCCCGCTACAGGGTCGCGGCAGGTTTCAAAGACCACGGACGCGTTGTGCGGGACATCCCGGCAGGGGAAACCGTCACCTTCCGCCTGCCCCTTGAGACCCTGACGCGAGGACGCTTCCGGCCCCCGCCCCTCATCGTGGAGTCCACATACCCCTTCGGGCTCTTCCGCACCTGGGTAAGCATCCGGCTGGATACCCACTGCCTTGTCTTTCCCGCGCCCCTGCCCCATGCCTTTGAAACGGCCGCAGCCCCTACCCCAGGTCAAGGCGCAGGCGCCCTCTCTCCCCACTCCAGGAACCGGAGACTTCAGGGAACTCAAGACCTATCGGCCGGGGGACCCCGGAAGCCGAATTGCCTGGAAGCCCCTGGCCCGGGGCCAGGGACTCTGGACCAAATCCTTTGAGGCAGAGCAGAACCACGCCGTGACCCTCTCCTGGGACCTCATCCGGGCAACAGGAACCGAGGCCCGCATCAGCCACCTCTGCCACCTGGTGCTGGAAGCCCACCGGCAAGGAATCCCTTACGGCCTGTCGGCCCCGGGCATAGCCATCACTCCGGGTGCCCCGGCCAGCGTCCCCCATCGGGACCAATGCCTCACCGCCCTGGCCATGATGCCACCAAGCGATTAACAATAAGCGTGCCTCCGGCGTCGAGGTGAGCCACCTCGAAAGCATCTTGCCATGAGAACATGAAAGAAAAGGTTGGACCAACCACCGTGTCGACGTCTTCAACAAAAAAAGGCCGCCATCCCAGGGAAGAGGCGGTGAAAGGCACCCTGCCCCTTCTGGTGGCGGCCCTTGCGGCCGGGCTGATTCCCCACATGACCCACCTCAGCCCCTGGATCCCTGTCTGGTGTGTGGGGTTCTGGGGGTATGCGGTCCTGTCCGAGCCCAAGGGGTGGCCCCTGCCCCCGGACCCTTCCCGCGTGTGCATGACTTTCCTGGGGTTTGCCTGCGTGTTTGTCTCCAGCAACGGGGTCATCGACAACCGCTTCGGGGCAAGCCTCCTGTGTGTCATGGCGGGTTTGAAGCCCCTGGAGACCCGGCGGGAACGGGACCTGTTCATCGCCATTTTCATTGCCTATTTCATGGTGGTCTCCAGCCTCTTTTTCTCCGCTTCCCTTGTGATGACAGCGTACATGGTGGCGGCCATGATCCACATCACCGCCATCCTGCTGCGCATCAACTGCCCTGCGGTCCCCTTAAAAGAGGCCTTCAAGGTGTCGGGAGCCATCACCGGCAAGGCCGTCCCCCTCACCCTGGTCCTCTTCTTCTTTTTCCCGCGCATCGACGGCAGCCTCTTCGGGATCACCGCCACCAGAAGCGCCTCCTCGGGGTTTTCAACCACCCTCTCCCCGGGCAGCGTCTCTCAGATGGTCAAAAGCCAGGCCCCTGTCTTCCGGGTAACCTTTGACGGAGTCATCCCTGCTTCGGACCAGCGCTACTTCCGGGGCATCGTCTTCCAGACCTTCAACGGCACCTCCTGGCGCGCCGCCATCCGCCCCCCATCGGGGGCCACGATCAAGGGAATCGGTCCCCTTGCGTCCTACGAAATCATGGTGGAAACCAAAAACACGGACCGTCTCTTTCCCCTGGACCTTCCCGTCACCCTGCCCAAGGGCACGGCACAGTTGGCAGATCATACCATGCAAAAACCCAAGGGCGGCCTCGAGACGCCCTCCGGGTTTTGACTTCACCGCCTACACCACCGGTCCCTTTGCCCCCTGGGAAGCTGTGTTCACCCGCCTGCCCGCCGGGGGAAACCCCCAAAGCCGCCGCCTGGCCCGTCGCTGGCGGGCCCAGGCCTCGGATGCCCGCCAAGTGGTGGACAGCGCCCTGGCCTATCTCGGCACCAACGGGTTGGTTACCTCCTCGCCTATTCTCCCGGGGAGAGGATCGACCGGTTCCTCTTTGACACCGACAGGCTTTGCGAACACTACGCCTCGGCCTTTGTCTTTCTCATGCGGGCCGCAGGGGTTCCGGCACGCATCGTGGGCGGCTACCTGGGCGGCACCGTCAACCCCATGGGCAACTACCTCATCGTCCGGCAGGCCGATGCCCACGCATGGGCGGAGGTCTGGCTTAAAGGACAGGGTTGGGTGCGGGTGGACCCCACCTCGGCCGTGGCCCCGGACCGGGTGGAGCGGGGTGCGGGCTTCGGGCTCCCCGAGGCGGACCGGCCCTCCTTTTTCATCGGCGACGGCGCCTCCTTCCTGGCCCGGGGGCTCCAGCGACTCAGCCTGGGGTGGGATGCACTCAACTACCACTGGGACACGCGGGTCATCGGGTACTCCGGCAGCCTCCAGGAGGCGTTCCTTAAAAAACTGGGCGCCTCGTCCCGATCTGCCAAAGGATGGGTTGCCGCCGCAGCCTGGGGGGTTGCCCTCTGCTGCGCTGTCTTTGGTCTGGCCTGGCTCATCCTGGAGCTGCGAAGCCGCACCAAAATCCCGCCGGTACGGGCCAGCTGGGCGCTGTTTCAAAAGAAAATGGAAAAAGAACAAATCACCCGCCACCCAGCCACCGGCCCCCTGGACTTCCTTGACCGGATCAAGAAAGAGGCCCCCCACCTTTACCCCGAGGCCAGCAGGATCATCCGCCTTTATGTGGCCCTCACCTACGGCCCGGGTGGTGACAGCACCGAAAGGCCACAGGAACTGAGGCGGGCGGTGAACCGGTTCAACCCGCGTAAAATACGCCCCCGATCCCCCAAAACCGGGCCTTAGGAAAAGCGGCCCCCTAACGGATCGGCATCAAGCGATTTTTTGTATTGCGTCCCCTTTGAATTCGTGTAAGCTGGAGCGCCAATACAACACGACAACATGGGTAAACCATCAAATTAGGATATGACACCACCATGAAAAAACGACTGAGAAAAAAACTGCACGTGGGTGAGTTCCAGGAGTTTGGCTTCAACCTCACCATCAAGTTCACCGACCAGAACACCAACGAGGCCCTGGACGCCTTTGTGGAGTCCTTCCTGGATGAAGTGATCGATCCCAACGGCCTGGATTTCGGCGGCGGCGGAGACCGTTTTGACTTTGCCGGTTTCGTGGTTCTGGCCACCCGCGGCAGCGTCACCGACGAGCACCGAGCCCTGGCAAACGCCTGGCTCGAAAAGCGCGACGAGGTCGTCTCCTTTGAGGTGGGCGAGCTGGTGGATGCCTGGTACCCTTAGGCCCACAAAAAAATAGGGCGAAGGCGCGATCATGGACGCCTTCGTCCGCCCTGACCTATTCAGGAACCGCACCTTCGCCCCGGGCCCGTCACAGGCCCATACCGTTCCATGGCTTCCCGGGCCGGTGTCGGGATCTCATCCCCTTCTCACCCGAGTCATCCGGCTCTCCCTCGCAAACCAGCCATGGCATCACAAAAAACTGCCCTTAAAAACAAAAAAACCACGAAATGATGACGGACCGCGCTCTCGCGATGCATCAGCCTTCGTGGCTTAAGATTAGCCGTTTCCAGCCCTTTCCCATTCGGGGCCAAAACGCATAAAGAACCATTTTTGCTTCTGAAACCTACAGGCTTCCGTTGCCTTCCTTCCTGTCACACCCCGCCACCCGTGTCAACCGTTTTTGCACAAAAACGACGATCACACCCCTTCAAATCAAAGCGCTTCACGGCCTGCCACGCCCATCCCCCGGCTCACCGAAGCATGAAAACTGCGTGCGGGCAGGGTACGTTACCCCGTAAAAATCCTGTATACACCGTAAGGTTACGAGTAATGCAGTAAGGCGTTTTCCCCATGGGAACACCGCCTTTTCAATCCCATGCCATGAGGTCTATGATGAAAAAGCTCGCCATTGAGGCTGCCACCACCCTGTTCGCCCTGCTGGCCCTGCTGTCGGTCTGCTCTACAGCCTTCGCAGCCCAGCAGCCCCCCACCCTGCGCATCGCCCTTTTGCCCATCCCCGATGTGCTGCCCGTGTTCGTGGCCGAGGAAAAGGGGTACTTCGAAGAGGCGGGCATCCGCGTGGAGACCCTCCCCGTGGGCAGCGCCCTGGAACGGGACCAGCTCATGCAGGCAGGCCGCATCGACGCCATGGTCAACGAAATCTCAGGCACGGCAAGCTTCAACCGGGAGACGGTGCGCATGAAGATCGTGGCCGTGGCCCGTGCACCCAAGGGGAGTTCGCCCCTTTTTCGCATCCTCTCCAGCCCCGGCTCAAAGATCACCACCCCGGACCAGCTTGCAGGGGTTCCCATTGCCGTTTCCAAGCACACCGTCATCGAATACCTCACGGACCGGCTCCTGGGCGACAGCGGGCTCTCCACCAAAGAGATCGTCAAAAAATCGGTGCCTGTCCTGCCCGAGCGCATGCAGCTGCTCCTCTCCGGACAGATCAAGGCAGCCACCCTGCCCGATCCCCTGGCCTTTGCCGCCATGAAGGCCGGTGCCCATGTGGTGATGGACGACACCCGCGCCCCCCTGTACAGCGCAAGCGTCCTCTCCGTCAGCGCCGAAGCCTGGACCGGCAACGAAGAGGCGGTGGGGGCCTTTGTGGACGCCTGGATGAAGGCTGCCCAAGACATCAACGCCGACCCCGAGAGTTTCCGTCCCCTGATGCTTAAAAACATCCGGGTCCCCAAGAACGTCCGCCAGAGCTTTGTCATTCCGCCCTTTCCCGTCAACACCGTGCCATCAAAGGCCCAGTGGGACGATGTCATGGCCTGGATGACGGAAAAAGGCATCCTCAAAAAACCCGTCGCCTACGGCACCTCCGTTGTGACCGACCGTTTCAAGGAGTAAGCCGAGACCTGTGACAACTCCCATCATCGACATAGAGACCCTGGGCTTCCGCTACCGGGACCGAGCCCCCATTTTTGAGGATTTTTCTCTCACCATCTGCCAGGGCGAGGCGTGGAGTGTCATCGGCCCATCGGGCTGCGGCAAGACCACCCTGCTCTACCTCATGGCCGGGCTGACCCGGCCGGACTCAGGGGTGATCCGCGTAGGCGGCGCCCCCATCGAGCGACCCCGGCCCCGGGGCACGGGCCTGGTGCTTCAGGACCACGGGCTCCTGCCCTGGGCCACGGTGGAGGAGAACACGAAGCTGGGGTTCAAGATTCGCGGATTTTACGGCCCCGACGGCGAAACCCAACCCGGAGGAGCCAAAAAAGACCCCGAGGCCGAAGAGGCCCTGACCCGACACTGGCTCTCCTGGCTCGGCATCGATCACGTGCGGGAAAAATACCCCGCAGAACTCTCCCGGGGTCAGCGACAGCGGGCCGCCATTGCCCGAACCCTGGTCCTCTCACCGGACCTCCTCCTCATGGACGAGCCCTTTTCCGCCCTGGACGCCCCCATCCGTGAAGAGCTCCAGCGGGTGATGAACCGCTTCCACCGGGAGACCGGGCTCACGAGCCTCACCGTCACCCACGACATCGAAGAGGCCGTGGTCCTGGGCGAAAAAATTCTCGTCCTGTCCGACACCGTGAACCAAACGCCCACCATCGTGGACAATCCCCACGCCGGAGACCCCGACCTGCGCATGGGCAGACAGTTCCTGGACCAGTGTAGCGCCCTGCGCGCCCTCATCGAAACCCGTTCCCGAAAGGAGGAGCCATGAGCCAGACACGTCGGCGCTCCACCCCCATGGGAACCCTTCTGGGCAGCCTCACCCTGCTCCTGCTCTGGCAGGTAGCCTCCATGCTCCTTGCCCGGCCCATCCTGCCGCCCCCCACCGTGGTGGTGCCCCTCTTTCTCAAGGCCCTGCCCGGGGACCTGGGCCTTCACCTTTTAGCCAGCACAGCGCGGGTCCTGGCCGCCATCCTCCTGGCCGTCATCACGGCAGCGCCCCTGGGCCTGGCCCTGGGCCAGCTGCCCAAACTCGACCGCATCGTCGGGCCCCTGGTGGCCATCATCTACCCCATCCCCAAGATCATCTTCCTGCCGGTGATCTACGTGCTGCTGGGGATCACCGATCTCTCCAAAATAACCCTCATCGCCTTTATCATCTTCTTCCAGATCCTGGTGGTGGTCCGGGACGAAGCCGCAGGCCTCCGGCGCGAGCTCATCATCTCGGTGCGCTCCCTGGGCGCGGGACGACGGGCCCTCTTCCGCTACGTCTACCTTCCGGCCTCCATCCTCCACCCCGTGCTGACGGCCCTGAGGGTCTCGGTGGGCACGGCCGTGGCCGTCCTCTTCATCGCCGAACAGTCCCTCACCAGCTGGGGCCTCGGCTACTACATCGTGGTGGAGACCTACCAGGTCCTCATGTACCCGGAGATGTACACAGGCATCATGGCCATGGGCCTTTTGGGCGCGGCCCTCTATGTCCTGATCCATACCATCGAACGAAAGTACGCAAAGGGGTAAGAAGCAAACGAAATGCAGCCTCCGGCGGCCCTGCCGTGGCTGAAAAAGTTTGACAAAACAGGTCTTACAACCGACATGGACAGACCGAAAGCTATCGACAAGCGGGCTGTTTTAACCCGGATATTTCATGAGAAAACAGCCAGCCCAAAAAAGAAAAGAGCCATTATTTCGCATATCTACAATAAAAATATTAGCTATTTTGAAAATACAAAATGTAAATCGCCGTTTGCTGTTTGATTTTCTCACCCTTCGGGCGGGCCGAGTGCACCCACCTTCTGCGTTATCAGAGCCTTGAGGTAAACCACTACATCTGCAGCTCTGATGCCTTGAATATGGGTGCACTCGACTCGTGAAATATCCGGGTTAACATAACGCACATGCATCGTCTTCAGCTGCCCAGCCCCGTCGGGGCTGGGCAGCTGAAGACGATGCAATCGAAAAGTTTTTGCGGAGCTTTTTTCAAAAAGCGACCCGCCGGAGGCATTTTTTATATAAAGGAGTTCCCCATGTCTGTCGTTCAAACCCTTACTGCATCGCCCTGGTTCCTTGCCATCCGGCCCAAAACCCTTCCCGCTTCAGCGGCTCCGGTTATCGTGGGCACGGCCTGTGCCATGGGCGACAACGCCTTTGCCTTTCTCCCGGCCCTGGCTGCCCTTTTCGGGGCCATGCTCCTTCAGGTGGCGGTGAACCTGGCCAATGACTACTTTGACAACAAGCACGGCATCGACTCGGAGAAACGCCTGGGGCCTGTGCGGGTAACCCAGAGTGGCCTCATCGCACCGAACCGGGTCCTGGCCGCCATGGTGCTCTGCCTGGTGCTGGCCACTGTCACGGGGATCTACCTGGTGGCCCGGGGCGGCCTGCCCATTGTGGTCATCGGCGTGCTGTGCATCCTCTCCACCCTGGCATACAGCGGAGGGCCCTACCCCATCGCCTCCAACGGCCTCAGGTCGCTTTTTTGCCTTTCTCTTTTTCGGACCGGTGGCGGTGCTGCGGCACCTATTACGTCCAGGCCCTTGCCATGGGCCCCCGGCCCATCATCGCCTCCATCCCTGCAGGCCTCCTGGTGGCGGCCATCATGAACGTCAACAACCTCCGGGACATCCCCACGGACTCCGTGGCAGGCAAACAGACCCTTGCCGTTCGCATGGGGCGCGGCATGAGCTCCGTCTTCTGCGGACTCCTTGTCCTCATCCCGTTTTTCATGCTGCCCCTGCTCTTCCTCTCCGGCTTCATGGGCGCTGCGGGCTTCCTGGCTCTGGGAGCCTCTCCCATGGTGCTGCCTATTATAAAGGATCTCTTCCACACCAAGGGCCCCGCCCTGAACGAGACCCTGGCGTCAACGGCCAGGCTCTCGGTGGTCTTTTCCCTGCTCTTTTCCGTGGGCCTTGCCGTATAAGAAAAGGCCGCACCCCCAGAACAAAAGCCTTCGGGGGCTGTTCCTGTGCATGGTCACGTTATAAAAGGCCTTTTCAGCAGAGCAGCCCCCTTTTGTCCTTTCCTACCCAACCCGTATAAAGGTGAAACGCCCGCCGTTTCAGGAGCCGGGGCGTCTCCGCACCCCGCCCTGCTGCCGGAACTCACCGAACCACAGAAAGCCCCCCGTCGTTTCAACTCAAATCGCAGAAACACACCCCGAACATTCCTTTTCGCGAATATTATTCAGTTCAGTTTCGCGATTGACGCAGAACAGGCAAAAGGCAGCGAATCGGCGAACCGTTCCCTTGACCGAACAACACTGTTTTTCACATATGTGATATATCAGATATCAAATAAATTCAGAACATTTCCGCCCGACAGCCAGGGTACCAACCCTGGACCAACGACTGAATTTTACGTCAACGTCAGTTCACGGCGCGAAAAAAATGAGCATGGACCTCTTTGTATTATTCGGCTGATCCTCATAAAGCCCGAATAAAATTCGGAGCGGTCTCCCCCCTTTTTATAAGTCATTCTAAAACTTATCGCAGGTAAATTACTTCAACACATTTTTTTGCGGATTTTGCGCCTACTCCATTGCCGGATCCCTTGGAATATCTCGCTCAATTTTTTCTTGAACTGTCATATAAACTGTGTTTTGGTTCGATCTTAACGGTCAAACTAATAATACAAAGCGCTACACTGAATGTTTTGCGCCTTTGCTGAGTTCTCCTGAACAGCCAGAGACGTCCCCGGATAAAATCTGCCCAGGATCACGAACCGAGCATGCGATCTCATTTGCTTGCCATTGTACTCTCTATTAATCAAGGACTGCGATACCTGAGCAGGTATTTACATTCAGAACGCTGTGACCGAGCGCGTGAACATCACGCTGCATACAGAACATGCCATCCGCATCACGATAATTTTGATTTGACATATTTTTAAGATCACTTTGAGAAGGAGAATTGTCATGCGTTTTGCCAAAAACAACGATGTACTCGGAACCGTAAACCGTGGAAACCCCGCTGAATCAGGACTTTGCACCCTTTGCCGCGCCGACTGTCAGGGCAAATGCGAGACCTGGCTCTCCAGCATGGTCGGCCGTAAACTCCTTTACCCCCGTGATTTCGGTGTGGTCACCGCTGGTGCCAACAACACCACCCACCTGGGCGTCTCCTACAACTCCCTGCGAATCCAGGGCTACGCGTACGGCGCCATGGGCCTCAACGGCACCCTTACCAACGACCCGGACGACTGCATCTTCCCCAACGTGGACCTGACCACCGAGTTCGGTAACGAAATCAAGACCAAGTGCCGCATGCCCCTGATGACCGGTGCCCTGGGTTCCACCTTCATTGCCGCCAAATACTGGGACTCCTTTGCCATCGGCTGCGCCCTGACAGGTATTCCCATCGTCGTCGGCGAAAACGTCGTGGGCGTGGACCAGAAGTCCATCATCGAAAACGGCAAGGTCATCAACTCCCCTGAGCTGGACCGCCGCATCGAAACCTACCTGCGTTACTATGACGGCTACGGCGCCATTATCGTTCAGCTCAACGTGGAAGACACCCGTAACGGCGTGGCCGAATACGTTGCAGAGAAGTACGGCGACAAGTGCATCATCGAGCTCAAGTGGGGCCAGGGCGCCAAGGACATCGGCGGCGAGATCCAGGTCTCCAGCCTCGATTACGCCACCTTCCTTAAAGAGCGTGGCTACGTGGTTGACCCCAACCCCCTCCTTCCCGAAGTTCAGGAAGCATTCAAGAGCGGTGCCATCAAGTCCTTTGCCCGACACAGCCGCCTCGGTGGAACCAACCTCAACAGCGTAGAGCTCGTTCGCGAAGACTTCATGAAGAGCGTGGACTACCTCCGCAGCCTCGGCTTTGCCCGCATCTCCCTGAAGACCGGTTCCTACGGTATGGAAGAGCTGGCCATGGCCATCAAGTTCGCCTCCGAAGCCAAGCTTGACCTGCTCACCATCGACGGTTCCGGCGGCGGCACCGGCATGAGCCCCTGGAACATGATGCAGAGCTGGGGCGTTCCCTCCATCAACCTCCACGCCAAGGCCTACGAATACGCGGCGGCACTGGCTGCCAACGGCCAGGACGTTGTGGACATCTCCTTTGCCGGCGGTTTTGCCCTGGAAGACAGCATCTACAAGGGCCTGGCCCTGGGTGCCCCCTTCACCAAGCTCATCTGCATGGGTCGTGCCCTCATGGTTCCCGGTTTCCTCGGGGCCAACATCGAAGGTGCCATCCACCACGAGCGCAAGGAAAATGTCAACGGCAACTGGGATGCACTTCCCAAGACCGTTACCCAGTTCGGCACCACCCCCCAGGAGATCTTCTCCTGCTACTACGACATCGAAAAGAAAGTGGGCAAAGAGGAGATGGAAAACATCCCCTACGGCGCCATGGCCATCTGGACCCTCGCCGACAAGCTCGGCTGCGGCATCCAGCAGCTCATGGCAGGTGCCCGTCGTTTCTCCATGGACACCCTGACCCGAAACGACATCTTCGCAGCCAACCGCGAGACCGCCGAAGAGACAGGTATCCTGCACATCTCGGACATCAACGACCAGTCCGCCAAGAAAATCCTTCTGGGATAATCCCCTTGGCAGGCGACGCGTTGTCGACCGCTGCATGATATAAAAAAAAGCCCCCGGTTTTCCGGGGGCTTTTTTGTTATGACAGGCACTCGGGCATGTCGGTACGAAGGCCGGGCACGGCGTCGCGGGCCTCGGCAAGGGTCTCGGGGCGGGAGCGGTAGAGTGGACGGGTCCACCTGGGCGGCGCCGTTTTTAAGGTCGGTGAGGGGCCACCCGGCTGAGGAAAGACGGGCAAGGACAGCTGACGGGTCGCTGAGCATCTCGGCGTGGGGCACCAGCAGGATCTCGGAGTCGCCCCGGGCATTCACATCCCGAACCACCTCCGCCACCAGCTCGTGGTATTTCTGAAGGACAAAGGGGGGACGGCGCCTGAACATCTTAAGGTAGCTCACCTCGATCTCCTTGGGGTCCCGGGTCATAAAGCAGATGCGATAGGGGTGAACGGGCAGCCCCTTGAGCCGCCAGTGCAGCACCTTGATGAGCTGCCCTGAAAAAATCCCGGGAAAGCCGGGGTCATCGAACTCTTTGCGGCCCAGCTCGAAAAACCCTTCCGGATTTGGGTGGTAATCCTCCCTGCCGTACTTTTCCCCCAGCACCTCATCTTTTTTCGAGTTGTACCGGGCCACCATGCCCGCCCCTTCAAGCACCTTCATCATCATGGAAGTCCCGGATCGCATGTATCCCGAGACAATATATACCGGCTCGTCCATTTCCCTCTCTCCTTGCCTGCGTCTACCAAAAAACCTTTCCAAGCCATCTGCTATAATACACCCCCAGGCCCCGGCGCCACCTTTTCCGTCACATGTAATGACGGGACGCATCTGAAACCGCTCCCCATTCGCTATTTCCCACTCGCTATTCACTATTGACCATTCACTCCCCCCTTTTCCTATTTCCTCCCGCCCCGTCCGATGGTATGAACGGATCACCTGAGGCTATCCGGCCATTGCCCCGTCCAGACTCGTTAAGGAACTGTTATGACGACCCGAGTGTTCACCCACAACCACCCTGTCACCCCGGGGATGCGTGCGTCCCAAAAGGGGCATGCCCCCCTGCTCCTCTGGTTCACCGGTCTCAGCGCATCGGGAAAGTCCACGGTGGCCGGTCTTCTGGAGCAACGGCTCCATGATCACGGGGTCCACACCATCCTCCTTGACGGGGACAATGTCCGCTCCGGTCTCAACCAGGACCTGGGGCTCTCACCTTCCGACCGCAAAGAGAACATCCGCCGCATCGGAGAGGTAGCAGGGCTCTTTCTGGATGCCGGGCTCGTCACCCTCTGCGCCTTTATCAGCCCGTACCATGCCGAACGAAACGCCCTGCGGGGAAAATTTCAAAACCGGTTCGTGGAGATCCACGTATCCACCCCCCTTGAGGTGTGCCGCACCCGAGATCCCAAAGGCCTCTACGTCAGAGCAGAACAGGGGGTCCTCACCGGCATGACCGGCCTGGACGCCCCCTACGAGCCCCCGGAAAATCCGGATCTCACCATCGACACCAGCACGCGCTCCCCCGAGGCCTGTGCCGGCCTTCTCCTGAGCCAGATTCTCCCAATGCTGAAAAGGCAGCCCTGACATGGAATTCACCGCCGTTGCCCTCATCATTGTCTCTGCGTTTACCCATGCGGGATGGAACCTCTTGGGAAAACACGAGCACCCCTCCATCGCGTTTTTCCTGGTGGCCACCGTCATCGGCACCCTGGCCCTTTCGCCGGTGGTGCTGCCCGTGGTTCCCACCGTGCTGCGGTTTCCCCCGGCGGTCTGGCTTCCCCTGACGTTGGGGGGCCTCTTCCAGTGCCTCTACTACACCAGCCTCTCTGCGGCCTACCGGTGCGGGGATCTCTCCGTGGTCTACCCCATTGCCCGGGCTTTTCCCCTGGTCTTTGTGGCCGCCGGGTCCTTTCTCCTGGGGCGGGGTGACGCCATCTCCGCCACCTGCCTTGCGGGCGGCGCCTTGATCATGGCGGGCTGCTTTGTGCTGCCCCAGGCCTCCTTTAAAGACATCCGTCCCGGGGGCTATCTCAACCGCGCCTCGGCAACGGCCCTTGTGGTGGCCCTCTGCACCGTGGTCTACTCCCTGGCCGACGACCACTGCATCCGCCTGCTCTCCCCCCTGACGGACCAGGGCATCTCCTCCTTCAGGCTCTCCCTGCTCTACCTCCTCGTCCAGAACCTCACAAGTATCGGCTTTATGCTCCTTCTGGTCCTGCCAAGGACAACGGCCCGAGGGCGTCTCCGGCACACGGTCACCCGGCGCCTCAAGAACGCCGCCGTCACCGGTATCGGCGTTTCCGGCACCTACAGCCTGGTGCTCACCGCCATGAACTTTGCCTCGGACGTCACCTACGTGGTGGCCTTCCGCCAGCTCAGCATTCCCCTGGGCGCCCTCATGGGCATGGGGATCCTCAAGGAGAGCCGCACCGCGCCGAAATTCACGGGCATTGCCATCATGTCCGTGGGGCTTGTTCTCGTGGCTGCGGGATGATTCTTCAGTGGAAATCCTGACAAAAACCCTGTATGACTGCCCCAAACACGCTTAAATCCAGAAAGGGCCTGACAGGGCTCTTTTTTATAAAACCGGGGAGTTCACATGAGCCAGGTTAACGAAAAGATTTTTATCGACGCCCTCCAGATGGAACGGGACTGCTGGGGATTTGCCAAGAAAATTTTCACGGCAGGGGATGATTTTGAGATCCTCTCGGGCATCACGCGGGGCGGGGCCCAGATCTGTATCTACATGCAGGAGGTCTTTGGCCTCCTTTCCGGAACCCCCAAGGAGTTCACCACCATCCACGCCCAGTCCTACACGGGCATCGCCCAGGCCGGTGAGGTTCTGGTAGAGAACCTGGACTCTTTGAAGCGCCGCATGGAAAAGGGCAAGCGCCTTCTCATCGTGGACGACATCTTCGACCGCGGAAAAACCTTCAAAGCGGTGTACGAGCGCGTTCTGGACGAGGTGGAGTGCAACCCCGAAGACGTAAAAATGGCGGCCCTCTACTACAAGCCGGAAAACACCCAGGTGGACATCACCCCCCACTTTCATTACCGCAAATACGCCTCCCAGGACTGGCTGGTCCTCCCCCACGAGCTGGAAGCCCTCTCCAAAGAGGAGCTCGCCGCCAAGGGATTCATCTTCCCGGATCCGACCAAGGGTAAGTAGCCCAACCTCCGGCTCAAACGCAGAAAAGCGGACCCCATACGGGGCCCGCTTTTTTTGTTTTCCAAGGGCATGGGAGCTTTATATACCCTACACCGTCACCGGCACCCAGCGTTTCATAAAACACACCTCAAACGGCAGGTGGTCAAAACGCTTCACCGACTCCGTCTCAAAGCCAAGGGACCGATACCAGGCCTTCAACTCGGCAAACTCTGAAATGATGCCGATGCCCAGGGTATCGACGCCCAGGTTGGCTGCCTCCCCCAGGGCATGGGCAACAAGGCGGATACCTGCTCCGCAGCGCCTCCTGTGGGGAAGAACCGATAACCTCTCCACGTACATTTCCTGATCCGACGCCCATTCCAGGGCCATGCACCCTGAAGGAGAGCCGTCGGTATCCAGGAAAAAATACCTCACGCCCCGTTGAAAATCAGCCTGAACCCACGAGTCCAGGCAAAAGGAGGGGTGCTTGGGACAATTTTCCTTTGTAAGGTTAAAACGCTCTGCAACGTCCCGGTGGGAGAGGCGTATCATGTCGGCAAGGGTATCCGCATCCTGCACGCGGGCTTCTCGAATTGTCATCTCTGCCATCACGTTTTCTCCGTAGTCATCCCAGCCTGAAAATCCGTATCGCCCTTTATCATGCGCCTGGGCGCCCCCTTTGTCCAAACCTTTTCACACGTCTCTTCCGTGTGTTACCCCAGGAGACACAGAGCTGGATGACCACAGCCACGGCACACCCCGGTGGCTTTTTTATTTTCTCCGATGCAAGACAACAGAACCCTCACGCCCCCGACACACAACCGAAACAGGGATGTCTTTAAAATACATGCAACCACTCATCAAGGAGGCCATGTATGAGCACGCTCATCAAGACGTTCACAACCTGTGACGTGAGACTCTTCCTCTGGATTGTCCAAAGGCCCCGTGCCCAGCGTATCGCCGGGGTGTTCCGCTGGATCTCCCGGCTGGGGGACGGCTACCTCTACCTTGCCGCAGGATTGGGCCTTGCGCTCTTCGAGCCTGTAAGAGGACCCTACTTTCTTGCGGCCGGGCTCCTGGCCTTTGCCCTTGAGCTGCCCCTCTACCTGTTCCTGAAGCACACCATCCGAAGGCCCCGGCCCAACCACGCCCTGGGCCAGGTGTCAGCCTTCATCACCCCGTCGGACACCTTCAGCTTTCCCTCGGGCCACAGCGCCGCCGCCTTTGTCACGGCCACCCTGGTGGGGCACGTCTACCCCGCCTTCATGATCCCGGCCCTGGGCCTGGCCTTTCTCATCTCCCTGTCGCGGGTGATCCTGCGGGTCCACTACCCCACGGACATCCTGGCGGGCATGACCCTGGGGATCAGCAGCGCCGTCTCCGCCCTTCTCCTGATGCCGGGAGGGACCCCGTGAAGATCTTTTACGGTGTCCAGGCCACGGGAAACGGTCACATCACCCGAGCCCGAATCCTGGGTCGTGCCCTTGAAGCGGCAGGAGCAAACGTTACCTGGCTCTTCTCCGGCAGGCCGCCGGAAAAACTCTTCGACATGGAGGCCTTTGGTGACTACCGGGCTTGCAAAGGGCTTACCTTTACCACGGTAAAAGGACGCATCGACCCGCTGAAGACAGCGGCCAACCTTTCGTTTCCCACCTTTTTCCGGGATGTCCGCGCCCTGGACCTGTCTGGTTTTGACCGCATCATCAGCGACTTTGAACCGGTCACGGCCTGGCATTGCCGCTTCCATGGCCTGCCGTGCCTGGGCATCTCCCACCAAAACGCCTTTGCCGACCCCGTCCCCGTGGAAGGGGCCCGGCCCCTGCAGCGCCTTGTCATGAAATGCTTTGCCCCCTGCACCACCTCCGTGGGCCTGCACTGGCATCCCTTTGCCCCGCACATCCTGCCCCCCATCATCGACACGGCCCACTCCGCGGCTCCACCGGACCCAGGAAAAATTCTGGTCTACCTGCCCTTTGAAGAACGCAGCGCCGTTGAGAAGGTCCTTGCCCAGGCAGGACGGGCCCGGTACACGATCTACTGCGACATCAACGCCCCCCGGGACCAGGGGAACCTGCACCTCCGCCCCTTCAGCCGCACAGGGTTCCAAAAAGATCTTGCCACCTGCCAGGGGGTGATCAGCAGCGCGGGGTTTGAGCTTGCAAGCGAGGCGATCCACCTGGGCAAAAAGCTCCTGGTGGAACGAGACCCGACGGCCAGATGGAGCAGCTCTCCAACGCCAGGGTCCTTGAACTCCTTGGCTTTGCGACTCGCATGGAACGCCTTGCCCCACGCACCGTCACAGCGTGGCTGGATGCCCCCATGCCCGCCCCCCGTCCCTTTCCCGACACGGCATCGGAGCTGGCCCACTGGATCACCCGCGGCTGCACCGAAAAAATCGATATTCTCTCACGGCGCCTCTGGGCACGCGCAACCCGCAGTGATCCCCTTCGGGCCATGGACCGGCCCACCGGCCGTCACACCAACCCGCCCCTCCCGGCCCGGGGATTCACGGCCTGAAATCCCCTTAACCCGGATATTTCATCATCAAAGAAGGAACATTCAGCCGCCTTGCATCCCCGCCCAGCCAACCGGTCTCCGGTGCCCCCCTTTACATTGTCCTAAACCTGCCCTATATTTATCCATTCGAGCAACGACACCACTGGTTGATGCGGTTGTTGGAAACGTCACCGCCAGCCGACGACACGGCGTGCGGGCACGGATGAAAAAGTAACGGACAACTATACAGCGCGGGCCCTTTGAACGCCGAGGCACTCCCGAGGCAGGACAGCGGTCGTCCCCCACCACCTTACCTGGGTGGCTGTATTGCTTTTTTACCTGCCCGGCACCTGCGGCAGCTGGCGACATGTTGTATATATAACGCGGCCTCACCCATTTGTTTTTGAGGCCATCATGGGTTTATCCATGTCATTTACCTTGCCACTCACACTGGGCCTTATGAAAAAGAAATTAGGAATCAAAATCGGACGGAACGAACTCTGCCCCTGCGGCAGCGGGAAAAAATACAAGAAGTGCTGCGCCTTGAAAAAAGGCCAGCCCGATCCCGACAACGTGGAAGCGTATTACAAAAACAAGTTCGACATCCGCCTGAAAAAGCCGGAAGACATTGAAAAAATAAGGGTTGCGGGCGATCTGGTGGTCAGAACCCACGAGCTGGTCAAAGAGATGATCAGGCCGGGCATCACCACGGATGAGATCAACACCGCCGTCCACGAGTTCACCGTCAAGAACGGCGGCATCCCCGCCCCCCTCAACTACAAGGGCTACCCCAAGAGTGTCTGCCTCTCCCTGAACGATGTCATCTGCCACGGCATCCCCGGAGACCGGGTCCTCAAAGACGGCGACATCATCAACGTGGACATCACCTCCATTGTGGACGGATTTTACGCAGACGCCAACCAGACTCACTATGTAGGCACCCCGTCCAAGGACGCCGTAAAGATCGTGGAGGTGGCCAAAGAGAGCCTGAAGCAGGCCCTTGCCGTGGTGCGCCCCGGCAACACCATCGGAGACATCGGCCACGCCATCCAGAGCTACGCCGAGGGCCAGGGCTGCTCGGTGGTCCGGGAGTTCATCGGCCACGGGGTGGGCTACGAGTTCCACGAAGGCCCCCAGGTGCCCCACTTCGGCCGCAAGGGGCACGGCATCCCCCTGGTGCCCGGCATGGTCTTCACCATCGAGCCCATGATCAACTTAGGGAGCCCCGAGCTCTATATCCTCGATGACCAGTGGACCGCCGTCACCCGTGACGGCTCCCTCTCCGCCCAGTTTGAGGAGACCATCGTGGTCACCGAAGAGGGCTTTGAAAGCCTCACCCCCCTGGGCCTGTAGACACAAGCCCCTGCACTGCCCCCGGCCTCTCCGCCGGGGGCAGCGCCTCCGTCACATGGTTTCCGAATCATCCTCCGACACCGAATCCAGGATCACCTTCTGAAAGGTCCGGTCAAACAGGTAGATACGAAATGCCCGCCCCATGCGGGTCAGCTCCAGGGTCATGGCGCTGTTCTGCTCCACGCTGAGCCCCCGGCTCACCCCCCGTCTCAGCTTCATCTCCCGGGCCACCATCTTGCCCACCAGATCCGAATAAAAGGTGAGGTCCTCCAGGTCCACCCCCATGGCCAGGGCTTTCCGGGCCAGGGACGCCACCATCACGTCCTCCCGATCATACTTTCCCTCGCTCACCGGAAGCAGAAGGCCTAAGGCCTCCAGCCGTTCCACGATCTCTGCGGTGAGGCCGGTGTCGCGGATAAAGACCTCCCGCGAAATGGCCTGAGTAACGGCGTGGCGATGCCGGTTCTGCAGCAGGCGGATCAGCCGGATCCGCGCCACGGTGTCCGGGGGGTACCACGCCACATTGGTCTCGGTCTTCACCGTTCCCGGCAGGAGCCCCAGGTTGGCATAGTGTTGAATGGTGGACCCGGGCAGCCCCGTCAGCGACTTGAGGTCGCGCATCTTCACATAAGGCACCCCGCGATTCGTACGGGGAATATCTTCGGATATCATCTGCTCCATTGTGCCTGATCCTCGATCCTTCGCATGGGTTGGCAATTCCGCCCCCACAGGCCTGGAATTGTAGAATTTTATCACCGTGTGTATCCCGATGCGGGTTGTCCGAACCCGACGACACGACCCTGCCGTCGTGGTGGCAGGCCCCTCCCCCATGTGCCTTTTTTTTTCAAAAGAAACAGCGGTTCAACAAAAAATCATAGTGGGTCTGAGCACTTACATAAAAAACAACAAATTCGAGTTTAAAACTGAGGAAAGCAATTACCGCGCGCCTCGGGGACTTGCGGCAAGAATGGTTCCGATATTAAAACATTGTTTACCAAGTTTCAACCACCAAAGTGGCAAGTGAAACTTTCCGCTTTACACACGAATTGACCGTCTGCTAAAACTCACTCAGTGGAGAAGGGGGAAGTAGACATTTCAGTAGTTTCATGGTGCACTTTCCGGCCCCTAAAGATTTGCTTTTGCAACTTCAAGGAGTCCAAAGATGAACATCACCGTCCTTAGTGGGAGCCCGAAGGGTAAGGACAGCGTTACCCTGCAATCGGTCAACTACATCAGTAAACTGTTCCCGGAACATACCTACGATGTGTTCCACATCGGCCAGACAATCAACGCCCTCATGGAAGAAAACGGAGATGCCTTTGACGCCGTCATGGAGTCAGTGAAACAGGCAGACCTCATCCTCTGGGCCACACCCGTCTATACCTGCCTGGTGCCTGCCCAGTACAAGCGCTTCATCGAGAAGGTGTTTAACGACGGCAAAGCCCCGCTATTCAAGGGGAAATACGCTGCGGCCATCTCCACCTCCATCAACTTCTTCGACAACTATGCCGTGGACTACCTCCGGGCCATCAACGACGACTTAGACACCCTCTTCGCCGGCTCCTACTCCGCAGATTCCTACGACCTCCTCAAGGAAGAAGGACAGATACGCCTGGCCCAGTTTGCCGCGCAACTCTTCGAGGATGTCGCCTCCGGGGCCATGTTCGGCAAGCGCACCTACCCGCTCTCCTACAGCTGGCATGTCTACGAGAGCGGCCCGGCACCTGAACCCGTGGACTCAGGCCCCCTGAAAGTGCTGCTCATTCAGGACGAAAACTACGACGGAACCAATTTAGGGCGAATGGTGGCCCGCTGCACCCAAGGGTTCAAGGCGGACATCGAGGTGGTTACCCTCTCAGAGCTCAACGTCAAGGGAGACTGCCTGGGCTGTATCCAGTGCGGATTCGACCACGCGTGCATCTACGAAGGCAAAGATGACTTCATCGACTTTGCCCGGGAAAAGGTGGCCCCGGCCGATATCCTCATCCTCGCCGGTGAAATCAGGGACCGGTGGCTCTCGTCCACCTGGAAGCAGTTCTTCGACCGCAGCTTTTTCCAGAACCATGTTCCCGCATTGAAGGGCAAGCAGGTGGGCCTGCTCCTCTCCGGCCCCCTGACCCAGATGGTGGCCCTGAAAGGGACCCTGGACGCCATCGTCGAATGGCAGGGCGCCCACCTTGCCGACACCGTCACCGACGAGGTGGAGAGAAGCGGCTTCATTGATTCCCGCATCGACACCATGGTCCGCCGCATCACCGCCTTTGCCGAGCGCGGGTATGTGCGCCCGGCCACCTTTGTGGGCATCGGCGGCCGAAAGGTCTTCCGAGACGACGTGTGGGGACGCCACCGCTTTGTCTTCCAGGCCGACCACGCCTACTACGAAGCCAACGGGCTCTACGATTTTCCCCACGACGACGCCGACGCCATGAAGATGAGCGAAGACATGATCAAGCTCACCCAGGACCCGGACATGCGTCAGGCCATACGGAAAATGCTGAAAAAAGAGATGGTCAAGCCCCACAAAGGCATCGTGGAAAAAGCCGACACCCCCAATGACTAAAGGGCTGGTATAAAACAGACACTTCGGTTTCCCTGCATCCAAAGGCCCTGCACGCCCGACTTGACGCGTGCAGGGCTTTTTTCATTCCTGTTGTCCCAAAAAACACTCCCTTTGACGGCCTCAACCCATCAACACGCGCCCAGCCCCTTGATAGGGAACCCGCACGCAAAAAACATCATGGATTCCCCACCATAGCCACAATTCCCTTGACAAATGACCGCCAGTCACGGTTTTTTAATGACGCATCACCATTCCACAACAAGGCGAAACACCATGGTTTCAGGCCGAGCCATCGCCACGGCCTTCGACGTGACATCACACCAGGATTTCCGAGGAGTGTACCATGACCCGACATGTCCTTCGCTGTTCCTGCCTTCTTCTTGCCGGGGCCCTTGCCCTGGCCCTTTTTTCCACCCCTGCAGCAGCCAAGACCTGGAAGCTGACCTACAGCGTCTTCTTTCCCGCCTCCCACGGCCAGGCCAAAGCCGCCGAAGCCTGGGCCAGAGAGGTGGAAAAACAGAGCAACGGCCGCATCAAGATCACCGTCTTTCCCGGCGGAACCCTCACCAACGCCAAAAACTGCTACGACGGGGTTACAGGGGGCATCTCCGACATCGGCATGTCGGTGTTCGCCTACAACCGGGGCCGCTTTCCCGTCATGGAGGCCTGTGACCTCCCCATGGGCTATCCCGACGGCCTCACCGCCTCCCGGGTGGTCAATGCCTACCACCGGGCCATGGCCCCCAAAGAGCTGGACAACGTGAAAGTGCTCTACCTCCACGCCCATGGACCGGGCCTGCTCCACACCAAAAAACCGGTGGCCTCCCTGGCCGACCTCAAGGGCCTGAAGATCCGCTCCACCGGCCTCTCGGCCAAGGTGGTAAAAGCCCTGGGCGCCGTGCCCGTGGCCATGCCCCAGGGCAGCACCTACGAGGCCCTTCAAAAGGGCGTGGTGGAAGGCACCTTCGGGCCGGTGGAAGTCCTCAAGGGCTGGCGCCAGGCCGAGGTGATCTCCTCCACCACCCTCTGCAAAACCGTGGGCTACACCACCACCATGTACGTGGTGATGAACAAGCGAAAATGGAATGCTCTGCCCGCCGACCTGCAAACCATCTTAGAACAGACCAGCGCCCGGTGGGTGGATGTCCACGGCAAAGCCTGGGACGAGCTGGATACCTCAGGCATGGAAGCCAGCCTTGCCCGGGGCAACCGCACCGTGGAACTCTCCAAAGAGGAAAACGCGGCCTGGAAAGAAGCGGTCCGCCCGGTGGTGACGGACTACATCACCCGGGCCTCAGAGAAAGGCCTTGACGGAGCCACCCTGGTGGAGACCCTCAAACGCATCATGGCCCTCCAACTCCAGGCGAGGGGCGCATGACCAGGCCGGGCCCGCTCACCACAGGCATCACCAAGGGAGCCACGTTCTCCGCCTGGCTCGCCGCCGCCTGCCTTCTGGCCATGATGGCGGCAACCTGCCTGGATGTTGTCCTGCGCTTCTTCCGCAGCCCCATCGCAGGGACCTACGAAACCGTGGGGTTCCTCAGCGCCCTCATGGTGGCCTTTGCCCTGGCCGACACCACCCTCAAAGGGGGCCACATCGCCGTGGCGTTCCTGAGGGAAAAGCTCCCCCCGGCCCCTGCAAAATGGCTGGACCGCACCGTCACCCTGGTGCTCATCCTCCTCTTCGGCCTGCTCACCCTGCGCATGGGCAGCCACGCCCTGGAGCTGAAAGAAGCCGCCGAGGTCTCCATGACCCTCAAAATCCCGGTGTGGCCCGTGGTGGCAGGCATCACCGCAGGCATGGGTCTCTTTGTGGCCGTACTGGCCACACGGCTAAAGTAGCGAAAAGCGTGCCTTGTATGGTCAAAAAGCCAGCCTTCTATGGTTAAAGTGGGCAGGAAAAGCCAGCCTCCGGCGGCCAGGTGGGGGCACCTGGAAACCCTGAGGCGAATGCATGAAAGCAGACATCATGCAACCGTTTTCAACGGCATTCGCATGGTGTGTGACATGTGGCCGCCGCTTTTGCAGGAGAGGCCCATTTCATTTTTCTAAAAACACGATGAAGGGTTTTGGAATTTTCTTAATATCACCCGGACTCAACAGATTATGAACCGTCCCGTAAAGCCGCCAGCTTTGGTTGCGGGCGGAGCCCGCAGAAAATGCCATTACGATTTGCCCTGAGGAACGAAGGGCGAAGCGCAATGGCAACCTGCTTTCGAGGTGGCACACCTCGCCGCCGGAGGCTTTTCGGCATTTTCAACCGAGCTATTGAGGGTCTGTATCTTTATGATGTCTCCAACAACCGCCGGGGCCGCCGGTTTTCTCTTTCTCTTTGTGCTTCTCTTTACGGGCATGCCCGTGGGCTTTGTCATGGCCCTCACCGGCATCCTGGGGTTTGGCGCCCTGGTCTCCTTTGACGCGGCGTTGAATTTGGCGGTGCGGGACATCATCGACGTTTTCGGATCGTACAACCTCACCGTGATTCCCCTGTTCATCTTCATGGGGCAGATTGCCTTCCATGCGGGCATCAGCACCCGGCTCTTCAAGGCAGCCTACCGGTTCATGGGTCACCTGCCCGGGGGCATGGCCATCGCCACCATCGGTGCCTGCGCCGGATTTTCCGCCATCTGCGGCTCCACCAACGCCACCTGCGCCACCATGGCCTCGGTAACCATCCCGGAGATGAAGCGTTACGGC
Organism: Desulfoluna sp. CYM3A; assembly: GCF_056829965.1. Lineage (NCBI taxonomy): Bacteria > Pseudomonadati > Thermodesulfobacteriota > Desulfobacteria > Desulfobacterales > Desulfolunaceae > Desulfoluna > Desulfoluna sp. CYM3A. The sequence goes on from NZ_CP186556.1 coordinate 4,368,039, forward strand.
TATAAGGACACCATGGCCGCAGGGGTGGTGGCGGCAGGGGGGAGCCTGGGGATCCTCGTGCCCCCCAGCGTCATCTTCATCCTCTACGGCATCATGACCGAGCAGTCCATCGGAGGGCTCTTCATGGCGGGCATCCTTCCGGGGATCCTGCTCACCCTGCTCTTTGCCGCGGCCGTTGCCGTCTGGGCCCTCATCACCCCGGAGGTGGCGCCACGGGGACCCAAAAGCACCACCAAAGAGCGCCTGGCGTCGTTGAGCGGCCTGGTGGAGACCCTACTCCTCTTTGCCCTGGTCATGGGCGGGCTCTTTTTCGGCATCTTCACCCCCACGGAAGCGGGGGGCATCGGCGCCTTCGGCACCCTGGCCATTGCCCTGGCCCGAGGCACCATCGACGTTTCAGGCTTTGCAGCCGCCCTCTCCGAGACCACCCGCATCTCCTGCATGATCCTTGTCATCGTGGCCGGAGCCACCATCTTCGGCCATTTTCTGGCCGTCACCCGCATTCCCTTTGAGATCGCCACGGCCGTGGCGGACATGGCCCTGCCCCCGTATGCCGTCATCGGCCTCATTGTCCTGGTCTACCTGGTGGGCGGGTGCTTCATCGACGCCCTGGCCCTGATCATGCTCACCGTCCCCATCTTCTACCCGGTGGTCACCGAGCTGGGGTTTCACCCCATGTGGTTCGGCGTGGTCATCGTGCTGGTCACCCAGATCGGCGTCATCACCCCCCCTGTGGGAATCCACGCTTACGCTGGCGCCAGTGCTGTGCCCAGCATCCCCCTTTCCGTGATCTTCAAGGGGGTGCTTCCTCTGCTTGCGGCCCTGGCCCTGGCTGCCCTTCTTGTGATATTCTTTCCAGATATTGCCCTGGTCCTTCCCGAGGCCATGGGATAACCCGAGCAACAGGCCGAGAGGACAGCACCATGCATCTCAGACACATCATCGCAGGACTTTTTGCCGCGGCCTGGGTTCTCTCCAGCGGGACCGGATATGCGGAATTCTACCAGTACAGAAACGAAGACGGGGTCATCTGCTTTACCGACGACCTGAGCCAGGTGCCCAAAGAGGAGGCGGAAAAATCAAAGGTCTTCTACGACCAGTTTGACGAGAAGCCCGAAGAGCCCGTGGTCGACCTCAAAGAAGAAGAGATGACCAAGGAAGAGCGGGAGCGGAAGGGCAAGCCCGCCCCCGTGGCCAATGCGCCCTCTACCCGGTTCACCTTTGCCGACAACAAAATCCTGGTCCGGGTGACCATCGGCAACAACAACCGGACGGTCTCGGCCATCCTGCTCCTGGACACCGGGGCCAGCACCACGGTGATCCACAAGGCCCTTGCACGCCGCATCGGTCTGAGGAACATGGCTACGGGCCATGCCTCGGTGGCGGGTGGCCACACCATCCAGACAGGTATCACCAGGGCGGATTTCATCTCCCTGGGTCCCAAGAAGCTGGAAAACCCCACCATCACGGTCATTCCCTATTACGGAGGCCATACCCAGCACGAAGGCCTTTTGGGCATGGATTTTCTCAAACACTTTCCCCACACCATCGACACGGCAAACCATCGCATCCTCTGGGCCAAGTAATCAGCCACTATGTTCCCCGTAAAGGAGGAATACCCCCATTGCGATTCGTCGATGCCGCCCACCTCTCCCCAGCTTGCCCCGCACCCGGAAAGCCCCGGGGGGCAAACCCGCCTTTCCCGCGTGCGGAGAAACCGAAAAAAACACGTTTTTCCACGAAAAATCCATTTACAATCAAGGCATGAATTCGGTAAGAGATCCTGTAACATGAAAGGGATCATTCTCAAGCTGTTTCCTCTTCCCCCACCCGACCGGTGGACATCCCATCCGATCACGACGAGACAGGCTCACGATGCTTTTCAATCCCCGCCAGGGTGACCGGCGGTCAGCAATCCCGCAGGAGGGGCGCTCCACGTGCCTGCGTCCTGTAAGGAATCCGGCACCCCTTGTGATATTTGATGGCAAGCCATCCACCAACACAACATGAAGGAGTCGTTGCATGAAAATCGAGAAGATCGGCAGCCGTATTGCCGGCCTGATGAAACAACGGGGCATCACCCTGGAGGATCTTGTGGAGCGCACGGGACTTCAACGGGAGTTCCTGGAACAGATCGGTCGTGAGAAAGAGTATTTCCCCTCCCTTGGCCCCCTGCTCAAAATTTCACGGGTCTTAGGGGTCCGCCTGGGCACCCTTCTTGATGATCAGGTAAGCGAAGATCCTCTTATTGTGCGCAAAGGCGATCAGAAAAGAGAGATCGACATGCTCCCGGACAAGGACAAGCCCGTTGCCCTCAGGTTCTTCTCCCTGGGCCAGGGCAAAACCGACCGGCACATGGAACCCTTCTTCATTGAAATCCTGCCCGAATCTGCCCATGACAAAAAGCTCTCCACCCACGAAGGGGAGGAGTTCATCGTGGTCACCCAAGGGGAGGTGGAGGTCATCTACGGCACGGAGACCCATCTTCTCAAGGCCGGAGACAGCATCTACTACAACTCTGTGGTCCCCCACTACGTAAGCTGTGCTTCAGAGACCCCGGCGTGCATCTACGCGGTGCTCTACATCCCGGAATAGTGGGGACGCCCGCCACGCCCGTGCTAAGAAGATCCCTCGGTTACGAACCCGGCCCGTGAAACGGGCCAGCGCAATACGGAGCAGACCATGACCACCACCAATCTTCGGGAACTGACCTTAGGGCAGATCCTCGACAAAGCCGTTGCCGAGCACCCGGACAACGAAGCCATCATCTATGTGGACCGGGACTTTCGGCTCACCTATCGCGAATTCGGCGAGACCGTGGACCGGGTGGCCAGGGGCCTCATGGCCCTGGGGGTCCAAAAGGGCGAAAAGGTGGCGGTCTGGGCCACCAACATCCCCTACTGGGTGACCCTTCAGTTTGCCACCGCCAAGATCGGCGCCATCCTCCTCACCGTGAACACCAACTACCGGTCCGCCGAGCTGGAGTACCTGCTCAAGCAGTCGGAGTCGGAGAACCTCCTGGTCATCAACGGGTATCAGGACGCCGATTACATCAACATCGCCTGCGACCTCATCCCCGAACTCAAGACCTGCCAGCGCGGCTACCTCAAAACCGACACATTCCCTAACCTCAAACGGGTCTTTTTCCTGGGTCACGAAAAGCACCGGGGCATGTACTCCATCCCCGAGATCGAAGCCATGGCCCCCATGGTCTCAGAGGAAGATTACCAAGCCCGCCAGGCCACCCTCTCCTGCCACGACGTGGTGAACATGCAGTACACCTCCGGCACCACCGGGTTCCCCAAGGGGGTGATGCTCAGCCACCACAGCATCGGCAACAACGGCTTCTGGATCGGCGAAAACCAGAATTTCACCCATGAAGACCGCCTCTGCCTGCCGGTTCCCCTCTTTCACTGCTTTGGCTGCGTCTTAGGGGTCCTGGCCGCCGTCACCCACGCCAGCACCCTGGTGGTCCTGGAGAGCTTCGACCCGGTGCAGGTGATGGCCTCCGTGGAAGAGGAGCGCTGCACAGCCCTCTACGGCGTGCCCACCATGTTCATCGCCATCCTGGAGCACAAGCTCTTTGCCAAGTTCGATTTTTCCTCGCTTCGCACCGGCATCATGGCCGGGTCCTCCTGCCCCATCAACGTGATGAAGCAGGTGATCCGCAAGATGTACATGAGCGAGATCACCATCTGCTACGGCCTCACCGAGGCCTCCCCGGTGATCACCCAGACCCGCATCGAAGACAGCATTGAAAAGCGCGTTGAGACTGTGGGCAAAGCCATGCCCGAAATCGAGGTGAAGCTCATCGACCCGGAGACCGGAGACGTGGTGGCCCCGGGAACCCAGGGCGAACTCTGCTGCAGGGGATACAACGTGATGAAGGGCTACTACAACATGCCCGAGGCCACGGAAAAAGCCATTGATAAAGACGGCTGGCTCCACTCCGGGGACCTGGCCACCATGGACGAGGACGGCTACATCACCATCACCGGCCGCCACAAGGACATGATCATCCGGGGCGGGGAGAACATCTACCCCCGGGAGATCGAAGAGTTCCTCTACACCATGGAAGAAATCCAGGACGTCCAGGTGGTGGGCATCCCCAGCCGCAAATACGGCGAGGAAGTGGCCGCCTTCGTCATCCCGAAACAGGGGGCAGATCTCCTCCCCGAAGACGTGCGGGACTTCTGCCGGGGAAAAATCAGCCGCTTTAAAATCCCCAAACACGTGGCCATTGTCGATGCATACCCCATGACGGCCAGCGGCAAGGTGCAGAAGTACAAAATGCGGGAAAACTACAAAACCTGGTTTCCTGATCACGAATAGCGGAAAAAACACCAGGGGATAAATCCCCAGGCTCGCAAATGCTCCGGGGCTCGTTCCTCGCCCTGCGCATTTGCGCCCCCGGGTTCCAAGGGCTCAGCCCTTGGCCGCCGGAGGCTTGCCCCTACCGCCATCCCGCGCTTCGCACAAAGCACGGCCCTCCCTGGTCGGTGCCCCCCACGGGGTCCGTATCTGGCGATGGGCTTGCCTTGGGAATGTCCACGGCAAGGGGGTCGTCGATGTTTCCGTTGACCTCGCCGTCGGCATCACCTGGGCCTCCGTCTGTGAGGGTCACGTAGAGGGTCTTGCCTTCCATGCGGCATCGTTCCGTGATCTCCACGTATCCCGCCTCCGTCACCTTGTAGACCCGAGTGCCCTCAGGAAGACTTGAAGGCATCCCCACGGGCAGTTCCACACTCTCCCCTGAAGGCACGGAAACCACCCGGTAGGCAAGGACCCCGTCGGGGAACTCGGCATCACGGGGTTTTCCCGTTGTCCCCAGAGAGGGGTCGAATTCCGAGAGGGTCCGCACGTCGGCAAGTGTCACCCCAGGTTTCAGCACCGAGGCATCCAGGGTAAAATGACCCGTGTTGGTGACGGTCGCCACCGTGGCACGGGAGCTGTCCCCGGGAAATTGTTCCAGGGAGTCGGGCACCCCGTCGCTGTCGTCGTCTGCACCCGGATTTGCCGTGGTAAAGTGCCGCACAAATGTCTCGTACAGGCTGTTTCCCGCCCGGTCACGGACCGAGGTGGAGATGGTCAGGGTCAAGAGGGTATCGGCGGGCAGATCCGATTCGGGGATCACCACCAGGGTTCGAGAGGCCTCCACATACACATGGCGGAAAGACGGCTTGACGCCTCCGGCGGTGGTGAGGCTCATGGATGCAGGCGTCAGGCTTTCCGGCTCCATGGGCTCGCTGAAGGTCACCATGGGGGTGATGTTGAGGGAGCTGTCATTGTTTTCGCTAGCCGTCACCCGTCACCCGGGGCTCTTCCGTGTCGGAAGCCGACAGGTGGCAAACGCACCCGCTCCTCGGCCGTAGGCCGTGCCCCCGGTGTTCACGGCAAAGGCCCGCACATAATAGGTGGTGCCCGGGGACAACCCTGTCATGGCATGCCCGAACAGTCCGGTGGAGCCCGTCTTGCCTCCGTCGGTTCTGGAGCAGGAGGTATCCGGGTCCTGGGTGTCGGACCAGCACACCCCGTAACTCACGGGATGCCTTAGCCCGAGTTCTTTCAAGTCCCCCCGCCCTGTGGCCGAGGTGGCGGCGATTTCCCACGGGGACAGGGTAGAGACCACGGCAGCCCGGGGATGTTTATAAATGAGTCCCACAGAGGTCTCATCCCCGTCGGGCAGCTGAAAGGTATAGGTTCCCTCCGAAACACCCGGTCCCTTTTTGGCCTTGAGGCAAAGCTCAATCTCCTGAAATGTATCGTTTGGTGGCGCCATGATCAGACAGGGAGACTCCACGGCAACCCCACCCGGATGATAAACGTTCCGCCCCCAGGTATCTTCTCCCAACCGCCTCTGCACCGGTTCCCCGTCCGTCAAAAACCGCGAGTCCCCATAACAAAAAAAGTCAGAATACGGAGTAAAAAAGTCACTGCCCGCGCCCTTCACCTTCAACTCGCCGCAGTCAAAGCCATTGATGTTATTGAACCTCAATCGGATGATCTCATCGTTTCCCACAAGGGTCGCGGGCTGTCGGGCCTCTTTCGTGGCCCAGGTGGCGGTCTCTTCGGTGCCGTCGTCATTGCGCCAGCGCCAATTCGTGTGTGCAACGATACGCGCGGAGGCATCCGCAGCAAAGAGCAGGACGCATAGAAACAATGCCATCAAGCAATGGGTGCGTTTTTTCATCAAGTATCTCCATGGTTCACGATTTTTTTGACGATACAATAGCTAACAAACGGCTCTTTGGACTCCCGCCTCTGCACAATGATGCCGGAGGCGGAAATATGGCCGGACACCCCGAGGTTGTTGTTGACCACCAGGTCTTTGCGGTTCCGGATGGCCAGGAGCCGATTGAAGTAAAAATGGTGACGGATCAGGGGCGTGCCTGTGAACCAGTTGTTGTTGGCCAGGACCACCAGGAAATCGTAGGGGCTGCGGGCAAAGGAGGCTGCCACCCGGTTGGTGCTGCTCTCGTTGCAGATGAGCACCCCGATGCGGGCACGGCCGGCCGCAAGGATCCCCCGGTTTGCCTCTGCAGGCTCTTCAAAGGGCGAGGCCTCAAAAAACGGAAGTTTCATCCCTGAAGCAGGCATTTCGATGCCCTTCAGGAGATTCTGTTTGTCGTAGCGCCCCGTCACCTGCCCCTTGCCGGTAAAAAGATAAGCCGAATTAAAGGTGTGGCCCTTAACAGCGGTGGTCATGCCGATAAGGTGCAGGGTGTCGGCTGAGGTGTTTGTGGCCTTCAGAATGGCCAGGATGAGGTCATCATCCGGCCTGTAGGACCAGGGTACGACGCCCTCGTTCCAAATGGTCAGGCACTGGCCCTTCCCTTTAATGGATGCGGCCAGCCCCAGAAGGCGCTGCGCATACTCATTCACCCGCTCCCGGGTCCACCGCAGGGTAAAAGAAGAATTGTCATTGGCAATGGCCACAGGAAACCCGTCCATACGAAGCCCTTCCACCTGACGAACCGCCAGGGCCCCTCCCCCGTGAAGCAGGGCAAGAAAAAGCACAACAAAGGCCGCCCAGATTGGGGAGCGCCCTTTGATCCCATGGGTGCACACAGATTGAGCATCAGCACGACAAAAGAGAGCCAAAAAATCCCTCCCAAGGCCGCCAGCTGACTCACATAAAGATTTCCGGCCTGGGAAAACCCCATGGGGTACTGAAACCAGGGAAAGCCCTCCAGAAGGTGGTACATTCCCATCTCCGCAAGGATGGCTGCCGAAGGCCACCAAACAAGCTGAACGCCAGCGGATTTCCTTCGCACCGGGACAAAGAGCATCAGGATAATTCCCGCCTTTGCGGCCATGATCCCCACGGCCACGCCGTGGCAGAGAAGGGCCACGCCCCAGCGGTCGCCCGTGTACCTTAAAGCGGCCCCAGCCACCCAAAACGACATGACCAGACCGTAGGCCAGGCCTGCCCAGCACACCTGCGCCACGGGCTTTTTTGCGCTCCGCACCGCAAGGAGAAAGGGAACCAGGCACACCCAGGCCAGCCAGGAGACCAGGGCCGTGGTGGCCACGCCCAAAAGCGCCCCGGACAAAGCCGAAAAGCCGACCCCACATGTGCTGAACCGGTTCCCTTCACTGTTTCGCGCCATCAGGCACTCTCCCGCGCCAGGGCCTGATGCCAGCACCTGAGGGACCCGCCAAAAAAAGTCACGGCATCAAAGGGGACCTCCATCACCTCCTGCCCGGCGGCCCGCAGACTGTCGGCAACGCGCGGCACCCCCGCGGTTAGGATCAAAGCCTTCTCATCCAGGATCAGGCCATTGCAGGCAAAGCCTTCCAACGCCTCGGCCGCCGATACGCCTACGGTCTCCCACCCATCCAGGCATTGAGGCAGGCCGTCGGGAAAGGCCTCGGGGCACACCACGGCCAAGCCTTCCTTCGGTGTGGAGAGACAGCAATCCAGGTGAAGCACATGGGGACTGAGCCTCACCTCATGGACGCGGTAGCCCGCTCCCAGGTACTCAGCCAGCCAGCGGACGCCCTCGGGGTTGCTTGCATTGCCGGAAAGCCCCACCAGAATGTCCCGCCCCAGCACGAGGACGTCTCCCCCTTCGAGGACAGCTCCCCGCCCCCATGGGGCGGTCCCCCTTCCGTACACCGGCGGCGGCACCAGGGGGGGCATGGAAACCCGGGCCATTTTGGTTTGTGCAAACCGCCGGTCCAATGCCCGCCGAATCCCGAAGCGTTCCCGCCGACGAAACGGGAACAGGAGCTCCGTTTCGATGAACCTGTCCCCCACCGTCAGGAGCGGATCCCGGGGATAGAGCTGAGACCCGCAGGCAGGGAACACCGAATCCATATATTCCAGCTCAACCCGGGTCATCTCCGGGATCCTGTGGACCGTGACGCCCCGATCCGTCAGCACCTTCATAACCGCCGTCATCTGGCGATCCATGCGCCTATAAAAGGCGGGATCGGCCTCGGCCAGGGTTTTCCCGGCATGGGCGCCAAAAAACGCCTGCCATTTCCGGGGAAACCACCGGCGCACTTCCGGGGACAGGTTCTCTGGGATCTTTACGTAAGGCGATCCCACAACGGCCTCTTTGAGGGTTCCCCACTCATGGGCAACCCCAAGGGATACCCCGGCCACGGTCGAAGCGCCATCGAGCAGTGCAACACGGCCCATGCAGAGGCCTGCCAGCGCGAGGGAGGCTGCGGCCATGCCCTTGAGCAGGGTACGGCGGTTGATGTCAGGGTCTTTCATCACAAAACCATCCATGGGGTGAGGGATACGGGGAAAGGCAAAACCGGGCTGGACGCAGCTGCTCCCCAACCCGGTCCCCGCAGGTTTCCCACCTTAACGACCGATAAAAAGGGTAAAACGCACGAACGCCCCCAGCAGGTCCAGGTCTTCAGCCGTGGCTCCGGGAAGCAGGTCGGCCCCTTCATGATGGGTATAGGAGAGACCGGCACGAAGCCCCCAATAGTCACGGGTAAAACCTGCGGCGACTTCCACCCCGGGTCCGGATCGGTAGTCCCGCACAGGGCCGTCCAGATCGGCGTCGAGAAAGCGCCACAAAAAGGCCATCGAGCTTACGGGCCGGATGGCTCCCAAGGCAGGAACCGTACACTCGGCACCATGCCGGGACGCGCCCAGGGCCAGGGTCAGCGCACGCACAGAACCGTCATCGGGCCCCAGGGAGGGAGAGAGCTTCCAGCGTATCCAGTCGTATCGCACGCCGCCTTCCAGATCCCAGTTCCCGTTCAGCCGATACGCCACCTGAACCATGGGGCTGATGCCGTGACGAACGCTCAGGTCGTAAGCCTCCCCCCCGTACGTTGAGGTGGCTTCGGCCCCATACCCGGCAAGGTCCACGCCGAGTTCCACGGCCCATGGGGATGCACTGTCTGATGAAAAGAGAGGATCGCCCTGTGCCGCGGCATCAGGGGAAGGGGGTTCCAGGGCATGCAATGGAGCGCTCAGAAACATGCAGAGCAACCACACGCACCAGAAGAGTCGATATCTTGGAGAGTACATAACGTGCCTTTCGATGATTCCTTAATTCAGCATACCCGGTACAACCCGGAAGGCTGACTGAATGAAGTAAACCACCCATCGGCAAAAGTATACGCCCCCTTGGGGGCCCACCTGTCAGAAACCTGTCGTTTTCACGTAACCTGTTAAAACGAGATAAAAACCACCAGTGGGATGTCCTAGCCCCAAAAGCTCTCCATGACCGCTTCCTGCTCTTCCAGGCTGTGGCCCGACCGGCGCAGGGACTTTCGCAACTGCTCCACCTGGTCCAGGGCCTGGTGGGGACGGTCTGCCTCAAGGCAGAGATCATGGATCAGTCGATTGAGGGACGGAGAAAGGGGAAGGAAGGTGAGGGCACAGCGCCCGGCATCCAGGGCCCGGTCCGTGCCGTGGGTCTGGGCCAGCACCGGGCACCACGCCAGGGCGGCAAGGCGGACTTCCCGGGGGTCGGGGACAAAGGGGGCGGGATCATTGAGAAGGGAAAAGGCACGGGTCAAAAGAACGGAGGCGGTCCAGGGGCGTTTCTGCTCCAAGATCAACCGCCCCTCTTCCAGCAGGTCATCGAGGCGGGCCGCCTCGCACCGGACATGGCGCAGCACAGCCGTGCCCGCGTCAATGGCCAGGTAACACCGGGGCGACGTCGCGTCCAGGGCTGCGCCCAGGGTCTGCCTCAGGCGCTTCATGAGGTTGTCGAGGCGCCCCCTGAGGCCTTTGGGCTCCTTCTCTGGCCAGAGAAGGGCAGCCAGGCGATGGGCGGTCATGCAGGTGCCGGGCTCCCCAAGCAGGAGGGTGAGCAGCCGGACCTGCTGGGTCGCTCGAATCGTCACCGATTTTCCTGTGGAAAGGCAACAAACATCAAGGCGCCCACCGGGGGCGGGTCGGATGTCCAGCACGGGCACGGCGCTGCCGTCGTCCAGAAGATCCACGCCCAGCATTTGCCTGGCGGCCAGAAAAGCCCGTCGGCTCTCGGCTCCCCCGGACACCGCCGCGGTGAGCATGGGCGTGAACGTGAGGGGCTCAAATCCGGCAAAATTAAGGCAATCCACGGTCTCCATCATGGAGAGCATACGCGTAACAGTCCCCATGGCGGCATCGACCTCGCCGTCCGTCAAGTATCGCCTGGCCAGGTATCCCAACCCCAGAACCTGGATGGAAGCATCCTCGAAAAGGGTGTGGTCTGAGGTGTGCTGGATCAGGATGGGCACCGCACCATCATCCCCCGGGTCCAGGCTTCGGCTGCACCCCAGGATCATGGCACAATGGCGAGCGTAGTAGTGACCGCAATCAAGGGGTCCCACCGGCCCGATCTCCGCAGACAGGGCCCGGGCTTCGTCGTGCCTGCCCAGGTGGGCCAGGCACAGGGCCTTCCAGCTCAGGGTCACGGCGTGGATGTTGTCTTGCCCGCCATCGGTGGTGAGTACCTCGTCAAATATCCCGAGGGCCTCTTCTACCCGGCCTCCGCGCAACGCAGCCAGGGCGTCCCAGGTACGGGTCATCTTCACCAGGTAGGGCGACGAAAGAAAAGGCGCAAAATGGGTCTTCACATACCTCCCGGCCAGGGTAAAATCATCCACCCGGCCGCGAATACGCAGGATGTTCAAGAGACAAAAGTGAACGGCAAAACGGCTTGACAGGCTCAAGGCCGCCATGCGCTCCGGCGCCACTTTGGCGTCGAGTTCGGCAAGGGCACTGGGAACGTCGGTCCGCAGGATGGCGTGCAAACAGGGCACCAGGAGGCTGAAAAGATCCAGGTGATCTTCACCACCTGCTGTAAGTTCCGGTTCCAGAAGGCGAAGCAGACCGCGGGCTGCGGCCCCGTCCAGGGCGTAGCATGCCCCCAGAGTCAGGGCCGCCAGGATATGACGCCGGTGATGCGCCGCCAAATCGATGGTTTCAAGAAGGTCCCTTCCCCGCTCGATGTCCGGGGCAAGCCTGCCGTAGGCCCCGCCGTGGAGCACCTCATACTCCACCAGGCGACCGATGGCATGAAGCTCTCCTGCCCCATCACCTGCCTCGCGCATGCCGTCAAGGCTCTGCTCCAGCCACTGCCAGGCGGAGACAGGGTCCTTGGTGAGCAGGATGATCATACCCCGACAGAGGTCCAGCCAGGGATAACTTTTTGAAGACCAGGGCGATAGCACATCGAGAAAAGAGGCAACCAGGGCAAACCGGCCCCGTCCAAGAAGCGCCAGCCCGTGAGAACTCAGCTCCTCGGCAAGCCTTTGATGACAGCCTTCCCGACTCAGGCAGAGCAACCCCTCCTCCACAAGGCCCCGTTCAAGGCATCCGGCACCCAGCACCTCGGCCCAGCGGCGACAAAACTCCGGCATCAGGCTGGATTTACGAGCTGCAAAGGCATCCCGAAGCAAGTGATGCAGGATGACCCACTCCCCATCCTTGTCTTTCTGAATCCTCACAAAGCACGCCCTGTCCGCAAGGGAGGCAAGCTGCTCCCCCTCGGCGCGCCAGGGACCGTCGTCCGTCAGGATTCCTAAAGGAATACGCTCCAGACCCGCCAGAAGGGTCATCCTGGGAGACGCCTCGGTCCAGAGAAGATCCATGGCCCCGAGAATCCGACTGCCGGAGAGTTTGGGAAAATGTCCGGACAAGGGCCTGCCGCTCAGCCGCCCGTGCTCCAGGATCAGCCGCACCCCTCCGGGCCACCCTTCGGAGAGGGCATGGATGTCCCGAATGGTGTGGGCCGCAACAGGGTCTCCTTGGGCAGCCTGCACCACCTGGGCGGTTTCGTCCAGGCTCAGGGCCAGAAGGTCATTGTCGATGAAAAGGGTGTCCCCCAGGGGGGCCAGGACCGCGTGATCCGGGTACTCACGGGTCAGGATCACCAGGTGCAACGGACTGTGGGCAAGAAGCTGCTGCAGGCAGGTACGGTTTGCCGGGCTGTCCATGACCAGGTGGTAGTCATCCACAATCAGCAGGCCCGGCCCCAGATCGGGGGCTGCTTTTACAAGCCGCGCCAGGGCCTGCTCCCAGCGATTCTCTGGTAAGCCGCCCTCGGGCAGGGAAGGCAGCCCCAGGCTGTGGATCAGCCCGTCCATAAAGACCGACGGGTCATCCTGAGACGGTGAGCAGGCATGCCAAAGGGACGGGGCCGAGGCCATCAGCTGCCGTGCCAGCGTGGTCTTGCCCTGACCGGCACGGGCCGCCATGACCAGCAGGCGAAAGTCACCGGAAAAGAGCATCCGGCAATGGGAGAGAGCGTCGTGGCGGATGACCGGATCGGAATGGCTCATGGGTACGTCCTGAAAAGAAATGATGAATGCAACGATTCAGTTGCCTCCGGCAGGGCCGCCTGAGGCAATGATGAGCTGAGTCATTACCCAAAAAACTTACTTTAGCCGGATCCCTTTCCTCTGCGCAAGCCGGAAAACCCGTCCTTTCCTTCACCCTTCGCCTTTTTGCCTTTACCCCTTCCCCTTTAGCCCTCAGCCTTTTTGCCCTTACCCCTTCCCCTTTAGCCCTCAGCCTTTTTGCCCTTAGCCCTTCCCCTTTAGCCCTTAGCCTTTTTACCTTTCCCCTTTAGCCTTTAGCCCTTTCTCCCATTCCCCCTTGACCTCTCCCCCCTCATCCGCAAAAATAGACATTCACACGCCCACCCACGGGCAGCAAACCGTACCCAACCCATCTCCGTGACATAGAAAACGAAAAAGGACCCGACATGATGAAACGCACCTGCATATGCCTGTTCCTGACAGCCGCCCTTGCCGTGACCGCCGCAGCCTTGGCCACACCGTCCTCCTGCCCCAACAAAACGGCCGATCCGTCCACCCCATGCCCCCGCACCACCTGCACGGCAACTCAGGAAGCCTGCCTGACCCAGCACCGCACATGCGTCGCCCAGATGAAAAAGCGGCCCCCCTGCGGCCGCACCGCGCCCAAGGTGATGGTCAAGGAAGAAGATGGCTGGAAGCTTGTGGTTCACATCCTCCATCCGGGCAGCCGAAGCCAGGGCTACCACGGGAGCCTTTATAAGGATGGCAAGCGCATGGAAGGAAAAAAAGGAGAGGCCCTCAAAACGCCCTGGGGCACCTTCACCTGGCAGGGAGCCATGGACGAACGCCACCATCTTTGGGACAGCACGGGCTGGGTGAGCAAAGACGCAAACCCCTTTGCCGAAAGCGCCGTCACCACCCCCAAAGAGCAGACAAGCATGGAGGAGCTGGACAGGCAAATTGAGGAAGAGATGAAAGGGACGCAGGGATCAGGCCTTTAATTCAAAGCCCCATTTTTTTCATCCATTTCCACAAGGTGACCCTGCTCACCCCCAGGAGCCTTGCGGCTTCGGTTTTCACGCCCCCCGCCCGAAAAAGGGCGGCCTCCACGTCATCCCTGGTCACGGCCCGCCGTCCCCCCTGAAAGGGGACGGCTTCCCGGGAGTTCCCCACATGGACGGGCAGGTGCTCCACCTCCACGCGCCCGTTTCGGCTCAGGACCATGGCATACTCCATGGCGTTGCGCAGCTCCCGGACGTTCCCCGGCCAACCATAGGCGTCAAGGACTGCTGCGGCTTCCGGAGAGATGCCGGTCATGGGCTTTCCGTCCCGCAGGGCAAACCGCGTAAGAAACCGGTTGGCCAGGATCAGCACGTCGCCGTCGCGCTCCCGCAGCGGCGGACAGATAACGGGAATGACGTTGATGCGGAAATAGAGGTCTTCCCGGAAATCCCCCCTTTCAACAAGGGCCCCCAGGTCCCTGTGGGTGGCGGTGATAACCCGCACATCCACCGGTACCGGGGTGTGGTCCCCCACCTTTTCGATCACCTTCTCCTCAAGGACCCTCAGCAGCTTCACCTGAATCGGGGCGGGCATGTCCCCGATCTCATCCAGGAAGAGGGTGCCGCCGTGGGCCGCCTCAAAGCGACCGACCCGGTCCCGGGAGGCACCGGTAAAGGCCCCCTTCACATGGCCGAAGAGCTCACTCTCCAGAAGGTTTTCATTCAAGGCTGCACAGTTCACCTTGATAAAGGGCGCCCCTGCCCCCATGCTGCCCGTATGGATGGCCTGGGCAACCAGCTCCTTTCCCGTGCCGCTCTCGCCCTGGATCAGTACCGGGGCCGTGGAGGTAACCACACTGTCGATAAAGGCCAGGAGCCGGCGAATCGCTGCGGACTCCCCTTCGATGCCGTGGTGCTCCCGGCTGGCCACCACCTCCCGTGCCAGGTCGTCCACCCGGTTCTCCAGGGCCACGAGTTTTCTCATGTCCGTGAGGATCTCCACGGCACCGATAACCTGCCCGTCTCCGTCCTCCATCACCCGGGCCCGCTTCAACACCGGGATGCTCTCACCGCTCCGGCACTTGATGGTGCACCGCACCACCTTCTCCCCCCCTGAGGCAAAAAGGCTGCAGTGCGGATGTTCCCCACCCTTTTCAATCCGCTTGCAGCCCGAGCAGTTCAGCATACGGCACGGGCCCCCTTTCAGCTCCTGCCGGGAAAACCCCGTGAGTTCCTCGGCAGCCCGGTTGGCATCGAGGATCCGCCCCTTGCTGTTCACAACCAGAACGCCGTCGGCAAGGGTGTCGAAAATATGAGAAATCACGTGTTCCATGGGTCACCTCATGGGCGGAGTTAACGTAAATTAACATTTGTTGCCATACTTACGTTAATTTATTAACACAGCCCAAACACACCTGCAATATGAAGCTGCCATTTCCATATGTTACACGTTCAGCCACCTGGCACACCCTTTGCGGTGAAATGCTGCAAATGCAACTATTCAATGGCCTCCGGCGAGGCTGTTTTTTCACACATCGAAGGGAGACGTTATGGGAGGAAACATGATGCGAAGGCTGGGGCTGATCATGGCGTGCCTGGCCTGCTTCGGGCTTGAATCTGCCCGGGCGGACGAAGCACCGGGACGCGCCATGGCAAGGCAGGCCACGGCAGACACCACACCGTGGATCACCACGAGCCATGCCGACCATGACATCTTGAAGCAGAATTTCACCTCGGGAAGCGAGGTGACCAAAGCCTGCCTCACCTGCCACAACGAGGCGGGCAACCAGGTGATGCAGACCATCCACTGGACCTGGCGGGACCCCGACAGCCCTGAAGAGGAGAAAATCGGCAAGGCAGGCCTGACCTTGAACAACTTCTGCATCAGCATCCACGGCAACGAGCCCCGATGCACTTCCTGCCACGCCGGGTACGGTTGGAAAGATAAAAGCTTTGGTTTCACCGACGAGACGAAGATCGACTGCCTCGTCTGCCATGAGCAGACAGGCACCTACAAAAAGTTTCCCACCATGGCGGGCCTGCCCGTGGACAAACCCAAAAAGTTTGGGAAAAAGACCTTCACCCCGCCGGAGTGGAACACCGTGGCCCAGAGCGTGGCACGCCCCACGCGAAAAAACTGCGGCACCTGCCACTTCTTCGGCGGCGGCGGGGACGGAGTCAAGCACGGCGACCTGGACTCCTCCCTCTTCATGCCGGACAACGCCCTGGATGTGCACATGGATGCCAAGGGCAAAAACTTCGACTGCGTGCGCTGCCACACCACCGTGGCCCATGACATCGCGGGCCGCTCCTACCGCACCCCGGCCTTTGAGAGCCGAAAAAGCCTCGTGGAGGATGATTTGACCCACAAAATCTCCTGCGAGTCCTGCCACACGGCCACCCCTCACCAAAAGGGATCCAAGGCCAACGACCTCGACAAGGGCGGGGCTCGTGCCAGACTTGCCACATCCCCACCTTTGCCCGGGAAAAGCCCACCAAGATGTGGTGGGACTGGTCAAAGGCCGGCGTCAAAAAGGAGGGAAAACCTTACGTGGAAAACGGTCCCTACGGCAAGCCCGTCTACATGACCAAGAAAGGGGACATGCGCTGGGAGAAACACGTCAAACCCGAGTACTTCTGGTTCAACGGCAGCATCGAGACCCTCACGGCCCGGGACACGGTGGATCCCTCAAAAGAGATTGCCGTCAACCGCCCCCTGGGTGACCGAACGGACCCCAACGCCCTACTTCCCCTTCGCGAGGTCGGTCTCGGCGAGCACAGCCAAGCCACGCCCAGGCAAAAACCTCGTCATCCCCCACCTCTTCGGAAAAAACGGGAGTGACGCCTACTGGAAAACCTACGACTGGAACCGGGCCGTGGCCAGCGGCATGGAGCACGCAGGGCTTCCCTTCAGCGGGGAGCTCGCCTTTGCCGAGACCAGCTACGTCTTTCCCATCACCCACATGGTGGCCCCCAAAGAGGAAACCGTGGCCTGCGCCGAATGCCACACCCGGGAAGGGGGCCGCATGGACTCACCGCGCCACCTGGGCAGGTTTCGCACGCCTGGCCGCGACACCAGTGGCCCCTTGGAAGCCTCGGGCTGGGCCCTGGTCCTGGCATCCCTTGTCGGTGTCGTGATTCACGGGACGATTCGTGTACTGGCACGGCGAAAAGGGTAAAAACGTGCCCCTGGCGGAGAGAGACGGCTCCCCTCCACCCAGGTTGCGATTACACGGCTCACCTTTTTGGTCTTGTTCCCAGGCTCTGCTTTGGGAATGGCCCTCGGGAGGCCCTGCCTCCCTTACTTAACTGACCGGAGCGAAGCGACTCCACGGCCTTTCGCCTTTATCCATTGGCCCTTCGCCCGTTTTTTTAAAGGAAATACCATGAACGAACCCATCTACCTTTTCACCCGTTACGAGCGCCTCTGGCACTGGTTCCAGGTGGCCGTCATCACCGTCCTCATGGTCACGGGCCTTGAGGTCCACGGCAATTTCACCCTCATGGGCTTTGAGGCAGCCGTCACTATCCACAACATCTCCGGCATCGCCTGGGCCGTGGCCTTTGCCTTCTTTGCCTTCTGGATTGCCACCACCGGCGAATGGAAACACTACATCCCCACCACCCGAAAGATGGCCCTGGTGGTGCGCCACTACGCCGTGGGCATCTTCAAAGGCGAGCCACACCCCGTCCCCGCCACGGAGCGGGCCAAGCACAACCCCCTGCAGCGGATCGTCTACCTCGTCTTCTCGGCCGTGCTCCTTCCCCTTCACACGGCCATGGGATTTCTCGATTGCAATGGCTTTAACACCCGCACCGACTTCATGGCAGACGTTGGCCTGGGAGCCATCGCCGTTATCCACACCCTGGGGGCCCTTATGATCCTGGCCTTTGGTGATCATGCGCACCACACCACCACCTGCCCCACGATTCCCAATGTAAAGGCGATGATGTCCGGGTGGAGAAGTAGCACGAACGAGCATCGGTCGACAGAGCACAGATAAAAAAGCCCTTTACCCGTTTGGGAGTAAAGGGCTTTTTTCTTGCCCTGGGCGCCATCAGCCACGTATCATGCTGGAGAGCTGAGACAGCAGAGCCCAAGGGAGTATCCTCACCCTCAAAAACCGAGTATGCCAAACCACAGGCAAGCGCCCCATGAATGATAAAGCCCTTATCTTAGCAGACATCGAAGGCATCATCGGCGTTCACGCCAAAGCCCAGTGCACGCCCGGTGCCCATGCGTGGCACAAGGCAAGGCACCTTCTCACAGCCGATGTCAACGCCGCGGCCCGGGGCCTTCTTGACGCCGGTTACCACCGCATCACCGTCGGCGACATGCACGGTACGGGCTTTAACATCCTCCCGGAAAAACTCATGGCCGAAGCTCGCTGCGAGCAAGGCCACCGCTGGCACCCCGTGCCCCTCATCGGCACCATGCCCGAGGCAGACTGCGCCGTGATGGTCGGCTGGCACGCAGCCCCGGACCAGGAAGGGTTCAGCCCCCACATTTTCCATAAGCGTTTAAGAAAGCTCTGCATCAACGACAGCCCCGTCACCGAGGTGGAACTCTTCTCCGCCGTGCTTGGAGAACACAACATCCCCGTCACCTTTGTCAGCGCCGAAGACGTGGCCTGTGACCGTATCCAGGGGCACATG
Source organism: Desulfoluna sp. CYM3A (assembly GCF_056829965.1). Taxonomy (NCBI): domain Bacteria; kingdom Pseudomonadati; phylum Thermodesulfobacteriota; class Desulfobacteria; order Desulfobacterales; family Desulfolunaceae; genus Desulfoluna; species Desulfoluna sp. CYM3A. Next base: position 4,386,422 of record NZ_CP186556.1, read on the forward strand.
CCCTGGATCCATCGGTTCGACGTCCCCAAGCGCCCCGTCAGCCAGTCCCACATCCGAGACCTTCGCACCCGGCTCACCGACGAAGTGCGTCAGGCCGCCTCCACCAATAACGCGCCCCCACTGGTGTGGGGCACCCACAAGGTCACCGCCACTTTTCCCGACGAAACACAAACCTGGACCTCCCCGTCAGCGACCACAACCTTCCGCCGCCTCCTGGCCGACACAGCCCTGGGCTTCGCCCCGGGTGCCGCCATCCCTTGCCTCCTCTTTATCCTGCGCACCCGCTGCCGCATGGAGGAGTGGGCAAGAAAACGATAAAACCATGCCTCCGGCGGCGAGGTGTGCCACCTCGAAAGCAAGGTGCGAATGCTCCGGGGCTCGTACCTCGCCCCGTCACATTCGCTGACGGGCTTCGCCGGTTTCGGAGACATCACACATGGAGGCAGAGCCTTCGAAAAACATCCCCAGGCGGAGCCTGGGTACAGAGGGTGTCCGGGGGGTGGGGATGAAAACAGGCCGATAGCCGAACGATAATCAAGGTAAGACGTCCTTGAAAGGCGGATGTGGTTTGCCCGAGGAACGAGGGGCAAATTCTTTCAGAAACCTGGGGTCCAGGGGATTTCTCCTGGCCGCCGGAGGCACGCTTTTTCGCCCACGTTGACCATCAGAAGGCTGTGCTTTTTGGGATGTACACTTACCAAACAAAAACACCCCTGAACCGGCTGACACGGTTCAGGGGTGTTTCATGTTTCAGGTGGAGGACCTGGAAGAAAGGGAATTAGGCGGTCTTAATCGACCTTCTCGGCTTTGTAGCCTGCGCCTTTCCAGGCGTAGATGCCACCGCTGTAGCGGTAGACGTTCTTGTAGCCGAGTTTCTTGGCCCAGACCGCACCGTTGTGGCTTCGGGTGCATTTGACAAACCCGCAGTAGACGATGATGGTTTTCTCTTTGTCGGCACCCAGGAGGGCCTCGTACTCGGCCTGGGTTTTACCGGCGGTCTCATCGTTGTTCCAGGTGTTCATGTCGGGGATGGGGAAGAGGAACTGCACGGCGCCGGGAACGTGGGCCTTTTTGTAGCTGGCTTCATAGGGCATGGTGTCCACGATGACCATCTCTTTGTTTTCATCGATCATCTTCTTCAACTCGGCGGTGGTCACCAGGTCGTAGCCGCCGCGCTGGATCTCGCGCACGAGCTTGACGGCGCCGGTCTCTTTTTCCACCTCTTTTTCAAATTTGCTCTTGCCGAAAGCGAACACGTTGCCGGCCAGAAGAAGGGTCAGGCCCACCGCAATCACCGCAGAAAATCGTTTCATCGTCATTCTCCTTAAAAAAACCGTTTCAAAAACCGCATAAATCAAAACACACAAAAAGGACTGTTCAATCCGCAAATCAACCGACGGGATGCGCTGTCATGCCATTCGAGGGTCAAGCCCCTGGACATCGACACGTTGATCCGCACCGCGCCTCAATCGTCGGCTCACGGCGGATGAGAGCAGTAGACCGCAAAAGAAAATATCCCGGTAAAGGGCTGTGCGAAGTCCGCCAAAGGCACGCGCCTCAGGGTCTTCCGGGCCAAAGCACCCGCAATCGATATCGAGCCCGAGGTAGATCCCGTACCCGAGGATCGCCATGAAAAACAGCAGAAGCACAAACAGGGTCTCCAAGGCCCCCCGCATATCGAAAATCAGGGCCAGACCCGCCACCACTTCCACCACGGGCAACACCACGGCCACCAGGCCGGAGAACCCCTCGGGAAGAAGTCCAAAGGCATCGATCACCACGGTAAAAGCGGCCGGGTCCATGAGCTTTCCCGCACCGGACCACAGAAAAATTCCGGCCACCAGAAACCGGAGTCCCCTGTAAACCCATCTGTTTTTCAAAACATATGCCATGGTTCCCCCTGCCATCACCGTGCTTTTTCGACCGATTTCAATGGTGTTGCATATATCGGGCAGTGAGTAAAAAAACCAATCGTTTGTATTGATGGCATGGGGAAAAACCATTTACGATTTCAATACGGCCCCACCACGCCGTGAGGGCAAAACCACCCTGGCACTCCCCGTCCATCTGTGGCACACTTTCCCCATGAAAACGCACCCAGCCCCCTTTCCCACACTGACCGCCATCATCCCCACCCTCAACGAGGAGGCAGGAATCGCCGATGCCGTGAAGAGCCTTGCCATTGGAGGCCCTTTCCTTGACATCGTGGTGGCCGACGCAGGCTCCACGGATGCCACCTGCATCCTGGCAGAGGCTGCCGGGGCCCGGGTGGTGAGGTGCGCACGTAAGGGCCGGGGCTTGCAGATCGCCGAGGCGTGGGCCACCTGCAGCGGGGATGTTCTGGTGGTGCTCCATGCCGATGCCCGCTTTCCGGCCCACGGCGCCGAGGCCATCCGGAAGATCCTTGCCCACAGCGCCGTTCCCGGCGGCGCCTTCTCCATGGGGTTTTCCCCTGCCACGGCCCGCACCCGTCTCATCACAGGGTTAAATCACCTGCGCTGCCACACCACGGGCATCAGCTTCGGCGACCAGTGTCAGTTCGTAAGGCGCTCAGTCCTTGATGGCGCAGGGGGATTTCCCCCCATGAAGCTCATGGAGGATGTGGAGCTCTCCCTGATGATGAAGCGCGCAGGAAAGCCGGTGCTTCTCCCCCAACGGGTCACTGTCTCCCCCAGACGATGGCAAGCAACCCCCTTCACTCAAGGCGTCACCCGTGTCCTCTTCCTTTTCTTTGCCTATCTCATCAGACGGAAAATGGGCCACCCCCCCGGTGACGGGAGAAACCATGGTACCACAAAAAGTACTACAGCGCCTGACGAAGATTTCATATCTGCTGTATCAGACAGAAGATCAGTTCCTATTTTCCTACTAAAGAAAAAACGTTGAGGCGTTCGGCACATTGCCGGACGCCCCAGTTATTTAAGCCCCTCCCCCCTTGACAAACCGGTGGATTCTTCCTATCTGCACAGTGAAAATAAGTTAAAATTATTCACTGACAGTCTTTAAGGATTCTTCTATGGAACACATGGGTATCGTCTCGATTCTGCCGGTTGTGCTGGCAATCATCATCGCAATCAAGCTCAAAAACGTCATTCCGGCACTCTTTGCAGGCGTCCTCACAGGGGTTCTCATCCTCTCAGGGGGTCACCCCGTCACGGCTGTCACCACCATGATCAAATCCTATCTCTTTGCCCAGGTCGCCGACAGCTACAATGCGGGCGTCCTGGTTCTCCTGGTTTTTATCGGGGGATTTGTGGGGCTCATGGAAAAATCGGGCGGGGCTGCCGCCTTTGCCCTGAAGATGACGGAGATCGTCAACAACCGGTTCAAGGTGCAGCTCTCCGCCTGGCTGGGGGGAATCATCGTCTTTTTCTCGGACCTCGGAACGCCCCTCATCGTGGGGCCCATCTCCGAACCCCTCTTTGACAAGCTGAGGGTCTCCCGGGAGAAACTGGCCTGGATCATCGACTCCACAGCCTCCCCCATTGCCGTGCTCGTTCCCTTCATCGGCTGGGGGGTGTACGTCATGGGGCTCATCCAGAAGGAGTTCACAGCCCTGGGCATCGCCGAATCCGACTGGACCGCCTTTATCAAGGCCATTCCTTTTCAGTTCTACCCGATCCTGGCGGTCATCATGGTGCCGGTGGTGGCATTCACCGGCTATGAGTTCAGCGCCATGGCCCGGGCCGAAAAACGCACCATCGACACCGGGGAGCGATACTGGCCCCACTCCAAGCCCCTGAGGCACGCCAACGATGAGCGGAACGCCAACAGCAAGGCCATCCTCATCTGGCTCCCCCTCATCGTCCTCTTCGTCACCCTCTTCGGCATCCTGGGTCCCTTGGGATTTCCCCTGAAAAAGGTCCCGGGCAGCACCTTTCGCACGGCCCTGAGCACCGGGTACCTCTTTGCGGCCATCACCATCATCTCCCTCATGGTCTTTCATAAGGTGAAAACCCTGGGCGAAAGCTTCGACATCTATTTTTCCGGGATGAACAAGATGATGAACGTGGCGGTGATTCTCGTGCTGGCCTGGTCCCTGGGGGCTGTGGGGAAACACATGGGAACGGCAAACTACATCATCGAGGTGACCCACGGCACCCTGCCCGCCTGGGGCGTGCCTGCCGTGGTCTTTCTGATCGGTGGGATCATGTCCTTTGCAACGGGCTCGTCCTGGGGGACCTTTGCCATCCTCATGCCCCTGGTCATCCCCATGTCGGAAACCCTGGGCGCCCCCCTCCACGCATGCATCGGGGCGGTCCTCTCCGGCGGGCTCTTCGGAGACCACTGCTCTCCAATCTCCGACACCACCATCCTCTCCTCCACCGGGGCCGGATGCGATCACATCGACCACGTAGAGACCCAGCTGCCTTACGCCCTGCTCAACGGCACTGTGAGCCTCGTGGCCTACCTGCTTGCGGGCATCACGGGAAGCGCCCTCTGCCTGCTTTTGGCCATGGCCACCCTGGTGGCCTCCCTGGTGATCCTCTCCAAACGAAACGGCGTCCATATCCCCAACACCACCGTTGAGGATGTGGAGCGGCTCACCGCAGAGCCTGCTGCGGCCCGGGAGTAAGGAGACAACGCACCTCCGGCGGGCAGGGGGGACGGTGCAAAGGCTTCCGTCCCCTTTAATGCGTTTCCTTGCCTGCCGGGGGGACGGGACTCAGCATGTCCGCCACCAGGGCGTCAATGGACTCTTTCCGGGCGGTATCCGCTTTTTTCATGTCTGCCATGCCCTGGGCCAGGGTCCGCCAGGCAGGCTCTTTGTCTCCCGGCCTGAACATGGCCACCAGGATGGAGCCTTTTTGAAAGGCCGACTGGTTGATCCCTTCGGTGGAAAGCCCTGCCACCATGCCGGTTTTCCGAAAAATATCCTCATCGGTAATCTTCGACTCCATCCCCAGGCCGAAGCCGATGATGAAATCGGGTTCCGCAGACACCGCCACCAGCACGTAGCCTTTGCCTTCCATGGTCCTGCGGATGGCATCCCGCGTCATGCCCACAAGCATCTCTGCACCGGATCCGGAGCCAAGGTAGGCGGCATTGCCCACCGGATAGATGGCAAAAGCACGTGCCGGAGGGGCCACCAGGCCCAGGTCTCCGATCACCAGCTTGCTCACGGTCCTGGGCTCGTTTCCAGACAGGGATGCACAGCCCGCAAGCAGCACCAGCCCCACAAATCCAAACCAGATCTTCTTCATGGCCCACCTTAAATTGATTGCATTGTTTCAGGGTAACAATTTATCAACAACAACGTATCAGACGGTCAAACCATGCGGTTCCCTGTACGATCATCCCATGGATGCGGCGATGCGATTGACCTCAGCCATCACGGAGTCCACGTCCACGGTAAGGAGCCTGCCCTCTTTCACCACCTGCCTGCCCTCCACAAAGACGTCCCGCACATCGGCCCCTGAGGCGGCATACACAAGGTGGGAGACGGGGTTGTGGGTGGGGGTGAGGTGGGGTTTGTTCATGTCCACCAGGATGATGTCCGCGCGCTTACCGGGAAGAAGGCTGCCGATACTCCGGCAATTGGCGCTGGCGCCTTCCCGGGTCGCCATCTCCAGGACGGTCCAGGCGTCCATGGCCACGGGGTCCAGACTGTATGCCTTGTGAAGCTTGGCTGTCACCTGCATGTCGTTGAAGAGGTCCAGGTTGTTGTTGCTGGCCGCGCCGTCGGTTCCCAGGCCCACGTGGATCCCTTTGTCCATGAGGGCCTGGGCCGGGCAGAGCCCCGAGGCGAGCTTGGTGTTGCTCCCCGGGTTGTGGGATGCGGCGGCACCGCGGCGTGCCACAAGGTCCATGTCCCCGTTGTTCATCCAGACGTTGTGGATGAGCAGGGTGGCCTCGTCCAGGATGTGGAGGTCGTCCAGGAGCTGATACGGAGAAATACCCCGCTCCTCTTTCAGACGCTGCACCTCGTCTTCGGTTTCTGCCACATGGATCTGGAACAACACGCCCAAAAGGCGGCAGGCCTCCTTGGCCGCGGCCAGGGTCTTTTCGCTGCAGGTGTAGGGGGTGTGGCAGAAGATGGACGGGGTGATAAGGGAAAAACGGTCCTTCCACGCCTCCACAAAGGCGGCGGCTTTTTCCACGTTCACAGAAGGGTCGGGCACCCCGGGCGCGGGAAAATCGATGACGCCGTGGGCCAGCACCCCGCGCATCCCGGTCTCCACCACGGCTTCTGCCACCTCCCCTTCGTAAAAATAGCCGTCACACACTGTGGTGGTGCCGGACAAGAGCATCTCCGCGCAGGAGAGCAGGGCCCCTGCCCGCACCGTCTCCGGGTTGATGTGGGCGGCTTCGGCCGGAAAGATATGCTCGTTGAGCCATGAGGCCAGGGGCATGTCGTCAGCCAGCCCCCGGAACAGGGACATGGGGCTGTGGCAGTGGGTGTTCACCAGGCCGGGCATCACCACGCAGCCTGTTGCATTCACCACGGTCTCGGCCTCGGGGAGCGCGTCCCCCGCCCGGAACACAGCCCCCACCACCCCGTCTTTCACCAGCACAGCGCCCCCGTCGTAAACCTCGCGGTCCGTCATGGGGAGCACCCACCCGCCCTTGATTAACGTCGTCCCTCTGGTCATCGCTCCGTCCCTTTCAATAAAGAATCGCTTCAATAATCAAACGGCATCCCTGCCGTTTCCCACCCGGCCACGCCCTATCCCCTGCTCCCTGCTCCCTACTCCCTGCTCCCTGCTCCCTACTCACTATTCACCTATTACCTATTGCCTATTGCCCTATGACCTGTTTCAACACCATCTCAAACCCCGGCCGTGCCTTCTCTGCCACAGCCAGCACCTTTTCCACGGTGGCCTCTTCCGGGTTGTCCGGATCGTTGATGTTGGTGATGAGGGAGAGGCCCAGGGTACTCATCCCCGCATGGGTCGCGGCGATCACCTCCATGACCGTGGAAAACCCCACACAGTCCGCCCCGATGGTCCGTAGCCAGCGCATCTCGGCCGGGGTTTCAAGGCTGGGGCCCATAAGGCCCGCATAGACCCCCTGGCACACCGGCACATCCAGGTCGCGGGCCATGGCAAAGGCTGCATCGGAGAGGTCTCGGTTGTAGGCATGGATCATGGAAGGAAAGCGCAGGCCCCAGTCATCGTTGTTGGGACCCACCAGGGGATTTTCACCGGTGAGGTTCAGGTGGTCCCGTATCACCATGAGGCTCCCCTCTTTAAAGGTAGGGTTGAGACCACCGGCGGCGTTGGTGACGATGAGGGTCCGGGCCCCCAAGGCTCGGGCCACCCGAATGGGAAAGGTCACCTCACGGGCTGTGTAGCCCTCGTACAGATGAAAGCGCCCCTGCATCACCATCACGGGGGTACCGGATGCATCGCCGCAAAGAAGGCACCCGGCGTGGCTCTCAACGGTGGCCAGGGGAAACCCGGGGATCTCCCCGTACATCAGGGAAGCCTCTTCCGAGACAAACCCGGTGCAGTCGGACAGGCCGGTGCCTGCCATGATCAGGATGTCGGGGGTCTTTGGCCAGCGGCTCCGAATATGTGCCGCGGCCTCGGTCAGTCGTGCGGTGCTCTCATCCATGGGCGCTCCCTTGTATGAACGGTGGACTCAGGTATGCTTCATGATGGAACAAAAAAGATATCGTTTTGCTGATGTCGCCATCTACTATCCCTTGGGGGCGAAAGGCTTGTCAAGAGCATCCCCGCTTTTCAAGCCCCTTGCTCCTTCGGCCCCAGGATGCGGTGCGCTGCGGACCGGCGTACAGGGGCTTTCCAGAGGATTCTTTTCTGGCACCGGGAATCGTTTTTATCGATTTTATCCTTGAAAGGGTTGACCAATCGTGGTTGATTCTTATCTTCATTGAAAAACGTTCGGCAGCCCCAAAAATCATACGGCCCTTCAAAAATTCCAACCCAGGCGCCCTGTGACGGCCAGCCGAAAATGCTCAAGGCAACAACGCCTCGTCGGGACATCATGGACTTTCGAAATGTCGGCAGCACCCGGCTGCAAGCATTCGTGAACCGCCGGGTGGATGCGAGGCCATATATTATGCTTAACGGGAGAATACCATGTGGGATTATACGGAAAAGGTCAGGGAGCACTTTCTGAACCCCAGAAACGTCGGCGTGATTGAAAACGCCAGCGGTGTCGGTGAAGTGGGGTCCCTCTCCTGCGGTGACGCACTGAAACTCACCATTCGCGTGGGCGAGAACGATATCATTGAAGACGCTAAATTTCAGACCTTTGGATGCGCAAGCGCCATCGCCTCCTCTTCGGCACTGACCGAAATGGTCAAAGGCCTGACCCTGGACGAAGCAACCAAGATCACCAACGACGATATCGCCGAGTTCCTGGGTGGGCTTCCCAAAGAAAAGATCCACTGCTCCGTCATGGGCCGCGACGGCCTGGAGCGCGCCATTGCCGACTACCGTGGCGAGGTGGTGAAAGAGACCCAGGGCAACGTGGTCTGTGAATGCTTCGGGGTCACCGACCTCGAGATCGAGCGCGCAGTGAAAGAAGACGGCCTGACCACCATCGACCAGGTGATCAACCACCTCAAGGCTGGCGGCGGCTGCGGCAAATGCCACGACGACATTGAAGCCATCATCCACAAGATCAAGGGTGATGCGCCCATGGAGATCATCAAGCCCGTGCGCATGAGCAACATGCAGAAGATCAAGCTCATCGAAAGCACCCTGGAGCGTGAGATCAAACCCACCCTCCAGAAAGACAGGGGCGACATCGAGCTTGTGGACGTGGTGGGCGATAAGGTCTACGTCCGCCTCCAGGGCTCCTGCGCCTCCTGCAGCAAGTCCCAGATTACGCTGAAAAACCATGTGGAAGCCAAGCTCCGGGAGCTGGTGACCTCGGAACTCGTGGTGGAGGAGGTGAAGTAATGCGCACCGTATATCTTGACAACAACGCAACCACCCGAGTGGCCGACGAAGTCCTCGAAGAGATGATCCCCTGCCTGCGGGATGTATACGGCAACCCCTCATCCATGCACCACAAGGGCGCTGAAGCCGGTGAGCCCCTGAACCTTGCCCGCCGTCGCGTGGCAGCCCTCCTGGGTGCCCAGCCGGAAGAGATCCTCTTCACCAGCTGCGGCACCGAGAGCGACTCCACCGCCATCAACGCGGCCCTGACGGCTCACCCCGACCGAAAGCACATCATCACCACCATGGTGGAGCACCCCGCGGTCCTGAGCTACTGCGAGTATCTGGAGAAAAAGGGCTACCGCGTTACCTTCGTCCCCGTGGACAAAAAGGGCTGCCTTGATCTCAAGGCGCTGTACGCGGCCGTCTCCGAAGAGACCGCCATTGTCAGCATCATGTGGGCCAACAACGAGACCGGCACCATCTTCCCCGTGGAAGAGATCGCCAAGAAGGTAAAATCATTGGGCGCGGCAGTCTTCCACACCGATGCGGTGCAGGCTGTGGGGAAAATCGACATCGACATGGCCGACTCGGCCATTGATATGCTCGCCCTGTCCGGTCACAAGCTCCATGCCCCCAAGGGCGTGGGCGCACTCTACATCCGCAAGGGCACCAAGTTCGCCCCCTTCCTCATGGGCGGCCACCAGGAAAAGGGACGTCGTGCCGGCACCGAGAACCACTCCTCCATCGTGGCCCTGGGCCGCGCCTGCGAGCTTGCCGCAGAAAAGATGGAAGAGGAGAACACCCGGGTCAAAGCCCTTCGGGACCGCCTTGAAAAAGGCCTTCTTGAAACCATCCCCAACAGCTTTGTCAACGGGGACCTGGATAACCGCCTGCCCAACACCTGCAGCATCAGCTTCGAGTATGTGGAAGGCGAAGCCATCCTCCTGATGATGAACGAGTTCGGGATCTGTGCTTCTTCGGGATCTGCCTGCACCTCGGGCTCCCTGGAGCCCTCCCACGTGCTGAGGGCCATGGGCGTGCCCTTTACCGCTGCCCACGGCACCATCCGGTTCTCGTTGTCCATCGACAACACCGACGAGGACATCGACACCGTCCTTGAGTGCCTGCCCGGCATCATCAACACCCTGCGCCAGATGTCCCCCTTCTGGGCAGAAGCCATGGCAGCCAAAGCCTGATCAAAACGGGAATGTCCACAAAACGCCCGTCATAAAAAACCGCCCCCCGTATTCGGGGGGCGGTTTTTTTGGTTGCGACGGTCACCTGACGCCCGGCGGCCACCTTCAGGAGACCGTCCAAGGCGTCAGGGAAACTGGGTTTCAAGGGCCTGGCCAGCCAGGCCCCCAAGGATCACAGCAGGGCATTGTGGGAGAGGTCGATCGTGGTGACCGGCTTGTGCTTGCTGCGCCATTTACCGACGCGCTGCCACTGCTCCCGCTTCTCCTCTTGCGTCCTGCGCTCAACACCCTTCCACGTGCCGGATTCCACGCGACGCCTGTCCTGGGCGGAGCGGTTGACCATCGTCTGTTTGTGTTTCATCCCATTCCCCCTTTCCCGTGCACGAAAGACCTTCATCACCATGCAACCGGGGGTACCGGAGCGACATGGCGGATTGCCTCGGCGGGCACCCTTGCGCCGCTGCCGCCCCTCGTTGGTCGTGGGCCGGTGACGGACATGGAAGAGATCAAAAAAACATCGCGGCCGGAAATCAAACGGAAAAAGAGAGAGAAAGGGAAAAGGCACTCATGGAGAGTGAAAGCAAGGGGTGAGGCGGCGCATCCATGTCCGTGTCACCTGCTACTATACTACGACGATAGAAAAATCCTGTCAAAGGGATGCACATGTTGTAACCCTTTTCCTGAAAGCGTCTCTTAAAGGGCATGGACCATGAATGGCGACGTCTCCGGGGATTTGCCCGGAGGCTTGTGTGCCCAACCCGGTGAACCCCGTACATGAAGGACACCCATGAACCCGACTTTATCACGACGCGCGTTTCTCAAGGGGAGCGTTGCCAGCGCAGCCACGGCGGTAACGGCAGCAGCCCTGCCTGCACGGGCCGAGGCCGCAGACCCCGAGGGCTACCTCACCACCCTGCTGGACCTCTCCAGGTGCGTGGGGTGCGGTGAATGTGTCATGGCCTGCAAAGAGGCCCACGAAAAGGACTTTCCCCAGCCCCAAAAGCCCTTTCCCGCCATGCACCCAAGCCGGGTGCCGGTGGAGGACTTCAGCGATGAACAGGATGAGGAGGGGCGCCTCAGCCCGTACAACTGGCTCACCATCCAGGAGGCCGAGGTCACGGTGAACGGCGAAGAGCAGACCCTTTACATCCCCAGGCGCTGCATGCACTGCATCAACCCGCCCTGCGTAAAGCTCTGCCCCTGGGGCGCGGCGGTCCAGGAAAAAAACGGGCTCTCCCACATCAACGACGCCCTCTGCCTAGGGGGCGCCAAATGCCGCAAAGCCTGCCCCTGGCACATCCCCCAGCGCCAGACCGGGGTCGGGCTCTACCTGGATCTTTTGCCCTCCCTTGCCGGGAACGGGGTGATGTACAAGTGCGACCGCTGCCACACCCGGCTCAAAGACGGAGAAGAGCCCGCCTGCATCGAGGCCTGCCCCGAAGGCGTACAGAGCATCGGACCAAGGGACGAAATGATCGCGAAGGCCAGGGCCCTTGCAAAGGAGATGAACGGGTACATCTACGGCCTGGACGAAAACGGGGGGACCACCACCCTCTACGTCTCCCCCGTCCCCTTTGAGACCCTGAACAGCGCCGTGGACCAGGGCCCAGGCCTGCCCGACCTCGCCCCCCACGGCAACAGCATGGCCCTGGCGGAAAACGCGGGGGCGGCCATGCTCCTGGCGCCCCTGGCGGGCTTTGCAGCGGCCGCAGGGCGCGTCTTTCTGAAGCTCAAAAAAGCCGCAAAGGAGGAGAAAGCCCCATGAACCCATTGTTCCGCACCCTCTTTCGGGTCAACATGCTCTTTCTTGCCTTAAGCGGCGTGGGCCACATGCCCATCTTCAAGCGGTACTACATCGCCGACATCCCGGGCTTCGGCTGGCTGGCGGAGTTCCATATCACCCTGGCCGTCCACTACCTCACCGCCGCCCTCTTCCTGGCCATGGCCGCCTGGCTCGTCACCACGCACCTCCTGGAAAAAGGCGGCCCCCTCACCCCCGCCGCACGGGTGAAAACAGGCCTATATGCGGCCATCATCGCCTCGGGGGGCCTTCTGGTGATCAAAAACCTTAAAGGGGTCTACATGCCGGCGGCTGCCATCACCACCCTGGACCTCATCCACCTTTTCGGGGCCTTTGCCTTGGGTATTGCCGCCCTTGTGGCCGTCATCAAAGGCACGGGATGGATCAGGTCCGCCGAGGGATAACGGGAAAAATGCCTTCTATGGTTAAAATCGGTTTAAAAAGCAGGCCTCCGGCGGCAAGGTGGGGCACCTTGAAACCCTATGGCGAATGCATGAAGGCAACCATTTCGCGACAGGTTTCGGGGCATTCGCGTGATGTGTGACATCTGGCAACCGTCTTTGCAGGAGAGGCCCATTTCATTCTTCTAAAAACACGATACAGAAGGTTTGATAAAAAGGTCGTAGAGGCACAACCCTTGGCCGCCGGCAGTGCGGTTAAATCCACAATGGACAAGTGGCAACAACGTATCCTGTTACGTCGAAGCTTGTGAGCCAACCCGCATAAACCATCGGCGTTTATGTCGGGCGAAGCCCGAGCCGAAGGCGCGTGCGCGTTTTTCCTGAGGAACGAAGGAAAATGCGCACGCGCAATCAGTTTTCGAGGTGACTCACCTCGCCGCCGGAGGCACGCTTTTTGCCGGTCACTTTAATTATAGAAGACAAACTGAATCGTTACGTTTATTCGCTGTCCAACGTCCGGACTTTGCGATAATCTGAACCATGAAACACCAAGCCCGGATATTTCACGAGTCGGGTGCACCCATATTCAAGGCATCAGAGCTGCAGATGTAGTGGTTTACCTCAAAGCTCTGATAACGCAGAAGATGGGTGCACTCGGCTCGCCCGAAGGGTGAGAAAATCAAACAGCAAACGCTGATTTACATTTTACATTCTAAAAACAGCTGACACTTTTTTTTGTAGCCATCCGAAATCATATCATTTTCCTTTCTGATGGTTGTTTTCTCATGAAATATCAGGGTACGGGGACTTTGCCCCTTAAAAGAAGGAGTATCATCATGAACGCACTGCTTGCCATGGGACTCATCGTCGTGATCTGGATCGCCCTCCAGGTCTGGATCCTGCCTAAAATGGGGATCACATGCCTGATGAGCAACCTGTGCCATGTGAAGGAAGAGGTTCGACACCAATGGGAAGGGACGCAAACCGGGTGCCTGACATCACGGACCAGGATACGGAGCTCATCACGGCCATCCAGAACGGGGCCGCAGAGAGATTTGAAGAGCTGGTGGCGCGGTACGAAGGAAAGCTCTACAACTTCGGGCTCCGCATCTGCAAGGACGCCTCCGACGCCGAAGACCTTGCCCAGGAGACCTTCATCAACATCTTCCGGTATATCAAAGATTTTCGGCAGGAGACAAAATTCAAAAACTGGATGTACCGCATCGCCACCAGTGTCTGCCATCGCATGCGGCGCCGGTCCAAATACGCCCCGGAGCGGGAACTCTCGCTTGATGAGTTCCTGCCCGCTGACCACGCCGACATTGACACGGAGCTGCCGGAATGGGCGGCCATGCCCATCCGCCAGGTGTTGAACCGGGAGCTGGGGGAGCACCTCAAGGCATCGGTGAAAGAGCTGCCCCCCCAGTACCGGCTGGTCCTGGTCTTACGGGACATGGAGGGATTCTCCACAGACGAGGCCGCCGAGATCCTGGGCATCACGCCCGCCAACGTCAAGGTGCGGCTCCACCGCGCCCGTCTCTTCCTGCGGGAAGAATTAAAGGGGTATTTCCATGACAACCAACCACACACACCATGATCACGAAGCGTGCCTGAAGCTGTTTGCCAAACTCTCGGAATACATCGACGGGGAGACCGATGAGGTGACCTGCGAGGCGATCCGTGCCCACGCTAGAAGCACTGGCCCCTGCTGCACCACGTGCCTGGAGACCCTGAAACGGACCGTTGGATTCTGCGAAGAGGTGGGGGAGGAACCGGTCCCCCCCGGGTTTTCCCAAAGGCTGAGGAAGGCCCTAAACAACATGCCCCACGGCAGTATGCCCTAAGGCGTAAAAAAAGCCCCCGGCGGTCCTGCCGAGGGCCAAACGTTCAAAATATCTTCCAAACAGGTTGTAACACAGCCTTTCCAAACCCAGCCGGAGGCAACCTGAAGGGTGCTCGCCGGTTTTAGAAGACGAATACGGCCACGGGAACCACGGCGGCTGCCGTGGCAACGGCGCCTGCGGTCTCGTGGTCTTCATCGGCAGCACCCAGGCCTGAGGCCAGCACCAGGGCTGCCGTGGCCAGGTACCCGGCCCCTGCATGGATGTTCTCACGTGTCCACCCATCCCTGAAATTGATCCCCCCGCCGTAGGCCATATGGCCGGAGGTACCGGCAGCCACGCCGCAGAGGGCGGCGCTGGCCCCGCTGATCTTGTGAAAGGTGGAGTCATCCCCCGAGGCCACAGCCATGATGGTGAGGGCAATGGCCCCGTAGCCTGTGATGCGGTGGGTCTGATAAACATCGGGCATGTAAAAAAGCGGGGTGGCGTATCGGTCCTGATAGGTGTCCATCTCCGCGTCCTCGGGGTAAAGCTGGTCTTCCTGGTAGGTAACGTCGTCGGACGGCTTCATGTAATCGGGGGTCTGGTTCCACCCCGCGGACACGACCCCCAAGCACCATGCCAGCCAGCACCATCCACACCAGGCACCTGCGCCCCATCCAAAGCATCCCTTTCTTCATCAGCATCCTTGCTCCTTTTCCCCCGAAAAGGGGGACATTGCCACGGCCTGGGCCGTGCTGTTCCATCCGTGAACGAAAACACTTTTTATCCTGAACGCACCGGCAGTTGAAGGCGTGCCGGTCGTTCCGGGTCTTGCCTACTTTTTTCAATCTCTGCCACGGGAAATCTCGGAAACGATGTCATGAAATTTATCCCTGATAGGGATTCTATCGGACACCGCCCAAGGGAGGTTTAATCGATTTTCCGGCCCGTGCCCTCCCGGCCCATCCGTCGCATTCTTCCCTCCGGGAGGGACGGCTGTGTCCCACGGGGGCCTTTTTTGTGGCATTCCCGATTCACCTGTATTATATAACGGGCTGCAATTCGGATGGAAATTCACGAACAACGGAAAAACACGGCGTCGCCCGCCACCGAAAGGGGCGATGCGAAATACCATAGAAAAAGAGATGATCAAGAAAAAACCATACGGCGCCAACGCCAAAGAGCAGCTCAAGGCCAGCGCACGGGACAAAATGTACCGTTTTCTCCTGGCCGACGACACCGTCCGCGGTGTCTTTGTCCATGGAACCCGCATGATCAACGAAATGCGCGGCAACTTCGACCTGGGGATCCTGGAGACCTACATCCTCGGCCACGCCTACCTGGGGTGCACCCTCATGAGCGCCAACTTAAAGGGCGGGGACCGCATCGGCCTCTCCCTGGACGGCACCGGACCGGCCAAAGGCCTCTCCGTGGAAGCCAACGCCTACGGCGAGGTGCGCGGATTCCTTAAAAAGAGCCCCATCCCGGTGAAGGCCCCCCTGGAGAGCCTTTCCATGTCCCCCTTCCTCGGGGCAGGCATGCTCACCGTCACCAAGGTCATCGAGGGGATGAAACAGCCTTACACCGGCCAGGTGGCCCTGGAGTACGGCAACATCGCCGAAGACCTGGCCAACTACTGCTTCACCTCTGAGCAGACCCCCACGGTCTTCAACCTCAGCATCAACTTCGACCAGGACGGCGAGGTGGTGGGAGCAGGAGGCCTCTTCCTCCAGGTGATGCCCGGAGCCCCTGAGGAGACCGACAAGAAAATCGAAGAGCTCATGGCCTCTTTCCCTCCCCCGGGGACATCGCCGGCGAGCAGACGCAGAAGAGGTCATTGAAACAAGTTTTCCGAACTCTCGCCCAAACTCCTTGGGAGCCACCGCGTGGAGTTCTTCTGCCGCTGCTCCGAAAAGGCCTTTGCAGGGCACCTTGCCATGCTCCCCAAAAAGGACCTGGCCGCCATTGCCAACGAAGGCCCCTTTCCCGTGGAACTTCGGTGCCACAACTGCAACAGCGTCTACCACTTCTCCAAAGAGGAGATCACGGAGATCCTGAACAAGAAAAAGGCTAAAGGCTAAAGGCTAAAAAGCATGGAATGGCTGTGCTCCGTCAATCAATAAAAAATGCCGGGCACAGGTCATCCCACCAAAGGGTCAACCGTCTCAACATATGCGTCTCCCCTTCGCCAACCTCGGCGCTATGACCGATCAGCGGCTGTGATCAAACCCGGGGAACGAGGGGCTGAGAACAACCGCAAACCCGGGAGTCTTTATTGTCACGCGTCATCACCGGTCTTGAACACCTTCTGGAATCACCGCCTGCCTGGGCGCGGGAGGGCAAACTGGCCCTTCTGGCCAACCCTGCGTCGGTGGGCCCTTCCTACCGCCACGCCCGGGACCTCATGGCCGAGGCCCTGCCGGGGAGCCTGGGGGCTCTTTTCTCTCCCCAGCACGGTTTTTTTGCTGACAAGCAGGACAACATGATCGAATCGGGCCATGGGCTCGACCCGGTCACCGGGGTGCCGGTCTTCAGCCTATACGGCGAAACCCGCTGGCCCACGGACGAAATGCTTGAGGGCATCGACACGGTGGTGGTGGACATCCAGGATGTAGGCACCCGCGTCTACACCTTTATCTGGACCCTCACCTACATCATGGAGGCGGCGGCTGACAAAGGCTTTCACGTGGCGGTCCTGGACCGGCCCAACCCCATCGGCGGGGTTAAGGTGGAAGGCAACCTCACAGAAGCGGCCTACACCTCCTTTGTGGGGCGCTACCCCATTCCCATGCGCCACGGCATGACCATGGGCGAGCTGGCCCTCTTCTTCAACGAGCGGTTCGGCATCGGCTGCGACCTCACCGTGGTGCCCATGAAAGGGTGGACCCGATCCATGCACTTCGGCGACACCGGCCTTCCCTGGGTGCTGCCCTCCCCCAACATGCCCTGCGAAGAGGCGGCCCTGGTCTACCCCGGCCAGGTGATCCTGGAAGGGTGCAACCTCTCGGAAGGGCGGGGCACCACCCGGCCCTTTGAGCTCTTCGGCGCCCCCTACCTCGACACCACCAAACTTAAAAACACCCTGGCCCCTGAAAGCCTTGAAGGCTGCATCCTCCGGCAGACAGGCTTTGAGCCCACCTTCGGCAAATGGGCGGGTGAGCTCTGCAAGGGCTTTCAGATAACATGCCACCACGGGGCGCCTCCTCTGCCCCGTACCGCCTCAGCCTCGACATCATCCGGGCGGCCATGGCCAACCATCCCGATAAGTTTGCCTGGAAGCAGCCCCCCTACGAGTACGAATACGAAAAACTTCCCATGGACATGATCCTGGGATCTCGTGCACTCAGGGAAAGCCTTGAAGCAGGAACGGCCATTGATAAACTGGAAGCACAGTGGCAGGATGGACTGGACGATTTCAGGAAGAGCCGGGAAGCCTTTTTGATCTACAACACCTGACGCGGAGCAGACCATGGCCAAACAGGATGATGAGGGCGCCCTCTGGAAACGCATGAGTTTCAAGGGCAACAAAGTGTGGGCGGAGGTTGATGAAGCCGAGGCCCTTCGCCTTGACGGCGGGCGTGTGCGCATCAAGTACAACCTCAAGCAGACCCATGAATACAAGGTCTATCCCGATACCCTGAAGTCCGACGCCCCGGAAAACCTCATCCCCAAAGGCGCCAAAAAGAAAAAAACAGACGAGGAAAAAACATCCCCCCAAAAAGGGGAGGTCAGCGTGCCTCCACCCCAGCGCCCCGGCCTTGTGCGCGAGGTGCCCCTGGAAGGGCTTTCCACCACCGAACCCGGCGTCATCCACATCTTCACCGACGGAGCCAGCTCCGGCAACCCCGGCCCCTCGGGCATCGGGGTCTTTTTCCGCTACGGGCCCCACGAGCGGGAGATCTCCCGGAACATCGGCCAGGGCACCAACAACATCGCCGAACTCGAAGCCATCCGCACGGCCCTCTCCGAAGTGAAAAAGCCCGAGCTTCCCGTGCGCATCTACACCGATTCCAGCTACGCCCTGGGCCTCATCGCCAAAGGCTGGAAAGCCCAGGCCAACCGGGAGCTGGTGGAAGAGATCCGCGCCCTCACCCGAAAGTTTTCAAACCTCGTCTTCGTCAAAGTCAAAGGCCACGCCGGTTTTCCCGAAAATGAAAAAGCCGACCAGCTGGCCACCTCCGCCATCAAAAACTAAAATACAGGGGCTACAGCCCCTGCACCCCAGGCTCGCGAATGCTCCAACCCTCGTCCCTCGGGTTGTCACATTCGCTGACGGGCTGCGCCCGTAATGGACGGGGTGTGTCTCAAAAACAAAAAACGCAGGCGGTATTCACATGAATACCGCCTGCGCCTGGCCTTCAGGGACCTGTTTGTGGGGATAAGGAGGATTTCTTAGAAGATGTAGGAGAGGTTGATGCCGCCGGAGACGGCAAAGTCATGGTCGACATTGGTGAAGTCTTCGTAGTCGCTGGTGTCCCTGACGTTGACCACGTAATCCAGAGCCACCTTGCTCCAGGAGTAGCCGATACCGAAGGAGGCCTGGGCACCGGAAAAATCCTTATCGGCTTTGACACTCACACCGCCGATGGTCCCGCCGTCGTACTCCCAGGTTTCGGTAAACACCCCGATACCGCCGAACACGTTGAACCCTTTATAGAAGTTGGTACCCAGAAGAAGCTGGAGATCGCCGCCGCTTACGTCCCATTTGGAGTCGTCATCATTTTCTGCTGCGGCAACCACCTCGCTTCGCAGCGCCACATGCTTGGTAAAACACGCGGTGCCCACAATGGCCCCCCCGTAGAATTCCTCGTCATGGCTGTTTACGCTGGAGCTGTCGTCAGCAATGATAAGCCCGTAGGTTCCCACACCCAGCTTGAACTTGGTCCCGCTCTCTTCCGCCATGGCGTTTCCTGCGGTCATCATCATACATACGGCCACTGCCAACCCTGCAACTGCTCGAACTGCTTTTTTCATCGTGATACTCCTAAAACATAAATGGTACGTCAAAGCCTCAACAGAGGCGGTTTATTTCCTATCAACGGGTCGGAAGCTACCACAGGGCTGATGCATCAGGTATGATCTGCTTCACACCTCCAAAAAAAACGGAAAAAATGAGCATAAAAAACAGAGGCACCGCCATCAGACAACAAAAAAGGGGTTGATTTCAACTAAGAAATCAACCCCTTAATACGATGCCTTTATTTAAAAAAAGATCAGTGGCCGCCGCCCTTCCCTTCTTTTGTGTCCTTAAGGGCTTTAAAAATGCACCAGTTGAGCCCCACGGTGAGGATGATCAGCACGTACCACATCCCCCCGAAAAACAGGTAATGGCCCGCGTCCCAGACCCACTCCCAGACAAATGGAAACATGGCTCTCTCCTTTTCATGCCGGGGCCTGTGATAAAACCAAGGCCCCGGTCGGTTGGTCGTTTACGGTCTCTCGACAGGGTTGAGCTCTTTCTCCTGGGGAAACACCGGCAGGTACCGATAGGAAAGAGCAATGATCAGGATGGCCCCTGCCACGGGCAGGATGGTGGTGGCCCACTCCTGCCACGACGGAAAGTAGAGGACCCAGGAATCAAAGGTCATGACCGGCATGGCCATGGGCTGCATGACCATGACCCAGCGGTTCACGCACACCCCGATAACGGCCAGGGTCACGGCAACGATAAAGAGCCTGCTGTTCTGGCGCCACTCTTTTTTAAGGAGAATGGCCGCGGGCACGATGCCGCAGATCACCAGCTCAAGGATCAGAATCCAGATGCCGTGGTAGTTCTGGGAGTTGGTGTAGAACTCCATGAAGGTAAAGCCGGTCTTGGGTACGGTCACCACGGCCCACCAGATGGTATCGGCGATCTTGGCCACCATGTAGGTGCCCAGCATCCAGCCGGAGATCTTGGCCAACAGGTCGTAGACGTTGTCCTTGACCAGGCGCTTGCCCGTGATCTTCTCGGTGATCTTGCAGCACAGCATGGTAAAGCAGGGGCCGCAGGCCGCCGCAGACCAGGTGTAGAGAAAGAAGGTCCAGGGCCAGCAGCCGCCGCAGGCCGAAGGGGCGCCCGTAGAGCACGCCGGTGACGCCGCCCGAAAGACCCCTGGTGGAAGCAGGAGAGAAAGGCGCCGGTGGCGGCAAAGACAGCCATCACCTCATGCATGCGGTGGCCCAGGTTGTGAAAGAAGGGATTCTGGTCGATCTTTCGGTTCTCCAGCACCAGCGGCAGGTACTCAATGGCCAGCACCGACAGGTAGAGCGAAAGACAAAAAGCCACCTCCAGCGGACGTTGGCGTGCCAGAAAATAAACCACCCGCGCAAAGGCTGGCCGATGTCGATGGCCAGGATCAGCATGGCGGAGCAGTAGCAGCAGAAACCCACGATAACGGCAAAGTTGATGATGTTCTTCAGCTCGTCTTTCCCCACCACGTAGCGGAGAAAGCCGGTGAAGAAGGCACCGCCTCCCACGGCGATAACCGCCAGGTCGGCCCAGATCCAGAGGGCAAACCCGTAGGAATCGTTCATGTTGGTCTGATTGAGGCCCTTGAACCAGCAGAGGTAGGCGGCATAAAGCCCCCAGACCACCAGCGCCGCCGGAATGACCAGACCAAGGGTAAACCGCTTGAGAGAGCAACGCTCAACACCTTCGGGTATCAAAGCAGAGTCCATAAATCCTTACCCCTCGCCGCCTCCACCTGTGTGCAGGCGGCCATTTAGAGATTTTTTAAAACGCCCGTGGCTGCCGGGCGTCTGTCTTGTCCTGATAGAAGCGGGCCTGATCAGTGGCCGCCCTTGCCCTCAAGGTGATAGGCTCCGGGTTTTCCGGTGGGCTCTTCGCTGCTCACGTAGTTGTCACCTGCCCGTCTCACCCACTCACGGCTGGAGAGGTAGTAGACCTTCGGGTTGGTGTGCAGGCGTTCAAGCAACCGGAATGCGCGCTTGTCTTTTTTCAGGGTGTACACGGCGTGGTCGGGGTTGTTCAGGTCCCCGAAGGTGATGGCGCCGGAAGGACACGCCTGGGTGCACGCAGTCTGGTACTCCATCTCCTCCACGTCCCGCTCTTCCAGATAGGCCTTCTCCTTGGCCAGCTGGTAACGGTGGAAGCAGAAGCTGCACTTCTCCACCACACCGCGCATACGCGGAGAGACGTCCGGAGAGAGGGACTCTTCCACCTTGGCGGGCCAGACCGGGTCCCACCAGTTGAAGTAACGGGCGTGATACGGGCAGGCCGCCATGCAGTACCGGCAGCCGAAGCAGCGGGTGTAGATCTGGCTGACAATGCCGGTGGAGTGGTCGTAGTCCGTGGCCGTGGCCGGGCAGACCGACACGCAAGGAGAGTGACCGTCGTCGTGCTTGCCGCCGCAATGCTGGCAGGGACGGGGGATATAGCAGATCTCGGTGTCGGGAAAATCCTTGCCGTTGGTGATGCGGTAGACCCGGATCCAGGTCGTGCTCAAAAGCTTGTCGCTTTCGTCTTTCCTGACGGGGACGTTGTTCTCGGCCGAGCAAGCCACCATGCAGGATCCGCAACCGGTGCACTTGTCGAGGTCGATGACCATGCCGAATTTCTTCGCCCTCGTATCGTTTGATTCCGTATTCATGAAAAACCTCGTATGAGATGGGTTTTCGTCAGTTGTTCACGAGCCGTTGCCGCGCTCAGGCTACCCCTTGGCCAGGGATGCCTTGGCGCCCCAGGTGCAGTTGAGCCCTGTGGCAGGGTCGGCCATGGTGCCGGAAAGGGCTGTGTAGCTCGCCCCCTTGCCCCCGATGTAGTCGTCAAAGGCTGTATGCCCCAGGCCTGCGGCCAGGGCCACCACACCGGGCATCACCCCTTCGAAGAGGGTGACCACCACCTTGGCGCTGCCAAAGGGTGTGGACAGGGTGGCGGTGTCGCCGTCTTTGAGACCCGCCTGCCTGGCGGTCTTGGGGTGAAGCTCCACATGGGAGACCCCTTTGGTCAGCATCCGGTCCGAGATGGTCTTCATGGTAAACGGAGCGTCGGCCACGGGACCGCTGGCAATGCGCAGGGACCACCTCGGCACCAGGGTGAAGGGAAGGCCGGAGGCCGCCCCTTCGGCAGCCAGGGCAACGGGTCCTTCGGGGATGACAAAGGTAAAGCGCTGGGACGTACCCAGGATGCGCTCAAGGCCTTTTTTCCAGGCGATGTCACCCTGCCAGGTACCCTCGTCGTAGAGGGTCTCCCACATCTCCCCGCAGCTCTCTTCGAGGTAGGTTTCGTAGTCGTCCCAGCCAAAGGAGTCGCTGCCGCCTTCCAGCTGAGCGCCCACGCTGATGAGCACGTCCCCGGTGTGCTTGGTATCCATCACCGGGTCGATGGCCGGCTGGGCCAGGTTGACGGTGGGTCGCTCCAGGCCAGCACGAACCGGCACATCCTGGAGTTTTTCCAGGTGGGTGTGGTCGGGCAGGATCAGGTCCGCCATGGCCGCGGTCTCGTCCATGTAAGGAGAAAAGCTGACGATGGTGCCGATGGCGGCCAGGGACTCTTTTGCCTTGTCCGAGGTGGCCAGGGTGTAGAAGGGGTTGGTGCCCCAGTCCATGAGGAGCTGGGTCTTGCCGGGCTCGGTAAGCTCTGCGAGCTTGGCCCCCAGATCGGCGGTTTCGGCGGTGGCCACGGCGTAGGGCAGGGCCCCCACCTTCACCAGGCCGCCGTCACGCTGGACGGACCCTTTCAGGGCGTTCAGGGCAAAGACCGCCAGGGCCTCGGCAAGGCTCACGGGGGTCTCCCCTTTTCCGCGACCGCAGATGGCCACGGGACGGCGCGCCCCGGCAAAGGCCACGGCCACCTTTTTCACCATGGCAGGAGTGACCCCTGTCACGGCTTCGGCCTTCTCAGGCGCGTAGTTCTCAAGGAGCCAGGCGCTGAAGGCGTCGAACCCTTCGGTGGCCGTTGAGACAAAGATGTGATCGTAGAGTTTTTCCTGGACCATGGCAGCGGCCACGGAGAGGGCAAACACCCCTTCGGTGCCGGGCTTGGCAGGTACCCACATGTCGGCCATGGAGGCGGTGGTGGAGAGGTAGGATTCCACCTGGATCATCTTTTTGGAACCGGCGGTTTTGACCATGCGCACCGGAGCGCCCCACCCTTCGGCCACGGCGCTGCCGAGGCTCAGGATCAGGTCGGTGTTTTCCGTGTCAAAGCCCACGCCTTCCCCGGGCTTGCGGCCCATGGTCATGGCCATGGCCTGCTCCAGGGTGTCGTGAACAGACGGCAGGGTCAAAAAGCGGTCGGAACCCAGGGTGTCCAGCAGGCGCTGAAACAGGGCGGGAACGCTGCCGCTGCGGGAGGCCGACAGGGCGGCCACGCCCTTGCCGTCGGAGAGGCTGCCCAGCTTTTCCGCCAGCTGCGCTTCGGCCTCTTCCCAGGAAATGCGGTTCCATTTGCCCTCACCGCGCTTGCCGGCCCGCACCATGGGGCCCTCAATGCGCGAGGGGCCGTAGAGGAGCTGAGTGGCCGAGATGCCAATACCGCAGAGGTCACCGCTGTTCACGGCGCTCTCGGGGCTCCCTTCGATTTTCACCACACGTTCGCCCACCTTGCGCACCGCAAGGCTGCAGCCGCCGGGGCAGAGGGTGCACGCCCCACCGACGTAATAGTACTCTCCGGTCTCGGGAACCGGCGTCCAGGACCAATTCTGGGTCCAGATGGACACATCGTCCGTCAACTTCCAGGGAAGGGGAGAGAGCAGGGTACCGGCCGTGGCTCCCATTCCCAAAGCGAGAAAATGTCTCCTGTTGATCTTCATATGTGAATCACCCCTTGAAAGGATTGATCGTTCGCGTTGAAGCTAAAAAACAGCGTCTACTTGTGGCACTGGAAACAGGCACCTTTGCTGCCCATGGTCTCCTGATGACAGGCGCCGCAGTCGTCCATCTTCATGCGGTCCCAGCTGTTTTTCTTGATGCCGGCGATGTTCTTGCCCCAGATGTCCCGGCTGTAGCCGGTGATCCGGTTCTCTTCGTAAGGCTTCAGGCTCTCGGACTCGCCGATGTCCCCGTGGCACTCCGCACACTCCATCCCCCGCCCCTTGCACATGGGCGGCGTGGGAGAAAAAGACACAGTCAGGCTGCTTGGAATAGATCTTCCAGGGCACCTCTTTGCCTTCGGCCACATATTCGTTGACGAAGGTCTCTTCGGCTTCAGTCTCGCCCTGCACCTCTTCGTGGCACTCCGCGCACTGCTCCAGGGTGGGAACCCCTGCAAAGGTTCCGTCTTCACGGAAGTAATGGCAGCTGTCGCAGTCCCCCACCTCATCGGCGTGGGTGACATGGCTGAAATCAAAGGGCTGCTCACTCTTGGAATAGAGAAGTTTGGGGAAAACGATCCACCCTATGGCAAGGCTTGCGGCCAGGCCCACGATAAAAAAGAGGGCTACCAATCCCGATTCCCCCTTTTTCTCCGGACCTCCGGGTGACCCCGTTTGCTCACGACCAGTCTGTTTTTCACCAGTTAGGCTCATGAAAACTCCACGTGTTAATTGTTTTAAGCACCAGATACCCGACCACCGGGTGGTTCAGGCATGCGCCGCGTCCTCGGATAGTTCAAAAAAAAGGGGCGCGGACATACAAAAAGCCCCTGGCCCCCTGTGATCTTACCGGGTGCTAACGGCTTTTTCCGAACCTGTGAACGGCAAGGCCGAAACCGAGAGCCGGGGCACGCATTGCACCGGTCTTGTCAAGCAGCCTTACCAAGTATAGCAAACCGGCATTCCCCCTTCGCCGGCCTTCACGCATTTGATTGCGTTTCTTATACGTGCTCATGCGTCCTTTTTCAAGCCATGGCAACCACGCCCGATGCCTCACGGCCCTGTCCGGAGCCCCACGGCGCAGCAACTAAGTACCTGCAGAAGAAACAGATTCAAGCGACACGACAGGCAAAAAGAAAACGGGTTTCAAAACGGGTCTGAGGCGGTCCGATGCAGCGGTCGCGTCACGCCGGTTCCCACTTGGGGACAACGGTTCGCTCCGGTCGCCGTCCCGCACCACCCCGAAGAAACGTGCCAAGGACCTCCCGAAATTACTGCCATTTCACATGCATGAGGCTTTGAAACGCTGAAAATTGCTAGCCTCTTTTCTATAGTAACGACGCCGCACGTGTCAATAAAAAGATCCTTATCGTTTCACAAAGCAAGAAAATGAAATTCCAACGGCTCCGGTGGGTTGTTCCCACCCAAAAAAAAGAGCCGCCCCTCCCCTGACGGGAAAGGCGGCTCCGCTTCAATCCTTGATTGATCTCCCTTACATGCTGCCGTAGCTGTGAAGCCCGGGGAGAAAATTGACCCCGAAATAGGTAAACATCACGGCCATGAACCCAATGATGGAGATGACGGCGATCTTTGCGCCGCCCCAGCCCCGCATGTAGCGCAGGTGAAGCATGATGGCGTAAACGAACCAGGTGATCAGGGACCAGGTCTCCTTGGGGTCCCAGCTCCAGTAGGAGCCCCAGGCCGAGTTGGCCCACACCGCGCCGGTGATGATCCCCACCGTCAGGAACAGGAACCCGAACATCACGGTCTTCTGGATCAGCTCGTCCAGGACATACCCCTCCGGAAGCCGGGAAATAAGGCCCCCCTCCCGGATGGTGGTGCACTCCCTCACCAGGTACATCACCCCGATGCCGAAGGCCGTGGCAAATCCGGCATAGCCGAGAAAGCAGGTCACCACATGGGTGGTGAGCCAGTTGCTCTTCAGGGCCGGGATCAGCGGCTGAATCTTGTCGTTCACCGTGGGGGACAGGGAGGCGTAGGCCAGGGCCAAAAAGGCCAGGGGCATGGCAAAGGTGCTGATCATGTAATTTCGGTACCGCACCTCGATGGCCAGGGAGATCACGGCGATGGTCAGGGCAAAAAAGACCAGGGACTCGTAGAGGTTGGACAAGGGGATGTGCCCGTACCCGTGCCCGTAGGACTCGACCCACCGAAGCAGGAACCCGGCCAGGTTGCCCAGGGCCCCCACCACGGCGATATACCGCGCGCTCCGTGCCGGTGCCTCCTTACCGAAAATCCACCCGGAGATGTACAAAACGGCGGAAAAGCCATAGACAAAAGTCACAATGGACAAAATCAGGGAACTGTTGTTCATCTCTCCACCTGCCTTTCAGGACTAATGGCCTCACGGTCGAGTTTTTCGGTCAAGCGGCGAAGCACCATCTCCATGCCCAGCCTGTTTTTATTTGTGTTTCCATAGAGGGTCACGGCCGACCCGGTGGAAGTCGGTTCCACAGCCACCATAAAGCCTTTGTGGCTCATGAAGAAGGTGATGTAGCACCCGGCGATGAGAAAGAGAAACCCGGCATACACCAGCCACACCCCGGGGTCCTTGGTCACCTGGAGCCCCGTGTAGTACCGCTGCGGAAAGTCCGCCACGGCAATTACCACATCCCCCTGCCGCATGCGGTCAAAACCGGGGGATTTCACCGGAAGGGCCAGGCGGGTGGCCTCTCCCTCCGCGCTCTCCAGAACGCCGAGCACAGCGCTCCCCATGGACCTGCCGTGGAACCTGTAGTTGTTCATGAAATGCATGGGCGTAAAGGTCCCTAAGCCTTCGGGGATGGTGATGGGCTGCCCGAAATCACCGTCAAGAGGGTAGCTCATGCCGCTGGCCTTGCTCGTAAAGGAGAAGGTGGCGGACTTCGGGGGCACCGTGCCGTAGCTGGCCTGGTAAAAACTGATGCCCCTGTAGCGCAGGGGATCGTTCACCACGATCTGCTTTGAAAGGACTTCGGCCCCGCCCTCGGTCACCACGAGATCGGACCGATACTCCTTGGGCGCGCCCGTGTCGTAAAAAGAGACGGAAAAGGCATCGCATCGAAGTTCAAAGGGAAGGGGCATGGCCGCGTTGGAGCCGTTGAGCCTGACCACCTGGCTGCTCTCCCCTTCGGCCAGGTTCAGGGTCCCTTCGTACCCGAACAGGGAGCCCAGGAGCCCCCCCAGCAGAAGCAACAGAACGGCGCCGTGGACCACATAAACCCCGAGGCGGGTCCAGCGGCCTTTTTCTGCAAAAAGATAGCACGCATCCCCTTCGTCCACGGGGGTAAAGGTACCCATGGGCGCCTTGAGCTTTCCGGAGAGCACCCCGGCCACCTCGGAAGGGGACCCGGCCATGGACAGGGTCTCCCCTTTGATGGCCTTGCGGTAGGCCTCCGGGTTGAGGCGCTGTGTCTTGCCGATGATCTTGAGCACGGCGGGCAGGCGATCCATGGAGCAGATCACCAGGTTGATCCCCAGCAGCAGCAGCAACAGCTGAAACCACCAGGAGTGGTACATATCGAAGATATCGAGGAACGACAGCACGCGGTACGCGGCCTCACCGAACCGATCCACGTAAACGGCGGGAGACGCGTTCTGGGGAATCACCGTTCCGATGATGGAGGTGACGGCCAGGAGCGTCAGCACGATGACGGAAAGCCGAACCGATGCAAAGACACCCCAGAGGGTGTCGACCAGCCCTTTTTCCACTTGTTGTTTGTTCATAGATCCCTTTCGGCGCACCATCTACGTGGTGCGTTTGTCAAAAGTCACAGCCGAAGGCTTTGAGCGACAATGAAACGCCCTTGCCCCCTGCGGCCCCAACGGGCAGCGCATGATACCACACCGAAAGGCGCGGGAACAACGTCAATCGTATCAGAACCCTATACACATGTGTGTCGCATAGCTGACTCACAATGCGGTCCACGCAAAAAGGCCGGGCAATCTGTCTGCCCGGCCTTTCATCTGTTCAGCAATCCCTTGCCCCTTACATATCGCCCTGAACCACCTGGGCAATGTTAAAGGCCTGGTCCCCGGTTTTCTCCAGGTTGTTGAGGATATCCACAAAGAGGATCCCTGTCTCAACGGAGCAGGAGCCCTTTTGGAGGCGCTTGAGGTGATGCTTCTTGAACTGCTTGCGCATCTTGTCGATGGTGTTCTCGTCCTCGGTGTCGATGGCCCTGGGAAGGCCGCCTGCGTTATACGCCTTGATCACATTGTCCGTAAAGCGGATGGCCACGTCGTAGATCTCTTCCATCTCCTGCATGGCCTCGTCGGAAAAGCGGATATCGCTCTCGATGAGCTTTTCCGTGTAGTTGACGATGTTCTCGGCGTAATCCCCGATCTTCTCCAGGTCGTGGAGCACATGCAGGATGTTGTTGAGCTCCCGGGAGGTCTCGGCGCTGATCTGCTCCTGGTTCAGGCGGACCAGGAAGGTGGAGATATCCTTTTCCAGGAGATCCACGGTGTTCTCCAGCTCGTAGACCTTGTTGATGGTCTTTGTGTCCCGGGAGAAAAAGGCGTCCCGGCTCAGCTTCAGCATCTCCAGGGCCAGCCCCGACATGCGGCTCACCTCTTTTCTGGCCTGGGAAACCGCAAAATCAGGGGTCTCGATGAGGCAGTCGTCCAGAAAGACCAGGCCGTCGTCCCGGCCGTTGCCCTTGCCCGGAATCATCCGCTCGCACAGGCGCGCCAGGATATGAAGCACGGGAACGAAAATGATGAGGTTGACGATGTTAAAGCCGGTGTGGACGTTGGCGATGTGGCGGGCGATATAAGGAAGGTTACCGGAAGCGTTGACAAAGTCAGATGCCCGGCGTCAACACATCCACGGCCTGCATGAAGAACTTCAGGAAGAAAAGCATGTAGCAGACCCCCAGGGCGTTGATGAGGAAGTGGCCGAAGGCGGCCCGCCTCGCCGTGGGGTTGGTACCAATGGCCGCTAAGTTGGCGGTGATGGTGGTCCCGATATTCTCCCCGAGGACCAGGGCGCACGCGGCGTAGTAGTCGATGAGTCCCGTGGATGCCATGGCCACGGTGATGCCGATGGTGGCCGAGGAACTCTGGACGACCATGGTCAGCACCGCGCCTGCGGCAACGGCCAGCACCGGATGATGGGAAAAGGTGATAAAGGCCTGCTGGAAGAACTCGCTGTGCCGCAAGGGAACAAACCCGTCCTTCATGATCTTGAGGCCGAGGAAGAGAAGGCCGAAGCCGATGATGACCTCTCCCCAGTAGTGGTACTTCTTGTTGCTGGTAAACATGCGCATAAACACGCCGATGCCGATGGCAGGCAGGGCAAGTTTACCAATTTTAAACGCGATGAGCTGCGCCGTGACGGTGGTGCCGACGTTGGCCCCCAACACCACGCTCAGGGCCTGGACCAGGTTCATGAGCCCTGCGTTGACAAAGCCCACCACCATGACTGTCGTTGCGGAACTGCTCTGGATCACCGCGGTCACCACCAGACCTACAAAGGTCCCGATGACCCGGTTGGAGCTGTGGCAGCTTTTCAACCTATGTTTCGCAGGCTGCTGCCCGCTGATTTCTGAAGGCCTTCCGACATCATCTTCATGCCGTAGAGAAAAAGCCCCAGCCCACCGACCAAACCGTAGACAAGCGCCAACCAGTTAACTGATTCCACCTAAATCTCCTGTAGTAACAGTACATTACACAGACGCGCCGTCTCAGTCTCCATGCAGGCGCACCTCACGTGAGTCGTAAATGTTTGTGGGGACTATATAAATGATCACCTGCATAAAATCAAGACCATTGCGACCCCCGGCCAGAGGCCTGCCACAAAGATGTTATCCCACCGTATACATTGCGTTTCCACCCCACCCCAAACCCTTGCTGATACGTTCTTTCCCAAGAAACATGACAAGGAAATAACTCACTGTCCCCTCACCCGGGTTTGAAACAGGCAAAAAAAAAGCCGCCCCGTTTTTGGGGCGGCATACATTATGGTGGGGCTAAAACGGCGATCAGGACGACGGCACGGGCCGTACCGTCAGGACCGCGCCCCCCGGAACCTTGAGATAGGTTCGGGCCAGGGCCTGAAGCTCGGCTGCGGTGACGGCAGCATAGTCCTCCAGGATATCCCGGGGCCAGACCAATTTTTCAGGATACCTCGAGGAGTCCTGCATGACGCTATTGAGCCAGTACCCGTTGGTACGCCGGTAGTCGGCGATACGGTTCACCACGGGGTCCACCACACGCCGGAGTTCATCTTCGCTGGCCGGTGCCGCGCGGAGGCCGTCGGCGATCTCTTTCACCGCTGCGATGACCTCGTCCACCTGCCCGGGGCTCACGGTAATAACGGCACGGAGGGTACCATACTCCGGGTAGGCCCTGCTGGACCGGTTCCAGGCCCTGGGGGAGTAGGCCGCCCCCAGGTTTTCCCGAACGGTCTCACGCAGGCGCTCGGAAAAGAGGGACCCCAGGATGGAGAGACGGCGCACCGTGTGGATATCGCCCATGCCCGTGGTGGGCCAGGCCACCGTAACCACGGCTTTGTCGATGGAACTCTCCACGGAGAGATCAAGGCGCTTTCCCTCGGGAAAGGCAAGGTCGTGGTCCCGGGCAGGTTGCATGGCCTTCCGGGGAAGCGATCCAAGCCACTGCCCGCACAGAGAGATCACCGCCTCGATGTCCATGTCCCCCACCACCGAGAGCTCCAGGGGCGCCCCTTGCAGATCGGGCATGACAAAGCCTTTGACAGCCTCCAGATCGATGCCCTCAAGGGAGGTTCCCGGGTACCCGAAACGGGCGGTATCTCCGGTGAGAAAGGCCTCAACCTGCTTCTGGAGCACGCCGTCCACGGTGCGATCCATCTCTTCAAGCCCCTGGGTATAGCGCTGGGTCGAAAGGTGGTAGGCCTCCTCTTTGAGGCGGGTGTCGGTGAGCTGGGTAAAAAGCACCTGGAACATGAGCTCCAGCTCCCCGGGGATGGTGCGGCCCGAAAGGCCGAACCCGTCCTGCCCCGCGCCATAATGGTAGGTGGTGTTGGTACCGGCCATGGCTCGGGCTGTCTCGTCACGGCCCAGGCGTCCCAGTCCGCTCTCGTTGACAACCATCTCGGAAACGGAGGCCAGGCCGGGGACAAGGTCCGGGGCCCCTTTGACACCCTGCCCGAATCGCAGGGAGTACAGCACCTCCCTGGCCTTGAAGTCCGTCTGCTTCAGATTCAGGACCAGGCCGTTTTCAAACGTGACCACGGTGATCCCGAGGTCGTCGTGATCCACCCGCGAAGCGACTTTGCCCGGGGTTTCAGGTACCGGAAGGTAGGGGAACGCCGCCGCTTTCCTGGCCGGGGGCGGGGTGGCCGCCACAAGACCGCTCTTCTCGTAGGAAGCGAGAAGGACGGCTTCTGGGCCTTTGTCACCAGCCTCCAGACGGAGGTTGCCCTCCACCATCACAAGGCGATGGGAGGGGTTCCACACCTCCTTGAGAACGGTGTGCAGCTCGTCTGCCGTTACCGCGTCCACCACAGGCTCAAAAGGTGGCGCATCCCCGGGGAGACAACCACCTTTCTCGTGGAGTTCTGCATTAAAAGGGGAACAGGCCCCGCTGTCCGCGCGGCCTTCTCCTCTGCCTGCAGGAGGGCATTTTTCATCTCCTTTTTGACCCTTGCCACCTCATCGGGTGCAAACCCGAAGGCCAGGGCACTGCGCAGGGTATGGTCGATGACGGCAAGACTTTCCTCCCAATTCTCTGCGTCACAATCCGCCGCCACAATGCCGTAGCGCACATGGCGCAGATAGGTTCCGGCCCCTGCTCCGGCCGAGATAAAGGGGGTACCGGGCTTTCCGATACGCTCCTCCAGCCGGTTGTCAAGGATCCGGCTCGCCATGTCAAAGAGCATCTGCTCCCGTCGGACGGCAAAGGAATCGGGCTGCCGCGCCACATGGCTCAGCACCTGAAGGGTCACGGTGGTACCCCCCGCTTCGGGGTTGTAGGCATAAAACGCCTTGGTCCCCACATGAGCAAATGATCCTTCGTCGGGAATCTCCCCTTCGGGGGCACGGGCTTCAAGGGAGGAAAAGCGGTCCCGGATCAGCGCCGTCACTTCGGCGGGGTCCACGTCTCCCACCACCACCACGGCCATGTTGTCCGGACGGTACCAGGTGTCGTAGTAACTCCTCAAAAGAGCCGAGTCCGCGCCCTTGATGACCGACTCCAGGCCAATGGGGTGCCGCTCGTTGATCCGCATGCCCGGCAACGCAAAGGCCAGGTTCTTCACAAAGCTGCGGTAGGATTCGGAGTCCCGGTCTCTCTTCTCGGCCAGGATCACCCCGCGCTCCCGGTCCACCTCGGACTCTAGGAGCAGGGCCCCGCCCGCATAGTCGCGCATGACCAGAAGCCCTTCTGCCAGGCTCTTGGTGTCGCCCGCGGGCAGCACCACGTCGTAGACGGTTTCGTAAAAGCCGGTATGGGCGTTGGCATCGCCGCCAAAGCGCATGCCGATGCGCTGAAAGTATTTGATGAGCTCACCCGGGGGGAAATGCTCGGAGCCGTTGAACAGCATGTGTTCCAGGAAGTGGGCCACGCCCCGCTGGGCTTCGGTCTCGACCATGGAACCCGATTTAACGGCCAGGTGCATGCTGACCCGGTCCTTGGGCTCCGTGTTCTTCATCACGAGATAGGTCATCCCGTTATCGAGGACCCCTTCCACCACGGCCGGGTCTTTGGGAAGGCGCGGTTCCGGAACGGTGGTCGTGCCGACGTCCCGTCGGGCACACGCAGTGGTGACAACCAGCATCACGGCCAGCAGGCCGTAAAGGACACGTTGAAACGATTTTCCTGTCATGGTTTCTCCCTCAAATAAATAAAAAAGGCCGGTTGGACGTCATGACGTTCTTCCCGGCCTCGCTATCATCGATTGTGCATGTGGTCACCGAACAAAGGCAAACCAGATGTACCCGACAAAAATCCCCGCCCACATCACGGCGGCGAGGTACCCGAAATAGTTGATGGGTTTTTTGGCCAGGCCGTATCGGTCCACCGTCCCCACGCGCTTGTGGCAGCTCGGGCAGGTCTCTGCAGCCAGCGACAGGCTGGTAAAACAATACGGGCACCTTTTGGACGGGAACACCCGTTTGGCTTTTGCTTTTCCCATGCACCATCTCCTGCTGAGTGGTTGTCGTGAGGGTCGTCTGGTCTTCTGGTCGATGGGCGACAGGCTTGAATATGCATCGGCGACCGGCTTTTCTCTCCGGACCCCGTGCGGGATCATGGCGGTATCGCGCAAGCCTTATTTGGTCAGCGCATACAGTTATGTATGCTACCATAAAAAAAACCTGCCGGGCAAGCCAATGAAGCGTTTCCGGCAGGTTTCTCGTCTCTTCGGGCCAGGGGTCAGGCCCCGGGCTCGTCCCCGGACGTCAGGAAGCCCGACACCCAGGGCCGCTTATTCGTCGTCGGCCGTGGCGAAACGGGGATCCCGCTTGATCTCCGCGGCGTTTCGCAACTCCTCAACCCACTTGGACAGCACATCGCTGCGCTTGCGATTGAGAAGCTCGGTTTTCAGGGTTTCCGATGCCTCGGGAACCGTCGAGGCCCCATCTTCTTCTCTTTGAGGGCCACCACGTAGTAGCCTCCGTTGCCGCTGATCACCTCACCGGCAACCGGCTCTTCGGCGTTGAGGCCAAAGGCCGCCTCAACCACCTTGCGGTCCAGGGTATCGGCCCCTTTGCCATCCCGGGTAAACAGGGGAGACTCTGTGACCTTGGTCCCTTCGGGGAAGTCCTTGCCTTCCTTGAGGAGGGCCAGGAGGGCGGCAGCCTCGGACTCGGCTTTCTTGGCCTTGGCCTGAGACAGGGCATCGGCCTGTACAGCCTCTTTTACGGCGGTGAGCTCAGGCACAACGGACTCTTTCTTCTCCATGAGCTGAACGATGTAGTAGGTGCCGTTGTATTCCAGGATATCGCTGACCCCACCGACCTCCAGATCGAAGGCGTCTTTGGCGATACGCATGCGATCCACGCCGGGAACGGACTCGGGGCCTTTCCAGCGGGTGAAAAATGCGCTTTCGGTTACCGGAAGCTCGGCGGTCTCGCCTGCCTCTTTAAGGTTGTCGCTGCCCAGGACCATGTCAAAGGCATTTTCCGACGCAGCGTAGGCGTCGGCTTCGGCCTGCTCATCCACAAGGCCCTGGCGGATTTCGTCGGACACCTCGGCCAGGCCGTTGCTGCGGGGTTTTTCTTCTCCAGCTTGATCACGTGCCAGCCGAACTGGGTCCGGACCGGCTCGCTGATCTCCCCTTCGGTCATGGCAAAGGCCTTGTCGGCAAAGGGCTTCACCATGGAGCTGTGGTCAAAGGCGCCCAGGCGCCCGCCGTCCTTGGCTGAAGGCCCTTCGGACAAGGTCTTGGCCAGTTCGGCAAAATCCGCGCCCTCGGCCGTGGCCTTGGCGTACACCTCATCGGCCCGCTTCCGGGCCGCAGCCTCTTCCTCGTCCGTGGCCTCATCGGCCACTTTGATGAGGATATGGCTCGCCTCCACGGTTTCAGGGGTCTGGTACCGGGCCAGGTTGGCCTCATAGGCCTCTGATATTTCCTCGTCGGAGACACTCACCCGGGTGCGGAAGTCATCCCGGCTGAACCGCATAAAGGAGATCTTGGCCTCGGGGTCGGTTTTGTATCGCTCTCCGTTTTCCGCAAAATAGGTCGTGACATAGTCATCGTCCACGGTGACATCCGCATAGGTGGCCGGATCAAACAGGGCGTAGCGGACCGAGGCTTCGGTGTTCTTGTATTTGTAGAGTTCCTGGACTTCGCCGTCCGTTACCTGCACGCCGCTTTCCACCATGCTTCGCAGCTTGGAGATGAGCATGGCCTTTCTCTGCTGTGCTTCAAACTGGGGAACGGTGAGCCCGTTCTGGCGAAGGAGAGCCTCATAAAGCGCCATGTCAAAGACGCCGTCCCGCTGAAAGTAGGGCAGCTCCGTGATGGCCTTCTCAAGCTCCTTGTCGGTCACCTGAAGCTTCAGGCGCTCGGCCTCCTGGGTCATCAGCTCACTGGTGATGAGGCTCTCCAGGGCCTGCTCACGGAGCCGGAACATCTTGATCATCTCCTGGCTCAGGTTTCCGCCCAGCTGACGCCGGTACCCTTCCACCAGTTCATTGTAGGCCAGTCGGTAATCGTCCCAGCTGATAACGGCCTTGTTCACCTCTGCAACAATGGAGTTGCCGCTGTTGCGGTCCGGTCCGAGTCCAAGAAAAATAAATACCAGGACAATAACGCCCAGCAGTATCTTGATTATCCAGGAGCCGGCATTGTCACGCATCATTTGTAGCATCAATATACCTCTGTACCCTTATTGTCGTCGTTGGTTTCGGGGGCTGGAACGGATGGGCGGCACCATCTGGTAAGGCAGTTGCTTGCGCATCACGACAGGATAGCCGAATGCGGTGAATCATCACCGCCCGGCGGCCGCAGCAAACGAGTGCCGCCACCTCATTTTCCCACGCCCATACGGGTTCATACCCTTATATTAAAAAACTCGAATACCTTTACCATCCCTTGTTTTGAGAGTACAGAATTTATTTCAAGCCCCCCGGGGCGCCCCGGTATTTCAAATGGGTCCGGGGCCCTATCGTCTCCGGGCATGCCGGAAGCGCAAAAAGAGTCATTTTTTTCATTGACACCCGTGCGGTGATGGTCTAAATACTCTCTCGTTTGTTGCGAGCGATTCTTTAAACGCACCAAGCACACACCGTGGGGCTGTAGCTCAGCTGGGAGAGCGCATGACTGGCAGTCATGAGGTCAGGGGTTCGATCCCCCTCAGCTCCACCATTAAAGATTTCAAAGGCCTGTCGATTTCTTCGACAGGCCTTTTTTTGTTCCCCCCTTCCTTTTGGCCCGGTTGACCGGCAGTCACCGTCGGCGTTATACTGTTCCACCCGACACACCTTTATTAAGGCCACACCGGAACCCCCGGCACCCGCGCCTTAATCTTCAGCAAAAAGCACAGGAGACCCCATGGGCACCTTGAAAATCGCACACACCAACTTCACTGTTTTCGATCTTGACAAAAGCCTCGCCTTCTACACCGAGGCCCTGGACTTTGAGATCGTCCGCCGCCATGAGGCCGAAGACGGCAGCTTTGTCCTCGTCTACCTGGGAGACGGCACCGGCGGCCACCAGCTTGAGCTCACCTGGCTCAAAGAGCGAACAGAGCCCTACAACCTCGGCGACAACGAAATCCACCTGGCCGTCACCACCGATGCCTACGACGCCTGGCATGCCCGCCACAAGGAGATGGGCCTGAACCTCTGGGAGAACGAGGCCATGGGCATCTACTTTGTGGAAGACCCCGACGGGTACTGGATCGAAGTGGTCCCCGAAAAGATGATGAAGTAACATTTCTATTTATTACATTTTGAAGGAAGGGTATCGCCATGCAGTTCAGCACGACCGACACACGTATCGGATGGATCGGAACCGGGGTCATGGGGCAGTGGATGTGCCGCCACCTCATGGACCACGGCTTTCAAGCCACCGTCACCAACCGCACCAAAGCCAAGGCCCAGCCCCTCATGGACCTGGGGGCCCAGTGGAAAGAGACCCCCGAGGAGGTGGCGGCCGCCTCGGACGTGATCTTCACCATCGTGGGATTTCCCAAGGATGTGGAAGAGGTCTACCTTGGAGAATCCGGCATCCTCAAGGGCGCGCGACCCGGCACCGTGGTGGTGGACATGACCACCACCTCCCCGAGTCTTGCCCAGACCATTTACAAAGAGGCCGCATCCAAAGATGTCCGGGCCGTGGACGCCCCGGTCTCCGGCGGGGACGTGGGCGCCCGCAACGCCGCCCTCTCCATCATGGTAGGAGGCGACCACGACACCGTAAAAGCACTGACCCCGCTGTTCGAGATCATGGGCAAGCAAATGGTCCACCAGGGCCCCGCCGGCTCTGGCCAGCACACCAAGATGTGCAACCAGATCGTCATCGCCGGCACCATGATCGGCATGTGCGAATCCCTGCTCTACGGCGAAAAGGCAGGACTCGACCTTGAGGTCATGCTCTCGAGCATCACGGGCGGTGCGGCCGCCTGCTGGTCCCTGGACAACCTGGCACCCCGGATCCTCAAAGGGGAGTTCGACACCGGATTTTTCGTGGAGCACTTTGTCAAGGACATGGGCATCGCCCTGGAGGAGGCCCGGCGGATGAACCTGGCCCTGCCCGGCCTCGCCCTGGTCAATCAGCTCTACCAGGCCGTCATGGCCCACGGGGGCTCGCGCATGGGCACCCAGGCCCTCATGCGCGCCCTGAAGCAGCTCAACAACGCCACCTGACAACACCCCCGCTCGGGGCGGCCCCGGCAGCCCCGAGCCCTGCAACACGCCCCGTTTATTTACCTTTCCCTCCCATCCGGCCCCTCTGATATACTTTTCTCACACAGCAACACACCTCAACGCCCGGCACGCACCGGGCAGCCCCTTCAACCCCCACATGGACGGATGCATGAAAAGAGGCCTCTGGCTTGCAGCCCTGCTGATGACCTGCCTGGCCACACGGCAAACAGGCATCGCAGCAACGGATGTGGTCGTGTATTGCGACGACAACTACCCACCCTACAGCTACGCGGTGGAAGGGCAGGCCAGGGGCATCTACCCCGCCATCCTCGAGCAGGCCTTCCAGCGCATGGAGGGGTACCGCGTCACCATCCTGCCCATCCCCTGGAAACGGGGCCTTCACGACATCGAAAGCGGCAAGGTGTTCGCCATCTGCCCGCCCTACTTCAGGCCCCGGGCGCGACCGTACATGTGGCCCTACTCCACACCCATCCTCCAGGAAAAAGTGGTGCTTCTCTGCCGGGACGAGATCCTGCAGAGCGCCCCCAGACACACCTGGCCCGAGGACTTCCGCGGCCTTATCATCGGCAGCAACGACGGCTTCCTCTTAGGGGGCGAGGCCTTCTTCCGTGAAGTTGAAAAAAACAACATCCGCATCGACGAAGCCAGAAGCAACCGCATCAATCTCCTGAAACTTGGCATCAAGCGAACAGACTGCTACATCAACGACCGCCTCGCCATCCTCTGGGAACTCAACAAACTCAAAAAAGAGGGTCTCTACGACGAAGGAGGAACCCACGCCCTGCTAAGGGAGACCCTTGTCATCAACACCGAGTGGGGCCACCTGGGGTTCACCAACCGGGATTACGGGCGATTTCACTTCAAGGAGGACTTCATCCTCAAGTTCAACGCCGTTATCAAAGACATGCAGAAAAAAGGAGAAATCCGGCGCATCATGACCCAGGCAATGACCGCCCCGGAGTAATCCTCAGCCCGCCTTTCCGCCATTCCAGCCCGCTCCACACCGTCATATCCTCCACCCACCCTTTCCCGGGACATCATCTCCCCACCCGGACACTTCATGAGAAAACAATCAGCCCCAAACACCAAGATTGATCGTGCAACCGGCCAGACAGAAAGATTGCGATATTTAAAAAAGATGCAACATGTAACCCACCGTTTTGGGCATAATTTCCTCACCCGCCAGACAAGCCTGCCCCACCCATCGCCTTCATTATCGGAGCGTTGAGGTAAACCACTGCATATGCAGCCATGCCGATGGGGTCACTCAACCCGAGAAATATCCGGGCAGGCAACATCACCTCAAGAGTAAAAAATCACTCCTGTACCAATATCTCATCCTTCCCTACTATTTACTCGTTACTGACCCGTCTTCGCGGGGCAGATTGCCACCGGGCGAACCTCCCTCACTGCCATGGGAGCACCGCCGGTAAGGCCCCGCCTTTTCAGGTCGTTCTTTACTTACCTACCAAAAGGAGTTTTGTACCATGAAAGACAAGAGTCACCCCCCGGCCATCGTCACGGGAAAGCTGTCTGAAGCGCTAAAGGAATCAGCCATTGAGGTATTTCTAAGCGGGTTCGGGCAAAAAATCGACCATCTCATGCTTAAACCCCGAAGCCGGGCCCAGGCCCTGAGGATCTATCGCGACGGCGCAGACTTCTCTTCGGGGATCTATGCCGTCAGCCGGGGACGCGTCACAGGCATGCTGGGCTTTCACTACCAAAACCAGAAATTCATCAACCTGAACCTTGCCACCCTGAACCGGGAGTTCGGATTCTTCGGGGGCGTCACGCGAAAACTCAGCGGCTCCGTGTTCAAGGACATCCACCCCTTGGGCCACGACGAGGTCAGGGTGCAGGTCATCGCCGTGGACAACGCCTTCCGGGGAACCGGGGTGGGTCACCGCCTCCTTGAAACCCTGTTTGCCTTCGGCAGGACCCGCGGCCTCTCCGGCGTTCGCCTGGAAGTCGTTGACACCAACCCCGGGGCCAAGAAAGTTCAGCCCGAGGAAGGCGCTCGGGTTTGCCGACTGCGGCACCCTGCCTTACGGCCCCATCGCCGCCAAAGCCGGGTTCTCATCACAGTTTCGCATGAAAAAGCACCTGTGATACGCCCCGCCCTTCCCACCCCAAAATCCCACAATAGTCAAACCGCCACAACATCCCATGCGACAAGCATGCATATACAGGCGAAACGTAACAATCGCAAAAAGACAAGGAACACACGACTTATGGAAAACTACAAGAAATTCGGTTCATTCACCATGGCTTACTCCATCAAGAAAGATCCCCAGTTCTCCCATTTCCCCCACGAAAAAGGCTCCATCGCCTACCAGGACAAATTCGGCGTTCGCATCTTTGTAGGCGACCCCTTCTGCCACCCATGCGATGCGGCGGCAGTAATCAACGCCTTTGTCAAGGAGAGCCGCCTTCTTCGCCGCCCCCTGGTGGGCATGCAGTGCAGCCTGGAGACCGCACGACACTTCAGCAACCACGGCTTTGACGCCACCCACATGGGGGTTGAAACCCTCATCCTCAACGACTGGTCCATCAAAGGGAAAAACGTGGGGCGTCGAATCCGCAAGGCCCAGAAAAGAGGCCTCGTAATCTCCGAAGCCCGGTGGGACTCCGACCCCACCCTGGCGCAGCAGGCCATGGATATCTCCGAGGCATGGCGCCTGACGCGCAAAACAAAGACACCCCTGAACCTGCTTCTCCGCGAGCCCACCTTCCGTGATGAACCGGATGAACGCACCTTCTTTGCACGGCTGGACGGCACCCTCGTGGGATACGTCACCTTTGAGGCGATGTACGACCAGAACCGGAAAATCGGGTGGTATGCCAACATCAACCGACGGGACGACAGCCGCAACATCGCCATCTTCGATGCCATTGTGGACGAGGCCCTGGGCACCTTCAAAGCCGAACCGAGGTTCCGCGTGCTCTCCCTGGGCCTGGCGCCCATGGCCGGAAGACACAACGAACACGGGTTCTCAAATCGGCTGGTGGAGCGGGTCTCGGACCTCAGCTACCACTACGGAAACGACGGGTACAACTACAAGGGAATCTTCCAGTCCAAAAAAGGCTACTGGCCCAAGTCCTTTGAGAGCAACCCGAACCAGGTGGAAGTCCGGGACACTTACTGCATCACCAAGGGCTCCATTCCCCTGGACCCCGTGGCAAAGGCGTTCATGGGGGTCGGTATTCTCCCCGAAGGCCTGGCCCACACAGCCTGGTTTGCCACCCGCATGACCGTTTCCGGCATGTGGCGTGAGTTCCGAAAAACCAGCCACTCCAACCTGGTGACATTCTGGAAAGGCCTCACCGCCTCCCTCTGATGTGTCACCGCGTAACCGGCTCCGGGGAGAGGCTCCTCCCCGGGGCCATCGTCACCCGGGGGCATTGCCCCCGGGCCCTCCCGGCCAGCCCGAGCCCCCTTTTCCCACCCGGATAAACCCCATTGGCATATGCCTTGCTACCTGTTTAGCGATAAATGGATGGCGCACAGCCCGGAGCCGGCCGGCCCACCAATGAGACACCCCACCCCCATCAGCCCCGGCCCACCGGCCTGAGATTCCGTTTTTACAGGGCCATATGGTCCCCACAGCCCGTCACGGACCGGCGGACCACGTCTTCCCTGCCCGGCATCATGCCGCAGGAAGATCGCTGCGACGTTCGAAGAATTGCGAAGTGAGGTAATAAAAATGCGAAGCGAAACGACAGGCCAGGACACTCTCTCCATCATCGACAAAGGCCGCAGAGGCAAGGGCCTCACCAAAGGCGACGCACTGACGCTGCTCCACGAGATCCCCACCCGGGGTGAGGCATTCACAACCCTTCTGGAGGCAGCAGACAGCCTCTCGCGCCGCCAGTTCGGGAACATGGGCGAGGTGCACGGACAGATCGGCCTTAACGGAGAGCGGTGCAGCAACGACTGCCAGTTCTGCATGTTCAGCGACACCTGGAGCTCCCTTGACACCCCGTTTTGCTTAGGCAAAGAGGAGGTCCTGGCCCACGCAGCAGCCCTTGACGCACAGAACGTGGGGTCCATTTCCCTGATGTCCACCGCCGATTACGACTTCGATCTCTTCCTCTCCATGGGTGCCCTGGTCCGCAAGGAGCTCAACGGGCGGGTTCCCCTCTTTGCCAACTGGGGAGACCTGGACCCGGATCAGGCCCGGGCCGTAAAAAAAACCGGTTTCACCTTCTACTACCACGCCCTGAGGCTCGGAGAAGGGGTGGTAACCCTCATCGATCCGTACAAACGCATGCAGACCATTGAAAACGCCCACCGGGCCGGCCTGCTGGTGGGCTCCTGCCTGGAACCCATCGGCCCGGAGCACAGCTACGAGGAGATCGCCGACCTCTTGGACCTCATGCGCACCCTCAAGGTCTCCTGGATGGCAACCATGAAACGCATCCCCATATGCGGCAGCCCCCTTGAGCCCTACGGCCAGATTTCCGATGAGGAGTTTGCCCGAATCACCGCCGTGACCCGCCTCTTTTTCGGCAACACCATCTTCACCCTGGCCGCCCACGAGCCCTCCCCCCTCTGCCTCAGGGCAGGTGCCAACTTTCTGGTGGCGGAGCGGGGAACCAACCCCCGGGACATGGACTCCCGAACCGAGACAGGAAGGGCCTGGGATGCCCCGGCCTGCCGTGACATGCTCAAGGAGGCGGGCTACGACGTTCACACAGGCCTGGTAAACCGGCGCTACCTGGCCATGAGCTTCAAAAACAGATATTTCGGGCACGCGGGACGTTTGATGAAAAATTGGCTGAACCCGTAACCGAAGGGCTCCCGCTCACTGCGGATGCCTCCCTTGTCTCCACCCGCGATTTCCGACCCCCGCTGCCCGTTCCACTGGCAGCCCTCCCAGCCGGCACGGGGGTCACGCAGGAAGCAATAAGACACAAACAAAGTTGGTTCAAGTATAGTAATAGAGCATACATCAAGGATTCAGCCCCTTGCGCGCCGAAGAAATGCGACCTGCGCCATCACCGCCAGGCACACTTTGCACTATTTTTGTTATTTTGAAGATTTTACCTTGACAGAATTATCACCTGCAAAATAGTATCCCCATACTACATTAAATAT
Organism: Desulfoluna sp. CYM3A; assembly: GCF_056829965.1. Taxonomy (NCBI): domain Bacteria; kingdom Pseudomonadati; phylum Thermodesulfobacteriota; class Desulfobacteria; order Desulfobacterales; family Desulfolunaceae; genus Desulfoluna; species Desulfoluna sp. CYM3A. The sequence continues at coordinate 4,428,668 of NZ_CP186556.1, forward strand.
TATAAGATTTGCCTAATCTAGAATTTTGAATTGCGCTCTGCAATTATGAATAAAGCCTCCTGAGACTTCGGAAGCACATACATTTTACGCAAGCAATAAACCCTCAATTGACGTCACAAATACATAGTCAATATGCCGCAGGATTTATCGGCAGGAATGCTGCCGAATCCCGACCCCGCCGCATCGCCAATAAACCCCGCGTGGGTGGGACGATCGGTGCCTGTACGGGAAAAACCAGCCTCTTGTTTTACCAGTCGTACAATAAGTAACCGCCGGCGACAGCAAATCGCATGATCACGAACCGGTGTGTTGACGAGAAACATCGCCACGGCCGCCCTTGCAATCCAGGGAAGAGAAGGCAGCGTTTTGTGGCCATAGACGGTAATATTCGATAATTCCAGAACATTAACCAAACCATCTATACCCAGAGATGCCAGTAACAGCTCCCGGTCCCTTGCCTGCGGCATGGGACCAGTGATCCACCTGCACCCCGGACGCGCCGTTTTCCAGGCCGTGCCGGATCTTCAACAGTTCAAGCCCCCCGGCTTTACAGCGGGATAACCTTTAATCTGCAATAAACACGAAGGAAACATGAATGATGAAAGAGACAACAAAACACAATGCGACAGCCTCACCCCATGGGATCAAACTGCTGGACTCGACCTTGCGCGACGGCTCCTACGCGGTTGATTTCCAGTTTGACAAGGCCTTTGTCGTTGGCCTGAAAACGGCTCAACGCCCTGTCCGTCGACCTGGTGGAGGTGGCCCACGGCATTGGTTTTGAAGCGGAAAGGGCCGGGTACACAGAGAGCAACATCAGCCTCACCGAGTGGTGCGACATCGCCAATGAGAACTTCAGCACCTCGAAATGGGGAATGTTCGCTCAGCCCGGATTCAGCCGCCTCTCCACACTGAAATGGCTGTGCAGCGAAGGGATGTCCTTTGTGCGGGTGGGCCTGGAAGCGTACCGGGTGGAAGAGAACCTGAATTACCTGGAACATGCCTTGACCCATTGCGATGACGTCTACCTGAACCTCATGAAGTCGAGTGTGGTCTCCCCGGACAAGATCGGCAATTTCCTCCGCAATGTGCCCTCGGAGATCGCAGGGGTTGATATCGTGGACTCCTACGGCACCATGCTGCCCGAAGATGTTGAGAACTACGTCCGAGCCGTCCGGGAAACCTTCCCCGTGGTGGGCTTTCACGGACACGACAACCTGGGCATGGCCAATGCCAACAGCCTTGCCGCCATCTCTGCGGGGGCGTCCGTCGTCGACGGCACCCTGTACGGCATCGGCCGGGGAAGCGGCAACGCGGCCATCGAGTCGCTGGCGGGCATCCTGTCCAACATGGGAAGGGGTGACTACGACTACCGCGAATTCGCGAAGCTTGCCGAGATGTGCAACCAGGAGATGAAGGTCATCCCCGGAAGCCACTACCTCCAGGTCCTGGGCGGTGTCATCGGCTTGCACACCAGCCTCTTTCCGGTGATCAAAAAGGTGTGTTCCGAGCAGAAGATCGATGAGATGGCCGTCATGAAAGAGGCCCTGAACGTAGCCACTTGAGCCCAAGGAATCAGACATCTACAAGGCCTCTGAGATCGTTTCCAGAAAATGTGCGCATAGGAAAGAAAGACCGGCCCAGAGCCGGTTCGAAAGGAAAAAAGAGTGAAGCTATCTCGTTTGAAGCGAGGACGTTCGAGAAAACCCACGCCTGCAACGGCGACGGCAGGTGGGTGTGCCTGCCCGAGGAATTCCAGTCCTTCCGCCTGGTGGAGCTTCTGGCCGACAAGCCAAGGGAAGCCATTGAGGGCCTCCTGGAGGCACAGGCGACGGCAGATGTGTCGGCAAGCCGCCTGGACACGGCGGCCCCGGTTGCAGGGGACGGCGGGGATATCTGGGGGGCAGGGCTCAACTACCGGGGACACGCCAAAGACCTGGACGCCGCCCAGCCGGTTTCGGGCCTGGCTCCCTGCCTGAGGCCCTCCGGGTGCCTCATCGCAAACGGCGGGGCCATTGAGCTGCCCCAGCAGAGCAAGCGCGTCACCGCCGAAGGCGAGCTGGGCCTTGTCATCGGAACCCGCTGCAAGAATGTGCGCCGCGAGGACTGGCGGGATGCGGTGGCGGCCGTGACAACGGTCCTGGACATGACCGCCGAGGACGTCGTCCGCGAAAACCCCACGCTACATCCCCTGCCGGCCAAGGGATTTGACACCTTCTGCAGCATCGGGCCGGCCCTGGTCTCCATGGACGCCTTTGCACCGGGAGAACTGGAAACCCTGCGCGTGTCCACCGTCCGAAACGGGGAGACCATCGCCTCGGCACAGGTGTCGGAGATGCGATACGACCTGGGTTTTCTGGTGGAGTATTTCTCAGCGGGCCGCACCCTCCTGCCCAGCACGGTGGTGTCCGCCGGCACCCCTGGGGCGGCAGCAGTACTTAAGGCAGGCGACAGGGTGGAGGCTTTGGTGGAGAAGGTCGGGCACCTCTCCCATCATGTGAAATAGACCGCTCGACGGGCAATAGACCGCCCGCCGGGCGATCGTAGACGAAATGGAACGGTATGCATCGATCAACATGGATAAGACCAACGCCAGAGACGACATGTCCATTACGGAGATGATCGGTAAGAGCGCCCGTATCCAGCCGGACGCCACGGCCATTAAAACCCCGTTGGCATCCCTGACATACGGAGACCTCGACAAAAAGACAAGGGAGCTAGCGCTCACGCGTGGAGCAGATAACGCTTCCCGGTGAATTTGTCGGCATTGAAGGGCGGCGGGATGCCGCAACCATTGTGGCGATGGCAGGGCTGTTACGGGCCCGTCGGCCCTTTGTGGTCATGGACCCGCGGGACAGCGAAGCCAACCGCAGCAAGGTGTCCCGCCTTCGGATCAACAGGGTGGCCCGGGGCACCGCCACCCCCGGAGAGGTGGGAGCTCTGCCCACCCCCTGCCCCCTGGGCAGGTGACGGCCCGGCCCCACGCGAGCCCCACCCGGACCTTGGTGATGGGTACGGTGACCTTGCCTATGCCATCCACACCTCGGGTTCCACCGGGGAGCCGAAATGTGTGGTCGTGCCTGCGGAGCCGCTGGCTTGCGTAATCAGGGACCACATCACCGGCTGGATGTGGGGCCCGGCAGCCGGACGCTTCGTTTCCAGAAGCTCACCTTCGACGGATGCCTCACCGAGATCTTCTGGACCCTCTGCGCCGGAGCCTGCCTTGTGGTGGTGGACGAAAGCGAGCTGGCACCCGGTGCGATCCTGCAAAACACCTTGGAGCACCATGCCATCACCCACCTGAAAACAACGCCCTTCGCCCTGACGGCCACATGGCCCACACCGGCCATGCACCTGCGCCACGTCGTCAACGGCGGCGGAGCCTGCAGGCCTGCCGTGGTGGAAAAGTGGGCGCGCGTAACAGCTCCACAACGCGTACGGATGCACGGAGTCGACCATCTGCAACCTCCTTAGCGGCCCCCTGAGCCCGGACGGTGTCCGCAACGGGGCTCCGCTGGGTGATGTGGTGGGAGACTGCGACGTCAAGGTGGCCCGGCAGCAGGCCGACCCCACGGAAGAGCCTTCTCCGGATTGTCGGGGAGAGCTTGTCATCACCGGCAAAAGCGTGGCCGTCGGCTACCTTGCCGAAGAGGGACTGCAGCGCTTCCTCGACCCGGAAGGCCGCCGGGCATACCGCACCGGCGACATCGTCACGGTGCGAAACGGCCAGTTTTTCTTTGTCGAGAGAAACGACCGCCAGGTCAAGGTGCGGGGCTACCGCATCGACCCCGGAGAGGTGGAAGGTGTGGCCTGCGGCCTGGACACCATCGTCGAGGCGGTGGTCCTTGCCGAGTCCCACGCAGGGGAAAAGGACGCAGGGGACGACGCCCTTGTCTGCTACTACCAGGGCATGGCCGAACCCCGCATGCTGCGAAAGCATCTGGAGAAAAACCTCAACCCGTACAAAGTACCTCGGTTTTCAAGCGCCTGGAGGCCATGCCCTACACGCGCAACGGCAAGGTGGACCGCCACGCCCTCCAGGCCGCCCGCCACCAGGTCTTTGAGGAGGCCACCGCCGTCGAGGCCCAGATCCTCTCACTGGTGCGTAGCCTCACCGGCCTTGAAGACGCCAACCGGGACGACAACTTTTTCGACATCGGCGGGGATTCGGCTTCCACCATCATCCTGCTGGCCAAGCTCAAAGAACTGGGATGGACCGACGTGGGCGTGCGGGACGTGCTTCGGGCCGAAAAACTCGGCGACCTCGTGGACGCCTTCCCGAAAAGGAGGTCGAACGCTTATGTGCGGTATAAGCGGAACCTTTGCCCCGGACGGTGGGCTGGACCGCAGCCTCTGCGTGGCCATGCACAACCGGCTGACCCACCGGGGACCGGACGAGGCCTACTCCCTGAACACGGCGTCCCTGTCGGCAAAACTCGCCAGGCTCGGGATGATCCACATCGAAAACGGCTGGCAGCCGAAGAGGCCAGCGGCCGCTTCGTGGCCCTGACGAACGGGGAAATCTACAACGCCGACAGCCTGTTCCGGGAGCTGGGTATCCCCCGTCCCAGCGGCAACGGGGTGGATGTGGCCATCCTTCCGGAGCTGGTGGCCCGCTACGGCATCGACGGCCTGGAGAAAATCGACGGGCAATTTGCCTCGGTGATCCACGACCGCCTGGAAAACGCCGTCTACCTGGCCCGCGACCGCTTCGGCATCTGCCCGCTGTTCTACACCACAGCGGGGCACGAAACCCACTTCTGCTCGGAGCTGGAGCGGCTTGTGCAGGCCGTACCCGGCCCGTGGCGCCTCGATTATGCCGCCGTGGACGAGTACTTCTCCCTGGGCAATATCGTGGCGCCCAGGACCCCTGTGGCAGAGGTCTCTGCCGTGGAGCCGGGGTGCGCCGTCAAGGTAAGCGAAGACGGCCGCAAGACCCTCCGCTACTGGCGCTATGGCACCTTCACACGAACGAAGGGGCCCGTGGATGCGGAAGCGATCCGCCAAGGCATCCGGAAGTCCATCGCCGTACGCCTTCACTCCGATGTGGAGATCGGGTCCTACCTCAGCGGGGGGTTGGATTCCACGGCGATCCTCATGGACGCGGCCTCCTTGTCCAAGGGCCCCATGCGCTCCTTTTCCGTGACATTCGATGACCCGCGCCTGGACGAAGGACGCTACCAACGCTCTGTGGCGGCGGCCGCAGGCAGCGTCCACGAAGAGGTGCAGTGCGCCCCCAATGACATTGCCGCCCGCTTCGAAAAGATGGTTCGCCACTGCTGCTTTCCCCAGCGGGAGACCTACAACGTCTCAGCCATGATGCTCTCGGAACGGGTGCACAAGGCAGGGATCAAAGGTGTGGTGTCGGGTGAAGGGGCCGATGAGCTCTTCTTCGGCTACGACTCCTACGCCTTTGACAGCGTCCGGCGCCGCCCGCCCAAAGCCAGCGCCCGCAACGAACAGGCATGGGGCCGGGCGGATTTCAGCTGGGAGGTGGACTTAGACCGTGTGGAGGGCCGCCGCGGGGCCTTCCTGTCTGACCATGCGCGCCAGGAAATTGTGGGCCGGGAATTCTGGCGCAACCGCCTGATCCCCTATTCGGAAACGGAGCTCACCGGGCTCTCCCCCATGCAGTTGCGCTCCATCGCCGATGTCTATGTCCAGCTCGGCGGGCACCTGCTGGGCGATCATGGAGACGCCATGGTCATGACCAACTCCATCGAAGGGCGCTACCCCTTCCTCGGAAACTCGGTGGTCTCCCTGGCCCTCCAGGTACCCGACGACGAAAAAGTCGTGAACTTCGAGGGGAAGACCTGCCTGAAAAAAGCCTATCGCGACACCGTCCCGGACCAGGTCATGAACCATGCCAAACACGGCTTCACGGCCTATGACCTCAAATCCATCGTCGACCACCTGCTCTGGCAGGACTGGCAGGAGATGGTGGCCTCTGTGGAAGCCCTGAACCCGGAATGCATGGCCGGACCGTCCCCTGAAACCGTCAACGAGAAGTGGGATTTTCGCCTGGGCGCCATCAGCCTCGCCATGATCGTCGACGAGCTGGAACTGAGGTGCTGAAAACAGACAAACCAACAAGGAAAACCATCATGGACCAAGCAACACGGGACGTTATCATCTTTCCCGGAACCGGATCCTTAGGCAGCGAGTTCCAGCCCATTGTGCGAACGCTAAGGCCAAAGGCCCAGGTTCTTCGCTACCCCTGGCGCTACGGACAGTCCGACGACATGACGTTCCTGATTTTCACGACGCAGCCATGTCCTGCCTGCCCCGGCTCCGGGGCATGCAGGAAAAGGGACCTATCCTCTTCGGGCACAGCTTCGGGGCGTATATCGCCTACGCCCTTGCCACCGCGCTGGAAAAAACAGCATGCCGCATCGGCGGGCTCATTGTCGTTGGCGCCAACGCGCCCCATGTCCTGGACGGAGCCGAGTTACTACCGAGATCGCCCGAAGAAATCGAAGCCTACTGGGCCATGGTCGACCCAAGCCTGTTTGAACGAATCCCCGATCCAGAATGGAAGGACGAACTCATCGACACAAGTTGCAAGGAGCTGAATCTGCAGAGCGATTTTCACGCTCCGGATTTCGGGCGGCTGCACTGCCCCATTTTCGCGGCGTCCGGCGACCGGGACCCCCTGGTCACGAAAACCGGCCTCGACGGGTGGGACGAGTACACCACCGAGGGTTTGAAAAGCCGACGATTCAGCGGCGGTCACACAGACCTGCTGGCGACGGATGAATTCATCACATGGGTCAAAAGAATTACTTACCATTAAGCAATTCAGTTGTGCCATGAACCGAGACTATGTATGCTACTGAATTAGCAGCGTTTGTCACCAAATTGACATTACCTACAAGGGAAATTTGGAATGCAAAATCATATTCTGAGTGCACTGCGGGAGGCCCTGCCGAATAATGATCTAAATGCAGTCGAACAATGTGTAACAGACCTGCACGGCAGGTTACCACACAAAGACAAATTGTGTAAAAACACGGTGATGGTTGCATAGGGCGGTGGCAAGGGCAACGCTTACACCACCGCCTTCATGCGGGCCGTGCACCTGGCCATGGCCGAGCGATTCGGCGGAGAGACCTTTCGCCTGGTCATCGTGACGATGCGTCACTCGGGCATGCCCTTTGTCGTGATGCAGAACATCCACCGGGCCTATCAGGCCCTGGGCGTGTACGACGATCCCATGGCCGAACTCCTCCTCATAGAGCGCGAGGAGGTTCGGCCCTTTGACCTGCACGCCCCATGCCCCACCTGTTGATCGACTTTAACCGGACCGACCTGCTCATGGCCGGACATCAGTCCTACGGAGACGGCCGCACCTCCTTTTGCAATGCCTGCAATTTCAACGTGGCCAACTTCTTCGGGGTGGCAGCCCGCCATTGCGGCGTGGACCTCATCGTCACCAGAGATTCCCCGGACGAACAGCGGGATTATGCCGTGTGGATCAACAAGCTGGCACACAAGACCGGGCAGGAGCCGTCCAGAGACGCCACCTTCAAAGGCACCCTGAAAGTCCTCGACGGGATCTTCCAGGACTATTTTAAGGAGATCCACGGCGCAGGGGGTCCACCGGCTGGCAGATTGCCGGGTCACGTGGGACGTCTCCGAGCCCCTCACCTTTTTTTCGATTTACGATTACACGGACTATGCCTCCGGTGCCCACTGGGCGCTGCTCACCGATTTCCTGGGGTTTGTCTTCGACGAGCTGGCCTTCAGTACACGGAATCGGACTGTGCCAATCCCGCGCTCATGGCGCACCTGCGAGGCCTTCGCACCGAGCGGGTCTACGGGCGGGGGTACCGGGAAGGCATTGATCAGTACACGGAGTTCGCCATTGAGCTCATGGAGCACAAGGACTTTCCGGAGCACCTCATCGAAGCCATCAAAAAGCGCTACGCCACGGACCAGGGCGTAACGCACATGCGCGATCTCGTGGAAGGGTACGCCCGGGACACCTTCGGCCTGACCACCGAGCAGCTGGTCTGCATGGTCTTCTCTCCCTTTGCGGGCAATGTGCCGGGCTGCACAACTACCTCTCCGCCGAACAGCCGGACCTGGCTCCCGGGAAGGGGAGATCCGTGCTCTTCTTAAGGACGGGGGTATTGAAAGCCAGGAACTCGCCATTCGGCTGGAACGGATCAGCGGCCTGAGCCTCACCGATTTGAGGCAGCTCGTGGCCTCCCTCTGTGGTCGCCCACGGGCAGCGACAGCGCCCGGGAGGGACTCCTGCCCTTTATCACGAAGAGCGACCCAAACCAGAAACTGATCCATGTGAATTTCGGAGGCGACGAATCGCCCATCATGGACCGGGTATCGGGAAGATAACCGCAGGCGATCGAACGGCGCCCGGCTCCGGCAAAACCGGCACCGGGCGCAGGCACTGAGAGATGCCAAATCTGAAGAACCGCAAAAGACGACCCGCGCAGCCGTCGACAACGCAGCCGAAGGCCTGACCGGGCAGAAGCCCCCTGTGCCCGGCGCCCTCACCACGAACACGACGGACCAGGCGTTCACGCCTTTTCCATAGATTTTTGTAATACAAACGTAAGAAAGGAGATGATGTTGTATGTTGACTGACAAGACTCAAGGCCGGGAGAAAACGGGTTCCAGTGCGTCACCTTATCTCAGCCTGCTGGTGACGATGGTGATGTTCGGCAGTGCATTTGCGAGTTCCAAATTCGTGGTAGGGGAGCTGCCCCACGAAGTGGCGGCGGCTCTAAGGTTCGGGGGCGGGGGCGCCCTTCTGATGGTCCTTGCCATGGTGATGCACGGACGCTCCAAGCCCGTGGGATGGGGGGCTGCCATGTCTGCTGGGTTTGCAGGCCTCCTGGGCGTGTTTGCCTACAATCTCTTCTTTTTCTGGGGGCTCTCCCTGGCACCGTCCATCGACGGCAGCGTCATTGTCCCGGTGCTCAGCCCTGTCATCACCACCGTCCTTCTCATCATCCTGGGCCGGGAAAAGGCCTCGTCCATGAGGATCCTGGGGCTCTTCCTCGGGCTTGTGGGCGCAGGGGTCTTCCTGGCCGGGGCAGGCACCGGGGCGTCCTTGAAAACCCGGATGACCGGTGACATCTTCTTCGTGGTCGGTGCCTGCTGCTGGGCCCTTTACAGCATTGTGTCCAAGACCCTTCTCTCCAAGGGAACCATCGACCCGCTGCGGGCCACGACGTGGGCCACGGCAAGCGGGGCCGTGGCCCTCATTGCCCTGGCCGTCCCCCATGCCCAGGCGGTTGACTGGGCCTCGGTGTCCCCCACGGCCTGGTACAACGTGGCCTACCTCTGCGTGGGCCCCACGGCCATTGCCTACCTGTTCTACTATTACGGCTTGCAGCGGGTGAGCGCCTCCACCGCCACCATCATGATGTTCACGGTCCCCTTCTTCGGGTCCTTTTTCTCCATCCTCTTTTTGGGGGAATCCATCGGCCGCCTGCAGTTGACCGGCGCAACGGTGATGCTGGTGGGCTCTTTTATCGCCGTGATCATGGAGCGCCGGAGCGTGCCCGCAAAGCAGGCGCCCCCAGCCCATCAAGGGTTCTGCAGGCGACCTAGCCAGGACAAGGCATCGTAATTCGCCACCTATCACCCGACAGACAGCCACGCGCCGCACCCGCGCGGCGGCCCGTGGAAAGGACACCATAAAGAAGATATTTTTCCACTGACGGCTCTTTCCGCGCCACGGCCATTGGTCAGTGCTCGCGCGGCTCAGCGAAGTCGACGACGAGAAAGGACCAACCCCCAAAAAAAGATCCCGGCACGCGGCTCACGGACCTTGAAGGCCGGGGACTGGTCTACCGGGTCCCCGAAGGTGACTCCCGGGAAGGGCTCTACTATCTCCCCTCTGCCGAGGCCAAGGCGTTCCTTGCAACATCATGGAAAAAGCGCGCCAGCCTGGGCCGACTGGCAAAGAAAGCTGAAACCCCAAAAGGCGCCCTCATCACCTTGCCCTCCAGGAGACAAGAACCCGGGGCCGAACACGGTCGCTGCACTGCTTCACCACAGACTGGAGCCCCCTACCCGCGGCCTGGTGTTCCGTGCCCGTGCACCCGCACCACAGGCTGGCCCCCAAGGGAAAAAGCCTTCCGGCCTTTACCGGGGCGTATGCCCGTCACCCCCTGCACGGCGACCTCATGCCCGTCTGGGCCGTGGACTGGGTGGCCCCGGACATCGGCACCGGTGTGGTCATCGTCAACCCGGCCCATTGCGCAGCAGACCTCAGCTTTGCACGGGACGTCGGCCTTCCCATCCGGTTCGGCCTGGTACCGGCAATCCCCGGCCCCGACAGCGACACCTGGATCGAGCCGCCGGTGATCCGCACGGGAGAGGCCTTCCGCACAGGCGGCCCCGCAGACGGCCTGACCCATGAGGCGGCTTCGGCCCGCTATCTTTCCATCCTCACCGAAGCGGGCCGGGCCCGAATGATCTCGGACTACTCCCTGGGCGCCCGAAAAATCGCCGAGGCAGACCCCGGCTACCGGCCATGGTCAGAGCCGGTTCACCGCCCGCCTCGACTTTCTGGACACCTTCACTGCCGCCAAAGGCTCGTGGATGCCCGTGCTGGACCGGGAGGCAGGAGCCCTGGAGGTAGCGCCATTGGTCTGCCTCTCCGTTGACTGCGGCATGCCCCTTCCCGATGCGGGCAAAACCATCATCGTGGGCACCACCGATTCCAACATCAACGGCGCCACCGACTCCCCGGCAGGACGCCTCGCCTGCCTGTCATCCGGGGCCCCTGCCGACACCCTCTCCCTGAAGCAGGAGACCATGGAGCAGGCAGAACGGTTCATCGCAAACCTCTCCGATGCCCCTGACCTGCCGACCCTCTCGGACAAGGACGTTGCCAAGGGCGCCAAGCGATCTCGCAAGGTCATGGAGCTCATGGCCGGGGCAGAGCCCCACCTTGCCTTTCGAGAGCTCTACAGGCTTGAGCGGGACGTCGACGAGACCCGGGGCGTGGGGAAAGCGGAGTATGGTCTCCTTCCCCGCCCTGGCCTATGTAATGTCCGGCCAGGGAAGCGTGGGAGAGACAAGCGAAGCCCGTCGCCTTCTGGCCCCTTTCTTTCGCCCCTGATAAACCCCAGAGCGTATTTAGATAGACATGCCTCCGGCGGCCCTGCCGGAGGCGTGTTTGGATTGATCAGTTACAAGGAAAAACAGACCATGGACTTAGGAATCAAAGGAAAAACAGCCCTTGTCGCAGCTTCAACCAGGGGGCTCGGCCGGAGCTGCGCCGAGGCCCTGGCGCAAGAGGGGTGTCGCGTTGCCGTGTGCTCCCGTAGCGAAGACGCCGCCCGGGAGGCTGCACGGGAAATCTCGGCCACCGCCGGCGGGTGAGGGCGGTGGGTTCAGGGACGGACCTGACAAATAAAGAGGAGATCCACAGGTTGGTTCAAGGGGTGGACGACGCCCTGGGCACCCCGGATATCCTCGTCACCAACGCCGGTGGCCCGCCCCCCGGTACGTTTGAAACCACGGCCCTGGACGACTACACCAAGGCCCTGGACCTCAACCTCATGAGCGCCGTGCGCCTGATCCACCATGTCTGCCCGGCCATGAAGGCCAAGGGCTGGGGCCGAATCATTGCCGTCACCTCAATCTCCGTGAAACAGCCCATCGGGGACCTGCTTCTCTCCAACATGGCCCGGGCCGGGCTCACCGGTTTTTTAAAAACCGTGGCAACAGAGCTGGCCCCCCACGGCATCACCGTCAACGCCCTGCTACCGGGTACCCACAAAACCGCCCGCGTGGACAAACTGGTCAAGGACCGCGCCGCACTGGAAGGCAAACACCAGGAGGAAATCTCCCGGAAAATGGTCTCGGCCATTCCCTGCGGAAGCTTCGGTGACCCGTCGGACTTCGGCGCCGCAGCAGCCTTTCTCGCCAGTCAACAGGCTCGCTTCATCACCGGTCACAACCTGCTTGTGGACGGGGGAGTGCATTGGGGACGTTGTACAAGTCGGCACAAAAGACCACCTCATGCCCGAGGCGGGCCTCTCACACTCAAACGATCCCCGACAAGCTTCTTATACATTCAAACCCAACAATTTGAAAAAAAGGCTTGCCCTACCCTTCGGTCACGGCAAACCGTAATGCAAAGAGTCAAGTTTTCACTATTTTTCCTGATTAAGGCATCAATTTTCGAAGGTATAGAAATAACGGAAGCCACTAAATCCAAAACGAAATACGTAGGACAGAAACAGTATATATCCTACAAATGGCAACAGAGCTGTTAATCTAAAACCACCAATGGTCATCATCTAGCAGTAATTGTCTGGAATATCGTTGAATTTTGTAAACATAGCCTATCAAGCTAATTATGCTAAGAACGATCCCAGAGCCAAAAATTATCAGAATTATATTTAAATTACTTTTTACAAAAAAAGATAATATTCCGATGATTGCTTCTCCACAGAGATATTCTTATAGATATTAATAAGGAGATTCGGATTGAGCGAAAGCGCAAGCATATATTACAAAAAACAAAAGAAAACAGGCCAATAACAAAGGAGTTAAATCATGATGTTGATCCAGAAAAAAATGCCCGCGAGAAGAGACACAACCCCACAAAGACCTGATATCAAGGCGATTGAGTTTAAGAACGCTTGGATGACATTTTGGTTGGTGTTGAAGATATAATATTGGTCATATTGAGACAACTTATATGCAAGTATAGTGAAGAACCACACACAAAAGCACCCAAGATATCCCAATCCCGAAAGAATACATAAAAGGGAGTGCATTATATCGGATCGGAAAAATCAATGAAGTTAGAAGCCCCAAAATACCGACAATGTATAAACCATATAAGCCACACTAATAACCAGGCCTCGCTTTTTTCAAAAAAATCTTGAAAAAAAATCCTGTCGAAAGCAGTCTAATAGTTTATCAATCCAAATAGCCGTTATTCCCTCATTCATTAGTACGTTTTTTAATTGAACCCTGTACTTACGTTAGATTTTGACTCGTTTATTCTGAAATAGACTTCCCATCATGATCCGTCCTTGAGCTAAAGTAAATCTACGATTTCTATTTCTTACCGTTTCAGTTCTAAGCGCGTGTTTGATGGAGCATCGGCTGAATGCGCTAAATCGCACCCACCCATAAAAACAGAATTTATGGCATTTATTCCCAAGTCTCTTTAATCATCAATCCAATCACAAAAATGCTTTATATCATAATCAGCCTGTGGCTATGATAAATTATCTAAAGACTCTACTGCCTGCTTTTCAATGAATGAAGTGGTATCTACTCCGGCCCCAAAAAACAGGCATAATCCCATTGGATATTGGACAGTGATGGTACCTGTAGCCCTAAGCGAGAAATCAACTAGAATATTTTCAGTCATACGCTGTAATTCAACATTTTTCAATTTAGAAAAACCATACATACCTGAAAGAGAACTTTGGACAACACGCTGCAAAGCTAACAAAAAGCACAACTCTTTTATTATTTTAAAACAGTAAGTACTTCTCATAGACATCTTTCCCCAACTCATTTTGCTCCGTTCACACAAAACACAAAAAACAATGCACCCAATCCGGAAACGTTTAGCAAGCACTAAAGCAAGAGGGAACTTTTTTGGTAGACAAGGGGTGTGCCATTCAGAATGGATTTTCGATCTACATGGTATCAAGGACATCATCGGGCAGGCGTAAAAAAACTATCGGAAAAAGGCGGAGCTTCCATCACACATGGGCTTCCGCACTATCTGCGATAGCTCTCTTGAAGCGGTTCGCAGCGTTGGGGGGTGGATTACGGCTTCCTTCCAAAGGGTCAGAATCGAATCAGAAAATCGTAAATTACGTTTATCCCTTGAATTATCGAACTTTTCCCCAATAACGTCTTGTAATATTGTACATATCCAAATAAACATTTTCTCATGAAAGATCGGGTCAACGCCGCAGCAGCTCCTTTCTCGCCAGTCAACAGGCTCGCTTCATCACCGGTCACAACCTGCTTGTGGACGGGGGAAGATACATGGGGACGTTGTAAGAATCGGCGCAAAAAAGCCCACCTCGTAACCCCGAGGCGGGCTTTCATCTTAAGGGCTAAATCTTCCTGCCCGGATAAATCGGCGTTGCCGGGCAACGTGTTGGCCAGCAGCCTTCGGCCACAGGCAACCACTGCAATAATATGATGCCACTTCATTTATTGGATGACGTTGCCATCAGAATACCAAAGCCCACAAAAACCGAGCCACTTGCCTGACGTATTGCCTTCATTCTGTATGGTTTTTTAAACCAGCCTGTCGCTCTGTCTGCGATCAGGGCATAAAACACCAGAAACGTGCATGACGACGCCATTAACACCGAAATAAGCGTCAAGAATTGCGGAACAAGGGCTTCATCATGGTTTATGAAGGGTGGAAACAGGGCCGTGAGGAAAACAATGGCTTTTGGATTGGTCACAGCGACCCCAAATGCATGGGCGAATATTTTCCATGGCGCCGTCCCGGCCTGATGACATTCATTGGTTTCCATTCCGGCATCGGAGCCTTGATGAAAGATAAGCTTCACCCCCAAAAACATCAGGTACAATGAACCGGCATATTTTACGGCGGTAAATATCGTCTCTGATGTTTGCAGCACGACACCCAGGCCTGAAACCGCCACAAGCCCAAGGCAAAAAAGCCCCGCGATATTCCCCAGGGCCGCAAATGTCGCCTGACGCCATCCGTGTAACGCAGACTTTGTCATGATGAAAAAGACAGCCGGACCCGGAGTGGCAGTGGCAACAACCACCAATGCCATGTATATGAGCCACGATTGAAAAGTCATCTTTCCTCTTTTTCAGGTTTAACGGGCGTGGTGGGTTTCAGATAGACGGAAGAACTCTCCAGGCTGGGGAAAGGGTAGCACCAAATATTCGGCAAATGCTCAGCTCAATGAATGTAAAAACTAAACTGCCGTTTTCTCGTCAAATGCTTTTGACCAATGGTAGACTTCCACATTTTCACGCATACCACTGGTCCAGAATGGATCTGATGTGTAGATTTCATGAACGTGGTTCTTACTCTCCGCCTCCACGACCCAAAATGCACCAAGAGGTTTTGAGGTAGGTTCATCGCGTATGGACCCAGCAACAAGGATCACCTGTCGTCTCTCATCCAGCCAGGCGATGTGAGACTGAAGATACCTCTCTCGAAGGAATTGGCTGTCCGGCTTGTCTGTAAAGCGCACCACAAATAGCATAATACCTCATTCACCTTTCTTTTACGGGCGTCCCGTAACCATGGAAACAAGTTCACCTTGCCCATCGACATCGGCCCCGGCGAAGTTAGGTTTCACACCCTTTTTCCGAGGTTCTCCCACGCATCTGGTTTGTTCTTGATTTCACATTCTAACTCAGCACACGGAAACTCGGAGCATTCGGCACAGGACGTATAATTTTTCCCAATGCAACACGGCCGCATTTTGCATCTGTTACTGCAAAAGAAGGAATGTCTTTTGTCTTCTTTGCAACCGTCACAGACAACATACTCCGGTCTGACTTCAGCCTGATAGATTTGCGCCAGATTTCGGGCAACGTTTTCCAACTCTTCACGTTTACCCGACTGAGTTGCTATATAGCTTTTGCATTTCGAACAGTCAATTCCACAGTAAGCAATCATTCATTCTTATCCTTAGGGAGGTAACACATATCCGGGCTAACGTGCAGCAAGGTACGACAAGATTAATTTTCCGTTACCATTGAAACCACAATGGCAACCGAAAATACGGCACAGGTGCGGATAAAGCCGATGGAATCACGATGAACCGTCATAGCTAAGCACATGGTTTTCGATGGTATGATCCCCAAAGGCAAAGCGGTGGGTGCCGATATGCTCAAATCCGCATTTTTCATAAAATCCCACAGACTTGTTCCTGACCCAAGTGTACAACCAGAATCTGTCCCCAAACCGTTCTTTTATCTCGTCCAACAGCTTCCGGCCAATGCCACGCCCCTGGAAAGGGGAATGGACGTATAGTTTTTCAATTTCAAACCCACTCACGCCACGTTGGAACCGAGATTCCAAATTGATGAGAGCATACCCCCTGATATACATCCCCTCTTCGAAGACCAGGCACCGGTATCTGGAATCTCGCAGGCGCTGCATAAAATACTCTTCATTGAAAGTAGACAAGGCAAATCTTGAATTCTCCATGCAGATGCCGTCAGCGGAATATGTTTGAAGCCACACCCCCAAAGAGAGTGCCGCTAAATTGATGCAATCTGAATCACAAGCTTCTCTGATCATTGAAACCCCCTAACCCGGATAGTTTATGAGAAAACGACCAGTCCAAGTCAATAAAAATCCGTTATAAGTGGTCATCCGGACTCAGGCAAATTCCGTCCCTGCACGAATCCCTTTCCCACGGCTTCCCGCCGCCCGCCCCCTAAAGTCATATTGAATCATGTCTGAATCCCTGATATCTTGCAGGATAACTTTGTTTAACGAGGATCAACTCAAAGGCACCCCACATGACCTTACTTTTCGTTTACATCTCCATCGCCCTGTTTTTTTCTTTTGCCTGCTCCATGATGGAAGCGGTCCTTCTGAGCATACCGCACTCGTATATCGGTGTTGTGGAGAAAAAAAATCCAAAGGTCGGAAAGCGGCTCAATGACTACAAACAGAATATCGACAGGCCGCTGGCCGCCATCTTGAGCCTCAATACCATTGCCCACACTGTGGGCGCTGCCGGAGCAGGTGCACAGGCTGCAGCGGTGTTCGGAAACCAGTATGTTGGAGTCATCTCTGCGATACTGACCCTGTTGATCCTGATCGTATCGGAAATCATCCCCAAATCCCTCGGTGCCACCTACTGGAAGCAGCTTGCCGGAACCGTGTCGCTGATGCTGATGTACCTTATTCCCCCGATGCTGCCCTTTGTCTGGATATCAAAGTACATCACCCGGCTTTTTTCACCTGAAACCGCGCCGCACGCCTTCTCCAGGGAAGAATTTTCAGCCATGGCTGAGCTCGGGGAAAAATCCGGAGAGATCAAAAAACAGGAAGCCCGCATCCTGCGAAGCCTCTTCCGGTTCAACTCCCTGCAGGTCAAGGACATCATGACACCGAGAACGGTGCTGTTTGCCCTGAAAGAAGAGATGCTCTCCGAGGAGGTCATCGAAACCCATCCGCATATAATTTTCTCAAGAATTCCGGTTTACAGTGACAACATTGACACCATCACCGGCTATGTCATGAAAAATGACATCTTGCTGGCATCAGCCAAGGGAGAGGATTCCAAGCCCATTTCTGAGTTGAAGCGAGAAATCATTACCGTTCAGGAAACCACATCCCTGACGATGATATTCGACTTTCTGCTCACACGACAGGAACACATCTCGCTGGTGGTTGATGAGTATGGGGGGACCGCTGGGGTTATCACCATTGAAGACATTGTTGAAACCCTGCTGGGGATGGAAATCATGGATGAGGTGGACACCATCGCCGACATGCAGGCCCTGGCCCGTGCCCAATGGGAGGAGCGTAACCGAAGGATGCTCAAGGACAAGCAGCTCGACCATTCGTAAGAGCCCGTATACCTGATTATGGACAAGTTGCGTATCCTGCCCATGCAGGCGCTGCTTCCCAATGGGCGACCCCGGATATTTCGCGAGTAACCAGCTGTAGTGGTATCTTATAGGTTTGGGGTGGACGTTTTCTCATGAAATATCCGGGCTAATACGTCCACGTCCCTTCTTCGCTCAGCAGCAACTCATCCCCACGGTAAACCTCCAACAGCCCCTCCTCAAACACGAGATAGGAAATATCACCATTTTTAAAGCGATACCCGATAAAACGATTGGGCGTAACGCCATCGGCACACATTGAATGCCAGGTGGACCCCATCAGCATGATGGATTTACCTGTTTTGTTATGGGTGCCGACATAAGTCACATCGCCACATGAAACAACACCCTCCTCACAATGGGTCTCAATGGTGATGGTGTAGTTTTTTGTCTTCAGCTCAGACGCAAAGGACGGAGAAACCAAGAACAAAAGCCCTATGATTGCCGTCATGATTGTGAAGGCAATCCCTTTTCCCCATTTCTTATTTTTCATAATAGTCAAACCCCATTTTGTTCACAGCCTGTTCAACCCTGTTTGTATCTTGAACCTTATGCAAAAGAACGATGTATTCATCTGATTCTGTGTCGATAAACCCCAGTTGCAGGCCATGTTCTCGCAATGGTTTATCGTAATCTTCGAAAACATGATCAAATGAAACGGTTGCGTCCTCACTGTAGGTATCGGGTGTTGGCAGATCTGTGTTGAGTCCGTGGTTGTGCTGAATGTTTCAGGACCATGGGCCTTCCAAATCTGCGATATCTGCTGCCCAGTCCATGCGCATGATGAAATCGATCAGAAAGCCATGAACGACATGTTGCTTCAGCGTTGGCATTTACTCATGACATATACGGGCTAACGCTTCACAATGACCATATTGCTCTTCTCCACACCCAAAAGTTCGGCAATGGGGGCACACTTTGCGATCAAAAGAAAAAAGATGTTGGGATGATCGCTCTCCATAAGTCCCTCAAAGTTCCCCTGCCCCTTTGAAATCACCAGGTCCGCCGCATAAAACGCCTCCTTGAACTCGTCCGAACTGAAATCCATGAGTGTGGACGGCGCATCCGCTCCATTGGAAAGGACCCGGCACACGCGGTCCATGCCCACATACCCGGCATCTTCTTCTGTCACGTCATTGATGACCGGCTTGCCGCGCACGGCAAAGGTGATATTCGGATGCCCCAGGGTCTCGATGAGCAGCTTGTCAAAAACCACCTCCCCGCAGTTATCACCGAGGTAGAGAACGCTTTCCGCACGGCCCAGCGCCTCTTTCAATTCCTCACGCATATCGATGGTCAGGCCCTGCTGGAGAAAGCCTTGAATCTGAGCGGAGATGTCACGCTCAACTGTATCGACACATAATCGATGATATTTCCGATCACGGCCAGTTTCGCAGCGGTGAGAAACGGGTCGTCTGTGTCACGCACCCTCTTTTTCCAGTCTTCATACTGGCCGAGGAGCAGGTCATTGGCCTCTTTTTTTTCCGCTGCATACAGATTCCCATTATCCAGGTGCTGCCTGGCAATCCGGTGAACCTGCGTTGCCAGCTGCGGGTTGGCCATATCGCGATTGGCGGCCAGCAGCTCATGCACGGCAAAAATAAAGCCTTCGGTATCCGCATCAGGCTTGAATTTACGAATCGATGACCGGTCTTGATATGGCAGAAATAGCACTAGTGTACGCCGATTTTTGCGTTCTCTTTTCTCTTTTTACCATTCGGTATCCGGCTGCCGCCCGCCGTCGCGGGAGCAAAAAAACTGGCATCCGTATGGAAATTGCGGTGCGAGTCATCCATGTGGCACCTCAAGGACCCGCAAAGGAGGACGTCGTATGTGGAAAACACCATGGCAACGCACTCGCCTTGACTGGCTGCAGATTGAAGTGAGCTCTGTCTGCGGCAATGCCTGTATTTACTGCCCCCAGACCGCATACAAAGCGTGCTGGGAAGACAGACTCCTTGCCCCCGAACAGATAGACGCCGTCCTCCCCTTTCTTCACCCGAAGACCTACATCCATCTCCAGGGCTGGGGAGAGCCCTTTGCCCATCCGCAACTGGTCTCCATCATCAAAAACTTAAAAGATAAAGGATTCAAGGTCGGCACCACCACCAGCGGCACGATGCTGGATGACGAGACCATGAAAACGCTGGTGGATATGGGCCTGGACCTCATCGCTTTTTCCACTGCCGGCTGCAGCAGTGAAGAAAATGACCCCATTCGCCAGGGCACCTCCCTGGAGCAGGTCATCCGCTGCATCGATACCATCCAAAAGTACAAGGCCGAAAGACACACAGCGTTTCCCAGGGTCCATATCGCCCAGATGCTGCTGCGGTCGAGCCTGCCCCACCTCGACACCTATCCGGCCTTCTGGAGGCAGCTCCATGTTGATCAGGTGGTGCTCAGTTCACTGTCCCTGGTCACGCGGCCCGAGCTCCAGAAGGAGGCCTGCCTGGCCGACACCATGGAAGAGTGGGATGATCTGAAGCGGAAGCTCTATGGTATGCGCGCCAATACCGGTCTGCAAAACGTGCTGCGGTTTCACCTGGTATCCCCTTTCATGCTCTTCAATCACTGCACGGAAAACATCGCAAAATCCGCTGTGATCGCCTCTGAGCGCACCGTAGCCCCCTGCGTTATGTCAAGCCTTCCCGTCACCGGGCAAGTCCGCCACTGGGCCCATGGCCGTTCTGCACCAAAAGAGAGCCTCCACTGGGGAACGATTCAGGAGGTGAAGTTCAGCAACATTTGGAAGCAGAAGCCATACAGCGCATTCCGCAAACAGAAAAAACGGTCAGAGGGGCCATGCCGCACCTGCCTGAAACGGTCCGTCGAAACCATGGAAACAGCGTATCAGATCGTCCCCGAATCCATGACCTGTCGCTGGCAGATCATTCAGGAAGCCAACACGGAAAGAGACGCCATACGGCGCATGGAAAAGGCCATGAAACCGAAAACCGTGGAGCCTACAGAAACAAGGCCGGAAATAAAACAAGGTTCATGATGTCTATGGTCATCATGAACCTGTCGCCTTACCCCCATGGGATCGGTCAAGAGATGCCCCGCTCAAAACGCCAGCCCTGTTTCACCCAGACCTTCGGACACCTGAATCCTGACGATACATGTAGGATGGGCAAAGCGAAGCGTGCCCATCTGATGCTTGAAGCGCCTTCATCTCCCCATTGGCTTAACCCTTCTAAAACCATCAAGGAGTTGGTTGGAGATCGATCGTAGGGCTGTTTGAGGTGGGTTATGCAGCTTAATGAGCCTGTCCCCTGTTTCTCTGCTTGTCTCTTAGCCCTTTTTGACAACAGAGCATTTGAGATACATGGCACCAAAGCCTGTAATCTTACAGGAGATATCGTGTCCATTTACAGGTTCATCAAGAAGCCTGATATTTTTGACCTTCGTACCACATTTCACGGTATCTTTCCCGGCCTTGAGATCCTTGATGGTGGTGACTGTATCTCCATCCTGCAACGGAGTGCCATTGGCATCAAGAAACTTGGAAGCATCTTCTGAAGAGGTATCAGAAGCCTCATCAGCTGACCACTCATGAGCACATTCAGGGCATACCCACATGAACCCATCGGGATAAGCATAAGGTGAATTACATTTGGGACACATCATCTCTTCAACTGACATAGTACTATTCCTGATTTTTTTTAATATAAGCTTGGTTTAAAACACTTTTTTTCCGTGCAACGAACCACGTAGCCCGGGTATTTCACAAGTCGGGTGCACCCACTATTCAAGGCATCGGAGCTGCACATGCCGTTGCTTACCTCAACGCTCTGATAACGCAGAAGATGGATACGCCCGGCTCTCGGCGTGTTGACGCTTTTAACATGCCAAAGAGATCAAAGCCATAGCGGTTTTCATTGAACCAAAGACGGCAAGGAACAAACTCTTTTTGTGATGCGTTTTAATATCCCTGATGTCGGCTGAAAGGCACGAAAACCTGATCCCGTGGTGAGCCCCCCTTCGGAAACTCCGCGTCCTCACCACAAAGAAACGCTACCTCAGTCGGATGTCGTCTTCGGAATTCATGCCCCCCAGGTGAACCGTCGCCAGCAGATGTGGTTGCCAATATTCGCAAACCTACACATGTAGGATGGGCAAAGCGGAGCGTGCCCATCTGATGCTTGAAGCGCCGTCATCTCCCCATTGGCCGGACGCTTCTATAACCGCAAAAGAATTTGGTTGGAGGTAGAGCGTGGGGCTGTTTGAGATGGACTAAGGCTTGTACTTTATATAGCTTAAAAAACCTGTCCTCTTACTCTCACTCTTACCCTTCCTCGCAATTAATTGTTAAGCAGATGGATCTTTTAGCCCTTTGCCAGGGAGAATCAACAGATTTACGCCAGGCACACCAACCAACGGGTAAATCAGCGATGTCACGGAGAGAGGGATCAATTTGTAAGGCCGTCCCCATACCTACAATCCTACCATCGTCTGTATTATCTGTTGCTCCGCATAAAAATGCCCATGAGTGGTCATCAGAGTAATGTGTAACTCTCAAAATGGGATGTCCATCCTCAAGAACTTGACGAGTTGTGATAGCAGCTACGTTTGACGCCTGATCAAAAGGCCATGCTTCCATTATAATTCCTATCATATTGATATTTATGTTCGCTTCAGCAAAATGAGAGAGTGCCTATGATAGTCTAGAGCGTTCGCTCCCGTTTCCGCATATCTTCCGTTAACAGCAGCGGGACTATACACGTAGGATGGGCAAAGCGAAGCGTGCCCATCTGATGCTTGAAGCGCCATCATTTCCCGATTGGCCAGGTGCTTCTAAAGCTGCCAAATAGTTGATTAGAGGGAGAACGTTAGGCTGCTTGAGGCAGGCTATGGCAGATATTTATATTCATTAAAAAGCATGCCACCTGTTTTGTTTCGTTTTGTCCGATGTTGTAACGTGCCCCGTTCCCCTCACCCATTCCCCACTGTTTCCATTAGTTGGGGCACAACATAGCCCACCAACATTTTGAATGGATTCATTTTGTAAAAGGTGTAGGTTTGCCCTCTCCACCTTGCTAAATGAATAAATACACGAATCGTATTAGGACCTTTCTTTAAGTATATTGAGAATTTCTCTTGTTTGGTCAGCATTATCTACAACGGCTTTGGTGACTTGAGCACAGGCAACAAGAAAGAAACCGGATATTGACATTCCAATACCAGGTAAAGCTGCAATGAACCAAACACCACTTCTCGATCCTTCAGAAAAACCTATGACGATCGCTACCAAACCAATCACAACAATGAGCCACCCTATGGTCGACATCAAAGCCGAAATTGAAAGTGCCGTGCCATAATTTGATTCGATGGTGTTAGACATTAGTTCATGATAATTACTTTGAAGAATTGTCATTTTCACCGTGAAACTCCGAGCACTCAGGAGCTAATTGATTATCCCCGGATATTATTTTGTCTCTTTCCTGGCGAAAACACGTTTTACAATATGGGATTTCACAGTCAAATCTTCCAGACCACCATGTTACTTTTTTACCACAAATTAACACTTCATCTCGGACATCAAACACCCCCTCGTTATGCACACGAATCAAATTATGTCTAAATAATCCAAGTACCTACGCCACTCTTCCGAATTATTGGATCAACTCATAGTTGATTGCACACAAGATTATAAAAAGTCTATCCCCTCTTCCTAATGTAATTATTTATTGAAAATGTGTAGGTTCTATCCTCTCGACCATCACTCTTAATGACAGCCGCATAGGGCGGTTTGGCCCCGATCTCTGGTGATCGAGTCCGAGGGGCCTACCCTCATCGTTAATACAGCAGGAGAGACCGCAGTCTCTCGTTCATGACACACGAGCGAAGCGAGGGCACTGGCGCGGAGCGCCAGCGGTCCCTTACTATGCGTTTGTTAGCTTTAATGTTTATATGTATCAATATCTATGAATGCGCCTGTCTTCACTAAAAAATTAATAATTTCAAGACCAAAGCCTATTGCTGGTGTAGATTGATTTTCATCAGTTGAAATCCACAAAACGACTTGAAGGCGCGTTGTGGCGTTGAACCGTTTTTTTATGCTGTTAATTGTATCGATTTTTGTATGCAATATCCGAATTACATCTAAAACCATGGTTTCGACATCAATTATTTCTTTAACGACCCTTCCCGTTGATAGTTTCCAGCAACTAAACTTGGGGATTTCGTTTGGAATTTTTGAACCTTTCCTTATTGTGGATGTTGGTTCTAATCCCATTGCTTTTGTTACCTCGTCAGGATTGAAACCATCTCCATCTATTGCGTAATAGACATAACATTCATTTGTTTCCAATTGGTTATCCTTCAGAAGCTAACGCCGCGCTTCACCCGACGGGCGCTGATGAGTGAAAGTGTTTGAAAAATGGCGACCGTCATTAAGTGATGCCGCCTGAAAAACCGCACTTGCGGCCGGTCGGCGTGGAAGCGCTTGTTGGGCGCTTAAGTAACTATTATTGACATACCAAATGGTATTTGTAGTTCAGAAAACAATTCAAGTGATGTGCCTTGTGGAATTTCGATTCCAGCGTGATCGCAATTTGAGCGATAACCCACAAAAACAGTACATGTAGATTCTCTTTGAGTTTTAACAAATACTGTTTATGCGGTTTTAGCTTTGACCAAAGTAAATCAATATGCTTCTCAAGTGGTTCTTCTTCATCTAATTGGGCTTGGTAAAGCCACATATCGTCTTTGTAAGGTATACTCTTCTCTCCACGCTTCTCCCCCTTTCGGTGAGAAGACGTTGGTTCGAAACCCAAAATATGTGAAATTTCTTTTAAGTCTGGTATTTCACCGAAAATTCTTAAAGATGCAGAATGGGCAAAGTAAATTTCATCGTCATCATCTTCGTTCTCGACAAAACCTTTTAAAATTTTAAATTCCTTCATTAAATCCCTTACATCCTTGGCGGTAGATAGGCGCCCAACGCGTGGCTATGCCGACCCAAAAAGCTGATAGGGACGGCGTTTGAAGTTACGAAGGACGTGACCAGCTTTTTGGGGTCGGCCATAAGCCAATTGTTATGCCTTCCCAAAAGACAAAATTTCCTTGCCCGTGAGCAAGTGAATAGGTTGGTTTTTCAGAATTTTTACCCAGATTAAAAATGACCGCCGTCGACTCACTTTCTTTCAGGTGGTTCACCAGGACCACATGATCTTGAAGAGTGTTTTTTAGCTTTCTG
Source organism: Desulfoluna sp. CYM3A (assembly GCF_056829965.1). Taxonomy (NCBI): domain Bacteria; kingdom Pseudomonadati; phylum Thermodesulfobacteriota; class Desulfobacteria; order Desulfobacterales; family Desulfolunaceae; genus Desulfoluna; species Desulfoluna sp. CYM3A. The sequence continues at coordinate 4,453,452 of NZ_CP186556.1, forward strand.
CTTATTGATGGTAGCTCTTGATGGAACTGGGTGACCTTATTTGACTGCTTCCAAGGATTTTCAACGTGCAAGACACCACCGCAACGATCATAAAGCTTTGCAAGCCTCTTTAATGTATAGCACTCAGTCTCATTTCTTAACCGGACCTGTTTCGTGCCATCGTTTTGAACTACTGGGTCTTTTTCAACTGCTTTAAAAAACATATCCGGGTTTAACTTCAATATGTTTGTAATTATATCCCTGCCATTCCAATCGGATTTATAATTTTTTGACCTTTTCCTCTGAACCCTTTGTACTTTTTTGGTGAATGGCTATTAAAGAAAAAGCCATTAGTTCAATCAGCTTACGGATCTGCAAGGCATTAGATTCAATTAAGAATCTGTTTTTTTCGGGGTTTGAGTATGATTCAATGTACTCAAGCCTTGCCCTAACCTCTACCATTTGGTCAAGATAGATTTCTAAGTTTTTGCTATCTCGAATATCAGTGATCATTTTGATCCATTCGAATGTAACGCCGCTAATCAGCCGCGCGGTTTTTTGCGTCGTGCTAATTAACTGTTATGTATTTGTTTTGTAAATCCTTTAATTACCCAAATTACGCCATAGAAAATACAAATGGGTGCTAAACCGTAAATAAACAACAATATGAAATCTATATCATAATGAAAGCAATAGTATTGTTCAAATATCACTCCAGTTAACCAACAAAATGAAAGTAATACAGATAGTCTGAAAGCTCCAATATGGTTATTGACCATTAAACCGATCAAATAGCATATAAAAAATGAAAATAAACCTATACCAATCGTAACGGCACTAACTATAAAATATTCGATAAAATACACGTTACTTTCAAATCGTTTTTGATAGTATTCTATTTCACCCAAAGTGTATTTTTTGTCTTTTTTAAAAAGGCCTCCAGTGTCTATGATATCTACACCTTTGGATTCGAATTCTTTTAGATCATCTAAGTGGTTTTGAAAAATTGTTAGATCACGCGTTTTAGTGAAAAACTCTTGCTGGTTTATACCAACAAAAATTAACCAAAAAACTACAAGAAAACTGCTTATATACAGACACTTTTGTTTCATGGTTCACCGTAATGGGATTAATACATAACATTTGAGCTTAGGGGCAGCCGAGCGAAGCGAGGGAACCAACCGCGCAGCGGTTGGCTGTCCCACTAAAGCGATTTGTTACATGCTCGCCAGAGCGAATATTTCACGATATATTTCTACGTTGCCTAATCCAAGTCCCCTTTTTTATACGCACACCTAATTTATTAATATCAGAATTAATTCTTTTGTTTGGTGTATAAAAAGCATCTTTTGAAGACATACCACTCCTTAGCCTCGAACATATTGTTGAGTAAGATACGTCAGGAAGAATGCGATTATAGGCGCTTATTATTGATGGATAATGAACCGCTCCAATAGTAATGGGTTTGGCTCCACCAAAACCTAAACCATGTCCTTCAAGACTCTTTTTTATTATTACTCGAAACTTATTTTTCGGCTCCCAACTAAAATCGATTATATTGTATTGGCGTATGCCAATTGCATCTTTTGTCCAAACAACATAATAGGGTTCAGTTTCATCTTGAAGATGAACTTTTTGCAATTTTTTTCCACTTTCTATTCCAGTAGCCTGCCACAATGACCACCCGTTTTAGACAGAATATGAATACATAGATGACGCAGATAAATTTTCAAGAGCTGAAACCTTACCGCAAATAACTGACTGCCCATTACGCCTCGTTTTATGAGGATAAGAATCATATTGTTTTTTTAACCACTCAGTTAGTGATGCATCAATTAGTGATTTTGCTTTAATGGCTATTGTTCCTTTGTTTTCGGAAAACCATTCACAATCACCACCAGCTCGGATGTATTCTTTTTCAAGTTGAGCTACAAACTCATACGGTTCTAACTTACCGCTATTTTCAATGACTTTTATAGCATAAGGTTTTAGATAATTAATAAATTCAGACATAAGCCACCTAATCAAAAGAGCATGTAACGTTTTGAGCTAACCGGTTGACAAAAGTTGCAGAGCGAAGCGGCGCGGCTTTTGGCAATCCGAGTTTAGCGACTTGTTAACCCCAATTCTCGGAGAATATCCATGCGGATTTGAACTCACGTGTGATTGCATTAAATGTAAATTTACACCCTTCATCAGTAAGGTCATTTAGCAAGCCTTTAATTATCGGCCCTGATTGACCCGTAAAACTAATGCCTGTCAGCGATACTTCTTCCGCCTGACCATTTTAGTTTAGGCCCCTTAAATAGCGCGAGGCACAGGCCATCAGTTGCTACTAAAAAACCTGTTTCGTCGTTGTAAAGTATGTTGTCAATCCCATCCCATTCAGTTGTTGAGATAATTTCTCTCTTATTAGGATCAACGAAATATCCCTGCCCACCTGCAACGACTAAAAATATTTTTTCATTGGGTATACGAAAAACAGAGTTAAAAGAACTCCACCCGCTTTGACTGAATACACCAACCCATTCTAAATAATCCTCATCAAGAAACTTAACCCACAATGTATTCCCAGACATTGAAAAATTGTGTTCTTCAAAATCTCCAGACAGGGGCGGCCTATCAAGGATTTCCGCTTTCATGAAATTACTATATCCTTAAAGTCGGTTAACGTTGAGCTATGCGGCCGCCGCGCCACCGTTCGAAGCAACCAACGGCCAGCTGTAGGCGGTCCGTATAAGTGACTTGTTATAAACTACTTAAATTATTTCTTGTATTTCAAAGTTATCTACTAAGAAGCACCTTAATTGTTCCGTTATATCGGAAATTTTTTCCAAATTCCAGATTTCTAATTTTCAATATTAGGTTGTTCTGGAACTTCAATGCTTGGGTCATGACGAAGCCAATCAATTCTGCTCCCTTCCGAAGAACGCCTCTCATTCTCATCTATTTCATCCAAATAAAATTTAATTCGAAAACCTTTACGGAATAAAAGGTACTTAAGAGGCTTAATTTCTGGTGCCTTTATCGAAAGAATTGTTTGAACATCTTCGTTTTCGAAGAATGATTGTAATTTTGGTATCAAATATTGTTGTTCAAGAAGCAGTATTTTGATCTGGTCAATGTCAATATCTTGACCGTTGTTATGGTTTGTAAATGATTCTAATATTGTAACACCATTATTGTATAGAAGTGATAAATAACGATGAAAGTTACTTAATTCAATCCCAATTGAACGTTTTTTATCAGTTTGTATGACAGGCAATACTGAAATTAATAACTGCCCTACATTGAGCAATTGTTCAAACATATGATACTTCTCCGATATTGTTTATAACATTACGAATACCCCGACAATTTACCATGTATATTACCCTGATAAAATTGACAATTTTCCAGGGTACCGGATATTCAAAGGGTTAAAGTGGAAAAATGTCCGTTTCAGATTCCACTTTTTGTGGTTCAATACTGCCGACCGGCACACTCAACACCCAGATAGCTTGCACACCAAAGAAACAGCGAGCATCTCACCCATAAAACCCATTTGATATTATTCAAATTTCGAACCAACCCACCATGTAGTCACCAACCACACAGGGTATTGATACACCCCGATGTCACTTTCCGTGTTTGTCCTTTAATACGGCGATACACTAAATTTTTGTTTGCATCTGGATACTCGCTCATTTCCATGTTTGGCCTTTAGTACCCCCAAGTAAAATGGCTTCGCACACAACCTAACCCGCATATTTCGTGAGAAGACAACCAGCCAGAACGAAAACATCATGGTTTCAGATAGCTACAATAAAAAATTGTTATTCAAAAATGCAAAATGTAAATCGACGTTTGCTGTTTGATTTTCTCACCCTTCGGCGATCCGAGTACACCCATCTTCTGCGTTATCAGAAGCTTTCATAAAAACCAACCCACTTTGCAGCTCTGATGCCTTGAATATGGGTGCACTCGACACGTGAAATATCCAGGCTAACGGCTTTAGAGTAATGCGCAGGACCTTTTCCACCAGACAGGAACCTGTGCCCTGAGCACCAAGGCCCGAACAATTTTAGTCATACGCCGTAAACCTCCATTTTTCAACTCAAAAACTTACTATCCCTAAAAGAGAACTTTGGACAACAAGCTGTAAACCTGTAAAAATTTCTCTTTCTCATCAACATACATGCCTATCTGTCATCGTTTCCCACACCAACCTGAACACCTGATCTGGACGCTTTCACAGATCCAAAGAGGGGAGTAATCTTTTTTGGGATAGATAGAATGAACAGTGAGCCCGGGACTGGGAAACAGGCCCGCAAGGTATGATGAGAATGAAGATGTTAGGAAGGGAATTGATTCGGTGGTTTTCGAAATGAATAACAGCGGGATTTACCAACAAAAAAACTATTGACACGCAAAAAGGATGGAATTAGGGTGGAACGTAATAACTAGTTATTACGGTAATCATGGAATTCAAGATGCGACCCGACAGGATGCAGCAACATCCTGCCAGGCCTGACCAAAACAACCTTCATAGGAGGTCGTCATGGCTACACGGTTTTTTACACCACCCCCACCCCCTTTTCAAGTCGTATTTTCCTCATCACGCGCAACCCTGCGCCCCGTCCATCAACGCAACCGCCTTTATAAATGGCCTATTTTTAAATAGTGAGTAGTGAGCAGGAAGTAGTGATTGGAGATCACAGGTAATGGGCATGGGTCCATCTAGTGAGCCCTATGTCTGATTGTCTCTGGTGTCCTGTTGTGGCCCGATCAACCCGATCTCCATTTACCACTTACGACTCGCGATAATGGTGCACAGAGTGAACCCTACGGGCTGGTGGTTCACGGGGCGCGGTAAAGGACCCCGGAGTCCCATCTCTATTCTACTTTTACCACTGATGACTATGAGATGGGCGGCCAGATACAGCCTCACTCCATGCCATGGTTCCCGGGGCTCTGTAATGGGCTCCGGGCAGTCCTGCGCCTATTTACTCTTCACAAAAAAATGGGGGTTCATCATGATCTCATCGGACAGCCAAGCCGGCCCCGGTATGTTTTCGGGATCGGAGATACCCGAGCTCTGTGACGCCATCAAAGACGTTCATCGCCTTCTCACGTCAGTGGGCGCCTTCTTTTCCCAACTGGAGGGTGCTGAGGCGCCGGGAGGAAACGGCCTTCAGATAGACTTCAAGAAATGGGGCCTTCGCACCATCACGGAGGATCTCCTGGAGCGGCAGTACCAGGCCGTGGAGCACATTGTGGCGTTTTACAAGGGCGAACAGGAGAAAATGGCCCGGAAAAACAGGGGGTGACGGGAAATCCGGGGCAGCTTACACAAAGCGGATGGATGCGTTATTCCTTCCGAAGGGAGATCCCCATGACCTTTGCGGTGGTGAGACCTGTGTTCCAGACGGAGTGGCGTGTCTCTCCCGGAACCCTCAGGGACATCCCTTCTGTTACGGTAAAGGTCTCTCCGTCCATCCTGATCTCGATTTCGCCTGCAATCACCGTGAACAGGTGGTCATGGGGATGCGTGTGGTCGGGGTCGGGGCCACCGCCCCGGGGGTCGATGTAGGCAATGGCGCAGTCTTTTACCTCGTCATCGATGTGTGACGATAGGACCAGTGCCTTAAACGCTTTGTGATTTTTGGGTGTGATAAAATCATTCATTTTTTTTCTCTTTCTTCATAGCTTGGGGAGGCCTGACAAAAACCAGAATGTATTCCTCATTCATGACAACCGCAAGGATTAAACTTGGCATCAACCTTACAACGTCTATACAAGATCGTTCACGAAGGAGTAAAGCAAAGCGGCAAAGACCGTTCAGAATGGCTCACCATGCTGCGTAGTCCGCAAGGCCCTCGACATCGAATATCTCAAACTTGTTCTTGGTGATCTTGCCGATGATATTCTCGCTGCGCAGTTGGGAAAGAGCCCTGGACACGGTCATGAGGTGGAGGCCGAGAAAATTGCCGATGTCCTGCTGGCTGATGGTGATCTCGTTATCTCTTTCATAAAGCTGGAAAAGGATTTCCGCGACCCCGGTAATGGCTGTGCTTTTCTGGACAGGTTTGCCACGAAATGGCTGAGGTAGATCCGTTTGTAGATAATGTACTGGGAAAGGTTGATGGACAGCTCCGGGTATGTGCGGACAAAATCGGTATCCATAAATTGACGCGGTGAAAACGCATAGGCCTGGGTATCCGCCAGGAACTCGAACGAGACCCAGTCCTTGTGGTGAATCATGCAACCGGCTTCATTGCACAGGGAGTCTTGCCCCACAAAATACAAAATACGCTTTTCGCCGCTGTCCAGATAGCAGCTGTAGCTCAGGCACCCCTCTTTGATCAGGTAGACCCCGTCGGCCGCCTGATCCACCACCTGCCCCTTGGCAAAGGATTGCAGGGTCGCCATGTGAAGGATCTCTTTCCAGCAGGTGTTCATCCCTTCAATGATGATGTTTACCTTCTGGTGGTCCGGAAATCCGTATGGTCTTTCAGTCATCTCGCCCCCATGATCTCACTTACCGCTTCGTACGTTCCCGCCAATAGATTCAGTCCAACAACCACATGATCATCCCCCTGCCGAATCAGCAGCCGCAGCCCATCCCCGGGTTATCCGGTATCAGGCAACGACGGGGTGAAACCATAACCGACCCTTTCTGTTAGCCGGACTCATTGTATGGAACTCATCAAACCAAAAACATAACAAATGTTATTTTTTCCCCACGTTTTACGGGCTACAGTAGCCCCACATCAGAGGCGCTTTTGGTTTCAACCACTTACCCCGGGGCAAAAAAATGATGCAAAGGCCGAAAGGCAGAGCATCGACGAGCCATGGTGATGTCATCACCCGAAGCTGGCTCAAGAAACCGCCATAAAAGCGCCCCCAAAAAAGAGAAACAAGGAGTGAGAAAATGGATATAGAGACGTTGAAAAAAACAATTGAAGCGAAAGTATATCATATTCAACCAGGTGAGAAAGTGCCGTTGCACGAGCACCCGACCCAGGATGAGGTGTTTTATTGCATCCAGGGCTCTGGCGTTGGAATCGTGGAAGACCAGGAATTCGAGCTGAATGTCGGGGATGTGTTTACGGCACCGGCCGGAAAAATGCACTCCGTCCGAAATGACGAGCCCCTTGTATTGGGGGTCCTTCTCATCCCTGTAAACAGGATTGTCTGCCACTGCAACCAGGTCAGTTACACAGATATCAGGAAGGCCATGGCCAGCGGAGCCCGCACAGTGGAGGAGATCCAGGAAATCACCGGCGCAGGCACAGGATGCGGGAATTGTATCGGCGAGATCGAGCATATCCTGTCCATCGCCTGCGGGTGCAAAAATGTGACCATGGACGATGCGGTGAATGCCCTCCATGGGGGTGCCGATACCGTTGAAAAGATGATGGAGGCAACAGGGGCAGGCAATGGCTGTGAAAAATGCAAACACCTCCTGCAAAACATCATTGACATAAAGAGGTGATGATTCCCTGAGAAAGGGGGCAGATCTTCTCTGTGGACAGGCACTTTCAACGTCACAGTCCACACAGGATCGCCCCCCTTCTCCATGGGCCAGGGGCACAAAGATGCCTTACCCGGCGGCAGATTGGTCATCTGTTTTTATCCGGCAAAAACATTCGTTTTTTTTTGTTCAATCCATTCATGTCATGGGCCTGTCCCCTGCCAAAAGCACAGGGACTCATGCTGTCACCACGGCCTTGGCCAGCTTGCTGGCGGAACCGGCATCCGGGGCGTATCCGTCGGCACCGATCTCGTCGGCAAACCCCTGGTTCACCGGCGCGCCGCCGATGAGGATCTTTACCGAATCGCGAAGGCCCGCCTCCTCGAAGGCGTCCATGGTCTTCTTCAACATGGGCATGGTGGTGGTGAGAAGGGCCGACAGGGCCACGATATCCGCATCATGCTTCCGGGCCGCCTCCACAAAGGCCTCGGGCTCCACGTCCACGCCGAGATCCACCACCCCAAACCCCGAACTTTCAAGCATCATACGCACCAGGTTCTTGCCGATGTCGTGCAGGTCGCCCTTGACCGTGCCGATAACAAGGGTGCCCACGTTGCGGTTGTCCCCCTCGCCCAGCCGGGGTTTAAGAACTTCCACGGCGGAGGTCATGGCCTGGGCGCACATGATCACCTCGGGGATAAACATCTCGCCGGATTCCATCTTCTCACCCACGATATCCATGGTGGAGATCAGCCCCTCATTCAGAATCTCCACTGCGGGAATGCCGGTGTCCAGTGCGCTGTTGACCCGATCAATGAGCTGGTCGGTATCTCCTGACATCAATGAGGCCATGATGGCATCGTGATTAGACATGATCGTTCTCCTCTGTGATGGGGTGACTGCAAAGTGACTCTTCCGTTGGAACCACCCTCCGACGGCCCTTTTGGTACGTTTTTCCAAAAGCGACTCGCCGGAGGCAAGGCTCTTTCTTTGTCATCGATGGTTATATCAAGCGTTCACAGGCTCTTTTTCCTGCACATCAGGGGCCGGGCCGCACTCCTCAGAATCGGGAATACACGGGTCGTCCCTTCGCATGGACACCACCATGCTGACGCACATGCCCACCATGATGAAGATAATGAGCAGCGAGGCAATGATGGAGGAGAGCTGAAGCCCTGAGATCCCCTTACCCACCATGACAAGGGTGATCCCTAAAAGGCCGATGACGATGGCCCACAGGGCGCGAATCCCCTTGGGGGGCAGATCCGGGTTTGCATCGGCGCGGGTGGAGACCTGGGCGCAGACGTATGAATACGAATCCACGGTGGTGGAGAGAAAAATCACCACAAGGATCAAAAAGGCTGCTGCCATGACGCTTCCCATGGGGAGCTGCTCAAGCATGGTAAAGACCACGCCGCCGGTACCGGTCTCTGCCATGGAGTCCACCAGGCCGGTCTTGGCGATGAGTTCCTGATAGAGGGCGGTGCCGCCGAAGGCGGTGAACCAGAGCCATGTGGCAATAGGGGCCACGAACATGTGCACGAGCACCATCTCACGAATGGTCCGCCCCTTGGAGATGTTGGCCACAAACAAGCCCGTTGCAGGGGCTGAAGCAATCCACCAGGCCCAGTAAAAAATGGTCCACCCCTGGGGAAAGCCCCCCTTGCTCACAGAGTCGGTCCAGAAGCTCATCTTGAAGAAGTTGGTCAGGTAGAGACCGAAGGCGTCCATGCCCATGTTGATCTGAAAAATGGTGGGTCCTGCGAAAAAAACGAACAGCATGAGGACCATGGCCAGCGGGATGTTGATGTTGCTGAGAACCTTGATGCCTTTGTCGATGCCGCTGACGGTACTGAAGGTAAAAATGGAGATCCAGACCACGGCGATGAGGATATAGACCATCTTTGTCTCGGGGATCCCGAACAGGGAGTTGAGGCCGGAGGCAAGCTGCATGATGCCGAGCCCTGTTGCCGTGGTAACGCCGCCGATGACACCGATGACGAGAAACGAGTCCATCACCTTGCCAGCCCACCCGTCGGCGCGGTTCCCCATAAGGGGCCGAAAGGCGGCCGAAAAGCGGGGGCTTGCGCCCTTGCAGTGCATGAAATAAGCCATGGGCACACCGATGGCCATGTAGATGGCCCAGGGCGTCCATCCCCAGTGGAAAAAGGCGTAGGCCAGGGAGAGCACCCCTGCTTCGGGGGTTCCGGTCTCGACCCCGAAGGGAGGGGCCTTGAAGATGGAGAGGGGCTCGGCAGCGCCCCAGTAGACGAGGCCCACGCCGTAACCGCAGGCAAAGATCATGGCAAACCAGGAGAAATAGGAATATTCGGGCTTGTCCTGCGGGCCTCCCAGCTTGATCTCACCGTAGCGGCCGTAGGCGAGCCAGAAAGCGAAAATCACCAGGAGGAAGCCCACCAGCAGATAGAGCCAGCCGAACTGATGGGTGGCCACCTTAAAGGCGCGGTTCATGACCTCACCCATGCCGTCGGTGTCGGTGAATGCCCAAGAGAAAAAAGCGAGCACAACGGCCAGAGTGCTTAAAACGACCGGGATTTCTATGCGTTGATGCCAGGGACGATCCGTTTGATTTGTCTTCATCTGTTCCTCCATCTTCATGTCATTTTGGCCGGGCACTACCCTGCCGTATGGCCGACGGGTATGCCCAATGATTCAAGGAAGGTGTCCAGTTGGTTCTGACGGTTCGGTTCATTGTGCGGCGGTTTATATGCGCTCAGCAGGCGATCACGGGCGGCGTCGATGCGGTCGTCGAACACCTCTTTTCCCGTACGGCCCTTCAGGGGCCCCCGCCAGCTGACGGACGGGATCCAGGGAGTGGTGCGGCAGTTTTTCAGGGTGTGGGGGTGGGCCAGGAAGGGGACGCCCTCTACCCCCTGCTCAATGACGGAAACGGCCAGGTCGTCGGTGGCGGTCTCATACCCGCCCTCCAGGTACTCCACCATGGAGATCACCTCAAGGTCGGTGATGAACTTCTCCACGCTCATGGCCCCGTAAGCATCGAGAATCCCGGCGCTGTGCAGCATCAGGTTCACCTTTTCGCGACGGGAGACCATAAGGGACATCATGCTCTCATAGCCGCTCTGGGCATTGACGCAGCAGGCATCGGTTCCGGCTCCACCGCCGCGGCAGGGAAGGCCGTAGCGTTTTGCCAGGCGGGCTGTGGTCATGGCCTCAAGGGAGAAGCCCGGCGAGCCGATGGAGACCCCGCCGGTGGCCATGTCCGCGGTGGTGGCCTGGAGCCCGTACACCACCGGGGTCCCCTCCCTCAACAGCTGGGTGATGGCCACACCGGCCAGGGCCTCTGCGTTGCCCATGGCAAGGTTTCCAGCCAGGGTCACCGGCCCCGTGGCACCGGCAATGGGGCCCGGAGAGATGATCACCGGCTGCCTGTAACGGGCGCAGACCTCCATGGTCTCCAGGGCGATGCTGTCGAACTGAAGGGGGCTGGTGGCGTTGACCAGGGTGATGATCTGGGGCTTTGCCTCAAGGGCTTCTTTTCCTCCCCGGGCAATGGCCATCATCTCCATGAGAATCTCCACCTCGCGGCCATGCCCCGGCATGCCCATGAGGCACTTTTCGCTGTGCAGGATGGCCGCGCGGAGCATCAGGGGAAAGCTGTGCTCCGGGGTGATGTCCGATGGCTGCACAAGGACCCCGCCGTTGAGGCAAAAAGCCGGGCTGCACTCCACAAGCTTCAGGAAGGTGAGGTAATCCTCAAAGGTTGCGCTTCGCCGCACGCCCTCCCCATCAAGGATGGAGGGGCACCCGTAGCCCGCGCCGTAGTACGTCCGATCTCCCCCCAGCACCATGTCATATGCCGGGTTTGCCGCGTGGAGTCTGATCTCCGACGGCGCTGAGGCGATGAGGGACTCCACCTGCGCCCGCGTGAAAAAGAGGGTATCGCCGTTCCTTCGAATACCACGATCCGAGAGCATCTCCAGCAACTCCGGATGGTGGATCCGGACGCCGAGGGTTTCAAGAATGCTCATGGATGCTTCATGGATACTGCTTAACGGACTGTTCATTACACCTCCTTCTCATGGCATGTACTCGCAAAGACGCTGGGCCGCTTCAAGGCCCCCCTCCCCTGTCGGAACGATCCCGTCACTTAAAAAAGAGGGGGGCATCCCATCACGGGTCACTTTTTAAGGCAGTCAAGGAGCTTGGGAAGCTCGCCCTCCACCATCTTGTAGGTGTGCTCGTCGGCCGGGAACTGCCCCGCCCTCACCTCCTCGCCGTAGGTTTCAAAGGCTTTGCGGATCTCGGCCCCGAGAGCCGCGTATTTCTTGACAAACTTGGGGGTAAAGGCCTGGAAAATTCCCAGGACGTCGCTGCAGATCATGAGCTGACCGTCGGCGTGGATGCCTGCGCCGATGCTGTAGACCGGGATGTCCAGCCCCTCGGTAATAATCTTCATCACCTCAGGGGGCACGGCCTCCACCAGAAGGGCAAAGGCCCCGGCCTCCTGGATGGCGTATGCATCTTCGATAAGGGCCATAGCGGTCTCGGCGGTGCGGCCCTGGGCCTTGAACCCGCCCAGCTGACCGGAGCTCTGTGGCGTGAGCCCGATGTGACCGATGACCAGCATGCCGCCGTCTGAGATGGCGCGGATCTGGGGACAGACGCGTTTGCCGCCTTCCAGCTTGATGGCGTCCACCGCCGCTTCCTTGTAAAACCGCCCGGCGTTGAGCACGGCGTCCTCCACGCTCACCTGGTAGCTCAAAAAAGGCATGTCGCCGACGATAAAGGTATTCGGGGCGGCCCTTCGCACCGCCTCGCAGTGCATGAGGCACTGGTCCATGGTCACGGGCACGGTACCGTCGTAACCGTAGACGCACATGCCCAGGGAATCTCCCACGAGAATCATCTCGGCGCCGGACTGTTCGGCAAACTCAGCGGTGGGGTAGTCGTAGGCGGTAAGCCAGACCAGCCTTCTCCTGGTTCTCCTTCATCTTCTGCAGGTCAAAACGGGTGGGTTTGCGTTTCATATGCTTTCTCCCTCTGGGGTCTATGACGCGTCTGACATCGGGTTGACGTTGGGCCTTGCCTCAAGTGTCCGGGTCCATGCGTCCAGTTCAGCCAAAACGGCCTCATCAAGGGCAGGTACCTTGTGGGTGGCAAGGATGGCGTGCATGGATTCGCGGATTTTTGCCCTCACCTCGGACGTCTCCGGGTTTTTCATCTTGCGGCTGAAGAACTTGGGGTAGTGGATGGTCCTGAAGTTCTTCATGGTGTGCTTCTCCGTGAGATAGGCCCCCCCGGGACCGGTGCGGGTGATGATCTCCACCATCTCATCAAGGTCGTCCACATCCACGCCGCGCACATAGTGCTTGAGGTTCTCGATAATCTCATCGCAGAGCACCACCAGCTCGGGGTTGACGCTGTTGCAATGATCGGAGACCCCCACGTCGTGCACCAGGTTGGCCTTGGACAGAAGGGTGGAGAAGATCTCCTGGGTCACCTCCGACACCGCCTGGATGTCCAGCCCCTTTGCATCGGTGCACCCTGCCGTGCCGTAGAAGGGCAGGCCATAGTGGCTCACCAGCTCGGACGCCGCCGCCACCATCAGGTGGAACTCCACCGCGCCGTAACTGCCGATGGATGAGATCATGTCCATGATGGAGGGCATGGCACCGTAGATAAACGGAGCCCCCGGGCATGTGCGCTGGTGCACCACAAGGCCTCCCAGGGCTTCGGCGTTGCACTGCACCAGGGCACCGGAAAAACTCATGGGCGCGGTGCCCCCCATCATGCAGTACGGCATGTAGACCACGGGGATGCGGTTCAAGGCACCGCCCCTGGTGAGTCAGTTTTTTTTTCCGTGCTCTCTTCCGGGTGCGAGAGGGGCGGAATCGGCTCACGGTGGCCGAAGTAAAGGGCTTTTCGGCCAGGGCCTCTTTGCCGCCGGCCACCACGGCCGCGATATCGATGACCTCCTGAAGGCTGTCGATGTCGTTGGTGGAAAAGTTGATGGTCTTGCTGAAGTGCTTCACCGTCTCGATAAAAGAGATCTGGGTCTGAATCTCCGGGGCCACGTCCTTGCTCATGCCCACCGACAGAATAAAGTCGATGTTGGGCAGGGCATCGGCCAGGGTGCACATGGTCTTGGTGTCGGCCTTGAGAAAGGGGCGCACCTTGCCGGTGTCCGGGTCCACAAACTCCAGCTGATCGGCGTGGGTACCGAAATGGACCGCGTTTTCGGCGTTGATCACCATGGCCTTCTCACCGGCACGGTTGTAGAGCACCAGCTCCTTGGGGACCGTCTCCAGGGCCTCTTCCACCAGGGCCCTGGGGATCTTCACCATGCCGTCTGCGTCCACCTCGCACCCAGCCTCACGCAGCACCCGGATGCCGCGCTCCCCGCCCACGCGCATGCCCACCGTTTCCAAAAGGGTGAGGCTCGCCTCATGAATCTTCGCCACCTTCTCCGGCCCGAGGAAGGTGACATCGATCTGTCGCTTCATCTCAATTCCCATGCTCTCCTCCCAATCGCCTGGGGCCCCCGGTGAAAAGGGGGGCCCAGGCCTGTCTCTCTTCGCGATTAGGCTTCCAGGGGCTTGTAGGTGCCCTTGTGCAGGTACTCCAGCATCTCGTCCCCGCTCATATGGCCGATTCCCAGGTAATCCAGGGTGTAACCGGTTTCGTAGTAATCCGATTCGGTCATGACTCCGGCCAGGCTGATAAGGGAATCCACGATGGGGGTTTTCACACCGAACTTCTTGCCAAGCTCGTGATAGACATGGCAGCCCACGGGGATGTCTTCGGTGATGTAGCGGTTGTGGACGGTGAACGGCCCCGTGCCGTACTGGATGTAATCATGCTCTTCAAAGGGGATCTCGTAATCGGGGCCCATGTACTCGCAACCCAGGATGTTCTCGCGGGAGAAAAACTGCTTCTTCTCAAAAAACTGGATGCCCACGTTCATGGCCTCGGCCAGGGCGCACTGCTCTTCATACAGCCCGTACTGAACCTTGGAGATGGAGGGGCAATAGGCATGGGAATAAATGGAAAAGTCGTTCTTCTCTTCGCCGTAGATAACGCCCCAGTTCTCCATGACGCCCACCCCCAGGATCACGCCGGGGCAGTGAAGGACCGGATTGACGTTGGAAAAACCAGTGTCCATGACGGTGTCGCCCCCGGCAACGCCATCCCCGTTGGTGATGGCATCAAAGGCACCGATGTACTTGGTGGACTCCAGGAAAACATCCTGGTCCAGGGAGGGCAGGGACGCCCCCCGAAGGGTGATGGCGCGGTAGTAGGCGCGAATGCTGGGAAGCACCACCCCGCCCTTGATGTCCACGCGGCTTCCGTAGGGGGAGCTGGACCATCCGCCGATGATCACCTTCTTGTCGCACCCGGCTTCACGCATCATCTTTCGGAGCAGGAGCGACCCGTAGTTGTCCGGAATGATGTGGATGATCATGCCGTCTTCAAGGGCGGGGATCAGTTTTTCAAAAAAGGCCCGGTGCCCGAGGGACGGGGTGGTGAGGATGACGATGCCCGCGCCTTTCACCGCTTCGGCCACATCCGTTGTCACACCGTCAAAAAACACACGACCGGAACGTTCAAACCCGTACAGGTTGAGCTGATCGCCGTAAAACTTCAGGCCCTGCTTCTCCACACCGAAAAGGGTCTGGTCGGAAAAGGGGGGAAGGTCGCACAGACGCACAGTGTTCCCGGCCAGGGCGCAGTCCCCGGCCACAGCCTTGCCGACGCCACCGGCACCCAAAACGGCAATGGGTTTGTTTTGAACATTCTCGATAAAGTTCATGCGTCACATCTCCTTTGTTGCTCAGACAGTCTCGTATGATGGGCTTCACGGGTGTCCGTGAAACGGCTTGGACGAAAAACAAAGGGCCTTGCATCACCCGGGGTAACCCCTTCATCGAATTGGCCTTTTTTTCGTCTCTCGTTTGGTGAAACTGCCTTCTGGGTATTGCCAGAGTCGTGCCAGAAGCCGCATTTGCGATTCAACACCATGTAAACAAAGGCTTTTTCTAATTCATCACCCGTTTGAACGCAGACAAAAAAACCGCGTCAAAACTGACGCGGTTGTGATCACTGCCTGAAAAAGAGTTTGTGTTGAAAGGGGTTACGGCCCAGGTGCGCCAATTCTGACGTATGCGTCACACCTGGCGCCCTCAGTCCCCTTGCGAAATTCCATGCTGACGCAGCCGTCGCTGCAGGGTGCGGAGCCCCACCCCCAGGCTCTTTGCCGTATGGGTCCGATTTCCGCCATGGCGTTCCAGGGCCTTTAAGAGAAACTCCTTTTCGAACCGTGCCACGGCCTCTGAAAGGCTCTCCGTGCCCACAGAGACGGCAAGGGTCTCCCCATCTTCAGGCACCGGGCTTTCGGGGCATGTGGAGGCCATAAAATCCACCTGCTTGAGGGTCAGGTAGCGCTGCACCATGTTCTGCAGCTCACGCACGTTGCCCGGCCAGTGATAATTCTGCATGGAGCGGATCACATGCTCGGGCATGGTGGCGATATGGCTGTCGTCGCTGAACTTTTCGAGGAATCGATAGATAAGCAGAGGAATATCGCTTCGACGCTTTCGCAACGGGGGAAGGTAAATGGGGACAATGTGGATGCGAAAGAAAAAATCCTGGCGCATGGCCTGCTTTTTGACCAGCTCTTCAAGATCACGGTTGGTGGCTGCGATGATACGGATATCGGGGCGTTTCACCTCCTGGCCCCCCACGGGGGTGAATCCGCCGTCTTCAATGGCCCGGAGCAGCTTTACCTGCATGGACAGGTTGATCTCACCGACCTCGTCAAGAAACAGGGTGCCGCCGTCGGCCATCTCCAGGTAGCCGGGCCGGTCTGCCGTGGCCCCGGTGAAGGCCCCTTTCTTGCACCCGAAGAACTCGCTTTCAAGGAGGGTCTCCGGGATGGCGCCGCAGTTCACCGAGACAAATCGGCCCTTGCTGCGTTTGCTGCGGTTGTGAATCGCCCGGGCCACCAGTTCCTTGCCGGTGCCGGACTCGCCGTAGATGATGACGTTGGCCTGGGACCCGGCCGTGTTTGCGATGAGCTCGTAGACCTCCTGCATGGCCGGGCTGTTCCCGATGATCTCCCCGAACCCCGGCTCCCCCGTCACCAGGGATTTGAGCCTCAGGTTCTCATGCAGAAGCTCCTGTTCGATGGTTTTCTGGGCGGTGACGTCCATGGTGAACCCTTCGATACAGACCAGCTCGCCGCTGTTGCCGAAGACCCCCGTGCCCCGTTCCCAAACCCACCGAACACCACCGGTGGCCGTGGTGATGCGGTAAACGATCTCATAGCGCCGCTTTCGGCCCAGGGCCTTTTCCACCTGGTCCCACACCAGGGGGCGATCATCTTCTGCATGGATAAGGCTGTTGTAGATCTCCCGGTCGCCCATGAGCTCCGAGGGGGAATAGCCGGTGAGCTCCAGGCTGCCGTCACTGACAAACTCCATGACCCAGCCGTTGGCCGCCACCTCCCGGCACCGATACGCCATCCCGGGAAGGTTCTGGAGAAGCGTCTGATGGCGCCTCTGACTCTCAAGAAACGCCTCTTGCCAGTCCTCTTTGCCCGAAATACTGGAGACACGCCCCGAAAGACGCAGGGGCCTGCCCGGGCTCTCATCAAGGGTGCCCCGGCAGAGTGTCCAATAGTAGGCGCCGCCCCGGGCACGGAGGCGAAAGGCCACCTGCACCGACCCCCTTCGCTGGGTCAGCACCCGGGCCATGATTCTGCGAATGGCACGGTTGTCTTCAGGGTGGATATAGTCGATCCAGATGCCGGGGGAGGGGTCCTGCTCATCCGGGGCGTATCCCAGCATGGCATAGTAGCCGCTGCTGCACACCGCTTTGTCCTCCCCTGCCACCCACTCCCACAGCTTGGGCTCTTCTGTTTCGTAGGGCGCACTGCGCTCCTCAAAAAAAAGCTCCTCGGGATTCAGCTGGCAAAGCCTGAATTTAAGGTAGGCAAGTTCTTTCTCCAACTCTTCATAACTGGGCGCTTGTGCCATCACACACTCCAGAAATCAAATCATGGAAAAACACAGATAATGACGTGATAACTGAAGATACTAAAATAAATAATTTAGAAATTAAAGAACTGATTTACTGAGGATCCAGAGGAAAGTGTTGAGGCACCATGGCAGCCGGGTCAGGTGTCCCGGCCGGTCTCCGGGTTCAATCGCTCCGAGCACACCCGGCAGAAAACCGCATCGGGGTCATGGCCCTCGGCCATGCAGGCCGGGCACACCTGGGTGGAAACCCGCTTCTGGCCCGCCAGGCTCAACTCGGAGGTGACGATGCCCGTGGGCACGGCGATGATGGCATAGCCCATGACCATGATCAGGGCGGCCAGGGCCTGCCCGGCATTCGTCTTGGGGGAGATGTCCCCGTAGCCCACGGTGGTCATGGTCACAATGGCCCAGTAGATACTCCTGGGAATGCTGGTGAACCCGTGCTCCGGCCCCTCGATCATGTACATGAGAGAGCCGAAAATGATCATCAGGGTCAGCACGGTAAGGAGAAAAATCGTAATCTTCCGACGGCTCGACTGCAGGGCCCGCACCAGCACCGAGGCCTCACCCACGTAATTCACCAGCTTGAACACCCGGAACACGCGCAGCACCCTCAGGATCCTGACCACGATGAGATACTGACTGCCGGGAACCAGCAGGCTGATGTAGGTGGGCAGGATGGCCAACAGGTCCACGATCCCCAGAAAGCTGCCCGCATCAGCAGGGTCACCGCGCCCGGCCAGCCGCAGGATGTACTCCAGGGTGAACATCAGGGTAAAGGCCCATTCCCACCCGTAAAGGTAATACCCGTAACGGGCGCTGAAACCCGAAATGCTGTCCAGCATCACCACCAGAACGCTGGACAGGATCGAGACGATCAGGACCACGTCAAACCATTTACCGGCCCGGGTATCGGCTTCAAAGATGATCTCATGGAGCCGGTGTCGAAACCCCGGCACCGCTTCTTTTGCAACGGCCATTGTCAGTTCTCCATAAAAAGACGAGGGCTACGCATCAGAAAGCCCCGCTGCCCTCAAGGTGCCATCATGGGACGGCTCAGCTTCGGTTCTTGAGTTCAACAGCCACAAATCTCTCCACGAGAAAATCCGGGAGGTCGTCCACAGACCTGAAATAATCCTTTGAGACAATCACCTGATCCCCGGTGTTAAGCTTATACACGATCCCTTCATCGATATATGCCAGGTACAGGATAGAACGTTCGGGGTTGTAGAGGTAATCCGGCAGGCCTTGTTCCTCGACAACGCTCTTTACAATCCTCGAACAGTCGGACTCCCTGACCATCAGCTGGTACCCGAATAAGCCTGCAGCATAGTTTTTATCAACGCAAATCCATCCGAGTTTTTCATACTTGCCATGATCAAAACCCGACTTAGACACCGAACACCCCGCCATCGACAGGCAGATCAGCACACACACACCATACACAACCCTCGCGCCGTATTTCCGCGAAACCATCCATACTCCTTTCCCGTACATTGCCTTTACCGGCCTTACTCCCGGCCAGTTGTCTTTGGCCAGTGCCTGGCCATCACCTCTTGTTTAAATTGCTGGAACACAGCCGACAACTCAACCTGATAGACCTGCCGGAACGCTTCATTCTCAGCCTCCGGGGCCCCCATATCCAGGTTCAGAAAGGCAAAAAACCGATCGGAACCGTAGTGCGTCATCAGGTAATCAACAAAACACCGGTACTCGGCGTATTCAAAAAGGTATCGCCGGTCGGCGGGAATGTGCCCGATCAGGTCCGGGTTTTCCCCGTCGTCACCGGTGAAATCAAAAAAGTACCCTTTGTCCACGGCCAGGGAGAGAAACGCATCGCCCTGGTAGTAATGGTGGGGGTTATTCATCATCACGGCAAGGCCTTCCCTGATCCACCGCTTCAGCTTGAATGCATGGGGCAGGGTCATGTGCTGGAAAACAAGGGCATGGGACAACTCGTGCTTCAGGAAACTTCGAATATCCCGTTTTGTCTCCTTTACCGTGGGGTTGACATAGATGACGGTCCCGGTACCCATGGTGCACAGATGGGATCGCTGGGTCGAATACCTGTGATACTGCGCCGGTGTGGCGCAGAGAATCACCTTCACGGGGTGGGTGTATGCCAGATGATGAAAGGCTTCGGTTTCCGCCATCAGGTCCCCGATATGCCCGTAGTCATCGGGCAGGGACGTACCCTCGGGGTAATACACCGACCACCGGGCGTTCCCCTCGTGGGCATATCCGGGTTTCACCGGTGACCACGAAGGAAAGCCCCCAGAGAAAAAGGTACACCACGCCAGACAACACCAGGCAAAGAACACCAATCAGACCTTTTTTTATCATTCAACACGCCTTGCTTCTTCGTCACCAGCTTTCAAGGTGGCCCACCTTGCCGCCGGAGTTTTTTTAGCTGAATCGTTACAAAAACCAAGGATCAGGGCGCCACGCCCCACCGATGATATCCCCACGTGGACTCCCCGTCGGTGGTCTTCCGGCCGCCGCAGGCGGGGTACCCCGGGGGCACGCACAACACGTTGCGCATGGTGGCGTCTATGCTGAAGCGGCTGAACATCTCCGTCAGCTTTCCATGCTCGGGGTTCAGCTCCGGCAGGGAGTAATAGACCAGCTCGCCGATGGATTTGCGCAGCCAGTCCTCCACGGACTCGTCTTCCCCCAGGGGAGCCCCGAAGGTCTCCGAAGCTGCCATGGCAGCCAGGTTGGCGTACTGCCGCACGGACCAGTCGCAGAACTCCAGGACGTCGTCTGCGTAGCAAAGCTCAAGGAGGTACGACCGCTCGGCATCGGCCAGGGTCTCCTCTTCCTCCTCGGTGAGCTGATCGTACAGAAACTTTGCCGCCGGGCTTTCCAGCTTATGGATCACAAGGCCCGGGTGCTCGCCGCTTCCCCCGCCCAGGATGAGGTCCGAAGGGGACGCGCTGAAATCATAGCCGCCCCAGTCATCACCCTCGATCTCCTCCAGGGGATGATAGATGGGTAAATAGCCCAGGGACCCGATGTACTCATGATCATACGAATCGATATAGCTCATGCATTCCCCCTTGTGGGTTAATTTGATACGCCCCTCACCCGGATTACGGGTGCACTCGGCTCGTGAAATAGACGGGTTAGCTTTCGGAGCAGCTTTGCTCCTTGAACTCCAAAGGAGCGGCCGGTCCGACAAACCCTTTTGGTTTTGTCGTTTCCTTCCGCCCGAAAACGGCTTTGCACCCCTGGCCGTAATAGACGGTGTATGTCTCCAAATCTATCCAGATATGCCGCCCGTGGCCGCGACTTCGGGGTGTTTTTTGATATAGTCCATCATCACGTCCAGATCCTTCATGTTCTGGTATTGGGGTGGCAGTGCAGCCACGGCAAAGGATGCCCAAACCAGAACAATTCCCGGCAGACTGAGCCATTTCATCAGGCGTCTCCCGTTGTGAAATCGGTTCATAACACTCCTGTCCAAGGGCGCTTGAAGCGCATTACGTTAAAAGGTAAACCCCAGATTTATACCGCCCACATGGGCCTTGGTGGTGGTTCTGTCGCTGATGTTGCGCAGGGCGCTGAATCTGTAAAACGGACTGATCCGGAACCGGCTGATGTCTAGGCCGAGTTGGGCCTGGAAATACCCGCCCACAAGGGTATCCATGCGCCGTTCGCTCCCCTCTTCCGAACGCTGGCCCCCACCTTGGAACCCGCCGGACAGCCGCAGGTGGGTCGGCGCAAGGGGCGTTGTGGGAATGTTGAGCAGGGGCAGCTCCACCCCGAGGCCAAGCCTGCCCAGGAGGGCCTGGTTTCCGATGGAGTATTCGGCCCCGAGCACCAGGGGAAAGGAGATGCCGCTCACCTCAAAGGTGTCGATGCTGTAGCCAAAACCCAGGGTGCGGAACTGGTCCAGGCTGTTCACCTGGAGAAAGACCCGATGCCGCCTGTCCCCCAGCCCCCCTGCGTTCACCGGCCCGGTGGGGGAAAGCACCGTGTCGAATCCCGGGGCCGCCACGTTGGGCTTTCGCATGGGGAGCCCGGCGCTCCTCAGCATGGAGGCCACAACCGAGTTGCAGTTGGGGCCGTCCGGGGCATACGGGATGTTCCACCCGTTGATCTGCCTGGCATGGCTTTTCATGGTCCGGGCCTTGGTGCACGCCTGGTTCCCCTGATAAACCGTCACCGAAGGAGAGCGGGTGTCGTAATCGATGAACCCCGGGCGGTAGGCACCGCAATTGGTCACGATGTTTCCGTACCCCCGGCCCCCGCCTGCCGGGCCGCCCCGGATGGCCCAGGGGATCCCTAACCGGTCGGCGTCGGTGAACACCACATAGAGGTGAAAAAAAGAGATATTGGGCATGGAGATCTCCCCTGCCCGAACATCGATGCTCCCGCGACAGGTCTGGGGGGTGTTCCCGCGAAATTCTGGGCGAGGAGGCGCCTGGACCACCCAGGGGATGTCGGGCCCCTCTTGCTGCTGGGCCACATGGACGAGTTCGTGGGCGAGCAGGTGGCGGCCCGAAGGTGACTCGGGGGCGTATCGCTGCCTTGCAAAGACAATATCATTGCCAAAAGTATATGCCTCGGCATTCAGACGCTCGGCAGACAAGGCGGCCTTGTGGTCGGCGTGGACCCGGACACGGGAAAAATCCCGGCCCAGGGAGGATTCGAAACGCGCCCTGGTTTTTTCGGGCAAGGGTTTTCCGCCGCCATGGGGAATGGGGGTGAGCGCTTCGGTGCCTTTCCCCCGAAAAAGCCAGGGGGTGCCAGGGGCAGGCCGCCCGGTGATGGCCACGGAAGGCTCTGTGCTGCCCTCGCAGGCCTTGCACGCCACCTCGTCGGCGATGCGGTGGGCTTCCCCTTCACACGCGTCGCCGGGGGCACTCACCCTCAGCCCGGCCTGTACGGAAGCATGGGTGCCCTGCCGCGCCAGTCTCTCCACAGAGAATTCCACCACGCACGGGCCCGCTGCAAGGCGATGTTCGGACCGCCGTACAGGGAGGGCCCGGCATGTGGCCGATGTGGCACCCCGGCACCCGTAACCGTTGCCGTACGCTCCTCCGCTGCCCTGGATTTTCCCGCCGACACACGCATGGCACGTCTCCCTTCACCCGAAAGGCACAAGCCTGTTTGTCAGAATTGTCTCAGCCCGCCCTTGGCGTTGAGAGTGCCTCAACGCCACCGTCAGCAAGTATTCCCTTGGAATCTGTATATTTTTCAGTGTGAAGCAAGTCCCAATTGAAAAACGGCACAGAATGCGCGCCCTTACCCCTTGTTCGTTGCAGTCAGCACAAACAAGGCGCTTTGCCTTCCCACATCAGGATGGATGTTCCGAAGCATGTCGCACTCGGAAATGGAAAACCCTTTCAACTCTTCGGTCAGTTCTTCCCGAGAATAAAAATGAAAGAGTTTACCGGTGCCGTCGTCAAAGGTATGTGGCTCGATTTCCGTCCATTCGTGCCTCGGGTAGGATTCGTCCTCCACGTCCAGCACGCTGGCGAAGAGTACCCCGCCCTGTTTCAACACCCTCTTTGCCTTGACGAGTAAGTCTACCCGTTCTTTTAACGTTAAGCAATGAAGGACATTGAGCATCACCACCACGTCAAAGGAGCCGTCGGGCACGTCCTCGGGAATGGAATCGTGCCTCATGAATCGGCATCGTCCGTTCGTCCGCGCGTTGCCCAGGGCCACGGCTTTTTCTACGGCCCGTAACGAGATATCAACCCCTGTTACCCGAAGCCCCTCTTCGGCCATGAGGTAGGCAGTTGCCGACCTGAACATTCGAAGTCCAGCACCGATGTCGCCGGAAAGTCACTTAGAAACTGCTGGAGCATGTGCCAGAGCGGCTCGTAGACAGGGGACGGTTCGGTGCCTTTGTAATCGGTATCCCAGGGGCTGGGGGCTGTTGTTTCCATGATTCTTCCTTACTGTCTTTGCAGGGTAATTAGGTCTGGGCGCTCATGGGGCCAGGGGCTTTTCATCATGGGAAAACCACACGGCCACGTGGGGGTACATCCGATGAAACCCGCGAATCGCATTTGCCGATTCCCGAACGGCCTGCTGCCCTTCTTTCCCGCCATCGGAGTTCATGAACACCCCCTGGGTCATGCCCCAGGCCGAGAGTTCCGCATCCCCCACGACAAGGATGGGGAACGGTTCCGCATTGATCAGGTAGGCAAGATGGTCCGTTGTGTGGCCCGGTGTGGACAGCGCCCAGAAAGAGCCGTCCCCGAACAGGTCCACCGCATGATCAAACGGAGGAATCGCCGGAGCTGGATCGGTATCAATAAGAGAGATATCCCCCTTTCCTTTCAGGTGACTCCCCGTCATCAGGCGGTAGTGCGCCGAATTCTCCTTCTTTCCATAGCATATATTGCACCAGGGAGACAGGGCCGGTATCCCGGCGGTATGGTCCGGGTGCATGTGAGTCAAAAAGAGGTGGGTAGGATGGATATTGTTTTTTCGAAGCTGGGACTCTAAGTCCTCATCTTTTTGCTGGGTGTAGCGGGCCCTGTTGCCCTCGAGAAAATCGATGACAAAGGGCGACAAATTCCCAAAAGGGGGATTTTCGTAAAACGACCTGTCAAACCCGCTGTCGATGAGGATATCGCCCTTCTCCGGGTGATGAAAGTAAAACACCATCACCGCGTGGGAGACGGTCTTCGATGTGTCCACACCCGCCGGGATACTCTCCGCCTGGGTGTAAGGTGCCAGGGGGGAGGTAATCGTCCCTGTGTTCAATGCCCTGAATGCCATGGGCCTTGATGCCTGAAAAACCTCATCCCAGCTGTGATATCTTTTCCCCTATATTGCCTTGCCTGCGTTCATGGCTTCCTCCTGTGTGCCGTTTGGTTGTGTCTTGGTTTCCGGCCCTTTGCCTTGCAAAAGGGCTGTGCCCGCCTTATTTGGAAATCAAGTTCCGTGCCGAACATCACATCCCCCCCGTTTTGAGCAAGTTACGTCCGGCAGCCGCACACAAAGGATCGCATGCGGCGTCACACGGGGTCATATGTGGTCCTATGCCTGCAACGTGACGTATATGGCACCCAGAAAGCATGCTTTGGAAACTCAGGCATAGGAGACAACGTCGTAGTCAATCTGCTGTTCGTCAAACCACCGCTTGATGGCCGTAAACCCCCGGAAGCCACTTTTTAAAATCTCCAGAATGTTGCCGGGGCAGATGGCCTTGTCCGCATAGAGCCAGTACTCGTAATCCCAGTCCCCGAACATGCCGACTGCCGAAGGGCCTGTGTCGCAGCCCTGCACCACCAGCTTGTCTCCCTTGAAAAAAGCCTCGATGGTTGTGCTCTCGCCTTTTTCACCCACGTACCTGTAAACCGTTACCCTCTCATCCATAATCGATTCCTTAATTTCTTTTGCCTTATGGTTCGATGTCCCAGCCCGGGGGCACCCGACCTGAAACCATGCCGAACACCCACGCGCAAGAGTATCTACCGTTCCCCCGCTATTTCCCTATGAAACGGATCACGCCGCAAGAGACGTGGGGTGAAAGGCCCCATGGCTATTCATACCTTTAAAGTCAAAAGTTACGTCACAAGGTACCCAGGGCACAGGAAACCCGACATTAATTTCTTACCGAGAAGGTGCAACTTGTTGTTGACAAAAGCGGAAAATGAGTGATAGCAAACCTCATTCACACAGATGTCCTTAATCGGACTTAATAGGGAAGACGGTGTAAATCCGTCACGGTCCCGCCGCTGTAATCGGGGACGAAAAACGCAGGCACGACACCCCTGGTGCGTGTTCATGTCACTGGCTTTGCCGGGAAGGCGCGTTGAGTAGATCGATCCGGAAGTCAGAAGACCTGTCTGTGATGTGACATACCCATGTTTTTTGCGAGCGACGAAAAACGTGGGAGAGCCCCCTTAGGCGGGGCGACCCGGGGATCAAGTTTGAACGGGTGCAGTCCCTGGCTTTTGTATGGAAGCTGGGGATTTTTTGTATCCGGACCTGCCCATGAGCCACCGGGACCCTTGCCTGCCCCCCGGCATGCACGTTCCGCGGCCATGGATGCCCCTGCCCGGGTATCGTGTTAAAAAAATCCCTGTTGAAGCAATGGAAGCAATTCCACTTGAGATGCAGCAGGTGAGACAGTGAATTACGCAATACGAAGATGTGCAGTCCTGGCCCTGGCCCTTTGCGCCCTGGGCGGTTCAACCGCCTCGGCAGAAACCACGGAAACGCCCTCCATGGAAGGAATCGTCGTCACGGCCACGCGGGTGGCGGAGGACCGGATGGAGGTACCCGTCACCGTTTCTGTGGTCACCCGTGAACAGATCGACCGCATGGGGGCCACCACCCTCGAACAGGCCCTCAAAACCGTTCCCGGCCTCCAGATGGGGATCCAGGGCAACGCCTACCCCCACATTGAGGTCCGGGGCTCCCGGGACACCAAGGACCTGGCCGTTCTCATCAACGGCATCCCCTTCCGCCAGGTCAATGGCTCCGCCGACCTGACCATGATTCCTTTGAACATTGTGGAACGCATCGAGTTTGCCAAAGGCCCCTCCTCCTCCATCTGGGGCCGGGGCGCCGTGGCCGGAACCTTGAACATCATCACCGTCCCGCAGGATACCTCCAAAGCCTCCACCACCCTGGTGGCCCGGGGCGGAAGCTTTGACACCTACGGGGCAGACACCCGGGTGCTCAGGCCCACCGACAAAGGGTATGTGATGGTCAGCGGCGGCGGAACCACCAGCAACGGCTACCAGGACGGTGTCGGAAGAGATGCACAGAACGCCATGGTCACAAGTCACCATGAGTTCTCGGACACCTTTGCCGTGGACGTCCAGGCCCTCTTGTCCAATGTCAACGCGGACAGGGGCTCCACCATCCCCATTGTGGACGGAAAACCCATGGCAGGGGTCACCCGGGAAGAGAACCACGCCATCGACGGCGCGTGCTACGACGGAAGGTATCAGTCCGTCACCATCTCCCCCACCCTCTCCCTCTCCGAGAACGTGAAGATCACCAACGACCTGACCTTCACCCAATTCGACAGCTATGCCACCGGGGGCACCACGGTAACGGCAAGCCAGAGCAACAAGGGCTGGTGGGTCAGCGATTCCGAGCAGACCGCCTTTCACAACGACCTGCGCATGACCCTGGACCACACCGGCGAGACCGTGGACAACACTTTCCTTGTGGGCACCTATGTGGAGATCGCCTCCCAGGACAAGGACGCCCCCGGCTACTCCTGGAGCAGCATGCCCAAATACGGCCCCCCCAACTGGGACACCCCCTTGACCAACGTGGGCAACCCGGCCACGGGCAACCCTACCGGCACCACGGTCAAAAGCGAGTTTGAACAGACCGTCTACAGCGCCTACGCCCAGGACACCCTGGCCATCGGAGACGTCTCCCTCATGGCGGGCATCCGCTACGATCACTTCCACGAAGAGCTCACCACCTCCAATAAAGACGTGGAAGCCGACCAGAGCGACTCGGCCTTCAGCCCCCGTGTGGGCGCCACCTGGAACGCCTTCCGGGTGGGCTCGGTCCAGACGGCCTTCTTTGCCACCTATGCCGAGGGCTTTCGCACCCAGTTTCCCAAGCTCAGCACCAAAAACAACAAAACCCTTCCCCAGATCCTGGACCCGGAAGAGACCAAAAGCTACGAAGCAGGGGTCAAGTTCTCCTCGGGCAACACACTTTTTGCTCAGGTGAGCTGCTTCCGCACCGAGAAAAAAGGACCCCGCTCCTTCCGCACCTCCACCGATGATTTTCTCTTTACCAACACCCGCACCGAGGTGGACGGCGTGGAAGCGGAGATCTCCTGCCGCATCACCGACGCTGTCAGCGCCTGGGGCCACTACGCCTACCACGACGCCCGCTACGAAGAGTTCACCGATACCTCGGGCAACTCCTTTGAAGGCAACCGGGTGCGCATGTCCCCCGAGCACATGGCAGGCATCGGCGCCAACCTGGCCACGGACTTTTTCAACTGGAACGTCTCGGCCAACTACGTGGGCGAACGCAACCTGCGGGACAACACCACCGGCAACCTCCACACCCTGGATGACTACATCACGGTCAACACCGCCGTCACCGTGCCCGTGAAGAACCTCTCCTTCCAGGTGGCTGTCCACAACCTCTTCGACGAGTACTACATCGCCGACGATTTTTCGTCCAAAGACGCCGGCTACCCCGGAGAGCCCCGGAGCGTCACCGTCAGCCTGAGGGCTGATTTTTAAAGCGAGGTGAGCCACAAACTTCGTAGCAACCGGATACGTTCTTTCGTTCCCAGGCTCCGCCTGGGAATGATGCTCGGAGGCTCCGCCACAACGGTTGAAATCGCTTCACACTGGCAAAGCAAAGGTAGGGTGCGCTTGCGCACCACCGAAGAATCGCAACGGTCATGCCCCCTGTTAAGATGCCCGCCAAACTGTATAGACGCGGCAAAAGATGTGGTTTTTCGAATAAATGGTGCGCAAGCACACCCTACAGGATGTCACAAAACGAACTGTAAACGTGACTCTGCCAATCTGTGGTCGATTGGGCTGAATCGTTGCAACGTTTTCCACGGATCACTGGCAAAGCAAAGGTAGGGTGCGCTTGCGCACCACCGAAGAATCGCAACGGTCATGCCCCCTGTTAAGATGCCCGCCAAACTGTATAGACGCGGCAAAAGATGTGGTTTTTCGAATAAATGGTGCGCAAGCACACCCTACAGGATGTCACAAAACGAACTGTAAACGTGACTCTGCCAATCTGTGGTCGATTGGGCTGAATCGTTGCAACGTTTTCCACGGATCACCGTGACCTGACCAATTCCAAGGAGCCGGGCCATGCCCATTAAAAAAGTACTCATGCTGCTGTGCCTGCTGGCCCTTTTGTCAGGATGCCGCCCGGCCCCGGACGGAACCGTCACCCTGGTCTGGGCCACCAACAGCCACCCGTCCCGGGTTGACGCGGCCCGGTGGTTTGAAAAGCAGCACCCGGGGGTCCGCGTGGAGATCATGCCCATGGGCGATGCCAGGCAGTTTTTCCTGAAATGCCTCTACGGAGACGCCCCGGATGTCATCACCTTTTTCTCCGCCGACACCTTCCAGGCCTTTGCGGAAAACGGGCTTTTGCGTCCCCTGTCCGGGCCATCCAGACACGCCTGGCCTTACTACGACGCCCTTCAGGCTTACTGTTTCAAAGGCCACACCGACGAGCTCGTCGCCCTTCCCCAGGTGGCCTATCCCTATGTGCTCTACGTCAACCCCGAACTCGTGCCCAAGGACAAAGCCATGGCCGTGCGGACCTGGGGGGACCTCCTGACCATCATCCGAACCCTGTCCCCGGCGGTGACGGATACGGGAAAACCCGTGTTCGGCCTGGACATCCAAAACGAGTCCGTCTGGTTCACCACCTGGTACTGGCAGCGGGGCGGGCGGTTCTTTTCCGAGGAAGGGACCTCGGTGCTGGACCGGGACATCGCCCGGGACACCCTGGCCGCCATGGCGAACTGGCGACGCCTTCCCGGGGTCATTCCAAAGCCGTCGGACCGCCTCAACCTGCCCTCTTCCGGCGCCAGCCAGGGCGTCCTGGGCAGCCTCTTTCTCCAGGGCCGCGCCCTGTTCTACTGGTCCGAGTGAATCGGCGATTTTGAGGCCCAGGACCGGGTGCCCTGGCAGGTAAGAATGCTTCCCTGCGGTCCGGTCAATGATGTCACGGTGATGGGAGGCAACTCCTTCGGGGTCTCCGGGCGATCCAGCCACCCCGAACTCGCCAGGCAGTTCGTGGCCGCCTTGGGGGGTAAAGCGGCCCAAAAGCGACACCTTGCCCACCGGATCTACCTGCCCGCTCGCAAGGAGATCCCCGTTCCCCCATCCCTTTCCGTATTAAAAGACCAGGCTCAAAAGGCCCGGTGCCCGGAGCACAGCGCCCTGCTCAACGAAGGCCTGGTCAAAGAGATCTTCAAGCAGGCCCTGGAAGCCCACAGACTGGGCGTGGCCGATGCCCAAAAGGCGGCGGACATGATGGCCTCGGCCCTTGAGGCCGGAGCCGTGGAGGTGGCCTGTGACTGATCGCCGCGGCCTTGTCTTTGTGGCCCCCCTGCTCACCGGGGTCTTTTTCCTCGTTCTCATCCCCGGGGCGGCCTGCGCCGTGCTCTCCCTTTTCAGGTGGTCCTTGACCTCCCCGCCGAGCTTTGTGGGCCTTGAAAACTACCGCACCCTGCTGGGCCTGACCGGCGGCGCGCCCGATCCCCTCTTTCTCCAGGCCGCCACCAACACCCTCATCCTTTCCATGGCGGTGCCCCTTCAGGTGGCGGGCAGTTTTGCCCTGGCCCTTTTTTTGCGCGGGACAACCCCGTGGCACCGCCTGCTGCGCCTGGTGGTCTTTTTGCCCACCCTGGTGAGCCCGGTGGCCCTGTACATCATGTGGCGCTCCATCTTTTTTGCGGACATGGGGCTGTTGAATCGGTTGCTGGGCCTTGTGGGCGTATCGGCACCCCTGTGGCTGGACGACCCGGGCTGGGCCAAGGCGGCGGTGATGGTGGTGCTGCTCTGGGAGAGCGTCGGAGGGTTTCAGATGCTTTTTTTCCTGGCCGGATTCCGGCAGATCCCGGATCAGCTTCACGACATGGCAAGGCTGGACGGACTGCCCGTGACACGCCGCATTCGGGACATTTACTGGCCCTGGATGAAGTCCCTGGTGGGATTCAACCTCTGCCTGGGGTTTATCGGCGCTATCCAGGGCGGCTTTGAGATCGCCTTTATCATGACCGGCGGCGGCCCGCTGCGATCCACCACCACCTTGTCCTACCTTCTCTACGAAAACGCCTTTCAATGGCAAAAAATGGGCTACGGAGCGGCCGTGGGGATCCTGATGTTCCTCATGATCTCCCCCCTTCTGGTCCTGAAATGGAAAGGAGAGCGCCGTGAATAACGCCCCCGCCCCATCGGTTTCCCGAAGGCTCGGTGCCCTGTTGGGGGGCCTTGGCCTGATCCTCGTGTTCATCACCCCCTTTGTGTGGATGGTCGCCACCTCCCTGAAATCCAACGCCGAGGTGTTCGACGGGGCCTCGGGACTCGCCATGCTCGTGCCCAACGCCTGGCGCTGGCAAAACTACCGAGAGATTTTTACCCTGATTCCCTTTGGCCGCTACCTTGCCAACAGCGCCTTGACAGCGTCTGCAAGCGCCCTTCTGGAGACAGGCCTTGCCGCCCTTGCCGGCTTCGGCCTGGGCATCTTAAACTGGAAAGGACGCGAGCGCGTCCGCCGACTGCTCTTCCTCTCCTGGCTCGTCCCCTTTTCCGTGGTCCTGATCCCCCGGTTTTTCATGATGCTCCGACTGCCCGACATCCTTCCCTGCACCGATTTTTGGACCGCCCACCGCGTTGTGCCCGCAGGGGGCCATGGGATGGCCGTGGGACGGCTCCTGGGCCTGGACTCCTTTTTTACCCTTGTTGTCCCGGCCAGCGTCTCCATTACCGCCACCTTCCTGCTCATCACGGCCATCAAACGGGTTCCCAACAGTCCTGAGGACACAGCCTCTGCCTGGGGCTGAGGCTCCACTACCGGCTGTCCGGGACATGGTGCTGCCCCTGGTGACACCCACCCTCGTCACCGTGGCCTTCATCGCCTTTCTCTCCTCCTGGCAGAGCTTCACCTGGCCCCTTCTGGTGACCTCCACCCTTTCCATGCAGACCGCCACCGTGGGGCTCAAGGCCTTCCAAACCCTTCACTCCACCCAGTGGCCCCTGCTTATGGCAGGCAGCGTGGTCCTCACCCTGCCCTCCCTGGGGTTTCTGTTGCTGGCCCAAACCTTTGTCATCGACCGCTATCAACTCTCAGAACTTACGGAGCATCGGATTTAGCCCCATGGACACACTGGTTTTCAACGACGTCACCAAAGTCTTTGCCCCCAAAAAGAAAAAATCGATCACGGCCGTGGACCGATTCTCCCTGACCGTCTCCCAAGGGGAGATGATCGTCCTTTTGGGCCCTTCCGGGTGCGGAAAAACCACCCTGCTGCGCATGATCGCAGGCCTTGATGCCCCCAGCGCAGGGGACCTCCTCCTCAACGGGGCCGACTTAAAAGCCCTTCCCGCCCACAAGCGCCCCGTGGCCATGGTATTCCAGAACTACGCCCTCTACCCCCACATGACGGCCCGGCAAAACCTCACCTACGCCCTGTCGGTCAAAAAAACGCCCAAAGAAGAGATCCGCAGGCGATTCACCGAGACCTGCGAGATCCTCAAACTGGATGCCGACCTCCTGGGCCGCAAACCTGAAACCCTCTCCGGAGGCCAGCGCCAGCGCGTGGCCTTAGGGCGCGCCATCATGCAGCGCCCCAAGGTCTTCCTGCTGGACGAGCCCTTTTCCAACCTGGACCAGAACCTGCGCATGCACCTGAGGATTCAGATCCGCAAGATCCAGAAGGCCCTGAACCTCACCGTGATCATGGTGACCCATGACCAGGGAGACGCCCTGGCCATGGGGGATCGCATCGTCCTCATGGACCGGGGCCGCATCGTCCAGGTGGCCCCGCCCAAAACGCTCTACGACCACCCCGAGACCCTCTTTGCCGCCACCTTCATGGGCTGGCCCCCCATGAACCGCATCCCCGGGCGCATCCAGGCCCATGGAAATGCGAGCCTCTTCATCCAGGACGACGGCCCCCTCCGCGTCCCCCTGTCCCGCCCCGTGGACGGAGACCGGGTGGTCCTGGGCATCCGCCCCGAACATGTCCGGGTGACAGCGGTCCCGGAGCCAAAAGACGCTCCGGGCCTGTGCGTCGACGAAGAGATGGTGGGCCTGGTCCGCTACGCCCACGCCCGTTGCGGCGCAGACCCCCTCACAGGCATCGCAGGTGAGGGAATCAGCCCCGGCAGCCCCGTATGCTTTGACCTGGCCCCGGACCATGCCCACCTCTTCGACCCGGAAACCGGACGGGTTCGCAAATGATCGGGGGCTCAATGGAACGATTCAGCGTGTGTGGGAACGACACCTTGCCCACGGAGTAGGGGCTGTGAGGTGTGCGCTTGCGCACCGCCGAAGGCTCGTAACGGTCATAGAACCCCATACACGGGTAAGCTCCACGCCGTATAGACATGATAAAAGATATCGATTTTTCGACCACATGGTGCGCAAGCACACCCTACAGGATGTCACCGAACACGCTCCGCCGGCAAGGTGAGCCGCCTCGAAAGCATCGTGCCATGGGTTGGATGGCGACACATGGACACGGGCGAAGCCCGTCAGGGAATGTGAAGGGCCTGAGGCACGAAGGCCAGGAGCACTCCCGAACCTGGGTTCCAAGGGCTCAGCCCTTGGGCGCCGGAGCCTCTTTTTCCCCTACCTTGCGATAAGGAGACCTACCGTAACAAGTCGCTCAGCTCCAGCTCGCCGCGAATCCCAAAGCGGGTCAGGGCAAAATCGTACCGGGTGGGGTCTTCGGGGCAGAGGCGGCCGAGGCGGGTTGTCACCTCCACGGCGGTTTTGAGGTCGGCGGCTTTGCGGGCGGTGAGCCCCAGGGCCAGGGAGATTTTATGCATGTGGGTGTCGATGGGAATGATGAGCTTGGCGGAAGGGAGGGCATCGTGCCAGCCCCCGGGGTCCACCTCATCGCACCGGACCATCCAGCGAAGAAAGAGGTTCGCCTTTTTGCAGGCGCTCTTGCCGTCGGGGTCGGAGAGGAGGTGGCCGGGCAGGTCCCGGCTTCCTTTGATTGTTTTTGCATAGGCGGACAGGGCGGGCAGGAGGGTCTTGTCCCGGGCGTCGTACCCGGAAAGGAAACACGCCTTCAAGGAGCCGTGGGAGAGGAGCGCTTCCCGGATGCCCACGAGAAGCGCCGCCATATGGGTGTCTTTGGTAAAACGGTGGACAAAGCCCTTCAAGGCCGCCTCGATCTCGGCAGGCTCCATAGAGAGAAGCCAGCCCCGGGGAGACGGCCCCATCAGCTCCAAAACCCTTCGCACGCTGATGAGGATCTGGGCCACGCGCCCGTAGGCTAGGCCCGAGGCCACCATGCCCGCCACCTCGCGGTCCAGGGGATCCTCGTAATCATACAGGGTCTCCAGGGGGTCAGGGCTTACGTATTCGCGCCGGTTCCAGCGATCGTGGAGCTCTTCCAGCCGGGCTTTCAGGGCTTTCTCTTTTTTATTCAACCAATCCGTCCTTCGTTTTTATCAATTTGCCTTCGTTTCAATGGCAAGCTGGATCATCGTAACCGTGGTTGCCAACCGTCACACCCATGGTGTGCACTCCGTGCACCATGGTTGAGCACCCAACAACCCTGGTTTTTGGGATGCGTTTTAAGGATCGTTACGCTTCGGTTCCGGTGCGTGGGACGCACCCTACGGGCCCCGGCGCTTCCAATGGTGGCGGCTTATGCGGTCAAAACCGGTTTTCTTCCTCGCCTGTGGAGCGCCGCACTCCTGTGCGGCTTTTTTCTCACCACTTGGTTCATAACTGGCCCGGTTACCATGACGGAGATTGCAAACCGTCACACCCGTAGGGCGCACTACGTTCACCACCATGGGGCCCGGCGTGGGTTACGCAATCGCATTCTCTCTTTAAAATGTTACAACGATCTCGTCGTAGGTTTTGCGCCATTTGGGAGGGGCGAGTTCTTTTCCGTCGTTGAAATAACCTACGGCCATGAGAAGGGGAATCCAGTAGTGGTCGGGGATGTTGAACTCTTTCATGACGCCCTCCCGGGAGAAGCCGTCCATGGGGTGGGTATGGAGGCCTTTACTCCGGGCGGCGAGCATCAGGGCCATGGCGAAAAAGCCGGTGTTCTTGGTGGCAAAGGCCACCTGGGACTCTTCGGAGGTGCCGTAGAGGTTGGTGCAGGCATTGGCAAACCAGTCCCGCCGGTCTTCGGTCATGGCCCCGGCTTTGATCATCTCCTGAAAATTCTTCTCGGCAAAGGGGGTGCCCGGGGCCCAGCCCCTGCGGTCGGCAAGGACGATGAGGGTCACCGGGGCTTCGCTCACCTTGGCCTGGCCCATGGCCTGCTTGCGAAGACGCATCTTCTCCTCTTCGTCCCGCAGGACCATGAGGCTCCAGGGCTGGAGGTTAAAGGACGACGGGGTGGTGGCGGCCATCTCCACGACCTCTCTCAACAAGGCATCCGGCACATCTTGGTTGGAATCAAAATGATTGACTGCGCGGCGGGTGGCAATAACGTCGGAAAAATCCATGGTTCCTCCTTGCGTGTTGAAGTGGTTCACAACCTTTCAGGTTTCACCTGTTGCCGGGACAACGTGCATCCGCCCTGTGCATGGAAACAACCCCACGGCAAGAGACGTGATGCAACAGCCGCCCCCTATTCCCTATTCCTCTATGATCTATGACCTTTTTTTCCTATGCCCTCTTTTTTTACCCCAATGCTTTAAAGGCTTTCTTACTCGCCCCGCACACCGGGCATCTCCAGTCCTCGGGCAGGTCGTCAAAAGAGGTTCCCTTGGCTATCTTGCCCTTTCTGTCTCCTTTATCGGGGTTGTAGATGCATCCGCAGTTTGCGATCTGGCACTGGTACATTTCGTGGGGCTGGCTCATGGTGTCTCCTTTCAGGTATCGCGGTCCGGGCCGTGACAGGCGGGGCCGATAGATTATGGTCAAAACATGCCGCACGGCAGGGCCGCCGGCGTATTCCTTGGTCTTCACAGTGACGACAATATATCAAAAAGCATGCCATCTTCGGGGCCAGGCCCAAAGCTGGCACTATCCTTCCGGAATTCCGCAACATATCAGGGCGTATTCAACGGCGCAGCATGGGACGTGACGCATCCCAGGGAAGATCATGAGATGATTCTGTCTCATGTACCTGTTCTCTTCGGGACAGTTTCGAAGCATTCCCCTTAGTCTCTGCCTGTAGAGCGTCCCTGTCAATGGTGCGTCAGCGGCCATCACGATTTTTCGCGACAGTGGTCTTCATCTTGCAATAACATTCCCAGGCGGTCCCGCCCCGCCAAGGTGGCCGGATCACATGTTTCGGGATCGACACGCATTCCCACGGGTTACCCTATCCCGGATATTTCACGAGTCGAGTGCACCCATATTCAAGGCATCAGAGCTGCAGATGTAGTTGTTTACCTCAAAGCTCTGATAACGCAGAAGATGGGTGCACTCGGCTCGCCCGAAGGGTGAGAAAATCAAACAGCAAACGTCGGTTTACATTTTGTATTTTCAGAATAGCTGACATTTCCATTGTAGCCATCCGAAATACTGGTGTTTTTTTGACTGATTGTTTTCTCATGAAATATCCGGGCTAACCGAACCTCCCTGTGGGAAACAACGTGCGTCCCGAGGCCATGATGAAGGTGTCCATGTTTTTTCCACCCTGGCAGCCCTTGCTTCTCCTGTGCCGAGCATCAACGCCCGTCGTCACCATGGGCCTCTTCTCACCCTGACTGTTCGAACCACGGAGAGCAAGGGGGACTGCCTTTCACCCATAGCCAAGGAAAACCTGCCATGAGCCTTGACGACCGCATCAAAGAAAAAGCAAAAGCCCGAGGCCCGGAGTATGTTCCGCGCACCCGCCACCTGAACCCCGACGGCACGGCAACCTATACGAACCGCCTCTTTCTTGAGGAGAGCCCCTACCTCTTGCAGCATGCCCACAACCCCGTCAACTGGTCTCCCTGGGGAGAAGAGGCCATGGCCCTGGCAAAGGAGACGAGCCGCCCGCTTTTCGTGAGCATCGGGTACGCCACCTGCCACTGGTGCCATGTGATGGAGGAAGAGTCCTTTGAGGACGTGGAGATCGCCGAATTCCTGAACACCCATTTCGTGCCGGTGAAGGTGGACAGGGAAGAACGGCCGGACATCGACGCCATATACATGGGCGCGGTGCAGGTACTCACCGGCGGGGGCGGCTGGCCCCTGAATGTCTTCTTGACCCCGGACGGCAAACCCTTTTACGGAGGCACCTATTTTCCGGCCCGGGACGGGGACAGACCGCCCCACCCCGGGATTTCTCACCGTCTTAAAGGGCCTTGCCGAGGTCTATGAAAGGGAGAGGGAAAAGGTGGACCTCTCCGCCAGCCAACTCACCCAGGCCATTGACCACCTGGGGGGCGGTCAGGAGAGCGGGACCCTGCCCGACAGAGC
This sequence comes from Desulfoluna sp. CYM3A, assembly GCF_056829965.1. Taxonomy (NCBI): domain Bacteria; kingdom Pseudomonadati; phylum Thermodesulfobacteriota; class Desulfobacteria; order Desulfobacterales; family Desulfolunaceae; genus Desulfoluna; species Desulfoluna sp. CYM3A. Next base: position 4,489,962 of record NZ_CP186556.1, read on the forward strand.
GTGGGTGGACAAGGCCGTGGCCCTGTTTTCCCAAAGCTACGACCCCAGCTTCGGCGGCACCAGGGGTGCTCCCAAGTTTCCTGCCACCCTGCCCGTGCAGCTCCTTTTGCGCGCCCACCAGCGCACAGGCATCGGTGCGTACCGCCACATGGCGGAGCACACCCTCACAGCCATGGCCGACGGAGGCATCCACGACCAGGCAGGGGGCGGGTTCCATCGCTACAGCACCGACCCCAAGTGGCTGGTCCCCCACTTTGAAAAAATGCTCTACGACAACGCTCTTCTGGCCTCTGCCTACGTGGAAGGGTTCCTGGCCACGGAAAATCCGCGTTTTAAAACCGTGGCCGAAGCCACCCTGGCCTACCTTTTGCGGGAGATGGAAGATCCGGCAGGGGGATTCTACTCGGCCACGGACGCCGACTCCCTCACGCCGGACGGCCACAAAGAAGAGGGATACTTCTTTACCTGGAGCAAGGCCGAACTCGACGCGGCCCTGCCCGGGGATTCCTGGGCAGCGGTTCTGGACCACTTCAGCCTCACCGGGGTACCCCACTTCGAGGGGCGCTACATTCCCCACATCCGAAGGGACGTAAAGGAAACCGCAAAAAAACACGGCCTGGACGTGGCAGAGCTTGAAGCTCTTTTGGACAACGCCCGGGAGATCCTGCGCCAAGCCCGAACAGCAAGGCAAGCGCCCCTTACCGACAAAAAGATCATCGCCGCATGGAACGGGCTGGCCATCTCGGCCTTTGCCCGTGCCGGACGCGCCTTTGGCAACCAGACGTACCTGGCCGCAGCCATGCGCACCGCGGATTTCATCCTGACCTGCCTCACCCGAAACGGCAGGCTCCACCGAAGCCGCCTGGAAGACCTGGGCCCCTTGGGATTCTTAGAGGACTACACCTTTGTCATTGCAGGCCTCATCGACCTTTTCGAAGCCACGGGCGACGCCTCCTGGCTCACCCGCGCCCTTCACCTCCAGACCGAAACCCACCGTCTCTTTGCCTCGGAAAAAGGGGGGTACTACATGACCGGCAGCGACGGCGAGACCCTTATCACCCGGGAAAAACCCGGCACAGACGGGGCCATCCCCTCGGGAAACAGCGTGGCCGCCATGAACCTGTTCAGGCTCTACGCCCTCACAGGTGACACGGCCCTGCTCACCCAGGGCCTGGGAACGGTTTCAGCCTTCCTTGCCCCGGACCGTTCTCCGGCCCCCTATGCCACCCTGGTGTCGGCCCTGGACTTTCACCTGGCAGGCCCCAAGGCCCTGCTCCTTATCCTGCCGGAGACACCGTCGCCCAAAGAGACCGAGGCCGTGAGTACCCTTTCATCTTTGTACGCCCCCTATGCCGTCACAGCGCCCTTGCGGGAGGGAGAACAGGCAAAAACCATGGAGGCACACCTGCCTGCGGTCAAGGACAAAGCCGCACAGGATGGCGAACCCACCCTCTATCCGTGCAAAGAAGGTACATGCGGCCTCCCGGTGTCGGATCCGGGGATATTCGGGCAGGTGGTTTTGGAAAGCTGAGCACCGTGGGAGAGGCTGTTTCAAGGAGCGTTGCCCTGCGGTTTCGGTGCGTGGGACGCACCCTACGGGCCACGGGGCTTCCAATGGAGCTGGTTCAGCCCTTCTGCTTCGCCGGGCGAAGGCATGAGAATGGTGAGATGGATCGCTCAGGTGACGGCACGTAGGGTGCACTCTGAGCACCATGACCGGGTACCCTGTGGCCGAGGCAGCACGCCCATGCGGACTTTTCCCCCGCTTTTGAGGACAGGCCGGGCATCGTGGCAGTGGCGGCTTCAAGGAGCGTTGCCCTGCGGTTTCGGTGCGTGGGACGCACCCTACGGGCCACGGGGCTTCCAATGGAGCTGGTTCATCCCTTCTGCTTCGCCGGGCGAAGGCATGGGGCTGGTGGAGATGGATCGCTCAGGTGACGGCACGGTGGGTGCACTCTGTGCACCAAGGTCGGGTAGCGCCCCCTCTTAAATGCCCCAAGACGCCACCAATTTTTCTCTATTATCCATCAGCAGGTAAATATAGGAGAGTTCGAGGTTGATCATCTCGGCGTCGTCTTTGCGGAGCCACTCCGAGAGCCAGGCAAAGCGCAGGGCCATGACACACTCGGGAAGAAGGTTCCAGCTTGCTGCATCGGCAAAATCAGCCTGGCGAAGGGTTCGGGTCAGGGTAGGGACCAGGCCGTGAAGGAGGGCGTCGGGGGTCTCCATGCCGCAGCAGCCGACCATGTTGGCCACATCGTAGAGCAGGGGTTTGTGACCGAAGAACTCCCAGTCGATGACCGCTTCGATGTCCTTCTCCTTCCAGAGGATGTTGACGCCGTGGACATCCCCGTGGGCCAAGGCCGTGGCAAGGCCCGGCCAGTGGGGGTAAAGATGGTCGGTGAGGTATCGGACGGCTTCGTCAAGGGCGCCTTCCACCTTGGGCCTTCGGGCCCGGATGGTGGAGGTCAAGATGTCGATGTACCCGGGCAGGTCAAAGGACGCCCCCGGAAAGGAGGGGGCAAGGGGAGCGGATGCGGTGCGCAGATCTGTCAGGAACCCGGCGAGAGCCTTGCCCCGCCATGCCTCTTGTGTGTACGCGGGCCGATCCAGGGGCAGGCCCTGCACAAAGGGCGTCAGCTGCCAGAGATTTCCTGTCTGGGAGGATAAAAAATCACCGGCCTGGGTGGCACGGGGCGCCGCCACCGGGAGCCCGGCTTGGGCCAGGGCGCTCATAAACCGGGCCATCTCACGTTTTCTCGGTGCCGTGGCCGGATCAATGCGCTCCAAGAGAAAACGGGCGCCGCCCGCCCCCTGCACCACCCAGCGCCCCAGGGAGCGCTCCGGGCTCCCGGCAGGATCCTGTTCATTGCAGACCGTCGCGCCCTCAATACCCCAGGCCCGGGCGGCCTGCTTCATTACTGTCTCGTCCATGGTTTCTCGTCTCGCTTTTAAATCACTGTTCCGTTGAGGGGCAAAGCCAGCCTCTGGGGCTTCGCCCCTTCACATGTGCATACGGGCTGTACCCGCAACATGCCGTCCCACAACCGCACCCCTGCAGCCACCCAAACCAAAAGACCGCATGCGGCGTTCGCAGACGGTCTTTATCCGGCCATGGGAGTGTGGGTTGGCCTTTTGAATATACGGGAGGCTACTCAGCGGGCTCGGTTGGCGCAGGCATGGCACGTCCGGCCATCTCGCGGTCCATCATGAGCAGGGCCGATGGGTTGTCCCCCACGAGACGGAGCCGCTGGAGAACCTGCTCGACGCTCTCTTCTTCTTCCACCTGCTCGGTGACAAACCACTGAAGGAAAATCCCGGTGGCGTGGTCCGAGGCGTCCCGGGCAATGTCCACAAGGGCGTTGATGGACCCGGTGACAAAAACCTCGTGCTCCAGGGTCTCTTCAAACAGGGCCAGGGGAGACTCCCAGGCTGCCTTGGGTGCTTCCACGGCGCTTAAGCGAACCGTGCCGCCCCGTTGCTGGATGTAATCGTAAAACTTCTGGGAGTGGGTCAGTTCTTCCACGCCCTGGGCGTACATCCAGTGGCTGAAACCGGTCAAATTCCGGCTGCCCAGCCATGCCGACATGGAAAAGTAGAGATACGCGGAAAAGATCTCTCGGTTCAACTGAAGGTTCAGTGCGTCTTCAACCTCTGATTTCAACATGGTTACCCCCTTGTCCAGTGGCCGTGAAGGTTGCAGTATGCCCTGGCCACCACAGGTCCTGTGATCCCTGCAAAAAACGCCTCGGGCTTCTCTCCGGGCAGGAGGTGCTTTCGCAGGATGGTTGCTCCCTGGGTCACCTCGATCCAGGGAATCCAGTGTTCTTCTGTCATGGGATGGGCTGTCTCGCCTACGGAAACGCAAATGCCACCGTCTACCTCGACCACGACAGGCACATGCTTCTCCCGGGAGGCGTCCCGGGTATTCTCTTCCAAAAGGGTCATGGCCTGCCCGCAGCACCTTACCGTGGGCCCGCCAGCCTGAATAATTTCAACGATATTGCCGCAGTGTTCGCATGCGTAGAGTTGATTGCGCCTCATCATGGTGGGTCTCCTTTTCCGTTTCCGATTCTGTATCCGCCGCAAGGATATGATCATGCCGGGGCCAAGCCCCTTTCCTTAACCTGTTGCCCAGGAAAACATTTCAATAAGCATGCCACACGGCATTGTCGGCACAAAAAAGAGACAACACACTGATTTCATGACAAGGTGATCGAGCCCAGGATTCGTTACGGCTCGAAAGCAAAACAGAGACGATACGGGCCATGAGACACCCGACGCAAAAAGTGTCTCACGGAAAAACCACCTCAAAAGGCAGTGTCCAGGGCCCCCACAATGGTATTCATGTGTTTTTTCTCCCCCTCGCTGATCTCCAGGAAAAGGGATTTCAAGGCGGGATCGCCGGCGTATCGGTAGAGGTCGTAGGCGGTGAACTCAATGTCCAGGGCCAGCTCATAGATGGCAAGGTCCATAGGGACCATGGTGCTCTCCAGGCGAAGCAGGGCACCTTCAAGGGGCATGCCCCCTTCGAGGATTTCGCCCTTCAGGCCATCGAAAACATCCTCAAACCGTGGCGGAATATCCTCCCGGCGTTGCCAGGCATCGTAAAGTGCCCTGGCATGGGCCAGCTCTGCCTGGCAAAGGGACTCGATGGTCCGGGTCAGGGCGGTGCCGGGGTACGCATCAAGGATATGCCGATAGATGTTCCATGCGCCCTTTTCAAGATCCATGGCCGCCATGAGGGTTTGCTGCATGCCCTCCTCGAGGACCAAAAGCCTTACCCGGGGAAAGTCCGTGACGGTATGTCCCTGCCAGGCAAGAATACCGCCTTCCAGGTTGAAAATGCTTTGGTGCCGCGGCATCTTCTCCACGGCCATGTGAGCCGCCACCCGCGACCGCGCCCCGCTCCGGCAGGCAAAGATAATGTCCCGGTGTTCGGGAAGGTCTTTAAGACGGGTCTCCAGCTGCCCCAGGGGAAGGAGCCTGGCGCCGGGGATGTGGGCCTGCTCGTACTCCTGGGGCTCCCGCACGTCCAATAGGAGGTACTCGCTCTCCTCATGCTCGCTCATATACGCTTTGACGGACTCAGGGGTTGCATCAACAACACGGTTTTCGCTCATGGGACCTCCGAAGGGCTCAATGGTGGGAAAGGATTACTCCGCTTTTTTAAGAGATATCGAGGTTGAGGGGTCAACGGATGCTTCACCCGGCATGCTTTCCGGTAATGTATCAAAAAATCGCCAGGTTGCACCAGAGATAATCCGTGCCCCTTTTTTGTTGGTAAGGTACGAGAGACACCACTTCAGAAAAATGGAGAGGCGGTTGTTGAACCCGGAAATAAAATAAATATGCACCAGGAGCCAGGTCACCCAGGCCATAAACCCCTGGAGCCGGAAAAACCCGAAATCCACGATGGCCCGGCTGCGGCCGATGGTGGCCATCTGGCCTTTGTCCACGTAGTCGAAGGGCTCCATGGCCTCACCGGCCTGGTCCCGAAGGATGTTTTCGGCAATGCACTGCCCCTGCTGAATGGCCACGGGCGAAAGGCAGGGAAGGACCTTGCCCGAAGAATCGGTAAAGGCGGCCTGGTCCCCGGCCACAAACACGTCCTTACGGCCGGGAATATTGAGGCAGGCATCCACCACAATGCGCCCCTGCACGCCGGTCTCCACCCCGAGGCCCCGGTTGAGGTCCGTTGCAGTGATCCCGGCAGCCCAGAGCACGGTCATGGTCTCGATTTTTTCCGACCCCACCTCAATGGAGGTCTCCCGGATCTCGCTTACGGGACTCTGGGTCCAAACCTGGACCCCTAAGTTTTCGAGGTCACGGGTGGCGCGACTGCTCTGTTTTTTGGGAAAGGAGGCGAGGATGCGGTCTCCGGCCTCCACCAGGATAATACGGGTGAGTTTGGGGTCGATGTTGCGAAAATCACGCCCCAGGGTGTAACGGGTCATCTCCCCGATGGCTCCGGCAAGCTCCACGCCGGTGGGGCCTCCGCCCACCACCACAAAGGTCAGGGCGCGACGCCGCACGGCTTCGTCTTCGGCCCGCTCAGCCACCTCAAAGGCACTCAGGATGCGCCGCCGGATCTCCAGGGCCTGCTCCAGAGTTTTTAAGCCCGGTGCGTGGGGTTCCCAGGATTCCTTGCCGAAGTAGCAGTGGCGGACCCCGCAGGCCAGGATCAGGTGATCGTAGGACAATCGCCCGAAATCGGTCATCACGGTGCGCCCGTCAAAATCCACCCCGGCGACCTCTCCCTGGAGTACCTTGATGTTTTTGAACTCCGATAGAATGCTCCGAATGGGCATGGCAATATCGGACTGACTGAGCCCAGCCGTTGCCACCTGGTACAACAGGGGTTGAAACAGATGGTGGTTGGCCTTGTCGATGAGCGTAACCTGAATTCCCTCTTTGTTGCCCAGGAGCTTGGCGGCCTTGAGACCGGCAAAGCCTCCGCCGACAATAATCACCTTTTTCGTCATAATCGCAGATTCCCGTTTTTGAGATACATAACTGTTGATCGCTGTGTGCGTGCTTCAGGAGACAGACGCCAAAAAGAAAAAAAGTGGGGCAAACCGGGCTTTTTGCAAGCCGTGATGCCCCACCTTATCAGATTCACTTTTTCTTATACAGGTTCAGCCCCCGATCATGCCGGGGAGCCCCTTTCACCTGGCCTTTTTCAGTGAACATTGAGCTGATCTTTCAGCCAGCTTTTGATGTTCGGGTCCAGTTCATAAATGCCGCGATGGTTGTTGATGGACTTCATAAATGCTTTCTCCAGCTTGGGGGGCATGCGGAACACGGCAAGCTCCTCCATATCGAACCCTTTGCGGTGTACCAGGGTGATCACCGGATACTCGCCCCAGGTGTTGATGGCAAAATAGGTGGACTCATCCTCGCTTCCACGGCCCCGCTGCTCGTCGCAATACCAGCCGGCGCCCCACTCGAGATGACGCCCCACCGCTGCGGCGGGGTTGATGTTCCAGTCCACGCTGTTGAGCAGGGAGAGGTCATTTTTAAGCTCTTCCAATCGTTTCATTCGGCGCCTCCTGTGTCGTGGCGTTCATCCCATGCCCATCCGGCCCGAAGTTCCTGTGCCTTGCCCTCCGGAGCCGATGGCCCCATGAAGCTCTTCATTACCGTCCAGGCTGTCCATTGCAAGGCGTGGCACCCGCCATCCTTGCCCGTTGACAAGATACATTACAAGAGCCGTGCCAAAATCGCATAAAAGAGATACAAGGCCGTTTTCACAGGACATTCCAAAACAAGACGTGTGTTAGGTTGCCATTAACACATCGTCGATACACCTGTGTATCAGGTAGGGAATAGGGAATAGGGAATAGGGAATAGGGAATAGGGAATAGGGAATAGGGAATAGGGAATAGGGAATAGGGAATAGGGAATAGGGAATAGGGAATAGGGAATAGGGAATAGGGAATAGGGAATGAAAACACGGGAATCGCCATCTTACAAGACTTTTACAGCTTTTTTGTGGACTTGAGTTCGCTTTTCCGGAACGTTTTGAATGGCCGTTGCCCCTCGGTTCCGGTGCGTGGAACGCACCCGACAGGCTGCGGGGCTTCCAGTGGTTCTGGTGTGTTCGGTACGCGCCGAAGGGTGAGACATCACTGCCATTCTGATTTGGCTTTCTTCCCACCCCGGGTATTCAAATCAATTCGGGTAAAAACGATCCCGGTCGTTAGGCGACGGCCCGTAGGGTGCACTCTGTGCACCATGGACGGATCCCCGGAAGGAAGCGGTTTCCGGCACGTTTTGAAGGACCGTTGCCTCTCGGTTTCGGTGCGTGGGACGCACCCTACAGGCTGCGGGGGCTTCCAGTGGTCTGGAGCCTTCGGATCGTAGCCCGTCAGGGGTGAGAAACGATTTGCCTCAGGGCCCTCACGCAGCGGGTGATGTGGCCGTGGGGGCCTTTGTCCAGAAAGGAGTCCAGGGGCTCGTCGAAGAAAGGGAACGGGGCGCTGCCGTCGCAGGCAAGGGCGGTGAGGCGGTCTGCTTCGGCGCCGAAAATGCGTCCAAGCTCCGGTAAATCCGTCTCCCTTATCCCGGCCTCCAGGCGGGCTTCCATGCACCGGAAAAAAAGGCGGCGGCCCTGGGGGATCTCCATCTGGGACGACATGGCACTCCAGCGGGCGGCCCCTTCCCGGTCACCGGCCCGGAGGCTGCACAGGGCGATCATCTCCGCCACCCGGGCATCTGCCCAGGCGCTACCCGGCGTCACCTCCACGCCCACGAGTTCGCACACCAGGGCTTCGGGCCCCCGCCCTCTTCCAGAAGGTCGGCGAGGCGTTCCGCCTCGTCCTGCACCAGGGATTGAAGCCGGATCAGGCCATGGCGCACCTCGGCCTGCCTGCTGCGGTTTTCCCAGAGCAGGTCCTCCACGGGATAAATCTCGGACATCCCCGGCACCACCATACGGCAACAGGGCATGCCCAGATGGGTGGTCACCCAATTGTAGATCTCAAAACCCTCGTCATGGATCCGCGACACCAGAAGGTCGTACTCACGGCCCCTGCCGCCGCCAGTGGAGTCCTCCAGGCCCCAGGGGGCAAAGGAAAAATCCGGGGTCTGTTTGAAAAAATCCCAGTGGAGCACGCCCGCAGAGTCCACAAAATGCTCCTCTATATTGGTGGGAGATGCCACCAGCTCCGCATCAAAGCTCGGAGCGGCAAAGCCCTTGATCTCGCTGCGTCCCTGGAGCATCTCGGTGAAGGTACGCTCCAGGGCCACACCGAACAGGGGATGGGCACCGAAGGCTGCAAACACGCCGCCGTCCTCGGGGTTCACCGCGGCAATACAGATCACGGGCCAGCGCCCCCCCAGGGAGGCATCCCGGGCATAAATCACAAGGCCCCGGGCTTCCAGTTCTGCCAGGGCGGCCTGCACCACCGGATACCTGCCCAGCACCTCCCGGGGGATATCCGGCAAGGCAAGGCCCTCTGCAATAATGCGGGCTTTCACATAGCGTTCCACCACCTCAGAAAGGGCCTGGACCTTGGCTTCGAGAAGGGTGTTGCCCGCGGACATTCCGTTGGAGACATACAGGTTTTCCAGCACCGCCACGGGAAAGAGCACCGGAGCACCGCTCTCCTTTTCAAAGGGAAGACAGCACACCCCGCGAGCACCACCGGTGTTGAAATCCATGAAATGGCGTGCGCCCAGCTCTTCCTCCGGGTCGTAAAAATCCCAGAGCTCAGGGGAAAGCGCATCTTGCTTCAGGGTCTCCATGTCCGCAGAGAGCCACACCTCCCCGGGGCCATGAAAAAAACCGCCGTTCGCAGGCGGCTCAGGCAGGTAAAGATCCGAGAGCAGGTACCCGGTGCTCAGGCGCTCAAAAAGCTCTCCGTACGCGCTGGCAAGGGCCGCCCCTTCGGAGCTCCCTTTTCCGTTGGTATACAGGTTCGGGCAATCCGAAAGGCGCAGGTTCACGGACCACGCTCCGTCCACAGGGTGAAGCCAGGCACGCTCCTCAACGGCAATCCCCAGGTCCAGGAGCTTTGCCCGCATCATATCAATGGACACCTCAAAGCCGGCGTCCTTGCCCAGGGGCAATGTCATTGTCTCGTGTTTCATATCTCTGTCTCGTCCCATAAATAACCGGCTCCCTCCGGAACCACCACATTGCGCCACATTCCCCTTCAGCCCTTCCCCTTCAGCCTTTCCCCCTTAGCCTTTTAGCCCTTATCCCCTACCCACTATTCCCCACCCCTGCCGAATAATCTCCACTCCCCATCCCCTCTCACCTATGCCCTATCACCTGTCTTACCTGCTCACCCTCACCCAATACCAGACGCTCACCACGATGAACCAGACGGCCAGGCATTCGAAAAAAAGAAAGATCAGGTAATACCAGAGGCGGGTCACCAGGCCCAGGGGAAAGAGGATCCCGGCGGCCACCACGATGAGGCAGAACAGGGAATAGAAGGTGTAATAGTAGCCCTCGTCGATGACAAGGCCCGTTGCAAAAAAAAGAGAGAGGTTGGCCACCACCAGAAGGGCGTTGAGGTGGGACAAACCCGTCCAGTAGATGACGGCGTGCCGGGCAAAGGTGTCCGACAGGTGGCGATAGAGCGGCATGTCCCGGTCTCCCATTTTTTTTGCAGGTATGGTAATTTAATGAACGACGCGGCCCACTGGGGTTTACCACCTGAAAAGAGCTCCGTATCACGGCCCTCACCGCAGGCCCGGCGTCCCACGGAGCCGTCTCAATACGGCCCACCCGCCTGCCGATCACGGGCACCCGACCCCTGTCACGAAACAAAAGCGTCCCACCAGAGCAAAAAAACGCTCCATTTCATGATTATAGTCAAGCCTTCAGGGGCCATTCAAGAAAAATACCGCCGAATTACGTCTTCTGGCACTGCCTTTGCTTTCACCATTTTTAACGAACGCGCTTTGGCCGCAGCCCCTCTTCAGGGGACAACACCACAACGCATCAACCAAAGGAGCCTGCCGCATGAACCGCCACATGAAACTCATCGTTGTTCTTATCATCGCCATCCTGGTCGTGCTCTTTTTCGCCTTCGATGTCGGAGAGCTGCTTACCCTGTCGTCCCTGAAGGCAAAGCAGGCTGAGTTCGGGGCCTTTTACAAGGAACACGCCCTCTTCACCCTCACCGTCTACTTTCTCATCTACGTGGCGGTGGCCGCCCTCTCCCTTCCGGGCGCGGCCGTGATGACCCTGGCGGGCGGGGCCCTGTTCGGCTTTCTCACCGGCCTTGTGGCTGTCTCTTTTGCCAGCACCATCGGTGCCACCCTGGCCTTTCTCGTCTCCCGGTTTCTCTTGAGGGACCTGGTGCAGACCAAATTCGGCGACCGCCTGGGAGCCATCAACGAAGGGATGAAAAAAGACGGGGCCTTCTACCTGTTTACCCTGCGCCTGGTGCCCATCTTTCCCTTCTTTGTCATCAACCTCGTCATGGGCCTGACCCCCATCCGCACCCTCACCTTTTACTGGGTTAGCCAGCTCGGCATGCTGGCGGGCACCATGGTCTACGTTAACGCCGGAACCCAGCTCGCCCGCATCGACTCGTTGTCCGGGATCCTCTCGCCGGGGCTGCTCTTCTCCTTTGCCCTGTTGGGCATCTTTCCCCTGGCGGCACGGAAAATCATCGATGCCGTCAAGGCCAGGCGGGTCTTCAAGGCCTACGACAAACCCAAGCGCTTTGACTACAACCTCGTGGTCATCGGCGCTGGGTCGGCGGGCCTGGTTTCGGCCTACATCGCGGCGGCGGTCAAGGCGAAGGTGGCCCTTGTGGAACGGCACAAAATGGGCGGGGACTGCCTCAATACCGGCTGTGTGCCCAGCAAGGCCCTGATCCGATCATCCAAGATGCTTGCCTACACAAGGCGAGCCAAGGAGTTCGGATTCAAGGAAGCCAACGTTGATTTTGATTTTGCCGAGGTCATGGAGCGGGTCCACACCATTATCTCCAAGGTGGAACCCCACGACTCCATCGAGCGCTACACCAAACTCGGGGTGGAGTGCGTCCAGGGCGCTGCCGAGATCATCTCTCCCTTTGAGGTGCAGGTGAACGGCCGGGTGCTCACCACCAAGAGCATCATCATCGCCACGGGTGCCAGGCCCTTTGTGCCCCCCATCAAGGGCATGGACCTCATCACCCCCCTGACCAGCGACACGGTCTGGGGCCTCACCGAACTTCCCAAGCGTCTTGTGGTCCTTGGGGGCGGCCCCATCGGCTGCGAGCTGGCCCAGTGCTTTGCCCGCTTTGGCTCCGACGTCACCCAGGTGGAGATGGCGCCAAAGCTCATGGGCCGTGAAGACCCCGAGGTGGCAGAGATGATTGCCCGTAAATTCCGGCGCGAAGGGATCCAGGTCCTCACCGGCCACGCGGCCACGGAAATCCGGGTGGAGGATGGCGAGAAGACCCTGGTCTGTGACGCCGGAGGGCAGGCCGTAACCGTTCCCTTTGACGAAATCATCGTGGCCGTGGGGCGGAAACCCAACACCGAAGGGTTTGGCATGGAAAAGCTGGGCATTACCCTTGATCCCAGGGGGACCGTGGAGACCGATCCCTTCCTGGCCACCTCCGTGCCCAACATCTTCTGCGCCGGGGACGTGGCAGGGCCCTATCAATTCACCCACACGGCCTCCCACCAGGCCTGGTACGCCTCGGTAAACGCCCTCTTCGGGTTTATCAAGCGATTCAAGGCCGACTACAGCGTGATCCCCTGGTGCACCTACACCGACCCGGAGGTGGCCCGGGTGGGCCTGTCCGAGACCGAGGCACAGGAGAAGAACATCCCCCACGAGGTGACAGTATACGAAATCGGCGAAGTGGACCGGGCCATTGCGGACTCCGAGGACCATGGCTTTGTCAAGGTGATCACCGCCAGAGGAAACGACCGCATCCTGGGGGCCACCATCGTGGGCCACCACGCAGGAGACATCATTGCCGAATTTGTGCTGGCCATGCGCCACAAGCTCGGGCTCAACAAGATCCTGGGCACCATCCACATCTACCCAACCCTCTCTGAGATGGTCAAAGGCACGGCCGGCACCTGGAAGAACGCCCATAAACCGGAGAAGGTCCTCAACACCTTACAGAAAATCCACGCATGGAGGCGCGCATGATGAGCCATCACACACACACCAGACGACCCGTTCACCCGATCCGGCACCACACGCCCAAGTCCCTGGCCCAGGCAAGGCCCGGCCCTTCACCGGCCCTTGCCCTCTGGGCGGTCCTCCTGACGGCCCTGGTCTTTGTCCTGGTGACAAGCGCCCGGGCCGAGACGTACGACCACGCCCCCTTTGACAACCTCCTGGCAGCCCACGTCCGCGGCGGCGGCATCGACTACGACGGCCTGGCAGACGAGGAAGACAAATTGGACGCCTACCTGGCCCCGGCAGCCTCCTACAGCGCGGAGGGCCTCTCCCGGGACGAGGCCATGGCCTTCTGGATCAATATGTACAATGCCTGGACCCTGAAGCTCATCCTCACCAAATACCCGGAGATCGAATCCATCAAGGATCTGGGCTCGGTCTTCTCTTCTCCCTGGAAAAAAGAATTCGTCAAGATCGGAGGCAAGACCCTCACCTTGAATGAGATCGAACACGCCATCTTGAGGGAAAAGTACCAGGACCCCCGGATCCACTTTGCCGTCAACTGCGCTTCCAGGAGTTGCCCCCCGCTGCTGCCGGAGGCCTACCTGGGCGATACCCTGGACGCCCAGCTTGACGCGGCCACCATCGATTTTATCAACAACAGCGCCAACACCCGGGTTGAGGGAAACCGGCTCGTCGTCAGCCGAATATTCAAATGGTACAAAGATGACTTCGGAGACGACATTGCCGCTTACATCGGCCGATATGCCGAAGGCCCCCTCAAAGCGGCCATGGCCCAGGCACAAGGGGACTTAAAGGTATCCTTCATGGCATACGACTGGTCCCTGAACGTACCGGATGCCTGAAAACGCAACATCACCATAACATTACAGAGATAAGCAAGATGATGAAACACACTGAGGTGACCCATGAACCTCGATAAATCGATAGTAAAAACCTTTGCCGCCACCCTGGCAATCTCATGGAATTTCTGTCACGGACCTCGCACGTAGTAGGCAACAGAAACCCAAAAGGCCACCTTCGCCGGCGGCTGCTTCTGGTGCATGGAGCACCCCTTTGAGTCCCTGGACGGCGTGCTCTCCGTGGTCTCCGGATACATCGGAGGCCACAAGGAGGCCCCCACTTACAAAGAGGTCTCCGCAGGGAGCACCGGCCACGCCGAGGCCGTAGAAATCACCTACGCCCCGGGTAAAATATCCTACGAAGAGCTCCTTGAGGTCTTCTGGAGACAGGTGGACCCCACCGACGGCGGCGGCCAGTTTGTAGACAGGGGCAGCCAGTACCGCACCGGCATCTTCTACCACGACGATGCCCAGAAACAAGCGGCCCTGGCTTCAAAAGAGGCCCTGAGCAAGAGAAGAATCTTCGGGAAACCCATTGTCACGGAGATCACCCGCGCCACCACCTTCTATCCGGCCGAGGAGTACCACCAGGACTACTACAAGGAGAACCCCATCCGGTATAAGTTCTACCGAAGCCGCTCCGGAAGGGATGCGTTCCTTGAAAAACACTGGACCGAAGACGGAAAAGGCATCAAGCAGACCACCTGGACAGAGGAAGAGCTCAAAGAGAGGCTCACTCCCCTGCAGTACAAGGTGACCCGCAAAAACGGCACGGAGCGTCCCTTTGACAACGCATACTGGGACAACAAGCAGGAGGGCATCTATGTGGACATCATCAGCGGCGCCCCCCTGTTCAGCTCCACCGACAAATTCGTCTCCGGCACCGGGTGGCCCAGCTTCACCCGCCCCTTGAAAGCCGCCGACATCGACGAAGTGGAGGACACCTCCTTTTTCATGAAACGGGTGGAGGTCCGCAGTGGTCACAGCGACTCCCACCTGGGCCATGTCTTCACCGACGGACCGGCCCCCACGGGCCTTCGCTACTGCATCAACTCCGCGGCCCTGCGGTTCGTCCCTAAAAAGGACCTGAAAAAAGAGGGCTACGAGCATTACCTGCCCCTCTTTGAATAACTCCCAAACCTTTGCCTCCGGCAACCCTGCCGGAGGCTCTCCCCATAAAATAGGCTGCATGCCGTCAGCCCGTGGGGTGCGTTCCACGCACCAAACCGAAGCGTAGCAGCCCCCGAAAGCAAATCAGAAACCATCGTTCTCCATGTACCGGCCAACCATGGTGGACAGAGTGCACCCTGCGGGTCGTCGCTCAGCGACCGATATCGCTATGCTCCCGGCTTCAACGAAATTCCGGGATAAAAAAAGCCGCACCGGAGTGCGGCGCTCCATAGTGATGCGTCACCATTTGCGGTATGGCGCAAATCGACTTACCCCCTGGCCTGGGGCATGGCTTTGAGGATCGGCTCGTGGCCGTGTTCCGAAGGGGTTATCTCGCCTGGGAGAGAGGTTTCGTGGAACCTGCCGAACACCCAGAAGGTGGCCAGGGCGAACAGGGCCGCAAAGGTGCCGATGGCTGCGCTCCAGAGGGGAGGGGCCACCAGGGCAATGAGGATCAGGACCGTCACCACGGCAAAACCGGAATTGCGAAAGGCCACCCGGTAATTGTGCCCGTGGCGCAGGGAGAGCAGCACAATGAGGATGTTGCTCAGGACAAGCAGGGTATAGACGGTCTCAAAGGCAGGCGGGGTGGGAACGCCCGAAAAATAGCCCATAAGGCTGCGCAGGGCGATGAGGTGAAACGCCGCCAGCAGGGCCAGTGCAATGCACTTCTTGGCAGCGATGAAGCTCTGCCGGTCCTCCTCATGCTCGGAAAGGGTCGAGCTTGTCTTGATCCTGTAATAGAGGGAGAGAAGAGCGAACACCACCAGGGCTCCGGTGACCGCGGCGGCAATGCCGGGCAATCCGCCCCGCAGGGATTCCCAGGAGAGGGGGTTGTGATGGGAGATCTCCTTGAAGACGTTTCGCAACAAGATCAGGGAGAGAATCTCCAGCTGACGCCCCACCGAGGTGCTCACCGAGTGGACCATGCTGAAGACAAGGCCCATGACCTCGATGATGAGAAGCAGGGTCAGGGCGATGCCGATGGAAGCCAGATGATTTTTCGGAACCAGGTGGGCCAGGGCTTCGGGGAGCTCCAGGACGCGTCCCAGCTCCACGCTCATGAGGCAGACCAGAAAGGTTCCCACCAGAAGGCTTCCGGCCAGGCGATGACCCGAAGGCCCCTCCCAGCAGGTTTCCAGGGTATCATACAGGCTCAGGACAGGTCGAATAAGGGACATGGCTTTTTTCTCCGCAGAATCATTGTTACCGAGTCGTAAACATCAAACCACAATCCTTGCACAGTTGCACATCCCGCGCCAGCCCCTTGATAAAAAGAAGAAAAACACGCCCCCCACCTCTATCCCTTTAGCCTTTCCCCTTTAGCCCCTTAGCCCTTTTACCTTTCAACCTTTCAATCTTTCCCCTTCCCCCTTTTAGCCCTTTAACCTTTCGCCTTTTCTCCCTGTCCCCCCCTCCCCTGGGCCACCCCTGTCTCATTTTCAACCTGAGACACACATTTTCCCCTGTATTTTCAAACTATTTTTATATTTCGCCCGCCACACCTGCCGTATCACCGTGTCGGAGTGCCACGGCGAGGGGGCAGGGCGGCGATACGGATGTGCGGCCCCCATTGGCTGAGCCCTCGAGCCCAAATCGCAGCATCTCTTCATATTCAATAAGTTATGCTTCATACGCCCAGAAAAATTCACCTCCACCGCATTTTTTATTTCACTTTGGCACAGCACTCGCATACTACCCAGACACAACGCGACGCTGCCAAGCTCGCATGAATGATGCAAACAAAACCAAAACGATCTGAAATCAACTTTTGACCATTGGATCTCGAATTCTTGAAGGAGAAATGAACCATGTCCAAGTATGTATGCACTGTCTGCGGTTATGTCCACGAAGGTGAAAACGCTCCCGAAAAATGCCCCCAGTGCGCAGCCCCCGCCGCCAAGTTCAAGGCACAGGCCGAAGGTCCCCTGGCCTGGGCCGACGAGCACGTCATCGGTGTGGCCGAAGGCGTAGACCCTGAAATCGTTGAAGGCCTCCGCGCCAACTTCACCGGCGAATGCACCGAAATCGGCATGTACCTGGCCATGAGCCGCCAGGCCGACCGTGAAGGCTACCCCGAAGTGGCCGAAGCCTACAAGCGCATCGCCTTTGAAGAAGCTGAGCACGCTGCCAAGTTTGCCGAGCTACTGGGCGAAGTGGTCACCGGCGACACCAAGACCAACCTCACCATGCGCGTAGAGGCAGAGCACGGCGCCTGTCAGGGCAAAAAAGACCTGGCCACCCGCGCCAAGCAGCTCAACCTCGACGCCATCCACGACACCGTCCATGAGATGTGCAAAGACGAAGCACGCCACGGCCAGGCCTTTGCAGGCCTGCTGAAGCGCTACTTCGATTAACGATCCCTGTTCCTTTCCTCTCCCAGACCCGGAACAGAAAAAGGGCCTGCGGCTTCCCCGGCCGCAGGCCCAACCATCTTTTGAACTATTTCGAATTACGTGATATAGTCCCGAAAGTTTTACGCAATACCGTTTTAACCCTATGGAGGTTTATCCATGAAGCGTGTCCCGACTGTCGAGCTTTCCGACTGCGTCCTCTGCGAATTATGCACCGACCTCTGCCCCGAGGTCTTTGTTATCAACACCAACGATTACGTGCAGGTGACGGACCTGGACACCTACCCCCAGGCAGAGGTTGATGACGTCATCAAGAACTGCCCTGCGGACTGCATCACGTGGGAAGAACAACCCTGACGGAGGCACCCCATGGCTCTTTCCGTTGTTGATCTGTACCGTGATATCCTGCCCAAAACAAACTGCGGGGAGTGCGGCCACCCCACCTGCATCGCCTTTGCGGGCCAGGTGGTTGCAGATGGTCTCTCCCTTTCCGAATGCCCCTACCTCTCCGCCGAAACCGTGGAGCGCTGCACCGTTGAGCTCAAGGAACAATACGCCATAGGCAAGTGGGTCCGAAGAGACATGGCCGAAGACGCCCTGGCCTGGGCAAGGGAGCGCGCCTCAAACATGGACCCCGCCACCTTTCCTGCCCGGCTCGGCGGCAAGCTGACCATGGAGGAAGGGGGACCGGTGTTTCATCTCCCCTATTTTTCCGACACCCTCCGTATCCGTGAGTTGACCATCGCCACCCGAACAGACCTTCCCCTCACCCGCTGGGAGCAGGTCTTCATCCTCAACCACCTCGCCCAGGGCGGCACGACATCCCCCACGGGAAAATGGAAAGGATTCATTGAACTCCCCAACACCACCTCCAAAATCAAGAACATGGTGGACAGCGTGGAAGTCCCCATTTCCAGAGCGTTTTCCGACAACCTCCTCCTGCTGAGGGAGAGGGCCCTGGACTTAGGGGGCATCGTGGAGACCGAACATGCCGGTTCAGCAGACATCGCCTTTCGCTTCTTTGCCTTTCCCAAGGTCCCGGTCATTCTCCTCTTCTGGGATGCCGACATGGACGAGGGCTTTGAAGCCAAGGCAAAACTCATGTTCGACGAAACCGTCACCGACCATCTGGACATCGAATCCATCGTTTTTCTGGGAGAAGAACTTGCCGGGAGGCTGGTGGAATCAAAGCCAAAAGAACTATAGCCCCATTTTTCTTTCATTAAAAAAAGTTGTGCATTGACTTCATTTAGAGTAAACGCAATACGGTGGAATTTGAGGATTCTTCAAGCCACCCGTACTCTTTTCATGAAGCAATGGAGAACACCATGCTCGACTACACCATTCGCCCCGAACTCGCCCTGATTCTTATCTGGAACCGGGGCGAGACCACCCCTGAGGAGACCATCGAACAACTGGACATCATGCGAGGGGATCCAAACTACTCCCATGGGTTCGACACCCTCACCGACATCACGGACCTGACAACAGACTTTACCCGGCAGGAGATCGTCCAGATGGCACGATACTCCGAAAATCTCCCGCGCCCCCAAGCCGCAGAATCCACCAAAAACGCCATTGTCGCCCCTGCGGACCGCACCTTCGGCACCAGCCGCATGTTCGAGCAGCTGACCAACGGGTTCGTCCCCTTCAAGGTGGGCGTGTTCAGGGACTGGGCCTCTGCCCTCACATGGCTCGGGAAAGACCCCGGGGCCATGAACCATCTCCTGAACATCGGCTGCCCCCTTCCTTAAGCAAAATACCTCCAACCGACAAACTCTCCTCATTTCGCCGCGCCCGGGCCCCCCATCAATTTTTGTTTGCATTTCTCGCCGTTCCGGGCATAGAAATCTAAGACAGATTCCTGATGATGACCTTTGCCGTCGCGTCTTTCTCCATCACTGATTTTACCCGGAGGTTTGTGCCATGTCCGTCTTCGATCTCATCGATGTCCCCGCCCTTCTTGACTCCACCAACCAGTGCATCCAGTGCGAGGCCTGCCTGGAGGTATGCTGCACCTCCGACACCGCGGACGGCCCTGCCATGAACCCCATGGAGCGCCTCACCGTCATAAACCGGAGCCTCAAAGGCTATGCGCCCCTGCCCGACGAGGTGAAGGCCCTTTATTACTGCACCGAATGCGGACGGTGCGACACGGTGTGCCCCCAGGAGATTCCCATCTCCCAGACCATTGCCGACGGAAAGGTGATGATGGTCAAAAAAGGATTCGGCCCATTGGCCAAACACGAAAAAATGATCGCGGGCCTCCTTAAAAACCGCAACGCCGTGGGCAAACCCGCAGAAGAACGCCTGGACTGGGTTCCCGAGCACCTCAAGGATAAAGTCCAATTCGAAGACGCCGAAGGGGACACTCTCCTGTACGTGGGCTGCCTCTCCTCTTACATGGACAAGGCAACAGCCGCCGCCTCCCTGACGATCCTCCTGGCCGCAGGAGAAAACGTAAAACTCCTGCGGGATGAATACTGCTGCGGCATCTACCCGTACAACGCAGGGAAATGGGACGAGGCAAAAATTATCTTCACGGAGATGGCCGAGACCTTCAGGAAATCCGGGATCAAACGCATCATCGTGCCCTGTGCGGGCTGCCACCGCGCCTTCTCCAGCTACTACCCGAGGCTTTTGGAGGATTTTGACATCAAGGTCCTGCACATCGCCGAAGTGATCAAAGAGCTCCTGGACGCTGGCCGCCTCACCCTGGCCCCGAAGACCCAAAACGTCACCGTCCACGACGCCTGCAAAATGGGTCGAAAATACGGTCTCTACGACATCCCCCGCGAGCTCCTGGCCGCCTGCGGCGCTACCCTCACGGAGCTTCCCGAAAACCGGGATCAGGCACTCTGCTGCGGCTCCGGTGCCGGAGTGCGCTCCCTTGACGCTCCCCTCTCCATGAAGATCGCAGGCAAGGTCCTGAACACGGCCGAGGCAGACACCCTGGTCTCCACCTGCCCCTTCTGCATCTTCAACATGAACTACACCTCCCGCAAAACAGAGGCCGGCAAAAAAGCCGTGCATATCGCAACCCTGGTCCAATCGGCCATGGTCCAATAGAGAAAAAACGATGACGGGCCCCTTACGGGGGCTCGTCTCCGCCCTGCTGTGCCCATGACTGGCCCTGCACGTCAAAACTGTGCCCACACCAAATCCCGGAAATTGTGTCTTTTCTCCCGAAGCGTCCCGCAGTATGGTGACAGGCTCACACCTAACCCGGATATTTCACGAGTCGAGTGCACCCATATTCAAGGCATCAAAGCTGCAGATGTAGTGGTTTACCTCAAAGCTCTGAGAACGCAGAAGATGGGTGAGAAAAACAAACAGCAAACGCTAATTTACATTTTGAGTTTTAAAAATAGCTGATATTTTCATTGTAGCCTTTTGAAATTATAGCATCTTTATTTTAGCTGGTTGTTTTCCCATGAAATATCCGGGCCAACGATGGAGGAGAAAACCATGGGCCCTGTCATCTGGTTCCCCGGCCATGAAAAGCAGCTGGGCACCATCGCCAGCGCAACAAACTGCAGCCTCTTCGACGAGAACGGCAAACGGTACACAGACCTGGAGTCCGGTGTGTGGTGCACCTCGGTGGGACACGCCCACCCGCGAATACCTCGGGGTCATGGCCGAACAGGCCGCTCGCCTTGCCCACACGGGCTTCAGCTATTCAACCCGGGTGGTGGAAGCAGCCGCCGAAGAGATTCTTGCCCTCCACGGATTTGAAGGCGGGGCCTGCACCTTCCTCTGCTCGGGCAGCGAAGCCGTGGAGTACGGGGTCAGGGCGGCAAGGCAACTTTCGGAGCGCCCCCTCTTTCTCACCATGGCCGACTCTTACTTCGGCGCCTATGGCTCGGCCAGTACCCGGAGCACGGACCATTGGACCCACGTTGACTGGTCCGGGTGCGACACCTGCCCCCATGCCGGTCCCTGCGGCAGCACGTGCCCGACCTGGAAAAAAATCCCCTTTGGCCGCATCGGAGCCTTTCTCTTCGAACCCGGCAGCTCCTCGGGGTTTGTCCGCTTTCCCCCGGAAAAGCTCATCAACGGTATTGCCCGAACCGTCCGCCAGAACGGTGGGCTGCTCATCGTCAACGAAGTCACCACCGGCATCGGCCGCACAGGCCGCTGGTTCGGCTACCAGCACTACGATGTGACGCCGGATATCGTGGCCATGGGCAAGGGCATCGGAAACGGCTACCCGGTCAGCGTCGCCGCCTTTTCAGGCACCGTCACGAAACGGCTGAACGCCACCCCCGTCCCCTACGCCCAATCCCACCAGAACGACCCCCTGGGGGCCGCCATCGCACGTGAGGTGATCCGCATCATCCATGACGACAACCTCATTCGACGAAGTTCCGAGCTTTCGACACTCCTTACCCAGGAGTTACTGGCCATGCGGAAAAAACGCCGTCTCCAGGCCTTCCGGGCCAGGGGTCTCATGGTCGCCATGGATATCGAGGATCTCCCCGGCGCCCCTGTAACCGACAGAATCCACCGCCGCCTCCTGGATGAGGGCTATGTCGTGGGCCGCAGGCCCGGCACCAACACCCTGCGCATCGACCCAAGCCTTACCATCGAAAAGAAGGACCTCCGGGGATTTCTCACAACCTTTAACGCCCTGCTCGCCGCAGAAGAGACGGATCATGCCTGACACACCCCGAACACCTTTACGCACAAAGGCCGGTATCGCCTGCCTCATGGTCATGACCGCCGTTGCCACGGTGTTCATGACCCAATCCATCTTCCTGGAGATTTCCCAGGCCTTTCACATGGACATCTCAAAGGCCCGGTTTGCCTTCAGCGGGGCATCCCTGTGCTATGCGGCGGCCTTCTTCGTCATCGGCCCCCTGGCAGACCGCTTTGACCTGCCCAGAATGGCTCTCACCGGCCTTGGGGCCCTTTTGGCTGCCATCCTCTTTGCCTCAACGGCCCCGGGCTTTGCCACCTTTGTCATAGCCATGGGGCTCATCGGCTTCAGCGCGGCCCTGGTGCCGGCCTCCATGATCCCCCACATGACCCGGCTGGCCCCTCCGGACAAGCGGGGCCTCTATGTGGGGGCAGTGCTCCTGCGCCCCTGGGGAGTGCCCGGTCTTCGGACGCGTGGCCGTGGGACTCCTCACCGCCCACCTGGGCTGGCGCGTGGCCTTTCGCATCGTCGCCCTTTTCCTCCTGATCCTTTCCGCGGCAGGCTATACCCGGCTGTTAGAGCCCGCCCAAAAGGAAAAACTCCCGGGGTATCCCCTTTGGGATCTCTACCTCAACGCCGTTCGCCTCGTGTGCCGTCCCCGGCCCCTGGCCCTTCTGGCCACCGGATTCTTCCTCTTCTTCGGGTTCCTCGGCATGGTCACCTTCCTCACCTACCGTCTCACGGCCCCGCCCTTTCTCTTCACCGCAGGGGAGGTGGGCTGGATCAGCCTGGCCGGGGTCACCGCCCTCATCGCCCCCTTTGCTGGCAGCCTCTCCCAGAAAGCAGGGCCGTACCGGATCAGTCTGCCGGGTCTTGGCATCTGCCTGGTGGCCCTGCAGCTCATGGGCTGGTCCCAGTCCGTGCCCCTCATCACCCTGGGCCTGCTTCTGCTCTTTGCAGGTGCCTACTGCTGCCAGCCCCTGATCTTTCTCCTCATAGGCGCAAGCGTCCCGGACTCCGCCCTCGGCAGCGCCTCCTCCCTGTACATCCTCGTGTGCATCGGCGGCGGCAGCCTCTCCTCCATGGTCCTGGGACCGGTTTGGGCCCACTGGGGCTGGACCGGCGTCACCGTTGCCTGCTCCCTCTCCCTGGCCGCCGCAGCAGGAGTCCTGGGCACCCTGGCCAGTCGGGAGACCCACCACGGCGAGGATGCGGAGACCGTGCCATTGCCCCTCAAGTAAACAGTGGCTTACGGTTAAAGCGACCGACAAAAAGAGTGCCTCCGGCGGCGAGGTGAGCCACCTCGAAAGCATATTGCCCTTGCGCATACGACCCGCCGGAGGCAACGGGACCGTTACCCGAACCGTTGCAAAAAACCTGTTGAACACGTCCCGCAACTCACGTAGTATAAGTAAAGATATCAGCAACAACCACTTCACTACCTTTCTGAGTCCCACCCACCGGGCATCCGCAAGGGCCATCTCTGATTCGGTGGGCCCCTTCACATCGTCGACATCACTTATCATCACCCAGCCTGATGCGTCTTTGTCACGCACCATGGTCTCCCCAGAGCCACCCACCTGCGGCAAGGCGCCGCCCCACGGGGAGTCCCACGTCATACCCTGATATTTTTCTGGTGATATGCCGAAGCCACCTCACCGGCAATGCACCCCCTGTTACCCGTTATGCTCTCAGGAGGAATATCCATGCAGCACACCTACGATGCCGTCGTGGTGGGGTCCGGCCCCGGCGGAGCCACCGTGGCCCGGGGCCTTGCCATGGCCGGGAAAAAAGTGGCGATCCTTGAAAAGGGAAAGGAGCACCGGAACCTGGGCACCTACGCAGGGGCCTTGAGCATTGTGGAAAAAGCCGGTTTCTTCAAAAGCAAAGAGGGCGTTGCCATGCTCATGGCCTCCTCCACGGGCGGGGCCACCACGGTCTACTCGGCCTCGGCAGCCATGCCGCCCCCCTGGCTCAAAGAGCGCTACCACATCGACCTTGGCCCCTATGCCGATCAGACCTGGACGGAACTCAAGGCAGCCCCCCTTCCCGAAGCCCTTCTGGGAAACGCCTCCCGCCGCATCATGGAAACAGCCAACCACCTGGGGTACCACTGGACCCCCACCCCCAAGCTGTATGACCGGGATAAGGTGGAATCCGGGTGCCGGTGCGGGGCGGGCACCTCCCTGGGTTGTGCCTGCGGCGCCAAATGGACGGCCCGGGAGTACATCAAAGATGCGGTGACCCACGGCGCCCACTTACGAACCCGGGCCGAGTGCACCGAGGTTCTGGTGAAGGGCGGAAAAGCCACGGGCGTGCGGGTACACCTTGCGGGCCGAGATACCGAGGAATTCTACGCAGACAAAATCATCCTCGCCGCAGGGGGCATCCCCACACCGGGACTTCTCCTCAAGGCGGGCATCCAAAGTGCGGGCAGGCAGTGCGTCATCGATCCCACCGTACTCCTCTACGGTATCTCACCCTTTGAAGGATCCCACACCGACCCCCTGGTGAGCGTGGACACCTGGGAGTTCTGCGACAGCCACGGCGTCCGCATGGGCACCCTCATCGACCCGAAACTCATGACCCTCATCAGCCTGGGAAAAACCGGCCTCAGGCACCTGCCCAAAGGCCGCCACTACCATCACATGGTGGGCATCCTCATCAAAATCAAGGACACCCCCGGAGGCTGGGTGGACGCCTCCGGCCAGGTCTCCAAAGAGCTCACCAAAGCCGACTTCGACAAGCTTGCCATGGGCAAAGAGATCGCCTCAGAGATCCTCACGGCCTCGGGATGCCACCCTTCGACCCTCGTGGCAAGCCCGGTGCGGGGAGCCCACCCCAGCGGCACCTGCGGCATCGGCAGCGTGGTGGACACCAACCTCCAGACCGCCATCGACAACCTCTATATCTGCGACGCCAGTATCTTCCCCGAAGCCCTGGATCGCCCCACGGTCATTACCCTCATCGCCTTCGGCAAACGCCTGGTGGATCACCTGGTAAACGGAAAAAATGCGTAAAAGCGCCATACCTGATGCAAGAAACAACAGGAGCCAAGCATGCACATCATGGAAACCGAGACGGTGGTGATCGGAACCGGGCCGGGGGGAGCGACGGTGGCGCGGGAGCTTGCGAAAAAGGGAAAAAGCGTTGTGCTTCTGGAGAAGGGAAAGGCCCGGGACTGGTCCGTGGGCAACCCCCTGGCCTATGCGGCCATGTACGACATCCGCAGGTCCAGGCAGGGGATCCTGGTACGGCGGGGCATCACCCCGGGGGGCTCCACCATGATCTACTCCGGCAATGCCTACGATCCGCCGTCGTTTTTAAAAAGCGACTTCGGCATCGACCTGGCCACCGAGGTGGCCGACATAAAAGAAGAGCTGAGCATCCGCCCCGTTCCCGACCATTTTTACCAGCACTACCCGGGCACCCGGAGGCTCGTGGAAGCCGCTGGGGAGCTCGGCCATGCCATGAAACCCCAGGCACGGTTCATCGACTCCGACCTCTGCGATCCCCATTGCGACAGGTGCCTTTTCGGGTGCAAGCGGGGCGCCAAGTGGACCGCCCGATCTTACGTCAACGATGCGGTGGATGCCGGGGCCCGCCTTGTGACGGGCTGCGACGTCCGGGAGATCCTCCATGTCAACGGCACAGCCAACGGGGTTGCGGCCGAAACCGACCGAGGCCCCCTTGCGGTCTTCAGCCGCCGGGTCGTCCTTGCGGCAGGGGGCATGGGGACCCCTGAAATCCTCCACCGGTCCGGCATCAAGGGTGCCGGCACCCACTTTTTCACCGACCCCATGGCCGTGCTCCTCGGCGAAATGAGGGAGGGTCCGGGCACCTTTCGGGAGATCACCTACACCTTTGCCGACGAATCCCGCAAAGGGGAGTTTGTCTTCGGCAACGTGGGGGCGGTCAACGCTTTTGTGGCCCAGCTGGCCGCAAAAAATATCTCCTCCTGGCCCCGGGGCGTCCGAATGAAAAAACTGACAGGCATGTTCGTCAAGCTTTGCGACGAGCCCTCCGGCGAAATCCGGGCCGACGGCTCCTTTCACAAGGCCTTCACCCCCAAGGATGAGGCCCTCATGGCCAAAGGCATTGAGGCGGCAAAGGCGGTCATGGTGCAAGCAGGGGTCCGGGCCGACACCATCGCGGTGGCCAAGGGCATCGGCGGCCACCCGGGGGGCACCGCAGCCATGGGCCGGGTGGTGGGTCCCGACCTGCAGACAGCCGTCGAGAACCTCTACATCTGCGACAACAGCATCATGCCTGTCTCAGGGGGCACACCCCCGGTCCTCACCCTCATCGCCCTGGCCAGGCAGTTTGCCGGAAGACTCGGTTGAAAAGCCGGGCCTTCGCAGCCAACATTGCGTTGATAGTACATTGAAATTAAGATATATTCATACATAACACACGAGATTACGCTGCGCCCTCATCCGGCATCACGCGTTGTGACGGCCGATTCCATCGGCCGGGCTTTCCATGCCTTCCCAAATGGTTCTCCGCCTCAACGGCCACACCCCGCCGTTACAAAACAGGCAATGTTCAATCACTAAAAAATCCGTTTTTCATGAGCCCTCTTTGAGCTGCCCCGCATACCCGTAAACCATGACACACATGGGGAGGCTATGTGATGCCAAAGAAAATCATAGAAAACGCCGAGGCTCTGAACCTTTCGGAGCTGAAGAACATGATACTGGCAGCGGAGAATCATAATATTCCCATCATGCCGGCCGAAGGACCGTGTGGTGGCTGCGACCTTGTTATCAAAACACCTGTAAAAACAGCTGAAGGGCCCTGCGGCGGGTGCGATGTTGTGACCCCGCCAAAAAATCAGGCCGAGGGCCCCTGCGGCGGATGCGACCTGATGAAAACCCTGTAGTACATTGATATCACCAGCAACACCCGGGGCAGCTCAAATCCTTATACCAACCACCCGCCTTCCTTAGAAAGGATCCGCCATGGACGCAAACTGGACCCATCCGCCAAAAATCTTCCAGTGGGACACCACCTCGTCATGCAACCTCAATTGCCGCCACTGTCGAGCCAGCAACCTGGATCGCAACGACAGGGACCTCTCCTTTGACGAGGCCGTGGACATGCTCAACCAGGCAGACGAAATGGCCCCGGGCGCAGCCCTGGCCATGGCCGGTGGAGAGCCCCTGATGCGGGACGACCTCATTGCCCTGATGGACCACATCAAGACAAACCTCAGCCTCTCCATCGAGCTGCTCACCAATGCCACCCTCATCACAAAGGACAACGAGGAGGAGTTGTGCCGGTATGTGGACGGATTCAATATCAGTATGGAAGGGTCAACGGCGGAGGTGCACGATCCGGTGAGGGGCAAGGGCTCATTTGCACGAACCCTTTCGGCCGTGGATCTTCTCACCGCCCGTGGGGTCCCCCTTGCCATTCGCATGACCTACTTCGGCCAGGGCAAAGAGGAGGTGGAAAAGCTTCTGGTCATGATCAAGGAGCACGGCGTAACCACATTCAACTTCCGCTACGTGGTGCCCGTGGGCAATGCCACCGGGGCCGTCTCCGATCCCCTGGAGCACAGGGACGTCAGCCGCTTTGTGTGGGAAAAGGGAAATGACCTGGGCCTCACCGTGGGCTTCAGCGACCCCTTCCCGGAACTCCTCGTAAACCCCGGTCGCCTGAGCGAAGTGGAGTCCGACGAGGAGCTCTTTAACGGTGTGGCCGTCACAGGGTGCTCCGTGGCCTTTTCCCTGATGTACATCAACCCCCAGGGGGTGGTGCAGTTCTGCCCTTACTTCCCCGTGGTGGTGGACCGGGTCCAGAACCGCCCCCTTAAAGAGATCTGGTTTGAAAACGAAAAATTCAACACCTTCCGCTACTCCCGCTCCTTTTTAAGCGGCCAGTGCGGTGAGTGCCGGTACAAATTCGCATGCGGCGGCTGCCGGGGTGCGGCCTACGCCACCGGTGACTACCTGGGCTCGGATCCGCGCTGCTGGCTGACCAAAGAGGAATCACGCCAGCTTCAGGAGACCCTTCCCAAAGAGTGAAGAAAAAAATGACGACCCCAAACCCAATGCCTCCGGCGGGTTGCTTTTTTGAAAAAAGCTCCGCAAAAAACGTTTCGAAGCACGGGTGCGAAAATATCGGAATTGTTTCGGCGGAGCCTATGAATGATTACTTGAGACCTGTTTATCAAACTTTTTAAAAGTTTGGCCCCCGGCAGGGCCGCCGGAGGCTTTTTTGATCTGAATAGTTACGATAAAATCAAATCAATGCCGCCCCAGGGTCCCCAAAACTTGCTCGATGACGCTCGAGACACGGCTTTCAAGGGATTCTGCCTCATCTCCGGACTCTGATGATGCAGAGGGTTCTTCAAAGGGATTTTCCTGAGGCCCATGGCCATCACCATGGCCTGTCGCCGCATCCTCAATGTCCTTTTCCATGTTTTCATAACCCGCCCCAGGGATCTCCACGGGTTCTGCTCCCCCTTGAGACCCGTGCCAGTACCCAAACAACGCCTCCAGGCTCTCCTGCTGAAAGGCCCGCACCTTCTCCCGGACGTTTTCAGCCACCTTGTCGGCATTGACGGAGAGCAGCCATCCGCTGAGCTGGTACAACGGCAGGCAGAGAAACTCCCGGGTCCTGCCGTCCGTGCCGTCCATGGCAAGGAAACGGCATGTGAGCTTCGAATCGTGCTTCAGGCGGCTCCGCTCCCCGGCCCAGCTCAGGCCCAACCCCTCGCACAGGGGTTTTAAAGGCACCCAGTCCAGCTCATCCTGTCGGAGAAGGGAAAGGGGAGCCCCATCCAGAATATGGGTAACCAGGGCGGGGCACAGGTCCGGTGAATCAACTGTTACCATGTGGTATCACTCCTTGCAGGCGTTTGAAGGTCTTATCGAGAGGTGTTCCTATCACAAATCGCCTGCGTTTTCATTTCCCTTCTCAGCCCCGCCCGGGCCGTCAGCCCCTTACCTGCCTCCAACTCCGGGTCCCCGGCATGCCCTCCTCCCACCGGTCCACCATGGCCGTAAACAATTCAACGGGAACGGCATAGGTCACCTCGCCTTTGCCCAGGTAACGCAGGCCGTTGGTGTCAAACACTCCGATGACGGCCCACTGCCGTCCCTCCTCCCGGTAACGCCGTGGCCAGGTGATCATCCCGCAACACCCCTGGCCAAAGGGCACCCGCACGGCGTCGGTATCTCCCGTCAAGAAAACGGTCAGGGCGTTTAAGGCGATCATGGCCTCGCGCTGGGGAAACAGAATCACGACCCTCGGGCACCTCTCCGTCCTCAAAAAGGCCTAAGGGCTGGATCACGAGATTTGCCCCCGAGGCCTTCGGGGGCTTGATCTCCTCGTAAAAGGCCTTTCCCTTTTCCGGGGAGTCCAGATAGCACTCGCCCTGCATCTCTCCGGGGATTCCCGTGGAGATCAAGGCAGGCTCAAAGGGCTCGTAATAAGGCTTGAACCCCATGTAAAAGGCGGCACCCAGGCACCCGTAATGAGTCTCGTCAAAACAGGCCGGGGCCTTGTTCCGGCGCGCACGCCTCACCGTACCCAGGGCGCACGACAGCCAGTTGATGCCCCCGTCTGACTCTTCCGGCAGGCGACTCACCGGTACCTGTGCCTTGGGAGACACCGCGCCAGGCGGTTTTCTTTCGGTATAAAAAAGCCCCATGGGCTCTTCGTTCAAACCAAGGACGTCCATAAACGCCCGAAGCCTCTCCTTAAACTCTGCGCTGTGTATCGTCTTGTTTTTCATTTCTCCTCCCTAAGCCGTCACGAGGTGCCTCCGGCGGCCCTGCCGGGGCTAAACTTTTAAAAAGTTTAACAAACAGGTTTTTAGCCGCACCCTGCTTTCAAAGTGTGTTAAACGGGCCTCTCCTGCAAAACCGGTTGCCACATGTCAGCCATCACGCGAATGCCCCGAAACCGTTTGCGGGATGTGTACTACCTCCATGCATTCGCCATAGGGTTTCCAGGTGCCCCACCTGGCCGCCGGAGGCTTGCTTTTGCTCCAGACTTTAACCATAGAAGGCTGCCCCTGTTGCCAGGCCATGGTTACGATGCAAAGAAAAAGATGGCCGCAAAGGCGCTGAGGATGCCCAGGCCTTCCTTGAGGGTCACGGGCTCTTTGAGCACAAGGCACCCCAGGGCCACGGTGATGATGGGGGACATGGAGGTAAACATCGCCACCACGGCCACCTTCCCGGACTTCACGGCAAAGAGAAAGCCAAGGGCTCCTGTGAGGCCGATGATCCCGGTGGTGATGCCGAGGCACACACCCTTCACATGGACCTCCGGCCGAAAATCCACCAGGGTGAGGACAACCAGCCCCACGATGGCGGCCCCGATTGTTTCGTAGATCATGGCGCTCATGGGGCTGATGTACTGGGTGGTCAGCTTGGGGATAAATCCCCACAATCCCCAGCACACCAGGGTCACAAGCGCAGGTGCTATCCAGTTGGCACTCATCGGATTCCCCTCCTTACATGTCTGTGTACGATGATGTCGTGTTGAACCGTTTACTCCCACCTTAGCAGGCCACCGTCCCCCAAACGTCCCTGACCCCGATATTTCATGACAAAACGAACAGCCAAGATGAAAGCTATATGATTTCAGAACACTACAACGAAACTGTCCGTTATTTTGAACATGCAAAATGTAAATGAGGGTTTGCTGTTTGATTTTCTCACCCTTCGGGCGAGCCGGGTTGAAAGGGTTTGGGCATGGAAAGCAAAACAAGGACGTGAAAAAAATTGTGTAACGCGGATCGTTAAGCTACCTTCTCCACAGGAGAAAAGACCATGACGATGTTGCACATTCACTGTTTTGGGGCACCCCGGTTCACGGTGGACACAGAGCCCGTAAGGATTCCCCGGCGCAAATCCGCTGCCCTGGCAATCTACCTTGCCGTCACGGGCACGGCCCACACCCGGGAAAAGCTTGCCGACCTTCTGTGGCCGGACCAGGAGCAGGGCAAGGGGCGAGCCTCCCTTCGGCGCGCCCTGTCGGACATCACACAGTCCCTGGGCAGGTCCTGGCTGGCCGCGGACCGGGAGACCATCGGTGCCCTTGCCAGCGACCAGGTCCAGGTGGATGTGGAGAGGTTCCGTACCCTGTTGGGCATGGGCCGAGAAGGGAGCCTTTCGGCCATGGAAGAAGCGTTATCCCTCTACACGGGCTCTTTTCTCTCGGGCTTTCACCTCAGTGGCGCACCCGACTTCGACCACTGGCGGCTGGAGCAGGCCGAGGGCCTCGACCGCGAGGCCGCCGAGATCATGAAAAAGCTGTCCGAAAGATACATAGCCCTGGGAAGAGACGGAGAGGCTCTGGGGGTTGCAAGACGCCTGGTGGCCCTGGATCCCCTGGACCAAGATGCCCACAGGCGACTCATGGCGCTCTTTGAGCAGGCCGGTCGGCGGGATGCCGCCCTGCGTCAGTATGAGACGTGCAGGGCGCTGCTCCGAACTGAGCTGGCCGTCGACCCGGATCAAGAGACCGAGGCGTTGGCGGAATCCCTCCGAAGCCACCAAAAACCCGTCAAAAAACAGAAGCCAAACCTGCCAATATCCAACCTGCCGGCCCAGGCCACGGCCTTTGTGGGGCGAACAGGGGAGGTCACCGGCCTTGTGGAACGACTCACCTCCCCGGAAGTAAGGCTGCTGACCCTCACCGGCCCGGGGGGCATGGGAAAAACCCGGTTGGCCCTCCAGGTGGCCACCGTGGCGGCGAACCGCTTTGCCCACGGCGTCTTTTTCATCTCCCTTGCAGACCTTGACGCCAAAGATGCCCTGGTGCGAGAACTCATCAGGGTCTTCGGGCTCAGCGAAGGGGAGACAGCCAACCCCATGGCACGGATCACAGGTTTTCTTCGAGCAAGGGAGGTTCTGTTGCTTCTGGATACTGAAACACCTGCCGAAGGAGCCCCGGTGGTTTCCGAGCTGCTGGAGGCGGCGCCCCACCTCACCATCCTGGCCACCTCCAGGACCCGGCTGATGCTCAAGGGAGAGCACCTGTTTCCCCTGTCGGGCCTGTCCCATCCCGACCCCTCGGATCAGCCCCCGGCCCCTGAAGGCCTGAAAAACGCGGAGACGACCTATGATGCCCTGGCCCTTTTCCTTACAACGGCCAGGATGCTCAACCCGGACACTCAGCTGACCGCCTCAAATTACCCTGCCCTTGCCGAGATCTGCAACATGACCGCAGGCATGCCCCTGGCCCTGATCTTGGCCGCCGGGTGGATGGACACCCTGACGCCTTGGGACATTGCAGGTGAGATCCGAGGCAACCTGGATTTTCTGAACGCAAAGATGCAGGACCTGCCCCCGCGCCACCGGAGCATGCGTGCGGTGTTTGACTCCTCTTGGAAACGGTTGACGGAAAAGGAAAAAAAGGCCCTGCAAAGGCTCACGGTATTTCGGGACGGATTTACCCTGGACGCCGTGGCAAATGTAACGGGAATGGAAAAAGGGACGGCTGCCGAGACAACGGCAAGCCTGGCGAGAAAAT
Organism: Desulfoluna sp. CYM3A; assembly: GCF_056829965.1. NCBI lineage: Bacteria > Pseudomonadati > Thermodesulfobacteriota > Desulfobacteria > Desulfobacterales > Desulfolunaceae > Desulfoluna > Desulfoluna sp. CYM3A. Next base: position 4,522,071 of record NZ_CP186556.1, read on the forward strand.
CGATCCTCAGGGCCGAGCCGGAAACCGGCCGGTTCGGCATCCACCCACTCCTGAGGCAGTACACCGACGATCACCAGGGAGACCCCGGCCATGGCCATCCCATGGAGGACGCCCACATGGGGTATTACCTCGCCCTGGTCCAGAGCCGCGAAAAAGAGCTGACGAGCCGGGACATGCCCGCCTGCAGACGTGCCATGGATGGGGACATGGCCAACATCCGCCAGGCATGGCTTCGCGCAGCAGCCACAGGGGCCTTAAGACGCCCTTGGCCGTGCAGCCACCGGCCTGTATGCCTACTTCGACATGCACACCCGGTATCACGAAGGGGAGGCCCTGTTCCGACCGGCCAAAGAGTACGTGATGACTGCCTCATCAAGCCGAACGGATGCCCGCCTGTGCCTGGTCCTCTTGTGCTGGTTCGATATGCAGACCCAAGGGTTTCCCCCAAAAACACAAGGCAACGCCCCCTGCCCCGGGGAGGAAGAGGCCCGGGTGGAAACGGTCGCCCGCAGCACCTTAAGGTGGGCCGTCTCAACAGGAGACACCCGCGGCAGGGCCTGGGCCTTTCTGCTGCTTGGGGCCCTGGCCCACCGCCGGAAACACCATGAGCGGGCCCTTCGGCTCTTTCGCCTGAGCCTTACGGCCCACCCCGGCATTGAGCACGCCTTCTGGGTATCCCTCCGCATCGGGCTGTGCCTGCGCTCCCTGGGCAGGATCGAGGAGGCCACGGAACGGTTCCGGGAAAGCCATCAATGGGCAACCCGCACGGGAGACCGCATCAAAACCGCCTGGGCCATGGGCAATATCGGCTCCGCAGCCCTGTGCCTGGGGGACCTGCACACCGCAGAGACCTGCCTTCAAGAGGCCGCAACCGCATTTCGAGAGCTCAACGCCCCCATCGGCATGGTGATCTCCTGCGAAGAGCTGGGGCTCATTGCTTTTTTGAAAGGAGACCTGAAACAGGCCTCAGCCCTTGCCGAAGAAGCCCTGACCATCGCCAGGGCCTCGGGCTTTGCCAGGGCCAGGTACCAGAGAGCCCAGGCGTTAAAAGGCCTCATCCTCATGGCATCCGGCTCCCCGGATAAGGCCCGCCCCTGCCTTGAAGCGGTACTGGAAACGGGTCTCTCCCGGTTTTCCGCCCACCTGGGCATGATCTTCTGCGCCTGCCGGGCCAAAGACCGAAAAACCGCAGCCACCCACCTGGCCCAGGCCCACCAACTGGCCCCAAAGGTCCACAAAACCCACTTTCTTCTGCTCTTAACCCTTGCCCAAGCGTCTGTTTCGGCCCTTTCGAAAAACCACGATGAGGCAACACGCTACCTCACCCAGGCACGGCACCACCCCGGCTTCGGTGCAGGACTCTTTCAGGCCTGGAACATGGAGTGACTCCCCTGGCCATCAGGGCAAAACGTTTAAAAATTTTGGCAAGCAGGCTTTCTTTTTATGGACGCGTCGCAACCGCCCATAACCCCTCTCATTTTTTATTTTACCGAAAAGTTTTTGCGGAGCTTTTTTCAAAAAGCGACCCGCCGGAGGCAACTGAATTTTTGAATGCATTGGCCCTGCCCTGGCCACCACGCCATATGTACTTTTTCTCCTGCCTGTGAGACCATAAGGAAAGCCCGGACACTTTTTTGCTGAGTCATTGAGACCTCATCCCTTATCAGGAGGCCCCATGCTTACAGCCTTTGTTGTTCTGCTGGTCTGTACCGTCACCGCCCTGGTTGCCTTGCGCCTGATCTACACCCCGGACGGCCCCCTCACCGGCCAGGACGATGAAGAGGAAGAAGCCCCCTTTCAGGTAACCATCACCCCCAGTGAGCTCTCCTGCGAGCACCCAAGGCGGGAGCGGGAAGCGGTTCCCTGGGAGGAGATCCACGAAATCGTTCTCATCAACGCCCAGGAAGCCCCGCCCATCCCTCCCTACTGGCTGGTCTTCGTGGGTGACGGCAAGGGATGCTCCGTGCCCACCGAGGCCCAGGGATTCTCCCGTCTCTGGGACGAAATCGAGGCCCGGTTTCCCGGTTTTGATTTCAATGCCGTCCTCGAACCGGAAGCAGGCATCACCAAGAAAAGCGTCTGGCGAAAACCCGAGGTTCCCCATTGACCCTGGGGAAAAACCGTCCTTCGCAATAGCCATGCTCCCTTTGTTCCGGTAAACATCAAAAGGGTGCCCTGTGTACTTTTTTTGCCATGTATGAGAAAGTATATTCATACATTACCATCCTTTCGTGTATCACCCCCGTGTTCAACCCAGCCCCTTCCCTGAGTGTTCCGACCGAGCCATGAAACGCCGAGCCCAAGACGGCTTGCGTGCCCCTTTGCCAGGAGGAGACATGAAAAAACCCGACAGCGCCCCTAAAAAGCTCGCCGATACGCACAGCCACAAAAAACTTGGGGACATCCTCATCGAGGCCGGAGTCATTGAGCCCAAGGACCTTCAGAAAGCCTTGCACGCCCAAGCCACGTCACCCAAAAAAATAGGCCAGATCCTCATGGACATGGGGATCGTGGATGATATCCAGATTGCCCGGGCCCTGTCCGAGCAGTTGAATATCCCCTACCTCCACCTGCCCGATATAAAGATCGCGCCGGAGGTGATCTCCCAGGTCTCCGCGGAAATCGCCGAAACCTACCTGCTCCTGCCCACCAAAGAGGAAAACGACGAGCTTGTGGTCACCATGGCCAACCCCCTGGAGTTCTACGCCCTGGACGATTTGCGTTTCATGACCCAGAAACGCATCAAGATAGCGGTATCGCCCCAAAGCGAGGTGCTCACCGCCATTGACACCTACTACCCCAAAAAAGGGCTCCACCTTGATGAAGCCATTCAGAACGAAGTCCAGATTGAGGTGATCAAGACCACCGAAGCCAATGAGAAAGAGCTGGACAAGGGTGCCCTGACCTCCATCGCAGAAGACCCGCCCGTGGTGCGATTTGCCAACAGCATCCTGGCCGATGCCGTAAAGCTCAAGGCCAGTGACATCCATATCGAACCCCGACAGGCATCGGTTATCATCCGGTACCGCATCGACGGGATCATGCGTGAAATCCTCAAGACCGACAAACTCATCCACTCTGCCCTGGTCTCACGCATCAAGGTGTTCTCTTCCATGGACATCTCCATCCGGCGCAAGCCCCAGGATGGTCGTGCCCAGGTAAAGTACGGGGGGATTGCCTATGACTTGCGGGTCTCCTCGTTTCCCACATCCTACGGAGAAAAGATCACCATACGGATCCTCAACCCGGAATCCGCCAAGATGAGCTTTGAAAACTTGGGGCTCCAGGGGACGCACTACGAAGATCTGGAAAGCAGCATTCAGTTGCCCCAGGGCATTATCCTGGTCACCGGGCCCACGGGCAGCGGAAAATCAACCACCCTGTATGCCTGCCTGAACCGCCTCAACTCTCCGGAGGTCAACATCATCACGGTGGAGGACCCTGTGGAGTACAAGGTGGAGGGCATCAACCAGGGCCAGATCAATCCCAAGGCGGGCATCACCTTTCCCGCGGCCCTGCGGTCCATCCTGAGGCAGGACCCGGACATTGTGATGGTAGGAGAGATCCGGGACGGAGAAACTGCAGGCATCGCGTGCCAGGCGGCACAGACCGGGCACCTTGTCCTTTCCACCCTGCATACCAACGACTCGCCTTCGGCCGTCACCCGGCTTTTGGACCTCGGAGTGGATGCCTTTGTGGTGGCGGACTCGGTGGTGGCATGCATCGGCCAGAGGCTGGTCCGGCGCATCTGTGATAAATGCAAAACCACGGACAACCTGTCGGCCCAGCTGCTTGAAAAGATTCCTTCGGGGGAAAACGGGGATAACGATGTCAGGTACTACAAAGGGGAAGGATGCGAAGCATGTCGGTATTCAGGGTATGTGGGACGGATCGGCATCTACGAAATCCTGCGCATCACCCCGTCGATCCAGTCCCTCATCAAAAAAGACGTGTCGGCGGCCACCATCAAGGCCCAGGCCATGAAGGAGGGGTTCCAGCCGTTTTTCATGGATGGTGTCATGAAGGCCCGGCAAGGCCTCACCACCTTAGGAGAGGTTCTCCGGGTGGCCGGCCCGGACACCCCACATATAGAAACCGCAGCCCCGCGGCCTCGGCAGCCCCCCCCGCCCCTGATGCCGTCACGTCGGTTCCGGCCTTTGACCCCACATCCCATGTAACGGTGGTAGGTCATCCCACGGTCCTGGTGGTGGACGACAACGAAATAGAACTGGAAATGATGTCCCACCTCCTTAAAACCCAGAACTATCGTACTCATCTGGGAGCGGCCAGGCTACAACGGTGCGGAAGCCTTGAAGTCTGTCTATCAGGCCATGCCCGACCTCATCGTGACAGATTATGTCATGCCGGAAATGGACGGGTTCACCCTCATCAAAAAGCTGAAAGAGGAGATTGCCACCCGCATGATTCCCGTGATCATGCTCACGGCCAACGAGGACCTCAAATCCGAGGTGGAGGTGCTCAATGTCGGCGCGGACGATTACATGACCAAGCCCGTCAACTACGAGCGCTTCATCGCAAGGGTCAACAGGCTCCTTCAACGACGGCTGGAGAGCACCAAGGGGTGAAACGCCCTACTCGAAGGTATCTGTTGCAATGACCTCGACCTTGTCTATGAGGGTTCCCAGCCCGTTGCTTTGCCCGGCGATCTCCGACAGGGACAGATCCATGGAGTCGCCGGTTCCCGTCACCTCAACCGTGTACTCTTTCCACTCGTTGGTGGGCGGCGTAAAGGTCTCCACCTCATCCCCACCCCACCCCACGGAAAAATCCGATGAGTTGGCGCGCCTGGCCCGGGCCGTGATTTTGATTTCATAGACCCTTCCCGCTTCGGTCTCAACGCTCTGGGAGATGGTGTCGCTTGCCCTGCCGCCGTCCAGCTCCACGATATGCCCCCCGTTGGGGGAGTTGTACCCCAAAAACCCATCCTTCCAGATTTCAATGGCCCCTGTGTTGGACTCCCATCCGTTGATCCTTCCGGTGGGCACCGGGGCCCATCGCCTCACGTTCCTGTTCACCGAATCAAAGGTCGAGTTGTCCAAAAGGTTCTCCCCGGCGGGGATGTCGGACTGAACCTGCGATGCCGACGTATGGTGCAACGAGCACTGCACCTGGCCGTACTCGGGCACCTCGATGGAGGAGCTGGACCAGGTATAAACGCCACCCCGGGGGCACTGGTTGAGAGTTGATCAATTACGCGGCGTAAGAAGCTCATGCTCGAAGTAGTAACTCTGGGTCTGGGTCTCGATGTCTCTTCTGAGCAGGAGACAGTTGGCGGCGTAGACCTTCTCCTTGTAGTTGAGGTATCGCGGAATGGCGATGGAGCTCAACACCCCGACGATGGCCACCGTCACCATGAGTTCAAGGAGCGAAAATCCCGCATTGTGCGTGGTTTGAGGGGTCATGGCACAAGCTCCGGTATGGGTTTGGCGGTGCTGATACGAACATGGGAGAACCCGTGACGATGGGCATTGGGACACTCCACAACATAGCCGCCCTTCACCTGATGCACCTCATAGGGGACTCCGCTGAGCGGACAGGTAAAGCCCCCCACATCCGTCTCCCCGAGCTGCAGTGCCCGGACCACCTTCCACAGGTTGTGGATGCAGGCGTCTGTCTGCATGTCGGTGTCGGCCGTACCCACACGAAGGGGTTTGGCATGCTCCTCACGCAGGGAGAGTATCCTGGGCACCTGAAAGGCCAGAACCACGATGCTGAGGGCCAGGAGGGCATAATAGAGAAGGCGGCGGTCTTTTTTCTTTTTTTTCTCCTGCTGCTGTTGCTCCCGTTCGGCCTCTTCTTTGGCAAACTCGGCGACGGCGTCCTTGGCAATATCCGTATCCTTATGATCGTCCATAATAAATCCAAAGTCCCATGGGTTGATGTGATGATGGGAAAACGCTCTCCAGGCAAGGCCTGAAGCACAGACATGTCTTGAATCCGGATGTCATGAATGGAGGGAAAACACGGCGATCTTTCAATGGAATGGTTGCTTATCCTCAAGTATACTGAATCAAAGGTGCTTTTTCAAAAAAATAAACTACTTTGAACCTTTGCCCCATCGCAGTAAATCATTTAAAAAAACCTCAGCCAGGGGCTGATCGCCCCTGTACGGCATTTTTCTGCCCGGGTCCTTTGGTGAATTCTGCGGTTGATTTGACCCGCGGATAACGGGATAAAGGATATCATGCAAAGATCACGACTCAGCGTTCTCATACTGCTCGGAATCCTCTGCCTGACGGCCACGGTCCGGGCCGAGCCCGCCGTTACCGTCCAGACGGAGTACTACGACATCTACGGAGGCACGGGGCAAGAGCTGCGCGAGGAGATGGGGCGCTTGGGAACTGTGTGGCGGGACGGAAATACCTACGATGCCCTGACCACCTGGATGGCCAGGTGGTGGTTCTCCTGGGAATCCGGCCCCGACAGCTGCCGGATTACAGGCGTTGAGACCTCGGTGGAAGTACTGCACCGATACCCCAGATGGGCAAATCAGGATGAGGCGGCCCCCGAGTTGCAGAATCGCTGGACCCGTTACATGAAAAACCTCAAGACCCATGAAGACGGTCACAAACGCATCGGCATCGCGGCAACCGCAGCCATCGGTAAGGCCATCCGGCAAATGCCACCTCACCGCAGCTGCCGGGAGCTGGAAGCCGCGGCCAATGCCCTGGCGGAAGAGGTACTGGACACCTACAGGGCCCGGGAAGCCGACTACGACAAAAAAACCGGTCACGGAAAAACCCAGGGAGCTGTGTTTCCCTGACACACCAAACACGGGGAGCGGATCCCCGGGCAGGACAACCCCATGAACATCACACAAGACGACAAACACACCCTGAAGGTTGAGGAAAAGAACCGCACCATCGTGGCCATCGCAGGGATCGCCATCGCCTTCTGCCTGATCCGCACCGCCTTTTCGGTGCACACCTTCGGCCTTGAGTACGCCTACTACCTCCACTGGATTTTCCTGGCGGCGGTGGCGGCCCTTGCCGGATGGCGGTTCACCGAAGAGGTCACCTTCACCTTTGACCGCACCGCCAAAACCGTTACCTGGCGACGAAAAAAGCTCTTTGGGTCGGCCCTGGAAGGGGGCCTCACCTTTGACGAGGTGGAGGATGTCCGGATCGGGTACCGCGGGAGTGGAAAACGCACATCCTACCGCATCGAATTTGTGGTCAAAGGTGCCCCCTTTCCCCTGTCCGATCTCTACTCCCAGGGGGAACGGGGACGGGAAGCCTGCAACACCATTGCCCGGCGCATCCTGGAGGTGATGTCCCGAGCCTGAAGGTAAAAAAATCCGTAACCATTCAATACAAAACCCCAATCCATGGCACTGGATTGGGGTTTTTTCACGCGCAGGCAGATCGGAATGTGTGGGTTGACCTGCGCGGTCCTTCCTTAAACAAAGGGACCAACGGCCCCTGTCAGGCCCTGCTGGGGTCCAGGGTGGGCAAGTTGATGCAGGTTGCCGCCGCCTCCATGCCCCTGGGGCACTCCTGAAGGGCCATGGGCAGGGGATGGGCCGCGGATTGAAACCAGACCCCCACATCTGCCCCCAGGCGCTTCTCCAGGTATGCATAATTTTTCTTGATGGCCGGATCCACGCGCACGGGAAACCGCAGCCAGGTGGGGGTGGCATCCGGCGATGGATTCGGGGGCTCCAGACCGTTTCTCAGGCACCAGACCGCCCATTTTTCTGCTGCCCGCCGCCTCTCGGCCAGTTGGCGGTCCACCCGGGAGAGTTGCTGCATCATCAAGGGCGCCACCGCATGGGGCAGGCTCCAGTGGTATTGGCTGCACGGAGCGCCTGCCAGCTCTTCATCGTGCATCTGGGGCACAAGCCGGTCCGAAAGGAGCCCTTCGGCCAGGCCGGAGGTCACAAACCGAAACGGGCAGCTGTGGGTAAAATAGCTGTGGATGAGGGTCCAGAGAATCCGCCGGGTGAACTCCGGCGGAGCCGGGGTGAGGCGAGCCGCGTCCTCTTCCAGGCGGCGGCCGATCTCCGGGTTGTCGGTGATCACAAACCCGCCGTGGATGGTGTTGATGATCTTGGAGCGCTCACTGCTGAAAAACCCGATGTCCCCTAAGGTCCCCAGGAGCTTGCCGCGCCAGCGGCCGCCCGTGGCATGGGCGCAGTCCTCAACGACATAGAGCCCGCGGCCCCTGGCAAGGGCAAGGAGGTTTTCCAAATCCCGCCCGGGCATGCCGAAGGTGTGCTGAATGAGTATGGCGCGGGTCTTGCCCGTCAGCGCCCGCTCCACAAGGGAGGCGTCCATGCCGTAGGTGTCAAGTTCGATGTCCACGTAGACAGGCTCGATCCCTTCATACCGAAGGGCGTTGACCACGCACTGGCAGGTAAAGGCAGGAATAAGCACCTCGTCCCCCGGGGTAAGCCCCAGGGCGCGGACCACCGCACACAAAGACGCCCTGCCCCCCATGTAGAACCCGGCGTGGGCCACGCTGAACCGCGCCTTCACCGCCCGGGCGAGCCGCTGCAGCCCCTCCCCGCCTGAACGGGTTCCCGGATGCATCAGGGCCCTTGCCGCCAGAATCACATCGGCCATGCGCAAGGTGGCCGAAAGCAGCGGCACCGGCATCACGCGCTGGCGGCGCTTGAGTCGTTTCACATTGATCCCCTGCTGGCGGGCCAGGCATCGGATCGTGTGTCCCAGCCTTTCCATGATCACCCTCCTTCGCTAAGCACTAAGCAAACATCTCATGTTCTCATGGGGTAGCACAGTAAACCGGGATACTCAACTATCACAATATCGTCTGAAAACTATTTTCCTATCTACTTCCATCATCATAGATCTTTAAAATCCAAGAGGATTCTGAATGTCACAATCCCTTTTTCATATCACCAAATAAATTCAGGATAATATTTTGTTATGGACAATTGTGTCACGCTTCTATATCAAATTACTTATCAGTACCCGGCTTGTATCACGATGCCAACGCCATTTACTCTTCGGTAGACATTCAAAATGTTCCCCGATACCTGCCTTTGCATTGTCATACAACCGATTTGAAGGGACAGGCACACACGTGAATCGTCCGCGCCCTGCGAATATTTCGATGACGATTCGTATCGTACGACGCGATATCCCGCCGTTCGCACCCACGCGACAGGAAGCGATTCAAAAGGGCCATGTCCTCAATTCGCGACGCCATCATCACATCTTACGTGCTGCATCATGGGAGTTGAAAGGCGACGCAGCGTCGGGCACCGCAATGCCGTACCGGACCGTTTTTAAAGGCGACCAACCGCCCATGCAGGCAAAAAAACGATCCTGCCAAGCCCCGAAAATCATGACGTGATAAGCGGTTGTCGCATGTCACACTATTTTTTGAGGAGGAGATTGTGGATATTTTCAGCAACCGTTTCGAGATGAGATGGGCCGCCATCATCCTGACCATGTACGGCCTCATCATGATTCCCTTTCCCTGGTATTTCAACGAAACCTACGTGCCTGGTTTCGGGGGGGTCCCCCTGTTTGTGTACGCCTGGGTCCTTCACGGCATCGCCGTGCTGATCCTTGTCTGGCGATTCAGCCGCGAGGCACTGAAGCGCCCCGAGTACCGGAACTTCGAAGACATTCAACCTGAGAAGTAGAAAGGAGCGAGCAATACCATGGCTGACCCCGCAACATTGGTGACCCCCACACCGGTCCCGTTTTTCGTATCCATTGCCATCTACTTTGCCCTCATCGGCTATATCGGCTGGAGAGCGGCCAAATCCACCAAAACCCTGAGCGATTTTTTCGTCATGAGCGGCAAAGCCGGCGCCCTGGTGGGCGGTTTTGCCTACTTCGCCTCCCAGTACAGCATGAGCACCTTTATGGGCGTGCCTGCCGTCACCTATTCCACAGGCTTTTCCGGCATGAGCATCTCGGTGCCGGGGCTTGCCTTCTCCATGATCATCCCCGCCCTCTTTGTGGGGCGCAAGCTGATGATCATGGGTAAGAAATACGGTTTCCTCACCATGACCGATTACCTCTCGGACCGCTACGAATCCAACGCCATCCGGGCGGTCCACGCCGTGATGATGATCGCCTTTCTCGTGGCCATCATGGGTGCCCAGACCGTGGGCGCAGGGGTTATCCTCAACACCTTCACCGGCCTTCCCCAGTGGATGGGCGTGGTGGGCATGGGAATCATCGTCATCTGCTACTGCATGGCCGGCGGCATGAAAGGCGCCATGATGACCGACGTCCTCCAGGGCTTTCTCATGGTGACCACAGCCATCGTCACCTTTATCGTCTCGGTGAAGGCCGGGGGCGGGCTCAGCCAGATCACCACCTCCCTTGCCGACGCCAACCCCGCTTACCTTACCCACCCCGGCGCCAAGGGCAACTTCCCCTGGGCCTCCTACATGTCCATGATCGTCATGTGGAGCTTTTTCACCATCGGGCAGCCCACCCTCTTCACCAAGTTCTTCACCATGAAAAACTATGAGACCATGTTCAAGGCGGTGATCCTGGGGACCCTGGGCATGCTGCTCTCCGCCACCCTCATCGAGTGGGCCGGGGCCAACGCCATCGTCTCCGTGCCCGGGCTGACCGGCAAGCAGACGGACTTCATCGTGCCCATGCTCCTCCAGGGCAACCTCAACCCCGTGCTGGCCTCCATCCTCATTGCAGGAGTGGTCTCTGCCGGTATGAGCACCATCGACGCCCTGCTCGTGGTGGCCACGGGCGGCGTCACCCGGGACATCTATCAGAACCTCATCAACCCGAAGGCCTCCGAGGGCCAGATTTTTGCCCTCTCCCGCTGGGTCACCGTGGTCATCGGCGCCTGCGGCATCGCCATCGGCATCATCAAGCCCACCACCATCTTCGGCCTCATCAAGTTCGCCTTCGGTGGGCTGGGCATCTGGGTGGCCCCCGTGATCCTGGGCATGTACTGGAAAAAAGCCACCCGCACCGGGGCCATTGCCGCGGTGATCTTCGGGGAGGCCCTCTACATCGCCATGAAGCTCTGGTTCAAAACCTGGTCCTTTGGTTTTGACCCCCTCATCGTCTGCTGGGCCGCCACCATGTGGGTCATGGTTCTCATCAGCCTCTTTACCCGTCCTGCGGGCCAGGAGACCATTGAGCGCCACTTTGACCGGCTGGTCCCAACGGCCGGGGCCCCGGAAGAGCCTGCAGCCACACCGCAACCCCACGTCGCCTGACAATAACCTCGCGGGAGGGCCACAGCGCCCTCCCGCACTGTCATCCATGATAAAGCACAGAAACCATTCGAGCCGCCGGGCTCAGTCTCCCGGGAGGAGTTGTGAAGATCACCATTGACAAAACCCTGCCAGTCTCCATATCCGTCCAGATCGAGGGTGCCGTGGAGTTCGGCATCATGGCCGGAGCCTATCGTGAGAACAACCAGCTGCCCACGGTGCGTGCCCTGAGCAGCGAACTCGGGGTGGCCCCCATGACCGTCACCAAGGCATACAAATCCCTGAAGGCCAAAGGCCTTCTGGAGTCGGTCACAGGCAGGGGGACCTTCGTGGTGGCACCAGGGAACTCAAACACCAGAACCGCCTGGAGATCCTTCGCCGGGAGTTTCTGGCCCTGCTGGAAAAAGCAAGGGTCCTGGAGGTGGACCCCGCGCTTTTCATCGGCATGTTCAACCAGCGGGAAACCGAGGTGGAAGCCCCGGTGCCCCTTCGCATTCTCATGGTGGGGAACTCCCGGCGCATCAACGAGTGCTACATCCGGAGAATTCGGGATTTCCTCGCGGGAGCCCCGGTTCGATAACATGGATTTCGCCCAATTCAACACGTTGACGGACACCAGGGCCCGCAACTACGACCTCATCCTTACCATCCCCCACTGCATGGCCCGAATCCGGCTTAAAGTAGGGGATACCGTCCCGGTGATGGCCCCGTACCTCATTCCCTCCAAGGAGACGCGGGAAGCCCTCGCCGCCCTGCCCCCCGGCACCACCGTGGGAGCCATCTCCCATTTTGCATCCTTTGTGCCGGCCATGGCCGAAGGAATCCGGCGTTTTGCCCCCCAGGTGGGGACCATCCGCATGGAGCTGGCCAGCAGCCCGAAGCTGCAGGAGCTCGCCGACGTCACCGACGTCCTGATCTACAGCACCAGCAGCTTGGGGACAGCCAAAGCCTTAACGGGCGTACGCGTTATGTTCGAGTACGCCCACACCCCAGAAACACGGTACCTGCGGGAGATCCTGGTCCCCGCGGTCCAACACATCCAAAAAGAAGTACAGATATGAAGATCGCCGACATGAACTGGTTCCAGGTCGAATCCTACCTGAAAACCGACGACCGGGTGGTCCTTCCCCTGGGAAGCACCGAGCAGCATGCCTACCTGAGCCTCTGCACCGATTTCATCCTCTCAAACAAACTGGCCGTAGAGACCGGTGAGGGGTGCGGGGTTCCGGTCTACCCGGGCCTGCCCTACGGTATCGCCCCTTACTTTTCCGCCTACCCGGGGACCGTCACCATCCGCCCTGAGACCTATGGCGATTTTGTGACGGACATCCTCAACAGCCTTGTGAAAAGCGGCTTCAGACGCGTGCTTATCATCAACGGCCACGGGGGCAACAGCCCGGTGGAGGAGACCATCCGGTCCCGCATGGACAGTGTGCCCGAGTGCCAAATCCTCTTCCACAACTGGTGGTCGTCCGAGGATGTGATGGGTGCGGTCCACGCTGTGAGCCCCAACGCCTCCCACGCCTCCTGGATGGAGAACTTCCCCTGGACCCGCCTTGCCAGGGTCTCCCTTCCCTCCCGGGAGAAGGCTCCGTGCGATCCCCCCAACCTGAGGCAGCTTCCCCCCACTGAGGTGCGCTCCCTTCGGGGATGGGCAGGTATGGGCGCTTACCAGGCCGATGACGACGCCATGCTCGCCATCTGGCGCACGGCCGTTGCCGAGACCACCCGGCTCCTGGACACCGGGTGGGAGAACTGACCGTCCCGCCCCCGCCCCTGCAGGGGGCTGTTCCCCCACAAAAAAACCCCGCCTTTTTTGCAAAAGGCGGGGTTTTTCTATGGAGTCACGGGCCAGCCGTGGCAGGCCGCGGGATCTTTTTTACTTCTGGTCTTTGACCTCTTCGAAGTCGGCATCCACCACGTCATCGTCGGCGGGTGCGGCCCCGGCGCCACCTTCGGCACCGGCCTGGCCCTCTTCAGCAGCCTTCTTGTAGGCGGCTTCGGCGATCTTGTGGGAGGCCTGGGTCAGTTCCTCGGTGAGCTTGGTGATCTCCTCGGCGTCTTCCCCTTCCATGGCCTTCTTGAGCTTTTCGATCACCTCGGCCACATTGGCCTTGGTGGCTTCGTCAGCGCCCTCGCCCACTTCCTTGACGGCCTTTTCGGTCTGGTAGACCAGGGCGTCTGCGGTGTTGCGGGCTTCCACAAGGGCCTTCTTCTGCTTGTCTTCATCGGCGTGGAGCTCAGCGTCCTTGACCATCTGCTGGATCTCCTCTTCGGAGAGACCGCTGTCGCTGGTGATCTTGATGGACTGCTCTTTGCCGGTGGCCTTGTCCTTGGCGGAAACGGAGACAATGCCGTTGGAGTCGATGTCAAAGGTCACTTCGATCTGGGGCACGCCGCGGGGTGCGGGGGGAATGTCGGACAGGTCGAAGCGGCCCAGGGTCTTGTTGGTTTCAGCCATCTCGCGCTCACCCTGGAGCACGTGGATGGACACGGCGGGCTGGTTGTCGGCAGCCGTGGAGAAAACCTGGCTCTTGCGGGTGGGGATGGTGGTGTTTTTCTCGATGAGCTTGGTCATCACGCCGCCCAGGGTCTCGATGCCCAGGGACAGGGGAGTAACGTCCAGCAGGAGAACATCATCCACGTCGCCTTTGAGGACGCCGCCCTGGATGGCGGCACCAAGGGCAACCACCTCGTCGGGATTCACGCCTTTGTGGGGCTCTTTGCCGAAGATGGACTTCACGCGGTCCTGAACAGCGGGCATACGGGTCATGCCGCCCACCAGGATGACTTCGTTGATCTCGCCAGCAGAAAGGCCGGCATCCTTCATGGCGGTGACGCAGGGCTTGGCCAGGTTCTCCAGGAGGTCAGCCACCAGGGACTCCAGCTTGGCGCGGGAGAGCTTCACGTTCAGGTGCTTGGGACCGGAAGCGTCGGCGGTGATGAAGGGCAGGTTGATATCGGTCTCCATGGCGGAGGAGAGCTCCATCTTGGCCTTTTCAGCAGCCTCTTTCAGACGCTGCAGGGCCATCTTGTCGCCGCGCAGGTCGATGCCCTGCTCACGCTTGAACTCGTCGGCCAGGAAATCAATGATGCGAAGGTCGAAGTCTTCGCCGCCCAGGTGGGTGTCGCCGTTGGTAGACTTCACCTCGAACACCCCGTCGCCGATCTCGAGGATGGAGACGTCGAAGGTACCGCCGCCGAGGTCGAAGACAGCGATCTTCTCTTCGGACTTCTTGTCGAGGCCGTAGGCAAGGGAAGCTGCCGTGGGCTCGTTGATGATACGAAGGACGTTGAGGCCTGCGATGCGGCCTGCGTCCTTGGTGGCCTGGCGCTGGCTGTCGTTGAAGTAGGCGGGCACGGTGATGACGGCGTCGGTCACCTCTTCCCCGACGTACTCTTCGGCGGTCTTTTTGATGTTGGCCAGGATGAACGAGGAGATCTCTGCGGGGCTGTGCAGGCTGCCTCGCAGATCGATGCGCACGTCACCGTTGTCTGCTTTTTTCAGTTCGTAGGGCAGAATCTTTGCGTCACGCTGTACTTCGCCGGAGTCGAACTTGCGTCCGATGAGGCGCTTCACGCCAAACACGGTGTTTTCGGGGTTCGTGATGGCCTGACGCTTGGCAATCTGGCCCACGAGGCGCTCGCCGCTCTCAGAGACGGCAACGGTGGACGGTGTGGTGCGCCCCCCTTCGGTGTTGGTGATGACTTTGGCGTCTCCGCCTTCCATGATCGCGACACACGAGTTGGTTGTTCCCAGATCGATACCAATTACTTTACCCATTTTTTCCTCCATGCCTGTGCATCCGAGAGCAGGCTTCCAAATAAGTCTTTCCTGATAACTGTTCTGATGTGTATGGCCCGGGACTTGGTCTATTCGGCCTCGGCCTTTTCGTTTTCACCTGCGCTGAGAGCAGCCGCCTTTGAGACGACTACCATGGCCGGGCGAATAAGCCTGTCATGGAGCAGGTAACCCTTCTGCATCTCTTTCACCACGGTGTTTTCAGGGACCGCATTGGTCTCTTCCTGAATCACCGCCTGGTGGAAGTTGGGGTCAAAGGGCTTGCCTTCGGACTCCAGTGGCTTAAGGTGAAACTTTTCGAACACTTTCGTTATTTCAGTCAGGGTCATTTTGACCCCTTCAATGACGCCCTGTCCGGACTCGTCACTGCCATCCCCGGTGGACTCCACAGCCCTTTCGAGGTTGTCGATGACGGGAAGAAGCTGCTTGATAAACGCCTCATTGGCATACTTCTTCGACTCCTGAAACTCCCGGGCGGAACGTTTCTTGTAATTCTCAAATTCGGCGGTGGACCGAAGCAGGCGGTCGTAACTCTCAGCCGCCTTGGCCTCTGCTTCCTTGACTTTCTCTTCCATCAACTCCTCAGGGCTTTTGGCGACCTCTCCGGCCTCAGCGTCTTCGGCAGTGGCCTCGTCAACAGCGGTCTCGTCTCCAGCGACCTCTTCAACGGCCTCATCCGCCTGTGATACGGTTTCTTCTTCAGGCGTCGCGCCTTTTGCTTCTGTATGGTTCTGACTATTTTTGGCCAATGCTCACTCCTGATTCTCTCGACCCGGAAAACTCCGCTACGCTCCGTGAAACCACCTGACTGGGTTTATCTCCAAAAACCATCCGGTTTTTCAGCCGGACGGCCGCGTCTCACAAGCAACCAATTCACAGTCCCATGAATATGGGGATTCGGGGCCACGCAGTTGAACCGGGTCTCTCACCCGGATATTTATAAAGGACAAACAGTCGAACTTTTTGCCTAAACCATTTGGTGAACCGTCTGCATCATGCGATTCGAGAAAAAAGTAATACGTATTGATCAGTTGTCAATGGGGGATTTACGCAAAAAAATGGGGAAAAGGACTCTGAAGGGGGGCCCAAGGGGGAGATCACCGGGAAAATACGGCAAAAAAAAACCTGACCGCATCCGCCGACCGGGATCGATCCACGACACAGACCACATCCCTTAGTGCTGCTTCCTTCCGGACCTGACACGGTTCGAGCGGGGCTGTTGCATGGCGGCCGGTCGGCAGGACACGGCCAGGAGAGATACATATACGTCGAACGACGGACCTTTTCAAGCCCCTTTTTAACCAAAGGTGAGGTCTGAAGGAATCTTTGCCCCGCCCCGAAAGCGCCCCGACCCGGCACATGTCTTTTAAAATCAAACGACAAGACACATTTTATTCCAATCTTCACGCGTCTCCCCGGTTGACACCGGACAGGGGGTATTCTACCCTCAGCATCACCCGGTGGGTCGCGTCTCACAATGCGGCCAAACGCCCTAACCCCAACCCCCTAAAAAACAGTTCATGACACGACACCTTCAGACAGGGCCCGTACAGACCGTCCGCGACACTCTGGCCCGCCACGCCATGTGCCTGCCGGGCGATCACCTGCTGGTGGCCCTCTCCGGCGGCCCCGACTCCATGGCCCTGCTCCATATCCTTTACCTGCTGGCCCCCGAGCTGGACCTTACCCTTTCGGTGGCCCACCTCAACCACGGCATCCGGGGCGAGGCCGCGGACAGGGACCAGGCCTTTTCCAGGCAGGCAGCTGAAACCCTGGGCCTTCCCTTTGTGACGGAGACCACAGATGTCCCGGCCCAGGCCCGCCAGTCCGGCACGGGCCTGGAGGAAGCGGCCAGAAACGCCCGCCACGCCTTTCTCCGTGAAGCAGCCCTCTCCTGCGGGGCCCGACGCATTGCCGTGGGCCACCACAAAGGGGACATGGCCGAGCAGGTGTTGATGAACCTGTTGCGCGGATCGGGCCTCAAGGGGCTTGGCGGCATGGCCCCGGTGACCTCCGACGGCATCATCCGCCCCCTCATGGAACTCTCCAGAAACGAAATCACAGGCTGGCTGAGCGCCCGGGGCATCGGCCGTGATTCCAACAGCGACACCGCCTACACACGCAACCGGATCCGCCACCGGCTCATCCCCATGCTCGAAGCCGAGTTCAACCCCTCGGCCGTGGACACCCTGGCACGGACGGCGAGCCTTCTCAGGGACGAGGAGGCCTGGCTCCGGGAGCTGACCGAGTCCCTGTTCGACGACTGTGCCGTCTCCCGGGGGGATCGGCACCTGGAGCTCTCCGCCCCCAAGCTCCGGGCCCTTCACCCGGCGGCCCGGAACCGGGTGCTGCGCCGCTCGGCGGCCGCCCTCTGCGGCTCCACCCGGACCCTCAGCGCCGCCCATATCCAGCGCCTCACCGAGCTTCTGGACCAGGGGCAATCCGGTCACTACGCGGACCTTTCCCGGGGTCTCCGCGGTATCTTCACCCAAGGGGCCCTTCACCTCACCACGGAGACCGGCAACCTGAGGCACACCCGACCGCAGCTCCTTTCAGGGGTACCGGCCTTCTCCTATGAGGTGCCCCGCCCTGACCCCGGAGAGTCCCGCACCGTGCACATCACCGAGACAGGGGACCGCCTGACCATCGGCTGGGCCCAGGCCCCGGAGGAACTTACCACCAGCCGCAACGCCCTTCGGGTATACGTGGCCCCCGGGGCCGCAGGCTTTCCCCTGACCATCCGAAACCCCCGCCCCGGAGACCGCTTCCGGCCCCAGGGCGGCAGCGGGGGCCGCAAGCTCGGCCGCTTTTTCTCCGACTGCGGCCTGGAAGCGTCGCTGCGGTCACGCGTTCCCCTGGTATTCTCAAAAAACACCCTCATCTGGGTGGCGGGATACCGCCTGGACGAGGCTGCAACCCCACCGTCTCCCGGTGCCCCTGCCCTTGAGATGGTGTTCCACCCGTATAAAAAAGGATAAATCCCCCCGGATGCGTCTCATTATGTCTTGCCTAAATTGCAATGATGATTAATATGAGGGTAACCCTGCGCTGAATTCAGGGATGAACCGATGACGAAAGATCATGGAGGACCCATTTCTTGAACCCATTCTATAAAAATCTCTCCCTCTGGCTGGTAATCATTCTGATGATGATCATGCTCTACAACATCTTCAATCAGAACCAGCCCGGAGGCCAGACTGTCCCTTACTCAGAGTTTATCTCGCAGGTGGAAAGCGGGAATGTGTCCCGGGTAACCATCCAGGACCAGAATCTCCTGGTAACGAACAGCAGCAACGCCACCTACAAGGTATTTGCCCCCAACGACCTCCAGCTGATCCCCACCTTGCGGGACAAGGGCGTCATCATTGAGGCCAAGCCCCCGGCTGAGGCCCACTGGCTCGTCTCCATCATCGCCTCCTGGCTGCCCATGATCATCCTCATCGGGATCTGGATCTTCTTTATGAAGCAGATGCAGGGCGGGGCAGGCGGCAAGGCCATGAGCTTCGGCAAGAGCCGCGCACGTCTTCTCTCCGAAGACCGTGAGCGGGTGACCTTCCGCGACGTGGCAGGGGTGGAAGAGGCCAAGGAAGAGCTCACCGAGGTGGTGGACTTCCTGCGCGACCCCAAAAAATTCACCCGCCTGGGCGGCCGCATCCCCAAAGGTGTCCTCCTTGTAGGCCCTCCGGGAACGGGCAAGACCCTTCTGGCCCGCTCCGTGGCCGGAGAGGCCGAGGTGCCTTTCTTTACCATCAGCGGCTCCGACTTTGTGGAGATGTTCGTGGGCGTGGGCGCATCCCGTGTGAGGGACCTCTTTGCCCAGGCCAAGAAAAACGCCCCCTGCATCATCTTCATCGATGAGATCGACGCCGTGGGCCGACAGCGTGGCGCAGGCCTCGGCGGCGGCCACGACGAGCGGGAGCAGACCCTGAACCAGCTCCTCGTGGAGATGGACGGCTTCGAGAGCAACGAAGGGGTTATCCTCATCTCCGCCACCAACCGCCCCGATGTTCTGGACCCTGCCCTTCTGCGCCCGGGTCGCTTCGACCGCCAGGTGGTGGTGGACCTGCCCGACATCAACGGCCGCAGGAAGATCCTGGAAGTCCACATGCGCAAGACCCCCCTGGCCGACGACGTCCACGCCCTGAACCTGGCCAAGGGAACCCCCGGTTTTTCCGGTGCCGACCTGGAGAACATGGTCAACGAAGCCGCCCTCCTGGCCGCAAAACGGGATCAGGACAAGCTCCGCATGGTGGACTTTGAAGACGCCAAGGACAAGGTCTACATGGGCCTTGAGCGCAAATCCAAGGTCATCAAGGAAGAGGACAAGAAAACCACGGCCTATCACGAAGCGGGCCATGCCCTGGTGGCACGGTTCCTTCCCGGCACCGACGCGGTAAACAAGGTCACCATTATCCCCCGCGGCAGGGCCGCAGGCGTCACCTGGTTCCTCCCGGAAGAGCGGGACTTCAAGTACAAGGACCAGCTCGTCAGCGAGCTTTCCGTTGCCTACGGCGGACGCGTGGCCGAAGAGCTGATCTTCAACCGCATCAGCACCGGGGCGTCCAACGACATCAAGCAGGCCACGGGCCTTGCCAACAAGATGGTCCGGGACTGGGGCATGAGCGACTTAGGTCCCCTGTCCTACGCCAACTCCGACGACCATGTCTTCCTCGGCCGGGAGATCGCCCAGCACAAGGATTATTCCGAGCACACGGCCCGGCTCATCGATGAAGAGGTCTCCCGCTTCATCACCGACAGCTACACCAAGGCAAAAGAGGTTCTCACCGAGAACATCGATGTGCTCCACGCCCTCTCCGAACTCCTCCTGGACAAGGAGACCATCATGGGCAAAGAGCTCGACGACCTCATCTTTGCCATGCGCCCGGGCATCGTCCTCCCCTCCAACCCCCTGGACTCAGGCGACGATGCCGAGACACCCGACGAGGTGATCCTGGAGTCCGACAGCCAGGACGACTCCGGCACAACCGTTTAAACCGACGCTTCCAGGTGATGGGGCCTTGTTTTAAAGGCCCCGTCGCCCCTGCCCGGCCCCGTTCCGGGGCGAAAGGACCTCCCATTGCCATGATCCCCTTCGACATCTCCTGGAAAAACCACCGACTCAACCTCGGGCACCGCACCTGCATCATGGGTATCTTGAACGTCACCCCGGACTCCTTCTCCGACGGCGGCCAGTTTTTCAACGCGCAAAACGCCGTCAACCGGGCCCGCCAGATGGTGGAAGAGGGGGCAGACATCATCGACATCGGCGGCGAGTCCTCCCGCCCCAACGCCGACCCCGTGTCCCTGGAAGAAGAGCTGCGACGCGTGGTGCCGGTGGTTGAAGAGCTTGTCAAACACATCGACGTGCCCATCAGCGTGGACACGGTCAAGGCAGAGGTGGCCCGGCAGGCCCTTAAAGCAGGCGCCGCCATCATCAACGACATCACCGCCCTCACCGGCGACCCGGAGATGGCCAAGGTAGTGGCTGAGTTTGATGTGCCCGTGGTCCTCATGCACATGAAAGGGACCCCCAGCACCATGCAGAACAGCCCCACCTACGACGATCCCGTCGGGGAGGTCAAAGCCTACCTGGAAGAAGCCATCGCGCGGGCCGAGGCCGCGGGCATCGCACGGGACAAGATCATCGTGGACCCGGGCATCGGCTTCGGCAAAACCGTGGGCCACAACTACACCATCATCAAGCACCTGAAAAACCTGGAGTCCCTGAACGTACCCGTACTCATGGGCACATCGCGTAAATCCTTCATCCGCAAGACCCTGGAAGAGGGCATACGCACCGCTCCCATGGACGAGATCGAAATCGGCACCCAGGCCACGGTCTCCGCGTCCATCATGGGAGGCGCCCACATTGTCCGCGTCCATGACGTCAAATCCACGGCCGTCACGGTGAAGGTGATGGACAACGTCACGGCGGCCCGATAACCGAGCCGGGGCTTCCCGGCGAAGCCCCTTTTCCCCCACCTTCAAGAGCCCCGGAGACCACGGTGACCGCAGAGGAACATCACAACCGGAGACACCTGTACCGATTCGCCCTGGGCTTTGGCCTTGCAGCCCTTCTGGCCCTGATCCTCCTCTCCCTTGTCCTTCTCACAGGGCTCCGGCGGGAGGAGCACACCCTGGTCTCCCCCATTGAGGTCACCGGGATTCCCGAAGGCTATGTCATGGTCCGGCAATCCCACGCCCGGGCCAAGATCCGAGTGAGCGGAATGCCCGCAGACCTCGACCACATGGAACTGCTCCGCCTCCAGGTGACCCTTCCCGACCACCCCGCCATGGACGGCTCCTACCCCGTCACCCTGCGCCAGGAAGAAGCCCCCCCCGTGGAGATCCTTGAAATCACCCCGTCCGAGGTCCATATCCGCCTGGCCGAATCCGTCCAGAAAAACATCCCGGTAACGGTTCGCCTGGAGGGCAGCCCCGCCCCGGGATTCCGACTGGGCGAGGTCACGGTGACCCCCGCCGCTGCCCGAGTCTCCGGCCCGTCCGAGGTGGTGCGAAACGCCGCCCCAGCCGTACCCCATCCGCACCACCGCCGTCTCGGTTTCCGATGCAACGGCCCCCCTGTCCGTCAAGGTGCCTGCGGAACACGACCTCGGAAAAAGCCACCTCACCTTGTGCCCCGAGCTCTTCACCGTTCGCGTTCAGGTAGAAGAGATCCACGCCACCAGGCGCCTTGCCGGGATCCCCATCACCACCGGCCCGGACGAATCCCGCCACATCTCCATCACACCTTCCACCGTGGACATCTCGGTGACGGGTCCGGCCCGGCTTGTGGATAAGCTCCAGACAGCCACAGGGGTCTCCGCCGTCATCGATACCCGCGGCCTTGCCTCCGGCATCTATGTCCGCAGGGCGGCCATCACCCTCCCCCGGGGGGTCGACCTCATCAGCGCCAGCCCCGAACTCTTCACCGTCACCATTCCCGGGTCCTGACCCCGGTCCACGCAAGAAGCCCGCAGCCTTCGCGCAGAAGTGTTGCCGAGGCCCGTCAAATGGGGTAGGATGCCGGGGTTTGTATGTTCCGGCAGTCGGGCCCCTCGCCCTTGCCGTCCCTTGAGAAACGACGATAGAAAGAAACGGCAGCGGCGGCTTGCGCCCGAAAGGCCATAAAGCCGCCATGATGAGGAGACTATGGTACTGGTTATCGATGTGGGAAACACCAACACGGTGATGGGCCTCTTTGAAGGAAAAACGCTGATCCACGACCGAGATGACCCAGAAAAACATGACGGAGGACGAGTTCAACCTGCTGGTCAACGGCCTGTTCAAGGAGCGGGATATCACCCCCCAAAGCATCCGGAAGACCGTCATCTCCAGCGTGGTTCCCCGCGTCAAGGACATCCTCCAGACCTTCTGCACCAAATACCTCGGCCACGCCCCCATCTGGGTGGACAACGAAACCACCAAAGACCTCATGCCCGTGCTCTACCGGAACCCGGCCGAGGTGGGAGCCGACCGCATCGTCAACGCCATCGCAGCCTACGAGAAATACGGGTGCGCCATCATCGCCATCGACTTCGGCACGGCCACGACCTTTGATATCATCTCCCCCAAAGGGGAATACATGGGAGGCGCCATCTCTCCGGGCGTCATGATCGCCTCCGAGGCCCTGTTTGCAAACGCCTCCAAGCTGCCCCGCGTGGAGATCTGCTCTCCGCCCGAGCGGGTCATCGGCCTGGACACCGCCGAAAGCATGAAGTCCGGCATTATTTTCGGATACGCAGGCCTCGTGGACGGCATGGTGGAGCGCATCAAAAAGGAGCTGGGCTGCACGCCCAAGGTCATCGCCACAGGCGGCCTTGCCACCCTCATCAGCCACGTCTCCTCCACCATTGAGTCCGTTGAGCCCGAGCTCACCCTGGAGGGCCTCCGCATCATCAGCGAACGCCTTTAACCCGGGGAAGCGCAGCGCCTCCCCGCCATACCCTATCGGCCGAAAGAGCCCCTTTCGGCCGCCCCTTGTCCCCGGAAAACCAAAGCAAACCGTATTGATTCAGCCCCGCAGGGGCTGCTCATCTGAAACGGGATAACCCCCGAAAATTTCTGCGGAGCTTTTTTAAAAAGCACCCCGCCTAAACCAACCGATCCATAGAAACAAACCATACACGGAAGGAAAGACCATGGCCGACGTACTGAGCAACAACCTGTTTTTTGTCAAAGAGCATGTAGGCATGTTCAAGGCCGCAAGCAACTTTGATATCTTCGACCCCGAAAACGGCGACACCTGGATGGAGTGCAGGGAAGAGGGACTGGGCTTTTTCACCAAAATGTTCCGATTCACCAAATACAAGACCATGACCCCCTTTAACATCATCATCCGGGACACCGAAGGAAACCAGCTCATCCGAGTCTCCCGGGGGGTCTCCTTCTTTTTGTCCAAGGTAACGGTCTTTGATGAAAACGATGAGATGATTGGCGGGTTCAAGCAGAAGTTCCTCTCCATCGGCGGGGCCTTCAACGTGCTGGATGCCAAGGATGAAACCGTCTGTACCCTCAAGGGGAAATGGACCGGCTGGGATTTCCGTTTTCTCATGGAAGACAGGCAGCTGGCCCATGTCAGCAAAAAATGGGCGGGCATCGGCAAAGAGCTCTTCACCAGCGCCGATAACTACATGCTTGAGATCTCGGACTCGGTTCCCCAAGGCCACATCTCCCGCAAGCTGATCCTGGCAGCGGTCATGTGCATCGACCTGGTCCTCAAAGAGTAAGGGGCATCACAAAAAACGCCGCCCCCGGGAGGACTCTCCCCGGGGCGGCGTCTTGATCTCTTTTCTGCAACATAACCTCAGGCACGGTGCGGTCAGTCCATGCCCATCTCCTTTTCCAGCCGTGCGATCTCCTCTTCCAGCTCCTTCTTTTCATCCGGGGCAAGCCCGCCTTGAGCCAGACGTTTTTTCAGCCCCAGGAGTACCATCTCCTGGCGATAGTCGCCGCAGGTATACGGCGTTCCGGGTTTGCGAAGCGCCATATCACCTACCTTGAAAATTCGTTGTAAATCCGATAAAAAAGGGTGTTTTCCCTCACCCCTTTCTGCAGAATCATGTCGATTTTATCGATGTCCCGGTTGTTCACCACCATGTTCACGCTCTTATGGAACCCCACCATCTCATCGCGGGTGCGGTGGGTGTCGGACATCAGGAACACCGTCATGTGACGCCGTGTCACCATGGGCTGGCGATTCAGGTAGATCATCACGCCGTTTACGTCCGGGTTCCGGGTGTCGAACATGGCATCCAGCACCACCACGTCGTAGCTGTGGTACCGCATGTTCTTGAGGGCATCCCGGGTGTCCGAGGCCTGGGTCACGCTGTACTCCAGAAGGTCCAGGGCAATGCGCACCTTCTCACGCCTCTCCTCATCCTTGATGCAGACAATGGCCGTGAGCCCGTCCTCTTCCATGAAGTCAAATGGCCTCTCATCGTCATCGTAGCTGTCTGCCTCTTTTTCGTCGAACCGGATGGCCGGCTTTCGCTCGTCATCCTCTTCAAACCCCATGGCGGTACCCACGGGCGTCCCTCCACGGGGCCCCACAGACAACTTGTTTCCACACCTGGGGCAACTCAGGGTCAGGGTCCGGTCTTCCGGGACCTTGTCATCGGGGAAATTGAATTTGCCGCCGCACTTTTCACACGTAATGTTCATCTTTCCGTTCTCCGGAACGCCTCACTTCATTTTCTCTTTGTACCCGTGATCGATCTCAAGGGAGTCGATGTCGGTGGTTTTTTCACCCCGGGCGCTCTTGACGGAATCGATGCCGCGCCCCACCACCGCCTTGTGGCTGGCGTAGACCATGGCGGTCTCCTGGGTGATCAGGCCCTGCTCATACAGCTGGACAATGTAATTGTCGAAGGTGGACATCCCGAAGTGCTTGCCCTGCTCCATGACGTCGTCGTAGGTTTTGCCGTCGGACTCGCCGTTTAGGATCAGGTCCTTGACCCTCAGGCTTGTGCCCAGGATCTCGAAGGCCGCCACCCGGCCGCCGCCCACCTTGGGCAAAAGGCGCTGGCAGATGATCCAGCGCACCGAATCGGCAAGCCTCAAACGAAGCTGCTTCTCCTCCTCGGATTCGAACATCCCCAGGATACGGTTGATGGTGGCACCGGCGTTGTTGGTGTGCAGGGTGGTGAGGACGAGATGCCCGGTCTCGGCCGCCCGCAACCCGATCTCCACGGTCTCCTTGTCCCGCATCTCCCCCACAAGGACCACCTTGGGGGCCTGGCGAAGCGCCGCCCTCAGGCCGCTTGCAAAGTTTTCAAAATCGCTGCCCAGCTCCCGCTGGTTGAAGGTGGCCATCTTGTGGGCGTGCTGGTATTCGATGGGGTCTTCAAGGGTGATGACGTGCACAGGCCGCGTGGCGTTGATCTCGGAAAGCACGGCGGCAAGGGAGGTGGTCTTGCCCGTGCCCGTGGCCCCGGTCACAAAGACGATGCCGTTTAAAAGCTTGGGGACCTCGTAAAACGCCTTGGGCAGGTTCAGCTCCTTCACCGAAGGGACCGTGGTCTCCAGGCGACGCAGCACAATGGAGTAGTTGCCCGACTGGGAAAAAATATTGACCCTGAAGCGGGCCTTGCCTGGGAGGCTGTACGAAAGGTCGCATGAGCCTGTTCGAATGAGGACCTCGGTCAAGCGTCTGTCCTGCCCGATGAGGTTCATGGCGATCTGCTCGGTCTGAAACGGGGTGAGCTCCTTGATGTCCGGCTCCAGGTCCACCTTGAGCAGCTTGCCCGAACTCTCCACCTGCAGGGGACGCCCCACGGTCAGGTTGAGGTCCGAGACGTTGTTGTGAGAATCGAGCATCCGCGAAAGGATGTAGTCCATCTCCTGTTTTCTCATATCCTACCCTTTTGTAGATGATGGCCTTGGATAACGGCGCCCCGGTTCCCACCGCCCACTCGGAAAAAAACGAGGGCCGCGGAAGGAACCGGGAAGCATCTAAAGCGACGGCATGGCTCGCAGCCTGTCTCAACCGTCGGTGAAATCATCCGGTGCCCCTGCAAGAAGCGGCCTGAACCGCTGCTTGTCGTAGGACTTGCTGTAGGCCTCTTCGGAGCTGATCATGCCCTTGTTGTAGAGTTCCATGATGGAATCGTCCAGGAGCTGCATCCCGAACTTCTGTCCCACCTGGATGGCCGAGGGGATCTGATGGGTCTTGCCCTCCCGGATGAGGTTCCGCACCGCCGGGGTGGCGATCATGATCTCAAGGGCCACGCAGCGGCCCTTGCGGTCGGTGCGCCGGAACAGGGTCTGGGCCACCACCGCGCGGATGCTGTCGGACAGGGTGGAACGCACCTGGGCCTGCTGGTTGGCAGGAAAGACCTCCACCAAGCGATCCACGGTCTTGGGGGCGCTGGAAGTGTGCAGGGTGGCCAGGACCAGGTGACCCGTGGAGGCCGCCTCAATGGCCAGGCTGATGGTCTCCAGGTCCCGCAATTCGCCCACGAGGATGATGTCCGGGTCCTCCCTCAGGGCCCCCCTGAGCGCGGCGCTGAAGCTCTGGGTGTGGTTGCCCACCTCGCGATGGTTGATGAGGCAGCCTTTGCTCTGGTGGACAAATTCAATGGGGTCTTCGATGGTGATGATGTGGTCCTGGCGCATGCGGTTGGCCACATCCAGGATGGCGGCCAGGGTGGTGGACTTGCCGCTGCCCGTGGGCCCGGTGACGAGAACCAGCCCCCTGGGCAGGGTGGCCAGGCGGGAGATCACCGGGGGAAGCCCCAGCTGCTCGGCGGTCATGATCTGGCTGGGAATTTCCCGGAACACGGCCCCGACCCCGTTTCGCTGCATGAAAAAGTTGGCCCTGTAGCGGGCAAGGCCCGGGATTTCATAGCCGAAATCCACGTCGCCCGTCTCTTCAAACACCTTGATCTTGCTCTCCGGGGCGATCTCATAGATCATCCCCTTCAGGGTGTTGTTGTCCAGCACCTTGTACTTGACCCGCTCGATTTCGCCATTGATTCGCAGGGCCGGAGGCTGGCCCGCCGCAAGGTGCAGGTCGGACGCACCCTGATCGTGCATCAGCTTAAAGAACGCATCGATTTTTGCCATGGATAATCACTCCTGATTGTGTCAAATCCACGTCATACCGCCGGGGCCCCTTTGATACCCACCGCCCGTTGAGAGACGCTAAAATAAAAATGCGGCTACTAGCCAGGGGGGTCCTACATCATGCCTCGTGCCAGATGATACAGGGAATCCACCAGAAAAATTCTCAAGAAATAAATCGCGGCGATCACCACCAGGGGGGAAAGATCGATCCCGCCCAGATACGGAATCTTTGAACGAACGCGGTAGAGGACCGGCTCGGTGGCGTTGTGGATAAACCGAACGATGGCGTTGTATGGATCCGGGTTGACCCAGGACAGGACAGCGCGGGCGATCACGACAAACAGGTAAAGGGTCAGGGCCATGTCAAGAACCACGGCCGTGGCTTTGATAAAATTGGCTAAAATAAACATAGATTATTGACATCACCTTTCGAAAAAGCCTCAAACAGGGAAGACCCCGCTGGCGGGGTCGGAGTGAATAGATATCTTGATAAAAATATGTTATATATCGGCGATAAGTCAAGGTATTTTGTCCGAAAACGCCAGGCTCCACCGCCACCTTCCACGCCGTGAAGCATCGGTTTTTTCCCGGAATTTTATTCCCTTTCCACCTTCAGCAACCCCTTCTCAAGGAGCAGTTCCATGAGCACATCTGACAGTCGCATCGGTTTCATCGGTGCAGGAAACATGGCCGAAGCCATGGCGGGCGCCCTGATCTCATCCGGAAACGTGCAGAGCCGGCAGCTCACCCTCAACCTCGGCGGCGACTTTCGCTCTCTGGAAACCCAGTACAACGTCCACGCCTCCACCTCGGCCGCAGATACCTTTGCCCAGGCCACCACCGTGGTCCTGGCCGTCAAGCCCCAGGGCATGGCGCCTCTCCTCAAGGAACTGCAGGACAAAGGGCTCACCCGGGTCAGCGAGCGAAAACAGATCATCACCATCGCCGCAGGCCTGCCCCTCTCCTTTTATGAAGAAACCCTCTATGACAGCCTCCCCGATGCCTTCGCCGCTCTCCTGCCCATCATGCGCGTCATGCCCAACACCCCGTCCCTGGTTCTGGCCGGCATGTCCGGGCTCTGCGGCAATCGCCACGCCACCGCCGAAGACATGGACCTGGCAGAGGAAGTCCTTTCGGCCATGGGCGACGTGCTGCGCGTCTCCGAAGACCAGATGGACGGGGTCACCGCCGTCTCCGGCTCCGGGCCCGCCTACTTCTTCTACGTGGTGGAGGCCATGATCAACACCGCCAGGGAGATGGGCTTTGACGGCGAAGCCGCCAAGCGACTGGCCTTAGGAACCATCAACGGCGCCGCAAAGCTGCTTCTGGCAAGTGACGACGAACCCGAAGACCTCCGCCGGAAGGTCACATCCCCCGGGGGCACCACCGAGGCAGCCATCAACGAGATGAAAGCCCGGGGCGTGGCAGAGGGCATTCGGGAAGGGATGCTCGCCGCGGCACGAAGGTCCCGAGAATTAAAAGAAGAGATAGGATAGGGGCTAAAGGGCTAAGGGCTAAGGGCTAAGGGCTAAGGGCTAAGGGCTAAGGGCTAAGGGCTAAGGGCTAAGGGCGTAAATCTCATCTGCCGCGGCCTGTCAATGGTGTGTGCCTGGTTTTTCCTGCGGTTTCCGCCAAGAACCGAATGCAGACAAGGCCACGGGATGTGAGGGTTGGCACAGGCACGGCCCTTTTATCCTCCGGCCCTGTTGCCAAAAAGTGCGGCCTTCTATATGATCCCCGGACCGAATTGAGCGTGTTCGCACACCGTTATTAGTGTTTCATCAGGGACTCCGGGAGATCGACCATGGGATTCAAAGTGGCAGTCATCGCCGTGTACGCGGCCGTCATCGCCTTTGTGGGCATCATCAACCTCAAGAAAAACAGCTCCTTCGGGGATTTCTTCCTCGGCGGGCGGGCCATCGGCCCGTGGATGAGCGCCTTCACCTATGCCACCGCCTACTTCTCTGCAGTGCTCTTCATCGGCTTTGCCGGAAAAATCGGATGGGGCTTCGGCTACTCCGGCCTCTGGATCGCCCTGGGCAACGCCTTTGTGGGGGTCTTCGGGGTCTGGTACTTCATGGGCAGCCGCATCCGCCGCATGACCGAAGAGCTCTGCGTTCACACCATGCCCGAATTCTTCGAGGCCCGTTACAAAAGCCCGACCTTCAAGCTCCTGGCCTCCTGCGCCGTCTTTGTCTTTTTCATCCCCTACACCTCGGCGGTGTTCATGGGGCTGAGCTACCTCTTTCAGTCCAACTTCCAGCTGCCCTACACCCTGGCCCTGGTTCTCATGGGCGGGTTCACCGCCCTTTACATGAGCATGGGCGGGTATCGTGCCATGGCCTCCCTGGACGTGCTCTTCGGCATGATCATGCTGGCCGGGGTCCTCACCCTCCTGGGCTTTACCGTCAAGGCAGGGGGCGGCCTTGAAAGCCTCACCGCCTCCCTTGCCGCCGTCGACCCCAGGCTCACGGCCCCTGTGGGCCCTCCGGGTGCCTGGCCCCTCTTCTGCCTGGTCTTTCTCACCAGTGCGGCCCCCTTCTGCATGCCCCAGCTGGTCCAGAAGTTCTACGCCATCCGGGATGACCGAGCCATCAAGGTGGGGATGGTGGCCTCCACCTTCTTTGCCCTGCTCATCGGCGGTATCGCCTACTTCACCGGGGCCACGGCCCGGGTCTTCCTGACCCCTGCCAACACCCCCGGGGCCTTCAAAGGCGGAAAACCCCTTTTCGATGCCCTGATGCCCGAGCTCCTGGCCAACGTCATTCCCGACTCCCTGTCGGTCCTCATGCTCCTTCTGGTCCTCTCCGCCTCCATGAGCACCCTGGCCGCCCTGGTGCTGATCTCCAGCTCCTCTTTGGTCAAGGACATCTACCAGGGGTTTCTCAACAACGACGCAACCGAGAAAGGACTGACCCTCTTCATGCGCGGGGCCAGCATCTTTTTTGTGGTGGTCTCCGTGGCCCTGGCCTGGATACGCCCGGCCACCATCGTGGCCATCCTCGGCATCTCCTGGGGCGCCATCGGCTCCCTCTTCCTCGGCCTTCTGTGCAAAGGATCCCCGGTCCACGGCAGGGGTGCCATGGCCGCGGCCCTGCTCTCCCTTGCCTTGTGTATCGGCCTCTACGCCACCGGGACCAGCTCCCCGGAAGCCGGCACCCTGGGCATGCTCTGCTCCCTGGCTGCAACGCCCCTTTTGGGACTGCTGCTGCCGGAAAAGTAACCATTACGGACACGATTCTGCTATTCCTGGCCTCCGGCGGACCGGCCGGGGGCCTTATAACAAACAGGTTCTCACAGGCAAAAACCCCTTACCGCACCACGGAGCCCCCATGATGTCGTCACGTCTCAACGGGTTTGGTTTCCTTGCCGGACAACCCCACCCCGACCCCCAGCGCAAAACCCTTCTCTTCATTCACGGTGCCGCACAGAACAGCCGATTCTGGGAGGCACAGGTCAGCGGGCTGGCCCCGGGCTTCAACACCGTGGCCCTGGACCTTCCCGGCCACTGCCGCAGCCAGGGTCCCCTGTACACCTCCGTTGAGGAGATGGCCTCAGCCGTCCTGGAGTTTATGGATGGGGCCGGGCTCCCCTCGGTGGTTCCCTGCGGCCTCAGCATGGGGGGCGGCATCGTCCTTCAGCTTCTCCTGGACCATCCGTCCCGATTTCCCGAAGCCATCCTGGCCAACACCGGGGCGCGCCTTCGGGTCCTGCCCGACATTCTCGAGGCGGCCCGGTCCAACTACGACGCCTACCAAAAGGCCCTGTTTCACTTTGTCGTGCCCGAACCCCGGCGCACACCGAAGCTCAAGGACGCCCTGGACGTGGCCACGGAGACAGGCAACGCCGCGGCCGTGGCCGACCTGTCGGCCTGCGACGCCTTTGACGTGATGGACCGTCTCCTGGAAATCCGAAGCCGTGTGCTTGTCCTTGCCGCAGAAAAAGATATCTCCACCCCCCTAAAGTACGGACGCCTTTTGAGCGATAAGATACCCGATGCATCCATGAAAGTGATTCAAGGGTGCGGCCATTTCTCCCCCATGGAATCCCCGGAGGAGTTCAATAATCACATTGCGACGTTTCTCGCTTGATGCGGCATAAGGTTCGCGGCACATTCAGCCCGGCCCCGGAACCGCCTCTTTTTCCGAGCGTTTCCATCCCCGGGCGACACCATGATGTCCCCCCCTTGCGGCGTCGTCCTCTTTTGATCACCCTGGAGTGTCGAGTCAATGAAAGTCACATGCAGCGGATGCGGCAAAAGCTATACTGTAAACGATGAAAAAATCCCGGAGGGACGACGGATCGACATTCCCTGCCCGGGATGCAGCACCCCCATCGTGGTGGAAAAACAGGAAACCGCTCACACACACCACGGCCTGCCCGACCACGGCGAAGCCCTGCTCAAAAAAATCGTCCGTGAATCAAGGGCCCTGCCCCCCATGCCCGAGGTCATGGGACGGGCCCTTCGCGTGCTGTCCGACGAAACCTGCGGATTCAACGAAATCGGTGCGGTCATCAACACCGACCAGGCCCTGGCCACCCGGGTCCTGAAAATCGCCAACTCCGCCTACTACAGCCTGAGCGTCCCGGTCTCCACGGTCAAACAGGCGGCCGCCATCATGGGCTGCCAGGCCATCTCAGACCTGATCACCGTGGTCAGCACCTCCAGGATGCTGGGAAAAAACCTGGCGGGTTACCGCCTCTCCTCCCGCCACCTCTGGGAACACAGCCTGGCCTGCGCTTACACCTCCCGGCTCATTGCCGAGGCAAAAAGCCCCTCCCTTGCCAACGACGCCTTCAACGCCGGGTTAATCCACGACTCCGGCCTGCTGATGCTTGATCCCTTCATCGGCATGCTCAAGCCCGCCTTCGACGAAGCCATGAAGCGGAACCACACCACCTTCTGCGACGCGGAAAACGAACTCTTCGGGTTCACCCACGCCGAAGTGGCCGGCCTCTTCTTCCAAAAATGGAACCTGCCCAGGGTGCAGACCGAAGCGATTCGCTTCCAGCACACCCCGGATGAGGGAAACAGCCCCCTGGCCCACATCATCCACGTTGCCGATGCCCTGGCCATGCGCACCATGGAGAGTCCCGACCCCACAGGGGCCCACAGCCGTATGAGCCCCGACTCGGTCAAAGAGCTCGGCCTCACCCCCGAAGAGCTGGAAGAGATCGCGGACAAGGCCAAAGAGGCGGTGGCCTCGGTCACCCAGTCCCTGGCGTGAGGTCCCGGGTCCCATTAAAGGGGCAAAACCGAAGGCGCGACAAAAAAAATCACGTGCCACGTCTTGCCGGGCAACCCGCTGTGGGAACGGGATTTTTGGCGTTTCCGCAGTGGCCACCACGGCATTTCAAGCTCTGGCTGCAAAAATTCCGATTGACAGACCCACCCCATTTTCCCTATGTAAAGAGCCACGCGTCACCGGAACATCATCATGGACGCCACCCGATTTCGGGGCTGTAGCTCAGCTGGGAGAGCGCATGACTGGCAGTCATGAGGTCAGGGGTTCGATCCCCCTCAGCTCCACCAAATACAAAAAGCCTGCTGATCAGACGATCAGCAGGCTTTTTTTGTTTGAAGCCACCCACAGCCCCGGGCCTCAGCCCCCGCTCTTTTTGAAAAACACCCACACCGCAGAGAAAAAGTAGACCACCGCCAGCCCCGCCAGGATGGCGACATCCTTTGCCACATCCCCAAGGCCCGCCCCCATGGTGGAGACCCTCAAAAACCCGTCGATGCCTGCCGTACTCGGGATTCCATAGGAAAGGATTCTCAGCCAGAGGGGAAAAACCTCCACCGGCCAGGAGATGCCGGAGAGAAAAATCGGCGGCATGGAGGTGCCGATGAGCACAAAGAGGCTGGTCTCCCGATGGGGAAAAAGCACCGAAAGGGTCAGGGCAAACAGAATGACGGATACGAGAAACAGGGCCATGACCACAGCCATCTCACACACCGCCCCGCGCGCAACAAACCGGTAGAACCGATGCAGCACCCCGAAATAGACCAGGGCGTGGATGCTGTAGAGGAGCAGGTAGGCTGCCAGTTTGGACGACACAGCCTGCACGGCCCCCAAAAGCCCTGGCCCTGCGGAAAACCAGGAGCTGTCCCCGGCCTCGGACCGGGCACCGGCCACCATCCCCACCCCCATGAGCAGGGTCTGCTGGAGAATCAGGGCAAAGACCAGGGGCACCACGTAGGTGCCGTACCCCCCTGCGGGGTTAAATAGCTGCACCGTCTGAAGCGGCAGGGGTTCCATGGCAGAAAAGGCCGCTTCTTCGCTAAGCCCTGCCGCCGTCAGGCGCTTCATCTCGATGCCCGCCGACAGGGTCTTGGAAGCGACCAGCAGCCCGGTGGCCACCTGGCGGTAGGTGAAAAAGCTCAAGGCCTCGCTCCAGACGGCCACCTCAGCCTTTGCCCCTTTGAGCACCTTGCCCTGGAACCCCTCGGGCACAAGGAAGATCCCCTGAACCTCCCCGGACCGGCACAGGGCCTTGGCACGGTCAAGGGTGGGGGCCCGGGCAGCCACCCGCACCCTGTCCCCGGCACCTGCCATGCGGATCAACTGGCGGGAGAGGCTGGTGTGATCCAGGTCCACCACGACCACCGGCACATGGTCCTGCACCTCCGGTGAATAGGGGTAAGGATAAAAAAACGCGTACAGCACCACCGAGCCCAGCAGCAACAGACGGGTGGCGGAATCCCCCAAGGCCAGGCTCAACTCGCCTGCAATCAATCGAAACCAGTTCATGACAACCCTCCCGGTGCCTGGCCCGCTGCCGACAGCCTCTGGCAAAGCCTGGCCCAGGCCGGGACACCGCACGCCAGCCCGATGGCCACAAGGGCCAAGAGGGTGCCTGCGGACCCGTCAAAGGCAAGGCCCTTCAAGGCCTGCTCGTTGATCAGCCGCACCATGTGCGTCAGCGGCAAGGTGGCGTGCCAGACCCGCGCAGGAAGGGGCATGGCCGCCGCCGGAAAGGTGACCCCGGCAAAGACAAAGGCCGAGCCCGCGTAAAGGCTCATCATGCTCACCGCCTTGGCAAGGCCTCCGGTAAAGGCCACCAGAAAAAGGGCGGCGGCCTGGCAGGCCGCAACAAAAAGAACGGTGCCCCCCATGAGGGTGGCCACCCGCTGGGGGCGAGGAAGCTCCATGGCCCCGAAAAAAAAGGCCAGCATGGCCCAGCACACCAGAGTGAACCAGAACGTCTGGGGCGCAAGCTTTCCAAAGAGGGCTGCATGAACCCGCCCTTCGGATGCCCGGAGCCAGGCCGGTACGGTCTCCGATTTCATCTCCCTGCCCACGCTCCACACCGTGGCGCTCATGATAAAAATCTTCATG
Organism: Desulfoluna sp. CYM3A; assembly: GCF_056829965.1. NCBI lineage: Bacteria > Pseudomonadati > Thermodesulfobacteriota > Desulfobacteria > Desulfobacterales > Desulfolunaceae > Desulfoluna > Desulfoluna sp. CYM3A. Next base: position 4,556,470 of record NZ_CP186556.1, read on the forward strand.
AGAAAGGGGCAGATGGCTGCATACAGATACCATCGGTAATCAAGGTTGGGATTATAAAGGACTCGGGAGGCCACATGGATGCCGTCAAGGCGCTCCCTGGCCCGGGCCTCGGGCATCCCCTTTGCCAGGTTCACCCTCAGCTTCACCCCGGCCGAGGCCCCGGAGAAGACCTTCAGCATGGCCCGCTTGATAACCCCGGCCGGCAGCATGATCTGGTTGTTGATGTAAAACCGGGACACCGGCGCTCTTCCGGCCACCACCTCCCTCTCCATGCCCTCGGCAAGAACCAGAAGCCCATAGGCCCTGCCCGAGAGGATGGCACGGCGACCCGCCTCCGGGTCGGCCACCGGAACAACGGCCATGGAGGAGGTGGCCTCCACCATACGAACCATCGAACGGGAGAGGACGGTCCTGTCCTGATCGCATACGGCCACCGGCAGGTTTTCCGGGCTTCCCTGGCGGAACAGGGCGGTGAACAGAATCAGGGCGGCAAGGGGAAACCCGACGGTCAGCAGCCGAAAGAGCCGGTCGCTGAGAAGGGCGTCCCGCTCCCGGGCCACCACCTTTGCAACACGCGTCATGGCCTTCACCTCAGCTGCCCATGTCCCAGTCCACCACCGCGCTCATGCCGGGGCGCAGCCCCTCAACCCCGTCTTGGGGCACAGCCCGCACCTCAAAGGTCTTCATGTCGAAGTCCCCGGTGGCCTTGGTGGCGTGCCAGGTGGCAAAGGCCCCCAGGGCCGCAATGTGATTGACCGTCAGGGTGACCTCCCGGTTGCCCAGGGCGGGGATCTTCGCACGCAGGGTGCTGCCCATGCGGACCCCTGCCAGCAGGTCCTCCCGCAGGTTGAAGGTCACCCACACATCGGCCAGGTCCACCAGGGTCACCACAGGACAGCCTGTGGCGGCAAGTTCCCCGGGGTCCACCACGATATCCGACACCTCAGCGGCCCGCGGCGCCGCAAGGCGGGTCTCCTCCTCAAAGGCCTCGGCCTCGGCCAAAGCACCTGAGGCCCTGCTTACCATGGCCAGGGCCGCCTCCTTGTCCTCTTCCCGAGCGCCTTTCTCGGCCATCTCATAGGCTGCACGCGCCGCCTCTGCGCTGCGACGTGCCGCTTCGAGCTGCGCAAAGGCCTCGTCGAGCTTCTGGGCAGGCAGGACCCCGTCGGCGTGAAGCTTTGCCACACGGGCATGGGTCTTTTTGGCCAGGGTCAGCCCTGCCTCGGCTTTGCGCCACAGGTTACGTGCCGCCCGGACCTCCTCTTCCCTTGCCCCCCGGTTGGCCTTGGTGAGCTGGGCGTTGGCCCCTTCCACCGCGGCCCGGGCCTGGCGAACCCTGGCCCTTATCTCCGGGCTGTCGATGACAAACAGGGGCTGTCCCTTGACCACCCGCTCCCCGCGGGCAACAAAGACCTCGGAGACACGCCCCGGCACCTTGGAAGCCACATCAATCCGAGTGGCGTCCACTTCCCCCTGAACCACCAGGGGAGCGGGGTTCATGCCCAAAAGGCACACAGCCCCCACGGTGGCCGCCAGCCCCACCAGAACCATTGTCCATGCTGCGTAGGGTTTCTCCATCAAAAGGTCACCTCCAGTTCCTTGTCGTTGCGATAGGTATGAAACGCCTGGGTCAGCCCCGCCGTTTCCAGGAGCCGTGCCAGGGCCACGTCGTATTCGTAAACAGCCAGGAGCTGCGTGATCACTACCCCGGACAGGGTGAGCCGGGCATCCACCACATCCAGGGAGGTGGCATAGCCCTCCTCAAAGGCCCGTGTCTGGACTCGAACGGCCTCCCTGGCCAGAGCCCGTGAGGTTTTCAAAGCGTCGTACTGCTCCACCTGGGCCAGCACCTCGCAGTAGAGTTTCTCCGTCATGGTTGCGATGTCCCGTTTTGCCTGGGCGGATATGTGCGCCACCCGGGAGGTCTGGACACGGGCCGATCGAAGGCGATTCACCGAAGAGAACCCTTCAAAAAGAGACATCTCCATCCCCACACCCGCCGCCCACTCGGGCTCAAGCATGGTCAGGTCGTCCGTCACCAGCTCCTGCCTGGCAAAAAGATAAACCTTGGGGAGCAAGGCCCCTTTCTCCGCCTTGACCCCGGCCCTGGCCTGCACACCCTTTTCATCGATTTGCTGAAGCATCGGGTTCAAGCGAAGGGCCGCAGAGACAAAGTAATCCATGGGCTCAATGTCTCGGGTCAGAAACAGAGGGGAGACAGGATGAATCGCCCCGGGTCCTCCCTGCTCTTCGGCCAGGAGGTTCGCAAGGGCTGTTTCTGCGATGTCCCGGTCCCGCACAGACCGCTTCAACAGGCGATCGGCTTCGGCCCGGGCCACCTCCGCGTGAAGACGCTCCGAACGGGAAATCATCCCCTGGGCCTCCAGCTGCCTGGCCTCAGACACATGCTGCTCCATCCCCTTTAAATACGCGGCACGGGCATCCACCACCTTTTTTGCAAAACGAAGGCCGTAGTAACGCGTCACCATATCCCGCATCAACCGGCTGCCTGTCTCCCGAAGCCGGGCAGCCGACTCCTGGACCCGGGAGGAGGCCGCCTGGTTGGCCGCCGGACGCCTCCTGCGCAACAGGGGCAACGAAGCGGTGGTGATATGCCCTTCGACAAAGGTGTCGTCCTGGACCGGCATGGTAAACGCGGGCACATATGCCAATCGGGGGTCTCCGGGCTCCCTGTGGCAGGATTCGGCCCGTGGAGAAAGCTCATGGCGTCATGGATACCCGACAAATCAATCTCAATGGGCTCATCGATGCGCGTCCAGCGCATGGAGGCTTTCACCGAGGGCAGATGAAGGCCGAAAGCCGCCTCCTTTTCATAAGTTTTGGCCGCTTTCTCTTCTCGGGCCGCGGCCAGGGTGTCGTTGCCCGCTTCCATGCGCGAGAGGGCCTCATCCAGGGTCAAGTCACCGGCTGCGGCCACGGCAGCCCAGCACCACCCCACCGCCAGAAACCACGGGATCCATTTCAAACCTCGTCGCCACCGTCCCATCACACCAGCACTCCCCGCCGGATCATGGCCTTGATGTGGGTGCGCAGGGTAGCCCAGTCGTTCTCCCGGTCACTTGTGACCCGCTCGTACAGGATCTTTCGGATGCCCCCCAGAATAAAATCGCAGATCACCTCCCCGGGAAGGTGGGGATTCACCACCCCCTGGGCCTGCCCCTCCGTCAGTATGGAGAGAAAGGCCCCCTGGAACTCGGTGTAATGACGAGCAAAGCTCACCTCTTTGTTTTTCATGAAATTATTGAATTCGTTGGCAAACACGATGATCAGATTCCGATCTTCGGTAAGCACGTCAAAGATCAGGTCGATGGCTGCTTCCAGCTTCTCCAGCTGCACCTGGGTGGCCAGGGGCATGAGACCGGCCCAGTCCTTTTTCCAGAGCACCTCGAAAATCCGGTCGAGGATATGGTCCTTGTCGCTGTAGTACGTATAGAGGCTCCCCGCACTCACCCCGGCCACCTCGGCGATCTTTGCCATCTTGGCCTTGTGGAACCCGTACTCGCTGATCACCTCGATGGCCGCCTTGTGGATGGCCTGCTCTTTGTCGACACTGACTGCCACGTTTCTCTCCTCCCGACGGATGGGGCTGTGTGGCCCCAATTTTGAACCGTCGCTGTCCAGAGATCGCTGGCACCACGCCCCCATCGCCCCAATGGGCTCGGCTGTAAGGGCCCCATGAAGCCCTGTCAAGGGCGCACCATTTTATTACATAATTAAGGTTCTGTAGGTTCAAACGTGATCCATGGCCCCCATGGTCTTCACCATAACTGAGGCTGTGGAGGCGTCATTGAACTTTGAATCATGATTCAATCTAAGGTCATCCACTTCCCCTGTAAAGGGGCGAACGGCGTTTTTTTTCTGGATCTCGGCTCCCTGATCCGTGTCCCCCTCTCTCTCTCTTCACTCCCTACGGGGAACCATTTTGTAATCCATCGGCCTGTGGTATGATAAATCGTACCTTTACTGAAAGCGCCACGCCCCCTCTCCTTGGTTTCGGAAGGGACGAAACCCGACGGTTTCACCCAACAATGGTGCGCCTGATTCAGATGCGGTCTCCCCGACGCCGGTGCCCGAAATGCCTCAAGGGCACCTTGGTGGATTATTCGCCGTTCGTGACCGTACCCAGCGGAGAAGCGACAGACACCGCTTCAGGCTTCCCAAGGCCATCACCGCCATACGCCGCGCGACAATCCTGAGGCCTTTTGAAGGAACGCACCATGGAGATGCAACTCAAAACCACCCGAATCCTGGTCGTGGACGACGACCCGGCAACCCTCCTGCTTCTCAAAAAAACCATTGAAAAACAGGGCGCCCAGTGCCTCACGGCCACCTCCGGGGAGGAGGCCCTTACCGTCATGCGCACGACGCCCATGGACCTGGTGCTCACCTCATATTACATGCGGGCATGGGAGGGCTGAGCTTCCTGAAGCAGCTCAAGGAAGAGATTCCGGTGGACGTGGTGGTCATGACCGGAGACATCAAGGGGTTTCGATACGACACCATCATCCACATGGGCGCCGTGGACTTCCTGGTCAAACCCCTGGAACTCAACGAGGTGGTCTTGAGACTGCAACGGGTGATCCGGGAGCGGCGCCTCATGCGCGAGCTGGAGATGGCCCACGCCACCATCAAGCACTCCTACCTCGATACGGTACGACGCCTCGTGGTGGCAGCCGAGCACAAAGACGAGGGCACCGGGGACCACATCGTCCGCATGGGCGACTACTGCGTTCTCCTGGCCAGCCTGATGGACCTCTCCGATGACTTCATCGAGCGGTTGCGCTACGCGTCCCCCATGCATGACATCGGGAAAATCGGGATCCCCGACGCCATTTTGTCCAAGCCCGGTCGCCTCACAGACGACGAGTTCGATATTATAAAGACCCACACCACCATTGGCGCCAAGATCCTTGCCAACTCCAGTTCCGAGGTCATCCGCCTCGGCCGGGACATTGCCTTGTCCCACCACGAACGCTGGGACGGCACCGGCTACCCCAGAGGCATCAAAGGCGAGGCCATCCCCCTGGCCGGCCGCATCGTCTGCGCCGCCGACGTGTTCGACACCCTCACGTCGCGACGCCCCTACAAATCCATCTACCCGCCCCATGTGGTCTACGAATTCTTTGAAAAACAGCGCGAAGAACACTTCGACCCCGCCCTGGCCACCCTTATCCTGGACAACTTCGACCACTTCATCGCCCTGGCCAACCTGAACCAGACCGACCCCTACCCCGGAGACTCGGATCTCTTCCGCCTGAGCGAGCGGGATATAGCGGAGATGCGTTAGACCGGATTTTTCACGAGCCGAGTACACCCGTATTGAAGGCACCAGAGCGCAGAAGGCAGGGTGAATTCGGCTCTCCCCAAGGGCGGCAAAATCAATCAGGTAACTGTGAATGGCAGGCGGCAATGCATCATGTGGATCTCATCCCGGCTGTTTTCCCATGAACGATCCGGTCCCCCATGGGGGTGGTGAGCCGCGAGGAAGCCTTTGGGTGTATTCGCCGCCCCTTCCATCGATACGATCATCTCCTCTCCCCATGGTACGAACAACTGCTCTGCCCCCGTGCCGGCAGGCGGTTAACGCCGTTCGTATCAACGATCCCGGATCACACACTACCAACATAACCCCCTTGAAAAACAGCCACATACCAACTATTCATTTGCGTTCCCATATCCTCCGCTGTACTATATGGTTTACAAATCACAGCGCTTTTGATTGGTATATGAGCCATCCAATGCACCGCCGAAAAGAGGGTGCATTTATAAGTAACGAAATCAACGAATTGGTCCCCCCTGGATAAACGATCGACAGCAGAGACTCGAAAACAACTCAAACCCCGGCTACTGAAAACATGACTCCTAAACAACTCAACCCAATGGCAAGTGCTGCCCTTCGTTTTACGTTTTATATTCTTTTTCTTGGAACCATGGTCCTTCTGGTGACCAGGGAAGCCCAACAACACTCCGGATACTTTTTTCTCTGAAAATTCTCTCCTTGAAAGCCTTGAGGTGACTCTCCTGATGCTCATGGCGGTATCGGCTTACCTGGCAGGCCACATCAACAAACCCGACGCCCCCCTGACCTCGCTCCTGGTGGAGGTGCCTGCATTGCCATTATCCGCGAATTTGATTTTGCCCTGGACGAATATGTCTTCGACGGAGCCTGGCAGGCCCTGGCCCTGGTGTGGGCATCTTCACCATGGCCCTTGCCTGGGATACCCCGGCAAAACACTGGGCGCAGCGGTCCTCAGCTTTCTCAGCCGTCCCAGCTTCGGCGTCATGGCCTCAGGGGCCCTCACGGTCCTGGTATTCTCACGCCTCATGGGCCGCCAGGTACTCTGGAAGGCGGTGATGCACGAAGGCTACATGCGCTCGGTGAAAAATGCCGTGGAAGAGGGCTGTGAACTCCTGGGCTACTGCCTGATCCTCTTCGGGACCCTGGAATTTCTCCACGAGGCACTCCTGGCCCGGAAAAAGGCCCGCCACATTACGGCCGATGCAGTACCCCGGGCAACGACGCCCGACGCGGCCTCGCCGTACCTTCGAAAGAACTCCGAGCTTCACGTATAACGGTTCCACCGTCCGCGATACCTCTCCGTTTTTTGTAAGAACACCAACAAGGTGAAACGCACCCGTGCATGCCACGGGTGCAGACACCGCCCCTACCGGTGTCTCCAAGATTCCCCCATCCCTGCCACCGCCCCCATTCCCCCTTGATATTTCTATCTCCCAAAGATATGAGTTTATCGTTACACGCACCAATCGTCATATGTTCACCCCCCCATTCAAACGGAGACACCCACCCATGAACCGACTCTTTCGACCGATCCTTCTTGCGGCACTTATCTGTTTTCTACCGGCATCCCTTTGGGCCGCCCCCAAAGGCAAGGTGACCATCTTCCACGCAGGCAGCCTCACCGTCCCCTTTGCAAAAATCGAAAAGGACTTTGAAGCCCTCCACCCCGACATCGACATCCAGCGGGAAGCCGGGGGCAGCACCAAAATGGCCCGCATGATCTCGGAGCTGGGCAAGCCCGCCGACATCATGGCCTCCGCCGATTACGCCGTCATCGACAAGGGCCTTATCCCGGCCCATGCGGACTGGAACATCCGCTTTGCCACCAACCGCCTGGTCCTCTGCTACACGCCGCAGAGCCGCTACGCAGGCGAGATCAACGGAACCAACTGGCATGAGATCTTAAAACGCACCGACGTGGTGTGGGGCCACTCCGACCCCAACCTCGACCCCTGCGGCTACCGCAGCGTCATGGCCCTTAAGCTTGCGGAAACCCATTACGGCGAAAAAGGGCTCTTTGAGGCCCTCGTCGCCAATCGCCCCAAAAAGAACATCCGCCCCAAATCCGTGGAGCTCATCTCCCTGCTCAACACCGGCAACATGGACTACGCCTTTGAGTACCTCTCCGTGGCCGTTCAGCACGGCCTGAAATACGTGGAGCTCCCCAGCGCCGTCAACTTAGGGGACTACCGCTACGACGACACCTACAAAACCGCTGAGGTCAAGGTCTCCGGCAAAAAACCCGGCACCTTCATCACCCGAAGGGGAAAATCCTGCACCTACGGCATCACCCTGGTCAAAGACGCCCCCAACAAAGAGGCGGCCGTTCTCTTCCTCGACTACCTCCTGAACCCCGAAGAGGGCCTGAAAACCCTTAAAGAGATGGGCCAGCCTCCCTTTGTCCCCTGCCGGGTTGCCTCCGATGCCGCCTTGAGCAAGCTGCCCGCCGTCCTTCAGAAACGAGTTGAAGTCAGCATGTAAGGGGTGCTCGTGAAGCGATCTTTTTCCCGCGTTCATTCAGGGCCGGCACTCTGGCTTATGGTCTCTGCCAGCGTGCTGGTGGCCCTGATGATCCTGTTGCCCCTGGTCCAGATGATCACCGGGCCCACCCTTGCCAACCTGGCAGAGGCGTTGAAAGACCCCGACGTGCGAGGGGCCATCGGTCTGAGCCTGGCCACGTCCTTTGGGGCGGCCGCCATCTGCCTGGTCTTCGGCACCCCCTTTGCCTACCTGCTGGCCCGGAAACACTTCCCGGGAAAACACCTGGTGGAGAGCATCGTGGATCTTCCCATCATGATCCCCCATCCGGTCATCGGCATCGCCTTTCTGGGCATCGCCGGCAAAGGGCATGTCATCGGCGACCTGATGCACGGCCTTGGCATCCGCATTATGGGGACCACCACCGGTATTGTGGCGGTCCTCACCTTTGTGGGCCTGCCCTTTTTCATCGGCAGTGCGGTGAGCGGGTTCAAAAAGGTTCCCCAGCGCCTGGAAAACGTGGCCCGGAGTCTGGGCGCCTCCTTTCCCCAGACCTTCCTGCGGGTCACCCTGCCCTTGTGCTGGCGCTCCATCCTCGTGGGCTTTATCATGAGCGCGGCCCGCGCCTTGAGCGAGTTCGGCGCCGTCATCATCGTGGCCTACCACCCCATGACCGCCCCAGTCATGGTCTACGAGCGATTCACCGCCTACGGCCTCTCCTACTCCCAGCCCGTGGCCTTCTGGCTTATTGCGGCAAGCCTCCTTCTCTTTGTGGCCTTGAGGGTCCTTATCCAGCGCGGAGAAACACCGGAATGATAAAAATCGATAACCTTTCCATCCACCTGCCCGATTTTGCCGTCCGGGACGTCTCCCTGTCCGTCGCCCCCGGGGAGTTTTTCATTCTTTTAGGGCCCACCGGCGCCGGGAAGAGCCTGATCCTAGAGGCCCTGGCAGGGCTGGCGCCCATCACCCACGGGACCCTGCACTTAAACGGCACGGAGATCACCCACCTGCCCCCGGAAAAACGCCACCTCGCCATCGTCTACCAGGACGGCGCCCTGTTTCCCCACCTCACCGTGGAAGAGAACATCGCCTTTGGCCTGCGCTATCAAAACAAAAAGGCGGATAACGCCCGGCAGACGGTCCATGACCTCATGGACCGCCTGGGCATTACCCGCCTTAAGACTCGAAAACCCCCGACGTTAAGCGGGGGAGAAAAACAACGCACGGCCCTGGCCAGGGCTTTGGCCGTCAAACCCGACGTCCTGCTTCTGGACGAGCCCCTCTCCGCCCTGGACCCGGCCACGCGGAGCGAAATCTCAACCCTTCTTAAAACCCTTCACCGGGACGAGGCCATGACCTGCCTCATGGTCACCCACGACTTTGACGAGGCCCGCTACCTCGGCCAGTCCATGGCCGTGATCCGTGACGGCCGCATCGAACAGTCCGGCCCGATCCAGACCCTCTTCCACCACCCCGAAACACCCTTTGTGGCCCGATTCCTCAAAGCTACTCTGTGATGCCTCCTGCGAGCAGGGGATAAATCCCCTGCACCCCAGGTTCGCAAATGCTCCGCCCCTTCGTTCCTCAGGGACGTCACATTTTCTGACGGGCTGCGCCCGTTCCGGTCGTGTCTTCTTCGGCCGTACAGCACCGTTGGACTGAACGACAGAAGACGATGCATGTCCGATATGTTTACAACACTCGGCTGGCTGATATCTTTCGACCGGCCAGGGACGTTCGCAAGACCTGTTTGTCAAACTTTTTAAAAGTTTGGCCCCCGGCAGGGCCGCCGGAGGCAAGCATTTGCGAACCCGGGTTAGGCAAAGGATGTGGCGGGCAGGCCGCTTTCGGTGCGGATGCGGGAGGCGATGGCTTCAAGGGAAGGAGCGTCAAGGGCCGTGACATGGGACAGTCGGGGTTGCCTTGCCACGGTGTAGACCTGGACGCCATCAATGGCCGCCCCGGCTTGGCTCAGGCGTTTCAGGCACGCAATATAGCTGTCCACGGCTTCCGTGGCCGGGGGCCTGCCCCAGCGTTTCATGAACATGGACTGGAGGGTGACAGGAAGGATCCGGCTGGCGTCAAAGATGTTCTCTTCCAGCTTTTCAAGGGGAAACAGGGTGCTGTTGATGCGGGACATGGTCTCCTGGTCCCCGGCATCCAGTTTGATCCACACCTCGCCCCCTGCGGCGGCCAGCCGGGTCAGGGCCCGCTGCCCCCAGGGGCGGTGGATAAAGGTGCCGTTGGTGATGACCACCACGGGAACGTCGGTGAAGCCCAGGGTACCAAGGGTTTCCGCAGCCAGATCGATGCAGCGGTCCAGGACGCCGACGGCCATGGGCTCGCCGTTGCCTGCAAAGGTCACGTCCCGCAGGGCCGGGGAATGAGGAGAAAGGTCGGAGAGCATCTGGTAGAGCTCCTGGCCCAGGGCTTCCGGATCCACCCGGACACGGGAAACCGGCACGCTTCGATCCACCTCGCAGTAGAGGCAGTTGTAGTTGCAGCGGTTGTCCAGACTCAGGTTGACCCCGATGGAAAGGCCGTGGGATCGGCGGGAAATAACAGGATAGATGTACGTAAAATGGCCGTAAGCCCGGGAGTGGCTCAGGGTGGACAGTTGAGAGCGTTGGGTAAACACGAGATATTCCTCACACATGGCAGGCCCTTTGCGGGGCCCGGAAAATCAATCATGCCGGAAGAGGCGGGCAACCCCGACCATCCTCCTCTTTTTTGATATCTGATATACCACACTACCCGGCCGCATGCCACCCTTTACCAATCTGGCACGCAGCGATTCACCCACCCCGGCGCTGCCGCGTCTCAAGGGGCCTTTCGAATCACCACGCGGTTCCTCCCCGCCTCCTTTGCCGCGTAGAGGGCTTTATCAGCTTGCCTGATCAGGGACTCCCTGTCCTCCCCCGGTCGGGGGCAGACCACGGCCCCGCCGATGCTGATACTCACATGGCCCCACGGCAGGGAGGGATGCATCAGCCCCAAAGCCCCCACACGCCGCCTCAGGGACTCCCCCAGCACAGCCAGGGCATCTGCATTCGCACCGGGAAAGATCACGGCAAACTCCTCGCCACCGTAGCGAGCCACCATCTCACCCTGGCGCCGTACCCCGGCGCCCAGGGACCCTGCCACCTGTTTCAGGCAATCGTCTCCGGCCTGGTGCCCGTAGGTGTCGTTATAGGCCTTGAAAAAATCGATATCCAGCATCAACAGACCAACGGGCGCTCCCACCCTCATGGCCCGACGCCACTCCCCCTCCAGGGCCTCGTCAAAAGCACGCCGGTTGCTCACTCCGGTGAGGCCGTCCACATACGTAATGGCCTGGAGCCTGCCGTTGGCCTTTAAAAGCTCCCGGTTCGTCTCTTTAAGCTGACGGTGCTGCTCTTCCATGGTCCGACTCGTCAAATACCGTCCCACGCGATCGGAAAACCGAAATCGCACCATGATCAGCCCCACCAGGGTCGTCAGTACCACATCCCCGATATCAAACCAGGAAAAGCCCGGCCACCCCCCTGCCCATGCAGATCCCAGGAAAAAAAACAGCAGGGCCCCCAGGTAAAGCCCCTGGGAAAACACAGGGGTCACCACCACAAGAAGGGAGCTCAGGAGAAGAACCGATTCGAACACAAAGGGGGTCTGCATCAGGATGGCTGCCAGGGCCGCCCCGAACAGGAGAAGAATCAGGTTCGCCCGATGAAAACCAAAGAGCAGAATCGATCCGACGAGGAACCTCCGGGCATAAAAGGAAATCCCCAGAGTTAAAAGGGGGGGCAGGAAAACAGCCCCGAAAAAGAGGCCCCGGGGCATGGCGGGCACCATCCCGGATAAAAGGGCCCCAAGGTCCTCTGTCCCCCCCACCCACACCAGGGAGAGAAGGTACTGACCCAGCACCAGCAGGGCGATGACCTGCTCCCGGACAATGTTGTCTCTGGCCGTGCGGCGATTGAAACCGGGCACCTCCCCCGGCGGTATGTCCTTGCTGCTTTTCAGGTTGCACCCCATGGCATTCCCCCTTCTTTTTACCGGATATTGTCAACCCTATCGGATGAATGCTCACGGAACATAAGAAGGTTTTTTCCATGGCCCCCCGCAAAAAATACACCGGTTCGGCAGCAGCCCCCAATCCCATGACCTTTCGAATGAAACCCGCCATGCAGCCCCAGGTTTTCCAGGGAATTACCGGGCGGACACGGATTCGCATTGCAGGGACAAGAGGGCTGGAGTATGGTAAGAAAATACCCCCCGAAGAACCAAGGAGTGCATCATGGACATACATATCGGCATCGGCATCGGCCCTATACGGTTCGGCCAGGAAGAAGAGAGCGTCACCGAACACCTGGGCCTTCCCGAATCCCGGGAGTACATCGAATTCGAAGATGCCCTGGGCGACGGCACCAAAGTCCTTGGGTACTATGGGGACGGCCTTGTCTTCAACTTCGACTCCGACGACGACTTCCGCCTCTCCACCATCGCCGTTCGCGAGCCCGGCCACACCCTGTTCGGCAAAGACCTGTTCGGCCTGACCAAACTGCAGGTCCTCACCCACCTTGCAGGCCATATCAATGAAGCGCCCCAGGAAGAGCTTCACACCGAAGACGACGCCCCGGATTACCTTTTGGTGGAATACGTGGACCAGAGCCTTTTTCTCTGGTTCGATGCCGACACCCTGGTGGAAATCGAAATCGGATACAGGTTCGAAAATGACGAACCTGTCTGGCCGAAAAACAGCTGATGGTAAACCATGTCGGCCCAGTCACCGATGCACCCTGCCCCACCCGGTTCATGATGGTTGGTTCGGCCTGACCGTGGGACCCAGCAATCCCGAGGGTTTGCCAAAGCCTTAGACCAACAAAAGCGATGAGTAAGGATCGTCGCTTTTTTTCTTGACAAAAATAGTTAAGCAGCTTTACCATTATCCCATGAAAAAGCAAGAGCCCCCCATAAAGGACCTGATCCAGAAGATCACCCAGGTCCTGCACAAGTACGAGCGCATGGAAAAGCTTCCCCTTGTGGTCGACGCAGGCGAAGGCGCCACGTTGACCGTCTCCACCAAGGAGGTTCACACCATCGAGGTCATCGGCGATCACCTGGAGATCAACATCACCGATGTGGCCGGACACTTCGGCATCACCAAAAGCGGGGCGTCCCAGATGATCGCAAAACTCGAAAAAAGAGGTTTTGTAGAGCGTCGCCAGTCGACCCACTCCAACAAGGAGTACTGGCTCTACCTGACCCCCAAGGGCTGGGCCGCGTACCACACCCATGAACGCATGCACGGTGAGGACCGGGAGGTTCTTTTCAAGCACCTCTCGGGGGTGCCTATTTCCGACCTGAAAAAAACGGCGCAGATCCTGGGGATGTTCGAAAAAACCCTGGACGCACGACTCAAACAGGCGGACATCAAAAAAGCGTAACACGTTGCGTCGGCGCCCCCAGCGCCTGAGCCGAAGGGGGCTTTGAGCGGATGCGCCTTGTATTTTTTACAACAAAATAGTTAAGTAGATTAACAAAATAGATCGTCACACAGGCCCAACCCGACAGCTTAGCCTGACAGTAGTGCGCCAGATTTTCTGAGCCCCAACATCCGTCGGCACGAACGTGCCGGGTACCCCGGTACCCCTGCGCCCGATTGGTGCACCCTATTAGTTAAGCAGATTAACCTTTTAGTTCCATGATGCAGCCTTATCCAGGGCTGCCCCAGACCAGAACCCTTTACCCTCAAGGATTTGGAGATCCCCATGAACGGCTTGAAACGATTCCTGATCAACGCGGCCATTATCCACGCCAAAAAGGTATCCCTGCTCATCCTGGCAGCCACCCTTGCGGCGGCGGCCTTTTTCCCCCGGGTGGTCATGGACACCGACCCGGAAAACATGCTCAAGACCACCGAACCGGCACGTCTTTTCAACGATGAGACCAAAAAGAACTTCGCCTTAAGTGAAATTGTCATCGTGGGCATCGTCAACGAGGAGGACCCCGACGGCGTCTTCAACCCCGCAACCCTGTCCAAGATTCACACCCTCACCCGGTTCGCAGAAACCCTCAGGTGGCCCGATGAATCGGACCCGGCCACAACCCACGGGGTCATTGCAGCAGACCTTGTGGCCCCCTCCCTGGTGGACCACATGAGCCAGGACGCCCCGGGCTCCCTTCGCTTTGACTGGCTGATGCCCGAGCCCCCCACGACCCGGGAGGCAGCACGGGCCATCCGGGACAAAGCCCTTTCCAACCCCCTTCTCAAGGGCCGCATGGTCTCTGAGGACGGGCGCGCCATCAGCCTCTACCTGCCCCTCACCAAAAAACTCATCAGCTACAAGGTTTACACGGCGCTCCGGGAAAAGATCGCCGAGATCAACACCTCCCCGGAAGGCGACGTCTTCCACATCACCGGCCTGCCCGTTGCCGAAGGCGCCGTGGGCGTGGAGATGTTCACCCAGATGAGCACAGCCTCCCCCCTGGCCATGGTGGTGATCCTGGGCCTTCTGGCCCTGTTCTTCCGAAAATGGGAGCTCATCATCCTTCCCATGATCATCGCCACGGTCTCCATTGTCATCACCATGGGCCTGATGATCGGTGCAGGGTATCCCGTCCATATCCTGAGCTCCATGCTGCCCATTTTCCTCATGTCCATCGCCATGGTGGACTCGGTGCACGTCTTGTCCGAATTCTTCGACACATACACCCCCAGGGCCGGCCGGGCCCACACCATCCGGTCCGTCATGGAGACCCTGTTTGCCCCCATGCTCTACACCTCCCTCACCACGGCCGCCGGTTTCCTCTCCCTGACCCTGGCCCCCATCCCCCCGGCAAAGGTCTTCGGGGGCTTTCTCTGCATCGGGGTCATGGTGGCCTGGCTGCTGACGGTTCTCTTTGTCCCGGCGTACGTCATGATGATACCGGAAAGGCGCCTTGCATCCTTTGGCCATACTCACCAATCCGGCGGGGAAGCAAAGGGACTGGCACGCCTCCTTTCGGCCCTGGGCCGCTTCACCTTTGCCCACGCCAAGGTCATCCTGGCCGGTTTCTGCCTGGTGGTGGCCGTCTCCGTCTGGGGGATCACCCGCATCCAGGTCAACGACAACTACGCCAAACGCTTTGACACCAGCCACCCCATTCGCCAGGCAGACACCGCCTTGAACCGGCACTTTTCAGGCACCTACACCGCCTACCTGGTCCTGGGCGACACCCGGAACGAAGCCCTCGACCAGCAGGATATCCAGGACCTTGCACACCGGTTGGGCCGCTTTGCAGAGGGACACGAAAATCCCCTGGTCCGATCCCTGGCAACACAGATGAGGTCAAAGCTCCCGGCACTGGGTCACGGGAGCCCGTCCGCCCCTGAGCTGTCCGAACGCATTGTCGGGTCCATTGAAACGGCATCGTCCGCGGCCAACGACGCCCAATACGATGCCTGGCTCGACATCCAGACCTTTCTGGAGGTCGAGCTCCAGAACCACGCGATTTTCAAGCGGCCCGATCTCCTGGCCTATGTGGCGGACCTCCAGGCCGCCATGGACGCAAAGCCGTATATCGGAAAAACCGAGTCTGCCGCCGATGTGGTCCGCAAGGTCAACCAGGAACTCACCACGGGCCGCCCGAAGACTTCACCCTCCCGGACACCCTTCCCAAGGTGGCCGAGTGCTACCTGCAATTCCAGCAGAGCCATCGGCCCAACGATCTGTGGCACCTGGTCACCCCGGACTACAAAAACGCCATCATCCGCCTGCACTTCAACTGCGGGGACAGCATGGCGACCCGCAAAGCCGTGGAGGCCGTCAACGCCTACACGGCCATCCACCCGCCCCCTGTGCCCCTCTCCTTTGAGTGGGCAGGCCTGCACTACATCAACCGCGTCCTGGAAATCAAACTGGTGGGGGGATTCCTTCGCTCCTTTGCCGGCAGCTTCCTCATGGTGCTGGTGATGATGGCCTTTCTCTTCCGATCCCCCTTATGGGCGATGCTGTGCATGGTCCCACTGGCCATTACCCTGCCCCTGATCTACGGGGCCACCGGCCTTGCGGGCAAAGACTACGATCTGCCCATTGCCGTGATGAGTGCCCTGTCCATCGGCATGGCCGTGGACTTTGCCATCCATTTTCTGGAGCGCAGCCGAAAGGCCGTTGCCGCCACCGGCAGCTGGGAGGCGGCACTGCCACTCGTCTTCGGCGAACCCGCCCGGGCCATCAGCCGCAACGTCCTGGTCGTCGCCTTCGGCTTTCTGCCCCTGCTCGTCGCCTCCCTGGTGCCCTACAAAACCACCGGAGCCATGCTCTTTGCCATCATGGCCGCCTCGGGCCTCATCACCCTGGTGGTTCTGCCTGCGATCCTCACCGTCTGGGAAGAACGGTTCTTCCCCGGGAAACAAAGGATCCACTCCGGTGCCTCGGCTCGGATTCACCCCAGAAAGGTGCCTCCCATAATGGAGATAAAGAAAAAAAACGCGCATCCGGGGTGCACCCGCAAGTAGCGTTCAAGGCGACCCTGCCGGGGGCCAAACGTTTGCCAATTTAGATGCCTTGGGTTTGACAAACAGGTTTTGCTTGGGTTTCACGAAAATCTTCGCGGAAGCTCTTCCCCTGAGGAACGAAGGGGGAGGGCTTTCGCAACCTGGGGTCCAGGGGTGGCGAAGCCACTTAGGCTAAAAATCCCCTGGCCGCCGGAGGCACGCTTTTTGAGCCCACGTTAACCATAGAAGGCTTGTTTTTTGAATCGACCTTGACCAGACAAGGCATCTTTTACGAAGGAGACACCATGAACACACACAGCAAGACAATCCCGGCCGTTTTCCTGGCCCTGTGGATCCTGATCCTCACCATCCCCTGTGGCCCGGCCCTGGCGGATGACCTCACCAATGCCGATGAAATCGTCCGGCGGGCAAACCATGCCGCCCTTTACCCCGGAGACGACACCAGTGCAAGCGTCCGCATGGTCATCACGGACAAGCTCGGCCGAACCCGGAAGCGGGCCTTCAACACCCTGAGGAAGAACCACCCGGCCGAAAACGGCGATCAGTTCTACCTCATCTGCTTCAAGTCCCCGGCGGACGTGCGCAAGATGACCTTTCTGGTGCACAAGCACGACAGCCCGGCCAAAGACGACGACCGGTGGCTCTACCTGCCCAACCTGGACCTTGTGAAACGCATTGCCGCAGGGGACAAGCGGACCAGCTTTGCAGGCTCCGACTTTCTCTACGAAGACATCTCCGGGCGAAACATCCACGAGGACCGCCACGTGCTAAAGGAGGTCACCGACCGGTACTATGTCATCGACAACATCCCCCTGCGCCCTGAGAGCGTCGCCTTTTCCCACTACACCGCCACCATCGACAAAGAATCGTTCCTCCCCGTCAAACAGGCGTTCTTCGATAAAACCGGTGCCGTGGCCCGGATCATTGAGGCCACCCGGATGGAAAGCATTTCCGCCATAGAAAACGGGCAGGAGCGTCACTACCCCGTCATCACCTGCTCTGTGGCCACAAACATCGCCTCGGGCAGTGTCACGGAGATGAGGGTCTCTAACGTCCGATTCAACACCGGGGTGTCCGACACCCTCTTCACGGAGCGGTACCTCCGCCGCCCCCCGCGGAGGCTCCTGAGATGAAGGGATTCTGCAGCATCGCAGGTTTAATCCTCCTCTTCCTTTGCCTGGCCGTTACGGCCCGCGCAGGACAGGCCCTGCCTGCCTGGCTCGCCCCCGTGGAGTTCCACGGCTACGCCGAAGCCCGGGCGGGCTGGCGACCTGAAAAAGGCCCGGAGGAGACGGAGTGGTCTCCCCTGGAAGCCCGTTTTCAAGGGGACCTCTCGGCCATGTACGATGGGTTTGAGCTGAAGCTGAAAGGGGATATCTGGGCGGACGGGGTCACCGAAACGGTGGAAGATGACCTGCGGGAGGCCTGGGTGTTGGCCAGGGTAGGGGGGGCGCCACCGACCTGACGGTGGGACGCCAGATCCTCACCTGGGGCACCGGGGATCTGGTCTTTCTCAACGACCTCTTCCCCAAGGACTGGCAGGCCTTTTTCATCGGGCGGGACGGCGATTACCTCAAGGCGCCGTCAGACGCGGCAAAGGTGAGCATCTTCACGCCCCTGGCCGGTGTCGACCTGGTCTACACCCCTCGCTTTGACCCGGACCGCTACACGGACGGCACCTATATTTCGCCAGGAAACACAAGCCCTGTGGACACGCCCGATGGCTGGTTCAGAGATGATGAAATCGCCCTGCGACTCAACAGGCGGGTGGGAACCTGGGAGGTGGCGGCCTACGGCTACAAAGGATTCTGGAAACAGCCCTCAGGCACCACGCCCGAAGGCGTGGACCGCTTCCCGGCCCTGGAGGTCTACGGCGCCAGTGCCCGGGGCCAGTTTGGCCCGGGCATCGCCAACCTGGAGGTGGCCTGGTACCGCTCCATGGAGGACCGCTCGGGCACCGACCCCCTGGTGAACAACTCGGAACGGCGCTACCTTCTGGGTTACGCCCGGGACATGGGCCGAGAGCTGACCATAAGCCTCCAGTATTACGTGGAAGAGATCCTCGATCACGGGGCATACGCCAACGCCCCCGGAGCCACCCGAGACCGCTTTCGCCAGGTGCTCACCTGCAGCATGGAGCAGCAGCTCTTCAACCAGACCCTGAGCCTTGGATTTTCCGGTTACTGGTCCCCCACGGATGAGGACGCCTATCTCCGGCCCCTGGCTGTCTACAAGGTGTCGGACCGCGTGCAGGTCACCACCGGGGCCAATGTATTTCTGGGGCGCAGCAACACCACGTTTTTCGGGCAACTGGAAGACAACACCAACATCTACACCTCAATCCGGTTTGCCTATTGAAACAACGCCGCCGGAGCTATTCCGGTCAAAGTCAGGTCACAAAACGAGCCTTCTATGGTTAAAGTGAGCTCAAAAAGCGTGCCTCCGGCGGCCAGGGAATAAATCCCCTGGACCCCAGGTTGCGAAAGCCCTCCCCCTTCGTTCCTCAGGGGAAGAGCTTCCGCGAAGATTTTCGTCAAATTGAGCAAAACCTGTTTGTGAAACCCAAGGCATCTAAATTGGTAAAAGTTTGCCCCCGGCAGGGCCACTGGAGGCGTCTTTAACCTGGCTGCCTCCGGCGGCGAGGGTGGCGAAGCCACAATAGCGAAAACACCTCGAAAGCTTATTGCCCTTGCGCTTTGCCCTTCGTTCCTCAGGGCAAAGCGCAAGGGCCTTCTACGCGGGCTAAATGGATGGTTTATAGGGGCTGAATAGTAACGGAAGGGTTCCGTCAAATCTGATTCTGGGCCTGGAGTTCGGACGTGATCCATTTCTTGAAGGCCAGGACCTTGGCGTCCTGAACCTTAATCTCCGGGGTGAGGAACCAGTAGGAGATGGGCGAGATGACCCCCACCTTAAAGGGGACCACCAGGGTCCCGGACTGGACGTGGTCATGGATCTGGATGGTGCTGCCCAGGGCCACGCCCTGGCCGTTGGCAGCGGCCTGGATGGCCATATAGAGAAGGTTGAAGGTGGGCCCCTGCCGCATCTCCATGAGATTCATGCCCACGCTCTCAAGCCACATGGGCCAAAGGCAGAGCTCGCTGTTGCGAATCAGCAGGTGGTGCTTCAGGTTCCGGATGGTTGTCAGGCCGTGGGCCCCTTCCAGGAGTTCCGGGCTGCAGACCGCATACACCCTGCCGTGGGACAGTTTGGTGCAATGCACCCCGGGCCACGGTCCGGCACCGTAGCGAATGGCCACGTCCACATCCTCTTTGCCGAACTCCGTCCGCACCGCGGTGGCGTTTATTTTCAGGTCAATATCCGGATACTCCTGGCAAAACAGGTGAAACCGGGAGAGCAGCCACTGGTTGGCAAAGCTCGGGGAAACGTTCACGGACAAAACGCCCCTGGCATCTTTTCGGGAAAGTGACGCCGTGGAGATACGGATCTTGTCCAGGGCCTCGGTGACGGACGGCAGGTAATCCACACCGGCCTGGGTCAGACTCAGGGACTGGTGTCCCCGTCGGAACAAAGGAAGCTCCAGAAAATCTTCCAGCTTTCGGATCTGCTGGCTTACCGCTCCCTGGGTGATGCAGAGCTCGCCTGCGGCGGTGGTAAAGCTCAGGTGTTTGGCCACCGTTTCAAACACGACCAGGGCGTTTAAGGGGGGTAGGTTGTGAGGCATTAGTTTTTCTAATAGTTCGTTAAGTATTAATGGTTTGTGAATTTTCGGCCCGGGAGGTATCTCTTTTGTCACTCCAACATGTAACACCCCCTGCCGGCTTCAGCCATCCTTTTGCCGGCAGGGGTCAAGAACGGATTGATTCTCCTCCTAAGTAGATTTCTGGCCGCCGGCAACGCCGGCGGCGGCCAGAAATTTTTTTTGCCCTGCCCCTTCATGTTTCTCTCTTTTATCCCATAGATGTCGTTCGGTACCGCTGAAGGGCATGCAAATCGTGGCAACATACAACAGGACGCGATCCGTGTACACTCACTTCGTCGGAGGCCAGGGTTAACGCATTTAAATTTTTGCCTCCGGCAGCCCTTCCGGGGGACAATCTTTTGAAAAGTTTGACAAACAGGTTTTGTTTTTTGAGGATGCGTCCCTACAAGGCATAGCCCCTCTTCTTTTTTTATTTACCGGAACGTTTTTGCGGAGCTTTTTTTTAAAAAAGCGACCCGCCGGAGGCACCATGCCGACCAAGGTCGTCCCCGTCCTTCACCCTGGTTCCCACCATGGCAGCTATGGTATAATATCCCCCTGAAAAAAGCGATAAAAGCCACAGGCTCCCAGAGCCTGTCGGGCATCGTTTACCCACCATCCGTGAGGACCCGTCCCCCGAGCCCACACTTTCCCGTCTCAGGGTTCTCCCAACGCATTTTCAAGGAGAAAACCATGAAACGTTTTTCCGGTATCTTCGGGCTGTGCATGGCATGGGCCGTTATCCTTTCGGCCCCGTCCGCCTTCGCCCACTGCCAGGTTCCCTGCGGGATTTACAACGATGAGATGCGCTTTGAGATGATTTTCGAGCACATCGCCACCATCGAAAAAAGCATGAAGGCCATCAACGAACTCGCCCTCTCAGACAAGGGCAACACCAACCAGATCGTCAGGTGGGTCTCAAACAAAGAGCACCATGCAGAAGAGATCCAGAAAATCGCCACCCAGTATTTTCTCGCCCAGCGGATCAAGCCCCCCAAGGACACCAAAGAGATGCCCGGTTATGTGGAGAGCCTGAAGTACGTCCATCAGCTGGTATTTTTTGCCATGAAGGCCAAACAGTCCACGGATCTTGCCCACGTCAAGTCCCTGAAGGAGACCACCGAGGCCTACCGGGCACTCTACCGCACCATGACGGGCCATTGACACAAGGGGCCTTACCCGCACTCACAGGCCGGATCAGAGCATCCCCCGTGGCCCCCCCTGCCGAAAAGCACGAGGCCGAAGAGGACCAATGCGCTCACCGTGCCCACAAAGGTCCGCCCGGCATGTTCGGCGCCTGCCTGCCACCCGGCGCTGAGGCCGGTAGTCGCATAAATGGCGTCCACGGCAAACCCAAGGGCAAGGGATGAGACCATGATGCCCACCAGATAAAGGATCATGGACTTTTTCCCCAAAATGCGTGTGATCACGGAAAGTGCTGCGGCATTGGTGGCGGGTCCTGCCAGCAGGAACACCAGGGCAGCTCCGGGGCTGAACCCCTTGAGAACCAGGGCAGCGGCAATGGGTGTGGAGGCGGTGGCACACACGTACAGGGGGGTACTGATCAGCAGCATCACCAACATGGCCACCAGGGGGCTCCCCAGGTAGGTCTCCACAAGATCAGGCGATACAAAGACGGTGATGAGCCCTGCAATGCCCACCCCCACAAAAAACCATCCGGCAATATCGGTAAACAGATCTCCAAAGGCGAATCCCATGCCCGTGCGCAGCCGCTCCATGACCGTGGGCTTGCTGGCCGGAGCGCTGCACCCGCATCCGCAGGCCACGGGCTCGTCGTTTGTCTGGGCCATGGGAAATACCGCCGGGGGGCTGGGTCGGTCGTCTCCTTTACGTCCGGGTCCAGGGTACGTACCAGCTGCCCGGTGACCATGGCGGTCAGAAAGGCGGAAAGGGGCCTCAGCAGTGCCATCAGGGGGTCCAGAAGGGCCCAGGTCACGGCAATGGAGTCCACCCCGGTTTCCGGCGTGGAGATCAGAAAGGAGGTGGTGGCGCCTTTGCTGGCCCCCTGCCTGCGCAGACCCGCAGCAGCAGGCAACACCCCGCAGCTGCACAGGGGAATGGGTACCCCGAAAAGAGAGGCTTTCAACAGGCTCGATCCGTTCTCACGCCCGAGGTGGCGGGCCACAAAATCATCCGGGATAAAGGCCTTGAGAAGGCCTGCAACAAAAAATCCAAACAGCACATAAGGAGCTGAAAGGCACAGGACGGTCCAGCTTTCGAAAAGAATCCGTTCCAGTAAGATCATATCGCTTCCTTTAACTCATGTGTGACCACATGTTCACATGTTGTATTAAAAAAAAGCGGGAGAAAGCCCTCCCGCATTCGATCTGTCCCTGCTATTCGTTCACATGCTGAAGCCCTTGTTCAAAGAGGGTATGCACATGCATGTCGTCCAGGCTGTAAATCGCGTTTTTCCCATCTTTTCGGTACTTGACCAGCTTGTGGGAACGAAGCACCCGAAGCTGGTGGCTCACGGCCGATGAGCTCATGTCCAGGATATCGGCCAGGGCACACACGCAAAGTTCTGAAAAGGAGAGGGCATGAAGGATCCGAACCCTTGTGGAGTCCCCCAGCGCCTTGAAAAGCTCCGCCAGGTGAAACAGAGTCTCTTCAGACTCCATCCTGGCGCCCACTGCAGCGGCGATTTCGGGATTCATGCACTCAGTCTGACAGGCATCGGGTCTGTTGTCCATTGAGGCTCCTTACATTTGAATATATGTTCACATATTCCATTACGCACCCCTGTCAACACAATCCGGGGATAGCCGTGAAAATATCGAAAAAAAACGCCCTGCCACCTACGCCGAAGGCGGCAGCTGGTCCAACTGGATGTTACGGGGATAAAACCCCAGGCGACGGTAAAAAGCAGGAGCGTCCCCGTCGCCGTACACAACGGAAAGAGAACGCCGGGCCACCTTTTTCATCCATCCAGGAAAGCCCCCGGCGGGCCAGGGCTTCCCCCAGGCCGCAGCCCCTGCAGCCCACATCCACATAGAGGGAGTCTATCTCCCCCGCTCCGGAGGGTGAAATCGTGCAGACGCAGTACCCCACGTCCACGGCCCCCCGGACGGCAAGGTCCACCCGGACCATGCCGCCGTGGCACAGGATATCTGCGGAGCGATCGGCAAAGGACCGTGCCGCAAGAAATTCAGAAAAATGGATGGAATGGGCTGCATGGTGAGCCTTGAGTTTCTCCCACAGGGGAGCCACCCGCCCCAGGAGCTCTTTGCCCCCGGTGTCAAACACCGTTTCGTTCATGGGTTATTTCCCGGACTCCAGGTATTTCAGCATCTGGCGCATGGTCAGGCTCAGGCTGGAAGGCCCGCTGCGCACATAAAAGGACTCTTCCTTTTTGTTCAGGAGAAACACGGGCCGGTCCGCCCGCTCGCATTCGATGACCAGAACGGTGTGACCGTCGATGACACCGATGTAGAGGTGTAGGTACTGGGTGAACTCCAGGCCGATGTGCTGGTTCATCAGGTTTCGGAAATGGAGCCGGCACTTGTCCTCGCTTTCGAACCCGTCCGGTGCCGTGCCCACGACCTGTCCGTCGTCGTCCACGCCGATGACGATGATCCCCCCGGCCGAGTTCATGAAGGCCACCACGGTTTTCAGCCAGGCGATCTCAATATGCTTATCGTTCTTCTCCGTCTTGAGGTTCATGCGCATGGTGGACTTGAACTCCAGGGAGGATCCCTCACCGCGGGTAATCAGGCGGCGAACATCGTCTTCAAAATGATCATCCCGGATCACCCGGTTCGGCATATCCCGGAGCTGGTGCCGGTATTTCCAGGTCAGGAACCCGGCCATGACAAACCCCGCCCCCAGGATAATCAAGCCAATGAACAGGATGCCCCACCGCCGCTCCAGAACCTTCTGCAGAAAATCCGACTGGGGCACCACAACCCCGATCCAGAACTCTTTGGTATCTGCCGTGATGGGCTGCACACCGGCCCAGTAGGCTCGGCCCTCAATGGTAAAGGTAAAGGCCCCCGTGGGCTTTCCCTTGGCGTGCCAGGCCCCCATGGCCTCCCGGACGTCCGGGGCTTCCACGGCGGTATGATGCAGGAAAAACTGATGGGTCTCGGCACGTTCTTCTCCGCTCACCGGGTGATAGACCGAGGCGTCCCCGTCAAAGAGAAACGCCGTGCCGTTGGGGCCGACATCGGTCTCGGTGATCCGGTTGAAGAGGTCATTGACGGGCACGTCCAGGGCCAGCACCGACGTAAGGGGGTCCTTTCCCTCCGAGGTCCAGGCCATGACCGCCGACAAACCGGGGACCTCCTTGTAGTCCAACATGTAGGGGGGCAGCCAGGTGACATCATCCTGTTTATCCGAGGTCAGGGAGAGGCCCTCCCTGTACCAGAAGCGGTTCGTCACGTCGTAGGTTTTCTCTTCCTCACGGGTATCGATGAGCTGGCCGTTCACCCACTGCTTCCAGGTGATGACCTTGGGGCGATGGGGGGAAACGGTCCGGGTGATCCAGATGTTTTCGTTGGCCGTAAGCAGGTAGGAGCGCCCCTCGGTGTCCCCGAACTTCACCGCCGCCACCTGAGGCATGTTCTCCATCATGGGAATGAGCTTTGTGGTGATGGAGGCGATGTCGTCCATCTGCCAGATCCCGGCAACCCCCCATTTCTGGATCAGCAGAGCGTTGCTCCGCACCGGGTCGTAAAACTGGAAGATGGCGTCGGATGTGGCCCGGAGGTTCTGGCGGATATGCTCCTGGGCGATCTCCTTACGTATGTTGGCCCCCTGGATCAGGGTCACCGCGGTGATGGCCCCGGTGGTCAGAAGGATCACCACGATCAGGTCGCGCAGCAGCCGTTGCCGTGTCCCCGCAGGATTGAGCAATGTTTTAATCATGAGAAACCCTTTTCTCTCCTTCGAGTGCATACAAAAAGGGGCAGTATGCCATAAAAATCCGGGACTCAAAACCTTTCACCGGGCACACGCCGGGGTGATCTTGCCTCCCACCACCTCATATGATAGGGAAACGACCAGCTCACAAGGCTGGAGAAGACCCACCAGGCCCCCATGACCAGGTCACCGGCCGATTTCGCTGAACGCTCCGTTATCCTCAAAAATCCCGGGGCATCAACCTCCCCCCAACCTCCGTTGGCCATTCGACGGTGGGCTTGGGGCCTATACGGAGCAGTCGCCCCCCATGCGTACCAACAAACGTCCGCTGTATGCTATTCTTTTCACGGTTCTGTGCCTGTGGCTCTTCATGTTCCCCCATTTCCAAAAAGAGTTCCTCGACAAATTCTACTACATGCCGTTTCTGGGGGTCATCGCAGCAACGGTTGCCAACACCACCCCGGCAGCGGCGGGCATCGTTTATTTTCCGGTTCTCACACGGCTCCACATCACCCCGGCCAGCGCCGTGCAGTTCAGCCTCATTATCCAGGCCTACGGCATGGGCCTTGGAACCTTCAAGTGGTACCGCGTCAATAAGAGGCTGTTCATCGCCAATGTCATTCCGCTATGCCTTTTGGGAGGTATCCTGGGCATTGTCACCAGCATTGTGGTGGTCCCCATAAAAAACCCCGAGCTGCTCACCCTTATCTTCAATACCATGGGGTTTGTCTTCACCCAGATCATCTTCTTTTCCATCCTGCGCAAGCACCACTACCCAAACCTGAGCATTGACCTGACCGCACTGAATTCGGCCATCCTTTTTATTTTTTCACTCATCGGAGGCCTCATTTCAGGCTGGATCGGGTTCGGCATCGACACCCTGTTCTACTTTATCCTGACCTTTTTGTTCAGGGTGAACCCCGCCGTTGCCATTGTCACGAGCATCTCGCTGATGGCGGCCCTTTCGGCGGTGGGCACCCTTTTGAATATCGCCCTCTACGAGGTTCCCTTCTCCCTGTGGTACGCTGCAGTGCCGGGCGTCACCGTCGCCGGGTTGTTTCTGGCATCGTATTTTGCGGTGAAAATCGGGCCCAAGAACATCCTCCTGCTCTTTGCCTTTCTGATGAGCGCCGATTTTTTCATGGCCCTGTGGACTCAAGACACGATCCCCATGAGCCAGACCATCCGAATGGTCCTAACCTACGTCCTGGTCACCTATCTTCTGGTCATCCACGTCAAGATATTCAAGCTGAGCTATCAGGATCTTGACCAGCGCTGCGGCGGGTTCAAACCCGACGAACCGTAACCGGCCCGCTGCGGCTACACATGCCCCTCCGCGCATCGCACAATGGCCCTCTCATGAAAGTCCACGATGCGACGTCGCCCCTCCGGGCTCATCAGGATCTGACGGCACTCCTCTTCGTTGTCCATAAAAAAATTTTCCGTGAGGACGGCTGGCATGGCCGTGTGCTTCAACACGAAAAAATTCCTGTCCTTGTCAAAATCCCCGTCCCTGACGTCCGCACGCAGGGGCCTGTCCGGGAACTCGCGGACAAACTCCTCGGCAAAACAATGGGCCGCCGCATCGCTTTTCGTCGTCCCTTTGGACGAGTACACTTCAAACCCGGAGCCGCCCCCTGCGTTGGCGTGCACGCTCACATACAGAGAGGACTTGCCCCTGTAGCGGTTCGCCCGTGAGACCCGGGTCCCGAGGGTGACGTCCCGCTGCTCCGGGGCGATGAGGACATAGGGAATGCGCCTCTGGCTCAGGCGCTCCGACAGCCCGTTGACGATCCATCGGTTGAACTCCCCTTCAAAAAGCTGGCTCCCGTCCTCCCATCGGGGCGACCGCTTCCCCGAGGTCTGGTAGACACCATCAATCACACCGCCATGGCCCGCATCCAACAAAATCAGCATCTTTCTCTCCCTTCCCACCAGAAAAACCGTTGTGTTACAAAATGAGAGACTGACTCTCCGACTATGGGGTTTCTTTAAAGGCAGAAGCCGGGAAAAAGCAGTAGGGACATGCCTCCGGGGGCTCGTCTCCCTGGTGGACGTAGCCGCAGACTCGGCACCTGAAGGTTTTGCCGCCGGGGTTTTCCAGGGGATCGGTATCGCGCTGAACAGGCAGGTCCTCCAAGGGGGGCATGGCCGGCTTGTAGCCGGACAGGAGCCAGCCCGAAACAATGAGGCGCTGGATTTCGCTGGTGCCCTCATAAATCCTCAGCAGGCGGATATCCCGCATGAATTTTTCCACGGGGAACATTTTTGTGTATCCGTATCCCCCCAGGATCTGCATGGCCTCGTCCACCACCTCCCAGGCGGCCTCCGTGGCGTAAAATTTGGCAATGGAGGCGGCGATGGTGGGGTCTTTTCCCTCATCGGCCTTCCAGGCGGCTTTCCAGGTCAGGAGCCGGGCAGTCTCCACCTTCTGGTACATCTCGGCGAGCTTAAACTGCACGGCCTGGAATCCGGAGAGGGGCGAGCCAAAGGCGTGCCTCTTCTTGGCATAGTCCAGGGCAAACTCCATGGCGGAACGGGCCGCGCCCACGGCAAAGGCGCCGATCATGGGGCGGGTGCGGGCAAAGGTCTTCATGGCCAGCACAAAGCCCTTGCCCGGGTCTGCCAGCACATTGGACTTGGGCACCTTGACCCCGTCGAAGCGGACCCCCACGGTGTTGGAGCATCGCTGCCCCATCTTGGGGATGGGCTTGCCCACGGTGATCCCCTTGCACCGCATGTCCACGAACAGGGCACAGATCCCTTCATGGCTTGCCTTGGGGTCCACGGTGGCAAAAACCGACATGAAATCGCAGACGCCGCCGTTGGTGATCCAGTACTTGGTACCGGTGAGCAGGTAGTGATCCCCGGCGTCCGTTGCCCGGCACTTGATGGCCGACACATCCGAACCCATGGTGGGCTCCGAGGTGGCAAAGCTCACCCGGGCCCCCTCCACCAGCACCTGGGCGAAAATTTTTTTCTTCAATGCCTCGTTGTCCGACAGGATCAGGGGCTCCAGCCCCAGGGAGCTGTCGAAGACACTGGTGGCAATACCGGGGCATGCCGCGGCCAGCTCCTCGGTGACAAGGGCAGCGTCCACAAGGCCGTACCCACGCCCCCCATACTCGGACGGGATATCCGCATTCATGAACCCGGCGTCCAGGGCCTTTTCCAGCACCTTCACCGGTATCTCATCCTGTTCATCGTAATGCCAGGCCACGGGCAGCACATGGTCCGCAGCAAATCTCCGGGCCCGTTCCCGAAGGGCCAGCTGAGCGTCCGTCAGATGAAAATTGAGCATGAATCGTCTCCTGTCATGGGTTGAAGGGGAGGAAAAGGGCCTGATAAAAATGAAAAAAGTATACCACAGGCAAGAGACCCTGTGCAAAGCCGGGAGCAAGGAATCGTGGAAAAAGCCCGCCCCTGTCAGGCCTGGGGGAAGGAGCGTCTGAGGAGCTCTGAAAGGGAATCGGCCAGCCACTCCGCCGCAGGGGTCAGGGGCCTCCCTTTTTCCCGGATAAAGTAGATATCGCTTTGAAAGCTGCCCCCGCCAAAAACCACGGGGAGCTCCACCAGACGCCCTGCCCGGACATCCTCGGCCACCTGGTGCCGCGCAAGGGCGGCCCAGCCCTGCCCTTTAAGAACAAGCTCCCTGATCACATGGCTGCTCTCGCACTGCCAGATCCGCCGCCCGAACCGAAAGGCCTCGGGCTCCCGCTCCCCTTTCCGGCTCACCGTCACCAGTTGCCTGTGGGGAGCCATGTCCCCGGGGGTCACCTTTTCCAACCGGGCCAGAGGGTGGTGGGAAGCCGCCATCACCGCAAATTCCATGTGCCCCAGAAGGCGCCAGTCACACGCATCACCGGGAGCCGTAAGGGGAAGCTCAATGCCTGCGTCAACCCGTCCCGAGGCCACCATCTCCCCCACATCCCCCATCACCCCGGTAAGCAACTCCACCTCGGTGTCGGGGAAAGCGCCGGAGAACCCTTCCAAAAGATCGGAGAGGATCGAGGAGGGCACCAGCTCATCCACGGCAAGACGGATCATGGGTTCGGCCCCGCCGGCCAGGCGGTCGGCATGCTCTGAAAAAGCCCGGCATCGCTCACGGATCTCCCGGGCCTCCCGCAGGAGAGACTCCCCTTCAGGGGTCAGGGAGGGGTACTTGCCCGAACGATCGAAAAGCACCACCCCCAGATCGATCTCCAGGTTGGCGATGGCCGTGCTCACACGGCTCTGGGCCTTGCCAAGCCGCCGCGCCGCCGCTGAAAACGACCCGGTCTCCACCGCGGCGATGAACGCGTCTATATACTCCAGGCTGAATCCCATGATGTCTCCCATTGAAAGCGTATTTCCCGTGGACTGAAGGCCAGTGCGCTGTCGTAAGCCCTGCCACCGCCTGCCGTCACCAATCTATCCGAATATCGGATAGTACCAAACTTTTATCCAACCGAAAATGCGATTATATAACACCCAAAACGACCACACAGGCACCGCACATCGGCGGTGCCGCCACCCCATACGGCAACTAAACCGAAGGAAGAACCATGAACACCACCATGCGAAGCACAAAGGACAGGCTACGGCACGCCCTCCTCTTTGAAATCACCCTGCTCATAATCTGCGTCCCCCTTCTCTCCTGGGTGATGCACTCCCCCATGGAGAAAATGGGCGCCTTGAGCATCACCATGAGCCTCATGGCCATGGCCTGGAACTACCTCTACAACATCCTCTTCGACCATGCGCTGCTTCGGGCGGGCAGGCCCCTGTACCCCCGTGGGCTGGGACTGCGAACGGCCCACGCCCTGCTCTTCGAAGCCGGGCTGATGTGCGCCACCATCCCGTTGGTGATGTGGTGGCTCCACCTCTCCTTTTTCAAGGCCCTGATGCTGGACCTGGCTTTTCTGGTGATGGTGCCCGTCTACACGATTCTTTACAACGGGCTCTACGATCGGATCTTTCCGGTGGGTGGGCTTTCCGGCAAAGACGGAAAGATGGCGGGAAAACCGGCAGGGGTTGGGGGATAAAATGGCTTGGAAGGTGGCCGACGGCCGGAGGGGTTATTTCCAGAACTCCCACCACCGCTTTTCAGGGTAGAAGGTCCGTTCCATGTCGATGCGCGAGTCATCATAGGTCACGTCCAGCTCCCAGAGGGTATGCATGGCAACCTTCTGGGGGTTCTCGGGCGTATTCAGGGTCTTTGCCCGGAGCTCACCGTCGTGCCAGATTCGTGAGATGGCCTGGAGCTCGGCCTGCCTGGGGCTGTCCGCTTTGATGATCATGTTCTGGAAAAAGCCCTGCCGCACGGTTTTTCCATCCACCGCCATCAGATAATTGCTGCCGTTCATCAGTAAACGGTATTTTTTCATCGTCACTCGTCAATTGTATCGGGTTACGGAGCGTGGGGAAGGATCACCAATCAACGTTCCCAAGAAAAGCACAGATCGCCGCCATAACGAGGCGGATGATTTGCCGCTGAAATGGTCCTTCTGCAAAATGGCGATCCATTGCTCATGTGCCCGGTCGTGCCCGGTCCCCCCCACCAAGGGAAATGGGTACATAGCACAAGATGACTTTTCAGAGAAGAAAAAAGGCAGTATCCCCAACCGTTACCATATCCGAAGGCCACCGTCTGCCAAACATCTTCACGTTCCTCCCAAAGGCAGGCCGTGTTCCCTTCTCCCTATTTTAAGTAAGGAGAAAAAAGGCCCGGGGACACCGGGCCTTTGCTATCTCTTTGATCCATGGCTCGACAGGCGCCCTGTGTCATCCGGACGGCTCCCGGGTCAGTTCCACCCCGGGGGCAAGGAAGGGGACCAGTACCCCCACCACCGCATACTCCAGGGTTGTCAGGGCCCAGGCCCTGGTGTGGGTCTCCGGTGCCAGAAACCACCGCTGCCCCACCCCCTGGTAGATGGCGGCAATGGAGCGGGCCACCGGTTCGGGCTCCATCCCCACAAAGAGCCCCCGGGCCATGCCCTCCTGCAGGGTCCCGGTCAGGAGCGCCACGCAGCGTTCCGCCCAGCGGGCGAACAGGGGACGGTACTCGGGGTGGTGCATGGCCTGGTACATGAAATCGGCCACAAGGGGATAGCCCGTTTCCACCTCTTCCCGCTCCCTGTCGAACAGCACGTGGATACGGGCAAGGCGGGAAAAGACCGAAGGTTCCTGCTCAAGCTCCCGCTGCACGGCGTCGAAGACGGCATCGAAGTATGCGGTGAACGCCGCCTTGATAAGGGACTCTTTGGAGGAGAAGTAGTAGGCGATGCCTCCTTTTGAGAGGCCGGAACGGTGAGCGATATCGTCCATGCGAACGTTGGTGCTCCCTTTGTCGGCGATGGTTCGCACGGCGGCATGCGTACTCTGGACGCGAATCGCTACTACTTCCAGCTCGGACAGGCTGGGCCATGGGTCTCCTTTTGGGCGCATGAATACACGGCATCGTCGTATCTGTGGAAGCAGGGAGGCCCCTGCGTTACGGCTGAGGAGATCGCAGAACGGGTATCCGACCATCAGGTTGACAAAACGGCTGATCGAATTTCTCTTACGTTAACATCGTTCACCCTCAGATGTCAACCCAGGGTCGTGGGCAACTCGCCGCCATTGCGGCGCGAGCAAAAAAAACCGACCCGCGTCACGGGTCGGTTTTCCCCACGGGCCTTTATCTGCGCAGCTTTCGCTGATGGCGGCGGTACAGCCGGGCCCTTGAAAATTCAGTACGGGTGATGCCCCTGTTCCCCGGAAGCATCACCCCTTTTTCCTACCCGCCGAAGTTTCCGCCCCCGATGATGCCGTCGCTGTCATCCGGGTTGTAATCAAAACCGGTGAGCACACCGCCGGGCTCCATGACGCTCTCTGCGTTTTCTGGCCCCCAGAAGGCGGGGCATTGGGTTTTCAGCTGAGTGATGCGTTCGTCCATCTCAGCCTCAAGCATCCTCAGGTCCTCCACAAACGCCTGCATGGGCAGCTTGTCCGCCGAGGACATCTTGGAAATAATTTCGTTTTCCTTGTGGATGGCATCCCGCCACCGTTGAAGTTCCAGACTCAGGTTGGCACAGTATTGCTTGGTGTCCATAGCCCCTCCTTGTTTTTCAGCGTCAAGGTCACCGTCGCCCGCGTATGGTGCCTGCCGACGCGGTGTGGCCCTGAAGGCCAGACGGCCTGGCCGTCACACAAAACGCCCGTTTGATTTTCGCGTGCGTCCTCTTTGGCGATGTGCCCGGGTCCTTAGGAGAGAATAAGGGGACATGGTGATGCGTTGCATAAGGGGCCGTCGTGAGGTTGCGGCAGGGTGCATGGGAAGAGGCGTTAAAATACGAGGATCGTTCCTGGGCCAAGGCCAGGGGTCTGGGCCTGTTGGCTCCGCAGGCGGGTTCACTCCGAAAAAATTGATAATGATGAGCATGGCTGCCCGGCCGGTCACATCTGCCTCTATTCTTCATCAGGCGCGAAAGTAAGTCAACAAGAAAAACCAGCAATTAACGGCAATTATGCTGATTTCAGTTTATCCTCCCAGGCAAAGCCATCGCAAACTTACATCACGGTTCCCACCATGGCCACAACAAAGGCATAGCGACCAAGCTTCCCGATAAAGACAAGCAAAGCAAACCGGAAAAAAGGCACCCGAAAAAGCCCTCCCACAAGGCAAAGGGGATCCCCCACAACGGGCACCCAGGAGAGCAGAAGGGACCAGCTTCCCCACCGCCGGTACAGAGCCCGGGCCCGGCCCCGGGCAGCGGGATCGATGCGCAACACCCTCTCCATGAGAAAAGGACCGCCCCAGACCCCGATGCCCCAGGTGGTCAGGGCCCCCAGTACGTTGCCCGCAGTGGCCGACGCCAGGAGCATCCCGGGCTGCCCACCCTCCGCCAGCAGGGCCACAAGCAGCCACTCTGACCCCAGAGGGACCACGGTGGCCGCAAGAAAACTCACCGCAAAAAGAGACAGGACGCCGTGTTCGACAAAAAATTCCAGCATGTGGGATGGGGACCTTTCCTTGGTGTGATGGGCGCACGGGCGCGCTGGTTTCTCGCCGCAGAACCGGCGCCGGAGACACAAGATACATCACCCGGTCCCACAACGCAAAAGGCTTTCACGCGGCCCGTGCAGGGCCCCATCCTCACTCAAGCAGCCGCACCCCGAAGACCAGGGAGACGGAGACATCAAGGATATCGATCTCACTGGTGCGACCGATCCCCGTGGTGTAACCGGTACTGAACCGGAGGGCAAGGTGGCGGTTGAGGGCCTGGTCGAACCCGATCCCCAGCCTCGCGGCCCCGCCGGAGCGGCTGGAGGCATAGGCCGTGCCTTTGGGGTCCACGTCCATCATGCCGCCGGCAAGATCGATGAAACCGCGGGTGGTGCTCTCCGGGTTGAACAGCCAGCGGGTCTGGAGCATCAGGGTGGAGATCTCCACCTCTCCGTCGGTGATGTCATTATCGGCTTCGAAGTTGCCCGTCTTCATAAATATGGCGCCAATCTCCACATGATCTGTCACGCCGGCGGCATAGGCGATCTGCCAGCCCACCGAGGTATCGCCCTCGGACACGTCATAGGGGGCCAGAACCCCGCCCGACAACTCGATGGAACCCACGTCCCCGTAAGCCGTGCCCACCGCTGCACACAGCCCCAGGAGACAGATCCAGGGGATCCAACGGAAAAAAAGGATGCGCTTCATGGCGTCCTCCCAAACAAAACCCGGCTGCCGAATCACTGGGAGCACACACAAAAACCCTCAGGACAACACGCGGAAGGCACGGGCGCCGACAACTCCTGAGGCGCCGTGGACCGAATTCATGAAATCAATGATGATGGGGATACCCGGAGCCTGTGATGTCCACAGCAATCCGGGATGGAAGGCAAGCAGGACAAAGCGGAGGGAACCAACGTAACGAAATGAAGGCAATAAAGACAAGCGGGTAACGATGGGTGACTAATGATGAAAAATCCTGTAAGCCTGACGATGGTTCATTTTCTCCCAAATCGCGCATCCTGTCAACAATAACACACTGTCTTTCCACCATATAAAGACCACATCGCCGAAATCACCGTCCCTGTTCTTCCCGGCGATGAGAAATGGGTCCACGCGAGAAAAAGCGCCCTGCCCCCGAGCCTTGGCGCGCCCTTTACACCCTGGGCATAACCTGTTAAAAATAAGCGTATTACAAAAATCGCCGCCTTTTTTCGCCGGCATCAAAACGGCGACCGCGGCGGTCACCCGTCAACGCCCCATGATGCTCCGGCAATGGTGCTCCGCAATCTCGCCGGTGCCAACCTCACACCATCCAACAGCCCGGGTCTTGCCATGTTGCAAAAGCCTGCCCACATGCTTGTCTGTTCCCACATGCTGCTCAGCTTCGGGGGCCTCTGCCTCCATGCCGGCCTTCACCCGCCCGTCAAGAGCCTCTTCTTCTGGTGGGCCGCCCCTGTCAGCGTGTTCAGCCTCCTGCTTTTGCCTCCCCTTTTCCTGCGGCCCGCCACCGTGGGCGTGGCTGTCCTGATGAACGCCTTTGCCGTCACCGCAGGGGTCGTGGGCATGGTGTACTTCTCCCTTCTCAACCCTCCGGTTCCCCTGACCCCGGGGACCCTCCTGTCACACTCCACCCTGGCCCCCGTCTGTATCCTCCTGGGAAAACTCCCGCTGGCCCAGGCCATCTTCATGGTCATGAAACAGGAGGCCCCATGACCATCCGCACGGCTCCCATCCAAGCCCGGGGTGCCCGGTACGGCATCATCATGGGGAGCCTGGTCGTTCTATTTCTCCTCTTCTGCGGTGCCCTTGCCATCCCTTTTCTTTTTGAATCCTTTTCCATCAAATACAAATTCGGCCTTGCCAAGCTCCTTCTCCGGGCAGGAAAGCTGGCGGGCATGGCAGCAGCCCTCCTGTTGATGGTGCAACTGGTCCTCGCCTCCCGCCTCACATGGCTCAATCGCCTGGTGGGCATGGACCGGCTTTTGACCCTGCACAAGGCCAACGGCCTGCTTATCGCCCTTCTCGCCCTGGCCCACCCCCTCCTTGTCTTCGGCCCCGAAGAGGTAACCTCCCTGCCCCTGAAGGCCGCCTACTGGCCGGAAATCGTGGGGGCCGGTCTTCTCATGGGCCTCTTTTACCAGACCGCATCCGCCCTGTTTAAAAAGGCCCTGGGCTTTCCCTTCCACCTCTGGATGCGAGCCCACCAGCTGGGCGGAGGCCTTGTGCTGGTCCTGCTCTTTGTCCACCTCCTCTTCTCCAGCGAAACCTTTGAGGAGGGGCTTCCCCGAGCCCTTGGCCTGCTCTTCGGCACCCTCTGCCTCGGGGTGGTCATCCGTCGCCACCTCCCTGCCCTGCGCCACCTCTCCCCCTGGCGGGTCGAGAAGGTCGCCCCTGCCGGCAAGCGCGCCACCCGCATCCACCTGCAGCCCGAAGGAAAGCGCCCTTTTCGTTACCTTCCCGGACAGTTTGCCTTTCTCTCTTTTCCCTCTTCCGTGGTGTCTCCCGAGGAGCACCCCTTTACCATCGCCTCGTCCCCCACCCAACCCAACGCCCTGGAGTTCATCATCGGAAAGAGCGGAGACTGGACCCGTGCCATGGATTGCGTCAGGGAAGGGGAGCCTGTCTTCATCGACGGGCCCTACGGCAGCTTCTCTCATCTGGTGCGTGCAGACGACGCCCCCCTGGTCTTCATTGCCGGGGGTATCGGCATCACCCCCATGCTCAGCATGCTCCGATACATGAACGATACCCGGGACAACCGGCCCGTCATCCTGATCTGGAGCAACCGCACCCCGGACTCCCTGTTCAACGCCGAGGAGCTGGTCCGGATCAAGCGCAACCACCCGGCACTTTCGGTGCACCTTCTCTTCACAGGGGCCCCTGAAAAGGAGCGGCTCACCCCAGAGACCCTGCACGCGTTCATGGGCCACCTCCAGGCGCCCCAGGTCCTTGTCTGCGGTCCGCCCCCCATGATGACTGCCGTTGAGGCCATGCTCAGGGAGATGGGCATCCCGGCAAGTCGAATCCATACCGAAACCTTCGGTTTTTGATATATGTCACGAGTCTATATTAAAAGGAGACCATCACCATGAAAACCAGGCACCTTGTCATCCCCATACTGTTTCTTTGCCTCACCGCAACCGCCCAGGCCAAACCGAGTGACTGGAAGCTGGACACCGCCCACTCGGGAATCTATTTCGACGCCCGACACATCTTCTCCACGGTTCGCGGCCATTTTGAAGACTTCTCGGCCACGCTCACCATCGACCCGGAGGCCATGGAAAACTCCCAATGCCTCATCACCGTCAAAGCCAAAAGCATCACCACCTTCAACCGCAAACGGGATACCCACCTGCGGTCCGATGAATTGCTGGACACAGGAGAGTACCCCACCCTCACCTTTCAGAGCACCCGGGTCATCCCCAAAGGGGACAACCAATACCTCATTGAAGGGGACCTCACCATCCGGGGTGTCACAAAAACAATATCAGCCCCCATGACCTTTCACGGAATCAAGCCCAACCCCTTCAAACCGTCCCAGCAGGTGGCGGGCTTCACCACCGAATTTGCCATCAACCGCCTCGACTTCAAGGTGGGCGACGGTACCTTCTACAAGATGGGCGTCATAGATAAGGATGTGGACATCACCATCTCCATTGAAGCCTTAAAGTGACAGGCTGAACAGGGCCCGCGGCTCCGACACCGATACTCGCCACCACAGACACCTCACCAGGGAGACCCCATGGATATCCACGCCCTCTTCAACGCCCTCACAGCCGACGACACCGGCGTCCACCTCACCATCCCCTCCACCTGGCTCCAGGGCCGAACCGCCTTCGGCGGCCTCGTTGCCGCAGCGGGGCTCGCCGCCATGCGCCGCAAGGTGCCCGGGGACCTTCCCTTGCGCAACCTCCTCACCGCCTTTGTGGGCCCCACGGGCACCGACGGCATCCGGGCCGAGGCGTCCCTCCTCAGGCAGGGAAACTCCGTCACCCACGTACAGGCCCGGGTGCTCACCTCAGACAACGAGCCGTGTGCCACCCTCCACGGGTGCTTCGGCACAAGCCGTCCCTCACGCATCCGCCACCCCGGTCCCCCGGCGCCTGACTGGCCGGCCCCGGAGGCCCTCACCGAGCTCCCCTTCATGGAAGGGCTCACACCCAGCTTCACCCGATACTTCCGCTACCACTGGGCCGATGGGCCCTACCCCTTTGAGGGGCGCTCCGAAGGATCCTACGGTGGCTGGATCAGCTGCCGGGGCGAGGCGCATAAAACTCGCGAAGCCCATCTGCTCGCCTTCATGGACGCCTGGCCCTCTCCCTCCCTGTCCATGCTCGACACCGTGGCACCGGCCAGCACCCTCACCTGGCATCTGGAAATGTGCGATGCCCCTTGCGATTTCGCCACCACCGACAGCTGGCGATTTAAGACCCGCGTGGACACCGCGGAACACGGATACGTGGGCGAGGAGGCAAGGCTCTGGGCCCCCGACGGAAAACTGGCGGGAATCTCAAGGCAGGTGGTCACGGTGTTTGGTTGATCCCCGGCCCGTGAATCAACCTGAAATTTGGGACTTATCCCGGATATTTATATTGACAATTGGTGATAATCCGATTAACCGTTATGACAATTACGGCACCATGGACCCGGCCTTGTCCCGGCGCTCCATGCATCGCGCCACACACGAGCGTTTCGAAAAGAGACATCCGTCCCAGAAGAACCCTATTCTCCGAATCTGCAGCGGGCGCCCCGCAGCCGAGCGGATCATCCAGCGGAGGTTCATCCCATGTCTGACGGCACCATTGTGATCAACGGCAACAGCCACCCCTTCAAACCCGGCCAGACCATTCTCGAGGCGGCGGAAGATGCGGGAATTCCCATTCCCACCCTCTGCCACTTAAAGGGCACCACACCCACCGGCGCCTGTCGCCTCTGCGTGGTGGAGGTCAAGGGAGCCAGGAACCTTCTGGCGTCCTGCTCCACTCCGGCGGAAGACGGAATGGAGATCCAGACCGAGTCCCCCACGGTCGTCCGGTCACGAAAAATGACCCTTGAACTCCTCCTCACGTCGGGAAACCATGACTGCTTAAGCGACGGGTCCCTCAAAGACGCCAAGGCCCTCTTCGATGCCAGGGCAGAAGCAGACGGACACTCCGAGCACCTCTGCCCCTCCTGGGGGGATTGCAAACTCCAGGAGTACGCCCTTCAGTACGGAGCCACGGGCACCGCGTACCCGAAAACCCCGCCCACCTATCCCCCCGAACTCAAAAACCCGCTGATCATCCGCGATTTTTCCAGGTGTATTCTCTGCGGACGCTGCGTCCAGGCCTGCAACGAAGTCCAGGTCAACGAGGCCATCAGCTACGGGTACAGGGGCGCCGAAAGCAAAATCGTCGCCCTGGGGGACCTGCCCCTGTCCGAATCGGCCTGTGTCTTCTGCGGTGAATGCGTCCAGGCCTGCCCCACCGGGGCCCTGGTGGAAAAGAAATCCAAGGGTGTCTGGAGGCCGTGGGATGTGACCACCGTCCGCACCACCTGTCCCTACTGCGGGGTGGGCTGTCAGCAGACCCTCCACGTCAAGGACGGAAAAATCGTCAAAGTCACCGGAGACGAGGAGGCCCTGCCCAACAAGGGCCGCCTCTGCGTGAAAGGGCGGTTCGGCTACGACTTCATCTACTCAGACGAACGGCTCACGACCCCCCTTATCCGGAAAAACGGGGAGCTCCAGGAGGCCTCCTGGGACGAAGCCCTGGATTTGGTCACCGACAAGCTCAAAACCATCGATCCAAATCGGAGTCGACCCGATGCCGTGGCAGGGGTCAGCTGCGCACGGAGCATCAACGAAGACTCCTACCAGATGCAGAAACTCTTCCGGTCGGTGTTCAAGACAAACAACATAGACCATTGCGCCCGCACCTGACATGCCCCCACCGTCGCCGGTCTGGCGACAAGTTTTGGTTCCGGTGCCATGACCAACTCCTTCGGGGAGTTTGATCGCGCCAAGATGTTCTTTGTTATCGGCTCCAACATGACGGAAGCCCACCCTGTTGCGTCCACCTTCCTGAAAAACGCCGTGAAAAAGGGCGCAAAACTCATCGTGGCGGACCCGCGCCGCCACAAGCTGGTGGATTACGCGGACCTTCACCTCCAGCTCAAGGTGGGCAGCGACATCGCCCTGATCAACGCCTTGATGCATGTGATCATCGAAGAAGAGCTCTTTGACCCCGACTTTGTCACAGAGAACACCGAAGGGTTTGCGGCCCTCTCCGCCGAGGTCTCCAAGGCCACCCCCGAGGCCATGGCCCCCATCTGCGGCATTGAGGCCGACACCATCCGGCGGGCCGCCCGCATGCTTGCCTCGGTGCGCCCGGCCATGCTCTGCTACACCCTGGGCATCACCGAGCACACCTGCGGAAAAAACAACGTCATGTCCGTGGCCAACCTCCAGATGCTTTTGGGGAACATGGGCGTGGAGTGCGGGGGCGTCAACCCCCTGCGCGGCCAGAACAACGTCCAGGGAGCCTGCGACATGGGCGCCCTTCCCGGGGTTTTCCACGGCTACCAGAAGGTCACCGACCCCGCGGCCCGGGCAAAATTCGAGGAAGCCTGGAACGTCACGGGCCTTCCCGAGACCCCGGGGCTCATGATCCCCCACATGATGGAAGGCCTGGAGGAGAAAAAAGTCCGGGCGTTCTGGATCTTCGGGGAGAACCTGGCCAACACCGAGCCCGATATCCGAAAAGTCGAGCATGAGCTCGCCTCGGCCGAGTTCCTCATCTGCCAGGATATCTTCCTCAACGAAACCACAAAATTCGCCGACGTGGTCCTTCCGGCAGCGGCCTGGAGCGAAAACGACGGCACCTTCACCAACAGCGAGCGCCGGGTCAACCGCGTCCGCACGGCCTCCACCCCACCGGGTGAGGCCCGGCCCAACTGGTGGATCTTCCGGGAAATCGCCAAGCGCTTCGGCCACCAGTGGCCCTCGGCAAGCGCCCGGGAGATCTGGGACAACGAGATCTCGGCCCTGGCCCCCAACTTCAAGGGGATCACCTACGGCCGCATCGAAGGGGACGGGCTCCAGTGGCCCTGCCCGAGTGCAGACCACCCCGGCACCCCCTTCCTCCACAAGGACGGGCGATTCACCCACGGCAAGGGGATCTTCAACCCCACGGCCTGGACCCCGCCCGCCGAGGTAACCGATGAGGACTACCCCTTTGTCCTGAGCACAGGGCGGCGCCTCTACCACTACCACACCCGCACCCAGACCGGCCGATGCGACGGACTCAACGACCTCCTGGGCGAAGAGACCTGCGACATCTCACCGGCTGACGCCAGACGCCTTGGCATCCGGCAGGCAGAGCCCGTCCGGGTCTCCTCCAAGCGCGGGGCCGTCACGGTGAAGGCCCGGGTGACCCCGGAGATCCCCGAAGGCATGATCTGGATGGCCTTTCACTTCCGGGAAGGCAACGCCAACTGGCTCACCAACCCGGCCTACGACCCGGAAACCCTCACCGCCGAATACAAAGCCTGTGCGGTGCAGGTGGAAAAAGTCGCCCCTGCGGCTGACGGGTCCGTAGAAACCGCGGAAAGCCTCACGGCCGCCGCCGGATCCTGATCCCTTTACGGGGGTCACATCCGAACCGTTAAACCTGAAAAACCCTTTGCACGTATCCGTGCAAAGGGTTTTTTGTTTCAAACTGTACTGCTGGCCTTCTATGGTTAAAGCGGGTTTGATAAACAAGCCTTAAGCGTTCTTGAATGAAGTTAAGATCCTGGTTATCGTTTGACCACGCCCTTCGAAAAAACATTGAAAAATCGACCGAAACGGAGCGCCGCACTCCGGTGCGGCTTTTTAGTCCGTCGCTACCCAAGCCGCACTGGAGTGCGGCGCTCCAGGGGACAAGGGCATTGGAGGGTGGGGATGTAAACAAGCCGATGGCCCAAACGATGATCAGGTTATGTCTGTTTGAAAGGCGGATGTGATTTCAAGGTGGCACACCTTGCCGCCGGAGGCATCTTTTTGGTTTTTCTCTAGCTCCGGCCCCGTGCGCATCCGAATTTGGCTGGTGAGACAGGCTTGCATCTCACGAAAATTTATCGAAAAGGATCATCTCCTCTTCCACGCCGAGGCTTTCGAGCATGGCAAGGATCGCGTCGATCATAAGGGGAGGCCCGCAGAGGTAGTACTCGATCTCGGCGGGGTCGGGGTGGTCTTTCAGGAAGTTTTCATAGACCGAGCTGTGGATGAAGCCGCGAAAACCATCCCAGTCGTCTTCGGGAAGAGGTGCGGACAGGGCAACATGGTAGTCGAAGTTGGTGTGTTCCTCGGTCAGCTGCTTGTACTCCTCGTCGTAGAACATCTCCCGTTTGGAGCGCGCCCCGTACCAGAAGCTCATGGTCCGTTTGCAGTCCAGGGCATGGAGCTGGTGGAAGATATGGCTGCGCATGGGGGCCATGCCTGCCCCGCCGCCAATGAAGCAGAGCTCCCGCTCCGTCTCTTTGACGAAAAACTCCCCGTAGGGCCCGGAAAGGGTCACCTTGTCTCCGGGCTTTAAGTTAAACAGGTAGGTGGTTCCCACCCCCGGGGGGGCGTCCGGAACGTTGGGAGGGGGCGTTGCGATGCGGACGTTAAGCATCACGCGTCGGTTGTCCGCCGGGGGATTGGCCATGGAGTAGGCCCTGAAGGCATTTTCCTCGTTTTTGTGGGAGAGGGACCACAGGTTCTGGGCATCCCAGTCTTCCCGGTACTCTTCTTCGATGTCAAAATCCGTAAACCGGATGTCGTAGGGGGGAATGTCGATCTGGATATAGGACCCCGCCTGGAAGGACATGGTCTTGTCCTCATCGAGATCGATGATGAGTTCCTTGATAAAGGTAGAGACATTGGCGTTGGAGACCACAGTGCCGTCGTATTTGCAGATGCTGAAGATCTCGTCGGGCACATGGATCTCCAGGTCGTCTTTCACCTTGAGCTGGCACGCCATGCGCACGTTGGACATGCGCTCCTTTCGCGAAACATGACTGAGCTCCGTGGGCAGAAGCTCCCCTCCCCCTTTGTCCACCACGCACTTGCACATCCCGCAGGATCCGCTTCCCCCGCAGGCGGACGGCAGCAGCACCCCGCTTCCCAGAAGAGCCGAAAGCAGTGTGGGGGTGCCCTCCACCCGGATGGGGTTGCCGGTGTCGTCGTTGATGACGATGGTCCGCTCTCCCTGAATCGTGACGAGCCGCTCCACGATAATCAACACGATCACCAGAAAAAGAATGATGCCGACAAACACGGCCAAGCTCACCAGGTAAATCAAGGGTGCCTCCTTGGGTTTACGTCCCCATGCCCGAAAAGATCATGAAACTCATGGCCATGAGGCCACTGACGATCATGGTGATGCCGAACCCTTCGAGCCCGTGGGGCACATGGGCATACCGCATCTTGAAACGGATGGCGGCCATGGTGATGATGGCCACCATCCAGCCGGTGCCGGACCCGAAGCCGAAAACCAGGGACTCCGTGAAGGTGTAGTGCCTCTCCACCATGAACAGGGAGGTGCCCAAAATGGCGCAGTTTACGGCGATAAGGGGAAGAAACACACCTAAATTGGTGTAGAGGGTTGGAGAATAGCGGTCGATGATCATCTCCACCACCTGCACCATGGCGGCGATGGTGGCAATGAAGGTGATGTACTTCAGAAAATTGAGGTCCACGTCGGGAAGGCCCGCCCAGGAAAGGGCCCCGGGGGCCAGGAGAAAATGGTAAATCAACCAGTTGGCAGGGGAGGTGATGGTCAGGACAAACACCACGGCAAGCCCAAGCCCCACGGCCGTGCGCAGGGTCTTGGAGACCGCCACAAAGGAGCACATGCCCAAAAAATAGGCCAGCAGGATGTTGCCCACAAACACCGAGTTGAAAAACAGGTCGAACAGGTCACCCATCATCTAATCCTCCTCCTCCGGCATGCCACCCTGGATCCAGACCAGGAGCCCGATGACGATAAAGGCCCCCGGCGCCAGGGTCATGAGGCCCATGTTCATAAATCCTGCGTCGTACAGGGCCTGGGGCACCACCTGAACACCGAAGATCTTGCCCGCCCCCAGAAACTCCCGCAGAAAGGCCACCCCCACCAGCACGATGGCGTACCCCATGCCGTTGCCCAGGCCGTCGGCCAGGGCAAGGGGCGGGGGGTTGGCCATGGCAAAGGACTCGGCCCGCCCCATGATGATGCAGTTGGTGATGATCAGCCCCACGAAGATGGAGA
Source organism: Desulfoluna sp. CYM3A (assembly GCF_056829965.1). NCBI lineage: Bacteria > Pseudomonadati > Thermodesulfobacteriota > Desulfobacteria > Desulfobacterales > Desulfolunaceae > Desulfoluna > Desulfoluna sp. CYM3A. The sequence goes on from NZ_CP186556.1 coordinate 4,599,556, forward strand.
GCTGCTTGCTGATGTCGTAGAGGTAGGCTTTCAGAATCTCATCGGCCACCACCACCAGGGAGGCGATGACCGTCAGCTCCACGATCATGCGGATGTTGCGGGGAATGTGGTTGCGCAGGATGGAGATGATCACGTTGGAGGAGGTCAGTACCCCGGTCAGGGCCAGGGCCATGACAAAGGCGGTTTTCATCTGGACCGTCACGGCAAGGGCCGAGCAGATCCCCAGGATCTGGCGGGAAATGGGGTTGTCGTCCCACAGGGCCGCCTTGAATGTACGAAACCATCGAGTTCGGGTAAAGCCCATGATCACTCCAGGGATTTCAGGTTATCCAGGTGTTTTTTTATGAGGTTCTGGCGAAACCTCAGGGAAACCCTCTCATAAGTAGCCAGGTTGGTGGCCAGCCCCTCACTGAGATACTTCCCGGTGAGGGTGGCCCCGCTGATACCGTCCACCTCGTTTTCCGGGTCTCCCAGGGCTTTGCCCTTGGCGATTTTGATGGCGGCGAATTCACCGGATTTTCCCACGATCCTCTTGCCCACGAAGTTCTTCTGGAACCAGTCGCTTTCGATCTCTCCGCCCAGGCCGGGGGTCTCCTGGTGGGAGTAAACGGTAAAGCCCTTAATGGTGGTGCCGTCGGCTTCGATGGCCATGTACCCCTTGATGCGCCCCCAAAGCCCCCGGGAGTCCACGGGCAGGATGTAGGAGATAATCTCTCCGTCGTCCAGGGTCAGGTAGAGGGGCAGTCTCTGCTCGTCACCCTCGGCGGGGTCGGGGTGCAGCTTTCCGTCGGAGCCGGCCCACACCTGGAAGATGTGGGATTTGAAAAGCTCTTCGATATCGGCGGGGGACGCCGTCGACGGGTCATAGTCGATGGAGGCCGCCTTGAGGATGTTCTTCTGGCGGTCGATGCGCATGTTGTTCTGTTGCCGTGCCTTGAGGCCCGTGGATGCCGCCGTGATGCAGAGGCAACACACAAGGGCTACAATCACGGCAAACCCGACGGCCTGTTTCGTATCAGACATTGGGCACCCGCTTTCCTGTCCGGAGTTTGATCTCAATAATCTCCAGCATGGGAGAAAAGAGGTTCATAAACAGGATGGCCAGCATCACCCCTTCGGCGTAGGCCAGGTTGTAGGCCCTGACAATGACCGTCAGCACCCCGATGAGAAACCCGTAGACCCAGCGGGCCCCGTCCGTGCCTGGAGCGGACACCGGGTCCGTGGCCATGAAGGTGATGCCGAAGGCAAAGCCCCCCATGATCAGGTGGTTCACCGGGTTGATCCAGTGCCAGGGGGAGAGCTCCGAGGAGAGGAGCACCACGGCAGCGCCCATGGCGCACACCCCCAGCACGCCCCCCACAATAATGCGGAAGCTCGCCACCCCAACCACGCAGAGGAAGACGGCACTCACCAGGCAGAGCAGGGCCGAGGTCTCCCCCACGCTTCCGGGAATCTGGCCGGAGAACATGGTCCAGAAGGTGTACCCGTTGCGAACCAGGGCCTCGGGCACCGCCTCCCCTTTGGCCCCCAATGCCAGGGAGAGGGGGGTGGCCGCTGTAACGGCGTCCACGGCCTTGGTGGCCACCCACACATAGTCCCCGCTCATGGAGACAGGGTAGGAGAAAAAAAGAAACGCCCGGGCGGTCAGGGCCGGGTTCAGGATGTTCCGGCCGGTGCCCCCGAACACCTCTTTTCCCACAACCACCCCGAAGGAGATCCCGGCGGCCACCTGCCAGAGGGGCACGCTGGGGGGCAGGGTCAACGGGAACAGAAGGCCGGTCACAAGAAAGCCCTCGCTGATTTTGTGCCCCCGGACCACGGCAAAGAGCCCCTCCCAGGTCAGGCCCACCCCGTAGGAGACCACCAGCATGGGCAAAAAGGCCTCGGCACCCCGGTAAAAGGCATGGCCCCAGGTGGGGTCCGCCCCTTCGGCCAGCAGGGCCATGGCGCCGGTGTTGTACATCCCGAAAAGAGTCTGGGGAATCAGAGCAACGATAACCAGGGACATGAATCGCTTCAAATCCAGGCTGTCCCGTACCGCGGGCATGCGCACCGTGGCCTCCCCAGGGAGATAGAAAATGGTACGGATCGCATCGTAGACCGGATGCAGGGCGTGGAGCTTCGTGCCTTCCTGAAAATAGGTGCCCAAACGATCCAGGGCGTCTTTGACGTTCTTCATCTATCCGTCTCGCTCCTTCCGGTACTGGGCCTTGGCGGTTTTCAGGGTGTCCAGCAGCTCGATCTTTGACGGGCAGACATAGCTGCAGAGCCCGCACTCGATGCAGTCCAGGAGCCCGTGGGCCAGGGCCTCCTCCACCTCTCCTGCCACCATGCATTTCATGGTGTACTGGGGCAGGATCCCCACCGGGCAAACCCGGGCACACCGACTGCAGTTAATGCAGGGCCGTTCCTCGCCGTGCATGCCGCAGTCCAGGTTCAGGGGCTTTTTGTTGAACACGGACAAAAAGGTGCGGGACTGGCTGGGCCGGGCATACCCAGCCCTTAAAAAACCGAAGAGGTCCTCTTCGTCGCCCACGGGCAACAGGGTCAGCCCCTTGTCGAAAAAATTCATGTAGCCCGTGGCCGGCAGAAAAAGCCCGGCAAAGGGGGTCCCGCCGATGCGACGCCTGCGCTCTTTCTGGGGATCCAGGGTGGAGACGGGGGCGCCCACCCGGGTCCGGATGTGTTGGCGTACGGTGGCCCCGTTGCCCCCCACGGCCACGACCCGCTTGGGATAAAACCGTCCTTCGGTGACAAATCGGGCCAGGGCCACCAGGTCCTGGCCTTCAATGTACCAGCTGTGGTTCTCCGCGGGGTCTTTGCGGATACGGTACAGGTAGTGGCCGGGATCACCGGCGGGGTAGCCCCCGCGGATGTGGGCGGTGACGGATTTCAAGATGGGTTCCGGGAGTTTGCCGGAGTGGACCGGGGTGATGACATGCACCGATGGGCGGGACCGATTTCCGAGGATGTCCAGGCCGTGCTGAAAAGCGGCCTCCTCCCCTGCCAGGGCCAGGGAGGGCAGGGCAAGGTGCCCTCCGGCCCATCCCAGGGTGACGATAATGTGGGCGGGACGGCTGGACGGATCGGCATGGTCCCGAAAAGGCAGCTCCCGAAGCAGGGGCCAGGCCCCCCCTTTGAGAAGCATGTGGCGAAGTGTATCGGCGTCCGTGGACGCGATGCGCTGGGGCGACACGGGCTCGAAGCGCTCCCACCCCTCTTCCGCGTCAAGGGTAATCACCACCTCGTCAATGCGGCGACGCGGCCCGAAGGCAATGCGCGACACCACCCCGCCCCCCGGGCTCGGGTAGGTGACCACAGGGTTTCAGCTTCTCCTGGAGCAGTGTTCCCCCCATTACCAACAAAATCGCCTTCTTTCACCAGGAGCCGGGGCTTGACATGGGGAATCCACCCCGGCATCAACGCCACGGTGGACGGGGACGGGGCCTCGGTCACAGACTCGGCCACCCGCCCGGAGATGTTGAGTGAAAAACCGTTGGTAAGGGTGAGGGTTTTCATCATCGGGACACAGCTTTCGGGAATGCGGCGCCTTTCTCCGGGGCATCAAGGGGAAGACGCGTCGGTTATAGGGGCATGGAAGCCATGGAGATATCACGCAATCAGACCGGAAGCGGCCCTTAGCGTGCGATGGGTTCAGGGAGTGCGACGGGCAATGGGGAAGAGATAAAAACGGGAGGTTCAGGTGTTGCCCATGGCATGGGACAGTCACACATTGTCCGACTGACAGAGTACACCAGGCAAAAACAATGTGTCAACCAAAGGAACAAAAACAAAACATAAGATAAAATTGGCGATGGCGCATGGCGTTGCCGACGAAGACCCCATGTTTAAATAAGGAGACGGGCTCAATGCCCGGGCCTGCTCAGCCGTCCCGGGCGGGGACAATGAAAGGCCCGGACAGATTCAGGGAGGTCCGAGGCAGGAGAATGCGGGTTAGCGGGACCGATCCACCCACCCCTCTGAGGCAGAGACCTCCAGGGTGGATGGGTTTAGGACGGACGATGAGCAGGCACTCCACGTTGTCGAGCCGATCCACCAGAGCGATCCCTTTGGCAGGGCCCATCACCATGAGGGCCGTGGCCAGCCCGTCGGCAAAGACCGTGGAATCGGCCAGGACCGAGGCACTGGTGACGCCGTTTTCCACGGGATACCCGGTGCGGGGGTCAATGACATGGGTCCAGATGCGCCCGCCCACGTTGCGGTAGTTGCGGTAATCTCCGCTGGTGGCAAGGGCCTGGCCCTTTAAGGTCCGAACCTGGAAAAGGTCCCCCACCATGGCTCCCCGCCGGGGGGTGTTGATCCCCACGCGCCAGGGTTTTCCGTCCAGGCGATGGCCTTCGCAGTAGACCTCCCCGCCAATCTCCACCAGAAAGTGGGAGATCTTTTTCTCACGCAACAAAGCGGCCACGGCATCCACGCCGTAGCCCTTGGCAATGGACCCGAAGTCCAGGAAGAGGCCATCACGGTCTTTGACAAGGGCCCCGTCACCTTTGCGTGACACAGCTGTAAAGCCCACCCGGGCCAGGGCGCGAGCCACCTCGTCCTTCCTGGGAAAACGGTCCTCGATTTTGCCAGGTCCGAACCCCCAGAGAGTCACCAGAGGCCCCACGGTGGCGTCCCAGGCACCGTCGGTAAGGCCATGGATTTGAGTTCCCACGGAAAACACCGTGAGAAGGTCCTCGGAAACAGGCACGGCCACACCTTTGCCCGCACGGTTGAAACGGGAGATCTCGCTGTCCGGGTCGTAGACGGACATGCTGCGGTTGAGGGCCTCAAGGCGCCGGGTTACGGCCAGGCTTAAGGCATCCGCCGACATCTTCCCAGACACCACGGCCTTGATATGATACGTGGTGCCCATGGTCCGGCCGGAGAGCACCACCTCCTGCTTTGTGTTGAACCCCGTGGTCACCCCGGCGGCCACCACCAGGGCAAACACCCCGAAGGCCACCACAATGGCCCCAAGGACCTTGTTTCTGCTTATTTTTGTTGACGCGTGTCGCGTGTTGGCTGTGTTCATGGTCACCGTGACTCTATCCGCTTGATAATCCAGCGCTGCATTTTTTCATCGTCTTCGCTGACGGCCTCGATCCCGCACTCGGCCACCACCATCTCGGCCCGGGCCATGTCCTTATGGCCCCCGGCGCTCCCATAACACCCGAAGCTCTGCTCGGCCAGGCGCCCGGCGTTTTTCCTCACCCCGTCGTTGCGGAAAATCACCACCAGCTTTTTGCCGTAGATCCCGGAGACGATGCTCCAGCTCGCCAGATCCACTGCATGAAAATTCAACGGCGATCAGGACCAGCATCGGCATGGGCGCGTCCGCATGGGAATGCGTCCGCCTTGCGCCTTTTGATGTCCTGTTTTGCAGGACTGAAAGAGTGCTTGAGGAACTTGGTTTTCGCTGCCGCCTGTTCCGCCTTCTCGAGGGCGTTACTGCGCGCTTGCCGAGGCGGTAAAGGTATTGAAAGGCCCTGCCACATCTTTCCACGGACTCTGCCGCGCTGAAAAAGTCTGGTGTCGGTCTTCAGGATCCCGTAAAAGCCGGCTGGGCGCGCGCCACCGACCAGCTTGATGTCGGCCTGGGAATTCTTGTGGGCATCATCGACACCATCACGTCCATCAGCAGATATGTCGTCTTCCGTCCGCCGCCCTCCGTCGGGGTGATGATCGATGACCACGTCGAAGTTGATTTTTTCAAACACTTCCGAGTGGTGGGGCTGGGAATCCACCAGCACGAACCGGTTGAACCCCTGCATCAGTGCGTGGGAACACGGCTTGATGTCGGCCTTCATGTAACGCACCAGGGCCAGGTTATCGGGCCGCTTGATGACGTTGATGGAGGCAATGACCACATGGCTCACCCGCCGCCATAAAAGGCGCTTGAAAGCCACGGCACTGGCAATGGCATCGGGGTCGGCATTGATTAGGATCAACACCTGATCGTCCCGGTTAAACCGGGAGTAAATACCTGCCAGCTTCTCTTTAATCCTTACGCTCATGAATCACGTTCCAGGTATCAGGTGTCTGATTTTCTTGTGGTTGCCTTCAAGGTTTCCGCTTTCACCGCCCGGCGAACATCGCCGACGCATCAGCGTTTCTCCGGATGGGTCTCGGCACAACGGCACTCACCTGAAAGCTTGGCTCGGGTGATTTTCGTCAGCAGCGTGGAGGTTCCATGGCGCGCAAGGTCATCGGAAATATCCCCGCGGGTCAATCCGAAACAATGGCACAGGACCTCATCTTTATCAGATGGTTTCATAACCAATTATTATGGAGCCCCTGCCCCGTCAAAAGCAAGGAGAAAGGTGGACACTCCCGGGCCCGGCTCATATGTTTTTTTGCACCGGGCGGCCTTGCCGGGGGCCAGGATTTTGCCTGATTTTATGGTTTGGGTTTGACCGACAGGTTTCAAAAGATATATCGACTCGCCAGAACGTCTTGGTTTGTCGAGCAATTTGGATTTAATGACCAAATTGTCATTCACGCTTTTCTGTTCATTCGTCTCCCCCTTCGGGCAAACCGAGGGCACTCGGCCCGTGATATATCCGGGTAAGGATGATACCGTGGAAAGTTGAAAGGAGATGCCATGCCCCTGATCATTCTCTTTGTCAAAGCCCCGGAACACGGCAAGGTCAAAACCCGTCTGGCGCCCCGTCTGGGACATGCCACGGCCCTTGCCCTCTACCGACGCTTTGTGGAAACCACCCTTAAGCGCCTGGCCCCTTTAGGGCCCATCCGCATTGCCTACACCCCGGAAAGCAAAAAAATCGCTCATGGAAGACTGGCTTCCAGACCATACCGACATGCGCCCCCAGCGGGGGGACGACCTGGGAGACCGTATGAAAAACGCCCTCACCGAGGCCTTTGACGACGGACATCACCGGGCCGTCATCATCGGCGGGGACATCCCGGATCTGCCCACGGATCGCATCCGCGAGGCGTTTCATGCCCTTGAGGGGCACCAGATGGTGCTGGTTCCGGTATCAGATGGAGGGTACTGCCTGGTGGGGGCGCGCAAAGGAACCCTTCTTGCGCCTGTCTTCGACACAATGAGATGGAGTTGCGATACGGTGACGGCAGAGACGCTCAAGCGGGCTGAGGCCCACGGCATACCCCTGAAACGCCTTGAGGGCTGGTACGACATCGACACGGCCGATGATTTCCTGGCCTTTGTCCGGCGCCATGAAGAGACGGACGAGGTGCCCGCGCTCTACCGGGACGCCGCACGCCTGCTGCTTAATGATGGTGATGGGGCCTGTCCCCGTGGCGATGGACATGGGCGTGACGATGCAGGTGAAGGCCTTCGTCCGTGACCACCTTGCCCCTTACCAGGCTGCACAGGGAGTCGGTCACCTGCTCCAGAAAATCAAAATCGTGGGAAATCACCACCCGAGCCACCTTGGAGGCCTGAAGAACGGCCACCAGCCGCGCAAAGGTGTCACGGTCCAGGCCCGTGGTGGGCTCATCCAGAAGAAGCAGGTCAGGGTCCATGGCCAACACCGTGGCCAGGGCCACCATGCGCTTCTCCCCGCCGGAGAGCCGAAAGGTGATGCGCTCTTCGTAACCGGAAAGCCCCAGCTCCGAAAGAACGCCCCTGGCCTTTTCCAGGGCGTCATGCCGCCCCAGGCCCAGGTTCATGGGGCCAAAGGCCACGTCCTCCAGCACCGTTGGGCTGAACAGCTGATCGTCGGCATCCTGAAACAACAGCCCCACCCGCCGCCTCACCTCCTTGAACCCCTTTTCGCCGGAAACCTCCCGCCCAAAGGCCCTGATCACCCCGGCCTCGGGTTTCAGCAGCCCCATCATCAGGTGGAACAAGGTGGTCTTTCCGCTGCCGTTGGGCGCGATGAGTCCGATGCTGGCCCCTTTGTCCACGGCAAAGTCCAGCCCGTTGATCACCGGTTCCCGGTCTCCGGGATACCGGTAGGTCAATCCTGAAAGATGCATCAACTGCTCAGCCATCGCATACCGCCTTCCTGTATTTGAATATATGGACAGGATAAAAATAAAACCGGGTTTGACAAACAGGTCTTAAGCAAGCCTTTCCAGGCTCCGCCGCAATAATGTCCACTTTTTCACATTAGAAACGTTTTTTGCGGAGCTTTTTTCAAAGAGCAACCGCGAGGCCAGCTGAATCGTTACACTCGCTTTTTTCAAAAAGCCCCCCACCGAACGGCCACGTCAAGTCCCACAAGGGCCGCCACGCAACCTGCCATGCAGGCGGCCTGAGGAAGGCAACCGGCCAGCCCCCGGGAACGTCGTGCCGCGGGCAGGCTGAACCGGCCGTCAAAGCCCCTCAATACCATGGCGCTGTACACCCGCTTTGCCCGCAGGTGGGAGCGGACCAAAAGCATGGCGGCCATGTGGGCAAAGGTCCTGTAGCTGTGCAGGGAGGTGTCGGGCTGAAACCCGCGCATGCGGGCCGCGTTCCTCAGCTTGCGGTACTCCCGCTCGATGACGGCGATGTACCGCGCGCTCATGACGATGAGAAAGGCCAGCTTCACGGGCATGCCCAGGGCATTCAAGGCATGGCCCAGATCAAAGGTGTGCATGGTGGAGACCAGGGCCATGAGGATCAGGAGGATGGAAAAAGACTTCAGGGAGATCAAAAAGGCCAGGTTCAGTCCGTCTCCTTTGACGGTCAGAGGCCCCAGGGCTTTAAGCACCGGTCCCTCTCCGGTAAAGGGAAGGACAACCCAGAGAATCAGCAGGAACAGGCACAGGGGCAAAAGCCTCCTGGCAACCGAGCCAAGGGGCAGCCGCGCCAGCAGGGCAAAGCAGCTTCCCAGCCCCAGGGCGGCCACGGGCACCGCTGGGCTCGCGGCAAGGGCTGTCACCAACGAGAGGGCAAAGGCCGCCGCCACTCTTACGGTGGGGGCTATGTGGTGGATGGGGGAGTCGATGTCCGCAAAGGCTTCGTTCATATGCTCCCCTTTCGGCTTCGGACCCAGGCAGCCATCCCCAGAAGGCCCACGATGTAGCCGAGCCCTCCGATGACGTCCCGAACCCGCGTCTCCTCCTGCTGCCTGTGCAGGGCTTTGGCCACGGCAGTGTCCACCACCTGCGCCAGGCGCTCCCAGTCCCGGTCCGCAAAACCCGGCTCCACGGGGTGGGCCTGCGGGGCGGGCTCACCGGTCACTCCGGCCGGGGCCTCAACCGCGCCGGACGGCTCCAGATCCCAGCTGCTCTTGTGGCCCATGCCGGCGTCCACCTCCACGGTGAGGGCACCGGGCTCGGGGCGGACTCAATCCCCCTTGTCATTTGTTTCCCCGGTGAACACCACGGTACCGCCTGCGTTGTAGACCCGGATCACCCCGTGTTTCACGGGGCGCTTTCCGGCAAAGGTGCTTTCGGTGTAGATCTCCCCCCCTTCGTCAAGGGCAAAGATGTTGATGCGATGGGCCAGGGCCGGGGAGACCGCCAGAAGGAGAACACTTAAAACAAGGAGACATCGCAGGGGATTCATCGCCCCTCCTTTCGCCCGTCCGAAGGCGACATGAGCCCTCCGAGCAGTTCAGGGTAGACCCGCAGGAGAAACGAGACCACAAAAGCGGTAAAAAGCCCTTCCACCACCATCACAGGGGCGTTGCCCACCACCGACGCCCAGGCGATCACCGTAAAGTTCTCCCCGGTGAACACCAGGGAGGCGGCCAAAAGAAGGGAAGAGATAAAGACGGCGAGAAACCCGCAGCCAAAGGAAGCGGCAAGACCCACGCGCCCCGACCGGGACACCAGGGGTCCGAGGATCAGATAAACCGCCACGGCAGGGGCTGCCATCACCACGGTGTTCACCCCCAGGGTGGTGAGCCCACCGTACTGGAAGAGAAGGGCCTGCAGGAGCAGGCCCGTAAAAATGGCGGGGAAAGCGGCCCAGCCCAGGACCAGGCCCACCAGCCCGTTCAGGACAAGGTGGACACTGGCCGGACCGATGTTCAGGTGAATCAGGGACGCCACGAAAAACGCGGAAGTCACCAACGCGGCGCTGACGGTTGCCTCCCCGTCCATCCGTTTCAGCCCGTAGGCCACACCGCCCGCGGCAACGGCCGCTCCGGCCAGAAGAACCGGAGCGGACAACACCCCTTCGGAAATATGCATCACTGAATTCCTTGGTCAATCACATGGTTCTCTGGTACCCGGTGCCCCGGATCACCCCTGCCACTTGGAAAACTCCACCCAGAGGACGGCACCAAGCTCCACGCCCTTTTTCTCCCCTTCGGCCTCCAGCTTGTAATCCGCCTCATTGAGGGCGGAAAATCCCCACCACCCCTCGTTCGGCACAGTAAAGGAGAACACGCCGTTGGCATCGGCCTTGACCACCTGGGTCACCAGATACTCATTGGCGGCTTTGGCCTTGCCGTCCTGGTTGTAGAACTCCACCTCCACCTCGGCCCAGGGCACGGCCTTGCCGTCGAGCTTGACCACTCCCTGGAAGAGATTGCCGGCATAGAGGCCAAAGGGCCGGGTCAGGGGCACGATCTCGGTTTTCAGGCCCAGCTCGTCATCCCAGCCCTCTTCGCTGCCGTAAGCCGGCACAATGGTCTTGGTGTAGTGGATGATGAAAAGATCCTCGGCGGGTTCCCAGTAGGGCTTCGGTGTCATGACAAAGGTATAAACCCCGGGCCGCTTCACAGCGTAAGAGGATGCCCAGGAAGGGTTCCCCATGACCTCAGAAGGGGTCAGGGTTCCGGTGAGGTCGCGCTTCTTTCCGTCCACGACCACGGAAAACTCCGCTGGTTTTTCAAGGGGCATGCCCACCCCTTCAAAGGGGTGCGAAAACGAAAGGGAAAGGCCCAGCTCTTTTCCTGTTTGCCGGGATACAACGGATGTGTCAGGGATCACCATGCCGAAGTGGGCAAGGGCGGATAAGGGAAGGGAGACCACAAGGGCCAGGGCAACGGCTGCTGCGAAGCGTTTCATTTGGATTCCTCCATAGTTCGAAAAAAGCAAAAAGCCACATAAACGTAAACCGCATGACATCACCGCAAAAAACGACACCGGCCTGGGCCTGGGGTGGCCCGGTTCACCCGACGGGGTGGTTCCAGAGACGTTTTTTACGAACGCATCATCTCACGTGAAAGCCTTCGTGGCTGTTTACCTTCGTGGAGCGCCCATTCATGACAACTTCAGAACAACGACTTTCGCAACAGACTTCGTGTCTGCCATTATTTAACACAGATAGCGTGAAGGAATTGCTCTTGTCAAATCCAAAGTGAAAAACAAAAGCCCTTGCCTTTCGAGGCTTCGCGGCCTTTCGCCGTGCTTATCCATCGGCTGTCCGGCTGCGACGCATTACCGGTAACCTGCTGAAATCCCAATTGACACGCCCACCACCGATTCGGTATATTTGTTAAAAGCATCCTCACATTTCAAAGAGATATCCACACCGACAAAGCCGTCGCTTGCAAGCACCCCTCTCCCGACGACAGGTGCCCCGTCACCAGACGCGAAACGCCATTTTTCCCAAGACGTCAACAGAGACTCAAAGTCGGAGAATTTCCCGTGGTCCCTGCCGGACCATTGCCTTTGCACTGACCATGCAATGGAGACCATCATGACCTCAACCCATAGCACCCCCCGGGGCCCCATCCTTGTCGTTGACGGAGATGCCTCGGTGATCAACAGTTACGCCCCATACCTGGAAACATGCGGCTATGAGGTAATGACGGCCAGGGACGGTTTTGCCGCCACCCAGCTCATCGCCGTTCACCCGCCGGAGCTCATCATCTTGCTGCACCTCGCCATGGACGGCTCGTTCTTTCGGCACCTCCAGCGGAGGTGGCCGGAGATCCCCGTCATCGTCACCTCCACCACCTGCGAACCCACCGAGGTGGTGACGTGCCTGCGAAAAGGGGCCAGCGACTTCCTCATCAAGCCTTTGAAAAACATGGACATACTCTCCCTGTCCGTGACACGCACCCTCCGGGAAGTAAAACTCCGGCAACAGAACCAGAGATACAAAGAGCTCCTGGAACAGCGCATTTCCCGCAACTCCGAGGAGTTGAGGACCACCAACCGCTACCTCACCGAGCTCAACCATCGCCTCACCGAGGTGGTTGAATCCTCCAGAAGGCTCTCCACCTGCGTCACCATCGAAAGCTTCGGCACCCGCCTGCTCGAAGAGTTCAGCCACCACTTGGACGCATCGGGCGGAAGCCTCTACATCGCCGGCCAGGAAGGCCTGCGCCTCGTCCACTGCCTGGACGGGGGCCACGCTCCGGGGCTCATCACTTACCCCGTGGCCAAAAGCTCACCCTTCGGCTACGCCTTGTACCGGAAAGAGCCCGTCCTCATCGGGGACATCCGCAACGAAGGGGCCCTGCGTCCCAGCGGATACGGAGGGTATCACAACGGCTCCTTCGTCATCTTTCCCCTGCAGAACCAGGAGGGCAAGCCCTTTGGGCTGGTCTCCCTCCACGGGAAAAAAAGCCCCCCCTTTGTTCATCAGGACCGCGAGGTGGGGGGCCTTTTGGCCTCTTACAGCTCCGAGACCCTGCGGGCCGTCCGGGCCATGGAAGCCCTGTCCAAGAGCGAAGAAAAATACAGACTCGCCGCCCTCACCGCCAGCGACCTCATCAGCGAGTGGAGCCCGGCCACCGACGACCTTGTCTGGTTCGGCAACATCGACGCCGTCATCGGCTCGGAACCGGAGACCCGGCCCACCACCATGGAGGCCTGGCTCGCCCTGATTCACCCCGACGACAGGCAACGTATTGCCGAAACCTATCGAGGCAACACCCACTGCGCAACAGCCCCACCCATGGACTATCGGGTCCGACACCTCTCCCACGGCTGGCGCCACTTCCGCGAGCGCACCACCACCCTCAAGGCCAAAGGCGGCGCCACCAAGATCCTGCGCGCCTGCAACGACATCACCCGGGAAAAAAGCGCCGAAGAGGAGCGCATCATCTTCGAGCTGAAAATGCAGCATGCCCAGAAGCTGGAAAGCCTGGGCATTATCGCAGGGGGCATTGCCCACGACTTCAACAACATCCTCATGGCGGTCCTGGGCCACGCCGACATCGCCCTGGAAGAGGTCGCCGGCAACCCCGGCCCGCAGAAAGCCCTCAACAACATCGTCACCGCAGGAAAACGAGCCACGGAGCTTGCCCGGCAGCTCCTTGTCTACTCGGGCAAAGGAAAACTGGAGACCAGCATTGTCGACATCAACACCCTGGTGACCGACATGATGAGCCTCATCGAGGTGTCGGTCTCCAAAAAAGTGCGCATCCTCTTTCACCCGGGCCGCCACACCCCCCACGTAGAGGGCAACCTCAGCCAGCTGCGCCAGGTGATCCTCAACCTCCTCACCAACGCCTCCCAGGCCATCGGCAACGCCAGCGGCCAGATCGACATCCGCACGGGCAAGGTCTTCTGCACCCGAAGCGACCTGAACGCCTGTTCCATGCCCGTGCGCCCCGGCGTGGACGCCACCCTGCCCGAGGCCACCTACACCTTCATCGACATCGAAGACACAGGCTGCGGCATGGACGAAACCACCCGGGACAAACTCTTCGACCCCTTTTACACCACCAAGAAGACAGGCACAGGCCTGGGCATGGCCGCGGTTCTGGGCATCATCCGGCAACTGCGGGGCACCATGACCGTGGACAGCACCCCGGGTGTGGGCACCCGCATCCGCGTGCTCCTGCCCGCATCCCTTGCTGCCATTGAACAACGGAAGCAGCCGAAAGCGCCCTCTTTGGAAAAACCCATCCAGCAACAGGGCGGCCTGGTCCTCATCGCCGACGACGAGGAGCCCGTAAGGAAGATCTCCCAGCGCATGGTGGAAAAGCTCGGTTTTTCTGTTATCTCGGCCAAAGACGGCAGGGAGGCGGTCTCTCTGTACAAGGCCCACCGGCAGGAGATCCGCTGTGTCATCCTCGACATGACCATGCCGGGGCTAAGCGGCAGCGAAGCCCTGGACCAGATCCGGCAGGTCGACCCATCGGCCAAGGCCATCATTGCCAGCGGGTACGGATCGGCACCGTCCCAATCGGCACCGGCCGAAGACGACACCTGCGCTTACCTCCAGAAGCCTTACCAGATAAACGAACTCAAGCAGGTCCTTCGTGAAATGCTCAACGGCAGCGGCCTGCCGCCCCAACCATAAAGGGGCCCAACGCCACCTTGTACCGGCTCCCCGGGGAGCCGGTCTTTCCCTCCTTAGTAATAATTCCCCCGATCTTGCCATCTCCAATCTATGACCAACGTTTTGAAGCAGCATTTGATTTTTTCCCACCTCGGTCGTATATCTAGAGCAACGAGACAAGACAAACATATAGATTCATGGAAGGAGTAATAAAGCGATGGAACGCCCGAAGAAATTATGGGGGGTCAATGTGGCCCTTTTTGTGCTGGGGGTTTTTCTTGCGGTAACGGGGTTGATCAATGCATGGATTCTCCCCCACGGGTACGAGGCCAAAGGAAGCGTGCTGGTGGACATCCGCCATGTACTGACCGATGTCCACGAGTGGGCGGGACTCCTGTTTATCCTTGCCGTGGCCCTCCACCTGGTACTGCACAGCACGTACATCCGCAAAAACATGGCCGCCTTCGGTTGGACCCGCTGGATCAAACCTTAAAAAAGCACTGGGCACCCCTTGCCTCCGTCCCCACCGGGGACAAGGGCTCGGCTGACAAAGAGCCACGCCGCCACGTGCCTGTTTTATGTGTGCCATAGCCCATCCTGCCTGTTGTTGATCCCACCTCACATCACCGGATGTCAGACCAGGTCCAGGGACAGGGTGTCGGCAATGGAGAGCCGCTCAAAGGGAGGCTCTCCCCCAAAAAGCGCCTGGCAGAACATGGCATTGACGGCGGCCAGGGTCTGGTTCATGGGCTCCAGGTCGATCATGACGTCCCCTGAAAGGGAGGAGAGCCCCTGAAAGTTCTCCGGGCAGAAGTCGACCCTCCGGTTCCCCTCGCCGTCGTCAAAAAGGATGGGAAGGCCGTGGGTCCGGCAGATCAAAGGCCGGTCCCCGTAGAGGAGGCAGGCCCCGTCCCCGTCCAAAAGGGGGCAGGGTCCTTCATCGCTGCTTTCGGTGGCCCGGGCCAGGGCTGAGGCCTTCTGGGTCTCGGAAAGGGTGTCAAAGGCCAGGCGAAGGCTGACGGCCTCCACGGGAAAAAGAGAAATATTCAGGCAACAGGCGCTGCACCCCTTACGACAGGCCATGTGGCCTGTAAGCGCGGCTTCGATCTCCCCGCACCGGGCGTTCACCCGCGAAAGAAGTGTCCTGTAGTTTTCAAACAATGCGTCCATGGATATCTCCATAATAGGGTCAGGAAAAAAACAGGGGGAGGCCAGACATGGAGGCAGGACGATGTACGACGTACCTTAGATTAAAGCCACCCGATTCGTATGGCCTTCATCCCGAAGGCATACGACACATGCGCCGGTGGCGGTTTCTTCAGAAACATGATGTGCGCGTGCTTATGTAGTGCATTTCACTCCCCCAGACAAGAAAAGGAGCACCCCAGACCATGGAAATAGCCCCCATCGGTACCCTGTACACCCCCCACACGGAACTTTCGTCCATGCCCATCCAGCCCAAAGGCGCCACAGAGGTGCAGGGGCGTGCTGTCCTCCTCCCGGAGTACGCTGAGGGCCTGGCCGACCTGTCGGGCTTCAGCCACATCTACCTCATCTATCACTTCCACAAGGCCACACGCACCGAACTCACCGTGGTCCCCTTCATGGACACCCATCCCCGCGGGGTCTTCTCCACCCGATCTCCCTTGCGCCCCACCCACCTAGGCCTCTCCATCGTCCGCGTCACCCGGGTTGATGGAGCCACCGTGCACTTCACCGGGGCCGACATGCTCGACGGCACCCCGCTTATGGACATCAAGCCCTACATCCGAAATTTCGATCATGTGGAGGAAAGCACATCAGGATGGATGACCGCAGACGAAAAAACAGTATCCGATAAGCGGTCCGACGACCGGTTTGTGTAACATAAGGGGAAACGGTTCAGCTTGTTGCTGCCTCCGGCTGCCCTGCCGGGGGCCAAGCTAAAAAATTTGACCAACAGGCTTCGCGAGTCCCTTGGACCGGCCAAAAGGCAATGCTACCCAAACGTTTCTGCGAAGCTTTTTTCAAAAAAACGACCCGTCGGAGGTTGGCTCTAAAGGTCAGCGGGCCCACCACGCCTTCAGCTTCATGTACAGGGCCCTCCAGCTCTCTCCGGACCCACCGCAGGCGGGCCGGGCCTTACTTTTACAGCAGCTTCCTTCCATCTCAAGGGGGGACACCCCCATCACCGCGGCCATCTCTTGGGGGGAGGCATCCGCGGTTCCCGTAAGCCGGGCCGGATAGCCGCTCCGGGTAATGGCCCGGCCGACGTCCTCGGGAGAGATCCCGTTGTCATGCATCACCACCACCACACCGCTTGAAAACGCCCCGGTCACCCGGGCCCCCTCCGCCACCCGGGACACCCCTGTTGAAATCACGGAAAGACAGTCACCGCATGTCATCCGCTCCACGGCGTATGTTGACTTTTTCCCTGCACCCTGCGCCCAGGACAGCACCGACATCGCGCCCACAAAGAGCACCGCAAGGACAACCACCACCCATCGCATCTTCCCTCCTTTGCGCATTGCACGCTCACCGTGAGTTTTTTCCAATTTGTGCGCATCGGTTGCGCCTGCGTGTAAATCTTTCATAAACCATGCCGACCAGACGAAGAATCGCCCTTGGCTGCCCCGTGGGCGACCATAAAGAAAGGGGCGGGACGCAAAGGGCACAGGGCTGGCGAATACTCTGCACCTGCCTGAAGACTATTAGGTAATTCCCGGTTGATTTTACGGGTAACAATGATACGAAAGGCGTGTTGAAGGGAGTGCCCGTCGGCTCTACGGAAAAACGGCACACGGAGACTCCGAGATACCACAGGTTGAGCCCCCGTATCAGGACAGGCTCCTCCCCAACAATCCACCATCGCTGGGAGCCCCATGGATTTTGCCCTTACCCCCGTCATCGCCCTTTCTCTTTTTGCCACCGGAACCGCCGCAGGATTTGTGGATTCCATCGCAGGGGGAGGCGGCCTCGTGGCCCTTCCCATGCTGCTCTCCGTCGGTGTGCCGCCCCAGCTTGCCCTGGGCACCAACAAGCTCCAGGGCTCCTTCGGCACCTTTTCAGCCGCCCTCACCTACGTCCAGAAAGGTGAGGTGAACCTGAAAGAGGCCGCCCTGGGCATCGCCGCCACCCTCACGGGCGCCGCCACCGGTGCCTGGACCATCCAGCACATGGAGGCAGGCTTCCTCAAAGGGCTCATCCCGATTCTGCTCCTGGCGGTGCTGACCTACACCCTGCTCTCCCCCGATTTCGGGGACGCCCAGCGCAAGCCCAGGCTCCCCGCCCCGGTCTTCTACACCCTCTGCGGCCTGCTCCTGGGCTTTTACGACGGCTTCTTCGGCCCCGGCACGGGCTCCTTCTGGACCACAGGGATGGTGCTGTTCATGGGCTTTTCCATGACCCGGGCCGCAGGCTACACCCGCGTCATGAACTTCACGAGCAACGTCGTGGCCCTCTGCGTCTTCATCGCCCTGGGCAACGTCGTCTGGACCGCAGGGCTCATCATGGCCGCAGGCCAGATCATCGGCGCGCGTACCGGCTCAGCCCTGGCCATTAAAAAAGGGGCCAGGCTCATCAAGCCCATCTTTGTCACCGTGGTCTTTCTCACCACGGCCAGACTCATCTATCAAACGTACGCGTAGCGACTCCCCCCCGTTTGACGCGCAAAAACGTGACGAAGCCATTGCCTCCGACGGCCCTGCCGGGGGCCAAACGTTTAAAAAGTTTGACAAACAGGTCTTACGAACGACTTGGCCCCACCGAAAGTTAACGACTGCCGGACTGTTTTGAGCGCACCGAAGGCAAAACGGAGTCGTTACGCGAAGACAAAAAAACCCCGGCCTCTCCAAGAGACCGGGGCGTAAACATGACATGGGCAAAAGCCTCCCGTTGCACAATGACTGCAAGGGGCCTTAAGAATCCAGCTCGCGTTTGAATTTTTCTGCGATGTCGTCGAACAGGTCTTTTTCTTTTTTCTTCTGCTCTTCCTGAATGGCCTTGACCTTCTGCTCGTAGACCCCGGCGGTCTTCTCCTTGAACTTTTTCAGTTCCTCTTCCATGCGGTTCTCCCGCACTTTCTTAGGAAGAGCTTCCACGGCAAGATGATCCTCCACCACAATGCAGGTGGTCTGAAAAGGGCCCTCCACCAGGGCAATAATGCCCTTGTCCGAAAGCTCCGTGCACACCCGGGAGACCCAGTCCGTGGTCATGCCGAGGATCTCGGCCACCTCTTTGAAAGAGGGGGACGCTTTTTTCGTAAACTCATGGACCCGAACGGCAGCCACCAGGGCCTGAGCCTCGTCATAGGGGGTCAACCGACTCATCACGCACCTCCCACCCGGTGGTCACCTCCTTGGAAACACCGGGGCAATCAAGGGCTCGGCTCACGCCTCTCCAGCCTACCAAGCCCATTATCCACATCACAGGCGAATTCGCCCTTCGTACACCAGCCTGGCCGGACCGGTCTTTAAAATATGGTTGTCGGCCTCGTTCCAGGCAATGGCCAGATCGCCGCCCTTGAGTCCCACGGTCACCTCGCGGCCCGTCAGGCCCAGAAGGTGGGTTGCCACGGCCGTGGCACAGGCCCCGGTGCCGCAGGCCAGGGTCTCGCCTGCACCCCGCTCCCAGACGCGCATCTTCACCTCGGAAGACGACACTATCTCCACAAACTCCACGTTGGTCTTTTCAGGGAACAGGGGATGGACCTCAAGGGCAGGGCCGAACGCTGTGGGCTCGTCTCCGGTGAGGCGGTCCACCACAATGACGGCATGGGGATTGCCCATGGAGACGGCTGTCACGGCGTACTCCCTGCCATCGGCTGTGACGGGAACGGACACGGCCCGATCACCGTCCACATCAAAGGGAATCTTCCGCGGGAAGAGAATGGGCTCGCCCATGTCCACGCACACCCGGGTCACGCCGTTTTGTGTTGCCTCGATGATCTGCATGGTCCCAGCCAAGCCCTCACGGTGAAGCGGGTCCCGGAAAGGAGCCCCCTGTCGTTGACAAAGGCGGCAAAGCAGCGCATCCCGTTGCCGCACATCTCCGCCTCGGACCCGTCGGAGTTGAAGATACGGAACCCGATATCGCAGCTCTTCGAGGGAAGGGCCATGATAATGCCGTCGGCACCCACGCCGAACCGTCGGTCGCAGAGCTTTCGGGCAAGCTCCGGGTACCCCATGGCGCCCAGGGCCCCGTCCATGTCGTCCAGCAGGACAAAGTCGTTTCCAATACCTTCCATTTTCGCAAACTCGAGAACCATGATACCCTCCGGGGTCGATAAAATGTTGTGATCCCATTTTCATACCGAATACGCATGTATCACACAATATGTTTGGCGGCCTAACAATAAAAACCCGCCCGAAAAGAAGGCGCAAAACGTCATCAAATCAGGAACACGGTGTTTGACACAAATCCTTGTTCAAAGGTATAGTTAACCACAGACTACCCACCACACACCACACGACATAACCGCACCACATCACCCCCGTCAGGCATGTCCCCCCGCACCGCCTGTCGGACAACCCAACCATCAACGTCGAAACGGAGGTGAGCCGATGAAAACCTTTATCATCCTGACGGAATTGACCGAAGAGGGCAAAAAGGCCATCCAGAATGACCCGGCCGGTATGAAGCTCTCGGCCCAGGCCATTGAAAACCGTGGCGGCATCCTCGTGGACCAGTTTGCCCTGCTGGGGCCCTGGGACTTTCTTACCATCATCAAGGCCAAGGACGAAAAATCCATCTTCCGCATCACAACAGAGCTTGACGCCCTGGGCACCGTCAAAACCATGACCCTTCCGGCCATGCCCATCGAGGAGTTCATCGACGACATCATCACCTCCATGTGATCCCTTTCCCCCACTGATTCCCGACACACACAAACAGCCCATGATCCGAACCGGGATCATGGGCTGTTTTGTTGTGTCCGAAAGCCATTACGGAGGTTTTTTGCTACTGCCCGTTACCTTCCCGTGCGTTGCGCTTCCAGGTGATCGATGTAAGAGGGCCGAAGGGCGTCCTGATAAAAAATGCCGGTCATGAGGCGCTCGTCCCGGGCCAGGCGCAGGGCGGCTTCGTGGTCTTCGGGGTCATGGGTGTGGGGCAGGGGAAGGGCCAGCTTCGAGAGGCGCTTCCAGGTGTAGTTCTCCTTGTCGAAGGTAACGCACGGAGAGACAAGGTGCAGAAAGCTGAACCCCTTGTGAAGAATGCCCTGATGCATGATCTGCTTCATGCCCTCCACGTCCCCGGCAAAGCCCCGGGCCACAAAGGACGCGCCGTAGGAAAGGGCCAGGGCCACGGGGTTCAGGGGGGTGTCCGGGTTGCCCCGCGGGTGGGAGCCGGTGACGTTTCCCATGGGGGTGGTGGGAGACGACTGCCCCTTGGTGAGGCCATAGATGGAGTTGTCGAAAAGAAACAGGGTGACATCGATGTTCTTCCGGGCGATGTGGGGCAGATGGCCGCCCCCGATGCCCAGGATATCCCCGTCCCCGCCCACGGTAAAGACCGTGAGATCCGGGGAGGCCAGCTTTACGCCGCTGGCGATGGGAACAGCCCGCCCGTGGAGGGTGTGAAACCCATACACCTTCATGAAGATGGGAAACCGCCCGGCGCAGCCAATACCGCTGACCACGCACATCTCTTCATTGCGAAGGCCCAGCTCCCCCACCACCTGCAAGAGAGCATGGGCAATGCCGAAATATCCGCACCCCGGACACCAGGTGGGCAGCTCACGGGTACGATAGTCAAGGAACCCCTCTCCCCGGACTTTGACCAGGGCGTCGCTGATGTAGGTCATGGCAACTCCGTCTTTGGTCCAAAAGCGCCTCCGGCGGCCCTGCCGGGGGCCAAACTTTTGAAAAGTTTGACAAACAGGTCTGTGGCGAGCAGTATTCGAAGGCCCAGCCCTTACCCAGTAAACACTTGCAATAACAGATCATTAAATTAATCAGGCCGTATTCTCATAAACTATCCGGGTTAAAACTTAAATTTCCCGATAAACTCCAGAATATCCTCGGACGCCATGGGAAGGCCGGAGATGAGGTTTAAACGGTGCACCTGCCGGTTAATGACAGGTGCCACGAGGTTGGCGTATTGACCGGTGTGGTTGAGTTCGGCCACCACCAGGGTTTTGCAGCGGTTGCTGAAGGCTTTCAAGGCCTCTTCAGGCAGGGGATAGATCACCGAAGAGTGGAAGGAAGCGATGCGGTGCCCCTTTTTCCCGGCTCTTCTCACGGCCTCTTCCGCGGCCCCGGAGGAAGATCCCCAGGAGAGGATTCCGATGTCCACCTCCCCTTCGGTGCCGGACTCCATCACGGCCGGCAGCTCGTCCTGAAGGGTCTTGAGCTTTCGGAACCGCTTCTCGGTCATGGTCAGGTGGTTCTCCCCGTCGTAGACGGGCTTGCCGTGGGTGTTGTGCTCCAGGCCGGTGGCCACAAACATCCCGTAGGGCATGCCCGGCAGGGTCCGGGGAGAGATGCCGCTGTCGGTCACCTTGAAGCGCTCGTAATCGTCCAGGGCCTCGTCCGGCGGAAACACGTTGGCGGACAGCATGGCCTCCCCGGGGGGATCGGGCTTGGGAATGTTTCGGATGCTGTTGGAAAGGTAAAAATCAAGGAGAATCACCACCGGGGTCTGGTACTTTTCAGCGGCATAAAACGCCAGGCAGGTCATGGCATAGCAGTCCATGACGTCCCTGGGGGCAAAGACCACCCGGGGCGAATCCCCGGTGCCTCCCCACACCGCAGCGGACAGATCGCTCTGCTCCATCTTGGTGGGAAGCCCGGTGCTGGGGCCACCCCGCTGGGAGTTCACGATGACGGCGGGCACCTCAGCCATCACCGCCAGGTTGATCATCTCCCCCATGAGGGCAAAGCCCGGGCCGGAGGTGGCCGTCATGGCCCGCTTCCCGGAAAAACCCGCCCCCACCACGTTGCCCGCAGCCGAAATCTCATCCTCGGTCTAGAAGCGTCGCCCACGGTCTCCCAGGCGCTTGCTCAGGATCTTCCGGCGGCTGATCTGGTGGCCGGGGTGATGGGGTACGGGCGTAAAGGCGAACCCCGCTGCCATCGCGGCCATCCATCAGCACGTTCCATTCATGATCGCCTACTTTTTACGCCCTACTACGGGTACTGGTGGCGAGTTCTTTTTCAGGAAGGTGGCGGGCCAGGATCTCCTGCACCTCCTTGCATCCAGCTGGTAGGCCCAGGAGAGAAAAACGGCCTGTCAGATGATCACCTGTTTCTTGCCCTTGTCCTTCCTCCTGCCTGGGTACAAGGCCTTGGTGGGCAGGCTTCGGCATGAGAGATGCCGGCAGAAGGGCGGCCGCGCACCGATGGCCACCATGTTGCGCCCCTTGGCGTTGCCCGCGGCCTTGTTGGCAAGCTCCAGCATGGGAATGCCGTAGGCGGTCATGCCCGGCTCAGCCCACCCGGCGATGCTCTTGTCCTCTTCGTGGCAGACCGGGGGCTTGCTGTCGTAGATCAGCACCCCGTTTTTCCGAAGCCCGCCCAGCTGGGTGATGGCGTGGGCGTCGTTCAGGGCCACCAGCACGTCCGTGTACTTCCCCGGCGAAAGCACCTTGTCCGTGCTGACGCGAAAGTGGGCCACACACTTGCCGAAGCCCCTTATCTCCGAAGGAAACGAATCAAAGGAGACAATGTCATAGCCCTCGCTGCTCATGAAGCGGGTCATCACCTCGCCTGCGGAGATGGTCCCCTCCCCTGCGCTGCCACAGATCTCAATCACAATATCAACGCTGGTCGTCATCGTGTTCGCTCTCCTGTATTGAACATGCAGCACAAAAAATTATCTGCCTCCGGCGGCAAGGTGTGCCACCTTGAAAGCAAGTTACGAATGCGCTTTCCCCCTCGTCCCTCGGGGAAAATCACATTCGCCTTTATTTTTCATGATTGGTTTTTAACCATAAAGCTCCCTTCGACACATGGGGGGGAATACCCCACACCGCCCATCACGGGCGTAGCCCGTCAGCGAATGTGATCGGCCTGAGGAACGAAGGCCGGGAGCATTTGCGAACCCGGTTATGCGAAGGATTTCCACCAGGAGGTGCGGATGGTAACCCCATACCATACGGAACCTGTCCTTGGGCTGGTGGTAGCGATAATCTTCCCGCCCAGAAGGTTCATGGCGGTGATCTCCCCTTGTGCCTCGGCATTGCCCCAGCCCACGGAAACCCAGTAATCCTTGAGGTCCGGGTTGTAGATCTGGGCGCAATCCCCGCAGGCGTAGACGTCTTCGTGGTTGGTGCGCATGAGGTGATCCACAAGCACCCCCTTTTCCGTGTTGATGCCGCTGCCCACGAGAAACCGGATGTTGGGTACGGAGCCGAAGGAAGGACCAGGTCCGCCGAGAGCTCAGCGCCGTCGGGCAGGGTAAGGGTAAACCCCTCCCCTTCGGGCCGCACGTCTGTCACGGGCTCGGCATCGGTGATGACCGTCACCCCAAGGGAGGTTAGGCGCTTGGTCACGCTTTTCTGAATCTCGTCCTTGAGGCTCACGGGCCAGAAGAGGCTGCTGTAGAGGACAAACACCACCTCCTTGCCAGCTTTTCGCGCCTCCCGGGCAAAGCCCATGCTGGTAAGGTCCCCGCCAAGAACGGCCAGGCTGGAGACTTTTTCCATGGCGTCTCGGACGCTCCGGGCGTCGTCGAACCCTGCCAGGCAGTGAAGGTGATCGGCAAACCCGGCGTGTGTGGGGAGCCTTCGGGCCGAGGCCCCCACGGCCAGGATGAGTTTGGTAAAATGCACCTTTTCCATGTGCCGGAGGTAGACCACCTTTTCGGCCGGATCCACCTTCTCCACGCGCTGGCCCAGGCGCAGGCGGATATGCTTCTCCTGATAGCCGCGGTAGGGACGAATCACGAGGTCCTCGGCCTCGCAGCCTCCGCGGTAGCCGAGGCACCCGGTGCTTGTAACCGGGGCTTCTCATCGGAAATGATGGTGATCCTGGCCTCGGGGTCTTCCCGGCGCAGGGTATCGGCCGCACTGTTGCCCGCCGGGCCGTTTCCTATGATGACGTAATGGTCGTCCTTGGGCATCACTCCTCCCTGTCCACTTCCACCAGCTCGGTTTTGGTTATGGTTATGCAGTCCATGGGACAGACCTCGTAGCACTTCCCGCAACGGATACACCGCTTGTTGTCGATGGCAATGGCCACCACGTCGTTCCAGTTGCCCGTTTCATTATATTCTCCGTAGCTTCCGTCCGGGTTCTCGGCAACGCTTGTGATCATCTTGATGCAGTCCCGGGGGGCCACGTCGATGCACATGGAACAATCCGAACGGGAGACGTCGATCTCGTACTTCAGGCTGCAGAGGTAGCAGCGCAACGACTCCTTGACGGCCTCGGCCTCGCCGTAGCCCTTCTCCACCTCGTTATCCGCCTCCTCAAAGCGTTCTTCAACGGGCAGGGTGGGCATGGGCACCGGCTTGATAAAATCGTACTCCCGCTCCCGGTCGGTCTGTTCCGCCGGTTCAAACCGCACCAGAAGGGCCTTTCTCCTGCGCCCGGCAAAGAGCTCGTCCACCTCGTGGGCGGCATGGCGCCCTGCGGCCAGGGCGGAAATAACGTTGGAGGCACCGGTGACGCAATCCCCGGCTGCGTAGAGCCGGTCCACGGAGGTGAGAAAGCGGCCTGCCTTGACCCCAATGCGCTGCCCGTCCATTTCCAGGGGCTGGCCCAGGTCCACCCGGGGGTGCTGGCCGATGGCGCTGATGATGGTGTCCGCTTCCATGACAAACTCGGAATTCTCAATGGGCACGGCGATGCGGCCCTTGCCGTCCGGGGTGTCTTCCAGGCGGGTTCGCAGGAACTCAATCCCCTCCACCCGGCCCCCTGTGCCCAGGATCCGGTGGGTGCTCACCAGGCTGTAGATGCGTCCTCCCTCCACCTTGACCTCGCGGATCTCATGGTCGTCCACGGGCATGTGCTCTTCGGTGGCCAGGATATTGATGCGCACGCTTTCCGCCCCCATGCGAAGGGAGGTGCGGGCACAATCCATGGCCGTGAAGCCGTCCCCCACCACGATGACCCGCTTGCCCGTCTCCACGTCCTGGCCGAGGTTGGTCCGCACCATGTAGTCCAGGCCGGAAATCACCCCCTCCATCTCCGCCACCCCCTGAGGCGGTTGGGCTCCATGCAACCCACGGTGGTGATCACGGCGTCGTGTTTTTTCAGGAGGTCTTTGAGAACGACATCGTGCCCCACCAGCACCCGGGTCTGGAGCGTCACCCCCAGCCTCAGGACATTTTCGATCTCCAGGTCCAGAATATCCCGGGGAAGCCGAAACGCCGGACCCGTAGCGCAGCATCCCGCCTGCTTCGGGCAGCGCCTCTCATAAAGGGTCACGTTATGCCCGTAAACGGCCAGGTCGTGGGCCGCGCCGATGCCGGCAGGGCCGGAGCCGATGACGGCCACGCTCTTGCCGGACGGGGCGTACAGATCCTCTTTGATGCGGTGCATGGCCGGTTTCAAATCGGCTGCCGACCGCTTCAGGTGGCAGATATTCACCGGGTCGCCCAGGTCGTCTTCCCCGTGGCGGCAAGCCGCCTCGCAGGGCCGGGAACAGATCCTGCCCAGGGTGGCGGGCAGGATGTTGTAGACCCGGTTCAATTCATAGGAGCGCCCGTAGCGGTTCTCGGTGATGCACCGGATATACCCGGGCACATTGGTGGCGGCGGGGCAGGCATGCTGGCAGGGAACGTTATCGGCCATGTACCCGAAATCCCTCGGGTCGTCTGAAAAGGCGATCTCCTTGATAATGCGGAGCATGCCGCTGGTCCCGTCGTTCCCGCGCTGGCTGCTGTAGATCTCTCGTTTCATCGGCTTTTCCCGTGGGGTCTTTTCTGTAAGGCTGATTGACGATTCGTGACACTAATCGTGGTGAGACGGTTACGGTCTTGGTTCAAGGAAGCGGGAAGGGCCGGGGTCGAGACGCAAGGCAAGAAGATGGAAACCGGACCAGGGGAAGAGGCCGCCCCGCAAGGGAAGAGGGCCCCTGCAGAGATGAATCCCCGCACCAGGCCCGTGACATGGAATTGTTACCGCTAAATATACTCTCTTTTTGACAGCCACGCAAGGCGGTTGCGTTTTTTTAACCTTGTGGTTCTCAGGGATTTCATGTTTAATTAAGTATTCCAAGCCGCCGCAAGTTCGTTATAAAAACACCTTTCATATCAACTTCTTGCAGAGCTTCTACCCATCTCTTCTGCGCTTCTGCTTGCTACCCTGCCTGCTCGCATCGCCCGCATCCGGGCCCTCTTTTGTTGCACGGTGGCGCCTTCGGAGTGTTTTGCCCAATCCGTTCCCCCCTGTGCCTCCCGCGGCACTCCGTGACGTTTTTGCCCGGGCGGATATGGCCGCACCCGGCCCCGCTCCCGACCCCATGTCAACACGACCCGACGCCTAACAAGGAGGACACCATGGACAGCAGCATCAAGAACATCGGCCTTCGCGGTGTGGTTATCGCCAGCACCAAAATCTGCGACGTGGACGGTGCCAACAGCCGCCTCCTCTATCGCGGCTTCCTCATCCAGGACCTGGCGATGGAGACCACCTTCGCCGAGGTGGCTCACATGCTCCTGTATGACAAGATGCCCGACATTCATGAGCTGGTAAACTTCTCCAACCAGCTGGAGAGGAACCGAACCCTGCCCCCCAACCTCATTTGCGCCATGCAGACGCGGCCGGTGACCACGCCCCCCATGGATATCCTCCAGGCCTGCGTCGCCCTCCTGGCACACCACGACGACACCCTCCCCGAAAACAGCCTCCCCCTGGCCCGCAACCGGGCCATGAGCCTCATCGCCAAGCTCCCCACGGTGGTGGCGGCCTGGACCCGCATCCGCCAGAGGCTGGCGCCCATCGATCCGGTGCCGGGCCTCTCCATGGCCGAAAACTTCTTTTACATGATCACGGGCAAACGGCCGGACCGCCGCGTGGCCGAACTCTTTGACCGGGCCCTGATTCTGCACGCCGAACACGCCTTTAATGCCTCCACCTTCGCCGCCCGGGAGGTGGCCTCCACCCGGGCCCATATGTACGCTGCGGTGTCCGCGGCCATCGGCTCCCTCTCCGGAGAGCTCCACGGCGGGGCCAACACCCGGGTCATGGAGATGCTTAAAGCCATCGGCAGCAAGGAGAACATCCGGCCCTTTGTGGAGGAAAAACTGGAAAAAGGCGAACTTGTCATGGGCCTGGGCCATGCCGTCTACAAAAACGGAGACCCCCGGGTGGAGATCCTGCGCCCCATGAGCAAAGAGGTGGGCGAGCGTGTCGGGGACACCCACTGGTATGAAATGACCGAAGAGCTGGAGCGGGTAGGCAAGGCCCTGTTCAAAGAGAAGAAAGGCATGGAGATCTTCCCCAACGTGGACTTCTACAGCGCCTCCCTCTACCACACCATGGGCCTGCCCCACGATCTCTTCACCCCGGTGTTCGCCATGAGCCGCATGGCCGGATGGGGCGCCCACATCATCGAAGAGCAGTTCGCCGACGAGGCCCACAAGCCTGTTCTCTACCGGCCGGAATCCGAATACATCGGCACCTACTGCGGCCCCGAAGGCTGCACCCTTGTCCCCATGGACAAACGATAATGCAAGGAGGCAACCTGTGATCTCCCTGGACTCCCTGATCCAAGACGTGGTTGTGGACGGCCGTCCATACGCCGCCGTGCATGTGGATGGCCTTGCCGGGGTCTACAGCGCAACCCCTTCCCGGCTTCCCTATTCCCTGAAAATCCTGGCGGAGAACATGGTGCGCAACATCCTCTGGGGACGCCTTGCCCCGGAGAATCTCACCCGGCTCCTCTCCTGGCGTGCCGAAGGGTTTTCCGCCGTGGGCATCAGCTTCTACCCGGCCCGGGTGCTGATGCAGGACTTCACGGGCGTTCCTGCCCTCTGCGATTTGGCCGCCATGCGGGACGCCGCCGTTAAGGCCGGGTTCCCGGCTGAACGGGTCAACCCCGAGGTGCCCGTGGATCTGATCATCGACCACTCGGTGCAGGTGGATTTTTTCGGCATGAAAGGAGCCCTTGAAAAAAACGTGGGCTTAGAGTTCGACCGCAACCGGGAGCGCTACGCCTTTTTGAAATGGGCTCAAAAGAGCTTCGACAACCTGAAGATCGTGCCCCCCAACTCCGGCATCTGTCACCAGATCAACCTGGAAAAACTGGGCACGGTGGCAGCCACCGCAACCCGGAACGGGCGTGCCTGGGCCTTCCTCGACTCCCTGGTGGGCACCGACTCCCACACCCCCATGATCAACGCCCTGGGCACCCTGGGCTGGGGTGTGGGTGGCATCGAGGCCGAGGCCGTGATGATGGGACAACCCCTGTCCATGCGCCTGCCCAGCGTCACCGGGGTGCGCATCTGCGGCGCCCCTGCCAAAGGGGTGACGGCAACGGACGTGGTGCTTTTTATCACCGAGCGGCTGCGCCAGGAGGTGGTGGTGGAGCAGTTCGTGGAGTACTTCGGCCCCTCCCTGTCCGAACTCTCCCTGCCGGACCGGGCCACCATCGCCAACATGACCCCTGAAAACGGGGCCACCGTGGGCCTCTTCCCCGTGGACGAGGTGACCCTGGGCTACCTCAAAGCCACGGGCAGGGACGATGCCGCCCGATTTGCCGAGGCCTACACCAAGGAGACCGCGCTCTTCCACGACCCCGCATCAGAGCCCTCGTACAACCGGGTCATCGAACTCGACCTCTCGGCCATCACGCCCTCTGTGGCAGGTCCCTCCCGCCCCCAGGACCGGATTCCCCTGCCAAAGCTCAAACCCGCCATGGAGGCCGCCTTCGACGGTCGGAAAAAGGGCCGGAGTATCTCCATGGGCGGCACCCTCTGCCGCGTGGAGGACGGCTCCGTGGTCATCGCAGCCATCACCTCCTGCACCAACACCTCCAACCCCCATGTGATGCTTGGGGCAGGCCTCATCGCCAAAAAAGCCGCGGCATTCGGGCTCTCGGTGCCGCCCTTTGTCAAAACATCCCTGGCCCCGGGATCCAGGGCCGTGGTGAAATACCTGGAAGATGCGGGCCTCTTGGCTCCCCTGGAGCAGCTTGGGTTCCACCTGGCGGGCTTCGGCTGCACCACCTGCATCGGCAACAGCGGCCCCTTGCCCCCGGAGGTGGCCCACGTGGTCGAAGAAGAAAACCTCAACGTGGCCGCCGTGCTATCGGGCAACCGGAACTTTGAGGCGCGCGTCCACCAGAAGGTGCGCAGCAATTTCCTGGCCTCCCCCATGCTCGTGGTGCTCTTTGCCCTTGCCGGGCGCACCGACATCGACTTCTTGCACGAGCACATCGGCTGCACCCCCGAAGGTAAGGAGATCTTCATGGCCGACCTCTGGCCCTCCCGGGAAGAGATCGAGGCGGTCGTCAACCGGTGCATCACCCCCGATACCTTCACCGCCACCTACGCCTCCCTCTACGATGGGGACGAGCACTGGCAGGCCATTGCCTCGGGAGCGGGCCTCACCTTTGACTGGGACACCAACTCCACCTACATCCGCAAGCCCCCCTTCTTCGATGATTTCTCCCTGGCGCTCCCCACCCCGGACACCATCACCGGTGCGCGGGTCCTGGCCAAACTCGGGGATTCGGTCACCACCGACCACATCTCCCCGGCAGGGGCCATCCCCCCAGCCTACCCGGCAGGGGCTTATCTCACCGGCAAGGGGGTGCCCCCGGACCAGTACAACTCCTACGGCTCACGCAGGGGAAACCACGAAGTCATGATGCGCGGCACCTTCGGCAACATCCGCATCAAAAACGAGCTGGCCCACGGCCGGGAAGGGGCCTACACCACCCTCTTTCCCGAACACGATGAAACCTTCATATTCGATGCCGCCCAAGCCTACCAGGACCGGGAGACCCCCCTTATCATCCTGGCCGGCACCGAGTACGGAACCGGCTCCAGCCGGGACTGGGCCGCCAAAGGCAGCCTCCTCCTGGGAGTCAAGGCCGTCATCGCCCAGTCCTTTGAGCGCATACACCGCAGCAACCTCGTAGGCATGGGCGTTCTCCCCCTGGAGTTCCTTGCAGACGAGTCCGCCCGTACCCTCAACCTGAACGGCACCGAATCCTTCTCCCTCTCAGGCCTGGACACCCTGGAAGCCGGGGGCACCCTCTCGGTCCGCGCCCAGAAAGAAAACGGCCAGGCCATCCTCTTTGGCGTCAAGGTCCGCCTGGACACGGCCAAGGAGGTGGAAACCTACCGCCACGGCGGCATCCTGCCCATGGTGTTACGTGAATTGCTTGAAAAATAATTTTTCCAACAAAAAAGCCTCCGGCGACCCTGCCGGGGGCTAAAAAGTCTAATCCGCCTTCGTTCCTGAAACAACAAAGGCTTATCCGTAATAATCGCCATGGAGATACGTATGCACGCCAACATGTCACAGGGACATGACCATCATCGTCCCCCCACCACGCCCCTTTCACCTCAATGACACCTGTATCAGAATAAACGCCACGTCATCCGATGGAATAGCGGGATATGGCCCCATTTGCTTCTGAAAACGCCACCCCGTCCCCATATCCACTCAGATCATTCTGCCCCCCGACCAAAAACACGCCTTTCCACGCTTGCTTTGCCATACAAACTGTGGTCTCATTCCAATAACTGAGATCAAATCAAATAGTATTTACCTTCAAAACATGGAGATCCAGATACCGCTCCATATTGACCCTTTGAATTCGGCACAGCTCACCTGATTATGGAATTGACAAAAGGAGGAGGGAGACGCCTGAAAAGGCCAGGGCATGTAGCCCCAGAAAGCATCCCTTTTCACGAGGCAAGCATCGTCACAATGTCAACGGGAGGGAAAAAAATGACTATTTTCGCACTGATCGCAAACACCATCCAATTTTTCATCGCTATTCTGATGTTAACACAGCTCTCTTCTCCGTGGAGTGACAGGGACGTCTTTCTAATTTTTGTCATGATTGTTGTCCCGGCTCTGAACCTGATGTGTTTCTTGCCTGTTTCGGAAAAGAAGAAAGACAAAAGCAGTTTCATCTCCATGCATTAGAGCAATAAAATTTCCAGATTCTTCACGAGTAAAGGAGAGAGGAGTAAGGCTGGCAATCCCAGCCATTGTTCCATGCTGCTAAAAACGGCTTCTCTTTATGATGCATGGCTCGGTAAAAGAGTAGAAAAAGATCGCCACCCCACAGGAGGGTTGGCCTCCATAGCCTGATAACGACACACACCATTCGAATCGAACCATGATAACAGACACATTTGTGAAAGACCGAGTCAACACCTATTACTGGAAAGACGATTTCAACTGTACAACGACAACGCTAAAAATACTGGCGGAAGCGTTTGGGACCCCCCTTCATGAGCAGGTGATCAGCTCCGCCATTGGCCTGCCCGGTGCCGCTAAACACGGCGCGCTCTGCGGGCTGGTCTCCGGCACCCTCATGTTTATAGGTATCTGGGGAAGAAAACACAGTATCCCGGACTTGAGATTTCAACTGCAGCGTACCGGCTTTTCCACCGCCTTTCACAAGCGCTTTGGCAGCCTGCAATGCAGCGTTCTGAGACCCGAAGGATTTCACCCCGACAACCCGCCTCATCTCTGCGAGCCCATAACATGTCGCGCCAATCAGCTTCACCTCCAGAAACGTCACCCCATGACAGACAGGACACATCAAGGAGAAGCCCTAAGCTCCACGCAAAGACAAAACTCAGAAAAACAATAACTCATAGCGACATAGTTGAACCACATTGAAAGCGAATTTCCGCAGCGCCCCCTAATCACAAGCGGCATATCTCGTTTTGCAACAAACACGTTTGAAGAGTGTCAAATATGATCCAAATAAATTCTTATTAAAGATCAACCCTATTCCAACCATGCACTTTGCCATTTTCTATAGTTACCGTGAAGTTCTGGGACGATGTAGAACACCAGGTAATACGGCCGCTTCTAGCTGGCTCATATTTCCAACTTTCTCGGGCCTTGTTTTTTAAATCTTCTTGTTCAATGTGAGCTGGTCGCCCTATTGAATCAACTAATTGCCCTTCAGTCTGGCCTTGCCAAATCATTTTCTTCATTAATTTATCAACTAATTGCTTATCACAATATTTATCCATTAACCGGCCTCTCTTTTTCTCTTCCAAGTTACTACCTACTACATGAAGAAATGTTGAACAAATCAAGAAAACGATAACGCCAAATATAAAGAAACCCATACAAACCCTGCGAGTTAAAAACAGTTGAGTTACCGTATTTAAATTGAGTTGAGTAAACCGTTTACATGCTTCTGATGAAAAATGGGATATTTCCTTGAACTGGAGCTTACATCCATTTCGTCCGATGGGCTTGCGGGATACGGGCGGGTGCGCCGTGCGCACCGCCCATCGTTCCGAAAACAGCAATAGGGGATCCGTGATGATCGCTATGGGGATGCGTTAGAAAGAAAAGCCGGTGGCTTGCGAGGCGGTGGTCGGTGCGGGAGCCGCACCCTACGCTTCGCATCCCGTGGGCCAGGGTGACAGCATGAAAAAAGTATCTGGTGGTAGGCTCCTGCATCCGAAAATATGGGGCGAAAGGGACGCCAGAAAGCCCCCTTTTACTTGTTTTCTGTTCCATCATGGAACACACCGTCTTCCCGTGCTTCCGTGAGCAGCTTATCATAGAAGGCTTTCAACATGCCCCCGGATTGAAAATACGGGCCCATGTAAGCTTTCACTTCTTCATGGGTTACGGACAGTTTCCTGTAAGATGAATGGGCCTCATTGGTGCACAGGTTCTGGATCAGGGGCATCAGCTTGTCTGCGGATTTGACGATTTTTGCCTCTGCGGTCTCCTGGGCCATGTACTCGTCAAACAGGCCGGACAGTTTGGCTTCAAGGGCTGCGGGCAGCTGGGAAAAGAGTTTTTTAGCTGCTTTTTTCTCGTTTTCTTCCTTGTCATCGGTGTTGCCCCTGTACGGGTTCGTGTCCCCTGCATAAATCTCCGGGAGATCATGGATCAGGGCCAACTGGAGGAGTTTCATGCGGTCGACACCTTCGAGCTCGTCTTCAATGAGCATGAGAAACAGGGCCAGGTGCCACGAGTGCTCGGCATCGCTTTCCGGGCGATCTACACGGGTCGTGCGGCATGTTCGTTCACAGGTTTTGAAGGTTTCAACTTCTTTGAGAAAGGCGATTATCTTGTCATATTCCATGTATCTATCCTTGTCACTATTCCGTTATGCCTCCGGCGGGTCGCTTTTTGAAAAAAGCTCCGGAAAAACGTTGCGATCACGTCCCCTTTTGGGTTTAAAACAGCCATCAAGCAGCAGTAGTCGAATAAACCGAAACAGCACTTAAAACCTGTTTATCAAACTTTTCAAAAATGTGGCCCCCGGCAGGGCCGCCGGAGGCGTTTTTCTGTCATTAATATAAGCCACTGAAACCATGGCTTTACAAAAGCACCATGGCTGCTTTGTAGAGGATCATACACCCCATGGCCCCCAGGAGGGAGAAGAGGATCTTCCGGTAGGAAAAGTCTCCGATGAGCCGGGAGATGCGAATGCCGATCCAGCCGCCGGAGATGGCAGAGGGAACCGCCACCATGGCAAGGGTGACGGAGGCGGTGCTCTGGAGGCCTGCCAGGGTCTGGGCCGTGATCATGATGATGCCTGCACACATGAAAAAGCTGCCGATGCCTGCCTTGATCTGCTCCTGCTTCCAGCCGGTCAGGGAGGTATAGACAATGGTGGGGGGACCGCCCATGCCGAAGGAGGTACCGATGGCCGACGAGGAGAAGCCCGCAAGGACGCCCCAGTATTTGGAGACCACGCGCCGGGAGGCGCCTTCGAAGAAGAGGCCCCAGAGGGCGTAGGTGATAAGGAAAATCCCCATGGCGAGTTTCAGGGTGTCGCCGGGGAGTTTTTTCATGAGGGTCACGCCGGTGAGGGCACCGGGAAAGGCGCCGAAAATCAGCGGTCGCAGCCGGTCCCAGTCTGCGTATTTGCGAAAGGTAAGCCCCATCTGCATGTTCATGGCAAGGCCGATGATGGTTCCGGCAGGGATCGCTATGGGAAGCTCGATAAACTGAGTGGCAAGGGGGGTGGCCACAAGGGCGCAGCCAAAACCGGCGATGCCGTTCACAAGGCCGCCGAGGCCCCAGAAAAGGGCCATGATCAGGTAATCATTCATACAACACATCCTAAAAAGGAGAAAAAATCCAACACCCCGCGGCCCAATATGCCATACGGGGATGACGCTCGACTCTTTACCGTGTTACCGGCCTTTTGTAAATTCTGATCCCAACCCGGATATGTATCAACAAAACAATATTCAGAACACGCCCCTATCACACCGTCTCCAACCTTGACCAGACGAACCGCGCCTCTCTGCAGGGTCAACGCATTTAAAAAATGAGTTGCCTCCCGGCGGGTCGCTTTTTGAAAAAAGCGCCGCAAAAACGTTCCGGTAATCAAAGAAGAGGACTCTGCTCTGTCGTAACGTACCTTCAAAAACAAAACCTGTTTGTCAAACACAGATCATAAAAATAGGCAAACGTTTTGCCCCCGGCAGGGCCGCCGGAGGCAAAAATCTAAATGCGTAACCTTTGCGCCTCCTTAGTCCTTCGCAGAAAAATGTTAGTCCTCCTTCAGAACCTCTATTATTCAACATTTTCAATAAATACTATTGATATATTCAATATACCCACTTAAAAAACGCTAAAAAATCGATTTGATTGTCCCGCCTCAAACCCCTTACATTCACTGACCCACACACACACGAACCTCGGCCTTCGGTCCTTACTGTAAGGGTGATGGAAAAAAATTAAATAGACAGACACCGAATAGCGACCTTGCCGCAAGTGTCTTGAACGACATGTTGATAAGCATCAGCGTTGATTCGGCCAGCACCGTTCGATTGTACAATTATTTTTTGCCCGCACCCTAACCGTTCTCAAGCCAAGGCCACTTACTAATGGGATCGTTATATTACACCCGACATTCGATTGGCCCTACATTTCTTGAATACAATCAAGACCAAAGCCATGGGCATGTCGACTGAGATTCGGTCTTATTAAACACCATCAGGTGCCAAACGCGAGGATACCATGAAGCCAAAATCGATACTGATTCTGACTGCCCTGCTCATCGGGCTGCTCATTGCAACCACAACCCACGCCTCAGCCCCTTCAGGAGTGGTCACATTACATCTTTCCCCTGCCGTTGAGGCCTCTAACCAGGCCGTCAAACTCTGGGTCCCCTACCCCATGTCCGACGCCTTCCAGACCATCACCGATGTGCGGGTCACCGGCAATTTCGATGCGTCACAGGTCCTCCGGGATCCCGGCTCCGGTGCCGTCTATCTTTATGCCACCTGGGCCAAGGCAGGAAACAAGCCATCGGCCAGCCTCAGCTTCCATGTGAGCCAGGCAGATCGCAGAAACACACAGCTCACCGAGGTGGATGCCCCCTTCCCCGTACCGGTGAAAAAATACCGGGAATCCACCACCTGGGTTCCCGCAGCAGACGCGGAGATGCAGAGCATCGCCGCAAAGGCTGTGAAGGGCAAAGAAGGCACCCTTGAAAAGGCCCAGGGGGTCTACGACTGGGTTGTTGAAAACACATACAGGGATCCCAAGGTCAAAGGCTGCGGCCTCGGCATCCCCTCCCGAACCCTGAACGAGTGTGGCGGCGGTGGCAAGTGCGCCGATCTGAGCACGGTCTTTGTCACCCTTGCCCGGGCAGCCGGGATCCCCGCACGGGATGTGTACGGCCTGCGCCTCTCCTCCCCCAAAGAGGGAGACATCACCAGCGCCTTTCACTGCTGGGCTGAGTTCTACCTGCCCGGCACCGGATGGGTGATGGTGGATCCTGCGGACGTTCGCAAGATGATGCTGGTCCACAACGTCAAACTCGAGGATGCTGGGATTCGGCGCCGCTTTTTCTGGGGCGGGGATGACCTGTTCCGCGTGGTCCTGCAAAAAGATGCCCGGGGAGCCGCCCTTGAAGGGGCCTCTGCGCCCCTGAACTACTTCATGTACCCCGCCGCCGAGGTGGACGGAAAGATGCTGAACTACTTTGACAGCAAAGCGTTCCATTACAATGTCACCTTCGCGACAGACGCCGGGAACTAGGCCGGGTACCTCAAATGGAAGACAGACGCACGTTTATCAAGCACGGTCTCCTGCTCTGCGCAGGGGCCGGCGGCCTCCTGGCGGTCCGGGCCGAATCAGCCCCGAAAAAGCGCCCCGAGGGTCAGTGGACGATGGTTGTGGACAGCGCCCTGTGCACCGGATGCAATGCCTGCATGGTGGCCTGCAAGCTGCAACACAACACGGAGAAGGGAAAATTCAACACCCACGTGGTGGAAGAGGAGAAAGGCACCTTTCCACACGCCTCCCTCGGTTTTTCCCCCACCCTGTGCCACCACTGCGACGATGCCCCGTGCGTCAAGGCCTGCCCCACCGGGGCGTCGGCCAAGGACCCGTGCGGTGCGGTGACCATGGACTGGAGCCTTTGTAACGGATGCGGGGCCTGCCTGCCAGCCTGTCCCCACAACGCCCGGTTTGCCGACACCCGTTTCGGCAACCGGGCTGATAAATGCGACCTCTGCCTGGACCGCATCACCCAGGGGCTCCAGCCCGCCTGCGTGGAGAATTGCGCCTCCGGTGCCCGAACCTTTGGCAGAAGCGATGGCCCGAATGAGGCCTTTGCCGGTCAGGTGGAAACAATCCGCCGCCATAACGAGAACGATTCCAACGGGGCGGTCCTGTTCTGCAAGGGAAACACTGGGGGAACCCAGGCATGAAAAAAGTGAAACGCAAAGATAAAAAAAGCAGCCCCCTCTCCCGCAGGGCTTTTCTCACAGCCAGCGCCGCCGGGGCAGCCATGGCCCTGGCTCCGGGGGCCAGTTCAGTACCGTCCGAGGCCTCGCCCACAGGAACGGGCCGCAAGGCCACCCACACGCATGGACAAGGGGACCCAAACCGTGCACTCCGTCTGCCTGGCCTGCAACGCGCGTTGCGGTGTCCGGGGCGTGGTCAAGGACGGGCGGCTGGTCAATATCTCGGGCAACCCCTATCACCCGTACAACATGCAGTTTGCCCCCGTTGACGCCAAAACACCCGTGGCTGAAGCCCTTCAGATCTCCAGCCCGGTCTGCGGAAAAGCCCTGGATACGCCCTCCCACATCTACAGCCCTTACCGCCTCATTCGCCCGTTAAAACGCACGGGTCCCAGGGGATCCGGACAATTCGAACCCATTGAGTGGGGCCAGCTGATTGCAGAGGTCTCCGGTGGAGGAAAACTCTTTGCCCACCTGGGGGAAGAGCGGGAGGTGGAGGAGGGGCGGCGCGAGGTTGCCTGGCCCAGGAGCCCGTCTCGAAAAACGACCCGGGCCTGGGCCCAAAGCAAAACGGTTTTGTGTTCATGACAGGAAGGCTTCAAACAGGACGAAAGGAGTTCATCGACCGCTTTGTCAAGTCGGCCGTGGGCTCCAAAAACCGCATCGGACACACCGACATCTGCGGCCTGGGCTTTCGCATGGGCAACTGGGCCCTCACCGGGGCCAAACAGGCGGAGCTGAAGGCCGACGCCCTCAATGCCCGCTATATCCTCGTCATCGGTGCCAATATTTACGAAGCCCTTCAGCCCGGCATCAACACCTACGGTGCCTTGGTGGCCCGGCGCCACGGCCAGGGTGAGCTCGATTTTGCCGTGGCCGACCCCCGTGCCACACGGGCCTCGGCCCATGCCAAAGAGTGGATCCCCGTCAAACCCGGCAGGGATGGGGCCCTTGCCATGGGGATGATCCGTTGGATGATTGAACACCAGGCTGTCAACCGCGACTACCTCACGGCCCCCAACATCAAAACAGCACAGAAACGCGGATTTGCAACCGTCTCCAATGCCACCCACCTGGTCATCTGCGATACCCACCACCCCGATGACGGCGCCTTTCTTCGCATGGGGCACCTGGACCCAACCTTGGGCGAGCTCAAAAAAACATCCCCCATGGTCCAGAGCCCGGAGGGGACATTTCAGCCCGCCGAAGAGACCTCTGAGGCCGTACTCGAGGCCGAAGGGGTGGTACGAGACGCCTCGGGCACACCCATCCGGGTGAAAACAGCCTTTGCCCTGCTCAAAGAGAGCGCCTTCTCCCACAGCCTCTCTGATTACGCCCACTTCTGCGGCGTGCCCGAAACACAAATTTCCTCCGTGGCCCGGGAGTTCTCATCCCACGGCACCCGCGCCGCCGTTACCCAGTACCATGGGGCCGGAAACTACGTAAACGGCATCGGGGCCGCCTACGCCGTGGCCGCCCTCAACGCCCTGGTGGGAAGCATCGGCATGCAGGGGGGCTACCTCCACGGCGGGGGAAAAGCAGGCGCCCCCCACAAGGGGATCTTCGACCTCAAAGGCTTTCCCGGCAGGAAAAAGCCCTCCGGCGTGGCCCTCTCTCGGGAAAAAGCGAGCTACGAAGCCACCGAAGAGTACCGGTCCAAACAGGAGAAAACGGGCAGCGGCTACCCGTCCAGGAGGCCCTGGTTCCCCTTTTCCAAGGGCGGGCTGTGCGTGGAGTGCTTAAGCGGTATGGATGAGCAGTACCCCTACCCGGCCAAGGTCCTTTTTACCTACCTCTTCAACCCGGTCTACTCCATTCCCGGGGGATACCGCTTCAAAGAGACCCTTTCAAGCACCGACAAGGTGCCCCTGCACGTCTCCATGGATGTGGCCATCAACGAATCGAACATCTACGCCGACTACATCGTACCGGATCTCAGCTACGCCGAAGGCCACCACGGATGGCTCACGCCCCATGCCCCGGCCCTGACCTTTTCCGCCATCCGAACCCCCATGGTGAAGCCCCTCACCGGCCACACCAAAGACGGAAGGCCCTTCTGCACCGAGACCTTCCTCATCGACCTGGCCAAGGGCCTCGGCCTCGGCGGGTTCGGGGACAAGGCCATCCCGGACAGCAAGGGCACCCTCCACCCCTTGAACCGGGCCGAGGATTTCTATCTGCGGGGATTTGCCAACATCTGCCACAACGCCGGAGTCCCCGAAGCCTCCCCGGAAGAGGTCCGGTTTGTGGAGACCAACTACCCCATCGCCACCCACAAAAAAATCCTCCCCGAAGACCAATGGCGACGAGTCTGCCACCTGCTCTCCCGGGGAGGCGTGTTCGAAGCGTATGACAAGGGATTTTCCAAAGGACGCTTTACCAAGGCTACGCCCCATGTCCATCTCTACAACGAGGCCCTGGGCACCACGCGCAACACCCTGACAGGCATTCGGTTTTCCGGGGTGCCCGGATACCTGGAGCCAACGGATTCAGCCGGTGTCCCGTTAAGCCGTGCGGACAAAGAGTACCCCTTCACCGTGGTGACCTACAAAAGCAGGCTCCACACCCAGTCCCGCTCCCTCTGGTGTGACCGGGCCATGGAAATCCAGGACGAAAACCATGTGGAGATAAACGCAGAAGATGCCCGCCGCCTGAACCTTAAAGCAGGTGACCGGGTCGAGGTCTCCTCCCGAAGCAACCCCGGGGGAATCTCCGGCACGGCCCGCCCCACCGACCTCGTGCGACCGGGGTGTATCGCCATCTCCTTTCACTTCGGCCACACCCAGTTCGGCGGCTCGTCCCTCACGGTAAATAACGGGGCACAGGCCTTCCTGGGCGGAGAGAGCATCATGGACGGCTCCCGGCTGATCCCCACCTCCGAATACACCAAAGGCCTCAACATGAACGATGTCTCCCGCCTGGACGAGCACCTGGCCCGCACACCCCTTGTGGATCCGGCGGCCGGGATCCCGGACTTCAGCAGCACCCGGGTCAGGATCCGGCGGGAACAAGAAATCACCACGCGTAGGAAAGATTGACCCCTGCCCCCCACTCATCCCCATGGGCATTGAGAGAGTAAAGCACGCCGCCCCGTGCCTGCACACGGCTTGAAAGAGAACTTCCCAGGCCGATGCCCACTGTCATGATATCACTGCCCCGGTTCTGCCCTTCAAAGGTCTGGGTGAATTCCGGGTGGGAGACAAGGGAGGCGTCGATGTCGTGGGCGTCATTGCTGTTTGCGTAAACATCATGCTCGTAGCGAATAAAGGAGAGGGGAAACACCCTCGGAGCAAACGGAAGCCCTGCAAACTGCATGTTCAAACCCACGGAGGCCACAATGGCCTGGGCATCGGCATCATCAACGGCAAGACTGAGGTTCGGGTCGCCGCTTTCGGTGAACGACTCCTGATCGTAGTAAATATAACTGAGCCCCAGCTCCGGAAAAAGCGCCAGTACCTCATTGGCAAAAACCTGTTTTTTAGTGCTGATGGACGTATAGACGCTGTGGCTGGAGTAGCTTGCCTCGGGCACCGTCTCCGTGTGCCCCACCATCACGTACCGCTTGGAGTCATGATCCCCATAGCTGTACCCCAAGAGCACATCAAAGAGCCATCCGTTCTGTTCCGGGAGCAGAAGGTATGCGCCAAGATGATACACGGAACTGTCAAAGCTCTCCGTAAGAGAATCGTGCTCGTCCATCTCCTGGAGGCCATAGGAAAAGTAGCCCCCCAGAAGCCCGTCGCCAATACGGGCCAGGGTCCCGCCCACGGTGAACCCGGTGAGGGTATAATCAAAATTGCCAAGGTGCTCATCACCGTCCACGTTTCCGTCCACGTGGCCTGCGTCAAACCAGATCCCCTTTTCCGGTTGCGGCAACTCATCACGCCCCATGGTTTCCCCCGCTGAGCGCTCAAGAAAACCATGCCGCATCACCGTACCGATAATCATATCGATCTGCTCCAAAGAGACCGTCATGTAAGACGAGTAGGGTTCCGCGTGGATAAAGTCTGCATGGGCCCCCACCTGATCGTTGGTCAGCATGTTCAGCGCGGCCTGGTTCTGTACATTCCCGGTAGTGGCGCTGTTGACCATCAGCTGCATCCCGTTTTTCTGGTTGGGGGTCGTCACGCCCGGGTGGGAGAGAAGGGTGGTGTATGGCTGCGTCTCCAGCTTCACCGTCACCTTGCCGTCTGCTGAAGGCGTGGCTGTCTGCCTGGCCGTAAGCAGGGCAGGCATGCTGCCCCCCAGGGTGGACCCAATGGCATCTCCGTCCGTGGTACTGGTCACAAAAAACAACACGTCATAACGTCCGTCGGCGGCTGCTCCCCCGACGCATAGGCATCGGCACCAAGGCCTGCCTGCAGGGCCTCAAGGGTCAGGGACAGAGCGGGCATCCCCGTGATGTTTACATCCGTAAAGGCCACGGAGTCGTTGTATTGATTGAACCCCGGCGCAATGGGCTGGCCACCGGGCAGGATCCGGAGATGAAATTCGTTTTTCCCCGTGGCCTGAAAGGGCGTCCCGGCTGCGGCACCGGCGAAATCAAGGGACGACAGCGCATCCCCCTGCTGGTGACGCAACACCACATCGCTGTTGCTTAGGGTGAATTGCTGTGAGGTAAACCGCATGGGGCTTGTCACAAGCCTGCCGTCATGCATGGCAAAGGAGGTCAATTGGTCCGCCTCGATGCTGTTGTAATACGAGAGCGTTGAATCCCTGATATCCAGAGAATCCAGGGTATCCAGCCCGTGAACACCGTCAATGGTGACATCGGCCTGGTTGATCAGGTTCAGGCGAGAGACCTTCAGGGCGGGATGGGTGGCAGGAACCCCGGTAAAGCTGCGTTGAAAAACCGTGGTGCCTCCGTCCACGATGAGGGTGCCGTTCACCAGATCTGTGTCGTCATAGGACGCCGACAAAAAGGCGCCGTCGCCGAAATGTACCGTGTTGTTGCCCTGAAAGGTAAACGTGCCGGTCGCAGGGGATACCCCGCTGTGGATATAGGAACGCAGGTAGGTGTTGTTGTTCAAATGAATGGTCGAATCCGTCACCTGAAGGGGGCCTGTGCTCAGATGCCGATGACAATCCCACCGGAGAGCCGGAGCCGTAAGAGCCTTTAAGTGAAAGGGTGGCACCGGTGATCTGAGATGGTTGAGACACATAGGAAAACAACTCCAGTTCTGAATTGGCAAGATTGAGACGGCTCCCCGGGTCCATAAGGAGCTGCGACGAGCTGCTGCCGACAATGCTGGTAAAGTTGTCCAGGGTGAGAGACGCACCCTGCAGGGTGTGAACGTTCAAGGCGTTGCTTGATTTAAACTCCCCGTTGATGGTGTTCTGGCCACTCGAGGCGGTGATGGTCGCAGCACGGGAAGTTTTAATAATTCCCCTGGTGGGTATATGGGACACCTTGAGGGTTTCATCGTCAAAGGGGATTGCTTTTAAATAGAACATGGATCGCCCCGTTGACATAATCATCGCTCCCGAGGTAGATAAAGAATGATGAGCTTGGCGATCTGGAGATCTGCAGGGACGTCAGGAAGAGTTCATAGGGAGATGCGGGCCCCGGTAGCGGCACCCGGGGACTCGGCGCTTCGGAGATCAGATAAAGCGTGTCGGTCAACCGGTCGTTTCCTTGGATAATAAGGGTATCAAGGGCATGCAGGTTGGATGTCGGCAGGCTTGCCACCACCTGCTCCTGGGAGATGGCAAAGTGGTCGGCATAGTCGGCGTGGATCCTGAGGCTGTCGTAATGGTTGATGTCCCCCGACAGGATAATCTGCGCCAGCAGCTCCCCTGAACTGGTGATGTCAGCCAGGGTGTGCCCTCTGCTGGACAACGGCACAAAGGGGTGCACCGGCTGGTTGGGGCTCAGGTCAAATTCTGCGGCAGAGGAAAGCAGGGGAATCACGCAAAGGGCCACTAAAATAAGATATCTTTTACGTAGTTTCATGGTGTGCTCCAAATCCTTAGCCCGGATCTTTCATGAAAAAACAGATCAATTGAGACAATGATGAATTATTACAGAATGCAATCCGCGGTTTTCTACTCGATTTTCTCACCCTTCGGGCGAGCCGAAACAGTAGTGGGTTCAAACAAGAACAGAGGAAGTCAGCAAAAAGGGTACACCGAGCTTGCCTGTGAAGATAGGGTATAAAAGATACGATGGAGGCCTTCACCACCGGCTGATTTATTCAATGATATTTAAACAGATGGGAAACAATGGCATGGATACGTTCATTAAACATGAATCCGTTTGTGAGCACAAGGCCAAAAGCACAAGCACCGATTCAAATATCCTGCATGTATGACGATTTACAGCTTACCATGGTGTATGCCAAAGAGGTAGCCCTCTTCACCTTGTCCGGGAACAGCGCCTGTGCTAAATCGTTATTTGATCAGGAAGTAACCACGCACTGCGGAGAGTTACTCAACATGTGCCGAGGTCGCGGGAATACGCTTTTCTGACGTTACGTCCATGCACACCCAACCGGAGGGAACCGAACATGAAAAAGATCGGCATCTTAGGCGGCCTCGCCTGGCCCGCAACCGTTGAATACTACAAAGCCATCTGTGAGTTGAGCCAGAAA
Organism: Desulfoluna sp. CYM3A; assembly: GCF_056829965.1. Classification (NCBI taxonomy): domain Bacteria; kingdom Pseudomonadati; phylum Thermodesulfobacteriota; class Desulfobacteria; order Desulfobacterales; family Desulfolunaceae; genus Desulfoluna; species Desulfoluna sp. CYM3A. The sequence continues at coordinate 4,643,053 of NZ_CP186556.1, forward strand.
CACCATGCCGACGCCGGGCTCCCGGGGCCGTCCCCCATGCCGGAGATGTGCATTGAATCGGTGAATATCAACTATTCGTTCAACCGGAGAGGCACCTTTGGTGACGAGGAGTCATGGAAGGCCTACGATGCCTACTTTCATGAGGCGCTGAAAAGGCTTGAAGACAACGGCGTGGACTTTGCCATCATTGCCAGCAACACGCCCCACAATCGATTTGATGCCATTACAAAAGGGCTGCGCATCCCTGTGCTCAGCATTTTTGAGGCTGTGGCCGCAACATGCAAGGCCCATGGGGTGTCCGACTGCCTCATTCTGGGAACAGAGCCCACCATGGACTCCGGGATCTTCCCCGGTTATCTCAAACGACACGGGGTCAACGGATTCGCCCCGTCTGAAGCGGCCTTGAAAACCAAGGTAACGGGGCTGATCTCCGAACTGTTCAAAGGCAAAAGCGACAATGGCAGCGCCCGCATTGATGAGGTCGTCCGTGCGTCCTGTGATCAGACGGAAGGAAAGAAAAGCGTCGTGTGCCTGGCATGCACCGAGCTTCCCCTGGCCTTTGAAGGCAAGGAGCAATGCGAAACCTTCCATCACAATGGTGTTTTCTACCTGAACACCACCATGATCCACGCCAACGCCACATTTCGGTATGCTGTGGAAGGGGAAGGTGCCGGTTAAGGCCTTGGGCGGCGAGCTGTGCCACCTCGAAAGCATCTTGCCATTGCTCTCGGGCTACGCGCGAAACGTGAGTTGTAACGTTGCCCTTTACGGACAGGGAAGCGAGAAAATGGTCTCTGCGTAGGCTGCAGGGACCACTTTATTGTACTTCACTGCGAAATAGTAATCGGTCCCAGGATCATACGAACGGTAGGCAGGATCGCCCTCAGACAAGCCATATCTGGCATTATACGCGCTGATGACCTGCGCAACGTCCACAGAGACGGACTCCACGTCTCCCCTTTTCTGTTTCGGGGGCGGTTCATTGGCAACGTTCAGCGCAGCCCAGTAGTTATCATACATGTCCGGGTCGTATTGGTAGTTTCGGTTACCTGGGTCGAATGGTAAGGTTTTCCACCATGGGCACCGGAGTACCTTTATCTGACGGTCTGGAGCCCGTCCAGAGGCGCATTCCACGTGAGGGTGTAGACGGATCCCTGGCGCGCAACGGAAGCCGCGCTGGAATTTCCCATGTCCACGCGACCGTTACCCACAGGGGCCACATAACCTGCGACCACGTTTCGATTGTAGTAATCATAGATAAATTTCGATGAATAGGGAGAGTAGACCCGTTCTTTGCTTTGGACCACCAGCATCCTCATATAATGGGATTTGTACTGTACCAGAAAAGCGTCGTCCCCGGTCATCTCGTACCCCAGGGCCATCAGGAAGGAAAAGGGATACTCCCCACTATCATCGGACTCATTGGCGAGATCCAGGGACAATACGTAGACCTGATGCTCCAGAGGGATGATCTCTCTCAGGCAATGGTAGGCGTCCCCCAAAAGGTAATCCCGAAAGTCTTCATACATCAAGGGATCGTCGAAATTTTCAGGTTGATACGTCCAGAACGAATTCGGAAAGATATCGTATGCCATGAACACCTTGTTGCATCTGCGGCCCTCCGGACAGTTTCCGGCTTTGCTCATGTAAAAGAAACCACGATCCAGATCCCATCCGTTCTGGTCGATATCTAAAGGCGTTGCCCTCATGCTCATAAAATTACGGACAATGCGATAAATCTTCTCCGCCACACCTCCGTACTTGCATAGAGACCAAAGGCCCCGGCACGCCTGAGCGCCCTCGAAAACACGCGGGGATACCCCACGTAAGTGGTCCCATCGTAATAACTTCCGATAGCCCCTTTGCCGGAGCCCTGATCGTAGAGCGTATACTCCCCGTAATCTTTCCAAGCTTCCATGAACGACTCATCCCCTGTAAGGAAATAGCCAATGGGCACGGAGATGTCATGGGAATGCTCTCTTTCAATGGACTTATAGTTAAATGCCAGCTTCTCTTGATCGGGTGGTATGACTTTATTTACATTGGTAAAAATTTCAGGCCCGTCAGCATAGAAATCAAAATCATCCGAATGCCGTGTTGATCCGAACATTTTATGGTGGTCCATGTTCTGGGCAGCCAGAAACGCCCCACCGTTACCGGTCTGCAGGTAGTGAAGGTACTGACACAAATTCACATCATACTGATTGGAGCCTCCGGACTGCCCCCAGACATAATACCTGCGCATGCTGTCCACATTGGAGATCTCATAGTTTTCAAGCCCGATCTCGGCCAGGAACCTCCGCGTCTCTTCATGGGTCGCCAGCCTCTTTTCGTAATAGACGGCCCCGGTGTCCTTATACTGTTGAAACGCCGCCCGCCCGGTGAGGGGGTATTGTATGGCGTAAAAGGTCTCTCTCGGTAACGGTGTATCCTCCTTTTTCGAAAACTCCAGCACCACCTGCCGTTTGTCATGGGCAAAAAAGGCGAACCCGATATCATCTTTTGAGTTCCACGGGCTGAAGATATCAATGAATAGATCGCCGTCATCCTCCATGGTGAACCCAGCCGGCCACATACCGTAAAGATTTCGGATCCCGCAGTTGATCTGCTTTTCTACCGAGTACATGGCCGCGAACCCTTCGCTGTGGTGGGTCTCGTCCCCGAGGGGGTGGATCACCGCCCCTCCGTTGGCGACCATCAGGCCCGTATCGGGGACCAGGCGCTCCCGGAGCTTGGAGGCGCCGCCAATGTACTGGATATACTTATGGCTGCTGTAGCCCTGGTACAGGTATGCGGTTTCGTTGATGGGGCCGTGGGATTCCGTCCCCGGGCCGGTGGAAAAGAGATAGCTGGGGGCAGAGACCGTGGAGGGAAGCTCAATGCGAAGGGACTCGAAGATCTTCACCGAATAGGAGGCCATCTCGGCGTTTTTGATGATCAGGTCAAGCCGGACTCGGCCGGTGTTCTTGTAAAAATACATGCGCATGGTGTAGCCGAAAAGCCACGGCCCGCTTTCAGGCAGAAGGTGCCCGTCACAGCGGATCACCGCTTTAACGGGGCCGTTCTCTTCGATCTCTGCCGTGGAATCGTCATCCAGGGCCGAAGAGTAGCGGGTTGATCCGCTGACGGCCGTAATCCCACCCGTACCCTGTAAAAACGGGGTCCCATCCACAACCACGGAGTCAAACACATTGTAGTTTGTCTTCCTGATCACAAACCGGGCAGTACCCGTATTCACCGTAATACGATCAGAACCGTCCACGGCAAGGTGAGGCCCTGCACTGTTGCCGGAACCATTGGTAAGCCAGATTACCTTGTTGCCGCCTGCCTCAACAGACGCCAGGGTATCCACAAGCACCCACTGAATGGCGCCGTCGGGGTACCTGTGAAGCACTCGAAATTGATAATCGGATGCCCCCACAAGCCCCAGCTCGCCGATGGATCGAACACCATCTGACCTGTCCAAGGGAATGCCGAAGGATGCAACTGCCTCGGATCTTTTTACGCCCTCCACGCCTTCCGGAAGGACCTCATGAACAAGAATCTTAACAGCCGGGTTAATACCGCACACCCCTTGAAAAGGGGCCATTCCGGCGATACAAAGCACCATGAATAAACAGCACAAGACACGCCTCACCAGTTCACACCGTAACAACGCCATCACCATGCACTCCTAACAAGTTTGATAAATATAAGAAACGTAAGGATGGGGGGGCGCACCAAAGTATCAGGTCAAATCAGCGTCGTCCGTTTCAATGGCCGCATCGGCAGTAGGTCTTCAGATTGAGTATCCTGGCTGCCGCCGAAACGGTAACGCCGTAAAACACAACGGGTTTACCCCGGTTCAGGAATGTCGGCAGGGAACCGTTGACCAGGGTTGAGCCCGTGGCAAAAATCGTATCGCACCAGGAAATCGCGTCTGCCGTCATCTCCGGCGACTCGATAACCACCCCGGAAAACGGGGTGCCTATGTTGCCCTCATCCATGTCCACGGCCCGGACAGTACATTGAGCGGCAAGGTTTTCCAGGAACCGGGGCTGATGCCCCACAAGGAGTACTTTTTGGCCCGGGGCAACGGCTTCTGCCACATGGCCCGCACACTCCATGGGTTCGGCGTCCCTGCAGTGTACCGTCTTCTCGCAGAGGTTCAGGTACCGGTACACCGCGTTGAGCCCCGCCACAAAGCTGGCCCGTTTGCTGTTGGAGTCAAGGGGCATGGTCATCAGGTCGTCCACTGAGTAATCGGCCTGTTCGTACTCATCGGCAAAGGCCTGCCCCTTGGCACCGCCGAACTCCGCCTCCACCATCACCTCCCTGCCCTTGATGATGGGGTAGTCATCGTGCTCGGGAATTCCGATGGCCTCTTTGGCCGAAAGGGCCTTGCATCTCACCTGAATCCGCTGCCCTGAAAGCTTGTGAGCACTGATCTCCCGCCCTAAGGCAACGCGCAATTCGTCAAATAAGTTCATGGGGATCTCGTCGTCCTTTTCAAAGATGTCATTCACATTTTCTGCTCGCTTTTCTCTCGTTCCGGGCACTGCATGAATGGCACCCGGCTCGCCGTCAACCAAATATCTACACTACACAACAAGAGAATTTGTTGCAAACATCAAGCACAAAAAGAAATGGGATCACCTTTTACCGCCCCACATGCCTTGCCCCCACCAACACCTTGTGATAACCATCTGTATATAAAAAAGACATCCCCACCCAAAGAAAGGCATGCCCCAAGACAACAAAATCAGACATCATGGTTTTGAGACACCCCTTCACAAAGCAAACGGAGGCATCACCATGGCTGAAAAAGCTCCCGTATTTGAGCAGATCAAGAAGGATTATCTCCGTCAGGTGGAGGCCCTTGAAGGGGCCCCGAACATCGCCGAGGCATTGGGAATCACCGCCGGTGAAACCACATGGCGTATCCCGTTTTTCGATAGGACATACACCGTGACACCCCATGCCGTATCCGATGAGACTGGGAAAGAGGCCAATCACATCACCTGGGTCGTAGTGTGCAAATACCTGCTGCTGTGCCCCGAAAGCCCGTCCGAGGATGCCTCTTTGGTGACGTACAAAGACTTCAAAGATGCCGTGCCCTATGTGACCGGGTTCAGAAACACGGCGTCCCGCCCCATCTCTGCCCATTTCGAAGGAGCCGTGGAAGCCTTAGAGCAGCAATGCCATGCCATCGGTGGCCAGCCCTTTGCCACGGATGTCTCATGCGAGCTCGCCTTTCGCTTCCAGGCCCTGCCCCGGGTCCCTGTGGTTCTCCTCTTCAACGATGCAGACGAAGACTTCCCGGCCCAGGCGACCATGCTGTTTCAACAAAACGCGTCGACCTACCTGGACATGGAGTCCCGGCCTCGCCATGGGCGGCTGCCACATCTTGGCCGCCCGGTCCAAGGGGGTTTCCCTGGATTACCTGTAACGTCCTCCCGTTGCCCATTGAAGATGTGCCGCCCCCCTGGGCCCCGGTTCAGGGGGCGGGCGGTCCATACCCTGTAGCCTCCTCAAGGGGCGTTCTGCCCTTGACAAACACCCCGTTCCCCCTGCCGACTTCCCGTCCCTTTTCATCATAAAGGACAGATTCTGCGATAAACTGACTCCTGCCGATATTGACCACACGGCCTTCGGAGCGTAAAGTACCCTGCACAACGGGCCTCAGCAAATAGGTGGTAAAAGAGCTGGTCAGGACAAAGGTCTCATGCTCAAGGGAGTTGGCCGCGAAAAATGCGGCGTCGTCCAGCATCTTGAAGTAGACGGACCCATGGGCGGCACCGGCTGAGTGATGATGGTGCTCGGCAAGCACCATCTCAATGGTGGCCTTGCCTTCCCCGACGGTCATGGTCGGCTGATAAAACGCCATGTTCAACGGGGCGGCTGCATACATTCGTTCCAGGGAACGGTAGTGATCGGTGGGGCTCACGGAACCTCCTTGTCTCATCGTTAACCTCAAGCACGGATATTTCATGAGAAAACGATCTTGTTAAAACAATAAAATTGTTATTACACTTGGCTGTTGAGAAAAATGAGGCATTCCAAAAACGCACAATGTAATTCAACATTTTCTACTCGACTTTCTCATCCTTCGAATGAGGGCCTATCTGGACACATGACACTGGGAAAAACCGAGTGATCCTCCATCGGCCATAAATACTATAAAACGTGAGAATAACTCAATCTTAATCCCATAACAGCCTGAATGACGGAGATTTGCTATGAACCATCCCATGCGCGAGGGGAAAAAGCCATGAACCCGATTGACGTTCAGACAGCCTACTGGGACAGCGTTGCCCCGACAAAAACCTTTTCCCACCCCGTTGATGTTGACACACTCCGAACATGGGTGCGACCGGATGAGAAAATCCTTGATTATGGCTGCGGGTACGGGCGCACCTGCGCCCAGCTCGCGGAAAACGGGTACAGCAACGTCACCGGAGTCGATATCTCTTGCCAGATGATTAAAAGGGGCCTTGCCAAAAACCCGGCCCTTGACCTGCGGCATGCCGACGCCGAAACCCTGCCCTTTCCCGACCACTCGTTTTCCGCGTGCACCCTCCTGGCCGTCTTGACCTGCATTCCCACAGACACAGGCCAGAGGCAGGTGATCAGTGAAATCTTCCGGGTCCTTCGCCCCGGAGGCATCCTCTACCTCAGCGATTACCCCCTGCAAAACGATGAAAGAAACACCGACAGATACCGACAGCATGAAGCCGAATACGGGAAGTACGGTGTCTTCGGGCTTCCCGAAGGAGCTGTGGTCCGGCACCATGACATGGCCTGGATCCACCAATTGCTCGCCCCCTTTCAACGTATCCGGGAGCAACCCATTGAGGTTTCCACCATGAACGGAAACAAGGCCACCATCTTCCAGATCATCGCAAAAAAGCCGGAAAACCGGGAGACCACCTCAGCAAAGGAATACCCAAAGTTATGAGCACCATCCTTGTGGCGGACATTTTCGGAAGGACATCGGCCCTTGGAGAGCTCGGAGACGAGCTGCCTGGGAACGTCGAGATCGTCGACCCATACTGCGGGCTCTTCATGGAGTTCAAAGAAGAATCCGCCGCCTACCAGTACTTCACCGAGAATGTCGGCCTGGATCGCTATTGTGAGATCCTCTCAAAGAAAATCGATGACACACCCGGCCCTGTGACTCTTATTGGGTTCAGCGCGGGAGCATCGGCCGCCTGGCGCCTTTCCGAAGCCGTTACCTCCGAAAAAGTCCGCCGGGTGGTCTGCTTCTACGGCTCACAAATCAGGAACTGGCGAGCCATCAACCCGGCGGTGCCCACGGACCTCGTTTTTGCCAGAGAAGAGCCCCGCTTTTCGGTGGCCGAGCTTGCCGATGACCTTTCCGGAAAAGAAAACGTAAGGGTTCACCGCTCTCAATATCTCCACGGGTTCATGAACCCTGCCTCCCTCAACTTTCATAAAGACGCCTACGCCAGCTACATCCACTGGCTCACCGGTGGAATTGCCGAAACAGCCTATTGCGGCATCTATTGCCCGGACTGCATCCGGTACAACAACCGATTCGAAGCCCATGCACAACACCTGAAAGAGGAACTCGAAAAGGTGGCCTTCCACGAGTACGCGGCCGTGGACTCACCCTTCGGAGCTAATTTTTCTCACTACGGCAAGTTCTCGGAGGTCCTCGTCGCACTGGCGGAGTCCGGGTGCAAAAAGCCCTGTCGGGTAGGAGGCGGGTGTTCGGGGACACCCTGTAAAATTATGGAATGCTGTCTTTCAAGAAAATATGAAGGGTGCTGGGAGTGTGACGAGGTGGACGCCTGCGACAAATTCGACCTGCTGGAGCCCCGGTGCGGAGAAATGCCCAAAAACAATCTCCGGGCCATCAGACAACACGGCCAGAACTGAACTACTTCAGGGAACCGTTTTATATCTGGCAACAGAAGTAAATACCTCGCAACTGTTAAGGATGCCTCCGGCGGGTCGCTTTTTTGAAAAAAAGCTCCGCAAAAAACGTTTCTGATGAAAAAATATTTGAATTGTCTCGGCGAAAACTCGAAATGCTGGACTAAGACCTGTTAATCAAACGTTTGGACGCCGGAGGCATTACCCTTTTCCGGCTAAGCCCCAATCATTTACCAACAGGAGCTGACACACATGCCCACACTGTTTGCCATGCTTGCCGCAAGCGCCTCTGCCTACACGGTCTCCGGGTTGTTTGGAGAGCACAAAGGGATTGTCTCTTTTTTCCTTTCCTTTCTGGTATGGGTGGTGGTCTTTTGCCTGCTTAAACGATGGCTCAAGGAGCTGCGCCCGTAACCCCCAAGCCCGGATATTTCATGGAAAAACAACCAAGCAAAAATACTATTATTTCGAATGGTTATAATAAAAAATACCAACTGTTTTGAAAATGCAAAATGTAAATCGACGTTAGCTGTTTGATTTTCTCACCCTTCGGGCGAGCCGAGTGCACCCATCTTCTGCGTTATCAGAGCTTTGAGGTAAACCACTACATCTGCAGCTCTGATGCCTTGAATATGGGTGCTCTCGACTCGTGAAATATCCGGGCAAGGAGATGTATCGTGACCAAACAAGGCCCGCCCCCCAGCCGGGAAGAGCTGCTCCAAAGACGAAAAAAACTCAAGGACCGATTGGAGCGGGAACGGCGCATGGCCCTCATTGAGGACCTTGCAGCCAGCCTGAATGCCCTGAATGTCTCTTTTGCCGTCCACCTGGACCGCGAGGCCGCGGGGTGGATCTTCGACCATTTTCCCGTGGTGTTTTCCGGTATTGACTGGAAAAAGGTGCCGGGAAGCACCACCCGCCCCTATATCGAAGACGAGGAAAAAGAGCAACTAATCGCCGGTATCATCTCGGAACACCTCGCCCCGGGCGATGCGGTCACCGTGATTTTCGGCAATGCCGACACCCCCTGCCTGAGCCTGGAGGCCCGGGCGATGATTCGCCACACCGACCTGTTTACCGACGAATGCGAAGACCTGTGGGTTGTCTGCCCGGAAAAGGGATTTTGTCTGGAGTGCTACCACGAGGGGTATGTGGGGTATAGGGTGGGGGAATAGGAAAAACAGGTCAGAGGCAATAACAGGGGATAGATAATAGGTTATAAGGGAAGCACCTTATTTATGCCGCAGTAAATTAGCCCCGAAGGATTCTCGTGTGGAGCGCCGCACTCCTGTGCGGCTTTTTTACATGGGCGGAGCGTCTGCCGCACGGCCGTGCGCGACGTGCATACTTAGTTACTATTCAGCTTGCCTCCGGCGTGACAAGCCTCAAAAAGCAATCTTAATGCCCCACCCTTCGTGTTGATCGCCCTTCAGGGCGATCAACACGAAGGGTGGGGCGAAACTGACAAAATTATTTCGGCAGAGCCTGGAAGCCTTGCTTAAGACCTGTTTGCAAAACTTTCTAAAAGTTTGGCCCCCGGCAGGGCCGCCGGAGGCGTTTTAGCCCCATGTGCAGGGAAGCTATTCCCCGGCCAGCCCAAAGGGCCTGATCACCCGATCCAAGAGCCCCTGGACCTTGGAGATGGCCACCCCGTAGTTGGTGATGGGCACGCCCCGTCTCCGGCACTCGCGGACGCGCCGGAGCATGGCCGTGCGGTTAAGCATGCAGCCTCCGCAGTGGACGGCCAGGGCGTATTTTTCCAGGTCTTCGGGAAAATCGTTGCCGGAGTAAAACTCAAAGTTGAGGTCCAGACCGGTGTACTGGGTGATCCAGCGGGGAATTTTCACCCGGCCGATGTCGTCGGCCACCTCGTGGTGGGAGCATGCCTCGCCCATGAGGATGGTGTCCCCGTCCTTGAGCTTGTCCAGCATGTCGGCCCCTTCCACCAGGGCCTCAAGGTCCCCTTTGTACCGCGCCATGAGCGTGGAGAAGGTGGTAAAGGACCACGTGTAGCCGGGCACATCGCGGCCACCTTGAGGACCGCCTGGGAATCGGTGATAACCAGCGCCGGTTTCTTGCCCATGTTGGAGAGGGTCTCTTCCACCTCCCGCTCCTTGACCACCAACCCCACGGCGTCAGCATCGAGGATATCGCGCAGCACCATCACCTGGGGCAGGATCAGGCGTCCCTTAGGGGCCGCCAAATCGATGGGCACCACGCAGACCCAGTCCCCTTCGTTCACAAGGTCCCGCACCAGAAGAGGCTCCTCACGGAACTCAGCCGGAGCCAGGGCAATGAGGGCCTCCTTGAGCTCCCGCACCCCGTCCCCGCCGTTGGCAGAGACGGCCAGCACCTTGATGCCCTCCTCGGCACACCACCGGATATCGGCCTCGGTCTCATCCCGCAGGTCCCTTTTGTTCAGGGCCACCAGAAAGGAGATGTCCATGCGGCGGAGCTCGGCAATGATCTCTTTTTCATAGTCCGTGATCCCCTCTTCACCGGCCACCACCACGGCCACGTCCGTCCGGAACAGCACCTTCCTGGCCGCCTGGATCCTCAGCTCACCCAGGGCACCCTCGTCATCCAGGCCCGCGGTGTCGTAAAAGGTCACCGGCCCCAAAGGCAGCAGCTCATGGTGCCGGGCCACCGGGTCTGTGGTGGTGCCGGGCATCTCCGAGACAATGGCGATCTCCTCCCCGCAGATGGCGTTGATGAGCGATGATTTTCCCGCATTTCGACGCCCGGTGAGCGTAATCACCAACCGAACCCCCTTGGGTGCTTTCACAGACATCTCTTACTCCTTCATATTAAAACAGAAACGCTTTCCCTGAGTTTTTTTAAAAAAAAATCAGCCTCCGGCGGCAAGGTGTGCCACCTTGAAAGCAGGTGGCGGATGCGCTTTGCCCCTCGTTCCTCGGGTCAAATCACATCCGCCTTTCAAACAAAATTCGGCATTGATCTTCGTTTGGGCCATGGTCGTATTTACATCATACCCCGCCCCACCTGCCCCTGGAGCGCCGCACTCCTGTGCGGCACGGGTAACGACGGACTAAAAAGCCGCACCGGAGTGCGGCGCTCCGTTTCGGTCGATTTTTTTCAGTTTTTTTTGAAAGTCGCAGCCCAAACGATAACCAAGGCCCGAACTTCGTGCAAAAAACCATATAACACCTGTTTGTTCAATTTTTAATAAATTAAGCTGAATAATTACCGTTTTAAAAAAAATGAGCATGGGCATCTCCTGCAGAGGTGCCTGCAAAACGTCACACGTCACGCAAATGCCCCGACAACACCCGCTTAACAACGGTCTCCATGCATTTGCCATAGGGTTTCAAGGTGCCCCCACCTTGCCGCCGGAGGCGCTTTTCCTTTTCCATGCCCAACCTCACCAAACGCTCTACCCCGCCCTTTTTTTAGAAACCTTGGATCCTCCAAGGCTTGAGGATGGGGAAAGCCCCATGCTCCGAATGAGTTCCCGAGCCTTTTGCACGGTGTGGGCGGCGGTGCGGGTCTCCTGGTTTTTGCCCGGGTAGATGGCGTAATTTTTCCGCACCGAGGCCGGGGTAACGGAGAACATGAGCACGTTGGCTCCGGCGTCGATGCCCTGTTTGCGGCCCTCTTCCCGGACGGTTTCCAGGGCGCTGGTGGCCGGGATGTTGGCGTAAGGGTTGAGGAGCCTCAAGATGGCCATGGTACGCAGGGCAAGCTGGGGATCCCCCGGACTCTCGGCGCCGAAGGGGGTCTGGGGATGGGGCACAAAGGGACCGGCGGAGATCATGTCCAAAGCAAGGTCGGTGACGGCCAGGATATCGTCCGCCAACGTCTCCGAGGTCATACCGGGCAGGCCGGTGATGATGCCGGAGCCTGCTTCGTAGCCCAGCCTCTGAAGGGTGCGGACCCCTGCCAGGCGCTGGTGGAAATCGCACCCGGGGCGATAGGTGCCGTAAAGGGATTCATCCAGGGTCTCCATCTTCAGGAGATAACGATCGGCCCCGCACTCCCGCCAGTGGGAAAAGGCCTCGACACCCCGTTCCCCCAGGGAGAGGGTCACGGCGATGCCATGGTTCGCCTTGATGCTTTCGATAATGCGCCCGATAAAGGCCGCATCGTAATGGGGGTCTTCCCCGCCCTGGAGCACCACCGTGGGAAGGCCCAGGGCGGCCAGTTCGTCCACGGCGTCCAGGATCTCTTCTTCGGTGAGACGGTAACGAAACACCTCGTCGTTGGGCGCCCGAAGCCCGCAGTAGTTGCAGCGGCACCGGCAGAAGCTTGTAAACTCCACGATGCCCCTTAAATAGATCTCGTCCCCGAAGATTTCGCGACGAACAGCCCGTGCCCCGGCAAAGAGCCCGGCATCGTCCTTTCCTTGCAGATAGGCAAGAATCTCATCTCTGGTCATGATTTCTCTCCTTTGAAGAGGGCTTCATCTGCTGCGTCAAAGCCCAGCTTCTGCATGCGCTTGGGAGAAAGAACCGCCGCCACCTGCTCGCTGCTCAGCACGCCCTCTTCCACCACAAGGTCAGCAACCGAATGCCCCGTGGTCCGTGCCTTTTCCACCAGCCCGGCCACCCGGTCATACCCGATAAAGGGGACCAGGGCAGTAAGCAGGGTGTCGCTTGCCGTCACGTGGGCCTTACAGGCCTCGGCGTTGGGGGTGATCCCCTCCACGCAGTAAACCCGAAAGCTTTTTACCGCTCCGTTTAACAGAGTGAGGGACTCCAGCAGCCCGTGGGCCACCAGGGGCATAAGATGGTTTAAGTCCAGCTGGCCCATGGAGGCTGCGGCCCCGATCATCTGATCGTTGGCCATGGTGCGCAGGCCCACCTGGATCACCGCCTCCGGGATCACCGGATTCACCTTTCCGGCCATGATAGACGAGCCTGCCTGGCGAGGCGGCAGGTTGATCTCCGCCAGGCCGCCGTGGGGACCGCTGCTCAACAGCCGCAGGTCCGAGGCGATCTTCACCAGGTTGGCGGCGTAGGCCTTGAGGATACCGGAGACCTCCACAAAGGAGTCGAGGTTCTGGGTGACGTCCACCAGGTTTTCCGACCGGGCGATGACCACGCCGGCCAGGGCCTTGAGACGCTCCACCACTTTAAAGATATACGCCCTGGGAGCGCCCAGCCCCGTGCCCACGGCCGTGCCGCCCAAGTTTACCTGCTTGAGCCGCTCCCGGCACTTGAACACCCGCCAGCGATCCCGTGCGATGGCCTCGCCAAAGGCGCCGAACTCCATACCCAAAGTCATAGGCACGGCGTCCATCATCTGGGTACGCCCCAGTTTCACCACCGAGGAAAACGCGGTCTCTTTCAGTTGAAAGGCCTGCTGCAGGTGGCCGGTTTCCGTCTCCAGCTCTTTCAGGAGAAACACCGCCGCCACCTTCAGGGCCGTGGGATACACATCGTTGGTGGACTGATGGAGATTCACATGATCCAGGGGCGAGACGAGCTCGCGATCCCCCCGGTGCGACCCGAGCAGCTCCGCAGCCCGCCCGGCGATCACCTCATTGACGTTCATGTTGGTGGAGGTGCCTGCCCCGCCCTGGAAAGGATCCACCACGATCTGAAGCCCCAAGTCCCCTTGGGCCAGCTCGTCGCAGGCAGCGCAAATGGCCTCCCCCACGGAGGCGTCCAGATACTTCAGGGAAACATTGGTTTCGGCACAGGCCCGCTTCACAAGGGCCAGGGCCCGGACAAAAGGGTGCAGGAACTCCTGGCCCGACGAAGGAAAATGATCCAGGGCTCGCCGGGTGTGCGCACCCCAATACGCCGAGGCAGGCACCGCCACCTCCCCCAGGCTGTCCGTCTCTATCCGTGTGTCAGGACATGTCACGTCCATGGCATCTGTCATCTAAGGTATCCACCGTTGTGTCGCTTTTGTCGCCCTCTATGCCCGATACAGAACCACAAGGCCCAGACCAAAAAGCCAAAACATGCCTCCGGCGGCGAGGTGTGCCACCTCGAAAGCATATTGCCATAGCGATTTCCCCTTCGTTCCTCAGGGAAAATCGCTATGGCGTTCGCCGCGGGCTGCGCCCGCCATCAACGCTGGCGACTATTCGGGCATTGCCGCAAGCTCTGTAAAACCTTGGGCGGAGTATCTCCGACGGCAGTGGGCATTGCCCTGTCTCAGGTTTCGTTCCCAGGCTCTGCCTGGGAATGATCCACGGAGGCTCTGCCTCCACGCTTGAAGCCGCTTTCCCCTGTACGTTTTATCCGCTATGCTTCACACGGCAAGGCGAAGCCTTGCCATCGGCACTCCCAGGCTGAGCCCGGGAGCGAGTGACACGACCTTCTCCTGCAAAAACGCTCCACTGAATCTCACCATCCCCCACGCGAATGCCCCGGCAACAATTGCATGACCGCACGACGTCCGTGCATTCGCCACAGGGTTTCAAGGTGCCCCCACCTTGCCGCCGGAGGCACCAGCGACATTTAAAAATACAGATCCCTCTCACCGTCGGTGACGCGTTTCAAGAGTTTGGAGAACTCTTTGCCGCACTTGCGCTGGGCCATGGTCTCTTCGCTCTTGGCCAGAAGGGCTTCGCCTGCGGCCCGGGTTTCGGGGCTGGCGTAGTCGCTCAGGTACTCGCGCAGGGTCAACAGGGCGTTGGGGATGCAGAACTCCTGGATAAAACCCTGCTTGGCAAGGCCCATGAAGTGGTCCCCGGTGCGTCCTTTGCGGTAGCAGGCCGTGCACCATGAGGGGGTAAAACCGTTTTCCGCCATTTCGCGGATCACTTCGTCCAGGGAGCGGTTGTCGCCGAGGCAGAACTGCTGAACGTCGGGGCGGTCGTATTCGGGGTCGGAGTAGGCTCCGGGGTAGGTGCGGGATCCGGCGCTCATCTGGGAGACGCCGAGTTCCATGAGCTCGCGCCTAAGCTCCCCGGTTTCGCGGGTGCTCATGATAAGGCCGGTGTAGGGAACGGCCAGGCGCGTGATGGCCACGATCTTTTTAAAGCGGTGGTCGGTGATCACATCGGGAGGGTTGGTGGACATCTCGGAACCCAGGGCAGGCTCAATACGCGGAAAGGAGATGGTGTGGGGACCGACCCCGGTGTCTGCTTCCAGCTGCTGGGCGTGGGCAAGCAGGGCCAGCAGTTCGAATCGGTGATCAAAGAGGCCGAAGAGCGCCCCCATGCCCACATCGTCGATGCCGCCTTCCATGGCCCGGTGCATGGCGTGGAGTCGCCAGAGGAAATCGGTCTTTTTGCCCTTGAGGTGAACCTTGGCGTAGGTTTCCCGGTGGTAGGTTTCCTGAAAACACTGGTAGGTGCCGATACCGGCGGAGGCCAGGGTCTTGAAGCCCTCGACGGACAGGGGCGCGCAGTTGATGTTGACGCGGCGGATCTCTCCGCTCTTTTCCGACTGGGTGGCGTAGACCGCTTCCACGGTCTCTTTCATCCATTCGGCGCCGAACCGGGGGTGCTCGCCGTAGACCAGCAACAGGCGCTTGTGGCCCTGGTCTTCCAGCACCCTCACCTCGTCCTTGATCTCATCCATGGTGAGGGTTCGGCGGGTCAGCTCCTTGTTCGTGGCGTTGAACCCGCAGTAGCTGCAGCAGTTGCAGCACTCGTTGGTGATGTACAAAGGCGCGAAGAGCACCATACGGTTCCCGTAGATGCTCTCTTTGACCCTCTTTGCCGTGGCGAAAATCTCGTCGTCCAGGCCGCTGTCTTCGCAGGCGAGAAGAACCGCTGACTCTTCAAGGGTCAGCCCTTTCATCTCACCGGCCTTGGCCAGGACCTCCCGGACCCTCTCAGGTGCCGGGTTGCTTGCTGTTTCTATGTGATTCCAGATGCTCGCCGCATCGATAAAATCCTCGGGGTGCTCAGGGTCATACGTCATTTCATCCATCCAGTGGCATGGCGCCTCGGCACCACACCGAAAGTCCCGGGCGCCGGCAGATATACAGGCGTCAAGGCTTCCCGCAATCTAATATGTTATTACAAAGGCTCCAACAGACCATCTGGTCCATGGGGACAACCGTGGCGATTGCCCCCATGGCAAATAGCATATTTTGTGCCAGAAGGCTCATACAATACGAGAATCCGAAGAAAAAACACCTCTCCGGGCTGTGTCGGAAAGCTGTCAACAACAGCCGGAACCGCGACCAGGGAACCGATCAACCCATCCCTTGCCTGTGCCCCTCCTGAATGCTCTCCATATCGACGAACCTGTATTTGTACCGGGTGGGAGTCAACCCATGGCAGTAAGGCCCCCGGAGCCGGGCCATGGGCCCGGCATGGATGCATCAGATGTACAATTCGATGCCCTTGTCTTTGAGGGCCCGGATGCGAGCACTCCGGTCCTCGTAGGTGGTGTGGAGCAGGTGGTGGGAACGGTGCCCGCAGGGTCCCTCCTCCAGAAAGCCGCCCCGGGCGTAGAGTGCCCTCACCATGGGATTATCCTGGGATTTACGAAGGGCATATTTGCGGGGGTCTGCGTCAGCGTTGTACACGGACTGCTGGCGAAGCCCCACCAGGTCCAGGACCGCTGCCACACTTTTCTTTGCCATGCCCGCGCCCACCACAGCGTACCCGCAGGCCAGGCCCGCTGCCTTGATAAAACTGCGCCTGGAGAGATCCCATCTTCCTTTTTTCATAACCTTGCCTCCTTTATCCCACCTTCCTCATGTTGAACCGCTTGTTGACCGTGGCCATCATCTTCTTGAACAGGGAGGCCTCCATGATGGAATCATCCACGGGCTGGCCCCCGCCGTTGACGCAGCCCCCCGGGCAGGTCATCACCTCAATAAAGTGCAGGTCGCTTGTTCCGGCCCGCACCTCCTCGCAGAGCTTTGCCGCCTCATGAAGGCCGCTCACCACGGCCACGCGCACAGGCCCGAAACCAGGCACGTCCACCGACACCTTGTTGATGCCCGTGCCGGTGCGCACGGCCTTGATGGCCGGGTCGGCAAGGGTCTTGCCGGAGATGGCCTCGTAGGCAAAACGCAGGGCCGCTTCCATGACCCCGCCGCTGGTGCCGAAAAGGGTGGCGGCCCCGGTGGCCATGCCCAGGATGGGGTCGGCCTCCTCATCGGGAAGGGAGGCAAAGGAGATCCCTGCTTTTTTGATGATGTAGGCCAGCTCCCGGGTGTTGATGGTGGCATCAATGTCCCGAGAGCCGCCTGCGTTCATCTCCGGTCGCAGCCCTTCGTATTTCTTAGCGATGCAGGGCATGATGGAGACGGTGTAGACCTTTTTGGGGTCTGTGCCGGTCTGCTGGGCCCCATAGGTCTTGGCCAGGGGCCCCAGCATGGCAACGGGGGACTTGCAGGTGGAAAGATGGGGGATCAGGTCGGGGTAAAAGGACTCGCAGAACTTGATCCAGCCCGGACAGCAGGAGGTGAACTGAGGCAGGGGCTTATCGCCTTTGCCCCCGTTTTTCACGCGCTGAAGGAGTTCGGTGCCCTCCTCCATGATGGTGACGTCGGCGGTCCACTCGTTGTCCCAGATGTAGTCGAAGCCCAGGCGCCGCAACACCGCATGCACCTTGCCCCCCACCCAGGTGCCCGTGGGCATGCCGAAACACTCGCCCAGGGCATACCGCACGGCAGGGGCTGTCATGGACACCACCACCGTATCCGGGTCTTTCAGCTTTTCCAGCACCTCGCTTACATAGGAGACACGCTCGGTCACGGCACCGTAGGGGCAATGGGTCAGGCACTGGCCGCAGTTCATGCAGACGGAAGGATCCACGATGTGTCGCGTGCCGTCCTCGGTCTCCTGGATCGCGCCGGTGGGGCAATGATGGGAGCACTCCCCGCAGCCCTGGCACACCTTCGGATCCACCTCCACGAAATAGAGGGTGTTGGGGTCTGTTGCCCCCGGAGAGTAAACGGTATTGCGGATTCCTTCCATAGTTCGAACCGCTCCGGGCGGATCCACCCGGACCCCGGACAGGTCCATGGCGCGAGTTGCGGGTCTTTTCCTGGTTTCTTCTGTCATGTTGCGTGCTTCTCCTCCCATGTGGGTAAAGGGCAACCCCCCGTCGTAGACTGTATTCCTTATATTTAAGTTGCCTACCCACGCCGATGGGAAAATGCAACAGGGATATGTATCCGAAAAAACGAACCAGACCGCGTACCGCGTTAAGCCGCCGAAACACCTGACACATCCGGACGCACCTCTTTTTATTCAATAATTTCTATTATTCCCTTCAATTTCATTAAAAAATCGTTTTTTGCCACTGAAATAGCGGTATCGCAGGATAACTCATGTAAGCCAACGGCAATTTGCATCGCCCACCGAACATCTTTGCTTAAAACACCCTACCAAGACCTTAAAAAAGGACTCCAAGTACGAAAAACAGGCCGCCATTTCAGCCTTTTTCCCATGTCTGTTTTTTTGTTCCACACTCGTTCGGGCTTTTGTGATCCGTTCTTTCGTCACACCCCGCAACAAGCAAACACAAGCAAAACAGCGTTTGCCTTCTTCCGAAAACCATCCCCGGTCACCGACGTACGTTGGTACCGTTCCTTTATCGGTAACATTCAGTCGAACAAGTAGTTTTGGGAATTGTGTTTTTAATAAAACGGAATTTTACCCGGCTTTTTTTACATAAACAGCACATCACTCCGGCGGCGGTACCGCAGCCCCGTCATGCCCCTCACCACCGGCAGACTGTCGAAAATCCTTGAATATTCGTTCTAAACTTTTCCAGAAGAGCCGCCGATAGCATGAAGGTAATGGAAGTCGTTTTTCCATCGCCGCAGGTTCAGGGCCACCGCAAGCAGATCAGGACGCACCGCTCTCAAGACATGGGATGGGTGATTCGGTGCATTACCATGAGGAGCCGAGACATGACCGATACAGGACACGCGGTAATACCCCTCACAGAGATTCCTGTCTCCCGGCGGGAGCAAGCCAAGGCCGATATCCTCGAAAGCTACCTGTTCAGCTCCCAGGTCCACACGCTCCAGACCCTCACCGTCACCATCACGGCCGGCATCAAGCCGGGTGAAGAAAAAATCAACGCCCTGGCACTGCTCCAGCTCCTGCAGCGGTTTCACTTGGAGACTGTCAAAATCAGCGCCCTGATTATTCACGGCGTGCTGGCCGAAGAACCCTTTGACGAATCCCTTTACGTCCCCTGGGACGACGACGGCCTCGGCCGGACCGTGCGCCTGGTTTCCAAGAACAACGACATCACCCTCACCGTCTCCGGCACCCTGCCCCGGGGCGGAAAAAGCGGCCGCATCACCCGCACCTTTTTCGACAAGGGTTCCAACGCAGGCAAGATCCTCTCCGACGGACGCATCGACTTCCGGGAGATGCTCCGCTACCCCTCGGCCAAGGCCGGGGATCTCCTCTTGCAGGTCTCCCTCCCCGACACCGCCAAAGACGGCCTCTCCCATGACGGCACCCCGGTCCAGCCTCCCGTGGCCAAGGAGTACCCCCTGAAGCTCAGAAAAAGGGCGCGAAGCGTGTACATCACCACCAGCGAAGGCGAACGATGTAAAAGCGAGTCGGGACGGCGTGGTCATCACCCACCTCGGCCCGGAAGGGATCTCGGCCATTGACATCACCGATCGCATTGTGGTGGGGGATATCGATTTTTCCGTGGGAAACATCGGTAGTGATGTGGTCTGCCCGGTGAGCATGCAGGCGGAATCGGTCAACGAGGGGTTCCTGGTAAAGGTGGCGGGGTCGGTGACCATCCGCACCATCAACGGCGGCCATGTGGAGTCCGGCAAAAAGGCGACGGTGGATCAGATGCTGCCCGAAAGTCACCTCACCAGCGACGGGGATGTTGCCTGCCGAAGCGTCTCCTCCTCCACCATCTGCTGCGAGCACGGCACCGTGTCCATTCAGCGGGAAGCCATCGACGCCACCATCCATGCCCACCGGGTGGCCATCAACACCTCGGCGGCCCTGCTGCTTAACTCCCACATCCACACCTGTGTGGCGGATCTGGACAATGTACGGGTCAGCGGCACAAACCACCTCATCCTGGGGCCCGGCCTCTTTGCGAAACGCGATGAGCTGATCCTTGAAAAGCGCCGGATCAACACAGCCCTTCACGAGCTGGAGGAGACCCTCAACAAAGCCAAGGCCTCCCTTGTGGCCGAACTCAAGAGCCTGTCCGCCGAGTTTGGAGAAGACGACTCCGTCAGGCCGGTGTTCAAGAAAATTGTCGCATCCCTCAAGGCCTATGAGTTCGAGGGGGTCCCCCAGCTGATGGCCTCCCTGAAGCGGGGCAACACCTGCCTGGCCGTCAGCGGCGCCATGCAGACCATTGAGCATACCCGCACCCTGTGCGGACGGTTCTGGGACCTTGAGGCCCAGGCCAAAGCCCTCCAGAACGAGATCTCAGAGGTGGAAGAGGCGCTCAGGACCATCAGCTTCAGCATCAACGCACGCCTGCGTCCCTCCGCTGTCATCGCCATCCACCTCGGCAGCAACGACCCCGCTCCCCTCACCCTGGAGGCCCCTCCGGGCAGTGACCACGACCACGCCGTCAACATCAAGGGCAAATTCACCGTTGAAGAGGGATTGGTGACCTCACAGCGTTCGCGTTAGCCCGGCATCCCCCCGGATGTTGACAGCCTGTCGGCGGCCCCGTATCCTGAACAAAACCAAGCATCAGCAAGACGTTTGCCAGCAGCCGCCCCGGCCTTCCGTCATGGGCTCCCCGCCCGGCCAGGGCCACCCCGTCCCCCACATCATACAGGTGCCCCATGCCCTTGGAACCCCGTCTAAAAAAAGAGGTCGGCGCCATGCTCCGCGCCGCCCGCACAGCCGGTCGGGACATGCTCTTCGAGCATGAAGTGTACGCCATTCTCCGTGCCATGGACATCGAGGTCCCCCGCCATGCCCTCGTCGCCTCGGCCCACGCGGTCACCCGCGAGCTTCTCCACGGCATCGGGGGGCCCGAGCTGGTGATGAAGATCGTCTCGCCGGCTGTCACTCACAAAGCGAGCGCAGGCGGCGTGTGCATGGTCCACGCCGACCCAGACTTTGTCCGCTACACCTTCGAGAAAATGACCTCTGCGTTTCGGGACATGGGCGTCCCGGTGGAAGGGGTGCTCATCACCGAAAAGGTGGACTACCAGCCCGAGCTGGGCAATGAAATCCTCCTCGGGTTTCGGGAGAGCGAGACCTTCGGGCCGGTGCTCTCCTTTTCCAAAGGGGGCAGCGACGCCGAATTTTTTGCCAGGCACTTTTCCCAGCCCAACCTCATCCTCGCCCCGGTGGACCGGGACTGGACAAGGGCCCTTCTGGAGTCCTCCCACATCCACGAAAAATTCAAGGCCTGGAACCGTGAGGCGGACGTGGGACGCATCGTGGATGTGGGCGTGGCCTTCTCAGACCTGGCTGTTGCCTTCTCCTCCTACTTCAACACCGGCTCCGACCACGTCATCACGGAGTTCGAGGTCAACCCCCTGGTCTTTGCCACCGACGGCCGGTTTGTGGCCGTGGACGGCTTTGCCCGTTTCAAGCCCCGGGGCCCCCTGCCCGACCTGTCCATCGCCCCCGAAGCCACCATGAGGCCCTTTTTCGAGCCCAGGGGCATCGCCGTGGTGGGGGTCTCCACATCGGACCCCACCAAGGCGGGGAACATCATCGTCGAGAACCTCATCCGCATGAAGCGGCTCGACATCTACTGCGTCAACCCCCGGGGAGGCACCCTCTCCGCAGGATCCCGAGAATTTCCCGTCCACACCGACCTGGAGGCCATCGACGCCCCCGTGGAGCTTGCCATTATCACGGTGCCGGCAAGCGCCACCCTGCCCGTCATCGAAGGGTGTGTAAAAAAAGGGGTCAAGGCCGTCATCCTCATCCCCGGGGGCTTTGCCGAGGTGGACAAAAACAGGGACCTGGAAGAGGAGATCTCCCGCCTCGCCAAAGAGGGCGGGTTTCGCCTCATCGGACCCAACTGCCTGGGCATCGTCTACGAGGGGAGCCGGACCGCCAAAGGCCTCAACACCTTCTTCATTCCCGAGGACAAATTCTCCGTCAGCATGGAACGTGAGAACAAGGTGGCCATCCTGAGCCAGAGCGGGGCCCTGGGCATCATCGAGATCGACAACCTGAAAAACGCCATCTCCCCCAAGGTGATCGTCAGCTACGGCAACCAACTCGATGTGGACCCCTGCGACCTGGTCACCTATTTTCAGGACGACCCCAGGATCAACGTCATCGGCTGCTACATCGAAGGGTTCAAGCGCTACGCGGGGCGCAAGTTCTTCGACGCCGTCAGGGCCGGGACCAAACCGGTCATCGTCTACAAGGCCGGGCGCACCGAGGAGGGGCGAAAGGCCACGGAGTCCCACACCGCCAGCATCGCAGGGGAGTACGCCGTGGCCCGTGCCGCCATGAAGCAGGCCGGGGCCATCGTGGCCGACACCATGGTGGACCACGGGGACTTCATCAAGACCTTTGCCCTCATGAACGACTTTGTTGTCTCGGGCAACCGCGTGGCCATCATCGCCAACGCCGGGTACGAAAAAACCTACGCCGCCGACAATTTGGGGGACCTGGTCCCGGCGGATTTCGATGAGGCCACCCTTTCGGCCTTAAGGGCCATCATCCCTCCCATGGCCGAGGCCTCCCCCCTTCTGGACCTCACCCCCATGGCCGATGACGCCATCTTTGCCGGTGCCGTCGAGACCATGCTCAAATCCCCGGACGTGGACGCCCTCATGGTCTCCATCGTGCCCCAGAGCGCCCTGATCCATACCACCGACGATGAAATCCGAACCAACCCGGACAACATCGCCGCCCGCATCATCCGGCTGGTCCATGCCTACAAAAAACCCGTGGCCGTCTCCGTCAACGTGGTGAGCCGGGCCGATGCCGTCTACAACGAGCTGGGACGCACCCTGGATGCGGGCGGGGTCCCCACCTATCTCACCGCCAACCGGGCCATGGTCTGCCTCAACGCCTTTATCCGCCACCGCCTGAGCCGGGACATGACCCGGCCCTTGAGCCACCGGCTGAAATAAGGCACAAAAAAACGCCGTGCGAGTGACCTCGCACGGCGTTTCATGGTCCTTTCAACACATCAAACCGGATAAGCCCGGTGGATCACTGCAGGGGCCTGAGTTCCACCCGACGGTTTTGCTTTCGCCCTTCCTCGGTCTCGTTGTCCGCCACGGGATTTTCCTCGCCAAAGCCCTGGTACTCCAGGCGCCCTTCGGCAACCCCTTTGCTCACGAAATACTCCTGCACGGCCTTGGCCCGCCCTTCGGAAATACGCTGGTTGGCCGCATCGCTCCCCTCGCTGTCGGTGTAGCCTTCGATGGAAACCCGCACATCGGGGTTGGTCATCAGAATCTCCACCACCTCGTTGAGCAGGGGAAGGAAATCGGACTTGATGCGGGTCTCGCCCGTATCAAAGGTCAACCCCTGGATCACCCAGCACCCGCGGCTGTCCACCACGGCCCCCTGGGGTGTGTCCGGACAACGGTCCATGCTGTCTTCCACCCCGTCACCGTCCGCATCGGCTATCACGGGGCAGCCCAGCTCATCCACGGGCTGGCCTGCGGGGGTATTCGGGCACACATCCATGTCGTCGGGAACCCCGTCCCCATCGGAATCCAGCACCACAGGACAGCCAAGCTCATCCACGGCCTGGCCTGCGGGGGTGTTGGGGCAGGCGTCCACATCATCGGGGACCCCGTCGCCGTCGCTGTCCATCACGGCCATGGGCTCCTCTGCGGCGGCCTCACGCTTGCCGAAACGCCAGCTGATCCCCAGCTGCCAGGCAAGGTTGTTGTAAAAGTCATCAAAGGGCATGACGTGGCCTCGGCCCTCAAGTCCAGATTGTCCATGATGGCGTATTTGAGACCCGCTCCGTACTCGGCCATGAAATCGGTCTCAGAATCCCCCACGTCCGGGTCCAGGCGCAAGGCACCCGCCCCGATAAGCACAAAGGGCCTCAAGGCCTCCTCGGGCATGAAATGGTAAAGGGCGTCCAGGGAATAGCGCTGACCGTCCACGTCCACATCGAACTTTTTCGTCTCCGTGGAGATCCAGGTAAAGCCGCCTTCCAGCGTGCACCGCTGGTTTATGGCATACCCCAGGGCAAGCCCCATGGTGTACCCGTCATCCAGATTCTGGTTCCCCTCGAAAATGTGCCCTCCCACCATGGGGGAGAGGTCAAAACGATAGTCCGATCCTTCGGCGCTCGGCTGCCCTGCCCAGACCATCACCACGGCAACCAGAGCCAGGGCTTTCATGCATCGTTTCATACTGCCTCCTTTGTCCTTTGTATCGTGGATTGCCTTGCGAAGCCGTTTCAACGAAAAAACATGCCTTGCCGACCAAACCTCAGGAACCTGAGACCAGTATGCGCGAGATGACGTGTCGATGTACGCCGGGGACGTAGAAAAATGCAGTTCAAAAAAAGGTGCTGTAAGGAAGAATTCCTGACGCCGAATCCTTGATGGCCGGTGCCAAGGACATTGAAAAAATGCTGAGATGTTACGATATATATCCGGGCAAGGCGGGTAACTGCCCCTTTGATACGGCGGAAAAGGGACCGCGGCTTAAAGCAGCCCCCTTTCCCCGGTTAATGGAGGAAGTATACACCAACGGCCCGCCGATATTCAATCAGCAATCCCCTAAATTCATTAAAAAAAATACTTCAGCCCCAAACATTCTGCCGCAACCTGGCCTTCTACACGGGGCAAAAGTCAGTTGAGGCAGGTGTGCCGCCTGACATGGGCCGCGATGATGGGGTTCACCTTGGGGCCGTGGGTCAGGGGCGCCATGTGGCCGGCATCCACGAGGTGGTAGTCCACATGGGGAATCACCCCGGAAAGGGCACGGGAAATTTCATAAGAGAGCGCCGGACTCTGACGCCCGGCCATAAGACAGGTGGGGGCTTCAAGCTTTCCGTAGCGCCCCATGCGAAGCCCTTTGTGCGCGGACGCAAAATAGTCCAGGGGCATCTTTTTGACACACCCGGCCAGCGCCTCCTGGACCTCGGAGGGCAACAGATCGAACAGCCCGTCCCCGCTGAAAAAATCCACGAACATGGAGGCCCCCGTCTTAAGATTGCCCCGGTTGATCTCCTCGATGACCGACCCCATCAGGGTCTTCTGCTTTTCGTAGAGGGCGTCGTCTATTTCACGAACCACGTGGTTGGCCATGGGCTCATACAGGGAGATGCTGCGAATGCGCTCGGGCATCTCCAGGGCCAGATGCATGGCCACGGCCCCGCCGTAGGAGTGCCCCACCAGGTGAAACGGGGTGTCGCCGGGAACATCATGGGCAAGGGCCCGGCGAATGAGGGTCAACTCGTCATCCAGGGTAAAGTCCCCCGCCTGTTCATCAGAAACGGACGGGGCATCCCCATACCCCCAGAGATCCACCGCCACCACCCGATGGGTCTGCTTCAGCTCTTCCATCAGGGAAACCCACTGCACCTTCGAACTCATGGAGCTGTGGAGCAGCACCACAGCCTCCCCTTCGCCTTCGGACACCCAACCCATGCCTATCCCCCTTGATTTGCCGTAATAAATAAAAAACCCCGATGCCTCATTGGGGCATCGGGGTTCATGTTAAAGGCCTTGCACGGCATGTCAAGGATGTTGGGCCCACGCCCGCTGTCAAACCGTGAAACATTACCAGAGGCATCACCGATCCCGTTTGAAAGCACGACCCCGATGGCTGAGCGACAACCAGTAGGTCTCCAGCTGCTCGGGGGTGAGAACCTCCTGAATCGGTCGGGCCATCTCGCCATCGCCCTCAGCGCCCCGCGCCACCCGAAGGAAGTCGAAACCCTCTGTGGTGTGCATCACCCGAGCCACAACCTTCTGTGCATTCACTCGCCGGGCCACCATGGGTTTCAGGGTCTCCTGCTGATCCGGGGTCAGGGAGAGGACTGCCGTCAGCTCTGCCATCACCTCTTCGGCGCTCTTGTCCGCCCAGGGCAGGCGCCAGCTGGTCCGGAACATATTGAAACGTCTTGCCTTCCGTGTCTCTGAAAGAAGCCGTTGATACTGATCGGGCGTCAATACCTCCACAATCAGGGAATACCGTTTCCGGATAATCGCATTGATTTCGGCCAGGGTGCGATCGTGGAGCTCCACCAGTTCTCCCCGCAGCCCGGTAAGAAGGGGGTCAACGGCCCTGCCCTGATCCGGGGTCAGGTCGATGCGGCCCACCATGCGCGCAATGATCATGGCCGCAGGGGGGCCTCCGTGGACAAACCGGCGCACCTTATGATGCGTCACCTGGCGAGCCGTAAAAAAACCGGCCAGGGCCCCCAGTGAAAAGATCAACCCCACCCCCACCATGAGCTTTACTCGTTTCATGACAACCTCGATCAAAACATGTAAGCGATCAGGTGCTCGACATACACCGACGTGTCTATCAGCGCCAGGTTCAACAAGTCTTCACTCCCATGGGACCAAAGCGCCAGTATCACGGCGAGTCCGCCCGCCGCAAGGGAGGTCAGGGGAACAAGGCGCCAGACGGCCTCGGAAAACCCCTCCTCCTGAGGTCTTGCCGGGTAAACCCGGAGACGGGCCACGTCTCTCATCACCCCGGCCTGGAAGGCTTCCGTCTCCTGCCGGCTCTGCCACAGCCCCGACGTGACCTGTCGGTCTTTCAAGGCCCGCATCAGACGGATATCCCACTGTTTTTCTCTCATCACACGTATCTCCTCCCGGACAACTCACCGGGCCGACGCCCTTCAGGTGATTTTTTCAAGAACAAGGCGCAGTTTCCTGCGGCTTCGAAAGGCGTTGATTTTCACATTGGCCATGCTCATGTTCAGAAAAAGCGCCACCTCACGGGTCGAGTACCCCTCCAGGTAGTAAAGCTCCATGATCATGCGCTCCCGGGCGGACAAGGCGCCGAGGGCAAAGGAAAGCACCTCTTCAGCGGTCTTCCGGGTTTCATCGGCGTGGAAACGACGGTGGGAATCGGCGGACAGCACAGCATCCATCCACTCCGCCGAAGGCAGGTCCCCCCCGGGCACGAGGGAGCTCACCGGCGTCTCTTTGCAGCGCATCTCCCTGCGCCAGAAATCATAGCAGGTGCGCACGGCCACCGTGGTCAGCCATGCCCGGAACGAACGCCCCAGGGTAAAGGATCCCAGGGACCCGTAGGCCCTGACAAAGACGTCGTGTGCCACCTCCTCGGCCTGGTCAAAGGGCACATGCCTGCCGACAACACGCCCCACATGCGGGGTATACTTCACCAGCAGTGCCTCATAGGCATTGGCATCCCCCGCCAGCACGCGCCTCACCACGTCGTCGTCGCATGTGTCAGGCATCTCGTCTTTCGGATAATTCTCCATCACCCGCTCAACCCAACCCGTTCCGCGCCACAGTCTTTCCGGCCTGCCGTCCTGCTTTATCCCCCTTGCGGACCCTGCCGGAATCCCCCCGCCGTTTCAGACATATTCTCCTTATGGGTCGTACGGGACAGGCAAAGCGTTACAAAAAAACGGCCTCTCACCCCCGAAAGGCAGCCCGTTGTTTTTTTCCTTTCAGATGTAACCTCCGGCCGGTTGCTGGCGACTACAACAACAGAAAACCGAGCCGTTCGGGTAAACAGGCCGCCATGGGCATCTCACCTTACGGCAATGGCGGCAGGAGCCAACCCGTGACCAGGCGTTGCCTTACTTCCCCCCAGAAAAGAGGCGCCATCGCCTGGTCACCCCCCGCAAGCCCCTGCCGACCCAAGCGCCCCGCCATGCAGCTTGCATGACGGGGCGTTTAAATTCCCGGGTCGCACCAGCCCTTTGCATGTCAGGCGATCACAGGCTCGATGTCGTCTTCTTCGATGAGTTTCCCGCTGAAAAACATCAGGTAGAGGAACACCCCGTACCCCACCGTGGCCACCACCGCCATGGTGGCAAGGGCATCCCCCAGGGGGACGGCTACGGCCACCAGGAGCCAGTGGCCTGCGATGAGTTGTTTTGAGTTGAGGCGAATGGGAAAGTCAAAGCGCCGGTAGATCACCGCCAGCCCGCTCAGGTTCCACCCGTAAAGGGCGGCCACCGCATGGAGCCGAAGCAGGAGATCCCCCCAGCGAAGGTAGCCGTCGGACATGATCTCAAGGAGAATGTACGCAATGCCGGTAATGGCCGTGTACAAAAGGAACAGCATGCCCGACACCAGAAAGCTCTTCTGTTGCAGCCCCTTCACGTAGGTAACAAACAGGACAAAAATGAGGATGACCGTGAAAAAAAGCACCAAGGTCACGGCCACCTGAGGCCACAGGGACCCGGCCACGATAAAAAGAAAAAAGACAATCACCCCCAAGTTCACCGCCCAGAAGGCAAACTGGCTGGCCGCGCTCATAAAGGGCTTTTTCAGGTCCGGGATCAGGGAAAACATGACGCTCATGGTGATCAGGGACACCGGAAAGGAGAACCCCAGGAAAAAGGTGTCGATGCTCAGGGTCTCCAAGGTAAAGAGATGAAGCCAGGCATCGTTTAAAATCACCAGCACCGAGGCAAGGAGCCCCAGGACCAGGCAGAGCAGGGAGGCATGGGCAAACCGGTCGGATGTGGTGTGCCCCCTTAAGAAAAACTCCTTGGGAAAAAAGGAGTAGGCATTGCAGCGCACACTCTCGGCGATGATTGCCAGGCCCAGGCCGCAGACCGCAGCCGGGACAAAGAGCTCCAGCCAGGCAAAAACGGCAAAGACCACGGAGAAGACCAGGAAAAAGCGCACCCGTACCGACATCCCTTTTTTGTTTTCGATATAATAGAGGATGGAGGTCCCGCCTGAGGTGAGGTTGAACAAAAAGATATGGAGGCGCTCAAAGTTGTGGGTTCCGGGCACCATGTGATGCAGGTAGCCGAACCCCAGGGCCGCCACCATGATGAACATAAACAGCAGTCGGTATCGTTTCCTCACGGCATATCTCCTAAAGCACTTCGGAAAGAGCGTCGGCAAGGGTGGGATGGACAAACCCGTACCCGCTCTGTTCTAGAACGCCGGGCAGGGCTTTAACGCCTTCCAGCAACACCTCCCGCCCCATCTCCCCGAAGGCACCGGTAATAACCGCCGCAGGAAGCGTGGTGAAGGAGCAACGATTCACACTCGATGCAAGGGTCCGGGCAAAGGCCCGATTGGTGACGGGGTGAGGCGCGGTGAGGTTCACCGGGCCTTCCAGGTCAGGGGTCCGCAGGATATGGCCCACGGCCCCCAGGACATCTTCCATGGAGACCCAGCTCATGTACTGATCACCGCGACCAAAGGTCCCCCCCAGCCCGGCCTTGAACACAGGAAGCAGCCGTGCCAGCGCTCCGCCTGCAGGGGTCAGCACCACCCCGATGCGAAGGGTGACCAGCCGACCGCCCGGCCGGGTCCAGTTGGCGGCGGCGGCCTCTTCCCACCGCCTGCACACCTCCGAAACAAAGGACCCGCCGCAGGAGGCGGCCTCGGTCACCGCCTCGTCACACCGGTTCCCGTAAAACCCCACGGCCGACGCCGACAGAAAAACCCTCGGGCCGTCTTTGTGCCGGGAGGCGGCCCTGGCCAGAAGGGCGGTGCCATCCAACCGGCTCTTCATGATCCGCTCACGCTTTGCAGGCGTCCATCGGGCGTTTCCGATGTTTTCTCCGGCCAGGTGAATCAGGACATCGCAGCCCTTGAATTTTTCGTGTTCCACGGTCCCTGCCACCGGGTCCCAGGCGATCTCATGGGCCCCCGGGGCCCTTCCCCTCACCAGGGGCATCACCCGATGCCCCTGGCTTCTCAACCACGGCACCAGGGCCGAGCCGATGATTCCACCGGCCCCGGAAACAGCAATGGTGAGGTGGGGCTCCCCCGCAGCGGCAAGGCGTGAAGCAATGTCCCGTGCGGTGACGGCATGGCGATAACGAAACATTCGCGTTAGCTCTCTGTCCGCAAAGGACCCGGCCACGGCGTGGGATAGGGGCGCAAGGGGAAGGCGGTATTGAATCGTATCTGTGAGAAGGCAGCCCCCGTCGTCTTCGTCAAACCGGTGGGTATGCTCAAAGGCCGCAAAGGGCCCCCTGACCATGGTGTCGGTGAAGCCCCGATCACGGGAACAGGCGGTATGAACGGAATGCCAGTGAATGGGCAGGGGCCCGAGCTTCAGGGTCAGGGAGGTGGTGGCGCCCTCTTCCAGCCCCCCGCGCCGCCTCAGGTTCCGGTAAGCCACCCAGGGCGGGGTCAGGCGCTGGACAACCCCGTCGCCCCCGTGCCAGTCATAAACCTCACGGGCTGAACACTTCAGTCGAAGCCGCCGTATAAATCGTCGATGCATCCAGGCCCCCATGGGGTTGATGTGTCGGTCTGAAAGCGATGATGAAGGCACGAGGGGCCGGAGCCTTATAGATGCACACAGGGCCCGGTCATCGGACATGTGCGCCAGAATCGTTCCGTGATCCAGGGTTCTTCGTGCCTGTAACCATACCAGAGGCATAGTACAGGACCGGGGAGACACGCAACACAAAACCCCCTTGGCCCGGATGACCATGGAAGAAAAACAAACGGACCGTTGCGTGCCCACAGGCCACTGGCAACGGCCCGTTCTCGGGCGTTCCGGTCAGACGATCCCGAATCGTTCATGGGAAAGCGACCACATCAAAGGCATAAAGTGCGACCGCACGTGATGACTTCGGAAAATCGGACAGGTCAAAAAACCAACGTGTCGTTCACGACTTTCTGTTCGATTGCCTCACCCTTCCGGCGGCCGGACAGCCCCTTCCTCCTTCTCCTCTTCACGCTCCAGGGGCACCTCCACCACGATCTCACACCCCTTCTCAGGAGACGAATAGATGCGAAAGGTTCCCTTCATGAGGCGGGCCCGCTCCTCCATGTTTCGCAGCCCCATGTGTCGCCCGCAGGAGACCCCGCCCTCCAGGGCCTGGGGCATGAAGCCGCTGCCGTTGTCGCGAATGCGAAGGATCAGGTTGGGGTGAGAAAAAACCAGGCGGATGAAGACCTTGTCTGCGTAGGCATGCTTGTAGATATTGGCCAGGGATTCCTGGATGATGCGGAAAAAATTGATTTTCGTGTCGTACTCAAGGAGGGCCTCACGGACCCCTGCCACCCGGAAATCCACCTCCACCCCGTATTTTTCCGAGTAATCCGCTGCGTAGACCTTGATGGTATGCACCAGGCCGAACTGAGCCAGTGACGGCGGCTGCAGATCATAAGCAATGTTGCGGACCGAGTCGATGGAGCCCTTCAGAACCGACACAAAGGCCTGGAGGTCCCCGGGTGGCACCGCCTCTTTCCGGGACGCCATCTCCTGCATCATCCGGGCGGTAATCATCAGAGAGCCCAGGTCCTGGGCCACGTGGTCGTGAAGATCAAAGGCGATGCGTCGCCGCTCATCTTCCAGTCCCTTTTGTACCTGCTTGCGATAGCGCCGCTCCCGTTCGGCCAGCTCTCGCCGCTTGCCCACGTTGTCGATGCTGAGCCCCACCTGGGTGGCCACCCCGATGAGCAGGCTCAAGTCTCCCTGGGTCAGGGCCCGCTTGCCGTGGAGGTTGGCCGCCACCAGCACCCCCGAGATCCGCCCTTCCATGGTCACGGGCACCACCAGAAGGCTCTCCAGGGCCTGGACATCGGGAAAATCAGGGCCGAACAGCGTGGTCTCGGAAAACCCCTTCACCCCGTTGACCACGATGTTCTCTTTGTTCCAGAGCACCCGGGTCATGGACTCCGTCCTGGTGTACCACTCCCCTGCTCCTTGAAATGATCCACCTGGGCCGGGGTGTATCCCACCTGGGAGGCCAGCTTCAGCCGCTTGCCGTCATAAAAAAAGAAGGCAATGCGGTCGTAATCCAGATGCCGGGCCATGACATTGATCACCCCCTGGGCCCCACCCTCCTGGGAGTCGGTCATGGCCGCTTCCTGGCTGATGCTCTTGATCAGCAGCGAGTGCCGGTTGCGGATGTTGTCGTCTTCTGCCAGGTCCCCGGCATAATTCCCCTGGGCCTGGATGATGTTCAGCAGCTCCTCTTCCCGCTTGTGATGAGCCACCCCCCCAAGGCCCGCGATCGATAGAAAAAGAGAACAGCTGAGCAACAGGACAAGGGGTGACGGAAACAGCACCGCCATCCCGATGCCCAGGGGCGCTCCCACCACAAAGGCACGATTTCGCATCCGACGCCACACCACAGAAGGCGCCGCGCTCCAGGTCACCTCAAATCGGCAGGCCTCGCCCCCTTTATGGATGCACTCCGTGTGCTTCACATGGGCAAAGGCATTGGTAAAAAGAAGCCCGACAGCCTCCAGGATTCCCACGCACACATCGCACTGATAGGGTTTGATGGCGGTTCCGGGGCGGCTAGGCTATCTCCGCCGACTCTTTTCCCGTGAGGTGGGCCGTGGCGTGGACACCGCGGCTCACCTTGCAGTAATTGCGCTCAATGGTGGAAAAAAAGGCGGACGGAGAGACCATGCCCAGAATGAACTGCCGGACCACCCACATCTCTTTGGAGCGGATGATATACCGACCGGCTTCCCTTGCGAACTCCGGGCTGCCGCACATATCCATGAGAGAAAAATAATACTTGTCGCACTGATCCTGGGTAAACCAGTGGCCTGGATCATCGATCTCGTACTTGCGAATTCCGGCGGCTTGATACACCGGTTCCAGGCTCAACAGTGCATACTTCTCCCGGGCGTAGTTGTCACAGAACTTAAGCAGACGACTGTTGTACAACGCCCCGGAGGATGCATTCTTTTTTTTACACACATGCAATGCGCCTGTCATCATCTCTCCAGTGTCCACCCTGAGCCCTTGGCATCACCTTCACCGAGACCCCTGGCGTGTTTATGAAATGTCCGGGAGCATCTGCGGCTCCCGGTTCATCCGGCGAATAAATAGGACGCATCTCAGATACTGCCAGAAAAGATAGAGATGAAACTTCTTCCGGAACAGGTACTTCACAAAAAGTGGCTGCAATTCGTCGCAGCTGGAGACCACGGCCAGCAGCATGCCGGACGTAGGTGCTGCCCATGAGGGCACGGACGCCCTTGCCGTTCTTTTTGGCTTTGAGCATCTGGTCGTCAATGGAGGGGACCGGACAGGACACGTTGAGGATATCGTTGGGGTCTAAGTGCAGCATGGCGTGGTTCTTGCCGTCCCAGTCCACCAGCTTGGCCGTGGGGTTAAAATGCCCGGTGGCGCGGCAAAAATCGTAATCATCCGACGGGTCCACCTGAACCCAGCGCCCCTCGAGAAAAACAGCGCCATAGACGTGCACGGACTCCGCACTCATAAACTGCCGGAACAACGGAAGCATCACCGGTCCGAAGTAACTTTTCCCCTTGACCCGAAGCACACCGTACCCGGCGGGAAGCCCGGCGGCACGACACATGGCCACAAACAGGTTGGCTGCGTTGGTGCAGGTCCCTTCACGTTCGTACAGGGTCTCGGAAGCCCGCTTGTGCCAGTCCCCCACACGATAGAGAATTTTATCGCGCACCCAGTAAAAAATCGCCACGGCTTTTTCCGTGTCGTTTGTGATGGTCGCTGTCACAGCTCGTGCCTGCCGAATCACATCGGGATGATCGTAATCGCAAAACCGGGTCGTCTTGAGATACTCTGCCTGAGGATGAGTCATGTCCGCCTCCGCTTAGGTTTTTGGAATAACGTTGTCAAATCAGACTTACGGCATCAAATAGCTATAGATATTACGAACCAGGGCTGTCGCCTGGATATAATGCATGGCGGCATGGGCCCATGACTGAATCCGGGGACCTTGGCGGTCTGCGGCCCATGTGAGGTAGATCTCAAAGTATTGTTGTGCGTTCAGAAATGCCGTTTGTGCTTTCAAAGCCCCAGGATCCATGACGGTGGGTTCACCCTTGTCAAACAGGCATGGGGGGCTTGGAAAAAGGGGAATACCGGCAGGATTGTGAAGAAAGCAATACAAGGAAAGAAAATCGCACGGGGACACAAAAGCAAGCCAGTGCATCAACGTCAGATGCCTGCTGACAGGTTAACAACCCGTTTTTGCGGGGCATCGTCTCGATTCTTGATGCCCTTCGCCATGACGATGTCATGGTTCCCAGCCCCAGGCCATTGTCGCGCCAATCCGACATGGAGATGTATTGCGGGATCATTACTATGCAAGGTGTTGACTACTCGACAGGCCGGCACACCCGATCTTATGGTCAAACACTATAGCACAAAGCAATCATAAATGGACATATTTTTACTCACAAAACAGAGTATTTATTCTCTCGCGACACCTGCAGAGTATTTCCCGGCACATCGTATATCGCGGCATCGCAATGGGCGAAAGGCCATCAATCGCCGAAGGACGGGCCCCGCTGTTTTCTCCGGGGGCAATATCTGCTATACGTACGCCTATGAAAGATGACACATCATATCCAGAAGACGGCTTTTCATCCCTGACCCCGGACGTCCTGCTCGGCGCCGTGGAACAGGCCGTGGGCGAGCGCCTCACCGGGCTCACCTCCCCCTTGCCGAGCTACATCAACCGGGTCTATGAGCTGTTGGCGTTTTCTGGCAAGCGCTATGTGGTGAAATTTTACCGCCCCGGCCGCTGGAAAAAAGAGGCTATCGAAGATGAGCATCGCTTCATGATGGACTGCGTGGCAAACGAGATTCCTGTGGTCCCCCCCCTTGCCCTTTCCGACGGGTGCACCCTGGGCGAGGTGAACGGCATCCTCTTTGCCGTCTTTGACAAGCGCTCCGGCAGGGAGATGGAACTCAACACCGACGAAGACTGGCGCAGGGTCGGCACCCTCCTGGGCAGGGTCCACATGACGGGGTCAGCCGGTTCAAGCCCCCACCGGGTCCACCTTCACCCGGAAAAATCCCTGAAAAACGACATCGACTGGCTCCTCTCCGGCCGGGACATCCCGCCCCACATGACCCCGGAAGTCCGAACGGTGCTGGAATCGGTCCACGACGAAGCACGCCGGGCCTTTGATGCGGTACCGGACGCGGACACCATTCGCCTCCACGGGGACTGCCACCTCAAAAACTTCCTGTCCCGGGACCATGAGGGCCTGCTCATCATCGACTTCGACGACATGGCCACGGGCCCCGCCGTCCAGGACATCTGGCTGCTCCTGCCCGACCGGGTGGCAAAATGCCGCCGGGAGTTCAACCTCCTGCTTGATGGCTATGAACAGTTCCGGGAATTCGACGACCGCACCCTGCGCCTCGTGGAGCCCCTGCGCGCCATGCGCATGATCTACTTTCTGGCCTGGTGCAGCCGTCAGAGGCAGGACTACCGCTTCAAGACCCTTTTTCCCGACTGGGGCACCGAAAACTTCTGGCGGGCTGAAATGAACGACCTCACCCGGCAACTGGACCACATGGGCGAATCAGCCCCTTCGGGTAACATGTAAAGGGCACACAACAAACCGCCTAGCGCACCATCAGGGTTCCCACCGCCATTTCCGCCACCTCCATGAAAAACTGGGGAAAAATCCCCACCAGGAGGATGGCGGCCATGAGGCCGATGCCGAGAAGCGAGGCGGGCTTGCCCACGGGCAGGGTTTCGCCCGGGTCCTCTGCTGGGGAGTAGGCAGCGCGCACCAGCTTCAGATAGTAAAAAGCGGAAATCCCGGCGTTGATCACGGTGATGATCACCAGAGCGTAAAGGGATTTTTGAATGGCTGCTGTAAAGATGAAGAGCTTGCCGAAAAAACCCACCGTGGGCGGAATCCCGGCCATGCCAAAGGCCCCCACGGCCAGGACCAGGGCCAGCATGGGAGAACGCCGGTACAACCCGGTAAGGGAGTTCATGGTCACGTTTTCCCCTTCCTGTCCCACATGGTAAACCACGTAAAAACAGGCCAGGTTCATCATCATGTAGCCGGCGATGTAGTAGACCGCCGTGGCAAACCCCAGAAGGTTCACGCAGAGAAGGGCCACCATCACGTACCCGGCGTGGGCAATGCTGGAATAAGCCAGCAGACGCTTCACATCCTCCTGCACCAGGGCCGACAGGTTGCCCAGCACCATGGAAAAAACCGCAAAAGAGGCCAGTATCCAGTTGAAATCCCCAAGCTCGGTTCCGGCGGCAAGGGAGATGAACCGGATGAGAAGGGCCACGGCCCCTGCCTTGGGAATGGTGGCCACAAACCCGGCGATCAACCAGGCCCACAATCCCGGCGCCCAGAAATGCATGGGAAACAGAGCCAGCTTGAAGAAAAACCCGGCCAGCATCATCACCAGCCCCACAATGAGCATGGGGCTTGCCCGAGAAGGCCCCGGGGCCACGGCCCCCGAGATCGGCAAGGTACGTGGTGTGGGCGATACCGAAAACATAGCTCATGCCGAACAGAGAAATGCCGCTGGCAATGGCCCCGAACAACACATACTTGATCCCCGCCTCCATCTGCTCCCGATGCCTGGCCCCTGCCTTTCGAAAAGGAATAATCACATACAGGGCAAAGGAGGAGACCTCCAGGCTGATAAAAATGGTGATGAGCTCCACGGCGCTGGACACCAGCCCTGCCGCGCTCACCGTCACAAAAAGAAAGTACTCGGTCCGCAGCTTCTCCTCAATGCCCTTGAGCCCCTCCCCCATGACCAGCACCACAAACAGCCCCATGGTAATGACGATCTTGAAAAGCTGGGAAAAGGCGTCCACCTGATATGCCCCGAAAAACAGGTCCCCCTCCTGGCCCCAGGACGCCACCGCGCACACCACCACCGTGGCCCCCATCACAAGGGACGCCCCGTACACACGCTTTACATTCCAGGAGGCAAGGCTCGCGAAAAAAAGCACCAGCGCCATGGCCATCAACGCACACTCAGGCAGAAAAATCAGCAAAATGTCCACCCCATTCCCCAATTTCAAGCCATGCCTCCGGCGGCCCTGCCGGGGGCCAAACTTTTGAAAAGTTTGACAAACAGGTTTTCAAGAACGATTTCGGCTCACTCGAATGTCATTGTCTACCAATCGATTTAGCCTGACGAGTAACCGGAAAGTTTTTGCGGAGCTTTTTTCAAAAAGCGACCCGCCGGAGGCAGGCTTTTGTGTTAATCCTTACGGCTGCGTCCTGTCCGTGCGAAGCCCCGGTTCCAGTGAAGAGTGCAAGGTGCCATGGGGGAGCTCACGAGCTCCTCCACCTGCTGGAGCAGGTGGGCGAGGCTGGGCTCCATGACGCGGATCAGAGGCTTGGGATTCAGGCCGATCCAGAAGACAAAGACCAGCAAAAAGCCCAGGGTCACGATTTCACGCAGGTTCAGGTCCCAGAGTGTGTGCCCCTTGCCGTCATCAGCGTGGGCGTGTCCGTCGGAGTCGGCCCAGACCATGGCCTGCACAAGGCGAAGCATGTAGGCCGCGGCCAGGATCGCCCCCAAAATGGCGATGAGCCCCACGGTGGTGCTCACCTTAAAGGCCGAGACAAGCACGAGAAACTCCCCCACAAAGCTGTTGGTCCCCGGAAACCCGAAGGAGGCCAGAGAAAAGACGACCAGGTAGGAGACATAGGCGGGCATCAGCATGCCCAGGGCCTTGTTCTCCTCGATCTCCCGGCTGTGGGTGCGCTCGTAGATAATCCCCACCAGGATAAAGAGAGCGCCGGTGACAATGCCGTGGTTGATCATCTGGAGCATGGCCCCCTGGAGCCCCCCTGTGGTCAACAGAAAAATCCCCAGGGTCACAAACCCCATGTGCCCCACGCTGGAATAGGCGATCAGTTTTTTCACGTCGCTCTGGCCCAGGGCCAGGTAGCCCCCGGCCACAATGGAGATCAGGGAAAGCCCGATGAGCCAGGGCACAAAATAAAGGGTGGCCGCAGGTGTCATGGGCAGGCAGAACCGCAAAAAACCGTAGCCCCCCATCTTCAGCAGGATGCTGGCAAGGATAACGGAGCCGGCCACCGGCGCCTCCACGTGGGCCGCCGGAAGCCAGGTGTGAAGCGGAAACATGGGGATCTTGATGGCAAAGGCCAGGGTAAAGGCGAGAAAGAGCCACACCTGAAAGCCAAAGGGAAACCCCACATCCATCAAGGCCGGAATGAAAAAGGTCCCGCACCGGATGTAGAGCACCGCAATGGAGACCAGCAGAAACACACTGCCCAAAAGGGTGTAGAGAAAAAACTTGATGGAGGCATAGTCCCGACGCTCCCCGCCCCAGACAGCGATGAGCAGGTACATGGGCACCAGCATCGCCTCCCAGAAGATAAAAAAGAGGACCAGGTTCAGACTCACGAAGACCCCGATCATGGAAGCCTCCATGAGAAGCAGCACACAGATGAACTCCTTGTGACGCTCCGTAATGTACGTCCAGGAACAGAGAACGCATAAAGGCATGATAAGGCTCGTCAACAGCACCAGAAGCACACTGATGCCGTCCACCCCCACCACATAACTCAGGTCAAGGAAGGGAAACCAATGGGCCACCTCGGCAAACTGGTACAGGGCCGTGTCGTGCTGAAAGGCCGTGTACAAAGGCAATGAAAGCACCGCCGTGGTCGTGGTCACCACAAGCCCCCATGCCTTCAAAACCTTCTCCCCCTGAAGGAAAAAGGTCACCAGCCCCCCCACAAGCGGCAACAACACAAGGATCGATAAAACAGGGTAGCCCAACGTGTTTGCAATCAGATAGGTGTCCATACGTCCCCAATGTCAGTTAAACGAGAAAGAAATGAGCCTTCTATGATTAAAGAAAAGCCTGCCCTCGGCGGCGAGGTGAGCCACCTCGAAAGCT
The DNA here is from genome assembly GCF_056829965.1 of Desulfoluna sp. CYM3A. Classification (NCBI taxonomy): domain Bacteria; kingdom Pseudomonadati; phylum Thermodesulfobacteriota; class Desulfobacteria; order Desulfobacterales; family Desulfolunaceae; genus Desulfoluna; species Desulfoluna sp. CYM3A. The sequence goes on from NZ_CP186556.1 coordinate 4,681,527, forward strand.
TATTGCCATTGCGCTTTGCCCTTCGTTCCTCAGGGCAAAGCGCAATGGCCTTCGGCTCGGGCTGCGCCCGTAAGGAAGTCGGTCGGTTTAGGTGCAGACTTTCGAATTCCATCGCTAAAAAAACACACATCCTCATTTTTACAATTCATTGACCATACCAACAGCATGTACCTGCCAGTAATCATGCACCCTGTACTTGCCACGGGCGAAGCCCGTAGGGAATGTGATGGACCTGAGGAACGAAGGTACAGAGCATTCCCGTACCTTGGGGTCCAGGGGATTTATCCCCTGGCCGCCGGAGGCCCTTCCCCCTCCCCCTGCGATTACACAAAAAAGACGACAGCAGCCAGGATCACGAAGATGGCGGCCACGGCGCTGCCGATGTATTGCTGGACCTGACCGGTCTGGACCTGCCGGAGTTTGTTGCCGCCTTCCACCACCTGCCGTGCGGACCCGTCGATGGTAAAATCGATCCCCTCTTTATCGAACCAGGTAAAGGCCCTGGCCAGGACCATGGAAAGGGGGGTGCCGATGGTGCGGTAGACGTTGTCCATCCATTCGTTGAAGGCGTGGACGGGTTTTGACGCCACCCACATAAACACACGGGCCCCTTTTCGGTAGAACCAGTCGAGGTCCAGGCTCATGTGGTCTTCGGGAGTCAGTTTCTTCACCATGAGGTAGAAACCTAAGCCTGTGAAACTTAAAATCTGAAACGTCTCGGAAAGATGATAGGCGCTGTAGGGATGGTAGCCCACGCCAAAGGGAAGCATCTGGTAGAGCCAGCGCGTGCCGGGCCCGAAGCCCAGGAAGAAGCAAAAAAAGGCAGCGACGGCCATGGCCAGATTCATGTTCCAGGGGGCCTCGCGCCCCTCCACGCCGGAGTCTTTGCCGAACCAGATATAGTAGGGCAGCTTGATGCCCACGGACAGGAAGGTCCCCACCGAGGCCAGGGTGAGCATCACCAGCAACACGGGCCGATGGTCAGCCCCTGCCCCTGCGATGATCATGGATTTGCTCACAAACCCGCTGGTCAGGGGAAAGCCCGAGATGGAGATGCCGCCGATGACCGTGAAAACCATGGCCCAGGGCATGTGCTTCCACAGCCCGCCCAGGTCGCTCAGCTTGGATTTTCCGGTCATCTCCAGGACAGCTCCCACGCCCATGAAGAGAAGGGCCTTGTAGAGGATGTGGGCGTAGGCGTGGGCGCAGGCGCCATTGATGCTCATGGCGGTCCCGATGCCGATGCCGCACACCATGTACCCCACCTGACTGACGATGTGATACGCGAGAATCCGCCTGGCGTCGTTTTCGATGACCGCGTAGGCAACGCCGTAGAGGGTCATGATGGCCCCCAGGATGGCCAGGGCCTCGAATCCGGGGAAAGCGCGGGCCAGGACATAGACGGCTGTCTTGGTGGTAAAGGCGCACATAAAGACGGCCCCTGCCACGGTAGCCTCGGGGTAGGCATCGGGAAGCCAGGCATGGATGGGGGGCACGGCAGCGTTCAGCATAAACCCGATCATAATGAGGTAATCGGCCAGGGTGGCGCCGTCCCGGGCGATCTGCTCAAAGGCCAGCCCTTCGAGGCCCACGTTCTGGTAGCGCAGGAAGATGCCCGCCAGAAGCACCAGACCCCCTGCGGTGTGCACCAAAAGGTAACGAAACCCCGCCTCAACGGATTTTTTCTTCTTTCGGTACCAGACAAGGAAGGTGGAGGCAAAGGCCATGAGTTCCCAGAAAGCAAACAGGGTGAGGTAATCCCCGCAGAGGGTCACCCCAATGGAGCCGGCCACGTAGAGAAAGGCGGCGGTGTGGTGGCCGCTCTCTTTGACGTGAAGGCTGTAAAAGCCCCCGATAAGAGCCATAAGGGTGAAGACATTCAAAAAGACAAAGGTCAGCTTGTCCACCCGTCCGAAGACAAGGTCAAACCCCATCCACGTCACCGTGCCGAAGTTCTCTGGAAGTTGGTAGATCAGCACGATGGAAAGAGCGGGAACTCCCACCAGCGCCAGCTTCATGAGCACGGGGTGGATCCGCTTCAACAGGGGCATGGACACCGCTGCCAGGAGAAACCAGGTGGTGGGGTGCATCAACAGCTCATGATTTGTCATAGTAGTCCTCATCCTGCATCAGCCAAAGGTGATAGATCCCCTTGCAGACAAACGCCATCCCAAGGCAGCCCAAAAACCCGAAGGCCGACCAGAACCCGATGACGGTGTCCCCGAAAAAATGGGGGTCGTGCCGGGAAATCGTGACGTCAAAAAGAACGGTAAAGCCAAGCCAGAGGAAAAAGAGCCAGGTAAGAAGCCCGGACCGGTTTCGTAAAAAGCCTATGAATCTGACCATCACAACCCCGCTGTCGCCTGAGTCAGCCCGGTGAAAAAGCCCACATCAAGCACCGAGATGAGTTTGAAAAAAAGATCCGGATAGAGCCCGAACAGCACCGAAAAAATAGCGGTGACCGTCAAGGGCACCACCATGAAACGGGCCAGGGGCGTCTGCTCCAGGCTTCCTGTCTTGCCCTGGTCTTCAGGAAGGGGCGCGCCGTAAAAGGCCTTGATCACCACCGGCACGAAATATCCCGCATTAAGAAGGCTGCTCACCAAAAGCACGGTGAGCAGAATGCCGTAGAATATGCAGGGGTCGGTGCCCAGGGCAAGGTACCACTTGCTCACAAACCCGCTCACCGGCGGCACCCCGATCATGGAAAGGGATGCCAGGGCAAAGGCCCCCATGGTCCAGGGCATGCGGTACCCCAACCCGCCCATCTCCCGGATATCGCTCTTGCCAGAGACCACAAAGATGGCCCCGGCGCAGAAGAAGAGCGTGATCTTGGAAAAGGCGTGGTTGGTGATGTGCACGATGCCCCCGGTGACTCCCGTGGGGGTCAGAAGGGCCACCCCCAACAGGATGTAGGAGAGCTGGCTCACCGTGGAGTAGGCAAGACGGGCCTTGAGGTTGGTTTTCGTCAGGGCGATGACCGAGGCGCAGAGAATGGTAAAACTGACGAAGTAAGCGGTGAAGAGCCCCAGCCCCGTGCTGTGGAGAAGGTTCACCCCGTAAACCGAGAGCATGACCCGGGCCGTGGAAAAGACCCCGACCTTTACCACCACCACCGCGTGAAGCAGGGCCGACACCGGGGTGGGGGCCACCATGGCCGAGGGCAGCCAGTTGTGAAAGGGCATGACCCCGGACTTGGCAAACCCGAAGAGAAAGAGAAGGAAACTCGACACCACCAGAACCTTGCCGGTGCCCGCCGGAAAAATCCCGTCCATGATGCCGGAGCCGAAATCCAGGGTCCCTGCCGTGAGGTACACCAGGGCCATGCCCGTCAGGAGAAAGGCCTTGGAGGTAAAAAAGAGGTAGATGGTGCTTCCTCCCCCCTTCGTAGCCCTCTGCGTCCTGATGGTGCATCACCAGAGGATAGGTGACCACCGAAACGATCTCGTAAAAAAGGTAGAGGGTAAACAGGTTCCCTGCAAAGGCAGCGCCCATGGCCGCCCCCACCGCCGCCGCATAGCAGACGTAAAACCGGGTCTGGGCATGTTCCTCAAGGCCCCGCATGTACCCCACGCAGTAAAAGGCCGCAAGGATCCAGAGAAACGAGGAAGTGCCCGCAAAGATGAGCCCCAGGCCGTCGAGCTTCAAGGTCACCCCCACCCCGGGCAGAATCTCCGCATAGGTATAGGAGAGGACCTCCCCTGCCAGTACCCTGGGCGCCAGGTTCACCACCGAGGCAAAGGTCAGCACCGCCCCCACCACAGACCACGCCTCGCGGAGGTTGGGCCGCCTGCCCGAGATCATCACCAGAAAAGCCGCCACCATGGGAATGACAGCGGTGAGTATCAACATGCCGGGAGTCGTCTCAATCATCTCTATAAGCCTTGTGAGGGTCACTGTTTGGGTTAGAAAAAGCGTAACTATTCAGATCAAAAAAGCCTCCGGCGGCAAGGTGGGGGCACCTTGAAACCCTGAGGCGAATGCATGGAGGTAGCCATTCTACCTGCGTTATCGGGGCATTCGCGTGATGTGTGACATTTGGCAACCGTCTTTGCAGAGAAGCCCATTTCATTCTTCTAAAAACACGCTGAAATGGTCAAGTAACGACAACGTATCCAGTTGGGTCGAACCTTGTGAGCCAGGCCGCACACACCTTCAGCGGTTGTGTCGGGCGAAGCCCGAGTCGAAGGCCCTTGCGCTTTGCCCTGAGGAACGAAGGGTAAAGCGCAAGGGCAATCAGCTTTCGAGGTGTTTTCGCTATTGTGGGCTTGGCCAGGCCTGCGCCGCCGGAGGCTTGCTTTTGCTCTCGACTTTAGCCATAGAAGGCAGGCTTTTTGAAACGCCTTTCACCACAGATATTTTTTATCCACTACCCTTTCAAGTCGGTCACGTCCCTGGGGTCGCCGGAGGAGAACTTTCTGTAGACCGCCAGGATAAAGCTGATGGCGATGGCGGCTTCGGCGGCGGCGATGCCCATGATAAAAAGGGTAAAGATCTGGCCCACGGCGGGGTCCGGGGCCAGGAATTTATTGAAGGCCATGAAGTTGAGGCCTGCGCCATTCAGGACCAGCTCCGTTGAGATCAGCATACCGATGAAGGTCTTGTGGCGGATCATGCCGTAGATGCCCATCATCAGGAGAAAAAGGGCCAGGATCAGATAGGTGTCCAGAGTGGCGTGAAAGCTCATGGGTTCACCTCCTCGCGCCCGCCCCGGGCCAGGATAATGGCCCCCACGATGGCCACAAGGAGCACCACGGAGATCATCTCAAAGGCAAGGCACCAGGTGAGAAGAAGGCCTTTGCCCACGTGCTCGATGGAAAAATCCCCCAGGCGTTCAGGAGCCGGGACCCAGTCGGTTTGACCGATGACCATGACCATGAGGAAGAAGGCAGCGGCCCCGGAGGCCACAAGGCCCAGGAAGGCATAGCGGCCCATGGGCACCTTTTCCGCCACCTCGTTGGGGGTATAGCCCACCATGATGCCGAAGACGAGCACCACGCAGATGGCCCCCACGTAAATGAGCACCTGCATGAGTGTGAGAAAGGGGCTCCCCAGGTAGAGGTAGAGGCCGGCCACCCCCAGCAGGGAGACGGCCAGGCCTAAAACGGCGTGCATGAGCACCCCGGCCCGCACGGCCAGCAAGGCCCCTGCCATGGTCAGCACGAGAAAGCCAAAGAATAAGAGATCCATCAACACGTTCATTCCCGCTCCTTTACGCGTTTCAGGAGGTCATAGAAGAACTCCTCCCGGGAGAAGCCCGCCAGTTCGTACTCACTGGAAAAATCGATGGCCCGGGGTTTACAGGATTCCACGCAAAGGCCGCAGAGGCTGCACTTGGTAAAATCCAGGGTAAACAGGGTCAGAACCTTGCCCTTGACGCCCTCCTGCTTCTCCCCTTCCACGGTGATACACTGGCAGGGGCAGATCTTCATGCAGGAGAGGCAGACAATGCACCGGTGGGTCCCTGTGGTCTCGTCCTTTACCAGGTCGATGTGGCCCCTGACCGACGGGGTCACGTCGATCTTCTCCCGGGGGTACTGCACCGTCACCACGGGAGAGACCATGGCTTTAAAGGTGACCCCCAGGCCCACCAGCAGGCTCTTGCTTCCGGTTATCAGATCGCTGAAGTATCCACTCATAGCAACGCCACCACCAACGCGGTTAAAAGAAGGTTCACCAGGGAAAAGGGGATCAGGTATTTCCAGGCAAGGTTCATGAGCTGATCGAACCGCACCCTCGGATAGGTCCAGCGGACCCAGATCATGGTAAGCATCAGGAGAAATACCTTGAGGAGAAACCAGAGGGCCCCTAAGTACTCCCCGCTGAAGGGGCCGTGCCACCCGCCGAAAAAGAGCACCGTGGCCACGGCGCAGACGATAAACATGTTGCCGTACTCGGCGATCATGAACAGGGAGAACCCGAACCCGCTGTACTCGGTGTGGTACCCGGCGGTGAGCTCGCTTTCGGCTTCGGGCAGGTCAAAGGGAGCCCGGTTGGTCTCGGCCGTGGCCGAGATCAGGTAGATAAGGCAGGCCACGGGTTGAACCAGGACGAACCACACCTTCCCCTGGGCGGCCACGATGCCCTGCATGCTGAAGGTATTGGTGATGAGTACCACCGAGAGCAGGGACAAAAGGATGGGGATCTCGTAGGCGATGTTCTGGGACACCGAGCGTACCGATCCGAAAAGGGAGTACTTGTTGTTGGAGGCCCACCCCGCAACAAAGATGGAGAGCACGTTGATGGAGGAGACCGCCAGCACGAAGATGAGCCCCAGGTTGATGTCCCGCCCCACCAGGCCTTTGGAAAAGGGCATCACCAGGAAGGGAAGCACCACCGGGGTAAAGGAGAGCAGAGGCGCCACGCGAAAAACAGTGCGATCGGCGTCCCTTGGGACGATGAGCTGCTTGGCGATGATCTTGATACCGTCGATGACCATCTGGAGCCATCCCTGGACGCCCACTTCCATGGGTCCCCAGCGCCGCTGGATTCTGGCCGCCACCTTGCGCTCCAGGTAGCCCATGACCAGTGCGTTGATAAACACCAGGGAGATGAGCATCACAAAAGCGATCACCAGCCGCATCATGTCGCCGAAAGAAAAGTGCATCGTGTCCATAATCACCTGTCGATTTCCGGGATCACAAGGTCCAGGCTCCCCATGGCCGTCACCAGGTCCGAGAGGAGCATCCCTTTGCAGAGTTCGGGCAGGGGGCTCAGGTTGCTGTAAGAAGGCACCCTCACCTTGAGGCGGTAGGGGGTGTCGCTGCCGTCCCCTACCAGATAGTACGAGAGGGAGCCGCGGGCCGCCTCCACGGTAAAGTTGCAGGCCCCGGCGGGCAGCTTCAGTTTTTTGGTCTTCTCCATGACGGGACCTTCGGGCAGCCCGTCCAGGGCCTGTTCAATGATGCGCAGGCTCTGCTCGATCTCCCGGATCCGGACGATGTACCGGTCGAACGAGTCGCCGTTTTCGCCCACGGGGACCTCAAAGTCAAAGCGATCGTAGATGGAGTAAGGCTCGCTCTTGCGCACGTCGTAGGCGATGCCCGAGCCTCGGAGCACGGGTCCTGTCACCCCGTATCGCGCGGCCATGTCCCGGTCGATGACGCCGATGCCCTTGGTGCGCCGCAAAAAGATGATGTTGTCGGTGACCAGGTCCCGGTACATGGGGAGCCGTGATCGCATGCGGTCTATGAAGCTGCGGGTCCTTCGGATAAAGGTGTCGTCGATGTCTTTTGTCACCCCACCCACACGGAGGTAACAGTAGGTCAGGCGCGAGCCCGTGGTCTCCTCCAGGATATCGAGGATCTTTTCGCGATCGTCAAAGGCGTAAAGGATGGGGGTAAAGGCCCCCAGGTCCAGAACGTAGGCCCCAATGCCCACCAGGTGGCTGGCGATACGGTTAAGCTCTGAGGTGATTACCCGCACGTACTCGGCCCGCTCCGGGACGGAAACCTTGCACACACGCTCCAGAAGCCCCACATAGCCGTGGTTGAAGAGAATCGCCCCCAGGTAATCCATGCGCCCGGTGTTGGGATAAAAGCCGTTATAGGGCCTGCCTTCGGCCATCTTTTCATGCATGCGGTGCCCGTAGCCCAACACCGGATCCAAGGCCATGGCGTATTCGCCGTCCATCTCCAGCACCACGCGCAGGACCCCGTGGGTGCTGGGGTGCTGTGGACCCATGTTGAGCAGGAACCGGTGCCTTGGACCGGCGATTTTTTCGAGCTTGGTTACCATGGCTGCTCCGTGTTGGTGTGCCGTTTCATGCCACGGGCCTGCTTAGCGTCACAGGGCCCTCAGGCGGGCTATCCCCACCCGATGCTGTCCGCGGCTTTGCGTTTTGCCTCGGTTTTGAGCAGGGGCTTTAAGTCTTTGTCTTCGTCGCAGAGAATCAGGGGAGTCAGGTTGGGATGCCCGGAGAAGACCACCCCGAAAAAATCCCGGGTCTCCCGCTCGTGCCAGTCCGCTCCCTGGAAGATATCGCTGATGGTGTCCAGGGTCCCCGATTCGGGCAGCGAAGTCCTGCCGTTGATGCGGCAGGGGGCATCGTAATGGGCAAACTGGTAGATGACCTGAAGGGCAGGAGAGACGTCCACGGCCGTAACAAAGTCGATGAAAAACCCTGCCCCCTTCAGCCACTCGGCAAAGGGACGCACCTGCTCTGCCGCAAGGGTCACCAGGATATGGACCCCGGTTTCATGGACGGCTGAGGGTTCTGCTGAAAACCCGGCCTCCGATAATTTTGCCACCGCATCGCTTGCCTTCACACTGCACCTCACAGATCACGCCGTACGGGAACGTACGCCGCAGACTCAGTCAATGGGATGAATTCTCGTCTCTTTTTTAAACCGCCGCTGGGGCCAGGGGTGACGTTTGCCCGCGATCTTCTCCTGAAGCTTGAGGATCCCCTCGATGAGGGCTTCCGGCCGGGGTGGGCATCCCGGGATGTAGATATCCACGGGAATCAGGGTGTCCACCCCCTCGATGACGCTGTAGTTCTCTTCCACCTTGAAGGGACCGCCGGAGATGGCGCAGTTGCCCATGGCGATGACCCACTTGGGGGCGGGCATCTGCTCATAAAGGGTCATGAGGGCCGGTGCCATCTTCTTGGTCACGGTGCCGGAGACGATGAGCAGGTCGCACTGGCGGGCCGAGGGACGGAAGACCTCTGCACCGTAACGGGCCATGTCCATACGGGCCATGCCCGTGGCCATCATCTCAATGGCGCAACAGGCCAGACCAAAGGTCATGGGCCACAGGGAGTTGGCCTGGCAGACCTGGAGTACCTGCCGGGTCAGGGGAAATCCCAGGATGCCGCCCCCCTCTTCGGCGACGGCACCGGCTTCGGCTTCATGCCTCAAGGACTGGGCGTAGCGTTCGACCTCTTTCATTGCTTTCTCTTCTCCCAGGTAAAGACCCCTTTGGACCAGGCGTAGACCACAGCCAGGCTGAGAATGCCGATGAAAATGGAAAATTCCACGGCCCCGCGCATGCCCGGGACGGCGTTGAACACCGTGGCCACGGGAAAGAGGTAGAGGACGTCCACGTCAAAGGCCAAAAAGATCAGGGCATAGAGGTAATAGGAAATTCCGAAGCGGTAGTCCCACATCTGGTTGAAGGGCTCGATACCGCACTCGTAGGTCTGGTGGGTGCGGGGGGTGACGACAGTTGCGGGGCGGAGCATCCAGGCGATGACAAAAGGAAGGAAGGCGGCGATAAACCCGCCCAGGATAAAAAACATGACATAGATGTAATCCAGAGCCAATGTCGATTCCATAAGAGATTCTCCATACCGTCTCGCGAACATCGTTACATACCGACTCAAAAAAAAGGCCAGGCCAAAGGGTCAGGTACTGCCGGTGGTCGTCAACTTGCGGGGGTGAAGCGTTCTGCAAAAATCGAAGGGCCCTCTCAGCGGAGGGACTAGGCATTTCGGATAAATCTCATTCATGCTTAGTCCCACAACAGGGAAGATGTCAAGGCATTTTGCGAGGAACAACATAGAAATAACCAGGAGGGAACATGACGGGTGTCATGAGGAAAACAACAGGGGTGGGCCCCCTTGAAGGCTACGCATGCTTAAGGGAGAGGCACTTCGGGCCTCAAGGGGACAACAAGGAGACAACGGCGGAAAAATCCTCGGGCAGCGGTGCCTGCCAGGTCATCCTCTGCCCTGTTGCGGGGTGGGTAAGCGAGAGGGTATGGGCGTGGAGCAGTTGCCCGGAAAGCCCTCGAATGGCTGACCGCAAGGGAGCTGTCTGGGGCAGCCCGCGATCTGCTTTACGCCGCGTGTAGACAGGGTCCCCCACCACGGGATGACCGAGCCAGTGGGTGTGGACGCGAATCTGGTGGGTCCGGCCCGTTTTCAAGTCCACATCCAACAGGGTGGCACCCGGGAAACGGTCCAAAACGGTATAATGGGTTTCCGAGGGCCTGCCCACCGGGCTGTTCACCCCCATGCGCTTGCGATCCCTGGGGTCCCTGCCGATGGGCTGGTCGATGATGCCCCGGTCCTCGGACACGTCACCGTACACCAGGGCGCGGTACCGCTTGCTCACCTCCCGCTCTTTAAACTGCCGCGTGAGTTCCAGGTGGGTTTTCTGGTTCAGGGCCACCACCAGCAGACCCGTGGTGTCCTTATCCAGGCGGTGAACGATCCCGGGACGCAGCTCCCCGCCGATCCCTTCCATGTCGGGAAAATGATACAGCAGGGCGTTGACCAGGGTGCCCGACTCATGCCCGGCAGCCGGATGCACCACCAGCCCCCGGGGCTTGTTGACCACCACCAGGTCTTCGTCGGCATGGACGATGTCCAGGTCGATGGCTTCGGGTTCCACGGTGAGGGGCTTGGTTTCGGGTACCACCACCCGCACGCACTCACCGCAGCGCACCTTGTGTTTGGGCTTGCGCACGTCACCGTCCACGGTGACAAAGCCGTTTTTGATGAAGTGGGCGGACTGGCTGCGTGAAAGCACCAGTCCTTTCTCCGCCACAAACAGATCAAGGCGCCGTCCGTGATCTTCGGTGGATACCGTCACGGAACAGGCGCCTTGCTGATCCAAACTTTCGATATGGGTCGTCAATGGATTTTACGTCAACTCAGGTTGCGTTCCGGCCAGACCCTCATCGCTGAAGAGGGATTCGATCTCCTTCATCATGGACTTCTCGTCCGTCTGCTTGGCCATGCACAGCTCCTTGAGAAGAAGGCTCTGGGCGGTATCCAGCAGTTTGCGCTCCCCAAAGGAGAGATCCTTGGTCAGCCTCAAGAGGAACAGGTCCCGAAACACCTCAGCCACGTCGAAAAGGGAGCCTGTTTTGATTTTTTCCATGTATTCGCGGTAACGACGGTTCCAGGTCTGGTTGTCGAAGGCGCACTCGCGCTTCTGGGTCATCACTTCATAGACCTTGGGGATCTCATGTTCCTTGATTACCCGCCGGAGCCCCACAGACTCCACATTGGCGGTGGGGATCATGATCACCATGCCGTTTTCAAGAACTTTCATAATGTAAAAGGTCATATCCTCTCCACCGATCTCTTTGATTTCGATGGATTCGATACGTCCCACACCGTGTGCCGGATATACCGCGAGGTCACCTACCTGAAACTCCAGATTATCTGTATGTCCCATGTCCTCACCTGTTGCTACTCAAACGACGGCATCAAAAGCTTCATTCGATGAATTTACAGAAAAGCTGTTGACAGAAGATTCGAATCGTCGTATGCAATCGTCGAGTCAAATAGTAAATTAGGATAAATGTAACTGGTAAATCGTCATCTCAAGAAATATATCACACCCCTGTGCCATTATCAATGGCAAAGATGATCATCGCCCCTCAGCAACCCACTAAAATGAAGATGTTTTTTCTTCACCACACACCCTGAAGGCCTCTTCCCTTAGGCGGCCGAACCCCGGAAAAGCCTTCATCGGAGCCCGGCTCCTGAGCCATGGGTTCACACCAAAATCCCATCGAAAAATCACAAAATCCCACGGGAGAAAACTGCGGCCACCGCAGAAAGGCTCCATATCCTGGCCGCGCACCCCGCCCCAAATGCGTTTTTGCGCATGGGTACAGGCTCTTTATCAAGCACCCGAAGGCTAAGACCGCCATAAAAAATGGCTGCCTCCTTCGAGGAGGCAGCCAGTGATGACTCTTAATCCGCACCAAAGGGCCCGGCCTCACCTGAGCGGCAGGCCCCTTTCTTGGAAAGGTCAGTTGCCTCGTCTTAGGCAAACACTTTTTCCAGGTTGGGCACAACCTGCTTCTTACGGCTCAGAACGCCGTCGAGCCACATCTTGGAATCCGCAGACTGGCCGTTGAAGGCCTTTTCGATGATGGCGGTGTCGTCGGAAGCGATGAGGAGCTCGGAGCCTTCCTTCATGATGTCGGTGAGGAGAAGCAACACGCTGTGGCGCTCGCCTTCGGCCTTGAGCTCGTTGATGTCCTTGAGCAGGTCAGCCTTGATGTCATCGAAGATAGCCAGGTCAACAACCTCAAGCTGGCCAACGCCCACTTTCTTGCCGCCCATGTTGAAATCCTTGTAGTCGCGCTTGACCAGGTCACGGATGGGGGTACCGGCAACGGCAGACTTCACGTTGAACATCTCAACACCCAGGGCAACCACGTCGTCAACGCCGGCGATGGCCGCAAGCTCTTCAACGGCTTTCTTGTCGGCGGGGGTGCAGGTGGGGGACTTGAAGATGACGGTGTCGCTCAGAATGGCACACAGCATGAGGCCGGCGATGTCCTTGGGAATCTCAACGCCGCTTGCGTCGAACATCTCCTTGACGATGGTACCGGTACAGCCTACGGGACGGATCCAGCACTCGAGGGGCTCGCTGGTGGTGACGTCGCCGAGTTTGTGGTGATCCACGATCCCCAGAACTTTGGCGTCGCCCAGGTCATCGGGGCTCTGAGCCAGGTCGGAGTGGTCCACGAGGTAAACAGACTCACCGGCAAAGGAGGTCTTCATCTCGGGAGCGGCCACGCCGAATTTTTCGAGGATAAAGGTGGTCTCGGGGTTGAGGTCACCCTGTACAGCTGCCACGGTGTCTTCACCGAGCTTGCTCTTCAGGTAAGCCAGGGCGATGGGGGAACAAACGGAATCTGAATCAGGAATCTTGTGTCCAATTACATAAATACTCATGATTTTGTCCTTTCTCTTGTTAAACGTGTATCTTATATAGTTATATAGTCTAACCTTGGGTACACAAGGTTGTAAAATCACATACAGATACCCCCGATACGCCGCGGGCCACACCCATCACACAAAAAAAGCAGCATACCAGAAACCGGGCCACAAATCGACTGACGTGGGCAGCGGCCTCAAAAACAGATTGTAAACATCGGAAGTAGAAGCAAACAGAGTTAGGGGCCGGTCGGCCCGCCGAAGCGGAAATAAAGCAAAGAAACCCACCATCACGGAACAAAACAGAACCGGTGGTGCGTCGGAAGCCGGGGAGTGACCCGGAGAAGAGGGTGCGCCCACCGAAGGAGGCAAGAAGCATGAGGAGGACCAGACCCGCGAGGCCCGCGTAAATACCCACCGTCGGTAGATTTTCCATTCGCCCCTCCATCATGTTGTGGAAAAATCGAAACACACCCTACTTGATGCAGTTAAAGGCGTTCATCCCCTTGATCAACCCTTGGGTCAAAATGGCCTCCACTGCATCGGCGGAACGGTCGATGAAAGGATCCAGGGACGCTGCTTCATCGGCGGAAAACCTGCCGAGAACCCAGTCGCTCACCTCGATCCTGGGATCCGGCCTGCCGACCCCCATGCGGATCCGGGCAAAGGCCCTGTCCTTGAGGGTATCGATCAGGGATCGGACACCGTTGTGGCCGCCGTGCCCCCCCTTGGCAACAATTTTCATGCGGCCGTAGGGCAGATCGATTTCGTCGTACACAACGAGGATCTCCCCGGGGGCAATATCAAAATAGTCGGCCAGGGCCCGAACTGGGCCACCGCTCAAATTCATGAAGGACTGGGGCTTGGCAAGTATCACCTCCCGGCCTTCATGGCGCCCCTTGGCGTAGAGGGCGTCAAAACGAGATCGGGTTACCGACATGCCGAGACGCTCTGCCAGGCGATCAATAACCCGAAATCCGATATTATGTCGTGTGTTCTCGTAGCGGGCACCCGGATTTCCGAGCCCCACCACCAGCCTGACCGAAGATTCATTCATAATGATAACCAGTTACAGACAGAAACTCTTTTCCATCAACGCCGCAGGAAGAATATCTTCTGTGCGGCGGAATGAAGGAACCTTCAGTTCGAGGGCGCAAGGCCCCCTTGTACCAGGCATTGGGTTCAGCCATGGCGACCGTAGTCGCCATGGGCTGGGAAAAAGGCCTAAGCCTCTTCTTCCCCTTCTTCCCCTTCCTCTTCTTCGGTAAGGCTCATGCCTTTGGGAGGAACAACGGTCACAACGGTGAAGTTGACGTTGTGGGGAATCTCGACGCCGTCGATCTTGATCTCATCCACGTGGATGGACTTGCCGATCTTGAGGTCGGTAACATCCACCTTGATGGAGGTGGGGATGGCAAGGGGCAGACAGAGTACGTCGAGCTGACGACGGATGACCTGGAGGATGCCGCCCATTTCAAGACCTGCGGCTTTACCGACGGTCTCAACGGGAGCAACGGCCTTGATCTTCTTGTCAAGGGCCACCACCTGGAAATCCACGTGACGGAATTCACCGCGGGTGGGGTCGGTCTGCACATCCTTGATGATGGCGACCTTGGGCTCGGCATCGCCAACCTTCAGGTTCACAACAACCTGAATGGTCTCGCTCTGCTTGAAAGCCTCTTCCACGTCGGCAACGAGTACGTCCACAGCAACGGCGTCCATGTTGTCACCGTATACAACGGCAGGGACCCGGCCCTCATTGCGGATAACGCGCGCGGCGTTCTTGCCTCTGGTTTCCCTTATATTTGTCTTAAGTTCGAAAAGTTCCAAATCGATCCTCCTGAAGAACCTGCTTAATTTTTCAAAATGGTGTCATTACACAAACAGCGTCGTAACCGAGTCACCCCGATGGCTTCGAATGATGGCCTCACCCACCAGCGGGGCGACGGAGAGGACCTTGATCTTGTCACATGCCTTCGCCTCTTCGCTTAAGGGGATGGTGTCCGTTGCAACAAGACTCTTCAACGCTGATTTCTCAATACGTTCCACGGCAGGTCCGGAGAGAACCGGATGCGTGCAGCATGCGTGGACTTCCTTGGCACCCATTTCGCTGATGGCGTTGGACGCTTCAGTCAGTGTGCCGGCCGTATCAACCATATCATCAAGGATGATAGCCGTCTTACCTTCCACATCACCGATAACCGCCATGGCCTTGGCTTCGTTGGGACGGTCGCGACGCTTGTCCACAATGGCCAGCCCGCATCCCAGGCGCTTGGCAAAGGCCCGGGCTCGTTCCACACCACCGGCATCGGGAGACACGATCACCAGGTCTTCCCCGGCAAAATCTTCTCGAATGCGTTCAATGATGATGGGAGCGGCGTAGAGGTTGTCCACGGGAATGTTGAAAAAACCCTGGATCTGGCCTGCATGGAGGTCCATGGTGATGATACGGCATGAACCGGAGTGGGTAAGAAGATCGGCAATCAGCTTGGCCGAGATGGGAACCCGCGGTGCCACCTTCTTATCCTGACGCGCATAACCGAAGTAGGGAATGACAGCCGTGATACGAGACGCAGACGATCGGCGCATGGCGTCGATCATCAGAAGCAGTTCCATAAGGTTGTCGTTCACGGGAGAGCATGTGGACTGGATGATGTACACATCCTTTTTCCGTACATTCTCCTCAATTTCAATCTGGATCTCGCCGTCGCTGAAGCGATTCACCTTTGCGCTTCCAAGATCTTTAAAAAGATACTTGGACACCTTCTGGGCAAGCTCTTTGTTGGAGTTCCCCGTAAATATGGAAAGATCGTTCATTCCATTCCCGTTTTCCCGGAAACACTGCCGGTATAAATAAATTTGGCAGGGGCGGCAGGATTCGAACCTGCGAATGCTGGAATCAAAATCCAGTGTCTTACCACTTGACGACGCCCCTGCAATGTATATTCAAAATGTCAACAACAATTCAGCCAAAAAAACCTGCCATCCGGCATACTCTTTCGGCTTATCCCCCCTCAGGCACATCAGCAGCGTTTCCCCCGCCTGCGCCTCTTGTGGCTCACGGAAAAGGCCGAAAACTGACGAACCGCTCCCGGACATCAGCACGCCTTCCGCTCCGGCCTTTTCCAAGGCCGCTTTGGCGTCCCCGACAGCCGGTGACAGCTTCTGCGCAGGGGGTTCCAAGTCGTTATGAAGATGGTGGAGAGGATCGATCACCCCTTCATTCAACAGACGACTTTTAATTTTTTTTTCACTTTTTGTCAATCCCAATTTGAGATTTTTATACACTTCTTCCGTGGATAACCCCGTGCCCGGATAGATAATAAGCAGGTGATACGGCTTGATGGGCGGCAGGGACTCAAAACATTCCCCCACCCCCGTGGCCAAAACCGGGGCACATCGGATAAAAAAAGGGACATCGGCTCCAAGCTGAAGGGCCAGGGCCTCCAGGGCCGTCTCATCAAAGGGACCCCCGTACAGGGTGTTGAGTCCCTTAAGAACCGTTGCCGCGTTCCCACTGCCCCCCCCAAGGCCCGCCCCGGGCGGGATGCGCTTGTCGATGGCGATGCGGCAGCCACCGTCAATGCCCGCGGCGTCGAAAAAGAGAGAGGCGGCACGCCAGGCCAGATTGCTTTCGTCCTCGGGAACCCCGGGGTACACACAGGACAGGGAAATACCCGCATCCGACGGCTCGATGACCACCCGGTCGTACAGACCGACACCACACATCAGCGAGCAGAGGTCGTGGTACCCGTTTTCCCGCCTGCCCGTCACGTGCAGGAAAAGATTTACCTTGGCAGGACTCTTGAATTCCACCTACGCCCCCTGCTCCTTGAGCTTGACATACATCATCCGCAGATCATGGAGCATGTTGGTCAGCAGGTTGATCTCCTCATCGGTGAGGTTGCCGGAGGTCTTCTCCTCAAGCATCCCCAGGATATCGATGGTCTGCTTGGCCAGGGGCAGGTTGATGGCCTTGGCCCCGCCACCGGGTGCGGTAATCATGCCCAGATGCACCAATGCCGAAGAGTTCAGGGAAAAAATAAACGTGGAGAAGTTGATGCCGGGCAAGGGAGGGGCTTCCTGCCCGCCCTTGGATCCGGACGCCTCGGTGCCGGTGTTATCCTGTTTTTCCATGGTGCCTTGTCCTTGACGATTGGTTTAAATACGCCTGCCGCCCGTGCCGTCCGCCGGATACCCGGCCGGACCAGGCACGCGGCGATTGCCCCACTATAAAAAAACCGTTCACCGACATCAAGGATGAGTTCCTCCCCCGCTACAGAAGCCCCAACTGGTTCAAGAGCGGGCGCGGGTCCACCAGGTGCTTTTTGACCCAGTTCTGGTAACCGGGCAGCCGGGCAGCCATGCCGATGAGTTCGGAAATATAGAAAACCGGCAGGGGCTCCACCTCCTTGCCCCGAAGCTCCAGGTTCACCTGGCACAAGGGGCAAAAGGCGATGATGCAGTTGGCACCGGCCCGCCGGGCGTGATCACGGATCCGGTCCACCATGCCGTCCACCATATCAGGCTTTGTCACGGCCAGGTGGGATCCGCAGCACTGTTTGCTGTAACTCCAGTCCGGAGTCTCCACGTCCAGCACGTTCACAAGACGCTTGAGCTTTTTTTCGTAGGGGCGGATATCAAAGCCGGTGATCCATTCGGGACGCGTCAGAAGGCACCCGAAATAGAGCACGCCGCGAAGCCCCTCCAGGGGATTGACCACCGCCTTTTCAAACACGATGGGGGCATCGGAAAGGATCTCCGGGGTAAACTTCAGGCGCACGCCGCCCTCATACTCCCGGCCACAGGCCTTGGCGAGCTTGGCGTTCATGGAGGCATCGGTGGCCAGGATCTTTTCCGCCGTACGAAGGCGAACGAAACAGCTGGGGCAGACCACATAGAGGTCGTCGATGCCCTGGCGTTCGGCAAGGAGAATATTCCGTCCTGCAAGGAGGGTGGCATAATCGGGGTTGACGCTGTGGGCCGGCGAGGCTCCGCAGCAGTTCCAGTCTGCCAGGGGCTCCACCCAGGTGCCCATGAGACGGAACATCTGAAACAGGGAGGTGCCGAAATCCCTGGCCGACGACATCAGGGAGCATCCGGGGTAGTAGTGCACACGACGCAGCCTTTTTTCTCCGGTGCTTTTTGTGTTACTCATCGCAGGCCTCCCTGATTTTTTTCATGATCTCTTTGTGCTTCACACTGCTGGGCAGCATCTCCAGCCGCCCGAGGCGGAACATCTTCATCCCCATGGCCACATCCTGAAACAGGTTGCCGGTGGCCAGCTTGTAGCGCGCCATGAATTCGAGTTCGTAGATGCGGCCCCGCTTGTGAACCTGCTTCAAAAACTCCCGGTGGAAGGCCCAGATGTCTTTTTCACCGACATTGACCTTCTCGGTCAGGGCGATCTCACGCAGGGCGTCCATCATGTAGGGGATATGTACCCGGTTTGGGCACTCGGTCGGGCAACGCCCAGGCGTAACACCCGACGCAGATCCAGATGGCACGGCTCTCCAGAACCTCCTGTTTCATGCCCAGCTGGATCATGCGCAGGATCTGGTTGGGCAGATAGTCCATGCCGTGGGCCACCGGGCAACCGCCCGAGCAGCACATGCAGTGAAAGCACCTGGAGAGGTCCTGGCCGCTTTTGGCCGAAACCTCCTCGAAAAAAGAATGATCAACCTTCATATCAGCCCACCCGGATCGGTCACCGCGACAGCACGCCCGCCGGAGCAGCGGCATCATCGGTGAGGTTGCAAAAAACTGGCACCCGGCTTCCCCCTCAAAACAGCGTCGCCCGACCGAAACGAACCCAAAAAAGGCGCACTCGATCTCTGCCTGCAAAGCACCGACACCTGCCGCTTCCCGGAGCAAAGCCCGCCCCATGGGAAATGGTAAGGGGGTATGTCATTTTCTAATTGTTCACCTATCCTGTCAAGCCATTGTCCCCTGCCGGGAACACGAAGGCAATCCCGCAGCTTGCGGACCCACAAAAAATCCCCAACAAAGGCAATAAGTAACACACACAACAGGGTCCGCGTTTATACCTAGCAGGCAAAAAAATGTCAACACAGTCCCGCAGCGCTGTTTACCACCCGGTAAATTTATCCCAGGGAGATCTTTAAGTTTTTTAATTGATTAACTTAATAAGAATTATTACTAACATCACTCAATGGTTACCCACAGCGGAACAGTCAAGCAAGTCATCCCGACAGCAGTAACAACAAGGCACAACCAGAAGCCTGAACAGGGCCAAAGCAAACGCATTTAGCTCTGGCCTCCGGCGGCCCTGCCGGGGGCCAAACGTTTGAAAAGTTTGACAAACAGGTTTCATTTTTTTTTTTGGGCGCGTCGCAACCGGCCATAGCCCCTCTCATTTCTTCGCTTATCAAGACAGGTCTCTTCAGTCCCGCAGAGACTGAAGAGACCTGTCTTGATTACCGGAACGTTTTTGCGGAGCTTTTTCAAAAAGCGACCCGCCGGAGGCAACGGAATTGTTTAATGCGCTGGCCCTGTGAACAGGGCAACGATCCATTGCCATGGCAAGGACGAAAGACAGGAAAATACCTGGAGCCGGCAGCGATGAGAAACCCGGAACCTGCCGATCACCTGTCGCCGGAGAGCCTGACCACGGCGTCATACACCTCCCCTTTCGGGAGCCCCAGGCGCTTGGCAAGGGACTTGGCAAGACGGGACGGCGAGTCATCGGAGTCGGCCAGGGCCCGGCGGATCTCTTCATCAAGATCCACCACAGCGGGAGCGACACTCTCCGTGGCGCCCCCCACCATCAAGGTGCACTCCCCCTTCACAGAGGGGCGCGAGGCCAGTTCACGGGCAATGGACGAGAGCGTCCCCCTCAAGAACTCCTCATGGCGTTTGGTCAGCTCACGGGCCAGCACCGCCGGTCGATCTCCAAGGAGATCCGTCAGCTCCCCCAGGAGCCGCTCAATGCGGGCCGGGGATTCATACAGAACGAAGGTATGGGTAAGGGAAGCCAGGGCCGAAAGAATCTCACGACGTTTGCCCTGCTTTTTGGGAAGGAACCCCTGGTAATGAAAGGCATCGGTAGGGAGGCCCGCTGCAGCCAGACCCGCTAGAAGGGCTGACGCCCCGGGCACCGGAACCACCCGCACCCCGGCGCGGGCCGCAGCAGACACCAGGCGATAACCGGGATCTGAAATACACGGAGTGCCCGCATCGGTGACCAGGGCCACGCTCTCACCGGCCAGGACCTTCTCAATGACTTTGGCGGCACGCTCTTCCTCGTTGTGCTCGTGGAGGGCCGTCATGCGCGTGGTGATATCGTAGGCAGAGAGGAGCTTTCGTGTATGCCGCGTGTCTTCGGCGGCAATAAGGGAAACCTCTTTGAGGATGCGAAGTGCCCGGAGGGTGATATCCTCCAGGTTGCCGATGGGGGTTGAAACAATATAGAGGGCAGGACCGTCGTCCTGCTTATCGGATGGGGATGGGAAAGGCATTTTCAATCACCTGAACCTCCGAGGCGCCGCCGGCCATGATGGCCACCACATCAAACCGTGCCGGTCTCGAAAGGGCATCGCGGCTTTTCAGCCAGTAAAGGGCGGCGCGGCCCAGGGTAGCCTGCTTGGCCCGGGTGACAGCCTCTTCGGGGTGTCCGAACAAGAGAGTGGTTCGCGCCTTGACCTCCACAAAGACAAGGGTCTCTCCGTCCTCGGCCACAATATCGATCTCCCCCACGGGGGTCACGGCATTCATGGCCAGGATTCGATACCCACGACGTTTCAGGTGGCGGGCCGCCCGCTTTTCACTGCGTCGGCCGAACCGCATGCGGGAAAAGGACATGGTCCCTCGAAAGAGGTCGACTGGGAACAGGTTTGTCAGGCGACGTGTTCAGCAACGCCCCTGAAGGTCTTGCGGTGGATGGGGGTGGGCCCGAAGGTCGCAATGGCCTCTTTATGGGCCTTGGTGGGATAGCCCTTGTGCCCGGCGAATCCGTACTCGGGATAGGTTTCGGCGTACTCCGCCATCATTCGGTCCCGGACCACCTTGGCCACAATGGAGGCCGAGGCAATGGAGGCCGACCGGGAGTCGCCCTTCACCAGAGCTTCCTGTGCAAGGGACATGGGCACCTCGAACTTTCCGTCCACAAGGAGGAAATCCGGAGCATCGCCAAGGTCCATGACCGCTTCCCGCATGGCAGCGAGGCTTGCCTGGAGAATGTTGACGCTATCGATGGTTTCGGCGTCCACAATCCCGACACCCACGGCCGTTGCTTCCGAGCGGATATAGTCGTAGAGGCGATCCCGTTTTTTGGGGGTGAGCTTTTTGGAGTCGGTGATCTCTCCGACCTCAAAGCCTGTGGGCAAAACCACCGCCGCGGCCACCACCGCCCTGCCAGTTACTCCGGCCTCGTCCACTCCCGCAACACGCAAAAAGCCGTTTGAAACGGCTTTTTTCTCATAGGTCCACATAGCAACCCTTTATCGCAATACTGATATCCATGGCACGCGGCCCGGATTGAATCAATCCGGACCAGCCACGGATCGGAATTAGTGAAGGCGACGCTCTTTGATACGCGCTGCCTTGCCTCGCAGGTTGCGGAGGTAGTAGATACGGGCACGACGAACACGGCCGCGAGTCACCACTTCAATGTGGTCGACGCTCGGGGAGTGCAGGGGAAAAACCCTCTCCACACCGATGCCGTTGGAGATCTTGCGCACGGTGAAACGTGCATTGACCCCGCCCTTGCTCTTGCTGATTACAACCCCTTCAAATACCTGAATACGGGTTTTTTCACCCTCGACAATTTTCACATGAACCCGAATCGTATCGCCGGCCACAAAGTGAGGTACGTCGAGACGCATCTGCTCTTTTTCGATTTTAGTAATTATATCCATTATTTACTCCCAAACGTAAAATTGGTCACCGTATAGTCTAACAAATCCGGTAATCAATATCAGACATCCCACAGGGCGTCAATATCGATCAACAAGAAAAACACCGACGCATCCATTTCCGCTATCGCCGACCGAGGAGGCGATCCAGAATAATCGCCACTGCGGCCCGCACCGGAAGATGATTGTAATGCGTGCCCCCGTCAACGGGTTCCAGCACATGATCCGCTGAAGCAATCACCTCATCGGTGACGCCCCAGGCTGTTCCGAAGATCAGCACCATGGGCCTGCCGCCTTCGCTCAGGCACGCTCGACCCGCCTGCCACGACAGGGCATCGGCGTATTGCCGTGCCGACGTGGCCACCACACGGGGCGCCAGCCCCGAGTCGTTACGAATCTCCGCCACCACCTCGTCAAGGGACCCACGAATCTTGACAAGCTCAAGGGCCTCTTTCCGAGCGGGGTTGAGTTCGCCACCCCGACCGGTGGTCCAGTGGGCGACGATCTTTTCCGTCAGCACCTTCTGATCTTCCAGGGTGGTCACGATATAGTATCCCTTGACACCGAAGGTCCGTGAGGTCCTCGCAATGTCGTGGATATCCAGGTTCGTCACCGCCGAACAGATGGTCTCACCGGTTTTGTTACGCACCGGATGATGAACCAGAACCACATGAAGGTCCGCCTGTGTTACGTCACCGTCACCCGACAAGATCTTCAATCCTTCTGCACCATTCGGTTAACACGTGTTTTTCCTCGCGGCTGAATTCCCGCTGTTCAAGCAGGTCCGGCCTTTTGAGAAAAGTACGGATGAGGGAAGTTTCCCTGCGCCACTTCTCAATCTCGGCGTGGTTTCCGGACATGAGAACATCCGGCACCCCCTCGCCGCCAAAGACAGATGGCCTGGTGTAGTGCGCGTGTTCCAGAAGCCCGCCGGAAAAGGAATCCTTTTCGGCCGACTCGTCTCCCCCCAGCACTCCGGGTAAAAGGCGTGTCACCGCATCAACGATCACCATGGCAGCGAGTTCCCCGCCGGTCATCACGTAATCACCGATGGACACCTCTTCGTCCACCATGCCCTGGCAGATCCTCTCATCCACCCCTTCGTAACGGCCACAAATAAAAATCAGACCATCAGACGCAGCAAAGTCATGCGCCATGGCCTGATCAAAGGGCCGTCCCTGGGGAGTCAGGAGAATCCGTCTTGCAGTGGGAGCTATCTCAGAGGCCGCCCCAATGGCCCGGGAAAGCGGTTCCGGTTTCATAACCATTCCGCATCCGCCGCCATAGGGCTTGTCGTCGGTTACCCTGTGCTTTCCTTCGGCATAGTCACGGATGTTCAACGCCCGGGCATCAATAATTCCACGTTCCACGGCCAGCCGAAGCATGCCGTTTTCCAGAAACGGGTTGATCATCTCGGGAAAGATCGTCAGAACTACAAACTTCACAACAACCCCTCCGGAAGATCCACCACCATGATCCCCTGATCCAGATCGATCTCCTTCAATACCGACGCAAGGGCCGGCACAAGGATCTCTTTTTTTCCATCCTTGACCACATACACATCATTGCTCCCCGTGGGAAAAATGGAAGCCACCTTTCCGAGGAACTCCCCGTCTTCCGTCTCCACCCGAAGCCCGATGATATCCACCCAGTAATAGGATCCATCCTCAGGTTCCGGGAGGTCGGCTCGATCCACAAAGAGCTCGCTACCGACCAACGGTTCCAGGTCATTGATGTGCCCCACCTCTTTAAAGGTGAGGAGCAGCCCCTTTTTATGGGGAGCTGCACTCTGCACGGTCAGTTCGACATCACCGGACGGAGCCGCAACGGTCAGCTGCATACCCTTGGCGTAGGAGTCCGTGGACTCCGCCCAGGAGTAGACACGCGCGCCGCCTTTCAGCCCGTGGGTGCCGATGATCTTGCCGATGGCTATACGCCTGTTTCCCGAATCGCTCTTACTCGACAATTTCCAGAACAGTCCTCTTCTTCACCTTAGCAGATGCTGCACTGAGAATTGTCCTCATAGCGCGTGCAGTACGTCCCTGTTTACCTATCACTTTTCCCAAATCCTCTTTCGCCACCTTCAACTCGAGAACAGACGTCTGATTGCCTTCCACTTCAGAAACCACAACTTCATCCGGGTTGTCCACAAGGGCCTGGGCAATATAGTTGATCAGCTCTTTCATCTCGCATCTCCTTTCGGGCATATGAGAATTGGGTTGGTGCGTAGATTAGCTGGCGGAAGCCGGCTCGCCTTCCTTTTTCAGGATGTCGCGAACCGTATCGGTCGGAATGGCACCTTCGCCAAGCCAGTAGCCCACGCGGTCATGTTTAACAGTCACTTTTGCAGGGTCCTTGAGCGGATCGTAGGTCCCGACGATCTCAAGAAACCGGCCGTCTCGCCGTGCTTCTGAATCGGCCACAACAATACGGTAAAAAGGCTTCTTCTTGGCCCCACCCCTTGCTAATCGGATCTTTACTGCCATTGCTTTTTCTTTCTCCTCATCTAAAATGGAAGCATGCCCCGTAAGGATCGCATGCCGCCTTTATTGAACTTTTTCATCATTTTCATCATCTGGGTGTAGTTCTTCAGGAGCTTGTTGACATCCTGTACCGACGTCCCGCTGCCCATGGCGATACGCTTCCGGCGGCTGCCATTGACAATGGCATGTTTGCGCCGCTCTTCCGCCGTCATGGAATTGATGATGGCCTCAATGCGGACAATCTCCCGATCATCCACCTCCAGGTTCTTCAGCTGTTTATTTCCCGACACCCCGGGAAGCATCTTCAGCATATCACCCAGCGACCCCATCTTGCGGATGGAAACCAGCTGATCCCTGAAATCCTCCAGAGTGAATTGATTCTTACGCAACTTTTTCTCAAGGTCCTGGGCCTTCTTCTCATCCACCATCTCGGCGGCCTTCTCGATGAGAGTGAGGGTGTCCCCCATCCCCAGAATACGAGACGCCATCCGATCGGGATGAAACGGTTCCAGAGCACTTGATTTTTCACCGGTACCGATGAACTTGATCGGCTTGCCGGTAACGGCTTTGATGGAGAGGGCCGCCCCTCCCCGCGCATCGCCGTCCATCTTGGTGAGGACCACACCGCCGAGGTCCAAGGCACCGTCAAAGGACTTGGCAATGTTCACGGCGTCCTGACCGGTCATGGCATCGGCCACCAGAAGAATGTCCGAAGGGGTTACCTCGGACTTGATCCGGACCAGCTCGGCCATAAGCTCCTCGTCCACGTGGAGCCGACCCGCCGTATCCAGGATCAGGGTGTCACACCCGTTCTGCTGGGCCGCGGCCCGTGCCGACCGACAGATATCAACCGGATCCATACCCACTTCGGAATCAAAGACGGGCACATCCAGCTGAGACGCCAGTTTTTTCAATTGATCGATGGCCGCGGGGCGATACACGTCCGCAGGCACCAGGAAGGGTTTTCTGCCCTTTTTGCGGAGATAAAGCGCCAGCTTACCGGCCGTGGTTGTCTTACCGGAACCCTGGAGCCCTGTCAACATCACAGAGACCGGTTTCTCTCCGGCAAGGACCAGATCCTCATGGCTCGACCCCATGAGGTCGGCCAGGGAATCATTGACAATCTTGACCACCTGCTGGCCGGGGGTGAGACTCTCCATGACCTCGTGACCGAGGGCACGTTCCTTGACCTCACCCACAAAGGTCTTGGCTACCTTATAATGGACATCCGCCTCAAGGAGCGCCATGCGCACCTCTTTGAGGGCGCCGTCGATGTTCTTCTCCGTGAGTTTTCCATGGCCCCTCAGGTCTTTAAGGACCGACGTCAGCTTTTCGGTTAAATTATCGAACATACAACCTTAAATCATTATCAGAGGCGTCAAGGGCGCATGAAAGTCATTGAAATTTTTACCGGATAAGGGTATACCAAGAAAACGAAACTCCTTATTATACACGATTCCCATGGAAAATATATGAAAAAAAGAGATATTAAAGATTTTTCCCGGCCCGAGCTTGAAGCCTGGCTCAAAGAGCGCAACATCGCTCCATATAGAGCTGGACAGATTTTCAAATGGATTTACATCCGTCAGGCCGACTCCTTTGAGGAGATGACGGATCTTGGCAAAGAATTAAGGGCATTGCTTGACGAAAACTATACCATACCCCGTCTCGAAAAAGCAAACGTAGAAATTTCCTCTGACGGAACACGGAAATACCTGTTCCGCCTTGCCGACGGGGAATACACCGAGTCGGTCCTCATCCCCGGAAAGGACAGAAAAACCCTGTGCATTTCCAGCCAGGTGGGGTGCGCCCAGGGGTGTAAATTCTGCCTCACCGCCCAGGGGGGATTCAAGCGAAACCTCACCGCAGGGGAGATCATCGGCCAGGTGAGGGACGTCTTGTCCGACCTGCCCATGGACGAGGATGCGGCCGAAACTGAAAAGCCCTTTCAAAACATCGTCTTCATGGGCATGGGCGAGCCCCTGGCCAACCTGCCCCGGGTCCTTACCGCCCTGTCCGTTCTCACGGACAGCGACTACGGCCTGCGCTTCTCCTCCCGACGGATCACGGTCTCCACCTGCGGTCTGGTGGGACGGCTTCCAGAGCTGGGAGCCAACAGCCCGGTGAACCTTGCCGTCTCCCTCAACGCCTCGGATAACGCCACCCGCAGCGCCCTGATGCCGGTAAACGACACCTACCCCATCGAAACGCTCCTGGCGGCCCTGGCAAAATACCCCCTGCGCCAGCGGGAGAAGATCACCATCGAGTACATCCTCATGAAAGGGATCAACGACAGCGACGCCGATGCAGCCCGGCTCATCCGCATGCTCCGCCCCCTGTCGGTGAAGATCAACCTCCTGCCCTTCAACGAGCACGAGGCCAGCGACCTCAAGCGCCCCGACGACGCCACCGTGGATCACTTTCTCCAGCTGCTCCACGACGCGGGCTACACCGCCATCGTGCGCCAGAGCAAGGGGCGGGACATCTCAGCGGCCTGCGGGCAGCTGAGGGCCAACCAGCTCAAAAAGACGCCGGAGGCCTGAAACCAGGACGGCCCCAATCGCTTTCAGCGGCCTTGCGCCAAAGGCGAAGGCCCCTGAAAAACAGACAGCCCGATGGGGATCCGTCCCCCATCGGGCTGTCTGTTTTTCAAATCTGAACTGAACCGCTTAAGGTGTCAGATGATGCTGTCCCGGAAATCGGCAGGATCCACCGAAGCCACAGAGATCACGCGACGGCCGTCCGCTGACTTCACCACCGCTTCCACCACCTCGCCGGGGGGCACTTTGGCATACCCCGCACAGAGGGCGGCGCCCACCTCAATGGTCTCCTCGGAGGCGTCAACATCCACCAGCACCGTTGGGCTCCCCTTGCCCTTGAGATCGATGAGCAGGTGACGCTCGGGCTCGTGATAGGTGATGATCCAGCGGTTGTCCCCTTTGGTGCGACCCACAATCACCTTCTCACCGCCGGGCAGGCGAAGGTGCCGCCCCTGCTTGAGCAGGTGAAGGTCGCTCGGCACGTAGGCCTTGCCGCTGGCAAACAGGTCCCGCAGGCGATCCGAATATTTTTTATCCGTCAGCAGGCACCCGCCGGCAGGTGACGGATACTCTTCGATACCGTAAGCCTTGGCCAGGGCCATCTGCTCCTTTCGGGAGCGTCCCTGGATACCGAGGAGCCGCTCACGGTCCACCAGGCCCAGGGTCTCCACCTCGGTTTCGGGCAGCACCTTGGCCGACAGGGGCCGAAGCACCTTTCCGTCGAAACCGGAGCGTTTCTCCACGTAACGAAGGGCCTGCTTGTTCTGGGACAGGGGCCGCTGACCGGCCACCTCTCCGCTGAAGAGAAAATCATACCCCCCTTTTTCCAGCTCTTCGCCTGCCAGGCGGAACATCAGGGCATGGCAGTCCCTGCAGGGGTTCATGTGCTTTCCGTACCCGCACGGGGGGTCGGTGAGCATCTCCAGGTAAGTTTCGGTAATCTCTTTTACGATGAGGGGAATCCCCGTCATCTCTGAGGCTTTCCGTGCCTTGTCCGCAGGGAAAAACGGGGTCTCGAAACAGATCCACGTCACGTCGATCCCCTGGTCTTTCAGCACCAGGCCTGCCAGGATGCTGTCCAGTCCCCCGGAACAGAGCCCGATGGCCCGTACACTCTTCTTCTTATCTGTCATGGAATGGGTTCCTTACGATATCAATTCAAGGCGGGCCCGGCCCCTGAAGGGATCCGGGATACCGGCTGCTCCATGCGCCCGGTCAAAAGGGACGGGTCTTGGGTCGCCACGCCGTGGCCCAACAAGCCGTTGAGAAACACAGGGTCCCCCCCGGCCATGAGGGACTCCATATGCGTGGAGAGGATCCCCGCCACGAGTTCCTCGCGATCCAACCCCTGGACATAGTCACCATCCATCATGGAGGCACGCTTCTGGTCAGGGGCCACCAACGCCTCCAGCTGCTTGCAGAAGACTGTTCTGAGGCCCTTGTCTCCCGTGGCCCTGACTCGGTTCACAAGCCCTGCCAGTTCCGTGGGTTCGGGAATATTGGGGGAGGTGAGAAACCGGCCCAGGTGCGCTGCAAAGCGCTCGATCCCATCGGCAATGTGATGGGGACGTACCGAGCGTCTGTGGATTTCTACCCGGCATTGAGCCACTTGCACGACACCGCCGTGAGGGTGCCTGAGCCCGGCGAATCCTCAAGATAAACGGTGATGGCAATGGAGGTGTAAATGTAAGAGTCCACCCAGCCGAGGCCCGTTTTGGTAAGCCCCTTCTTCCCGGAATAGCAGTAAAGGGTCCCTCCGTCACGGGTGGCAACAGAATATTGCTGACGTCCGAAGGAGCGGTCTGGCGGGATGCCGTCAGGAGAAACCGCCGCCCGTTTCGCGAAGAAAGCAGGGTCAACTCGTTCTGGTCGTAGCCATAGTACGCCCCGGAGTTTCCGTCCGGGGTAATCTCCATGACGTAGCGGCTGCGCACCACCACAGGGGTTTCAAGCCCCCCGCCCTCTTCACCCAGACGGGTGTAGCTCCCCTTGCAGGCCTCCGTGCTCCCGGCATCGCGAACCAGGCGCACCACGCCCGGCACCACCGCGCTCACCGGAATATTCGGATCGTACATGTACCGGATAAACCGGTCCATGGAGGAGGGGACGGCAAAGGCAACACCCACGCCGGTGCCCCGGCCCTTACGGGTTTCTTCCCAGACAGTGCCGGATGCGGAGATGTTGTCGACAAAGGCGAAAAGGGTGTCCAAAGACTCGGCGTCCGGTGCCCCCGACGGGGCCCCCACGCTCTTTTCGAGGTGATCAAAGGCGGTAAAAAGCGCTTTCTCAGAAGGGGCGTCCGCATAAGCGGCCGTCCCGAACACACACAGGAGAAAGGCAAGACAAATCAACAAAGCTTTTTGTGTCATAAACCATCCCGGTTCCCCGTTGGGAATCCCGGCTCTGTAGGTCTGTTACGGTTGGGCCGCGGTCAGATAAAAGGCGTTTAGAAAGTGGTACTTGCGCTTACGCACCTGGAGGGCCCGTCGAAAGGTGAAGAAATAATAACGCCTGTCTTTTTTTAACATACCGCGACCATGGGTCGAGACCATCTTTTTAACCCAATTGCGATCATTTTGCAAACACCCCCACCGTGCCCCAGGGAACATCCCCTTTTTTCCCACGGCCCCCGGCAACAAAAAAAGGCGGCCCCCGCGCCTGAGGACCGCCCTTCTCGCCGTTATGGAGTCACCGGCTTATTTGCTTCCGAAGCTTTCTTCCGAGATGCCGATAACCGCATCGTCCATGCCCTCGATGGCGGCAAGGCGACCCAACGTCACGGCCAGGGTGTTGTTGATGTAATAGGCGCAGGTCTTGATCTGGCCCTCGTAGAAGGGAAGGTCCTTTTTCTTGGGTTTGCCGGCCAGGGCTTTCTCCGCGGTGAGGGCTCGCCAGAGCAGCAGCCAGCCGAAGGTCAGGTCACCGGTGACCGTCAGCAGGGGATGGGACTGGGCAAAGGCGCTCTGCACCTTCTCGCCCATGGCCGCGTTGGCAAGGGCCACCACCACCTCGTTGAACCGGGTGTAGACCTCTTCAAGTTTGGCTGCCAGGGGCTTCAGCTCCGCAGACTCCTTGGCCTCGTCGATGGTCTTTTTGATGCGGGCCAGAAAGCTCATGAAGGGCTTGCCCTTGCTCATGCCCACCTTGCGGCCCAGAAGGTCCATGGACTGGATGCCGTTGGTGCCCTCGTAAATCTGGAAAATCCGGCTGTCCCTCAGGAGCTGCTCCACCGGAAAGTCCTTGCAGTACCCGTAACCGCCGTAGACCTGAACACCGTGGCTGCACACTTCATTGGCCTTGTCCGTGACATACCCTTTGATGATGGGGGTCAGCACCTCCAGGAGCTGGCTGTACTCCAGGCGGGTCTCCTCGTCTTCGGCCAGCTTGACCATGTCGTGGCAGATGCCGGAAAAGTAGATGAGGCTGCGCATGCCCTCCACATTGGCCTTCATCTCCAGGAGCTGGCGCCGCACGTCCGGGTGCTGGATGATGGGAACGCTGCCCTCCCTGGGCTTCACCATGTTGGCCCCCTGGACCCGCTCACGGGCGTAGGCCAGGGCGTGCATGTAGCTGGCCGTGGCCACGCCGAAGCCCTGCAAGCCCACCAGCTGCCGGGCATCATTCATCATGATGAACATGTTGCGCATGCCCTTGTTTTCCTCGCCCAGGAGCTCACCGATACAGTTTCCGCTGCCCCCCAGGGTCAGGGAGCAGGTGGCGCTGCCGTTGATGCCCATCTTGTGCTCGATGCCGGTGCAGACCACGTCGTTGAATTCACCCAGGGACCCGTCCTCGTTGACACGGTACTTGGGAACCAGAAAGAGGCTGATGCCCCGGGTCCCGGCAGGGGCACCCTCGATGCGGGCCAGGACAGGATGGACGATGTTGGGCGTCATGCTGTGCTCACCACCGGAGATAAAGATCTTGCTGCCGGTGATGGAGTAGGTCCCGTCCGGGTTCTTTTTGGCCGGGATCGGATAACCAACATCGGACCCGGCACACGCTTCGGTGAGAAGCATGGTCCCGGCCCACTCACCGGAGTAGAGTTTTTTCAGGTAGAGTTTTTTCTGCTTTTCGTTACCGATCTCCTCCACCATCTTGGCCGCCCCGTGGGTGAGGCCGTGGTAGAGCATAAAGGCCACGTTGGCCCCGATGAAATACTCATTGGCAGCCAGCGACACGGTCTTGGGCATGCCCTGCCCGCCCCACTCCGGGGAATCGGACATGGCGAGCCACTCCCCTTCGATGAAAAGCTCCCAGGGCCGTGAGTAACACTCCGGCAGGGTCACAGTGCCCCCTTCAAAGTCACACCCGGCGTCTCCGGGCTCCTGGGTGGGCATGATCTCCTTGATGGCAAGGGAACGTGCCTCGGAGACAATCATGTCGATGGTCTTTTTGTTGAATTCGGCGAAGGTCTCGTTGTCCGTCAGCCGGGTTACCTCCATCTGTTCATGGAGAACAAAGTCTACATCCCGTCGATCGGCAATGGGTTGGGCCATGAAACATCTCCTTTCATTATGAAATCATCTGTCCGTGTTTATCCTGTCGGCAAAAACCGGGCGCCTCCCCTGCCCCAAGGCTTCCGGGAGGCGGATCAAACCGGATCCGTGCCCCGGGGTGCCACCTGCCCTGCTTGACACCCCCTCTTTTCATACCATCATTGCGGGTTGATAGGTCAAGGATTCCGACCCTTTCACGAAAGGCACATGGATACGCGACTGTAAACAATGTACCGAAAGAAATGAGATAGTAATAAATGTGATTGGGGATGTCAAGCTGAGGGAGCATTTGCCGCAGCAAAACAGCGCTCCCATTCGGACCGGGAAATGCCCTCATATCCTGAAATATGACACCCACCTAGTGAAACTTGCGTTGTCTCCAAAACACCGTCATCAGGCAAAGTGACGCCACGGGCCACATGCACCTTGTCTGACACCGGCCCTATGCGCTATGCTGTCTCACAATGCCTCAACCCAAGGCGTCAAAAGGCCATTTTTATTCAACCCGCATGGAAAAACACCCATGCCATGACCCTGAGGGACCGACATGTACATCAAGTGCTGGGGCTCCCGCGGCTCGATCCCAGTCTCCGGACCGGGCTACCTGACCTACGGCGGCGAGACAACCTGTCTGGAAATACGAAGCGAAACCGACGACCTTGTCATCATCGACGCAGGAACCGGGATTCGCAACCTCGGCAGCCTCATGGCCCGGGAGGGGTGCCGCTCCTGTCACCTCCTGTTCACCCACGTCCACTGGGACCACCTCATGGGCCTCACAGCCTTTGCCCCGCTGTTCTCCGACACCTGCCAGATCACCATACCGCGCCTGCCCTTCGGGGGAAGCTACATCGAAGAGGCCCTGGACACCCTCTTTTCCCCGCCACGGTTTCCCGTCCCCTACCGGGACATCAAACAGCATATCCGCTTTGCCGATTTCCCCCTGGATCACTTCACCATCGGGAGCCTCACCTTCGACACCATCCCCATCAGCCACCCCAACGGGGGCCTGGGCTACCGCATCCGGGAAAACGACCGTCAGGCAGTGTTCCTCACCGACAACGAACTGGGTCAAACCCACGAAGGCGGGGGAGCCTTTGACGACTACGTCGCCTTTGTCCGGGGCAGCGATCTGCTCCTCCACGACGCCGAATACACCCAGGAGGAGTACGAGTCCCGCAAGGGGTGGGGGCACTCGGCCTGGCCCGATACCCTGCGCCTGGCCCTGGCAGCGGAGGTGGGCCGCCTGGGACTTATCCACCACAACGCCGAACACACCGACGATGCCATCGACGATATCGTCAACGCCTGCAGGGACGAGATCCTCCGGGCGGAGTCGCCCCTGGACTGCTTTGCCGTGGGGTCCGACACCGTCATGTCGGTATAAGAGCCTCAGGAGAATAACATGGAGACAAACATCCTCGATGCGGTGCACGCCCTGACCCGAAGCCGCCTCACCGTGGCCCTCACCGGCGCGGGTATCTCCGTTGAGAGCGGAATCCCGCCCTTCAGAGGACCGGGGAGCCTCTGGGAGAAAATCGACCCCACGGAATTTGCCCATATCGATGCCTTCATGAAAAACCCGGCAAGGGTATGGGAAGTGCTCATGGGGGCCATGAAAAAGGTCCTGGACACCGCCAGGCCCAACAAAGCCCATCTGGCCCTGGCCGAGTTCGAACGCCGGGGCCTGCTCTCGGCCGTCATCACCCAGAACGTCGATTCCCTCCACCAGAAAGCCGGAAGCCAGGATGTCATCGAGTTCCACGGCACCTTTGCCACCCTGGTCTGCATGGCATGCGGTAAGGCCACCCCCAGCGAAGAGATCGGCCTTGAGAGCCTTCCTCCGCTCTGCGCCTGCGGCGGTATCTACCGACCCGACTGCGTCTTTTTCGGGGAAAATATCCCCATGGAGGCCCTGGGCCGCTCCCGGGAGTTCGCCTCCCAGTGCGAGGCCATGCTCGTGGTGGGCACCTCGGCCACGGTCCAGCCCGCGGCCATGATGCCGGTCCTGGCCAAACAGAACGGGGCCACCATCATCGAGGTGAACCCCACCCCCACGCCCCTCACCGCCGGAGTCACCGACATCTTCCTCCAGGGAAACGCAGGGGCCGTTCTCTCCCGCCTGGCCGAGGCCATCCCCATCCCGGCCAGGGGATAATACCCCTTCAAGGGCGGCCTGCCCCAGGCAAGGCGAACCAAAATAAAAACGGGCCGTCCATTATGCGCATCATGGACGGCCCGTCGCGTTTTGTCCTTCCTTGCCCGGGCCAAGTCACACCCGGCTTTACCTCAGCTTACCTTTACCACCAGCACGGCCATGCCCTCCAAGGCCCTCACCAGCTTGATGCTGGCGTCTCCAAGAACAAATTCTTCTGCCTTGCTCATGCGCTTGCGCCCGATGACCACCAGGGAAGGGTTGACCCGCCGGGCCTGGTCGATGATGCCGTCGGCAATGGTGTCGTAGGGTTCGGTGACCATGAGGAGGGTGATGTTCTCCGGGGGCACCCCCTTCTCCACAAACCGGTCCCTGGCCTGTTCCAGTACCTCCATGTACCGGGCAGGCTGCTTTTTCATGAACTTCTGCCCCATGAGGGCTTCCCCGCCCGACTGCTTGCGGAACACATGGAGCAGGGTCACCTGCAGGTCCTCGGGGCACCAGGCCATGGCCAGAACATATTCCAGCACCGCCTTGGAACTCATGGAATCACTTAAGGCAATCAACATGGAATCCATGCCCACCTCCGATTGGTCACTCCCGTTAGAAGATAGAATAAAGGCAGCGTGTCACGTCTTCGATCAGCTCATCCGTGTTTTCGTAATACACCTCGCACCCCCGTGAAAAATGAAGCAGAATGTTGTTCAACGACTTGGGGATGTAGGGGTAGACTTTGCGCAGGTTCATCACCCGGTTGCCGTCCAGGATCGACAGGTCGGTGGCCACCAGCGAGTCAAAGAGATCGCCGTAGATGCGGGTGTCGTACTTGATCATGTGGAGGGTGTGAAACCCCTTTCCGATGGCGTAGAGCAGGATATTTCCCATGCCGAAGATATCCAGCCCGAAGGGGTTCTCCGTGGCCTGGTAGTCGTAGTCGAAATCGATCCAGGTGTAGTTGCCGGACTCGTTGTCGATGATGATGTGATCGTTTCTCACGTCCCCGTGCCGGAACCCGTTCACATGCAGGTACCTCAGGGCCTCGAAGGCCTTGACCAGCCCCTTGAGGATCCCGGGGAGCACCTCCTCAAAGTAGACTTTATGGGGCATGTGCAGCCCCTCGATGTAAAAATAGAAATTTTCTCCCCGCACCACGTCGATGATCCGGACGCTGTTGTCCCGGTTGTCGTTGAACTCCACCCCCTGCATGAAATAGGGATGGTCCTTGACCAGGGAAAGGATCTTCCCCTCCTTGACCGGGTCCCGGAAGCAGCGGATCTTCACGCCTCCCAGGGAGGTGACAAAGGTCTCGAAAAAGACCAGCTTCATCACCTTGCGATCCCCGGTGGCCTCATCCACCACCCACTTCACCCACATCTTGGGGTCTTCCACACCGAAGCGCCCCTCCCGCGCGTTTCCGGTGACCCGGTACTCCCGGCCCCCCACCGCCACGCGGTCCCCGATATCAATGGACATGAAATCGGAGGTATCGGTCACCAGCCGCCCGGCCATCTTACAACCCTTTGAGCTTGCGGAGGGGAAGGCTTCCCATGGCCACCTTCACCTCGTTCAGAAAATTCTGGAGACCGTTGTTCTCAATGACAAGGCCGTACTGCTCGGCCAGGACCGCCACACTCATGATGTCCTCGTCATGGAGAATCCAGTGTTCGGAGTTGTAGAGCTTGAGCAGCCCGAGGATGTTGTCGCTGCGCTTGATGGGAACCGACAGCATGGAGGCGATGCCCTCTTTTTTCACGGCGTCCCTGTTTTTCACCCTCGGGTCGTTGGCAAAGTCTTCGAAGTAGACCCAGCGCCCCTGGGTGAACTCCTGAAACATATCGGAGAACTCGGGCACCACGCGATTGTACTCCTGGCTGAGCCCGTGGCTGCAGACATTGAAGAGCATCTTTTCCCGGTCATCGAAAAGAAGGATGCTGGCCGCCTTGATCTCAAAGGAGATGCAGATACTCTCCACCAGGTGATGGCCCAGCATGGTGACGTCTTCATAACGGGAAATGGCGTGGCTGATGGCTCGGAACTGAGGCAGCCCGATCTTCCTTTCCGGTTCAAAGGTCATGGAACCTCCTAAAAGCGACGCCCACAAAAGGGGAGCCATTCACGAAGGAACAAAATCAGAACATGGATGAAGCAACGAAGCTGTGGTGATTGTCCGGCAGGAATGGGCATACGCAGGCAGGAGGGCACCGGACCCAGAAAGAGAAAAAAAGAGAGAAGCATGTACGCGTCGTGTAACCGGAGATGCCAAAGGCCGTCAGGCAAAGGGCAACCCACGGGAAGTCATGGATAAAATGCTACTCCAGATCCCCTCGGTGAGTCAATACCCTTTTCGGCGGAAGCACCTCGAAACAGACGGCAAATCAGGGACGGGGGGCAAGGAGCCCCCCGTCGCCATGGAAAGAAAAGTAGTCAAACCCGGAACCACTGTGTGGAAGAAAAAGTCGGAAACTACTCGGAACGGGTCAGGAAAAGCTGCATAAACCGGGCATCGACCTGCTGGGGGTCCAGGTGGGCATACTCTTCGGCCACTTCCCCGAAAAGGCGCTCCAGCCCCCGGGCCAGCCTCTCGCTGAGTTCCACCCGGCTCAAGCCTGTTTCCTCGGAGAGCCAGGCCAGGCAGTGGGCCTTGGCCTCGTCCGAAACCTGCCTGGTGCCCCCCTCATCGGTCCAGATGCCGGAGAGAAGCCGTTTCACCTGGTCCAGGGTAAGGGGCCCCCCATGGTCTCCCTCCCCCAGCCACGCGGCAGCCCACAGGGTCAGCAACAGGCTCTTGATGGTAAAGTCGGGTCCCTTAAAAGGCTCAGGGTCCGGATCCAGCAGGCTCAGTACGGCATCGATGCCCGTCACATCGGAGAGCACCGCCTCGGTGGCCTCGATATCGGCCAGGGTCTCAAACTCCCGGTACAGGGAGCCGCTCCGGTAGTTGTCGTAAAAGAGGGGCCGGTTGAGAAGCAGGCCTCCGGTGACGCCCATCCACGCCTCCCCCAGAAGGGAGAGGGAGAGGCCGCGTCCCAGGAGCCAGCTCTCTTTGCGCCAGCGGTCCGCCTTGAACTTCAGCCCCATGGCCAGACCGTAGCCCACCCTGAAGATCTCTTCCAGACTGGTTTCGGCAAGCCATGCGGCCAGGCCCTTATTCATCTCCGCGTCGCGGTTCAGCGCCTCAAGGCCCAGGGAGATGTACCCGCACACCTTCTTCACCACCCGAAGAGAGCTCGGCACGCTCCCGCACCGGCTTCTGGTCGGCGGCAATGACGCGGTTGCACAAAACGGCAAACTCCATCTGAAGGGCGGACAAAAGCGTCACGTCGTCCAGCTCCGCCAGGGCATCTGAGAACAGGGAGCCCTCGGGCACCTCACCGGTGTGGGCGTGGGGAACCACGGTGGCCGCATCCAGGGGAGGTGTCTTTTTAAGGCCCTTGCGCAGGGACTCCGCGTCCAGGGGTGCGTAGACCCCCAGGGCCTCTTCAAAGGGCAGAAAACCCTTTTCGGAAAGCCGCACGTTGCGCAGGCGATAGCTCTCCTCTTCCACCTCGGCGGAAAGGACGCTCATGGCCTCCAGCATCACGGCCTGAAAGCGCGGATGATCCTCTTTGGAAAGGGTCTGGAGCAGAGAGAAGACCACGTCGTTTCGATCGTCCGGGTGGATGTACGGCGCGCCGTCTTCCACCGGCTCGTCCGGGACCTCGCGATGCCGGATGTAAAACCAGTCGTCAAAGGTGAACCAGCCGGGCCCGAACTCGGACGGGTCCTCGTTTTTCTCACGGACCCTCACCTCGATGTGCCGGGCCAGATAGTCCTCGAAAAAAGCGGTGTGCTCCACAACCATCCAGTTGACGCATCGCTTGGGGTCGGCCTTGAGGAGGAGATCGAACCAGCGGGTCAAGCCGTCCACGTCCAGGAGGTCCCGCTGCCACACCTCCGCGTCCACAAAGTACTCCCACTGCTCGGACGAGGCCACGGCCAGCACGGGCAAGGCGTCCTCTGCCCCGATGTCGTTGACAAGGAAGTAGAGGTCCTGATGGGGAAACGACTGCACCAGGGCCGCAGGGGTCGGATCGCTGATGATAGCGTCCAGTGCTCCATGCCCATGATTTTCAGGCGACGCTCGTAGCGCGCCGCATCCGCGGGAGAGAGGCTCCCGTTCAACTCCATTTTCTCTTCAAGATTCATCTGTTTTCCTCGTATGGCATGGACCGAGCTGCTCGTGCAGCATCAGGCCGGAATAAGGGTCGGCTAACCACCCGTGGCCGGGGGGACGCCCCGGTCTTTCCCGGGACCACCTAAAGTAATGCCGGTGGGGCGGTCTGTCAAAAACCCGGCCCCTTCTCCGGGAAACACGGGGGTGCGGCAGGGCTCATCACGGCCGCCAGAGCCGGGAGATCAGGTACGCGATGACCGCAGCCAGAAGGATCAGCCCCCCTGCCTGGGCATACCGAAGGAACATGAGGCTCCCCACACCAAAGCAGAAGGCGTAAACCCCCACGGCCCCCATGCCCCAGAGCAGGCAGGCCCGCCCAAAATTGGGACGCCACCCAAGATGGGGGTATCGCCTGTAAATGGGTCCCCAGAAGGCGGGAAACGGCCTCACCCGCTCGCAAAAGGCCACAAGGTGGGCCTCGTCGTCCGGCTCCGTCAGGAAACAGACCACCACCCAGCTGACGGTGCAGATCCCCACCACGATGAGAAACCGGTACTGCCACCGGATATGGGGGATGGCGTCCCAGTACCCCAGGGCCTGGGCAAACTTGGGCGACAGCAAGGTGCTGGTGACCCCCGAGGTGGCCAGGGCCGTGATCTCGGCCCAGGCGTTCACCCGCCACCAGAACCAGCGGATCACGATGACGATGCCGTACCCCGCTGTGATCATGGACATATAATACCAGGCATCGGCCACGGAATCGAGGTTGTAAGCCACCACCACGGAAACAAGGAGCATCAGCACCGTGCTTACCTGGGAGGCGCGCACATAATGGGTCTCTGAGGCCTCCTTCACCATAAACCGGCGATAGATGTCGTTGACCATGTACGAGGCCCCGTAGTTGATGTGGGTGTCCACCGTGGACATGAAGGCCGCCATAAGGGAGGCCATCATGAGCCCCAGCATGCCCGAGGGCAACAGGGTCGTCAGCAGCATGGCATAGCCCGTCTCCGGGCTTGACGCATCGGGAAAGGCGATGAGGGAAACCATGGCGGCAAAAATCATGGGCCAGTAGTTGAACCCGAAGGCCAGAACCGCAAAAAAGAGGGTGGCCTTGGAGGCATCCTGCTCGTTTTTGGAGGCGATGATGCGCTGGGTGATGGCAGGGGGCGGGTTGCCCCACCACTTCAAGGTCATGAACACCACAAAGGTGACAAAAAACGGGGTCCCCACCTCCGGAAGGAAGGAGAGGCGAAGCCCGGCGTCCGCGGCCCCGTATTTTTCCGTGAACCCGATCACCACCTGGTCGATGCCGCCAATGTACCGCCAGGCGTAAAAGGCCAGCAGAAAGGAGCCCACGCTCCCGATGACAAACTGGATAAAGTCGCGGATAACGCAATGCCCCAGAGCCCGCTCATGGCCGTGTAGATAAGGGTGAACAAAAGCAGTACAAAAAGCAACAGGTCCCGGTTCACACCCGGAACCACCACCTCCGAGAGGGTCCACACCGCCTTTAAGATCCAGCCCAGGGTAATGGCGTTGGCAAACACCCCGAAATAGAGCCCCTTAAAGGCCCGTAGCACCGCTGCCTGGGGCCCGGAGTACCTGAGTTCGATGAGCTCTGCCGTGGTGATGATGCGGGACCGGCGCAGCATGGCGGAAAAGAGGAAGCCGCCAACGCCGCCCCCAGCACAAAGGACCAGGCAAACCAGACCCCCGGGATGCCGTTTTCCGCCACCAGCCCGGTAATGCCCAGAGGGGTGTCAATGGCAAAGGCCGAAGCCACCATGGAGACCCCTGCAAGCCACCAGGGAAAGGAACGGCCCGAGACAAAATAGTCGTCCACGCTCTTGAGGGCCCGGCGTGAAAAATAGAGGCCGAGGGCCACGCTGAACAGCAGATAGCCCCCGACAATCGCCCAATCCAGATGGGACATAACACCTCCACATGCAATTGATAACAGTTCCGTCCCACCCATATCAGAATTGGGACAGGGTAGCACGCGAATCCATGGAACCATGCAAGGCAAACGCGTTTAACAGTGAATTGCCTCTGGAAGGCCGGTTAAAGATGCCTCCGGCGGCCCTGCCGGGGGCCAAGCTTTTGAAAAGCTTGACAAACAGGCCTTTAAATTTTCCAATACCCTGGAGGCAGGCTTTTCCATGCACTTTAACCATAGAAGGCAAAATCCAAAGGCACCTCCCCCCAAAAAAAAGGCCCCGCTCGATCGCCATCGAGCGGGGCCTTCGCCGTTTTCAGCATGGGTCTATCTAAGCGGCGTTTTTCTCCTTGAGTGCCTCGGGGCTCACAACGGCACCGAAGCTCTCCTTGAGGGCTTCAAGGCCCTGCTTCTGCTCCTTGAGAACCTCGAAGAAGCGGGCGGGAATGTCCTCTTCCTTGCCGTAGGCTTCATTCTGCAGGTCGATACGGGACATGATGTTGTCCACGTACAGGGAAAACTGCTTGGTGTAGAGGTCCATGG
This sequence comes from Desulfoluna sp. CYM3A, assembly GCF_056829965.1. Lineage (NCBI taxonomy): Bacteria > Pseudomonadati > Thermodesulfobacteriota > Desulfobacteria > Desulfobacterales > Desulfolunaceae > Desulfoluna > Desulfoluna sp. CYM3A. The sequence goes on from NZ_CP186556.1 coordinate 4,721,340, forward strand.
GGTAGGGCTTGTCCAGAATGTCGGTGAACAGGGCCTTCAGGTCTTCGTACTCGGGGATGATGCCGATGGGGGTCTCGATGCCGCCCACCTCGCCGTGGAAACGACGCTCCAGCCATGCAAGCCAGACCTTCACATCCCTTTTTTCGCCCAGGAGCTTGGTGGACTCGCCGCCGCGGGCCTGGTGGGTCAGGAAGTAGTTGAGGCCTGCCATGAGGGGACGCTTGCCGTCGGCAATGCGCTCGTTGGCCCAGAAGGTGAACTGCGCGTCCATGTACTCGCCAAGGGCGCCGGGGATAAAGGGAGCGTTGGCCCAGGGGGCACGCTTCACGCCGGTGGCCCCTACCTCGGTGGCGGTGGCGGCGGAGACGATGCACGCGCCGATGGCCACGCCGTGGTCGGAGTTCTTGGCGACCCATACCGGGGGCATGGTGTCGGCATCGCGACCGGAGTAGGTGATGACGCTGGTTTCAACACCGCTGGGGTCTTCGGAAGAGGGGGAGTAGTTGGCCAGGGAGCTTGCCACCAGGGTGGCACGGGAGTTGGGGTGGGAAACGGGAACGGGCTTGCCCTTCTCGTCCACCATGCCGGCTTTCCACTCGCCCTGGAAGTTGCGACCCTTTGTGGGGGCCTCTTCGCCGTTGCCGGTCCAGTGGGGCTTGCCGTCGTCATCAATAAGGACGTTGGACCAGATCACCTCGGTGCCCTCTTCGCGGAGCAGGGGCATCAGGCCGGGATCGCCTTCCCAGTTCACGTCTTCCACGATGCCGAAAATCCCGCTCTCCGGGTTGATGCTGCGAACGGTGCCGTCTTCGGCTATCCACATCTGGGCCAGGTCATCCCCCACAAAGTGGTGGCCGGCCATGGCCGTGGTGGTCTTGCCGCAACCGCTGGGGGCGGCGCCTGCAAACCAGGTGGTCCGCTTGCCGGGGCCTTCGATGCCCGTGATAAACATGTGCTCGGAGAGCTCGTTGCCGCGGTTTTTCACTGCCTTGTCCACGGAGAAACGATGGTTGCCCTTCTTCATCAGCAGGGTGTTGCCCGCGTAGGTGCAGTTGATGGAGTAGGTGGTCTGGTCGTTTCGGTCCATGTAGACCCTGGCGTTGGGAAGGTCTTCCGTTCGGTTCAGGCCCTGGGAGTGGATGTTGGTGTAGAAGTACCCCAGACGCTCCACTTCGTTGTCAAAGTCGCTGAACCGGTTGCGGTAGAGCATCTCCGCGCTGTGGGCCACGTAAAAGGAGCTGGTGATCTGAAGGGAGGGGTTGGAGCCCAGGGCGCCAACGGGTCCCCTCATGTAGAGGCCCACGATCATGGTCATGCCCTTCATGATCCCGCCCATCTTGGTCTTGACGTCGTCAAGGCCTTCGGACCGGTCGATGCGGTTGGCCAGGGAGCTGACCTTCTCTTCGGGCTCGGCCAGGTAGAAGGTGCGGTCGGTGATACGGCCCTGCTCCTCCTTGAGCTCGAAGTGGATCGTGTGGTTCGGCATGGGAAGAGCGTCCTCCTCCCCGTTGGCCAAAGCGCCTGCACGAACGGCTTTTCCGTCCGCATCGGATCCGGTGTTGATGAAGATGCTGTCCGGCGTGCAGAGTTTCGCAGCGTTGGCGATGGTTTTCACCACCTCTTCGGTGCGAATCTGTTTAAGTTTCGCCAGGGTCTCAGCGTCCATGCGAGCCTCGAGGAAGGCCAGGGCCTCCTCAAGCGTCTCGATCCCCCCAATCATCTCTTTTTTCTGTGCCATGTTCTTCCTGATCCTGAAAGTGTGATGACAACCCGAAGCCCCCGTCGCCGGGCAATACTTCACACCCGGCCTTCTCACGCGCCTTTGTGCCGCAACCCCATGCGGATAAAATAAGGCCTGAGAGGCTCTGTTCGAGTCATCATACGTTGGAATGTGAATACATCTTTAAATTGAGCGCGTTCTGTTCGCCGAGACAGCGGACATCAACAGGTCACATGGCCCATAAGAACAAACCCCATCGTTCCACAGCCATGTGCCGTCGGGCCTGATCAGCACCCCCTTTGCACTCAAACCGCTCCTGAACCGGCGTGTGCATGTCGATCCAGGTCAGCACCTTGTCGAATTCGTCCGCCACTTCTTTCAAGGCCCGGCCCCTGTGGCTGATCTCCCCTTTCTCTTCCATGGTCAGCTCCGCAAAGGTTTTCCCTTTGTCGGGGCAGAAAAAGAGCGGGTCGTAGCCAAAGCCGCCCTCTCCCGAAGGCGCCTGGGCAATCACCCCGTCGCAGCGACCTTCGTAGGTTAGGGCCTGCCCGGTGGGCATGGCGATGGAGAGAACACACTGAAACGCCGCTCTGCGATCTTCAACACCAGCCATCTGTTCCAGAAGCTTGGCGTTATTGGCTGCGTCGTCGGCATTCTCTCCGGCATATCGGGCCGAATAGACCCCGGGCTCACCATTCAGGGCTTCCACCACCAGCCCCGAATCATCGGCGATGGCAGGGTAGCCCAGAACACGAGCCGTAAAACTCGCCTTTTTGTAGGCGTTATCGTCAAAGGTGTCCCCATCCTCAATCACTTCGGGAATGGGCCCGAAGTCGTCGAGGTTCTTCAATTCAACCGGGAACCCGGCCAGCAGGGCCCGGATCTCTTCGGTCTTTCCCTTGTTCCGTGTGGCCAGAACAAGAATAACGGATTTACTCATAGGAGCGTACCACCCTTCCCAGACAACGGGGCCGGCCTTAACGCGGCGACACCGTTGCGTAAATATATGTTGACGGGCATCTCAAGCGTCTGTTCCTTTGGAAAAAACAACACCAAACGGCCCGATCTTAAACAAATTACACTTCCTCTTAATGTATAACCAGAGGCCTTGTAAAGGGTTTTGGGCCATGACAGGCGAAGGTTTTCCAAGACGAACATTTCCGCACTTTTTTACCTCTCGAAACGAACATCTTGTTCATTTTCGAACCTTCTTTTTAACCCATCTGCACCGAAAAGAACACCGCCTGAAGACAGGGTGCCCATCCGGCAGAGAAACGGTCCGAAACCCCTCCTTATTATGACCGTCCGAAGAGAAGGCAACCCCCGCGTCTTCCTGTTTTTCCCCGGCGTCAGTGGCCCAAGGCCTTGACATTCGGGGCTATCACGTCTAAAAAAATGGAGATTTAACTTTAACGAGAACGTCAACACCCATCCATAAGGAATTTTGCCATGCACAAGCTTCTCACAGACAACCCGGGCCAGAAGATGCTCATGCTGGGCAACGAGGCCATTGCACGGGGCGCCATTGAAGCCGGCGTCGCGTTTACCGCCTCTTATCCCGGGACGCCTTCGTCGGAGATTTCCCTCAACTTTTTTCAGATGTCGAAAGAAAGCGATCTCTATTTCGAGTACAGCATCAATGAAAAGGTCTCCGTAGAGGTGTCTGCGGCAGCGGCGAACTGCGGCGTACGAAGCATGTGCGTGATGAAGCACGTGGGGATGAACGTGGCGGCCGACGCCCTTCTCACCCTTGCCTACATCGGCGTCACCGGCGGCATGGTGATCTTAACCGCCGACGACCCCTTTATGTTCTCCAGCCAGAACGAGCAGGACAACCGCTACTACGGCAAGCTCGCAGGGCTCCCCGTGCTGGAGCCCTCCTCCGTTGCCGAAGCCAAGGAGATGACCAAGCAGGCCTTTGAACTCTCCGAAGCCCTGGGCGAGCCCGTGATCCTGAGGACCACCACCCGCATCAACCACTCCACCGGCGTGGTGGAGCTGGGCGAGATCACCGAACGCAAAACCAAAGGCGACTTCACCAAGGACCCCATGCGCTGCGTCACCGTTCCCGCCGTCTCACGGGGCCTCCACGTCAAGCTCCTGGCCAACCTGGACAAGGCCGAAGAGATCGCCTGCACCTCCCCCCTCAACAGGGTGGACGGAAGCGGCTCCTTGGGCGTCATCGTCAACGGCGTCAGCTACAGCTACGTCAAAGACGGCCTCAAGGACCTGGGCGCCACCGACAAGGTCAAAATCCTGCGCATCGGCTTCTCCAACCCCCTGCCCAAGGCCCTGGTCCTCGATTTCATCAAGGGCTGCGACAAGGTCCTCGTGGTGGAAGAGGGCGAGCCCTTCATGGAAGAGGCGGTCAAGGCCGTGGCCCAGGAGAACGGCCTCACCCTGCCCATCTGCGGCAAAGGGGAGCACCTCTTCTCCCGCCTCTACGAATTCGACCCCAAAATGGTCCGCAACATCATGGCCGCCTACTTTGAGCTGGCCCCGGTCCCCAGCCAGAGCGTGGACACCTCCAACGTGCCCGAAATCCCCAACCGTCCGCCCAACCTCTGCGCCGGCTGTTCACACCGGGCCACCTTCTACGCGGTGAAACAGGCCACCCAGGGCATGGACGTCATGTTCCCCTCGGACATCGGCTGCTACACCCTGGGCTTTATGCCGCCCCTCTCCACCGGGGACTTCGTGCTCTGCATGGGCGCCTCCACCAGCACCTCGGCTGGTTTTTCCACGGTGACGGACAAGAAGGTCATCTCCTTTGTCGGAGACTCCACCTTCTTCCACTCCGGCATCATGGGCCTGATGAACGCGGTGTTCAACAACCACAACTTCACCCTGGTGATCCTGGACAACCGCATCACCGGTATGACGGGCCACCAGCCCAACCCCGGCGTGGACATGGACGAGATGGGTTTTGAAGGATACAACTCCATTGACATCGAAGGGCTCGTGAAAGCCGCAGGCGTCAAGCACGTCTCCGTGGTCCGTCCCTACAACCTCAAGAAGAGCATCGCTGCCATCAAGGAAGCCGTGGAGTTCGAAGGGGTCTCGGTGGTCATCGCCAAGGAGAAGTGCACCCTCTACGCCAAGAGCCTCAAGCAGCTCACCGGCAAGAAGTTCCAGGTGAACCCCGAGAAGTGCAAGAACCACAGGGACTGCATCGACACCATCGCCTGCCCCGCCTTCACCACCGAAGGGGGACGGGTCCGGATCAACGAGGATATGTGCGCCGGCTGCGCCATCTGCGCCCAGATCTGCCCTGAAAACGCCATCCTGCCCGTAAAGAAGTAGGCAGAGCGGCTCCATGAACGACACCGGCCCCGCCTGTTTTCAAAAACAGGCATGGGCCTTCGTCATAACCTTTTTTCAACACAAGGTGACACCCATATGGATACCAAAAGACTGATCATCGTGGCGGTGGGCGGACAGGGCAACCTCCTGGCGTCCCGGGTTCTGGGCGAAGCGGCTCTGCTCCAGGGCATCCCCGTGCACATGAGCGAGATACACGGCATGGCCCAGAGGGGCGGGGTGGTGGAATCCTCCATCGTCTTCGGCGATGCCGAAAGCACCATCATCTCTGACGGCGAAGCCGATGTCTTCGTCAGCTTTGAGCCCTCCGAGGCCCTCCGGGCCCTGGGACGCTGCAAAGAAGAGACCGTGACCATCACCAACCTCTCCCCCCTGCCCCCCTTTACCGTGGCCATCGGCAAAGGCGTGTACCCGGAGATCGACAAGGTCACCGAGCTGCTGGCAAACAAAACCAGGCGCCTCATCGCCTTTGACGCCGTCAAGCTCGCCGAAGAGGCCGGCAACGTCCTTTCGGTGAACATGGTGCTCCTGGGCGCCCTCATCGAGACCGGCGTCCTGCCCATCAGCGCCGACGCCATCCGCGAGGCCATCTCCACCAAGACCAAAAAAGCCTTTGTGGACGTAAACCTGAAAGCCTTTGAGCTTGGCTTTGCCGAAGCGGCAAAGCACTAAAGCTCCGCGAATCACGACAGGGTCCGGGGAGGCTTATGCCCCCCGGACCTGAACACGCCTTCCCGGGCCCCCGCCCATGGAAAAAAAATCTCCGGCCATCGATTTCACGACCAATTTGTGTCACCTTATTATTAAGCACGCATTCTTACTCAAGCGCACCGCAACGGCCACCGTCTTTCAAAGACATCGACACACGAACCACCCCAAGCCGCTTAGCCCGAGGGGCATTCGCGAACCCGGGAACGCTCCCCGGAGGAGGCACCGTCCATGATTCAGAAGCGAATCACCACCTTTCTGCTGGGCATCCTCGTGGTGGTGGCCATCGGCACCGCCGGCTACTTTCTTATCTTCCACGGCCAGGAGCGCTGGATCGACTGCCTCTACATGACGGTCATCTCCATCACCAGCGTGGGCTACGGAGAGATCCTGGACGTCTCCAGCAGCATCGCGGCCCAGATCTTCACCATGGGCCTCATCACCTTCGGCATGGGGTTCATCCTCTATGCCATCAGCTCCATCACCGCCTTTCTCATCGAAGGGGAACTGTCCGGTGTGCGAAGGAGAAGACGCATGAACCGAGAGATCAATCGCCTCACCGGTCACATCATCCTGGTGGGAGGCGGGGAAACAGGTCGCCCCCTGGCCCATGAACTGCTCACCTGCGGAGAGCAGGTGGTGATCATCGAGCAGGAGAACGACCCTGCCGCAGCAAGCCTTTCCGCACACCACATCCTCTTTATCGAGGGAGACCCCACCGACGACGCCAACCTGGAAAAAGCAGGCATCGACCGGGCCAAAGGGGTGGTCATTGCCCTGCCCCAGGACAAAGACAGCCTATACGTCACCATGACCGCCCGCATGATGAACAAAGACCTGCGCATCGTCGCCCAGGTGAGCGACCCGAAAATGGCCCCCAAGTTCACCAAGGCAGGGGCCGACAGCATCGTCTCCCCCAACACCATCGGCGCCCTGCGCATGGCCTCGGAGATGGTCCGGCCAGCCGCCGTGGACTTCCTGGACCAGATGCTCCGCAGCGAACAGGGCCCCTTAAGGATCCACGAGCTGCCCATCACCCCGGGCTCCCCCATGGACGGCAGGCGGCTCTCCGAAACCGACCTGAGGCGGGAACACGACCTCCTTGTCCTGGGGCTCAAAGACAAGGAGACCACCCTCTTCAACCCCAAGGCCGACACCCTGCTGGCCTCGGGCATGACCCTGGTGGTCATGGGCAACATCGACGAAATCAAACGCCTCCAGGCCAGGGTGAGCTGAGATGCCGCGGCCGTGGGTCCTCCTCCTTGCCGCAGCGCTCCTGTGCGCCCGGTGCGTCCCGCCCGTCACGCACACCGCCCCCTTTGCGTCAACAGGCACCCTGGAGATCCTCGAACCCCTCGAAGGGGCGATCTACCCCCGGGACATGGCCCCGCCCCTATTTGAATGGAGGGGGCTCCATCAAAACGAAACGCCCTGGCTCGTGGAGATCCGCCTTCCCAAAGGCCCTCCCATCCGCCGGGAGGTACCAGCCTCCCCCTGGCAGCCCGACCCGGGCCTGTGGCACCGCATCAAGCAAGAAGCCACCGGCGCCCCCGTAACCCTTTGCATCTCACGGCCAGGCGGGCCATCCCGCCCCGGCATGGCCCCTTCAACGCGGCGCTTTTTTATCTCCAACGACCCGGTGAACGCCTCCATCCTCTACCGCCAGCTCCCCCTGCCCTATGGCTTCTCAAAAGACGATATCCGGCGCATCACCTGGAAGCTCGGCGCGGTGGATGACACCCACGCCCCCAAAACCGTCATGACCGACCAGCCCACCTGCAGCGGCTGCCACCAGGCCAGCGCCGACGGCCGCCTCCTTGCCATGGAGATGAATGTGGACGGAGACAGCGGCGTCCAGTGGGTGAAACCCGTTGCCAAAACCATGGAGATCACCCACAACGACACCATGAGCTGGAGTGATTATCCCACGCCCCCCTTCTTCCCTCCGCCCCGGGGAAGTTTCGCAAGGCTCTCCCCTTCAGGACGCTTCATGGTGGGCCCGGTCAACGACATCGGCTTCATGGTCACCACCGGCGATGCCGCCTACTCCCAGCTCTTCTTCCCCACCTTCGGCTTCCTGGGGACCTACGACAGGCGCACACAAACCTTTGCCCCGCTGAAAGGCGCAGACGACTGGGACTTTGCCCACACCGATCCCAGCTGGACCCCGGACGGATCCGCCCTGCTCTTTGCCCGGGCCGAGACCAAAAACGCTTACCACCCGGACCTCGGCAACATCCGTATCCTCTCCTCCCCCAAGGGCATCGACGTACTCAACCGGCAATACCCGATCCGCTTCAATATCTGCCGCCTCCCCTTTGATAACGGCAACGGGGGCACGGCCACCCCCCTTGAGGGCGCCAGCAACAACGGCATGAGCAACTACTTTGCCCGGGTCTCCCCGGACGGAAACTGGGTGGTCTTCACCCAAAGCCGGAGCGGACTCATGCTCCAGCCGGACAGCCGCCTTTGCATCGTTCCGGCCACCGGAGGCACTGCCCGAAAAATGACCTGCAACCGCACCGGCATGAACTCCTGGCACGCCTGGTCCCCCAACGGCAAATGGCACAAAACAGCGCCATGGCAACGGAGCTTTTTCTCACCCATGTCAATGAAGACGGCACCGACTCACCGGCCATCCGGCTCCACCGCTTCAGTCACCCGACCATGGCTGCCAATATCCCGGAATTCGTGCCCTTCAAACCGGAGGCCATCGATACCATACGATTGAAGTAACAGAAAAAAAACAGCCTCCGGCGGGCAGGGGATAAAGCCCCTGCACCCCAGGTTCGCACATGCTCCGCCCCTTCGTTCCTCAGGGACATCACATGCGCTGACGGGCTGTGCCCGTAATGGGCGGAGTGGGGTGTTCATGATTCACATGTCCGTTCGATCATACAGCAGCCCTCTCCTTCAGCCCTGCAAGGGCTGAAGGAGAAGCTGAAACGTTTTTGCGGAGCTTTTTTCAAAAAGCGACCCGCCGGAGGCTTTTTCCTTTTTTTCACTATCAGGGAGGCACCATGGGAAAACAATGGAAGGCGTTACTCTTGTGTGTGGGACTCTTTCTCATCGGCTGCGGCGTGCAGCAGGCCAAGGTCTTCAACGAAAGGTACGGGCCGGAGCAGGTGGTCGCCCGGGTGGACGGGGAGCCCAGGGAAGAGCTCACCTATTATGAGGACATCCAGCCCATCCTGGAAAAACGGTGCAGCGCCTGCCACAGCTGTTACGATGCACCCTGCCAGCTGAAGCTCACCTCCTTTGAGGGACTGGACCGGGGGGCCACCTCGCTCATGGTGTACAACGCCTCCCGCATCACGGCAGACGACCCCACCCGACTCTTCATCGACGCGGACACCACCCAAGGGTGGCGGGACAAGGGGTTTCACCCGGTCCTTAACGAACGCACCCAGGAGCCTTCCGTCAACCGGGAGAACTCCGTCCTGGCCCGGATGCTGGAATTAAAGGCGAAAAACCCCCAGCCAAAAAAGGAGCTCCTGCCCCAGTCCTTTGACCTCTCCCTGGCCAAGGCCAACAACTGCGAACCCAGCGAGTCCTTTGACAGCTTTGAGGAGCGCTATCCCCTGTGGGGCATGCCCTACGCCCTGCCCGGGCTCACCAGGGAGGAACACGACGCCATCCTGAAATGGATCGCAGACGGCGGGCTCATGAGACAACCAGAAACAACATCACCGCAGGCAGCCGACATCATCGCCCGCTGGGAGCTCTTTTTTAACGGCACCTCCTTGCGGGAACAGCTCGTAAGCCGCTACATCTACGAGCACCTCTTCATCGCCCATATCCACTTTAAGGGCCTGCCCAGCCGGGAGTTCTACCGCCTGGTGCGCTCCACCACACCTCCCGGTGAGCCCGTGGACGAAATCCCCAGCGTGCGCCCCTACGACGCCCCGGGCATCCGCCCCTTTTATTACCGGTTGAAAAAGACCCCCGCCGTGGTGGTGAAGGACCACACCGTCTACCGGCTTTCCGATACCAAGATGAGACGCTTCAACGACCTCTTCTTTACGCAGCCCTACGAGGTTACCAGCCTGCCCTCCTACGACCCGAACACCGCAGCCAACCCCTTGCGGGCCTTTGCCCAGCTCCCGGCCGCCTCCCGGTACCGGTTCCTCCTGGACGATGCCCACTTTTTTGTGAACGGATTTATCAAAGGACCGGTCTGCAGGGGCCAGGTGGCCCTCAACGTCATCAACGACCATTTTTTTGTGGCCTTTTTCGACCCGGACAAGGACATGATCAGCAACGACTCCGACTTCCTCGCGGAGGTGAGCCCCTTGCTGGCCCTGCCCGGGGAAAAGGAAAACACCCTCAACATTCTCAGCATCTGGTTCACCTACTCCCGCAACCAGAAAAAGTACCTCAAGACCAAAGACGACTATATCGACCGCCTCCACCCCGACCACATCGGCAACGACATCACCCACATCTGGGACGGAGACGGCGGCACCAACGACAACGCCCTGCTCACCGTGTTCCGTCACTTCGACAGCGCCACCGTCCTCAAAGGCCTGGTGGGCCAGGTCCCCAAGACCGCCTGGGTGGTGGACTTTCCCCTGCTGGAGAGAATCCACTACCTGCTTGTGGCGGGCTTTGATGTCTACGGCAACGTGAGGACACCGGCGTTCGCCCGCATCTCATGGATTTCTCCGCATGGAAGGCGAAAACAACTTTTTAAGCTTCATGCCCAGTGACCGCCGTGAGGAGATGCGAAAAAACTGGTACCAGGGCACCCGCGCCGAGTTCAAGAACCACATTGAAAACCCCTTGCTGGGCCTTTCCCGCGAAACAGGCTTCACCTATCGAACCCTGACCCCGAAAGACGAGTTTTTTAAGCAGGTGCTGGCCCATGTGGGTCCCGTCATCCCGCAGCACGACCCCATCAACCGCTGCCCCTCCGGGCATTGCCCCACCGAGGGGGCCAGCCCGCAGAGGATAGCCGTTGAAAAGGCCCTTCGCCGCATCACCGCTATCAAAGGAAGAAAGACCGAGGTGTTCCCGGACGTCTCCTTTCTCCGGGTGGTCACCCCGCCCAATCAGGAGGATCTGGCCTACACCATCATCAAGAACAAGGCCCTGAGCAACAATTCCTTCATGTTCGGCGAAGAGAGGCGCCGCCGCCCCGAAGACGACACCCTGAGCATCGTCCGCGGCCACGTGGGAAGCTACCCCAACGCCTTTGTGCGCATCGACGTTGACAAGGTGGAAACCCTGGCCGACCGCTACCTCAAGGTCAAAGACGAGGTCACCTACTACCTCATGGCCAGGCGCCACGTGGTCCGCCGCACCAGCCCGGACTTCTGGGACGAATACGACTGGCACTGCCGGACCTTTCTTAACGCCCACCCCGTGGAAGGGGGCACCTTCGACCTCTACCGGTACATCCGCATCGCCGAAAAAGAGGACGGGACCCTGGTGGAGTGGTGATAAAGCAGCACCCTATGGCCAAAGCCAGACAATAGCCTTGCCTCCAGCAGCCAGGGGATAAATCCCCTGGACCCCAGGTCCACAAAATGCTCAGGGGCTAAAGCCCCTCCGCATTTGCCATCAGGCCTCGCCCATAAATAAGGTGACGGCTTATTGAGAGACACCTTCATGTTGCCTGAAGTTTTTTCATGTTTTCACGGGCGAAGCCCGTCAGGGAATGTGATGAGCCTGAGGAACGAAGGCGAAAGAGCATTCCCGAACCTGGGGTCAGCCCCTTGCTGCCGGAGGCCTGCTTTTTTTTTACCCACATTGACCATAGAAACGGCCCTACCTTAATAAATCCAGCCCAAAAGCGGCCTTGACCTTTTGGGCGGTCTCTTCGGTTTCTGCCCGGGCTTTCTCCGTGCCCGCACGCAGGATGTTCATAAGCCCGGCCGGGTCTGCGAGAAAGCGAGCCCTGCGCCTGCGGATGGGAGCCAACAGCTCCTGCAGGCATTCTGTAAGAAGAGATTTCAACTTGCTGTCGGCCAGGCCGCCGCGTCGGTAGCCCTCTTTGAGGCTGGCCACAAGGGCTTCATCCGGGCAAAAGGCATCGAGATAGGTGAAGACCACGTTCCCCTCCACAGAGCCGGGGTCTTCGATGCGCAGGTGGTTGGGGTCGGTGTACATTTTCTTCACGGCGCGCTCGATCTCGGCGTCGTCGCTGCCCAGGGTGATGACGTTCCCCAGGGATTTGGACATCTTTGCCTTGCCGTCCACTCCGGGCAGGCGGGAGACCTTGCTGAGAAGGGGGCGGCACTCCACCAGCACCTCGCTGCCCGCAACCTGGTTGACCTTGCGCACCACCTCATTGGTCAACTCGATCATGGGCAGCTGGTCCTCCCCCACAGGGACAAGGTCCGCCTGAAACGCGGTGATGTCTGCGGCCTGGCTGATCGGATGAGAACCCACAGATGGAAGATGGCACCGAACTGCTTGCCGGCAATTTCCGCTTTTACGGTGGGGTTTCGCTGGAGACGGGAGACCGTCACGAGGTTGGCGTAGTACATGGTGAGCTCGGCTAGGGCAGGCAGCCCCGACTGAAGGCAGATCACGGTGCGCTCGGGGTCAATGCCCACGGCCAGGTAGTCGGCCAGCACATTGAGGATGTTGCCGGACACCTTGGCAGGGGTGTGCCCGTTGTCCGTCAGGCCCTGCATGTCCGCAATGAGAATGGCCTGGGAAGAGGTGTCCTGCAGCGCCACGCGCTGGGTAAGGGAGCCGACGTAGTGGCCGAGGTGAAGGGAACCGGTGGGGCGATCGCCCGTAAGGATTTTTTGAGACATCTTGTTCTCCTTTGATATGTTTAACACCACCGAAGGAGACGATTGCACGCACGTGTCAATTCATTCGTCGCCCTTCGGCGGCAAATGAAGACAATACAAGTCCATGTGCCGCTCCGTCAGGAGCGCCACCAGAACATGCGCGTCGTTACTGTCTGTGTCTCTGTGTTTTTCATACCCACGACCTACCACCCTTCCCACAAAAGAGCAACAAATGCATGCCTCCGGCGGCAAGGTGTGCCACCTTGAAAGCTGGTTGCGAATGCGCTTTCCCCTCGTTCCTCGGGGAAAATCCCATTCGCCTTTCCTTCAGGGCCTTTCAGGAGACCTTGCAAGACACCATTTGTCGAGGGTTTCAAAAGCCTGCCCGGCTTTCCGCGGGCCAAGCCCGTAAGCACGTGTGAAGGGCTTTAGCCCCGGGGCATGTGCAAACCTGGGGTTACGCTTCGGCGTCGTTGTCAAACGCGGGCTTGCAGAGGATCTCACGGATTTTCATCTTGAAGAAATCGGCGGTATTGACGGCGCGCAAAACCACGGCAGTGTCGGCACCCCTGCCGGAGCCCCCCACACAGATGACGTTCTCACCGGCAGAGATAAGCCCGGCGTCGGCGGCCATGAGGCTCACCTCCACGGCCACTTTGAGGCCCGCTCCGAAGAGCTTTAAGGTTTCGGCAATGACCTCGTCCACCTGGTAGGTGTTGAACCGCAGGCGCACGGCCCTGCCGATACCGAAAAAGGTGTGACCACAGGTGAGGACCTTTACGCCCGAGGCTTCGAGGCGCCCCCGGGTGTCCGGCTCCAGCTCCTGGACATTGGGCCCTTTAAGGCCCGTAAAATGGGTGACGGCCACCACATCGAACCCTTTGAGGATCTCTGCGGCCAGTTGGGCTGTGTAGCCGCTGGTCGTTGCCAAAACGCAGGTTTTGATGCCAAGGGCCTCGCCCTGTTCCCTGACGCATCGCAGCACATCGTCGGTGTTGGTTTTTCCGGGCTGGTCAAAAAGAATCATAGGGTGTCCATCTCTTTGGTGGGGTGGTGTGGATTGTACTCGAAACCCGGGCCGTTTCGGCCCGGGCATGTTTTTTCAGGAAGGTTCCCCCCGCCTCCGGCCCTTGCGGCTGGTATCGCCCTTGAGCCAGGCTGCGTAAATGGCCTCCTGCTCATCGAGGATATCCCGCAGCACATCCATGGTGGTCAAAGGGTTCATGAGGACGCTGCGAAGGACCACGACCTTTCCTTCGGGATACCCCGGAAAGACGGTCTCGTGCTCCAGCACGGTCCGGGAGACAAAGCTGTTGCCCGCCTCCCGCTGCTCCTGCTGAAGGGCGCGGTTCACCTCGTTGAAATATTCATTGATCTCAAGGATCCGCTCGGGGGAGGCCTGGGCCATCTCCTTTTGGAAGGGGGTCGGGCAGACGCGGTAGGTGAGGATGTTGAGTTCCGGCCGGGTCACCAGCTGGAAAATGTCTCGGCCATCGATCTCCTCGGCAAAACGCCGGGCCAGCTCGATGCCGTGGTCGATGAGCATGCCGTAACCCCGGCTGCCCATGATCTTGAAGGCGCTGTCCAGGATAAGGCAGTTGGCTTCCCGGGAACCGGAGAGGGTCTTGCTGCCTAAGTCCACGCTCCCTTTGCGGATGATGTAGTTGGCATGGTAGGCCACAGCGTCCAGGCTGGTGGGGTCTTTGAAAAAGACCATGCCCGAACTCATGGGCATGTAAAACTGCTTGTGGGCGTCGATGGTGACGGAGTCCACCTCTTCGATGCCCTTGAGAAGGTGGGCGTAGGTCTCGCTCATAAGTGTGGCAGCCAGCGGCGTCGGCGTGGAGATGGATGCCCTCTTTGCGACAGATAGCGCTGATCTCGGGGATGGGGTCCACATTACCGGTCTCGGTGGTCCCTGCCACGGTGACCACAGCAGCCACCCGGGTCCGTCCCTCCTTTTTTAACCCTTCGAGAATCTCGGCCAGGCAGTCCACCCGCATGCGGTTGGTGTTGTCCACGGGCACAGGAATGATGTTGCCGTTGCCGATGCCCAGGATCCCGCCGCATTTCCGCAGGGAGTAGTGGCACCTCTTGGAGACAAGGATCACGCACCGGTCGATGTTGTGAGCGGCGTAGGCGGCGGCCAGCCCTTCGACTTCAACGCCCCCAAAGGATTCCGTGGGACCCAGGGCCCTGTTCCTGGCAACCCAGAGAGCGGTGAGATTGGCCGTGGTGCCCCCTTCGGTGAAGGAGCCCAGGGAGGTATGGGTGTTCTGGACGTGCTCCCGGTAAAAGGCGTCCTCTTTCTGGTAGATGATGCGGTGCACCTTGGCCACCACCTGCTTCTCCAGCACGGAGAGCATCTTGGAGGTTTCCAGCTTCACCACGTTCTGGTTCAGGGCGGCCACAATGGCCTTTAAATGCACCATAAAATAGGGAATGGCAGCCGTCATGTGTCCCACGAAATAGGGTGAGGCCACGTTCACGGCGTGGGGCACAATCTCTTCGAAGACCCCGCTGACCACATCGGCCAGGCGCTTTTCAGGCAGGCTGTTCATCACGGTGTCGGTACACCGGTCTGCGATCTCCTTGAGGCTCACGGCTTCGGTGATTCCCACGTTCTGGATCAGAAAATCGTGGAGATCAAAGAGGATATGGCGCATATGATGCACCAGAACGTCCCGTGTTTTTTCATCTTCCTGGTTCTGCACCTCGATCAGCGGATGCAATTTCCTGCGCCTCGCCATCGTTTTTCACTGCACTGCCCGTCTTTCACGCCCCTTTCAAACCCCCTGTTTCAGAGACCTGATACCATCGTATCATGATCTGATATCCCGTTTACGCAAAAATAACAACGCCGACTAAAAAAAAAGCCCATTGACAGCCCCCGTCTTTCAAGGGTTTCTGGCCTCCCCTGCTCCTTTCCTCCCTTTCGGATCCATTGGGGGCATGAAAAACCCCTGAGTCCGGGGCAGCCCTCAGACGTGCTAAAATACGTGAATACAGGAGCAATCCCGTGCCTCATTTCTTGACAACCTTTTCATTATAGCCTAAATTTTGCTGGCTCACAGCGGCACCCACCCCCACCGGCGCCCGAGCCGTCGCCAACGGCCCGGAACCCATGGGATTCCGTAACAAGGGTTCCGTTCACCCTGTCTGGGGACTGTTCCCGGGCAGACGCACACTTGAGACACCGGGACGCAATACCCGGGCAAGGCAACAGGGAGCCATGACCGAAGACGGAAAAGGACAAACCGGGGTTTTTGTGGCAGCAGCCGTGGCAACGCTGGTCATCGTGGCCATCTTCTCCTTTTTCTCGGGCCCCGACGCCGCCCAGAGGAACATCACGGAGGCCCCCATTCCGGCCAGCCACTCGGGCCGCATCGAAGAGGAGAGCTTTTTCCTCTACTTTGCCCAGCGCGACGGCCGTTTTCTCACCTCCGAGGAACGCACCGTCTCCACGACAAAAGATCCCTGGCAGCTGAGCCAGAAGATCATCGCGGCCCTCATTGACGGCCCCGAACGGGGCAGCGCCCGAACCCTGCCGGCAACCACCCGCCTGCGGGCCCTGTACATCACCGACCCCAAGGTGGCGGTGGTGGATTTTTCCCGAGAGATCCGGGAAGAGCCCATGGGCGCGGCCTCTGAACTGCTCACCGTCTACTCGGTGGTCAACTCCCTGGCCGTCAACATCCCGGAGATCGATGCCGTCCGGATCCTCATCGAGGGCGAGCGGGCAGAGACCCTGGCCGGCCACATCGACATCTCCGAGCCCCTTGCTCCCGACATGCTCATGGTACGATAGGGGCCGACAAGGGCAAAGCAGCACGTAACACAACAGTCACATGCCCCTAACACGGGACAGGCTGTGTCCATATTAGAAGGAAGAGTGACGGACGACGGGAAGCTCCCGCCCCGTTTGCAACATAAAGATCGAAAAAAAGTCAACATCACGTGCCCGGGCCATGTGGCCGCACAGCGGGCTGGTGACCCATCGCATCGCTGGTGAACCCCACCACCCTTTGCCGGACTTTTTTTGAGGCCATCAGGAAAAACACGCACACATGAAAAACGACAGCGGAACAGCAGCAACATCATCATGGCCCACATCGATGCGGGAAAAACCACCGTCACCGAGCGCATCCTTTACTACACGGGGCGGTCCCACAAAATCGGCGAGGTCCATGACGGCGAAGCCACCATGGACTGGATGACCGACGAGCAGGAACGAGGCATCACCATCACCTCGGCGGTTACCACCTGCCAGTGGCACAACAAGCAGATCCAGATCATCGACACCCCGGGCCACGTGGACTTCACCATTGAGGTGGAGCGGTCCCTGCGCGTCTTGGACGGCGCCATCGGCGTCTTCTGCGCCGTGGGCGGGGTTCAGCCCCAGTCCGAGACGGTGTGGCGCCAGGCCGACAAATACAAGGTTCCCCGCATCGCCTTCATCAACAAGCTGGACCGCATCGGCGCCGACTTTAACGGCGCGGTGACCGCCATCCGTGAAAAACTCGGGGCCAACCCCGTGGTGATCCAGCTCCCCGTGGGAGCCGAAGAGTCCTTCCAGGGCGTCATCGACCTCATCGCCATGGAGATGATTGCCTGGAACGACGACTCCCTGGGTGCCGAGTTCGAAACCGGTCCCATCCCCGAGGCCATGATCGACGACGCCGAAGCCGCACGGGATGCCATGATTGAGGCCCTCTCCGACGTGGATGAGGAGATCATGGAGGCCTACCTGGCCGAAGAGCCCGTCACCAACGATCAGATCAAGGCGGCCCTGCGCAAGGGGACCATCGACCTCTCCATCGTGCCGGTCCTCTGCGGCACGGCCCTCAGAAACAAGGGCATCCAGCCCCTGCTCGACGCCATCTGCGACTACCTGCCCAGCCCCGTGGACATCCCTGGCCGGCCGACGACAACCCCACCAGCGGCGAGGCCGTCACCTTTGAGCAGAAGGTCAAAGAGCCCCTCTCCGCCCTGGTCTTCAAGGTCTCCATGATCGAAGGCCGCAAGCTCTCCTTTGCACGCATATACAGCGGCAAGCTCATTGCGGGCAGCGAGGTGTTCAACCCGCTGTTGAAAAAAAAGGAGAAGCTCTCCCGAATCCTGCAGATGCACGCCAACCGAAAAGAGCGGGTGGCCGAAGCTGGCCCGGAAGCAATCCCTGGCATCGTGGGCCTCAAGGACACCTCCACCGGGACACCCTCTGCAACGCCGACAACCAGGTCATCCTGGAGCGTATCGACACCTACGAGCCGGTGATCTCCATCGCTGTGGAGCCCAAGACCCACGCCGACCAGGACAAGCTGGACACGGTTCTGGCCAAGTTCACCACCGAAGACCCGACCTTGAAGGTCCGCACCGACGAGGACACCGGCCAGACCATCCTCTCCGGCATGGGAGAGCTGCACCTGGAGATCATCATCAGCCGCATGCAGCGTGAGTTCAACACCGACGTCAACGTGGGCAAACCCCAGGTGGTCTACCGGGAGAGCATCACAAACGAGACCTCCGCCACCGCCACCTTCGATCGCGAGATGGCCGGTCAGAGCCACTACGGCCAGGTCTCCCTCACCCTCAAGCCCCTGGCCCTGGGCGAGGGCAACCGGTTCGTCAACAACCTCTCCGAAGAGGAGCTGCCGCCCCAGTTCAGCGCAGCCATCGAAAAAGGGGTCATGGACGCCCTGGACAGCGGTACCCTCCTGGGCTACCCGGTGGTGGACGTGGAAGCCACGGTCACCGGGGCCGACACCCGGGAAGGCCACGGCACCGAGCTGGCCTTCTCCGTCAGCGCCTCCATGGCCATGCGGGAGGCCCTTTCAAACGGCTCCCCCTTCCTGCTGGAGCCGGTGATGGCCGTGGAGGTCTTTGTACCCGACGACTTCATGGGCGAAGTCATCGGCGACCTCAACTCCCGTGGCGGCAAGATCGAGGCCATCAACCCCAACGCGGGCATCCAGGAGATCAACGCTGCCGTGGCCCTGTCCCGGATGTTCGGCTACTCCACCGCCCTTCGTTCCGCCACCCAGGGCCGGGGCAACTTCACCATGAAGTTCTCCCACTTCGACCGCGCCGTGGACAAATAGGGGCTATGCCCCAAAATAATAATACATAACGATATTTCACCTCAAATGCGTTACGTCTCGACGCAACGATCAAAAAAACATGCTGAGGACGTATGGGGTGATTTCGTCATGTGTAATTCATACCTGGCATAGCCCTAACGGGTCGCCACACGGCACCCACCCGCATTAAATAAAAAGGGCCGCTTCCCCATGGGAAAGCGGCCCTTTTGCTTTTCGTCTTCAGCCCTTCGCCTTTGGCCCTTCGCCTTTAGCCTTCAGCCTTTCACCTTTTCCCCTTCTTCATCAGGCACCGGCTCCTCGGCCTTCTCTTTCTTCTTCTTTTTCTTGCCCGTAATCGACACAAGGGCTTTTTCCACCTCTTTGCGGGAGGCGTCATCAGGCGCCATCTCCTTTGCACGCTTCAGCTGGAACACGGCGTTGCGAAGGTCCCCTGATGCCCGGTAGGAGAGGCCGAGGTGGTAGGCGGACTCATAGGCTTTTCCCAGTTTGGCATAGGCATTGCCCAGGTCGTAATGGGCCCGTGCCCCGGGACCGTAATCCCTTGCCAGGGGCAGGAGGCGGTCCACCGCTCCGTCGTAGTCCCCCTCTTCAATAAGGAGGCGCCCCATCCAGAGGTTGCTTTCAAAATCATCCGGATCCATGCTCAGGGCCCCCTCCAGCAGGCGGCGTGACTCCGCAAGCTTGCCCTGATGAAAATAGATCCAACCCAGCCCCTTGAGGGCGTCCTTGTCAAAGGCTCTTTTTTCCAGGACCCGCCGCATGTGAACGGCGGCCTTGTCGTATTTGCCCATGCGGTCCATGAGAAGGGCCAGACCGTATTCGGTGTACAAGGGGGCATCTCCCCGCTCCATGGCGTTCATAAACCGCTCTTCCGCCTGGTCCACCGGGGTGTAAAGGGCCGTGAGCCGCGCCTTGATCTTCAAAAACTCCGACTGGTCGATGACCTTCCTTCGGGCGTCGAGTTCCTCTTTATGGGCCTCGATCCAGTTGCTGATATAGACCAGCCGGTCTTCCAGGGCGGGGTGGGTGGTGAGGTACGTGGGGACCTGGGAAGGCCCGAACCACTGCTTGGAGCGAATGGTCTTCAGGGCCGTGAGCATCTCCTCACCGCCGTACCCGGCCTCCATCATGTACGTCATCCCCACCTGGTCGGCCTGCATTTCGTCTTCCCGGCTGTAGGCCAGGGCCGCGCTCTGGGAGCCCGCCAGGGAGCCCAGGGTCAGGGCTCCGGCAGCCTCGGAGTTCCCCCCGGCCACCCCCACGAGGATGCCGGCGGCCACACCGGCCAGGGTTCCTATACCGATCTTTTTGGAACGCTCGATGCGGTCGGAGATATGCCGGCTGTAGACATGGGAAATTTCGTGGGCCACGATGCCCGCCAGGGCCTCCTCCGAAGGGAGCCCCTGGATCAGCCCGCTATGGAAAAACACGTGCCCACCGGGCCCTGCAAAGGCGTTGTACACGTCGCTTTGCACCACATAAAAACGGTACTTGAAGTGCTGCTCCGGAAAGGCCGAGAGAATGCGGTTCCCCAAGGTGTTGATATAGTCACTGACAACGGGATCATCCACAATCCGGTACTGGGCGCGTATCATCCGGATGAACTCTCCGGCCACTTCGTTCTCCTCGCGGATGGTGATGGCCGAGGCCACCTGACCGCAGAGAAACACACACATTATCGCCATGGAGACAGCCCGTAGAAAAGGTCGTCTTCTTTTTTTCATGCACACCTCAATATTGCGCTCGTTTCGTCCTGCAACGGCCCTTTCGGGCCCGACAAAATGCGGCAGGTTCCTTTGAAAATATCATACCTTGCGCCATGCGCTCTGTCTGTGATCCCAGGCACAACCGGGGTTCCCGGCTTCCGACCCGCATCACAGCCAGCCCACTTTAGCACACCCCCTGCTGCCCCACAACCGGCCCCCGGTGGCCCCACGGCAGGACCCTGCGGGGGGGACACGCCCACCCCACAAGGAACTAACACTCCAATTATACAAGCAATATCTACACTGCCGTTTTTTGCTCATTTTCTTTGCAAAACCCCTTTTTTATGCTAATCTCCTCGACCATGGCACAGATTATCTGCATAGCAAACCAGAAAGGCGGCGTGGGTAAAACCACCACATCCATCAACCTGGCAACGGCCCTGGCCAAGATCGGGAAACGCACCCTTCTTGTGGACTGCGACCCCCAGGCCAACGCCACCACCGGCATCGGGATCGACAAGACAGCCCTCCGGGAAAACCTGTATCACGGTCTCATCGGTGATGCGGACGCACAGGCGCTCATTCATCCCACGGCCGTGGAGGGACTCTCCGTGATTCCCGCCCGGGTGGAGCTCATCGGCTTCGAGGTGGAGATGATGGCCCACGAAGGCCGGGAGCTGGTGATGCGCGAGCTTCTGGAGGAAGTAAAGGAGACCTTTGATTACATCGTCATCGACTGCCCTCCCTCCTTGAGCCTGCTCACCCTCAACGCCATGGCCTCGGCCGACTCCATTCTGGTCCCCCTGCAGAGTGAATTTTATGCCCTGGAAGGGCTCACCCAGCTCATCGACACGGTAAAACGCATCAAGGCCAGCTTGAACCCGCGCCTTCGCATCAGCGGCATCCTGCTCACCATGTTTGACCGCCGCACCAACCTCTCCTTTCAGGTGGCGGAAGAGGCTGAAAAACACTTCAACGACCTGGTCTTCACCACGCGTATCCCAAGGAGCGTCCGGCTCTCCGAAGCGCCGAGTTACGGCGAACCCATCTTTCTGTACGACCCCTCCTCCGTGGGAGCCAAGAGTTACCTGGCCCTGGCCAAAGAGGTGGTCGAGCGGTGATGACACCGTAAGCCCCGACGCCCGACGTGATGTGACCGGTTGGCAACCACCGCCACAAACGCGCCCTTCCACTTTCCGGCCGCCCATGGCCGGAACCTTCGGACGAAACGTCTCGTCCACCATTCAGACACATGGCGCCCGATGGGGGCAAGGCCCGCCCGGCCCTTGCCCCTGTTAACCCGGGACCTTGAGCAGACCCTGCCGTGCAGGGCCGATAACCTTCACCAAGAGAGACGGTGAGATAAAAAACATGACCACTACCGCCAAATCACGCAAAAAAAAGGGCCTGGGCCGAGGGCTCTCCGCCCTGATCCCGGAAAGCAGCCTTCAGCTGGACGACGCCCCGGAATCGTCCCAGGAATTCTTTCGCTGCGACATCCACCGCATCAGCCCCAACCGATACCAGCCCCGGCACACCTTTTCCGATGAAGAGCTTTCGGAACTTGCCGACTCCATCCGGGAGCAGGGCATCATCCAGCCTTTGGTGGTACGAGCCGCCGAGGCCGGTGCCTACGAGCTGGTGGCAGGTGAAAGGCGCCTGCGCGCCGCAAAGCTGGCGAAACTTGACACGGTCCCCGTGGTGGTCCGCGACGTCTCCGATGCCAAGCTCCTGGAAGTGGCCATCGTGGAGAACATCCAGCGCGAAAACCTAAACCCCATTGAAGAAGCCGAGGCGTACCACCGCCTCATGGAACTCTTCTCCCTTACCCAGGAGGAGATGGCCGCCAAGGTGGGCAAGAGCCGCCCGGCCGTGGCCAACTTCCTGCGCCTGCGACAGCTTCCCCCGGAGATCAAAGCCAGCATTCAGGACGGTCGCCTCAGCATGGGGCACGCCCGGGCCCTTTTGGGAACGGACAACCCCCTCACCCAGAAAGAGGCCTTTCGCACCGTTCTGGAAAAGGCCCTCTCCGTCAGACAGACGGAAGCGCTGGTCCGTCGCCTCAAAACCGAGAACCAGCAACCCGAACAAGAGCCCGAGGTGCCTTCCGCACACCAACTCCAGCTCGACACCATTGCCGAGCGCCTGAGCCACCGATTCGGCAACAGGGTCCAGATCAAGCAACGGGGGAAAAAGGGCCGACTTGAAATCGAGTTTTACGGCGATGACGACTTCAATCGCCTTCTCACGCTTCTGGAAACAGCCTAACATGAAAATTATCATCGCGCGCACCGCCGGATTTTGCATGGGCGTCAGACGAGCCGTGGAAACGGCCCTGGACGCCTCCAACGGCCAGGACGGCCCCATCTGCACCTACGGCCCCCTGATCCACAACCCCCAGGTCCTGGACCTGCTCAAGGAAAAAGGGGTCCCCGCCATCTCGGAGATCCCCGAACAGGGCGACGGCACCGTGGTGATCCGTGCCCACGGGGTTCCGCCCGAGGCCAAAGAGGCCCTCAAGGACGCAGGATTTTCCGTCATCGACTCCACCTGCCCGCGCGTGATCAAGGTGCAGCGCATCATCCACCGCTACGCCAAAAAAGGCCACCACGCCATCATCATCGGGGACCGGGACCACCCCGAGGTCATCGGGCTCAACGGCTACGCCCACGGCCTGGGCCATGTGGTGGAGACCCTTGACGAGGTCAAGGCCCTTCCCCACTTTGAAAATGCCATCCTCGTGGCCCAGACCACCCAGAACGTGCACTTTTACGACGAGGTCAAGGCGTGGGTCGCCAGCACCCACCCCCACTACCTCACCTTCGATACCATCTGCGATTCCACGGAAAAAAGGCAGGCGGACATCCTGTCCATCGCCCAGAACGTCGACGCCGTGGTGGTGGTGGGCGGCAAAAGCAGCGGCAACACCCAGCGCCTGGCAGAACTGGCCAGGGAATCGGGCAAGCTCACCTTTCACATCGAGGACACCGACGAGCTGGACTTAAGCCGGATCAAGCACCTGAAATCCGTTGCCATCACCGCCGGGGCCTCCACCCCCAACTGGATCATCAACAAAGTCTACCGCTTCATCGAAAGCGGCACGGCAAGCGAAAAGGACCTTTTCGGCATCCCGGTCTCGGCCCTGAAGATGGCGTTGCTGCGCAGCAACGCCTACCTCGCCCTGGGGGCGGCCTTTCTCTCCTATGCCTGCTCCATGCTCCAGGGCATCGACCGCTGGCTCATCCCCGCGGCCGTGGCCATGCTCTACGTCCTGTCCATGCACATCTTCAACCACCTCACCGCCATCTCCTCGGACCGTTACAACGACCCGGAGCGAGCCGATTTCTACGACCGAAACAAGTGGCCCCTGGCGGGCTTTGCCTTCACCGGCGGCGGCGTGGGCCTTCTCCTGGCCTACAGCCAGGGCCTCTTTGCCTTTCTCGTGCTGCTGGGCATGAGCCTGGCGGGCCTCTCGTACAACGCCCCGGTGATCCCAAAGCGCTTTTTCCAAGGCAGGTACCGATGCCTGCGGGACATCCCCGGCTCCAAGACCATCCTCATCACCGCGGCCTGGGGCACAGTCACCGCCCTGCTGCCCGCCCTCACCAGCGACAACGGGTTCGGTCTCGCCACCCTTCCCGCCCTGGTCTTTGCCTGCGGCATGGTCTTTGCCCGGACGGTCTTCTTCGACATCCTCGACATGCAGGGGGACCGCATCGTGGGCCAGGAGACCTTCCCCATCATCCTGGGGGATAAAAAAACCATCCGCCTGCTCAAGAACCTGCTGGTGGCCCTGGCCGTGATGCTCCCGCTTATCAGCGCCCTGGGCATCTTCTCAAGCCTGGGCCTTCTCCTCTGGATCTGCCCGGTGCTGATGTTTGCCCTGCTCATCGCCTACCAGAACCATCTTCTCCTGGCAGGCGTGCAGCTTGAACTCCTCATCGAAAGCCATCTGGTGCTGGCAGGGGTCCTGGCCCTCACCTGGAGCCTCTGCATCGGGTAAAATGGCTGCCTCCGGCGGCCCTGCCGGGGGCCAACCTTTTAAATAAGGTTGCCACACAGGTTTTACATATGGATGGGACATCGCCTCAAGCCGTTGCGAACACAAGCGGACCTGGCCCCCCCACCATTCGTTTCCCCACAAACCACAACGGGCCACCACCGATTCCCATGAATCGGTGATGTCCCGTTTTTTATACCCCGACAGCCCTTCTGCGTTACGCCTGCCAGACCACGCTGAGCTGGTAGCCGTCCCGGAAGGCAGGGGTGTCCCAGGCGATGCCTGTCACCACCTCGCCGTTATGGCAGATGCCGCGATTCAGGATCTCCACTTTTTTAAGGCTCTCGTGAAAGCCTTTGGCGATGTATTTAAGGTAGGCCTCTTTGAGGGTCCAGCGCCGGTACCACTCGGCATCGGAGGCCCCGTTCAGTTCGGCAATCTCACGGGGGGTAAAGGCCACGCGGGCCACATGGGGCATGCGACCGGCCTCCACCTGTTCCAGGTCCACGGCCACGCGCCGTTCCTTTCGGGTGGACACCACGGCCACGGCGTGGTCCCCGGAGTGGCTGATGGAGATGTGGGTGGCTGAATGGTCCGCCAGAAAGGGAGCCCCTTCGGGCTCGGTATCCACGGTGACGCCCCGGGGTGAAACAGACAACACCTCTGCCGCGGCCTGCTTCACAGCCAGCCTTCCGCAGAGCCACTCCGCCTGTTTTTTCAGCACGCGGAACCCCGATGCGCGTTCGGTCTCGGCATCGGTGAACAAGGAGGAAAGGCCGGAGACCGATTGCAGGTCCACACCGGGCAGGCCCCGTTTCCCGGACGGAAATTCTGGGAGAAATACCCCCATAAAAGCGGCAATATCCACGTCGGCCAGCATCATCCCCCCGTCAAGCCGGGATAAGTGCACCATCTGTTCCAGGGAAGGGTTCACGTCTCATGACTCCTGAATAGGGTTGCGGTTCGTGCCCGATATCCTCTTCGGGCAGCGTATGGTGCCATGTTTGCCAACGGTTGTCAAAACAGGTGCCAGAGAAGAAGGGATTCGGAAAAACGGGCAAAAAGGCGAATAAAAAAAGGAAATCATGCCATTCTGCCGTTACCACAAAGAGAACATTTTCTCACATATCGTCCCATACCACGACACATCGCCATGCCTTGCTCCGAATCCAAGTGTTTTCATCAGGTCGCCATACCACCGAATTTTCTTCATACTAACGATGCGTTATAGCTAACCTCCACACATACTCCGGGGTCCCGACAAAGGCTTCAACCGGAGCACTCATCGCCACAGATTACCCATTCAAGGAATTGACAAGTATTTGACACCAGGAGAACAATATTCTATAATTCCGCGACCCAGTGATCAGGAGACGTTCCGATCACCCCCAAGCCGCCTCCAGGACATCCCGCCCATGCGTTTCAAGCAAGGGGTATCCCAACGGCCCTCCGCTTCCAGCGTTTTCAGGACCCACAATGCTCGTCCCCTAAGTGACGACCGACATTGTGATATCAACAGGTTTTACAGGGAGACGACACATGATTCGAATCAACGAACACTACACCAAACTCAAAGCATCCTACCTCTTTTCGGATATCGCCAAGCGCGTCTCCGCCTTTCAGGAGGCCAACCCTGAGATGGATGTCATCAAACTCGGCATCGGGGACGTGACCCGCGCCCTTCCCCAGGCCTGTGTCGAGGCCTTTCACAAAGCCGTGGACGACATGGCCACCGAAGAGGGTTTCCACGGATACGGCCCCGAACAGGGATACGCCTTCCTGCGGGATGCCATTGCGGAAAACGACTTCCAGAGCCGGGGCGCCGACATCTCCCCGGACGAGATCTTCATCAGCGACGGCGCCAAATGCGACACCGGCAACATCCAGGAGATCTTCTCAGGGGACGCCACCATCGCCATCCCCGACCCGGTCTACCCGGTTTACCTGGACACCAACGTCATGGCCGGGCGCACCGGCGTCAACACAGACGGACGTTACGACGGGGTCGTCTACCTCGACTGCCGGGAAGAAAACGGCTTTATCCCCGCCCTGCCCGAAACCCGTAGACCTCATCTACCTGTGCTTCCCCAACAACCCCACGGGCACCACCATCACCAAAGAGCAGCTCAAGGCCTGGGTGGATTACGCCAAAGAGAACCGCGCCATCATCCTCTATGATGCCGCCTACGAGGCCTTTGTCACCGACCCGAGCATTCCCCGCTCCATCTACGAGGTGGAGGGCGCCAAAGAGGTGGCCATCGAATTCCGCAGCTTCTCCAAGACCGCCGGTTTCACCGGTACCCGTTGCGCCTTCACCGTGGTTCCCAAAGAGCTCAAGGCCTGGGACACCGAAGGCAACGCCCATTCGGTCCACGCCCTCTGGAATCGCCGCCACTGCACCAAGTTCAACGGCGTCTCCTACCCCGTCCAGAAAGCGGCAGCCGCCGTCTACTCTGAGGAAGGCAAGGCCCAGGTCAAGGGACTGGTGGACTACTACCTCAACAACGCGGCCATCATCCGCAAGGAGATGGCAGCCCTGGGATACGAACTGGTGGGAGGGGACAACTCCCCGTACATCTGGATCAACGGCAAATGCGACTCCTGGGAGTTCTTTGACCTGCTTCTCACCAAAGCGGGAGTCGTCTGTACCCCGGGGGCCGGTTTCGGCTCCTGCGGAAACGGGTTTATCCGCATCAGTGCCTTCAACAGCCTGGAAAACGTCGAAAAGGCCATGGCCCGAATTCGAGAGGCATTGAACTAATGTTCACGCCCCCCGCCCCTGACCGGGCGCGGGGGGCACACACAGGAGCATCCTAAATGAACAGATGGCTTTGCCTGAGTATGGTTGTGCTCTTCACCGTCGCAGCCGGTTGCAGCCAGCCCGCCGACAAGGAAACCACCGACACCAAGAAAAGGACCGCCTTTGTCACCATCGGCACAGGTGACATCACCGGGGTGTACTACCCCACCGGTGGGGCCATCGCCAAAATCGTCAATAAAAAGCGGGAGACCTACGGCATTCGGACCACGGTGGAGGCCACCATCGGATCGGTCTACAACGTCAATGCCATCATGTCCGGAGACCTGGAGTTCGGCATTGTCCAGTCCGACCGCCAGTACCAGGCCATCAACGGCATGAAAGAGTGGGACGGAGCGCCCCAGAAAGACCTGCGCGCCGTCTTCTCCATTCACCCGGAATCCGTCACCCTCCTTGCCGCGGTGGACGCCGACATCAAAACCATCTCAGACCTCAAGGGCAAGCAGGTCAACATCGGCAACCCCGGGTCCGGCCAGCGAGGCAACGCCATCGACGCCCTGGAGGCAGCGGGCATCAACTGGCAGACCGACATCAAAGCCAAGTCCGTTGAAGCGGCCAAAGCGCCGGGCCTGCTTCAGGACAAGAAAATCGACGCCTTCTTCTACACCGTGGGCCACCCCAGCAGCGCTTTCAAAGAGGCCACCTCCGGAAGCCGCCCCACGCGGTTTGTGGCCATCACCGAAATCGACGACCTCATCAGGCGCTTCCCCTATTACGCCAAGTCCTATATCCCGGCAGGACTCTACCCCGGCGCCGCCAATGAAGAGGACAACCCCACCTTCGGGGTAAAGGCCACCTTCTGTACCTCGGCCAAGATGCCTGACGACGTGGTGTACGCCATCACCAAAGAGGTGTTCGAAAACTTCGAGGAGTTCAAAAAACTCCACCCGGCCTATCAGGTGATCACCAAAAAAAGCATGCTTGAAGGCCTCTCCGCCCCCTTGCACCCCGGGGCCGTCCGGTACTACAAAGAAGCGGGCCTCATGTAAGGCCCGAAAACCGTAAAGGCCATCGACCGTTTCTCCATGGATCACCCGAGCCTGGTCAGCCCAGGGGCACCATGCCCCAGCAACAGGCACCGGGGCCGACGTTGACGGAGATGGCTGCCCCGGCCTCCACCACGTGGATGGTGTGCACCTCCTTTCCCAGGGCATCGGCCAGCCTGTTCCGCAGGTAAAAGGCGCTGGCCTCGGCATCGCAATGGCACACCCACACCTCCAGGGCCCCTTCTCCCCGCAAACGGGCGGCACAGGCGACCATCTCATCCAGGGTCCGGGTCATGCCCCGGACCTTGCAGACCAGGGCCAGCCCCCCGTCCCGCATCTCCAGGAGAGGTTTGATATCCAGCATGCCACCCAGCACCGCCGAAAGTCCCCCCAGCTTTTTTCCCCGCTTGAGCCAGGAAAGGTCGTCCACGACAACCTGGATCACCCCCGATGCAAAGGCAGATCCCAAAGCCTCCCTCATCCCCTCCATGCGCCCGTGTTTTTTCAGGTACCGAACGGCCATCAGGGTGTACATGGCCTGACCGATACTTACCGAGCAGGTGTCGACCACCGTCACGCGCTCGGCATCGGCCGGATCAAGAGCTGGAGATTTCCGCGGATTCCAGCAATGCAAAGCCGGGCGGAAAGATGAAAGGAGATCACCCGGTCATAACGGGCCAGGAGGAAGTCGTAGAGATCCGCATACGCGGCAGGTGCCGCGGCACGGGTGACGACCTCGGCCCCCTTCTTCATATGCACCAGCAGCTCGGACGGGGTGATGGTAACCCCGTCCAGGTGGTCCACCCCGTCCACCACAACATGCACGGGCACGCACCGTATCCCCAGTTTTTCAGCCACCCCGGCCGGAAAGTCCGCGGTGGAATCCGTGACAATAGCTATTCTCTGTCCCATGGAGCTCCTGCGTCCTTTGTTTCGGGTATTCTATGGTTAATGTCAGCCTCAAAAGCTCATTGCCCATTGAATTTAGGAACCTGCCGGCTTGCCGGTAAGGCCCAAACGGTCA
Organism: Desulfoluna sp. CYM3A; assembly: GCF_056829965.1. Taxonomy (NCBI): domain Bacteria; kingdom Pseudomonadati; phylum Thermodesulfobacteriota; class Desulfobacteria; order Desulfobacterales; family Desulfolunaceae; genus Desulfoluna; species Desulfoluna sp. CYM3A. The sequence goes on from NZ_CP186556.1 coordinate 4,750,467, forward strand.
AGCCGGTGTATCTGTGGCGTTGCGCCGGGCACGCACCGCTGTTTTCTCCTTCCGGCAATAGCAGATGAGCCTCCCGGAAGGCTCCAGCCCCGGACGCATGATCAGCACGCCCTTTCCCTCGCCGTTGACCCGGGCCAGGGGGATGTCCCCGTCCCTGAGCTCCTCCACCTCCTTCTCCGTAAGGAAGGCCTGCCCCTTTTCCATGCGCCTCACCGCCTCGATGATAAAAAAACCGTCGGAAAAGGCCACATGGGCCACGTTGTCCTTGCCTGTGAGGAGGGTCTCTTCAGCCCTGCGGGCCACCCCCCGGTACACCCGCCCAGGGGCCATGTGGGAGGCCGCCCGCAGGGCCGCCGTCCGTGGGCATGCCACATTCAGGCCACCAGACCATCATCCCCTCCCGTGACGCCTCTTCGTACACATCGGCGCTGAGCATATCGGCGCACACGGTCTGAAACCCCTGATCCGTAGCCAGGGAACAGGCATCCCGCCGCGTCTCAAGAAAAGCCACGGGCACGTGCAGGGAGAGAAGCCGGGCAAACTCCCGGCTCATGGGGTTGGACCCCACCAGGAGGATGCCGGTCTGGGCCTGGGGCACCCGTACTTTCAACAGGGAGGCCAGAGGGCGGCACAACACCGTGGCCACCACACCGGAAAAAAAGATGATGGCCATGGTCTGGTTAAGAATCACCTTCATCTCGTAGGGGAAACCGGGCAGCTCAAAGGCAGCGTAGGAGGCCGTGGCCACCGCCACGATGCCCCTGGGCCCGATGATGCCCATGTACCAGCGCTCCCGAAGGGTCACATCCGACCCGGCCATGGCCAGGTGCACGGCCAGGGGGCGTACCACCGCCCCCAGGATAATGGCCACGGCCAGCATGGTGGGCCAGAGGTGCAGAAGCTCCAGTGGATTGACAAAGGCGGAGAGCATCACGAACATGGTGCTGATAAAGAGGCTGGCGATCTGATCCTTGAAGTGACGGATCCCCACCACCGCGTCACCGCACTTCAGAGAGAGGTACATGCCGGCGACCACAACGGCCAGAGGACCGGAGGATTCCACCAGCTCACCGGAAAGGAAAAAAAGGGCCACGGCCCCGCCAAAGGAGGCGATACCCGACAAGGTGGGGTCTTTCAACTTTTCCAGCCATGCCACAATGTGCTTAAGCAGCATGCCCCCCGCAAGGCCCACGAGGCTTCCGGCAAAGGTTCCCAGAAGCAGATGGGAAAAGACCCCGGCGGTGATCACCCCTCCCTTGGAGACAAGGATCAGCTCCAGGGCCAGGGCGCTTACCATGACCCCGATGACGTCCCCCCAGAGGGACTCCCAGTTCAATAGCGTCTCCAACCGCTGGTTCAGGGCCACGCTCTTGAGAATGGACCCGATGACCGTGGGGCCTGTCACCACGATAAGGGCACCGAAAAAAGCGGCAAAAAGCCAGGGAATGCCCGTGAGATAGTGGCAGAGAAAGGCTGCGGCCCCTCCGGTGATGGGGATGGTGATAAACAGAAGGCGCCTGATGGCCTTCTTCTCCATGCGAAACCCCTGGATGGAAAGGGAGAGCCCCCCTTCAAAGAGAATGATGGCCACGGCGATCTCCACCATGGGGGCGATGCCCCCGCCGATGGCCGCCTCCGTGCGGATCAGGTTGAGCCCGGCCGGGCCAAAGACAAAGCCGCAAATCAGGTAGAACACAATGGCGGGAATTTTGTATGCCCTTGAGATAATGTACGAAAAGACCCCCAAGGCGATGGAAAGAGAAATCGTCTGGAATGCGTCGTGGGACATCACCACCCCTGTCGTTCATGAGTGTTTTTCCATGGGATTGCCTGGGAGAGGCGGGAGAGACACACCGGGTTTCCCGGGCACGGGACACAACCGAACAGCGCCGTGAACAAGCGTCACCTTAGAAAAAATACCACACGCCACAGGGCGAATCCATCCCTTTTCGCAACTATTCAGTCTATCTCCGCAGGGTCGCTTTTTTGAAAAAAAAGCCCCACCAAAACCGTTTCTCATGATGAACATATCGAAACTATTTCGGCGGGGCCTGTCAATGGGGCCTTAAGACTTGTCTGTCAAACTTTTTAACCATTGGGTCCCAGGCAGGGTCGTCGGGGGCTTTTTTGACCGAAGCGGGTCCCCCTTGTCTACCCCAGAAGCCTGGCAAGACGCTCCCGGATCAGGACTTCAGCCTCGTCAACGATACGCTGGACAAGCTCGGCCACCGTGGGGATGTCGTGGATCAATCCGGTCACCATCCCGGCTGTCCAGACCCCGGCGTCCAGGTCTCCGGTTTCATACACCGCAGCCCCGCGCTTGCCGCTCACCAGGGGAGCCAGCTCTTCGATGGTGACGTCTCCCCGTTTCTCAAGGGCCATCACCTCCTCGGCAATCCTGTTTCTGTAAATGCGGGCGGTGTTGCTGAACGAACGCAAAATCAGGGCGGTTTGGCGCTCATCGGCATCCACCAGGGCCTTCTTCACATTGTCGTGGATCGCAGCCTCCCGGGTGGCCAGGAAGCGGGTGCCCATGTTCACGGCATCCGCCCCCAGGGAAAGGGCCGCGGCCAGGCCACGCCCGTCCCCGAACCCGCCCGATGCGATGATGGGGATGGAGACGGCATCGGCGGCCAGGGGCAACAGCACCAGGGCCGGGATGTCGTCTTCCCCGGGGTGACCGGCACACTCGAACCCGTCCACGCTCACCGCCGCGCACCCGAGCTTTTCGGCTTTCAGGGCGTGGCGCACCGAGGTGCACTTGTGGATCACCTTGATGCCGGCCTTTTTAAACAGGGGCATAAAAGGCTCAGGGCTGCGTCCGGCGGTCTCCACAATGGTGATGCCTTCTGCCACCATCACCTCCACATAGGCCTCGTAGGAGACGGGCTTCAGGGTGGGCAGCAGGGTGAGGTTCACCCCGAAGGGTTTGGATGTGAGGGCCCTCACCGCAGCGATCTCGCCTGCCAGGCCCTCGGGGGTCGGATGGGTCAGGGCGGTGATGATCCCCAGCCCCCCGGCCTCGGACACGGCGGCCGCCAGCCCCGCACGTCCCACCCACTGCATTCCGCCCTCGATGACGGGGTGCTCAATGCCCAACAGATCCGTTACCCGTGTCTTCATAAAGGCCTCCTGTTCATCCTTGGAATTAAATACGACGATGACATCAACCAGCCCCATTGCCCTGGGATGGTCAGCGTTGAAAATAAGGCGCCTCCGGCTTTCAAAAACAGGCCGGGTCCATCATCAATCCCTCGTTTCTTTTCAACTGTGTACATAGTAAGATCACATATTCCCATGTCAATCATACAGCAAAGGTGATCCCGGGCACAGACATGCCCACCGCCTTGTGATAAGGTTTCCCGGCACCGAAAAAGGCATGTTCCTGCCTTCCCGGGCATACACCCCGTCGAGCCGCTCCGTGCAGGTTGCAGGACTCGCACAGGCGGTGGGAAACCGCCGGTGTCAAGGCAATTGGCCTCCCGGTCTCCTTGACACCACGGGGAGCGTCAACTAATCTATGGAATGCGACTGTTTAACACCACACTGCCGGGCCAGGGCCCGGCAGATAACGACGATGCGCCTCCCCCCCTGCCCCAAGAGAGGGCTCGGCACCAAGCAAGGCACTGCGCGACGTCACGGAGGACCCATGATCAAAAAAACAGTGATGACCACCCTTGTCCTTTTCCTGCTTCTGGTGCAGACGGCCGGTGCCGTGGGAACGGACACTGTGGAAGCCCTGCTGAAGGGGAAACTCGATTTTATCTTCTTTACCCTGAAGAGAAACGATATCCAGCTTGAAGAGAAAAAAGCCCTCATCGTGGAGAACGTCTCCCCCATCTTCGATTTTTCCCTCATGGGCAAACTCACCCTGGGCAAGAAAAACTGGTCCGGCCTCACCAAGGAGCAACGGAAAACCTTTATCCACACCTTCACCGAGGTGATGAAGAGCTCCTACTCGGACAAGCTCTCCCTGTACACCGATGAAGAGATCGTCATCCTTCCCGTAAAAAATGCCAACAGCAAAAAGGTGGTCATCCCCACGGAGCTCATCTCCAAGGAGAACCGCTACGCCATGAACTACAAGTTCTACAAATCAAAAAAAGGATGGAAGATCTACGACATCGAGCTCCAGGGGGTCAGCATCGTCAAGACCTACCAGAGCCAGTTCAACCAGGTCCTCAACGAAGAAGGCTTTGACGAGCTCATTACCAAGCTCAACCACATCAAGGTCTGAGCCCCAGACACGCGCCGTCGGATGCCCGGTTCCTTCGGCGCGCCTTTGCCCGACGCTGCCTTCCCCCACAGACACCCTGAAAAGGCCCGATCCCCATGGAGCGATTCAACCACCTCATCGAACGTATATACCGCAACACCATCTTGAAGTACCCCATCCTCACCCTGGTGCTGCTTGCTGCCCTCACCCTCTTTTTCGCTTATGAGATGAAGGACTTCCGGCTCGACGCCTCTGCCGAGACCCTGGTCCTGGACAATGACGAAGACCTGAACTACTTTCGCCATAAGCCTTCGGACAGCAGGACTACCTCATCATCGCCTACAAACCCAAAGGGGATCTCTTCTCCGAGGGGGTTTACGAGGACCTTACCGCCCTCAAGGCCGAGCTCTCCGAGGTGAGCCTGGTGGAGTCGGTCCTCACCATCCTGGATGTGCCCCTGCTGGAGAGCCCGCCCCTGCCCGTCAAGGAGCTGGCCGCCAACATACGAACCCTGACCTCCCCGGAGATCGACCAGGCCATGGCCCGGGAGGAGATCCTCCAAAGCCCCGTCTACAGGGACCTTCTTGTCAGCCCCGACGGCACCATCACCTCGGTGATCATCAACCTCACGTACGACCACACCTACATGGACCTTCTGGGCAAACGTGATGCCCTGAAAAACATCGCCCGGGAACGCGACCTCACCCGGGAGGAGAAAGCGGCGCTGAAGCAGGCCGAAACCACCTTCTGGCAGTACAGGGAAGAGGCACGGAGCCTCCGGCATGACGACATCGCCGCCATTCGCGCCATCATGGACACCCACCGGGACAAGGCCGACCTCTTCCTCGGCGGGGTCTCCATGATCGCCGACGACCTCATCACCTTCATCAAAAACGACATCCGCCTCTTCGGCGGGGGCATGGCCCTCTTTCTCGTGGTAACCCTGGGCCTCATCTTCGGCCAGGTCCGGTGGGTGATCCTGCCCATGCTCTGCTGCTTTGTCTCGGTGATCCACATGTCGGGCATCCTGGGCTTCATGGGGTGGGAGGTGACCGTCATCTCATCGAACTTCATCTCCCTGCAGCTCATCATCACCATGGCCATCGCCATTCACCTCATCGTGCGCCACAGAGAGCTCCACAAAGCCAACCCCCAGTGGAGCCAGATGGACCTTACGGCCCGGGCCGCGGCCCTCATGGCCACCCCCTGCCTTTTTGCCACCCTCACCACCATCGCAGGGTTCGGCTCGCTTATCTCCAGCGACATCCTGCCCGTCATCACCTTCGGCTGGATGATGAGCGCAGGGATCGTGGTCTCCCTGTGCGTCACCTTTATCCTGTTGCCCGCCCTGCTGGTGCTGCTTCCCAAGGGACGCCCCCCGAAACGACTCACCCTGAGATTCCCGTTGCCCGAGATCCTCGGCGGCTTCACCGAAAGACACGGCCGGGGCATCCTCACGGCCTCATTCCTGGCCCTCCTCTTCTGCCTCACCGGCATGATGCGCCTGGAGGTGGAAAACAGCTTCATCGACTACTTCAAAAAATCCACGGAGATCTACCAGGGCATGAAGCTCATCGACGACCACCTGGGCGGCACCACCCCCCTGGACGTGGTCATCACCTTTGACGAACCCGAGCAGGCCGCGGAGGAGGCCACCGAATTGCCGGAAGACGACGAGGCCAATGGAGACTTTGCCGACTTTGAAGAGTTCGAAGAGATCGAAACCGGCGACAAGTACTGGTTTACCCAGGACAAGGTGGCCCTGGTGGACAAGGTCCACACCTACCTCGATGCCCTGCCCGAGACCGGAAAGATCCTTTCCCTGGCCTCCCTCACCCGCATCGCGGAAAAATTAAACGACGGCAAGCCCCTGGACAACTTCGCCCTGGCCCTTCTCTACAGCGAAATTCCCGATCAGTACCGGGAACTCCTCTTGAAGCCCTACGTCTCGGTGGAGCACAACGAAGCCCATCTGTCCATCCGCATCAAGGACTCGGCGCCGGAGCTGCGCCGGGACGAATTCCTGAAACAGGTCAACGCAGGGCTCATCAACGAGGTGGGGCTGGCCCCGGACAAGGTGAAGCTCAACGGCATGCTGGTGCTCTACAACAACATGCTCCAGAGCCTCTTCTCCTCCCAGATCCTTACCCTGGGCATCGTGCTGGCGGCCCTGGCCGGGATGTTCCTCCTTCTGTTCCGCTCTCCGGTCATCGCCCTCATCGCCCTGCTCCCCAATATTCTGTCCATCGGCGTGGTGCTGGGACTCATGGGCTGGCTGGGCATCCCCCTGGACATGATGACCATCACCATTGCGGCCATCAGCGTGGGCATCGCCGTGGACGACACCATCCACTACATCCACCGGTTCAAGGCGGAGCTGGAAAAAGACGGGGACTACATGGCCACCATGCACCGCTGCCACGGCTCCATCGGCCACGCCATGTACTTTACCTCCATCACCATCATCTCGGGGTTCTCCATCCTGGTCCTCTCCAACTTCATCCCGAGCATCCTCTTCGGCCTGCTCACGGGCCTGGCCATGGCCATCGCTCTGGTCTCAGCCCTGACCCTTCTGCCCAGGCTGATCCTCATCCTTCAGCCCTTCGGAAAGGAAGCATCCGCCCCTTGAGGAAAAGAGGCACACACCTTATCTTTCGGCAACGGGGCCATGGCCCCGTTGCCGGAATTTCTCCCCCCGTCGTTCCAACATCCCAACACCACGGCAAAGGAGACCAAAAGCAACTTACTCGAAGCAGCTGCGAGTAGAAAAAGATCTCCCTTCAAACATTGACAACACGTCAAACCCTGCATAGATTTACTCGTTCAGTGATGCTTCCCCTTGCAAGGTTTTCCTTCTTCGGGCCCGACACGCTGAGTTCAATGACATAACACCGAACCCAAGGGCCACCATGACGCTTCGAATGACACCACGATTCCTGTCCCGCTTCACCCTCTTCCTGCTTACCCTGCTGGTGGTCTCGTTTTCCGTAAGCGACGCCGACGCCAGGCGATCCAGTCGCTCCAGCCGGTCAAGCCGCTCCAGCTATTCCAGCCACTCCTCCTCTTCTTCTTTCTCGAAGAGTTCCAGCTACATAATGGTCCAGCCCCAGCAAAAAGGTATGGGGCCAACGGGACGGCGGCGGCATATATGGAAAGCAGAAAACCAAACAAACGACCCAGAAGTCGTCCGGCTACGCCAAACCGGGAAGCACCCAGCCGAAGCAGTCGGTGGCGACCCAGAAAAAAAGTTCGGCAAGCGGTTACAGCAAGCCCGGGGCCACGCCCCCGAAAAAGAAGTTCACCAGCACCTCGTCCTTTGACAAAAAGACCGCCACGGCCCTGAAGAAAAAAAAGGCCGCAGCGTCTTATTCTGCCTACAAGAAGGAAACGGGCAAGTTCAAACAAAAGAGTGAGACCGTCAAGGCCTCCTCCTATGCATCAAACCCCATCTACCGAAAGACAAAAACATACAGCGACTTTGACTATCGCACCCATTACCAGCGCCGAAACAGCTACTACCGCGGGCGGGGCTGGACGCCTCCGCGCTACGCCTACCGAAGCCGGTCCCACTTCGGCATGTGGGACGCCATGGTCTGGTGGATGGTCCTGGACAACCTGGGAAGCCGGAACAGCTACGCCATGGCCTACCACCACGCCGACGACCCCGGCTACCGCCAGTGGCGCCAGGAGGCCGATCGCATGGCCCAAGACGACGCTCAATTGCGGGCCAAGCTCAACGAACTCGACGCCAGGGTGGCCACCCTGGACGGCACGCCCAGGCAATCCGGCTACCTACCCGAGGGCATGCCCCCGGAAGTGGCCCTCTCCGCCGAAGCCCTTGCCAGTAAGAGCGTGGACAGGCCCACCCTCACCCTGGCCACCGCATCACCAGGCGGCAACTACACGGCCTTCGGAACCATGCTGAAGGAGTCGGCCCCGTCCGTTGACGTGAACCTGCGCACCACCGCAGGCTCCATGGAAAACCTGCGCCTTCTGGTTGCCAAGGAAGTGGACGCCGCCATCGTCCAGTCCGATGCCTTTGAGGTGTTCCAGCGCAGCTTTCCCAAAATGCCCCTTGCCGCCTCCGAGCAGGTGGCCCTCTACCCGGAGGTGGTGCAGATGATCGCCAATCGGAAGTCGGGAATCCAGACCGTTCAGGACATCGAGCCCGACGGAGAGCACATCCTCTACATCGGCCCACGGGGCTCGGGCACGGCCATGACCTGGGAAGGCCTCTGCCTGCAGGACAAAGGGTACCGAAAGATCCGGACCCAGAACGCCAGCTACGACGAGGCCCTGCAGCAGGTCATCAACAACCCCAGGGCCGTCATGATGTTTGTCTCCGGCCTTAACTCGGACCTTCTGGCCAGGGCCGAAGCCGTGGCCAAAGAGACCAAAAAAATCCGCCTCGTCCAGGTGGACGACTGGGACTTCAACGACGCCCGGGACCGCAACTGGAACCGCATCTACGAGTTTGTCACCATCCCGTCCAAAACCTACCCGGGACTCCAGAAAGGATTTATCCTGGGCAGTGACGTCGAGAGCATCGCCGTTTCCGCCGTTCTCGTGGTCCGCACGGACTGGGCCCGGCAATACGGCCCCGAAGCCATGGACGCCCTCTCCTTTGCCATCATGGAGAGCAAGCCCGAAATCCAGAGGCGAACCAACGGGTTGGACCGCTAATTTACGTTTAAGGAGTTGTTTTGGGAGTATTTAACCTGTTCAAGGCCGTGGCCGGAAAAAAAATGGACACCGCAAAGGAGACGTTCACCAAGGGGAAAAAGGAACCCGTGGACACCCAGTTGCCCCTCCAGATCCATCTGGGCAGCAGCCTGGCGCTAGACACCACTCCGTTTCTCATCCACGGCGAAGCCATCACCCAGCCCCGCCCCGGGGCCAAGTACCATGATCATCGCTGGGCGCCATCGACCTGGACGGGTCTGTGGTCCATCGGTTCTACCTGGAGTCGACCGATGACCCCGAAGCCAAATCCATGCTCCAGGTGGTGGAAGGCGACGGCATCGAAGAGTGCCGCCTCTTTGCCTGCCTGGACGAGGTGTACCCCGAATCCGAAGAGGAATGGGCCTTCTGGATCGGGGACGAAGATGGCTACATCGGGCTCCCCGCCTTTGAAGACAAAGAGGGCAACCTCTACGACCGGGCCTGGGGAGACGGCGAGGGCCGCATGGCTCCCAACGAATTCAGCGAAACCCTCTTCCTCGACCGCTTCGGAGACAAGACCGTCTCCCTTGACCACGCCGCCATGCTCTACGGCCGCTGGATCGACGAGGAAAGCGAGATGGCCGAGTACATTCTGGTCTCCAGAGAAGAGAACACCGACGGAAGCGCCCTCGTCCGGATCTCCACCGGCATCGATGTGATCCCCGAGTCCATCACCGTCAAATACTAAACCGGTGGACAATCCCCTGGTTCACGAAAACTCAACCCCCTCGGGCCTCGGGGTGTGGCATTCGCTGACGGAGGCTGTTTTATAATTTGATTATCGCATCCCGCAACCATGACAGATAAGGAGTAACATTCCATGGGTTTTTTCAGTTTTGTGACATCATTCGGCAAAAAGAAGAGCGAAAACGTCGGCCAGAGCATTGTCCAGATCCTGGCCTCCTGGGACCCTGAAACCGCCTCCAAGGCAGAGCTTGAGCAGATGGAAAAACGGCTCAACAAGCTGGTCCAGGAAGTGGGAGAGGCCCGCCAGGTATACAAGAAAGAGCAGGCCGAAGCAGACGCCATCAAGGGCCTTTACGACCAGCGCCTCAAGGCAGCTGAGATCCTTCAGACACGCCTTGCAGAGGAACCGGGAAACGCCGACGCTGAAAAGGCCCTCACCGAGCTGGTACAGCTCCTCGAAGAGATGCAGCCTGAGATGGAAGTGGAAGAGCAGGAAGCCGTGGAAGCCAAGGCCTTCATGGAAGAACTCGAAGAGGTGGCGTCCCTTTCCGCCGAAAAGCTGAAAACCGCCAAGAAGAGCCTTGAAAAAGCGGTTCAGGACATGAAGCGGGCCAAGGTCCGGGAAGAGCGGGCCAAAGATTCAGCGGAACGCGCCGCCAAACTCGCCGGGCTGCGCGAGGAGTCCGACCAGCTGGGCAGTGCCCTCTCCGCCATGCGCAAAAACGCCGATGAGGCCAACGCCAAAGCTGAGGCCGCCCGCATGAAGGCCAAGCTCCTGGCACCCGGCAAGGCCGAAAAAGAAAACGACCTCATCGCCTCGGCCATGAAAGAGGCGGGCGGTTCCGCCCCGGCCACCAGCTCCATCTCTGACCGCCTGGCCGCGTTGAAAAAATAACACGCCAGGGCAGACGTGATGCCCCTTGCTTCGTTCCCAGGCCCTGCCTGGGAACGATTCACAAAGCCCCCCCTCCCTCCATCCACGGAGCCCCACACAAAGCCCCTTTACTTCAGGCATCAATCAAAGATATTCTTTGGTGAATGTTTTCAGGCCACTGTTCACTCACCCGGTCTTTCTTCTTCACACCCGACAGCCCACCAGGGAGCTGCCCCATGGACAATCACCCCACGCCGCCTGAAAAGGCTGCACCCCAGGCTGACGCCACAGCACCCGTCAAAAAAAAGTCCCGTTTAAAACGATGGCTGGTTCGCCTCTCCGCCTTTCTCACCATTTCGGCCGTCGCCCACGGCATCGGGGCCTGGACCTCGGTCCACGCCATCATGGAGACCCGCACCGCCCAGGGGGCCGTTGCCTGGGCCGTCTCCCTCAACACCTTTCCCTACCTGGCCGTTCCCCTCTACTGGGTCTTCGGCCGCAGCGAGTTCCAGGGCTACACCACGGCCCGTCACCGGGTGGACGAAGAGCTGCTGGCCCTGGAGCCGGAGGTGGAGGCCGCAGGGGACAGCTTTCTCGTAACGCCCAAAGATCCCCGGGGGAGCCACCGGGTCCTCACCCGCATGACCGAGCTGCCCATGACCACAGGCAACGACGTGGAGCTGCTCATCGACGGGGACCAGACCTTTGAGAGCATCTTTGCGGGCATGGATGCGGCCAAAGAGTACATCCTCGTCCAGTTTTTCATCGTCAAAAACGACGGGCTGGGCCAGCGCCTCAGGGACAAGATGATCGAAAGGGCCCGGGCCGGTATCAAGGTCTATTTCCTTTACGACGAAATCGGCTGCCACGCCCTGCCCCGGAGCTACTTAAACGCTCTGCGCGAAGCAGGGGTCGAGGTTTCGGCCTTCGGCACCACCCAGGGCCGGGGCAACCGCTTTCAGCTCAACTTCCGCAACCACCGCAAGATCGTGGTAACCGACGGCACCACGGCCTGGGTCGGGGGCCACAACGTGGGAGACCAGTACCTGGGCCTCTCCCCCAAATTCGGTCACTGGCGGGACACCCACGTGCGCATCGTGGGCCCATCTGTCCTTGCCGTGCAGCTCGCCTTCCTCGAAGACTGGTACTGGGCCACCCGCAGCTTTGTGGAGCTTGACTGGCTGGCCGCACTCTCGCGGCAGGGGGACAAGGTGGTCCACATCATCCCCTCCTCCCCGGCGGATCCCCAGGAGACCACCGGTCTCATGTTCCTGGAAGCCATCACCACAGCCAGGGAACGGATCTGGATCGCCAGCCCCTACTTTGTCCCGGACGAGGGGATCATCGCCGCCCTGAAGCTTGCCGATTTAAGGGGCGTGGAGGTAAAGATCCTCATCCCCGACGACCCGGATCACAAACTCGTCTACCTTACGGCCTTTACCTTCCTGCGGGACCTCGAGGGCACGGACATCAAGATCTTTCGGTATCAGAAAGGGTTCCTCCACCAGAAGGTGATGCTCGTGGACCGCGAAGCCGCAGTGGTGGGCACGGCCAACCTCGACAACCGCTCCTTCCGGCTCAACTTCGAGATCTCCGCCCTGGTGGTGGATGCCCCCTTTGCCGCCGAGGTGGAGCCATGCTCAAAGGCGACTTCATCTCCCGCCTCATGACCCCCAACGAGCTGGATAACAAACCCTTCTGGTTCCGGTTTGCCGCCCGTGCTGCCCGGCTTACGGCGCCGGTGCAGTAACATCCCGCACAGGAGCTCAAGCGTCCCCGTCCCCCCATCGTTTCCTGGTCAGACCGAACCGCTTGAGCTGGGCGTAAAGGGTGGAGCGCTTGACCCCCAGAACCTCCTCGGCCCGTGCGATGTTGCCCTCGGACAGGGTCATCACGTGCCGGAGGTACCGCCGCTGGAGCTCCTTGAGGGTGGGCAGGTCGTCGTAGAGGGTCGGGCCGCCTTCGCCCCGGGCCGGGTCTGCCTGGCCCCCGGAGGACTCGGCGGGCTGCAGCATGAACTCCAGTGTTTCGCCGTTTGAAAGGATGGCAGCCCGCTCCACCACCCCTTTGAGCTCCCGGATGTTGCCGGGCCAGGGGTAGCTCTCCAGCCCCTTGATCTGCCCCGGTGTCAACTCGGGCAGGGCCTTGTTGTAGCGCTTGGCAAAATGATCGAGGAAGATCCTGGCCATGTAGGAGATGTCTTTTCCCCGCTGCCGAAGCGGGGGCAGGGTCAGGGGGACCACAAAGAGCCGGTAGAAAAGGTCCTCGCGAAAGCGCCCCTTTTTCACCTCCTGGGTCAAATCCCTGTTGGTGGCCGCCACCAGCCGGAACTTGGAGTGGATGGCCCGGGTCCCTCCGACGCGGGTGAACTTCCTGTCCTGCAACACCCGAAGGAGCTTGACCTGAAGAGACAAAGGGATCTCCCCCACCTCGTCGATGAACAGGGTCCCCCCGTTGGCCATCTCAAAAAAGCCCGTCTTCTGCTTCACCGCCCCGGTAAAGGCCCCCTTTTCATGGCCGAAGAGCTCACTTTCAAAGAGCGATTCCGCCATGCTGGCCGGGTGCACCGGAATAAAAGCCCCCTCCCTTCCGCTGGCCTCGTGGATATACCTGGCAAAAAGCTCTTTGCCGACCCCGGTCTCCCCTAAAATCAGAACCGTTGCATCGGTGACCGCGGCCTGGTTTGCCTGCTGCAGAATCGACTGCATCAACTCCCCGTAGTACACAGGTGCTGAAGAGCCCTGGTACTGGGGCCGGATGCGCTTGGCTTCCCGCGCCTCATGGAAGCCCAGGGCCGAACGGACCTCGGCAGAGAGGACCAGCGCCAGCTCATCGTTGACGGCATCGAGGGTCTGCCTGAAGACGTCACGGGTGTGTTTGCTCTCGGCGTAGAGAAGCAGGGACCGGCCGTCCTCCACCTGCAAGGGAATGCAGACAGAAGCCACCGCCTCGGTTTCGATGCGGCGGATCTTGCCCAGCCTCAGCGCCTCGTCAAAGCGAGGGACCACCGGGTCAGGTCGGTGGTCGACCCGGGCCCGGGGTAAGTTGCACCCCGTCACGTACCCCACCTCTCCCTTCTCACCAAGACGCAAAAGAACCACGCGCTCGGCAGCGAACTCCCGCTGAACCAGGCAGACAAGATCCTGAAAGTAATCGACCGTGTCCCCCCGGGACGGCATGTCTTTGAGCGCTCCCGCACACTGCCGCATCAGGTTGGCCGGCTTGGGCATCTCCAGAGGGGTCTCTTTTTTGATCGACACCTCTCTGGGACAGCAGCCTCCCGCTGCTTCTCTGCCCGGTTCAACGCCTCCAGCATCGCCTCGGTGGGGACCTGGTACAAAAGGCACCCTGCTTCATGGAAGGTCTTTGCACTCAACCGGAGGTGCCGCGCCACCGATGAGCGGGGAGCCCCCGTGTCAAAGGCGAACAACCCCCGGGCCCGAAGGGCGATGCCGGTCAGGACCTTGTTCTCCCCCTCCAGTGCCCGGTCCAGCTCATGCTCCAGATCAACCCCCGGAAAAGCCGGATACCCCCTGCGACGGAACTCCACGCAAAGCTCCAGGGTGTTGGCAGGGCCGAATACCGGCTTTGGGATCCCGTATCGCCGAACCGTCTCAAAGCAGGAGCCCATGCACTCGTATGCTTTGGAAATCTCGCCGCGGCTGAAGCAATAACAGGCCTTGACCTGAAGCAACCCGGCGTATACCGCGGTGTGCTGTGCCGGCGTCACGATCTCCTCGACCCGCCGGAGGTGGGCTTCGATCTCCTGCTCCTTGCCCTTAACAGGCATGAGCACCGCGCAATACTGAAGCCGCCACCACACCTCGGCCACCTCCAGGCCCAGGAGCCTCGCCCTCTGATAGCCTGAATCCGCGATGCCCAACGCCAGAGGAAAGTTGCCCATGAGGTGCGCTGCCCCGCAGGAGGCCAGGGGAAAGATCTCGCTGAGGAACCGGCAGTTCCATAAGGGGGGATGAAAGGCGGCCATGTTGTGATGGTGGAGGAGTTTCCGCATGTCCCCACGGAAAAAATAGAGGGGGCAAAGAAAAATGGACGAGCGCAGCCGGATATCCCTGTCCCCTAAGATATGAATGGTGTCGATGCACTCGGCAAGGGAAGAGCCCGCCCCGGAAAAGGGCTCTCCCACCAGGCAGTGCAGCATGCCCTGGGCAAGGGCCAGGATGGATTTCAACCGCAGGTCCCCGCGCTCAATCACAAGCTCCATGGCCACGCGGCACAAGGCCAGGGCCTGCCTCAACCCTTTGCTGAGGTAGATGCAGACGTCCTGAACCGCCAGGACAAGCTCGATATAGGCCAGCTGCTCCGCTTCCCCTTTGCTGCGGACCTCGTAGGCATGGAGCAGCCCCATCACGGTGTCGAGCCGCTCCAGGGTCCTCGGGGTCACCTCGATGCCGACCTGCGTGACGATCTCGTTGATCAGCCCTTCACACTCCCCCAACACATCCGTGGCAGCAACCATGCCCAGGTCCTCCATCGTCCCTCCTGATTGTCCAATAAATTGTAAACCGATTTATACTTTTTTAGACAACGTACAGTTTTATTGATTCACCCTACACAAAGGAACTTCTCCATGTAAACATCCTTTTTTCATTCCCGCCAACGTTCCCTCACAACAACCATTCGTGTTTTCAAAACAAACCTCTCCAGGCACGCCCCCAGCCACCATAAAAAACGCTGTTTTCCACAATTCGGCACGCACTTTGCTCTTAACCCCGTCATCCCACAAAACAGGTTTCACTCGACTGAAAAAAAGGGACTGAGGAAGGAGGCCACCCCTTTTCGAAGGTAAATCTATTTTTTTGTATTTGTGAATTTTTCGAGACACCAGCTGTGTCCAGCAGCTCAGCGTATCAGGAGAGAAACGCAATGATGGAGAGTATGAAGTACCTGAAACACCTCGTGTGCGGCACCTTGTGCCTTGCCATGTGTGTCACTGCCCGGGGGACGGGCGCAACGGAGTTCAAGGTTCAGGCGGAACTGACAAACCAGGCGTTTTACCTCGGAAACACCGAGTTCAACCCCGATGCCAACATCGTGGACCCCTTCACCGTCCACAGCCGCCTCCGCACGGAGGTCGAGGCCAAGATCAACCCGTATGCCTCGGGCGTGGCCCAGGTTGAAATCGGCTACATCCCCTGGGGCAACGACTCCCTGGGCAGCGTGGGCCAGGGGGCAGGCGGCGCCCTGGGTACCGACGGCGTCAACGTGGAGACCCGGCGGCTCTATGCCAAGGCCCAGATTCCCGACACCCATTTTTTCTTTGATATCGGCCTTCAGGGCCAGCTCACCCTGCCCACGGCCGCCTTTCACTCCCCCATCTTCTTCGACGACGTGGCGGCCCTGGTGACACGCTACGACAGGGGCAAAGAGGGCGGAGTCCGCATGCTCTGGGCACGCCCCACCCGCGACCCCTTCAAGGGAGACAACGGCAACATCGAAATCGGGGCCATCGACGGCTGGTTCTCCCTGGGCAACCTTACCGCCATGCCCTACGCCATGTACTCGGACATCGGCAAGGACACCACCATTTACATGCGAAACTTCGGCAAGCGCAGCCACCCCGGCCAGGGGGTCTTCTTCACCCCCACCACCGACGCCGACGGGTACTGGTTCGGCCTCCCCCTCTCCTACACCCCGACGGAAAACCTCTACCTCGGAGCGGACCTGATCTGCGGCACGGTGCAGTCGGAGACCCGCCATGAAGAGGCCGAAGGCTACCTGGCCACCCTCAAGGTCCAGCACACCATCCCCGGCAAGTTCGCCACCGTCCTCTCCGGATGGTACGGCAGCGGCAACGACGCCAACACAGACAACGGCATCGAGGTGCTGCCCGTGCTCAGCGGTCCCCAGTCCCGGGGTCTCAAGGCCACCACCCTGGCCACCGATGCAGATATCCGTGGGCGCCGTCACCAAAACCGGCCAGGGCACCGCCGGGGTGAACCTGGGGCTCAAGGGCATCCGCCTTTACAAGGGCATCCTTCTGGATATCGGCGCCAGCTACATCACGGGCACCTCGGAGAGGGGCCACGGCATGCCCCTCTATTTCGGATGGGATTTTGCAGGCCAGAACATCGGCTTTGACAAGGGGGACTACGCCCTGGAGTACACCGTGGACACGGACTGGTGGATCACCAACAGGGTCCGGGCAGGCATCAGCTTAGGCGCCGTGGACATGCGCCTGGAAGGGGAAAGCCAGAGCAACATCGCCACCAAGGCAACCTTTGCCCTGTCTTACTACATCCTGTAAGGCGCCGGCAAAAAGCATTCCGACAACCCAACACAAGGACTCTTTATGACACACGCTTCAAAACCCAAACTATTCTACGGATGGTGGGTGGTGGCCGCCTGCTCCCTCATCGTTCTTCTGACGGCCATGAGCCGCTATTCCCTCACCATTTTCATGCCCACCCTGGAGGCCGAGCTGGGATGGAACCGGGCCACCCTCGGTTTCGGCATGACCGTTCACCTTTGGGTCTATGCCTTCGCCTCGCTGCTGGTGGGGGTCCTGGTCGACAAGTTCGGCTCCAGACTCCCCATGCTGATGGGCGGGGCCCTCATCTCCGTCGGAATCTTCCTCCTCTCCGGGGTGGGCACCACCTTTGAGTTCCAGCTCTTTTACGGGGTGATCCTGGGGCTCGGGGTCTCCTTTGCCTACTTTGTGCCCGGCGTGGCAGCGGCCCGGGTGTGGTTCCAGGAAAAAGGGGCCCTGGCCATTGCCATCACAAGCCTGGGCTCGGCCTGCGGCCTGGCCATCGTGAGCTTTCTCATCCCCGCCATGATCGAAACCTGGGGCTGGAGAACGGCCTGGCTTTACCTGGGCCTTACGGCCGGGGCCCTGATCATGGTCCTCGCCCTTGTGGTCAAACGCTCCCCGGCGGTCATGGGCCTCTACCCGGACGGGGTCTCGGCCGAACAACACGCCGAGCGCATGGCCGCCACCGAAGGCACCGCCGCCTCCGCACGGGAGTGGACCGTCAAGGAAGCCCTGAAGACCCCCTCGTTCTGGTGCGTTGCCTTGGCCTACACAGCCTTCAACTTCCCCGGGATGGGCCTTGTGGCCCATGTGGCAAGCTGGGGGTTCGATATCGCCAGGCAAAGCGGGGTTGCCCCTGCATCGGCCAAGACCGCCATCACGGCTGCCATGTTCGCTCTTTCCATCCTCGCCGTCGTGGGCATGCTCTTAGGGGGCGCCCTGAGCGACCGCTTCGGCAAAAAGCCCGTCAGCATCGTGGCCCTGGTGACAGGTCTGCTGCTCTGCCTGACCTTCACGCAGGTCTCCTCCCTTTTCGGATTCGTGGCCGCCATGCTCCTTTTCGGGCTGATCCCCTCCTTCTTTTACCCCATCTGGACGGCCCTTTTGGGGGACATGTTCGGAACCAAGCCCTTGGCCACCCTCATCAGCGTCGGCATCTTCGTCGGCGCCATCATCGGGGGGACAGGCTCCTATGTCTACGGATGGGCCTTTACCTCTTTCGGCAGCTACAACCTGGCCTTTCTTATGTCTGCGGGCTGCTTTGCCGTGTCGGCAGCCCTGATCCTGCTCGCCCGACACAACCCGGCACCCGTCACCTCGGCCCCGGGCACCCTGGCAGACGCAAAAGGCAATTGAGCCGCGCCCTTTTCACGGAAAGGCACGTGACTGAACGATCAACACCCTGCGGGGTTTTTCCAAGGAGACACTTATGCTTGACATCAAACTGACAAACGGAACCATCATCGACGGCACGGGATCCCCTGCCTACCAAGGGGATCTCGGCATCACCGGCGACAAAATCACCTGCATCGGCCACCTGGACGACACCGAGGCCAAAACAACCGTGGATGTAAGCGGCCGAATCGTCAGCCCGGGCTTCATCGACATCCACACCCACTCCGACACCGTCCTCCTTGCCGACGGCAGCGCCCAGAGCCAGGTACGTCAGGGGGTCACCTTCGAGGTGTGCGGCCAGTGCGGCGCCAGCGTCGCCCCGTACGAAAACGTCGAGAACATGAAAAAATACTGCCCGCTGCCCCTGCTGTCCCCCGTGGACTGGGACAGCTTCGGTACCTACCTGGACACCATGGAAAGGCAAGCCCTGGGCCTTAACGTGGCCTCCATGGTGGGACACGGCGCCCTGCGCATCAACTGCATGAAATACCCCCAGGGGCAGGCCGGAAACGATGAGATCACCGCCATGGAGGAGATGCTCGAAAAGTGCCTGGAGCAGGGCGCCGTGGGCCTCTCCTTCGGCCTGGAGTACGAACCCGGGTTTTCATCCGCCGTGGAGGAGCTGGAACGGCTCTGCGCGGTGGTGGCCAGGCATAACGGCGTCGCCGCCATGCACTCCCGGGACCGTGCCCGGTACTACGACACCGGCATCGATGAGGCCATTGCCCTGGCGCGCAACACCGGGTAACCATGCAGGTCTTCCTCGCCACCACCGAAGAACGGGCGCCCGGACAACGGCATGCAGCGCATCCTGGATGCCGTGCTCAACGCTCGGAAAGAGGGCATCAACGGTCGCCAACATGGACGTGATGGGTGTGAACCTCAACCACACCAACATCGCAGCCATCCTGCCCACCTGGGCCACCGAAGGATCGCCCCAGGACGCCATCAAACGATTGCAGGACCCTGCCCTGCGCCAGAAGATAAAGGGGGAACTCAAGCCGGTCTGGCAGATTGTAAGGGAAGAGAAATGGGACAAGGTGTGGCTGCTGAACGCCGCGAACTCACCGGAGCTTGTGGGCCTGTCCTTTGAGGAGATCTCGGAAAAACTGGACCGCCCGGCCCTCGACTGCGCCTTTGACATCATGATCAAGGAAGGTGAACGACTCAGGAGCGCCCTGTGGACCTCCCGGAGTTTCTCTTACGACGACGTGACCGTGGCCCTTCAGGACCCGGAGTGTCCCTGCATTTCCGACGGGTTTGCCATGGCCTCCGAGGGCCTTCTCTCCCAGCTCCCCTGCTCGCTGCACACCTTTGACTGGGTTCCCCTCTTCCTCGACGAATTTGTAACCAAACGGCAGATCCTGCCCCTGGAAGAGGCCATCCGCCGCCTGACCTCGGTCCCTGCACGCCGTGTGAACGTGTCGGACCGAGGCCTGATCAAGCCCGGCCTCCATGCGGACATCACGGTATTTGATGCTGCGCGGTTCAAGCCCTGCGCCACCTTTGACGAGCCGCAGCCCCAAGGCATCGATCACGCGCTCTGAACGGCAGCTTCGTCATCAGGAATGGGGGGAGCGCCTGCACAACAACCCGGACGCGTCATCAGGAGTAAACGACGTCCCACCGCGCGCCTTGTAAAGCGCCCCCCGCCTGCCGGATTCGATACAGATAACGACAGGCGGCCGGGCGCTTCATGTTTAAAGGTTAAATATGAAACCGGGAGACCAGGTTTTCGAGGTGCCGGGAGAGCTCCTCCAGGGAGGAGGCATGGGATTTGGCGATGGTGCACCGGGTTGGCGTTGTGCTCTGGCATGTCGGTTCACCGCCTGGATGTCACCGTTGATCTTTTCGGTAAGATGGGTGCTGGTCTGGACGCCGTTACTGATCTCTGTGAGCCCGTCGGCGGCCTGGGCGATATTGCCGGTGATCTCCCGGGTGGTGGCTGACTGCTCCTCCACAGCGGAAGCAATGCCGGAGACGATGCCCGCCACCTCCCGGATCACGCCCCGGATCTCATCCACGGCCGTAACCGCGTCACCGGAGGTAACCTGGATCCCCGTGATCCGCTTGCGGATGTCGTCGGTGGCGTCCGCTGTCTGCATGGCCAGTGCCTTGATCTCGCCCGCCACCACGGCAAACCCTTTTCCGGCCTCCCCGGCACGGGCCGCCTCAATGGTGGCGTTCAAGGCCAGGAGGTTGGTCTGCTCGGAGATCTCGGTGATGGCCTCGGTCACCGCGCTGATCTCCCGGGCTGCCCGACCGAGTTCGTCGATGCGCTCGGAGGTGGTATCAGCCAGAGAGACAGCGCTGTCGGTAATGGAACGGGCGCGCTCCGTATTGCCTGCGATTTCACCGATGGTGGCACTCATCTCTTCGGCAGCGGCCGCCACCATGCCGGAGTTGGCCGAAGCCTGCTCCATGGCGGCGGCAATGGAGGTCATCCCGTTTTCCGCCTCGGCGGCCGCCATGGCCGCGTCACCCGATCGCGTGGAGACCGCCTGGGAGGTTTCCGCCATGTTCCCGGAGACAGACTGAAGGTTGGTGGCGGAGTCTCCCAGCATCTCCACCCCTTCCCGGATTTCCCCCACCATTTCTCCTAACCCCTCTGCCATGCGGTTCAACGCATCGGCCAGGATCCCGATCTCATCGGTCCGGCGGCTGGTCACCCGCACGGTAAAGTCCCCTTCCGCCATCTTCTCGGCTGCCTTCACATCGGTGAGGATGGGCCCGGTGATCGAGCCTGTCAGCCAGTAAATGATCCCCCAGACCAAGGCAACGGAGGCAAGGGCAATACCCAGCCCGATCAGCATCATCCGTCTGACTTTGGCCAGAACGGCAGCCTTGGGGATGCTGACGATGACAGCCCAGGGGGTCCCGGTGGCCCCGATGGTCACGGGCACCCCGATGCGAAGCACCTGCGCGCCCAGGGTTCGGGAGTCGTTCTCAAGGGAAAAGGCCTCTCCCTTCCTGACAGCGTCAAGATAAGGGGTAATCCATGGCGTCGCCTCGGCGGCGGGACGTCCTACAAAGGAGGCATCGGGATGGGCCACATAGGAGCCGCCATGGCTCACCAGGGAGATGATTCCCCCGCCGAAGACATCAAACGCCCCAACCTGTTCCGCGATACGATCAAGGGTCAGATCCACCCCCACCACCCCGAGTATCTTGCCCTCCAGGGCGACGGGAGAAACCAGGCTGGTGATATTGACCTTCCGCCCACCCATCATGTACTCGGAGGGCTCCGTGATCACGGCCTTCCCGGTATTGACGGCGGTCAGATAATAATCCCCGGCCCCGGCCTGGTCATATTTGGCAAGGGGCTTGACTGAATACTCGCCGGCTTCGTTCCGGAACCAGCACCAACAGGAAACCGACCGGTGGCATCATGGCCTTCGGTGTTGGCAAAAATCTCGTCATAGCCATCCATGGCCCCCGGCTCCCATCCCGTCCACACAGAGTGGAACTCCGGGTTTTTAATGAGAACCTGCTTTAACATGCGAGAAAACGAGCTGCGGGAAGGGGAGGGATCCCCCTGTTTGATGCCCTCAAAAAGCTGGGCCACGGTGATGGCCTTATCAAGGCCCTCTTCCAGATTGATCTGGACCTGGCTCCCGTAATGGAAAGCGGCCTCTTTTGCCAGAGAGACGGCCTCTTCGGTGGCAAGTTTTTTAGAAAGGGTAAGGGTGGTGCCGAGGGTCAGGCCCAGGGCAAGGGTGGCAACTCCGCAAATAAGGAGAATCATGCGTGCGCGCAAGGTGAGTTTCATACTGCCTCGATCATCGTCGGCCCAGAAGGATAAAGATCCGGCAACCGTGGCCGAGGCTGCTGCCGAATCGAATACGAACGGGGATATCCTATATCGAGGAATACGACTTGCCTACTTTTTTATAAAATAATTTAGAAAATAAACATCTAAACACCTTAACCCTTTGTCTCCGACGGATCGATCTATGATCAAGCGATTTTCGTATTTTTATCGGGTCGTTTTCCCACGAAATACCCGGGCTACCGATCCAAAAAGGGGTAATCGGTGTAGCCCCTGGCGTCGCCTCCGTAATAGGTGGATTCGTCCGGCTCGGCCAGGGGCGCGTCCTGCTCAAAACGGGCCACCAGGTCCGGGTTTGCGATGTACAGGGCTCCGAAGGAGACAAGGTCGGCCACGCCGTCTCGAAGGGACGCTTCGGCCCGCTCTTTGGTGTAGCCCGCGTTGGCCATGTACGGCCCCCGGAACCGCTCCTTGAGCCGTGAGTAATCCAGGTTCGTTTCCCCGGAGACAAAATCGCCCTCCACCACGTGGAGATAGGCCAGGCGATAAAAGCTCAGCATCTCGGCCACGGCATCAAAAGGTGGCCTGGGGATGGCTGTCCCGAATGTCGTTGAAGCTGTTCTCAGGGGATAGCCGCACCCCCACCCTGCCTGGCTCCACCACCTTCAGAACGGCCTCGGTCACCTCCCGCAAAAAACGCCCCCTGTTCTCCACAGAGCCACCGTAAGCATCAGTCCGGTGGTTGGTGCCGTCCCGTAAAAACTGATCGATGAGATACCCGTTGGCTCCGTGGATCTCCACCCCGTCAAACCCTGCGGCCATGGCGTTCTCCGCTGCCTCGGCGTACTGGGCCACAATGCAGGGGATCTCTTCGGAGCCCAGCTCCCGGGGCGTCTCAAAAGGCGCCATGCCCGTCGGGGTAAAGCTCTCCCCGGCCGGGACAAGGGCCGAGGGCGCCACGGGTTTTTCGCCGTTGGGCTGAAGGGACGGGTGGGACACCCGCCCCACATGCCAGAGCTGGAGAAAGATGCGCCCCCCCTTGTTGTGCACGGCCCCGGTCACCTGGGACCAGCCCGCCACCTGCTCCGATGAATGGATCCCGGGGGTGCCGGGATACCCCACCCCCTGGGGCGAAATCTGGGTGGCCTCGCTGATGATAAGCCCTGCCGTGGCCCGCTGGGCATAGTACTCCACGTTCAGGGCATGGGGGACGTTGCCCTCCCCTGCCCGACTCCTCGTCAAAGGCGCCATCACCACGCGGTTGGGAAGGGTCAAGGGACCGATGTGAAACGGGGAAAAGAGCATCTCACGGGACATGGCCTGATCTCCTGTTTTTTGGGGGTTGGTCAACGAAGGGTAAGGGCGGAGCCAAAAAAGCCTCCGGCGGCAAGGTGAGCCACCTTGAAAGCTGGTTACCGCTGTGCTTTCCCCCTCGTTCCTCGGGCGAAATCACAGCGGTATGCTTGTGGAGATGTGTACATGCACGATGCAAGCACCCTCCACAAAATGAATTATTTCTTTATCATACCTCATCACAGGGCAAGACGGTACCATGTAACGCACAACATGGCCCGCACTCCGGCAACGTCACGGCCCGCCGGCACCTGAGGAAGAGACTTTCAGCCCGAGGTATATACGAATCAGTATTCCAGAAGAATGACATGGGCCTTTTCTGCAAAACCGGTTGCCACATGTCGCACATCACGCGAATGCCCCGAAACCTGTCGCGAAATGGTTGCCTTCATGCATTCGCCATAGGGTTTCAAGGTGCCCCGCCTTTTGCCGCCGGAGGCAGTGCGCTTAAATCGACAATGAGCAAGTAGCGACAACGTATCCTGTGACGTCGAAGCTTGTGAGCCAGCCCGCATAAACCATCAGCGTTTATGTCGGGCGCAGCCCGAGCCGAAGGCCCTTGCACTTTGCCCTGAGGAACGAAGGGCAAAGTGCAAGGGCAATAAGCTTTCGAGGTGGCTCACCTCGCCGCCGGAGGCATGCTTTTTCCACTCACTTTAACCATAGAAGGCCTTCTTTTTGTCCCCGCGTTCCCCATAAAAGGCGGGCTTTTTGGATCGGTTGTCAGCGGGGCCAGATCACCGTGGCCGTGCCCTCCAGCACCAGGGTCCCGTCCTGATTGGTGCAGGTGGTCTTGAGGTGGGTGAGCCCTTTGTCGGTGGGGGGCTCGGTGACCTCCACCCGGGCGGTGATGGTGTCGTTGACCTTCACCGGGGCGGTGAAGGTAAGATT
This sequence comes from Desulfoluna sp. CYM3A, assembly GCF_056829965.1. Taxonomy (NCBI): domain Bacteria; kingdom Pseudomonadati; phylum Thermodesulfobacteriota; class Desulfobacteria; order Desulfobacterales; family Desulfolunaceae; genus Desulfoluna; species Desulfoluna sp. CYM3A. The sequence goes on from NZ_CP186556.1 coordinate 4,774,648, forward strand.
CTGGCTCAGGTAGATGGTCCCGGGTCCGGGGAGCCTCGTGCCGATAACATTGGAGATAAGGCCCGCCGTCAGCATGCCATGGGCAATGCGCCCTTTAAAGCGGGTGGCCCCCGCATAGACATCGTTGATGTGCACGGGATTAAAATCCCCGGTGATTCCGGCGTATCCGTTGATGTCGCATTCCGTGATGGTCTTGGCAAACTCTGCGCAGGAGCCCTGCGCCGAACGCGTGGTCATGAGGTGCCTCCATGTATCCTTAACTTTTTATCGAAGAGTTCAGGCAAAAAGCACATATTTTCGTTGTGCCTGAATGCCGCAGTGATTTAACCCGAGGAACGAGGGTTAAAGCGCTGCGGCAACCAGCTTTCAAGGTGGCTCACCTTGCCGCCGGAGGCATCGTTTTTATATGTTTTGCTCTTGTCCCGCCCTTACCTTGAGCGGGCTCACCGCCCGTAGACATAGGACCCCGGAGCAACGCAGCCTTCTCCCTCCCCAGAAAACCGGCCCGGGGCCGGGGGCGCGCCTTTCTGCCCGGATCCGGCCATGAGCCATTTCTGCCAGTCCACCCACCAGGAGCCCTGTTTGACGGGGGTACTGGCGAGCCAGCGTTCGGGGGGGACGTAGATCTCCCCCTCCCGCCGGGTGGCCATGCGGTAGGATCGACCCGGGTGACCGGGCTCGCTCACGATGCCCGAGTTGTGTCCCCCTGCGGTGAGCACAAAGGTGATGCTGCGGGCATCGGCAGCCAGGTGAAGCTTGTACACCGAGGTCCAGGGGGCCACGTGGTCCTTCTGGGTGGCCACCAGGAAGATGGGGACATGGATGTCGCTGATCACCACGGGCCTTCCCTTGACCTCGAAGCGCCCCTCGGAAAAATCGTTGTCCAGGAACAGCTCCCGAAGGTAGCGGCTGTGCATCCGGCTGGGCATGCGCGTGGCATCGGCGTTCCAGGTCATCAGGGCGTTCATGGGCCGCCGCTCGCCCTTTAAGTACCGGCCCACGGCCTGGGACCAGATAAGATCGTAGGCCCGCAGCAACTGAAAGGCCCCTGCCATCTGCCCGGTGTCCAGGTAGCCCTGGAAGCGCATGATGTCCTCCAGGAAACTGAGCTGGGCCGGGTCGATGAAGAGCATGAGCTCTCCGGCTTCGGTGAAGTCGGTCTGGGCGGCCATGAGGGTGAGGCTCTTGAGCCGCTCGTCCCCGTCCCGGGCCATGGCCGCGGCGGCTATGGCAAAGAGGGTACCTCCCAGGCAATACCCTACGCCGTGGACCTTTCGGCCCGGCACCACCTCCTCCAGCTTGTCCAGGGCCGCCATGATCCCTGAGTCCATGTAGTCTTCCAAGTCGAGGTCCCGATCGCCTGTGGCCGGGTTTTTCCAGGAGACCATGAACACGGTGTGGCCCTGGTCCACGAGGTACTTCACCATGGAGTTTTCAGCCGAAAGATCCAGGATGTAATACTTCATGATCCAGGCCGGAACGATGAGCACGGGGTTCGCAAACACCTCCGGGGTGGAGGGACGGTACTGGATCAGCTCCATGAGCCGGTTGCGGTAGATCACCTCCCCGTCGGTGACGGCCAGGTTGCGGCCCACCTCAAAGGCACCGGCCTCGGCCGGGGGCATGCCCTGAAGCAGGCGGCCCATGTCCTCGGCGTAGTGGCAGAGGCCCCGCACGAGGTTGCCCCCCTTCTCCTGTCGGGTCAGGCGGAGCAGCTCGGGGTTGGTGGCCAGGTAGTTATACGGAGACCCCAGCTCCAGCACCTGCCGCCCCATAAAGGCCATGAGTTCCCCGTGGTGGGGTTCCACCCCGGGCCCCCCCACGGCCAGGGTGTCCCATGCCCGGCAAGCCAGGCTGTAGAGGCTCCGGAAGGTGCAGAAGGGCTCCTGAGCCCAGCCCTCGCCGTTAAACCGACGGTCGGCTGCACCACCTTCGGTCTCCACGGCGTGGGCCTTTTCTGCCTGAAGGGCGGCAGGCAGGGTGGCCAGGGCCATCCAGAGTTCGGTCTGCTTTGCCGGGGAGTTGGCCAAATGCATGGCCCAGTCCCCGGCGGCAAGGGCGGTTGCCACCGGGGAAAAGTTCATGGTTCCCCGCCCCTGCAGGGCGTGCCACAGGGTGTCCAGTGCCTGAAACGATCGGTCAGTCTGTGTATCGCGTTTCATCTCCATCCCTCTCTTCCGTTGGGACCGCCGGGCGGTCCCGAATATCATGCGGCGGCCGTGGCCTTCTCTTTGTCGCCCTTGGTTTTGCGGACCTCTGCCCCGTCACGCTCCTTGAGCCACCCCGCGATATGGGGCACGAAGTCTCTCTGGCATTTTGAGCTCACGTAAATGCCGATATGGCCGGTGTCGAGACAGAGGTCCTGAACGTCGGCGCTTCCCACGGCCTTGGTAAACCGGTCGCAGGCCGAAGGAGGCACCAGATGATCGTATTTGGCGTAGATGTTCAAAACGGGCATGGTGATGCGGGTGACGTCCACGGCCTTGTCGCCCAGGGTGAAGCTGCCGTTGAGCAGACGGTTTTCCCGGTAAAAAGCCGTGATGAATTCCAGAAAGGTCTCCCCGGGGACGTCCGGGCTGTCGAAGATCCACTTCTCCATGCGGATAAAGTTCTCGAGGAAATCCTTGTCGTTGAGGTTGGCCATGAGCCCGTGGTACTTCTCCACCACCAGCTTGGCCGGGTTAAGCATGAGAAAGCCCAGGTTCATGACGTCGCCGGGCATGTTGCCGCACGCCTCCACAACCCTCTCCACGTGGGTCTCCTTCATCCAGAGATGGAGCAGCCCCTCTTCGGTGTCGAACCAGGTGGGGGTCACCGTGGTGATGAGGTTCTTCACCTTGTCCGGGTGAAGGGAGGCATACACTGCGCCCATGGTGCCCCCCATGCAGATGCCCATGAGGTTGAGCTTGGCCAGGCGCTTGGTCTTCAGGATATGATCCACCACATGGTCTATGTAGCCCTCGATGTGGTCCTCCAGGGTGAGCCAGCGGTCCTTGCGCATGGGATAGCCCCACTCCAGCACATAGACGTCCACGCCCTCCTCCAGAAAATTCCTGATCACGCTCTTGTCGGGCTGGAGGTCCAGCATGGTCTCCCGGTTGATCAGGGCGTAGACAATGAGAAGCGGGGTCTTGAGCCCTTTTCCCCTGGTCTTCTTGGGGCAGTAGTGCTTCAAACGGATCCGATCTTCGGTGTACACCACCTCAAAAGGGGTGGTGGCAATATCGGTATCCAGGTTCTCAGAGAGGTTGCGAAGGCTCTCCTCCGCGTAAGCCATGCCCTGGCTGAAGGTTCGCATGGACTCCCGGGCAAGGGACTCGGCTGTCTGTATGGTGGAAAAATTCATGGGGTCCTCCGTTTTCATGCAGGCTGTTTTGACTGGGGTCGCACCGCAACAACGCCGCGACCGGGTTCACACCAACTGAAGGGTCGGTCACGCGGACTTCTGGGACACGCCGTCCCCTTTTTCCAAAGCTCCCACCCGTTTTTTCAGCTGGTACACATCCCTGGACAGGGCATCCATCTCCCGCAGGGACGGCACCCCCGAGGCCTGGAGGAGGTCCTCTCCCACCCCCATCATCCGGTGCCGGGCCTCTCCGGCCGTCACCATGAGCATGTCCAGGGAATCCAGGTATCCCTTGCTCGTAAACAGCCCCTGGTACCCCTCCTCCATGTGGCGCATCATGTGCTCGCCAAAAGCCTTCCAATCCTCGGGAGTGTTCGCGCTGCCCATCTCCTTGACGGCATGTTTGAAAGCGGCCTCCACGGGCAGCATCATGTAGGCGGTGAACTCCAGGATCGCCGCGTTCAGGGCCCCCAGGTGCTTCACGGCCCCGTCCACCTTCTCCTGATGAAAACACGCCGGCCCGATGCGACCGGGAAACCCGCCTGTCAGAAACCGCTCCATGGCTTTTCCACCGGACTCACGCCAAAAGGAGGTAAGCCCTGTCATTCCGTCTTTTCCAAGGGATCCCATGGACTCAGACATGCTGTTCCACAGGGTGGCATTCTGCTTGAACAACTCCTCGTAAAAAGCCGCCATCTTTTTTCCTCGCTGTGTTGTCGGGGTGAAAACCGGTCGGCTTTGCTCCGGCTCACCCGAAATGGACGTCACCGGAACCAACCAGCCTCCGGCATTCGGGCCAACCCATCGGCCCCGGATCGCATCGCTGACACATGAAAGCGATACGTTACAATGCAAACTAGCAAAAACAATGCCATACTTAAGCTATCAATTTTCACAAAGGATCCTCAGACAAGTACGGATTATGGGGAATGGGCACGAAGGGCGGGGTAATTCGCGGTTTCGCAAGGGTTGGATCAGAAGGGGCAAGAAAGGAAGAAAAATGGAACGGGAAACGCCCTGTAGGAAATGGCCTGCGGGACGTCAGGGAAAACCCAGGGTTTTCAGGGTGTCAGAAAATTTTACAGCCCCACGCAAGGCCCGCCCCCAGGGCCTCGCGGATGGCCGGGAAACGGAAGCGGGCCGGAAGCCACGGATCAGGCGGTGCAGTAGGCAATGGCCGCCGTGAGCTTCTCCTGAAGGGCCTCGGAGGCCAGGGAAAGATTGGCCAGAAACTCCTCCTGGGTTGGGGTCTCGGTATCCACCAGGTCTGTGACGGACTTCAGGGCAAGGAGCGGCACATGATAGAGGTCCGCCACCCAGGCAATGGCCGCGGCCTCCATCTCCTTGACGTCGGCCCCGTTGGCCCGAAGCCGCTCCAGGTCCTCGGGGACCATGTCCAGAGAGTTGCCCGTTGAGATGATCCCCCGCTTCAGGCCAAGGGTCCGCGCAAGCCCCTTGAACTCAGGAACCGGATAAGATCCCACGCCGTAAGCGTCCATGCCGGGGATGGGAATGCGACGATCGTGGAACCGGATGCACCCGCTCCCCAGGTACACATCCCCGATGTGGGCTCCCCGGCCGCGAAAGCCCCCTGCCGTGCCTGCGTTGATAAGGAGGTCTGGCTTGAACCGCTCGATGGCCAGGTACGCCGCCAGGGTCGCAGGCTGGGTGGCCACGCAATCCACACCGTGGCGCGGGTCCTTTCCGCCCACAATGAGCACCAGGTCCGCGGTCCCCGCCTTTCCGGCGTAAACGTCCAAAGGCAACGGGCCGTCAATGGCGGCCTCCACAGGCACAAGGCCCATCTCTCGAATAAACGGCTCGGCCTCTTCGGCCATGGCCATGATGACGGCAATGGTTGAAATCTGCATGTGCAACTTCCTTAATCTTAAAACTATTCAGCTCATGCCTCCGGCGGCCCTGCCGGGGGCTAAACTTTTAAAAAGTTTAACAAACAGGTCATAAAAAACATGTTCACGGGTGTCGCTTTAAAGGCGGATGTGATTTGACCCGAGGAACGAGGGGCAAAACGCATCCGCTACCTGCTTTCAAGGTGGCACACCTTTTAGCCGGAGGCTGTCTTTTTTGAACTGAATAGTTACCTATCTGTTCATGTATGGGCCCCGGATCAAATCCTGGGCCAGGGCTTTCAGGGCGCTGTAGAATTCATAGAACCCGGCCAGGATGTCCAGGTCGAAACGAAAGGTGGCCCCTTGTTTTCGCAAGGCAAGGAGGCGGGCATCGCAGGCGGAAAGGGCCAGCCGAAGGTCCCAGCAGTCCACGGGCTCGTCCGTGTCCCGCATGCGGGTGAGGGTCACGGTGCAGGCTTCGGCAAGGTCCAGGATCTCTTTTTCCATGTGGAACCGCTCTTTGAGCAGGGCCTCTTTTTCCAGGGCGTGGGCCATGACGGCAAGGTGTTCTGCGGTGCGCTCCAGGCCGTTGATGACCGATTCCAGGGTATCTCCCCTTTTTCTGCGCACAAAAAGAAACTCGTGGTGGGTGATGCCCGAAAGGGTCTCCCGATTTTTCCTGATCTCTGCCGAGAGGGCCTGCATCCCGTGAAACGGCGGAGAGGCAACCCCGTGGACAAAGGCTGCGGTGAGCTCCCGGCAGAGGTCTGCGGCCTGGCCTTTCTGATTGTTCAGCCGCTCGCTCAGGTGTTTTTCCAGGCGCTCCGGAAAAATAAGGACCGACACGAGAAAGGCGGTGCCCACCCCCAGGGTGATCTCCAGGACCCGCCAGAGGGCATAAACGATCCGCTCGTCCATGGGGGAGCCGAAGCTGCCCACAAAAACCACGGAAACCGTAATGGCCGCCATGCGGAACCGGGGGCTGTACCGGGTCATAAACCCGCAGAAGCCCAGGGTCAGGGCAATGGCCGCGTCGTTCCAGAGGTCCCCCGGAGGAAAGGCCCAGATGGAGAAAATACCGATGGCCGCGCCCATGGCCGTGCCGAAAAAGCGATAGAGGCACATCCTTACGGAGTCTGCCACGTAGACCTGCATGACAATGACCGTGGAGATGACCGCCCAGTAACCGTACGGAAGGCCCATGGCGCGGCTCGCCTCATAGGAGATGAGGGAGGCCAGGCCGGTTTTCAAGCCATGCCGCAGGTGGGCGGCGGGGATGCGTTCAAAAAAGGTGGCGATGCTCATGATCGGAAGGTCCCTTGTCTGGGGTCTTGGGATTTGGATCGGGCCACGTGCGGCCCGATTCGCCCTTGTCGATATACCGACCTGCCCTGTTTGTCAAATGTTTCAAAAGTTTGCCCCACGGCAGCTCCTCCGAAGGCTTTTTAGGAGCTGAATAGATACCTTTTTTTACTTGCATCAACAGGCTTCGTTGACACCCCGCATCCCCTGCCATATGTTAAAAAAACATCCAAAACCCGGATTACCGGGCACAACAGCAGCCAGCTCGACAAACAAGGGTTAACTATCTTCCCCAACCCGTTTTTTTGGTGGCTTACCTTGCCGCCATATCCCATGCCGCTCCGGCGACTGGCCGGGGTGAAAGGAGTCTTCCATGCATGTCACGTTCTACGGTGCCATTCGCGAAGTCACCGGGTCCATGCACCTGCTTGAGGCAGGCAAAGATCGCATCCTGCTGGACTGCGGGCTCTTTCAGGGCCGACGCAAAGAGACCGAGGCCAAAAACCGCGTCTTCCCCGTGGACCCCGAGTTCATCACCAACATGATCCTCTCCCACGCCCACATCGACCACTCCGGGCGTATCCCCCTGCTGGTCAAAGGAGGCTTCAACGGCCGCGTCATCACCACCCGCACCACGGCCGACGCCTGCTCCTTCCTGCTGCGGGACTCCGCCCACATCCAGGAGTCGGACGCCCTTTACCTCAACTACAAAACCGTCCGCGGCCACCTTTACAACCTGGCCAACGGCAAGAACAAGCTCACCAACCGGGAGCGCTCGGAGATCACCAAGCTCCTCAAGCACAACGGCCTGCGCCTCAACAAGGGAGCCATCGCAGAGCTCCTGGCCAAGCACAACCTCAACAGCGTGGAGCCCATGGCCGACGCCGAGGCAGCCCTCTCCGCCTTTGACGGCTACCCCTACAACACGCCCATCACCGTGGGCAAGGGCATGACCGTCACCTTTTACGAGGCAGGCCACATCCTGGGCTCTGCCCTGTGCCTCCTCTCTTTCCGCGATAACGGACGGCGCTTCAACGTTATCTACACCGGGGACATCGGGCGCTTCGGACGGCCCATCCTGAAAAACCCCACCCTCCACTTCCCGGACGACATCGGCCCCATCGACCTTATGATCATGGAGAGTACCTACGGCGCCCGCCACCACGAGCCCGCCGAAGAGCTCAAGGACAGGCTGGCCGAGGTGATCAACGACACCTTCGACAGAAAAGGCGTGGTGGTGATCCCCGCCTTTGCCTTCGGAAGAACCCAGGACGTGGTCTACATCATCCACGAGCTGAGAAACGAAGGACGCATCCCCAAGTTCCCCGTGTTCGTGGACTCCCCCCTGGCCGGCAACCTCACCCGGGTCTTTGCCGAACACCCGGAGGTCTACGACAAGGAGGCCCACCGCACCTTCCTGGAAAAAGGCATGAACCCCTTCGAGTTCAAAGGGCTCTCCTACATCAGCACCGTGGCCGAATCAACCATCGTCATCGTCCATCACCCCCCACATCATCATCTCCTCCTCGGGCATGTGCGAAGCAGGCCGCATCCTCCACCACCTGCGGTACCGGGTCCACAACCCCAACAACACCATCGTCATCGTGGGGTACATGGCCCAGCACACCCTGGGACGCCGCATCATGGAACTGGGCTGGGACTACAAGCAAAACGGCCGAAAAGGAAAGCCCCCCATGGTCAAAATCCTGGGCAAGGAGTACCCCCTCAAAGCCGACGTGGTGAAAATCGGCGGATTCTCCGCCCACGCCGACCGCGAAGAGATGCACACCTTTCTCAAAAAATCGAACCTCCAGGTGAAAAACATCGCCGTGGTCCACGGGGAAGAAGAGCAATCCAAAGCCTTTGCCGCCTTCCTCAAAGAAAAAGGCCTCAACGCCTTTGTGCCCAAACGGGGACAGACCATCACCATGGAATAGCCTCCGGCAGCCAGGGGATAAATCCCCTGGACCCCAGGTCTCACAAATGTTCCGGGGCTTCGCCCCTTCACATTTGCTGACGGGCTTCGCCCGTGATGAGTGCCGAGGCAAGGGGCAATACATCGCACCTGGGTATCTCTGCGCTCCCAGGCTCTGCCTGGGGGTGTTTAAAGCAAGGCTCTGCCTTGCCGGTATATAAAATTCGATGAATGGCGCTTGGCGCAGGCTTTCTCGACATCAAACATGGAGGCAGAGCCTCCGAAGATCATTCCCAGGCAGAGCCTGGGAACGAGCCAATACACACAACACAAAAGCCCCACCTGAATGCAGGCGGGGCTTTTGTATAGAACCTTTTATCATGGGCGCAGCCCGTCAGGGAATGTGATGAGCCTGAGGAACGAAGGCGAAAGAGCATTCCCGAACCTGGGGTCAAGGGGCTTTAGCCCCTTGCCGCCGGAGGCACGTTTTTTTTCACCCTTACAACAGCCCCCGCTCTCCGAGGTTGCCGTAGCGGTGGTAGTTGTCGCAGATGCTCTGTTCACGGACGTACTGGAGCAGTTCGAGGCGGCCTTCGGCAAGGACCTTGGTCCTTGCGATGTAGAAGCCGGTCTCGGCGGCTTTGGCCAGGAGGGCGTCGGGCACGCGGTCCGGGGCGGCAAAGCGCATGCGGTCTGCGGTTTTGAGGTAAGCGGCCAGGGAGGTTTCCCCTTCTTTGGCCACGGTGACCCCGGCAAGGAGTCGCTCTCCGTCTGCGCTCTCCACAAAGGCAAACACCTCTTCGGGGGCTTCGGGTGACAGGCTCAGGGTTACCTTATTCCGGGTGACAAGAGCTGCCGTGCACATGGCAAGGATGTCTGCAAGGGTATCGTCCCCGGTGGCGCGCACCACCACGTGGCCCACGGGCAGGTAGCGCACGATGTTGTCCTGGCCCCTCAGGCGGAAGTGGTCGGTCTCTTTTTCAAACTCGGTCTCGTACCATCCCATGTAGCTGAAGGCAGACCGGACGAACCGGGTGATCTCCGTGCCCATGGCGCCAAAGCCTCCCCAGGCAGCCTTGGACTCCAGGTCCTGGCAGCAGCGGTAGAGGGCTGTCTCCTTCTGCACCGGGGGAAAGACCGGGGTCGGGGTCTCTTCCACGGCCATGAACTGGCTGACGTAGTTGGGACTGCCCGCCTTGATACCGGATCCGATGGCAGACTTGCCCATGCCGCCGAAGGGTTGGCGCAGGACGATGGCCCCGGTGGTGCCTCGGTTGATGTAAAGGTTTCCGGCTTTGATGCTGTTCTTCCAGAGGGCCTGTTCCCGGTCGTCCAGGCTCTCGATGCCCGAAGTAAGGCCGTAGCCGGTCTGGTTGACAAGGCTGATGGCGTGCTCCAGGTTGTCGGCCTTCATCACCCCCAGCACGGGCCCGAAGAATTCGGTCATGTGGGTGTAGCTGCCGGGCTTGACGTTGTACTTGATGCCCGGGCTCCAGAGGTAGGGGTTGTCTCCTATCTGGGCGGGTTTCAGGGCCCACTCCTCCCCGGGCTCCAGCTCGGTGAGGCCCCGCTTCAGGTCCCCTGAGGGCGGGTTCACCAGGGTTCCCATGCTGTTTTTGTACTCCCAGGCAGAGCCCACGTACCAGCTTCGGGCCGCGTCCACCAGCTGCTGGCGGAACTGGGCGTCTTCGTACACGTCCTTTTCCAGGATCAGCAGGGAGGTGGCAGAGCACTTCTGGCCGGTGTTGCCGAAGGCCGAGTGGATGATGTTCTTGATGGCCTGGTCCCTATCGGACATGGAGGTGACGATGGTGGCGTTCTTGCCCCCGGTCTCGGCGGAGAGGGCCAGGGTGGGTTTTGCCTTTAAAAGGGCCAGCCCGGTGTCGGTGCCGCCGGTGAGGATCACGTAATCCACCCGCTCGTCCGTGGCCAGTTTCTGGCCGGTGGTGGCCCCGGAGCAGGGCATGAACTGGAGAACCTTTTTGGAAACCCCGGCGCGCCAGAAGCAGTTGCAGAGGATCCAGGCAGGCAGCACCGCGTCTGACGCGGGCTTGAAGATCACGGTGTTGCCCGCGGCAAGGGAGGCGGAGATGCCGCCGCAGGGAATGGCGATGGGAAAGTTCCAGGGAGAGATCACAAGGCCCACGCCCTTGCCCGTTGCGGTGACGCCGTTAAGGCTGGCGAGCTTGCGGGCACTCAAGGGGTAGAATTCCACAAAATCGATGGCCTCGGAGACCTCCACGTCGGCCTCGGTGAGGAGCTTGCCCGTGGACGCGGCGGCCGCACCCATGAGGTCTGCCCTTGCCTTGCGGATCTCCACGGCCACCCGGGAGAGGACCTCGTGACGGCCTTCCCAGCCCAGGGCCCGCCATCCGTCGGGATCAGCCAGGGCTGTTTCCAGGGCCTCTTCGGCGTCGGCGTCGTCTGCCATGGCGTAGCGGGCGCTGACGATGTTCTCCTTTTTCTTTTCGCTGAACTGGCAGGGGTCCATGCCTTCCCGGATCTTTTTGCCCTCAAAGCGCTCGTCGCCTGCCACCACCACGGGAATTTCGTGGGGAGCTTTGTCCGCTGCGGGCATCCAGGCATCCCGGATCCCTTCGGCCCAGGACCGGTTTCCGGAAAGTGCCCAGTCCGTGTCGGCCTCGTTGATAAAGCGCCCGGTGTGATGGCTGCCGCCCTCAAAATCGTCCCAGGTTTCTGCCGTACGATCCTGGACGCGATTGGAAATTTTCGGCGCTTTTTCCCGCAGTTCCAGGGAGGCCCTGAACCCCTTTTCAAGAAAGGTCCACTCTTTGGACCCCGGTTTCAGGTCGTTGGCGTACCGCAGAAAGTTCTCCGGGGCCGTGTTCTCGTCCAGGCGGCGAATCAGGTAAGCGATGGCGTTGATGAACTGCTCTTTTCCGGCCACCGGCGCGTAGAGGAGCACATCCCCGGTGGTCTCCAGAATGGCCCGTCGCACATGGTCGGCCATGCCTTCGAGCATCTCAAAGCCAAAGTACTCGGTGACCTGGTTCTCTTTGGCCATGGCATAGGCAAAGGCCAGCTCAAAGAGGTTGTGGGAGGCGATGCCCAGGTGCACGGCCTGGATGTTTTCGGGCTCCATGGCGTACTCGGCCATGCGCTTGTAGTTGGCGTCCACAAAGGGTTTGTTGTCGAAGGGGGCCAGGGGCCAGTTGTGCAGGGCCGATTCCACCTGCTCCATCTCCATGTTGGCGCCCTTGACGATGCGCAGCTTGATGGGTGCCCCGCCGTCTGCCACGCGTTCTTTGGCCCACTCGGTGAGCCTGCGCTGCATGGCCCAGGAGTCCGGGAGATAGGCCTGGAGAACGATGCCCGCGGAGTGATTTTTCAGCTCCTTCTGCTCCAGGGTCTCCATGAAGGCCCGGGCCGTAAGCTCCAGGTCCCTGTACTCCTCCATGTCCAGGTTCACGAACTTTTTCACCGTGGTGCCGTCTTTGCGGGTGTAGGTGTGGTTCTCGGCCGTGGTAAAAAGCACGGTGAGGCGTTTTTTCAACTCGGCCACGGTGTCGTCCATGGCCAGGGAAGAGATCTGGGAATAGATGGTGGAGATCTTGACGGAGATGTACTCGATGTCCGGGCTGGAGAGGTCCCGCACATAGGCTTCAAGACGGTGCTCCGCCTCCTCTTCCCCCAGCACGGCCTCGCCGATGTGGTTGATGTTCATGCGGACCCCTTCGTCCTTGCGCTTGGCAAGGTGGGCCTTGAAGGGGCCCTCCTCGCCGGGGACCACGGCCCGGCTGCTCTGCTTTCGAATCTGCTCCACCATCTGGGGCACGGAGACCCAGGGGATGTGGCGCCCCACCCCCATGAAAAGCATCATCAGCGATTTTTCCAGGGGCCCCATGAACTTGGGAATCCCCTTCTCCTTCAGGAGGGTGTAGACCCGATCCGCCACCTTGGGAGTGAGGCTCGACCGAAAACTCTCGTCGATCATCCGCGTGAGGATCACCTTGTCCATGGGGTGGGTAAGAAGCCGACTCATCATCTTCTGAATCTTCTTCTCATCCGGGGTCAACAACTCGTTGGCGCGGGTCTGCCACTGCTCGGCCAGAGCCACCGCCTCCTGAACCAGTCTCGCTTCTGTCTGCTTTTCCATGATCCTTCCTTCCTATGTCATATAAGTCACAATCTATCTTTTCTGGTTAACGTGCATAAAAACCAGGGGATAAATCCCCTGGACCCCAGGTTCGGGAATGCTCTTTCGCCTTCGTTCCTCAGGCTCATCACATTCCCTGACGGGCTTCGCCCGTGGTGAGTTCCGAGTGCAAGGGCAATCAGCTTTCGAGGTGTTTTCGCTATCGTGGCTTCGCCACCCTCGCCGTCGCGGGCTACGGCGCGACAGGCGAGGTAGGGGTATTCACGAGCTTTGTCATATGGCGGTCGAATTTAACCACGTGGCTGCCCATGAGGGCAGCGGCGCGGACGCCGTTGCCGTCTTTAACTGCGTGAAAGAGATCGATGAGGTCCTGGTGGTTCTCGACCAGGATCTCTTTTTTCCTTGCCAGGTAGGCCTCGTAGTACTCGTGGATGTTTTCGTGGACGGCCTTCTGGACCAGGGAGAAGAGGCGATTGCGGGCGATGCGGGCCAGCTCCTGGTGGAACCTGCCGTCGGCGGCGATGAAGGCGTCCCAGTCATAGTGGTCTTCCAGGTGGACCCGGGTCTCTTCCAGGATTTCGGCAAGGGAGACCATGTCCTCGTCGGTGCGGCGCTGGGCGGCCAAAGAGGCGATGTCCGCCTCCACGGAACTTCGAAACTCCTGCAGGTTTTCAAAGGGGATCTCTTTTCGCCGCACCATAAGGGAGAGGCTCTCCAGCATGGGCTCGGTGGAGGCCTGCTTGACGATGGCCCCGCCATGGACGCCCAGGCGAATCTCAATAAGCCCTTTTTGCTCCAGGACCCGAAGGGCTTCCCTTAAGGTGCCCCGGCTGATGTTGAAGGTCTCTTTGAGTTCCCGCTCGGAGGGCAGCTTCTCGCCGGGCTTGATGCGCCCGTCCAGGATGGCTTCCTGGATCTGGTCCACCACGTCTTGGAAAATGCGACTCTGTTTTGCTTTCTCAAACATATGTTTTTCACGGCTCCCTGGCCGGTCATGGTGCACGGTTCAACGGAACAACGCCCGCATTCTGGTCCTTTCCAGGGCGATGCCAGCCCACAAAAAGGAAGAAAACAGGCGCAAAGATCAAATGGTTTAACCATTAGATACTTTACACACCCAGCCTTTGTCAAGGGAGACAACATTCTGAAAAAGTTCTTTATACACGGGCAAGCATCTGAGGAGCGGTGAACTGAACGTTTCGATTGCCTTCTTATGCGCAACATAGAAAAAAAGCGCATCCAGCAGGAGCGCCGGCAGTGCGGTTAGATCCACAATGGACAAGTAGCAACAACGTATCCTGTTCCGTCGAAGCTTGTGAACCAGCCCGCATAAACCATGGGCCTTTATGTCGGGCGAAGCCCGAGCCGAAGGCGCGTGCGCATTTCCCTGAGGAACGAAGGAAAATGTGCACGCGCAATCAGCTTTCGAGGTGGCTCCACCTCGCCGCCGGAGGCAGCCAAGTTAAAGATGCCTCCGGCGGCCCTGCCGGGGGCCAAACTTTTGAAAAGTTTGACAAACAGGTTTTGCTCAGTATTCACGAAAATCTTCGCGGAAGCTCTTCACCTGAGGAACGAAGGGGGAGGGCTTTCGCAACCTGGGGTCCAGGGGTGGCGAAGCCACTTAGGCCAAAAATCCCCTGGCCGCCGGAGGCACGCTTTTTGAGCCCACTTTAACCATAGAAGGCAGGTACAACACCCTCATATCCACTGATGCAGCTGTTCCAAAAGGCCGTCGAGTTCTTCGTTCCTGAAACAGTAGCGCATCTGGGTGAACCGGCCCCTGAAGGCCGCCACCTCATCCCGAACGGATTTTCCGTTGATGAGGACATCTGCCATGAGCTCGGCCAGGGCGCCGAAATCCTCTTTTTCCATGCCGAAGCGGGTCATCTCCTGAACGCCGGTACGCAGGGCGCCGGAGGCGGTAAAGCCCTCCTCTTCGGGGATGGCCTGGTAGTTCACCAGAATGTTGTTCTCTTCCAGGTGCCGGGCGGCTTCCGGGCCTTTGGCGTAGCCCACCTTGATGATCACCTGGTGGGTCTCGGTGTAGCCTTCGGCCGGGTCACCGGCCACCTCCAGGCCGCAGTCGGCAAGGGCCTGGGCAAAGTAGCAGGCATTTTCCAGCACCTTCTTCTGGTAGGTCTGTTTAAAGGCGTTCATCTCCATGGCCGCGGCGCAGAGCCCCAAAAGGGTCCCTAAGTGATGGTTGCTCACGCTGCCGGGAAAAGTGCGCCGGGTGATGGCGTCCCACAGGGGAAGGCGGGGATCGTCGTCGGCCATGTCGGCGGTGATCACGCCCCGCTGGGGGCCGAAAAAGGTTTTGTGGGTGGAGCCGGTGACAAGGTCGGCCCCTTCGGCAAAGGGCTCCTGGAACCAGGGACCGGCAAGGCCCAGGACGTGGGCCATGTCGTACATGAGGACGGCATCGAGGCCCAGCTCGTCCACCATGGCGCGGATCTCCCGCACCGGCTCTTTGTGCAGGACCATGCTCTTGCCGAAGATTATCAACTCGGGCTTTTCGGCCTCCAGGAGCCATCTGCAGGCATCAACATCAACCTTGAACGGGTTGTGGCCAAGGACGGGAAACTGCGCCACGGGGTTTTTCGGTACGCGGGTCCCGGGCGATGAAGTCCCTTAAGGCGCCCATGGGCTGAGCGCTCAGGTGTCCCCCCTTCATGATGTGGTGGTTCATGACACGGCGCATGCGGCGCTGCTCGGTTTTGCGGTCGGCCCGGTTGAGGTAATCCACCATGGCACTGAAGACCGCGGTGTTGGCCATCTGACCGGAGATCACACGGGTTTCGGCCTGGGCGCACCCCAGGAAGGTCCGCATCTCCACTTCAAGCTGCGCCTCTGCCCGGGCGATGAAGTCGGTGCCCTGATAATAAAAGACCTCGGCATCTTTTAAGGCCGCCACCTTTTTGTGCTCAGCATAGCGCCCGGCCGGATCCATGACCGAGAGGAGTTTGACCACCGGGGAGACCGACTGCTCGGAGGGGATCAGGTTGATGCAGGCACCCTGGCGCCAGGCCGTGTTGTCTGCGGCCTCCTTTATCAAGGCCCGAACCTTGGGCATCACCTCGCCCACGGCGTCCTCATCGTCCTGGTGCGGGGCTGTGTCCGCCAGCACCGGCCGTGCGTACGGCGGGGCATCGCTCCGCATGTGGCAAGGCACGATGACAGCCTCGCTCATCTTTCCCCGGATCTCCACCTCCAGGGCCTGCCCTTCCCTTAAATCGCTGTCCACCATGGCGATGCAGATGGCCCGCCGCCCCTTCTCCCCGGTCAGATGCGTGCGGATGCCCTCCCCGTCCATCACCCAGTAGGGGACCATGGTCCCGCTGCTCACATAGCCCACCGGGGCACCGCGCCTGAAGACACGGCATCCCTGCCGGGCGATGCCTTTTCCCGTAAGGGCCAGGGGCTGTGCCATGCGGGGCAGATCCCCTTTGAGGGAATCATCACCGGCCACAAGGCGAGAAAACGCCCTGTGTTGCCGCGTCAGGGCCTCCCGCCCCACAAAATCGCCTTTCAGGGGGCTCAAGCTCACGGCAAACCGCGCAAGGGGGCATGCAAACACGGGGATCTCTCCCCCGTCGGGGTCCTGCCCCAGCTCGTGGCCGTACAGGGGCAAACCCGCTTCCAGGCGCAGGGTATCCCGTGCCCCCAGGCCGATGGGTTCGGCGCCTTCTGCCACGAGCATCTCCCAGAGCGCCTCGCCATGGGCCGTGTCGCAGAAGAGCTCGAAGCACAGGGGTTCGCCTGTGTACCCGGTACGGGCCAGTCGCACGGGCACGCCCTTAAGTTTCACCTCGGAGAGGGCATTGCGCCTGGGCTCGGGCAGGGCCCCCTCCTCCAACAGGCCGGCAAGGAGGGTTTTGGAGGTGGGGCCCTGGAGACTCAGCATGGCCTGGTCAAAGGTGGCGTCATGCAGGGAGGCATCCTGGAACGCCTCCAGGTGAGCCTGAAAATGGTGCCAGTCCCTGGTCCGGTTGGCGGCGTTGACCACCAAGAGAAAGCCCTCCTGTTGAAACCGATAGAGGTAGGCATCGTCCACTGCCCCGCCCCCTTCGGTGGGGATCATGGTGTACTGGGCCTCCCCCACGGCGAGGGCGGCGGCGTTGTTGGTGAGGACATGCTGAAGAAAGCCGAGGGCATCGTCTCCGGAGACGACAAAACGCCCCATGTGGGAGACGTCAAAGAGCCCGGCCTTTTTTCGGGTGGTGAGGTGCTCGGCCACGATGCCCGATGGGTACTCCAGGGGCATCTCCCATCCCCCAAAGGGAACGAGTCGGGCTCCGGCCCGAAGGTGGCAGGTGAAAAACGGCGTGCGGTGAAGTTCCGTCATGGTCGTCTCCTCCTCTGGCCTGTGTCATTACCCGGGAATTTTCAGATGGGTACATCCGGTGCGGATGGGCCATTGTACCACCGAGGCCCTTCAAAAGGAACCATTGGGATGTCACCCCTGAGGGTCAACGCATTTAATCATTCAGTTGCCTCCGGCGGGTCGCTTTTTGAAAAAAGAAGAGGGGCTATGCCTTGTAGGGACGCATCCTCAAAAAACAAAACCTGTTTGTCAAACTTTTCAAAAGTTTGGCCCCCGGCAGGGCCGCCGGAGGCAAAAATCTAAATGCGTTAACCCTGTGTCACCCCCGCATCACCCACTGACGTGCAAGGGGAGACACCCGATGCACTTTCGTCTCACGGCCGCGGCCCATCCCCCCTTGCCCTGCCCGCCGAAGAGCTGATATAATCCCACAAACCGTCAAAATACCTTCTTTTTTACATCTTCATGCGTGGGCCCTCCCGCCCCGGCACACATCTTGTATACCCATCTTCATCGACGCTGTTCATCAATGCATGGCGGCACCACAACGCCTTAACCTTCAAGGAGAGAACACATGGCAGTGATCATGATCGGCGGCACACCCGCCAACACCACAGGCAACCTCCCCGATGTCGGGTCCAAAGCCCCGGGGTTCACCCTGACCAAGACCGACCTGACGGATGTGAGCCTTCCTGACCTGGCGGGCAAACGCATCGTCTTGAATATCTTCCCCAGTATCGACACGCCGGTCTGCTCGGCGTCGGTGCGCCGGTTCAACCAGGAGGCCGCCTCCCTTGCCAACACCCAGGTCCTGAGCGTCTCCGCCGACCTGCCCTTTGCCCACAAGCGGTTCTGCGAAACCGAGGGCATCGACGGGGTCATCCCGGTGTCCGAGCTCCGCACCCGCGGGTTCGGGGATGCCTACGGCGTCCGCATTGCCGAAGGGCCCCTGCAGGGGCTCCTGGCCCGGGCCGTTGTGGTCCTTGACGAAGAGGGGACGGTCATCTATTCATCCTTTTCAAAAGACCTGAAGGAAGAGCCCCCCTACGAAGAGATCCTGGCCACCCTGGCCTGATGCGACGCGCCCCCTTATAAGGGGGCCACCGTTAACCGATGATTGCGCAGAGAAAGGACAACGATGGAATCGGACAACGTGCGATTGGTATCATGGAATGTCAACGGCCTCCGGGCCGTCTGGAAGAAAGATTTTGAAGGGGCCGCGGAGCGGCTTGGGGCCGATGTGCTCATGGTCCAGGAGACCAAGCTCCAGGAGCCCCAGCTCACCCCGGAAATGACGGCCCTCAACGGGTCCAAGGCTCACTGGTCGTTTTCCACGGTCAAAAAAGGGTACAGCGGGGTCGGGGCCTGGACAAAAACCGCCCCCGTGGCCGTGCGACACGGCATCGGGACCCCGGAGTTTGACGATGAAGGGCGAATCCTGGAGCTTGAGTACGAGAAGTTCACCCTCTTCAACGTCTATTTTCCCAACGGCCAGCAGAGCGATGAACGGCTGGACTACAAGCTCCGGTTCTACGATGCGTTCTTTGCCTACACCAACGCCCTCAGGGACAAGGGCCGCCCCGTCATCATCTGCGGGGACGTCAACACCGCCCACAACGAAATCGACTTGCGGCACCCCAAGGCCAACTCCAAGCGCTCGGGTTTCCTCCCCGTTGAGCGGGAGTGGCTGGACCGTATCCTCGCCATGGGCTACGTGGACACCTTCCGCCACCTCTACCCGGAGGAGGAGAAGTACTCCTGGTGGTCCTATCACTTCGACGCCAGAACAACGCGGGGTGGCGCATTGACTACTTTTACGTCAGCCGGGACATCGCAGAGAACGGCTGGATCAAAGACGCCTGGATCGACAACGATATCTTCGGCTCGGACCACTGTCCCATCGGTCTTGATCTTGTGATCCCTTGAAAAAAGGCCCCGGACCCTGATTTTTTTAGACGGGAACCGTAAAGATTCCTCCACATGCAGCCGATATCAACAATCAGAAATCGTGCGGCCCATTGGGGGAGGCCGCATGACGTTGTTTTGATGTCATTTTTCCAGAGTGTGATGTGTGGGGGTATGGGGGACTTCATTCAAGTCAAGGAGAGCCAGGTTCATTATTACCGTTCGGTTCCTCTCTATTGCAAGGCGGACAGCGGCGACTTCGTGTTGTACAAGCCCAAGGGCAAACGCATCAACTTCACCGAAGACGCCCGGACCCGCCCTCCCCGGATCTATATCCACAAACGCGACAGCCAGGCCGCCGTGGACGAGCTGCAGACAAGTTTCAACACTCACCTGCGGCAGAGCCTGACCCCCGGCGGGCTCACCAAGGGTTCAAGACCATCCTCTGCGACATTGTCTCCGAGGCCATGGCCAAGCCCTCGGAGAGCTCCCTGTCCCAGCTCCCCGAAACCATCGACATTGTCTTCGACGGCTACGGAAACAACTCTCTGATCTTAAAACAGCTGGCCGAAAGCTCCACCGTGGACCGATCCATTATGGACCACTCCATCAACACCATGGCCATCACCATGCTCTACTGCACCCACTGCAAGCTCTCCCCGGACGAGGCAAGGCAGCTGGCCCTGGCCGCCCTTCTCCACGACATCGGAAAAACCCGTCTGGACCCCAACATCGTCATCACCAACCGCAAGCTCACCACCAAAGAGTTTGATGAGTACAAAACCCACGCCGCCATCGACATCATCAAGGAGACAGGCTCCTTTGATTTCTCCATCTCCCGGGCCATCCTGGAGCACCACGAGCGCCTAGACGGCAGCGGGTACCCCAGGGGCATCGCCCACATCGGCTTCGAAGCCCAGCTCATCGGCCTCATCGACAGCTACGAGAACCTCACCCACCGGGAAAAAACCTACCGCAAAATCAAAAGCCCCTTTGATACCCTGAACCTCATCAAACACGAGGTGGTCACCAAAGGAGCCTTTGATAAAACCCTTTTTAAAGACCTCTGCACCTGCCTGGCCTGATCCGGATTCTCAGCTTCCGGCGCTGCCCTGGGTCAGGCCGTTGAGCCCGTTTTCGGGAAGATTCAGGTGAAGATCGCGCTGGGGAAATGGAATGGAGATGCCCTTGGCGTCAAAGCTCTTCTTGATGGCCTCCTGAAGGGAAAACCAGGTGCTCCAGTAGTCGGCGGTCTTTACCCAGGGACGCACCACAAAGTTGACGCTGCTCTCCCCCAGCTCACTCACCGCGATGGTGGGGGCGGGGCTTTCAAGGACCATGGGCTCATTTTTCAGGATGTCCTCCAGGGTCTGTCTCACCTCATCCAGGTTATCCCCGTACCCGACACCGGCCACCAGGTCCACCCGGCGAATATCCTCGGCCGTGTGGTTGACGATGATGCCGCCGGTCACCTGGGCGTTGGGGATGATGATCCGCTTGTTGTCCACGCTCTTGATGACGGTGCTGAACATGCCGATCTCCTTCACCGTGCCCTGGGTGCCTCCGGCCTCCACAAAGTGCCCCACCTTAAACGGGGTAAAGACCACCAGAAGGACCCCGGAGGCGAAGTTGGCCAAAGAGCCCTGAAGGGCCAGGCCCACGGCAAGACCTGCGGCACCGAGCACCGCGATGAACGAGGTGGTCTGCATCCCCAGCTTGCCCAGGGCCGCGATGATCACAAAGGCCATGAGGCCCACGTACACCACGCTGCAGACAAAGGAGATGAGGGTGGGTTCCACCTTTCCCCTTGACCATGATATTTCGAAGCACGCGTCGAAGAATGCCTGCGGCAATGCGCCCCAGCACGAGAATCACCAGGGCCGCCACCACTTTCAAACCGTAAAACGCCAGCCACTCCTGAAGCTTCATCACAATGGATTCCATTGGATCCTCCTTGGGTTGATGGGTCTTAAATGAGATGGCAATGACAAGACAAAAAGATGCGTCAGCGTGCCGGAAAGGATGTCACCGGGACGGAGCGGCACATGACGGGATACATGAAGGGACGATGTAACGGTTCAACATGCCTCCGGCAGGGTCGCCGGAGGCACACTGGTACGGAATGATTACTTGAGACCTGTTTATCAAACTTTTTAAACGTTTGGCCCCCGGCAGGGCCGCCGGAGGCTTTTTTGATCTGAATGGTTACACCGGGGAAAGAATCACATCAGGGCATGTGCACGATGCTGCGCCCGGTGCGGTCTCCCCTGAGCATGCGCTCGATCTGGTCATCGAGTTCCTCCAACCCGTTGAAACTCTCCACCATGGCATCGAGGTTTTCAGGCTTCCAGGCATCGGCCAGCCGGGCCCAGACCGCCTGGCGTTCCTCCATGGGGCAGGTTGCCGAGTCAATACCGCACAAAGAGACCCCGCGCAGGATAAAGGGATAGATGGAGGAGGTGAGTTCATCGGAACGGACGTTCCCGCAGCAGGTCACCACCCCCCGATGCATGGTGTTCTTGATGGCCGTGGCAAGGACATCCCCGCCCACGGCGTCCACCACGCCGGCCCAGAGTTTTCCTCCCAAGGCCTTGCCGCTGGTGTCCACAGCCTCGGCAAGGGAGAGCACCCGGTCCACGCCGATGGAGGAGAGATAGGCCCCTTTGTCCTCCCTCCCGCTGACACCCGCCACCACAAAGCCGAGTTTCTTGAGGATCCCCACGGCCAGGCTCCCCACGCCCCCGGAGGCCCCGGTAACGAGAACCGTGCCCATCTCAGGGGTCACCCCATGGTCGAGGAGGCGCTTGACGGAAAGCCCCGCTGTAAACCCGGCGGTGCCCAGCATCATGGACTCTTTTCGGGTCAACCCCGCAGGAAGTTTCACCACCCAGGATTCAGGCACGCGGATGTATTCGGAAAACCCTCCGGCCGTGTTCATGCCCAGGTCGTACCCGGTCACGATCACCTTGTCCCCTTTGTGGAACCCCTCGGTGGTGCATTCGGCGACAATCCCTGCGGCATCGATGCCCGGCGTATGGGGATGACACGGTAGCCCCATCCCCATGGCCGACAGGCAATCCTTCCAGTTGAGGGACGAAAACCCCACCCGGATCAGCACGTCCCCGGGGGGCAAGTCTCCAACGGACAGGGTCTCGATGCGTCGTACAAAGGTCCCCTCCTCCTCGGAGACGACCATCGCATGATAGGTCACGTTCTCCCAACTCGCATGTTCCATGGCTCACCTCCGTTTTGTATCCTTATTCAGCGAGATGACACACATATTGTACGACGGAAACCCAAAAATGTCATTGTGGAATCCACCCCGCGTGAGGAACCCTGCCCTGTGAAAATGCAACCCGCGACCTTGGCTAATATTGCTCCCCCACAAGGCACAAAGCCCATTTCCTCTTTTCATCGCGCTCCCTTTCAGGCAACACCACCCCACTCAAAAAAACGATTTCACGCCTTCACGAAACCGCCCAGGTAACCTTTCAAGTTAACACCATATCTTCCCAACACCCCATTTGCACAAAGGCACGTTTTCCCCATGGGGGATCAATACCTCATATTTTCCTCTAAAGAAATTTTAGGTTCATCCGAACTAATTTCTATTCGACTCACACTTAGAATCAACCATGAACCCGGCCCTAACAACAGCACATAGAGCCCTGAAGCCAGTGACCTTCCCGGTAAACATGTGCAACACAGAGTCAAGGAGCAAAGACATGCGGAATAACCTCAGAAACACGATCATCGTTTCTATCCTGACAGTACTCACCCTCCTGCTAACCTCGGTTACCGGAACCTTTGCCGCCCAGCCGTTGAAGCTCTCCGTCCTCTGCGACGACAAGGCGGCCGCCGACGGCTTTGCCACGGAACACGGCGTCTCCATCTCCATTGAGCTGCCCAACGGCCACCACTGGCTGCTGGACACCGGCACCACCAACATCTACCTTGAAAACGCCGAGCGCATGGGCATCAGCCTGGACGACCTCTCCGGCATCGCCATCAGCCACGGCCACGACGACCACACCGGCGGCCTCACCTTCTACCCCCGACTCGGAAAAAGCCCCGGTCTACGGGCACCCCTACATCTGGCACAAGCAGTACGGGGTCAAAAAAGGCGCACCGGTCCGCATCTGCGGGATGCCCTACCTGGCACGCAAATACACCCAGGCCACCTTCAAGCCGGTCAACAACGTCACCGAGCTGGACGAGGGCCTGTTTCCGCCGGACGTCCCCAGGGAGGCGGGCAGCTACCAGCCCATCCAGGGTAAATTCTTCAACGAAGACGGCACCGGCCCCTGCCCCATCATCGACGACGCCACCCTGGCCATCAAGACCCCCAAGGGCATCGTTGCCGTCTTCGGATGCGGCCATGCCGGCTACATCAACATCCTCAAGGCCATCAAGAAAAAATTCCCCAATGAGAAGATCCTCTCGGTGGTGGGCGGACTCCACCTGAAAAAGGCATCCCCTGACGTGCTGGAAAAAGCCGTGGCTTACACCGACGCCGTAAAAGCCAAAGGGTTTACTTTTTACGGAGGTCACTGCACCGGAGAAAACGCCATCGCCCATTTTCGCAAGGTCTATGGAGACAACGTGGTCAAGCCCCTGGGCGCCGGCCGCGTGATCACCTATTGATAAAATGGAATAAAACCGATTAACGGAGAAGGACCCCCCATGAAAAAATGCATTGCAACCCTTGTCATCGCCCTGTTCCTGGGCCTTCCCGGCCTCTGCACCGCCAACCCCGCCGTTGAAGCGCTGCTGGCCAAAGTCGCCAAGGACATCGACGCCGCCCCCAAAGGCTCGGATGCCTTGAAAGCCTTTACCAAAACCACCCTGATCCCCTTGTGCGTCACCAAAGAGCTCGTGGATGCGGCCAAGGCAAGCAACGCCAAGGGCGCCACCCTTGCCGAAATCCAGAAGATCGACGAAGAGTGGCAGGAAGCCGAAGAGGAGCTCCCCATCATGGAAGAGCTTCTGTCAAACGACTGCGGCAAGGCCCTCCAGGCCCTGGCCAACCGGACCCCGGCCATGGCCAAGGGGTTTGCCTTCGACAACCAGGGGGCCACCGTGGGCTCCCACAGAACCCCCAACGACTACTGGCAGGGGGATGAAGGCAAGTACAAGCGCACCGTCAAGGAGCAGAGCATCGAGGTCGGCCCCGTGAAATTCGACAAGGCCGAGAACACGCAGCTCCAGCACGTGGCTCTTCCCCTCATCGACGAAGACGGCACCGTGGTGGGCGGGGTCCTCGTGGGTGTATTTCTCGACAAACTTTAATGCCCAAGGGCCGCCCGGATTGCTTCACAGCACCGGGCGGCCCGCAACCGATTGCACCGGGAGATTTTCCAGGAGAAAAATAACGTGAGCTTAAATCGAAAGTGCATCCTCATCATCGGCGTCCCCGTGTTTTCCCTGTTTCTGCTGATAGGCCTCGGCAGATGGGCCCTGGGGATCTTGTCGGATGACCTCAACGACATCGTAACCAACCAGTTTTCAGGGCTCATCGAGCAGCAGATCCTGCCCTTGATCACCGACGACATGCTGCCCCTTATCAACAGGGACATCCCGCAACTCCAGGAACTCCAGGCAAGCATCAAGGCCATGATGAAAGCGGACCGGGACATCACCCAGGCCGCCATCGCGGAAAAGATGTCCCTGGTGGCCAGCGAACCGTCGGAAATCAAGGCGGCCGAGGAGGCCAGCCGTCTCAGCATGGAAGAGACCGAAGCGAGCATGCAGAAAGCCTCGGCCAAATTCGACACCGAGGAGACCCAGGCCCTTTATTCCCGGTTTACTGAGCGCTTTGAGCACTGGCAGAAAAAAAGCCAGCGGGTATTCGTCCTGGCCAACACCCCGGGGAAACTCCGTTTCGCAAGGAAAGCCAGCGACACCGGCTCCGCCTTCAAGGCCTTCACCGAGGTCCGGGGCATCATCGCTGAGCTCCAGGCCATCCAGGAGAGCCGGATCCAGCAGGCCATCGCCGCATCCACGGAACTCATCCACCACCACAGGCACCGCACCGAGGAACCACCGGCGCCAGGTGTTTGCCTCCGGGGCTGCCACCCGGAAAAATGCCTCCCGCATGACCCGCCTCTTTTTCGCCATCGGCCTGCTCTCCGCGGCCGTGGCCCTGGCCGTTGCCTGGTATGTGGCCCGCCTCATCACCCGCCCTGTAAACCGAGTGGTGGACGGCCTCAGAGACATCGCCGAAGGGGACGGGGACCTGACCACCCGCCTTGAGGTCACCAGCCGCGACGAGGTGGGGGAACTCTCCCGGTGGTTCAACACCTTCATCGGCCAGCTCCAGGAGATGATCCGCCAGATCAACGAAAACGCAGGTTCGTTGCTGTCCGCCTCCAGCGGGCTCTCCGACCTGTCCCATGATATGTCCACGGACACCGAGGCCATGTCCGGTAAATCCACCACCGTTGCCGACGCCGCCGACGAGATGAGCAGCCACTTCACCGCCATTGCCGCCACCATGGTAGTACTCGCCGCGCAACATCGCCATGATCGCCGCGGCCACCGAAGAGATGACAGGCTCCCTGGGAGAGATCGCCCGCAACTCCGAAGAGGCCAGCCAGGCAACCGGCCTGGCCGTGGGACAGGCCAACAGCGCCTCCACCCAGGTGGAAGAACTGGGCACCTCCGCCCAGGAGATCGGCAAGGTGGTGGAAACCATCACCGACATCTCCGAGCAGACCAAGCTCCTGGCCCTCAACGCCACCATCGAGGCGGCCCGGGCCGGGGACGCGGGCAAGGGGTTTGCCGTGGTGGCCTCGGAGATCAAGGAACTTGCCGAGCTCACGGCACGGGCCACCCAGGAGATCCGGGAAAAGATCGAAACCAACCAGCGGTCGGCGGCAGGCACGGTGCGGGACATCAACGAGATCAACAAGTCCATCCACAACGTCAACGAAATGGTGGGGGCCATTGCCGCGGCCGTGGAAGAGCAGTCCGCCACCACCCGGGAGATCGCCGAAAACGTCAACCAGGCGGCCCAGGGGGTCGACGACGTCAACTCCAACATCGCCCAGAACGCCACCGTTGCCGGGGAAATCGCCACGGACATTTCCGAGGTCAACCAGCTCATCGGCGATGTGGCCACCCGCAGCGCCCGCGTCAACACCGGCACCGTGGACCAGGCCCGATCCGCCGAGGAGCTCAAATCCCTGGTGGGAAAATTCAAAGTGTGACGTAACTATTCAGATCAAAAAAGCCTC
Organism: Desulfoluna sp. CYM3A; assembly: GCF_056829965.1. Taxonomy (NCBI): domain Bacteria; kingdom Pseudomonadati; phylum Thermodesulfobacteriota; class Desulfobacteria; order Desulfobacterales; family Desulfolunaceae; genus Desulfoluna; species Desulfoluna sp. CYM3A. The sequence goes on from NZ_CP186556.1 coordinate 4,800,642, forward strand.
CGGCGGCCCTGCCGGGGGCCAAACTTTTAAAAAGTTTGATAAACAGGTCTCAAGTAATCATTTATAGGCTCCGCCGAAACAATTCCGACATTTTCGCACCCGTGCTTCGTTTTTTGCGGAGCTTTTTTTCAAAAAAAATGACCCGCCGGAGGCAACTGAATAGTTACAGTGTAACAAACCAAAAAGGGCGGCGGGCCAAGGGCCCGCCGCCCATATACAAAACCCTCAAGGGCCGTCGCCATTTTGCTGGCGGTGGCCCTTTCAGGTATCCCTGCTTGTGCCTCTCCCTGCCTTTAGTAGACCTTCCTTTTGGAAAAATTGGCACCGATGACGCTGAAGGTGTTCTCCACGATAAAGAGAGCCTCTTCGTCCTTGGTGAAAACGATCTCCTCCAGACGCTTGAGCTGGATGTTGTTGATCACCGTCATGAGGATCTTCTTGTCGCGACCGGTGTAGGCGCCCTGGCCGTTTAAAAAGGTGGTGCTGATCTTGAGTTTGTCGATGATCTCCTTAGAGATGCACTCCGGCTTCTCGGTTACCACCAGGACCATCTTCCTCTGGTTGAACATGGACAGGGCATAGTCCATGCTCACGGAGGTGACGAACACCGAAATGATGGAGGCGATGACCAGGTCGGTGTTCATGGTGGCAAAGCTGAAGCTGTAGAGCACCACGTTGAAGATGATGTAAAACTTGCCGAGGCCCACGTTGAACTTCTGATAGAGAGTCACCGCGATGATATCCAGGCCGCCGTTGGACCCCAGGGACCGCAGCACGATGCCGGACCCGATCCCCACAAACACCCCGCAGGTCACCGCTGCATAAAGCTGGTTCACGATGCCCAGGTCCACCTGGATGAAGTTGTAGGTGACCGAGGAGACCACCATGGCCAGAAAGCTGTAGGCCAGAAACCGCCCGCTGATGCACATCCTGCCCACAATGAACATGGGGATGTTCAACAGGGCGAAGATGATCCCCGGGTTCATCCAGTCGGACAGGTAGTAAAGATAGAAGGCGAGGCCAAAAAGGCCGCCGGGCACGAAGCTGTGGGGGTCGGCGATGCCTTTGAGCCCGATCACGTAGATCAGGGTTCCGAAAACAATGAGAAAACAGTTCCAGAAAACGGAGTAGGTGAAATCTTTCTTGAGCATGGCTGAACCTCCAGACGCACCGGATCCTGCAGGCCATGCAACGGAAGGCGCGAAACATATCGCGTCAACGCTGCCGGATCCCTAAAAATGGTGAGTCAATTTTCAAAAATCAGATCAACTTATCAAATGGATAATCGGGCGGTTCGAGCTGTGGGACCCACCCTGTCGGATAACGGCGTAACATGCACGGAATAGGCGCTCCGTACGGGCAAAAGGATATCAAGGAAAACACCGTAATCCAAAGGGATATGGACCACGGCACCCACACAACGTGTGGCGCTTTATGGCAGAGCGAAAAAGGCGTGTCAAGAAAATTTACCCCCTCTGTTTCACTTTTTTTTATTCCGAAATACCGGATTCGATTTTTACTGTATTTTTAACCATCTGGACGAGAAGACATTCGCCTTATTTCTTGTTTTGTTCAGGAGAAACAGTCAAAAATGCCAGCCCCCCCCAAAAACGGGTGGAGATTGTGTCACGTTAAAAAGCGGGGACCAGGGCTCCGGCCAGCGAAGCGGCCACATAAAAAAAGGGACCGGCCTGATTCGACCGATCCCCTTTTCTAAGCAACGGAATGTCCGGGTGCCCCTTTTAAGGAGGCACCTTGTTTTGCTGCTACACCGCTGCCAGCAGGCCGGTGATGCTCTCCTTGGCGTCACCGAAGAGCATGCGGGTGTTCTCCTTGAAGAAGAGAGGGTTTTCCACCCCGGCATAGCCTGTTGCCATGCTGCGCTTCAGCACAACCACGGTGCCGGCGTTCCACACCTCAAGGACGGGCATGCCTGCGATGGGGCTGTTGGGGTCCTCCAGGGCCGAGGGGTTGACGATGTCGTTGGCCCCGATGACCAGCACCGCATCGGTGTCGCCTAAGTCATCGTTGATCTCGTCCATCTCCAGGACGATGTCGTAGGGCACGCGGGCTTCGGCCAGAAGCACGTTCATGTGCCCGGGCATGCGCCCTGCCACCGGGTGAATGGCAAAGCGGACGTTCACCCCGTCCTTTTTCAGGCGCTCGGTGAGTTCAAAGACCGGGTGCTGGGCCTGGGCAACAGCCATGCCGTAGCCGGGGACAATCACCACGTTCTTCGCGTCTTTCAGAAGCTCGGCGGTCTCCTCCAGGCTGGTGGCAACGGCCTCGCCCTGCTGGCCCCCGTCCACCACGGTGCCCCCGGAGGTTCCGAAGCCCCCTAAGATCACGTTGGCCAGGCTCCGGTTCATGGCCTTGCACATGATGTAAGAGAGGATGGCCCCGCTGGAGCCCACCAGGGCCCCTGCAATGATGAGCAGGTCATTGCCCAGCATGAACCCTGTGGCAGCGGCTGCCCAGCCCGAGTAGGAGTTAAGCATGGAGATGACCACGGGCATGTCTGCCCCGCCGATGGCCATCACCATGTGCCAGCCCAGGCCAAAGGCGATGAAGGTCATGATAAAGAGCCCGAACAGGGGGTACCCCGTGCCTTCGGCCCCCACGAAGAGGACGCCGATACCCAACGTCACGAGGAGCCCGGCCAGGTTGATGAGGTGCCGGAAGGGCAGAAGCAGCGGACGGCTGCCGATGGTGCCCCGGAGCTTGCCGAAGGCCACCACCGAGCCCGTAAAGGTCACGGCCCCGATAAAGACCCCGAGGAACACCTCCACCTCGTGGATGGTCTTTTCAATGCCCGTGTAATGCATCTCGGGATCCAGGTACCCGGCAATACCCACCAGCACGGCGGCCATGCCCACAAAGCTGTGGAGAATGGCCACCAGCTCGGGCATCTGGGTCATCTGCACTTTGCGGGAGACCATGACGCCGATGCCGCCGCCGATGCCCATGGTCACGATGATAAGGGCATAGCCCGTCACCTCATGGCCGAGGATGGTGGCCAGAAGGGCGATGGCCATGCCGAGGATGCCGTAGAGGTTGCCCCGCCGGGCCGTCTCCTGGTTGCTCAGGCCCCCCAGGGAGAGAATAAAGAGAACGCCTGCCGCAATGTAGGCTGTGGTGATGAGGCCGCTACTCATTGTCGCCTCCTTTCCTGAACATCTTCAGCATGCGCTGGGTCACGAAAAAACCTCCGAACACGTTGATGGTGGCGATAAGAACGGCAATGGCCGCCAGCCAGGTCTTCAGGCTGAAAAAAGGCCCGGAGATCTGCAGGAGCGCCCCGATGACGATGATGCCGCTGATGGCGTTGGTGACGCTCATGAGGGGCGTATGAAGGGAAGGGGTGACGTTCCAGATCACCATGTACCCCACAAAGCAGGCCAGGACGAACACCGTCATGTGCTGGAGGAAGGCCTGGGGCACCACCGTGCCCATCTCATAAAGAAAAAACCCGCCTGCGACCAGCAGGACAAAGGGCATCACCTGGGGCCACCAGCGACGCCAGGCCTTCTTCAGGATGTTCGGCTCCTGGGCCGGTGCCTCCGGCTCAGGCGTGGGGGCCTGAGGAGCAGGATCGGGTACCTTGGGTGCAGGGGGCGGCCAGGTTACCGACCCGTCTTTGGTGATCATCATGCCGCGCACCACCTCGTCCTCCATGTCGAAGGCTGCCTCCCCGCCTTTGTCCGGGGTGAGGTTGTCCAGAAGGTGGGTGAGGTTGGTGGCGTAGAGGCGGCTGGCCTGGTTGGCCAGGCGGCTCACCATGTCCGTATAGCCGATGAGGGTGACCCCTTCCTTCACCACGGCCGCACCGGGTTCGGTGAGCTCACAGTTGCCCCCCTGTTCGGCGGCCAGGTCCACGATGACGCTGCCCGGCTTCATGGAGGCCACCATCTCTTTGGTGATGAGGACCGGGGCTTTTTTCCCGGGGATCATGGCGGTGGTGACGATGATGTCCACCTCCTTTGCCTGCTCGGCAAACAAAGCCATCTCCGCCTCGATAAAGGCCTTGCTCATCTCCTTGGCGTACCCGCCGGTACCGCTGCCCTCCTCGGCCATGTCCAGCAGGAGAAAGGACGCGCCCATGCTCTCCACCTGCTCTTTGACCTCCGGACGGGTGTCAAAGGACCGCACCACGGCCCCAAGGCCCCCTGCGGTGCCGATGGCCGAAAGCCCGGCCACCCCGGCCCCGATGACCAGAACCGTTGCCGGGGGCACCTTGCCTGCGGCCGTGACCTGGCCGGTAAAAAAGCGCCCGAAGGCTCCGGCCGCTTCCACCACGGCCCGATACCCGGCGATGTTGGCCATGGAGCTTAGGGCATCAAGCTTCTGGGCACGGGTGATGCGCGGCACCTGGTCCATGGCAAGGGCGGTGATTCGTCTGGTTTTGAGCAGCTCTACAAGCTCGGGGTTTACGGCGGGCTGGACAAAGGCGACCAGGGCGGCCCCCTCTTTCATCTGCTCTGCCTCGGCAAGGGCCGGGGGCCGCACCTTGAGCACCATGTCCGAGGCGGTCCACACCGCCTCTGCGTCGGTCAGTGCCGCACCGGCGGCCTCATAGGCGCCGTCAACGAATCCGGCGGCCTCTCCGGCACCGGATTCCACGGACACGTCGTACCCCAGGCGGATCAGGGTCTTCACGCTCTCCGGCGTGGCTGCCACCCGTTTCTCGTCGTCGTGGGTCTCTCTGGGAATACCAATGTTCACAGGTTATCTCCTCTTTTCCAGGTATAGATAGGGCGTTGATGCCCTCTGAGGACATCTGAGGGGATTACAGATCCGGGCCAGCCGACGGGACGGCATCGTGGAAGGGGTCTTCCGGTAACTCACAGGATATACCGGCGATGGGATCGACCATGGGGGCCAGGCAGGGAGCAAACCGCTCAGAACGAACCCGCCGCCACATCATGGCCCGGGTTCACGGTCACAATATGACAACGGATCTTCATTTTTCAATGGTCAGACATTGAGAGCCGTTATTATACATAATGAGAAAACATGAGGAAAGAGGAACCCGTTAGTAAAGAGGTGCTTCGTCAGGGAAAAACGGAAACCCCGTTTCTGTCCACACCCAGGCCGTAGGTTTCTCCCTCCAGAAGGGGGCACCGGGGACCGGCCTCAACCTTGACCCGCTCCCCCGAGGGCAATGTGAACAGGCAGCTGCGGCCCGGCCCCCGAAAGCAGCTCTTCTCCAGCCGCGCCAACGCCCCGTCACCGGAAGGAGCAATGCGGATCCCCCGCACAAAGACCCGGACCCGCCTGGCGGATTCCATGCCCGCGCACCCCCCACGGCCAAGGCGCCCAGGCCGCAGTCCAGGGTCCCGTCCGGGGAGAAGGTCCCGGTAGGAGGCTCCCTTCCCCAGAAACCGGGCCACGGCAAGGTCCTTCGGGCGCGTACAGCCCCTCGGGGGTGTCCCACTGGAGAATGGTGCCGCCCATCATCACCCCGATACGATCGGCCATGGCAAAGGCCTCGTGCTGGTTGTGGGTCACCATGAGGGCGGTGATGCCGAAGCGCTTGAGGATCTCCCGCACCTCGGCCGAGAGGCTCTCCCTTAAGGTGACGTCCAGGTTGGAAAAGGGCTCGTCCATGAGCAGGCACCGGGGCTTGGGAGCGATGGCCCGGGCCAGGGCCACCCGCTGCTGCTGGCCGCCGGAAAGTTCGTGGGGGTAGCGGTTCTCCGCCCCGGCAAGGCCGGTGACCTCAAGGAGTTCGCCGATGGTCTCCCGGCGTTCTGCCCTGCCGGTGCCCTGCATGCCGAAGGCGATGTTTTCCCGGACGGTGAGGTGAGGAAACAGGGCATAATCCTGAAACACCATGCCGATCTTCCGCTCTTCGGCGGCAAGGCCTTTGCCCTCGTCCCACAAGGGTCGGCCGCCAAGGTAGACGGCCCCGTCGTCCGGTTCTTCAAACCCGGCGATCATGCGGAGCAAGGTGGTCTTGCCACAGCCGCTGGGCCCCAGAAGGGCCCCAAGCTCGCCTTGGCCAAGGGAAAACCCCACCTTGCGGGCCACACAGGTCTCCCCGAAGTGTTTTGTGACTGCGCGAACATCCAGATACATCATGTTTTCCCCTTTTCCTTTTGCCACACCAGAAGTCCCACGGGAATCAGCCCCGCCACCACCAGCGCCACGGCGGGAATCGCCGCCCTCTCCCACTCCCCTTCGGAGGTGAGCTCAAAAATCTTCACGGCCAGGGTGTCCCAGCCAAAGGGCCGGGTCATCAGGGTCAGGGGCATCTCTTTCATGACATCCACAAACACCAGGATCGCCCCGGTCACCATGCCGCCCCGGATCAGGGGCAGGTGCACCTGCCGCACCAGGGAGATGCCGCTCACCCCCAGGGTCCTGGCCGCCTCGTCCATGGAAGGAGAGACCCTGCCCAGGCTGCCGGACACCGCACTGAACCCCACGGAGAGAAACCGCACCATGTAAGCCACGGGCATCATCCACACCGTCCCTTGAAAAAGAGGGCCGGAGAGCCCCGCGCCAAACATGGCAAAGGCCCCGGCCACCATCTGGTCCATCCCCCCAAGGACCCGCACCATGCCCACGGCAAGGACGGTGCCGGGCAGGGCGTAACCCAACAGGGAGAGCCGGGTAAGGACGGCAGGCAGGCGTCCCCTGGCCCTTCGCCCGGCAAAGGCAATGGACAGGGCCGCCGCCAGGGTGAATAGGGCCCCGGCCCCGGAGAGTATGAGGGAGTTGGCAAACAGCCTTCCGTAACCCAGGTGCAGCTCCTCCTGCCACGCCTCGCCCACCCAGACGAGCAGCTGGGCCATGGGCACCACAAAGGCCACGGCAAAGAGCCCGCCCAGAAACAAGAGGGCCCCGGCCGCCTGCCTCCCGGTCAGGGGCATGCGCCTGGCGCGACGCCCGTCACGGCCACGCACATAACGCATGCGCCGCCTGCTCCAGCTTTCGGCGGTGAGTACCAGGGCCAGCATCACGAGAATGGATGCGAGCTGGGAGGCGGTGTCGATGGAAAAAAAGCCAAACCACGCCTTGTAGATGGCCGTGGTAAAGGTGTCGTAGTTGAACACGGACACCGCCCCGAAATCCGCCAGGGTCTCCATGAGCACCAGGATGAGCCCGGCCAGGATAAAGGGCCGGGCCATGGGAAGCAGCACCCGGAAAAAGAGGCGCCACCGGCCCAGCCCCATGCAGCGCGAGGCCTCCAGCACCCGCTCCCCCTGGGAGGCGAAGCCCCCGGCGGCCAGAAGAAACACATACGGATACAGGGCCAGGGACAACACGAGGATGACCCCGCCCGTGGACCGGATGGGCGGCAGAAACGGCGCCACGGAAGGCAGGTGCTGCCGCAGGAAGGTGGCCACCGGTCCCGAAAAATCGAGAAGGCCGGTGTAGACAAAGGCCATCACATAGGTAGGAACAGCAAGGGGCAACAGCAGGGCCCAGGAGAAAAAGCGCCGCCCCGGAAACTCGCACAGGGCCGTCAGGTACGCTGCCGATACCCCGAAAAACCCGGTCAAGGCCAACACCCCGGCGGAGAGTACCGCGGTGTTGACCAAGAGCCCGGACAACAGGTTCTCCCTGAGGTGCCCCCAGATCTCCCGGGTGTCCGCGCTTACCGAGGCCATCACCAGCACAATGGGCAACAGCACCACCAGGGCCACCACAGCCATGGGCACAAGGGAGGGTTCCGCTTGGCCACGCCATCGGAACGCACCGGCAAACCGTTCAGCTGCCATTTTTGACTCACACCATTCCATAAAACTCCCTGCGCCGCGTTACCCATCACACGACGTCACTGCTCAGCTTGAAAATCAAGCCTCCGGCGGCGAGGTGAGCCACCTCGAAAGCTTATTGCCATTGCGCTCCGCCCTTCGTTCTCAGGGCAAAGCGCAATGGCCTTCGGCTCGGGCTGCGCCCGACATAAACGCTGATGGTTTATGCGGGCTGGCTCACACGCTTCGACGTCACAGGATACGTTGTCACTACTTGCCCATTGCCGATTTAACCGCACTGCCTTCTATGGTTAAAACCGGTTCAAAAAGCGTGCCTCCGGCGGGTCGCTTTTTTGAAAAAAAGCTCCGCAAAAAACGTTTGTAATGCAAAAAGTGGAAATTATTTCGACGGAGCTTGGAAAGGCTTGCTTAAGACCTGTTTGTCAAACTTTTTTAAAAGTTTGGCCCCCGGCAGGGCCGCCGGAGGCTTTTTTTACTCGCCTTATTTGTAACCTGCGCGATCCATGAGTTTGATGGCGTCGGCCTGGAGTTCCCCGGCTTTTTCAAGGCCGAGATCCGAACCCTTGAAGTCACCCCAGGCTGCCACGGCCCCATGGGGCTTCACGGCGGGGTTCACGGGGTACTCCATGTTGGCGTCGGCAAAGAGGTTCTGGGCTTCGGGGCCGGAGAGCCACTCCAGAAAAGCCTTGGCCGCCTCGGGGTGGCTGGCGTGCTTGGTCACACCGGCGCCGGAAACGTTGACATGGACGCCCCCTGCCTTCTGGTTGGGCCAGAAGATGGCCAGGGGAAGGCCGGGGTTCTTTTTCTGGAGGCGGCCAAAATAGTAGGTGTTGACCACAGCCACGTCCCCCTGCCCTGCCACGATGGCCTCAAGGGCTTTGGTGTCGCTGGAGAAGGGCGGCGCAGCCAGGTTGCTCACCCACCCTTCCACCAGGGCCTGGGTGTCTGCTTCGCCGTGTTCGGCCATGAGCATGGCCACCAGGGACTGGTTGTAGACCTTCTTGGAGGTACGGAGGATCAGGCGACCTTTCCAGGCGGGATCAGCCAGGTTCTCATAGGTGGACAGCTCGGAAGGGGTGACCCGCTCGGTGCTGTAGACGATGGTGCGGGCCCGCTTGGAGAGGCCAAACCACCGGTTCTGAGGATCCCGCAGGTTGGCCGGGACATTGGCCGACAGCACCTCGGATGAGACGGGCTGCAACACCCCCTCGTTGGCTGCATGCCAGAGATTGCCCGCGTCCACGGTCATGAGGATGTCGGCAGGGGTGCGGCTCCCTTCGGACTTGAGACGCTCCAGAAGTACCGGGGCCTTGCCGGTGACGTATCGGACGGTGACGCCGGTCTTCTTTTCATAGGCGTCGAACAGGGGCTTGATCAGGTGCTCCTTGCGGGCCGAGTAGACCACGAGTTCCTGGGAAAAGGCCTGGGACAGGCCGGTAAACGTCACCATGGCGGCGCACAGGGCGCTGAGTATAATCTTCATCGTTGCTCCATATTTTTTTTGTAACCATTCCGTTGCCTCCGGCGGCCAGCTGTTTGAAAAGCATGGCCCCGACAGGATACCCTCCGGGCCGCTGTACGTTCCGCAGCGAGGAACTATTTACCCCGAAGCATTTTTTGAATCAAGCACATTTTTTGGGGCAACAAACTTTCTTTCGACATCAACACACCACAGAGCCCTTGCCCTCCATGGCGTTGACCGCCCTTCAGCACCCCACAAAAAAAAATCCCGCCGGACGCATCATGCATCCGGCGGGATAAACAGCTCCACAGCCGCGGAAAATCTCTCCCGTGGCTTCACTATGTTCGTTGCTTTTTCGTTACCCTTCGCCCAGTGCTCTGGCCATCCAGGTTCTCTTCTCGGCCTCGGGAAGGAAGCTCGCCTCAAAGCTGTTGGCGGCCAGGCGGCGGGCCTGGGCCTCGGTCATGCCCAGCTCCCGTGCCAGCCCTTGGAAGTTGGCGTTCATGTAGCCGCCGAAGTAGGCCGGGTCGTCGGAGTTCACCGTCACACAGGCCCCCTGGTCCAGCATGGCCAGGATGTTGTGGTCGGCGAGGGTCTCAAAGACCTTGAGCTTCACGTTGGAGAAGGGGCAGACCGTCAGGGGCATGCGTTCGCCGATGAGGCGTGCCATCAGGGATGGGTCCTCTAAAGCCCGCACCCCGTGGTCGATGCGTGCCACCTTCAACAGGTTCAGGGCCTGATAGATGTACGCAGGGGGTCCCTCTTCCCCGGCGTGGGCCACGGGGATGAACCCTTCCCTGCGAGCCTTTTCAAAGACCCGTTCAAACATCTCCGGGGGAAATCCCGCCTCCGAGGAGTCGAGGCCCACACCGATGATGCGATCCTTGTGGGGAAGGGCCGCTTCCAGGGTTTCAAAGGCGCTCTCTTCGGGCAGGTGGCGCAGAAACGACATGATCAGGTGACTGGTAATCCCCAGTTTTTTCCGTGCGTCGGCAAGGGCTTTGTCAATGCCCTCAAGCACCGTATCAAAGGCGATGCCCCGCTCCGTGTGGGTCTGGGGATCAAAAAAGATCTCGGTGTGGACCACATTGTCCTCTTTGCAGCGCTCGAGGTAGGCCCAGGTAAGGTCGTAAAAGTCCCGGGCGGTCTGGAGCACACCGGCCCCGGCGTAGTAGATATCGAGAAAACTCTGGAGGTTGGGAAACTGATAGGCCTGTCGAATCGCCTCGGTGTCTTTGTAAGGCAGGGCAATGCCGTTTCGCTCGGCAAGGACGACCATCAGCTCCGGCTCCAGGGTGCCTTCTATGTGGAGGTGCAACTCGGCCTTGGGCAGGTTGCGCAAAAAATGCATGCCTTCATGATCCCGGAAGAATTGGTTTGGGTTGTGGCATAACGTCAGGGAAACCTGGTGGGGTCGTGGGCCGGGTTCGCGCCTTTGCCTCCGGCGGAACGCGCCTGCCCCTGCCGTCTTTTCTGCCATGGTATCCCGCCTGGCCCGAAAAGGAAATGTTGATCCCGGCCACGGCAAGGGAACATCCGTCCCTTTGCCGCCCCGGCATCCCCATTTTTGCCTCCGGCGGCCCTGCCGGGAGCAAAACTTTTGAAACGTTTGACAAACAGGTTTTGTTTTTTAAGAGTGCGTCCTTGCAAGGCATAGCCCCTCTTCTTTATTTTATTACCTGAAAATTTTTGCGGAGCTTTTTTCAAAAAGCGACCCGCCGGAGGCAACTGAATTTTTAAATGCGTTGACCCTGCCGGCATCCCCACGGCCCCTTGCCACCGGCTTTCCTATACGATATAAGACGTCAGGAATACAGCTGAATGAAAGCAGCCCGAAACAAACAACGGCAAACGGTACTCAGACCTCAATTTACCGGCGCCCTTACCCGGACATTTCACGAGAAACAATCTGTAATAATGGTTTATTGGTTTAACCTGATCGTTTTCTCATGAACTATTCGGGCTTACGCCCTCATCGCCCACAGGATACAGCCATGAAACGAATCGCCCTCCTCCTTGCCGCCCTCATGTTTTCCACCGGATGTGCCATGCTCCAGCCGGACCAAACCGTGGTCCTGAGCCCCCGGCTCACAGAGCTCGACCACGACAGCTTTGCCATCCTCCCCTTTGTGGACGAGCGGTCGGGCCGGAAGGACAACTTCGGGTTTGACGTCTCAGACGTGGTGACCGACGCCTTTGAAACCGCCTTCATGAAGTCCGGCTACAAGATCGTCGAACGAAGCAGCGTGGAAAAAGTCCTGGGTGAGATGAAGTTCTCCTACATGGGCCACGTGGACGAGACCCAGCTCAAGGAGATCGGGAAAATGACCAACGCCAACGTTGTCATCCTGGGCATGGTTCGCGATTTCAAAAAGGCGAAATACGAGCGGGAAAAGGGAAAAATGAAGGCGGTCTCCTGCACCACCTTGAGCTATTCGGTCAAAGCCGTTCATATCGAAACCGGGGAGGTCCTCTGGAAAGGGGCCATCACACGCAGCTCGGGCATGAAGGGCGACATGTTTTCCCCCTGTGACTGCAACGGGGTCCGCTTTGCCGACCGCACCTCCAAAAGCCTGGTGAAAAAGATCCTCTCCAGCACCGATGCTGCCCTGAAGACCACGAGCGAAGAGTACGACATGTTTCCGTCCCTGTAACAGCCCCCCGCCGCGGGGGCCGGTGCCGCCCCCGCCAACCGGCTCGGCACCTCATGGTGTTGCGAGCTGTTGCGCCCTGTGCGACGCGCTTTTCGCCTTGACACCGGGCCGTGCCCCTCCTAATCTAATACATTAAAAACACGCGACAATCACAAAAAAAGAGACCGCGACATCCCGTTGATTTCCATCGCACCCCCTGCCCAAGGAGGCCCCATGATCCAGCTGGTTGCCAATCTTTTAAAACTGTTGAACTCCGAGGCAGAACCGGCCCAGATCAGCCTGGCCCTCTGCCTCTCCATGGTGCTGGGCTTCACCCCGCTCTTTTCCCTGCACAACCTTGGCATCCTCTTTGCCGTGTGCATCATCCGGGTGAACCTCTGGCTCTGGAGCTGGGGGTCTTTTCCGGCATGGCCTGGATCCTCGATCCCCTCTTCCACGGCCTGGGCAAGCAGGTCCTCACCCTGCCGGCTCTAAACGGCACCTGGACGGCCCTGTACAACATCTCCCTGTTTCGCCTGGCGCGATTCAACAACACCGTGGTCATGGGCAGCCTCATCACCTCCCTGGCCCTTTTTGTGCCCCTCTTTCTCGTGTTGAACCGGCTCATCCTCGCCTACCGGGACCATCTTCTGGCCTGGGTCGATAAGAGCCGCGTCATGCAGTTCTTCAAGGCATCCAAAATTTACGCCACTTACAAGGCCCTGGCCTGACCCCAAGGAGGTTTCCCATGAAAAAATGGATTCGCATCAAGGGTGTGGCCGCCTTTGCCGTGATCACCGCGGCCCTGGTCCTCTTTTTCGTTCTCTTTGCCGACGCCCTCGTCAAAAAGGCCATCGAAACCACGGGCACCCTCATTGTGGGGGCCCGGGTGGAGCTGGCCGATGCCAGCGGTTTTTCCCTGCGGGGCTTGACCTCAAGGGCCTTGCCGTCACCAACCCCGACGCCCCCATGCGAAACGCGGTGGAAGCGCGGCACATCGTCCTCACGGTTTCCACCGCGCCGCTCTTCTTCCGAAAATGCATTGTCCCCACCATGGCGGCCACGGGCATCCGTTTTGACACCGAACGGAGCTACTCCGGGGCCGTGATCAAAAGAGAAAAGGCCGCCCCTGAAAAAGCCGAGGAGAAGACATCCCCCCTCTCCCTGCCCTCCCTGGATATCAAGGACCCGAAAAAAATCCTGGAACAGGAGACCCTGGCCAGTGTGGAGGAGGCAGAAAAAATCCGGGAGGACATCAAAACGCTGAAAGGCGAATTCAAACAGCGCATCGCCGACCTGCCCGATGAAGAGGACTTCAAAGCCTACGAAAAACGCATCGAGGAACTCACCAGCGGAAAATCCGACTGGACGGCCCTCCTCACCAAGGCCGCAGACATTCAAAAAATTGCCGATGAAGTGGAAGCCGATATCCAGGAAATCAAGTCGGTCAAAAAAGATCTGGAAAACGAAATAGCAAGCCTTGAAAAACGGATAAAAAACCTGCCCACACTGGCCCGTGCAGACTACACCCGCCTCAAAGAGACCTACGGCCCCTCGGCCGTGGGCGCCGGGAACATCACCGGCCTGCTTTTTGGGGATGCGTACAAAGGCAAGGTGGAAACCGCTATCCGATGGTACCAAAAGCTCCAGCCCATTCTGGAAAAGGATCCGTCGGATGAAAAGAGGAAAACACAGGAGGAGGGTGCTGCAAAAGAAGAAAAGCCCAAACGCATCCGGGGAAAAGGCGTGGACATCGCGTTTGCGGAGAGGCGCCCCCTACCGGAATTTCTCATCTCGCGGGGCGCCCTTTCGGTGGATCTGCGGAAACCCTGTCGGGCACCATGTACGTTACCGCCCAGCAGCCCCTGGTGGGCAAGCCCATGGCCCTGACGCTGGCGGGTCGTGATCTCAAAGGGATCGAGGCCGTTGACCTCACCGCCACCATGGATCGCGTCAGCCCGCAAACCGCCGGGGACCGATTCGTTTTCTCCGGCAGCGGCATCGGAATCCGCCCGGTGGGCTCCGCGGACACCATCCGCATGGAAGGGGCCTCGGCCTCGGTCACGGGCCATGCGGACATCACCGGGGGCGAGACCCTGGACGCCGCCGTCTCCGCAAAGATGACCCAGGTGCGCTTTGCCGACCCCACCGACCCCGGTGCCCTCCAGCAGGCCCTGGGCCGGACCCTCAAGGGTGTGACGGAATTCTCGGTTCAGGGCAGCGCCACGGGTCCCCTGGACAGCTACGACCTGGACGTCACGTCAAACCTGGACACCATCATGAAACAGGCCTTCCAAAACGCCACCAAGGAACTCACCGCAGACTTTAATAAGGAGCTCCAGGCCGCCATCAGCGAAAAAACAGGGAATGCCTTCTCCGCCGCAGACACCGACCTGGGCGGCATCACCGCCCTGGATGACGACCTCGCAAAAAAAATCGAAGAGGGCAAAGGGCTTCTCTAACGAAATGGCGCCCCATGCATTAAAGATCAGAGGTAACCTTCTATGGTTGAAGTGGGGCAGGAAGAGCCTGCCTCCGGCGGCCCTGCCGGGGGCCAAACTTTTAAAAAGTTTGATAAACAGGTCTCAAGTAATCATTCATAGGCTTCGCCGAAACAATTCCGACATTTTCTTAGAAACGTTTTTTGCGGAGCTTTTTTGAAAAAAAAGCGACCCGCCGGAGGCATACGCTGAATGGCTGCAATCAGAGAAGGTTTCGCAGGATCAGGGCCAGGCCTCCGAAGCTGACCAGCACCAGAAGGGCCGGGCGCAAAAAGGCGCGATCCAGAAAGCGGGCAAAGGGCCCGGCCAGGAGGCTGCCGGTGAGGATCCCGGGAAGGAGCGAAAAGCCGAGGAGGGCATGGAGCCCGCCGAAGCGCCCCGACAAATAGAGGGCGGTGATGGAGGCAAAACTCCCGCACATGAAGGTGATGCCGAGGTTGGCCCGGATCTGGACACCGACCTCGTTCTGGAGAAGAAGAATCAACGGCGGGCCGGGTACACCGGCCACGGTGGACATCATGCCGGCAACAGCACCGCCGCCCACAAGGGTGTTGCGCCCAACGGTCACGCGAACCCCCACGGCACTCATGGCAACGGCAAAAAGAATGGTGAACCCGATGGCCAGCTCCACCCCCGGCCCTTTCAGGTTTTTCAGCACAAAGTAGGCAGCCACGGACCCCATGACGATGCCGGGCAGGATGGCCCCCAGCCAGTCCGGGCGGAGCCCCCGTCGGTTTCTGGCCACCATGACGCTGTTTTGAAACATGCTGGCCAGAAGAAAGGAGCCCGGCGCAAAAACCGGATCAATGAGGGTAAGCAGGGGCACGCACAGAAGCCCCATACCGAATCCGGTCCCGCTTTGGATAAAGGCCCCGAAGGCCACGGCCACATTGGCGGCCAGGATTTGCCAGAGTTCAGGCTGTTCAAACACGTACCGAGTCTCCTTCATGCGCCCGCCACCGCGCCATGGACACAAAAAAATGCACAGGCACCGACGGAACAGCGTACACGGGCATGAAGCGGTGTCCCAACGCCTTTCGAAGGCCATCGTCATGGTCCCGGACAAAAAGGAAAAAAATTTACCACCCGGTTCTTCTGGCTGTCAACATTTCATAACCTATTTTATATAATAACGGCGATAAACGGAGGCGTGGTGCAAAGGTGCGGCCCCCAAACGAAACCTTTTTTCCCTTGGACGGTGTCTGTGGTACACAACAGCGGCGGGACATGCCCGTGGCATCGGTCTTTTTTGATGCTGCCTTACCGGTATACATGCTCCAAGCCCGTGAGCCAACATTGACCACTCACCCCCGGAGGGCCCATGACCACCCCAGAGTTTGTCGCATCCGCCTATGACCAGGCCCTGCTCACCCGCCAGGTGGGAGACCTCCTGGACCGGCACATGCCCAAGGCCCCGAGTGCCTGCGAAGAGGTCCTCATCAAGCCCAACCTCCTGCTGGCAGCCCCGCCGGACAAGGCCATCCTCACCCACCCATTGGTGGTGCGGGCCACGGCCGCATGGGTACTGGACCGCGGTGCACGGCCCCTCATCGCCGACAGCCCTGCCGTGGGGAGCGTGGCAAAAATCTGGAGAATGGGGGGATTCGAAGAAGCGCTTAAGGGAATGGACGTTGAAGTGCGGGGATTCGAGACGGCGGCGCCGGTGGATATCGGGGCGCCCTTCGGCACCATCGGCCTGGCCCAAGAGGCCCTGGAGACCCCCATGGTCATCAACCTGCCCAAGTTCAAGACCCACGCCATGATGACATTAACCCTGGGGGTCAAAAACCTCTTCGGGTGCGTGGTGGGGTTTGAAAAACCCAGATGGCACGCACGGGCCGGGATCCAGAGAGAACAGTTCGCAAAACTCCTGGTAGGCATCGCCGAAGCGGTTCGGCCCACGGTCACCCTGGTGGACGCTGTCACGGGCCTGGAAGGCCAGGGCCCCGGTAAGAGCGGAACCCCAAGGCCCATGGGCTTTCTCGTGGCCGGGTCACACGTTCACGAGGTGGACGCCACCTGTGCCCACATGGCAGGTCTTGTCCCCGAGACCCTGCCCACCCTGGCCGCGGCCCTGACTTCAGGGCTCTTAACGGACATGCCGCCTCTGCCTGTGCCCGAGGCCGTCTTCAAGGACTTCAAGCTCCCCACCCAGAGCCCGGTGACCTTCGGCCCCTCGTTTCTCAAGCACCTCATCCGGAAACACATGGTCCAACGCCCCGTGGTGAACCCGGCCGCCTGCCAGAAGTGCAACCACTGCCTCACCTACTGCCCGGTAAACGCCATCTCCGAAACTCCCGAGGCCGTGGCCTTCGACCTTGAAACGTGCATCCGGTGCTACTGCTGCGTGGAGGTCTGCCCCCACGCGGCCCTGGAAGCCGTGGACACCCGCCTCGGGACATGGCTCCAGAAGGGCAAACAGCTTGTGGATCGGGTACTTTAAAAAACGGAACTACTTCTGAGCCCAAAACAGCCTTCTACGGTTAAAGTGGGTAAAAAAACAAGCCTCCGGCGGCAAGGTGGGGGCACCTTGAAACCCTATGGCGAATGCATGGAGGTTGCTGTTATACGCATGCTCACAAGGCATTCGCATGATCTATGACATGGGGCAACCGCTTATGCTGAAGAGGCCTATTTCATCCTTCTGGAATCACGATGAAGGGCATTTGCAATTCGCTTGACTTTAACCGGGATAACTCCGGCGGCAAGGTGGGGGCGCTTTGAAACCCTATGGCGAATGCACGGCGGCAGACATCATGCAACCGCTTTCAGCGGCATTCGCGTGGTGTGTGACATGCGGCAGTCGTATTTGCAGGAGAGGCCCATTTCATTTTTCTGGAAACACGATAAAGGGCACTTGGGACGAGCTTGACGTTAACCGAGAGAACTCCGGTGGCCCTGCCGGGGGGGATACGTTTCATCCGCCTTCGCCAAGGGCTGCGGCGGGACAACAACGTTCGCCAGCAGGCCTCGCCAAGGCCTCAGAATGGCCGAACATTCTCGGCAAGCCGACTGCTTTTCACCGTATCGGCCATACATCGCCTTCTGCCGCCCAGACCCGTTGGGTCTGGGCGGCAGAAGGCGATGCTACTGGGACGTTTTTGCGGAGCTTTTTTTAAAAAGCGACCCGCCCGAAGCAAACTGAATTGCTACAGAAAAACAAACCAAAAGGTTCCCCATGAAAAATATCTTCTCAGCCGCCTTAGCCTTGTCCATTGCCCTTTTGGCGGGATCCCTTGCCTGGCTGGCGTACAGCATCCAAGTCGTCGCCCGGGAAGTGCCCGGGGTGTTGACCCGGGTCGACGACATCGTGGCAACCATTCCTTTAATCACCGAAGAGATCCCCCCCATCGTAACAGAGGTGGGAAAGGTCAGGGAGACCGTGCCCCCCATCCTCACGGAAGTGGGCAAAATCCGGGAAACCATTCCGCCGATTCTCTCCGAGGTGGAGCAACTCCGTGAGGCGTTGCCCTCCATCCTGACCCGGGTCGATGCCATCCAGGCCCAGGTCGCAGAGCTGGAAAAGCAGCTTCCCCTCATCAATGAAACCGTGAACACCGTCACCGATCAGATGGATGAGGTCCTGCCACGGGTCGACAAAGCCCTTGAGGAGGCCGAGGCCATTCGCAAGGACATCCCGGGAATCCTCACCCGGGTGGAAGCCATTGTGGCCGAAGCCCAGACCATCGTGGGCAGGGCCTCCCAGGATGCCGTCACCGGTGTCTTCAAAGGGGTCATCACCTCGCCGTACAGGCTCCTCAAAGATGCGGGTAAAAGCATCTCCGGCTCTCTGTTTTCCTCCAAGGGGATCACCCCGGAGGATGAGGAAAAAGTGGTGGAAGCCGCCACCACCCTGCTTCAAAACCTGGACCTTCAATCCGTTGAGTGGTCCAACCGCAAGTCAAAGAACAGCGGCAAGGTCTCGCTCGTACGGGCCTTTAATGAAGACGGAACATCCGTGCTCACCTTCAGTTCGACCTCAAGCCCAGATCCGGTAAAAAGGAGACAAACGTCCGAACAATCTGCTTAGACTCCGACGGACACTGGCAGGTAAAGGACGCGGACAAAAAATAATCTAACGAGTCCGTTGCCTCCGGCGGGTCGCTTTTTTGAGCTGAATAATGACAAATAGTGCAGCCCACGGTTAGCCCACGGAAGCAGACGGGGTTTCACCTTGCCCCACCGGCTCCATCCCTTCATCCAGGTATTTCTGGGCAAGGTCGATGTAGATCTGTTTGCCGAAGTCCCAGAGGGCCTTGTCATCGGCCGACACCTCGCGGATCACCTTTGCCGGGTTTCCCGCGGCAACCACATGGTCCGGGATGCACTGGTTCGCCTTGACGATGCCTCCCTCGGCGACGATGGCGCCCGTACCCACGTCCGAGAGAATGCTCAGCACAGCCCCCATGCCGATGACGGCACCGTCCCCGATGGACTTGCCGTGAATCACAGCGTTGTGGCCCAGGGTCACGCGAATTCCGATGCGATTGACCGCACCGGGGGGAGCGTGAATGATCACGCCCTCTTCCACGGCGGTGCCGTCGCCGATCTCAATCCTGCCGTAATCCCCCCTGACAATGGCCCCGTGACCGATGTAGCAATTGTCGCCGATCACCACGTCACCGATGACGCTGGCCAGCTCGCTGACGTAGGTGTTTTTTCCCACGGAGGGCTGTTTTCCGTCGAATTTGTAGAGCATTGGGACTCCTTACATTATAGAACTCAATGGGTTGCCATCTGCTGACTTCATGCTGCCGCACGCATGGAATCCAGAGAGGTGCAAAGGCGTCGCCCTTTCCACCTGCAGGACCAAAGAAACATAGTTCTCTCATCAGATCAACAAAAAGCATGCCGTGATACATGAACCTGTCCCCGCTGCACACTCACACCGGGCCCTGTTTCTGGCCCACGATCAGGAGCCTGCTCGACACTGCCATGACCCCTGGGTCTTCCGACACGGCCTGAAAAATGTTGGATACCTGATTGAACAGGGTGTCGTCGTCCAGGATAGCCACCTGCTCAGGGGAGGGGGGCACATCGAAAAACGGGGTGATGGCCGCGGTGCGGCAGGCCTCGAAACCCTGGTCGCCAAAGAGCGACACAAGCTCATCCGGGCTGAAGCAATGGTGGGTCTGCCCGGAGTCTGCCACCACACGCCCCGTGTTCAAGGCATTGAACATTTCGGTCATGTTCTTTTTCCGGGCCATGTCCAGGGCCGTGCGATAGCGATTCATGGCATCGCACACCACATGCCCCCCCGGCCTGACGATCCTGAACATTTCCCCCGCGGCTTTTACAGGGTCGCTGCACAGGGACAGGGGCATGCCCAAAGCAAGGACCAGATCGTAGCCGTCGTCCGGCAGGGCGCTCATATCACAGAGGTCCCGAACGTGATACCCGAGCACATGCCCCCCCAGCCCCTGTCGGGTAACATGGGTTTCGGCGTGCTGGATCATCTCGGCTGAGAAATCCAGGAGCTCCATCCGGTACCCCATGGGGGCCAGGTGATAGACCCACCGCCCTGTGCCGCATCCTGCCTCCAGAATGAGACTGCCCTCCTTTGGGGGCAGCACCGGCTCGATATACCGCCAGCAGCTTGTCTCATAGAGGTCTGTCATGCGCCGATTTTTTTGCCTCCGCTCATCCGAGGCAAAAAAATCGGCCTTATCATCCCAGTACTCCCTGGGCGTTTTTGATTTGGTGGCTGTCATGGCTGTCCTCCTTCGTTTTTAATGCAGGGACAGGCTCCGCCGATGCCCCTGCCTGTAAGTTCATGCACACCAGGCGCTCAATGAGTCCACGAGGCCTCCCACCTTGTGCTCGACAACGGTCAGGTCGGCGCCATTGGGCCGGTCCTCAATATTTCCCAGACGGCCGTTCCGGTTGATCTCCTTGTTGTGGTGGTGCCTTCCCACCACAAGCCACTGATCCAGGGCGGCGTAGCCCAGATGCTCAAGAAAGGAGTTAAGCCACATGGTCATGGGCAGGGCCTCCTTCTCACCGATGTGGGGCCCGGCAAAGGTCCCGAAACTGACGCCGAATTTCCCGGGCAACAGGGGAGACGAGGGCTTGACCGCGCCTTGCCTTGCGTAGGCCTTCATTTTCCGTTTCACAAAATCCATCAGGGGTTTGGTTGGCAACCAGTCGATGACAGGGGACCCGATAAAGACCAGGTCGTAATCAAACATCTCGATATCAAGGTCTTTGTCCACCTTGACCAGGTCAGTGGCCATGGCCCGGGCCCCAAGGGCTTTTTCAATGGTCTCGGCGACGAGGGCGGTGTTGCCCCCCATGGAATCGTAGAGGATAAGGGATTTCATCGGTATCTCCTTTGCGATGCGCTAAACGACAATCAGAATCAATAACCACACCAGCTCTTTGTTCCCCATGGCACATTGCAACGCATGTGCCACATAAGGGGACAGGTTCTTTATTCTTGAATTCAAAACAGAATAGGTTTCGGCGAAGTTTGCCTGGAAACAAGGCTGATATACACTGTGATAAAAGCGCCTGAACCGACACAATAACTATCAGGTTATTACTTGAGTGATTCGTTGGGGGACAGGTTTAAAAAACACAGAACAAAGCACTGCAAAAAAACTATCTTCTGTGGAAAGGAGCTGAGAAAAGCATAGGTTTACGTTAACTCCCAACAAGACAATCGTTAACCCACCGCCAAAAACCGTTAACTCGATTTTCCCAGAGTAACCAAAACAATGGGAATTCCTTGCATGAAGCCATGCCAAAGCGTACCATGTGGGTTAACGTTTGGGCCTGCCGGGCACTCTGCGATCCCCACATGAACAGCCCGGTCTCCTTTCCATCTCTTTTCTGCCAGAACCAGGAGCGTTGACGTGAAGACTTTACTCCGCGAAATGAACGACCACCCGGCCTTGAAACAGATCATCGACACCATCGCCGACGGGGTATTCACCCTGGACATCACCGGACACATCACCTTCTGGAGCAAATCCATGGAGCAGATCACCGGCTTTTCCGCGGATGAGGCCATCGGCAAAACCTGCGGGACCCTGAAGATCTCCAACTGCCTCGGTGTCCTGGGAACCGGAGACCCCACCCGCTGCGGCATTCTGGAAGGAAACATCACCGGTGCCCGGGAGTGTTTTCTCAAGCACAAAGCCGGCCACGACATCCCGGCCATCAAAAACGCCACTGCGGTCAAAGATGAAACCGGAAAGGTGATCGGGATCGTGGAGGCCATCACAGATCTCACAAAACTGGAAAAGGCCCGGACGACCTTAGAGGAGGCCACCAGACGACTTGGGGATCGCCACCGGCTGGACCGGATCATCGGAAAGAGCGACTGCATGCAGGCGGTGTTCATGGCCATCAAGGCCACGGCGGCAAGCCAGGCCACCATCCTGATCCAGGGGGAGAGCGGCACCGGTAAAGAGCTGGTGGCAGGGGCGATCCACTACAACTCCGAACGGGCCAGAGGGCCCTTTGTCATCGTCAACTGCTCGGCCCTGTCGGAATCCCTTCTGGAGAGCGAGCTCTTCGGCCACGCCAAAGGTGCCTTTACAGGGGCCTCCGCCGACCGCGTCGGTCGTCTGGAGAAAGCAAACCACGGCACGGTGTTCCTCGACGAAATCGGCGAGCTGAGCCCCCTGGTGCAGGTCAAGCTCCTCAGGGTCCTTCAGGAACGCACCATCGAGCGCATCGGGGAGTCCCGGCAGCGAAGTCTGGACATCCGGGTCATCACCGCAACCCACCGGAACCTGTATGCCCT
The DNA here is from genome assembly GCF_056829965.1 of Desulfoluna sp. CYM3A. Lineage (NCBI taxonomy): Bacteria > Pseudomonadati > Thermodesulfobacteriota > Desulfobacteria > Desulfobacterales > Desulfolunaceae > Desulfoluna > Desulfoluna sp. CYM3A. Next base: position 4,822,712 of record NZ_CP186556.1, read on the forward strand.
TGTGAAAGAGGGAAAATTCAGGGAGGACCTCTACTACCGCCTTAAGGTCTTCCCCATCGGCGTCCCCCCGTTGCGGGAGAGAAAAACCGACATCCCCCTGCTGGTGCGACATTTCTGTCACCGATTGAACGCCGAAACGGACAAAAACATCCAAAAGATATCCCCCACGGCCATGCAGCGGCTCCTGGACCACCACTGGCCGGGCAATGTGCGGGAACTGGAAAATGCCATCGAGCATGCCTTTGTGCTGTGCAACGCCCGCACCATCCTCCCGGACCACCTACCCCTGGAATCGAGGACACTTACCAGATCAGCACTGCCGTAGAACCACCCCTCCCTTCCGGCCCCTGACCCGGGACTGCTGACAGCTCGCCTCCATGGAGCCCCAACGGAACAAGGCCGAGGCCGCACGAGCGACGTCGACCGCCGTCTGGAAGCAACGAATGAAACGATGGGGGATCCCATACCACCAACCCTGATTCACTGATTCTAAAAAGAAATTTTAAAGGGGACAGGTTATTTTTTCCACGCCATCAAAATTCGTACTGGGCGTATTGTGTGCGGCCCCTGGGTAGTGGCGACTCAGGAGGTACCCGCAAGCCGTTTCAAAGAGAACAACCCCTCAATGCCTTCGACGGCTTCAGGAATTTTCTCCCGTCTTGTCTGATAACGGCCCTTGAACAGGCCGTAGGTTGTTTCCACAAACGCGCGAGAACCAATGATCCCCGAATCCGTAAAGTACCGGGACCGACACATAAGCCGGGCAGCCTGAGGCAACTTAAAGCCCGTGGAGGTCTCTTTATCAAGGATCCTTTGTGAAATTTTAGCCTTACCTCTCTTTTCTATGGCCCCCATGTGATACAGAAACTCGCGGTAGCTTTGAAGTTGCGCTGCAGGGTCAGCGCCCCCGAACTCAGGGGTCCCCAGCTCTGATGAAAGAAACCCCTCCCGGTTTCCGGTTTGCATCCGGTACCCGATGGAACACCACCTGTATGCCTCCGGTCGCTTGACGATCCCTGCGCGCACGGCGTTCAAATCGATATACGCCAGGCAATTGGTCAGCGCATTCCCCTCCTGGACAATGACGCTTTTGAACCGCTCGCCCCACAAGGTTCCTTTTCGCTTCTTCCGTTTGTTGTAAAAGATAGAAAAGGTCTGCTTGATGTCTTTGATGTATGCAGACAGGCTGGTAAACCGTTTCCGGAATTCGCCCAATTGCGCTTCCGGGAAACCGGTGCCCTCACCGTAGAGAAGATGATAACGCCGCACCACCTCCTCGTCGGAGACCATCTCACCAGGCGTCACCACCACGAGGAGATGAAAATGCGACCCCATGATGGCGTAACCCACAACATCCACGGCATATACCGCCGAATAACGCTGGATAATTCGCACCAGTTCATCTTTCTCAACTTGTTTGAAGGGAAGCCCGTCCAGAGCAGTTCTGCTGATCACATGATATGCAACCTTTTGGCCGGGGTCCGTTACGACCATACGAGGAATCCGAGGCATCGCGTTCTCCTTTCTGGCCATTCACAATGTTTACAAAGCAAGATTAAATAGAAATGAATTAGAGGATGTTACCAGCCCGACAACTTTCGCATGCAACACCTTAGAAAGTCCAGAAAAAATAACCTGTCCCCGGCATTTGGAAGTTATCGGGGCCTTGATCCTTTGCCCTGTTTGATATAATCATGTTCTACCAATAAAACGATGATTACATCACTTATCAAAGAAGAGGCAGCCCCATGACATCGAACCATCCCGCTGAGTTCCAGGCTTTCCTTCAGCAAGAGCAACACATCGCCCGAATGATCCGAAGACGCATCCCCAGATATGGCACCAAAGTGGCCTTGAAGGACAGGGCCGACGGGCCCTGGGAATCGGTGACCTGGGAAGAGATGGGCAAAATGGCCGACAGCCTGGGCAGGGCGCTCATCTCCTGCGGCGTCAAGGTGGGGGACCGGGTGGGAATTTTTTCACAAAACCGTGCGGCCTGGACCCTGGCCGACCTGGCGATCCTCTCCGTCAGAGGGGTAACAGTGCCTGTCTACCCCACCAACTCGGCGGATGAAACGGCCTACATCGTGAAAGACGCGGGCATCAAAGTCCTCTTTGTCAACGACCAGGAGCAATACGACAAGGCCCTTGAAGTGCAGAAACAAAACCAGGGCCTTGAGGTTCTTGTGGCTTTCTCTGCCTCTGTACAGCTCAAAGAGGGCACCCAAAGCTTCTCGTTTGCCGAGTTTATCGCCCTTGACCACCAAGAAGACGCCGAAAAAGAGCACGAAAAACGTCTGGAGGAAGCCGCCGCCTCGGATCTCTACACCCTGATATACACCTCCGGCACCACGGGCCCGCCCAAAGGAGCCATGCTCACCCATGAGAATATCCTCGCATCCCTGTATGGCACGGGGTACCCCATGCCCGTGGAACCCACCGACGTCTCCTTTGCTTTTCTCCCCCTGAGCCACGTCTTCGAAAGGAGCTGGACCTGGTTCATGCTCTCCCGGGGAGCCGAAAACCACTACTGCCACGACACCCACCAGGTAAAGGAGTTCTTTGCCGAGGTGAGGCCCCACTACATGGTGAGCGTCCCCAGGGTCTGGGAAAAAATCTACGGCACCATTCAGGACGGCGTGCAAAAGGCCCCCAACCTCAGGAAAAACCTCTTCCACTGGGCCATACGGACCGGTGGTGAATATCACAGGATCACCAACGCCAAGGGGCAGCCCGATCGATTCCTCACCCTGAAGTACGCCCTGGCAGACCGTCTGGTCCTTTCGAAAATCCGGGAGGTGGTGGGAGGGCGCGCCAAATTCTTCCACGCCGGTGGAGCCGCCCTGAACCCGGAGATCAACCAGTTCTTTGTCAACGCAGGCATCCGCCTGGGGGTGGGCTATGGCCTGACGGAGATCTTTCCCATCTGCGTCTGCACCCCGGAAGACATCGGTTTCGGCACCAGTGGCAAGCCCATCCCCCTCATGCAGGTCCGCATTGCCGAAGACGGAGAGCTCCAGGCCAAGAGTCCGTCCCTTATGAAAGGCTACACCAACAACCCCGAAGTATCAGTGAGGGCCCCACCCGGGACGAGTGGTTCAAGACCGGAGACATCGGCGAGATCACGGACAAAGGCTACATCCGGGTCACCGACCGCATCAAAGAGATCCTCATCACCGCCGGGGGCAAAAACATCTCTCCCCAAACCATCGAAACCGCCATCAAAGAGGATCTCTACGTGGAACAGGCCGTGGCCGTGGGTGACGGCAAGCCCTACATCTCGGCCCTTGTGGTCCCCTCCTTCCCCATGCTTGACGCCCTTGCCGATATCCTGGGACTCCAGGGGCTCTCCCGAAAAGAGCTTGTGGCCCACCCGGAGGTCATCGGCTTCTACAGGGAACGCATCGACCACCACACCCGACACCTTGGACGCGTGGAAAAAATCAAGCGGTTCACCCTCCTTCCCGCCGAATTGACCCAGGCCGCCGGAGAACTTACACCCACCTCCAAACTCAAGCGAAAAGTCATCCTGCAGCGCTATGCCGACACCATTGAGGCTATGTACGCAGAGCCCCGCCTGAAGGCATCGTAACCAGAAAGCCTCCGGCGGCGAGGTGAGCCACCTCGAAAGCTCATTGCCATTGCGATTTGCCCTTCGTTCCTAAGGAAAAATCGCAATGGCCTTCGACTCGGGCTGCGCCCGACATGAACGTTGAGGGCTTGTGCGGGCTGGCTCACAAGCTTTGACGTAACAGGGTACGTCGTCAACGTGCCCATTATGGATTGAACCGCACGGCCTCCGACAGCAAGGGGAGCACCCTCAAAAGCTGCATGCCGCCCCCCCCGTTCCACGCACTTAATCGCGGCGACATGCCCATTGAGAGTGTCCGTATCGTTTGTTTCAACCCAAGAAACTGGCACGTTTAAAAAGGGCCCTACCCCATAAAAAACCATAAAAAAAACCCTTTCCCCGCAAGCGGGGAAAGGGTTTTTTACATCCTGAAAGATGTCTGGAAAGGTGCGGTCAGCTTAGGCGGCTGCCTTTTCACCGGCCACCGCGGCCTTGACAACGTCCAGGCCGATGCGGTCGATCATGCGGCCCATACGCTCGGCCTTCTTGGCGTTCTCTTTGTAGTATTCGATGAGGCGATCGAACATGGCCAGAGCCTCCTCGGTATCGAGGTCCTCGGCGATGATATCTGCCAGGCGCGGGCGGCCCGTGCCCACACCACCGGCCATGAGGGTCCAGCCATCTTTGGTTCCGGCCAGGGAGGCGTCCTTGATGCAGTTTTCCGCACACTGGTTCTTGCAGCCCGACACACTCATCTTGGTTTTGCTGGGCAGCTCCATGCCGTGGTACTTCTCATCCAGGGCCATACCGATGGTCAACGCATCCTGCTTGGCCATGGCGCAGAAGGTGGTGCCGGGACAGGCCTTGACGCTTCGTACCACCTTGCCCACGGCCTGGCCGGGGACCATGGCCAGGTCGTCCCAGGCCTTGGGCACGTCGTCCTCTTTGAGGCCCACGATGGCGATACGGGCGGCGCTGGTGATCTTCAGGGCTGCGGCATCGTACTTTTCTGAGACATCGGCAATCTTCCTGAGGGTGTCGGGGGTGACCACTCCGCAGGGTACGTGGGGAACCACGGCATAGGTCTCTTTGTCTCTCTGGCGAACAATGGAATTCTTCTGGTTTGTCATGAAAGGTATCCCTATATTATGGACTTAAATCAGTTGGGGTATGAAATAATATCGGCAGGGCAATCGGATGCCATCCGGCTGCGTCATCGAAGAGCGTCACGGTCCCTGCCCCACCCGGTATCTGTATCCAGATGAAGCTCCTGCCAGGGAAACCGGGATCTCTCCACGGAAAATCTATCCTGCCTGTTGCAACGGCCTCGCTCAAACTGCGAATGGGTGCCTCGCGGTCCCGCATCACGGGGTGCGCCACTGCCCGGGCATGGGCCTGTGCCCCGCAAAAAGCCCCGATGTCCAGTGGATCAACGAGGCCCGGCGCTTTGATCATGACACGACATCACGGATCAAAGGGGTTTTATATAATTTTGCTTGAAAAATCAAACGTCATGGTTGGATAAACGGCTGGGCCGGGAGGACATTCTCCCGTCCGCAGGCATCACCTGCCTACAGCCTCGGCACTTGCCTGGCGCAGGATGCGGTTTACCACATGGGCAATGATGGCCTCTTCACCGGGCTCGATGGAGTCGCTTACAGCGGCAACCACAGCTTCCAGGGTCACCTCTTCCAGGGATTCTTCATATCGGGTCGTTCGTGATTCGATGGCGTTCATGCCTCACCTCCGTATATGGGGTTAATGATGCGTTGTACCATCGAGAAATATGCAGAATGCGTGCCAAACAAAAACAAAAAGACAATAACCGCTGTTTTTAGGGCATTGCGTGCCACTTCCCTGCCCCGTTCTTACCGTCCCATCGGGACATCATGCAGACATGTCTCATAAAATTGCGACACTGTGTAAAGAAAAACCATCACCCACGCCGCACCGATACACTTTGCCCCACTCTGCCCCGCAACCCGTATAAAAAAGACACACCCTCACCCCAGGCGCCCCACCCGCCGTCGCAGCACCCCGAGGGCCCCGAAGGCGCACAGGGCGCTCACGCACATCACCCAGGCCAGGGGGCGCAGGCTGCCGTCGTGGAAATGGCTCACGGTGATACCGGCCACCGCGCCCCCCAGGCAGTTGACCACCCCCATGAGGGCATGGGCGGTGCCGCTTTTTTCCGGAAAATACTGCAGGTTCCCGGACACGGTGTTCCCCATGACAAGGCCCAGGGAGCCGATAAAAAAAAGATTCAGCCCCACCGTCACCCAGAGAACGGGAACAAAAAAGGTGGCCTGGATGGCCAGGGCCGTTCCGCACACCACCTGCAAAAGGATCCCGCAGGTCAAAAGGTCCATGGGATGAACCCACCGGACCAGGCGCGCGTTGAGACGGGCCAAAAGGATCACCACCCCCACCCCTGAGCTGAAAAGAACAGGAAACAGCTCCTTGGACACATGAAAATACCCCATGTACATGAAGGCTGACTCCGTTAAAAACGCATACAGCCCCCCGCAACCAAAGGTGTGTACCAGCATGAAAAGAGGCGAGACAGGGTGAAGGAGGACACCGGCATACTGACGCGCCACAGCCCTGGGACTCATGGCCTCGGTATGCGGGGCAGGGTGCCCCTCCCCGGGGTAATGCCGGGTCAACACAGCCATGAGAAACAGGGCGTAGCCGCAGAGAAAAAGGAAAATGGCGTGCCAGGAGAATCCGGCGAGAAGGGCCGTGCCCACGGCCGGGGCCACCAGGGGCGCTCCCATGGTGACGGACTGGACCAGGGACATCATGCGCGCCCCCTCCCTGCCCTCGTAAAGATCCCGCACCGTTGCCCCTGCCACCACCGTGGCAAACCCGCCCCCCACGGCCTGGAGGGTACGAAGGGCCAGGAGCTGCCAGACGCTCTTTGAAAAGATCAGCAGAAAGCTGGCCGCCAGGAAAAACGAAAGCCCCATGAGAGCCACCCGCCTGCGCCCCAGGCGATCGGACAGCGGCCCGCCGAACAGCTGCCCCAGGGCATACCCGATAAAAAAAGTGCTGATGGAAAGCTCCACCTTGTGAATGGGGGCCGACAGGGCCCGGGCCATGGTGGGGATGGCAGGGATATAGGTGTCGATGGAAAAAGCGGCAATGGCGGACAGGGCCGCCAGGGTCATCACGGTCCGTGTGGGGGAATGTGTCTGTTGCATCACCCCTCCTTAGTCGTGATCTCCCGTGCAGTCAAGGACCTATGGCGCTCTGCACCATGTTTCCAGGTCACGAGTCTGCTCAAACAGGCTCTCCGCCTTCAAGGTGGGGCACCTGGAAACCCTTTGGCGAAGGCACGGAGGCTATCGCTTTACACACGCTTTCGGGGCACTCGCGTGATGTGTGACACATGGCAACCGGTGTTGCAGAAAAGGCCTGTGCCACTCGTCTGGACATGCCATGGCAGGCCGTTGGAATTCGTCTGACTTTAACCGGGAAAACCCCACGAAAACGGGACACCCACCGGGCACAGGGTTAGCGCATTTAGATTTTTGCCTCCGGCGGCCCTGCCGGGGCCAAACTTTTGAAACGTTTGACAAACAGGTTTTGTTTTTTGAGGATGCGTCCCAGAGAAGGGTATGACCCTCTTTCTTTTTAATTTATCAAGGCGCTTATCTTTGGCACCTCTCTGCGGGGCTGAAGATAAGCGCCTTGATCACCGGAACGTTTTTGCGGAGCTTTTTTCAAAAAGCGACCCGCCGAAGGCAACTGATTTATTAAATGCGATGACCCTGCCACCGGGCATCGAATCTGTTTACTTTACCTTCAAATTTGATATCTTGGTGACTGTTGTGTTCCCCCATGGTGGTGGCCACAAAAAATTCACGGCACACCCCGGTCTCCCCTGCTGTCATACCGAAACACCCATATTCCGGATGCATGCACCCGCCGGCAGCGCCGCTACGCCTCATCGGCCCTTTTTTCACCGGCCTGGGGCGTTTTCATTGCGGGGACAAAACCGCCGCGAACCATAAGACAACATAAGGAGTCACACCATGCCGGAAAACGGCATTGCCCATACCCCCCCGAAAATCCTGGCCCCCGCGGCAAGGCTACAAACGCTTTTCTGGCTGCCCTGGCCGCCGAGCCGTACTGCGGCCTGAAGAGCTTCTCCGCCCGCATGGAGGCCGACAACTTCGCCATGGAAGAGCTGGGTGCCCTGACCCGCCTGGCCCACCAGAAAAACGCCGAAGTGTACGTCACCATGAACACCATGCTCAAGGAGCACGAGCTGGAGCGCGCCCTGAGCCAGCTGGAAAAAATGGCCCGCATCGTCAACCCCGATGCCATCATCTTTGCGGACCCGGCCATTCCGGCCCTGGCCGAAGCCGCCGGGTTCAAAGGGGAACTTCACCTCTCCACCCTGGCCAACGTCTCCAGGGTTTTTCAGAGGCCATCGAAGCCACAGGCGCCAACCGCATCGTCCTGCCCCGTGAGCTCAACGTGGAAGAGATCAAAGCCGCTGCCGAGGCCGTGCCCAAAGGCGTGGACCTGGAGGTCTTCATCCACGGCGCCCTGTGCTACGGGGTGTCGGGGCGCTGCTACTGGAGCAGCTACATGGGCGGCAAAAGCGGCCTGAGGGGGCGGTGCGTCCAGCCCTGCAGGCGGGTCTACAAGCAGGGGCACAAAAACGAGCGTTTCTTCTCCTGCCAGGATCTCTCCCTGGACACCCTGGTCAAGGTGCTCCTGGACATCCCCCAGGTCACCACCTGGAAAATCGAGGGCCGCAAAAAAGGCCCCCACTACGTCTACTACACCACCCTGGCCTACAAGATGCTGCGGGACAACGGCAAGGATCCCAAGACCAAGAAAAACGCCCAGGCCCTCCTGGAGCTGGCCCTGGGACGTTCCGGCACCCACTACAACTTCCTGCCCCACCGCCCCTACAACCCAGTGGACGTCAAGGCCCAGACCGGCTCCGGCCTCATGCTCGGCAGGCTCCAGGGCTCCTTTAAAGCCCCCTGGTTCAGCCCCAGGGAGCCCCTGCTCCCCGGCGACCTCCTGCGCATCGGCTACGAAGACGAACGGGGCCACCTCATCCGCCGCGTCAAAGCCAGCGTCCCCAAAAAAGGGAAGTTCCACATCGCGCCCCAGAAAGAGCGCATCCCCCCCAAGGGAACCCCGGTCTTTCTCATCGACCGCCGGGAAAAAGGGCTCAAAGACGCCATCGCCGAGCTGGCCAGAACGACCGCTCTCCCGGCCGGTGACCGCCACCACGGCGCGGCTCCCAAGGTGATGCGCCACAGGCCGAAAAAAGCGCCCCGCGCCACCACCCTCTACCTCTTCCGGGAGGACAGGCACGGCCCCAAAAACACGGAAAAGGCCACCTGGGTCTCGGAAAAAGCAGTGCCCAAAACCCGCAAAGGGGGCGTGGGCAACCGCTGGTGGTGGCTCTCCCCCGTCATCTGGCCCGATGAAGAGAAGGAGTACGCGGCCCTGGTCCGGCGCCTCATCAACTTCGGCGCCAAACACTTTGTCCTGGGCGCCCCCTGGCAGATGGCCCTCTTTCCCGAGGCCAAACGAAAAGGGCTCCACCTCTGGGCGGGCCCCTTTTGCAACATCGCCAACGCCCTGGCAGCAGAATCCCTGAAACAGCGCGGGTTCACAGGGGTCATGGCCTCACCGGAGCTCTCACGGGAAGATTTCAGGGACCTGGCCAAGGCCTCTGCACCCACTTCCTCGGGCGTGGTGGTGGCCGGGTACTACCCCCTGACCCTCGCCCGGACCCTGACACCGGACCTCAACCCCCACGACGCCTTTGCCAGCCCCAAAGGCGAAGAGTCCTGGGTGGCCAAACACGGGGAGAACCACTGGCTCTCCCCAACTGGAGGGTGGACATCACGGACAAGTCCGCAGAACTCAAGTCTGGCTGGTACCATGCACGAGCCCATTCCCAAAGGCGTAAAGCTCAAAAAACGCCCCGGAGAGTGGAACTGGAACATCCGGCTGCTTTAGGAAAAAATGCCTCCGGCAGAGCTGCCGGAGGCATATAAACCAGCTCGGTATCTGTTCTGCTGTCGTTTGCCTCCGGCGGGTCGCTTTTTTGAAAAAAAGCTCCGCAAAAAACGTTCCTGATGCTTGCGAATGTGCCTGGATTGTTTCGGCGGAGCCTTGAAATGATGGTTTAAAACCTGTTTGTCAAACTTTTCAAACGTTTGGCCCCCGGCAGGGCCGCCGGAGGCATAAGCTGAATCGTTACCTTATTTTTAGTCATCACCCATGATGCTGAACTGGAGACACCCATGGACTGCACCCTGGAAAAAAACCGCGCCAACTGCCCCTGTCCTACGACTGCGACAAAAAAGGCGCCTGCTGCCAGTGCGTCAGCGGCCACGCCACCGGGGCAAAAACCAGCTTCACCACCTGTTCTTTTCCCCCGGAGGCACAAGACCTTTGACCGAAGCTATGCGCACTTTGCACGACTCGTTGCTGAAGGCACCGCCTGAGGTATCGAGGCGCACCCCGTAACCCATTGCCTGTTCCCCCCGCATATGAGGAGGCCCCATGACCGACCACGGCAGCCCGCACCTCGACCGACACCAGGGCACGGCCCTGCTCAAGCTGGCCCGCAAGACCCTGGCCGAAGCCCTTCGGATTCCCTGGGACACAGCGGACGAAGAACCAAACATCGACCACCCGTCCCTTGAGCGCAGGCAGGCCACCTTCGTGACCCTCACCCGCCAGGGGCTTCTCCGGGGATGCATCGGCACCCTTTTGCCCGTCACCACCCTCCGGGAGTCGGTCCGGGAAAACACCTATGCCGCGGCCTTTCGCGATCAGCGCTTCAACCCGGTGGAGGCCGGGGAATTCGATGAGCTCCACATTGAGCTGAGCCTCCTCACCGAGCCGGAGCCCCTGGAGTTCACGACCCCGGAAACCCTGCTCACGTGCCTTCGCACCGGCCTTGACGGGGTCCTCATAAAAAAAGGCGGCGCGTGGAAAAGTACTTTTTCTTCCCCAGGTATGGGACCAGATTCCAGGCCGAGGCGTTTCTTTCCCAGCTTTGCCTCAAGGCCGGCCTCTCCAGAACAGCCTGGCGGGAGCCCGGCCTTGACGTCTTTACGTATCAGGTTCAGCACTTTCACGAGTAGCGGCATCCTCAAGCACCCGCTCCAGGGAGTCGACAATGGTCTCGGGGCAGTCCTCCTGTAGATAGTGGGAGGCGTTGTCCACCCGTACGGTGAAGATATCCGGGAAATAGGTCCGCCATCGGTAAATATACTTGTTGCTGCCGAAGGCGGGGTCCTTCATGGCCCAGACCATCTCCTTGGGCACCCCCCTCAGGAGCTTCAACCGCTTCTCGATGGAAGCCAGCCAGTCACCGGACTTTCGAATCTGGTGGGGAAACTCGGCGGTGCCCCTTCGGTACTCGTAGGTGGAAAAAGGAGAGAGATAGGCTGCGATCACGTCGGGGTCGTGCTTGGACGGCCCGGCAATGCCCCAGGGAACCACCTTGCGGGCAAACACATTGTGCTTCTGGTGCATCCACTCCCTGAAGGGCCCCCCCATCACCCAGGAAAACGCCCTGGCGTTCATAGGGGCCGGCCAGCACCAGGTGTTCAGCAAGAGCATCCCCGCCACCTTCTCCGGAGCCTCCACCCCGATGGAGAGCCCGATGGGCCCGCCCCAGTCCTGCATCACCAGCACATAACGATCCAGCTTGAGGTGTCCAAGAAGCGCCTTGACCCACCCGGCGTGCTCCCTGGGGGTGTAGCCGTACCCTTTGGGATGGTCCGAGAACCCGAAGCCCGGATAATCCGGGGCAATGCACCGACACCGCCCCCGCAGCTTGCGGATCACCTTTCGGTAGAGAAAGGACCAGGTAGGGTTACCGTGAAGCATCACCACAGGCACCCCCTCTCCCTCGTCCACATAGTGCATGCACGCCCCGTTCCACTCATACCAGTGGGACTCGAACGGATAAAGCACATCATCCACCTCAAAACGGCGTACCCCAGGCATAGGCCCTCCTGATTGTCGGTGAAGAGACATTGACGGTTCCCATTTTCAAATCGTTGTATTAACATACCCTTTTCTTTTCAGAAAAGGAATACCAGGCCATGGGAATCACCGGAACCCTCTTCGATATCAAACCCTTTGCCGTCCACGACGGACCGGGCACTCAGCAGCCTTCAAAGGCTGCCCCTTGCGATGCGCCTGGTGCCACAACCCGGAAGGCCTGATGCCCTCGATCCATCTTCTGGTCCGGCCCGATCGCTGCATCGGCTGCGGGGAGTGCCGCACAGCCTGCCCGGACCAGACGCCCACCCCGGAGACCTCCCTGGCCCCCGCTTGCCGGGTCTGCGGAGCCTGCGTGACGGCCTGCCCGGCCGAAGCCAGGGAGCTTGTGGGCCGCACGGCAACCGTGGATGACGTCATGGAGCGCCTCCTCAAAGACCGCCCCTTCTACGAAGAGTCCGGAGGCGGGGTCACCTTTTCCGGGGGCGAGCCCCTGGCCCAGCCCCACTTTCTCCTGGCCCTCCTGTCCGCCTGCGCCAAAGAGAGCCTTCACACAGCCGTGGACACCTCGGGCCACGCCCCGCGGGCCGTGGTGGCCGATGTGGCGACCAGGGCCGACCTGGTCCTCTGCGACCTCAAGCACATGGATCCCGAAACACACCGCCGCCTCACCGGGGTGCCCAACCAGCGCACCCTCGCCAACCTCAGGTACCTGGCAGGCACCGGAACACCCCTTGCCGTGAGGATTCCCCTGGTGCCGGGTATCACCGACGGCGAGGAGAACCTGAACGAGACGGGCCGGTTTTTAAGCGGTTTGGACAACCCGCCCCCCGTGCACCTGCTGCCCTACCACAGCTACCAGACAAGCAAATACACCCTTCTCACCCTCCCCTATCCCCTGGAAGGGAGAGACATCGCCCCTGCCCGGTCACCTGTGGAAGCCGCCGCACGCCTGGAAAGCATGGGGCTCACGGTGAATGTCGGGGGGTAAGGGAGGTGGCACATGCCAATACGCCTTCTATGGTTAACGGGAGTGGAACAAGCAGGCCTCCGGCGGCCAGGTGGGGGCACCTGGAAACCCTATGGCGAATGCATGAAGGCAGCCATAATGCCATCGGTCTCGGAGCATTCGCGTGATGTGTGATATGTGGCAACCGTTTTCGCAGGAGAGGCCCATTAAATTGACAGGGTTAACGCATTTAGATTTTTGCCTCCGGCGGCCCTGCCGGGGGCCAGAACTTTTGAAACGTTAGACAAACAGATTTTGTTTTTTGAGGATGCGTCCCTACAGGGCATAGCCCCTCTTATTTCTTCATTACCGAAAAGTTTTTGCGGAGCTTTTTTCAAAAAGCGACCCGCCGGAGGCTTTTTGGTTTCATTGTACCAACCAAACGATTGCGGGAAGGAAATCCCCCCATCATGGAGACCACTGTATGACACCGCGCGTCCGGAGACTCAAAGCTGAAAGTGTTGCCGCCACCCCGTCCATCTCCATTGAGCGGGCCCTTCTTGTCACGGAGTTCTACAAGCAGGAGGCGGGCAGGCACAGGCGCCCCCGGGCGGCGGTGATGCGGGCGACAAAACTTTGCCCATCTCTGCGAGCATCAGACCCTGTACCTGGGCGACGGGGAGCTCATCGTGGGGGAGCGGGGACCGGCACCCAAGGCGGTCTCAACGTTTCCTGAGCTCACCTGCCACACGGCCGAGGACCTGCGCATCTTAAATGACCGGCCCATGGCGCGATACCGGGTGGCCCCCGAGGACATCGCCGCCTATGAACGGGAGGTGATCCCCTACTGGACCGGCCGCAGCCTGCGGGACCGCCTCTTTGCCCACGTGCCCGAGGCGTGGACAAGGGCTTACGAGGCAGGCCTCTTCACCGAGTTCATGGAGCAGCGGGCCCCGGGCCACACCGCCCTGGACGGCCTCATTTACGAAAAAGGCCTCCTTGCGATCTGCCACGACATCCAGGAGTCCTTAGAGACCTTAAACTACCTCACCGACCCGGAGGCAGCAGACAAGGCCGAGGAGCTCAGGGCCATGGCCATTGCCTGCACGGCCTCCATCCGTTTTGCCGAGCGCCACGCCGAGCTGGTAGAGACCCTTGCCGCAGACACCGAAGAGGCAGATCGCCGGGCAGAGCTCCGGGAAATCGCCCGCATCTGCCGCAAGGTCCCGGCCCATGCCCCGTAGACCTTCCACGAAGCCCTTCAGATGTACTGGTTCGTGCACCTGGGCACCATCACCGAACTCAACGGCTGGGACGCCATGAGCCCCGGCCACCTGGACCAGCACCTGGCGCCCTTTTACGAAAAAGAGCTGCGCCAGGGCTCCCTCACCCGGGAGGAAGCCAAAGAGCTCCTCTGCTGCTTCTGGATCAAGTTCAACAACCAGCCCGCCCCGCCCAAGGTGGGGGTGACGGCCCTGGAGAGCGGTACCTACAACGATTTTACCAACATCAACATCGGCGGCCTGACAAAAGAGGGGCAAGACGGCTCCAGCGAGGTCTCGCACCTGCTTCTGGAGGTGGCCGCCGAGCTGGCCCTGCTCCAGCCCCAGTGCAACGTCCAGGTGAGCCATCGCACCCCCCATCGCCTGCTCAAGGCTGCTGCACGGGTCATCAAAAAAGGACTCGGCTACCCCTCCCTGTTCAACGCCGATGCCGTGATCATGGAACAGGTGCGGGCCGGAAAATCCGTTGAAGACGCCCGGGAAGGCGGCACCAGCGGCTGCATCGAGACCGGCGCCTTCGGAAAAGAGGCCTACATTCTCACCGGGTACCTGAACGTCCCGAAGATCCGCTGCGATGACCCTGGACAACGGGATGGATCCCCTCGCCGGGGGTGCAGGTGGGTCCCGCCACCGGCAATGCCGCCTCACTGACCTCCTTCGATGCCCTCTACCGCGCCTTTGAGACCCAGCTCAAGGCCGTGGTGGACATCAAGGTAGCCGTCAACAACACCATCGAGCGCATGGTGGCCCTGTACGCACCGGCCCCTTTTCTCTCCTCGGTGATCCGCGACTGCGTGAAAAACGGCAAAGACTATTACAACGGCGGACCCCGCTACAACACCACCTACATCCAGTGCTGCGGAATCGGCACAGTCACCGACAGCTTCTCGGCCCTGAAGGTCCACGTGTATGAGGGCACCCGCAGCCTGTCCGATCTGGTGGAGGCCCTCAACGCCGACTTCCAAGGGAGCGAGGCCCTGCGACTCACCCTCAAAAACAAAACCCCCTTCTTCGGAAACGACGACGACCGGGCCGACGACCTCATGAAGCGGGTCTACGCCTCCCTCTTCAACGCCATCGACGGGCGGCCCAACACCAAAGAGGGGCGCTACCACCTCAACATGCTCTCCACCACCTGCCACGTCTACTTCGGCAAGATGCTCGGGGCCACCCCCAACGGACGGCAGGCACACCAGCCCGCCTCCGACGGCACCTCCCCCTCCCACGGCGCGGACAAAAACGGCCCCACGGCCGTCATGAAGTCCCTTGCCAAAATGGACCAGGTCAAGTCCGGGGGGACCCTGCTCAACATGCGCTTCATGCCCCGGCTCCTGGAGAGCGACACCGACCTCGAAAACCTCGCTCGACTGGTCCGCACCTACTTCGGGCTGGGGGGGCACCACGTGCAGTTCAACATCGTGGACACGCACACCCTTGAGGAGGCGCGAAAGCACCCGGAAGATCACCGCGACCTCCTGGTGCGGGTGGCAGGCTACAGCGACTACTTCGTGGACCTCGACGACGACCACCAGCGGGAGATCATCGCCCGCACCCCCCACGACGCCTGGGGATAAATGTCAAGGTGGGTTGAAAAATCAGGACTTCGGCGGCGAGGCGAGCCACCTCGAAAGCTGATTGCCTTTGCGCTTGGTCCCTCGTTCCTCGGGCCAAAGCGCAAAGGCCTTCTACTGCGAATTTTACGGACTGGGTCAGATAAGCGATTTAATTACCGGAAAGTTTTCGCGGAGCTTTTTTCAAAAAGCGACCCGCCGGAGGCAACTCGATTTTTAAATGCGTTGGCCCTGCGACCCCGGGCGTCCCCCCTTGACCCGCCCCCCTGATCCAGCTAAAATATTACAAATACAGGCAGGTATTGGGAATCCTCGTCCCACCCACTACCCCTTGCCCCCTTCCCCGTCTCTTCGCCCACAGGGTTTTACCCCCGAGAACCAGGCGCCCCCGTCTTCCATGGCACCGTGCCCATCACGGATGTCAGGTCACCGCCCTTGTCCGGCGCCACACCAAACCTCACCCAAGCCATAGGTGGCCCCATGTCCCTGAAACCCAACCCATTGGAGCTGGAACACCAGATCAGGCTCCTTGCGCAGCAACGGGACACCTACATCCAGATCACCGAAGAGCTGAAGGAAAACGAAAAAAAATACCGGACCATCTTCGAAAACATCGCGGACAGCTACCTCGAAGTGGACCTCAAGGGAAACTTTATCTTCTTCAACCAGGCTTTCTGCAAGCTCCTGGGGTACAGCAGAGAGGAGCTCCAGGGCCGAAACAACCAGGATTTTCTCGACAAGGAAAACGCGAAAATCGTCTTCGAGATCTTCACCGGGGTCTACAAATCCAACGAATCGGTCATGGGAGCTTCCTGGGAGATGATCCGCAAGGACGGCTCCAAACGCCGGGTGGAGACCTCGGTCTCCCTGGTAAGGGACCCCTCAGGGGAAATCGTGGGGTTTCGGGGCATCGGAAGGGACGTCACGGACCAGAAGGAGACCGAACGGATCCTGGCCCTCAACGAAGCCCGCTTTCGGGACATCTCCCTGAGCATGGCGGACTGGATCTGGGAGGTGGACACCCGGGGGGTTTACACCTTTACGGCAGGCAACATCGGTAAGGTCCTGGGCTACACCCCGGAGGAGATGCTCGGCAAGACCCCCATGGACTTCATGCCCCGGGACGAAGCCGACAGCGTGGCAAAAAAGATGGCGAAAATCTTCGCCCTGAAGCACCCCATCGTGGACCTGAAAAACTGGTGCATAAAAAAGGACGGCACCCGGGTCTGCATGCTCACCAACGGGGTCCCCATCATGGGGGACAGCGGTGAATGGCTTGGCTACCGGGGGGTGGACAAGGACATCACCCGCAACCTGATGGTGGAAGAACAGCTCAAAAAATCTCTGGAGAGCACCGAGACCATCATCAACACCCTGCCCATCGGCGTGATGATCGTAAGCAAGGACCATATCGTGCGCCGCATCAACAACGCGGCCCTTAAGATGACAGGCCACGACTCCGAGACCGACATCGTCGGCCGCACCTGTCACCGCACCATCTGTCCCGCGGATGAGGGCCACTGCCACCTCAAAAACCTCGGAAACCAGGTCGATCAGTCCGAAAAAGTGATCATCCACAAGGATGGACGACGGATTCCGGTCTTTAAAACAGCCCTGCAGGTGGAACTCGACGGCAACGATGTCATCCTTGAAGCCTTCATGGACATCAGCGCCATCAAAAAAGCCGAGAAAAAGATCCGGGAAAGCGAGGAGAGGATCCGGACGGTCATGGAGACCATCGTGGATCCCGTGGCTGTCTTCAACACCCTGGGTCGGGCCACCTACGTCAACCCCGCCTTTACCCAGGTGTTCGGGTGGACCGCCGAAGAGCTCGGGGACCCTGCCTGCACGTTCATCCCCGATCCCCTGCTCCCGGAAATCCGCCACGCCATCCGAAAGGTGCTGGGGGGAGCCCACATCAAAGGGCTGGAGACGAGGCGCACCACCAAGACAGGCCGCACCATTGATGTCCGGCTGGGTGCGGCCCTGCTTCGCAGTGCCTCCGGAGAAGCCAGCGGCATCGTGGCCAACTTTCAGGACATCACCCGGGAAAAACAGGCAAAAAAAGAGCTCAAGCAAATCAACAGGGAGCTTGAAAAGGCCATTGAACATGCCCACACCCTCACCCAGCGGGCCGAAATGGCCAGCGCCGCCAAAAGCGAATTTTTAGCCAACATGAGCCACGAGATCCGCACACCCATGAACGGCATCATCGGCATGACGGACCTGGTCCTGGGCACCCCCCTCACCGGGGAGCAGCGCGAGTACCTGGAGATGGCACAGATGTCGGCCAACGCCCTCCTCGGCCTGCTCAACGACATCCTGGATGTCTCCAAGATCGAAGCCGGAAAGATGGAGCTTGAAACCATCGAGTTCAACCTGCGGATCACCCTGGAAAACGCCGTGAATACCCTGGCCCTGAAGGCCCATGAAAAGGGCCTGGAGCTTGTCTGCCACATCCGTCCGGACGTGCCCACCGCCCTCATGGGAGACCCGGGCAGGCTTCGCCAGATCATTGTCAACCTGGCAGGCAACGCCATCAAGTTCACCGAAAAAGGGGAGGTGGTGATCCGCGTGGAAAAAGAGAGCCAGACCGACACCACCGCCACCCTGCGCTTTGCCGTCTCCGACACCGGCATCGGCATTCCCGTGGACACCCTGGACACCATCTTCCACAGCTTCAAGCAGGCCGACGGATCCGCCACCCGAAAATACGGGGGCACGGGCCTGGGGCTCTCCATCTCCCGGCAACTGGTCAAACTCATGGGAGGGGCCATCCGGGCCGAAAGCCCCAACCCCTTTGCAGGGGACGAGCCCGTGCCTGACCTCTACCGGGGCTCCCCCGAAGGGGGCCCGGGAAGCATCTTCCATTTCACGGCCGTCTTTGAATTGAACCGTTCGGAAGAGCCCCCCTCCCTGCGCCTCAACAGGCAGGACCTGGCCGGACTGCCCACTCTCATTGTGGACGACAACGCCACCAACCGCTTTCTTCTCCAGGAGATGCTCACCACCTGGGGACTCTCTCCTTCAAGCGCAGCCGACGGCCGGGAGGCCCTGGGCCTTGCCGCCAAGGCCCTTGAAAACGGGAAACCCTTTCGGCTGGCCCTTCTGGACATGCAGATGCCGGAAATCAACGGATTCGAGCTTGCCCAAAAGATCAAAGAGGCCCCCTTCGGGGAGGGGATGAAGATGATCATGATCTCGTCCATGGGAGAAAAAGAGGACGCCCGGCGCTGCAGAGAGACGGGAATCTCAGGGTATCTGTCCAAACCCGTCAGGCAATCGGAGCTCCTCAACACCATCCTCATCACCATGGGCCTTCAGGAGGGAGAAAACACCACGGTCGTCACCCGCCACACCGTGTGCGACCTGCAGGAACGGCTCAAGATCCTGCTGGCCGAAGACAACCGGGTCAACCAGGTCCTCGCCGTCAATCTCCTCAAATCCAAGGGGCATCAGGTCACCCTGGCGGTCAACGGGAAGGAGGCCGTAGCAGCTTACAAACGCGAAAACTTCGACCTCATCCTCATGGATGTCCAAATGCCGGAGATGGATGGTTTTGAGGCCACCCGAATCATCCGCGGCCTGTCGGAAAAGGGCGCCGCGATTCCCATCATCGCCATGACGGCCCATGCCATGAAGGGCGATCAGGAAAAGTGCCTGGAGGCGGGCATGAATGCCTATGTTGCCAAGCCCATCAACCCCGCCACGCTTTTTGAGACCGTGGAACGGGTCCTCGGCGGATCCGAAAGCCTTGGAAAACCCTTTGTACCCACAACCTTTGACATGGCCTCGGCCATGGAAAATGTCCTGGACGACCCCGAACTGTTCCGGGAAATCACCGATATTTTTTTAAAGGAGCTTCCCGGCAACCTGGCCACCCTCCGTCAGGTCCTGTTGACCAAAGACGGGCCGGCCATCGCCCGGTTGGCCCACAGCATCAAGGGGGCTGTGGTCAATTTTGCCGCCACCGAGGCCCACGACACAGCCCAGCGCCTGGAAACCCACGGAACCAACGGACACTTTGACCTGGCAGAAGAAGAGGCCGCAGCCCTGGAAACCACACTCCATGACCTGGCCCATGAACTCACCCTCACCCTCAAGGGAATGGCCCATGAAAATCATGATCGCCGAAGATGACCTGATCTCCAGGCGCGTCCTTCAAACCAACCTGATGAAGTGGGGCTACGATATCGACGTGGCCGTCAACGGCCGGGAAGCCTTTGAGATGATCACCCGCCCCAGCCCCCCGAGCCTGCTCATCTCGGACTGGATGATGCCCCTCATGGACGGGCCCGCACTCTGCAGGGCCATTCGTGACTTAGACATTGCACGGTACATCTACATCATCCTGCTCACCACCAAGGGCGAGAAAAAAGACATCATCCACGGCCTGGAAGCCGGCGCCGATGATTTCCTCACCAAGCCCTTCAACCAGGAAGAGCTCAAGTACCGCATCCGCATCGGAGAGCGCATCATCAACCTGGAACACCGCATCCTTCAGTTGGCCAACACCGACGCCCTGACCGGCATGATGAACCGGCGGGCCTTTATGGAACGCCTTGAGCAGGAGATCGAACGGGCCCATCGCGAACAGACAGCCCTCTCTTTTCTCATCTCCGACATCGACTACTTCAAACGGGTCAACGACACCTACGGGCACCAGGTAGGGGACCTGGTACTCCAGTGCTTCTGCCAGACCCTGAAGGAAATCCTCCGGCCGTATGACTTTCTGGGGCGTTACGGGGGTGAGGAATTTGTGGTGTGCATGCCGGGCACCATGGATGACCAGGCCCGATCTGTTGCGGAACGGCTGCGAAAAGCGGTGGAGGAAAAAGAGATCATCCACCCCGAGACCGGGGAGCTCATCGCCATCACCTCAAGCTTTGGCACCGCCACCTGCAGGCTGGCCTTGCGGGAAAAAACAGACGACCTCATCAAACGAGCCGATGAGGCCCTGTACCGGGCAAAAGAAGAGGGACGAAACCGGGTGGTAAGCGGAGAGTCCACGGCCTGATGCAGGGCATCAGGCATCGGCAGAGCCGTTAATCCCGTACTT
Organism: Desulfoluna sp. CYM3A; assembly: GCF_056829965.1. Classification (NCBI taxonomy): domain Bacteria; kingdom Pseudomonadati; phylum Thermodesulfobacteriota; class Desulfobacteria; order Desulfobacterales; family Desulfolunaceae; genus Desulfoluna; species Desulfoluna sp. CYM3A. The sequence continues at coordinate 4,843,146 of NZ_CP186556.1, forward strand.
TTCAAGGCGGTAGATAAGAACATGGCGGGGGATGCCCAGAAGCCGGGCAGCCTGGGACCGGTTTCCCCCGGAGCGGGAGAGGGCCTGGCGGATGAGGTCCTCTTCCAGGTCCGGCAGGCTCAGCCCGCCCTCCGGCAGGCGGAATGCACCGCCCGGAGCGGTGCCGGAAGAACCGGCCAGGGCAAGGTCGGTGGTGTCGATGGCATGGCCGGAGGCCAGGATGGCGCAACGCTCCACCACATTCTTCAGCTCACGGATATTTCCCGGCCAGGGGTGGGCCACCAGAGCGCCTGAAGCGCCCTTAGTAAAGGCAAGGGAGTGGCCGGAATGGGAACCGAAGGCGGCAAGAAAATGGTTCGCCATGGGCACAATCTCTTCGGGGCGCTCCCGCAAGGGGGGAATGTGCAGGGGCACCACGCCGATGCGGTAGAAGAGATCCTCCCGGAACGCACCTTCCACAATGGCCTTGGCAAGGTCCCGGTGGGTGGCCGAGATCAGGCGAATATCGCACGAGATCACCTTCTGACTCCCCACGGGCTCCACCTCCTTCTCCTGAATGGCACGCAGGAGCTTGGCCTGAATGGCAAGGGGCAGGTCGCCGATCTCATCAAGAAATAGGGTGCCCCCGTTTGCCGCCCGAAACTTTCCAGGCTGATCGGAAACCGCCCCGGTAAAGGCCCCCTTCACGTGGCCGAACAGCTCGCTCTCCACCAGGTTTTCCGGAATGGCGGCGCAGTTGACCGTAATCAGGGGGCCGCTGCGTCTCGGGCTCTCCCGGTGAATCAACCGGGCGATGACCTCTTTGCCGGTCCCCGATTCGCCGGTGATCAGGACAGGGGCATCGCTGTTGGCCACACGGCGTGCCGTGGCCACGAGCTGCTCCATCACCGGAGATGCCACCACAGGCGCTTCCTTGCCCCGGATGGCCTCGATCTCATCGGTGAGCTCTCGGTTCTTTCGCTGGAGGGACCCCATCTCCAAGGCCTTTCGGCAGGAGAGCCGCAAGGCGTCCCGGCTGAAAGGCTTGGTGATAAAGGTAAAGGCCCCCTGCTTCATGGCCTCCACCGCCATCTCAATGGTGCCGTGGGCGGTGATGACGATGACCGGGATATCGGGGTTGATCTCCTTGACGGCAGCAAGGACGGAAAGGCCGTCCATGCCCGATAGCTTCACGTCCGTCACCACAAGATCAACCCATTTTTTCGCGAACAGGGCCAGGCCTTCCTCTCCGCTGCGCGCCTCAAGCACGGAAAACCCCCCGGTGGACAAGTTGTGCGACGTCACTTCCAGAAGGCTTTCGTCGTCGTCAATCAAAAGCAGATGACCGGCCATGTGAATTCTCCTGACATCAAAGGCAATCAAACGTACCCGTTGGTTTTGGTTCGAACTCCCCTGCCACGCACCCCATATCCCAAGGCCCTCACTCTGTCAGGCAGGGAAAGGAAAAACAAAACTCCGCACCGCCGTCATCGCGGTTTCTGGCCTCCAGGCTGCCCCCCAGGCTCTGGGCAATGCGGCGGGAGATGGGAAGCCCCAGCCCTGTACCCTCCTTACTCCCGGAGACAAAGGGCTCAAAAAGCCTCGGGAAAAAATTCGGATCAATGCCGGGGCCGTCGTCGCTGACGGTCACGGAACACACCCCTTCCGAAACCGTGGCCGTCACATCGATGCGTCCCCCCTTGCCCACCACCGCCACCGCGTTCAGCACCAGGTTCACCAGAACCTGGGACACCTTCTCCCCTTCCACCCTCACCCCCCTGGCGTTGTCCCCGCAGGACATGGTAAGGCGCACCTGCCGATCCTTCAATCGGATGGACATGGTGTCGTTGACATGATCCACCACCTCCGAAAGGGTACGCTCCACCTCCTGGGTTCCGCTCTCCCTGGAGGTTGCCATGGCGAGCATCCCGGCAAGGGTCTTGTCCAGACGCTCCGTCTCCTTGATGAGGATTCCGGCAAACTTCCGGGAGAGCCCCTCCTCCGGCGCCTCGTCCAGAATGATCTCCGCAGCCCCCCGAATGGCCCCCAGAGGGTTTTTGATTTCATGGGCCAGGGAAGAGGAGAGCTCCCCTGCCACCGCCCGTTTCTGGCTCACCCGTAATTGATCTTCCAGGCTCAAAAGGGTCCGGGCATCGTCCTTGACCCGCTTAAGGGACGTTTCGAGCTGCTCGGAGACGGCCCGGTACTGTGCGGACACCTGCTTCTCCTTTCCAGAAACAACACCCACAAGGATGCCAGCGGCAAAATAGAGGCCCACCTCGGTGAGTTCGCTGCGATAGGTCACGGGGTTGCGGCCCATGTACAGGAGAAGATGGGGGATAAAGGCGAGAGAGTTGAGCAGGGCCATGATGATCCCGCCCCGGAGGCCGTAATACAAGGCACCCACGGCAATGGGAAAGTAGCTGAGGCGCCGCCAGGTATCGTGGAGGAACATGTCGTGGCCCGGGGTGACAAAATGAAGCACCCCGATCCCCACGGAGACCAGCACAAGAAATATGGGAAGCAGTCGTTTCATGGGACCTCATGTCCTGTGTCAGGCTGTACCCACCCAAACGGCATCCCCCACCCGAAGGAGGCCGCCTTCTATCACTTTTCCGAAAATCCCCTCCCGGGGCATAATGCAGTCTCCGGCCCGGTGAAAAATGGCGCAGGGCTTGTGGCAGGTCTTGCCGATCTGGGTGATCTCAAGGACCACGGCATCGCCCAGGGCCACCCGGGTGCCCACCGGCACCTTCAGCCAGTCGATACCCGCAGTGGCCACGTTCTCGGCAAAATCGCCGAACCCCACGGTGAGGCCCTTAGCCACCATGGTCTCGATCCCTTCCTGGGCCAGAAGGCTCACCTGACGATGCCAGGGACCGGCGTGGGCGTCCCCTTCGATGCCGTGGTCTTCCACCACGGTCACCTCGGAGACGCAGGTCTTGGGAATGCCTTTTTTCGTGCTTACGGCAAGGGAAACCACCTTGCCGGTCTGGTGCGGTGCGTGTGCCATGGTGTACCGTCCTTCACATGTCAAATAAGGGCTCAACGCCCGATGAGGTAAATCCCGTAGGTGGCCCGCAGGTTGGGCCACACCCTCACCCGGGTGCCGGTGACCCGGATGTCCCGGGAGTTGATGGCCGCCTCCCTTCGAATGGAAAACCCCACCTCGTCTGCGAACCGGCGAAAATCGTTTAAAGAGAGCACCCGGATGTTGGGGGTGTCGTGCCACTCATAGGGCAGCTCCCGGGTTCGGGGGACGTGCCCCGAGGCAAGCATCTGGAGCCGGATGCGCCAGTGGCAAAAGTTGGGAAAGGAGACCACGGCGTGCTTGCCGATGCGCAGCATCTCCCGGATCAACCCCGACGGGTCGTAGGCCTGCTGGAGGGTCTGGCTGCAGATCACGTAATCAAAAAAATCGTCGGGGTAATCCCTGATCTCCTCGTTCATGTCCCCCTGAACCACGGTGAGACCCCGCTCAATGCACCGGGCCACCTGGGCTTCGTCGATCTCAATGCCGGTCTCCGACACCTTTTTGTGGCGCTTCAGGGCATGGAGCAGCTCGCCGTCCCCGCAGCCCAGCCCCAGGACGCGGGACCCGGGACGGACCCAGGCGGCGATGATGGACAGATCAAAACGCAGGTTGTTCAAACTCTCAGGCATGGGCCCCCTTTCCCAAAAATCCGGTGAGGATGGTGGTGAGGCGATCGCTGGGCAGGAGAAAGGCATCGTGACCGCAGCTCGCCTCAATCTCACAAAAGCTCACGTCCACCCCGTGGCGTTTGAAAAGGCTCACGATGGCACGGTTCTGGTACGTGGGGTAAAGCCAGTCCGAGGTGTAGGACACCACCAGAAAAGGGTGCCTCAGCTCGGCCATGCGATCCAGGGCCCCGCCGTCGCGGAGGCCTTCCTCCACGTCGAAATAGTCGGCGGCCTTGGTGATGTAGAGCAGGGAGTTGGCGTCAAAGCGGTCCACAAACTTGGCGCCCTGGTAGTGGAGGTAACTCTCCACCTGAAACTCGGCATCAAAATCAAAGGAAAACTCATCGCGATCCTGGAGCCGCCGCCCGAACTTTCGGTGCATGGCGTCGTCGGACAGATAAGTGATATGGCCGATCATGCGGGCCACGGATAGCCCAAGGGCCGGTCTCTCCCCGCCGTAGTAGTGCCCCTTGTTCCAGTTGGGATCCGAAACAATGGACTGGCGGGCCACCTCGTTGAAGGCAATGGACAAGGCCGAGTGACGCATGGTGGTGGCAAGGGCCACACCCGAGCCCACCCGCTCCGGAAACTGACGGCACCAGGAGAGCACCTGCATGCCCCCCACGGAGCCCCCGATGACCGCATGAAGACGCCCGATGCCCAGATGATCCACCAGCCCCGCCTGAACCCTCACCATGTCCCCGATGGTCACCACCGGGAAATCGGTGCCAAAGGGCCGCCCCGTCTCCGGATTAACGGACGAAGGCCCGGTGGTACCCATGCAGCCCCCCAACACGTTGGAGCAGATGACGAAATAGCGATCCGTATCAATGGCCCGCCCCGGCCCCACCATGGTCTCCCACCACCCGGGCAGCTCCTCCCCCGGCGCAGATGACGCGTGGGAATCCCCGGTGAGGGCATGGCAGATCAAAATGGCGTTGCCCTTGTCCGCATCCAGGGTTCCCCAGGTCTCAAAGGCAACCGTCACCTCCGACAGGGCCTCCCCGCTCTCAAGGGTCACCGGCCCCTCCAGAGTATGCACCTGCTTCACCGCGTGTACCATCGTTTTTATCCTTCCCCCACGTAAATCAAAAAACCAAAAGCTTGCCTCCGGCGGCGAGGTGAGCCACCTCGAAAGCTCATTGCCCTTGCGCTTTGTCCCTCGTTCCTCGGGCCAAAGCGCAAGGGCCTTCGGACTGGGCTTCGCCCGTGAGCAACGCTAAAAGAACTTCAAATGCCTTCATCTATACCACTATGAAACTTTACCTTTCGTCCCCAGGCTCCGCCTGGGAATAATACACGGAGGCTCTGCCTCCACGGCTGATATCGCTTCGTCCTGTGAATTCAGGTGATTGCACCGGCATATTCCACACCAACAAGGCAGAGCCTGGGAGCGAGAAAACGTGTTGGCAGATCAAATCATGACGCAACGAGTAGAAAAAACAGTGACACTCTCCTCTCCTGCAAAGGCAGTTGCCAAACGTTATCCTTCACGCGAATGCCCCAAAACGCCTGCATCACCATGGTCTCCATGCATTCGCCACAGGGTTTCCAGGTGCCCCCACCTGGCCGCCGGAGGCGCTTTTTTCTCGTATTTTTCACCAGAAGAAACCGCTGTTTTGAACTTTATCCCCTGCTCATTTCAATGGCCTGGTCCAGGTCTTCGATAATGTCTTCCACGGCCTCGATGCCCACGGAGAGGCGCAGCATGTCGGGGCGGATCCCCAGGGCTGTTTTCTCGTCGGGCTCGAAGGAGACGTACTGGGTGGACCAGGGGTGGATCATCAGGCTCTTGCAGTCTCCGATGTTGGCCAGGTGGTAGATCATGGAAAGACCGTCGATGGTTTTGCGGCAGGCGGCTTCGCTTTCAAGGCCGAAGGTGAGCATGGCACCGAAGCCTTTGCCGCCAAACTGCCTGTGGGCCACATCCCGGTTGGCGTGGCCGGCAAGGCCGGGGAAGTTGACCCAGGCGACCTTGGGGTGAGCCTCTAAAAATCGGGCCACGGCCAGGGCGTTTTCCAGGTGCCTCTCCATGCGCAGGGCCAGGGTATCCAGCCCCACCATGGTGAGGTAGCTGTTCATAGGGGCCTGGGTGGTGCCGTGGTTGATGTGGTGTTCCCGCCAGATGCGGTCCAGGAGCGCCAGGTTCCCTTTTTTTTCCACAAAGGGGGCAAAATCGGCGAATTTCTCGGTGGCCCAGTCAAAGGCGCCCCTATCCACCACCACCCCGCCCGTGGCGTTGCCGTGGCCGCTGATGTACTTGGTGGTGGAGTGCACCACGGCGTCGGCGCCCAGCTCCAGGGGCCGAACGAGAAAGGGGGTGCCCAGGGTGTTGTCCACCACCAGGGGGAGACCGTGGGCGTGGGCCAGGGCCGCTGTTTTTTCAATGTCCGGTACGTCCATGGCCGGGTTGCCGATGCTCTCGATATAGAGAAAACGGGTCTTTTCGGTGATGGCGGCTTCCATGGCGCCCAAGTCCGTGGGATCGGCCAGGCGGGCGGTGATGCCGTATTTCTTAAAAATGCGGGTAAAGAGCAGCCAGGTGGACATGAACAGGGAACGACCGCCCACAAACTCGTCGCCGGCCCGCAAGAGGGCCATGCAGGTGTTGCTGACGGCGGCCATGCCCGAGGCCATGACAAGGGAGCCCTTGCCCTGCTCCAGGTCGCTGAGCTTGGCTTCGAGGACGTCGTTGGTGGGATTGGAGAGGCGGCCGTAGATATGGCCCCCCTGGCCCGAAAAGGCATCGGAAAGGCTCTCGGCCGTGGGGTGCCTGTGGGAGGCGCTTTGATAAACGGGGGGCAGGGTGGCCCCCTCCCAGGCGTGGGTCTCCTGGCCGCTATGGATCACGCGGGTGGCAAACTTCCGTTTCAAGGGGTCGGTCATGGTGTTCTCTCAATCCGAGGAGGGTTGTGTAGTTCAAGACGGGGCAGCGCCGACACTGCTTCATCTTCTCTTCCCAGGAGAGGGTCCCCTGGGTATCGCAGGAGGTTCCCGAGAGAAACCAGCACATGTCCCCTGCCTGGAATTCCCAGGCAGGACACCTCCTTTTCCGCGCGGGGTCGCACCCCTTGACCGCCCAGCAGGGAGAAGCACTCTGCCCCCTTCTCCGGGCCAGCAGAAAGAGGAGCTGCTTCTCCACATGGGCGGGGACAGAGCGCCACCCCTGCTCGTAGCTGTGGACCGCCTTGACCGACAGGCCCAGCAGTGCCGCCATCTCTTTCTGGGTCTTGGCCAACCGGCCGCGTATGGCCGCGAACTCTTTACTGTCCATGGATTCTCCGATAAAATTTGGTATCGAGCAACGTTGCCCCAAGCTACCACAATGTGGTATGTACGTCAATTAAGGCCGGGCAGGTATGAATGCCGCTTGACCCCACCAACTATTGATCACCTTTTATCGGAGCATACCAGTCCCATGAATCCAATATATCCCCAGGAAGCAGACCGCTGCCGTTCGGAAAACGAGTCCATCGCACGATTTCGCCGGTTGATGCCGGACATCACCCGAGAGATCATCGACAGCTGCAACGAGCCCGAGTGCTTCAAGCACGTGGGCTACGAGCCCATCCCCTCCCGGCACGACGCCAAAAGGATCATCAAGGTGGGCATGCAGGTCCTCTTCCCCGGCTACTTTGCCGGAAAAAAGATCGACCCGTTGAACCTGACGTACCGCATCGGGCAGCTCACCACCACCTTGTATGACCTGCTCACCGAGCAGGTGGTGCTCTCCTTCAGGCACGACTGCTACCGCTACAACAAGTCCTGCACCTCCTGCGCCAGCGAAGGCCACGAGGCGGTCCTCGAATTCTTCCGGGCCATCCCCGACATCAAGCGCACCCTGGCCGAAGACGTCCGGGCCACCCGGGACGGCGACCCCGCCGCCCACAGCGTGGACGAGATCATCTTCAGTTACCCCGGGGTTTACGCCATCAGCGTCTACCGCATGGCCCACAAGCTCTACGAGCTCGGGGTGCCCATCCTGCCGCGCATCATGACCGAGATCGCCCACAGCGCCACGGGCATCGACATCCACCCCGGCGCCCGCATCGGCAAGCGCTTCGCCATCGACCACGGCACCGGTGTGGTCATCGGAGAAACCACCCTCGTGGGGGAAAACGTGCGCATCTACCAGGGCGTGACCTTAGGGGCCCTCTCCCTGCCCCCGGTGCAGGCGAACACCTCAAGGGGAAAAAGCGCCACCCCACCATCGAGGACAACGCCATCATCTACTCCGGCGCCACGATCCTGGGCGGCAAGACCACCATCGGCAGGAACTGCACCATCGGCGGCAACGTCTGGCTCACCTCATCGGTGCCCGCGGACACCAAGGTCTTCATCGAAACCCCGGAGCTCATCTACATGGACTCCAACGGGTCAAAAACGAGGTGAGCCACCTCGAAAGCGGGTTCGACGGTAGCGGTTAAGTCAGCCTTACCGGCGATATGGGCTTCGCTGCCTCTCATCGCTATGCCCGAACCGCAACGGTGTTAGCCCGTAACGGTCCAAAGCGACACGCACATCAAAGGAGACCTCATGTTTAAATATAAAACCGTAGACCAATCCATCGGCAGGACCCCACTGGTTCGCCTCAACCGCATGGCCGAAGGCTTGCCCGTGGAGATCTACGCCAAGCTGGAGTTTTTCAACCCCGGAGGGAGCGTCAAGGACCGCCTTGGTTTTGCCATGATCGAGGCCGGAATCCGGGACGGGCGCATCAATGACGAGACCCTCATCGTGGAGCCCACCAGCGGCAACACCGGCATCGCCCTGGCCATGCTCTGCGCCCGCCGCGGCCTGCGCCTCTGCCTCACCATGCCGGAGACCATGAGCGTTGAGCGGCGCAAGCTCCTCACCCACTTCGGGGCCAAGCTGATCCTCACGCCGGGGGACAAGGGCATGAAAGGCTCCATTGATGCGGCCGTAGACCTCGTGGAAAAAAGCGACAACGCCTTTTTGCCCAACCAGTTCGAAAACCCTGCCAATCAGGAGATCCACCGAAAGACAACGGCCCCCGAAATCCTGAATGCCTTAAACGGCGAAGTGGACATGGTCGTGGCAGGTGTGGGCACCGGCGGGACCATCTCCGGCATCAGCCAGGTGTTGAAACGCGTCAACCCCGACTTCAAGGCCATTGCCGTGGAACCGGCCGAGTCCCCCGTCCTCTCGGGGGGCGATGCAGCCCCCCACAAGATCCAGGGCATCGGTGCCGGGTTTGTCCCGGGCGCCCTGGACCTGTCCGTGGTGGACGAGGTGGTCACCGTGCCCTCGGAAGAGGCCTTTACCACGGCCCGGCTCCTGGCCAAGCAGGAGGGCCTCCTCTGCGGCATCTCTTCCGGAGCCGCCGTCCATGCCGCCCTTGCCGTGGCCCGGCGCCCGGAATCCAAGGGAAAGCGCATGGTGGTGATCCTCCCCAGCACCGGGGAGCGCTATCTCTCCACCCCCCTTTTTGAACTCGCCTGACCGGCAATGGGGATGCCCGGGCTTCCAAAGCACCGCGGCGTCCCCGCCCCGCCTCACGCCCCCTTCACCGCCGCAGTGATCTGGCGCCACACCAGGGCCTCCTCCACCAGCTCCCGAAAGGCCCGCTCCTGCCACGGTACCACCACGAAACGATAGATCCCGGCCTGCTCCCGATGGGCCACCAGGGCCTCCAGCCGGTTGAAGGGGCAGAGCATGAGCCGGACAGCCCGGGGCGCAAACTCCCTGCTGAGCCACAGGCACTCGGCCCCGGTCATGTCCCCGAGGGACTCCCCAAGCAGGATCATCTCAACAGGCCCGTCCTCCATCTGGTTGAACACCTCCTCGCCGGAGCCCACCACCGTCAGCTGAACAGGGCAGGGTGAAAGGCTTCGCGCCAGGGCATGGCGAAGGGAGGCCGAGGCGTCCCCCGCCACCAGGGAAGGGGTGAACCAGGGACGAAACAAGGTGGTCCGCCCCCGGCTCACAGGCACCATTTTCTCGCGTATCATGGCCAGGAAGGTATCGGTGAGCTCCGGGTCAAAGCGGCTCCCCCGGCCGCTTCGCATAACGCCCAGGGCCGCCTGGACCGGCATCTGTTTCCGGTAGGGGCGATGGGTGGTCAAGGCATCAAACACGTCCACCAGGGTGATGATCCGCGAGCAGATATGTATCCCCTCCTCCCGCAGCCCGTCGGGGTACCCCTGCCCGTCCCAGCGCTCATGGTGCTGGCGGATAAAAAGCGAGGCGGTCTCCAGGGGCCCCACACACCGGGTGATGGCATGGCCCCGCTCGGAGTGCAGGCCCATCAGGCGCATCTGCGCGGGGGTCAGGGGGCCCGGCTTTTGCAGGATATGGTCCGAAACCCCGCCCTTGCCGCAATCGTGGAGCAGGCTGCCGAACACCAGGTGGGGAAACACGATACGGGGCAGCTTGACCCGCCGGGCCAGGGCCAGGGCATAATCCATCACCCGCAGGCTGTGCCCCCGGGTGACAGGGTCCCTGGGCAAAATGGCCCGGACCAGGTCCAGGGTGGCATCCATCTCCTCCCGGTCCAGGGCCCGGCCCGACCGGAAGGCATCTCCGGCCACATCACCCAACTTTTCCCCGTGTTCATCCACGCCCTCGCCCCTTCCCCCCATCATGGCTGTTCCCGTTCCCCCATGACCCGGACGATCACCTCCTCGAGCTCTTTTTTCTTGATGGGTTTGGTGATGTATTCGTCCATGCCCGCCTCCAGAAACCGTTCCCGGTCCCCGGCCATGGCGTTGGCCGTCACCGCGATGATGGGTACAGGCCCGTGCCCCGGTTCCGGGATCTCCAGGGCCTCCTGCTCCAGCTGCCGAATGGCCAGGGTCGCCTCCAGCCCGTCCATCACCGGCATCTGCCCGTCCATGAGCACCAGGTCAAAGGCTTCACTGCCGAAAGCGTCCACCGCCTCCAATCCGTTGCTCACCACCTTCACCGTATGCCCCAGCTTCTTCAACATGCTCACGGCCACCCGCTGGTTCATGGGGTTGTCTTCGGCCAGCAGCACGTGGATGGCGGGAATCCCGGGCATGGTTTCCACCGACACACCGCGGGCCTTTGTCTCCCGCTCTCGAAGATCCGGGCTCTGGTCCCCTGCCTCACCACGATGCAGGACCTGATTCAACCGCTCATACAGGTCTTTCTTCCTCACCGGCTTGGTCAGGCAGGCAGAAAAGCCCAGTTCCGCCATGTGCGCGGCGTCCCCTTTCTGACCGATGGAGGTGGCCATCAAAGGAGGGGCGGGTGGTCTCCCCGTCTTTGAAGCACCGCCCAAAGAAGCCCCGTCCATACCCGGCATCTGCATGTCGATGATGGCCGCATCAAAGGGCGTTCCGTCCTTGCGTGCCTGTTCCGCCATCAGCAGGGCGCTCTCCCCGGACTCCGCCTCGGTGACCCGGCTTCCCCATGATCGGGCATACTCCCGAAAGACCCACCGGTTCACGGCGTTATCGTCCACCACGAGGAGATGGGCGTTCTCAAGGACGTCGCTGGAGTGGAACCACTCTTCCCGCGCTTCTGTTTGGATGTCGAACTCTGCGGTGAACCAGAAAGTGGTCCCCTGGCCCGGCCGGCTCTCCACTCCGATGTTGCCGTTCATCAGACGGGTAAGTTGCCGGGAGATGGAAAGCCCCAGCCCCGTGCCCCCGTACCGCCTGGTGGTAGAAACGTCTCCTTGTGAAAAGGAGTCGAAGATCCTGGAGCGGGCCTCTTCCTCAATACCGATGCCCGTGTCTGCCACCTCGAAGAAGAGCCTTACGCCCTTGCCCGTCTTCTCTTTCAGGGCCACCCGGATCATCACGCTGCCCTTTTCCACAAACTTAACGGCGTTTCCGGCCAGGTTGGTGAGGATCTGCCGCAATCGCACCGGATCCCCGTTGAGATGCACCGGGACGTTGTCCTGGATCAGGCAACCGAAGGCGATGCTCTTTTCCCCGGCCTTGATGGCCATGACATCGCTGAGGGGCTCCAACACATGGCGCAGGTTGAAATCGATGGCCTCAATGTCCAGCTTGCCCGCCTCGATCTTGGAAAGGTCGAGGATATCGTTGATAAGAATCAACAGGGCATCGGCACTGGACTTCACCGACTCGGCGTACTCCTTCTGCTCAGGAGTCAGCCCGGTGTCCAAAAGGATATCGATCATGCCGATGACCCCGTTCATGGGAGTGCGAATTTCGTGGCTCATGTTGGCCAGGAAAACACTCTTGGCCCGGGTGGCGGCTTCGGCCTCCTCTTTGGCACGCTTCAGGATCGCCTCGGCGTGCTTCTGGGTGCTGATCTCCCGGCAAATCCAGACAATGCCGATGGGGTTGTTTTCATGATCCGCCATAAGGGAAGAGCTCATCCAGGTGGGAAATTCCCGGCCGTTGCGGGCCACGTGGTCGATCTCCCCCTCGCAGCTGCCGTAGCGTCTCACTTTTTTCAGAAAATCCCGTAAGGGGCCTTCGGCCTGATTCCGGGTATGAAACGACTCCAGGTTCACCCCCACCAGCTCCTCGGTACGGTACCCGTGCATCTTGGCCCAGGAGGGGTTCACAAACTCCACCACCCCTTCCAGGTCTGCCACGGCAATGCCGTCCACGGACTGCTCCATGGCCGCTTTGAAACGCAGCAGGGAATTCTCGCTGAGCTTTCGCTCCGTAATGTCCTGCACCGTGCCGATGAGAGAAACCACCTCCCCGGATCGCCGAAACTCCTTCACCTCCGGTACCTCGGCCCGGATCCAGCGGATATCCCCGTTGCCCCGGACAATACGGTATTCCAGGGGCTCGCCCTTACCTGTCTCGGCCATCTTTCGCCCCGCCCGCACCACCATCTCCGAGTCTTCCGGGTGCACCATGCGTTGTATGACCTCCTCAAACCGGCCCTCAATCCTGCTGCTTTCGCTTTTGTCTTCGCCCCTGTAGATGGCCACCATCACATCGGAGAGAACCACCCTGTCCTCGGTCAGGAACCACTCCCAGCTTCCCAGCCCGGCAATACGGTTGGCGCGCTTGAACGATGTCTCGTTCTCGCCGACGACTTCCGCAAACCGTTTCTCCTCCAGCTCCCGCACCAGGGTGTCGTTGACCACCTCAAGCTGCAGGGTCCGCCTGTTCACCACGCCCTCCAGGGTCTCCCGGTGTTTGATGAGCACCAGCTCCGCCTGCTGGCGCCTGCGAACCGTGGCCCAAAGGCTGATCACCAGGGTCACCAGCAAGAGCCCCGCCAGGTAACCGACCCGGGTCATCATCAACTGGCCGGGGGGAAATGGCGGATACGGATCGCCGGAGAACAGCCCCACCACCGTCCATCGAAAAGCAGGTATGGCCTCGGACACAACCTCATACCGCTCAGCCCCCACCAACACCTCGGGCTGTCCCGGGTCCCACCCCAGAAGCTTCAGGGGCCGCCCCCCAAACTGCCGTTTCAGGTCCACGCCTGCACTCTCCGCCTCCGTAGGGGGCTCTGAAACATGAAAGAGCCACTCCGGCGTGTTGCTTGCAAACACCACCCCAAAAGGGTCCATAAGAACCACAGGGGACGAGACCTCCTGAAACAGGGCATCCACCGCCTCCAGGTCCAGTTTGAACACCAGAACGCCCACGGGGTCCATGCCCCTGTCCCAGACAGGAATGGACATGTAAATCCCCCGCCGATGGGTGGTCACCCCCACGGCCGGGTACACCATGCGCCGCCCGGTCATGGCATACTTGAAATAGGGACGGAACCGATAGTTCAGCCCCGTCACCCTCTTCTCACCGTCGTAGACAGAACTCGCCACAGTGAGCCCTTCGCTATTCATCAGGTAGATAAGAGCCACGTGCTCGGCATGGGCCAGCATGTCAAACAGATGATCCAGTTCAGCACTGGGGCCACCGGAGAGCACCTCGCGGAGCATGGGCTCGGTGCTCAGGCTTTCAATAACCTCCCAGCGGTGGGAAATCATCTCCCCGAGCTCTGCACGAAACCCTCGCAAGGTGGTCACCCGCTCCTTATGACGCATTTCTCCCTTCAGAAAATGCACGCCGAACCAGAGCCCCACGGAAAGGGCGGCCACCAGAAGGGCCCAGAACAAAATGTAACGCCATAACTTCATGGGGTATGAAACTCCGGCGCAGGGGATTTTAGGTCACAGGGAACAGGCTGCACATGGCCAACCGCGTACAAAACGCCGTGTGATGAGTCCTTTTGCAGGCCATACCGCTTTCAGCGGCCTCACACGGGGAAGCGTTTTTCGCGGAGGGCACGCAGCCGTCCGATGGGTGTCGACGGGGAAGGAAAAAACAAAGGGCAGGCATCAGCCGCCCTTCACATGTCCATGCCCCGGAAGAGACAACAGGAGGAAAGACGTTGTTCGATCAACAACAATGATGCGTGTTGAACCAGTATACACGCAGCCGCGAGGCAACGTCAATTTGTTTGCAATGTCCGGGAGTTGACTTACCAGACCACAGGAAGGCGCACCAGGGTCCGGGCTTTGTTCTGGAAGAGAAGGTACCCCTTATCGCGACCGTAAAGGTACAGATCGCGGGTCAGGGCCACGTCTTTCTGGCAGTAGGATTCGATGAGGTCCAGGCGCCCCTCCTTCCACCAGGCCAGGGCGGCCAGGCCGTCGGCGCTCTTTTCAGCGCCCAGGGTGTGGCTGGAGAGATGGTCCAGGGAGAGGCGATACCCGAGGCGCTTGTGCACCTCGTCGAGCATGTCCAGGGTGGGGAGCCTGTGAAAATCGGCGCCGCACACACCCGAAAGCACATCGTAGTCGAACCGGCGGATGTTGAAGCCCACCACCAGGTCCATCTTCTTCAAGAGCCGGGCCATCTCCGGGATTTGATCCTCGGTCCAGGCGGTGTAGGCATCGGTCTTGGAATCGTAGAGCACGGCCACGCTCACCCCCATGAACCGGGCGCGGCCCCAGCCGCCAACCTCTTCGGCGGACCGCCTTGTCTCCACGTCCAGCACGGCGTAGCGCTTCGGAATCGGGGGCTTGCCCCTTGCGTCCTCGGGTTTGGGTGCGGGGAACCGAGGGACAGGCTCCCCGGAGAGAAGGGCCGGAGCAAGGGGTGTTTGAAGCTTTTCAAGGAGCACCCGGGAGGCTTCCTTGTCGATGGGCCGGTTCCCGGAGCCGCACTTGGGCGAATGGACACACGCCGGGCAGCCGGTCTCACAGGGGCAGTCCCGGATCACCGACAGGGTCCTGTCAAAGAGGGCTTCGGCCTGGCCGAACACCCCGGCACAGATGCCGATGCCCCCGGGAAAGCCGTCGTAGATAAAAACCGCGCCCTTTCCAAGCTGGGGGTGGTGGGGAATGGAGATGCCTCCGATGTCGTTTCTGTCTGCCATGGCAAACAGGGGCAAAATCCCGATGGCGGCATGCTCCACAGCATGGATGCCTCCCATGAAATGGCGCTGCTCTTTTTCCATGTCCACCCGCACGGCCTCGGGCACCTCCAGCCAGAGCCCCTCGGTCTCGAACACCTGGGGGGGCAGATCCAGGGGAATCACGGTGAGGAGCCGCTGGCCCTTCACCAGCCGTTTTTCGTAACCGGTGATGGTCTCGGTGACTTTCAGCTTGCCCACGCCCACCCAGGCGTTGCCCAGGGGCTTGCGGTTGCTCACTTCAAGGATCTCCGTGGCCTTGTGGCTGCGGATGCGGGTGAAATAGTGGACGCGCTGCTTCTGGGCCACGGCCGTTCGCTTATCCAGATCCAGCTCCGTCACCACGTAGGAGTCCCCCCGGTGGATGTACACCGCCCCGGGGTAGGTTTCCCGCACGGCCCGGTGCCCGTCCACGCTGCCGATGAGCTCACGGCTCTCGGCATCGACAATGTCGAAGGTATCCCCCGTGCCCCGAAGCGCCACGGACCGCTGAGGAAACTTCCGGTGGGAAAAGAGAAGGTCCCCGTCCGCGCTGGCCAAAAGGGACCCGAAGGCCTCCATGCGGGAAAGCTTGTCGGCAACGGCCTCCTGGCGACACAAGGGTTCGCCGCGCCTCAAGGGAAGCTCAGCAGCCGCACAGTCCAGGTGCTTGGCCATGAGCACCTCGTTGGCCGGGTTCACCGCCTTTTCCAGGGTCCGTCGGAGAAAAAAGGTCCGGGTGGGTCATCATGTACTCGTCCAGATCCTGGGGCAATCAGAGCATCCCGGGAATCGCGACCGCTTCGTCCCACGCGCCCGGCCCGCTGCCAGGTGGCCATAATGCTTCCGGGGTAGCCCACAAGGATGCACAGGTCCAGGCCGCCGATGTCGATGCCCAGCTCCAGGGCGCTGGTGGAGACAACCGTCAAAAGCTCCCCTTCGGTCATCTTCCGCTCGATCTCCCGGCGCTCCTCCGGCAGAAAGCCAGACCGGTAGGCCGTGATTTTCTCCCCGAAATCCGCTTTTTTGGAGGCCGCCCACATGGCAATGAGCTCGGTCATCTTCCGGGACTGGCAGTAGACAATGGTGCGGAGTTCCCGGTGCATGGCCGAATGAATCAGCTTGATGGCCGCCTGGGAGGCCCCTTCCGGGGTGTTGAGAAGGATAAAGTGCTTGGTGGAGGCAGGGGACCCGCTTTGGGTGATGGCCGACACCTCCACATCGGCAAGGCTTGAGGCGTGCTCCGCCGGATTGCCGATGGTGGCCGAAGAAAAAACAAAACAGGGGTCCGAGCCGTAATACCGGCAGATCCGCTTGAGGCGCCGGAACACCCAGGCCATGTGGGAGCCCATCACACCTTTTAAGGTATGGACCTCGTCCACCACCACAAACCGCAGGCCCCGAAGAAAGGTGGCCCAGGAGGCATGGTAGGGAAGGATGGAGAGATGGAGCATCTCCGGGTTGGTCATGAGGACATGGGGCGGGCGGGTGCGGATCTTCTTGCGGGCATGGGGCGGGGTGTCCCCGTCATAAATGGCCGCCGTCACAGGGTCTGCGGCAAACACCGCCGAGGTGAGGCGCTCAAGGCCCTTGAGCTGGTCCTGGGCCAGGGCTTTAAGCGGGAAAAGGTAGAGGGCGTGGGTGTCTGGCTGGGTGAGGACCGCCTCCATCACCGGAAGGTTGTAAATGAGGCTCTTGCCGCTGGCCGTGGGCGTGGCCACCACCGTGTGCTCCCCCCGCCTGATGGCGTCGATGGCCGCCACCTGGTGGCTGTACAGGCGCTCCACGCCCATCCCGTTGACCGCCGCCGCAAGGGCGCCTGGCAACGGCGGGTCCAGCTCCCCAAGGGAGGCCTCGCGCCCCGGGATGACCTTGTGGGCCGCAATATGGTGCGAGAACACCTCGTGCCCGGTCATGCCCCGGATGTAATCATCCACCGCCATCTATTCCTCCGTCATGGTTGCCATGCGTGACACACGCTCTAAAAAAACAGCCTTCGCATCCTCGGGAAGCCTCACCGACAGCCCCACCACCGCCGTGAACGACTCGCTGAGGACCTCGCCGCCGTGGGCCTCCACCTCGCGCTTCACCGCCGAAAGGTCTGCGTAGGCCACGGTCAGGGCCACCGGCTTAGAGGTGGCGAAAAAAGTGGTGGGGATCTCCTTCAGACACCTTTTTACCATGCCGCCGTATGCCCGCACCAGCCCGCCCGTGCCCAGCTTGGTGCCTCCGTAATACCGGGTCACCACCACGGCAATCTCACCGATACCGCAATGGAGCAACACCTGATGCATGGGCGGGCCCGCCGTGCCCCGGGGCTCTCCGTCGTCTCCCATGCCCGAAACCGAGGAGCCCGGCGACCTCGCCCCCACAAAGGCGTGGCAGTTGTGGGTGGCGTCCCGAAACTCCCGCTTCATGGCATCCACAAACCCCTTTGCCTCCTCCGCGGACGAGACCCTCTCGGCCGTTGCGATAAACAGGCTTCCCCCGATCTTCTCTTCCACCCGGTGCCTTCCCACCGGAACCCTGTACCCATCCATACCACCGCCTGTGTCACATCGTGGGGTTAAAAAATGAAACGACAAAATCTAAAGCCACCGGACCCTCCCTCCTTTAGCCCTTCGCCTTTTGCCCTTAGCCTTTCGCCTTAGCGTCAGCTCTTAGCCATCTATATCCCCCCCACTAAAAGGATGCAACCGCCCCGCTTTTTGTCCTTGGTTTTTCGCCGATTTCGTGGTTTTCTGAACATTGTGATGATGCTTTGATGAGAACACACGAGATGACAGACACCACATATGCCATCATACAAAAGGGTTCCGCGCGACCACCCCATGAATTGGGGAAAGGTGAGGCCCCTTCGGCCAGCCCCCCTTGAAAAAAGTCTGCTTCCACACTATTCTGATATCTGATATATCAGAATAGCGACATCATCCATGCAGCCGCCTCACAGGCACACCGGCTTATTTAAACATCAGAACCATGAGGAGATGTGACCCATGCCCAACCATCAGACCATTCGTATCCAGGAAACCGATATCTTTCTTCGCAGGAGCGGCGAAGGAAACAAACAAAGCGTGATCTTCCTCCACGGGATGCGCTTTTCATCCCTTAACTGGGAAGAGCTGGGTACCCTTGATCTGCTCGCAGACAAAGGCTTTGACGCCATCGCCGTGGACCTGCCCGGCTACGGCCAGTCCCCTGCCGCCGACATCGCAAAGGAGCAGGTCCTCCCCCTGATCATTGAGGCCCTGGGCGTCACCGCCCCCATCATCGTGGCCCCCTCTTTCAGCGGCGAGTACGCCCTGCCCGTCATCTCCGAGCACCCCTCGGATTTTTCCGCCGTGGTAAGCCCGCGCCCCTGGGCATCCCCGAAAACGCCGGCGCCCTCAAGGGCACCTCCCTGCCCTTCCTCATCATCTGGGGCGACAACGACCCCATCGTCCCCGTGGAAAACGCCCACATCCTGGACAGCGTCCTGGCCGACAGCGAAGTGGTGATCCTCCCCGAAGGCGGCCACCCCACATACCTCAACCAGACCGAAACCTTCCATCGCCACCTGGTGAGGTTCCTGGAAAAATTGTAGGCGTGTAGCCCACTGCCGCATGGATCCGGGATGTGACCATGCCCCCCTATGACAAAAGCCCTCAGCTGATCTCCACAGATCGGCTGAGGGCTTTTTTGTATCATTCAGACCAAGCAAGCCTCCGGCGGCCCTGCCGGGGGCCAAACTTTTAAAAAGTTTGACAAACAGCTCTTAAGCAAGCCTTCCAGGCTCCGCCGAAAGAATGTTGCCTGCTTCGTACATTAGAAAAGTTTTTTGCGGAGCTTTTTTTCAAAAAAGCGACCCGCCGGAGGCTTATTTAAACGAAGCAAGGTGCAGGAGCCCCGAAGTTATGCACCTTGTCCATCCAGAATAACTCCAATGGCTTCTCCGGCGGCTTTGAGGCCAAAAATGGCGGTCAGATAGGAGATGCTACCGAGGACCGGGGCGATGCGCTGGCCGTCGTCGGTGGGTTCTTCGCTGGTGGTGGACGGGTTCTTGCGGGCGGGTTCGGTGGAGTAGACGCAGCGGACGCCGTCAAACACCCCTTTTTTGTGGAGGCGTCGGCGCACGCTCTTGGCCAGGGGACAGATGCGGGTCTCGGAGATATCGCCGGAGGTGATGAGATTGGCGTCGAGCTTTCCTGCGGCCCCCATGCTGGCCACGATGGGGATGTTGCGCTCTTTGGCGTTGATGATGAGAAACACCTTGGAGGAGAGGCTGTCGATGGCGTCCACCACCACGTCCATGGGGCGCTCTAGGATGATGTCCGTGGTCTCTTCGTTGATGAAGCAGTCAAAGACCGTCACCTCGCACTCCGGGTTGATGTCCTTGATGCGCGCCTCGGCCACGGCCGATTTTTTCATGCCCACCGTGGAGGAGAGGGCGTAGAGCTGGCGGTTGATGTTGCTCTCGCTCACCACGTCGTAGTCCACGAGGGTCAGCTTCCCCACCCCTGCCCGTGCCAGAGCCTCGGCCGCAAAGGAGCCCACCGCCCCCAGCCCGCAGATGGTTACGTGGGCTTCCCGCAATCTATCCAGCCCATCTCGCCCGAGAAGCTGCTCTGTTCGCGCATGGCGCGTTGGTGTCGTCATGTTTGTAGATGCCTCCGGCGGGTCGCTTTTTTAAAAAAAAGCTCCGCAAAAAACGTTCCGCTGACGCAAAGGATTGAGACCTCGCTTCTCGGTCTCAACCCTTTGCGCAACTCTTTCTTGGATGTTGTCTCGCTGCAAGCTTTCGATCCGTCAAGGCTCTACATCGAAAGCAATGCGGTTAAACCTGATAACAAGCAAACTATGGCTGCGTATCCTGTGACTTCGATGCTTGTAAAGCAGCCGGCATAAACCATCAGCGATTATGTCGGGCGAAGCCCGAGCCGAAGGCCCTTGCGCTTTGGCCCGAGGAACGAGGGGCAAAGCGCAAGGGCAATATGCTTCCGAGGTGGCTCCACCTCGCCGCCGGAGGCATGCTTTTGCAAATGGTTTTCACCATAGACGATACGCTTTCATCCGTCTCCAAACAACCGCACCGCATTCTCCCAGGTGGTTTGAGCGATCTCGTCAGGGGTGGTTTCGCGTACGGCGGCCAGTGTGTTCACGACGTGTATCACATGGGCGGGCTCATTCAAAGGCCCGGGGACCTCTGCCGGGAGCATGTCCGGGCTGTCCGTCTCGATGAGGAGGCAATGGTCCGGCACGGCAGCCGCTGCTTTTTTGGCTTTGTGGTTGGCCGGGCGGGTGATGGAGCCGGAAAAAGAGAAAAAGGCGCCGAGGCGCAGGCACTCGCGAACCATCTCCACGGAGCCGGAGAAGGCATGGATGGCGCCGCCGTGGGCGAGCCCCTCCTGTTTGAGGAGCTCCACCAGGCGGCCCCAGGCCTTGCGGCAATGCATGGAGACAGGCCGCTTCAGGGCCTTGGCCAGCCTGAGCTGGGAGAGAAACACCGCCTCCTGCTTGCCCCGGTCCAGGCCGTCCACGGCAAAATCAAGGCCGATCTCCCCCACGGCGGCCGCATCGTCTGTCATGCGCTGCCTGGCTAACACATTGGTTCCAGTCCGGGAGAGGTTCTCGATGAACTCAGGGGATGCACCCGTGGCAGGAAGGATCTCGGGTGTGCACGCCCGGCGAGCCGCCCAGCGCCCCCCAGTCCTCTTCCCGGGTACCGCAGGAGAGGACGCGGGCAACCCCAACGGAACGGGCCCGGGCCATCATGGCGTCCATATCCCCTGCCACACGGGGATCCTGAAGATGGGCATGGGTATCAAAGAGTTTCATATTCATGGGGGCATTTTACAGTCGGATGGGCACCTTTTCAAGCGATGCCTCCGGCGGGCAGGGGATAAATCCCCTGCACCCAAGGTTCGCACATGCTCCGAACCCTCATGCCTCGGGTTCGTCCAATGTGCTGACGGGCTTTGCCCGTAAAAACTTATCAGGAGAGGGCGTTACGCCCCCAAAAAAAAAGCCGCTGCGATTCACCCATGGGCACATCACAACGGCATCTCAATCAATCAAGGAAATTCAGGTATCACAGGCCACGGATCTTGCATGCGGCCTTTCAGCGTAAGCTGGAACGCTTGCCAGCTCAGGCTGTCGGAAATAAATAATCACACAATGGTTCGCCAGAATACCGCTGGGATTTGACCCGAGGAACGAGGGACAAAGCCCGGCGGTAATTTGCTTTCAAGGTGGCACACCTTGCCGCCGGAGGCTGTTTTTTGTGCTTTTATTTTTTTTTCAGCCTTAGCCGCCCATGATGGCCCGGGTGACCTGGTAGGCCATCACCGAGAGCACAAAGGCAAAGCCTGTGTTGAAGACCACGCTGAAGGTGGCCCATTTCCAGGAGGTCTCCCGTGCGATGACCACCACCGTGACAAAGCAGGGTGCGTAGAGCATCACAAAGACCAGGAGGGCCACGGCGGTTGCCACGCTCCAGGTGGGGTCGGCGGCCAGTCGCGTGGAGAGCCCTTCTGCCTCTTCGGCGTCCACCTCGCCCAGGGAGTAGGCAGTACCCAGGGTGGAGACGATGACCTCCTTGGCGGCAAAGCCGCCCAGCAGGGCGATGTTGGTTCGCCAGTCAAACCCTGCGAGCTGGGTGAGGGACTCCATGCCGGTGCCGATCTTGCCTGCCACGGAGTGCTTGAGGGCGTGCTGGGACTCGCTGTTGTCGATCTCGGCGAGGCGAGCCTCAAGGGCGTCGGCGCTCAGGGTGGATTCTGCCACCGTGCGCTGAGACGCGTACTGAGCTGTCTCGCTTTCAGGCAGTCCGGGGAAGGTCATCATGGCCCAGATGAGGATGGAGATCCCCAGGATCACGGTACCGGCCTTCTTGATGTAGGACCAGGCACGCTCCCAGGTGTGGATGAGAAGCCCTTTCAGGGTGGGCATGCGGTAGGGAGGCAGCTCCATGACAAAGGGAGTGGACTCGCCCTTGATCACCGTGGATCGCAGGAGCTTGGCCACCACCAGGGCTGCGGCCCATCCGCCGAGGACCGTCCAGAACATCACCGAGGCGGAGTTCTCGAAAAAGGCGGCTGCCACAAGAATGATGACGGGTACCTTGGCGCCGCAGCTCATAAAGGGAGCTGTGAGCACGGTGGCGAGCTTCTCTTTGGGGCTTCTCAAGGTCCGGGTGGCCATGACGCCGGGCACGGCGCAGCCGCCTGCGATACCGCCGGAGACGATAAAGGGCATGACCGAAGACCCGTGCAGGCCGAAGGCACGCATGACGCGGTCCATCATATAGGCCATGCGGGCCATGTAACCGGAGTCTTCAAGGAAGGCGATCATCATGAACATGACCATGATCAGGGGCACAAAGCCCAGGACGCCACCCACGCCGCCGATGATGCCGTCCACCACAAGGGATTGAAGCAAGCCCTCGGGCAGGACAGCCGTGGCCGCATCCGAGAGCCAGGCGAAAAAGGTCTCCACCCAGCCCATGGGGATCTCGCCCAGGGTGAAGGTGGCATAAAAAATGGCGTAGAGAATGGCCACCATGATGGCCGGCCCCATGAACTGCTGGGTCAGGACCTTGTCCAGCTGGTCGGAAAACTGGAGGCGCGCCTGGGGACGTACCGCACGGACCACGCCCTCTTTCATCAGGGCGGCGATGTAGCCGTACCGGTAGTCGGCAATGAGGGATTCGGGGCTGATTTTTAAGGTGGAGCGGCAGTGCCGGGCCACGGATTCAGACATCTTGGTAAGGACAGCGGCGGTCTCGGGGTCTTTTCTCTCCCCCATCTTGATCACCTGCTCGTCGTTCTCCAGATACTTGATGGCTACCCAGCGGGCCGGTGCGCGCTTGGCTAAAAAGGCGTTTTTTTCCACCACGGCCACCATCTCGTCGATGACAGGGTCGAGGTCCGGTCCGTAGGAGATGGCAAGGGGAGCCCACTGGCCCTGCTTCTCTTCGGCAAAGCGGATGGCCTCTTCCATGAGCTGGTCTTTTCCGTCGCCCGTGCGGGCCACGGTCTCCACAACGGGAAGGCCGAGGCGCTGTGAAAGAAGGGCCGTGTCGATCTCTTTGCCCTGCTTTCGCACCGAGTCCATCATGTTGAGGGCCAGGACCACAGGGACCCCGAGTTCCATAAACTGAAGGCTTAAGTAAAGATTTCGTTCCAGGCTGGTGGCGTCAAGGATGTTCACCACGGCGTGGGGACGACGCTCCACAATGTAGTCCCGGGCCACGAGCTCCTCGGGGGTGTAGGCGGTGAGGGAATAGGTGCCGGGAAGGTCCACGATGGTGAGTTCGTGACCGTTATGGCGGGCATCTCCTTCGCGATGTTCCACGGTGATGCCCGGATAGTTGCCAACCCTCTGGCGCGCGCCGGTGAGGGAGTTGTACATGGTGGTCTTCCCGGAGTTCGGGTTGCCGGCCAGTGCCAGCGTCAAATGCTTGTCCATGATAATTCTGCTTACCTGCTGTAAGATGTCCATGTCATGCGCCCAGGCCGCCCCTTGATTACATCAGACGGAGCGCCTTGTGCAGGGCTGCCGGTGCTACGCTTCAAGGGCGTCCACAAAAATAAAATCCGCTTCGCTGTTCCGGAGGGTCAGGGTAAAATCCCTGAGCCGGATGGCCACGGGGTCTTTGAGGGGGGCCTTGCCCACCACCGTAAATTCGGTGTTGGGAACGATGCCCATGTCACGGATCCTCCGGCCCAGTTCTCCTTCGCCGGTCACCATGCGGATCACGCCTTTCTGATCCACCTTCATCTTACGCAAACTCATCATTTCTGCCATTGTTGCCTCACTTCATGCCAGTGTCACACTGCCGTTAAGAAAAGATAAAACGGGGCTTCATGCCCCACGTCGTCGCTGCCTGTATCCGCATGGGAACAGGCGCCCCCGGTCCGCGTGCCTGCCGCATCTCATCTGCGGGGAGGTGCTTTCGGGGAACGATGACCTCACGGTTCCTTCGGGAAGCCTCTTTTTTGGCAAGCCAAAGTTTTTATGGGGTTGATAGCACACCACCTCACCCCATGCAACTCTTTTTTTCAACGATTTCAATCGGTCAACGAGGTCCCTCACACACCACGCCAGGCCAGTCAAACATATCATTTCAAATAGTTAACCGGAAAATCAGTAAAACACTTTGACCCAAAGACCTTCTTTTTTGCTAAAATATTTTTCGGATAGCCAAACTTTTTACATTGACACATCCTCAGACACTCCCTATCTTTCTCATGCACCCGCAGGGGGTGCCAAGCGGCTTACACCGCCCCCGTGCCCATCAACACCATGGGCCGCAACCCCTTTAATAGAGAGGCCGATTTCATGCTTGACACAGCTATCGTCATTCTGGTGGTGGCCGCCGCTTTTTTCTTTACCGCGCGGTCCCTCTACCACACGTTCACCGGTAAAAAGAAAGGGTGCAGCTGCGACTGCTCCCAATGCGGTACCAGCAACACCTGCGACATCCCCGACGACAAGCGGCTGCTGTAACACAGCGTTCCCGTTTATTTCCTTTATTAAACATGAAAAGGCCCGCAGACGGTCCCTTCCGAGAACCGCTTACGGGCCTTTTTTATTTAGGACCAGGTGTCACTCTCTGCGTCTATACTCCGGTGTAACGAAGGAACGTCGCATGTGGGAACCCGGTTAGAACCGCTTTCCGCCCCGGGGGTAGGCGTCTGCTTCCATCAGCAGGGGGCCGTCCCACGATGTGTAGGCCCCGTCCCGGGCCAGGGTGTCTCCCACATCCCGGATGCCCAAACGGCCATAGGTCTCGGCCGTGGGCAGCCCGGTGTCCGGGTCGTAACCGTTTTCCCGGTACCAGGACCGCACCAGGGCCATGTGCTCTTCCCGCTCTTCGGCCCCTTCCGGGGAGTGCTTGAAGTCCGGGCGCTGGGGCAGCATGTCGTGGGTGATGGTGATCCCCTGGCGGGCGTTGAAGGCGCGCTCCACGGCCCCGATGCGGTCGGAGACCTCTTCCACCATGGCGCCGGTGTAGGCAACGCCCGTGGCCTTGGTGAGCATGTCGGCCAGGCCGTCGAAAAGGGACCCTTTCCAGATAAGGGGCAAGGCACAGGTCCAGGTGTTGACCGCGCCTTTGCATCGGCCGATGGTGTCGGCCAGGGTGGTCACCCGCTCCCCGTGGATCATGGAGTGGACCGGATCGTCGGTGATGATGCCTTTATCCATAAGGTCCTTGAGCACGTCCTCATCGGAGTTCTCCCCGCAGGACCAGCTTCGGCCGCGCAGGTGGTCGGCCCCCCGTGTGGCGATGGCGTGTGCCAGGGAGAAGAGACCCGCAGGGTACACCCCGCGCCCCAGGCCCTTGGTATGGTAACAATACTCCATGG
This sequence comes from Desulfoluna sp. CYM3A, assembly GCF_056829965.1. Lineage (NCBI taxonomy): Bacteria > Pseudomonadati > Thermodesulfobacteriota > Desulfobacteria > Desulfobacterales > Desulfolunaceae > Desulfoluna > Desulfoluna sp. CYM3A. The sequence continues at coordinate 4,868,501 of NZ_CP186556.1, forward strand.
CCCCGTTGCCCACGATCTTGGCCAGGGAGTACATGCCCTCGGCAATGAGGTTGCCGAAGCCTTCGCGCATGACGGTTTTGTGGACCAGCTCCACCTGGTCTTCGGCGTTCTCCCAGGAGAGGTCGAGGCCCCCCGTCACCTCATCGTCGATGATGCCCCGGTTGTAGAGGTCCTTGGCCAGGGCGATGGTGTTGCCGATGGCAATGACATCCACGCCGTAGGCATCGCAGAGGTTCTCCATCTCCATGATGGCCACCGGGTCGTCCACCCCGCAGTTGGTGCCCAGGCAGTAGACCGCCTCGTACTCCAGGCCTTCCCCCACCTCGCCTTTGCGCTCTCCCCTGGGAATCTTGTAGAGGTTCTTGCACTTGATGTGGCAACTCTGACAGCCCACGCGGTCGATCTCGTACTCTTTCCACGCGTCGTGGCGAATCTGGGCAGGAACCTCCTCTGGGGAAAGCTCCTTTTCAAAGTTGCGGTACCCGGGATACCAGTGGGTGATGCCGTAGTGGGAGCCGTAAACCGCCGCCACCTCCTGCTGCACCCGGTCCTTGGCCATGAACTGCTTGTCTTCTTTGGACAGAGCCAGGAAACCGGGCCGGTCAAAGAGCTCTGGGCGTCCGGTGCCCCTCAATACAATGGCTTTCAGGTTTTTGGATCCCCACACCGCCCCGCTGCCCCGGGAGGCCGAGGCGTACTTGTCCACCATGGTGGAGGCAAGGCGCACAAGGTTCTCTCCGGCCTGGCCGATGCAGGCCACGCTCACGCCCTTGCCGTGGCGCTCCACGAGGATGTCGGTGGTGGCCCAGGTGTCCAGGCCCCAGAGGTCCCCGGCGTCATGGAGGGAGACTTCCCCGTCTTCGATGAGAAGATAGACGGGCTTATCCGAGGCACCTTTCACCACGAGCTGATCGTAGCCGGCGCGCTTCATCACGTTGCCCATGGTTCCCCCGACGTTGCCGTCCCCCATGATCCCGCTGTATGGGGACAGGGTGCTGACGTGGAGACGGCTGGAGAGCCCCATGGTGGTGGCCGTCAGGGTGCCGGTGGCAAAACAGAGAAGGTTCTCCGGCCCCAGGGGGTCCACTCCCGGTCCCACCTCGTCAAACAGGGTTTTTGCGTTGAGGCCCCGGCCCCCGAGGAAGGCCTTGGCCACCTCACGGTCCAGCTCTTTTTTTTCCAGGGTCCCGTGGGTCAGGTCCACACGAAGCACGGTTCCGCACCATCCGAACATAACGACACTCCCCGGGCGATGGGTCACCGCCCTGTTGCAATCCAATCGATATTTACGAAGAAATTCCCCATTCTTATCGTATCCCGCAGGCAGACACAAGCCCGCACCACAATCTTCTTTACGGTGCCATGCCGGGGGCCTATACTAAAATGTTTGGGCATTACTCAGATTGCCTTCCATGGATAAAGCGGGTTGAAAAAGCAGGCCTCCGGCGGCCAGGTGGGGGCACCTGGAAACCCTAAGGCGAATGCATGGAGGGACACATCATGCAGACGTTTTCGAGGCATTCGCGTGGCCTGTGACATATGGCAACCGCTTTTGCAGGAGAGGCCCATTTTATTTTTCTGCAAACCCGATGAAGGGCATTAGGGAGCCGCTTGCCTTTAACCGGAATAACTCCTGCGGCGAGGTGTGACACCTCGAAGACAGGGGGGCGAATGCGCTTTCCCTCTCGCTTGTCGCGCCGTACCCCTTGGACGTGGGCGAAGGCAGATTAAACGTTTGGTCCCCGGCAGGGCCGCCGGAGGCAGTGCGGGTACCGAGCATGACTAGTAGCGACAACGTATCCTGTGGCGTCGAAGCTTGTGAGCCAGCCCGCATAAGCCATCAGCGTTTATGTCGGGCGCAGCCCGAGTCGAAGGCCCTTGCACGTTGCCCTGAGGAACGAAGGGCAACGTGCAAGGGCAATAAGCTTTCGAGGTGTTTTCGCTATTGTGGCTTCGCCACCCTCGCCGCCGGAGGCATGCTTTTTCCACTCACTTTAACCATAGAAGACCTTGAAAAACGAAGGCCTCCCGGTATCGCCCGGGTGGTGCCAGGAAGGAGTTCCTATACATATGGACGCAACCATCGACATCAAGCAGGAGGTCCTGGATTCGGCCCTCTGGCTTTCGGAAAATAACTACTTCGGCTCCCACCTCAGCTCCGGGGGCAACGTCTCAGCCCGGGTGCCCGGTGAAAACCTTTTTGCCGTCACCCCGTCGTCCGTGCCTTACAACGAACTCTCCCCAGAGGACATCTGCCTGCTGGACTTCGACCTCAACCGGCTGGAAGGGGATCTGAAGCCCTCCATCGAGGCGGGGATGCATGCCGCTATTTACAAGGCGCGGCCGGACGTGGGGGCCGTGGCCCACACCCACCAGTTCCACGCCAGTATCTTTTCGGTGCTCAACACCCCCATCCCACCCCTCTTTGACGAGATCACCATGCACATCGGCAACCAGGTGGCGGTGATACCCTATGCCATCAGCGGCACCGACGCCCTGGCCGCCCAGGTGGGCGATGCCGTCACCAACGGCTGTGCCTGCTTTATCATGCAGAACCACGGCGCCCTGAACTTGGGGGGCTCCCTCAAGCAGGCTCTGAGGAACGCCGAGTTCCTGGAGAAAATTGCCAAGGTCTACCACAGCGCCCTGGCCACAGGTCGCCCCGTCTCCACCCTGCCGGGAGCTGGCCTTCTGGGATGAAATAAGACAAACCCTGTGACCCGACTCGGGGGTGCTGTTTTTTCCGGTGGCATCCCCCGGCCCCTTTCTGATAAGAAGCGGGCACAACAATGAGATACAGGAAGCCATCGCAACGCACCCTTTGATTCGTTTTGCGGTGACATCCGTCACCCATACAACCGAAGAATAAGGGATTCCCCCCCATGACCCATAGCGATAGCGACACAGACAACCACGATCACGACCAGAAGGAGGAGCTGGCGGCCCTGCTGAAACAGGTGCTTCCCTTGAACCTCCCCCACGTCCACTTCAAGGACATCGCCGCCATCGAGCGGGTGATGCCCCAGGAGAACTTCACGGAAATTCTCACGGACCTGGCCCACGGGAAAAAAGGGCCCTACACCCTCATCGACGTGAGGTCCGAGGCCGAGTTTGAACGGGAGCGCCTCCCCTTTGCCGTGAACATCCCCATCCTCACCAACGAGGAACGGCACAACGTGGGGCTCATCTATAAGCGCCACGACAAGGACCTGGCCCTCTCCTACGCCTGGCACCTGGCCCGGCAAAAGGAAGAGGCCTACCTTGAAAAGGTCCGGGAGCTGGCCCAGGGCGGGCCCGTGATCCTCTACTGCTGGCGGGGCGGAGGCCGAAGCCGTTACACCACCAGCATGCTCAACCAGAACGGCATCGATGCCGTGCGCCTCAACGGCGGGCAAAAGGCCTTCCGCAAAGAGGTGCACACCATGCTGTACGAAACCACGCTGACCCTCTACCCCTTCTCCGGGCAGACCGGCTGCGGGAAATCCGAGCTGCTGGAGTACATCCAGGCACACCACCCGGACCTGCCCGTCCTCCACCTGGAAGCAGCGGCAGGCCACGCCGCCTCGGTCTTCGGGGAGATCCGCTTCAACCTCATGGGGGAGTCCCTGGCCAAGAGCCAGCGAGACTTCGAGACCAACCTCTACGTCAACATCCTGCAGCACCGAAACCCCGACGGCAGCCTGCCTCCCTTTCTCACCGAAATGGAGAGCTCCAAAATCGGCAGGTTCAACTTGCCCCCGTCCGTCTGCAAGGCCCTTGAAAAAGAGACCCACATCGGCCTCACCTGCCCCCTCGAGACCCGACTGGCCCGTCTGGAAAAGGAGTACTTCGGCAAAGGCGGCAAAGAGGTGGAGGAGATGGTCAAAGACGCGGTGCGGTTTCTCACGCGTCGGGTGGGCAAAGAGACGGTGGAGAGATGGTGCGCGGCCATCGACGCCGGAGACTATCGCGGGTTCCTCAATGAAGTGATGGTGGACTACTACGACAAGGTATACAAGGCCGTGGACGCCCCGCCCCTGTTCACCGTGCCCAACGTCGACCCGGCCGAAGCGGCGGCAGCCATTGCCGCGTGGTACCACAGCGCAAAAAAATAAACAGGGGGGTTATGCCTCCGGCGGCCCTGCCGGGGGCCAAACTTTTGAAAAGTTTGACAAACAGGTCTTTCCTGTAAAACACGGTTGCCACATCCCACGCGAATGCCCCAAAGTACCGTTGCTTGATGTCTGCCTTCAAGCATTCGCCACAGGGTTTCCAGGTGCCCCCACCTGGCCGCCGGACACCTCGCTCCCAGGCTCTGCCTGGGGGTGTCGGTTGCAAGGCTCCGCCTTGCAGGTGTGAGGCATGGCGGCATAACGAGCAGAATATACAGTGTTACGCAACCTCAATCGTGGAGGCAGAGCCTCCATGCATCATTCCCAGGCGGAGCCTGGGAACGAAGGGTACCCTGGGCCAGGGGATTGCCCTTCAACACGGGCACAGCCCGTCAGGAAATGGGATGAACCTGAGAAATCCACTTACGCCCGTGTCTGCGTATCACCACTGAACCAACGTCACCGGGCTACGGCGCGTCAAGCGAAGGCGATAGAGCATTCCCGAACCTGGATCCAGGGCTTGCATCCCCTGGCCGCCGGAGGCTTTTTTAAGCTGAATAGTTACCTGAACCGATACCAAAGGAGTCCATGTTTTGCCAATCATGATCACACAGCGACTCTCCCTTGGTGACGACGAGGTGGAGATCTCCGCCGTCAAAGCGTCGGGCCCCGGGGGCCAGCACGTCAACACCTCGGCCACGGCCATTCACCTGAGGTTCGACATCCGTGCATCCTCCCTGCCCGAGGTCTACAAGGAGCGGCTCCTGGCCTTGTCCGACCACCGCATCACCGACGAGGGCATGGTGATTATCAAGTCCCGGGAGCACCGCAGCCGGGAGATGAACCGCCAGGCAGCCCTGGAGCGCCTCATCAACCTGATCCGGGGGGTGACCGCGGTGCCCAAAAAAAGGCGCCCCACCCGGCCATCGAAAAATTCCAGGGAGAGGCGCCTCAAGGCCAAGACCCGTCGCGGCGACCTGAAAAAATCACGGGGAAAAGTTTCCCACGAATAGACGACCCCAACGCGCAGCTGAGGCTACGACACATGATCATCTATCTTATCGGCATGGTGGGCATTGCCGCCTTTTCCGTCACCGGGGTGGTGGCGGCGGGCAAAAAGGACATGGACCTGTTCAGCATCATCCTCCTTGGGGTGGTGACGGCCCTTGGGGGCGGGACCATCCGGGACATCCTCATGGACGCCAACCCCATCTTCTGGATCGGGGACGAGACCTACCTCTGGGTCTCCGTGGCAGCCGCCCTCATCGCCTTTTTCTTTATCCGCTTTGTCAGCAACACCTACACCCTGTTTCTCTATGCCGACTCCTTCGGCATGTGCCTGTTCACCATCACCGCCGCGGAAAAGGCCCTCTCCCTGGGCTTCTCCTACCCGGTGGCCGTGCTCATGGGCCTGACCACCGGCATCGCCGGGGGCATGATCCGCGACATCCTCACCGGCAAGATGCCCCTGCTTTTGGGCCGGGAGTTCTACGCCACCCCGGCCCTCCTCGGCGCCTCCCTCTTCTGCCTACTTCTTCACCTGGCCCCCGACCACGCTTTCAACCGTTACTACGGACTGGCCCTGGCTTTTGGGCTGCGGTGCGCCTCCATCCACTGGGATCTCTATTATCCGCGCTTTCTTTTGTACAAGGGAAATGCGTAGCCACAGAATGTCAAGGCGTCCCCACCTTGCCCCAGCCGGAGAGGATATAGGCGGCACAGCCCACGCCGGGCTTGGCGGAAGCTGAGGCCACCGGGCAATTCCGGGCGCAGCCCCCGCAGGCCAGGCAGTTGTCTTGACGGGTGGCGCGCATTTCAGGGCCATCCCCGGCAAGGTCGCCCTGGGGGCAGACCACGACGCAAAAATCGCATCTCGCGCAAAGATCGGTATGGAGCTCAAGGGTTGCCATATTTCCGACAGGACGAAGCTCTTTCATGAAAGCACCTCCTTGACCTGTGAACGGCACCGTCACCCGGCTGTGATTCCGGGCCCGATTTCAGTATACCCGGAAAGGGAACCCTTAGGCCACCCTTTGCGAGTTCCCCCACCCATCCCATCATTACCATCCCCACCCTGCGAGCAACCCGCCTTCACAATTTCTAAATCTTCAGAAGAATCAAATATAATATTAGCCCCATATCATCGAAAAGCCGACAAAGAAGGCCTTAATTCAAGGAACATTTGAGCAAGTCAATACAAGGCAATCCATAGAAAAAACTTGATGTTTTATGAAAATAGAAGTTAAATGACCGTTCGTAAGGACAACCCAACCCCAACGCTGTATCCAGCTATCCACGTACCGTTTCCATAAAGCGTTGTGGCAATGTGCCCATGGGTTCATCGGCTTATGCACGGGCCTCGTCATATCTCGTTACTAACGCACAATAGTAATATGAGACAACTTGACGCAAAGAGACCAGTAGGCATGACCGGACAGGGCAAACAGCCGGCCGGCCCCCGGCCGACACCGGTTTGCATGACCCTCGTCGCCTGTCCGTCCGGATCCGGGTGGGACCGGATCCCGTCACACCGAGACCAACAATGAGGAGATGTGTTTATGAAAAGAGTTCTGTTTCTTGCCTTGTGTTTTTCCCTGACGGCATCCATTGCCGCGGCCGCCACCATCAAGATCGGCCTCATGTGTCCCCTCACCGGTTCCTGGGCCAGCGAAGGCCAGGACATGAAACAAATCGTCGAGCTGCTAGTGGAGCTACAGCCTGCAGGTCGGCTCCTCGGCAAGCAGGTGCTGAAGATCATCACCGAAGACGATGCCGAGGAGGATCCCCGTACGGCCGCCCTGGCCGCCCAGCGACTGGCCACCCGCGATATCATCGCCGTCATCGGCACCTACGGCTCGTCCATCACCGAAGCCTCCCAGAACATTTACGACGAAGAGGAGATCATCCAGATCGCCAACGGCTCCACGGCCATCCGCCTGTCGGAAAAGGGACTGGACTACTTCTTCCGCTCCTGCCCCAGGGACGACGAGCAGGGCAAGGTGGCGGTGAAGACCCTCATGACCATGGGCTTCAAAAAAGTAGCCATCCTCCACGACAACACCACCTACGCCAAGGGCCTGGCCGACGAAGCCAAGGCGCTGCTGAAAAAAGAGCCTGCGGAAATCGTCTTTTACGAAGCCCTCACCGCCGGAGAGCGTGATTACAGCGCCATCCTCACCAAGATGAAGGCCTCGGCCCCCGACGCCGTCCTCTTCACCGGTTACTACCCCGAAGCGGGCCTTCTCCTTCGCCAGAAGATGGAGATGGGCTGGGATGTGCCCTTCATCGGCGGCGACGCCACCAACAACCCCGACCTGGTCAAGATTGCCGGCAAAAAAGCCGCCGAAGGCTTCTTCTTCCTGAGCCCCCCTGTTCCCCAGGACCTGGACTCCGCCGAAGCCAAGGCCTTCCTTGCCGCCTACACCAAGAAGTACAACGGAGTCCCCGGCTCGGTCTGGGCGGTTCTTTCCGGTGACGGGTTCAACGCCATCGCAGCCGCCATCAAGGCCACCGGCTCCACGGACACCAAGGTCCTGGCCAAGTACCTCCACAACGACCTCAAGGACATGCCCGGCCTCACCGGCAAGCTCTCCTTCAACGAAAAAGGGGACCGCGTAGGCGATCTCTACCGTCTCTACAAGGTTGACGGCCAGGGGAGCTTCGTGCTGCAGCCGTAAGGGGCGACAGCCTCGCCCGGACAGACAGAAGACGGCGAGGCGCCTCGCATGCTTATCACCCCGGCGACAACCTTAAATCAAAGGGTGCATGCAATCGCCGGGTTGATAGAAATCCCAACACGCATCAGAGGCATCGGGTTCCCGATGCCTCTGCCGCGTGACGTACCACCGGAGAAGTAAGATGGAACTGTTTTTTCAACAGCTGACCAACGGCCTGGCCGTGGGGGGCATTTACGCCCTCATCGCCCTGGGCTACACCATGGTCTACGGCGTTTTGAAACTGATCAACTTTGCCCACGGCGATCTCTTCACCATCGGGGCGTACCTGGGGCTCACCCTGCTTTCTGCCCTGGGCCTCACCGACCGGCTGGGCCCCTTCGGCGTGGTCCTTGCCCTGGCCATCATGGTCATGGGCCTTGTGGCCGTGGTGGGCATCATCCTGGAACGCATCGCCTACCGCCCCTTGCGCGAATCCCACCGGCTCTCGGCCGTGGTCTCGGCCCTGGGCGCCTCCATCTTCTTCCAGAACGCCGTCATGCTCATCTACGGCGCCCGCTACCAGGTCTACCCCCACGACATCCTGCCCAAGGTGGTGATCCCCATCTTCGGCCTCAATGTGCCGTTGCTGCGCATCCTGATCCTGCTCACCTCCGTGGTGATGATGGCCGCCCTCTACTTCTTTATCCAGAAGACCAAAACGGGCACGGCCATCCGGGCCGTTGCCATCGACCAGGGCGCGGCCAAGCTCATGGGCATCAACGTCAACGCCGTCATCATGATCGTCTTTCTCATCGGCCCGGCCTTAGGGGGCGCGGCCGGTCTCATGGTGGGCCTCTACTACGGGCAGATCAACTTCACCATGGGCTGGATTTACGGCCTGAAAGCCTTTACCGCGGCCATCCTGGGCGGTATCGGCAACATCCCCGGCGCCATGCTCGGCGGCCTGCTCCTGGGGGTCATCGAAGCCCTGGGCGCGGCGTATATATCCATCGCCTGGAAGGACGCCATCGCCTTTGTCGTGTTGATCCTCATCCTTATCGTTCGTCCCACCGGCCTCCTGGGCGAACGGGTTGCGGAAAAAGTGTGACGGGACCTGTCCCGCACGTGGGCCATCCACGGCCCGCCACCACGCCTTTATCAACCCTGGACCGAATTTTTTACAGCGAGGCCATGACCGTATGAAACGAAACGCCATTTACATTGCACTTGCATCACTGCTGGCCATCTCACCGGCCTTTCTCAACGCCTACTGGGTGGACGTGCTGAACAGCGTCGGTATGTACGCCCTGCTGGCCCTGAGCCTGAACATCATCCTGGGCCACGCCGGCCTGTTCCACATGGGCCACGCCGCCTTTTACGCGGTGGGGGCCTACACCACCGCCATCTTAAACACCACCTTTGACATCCCCGTGCTCTGGCTCATGCCCGTGGCAGGGCTCATGGCAGGGCTCGTGGCCCTGATCGTGGCACGCCCCATCATCCATCTGCGAGGAGATTACCTCCTCATCGTCACCATCGGCTTTGTGGAGATCGTGCGCATCGCCCTCATCAACAACGTCTTCGGCATCACCGGAGGGGCAAACGGCATCTTCGGCATCGACCGGCCGTACATCTTCGGCTTCAAGATCCGAAAACCCCACGAGTTCTTCTACCTCATCTGGGGATTCATGGCCGTGACGGTCTTTCTCTTTCACCGCCTGGAAAACTCCCGGTTCGGCCGGGCCTTGAACTACCTGCGGGAAGACGACGTGGCCGCCGAGGGCAGCGGCATCAACACCACCTACTACAAGCTCATCGCCTTTGTGCTGGGGGCGGTGTGGGCCGGCATGGTGGGTACCATCTACGCAGCCAAGATGACCATCATCGCCCCGGAGTCCTTTAACTTCTGGGAGTCGGTGGTGATGTTCATGATCGTGATCTTAGGGGGCTCCGGCAGCATCCGGGGGGTCATCTTAGGGGCCTTTCTCGTCATCGGCCTGCCCGAGATCTTCCGAAGCATGAGCGCCGTCAGCGACCTCATCAACAGCATATTTGCAAACTTCGGCGTCACCCTCTCCCTGGACTTCGGGAACTTCAGCCAGGCCCGCATGCTGATCTTCGGCGCGGCCATGGTGATCATGATGATTTTCAGAAACGAAGGGCTCCTGCCTCCACGGCCCAGGACGTACCCCCTTGACAAGATACGGGAGGAGATGCCGTGAGCCTGTTAACACTGGACAACCTGATCAAGGACTTCGGCGGCTTACGGGCCGTGGACGAGGTCTCCTTCGACGTGGAGGCCGGGGACGTCTTCGGCCTCATCGGCCCCAACGGGGCGGGCAAGACCACGGTCTTCAACCTCATCACCGGCAACTACGTGCCCAACCAGGGCAAGGTGATCTTTAACGGACACGTCTTAAACGGGATGGCCCCCAACAGAATCGTCTCCATGGGCGTGGCCCGGACCTTCCAGACCATCCGGCTCTTCAAGACCCTCTCGGCCCTGGAAAACGTCCTGGCCGGATGCCACTGCCGCATGACGTCCGGCTCCATCGCCGCCATGCTGAAAACGCCCTTTCAAAAGCGGGAAGAAAAAGAGGCCATCAAGCTGGCCCTGGCCGAGTTGGACTTCGTGGGCCTCTCGGAAGATGTCGAAACCCGGTCCGACAGCCTCTCCTACGGCAACCAGCGCCTCCTGGAGATCGCCCGGGCCCTGGCCACCCAGCCCAAGCTCCTCATCCTGGACGAGCCGGCAGGGGGCATGAACGAACAGGAGACCGACGCCTTAATCGACATCATCGCCCGCATCAAGGCCCGCGGCATCACCGTGCTTCTCATCGAGCACGACATGAGCCTGGTGATGCAGGCCTGCGAAAAACTGGTGGTGATTGAATACGGCAAGAAAATCGCCGAAGGACTGCCCGAAGAGATAAAGACCAACAAGAAGGTCATCGAAGCCTACCTGGGCACTGACGACGATGAGGAGGAGGGCGAAACGTGCTTTTAGACGTAAAAAATCTCCATGTGAAATACGGCACCGTGGAGGCCCTTCACGGCATCAACCTGCACGTGGACGAGGGGGAGATCGTCACCATCCTGGGGGCCAACGGCGCCGGGAAATCCACCACCCTCATGACCATCAGCGGGCTCTTGAAACCCTCGGAAGGCGAGATCTGGTTCGACGGAAAACCCATCCACACCATGCCCGCCCACAAGGTGGTGGAGGAAAAGCTCACCCAGTCCCCGGAGGGCCGCCGCGTCTTCTCCACCTTAACCGTTCAGGAGAACCTCAACCTGGGCGCCTTCACCGCCAAAAACCACAAACGGGTGGAAGAGACCCGGCGCTGGATTTTTGACCTGTTCCCCCGCCTCAAGGAGCGGAAAAACCAGCTGGCAGGCACCCTCTCCGGCGGCGAACAGCAGATGCTCGCCATCGGCAGGGCCCTTATGAACAACCCCCGGATCCTCCTCCTGGACGAGCCGAGCTTAGGCCTTGCCCCCATCCTGGTGAAAGCCATCTTCGAGACCGTGGCCGAGATCAACAAAAGCGGGGTCACCGTGGTCCTGGTGGAACAAAACGCCAAGGCCGCCCTCAAACTCGCCCACCGGGGCTACGTCATGGAGGTGGGCCGCATCGTCCTGGAAGACGACGCCGACGCCCTCCTGGCCAACCCCAGCGTCCGGGAAGCCTACCTGGGCGGGGGGAAAAAATAAGGAAAAAAGAAAAAAGCCTCCGGCGGCCCTGCCGGGGGCTAAACTTTTGCCAATTTAGATGCCTTGGGTTTGACAAACAGGTCTAAAAAAGATTTAGGTCATCTCCACATTGGTTGGCACGTCGTATGCTCTCAATCGGCAACCGGAACGTGTTTGCGGCTTGTTGCGCCATGATCCTCATCGAAGAGCGCCAGGCGCATCGCGTTTCGAGCCTGAAGGGGAAAGGGCCTTGTGCTCCTCGGGCAACAGCGCATCCAGAATGTGGGCAATGGCCATGAGCCCCGTCAGGTTCATCACCAGTCGGCACAGCATGAAATCCCAGCCCATGGATGAGGCTTCAAAGAGAAGCATGGGAACCTTGGTGGTGGACCAGGCCCCGATAAAGATCATGATATTCGAAAAGCGCGCCCCTTTTTTGATCAGCACCCCGGCCACGGGAAACGCTGCGTAGAGGGGTCCTGCAGCAAACGAGCCCAGGCAAAGGGCCAGAAGCGTGCCCTTGGCACCGGACTCCCCGCCCATGAGCCTCACGATGGTTTCCCGAGGCACCCACACATCAAAAATACCCAAAAGCACAAAAATGGGTGGAATCACCAGCATCATCTCCACGAGGTAATCCACGGAGTGCCCCAGGGAGCGTGCGGCAAGGTCTGCGTTAACGTAACTGAGGCCACCCAAGGCCGCGAGCATCAAAAGAAAAACACGGTAGCGTTTAAGCAAAGGTCTCATGTAAGCACCACCCCCATGATCGCAGCCACCCCAAAGGCCAGCAGCACGTTTAACAGATTGCGGGCCAGGGAGACCCGCAGCCCGAAAATCCCCATTTCAACGGGAAGCGTCACCACGCCCACCCCCATGAGGGTGGAGACAAAGACGGCCAGCTGCATGAGCCCTCCCCCGTGTTCGTATAAGGCCGCCGTAAGCGGAAAGGCCACAAAGCCGGGAATAAGGGTCACAGACCCGATGAGGGCGGCCATGCCCATCCCCACCCAGCCGGAATTCTGCCCCAAAAGACGGGTGATGGTTTCAGGGCCGACGGCCGCCAGGAGAAACCCGATGACCAGCAGAATGACGAGAAACTGGGGCATCAGGTTCTCAAACGACTTCCAGGCTTTCATCAGAGCCTTCCGTGTCTTTCCTTTGTCTTTGGCGTAGGAGATCAGAAGCAACACAAAAGCTGCCAGGTACAACATGATGTTAAACATAAGCACTTCCCCGCAATGTTAGTACGCTAGGTTTTACAATAAAAAAAGGGGACCGGAGGTTAATGGGAACTGGAGAGATTTCCCCGCACCCTTTCAAGCACCGCGATGACCCTCTCGATCTCTTCGGGGGGCACGCCTTGATAGGCCTGGTCCAGCATCTCCTTTGAAACCACCGAGATGGTTGCCCAGACCTCATGGGCCTTTTCCGTGGGGACAAGCATTTTACGCCTGCTGTCCTCGGGGTCCGGCTCCCGTGTTACCCAGCCGTCCCGCTCCATGCGATCCACCAGGCGCACGCCGGTGGGCGTGGCAATGCCCAGCCGCTTCACCAGGTCGGTGAGGGGCAAAGGCCCCAGGGCAATGAGGTGAGCCAGGGCCCGGTGCTGAGACGGCGACACCCCGGTCCCTTTAAGCCTCTCTTCAAGGGAGTTCACAAAGGCTTTCACCGTGAGGTTGCATTGGAAACCGAGGCTTTCGTTGGGATCTATCCCTTTCATGGTATCTTCCTTGGGTAAAATGAGACGGCAGAATGGCCAATCCGCTTTTTGTTAGCACGCTAGCTTATCAGGCAAAAAAAATCAATCTGTTTCATAACCATCCCAGTCGATTCTTCCAGGCATCGCAATCGTGGGGGAAGCACAAGGGCAATCCGCTTTTAAAACAGGGCAAACGCATGTGACAACTCAGTTGCCTCCGGCGGGTCGCTTTTTTGAAAAAAAGCTCCGCAAAAAACGTTCCCAATGTGAAAATCATAAGATTGTTTCGACGAAGCCTGGAAAAGGCTTCATTATGGCCTATTTGTCTAACTTTTCAAAAGCTGATCCCCGGCAGGACCGCCGGGAGCAAAATCTAAATGCATTAGCCCTGGCCTTTAAAGGCCCTTCATCGTATTTCCAGAAGAATAAAATGGGCCTCTCCTGCAAATGTCACACACCACGCGAATGCCCCGAAAGCGAATGCATGATGTCTCCCTCCATGCATTCGCCATAGGGTTTCAAGGTGCCCCCACCTTGCCGCCGGAGGCTTTTTTGAGCTGAAGAGTCGCTGCGGTCGAGGAACCTGGACCTCCGTTCGGTCCATCTCGGGGTCCCCTTCAAGGAGGGGGCCAGGGCCTTTATGGACCACCTGGCGGGTGGGCAGGCCGGCTTTGCGGCCCGAGGCGTCGATCCAGTCAAAGACCCGGAGGTAGCTCTCTCCCAGGGTTTCAAAGGGACCCCGGTGCAGCAGGGTGGCAAACTCGCCCCCTTCGAGGGTGCGGCAGGTCCAGGGGCTTTCCACGGGCTGAGACAAGGGCATGCACACCTCAATGTCGGCGTCGAATTCTTTGTACTCATCGTTGTAGCAGAGGTTTACCACAGGGCCTGAAATCGCCTGTTCCGCTGCGCCGCGCAGTTTGAGCACCACCTCGCCGATCTCCTGCCACGCACCGGTCCAGCGGTGGGCAACCACCAGCCGGGGTTCCACGCATTTTACTTCCACCTCAAACGTTTTTCCTTGCATCTTAATGACCTCTCTTTCTCGGTTGATGATGCGGTCAATGACAGAAGAGATGTCGTGGAGCCTTGCGATCTCGGCCTGGAGGGCCTCCCTTTTGTTCTGGAGGAATCCCACCAGGTCGGACTCATCGGCGCAGTGAGCCATGACGTGCCGGATCTCCGACAAGGAGCAGTCCATGGCCTTGAGGGCCACCACCACGCGGGCCCTGGCCGCGTCGTCCCGGTTGTAGTACCGGTAGCCGCTCTTCTCGTCCACGAAACGGGGCACCAGAATGCCCCGCTCATGGTAGAGCCTGAGGGCTTTGATGGTCAGGCCCGTGATCCGTGAAAATGTGCCGATATTGTACATACTCCGCCTTCTCTGTTCTGTTGTTCCGCGTTCACATAGCCGCCACCCTGAAGCCCGCCCCTGGGGGAGAGTCAAAGAAAAAAATCACGGCCCTGCCATGTTCCGGGTGGCGGTCATGCCGGAGAGGTCCTCATCATGGAATACTAAATTTTATAAAATAAATTATTATTGATATTCTATTTGCCTACAAAGTGTGCCATCATATCGCCATACTTACACCATCATCATGGGATATCAGGATATTATGCGCTCACTTATCACTGTCACCAACAGGCTGTGTGCCATGATCTGCACAGTTGCGGGAACCGGTTTGGCGGCCACGCTCCTGCCTGGGGCGGCCTTTGCCGAAACACCCATTTCCCAGCCACCTTCCCCGTTGTCCCCGGCCCTTCTCCTTGCCGTTGCCGCATGCGGGCTTGCCATGGCCTGGAACCTCACCCTGCGCAAACGGCTCAGTGCAAAAAATCGGGAGCTCACCCTTGAGCTGGCCCAACGGCAATCCGCGGAAAAAGAGCTGCGGGCCAACAGGCACAGGCTGGCCACCCTGGTAAGCAACCTCCCGGGCATGGCCTTCAGCCACCGCGTGGACAAAGAGAACTGGCCCATGGACTACACCAGCGAGGGATGCCAGGAGCTCACCGGCTACAAGAGCCTGTGCGCACCGGGCATGGAGCTCTGTTACGCCCAAAAAGTGGTCCACCCCGACGACATCGGTCCCAACCGGGAGACCATCATGGAGGCCCTGGCGGGAAAAAAACCGTATCGGCTGGTCTACCGCATCACCACGGCATCGGGGGAAAAAAAGTGGGTCTGGGAGCAGGGGGTGGGGCTTTACGGCCCCCAGGACGAATTCCTTTCGGTGGACGGCTTTGTCACCGACATCACGGAATTCAAGCGGGCGGAAAAGGCCCTGAAGGCAAGCAGAAAGCAGTTCCTTGACCTGGTCGTCAACTCTCCGGTGGGCATCTCCATCATCCAGGGCAACCGCGTGGTCTATCAAAACCCGGAACAGGAGAGGCTCTTCGGCCCCATGCAGGACAACGGAGACGTCTTCAGCCATATTGCCCCCCACGATGACGACAGGGAGAGCATCAAACGGTTTATCGAGGTGGTTCAAAACGGCGAGGTCGCCTGCAACGAGTCCGATTTCTGTTTCCTGCCGTCCACCGAGGGCGACAAAGGTCCCAAAGCAAGGTGGGTCCACTGCAGGGCGGCTCGCATCGTCTACCAGGAACAGGAGTCTGTCCTGCTCAACATGATCGACGTCACCCGGGCCAAGGAGCTGGAGCACATGGTGGGCATCAAGGACAAGATGGCCTCCCTGGGACGGGTGACTGCAGGCATCGCCCATGAGATCCGCAACCCCTTGTCCGGCATCAACCTCTACCTGGGTGTCCTGGAAAAAGTCGCCGGGGACCCCGGCCAGGAAGAAAAGACCCAAAAATGCATCCGCCAGCTCAAGGAGGCATCCCTGGACATTGAAACGGTCATCAGGCGGGCCATGGACTTTCTCAAGCCGGGCATGCCCCTGTTCAGGGTGATGGATGCAAACGAACCCGTCACCCATGCCCTGGGGCTCACCGAGGCCTCCCTTCGAAAGAGCGACATCCGCGTGGAGACCAGCCTCAGCAAAGAGCCCCTCCCCTGCTACGCAGACAGCAACCTGCTGCTTCGGGTGATGATGAACCTGATCCACAACGCCGCCGAAGCCATGGAAGAGCTGCCCGGCCCCCGGGTCATCCAGGTGAAGACAGCCATGGAGTCGGAGCGGGTGCTCATCGCCGTTTCGGACTCGGGCCCCGGCGTGCCCCAGCGAATCCGTGACTGCGTGTTCGACCCGTTTTACACCACCAAAAGCGACGGCACCGGCATCGGCCTCAGCCTGAGCCAGCGCATCGTCATGGATCACAACGGCACCATCCGCATCGGCCAGGGGGACCTCGGGGGGGCCAGCTTTGTCATTGACATACCGACCCGGCAGGCCATGGAAAACGAATAGCCAGAACCGTTACGACGACGGGGGCAGGGTGCCGGATTCTTCGTTGTACAGGGCGTCGGCGTCCCCGTCGGCCTCCTCCTCTTCATCAAACAGGTAGGGGTAACGCTGCTTCATGCACTCGGTGCAGATGCCGTGGCTGAAGCGGGCCTTGGTGTGGCTTTCGATGTAGCTCTCCAGCTTCTCCCAGTACCCCTTGTCGTTTCTTACCTTAAAGCAGCTGGAACAGATGGGGAGCAGGCCGTTGAGTTCCCGCACCTCTTCCAGGGCCTGGGTCAGCTCTGTAATAAGCTGCTCGCGCTCCTCCTCGCTTTGGATGCGTCGGCAGATCTCCGCCCGCATTCTCCGATTGTAAAAACAGAGGCAGACCCCCACGGAGACGGCCAGAATCAGCGCCGCCCCGCCTCCCCTCACCGCCCAATGGTCCCAGTCAAAGGGAATCGGGGCGGCAGCCTTGTAGAAAAACCCGGACAAATCGTACCCCGGATCTGCCAAGCCGATCTGCACCAGGGTCTCGGCCATGTGATTCCAGCGCCCTTCGTTCATGTGCCCAAGCTCCACCAGGCGCGGAAGAACAAGCTGCTTCATCTCCTCGAATTCATAGACGAGGTGCTCGCGGGAGGGACTGTCCGCCCCTTTGACGTAGGTCCCAAGGATGAGGTCAATGATCTCATCGGGATGCTCAAAGGCGTAGCGCCACCCCTTCATGGACGCCCGCACCATACGGCGCGCCCGATCGGGGTGTTTGCGCACTTCCGCTTCGGTTGTAAACAGGGTATCGCCGTAAAAATCGATGCCGTATTGAAGGGGGCGGATCACGCGGTAGGGAATCTTTTTTTGACGCATCACAAAGGGATCGGTGGTGTCATAGGTGGAGAGCCCGTCCACCCGTTTTGCGATGAGATCCTCAATTGAAAAATCATTCTGAACCCGTGTAAACTGGCCCGGATTCAGCCCTTCGGCCCGGATCATGGCCCAGACTTCGGCGTCGTTGGCTTTTTCGCCCATTTCGAGGCGACGCCCTGCAAAATCCTGGGGCGATGAAATGCCCGAATCCCGCCGCACGAGAATCACCGTGGCAGAGTGCTGGAACACAGGAGCAAGGGCCACAACAGGCATCCCGTTGAGACGCCACATGAGCAGCTCCGAACCGGCCACGCCGTAGGTGGCCTTTCCCTGGGTCACGGCCCTCACCGGCCCCTGCTTTCGAGAGCCGCCCTCCAGGAGCGTCACCCCCAGGCCCTCGTCCTCGTAAAAGCCCTTTTCCAGGGCAGCATAGTACCCGGCAAATTGAAAGTGATGGGTCCACTTCAGCTGAAGGGACACCGGCTCCAGAGCGCAGGCGCAGATCGGCGACAGAAGGACGCACAGCGCCCCCAGCAGCAACGACGGACCATGCCCGGCCCTCCCATTCCGTAAAAGATGCATTGCCCCCCCAGACCCGGCCCGGAAAGCCCGTACCGGTATTTCCCACCAAAAAGCCGCATGAACCCCGTCCTTGGGGCAAGGACGGCGACGGGCCTTAAAACATACCAAACCGTTCAAGTCATCGGCTTTTCGCCACCGTTTCTGAACCCGAGACAGCCTTTTTTTCATTATTTTATACTGACAAAGACAATGCACCCGGAAAAAACTGGGGCAGGCATGAGGCATTTCGCATTGATTCGAAGGATCGACAAGGGGAGGCAGGCAGCCCAGAGGAAGTGGAGAAAACCATCGGAAAAACACGGCCCCAGGCATCGTGCACCCTGCGGCCGGTTTTTTATCCGGGACATCTACACGGCGGCGACGATGGAGATCTCCACGAGGAGCTCTTCACGTGCCATGGCGGCCTGAACACAGGCGCGGGCAGGTGCCATACCCGGGGTGACCCAGGCATCCCAGACAGCGTTCATGTCCGCAAAGTATGCCATGTCCTTGATGTAGATGGTGGCGGACAGAATCTTGTCCTTGTCGGACCCCACGCTCTCAAGGAGCTCCTCGATCTTTTCGAGGGTGGTGGCGGTCTGCTCGGTAATGCCCTTTGAGGCGTCCTTGGCCACCTGGCCGCAGAGGTATACGGTGTTGTTGTAAACCACGGCGCGGCTCATGCGGGCCTTGGTTTCATAGCGCTTGATCTCCATATGGTGCTCCCTTGCTACACAGCCTGACGGAACAGGCGGTTGGTAATGATGGGGGCAGGTGCCAGGTCCCGAAACGTCTCCGGGCCGTTCTGACAACCACCATGTTCTGAATCTGATGACTATACCCAAACGCCTCTTGACGGATCAAGCCCCTTTTTCTCTGACCTGGTACCCAATCCGCCGCCCAGGCTTGCGATCCGGCCAAATCGCCCGTATACTGGGAAAAATTTCGGTCATGCAGAGGCCCCGCAATCAAGCCGGGGGCGTTTAACTGATCCCACCCGACACACCCATCAAAAAAAGGACTGCTACACCATGAGCAAATGGAAATTCGGATTCGGAGCCGCAGTGGTGCTCATCATCGCCGGATGGATCGCCTGGACCTTCTTTATCCCCAGTGAGGACATCAAAAAAAGCGTCAAGGACTTAAGAGCCGACGCCGTGGGGCTGGACAGGGTCATCACCCATACCCTCTACGACGGCTCGAAGAAAACCTGGGAGGGTCGCTTTAAAGTCTTTCCCTTCCCCTCCGAAGGCGGGGGCGGCGGCGGTTTCTCCTTCATCGACGAAAAAGGCAAGAAAATCATCTGCGGCCCCGGCTGGCGCATCGAAGAGCAATAGCTTCAACTGCGGCCGAAACCGGGCCGACTCATCTGTCAGACAAGGCAGGGCGGCCATGCACACCCTCAGGCAAAGCCAGCTCCTTCCCACCACCATTGACAAGGCGTGGGCCTTTGTCCAGGCCCCGGCCAACCTCGATACCATCACCCCGCCCTGGCTCCGGTTCGAGATCGTCTCCGACGTTCCGGAGGCCATGGAAGACGGGCTGATCATCGAGTACCGCATCGGCCTGCCCGTTCTCGGGCGCAGGCGGTGGGTGACGGAGATCAAGCACATCAAGGCCCCGTTTCGTTTTGTGGACGAACAGCGCCTCGGCCCCTACCGGTTCTGGTACCATCACCATGAACTCCGGGAGGTGCCGGGGGGTGTCCTCATGACGGACACCGTGCGCTACCGCCTTCCCTTCGGCCCTTTGGGCGAGCTGGTGCACGCCCTGGTGGTCCGCAGGACCCTTGAACGTATTTTTGCCCACCGGCGTCACCGCTTCACCGCCCTTTTTCCCGCCCCATCCCCTTGAAACCATGCCGTGCCAACCCGGGCACGACACCTTGGCAAGCCCACGGACACCCCTGACAACAAAGGGTTCCCCCTGCTGTGCTCCTCCCGCCCGCCCCGTGGCGGGTGCCTGAGAATTCACCGTGCCATCGCACCACCTCCCATCCTCCTGAAATCGAAACAAAACCCACCGCTCAGATCTAAAAGCACCTCCGCACAGTTCCCGCAAAAAAACAAAGGGCGAGACGTTCGGCACGCTTTGTGAACTTTTCCTCGTGTCAGTAAATGTCCATCACCACATTCATCGCTGCCACGCTAAAAAAGGAGAGACACCATGACACGACGCGTTCTACTGATTGTCGGCCTGCTTGCCCTGCTCACCCAGCCCGCCTTTGCCGCAAACTGCGGCACCTTCATGGGGGTCGGCGCCCACTTTGCGGGCAAGAACTTTGAATTCGACAAGTCCTCGGGGGCCAGCTTTGTGGCCGGTCACCACATACACACCGACTGGGCCCTGCTTCTGGAGACCCTGTTCCTCGACGATTTCGACATCTCCAACCCCCTTACCGACGACGATGTGGACGTCCGGCAGGTCGCCGTCATGCTCCGCTGGTACCCCGTCTCCTCAGACCGCGCACGGGCTTATCTTTCTGCGGGCCTGGGCTACCTGGACATCCATGTCAGCGATGACGGCACCGCCAACCACGGAAAGCTCTCCCGCTCCGATGCCTGCGCACGGGGCAACATGGGCATTGACTGGCCCCTCAACGACACCCTCTACCTCGAAGTGGAGCTGGCAGGCACTGCCGGCATAGACGATCTCTCCCTGGTGAGTTTCCACGACTGGAACATGAAGCTTCTCTACACCTTCTGAACCTTCGTGCAGCCATCGCCCCAAAAGACAGCATCGGTCGCTCAGCCCCGATGCCACGCCTCCGGCCGACCGGTACATCGCATCCCGGTCGGCCGGGCCGAAAAAGAGAAAAAAGGTGTATTTCCCCTTGATTCCACTGCACCATTTGATTACTCATGGAAGCACTGACAATCCGGCGAATCACTGGACGGCTTTCGCCTACCCCGGGTACTTCATGAACAAACGACCGCTCAAGGGCAATGATGCTTTATTACAGCCTGTTGTGTGGGTATATTCGACCCGTGGAAGATTCGGACAGAAGGGTATAGCCGTCTCGGCATGGACATGCGTTAGACAGGGCGTCAGACCGCCCGCAGACACTGGAGGTTTCATGAAATCCAATGGTTTGTCCCAAGAGGAGATCAGCATGCGTCTTGAGGAGTTGAACGACGCATGTCAGGTGCCCTGGCACCTGGAAGGAAATACCTTGAAAAAGCGGTTTGGCTTCAAAAACTTCAACGCGGCCTTCGGATTCATGACCCGTGTGGCCATCAAGGCCGAAAAAGAAGATCACCACCCGGAGTGGAGCAATGTATACGGCCGGGTGGACGTCACCCTGACCACCTTCGACACCGAGGGGCTCACGGAAAAAGACTTTGCCATGGCCGCTTTCATGGACCGCATATCCGGTCTCTGATCCTCACGCGGGGGCGGCGCCTTCAACGGGGAGACAGATAGAGACCGTTGTCCCCTCACCAAGACGGGAATCCACGGTAAGGGTTCCCCGGTGGCGTGTTACCACCGCGTGGGTCACGGCAAGACCGAACCCCATCCCTTTGCGGGAGCTTCGCTCCTTGGTGGTGTAATACGGATCAAAGATATGGGGCAGATGCTCCTCGGCGATGCCGCACCCCGAGTCACGTATCGTCACGTCCACACAAGAGGTCCCGCCGGGAGCAGGCAGCCTCCGCGGCCCCTTGTCGGAACAGGCGCAGCTCACCCACACCGTCCCTTTCCCGCCGCAGGCCTCCAGGGCATTTTCCAATACGGCATCGATGGCCTGTCCCATCTGGGCCCCGTCCACGGCCACCAGAGGCGTTTCGGGTGCCAGGTCAAGGTGCACACCGGCCCCCTGTCCCCCGGCCTGTTTCACGCATCGGCGAAGCACCTCCTGAATCGAAACCGTGGCATCCACCCTCTCCCCCCGGGCCGACAGGGTGATCATCTGTTCCACCAGGTCCCGGGCCCGCTGCACGGCCTCATCCATGGTCGCCAGGTGCTTCATGGCCGGCGACTCCTCGTCAAGGCAGAGAGATGCCAGCTCCACACGCCCCACCATAACGGCAAGCAGGTTGTTGAAGTCATGGGCGATGCCCCCGATAAACGAACCGATGAGATCCAGTTTGCCCTGCTTGAGCAGGGCCTCCTGCATGGAACGGTACTCCGTCACATCGGCAAGGCTCGCCCGGATACCCACCACAGCGCTGTTTTTGACGATGGGGGCCGAGTGCAGCAACACCCGCCTCTCCTCACCAGCCCGGCTGATCATGCGGTACTCGGCGGGCTCCACATCCCCCCCGGCCAGGGTGATCTCCACCCGCCCCATCACCCGCGGCCGGTCGTCCGGGTGAAAGGGATCGAGGGCGATGCCCGGGGTCTCGAAATCTTCCGGCTGAATCTGAAAGGCCTTGAGCGCCAGGCTGTTGACGTAGGTGACACGAAGGGCCAGGTCCACTTCGCAGACAATGCAGGGCAGCAGCTCGGCCATCTCCCGGAACCGCTCCTCGCTCTCGCGAATTGCCTGCTCCGAGGCTTTTCGCTCGGTGATGTCGTCCACCACCCAGAGCACCCCTTTGTTGAGGTCCGGGGGCACATGGGTATCCACGGCCTTTCCCGAAAGGCTGCACCACACCGCAGAGCCGTCACGGCGCTTCAGCCGATAGTCGATCTGCGTCCTGCCCCCGTGGACCAAGGCGTCGTAGTGATGGGCCCCGTACCTTCTGAAGGCATCTTCGCTGAGATGGAGTTCCCTCATGGAGAGCCCCTCCATCTCCCCGGGGGTACCGTACCCGAGGATCTCAGCCATCCTGTCGTTGGCTTTCCAGAGGGTTCGCCCCCCCTTGAGCAGCATAATCCCCACCATGCTGTTTGAAAAAATGGTGGTCAGCTCCGTCACCGCGGTGTGAAGCTCACGGGCCTTCCCCTCCGCCTCCCGGGTCCGGGACCGCACCATGGCCTCCAGATGCTCTGTGGTTTGTTCCTGAAAAGCCCGTCCCTCTTTGAGCGAATCGACCATGCTGTTAAAGGAAAACGCCAGGCGAGCCATCTCATCTTTGCCCGACAGGAGGACGGTCTTTCCGTCGAGGTTTCCCCGGCTCACCCGCTGAGCCTGCCGCTCCAGCATTCGAAGCGGGCGGACCAGGCGTTCCCTCAGCACAAAATAGAAGAGCCCCAGGGCCAGGGAGGTAAAGATAACGGCACCCATCACGATCTCCCAGCCCATGCGCCGTGTGGCCCGGCCGTAGTCGGCCCGGGCCGTTTCCAGACCGGCAAAAAGGGCATCCTCGGGTACGGCACTTCCCAGCACCCACCCAATGCCCGGCAGCACATGGTGGGAGACAATCCAGACCCGCCCGCCAAGCCGGAGGTGCCCCACCCCTTTGTCCAGGCTCATCACCCCGTGGGCATAGCGCCTGACCTCGCTGAACGACGAGGTCAAAAGGCTCCCCATGCCGTTTCCGTCGGATGGATCCGGCACCCCGAACATTGCCAGGGCCCGCTTCGGAAACAGCAGCGGGGTCCCCCCTTCGTCCACAAGGAACCAGAACATCCCCTCCACGTCCTTGGAGCTGGCCTCTTCATGCACCAGCGGGTCAAAAATATCGGACACGGGCAGGTCGATGCCGGCGATGCCCTTGAACTCCCCAGCCTCTGTGACCACAGGGGTGGATGCCGTGGCCACCACCCCGCCCATGGCGTCATCCCTGTACACGGGGGTCCAGACCGTCGCCAGAGACGGGTTCTCCTCCGGGGTGGCCGCCGAAAACCACCGCTGTTTCACAATGCCCTCCATGGTGAGCCCGACAAAGGCCTCCCGGGACACGGTATTCGGGTAGTATTGGGAAAATCCGCTGGTGTAGATGACGTAGGCTGCGGCGGTGGGCATGGAGGTGTGCCCGAAGATCTCGAGATAGGGGAGAAGGCAGGCGTGGCGATCGCTTGGCGGGAAGGCCCCTCCGGCATCTCCACCCGGAAGGCGAAGCAGAAGGGAAGGTGCATCCGAAGGGCCCGCAAGGGTCCCGGTGGAAATGGGTGATAACGGGGGAAGGGTTCCGCAGGGGAAGGACCCGCCGGGGCCGTCTGCAAAAACGAGGTCCCGGGATTTTTCGGCAAGCAGGGCCGAATTCTGGGCGACCTTTTCAAAGAAATGGTTGTAATGGAGGGCCCGCTGCCGGACCCGCTCCGTGAGGTTCAACTCCACCCGGTGGTGCAGGGTATTCACGGCCCGATCGGCAAAGGTGTCCCCGAACTGCTGGACATGGCGGGTCGTGAACATGGCAAAAAGAACCGCAAAAAGCAAAAGAACCATCGAAAGAGTGACCGTCAGCTGTACACCGATGCTCGACTTGAATCGAATCACACCCATCTTTTTGACACACCCCACCAACCAAAGTGTCTACACACAAACACATCCCCCGCCAAACCCAATTAAAAACCAGACACCACCCGGCATCGTCAACCATAAAAGCCCCTGGCCGGGGATCGTGCCGCCCAGAGAGCCCAACCGTGGCCCTGTCGCCCGGACAAAAAAAATCATCCCCTTGTTTCACAACGGGAAAATACCCCATGGGACGGCATCCCCCGAAGGTTTGTTCCCTTGAGCCGTTCACGGAAACATCCGGGGAAAGCCCGACGGCCCGATACCGCGTTCCGATCTCAACGCCCCTTGCCGGAATCCGACATCTTCACCAGGGCGTTGGGAAATGGCTCCATGATCACCTGGCTCAGGAGGTACGCCTGCTCAAAGCGAACGGCATACCCCTTGATCAGGCGAAGCAGGGCGGCAAGGGGAATTCGCTCATCCCGGTACTCTTCAAGGCTCTGGAGGAAATAGGCCTTCTCTTCCCTGGAAAGGCCATCGGAGACCCAGCCAAAGGCGTGCAACAGGGTGTTGATCATGGAAGGTGCCCGTGGCCGTGCAGCCAGGGCTTTTTTAAGCTCCTCCTCGTACAGGGCGAACACCTCGGCCACGGGGCGCTTCTCATGGTTGGCCGTGATCTTGCCGCAGGCACGGAACCGGGTCTGGTTCCAGGCCATGAGCAAGAGCTTGTGGGTGCTGTGAAAGGCCACCAGGTCCCGCATCCGTCCACTCTGTCGGGCCTTCCGAAATCTGGCCAGGGAAAAAATCCGGATCAGGAACTGCTCCCGAAGCTCAAAGTTCTTCAGCCGCCCCTCGTCCTCCACGGGAAGGCCGGGGAAACGATCAAAGACGGCGGTGGCAAAAAACCCGCTGCCCCGCTTTGCCTTGGCAGATTTTGCCAGCCCCTCGTACACCTTGACGTCTGACGGGCCGCAGGAGGGGGACCGGTTTTTCAGGAGAAACCCATCCACTTCGGGAAGTGCGTCGAGGCAGGTTTGGGAAAAGGCCGCCATGGTATCGGTAAGGACCGTCTCCGTTGCGGGCTGGTAAAGGTGCAGTTTCTTCTCAATCCTGGCAAGGCGGATGGGAGAACGCGGCACCCCGAGACCAATCTCCACCTCGGGGCAGACAGGGGTAAACGTCACATGGGATTTCAACTGCGTCACAAAGGAGTCCGAGAGCGCCTGCCCATTGTAACGACACGCTTCAAAGCCCAGGCACTTGCTCACCAAAAGGGTGGGTTTGACAACCATGGAAGGGTATCCTTATGGAAAAAAGGCCATGCGTTGAGAAACACTCTAAGGAAGGAGGGGTCTTTTAAAAATACGCTCTGGGCCCTTATTTTTCAAGCACTTATACATTTGCCCAAGCCAAAGGGATCTGATAGAGATGGATCAGGGGCGTAAAAGGGGTTTTATGGCCCATGGCTGTCAGGCGACTTTGCAGGGTGTCAGCATGTTTCACCCGTTTCCCACCCATGCACCGACGCCCAAGGGCCGTCTCCTTTGCCGGAGACCGGTGGGTTCCCATGGCATCGCCGCGGTGAAGCGTTGGTTTTCCATGGTTTTCAGCGGTGTGGCGATTCCCCGGGACAAGCCCTTTCACCTCCCCGGGCCCACCAGGCACGGATTTTGATCTGTTCCTGCCCTAAGCCCCATTGACCCGCCGCTTCCCTTTCCAAGCGGCCACCCCACACGGAGGTACGCCATGATCCACCCTCCCCTGCAACACAACACCGACCTTTTTACCTGCGAACGGATCGAAGAAGTGGAGGTCCTCACCTTTCATAAGCACCTGCTCCACCACCTCACGGACCTCACGGCTAAAAACCGGATTCTGGACTATCTGGAGTCCGTCTCCAGGGACCCCACCATCCGCGTCTTCCTGATCCTGGCCTCCCCCCAGCGCCTGGACAAAGAGAGGTTCCTGGAGTTCTATCGCCAGTACCTCGGCACCACCTCCATCGCCGACCAGACCCTGCTCAAGCGCCTCTACAACGGCCTCAACCAGTTCATCATGAAGCTTTACAAACTCAACCCCTTTGTGGTGCATGCCGGGGGCGGGGACACCGCCTTTCTCTTCATGAACCTCTCTTTGGCCTGTGACTATCGCATCGCCACCGAAGAGACCCTCTTTCAGAACCCCGGCATGGAGCTGGGCCTGCCCCCCAAGGGCGGGGGAGTCTTTTTTCTCTCCCACCTCCTGGGGCCCGCCAAGTGTGCGGAGATCCTCTACTCGGGCCGGGACATCAACATGGAAGAGGCCCTGGGTCTGGGCCTGGTCAACCGCGTCGTCAAAGAGAAGGACCTTCGCACCAGCGCCCTGGAAACCGCCCACGCCTTCGCCCATCGCAGCCCCCAGGCCCTGTTCGGGATCAAAAAGCTGCTGAACTACGGCATGAAAGACCTGGAAGAGTTTCTGGAGTATGAAAACAAAGTGCTGGAGACCACCCTGAGACGCCACCAGCACGAGCAATTGTAAGGCCCCCCTTGCCTTTGGAAACAAAAGGGTTATCTTTATTTTTTTGGGAATAGGGCCGCCCCCAATGTGATGGAGACTGTCCGTGCCCTTCCCCTGACCCGTCACCCAAGCGCAAGGAGCCGTCATGAGCCTTCCCACCCGTAGCGACGCACTGGAACTTTTCAAAACCTACAACACCTCCGAGAGCCTCACCCGCCACGCCCTCTCCGTGGAGGGCGTCATGCGCCATTTTGCCGAAAAATTCGGAGAAGACCCCGACGAGTGGGGGATCATCGGCCTTGTCCACGACATCGACTACGAAATGTATCCGGATGAACACTGCAAGAAGGCGGAAGAGATCCTTTCGGGCGCCGGATGGCCCCAGGCCTGGGTCCGGGCCGTAATCAGCCACGGATGGGGCATCGTCACCGACGTGAAGCCTGAAACCAAACTGGAGCAGACCCTCTACGCCATTGACGAGCTCACCGGCCTGGTGGCCTCCACTGCCCTGGTACGCCCCTCCCGAAGCGTCATGGACATGAAGGCGAAATCCGTGAAGAAAAAATGGAAGGACAAAAGCTTTGCCGCGGGCGTGGACCGGAGCATCATCGAAAAAGGGGCCGAGATGCTCGGCATGGAGATCTCCGAGCTCATCACCGAGACCATCCTGGGCATGCGAAAGGTGGCAGACGACATCGGCCTCGGCATGACCGAAGCAGACAAAGCCATGTAGGTTGAAAAACAAGCCTGCGTGGCCCAGGGGGGGCCCCAGGTTGCCTCCGGCGGGTCTGTTTCACGAGTCGAGTGCACCCAATATTCAAGGCTCTGATAACTCAGATGATGGGTGCACCCGGGTCGCCCGAAGGGTAAGAAAGTCGACCAGAAAACGATAAATTACATGTTACATATTTGGGGCGGTCGTTTTCTCATGAAATATCCGGGTTAGGGGTTGCCACCAGTCACCAGCATGCTATAACCACACGTGATATAAAAAATCCACCATGCGGACTCCATACTCTTATTTCTCCTCTGTGTGTCTGCTGCAAGCCATCAAACCCCGACGTGCAGCATCACATATGGAGATCCGCCCATGGCAAGCCCCGCCCATGCCTTTGTCCTCTCATTCTACACCCGCTTTCCCGGTCGGGTCGCCCTCAGCGTGGGGTACGGCCCCGGCCTCACGGAGATCTTCCCTTTTGTCTTTGAAGCCCTCTGCGGCACCCCCATCGGCATCGTGGCCCTGGCCGTGATGACCCAGCAGGACCGTGAAGTGGTGCACCTCTACCATGTGGGGGCCTTCATCCCCGGCAGCGGCCACGGCACCACCATGCTGGATGAGCTCTGCAGCCAGGCAAACCGCTTCAGCGTGGCCCTCAGCCTCAGCCCCATCCCCTGTCCTACGGACACCCCGCCCCCCTTGGGCAGCGACGCCCTGGATGCCTGGTACCGACGATTCGGTTTCCAGGGAGACGGCCACCTGGTGAGAGAACCCGTTGACGGCCCATAAAGGCCATCAATACCCCTGCTCAAAATCCACGGGATAGGATAGTGCCGAGCCATTTTGCCAGGCCTCAACATTTCGGATAAAAATCCCGGCCACCTCTTCGGGAAAACTGCACGCGGCAATGTGTGGGGTCACCATCACCTGGTCTGACGTCCACAAGGGGCTCTCCGGGCTCAGGGGCTCCTCTTCGAAGACATCCAGCACAGCCCCTGCGATCTGCCGTTCCGCAAGGGCATTGAAAAGGTCCGCTTCGCAGACCGTGCTTCCGCGCCCCACGTTCATGAACACCGAAGAGGGCTTCATGGCGGAAAAAGCATTTCTGTCAAACAGATGACGGGTGGCCGGGGTGGCGGGAAGAACGGACACCACATAATCGCACCGGGCCAGGAACCCGTGGAATGCGTCCCCGAGATGAGATGCGGGTCAACACCGGAAAACGATTTGGGGCTACGACGGTAGCCCACCACCCGCATACCGAAATGACGGGCGGTCTCCGCCACATGAGCGCCGATGGACCCCAGCCCGCACACCCCCAGGGTCATCCCCCGAAGGCTCCGGTACGAAAGGGGACGCCAGGCCTTCTGAAGCTGATGGGCCCGTACGTCGAACACCTTGCGCTCCCGGGCCAGGATGTACCCGAAGACGTATTCGCTCATCAAGGGCCCGAAGATCCCCTTGACCCCGGTCAGGAGATAGTTCCTGCGAAGCCCGGGGGCGCACAGGGCATCCACCCCGGCAAAGGTCGACTGCACCCACACCAGCTTGCGTGCTTCGGGAAGCACCCGGGCCACCATGTCCGGCTGGCCCAGGATCACCTCGCAGCCCCCCACGATCTCCATGGCCTCGGCCACCGTCTCGCAGGCATGCAAAACCACGTCGGACAGCCCTGCGGCCGCCACCAGCGGCTGATAAACCAGGGCGTCCCTTGCCAGAATCATGATGTGTGTCATCCCACACCCTCCTTTTCCAGATGAATTTGTTTGCACCTCTGTTTATGCTACGGTACACATGGTTGATAAAAGTCTCCAGGGCATCGTGTCATCCGGGCACATGCCATCTGCGTCACCGCATTTAACCAGCTGACCTTACAAGGCTTACACATTTTGATACCCCTCACACCCCTCGCTTTACTTGCTGTCATTTCCGGTCTGGCCCTCCTTGTCTGGAGCGCAGACCGTTTTGTGGACGGAGCCGCCGCCACCGCACGGCACTTAGGCATGCCTCCCCTTCTCATCGGCATGGTGATCCTTGGCTTCGGTACCTCGGCGCCGGAGATGGTGGTCTCCGCCCTTGCCGCCACCCAGGGTAACCCCGGCCTGGCCCTGGGCAACGCCTACGGCTCCAACATCACCAACATCGCCCTGATCCTGGGCGTCACGGCCCTCATCGCCCCCATCACCGTCCAGTCCCAGGTCCTGAAAAAAGAGCTGCCCCTTCTCACCGCCATCACCGCCCTGTCCGCCTTCCAGATCGCCGACGGCCACATCAGCGCCGCGGACGCCTGGGTCCTTCTGGGCATCTTCGGCGGGCTCATGGCCTGGACCATCCACCAGGGCCTCAGGCGACGGGGGGATACCCTGGCCGATGAAACAGAGCAGGGCATGGCATCGGATACCAAGACCCTCTCCCAGGCCCTGGTCCGGCTTGCCACCGGCCTGGTGGCCCTTGTGATCGCCTCACGGGTCCTGGTCTGGGGAGCCGTGGAGCTGGCCCATGCCTTCGGGGTCAACGACCTGATAATCGGCCTCACCGTCGTGGCCGTGGGCACCTCCCTCCCCGAACTGGCCTCCTCGGTCATTGCCACCCGCAAAGGAGAACACGACATCGCCCTGGGCAATGTCCTGGGCTCCAACCTCTTCAACACCCTGGCCGTGGTGGGCATCGCAGGGGCCATCCACCCCCTGGATGTGGGCCCGGAGGTCCTTACCCGGGACGCCCTCACCATGGGCGCCCTGACCCTCTCCATGTTTGTCATCGGCTACGGGTTCAAGGGGTCCGGCCGCATCAATCGATTCGAAGGCGCTGCCCTGGTGGCCGCCTACATCGGCTACAACACCTGGGTGGCCATGGAGCTTTTTCGGTAAAAAAACGGTAACGAGTCAACTCAAAATTGCCTCCGTCGGCCCTGCCGGGGGCAAATTGTTCATTTGGTTTTCCGATCATTTTCAACATAACGAGCATCCAACCGGAACGTTTTTGCGGAGCTTTTTTCAAAAAGCGACCCGCCGGAGGCCAACGGAATCGTTACCCAAAAATCAAAAAAGGCCGCCCATAGAGGGCGGCCTTTTTTTATTATTCGCTGTTGATCGTGTTTTATCGAAACACACGGTCACTGTTTTTTTGGTCTATAAGCCCAAGGCTTAGACACCGTATTTCTTTCCGTAGTTTTCCACCACAAAATCGATGTCTTTGTCCCCGCGGCCGGAGAGGTTGATGAGGATGGACTCCTCTTTGGGGAGGTCCTTGGCCAGGGTCATGGCGTAGGCCACGGCGTGGGCGCTCTCGATGGCAGGGATGATCCCTTCGGTGCGGGAGAGCTCAAAGAGGGCGTCGATGGTCTCTTCGTCACCGGCGGTGACGTACTCCACACGCTCGATGTCTTTCAAGAGGCTGTGCTGAATTAAGCCGGGGTAATCAAGGCCGCTGGCAACAGAGTAGACAGGCAGGGGCTCGCCGGCGTCGTCCTGGAGGAGATAGGACTTGAAGCCGTGCAGGGTCCCGGGCTTGCCCAGGGTGAGGGTGGCTGCGTGCTGACCGTCTTCAAGGCCTTTGCCCGAAGGCTCCACCCCGTGGATCTTGACGCTCTTGTCGTCGAGAAAAGCGGTGAAAAGTCCCATGGCGTTGGAACCGCCCCCCACACAGGCCACGATATGGTTGGGCAGTGTGCCGTATTTTTCCTGGAACTGGGCCCTGGCCTCAATGCCGATGATCTTCTGGAAGTCGCGGACCATCATGGGAAAGGGGTGGGGCCCCACCACGGAGCCGATGGCGTAGAGCTGGGTCACCGGATCGGCGAGGTAGGCTTCAAAGGCGGCGTCCACGGCGTCCTTGAGGGTCTGGGTGCCGCGGGTCACGGGAATCACGTTGGCGCCGAGGATCTTCATGCGGGTGACGTTGGGCTTCTCTTTCTCAATATCGATGACCCCCATGTAGATATCGCACT
This sequence comes from Desulfoluna sp. CYM3A, assembly GCF_056829965.1. NCBI lineage: Bacteria > Pseudomonadati > Thermodesulfobacteriota > Desulfobacteria > Desulfobacterales > Desulfolunaceae > Desulfoluna > Desulfoluna sp. CYM3A. The sequence goes on from NZ_CP186556.1 coordinate 4,899,867, forward strand.
CCAGGCCCACGAGAACAGCGGCCGTGGCCAGGGCCACGCCGTGCTGCCCGGCACCGGTCTCGGCAATGAGTTTTTTCTTGCCCATGCGCTTGGCCAGAAGGGCCTCGCCGAGGCAGTGGTTGATCTTGTGGGCGCCGGTGTGGTTGAGGTCTTCACGCTTCAGGTAGATCTGAGCGCCCCCGATCTTGTCGGAGAGGTTTTTGCAGTGGAACAGAGCGCTGGGGCGGCCCACAAAGTCCTTCATGAGGGTGGTCAGCTCCGCCACAAATGCGGGGTCGTCCTTGATCTCGTTGTATGCGACGGTGATCTCGTCGAGGATGGCCTGGAGTTCGGGGGGCACAAAGCTTCCGCCGTAATCTCCGAAGTAACCTTCGGCGTTGGGCATTTCAAGGCTGCGGATGTCGGTGGTCATATCTACTCTCCTGGGTCTGTATCGTCTCTTTCGCGGTCCTGCCCTTACCGGTCCGGCCGCCCTTTTTGTTTCTACGAGCAGAAACATGCACCAACCCCCGGCCTTTTGCAACCTTTTTTTGCTCCAAAAGCGGAAAAACCGCCAATCACCTTGCCTTTCGCCCCCAAACCCACCTATAGTGATCTTTCTGTCAATTTAACCGCATACAGGTGACTCTCGTGATCTCCAAACCTCTCATCGAGGCCATCGTTGCCCAGTACGTCCAACCCCTGGAAGGACGTCACGGCCTTGCCCACTGGGCCCGGGTCCTTGAAAACGGGCGCCTGCTGGCCGACCTCACCGACGCTGACCTCGCTGTTGTGGAACACTTTGCCGTGTTCCACGATGCCTGCAGAAAAACCGAAAGCTTTGACCCCGGCCACGGAGCCCGGGGCGCTGAGCTGGCCCGCCGCCTCCACAAAGAGGGGCTCGTCCCCCTGGACGAAGACCAGCTGGCCCTTCTCACCCACGCCTGCGAAGCCCACACCGACGGCCTCATCACCGGCGACCTCGCCGTGCGGGTCTGCTGGGACTCGGACCGCCTCGACCTGGGCCGTGCCGGCATCCGCCCCGCCCAGGGCCTCCTGTGCACCGGCGCCGCCCGGGACAGCGAGCTCATGCAGTGGGCAGGCGAGCGAAGCCTTGCCGGCCACCGACCCGACCTCCTTGCAACGGAGTGGGGCATTGCCCTCAAAGACGAAATACCCGCATAAAACAACGTAAACTGTCGCCGCGCCATCACCATGCCTCCGGCAAAACCGCCGGAGGCAAAAATGAACGCACGGCCGTCAGCTGATTCCCATGATCACCATCCCGCTCAGGACCCTACCCATGCACCTGTTCAACGCCATTGCCATCCTCATCTCCCTGGCCGCTCTTTTCAGCTTCATCAACGACCGTTTTATCAAGCTCCCCGCCACCATCGGCATCATGATGATCGCCATGCTCATGTCCCTTGGGCTCATCCTGGTGGCACCCTTCGGGCTGGACCCGGGGGTGGCAAAGCTCATCTCCGGCATTGACTTCAATACCACCCTCATGGTGGGGATGCTCTCCTTTCTCCTGTTTGCAGGGGCCCTGCATGTGGAGATGGACGACCTGCTGGCAAACAAGATTGAAATCGCCCTTTTTGCAACAGTGGGGGTGGTGACCTCCACCTTTGTCACCGCTGTGCTGGTCTACGGGGCCGCAAGCCTCATGGGCCTGGAGCTGGCCTTCATCCACTGCCTCCTCTTCGGGGCCCTCATCTCTCCCACGGACCCGGTGGCCGTGCTGGGAATCCTCAAATCAGCGGGAGCGCCCAAAAGCCTGGAGGTCAAGATCACCGGGGAGTCCCTCTTCAACGACGGCATCGGGGTGGTGGTCTTCCTCACCATCCTGGAGATCGCCACGGGCCAGGCAGCAACTCTCCTTCGGCCACGTGGCGGCCCTGTTCGCCACCGAGGTAGCCGGCGGCCTCGTCCTGGGCCTGGTCACAGGCTGGATAGCTTACCTGATGCTCGCCAAGGTGGACAACTACCAGGTGGAGGTCCTCATCACCCTGGCCCTGGTCACCGGCAGCTACGCCCTGGCCCTTGCCCTTCACCTCTCCGGCCCCATCGCCATCGTCGTGGCCGGCCTCCTCATCGGCAACCGGGGGCGGGCCTTTGCCATGAGCGACAAAACCCGGGAGCACCTCGATACCTTCTGGGAGCTCCTGGACGAGACCCTCAACGCCGTCCTCTTCCTGCTCATCGGCTTTGAGATCCTCATCCTCACCGTAAGCAAGCGATTCCTGGCCCTGGGTGTGCTGGCCTTCGGCATCGTCCTTGTGGCCCGGTTCGTCTCCCTCACAGGGGCCCTGGCCCTGCTCAAGCCCTTCCGCCCCTTTGCCAAGGGCGCCCTCTCCATCCTCACCTGGGGAGGCCTCAGGGGCGGCATCTCCGTGGCCCTTGCCCTCTCCCTGCCCGCCACCATCCCGGTGCGCGACGGCCTGGTAACCATGACCTACGTGGTGGTGATCTTCTCCATCGTGGTCCAGGGCCTCACCATCGGAAAGCTCATCCGGCGGCACCACTAACAATTAAAAAAGGCAAAAAACATGCCTCCGGCGACAAGGTGAGCCACCTTGAAAGCAGATTGCCACAGCGCTCTCCCCTTCGTTCCTCAGGGCAAAGCGCTATGGCATTCACGCCGTCCGTCCCCCTTTTGCCCTTCGCCTTTCACCTTTCACCTTTCACCTTTCACCTTTCACCCTTCACCCTTCACCCTTCACCTTTCCCCTTTCGCCCTTCGCCTTTCGCCTTTTTGCCCTATCCCCTATTTCCTATTTCCTATTTCCTATTCACAAAAAAAACACCGCCGTCCCTCAAAACGAGCAACGGCGGTGCCTTGAAAAAAAGCTCTGGCTCACAGCACGGTGGAACCCCCAACGCGGTCGGACGTTAGAGGGCAGGAAGAAATGCTGGTACAATTCATGGGTCACATCGATGCAGAGAACCGAAACATCATGAATTAAGGAGAGATTTGAGCCAGAACATCGGTGTGGGCCGACCCGTCACGGTCGACCCCGATAATCGGTGGTGCTTAGCGTCCCCCTTCCGGGTCCAGGATAAATTTCCAGGCGCAGACCCAGGTGTCGGGATGGGCGTCCGGCGGGCATCCCACACACTCTGTGCGGATGCGCGGGTCAATGGCCCTGGCAAAAGAGGGGTATTCCACAAGCCCTGCGGATTTGCAGGGGTAGTCGTCCAGGCCTTTTCGCTGCCTCGCGGTCTGGACCCGACACTTGTTCATCTGAAAAACAAAGCTGTTTTCCTCTTCCTCCACAATGGACTGCTCGTTGATCCGCGCGTACATGCGGAATTTCAAGGCCGTCTTGAGCCCTTCCAGTCCGGGCTTTTCAGAGAGCCCCAGCAACCGTTTCACGGCCGATGCCTCAAAGGGTGAAAAATGTGCCCAGCAGGAGTCGTTGCAACGTTTGGCGTCGTTCATCCCGTGGGTGAACTCCACGGACTGGAACCACACCCCGTCGTTGGCCAGCCAGTTGATGGAAATGGACTCCAGAAACGCGTCCATGGCCTCGTCATCCAGGTTAAGGAGCGCATCGGGAATGCCGTCGGTGAGGCCGAAGCCCAGGGTCTTGGAGAGGCGTTTCAGCTGGATACCCCGGCTTGTCTCCAAAGCTTTCCAGAGGGTGTCGTGGGCTTTTTCCGTGCCCATCTGATGCCTCACCTCAGTAAACCACAGGACGTGATGCATGATAATACGATGCATCATGTCCATGGCCAGCGTCGCCTTCTCTTTGCTGCCCAACCCTTCCAGTGCCGTCTTGGTCGTGTCCGTCATCTTGTGCCTATCCCGTTAAGGGCTATGCCCTAAAATAATAATACATAACGAAACGCCGCCTTAAACTCATTATGTGTCGAAGCAACGATCAAAAAATCATGCTGAGGATTTATGGAATGATCCCGTCATGTGTCATTTATTCCTGGCATGGCCTTAAAATGAATGCCATGCATGGTGTCGCACGATTCCCGGGGCATCTCCCAATGCAAAAACCATTTCCCATGTGCCCCCGGCGGCCAGGGCAATCATCGCCCCTGGCCTCCAAGGTGCAGGCCCCTTTGGCCTTCGGTCCGGAACACCAAACGGGACTGCCTGTTGCACAGGAGTTTTACTTACAAAAAAACAACATCATCATAAAATATACCAATACACACAGCCTTCGGGATCCCGCATCGGCCACCACGCTCCGTCCGTGCAAAGCAGATGGATAACTCTTCACAACTATTTCCGATCCGGGATCCGGGGGCAAGCCTTTTTGCAAAAAGGCTCCCCCCGGCTTTCCTCTCTCAACAGCAAGGAGGCCCCGAAGTGGCGGCGGGGCCCGTCATGCTATTTCCCCCCGAATCCTGCGTCGTCCATGGCGGTCACGGCACCATCGCAGGTTTGAATCGCATCCATTTTGCCCATGGCGGCGGGCAGCATGGTGTTGATGAAGAACCGGGCGGTGGTGACCTGGCCCTTGTAATATGCGGCATCCTTTTTCTTCTTCTCCACAAGGGGAGCGGCCACGGTGGCGCGCCACAGGAGCATCCAGGCCATGGTGAGATCGCCGGTCACCTCCAGAAGCGGATGGGAGAAGGCATAGGCGTCCAGCACCTTGTCGGACATGGCGGCCTTGCTGATGGCGGCGGTCACTTCGGTGTACTTGGTGAAAAAGGCCTGGAGGTTCTCGGCCAGGGGCGCCACGTCGGGAATCTCTTTGGCCTGGTCGATGGTGTGGTGGATGGTCTCCAGAAAGTCCATGAAGGGCTTGCCCTTTTTCATGCCGAGCTTGCGGCCCAGAAGGTCCATGGACTGAATGCCGTTGGTGCCTTCGTAGATCATGAAGATGCGCGAATCCCTCAAAAGCTGGGCCACGGGAAACTCTTCCACGTAGCCGTAGCCGCCGTACACCTGGATGCCGTGGCTGCAGACCTCAAAGGCCTTGTCCGTGATGTAGCCCTTGATGACCGGGGTGAGCACTTCCAGAAGGAGGCTGTACTTGCTGCGCTCGTCCGGGTCCTCGCTCATGGCGATCTTGTCGTGGCAGAGGCCGCCGAAGTAGATAAGGCTTCGCATGCCGTCCACGTAAGACTTCATAATGAGGAGCTGACGCTTGACGTCCGGGTGGTGGATGATGGTCACGGGGGCGGACCCGGACGGATCGGTGAGCCCCTTGGTCTGGACCCTTTCACGGGCGTAGTTCAGGGCGTGGATGTAGGAGGCCGTGGCATTGGCAAAACCCTGGAGCCCCACCATCTGACGGGCTTCGTTCATCATCTGGAACATGGCGGCCATGCCCTTGTTCTCTTCGCCCAGAAGGGTGCCGATGCACTGGCCTTTGCCGCCCAGGGTCAGGGAGCAGGTGCAGTTGCCGTGGAGGCCCATCTTCTCTTCAATGCCGGTGCAGACCACGTCGTTGAACTCGCCCAGGCTGCCGTCCTCGTTGATGCGGTACTTGGGAACCATGAACAGGGAGATACCGCGGGTGCCTTCCGGGGCCCCTTCGATACGGGCCAACACCGGGTGGATGATGTTTTCCACCATGTTCTGCTCACCGCCGGAGATGAAGATCTTGCTGCCGGAGATGGAATAAGTGCCGTCGTCGTTTTTCGTGGCCACGGTGGTGAGGGCCCCCACGTCGGAGCCTGCCTCGGGCTCGGTAAGAAGCATGGTCCCGGACCACTCACCGGAGAACATCTTCTTCAGGACCTGTTTCTTCTGAGCCTCGGTGCCGTAGCTCTCGATGAGCTTGGCCGCGCCGTGGGAGAGCATGTTGTAGAGCATAAAGGCGTTGCAGGCGCCGTAGAAGTACTCGTTGGCCGCCATGGAGACCGCATGGGGAAGGCCCTGGCCGCCCCACTCCGGGTCGTCGCTCATGGCCAGCCACTCGCCTTCGCAGTAGAGGTCGTAGGCGTGCTTGAACCCTTCGGGCACGGTGACGGTGCCCGCGTCAAAAGTACATCCGTCATCCCCCACCTTCTGCAGGGGGAGCATCTCCTTGATCCCCAGATTCCGGGCCTCACCGATGATCATGTCGATGGTTTTTCGATTGAACTCCGCATAGGACCCGCCCTTGTACTCTGTGCCGACGTCCAGCTGTTCATGAAGTACGAAGTCGATATCCCGTTTGTCTGCAATCAGTTGAGCCATGAATCGGTTCCTTTCATCGTTGTGTGAGTAATGATCAAAGCTGAATGAATACTGTCTCCGGCGACAAGGGGGACGAAGCCGCGATTGCCTAAAACCGTCGTAAATGAATGGCAGGTGGTGCCTGTGCGCTTTATCGCTTTAGGCGCAGGCCCCCACCATGTGAAGCACCTCGTCATTGCGGTTGGCCGCACACCAGATCCGCATGTTCTCGGCCTCCCGCACCAGGTCGTCCCGAAAATCCGGGTGGGCGATGCTGATCAATGCCTCGGCGCGTTCCCAGGTGGATTTGCCCTTGAGGGAAACCATGCCGAACTCGGTGACCACGTACTGGGTAATGGACCGGGGCAGGGTCACCACGGTGCCCGGATCAAATACCGGCCTGATGCGGGAGATGAGCTTGCCCTCGGCATCCCTTGCCGTGGATGAGAGGCAGATAAAGGATTTTCCGCCCCTGGAGTGATACGCGCCGTAGGCAAAATCAAACTGCCCGCCGGTGCCGGTGATATGGCGAAAGCCTGCGGACTCCGAGGAGACCTGGCCGTAGAGGTCCACCTCCAGGGCGTTGTTGATGGAGACCACCCGGTCGTTGGCCGCGATGTTGAACAAATCGTTGGTGTAGTCCACGGCGTAGCTGGCGCAGGACGGGTTGTTGTCCAGAAAGTCGTAGAGGCGCTGGCTTCCCAGGGCAAAGGCGTAAACCATCTTGCCTCGGTCCATGGCCTTTTTGCTGTTGGTGATCTTTCCGGCCTCGAACATCTCCAGGTAGGAGTCGGCGAGCATCTCGGTGTGCACGCCCAGGTTCTTGAGATCCGAACGGGCAATGAGCTTGCCCACGGCGTTGGGCATGCCCCCGATGCCGAGCTGGATGCAGGAGCCGTCCTCGATCTCATGGACGATGCGCGTGGCGATGGCCTTGTCCACGGCGGTAACCGCCGCGTCCGGCAGGGTGAGCAGGGGCTTGTTGTCCGACTCCACCACCACATCCACCTCGGAGATGTGCACCGACTCTTCGGCCCCGCCCAGGCACCGGGGAATGTTCTCATTGACCTCCACGATGACGGTGCGGGCGTTTTCGATAATTGCCCGCTGAAAGGAGTTGGCGATGCCGAAGTTGAAATTGCCAAAGCTGTCCATGGGTGCCGTGCGCACCATGCAGACATCGCAATGAAGGTTCTGTCGGTAGTGGGACGGCCCTTCATGGTAGACAAAGGGGATGAAATGGCAGCTTCCACGGTCGTGGCTCTTGCGCTCCCCTGAGCTGAAGTGCCAGCTGTTGTAGACAAAGCGACCGCTTTCTGCGGGAACCTTGGCCACCGCGGCCACACCGGGAAAGGCCAGGGCCCGGACCTTGACGTTCCAGAGTTCGTCCTGGCGCATGGCCAGGGCCGCGTCCAGGTATTCGGGGGCACAACAGAACGCTCCGTAGTCCACCCAGTCCCCCGGGTGAACCAGACACACCGCATCCATGGCCGACATGAGCTTGTTCTTGTAATCGTTGATGAACCCCATAACTCCTCCCTGTGCCGATGGTAAGTCTCAACAGGCGGTGCCAGGCGGGGGCACCCCCCTGCAGGGAGTGTGGGAGACCCTGCGTCAATGGGGAGTGCTGCCGCACAACATGGCCCACGGTGCCGCCGAACCGGTGAAACCGGGCTGGGTACCCGGTGACGATTCCATTCCACCGTTATCCGGCGCATACGCCGTTTCAATGAGTAATCATGGGCAACAAACATGCCACCTCTATCAACAAGATTCCAGAAGCCTGTTTTTCATAAGGAAAGTAGTAAAGAGAGGAACCGGAGGCCCTGAACAGGAAGGGGGGAACCGATGTGGCGATATCGCCACAACCCGTTCCCCCCTTCCGACCGTTCCCTGTTTGGTTCGAATAGCTTACGCCATTTTGTGGCGGAATCACCACACCACGTGGTTATTTCAACCCATACTTGCGCATCTTGGTAAACAGGGTCTTGCGATGGATCCCCAAAATCTCCGCCGTTCGCCCCTTCTGCCACCGGGTCTTCTCCAGGGCATTTTCGATGACCCGCCTTTCAAAGGCCTCCACAGCCGCTGTCAGACCCACCCCGGCGTCGGGCAGGGCCTCCTCCTCTTCGGGATCCTCCACGAGGGTCTCCGCCTCCATCAGCTCCATAAAATCGACCTTTCGCAAGGTCACGTAACGCTTCAGCACGTTTTGGAGCTCCCGGATGTTGCCCGGCCAGTGGTAGCGGGTAAAAGCTGCCAGGAGCCGCCCGGTGATGGGCGCCACCTCCCGCCCGTCCGCATACATGGAGAGAAAATGATCGATGAGAAGGGGCAGGTCGTCCTTGCGCTTGCGCAAGGGGGGCAGCTTGATGGGGATGATGTGAACGCGGTAGTAAAAGTCCTCCCGCATGAGCCCCTTCTGGACCAGCTCTTTGAGATTCCGGTTGGTGGCCGCCACAATGCGGATGTTGGGCTTACGCACCAGGGTGCCCCCCACCGGTGTGTAGCCGCTTCCCTCGATGGCCCGTAAGAGCTTCACCTGCATGTTGAGGCCGATCTCCCCGATCTCGTCGAGAAACAGGGTGCCCTCATCGGCGATATCCAGAAACCCCTTCTTGTCGGCGCTGGCCCCGGTGAAGGCCCCTTTCTTGTACCCGAAGAACTCGCTTTCGATGATGCTCTCGCTGATGGCGCCGCAGTTAACGGGCACAAAGGGCTTGGAACTCCGGTCGCTCATCTTGTGGATCGCCCGGGCCACCAGCTCCTTGCCGGTGCCCGACTCCCCGTAGACCATGACGTGGACGTTGCTGGCCGCCGCGTTGAGGATCAGCTCGTAGACCTCCTGCATCACCTCGCTCTTGCCCACGATGTCCCCGAACTTGTAGCGCTCCCGGATGGAGGAGCGAAGCCGGAGGTTCTCCTTTCGCAAGTGCTTGGCGCTTGCGGCGATGGCCTCTTCCGTGAGCTTGCGGTCGGTGATGTCCAGGACGATGGACTGCACCTTGATCACGCTGCGGTCCGTATCGAAAATCGGGGTGCGCACCGCAAAATACCAGCGGTCCTCCTTGGGGCTCTTCACCTCCTGGCGCACCGTCTCTCCGGTGAACACCTTCTCCGTGCACCAGGGGCAGGGGGTGTCCAGCCCGTAAATCACCTTGTGGCAGAGTTCCCCCACGGCGTTGCGGCCGATCTTCTCCTCCAGGGTCCGGTTGATGAACTCCAGGCGACGATCCGTGGTGATGATGTAGATAAACCCCTCGAAGGTTGTAAGAATGGCGGAGAGCTTGGCCTCGCTCTCTCGCAGGCTGTTCTCGGCGAGCTTGCGTTCGGTGATATCCATGAACGAGGCGATGCTGTTCATGGTGCCCGGGATCATCCCCACCTTCATGTAGATATAAGTGAGGTTCTTTGCCTTGTCGTGGATGCGGCACTCGTACTCGATGGGGATATCCGCCCCGGGCTTTCGCCGTCCGTAGTGGTAGCGCTGCATGCGGTCCAGGTCCTCGGGGACCACGAACTGGGACCACTTCATGCGGTTGTCGATCTCTTCCCGGGTGTACCCCACCATGGCCTCGAACCGCTCGTTGGAGAAAAGGATCGTCATCTCGTGGTCGATGATGATGGTGCGCCTTGGGCCTCCGTAACACCGCCCGGTACATCTTTTCACTCCTGGCAAGGGCCTTGATGGACTTTAAGCGACCGGCGCCCAGGCGCAACTTGTGGACCGCCTCCCCCACCCCCTTTGCCAGTACGCCCAGGAGGTTCAGCTCCTCGGCATCAAAAAGATAGTCGCCCGACGCATACAGGGTGATGACCCACGACTCCCCCATGGAAAGGGCAATGGGCAAACTCACCGCAGCGGAGTAGCCCATCTTCAGGGCCTCATCGCGCCACTGGGCAAAATTGTAATCCGTTTCGATATTCTGGACAATGCAGGTCCGCTCGTCGGCCATGGAAACTGCAGCCGGACAGCCCAGCCTGTCTGCGCCGTCCCCCCGGATCATCGCCAGGTCGGGGCAGAATGCCTCCAGGCCGTCCCCGGCGCGCACGGACAACAGCTCCCCCTTTGCCGCGGGCGGCCCCCCCACCCAGGCATAGTCGTAGCGACTCTCCCCGGAAGACAGGAGAAGGCAAAGCTTGTCCACAAGCTCGTCTTCGGTTTGTGAGTGAATCAAGATATTGAGAAAAGAGATATAGGCCTTGTGGTTCTGCGCTCTGCGATCATCCATGGGTGGCTGGCCTCGTGATAAAAGATAAACTCGTCACACGTCGATGCCTCAGTTACGGGGCAGGCAAACATCGTGGCGGGATGGTAACACAAGGGAAGTAGAAGTTCAAAATTTACTCTCATGATCCCTGTTCAGGAAAACGCCTCGCCGTCTCATGGCGACGAAGGAAAATTTCGCCGTCTTTCACTTAACGGTTTTTTGTCCATGTGGTAATGGTCGTGGATGACAGGCGACGTGCCGCGGCAACGGATGCATCAACATCCCGGCGGCACAAGATGTTTCGCCACGGCCCCACCCCACAACGCGAAAGGAACAACACGATGCGCCCCCCATTTCAGCAAGACACCTGCATGGATCTTCTCATTACCCTGGCGGAAACACCCGGGCCGAGCCTGGAAGAGACGTTGAGACGAAAGGTTCTGGAGGATTTTTTTACCACCCGGGGCGTGCCCTTTTCCGTGGACGGCGCCTGCAACCTCCGGGTGCTTTTCGGAGAAGGCCCCTGGGAAGAGACCGTGGTGTTCGATGCCCACATGGACGTGGTGCAGGAAGGGTTTGAGGCCAAAGTGACCCGCGACAAAGACCGGCTCGTGGGCATGGGCGTGGCCGACGACCTGGCTGCCGTGACCCTCCTGGCCCACCTGGCCGCAGATCTTCGTGACCGCAGCATGCCCTGGAGCGCCCCCTTCTCATCCTCTTCTCCACCGGGGAAGAAGGCGACGGAAACCTCAAAGGCATCCGGCACCTGGTGGCAGAAAAGGAAAAGCCGCCCCACCTCTTTGTCTCCTTTGACCTGAACTTCGACAATATCTGCCTGACGGCCCTGGGGTCCAAACGCTACCGCATCGCAGTCCAGGCCCCCGGTGGGCACAGCTGGAGCGACTTCGGCCTGCCCAGCTCCATCGATGCCCTCATGGCCCTGCTCACCGACGTCAAGCACCGATTCGGCGCCATCACCGCCACCCACCCCGGCCAGGCATCCTGCAACGTCGGCACCATCCAGGGTGGAGAAGGAATCAACTCCATCGCCGCAGGGGCCTCGGCAACATTTGAGTTCCGAAGCGTGGACCCAAAGATCCTGAACCGCCTGGACCAGGACCTGCAAGAGAGCCTTGCCTCCCACGTCACAGAAGCCGTCACCTTCTCCTGCACCACCACGGGAGAGCGCCCCGCGGCCTCCCCGGTGGAGAGCCACCGCATCGAACCCATGGCCGTCAAAGCCATCCACGACGCCACCGGCATCACCCCCAAAGAGATCCCCATGAGCACCAACATCAACGTCCCCCTCTCCAAAGGATGGCCCTGCGTCTGCATGGGCCTCTGCCAGGGCGGCCGCTTCCACAGCCACGAGGAGTACCTTGTCATCGACTCCCTGGCCCAGGGCTGGGAAGTGCTGCACGCCATGCTGCCGGATGGCAGGGCTTAAAAGCAAGCCTCCGGCGGCCAGGTGGGGGCACCTGGAAACCCTATGGCGAATGCATGGAGATGGCGGGTATACGAACGCTCACAGGGCATTCGCGTGGTGTGTGACATGGGGCAACCGCTTATTCAGGAGAGGCCTGGGAGTGTCTGTTGCAAGGCTCCGCCTTGCCGGTGTGAGGTATTGAGAAGGGACTCCAGCGTGGAGGCAGAGCCTCCATGCACCATTCCCAGGCGGAGCCTGGGAACGAAAGAAGATAGTTAAGTGCCCCACACCGCCTACCACGGGCGAAGCCCGTCAGCAAATGTGACGACCCTGAGGAATCCGCCTACGCCCGTGCCTGCGTGTCACCACTCAGCCAAGACGTAACCGGCCGACGGCACGACAAAGCGAAGGCCGAGAGCATTTGCGAACGCTTGGCCCATTGCCGCTGGAGACAGTCCGGTTAAACCGATAATGGACAAGCTATGATAGCGTATCCCGTACCTTCGATGGTTGAGAGCCTGTCCGCCTGAGCTACCGGCTTTTGTATCGGGCGAAGCCCGAGCCGAAGGCCCTTGCGCTTTGGCCCGAGGAACGAGGGACAAAGCGCAAGGGCTATATGCTTTCGAGGTGGCTCACCTCGCCGCCGGAGGCACGCTTTTTGAGCCGACGTTAACCACAGAAGGCCTTGTTTAAAGTTGTTCCAACGCTTTTTCCATGCGGTCCAGGGCCTCTTCAAGGAGGGCACGGGTGCAGGCAAAGTTGAGACGAAGCCAGCCAGGGGCGTCGAAGTAGGCGCCGTCTGAGAGGCCCACGCCGTTCTCTTCGAAAAAGGTGGCAGGGTTATCCACGCCCAGGTCCCGGGCATCCATCCAGATCAGGTAGGTGGCCTCCGGCAGGAGGGGGGTGAGACCTTTCATGGCGGCAAGGCGTTCAAAGGCGTAGTCCCGATTGGCCCGGAGGTACGACAAGACCTCTTTCAGCCAGGGGCCGCCGTGGATATAGGCGGCAGTGGCCCCTTCGTATCCCATGAGGTTCACGTGGGGGACGATGCCCTCCATGGCGGCCTTGAAGCGGGTGCGAAGTTTCTCATCAGAGATGATGGCCATGGAGCAGCCGAGGCCCGGGATGTTGAAGGTCTTGCTGGGGGCCATGAGGGTAATGGTGCGTGCGGCGGCTTTTTCCGAGAGGGAGGCCGTGGGGATATGCGCGGCCTTTTCGTCCAGCACCAGGTCGGCATGGATCTCGTCGGAGCAGATGAGAATATCCCGTCCCTCGCAAAAATCAACGATACCGGCGAGTTCGTCCTGTGTAAGCAGGGTACCGCCGGGGTTATACGGGGTGCGAAAGGCCGCCAAAGTACATTCTCCGGGGTCACCTGGGCTTCGAGCACCTCACGGTTGATCACGAGCCGGCCGTCCTCCACGGGCAGGTGGACCTTCACCATCTGCCGCCGGGCGTTTTTGGCTGCAGACAAAAACGGCGGATAGGCGGGGGTGGGCACGGCGATGTCTTCTGTCTCCCCCACCAGCCGGGCGGCCACGTTGAACCCGGTGACCACGCCGGGTATAAAAAGAATCCACTCACGCTCCACGCGCCAGTCAAAGTGCCGCGCAATATGCCCCTGCACCGCCTCGTACAGGGCATCGGAGGGAAGGGTATACCCGTACACCGGATGGCCAGCCCGTCTTGTGAGCGCCGTGGTCACGGCCTCGGGTGCTGCAAAATCCATATCCGCCACCCACAGGGGCAACACATCCTCTTTAAACCAATCCCACTTAAGGCTTGATGTCCCTTTGCGGTCAATGGGCCTATCAAAATGCATGACAACTCCTTCATCTCTGGTCACAGGCAGGTGCCCTTTCGTTACCCAAAGAACATACCCGCCACAAACCAAAGGCACCAGAAAAAACGCTCACCATTCAGCTCAAAAGAGCCTCCGGCGGCCCTGCCGGGGGCCAAACTTCATGGGAGTCGGGATACGCGGACAGCGGCAATTTACGAAAGGTCTTTGTCAGGGAAACGGGGTTGCTGCCAGGGCAATACCGTTAGAAAATTCCATGTCTACCGGTAAAGCGAGGGGCATCAAACAAGCATCACAGGCCACACAACCCGACACGATTTTCGCAACACCCCAATCGTTCCCCGAACAGGAATCCTTGACAGCCAGACCATTTAGCATGTAAATCCTTCCGAAAACCGAACCGACACACGATATGATCAGCTCCCCCTGAACACCAAGATTCAGGAAACCCCACGCCCAAGGAAGTGACAATCGCCCCTGATGCGAGGCCGGAGCCTGAATACATAACCAGCACCCGAGGTTCCATCGCCCCATGATGGCCCTCTCACTGCACGAACCCAAGTGGAAAAACCCGATGTTCGAATCCGTACCCTCCTGGTGGCGCGCCACCTCCCCCGACGACTCTGCCGTGGATGTCCGAAAGGCCCTTGAAACCATCGACAGCCCCTTCTTCCTTGTAGACAAGGGAAACGGGCCCGAGGCCCACACCTCCGGAGAGATCCGCCTGGGGTGCGACAAACCCGGTGACCAGTGGCACCCCGCCCTGGCCACGGTCCGCGCCCTGCCCATCTCTGCCCTTGGGTCCGAACTTTTGTCGAGCGCGCTGCGCTTTCCCTATATCATGGGGGCCATGGCCAACGGCATCACCAGTGAGGCCATGGTGGAGGCTGCCGGGAAAAACGGCATGCTGGGATTTTTCGGATCCGGCGGCTGCACCCTCCCCCGCATCAAGGAGGCCATCGCCCGCCTGAAACAAGCGGCTGCGGCTCAGCCGTTTCCCTTTGGGTTCAACTTTCTCCACCACCACGGCGCCCCGGAGGCGGAGATGGCCCTGTGCGAGCTCTACCTCTCCGAAGGGATCCGCTGCGTCAGCGCCGCGGCCTTTCTCACCATGACCATGGCCCTTGTGCGTTACCGGGTCACCGGCATCTACTTAGACGACGACGGACGGGTGATCACGCCCAACAAGATCATTGCCAAACTCTCCCGGGAAGAGCTCGCTGAAAAATTCATGAGCCCGCCCCCTGCGGAGATCCTCAAAAAGCTCCACGCCAGGGGACTCATCACTGACACCGAGCTGGCCCTGGCCCCCCGCATCCCCATGGCCGACGACATCACGGCCGAGGCCGACTCCGGGGGCCACACGGACAACCGCCCTGCCCTGGCCCTGCTTCCTGCCATCCAGGCCGTGCGGGACCGCCTCATGGAGACCCACGGGTACCCTGAAAAAATCGGCGTGGGCCTGGCCGGGGGCATTGCCGCGCCCGTGTCTGCCACCGCCGCCTACGCCATGGGCGCCGACTACGTCCTCACCGGCACCATCAACCAGGCCTGCGTGGAGGCGGGAACAGCAGAACCGGTCAAGGCCGCCCTGGCCCAGGCCCGCCAGGCCGACGTCACCATGGCGCCTGCCGCTGACATGTTCGAGATGGGAGGCAAGGTCCAGGTGCTCAAGCGGGGCACCATGTTCGCCATGCGCGCGGCCAAGCTCTTTGCCCTCTACAAGGAGCACCCGAGCATCGAGGCCCTGCCCGAGTCCGATCGTATGTTTGTGGAGAAAAAAATCCTGGGCAAGCCCCTGGAGCAGGTGTGGCTGGAGACCAAGGCCTTTTTTGAAGAGCGGGACCCCTCCCAGCTGGCCAAGGCCCAGTCCGACCCCAAGCACCGCATGGCCCTGATCTTCCGAAGCTACCTCGGCCAGGCCTCACTATGGGCCATCCGGGGCATCCCGGAGCGCTCCGGGGACTACCAGATCTGGTGTGGGCCCGCCATCGGCGCCTTCAACGCCTGGACCAAGGACACGCCCCTGGCCTCCCCCGACAACCGGGACGTCACCACCGTGGCCTTCAACCTCCTGGTGGGCGCCTCCGTGGAAGCCCGATCCCGCATCCTGGCCAGCCAGTACCCCAGCCTTGCCGGGATCCGGTTCCTCCCCAAAACCCGGGAAGCCCTTGTCCGGTGCTCTGTGGAAATCCGCTGAGCACGTGTTTAAAAAAGCCTCCGGCGGCCAGGTGGGGGCACCTGGAAACCTGATGGCGAATGCTTGAAGGCAGACATGATGCCAAACGTTTTCGGAGCATTCGCGTGGGGTGTGGCAAGTGGCAACCGTTTATGCAGGAGAGGCCCTCTTCATTCTTCTGAAAACACGATTTGCTTGGCTATGGCCACAGATATGGTACCGTTCGTTCCCAGGCTCCGCCTGGGAATGAGGCACGGAGGCTCAGCCTCCACGCTTGAAATCATTTCATTCCGGAATCTTAGCCCATTGCACCGCCATGCGTCGCCCCTACAAGGCAAAGCGTGCCGCAACCGCCCCTTTGGCTGCTTCTTCAGCAATAAGTGCATTTGCCCTTGATTCCACGACTTGCCTTCCCTTTCCCACCCACCCTATAGACATCCCATGCCCCGTCCACGCATCACAGCAAGGCATGACACCCCAGCCCTCTGGAATTCTTGTTTACTTGACGTCTCAAACCGGTCTACAAACCCAAGTGCCCTTTGCCCATCATCTGGCCCAAAGGCACAGGTCACGATTCACTTCCACCCCATCGCTTCTGTCAGCGCCCCGGGTCGTGACAAAGCCCCAACTTTTTTATCAGGAGTACACGTGTCATGCTTAAGTGGATCGAACGATTTAACCGACTCTTTGTGGTCTGGGCCGTTCTCATCTGTGTGGTGGCAGCCCGGTTTCCCCAGCACTTTGCCCAGCTCAAGCCCCTCATCGTCCCCCTGCTCATGGTGGTGATGTTCGGCATGGGTGCCACCCTGCGCGCCCGGGACTTCAAAGAGCCCCTCAAGCGCCCCCACGTGATCCTTCTGGGCGTCTCCATCCAGTACCTCATCATGCCTTTGGCCGCCTTTCTCATCTCCAGAGCCCTGGGCCTGTCCCCCGAGCTCATGGTGGGCATGGTCCTGGTGGGAAGCGTCTCCGGGGGCACGGCCTCCAATGTGGTGGCCTTCCTGGCCGGTGGAGACGTGGCCCTTTCCATCGTCATGACCGCAGCCTCCACCTTCCTGGCCGTTTTCCTTACCCCCCTGCTCACCCAGCTCTATGTGGGAGCCACCGTGCCCGTGGCCATGCTCCCCATGTTCCTGAGCATCCTCAA
Source organism: Desulfoluna sp. CYM3A (assembly GCF_056829965.1). Lineage (NCBI taxonomy): Bacteria > Pseudomonadati > Thermodesulfobacteriota > Desulfobacteria > Desulfobacterales > Desulfolunaceae > Desulfoluna > Desulfoluna sp. CYM3A. The sequence goes on from NZ_CP186556.1 coordinate 4,916,740, forward strand.
AATCGTCGTGGTTCCCGTGGCCGCAGGCATCCTCGTCAACACCCTCTTTCAGGAGCACCTGGAAAAAATCCAGCCGGTCTTTCCCCTCATCTCGGTGGTGACCATCGTGGGGCTCATCGGCATCATCATCGGCCTCAACCAGCCCAGGCTCTCCACCCTGGCCCTTCCCCTGACCCTGGCCATCATCCTCCACAACGGATGCGGCCTGGCAGCGGGCTACGGCCTTCCCAAGCTCCTGGGGCTCGATGAAAAAACATGCAGAACCATCGCCATCGAAGCAGGCATGCAGAACTCCGGCCTTGCCGTGGCCCTCTCCATCAAGTACTTCACCGCGGCCTCGGCCCTTCCCGGCGCCATCTTCAGCCTCTGGCACAACCTGTCGGGATCTTTCCTGGCCACCGTCTGGACCACCCTGGACGCCCGAAAAGAAAAAAAAGAGGCCCCGTGCTGACAACGGACTGAGTCGCTCTAACTGTTCATTTATATCTATCGTTGTGAAGATATATGTTAAGCAAAATGCTTCGGTGGGGATAATTCTTTAAAAATTCTCTCATAAATGAAAAATCATGGTTGACATTCTCCTCATGTCAGCTATTTTAGGAACTTCGCAAACAAGATACACACCATTCAGGTGCCTGTAAAAAGGCCAAAAGGGAACCCTGTGAGAATCAGGGACGGGCCCGCCGCTGTGATCGGAGACGAACGCTGCATACATGTCACTGGCATGTTTCATGCCGGGAAGACGCGGGTTAGACTCAGGATGACCCGAGAGTCAGAATACCTGCCTGAATGCCATATGGCGCCTTTCTCCGTGGACAAGGGAAAGGTGCACCGATAATCTGTGGAAGAAATCAGGGAATCCCAGATCATTTTTATTCATTATGATCCGGGATTTTTTTGTCCCGGCACGACGCGACGGCTTTTGCCTGAAACAGGTCGACGTGGTGTGTAGGGCGACTGTTCTGAAGCAGCCCACGATGCCACGCCCCCTTTTTTCCAGGCAACACCGGCCAATGGAGAAAAGATGAAGCGTACTTTTCTAGCCCCTCTCCTGGCTGCCGCCCTGCTTCTTCCTGCGGGAAGTTTTGCAGACGACACAGCCACTTCCAACCTTCATGAAGTGGTGGTCACCGCAACACGAAACGCCAAGTCTCCGGATGAAGTCACCGCCGATGTGGAAATTGTCTCAAAAGAAGAGATCAAAACAGCACCGGCAAACAACGTGGATGACATTTTAAGGCGCCTTCCCGGTGTAGATATCAGGCGTCCCTCGGACTTCGGTATCACCTCCCCCATGGCCATCAACATCCGGGGCGTCGGCAGCGGCAAACGCGTCCTCCTCATCGTGGATGGTGTCCCCACAAACTCGGCCCTCACGGGCTTTATCTACCCCAACCAGATCCAGACCGGTGCTATCGAACGGGTGGAAGTGGTCAAAGGAGCCTTCTCCTCCCTGTACGGCAGCAACGCCATGGGCGGGGTCATCAACATCATCACCAAAGAGAAACAAACCGATGGGGTGGAGGTCACCCCCAGGGTCAAGGCGGGAAACTTCGGCCTCCGAGAAGCCGGTGTCGAGGCATCGGGCCGCAAGGGCAAGCTGGCCTACACCCTCAACACCAGCCACCGCCAGGTCGACAACCTCTACCAGCGGGACCAGCAGGTCAGTTACTCCTACAACAACACCACCGACACATTTGACCGAAAATTCACCGACATCAGCGACCACTCCGCCTACGACGACCAGCGATTCTTCGGCAAGTTCTGTTACGACCTTTCCGACGAGACCCGCCCTTCCTTCAGCGGTAACCTGGCCTTGACCGAATCGGAAAACGGGTACACCCATTACCAACCCACACGAACGGGAAAAAGAGACCGAACGGACTTTTTATTTCCTTAATGCCAATGCCAGCACCCTGGCGGACCGGGTGGACCTGGACTTTCGGGTGTACACCAACTATGACAAATCCGATGCCATTTCTGAGCTCATCTCCAAAAAGGCCGGCTCCTCAGGTGGCGGCGGAGGCATGGGAGGAATGGGCGGCGGCGCCTCTTCCTACTCTTTCGACTACGGAACCCGTGAGTACTGGGGCCGCGACACGGGCATCCAGATCAAAACTGGCATGGCCGCAGGGGACAATCACTACCTCACCGCCGGGGTGGACTCCAACTTCCTCAGCGGGGAATGGGAAAACAAAAAAGAAGACGGCGCCCTCGTCGGCACCAAGATGGATGAGTCCCTCTCCAACCAAGCGCTTTACCTCCAAAGCGAAAGCGACTTGTTCGATGCCTTCACCCTGACCCTCGGCATGCGCTACGATGCCAACTCCGAATCCGACAACGCCTTTTCTCCCAAAGTCGGGCTCCTCTACCGCGCCACCGACACCGTCAGCTTCCGGACCTCCGCGGGAAAAGCCTTCCGCGCTCCCAACCTCAACGAACTCTATACCCCTACCTGGATGATGATGCCCGGGGTGCCCTCAGTCCAACCCGAACCTGAAGCCCGAGACCATCTGGTCCTACGACCTCGGCGTGGACCTTCGCCTGGCCAAGCAATTCAATCTCTCTTTAACCGGCTTTTACTCCAAGGCCGAAGACCTCATCTCCTCCCCCATGAACCATGGGGTCATGCGGTATGAAAACCTGGATGAAGTCACCACCGACGGCTTTGAAGTATCAGCAGACGGCCAGCTCATGCCATGGCTAGGGGCTCTACGCCAACTACACCTACACCCACTCCGTGGACAAAGAGACCGGGCGCCTCACCAACATCCCCCTGCACCAGGCCAACGCCGGTCTCATGGCCACCCGGGCCCTCTCGCCTAAGGCACGGCTTACCACCTCCCTGGACCTTCGCTACAACAGCGAAATGACCTACATGGCCTACAAAAATATGATGAGCAAAGCGGCCATCACAGTAGACGACTGGGTGGTAGCAGACCTCGGTGTTCGCCTGGAGCTCTTCGACAAGCTGGGCATCCAGGCCGCCGTCACCAACCTCACCAACGAAGACTACGAGGTCCATGGCGCCAATCTGGGCCCCGAGCGAGCCTGGTGGGTGGCCGTAGACTACACATTCTAAAAAAACAATACGATCAAGCCAAAGGCCTCCGGCGGTTCCGCCGGAGGCAACGAAATCATGAGGGTCACTCAAACCAAAGGAGAATCCCCTTGATGAACCCCGAACGGCCTCCTGCATTGCCCTTTGCCTGCTGTGTGCGGTGAGCATCCCCCTGCACCGGGCCCAAGCCAACGGTTCCCACGAACTGGTGGTGGGCACCGGGTGGGACCCCACCCAGCCGGGGACTTCCCAGCCCCTGGGCATGTGGGAGCCCGCCGCGCTGATCTACGAAACCCTCGTCAACCTGGATGAAGCGAGCAGGCCCGTCCCCTGCCTTGCCACCTCCTGGACGGTCTCCAAGGATGCCAGGGTCTACACCTTTGCCCTCGGAAAGGGCATCCGATTCCACGACGGCACGCCCTTGACGCGGCCGCCGTCAAGGTCAACGCCAAGACCCTGGGCCGCACCAACTGGCAAGCGGTGTGGAGCGCCCTGGACCATGTGGAGGTGGTGGATCCCTTCACCGTCCGATTCCACCTGAAGCGCCCCCTGCCCCTCTTTTTCCTCCACATGGCCGGAAGCGGGTACGGCATCGTGGCCCCGTCCCCCGCCCGTCTGCGCAAAGCCCGCCCCGGCCACGGCAGGCCCTGCCATGGGAAATAAGGGCAAGGCCATGGGGCAAGCCAAGGCAAAGATGCCCCCGGCCATGGGGTCCAAAAAGGCCACCGGCTTTGCAGTGGCCCGGGCCATCGGCACCGGCCCCTACGCGTGGGATGAGTCCCACTACCGGCGCCTCCGGGAGTTCCGCGTCACGCGCAACCCGGACTTCAGGCAGGGACAGCCGGCGTTTACGGCCATCACCTGGAAGGTCATCCCCGACGCAGCGGCGCGAACCATCGCCCTGGAAGCAGGGGACATCCATCTCTCCGGCCACGCCCCCGGGGCCAGCTTCGGAGAGGAGAACCTTCGCCCTGACCACCCTTCTATCCACACAGCCCACGGCAGCAACTGGGGAACGCGCCTGGTGATGATCAACCACACCCGGCCCCCCTTTGATAACCCCAGGGTGAGACGGGCCCTGCGCCTTGCCATGGACACCGAGGCCATCAACACCGTGCTGGGCGGCCTTGCCACAGTCTGCCCGGGTCCCTTCGGCCCCGAGGCCCCCTTCCAGAATCCGGCCCTGGCCCTGCCCGCCATGGATCGCCGAGAGGCCATGCGCATCTTAGACGCCGAGGGCATCCGGGACACCGACGGCGACGGCATCCGAGAGTTTGCCAACGCCCTTCTGGCCGTCTCCTTTACCGTTTCCAAAAGCACCTCCCTGGCCGCCCTGGTCTGCGACGGCCTCACCAAGGTGGGTATTCAGGCAACGATCCGGCCCAAGGAGAGAGGATCTCTCTTTGAGGTCCTCGACCAGATGGACTTCGACATCGCCGTCCACCCCAACATTCCCTCCTTCTACCTGGGCATGACCGGGACCTTCCACAGCAAGGGGAGCTGGTCGGCCCATATAGACCTGCCCACCCTCGATGCCCTGCTGGAACAGCGGGACGCCGCCACGGACCTTGCCGCCTTCCGGGAGCTGGGCAACCGGGCCCAGGCCCTCATCGATGCACAGGATATCATCCTTTTTGCCGTCAACGAGGCCAAGGTGGCCGCCTTCAACAAGGGGCTTTCCGGCTTTTCCTTCCCGCCGGAAGAGTGGGTGGGCTCCCTCCAGGAGGTGTGGCACGCCCCGACAAGGAGTAAGCCGGCCCCATGATCCCTTTCCTTGCAAAACGGCTGGCCTCCATGGTGGCGGTGCTTTTCGGGGTGGTGACCTTCACCTTCATCCTCCATCCGCTGACCGACGGGGACCCGGCCACCATCATCGCTCTGGATCGCTACGGTTCCCAGCTCATCTACCCTGAGGTCATCGCCGAGATGGCCGAAGCCGGGAAGGCCTTCGCATGCCCATCCACCGGCAGTACGCCAACTGGCTCGGCCAGGTGGCCAGGGGGAATTCGGGCGCTCCCTGCGCACCGGGGTCCCCGTCATGGAGGAGATTTGCCAGCGGTTCCCCTTTACCCTGGAAGCTGGCGCTTCTCTCCCTTGGCCTCACCGCCCTCATCGCCCTGCCCTGCGGCATGGCCGCCGCCTGTTTTCAAGGGGGGTGGTTTGATCGGGGCACGCGGTCCCTGGCCGCCGTCAACGCCTCGGTGCCCAGTGTCTACCTTGCCTTTTTGATGATCTTGATCTTTTCCGTTCGCCTGAAATGGCTCCCCAGCTTCGGCAGCGGGAGCCTGCGGCATCTCATCATGCCCGTGGGGGTGCTGGCCGTCTCCCAGGTGGGCACCACCCTGAGGGTGGTCCGCGCCTCGGTCCTGGACCTGCTCTCCAGCCCCCACGTCCGGTACGCCATGCGTCACAGGCCTCTCCGGGCGCATCTTAGGGGCCCATGTCCTGAAAAATGCCCTGGTGCCCGTCATCACGTACCTCTCCCTGCAGTTTCTCATGCTCATCGAAGGCTCTATTCTCGTGGAGACGGTCTTTGCCTGGCCCGGCATCGGCAACCTTTTTCAGGAGGCCGTCATGGGCCGGGATTTTACCATGATCCAGGCCCTGGTCCTCTTCTCCGGGTGCCTCATCACCGTAACCCACTTCGTCACCGACCTGACCCACATGCTGGTTCACAAGCGCATGCAACCCGCGGAGGAGGCCTGATCCATGCACCCGACCCTCTCCACTGTCCTGAAAAAGGCCGGGCAATTCGGCCTCCACGGATGGATCCTGGCTGCCATCGCCGCTAGCCGCCACTCTGGCGCCTCTCCGGCCCCCCACCACCTCCTGGCCGTGGATGTGATCCACCGGCTCCAGCCCCCCTCCTGGTCCTACCCCCTGGGCACCGATGCCCTGGGGCGATGCCTGTTGAGCCGCCTCCTCTTCGGGGCCAGGGTCTCTTTGGGCGTGGGGCTGGGCATCCTGGCCATCTCCTTTGTGACAGGCACCTTTATCGGCGGCGTGGCGGGGTATGCCGGAGGCCTGACGGACAGCTTCCTCATGCGGATCACCGACCTCTTCATGGCCATGCCCTCCCTGGTGGTGACCATGGGCGGCCGGTTCCCTGGGCCCCGGCCCCGTGAACCTGATCTGGATTCTCTCCCTGGGCATGTGGCCCGGCTACGCCCGCATGATCCGGGGCAGGGCCAAATCCAGGCCAGGAACACCATATCGAGGTGGCCGTCATGGCCGGCCTGTCACGCCTTGATATCCTGGGCCACCACATTCTCCCATCCATTACCGGACCCCTGGTGGTCATGGCCACCCTGGGCATGGGGCGCACCCTGCTCATGACCTCGGCCCTGGGTTTTCTCGGCCTTGGCATCATCGACCCCACACCGGAATGGGGGGCCATGCTCAACAACGGCGCCGCCTGGATCCGAAGCGCGCCCCACCTGGCCCTGTTCCCCGGCCTAGCCATCTCCGTGACGGTGCTTGCCTTCAACGGGCTGGAAGCCTGAGGGCTCCAACCCATGACCCCCACCCTGTCGGTCCGCGATCTCACCGTGCACTTCGGAGATCCCGCAACCTGCCCCCCGGCCCTCCACCGGGCCTCCTTCGATATCGCTCCAGGGCAAAGCCTTGCCGTCATCGGGGAAAGCGGCTCGGGCAAAAGCACCCTGTGCAACACCCTCACCGGGCTCTTCACCCCGGCCCTGGGAGCTTTTTGTACCGGCATGCCCCGGCCACCGTTTCCGGCCAGGCCCTTTTTAAGGGGCACTGCCTGCTCCACCTCTCCGCAACAGAGCGTCAGGCCCTCCACGGTGCCGAAGTGGCCCTGCTTCCCCAGGGCATCGACGCCCTGAACCCCCTCATGACCGTGGGCAACCACATCATCGAAACCCTTGCGGCCCATGGCCGCCTCCCCCGGAGCCATGCCAGGACCCGGGCCCTGGAACTCCTGGAGCGCTTCCACCTCCCCGGGGCCAACCGCATCGCCCGCGCCTACCCCTACCAGCTCAGCGGTGGCATGGCCCTGACGGGCTCTCATGGCCGTGACCCTGGCCTGCGATCCCCGGCTCGTCCTGGCCGACGAGCCCACCCAGGGCCTTGAAAACCAGACCCTGGGACCGGCTCCTGGCCACCTTGGCCGTCTCCATCCAAGAAAATCAGAGCGCTCTGCTCCTGGTGACTCACGACCTGGAGGTGGCCGCCACCTGCGACCATGTGGCCGTTCTGGAACAAGGGCGCATCGTGGAACAGGGACCGGCCCGACAGCTCTTTGCAGCCCCGGCCCACCCTTACACCCAAAGGCTCCTTCAGGCAGGCACCCTCTGCCTGGATGACAACGAGACGCCCCTTGCCACGTCAGCCGCGGCACACAGGAGGACCCCATGACCACCCCAAACGCTCCGGGCATCTCGCCGTACGGCACCTCACCAAAGGCTACCGGACAACGGGCCTTTTCCCTGAAAAACAGCGGTACTGAACGGCCTCTGCTTTGACCTTCACCCCGGTGAGATCCTGGGCATCACCGGCCCCAGCGGCATGGGAAAGACAACCCTGGCCCGGATTCTTCTTCGCGTGACCCCGGCCGATTCCGGCCGGGTCCTCCTGGGCGGCACCGACATCCTCACCCTCAAAGGCAGGAAACTCGCCGCCTACCGGCAACGGGTCAAAGCCATCACCCAGCACCCGGAATCGGCCCTGAACCCAAAGTTCACCATCGCCGAAAGCCTCAACGAGGTGTTCCTGCCCCCTGGGAAAGGCGGCCCTTGCCAAGGCCACCCCAGAAAAGCTCAGCCACATGCTGGAGGAAGTGGGACTGCCCGCCGCCTGCCTGAAACGCTTGCCGAGGCAGCTTTCGGGGGGCGAGCTGCAACGGGTGGTCATCGCCCGGACCATGGCGACAAAACCGGCCCGACCGTCGCCGATGAGCCCACCTCCAACCTGGATATGATCACCCGCGCGCACATGGCGGGTCTCCTCAAAGCCCAATGCAAAAAACACGGCACCGGGATGCTCCTCATCTCCCACGACACCACCCTGATCGACGCCCTGTGCCACCGCGTCATCACCTTAAAGGCAGGCGTGGCCTCCGGCGACAAGGTGTGCCACTTTGAAAGCAGGTAGCAGATGTAATTTGCACTTAAAACGGCATTCATGTCACTATTTTCCACGACCTGTTTTCTAAATTTTTTAAACACTTAGCACCCACGGCGGGTCGCTTTTTTGAAAAAAAGCTCCGCAAAAAACGTTCCAAATACACCCGCCTTTGCGTTGACCGCCCTTCGGGGCGATCAACACAAAGGCGGGTGCAGGAATGACCAATTTCTTTCGGCGAAGACTGGGATGGCTTTCTTAAGACCTGTTTGTCAAACTTTTCAAAAGTTTGGCCCCCGGCAGGGCCGCCGGAGGCAAACTGGGGCTCAATAGTTACCCTAAATACAAAGAAAGAAATCCCATGGCATTTACCCTGACAATTGTTTCTGTTTCCGACAGCGGGTTCCGATACCTGGATGACGCCTTTGCGCGGCTTGCCCAAAACCCGGAGGCCGCTGCGGTGGTCGAGAAAAACCTGACCATCCACCGCCACCATGTGGGGGAGCTGCGGGATTATGGGGACACCCTCTCCGCCATGAAAGACGAGATGCGCCGGTCCCACATGATCCTCCTGGACCTCATGGGCGCGCCCCCGTCCGTGGTGGGAGCCTGTGAAGAGGTGGCGGCCGATTACGGCGGCGACCTGGTGGTATTGGGGGCGGGCACGGATTTTTTACGGAGCCGGATGAAGCTGGGCCGGTTCAGCATGGCGGCCCTTTCGCGGTTCATGCCCTCCGGCAAATCGGGCAAGGGGAAAAAAGAGCCCATGGACATGGAGAAGATGATGGGCCGCATGGAGAGCCTGGGCAAGGTGCTGCCCGTGGGCCCCTTAAAGGACATGCGCCACTGGGTCCTCCTGTCGAGATGCTTTGCCGGGCCGGAGAACCTGCTGAACATGCTCCTTCTCATCTGTCGCCATTACGGCGGAATCAAGGGCCTGCCCACACATGGTGACCTGGTGGACTACTCCCGGTATGTCCTCTTCTTCGCACCCCCGGCACCACCAGGGGTTCACGACCCTTGACGAACTCAAGGCAGCCTGGGGATGGGACCCCGGCCGCCAGACCGTGGGCGTCCTCTTCCACCACTTCGACTACCCCCATTACGCGTCGGGCGTCCTGTCGCGGATCATGGACAGGCTTCGGGAGACCTACAACGTGGTTCCCTTGGGCGTCTCCTCCGGCATGGAAAAATTCAGGCAAATCGAAGCCCTCATGGATGACGGCATGACCGTGGACCTGCTCTGGGATTTTCTCCCCTTTCGATTCGGGGCCGGGCCCATGGGAGGCGACCCCGAGGCGGGGCTTGCCATCTTTCGAGAACTGGGCGTCCCGGTGATGCACCCCTTTTTTCTGGGCAAACGAAAGAAAACCGAATGGAAAGAGAATGTCCGCGGCCTGAGCCCCATGGAACTGGTGATCCAGGTCATGCTGCCGGAGCTCGACGGGGTCATCGACACCGTGCCCGTGGCAGCCCTTGGGGACCACACCCCCGAAGGCGGTGCATCCGAATTGCACATCTTGGAGGGGCGCCTGGATAAGCTCATGGGCCGGGCCCGGGGCTACCTCAAGCTCCGTGAGCTTGCCAACGCCGAGAAAAAAATCGCCTTTATCCTCTACAACTACCCCCCTGGGGAGGGAAGCGTGGGGGGCGGCGCCTTCCTGGACACCTTCGCCTCCATGGAACACATCACAACAGCCCTTCACCATGCGGGCTACGGGGTGCAACCCCATCTCGGCAGACCGGCTGGAAACAACCTTCATGACCGAAGGGCTCTGCAACACGGCCCAATGGCACCTGCCTGACGCCGTGCCCATCCGCTGGCCCTCAGAGGCATACCTGCAAGGGGATGCCCTTCACCGGGAGCGCGTGGACGAGATCAGCCTCGCCTGGGGCCCGGCCCCCGGACAGGTGATGGCCGAAGCCCAGGATGTCATGATACCAGGCATCCTGGAGGGCAACCTCTTTGTGGGGCTCCAGCCAAGCCGAGGGGTCCACGAAGACCCGTCAAAGCAATACCACGACACGGCCCTTCCCCCCCACCACCAGTACCTGGCCTTTTACCGGTGGCTGGAGCACGAGTTCAAAGCCGATGCCGTGGTGCACGTGGGGACCATGACTCCGGGAATTCCTCCCGGGAAAAGAGAGCGCCATGTCCGACGCCTGCTTTCCCGACCACCTCATCGGCCGCATGCCCCACTTTTACCTGTACTACAGCGGCAACCCCGCCGAGGCCACCATCGCCAAGCGGCGCATCCACGGCTGCCTCATCAGCCATGCGGGGCCGCCCCTGAAGCCTTCGGGCCTTTACGGCGAGGCCACCGAGCTGGAAGGGGTGCTGAACGAACTGGCCGAATCCGAAGCCATTGCCCCGGAGCGACGCAGCAGGCTCGAGGAGAAGCTTTCCGACATGGCGAAAGCCATGAATCTCAACCTGGAAGGGGAGCCCACCCCGGATGCCATTGCCCACGAACTCATGCGCATGAAAACCATGCTCATGCCCGTGGGACTCCACACCGTGGGCAAACCCTTCACCACAGAGGCCGAAACCCTCTACCTGGCAGCCATGCTTAGCTGGGACAGGGGAGAGATCCCGGCCCTGGAGGCGGTTCTCCGCCGCCTCCCGGGCCTTGCCGCACCCGATGCGGCGCAAAAGGCCTGCGAATCCATCATCCGATCCTATTACATGGGGGACAAAGCCCTCTACCGGGAGCTGGCGGACCAGGCAGACCATGGGACCCAAGCCCTCCTGGACAGAGTGCTCAGCTACGGCACCCAATGCCTCCACAGGATCCGACAGACACAAGAGATAGACGCCCTGCTGGGGGCCCTTAACGGCTCCCGTGTGGAGGCCAAGCTGGGGGGAGACCTCATCCGCGACCCGGAAATCTTTCCCACGGGCCACAACCTCTTTCAGTTCGATCCCCGTCTCGTGCCTTCGGACGCGGCCATGGCAAGGGGCCAGAGCATTGCAGAGAGCACCCTTGCGCACTACCGGAAAGAACACGACGGAAAATGGCCGGACTCGGTCTCCGTGGTGCTCTGGGGCCTCGAAACCTCCCGCACCCGGGGCGAAACCCTCTGCCAGGTCCTGGCCTACCTGGGCGTTCGCATCACCTCTACCCGGGCGTCCATGGAAAAAACCTTTGAGATCATCCCGTCCGCCGAGCTGGGGCGTCCCCGCATCGACTGCATCACAACCATCTGCGGCTTTTTCCGGGACATGTACCCCACCCTGCTGGACCTGTTGGACAACGCCTTTGACACCGTGGCCTCCCTGAACGAACCCGACGAGGCAAACCATGTCCGAAAACACAGCCGGAAGCGGTTTGCGGCCCTGGTCAAAGACCACGGGGAGCAAGAGGCAAAAGAGCTATCCCGGGCCCGGATCTTCGGTCCGCCCCAGGGGGAGTACGGCACCGGCATCACCAGCATCATTGAGTCTGGCAACTGGCAGGACGAAACCGAAATCGCCGAGGCCTACCTCGCCTCCCAGAAACACATCTACACCCGAAACCGGCGGGGGGAAGCCAGGGCCGACCTCTTTCGCGAAGGGCTGAAAACCGTGGACCTGGTCTCCCAGGTGAGAAGCTCCGCCGACTACACCTTCACCGACCTGGACCACTACTACGAATTTTTCGGCGGGCTCTCCCGCTCGGTACAAGCTGTGCGGGGGGAAAAGCCGGACATGCTCATCACCGACAGCTCCGGCAGCCAACTCTTCACGGACAAAGCCTCCAAAGCCGTGGAGCTGGGGGTTCGCACCCGCCTGTTGAACCCGGAGTACATCGACAACATGCTGGCCCACAAGGTCCACGGAGCCCAGGAGATCAACGCCCGCATCGAAAACCTCGTGGGCCTCTCCGCCACCACGGGCACGGTGGATTCCTGGGTCTTCAGCCAGGTAAAGGAGACCTACGTGGACAACTTAGAGGTGTACGAAAAACTCCTTGAGAACAACCGATTCGCCGCCGCCCGCATCCTGGAACGCATGTTCGAAGCCTGGCAACGGGGCTATTGGGATGCCACCGACGAGGAGATCATGGACCTGCAGGAAAGGTACATGGAGCTGGAGGGAGACATCGAAGCGGCCACCGACCCCGGAGACGCCCCCATGGGGGGTGTCTCATGAGCCGCCTCTTCCCCTTTGCCGCCGTCACCGGCCAGGAGACCCTCAAACTGGCCCTTCTCCTCTGCGCCGTGAACCCGAAGATCGGCGGCGTGCTGATCCGCGGAGAAAAAGGCACGGCCAAATCCACCCTGGTGCGGGGCCTTGCCGAAGTCCTTCCCGACATCGAGGTGTTTCCGGGCTGCCCGTTCCACTGCGCCCCCAACGGCAGCCGGACCTGCCCCGTATGCGGCACACAGCACACACAGCCTCCGGTTCGCGTCCGAAGACGGGTGGTGACCCTTCCCTTGAATGCCACGGAAGACCGCCTCATCGGTGGGATGAACTTCAACCGGGCCGTCAGGGAAGGACAAACAGTCCTCCAGCCGGGCATTCTGGCAGCAGCCCACCGTGGCATCCTCTACGTGGATGAGGTAAACCTTTTGGACGACCACCTCGTGGACAGCATCCTGGGCGCCGCCTCTTCCGGAGAAAACCGTGTGGAACGGGAAGGGCTCTCCTTCTCCCATCCCTCTCGATTCCTCCTGGCGGGAACCATGAACCCGGAAGAAGGGGCCTTAAGGCCCCAGCTCCTCGACCGATTCGGGCTCTGCGTGGACGTCACCGCCGAGCAGGACCCCACCGTCCGCATGGAGCTCATGGTGCAGCGGGAGACCTTTGACCAACACCCGGAAGCGTTCCGAAACACCTGGAAACCCCAGACACGGGAACTCGCCCGGGCCATCGAAAAAGCCGTGGCCCTGCTCCCCCGGGTCACCCTGCCCACAACCCTAAGGCGAAAAGTGGCGGAGCAGGCCCGGAACGCCGGAGTGGCCGGGCACCGTGCCGATCTTGTCATGGAACAGGCAACACGGGCCCACGCAGCCCTCATGGGCCGAGAGATAGCCACGGATGAAGATCTCCAAACCGTTGCCCCCCTTGCCCTGAGCCACAGGGCCCGGGAGATGGCCCCACCTCCCCCCGAACCCTCCCCGTCAGACAAAAGCCAGAATACCGCAGATAATCAGGGCGAGGAAAACGCCTCCCAGTCGGAGCCCACATCGTCTAAAGGGAGCCAGCCTTCAGGCGACACGTCACCAAAAAACACCCCACCGACTCCGGAGAGGATAAGGCAGGACGACACCGTTTTTAAAACCGGCACCCCGTTTCGGGTGCGCGCCATTGAAACGGGCAAAGACCGTAAAGCCCGAAAGGGCTCGGGGCGAAGGTCCCGGACCCGAGTAGAAGGCAACCAGGGACGCTACATAAAAAGCTGCATGAACCGAGGAGGCCGGGACATTGCCCTGGATGCCACCTTGCGGGCCGCTGCCCCGTACCAGAGAATCCGAACGGCGCCCCAAGGTCAACGCCTCTGCATCCGCCCCGAAGACATCCGGGAAAAGATCCGGGAAAAAAAGACCGGGAACGTCCTTGTTTTTCTTGTGGACGCCAGCGGCTCCATGGGCGCCAGGGCCCGCATGACAGCGGCCAAGGGCGCCGTGCTCTCCCTGCTGCTGGACGCCTACCAAAAAAGAGACAAGGTGGCCATGATCTCCTTTCGAAGGTCGGGAGCCATCGTCAACCTGCCCCCCACCTCCTCCGTGGAGCTGGCCGCCCGCCTCTTAAACGACCTGCCCGTGGGAGGCCGCACCCCGCTCTCCGCAGGGCTCAGCGAAGCCGCGGCCATGGTCGCCTCCGTCACGCGGCGGGACCCGGGGGCCCGGCCCGTGATCATCATGATCACCGACGGCAAAAGCAACGTCTCCATTGGAGACGCCAAACCCGTGGACGAAGCCCTGACCTTTGCCACCCGCCTGGCCCAGGACACCCGCGTGAAAACCATCGTGGTGGACACCGAACAGGCCGGACGATTCCGCTTCGGACTGGCCCAAACCCTGGCAAACGCCGCAGGCGCCGATTGCTACCGCATCGACGACCTCAAAGCCGACGCCCTGGTGGGGCTGGTGAAAAAACGACACCCTGCAACATAAACGTAAAAAACAGCCTCCGGCTACCTGCCGGGGGTCAAACCTTTGAAAAGTTTGACAAACAGGCTTTACCCATTGTCATCGGGGTAACCAAAGAGTACCGAAAAAACTTCGGCCATACCCGACCCCAAGCCTGTCTTCATGGACCAATAATCCAACCATGAAGAACACGAAAACGTTTGAATAAACATCAATGCTGGCTACGGGCGAAGCCCGTCAGCGAATGGGGAGGGGTGAGGAACGAACCCCAGAGCATTCGCAAACCTGGGATGCAGGGGCTGTAGCCCCTGCCCACCGGGGGCACTTGACAACCAATGGACAGACATGAGGTTCCACGTTGAAACCATCAATATTTCCTTTTCCGGCCCTTGTGGGGCAAGAGCGCATGAAGCTTGCCCTGATTCTCAACATCATCAACCCCGGGCTTTCCGGCGTTCTTATTCGCGGAGAGAAAGGCACGGCCAAGTCCACGGCTGTCCGGGCCCTGGCCGACATCCTGCCTGCCATGGAAAAAGTTAAAGGATGCCCGTTTCAACTGGTGCCTTCCGAGATGGGAGAGATCTGCACGGAGTGCATGGTGGAAGAGTGCCCCGCTCAAGGGGCGGAGAAAAAAGACGCGCCGGAGGTGGAGAGTACCCCTGTGAAGGTCGTGGAGCTGCCCGTGGGCGACCCAGACCGGGTGGTGGGCACCATGGACTTAGAGCATGCCCTGAAAAAAGGAGAAAAACGCATGGAGCCCGGCCTGCTGGCATCGGCCCACCGGGGCATCCTCTATGTGGATGAGGTAAACCTGCTGGATGACCACGTGGTGGACGTCCTCCTCGATTCGGCGGCCATGGGCGTGAATGCCATCGAGCGGGAAGGTGTCTCGGTCTCCCACCCGGCCCGGTTCACCCTGGTGGGGACCATGAACCCCGAAGAGGGAGAACTCCGCCCCCAGCTCCTGGACCGCTTCGGCCTCTGCGTCACCATCGAAGGCAGCCGGGACCCCGAAGAACGGGTGCAGGTCATGGAGCGACGGGCCGCCTTTGACCAGGACCCGGAAGGATTTTGCAAGGGATGGGAAAAGGCCTCTGCTGATCTTTCCCTGCGCATATCAAAGGCCGTGGCCCTCTACCCCACCGTCACCGTGGAGCAGGCCTGCCTCTACGACATCGCCACCATCTGCCTCGATGTCGGGGTGGACGGACACCGGGGCGATATCATTATCCTCAAAACCGCCAAAACCCTTGCCGCCTATGACGGCCGCGACACCGTCACCCAAAAGGACATCGAAACCGCTGCCGAACTCGCCCTGCCCCACCGCGTACGCCGAAAGCCCCTGCAGGAGGTCACCCAAGACGTCAAAACACTGAGAAAAAAACAACCTGCGTAGACAGCGTAAATCAAAAGATGCCTCCGGCGGCAAGGTGTGCCACCTTGAAAGCAGGTTGCGGACTGCGCACTTGCCGTCCTCGGGTCAAATCACATCCGCCTTTAAAGTAAAAATTCACTCAAAAAGATTTTTTAAAGCCCGTTTGTTAAACTTTTTGCAAAGTTTACCCCCCGGCAGGGCCGCCGGAGGCATAAGCTGAATAGTTACCCTTAAGTTTACTTAATACTGGCAGTACACCCAGGACATCCGCTTGGGAAACAGGGCATCCACCAGGCGGGCGGTGCGGCCTGAGGCGGGGCATACGGCCGGATCCACGTAAATAAGATCCGGAAAGATATCGGGCCGGATGTGGCGGATCTCCTGCCAGGAGCGATGGCCCAGGCAGAGCAGGGCAAACAGATCGTCGGTCATGCTCATCATGGCATCGCAGTCCTCGCCTGTAGCCGGGCCGATGTGGTAAAGCTTGCCGTCCTGCCAGGCAAGGTCGATGCCGGAGTCGAACAGGTTGAGCCGCAGGGTGCCTGTGTAGCTGGGGAAAAGGCTTTCCGCCAGTCTACGCTCCAGGACCGGGGCCATGCGTTTCAGAAAGGCTTCTTTGTCCACCACCTTTACCTGCCAGGCGTAAGGAAGACTCTCCGGGGCGCCCATGGACCGGGCGATCTTTCCCAACGTGGATTCCCGGTGCAGGTTGAGGCGGACATAGGGTTTGTCCCTTTCCAGGGCTTTTCCCTTGCAAAACGAAAGAATCTCTTGTGCCGCGCCCTCGTCAACGCCTTCGCTGACTTCACTCACAATAAGGCCCTTGCCGAACCCGTTCAAGGCGATACGAAAGTAATGGGAAGCCTCGCCCTTGGGATCCGTCATCACCCAGAACTCCGAGCCGTACTCTGTTTTCAGGCTTTCGGAAAAAAGATACCGCCAGTTTGCTTCCGTCCGTTTCACGGCAATGGAATAAGCGCCCCGGTAGGCCTTATCTTTCTGCATCAAAAAAGGGATATCCTCCACCCCCGCCCCCGCCTGAAGTCAAAGCGGGGCTTTTCAAGCTTCCCCGGGAAGGACGGCCAGGTGCAGGTTGATATGGTTCTCCATCTCCACGGCGTAGTGAAACCCGAACCGATGGTAAAATCCGGGAATCCCCTGGATCACGGCAAGGTCGTATCCCTCATCCGCAAGGGCCTGGTTGAACTCTTTGTTCAACAGCCGCATCAATCCCTTGCCCCGGTGGGCTTCAAGGGTCCCCACGATGCCCATCTCCGCCACCTTCAGGGGCACCCCTTCCATCTCCCAGGCCCAGGGGATGAGGGCAAAGGCCGAGACAACCCGGCCGGTGGCCTTCTCCTCTGCAATAAACCAGTTCTCCTTTGTCATGCCCGGAAGGTGATGAAACATGGTCTCTGCCAGCACCCCCACCTCTTCCGGGTGAAAGACCTCCTGAAAAAGGTCGTGAAGGCGTTTTCCATCGTCCTTGGATTCTGCGCGGCGTATGCGATACTCAGTGTGCATGGTTCTGTCTCCATCATGGGTGTAAATTGCAAGGAAAAACGCGCCTCAGGCGGCGAGGTGATCCACCTCGAAAGCTGACTGCCCCTCATGCATCAAAAAATTTATTGTCCCTTGCCCTTGGTATTCAACACGGGCGAAGCCCGTCAGCGAATGAGATCGGCCTGAGGGACGAAGGCCGAGCACATTCGCGAACCTTGGGTGCAGGGGCTGTAGCCCCTGCCCGCCGGAGGCAAGGCTGTCACTTTTTCAAAAGCAGGCAAACATATCCGTATTCGTCGCCATGGGTTTCATCCAGGAGAATCTCGTCGGTCATCTCCCGGAGGGCGCGGCTCATGCCAAAGGTTTCGACGGTCTTTTTAACGGTGGCTTTCATGTCGCTGTAAAAATCCTGCCAGTCCCTGCGTGGAAGGATAAAGGTGTCCACGACCTCATAGCCCAGGCTTTCCGCCTGCTTTTTCCGTGTGTCGGGATCGGTCATCCGGGGGTATTCAATGCGCCAGTAGTCCTGGCAGGCTTTGGAAGGTTTGCGGGTAAGCCATACGGCGTCGCTCAGGAAGAGGTAGCCGCCGTCGCGGATAAGGGGGCGCCACAGAGAAAGGGCCTCCTCCACGCCAACAATGTAAGCACTACCCTCGGCCCACAGAAGGTCAAAGTGATTTTCCGGAAAATCGAGGCTGTGCATGCTCATGTTAAGGGGGGTGATCCGATCTTCCAATCCCCGGCGGGTCACCTCTCCTTGAAGACGATCCAAAAACGGCTGGTGGTTGTCCACGGCCGTGATATGTGCGCCGCACGCCGCGGCCAGGACAAGGGAAGCCGAGCCGGAGCCGCATCCGATATCGAGGATGGAACGGATTGCCTCCGGATGACAGATGCTGCCAAACGCCTTGAGGGTCGCCTCGGTGCTCCCCGGCCCCTGGCGCTTCATCTGTTCGAAGACGTGAAAAAAATGATTCACGTAGGTGGCGTTGTCGTGCATGTCCCGCGATACCCAGCGAATGTAGAGGGCCTCCTTTTCACTGAACCCCATCTTTCGCAACCAGGCCGCATGCGCATCTGCCGAGCGTTTTTCAAACTCTGCATGCCACTCACGGGCATCGGCTGGGGCCATCTCAGGCGGGGCATCTCCGGTGATCCGATGATAAAGGGAGCGAAGCAGGTCCCGGGCCACCGTCATCTCCACAAGCTCCTTTTCCAGGTGCACGAGCCGCTCCCGGATAAGCGCCATATCAGGGTCGCCGTCCATAAAATGTCGGCACTCGGCAAGGGAAAACCCCGCCTTCTGGAGCTGCTTCAGCATCACAAGCCGGTCCAGGGCACCCTGCGAGTAAAGCCGGTACCCGTTCACCGGATCCTTTTCAGGCACAACCAAACCGCCCCTCTCGTAATAGAGAAGCGTGGAGCGGGATATGCCGAGCTTTTTCGTGACATCGGAAACGGTGTACATGACCTTGTTCCTTTCATCTGTTCCGTCAACCCAACACTCTATCCGGCTCCACTCAGTAGCCTATAAACCTGTAGACAGGTCAAAGGTTTTTTCAGGTCATTCGCATGCCCCGAACATCTCTTCGAGCTGCCATGCGTCTTCATGCCACTGGGGCCAGTTTCGGAACCATTCCGGCACCACGGCCTCACGCACCCTGTCCGACACCGGGATATAGGGTTTCAGGTCGATGATGGGTGTGCCGTCGTGGGCATCGATCCAGGGAACCCGGATGATGCCCCGTTCCATGTCCACATGAAGGCAGGCACAGGTGGTCACGGCCATGGGGTTGGGCCGATACGGGGAGCGGCAGGCAAAAATACCGGCCTCAACACCCTCGGCATAGGGAAGCTCCGTCAGGAGACGCGCCCTGTCTTCCCTTGTGTCGTGGTCGTTCGCCCACAGAGAACCTGTACATGGCTAAAACCGATGAAGCTCTTTCAAGGCACGTCTGAAAGCCTTGCCCACCTGCAGGGTAAAGCCCCCTTCGGCCTCTTCATGCACCTGGCCCACGGGGCAAATGGAATAGGTCTCTTTCGTTGAATCGATCATCATGAACACTCCTTGGGTTCTGGGTTCATCAAATGAAGAGATGAATACACCAGAACCCAAGGGCCTTACTTTTCCGGGATTGCTTTCCGGTTTGCCCATCTTGCTATTCCTCTCGGGCAACGCACCGCATACAAATATTAGAATGACATACGCCTTGACAAACCCCACCGACTTAAACAATACTACAGCCCATACAGTATTGGTTAATACGGCATACGCCTACGATATAAGCCCGGTGCGGAGTCTCTCTCCCCAGGCCCGAACCCCGCCGAATCCAACCAACGAATTCGGCAAGACTCATTTTACATGGTGATGTGATGAAAAAGATTGCGGTTTTACCCGGTGATGGAATCGGCCCCGAAGTGATGGATGAAGCGGTGAAGGTCCTGGACGCGGCCCAGAAAAAATTCGGTTTTGAACTCGCCTACACCTGGGCGGACGTGGGCGGCGCGGGCATCGACAATCAGGGCAAGGCCCTGCCCGAGCCCACGGTCACGGTCTGTGAGGAGAGCGATGCCATCCTCTTCGGCTCCGTGGGCGGTCCCAAGTGGGAGCACCTGCCCCCGGCCGAGCAGCCCGAGCGCGGCGCCCTGCTGCCCTTGAGGAAACACTTCAAGCTCCACTGCAACCTGCGCCCTGCCAAGGTCTTCAAGACCCTGGTGGACGCCTGCCCCCTGCGGCCCGACATCGCCAAAGACGGCTTTGATATCCTCTGCGTCCGCGAACTCACCGGTGGCATCTATTTTGGCGAACCCAAAGGCCGCCACGGCGAAGGCGCCGACGAGACCGCCTTCGACACCATGATCTACACCCGTGCCGAGATCGAGCGCATCGCCAGAAACGCCTTTGACGCCGCCATGAAGCGCAGCAAAAAAGTCACCAGCGTGGACAAGGCCAACGTCCTGACCACCATGGTGCTCTGGCGTGAAGTGGTCAACGAAGTGGCCAAGGAGTACCCCGAGGTAACCCTGGACCACATCTACATCGACAACGCCACCATGCAGCTGGTCAAAGACCCTCACCAGTTTGACGTCCTCGTCTGCTCCAACATGTTCGGGGACATCATCTCCGACGAGTGCGCCATGCTCACCGGCTCCATGGGCCTTTTGGCCTCGGCCAGCTTAAACGCCGACGGCTTCGGCCTCTACGAGCCCGCAGGCGGCTCCGCCCCCGACATCGCAGGCCAGGGCGTGGCCAACCCCATCGCCCAGATCCTCTCCGCCACCATGATGCTGCGCTACAGCCTGGACCTCGGTGAAGCGGCCGATGCCATCGAAGCGGCCATCTCCAACGTCCTCGAAGCCGGCACCCACACCGCGGACATCGCCCGCGAAAACAGCACCGTGGTGGGCACCGCCGCCATGGGTGACGCCATCGTGGCCGAATTGGCAAAAATGTAAAACCGTGCCTCCGGCGGGCAGGGGATAATCCCCTGCACCCCAGGATTGCGAATGCTCCGGGGCTTCGCCCCGTCACATTCGCTGACGGGCTGCGCCCGTGAGTTATAGATCATATAGGCAGATTGGCACCACCCCGCTATATGGACAGAAATGGGGCTGTCCGGGAAGGAGCAACCTGTATGGTCACAAAGATTCTGTGTACTGAGATGGTATGAAATCAGGACGGTGAGGGCGGCGTTGCTGCCCTCCCCCCCCTGTATAGCCGGTCCCGCCATGGGCCGGTTGGTGCCCGCAAGGGCCCAATTGTGGAAACGGGACACAAGCGTAAGCTGTGTCCCGTTTTGCGTTGGGAAGACAGGGGGGGCTTTTACTGGAAAGTAAACTCGTTCTTGTGGCTGACAAGTAAAGCCAATGGTGGTTACCGCTGGCTTCCCTGTGGAAAAAGTGAAGCCCGCTCAATTCGAGAGACCCGGCCTCCCGAATCGGAAAGACCAAGGTAAAAACGCCACCTACCAGCCTTGAATCCACACAAACCGACTCGCCCAGAGGGCATCTTTCAAGGCATCCAGCAGGTCGCCGTAGCTGAAGGTCCGGGTGTCGGTATCGGGCCATGGGGTGTCGGACACCGGGGGCGGTGCCACAGGGGATTCTGTGGGCTCCGACGACCAGGTGGCAAGGAGCATGTCCCGGCTGCCGTTTCCGCCGGTTGCAATGGCTTCAAGCCCCGCGTAATGCGTCTCATCCGGGTAGGCAACGGGCTCAAAGGATGTAACGGGATGGTTGTCCATGAGGGTCAGGGCCTGACCCGATTCCGAGATATGGTAGAGGCTGAGGTAGCCTGTGGGGTGGGGCGGGGAGAGAAATACCCGATAGCAGCGCCCCGATCTCAGGACGCCGGAGGGCGTCACGACCAGTCGCAAGCCCTGGTTGTCGGCCTTTTCCACAAAAAGCTGCCGGAACCAATCCTCGGGGGGAATGGGATAGACTTTTCCCTCAAGGGCCATGGCCCATCCGCCGTGCCGCCTCACCACATGATAGTCGTCGGGAAAAATGCCCAGAAACGAAAGATTGTACGAAAAAGGAAGGCTCGCCTTGTACCCGGAGGCATGGACGTATCCCGAAGCCCGATCCCCCATGCGGCCATCCCCGAGCTTTTGCATGAACGTGCGGTTGTCATAGGCCAGGGCCACAAAATGCCTTCCCCCTGCCTTGCCGTGCTTCACCGGGGTGAGAATACTACCGAAATAAAACCGGCTGACAAGGGAAACCCGGAACCGGGCAGAGCCCGACGCCCCGTCAGCCCCCTGCTCCCTCACCACCTCCCCCGTGGACGAGACCCGGACCCCCAATGACTCGGCAATCTCCCGAGCCGCGTCCGCCCGGGCTTCCTCCATGGTCTCTCCCTGCCCGTACCCCACCAGCACATGCCCGGGCCCCGCAAGGTCCCGGTTCACATACCAGGCAGGGCCGCCGCAACCGAGACAACCCAACAGAATAACCACACCAGCAATCCATCCTGCACAACGCATCACACACGCCCTAAGTCAGACCATTTTGCTAAACAGCCTTCTATGGTTAAAGTCGGGAGCAAAAGCAAGCCTCCGGCGGCGAGGTGAGCCACCTCGAACTGATCGCCATTGCGCTTTGCCCTTCGTTCCTCAGGGCAAAGCGCAATGGCCTTCGCTCGGGCTACGCCCGACATAAACGCTAATGATTTGTGCGGTCTGGCTCACAAGCTTCGAAGTCACAGGGTACGTTGTCGCTATTTGCCCATTGCCGATTTAACCGCACTGCCTTCGGCGGTAGCTTAAAATAAAACCGGACCAAAAACGTTTCGGTTTCAGCCCTCTTCCCTCAACCCTGAAAGGCTGAGGGAAAAAAGGGCTACAGACTCGTTAAGTCCAGAACATATCAACTCCCGGATATTTCAGTAAAACGACCGGAATTGTTCTCAAAACCTGTTTGTCAAACTTTTCAAAAGTTTGGCCCCCGCGGGCCGCCGGAGGCGTCCTTTTACGTCCCCGGCAGTTTCAACCGACCGTTGCCCCTCAAGGTCGGTTCCTGGAGTTGCGTGCCGCCCCTGGCCCTGCTGACGCGGCGGGTCTGGTCGTGGACGCGCTCAAAGAGGCCCTCCAGGGTATGGTGGGTGTGGCACAGCTCTTTCATGAGAAAATAGCTGAAGAGTCGGTGGCCTTTTTCCGGGTACATGTTGGAAAACTGGCGTTCGGTTCCGGCGGTGAGAACGGCCATGCGGCGGCCATCGACCTCTATCCCTTTGGGCACGAGGCGGGTGGCGGCCCGGCCGTTGCCAAAGGCGGATGAGCCGTCGGAGGCCCCTGTAAAGCAGCTGTCCAGAAACACGATGGCCTCTGCGGCCCGGCTTTGGGAGAGGGCGTCCAGCAGGGCGTCTACCCTGAAAAAGGGGTCGGTGTGGACAAAGTCCGGTGCCTGGTCTCGGGCCAGGAGATAAGGGGCGCTGCCCTGGGTCAGGGAGGGAAGGCCATGGCCGCTGTAGTAGAGGACCAATCACGGTCTCCCGGCAGCCTCGCAGGAGAAAGCGAAACTGGTCTTTGATGGAGGCGGCGGTGACGGGAAAGGTGCGGGGGCAAGCAGGGATGTTGCTTTGCCCGTCGTCGGTCAGGAGAAAGACGTTTTCAGGCGGAACCCCCAGGCGCTTCATGGCCACCCGGGTAAAGAGCTCTGCGCTGCGGCGTGAATAGGTGATGGGACCGGTCTGGTCGTACTCCTCAATGCCCATGGCAAAGAGCCAGTTCCGCGAATCCCTTTGCACCTTGCTGCTGGCTTTAAGGAGAGCAGGAAGATCATCGTCAAAGGAGGCGACGGGTTGAGAGGCTCCTTCGACAGCAGCGGTCAGGGCTGCATTCACCGCCCCGCGATTCTGGATTGCTGCCAGGGGAAGCAGCTCTGTAAACCTGTTTCGCTCCGGTGAAGAAAAAGCGAGAAAATCGGCGCGCAGCTCCGGGGGGAGTTTCAAGAGATAGGGGCGATGGTCGGGTTCCAGCCGGCCGAAGGCAGAGGCTTCCTTCTGGGTGAGGCCGTACCGCTTTCGGTACCAGGGGAGCAGGTCCAGGGTCTGGGCATCGGAGGCACCCTCGCAGGAGGCGCTCACATACAGGGTTCGCGATTCGAGGAGGGCATCGGTGACGTCCGGGCGATAGAGGCCGTCTCCCAGGGCCAGGGTCTCCACCGAGCGCCCCTGATCGTCCATGACGGTCACCCGGATGTTCCTCCAGACCTTTTGTTCGCGGACGGTTCCGGTCTCTTCATGGATCCGGCGCCGATCCACGACATCATAGTCCACCGGAGCCCACAGGTACCCCATGAAAAGCCAGGAGCGCAGGTGGCTGTCCACAACCCGCTGCCGCATGGCCTCCTCCCCGTCGGGTTCTCCCCAGCCGGTGTCCACGCACATGGCCGGGGTCACCACAACCCCTGCCACGGTGGAGAGGGCGCTGCCCAGGATCAGCCGGGCGTCGGGCTCGTACCCGTATATCTCCAGGCGGGTCACCCCCCTGGCTTCCACCCGGGTTTTGACCACCCGTTCCGGCACAAGCCGCACCGCCTTCACCCGAAACCCGGGCTGCCCATCTCCTTCCTGTGCCACATGCACACGACAGGGCCCGCCGGGCCCTGGTACAGGCTCCCCGGCGTATTCAAAGGCAAAGCGTTTTTGGGTACATGCGCTGAAAAGACACAGAACAACCAAGGCAGGCAACACACGTTTCACAAGGCACTCCAGACGGTTTGCGTTCGCACGACCAGCCCTTTACCGACACAAGGGCCTCCCCTCTTCTATTTTTAGGTATCGGCAAACGTTGCCTCTTTCTGAACTGCCCGGGATATGACAAGGGACTTTTGGTGGTACAGAACGCGGCCGGATATGATAAAGTGGGCTGTTGATAAAAAATACGCAAACAAATGACTTGAGCGCCGCCCGCAACCGGACATGGTCCGACGCTTCGGGCGTGCCATCCATGATAAACGTTGTATCCATAGCCTATGGCTGGTTAGAGACCTCACCCTATGACACAGAATTACCACAGACGCAGTCCCCACCCCAAGCGCCGGAGACACCGACGGCCGCCCAGAAAAAAATTCGCACCCACCATCAAGGCCGGCTCCGATGAGCGGCTGAAACCCATTTTTGAGCAGATAGGCACCCCGGAGGCCCGTCCTTTTTCTCCGGACCGATTTCAGCTGGAAGCGGTGGAGGCGGTTCGTCATGGGGATTGCCTGGTGACGGCCCCCACGGGGTCGGGAAAAACCTGGATTGCCGAGCAAGTCATCATGGGAGCCCTGGAGCGGGGAGAGCGGTGCTGGTACGCCACGCCCTTAAAGGCCCTGACCAACACCATCTTCAGCCGTTTCTGCGATCTCTTCGGCAAAGGGAGCGTGGGGATCCTCACGGGGGACATCAAGGACAACCCGGACGCCCCCATTATCGTGGGCACCACCGAGATCCTGAGGAACCAGCTCTACGATGCCATGCACACCGGCCGGGACCTTACCACCGACCTGGTGGTCATGGACGAAGCCCACTACCTGGGGGACGCCGACCGCGGCGTGGTCTGGGAAGAGGTGATGATCTACCTGCCCTCGCGGATTCCCCTGCTGTTGCTCTCGGCCACCGTGGGCAATGCCCGCCAGATCGCGGACTGGCTCACCGACTTAAGGGGCCGGGAGGTTCAGGTCATCGAAGAGACCAAGCGCAGCGTGCCCCTGCACCCCCTGTTTTTCCACCCCTCGGGCACCCTCTTTCCCCTGGTGAGCCAAAAAGGGGGCAAGGGAAGCGTGGGGCTGTACAAAAAGGTCAACTCCTACGTCAATCAGGACAATCCCCCCATTCTGGCGCCCCCCAACCGGTTGCCCCCCATGGGCGAGATCATGAAGGTGCTGAAAAAATACCGGCTGCTCCCCGCCATCTTCTTCATGAAGTCCCGGGCCGACTGCAACGGAGCCCTGGAGCTCTGCTCCGGAGAGATCCTGGCCGGGGACCCGGCCCGTGCCGACCTTCTCTCCCAGCGTGTGGACGAGATCCTGACGGCCCACCCCCATCTCAGCCGCCACAAGCAGCGCTATCATTTGGAGCACCTGGCCGTGGGCGCCCACCACAGCGGGCAGCTCCCGGGGTGGAAGATCGTCATCGAGACCCTCATGAACGAAGGGCTCTTAGACGCCATGTTCGCCACCAGCACCGTGGCAGCCGGGGTAAACTTCCCCGCCCGGAGTGTGGTGATCATGAACTCGGACCGTTACAACGGCGTGGAGTTCATGCCCTTGTCCTCCTCGGAGTACAACCAGATGACGGGCCGTGCCGGCAGGCGTGGCAAGGACAAGTGGGTTTTGCCGTGATCCTGCCCGGCAAGTTCAACGACCTCCGGCACCTGGCGCGCCTCACCAACCAGGCCCCCGAGCGCGTGGAGAGCCAGATTCGCATCAACTTCTCCATGGTGCTGAACCTGTTGCTCTCCCACAGCCCCCACCAGATCGAAGGGCTCCTGGACAAATCATTTGCCTCCTTCCTGCTGGAGAAAAAACGGGGCAGAGGCCGAAACAACAGGCGCCTCTGGGAGGATTTCACCCTTCACCTGGAGTTTTTGAAGTTCAAGGGATTTGTGGACGACGACAACCGCCTCACCGCCGACGGCGAGTGGGCTTCCCGCCTGCGCATCGACTCGCCCCTTCTGGTGGGGGAGTGTTTCCGCCTGAAGCTCTTCCCCGAGGACCCGGCCCTCATGACGGCCATGGTGGCCTCCTTTGTGAACGAGCGGGAACGGGACGACGAGAGCATCGACCGGAGCGCTCTGCCCAAGAAGCTCATCCACACCTTCCTCACCATCAGAAAGGGGCTCACCCCCTTTGCCCGGGAGATGCTGGACTGGGGATTTAACGTCCCCTTTCTCTACCTCCACCCGGCAGCCACCCTGTACCTCTGGGCAGCAGGCACCCCGTGGAACGATGTGGTGAGGTTCTCGGGCCTTCAGGAGGGGGACCTCTCCAGGCTGGTTCTGCGCACCGCCGACAACCTGCACCACATTGCGGCCCTCTCCGCGGTCTTCCCCCAGGCAGCGGCCGCCGCAGCCGAGGCCAAGAAGGCGATCATGAGGGACCCCATCGTCACCACACTGGAAGAGATTCCCGAGCACCGGGAGGGGCCCGTTGCCGGTTCTCCCGTATAATGCTGGGCGTTTACTTTATGCGTCATTTTATTTATATAGGACCTCACGAGGATAACCTGTGATGATCCGGCCCATGCACAAGGGCCAAAAAGACGAAGCAACGATACAGACTTGAAGGAGTAAATTCATGGAACCATGCCCATGCGGACTTGATGCGGCTTACGATACCTGTTGCGGACCCATTATCAGAGGCGAAAAAGCCGCTGAAACGGCAGAGCAGCTCATGCGCGCCCGATACACCGCCTATGCCAAGGTGGAGACCGATTTCCTGAAGGAGTCCATCCACCCCGACAAGCGACACACCCATGACGAACGCCAGAACTCGACTGGTGGCGAATCCGAGTGGTTCAACCTGGAGGTGGTTCGCACCGACAAGGGCGGCGAAGGCGACGAAACCGGCCAGGTGGAATTCATCGCCAACTACGCCGTCAAAGGCGAAAAGGCTCGCCACCACGAGCTGGCAAGCTTCGTGAAGGTCGACGGTGCCTGGTACTTTGACGACGGCGTGGGCGTTGTCCCCGAAACGGTCGTCCGCCAGGGCCCCAAGGTGGGCCGCAACGATCCCTGCCCCTGCGGCAGCGGCAAAAAGTTCAAAAAATGCTGCGGATAGCACAGCGGTAATCCGTTTCATTTCGGGAAAGCCCTCCTGCCGAGGGCTTTCCCCTCCCCCTCTTCCGCCGGGGATTCCTGCTCCGGCACCCTGTGGGTCTCCCACACATGTCACACCCAACCATCACGTTAAGGAGCATATCATGATTGAATGGGCATACCTTCGAAAAGGCTGAACGTCCTGTACCAAGACCCAGGAGTTTCTTGGGCCCCTCAACCTCGCCCCCAAAGAGGTCGTGGATGCGCGAAAAGAGCGCATTGACGCCGATGCGGCCTGGGCCATCCTCTCATCACGCCCCCTGGTAATCACGGCCCGGGGAAAAAAGGTGACGGAATGGAAGGCCAGCGACGAGAACAAAGAGGCCATACTCAAGGCGGCCATGGGGCCGTCCGGAAACCTGCGCGCCCCCACCCTCAGGTTGAAAGACCGGATTATGGTGGGGTTTCACGAAGATTACTATAAGGCAACCTTCGCTCCATAAGAACCCGATGCCTCGGGGTAACATCCCCTGGCATCCCAGTCGAAAGGAAAGAAACATGTTGAAATTGTTTGCACCGCTTCTCATTGCCGTTTTTTCCCTGTGTTTTGTCGGATCGTTTGCCTCCGCCGCCCCCACCCTGGACGACGCCAACCCAGGCGAGGTGATTTTCACGGCCCAGTCCGACACAACCCCTCAGCCCACGGCCGTTGAAGCCGACGTTGAGGCCGAGGCAGTCCCCCTGCCCCCGGAGCCCATGACCTCCGAGGACCTTGAAACCGCAGCGGACATGGAACCTGCCGAAGAGCAAAACATCCCGATCCTTGTGAGTGTCTCGGAGATGGTCATCGCAACAGACATTGTGGAGCGTGAGCCCGTTGAGACCGGTACCCTCTTCTCCACGGACACCCCGCGCCTCTTCTGCCACAGCCGCATTGTCTCGCCCGAGCCCACCACCATCACCCATGTCTGGTACCGTGACGGTCAGCGCGTGGCCGAGGTGCCCCTGACCATCGGCGCCTCCGCGTCCTGGCGAACCTGGAGTTCCAAGGCCATGAGCCCTTCCCTTCCTGCGCCCTGGCGAGTGGAAATCCTGGCCGAAGACGGGACCCTGCTGGCCCAGACCGATTTTTCCGTGGAATAGCCAGACGCTCGACACCACGTGCCTCCGGCCGGACACAACCGGAGGCACGTTGTAACTATTCAGCTTGCCTCCGGCGGGTCGCTTTTTTTAAAAAAGTTCTCCGCAAAAAGATTAGAACAGTCAAAATCGCTGAAATTCATGCCAAAGCCGTCAAGACCTGTTTGTCAAACGTTTCAAAAGTTTGGCCCCCGGCAGGGCCGCCGGAGGCAAACATAAGCTGAATAGTTACGGCACGTTTAAAGTCCGATGCGCCTTTATCCGACATAAGGAATAAGGCACACACGTTCCCGGTTCCGTAACCGGCCGCATGACGGCCCCATCACGAGGAAGGAGGACCCACATGGCTCTTTGGGACAAGCTGAAAGGTGAACTGGTCGATGTCATCGACTGGTTGGACGACTCCGGGGACACCATGGTGTGGCGGTTCCCGCGGTACCAGAACGAGATCAAGTACGGGGCCAAACTCACCGTCCGGGAGTCCCAGGCCGCGGTCTTTGTCAGCGAAGGCCGCATCGCCGATGTCTTCGGGCCGGGGCTCTACAGCCTCACCACCCGCAACCTGCCCGTCCTCACCACCCTCCAAAAGTGGTACCACGGCTTTGACAGCCCCTTTAAAGCCGAGGTCTACTTCTTAAGCACCCGAAACTTCACGGACATCAAGTGGGGAACAAAAAAACCCATCACCCTGCGGGATCCCGAGTTCGGGCCGGTGCGCCTTCGCTCCTTCGGCACCTACGTGGTCCGTGTCGCAGACCCCAAGGCCTTCATCACGGAGATCGCCGGCACCGAGGGGCACTTCACCGTGGAGGAGATCACCGGCCAGCTCACCAGCATGGTCATCACCCGCTTTGCCGACCTCCTGGCCGAAAGCAAGATCCCGGTCCTGGACCTGGCGGCCAACTACAACGAGCTCTCGGCCTGGGTCACCGCCAAGCTTGCCGGAGAGTTTTCCGCCTACGGCCTGGACCTCACCAAGCTCCTCATCGAAAACATCGCCCTGCCCAAGGCCGTGGAAGAGGCCCTGGACAAGCGCACCAGCATGGGCATCGTGGGGGACCTGGACGCCTACACCAAATTCCAGGCCGCCAACGCCCTGGAAAAAGCCGCGGAAAACCCCTCGGGGGATGCCTCGGCAGGGGTGGGCATGGGCATGGGGTTTGCCATGGCCAACCAGATGACCCGAACCATGGCCGACCAGGCAGCCCAGGCCAGTCAGCCTGCGGCGGCCCCCACCTCTTCCGGCGCTGCCGTACCGCCCCCCTTGCCCCCCCAGGAAGCCATCTCGTATTACCTGGGCATCGGCGGAGAGCAAAAGGGTCCATTTTCCCCCAAGATCGTCCACGAGATGATCCGGGACAAGGCCATCACCAAAGAGACCCTGGTCTGGCGCAAGGGCATGGAAGGATGGGAAAAGGCCACCGATCTCCAGGAGCTCAGGCTCCTCCTGGAAGACGGGCCTCCCCCGCTGCCTTGATAGATCAACACGCCCCCGGCGCCCTGCCGGGGGCCAGAGGTTTCATCCGCCTTCGCCCAAGGGCTTCGGCACCAATCGGAACATGTTTTGCGGGGCTTTTTTTCAAGCGCCCCGCCGGAGGCAAGCGAAAGTACTGCCCCCACTGGTTGACATCCTCATCACCCCACAGAGTTTGACCTATGGCCAATTGCAAAAACTGTTCAGCCCCCATCCCTGCGGACACCATTGTCTGCAGTTACTGCGGCACCCGAAACGACACCGACCTGTCCGGCATCCACGAGTACACCGAGGTGGCCCCTGAAAAAGAGCGCATCTGCCCGAGGTGTGAGAAGGCCATGAAGACCATCGACCTCAAGATCGGCGGCACCTTTCTCATCGAGCGCTGCGAAACGTGCATGGGCATGTTCTTTGATGCCGGTGAGCTCGAAGCCCTCATCAAGGCCACGGTGAAAAACGTGAGCCACGTCAACCACAAAAAGCTCAAAGAGCTCTACGCCCTGCAGCGCCACGACGAGTACGGCATCTCCTACATCAAGTGCCCGGTGTGCGAGACGGTGATGAACCGCGTCAACTTCGGACAGCGAAGCGGTGTGATCATCGACCGCTGCCCCGACCACGGGCTCTGGCTGGACGGTGGAGAACTCCGGCATCTTCTGGAATGGGTCAAAGCCGGCGGGCAGATGTACAACGACCAGCGCGAGGCCATGAAGCGAAAAATGGACGCCCGGGAGGACATCAAGGTCAGGCGGGCCACCACGGTCCACGGCGGCGGAGGCTTCGACACCTACGGGGCCACCCTGCGCCACAGCGACCCGGACCTCTTCACCATGGTGGGCCGCGTCATCCGCTGGCTGGTGAGATAAGCCGTTGTGACACGCTGATAATCTACGGCACCGACGGACGCGCTACGTGGCGTCCGTACCCCGCCTTCCGGGCCCGGGGGGCGCAAGCCCCTTTGGGCCCCCACACATCCCACCGACAACCTGTCTGAACCTTTCACCTTCATCGCCCCATCCCGGCATTTTCCCCCCCCGCCGTTGCCCCGTCAGCCCGGAAAATGAGCCAGCCCCCCGGAAAGCCGGGCCCCTTTGCGCACCAGATACTTGCGAGTTTCGAAGGAGTCTGGTAGGTTACCTCGGTTATGCGGCAGAAAAGGGGCCACGCACGCGCGGTATCTTTAACGACGCGCCATCTGAACACAAGGGCCGGGACCACCCCGTTTTTTATCCATAACGGGCCCCCGCCTCGCCACCCAAGGAGTGATTCCATGTCAAATGAAGGCAACAAGGTCATCTACTCGATGATCCGTGTGAGCAAATACTACGATAAAAAACCGGTGCTCAAAAACATCTCTCTCTCCTATTTCTATGGGGCCAAGATCGGCGTCCTGGGCCTCAACGGCTCCGGGAAATCCTCCCTGCTGCGTATCCTGGCAGGGGTGGACACCGAATTCGACGGCCAGACCATCCTGTCCGACGGCTTTTCCATCGGGTACCTGGAGCAGGAGCCCCTGCTGGACGAAGACCGCACGGTCATCGAAGTGGTCAAGGAGGGCGTTCAGGAAGTGGTGGATCTCATGAAGGAGTACGATGAGATCAGCGAAAAATTTGCCGAGCCCATGGACGATGACGCCATGGACAAGCTCATTGCCCGCCAGGGCGTGGTGCAGGAAAAACTGGACCACCTGGACGCCTGGGACCTGGACTCCCGCCTGGAGATGGCCATGGACGCCCTGAGGTGCCCGCCCGCCGACGCCAAGGTCAGTGTGCTCTCCGGGGGTGAAAAGCGCCGCGTGGCCCTGTGCCGCCTGCTGCTCCAAAAGCCCGACATCCTTCTCCTTGACGAACCCACCAACCACCTGGATGCCGAGACCGTGGGCTGGCTGGAACAGCATCTCCAGCGCTATGCAGGCACCGTCATTGCCGTAACCCACGACCGCTACTTCCTGGACAACGTGGCGGGCTGGATTCTGGAACTGGACCGTGGCGAAGGCATTCCCTGGAAAGGAAACTACTCCTCCTGGCTGGACCAGAAGGGCAAGCGCCTGGCCCAGGAAGAGAAGCAGGAGAGCAACCGCCAGAAGACCCTCGCCCGGGAGCTGGAGTGGATCGGCATGAGCCCCAAGGGACGGCACGCCAAATCCAAATCCCGTATCACCGCCTACGAAAAGCTCCTCAACGAGGACACCAAGCAGCGTGAGCAGGAGATGGAGATCTTCATTCCCCCCGGACCCCGCCTCGGCAACATGGTCATCGAGGCCGACAAGGTGGCCAAGGCTTACGGTGAAAAGCTTCTGGTGGAGAACATGAATTTCATGCTCCCCCCCGGCGGCATCGTGGGGGTCATCGGCCCCAACGGCGCGGGCAAGACCACCCTCTTCCGCATGCTCACCGGCCAGGACACCCCGGACGACGGCACCATCAACATCGGCAGCTCCGTGAAGCTGGCCTACGTGGACCAGAGCCGGGACAGCCTGGACGGGGACAAGAGCATCTGGGAGGTCATCTCAGGGGGTCAGGACACCATCTCTTTGGGCAACCGCGAGGTCAACGGCATGGCTACGTCTCCCGCTTCAATTTCTCCGGTTCCGACCAGCAGAAAAAGGTGGGCGCCCTTTCCGGCGGCATGCGAAACCGCGTGCACCTGGCCTGCATGCTCAAGGAAGGCGCCAACGTCCTTCTCCTTGACGAACCCACCAACGACCTGGACGTCAACACCATGCGAGCCCTGGAAGAGGCCCTGGAGAACTTTGCGGGCTGCGCCGTGGTCATCAGCCACGACCGCTGGTTCCTGGACCGAATCGTCACCCACATCCTCGCCTTTGAAGGGGACAGCCAGGTGGTCTGGTTCGACGGCAACTACTCCGAGTACGAAGAGGACCGCAAGAAGCGCCTGGGCATCGACGCGGACCAGCCCCATCGGATCAAGTACCGGCACCTGACCCGATAACCGTCGGGGCCGACGGAAGGCACGGCGCCTTTTCCGTCGGCCCTCACCAAAGGGGCACGGCTTCAGAAGGGAAGATGTTCACCGCCCCGGGAAACACGGCCCGTTGCGGCGATCCCTCCATTGATAAGTGATTGCAGAGTTGATAAAATTTGTTATATAGATTGTTATATACCCACAATAAATCCGAAGCACCCGACGTGACAGACGGCGATGGGCTTCGAAACAAAGACCGAGAATCAGCTTGTATTTCAAGTGTCTTTCGGCCCTGCCCCCTGTGGTTCACGCCCACACCGTTTGCGCCGCCGTCACTCTTCACCAACGCCATCTTCTGATTCGGGGAGAATGCATTGCCCATGGCCACCATCCTCATCATCGACGACGACCAACAGATCTGTGAAATCCTTGAAGCCTTCATCCGAAGGGAAGGCCACCGCTCCATGTCCCGGCAGACCCTCACCGAGGGATTGCAGCAACTGGAGAGCGCAGCCTTTGATCTCGTCTTCCTCGACGTCGGCCTTCCCGACGGAAGCGGCCTGGAACTGGTGCGCCGCATCCGCAGCACCCCGGGAGAGCCCGAGGTGGTGATCATCACCGGTGCCGGCGATGCCGACGGCGCGGAAATGGCCATCAAAAACGGGGCCTGGGACTACCTCCAGAAGCCCTTCAACTTAAAAGAGATTACCCTCACCCTGAGCCGGGCCCTCCAGTACCGGGAGAACCTCAAGGCCTCTTCGGTTAAGGAGGACCCCGTGGACAGCCAGGGGATCATCGGCAGCAGCCCCGTGATCCACGACTGCCTCACCACCCTGGCCCATGCCGCCCGAAACAACGCCAGCGTACTCATCACCGGCGAGACAGGAACCGGCAAGGAGCTCTTTGCACGGGCCGTCCACAACAACAGCAAGCGCAAAGAGAACCGCTTTGTGGTGGTGGACTGCGCGGCCCTGCCCGAAACCTTAAAGGAGAGCGCCCTGTTCGGCCATGAAAAGGGCGCCTTTACCGGGGCTGAAAAAACATCGGAAGGCCTGGTGAAGCAGGCCGACGGAGGCACCCTCTTCTTGGATGAGGTGGGGGAAATGGACCTGCCCCTTCAAAAGGTGTTCTTAAGGGTCCTTCAGGAGAAGTGCTACCGCCCGGTGGGGAGCCGCATCGAGCAGAAAAGTGATTTCCGGCTGGTGGCGGCCACCAACCGGGACCTGGACAAGATGGTGGCCGAAGGCACCTTTAGAAACGATCTCCTCTACCGGCTCCGCACCGTGGCCATTGAGCTGCCCCCTTTGCGCATGCACCCCGAGGACATCCAGGCCATCATCCTCTACCACACCGGGGCCATCTGCCGGAACTTCGGCATCGAGCCCAAGGGCTTCTCCCCGGATTTTTTCCAGGTACTCTGCGCCTACAGCTGGCCCGGTAACATCCGGGAGCTGGTCAACACCCTGGAAGGGGCCATCAGCAAAGCAGGGGAAGAGCCCATCCTCTTTCCCATGCACCTGCCCGACGCCATCCGGGTCCACGTGGCCCGGGCCAACCTGGCGGGAGATATGCCCCCGCAGGCCACCACCGCGTACCAGGTCGAGAAAAAACCCGAAGGGCTCACCGCGGTTCCCCCGCTGCTCTCCCCTGCCCCCTCCCCGACGCTTCCGTCACAGGCCCACGAGATGCCTTCCCGGGAAGAGGTGCTCACCCAGGCGGACCAGGCCTATCTCAAGCACCTCATGCGGGTCACCCGTGGAAACATCAAAGAGGCCTGCCAGGTCTCCGGGCTGGGGCGGACCCGTTTGTACACCCTGATGAAGAAATACGGCATCTCCCGACTCGGCTGGTCCACCGCAGAGCCGGATAAAGACGATGCCTGCCCGTCCGCCCCCCTTGAATAACGGACGGACCAGACGACGGAGAGCCCCGATTACAGGGCCTCTCCGGCCACAATCCAAACCATCTATTCACTTTTGTGAACATCCCCCATCCACTTAAGCGGCCCCTTGCCACCGTGCACGCCACACC
Organism: Desulfoluna sp. CYM3A; assembly: GCF_056829965.1. Lineage (NCBI taxonomy): Bacteria > Pseudomonadati > Thermodesulfobacteriota > Desulfobacteria > Desulfobacterales > Desulfolunaceae > Desulfoluna > Desulfoluna sp. CYM3A. The sequence goes on from NZ_CP186556.1 coordinate 4,951,653, forward strand.
GGCAGAGGCGGCCTGAAAAGGCCCTTCACTCTCGGCCGATCGTTTCCCCCTGTGTTTCCGGGCAGTTTCATCTCCCGACCAAGAAATCACAAAAAAAAGCCCATTCCACGGCATATCCGGCACGCTCCCTGCATTTCTATTCAGGCAAGACAACGACGGATGATGTCGCAACCATTCAAGGAATGGGTACCATGCACGAACAAAATCAAACCACCATCGATGTCTGCACCTCCCTCTTCTGGCACCTGTCGGATAAGGGGCTCGGCCCCTCGGAGGTCAACAGACTGGTCAAAGATGTTTTTTGCATCCTCCAGGACGGGGGAACATTCACGGTGGGTTTCATCAACCACCAGCTAAACAGCATGGGATGGACCGGACACATCATCGACGAAGACGCCATTGAGCTTGTGCTGACCATTTTAAAAAATGAATTCGATTATTCCATCAGCACCCACACGGTCCACTAAAAATTGATAGCTTTACCCCCGACACCTTACTTTAGCCTTCTGCCGGGGGCCATCTACGCAACCCTTTCCCACCACCAAACCATGCGTAGGTGGTCCCCACCTTTTTTGCAATCCCACCGGAAATGAGCCTCCCACCCAGACGACGCCCTCTCCCGCCTTCCCACCGTCGTCTTGGCTCTTTTTTCCGGCACCTCCCCCCAGCGAAAAACCCAGAGCCGCGTCAATTCCCTTGAAATCCCTTGAAAAAGAATGTGAAATAGCTTATTTAGAATGGTTTTCACCGGTTGTTTTGCCGTGTGTACCGTACAGAAAAAAACGGGATATTTGATACAAATCGGTCAAAAGCAACGCGACGATTGCGGAAAACATCAACAACACCCAGCATCTCCCCGTAAAGCCACCACTTCGGTGCTGTTGACACCGCCTTCGTCACCCCTTCGGCTCCCTTCGCGTCACCCGGAATCCGGGGAGGCGCTTTTCATGATTTTTTTATATATTCAGGTATGACAAACAGCATGTCTTTTGAAAAAAACACTCCCCTCACCCGGGAGATCAGCAAGCGCCGAACCTTCGGTATCATCAGCCACCCCGACGCAGGTAAAACAACCTTAACGGAAAAACTCCTTCTCTTCGGGGGGGCCATTCAGCAGGCCGGGGCCGTCAAGTCCCGCAAGACAGACCGCCACGCCACCAGTGACTGGATGGCCATCGAGCAGGAGAGGGGCATCTCCGTCACCAGCTCGGTGATGAAGTTCAACTATCGGGACTACGACGTCAACCTGCTGGACACCCCCGGTCACAAGGACTTTTCCGAGGACACCTACCGGGTCCTCACCGCCGTGGACAGCGCCATGATGATCATCGACAGCGCCAAGGGCGTGGAGACCCAGACCGAAAAGCTCATGGAGGTGTGCCGCATGCGCAACACCCCCATCATGACCTTCATCAACAAGCTTGACCGGGACGGCATGGAGCCCCTGGACATCCTGGCTGATATTGAAGAGAAGCTGCAGATCGAGTACGCTGTGGCCGACCACCTGGCCCATCGGCATGGGCAAGCAGTTCAAAGGGGTCTACAACCTTTATAAAAAAGAGATCCACCTCTTTTCCCCGGAGAAAGAGACCCTGGCCAAGGACGGCATCCACATCCAGGACCTGTCCGACCCCAAGCTCGACGAGCTCCTGGGAAGCCAGGCCGATGACCTTCGGGACGACATTGAGCTCATCGAAGGCGCCGCCGACCCCTTTGAGCTGGAGCTTTACCTCAAGGGAACCCAGACCCCGGTCTTCTTCGGCAGTGCCATCAACAACTTCGGTGTGCAGGAGCTCTTGGACGCCTTTGTGGAGATGGCCCCGACGCCAATTCCCAGGAAGGCCGTCACCCGTGAGGTCACCCCCTCCGAAGAGGAGTTCTCCGGGTTTGTTTTCAAGATCCAGGCCAACATGGACCCGGCTCACCGGGACCGCATCGCCTTTTTCCGGATCTGCTCGGGCAAATTCACCCGGGGCATGAAGGTCAAGCACCACCGCATCGGCAAGGACATCACCATTGCCAACGCCACCATCTTCATGGCCCAGGACCGCACCAACGTGGAAGAGGCCTATCCCGGGGACATCATCGGGATCCACAACCACGGCACCATCAAGATCGGGGATACCTTCACCACCAAGGAGCCCTTGAAATTCACAGGCATCCCCAGTTTCGCACCGGAGCACTTCAAACGGGTGCTGCTGAAAAACCCGCTGAAGACCAAGCAGCTCCAGAAAGGGCTCCTGCAGCTTGCCGAAGAGGGTGCGGTGCAGGTCTTCCGCCCCTTGCGCGGAAGCGATTACATTTTAGGCGCCGTGGGTGAGCTGCAGTTTGAGGTCACCATTGCCCGCCTGAAAAACGAGTACAGCGTGGACGCCGCCTACGAACACGTCAGCATCGGTGTGGCGCGCTGGGTGGACAGCGACGATAAAAAATGCCTGGACGCCTTCAAGGAGAGCCAGGTGGCCAGCCTTGCCACGGACTCCGAGGGCCACCTCACCTACCTCACCACCAGCGAATGGCAACTGGGCTTTGTGATGGAACAGAACCCCGACATTGTGTTCAACAAGACACGGGAATACAACTGATGAAAGCACAAAATTACCGCGAAATACCGTACAACTACACCTCTGCCGACGACGAACTCGTCGTCACCTACCTCTTTGACGCCAAGGTGTGGAACAAGCTCCAGGAACTCCGGGGAAAACGCATTACCGGGCGCTCCGCCAAGCTGCTCATGCGCCTGATGGGTGACCTGTTCATCCTGAAGCGCAACCCCTTTCTCTTCGACGACCTCGCAGGGTCCCGGAGCCGCCGTCGCCTGTTCCTGAAGACCGCCGCCAACGATTTGGCCATCATCGAAAAAATGGCGGAGCAAAAAGAGGTTCTGGAGATCACCGGACGCTGCCGCAAAGCCCTGAAGGGCCTCAACGACACCCTCAAGGGGCACCGACGTCAGCGGCGACGCATCAGGCGCGAGCTCGGGGCCATCATCGGACGCCACAACGTCTGTTTCGAGCCCTTCTCCATCATCAGCCACGCCACGGACGCCACGGACTGGCGGCGCCACCTGGCCGTGGCCGTGCTGCGCCCCACCCGGGAATCCCAGGTTCCCCGCCTGGTGAAAGCCATCGAGAGGCTCGGCCTCTCCATCATCCCCCGCGGTGCGGGCACGGGCCTCACCGGGGGCAGCGTACCGGTCACCGAAGGCTGCGTGATGATCAACACCGAAAAGCTCAACCGCATCCGGGGCATCAAGCACCTGCCCGCGGCTCCGGGCACCGGTGCGTCCACCATGCCGGTCCTTGAACTGGAGGCCGGGGTCATCACCCAGACGGCCATGGGCTACGCCGAGGTGGAGAACCTTGTCTTTGCCACCGACCCCACCAGCTCCTGGGCCTGCACCATCGGCGGCAACATCGCCGAAAACGCAGGGGGGAAAAAGGCGGTGATGTGGGGGACGGCCATCGACAACCTGGTCTCTTACCGCATTGCCATGCCCGGCGGCCGCCTCATGGAGGTGCGCCGGGAAGATCACCCCATGCGCAAAATCCTGCCCGAGGACACCGTCCTCTTCTCCGTGCGGGACGAAGAGGGGCAGATCAAGAAGACCGTCAGCCTCTCCGGCACGGAGATACGAAAAACAGGGTTGGGCAAGGACATCACCAACAAGGCCCTTGGGGGTCTGCCCGGGATCCAGAAAGAGGGCTGCGACGGCATCATCACCTCCGCCGAGTTCATCCTCTACCCATCCTTTGAATACAAGACCACCTTCTGCCTGGAATTTTTCGGCAACGACATGGAGGAGGCCAGCGATGTCATCGTCAAGATCTCCAAGGAGTTCGACAACGGCGGCAAAGAGGCCCTCATCGCCCTGGAGCACTTTGACGACGAGTACATGCTCGCCATCAACTACAAGGTAAAGGCCACCCGTAAGGGGAGCCCCAAGGCGGTCCTTCTCATCGACATGGTGGGCCACAACGAAGAGGAGATCGACCGGGGGACCCGTCGCCTCCAGGACCTGCTTGGCCCTTACGAAAACACCGAGATCTTTGTGGCACGGGACGAGGACGAGGCCGAGCGTTTCTGGAAAGACCGGAAGAAGCTGGGAGCCATCGCGCGGCGCACCAACGCCTTCAAACTCAACGAGGACATTGTGCTTCCCCTGGATGTGCTGGGGGCCTTTACGCGGTTTGTGGACACCTACAACCTGGAAGAGAACCGATACAACCAGCTGGACTTCCTCAACGCCACCCTGGCCTACCTGGAGCATGCCGAGCCCATCGAAGACCCGGAATGGCTTGAGGCACGTATCCCCAAGGCCAGAGAAATCTGCAGCGAGGCCCTCTCTGCCATCCGCAACGCCACCACGGAGATGCTTCAGGACGGCGCCCAGGCCCGGCAGCTCCTCTCCGAGCTCCTGGAGTTCTTCCGGGGCTACAAGCGCATCACCGGCGACATCCAGCGCATCTTCAACGAGGTGAGGGCGCGCCAGATCATCATCGCCACCCACATGCACGCAGGGGACGGCAACGTGCACGTCAACATCCCGGTCTTCTCCAACGACATGGAGATGATGAAACGTGCCGCCAAAACCGCCGACGACGTCATGGAGGAGGCGGTGCGCTTAGGGGGCGTGGTGAGCGGGGAACACGGCATCGGCATCACCAAGATGAAGTACCTGGATCCGTCCCTTGCCAAGGCCCTGGCCGCCTACCGGAAAAAGGTGGACCCCAAAGGGGTGATGAACCCGGGACAGCTTACGGACCCGAACATCCAGTCCAAGGTCTACACCCCCTCCTTCAACCTGCTGGAGCTGGAGGCAAGTATCCTTCAGCACGGCTCCCTGGAGACCCTGGCGGCCAAAATCGCCACCTGCGTGCGCTGCGGAAAGTGCAAGATCGACTGCTGCACCTTCTACCCGGCCAAGAACATGTTCTACCACCCGCGGAACAAGAACCTGGCCATCGCCTCCCTCATCGAGGCCATCCTCTACGACGTGCAGCGTGCCCACTCCACGCGCTTCAAGTTCCTCAAGCAGCTGGAGCAGATCGCCGACCACTGCACCATGTGCCACAAGTGCTTCAAGCCATGCCCGGTGGACATCGACACGGCCGAGGTCTCCCTCATGGAACGGGAGATCCTCGTCTCCCGCAAGTACAAGAAGACCCGCATGGCCACCCGGGCCTCCCTGGCGTACCTGGAGACCCGTAACCCCCTTGGCAACGCCCTTTTCCGAAAGGGCCTGGTCTCCTGGGGCGGCTCTCTTCAGCGCACCGGCCACCAGATGCTCAAGAACATGGCCCCCATGCGCAAGGTGCTGTCCGGGACCCACGCAGCCGAGATCCTGGCGTCTCCCGTTCCCCGGCCACCCGCGGGAACCCTCCGGGACATCTTGCCCAAGTGCGGGAACAACCAGGCCATGATCCTCAACCCGCCGGAGGAGGCGGAGCAGTCTGTCTTCTACTTCCCGGGATGCGGGTCCGAGCGGCTCTTTTCCGACATCTCCAAGGCCGCCATCTACATTCTGCTCTCCGCAGGGGTCCGGGTGGTGCTGCCGCCCCCGTATATCTGCTGCGGCTTTCCTGCCAAGGTCAACGCCAAGGGCGTGCAGCACAGCCAGATGACCCTGCGGGACTCGGTAATCTTCAGCCAGATCCGCGAAATGATCAGCTACGTGGAATTCGACGCCTGCGTGGTGAGCTGCGGAACCTGCCGAGAGGCCCTGGAAGAGATTGAGGCCCCGGAGATCCTGGACTGCAACATTGCCGACGTGAGCCGCTTTGCCCTGGAAAACGGCCTGGAGGTCAAAGGGGGCAACAGCTGCCTCTACCACGCCCCCTGCCACGACTCCCTGGACGGTGACGCGGCAGGCATGCTCGAAGAGTTTACCGGCTACTCCGTGGACAGCGTGCCCCACTGCTGCTCCGAAGGCGGGACCCTCTCCATGAGCCGACCGGACATCACCAACGCCATGCTCCAGAGAAAGCATGACGAGATCGAGCTGCGCACCCTGGGCAAGGGCCGTGAGACAACCATCCTCACCAACTGCCCCTCCTGCATCCAGGGCCTGGGCCGCAACAAGGACCTCGACATCGTTCCCCGCCACCTGGCCGTGGAGCTGGCCATCCAGACCGGCGGCAAGGACTGGGAAGAGAAACTCAAAGCCATGGTGAAACAGGCCGAGGTGGTGACTTTTTAAAAAGCGCTCCGGTCTTTTGAACCATCCCAATAAAAAAGGCGCCTCCCCCGTAAGCGGGTGAGGCGCCTTTTTTGGTTGTATCCTCTGGAACGGTTCTCTGTGTCACCGCCTGACGGCCCTGGCCTCAAACCCCGCCTTGGTCAGGCGCTTGCTCATCACACCGGCCCGGCTCTCCGTCTGGAAGGCGCCCACCAGGACCTGCACCCGGCCATCCGCCGGAGGGCGGGGCATGACGTAGGCAAAAAAACCCAGGGAATGGAGACGGCTCTCCAGAACCAGGGCGTCGCTGACGGGCAGGGGGCCCTCCACGGCAAGGGCCACGCTTTTTTTCGTCAGAGAGGCTTCCGAGCCCCCCTGGGCCAGGAGCGTCTCCCGCGCGGCCTCAGCCTCCTCCCTGCTTGCAAAGTTGCCGCAGAACACCCGGTACCAGTCCCCCATGCCGGGAATCGTCACATAAGCGGAAAAGGCGGCCCCGCCCAGCTCCCGAAGGGCACTCACCTGGGCGGCGGCCCGGGCCGCGTTGCGAAAGGAGCCGACGTGAAGGGTAAAGGGGTAGGTGCCTGAAAGGCCACCGGTTGACGAGGGGACTGCCAGCATGGCGGCAATACCGTGGTCAAGGGGCTCAGGCGTCAGGGGCTCTGCCTTTGCCTCGGGCTCTCTCCGTGCCGGTTTCTGGAAAAGGTCCACCGTCACCTTCTCTGCCCTGGGGGCCGGCACAAAATCGGGGTCCCGGGCAATTTTGACCCCGGTTCCCACGAGAAACACCATGGGGGCCAGAAGCATCAGGCCCAGGAGCCCGCCCCAAAGGGCTGCGCGGCGAAAGGCCTTTCCCCTTCGAGGCCACCCGTCCCCGGAATTCCCCGGCTCCGGTGGGTACCCGTTTTCTTGATGTACGTCCTGTTCAGCCATGGTGATGCCTCATCTTTCAAGGGCCTGGCCCGGATATTTCATGAGAAAACGGGTTACCTGCAATGATTCAAAATTATTACAGATGGTTGCTGTGAAAAAATCAGACATTTCAAAAATACAAAATGTAATTCACGATTTTCTCACCCTTCGGGCGAGCCGAGTGCACCCATCTTCTGCGTTATCAGAGCCTTGAGGTAAACCACTACATCTGCAGCTCTGATGCCTTGAATATGGGTGCACTCGACTCGTGAAATATCCGGGCAGGGGTCATTGTTCTTTTTCCGTTATACCGTTCAACTGCCTACACCGCCCTTCCGTCCCCTGTCAATGCGAAATCGTATGGTCCGCCGCGTCCAGGGCAAACGCATTTAGATTTTTGCCTCCGGCGGCCCTGCCGGGGGCCAAACTTTTGAAAAGTTTGACAAACAGGGTTTCTTTTTTTGGGGCACACAGCAACCGTGCATAGCGCCTTGATTACCGAAACGTTTTTGCGGAGCTTTTTTCAAAAAGCGACCCGCCGGAGGCCATTGAATTGTTAAATGCGTTGGCCCTGCCGCCGCGCCGCCCGAGTGTTGACAACATGGGGAAGGCGGCATAGGCTACGGCAGCGCCCATCGGGAAAGGGCCCTTACAGGAAAAGTGTCTCTAAACAGGCGCTCCGCAGATTCCGCCGATGCCTTAGAAAAGGAAGCAATTGCCATGGCCGATACCGCTCCCATCATCCGCTCCTGGGCCTCCGCCCTCTCCGCCCCTGTGGCCCTGACCCTCCACACCACAGGCGATGCCGAAAGCAACGAGATGACACGCTTCGGGCAGTCCCTTGCCGATGCGGCTGGAGAGCGCCTCGTGCTGACCCTGAAAAAAAGCGAGGGCCCCCTGCCCTTCTTTGAAACAAAACAGGGCCTGAAGTTCTTCACCCTCCCCGGGGAAAAGCTGCTCGACCTTCTCCTCTATGCCCTGAAAGGATCCCCCGAGGCGATTCCCTCGTCCCAGGCCGCCCCCTTGGAGCGCCTGGCACTCCCCGCCACCCTGGATCTCTTTGTGGCGGAGTTCTGCCCCCACTGCCCCCGCATCGCGCGACAGCTCATCACCCTGGCCCTGGCCAATCCCCATATCCACCTCTCCCTGTACGACGGAAGCCTCTTTCCCAAAGAGGCGGAAAAGCGTGGCGTTCAGGCCGCCCCCACCCTGATTTACGACGGGGACATGCGATGGAGCGGGCAGTTTGATGTGGCCTCGGCCATGGAGGTGGTTGCCGGCCGTGCCCCCGAAGAGCTCAGCGCCGATGCCATCCGGGCCCTTCTGGAGGAGGGAGAGGCCGCCAGGGTCACAGCCATGGTGGCCGGTGCGGCAAAGCCCTTTGCCTCCCTCAACACCTTGCTGGCCCATGAGAAGTGGTCCGTCCGTCTGGGAGCCATGGTGGTAATGGAAGAGCTTGCCGAATCCCACCCGGCTATCGTCTCCGAAACCGCCGCTGCCCTCCTGGCCCACCGGGACGCTCTGGATCCCGCCGCCTTGGGGGACATTGTCTACATTGCCGGGCTCTCCTGCGATATCGCCCATCTGCCCACCCTTCGCGCCATCCTCCAAGGCCCCTGTGACGATGCACTCCGGGAGGCGGTGGAGGAAGCCATTGAGGCCATCGAGGAACAGACACCCTGATTTTCCTTTGCCAAAGGGCGTGTTTTTGTAACGATGCCGCTCAAAAAAGCCTCCGGCGAACCCTGGCGGGGGCCAACGATTTGCCAAACAGATAATAAGCAATCCCTTCAGGGCTCCGCCGAAGGCATGCTGAATGGTTACTTGTTTTTTTACTTGACAACCGCTTTGCTTCCAAAGTAACTATCTTACCGTATTTACTTACACATACCACAAGCACAAACAGCTCAGACCCTGACCCTATAACCACACCTGCGATACGACACCAGCCCCCCGGGGCCGTTGTGCCAGCGCACCGGCCGGTATGCGATTCGCCCTCGCAGGATGCGAGTACCCCATGAAACTGACCCGGACGCCAAACAAACGGCCCTTGGACGTGGAGTACATCCTGCGCTCTAGTCTGGCGTCTCCCATCCTCCCCCTTCTCATTGCCATCATCATGGGCACCTCCGACCTCTACGCCCGCCACCCTGTCATCACCCTGATCTTTCTGGCCGCCACCTTGCTCGTGCTGGGCTGTCGGGTGGTCATCGGTTCCGCCTATTTTCTCTTCCAGCGCCTGGGCACCCCCACGGCCCGCCGATGGAGCCTCGGCCTGAACTACCTCTCGGCCATGGTCTTTGCCCTGTTTGCCACCTTTGTCCTGACCCGGTACGGCCTGGTATGGCCTGGCTACCTCATCATCTTCTGCTCCGGCGCCATTTTGAGCATCACCCCGGTCTTCAGTGTGCTGCCCTCGGCCAGCACAAAAATCTACACCGGGATTTTCCTGTTCCCCCTCATCGCCTGGGGAGGTGTTTCCCAATCCTTCCAGGGGCAGATCATCGCTGCCCTGGCCCTGCTTTACTTTCTTATCGCCACCCGCGTCACCGAAGAGACGCGGACCTGGGTATCGGGACTCTCCCTCCATATCGCGGAAATGGACAAAAAGGCATCGGCCCTGCACCAAAAGAACAAGAACCTGGAAAAAGGGCTCATCGAGCAGGACAGCCACCTGAAAACCGTCACGGCAAAAAAAGAGTTCTACCGCCAGGCCTTTCAGACAAGCCCCAACCCCATTGCCTTCAACCGTCTTTCCACGGGTGAGTTCAGCCATGTCAACGCCATCTTCTCCTCCCAGTTCGGCTACACCCGGGAAGAAGTCATCGGCAAAACACCCCTTGCCGTGGGCCTCTGGGAAGAGCCCACGGCCTGGGAGACCTACCTCAACATCATGCGAACCCACAGGTGGGTCACCAACTTTCAGTGCCGCTTCCGCACCCGCGACGGGGAGAGCCGGTCGGTGCTCCTCTCCTCCCGGCGCATCACCCTGGCCCAGGAGCATTACGCCCTGACCACGGTCAACGACATCACCGAATTTTCCCAGGCCCAGAGCCAGATCAAGCACCTCACCCGAAAGATCATCCTGGTCCAGGAGGAAGAACGAAGGCGCATTGCCCGGGACCTTCACGACAGCGTGGCCCAGGACCTCTCCTCCCTGAAAATCACCTGCAGCAGCCTGCTGGACGGCCCCATCTCCGCCTCGGTCCTTCGGTCCAGGCTCAAGGACGTCTCCAGCGTGCTCCAGGAGTGTATCGAGGCCGTCAAGACCATCGCCTACGAGTTGCGGCCCCCCATCTTGGACGAACTCGGCCTTCCCACGGCCCTGTTCCGCCACTGTGAAGACTTTCAGCGCAAGACCGGCATCGAGGTGGACTTTTTCTCTGCGGGCCTCAACGGCATCCCCCTGCACTCCGAAACCGAGATCAACCTTTACCGCCTGGTCCAGGAGGCCTTAAGCAACGTGCTGAAGCACGCCAGGGCCTCAAAAGTGGTGCTCCGGCTGGTGGCCTCGTTCCCGGACATCATCATGCGCGTGGAAGACAACGGGGTGGGGTTTGACCAGGGCAAAGGGAAGGGGAAGGGAAAAGACGCCAAAGGCATGGGCCTGCGCAGCATGGAGGAGAGGGTCCACCTCATGGGCGGGCGCTTTCGCATCATCTCGAGCCCGGGGGAAGGCACAGCCCTTGTGATCCGGGTTCCCTTCAACATGAGCGAACAGGAACTCGAAGAGATCTACAACGAGGTGGGATCCGTCAGATAATCAGCAAATTGTTGGAGGCCCGCCCGCAGACACCCGCAACAAAAATGGGGCATTGCTTTGTCTCCGGCCTTGGTATATCGTTGCCGGAACAAAGGCTGTAGATGCCCCCCGTTCGGGACGGCATCCCATCATCAACCATCGGGGGGAAGCCGTTCAACCACCTGCCCGGAACCGGTTGCGCCTGCCCCTTGCCCGCCTCCTGCCGTCAAGGGGCTGTCACGGGTTGCGCCCGGTCCCCACTCCAGTTCCCGATCACCTGAACCCTCCCCGCACGAATACAACGGCATCACCTGCCGACCGAGATACCTGTATGGATAAAATTGTTGTCAGGGGGGGTGCCCCCCTTCACGGACGTGTTCGGGTCAGCGGCTCCAAAAATGCAGCCCTGCCCATTCTGGTCTCCTCCCTTCTGGTTAAGGGCAAAACCACCTTTTGCAATGTCCCTGAGCTCATGGACATCCACAGCATCACCTGCCTCCTGGCCGAACTGGGGGCAACGGTTGAACGAACCGAAGACAAGGTCACCATTGATGCCGGTCCCATGGACTGTGTGGAGGCCCCTTACGATCTGGTAAGAAAAATGCGCGCCTCCATCCTGGTTCTGGGCCCCCTGGTGGCCCGCATGGGCCGGGCCAAGGTCTCCATGCCCGGAGGGTGCGCCATTGGGGATCGCCCCATTGATCTCCACCTCAAAGGCCTGGAAGCCATGGGCGCCACCATTCGCCTGGAGCAGGGCTATGTGGAGGCCACAGCCGACCGCCTTAAAGGGGCACGCATCGTGTTCGACACCGTCTCAGTGGGGGCAACGGAGAACCTGATGATGGCCGCGACCCTGGCCGATGGGGTCACCATTCTCTCCAACGCGGCCCGGGAGCCCGAGATCATGGCCCTGGCCGATGTGCTCAACGCCATGGGCGCCAAGGTCGAAGGGGCGGGAACCCCGGAGATCACCATCACCGGCGTGCCGGCCCTTTCATCGGTGGACGCCGCCATCATCCCGGACCGCATCGAGGCCGGCACCTTTATGGTGGCCGCGGCCATGACCGGGGGAGACGTGGAGGTAACGGCCTGCGCCCCGGAGCACATGGAGCACACCTTGAGCAAACTCGAAGAGGCCGGGGCCACCCTGGAGGTCGGCAAGGATTCGGTGCGCGTCATCGGGCCCAAGGCCATCAAGAGCGTGGATATCCGCACCGCGCCCTACCCGGGTTTTCCCACGGACATGCAGGCCCAGTTCATGGCCATGCTGACCCTGGCCGACGGTGCCAGCGTCATCCACGAGACCATCTTCGAAAACCGGTTTATCCATGTATCGGAATTGAAACGGATGGGAGCGGACATCGTGCTCAAGGGCAACGACGTCGCCACGGTGAAGGGAATCAAACGCCTTTCGGGTGCCCAGGTCATGGCCTCGGACCTGCGGGCCAGTGCCTCCCTGATCCTCTCGGGCCTGGTGGCCGAAGGGGAGACGGTGGTGAACCGCGTCTACCACCTCGACCGGGGCTACGAACACATTGAGACCAAGCTCCGGGGACTCGGAGCGGACATCGAGCGCATCAAGGGTTAAAGCGCCACGAAAAAAGCCTGCGCCGGGCCACAGACCGACGCAGGCACTTGACCTGCAAGCGTTTTAAAGGGGCCTTTCCCGCATCTCAACTGAAGCTGGAAGGGCCCTCCAGAAAATCGTACTTCAGCCGGGTAAAATTCTGAATGAAGTAGTCCACCTGGACCACCTGGCTCACCGACAGTGCTTCAAAAATCAATGACCGCTGTCGCACCATCTTGAAGGGGCCGAAGCGCCCCGTACCGATACGCTTGTCCGACAGAATACGGAAAGGCAGCCCCCCCAGAAAAAAATTCCCGTAGCGAATATTCACGCAGGTGTCCATGCTTCGCGCATCCAGTGTGTCGTTGACATAATAGATGCAGGAGAGCCCCTCACGGCTGATGTTGATCAGGGGCCCCCTTCGCGTAAAGGAGGGGGAAAAGACAATATAAGCGCCCCTTTTGGGGAGAAAACGTTCACAATGACGTAAATCACCCATACGCACCTCACATCATTCGCTGCCGGTGGGGACCAAGCAGACCGGCACGAAAAAAAAGGGATCGTGTTGAGTCGTGATACAGGCCTGTTCGACTTTGCAGGAGGCCATCATGAATACGTGCGGGAAACGAGCAAGGCTCGTGGTGTGAAACGAATGGATACCGGGAGTATCAAACAGATAACAACGGGTGCACATACTTTATGTTTGGGAGGACTTTAGTATACCATACCCGCTGGTTGAGGGAAACGCTTCTCTTCCTCTTCCCCGCCATGTCGGGCCTTGACCGGCGCCCCATGCTTTTTGTGCTCACAGGTCTTGTGACGGGCATCCTCACGGGCCATTCCGGCACGCCCCTGCCGGTATCCGTGATCCTGGTGTCGGCCCTGACAGCCTGTGCATGGCTCAGCGCACCCCGGCGCGTCCCCATGGCCTTGCTTATCCCCCTGTTCACCCTGGCAGGGGCCTGGCTCATGGCCCCTTGGGCGCCCGCTGAAAAGGGCTGAGCGGGTTGACCCAGGAGCCCTTCCCCTCACAGGATGCATGGAGCAGATCCGGTTTCAGGACCGCGACCTCAAATGCATCCTCCGGGATGCCCGCCTTGGGAACGGCCCGAGCCTTGCTCCACCGGCCACCGGCATCCGCCTGATCATCAGAAAGGGCCGCTCCCTGCCCGTGGCCGAGGGGATGCAGCTCACAACCCGCTGCCGGCTTCGCCCCTTTACCAGTTTCAACAACCCGGGACGTTTCGATTACCGGCGCCACATGATGAGGCAGGGGGTCGCGGCCTGGGGCGTGGTCAAAGCAGAGGAGGTGACCTTGTCTCCGGCTGCTCCCGCCCATCGGTGGCGCACCGCCCTTCACCATATTCGGGCCCGCATCGAAGGCGCCCTCTTCGACCATGCACCAACCCATGACTCCGGGGCCATGCTCTGTGCCCTTCTCACCGGCAATCGCTCCCATATGCCGCCTTCCCTGCGCGATCTCTTCACCCGCACCGGCGCAGCCCATCTGCTGGCCATCTCCGGCCTCCACCTTGGGATCGTGGCCACCCTTTTCTTCTTCCTGTTCACATGGGCATTCTCCCGGTGGGAGCGCCCCCTCATCAAGGGACACACACAGATGCTGGCCGCCACCTTCACCCTGGTGCCGGTTCTCCTCTACGCCCTGCTGTCCGGCATGGCGCCGTCCACCCAGCGGGCCCTCACTGCCGCAGGTCTTGTCATGGGTGCCCTGGTCCTCCATGAAGAGGCGGACCTTCCCACCACCCTTGCCCTGGCTGCCCTTATTATCCTCATCACCCATCCGCCGTCCCTGTTTGCCGTCTCCTTCCAACTCTCCTTTGCCGCCGTGGCCGCCATCCTGGCCAGCCTGGACCGGCTTCGCACCCCGGCCTCCCCGGTGGCCCTGCCCACTCTCCGGCAACGGATGCTCCTGTTTGTCATCCCCCCGTGTTTTGCCACCTTCGGTACGGCGCCCCTGGTCTTGCATCACTTTGGCTATGCGGCACCCATCGGGCTCTTGTCCAACCTGATCCTGGTTCCCCTCATCAGCTTCGGCACAATCCTCCCGGGGCTTGTGGGGGTGATTCTCCTCCCCCTCGGGTCGGCCCCTGCCGGCCTCCTGTTTTCCCTGGCCGGCTACACCCTGGAGGCCGCCATCCGCATCGCCGCTCTCTTCTCCGACGTTCCCGGGGGCTACCTGCTTCTGCCCCGCCCCGGGGTCGGGACGACCCTTCTCGTGCTCTGCCTTCTTTTTTCCCTGCTGCTCTCCCCCCTTCGCAAGGGCAAAGGCCCCGTGCTGGTTGCCGCCTGCTGCCTGCTCATCTTGGGGGGAAGGGCCACAACAGCCTTTGTCCAGCGCCACCACAACCCCACCCTCAAGGTCACGGTGCTTGATGTGGGCCAGGGCTCTTCCACTGTGCTGGCCTTTCCCAACGGCAAACGATGGCTGGTGGACGGCGGGTTTGCCCGGCCGGGACGGTTCGACGTCGGCCGCTTTGCCGTGGGGCCCTACCTGCAGGCCTCCCAGATCACCACCCTCGATGCCGTGGTCCTCACCCACCCGGAGAGCGACCACATGGGAGGCCTTATTCATATTCTGGACAACTTCAAGGTCAAGACACTTTTCATGGGTCCCTACCCCGGCAAGGGGGCGCTGTGGAACCGGTTTTCCGAGGCTGCCGCCCGGTCCGGCACCCGCATCGTTTACTTGACGGACCGGTCCCCGCCCATGGTCGTGGAAGGCGTTCGCGTCACCTGCCTTCACCCGGAGGCGCCCCCCAAGGGGTTCACCGGCAGCGGCTCGGTGAACAACAACTCCCTGGTCCTCGGGCTGGCCTACGGAAATCACCGGTTTCTGCTCACCGGCGATATCATGAAAAAGGCGGAAGCCCGGCTTGTGTCCGATGCCGGAGAGGCATTGAAGGCCGACGTCATGGTGATCCCCCACCACGGCAGCCGAAGCTCCAGCACCCAGGCCTTCCTCACCCGTGTACACCCCTCCATCGGCGTGATCTCAGCCGGACAAGCCAACCGCTACGGCCTTCCCCACACCGAGGTGGTAAAACGATATACACAGGCCCAATGCACCCTCTACGGGACCCACCGGAACGGGGCCGTCACCATCGAATCCGACGGCACCGCCCTGTCGGTTTCCACCTTCCTTGACTCCTCTTCCCCTTTTCCTCCCTCGCTCACATGGACACGGCCTTGACACCGACTCTCCCGACGCATAAAGTACGGCAATTGGTTTCGATTTTCTCGTTGTGGAGGTTCCCCTTGGTATTTCGTCCCCGTGGCATTAGGCATTCCATCGTGCCACCCGCTCTGATGGCCCTCATTCTGGCACTTCTCCTTCAAGGGTGTGCTGCGCATACCTCCCCTTCCGCGGAGCCCCCCGTGGCTGCGCCAGAGCAAGAAAAAACGGCGACGGATACGGTTGAAGAAGCCTTGATTTCCGAGGACGCCTTTGCAGAAGACGACGAATTTCTGGATGATGATGATTTTTTTGATGACGAAGGGTTGATCGACGAGTTCGGCGACACCCCGGAGGAGCTGGTCTGGGATCCCCTGGCCCCCTTCAACCGGGCCATGTTCACCTTAAACGATACCCTCCTTATCTGGGTGGTCAAGCCGGTGGCTTCAGGCTACCGCACCGTCACCCCCACGGTTGTCCGGCGGGGTGTGGCCAATTTTTTCAACAACCTCAAGACCCCGGTACGCCTGATCAGCAGCCTGCTCCAGGGCAAGATCAAGGGGGCGGGCTCCGAAGTGGGGCGGTTTGTCATCAACACCACCGTGGGGGTCCTGGGATTCGGAGACCCGGCGGGCAGCTGGTTCCACATGGAGCCCAGCGACGAGGACCTGGGCCAGGTCCTGGGCGCCTGGGGCGTGGGCAACGGCATGTACATTGTCTGGCCCCTTCTCGGCCCCTCCACCTTAAGGGACAGCGCCAGTATTCCCGGTTACTTTTATCTCAACCCCGTTGGGTACGTGGAACCCACAAAGCTCTCGCTGGCCATCACCGCCTACGAAAAACTCAACGAAGCCTCCTTCAGCATGGACGACTACATTGCCCTTAAGGCCTCGGCCCTGGACCCCTATACCTTTATCCGTGACCTTTACATCCAGAGCCGGGAAAAAATGGTCCAAGAGTAACCCGCGGCGACATGCCCCAAAAGGCTTCGGGGGCCGTATCACCGTACGTGCCAACACCCCGCCCGCAACCCATGCGGGTGCATCACAGGAAAGCCTATGGAACCCCCTATCCTGGAAGTCCGCAATCTGGTCAAGCACTATGCCGACGTCGAGGCGGTGAAAGGCATCTCCTTTTCCATCCGTCCGGGCACCTGCTTCGGCCTCCTCGGCCCCAACGGAGCCGGCAAAACCACCACCATCGAAGTCATCGAAGGGATCCTTCCCGAAACCTCCGGCGAGATTTTCTACAAAGGCGCCCCCCGGGGAGAGAGCTTCACCCGTGAGGCCGGGATCCAGTTCCAGAACACGGAGCTGCCCATGTTCCTCACCGTGGAAGAGACCTTGGAGACCTTTCGCCATCTCTACACCAAACGGGCCGGACGGGAAGCCCTCATCGCCATCTGCCGCCTGGAAGAGATCCTCAAACGGGACAACCGAAAGATCTCCGGTGGCCAGAAGCAGCGCCTTCTCCTTGCCATGGCCCTGGCAAACGACCCGGACCTCGTCTTCCTGGACGAGCCCACCACCGGGCTGGACCCCCAGGCCAGGCGCCACCTCTGGGAGATCGTTGAAAACCTGAAACGGGACGGGAAAACCGTGGTACTCACCACCCACTACATGGATGAAGCCGAAAAACTCTGCGATGAGCTGGCCATCATGGACCACGGGCGCATCATCGCCATGGGAGCCACCGAGGCCCTGCTCTCCGCGCACTGCCGGGGCTCTTCCATCGTCCTGCCCGGCATCGCAGAAGACAGCGCCTTCGCCACCCTCACCACCCCCTGGTTCCGGTTAAAGGACGGCCGCATCAGCATCCAGACCGAAAACCCCGACCACTCCCTGCGGGAACTCGTGGCCATGGGCATGGACCTGTCCGGAATCGTGGTCATGCCCCAGAATCTGGAGGACCTCTTTCTCAAGCTCACGGGCAAAGCGCTTCGCAACTGACGACAAAAAACGGCCCCATGAAAGGTACCATCGCCATGTTCAAACGTATCTGGACCCTTTTCAAAGCCCGCAACATCGAGTTCTACAGGGACCGCTCCGCCCTGGGGTGGAGCATCCTCTTCCCCTTTCTCATCATTGCCGGATTCTCCCTTATTTTCAGCGAAGATTCCCAGAAGCTTTACAAGGCTGGCGTCCTCAAAGCCGACGGCGCAGCCCCCCTTCCCCAGAGCGAACACCTCCTCACCCACCCCCTGATCCAGGCCATTGAACTGGCCGACCGGAACGACGCCCTGGCCAAGCTGCGCCATCACCGCCTCGACATGGTCCTGTCGGCGGATACGGGCCATTACTGGATCAACAGCGACGCCCCCAAGGGAAAAATCCTCGAAGAGATCCTTTTGGGCGGGGGACGCACCGGAGACGGCCCCTTCACCCGGCAGATGGTCACCGGGGACCGCATCCCGTATGTGGAATGGCTCTTTCCCGGCATCCTGGGCATGAACATGATGTTCTCCGCCCTCTTTGGCGTTGGGTATGTGGTGGTGCGCTATCGGAAAAACGGGGTCCTCAAGCGCTTCAGCGTCACCCCGGTTCGCCCATGGGAGTTCCTGACGGCCCAGGTCATCTCCCGCCTTTTTGTCATGCTTGCCACCACGGGCATTGTCTACGGGACCTGCACCGCCCTGTACGGATTTTCGTGCCGGGGCTCCCTTGCGGCCCTGTTTGCCGTCTTTGTTGTGGGCGGCATGTCCATGATCTCCCTGGGCCTCCTTCTGGCAGCCAGGGGCAGCAGCGAAGAGCTTGCAGGGGGCATCCTCAACCTCATCTCCTGGCCCATGATGTTTCTCTCGGGGGTCTGGTTCTCCCTTGAAGGCACGGCCCCCTGGGTCCAGGCCCTCTCCCGGGTCTTTCCGCTGACCCACCTCATCGAAGGGGCCCGCAAGGTCATGAACGACGGAGCCGGTTTTGCCGAGGTTCGTCTGGAAATCATTCTCCTTCTGGCCATGACCCTTGCCTGCCTCGTTGCAGGCTCCCTGCTCTTTCAATGGAAGAATGACTGACTCGTTTCACGTGAGACCCATTTTTTAGTTAAAAGACCCGATACACCGTCACTCCAGGGTTGCGACTGCCCGTGGCCATGCCCTATAGTACGGGATGAAGACATCATGCTCACCTGTATGGCCAACCCATCACCATCTCTGGAGGACACCCCATGCCACCCTTTGCCTATCAGCCCCCCTTTCCCCTGGGGCCGGACACCACTGTTTACCGAAAACTCAGCGATGAGGGGATTGAAAAGGGGGAGGCCTTCGGAGAGCCCGTCATCCGTGTGGCCCCGTCGGCCCTGACCCTTTTGGCCCGCGAGGCGTTTGCCGACGTCTCTTTTCTCTACCGCACCCGCCACCTCGAACAGCTCCGCAGCATTCTGGACGACCCCGAGGCCTCGAAAAACGATACCTACGTGGCCCTTGAAATGCTGAAAAATGCCGTCATCGCCTCGGAAAAGATCTTTCCCATGTGCCAGGACACCGGCACGGCCACGGTGGTTGCAAAAAAAGGGGCCCAGGTTATTTCCGGCACGGCCACGCCCGATGAGGAGGCCATCTCAAAAGGCATTTTTGAGACCTACACGGAAAAAAACCTGCGCTACTCCCAGCTGGCCCCCCTTACGCTCTTTGAGGAAAAAAACACGGGCTGCAACCTCCCGGCCCAGATCGATATCGCAAGCACAAAAGGCGTAAGCTACGATTTCCTCTTCATTGCCAAGGGCGGGGGCTCGGCCAACAAGAGCTTTCTCTTTCAGGAGACCAAGGCAATCCTGAACCGCAAACGCCTCCTGCCTTTTCTCAAAGAAAAAATCACCGAAATCGGCACCTCGGCATGCCCCCCCTACCACCTGGCCATCGTCATCGGCGGCACCTCGGCCGAGGCCACCCTCAAGACCGTCAAGCTGGCATCGGCTGGATACCTCGACGAATTGCCGACACAAGGCAACGCCCTGGGGCACGCACTCAGGGATCGGGAGATGGAAAAGGAGATCCTCGACATGACCCGGGAGGTGGGCCTTGGTGCCCAGTTCGGGGGCAAGTACTTCTGCCACGACGTCCGGGTCATCCGACTGCCGCGCCATGGGGCCTCCTGCCCGGTGGGCATCGGGGTAAGCTGCAGCGCGGACCGGAACATTAAAGGGAAGATCACCGAAGAGGGGGTGTTTCTGGAGCAGCTGGAGACCCGCCCCGAGCGTTTTCTGCCGGAGCCTGCCATGGCAGAAGAGCCCGGTGTTGAAATCGACCTGAACCGCCCCATGGACGAGATCCTTGACGAGTTGTCGGCTCACCCTGTGGGCACCCGCCTCTCCCTTTCCGGAGACATCATCGTGGCCCGGGACATTGCCCATGCCAGGCTCGCCGAAGCCCTGGAAAAAGGAGACGGGCTCCCCGACTACATCAAGAACCACGTCATCTATTACGCGGGTCCGGCCAAAACCCCGGAAGGCCACGCCTCGGGATCCTTCGGGCCCACCACCGCCGGTCGCATGGACCCTTACGTCCCCGTCTTCCAGAAACTCGGGGGCTCGCGCATCATGCTGGCCAAGGGCAACAGGACCGACAAAGTCAGGGTATCGTGCCAAGAAAACCGGGGGTTTTACCTGGGATCCATTGGGGGCCCGGCCGCCAGGCTGGGCCGGGACTGCATCACCAGGGTGGAGACCATCGCCTACGAGGAACTCGGCATGGAGGCGATCTTCAAGATTACCGTAAGGGACTTCCCGGCCTTTATCATCATCGACGACAAAGGCAACGACTTCTACCGTCAGGCCATCATGTAACCCCTTGCGTAGCTGCCCTTCAAAACACAAAAGCTCCCGCCCAGAGGTCTCTGGGACGGGAGCTTTCAGTCAATTTCATGATTCTGCGGACCGTAAACGGCCTTAACAAAATCGCCTACGGGAGAAGTGCCAGCTCAACTGGTGGTCACCAGGGCTTCAAGGCTTGTGACAGCCAGGGGGCGCGCAAAGGCCACATGGATGGAGATGGTGTTCTCACCCCGCTCGTTGACGCTGCTGACCCGCCCCTGGACCGAGACCCCCTCTGCCCCTTCACCGGGCTTCATCAGCGAGCAGATGGAACGCCCGAGCAACAGGCGGGCCATGGAATACCCGCTGCTCTTGACCACGGCAGAGAGCCCCCCTTCCGAGATGTCGAGGAAAGTGCCGGTAAAGGATTTGCCCACGGTGGTCCCCTTGTCGGTCATGAGCTGGAACACAACCCTGCCCTTCACATGAAAACGCCGATAACGCCGCCTCTCAAGCCCTTTGGCCTGGACGGTCTCGGTCAGGTTGTTAAACCGGCCGCAAAAGGACTGCAGCTTTCCGAGAAAATCGGGGTGTTTCTCCTGCATCAGTGTCAGGACCTCACGATCAAGATAGCCCACGTTGACCCGGGAAAGGGCCACAACGGATGCCGTGCACACACTGGTATGGAAAAAAGCGTCGTAACCTGCCACGTCCCCTTTGCACATCTCCTTGATAAAGAGCTCCCTGGCGTCATCTTTGTAAACGATCTTGGCCCTGCCGCTGTTGATAAAGCAGAGTCGATTGATCACCTCGCCCTGGGTGATGATCTCGGTATCCACCTCCACCACCTCGTTTCTGACGTGATGATAAAACCCGGAGGCCTCCTCCTCGGTAAGGAGTTCGTAGAATGCCTTCCAGGTCTCCATGTACTCCCCGGAATCCACGAAGCACCTTTCCTGATCGATAATCTCCTCGGCACGCACCACTTCCCCCAGGGCCATCTCATCCACATCGGACAGCCTCGCCTTGTAACGCTCCGCACGCTTGAAGTCCTTCTCTCGTGCCGCCCGCTCCACCATCAAAAGAAGGACCTTCAGGGCCGAGGCCTTCTTCCCTCCGCTGATCAGACCGCTGACAATGGCTTCAAGGGTTCCGAACTCCTCGGACGCGATGTAGTCGCGGGTCACCTTCACCCGGGCATCCGGCTCTTTCTCTTTCGGTGCCGAACGCTCCCTGGACATGGCATGGCGGATCTTGACAATGGTCTCTTCGGCAAGTCGTTTCTGTTCCGATGTGTAACGACTCCTGCCCAGGAGCCCTTTTTGGTCCACAACCTTCTGAAGGGTCGGAAGCGCCTTCATGGAGCCGATCTCTCCCATGGCCGAGCACACCGCCTTGATGACCTTGTCTTTCTCCTCCGGGGGCCCGGCCATCCTGGACTTGAGCACGGCTGAGAGGGCATAGACCCCGTCATCGCCTCCGAACTGGGCCAGAAGTCCCGCCAGTCTCGGCTTGACCCTCGGGAACCACCAGGATCGCCTTGGAATAAAAACGAGTCCGCCTGCTGCCTCCGATCTGCTTGGCACATGAAATCACGGCATCAATCACCTGCTCCTCACGACGCGTCACCAAGGGCTCGAGGATTTCTATATGCTCCTCCCCACCGACCTCCCCCAGCAGTTTCAGGAGATTGCGAAGGTAAAACCAGGCGCTGTCCGGCGTAATACGCTGCGTGAGCTGGTGCGGGGACCCTTCGGCAATTTTTTAGACCCAAGTCACCCGAATCCATCAGCCATCACCTCACTCTCCCGAAGCAGATCAAGTAACGGAGGCACGGCAATGTTTCCAAGCAGAGCAAGGGCGACGGAGGCCTGGTGCCGGTGACCACCTGTGTCCTCCCGGAACGCTTCCATGAAAAGGTTGAACACCCGTTCCGAAGCCATTCGGCGCAGGGTTCGTTCGGCATACCGGGTCATATGGAGATCTTTTTTTAAGCGTCCCTGCGCCATGAGGCTGAAACTCTCCATGAACGGAACGGCATCTCCGAACAGCCCCCCCACAATCAGGTTGTGGATATGGTTCACCATCATATCGGCAGCGGATTCAAACAGGGGGGTCACCTCCTGCTGATAACGTGCCCACAAATTGACGGGTCCCAGAACCCGGCTCACCAGGTCCAGTCGACCAAGGCCGGTGAACGCTTTGGCCGTTTGAAGAAGGACCCGAACCGCTGCCATGGACTTTGCTTCGTCATCCAGGTTAATGGCAAGGGACACAGCCTGAATCAACCGCTCCGCCTCTTGGGTCTTGCCCTGCTGGGTTCGTTCGGTCATAACCCTGGGCAACGCAGCCAGCGCGTCGAGATCGTTGAGGGCATCGGAACCGCCCTCCATGAGCCCTTCAATCACCGCCTCGATCCGAGCCAGTGTCTCTTGTTGCGCGGCCTCTTCACGGCTCCTCAAAGCCTCTATGGAAGCCGTGAACTCCCTGCCCCTGGGCAGAGCAAGACTCCAGTCCGACGCATCGTTATAGGCCTTGATATGGGCACGCCCCACCAACCGGCTTCCCCTTCTCTGGGTCTGCTTCACCAGGAGCAGGCGGGCGGCAAGGAGCATGAAGCTCTCGTTGTCGAGGTGTTCCACGGCCTTGGTGACGGCAACTTCCGACAGGTTCAATGCAAGTAGATCGGCGTTAAACCAGGCTCCAAGGGCCTCCAGGCTCTCATACAGAAGGGAAAAGGTGGTTGCATTCCCCTGTTCACTGCCTGCCCTGACCAGATAACCGTTAAGGCTTGCAAGGCGCGAGATGGTATCCCAATCGTTGGGCTCGTACCCCTTGTCTGCACAGAAGGTAAGAAAACGCCCGCTGACCGATAAAAGCCAGGCCGCGTTGGCCGTCTTTCTGATGATATACGACAAGGCCTGGAGTTCGGTGATCTGTCTGAACCAGATACGCCGGAAAAAATCCTCATCACGTTCGATCACCTCATCGGCTTCGGCACCGAGAAACACAT
>NZ_CP186556.1:4987500-6395691 GCF_056829965.1 Desulfoluna sp. CYM3A
GTTGTTCAGGTCTGCGCCGGACAGGCCGGAGACAGCCCGAATCTCTTCCATGGGAAGGAAGGTAAAAAGAGCCAGGAACCGTTCCACATCCGCATCGTCCGTGTTGACCCAAAACTGATAGTAGTCGTAGGGACTCGTTCGCTCCGGATCAAGCCAGACAGCGCCCTTGTGTGTCTTGCCCATCTTGATGCCGGCCGCGGTCATGATCAGGGGAAAGGTAATCCCAAAGGCCGTCTCGCCCGCCTTGCGTCGCACCAGCTCCACACCGGCCACAATATTGCCCCACTGATCGCTGCCCCCCATCTGGAGGTAACAGTCGTGGGTTCGAGAGAGCTCGTAGAAATCGTATGCCTGGAGCAGCATGTAGTTGAACTCGATAAAGCTGAGACCCTCGTCGGAATCGATGCGTGCCCGGTAGCTCTCGGCCTTGATCATGCGGTTCACGCTGAAATGACGCCCCACATCCCTTAAAAAGGGAATGTACTCAAGCCCCGTCAGCCAGTCGGCGTTGTCCAGGAGAAACGCCTTTTCATCGGAAAAGTCGAGGAACCTTGAGAGCTGGGACCTGAGCCCTGCCTTGTTCTCTTCAATTGTCTCTTGTGGTGAGCATCTTGCGCATCTCGGTCTTCCCGCTGGGATCCCCGATCATACCGGTGCCCCCGCCCACCAGGGCAATGGGGCAATGACCGGCTCGCTGCATGTGACACAACGCCATAACCGTTACGAGGTGGCCGACATGAAGACTGGCCCCTGTGGGGTCAAAGCCGATATAGCAGCGTCTTCCAGGGGTGGAAAGATACGAAATCAGTTCCTCTTCATGGGTTGTATTATCCACAAAACCGCGCTCTCTAAGCGACTCAATGACATTCATAGCATTCTACCTCGTCTCGATTGGTTCGATACCGGCTCAGCGCAGCGAAAAGCGGTCGTTGAATACACACGCTCCGAAGCCTGAGACGGCCCATTGATATAAGGTGCCGATGGACGACACCCCAGCGTTCCCGTTCGTTTTGAAATTTAGCCGTCGTCTTCTGTTCCCCTGATACTAAAATAGCCGAACCACTAAGGCAGGGTCGAAATCATCCATACAGACAATTCCGCCCTGCCCTTAAGCGTTCGGCTTATTACGTTCTCCTTGAAATGGCCGGAGATGCCCTATTTGTTTGCATACCCCACAGCGCGGGTTTCACGAATCACCGTAACACGGATCTGCCCCGGGAAGGTCAGACTCTCTTCGATCTGCTTGGCGATGTCGCGGCTCATGACCACGGCATCTTCGTCGCGGACCACATCCCCCTCAACAATCACACGGAGCTCTCGGCCCGCCTGGATGGCGTAGGAGTTGGCCACGCCTTTGTAGCTGTTGGCGATCTTCTCCAGATCGTCCAGTCGCTTGACGTAGTTTTCCAGGAGCTCTTTTCGGGCACCGGGCCGTGCACCGGAAAGGGAGTCGGCAGCCTGGACCAGAAGGTCATAGACCGATTCGGGGGGCACGTCCTCATGGTGGGCGGCGATGCCCTGGACAATCTTGGGATTCTCCCCGTATTTCTTGGCCAGGTTGGCGCCGATAACGGCATGGGGCCCTTCCACCTCGTGGTCTACGGCTTTGCCGATATCGTGCAGCAGGCCCATGCGCTTGGCCAGCTTCACATTGAGACCCAGCTCGGCGGCCATGACCCCGCAGAGAAAGCCCACCTCCACAGAGTGCTGAAGCACATTCTGGGCATAGCTGGTGCGAAACTTCAAACGACCGAGGATGGCGATCAAGTCGTTGCTGATACCGTGGACACCCAGATCAAAGGCGGCCTGGTCACCGGCTTCCCGGATGGTCTGGTCCACTTCCTTTTCGACGGTCTTCACCACCTCTTCGATGCGCGCCGGATGGATTCTTCCGTCGTTGATCAGCTTGGTCAGGGAGAGACGGGCCACCTCACGACGCACCGGGTTGAACCCGGAGAGAATCACCGCCTCAGGGGTGTCGTCAATGATCAGGTCGATGCCGGTGGCTGCTTCCAGAGCCCGGATGTTGCGCCCTTCCCGGCCGATGATGCGCCCTTTCATCTCATCGTTGGGCAGGGGCACCACAGACACGGTACGCTCAGCCACAAAATCCCCGGCGTATCGCTGGATGGCCGTGGCGATGATTTTTTTCGCCTCTTTGTCCGCGCTCTCCTTGGCTTCACTGGTCACCCGCTTGATCATCTTGGCCCCGTCGTGGCGGGCTTCGTTCTCCATGGCATTCAAAAGGAGCCCCTTGGCCTCCTCGGAAGTCATCCCGGAGATCTTTTCAAGCTGCATTTTCTGCTCGGCAACGAGGGCGTCGCACTCCCGGTTCTTGTCGGCGAGGGTATCGGCGTCTTCGGTAAGCTGCTTGCTCCGCTGGGACAGATCGGTTTCAATGCGCTCGATCTGATCCTGCCTTCGATCAAGTTTCTCCACCTTCTGGTTGAGGCTGGCGCTCTGCAAGCCCTTTGAGTTCCAGCCGCGTCTCATTGGTTTCGGCGTCAAACTCGTTTTTCATCTTGATAAGCCGGTCCTTGGCCTCCACATTGGCTTCCATGAGAAGGTTTTCGGCCCGAAGCCCGGCGTCACGTATTATTTTCTCGGCCTCTTCTTCGGCTTCCTCTGCCCGCCTGCTGTCCACCCGACCTTTGAGCACAAAGGTGAGCGCAGCGCCGACAAGAAAACCGACGATGCCGGTTGCCATAATTTTCACTACCATTTGATTCCCCCGAGAATATATCCACCTCAGTTATGACGGAAAATCCACTGTACGGGACTCCACCAATGAGCCCTGGCTTTAGCCCAACCATAGAGGTAAAGGTCCGACCCCCAACAGACCGCAGCGGGTATCGTACGAACGGACAAAGGGATCCGACGTGTGCCATGCGACGGCTTCACAATCTTAAAAAACGGAGACAATGCCGCATCGACGCGGGGCATGATCACTTGTGATGGGGACCACTTGGCACCGTAATCGGTTTTGAGGGGTGGTGGTTGGAAGGAAGGGTCGGGCAAACGGGGAGACATTGATATGAAAATATCCCCACCCGAGTGCCGTGTTGAATTAAGGTCTTTGAACCGATTGTTCAAAGGGGAGTGTAGCTTCAGGCTTTTAGGCAGAACATGCACACCACAAACAGGAGGCTCCCGTGATATTGCCATTGGGTCAAAGGATATTACTCCGATCACGAACACAGCAGGCAATTTTTCTACTCAAATTGTATCGTATTTCGGCAATGCAGAACAGCCTTTTCTGTTGCACCATTACGTGAGCGCCCCAATTTTTCGATGAAGATAGCTGACTTCGCCAGGGAGAGTTTCTCATGAAACGCGCATGGCTCTTTTTCACCTCAGCCAACTCCTTTGCGATCTATGCGAGGATTCACGTCAAAGCTGAATGAATTTGCGGTTCTCGGTCAAAGGGCCTTTCATGCCCTCACCGGCTCGCGCCACTTCACCCATAATGCTCTCGACAATGGCCGATGCCTCGCTCGGATCAGCGTCGGTCTTGAACTTATACGTTTCCCCAAAAAGGTCGACTGTCAGTATCTCTTCCAATGAATCCGCATTCGCTTTTGTCATTCGGTTAGAGATCAGGAGTCCACATCGATGTAAGTGTTCAGGCGATCCATCAGCCCATCAATCTTTCCTCGAATGGTCTCCCGCTGTTCTGCGAAGGCTGCTTCCGACTGGGTTTTCTCCTGAAGCTGACCTTCAAGTATTTCAATCCTGCCCTTGAGCTCTGCTTTCTCTGATTTCAGGCTGTTGCAGAGTTCAATGAGAAAATCTACCTGTTCTTCTATATAATCAATTTGACCAACTATTGCTTCATCATCCAATTTAGCACCTCTCGAAATTCAAATCACTATAGTCTTCAATTTTCAATAAAGTCAAGGGAATTCATGTGGGCCGCTCTTCCAGCATTTGCCGTACGGTTTCGAGGTCATTTACGGTATTTACACCCGTCACTTCCCGGGCTGATCCCCCGGTTACGACCCCTGCGCCGGCCCCGTCCTGAACGGCTATCTCCACGATATCGGTGAGATAGTACTCCCCTTGTGCATTATCCGATTTCACTTTGTCAAGGGCAGAAAAGAGAAAGTCCGCATCCACGCAGTAGATACCGCTGTTGATCTCTTTAATGGCCTTTTCGTCAGCGCCGGCATCCTTTTCTTCCACGATGCGAAGCAGGGCCCCGTTATCGCCGGTAACCATGCGCCCGTAACCCGTCGGGTCGTCCAGGGAGACCGCCAGGACCGATACGGCCCTTCCGGCAGCTTCATGTGCCCGGACCAACTCCTTGAGGGTCTCGGGCCGGACCAGGGGCACATCCCCGCAGAGGATCACCACCTGACCGATCATCCACCCACGGCCTGCCTGGCGCACATCACGGCATGGCCCGTTCCGAGCTGCTCGTCCTGACGGGCAAAAAGCGCTGCGTGCCGCTGGGCCACAGCGGCCTTCACCGCATCGGCCTGATGCCCGACGATCACAACCACGTCGGAACCTGCGATCTCCGCAGCCGACGCCATGGCGTCGTGCGGGGTGAGACCATGGACCTCATGGAGGACCTTGGCCTTGTCCGACTTCATGCGTGTTCCCTTGCCCGCGGCAAGGACAACCACCGCTGTCTTTCCTGTGGTTTTACTCAATTTTCCCCCTTGTTGCAATAGCACCTGACCGGCATGCCAAAAAACATGGTTCCCAATTGCCTCCAAATAGACCGAAGCCTCTTTCGCACAGGGCCCATGCACCGACGACAAGGGCATGACCGGGCCGCCCCTTTGCAACTTACGCGCTGTCGTTCCTGCCCAGGCGACAAAGGAGCCGCTTTAACGGCCCATCGTCTGAACTTCCGGAGATGTTACCTGCTCTCCACCGCCTGGATGCGGTGCAGTGCCCGGGCAAGGGCCGCCTTGGCACGGGTCTCGTCAATGGTGGCCCGGTCACCGGACAACCTCTGCTCCGCCCGATTCATCGCCGACTGTGCACGCTTGAGATCAATGTCTCGACGACGCTCCGCGGACTCGGCCAGGATGGTCACCCGATCGGCCAGTGCCTCGGCGAAACCGCCGTTGATGAAGACTCCGCACTCGTTGCCTGCAGCGTCCTTGAACCGGGCCATGCCCACCTTCAGGGAGGTGAGAAACGGAGTGTGCCCGTCGAGCACACCGAACTCACCCTCCGAACCGGGGGCCATGACGATCTGTGCGTCCTCGCTGACCACACGCCGTTCCGGCGTCACGATTTCGAGTCTGATAGTGTCTGCCATATCAACCCCTCATAGGTTTGAAGGGGCAGGAATGCTCCCCTGCCCCGTTCAGATCAAATTAATCGGCCATGTCCTTGGCCTTGGCCACTGCATCTTCGATGGTCCCTACAAGGTTGAAGGCGCCTTCAGGCAACTCGTCGTGCTTGCCGTCCAGGATCTCCTTGAAGCTTCGGATGGTGTCTTCGAGCTTCACGTACTTGCCCTTGAGGCCGGTGAAGATCTCAGCCACGTGGAAGGGCTGGGAGAGGAAACGCTGAATACGGCGGGCACGGGTTACCACCACCTTGTCCTCATCGGAGAGTTCATCGATACCGAGGATGGCGATGATGTCCTGGAGTTCCTTGTACTTCTGGAGCACGGTCTGAACCTGACGGGCAACGGCGTAGTGCTCGTCGCCGATGTAGGCGGCGTCCGGATCCGGAGGGTGTCCCAGGGGGTCCACCGCAGGGTAGATACCCAGCTCGGAGATGGCTCGGGAGAGAACAACCGTGCCGTCGAGGTGGGCAAAGGTGGTGGCCGGAGCCGGGTCGGTGAGGTCGTCCGCAGGGACGTACACACACTGAACCGCGGTGATGGAGCCTTTATCCGTGGAGGTAATACGCTCCTGAAGGCCACCCATGTCCACCGCCAGGGTGGGCTGGTAACCAACCGCGCCGAAGGGCCCTGGGCGAGGAGGGCCGATCTTCGGAGCCCGCCTGGGTGAAGCGGAAGATGTTGTCAATGAAGATCAGAACGTCCTGGCCTTCCACGTCACGGAAGTACTCGGCGCAGGTCAGGGCGGAGAGGGCAACACGTGCACGAGCTCCCGGAGGTTCGGTCATCTGACCGTAGATCAGGGCGCACTTGTCGAGAACGCCGGACTCCTTCATCTCGTGGTAGAGGTCGTTGCCCTCACGGGTACGCTCACCAACGCCGGCGAACACGGAGATGCCGCCGTGCTGCATGGCGATGTTGTTAACCATTTCCATCATGATAACGGTCTTGCCAACGCCCGCACCGCCGAAGAGGCCCATCTTGCCGCCTCGGGGGAAGGGAACGAGAAGGTCGATAACCTTGACGCCCGTTTCAAGAACGGTCACCGAGGTGTCCTGCTCGGTAAACTCGGGGGCGGGACGAGCGGGCTGGAACTGGCCTCGGCTTCTTCGTGCTTACATCGCCGAGGCCGTCCACGGGGCGCCCAACAACGTTGAGGACGCGACCCAGGGAAGCCTTGCCCACGGGCATGACGATGGGGTTTCCGGTATCTTTAACGCCCATGCCGCGGACGAGGCCGTCGGTAACGTCCATGGCGATGGTACGCACCACGTTGTCGCCCAGGTGCTGGGCCACCTCAATGACGAGGTTGTCCTCTTCGTCGTTGATGGCAGGGTTGGTCAGGGTCAGGGCTGTAAGGATCGCCGGCAGTTTTCCAGGTTCAAACTCCACGTCAACAACAGGTCCCATGACCTGTGTGATTTTTCCGATATTGTCAGCCATTGAAAAGTACCTCCTATTGTACCTAAATCTATGCTGTATATGCGATAAGCGAGTTACAATCAGCCCTTCAAGGCCTCTGCACCACCGACGATATCCATAAGGTCTGCAGTAATTGCCGCTTGTCGTGCTTTGTTAAACACCCTCTGAAGATCAGTGATCATGTCGGAACACGCCTGGGTGGCGTTGTCCATGGCCGACATTCGGGCCGCATGCTCACTGGTCGACGTCTCAAGAAGACCGCGGTAAAGCTGGATATACACATTCCTTGGGAGCATCTCGCCAAGGAGCTTGTCCGCGCTGGGTTCACAGATGTGCTCTGCCTGGAACGGCTTGTCCTCGGCAGCCTCCTCTTCCACCACCTCGATGGGGGGGATGGGAAGAAGCTGCTGAACCACAGGCACCTGTTTGGCCATGCTGACAAACTCGGCATAGATCAGGTAGACTTCGTCGTACTCACCGGCGAGAAAGCCGTCAATCAGCTTCTGGCCACCGGTGGACGCGACGCCAAACCCCACCTTTGTCCCAACGACCCCGACGTACTCATCCGCCCGGGTCTGTCCCTCTTTGCGGGCCCAGTCACGGCCCCGTTTACCAAAGTTGGTGAAGGAGACCTCGGCCCCCTCCCCCACTTTCTCTTTGATCAGCTTTTCCGCTTTTTCGATGAGGTTGATGTTGAAGCCCCCACACAGCCCCCTGTCCGATGTCAGGAGTACCACGTGGACCTTCTTCACCTCCTCGCGTGCTTCAAGGAGCGGACTGGCTCCTTCACCTGCCTTCTGAGCAAGGCTTCCCAGCACCTCTGCGTATTTTTCCGCATAGGGACGGAAGGCCTCCATGGCTAACTGAGCACCACGCAAGCGGGAAGTCGCGACCATTTTCATGGCGCTGGTGATCTGCTTGGTCTTTTTGACGCCAGAGATCTTTAATTGTACTTCCTTTAACGTTGCCATATGCCATTTACCTTTACGTGTCTCAAATTAATAGATCTGCTCTTCAACGCAAGCTACTTGATGGTGTCCTTGAACTCCTCGGCGTACGCCTCGAGTGCTTTGACAATATCGGCTTCGATTTCAGAGGTAATCTTTTTGGCTTCCGCAAGGGCGGGGAGAATCTTGGGGAAACGGCCTTCCACAAAGGGGTAGAGGCCCGCTTCGTACTTGACCACCGCCTCACGGGGGTAGTCGTCGATGAACCCTTTGGTGCCTGCGTAAAGGATGAGAACCTGCTTTTCCAGGGGCAGGGGCGCGTACTGGGGCTGCTTGAGAACTTCCACAAGCCGCTGACCACGGGTGAGCTGACGCTGGGTGGAGGCGTCCAGGTCGGAACCGAAGGCGGCAAAGGCCTCGAGCTCGCGGAAGGCCGCCATGTCGAGACGCAGGGTACCGGCCACCTGCTTCATGGCCTTCTCCTGGGCCGCGCCGCCGACTCGGGAAACCGAGAGGCCGACGTCAACTGCGGGACGCATACCGGCGAAGAACATCCCCTTGTCGAGGTAGATCTGGCCGTCGGTAATGGAGATAACGTTGGTGGGGATAAAGGCGGACACGTCGCCTTCCTGGGTTTCGATGATGGGCAGGGCGGTGAGGGACCCGGCACCCAGCTCATCGGAGAGCTTGGCAGAACGTTCCAGGAGACGGGAGTGGTTGTAGAAGATGTCCCCGGGGAAAGCTTCACGTCCTGGGGGACGACGAAGCAGCAGGGAGACCTGACGATAGGCCGCGGCCTGCTTGGAGAGGTCGTCATAGATGATCAGGGAGTGCTCGCCCTTGTCGCGGAAGTACTCGCCCATGGCGCAACCGGCGTAGGGGGCAAGGAACTGAAGGGCCGCGGTGAGGGGCGCGGGCAGAGACCACGGTGGTGTACTCCATGGCACCGTGCTCTTCGAGAACCGCCACAACCTGGGCAACAGTGGACTTCTTCTGGCCACAGGCAACGTAGATACACTTCACGCCCTGGCCCTTCTGGGCAAGGATGGCGTCAACGGCGATGGCGGTCTTGCCGATCTGACGGTCGCCGATGATCAGCTCACGCTGGCCCCTGCCCACGGGGGTCATGGCGTCGATGGCCTTGATGCCGGTGTAGCAGGGCTCGTGCACGCTCTTACGATGGATAACACCGGGAGCCACCATCTCGATACGGCGGGTCTCGGCACCGTCAATGGCGCCCTTGCCGTCGATGGGCTCACCCACGGTGGTCACGACGCGCCCGAGGACGGCCTCGCCCACGGGAACCTCGGCGATACGGCCGGTACGCTTGACGGTGTCGCCCTCTTTGATGTGGGTGTCATCGCCCATAATGGCCACACCCACGTTGTCTTCTTCCAGGTTAAGGGCCAGGCCGAGAATGCCGCCGGGAAATTCCACAAGCTCCAGGGCCATCACTTTTTCCAGGCCGTAGACCCTTGCGATGCCGTCGCCCACTGAAAGAACGACGCCGGTTTCGGACAACTCGACCTTCTTGTCGAAATCCTTGATCTGCTCCTTGATTATTTGGCTTATCTCTTCAGCTTTGATTTCCATTAGACACTCTCACCCCTTTTAAAAGATTCTTTCATGTTCTGCAGCTGTGTGCGCACACTGCCGTCAAGTACAAGGTCACCTATCTTCGTTACAATGCCCCCAATCAACCCGGGGTCTTTTTCCAGATTCAAAATGACGTCCTTGCCTGTCAATGCGGAGAGGGATGCCTTGATTTTCTCCACAGCGTCTTCCGACAGATCCACGGCGGAAACCACATGGGCGTGGGCGATGCCGTTCAGCTCGTCCACCAGCTCCTGGTAGGTTTCATCGATGGAACCAAGGTAACCGAAGCGTCCCTTGTCAAACAAAAGCAGGACATAGGATGCGATGACAGGGGAGAGGCCCAGCTTCTCCACCACCACCTTCAGCACACCGCGCCTGCCGTCACATTCATAAATCGGGTTGGCGATGGCGGTGGAGAGCTCCACCTCCCGTGCAAGAAACGCCGCCACCCCGCTGAGCTGTTCACGGTAGGTCTCTGCCTGGCCGTCCTCTTTGCCGATGAGCAGCAGAGCCTTGGCATAACGCCTGGATATCGCGAAATCTTTCATTGCACCACCACCTTGTTCAGATAGTCATCCACCAGCTTTTCCTGGTCGTCGGTATTGATCTTCTCCTGGATCAGCGACTCGGCCTTTTCCAGGGCCAGGGCCATGATTTCGGCTTTGAGATCCGTACGGGCGGCCTTGAACTCATGGTCAATGTTGCGCTTGGCCTGCTCTTCGAGCTTAGCGGCGTGGAGCTTGGCCTCTTCCATGATGCGCGTGCGGGCGGCCTCCCCCTGCTCCCGGTACTGATCCAGGATCACCTCCACCTCGCTTTCGAGGGTGGCAATTCTGGTCTCATACTCGGCCAGGGTCTTTTCAGCGTCCGCCTTCTTTTGTTCCAGGGTATCCAGTTCGTCGCGAATGGAGCCGATACGCCCGGACAGGGCACTGGAGACCGGCTTGCGCAGAACAAAGAACAGGAACCCCATGAGCACAACAAAGTTGAGGACACGGGCCGTGTCCGTGGTGAGCCAGTGCTTGGCCTCGGCGGCGTGGCCGCCCCCGCTGGAGGCGAAAGCCATTCCCGCACTCAAGGTCAATGCCGCGAAAAGGCCCCAGAACAAAAGCCTGCGCCCTCCGGACGATTTCATCTCATCACGCATTACAGAGCCCTCCCCAGAATCTTTTCGCCGATTGCCTTCGCAAAATCGTCCACTTCTCATTGCCGAACTTTCCGCACTGCAACCATCTCTTGAGAAATCTTAACGCGCACGGCGGCAAGATCGTCCTGGGCACGACCGGTAATCTCGCCGATGATGCGCCGCTCTTCACGGGACGCTTCATCGATGATCGCGTCCTTGAGCTCAACGCCCTTGGCACGCCCTTCTTTGATGCCTGCTGCAAACGTCTCCTCCTTCTCGCGCACGCCCACAGATGAGGCATCAATGCTGTCATTGAGGCCGTCTATGGCCTCACGACGCTTCGCAAGAACTCCCCGGATCGGCTTATACAAGACGATATTCAAAATAAGGATCAAGAGGATGAAGTTGACAATCTGCACCAATAAGGAATAATCCACACTGACCATTGGTGACCCTCCAACAAAAGTTAATAAGAATGCCAGATAATATTCATAACAACACAGACCAAGGCTGGAGCAAGCCTTAGAAATTCCCTCATTTTAGCACCGAACCTATATCAGTTTTTCTCTTTTTATGTCAACCTGTTTTAGAAAATCTCTCCATGATTAGCAAGTGATATCAGCTTTTTCCATCTAAGCTTAACCCTTGCGAACCGCAGGCGTCAGGATTTACCAACAAGCATTATGTTGCCCCGAAGTCCACGGTCAAAAGTCACAGGAAGCTAAGCATTTCACCTGCACCTGCTCATACCACAATAAAAGAGTAAAAAGCCACCCCGGAAGGGGCCCCTTTTCCACAGATCCACCCGCCAAAAAGAGAACGAACCGCCAAGGGGCTTTATTTCTTGAAGCGACGCATGCTGACCCCCATGAGGAGACCGATGGCCATAAAGCTGGTCACCACGGAAGAGCCGCCGTAACTCACCAGTGGCAGGGGAACCCCCACCACGGGCATGAGTCCCATGACCATCCCCATGTTGATGAAGGCCTCCCAGAAGAGCATGGCCGTCACCCCCACGGCGGTGATGGTACCGAAGGTGTTCTTGCTTTTGTGGGCGATGTTGAGGCTCCAGACAAAGAGGGTGCCGTACAGGAGCACGAGAAGCACCGTACCCACAAAACCCCACTCCTCTGCCAGGACAGACAGGATAAAGTCGGTGTGCCGCTCACGAAGGAACCGCAGGGTGTTGTAGCCCTTGAGGAAGCCCTTGCCCGTGAGCATCCCGGAGCCGATGGCGATTTTGGATTGGATGATGTGATACCCCGCCCCCAAAGGATCGCGGTCGGGGTTAAGGAAGGTCAGCACGCGCTGTTTCTGGTAGGCTTTCAGGAAGAAGAGCCAGGCCGCAACGGCCAGGCCGAGCCCCGCACACACCAGCATGGTGAGGGTGCGGCGCTCGATTTTGACAAAAAGGGTCATGATCCCGGCGATCATCACAATAAGAAGGCCGGTGCCCAGATCGGGCTGAAGGTAGATCAGGAGAAAGGGCAGCAGCACAATGGCCGCTGGCTTGATGAGCTCCCGGAAACCGAGCCCCCGGGTGGTGGCGTTTCGAGCGTAAAACCGCGCCAGCATCAGGATCACGCCCACCTTGGCAAGCTCCGAGGGCTGAAGGGTCATGGGCCCCAGCACCAGCCAGCGCCGGGAGCCGCCCACCATGCGTCCCACAAAGAGCACCGCCACCAGAAGCCCCATGCAGCAGGCATAGATTCCCGGCGTCCAGCGCTCGAACTCCTTGGGGTCCACGCAAAAGGTGGCGATCATCACGCCCATGCCTGCGCCGAGCCAGACCAGCTGCTTGACGAACAGGGGCCTGAGGGAAGGATCGTTTCCCGCGTACACGGCGCTGTACAGGGCCACAAGCCCCAGGCCCGACAAGGCCAGGGTGATGAGCAGGAGCCCCCAGTCAAAATGTTCCACCACGCGTCGATCAATCACGAACAGCCTCCCCTTTTCCCAGATAAGTCTCAATCACTTTCTTGGCAATGGGGGCAGCCTTGGTGGACCCGCCTTCACCATGCTCCACGATCACCGCCACGGCGATGGTGGGGTTTTCCACCGGCGCATAGGCGACAAACCATGCATGATCCCTGAATTTTCGGATACTCTTTTTGGTACGGGAATCCCTCTTGGCCTTGCTGATGACCTGGGCGGTCCCGGTCTTCCCGGCAACGGTAACCCCTTCCACGGCGGCGACCTTTGCCGTCCCCTTCCGGTCGTTCACCGTGCCCCAGAGCCCCTTTTGAATCAAGGCCAGGGTCTTCTTACTGACAGGAAGCCGCCCGTTTTCCACCGGGTGGGTCTCCTTGACCAGGGCCCCGTCTGCGGTCTCCATTTTCCCTAAGATATACGGCCTGTAGATCACCCCGCCGTTAGCAACGGATGCGATGAGCATGGCCATTTGAATGGGAGTCACCAGGTTGTAGCTCTGGCCGATGGCCAAAGAGAGTGTCTCCCCGCTGTGCCAGCTCTCATGGAGCTTGCGGCGCTTCCACTCCGCCGTGGGGATCAAACCGGCCCGTTCGTTGTCCAGGTCCACCCCCGTGGGCTTGCCCAGACCGCACGCCCGGGCGTAAAAGGCCAGACGGTCTACCCCGAGTTTTTCCCCCACCTCATAGAAGTAGACATCACAGGATTGGGCAAGGGAATCCACAAGGTTGATGGAGCCGTGGCCCGCCCGCTTCCAGCACCGGTAGACACGGTCCCCGAAGGCATGGCTCCCGGAGCAGAAAAAGTGGGTGTTCTCATCCACCACCTTCTCTTCCAGGGCGGCAATGGAAGAGACGATCTTGTAAATAGAGGCAGGGGGGTACAACGCCTGGGTGGCCTTGTTCTCCATGGGCCGTCCCGGATCGTTCTGAAGGGAGTTCCACTTGGCATACGACAGGCCACTCACAAAATCGTTGGGATCAAAGGCAGGGCTGCTGGCCATGGCCAACACAGCCCCGTTGCGGGGATCCAGGGCAACCACGGACCCCACATCCCCCTTGAGCAGCGCTTCGGACTTTTTCTGAAGCTCTGTATTAATGGTCAGAAAAATATTCTTTCCCGGGTCCGCCTCCACACGCTTGAGCTCCCGAATCACCCGTCCCCGTGCGTCCACCTCCACCTGTCGCCCGCCTGCCGCCGGGGCTCCATCACCTTTTCGATGCCGAACTTGCCGATGAAATCCCCGCCGGATGCCTCCGGGTGCTTGCCGCTGGAGAGCTCGCGGGCGTTGATCTCCCCTAAGTAGCCCAGAAGATGGGCCGCCATGCCCGGGTTGAGATAAAAGCGCTTGGGCCGGACCTTCACCTTCACACCGGGCAGATCAAAACTGTTCACCTCCACCGGCGCCAGGGCATCCCGGCCGATGTCCCGCTTGAGAACCACCTGCCGGGACGAATTATCTCCCCCCTTCTTGGCAATCTTGGCCGCCATCTCCTCCACGTCGATCCCCGTAAACTCCGACAGGAGTTCCAGGGTCTCGGAAACGGGCTGGGCATCCCGGGGCACGATGATCAGGTCAAAGGCCGGCCGGTTGTCCACCAGGAGACTGCCCTGGCTGTCGTAAATCAACCCTCGGGACGGAGGAAGGCTCTGAAGACGGATGCGGTTGTTGGTGGAGAGTTCGCGATAGACCTGACCATTGATGATCTGAAGGTAGAAAAGGCGGACAAGGATAACGGCAAAGGCGATAAAGATGAGAAGCATCGTCCCTTTGAGGCGGTTGTTGAACCACTCCCCGTCAGGACTGTTGAGGTACCCCTCCGAGCCTCCGGCCCTTTCGGTGTTTCGCTTTCGGGGTAAATCAGACACCCTTGCCTCCTTCCAGGCGACAAACAATCTCACGGGCCAGAGCCCCGCCCAGGCGATACCCCAGGGCCATGAGCACATAGACCACAGGCCCCAGAATCGCACCCCAGAGAAGTTGCCTGCCCCCCTGCTCCACAGCCCACACCATGGTGGAGGTAGCGGTTCCGGATACGCTGAGCACAAGAAGGGCCACGAGATTCTCCAGAACGATCCCGGCCAGAACAGCGAGATAAATAAGGATACGGCTGTAGACGTGCAGGACCTGAATGGCGACCTGAAGAGTAAAAAACAGCCAGAAGTAGCTGGTAAGATAAAAGCCGAAGGGGCTCCCCGACAACCCGTCCACGAGAACCCCCGTCACCAGGACCACCACCCCGCCCTGGATCCTGGGCAGGGCAAGGGCCGTAAAGACCACCTGCACCACCAGCAAATCAAAGGGCGGACGCATGGACATCTGGGGCAACAGGGCCGTCTGGATGAGGATCAGCAAGATGGACACCAGGGTGTATCCGATGACTGCCATCACTCCTCCGCTTCGGGGCTCATGATGACAAGCACCTCTTCCAGGGTCTCAAAATTAACCGAAGGGGCCACGGCCACATCCTGAAAGATACCGGAGACCCCTTTGCGCACCTCGCTGACGGTTCCGATGAAAAACCCTTTCGGGAACACCCCGTCCAGCCCCGAAGAGACAATCCGCTGGCCGGGCTTGATGGTGTCGTTCCGGTTGGCGTAGGCAAACCGGCACTCACCGGCCCCGCCCCCTTTAAGAATCCCGCGGACCCTGGTGTCCTGGACCAGGGCGTCCACGGAGCTGTTGCGATCGGTGACGAGAAGCACCTTGGCATAACGACGGGAAGCCTCAATGACCTGCCCCACAATGCCGTCGGGGACCACCACGGGCTGCCCTTTGGCCACGCCGTTTTCCGTGCCTTTGTCGATGATGAGGGTGCGATACCAGAGGGAGGCATCCTTGCCCGTAACCATGGCAGCCACCATGTTGCGGGCTTTGGCCTCTTTAAAGGAGAGGAGGCCGCGCATTCTCCCGTTGAGCAGCTTGAGTTCGTTGTACCCGTTGAGCTGCTCCCGGAGCTGCGCCACCTCTCTGCGAAGGGCCTCATTCTCCTCGGCGGTGGAGACGAGGTTGAAGTACCCGTACCAGATGGAACGGATCCACCCGAGGGATGCGGTCAGGCCTTTTTGAAAGGGGGCCGTCAGGTGCAACGCAATGGGCGCTGCACCTCCGGCAGAATCGGGACGGCTGCTAGAAACGGTCAGAGCGGCAATGTTGAGCAGAAGCAGCACCAAAACCGCCACAACCAGTACCATACGCCGAGAAAACATAGGCTACCTGATGACCACCTGCCGTAAAATTTCGATGCTGTCCAGGGACATGCCCGCCCCCTTGGCCACGGTGGAGAGGGGATCCTCTGCCACGGTAATGGGAAGGCCGGTGTTCTCCTTGAGAAGCTTGTCGAGGTTCTTCAAGAGGCCACCGCCGCCGGTGAGCACAATGCCCCGGTCCACGATGTCCGCGGCCAGTTCGGGAGGAGTCTGCTCAAGGGCGATCTTCACGCACTCCACGATGGCGTCGATCTGTTCGCTGATGGCCTGGCGAATCTCTTCGGAGTCGATAGCCAGGATCTTGGGAATCCCGGAGACCAGGTCACGGCCCTTCACTTCGATGGTTTCGATGTGCTCGGTGTCGGGGTAGGCGTTGCCGATGGTGGTCTTGATCACCTCGGCGGTACGCTCGCCGATGAGAAGGTTGTAGCGTCGCTTGATGTACTGCATGATCGCTTCGTCGATGCGATCGCCGGCCACCCGCAGGGAGCGGGAATAGACAATACCGGCCAAGGAGATCACCGCCACCTCCGTTGTACCCCCGCCGATATCCACCACCATGTTACAGGTGGGCTCGGTAATGGGAAGGCCCGCGCCGATGGCAGCCGCCATGGGCTCCTCCAGGAGAAAGACCTCACGTGCCCCTGCCGACTCGGCAGACTCTTTGACCGCGCGTTTCTCCACCTGGGTAATACCGGAGGGAACGGCGATGATGATGCGGGGGCGGACAAATTTCTGGCGGTTGTTGTGCACCTTCTTGATAAAGTGGCTGAGCATCGCTTCGGTCACTTCAAAGTCGGCGATCACCCCGTCGCGCATGGGGCGGATGGCCACAATGTTTCCCGGCGTTCGACCGAGCATGTTCTTGGCCTCGAGGCCCACGGCCAATACCTTGTTCTTGGATCTGTTGTCGGTGCGAACAGCCACCACGGACGGTTCGCTGAGCACAATGCCCTTGCCTTTCACATAGACAAGGGTGTTGGCCGTTCCCAGGTCAATGGCCAGGTCACTGGAAAAAACTCCCAGCAGCGAGTCAAGAAGGTTCATAGTCAGCCTTTGTTTCCGATAGTAAGTAATGGCCTTTGACAACAGGAATCCCTGTGCCGTCGACATCGTCTCCGCGACGGTCGGGGCCTGTTTCCTGAAGTCGTCGTTACATGAATCGATTGCACACATCCCCGTCCGAAAGAGGGCTTCACCGAAGCTGTCTTCTCCCGTGGGGCGTGTCCCGGGGCCATCAGGACAAAAAAAACGCAATAATCAACCTTCACCGCTATCAGAAATCATGCTTCTTGACAACTTAAAAAGCGGGACCGGAGCAGTGCGGCGCCCCCGTTGCGAAGACGCCGCGACAAACCGTTTCCATAACGATATCATGAACCTCCGGACGAAACACGCGAATCGCTGTGTTTTCCCGGGATGGGTGCACGCGATTGGTGAGCAGCACAACCACCACGCCCCGGTTCGGGTCGACCCAAAACGAGGTCCCGGTAAAGCCCAGGTGCCCCACGCTCCCCGTGGAAAAATAGCGCCCGCTTGCCGACCCCTGGGCCGACGGCAGGTCAAAGCCCAGCCCCCGTCCACGCCCTCGGGATTCCCGGAAAAAAGCGGTGACCACATCCCGGCTGAAGGGCGAGCCCGCCACCCCGTCCCTGTGGTGGGATGCCAGGTGCCACACAAGGCGTCCCACGTCCCGGGCCGTGCCGAAAAGCCCGGCATGAAGAGCAACGCCCCCCATGGCCCAGGCGTTGTCGTCGTGGACTTCTCCGCAGAGGGTTTTGTGCCGCCAGGGACAGGCTTCGGTGGCAGCCACCGCCCTGCCCTCGGGCAGGTCCGGGGCGTACATCACATCGCGAAGCCCCAGGGGACCACGCACCTTCGCCTCAAAGAGGTGCCGCACATCCGTGCCCGTCACGGCCTCCACCACCGCCTTGAGCACCATGAATCCGATATCGCTGTAACAGACCCTCTCCCCGGCCGGTGCCTCAAGGGAGCACCCTTGAAGAAGCGCCCGAAGCCCCTTGCCCTCTTGGGCGGCATGCTCACCAGGGTTTCGTAAAGGGGCATCCAGGCCGGCAGACCCGAGGAGTGGTCCAGAAGGTGTCGAAGGGTCACCGCCTCCCTACCGCCCCCTGTGAACCAGGGCAGGTAACGGCTCACCGGAGCCTCAATCTCCAGAATCCCTTCGGCCACCAGCACCATGGCAAGTGTGGCCCCAGCCAGGGGCTTGGTGAGGGATGCCAGGTCAAACAACGTGTCGGGGGTCACCTCGGGCCCTCCGGTCCAGAGGGTTCCGGCACACGATTCCCCCACCACCTCTCCGCCCACCATGGCCAGGAGTTGCCCCCCGGGAAAAACACCGGAGGCCACCCCGTCCGCCATCTTTTGCGCCAGGGCCTCACACATAACGAAACCCCGATTCAGACGAGAGAACCACCTGCTCCCCGAAGACCAGGGGAAAGTTTGTGGGGCCGTGGCCAAAGCGCCCCCCGGTCACCACCGGAATCCCCAAGGGGGCAAACACATCCCGAAGGACCGCCTCAGGCGCCCCTTTTTCTCCGCAATGCAAAAATTCTCCCACCAACACCCCCTGCACCCCGTCAAAAACGCCTGAGAGACGCATCTGGGTCAAGGCACGATCCAGGCGGTACGGGGCTTCATGAACATCTTCAAGGGCAAGGACGCACCCTGAAAAATCGGGTTGAAACGGGGTGCCGCAAAGATGGGCCAGGGTGGCCAGGTTGCCCCCGGTGAGCACCCCTTCTGCGTCTCCGGCCACCAGAGCGCCCCAGGCATCGCCCAAAGGATCGGGACGGACACCGGAGCGGAAGAGCCCCTCCAATGCATCCAGGGTCTCCGGGCAGGCCATGGCCAGCCCCTGAACCGTGGGGCCGTGGATCACCCGCCGCCCCAGCCCCACGAGCCGTACCAGAAACGCCGTGGTATCGCTGAAGCCCATGAGTGGCGGGAGCTCCAGCAGCTCCTCGTCTGTCAATTCAGCCAGAAGCCGCATGGCGCCGTACCCTCCGCGGGCAGCCACCAGAAGGTCGGGACACGCCTGGGCCATACGAAGCAGAGAGGCCCTTCGCACGGCCTCACTCCCGGCAAGGTAGCCCATGGCATCCCCCACGGCCGTGTCCACGGCCACGTCCCATCCGGCCGCCCTGAGGACTGCCATCCCCTTTTCCAGTTTTACGGGGTCCACAACCCCGGACGGGGCCACCACCCCGATCCGCGCATCTTGTCCAAATGGAAATATCATCCGGCCGCCTTTCGCCAACACATTGATTTTACGCACACCTTCCATGGCGACATTCCACAGCCACCCTCGCGTTTGGGGCCATTATGGGGTCGGGTCGATTTTTTGTCAAAGAGTGCTTGACATCCCTTGGGGCATGGGGGTATAACCCTCCTGTTTTTGGCGGGGCGTAGCGCAGCCTGGTAGCGCACTTGACTGGGGGTCAAGGGGTCGGAAGTTCGAATCTTCTCGCCCCGACCAAAACACAAAAGCAAAAAATACAAAGGACCTGATCGATTTCGATCAGGTCCTTTTTTTTTGGTTTTTTGGTAACTATTCAGCGCCAAAAAACAGCCTCCGGCGGCAAGGTGTGCCACCTTGAAGAAGGCAATACTCACCCTTCCGAGGCAACCCTCTCGATCTCAAAGAAGAGCTCCTCCTCCCGGATAATCCCCTGGCACTGCCCCCAGGCCATGACAGCCAGCCTGCGTTGCCGCAGGGACGCCATCATGTAGGCAGCCTCCATGAGGTTGGCCTCGATATCCACTTCCGGCGGTGCTTCGGTCATCACATCCGAGACCTTGCGCGCCATGAGCTTTTTCGCCTCGGAGGTAAAGAGCCCCTTCCAGAACATGGGAGAGTACCGGATGGTGGAGGCCGTGCTGGGAAGGTCGGCATGAATATAAGCGGGCAGCAGGGATTCCATGAGGCCCCTTACGGAGATCACCCCCTTGACCTCACCGTCGGCGAGCACCAGCAGGGACCGCTGGCCCGACTCAATGAGGGAGCCGGACAGGGTCCGGGGCGAAAAGGAGGCCCGCAAGGCCCGAACCGCGTACTCCACGGTCTGATTGGGCCGGGCCGTTTCATACTCTGCCAGGGGAATCATCACCTCCCCGACGGTCTTTTCCTCATCGGAGTCCATTCCGTGCCCTCGCCCGGCTTCGTAAATCTTGGTGGACAAAAGATCAATGTCGCAGGGTTTTGCCAGAAAATCATAGGCCCCTGCGGCCAGGGCCTCCTCGGCGGATTCCCCGGTGCCGTGGCCGGTGAGCATGATCACCGGGACCTTGGGCTTGCGGGCCTTGATCAGGCCCAGGGCCGTGAGCCCGTCCATGCCGGCCATGCGGATATCCAGCACCACCACGTCCGGCGCCTTGTCGAGGCGTTCCAGGGCCGCCTCCCCCGATTCCGCGGAAATCACCTCAAAGCCCCGGCGTTCCAGGACCTTTTGCGTGGCCACGCGAAAGCGTTCCTCATCATCCACTATCATCACACGTATCTTTGTACTCATCGTTGTCTTCTCCTTTCACGTCAATCAAATGCTGTGCACCGACACCTCACACGCCCTGCAGCATGAAAATCCCCTTGAACAGAGCCACCAGGGCCACAAGAATGAGCCCCACCGCGGCAAAGGCGCGTCGGCCGCTCATCCCTCCGAGTTCCCGGAAACCGATCCCGATGACGCCCCATTTCCAGGGCTCCGTGAACCAGAAGGCCCCGGGAATCCATGAGACAAGCAGGGTCACCCCAAAGCCGTAAGCCACACAGGGCGCCACAACGGCCAGGCCGGACCGGCGAGCCCCCACCACCTTCAGGGCCACCAAGCCCAGAAGGGAGGAGAGCAGGGCCATGCCCAGGGCGTTGGCCGCCGACACCGTGGCCAGGACCGCCCGGCCACTGCCCGGCACCAGCATGCCCGTCATCAGGCCGTGGAGCACCAC
The DNA here is from genome assembly GCF_056829965.1 of Desulfoluna sp. CYM3A. Classification (NCBI taxonomy): domain Bacteria; kingdom Pseudomonadati; phylum Thermodesulfobacteriota; class Desulfobacteria; order Desulfobacterales; family Desulfolunaceae; genus Desulfoluna; species Desulfoluna sp. CYM3A. The sequence continues at coordinate 5,008,001 of NZ_CP186556.1, forward strand.
CGCTGCGGACAAGCCCCACAGCAGCCGGTGCAAGGTTCCCCGGGCGGCCAGGGCGCCATAGACCCGGGAGGGCGACAGCAGCACGGCCGTCACCCCGATCTTCTCCACGGTGGGGGTCGGGCCCCGTTTCAGGTCAGCATCCATGGCTACCCTCCCAGGGCCCAGGTCACGGCGCCGTACACCAGCACTACGCTAACCAGCACAAAGCACACACGGCGCTCTGCCTCAGCAGTAAAAAAGAGCTTTCCGCGTTTCCATCTCATCGAAGGTTTCATGGTGTCTTGTTCTTTCACCGGTCCTTTCTCCTTACGATTCATGGGTGATTAAAACCCCGGCAGGGCGTTGAACCCGCGCAGGACCCAGTACGCTCCGGTGAGGAGCAGAAGGATCGCGTTGGCCACAAACCACAGGGGAAGCCCCACCCGGAGGTAGTCCTTGGGCTCCAGGTAACCGGAGGCGTACACGATGGCGTTGGGAGGTGTGCCGATGATCAGGCAGTAGGCAAAGCTGGATGCAATGGCCGTACTCATGGCCATGAAGGGCAGAAAGGTGGTCCCGGGATGCACCAGGCCCGCCATGTTCAGGGTAATGGGCCCTACGGCCGCAGCGGCCGGTCCATCTGCCATGAGGTTGGTGAGCACGGCGGTGAGCCCGTTGGAGACCGCCATGAGGGGAAGGCCGGAGTCCATGCCGAAGGGCGCCAGAAAATCGATGACGGTGCGGCCCGTGGTGTCCAGGGTCCTGCCGAAAATGATGGCACCGGCGTAGAGCCAGACCACGCCCCAGTCCACCTTTTCATGGTAGTCACGCCAGTTCACCACCCCGGTGAGCAGGTAAGCCACGGCACCAGCCACGGCAATGACCCCGATGCCTAAGCGAATGGGGTAGATCCCCAGGTTGTAGAACTCTTTTTCCGTGAACCAGCCGAAGACCATCACCAGGAACACCACCAGGGCGATGATCTGCTTGCGGTTCCAGGGCCCCATTTTATGAATCTCCACACGCAGGTGGTCCATGGCCGGAGCCAGGCTGGTGACCTGCGGCTTGAAGCGCCAGTTCACGATGAGCCAGGTGATGGGAATCATCACAAAAAGAAAGGGGAAACAGTAGGTGATCCACTGGAAATACCCGATGTCAAACCCGAACATGTCGGGGTGAGATACGTCATCATGATGGATGCTCCGGCTGCTGGATGGTCCTGCTTGCCCGACTGATCCAGGCCATGGCAATGCCGATCATCAGCATCTTGGCCAGTTCCGGGTCTTCCGGCACCTCGCTGGTGAGGCTGTTCTGGTAAAGAAGCATGCCGATGGGAAGAAACATGGCGGCCAGGGCGTGGTCGGAGATAAAGGCGGCCAGGGGGCGCGTGGAAAAAGATGAGGGTGATCCACCGGACGTTGGGCACGGCCAGCTTTTCAAACATCATCAGGCAGACCCGTTTGTCCACCCCGGTCTTTACAAAGGCCGCGGCAAACATAAGGGAACCCATGATGAACCAGCAGGCATCCGACCAGTAGAGCATGGCCACCTGCTTTCTCGTCACCACCCCGGTGAACACCAGGATGAGGCCGATGCAGAAGGCCACCCCGGGTAGGGGAATGCACTCCGTAAGAAAACAGATCACCACAAAGACCACCATGGCGATGGCCACCTTGATATGCCAGCTCCCCTTGTCGGCGGCGGCTTTGTCCTTACCGGCCAGTTCCCCGTAGTCAAGGACGTCGCGCCTCTGCTTCAGGGCGCCCTCCATGAGGGCAAGGAACCTGGCGTCGTCCACCTCGTCCCTGATAAAGGCGTGGGCGCGCTTGAAGTTGGCCCCGGCCGCAGGGATCTTGTATTTTTTGCACCATTTTTCGTTTCGTTTCAAAAAACGGGCCTTGGTCAGGGCGCCCATGCGCATGTTGCGCTCCATCATCTGGGCCGTGAGAAGCTGCCACTCGGGGACTTCGGTGTTTCTGCCCCGAAGAGCTCCTGGCTCAGGTAGGCGATCACCGCCTTGGGGCCCACCTTGTATTCGGCCCCCACATCCTTCATGCCGCCGGGCGTGGGCATGAGCAGGATCAGAAAAAAAAGGACAACGGGAATGGAGAAGATCTTCCAATCCACGTACTTGTCATACCCGGTCACCTTTTGCTTATCGCGTTCTCCCATGAGTATTCCCCCTTCCTAGGCGTCGATATCCGACCCCTGCTGCTTCATGATATCCCTCGGGCTCTGCATGCTTCGTTCAAGCATGGCCAACCGAATCTTCTCCGCATGCCGTCGGTACGAATCCCAGGCCTCGCTGACCTTGCCCCAGAGCAGGTCGATGTCCGCCGGTTTCACCAGGTAATCAAAGGCCCCGGCCTTCAACCCTTCCACGGCCGAATCCACGGTGCCGTGGCCCGTCAGCAGGATCACCTCAACCAGGGGATGGCTCTTTGATGACCGGGACGAAGGTTTCATGGCCGTCCATGCCGGGCATCTTCACATCCAGAACCACCACGTGGACCGGATCTCTGGACAGCACGGACAGAGCCTCCATCCCGGAGCCGGCTGTCAGCACGGTGCACCCCTTGCGGGCCAGAAGCCGTGAGGTGGTTTCGAGGTAACGGGGCTCGTCGTCCACGAGCAACACATAAAGAGTATCCATTCACTCCTCCTCAATTAATCTAAGGTTCTTCATTCCCAAACGAATGCCTTAAAGATTGACTCTCACGAGGAAATGCACGGGACATGCCAAGTCAGACAGACACGCCAACAAACTGTTTTAAGGTCATTCGCAAAACACTCCCCAAAACTATCCCGTTGTATTGTCAGCCCGGTTTACAAGGTGTCGGGCAATGTAAAAACCGGGCATAAAAAAACCCGGCCACGTCCCCATGTAAGAGGTCGTGTGCCGGGGCCTGAAATGTTTAATGGATGAAACCCGATTGATGTGAGCAGAGGGCAAAACGCAATGGCAATAAGCTTTCGAGGTGGCTCACCTCGCCGCCGGAGGCACGCTTTTACGTCATTGTTCGAGGTGGCGAGGCAGGGAGATGGTGAACACAGAGCCCTCACCCACGGTGCTGGAGACATGAATGCGCCCGCCCATGCCCTCGATGATGCCGAAGCAGACCGAGAGCCCCAGGCCCGTACCGGAACCCGGGGGCTTGGTAGTGAAGAAGGGGGAAAAAATCTTGGACCGGGTCTCTTCGTCCATGCCGCTGCCGTTGTCCGACACGTCCACGCACACGGTGTCTGCCTCCTCGCGAACCGCCACGCTGACCCTGCCGCCGCAGCTGCCATGGCGGGCTTCCACGGCATCCAAAGCATTGTTGATGAGGTTGAGAAAAACCTGCTGGAGCCGCGAGGGATCTCCCCAGACCCGGCTGCCGTTTTCCGGCACCTCCGTGAGGAACTGCACCCCGCTCACCTCGGCCCTGGAGCGGACCATCTTGGCCACGTCGGCAAGGAAGTCCCCCATGACCACGGCCTGGTCCCGGGTGGTGCTCTTGCGACCGAAGTTGAGGACCGACCGGGTGATGTCCGAGCAGCGCCCGATCTGAAGGCGCATCTGGTCCAGGGACTCCCGGATCATGCCTACCTCCTCGGTGCCCTCCTCCACGTCGCGAACGGTCTCGGCCATGTAGGCCAGCTCGCTTTGCATCACCTGCAAGGGGTTGTTGATCTCATGGGCAAACCCTGCGGCCATCTCCCCCAGCTCGGCCAGGCGGGCTGCGCGGTAGAGCTGCTCTTCCAGGTGCACGGCCGCGTCGTCGCTTCGCCGGATCCGGGAGACGATGCGGGTGGTCAGCCCGTAGCCCACGCCCAGAAGCGCCCCGCTGCCAGCCACCATCACGGCAAAGATCACCAGGTAGATACGCATGCGGTTCTCAAAGGCCTCGCGGGTGTCCTGCACCACCACCAGCCGCCAGGGCTTTTCCGTGAGCCGCACCGAGGCAAAGACACGCTTGACCCCGTCCCGGCAGGCAATAACACGGGCACCGGCCCAGCCGTCTCCCATGACATAGGCGTCGCTGTCCGGGTCCTTTTCCATGAGCTTGCCCCTGGAGGGGCGAATGCTCTGATACACGCCCTCGTCGTTCAAAAGAAAGGCCTCTCCGGTCTGGCCGATGCGCACCTCACCGGTGACGGCCTGGAACACATCGGTATCAATGGTGGCCCTCAGCACCCAGGGACGCCCTGCCCCTTGAGCACGCACCGCCACCACCACATGGGGGGTCTTGCGGAACCCGGTGAATACATCGCTGATCCAGGAGCCGGTGGCCATGGTCTTGCGAAACCAGAACTCCTCCTGATAATCGATGCCCTCCAGACGGTAAGGCCCGGTGTAGGCCACGTGGACCCCGGCCTCGTCAAACACCCCCAGGTCCATGAAAGCCCCGGAGCTGGCCTGGAGATTCCCGAAGGCCGTCTCCAAATTCTCGGGGGTGGACAACGCCTCAAAGGAAGAGATGGAGGCCAGCAGCGCCAGGTCGGCACGCCGCTCTTTTAAAAAGGTGTCCACCATCATGCCGTGGTCCCGGGCCGTCTGGGAGATCCGCGCCATGATGCTTTTTTCCATGGCCCCGGAAAAGAGAATGGCCCCCACCACCAGCAACACCAGAAACGGCACCAAAGGGACGATCGTCATGTTGCCAAGAATAAACCGCGCGATCTTCCGATCGTATGCCCTGCCTGTCATCATCGCCTCCTTAATTTCGGAGAAAAAACGCCTCCGGCGGCAAGGTGAGCCACCTTGAAAGCTGGTTGCGGATGCGCTTTGCCCCTCGTTCCTCGGGTCAAATCACATCCGCCTTTCAAAAAAATAACGCCAGTACTTCAGCTTGCCTCCGGCGGGTCGCTTTTTTGAAAAAAAGCTCCGCAAAAAACGTTCCCGAAAATGGCAAACTACCAAAATTGATTCGGCGAAGCCTGGAAAGACTTACTGAAAACCTGTTTATCAAACTTTTCAAAAGTTTGGCCCCCGGCAGGGCCGCCGGAGGCAAGCTTTTCCATGTTTACTGCTTTGCCGGGTCCTCTGTGTCTCCGGCATTGATGCGAGCGCCCACGGTAATGCCGTACTTGTCCATGCGGGCATGGAGAGTGGGCCGTGAGATCCCCAGGAGCCGAGCGGCCTGGGAGCGGTTGCCCTCGGTGGCGGCCAGGGCTTCGGAGAGGATCACCCGGGAACACTCGTCCAGGAGACGTTCGAACAGGTCGTCTTCCCGCCGTTCCAGGCGCCCCCTGACCCAGCGGCGGATAATCTCCTCCGGGTCCTTCCAGGGATCCTCGGAAACAACATCCTGACCGAGACTTCGTGCGATGCTCTCCTGGGTAATGGCCCCGCCCCGATGAAAAATAAGCAGCTTCTGGATCACGTTGGAGAGCTCCCTCACGTTGCCGGGCCACTCATAGCTTCCCAGGAGCTTCAGCCCTTCCTGGCTGATGCCGGGGTTGGCCATGCCCAGTTCCAGGGCGTGGCGCCGGAGAAAGTAGTCGGTGAGAAGGGCAATGTCCCCTTTGCGCTCCCGTAAAGGGGGCAACGCAAGGGTCACCACTTTGAGGCGGTAGTAGATGTCTTCTCGAAACCGCCCCTCCTTGATGGCCCCTTCCAGGTCCCGGTTGGTGGCGGCGATGATCCGCACGTCCACAGGAATGGTCTCCCGCCCCCCGATGCGCTCGATGCTCCGCTCCTGAAGCAGGCGCAGGATCTTGGTCTGGAGCTCCAGGGGCATGTCCCCGATCTCGTCTAAAAAAAGGGTCCCGCCGTTGGCCTGCTCGATCTTGCCGATCTTCCGGTGGGTGGCTCCGGTAAAGGCCCCCCGCTCGTAGCCAAAAAGTTCACTCTCCAGAAGGGTCTCGGGTATGGCCACGCAGTTGATCACCACAAAGGGCCGACCGCTCCGGTTGCTGTGCTGGTAGATGGCCCGGGCCGCAAGCTCCTTGCCCGTGCCGGACTCTCCCCGGATCAGCACGGTGGCGTCGCTTGCCGCCACCCGCCCGATGGACTTATACACCTCCTGCATGGCCGGGCTGATTCCCACGATGCTCTCCTCGTCCCCTCCAGGCACGGCGCCTGCCCCGGTGCCCCCTAAGGTCACGGTGGACTTCATGAAGCGCCCCGCCTCGGCCGCCTGACCAATGAGACGAAGCAACGCGGGAATATCAAAGGGCTTGAGCACGTAATCAAAGGCTCCCATCTTGGTGGCCTTGATGGCGGTTTCCGTGGTGCCGTAAGCGGTCATCACAATGACCGGCATGAGGCTCGCCACCTCCTTGAGACGCTCAAACAACTCCAGCCCGCCCATGCCCGGCATCTTCATGTCGATGATGGCAAGGTCCGGTTTCAAGCGCTTGGCAAGTTCAATGCCCTCAAGGCCATTGGCCGCGCTGTGCACCCGGTACCCCTCGGCCGCAAGCAGCTTTTCAAAGGACGCCCGCAACGAATCATCGTCGTCCACAATAAGAATGGTAACCATATCGCTCCTTATTTTAAGGAAAAGCCTTCTATGGTCAAAGTTGCTGGAAAAAGCCATGCCTCCGGCGGCAAGGTGGGGGTACCTTTGAAACCCTATGGCGAATGCATGAATGCCGCCGCTATGCTGCCGTTTTAGGGGCATTCGCACGACGGATGACATAATGCGATCGCCCCTGCAAGAGAGACCCGTCTCATATTTCTAAAAAACAAACTCGAAGCTTTTCGTATTGAATTGGCTTTCACCCGAATACCCCCAGCCCCCTGCCGGGAAACAACCTATAAAAAAATTACGCCGTCTTTTTTTAAAGATCTCACACGTTGATCTTCACCATGAAATCAAGTTTCATTCTCCACGGGCAAAGCCCATCAGCGAATGTGATCGGCCTGAGGAACGAAGGCCGGGAGCATTCGCGACCCTGGGGTCAAGGGGCTTTAGCCCCTTGCCGCCGGAGGCGTTTTTCCATGCACGTTCCCCTTATCCCCTTTCTTCGCTGTCCATGGGCAGGTAGACCACAAAGGTGGTGCCTTTGCCCTGGACGGAGTCCACGTCGATCCAGCCACCGTGGTTTTCGATGATGCGTTGGGAGATGGGCAGGCCCAGGCCGGTGCCGTCCTCCCGGGTGGTAAAAAACGGTTGGAACACCTGTTCAAGCTCCTCTTCGGGGATGCCGCATCCGGTATCGGCAAAGGAGATCTCCGCAAGACCCGCGCCGTCGGTCTCGGAGACCACGCGCTCGGTGATCACGATGCGGCCTCCGCCGCCCATTGCTTTGCAGGCGTTTTCCATGAAATTGACGAAGGCTTCCTTGAGCTGCTCGGGGTCACAGGTCACGTCGGGCAGGGGCTTTTCGCGCTTGACCTCCACGGTGACTTCGTAGGAGCGGAGGCGATGGGAGAGGAGCTGGAGGACCCGGTCCACCACGGTGGAGGGGCTTTCCAGCTGCATGGCCAGGCGCGGGGGGCGGGAAAACTCCAGGAAGTTCTGCACGATGGTGTCCACCTGGCCGATCTCCCGTGTGATCACCTGAAAATCCTCCTCCTGCTCCCGGGTAAGAGGCAGGGACCGATTCAGGGAGAAGAGGCGCATCTTCACCGAGGTCATGGGGTTGCGGATGCTGTGGGCCATGCCCGCTGCCAGTTTCCCCACCAGGACCATCTTCTCGGCCATGAGCAGGTTCTCCCGGCTCCGGGCCAGTTCAGTGTGGGCTTCTCCGGCGCTGCGGATAAGGTTCTCGATGCGGTGGGTCACGGCCTTGACCTCATTGGGCTCCATGAGGGCCAGTTCACCCGCCTCTTCCCGGGCCAGGCGACGCAGGGGAGCCAGGACCTGGCGCCCCAGCATCAGGGTCAGGACGCCCCCTAAACCGGTGACAAACACAAGGGCCGCCACCGTGACCCAGCGCAGCTGCTCGGCCCGGGCGTGCACTGCCTGGCGCGCGGCAAAAAGCTCTTCCTCATGGGCCTTTTTGTACGCCTCGCAGTGATCAAGGATCTTGAAGAACTGATCCCTCACCCCGGCATGGGCCTCTCCCCCGGCGATTTCATCACCCTTGATGTGAGAGGCCAGGGCCTGAGTGCCTAGGCCACAGACATAGAGGTCATACGCATCTCCGATGGACGCAAGGGTATCCCGCTCCTCAGCCGTTCCGGCAAAGCCCTGGGCCCGCTCCAGCCGCATGCGAAACAGCTGCCGGTACTCCCCCAGGCGCTGGAGCCATTCGGGGTTTCTGTCCATGACATAATAGGACATGAACCCCTTTTGGTTCACCAGGGCCGTTTCCAGGGCCTCGGCCGCCTGGTACGCCGCCACCGAGTCGCTCACCATGCCTTCGATGAGGCGATCCACCCGGTAGGTATTCCATATCATCACCCCGCCACAGGCCATGGTCACGGCCACCATCAGGGCCACAATGGATGTCGTCTTTGTTCGCAGACTCAAAAAACCCGGCATCCTTCTTTCCTCCTTGCTTACTTCTGAGCATCCACCGCCCATGGGACCGATTCCGTTTCAAGGCCCATGCGGTCGGCCAGCCAGGCGTACCGCTGAGCAGGCACCACAAGTGTCCGCCCCGGGTGCAGGGCCATGAGCCGCCACACCGCCTCCTGGGGGTCCACCAGGGAGTCGGGCAGATCCACCACGAGCCGTCCATCCCATCCGATACCACCGTAAACCATGACCTCGCAGGTCGATGAGGCTGTGCGTCCCCCGTTTCGCCCGGCCACGGTTGCCATCACCTCCGGCAGGCCACGGTCTCCTTCCACCCGCATGGACAGGGTGTAGGCAAGCCTTTCGTCAAAAAGGGGCGGTGGATTGCCCCGCCGACACAAAAAAGAGCCCAGGGCACAGGTGCGCCTCACCCGCGCTTCCAGCTCGGCGTTATCCAGGGCCGAGGCGTTCCACACCGTCACCCCGCCTCCGTGGTGCCAGAACACCACCTCCACCCCGCGGCGTACCAGGTCGATTTCGGCTTCGGCCATGTCCATGGCAAGCCGCAGGCGATCCCGGGTCAGGGGGCGCCCGGGATCCCCCACGGCAACGGCCACCCGTTCCAGGATGGCCCTGGCCGCGTCCCCCACCGAAAAGGTCCCGCAGGGGAGATACATGTCGTAAAACCTGTGGTGCAGAAAACTCCGCCCAAACAGTCGCCTGCGACGCCTTACCCAGCTGCGACGCCCGGCCCCGGGGACATCGGCCATGAGGACCCGGAACACGGCCACGGGAAACCGCTGAAGCAGGTGCCCCAGGTCCCCGTAAAAAATCCTCACGCCCCGCTCCAGGGCCGATGCCATGGCCCGGCACAGCCGAGCCCTTGCGCATGCACGCTCCTTGACCATGCGATCTGCCAGGGGGTGAACGCCGAAAAGCGCCCACGACAGGGACAGGTGCCCCCCGCCCCCATGGGCCGCCATGGCAATGAGTTCGTCATCTCCCATGGCAACTCCGCCGGTCTCCCGCTCCAGGTGCCGGACCAGCGCCCGGACCTGCTCGTTTTCACCGCCTGAAATCACAATGGCCGTCATATGTATTCTTCCTCCGCCCTGTAAATCGGTGTGTGCCGGTGTGTGTCGTGCCCGGGCACGGCACCCTGACGGTGCCTTGCCTGCCCGGAGCCGGCGTTCCATGGTTCTCTTGGTGAGCAAGACCCATGCCAGCATCCCCCACCTGAAATCCTTTGAAAATTTCCGATGGAACAGGGTGGTTTCGGGCTTCAGGTTTACACAGTGGAAACTTTTCTGACACCCTTTTTTCCCGGGAGCTTGCCGTTTACATTCCCCTTGACACCACCTCCCGGGTAGGCAAAGGATAAGGGGCGTGATCACGCCACCGGCCCAGGTGCTGACCCAACAGACAAAGGAGTCCCCCATGCCCGTCCCCACTCCGGCCATCGTTCACCTTCTCTCCTCCGAACTCTCCTTCGGCCGGTTCATGGATGAAATCCCCCTGGCCACGGCGGTGATGGACAAGGACTTAAACATTGTCTGGCTCAACCGCGCCTTTGAGGCCCTCACCGGCTTTTCCCGGAGCGACGCCTACGGCATGCCGTGCCGCCATGTGGTAAGAAGCCGCGCCTGTGTGGAGAACTGCCCCAGACAAAACGGGGTGGTCACGGCCCCGGCCCCCTGCGAAAGCGACATCATCAACCGGGACCGGGTGCGCCTGCCCGTCAAGCTGAACCTGGCCCCCCTCACCGACGCCAACGGCAACCACACCGGATACATGGAAACCATCGAAGACCTGCGGGCGGTCCGAAGCCTGGACAGCCAGAAAAGCCAGGCCTTCAGCTTCGAAGGAATCATCGGCCGCAGCGAAAAGATGGACAAGATCTTCCAGACCCTGCCCATCCTCGCCCAGAGCGACGCCTCCATTCTCATCACCGGGGAGACCGGCACGGGCAAGGACGTGGTGGCCGAAGCCATCCACCAGACCTCCCTCCGGGCCGGGGGCCCCTTTGTCAAGGTCAACTGCGGAGCCCTTCCCGAGACCCTTCTGGAGAGCGAGCTCTTCGGCCACGCCAAGGGCGCCTTTACCGGTGCCGTGGAAAACAAGCCCGGCCGGTTCCGCATGGCCCACAACGGCACCCTCTTCCTCACCGAGGTGGGGGATCTTCCCCTTGCCCTGCAGGTGAAGCTGCTCACCTTCCTGGACGACCAGGTGATCTACCCCCTGGGCGAAACCCGCCCCTTTCACGCCAACGTCCGCGTCATCGCCGCCACCCACCGCAACCTGGAACAGATGGTGACCCAAGGGACCTTTCGCCAGGACCTGCTCTTCCGCCTCAACGTGGCCCGGGTCCACCTGCCCCCCTTACGTGAGCGCAAAGGGGACATCCGCATCCTCCTGGACCACTTTCTGGAAATCTACCGGCGCCAGCTCGGCAAGCGGGTCACCGGGTTCTCCCGGGACGCCCTGGCCCTGCTCGCCCGTCCGGTTACCGGCAACGTCGCCGGAGCTACGAAACATCGTGGAGTTTGCCGTCAACATGGCAACGGAACCCACCATCGACGTGGAGTCCCTGCCCGCCTACCTCTTGGAAGGGCCGCCCCAGACCCCGCTGCCGGAGACGCCCGACCCGTCATCCCCCACCGCCCCCGACGCCCAGGCACCCCAGACCGCCCCCCGCACTTGGGCCACGGCCGAACGGGAGATGATCCTCGACGCCCTGCAGAGGGCCCGGGGCAAGCGACAGGAGGCGGCCAAGGCCCTGGGCTGGGGCCGCAGCACCCTTTGGCGCAAAATGAAACAATATGGCATCAATGAATAGGATACGTGTTTTGAGGTTGCCTCCGGCGGCCCTGCCGGGGGCCAAACTTTTGAAAAGTTTGACAAACAGGTTTTGCTCAATTTCACAGAAGCCTTCGCGGAAGCTCTCACCCTGAGGAACGAAGGGGAAGGGCTTTCGCAACCTGGGGTCCAGGGGTGGCGAAGCCACTTCATCGGAAGCCTTGGCCGCCGGAGGCAGGCTTTTCCATGCACTTAAACCATAAGAAGGCAATACGGTTAAATCGACAATGAGCAAGCAGCGACAACGTATCCTGTGACGTCGAAGCTTGTGAACCAGCCGGCACAAACCATCAGCGTTTATGTCGGGCGCAGCCCGAGCCGAAGGCCTTTGCGCTTTGGCCCGAGGAACGAGGGTCGAAGCGCAAGGCCGTCAGCTTTCGAGGTGGCTCACCTCGCCGCCGGAGGCTTGCTTTTTCCACTCCCTTTAACCATAGCGGGCACGTGAACAGGTAAACGAGCTGACCCTGAAACAAGCGGTTTAAGCTCTTGAAACAATTTAAAACCCTATGATACAGTTTTCCCTATGTTAACAAAGATCCTCATCCCCATCGCCGCCGATGAGGTGGCCCCCCGCTTTGACCTGGCCGCCGAGGTGCACATCGTCACCCTGCTCCGGGGGGGCGACACCGAGGACAAGACCGTGGTGCTGCCCCAGGCCTCTGCGGAAAAGCTCTGCCACCTCATCCTCACCGAGAACATCACCTGCGTGATCTGCGGCGCCATCGAGGAAGAGTACTTTCAATTCCTTGCCTGGAAAAAGATCACCGTCATCGATGCCGTGGCCGGGCCGTGGGAAAAGGCCCTCATCCGCCACCTTCAAGGGGACCTCTCCGAAGGGGAGATGCTCTTCGACCGCATTGTGGAGGGACGCCATGTGGACCATCCGTAGCTTCATCGACAAGATCGATGACCTGTTCAGCCGGGGAGCCGACTCTCCGGGCCACTACCGGAACCTCACCCGCAACATCATCATCACCATGCTGGTGGTCACCATCACGCCCTTAACCGTCATGGGGATCCTCAACCACTTTCAATACGGGCGCCACCTGCAAAACGAGCTCATCACCCCCCTGGCCAACACGGTGAGCAAGGCCAAGCACTCCTTTGAGCTCTTTTTTGAAGAGCGACTCTCCACGGTGCGGTTCATCGCCAACGCTTACGACTTCGAGGAGCTCAACGACAGCCGGACCCTGCACCATCTCCTGCGGATTCTGAAGACCGAGCTGGGCGGGTTTGTGGACCTGGCCATCATCAACGCGGACGGGGACCTGGTGAGCTACGCCGGACCTTACAACCTGGCGGGGAAAAACTACGCCAGCCAGCGCTCCTTCCAGGAGGTGCTGGTCAAGGGCTCCTACATCAGCAACGTCTTCATGGGCCACCGCCAGCTCCCCCACATCGTGCTGGCCGTGCAGCGGTACACCGACGACGGCACCAACTGGATCATCAGGGCCACCATCGACACGGAACGGTTCTACACCCTGTTGGGCAGCCTCAGGCTCTCTCCCCAGAGCGACGCCTTTCTCGTCAACTCCGAAGGGATCATGCAGACCAACTCCGCCCTGTACGGCAAAACCCTCAAGGCCTGCCGCCTCACCATCCCCACGGGCACCCGGAGCACCTTTGTGTCAGAGACCACCGACCCCGACGGCCGCCAGATCCTTCTGGCCTGCTCCGGCTTCAACAACGCCGATTACGTTCTGGTCATTGCCAAGCCGCGCTCCGTGGTGCTGAGGTCCTGGTATGCCCTGAAGTCCGACGCCCTTCTGGTTTATGCCTTGAGCCTTCTGGTGATCATCTTCATGGTGGTGAAGATGACCGGCACCCTGGTGAGGCGCATCAAAGAGTCCGACGAGCGCCGGGAGACGGCTCTTACCGAGCTGCAGCACAACCAGAAACTCTCCTCCATCGGCCGCCTGGCCGCAGGGGTGGCCCACGAAATCAACAACCCCCTTGCCATCATCAACGAAAAGGCGGGCCTCATGGTGGCCGCGGGAAGACTTCCCCCACCGGAAGCGCCTGGCAGAGCTCACCGAGGCCATCATCGGCTCGGTCTCCCGCTGCAAGACCATCACCCACCGCCTCCTGGGCTTTGCCCGCAAACTCGACACCCTCATGGAGCCCCTCTCCATCAATGAGATATTAAAAGAGGTCATGGGCTTTCTGGAACGGGAAGCCCTCTATCGCCAGCTGGACGTCAGCATTGACCTGGACCCGTCCCTTTCCGACATTCTTTCGGACCGGGGGCAGCTCCAGCAGGTCTTTCTCAACCTGCTCACCAACGCCTTTGCCGCCGTGGAAGACGGCGGCACCGTGAGGCTCGCCTCCATGCCCGCCCAGGGGAAGGGGGTCACGGTCACGGTCGCGGACAACGGCTGCGGCATGACCGAGGATGTGGCCAAACGCATCTTCGACCCCTTCTTCTCCACCAAAAAAGGCAACGGCACCGGCCTGGGCCTCTCCATCACCTACGGCATCCTCAAGAAACTCGGGGGCACCATCACATTGAACACCCGGCAGGGGGAGGGCACCACCTTTACGGTGACGCTGCCTGAAAAGCCCCCGGCCGACACACGCAAAGGAGGACCCACCCCATGACCACCCATGTCCTGCTGATTGACGATGAACGGGAGTTTGTCACCACACTGGCCGAGCGCCTGGATATCAGGGGATTTTCAACCGCCACGGCCGAAGACGGGGACACCGGGCTTGCCCTGATCCGCCAGGAGACCTTTGACGTGGTGATCCTGGACCTCCTCATGCCGGGTATGAACGGCCTGGAGACCCTGAAACATATCCGCCACATCGCCCCGGACCTGCCCGTAATCCTTCTCACCGGCCACGGCTCCACCCGGGAGGGCATGGAAGGAATGCGCCTGGGCGCCGTGGACTACCTCATGAAACCCCTGGCCATTGAAGACCTCCTGGACAAGCTCAAGGAGGTTGTCGCATCATGAGCCTGACCCCGGACCAGGAGACCACGGCCCTCATGGGGGCCGTCACCGCCCCAGCCACCCACGACCTCATGAACGTGCTGGCCATCATCAATGAACACGCGGGGCTCCTCTCGGATCTTCTCCATCTCAAGGGCAGCGGCGAGCTCCCACCGGAACAGCTGGAAAAGAGCATCGCCGCCGTGGAGGCCCAAGTGGCCCGGGGCCGGGAACTCCTCAGCCATCTCAACCGTCTGGCCCATGCCCCGGATCCCGGTCCCGGCGGCCCTGCCGATGCCGGGGCCGCCCTGGAGGAGGTGGTCTGCCTCACCCGGCGACGGTTCCACGGACGACTCACCGCACCCGCCCCCTCCGCCACGGTCCAGGCCGACCCCATGAAGCTGCGGCTGCTCATCTTTCGCCTCCTGGAAGCCGCAAGCCACCCGCAGCAGGCCCGGGAAACAGCCATCACACCAACCCTTGGCGAGTCCACCCTTACCCTCACCTTTCAAGGCCACGATGCCATGGAACTGCCCGGGGCTGTCAGCGCCCTGGCCCATGAGATCGGCGGCTCCCTCTCCCGCACCCACCACACCCTTTGCCTCATCCTGAAACGGGGTTAGCCTCTCTTTGCCTCCGGCGGCCCTGCCGGGGGCCAAACTTATAAAAAGTTTGATAAACAGATCTTAAGAAAGCCTTTCCAGGCTCCGCCGAAATAATTTCCACTTTTTGCATTACAAAAGTTTTTTGCGGAGCTTTTTTCCAAAAAAGCGACCCGTCAGAGACAGAGCGTAAAAGTCCCTCAAATGCCAATGGCTCCACCGACTAAACAGGCCACCGGCAGAGCATCTTGAGGCATGCAGTCACAGCCACCATAAACAACGGTGCCCTGCCCCGGCACACCCTTTCTCGTCCCGTATTGTTTCAAATTGTTCGTTTCATTTAATTTCATTTTGTTTCTATCAATATCTCCTGCCCCACCCACCCGTCACACAACCCACTGTTATAAATAAGCATTCCACGCATGGCACACCCCTTGCAATCCATCAATTTAACTGAACCAATTCATCAACAACCCACATTGCAAGGAGTCGCATATGCCTTCCATCACCATCACCAACGGCGCCTTCAGCCAAGCCGGAGCCATTGTCGACGCCCTCAGCAGCGCCACCGGCATGAAGGTATTCACGGACCGGGAGATCATCACCCTCACCGCCCAGCGCGAAGGGCTGAAGGAGGCCTCCCTCCTCAAGATCCTCAAAGGACAGACCCCCACCTTCAACACCTTTACCAAGGAGCGTGAAAAGAGCCTGGCTGCCGTCAAGCTCACCCTGGCCGAACTCCTGGCCGAAGGCGACATCATCCTCCATGGCTTGAGCGGCCACCTGGTCCCCGCCTCCCTCACCCCGGTGCTGCGCACCCTCATCATCACCGACAAAAAGCGACGCATCGAAAATGCCCGGGAGACCCGCAACATCACGGACAAAGAGGCCACCGCGCGGATCCAGGCTCTGGACGAAGCGGCCCAGCTCTGGTGCAGCGCCCTCCACGGCAAAAGCGCCTGGGATCCTGAGCTGTACGACGTGGTCATCCCCACGGACAAGACCCCGGTGCCCGAGGCCTTGAGCCTCATCACCGAGAGCCTCTCCCGCATTGAGGTGGATCCCGAAGAGGGGGCTCGGCTCGCAGCGGATTTCTCC
Organism: Desulfoluna sp. CYM3A; assembly: GCF_056829965.1. Taxonomy (NCBI): domain Bacteria; kingdom Pseudomonadati; phylum Thermodesulfobacteriota; class Desulfobacteria; order Desulfobacterales; family Desulfolunaceae; genus Desulfoluna; species Desulfoluna sp. CYM3A. The sequence continues at coordinate 5,023,862 of NZ_CP186556.1, forward strand.
CTGGCAGCCCGGGTGGAACAGGTCCTCGTCGACACCGGGGAAGGGCTCACCGCCGAGGCAAGGGACGGCCAGGTGACCGTGACCATCAACAAAAACGTGCTCATGCTGGGAAAATTCAAGCAGAAGGTGGAGGCCGACGCCGCGCGCATCAACGGGGTGACATCCGTGGAGACCCGTATCGGGAAAGGATTCTACAAGGCCAATGTCATGTACGACTTCGACCTGCCCACACCGCCCCGGGTCCTTCTGGTGGACGATGAAAAAGAGTTTGTCCAGACCCTGTCCGAGCGGCTCCGCATGCGTGAGGTGACCACCTCCGTGGCCTACGGCGGGGAAGAGGCCCTGGCCATGGCCGGCAAGGAGGAGACCGACGTCATGGTCCTGGACCTCAAGATGCCCGGCGTCAACGGCTACGACGTGCTCAAGAACATGAAGGCCAATCGCCCCCACGTGGAGGTGATCATCCTCACGGGCCACGGATCCGAAGAGGACCGCAAGCGCTGCCTTGCCATGGGGGCCTTTGCCTACCTGCAGAAACCCGCGGACATCGAGCGCCTCACCGAGACCATGAAAGCCGCCTACGACAAGATCCGGGCAAACCGCGCCGAAAAGACCCCGGCCAAAGCCTAAGAGACAGCGCATGGCGGCAACGCACCGCACCCCGCGCCGACACCTTAATTTGGAGGAGAAAGAAAAGATGACCTACACACCCCATGTACTTGTGGTGGACGACGAAAAAGAGTTCGCCAACACCCTGGCCAAACGCCTGGAGCTGCGGAATTTCAAGACCAAGGTGGCCTATTCCGGGGAGGAGGCCCTGGAGATCCTCACCGAGGGTCTCACGGACATGGTGATCCTGGATGTCCTCATGCCCGGGCTCGACGGCTGCGAGACCCTGGTCCGCATCAAGGCCGACCACCCGCTCATCCCGGTGCTCATGCTCACCGGGGAGGCCACGGTGGAACGGGCCATCACCGGCATGAAGGCAGGGGCCCTGGATTTTCTCATGAAGCCCTGCGACATCGGCGTCATCGCCGAAAAACTTGAGGCGGCCTACAAGCTCAAGTGCGATCACGAGGCCCGCATCCGCGATGCGGAGATCAACAACATCATTGAAAAAAAAGGCTGGTAACGGGCCCTGAGCGCACCACCCCTGCCCCCCTTCGGGGCGGACGCCACCTTCTCGAGACTCCCTGCATGGAGGTTTATTTATGGTAACGGAAACCCTTCAGGCCGAAACACGGCCCATTGACTGGAAACGCATCTTCTTTCTCGGCCTGGGGCTGGGCCTTTTTGTCCTGGTTTACTACAGCTCCGCCTGGCCCGACGCCGTCGACCCCAACGGCAAACGCTTTGCCCTCACCACCGAGGCCAAGGGCGCCATCGCCGTCTTTCTCCTGGCGGGGATCTGGTGGATCTTTGAGGTCCTGCCCATCGGGGTCACCAGCCTCACCATCGGGGTGCTGCAGGTCATGTTCATGATCCGGCCCGCCAACAAGGCGTTTAAAGACTTCATGGACCCGTCGGTCCTCTTCATCTTCGCCTCACTGGTCATCGGTATGGTGTTCACCAAGACAGGGCTCACCCGCCGCATCGCCTACAAGATGCTCTCCATCGTGGGAGAGCGCACCAGCATGATCTACCTGGGCAGCTTCGTGGTGACGGCCGCCCTCACCCACATCATGGCCCACACGGCCGTGGCCGCCACCATGTACCCGCTGCTGCTCACCATCCACGCCATGTACGCCGACGACCGCGAGCCCACCCGCTTCGGCAAGGGCCTCTTTATCGGCATGGCCTGGGTGGCCGGGGCCGGCTCCATCATCACCCTGCTGGGGGCGGCCAGGGGAGCGGTGGCCGTGGGCTTCTTCCGGGACATCGTGGGCCGTGAGGTCTCCTTTTTCGGGCTCACCTATTACATGGCCCCCGTGGGATGGATCATGGTCTTCGTCCTCTGGGCCTTTATCATGCTCTTTTTCCGGCCGGAAAAAACCCGCATCGAAGGCATCAAGGAGCGTTCGGCCTTTATGCTCAAAGAGATGGGCGCCTTGAGTCGCACCGAGGTGGTGTCGGCCATCATCATCTTCGGCTGCATCTTCTGCCTCTCCATGCGGGCCTTTATCCCGGCCCTGTCCGGTGTCAACAAAACCGCCATCATCCTGGTCTCCACCATCCTCTTTTTTGTCCTCAACATATTGGACATCAAGGACCTGGAGGCCATCCCCTGGAACATCATCCTTCTTTTCGGCGGCGCCATGAGCATCGGGTTCTGTCTCTGGGAGACCGGAGCGGCCCAGTGGATGGCGGTGAACTGGCTTACCCTGTTTAAGGAAGCCCACTGGTTCGTCTTTGTCATGAGCATCGCTTTTTTTGTCATGGTGATGACCAACTTCATCATGAACGTGGCGGCCATTGCCATCTCCCTGCCCGTGGCCCTGGTCATCGCCCCCTACCTGGGAGTGGCCCCGGAGGTGATCCTCTTTGCGTCCCTCATCACGGCGGGCATGCCCTTTATCCTTCTGGTGGGGGCAGCCCCCAACGCCATCGCCTACGACTCCGGACAGTTCACCACCGGTGAGTTTTTCTCCTACGGACTCATCGCGAGCCTGATCCTCATGGTGGTTACCGCCCTGTTTGTCCTGATTGTCTGGCCCATGATGGGCATGCCGGTTTTACTTCCTTAACCAAACAACGCATACTGGCGCCGGAGTCAGGTAATCCGGCGCCAGACGCACTGACACATAAGACAAGATATCAACAACATGAGACCAAACAGAACAGACTCACCAAAGTCATTTACAGCAAGCAATAGGAGGAACAGGACCAAAGGCATGAACATGTTTCCCGGAAAGGAAAACCCAAAAAAGGCAGGGAACTAAAGAGGGATGTTCCTTGGCGACACAATGCGCCAAAGGCGAAAAGGTAGGTATATTTATCAGCAACTTACGGCGTTTTTTTTAATGCTAATTCATAAATTTAATTGAACATATTCATCAATCGCGGAAACTTCTTGACACCCCAAATGATCTTTTGCAGAATACCCATTTATCCACGGTCGTCACACCTCTGGCAAGGCCCTGGTTTACTCGGTCTCAGCGTGCATTTCGAGCAGTTGAGGGCTATGAGAAAAATAAAATATACACGCATTGGCTAATAAAACAGCACTCTTTGAGTACTGCCTGCCCAATACTTTACGCTGTATCACTATTATTTTCCGGCCGAGCCCCCACATACTTCCCGGATAGATGATGCACCCGCACCGACCGTAAGGTGTGACGAGCGGACACGTTCGTCAACCGTGTCCATGGTCCGTGACACGCGGGCGCTTCTGCCCGACATTTCTGACACTGCCCCGGATCATCCCCCGGGTTGTCTCAGCGACAGTGTCAACACTGAGGAAGGTAACAACTGTGACAAGACAAATGAACACCCCGCCGCCGCACGCGGGCCGGAAAAAAGTCGATAACGGCTTCAGGCTGGTCCCCTTTGCGGTCACCTTCGCGGTCATGATGACAACCTGGGTGGCCTTGTCGGGAAAACTCGACATTTTCCACCTCTCCCTTGGCGTCATCTCCTGCGTGATCGTCTCACTCTTCTCATCGGATCTTCTCATCACCGCCACCACATTCAAGGGAATGCCCGGCCTCTGGCTGCGCTTTTTCCTCTACCTCCCGTGGCTCATCAAAGAGATTGTCCTGGCAAACCTCCACCTTCTCAAGCTTGTCTTTCATCCCAGGCTGCTTGATGAGATCAACCCCAAGCTCATCCAGTTCCGAAGCCGCATGAGCGATGACATGGGCCTGGTGACCTTTGCCAACTCCATCACCCTGACCCCCGGGACCATCACGGTCTCCCTCTCCGTCTTCGGGGATTATGTGGTACACGCCATCGACGACGCGTCGGCCGAGCCCCTGCCCGGCGAGATGGAGAAACGCGTCGCAACCGTATTCGGAGAGGACCATGACTGATTTTTTTCTCTGCGCAGCCATTGCCATCTGCCTGATCTCTCTGCTCTCGCTCTACCGCGCCATAGCAGGGCCCACCATTCTGGACCGCATCATCGGCATCAACGCCCTGGGCACCAAGACCACGGTGCTGCTGGTCATTATCGGGCTTCTCTTTGACCGGGTGGACATGTTTGTGGACATCTCCCTGGCCTACGCCCTGCTGAACTTCATCACGGTTCTGGCGTCGGCCCGCTATTTCCACAAGAAAAAGGGGCTCCACGGCGAGTCCCTCACCCAGAAATAAGGAGCGACGAACGATTATGACCATCTTAAGCCTTCTGCTCATCGCCCTGGGCATCTTCTTCTTTTTTGCCGGAGCCGTGGGCGTGATCCGATTCCCCGATTTTTACTCCCGGCTCCATCCCGCCGGGATGATCGACTCCATGGGCCTGCTCCTCTCCATGAGCGGCCTGGCCCTTTTTGTCCTCAGCCACCACGGCCTCTCCGGGACCACCATCCTCACGGCCATAAAACTCATCCTCATAGTCATCTTCGTCTACATCACCAGCCCCACCGCCACCCACGCCATCGTGGACGCCGGCATCCGGGCGGGACTGGCTCCGTGGACAAAAAAGAATAACGGAGGCAGCGATGACGATACCCATTGATCTGGCGATACTCACCCTTGTGGTCATCAGCGGCATCGGCGCCCTGGCCGTCAAGGACCTCCTCGGAGCCGCCATTGTCTTCAGCGCCTACAGCTTTCTCATGTGCCTTGCCTGGGCCGTCATGGGGGCTGTGGACGTGGCATTCACCGAAGCAGCCGTCGGGGCGGGCGTCAGCACCGTCTTTTGCGTGGCAGCCGTCTTCCACACCACACGGAGGACCAAAGATTGAGATTTTTAGCCATCATCGCCGTCGTCCTCACGGGCGGGCTCATCATCTTCCACACCGGGGCCTTCCCCGACTTCGGTGATGCAGACTCTCCGGCGAACACCTACCTTTCGCCCTACTACCTGGAACACGGACAGGCCGACACCCACGCTCCCAATGTGGTCACCAGCGTCCTGGCCGACTACCGTGGTTATGATACGATGTTCGAGACCACGGTGGTCTTTGCCGCGGGCCTGGCCTGCTTCTTTCTGCTGCGCCGGAAAAAAGGTCCGGAAGAGACCACCCGCATGTACCGTCACCTGCCCACAGGGGTGACCCTGCACATCAAGGAAGGGGGCAAGCTCCCGGCGGAAGACTCCAAGGTCTTCCGGCGCCTGGACTCCCACTTCGTGCCCCATCAGATGATCATCAAAAACACCTGCCGCCTTGTGATCCCCTTTATCCAGATCTTCGCCCTCTACGTGGTGGCCCACGGCCACTACAGCCCCGGGGGCGGGTTCCAGGGCGGGGTGCTTTTGGCGGCGTCCATCATTCTGTACGCCATCAGCCACGACCTGCGGCGCGCCATCCGGCGCTTTCCCGAGAAGATCGCGGCCCTGTTCGGCTCCCTGGGCGTTCTCATCTACGCGGGCACCGGGGCCCTGTGCCTCCTGTTCGGGGCCAACTTCCTCAACTACGAAGCCCTGGCCCCCCTTCTGGGGGTCGATGCGGTGATGGCGCGTTCCCACGGCATCCTCATCGTGGAGATCGGCGTGGCCTTTGCCGTCATGGCGGTGATTATCTGGATTTACTACAACCTGTCCTCGGCAGGGAAACACGACGAGGGGCTCTGATATCATGACCGACCTGTTGCCGCTCCTTGCGGCCAAATACAACTACTGGATCTACACCATCCTCATGATGATCGGTCTCTATGCCATGATCGCCAAGAACAACCTGGTGAAAAAAATCATCGGCATGAACATCTTCCAGACCGCCATCATCCTCTTTTACGTCTCCATTGCTTACAAAAAGGAGGGGACCCTGCCCATCATCATGGGCGACGCCCATGGAGGAGGCCACGCGGCCGTCCATGCGGCGGACTACATCAACCCCCTTCCCCACTGCCTGATGCTCACGGCCATCGTGGTCTCTGTTGCCACCCTCGGCGTTGCCCTGGCCCTGGCCATCAAGATCTTTCGGCAGTACGGCACCCTGGAAGAGGATGACATCAACCACCAGATTCGCATGCAGGCAGGACAGTAAGAATGACACAGCATTTTCCGGCACTCCTGATAATCATACCGCTGCTGTCGGCGCTCATCGTCTCCGCCATGGGGTGGATCGACCGGCGCTGGTGCTTTCCCCTGGCCGTTGCCTCTCTGGCCGGGGCCCTGGCGGTTTCCGTCGGCCTCTGCGCCCAGGTCATGGCAGCAGGCCCCATTGTTTACAAAATGGCGGGATGGCGCCCTCCCATCGGCATCGTCTACGTCATCGACTACCTGAACGCACCGGTCCTTGTGGTGATCCTGTCCGTGGCCCTCTTGAACCTCATCAGCGCCAAGACCTGGATCGAGAAGGACTTTTCCGACAAGCTCAGCGCCTACCTGGCCCTGTACCTTCTCTTTCTGGCCGGCATGGTGGGCATCGTGGCCACAGGCGACGCCTTCAACCTCTACGTTCTCCTGGAGATCGGCTCCCTCACCGGCTACGCCCTCATCGGCCTGGGCAAGGAGCGGGCCCCGCTGTCCAGCCTCAACTACCTCTTCATGGGCACCATCGGCGCCTCCTTTTACCTTCTGGGCATCGGCTACATCTACATCGCCACCGGCACCCTGAACATGGCTGATATCGCCCGCCTGATGCCCACCCTTACAGGCTCGGGGACCCTTTTCCTGGCCCTGATCATCTGCATGGCCGGGCTCTTTGTGAAGATGGCCCTCTTCCCCTTGCACGGCTGGCTGCCCAACGCGTACAGCAACGCGCCCTCAGCTTCGGCCGGGCTCATCGCGCCGCTGACCACCAAGGTGATGATCTATGCCATGGTACGGGTGGGGCTCACGGTCTTTACCCCGGAGTTCACCTTCTCCCGGGCCCTGCTCTCCGAGGCCATCGTCTGGCTGGCGGTGGCGGCCATCGTCACCGGTTCTCTTCTGGCCCTGATGCAGCGACGGCTCTCCCGGATGCTCACCTACATCATCGTGGCAGAGGTGGGCTACATGGTGGGGGGCTTCTGGCTGGGCAACACCTCCGGCGTCACCGGCGCCACCCTTCATATCATCAACGACGCCGCCATGACCCTGACCCTCTTCATGGCCGTGAGCGCCATCGTCTGGAAGCTGGGGAGCGACCGCTTCGAAGACCTCCAGGGGCTCTTCGGCAAGATGCCCTTTACCATGACAGGCTTTGTCCTGGCGGCCCTGGCCGTCATCGGCATCCCCCCCACCTGCGGGTTCTTCAGCAAATGGTACCTCATCACCGGCGGCATCAACGCCGGGCAGTGGGGCTTTGTGGCCGCCCTTCTCTTTAGCAGCCTGGTCAACGCGGTGCTCTTCTTCCGCATCTTTGAGATCGCCTTTTTCGAGCCCTTTGCAGAAGGCCACGGCCATCACGACCACGGGCCTGTCATGAGCGAGGCCCCGGTCACCATGGTGGTGCCCCTGATCCTTGCGGCCCTTTCACTCATCGCTTTAGGTCTTTTCACCGGCGACATTGTCACGAAACTCATTCAGCTGGCCATACCGGCAGGGATTGCATAGATATGGAACTGCTTTACTCAGTCAAACCCCTTGCTGCGATTCTCGTCTCCTTTTTCGTGGTGCCCATCATCTTCTCCGCACGGTCCGAGAACGTGCGTGAGGCATGGACCTTTGTCGCAGCCATCTTAAAATTCGCCGTTGTCTTGTCCATGCTTCCCTTTGTCTTAAAGGGAGGGCAGATCGCCTGCACCCTGGCCGAGGTGCTCCCCGGGCTGGCCATCGAGTTCAGGGTGGATGCCTTCGGCATGCTCTTTGCCCTGGTCTCCTCCAGCCTGTGGATCGTCACCTCCATGTACTCCATCGGGTACATGCGGACATTAAAAGAACACGGGCAGACCCGCTACTACGCCTGCTTTGCCCTCTCCCTGTCCGCCACCCTGGGGGTCGCCTTTGCAGGGAACCTTCTGACCCTCTATCTCTTCTACGAGATGCTCTCCTTTGCCACCTACCCCCTGGTCACCCACCACCAGGACCGGGAGGCCAGGAGCTCGGGCAGAAAATACATCACCTATATTCTGGGGGCCTCCATCGGCCTGGTGCTTCCGGCCATGCTGGTGATCTACAGCCAGACCGGCACCTTTGAGTTCGCCCCCCAGGGCTTTATGAACGGCCACTTCTCCCAGGGGGCCATGGCCGTGCTGCTGCTCATGTTTGTCTTTGGCTTTGCCAAGGCAGGGGTCATGCCCTTTCACTCCTGGCTGCCCGCCGCCATGGTGGCGCCCACGCCGGTCTCGGCCCTGCTCCACGCCGTGGCCGTGGTGAAAGTCGGGGTCTTCTGCGTGGCCCGGGTCATCACCGGGGTCTTCGGCACCAAGATGCTGGCCGACATGGGCCTGGGCACCCTGGTCTGCTACGTGGCCTCCTTTACCATCATTGTCTCGTCCCTCATCGCCCTGTCACAGGACGGGCTGAAACGGCGGCTGGCCTTCTCCACCATCGGTCAGCTCTCCTACATCATCCTGGGGGTGGCCCTGCTCTCCCCGTCCGGCATGACCGGCGGCATGCTGCACATCGCCATGCACGCCTTCGGCAAGATCACCCTCTTCTTCTGCGCCGGGGCCATCTTTGCCGCCTCGGGCATCAAGAACATCAGCGAGATGGTGGGCATCGGACGGCGCATGCCCATCACCATGTCCGCTTTCCTGCTGGGGTCCCTGTCGGTCATCGGGTTGCCCCCTCTGGGAGGCTTTATCAGCAAGTGGAACCTTGTCATCGGCACCCTGGAGTCCGGCCAGATCTTTTTCCTCTTTGTGCTTTTGGCCAGCTCCCTTTTAAACGCCGCCTACTTTCTGCCCATCTCCTACAAGGCCTTCTTCTGCACCGACGAAGAGGCCATGTTTGAAAAGAAAGTGGACGAGGTGCCCACCTGGTGCCTGGTGCCCCTGTGCATCACGGCCACCTGTTCGGTGATCTTCTTCTTCTACCCCCAGCCGTTTCTGCAGCTGGCGAAAATGACGGTGAGCACCATCATCGGCGCTCCCATGCCCTAAGGTTCAGAGGTACGATATGACGTCAGACAACACACTTTTCAGCAGCCCAAAAACCTTAAAGACCGTGATGGTCATTTTCGCGATCTTTCTGGGATGCCTGCTAGAGTAAGCTCTCATTCACCCCCACGCATCGTTTACCGTCGACGGATGGCCCGAGTTCAACCCCATCTTCGGGTTCCTCTCCGGCCTGGCCCTGCCCGTCCTCGCCCTGGGACTCTCGTTCCTGGTGAAAAACGGAAAATAACAGGTAATCCTTACAGGAGATGTTCGATCCAATGACACTTTCCATGCCTTATATAGATATCCCCCCGGCCCTGATCATGGTGGCCGGGGCCCTGGTCCTGCCCATCCTGAAAGGACGCTTAAGGTCCGCCTGGATGACGGTCCTGCCCCTTCTGGCCCTGGTGACCCTGCTCTCGGTGCCCAACGGCACCCACTGGACAGTCCCCTTCCTGGACTACCAGCTTGTCTTCGGACGCATCGACGCCCTCTCCCGCGTCTTCGGCACCATCTTCTGCATCGCCGCCTTTGCCGGCAGCGTCTACGCCATGCACGAAGACGACGCCCTGGCCCACACCTCGGCCATGATCTACGCGGGCAGCGCCGTGGGCGTGACCTTTGCCGGTGATTTTTTCTCCCTGTATGTCTTCTGGGAGTTCATGGCCGTGGCCTCCACCTTCCTCATCCTTGCCCGGCGCGCGGAAAAAGCCCAGAAGGCGGCCTTCCGCTACATCATGATCCACATCCTGGGGGGGCTCTCCCTCATGGCGGGCATCGTCCTCCAGATCCAGGAGACCGGAACCATCGCCTTTTCGGCCATTGAGCTGGCCTCCCCTGCCTCCTGGTTCATCTTCGTGGGCGTGGCGGTAAACGCAGCGGTCTACCCCATGCACGCCTGGCTCAAAGACGCCTACCCGGAAGCCACGGTGACCGGCGCGGTGTTCTTAAGCTCCTTTACCACCAAGAGCGCCGTCTACACCATGGCCCGCATCTTTGCCGGAACCGAGATCCTTATCCCCTTAGGCCTTGCCATGGCACTCATTCCCTTGTGCTATGCGGTCATTGAAAACAACATGCGACGGGTCCTGGCCTACAGCCTCATCAACCAGGTGGGCTTCATGATCGTGGGCATCGGCATCGGCACCGACCTGGCCATCAACGGGGTGGCGGCACACGCCGTCTGCCACATCCTCTACAAGTCCCTGCTCTTCATGGGCGCAGGGGCCGTGATTCACCAGACCGGCAAACAGAACCTGGGCGACTTAGGGGGCCTCTTCCGCTTCATGCCCTGGACCGCCACCTTCTGCATCGTGGGGGGCCTGGCCATGTCCACCCCCTACTTCTGCGCCTTTGTGAGCAAGTCCATGATCATCTCGGCAGCGGCCCACGAACACCTCACCCTGGCCTGGTTTATCCTCCAGTTCACCGCCGTGGGTGTCTTTGCCTACGTGGGCATCCGGGTGCCCTTCCTCACCTTCTTCCACAGGGATTCCGGCTTAAAGCCCGCCGAGGCCCCCTGGAACATGCGCATCGCCATGGGCTTTACCGCCCTGGGCTGCGTCTACGTGGGCATCCACCACGAGGTGCTCTACAACATGCTCCCCTTTGCCGCGGACTACGAGCCCTACACCGCGGCCCACGTCATCGGCCAGCTCCAGCTTCAGTTCTTCGGCACCCTGGCCTTTTTCCTGTTGCTGGCCAAGGGGCTCCTGCCAAAACTCTCCAAGGCCACCTTCCTGGACACGGACTGGTTTTATGCAGGCGCCGGGCGCGTCCTCTACGTGATTTTCGACAAGGTGCTCAACGGCATCAACGCCGCCTGCGACGCCCTGTTTGTCAAAGGGCTCACCGGACGTGTCAATCGATTCGCCCAGGGAGCGCCCGAGTCCATTGCCGTGGCCCTCATGGCCCCCTTTACCCACCTCTTCGGCAAGGGGAACCCCAGCCAGGCGGACGTCTCCGACCGGGTGAGACTGGCCTTCAGGACAGGCACCGTCCCCTCAGGGGTCGGCGCCTTCATCGCCGTACTTTTCATCTTCCTGCTCTACGCCGTCAGAGGATAGCCCACACGGGGTGAGGGGGCCTTGCCGGTCCCCTCGAAAACGGACACCACAACCCGGCTCTTTGAAGCTGCAAGCCCAACACGAGGACAACAGACCATGATCTCACGAGACGATATAAAAAACGCCTTTCTCTTCTCCACCCTTCCCGATGAGCTGGTGGACCGCATCATCGCCATCTCCAAACCCCGTTCCTTTGAGGAAGGAGAGGTGATCTTCGGCGAAGGGGGCCAGTCCGGCACCTTCTACCTGGTGCGCTCCGGCACCATCCTCATCGAGCAGGAGATGACCCGCCACATGACCGTCACCGTGGCAACCCTCAACGCAGGCGAATGCTTCGGCTACTCCTCCCTCATGGAAGAGATGTCCTTCAGCACCACGGCGATCAGCTCCGAAGCCTCCGAGGTGATCCTCATCGACGGCAAGGCCCTGGTCGAAATCATGGAAAAGGACCACAGGCTGGGCTACCTCATCCACCGACAGATGGTCCAGATGATGGCAGGACGCCTCCAGCGGCGCACCGAACAGTTCCTCCGCGCCCTCTCCACCCACCCGGAGATCCACGAACTCGAAAAATCGTAAAACGCCTCCGGCGGCAAGGTGAGCCACCTTGAAAGCTGGTTGCACTCACATTCTTCACGGGCGCAGCCCGTCAGCACATGTGATGGCCCTGAGGAACGAAGGGGCAGAGCATGTGCGATCCTGGGGTGCAGGGGATTTATCCCCTGCCCACCGATTTTGTTTTTTACCTGGTAAATGCTTGACGTTAGCTCTTGAAGAAAAACAGGATTGCGGAGACCAGGGGCGGAAAGAGGAAAAGGGCCACTTCGCGGCGTTTCGGGGTAAAGGCTTGGGTGTGGCGCACGGCCATGACGGCCAGGTAAAAGAGGGCCAGCACAGGAAGGGCCGGGACAAAGGCGCCAAGGGTCCAGGCGGTAGCAACAGCCAAAAAGAGGCCGAGAACGGCTGCGGGGATTCCTGCAAGGCGATCCGGCAAGGAGAAAAATCGGGAGGCGCTGCCCAGAAATACCACCATGAACCAGTCGGCCACGCCGAAAAAGGGATGGAGGGCATCGGTGCCGGGGCTGGGAAACTTCATGAGGAGTACTTCGGAGAGAGGGTAAAGGCCCTGTCGCCCCCCGGTGTAGTACGCAGCCACGTCCTGGGCAATATGGTGGGTGGGGCCCACAAGAAAACTCACGGCATCGGCACACACCATCACACTCACCAGGGGCAGCAGCTCGGCTGGAGATTTTAAAAAACGTGGCAGGTAGCCCGCCGCCACAACAACAACCAGAAGCTGACCGCAGGTGCTCAATGCCTCCCAGCTAAGCCGAAAAGGCAGGCCAAACCGAAGGGCGGTCCAGCTGCCCGCCGTGATCAGAAACCCCACCGCCAGGATCCCCCAGCGATGCAGCGCCGGAACTTCTGGAACGGCCACACGGCGCATACACCACAGGGAAACCGCCCACAAGGCCCCGAGGATCAACGCAAGAACCGCCAGCCCCCCCACAAACCCCGAGACCATGCCCACACGCCCCATAAGGGCGGCCCCCGCCATGGAGACGCCCCACCATCCGGCCACCAGCACCAGGGCAGCCCCAAGTCCGCTGTATAAAGAAGATTTCATGGCGGTCATTACACCACAAAGCCCTCGAACAGGCACAGAAAAAAATAAAAAGCATGCCGCCGGCGGCCAGGGGATAAATCGGTTCGCACATGCTCTGCCCCTTCGTTCCTCAGGGACATCACATGTGCTGACGGGCTTCGCCCGTGCTACATACGAGGGCAACATTTTCTCATTAGGAACGTTTTTTGCGGAGCTTTTTTTCAAAAAAGCGACCCGCCGGAGGCAAAAAAAAACACCCACGTTCTGCCCGCAGGATGCGGGCAAAGCGTGGGTGTCGATAACTTGATCAAGGAACTGGCGTTACTCGGCGACCTTGGAACCCCAGGTCTTGAGGGTGGCCATGCCGCCCTGGACGCTCACGGTGTTGGTGATGCCCATTTCACGCAGGTTGATCTGGGCCTCAAAGGAGCGCACGCCGGTGTTGCAGACCAGGACCACCAACTTGTCTTTGGGGACCTCTGCAATGCGGTTTTTGATCTCTCCCTGGGGAATGGTGTTCCACTTGCCGGGGAATTTCTCCTTGAAGGGGGTGGAGTCGGGCAGCTCGCGGCAGTCGATGAAGACGCAGTCGCCCTCTTCCCAGAGCCCTTCGAAGGTGGCCAGGGGGATGGACTGGAGCAGGCCGTCCACGGCGTTGTCCGCCACGTTGGCCAGGGAGTTGACGATGTCCATGGCAGAGCTGAAGGGCGGAGAGTAGGCAAACTCCAGGTTGCTGATATCCAGAATAGTGGGCTTGTACTTCAAGGTGGCTGCCACCGCGTTGATGCGGCCCACCATGGCATCGCCGCTGCCGGCAAAACCCTGGATGCCGAAGACCGCACCCACTTTGGTGGCCTTTTCCACCACCAGCTGGATTCAGTTCCTTTTCGGGATAGAAGTGAGCGCGGTCCAGCTGGCACATGGAGACGCTGATGGCGTCGATGCCGGCTGCTTCCATGTCCTTTTCGAGTAAACCACTGCCCGCAAGGGACTTATCGAAGAGCTTGACCACAAAGCTGCCCACCGGGGCTTCGGTGGTGGCGTTGCCACCTGCCAGGTTGGTGCCGATGACGCGGCCCTGGCGGTTGGCAAGGGAACCCAGGGGATAAACCCCGGGGGCTCCGCTCACGGCGTGGTTGAGTTCAATGCAGTCGCCCCCGGCGTAGATATTGGGATCCGAGGTTTCCAGGCGCTCGTTGACAACGATTCCGCCGGTGGGGCCCACTTCCAGGCCGGCTTCCCGGGCCAGCTCGCCGTTGGGGTTGATCCCCACGGCCATGATGACCAGGTCGGCTTCCAGGGTGCGCTTGTCGGTGACCACCCGCTGGACAGCTCCCTCTTCGCCTTCAAACCCCTTGACGGTTTCTCCGAGGTAAAAGCTACTCGTTTTCTTCCATAGAGCGCTGGGCCATATGGGCCATCTGCTCGCTGACAAACCCCGGCATAATCTGGTTGCCGATCTCCACCACGGAGGTCTCGATGCCCCACATGTCGGCCAGGGCTTCGGCCATCTCCAGGCCGATGAACCCGGCCCCCACGATGACAGCTTTTTCCACCTGTCCGGCGGCCACGAGCTTCTTGATCTCCATGGCGTCTTCGAGGTTGCCCACGGCGTGGATGTTGGCCAGGTCCTGGCCCGGAATCTTGAGATCCCGGGTGCGGCTTCCCGCGCCGATGACCAGCTTGTCGTAGGGGTAGCTCTTCTCCACTCCGTCCTTGCCCTTGGCCCAGACCACCTTGGCTTCCCGGTCGATGCGGGTAACCAGGGTTCCGGTGACCAGGGCTTCGAAGCCTTTGATGGTCTTGAAGAACTCTTCGTTACGAACCATATGATACGCGGTGCTCTGAAGGGCCGTATGATCCGCCACATCACCAGAGACATAGTAGGGAATACCGCAGCCTCCGTAGGAGATGTAGTCATCTTTGTCGATGAGGGTCACATGGGTCGAGGGATCGATGCGTTTCACTCGGCAGGCAGCCTTGGTCCCCAAGGCAACGCCGCCGATGACAACAACTCGTCTTGACATTTTCTTGTCTACCTTTTTGCTTGTGCTTATCGCCACTGGACCGGCGTCTCGGGACCCATTGACCCTGTCCCGGAGCGTCGCGCCCAACACGCTGAAATTGCGTCTCCCGGCCTGAAAAAGAGCCTGGTTTATGTACGAAACCAGCCACCTCTTCAGCCCGGCCACCACACGGTTGTAGTATCTTATCCTCTGAATTACAAGAAAAACAAAGGTGAGGCAAAAGCCGCGAGGTTTCACGCTCTTTTGAGGCTTTAAAGGGCCTGGCCTGAAACCCGGATAGGCTTGTTTTCAAAGGGTCTGCCAGAACGCAAAAAACCGGTCATGGGAACCCCACAACCGGTTTGACCAACGCGCAGCCCCGCATCTTGCCAAAAGGGGCCTCAGACCCTCAGGTGATGCTTCTCCCGCTTCAAAAGATCCGAAGCATCGTTGAGGGTGGGAACGTCAAAGATGGTCAGGCCATTCTCTTCAAAGATGGCATCCACCATCTCCTTGAGTGTTTTGGGCATGCCGTCTGAGATACGAATGATGCGGGAAACGCTCATCTGAGCCAGGGTGCAGGCCACTTTGCGGATATGGAAGGCGTTTTTCTTGTCGCCGTTTTCCCGGATACGGCTGATGTCCACGATAATGTCGCACTCACTGCGAAGGGAGTCGAGGACGGAGAGGATGTGGTTGGAGAACTGTTTGGCGCCTTTGTAATCAAACTCACCGGCCATCTTGACGTAGAGGCGGTTTTCAGCAGTGAACCCGCGGATGGCCCACATGGCGGTGCGTGTACGCCCCACCTTGCTTTCGCCCTTCTTCTCGCGCTCCAGCTCCTTGATGCGGCGCTTGGCCCAGAGGATCTCCTTTTCACGCTCGTCGACCTCTTCCAGGAGGTTGAAGATATCCTGTAAAATCTCCTCCTCGCCCAATCCGTCCAGGTGGTTCGTCCTGTATTTTTCAGCAATACTGGAAAGTCGACTCTCCATATCGGCCATGCCTGTCTAACCCCGCTTTAAGGCGTTCATATCTATTCTCTTGACTTTATTATCGGATTTACACTATTTTTTTTTAGCTTCTTTTGGCTTTTTTTTAACAATCCTTCGATAAAATCAGGCATATGCTGACATTCCAAGAGCTTCTAGACCTTGTCAAAGACAACGAAATAAAATCTCGTAAATTCAATCAGGTTGAAACCAAAATCCTCACAATTTTGAATTTCAAGGACCTGTTTGAAACCCTCCTTTCCGAAATATCCAAGCAGTTTAACATCCCGTATGTTTGGATTACCCTGGTCAAGGGGAGCGATACGTCCCGGCTCCTCCTCAAGGCCTTCGGCTCATCGGAACTCCTGCCCGAACGGGTCAACCTGGCGACACGCTCCCAGTTCCAGGGACTCCTGGGGACCGGCACCACCCCCACCCTCGTCAACCAGGATATCCACGAGTACCGGGCCCTGATCCCCCCCACCAGCAACTGGCTGATCCGCTCCATGTCCATGTCGCCCATCACCCTGGACGGTGAAGTGATCGGCTGCCTCAATCAGGCGGACGTCTCGTCAGACCGATTCTCCTACAGGTACTGGTCCTCCTCGCCCAGCTGGCCTTAAAATTTTCCCTGTGCCTCTCCAATGTAACGGCCCATGAAAAATTGCGCCTGCTGGCCTTTAATGACCCCTTGACGGAGCTGCTGAACCGACGGGCCATGGAGCATGCCCTGGAGCAGGAGTTCCGCAGGGCCATCCGCTACAACCGGGAACTCTCCGTGGCCTTTCTCGACCTCGACAAGTTCAAGGCCGTAAACGACCGCTACGGCCATGACGCAGGGGACAAGGTCCTCATGGACGTGGCCAGGGCCCTGTCCCGATACACCCGGGAGAGCGACATCCTCTGCCGGTTTGCCGGAGACGAGTTCGTGCTCGTCCTGCCCGAAACCACCCTGGAGAAGGCCCAGGCCATGATGACCCGCATCCAGGATGAGATGGCAGCCATGCCCATCCCCATCAACGGCCACACCCTGCACCAGCACGTCAGCTTCGGTATCGCCTCCCTGCGCGTGGAAAACACCCCCACCTACCCGGCCCTTCTCAAGCGGGCGGACAAGGCCCTGTACCGAAACAAGACCCGCCTCAAGCCGGTGTGTGAGGTCACCCCCTAAGCCGGAAGAACAGATCACCAAACAAAAAAAGCCCGCGGCATGAAATGCCGTGGGCTTTTATGTGCAACAGGTCACAGCCACCTCCTGAGCTAACGCTCCTTGGCTGTTACTAACTGTTCATGCAGAGGGACCGGAAAGGGCGGATGCCCTTTACGGATTTACGCGTCGGTTGCTGCGCTTTCGACCTTGGGAGCGGTGAACTCCACAATAGCCATGGACGCTGCGTCACCGGCACGGAAACCGATTTTGGTCACTCGAGTGTAGCCGCCGTTTTTACCGCCGAAGCGTGCGGGAGCTTCTTCGAAAAGCTTGTGCACCACTTCTTTTTCCATAATAACGGCCATTGCCTGGCGACGGGCGTGGAGGTCTCCACGCTTGGCCAGGGTAATCATTTTGTCCGCCCAACGACGAAGCTCTTTGGCTTTGACGTCGGTGGTTTTGATCCTCCCGTGCTTGAACAGAGAGGTCACCATATTGCGAAACATCGCTTTGCGATGGGCAGAAGTCCTGCCCAGCTTAACGCCTGCTTTTTTATGTCTCATTTCCTCTTACTCCCCTTCAGCTCCGTCTTCCTCCTTCGGGCTGAAACCGTCAAGTTTCATACCGAGGGAAAGTGCATCCTCGCCAAGCATCTTGATTTCGTTCAGGGTTAACGAAGTTCTTGGTTTTGAGCATTTCGGCTTCGGTTTTCTGCACGAGCTGATAGATCTTGATGATGTCGGCATTTTTCAGGCAGTTGGCACTACGTACCGAGAGTTCAAGCTCATCCACATTTCTGTAGAGGTTTTCGTTGAAATCTCTGTCCCCACCCTCTTCACTGACGCTGTCGTGTTCAGGCTCGATATCCTCATCAAAGTTGATGAAAGGACTCATCTGCTCTTTCAGGATTTTCGCGGCATACGCCACGGTGTCCTCAGGAAGCAGACTGCCGTCCGTCCACACCTCGAGGGTCAGCTTGTCGTAATCGGTTTTCTGCCCCACGCGGGAGTTGGAAACCGTGTAGTTGACCTTTTTGATGGGGGAAAAGACGGTGTCGATGGCTATGGTCCCGACCGGTGCGTCCTCGTCCTTGTTATCCCTGGCCAAAGCATACCCGCGACCCACTTTAACAGTGAGGATCATGTCGAGTTTGCCGCCCTCGTTCAAGGTCGCAAGATGAAGATCTGGATTGAGGATCTCCACCCGGCCATCGGGACTGATGAGGTCTCCGGCGCACACCTTGCCGGGGCCTTCGGCCTTCAGCTCCAGGGTGCGCGTCTCGGTGTCGGTCACCTTCAACTTAATCTCTTTAATGTTGAGAATCAGCTCAGAGACATCCTCAAGAACCCCGGGGATTGGAGAGAACTCATGCAGAACATCCTCGATTTTCACCGACACGACGCCGGCGCCGTAAAGGGATGAAAGGATGATCCTCCGGAGGGCGTTACCGATGGTAATGCCGTATCCCCTTTCAAGAGGTTCGCATACAAACTTACCGTAAGTTGAACTGCCGGACAGCAGCACTTTGTCCGGACTGATCATCTCACGCCAGTTCCTGTATATCATTTCGTTTGATGTCATATTGATCTCCAGAATTGTGCCAAGAACAACAGTTTACTCACGTTAAAAGGCTCCGCTACTTGGAGTAGAGCTCGACGATCAACTGTTCCTGAATCGGCAGGGTGACGTCTTCGCGTACAGGAAGATTTACAACTCTGGCTTTCATATTGTCTTTGTCCAGTTCAAGCCACTGGGGCACGCCTCGGCGAACCACGGCGTCAATGGCGTCCTGCACAAACTGAACCTTCTTGCTCTTTTCACGAATTTCGACCACATCGTCTTTGCGGACAATGTAGGAGGGGATGTCAACCTTGCGGCCGTTCACGAGGAAGTGCCCGTGGCGTACGAAGTGACGTCCCTGGGTGCGAGAGTTGACGAAACCGAGTCGGTAGACCACGTTGTCAAGTCTGCATTCGAGGGCCTGAAGCAGGTTGGTGCCGGTGATCCCCTTTTTCTGGTCCGCTTTCTTGAAGATGATGCGGAACTGCTTTTCGGAGACACCGTAAATGCGTCTTACTTTCTGCTTTTCCCTGAGCTGGATGCCGTAATCGGAAAACTTGCTGCGGCGCTGACCGTGCTGGCCGGGTGCGTAGCTGCGTCGATCGAAGCTGCATTTGTCTGAGTAGCAACGATCGCCTTTAAGGAAAAGCTTCATGTTTTCACGTCTGCAAAGACAGCACGGTAAAATGCAACCCTCTGTACTGCAGTGAGTTTCCTCCTTTGATACTCGGAATATTTGGTATCATGTTCAAATAGTCTTTTTTAAACTCTTCTCTTCTTCGGGGGGCGACAGCCGTTGTGAGGAACAGGGGTGACGTCCCTGATCTTGGTAATCACAAAGCCTGCAGCCTGGAGAGAGCGGAGAGCCGATTCCCTGCCGGCGCCGGGTCCCTTCACTTCTACTTCCACGGTTTTCATGCCGTGTTCCTGAGCCTTTTTGGCCGCATCTTCAGCAGCCAGCTGGGCAGCAAAAGGGGTGCTCTTGCGGGACCCTTTAAAGCCGTGCATACCGGCACTGGACCAGGAAATGACGTTACCATTGGTGTCGGTAACAGATACAATGGTATTGTTGAATGTGGACTGGATATGAACCACTCCACTGGATATGTTCTTTCTGACCTTTTTCTTCTGTCGTGCGCGTGTCTTCGCCATGACGCTTAAAAGCCTCCTTTAATCGTGACCAGGTGTCCCAAGCTGCACCTACTTCTTCTTCTTAACGGCAGCTCGTCTGGGGCCTTTACGGGTACGTGCGTTGGTTTTGGTTCTCTGTCCGTTGACAGGGAGGGATTTACGATGACGAAGTCCACGGTAGCAACCAAGATCCATCAAACGCTTGATGTTCATGGACACCTCAGTGCGGAGTTCACCTTCCACACGGTAGTCTGCATCAATGGTCTTCCTGATAAGGTTGACGTCGGATTCGGTCAGATCCTGAGTCTGGGTACTCGGGTCAATATCGTGCTTAGAGAGAATCTCTTTGGAAGTGGAGAGCCCTACACCGTAGATGTAGGTGAGCGCGATATCGATTCTTTTTCTTCTGGGTATGTCTACCCCTGCAATCCTTGCCAAAATTTATCCTCCTCTATCCCTGTCTCTGCTTATGACGTTTGTTTTCGCAGATAACCCGTACAACGCCGTGACGACGAACAACCTTGCACTTAGGACATATCTTTTTTACTGAAGCTCTGACTTTCATTTGGGTTATACTCCCTCGTCTTATCCTTCAAATTTCGTAAGGATACCTACTTGGAACGGTAGGTGATTCGTCCTCTGGTCAAGTCATAAGGCGACAGTTCAACGGTCACCTTGTCCCCGGGTAGAATCTTGATAAAATGCATGCGCATTTTACCCGAGATGTGAGCCAGGATCTGATGCTTGTTTTCCAGTTCCACTTTGAACATTGCATTGGGCAAAGTCTCAAGTACAGTTCCCTGTACCTTAATGGGCTCCTCCTTTGCCATAACTCTCCTCCCACGATAATCGCATCTGTCTGGTCCAAATGGGTTAAAACGGCTCACACCGCTTTCGACCAGATTGCAGAGTTTACCTTACGAATGATATCCAAATATCGAGTATCTCACACATTGCAACTCAACCGGCAGTTCCATGGAGAGGTGGCCACGAAACAAAAAAAACCAGCATGATGTGATACTACACTCGCAAATGGATGACAACCCCTTTTTTCCGGACACCTTGAAATAGGCGCCCGGTGCAAAGGGGTGACCATCCATATACGTTCTAAACTTACCTGTCGCTATCGGCGACCTTTCATCGCTTTGCCGTCCCCGAGAAACCCGCTGTAGTTTCGCATCACAAGATGCGATTCCATCTGGGCAACGGTATCGATGGCAACACCCACCACAATGAGGAGGGCCGTGCCGCCGAAGTAGAAGGGAACATTGGCTTTGGTGATCAGCATGGTCGGCAGCACGCAGATGGCGGAGACGTAAACAGCCCCCACAACGGTGATGCGGGTAAGCACCTTGTCGATGTAATCCGCGGTACGCTTGCCGGGCCGAATCCCGGGGATATAGCCCCCGTTCTTTTTCATGTTCTCAGCCACATCCGTCGGGTTGAACTGGATGGCGGTGTAGAAAAAGCAGAAGAACACGATGAAGGCCACAAAGATGACCGTATAAAGCACGCTGCCCGGAGCCATCAGGTCACTGATGGTTTTCATCACCGGAACGCCGGGAAAAAACGAGGCAACGGTGGTCGGGAAGACGATGATGGAGGAGGCGAAGATGGGCGGGATCACACCGGAGGTGTTGATCTTCAGGGGCAGATGCGAGCTCTGCCCCCCGTAGACCTTGCGGCCCACCACGCGTTTGGCATACTCCACGGGGATCCGGCGCTGAGCCGTCTCCATGTAGATGACAAACCCGATGACGCCAACCATCATGACAACGAGCATCAGCGCAGTAAAGGGGCTCATCTGACCAGACCCCATGAGGTTGAACACGTTGGCAACCGCAGCGGGCATGCGGGCAATAATCCCTGCAAAGATAATCAGGGAGATACCGTTCCCGATGCCACGCTCGGTGATCTGCTCACCCAGCCACATGATAAACGCGGTGCCGGCCGTCAGGGTGATGACGGTCATGATGCGAAAGCCCCAACCCGGTGAGGTTGCGGCGTGCATGGCTTCCAGGCCCACACTGATGCCAAAGCCCTGGATCACGCTCAAGAGCACCGTCCCGTACCGAGTGTACTGGGTGATCTTCTTCTGACCCTGCTCCTCACCTTTGCGGGCCTACTGAGGGTGAGAACCACCACGGTCATCAGCTGAAGAATAATGGAGGCGCTGATATAAGGCATGATACCCAGGGCAAACACCGAGAGTCTCTCGAGTGCCCCCCCGGAGAACATGTTGAACATGCCCACGATGCCCTCGCCGTGCGTGCGAAAGATCTCGGCCAGGGAGTCGGGGTTAATCCCGGGTGTGGGAACGTGCACACCGATGCGGTAGACGAGCAACAGCATCAGTGTGGTTACGATCCGTTTCTTCAATTCCGGCAATTTGAATAGGTTCTGGAATCCGCTGGTCGTCATATGGTCTTAGGCCTCTACTGTTCCACCTGCTGCTTCAATTTTCTCTCGGGCGCTCTTGGACACCTGGCACTCTTTGATGGTGAGCTTCATGGTGATCTCACCGTTGCCGAGGATCTTGATGCCGTCACGACGGCCTTTGACGAGGCCAGCCGCTACGAGAGCCGCTTCATCCACCACCTGGCCCTCTTCAAAGCGGGCAAGGTCCTTGACGTTCAAGATGGCGAACTCTTTTTTGAAGATGTTGGTGAAACCGCGTTTGGGAAGACGCCTGTGGATCGGCATCTGGCCGCCCTCAAAACCGGGACGGACGTTGCCGCCGGAACGGCTCTTAAATCCCTTGGTACCACGACCAGCGGTTTTGCCCCAACCGGAGCCTACACCGCGACCGATACGCTTGCGCGCTTTAACCGAGCCTTCGGCCGGTGACAGTTCATTAAGCTTCATTGGCGTTCTCCTCCACTTTCACAAGATGAACGACCTTGGAGACCATGCCTCGAATGGAGGGGGTGTCTTCCAGCTCGACTGTTTTGTTCATCTTCGTCAGGCCCATGCCTCTGAGTACCTTGCGGTGCTTTTCGGGTCGGCCGATCATGCTTCTGACAAGAGTGATTTTCAGCTTCTGTGACATTTGCTAACTCCCCCGATTACAGATCTTCAGGTCTCAGACCCCTGCGTCGGGCCACTTCTTCACGGCTCTGGTTTGCTTTCAGGCCGGCGATGGTGGCTTTGACTACGTTATGGGGGTTGTTGGAACCCATGCATTTGGTCAGAATGTTTTTCACACCCACGGCTTCGAGGACGGCGCGAACAGCACCGCCGGCGATGAGGCCGGTACCTTCGGAAGCGGGCTTGAGCAGCACGCGACCGGCACCGAACTTGCCGATTACCTCAGAGGGGATGGTCCCATTCACGAGATTTACCTTCACCATGTTTTTCTTGGCGGCTTCCACGCCCTTACGGATGGCTTCGGGAACCTCACCGGCTTTGCCGAGCCCGAAGCCGACGCTGCCCTCTCCGTCACCGACGACAACAATGGCACTGAAGCTGAATCTGCGACCACCCTTGACGACCTTGGCGACGCGGTTGATATAGACAACCTTGTCAATCAATCCGTTATCTTCTGTGTCTTTCTTAAACAAAGGACGCCTCCTTCAGAATTAAAATTCCAGTCCTGCTTCACGAGCCCCTTCTGCAAGGGATTTCACACGACCATGGTAGATGTAACCGCTGCGATCGAAAACGATGCTCTTAACACCTTTTTCCATGGCCTTCTCCGCGACAAGCTTGCCGACCATCTTGGCCTTGGCAGACTTATCGGCACCCTCTTCTGCGCTGTAGCCTTTACCGACGGTGGAGGTCGGTGAAGTGCGCCGACCGTATCGTCGATGAGCTGCGCATAGATGTGCTTGGCGCTGCGAAACACACAGAGACGGGGACGTTCCTGAGTTCCGACAATCTTCTTACGGATCCTGATCTTTTTTTTGAGTCGCTTCTCTTTGCGAGAGTTTGTAGTACCCATATCTTTATCCTGTATATGATAAGCTGAACCTTGGCGGGACCTGAAGAGTCAGGTCCCGGCCACACCATAGCTGGCGCCACAAAGTCAGGCTTATTATTTTCCTGTCTTTCCAGCTTTCCTCTGGATGTGCTCGTCGACATATTTGATCCCCTTGCCCTTGGAAAGATGGGGACGAACGTCACAAATGCAGCGGATAACCTGGCCCACCAACTGCTTGTCGGCACCCATGATCTTCAGGATGTTCCTGTCCACCTTGGCTTCAATGCCTTTGGGGAGATCATAGCTGACAGCGTGAGAGTATCCGACGTTCAGGATGACCGTCTGACCTTTGACTTCCACCTTGTAGCCGATACCGTTGACCTCAAGGGCCTTTTCAAATCCAGTGCTGACGCCAGTCACCATGTTGGCGGCGATGGCTCGGACCATACCATGATACGCTCCCGCATCACGAACGTTGTCGATGATTTCAACGGAAATGACGTTGTCCTCAATCTTCAGGTCCACTACAGGATGAATCTCCTGTTCCAGCTTGCCTTTGGGGCCTTCAACCACAAGTTTTCGATCCGCATAGGCCGCCTTGACGGATGCAGGCAGCACAATGGGCTTTTTTCCAATTCGAGACATAATGTCGCTCCCTTGCTACCAAATATTGCAGAGAATCTCGCCGCCGAGTTTCTGCGCTTTCGCCTGCTTGTCGGTCATCACACCCTTGGAGGTGGAGACCACGGCCACGCCGAGTCCGTTGAGGACCGGTTTCAGGTCCTTGTACTTTGCGTACACACGTCGGCTGGGCTTGCTCACTCTTGTGATTCCGAAAATGGCGTGCGTACCTTCCTGATCGTACTTAAGGTACAGCCTCAGCATGCCCTGCTTTCCGTCGTCGACAAACTTGTAGTTCTTGATGTAGCCCTGTTCCTGAAGAACCCGTGCGATCTCCACCTTGATCTTGGATCCGGGGATATCGACTTTGGGGAACTTGGCTCTGCCGGCATTGCGGATGCGTGTCAACAAATCCGCAATAGGATCACTCATCGTCATGATTTACTCCGTTGAATAGTACTGTAAAGGTTTATACCAGTATCGAGGGTAAAGGAAAAAATCCCTTACCAGCTCGACTTAGTAACACCGGGTAACTTGCCGTGCGATGCAAGGTTCCTGAAACAGATACGGCAGATACCGAACTTTCGCATGTAAGCCCTGGGCCTCCCGCACATCGGGCATCTGTTGTTCGCACGGACTTTAAACTTGGGCTTGCGTTCGGCTTTCACCATCATTGATTTCTTTGCCACAGCTTTCTCCTTGCAGACTTCCTTGCGGGGACTCGGTCTCCCTTATCGCCCCCTTCATGAAGTCAGGTCTTTTTCCTCTAATTCCGGAAAGGCATTCCAAGGAGCCTGAGAAGCTCTTTGCCTTCCGCGTCGTTCTTGGCAGTGGTCACGATCGTGATATTCAGCCCCTTGATCTGATCGATTTTATCGTAATCGATTTCAGGGAAAATAATCTGCTCACGAACGCCCAGAGAGTAGTTGCCTCGGCCGTCGAAGGCCTTGCCGGAAATACCGCGGAAGTCCCGAACGCGAGGAAGGGAGATGTTGATCAGCCTGTAGAGGAAATCCCACATCTTCTCCTTGCGCAGGGTCGCCATGCACCCAATGGGCATGCCTTCGCGCAGCTTGAAGGCTGCGATGGACTTCTTGGCTTTGGTGATCACCGGCTTCTGACCGGAAATGGTCGCCAGCTCGGCAGCTGCCGAGTCGAGGATCTTTCCGTTCTTGATGGCTTCGCCCAGGCCCATGTTCAGGACAACCTTCTCAACCTTGGGAACCTCCATGAGGTTTTTATACCCGAAGGTTTCCATAAGCTTGGGAACCACTTCTTCCTGATACTGTTTTTTAAAATCTGACATTTACATCCTCCGCCTTGGCCCTAAGCTTCGATGGTTTCATTGCATTTTCTGCAAACACGGACCTTCTTACCATCTTCCAGGACCTTCATCTTTATCCGGACGGGGTTGAGGCAGTGGTTGCACATCAGCTGAACATTGGACAGGTGAATGGGCGCCTCGGCTTCAATGATACCGCCCTGGGTGTTCTTGAAGTTAGGCTTCTGGTGTCTCTTCACCTTGTTGATGTTTTCCACAACAACCCGGTTTTCCTTCCGGATGACTTTGAGGACTTTGCCGATCTTGCCCCTGTCCTTTCCGGTAAGAACCTTAACTTTATCATCTCTTCGGATATGAGATTTTTCACTGTTCATAATTTGTCTCCAAAATAGCGACCGGGGTCTTTTCCGGCATTAAAGGACTTCAGGAGCCAGTGAGATGATACGCATAAATCGCTTCGCCCTCAGCTCCCTTGCCACCGGGCCGAAAATACGCGTTCCGATGGGTTCCTGGCTCTGATTGACCAGTACCGCGGAGTTCTCGTCGAAACGGATGTAAGATCCATCGGCTCGTTTGATGGCCTTCTTCGTGCGTACAATCACGGCCTTCATCACATCGCCTTTTTTTACCTTGGCGTTGGGAATGGCCTCCTTGACAGACACGACGATGATGTCGCCGACACCTGCGTATCGCTTTTTGGAACCGCCCAATATCTTGATGCAGTACAGCTCCTTGGCACCGGAGTTGTCTGCCACGGTCAATCTAGTTTCTGTCTGAATCATCGTTGTCTTCCTTCTTTATCAAACCGCCTTTTCAACAATCTTGCTGACGCGGTGCCGTTTGCTTTTGCTCAGGGGCCTGCACTCGGTGATGACGACCTTGTCGCCGATGCCGCATGCGTTCTCCGCGTCGTGGGCTGCATATTTGTTGTGGCGCTTGATATATTTCTTGTAAAGAGGATGCTTAACCAGCCTTTCCACAAGAACGACGACGGTTCGATCCATCTTATCGGACACCACAGTTCCCTGCAGCTGTCTCTTCATTCCTCGTTTTTTCATAGCGGTAACTAGTCTCTACCTTTAGAAAGTTCAGTTTTCCCGGATGACCGTCTCGACCTTGGCAATGTCCCTTCGCACGCTTTTGAGCATGGAGGTCTTCTCAAGCTGCCCCACGCCGTGCTGGAAGCGCAGGTTGAAGTGCTCTTCCTTGAGGTCCTGAAGTTTCGCCTTCAGATCATCCTTGCCCATGGCACGAATATCTTTGATCTTCATTAGTAGTCGCCCCTCTCAATAAAACGTGTTTTAATGGAAAGCTTGTGGGCGGCAAGACGCATCGCTTCGCGAGCCAGATCTCTGGGAACACCTTCGAGTTCATAAAGGATCTTGCCGGGTTTGACAACGGCAACCCATGCCTCGGTGGAACCTTTACCTTTACCCATTCGGACTTCGGCAGGTTTCTTGGTGATGGGCTTGTCCGGGAAAATCCGGATCCACATCTTTCCGCCACGCTTAACGCGACGGTTCATGGCAATACGGGCAGCCTCGATCTGGCGTGCGTTAACATAGCCGCACTCCAGGGCCTGCAGCCCGAATTCGCCGAAGCTGAGGGTGGAGCCACGGTAGGCTTTCCCCGTCATTCTTCCACGCTGCTGCTTTCTGAATTTGACCTTTTTAGGACTCAGCATTTGGAAACTCCTTCATTATCCTGTCAAAGCAAGGGCCACATCAGTCCTTACCCAGGATCTCTCCTTTGAAAATAAACACTTTGATGCCGATGACCCCATAGGTCGTATGGGCTTCGGCAAAACCGTAGTCGATATCCGCACGGAGGGTATGAAGGGGCACCCTGCCTTCCCGGTACCATTCGGTACGGGCCATTTCAGCGCCACCCAGACGGCCGGCACAGATGATCTTGATGCCCAGTGCGCCGAAACGCATAGCCGAGGAGACGCAGCGCTTGATGGCGCGGCGGAAGGCCACACGGCGCTCCAGCTGGAGGGCCACGTTTTCAGCCACCATCTGGGAGTCAAGCTCGGGACGTTTGATCTCCTGAATGTCGATCATGACGTCGCGCTTGTCCCCACCGGCAGAAATCAGCTTCACCAGGTCGGTCTTGAGCAGACCGATCTCAGAGCCCTTCTTGCCGATGACGATCCCGGGGCGGGCAGTGTGGATGCGGAGGCGGATCCTCTTGGAGGATCGCTCAATCTCTACCTTGGAAATACCGGCATGGTACAGTCGCTTTTTGAGAAACTTGCGGATCCGGAAATCTTCCATGACAAAATCCGCATACTGCTTGTCGGCGTACCAGCGGGAATCCCAGGTCTTGTTGATTCCGAGTCTAAGTCCTATTGGATTTACTTTCTGGCCCAACTTTTTATCTCCTTTTCGTTACGCCTCATCAGCCACGACGACTGTGATGTGACTGGTTTTCTTCAGGATGCGGGATCCTCTACCGCGCGCTCTGGCCCTGAACCGCTTCAGGCTGGGCCCTTGGTCAACCGTAATATTCTTAATAAAGAGCGCGTCAACGTCGAGTTCGTTGTTGTGATCGGCGTTGGCGACAGCTGACCGCAGAGTCTTCTCGACGATTGCAGCGGCTTTCTGAGGCATAAATTTGAGCGAATTGAGGCCTGATTCGACAGGCTTCCCCTTCACGGCGCCGACAATCTTCCGCACCTTCTGAGGAGAAATTCGCACATACCTTGCTACAGCTTTAACCTCCATTGTAAGTCATCCTCTACTTAAAGGTTTGCGGGGCGCTATTTGCCCTTGGTCTTTTTATCAGCCGCATGCCCCCAGTAGGTGCGTGTCGGTGAAAATTCCCCCAGTTTATGGCCAACCATATTCTCGGTAACGAATACCGGAATGAATTTACGACCGTTGTGTACTGCAAGCGTCAACCCTACCATCTCGGGGAAGATGGTAGATCGTCTCGACCATGTCTGGATGACCTGGTTGGATCGGCTTTCCTGAGCCAAGAGCACTTTCTTGACAAGCTTTGCATCAACAAACGGCCCTTTCTTAAGCGAACGTGGCATTTTGTCTCCTGTTCTTAATCTTTCAAATTACCCGTAATTGCTTTACGCGAGCCTGTTACTTCGTGCGTCGCTTCACGATGTAACGGTTGGTGGTCTTGTTCTTTCTGGTGCGGAAGCCCTTAGAGGGTACGCCCCAGGGTGAACAGGGGTGACGGCCGCCGGAAGAGCGTCCTTCACCACCACCCATGGGATGGTCAACAGGGTTCATGGCCACACCGCGGACACTGGGACGAACGCCCATCCAGCGGGTACGGCCGGCTTTGCCCTTGTTGATGCTGCTGTGCTCTGTATTTCCAAGTCGCCCGATGGTCGCCTTGCATTTGGCAAGGACCATGCGTACTTCACCGGAGGGAAGTCGAACCATGGCGTAGGCCTTCTCTTTGGCCATCAGCTGTGCAAAGGTTCCGGCGCTGCGAACGATCTGCCCACCTTTGCCCACCTTGAGCTCAATGTTGTGGATCTGGGTACCCAGGGGAATGTTCTCCAGGGGGAGGCAGTTCCCGGGCTTGATGTCGGCCTCAGGGCCGGACATGATCTGATCGCCCACATTGAGGTTGATGGGGGCCAGGATGTACCGCTTCTCGCCATCGACGTAGTGAAGCAGAGCGATCCGGGCGCTGCGGTTGGGATCGTATTCGATCGTCGCTACTTTAGCAGGGATACCGACTTTGTCACGCTTGAAGTCGATGACCCTGTAATGTCTCTTGTGTCCACCACCCTTGTGACGGCAGGTAATCCGGCCGTTGACGTTACGACCGCCGCTTTTCTTCAGGGGCCGCAGCAGACTCTTTTCGGGTTTGTCGGTGGTAATCCCTTCAAACGTCGAATATTCCTGGTGCCTGCGGCCAGGTGATGTCGGTTTGGTTTTTCTAATTGCTGCCATTTATCGCTCCCGGTCTATACGCCTTCAAAGAATTCAATGGTACTTCCAGGCACCAGCGTCACAATCGCCTTTTTCCAGTCTTTGCGCTTTCCGACGATTTTGCCTCTCTGCTTGACCTTGCCCTTCACGTTAACCGTGCGGACATCTTCCACGCCGACTTTGAAGATCTTCTCGACAGCCTTCTTGATCTCAATCCGGTTGGCCTTCGGGGCGACTTCAAAAGATACCTGGTTCAGCGTCTCTTTCTGAATCGTGGTCTTTTCCGTGTTCAACGGCTTGATAATGATATCGAATGTATTCATGCTGAAAGCCTCCCTTCGATGCCTTTGATGGAAGACTCAATGAGGACCAGCTTGTTGTACTTGAGAATATCATACACGTTCAGGCCCTCGGTGCGGATCACCTTGACGCCTTTGATATTGCGCGCTGACAGCTCAAATTTGATATCTTCCGCGTCGGTCACGATCAGAGCGTTGTCGACCTTAAGGTCGGTAAGGGCCTTGACAACGGTCTTGGTTTTGATCTCGTCCACTCCGAAGGTATCGACAACCATGAGGTTATCGCCCTGGAAACGGCTGGAAAGAGCCATTTTCAGTGCAAGCTTCCGCACCTTCTTGGGCACTTTGTACGCCCAGCTCTTGGGCTGGGGGCCAAAGATAACCCCACCACCACGACGCAGGGGCGACTTGATGGAGCCGGAGCGGGCGTTGCCGGTACCCTTCTGCCGGTAAAGCTTCTTGGTGCTACCGGTAATATCGGAGCGGTTCGTAACAGATGCAGACCCGGCGCGCCGGTTGGCCAACTGCATCTTGACCACTTCGTGAAGGACACTTCCTTTTACGGCTACATTGAAGATATCGTCCGCAAGCTCAGCCTGCGAGACCTTATCTCCTGTAACATTCAGTACATCAACGACAGCCATAACTTCCCTCGTTTTTTATTTTCATGCACCCACTTCGCAGGGTCCCTGCGGTTGGGCACACGTTGATGTTCATCGTTTACTTGCCAAACTTCGGCTTCTTGATCTCAACAAGACCGGACTTGGCGCCGGGAATGCAGCCCTGAATGAGAACCACATTTTCGTCGGCACGAATGTCCACAACGGTCAGGTTTCGAACGGTCTTTCTGACGCCGCCGTACTGTCCGGGAAGCTTCTTTCCTTTAAAAACCTTGGCAGGCCAGGCGCTGCAACCGATGGAGCCGGGGGCCCTGTGGTTACGGCAACCGTGGGTCTCGGGGCCGCGGGAGAACCCGTGGCGCTTGATGGTACCTGAGAAACCGCGGCCTTTGGAGGTTCCGGTCACGTCCACGAGTTCACCAACCTCGAACATCTCGGCGGTGATTTCCTGGCCCAGGGAGTACTCAGCGGGATCAGCCACTTCAAACTCACGGACATCGGAAAAAAAGCTCTCGCCGCTTTTGGCGAAGTGGCCCTTCAGGGGCTTGGTGGTGTGCTTTGCTTTTTTCTCACCGAATCCGAGCTGAACGGCGTTGTACCCGTCCGTGTCCACGGTTTTGATCTGAGTTACGACGCAGGGGCCTACCTGTACTACAGTGACGGGGATGTACCTCCCGTCTGAGGAGTAGACGCCTGTCATCCCCAATTTTTTACCCAAAAGTCCTCTACTCATTGGTAATATACCCCTTAACTACAGTTTAATCTCTACATCGACACCGGGCGAAAGATCCAGCTTCATCAGAGCGTCCACGGTCTGCTGGGTGGGTTCGAGAATGTCCAGCAGTCTCTTGTGGGTTCTGATCTCAAACTGCTCACGTGATTTTTTGTTCACGTGGGGTGAGCGAAGAATGCAGAATTTGTTGGTACGCGTGGGCAATGGAATGGGCCCGCAGATCTTTGCGCCTGTCTTCTTGGCGGTGTCGACAATATCAAGGGCTGATTTGTCGAGAAGCCTGTGGTCGTATGCCCTGAGTCTGATCCTGATTTTGGTATTGATCATCATGATTTGGGTCCCACCTATTCAATAATTTCAGATACGACGCCAGCACCAACGGTACGACCGCCTTCACGGATAGCGAAGCGGAGCTCTTTTTCCATGGCGATGGGGCTGATCAGTTCAGCAATGATGGCGGTGTTGTCGCCGGGCATAATCATCTCAACGCCTTCGGGGAGGTTCAGGATCCCGGTGACGTCGGTGGTACGGAAGAGCTGGAACGTGCCCGGAGAAGAACGGGGTATGGCGGCCGCCTTCCTCTTTGGAGAGGACGTAGATCTCTGCCTTGAACTTGGTGTGGGGCGTGATGGTACCGGGCTTGGCTACAACCTGGCCGCGCTCAACCTCGTCACGCTTGGTGCCGCGGAGCAGCAGGCCAACGTTGTCACCGGCCATGCCTTCGTCCAGAAGCTTGCGGAACATCTCAACACCGGTACAAACGGTCTTGGCGGTGGCACGGATGCCCACGAGTTCCACTTCGTCGCCGGTGTGGATCACACCACGCTCGATACGACCGGTTACAACGGTACCACGGCCGGAGATGGAGAAGACGTCCTCGATGGGCATGAGGAAATCTTTGTCGGTGTCGCGCTCGGGCTCGGGGATGAAGCTGTCGCACGCGTCCATGAGCTCAAAGATGCAAGCAGCTGCTGCGTCTTCGTAGCTGTCGGCTTCCAGGGCGCGCAGGGCGCTGCCGCGGATGATGGGGGTGTCGTCGCCGGGGAAATCGTACTTGGAGAGAAGCTCCTGGAGCTCCATCTCAACGAGCTCGATGAGCTCTTCGTCGTCGACCATGTCGCACTTGTTGAGGAACACAACAATACGGGGAACACCAACCTGACGGGCGAGCAGGATGTGCTCACGGGTCTGGGGCATGGGGCCGTCGTCTGCGGACACAACCAGGATCGCACCGTCCATCTGGGCGGCGCCGGTGATCATGTTCTTAATGTAGTCGGCGTGACCAGGGCAGTCAACGTGTGCGTAGTGACGGTTGGGAGTTTCGTACTCCACGTGAGCGGTTGCAATGGTGATGCCGCGCTCTTTCTCTTCCGGTGCCTTGTCGATCTCGTCGAAGGCAACGGCTGCGCCTGCTCCGGCTCGGAGGGCGTTCTGCTTGGTAATCGCAGCGGTGAGCGTGGTCTTGCCATGGTCGATGTGACCGATGGTACCGACGTTTACATGCGGTTTGGAACGTTCAAATTTTTCTTTTGCCATGGGTTGTTTTTTCCTCCTCCTCGCTACCTTGGTGGTTGCAAATGTGATGGTGTTTGCCTTCATGCAGGCTGACATAAAGCGCGCTTCAAAGCGTCTCGCATACAGTGCAATCGGTCGCGTAACAATTGGATCCGGATTACCACCTGTAGTGGGCGAATGCCTTGTTTGCGTCTGCCATCTTGTGGGTGTCTTCACGCTTCTTAACGGAAGCACCGCGGTTGCTTGCTGCGTCCATCATCTCGGCGGCCAGCTTGGCTGCCATGGATTTTTCGGAACGCTTGCGGGAATACTCGATGACCCAGCGAATGGCCAGGGCCCTGCGCCGTGAGGGACGGATCTCAGTGGGAACCTGGTAAGTGGATCCCCCCACCCTTCGGGACTTAACCTCGATGGCGGGTCGCACGTTTTCAAGGGCTTTTTCGAACACCTCAAGGGGAGGCTGACCGCTCTTCTCCTTGATGATGTCAAAGGCGCCATAGAAAATTTTCTCGGCGGTGCTTTTTTTCCCGTCAAGCATAATGGCCGCCACGAATCGTGAAACCAGCTCACTGTTGTATCGGGGATCGGGCATTACCGGTCTATGGGGAACTTCCCTTCTTCTTGGCATAGCTACTCACTCTTTGAACAAATCTTGGTTAACGAATCAGATGAAGAGTCGTCTTACTTAGGCTTGCGTGCACCGTACTTGGAGCGACTCTGCTTCCTGTCTTCCACACCCAGCGTATCAAGGGTACCCCTTACAATAGTGTAACGGACACCCGGAAGGTCTTTTACACGACCACCGCGAACCAGGACAACGGAGTGTTCCTGGAGGTTATGGCCGATGCCGGGGATATAGGCGGTAACTTCCACGCCTGTGGTGAGGCGAACCCTGGCCACCTTCCTGAGTGCTGAGTTTGGTTTTTTCGGAGTCGAAGTATACACACGAGTACAGACACCACGCTTCTGAGGCCCACCCATCAGGGCTGGCGTGCTGGTCTTTTTCTTCGCGCGCGTTCTTCCTTTCCGGACCAACTGGTTAATCGTAGGCATTTCGTACCAAACTCCTTTAATTGTTTGTCATTTTCCTAAAACGCAAAATACGGCATGATACATATACCACCCCGTTTTGTCAAGGAATAATTTCCTTACCCAATTGTATCAAAGGCGGGTTCCCCCGAAAAAACCCGAAGAAACCCGCCTTTTTTTTCTACAGATCGATGACGTTGCTCTCTTCAACAACCTCTTCGAGGTCGCTCTGCACTTCAATATTGCGGTACTGAGCGATGCCGGTACCGGCGGGAATGAGCCGGCCCATGATCACGTTTTCCT
Organism: Desulfoluna sp. CYM3A; assembly: GCF_056829965.1. NCBI lineage: Bacteria > Pseudomonadati > Thermodesulfobacteriota > Desulfobacteria > Desulfobacterales > Desulfolunaceae > Desulfoluna > Desulfoluna sp. CYM3A. The sequence continues at coordinate 5,057,662 of NZ_CP186556.1, forward strand.
TGAGACCCCGCAGGGTGTCCACCTTGCCGCGGATGCCCGCTTCGGTGAGGACCTTGGTGGTCTCCTGGAAGGAAGCCGCCGAGATGAAGCTGTCCGTGGAGAGGGAGGCCTTGGTGATCCCGAGGATCAAAGGCTCGCCCTGGGCGGGCTGAGCACCCTCTTCCACCAGTGCACGGTTCACGTCGGCAAACTCGGTGCGGTCCACATGCTCTTCCATGATGAAGTTGGAGTCGCCGGAGTCGGTGACTTTGACCCGCTTCATCATCTGGCGCACGATGACCTCGATGTGCTTGTCGTTGATGCGGACGCCCTGGAGACGGTAGACCTGCTGGACCTCGTCCACCAGGTAGCTGGCCAGAGCCACCTCGCCTTTGATGTTCAGGATGTCCTGGGGGTTTTCGCTGCCGCCGGTGAGCTTTTCACCCGCACGGACATAGTCCCCTTCGTAGACGTTGATGTGACGCCCTTTGGGGATCAGGTACTCGCGCTTCTCGCCGGCATCGGCGTTGGTCACGGTGACCTTCTGCTTGCCCTTGGTGCCCTTGGCAATACCCACGTAACCGTCGATCTGGGTCAGCACCGCGGTCTCCTTGGGCTTGCGAACTTCAAAGAGTTCGGCAACTCGGGGAAGACCACCGGTGATGTCCTTGGTCTTGGTGGTGGCTCGGGGCAGCTTGGCGATGATGTGACCCGCCTTGACCTCGTCGTGCTCCTCCACCAGGATAACCGCTTCCACGGGCAGGCTGTACCGGGCCAGGGCCCCGCCGCCGAGTTGGACGGTCTTGTTGTTCTCGTCCTTGATGGAGATGCGGGGACGGGCATCGCCGATGCGGCTCTCGATAATGGTACGGCTGGACTTGCCGGTGACGGGGTCCAGTTTTTCCTGCATGGTCTTGCCGGACTCGATGTCGCCGAATTTGACCTTGCCGGACACCTCGGTGATGATGGGCACAGTGAAGGGGTCCCAGGACGCCAGGAGCTGACCGTTCTCTACGGAGGCTCCGTCTTCCACCAGAAGGTGGGCACCATAGATAACGTGGTGCTTCTCACGCTCACGGCCGGTGTCGCTCACAATGGAGAACTCCCCGCCACGACGGTTCATGACGATGAGCTCGCCCTCTTCGTTCTTGACAACCTTGAGGTCGTCGAGGAACTTGATGTTGCCGTCCACGCGGGCCTTGATCTCGGCAACCTCCACCTTCCGGCTCGCCGTACCACCGATGTGGAAGGTACGCATGGTGAGCTGGGTACCGGGCTCGCCGATGGACTGGGCAGCCATGATGCCCACAGCCTGTCCGATCTCCACGGTGTCCCCGTGGGAAAGGTCTCGGCCGTAACACTTGGCACACACCCCGCCGCGGGTCTTGCAGGTGAGGACGGAGCGGATCTTGAGACTGGTGATACCGGCATCTTCCATGATGGAGAGGATCTTCTCGTCGATCTCGACTCCCTCTTGCACCAGCACCTCGTCGGTGAAGGGATCGTAGACGTTCTCCAGGGTGGTTCGACCGAGGATACGCTCACCAAGGCGCTGAATCACCTCGCCACCCTCCATGAGGGCTTCCACCTCGATACCCATGGTGGTGCCGCAATCGGGCTCAATGACGGCACAGTCCTGGGCCACGTCGGCCAGACGACGGGTGAGGTAACCGGAGTTGGCCGTTTTAAGGGCCGTATCCGCCAGACCCTTACGGGCGCCGTGGGTGGAGACGAAGTACTGAAGCACCGAGAGGCCTTCGCGGAAGTTCGCCTGGATGGGCGTCTCGATGATCTCACCGGAGGGCTTGGCCATGAGGCCTCGCATACCGGCCAGCTGACGCATCTGGTCCTTGGAGCCTCGGGCCCCGGAGTCAGCCATCATGAAGATGGAGTTGATGTTGTCCACGTTGCGGGTATCCAGGCGGATGTCGTGCTCTCCCTTTTCGGGGAGTTCCACAGGCACCTTGGGCTCGCTCATGGTATCCATCATGGCGTTGGCGATGTCGTCCGTGGCCTTGGCCCAGATGTCCACCACCTTGTTGTATTTTTCGCCCTGGGTGATGAGACCCTCGGCGTACTGACGGTTGATCTCCACAACCTTGTCTTCGGACTCCTTCATGATGTCCCATTTGTTGCCGGGAATCACCATGTCGTCGATGGAGATGGAGAGGCCGCCGATGGTGGAGTATCGGTACCCCAGGTTCTTCAGGCGGTCCGCCAGGAGAACCGTGGCCTTGGGGCTGATGTAGCGGTAGGCAAAGTCGATGAGGTCCCGGGCTGCTTTCTTGTCCATGACCCTGTTGATCATGGCGAAGGGCACGCCGGGGCGCCTGTTGGCCACATAGAAGATATTGTACCCGCCCTGGGTCTCGATGGGATCGCTGATGTCACCGATCTCCATGGCAAAGATGACCTCCAGGGTGTCGTCGTCGATGCGGAAGACCTTGCGCATCTCCTCGTGGTCCATGTACCCGATGTCTCCGCCGCGCTTCTTGTCGGAGGTTTCGGATCGTTCCACCAGGTCGGCAAAGGGGGTTCCGGACGTCAGGGCCTCTTTGATCTCATCGGCCTTGTCGCGGTCTTTGACCACAATGCGGCGGAAGCTCAGCTCGGGGTGGGAAGGAATGATATCCCACAAGAGGGTTCGACCCACGGTGGTCTCCACCATCTCTTCGCCCATGCGCACCTTGATGGCAGCATGGATACCCATCTTGCCGTGATCGTAGGCGGTACGCACCTCGTCGAAGCTGCCGAAGAGGGTCCCTTCGCCGCGGGCGCCGTCCACCTGGCGGGAGATGTAGTACAGACCGAGGACGATGTCCTGGGTAGGCACGATCACCGGCTGGCCGTTGGCGGGCGACAGGGTGTTGTTGGAGGCGAGCATCAGCACGCGGGCTTCCACCTGGGCCTCAATGGAGAGGGGCAGGTGGACGGCCATCTGGTCCCCGTCAAAGTCGGCGTTGAAGGCGGTACAGACCAGGGGGTGCAGCTGAAGGGCCTTGCCTTCCACGAGCACCGGCTCAAAGGCCTGGATGCCGAGACGGTGAAGGGTGGGCGCACGGTTGAGCATCACGGGATACTCTTTAACCACCTCGTCCAGGGTGTCCCACACCTCGGGGACTTCACGCTCCACCATCTTCTTGGCGCTCTTGACCGTGGAGACCAGGCCCTTTTTCTCAAGGCGATGGTAGACGTAGGGCTTGAACAGCTCCAGGGCCATCTTCTTGGGCAGGCCGCACTGATGCAGGCGCAGGTTCGGGCCGACGGTAATAACGGTACGGCCGGAGTAGTCCACACGCTTGCCGAGGAGGTTCTGACGGAAGCGGCCCTGCTTGCCCTTCAAGGTATCGGAGAGGGATTTCAGGGGACGCTTGTTGGTACCGGTAACCACGCGGCCGTGACGGCCGTTGTCGAAAAGCACGTCCACGGACTCCTGGAGCATACGCTTTTCGTTGCGCACGATGATATCGGGCGCTTTGAGCTCCATGAGGCGGCTCAGGCGGTTGTTCCGGTTGATCACCCGGCGGTAGAGGTCGTTCAGGTCCGAGGTGGCGAAACGACCGCCCTCCAGGGGCACCAGGGGACGCAGGTCCGGCGGCAGGATGGGCACAACGCTCATGATCATCCAGATGGGATCCACGCCGGAGTTGTAAAAGGCGTCGACGATCTTGAGTCGCTTGCTCAGCTTCTGCTTTTTGGCCAAAGAGGTGGTGGTCTTGAGCTCCTCGCGCAGGTCGTTGTAGATCTGCTCCAGGTTCAGCTCTTCCAGAAGGGTTCGCACCGCTTCGGCGCCCTTCACCGCCACCTCAAAGGCTTCCTTGCCGTACAGGTCCAGGGCCTCGATGTATTTGTCGTCGGAGAGGAGCTGGTACTTGGTGAGACCGGTCTCCTTGGGGTCCATGACGATGTAGCTGTCAAAGTAGAGGACCTTCTCCATATTCTTCAGGGTGATGTCCAGAAGGTTGCCGATCTTACTGGGCAGGCTCTTCAGGAACCAGATATGGGCCACGGGGGTAGCCAGCTCAATGTGGGCCAGACGCTCGCGGCGCACCTTGGACTGAATGACCTCGACGCCACATTTTTCGCACACCACGCCCCGGTGCTTCATGCGCTTGTACTTGCCGCAGTTGCACTCATAGTCCTTGGTGGGACCAAAGATCTTGGCACAGAACAGGCCGTCCCGCTCAGGCTTGAACGTACGGTAGTTGATCGTCTCGGGCTTTTTGATCTCCCCGTGGGACCACTGCATGATCTGCTCGGGGGAAGCCAGGGCAATCTTTACGCCGGAGTACATCTTGGGATCTATCGGCTTGGCGAAAAAATCGTATAGGGTTTCCAATATCTGCTCCTTAGTTAGTGCCTTCGATTAAGGTTACGTCCAGTCCGAGGCTCTGCAGTTCTTTGGTAAGAACGCGGAAGGATTCGGGCATTCCCGGCTCGAGAACGGCCTGTCCCTTCACGATCTTTTCGTACATTCGGGTACGACCGGCCATGTCGTCGGACTTGACCGTAATGAACTCCTGGAGCGCATGGGACGCACCATACGCTTCCATGGCCCAGACCTCCATCTCCCCGAGACGCTGGCCACCAAACTGCGCCTTGCCGCCCAGGGGCTGCTGGGTCACAAGGGAGTAGGGACCGATGGATCGGGCGTGGAGCTTGTCGTCCACCAGGTGGTGGAGCTTGAGCATATACATGGTGCCGACCGTTACCTCACCGTCGAAAGGCTCGCCGGTCCGGCCGTCGAACAGACGGGCCTGGCCGGAGGTTTTGTACTCCTCCTGTCGAGGCCGCCCCATCTTCTTCTTCGGCGCCATCAAAGACCGGGGTGGCCATGTGGACCCCGCGTCGATAGTTTTCAGCAAAGGTATAGATGTCGTCGCCTTCCAGGCTGTCCATCATCTCGTGGTCCGCCTCGCCGGTAAAGATCCGCTTGAGCTTGGTTCGCAGGTCTTCGGCCTTCTTGGCGTCGATGAGGTCGGCAATCTGGTTGCCGAGGCCCTTGGCGGCTCGACCCAGGTGAATCTCCAGAATCTGCCCCACGTTCATTCGCGAAGGAACGCCCAGGGGGTTCAGGATCATGTCCACCATGGTGCCGTCTTCAAAGTACGGCAGGTCTTCCTGGGGAAGGACGCGAGAGACAACACCCTTGTTCCCGTGGCGGCCCGCCATCTTGTCACCCACGGAAAGCATGCGCTTCATGGCGACGTAGACCTTGATCATTTTGATGACGCCCGGAGGGAGGTCGTCCCCCTTCTCGTAGCGCACCACCTGATCTTCAAAGGTCTTCTTGATCTTTTCGATCTCTTCGTTCTTGCGGTCCAGGATCTCGTTGACCCGCTCGGTGACGGTGTCGTCGTCCAGGATAATCCCCTCGAGCTGAGAGAGGGAGACCTCGGCGAACATCTCGTCGGTGATGACGGTGTCGGCCGGGATCACGACCTTCTTGGCCTTGCGCAAGGGAGTGGGGCAGCTCTTGCCCACCACCATGGCTTCGATCATTTCGCGGGCTGTTTTTTCGATCACCTCGATCTTGTCGTTGCGATCTTTTTCAAACCCTGCGATCTCATCGTCCTCGATGTGACGGGTACGGTCGTCCTTGTCCACGCCGCGTCGGGAAAAGACCTTGGCATCCACCACGGTGCCGGTGACACCGGGGGGAACCCTCAGGGAGGTGTCCTTGACGTCCCCTGCCTTCTCACCAAAGATGGCGCGGAGCAGCTTCTCCTCGGGGGAGAGCTGGGTTTCGCCCTTGGGCGTGATCTTGCCCACGAGGATGTCCCCGGGGTTGACCTCGGCGCCCAGGCGGATGATCCCGCTGTCGTCCAGATCCTTGAGGGCCTCTTCCCCGACGTTGGGGATGTCCCGGGTGATCTCTTCCTTGCCCAGCTTGGTGTCACGGGCCACCACCTCGAACTCTTCGATGTGGATGCTGGTGTACACCCCGTCGCGGACAATGGCTTCGGAGACGAGGATGGAGTCCTCAAAGTTGTAACCGCCCCAGGGCATGAAGGCCACGGTGACGTTCTGGCCCAGGGCCAGTTCGCCCTTCTCGGTGGAGGGGCCGTCGGCCAGGACCTCGCCCTTTTTCACCTTCTGGCCGTTGACCACGATGGGTCGGTGGTTGAAGCAGGTGTTCTGGTTGGAGCGAATGAACTTGGAGAGGTTGTAGATGGTCACCGGGTTGAACCCGGGCTTCTCCATGTCCACATCGTGCTGAAGCACGATGCGCTCGGAGTCCACCTCCACCACGGTGGCGTCGGCCTCGGCCACAATGGCCACGCCGGAGTCACGGGCCACAACGCCCTCAACGCCGGTGCCCACCAGGGGCGCGCGGCTCTGGGTCAGGGGCACGGCCTGGCGCATCATGTTGGAGCCCATGAGGGCTCGGTTGGCGTCGTCGTTTTCCAGGAAGGGAATAAGCGACGCGGAGACGCTCACCAGCTGGTTGGGGGAGATGTCCATGAGCTCGATCTCTTCGCGCTCCACCATCTCGAATTCCCCTTCCACGCGGGAGGTCACCAGAGGGTTCACATAGTCGTTGTTGTCGTCCATGGGCGCGTTGGCCTGGGCGATGGGTAGGGCCTTCTCCTCGAAGGCGCTGAGCATGCGAACATCGTTGGTGACATGGGCGTCATTGACCACACGGTACGGGGTCTCAATAAACCCGAAGTCGTTGACGCGGGCATATGTACACAAAGAGACGATGAGGCCAATGTTGGGGCCTTCAGGGGTCTCAATGGGGCAGATACGGCCGTAGTGGGACGGGTGCACGTCTCGCACTTCAAAGCCTGCGCGCTCACGGGTCAGACCGCCGGGTCCCAGGGCCGAGAGACGACGCTTGTGGGTGGTCTCCGACAGGGGGTTGGTCTGGTCCATGAACTGGGAGAGCTGGCTGGTGCCGAAGAACTCCTTGACCACGGCGGACACCGGCTTGGGGTTCACCAGGTCGTGGGGCATGAGGGCGTCTACTTCCTGCATGCTCATGCGCTCTTTGATGGCACGCTCCATGCGGACCAGGCCGATGCGGTACTGGTTCTCCAGGAGCTCGCCCACGGCGCGGACGCGTCGGTTGCCCAGGTGGTCGATGTCGTCCACCACACCCTGGGTGTCGCGGAGCTGGACCAGGGTCTTGGCGGTGAGGAGGATGTCCTCACGGCGCAGGGTCTTGATATTGATATCGGTGTTGAGGCCCAGACGGTGATTCATCTTGAGTCGGCCCACACCTGACAGGTCGTAGTATGCCTCTTTAAAGAAAAGGTGGTCGATGAACTCCTGGGCGACCTCGGGGGTGGCCGGGTTGCCGGGACGGAGACGGCGGTAGATCTCTACCAGGGCCTCTTCCTTGGTGTTCACCTTGTCGGCCACGATGGTCTTGCGGATGGCATCCGAAGAGTAGGCCGTGTCCTGATAGAGGAGTTCGAAGCCCGTTACGTTGGATTCGGAAATGCGCTCAAGCACCTCCTCGTCCACCAGGTCCCCTGCCATGGCAACCACATCGCCGGTCTTGGGGTCCACCAGTCGGGTGGCCAGGCCACGCTGCTGGATGTCGTCGGGGCTGATGGGCAGGGTCTCGGTGCCCAGGGCCTTGAGTTGCTTGATGGCACGCTTGGTGAACAGGCGGCCCTGCTTGACGATGACTTCACCGGATTCGGGATCCGTGATGTCCTCGCTGGCACGCTGGCCCTTGAGGAAGTCCTCGTTGAAGACGCGCTTGAACACGCCGCCTTCCAGGAGAATCTTCTCTTTGGCATAGAAATAGGTCAGCAGGTCTTCGTTGGTGTATCCAAAGGCCTTGAACAGTACGGTAACGGGAAACTTCCTGCGGCGGTCGATGCGAATGTAAACGATATCCTTGGGGTCGACTTCCATGTCGATCCAGGAACCACGCACGGGGATGATCCGTGCCGAATAGATAATCTTGCCGCTGGAGTGGGTCTTGCCTTTGTCGTGGTCAAAAAAGACACCGGAGGATCGGTGGAGCTGGCTCACCACGACACGCTCGGTGCCGTTGATGATAAAGGTTCCCCGCTTGGTCATCAGGGGGATGGTGCCGAAATAGATCTCCTGCTCTTTGATGTCCCGGATATTGGAGATACCGGCGTCCTTATCAATGTCGTAGACGACGAGGCGAACGCGAATCCGAAGGGAGATCTCATACGTCATCCCACGCTGGATGCACTCCTCCATGGAGTGCTTGATCTCACCGAAGGAATACGATACGTACTCAAGGGAAGCGCTACCTGTAAAGTCCTTGATGGGGTAAACGGACTTGAAGACTGCCTGGAGACCTATATCCTCCCTCTTCTCAGGCGGAACATCCATCTGCAGAAAACGGTTGTAAGAATCTCGCTGCATACCGATAAGATCAGGAATCTCAGCGATTTTATGCTTCCCTCCGAAATTCTTCCTTAATCGCTTTTTCGCCAAGGGGCTTCCAGTCATATCATCTCCAAATTTTTTGTTGAGACTGCAGAAACAGGATTAGCGGATTAAAAGGCAGGCACAAGTGCCCGCCTTTCATCCGCAAAGGTGATAGTAATTGGGTATGGTAGGCTAATTAAGCGTTTGATTACTTAAGTTCAACCTGAGCGCCAGCTTCTTCGAGCTGAGCCTTGACTTTTTCTGCTTCGTCTTTGGCGATGCCTTCTTTAACGGGCTTGGGAGCTTCGTCAACGAGAGCCTTGGCTTCTTTGAGACCGAGGCCGGTGATGGCGCGGATCTCTTTGATCACGTTGATCTTCTTGTCGCCGGCAGAAGTGAGGATGACGTCGAACTCAGTCTTCTCTTCAGCAGCACCGCCTGCATCGCCTGCAGGGCCAGCAGCCATCATGGCTACGGGAGCGGCAGCAGAAACACCAAATTTATCTTCAAGTTCCTTAACGAGCTCGGAAAGCTCGAGAACAGTCATGTTTGCGATAAACTCAATTACGTCGTCTTTGGTAATATCAGCCATTGTTTTATAACCTCCAGAAAAACTTATCTTGTTCTAGTGTATCGATTGTGTCGTAAACGGAAACCCGCGCAAATTACGCCGCTTCCTTCTGATCCTTGATGGCCGAAAGGACGTTGACCATCTGTCGGGGAACTTCTGCAAGAACGCGTACCATACCAGTGGGCACCGCATTCATGGCGGAGAGTACCTGGGAGAGGAGAACCTCGCGTGAAGGCAGCTCGGAGAGCGCCTTGAGGCCATTCAAATCCAGGGTCTTGCCTTCCATGACGGCTGCCTTGATCTGCATCTTCTCGTTCTCTTCGACGAACTTGGAGAGGATCTTGGCAGGAGCCACCGGATCATCAAAACTGATGGCGATGGCCGTGGGGCCCTTGAAGGAGTCGGTAATAAGCGCTGCGTCTGTCTCTTCGGAAGCGCGCCGAAGCAGGGTGTTTTTGGCCACGTGGAACTCGACGCCGACCTTGGTCAGTTCGGCTCGGAGCTTGGTCACGGTAGCCACGTCCAGTCCCTTGTAATCCGTCGAGATGACGATGGCGGACTTCGCAAGCTTTTCGTGCAGGCTATCTACAACAGCCTTTTTCTTATCCAGATTCAATTCTTTCACACCTCCTTTAAGCAGATTTTTCTACATGAGGTGCCAACTGTACCAAAACGAGTGTCTCGGTAGGCCGGCCTCGCCGATTAAACACGGTGAACCTAACGTGTGCACCTACTGTCTGTGACATATATAGAACCCGGGCCTTGCCGCACCAAGTGCGGCAGGCGGGTTATGCCCAAATGAAAAAATCGATATAGTATATACCTTGAGCAGATCAAAGGCAAGATCTATTTTGCAACTTCTTTCAGAGCGGTGGGATCGACCCGGTAGCCGTGTCCCATGGTAGAGGAAACAGTGAGGCTCTTGAAGTAGGCGCCTTTGGCTGCGGAAGGCTTGAGCTTGATGAGCACCTCAAGAAGTGCGGTCAGGTTTTCGGTGAGTTTTTCAGCACCGAAGGAGACCTTTCCGATGGGGGCATGGATGATCCCTGCCTTCTCCACGCGGAAGTCAATCTTACCGGCCTTGAGCTCTTCAACGGCCTTGGCCACGTCAAAGGTGACGGTGCCAGTCTTGGCGTTGGGCATCAGGCCACGGGGACCGAGAACGCGACCGATCTTGCCGACCACGCCCATCATGTCGGGGGTGGCAATGGCCTTGTCGAACTCGAACCAGCCGCCCTGGATCTTTTCAACGAGATCCTGGCTTCCTGCGAAATCAGCACCGGCGTCCAGTGCCTCTTTCTCTTTTTCGCCCTTGCAGAACACAAGGACCTTCACCTCTTTACCGAGGCCGTGGGGAAGGATGCAGGTGCCGCGCACCATCTGATCCGCATGACGGGGATCGACCCCGAGACGGATGGCCACGTCCACGGTTTCGTCAAACTTGGCGTATGCGTTGGAAACAGCAGCCCCCACGGCTTCAGCCAGTTCAAACTTCTGCAGGGGAGTTACATCTTTCCCAGCTTCTATGTATTTTTTACCACGCTTTGGCATCGTACCCTATTGCTCCTTATCTAAATCCAATTAGACGACGTCAATTCCCATGCTTCGGGCTGTGCCTGCAATGATCTTGCTTGCAGCCTCGAGATCGTTGGCGTTGAGGTCTTCCATCTTGATCTTGGCGATCTCTTCCACCTGATCCATGGTAATTTTTGCGACCCTGTTGCGAAGGGGATCGCTAGAGCCCTTCTGAAGCTTGGCTGCTTTTTTCAGAAGCACCGATGCCGGAGGGGTCTTGGTGATGAACTTGAACGTCCTGTCGGCAAAAACGGTAATCACCACCGGGATGATCATGTCAGGCTCTTCCTTGGCGGTTCGTGCGTTGAACGCCTTGCAGAAGTCCATGATGTTCACACCATGCTGACCAAGCGCAGGACCAATGGGTGGTGAGGGGTTGGCTTTGCCGGCCTTTACCTGTAATTTTATCTGTCCAATAACTTTTTTTGCCATTGTACTTACTTACTCCCGATAGTGAATGCTATAACTTCGTTACCTGAACAAAGTCCAGTTCAACTGGCGTAGCACGTCCAAAGATACTCACCAGCACTTTGATCTTTCCCTTTTCAGGATTGACTTCTTCTACCGTGCCGTTGAAATTCGTGAAGGGCCCGTCGATTACGCGAATCTCGTCGCCAGTTTCAAATAGAAATTTCGGTTGAGGCTTCTCTTTGCCCGCCTCCATGCGGTTCAGGATCTTTTCGGCCTCGTCATCCGAGATCGGCGCAGGCCTGTTCCTTCCCCCAAGAAAACCGGTAACTTTCGCGGTGTTGTTGACGATGTGCCAGGTATTGTCGTTCAGCTCCATTCGGACAAGGATGTAGCCCGGGTAGAATTTTCTTGAAGACTCACGCCGCTTCCCCTTGACCAGCTCAACGACCTGCTCCGTGGGAACAACGATCTCCTCAAATTTCTCCTTGAAGGGTGATGCGGTTATCCGCTCTTCCAGGGCAGCTTTGACCTTATTTTCAAAGCCCGAGTATACGTGAACCACATACCATTTTAGAGCCACTGAACTATCTCCTCGGTTTTAGTGAAGAACGAGACTGATTAGGCCCTTTAAACCCACATCGACCAAGCCCAGAAAGGATGAGATGAGAATCACGAGGACAATGACCACCGAGGTGGAGGCAATCGTCTGTTTCTTTTCAGGCCATACAACCTTTTTTGTCTCTAATTTCACCTCGTTAAAGAAAGTTTTCACCTTCTCAATCAAACCAGGCTCATTATTGATTCCGGTCGTCTTCACCGAATAATGAGCCTTGGTCTGAATCTGCTTTTTCTGATCAGGTAACTTCTTTGACGAGGGCCCTTGGTCCGCCAGAACGTCAGCTTGTGATTCCCTTCGAAGCTTTTGCTTCTCCTTTTGCTTCAGTTTCTGGCTCTCTGTCTTTTTGCGCTGTATACGACCCATACCTCTCCTTCTGTATCTGTCGATAGGGAGGTCCCAGGGAGCCCCTCTAATCAAGGTTTGTGGCAGGTCAGGAGGGACTCGAACCCCCAACATTCGGTTTTGGAGACCGACGCTCTACCAATTGGAGCTACTGACCTGCAAGGTAAACCTTTTTCAAGCGACCGGGGTGAATTCGGTGGGACCCACCCCGGCTATGGACCTGATTACTTCGTCTCCTTGTGAGCAAGATGCTTCTTGCAGAAGGGACAGTACTTCTTGAATTCAAGTTTGTCAGGCGTCGTACGCTTGTTTTTTGTCGTGGTGTAGTTTCGCCTTTTGCACTCGGTGCAGGCGAGAGTCACTAGAGTTCGCACTTATCGGCTCCTCGATCTATTCGATGATTTCGGATACAACCCCGGCACCGACGGTACGGCCGCCTTCGCGAATCGCGAAACGAAGCTCTTTTTCCATGGCGATGGGGCTGATCAGTTCAGCAATGATGGCGGTGTTATCGCCGGGCATGATCATCTCAACACCCTCAGGCAGGTTCAGGATACCGGTCACGTCCGTGGTACGGAAGAAGAACTGGGGACGGTAGCCGGAGAAGAAAGGAGTATGACGTCCGCCTTCTTCCTTGGAGAGAACGTAGATCTCTGCCTTGAACTTGGTGTGGGGAGTGATGGTCCCGGGCTTGGCCACAACCTGGCCGCGCTCGACCTCGTCACGCTTGGTGCCGCGGAGAAGCAGGCCTACGTTGTCACCGGCCATGCCTTCGTCGAGAAGCTTGCGGAACATCTCAACACCGGTACATACGGTCTTGGCGGTGGGACGGATACCCACGAGTTCCACTTCGTCGCCGGTGTGGATCACACCGCGCTCAATACGACCGGTAACAACGGTACCTCGGCCGGAGATAGAGAAGACGTCCTCGATGGGCATGAGGAAATCCTTGTCGGTGTCACGCTCGGGCTCGGGGATGAAGCTGTCGCAAGCGTCCATGAGCTCGAAGATGCACTGAGCAGCGTCGTCTTCGTGGCTGTCGGCTTCCAGGGCGCGCAGGGCGCTGCCGCGGATGATGGGGGTGTCGTCGCCGGGGAAATCGTATTTGGAGAGAAGCTCCTGGAGCTCCATCTCAACGAGCTCGATGAGCTCTTCGTCGTCGACCATGTCGCATTTATTAAGGAAGACCACAATGCGGGGAACGCCAACCTGACGGGCGAGCAGGATGTGCTCACGGGTCTGGGGCATGGGGCCGTCATCAGCGGACACAACCAGAATTGCGCCGTCCATCTGAGCAGCACCGGTGATCATGTTCTTAATGTAGTCGGCGTGGCCGGGGCAGTCAACATGAGCATAGTGACGATTGGGGGTCTCATACTCCACGTGTGCGGTGGCAATGGTGATTCCGCGCTCTTTCTCTTCAGGAGCCTTGTCAATCTCATCGAAAGCGATAGCAAATTATACCTCCGGCACGGAGTGCGTTCTGCTTGGTGATCGCAGCGGTCAGCGTAGTCTTGCCATGGTCAATGTGACCGATGGTACCGACGTTCACATGCGGCTTGGACCGCTCGAATTTTTCCTTTGCCATGTCAACTACCTCCCTGTACGTTTGGTGCTTTACCCAAATTGTGTTCTTAATATAATATGGTGTGACTTGCTTACTTACACCTGCCGCAATATCAGAAGGCTAAACACAAATCAGCGTGGAGCCCATGATCAGAGTCGAACTGATGAACCTCATCCTTACCAAGGATGCGCTCTACCAACTGAGCTACATGGGCTAAATCGCTGATTATGCGGCCGGGCAATAGCCAAATGGAGCGGGAGACGAGATTCGAACTCGCGACATTCAGCTTGGAAGGCTGAAGCTCTACCAACTGAGCTACTCCCGCCGACCTAACCGGTGCAAAACACCGGAAGCAAGTTTTATGCAGGCAGCCGTGTAGTCGCGGCCATTTGGCCTCCTACACCCGGCTTGCTTTTCCGGGATGGTGGTGGGGGGAGGATTTGAACCTCCGAAGGCTGAGCCGTCAGATTTACAGTCTGATCCCTTTGACCACTCGGGAACCCCACCATTTTTGGAACATGTTCTTTTTGGAGCCGGCACCCCGAATCGAACGGAGGACCATCTCATTACAAGTGAGACGCTCTGCCAACTGAGCTATGCCGGCTCGATTTGAAGACTGCCGTCGTCAAAGAACGAAGCCTTTTTACCCATGAGGCCATAATTTATCAATGCCGATTATAGGTGATTAGATGGAAATATTAGCCTCAAAGCCCAATTTATCGCCCAAAAGCTCCGTATTTCTCCCGCAAATGCGATTTTGCAAAAAACCAGCATGCCCACCGGACATCTTCGGACCTAATTGTCGGATATTACCATACAATTGGTTTTTTATCCCCTTAAATTTGTCTCCCCTTTTTTCCCGCTGCCGTCTCCTTTTTTCTTCGTCTGCCCGGAGCCGCTCACCGGGCTTCCACCCAAATCACTTGACACCTCCTGCCCAAGCCTGTAATTCCCCTGTATTCAGATAACAACAACTTACAGCCATATAAGAGCCAAAACCCTATGAAAAAGACCTCCCTTATCACATGCGCCTTCGTGCTGCTCACCACCGCATGCACAACGCCGACGGCCCCCCTCAATACCAAGGCGCCACGCTATCCTTATATAGGCATAGAAAAAACAGCGCCCGAGCCCGCGGATTTCAACTTCGCCACCAACAGGCGCAATATCTCCCTGGAATTGCCTGAAGAAGCCCAGGAAGAGCTCCCCCTCTTCGACCATGCCATCGAGTACTGCAAGGCGGCCCAGTCATTCTGGGAAAAGGGCGACATGGACGGGGCCCTCTCCAGCCTTGACGAGGCCTACGGCCTGATCCTCAAGGTCGACACAGGCAACGACCCCCTGCTTCTCCAGCAGAAGGAGGACCTCCGGTTCACCATCTCACGCCGGATCCTTGAGATTTACACCTCCCGGGCCACCACCACCTCCTTTACGCGCAACGCCATCCCCATCACCATCAACCAGCAGGTACAGCGGGAGATCGACATCTTCACCAAAAAGGACCGCCGCTTCTTTGCCGAATCCCTGAAACGATCCGGGCAGTACCGGCCCATGATGGTCAAAAAACTCCAGGAAGCCGGCCTGCCTGCCGAACTCTCCTGGCTGCCCCTGGTGGAGAGCGGGTACAAGGTCAAGGCCCTCTCTTCTGCCCGGGCCCTGGGTCTCTGGCAGTTCGTCCCGTCCACGGGGTACATGTACGGCCTGAAGCGCACCACCTTCGTGGACGAGCGCCTGGACCCGGAAAAATCCACGGACGCCGCCATCGCCTACCTCGACAGGCTGCACAAGCTCTTCGGGGACTGGTCCACGGTCCTTGCGGCGTATAACTGCGGCGAGGGCCGGGTGCTGAAGATCATCCGCCGTCAGAACCTTAACTACCTGGACAACTTCTGGGACCTCTACTCCCGGCTTCCCTCGGAGACGGCCCGCTACGTGCCCAAGTTCATTGCCACGATCCACATCGTCAACAACCTTGAGAAGTACGGCTTCCACACCGTCACGCTGAACACGCCGCCCACGTTTGACACCGTCACCGTCAAAAAGCAGGTAAAACTCGCGGATGTGGCCAAGGCCATCGGCGCCCCCTACGCCACACTTAAGCGCCTCAACCCCGAGCTGCGCTACGGCATCCTTCCCAAGGAGCGCTACAGCCTCCGGGTTCCCGTGGGCAAAAGCAAGGCCACCCTCACCGCCATGAGCTCCCTGAGGGTCTCCCTGCCGCCCCAGCGCGCCTTCGTCTACCACAAGGTCCGCCCAGGGGACACCCTCTCCACCCTGGCCAAGCGATACGGCACCTCGGTAAAGGCCATCTCAAGGGCCAACGGCCTCTCCAACCGCCACATCATTGTGGCCGGAAAGAAGATCAAAATCCCCCAGCGGGGCTACACCACCAAGGGATATTACGCCAACACCGCCATCCCCAACGCCAAGCGCCCCACCAAGCATGTGGTGCGCAAGGGCGAGTCCCTCTGGCTCATTGCCAGAAAGTACGGCACAACCCCCACGGCGCTCAAGGAGACCAACCGTCTCTCCAGCAACACCCTCACCGTGGGCCAGGTCCTCAAACTGCCCAGCCCGGCTTCGCCCAAGGCCCGCCAGGCAAAAAAATCCGTCTATTATGTCAAACGCGGTGATAATCCCTTTACAATTGCCACAAAACATAATATCTCAGTCGCGAGATTGCTTGACCTGAATAACCTGACTTCAGGAAGCACCATCTATCCGGGTCAGCGTCTCTATATAGATTAGTGCCCCCATAGCTCAGTGGATAGAGCATTGGATTCCTAATCCATGTGCGCAAGTTCAATTCTTGCTGGGGGTACCATCCTATAAAAATATAAACAAGTTTCAAAGGGTTGGGACGATTGTCCCGACCCTTTTTGCGTTTGGGGCCGCCCGTTTCCCACCGCCTTCGCATTGCTGCCTGACCGTCCCCGTGGTATATTAACAAAGTTAGCGCATTTAACGCCCCTTACCCGGCACTTGTCTCCCGTTTCCTCTCCTCCGCCGGGCAGGTCAACATACCGCGGCCCATTGCCCTTCCCGCTGCCGCCTGTATGGTGCACCGACCACATCGGCAGCCTGGAGATCCCCATGAAAAAGTCACGCCCCCCACATTGTCGTGCCATCCTTGCGTGGACCCTCGCCATCGGGCTTTGCCTGGCCCTGCCGGCCGGTGCCACCGAAGACTTTACGGAACTCTCCATCGAAGAGCTCGCCAACATCGAGGTCACCTCGGTCTCCCGCAAGCCCCAGAAGCTCTCCCACGCCCCGTCGGCCATCTTCGTCATCACCTCCGATGATATCCGCAGGTCCGGGGTCACCAATATCCCGGATGCCCTGCGCATGGTCCCGGGCATCCAGGTGGCCCGCATCTCTTCGAGCAAATGGGCCATCACCGCCCGGGGGTTCAACAGCCAGTTCGCCAACAAACTCCTCGTCCAGATGGACGGCCGCACCCTCTACTCCCCCCTCTTCTCCGGGGTGTTCTGGGAGGACCAGACCACCCTTTTAGAGGACATCGATCGCATCGAAGTGATCCGGGGCCCCGGTGCAAGCCTCTGGGGAGCCAATGCCGTCAACGGCATCATCAACATCATCACCAAGACATCGGACAAAACCCAGGGGGCCCTTGCCACCAACCGCGTCGGTACCCTGGAACGCAGCGGCGGCGGTGCCCGCTACGGGGGCGAGGCCGGATCCAAAGGCCACTACCGCCTCTACGCCACCTACGCCAACCGGGATGAGTCCGTCAGCCCTGAAGGTGAGGGCAGCGGCGACTCCTGGGACACCCTCCAGGGAGGATTCCGCAGCGACCTTACCCCCACGGCCGATATGCGCCTCACCTTCCAGGGCGACGTTTACTCCGGGCGATTCAACGAGCGTACAAATCTCCCGTCCCTTTCCGCGCCATACACCACCTTGTACGAAAACGAAAACGACTCCAAGCACATGAACCTGCTGAGCCGGGTCACCCGCACCCTGTCCACCACCTCGGAGTTCACCTTTCAGGCCTACTACGACCGCTCGGAAAAAGAAGAAAACGATCTCTCCTGGGAAGGAGACCTTGCCGACCTCGACTTTCAACACCGGTTCCAGCCCCTTTCAGGCCACGAAGTGATCTGGGGGTTTGGGTACCGCTATTATTCGGACACCATTGAATTCAGCGACAACTTTACCCTGGCCTCCCCATCCACCACCGACCATCTCATCAGCACCTTTCTCCAGGATGAAATCACCCTCACACCGTCGCTGCAGCTCACCCTGGGCACCAAGCTGGAACACAACGACTACACCGGAACGGAGATTCAGCCCAATGCCCGGATTCTCTGGGCACCCAATGCCATCCACAGCACCTGGTTTGCCGTCTCCCGGGCCGTTCGCACCCCCAACCGATCCGAAACCCAGATCCGGATCCGCCAGGCTGTTGTACCACCGGGGACCCCGGTCAATCCCTCTCCCCTTCCCCTGGAAGTGCTCATCACAGGAGACGAGGACTTCGAATCCGAAAAACTCATCGCCTTAGAGGCCGGCTACCGCCTCACCCCGGACCCCGCCTTCTCCCTGGACCTGGCCCTCTTTTTCAACAGCTACGACGACCTCAGCGGCTACCTCACCGGCGAGCCGGTGCCGGACCCGGGGGCCGACCCGCCCCGCGTCACCCTGGAGACCTCCATCAACAACGGCATGGAGGGACACACCTGGGGCCTGGAGGTTGCTTCCAACTGGGCGCCCCGTCCCAACTGGCGGCTCCAGGCCTCCGGCACCCTCTTCCAGGCCAGCTACGACACCAAGTCCGGCTACGCGGGGAGTTTTTCCGATGACACCGACGACGCCGCGCCCAAGGTCCAGTTCTCCCTGCGGTCCGGCCTGGACCTCTCACCGAAGGTGACCCTGGACCTCTGGCTCCGTCACATGGACGACATCCAGGAGGGGCGCGTGGATGCCTACACCGAACTCGACGCGCGCCTCGCCTGGAAACCGACTAAGGGCGTGGAACTCTCCGTCACCGGGCAGAACCTCCTCCACGAAAGCCACGCAGAGTTCGCCGAGTCCCTTTTGTGGGTCGCGCCCACGGAAGTGGAGCGTTCCGTCCACGCCCAGGCGACCCTGGCCTTTTAACCCCAAACGCGGCAGGCCCCGTTTCGCGGTATTCCGCACGTTTTCTCAAGGTCATGAACAGCAAGCAACGCCTCACCATCACCGTTCTTGTCTTCTGCATCGCTCTTTTCAGCGTGGGGCCTGCCCGTGTGTCTGCGGAGCCAGCAACGGAGAGCCGCATCAAAGCGGCTTATCTCCTGAACTTTGCACGGTTCGTGACCTGGCCCGAAGAGGCCTTTGACAACAGCGTGGCTCCCATCGTGCTCTGTGTTCTCGGTGACGACCCCATTGATTCGGCCCTGCCCACCATCCAGTACAAACGGGTCCAGGACCGCCCCCTGGAAATCCGCCATATCAACACCCTAGGAGAGTTGCCACGCTGCCACATGCTCTTTGTGGGGGAGACAACCCCGAAAACCATCCAGCAGATCCTTGCGGCCATCGGGACCCGGCCCATCCTGACCGTCAGCAGCCTCCCGGGATTCTCCAGCCGGGGGGGCATGCTCACCTTTATCAAGACGGAAAACAAAATCCGTTTTGAAGTCAACCTGTCCACCACCCGGACAGCGGGACTCGCCATCAGTTCCCGCCTGCTCAAGCTCGCCCGGCTGGTGCCCTAACACAGATACAGGCGACCCCATGCTCACCTACTTCAAAGCCCTGCCCCTCCGGCAGAAACTCGTGGCCCTGATGACCCTTATCTCAGGCTTCATCCTGATTCTCGCCACCTTGCTGCTGCTGGCCACCGAGGCCTTTACGTCTCGACAGGAGATGCACAACAACCTCTCCATGCTGGCCCGCATCATCGGATACAACTCCGTGGCCCCCCTCACCTTCAACGACACCAAGGTGGCAAGGGAAAATCTGGAGGGGCTCTCCGTGGACCCCAGCCTGGACCGGGCCCGCATCCACAAACCCGACGGGACCCTCTTTGCCCAGTACCGGCGTCTTCCTCCGTCCTCCCAGGCCCCGGAGTCCGCTCCGCCCCACCGCCTGCTAAACGACCTTCCCTTTCCTGCCACCCACATCGAGGTGAAAGAAGAGATTCGCTTCGACGGTGAGCTCCTGGGCACCGTCACCCTGCAGGCAGACCTCACCCGGGTCTACCGCCGACTCCTCTTCTACCTGGCCGCAGCCATGGGGATCCTGGCCCTCTCCATTTTTGCCGCCTACACCATCTCCTCTCGCCTCCAGGTTATCGTCTCCGGACCGATCCTGGAGCTCACCGGCATGATGAGCGAAGTCTCGGAGGGAAAAAACTACGCGGTCAGAGCCGTCAAGCGCACAGAAGATGAAATCGGCCTGCTCATGGAGGGGTTCAACGACATGCTGAGCCAGATCCAGCGCCGGGATGCCGAGCTCCTGAAACAGCACGAGGGCTTAGAGGAGACCGTGGCCCTGCGCACCGCAGAGCTCCGACAGACCGTGGCGGACCTCAAGGACGCCAAGGCCGCCACCGAGGCCGCCAACTTCCACTTAAGGGAAGCCATCCACAACGCCAAGGACCTGGCCCGAGCCGCCGAAACGGCCAACCGGGCCAAGAGCCGCTTCCTGGCCAATATGAGCCACGAAATCCGCACCCCCATGAACGGCGTCATGGGCATGACCCGGCTCCTCATGGGCACCCCCCTGTCCGAAGAGCAGACCCACCGGGTACACACCATCCAGAAAAGCGCAGATGCCCTGCTGACAATCATCAACGACATCCTGGACTTCTCGAAGATCGAGTCGGGCAAGCTGGAGCTGGAGGCCATCGACTTTGACCTTCTGACCATGCTGGAAAACATCAACGACATCATGGCGGTCAAGGCCCAGTCCAAGGGCCTTGAGTACATCTTCCGCATGGACCACGACGTCCCCTTACGCCTCTCCGGGGACCCGTCCCGCCTGCGGCAGGTGCTCATGAACCTCATCAGCAACGCCATCAAGTTCACGGCCAAAGGCGAGGTGCTCATCCATGTCACCCGGTGCACAGAGCGGGAAGGGGCCTCCCGGATGAAAATCCCCCTGTGGTTCGCTGTCTCCGATACGGGCATCGGCATCCCCGAAGAGGCCCGCGACAACCTGTTCTCTCCCTTTACCCAGGCCGACGTCTCTACCACCCGACGGTTCGGCGGTACAGGGCTGGGGCTCTCCATCTCCAGGCAACTCATCACCCTCATGGGTGGTGAGATCGGGGTGGAGAGCGAGGAGGGCAAAGGGAGCACCTTCTGGTTCACCGTGATGCTGGACGCCTGCCCACGCGAAGGAAGCTTCTGCATGACCCCGGCAGCCGATATCCGCGGCTGCCGCATCCTGCTGGTGGACGACAACAAGAGCAGCCGAAAGGCCCTGAAAAGCCAGCTGGAGGCCTGGCACTGCCGCACCGACGAAGCGCCCAGCGGAGAGGCGGCCCTTGACCTGCTCGTTTCGGCCATCCACCGCGATCCCTATGCCATCGCCGTCATCGACAGCGACATGCCGGACATGGACGGCGAAACCCTGGGCAGGCGCATCCGGGCCCACGGATCCCTGCAGGGGCTCTCCCTCATTTTCATGGCCACCCTCTGGCAGCGGGGCGATGCCAGCCGCTTCAAATCCGCTGGTTTCGACGCCTACTTCACCAAGCCCTACAAGCGCTCTCAACTCTACAACTGCCTGGCCACGCTCCTGGGAGGAACCCCGGTGGAGAACCAGCCCGAGAAGCCGTTTCTCACCCGCCACACCATGGCCGAGCTTTCGCGGCGCAACCACCGGATCCTCCTGGTGGAAGACTTCCCCATCAACCAGGAGGTGGCCCTGGGGATTCTGGAGAGCTACGGCTTCCGGGCCGATGTGGCGGAAAACGGGCTCCAGGCTGTCAAAGCCATGGAAACCACATCCTACGACCTCGTCTTCATGGACCTCCAGATGCCGGAGATGGACGGATTTGAGGCCACCCGCGTGGTGCGGGATCCCCAGTCGGCCGTCATGCGCCACGATGTCCCCATCGTTGCCATGACAGCCAACGCCATGGAGGGGGACCGGGAAAAATGCCTCAAGGCGGGCATGAACGACCACATCCCAAAACCCATCCTGCCCGAAGCGGTGTATCACGCCCTGCAGTCCTACCTCCTGACCCCTCCCCGCCCCCAGGCCCAGCCGTCCCTGCCGGAACCCCGGGAAAAGGAGAAGCCCCCGGAAGAGCTCCTGCTTTTTGACCGGGAAGATCTCCTCCTGCGTATCCAGGGCAACACCCGGCTGCTGGACAAACTCATCACCCTTTTTCTTGAAAAAACACCCCAGGAGCTGGAGCGCCTGAGGGAAGCCGTGGCCCAAGGGGATCCCGAACCCATCCGTGCACAGGCCCACAAAATGAAGGGGTACTTTGCCAACATCTCGGCCAAGCGGCTGGAACAGCTGGCCGCAACCCTTCAAAACACGGCGGAAAAAGGAGATGTAAAGGCGTGCGCCGACCATGCTGCAGCCATTGAGGAGGGGGTGGAACGGTTTGTGAAATGCCTGGAGGAAGGCATGTAGCTTACATGCCCCGGCCCTGACTCTTCACGATGGCCTGGAACGTCTCTTCCAGCGCCAGGAAGGCCTCCACCACATAAGGGTCAAACTGGGTGCCGTCCCCTTCCATGATGAGGTTTTTGGCCACATCGTGGCTGTAGGCTGGCTTGTACACCCGCTTGGAGATAAGGGCGTCGTAGACATCGGCAAGGCTGAAGATACGTGCAGCCAGGGGAATGTCCCGCCCTTTGAGGCCCCTTGGGTAACCGGTGCCGTCAAAGCGTTCATGGTGACACAGGGCGATATCCCGGGCGACTGAGAAAATAAGGTGCGGGCGATCCTTATACCAAAGGTTAAGGGTGGCGGCCCCTTCGGTGGTGTGGCGTTTCATGATCTCAAACTCCGCATCGGTGAGACGCCCGGGTTTGAGGAGCACGTAATCGGGTATGGCCACCTTGCCGATATCGTGCAAGGGGGTGGTGAGGTACATGTTCTCTATAAAGGCGGTGTCGATCTCCCCGCTTAACGGCCCTTCGGCCCCCATGCGAACGGCCAGGGCACGGGAGAACCCCCGCACCCGTTCCAGGTGGGCCCCGGTTTCCGGATCCCGGGACTCGGCCAGCTTGGCCAGGGCAAAAATCGTCATGTTGCTCGCCTCAAGGGACATGAGACGCAATCCGGAGCGCAACCTCACCTCCAGCTCCGCGGGATGAAAAGGCTTGGACATAAAGTCGTCGGCCCCGGCCTCCAGCCCCTCCACCACGTTGGCCGTGCCCCCACGGCTGGTAACCATGATGATGTAGACATAGTGCCCGATGCTGTCCTGGCGGATGCGCCGGGTCAACTCCAGCCCGTCCATATCCGGCATCTCCCAATCGGTAATCACAATGCGGCACTCCCCATGGTCCCGAAGGTAGGACAGGGCCTCACTCCCGTTCTCGCGCACAGCCACCTCATACCCCGTACGGTTCAACGCCTCTTTCAGAAGTTCCACGGAGAGGATCTCGTCATCCACGACCAGTACATTCATCGGCTTGTCTCTCTGATGGGTTGTTGTAAGTGAAGGCTGAGCCCCAAAGGCGGCGCTTGCAGCCGGGGGCCTGGGTGTCGGATTGTGTCTGGAGGGGCTGCCGTGCAGGCGGGGTGTGCCGAAGGCCTGGGGGCACGAGGGGAAAAAGAGGAATACCCGTCTGAACGATACCTGTTTTTTTACTCTACCACAAAACAGCGGTTACCCATAGGGTAATCAACGGGTTACCACCGCCTGCGCGCCCCTCCGATGACCCGGGCTCAACCCGGATGATCCCTGAAGGAGCCGGGAAGAAAGAACCGTTTTCATTTGATAACGCTTCCTGTAGAGTAACCTAAGGAATCAAGGCAGCCGCAGCCTCGCCCTGCCCCGGCAATGCCGCGGGCACGACGCGGGACGCCTCGGATTGCGGCAAAACCCAGATGACGGACAAGGCGGGTAACCTGTGCAAAAAAAGACAAAAATCGTAGCAACGATCTCCAACTTGAAATGTGATGTGGACTTTTTACGTGAGCTCTACGACGCCGGGATGAACGTGGTGCGCCTCAACACGGCCCACATGACCACGGACGACGCCCAAAAGGTCATCGACAACGTCCGGGCTGTTTCCGAAAACCTGGCCATCATGGTGGACACCAAGGGGCCGGAGATCCGAACCGTGGCCATGGACGAAGGCCTGCCCGTCATCGCAGGCGACCTCATCGACGTGCGGGGTGATGCAAGCGGCACCTCAAAGCCCGGCCTTCTTTGCGTCTCGTACAACGACCTGGCCGCAGACGTCCCCGTGGGAAGCCAGCTCCTCATCGATGACGGTGACATCGCCCTGGCCGTCACCGGCAAAACCGACACCACCCTCCACTGCACCGTGGAAAACGACGGCACCATCAAAGGGCGCAAGAGCATCAACATCCCGGATGTCACCATCAACCTGCCCGCCCTCACCGAAAAAGACATCGCCTTTGTCAAGTACTCCGCAGAACAGGACGTGGACTTCATCGCCCACTCCTTTGTCCGTAAAAAAGAGGACGTTCAGGCCGTTCAGGAGATCCTCGATGCCATGGACAGCGACGTCAAAATCATCGCCAAAATCGAAAACCAGGAGGGGCTGGACAACATCGACGAGATCCTGGACCACGCCTTCGGCGCCATGATCGCCAGGGGGGACCTGGCCATCGAGATCCCGGCCGAGCGGATCCCCCTCATCCAGAAGCGCCTCGTCAAAAAGTGCGTGGAGAAGAGAAAACCGGTCATCATCGCCACCCAGATGCTCCACTCCATGATTCACGCCCCGCGTCCCACCAGGGCCGAAGTCTCGGACGTTGGCAACGCCTGCCTGGACGGCACCGACGCCATCATGCTCTCCGGTGAAACCGCCAACGGCAAGTACCCGGTGGAGGCGGTCCAGACCATGGCCCGCATCGCCCTGGAGGTGGAGGAGAGCCGCAGCACCTTCAACGACACCCCCTACACACCGGAAAGTATCACCACAGACTACCTCACCAAGGCCGCGGTGAAGGCTGCCCTGCGCCTTCCCACCAAAGCCATCGTGGCCGATACCCTCACCGGGCGCACCATCAGGGGCCTGGCCGCTTACCGTGGGGAAAACCCCATCTACGCCCAGTGCTACAGCAAGCGGGTGATGCGGGAACTCGCCCTCTCCTTCGGGGTCCTCGGGAGCTACATGAAGCTCAACCAGACCACCAACGAGTTCCTCCACGAAGCCCTCACCCGCCTCCTGTCCAGGGGCTCCTTCAGCCAGGAGGACCTCATTGTCGTCCTGGCCGGTCACTTCGGTGCGGCAAACGGCGCCTCCTTCGTGGAGATCAGCACCGCCCAGAACCTTTTGAGCAGGGGATAACCCAAGTTTCGCACATGCTCCGGGCCTTCGCCCCTTCTCATTTTTCTGACGGGCTTCGCCCGTGAGAATCACACCAGACACAAAGAGCCATGGGACGTCCTTCCCATGGCTCTTTGTGTTTGGTTGTACGTAACTATTCAGCTCAAAAAAACAGCCTCCGGCGGCAAGGTGTGCCACCTTGAAAGCAGATAGCAGATGTGTTTTGCCCCTCGTTCCTCGGGTCAAATCACATCTGCCTTTAAAGTAAAAATTCACTCAAAAAGATTTTTTAAAACCTGTTTGTTAAACCCGCCTTTATAAAATCAGGCAAACGTTTAGCCCCCGGCAGGGCCGCCGGAGGCATAAGCTGAATAGTTACGGTTGTAAAACGGATAAATGATCAGCCCCTTTCAGCTGAAAACGGGGATCACATAGAAGAGTACGGCGGATGCTGCCTGTGAGCACGAAAAGGTGCCAGATGGCATGGTTGAAGGGGAGTTTCTCCCACACATAGAAGACGATGCCGAAGGTATAGGCAAGACCTCCGAGAATCAAAAAAATAAGCCCCCCCGTGGGCAACGAGGAGAGAAGCGGTTTGACGACCACCACCACCGACCACCCCATCCCTGCATAGAGCCCGAGGGAAAGGGCCTCCCATCGATGGATGGAGATGATCTTCAAGACAATGCCCACAAGGGCTGCACCCCAGACGGCCCCGAAGAGAACCCAGCCCCAGGCGCCGCGAAGGCTCACCAGGGTAAAAGGGGTGTAGGTGCCTGCGATGAGAAGATAAATGGCGGAGTGGTCAAAAACCCGAAACACGGATTTCAAGCGGGGAACGGTGACGCTGTGGTAGAGGGTGGAAAAGGTATAGAGCAGAACAAGAGCCGCCCCGAAGACGCTGCAGCCGACGATATGCCAGGCATCCCCGTAAAGGGCGGCGAAGGTGGTCATGATGCACAACGCCGAGATCCCGAAAAGAATCCCCACGCCGTGGGTAATGCTGTTGGCGAGCTCCTCGCCGGCACTGTAGCAGGGCAACGCCGCAACTGCACTCATTGTCTCCTCCCGATAAAATCCTTGGGACAGGTGTAACCCGTTAAATCAATGGGAAAGATTACACCCTGGCCCGATTTATCGCAAGAAAAAATGCCCCGAAAAAAACAGGGTAACTGTTCAGCTCAAAAAAACAGCCTCCGGCGGCAAGGTGGGGGCACCTTGAAACCCTGAGGCGAATGCATGGAGGCAGCCATTCTGCCTGCGTTATCGTGGCATTCGCGTGATGTGCGACATCTGGCAACCGTCTTTGCAGGGGAGGCCCATTTCATTCTTCTAAAAACACGATGAAGAACCTTTGGGATTGGCTTGAGGTTAACGGAATAATCACGTGCCATGGCCGCCCTCAAAAGCCGAGGTGTGCAGGAGTGGTGGCCTCAGTGGACACGCTGGCATTAGCGCATGAAAAGATCCATGCAAATTTGTTTGTATTACTGACAGCGGAGCCCTTGGAGATAAACACTGTGAGAGCCTTTGGCTGACATTTCAACCCCAGGCAGCAAGGTCTTTTCCACTCCCTGTGAAGGGTGGCTGGAGCTTCTCCCAAAGGTTGATGGGGAGGGGTGGATCTTGTAAGAACCCGGCCTCGGCCATGATGGCCTTGAACTCCTCGTGGCTGGGGAACTTCAGGACCGACTCGGGCAGGTAGGTGTAGGCCCCCCTGTTTTTGGAAAAGAGCCCGCCGATGACGGGAAGGATTTTCTGAAAATAGAGAAGGTAAAGACTTTTCAGGACCTTGTTGGTGGGAGTG
The DNA here is from genome assembly GCF_056829965.1 of Desulfoluna sp. CYM3A. Taxonomy (NCBI): domain Bacteria; kingdom Pseudomonadati; phylum Thermodesulfobacteriota; class Desulfobacteria; order Desulfobacterales; family Desulfolunaceae; genus Desulfoluna; species Desulfoluna sp. CYM3A. The sequence goes on from NZ_CP186556.1 coordinate 5,084,338, forward strand.
GTGAGCTCCAGAACAGCCACACGCCCCTCCTTTTTAAGGCAGCGGTGGAACTCGGTGAGGGCACCCTTGCGGTCCATGATGTTGCGGATACCGAAGGCGATGGTCACGGCGTCAAAAGCGTCGTCAAAGCTGGGCAGGGCCAGGCCGTTGCCCTGGGCCAGGGCGATGGCCTTTCCGTGGGGCTCTTCCGCCACCTTGGCCTTGCCCAAAGCCAGCATGTTGAAGGAGAAATCCGTGGCCACCACGGAAAGGCGCCCCTGGGTCCTTCGTACCGCTTCGATGGCCATGTCGCAGGTGCCGCAGGCCACGTCGAGCATTTTTTTTCCGCGTCCGTTGCCAAGCTTGAGAGAGGCAATGGCCCTGCGCCTCCAGATCACGTCCTGGTACAGGCTCAGGCTCCGATTCAACACATCGTACTTCGGGGCAATGGCGTCAAACATCTCCCGAATGAAGGGCAGCTCTACATTATTCATTGACAACACCAAATTCTGATTTAATTTAGTCCATGGTTCTGCCGACATGGGAGGGGTGCGCCCTGTATGAACGTCACCTGATGGTGGCGGAACCACGCCGACGGCCGAGCCCCATATTCCGGGCAGCCTAAAGGGATGACCCCGCGCCCGCAAAGGGCGTATCGCAGGACCAAGCCATCGAAATTATCACAATTGGTCAACCGTGACAACCTGTTGGAAGCGTATCGGAAATATACATGACGACGAAAAGAGACTACTACGAAATCCTCGACGTCGATCGCGAGGCAAGTGCCGAAGAGCTGAAAAAGAAATACCGCAAGCTGGCACTGAAATACCACCCCGACCGAAACCCCGGGGACAAGGAAGCCGAGGATAAATTCAAAGAGGCGGCCGAAGCCTACGACGTCCTCACCGACCCCAAAAAACGCCAGATCTACGACCAGTACGGCCACCAGGGCCTTGAAGGCAACGGCTTCTCCGGCTCCGGCGGGTTTGACGACATCTTCTCCAGCTTCGGCGACATCTTCGAAGACTTCTTCGGCATGGGCGGCGGAGGCCGGGGACGCGGACGCGGCAGGAGCCGGGTCCAGCGCGGGGCCGACCTGCGTTACGACCTCACCATCGATTTTGAAGAGGCCGCCTTCGGCACGGAAAAAGAGATCAAGCTGGACAAGCGCCAGACCTGCACCACCTGTGAAGGCAACGGCTGCAAGCCCGGCACCGAACCCGAGGTCTGCCATCTCTGCAAAGGCACGGGCCAGCACACCCAGAGCCAGGGATTTTTCACGGTGCGCTCCACCTGTCCGGCCTGCCAGGGCCGCGGCAAAACCATCAAAACCCCCTGCCCCGACTGCAACGGCCGCGGCCAGGTGGCCGTGAGCAAGACCGTCTCCCTGAAGATCCCGGCCGGCGTCGACACCGACTCCCGCCTGCGCCTCACCAGCGAAGGCGAGGCCAGCCCCAACGGCGGCCCCGCAGGGGACCTCTACGTCTTCATCTCCGTGCGCCCCCACAAGCACTTCCAGCGCAACGGCAACGACATCATCTGCCTGGTGGAGATCTCCTTTATCCAGGCGGCCCTTGGAGCCACCATCACCATCCCCACCCTGGAAGGCGAAGAGTCCCTCAAGATCCCGGCAGGGACCCAGTACGCCGAGACCTTCCGCTTCCCCGGCAAAGGCATTCCGTCCCTGCGGGGCGGCAGGCCCGGGGACCAGATCATCCAGGTGGAGATCACCACCCCCAAGAAAATCTCCAAAAAGCAGGAGAAGCTCCTCCGGGAATTTGAAAAGCTCGATTCGGAAAAGTTCACCAACAGGCTGAAGAACCTCCTCAAGGGGTCTGGCTACTAAACGAAGGAGAGCCCATGTTTGAATTGAAAGTCACCACCCGTTTTGCCGCTGCCCACCGCCTCACCATGGTGGGCGAACAGTGTGAGAACCTCCATGGCCACAACTGGCACGTGGAAGTGTACGTTCAGGGAGAAAAGCTGGACAAAGGCGGGGTCCTCATGGACTTCGGCATCGTCAAAAAAGAGCTGAAAGAGGTGATAGGCACCCTGGATCACACCTACCTGAATGAGTCGGACATCTTCAAGGACGCGCCCCCCTCCTCCGAGCACATTGCCATGTACATCGCCAAGGAGCTGGAACGCCGTATCGACGTGGACGGGGTCAAGGTCTCCCGTGTCTCGGCCTGGGAATCTGAAAACTCCTGCGCCACCTACATCGCCGACTGATCGCACCCCAACGGGACAGGAGACCATGAAATTCAGACCGTGCATCGACCTCCACCAGGGGGTCGTCAAACAGATCGTGGGCGGCACGTTGACCGACTCGGACGAGTCGCCCACCACCAACTTCTCCGCCACCCGGCCCGCCTCCTGGTTTGCCGAGCTCTACCGCAAGGACAACCTCACCGGCGGCCACGTCATCCAGCTGGGACCGGGCAACAAAGAAGCGGCCTGCGGGGCCCTTGCCGCCTGGCCCGGTGGATTGCAGGTGGGCGGCGGCATCACCTGCGACAACGCTGTCTCCTGGTCTACTGGGGCTGCAGCCGTCATCGTCACCTCCCACGTTTTCCACGACGGCCGCATCGACGAAGAGCGCCTGGCCAAACTGGTCAGGACCGTGGGCAAAGAGCGACTCGTCCTGGACCTGAGCTGCCGGCGCAGCGACGAAGGCTACCGCATCGTCACCGACCGCTGGCAGACCTGGACCGATGAGGTGATCACCCTCCCCCTGCTGGACCGCCTGGCAGACTCCTGCCATGAGTTCCTCATCCACGGCGTGGACGTGGAGGGCATGGTCTCGGGCATTGAAGAGCCCCTGGTGGAACTCCTTGGGAAATGGGGGAAGCGCCCCGTCACCTACGCCGGGGGAATCCGCTCCCTGTCGGACATCGAGGCCATCGACACCCTGGGCAACGGGGCCATCGACTTCACCGTGGGAAGCGCCCTGGACATCTTCGGAGGCGACGCCCTGGCCTACGAAACCCTGAGCCAGCGCTACAGCGGCTGACACGCCTTTGTACAAATCGTGCAAACCAACCTGCTTGGTTTGCACACCCCATTCCCTTTTCCGTCCCGAAACCAGCCGTCACCCCATCGTGAACCCCCTGCATTTCCGAAACATCCCACCGACATACGCACCAGGCACAATGCTTGCATAAACCTGTTGCCGAACCCCGGCCGGTCAGCCTGCACCACAGGCCCGTCCGCGCCATCACCGGACCCGTCACGCATGGGCGAACGAGGTGTCCGAAACCGGCCTGTCACCAAGGCCCACAACCCCACGGAGGTCACCGACCATGAGATCCATTCTGCCCGGCCCCATCAGGGGGGTCCTCGCGTTTCTGCTTTATTTCCTCAACTCCATTGTCACCATTGTGCCTTTGGTGACCGTTGCCATCACCAAGCTGGTGATCCCCTTCTCCTTCTGGCAACGAGCCTCCCGGAAGATCCTGGATGTGCTGGCCACAAACTGGATCGACGTCAACACCTTCAACATGCGGCTCATGCAGAACATCGACCTGGAAGTCACCGGAACCGAAGGCCTCAAAAGGGACATGTGGTACCTTGTCATCAGCAACCACCAGAGCTGGGTGGACATCCTCATCCTCCAGAGGGTCCTCAACCGCAAAATCCCCTTTCTGAAGTTTTTCCTCAAAAAGGAGCTCATCTGGGTCCCCATCATGGGCCTCGCCTGGTGGGCCATGGATTTTCCCTTTATGAAGCGCTACTCCAAAGAGCAGCTCAAAAAACACCCCCACCTCAAGGGAAAAGACATCGAGGTCACCCGAAAGGCCTGCGAAAAGTACAAAACCATCCCCGTCTCCATCGTCAACTTCGTGGAGGGCACCCGCTTCACCCCGGGCAAACACACCCGGCAAAGCTCCCCCTTCACCCACCTGCTCAAACCCAAAGCCGGGGGCGTCGCCTTTGTCCTGGGCTCCATGGGCGAGCTTATGACCGGCATCGTCAACGTCACCATCGTCTACCCCAACGGGACCAAGAGCTTCTGGGAATACCTCTGCGGTAAGATCGACGCCGTCAAGGTCCACGTGGAGCTCATGGAGGTCACCGACGACATCATCGGCTCCTACGAGAACGATCCCGACTTCCGCGCCCACTTCCAGACCTGGATCAACGGCGTCTGGGAAGCAAAAGACCGACGTATCGACCAACTGCGCAAGGCTGCATAAAAACCGAAATGCCTCCGGCGGCCCTGCCGGGGGCCAAACTTTTGCCCGATTTTATGAGTCGGGTTCGACAAACAGGTGTTAAGCAAGTCTTTCCAGGCTCCGCCGAAATAATTTCCACTTTTTGCATTACAAAAGTTTTTTGCGGAGCTTTTTTTCAAAAAAGCGACCCGCCGGAGGCAAGCTGAATAGTTACTGCCGTTTTAAATGCAGATGTGATTTGACCCGAGGAACGAGGGGCAAATGACATCTGCTGTCAGCTTTCAAGGTGGCACACCTTGCCGCCGGAGGCTGTTTTTTGGAGCTGAACAGTTACGGGATTTTTTCCTTCCTGACGTCCCCCATGGCCACATACCCCGCCCCATTCCCCTCAGACCCATCCAACACTCTGCCTCCACAGCCGGCCGACGCTCCTCATTCAGCCCCCCCTGAGGTAACATTATCCATGGCTCATATTCAGCTATTTACAGGCTAAATCAAGTAGGATACGGTTTTTCAGGACGGACCGGAAGGTGATGTGGAGCAACTCTTTTTTACCGGGGAGACAAACGATGGAGTTCGGTGGTTACAGGTGTCATGGGGTAGAAATGTGCGATTTTCTTCTGGACGGAGGCGCCATGTTCGGGGTGGTGCCCAAGCCCCTCTGGGAAAAAAAGATCGCCTCGGACGACAAAAACCGCATCCCGCTTAAGGCGCGGTCCCTGCTCCTTCGCGGCAACGGCCGCAACATTCTGGTGGACACCGGCTGCGGCACGAAGTTCAGTGACAAAGAGCTTGCCATCTACGGGGTCACGTCCACCCGCAGCCCGGACCAAGCGCTGAGCGACTTCGGCCTCTCCACGGCGGAGATCACCGACGTCATCCTCACCCACCTTCACTTCGACCACGCAGGGGGCACCACCTTTCTCAAGGACGGCAAGGCTGTCCCTACCTTTCCCAACGCCACCTACTACACCCAGAAACGCCAGCTCAACTGGGCCAAGCACCCCACATTGAGGGATCGGGCCAGCTTTTTTGCCGAGAACTGGGCACCCATGGAAGAAAGCGGGCAACTCACGGTACTGGACGGCAACACCCTGCCCATCGACGGTATCGACCTGCTCTTCTCCGACGGCCACACCTGCGGCCAGCAGCTCCCCCTCATCCACGACGAGAAGGGCGCCCTGCTCTACTGCGGCGACCTGATCCCCACCTCGGCCCACATCCCGGTCCCCTGGCACATGGGCTACGACAACCAGCCCCTGCTCATCATGTCCGAAAAGGAGAACGTCCTTAAACAGGCCGTTGCCGGCAACTGGACCCTCTTTTTCGAACACGACCCAGCCATCGCCGCGGCCACCGTCAAAGAGGGCCGCAAAGGGATCGAAAGAGACCGGGTCGTAGAAATATAATAATACGAGGTAACGATTCAGCGCCAAAAAGCCTCCGGCGGCCCTGCCGGGGGCCAAACTTTTATAAAGTTTGACAAACAGGTTTTTAAATCTCCCAATACCTTGGAAGTAGTCCGGTTAAAACTGATTATCAACGGGTTACGATAACGCATCCTGGTCCTCCAAGGTTTGTGGGATAGTTTGTACAATCCACCAGCTTACGTATCGGGCGAGGCCCGGGCCGAAGGCGCGTGCGCATTTTTCTGAGGAACGAAGGAAAATGCGCACGCGCAATCAGCTTTCGAAGTGGCTCCACCTCGTCGCCGGAGGCTGTTTTTTGAAGCTGAATAATCACAAAACAAACTGCTTTACCACGGACGTATACCTTACGCGTCATTGTTAAACCCCACACCAGCCCCGGAGGCGCCCATGCTCACCTTCATGCTCACGGTTATGATCATCCTCGCCCTGATCCTCCTTACCCCCCTAGCCCTGCTCAAGATCAAGCTCGCCCGCGGCATCAAGCGGCAGCAGATGGAGAATGCCGCGTATCGGGCACCAAAGCTCGACGCTTCCAATGGGGTCTCCTCCCTCACCGTGCTGCCCCTGGTGGACTACCACGCAGCCGAGCCCGGCCTATCCACCGAAGCCGGGGTCTCCTACCTCGTCACGGCTGGCGACACGAAGATCCTCCTGGACGTGGGCGCCAATGAAAAGGGGGAGCACCCCTCTCCTCTGCTGGCCAATGCCGAAGCCCTCGGCGTGGATTTAAACACCCTCGACGCCCTGGTCCTCAGCCACCTCCACCGGGACCACGTGGGGGGCATCCCCGAAGAGAAGGAGAAACGGTTCTCTTTTTCCCAAGGGCCCTTTTCCATGGCCGACCTCCCTGTCTACACCCCGGAGCCCCTCACCGGTCACCTGCCCGAGGGGTGCCGTCCCGTCACCGTCACCGAACCCCGGGAGATCGCGCCGGGGGTCTGGTCCCTGGGCCCCATGGGCCGGTCCCTGTTTTTCATGGGCTATACCCTGGAACAGGCCCTGGCCGTCCACGTTAAGGGCAAGGGCATGGCCCTTATTATCGGCTGCGGCCACCCCACCATTGAAGGTCTCATCGAACGCTGTGAAGCCCTTTTTCCCCACCCTGTTTTTGCTGTCATCGGCGGGCTCCACTACCCCATCCGCGGAGGACGCATCAAGGTAGGCCCAGTGAACATCCAGAAATACGTGGGTTCCGACAGAATGCCGTGGAACGGCCTCACCGAAGCCGACGTCCGAAGCGGCATCGAAACCATCAAAAAAGCAGGTGCCACCACCGTGGGCCTCTCCCCCCACGACAGCTGCGACTGGAGCCTGGACCAATTCCGAAAGGCCTTTGGCAAGGGCTATGCCGAAGTGCAGGTGGGGCGCCCTATTGCCCTGTCTGAATAGACCCCTTCAGGATTCAAAAAACAAGCCTCCGGCGACAAGGCGTGCCCTTGAAAGCAGATTGCGAATGCGCTTTGATCATCGTTTGGCCCATCGGCCTGTTAACACCCCCCCGAACACCCTTGTGCCCTGGAGCGCCTCACTCCTGAGGCGTTGCTAAGCCGAACAATCATTTTATGCGCATAAAAAAACCGCTTGGTGAGACTTTTTTATCCACCCGGCGGCATCGGGTGACTCCAATGGAGTCACCCGGATCTTTTTTTCCCTTTTCCCATCCCTGCCCTTCGGGCCCCCAAAAAGGCCAGAAGCCCCGTTATTCAGGGTTCCATAAATTATTTTTCCATCTTGGCACGGACTGTGTATTAAGTAAGAGTACTCCCACACAGGGAGTTTCTTCATCATATTCTCCTATCGTTCACAGCTTGGTGGGGGGGACGCTCAGCCGGAAACGGCCGCGACCCCCACATCAAATGCTGTGAGATTCTGAGTCAGCGTCTCCCCGTCAAACCGCTTTTCCGCAGCCCCTTCAAACAGCTCCCGTGCCAGGGGAAGTTCACCGGTTCCCGCCAGGGCACCTGCCATGATGACGTTGCCCAGCACCGGCGCTCCGATCTTGACGGCTTCTTCCGTGGCATTAAGGAACCAGGCCCCCTCTGTCATCTCCAGGATCCAGCCCCTGATCTCCTCATCCGAGGGGTAACTGAGCTGCCCGGAGATCACCCCCACCGGCAAAAAAGGACGCGTGTTGGTGATCACCTTCACCTGACGGTTCCCAAAATCCTTTAGCACCCGAATCGCCTCGGAGGGTTCCATGGAGACCACCATGTGCGCCTTGCCCAACGGAATCTGCGGCGACCAGCTGCACCGGGCGGAAATGCGAATGTGGCTCATCACCGAGCCCCCACGCTGGGACGCCCCGAAGGTCTCCCCGATGGTAACAAAAAAACCCTGGGCCGCCAGCATGGAGCCGATGGTCCGCGACGTCATCACGTTTCCCTGCCCGCCCACCCCCGCAACAATCAAATTGTACGGATCATGGGGAAGTCCTCTGCCATCCATATGCTCTCCTCTGTCCGCAATACAGGTTCAAAAAAAGCCTGCCTCCGGCGGCCAGGGGATTTTTAGCCTAAGTGGCTTCGTCACCCCTGGACCCCAGGTTCGGGAATGCTCTTTCGCCTTCATTCCTCAGGCCCATCACATTCCCTGACGGGCTTCGCCCGTGCTGAGTACCGAAGGCAAAGGGCAACACCCTGGATCAGGGATCCTTAACATTCCAAAACTCCGCCTTGGAATGATGGAATGAAACTATATCCACACCCTTCCAAGCCGTATAAGAATACCCGTAAAATCTCCGGTTTTGAAGGCGGGCGCAGCCCGCGGCGAACGCCTCTGCGCTTTGGCCTGAGGAACGAAGGGCAAAGCGCAGAGGCAATCAGCTTTCGAGGTGGCACACCTCGCCGCCGGAGGCACGCTTTTTCACACGCTTTCTGCCACATCCCTCCGGATGGCGCCCACAGGGCATATGTCCGCGCAGACGCCGCAGCCGGTGCAGACCACCTCATCGATGCGGGCGGTGCCTTTTTCTTTGTCCCAGACAAGACCGGGGCAGGCAAAGACCCGTGTGCAGAGGCGGTTGCATCCGCAGGTTTCTCCCAGGCAGGCGGACTCGTCCACGCTCATCTCCCAGGCTTTGGTGCGTTTTTTTTCAGGGCTCAGGGCGCAGGCCTGCTTGAGGACCAGAACGCCCACGCCCTCTTGGTCCATGAGGTCAAAGAGGGTCTCCCGGGTGGTGGCCACCTCAAAGGGATCGGCCACGCTGACGCGTGCTCCCATGGCTTTGCACACTGCGGGGATATCAATGGAGAGGGCGGGGCTTCCCATGGCATCGACGCCAAGGCCTGGATGGGGCTGGAAGCCTGTCATGGCCGTGCCGCTGTTGTCCAGGACCACGAGGGTGAGGTTGGCCCGGTGGTGGATGGCGTTGGCAAGGGGAGGGAGAATGGAGTGAAAAAAGGTGCTGTCCCCGCAGACCGAGAGCACGGGCTGGTCCATACCAAAGTGAGAGAGCTTGCCGAACCCGCTTGCCACCCCGGTGCCGGAGCCCATGGCGTGGAGGGTCTTGAGGGTCGAGAACCCGGCCGGGAGTACGGCCATGGAGTAGCACCCGATGTCTCCGCAGACAAAGCCGTTGCGGTTGTCCATGGACAGGGCCGTATTGATGGACCAGAAGGAGGCGCGGTGGGGACAGCCCGGGCAAAAGGTTGCCTCCCGGTTGGGGGAACCCATGAAGGACACCTCGGTGGCCCGCTGGGCGTAGGCTGCTTCCAGGCCTTCATAGGGGATCTCCAGGATGGTAGACAGGGCCCCCACCACGCGGTCCGGGTTCATCTCCCCGGTGGAGGCGAGGTTCCCCTCTTTTTTACCAAAGAATTGTTTGACGCCGATCTCCCCTGCGGACTCGGCGGCCAGGATCTTGATCTCCCCTTCCAGGAACGGAAGCACCTCTTCCACCACCAGAACCTTTTCAGCAGAGGCCAGGTGTTTTTTCACCAGGGCCTCGGGCAGGGGCCAGGTGGTGCCGAGCTTTAAAATCCCCACCCTCTCTTCGGCCTTCAGAAGGCTCACGGCCTCCCTGCTGTAGAGACCACAGACCGAACTGGTGATGATGAGCAGCTCCGGGTTGTCCGGGCCTTCGTAGGTGTTGAAGGGGGAGGTTTCAAAAAGGGCCCGGGCCTTTTCGAGTTTCTCCTGCTGCTGGCCGTGTTTCCACTCCACGGGTGGGCTCATCACCACCCCTTCCATGGGGTCGATGATAAACCCGTCGTGGGTAAATCGCGCCCTCTTCTCTGTTTCCTGCATATCGCCCATCACCACGGTACCGCTGGCATGGGAGAGCCGGGTCACGGTCCGCAGGAGCACCACGTTGCGGATACTCTCGGAGAGCTCAAAGGCCCAGGCCGTCATCTCCCTTGCCTCCTGGACATCCCCCGGCTCCAGCAGGGGCACCTCCATGAGCTTGGCGTAGGGCCGGGTCTCCCCCTCGTTGACGCTGGAAAGCGCCCCGGGATCGTCGGCGGAGACCAGCACCATGCCCCCCCGGGTACCGGAGCCCAGCGGAGCAGGTAGTCTGAGGCCCTGTATGTTGAGGCCCGGCTGCTTCATCACAGCCAGGGCCCGCAGTCCGGCAAAGGAGGCGGCAGACGCCACCTCCAGGGCCACCTTTTCGTTCACCGACCACTCCACATAGAGCCCCTGGGATTCAGCCGACTCGGAAAGGGTCTCGATGATCTCCGACGACGGGGTTCCCGGGTACCCTGCGGCAACAGCCACCCCTGCCTCCAGGGCCCCACGGACAATGGCTTCGTTTCCCATGCAGAGCCGGCGAATTCCCGGCCTCTCTTCATGCAGATGGCTCATCGCTCCTCCCTGGCGCCTGGGGTCGGTGCCCCCCGGCCCATGATCTTGTCCACGACTGCAGGGGCAAGGCGAAACATCGACGCCCCCTCCTCACTGTTGAGCCCTCCTTCGTCACGGGCCTTTTCCATGGCCCGGGCCTTTTTGACAGCTGCGGCCTCCATGAGGCGGTCTGCCTGAGCCGGGTCCACTGGGTTGGTGTCGAGGTAGCCCCTGCTGACAGCCATTTCAACCAGGGCATCCCCCACCTCGGTCCGGCAGATAAGAAGGTTCCAGGAGGTATCCCCTTCCATGGCTCCCACGGAGAGATCGGTAAACTCTGCGGTCATGTCCGGGCAGACCCGGCAGCCGTCCGGGATGGCTTTACGAAGTCTGCAGTTTTTCTAAAGGAAGATTTAGAATGGTACCGTTCGAGGTGTGAAGGGAAAACACCGAGGCAGGGGGTGGGGGTACGTCCATGCCGGTAACGGACTCAGGGGCGACCCCGCCGGGAATCAGGTCGGAAAAGAGGCGAGCGTCCAGCGCCCAGGTACAGAAAAGGCCGATGGTCAGGGCCACTGGATCGATTTCAGAGCGATCCAGGGGGTCGCACCGCATCTGCCCCACCGAGGTGACCTGGCAGGGGGTCCCCACCACGGCGATGCGCCGAAACCCTTCGGCAACAGCCTCGTGAACCGCCGCCACCGTGGGGGATGCCATGTACTTGGAGGAGGCACAGGCCAGGACCCCGGCCACGTCGGTGACCACGCGGGGCCGGGGCATCAGCCCCTTGCGATCGGTAAGGGCGGCGGCATCGATGAGACCGGTATCAAGGGCCAGGGCCAGAAGGGAGATGCACTCTCCTTGTTCTGGTACGGCGCCCTGCCCGCCATCTTCTTTCCGGCACGGGCCTTGACCATGCGAAGAAAGCGGCCTGCGGGCTCACCGGTGTAATGGCCCCCGGGAAGCTTTTTGCTTACGGCGTCCAGGTCCACTTCCGCCCTGGGGCAGTGGGCATGGCACCTCCCCTTCTCGAGGTTGCAGTCGAAAAGCATGGCCACGCGCCCCTTATGGCTCCGAAAATAGGGACAGAGCCCCACGCAGCCACCGCAATCCACACACAGCCCCTTGTCCAGGACATCACGCACCAGCTCCATCCCTCCGCGAATCTCCATGGCAGTCTCCCTTGCATCGCACAAACGGGTGAATCGAAACCAGTTCTCCGGTTCCACGGAACAGGGGCCGGACGTGAGCCGTTGGCCCTCAGTTGTTCGACATTATCAAACAGCGTATATCATTATAAAAAAAGTATACGGGCATCCCATTTTTCCTGTCAACAAAATTATCGAACACTATTTTTATGTTGCGATCGTCGTTCATTTTAAGATACACACCTCATATTCCCTCCCATGGCTGCCCGGCCTGAAATATTTCACTTTACCTCGGGGCAGCATATTCGTATCGTGGTTTTCGGCATTACCAGGAACCGAACAGCTCTTTATGTTTCGATATACAGATCGTCAACCTTCCACTCGGAGAGATGCCATGTCACCCAGGAATAACGCTCTTTTCGTTTTACTCATCGTCCTGTCGTGCCTTCTGCCTGCCTCGGTGTCCGCCCAGGGCATGGTCAACGCCAGCTGCTCCTCCCAGATTGCCGAGGCCTTCGGCAAAACCGTCCTCAACGATTTCAAACACACCACCGGCCTCAATGTCACCCTCCATATCTTCTCCTCCCAGGTGTCCATCAACCGACTGAAAAACGGCTTCTGTGAACTGGCCGCCTCGGCCCTGCCCCTATCTCCGGAGGATCGAAAGCAGGGCCTTGTGGCCATCCCCATCTGCAAGGACCCCATGGTGGTCATTGCCTGTACGGAGATTCCGGTGGGGGACCTCTCCCTCACCGAGGTAAGGCGCCTTTTCAGCGGCAACATCCCCAACTGGAAAGAGGTGGGGGGACCGGACCTGCCCGTGCGCATCATCACCCCGGTCAAGGAGACCGGGGCCTATGTCAACTTTGTGCGTCAGGCCATGGGCGCCTCCCAGATGAAATTCGATTACCAGGCGGCCCACTCCTCGTCGGCCGTTGAGGCAGTGAGCCACATTCCCGGGGCCCTCTCCTTTGCCACACGCAGCGTGGTGGCCAAATACGACAACGTCAAAATCTTCACCATCGACGGCCTTGAGCCCGGTTCCGAAGATTATCCCTATACGCAGACCTTCTCCCTGGTGACCCGGGGCCAGCCGTCCGGGGTGGTCCGGGAAGTGCTCAATTACACCCTGTCGGAAAAGGCCAGGGCAAACATGACGCGCCGGGGGCTCACCCCCCTTATCCAGTGATCCGTTTTGAAGCCAACCGCCACCAGCGTAACGGGAGAACACCATGTACCTGAAAAGAACCATCAGCCTCATCTGGCTTTCAAGTCTCCTTCTCGCCATGGGGTGCGCCTCGGCCCTGACCATGTCGGCCCCGCGCGTGGAGGAGACCCGCACCGGAGACAAAGGGGTGGGCCAGCGCATCAACGCCGTCTACATGCTCGAAGAAGACGAAGGAATCTACACCCTCACCCGCCAGCCCTACTGCAAGGAGACCGTGGAGGAGATCCAGATCTCCCGAAAACGCCCCAGGGGCTTCATCATTGCCCTGTGCGAGCTGCCCCTCTACGGCCTGGGGGCCGTGGACTACCTCATGGCCAAGATCTATGCCAACGCCAGCGAAGAGGAGCTGGGGCGCCTCATGGCCGACTCCGGCGAAGTGATCCCCTGCGGGGACGTGGAAAACGCCCCGGGGGAAAAGGTCCTTCTCCAGTTCCCGGATTCCGGGAGGCTCAAAAACCTCCTGACGGACGAAAACGCCGTCATCCGGCCTGACGATGCTGAGGAACACGACCTCGAATCGCATGCCTCGTCAAAAAAGAGAACGACATCCTCTACATCTCAACCATCGACAAGACCTATACGCACTGAACAGATGACGTTGAGCAAGAAAAGCAGGCCTCCGGCGGCGAGGTGAGCCACCTCGAAAGCTGATTGCCATTGCGCGTTGCCCTTCGGCAGGGCCGCCGGAGGCGCAACACTCACAAACGCAAAAAGGCCGTGATTCCCATGGAATCACGGCCTTTTTGCGTTTGGTTTGTCTGAAGTTCACCGGGGGTGTTCTACTTCACCTCCGGCAGGTCGGCTAACGTTTCGGCGAGACGTTCGCTGATGCGCGCTGCCTTGTCCTTTGCCACATAGGCGAGGATCTTTCCTGCCACGTCCCCTTTGAGGTTCATGAAGAGGCGCTCGGCAATGACGATGTCCATGCTGTCCACGATGGCTGCGGCCTGTTTCGGCTTCATGCTGGAGTAGAGCTTGACCAGCTGCTTGATCTTTTTCTCCTCCTCCAGGCGCTGTGCTTCGTTCACCGCCTTCTCCTTGGCTTCCAGGCGGCTCAGACTGGTTTCGATCTGACGGCGGAGGGTCTCCAGGGTTTCACGGGTGGCGTCCAGCTCTGTTTTAAGCTCTTTGAGCTTTTTCTCCTCCAGGCGAATGGCCTCTGCCCTGGCTTCCAGGGCAATGCGCTTGGCCTCCAGGCCCCGGAAGAGGATTTCCGGGGTCTCCACCACAGGGGCGACAGCTTCCTGGCCCTCGGGCGCTTCCCCGTCCTGTGGATCAGCTGCCAGCACAGGAGCCCACAGGCTCCAGAAAATCAGCATCCCCATCATCACAACTCTCATTGCCTTCATCACGTCCTCACTCCCGGCCCCGGGCCGTGGCTGCCCGGTGCACCAGTACCGTCTCTTCGTCCAATTTGCGCTGCTCTTCGTCCTGCTCGCGGAAAAACGCGTCACGCTGTCTCTCCTTCAGGGTTTCCATGGCCTTTCGCTCCACCGCGCACTTGGCCAGCTCACTGCGCTTGGCGTCCAGGTACCGCTGAACCTTCTCGGACAGGACCAGCTCTTCCTGCCACCGAACGGCGATGCCCTTGATGTAGGCCTGAACCCCCTGAAGCTCGGCGCCGCTCATGCCGTGGCCCATGCGCCGGGCCAGGTTCTGTTCCACCTCGGCCCGCTCCTCCTCAAGGGCCGTCATCTCCCCCTTGACCCGGGCCAGCTCCTGGGTGAGGGCCCCCACCTCCTGCATCACAAGGCGCTCCTTGTGCTCGCGCAGGGAGAGCACCGACTCTAATTTGAATGAGTGCATAGAGTGCCTCCGGCGGCCCTGCCGGGAGATAAACGGTTACCCTCATCGCCATAAAAAGGGCCTTCAACCGGTTGAGGGAGACGCCGTAGCTGCACTTCATCTCCACGTTCTGGCGAAGCAGGTCGTCGATCTTGGGCTTTAAGGCAATGGCCTCGTCGATCTGGGCGTTGCTGCCCTGGTTGTAGGCCCCGATGGCGATCATGTCTTCGGACTGACGGTAGGTGGACATCAATCCCTGGAGCCTGCTTCGCAGGGCCAGGTGGTCGGGTCCCACCACGTCACTTGCCACACGACTCACGCTGCCCAGTACTTCGATGGCGGGGTAATGGCCCCGGTTGGCCAGGTCCCTGGAGAGGACGATGTGGCCGTCCACGATGGAGCGCACGGTGTCCCCCACGGGGTCGTTCATGTCGTCCCCTTCCACCAGGGTGGTGTAGAACCCGGTGATGGAGCCCTTGCCCTCCACGGCCCCGGCCCGCTCCAGCAGGATGGGGATCTTCACGAAAAATGAGGAGGTGTAACCGCGGTTGGTGGGGGCCTCGCCTGCGGAGAGCCCCACGTCCCGTGAGGACATGGCAAAACGGGTGATGGAGTCGATGATCAGGAGCACGTCCTTGCCCTGGTCCCGGAAGTACTCTGCCAGGGCTGTGGCCTGGTAGGCACCGCGCATACGCACCAGCGGGGGGCTGTCCGAGGTTGCCGCCACCACCACGGCCCGCTTCAGCCCCTCTTCGCCCAGGGTCTTGTCCACAAAATCTTTGACCTCCCGGCCGCGCTCGCCGATGAGGCCGATGATGACCACCTCGGCTTCGGTGTAGCGTGTCATCATGCCCATGAGAACGCTCTTGCCCACCCCGGAACCGGCCATGATGGCCACACGCTGGCCCCGTCCCACCGGGGTCATGAGGTTGATGGCGGAGATCCCCACGTCCAGGAACTCCTCCACGGGCCGCCGTTCCATGGGGTTGATGGGTTTGCCGTAGAGAGGGTAATCCACACAGGGCCCCAAAGGCCCCTTGCCGTCAATGGGATGGCCCAGGCCATCCACCACCCGGCCCAGAAAGCCGTCTCCCACGCTGGCGGCGGGCTCGGATTCAGACAGGCGGATGCGGTCGCCCTCGCACACCCCGGCGATATCGCCGTAGGGCATGATCACCACGCGGCCTTCCCGGAACCCCACCACCTCCCCTGCCAGGGCTCTGCCCGACGCGGTGAGGATGGTAACCAGGCTGCCGATGCCCGCCTTGAGGCCCCGGCCTTCCACCACAAGCCCCAGGACCTGTTCTACACGGCCTTCCGACGAAAAGAGACGCGTCTGGCGGGCCGCCTCTTCCATGATCTTCCAGACCCCGTGGTCATACGCCACCCGGCACCTCCCCGGGGTCGCCCATGGAGATGCCCGCGGCTTCGCCCACGCGGGAGAGGACCTCATCCAGGCGTTTTCTGGCGTGGGTTTCCAGCCACCCGTTATCGCTCTCCAGGCGCACCTCGCCTTCGTCCACCACCCCGTCCGGGAGAATGGTGATCTCCTGGAGGTTTGCCACACGCTGGAAAAGATCGCCCCTCAGGCGTTCCACCGAATCAAAGTCATCGGGATTCACGCGCACGGTACAGGTCCCGGGATTCTCCAGGGCTGCCAGGGCTTCCACCAGGGAGCGGATCTTCTCCTCTATTTCATCGTCCCGGTCTGCCTTGGCCAGGGCCACTTTTTCCGCCACCACCAGGGCCAGGCGGACGATCTCCTCCTCCCGGTTTTCACAACTCTTGCGCCACGCACCTTCAAAGCCCAGGATCAGGTTTTCAAGGCGCACCAGCATCTCCATGGCCCGCTCTTCGCCTTTGCTGAAGCCTTCGCGCTCGCCCTTCTCAAAGCCCATCTCAAAGGCCTGGCGCTCCACCTCAAAAAGACCGGAGTCCTCGGCGGGGGCGGCAGCAGGGGCTGCCTCTTCATCGCCGGCTTCCACATCGGCGGTGTCGGGCTCAGGGGGCGGTTCAGGGGCAGGCGGGGGCGTCGGTGCGGCCTGGGCCGGGGGAGGCTCCGGCGCTTCGGGGGCAAAGGGGGCCTCTCCGGTCTCCACCGGCTCGTCCCCTTCGGGGTTGGGCTCTTCCTGTTTGAACTCCAGGCGGTGGAAATTCTGCACCCCTCCGCCACTCTCCCCACTGGGTACCGTTGATGTTTCAAACGCTCCGGAGGAGACCCCCACCAGGGGGCGAAACCCGTTTTCCGTCATACCGTCTCCCAACCAGCCCGGTACCCCGGGCAAACCATTCAAACTCACACTGCCTGGTGCGTGTCCGTTCCTGCGCCAACGCGGCTGCGGACACCTTCTGGGTTACACCAGGATATCGTCTTTGCCTTTTCCGGCCAGGGTAATGGTGCCCTCGGCCTCCAGGTCCTTGGCCGCCTGGACCACAGCCTGCTGGGCCCCCTCCACCTCGGAGAGTTTCACCGGCCCCATGACCTCCAGATCCTCCAGGATCATCTCGGCGGCCCGTGAAGAGAGGTTGCCGAGGATCTTGTTCTTCATGTCTTCGCTGGCGGTCTTCAGGGCAATGGTGAGCTGAGCTCCCTCCACCCGCTTGAGCACCTCGCGCATGCCGCGATCGTCCACGCCCACGAGGTCTTCGAAGACAAACATCATGTCCCGGACGTTCATGGCCATCTCCATATCCTCTTCCTCGATCATCTCCATGACGGTGTCCTCGGTGGCCTTGTCCACGCCGCCGATGATGTCCACCAGCACCTGGAGTCCGCCCACTTTGCCGCCGGAGCTGACCATGTTCTTGAGCTCGTCTTTGAGGGCGCCGTCCACGTCCCGGACGATCTCCTCGGGGATCTGCCCGATACGGGCCACCCTTAAGGCAACGTCCCCTTTCATATCCTCGGGAAAGGAGATCAGCACATCTGCGGCAATGTCCGGGGGCAGATGGGCCATGATCATGGCGATGGTCTGGGGATGCTCCAGGAGCAGGGCCGTGGAAAGGGAAGCCACGTTGACGTCCCGGCTCCAGCCAAAGGGTTTGTCCCGCTGCAGGGCCTCGATCTCTTTGAGGATCTCTTCGGCCCGGTCCGCAGGCAGGGTGTTTTTGATGACGTTTCGGAGGAAGTCCCCGGACTCCACCATCAGCTTGGTGTCCCCTTCGAAGAGCTCAATAAACTCGTTGGCCACGGCAGCCAGGTCTTCGGGCAGGATCTCCCGGATCTGGGTCATGGTGGTGGCCACCAGCCGGATCTCGGCGTCGTTTAATTTCTTGAAGACCTCGGCGGCCCGGCCTTCCCCCAGCGAGAGAAGAAAAATGGCCGCCTTCATGGGGCCTGTCATGGCCTTGTCCCCTTTTTGTGCGTTTTCTGCAGGCATTGTCCCTACTCCTCCCCCAGCCAGCCTTTGATAATGTTGGCCGCTTTATCCACGTCTTCACGCACCAGGCGCATGGCGCGCTCCTGGGGCGTACCATCCCGGAGTACCCCCTCTGCCTGGGCATCCCCACCGATGGAGACGGTGACGCCGTCGTCATCCTCATCGAAGATGTCGTCCTCCTCCTTCTGGTTCACCTCACGCAGGGTGCGGATCAGGGGCCGCACCACAAAGAGGAAGACCAGGAGGATGGCCAGGAGGTTGAGCCCCAGCTTGCCGTAATCGTCCACCAGCTTGTCCACACCGGTGGCAGGGGGCTGTTCCAGCTCCCAGTCGTCGTCCATGGTAAAAGGCATGGACTCCACCGAGACCTGGTCTTCCCGGTCCGCGCTGTAGCCCATGGCCTGGCGCACGATGGTGGTAAAGAGCTTCATCTCTTCGGCGCTCCTGGGAACGTACTTGCGGCTCCGGGTGCCGTCTTCGGCGATCTCCGTGGTGTAGGTACCGTCTAAAACCGCGGCCACGGAGATGCGCATCACCTCGCCCAGGGGGCGGGTGGTGCGGCGGGTGGTGCGGCTGATTTCATAGTTGACCGTGTCGTCGTTGCGCTGCTTGCTCTCGGTTTTTCGGTTGGGATCCAGGTCGGCCAGGGGGTTAACGCTGGAGATCTTGTCCGGCCCGACATTGCTCTTGTCGCTCTTTTCAGCGACGTTCTGACGGCTGCGCACCACCTGCCCATCCGGATCAAAGAGCTCTTCGCTCACGTCCACCCGGGAAAAATCCATGTCCACGGTAACGCGCACGATGCACTTGCCCTGGCCCACGATGCGCTCCAGCATACTCTGGATGCGCTGGGTCACGTTCCGCTCGTAGGCGAGCTTGTAGGAGAGCTGCGAGTTGAGGAGCTGCTTGTCTGCATCCTCGGGGGTACCGCTGGAGAGGATCTTGCCCCGGGAATCCACCACGGTGACCCGATCCGGGGTGAGGTCTTCAACGGAACTTGCAACCAGGTGCACGATGGCCTCCACCTGGCTCTGGGGCAGGGTCTTGCGCAACTTGAGAAGCACGGAGGCCGACGGGGGCTTGGACTCTTCCACAAAAACAGAATCCTTGGGCATAACGATGAGGACGCGTGCATCCCGCACCTCCTCGATCTCCCGGATAGTCCGGGCCAGCTCCCCCTGGAGGGCCCGCTGAAAGTTCAGCTTCTGGACAAACTCGGTGGTGCCGAACTCGGTCTTGTTGAAGATCTCAAAACCCACGCCGGAGCCCTTGGGCAGGCCCTCGGCGGCCATGGAGAGGCGCAGGTCGTAGAGTTTGTCCGCGGGCACGGAGATACCGGAGCCACCGGATTCGAGCTTGTAGGGGATCTTGAGTTCCTTGAGGCGGGTCACCACCTGGGAGGCGTCTTCCGGAGAGAGGCCGCGGTACAGGGAGCGGTACTCCACCATATTGCTCCAGAGAATAATCCCGGCAAAGAGGCTGATGACCACAAAAAGGAGGGCGCCCACCGCCGATGTTCCAGGAGGGGCATGTTCGAGAACGTCACGGATCTGTTGAAAAAACTGAAACACCTGCAGGTTACCTCATGGCAGACAGCGTAAATCGAGCTCCTCGGTCCATCGGAAGATGCGTCACGGGAGGGGGAATAAGACAACGGGCAGGAACTACACCTGCATTTTCATCACATCGTTGTAGGCGGAGATCACCTTGTTGCGCACCTGGAGCAGGGCCTTCATGGCAATGTCCGCTTCCTGGAGGGCCAGCATCCCTTCGTGGATGCCTTTCTTGCCGGAGACCACCTGCTGGGCGGCGCTGTCGGCGTCCTGCTGCTTGGTATTGACCTCGGCCAGGGCGCCCTTGAAGCGCTCTTCAAAGGAGGGGCCGTTTCCCACCCGGTTTTCAGCCGCAGGCTGCGGGGTGGAGACGCCTTGTGTGAGCTGGGTAATCTTCATGGTATCACCTGTCTCCTATCAGCGCCCGATCTCAAGGGCCTTCATGATCATGTTTTTGGAGTTTTCCACGGCCGTGGCGCTGGCGTCGTAGGAACGCCTGGCCACCATCATGTCCGCCACCTCGGAGAGGACATCCACGTTGGGCATCTTCACGTACCCCGTCTCCGGGTCGGCGTCCGGGTGCTCGGGGTTGTACTCCAGGCGGTAGTCCTCGGGGGAGCTGACGATCTCCGTCACCTTCACGGCGTCACCCCGGGCCATTTCCCGGGCGAAGACGTCATCGAAGCTTTGGGGCTCCTCTTTTTCAAAGACCACCATCTTGCGACGGTAGGGCCCGCCCTCGGCGGTGCGGGTGGTCTCGGAGTTGGCGATGTTTTCCGCCACCACGTTCATCTTGGTGCGGTGGGCCGTAAGGGCCGAACTGCTGACTTTAATGGCTCCCAGAAGATCCATGGTCATTCCCCCTCAAGTGTTATTTCACGCCTTCGCCGATGGCATCCCGAAGGGTGGCCACCTTGCGCATCATCATCTCCACGGTGGAGCGGTACCGGATGTTGTTCTCCACCAGCCGGGACATCTCCCGGTCCAGATCCACGGGCGCGTCTTCCTCCATCTCGGCGTCAAAGGCCCCTGCGGGGCGACCCTGGAGGTGTTTCTCGTGGGTCCGGTCCAGGGGGCCGCCCCCCCGGGTCAACTCCATCTCCAGGGTTTTCTGGAAGTCCAGGTCCTTGGCCTTGTACCCCACCGTGTCCATGTTGGCAATGTTGCCCGTGATGAGGTTATGGCGCCGTGCGGAGACATCCATGGCCTTGCCGAGCATGGCGTAGGTGCTGTCGATGGGTAAGTCGCGTGACATGATGGTCCGGCCTCTTTTGTGGTGATGGGTTGTCCACTGGCGCGTGAGCGCCCTTTACGTTCCTGGGAGAGAATTCAATGCAACATCCGTGCCTTTACGGAATTTCGGAACCGTCGGCACGGTATTCGTTCAATTTGTTCCTTAAGGTCCGCACGCTGATCCCCAGGATCCGAGCCGCGTGGGTCCGATTGCCGCCGGTCTGCTCCAGGGTGTCGAAGATCACCATGCGCTCCACCTCACGCAGGGGCGCGCCCTTGAAATCACGGGACATACTCGCGTCAGGAGCTGCAGCGGGCTGGGGCATCTCACCCTCCTCGAACCAGAGGGCCTCGGCCCCGATGGTCTCCCCGTCGGCCAGAAGCACGGCGCGGTGAATCAGGTTCTCCAGCTCCCGCACGTTGCCGGCAAAGGGGTAGTTTCGCAGGCGGTCCACGGCGTCGGACGTCAAATTTTTGACGGCACGCCCGTCCTGGGCGCTGAACCGCGCCATGAAATGACGGGCCAGGGCTTCGATGTCTTCCTGCCGCTCCCGGAGCGGGGGAATCTTGACGGGGATGACGTTGAGCCGGAAGTAAAGGTCTTCCCGGAACAGCCCCTGTTCGATGGCCTCTTTTAAGTCCCGGTTGGAGGTGGCCACCACCCGCACATCCACGGAAACCGGCGAGGTCCCGCCCAGGCGATCCACCTCCTTCTCCTGGATGGCCCGCAGCAGCTTGGCCTGGAGAATCACGGGCATCTCCGTGATCTCGTCCAGGAGCAGGGTCCCCCCCTGGGCCAGCTCAAATTTTCCGGCCTTTCGGGAGGTGGCGCCGGTAAAGGCGCCCTTTTCATGGCCGAAAAGCTCGCTCTCCATGAGGCTCTCGGGCAGGGCTGCGCAGTTCACCGCCACAAAGGGGCCGCCGCCCCTGCGGCTCTTGCCGTGCACGTACCGGGCAATAAGTTCCTTGCCCGTGCCGCTCTCTCCTGTGATGAGGACCGAGGCCGAGCTGTCGGCCACCCGGTCCAGCATGGAGAGCAGGGCCTCCATGCGCGGGTTACAGGTGACGATGCGGGTCTTTCCGGCCACCCGTCCCCGGCCCGCGGCAGATGCGGCCACTCGGGCGTCGGCCAAAAGGGCAATCTGTTCCGGGCTCACCGGGGCCATGAGGCAATCCCGGGCCCCCTCTTTCATCCAGGCCACGGCAAGGGCGGCGTCCGGGGTGTCCATCACCACCACGGCTTCGGGCCCCTCCTCCTCGGCGGCCAGGGCCGCAAGAAAGGGGGTGAGGCCATGGCCCGCGGACGGGGCATGGACCACAACCAAGTCGTGATGACCGGCCGCAAGCTCCGACACATGGGGGAGCTCCGGCACGCGATCCAGGACGTGGCCCTTTGTTTCCAGGACGGGGCCCCACTCCCGGCTTCGGGAGAGCCCCTGATCAACCAATAACACCCGGCACGCTGCCATGTCCTTCCCTTCGTCTTCTCAACACATCTGCATCTGTCGGCCCCAGAAGGCCAACCGGTTTAAATCGTCGCCGGTGGGATCAGCGATCCCCCCCAAGGCGTTTGTCGAGCTCCATGGCCCGGAGCCTCTCCGTGGCCATGCCGCTCCAGAACTCGTCGTCCGAGGTTGAAACGGCCCGGTAAAGGACCATGGCACGGCTTGTCTCGCCCCCTTTGGCCAGGGCATCGGCCCGTAAAAAGCGAAGCTCTTCGCCGGAGACCTCTTCACCGGCATATTTTTCCGCCCCGGCAAAGGCGGTTACCGCCTTCAGGTACTGGCCCAGCTTCATCTCCAAATCGCCCAGACGGCGGTACGCCGCGTAGAGATCATCCGACGGCACGGGGTCCCCGGCTTCCAGGAGGGGAATCGCCTTGTTGAGACGAGCCGCGGCTCCGGCGTGGTCCCCCAGGTCTTCCCGGCACCGGGAGAGCCAGACCTGGGCCTCAGCCCCCTCGCCGAAGCTCAGGCTTTTTTTGAACAGCACCTCGGCCTGCTCCAGCTCACCGGCCTCGTAGAGGATGCGCCCCAGCCGCAGGGAGGATTCTCCCTGGCCCGGAGCCTTGGGGTACCGCTCCAGATAGCGTGTAAAAATGGTTTGCGCCTCTTTCTTGCGCCCGCCTTCGTCCAGGGCCTGCCCCAGCTGGAAGTAGAGCCCGGCCAGGCGTTCCTCCCCCGACCACTTGAGCCGCTTCATGGACAGGACAATGGCGCGCTCCAGCTCCTTGGCGGCGCTGCCGTAGAGATGGGCCGTCATAAAAGCCTCTCCGGCCAGGAGAAAGATGTCGGGATTCTCGAGCTTGTGCAGGAGACGCCGCTCCTTTTCAAAAAAAGCGATGAGGTCCACGTACCGACCCTCGGCCATGAGCCCCTTGAAGTGGCCCAGCACGGCCTGCTCGGCCCGGGCGTAGGCTTCGGCCCGCAGGCCCCCGGCACCGACCTCCAGCAGTTTTTTCACCATGGCAACGCTGGCCTCGTGCTCACCGGCCTCATCGTAAAGGGACGCCATGCGCAGGTCGGCAGCGCCAGGGGATGCTCAGGAAAATCATCGATGACCTGGGTGTAGAGGGCCTCCTTCTCCTTTCGGTCCGGAAGCTGCTCAGCCAGGCGGACCAGGGCCGTCACATAGCCTTCCCCTTCGGTGTAGCGTTCGATGACCATGCGGAAAAAGGCCTTGGCGCGGTCCGGGCGGCCGTCGTCCAGCCAGCTCTCCCCCACGCTCTCAAGGGCCATGTCCGCGCCTTGGGCATCGGGAAAGAGGTTGGCAAACTGCACCAGGTAGCGGCGCGCCACCTCGCGATGCCCCGCCCTCAAGGCAGCCTGGCCGCCGTAAAGGAGAAGGTCCGGGTCCTGCCACACCGCCTCTTCGCTCTTTGCCATGAGGGCCTCGAAGAGGGCCTGGCTTTTGGCAAAATCCCCCACGTCATAGAGGACCAGGGCCATCTCCTTTCGAGCCTCGTCGGCAAAGGCCAGGGACTCGCCCAGATCCGTCACGGTCTTGAGCATGGGCAGGGCTTCCACGGCGCGGTCCGTGCGACGCAGGAGCTTTGCCAGGCGAAACGCCGTGTCCGGCGCCCCGGTAAAGCCGATGTGGTCTTCCAGAACCACACGAAAGTACCCTTCGGCCATGCCGTGATCCCCCAGGGCCGCATAGGTGCTTCCCAGCATGGAGAGGGCATAGGGCAGGTACGGGGAGTCCGGGTACCGGCTGATAAAATCGTTGATGCGGGCCGGAAGCGAGACAAACCCGTCCTGATGACGGCTGCTCTCCGCGGAGCGGAAGGCGCTGAGCACCCGGAGGATCTCAAGGCCCTCGGCACACCCCCGGGGCATGTCCGAAAGCTTCAGGCTCTTGGCCGCTTCCTGTTCGGCGCGTCGGTACGCACCGCTCTGCATGAGGGTCAGGATGCGATCCATGCCGTCCCCCTCCCGGCAAAGGGTGCTTTTCACCTCCAGCAGCAGGTCGTCCACGGTGCCGGAAAAGCCCTCCCGGGCCACGAGATGGGTCTCTTCGGCGCGGGAACCGGCCGGGGCCGGAATGCGTCCGAGGACCCGCTCCGGTGTGAGGACATCGGCCGGGCGCTTGACGCTACGGGGCGCCTTGCTCCGGAGGGTCTCCTTCAGGGAGAGCAAGATCACGAGGCGCGACCCCGTCCATCCGTGCTCCATGGCCAAAATGGGGTCAGCCGTCCGCACCAGCAGAGTGGTGACCGACGGCGTCCGGCGCCGAACCGCCACCTCTATGGGCCCGGGTCCCGGAAGCAGGCTCTCGGAAACGGTGGCGTCTTTCAGGGCAATGAGCAGTTCATGGTCGTCGATCTTCACCACTTTGGCGGCCACGGGCTCCGAAACGGTGAGCTCCACGCGATCCGGTGCCCGGATAACCTTCACCCGGGTCACCTCCACCGCCATGGCCTGTCCCCACGCCATCAACACAAGGGCTGCCACCGCCCATGGAATCCATCTGCCCTGCCGTTTTGGGAATGCCGTCATCGTCAACTCCTTCGTGGTCCCTTGTGATTCCCCGCCGGATGCACATCTGGCGCAACCGGTCGTCCATGGGTTTTGCAACCCCTGTGCCAGAAGGCCCAGACAGGCCATAACCGTGGGAAAGCACGGCAAAATGCCGTTAATTCGGAGTCGGAGCCCCTCTGAAAAGAGGCGGTAAGCGAGCTGGACAGGCGCCAAGAATTTGACAGGGCAGGACAGGGGAAGTCGCACGGGTAAGGCCCGGTGCCGCAAGGGGCACCCGAACCGCGGAGAGGAGCATGCCGACACAAAACGGCCTACACAGCAGAGGAGGTCGACCCCTCTTCAATCTTCATCTTTTTGATCTTCTCCACCAGGGTGGTCCGCTTCATGTTGAGAAGCTCAGCCGCTTTGGCCTTCACCCAGTTGGATTCGTTCAGCGCTTGAAGAATCAGGGATTTCTGGTGCTGCTCCACGGACTCCTGAAAGTTGACTCCGTGGCGCACATCACAAAAGAGGGCCGCGCCCTGGGGGGCACCGCCGTCGGAAAGCTCTGCGGTGAAGTGATCGGGCAGGTCCTCCACGTCCACGATGTTGCCGTCCACCAGCACGGAAAACCGCTCCACAAGGTTCTCGAGTTCACGGACGTTGCCGGGCCAGTCATAGGCCGTCATGGTCTCCATGGCCTCGGGGGAGAAGCTCTTCTTCTCCATGCCGGTGCGGCGCGCCAGCTTGTCCATGAAATGCTCTGCAAGAAGGGGGATATCGCTTCGCCGCTCACGCAAGGGGGGCATGATCACGGGAATCACGTTGAGACGGTAGTAGAGGTCTTCGCGGAACGCTTTCTGCTCCACGGCCAGGGCGAGGTCTTTGTTGGTGGCGGAAATGATGCGGATGTCCACGTGGATGGAGCGCGTGGCCCCCACCCGCTCAAAGCACTTCTCCTGGATGGCCCGGAGAAGCTTCACCTGGAGGTCGGGGCTCATGTCCCCGATCTCATCGAGGAAGATGGTGCCTCCGTCGGCCAGCTCGAACCGGCCCGGCCGGGCCCTGTGGGCCCCTGTAAAGGCCCCTTTTTCATGGCCGAACAGCTCGCTCTCCAGAAGTTCTCCGGGGATGGCGCCGCAGTTGATCACCACCAAAGGGGCGTTGCGCCGGGGGCTGTTCCGGTGGATGGCACGGGCGATGAGCTCTTTGCCCGTCCCGCTCTCCCCGGTGATCAGCACGGTGCTGTCGGTGGTGGCCACCTTGTTGGCCACCTTCAGGACCCGCCGAATGCCCTCGCTCTCTCCGATGAGGCCCCGGCTGTCAAAACCCGTTGCAGCGGATGCGCCCGGGGCGGCAAGGGCCATGGAGCGGCAGGCATCCACCAGCTCGTCCGCGCCCACCCCGTCGTCCAAATGCAGGGTGTTGCCATAATCGGGCTCCGGGCCTTTACCCACGAGGATAAGGGGCGGTTCACCGCATCGTTTCAGGAACAGGGAGAGGGCCGAAGCGTCGCTTTCGGACAGGTGCGAGGCCACAACGGCCCCGTAGCCGGAGTCGCCGGACACCTCTGTGGCTGCCGTCAATTCCGGCGCCGACTCGATCTTGAGGTCGCAATTGGAAAGCATCCCCATAAGCAGAGAGCTGTTCAGCTCCCCTTTTATGAGTACTTTGATCATCCTGGTGTCCGCCATGATTGCTACGGTCCTATCTTACTGCATTCGGTCGTGGAAGTGGGTTATTACGCAAAGCCAAGGGAAGGGGAGATAACGAGGGGACACCCCGGTTGTCTATCCAATTATTTTGCCCAGCTTGTCTGCGATGGCCTCAGCCGTAAACGGCTTCACCACATAGTTTGATACACCCGCCTGCACCGCTTCGATGACGTTCTGTTTCTGGGCTTCGGCGGTCACCATAAGAAAAGGGATATCTTTATAAACGGGATCGGAACGCACCAGTTTCAGCAGATCAAGACCCGTCATCTTGGGCATGTTCCAATCCGAAATAATCAGGTCAAAGCTGCCCCGCTTCAACTCCTCCAGCGCCGTGGTCCCATCATCGGCTTCCGTGATGTTGGTGTACCCCAGTTGCTTGAGGATGTTTTTCATGATTCGGCGCATGGTGGCAAAATCATCAACAACAAGGATCTTCAAGGATGTACTCATTTCCCGATCTCCATCGATCTCTAACGCGACCCCACCGTCCCTTCAAGGGGTATCCTCATGACGGTACCCAAGGGTTCTCTAATCTCATGGCCCACAGGACGGTCTCTCCTGTTCGAGACACAACACCGGATGATGGCGCCTCGTCGAGGCGGTTCCAAAATCTATCCCACACGGGCCTGCCTCACCCTAACAGATAGCACCTGCGACACAAATCCACAACAGGCGCTTTCGTTAACATTCAAGGCAAACTTCTATGGTAAATTCCCCTCCGTCGGTTGTAAAGGGGATAGCGATCTTCGGCCCGTCGGAGTAATGGGTGATGGCATGGCCCCGCCCGCTCACCACCGAAGGGATCGAAGCGTGAAACACCCGACCGTTCTCTTCCATCTCACGCCGTGCCTGGCCCGAGATCATGTTGATGATCTCACCGACGGCATCGGACACCTCATGGGACAATTCGGTGATCTCCTCACCGAACATGTTGGAGACCACCCGAAGGATACTTCCCTCGTCAAAGGTCACGGCAATGGTGCCGTTGGTCTCCCCCGTCAATCCGATGATCCCGGTGACGTCCCCCGTGGCCCGGTCGTCCTTCTTCAGGTAGGGTGCCCCCGCCTTGCAGCTGACAAAGGCCATGGTCTCCAAGACATTGGAGGTGGCGTGAATAAATGGGTTGATCACATTTGCATCCATAACGCACTCACTCGTCCGTCGGGCCTTTCGGCCTGGTTCGCTCGTTTGGTGTCTTCCCCCCCCCAAGCAGGTCAGGGGCCAAAGACGTCATGCGTTCCCGGGGCTGCCCCAGGTCCGTCGAGCCGCACCCGCCCTGAGCAAAGGCGCCGCAGCACATACCTGTGTCACTCTTTTTTCACCGTGCCCTCAAGGCCGCCGCTACGCACCACCTTGAGGTAGGCGTCCACCACCCTGGGGTCGAACTGGCCCCCGGCCCCGTCCCGGATGATGGCCGTGACCTTGTCCAGAGGCATCTTTCGGCGATAGGCCCTGTCCGAGGCCATGGCATCGAAGGCATCGGCCACGGACAGGATCCGGGCCAGAAAGGGAATGGCCACCCCGCGCAGGCCCTCGGGATAGCCCTGACCGTCAAACCGCTCGTGGTGGTGACGGATAATCTGCGCCTCCCGGTCCCAGAGACCGAGCTGGCCCACGATGTCGGCCCCGATGTCGGGATGCTCTTTGATCTTTTCAAACTCTTCGTCCGTCAGGCGCCCGGGCTTTAGGAGTATTGCATCTCGAATCCCTATCTTTCCTATGTCGTGGAGCCGTCCGGCAAAATTCAGGACATCGAGTTCCTCTTTCGTGCACCCCAGCTCCGAGCCCAGGAGAATGGCCAGCTCCGCCACCCGGTTGGAATGCTGGTTGGTGTAGGAATCACGGGCCTCCACCGCCTTGACAAAGGCGGACAGGGTGGAGAAAAGATTGTCGTAGATGTTCTCGTAGAGGGCCACGTTTTCCACGTTGCCCGCAGCCTTCTGGGTCATGAAATTCAGATGGTAGACATCTTTTTCGGAAAAATGACGCTCTTCGTCCAGATGGCAGGTCACCAGCACCCCCAGGCTCTTGGCCCGGATCTTCAAGGGCACCAGCACCACGGAACTCATGGGGGCCTTCATCTCCCGTAGCCTGGAGCTGTGGGAGATTAGGGTGGGGACCCCTTCCAGGGCCACCTCCCGAATGAGCGTTTCAAGCTCACCGCCGTAGCGGGCAAGGCCGTCCAGGGCGATGCGTGCCCCGTTGGAACCGGTGGCCGCCATCTCAAAGGGGGTGTCCACGGACTCGCTCACGATAAAAAACCGGGAGGACTCTGCGCCGGTGATGTCCACGGCCGACTCCGTGGCCTTCTTGAAAAGCTCCTCACTGGAGCTGATGGCGGAGAAGTCATCCATGATGCGGTTCATGATGTTGAGCTCTTCCACCTTGCCCACAAGCTCGGAATTCAGGGACTCCAGCCGCTCCTTGCCCTCCACCTCCTTGGCCAGGAGCAGGTTCTTCAAAAAGAGCTCCCGCTCCCTGAAGACACGGTTGACGCACAGCTCCATCTGCTCGAGCTTCACCGGCTTGATGAGAAAATCAACAACCCCGTTTTTCAGGGTGGAGAGGGTGTTTTCCAGGGAGGGAAACCCGGTCATGACCACCACGGGAATGGAGACATCCTTCTGGCGAATGTGTTCGGCAAGCTCCAGGCCGTCCATGCCCGGCATGTTGATGTCGGTAAAGCAGCAGTCCACCTGGTGCGAGGCCAGGACTTCCAGGGCCTGATGGCCGTTGCCCGCCGTCAACACCTGGTACCCCTTGTGCCTGAAGTATTCCCCGGTGATGTCGAGAATGCTCTCCTCGTCATCCACAAAAAGTATCGTTTCTTTTCCGCGTTCCGTCATCTGCTGCTTACCAATGGCATGGGATCATCGACGAATGGCATGGAGAGCCGCCGTGTGGCCGTGGGACAGGGACCGCAAAAAAGCACCGCAGAAATGCCGGCGCTCAGGTGAGTCCCTTTCCGGAGAGCCGAAGCCGTCAAACGGGGCAAGCTGCCTTCATTTTTGCAGGCTTCGGTCCTTTGTGGTACATCATCATAGATCATTTTATAGGCCTTTGCAAAAACTAACCCGATTTAATGCCGTTGCACAGAGCGGGCGCGCCATCTTCGGCCCTTTCCCCCTCCGCACCGCCCAACCCCAAAGGGAGCCAGCTAAAAAAAACCGTGGAAATTCGTTTAGACAACCGGGCCACCCTCATCGCCCCCCCTGAGGAGCTGGCCGATACCGTCAAGCAGAACCTGACCCTTCCCAACCCCGTCTGGCAGGAAAACCAGCGCCGCGGCAGGTGGAACCGCGGGGTGGACAAGGACCTTCTTTTCTACGAAGAGACCGACGAGGGCTTAAGCGTCCCCAGGGGCTGCATGCGGATGCTCATCACCGCCTGCAGGCACCACAACGTGGCCTTCTCCCTTACGGATAACCGCAGGACATGCCCGGAGGTTGACTTTGAATTTGCCGGTTCCCTGCGCCCCTTTCAGGAAGAGGCCTGCAATGCGGTGCTGAAAAAAGAGTTCGGGGTCCTCACCGCCCCCACCGGCGCCGGAAAAACCGTCATGGCCCTCTACCTCGTGGCCCAGCGGCGACAGCCCACCCTCATCGTGGTCCACACCAAGGACCTGGCCCGCCAGTGGATCGCCCGCATCGAATCCTTCCTCGGCATTCCCGAAAAAGAGGTGGGCCTCATCGGGGGCGGCACCTGCCGCTTAGGAGACAAGGTCACCGTGGCCATGGTCCAGTCCCTGTACAAACGTTCGGCCGAAGTGGCCCCCACCATCGGGCACCTCATCGTGGATGAATGCCACCGGGCACCCAGCCGCACCTTTACCGAAGCCGTAACCCGCTTTGACTCCCATTACATGACCGGTCTCTCGGCCACGCCCTGGCGGCGGGACAAACTCTCCCGCCTCATCTTCTTCCATTTGGGGGAGTCCGCCTGGCAGATCGACAAGAGCCCCCTCATCGAAGAGGGGCACCTCCTCAAGGCCGAGGTGCGCTTCCGACTCACCCCCTTCTATTCAGATATCGACGGAACCACCCATTATCCTAAGCTCATGGCGCAACTTACCGGTGATGCCGCCCGCAACGCCCTGATCGTCAAGGATATTTCCGAAGAGCTTCCCCACACCCAGGGCACCCTTCTCGTACTCTCCGACCGGAAAGCCCACTGCGAAAACATGAAAACCCTGCTCTTCTACAACCACGGCATCGAGGCCGACCTCATCACCGGAGACCTTTCGAAATCAGCCCGGACCGAGGCCCTGGAACGCCTGGAAAAAGGAGAGACCCGGGTGCTCTTTGCCACCAGCCAGCTCCTGGGAGAGGGGTTTGACGCCAGCTGTCTGGCCACCCTGTTCCTCACCTATCCCATCCGCTTTTCCGGTCGGCTCATCCAGTACCTGGGGCGGGTCCTCAGGCCCGGAGAGGGCAAGGACAAGGCGCTTATCGTGGATTACGTGGACGCTGAAATCGGTGTCCTGGAGTCTGCGGCCCGGGCCCGGCTCTCGGTCTACCGGTCCAACAGCATCGCCATTGCCGACGGTCCCCCACCGTCAGGGGACGACGTGATTAATTCTTGATCGACACTTTTTAACAGAATTATATTCTGCAGCATTACAAATAACCAGAACTATATTCTTGACACCTTCCTTCCGGGCGAGGTATCTTTGCTATAAACCATGGAGAGAACCCAATCATGACCCTTGACTGCATCAGCCTGACCATCCTGAAGATCCTTCAGGAAAAAGCCCGGATCCCCAACGTGGAAGTGGCCCGACGTGTCAACATGGCCCCTTCGGCTGTTCTGGAACGAATCCGCAAACTGGAAAACCAGGGCTACATCAACGGATACGAAGTCATCCTCAACCCCGAAAAATTCGGCAGGAGCCTTATCGCCTTCGTGGACCTGGCCGTGGACGATATCTCGCGCCTGGACGACGCCGGGCAACGCCTGGCCGCCCTGGACGAGGTCCAGGAGGTCCATCTCCTTTCGGGAAACACCGGCTTCCGCATCAAGGTCCGGGTAGAGGACACAGCCAGCCTGGCGGCGTTCCTTGCCAGCCCCCTGGGCTCTCTTGAGGGGCTGCGCCCCACGGCCACCTCCGTGGCCCTGTCAACCTACAAGGAGACCTCCCAGATCCCCCTTTCCGCAAAGGAGTGTGACCCATGCCCATGAGCCCGGACTATACCCAACGCCTCACCCCCGCCCTGCAAGGCATCGCAGGCCACTACGGAACCCCCTTTCACATCTACGATGAAAAAGGCATCCGAGACACCTGCAGGGAGCTCAAAACGCTCTTTTCCGGCCTCCCCGGGTTCTGCGAATACTTTGCCGTCAAGGCCCTGCCCAACCCCGAAATCCTGAAGATTTTCAAGGACGAGGGATTCGGTTTCGACTGCAGCTCCACGCCGGAGCTGGACCTGGCCCGCATGGCCGGCGGCCGGGGCGAGGAGCTGATGTTCACCTCCAACAACACCAGCGAGGAGGAGTTCCGTGCGGCAGCGGCCGACGGCGGGTGCGTCCTGAACCTGGACGACATCACCCTCATCGACAAGGTGCCGGAGATGCCGGAGCTGATCTGTTTTCGCTACAACCCCGGAAACCGACGGACAGGCAACGAGATCATCGGAAACCCCATGGAGGCAAAATACGGGGTCAGCCACGACCAGCTCGAAGAGGCCTACCGCAAAGCCATGGCCAAAGGCGCCACCCGCTTCGGCCTGCACACCATGCTCGCCTCCAACGAGCTGAACTACAGCTACATGGTGGAGACCGCCGCCATGCTCCTGAACCGCGTCCGGGCCTTGAGAAAAGCCCTGGGCATCACCTTTGAGTTCATCAACATCGGCGGCGGCCTGGGCATCCCTTACCAGCCCGATCAGGACGCTCTCAACGTCCGCGCCATGGCCGAGGAGATCACCGCCCTGTTCAAGGAATTCCAGGCCGAGGAAGGCTACA
Organism: Desulfoluna sp. CYM3A; assembly: GCF_056829965.1. NCBI lineage: Bacteria > Pseudomonadati > Thermodesulfobacteriota > Desulfobacteria > Desulfobacterales > Desulfolunaceae > Desulfoluna > Desulfoluna sp. CYM3A. The sequence continues at coordinate 5,116,666 of NZ_CP186556.1, forward strand.
TGCCCCGCTTCTACATGGAGAGCGGCCGCTTCATGGCAGGCCCCCACGGCGCCCTGGTGACCCGGGTGATCAACCGTAAAGAGACCTACCGCACCTACGTGGGTGTGGACGCCTGCATGTCTGCCCTCATGCGCCCCGGCATGTACGGCGCCTACCACCACATCACCGTGCCGTCCACCAGCGACGCCCCCGACGAATGCGCGTGGTGGACGTAGTAGGCTCCCTGTGCGAAAACAACGACAAGTTTGCCGTGCAACGCCCCCTGCCCGCCCTTGAGGACGGGGACCTCCTGCTCATCCACGACACCGGCGCCCACGGCCACGCCATGGGCTTCAACTACAACGGCAAGATGCGCCCCAAAGAGCTCCTCCTTGAGACCAACGGCGCCGTGCGCCAGATCCGCAGGGAAGAGACCTTCGAAGACTACACCGCCACCCTGAACTGCGACGCCGACCCGTACATGCCATAAACCAGCCATGGCACACCTTGCCGCCGAAGGCTTTTTTTTCAAGCCGTTCACCAACAGGAAATAAAAAAGGGGGAGAGACCGCCAGGCGGTCCCTCCCCTTTTTTTTATGGTGTCGGCCTCAGGCCAAAGGCGTTATCAAATCGCCTTTGCGCCCTCCAGGGCCAGCAGAACGACCTTCTGCATCACCTTCTCTTTCATGGTCTTGGGTGCGTCCAGATCAAGGCGCTTGAGGTAGGGACGGGCCGCTTCGGGCACCGGTGCCATCATCTTCTTGATAAGATCGCGTCCCAGGGCCACTTTTTTGTTTGCCCGGGACTTGAACCCTTTCAGGGCTTTGCCGATGATGATCTCCTCATCGGTGAAGTCCGTGCCGAAGGGGAAGGCCTGGAACAGCCCGTTTTGGCGATGGGGGACCAGGATTTTCTCAAGGCGATCGGGGGTGTTGTTCCGGAAGGCTTCGGGGATCTCGTAGTCCGCAGGGACCTTGCCCTTGGCCTTGGCCGTGTCCAGAAGCTGCTGCTGGAACCGGGAGTCTGCGATGCAGATCAGGCGGGTCATGGCCACGTGGTCCTGCTGGCCCCTTAAGTCGGCGATGCCGTACTCCGTCACCACGATGTCCCGCAGGTGACGGGGAATGGTGGTGTGGTTGTACTGCCACACGATGTTGGAGGTGGCACCGGCTCCGGAGCCGCGCGTGCTTCGTACCATGGTGACAGCTCGGCCATCGGGCAGGGCGTGGGCCATGGAGATAAAGTTGTACTGCCCGCCGGGCCCGCTGATGATGCGGTGGTCGTCCAGGCCGTCGGCCACGGTGGCGCCGTTGAGCATGGCCATGAGGGCTGCGTTGATGAAGCGCCCGTGCTTGCGCTGGGCCACGCGCAGCTGGTAGTCGTCCCCGTAGAGCTGGTTGATGAAGGCCACGCTGCGCATGTCGATGAGCTTGAGCTGGTCTTCCGGCAGGGCCTTGAGGGTCTCGTAAAAGGCCTCGGGCCCCACGAAGAACCCGGCGTAGATCACCACGGCCTGGTCCAGGCACTCGCCCAGGCAGCCCGCGATCACCGCGTCACGGTTGGCCGCATCGGAAAGATCTGCTGAGTAGCGGGTGTCGCCGTCCACCAGCTCGTCGCCTTCAAGGACAATCCCCTTCTTGAAAATGCCGAAGGCCGTGAGAAAGGTCACGTCCTTTTCCCGAAGCTGGGGCCGAATCACCTCACGGTCCAGCAGGACGTTGAGCATTTCAGGTGTCACCTCTTCGGTGATGGTCCCTTCGTTGAGGAGGGTCTGGAGGTCCAGGTGCTCGTAGACCTTGCGCTTGAGGACCCCGCACTTGAAGAGCTCGATGAGGGTGTCCACGAACATTTCCGTGGAGCTCATGAGCCCCTCGTCGAACACGTCGAGGCCGCCCCACTCCTCAATGAGAGTCCCGTACCTTTCCATGACCCCCAGCTCGTTCATGACGGACTTGTAGGCGTCATTTTCCGTGTGACGCATCATGATCCCCGCCACAATGGCATCCCCCAGGGAGCCGATGCCCACCTGCAGGGTCCCGCCGTCCTTGACCAGGGCACTGGCGTGGAGGCCGATCATCCAGTCCGTGGTGCTCACGGATTCTTTGGGAGCGCGGAAGATCTTGAACTCGTAATCGGGGTTCTCGATGATCATGTCGTAGTGACCGGGCTCCACCACGGCGTCCCCGTACATAAAGGGCATGTCCCCATTGACCTGACCGATGATGGCCCGGGGAATGCCGTCCCCTTCGCTGGCCCGGATGTACTCGGCCCCGTCCAGGTGGGTGTCCGGGTTGCAGCCCATGGAGAGAAAGGTCTTGCCGTCGATCTCTTTTTTGGCCACCAGCTGGGAGATGACGTTGGCCCCCTGGAGCAACCCGTCTCGGATGGCGTGGGTGTAGTTGGAGCCCAGGTAGTGCTGCTGGGCATGGGGACAGTTCATGAACTGGGCGGTCTTGTTGTAGAACTCCACCAGCTCGAAATTTTTCGGAATTTCGTTTTTGCGAAGGTCGCCGATGTAATCAAAATCGGGAAAATCCCCCCAAATGCGCTCCACAAGGGGTTGCATGAAGCGCCGCTCCAGGTCGTTGCCCCAGGAGGGCTTTTCCAGGGTCACGGCGGTGATGAGGGTGAGGTGCATGGAGGGGTCGGTCTTGAGCCTCCGATAGATGGCGTTAACCAGATGGTTCGGTTTGCCCACGGCCAGCGGGACAGCCATGATGATCTTCTTGCCCACCTTGGCCACCAGATCATCAACACATCGTTCCACATCCTGATAATAGACAGGTTCTCTTGTTTCCATAACTCTCTCCTGCTTCCTTACCTTCAGCCCCTCCTGATTGGGCTGTCCCCTTCGGGGCTTCCCATCCCCTCCGGCGAAATGATTCCTTGATTACATAAATAGAATTAAAATTCTATAATACAACCCGGTGAGCTTGTAAATCACAATTCCCCTGCGAAACGCCACAAAACGTTTCTTACATGATTGCCCTTGCTTTACAAACGACCCTTTAATGTATCAATGTTCACCACCTTTCCAAACAAAAACCCCATGCCGAGCAGCGCTCGACATGGGGTCTTTTTCAAAAACAGTGCCTCGGGTCAGGGCCCGGAGGTTCGGCTACTTGATGGCGGCACCCTCCTTTGAGGTCTTGACGACGACGGCAAATTTAGCCAGATCTTCGGGGTACTTTTCAAACACCACCATGATGGGCACCAGTTGACCCGGGCTGACCCGCGCGTTGTTGTTTTCCCTGCCCAGGGTGGTCTTGAGTCTCTGATCGATCTCTTCCATGCTCAGAGTCGCCAGTTCGGCGTCTGTCATGGTGTTGCCCGCATAGAACTCTTTGGAACGGACCTCCACATTTTCTTTGTTGTAGAGAAGGCCCACAAGGCCAATGGAGTGCCGGGTGGTTCCGTAGTTGTTGCGCACCTTACCGGTGATCACAAACAGATCTCCCAGATCCGAGCTTACCACAAACCGACCGGTGAGATCCTGAGTCTGGATATGGAGGCTTCCGTCGGGGTCTTTCTCCGGGGGCTTCACCCAATCGCTCACCAGGGGAATCCCTAAACCGAAAAGGGTTTCACGGGCCTTTTCCACGGCGTTGATGGTGGGAATGGCAACGCCCGTCCGGTCCTGAATCTCATCCCGCATGGCGTAAACACCCACGAGGATGGCAAAGAGAAGGACCAGCACCAGAAGAATGGTAAGGAAAATACGCAAGCCGCTTCCCCGGCCACCGTCCCTGGCATGGCTTCGGGAGGCCTTGGATGGTGCCTCGGGCTCCGGTTCGGACTCGGGCTCATCAATGCGGACGGCTTCGGCCACCGGTTCGGGTGCAGGCGCCACAGGGGCGGACACGGGCACGGCGGCAACGGCCTCTTCCGCCTCCGGGGCAAGGTCCAGCTCAAGCTCAAGGTCCACCTCCCCGCTGACATCGGCTTCCACATCCAGGGGGGCGTCGTCTTTTTCGAGCATCGCCTCGATATCACTGAAATCCGAATCGTCCAGGGTGTCTTTCTCCAGGGGATCGAACTCCTGGGTCTTTTCATCGCCCTTGAAGTCAAAGTCGAGTTCCAGCTCGATATCGTCGTCTTCCGGGTGAGCCTCACCGGCAGCGGGTTCCTCCTGAAGAAGGCCCTCCAGCTCCGAAAGGTCCAGCTCTTCATCCAGGGAGCTCTCCAAAGAAGCCTGCAGGGGCTCCTCGTCACCCAGATCGAGATCCAGGTCGAGTTCCATGAACCCTTCCTCGGCGTCGGTGTGGGCAGTGCCTTTGGGCGTCTCTACGGGGCCGTCGTCCAGAGAAAGGTCCAGTTCATCCAGCCCTCCCATGCTCAAGGCAGCTGCGTCGCCGTCCCCTGCGGAAAATGCCGGGGACTCGGCATCTCCCACAAGCTCCACGTCGCCTGCCCCTCCGTCCAGGGAGAGAGCCATTTCGGAAAAATCAAACTCCTCTTCCGGAGCGGCAGCCTCTTTGGCGGTATCACCCTCCGGGACACCCAGAGCCGCCTCCAGGTCAGAGAAGTCGAGGTCGTCGTCAAACACGGGGGCATCCACCGTCCCCTCGTCATCCAGGGAGAGGCTCACATCGGCAAAATCAGACGCCTCCTGGCCGGGGCCCTCTGCTTCCACCCCGGCAAGGGACTCTTCCAAGCCTGAAAAATCGAGGGTCTCCTCTACTTCGCTCCCCTCGGCCGGAGCCGCAGGCGCCGGGCCTTCGTCCAGGGAAAGATCCAGGTCCAGATCGGCCAGGTCAAACTCAGAAAGGTCCAGGTCCTCGGGCATGCCCATGTCCGGGCTCGCCTGGAGATCCAGATCCCCCAAGCCCAGGTCATCAAGATCGATATCGTCTATGGACTCCGCAGGGGTGTCCTCGGCAACGGGCTCAGGTGCCGGTGCCTCGACGGACGGCGTTGCCGCTTCCGGAGCGGCCTGTTCACCCGGCTCGTCCTCTTCCAAGCCGAACAGGCGGTCCAGCTCCCGGTTGAGTTCGTTTTGCAGGTCGTCGCCTTCATCAAGATTTCGTGGAGCAGGGGCCGCGGGTGCCTCGGCCGGAGGGGCCTGGGGGGGCTCCTCAACGGACGGGGCCGCCGTCTCCGGAAAGACTTTGAACACGTGTTTGCAACTTGAGCATCGTACCTTGCTGCCCGTGGGTTTGATCAGCTTATCATCCAGAACGAACCTGGAATCACACTCCTGACACGTGATAATCATGTGCGCGTCCCCTTTTTCATCATGCGAATGCAACCCATCCTGTCGATCGGCCCTGTTTACATTTCCAAATGGTAAATAGCGGGAAGGTTCCGATAATCTTCGGCGTAATCCAGGCCGTACCCAACCAGAAACCCTTCAAGGATCTCGTGGCAGGCATAATCCACCTGGACGTCCATGGCGCGGCGTTCCTTCTTGTCAAGAAAGGCACACACCTTGACACTTCGGGCGCCTTTTTCCTTGAGGTAGTTCACGATGAACCGCAAGGTCAACCCTGTGTCCACAATGTCTTCCACAACCAGAACATCCATTCCGGTGACATCGAGGTCCAGCTCCTTGGTGACTGTGGTCGTCCCGGAAGACTCGGCACTTTTGCCGTAGCTGGAGACGCCGAGGAACCCGATTTGTACCGGAACCGTAATCTCACGAGCCAGGTCGGCCATGAAAATGAAGGCCCCTTTCAAGGCACCCACCAGGGCCAGCTTGCCGCCCTGGTAGTCATGGGAGATAACTTCCCCCACTTCGGTGATACTTCTAGCGATTTCTTCTTTCGAAAGTACTTCAATAAGTTCGGACATTCTGATTACTTTATCATTACTTTATCCCTTACGCCACACCTGATTACAGACCGGCGTCCGCAAGAGAGTATATGTTCACGCGTTATGAATCGGCGGTACCGAAGATAAACATCCGTCTCATGGCCGTATCGCAAAATCAACAGGATGTCAATCATTTTAAGCCATTACAGCCCGTTTTTCGCCAGATCCTCTACTGCCGCCCGCTGACTGTCCGTCAGGGTTTTCGGAAGGGAGACACCGATTCGAACAAACAGGTCGCCTTTGCCCTCCCCTTTCATTTCAGGCAATCCCTTGCCTGGAATTCGCATCTTTGTCTTGTGCTTCTCGGTCGGCGGGCACCCTGAGGTTGATCTCGCCACCGTCCAGGGTGGGCACGGTGATGGTGGTCCCCAGGAGCGCTTCAGACACCCGGATGTCGGTGTCGTAAATCACGTTCTGGCCGTCGGGGAAAAAGCCCTTTGCCCCCACCACGCGGGACCGGATGTACAGATCACCGGCAGGGCCGCCGTACGGGCTGGGCTCCCCTTTGCCGGAAAGCCGGAGTTTCTTACCGTCCACCAGGCCTTTGGGAATACGCACATTGATGGTGGACGCCCCGCCACCCACGGAGAGGGAACGGGTGGTCCCGGTGTAGACCTCTTCCACGGTGAGGCTGATCTCCAGGGTCCGGTCCTCGCCCTTGACCTGGCGCCGGCTCTGGAATCCGCGGCCTCCGCCACGGCCGCATCCGCCGTTGCTGAACCCGCCGTTGCCAAATCCACCACCGCCAAAGCCGAACTCCCGAAAGATGTCTCCCAGATCAAAGCCCCTGAAAATATCTTCCTGACTGTATCGCTGCTGAAACCCCGAGGCCCCGAAGGTATCGTACTCCTTGCGCTTGGCCGGATCGCTGAGCACAGCGTAGGCCTCGCTGATCTGCTTGAACTTGTCCTCGGCGGCCTTGTCTCCCTTGGTCTTGTCGGGATGGTATTTCATTGCCAGCTTGCGGTACGTCTTCTTAATCTCGTCGTCGGAGGCGCCTCGTTCAACGCCAAGTACTTTGTAGTAGTCCATTTCGTTTGATCCAATCGCAAGAGCCCGGCACGGGAAGAAACCCTCTTCTTCCCCGGGGTCGGGCCATACGTTATTACCATGTTGTCACCCGGTTTGCTCACCTGCCGGAGATCCAAACGCTTTCGATACAAGGAAAATAGGGCCAATGGCCCCAGGTGTCAAGGACGTCGCCACAATCTTAGCCACCGCGGCCGCCGGCCTTGACGAGGCGGTCCAGACGAAGCCTCTGCCGGTCGTCGAACAGACGCCTGGCCCCAACGGAAACAGCCAGGACCGCACCAAAGCCCGTGCCGGCACTGACAATGAACATAATGAGAATCTGATACTTTACGGCCTCCATGGGAGGGCTCCCCGCCAGGATCTGACCGGTCATCATCCCGGGTAGGCTCACGATACCGGCCACGGCCATGGCATTCAAGGTGGGGATCATGGCACTCCGGATGCTCTCTCGCCGGATCTCCCCAACGGCCTCATCCCAGGTCTGACCAAGGAGCAGGCGCCCTTCAATGACGGCGCTGTCCCTCCAGGCCGTGGAGGTGAGGCGCTCCATGCCGATGGCGATGCCCGTCATGGTATTGCCCAGCATCATGCCCAAAAGGGGGATGGCGTACTGGGGGGCATACCAGGGATCGATACGGATCACGGTGGAGAGCACCAGGCAGGTGATGGAAAACGAAGAGAGGGTCATGGCGGCCGTGCCCGTGGCAAACCCCCAGGGGCCGGTAAAACGCCGGGTCTGGCGGCTCATGACCTCACGTCCTGCCGTGGTCACCATGATCACGGCGATGCCAACCAAAAGCAGGGGATGGGCGTGGTCAAAAAGGGTCTTGAGAACCATCCCCACCAGGAGAAGCTGCAAGGTGGTGCGCACGGCGGCCACAACGATCTGACGGGTCACCCCCAGCTCCATGCGAAAGGAGAGCAGGGCCAGGGCCACCACCAGAAGGGCGGCAATGGACAGGTCCACCGGGGAGAGCGCGATCACCGAATTCATCGGCACACCTCCCCGCCGGCTTCGCGCAGCACACCGTCCGCATCAAAGGAGACCACCCGCTGCGCCACGCGGTTGAGCTGATCCACGGAGTGCCCCACCCAGATCACCGGCGCCCGGTGCGCCTGAGCATAATCCTGGATCAGCGACTCCACCCGCCGGGTGCTCTCGCCGTCCAGGTTGGCCGTGGGCTCGTCCAGGAGCAGGGCCTGGGGTCGGCGATCCAGAAGACGAAGCAGGGAAAGGCGTTGGCGCTCTCCGCTGGAGAGACGCTTCACCGGCCAAGAGAGGACCTCCTCGCGGAGCCCCAGTACCTCGGGACGCACCGCCTCCGGCGTCAAAAAATGTTGGGCGACCCCGTCGGCCCACCAGGCGCTCTCGCTGGGCAACAACCCCACCATGCGCCGCCACTCGGAAGCGCAAAGGGCATCGCGAGCCGTGGTTCCCAGGTTGACTCGCCCGTCATGGGGTTCCATGTCCGCCACGGCACGCAAAAGGGAACTCTTGCCAATGCCCGAGGGGCCGGACACCCCCACGCATGTTCCTGCGGGCACCGTAAGCCGCACCGGGCCCAGGCCTCGTATGACCAGGTCGTCAATGATCAGGTCGCCGCCCTGCACTTAGTTTCCTCCAAGCCTTTTTAGGTGGATCATGAGAACCGAAAGGGCTGCCGGCGTGATGCCGTCGATACGCGACGCCTGCCCCAGGGAGACCGGCCGTACCTCCATGAGCTTGGCCCGCAGCTCGTTGGAGAGGCCGTGCACCTCCTCAAAGCGAAAATCCTCGGGGATGCGGATCTTTTCCATGTGCTTGAACTTTTCAATCTCGGCCAGCTGGCGATCAATGTACCCCTCGTACTTCACCTCGATCTCCACCTGCTTGGCCACCCGGGCCTCCACCGGGGGCTCGGCAGGGGCCACGGTCTCCACCACATCGTAGCCCACCTTGGCCCGCTTGAGGATCTGGTCCAGGGGTGCCCCGGTCTTGAGGGGGGCGGAATCCCGGGCTTGAAGGTAAGCGTTGATCTCCGGGGAGGGTTTCACCACCACACGCCGGATCCGACCCATCTCACGGTCGATGGCCGCCTGCCGCTCGCGGACCTGCCGCACGGTGTCCTCGCTTACCAGGCCCAGGTCGTAGGCAATCTCGGTGAGCCGGAGGTCGGCGTTGTCCTCCCGCATCATCAGCCGGTACTCCGCCCGGGAGGTAAAGATGCGGTAAGGCTCCAGGGTGCCCCGAGTGATGAGGTCGTCCACCATCACCCCCATGTATCCCTGGGAACGGTCCAGCACAAAGGGAGGCCGGCCCATGACCTTCAAGGCCGCGTTGACGCCGGCCCAGAGTCCCTGGGCAGCGGCCTCCTCGTACCCGGAGGTGCCGTTGATCTGCCCGGCCAGGAAGAGCCCGTCGATTTTTCTGGTCTCCAGGGAGGGACGCAGCTGCACGGGGTTCACGTAGTCGTATTCGATGGCGTAGCCGGGGCGGATGATCTCCGCCTCTTCAAAACCGGGTATGGAGCGCACAAAGGGGATCTGAAGGTCCACGGGCAGGCTGTTGCCCAGCCCCCCGATGTACATCTCCCGGGTGTCGATCCCCTCGGGCTCCAGGATCACCTGGTGGGAGACCCGGTCGGGAAACTTAACGGCCTTGTCCTCAAAAGAGGGGCAGTAGCGGGCCGACACCCCCTTGATGGTGCCACAGTAGAGGGGAGAACGGGCGAGGTTCTCCATAACAACATTGCGGGTGGCCTCGGTGGTGTGACCGATGAAACTGGGCAGCTGGGGCAGGGGGGCGTGGGTGGATGAAAAAGAGAAAAAGCAGGGGGTCTCGTCGGCCCGGTGCTCCTCCAGCTGAGAGTAATCGATGGTATCCCGGTGAACCCTCGGCGGGGTCCCGGTCTTCATGCGCCCCATCTCCAGGCCCAGCTCCTTCATGGAGGCTGCCAGGCCGTAGGAACCGAACTCACCGGCACGCCCGGCCTTAATGGCACACTCCCCGATATGGACGAGGCCGCCCAGAAAGGTCCCTGCGGCGATGACCACGGCCCCGGCCCCGTAGCCGAAGCCGGTCTGGTCCACCACCCCTGTCACCGCGCCACCTTCCACCACAAGGCGCTCCACCATCCCCTGCTTGAGGTGCAGGTTGGCCTGGCCTTCGAGAACCGCTTTCATGGTACGATGGTAAATGTTCTTGTCGTTCTGGGTCCGGGTGGAGTGAACGGCGGGCCCCTTCTTGGTGTTGAGGGTTTTGAACTGAATGGCCGAGGCATCCGAGGCCTTGCCCATCTCCCCGCCCATGGCGTCCACCTCCCGTACCAGGTGCCCCTTGGCCGTGCCGCCGATGGACGGGCTGCAGGGCATGGACGCCACCTTGTCCAGGTCTATGGCCAGAATCAGGGTGGAAAGCCCCATGCGGGCCGAGGCCAGCGCCGCTTCACACCCGGCATGGCCGCCCCCCACCACAATCACATCATATTTTCGTGTCGTTGATACCATCTCTCGCCTGCTCGTTTGTCTGCCAGAAGGATCAAACAACCGGAGATCATTTTTCATTTCGACCTCTCCGGCCGTTCGATGTATGATGGGCCTCTGCCGGGGGATAGCCCCAACGCAAAAAGCCGGTTTTCACCGACTGAGCCCATCGGCAGCTCCGGGGGCCCGCGTGGCGCAGGATCCCGAAACGCCATCACATTTTTACGATCATCCCCTTAATATATTATCGGGTTTCAAGCAAGGTCAATATGAACGCAACACAGGCAAAACGGTACACAGATCTCAACAGCCACCTTAAAGAACGCTTCGGCAAACGGGTGCAGAAACTCACCGTGGACGCGGGCTTCACCTGCCCCAACCGAGACGGGCACACCGGAACCGGGGGGTGTATTTTCTGCAACGAAAAAGGATCGGGCAACGGAGCGCACCTGCTGGGCACCTCGGTGTCGGAACAGATCCGGCAGGGGCGCCTTGCCCTGTTCAAACGCTACAAGGCAAAGCTCTTTCTGGTCTACTTTCAGGCCTACAGCAACACCTACGCCCCTGTGCAGCGCCTGAAGGCCCTCTACGACGAGGCCCTGGCCTTTGACGACGTGGTGGGTCTGGCCATCGGCACAAGGCCCGACTGCGTGGACGAAGAGAAACTGGCCCTTTTACACGCCTACTCCAAGGAGAAACTCGTCTGGATCGAATACGGCCTTCAGTCCGCCCACGACACCACCCTGGCCGCCATAAACCGCGGCCATGACGTGGCCTGCTTCAAAGAGGCCGTGGCCCTCACCCGAAAAACAGCCCCTGAAGTCAAAATCTGCGCCCACATCATCCTGGGGCTCCCCGGAGAGAGCCGGGAGATGATGCTGGAGGGGGCCCGGCTCCTGGCGGACCTGGGCGTGGACGGGGTCAAGCTGCACCTCCTGTACGTGGTCAAGGACACCCCTTTGGACACCCTCTACCTGAACGGGGACTACACCTGCATGGAAGAGGACGACTATGTGGAGACCGTGTGCGACTTCCTGGAGCTGCTTCCCCCGGAGATGGTGATCCAGCGCCTCACCGGCGATCCCCATCGCGATGAGCTTCGCGCCCCCCAGTGGCCCCTGAAAAAAGGGACCACCCTGGCCCGCATCCAGGCCACCTTAGAAAGCAGGGGCACCTGCCAGGGCTCCCGGTACATCAAGCCGGAGAACGCATAGCGACACCACAAATCACGCCAGGGCGCCTTTGATGGCATCCACAATCTGCTCAGTTGACGGTACCGCCCCGTCGGCCTGCATCACGATATGGTGACGGCCGTCCAGGGGCGTGTAGCGAAAGGGCACCGATGAATAAAAAACACCGACACTGGGGGTGTGGGTAGCCACGGCCACGTTGCGCACCCCCGTGTCCGGAGAGACAACCAGCCGGGCCCTTGCGACCCTGTCGATCAACCCGTCCAGGGGCAGGCAGGGCTGGATCGACACATTGCCCCGTTTCGTCAGGCCGAGAAAACAATCCCCTTTTTCGTAGTCGTTTTTCCCCTCCAGATAGACATGCTGGTACTCGGGAAGTTCCCGGGAGGCGAGCTCAAGGACCTCTTTCATCTGTGCCTGGGGCAGTATTTTCAGCACCGACGAGGCGCCATTGAAATAGAGAATGGAGGGAGCGGGGCGGGACGGGTCGTACAACGCCAGGTGACTGGGGTACCCGAAATCCAGGGGGCGCGAGGGATTGTGCCCCAGAAGTTTCAGCATGTCCAGCATGCACTCCAGCTCCGGCTGAAAGTCGGAACGGAAAACGGCCACGTTGTAGAGAACTCCGTAAAAATAGGATTTGTAAGGAAAGCCGAATTTCAGCGTCGCCTTGCTTAAGAGAGTCATCCACCGGGACCGGCTGGTCCCTGCAATATCAAAGATGATGTCTTGATGTGGGAGCTGCCTGAGGTCCCGGAACCGCTCCAGGGGGCTCATCTCTCTCTTTTGCTCCCGGCCTGCCACGATGATCGTGGTGTCGGCCAAATCGGACGGGATGCCGTATCGATAGTTGGACACGCCCACCAGGGTGATCTCGGCATTGGGAAAAAATTTTCTGACTTCGATGAGAAAGGGCCGGGCGATGACCTGGTCCCCCAGAGCCGCATGGCGGATAACGGCAATATTCTTGATTTTTTTTCGGGAAAAGTCTTTTTCAATATATCTGGCACGCTGGAGGCATACCCGCCGCGCTGAAACCATAAATGATTCATGTCGGATTATCCAATACACGTATCGATTACAACCGTTTACCACAACTGCTTCCGATATGGACACTTCACATCAAACCAATTACAGACTGACTTCATATGCGCCTATCAATAAACATTGATAACAATGAAAAACTTAAAACACAAGAAATTCAAAAAGTGGACGTTGACACAAAGAAAAATGGTGCTGCGTATTGTCGGACTTTATGACACCACACCCATAAAATCCGACAATACGTGCCAGAAGGGAATTCCTGAAATGAAAGAAGAAAGGGCCAGGAGCTGCGTACCTGACAGTTTTCCGTCGCGGGCCTTGGCACCGGTCACGGGCAGCAGGTGGGCCGTTTGTCGGTGGGGGCGCCGGGGTGGAGGCACGATGCCGAACTAAGTTCGCATCGAAGTACACCCCGTCGCTTTGTTGGAGATTATATGCAGCCCCCCCGGGCTTTGTACATAGAGTAATGCATTCATTTACCTAGGGGATCCCCCCAAGCCCATCCGTGTAACGGCTCAAAGCACTGCAAATTCGAGCATTCAAGGGCATCAAAGGCATTTTTTTTACGGCCCCTTGCCTTTACTACCCTGTCAGTCGAGGACAGGGACAGACCCGAGACAAAAAAGAAAATCCCGTGCTCCATCCCCCATCGGGTGGTACGGCATCAGATCCGCTTGGCAATGGGATAACGTCGCCCGCTGCCAAAGGCCTTGGCCGTCACCCGAAGCCCCGGGGCCGCCTGCTGGCGCTTGTATTCGTTGATCTCAACCCGCCGGACCACATCGGCCACCACCGCCGCGTCAAACCCCATGGCCTCGATCTCCGCAGGTGCCTTTACCTCCTCCACATAGGCGTGCAAAATGGCATCCAGCACCTCGTAAGGGGGCAGCTCATCCTGGTCGGACTGGTCGGGCCTGAGTTCTGCCGACGGCACCTTGTCGATGATCCGCTGGGGGATCACCTCGCCGTTGCGGTTTACATACCGGGAGATATCCCACACAAGGGTCTTGGGTACATCGGAGATGACGGCCAGCCCCCCGTTCATGTCCCCGTAAAGGGTGCAGTATCCCACGGCCAGTTCGGACTTGTTGCCGGTGGTGAGCACCAGGGCTCCGGTCTTGTTGGAGAGGGCCATGAGCAGGGTGCCCCGGACCCGGGCCTGGATGTTCTGCTCGGTGACCCCGTGCTCCTCCCGGCAGAACACCTCCGACGCCCCCAAAAAGGCATCAAACATGGGGGCGATGGGCACCACATCGTACTGGGTCCCCAGATTCTCTGCCAGGGACCGGGTGTCCACGTCGTTGTCCGAGGAGGTGTACTCCGACGGCATAAAGACCGTGGAGACATTCTCGCCCCCCAGGGCGTCGGCGGCAACCGCAGCGGTGAGGGCCGAGTCAATGCCACCGGAGAGCCCGATGACCACTTTCTTGAAACCGCACTTGGTGACGTAATCCCGGGTGCCCATGACCAGGGCGCGGTAGACCTCTTCCTCCACGCAGGAAGGGGCTGCGGCAATGCGCTGGGGGCTCTTCTCCATGGGCTCGAAGACCAGAAGGTCCTCCTCGAAGGAGGCGCCACGGGCGGCCAGGGTGCCGTCATCGTGAAAGCCCAGGCTTCCCCCGTCAAAGAGCAGGTGATCGTTGCCCCCCACCTGGTTGACGTAACACACCGGCACCTTGTGGCGACGGGCCACCGAAGAGATGAGTGTCTCGCGAAAAGCGGGTTTCCCGGCGTTAAAGGGGGATGCCGAAATGTTGATGAGCAGCTCCGCCCCCTTTTCGCAGAGGTCTGACACAGGATCCACGCGATACTTCCGGGAGGAGAATACCTCCTTGTCGTTCCACATGTCCTCGCAGATGGTGATGCCGAGCCGCACCCCGTTCCACATCACAGGATGGGACTCGCTGCCCGGTTCAAAGTACCTGCGCTCATCGAACACGTCATAGGTGGGCAACAGCCGTTTCCGGACCTTGTGGAGCACCCGGCCGTCTTCAAAGAGAAGGGCTGCGTTGTAGAGGTTGTTCTCCCCGGGTTCGCCGTTTCTCTCCACATACCCGAGAAGAACGGCAATGCCCCGGACCCGTTCCATGAGTCGCTCAACGGCCTCCAGGTTGTCCGCAATAAAGGAGCGCCTCTCCAGAAGGTCGCGCGGCGGGTACCCGCTCACGGCAAGCTCCGGAAAAACCACCAGGCGGCACCCCGCCTCCCTGGCCTTGGCCGCAGCCGCCTCCATTTTTCGGCAATTGCCCTCAAAATCTCCGATGACCGGATTGATCTGCCCTGCTGCTATTCTCACCATATTCATGCTTCCGTGCTTGTTCCGCTTTTCCAATCACGCCCCGCCGTCGCAGAGCCCCTATCCATTTGAATTTTTGACATATTTTGCCTATGCCGCCATTCTTCACCCGGATAGTATCCCACCTAAGCCACCGCGGTCAAACCCTATTCATACCAAGGGCTTGTTCCAACCACAGCGGGGTATCTTTCAGCCACAGGGTGTGCTATAGTCTCCTGCCTACCGAGCAGATATCCCAAGATGCCGTATTGTATAAAAAAAGAGCCCAAAGGGCTCCAACACAGTGACTGAGACGCCATGAACACCACACACCACCGCTTAAAATCCACGGCCATGGCCGTTACCGCCTGGCTCCTGGTCCTTGCCGGGGCGGGCACCCTTGTGCCCTGGACACAGGCCACGGAACCCAATGTCATCGGTTACCGCTCCCTCTGCTCCTTCGCCCCTTTCTCCACCCTCATCTGCCTCATGGGTGCCAACATCCTGCTGACCCTTCGAAAACGCCTCACCGCTGCGTCAGAGGAGTAGTCGTGCCGAAAATAATCCGACTCTGTTTTATCGGGGCCCTCCACGCCACCTGCTACCTGTGGCTGATTCCGCAGGTCATCATGCCCCGTTTCGGCTCCACGGGCTCCAGGGCGGCCGTGGCCTGCGTGGTGACCCTCTCCCTGATTCTGGTCACCCTCATGTTCCGCAAGAAAAAACAGCCGGAAAAAAAGACCGGGCGTTAAACGTCTTCCAGTTCCGTGCGGATCGTGTTGCGCACGCGGTTGACAATGGCCCCCAGCTCCTCTTTTTTGTAGGCTCGGACATCCACCGGGTCATGGACCACAAGGGAAACGCCCCCGGGCATCAACTCGGTGCTCCCCTTGGGAAGAATGGCGCGGGTCCCCTTGATGGTCACGGGAAGGATGGGCAATCCCAGGTCATGGGCAAACCGGAAAGCCCCTTTCTTAAAAGGATTGAGGCTGCCGTCGTCGCTACGGGTCCCTTCGGGAAAGAAGATCACCGAGGTGCCCCCCCGGACTTTTTTGCGGGCGTGGTTGAGGGTGGAGACGGCCTTTGCGCTGTCGCTGCGATCGATGAAGATATGGCCCATGCTCTTGCAGACCCAGCCGATGAGGGGAACCTTCTCCAGCTCTTTTTTCATCACCCACTTGATATCCAGGCCGAGCCAGCCGTAGAGGACATAGATGTCGTAGTGGCTCAGATGGTTGGCCACCACCACGTAGGAGACACCGTCCCGGATCTTCTCCCGACCCGACACCGACACCCACATGGGGGTCATGAAGCTGTTGACCCGGGCCCAGAAGGTGGCGATGGTTTTCGACGCGAAGTTTGGGGAGACGGTCACGGAAAACAGCACGGCCAGGGGAGCCAGCACCAGGGTGGAGAGCCCCAGAAACGGCACCACCACACCCCATCGGTAGGGCCAGTACAAAAAGCGACCGAACCGCCCCCACACCCGGTCCCATGCACACTCCACGTTGCCGCCCCACTCTTCTGCGTATCGCCTGAGGGCGGCCTCCACACTGTTTTTTGTCCCGTTGCCCATTGCCATTGTCTCTCTCCTGCGGGGATCCTGCACCCAAAAAATAATCATTGGCCGCGGGGACATAGTACGCACGTTCCCGCGATCTTAGTTTTCCACAGCCATGCCAGAGGGTCTGCGACAGAACCCTAAGGCCGCGCCTTAGACCTTGTCCTTCACCTCATTCCAGAAACTCTCCACCCCCTCTTTCCATCCGCTCAGGTAGGTGTCGATGAACCCCTGGAACCGCTTCTGGGCGGTGCGCCCGGTGATGGCGAAACGCTCGGACTGATGCTTCAGGACCTGGGAAAAGTAGTCCCCCAGGTGCTCGTCCTTAAAGGGGTTGCCCCCCGGCGTCCAGCCCAGGGCGTACTGCAGCTCCCGGTAGTGGGCCGTGCGGGACCACTCCAGGCCCGCCCGTTTTCCCTCTTCGATGAAGTTGGCCTCGAACTCGGCCTTTTCACGTTTCAGGCGTTCCACCACGCTGGACATGTCCAGCTCGTCATGGATCTTCTGTCGAAGCGCCTCCTTCTTGCGGATCATGTTGGATATGGAGCGCTGGAAAACCTGGGAAAAGTTCATGCTGGAGCGCCACTCTTTCATGCGCTCGTAGAGCTCGTCCGGCACGCTGATCGTCACTTTTTTTGCCATGTGTATCCCCCGAAATGGTCGCAATTTTACCCACTACAACCTGCCACACCCCATCAATACGTGTCAATAAAACAATACGTACTATCCCGAGACTACGTACCGCACCCCCGTCCTCGTAAAATGGGGCCATGGCCCCGGTCGCCGGTATTTCCCCACCGCTGTGCGCCCTTGGGGAAAACCCTGTGGCCCCGCCCCCTCTTCTGTGATAATGAATGATGCAGTTGTAAAATATTGAGGTTACGGCGCCTCCCGTGAGGTTCTCGGGGGCCGGTATGAATGTTTTTGGAGTGATATGATGAAACAGTGGGTTTTTGTAGTGGTCCTTTTGGTTCTGGCAACCGCCTGTGCTCGCCCTCCCCAGTATGTTCCCAGCAAAAAGCCGGCCCGGTTCAGTTATGAATCCGCCGTGGACGGTCAAATCGGCACCCTCTCCACCCAGGTGGCCAAACAGCTCACGCGACGACGCATCCGCCGCGTGGCCGTCAAGGAGTTTACCCGCATCGACGGCAAACGCAAGCAGCTGGAAAAATACCTGGAGATGGAGGTCTCGGACAAATTGTTCAAAACCGGCTACTTCACGGTGGTGCGCAGCGAGATGCTGGAGGCCACCGGGGAAGACAGCGTCCTCGGTCTCGTTGAGAGCGCGGTGACCAAAAACTCCGATATCAAGGAAGAGGATGCCCGCAAGGTGGGTCGCGCCCTGAACATCGACGCCATCGTGGTGGGCCACACCGTGGTGCTGGGCAACGCGGTGAAGCTCTCCATCCAGCTCATCTCAACGGGCACGGGCGGCGTCTTCGGCTCGGCCTCGGCCATGATCACCAAGGACCGAAACATACGCACCCTGCTGGACGAAAAGGCCGCGGGCAAGGCCGCCTCCCTGGGTCGCAACGGAGAGTACGGGGACTTCATCAACACCGGAGAGAACCAGTACCACGAGCTGGTCCCCGACCTCTACACACTCTACGTGAAGCAGGTCAACGATCAGATGGACATCTTTGCCGAGACCGGCCCCACCGTGGAGCTCTTCTTGAACGACGAGTACAAGGTCATGGGCGTCGACGAAATGGTCTCCTTTACCCTGGACGAAAAAACCTACGTCCTGACCCTGCGCAAAATCTCCGGCCGAAGCGCTGTCTTCAGCTTTGCCAAGCTGAGAAACGCCTCGGATGACGAAGAGGCCCAGGCGCCGCCCGAGCCCTAATCGTCAGTGGGCCCCGGTGCCGAACCGGGGTCCCTGTCCTTAAAAAGTTTGGGGTTGTTCCAGTGACGGGTCTTGTCCCGGGCGCTTTTTTTGGCAAGATTCCTGGCCAGGGCCTCGGGCAGGTCCACCCCGGTCTGGTTGGCGATGCAGACCAGCACAAACATGAGATCGGCCAGCTCGTCCCCCAGGTCCGGGGCGGGCTCTTCCCGCTTGAAGCTCTGGTCCCCGTACACCCGCGTCATGATCCGGGCCACCTCACCGGCCTCTTCCAGCAGGATCCCCAGGTTGGTGAGCTCGGAAAAATACCGCACCCCCACCTCTTTTACCCAGCGGTCCACCCTCTCCTGATATTCGCGTATGCCCGTGTCATTTTTCATGCCGTGCGTCCTTTCCTGTCACTGGTTGTGGAAACGGCCCCTCCATACCACGGCGCGTTGCAAAGGGGGAACCCTTTTGGTAGAGTCGTCACGTCCGGGTGCCGAGCCCCGCAGGGCCCGTCCCCTTATCAACCTTTATATATAATCCAGGCCCCTGGGGCCCGGAACCCCGTACCCAAGGGATACACGAACCATGAGCAACCGAGTTGAACTCCTCGCACCGGCGGGAAATCCGGAAAAACTGGAAATTGCCGTCCACTACGGCGCCGACGCCGTCTACCTGGCGGGCAAGGCCTTCTCCCTCAGGAACTTTTCAGGAAACTTTACCTTGGAGGAGATGGCGGCGGGCATCCGCCACGCCCACGCCCACGGCGTCAAGGTCTACGTGGCCTGCAACGTCTATGCGCGAAACGACGAACTCGACGCCATGCGCGATTACCTCGCCGCCCTGGCCGAGGTGAAACCCGACGCCCTCATCGTGGCCGACCCGGCCATTTTTGCCGCGGCCCGGTCCATCGCCCCCGACATCGATCTCCATATCAGCACCCAGGCCAACACCACCAACCAGGAGACCGCCCTCTTCTGGAAGTCCTTGGGCGCCACCCGCATCAACGTGGCCCGTGAGCTGCCCCTCACCGACATCAAGGGGGTGGTGGACAACGGCGGCCTGGAAGTGGAAGCCTTTGTCCACGGGGCCATGTGCATCTCCTACTCCGGCCGCTGCCTTCTCTCCAGCTACCTCACCAACCGGGACAGCAACCGGGGCCAGTGCAGCCACCCCTGCCGGTGGAAGTACTCCGTGGTGGAAGAGATGCGCCCGGGGCATTACCACCCGGTGCAGGAGGACGAAAGGGGCTCGTACATCTTCAACTCCAAAGACCTCTGCATGATCGACCACGTCCCCGCCCTCATCGAATCGGGCATCCACTCCCTGAAAATCGAGGGGCGCATGAAAGGCATCAACTACCTGGCCTCGGTGGTGAAGACCTACCGGGAGGCCATCGACGCCTACTACGAGGACCCGAAACATTACACAACCCGTCCGGAGTGGGGCGAAGAGCTCTCCCGCATCAACAGCCGGGAGTACTCCACCGGTTTCTACTTCGGCTACGAAGGGGACGCCGCCCCCAACTACGGGGACTCCCGTCCCGGCACCATCCACCGCTTTGCCGGCAAGATCACGGCCGTGGACGGATGCCGCGCAACCCTCCACGTGCGCAACAAAATCACCGTGGGCCAGGAGGTGGAGGTCCTCACGCGAAAGGGGCCAGCCCGCCCCGACACCATCGCAGCCATTGAAAGTCTTGACGGGCATGCCCTGGAGCTGGCCCAGCCCAACACCTGTGTGGGCGTCACCCTCAACGGGAGCTACGCGCCAAACGACCTGATTCGCATCGCCGAAGAGACCACATACGGCCACGCCCCCGGAGCGTCCCGGCTGCCCAAAAACGGCAGCGCCCCGCGCTCCTGATCAAAAAGCAGCCTGTTTCAGGAGAGTTGCAACCTCCTGACAGGCTGTGATATTATGAATCCATAGCTCCCGGTTCCAACCAGACCCTGTCCCCCCCTTTTTTACTGAGTCCCCCAAAGCGCCCCTTCTCCGTCCCTACCCCATTGGGAGATATCGAGCCCGTTCCTGCGGCTCCGATCATCCCGGGAAGCCCCGCCCGCCCCCACCCGTTCACCATGACAGAGGTGACCCATGAATAACAAAGTCGTTTTTGTGGATGACGAAAAACCCATTCTGGACTCCATCTCCCGCGCCTTTCGAAACGAGCCTTACAAGATCTACGCCTTTGACGACCCGACCACCGCCCTTGAAGAGATCCACGTCATCAAACCGGCCGTGGTGATCTCCGACCGCATGATGCCTGACATGGACGGCTCGGAATTCCTGGAGAAGGTCCGCATCCGATGGCCCTCGGTGGTGCGCATCATGCTCACCGGTCACTCCGACATCGACGCCACCATCACCGTCATTAATAAAGGCCACATCTTCCGGTTCATCAACAAGCCCTGGAGCAAGGCCGAGCTTAAAATGTCGGTGAAAAACGGGGTGGACCACTTCAACCTGGCCATGGAAAACAAGCAGATGTCCCAGGTGATCAAACAGAAAAACGAAGCCCTGCTGGCCCTGAACAGCGAGATGGAAAACCGCCTGAGGTCCTGCCTCACCGATGTGGAAGAGACCGCCAGGCAGTACAAGGAACTCAACTGCCGCCTTCAGGAAACCCTGACAGCCATCATCACCGATATCGAACAGGCCAAAGGAAGTTGACAAAAGGGGGTTCCAATGGCCGAGATCCTCGACGAAGAAAAAAAAATCGTCATCAAGATCGTTTACTACGGACCGGCCCTCTCCGGGAAGACCACCAACCTCATGCAGCTTCACGACCTCATCCGGCCAGGCCGGTGCGGCGACCTCATGAGCCTTGAGACCCGGGGCGACCGCACCCTTTTCTTTGACCTGCTCCCCATTCTTGCCAGCACCGACGGGGAGTACCGGGTAAAAATCAAGCTCTTTACCGTCCCCGGCCAGGTGGCCCACGATGCCACGCGCAAGGCGGTCCTCTCCCGGGCCGACGGGGTGGTGTTTGTGGCCGACTCCCAGACGGCACAGGCCCTCAACAACTTTCAGAGCTTTGAAAACCTGGAAAAAAACGCAGGGCGCATCGGCCTGGACTTCGAGCACCTTCCCCTGGTTATCCAGTTCAACAAACGGGATCTTCCGGATATCCTCACCACCGAGGAGATCCGCTCACGCTGGGAGCCGTCGGGGCTCCCCGTCACCTTCTCCACCGCCCTCACCGGTCAAGGGGTCCGCACCACCTTCGAAACCATTCTCTCGGCCACCTACCGCAGTCTGGACACCTCCCACGACCTGGGAGGCAGCTACCGGATCATGGAAGAGAACCTTCATTCGGTGCTGCCTTCCCACGCCGACCCCGTGAGCCATTGACCCAAACCCAAGGAGTCCCGCCCATGGAGCGTTCCCATGAGACCATCACCCCCTTTGACAGGGAGTACTCCTTGAGGGACCTCCTCCCCTCGGAGGTCGTCCTCACCTGGGCCCGTGCGGCCCCGCCCCTGGGCCTGGGCCACCTCTCGGTGCTCATGCCCGACGGCACGCCCCTGCTCCCGGAGGATAGCTGCGGGGAGGTGACCCGCGCCATCGGGGAACGCCTGGCTGAAACCCGGCCCGGGACAAGGGCCCTGACCGAGACCCCCAAGGGATGGGTGATCCTCACGCCCCTGGTCCACGAGCTGGACATCCTGGGCTACCTGGCCTTGGGGTTCAACCCCGACGGCAATGTCCCCACCGACGAGCTGGCGGCCGCCGAAGCCATCCTGGCCACGGCCATCACCCAGATCATGAAAAGCGGATGCGGCCTGGCCATGGCCTCCAGGGTCCACGGCGAGGTGGTGGAAGACACCTTTGCCGACCTCAAGGAGAAAGCGGCCCAATTGGCCAAATCCGAGAAAAAATACCGGCTCCTGGCCGCCAGCCTGGACAAGGAGGTTAAACGGAAAACCGAAGAGATCCGGCAAGCCCAGGAACACCTCATGCAGCAGGAGAAGATGGCCTCCATCGGCCAGCTGGCCGCCGGGGTGGCCCACGAAATCAACAACCCCATGGGCTTTATCACCAGCAACATCAACAGCCTCGACGAGTATGCCGGAGAACTCATCCGCTTTGTGACCCTGCAGCGAGACCTCATCGACGAGGCCGACCGGGCAGGCCTTTTCACCGGAGAGAAAACAGACCGCCTCCTGTCGGAACTCCGCCACATTGACGAAGGCGCGGACATCGACTTCATCCTCAAAGACATCCCACCGCTGCTCAACGAGTCCATCGACGGGGCCGAACGCATCCGGAAAATCGTCCAGGACCTCAAGGACTTTGCCCACCCCGGCGAGGAGACCCTCAGCCTGGCCGACCTCAACACCAACCTGGACAAAAGCATCAACATCGTGGGCAGCGAACTCAAATACAAGGTCACCCTGGAAAAAGACTACCGCCCCCTTCCCCCGGTGCAGTGTTACGCCCGGCAACTTGACCAGGTCTTCATCAACCTCTTGGTCAACGCGGCCCAGGCCATCACCGACAAAGGGACCATCACCGTCACCACCCGTCACGACAGCACCCATGCCGTGGTGGCCATCGCCGACACAGGCACCGGCATCCCCAAGGGAAAGCTGAAAAAAATCTTCGACCCCTTCTACACCACCAAACCCGTGGGCAAGGGCACCGGCCTGGGCCTCAACGTGGTCTACAACATCGTCAAGCGCCATCGGGGTTCCATCAGCGTCAAAAGCGAGGAGGGCAAAGGCACCACCTTCACCCTGCGCCTGCCCCTGCACCGAGCCCTTCACGCCGAGGAGAAGGAACCATGAGCCGACTCGCATCCCTCTTCCTGGGCAAAGACCCTCCCGACTCGGAAGAGCCCCCCGAGGACTCCCGGCCCTACGCCATTCTCTTTGTGGATGACGAAGCCGGTGTGCTGTCGGCCATGAAACGCATCTTCCGAAAGGAGACCTACCGCATCTTTACCGCGTCCTGCGGCGAAGAGGCCTTAGAGTGCCTCCGGCAGGAGGAGATCCACGTCATCATCACCGACCACCGCATGCCCGGCATCACCGGCGCCGACCTCCTGCGCCGGATCAAACGGGAGTACCCCAACACCATCCGCATCATGCTCACCGGCCATGCCGACGTGGGAGCCATCATGGGGGCGGTGAACGAGGGAGCCGTCTACAAGTTCATCACCAAGCCCTGGAGCGACGAAGACCTGCGTATCACTGTGGGCCTGGCCCTGGAGCAGTACGACCTCATCCGGGAAAACCGGGCCCTGAAAAAAAACCAGGTTTCCCAGACCAAGCGTATCAACCAGATGAGCCGTTTCATCAACACCCACCGGAGCCAGGTGGGATCCATCCTGATGAAGCAGAACCTCCTTCGAAAAAATGACCTGGAAAATGCCCGGGAAATCCAGGCAAAGAAAAACCTGCCCATGCCCCAGGTGCTCATGGAGATGGGCCTGGTGGACGAGGGAACGATCTTGAACGCCATCCAGCGAGAGATGGGCATCAACCGCGTCTACCCCGCGGAGTTCAGCACGCCCGAGGCCCTGGTGGCCCTGATTCCCCGGGAGATCTGCAAAAACAACCTGCTGGTGCCCCTGAAGCGCACGGAAACCGGGATCATGATTGCCATGAACGATCCCAGCGAATACCTGAAGATCGAGGACCTTCAGTTCATCACCGGCCTGCGGGTGGAGCCGGTCATTGCCACGCGCAAGGAGATCATCAAAAAAATCGAGGAGCTTTACGGAGAGGAAGAGGCGGGCCTGGATGAGCTCACCGTGCTGGAGATGGAGGACCCCACCGAGGCCATTGAGATCATCCTCGACGAAGAGGACGAGGAAGCCGACCTCAAAGAGCTCCTCATCGCCAAGGACCAGCCCCCGGCCATTCGCATCGTCAACGCCATCATCTCCGACGCCCTGCGCCACGAAGCCTCGGATGTGCACATCGAGCCCAAGACCAAATACGTCATGGTGCGGTACCGCATGGACGGGCTCCTCAACGACAAAATCCACGTCCCCATCACCATGCACCCGGCCATCGTCTCCCGCATCAAGGTGATGGCCGAGCTGGACATCTCTGAGCGAAGGCGCCCCCAGGACGGGCGCATCACCGTGAAGACCCCCTCGAAAATGGTGGACATCCGCCTCTCCTGCCTGCCCACCATCAACGGGGAGAAGGTGGTGTTCCGCATCCTGGACCGCAACGCCTCCATCAAGAGCGTGGAGGACCTGGGGCTTACCAACGAGGAAAAGGAGATGGTCACCCGCCTCATCAACCGACCCCAGGGGTGCATCCTCACCACCGGCCCCACGGGCAGCGGCAAGACCAGTACCCTCTATTCGCTGATGCAGGAAAACGCCTCGGTCACCAAGAACTACACCACCATCGAAGACCCCGTGGAGTACTTCATGTCCATGGCCGAGCAGGTCATGGTCAAGGAGAAGATCGGCCTGAACTTTCCCATCATCCTGCGGGCCATCCTCCGGCAGGACCCCAACGTCATCATGCTGGGAGAGATCCGGGACTTCGAGACTGCGGAAGTGGCCTTCCACGCAGCCCTCACCGGCCACACGGTCCTGAGCACCCTCCACACCAACGGCAGCATCCCCACCATCACGCGCCTCAGGGACATGGGCATCCAGCCCTACGTCATCGGCGAGGCCTTAAGCGGCATCATCGCCCAGCGTCTGGTCCGCCGCATCTGTGACAACTGCAAGGAAGAGGAGGCCCTCTCCCCTGCCACCATCGATGCCCTGGGCATCAACGCCAACGGAGGCACCTTCCCGGCCTTCCACGGCAAAGGATGCGACCGGTGCAACAACTCGGGCTACCGGGGACGCACCGGCCTCTTTGAAATCCTCACCGTCACCCAGGAGATCAAACAGCTCATCAACACCGCCGCCTCAGAGTCCGAACTCACCCGGGCTGCCCGGTGGGCCGGCATGAAACCCCTGGTGGAAGACGGGTGGACCAAAATCAACCAGGGCGTCACCACCGCCGAAGAGGTACTCCGGGTCCTGGGCCCCCAGAACACCCTGGAGGTCAAGTGCCCCCACTGCAACGCCAACTTGAGGGAGCGCCACCGCTACTGCCCCTTCTGCTCGGGACGGATCCTGCTTCAGTGCATCAACTGCGGGTGCTACCTGGAGCCGGACTGGAACGGCTGCCCGGACTGCGCCACCCGCGTCACCGACCGCTGAAAAACCCATCCGGCCGTCACCATCACATGCCGGGATGGGCTCCCTCCCCCTTTTTCTCCCGTGTTCCAGCCGGACCTTGACCGTCCCTGCGCCTTGCCGGTTCGTATTCCACCCGATTCCTTCCCTTGCTCTTTGCCCGGTACAAAGCGTCGTCCGCCCGGCCAATGGAGGCCTTGATGTCCTCGGACGGGGTGTACTTGGTCACCCCCACGGAGATGGTCACCCGAAAATCCGCAGGAAGTCCCTCAAAGGCAAGCCCTTCGGTGAGAACCCTCACCCGCTCGGCGCATTGCATGGCCTCACTTACCCCGGAATTGGTAAGAATAAGGATAAACTCCTCCCCCCCGTACCGGGCGATGTGGTCGATGTCCCGCAGGTTCTTTTGAATGGCCTGGGCCACGGTGCGCAGCACGATATCCCCCGCCTCGTGGCCAAAGGTGTCGTTGACCCGCTTGAAGTGATCCAGATCGAAGATGCAGATGGAAAAGGGGTGAACCCCGCGATCCCCCAGGGCCTTCTCCCGCTCCAGAATCTCGAACATCTGGCGGCGGTTGAACACCTGGGTGAGATCGTCGTGGATGGCCAGCTTCTCGATGGTGACCATGGCCCGGGCCACCTTTTCCCGAAGGCTGGTGATGTAGCCCCCCACCAGGGAAAACCAGGGAAGCACCACCATGAGGATGAGCAGGTTCATCACCTCCAGCCGGGTGTTGAATCCGGCTGGGTCCTGCCTCTGGAGGAGAAACAGCACCGCCCCGTAGCTTGCGATGGCAAAGGCCGAGAGAAAGAGGAACTGCCGGACCTTGAGCCGGAAGAGCCCGTAGACAAAGACCACGAGGTAAAGAAGAAGCAGCCCGCCCCGGGCCTCCCCCGAATAGTAGACCCCCACCATGACCCAAAAGGTCCCCATGCCCATCTGAAACAGGGTAAGGCTCGGATCTTTGAAGCATCGGTTCAACCCGCTCAGAAACACCAGCAGCAAGGCAATGTTGCACAACGCCACCAGGCAGGTGCACCGCCACAACACGGGCCAGGGGATCTGGGAGAGCCCCATGTAGCGAACATAGGCAAAAAGCCCCAGCCACAGAAGATAGGTGGTTGCGGCCATGGCAAACCGCTTGAGCCGAAGCCCCTGGTTGAATGTTGTCTCGGACATACCTGTCACCCCGTTGCTTGCGTTACCTGCCAGGCACACGGAGGGCGGAGACCGCCCCCACCGTGTGGTCCATTGTCCGTTGTCGCGAAGCCTTTCTGCCTTCTCAGAGGCGAACCCTGAAAAACAAGGTGTAGAGAACCGGCACCATGCCCAGGGTGATCACCGTGGCAAAAACCAGCCCGAAAATAATGGAGACCGCCATGGGCTCGAAAAGGGGCCCGCCTCCCACCCAGAGGGGAATGAGCCCGCCCACGGTGGTGAGGGTGGTGAGCAGGATGGGACGAAGCCGCCGCTGGGCCGCAATCACCACGGCGTCGCCTGGCTCCAGCCCGTTCTCTTCGATCTCGATGCGAATACGATCGAGCAGCACGTTGGCGTTGTTGATCACAATGCCCGAAAGGGCCACCACCCCCAGAAGGGTCATGAACCCGAAATAGGATCGCGCCACCAGAAGCCCCACGGTGACGCCGATGAGCCCCAGGGGCACGATGCAGAGAAGCAGGGCCGTCCGCCTCAGGGAGTTGAACTGAAGGATGAGAAGCAGCATGATCAGCATGGCGGCAAAGGGCAGCTCATCGGCGATGGCCTGATTGGCCTTGGCCGACTTTTCCGCTTCCCCGGCCACCTCGTAACGGTATCCCAGGCCCCAGCCGCCGCTCTGCTCCGCCAGCCAGGCCGAGACCTTCTCGTTGATGGCCAGGGCGTTGAATCCTTCGAAGAGGTCGGCGTACACCTCCACGGTGCGAAGCCGGTCCCGGCGAATGATCTTACCGTGCTGCCAGTCCGTGTCCATATGGGCCACCTGGCTCAAAGGCACGGACTGGCCTGTTGCCAGGCTGTAGATGCGCAGCCCTTCCAATTTTTCGATGTCGTTTCGGTCCTCGGCCACGGAGCGCACCACAATGGGAATGAGGTCGTCCTCCTCCCGGTACTGCCCCACCTGAATGCCGCTTAAGGTTCCCTGAAGGGAGAGGGCGATATCCCGGCTGGTGATGCCAGCGCGCCGGGCCCGCTCCTGGTCCACCCGCACCACCAGCTTGCGGGTGTGGCGCCCCCAGTCATCCCCCACCTCCCGCACCCCCGGCTCCTTGCGCAGACGCTCTTTGAGCCCATTCACCAGCGTAAAGAGCACGGCATCCCGCTTGCCGGAGATACGCACCGCCACAGGATGGTTCACCGGCGGCCCCACGGACAGGCGGGACACCTTGGCCCGGACCTCGGGGAGTTCGGCGTCACAGAAATCCTGAAGCCGGTTCACCACCTCGGCCACGGCCTCAAAGGAGGTGGTGTTGATGAGGAGATAGGCAAAGCTGCTCTCCGGCGGGTCCGGCCGGTAGGAGAGGATAAACCGCGGAGCCCCTTCGCCGATGAAGCTCCCCCAGCTCACCACCCCTTCTCCCCCCTCTTCCGCCATGAGGTTGGCCTGGATGAAGGTTTCCATCTGCTTGACCATGGCTTCGGTGTGGGCGATGTCCGAGCCCGGGGGCGTCTCCACGGTGGCGGTGATGATGCGACGGTCCGAGTCCGGCATGAACCGCTTGGGCACGTACCGAAACCCCGCCATGGCCACCACAAAGGCAAGGCACATGGCCGTAACAAACAGCAGGCGGTGGCGCAGCACCCCCAGAAGGGCCCGCCGGTACCGGTTATAAAAAGGCGATTGATACCCTGGCTCCTTATCCGGCCCCTTGACGCGCAGAAACCGGACACAGAACAAAGGGATCATGGTGAGGGCCAGCACCCAGGAGCTGAGGAGGGTAAGGGTCACCACCTTGAACAGGGGTGAGGTGTACTCCCCGGTGGACGATTTGGCCATGTAGATGGGCAAAAAGGCAAAGGAGGTGGTCAACGAGGCCGTGAGGAGCGGACGCGCCAGCTCCTTTGCCGAGGTCACCGCGGCCTCGGCCACGCTCTGGCCCTCCCGCACCTGGGTCATGATGGACTCGCTCATGACAATGGCGTTGTCCACCAGGATTCCCAGGGAGATCAGCAGGGCCGTCAGGGAGACCTGGTCGATGCCGATGCCAAAAAAGCCCATGAGCAAAAAAGCCATGAGGATGGTGACGGGGATGAGGCTGGCCACGAGGAGCCCGGTCCGCACCCCCAGGCTCACCAGCATCACCATGCAGACAATCACGATGCTCTGCATGAGGTTGGAGAGAAAATCGCTGACGCTCCGATGGACCCGCTCGGGCTGACGGGCCAGGAACTGAAACCCCACGCCGATGGGATAGAGGGCCTCCAGCCGCTTGGTAAAGGCCGTCACCTCCTTGCCCAGGGCAATGATATCCCCGCCGTCGGACATGGAGATGGCCAGGCCCAGGGCCGGAACACCGTTGAATCGCATGCGGGTGGAGGGCGGGTCCTTGTACCCCCGGGTCACGGCCACCAGGTCCTTTAAGTAGACCACCTCCTTGCGGCCCGGCACCGAGATCACCGTATCCAGGATCTCGGCCACGGCCTCAAAGTTCCCCGTGGGCTCCAGGTTGATCCGCTCCTGCCCCGACTCCAGGGCCCCGCCGGGGATGATGATGTTGCGTTGAGAGAGCACCTGCTGAAGCATAAGGGGCGAAATGCCGTACCGGGCCAGGCGCGCGGAGTTAAACTCCAGGAACACCTGCTCCTCCTGGGCGCCGATGATCTCCACCTTGGCCACGTTGTCGATGCGGAGAAGCTCGTCACGGACCTCGTCGGCCACATCCTTGAGCTCGCGGTAGGTGTACCCCTCACCGGTGAGGGCCAGGACCTGGCCAAACACATCGCCGAAGTCGTCGTTCACAAAGGGCCCGATGACCCCTTCCGGAAGCCTGGGGGTTTCCCTGTCCACCTTGCGCCGCAGCTCGTCCCACAGGGGGCGCATCTCTTTGTATGACTCGTCGATGTGCACATAGATGATGGAAATCCCGGGCCGGGACTCGCTCTCCACGTAATCGAGCTCGGAGATCTCCTGAATCGCCTTCTCCAGCCTGTCGGTGACCAGTTGCTCCACCCGCTCCGGGCTGGCACCGGGGAAATAGGTGGTGACCATGGCCACCCGGATGATGTACCCGGGATCCTCGTCCTGGGGCAGCCTGTGCAAGGTCACCCAGCCCCCCAGCACCACCATGAGGATCACCACCAGGGTCACCCGGTTCATGCGGATCGCCGCTTCCGTGATGTGCATCATGGCGCCTCCCCGGCTTTGAGCAGCACCCGCATGCCATGGCTCAGGCGGCTCATGCCCGCCGTCACCACCCACTCGTCGCCGGAAAGGCCGGAAAAGACCTCAAGGCCGTCCTGGGTCAGGGCTCCCACGGCCACGGGAAGGCGCCGGATCGTGGCCTTGCCCTCCCCGTCGGGCTCTGCGGCAAAGAGAAAAGGTCCGGACGCATCCTGCCCCACCACATGGGAAGGAACAAGGAACCGCTCCCCACCGCGCCCCGGAAATCGAAAAGTCGCCTCCGCCGCCATGCCGGGCAGCACCTCCCTGACCTCCTCCACAAGGCGAAGGGTCACGGGGTAGGTGGCGGCAAAGCCTGTGGCCGCCGTGCCCACCTCATACACAACGGCCGGAAAGGGCCTCTTCCCCATGGCGGCAAACCGCACGGCCACCGCCTGCCCTGCACGGATGTCCGAGATCATCACCTCGGGGATATCCACATGGACCTCCACCCGGCGCCCGGAGGCAAGAATGGCCACCGGCACCCCGGCCCCGGTGTTTTCACTCTCATCGGCCAGGACCATGGTCACCGAACCCGACATGGGCGACACCAGGCGGGTGTACCCCAGCTGGCGCTTTGCCAGGTCCCGCTTCTTCTCGATGGAGGTCACCTGGGCCGTGGCCGACTCCCAGGCCGCCCGGGCCCGGTCCAGATCGCTCTTGGAGATGTTGTCGTTCTCCCAGAGCCGCCGCGCCCGTTCATAGGAGAGGGCGGCGTTGCGGGCCTGTGCCCTGGCCTGGTCCAGGCCCGCTTCGGCCTCCTGGACCCGCAGGCGGTAGTCCCGGTCGTCCAGGGAGGCCACAAGGTCCCGGCACTGGGGACGGCTCCACCTCACCGGGATTCGCTCCAGGGTGCCCGGCACCTTGAAGCTGAGCCTGGACTCCACCGAGGCCAGGGCATACCCGGAAAAAACCCGGGAGACCTCAGGGGCAACCCGCACCGCCCTCTGCACCCGCACCGGCCTCAGGTGAACCTCCTCGGCCGCCCTGTCCTCCGAACACCCCACGCATTCCAGCGCCAACAGGCTTGCCGCCAGAACCACTCCTCTCCACACCCGACCGCCCATACCCTCTCCTTATGCAATTCCGTCTCGGTTCATGAATCACGTGGCCAGCAATCACATCGGCGCCATGCCCGCGTCTCTGTTCCCAACCTCCTCTGCTACGGCCTTTGCGAGCCGCCTGACCATCGTCTCCCCGGCCCCCCCGGAAAAATCCAACCGCCCCAGCAAACGCTGAGAACGAGAGCATCGCTCCATGTGATCGTAGACTGCATTGTCTGCGGCAATACGCGCTGAAACCGCCGTATTCTGAGCGTCCAGCAGGGTAATCACCGCCACGGCCCCTTCGGCGTAAGCGTCGGTGACAAGGGCAAGGTTTTTCTCGGCGGCATCCCGGGAGGTGGCGGCCAGCCCGATGGTGGCCCCGGTGGCCTGGACCGCGTCGGCGGCGTCGGTGATCTGCTCGGCCAGCACCGTCATGAGATAACGCCGCTTCAAAGAGAGGGCCGAGGTCTCCTCGGCCGCCTGCCGCAGGTCGGCCAGGCGCTCGCCCCCCGTGGCCAGGGGAAAGCTCGCCTGGATGGCCACGTACCACTCCTTCTCATCATAATTGGGCAACACCCGATCGTAACCGCCCCGGTAGGAAAAATCTCGGTGACAGCTCCCCTCGGGCCGCCTCCGGAAGGTAGAAGGCACGCCGAGCCCCCCGGACACGGCGACGGCCCGAGGTCAGGGCATGGTCCACCTGGAGAAGCTCCGGCGAGGCCTCCCGGCCCACGTCCACCAGGGAGGCCACCAGGGCCCCGAACTCCGTGGGCCGGTCCAGCATCTCCCGGAACGCCGGGTGCACGGTCAAAAGAACCGCTTGGTCTGCCTCGCCGTTCAGGGTGTCCACCGTATCGGTCACCTCCATGCCACACAGCCGCTTCAGGGCATTTGCCGCAAACCGCACCTGAACCCGTGCGTTGAGAAGCTCCGTGCGATTGCTCGCCACCTCGCTCTCCCACCGGAACAGCTCCGACGGGTTAAGGGCCCCCACCTGTTTCCGGGCACGGGCCCTCTCCAGGTTCTCCTGGGTCACCCCCAGGTTTCCCTTGCGCACGGCTGCCAGGCTGCGCGCCTTGAGCAGGTTGATATAGGCCTGGCCCGCGGCCAGGGCCTTATCCAGCTCCCGGGCCTTCTGCTCCGCCTCCCGGGAGAGCTGAAAAGATTTTGAAGCGCTGTAGCCGCTCAAGGCCGCTTCGGAATAGATCACCTGGGTCAGGGTCAGGCTGCCCTTGACGGTATCTTCGGACTCCGTGCCCCGGCTCTTCTCCGCGCTGTTTTCGTCGATGCGGATCCCGGTCACCGACGCCTCAATGCTGGGCAGCAAGGCGGCCAGCACCTTCTTGGACTCCTGTGCCCCGGCCTCCACCAGACGGGCCTCCGAGGCCAGGTCGGGGTTGTACAGCCGGGCCCGTTCCATGGCTTCCGCCAGGGAGAGGAGCACCGGCTCCGGGCTCTCTTCCCCCACCTTTTCCGCATAACGGTACAGCTCCCAACGCGGCGAAAAGTCGATGGCCTTTGCCGTTCCCACATGAATCACCGGGGTTCCCTCCACGGCCCACTCATCCCGGTCCGTCCCCACCGTCTCGCCCCGGGCCATGCTGTACAGGGTCAATGCCGTCCGACGGGCAAGACGCCTGGTCTCGCCCTTGGGCACCGACCCGAAGAGAAGCCCGGCCTCCACATCCTTTTTTCCCCCCATGGCATAGGAGGGGCGCTTCCCGGCCCTGAGCTCTGCCGCCACCCCGGCCATGGCCGCTTCGGACATCCCGGGAAACGGGGAAAAAATCACCCCGCCCGTTTCGTGCCGCACCGCCTCCCGCAGGGCATCCCCCCGCGCAGGGACCGTGCGCAGGGTCCAGGGCACCTCCTGCAAAAAAGGAACGGTTCCCAGAAACGCCTCGATGCGGGGAAGGATGAGCCGGGCCTGCTCATCCACCAGAACCGTCACCCGGGGCACTGTCACTGCCCCGAAAAACTGCCCCAGCCCCGTGCGGATCAAAGGCCCCACCACAATGCCCCGGAACCCGGGGACCGAAGCCTCCGGACGGGTCAACAGGTGGGTGGCCAGCACCGGGGTGTTCCACCGGGTCCTCTCTGCAGCAACCCCCGAGGCCACGTACCCCAGGGCCACACCCAAGGCGACCTCACCGTCGGCCTCCAGGGCGTCAAAGGCCGAGGCCATGCCCTCCGGGGTGGGCTCTCCCCGCCACACCTTGCCTTCGGGGAGTACCAACTCCATCTCCGGCCCGGCAAGGGTGGCAAGTTCGTGTCGCACCCGCGTGAGCAAGGCGTCCTGGGAAGGTGCAGCACCTCCGATGACAACCCCCACGACCCTGCGCACCGGCGCCGCGTGGGGCACAGACGCCCCAAGGAGGATCAGCCAGACCAGCACCCACCCCGCCACCCTCTTTCCCCCGCTCCCTGCCCACCGCCTCCCCCCATGACCCATCAAAGCCTCCTTGCCACCTCTCGGTGGTCCGGGGCCGGCAGGCCCAGGACCTGTGTCATGCTCTCGGCCATGTAGCTGGCCGTGGCCGTTAAAAAAGGTTTATCGTACCCGGGCAGGTCAAAGGCCATGAGCACCGCCTCCCGCTCCATGATGTAGTACTGGATCTGGGCCATGACGCTGACGTACCAGTACTGCACAAAGGAGTCACCGACCCCCGGGACATGCTCCCGAACAAAGGTCCTCAGTTTCTGGGGCTCCTCCAGCCGCATGAGGGCCCGCGACGATTTGGGGTGCAGGTCCATGCGGGACCGAACCATGAGGATGCCGTACCATTCGGGCACCCCCGGCCCGAGCAGGGCCAGGAGGCACCGGTGCATCATGTACCCCATCACATCGGACACCTGCTGCGGCGTGGTGTACTCCCCGGTGTCCAGGGTGCCGAACAGGCCGGGCAGATCCAGTTTCTCCTCCATGATGTGACGGATACACGCCAGGTAGAGTCCCTCCTTGTTGGTGAAATGATAATTCACCGACGACAGAGAGGTCCCCGCCTCTTTGACGATTTCGCGGATACCTGTTCCGTCGAGGCCCTTTCTGGCAAACAAGGCCCCTGCGGCATCGATGATGACCTGACGGGTCGACTTGAAAGGCAGCATAACGGGTCCCTTCTCCGGCATGGCGGCGTGCCCGTCCCTGCGGACAAAAAAGAACACGTCATCCGGCAAACTCGGTTTTTATGAAAGAAACAATGTTATAGGAGATATACGAACGTTCGTTCGAATGTCAATATTTATTCGCAGGTAACAGACAGGAGAGAAGGATTGGAAAACATGGGAGAAAGGGACGACCGGACGTAACCGCGGGGCGAAACGCGCCGGTGGCCATAAAAATAAAGAAAGAATCGATGGTAACTGTTCACCTTGCCTCCGGCGGCAAGGTGGGGGCACCTTGAAACCCTATGGCGAATGCATGAAGGCAGCCATTCTGCCTTCGTTATCGGGGCATTCGCGTGTTGTGTGACATCCGGCAACCGTCTTTGCAGGAGAGGCCCGTTTCATTCTTCTAAAAACACGATGCAGAACTTTTGGGATTCGCTTGACTTTAACCGGAATAACTCCGGCGGGGCGCTTTATTGAAAATCGCCGCAAAAAACATTCCTGAATGCCCCCGTGCTTCGCCGGAGTCTGGAAATGATGGTTTAAAACCTGTTTGTCTGACGTTCTAAAAGTTTGGCCCCCGGCAGGGCCGCCGGAGGCGCTTTTGAGCGAAATCGTTACACCACCGCTTTCGCGAGACCGATTCAGGTCCGGAGGGTGGCCTTCAGGCGGTTGGGATGCAGGAGAAGGTCCAGGGCTGCCAGTATATCCGGGCACACGATGTCCGCGGACATCAGGGCAGGGGAGGCCGCCCCTTCCGGCCCTGTAACAGCTATGCCCACACAGGCCAGGCTCAGCATGCGGCAATCGTTGCGGCCGTTGCCCACGGCCGCCACCGAATCTGCGCCCAGGGTCTGCACATAGGTGGCCTTCTGCTCCGCCTCTTCCCCGGGGGTCAGGACGGTGAGAAACACG
The DNA here is from genome assembly GCF_056829965.1 of Desulfoluna sp. CYM3A. NCBI lineage: Bacteria > Pseudomonadati > Thermodesulfobacteriota > Desulfobacteria > Desulfobacterales > Desulfolunaceae > Desulfoluna > Desulfoluna sp. CYM3A. The sequence continues at coordinate 5,151,455 of NZ_CP186556.1, forward strand.
GGCCAGTCGGCCAGGGCGTCCCCGGCCCGGCCAAAGGTGTCGGCGGTGACCACGTGAATGGTCAGGGACCCGCTCAGGGCCTCAATACGCTCCCTGACCCCCACCAGGGGTTTCCCGTCCAGGGCAAGGGTCCCGTTGTAGTCAAGGACCAGGTGAGAAACGGCAATATCGGAAAAACCCGGAATGGATTCGTTGATCATGGAAACCCCCTCGCGTCGATTTTTTTGGAAAAAAGTGCTAAGTATGCGCCCATGCACTCCCTGAAGGTCACAGGCCATGGGCCTGGACGGCTCTTAAGGAGACGCGGCACGGCTATCTGCCGGGATGCTTATACCATACACCACCCTGGAGGAAGAATGAACAACCCGTTGATCAGCGTGATCATCCCCACATACAACCGGGCCTGGGCCCTGGCCGACGCCGTGGATTCGGTCCTGGCCCAGGACTACCCCGAGGTGGAACTCATCGTGGTGGACGACGGCTCCACGGACGAGACACCGTCCCTGCTGGCAGCCTACGGGGACGCTCTTCAGGTCATCACCCTGGACAACGGGGGCGTAAGCCGGGCGCGAAACCACGGGATTGCCGCAGCACAGGGGGAATATATCGCCTTCCTCGATTCCGATGACCGGTGGCTGCCGGAAAAGCTCTCGGAACAGGCCGCGTTTTTCAAAGCCAACCCCGAGGCGCGGATCTGCCAGACCGAAGAGCTCTGGATCCGAAACGGAAAACGGGTGAACCCGTGCAAGCATCACAAAAAACCCTCCGGGGACATTTTTGAGGCATCCCTCCACCTCTGCCTGGTGAGCCCGTCGGCGGTGATGCTCCATGGCACCCTCTTCAAGGAGGTCGGCCTCTTCGACGAGACCCTTCCCGCCTGCGAAGACTACGACCTCTGGCTGAGGATCGCCTGCACAACCCCTGTCTACACGACACCCTCCCCTTTGGTGATCAAGCACGGAGGCCACGAGGACCAGCTCTCCAAAACCCCGTTTCTGGACCGGTTCCGTATCCAATCCCTGGTGAAACTGCTGAAGAGCGGCGTCCTGTCCACGGCCCAGGCCGAGGCGACACGAGCTGTTTTAGAGAAAAAGGGGCGGATCTACGCCGGAGGCTGCCGAAAACACGGACGGGACGAGGAGGCCGACGCCATCACCCGTCTGGTTAACCAGACGATCCCGACAAAAACCATCTAACCCCCTCTCTTTCTTAGCCTTTATCCTTGATTTACCCTTCACCCTGCTCTAACATAATACCGAATTCATTCATACAAACAGCGTTCCACATCATGACCTTCACTCCCCCCCCTGAATGTCACGGGAAAGGTCTCCAACCCAAGGAGGATCACCCAATGATTCGATGGATAGCTGCTTTTCTCCTGGCCCTTGCCCCCATGCAAGCGGCCCATGCCATGGGCACCATGCCCGGCGAAACATTTACCCTCAGCCCCTCCGACTACCGCTGGACCTATCAGGACACACTGCACATCACCAACCCCGAGGACGGGGTCACCCTCTCCTGCAACCTCTTTCTTCCCGAGCCCAAGGTGCCGGGGGAGACATTCCCCGCCCTGGTGATGCCCAACAGCTGGCTCATGGAAGAGCACGAGTACTGGGTCCAGGCCAAAAGCTTCTGTGAGAAAGGCTATATCGTCCTCTCCTACAGCGCCAGGGGCTGGGGCCAGTCCGAAGGCGTGGTGAACGTGGGAGGTCGAAAGGACACGTCCGACATCACCACCCTCATTGACTGGCTCACGGCCAACACACCGGTAACCGGGGTTGTGAAGGCTCCGGACGGAAGCGTCGCTGACGACTCCGACGCCAGGATCGGCATGTGCGGCATCTCCCTGGGCGGAGGCCTCTCCCTCATGGGGGCCGCCTTCGACACCCGGGTCAAGGCGGTGATGGCCATGGTCCCCTGGGGAGATCTGGTGGACTCCCTCTACCTCAACCAGAGCCCCAAGCCGGTCTGGGTCAAGGTGATCCTCGTGGGCATGGGCGACATCGCGGCCAACCTGGACCCTGAGCTCAGCATCATCACGGACCAGCTCTTCAACCATGAGCACGAGGCCCACTTCGATACCCTGCTTCCCTGGGCCCTGGACCGCTCCCCCGTCAATTTCCTGGAGCGATTCAACGATGAGGACCGGGACCTGGCAGTATGCATCAGCACCAACCTTCAGGATTTTCTGTTTACCCCCAACCAGATGCTCCGCTTCTATTACGGCCTCAACGTCAAGGCCAAGCGCATCGACTTTAACCGGGGGATCCACGCCTCAACCGAGGAGCGCGACAGCCATGGCCACACACGCCGGAAACCGTGCCTACGCCTGGTTCGACGAGCACCTCAAGGAGATGGACACAGGGATCATGGACAACCCGCCCATCTCCATCGACAACAAAAGCTCCACAGACCGCCACTACCTTGATCACCTTTACATCAAGGACATCAACGGCACCCACCTCGAAGGCATCTCACGGCCCCCCATAGAAAACGACATCGTCCCGGAGAAGCGCTACCTCACCCACCGGCCCTGGTACAGCTACAGAGGGGGACTGGCAACCCACGCAGGGGATGAGTCGGATACCATCTCCTCTGGCCTTGTTTCGGGCCTCACCCTGGGGATCCCCCTGCTCAGCTCTCTTTTGGAGGCCCACACCCAGGCCCTGAACATCACGGCCAGCCTGCCGCTTTCCAGCCGCAGCAAAGCCATCGTCTTTGCCACGGAACGGGTGAGCACAACCCGCACCCTGGCGGGCACCCCAACCCTGAGCCTTACCCTCACACCGTCTGCCCAGCGGGTGCAGCTCATCGCCCACCTCTACACCGTGGATGCCCTGGGCATCGGGACCCTCATCTCCCATGCTCCCCTGGTCCTGCTGGAGTCCGACCGGCTCATGCCCAGTGCGGAGCCGGGCATGGCCAAGACCTACGAGTTCAACTTCATCACCACCGCAGCAAATGTTCCCAAGGGCCACCGCCTGGCCGTGGCCATCGACACCTTTGACATCTCCTACAGCAGGCCTTCGGACGAAGGATTCGACATCACCTTCCATTACGGAGAAGGCTCGTTCCTCGAAATTCCGTGGCTGCAGTAAACGGCCCTGTTTAAAACAGCCTCCGGCGGCCCTGCCGGGGGCCAAACTTTTAAAAAGTTTGATAAACAGGTCTCAAGTAATCATTTATAGGCTCCGCCGAAACAATTCCGACATTTTCTTAGAAACGTTTTTTGCGGAGCTTTTTTTCAAAAAAGCGACCCGCCGGAGGCAACTGAATAGTTACAAAAAGTTTAACAAACAGGTCATAAAAAAATATATGCATAAATGCCGTTTTAAATGCGGATGTGATTTGCCCCAGGAACGAGGGGCAAATCACATCCGCTACCTGCTTTCAAGGTGGCACACCTTGCCGCCGGGGGCAGGCGTTTGAATCGTCACAAAAAAAGCGCCGCTGCAATCTGTCTGCAGCGGCGCTTATCATGTGTGAGCCTGCCTCGTTTGTTTTCCCTGCCCGGGCTTTTTCCCGGGAGCCGTCTCCGGCTATGCCCCTTGAAGATGGGCCTCCAGAAAATCCATGGTCTCATCCACGCCTTTCCCCTGGTGCACCACGCCGTTCAAGGCCTTTACGAGGAGGGCCGGGTTCTCGTCCTGGAAAACGTTGCGGCCGATGGAGAGGCCCGCACCTCCGGCCTGGTTGGCATCGTAGACCATCTGCACGATGTCCCGGTGACTGGACATCTTGGGCCCTCCGGCGATGACAACAGGGATGCAGCAGCCGTCCACCACCTTGGAAAAGGTCTCGGGGGAGCCGGTGTAGGGCACCTTCACCACGTCGGCTCCGAGCTCTTCGGCCAGGCGCGCCGAGTGCTTCACCACCTCCACGTCGTACTCGTCCCGGATCCCGGCCCCCCGGGCGTAGACCATGGCCAGGAGCGGCATACCCCAGGAGGCGGCCTCGGAGCTGATGCGGCCGAAGGACTCCAGCATCTCCATCTCCTTTTCGTCCCCTAAGTTCACGTGGATGGAGATGGCATCGGCACCCAGGCGGATGGCGTCTTCCACGGAGCCCACCAGGGTCTTGGCGTTGGGGAACGGAGAGAGCACGGTGCTTGCCGAAAGATGGATAATGAGGCCGATATCGTTGCCGTGGCCCCGATGGGTCCGGCGCGGCAGTCCTTTGTGCATGATCACGGCGTTGGCGCCGCCTTCGGCCACCTTGTCCACGGTGCCCTTCAGGTCCACCACCCCATAGATGGGGCCCACGGTGACGCCGTGGTCCATGGGGACGATGATGGTTTTTCCGGTGTTGCGGTTGAAGACGCGTTCGAGTCTGATGGCTTTTCCAAGAAGCATGGCTCCTCCTTCATCGGCTCTGCAGGGTTGATCTTCGGCGGCGGCTGGTGGGTGTGTGGTTTTTAAAAACAAAAAAAGGCCGCCGGCTTGTCGTCGCCTGCGGCCCTTTGCTTAGTCGTTTTGGTTGGTTCAATACGATCGGCAAACACCCCAGGCGCAGGTAAAAAACCAGAAAAACCAAAAAAATGCGCGGGTGTGGGTGAGTGATCGATTCATGAACAAATGTGTTACCAGAACACCGTCCCCCTTGTCAAGCAGGGGTTATACCTTTGATCCACCCTGACCGAAAAAACCTTAAAACTGTTGCTATTTAGAGTTGCCGAAGCGCCCCACCGCCCCTACCAGGCTGACGATGCGCTCCCAGAGATTTTTCCGGTAGACCACTTTGAGGTAGAGGTTCCCGGGCCGCCCGCCCCCTTTGCCCTCTTTTCCCATGCCGGTGAGGCGAATCTTCTGTCCTTCCCGCACGCCGGGGGGAATCTTCACCACCAGTTTCTTTCCCCGGGCCTTGTGAAAGTAGGCAAAAGGGCCGCCGGAGGCCGCCAGGGCTTTTTCGATGGTGATGGTGTCCATGACGTCCCCGCCCTTTTTGGACCCCTTGGAGAGAAGGGAGCCCAAAAGGGAGGCGGCCTGTCCGCCTAAAAACCCGCCACCGCCTTTTTCACCCACGCTCCGGGGGTCACCGCCCCCCGAAGACCTGAAAAAAGAGCCCTTCATGAAAAACCCGGGCCGTGAGGCATGGAAGGATTTCCAGCCGCTGCCGTAAAATTCCTTGAAGATGGCATCGCCCCCCCGAAACCCGAAATCCTTGGCCAGCTCCTCGAAAATGGCATGGATGTCCGTGCCCTTGAAGATATCCTGATCGGTATAATCCTGGCGGAAACGATGGGCGGCACCGGAGCCGTAGGAACTGCGCATGGCGTCGTAATTGCGCCGCTTGTCCGGGTCGGAAAGGACGGCGTAAGCTTCGTTGACAGCTTTCATCTTCTCCGCAGCCTCGGGGTTGTTCCGGTTGCGGTCGGGATGATGAATCAACGCGAGCTTTCGATAGGCATCGCGGATGGTGTTCGCGTCGGCGTCCTTGGCGACGTCGAGGGTGGCGTAGTAGTCGGTCTGTTCCATGAACCTGCTTATAAAAATAGTCTTATTGGGAGATGCGCTCTTCCACGTCCTCGAACTCCGGAAGCAGCTTCTCATCGATGATATCGCCTTCAATCTGCTTAAGGCTCTCGTCGGTCACCAACACCTTGCCCTCTTCGTTGATCACCGTGTTGTTGTCCAGGATAATCAGGCCGGTCTTCTCCATCACCCGGTTGCGGTAGTTCCACCGCTGCTCCATCTGGTATTTCTGCAGCTTGAATTTCCAGAAAAGCCAGAAGAGAAGAAAGATGAGGGTTCCGGCCACCAGGGCGCCCAGGCCGATGAAGAGGTAGTAGGCGGTGCGCTCCCCCACATGGCCGATGGTGGCAAGGATCACGTCGAGCTTGTAGAGCACCACCGAGCCGAGCCCGAGGATGAAGATGCCCGCCAAAGCCGGGAGCTGATGGATCACAGAGACAAAGCTCTGAAAGGTGCGCCCCAGGTTTCCGCGCCCGCGTCCCTCCTCCTCGCCGTCTGCCCCCTCTTCCGGTTCCATGTCCGGGGCATTGCCGAAAAGATAGAAGTTGAAGCCGATGACCACAAGGCCGATGAGGAACACCATGACAAGGGGGGCGATGAAGGAGACGAAGAAGTATTGTTTCCAGGGGAAGGGGCCGCTTTCCGGGCCGATGGAGCCGATGAAGTGCGCCACAAAAATGACGAATTCAATACCCGAGAGAAGAATAAAAAAGGTATTGAAGTACTCTTTTATCTCTTCCGCATCAAAGAGTGAGGCCACCCCGATGCGGTTTCTGTTTTCTGATTCCATGTCAACAACCCCGTGGTTCTGAGCGCCAATTAATGATGCGTTGTAATTAGCCGACGTGAAATAGCGCCTCGCACCACCCTACGCCTTACCTGTTACCGCCCCTCCCGACAGGAGAGAATGGCTTGATCCATGAGTCTGCGAGGCCATCAGTACAGGTCTCCTCCCTCGGTGCGGGGGTGGTGTTGCCATCCCCCGGGCGGGTTGCTGTGCACTCGCGATGCATGGTCTGCGGTGGAGCATGGATGCCCTTCAATCGCCCCTCCGCGCCCAATATCAAGCCGTTCATGATACTGAAACAGCCCTGTCTTGTCAATCCGGGGAAGGGCTCTGCTGCGGAGATACGCGCCCTGTTTCAGGTGGTTACAGGGGGGGCGTGGGGCACGCGCCTCAAGTCATATGATATAAAGTATACCACGACCGACGCTGCAAGACCCGGTTTTTCATCCCCGCAACACCGTGACCAGGGGAAACGGCGGCGCCCCGTCTCTGGCGCCGCCGTCGGTCTTTATCGCAGGCAACCTGCTGAAACCCCGGCAAAAGAGAATACGTCACCGACCCATGTCTCAATTGGCAAGCTTCTTCAGACCGTCCACATGGAGCATGTCGGCCAGAAAAGGCGCGGTGTACCCTTTTCCGGAGGCAGCCACCTGTTCGGGGGTGCCGGCCACCACCACGCACCCGCCGCCTTCACCGCCGTCGGGCCCCATGTCCACGATCCAGTCGGCGCTCTTGATCACGTCGAGGTTGTGCTCGATGACCAGCACGGTGTTGCCCCCTTCGGTAAGCCGCTGGAGCACCTCCAGGAGCTTGCGCACGTCCTCGAAGTGAAGGCCGGTGGTGGGCTCATCCAGGATGTAAAGGGTCCGTCCGGTGCTTCGCTTGGAGAGCTCCCGGGCCAGCTTGATGCGCTGGGCCTCACCGCCTGAGAGGGTGGTGGCGGCCTGCCCCAGCTTGATGTAACCGAGGCCCACGTCCAGCAAGGTGTCCAGGATGGCCGTGATCTTGGGATGGTTCTCGAAAAGATCCCGGGCCTGTCGCACGGAAAGATCCAGAACATCGCTGATGGAGTGGCCGTTGTACTTGATCTCCAGGGTGGCTTCGTTGAACCGCTTGCCCTTGCAGCTCTCGCAGGGGACGTAGACATCGGCCAGAAAGTGCATCTCCACCTTGAGGAAACCATCCCCGCAGCAGGTCTCACAGCGCCCGCCCTTGACGTTAAAGGAGTAACGCCCCTTCTTGTACCCCCGGGCCTGGGACTCGGGGAGCATGGCAAAGAGATCCCGGATATGGTCGAACACCTTGGTGTAGGTGGCCGGGTTGCTGCGCGGGGTGCGGCCGATGGGCCGCTGGTCGATGTTGATCACCTTGTCCAGATGCTCCAGCCCCTCGATCTTTTTGTGGCGCCCCACCTGCATGGTGCCCCCGTTGAGACGGCGGGAGAGGGCCGGGTAGAGGATCTGGTTGATGAGGGTGGATTTTCCGGCACCGGAGACCCCGGTCACCGCCACAAAGAGCCCCAGGGGAATGGCCACGTCATCCCCCTTGAGGTTGTTCTCCACGGCCCCCTTCACCACCACCTTGGGGTGGCCCTTCTTCTTCACGGGACGCCTCGTGTCCGGTACCTCGATGGCGCGCCTGCCCGACAAGATGGCGAGGGAGTGGGGCTGGTCCATGAGGGAGTCCGGGGTCCCCTCGGCCACCACCTGCCCGCCGAGATGGCCGGCGCCGGGGCCCATGTCCACCACCCAGTCCGCGCACTCGATGGTCTCCTGATCATGCTCCACCACGATGAGGCTGTTGCCGATGTCCCGCAGGTGGCAGAGGGTCTTCAAGAGCTTGACGTTGTCCCGCTGGTGCAGGCCGATGGAGGGCTCGTCCAGAATGTAAAGGACACCGGTAAGCTCGGAGCCCACCTGGGAGGCCAAGCGGATCCGCTGGGATTCGCCGCCGGACAGGGTAGGGCCGCTGCGGTCCAGGGTAAGGTAATCAAGGCCCACGTTCACCAGAAAACCCAGACGGTCCCCAATCTCTTTCACCAGCTCTTCGGCGATGACCCGGCGGTTGCCCGACAGGTCCAGGTCCTTGATAAAATCGTGGGCCTGGGTGATGGTCATGGCCGTGACGTCAATGATGGAGACCCCGTCGATGAGGATGTTCAGCACCTCGGGCTTGAGCCTGCGGCCCTCGCAGCTCCGGCACTGCTTGGAGCTCATGAAGGAGGCGTACCACTTCTTGCGGCGCTCGGAGTGGCTCTGGTGGTAGCGGCGCATCATCTCATGGACCAGTCCTTCAAAGGAGGTGGTCACCTCCCCTTTCACGGACTTGGAATTCCAGTCCACCACCAGGGTCTTGCCGTTGGAGCCGAAAAGGATGATCTCCTTCATCCAGAGGTCCATCTGCTCCCAGGGGGTGTCGAAGTCGATGCCCCACTGCTCCTCCATGGCCAGAAGCTGGCTCACACCCCAGCCCCCGGAGCCCAGGTCCTCCTGCTTCAGGAAGTAGTTCTTCCAGGGCACCACCGCACCCTGACGGATGGTCAGGGAGGGATCGGGCACGATCTTCTCCTCGTCCATGACGAGGTGGGTGCCGATGCCGTTGCACTCCGGGCACATGCCCAGGGGAGAGTTGAAGGAGAAGAGGGAGGGTTCGGGCTCGGGGTAGGCGATGCCGCAGCAGGATCGCGCCTCGCTCATGCGGATGTCCTCCCGGCCCACCACGTGGAGGATGATCTCCCCGCTGCCGCTCTTCAGGGCCGTCTCCACCGAGTCCGTAAGGCGCTTGCGGAACTCCTCGCCCTTCTTGATGGCCAGGCGGTCCACCACCACCTCGATGTTGTGTTTTTTGTTCTTGGCCAGGCCCTGGACGTCTTCCAGCTCATGGACCACCCCGTCGATGCGCACACGGCCGAAGCCATCGTTGCGCAGCTGCTCAAAGAGGTCCTTGTGCTCCCCCTTTCGGTTCTCCACCAAGGGGGCCAGGATCAGGATCTTCGTGGCAGGGGGAAGCTCCAGAATCTGCTTCACCATGGACTCGGCATCGCCCCGGCCCACTTTGTTCCCGCACTTGATGCAGTGCTGCTCCCCCACACGGGCAAAGAGCACGCGCAGGTAGTCGTAAATCTCCGTGATAGTCCCCACCGTAGACCGCGGGTTCTTGCTCGCCGCCTTCTGCTCGATGGAGATGGTGGGAGAAAGCCCCCTTATGGTCTCGTACTTGGGCTTTTCCATCTGGCCGATGAACTGGCGGGCATACGCAGAGAGCGACTCCACATACCGCCGCTGCCCCTCGGCATATATTGTATCGAATGCCAGACTCGATTTGCCCGAGCCCGACACCCCGGTCACCACCACCAGCTTCTTCTTGGGGATGGCTATGTCTATATTCTTGAGGTTGTGCTCCCGGGCACCCTTCACAAGCACCGCGTCCAGCTCCACACCTTTGGTATCCATTGTCTCGTCCATCGTCCGTCACCACCTTCAACTGTAAAACAGCAAAAACCCAAAAAGCCTTCGGCGGGCAGGGGATGATCCCCTGCACCCAGAAGGCGAATGCTCCCGGCCTTCGTTCCTCAGGCCGCTCACATTCGCTGACGGGCTGCGCCCGTGGCAGACAAAGCCTTGGGCTTGGCTTTTCGCTGGTGTTTTCAAGCCAAAAACAAAGGGGTCTCACAATGCGCAACGCATCGTGAAACCCCTACAATGTGGTACCTGAACCGGCTGTTGTCAAGGCGATTGACACTGGAAACGGCGGCTGCTTTTTTCGTTCATTGCCGCCCCCTTGCGCATCAAGGGTCGAGACCCATCCGTCACTCCAGCCAGAAATAATCCTGCCGAAAACCGTAATAAAGCTAAAGCACAGAGGAGATACCATCACGACTCCTCCCATAACCACTCAGCTCTTCACGGATCACCTCACGAAGCCGTGCCTCCGTCAACGGGGCATCGGCAAGAGCCAACTCCCCCCTCAAGGCATCGTTGATCAAGGTCTGGTACCCCTGGCCCGACGACTCAGCCTTTGCCCTGAAGGCATCATTATAAAACCACACCGCTGATCACGGGCGCAGCCCGTCAGCAAAAGCACCGCCCCTGAGGCACAAGGGACGGTGCTCTTGCGAACCTGGGGTGCAGGGGATTTATCCCCTGCCCGCCGGAGGCAAGGCTTTTTCGCCTTTAGAAATATTTCACCTCCGGGTGGAAACAGACGATGGCGGCGGTGGAGCTGGTGGGGTAGAAGCCGCCGGCGTCGGTGAGGACGGCGCCCAGGCTTTCGCCTCCCAGCAGGTCGAAGATCTGGCGGTTGGCTTCGATGTTCACACCGGGGTAACCGGGGCTGAAGCGCTTGCCGTTTCCGTTGGAAAATCCTGCCATTTTCTTGACCCGCTCATTGAGCAGGGCGGCGAAGTCTTCGGCCACGCGATCGGCCACGCCCTGGAGGAGGTGGGCGGAGGCGGATTCGTTGGCTTCCTGGAAGGCGTTCACCTGGGAGGCTGAGGCTTTTCCGGCTGTTGCCATCTGGAAACCCACCACGTCGGTGACGCCGTCTCCCACGGGACGGAAGTAGCGGGCCAGGCTCACCTTTTTGCCGTCCACGGCCATGGGGGGCATGGGAATGCGGCAGAGCTCCACGTCATGGGCGTCGGGGTCGTAGACGATGAGGTCGTCGCCCTCGCTGTTGCATGGGTAGAGGGCCACGCGCCCTTTGGGCACCACCCAGCCGTTCTCTCCGGCATCCTTGATCCAGGCATCAATCTCGGCATCGGCGGCCTCGTCGGTGAGCCCCCGCTCGAGGCGTTTGCTGCGGCTGCCTTCCCGCCAGTTCAGGGCCAGCAGGGATTTTCGGTTGAGGGGAATGTCCTCCACCTTGGGTGAAAAGGTGATGGTGCCGTGGCAGATGGAGTCGCTGAGCCCTTCAAAGGAGATCCCCAGGGCGGGCAGCTCTTCGGGTGCTGCCTTGGGCTTTCCACCCAGGGCGGCTTTAAGGGCCTCACCGTTGGCCTCGATAAAGGCGTCGCGGTCATCGGAACAGAGGTGCTCCATGACGTTGACGCAGGTCATGGAGGAGTCGCAGTAGAAGACGTCTTTCCTCATGGCCTCGGGGTTCTCGTCCCCTGCCATGGCCACGGAGGCCGCGTGCTTCATGTTCACGGGAGCGCCCCCGATGAGAATGGGAAGGTCCAGCCCCGCCTCTTTGGCCATGGCCGCCACGGTGATCATGTGGCCGGCGGTCTGCACCAGAAGGGAACTCATGCCGATGGCGTCGGCCTTCTCCCGCTTGGCGGTCTCGATGAAATCCGCCAGGGGAACCTGGACCCCCAGGTCAATGACCCGGTAGCCGTAGTTTTCCAGCAGGGTGCGGGTGAGGTCCTTGCCGATGCTGTGAACATCCTGGAACACGGTGCCCAGCACCAGGGTTCCTTTGTAGGAGACCGCGCCCCCTTCGGAGGTGCCCAGGACCGCTTCGATGTAGGTCATCACCTGCTTCATGACGTCGGCGGACTTGAGCAGGTGGGGCAGGGAGACCTCGCCACGGGCGAACCGGGCTCCCAGCTCTTCCATGGCCGCCATGAGGTGGCCGGAGATGAAGTCGATGGGCTCGATGGTCTTCAGGGCCTCGGCTGCCTGAACCACCACGGCGTCCTTGTAGGCAAACTCTGCGCCACGCACCTCCAGGGTGCCGGGCCGGGCTTCGCGAACCCCGTCCTTGATGCGCTCACACACCGCCTCGTCTGCGGGCAGGTCGTCGTAGTTCTTCTTTTTCACCTTGCGCAGGCCACTCTTGGCTTCGGCCACCTCTTCCAGCTCGGCATAGGCGTCCATGTCCCGCTTGAGGATGATGGCAAGGGCCAGGTCATAGTCCTTTTTGTCGATGCTCTCCACGGGCACGTAGTGGTTGGGGTTGACGATGGCCGCGTCCAGGCCGAGCTTTTTACCTTCGTCCAGGAAGACAGAGGTCAGCACCATGCGCATGTAGGGTTTCTTGGCCAGGCCGTTGGTGAGGTTGCTCACCCCGATGGTGGTCTTGAGACCGGGTGCCAGGGCCTTGATCTTCGGGATAGAGTTGAGGGACTCCATGGCGAAGTTGAGCCCCTCTTCGGACTCAGAGCCGATGGGAAAGGCGTTGATGTCCACAAAGAGCTGGCGGGGAGCGATGCCGTAGGTGCCGCACACATCGGCCATGGCCTTGGCAATGCGCACCTTTTCGTCCGCCTTCTGGGCCGGGCCGGTGTCGTCGGCACAGAGGCCGATGTACAGGGGCGAATGAAAGGCCGTGGTTTTCAAAATCTGTTCGGCTTTGCTGATGCTGCCTTCCACGCTCTCCATGGAGATGGAGTTGATCAGGGGACGGCCCGGATAGGCCTTCACCCCTTCTGCCAGGGCCTCGGGATCAAAGGAGTCAATGCTCATGACGCCACGGAAGTCGCCGGTCATGGCCTGGATCACCTCGGGCAGCACCTCGGCGGTGTCCACCACGTTGGAATCCATGCAGACGTCGAGGACCGAAGTCCCCAGATCTTCAATCTGCTCCCGCACCACCTCGGCCAGGGCGTCCACGTCCATGGGGCCTTCGCTCTCCACGGCGTCCCGTACCTTTTTGGAGCCGCGCACGTTGAGCCGCTCGCCGATGCGCAGGAACTCTCCCTCCTCGATGGCCACGCTCTCCTGGGGGCCGGAGAGGCGCAGGAGGCCGTCGGGCTGCCGCCGGGCAGGTGCCACGCCCTTGAGGCGCTCGGAGACAGCACGGATGTGGTCCGGGCTGGTGCCGCAGCATCCCCCCACCATGTTCACCCCGTACCGGGTGACGAATTTTTCCAGCTGATCGGCAAAGAGGTCCGGCCCCAGTTTGTAGACGGTGCGGCCGAACTCGGACTCGGGCATGCCCGCGTTGGGAAGCACGGAAATGGGAATGTCCTGGGTCTCGGACAGCTTCTTGATGGTGGGTTCCATCAAATCCGGGCCGATGGAGCAGTTGATGCCAAACACATCCACGCCGCAGGCGGCCAGGGTGGTGGAGGCCGCCACGATCTCCGTGTTGAAGATCTGCATGCGGGAGAATTCGTTCACCGTCACCTGGGCCATGAGGGGCAGGCGCACGCCTTTTTCGTCCATGGCCTTCTTGGCTCCGGCCACGGCCGCTTTCAGCTCCAGGATATCCTGCTGGGTCTCCAGCAGGAGGATGTCCACCCCGCCGTCGATGAGGGCCGTGACCTGGTGAAAAAAGTTCTCCTCGATGAGCTCCCAGGTGCCCCGCTTGAGGTCGGCGTCCGTGGGAGAGAGCACGTAGTTGGACGGTCCGATGGACCCCACCACGTACAGGGGACGGCCGTCGTAATCGGCATCGGCCTTGTGGGCATCCACGGCCCGACGTGCCACGGCCGCTGCCGCAAGGCTCATCTCCCGTGCCATCTCATGGGAGGAGAGGGAAGCCAGGTCCACACCCTCGGGCACGCCGCGAAACGCCGTGGTGTCAAGGTCCGTGAAATCGTACTCCTCAAGGCGCAGGGCGCTGGCACCAAAGGTGTTGGTCTCAATGGCATGGGCCCCGGCCCGCAGATACTGCAGGTGAATGTCCATCAAATCATCGGGCCGGGAAAAACTGAGCAGGTCGCTCAGCATCACATACGACTCCCCCCCGAAATCCGCAGGGGTGAGCCCCAACTGCTGAATCATGGTCCCCATGGCACCGTCCAGGAACACCACGTTGTCCTTCACATACCGCAAAAATTCTTCGTGCTTCGTCATCGTCAATCACACCTTCGTATGTAAATCGTATCCATAAAATCTGTAAAACCGAAAAGCGTTTGCCTCCGGCGGCCCTGCCGGGGGCCAAACTTTTAAAAAGTTTGACAAACAGGTTTTAAGCGTCATTTCAATCTATTCGAGTGCCATCGTGTACCGGCTTTTTTCAGATTCCCAAATCCGTCAGCACATGCTCCGTCCCTGAGGAACGAAGGGACGGGAGCATGTGCGATCCTAGGGGTGGCCCAGGGGATTTATCCCCTGGACGCGAACCGGGGGGCAAGCTTTTTCCTGCCACTCATTCCCACACGGCACAGGCTTGAACGGCCCGGAAGCGTTCGCTGCGTGAGGGAGGGAGGGTCTCCAGGGAGGTGATCCGAAAACCTGCCTCTTCCATCATGGACTCCAGGTCGGTGGCGGCGAACCCCATGTGGAGGTGGCCCAGCTTATCCGTGACCCAGGCCTCGTCGTGGGGCAGGAGCTCCATGAGGATCAGGCGTCCCCCGGCCTTGAGGAGCCGTGCCGCCACCTGAAGGCCCACCATGGGGTCGGGCAGGTGATGGAGGGTCTGGGAGAGGACAGCCACGTCGCAGCAGCTGTCCGGCAGGTCCAGGGTCGTCATGTCCCCTTCCACGAACCGCACGTTGGTAAGCCCGACGCGCTCGGCGTGGGCCCGTGCCGCAGACAGGGCCGAACCACTGATGTCCACGCCCAACACTTCGTCGCAGGCCCGGGCCAGTTCCGCGGTGAGGACCCCGCCGCCGCACCCCAGGTCCACGGCCCGCTCCATGGGAGGCAAAAGGGTGATCCGATTGCGGTGCAAGGAGCCGTCATGACTCACGAGGAGCCGGGCGGCTTCGTGAGAATGGGGGTGTCGCCCTCCCGGGCTTTCAGCACGTCGGCCAGGCGCACCAGGTCGTGGCGGCTGTCCTCGGTGCTGCGAACCCGTTCCATCAGCAGGGCCCAGAGGGGTCGCCCCTCTTCCGGCACCTCGCCCTCTTCCGAGAGGCGATAGAAGGTTTTCAGCCCTTCCCGGCGCTCCCGCACCAGCCCGGCTTTCTTGAGGGTCCCCACCTGCTTGGAGACCCCGGACTGGGCCAGTCCGAGAATCGTCGTCAGCTCGGTGACGTTCAAAGGGGTCTCAGACAGGAGCCGCAGCACGCGAAGCCGGGTTTCATCGGCCACGATCCGCAACAGGGAAGCCATCTCTTTCATCCGTTTGCTCCGTTGTCAGTTAATATCACCACATTCGAATACAGTGATAAACCCTTATCTGTCAATGATTTTTCTTTGGATTGGAAGGCGGGCTGTGGTACCCAATGAGCAGTGAGGCAAAAGGAAAAGAACGCACACCCACCAGCACAAACCCAGGGGAGGCCACCATGGTTGTGGGCGTACTGAAATTGCAGTTTCAGCTGTTCGGGGTTACCAGCCTCAAGGAAAAACGAAAGGTGGTGAAGGGCATCGTCGGCCGCATCCGGAGCCAGTTTGATGCTGCTGCCGCAGAAACGGGCCTGAACGACCTCCACCAGAGCGCCGAGGTGGGCGTCACCATCGTGGGCAACGACGCCCGCCTCATCAACTCCCGTCTGGACAAGATCGTGGATGCGGTGGAGGCCTGGGGGCTGGCCGTTCTTTCAGGTTCGGAGATGGAGATTATTCATGTCTAAGGTTTCAACGCAAACACATACACCCCCCGACTCTGGTACAGCAGCCGGGTCCTGGTCTTCAGAAACCGGTCAAAGCCCTCGGCTTCACCAGGCCGTCCGTCTTCCGTAAGGTGGGGCCAGACAATGGACATGTTGATCACGAGGTGAGTGATCCCCTTTGCCCTCAAATAACCAACCATCTCATCGGCAGACCGAAGGGCCGTCCCCCGGTTCAACAACCCTCTCAAATGCCCCCCGCTGTCCGGCACATAGGGGATATCGCAGTAATAGCCACGCTTTCCCAGGTAGATAAAATAGAGCAGGTCCGTCGGGACCAGGGCCTGATTGACGAACCGAAAGGCATCATGTTCCGCGCGATACCGCGCCACATAGCTGTCCCGGTCCACCTCCCCCGCCAGATAGGGCAGGGGATTGACGTAGCGGTACAGGTAGGCGGCGTAGGCTCCGTTCACAAAAAGGCCGTAGGCCACAAACAGGGCCAGGCAGGCCAGCCCCACCCGTCGCACCATGGGCCGTGCCGCCTGCCCCAGGGTATCCATCGAAAGCTTCAGACCGTACACGGCCAGCAGCGCGACTCGAGGCACCACAGGCACCAGGTACCGCACCCGCACCGCTGTGAGGCAGATGGCCAGGCCAATATAGATCCAGGAGATAAACAGGAGGCAACCCACATCGCTGCGCCAGGCATCGGGCATGCGTCGCCAGAAAAAAATCAGAGGGACAAAAAGAAAGAGCAGGGGTGAAAACCGCCCGTCAAAGAGCCGAGAGTTGCCATCCTGTCCCTGAAAAAAAAGCCTCACGGGCAGCAGGGCCAGGTCCAGGGAGGATTCGTCATAGATCAACCGCCGTACCTGAAGCGGGTGCATGCGCCCAGGCCCCTTTTCCTTCGGCGAGGCAGAGGCCTTCACAGCCACCACCGGGGCCTTTGGCGGAGGCTCAAACAGTGCCTTCCTCACCTTCTGCACCGTGCCGTTGTACAGGGGATAGATGGGATTGCCCGTCCACACCGTGTTACGGATCCCCGTGGGCCCGTAAGCCAGCAGGGCCGCCACCACAAAAAGCGCGGCAAGCCCGATGGCCCTGGCATCCCGATGTGCCTCCTTGGGCACGGTTCGGCTTACCAAAAGGGGCACCAGGGCAGACAGGATCAGGAGCACCAGCAGCCCGTTGTACTTCACCCCCAGCCCAAGGCCGCAGAGCACCCCGGCCCAGGCCACCCCCTTCCACCCGGAGAAGCCGTTTTCTCGGCACCGGAAAAGGGCCAGGGTCGCCGCCAGAGAGAAAAAAGCCAGCCCGAGGTCCACATACACCGTTGTGGAAAGCTTCATGATCACGGGCGTGGTCAAAAACAAAAAAGCCCCGGCCAGCCCCCAAGGGCCGCCCAGGGCCTTGCGCAGGTACCGGTACAAGAGCACGGCCGTGCCCAGGCCAAAGGCAAAATGGATAAACTTCGGCAGGATATCGCTGCCCAGGGCCAGGATTGCCCAGTAAAGCACATCCAGGTTCATGGGATAGTACGCCCACTCCATGGTGGGGATCTCCACCATGCCCCCGGCTTTAAGATAGAGCTTGGGCACCGCCAGGTGATGCACCAGGGCATCCCGGCTCACTGGGGGCACCAGACACAACAGCGCGATAAACCCCACCACACAAGCCAACCCCGCCCATAATCCTCTGCTCAGTACCCGACTCCTCTGCAAATTGCGTCTCCCCTTCATGTTTACAACCCCTTCTAATGGTCAAACTCACCGGATAAAGCA
The DNA here is from genome assembly GCF_056829965.1 of Desulfoluna sp. CYM3A. Lineage (NCBI taxonomy): Bacteria > Pseudomonadati > Thermodesulfobacteriota > Desulfobacteria > Desulfobacterales > Desulfolunaceae > Desulfoluna > Desulfoluna sp. CYM3A. The sequence goes on from NZ_CP186556.1 coordinate 5,168,882, forward strand.
TGCCTCCGGCGGCGAGGTGGAGCCACCTCGAAAGCATATTGCCCTTGCGCTTTGTCCCTCGTTCCTCGGGCCAAAGCGCAAGGGCCTTGGGCTGCGGGCTTCGCCCGACATAAACGCTGATGGTTTATGCCAGCTGCTTTACAGACTTCGAAGTCACAGAATACGCATCCATCATTTTGCTTCTTAGCAGGTTTCACCGCACTGCCACCAGTGGCAGGGTGGGGCACCTTTTAACCCTATGGTGAATGCATGAAGGTCGCTGTTATACGGATGCTCACAGGGCATTCGCGTGATGTGTGACATGGGGCAACGGCTTATTCTGGAGAGGCCCATTTCATTCTTCTGGAAACACGACAAAGGACATTTGAAGTTCGTTTGACTTTAAGCGTATTGCCTCCGGCAGGGTCGCCGGAGGCTTTTTTGAACTACGTAGTGGCACGCAAAAATAGGCTCATTCGGACGGGCCTGATCATCCGGCCCCGTGGTTTGGATCAACTCGATGCGGTACCACCGCTCCCCGATCTTGATGGGGGAGTGCCTCTCTATCTCTTCCACGGAGCCCCAAGGGTCTGCCAGCTTTGCCTGGTATGTCTCATGCTGATACGCGACATAGGCTGCCCCGCCCATCAGAACGGCCCCTGAAAAAATCACCAGGGCAATGAGCTTGAGCATCTTTCGGGGCGGATCGCACACAACAGCCACCACCCCGCCGAAAAAAAGAATCAGTCCGACGGCGGTCAGGAACATCACCATGGTCTGTCCTCCTTTATGACAAACGCCAAAAGAGCGGGTATCGTGTTTCCTGAAACATGAAATGGGCCTCTTCTGTAGAGACGTTGTCGAACGTCATCCTTCACGCGAATGCCCCTAAGGACAGCCTGCCATAGGGTTTCAAGGTGCCCCACCTTGCCGCCGGAGACTGCCATGTTAAAGATGCCTCCGGCGGCCCTGCCGGGGGCCAAACTTTTGAAAAGTTTGACAAACAGGCTTTGCTCAATTTCACAGAAGCTTTCGCAACCTGGGGTCCAGGGGATCATCACCTAGCCGCCGGAGGCAGGCTTTTCCTGGCCACTTTAACCATCAGCGTTTATGTCGGGCGTAGCCCGAGCCGAAGGCCATTGCGTTTTGCCCTGAGGAACGAAGGGCAAAACGCAATGGCAATATGCTTTCGAGGTGGCTCACCTCGCCGCCGGAGGCTGCTTTTCCACCGTCTTTAGCCATAGAAGACGTTCCATATTCACGTTCACATCTGAATCTTACCCTTTAAGCTTCAGCCCTTTGGACTCCAGCTTCACCAGCTCATAGTCCCTGGATCCCAGGCCGAGTTCTTCGGCGTGGGCCAGTTGGAGGGGCCAGTCCACGTGGGGGTGGAGGCCCTTGAACTTGTCGTCGCCGGGGGCGGTGTTGGTTTTCAGGCAGGAGCCCGGGTTGGCGGCCTGGGCGTTGACAAGGTCCACGCAGGCCTGGTCAATGGCCACGGGGTCTGTGGAGGCGAGGATGCCGATATTGGGGACAATGGGCACGTCGCTGTGGCCGATGCAATCGCACAAAGGCGACACATCGGTGATGAAGCTGACAAAAAGGGTTTTCCCTTCTTTGCCTACCAGGGCGGCCTTGGCGTACTCCATCATGATTTCGAGGAAGGAGGGCACCGACTGGTTCCACTGGATCTGCACGGCACCCGTGGGGCAGACGATGATGCAGTCTCCGCAGCCGATGCAGGTCTCGGGGTCGATGATCGCTTTTTTCTTGCCGTCGATCTCTTCCAGGGCAATGGCTTCCACCGGGCAATGGCTGGCGCACATGCCGCAGCCGATGCACTTCTTACGCTTCACCTTGGGGCTCACCGTGGAGTGCTGGGCCAGCTTCCCGCGCCGGGAGGCACACCCCATGCCCAGATTCTTCAGGGCCCCACCAAACCCGGAGAGTTCATGCCCTTTAAAATGGGAGAGCACCACCAGGGCGTCGGCGTGGTGAATATCCGCCCCCACATAGGCGGTCTCCACATGCTTGCCGTTCACAACCACCTCTTCGTCGCTGTGGCCCCTGAGCCCGTCGGCGATAATCACCGGCGCTCCCACCACGGAGTAGGCGAACCCGTTCTCCACGGCGGTGTTCAGGTGGGACGGGGTGTCGCTCCGGGTGCCTGCATAGAGGGTGTTGGTGTCGGTGAGAAAGGGGGAGGCCCCGGTCTCCTTGATCTTGTCGATGATTTTTCGCACGAACACGGGATTGATAAAGGCGGTGTTGCCCTTTTCGCCGAAGTGAATCTTTACCGCGGTGAGCTCGCGGTCGGCGCATACGGTGTCAAGGCCTGCGGTCTCAACCAGGCGACCGATCTTCTCGGGAAGGCTTTCCTGGAAGGTGGCGCGCAGGTCAATGTGATAGACGGTGGAAGCCATGGGATCTCCTTTTTCGTTGCATCATCGGATAAGAACCTGTAGGTCGGGGATGGCTAAACCATCACTATGCCACATGCCATACACCGCTTCAAGTAAGAGAACGGGATGTTTCAACACGGGATTCGGCCTGCCCGGCCGCACCGGAACACCCGTGCCACAGGAGGATGTTTTTCATGGATGCCCGGCTGAAGACCCTCGACATTATCTATTCGGTCCACGAGGCCCGAATGGCCGACAATAACCTCGCCTGCGCCAAAGGCTGTGCCACCTGCTGTACACGAAACGTCACCCTCACCACCCTGGAAGGACGGCGTCTCTTTGACTGGATCAACCGGGAAGCCCCCCATCTCATGGAGCGGGTCAGACAGGAGGCCGAAAAGCCCCGACAGATTCCAACGTACACCATCAACGGTCTCACCGACATGTGCATGGCCGGTGAAGAGGTCCCTGAAGAGCCCAGCGATCCGGGCTGGGGAGCCTGCCCCCTTCTCTCCGAAGAGGGCCTCTGCCAGGCCTACGAGGCCCGCCCCTTTGCCTGTCGGAGCATGGTCTCCCAGAGCCGCTGCGAAACCGGAGGTTTTGCCGAGATGGACGAGATGACCCTCACCGTCAACAACGTGCTCATGCAGTACATTGAACACACCGACGACAAGGGCCTCACCGGCAACCTCACCGACATTCTCCTGCTCCTGGAAAACGAAGACAACCGCACAGCACACGAGGTCGAAACCCTGACATCACCAAACGAGGCCTTCGTTGCCAACCGGCCGGCCCAGGTCCTCATGGTGCCGCCTCCCCACCGCGATGCCGTGGGAGCCATGATGCAGGAGATCCAAACCCGGAAGGGATAGATTTCCAGGTGGGGTCTCTCACAAAACGCTGCTCAAGCATCGCCCACAATGGCCTCCGGCAGGGCCTCTGGAGGCAACCGAATGGTTCACGCGTTGGCCCTGATTGGGCCACGCATCAGCCTTGCCACGTCTCCCTGTGCACTCTCCCCTTATCAAACCGCGATTCGGATTTGGGCTCATGTGCCGGTTCTCCGACGGGAATAAAGGCCAAGGGCACGATGTGCTCGGGCAGCGCAAAAAGCTTGCGAAAACCATCAACCCGTTCTTCCAAGGGGTAAACCCCGGTCCAGACAGCCCCCAGCCCTTCGGCATGAACGGCGAGGAGCAGGTTTTGCACTGCCGCGGAGCAATCCTGCACCCAGAAGCCGGGGTATTTTTCGAGGGAAAGATCCCCACAGACCAAGATGCCCACCGGTGCATTCCCGGACATGCCGGCGTAGGGGTTGATCTCCTTGATTTTGGAGAGGGTCTCTTTTTCTCTGACCACCACAAACTGCCAAGGCTGGGCGTTGCCTGCGGAAGGGGCCATCATGGCCGCCTCGAGGAGGCGGGTAACCTGCTCATCCGAGACAGGTGAACCGGTATATTTTCGTACACTTCTGCGATAAAAAATGGCGTCTTGAATATCCATACTGCGTCAATCCTTTTCGGCGTCATAAAACGCCTGGGTTGGAAACCAACTCTTTTCTAAAAGCCGGCATAGGGGATCATTACCCCGTTACGTTTTAATGATGATCCTCTAAGAGAGGATGTCCAACACCTTGATGTCGGCGGGGCCTTCCAGGAGCGTCCCCGCTCTGTCACCAAAGGAAGTCATGTGGGGTTGAGCAAGGTGCTGCTCAAGACGTTCCCTGCTCTCCCACCGCTCGTAAAAAATAAACACCGAGCGGTCATCTGCCCCCTGGTGCAAGTCGTACGAGAGACACCCCTCGTCTTTTCTGCTGGGGGAAACGAGTTCTCCCAACGCCTCTCCAAGGTCTTTCTCTCGGCCTGATTTTGCTTTTAGTACGGCGACTACCGCGATGTGATTCATGTTCCCATCCTTCGTTTGTTATAAGTCTTCAGTTCAGGCAAGCCCCCACCCACCTTGCCGCCGGAGTTATGCCGGTTAAAGTCAAGCACGTTTCAAGTGCTCTGCATGGTGTTTTCAAAAGAATAAAACGGGCCTCTCCTGCAAAAAGGCTGCCCCATATCATACATCACGCGAATCCCCCGAGAGCGATGGCAGAATGGCAATAAGCTTTCGAGGTGGCTCACCTCACCGCCGGAGGCTTGCTTTTGCTCCCGACTTTAACCATAAGAAGGCTTACGTCTGTTCACACCAGATGATATGTCACCCCGCCCCAAGCAACCCGTTCGGTTCCCTCTCTTCGATGGGGCTTGTTATCGGGACGATCGATCCAGAATGCAGACATTCCCATCTTTGCCCCAGCACTTATTGCAGGCGATACACCGTGGTTTACTCAGATCGCCCTGTTGCCATCGGTTCACAAGGCCTGGTTCGGAAAGCAGGGGTCGTGACAGGGAAAAATAGCTGATTTGGCTTGTATTCAGTATATCTTCCAGCTTTTCTGGTGTTCGATGGCCCCCAACGGAAATGACCGAAACGTTCACGTGCTGGGCAATTTTTGCGGTTTTTTCAGCAAAATAGGATTGGTTGGATGGTTTTAGTATCCCGGTACGAGCGGGGCCGGCATTGGGGTAATCGTTGACATCCAGGTTTCCGCCGCTGAACTCAATGCCGGTAATCCCTCTTTTTTCAAGCTCTTTCGCCACTACCAGGCTCTCCTCCATGGTGAGGCCGTTCTCGTCCCAGTCGTCGGAGCAGTGCATCTTGATAAACACAGGATAGTCGGCTCCCACTTCCTTGCGGACAGCCTCAAGGATTTCATAGATAATCCTGCTTCGGTTTTCTATGGAGCCACCGTATTCATCCTGCCTGCGATTGAAATAAGGGGAGAGGAACTGGCTTAAAAGATAGGTATGGGCCCCGTGGATCTGAACCCCGTCAAACCCTCCGGCTTTAGCCCGCCTTGCCCCCTGGGCAAAGGCCTCAATCACGGTGCGGATCGTTGCCTTCGTCATTTCAGTGGGAGTGACCTGATAAAGGGGGTGGGGGACTGCCGAGGGCCCCCAGATCTCCCGGCCCTCGGGCTTGAAATCGGTGGCAGATCCCCCGTAGACGATCTGCAGAATGATGTTGGCCCCCTCCGCCTTGATTTTTTGGGTGAATGCCCGGTATTCGGGAACAAAGGTATCATCATAAATGCCCAGCATCCCGGGGTTGGGCTGCTCCCCCTCAAGCACGAAGGCGTAGCCGGTGATGATGGTTCCCACGCCTCCGCGGGCCAAATCCAGGTACACCTGCTCCAGGTCCTTGGTCAAGTGGCCCTTCTCATCTGCCATGTTCATCCAGGTGGCGGAACGCCAGAGGCGATTTTTCAAGGTCATGGACCCAATATGGGTCGTATCGAAAAGAGTTTTCATAAGGTTTCCTGTATTCATATTCATTAATTGAGATATCGATAATTCTCGATGTACTACGTTAAAAAAATACATTGGGACAAACCCAATGCGTCGTGTTTAAGAAAGATACCCGTAACAGGATATTAATTAATCGGGATATTGATAATTTTCGATATGCTTGTTTGCAAAAAAACAACGTCTGCAAGAAAGCTGGTATCCATTAAAGATCTGCTATATAATCAGATAATTCTTTGAGGGTTTCTTCATTTCGCCGGTAGTAGGTCCATTGACCGATCCGCTGGCTGGAGAGCAACCCCGCCTGTTTCATCAGAGCCAAGTAATGTGACACCGTTGATTGGTTCACCCCTGCCTTTTCCTGGATCGCCCCAACACACACATACCCTTTCCCCTGTTCTTCGTCCGGTAGATGGAGCATCGGAGGGAAATGGGTGTCAGGATCTTTCAGCCAAGAGAGAATTCGAACTCTCACTGGATTGGCAAGAGACTTGAAAATTTCATTTGTATCCATAGAATCTAAATATCGCGTTATTTCGATATGGTCAAGATCCAAAAAATCTCCGGCGTACCGACCGGACCCAAGCGCTTAAAAATATGACAAACAGGGCTTTCGAAAACGGTTCCCTCATGCCACGCATCCCGCGAAGGCCTCGATAACTATAGGGGACCGCCTTCCTCCATGCAATTTCCAAAGGATTTCAGGGAGCCCACAAGCAAACGACATGAACCAGTGGCAGGCTCAATATCTCCTTCCACTGGCCGGCTCCGATTTTTGGTCTGGCAGGCTTTTCGTTTGACTGTTTCGCTACCCGTGACATACCCTGCACAAGAGGGTCGTTTATGATTATCAGATTAACGAGCGGCAACGATTTCAAAATTCGAGCCCAGACAGAATAATCCGAATCTACCCCGTCAAAGATGTGGCCCAGCTATTGACAAACAGCCATTGGGAGTTACTATTTGAGCTGATCAGATTCATCAAAAAAAATGATGCACCTGTAGAAAACAGCAGGCCCGGACGATACATAAGAGAAAAAGCGAGAAAGGGAGAACGTGATGAACATCGAAACCCGCGAAGAAGCTCTGGAAAGGGTCCTGGCACTTGAAAAACCCAAGTGCCCTCACTGCAATCAGGAGATGCAAATCTGGGAAGTTCCCCAAATTACCTGCGGGGACGGCCTTGGCTGGGGCGAGCCCTTTCTCTTTATCTGTTTCAACGACGAATGCCCGCTCTTCAAGGGGGGCTGGGACGAACTCATGGAGCAGGTGGGCCAGGTCTCTTCCTACCGCTGCATGAACTATCCCGGCACGGACAATTTCGAGCTTCTGCCCGTATTCAGCCACATGGGCGGGGAAGGCCAAATCATCACCGACGAGTCCATGGCCCAGCAGGCAGCTCAGGAGCAGGCCATCAAATCCGGCTTCTCCATCCTCGCCGACTGCTATGTGAACCACGACCTTGTCCAGCTCCTCAAGATGACCCTGGACCCCTCCGAACCCGGCAGGGTTCGCCTCAAGGCCGCTGAGATGCTCGGTGACCTCGCCGACACCGAGGCCATCGACCCCTTACGCAACACCAAGTTCGGCATGGCCAAGCTCCAGGACGCCGTCAACGAGGCCATCAAGAAAATCCACGACCGCTGCTTCACGCGGGAGTGCCCCTTCTGCGCAGAGATCATCAAAAAGCAGGCCAAAATCTGCAAGCACTGCAACAAAGAGGTGGCAGGCCAGTAAGCGGCCCTTTACGCCCTGCCCCCACTCAAACCATACGCCATTGCATCAACAAAAAAAGCCCCTCTGCACAGACGATGTGCCGAGGGGCTTTTTGTTTGCAGGATGGAAGGGCTTCGGTTTGCCTTTGCCTCCGGCGGTCCCACCGGAGGCCTCCCTATTCCCCATAACCTATTTTCCTACCCTCTATCACCTATCACCTATCACCTAATTTCCTATTTCCCCGGCCAGCAAAAGAGCTCCGGCATGCTGTTCTCGGGGATGGGACCGGGCAGGATGATGGTACCCAGCCCGTCTCCGCCCCCCACCTCTGCCCCGTGGCCGGCGGCGAATCGACGCACGGAGGCAGCCAGCAGGCAGGCGTCCAGCATGTCCTTGGGCCCTGGGGCGAATTGGGAAAAATCGAGGGTGAGGCGCATGTCGGTGTTGCCCTGAAAAAGGGTGTAGATGGCCGAGGGAAAGGCTTCGTGGGTGGCGGCTATCGGGTCCAGGGCCTGGAACAGGGAAAAACCGACTTTCATCCACTCCGGTGCCGCATCCAGGGTGGGGGTCCATTGGGGCCTGCCCAGTCCCAGGGCACTGATCACCACCTCGCAGTGGCGGCCGTATCCCCTGTCCCGAGGGGTCTTTGGTCGCCACTCTCCCCTGGAACGCTCCCAGTACCAGGGCCGGGGCTCGGTGAGGGGTACCCTGCAGGCGTCGATGGCCACATGCAGGGCGTGGCCGTCAAAACGACGCGGCAGCTCTTCTTTCATCCAAAGCGCATCCCGGAACCACCCGGAGTCCACGATGACACCCTCCTCATCGGAGACGGCGTAGCAACAGGGCCGTTTCACCTGCACATCAATCCCCACAAATCGTGCCATGGATTTTCCTCCCCATGTGTCAGAGACCGTGAACAGAGCCGACCGGCGACATGTGCCCCTAACCCGGATATTTCACGCCATTGACATCAAATACAGATAGATATACACTACACATAAAGTGTTACGCATTATGCGTAACACATTGTGCGTATCATAACGGAGACATCATGGAGAACCCCTTTCATTTCACCGGCATCGCCAGCGCCCCCTCGTTCTGCAACCGGGCCAAAGAGTGCTCGGACCTGACGCACTACATCCGCAACTCCCAGAACGTGCTCCTCTACTCCCACAGGCGCTTCGGGAAGACATCCCTCCTGCACAAGGTCCTCGGAGAGTTGGACGGTATCACCCCGTACTACATCGACCTGTACGGCACCACCACCGTGGAGGAGTTTATCACCTCCGTGGTCCAGTCCCTGACGCGAAGCCTCTCCCCCATTGAGCGGACCATGGCCTGGCTGCGGGAAAGAGTGCCGCCCCACCCTTCCACTTCCAGTTCAGCCTGGACCCGGTCAACGGCCTGCCCGTGGTGAGCCCCTCTTTCCACGGTGGCGACCAGGGCCCTGTGCTCACGGAACTCTTCCAGCTGCTCCACAGCCTCTCGGAAAAAGAGCGGCTCGTGGTGGCGTTCGATGAATTCCAGGAGGTCACGGCTTACGGGGACCCGGCCTTTGAAAAGAAACTCCGAAAAGAGATCCAGGGGCACGGACGCATCGCCTATATCTTCTCAGGCAGCCAGCGCCACCTGCTCTCGTCCATGTTCAGCGATACCAACCGCGCCTTCTACAAACTCGCCGCCAGCTACCCCCTGCCCAAAATCAGCACGGACCACTTTCTCACCTGGGCAAACGAGCTGTTTGAAAAGGGGAAAAAAAACATACCGGACATCGTCATCCGGGAGGTGGTGGAACGCTGCGAAAACCACCCCATGTATGTTCAGGAATTTCTCTATCACCTCTGGGAGGAGGGCCTCGGCCCCCTGGGCCTGGATGCCCTGGAAGCCACCATTCTGGAGAGGCGGGCCATCGAGTTCATCAACCTCTTCAAAGCCATGACCCCCAACCAGAAAAAGGCCGTGAAACTCGTGGCCCAATGCCAGGGGAAAAAGCTCTTCTCATCCCAGAACCTTCAACGCGTGGGCTTCACCACGCCCTCCCAGGCCACCAGGGCCCTGAACTCCCTCCTCACCCGGGACGAGGTGGTCCACAACGGCTCATGGTCCATTGCAGACCCCCTTTTCAAACGGTGGATCCTGAGGCTGAGGTAACGCCGCCTTAACGGTTGATGTTCATGGAGTCGTAGGAGCGAAAGACAATGCGGGCGCGGTCCAGCTCTTTGGGGGCAAGGGGCTCGGAAGGAGCGGCAGCGATCTCAGCGGCCCGGGCAGGGGTGGGAATGGCGCTCAGACCCTCGCCCACCTGCTTGCGGGTGAGGGTATCGAAAACCAGGGCGGTGTTGCCGTCGGAAACCACGGCCAGGGGAACGGGGACGTCAAAGGCGATACGGGCAGCAGAGACCGCCTCTTTTTCTCGGGAGCCCAGGGAACCTGCCGCGCACTTGATCACCATCACAGGGGTCTCCCCCACGCGGACCACAAGGTCCAGCTTGGTTTTCCAAGGCTCTCCGGCAGCGGTGAACTCAAGCTTCCGATCCACCTCCACGGCATCCTTCTCATAACCAAGTACCTCCACCAGATACTGCTCCACCTGCTGGCGATTGAGCTCAGCCCCCACAAGGGGAACCCTGTTGCCGGTGATGAAATCCTTCATGAACTCGAGATCTGTCAGAAACGCCATGGTCCTCTCCTTCCTGTTTAATATGCGAAACAAGGAATTTACCCCTGCCAATGGAAAGCTGCAAGGAAAAACCAACAACATGCCTCCGGCGGCCAGGTGGGGCACCTGGAAACCCTATGGCGAATGCATGGAGGCAACCATGATGCAATCGCCACAGGGGCATTCGCGTGATGTGTGACATAAGGCAACCGTCTTTGCAGGAGAGGCCCACTTCATTCTTCTGGAACCACAATGAAAGGCATTTGGCTGGACGATTTCGCATAGACACGGGCGCAGCCCGTCAGCAAATGTGACGAACCGGAGGAACAAAGGGACGGAGCCTTTGTGCCCCTGTAGTCCCTGCCCGCCGGAGGGCGGGGGTGGTTAAATCCACAATGGACAAGTGGCAACAACGTATCCTGTTCCGTCGAAGCTTGTGAACCAGCCCGCATAAACCATCGGCGTTTATGTCGGGCGAAGCCCGAGCCGAAGGCGCGTGCGCATTTTTCTGAGGAACGAAGGAAAATGCGTACGCGCGATCAGCTTTCGAGGTGGCTCCGCCTCGCCGCCGGAGGCACGCTTTTTGAATCGGCTTTAACCATAGGAGGCAATTTTTAGCTTATTTAGCCCTACCTGATCAGGGACTCACCGGTCATGGCATCGGGCTTGGCAAGGCCCATGAGGTCCAGGAGGGTGGGGGCGACATCGGCGAGTTTGCCGGGTTTCAGGGTGGCGCTGTTGCCAGTTCCGTCCACGAGGATCATGGGCACGGGGTTGAGGGTGTGTGCGGTGTGGGCCCCGCCGTTGCCGTCGGTCATCTGCTCGGAGTTGCCGTGGTCTGCGGTGACCAGCAGGGCCCCGCCCTTGGCCTTGAAGGCTTTGACCACGCGTCCCACGCAGGTATCCACGGTCTCCACGGCTTTGACGGCGGCTTCGATGATGCCGGTGTGGCCCACCATGTCCATGTTGGCGAAGTTCACCACAATGAGCTTGTGATCCTTTTCTTCGATTTGACGGATGAGCTCGTCGGCCACGGCCACGGCGCTCATCTCGGGGATGAGGTCGTAGGTGGGGAACTCCCGGGGCGAGGGAATGAGGCAGCGCTCTTCCTGGTCAAAGGGGCTCTCCTCCCCGCCGTTGAAGAAGTAGGTGACGTGGGCGTATTTTTCGGTCTCGGCGATGCGCAGCTGGGGAACGCCGGCCTTGCTTACCACCTCACCCAGGATGGCCTCATGGTGCTGGGGCCCGAAGGCCATGGGCAGCCCGAAACTCTCTTCGTAGAGGGACATGCAGACATAGGAAGCCAGGGTGGGCTTGATTTTTCGGGAAAACCCGTCAAATGCGTCCACGGTCATGGCCCGGGTGATCTGGCGGGCGCGGTCCGCGCGGAAGTTGAAGAAGATCACGGCGTCGCCGTCGGTGATGGTGCCCGCGTCGGTTCCCAGGGTCACGGGCTTGACGAACTCATCGGTCTCCCCGCGGTCGTAGGCGTGGGCCACGGCTTCTGCTGCATGGGTTTCAGCCATGCCCTCGCCTTCGGTGTAGAGGCGGTAGGCCGCTTCGGTGCGCTCCCAGCGGGTGTCCCGGTCCATGGCGTAAAACCGGCCGCAGAGGGTGGCAATACGCGTGTTGGGAAAGTCTGCCAGAAAGGCGTCCAGGGTTTCGATATAACCCTTGCCGCTGTCCGGCGGGGTGTCCCTGCCGTCAAGGATGGCGTGAATCCGCACGGACTCAATGCCCTTGTCACGAGCCATGCGTACGAGGGCCATCGTGGGTGAGCTGGCTGTGGACCCCGCCGGTGGAACAAGCCCCATGGTGCAGGGTGGTGCCCTTTGCCTTCAGCATAGTAGGCTACGAACAGTACTCGTTGTCGTAGAAGCTGCCGTCCTCAATGGCCCGGTCGATGCGCAGGAGGGTTGGTACACAACGCGCCCGGCCCCGAGGTTGAGGTGTCCCACCTCGGAGTTGCCCATGATCCCTTCAGGAAGCCCCACAGCCTCTCCGGCGCAGGCCAGGGTGGTGGAGGGACAATTCGCCGCAAGGGCGTCCAGGTTCGGAGTCTTTGCCAGTGCCACGGCGTTTCCCTCGGCATCGTCCCGAAGGCCCCAGCCGTCCAGTATCATCAACATGCAGGGTCGTACAGTCGTCAATGGTCTCTCCTTTTTTCGATCGCAATTCAGCAAGGCCGGTAAAAGCCTGCCTCCGGCGGCCAGGGGATTTTTAGCCTAAGTGGCTTCGCCACCCCTGGACCCCAGGTTGCGAAAGCCCTCCCCCTTCGTTCCTCAGGGGAAGAGCTTCCGCGAAGATTTTCGTCAAATTGAGCAAAACCTGTTTGTGAAACCCAAGGCATCTAAATTGGCAAAAGTTTGGCCCCCGGCAGGGCCGCCGGAGGCGTCTTTAACCTGGTTGCCTCCGGCGGCGAGGGTGGCAAAGCCACAGTAGTGAAAACACCTCGAAAACTGATTGCCCTTGCACTGTGGCCTTCCGGCCGGGCTTCGCCCGATTCGTAAGCTGCAGGTTATTCAGGCGTCGTCAGGTGATGGTGATGGCAGGCCCATGACCTATGTCCTATCAACCTGCGTTTCTCCCAAACGCAAAAAGGGTGCCCGCAGGCACCCTTTTTAACCGGTCACGCCATGGGCTACTCGATGCCCTCGTGGTCGATGACCACGGCATCTGCCCAGAGCCCGTCGAGATCGTAGTAATCGCGGGTCTCTTCATAGAACACGTGGACGATGACGTCCCCGTAATCGAGGAGCACCCAGGAGCCTTCATCGAGGCCATCCACGGTAATGGGCTTGATCTCCTCTTTCTTCAGTTCGACTTTGATGTATTCACCGATGGCGGCGGCCTGCCGTGTGGAGCGGGCGCTGGCCAGGATGAAGACGTCGGTGTAGGAAGTGAGCTTGCGCACGTCCAGCACCTTGATATGTTCTGCTTTTCGACCCTTCACCGCCTTGATGATGGAGACGAGTCGGGGATCCAGCTCTTGGGTCATCTGTATAATCCTTTATCTTCGATATATCGGAGAACTTCCGGGTGGAGCAGATCCGTCGGACGGTCTCCCTGTTCAATGCATGTTCGGACATCCGTGGAGGACAAGGGCGACACCAGGGTCACCGAGAGGGGTACGATCCCGCACAAGGTCGGATGCACGAAGCGCTTTTGCGCCGGGTCCCAGGCGTATCCGGAATCGATACGGTCCGTCAGGTAGCTCTGCAGCTCTCCGACGGGCAGGTCGCCGTGGGGAGTCCCGGGGCGGTTCACCACAATAATCCCGGCCATGGAGAGAATCAGTTTCTCGTCCCGCCAGGTGTGAAAATCAAAAAAGGCGTCCACCCCCATGGTGAGGTAGAGCTCCGATTCCGGGCCCACCTCCTGCCGCAGGGTGCGCAGGGTATCCACGGTAAACGAGGTGCCCTTGCGCTTCAGCTCCACGTCCGAGAGCACCACGGGCAGCCCGGCCATGGCCATCTTCAGCATGGCCATGCGATGCTCGGCTGAAACGATCTTTTTGCCCGGTTTGTGGGGCGGCACAGCGGCAGGCACCACATAGAGCCCATCGGGCTCCAGAAGCCTCAAGATCTCTTTGACCACATGGGTGTGGGCCAGGTGAACCGGATTGAAGGTGCCGCCGAAAACAACCACCTGGCCTGGCCTGCTCTGTTCGTTTGTCTCTTCCATTCCCACCAGACTAGTTCCCCACCGCTCTCTCGGGGTAATCGCACCCTCGGGGCTTCAGCCCCTGATCTGACCGTCTCCGTAGACCACGAATTTTCGGCTTGTCAGCTCTTCGAGCCCCATGGGGCCGAAGGCGTGGAGCTTGGAGGTGCTGATGCCGATCTCAGCGCCCAGGCCCAGCTCGCCCCCGTCATTGAACCGGGTGGAAGCGTTGACCATGACCGCAGACGAATCGGCACCCTGGACAAACCGCCTGGCCGTCTCCTCGTTTTTCGTGACGATGGCCTCGGTGTGGCCGGAGTTGTACGCCGCGATGTGGTCCAGAGCATCGTCCACGCTGTCCACCACCTTCACGGCCAGGGTGAGGTTCAGGTACTCGGCGGGCCAGTCGGATTCCACGGCCTCTTCGGCCCAGGCCAGCTGCTTGCGGGTTTCAGGGCACCCTTTGAGGGTAACTCCGGCCTCTTTAAAGGCCTCTCCCACCAGGGGCAGGAACGCGGACGCCACCTCTTTGTGAACGAGCATGGTTTCCATGGCGTTGCAGACACCGGGTCGCTGCACCTTGGCATTGATGCAGATGGCTTTGGCTTTTTCCAGGTCCGCCTCTTTGTCCACGTAGACGTGGCAGACCCCCTTGTAGTGCTTGAGCACGGGAATCAGGGAGTTGGCCGTCACAAACCGGATCAGGCCTTCGCCGCCCCGGGGGATCATGACGTCAATGAAATCTTCCTGCTTGAGCAGGATGTTCACCGCCTCGCGATCCCGCATGGGGATAAGCTGCACAACCTCTTTGGGCAGGCCGTTCTCCGTAAGGGCATCGGCAATGCATTCGGCAAGGACCGTGTTGGAATGGAACGCCTCGGAACCTCCCCGCAGGATAATGGCGTTGCCCGCCTTCAGGCAGAGCCCGGCCGCGTCGATGGTGACGTTGGGGCGGGACTCGTAGATCATGCCGATGACCCCCAGGGGAATGCGCACACGCGACACCTTGATGCCGCTGGGTCGCTCCTCGGTGGAGGTAACTTCCCCAACGGGATCGGCCAGGTCCGCCACCTCGCGAAGGCCCCCTGCCATGGAGGCAATGGTGCCATCCGTGATGGTAAGCCGGTCGATCATGGCCGGGGACAGGCCCATCTCCCGGGCCCGTTCGATGTCTTTCCTGTTTTCCGCCTGGATGGCGTCTGCCCGGGTTTCAATCTTCTCTGCAATGGAAAAAAGGACACGGTTTTTCTGGTCCGTGGTGGCTGCGGCCACGTCACGGGCCGCTTTTTTCGCCTTCCTGGCCATCTCAACAATAGTCGCTTCTACACTCATGGGTCTGTCACTCCCTGGTCAGATGAAAGAGGATGAAATGGATGCTTCCTGCGTATCCGGAACCGCCCTTAAGGGGCCGCCACAGTGACCACCAGGTTGTCCCGGTGAATCACCTCATCGTATTCCTTGGATCCCAGGCGCTCGGCAATCTGGTCGGTCTTCAGCCCTTTGATGGCCTGGATGTCCTCGGCGTTAAAATTGGTCAGCCCACGCCCCAGCTCGTTTCCCCGGGCGTCGCACACGGCCACGGCCGCGCCCACGTCAAAGCTTCCGGAGACATTGAGAATACCGCTGGGCAAAAGGCTTTTTCCACGTTCCACAAGGGCCTTGACCGCTCCGTCGTCCACGGTGACCTCGCCAAAGGTCTGGGAGGTGAAGCCGATCCACCGTTTCCGGCTCCCCAGCTTGTCGGCGCGGGGCACGAAAAAAGTTCCCTGGGCCACGCCCTGGAACAGATCGGTGAGGACCTTGGGCCGGGAGCCGCAGGCGATGACCATGGGAACCCCCGAGGCCATGCTCTTTTTCGCCGCCTCGATCTTGGTCCACATGCCGCCGGTGCCCATGACGCCGGGACGTCCCTTGGCAGAGGCTTCAATGGCCGGGGTGATCTTGTCCACGATTTCAAGGCGTTTGGCATCCGGGTTGGTTCGGGGATCGCCGTCGTACAGGCCGTCGATATCGGTGAGGTTGATGAGCAGGTCCGCGTCCAGAAGAAGGGCGATCATGGCCGAGAGATTGTCGTTGTCGCCGAAACGGATCTCGTCGGTTACCACGGTGTCGTTTTCATTGATAATGGGAATCACCCCCCAGGCAAGAAGGGTATTGAGGGTGTTCCGTGCGTTGAGGTAGCGCCCCCTGTGGGAGAGGTCGTTGCGCGTGAGAAGAACCTGGGCCACCTTGAGACCGGCCTCGGCAAAACGCAGCTCGTACTCAAGGATAAGCCCTGCCTGGCCCACGGCGGCCGCCGCCTGTTTCTCAGGCATGCTGGCGGGCCTGCGCCCCAGGGCCACCTTGGCGACCCCTGCGGCCACGGCACCGGAGGAGACGAGGATCATTTCGCGTCCCCCCTGGCTCAGGGCAGCCATCTGGCGGCTGATGGAGGCCACCACATTGTGGTTGATCCCCCCGTCAAAGGAGAGGACCCCGCTCCCCACTTTCACCACCACCCGACGGGCGTGGTCAAAAAGTCGTTTCTGGTCTTTATCCATGAGATAGCCTCGCAAAACGTCAAACAGGCCATATCGCGTTGCGATATGCGATGATTCAGGTCCTCGGTACAGCACATGGCCATATTGCGAGGCGCTCTGGCGGTGACGAATCACGAACGCATCGTCCACGGGGGTCTCGCAAAAGAATCGAACAAGCCAAGGCAACCGGGCCGTCGAAACGACAAAAACGGCATGAGACAGACGGCGCGCTAAGCGCCGGTCTTACTCATCCCGTTCGGTGCCGTTGACCGCCTGGTTCAACTTCGCCTTAAGGGTGTCCACCCCTTGGGTCGACGCCGCTGAAATACGAAGGACAGGCGTGTCTCCCAATGCCTTTTCAAAGGCATCGGCGTTCTCCTCCGCCCCGGTGATGTCCAGCTTGTTGAGAACCACAAGCTGTTCCCTCTCCTTGAGTGTGTCGCTGAAGAGAAAAAGCTCCCGGTTGATGGCATCATACTGGGCCAGGGGATTGTCCGGGTCGATGGCTGAGGCATCAATGAGGTGCACCAGCATACGCGTGCGTTCAATGTGCTTGAGAAACGTCGTTCCCAAGCCCACGCCTTCATGGGCCCCTTCGATGAGGCCGGGAATGTCGGCCACGGCAAAGGGTTCACCCCACTCATGCTGAACCATACCGATGCTGGGGGTCAGGGTGGTAAAGGGGTAGTCGGCCGTTTTGGGGCGGGCCGACGGATATGAGACTCGAATGAGGGTCGACTTTCCGGCATTGGGGAACCCGACGATCCCCACATCCGCAAGCAGTTTCAGCTCGAGGTGGATGGTCAGGGCTTCGCCCTCTTCGCCGGTCTGAGCAAAACGGGGGGCTCGGTTGCGCGACGTGGTAAACCGTTTGTTTCCGCGCCCCCCCTGACCGCCCTTGGCGATCACAAAGCGTTCACCGGGGTTCACGAAGTCATGAATGATCTCCCCGGTTTCTGCATTGCTGACCACCGTGCCGGCAGGGAGATATACAACGATATCTTTACCGTTTTTGCCGTGTCGGTTGGCACCCATGCCGTAGCCGCCGTTGTCGGCTTTGATCAGGCGCTTGTGCCTGAACTCGTACAGGGTGCGCGTGTTGATCGTGGCTTCGAGAACCACGTCACCGCCGTCGCCGCCATCTCCGCCGTCGGGGCCTCCGAATTCGATGAACTTCTCTCGTCGAAAGCTGACGCAGCCCCTGCCTCCGTTACCGGATTGAACAGTGATGGTTGCTTCGTCTATGAATTTCACGCGGCATATACACTGACTTTTTTGCGGCTGCGACCCATGCGCTCATACTTGACCACACCGTCGATGGTGGCAAAGAGGGTGAAGTCTTTGCCAAGGCCGACGTTATTGCCGGGGTGGATGGAGGTGCCAACCTGACGAACAAGGATGTTGCCGGATTTAACCGCCTCGCCACCGTACTTCTTGATCCCGCGTCGCTGCGCGTTACTGTCGCGACCGTTTTTGGTACTGCCGCCAGCTTTTTTATGTGCCATTTCGAATACTCCTTAAAGCCGTGTAGGTGTCTGTATGGAGGTGCTGCCGCTAAAAAAACCCAATGCCCACCGCAAGGGGAGGGCACCTCTGTTGTTCACTGATTTTTCTGCCGGCATCACGTCCTGCGGAAGCTCCGCACGCGGAGCGGCCGACTTACGCCTTGATCGTGTTGATTTTAACGGCGGTATAGGGCTGACGATGGCCCTGCATCTTGCGATACCGCTTGCGGCGCTTGTACTTGAATACAAGAACCTTCTTGGACTTGTCCTGCTCGACGATGGTGCCGGTCACTTCGGCTCCCTCGAGAACGGGTGCTCCCAGGGCAACATCGGTGCCGTCGGAGGTCATCAGGACCTGATCGAAGGTCACGGTGGATCCGACGTCCCCGGCGAGCTTCTCAACTCGCAGGATCTCGCCTTCCTGAACCTTATATTGCTTGCCGCCCGTAGCAACTACAGCATACATAGTTTATTCTCCCAATTGTGCTTTCTAACTTGAGCCTCTGGATCAAAAAAACCCAACCATTCTAAAAACCTTAAGCGATTTGTCAAGAAATATTTTGCATTTTTCGCGTAAGGGTAGCCCTCACCCGTGAAAATGCCGACAAATCCGGGGTTCCGTTGTGGGTCTCACATGTTGTGGGCTGTCATACCGGCCCACGCGGGACCATGATCACATCATGGTCAATCCCCTACAATACCACGGCAAAAAAAAAATTCAACCCAAAGCTTTCCTGCTCACGGAATCACGGTTGCGCCACCAGGGCTGACGGGCGCACCAGGGTCACTCTCCGGTGAATCTCCGGCATCATTTCGGCAAGAACCGTGCAGGTGACCTTGTGGGGATGGCCGACTCCCACGGCACTGCCGTGCTTCTCGGCAATGGTCAGCATCTTCTTTACCTGACGCACCACAGCATCACGGGACTGGACATGGTCCAGAAAGACATCCCGCTCGGCAAAGGGTACCTGCATGAGCCGGGCCGCCGAACGGCTCACCGTCTTAGCCGATGTGCGGCTGTCGATGAAGTAGAGCCCCTTCTGCTTTAAAAGGGTCATCACCTGGTACATCTGCGGAGACAGGGAGGTGAGCCGCGAACCCATGTGGTTGTTCACTCCCTTGACCCCGGGGTAGGCCGTGAGGTTCGCCTCCAGGGTCTGGAGCAGCTGGTCCGGGTCCATGGCCTCAAAAAGCGCCCCGGGACCGGGATCCACCCTGGGATATTCGTTGGGCTCCATGGGCTGGTGAAGCATAAGCTCCAGCCCCTTTTTCCGGGCCACTCCGGCAATATCCTTGCCGTGGGGGCTGCCGGGAAGAATGGAGAGGGTGATATTCGGGTCCAGGGCCATGAGGTCATAGGCCGCGGGCTCGCTGTACCCGATGTCGTCGATGATCAGGACCAGGGTCGGCTTGTGGGGCGCCGGCGGTACCACAGGACGATCCTTGCGGTGGGGCACGGCGTGCTTTTCAAACACCTCGTACTGGGGGGGAATGGTGGCAAGGTCGGACTTGCGCACCGCCGCGTGCTTCTGGGGCACCATCCTGGGGGGCAGGTACTTTATCAGCAAAAGGCCTGACACCACCACGATACACGCCACAAGCGATATGGCAAAGGCCACCCGCCCGAATGAACTGCTGGAGGGCGCCTTTGCGCTCCCTTTTTTCTTCTTTTTTTTGGCCCCTGCCATGGTCTCCCTTTCCCGGTTCCGCTCGTGACGGCCACCCCACGGTGACTTTCGTTATCGACCCGACGGTCTTTATTTTTTGTCGCCCCTTCATACCCCAAGGAGGGGGCAAGGTCATGGAAAAAGCGCCAGACCCCATCACCCGTTGCCGAAAATATCCCGGCTGAGCAGAAGCTCCAGGGCCCGCTGCACCTGATTGTCCCGTCTCAGGCGTTCCGGTGCCTTGAGCAGGGGTTCCTCCTCCTGATCCCCGCTGACCTCAATATGGTTGGGCAGATCCCGCTCCGCCAGATGCTTCTCTTCCGGGGTAAAGGCCATCTCCTGAAAGGGAAGCTCCACATCGGGCACAATACCGCGGGCCTGGATGGAGACCCCGGAGGGGGTGTAGTAGAGGGCCACGGTCAGCTTCAGGCCGTACCCGTCGGAGAGGGGGATGATGTTCTGGACAGACCCTTTGCCAAAGCTGGTGGTTCCCAGGATAAGCCCCCGCTTGTGGTCTTTCATGGCCCCGGCCACGATCTCCGATGCACTGGCCGACCCGCCGTTGATGAGCACCACCACGGGAAAGCTGCGCACCGCCTTCTCGGTGGTGGCCCGCCACACCTGACGCTGCTCCTCGTCTCGCCCCTTGATGGAGACGATCACCCCTTCATCGAGGAAAAGGTCCACCATATCCACGGCCTGCTGAAGGATGCCGCCGGGGTTGTCCCGAAGGTCCAGGACCAGCCCCTTCACCGGCCCCCGGGCCTCATGGGCCAGAAGGGCCGCTTCAAAATCCCGGGCGGTGTTGTCGTTGAAGGAGGTCACCGCGATAAAGGGGAACCCCCGCTTCAGCTCGTAGTGGGCCACGGACTGCAGGGGGATCTCGTCCCGGCGCAGGGTAAGGTCCACCTCTTTTCCCCCCTGCTTCTGAAGCACCGTCAGGGTCACCATGCTCCCCCTGGGCCCCCGCATGAGGGTAATGGACTCCTCCATGGTCAGTGCAGCGGTCTTTTCACCGTCCACGGCGATGATCACATCCCCGTTCCGAATCCCGGCCTCCTTGGCCGGTGAGCCTTCGATGGGCGAGACCACCGTCAGCTTCTCGTTTCGAATGGCCAGCACCAGCCCCACCCCGGAGAGTGTCCCCCGGCCTCGTCCTCCGCAGCTTCGCGGGCCGCGGGCAGCCCACGGGGTCCAGAACGTCGATCATCCCCTTCATGCCCTCGCAGAGCTTTTCGGAGTCGGGCTCGTCCACATAGCTCCGTTCAATCTCTTCGATGACGTCGGTGAAGATCCGCAGGTTCCGGTAGGTGCCGTTCTCTGCCGCGGACACGGCAAAGGGAACGAGCAGAGCAATGAGGATCACGATCATATACATGCGCTTCATAGGCAGGTATCTCCTAAAAGGATGTGAAAACGCCGGGGCCGGCGCAAGCCCCCCGAACAGCGTCGAGGGGCGACTGCGCCCGTGCAGCATACACGCAGGGCCACAAAGGGGGGCCTTCCAGGCTTACGCCATGGGAATGCCGCCCCTTATTTTTTAAACCAGGGACCGGGGTTGAGAGGTTTGCCGTGGTGTCGAATTTCGAAATGGAGATCGGGATACCCGGAGAGGCTGGAGTCCCCGACGGTGGCGATCACTTCCCGTGCGTCCACGCGATCGCCTTTTGTTTTGAACATCTCGTCGGTGTGGGCGTAGAGGGTGTACCAGCTCTCACCGTGGTTGATGATGAGAAGGTTGCCGTACCCCTGCAGCCAGTCTGCGAAGAGCACTTCACCGGAAGAGACGGCACGTACCGGTTCCCCTCGCTGGGTCCGGATGCTGATGCCGTTTTCAAAGGTGGTGACGTTCATGCGGGGATCTTTGTGGCGCCCGAATGATGAGACAATTTTACCGGTTACAGGGTATTTCAACAAGCCTTTATACCGAACAAAGCGATTTTTCGAGGAAAGGGCTTTCCTCGCCTTGGCCAGCTCCGCCACCTTCGCCTCCAGGAGCCTTTCGGCCTCCTTCATCTCGGCGATGGCCGCCAGGCTGAGCTTTTCTTTCTCCCGGACCTCCTTGAGCATGGCCGCCCGCTTGCGATACCGTGCCTCCACATCGGCCAGGACCTTTCCATGCTCGGACGCCGCAGCCGCCAGGGCCGAACGCTCGGCGGCGAGCTGCGCTTCCACGCCTTTTCGCTCCCGGAGCAAGGCGGTGTACCGGGTCAGCAACACAGCATCGCTGCCCAGGATGCGGACCAGGGCCCGCTTTTTCACCACCATGTCGTGGAAGGAACCCGAGGCGGCAAAGGTGTTCATCTCGCCAATCTGGTTCAACTTATGGTAGGCCACCAGGCGGGCCATGAGCCGCTTTCGCCCCACACGGATATCTGCCTCCACCCGGCTCTTTGCCTTAAGGGCCTCAGACACTTTGACCTCCACCGCAGCCAGCTCCCGGTTGAGCTCCCGCTCCTTTTTCCGGGCCTGGGACAGCGAGGCGTTGAACCGGTCCAGCTCGCGGATCACGTCCCGCTCCTCCTTGCGCACGGCCAGGAGCTTTTTCTCCTCGGCCCGCACCGCCTTACGGATCCCGGCCAAAGAGGTGTTGGCCCCCTTCTCGGAGACCGGAGCAACCTTGCCCCCCTTCTTCTTCACGGTGCGGGGGGCCTTTTCCGTGTAGAGAACGGCCAGCCCATCGGAGACGGCGATGTACCCCCGCCCCCTGTCCACACGCACAAGGGCCCAGTCCCCAGCGCGGCGCTCCACCTGGCCCACGTCCCCCCGGGACAGGGTCCAGAGCACCTCGGCCGAGGCCGTGGGGTGCCGCCGCACGTTGAGGGTGTCGGCCACCACAACAACGCGATCCGGCCCTCCGGCCAGGGCAGCCATCGGTCCCCCCAGAAGAAAAAGCCCCAGGATCAGGAGGAGGCTTCTTTCATAAATTCTCGAAGAGACAAAAAACATCCGAACCATCCCACAAAAATCCCGTAGAGAAAGACCCCTCCCATGGAAACCGGAGAGAGAAATGACAGGTCAAAGGCCTCGGCTCCGCCCCCCGTGCCCGATGCAAAGAGCGCGTAAGCCCCGAACAGGGCCAAAAGGGCCAGGAGCGATCCCATGGCCCCCTCCAGCACCCCGGCCAGGTAGAGGGGAATCTTGATAAAGGCACCCGTGGCCCCCACAAGCTGCATGATCTCAATCTCGTCCCTGCGGGAGTAAAGGGCCAGGCGCACGGTGTTGTATACGATAAACAGGGCCACGATGAAAAAAAGCCCGGCCAGGGCCACACCGGCCAGCTCCACCATGCCCAGCAGATGGGAGACCCGCGCCAGCCAGGAACGCCCGTACTCCACATCGTCCACGGCAGGAAGCCTCACCATGGCCGCGGCCATGGCCTGGACCTGCTCCCACTCCGCGGCCTCGGGGGTCACCTCCACCTCGTAGGCATCGGGCAGGGGGTTCTCCCCCAGCCCTTCAAAAAGGGAGCTTTGCCCTTCCATGCTCTCCATCAGGTCGGTGAGGGCCTCGTCCCGTGAGATAAAAGAGACCCTGGCCACGCCGCCCATGGTTTCCAGGGCATGGCCGGCCTCCTCCACATCGGCGGAGGCGGCCCCGTCCTTCAAATAAACCATGACCCGCACCCCGTTTTTCCACGAGGAGATCACCGCCTCCCCGTTTTCCACCACCAGGAGCAGGGCCCCTGCAATAAGAATGGTAAGGGCAATGGTCACCACGGTGATGCCGTGGAGAAAGGCGTGACTGGTAAAATCCTTGAGCGTTCGCTTCATGTGGCGTCTCATGGGCGTCCTCCTCCCACGGGCTCCGGCGCCACCAGGCGCCCCTCTTCCAGGCGGATGATCCGCCCCTGCTTCCGGGCCAGGAGCTCCCGGTCATGGGTGGCCACCATCACCGTGGCCCCCTTTTCATGGTAGGCGGCCAGAAGGCCGATGATGATCTCCGCGGATTTCGGGTCCAGGCTGCCCGTGGGCTCATCGGCCAGGATCACGTCCGGCTGACCGGCAATGGCCCGGGCCACGGCCACCCGCTGCTGCTCCCCGCCGGAGAGGCTCGCGGGCATGGCATCCATGCGCTTGTCCATGCCCGCGTGGCGCAGGATGTTCCGGGTGCGCTTGTCGATCATGTTCCGGGGCTCCCCCCGGGCTTCCAGGACCAGGGCCACGTTTTCAAAGACGTTGCGGTTGGGGATGAGCTTGAAATCCTGGAAAATGATGCCGAACCGGCGGCGCAGGAAGGGCACCTCCTTGGACGTCAGCCGGTTCATGTTGGTGCCGAAGGCAAGAACCTGGCCGCTGGTGGTCTTCTCGCCCAGGTAAAAAAGCTTGAGGAGGGTGGACTTGCCGGCGCCCGACGGGCCGGTTACATAAAGCCACTCCCCTTTGTGAATATCCAGGGTAATATTGGAGAGGGCCAGCTTGGCGCCGAAACGCTTGCTGACATTGAAGAGACGGATGACGGCGTCGTCCGCAGGGTCTGGCTGTGTCATAGGCTCCGGTCCGGGGGAAAGGGCGGGACCCATTGGGAAAAATCCATTTCCACCGAAACGATTCCCGTTGATTTTTCACCCCATTTTCTGGTAATTGGACTTGCACGAGTCAAGGAGTGCCGCAAAACGGTTTTCCTTACGTGCGAGCCTCCACTGACTATCCCAAATGGCTTCTTCCATCAGTGGAGGTTTCCTGTATCTACAGGTCGGATATTGTCCGTGACCTTTTTACATAGCCATCACCTAGGACAAAAGCAACCGATTTTTATCCAGAACTCATTAAGGGGACCTTCCATGAAAAACGAACTTTTAGATATTGTCTGCAAAACCTCCTTCAAATTTTCCGAAGAGCCCACCTTTAAACTGGCCTCGGGCAAAATGAGCCACTTCTACGTGAACTGCAAGCCCACCACCCTCTCCCCCCGGGGCATGTACCTCGTAGGGAACCTCGTCTTCGACGCCGTCAAGGATCTCGACATCACCGGCATCGGCGGTCTCACCTTCGGCGCCGACCCCATTGCCGTGGCCACCTCCTTTGCCTCCGAGCTGGGCGGCAAGCCCATCAAGGCCTTTTCGATTCGTAAAGAACTCAAGGACCACGGCATCATCAACTGGGTGGAAGGAGACATGGCCAAGGGCGAGAAAGTCGTCATCATCGACGACGTGGTCACCACCGGCGGCTCCACCATAAAGGCCATCGAGCGCGCCCGCGTCCAGGGCCTGGAAGTCGTCCGCGTCATCACCCTCATCGATCGACAGGAAGGCGGCGTGGAAAACATCAAGGAGCACGTGGAAGACGTCCGCTCCATCATCACCCGCGACGACCTCATGAAGCACCTGGGGGTTTCCCTGTAACGAAAAGGCCTCCGGCGGGCAGGGGATAAATCCCCTGCACCCCAGGGTTCGCACATGCTCAGAGGCTCGTTCCTCGCCTCTTCACATGTGCTGACGGGCTGCGCCCGTAAAAAAACGCTAAAGAGCCATGGAGATAAGTTTCTTCATGGCTTTTTTTGTTACGATTCAGCTTGCCTCGGCAGGGCCGCCGGAGGCAATTCACCGCTCACCACGGGCCAAGCCCGTAAGCGAATGCGACCCCCCGAGGGACGAGGGTTGAAGCATTCGCGAACCTCTGGTTTCACGAAAATTTCACATGGGTTTCACGTCTGTTTCACACCCTTTCACGTAGCCTGTCTTGCATTGAGGCGGGCCTTCGGGCCCCTCGATAAGCCGCGCAGACGCCCTCATCCCCCCCCCGAGGGCGGCCTGCGCCCTTTCAACCCCCCAAGCAAAACGCAAGACAAGGAACAACCGATGAAAAAAGCAACCAGCGCCCTTCTCTGCGGCGCCGTTCTCTTGGCGGGCGTCTGTGCCATGAAGGCCCTGGCCGGGCTCCGGGTCCCCCCCGGGGCAAAAGCCATTGAAGAGTCCGCCCTGATCGTGGAGGTCACCGAGGCCATGCCCCGGGAGGTTCAGACCGTGATCTCAGGGTATGGTGAAGTCACAGCCTTGAATACCGTGGCCCTGAGCCCGGAGGTTTCCGGCCGGGTGGTGGCGGTTCACCCCCGCCTGGAGGAGGGAGAGGTGATCGAGGCAGGAGAGACCCTCTTTCAACTGGACACCGAGACCCTCACCCTGGATAAAACCACGGCTGAACGCCGCCTCGTGACCCTGAAGCGAAATCGGGACCTCCTGGAAAAAGAGTTCGAGCGAACCCGAAAGCTCTTCGACGCCATGAAGACCGGCAGCCTCTCCGACGTGGAATCCGCAGAGCAGGCCTACAACACGGCACGGGATGCCGTGGACCAGCTGGCCCACTCCCTGGCCGAAACCGAACTGAACCTGAAAAAGTCCACGGTCCGCGCCCCCTTCAGGGCCCGGGTCAAATCCGTCTCCATTGAAAAAGATCAGTACGTCACCACCGGGACCCAGGTGGTGACCCTTGCCGACGACGCCCTCCTGGAGGTGTCCGTTCCCATCAAGGGCGACGAAGCCGCCATGTTCCTGGAGTTTGAAGACGGCCCGGCCCCTGCCACCTGGTTTGGCAACCTGGTCCCAAAAGTCTGCCTCGTCTCCTGGAACGACGGCGCGGCAACGGCCTCCGGCACCCTGGACAGGGTCGTCCGCTATGACGCCGCATCCCGCACCGTCTATGTGGCCGTTCGAATAGACCGGCTGGCCCAGGAAGGATTTCCCGTCACCGAGGGCATGTTCTGCCGGGTCACCATCCCGGGCAAGCCCTTGCCAAACCTGGTTCCCCTGCCCTCCCATGCCGTCACCTCCGACGGCACCGTGCGCATCAACAGCAACGGACGCCTGAAGACCGTGGCCGTGGAAACAGCCTACACCCACGATGGGTTCACCTATGTGTCGGCCGGGCTCGCCAAAGGCACCCGGGTGATCACGAGCCGCCTGGCAAGCCCCCTTGAAAACGCCCTGCTCACCATCGCCGTCCCCAAAGAGCTGGCCTCGGGAGGGACCCGATGAAAAAAATAGCCGAAGCCTTTGCCCGAAACACGGTGTTTGCCAACATCCTGCTGATCATCATCCTGCTTGCGGGCCTGGGAGCTGCCCGCCTCATGGTGCGGGAAGATTTCCCCTCCATGACCCTGGACACCGTCACCGTCAAACTCGCCTGGGACGGCGCCTCCCCTGAAGACACGGAAGAGGGGATCTCCCGCAAGGTGGAAGACGCCATTGACTCGGTGGAGGGCATCGACACCTACACCACCACCTCCACGGAGGGCAGCTCGTCCACGGTGATCACCGTCAAATACGGGTACGACACGGAAAAGGTCTACGACCGGGTAAAAAACGAAATCGACCAGATCTCCACCTTCCCCGACGACGCGGACAACCCGGTGGTCAACGTGCCCACCGTCATCTTTCCGGTCATGACCCTGGGCGTAAGCGGAGAGATGGATGAAAAGACCCTCAAGACCTGGGCCGATACCATGGAGGACGAGCTCAAGCACCTCCCGGAGATCTCCCAAGTGGAGGTCACCGGTACCCGGGATTACCAGATAACGGTGGAGCTCTCCGAAGAGGTCCTTCGAAGATACGACCTGACCCTGTCTGATGTGGCCACGGCCATTTCAAACTCCAGCCTGAACCTCTCCGGCGGCAAGGTGAAGACAAGGGGCGAGGAGTTCAGCGTCCGAACCATGGGCAAGCGCTATTCCGGAAAAGAGCTGGCAGACATTGTGGTGGTGGCGGGGACCGGTGGGGAGAGCCTCTCCCTGGGTCAGCTGGCCACCATCAAGGACGATTTTGAGCAGGACAAACTGGCCATCCGGTCAAACGGAAACCCCATGGCCCTGGTGGTGGTATCCAAAACCGAGCAGGAAGACGCCATCGCCATCGCCGACCGGGTCACCCGCTACGTCACCGAAGCCAACCGCACCCTGCCCCCCGGAGCTCACATTTCGATCCTCTCCGACAACACCGAAGAGATCCGGACCAACATCGGCATCCTCCGGAAAAACGGCATCATGGGCCTGATCCTCGTCTTTGCCGTTCTCTGGCTCTTCCTCGACACCCGCCTCGCCTTCTGGGCCGGCATGGGCATCCCCATCTCCCTTTCCGGGGGCCTGGCCATCCTCTGGCTCACCGGGTACACCATCAACACCGTCTCCCTCTTCGGCCTGATCATGGTCCTGGGCATCGTGGCCGACGACGCCATTGTGGTGGGCGAGGCGGTCTACGTTCAAAGGAAAAACGGCGCAGGCCCCCTTGCCGCAGCCGTAAACGGCCTCATGGAAGTGGGGATGCCGGTCCTTGCCGCCGTGGCAACAACGGTGCTGGCCTTTGTTCCCCTGATGCATATCAAAGGCACCATGGGCAAGGTCATTGTCTGCCTTGCCGTGGCGGTCATCGCCTGCCTTGTGATCTCCCTGGTGGAGTGCCTGATGCTCTTGCCGGCCCACCTGTCGACCCTGCCGGATCCCAAAAGGCAAACCCCGTCACGATTTGCCCCGCTTCGGGCCCTGGAGTCCTTTCACACCCGGAGCGTGGAGAGCATGGAGCGGGTGGCCGAAACCGTCTACCGGCCGTTGCTGACCAGGGTGCTCGCCCATCGCTACCCGGCCGTGTGTGTAGCCGTGGCCGTGGCCCTGGTCACCATCGGCCTGTTTCGGGGCGGCCTCCTCAAGTACAACATGTTTCCCGAGCGCGACGGATTTGAACTGGCCGCCCAGCTCACCTTCCCCGAAGGCACCCCCTACGAGGTGACCGAGGCCGCGGTGGCCCGCATCGAGGCCGGCATGCACTCCCTGGCGGCAAAGACCGACACCGCCTCCGGGGCCCCCCTGGTGAACCACATGCTCTCCGTCACCGGCAAGGCTGTCAATGGCCACATGGGCTCCATGGGAAGCACCGGCGCCAACCTGGGCGGAGTGCAGGTCTCCCTGCTCAACGCCTCGGAGCGTGGCATCCACACCCGGGACCTCTGCCTGGCCTGGGAACAGGAGGTGGGGGCCATCGCCGGTGTGGAGAAGCTCACCTACACCTCAGGGGGCGGCGGGCCTCCGGGCGGGGACATCGAAATCGCCCTGGAAGGAAACGACCTTGACGCCCTCACCGCAGCGGCTGACGACGTCATGGAAAGGCTCAGGCAAATAGACGGCGTCTTCCGCATCGAAAGCGACAGCTCCCCCGGTAAAAACGAAATCCGTTTCACCTTGAAACCGGAGGCCCGAAACCTGGGGATCACGGTCAGAGACCTTGCCAATCAGGCCTTTGCCGCCTACTTCGGCAAAGAGGCCGTCAAGATCCAGCGGGGAAACGATGAGGTGGACGTAAAAGTCACCTACACCGAAGAAGAACGCAGTACCCTGGAAAGCCTCAAGGACCTGATGGTGAAAGCCCCCGACGGCACCATGGTGCCGGTGAAGGCCGTTGCCGACATGGAGATCCGTCCGGGGTACTCGACCATCACACGAACCGACAACCGACGCCAGGTCACGGTCAGCGCCGACGTGGACAGCACCAAGCTCGTTGCAGGGGAGGTGCTGGAAGAGCTGGAAAGCGGCTTTTTCAGCGAACTTGAGAAAAACAGGGGTGTGGAGATAAGGCTGAAGGGCCATGCGGAAAAAGACCGGGAGGCCTTTGGCAGCCTCGCCCTGTGGTACCCCCTGGCCGTTTTGAGCATCTACATGATCGTGGCTGCCATGTTCCGCTCCTATGCCCAGCCCCTGATCATCCTGCTCACCGTGCCCTTCGGCCTCATCGGCGCGGCCCTGGGCCATGCAGTCATGGGGCTGAACCTCTCGTTGTTCAGCGTCTTCGGCATGGTGGCCCTCTCCGGGGTGGTGGTTAACGACGCCATCGTCCTCATCGACCGCATCAACACCAACATAAGCGAAGGCATGCCCCTGGTAAAAGCCGTGGTCTCCGGGGGTGTCCGGCGGTTCCGATCGGTGATGCTCACCAGCGTCACCACCGTGGGCGGACTCCTCCCGCTGATCCTGGAGACCGACCCGGCCGCCGCCACCATGGTTCCCATGGGGGTCTCCCTGGCCTCAGGGGTCACCTTTGCCACGGTCCTCACTCTCCTGCTGGTCCCGGCCCTCATGGTGGTCCTCCATGACGGCCATTGTGCCCTCGCACGCCTGATGGCACGCGCCCCAGGGAATCACGGGTCCCAAGAGCCTGTCCACACAGGCAACGACACCTGACACCGCGCCCCCGGCAGTCCCGCCGGGGGCCCCTTTTTGAAATCCTCGATGCACAGGTACACAACCATGTTTTTGAAAGCTCGTTTTCTTTTTTATCTCAGTTTGTTCGCCCTGGCCACGGCCCTTCCGGCTGCAGCCGACCAGGCGAGCCAGCAGCCCATTGCCTCCCTCAAGGTTTTGGACCTGGCCACGGCCCAGGACATTGCGGTCTCCGGCAACCCATCCATCCAGGCGGTGCAGGATCGCATCGAACAGGCCCGACAACAGGTCAGGCAAGAGGTGCCTGGTTTCCCAGCCTCGATGCCACCACCTCCCTCACCCACACGGAGGACGCGCCCAACGCCACGCTGTCCAACGAGGGGGAGACCTACGATGCGTCCCTTTCCGCCACCCTCACCCTCTTTGACGGATTCAGCAGATCCTATGACCTCAAATCGGCCAGGTACGGTGAGACAGCCTCGGTGGCAGCGGAAAAAGATGCGCGGCGCCTCCTGATCTTCAACGTGGCCCAGAGCTACTACACCCTCCAGAGTGCAGAGGAAAATATTTCCATTGCCCTGTCGGACAAAGCGTACAACGCAAGGCAACTGAAGGAGGCAGAGGCCCGCCACAAAGCAGGGGCAGGCTCCCTCAGCGATGTGCTTAACTTCAAGATCAAGGTCAACACGGCCGCGGCAACCCTGCTCACCGCCGAAAAAAACCATGCCGTGGCCCTCACCGGCCTGGCGGCCCTCATGGGCATTGACGAGGCCGCCCTGCCCGAGGACCTCACCCTGGCCCCCCTTGAAACAACAGGTACCTGGGACACCGCCCCCCTTGTCACCGAAGACCTGATCACCACGGCCCTGACCCTGCGCCCGGACCTTGCCCAGAGCGATTCAACCGTCAAACAGGCGGAGAGCGCCGTGGGTGTTGCCCGCTCCGGCTACTACCCCACCGTCAGCCTCACCGGGGCCTTGTCCGGCTCCCGGGAGGACGACGCACGCTACGAGGGAGATGACTTCGGCAGCAGCATCGGGGTCACCGTCAAACTGAACCTCTTTTCCGGCGGCGAAACCCGGGCAAAGGTGACGGAGGCCGAAGCGGCCCGACGGGAAGCCCGACACACTATGGAGGATGTGGCCCTGACCGTGAAAAAAGAGGTGCGGGAGGCCGTGGAAGAGATTGACACGGCCTTCAGGCAGGTTAAGCTTCAGGAGGAGACCGTGGCCCTGACCCGGCAGAGCCGGGACCTGGTGGAAGAGGAGTACCGTGCGGGAAAAACAGGCGTGGTCAAACTCAACGAAGCCCAGAACAACCTGGTCAGCGCCGAAGGCGACCTCGTGGACGCCCGGGTGAGCCTCCTCACCGCATGGGAAAAGATCCGGTCTGTCACCGGAACAAACCTGACCAGGTGAGATATCAACGCAAGGGTGAAAAATGCGCCTCCGGCGGCCCTGCCGGGGGCCAATCTTTTGAAAAGTTTGACAAACAGCCCTTGACAGCTTTGGCATGAATTTCAGCGATTTTGACTGTTCTAATTTTTCGGAAAGTTTTTTGCGGAGCTTTTTTTCAAAAAAGCGACCCGCCGGAGGCAAGGCGAACCTGGGATGCAGGGGATGTATCCCCTGCAACGGAGAAGGCACGGACATGACACAAAACACGTTGCGCATTCTGATCATCGAGGACAACCGGGACATTGCCGAAAACATCGGCGACTACTTCGACGCCCGCGGCCACCTCACCGACTTTGCCATGGACGGCATCACCGGCCTGCACCTGGCCCTCACCGAGGCGTACGACGTGATCATCCTGGACCTGATGCTTCCGGGCATGGACGGCCTGACCCTTTGTGCAAAACTCCGACAGGAGGGAGGAAAAGCCACCCCCGTCCTCATGCTCACCGCCCGGGACACCCTGGACGACAAGCTGGCCGGGTTTGACACCGGGGCCGACGACTACCTGGTGAAACCCTTTGCCCTGGAAGAGCTGGCCGCACGGGTGCTGGCCCTGTCCAGGCGAAGCAGCAAGCCTTCAACCGCCCTGCTCCAGGTGGGAGACCTCACCCTGAACACCGCCACCCTCAAGGTGCACCGAGAGGGCCGTGAAATTGAACTGAACCACACCTGCCTCACCCTCTTGAAACGCCTGATGGAGGCCTCCCCCCATGTGGTCACCCGCAGGGAGCTTGAGCATGCCCTCTGGGGAGACACCCCGCCGGGGAGCGATGCCCTGAGGTCCCACCTCTACACCCTGCGCACCAAAATCGACAAACCCTTTGACGCCCCGCTGCTCCATACCCTCCACGGGATCGGGTACCGGGTGGAGGCAACCTCATGACGCGCCACCGACGCCCGCCCATGGAGCTCAAACCGAGGTTTTTCAAAACCCACGCGTTTCGGGTCTTTCTCTCCTTTGTCCTCTTCGGCTCCCTGCTCACCCTGGGATACGGCCTGGCCGTCTCCCACCAGATGCGCCGCATCCATAAAAAGATGGAAAACTTCCGCGTCCAAGAGGAGATCAAGAACTACCTGAGCAACTACGACGAAGGCAAGGCCCCCTTTCTCACCCGGAGCCTGTTCATCAATATTTACGATGAGATCGAGGACATCCCGCCCAACTTTCGAGACCTGCTTCGGGGCCTTCCGGACGGGACCTACTTTTCAAGCAGGCCCGACGGCATCGGAGGGCCAGCCTTCCACCGGTACCTCATCCGAAGCCTGCCCGGACAAGAGAAAAAACTCTACTTCATCATCGATGACGGGGGGTTTGAGTCGCGGTTCGGCCTCCATGACCAGATAGACAGGGTGTTTCGATACGGCTTTTTCGTGGCGGCGGCTTTAAGCATCATCGTGGGCCTTGCCAACGCCCATCTGCTGATCCACCCCATGGCCAGGCTCCTGGAGCGGGTGAGCCGCTCCCGGCCCGAAGACCTGCCCGTGGGGTTCTCCACGGAATACGCCCACGATGAGGTGGGGGCCCTGGCCCGGGCCATGGACAGCACCAACAAGCGCATCCGGGCCTTCATCGAGCGGGAACAGCAGTTCACCCGGGACGCCAGCCATGAGCTCCGGACCCCTGTGACGGTTATCAAAGGGGCTGTGGAGCTCATGGAACAGCTCCCGGAGCATGACAAAACAAGCATCCAGCGCCCGCTGAAACGCATCGATCGCTCGGTCTCGGAAATGGAAACCCTCATTGAAAGCCTGCTGATGAAGGCACGGGAGGAAACCGCCATGGGTGCCGCATCCTTTGCGGCCGACACCCTGGTGGAGGAGGCCATACAGGAGAGCAGCTACCTCGTGGAGGGAAAGGGCGTCATCCTCTCCTTCGAGTGCACCGGCAATCCGGCCCTTGCCGTGTCCGGTCCCGATTTCAAGATGGCCGTCTCCAACCTCATCCGCAACGCCTGCACCTACACACGGGCGGGGACCGTCCTTGTGCGCCTCAGCACCACCCGGTTCGAGGTAGAAGACACCGGGCCGGGAATCGACGCGACCATCATCCACCAGGTCACCGACCCCTTTGTCAGGGGAAAATCAAGCCAGGGGCACGGCATCGGCCTGTCCATCGTCAAGCGGGTCTGCGACCAGGCAGGCTGGAACCTGTCCATCTCTTCCGGGGCCAACGGTGCTCGAATCCGCATCACCTTTTAGAAGGGTTTTTACGCCTTGGAGACCCGAGGCGCAAGGGGCTCCCCGCCATCTGGCGCGCACCCCCCGGTAGGCCCTGGCAAACCAGAGGCACACGGCAAGGGTGGCCAACTCTGCCGCAGGAACCGACAACCAGACCCCGGGCAGCCCCATGACCCGTGGGAGAAACCAGACAAAGCCAAGGGTAAAGGCAAAGGTCCGCAAAAAGGTGAGGAGCGCGGAAATTTTCCCGTTGTTCATCGCGGTAAAAAAAGCCGAACTGAAGATCGTCAACCCGTTGATCAGAAAGGTGAAGGTAACGATCTGAAGCCCCCCTTCGGCAACAGCCGTCACCACGGGCTGCCCCTCGGCAAACAGGCGGATAACCTGCCCGCCCCACACCCAGGTGAGTACAAAGGTGACCAGGGACGTGACGCCGATGACACGGAACGAGTGGCCAATCAAGCCCTTGAGCTTTTCCACGTTCCGGGCACCGTAGTTAAAGCTGAGAACCGGAGCCACCCCCATGCTGAGGCCGATGTACAGGGAAGAGAGCATAAAGTAGAGGTACATAATAATGGAAAGGGCCGCCACGCCCTTTTCTCCGGCATACGTGATGATCACCAGGTTGAAGACCAGGGTTTTGACCCCGCTGGCGATCTCCGAGATCATCTCGGAAGAGCCGTTCAGGACGGTATCCCGGAGAAACGGGACATCAAGCGTTGGCCGGGTGAAGGTAAGGGAAACAGAGCGCTTCAAAAAATAGAAGACCCCGATCGCACCGGAGAGCCCGATACCTGCCGCCGAGGCCACGCCCGCACCGTGGAGCCTCATGTCCAGGCGCACGATGAGCAGGTAGTCAAGAAGGATATTGGTAAACCCGCCTGCCAGGGTGATGTAAAAGGCCCACACAGGCTTGCCGTCCAGGCGGATAAAAAACTCGAAAAAAATCTGCAGCACCACAACCGCGAGCCCGACCCCAAAGGCCTTGAGGTACACGGCGCAGTAAGGAAGCAGGGTATCCGTGGCCCCCAGGAGCCGGGAGATCCGTTCCACCCCCACCCCCTTCAGCATCACAAGAATTATCACCGCCACCACCACAAGGCTCGCAAAGGCCAGGGAAAAGTGGCGGTTGGCGCCGTCCCGATTCCCCTCCCCCAGCTCAATGCCGATGATGGCACTGGACCCGGCGGCCACCATGATGCCGATGCCGAAGCAAAAACTGAACAAGGGCATGATGATGTTCATGGCGGCCAGAGCAAGGGGCCCGGCATACCGGGACACAAACAGGCCATCCACCACCATGTAAAAGGAAATGGTGATAATGCTCAATATGGACGGGGTGACAAACCGGAGGAAATCACCCATGCTCCACTCTCTTTTAAAATGCTCTTCCATCTTGGTCTTCGCTCTCATGAATGTATGTCGAGTAACGCTTCATCGGTTAAAAGGCTGCCTTCTATAGAGGGAAAAAAACAAAAAAGCCTCCGGCGGCAAGGTGTACCACCTTGAAAGCAGGTTGCGAATGCGCTTTCCCCTTCGTTCCTCAGGGAAAATCACATTCGCCTTTCATTCAGATTTAACTGAATCTGTTTTTTAAAACCTGTGTAACTATTCA
The DNA here is from genome assembly GCF_056829965.1 of Desulfoluna sp. CYM3A. NCBI lineage: Bacteria > Pseudomonadati > Thermodesulfobacteriota > Desulfobacteria > Desulfobacterales > Desulfolunaceae > Desulfoluna > Desulfoluna sp. CYM3A. The sequence goes on from NZ_CP186556.1 coordinate 5,203,735, forward strand.
GTTGCCTCCGGCGGGTCGCTTTTTTGAAGAAAAGCTCCGCAAAAAACGTTTCTAATGCATCCATGATTCGTTTTGATGACCACGAAGGGCAATCAAAACAAAGCGCGGGTGTGCGATTGTCGGAATTGCTCGGATAGGAGGCCTATGAATGATTACTTGAGACCTGTTTATCAAACTTTTTAAAAGTTTGGCCCCCGGCAGGGCCGCCGGAGGCATCTTTTGCCGAACTGCCTCCGGCGGCAAGGGCAGCGAAGGCATTAAGCTAAAAAATTACGATATGAAAACGGTCATCTCTTAAGGTATATAGTTGCTATAGGGTCAAGAAAAAAGGAGACGTCATGCAGGTTAAATTTATGGCCGGAGAGATGGCGAGGTTGCACAACATTTCTAAGCAGAGCCTGCTCCACTACGACAGGATCGGCCTTTTTAAGCCCAGGGAGGTCCACAGCAGAACAGGATACCGGTACTACACCCTGGACCAGTTCGAAGACCTGGATGTGATCCTCTCCCTGAAAAGCCTGGGGATGAAGCTTGAAGAGATCAAAACCTACCTGACCAAAGAGTCCATTGATGAGCGAATCACGATTCTGGAAGACCAGGAGGCATTCTGTGATTCAGCAAGAGCTCCTGAGATGAGAGCAAACCCGTCAACCGCCTCGCAGTCTACCATCATCACGGCCCTGAAAAGCCGGCAAACCATCATTCCCATGGACATGGGCATCCGGTGGTTCGACACCATGCATGTCGTCCGGGAGCCGGTGGAGGCGCCCCATGACCTCTATGCCCTGGAGCTTGCCATCAAAAAGCTGTTTCAAGCCACCCGCGGGAACGACCAGGCAGAGTACCACCAGCTTTCCCTTGAGCGACCTGTGTTGAGGTCTCCCCGGAGGCAGATGAACGCTTTCAAAGCGTCGCCCTCCATGTTGCCGGAGCCACAGGGGCAACCATTCCGGCAGGGGAGTATGCGTACCTCTACCACAAGGGGCGTTTTGAAGAGCTCTCCCTGTCCAGGGCAAAACTGTGGGCGCATATCGCCCGGCAGGGCTACACAACCGGCAACACCGCCATTGAAAAAGTCCTCCTCGATTCCCTGGCCGTCCCCCGTGAAGACGATTACCTCATCGAAATCCGCATGCCGGTGACCAAAGTTCCTTCCCCGTAAGTCACCAGGGCGCCCCTTACGGCTTTGCCCCTTCCGCTTTCAAGAGATACCCCAGCCAGATATCGGTATTGCCCCGGGCCGATGCGGACCGGCCCATGGAGCACACCTCAAGGCCCGCCTGGCTTGCCACCACCCTGAAATCGGCATCCTGCCAGTAATAAAAGGTGCGGTGATCGGCATCGGCACCTTCCCCTTCGCCCTCTTTCACCGAAACATACAGGCGACCGCCGTCTGCCAGGGCCCCTGCAAGACGGAGAAGATGACCGGGCACCGCCTTGTGGGGAAGATGGACGAGCACCCCGGAAACAAGGATGCCGTCCCAGGGGCGATCCAGGAGATCTGTGGTGGTAAGCTCCCCGACGGTCACGGGGCAGCCCGAGTGCTGTTCGGCAAGGGAAGCCAGGACGGCGGAAGGCTCCAGTCCGTGGGGGTGAAAGCCCCTCTCCTTTAACCAGAGAAGATCCCGACCGGACCCGCAGCCGATATCAAGGATCCTGGCCCCGGGCAAAAGCGCCTCGGCCAGGGGGGTAAGAATGGGGGTGGGGTCGATGTTCACGGTGGCGTCGAAGAACCGCTGCGCCTCCTGCTCGTAATAGTCCCGTGTGCTGTCGTCCATGGCAAAGGCTCCCAACATGTTCATTTTATGGTATTCTTAAACGAACGAATGTTTATTTATTTAATTGATTCCTGAAAAGATGCCGTGCTGCACAGATAAAGGACCACATGTCGCCACGGCAATGCCTTCTTCTTCTATAGCTTCCAACAGATTAAAGGCAAGGATTGCCTGCGTAAGAGTCAACACAGGTTATTGTCCGGTCCGCCCAAATGAGCATTCGTTTATTCGTCGTGTTGCTCAAAAGCTTCAACCCACCCACTGTCCGGGGGAGGCTCCCCCCGTTGGCCCGGCGGCACCCCGTTGATAAAATCCGGTGCCCACGACCCGCCCATTGTTGCCGAGCCTTCCAGCCCGCGGCCCTTTCTGGACCACCATGCCCGCACCACCCAACTGCCTTGAATTTTTCCTGCAATTACCCTTAAACGAATATTCACTCATTTTAAGATCTCCCACATTCTATGTGGATTGAGACTCTCGCCTGAGAGTTGGTCGATCCACCCTGCACATCACAAGAGCCCATAGCATCAGTGCATTGGCGTCACTGTTTCATCGCAATAAAACCCGGCCACCTATCCACAGAGTCAGAAAACCGAACAATCATTTATTTTGATTTTTTCAGCAAAAGCTGTGGAGACAATGGCCCCCTATTTTGAGAACACCCTTTCCTTATGCTCCGCCATTTAGTAGGTCTCGGGGGTACCCCTTTTAAATCGGAGACAACCAGACGGAGCAATGCCATGGGCTTTGAGACGGACAACCTTCCCCTTTTCGAAAACTCAAGCGACGCAATCATCGTGCTGCAGGACGGCATCATTCGAAACGTCAACGCCAATGCCGTCAAAAATCGCCCTCCGATACGAGGCCCACGAGCTGGTCAGCCGTCCCTACGGAGACTTTGTCCACCCGGACGACGTGACGCTTGTGGACACTCGCTACCGAAAACGAATGAACCACCAGCCCGTGCCCCAGGTCTACCCCTTCCGCCTCATCACCAAGGACGGGGAGATCGTCTGGTTCGAGATCCACGCCATCGAGATCGTCTGGGACGGGCGCCCCGCCAGCCTCACCTTCTTCAACAACATCACCCAGCGGGTCCGGGCCCAGGAGGCCCTCGAGGAGAGCGAAAAGGTGACCCGGGGTATCTTAAACGCCATCCCCGACACCATCATCCGCATCATGGAAACCGGCCGCATCACCACTTACAAGGGCCCGAGGAGTTCCATGGTCAAAGGGAAGGCCCCTTACGCCGGCAGCCACCTCTCCGACTTTCTGCCCCGGGAAAAGTTCAAAGAGGCCATGGACGCCATCGGCAGGGCCCTTGCCCACCACACAGTCCAGCGTTTCGAATTCAAATGGGCCGAGGTCCGGGGCACCCAGTGGTACGAGGCCCGGATCATCGCCCTGGCCGGAAGCGAGGTGCTGGGGATCCTTCGCAACATCACAGAACGGAAAAGGCGGGAGCGGGCCCTCACCGAGCGCCTCCATCACCTGGAGACCCGGGTCAGGCAATCCCACGCCATGGGAACCATCGTCGGTCGGAGCAAACCCATGCAGGAGGTTCTGGAGACCATCCTCAAGGCGTCCCGAACCTCCGCCCACGTCATCGTCTACGGAGAGTCCGGCACAGGAAAGGAGCTGGTCTCCAAGGCGGTCCACGACCTGAGCGACCGGTCCGAAGGAAAATTCGTGCCCGTGAACTGCGCTGCCATTCCCGAAAAACTCATGGAGAGCGAGTTCTTCGGGTACAAAAAAGGCGCCTTCTCCGGGGCGGACCGGGACAAAAAAGGGCTCCTGGAACTGGCCCACGGCGGCACCCTCTTTATGGACGAACTCGGAGATTGACCTCAACATGCAGGCCAAGCTCCTGCGAGCCATCGAAGGAGGCGGCTTCCTCCCCGTGGGGGGCCGCGAACCGGTCCACCCGGACATCCGCATCATTGCCGCCACCAACAAAAATCCCGAAGAGCTCGTGAAGCAGGGCCGCATGCGCGAAGACTTCTTCTACCGCATCAGCGTCATCCCCATCACGTTGCCCCCGCTGCGGGACCGCCTCGACGACCTTCCCTTTCTCATCCACCACTTCCTGGAAAAGCTGGTCACCGGAGAGAAGCTCCCCGTAATCCCCTCCCATGTCATGAGCAGGCTCCAGGCCCACCCCTGGCCCGGCAACATCCGGGAACTCCAGAACGTGATTCACCGATACATCACCATGAGCCGCCTCGACCTGCCGTCTCCGGAGCCCCATGCCGACCTGCCGCCGGAACCCCGGGAAGAGGGATGTCCCAGGCCTCTCAGCGACGTTCTTGCCGAGGTGGAAAAAGCTCACATCCTGCGCACCCTGGAATCAACACGCTGGCAAAAAGCCCGGGCCGCAGAGCTCCTCGGGGTGCACCGAAAAACCCTGTTTCGAAAGCTCAAAGGCTACGGAATCGAATAGTCCCCCGACGGGACATTTTTGCCACACCAACGATTTGTATCTATAATTCGTGACTGTTATGCCCTCTCCCCTCAACGGACGTGGCACCTGTGCCACGCCTCGGGCATTCTCGACGGTTTCCAGCCCCGCCAAGCTTCATCCCCTTGTTATAAATACCCATATCCTCCGTTCGTCAATTCGTTTGTTTTGTTCATAAAAACATTATTCGCAATTGAGAAATTCTGATTTTCGAATTCCGACGGTGCAAAGGAGGAGAAGTATGAACCGATACAGCAGCCAGTACAGTCAAAAATGCGTTCCCGCCGAGGAAGCGGTACAGATCGTCAAATCAGGGGACGTGGTGGATTACGGATTTTTCAACGGCAAGCCCGTGGTGTGCGACATCGCCCTGGCGGCCCGTCATGAGGAACTCCGGGACGTGGAGGTTCACGTGGCCGTCACCCTGCCCCCGGTGCCCGAAGTGGTCAAGCACCCCGAAAGCTTTGTCTACCACGACCTTCAGTTCAGCAAGATCTCACGGGTGCTGCAGCGGGACTTCAACGTGGGGTTCTACTACCCCATCATGTACCATCAGGCCCCCTCCTGGTTCCGGGATGGCGTGGCCCCCCACCGCAACGTGGTGATCTGCACGGTCTGCCCCATGGACGACCACGGCTACTTCAACCTGGGCCTCCACAACTCCGCCACCCTGGCGGCCATGGAAGAGTCAGACTGCGTCATCGTCGAGGTTAACCCCAACCTGCCCGTCTGCCCGGGCGGAGCCGAAGAGGCCGTCCACATCTCCGCCGTGGACTATGTGGTGGAGGCCCCTGCCGATCTGGCCCTGGCCGATCTGCCCAGCCCCGAGCCCAACGAACAGGAGCGCACCATCGCCGAACTCATCGTGGGCCACATCACAGACGGCTCGTGCATCCAGCTCGGCATCGGGGGCATGCCCAACGCCGTGGGCAAAATCATCGCCCAGTCCGACCTGAAAAACTTAGGGGGACACACGGAAATGCTCTCCGACGCCTACGTGGACATGATCGAATCCGGCCGCATGAACGGCTCCTGCAAAAGCCTGGACCGGTACCGGGTTCCCTACACCTTTGCCATGGGTTCCAAGCGCCTCTACGACTTCGTGGACAACAACCCGGCCGCGGCCTCCTACCCGGCAGACTACACCAACGATCCCCGGGTCATCGCCAAACTCGATAATTTTGTCTCCATCAACAACGCCCTGCAGGTGGACCTCTACACCCAGGTAAACGCCGAGAGCCTGGGCACCAACCAGGTCTCGGGCAACGGAGGCATGTGGGACTTTGTCATCGGCTCCCAGTGGTCCAAGGGCGGTAAAAGCTTCATCTGCCTTACCTCCACCTTCACCAATTCCAAAGGGGAACTCCAGTCCCGCATCCTGCCCACCTTTGCCCCGGGTTCCATCACCACCATCCCCCGCCACATGACCGATTATGTGGTCACGGAATACGGGGCCGTCCAGGTAAGGGCCCAATCCACCTGGAAACGAGCCGAGTTGATGATCAGCATCGCCCACCCCGATTTCAGGGAAGGGCTCATCAAGGAGGCGGAAGCCATGAAAATCTGGCGGCACTCCAACAAAAAATAATGCACGGGCCAAAGAGCCTTCGGCGGCCAGGGAATACGCCCCAAGGATCCAGCCCCCCAGGTTGCGAAGGAAAATCACCTTTGCCCTGGGTTGAGATTCACCTGAATCTTTTTTTTTAAGGGGGGTCACCTAAACCGCTTTCCAGTTACGTGTAACGAACTGAATAGCTGCAGTTAAAATTAAGATAAAATTATTCACACCCAATATTACTTAGATGTCTAACTAAAGTAAATATCCACCCAACCGATGTTGCGGATATGGTTTGGCGAAACAGCCCCACTGCAAGGCGATAGCCGAACCAGGCGGACAGTTGTCTGTCATGTTCTCTCAGGGATCACAAGTAGCAAATGAACCTGAGAATCCATTATCTAAGATTTAGGAAAATTAAGGATCAGGTATGAAGATGAAAAAAAGTATCGCTGCTGTTCTAACGCTCCTTGCGGGGGTGGCCCTCTCATCCACCGCCGGAGCGACCCTCATCGAAAACAACACCAACTTGAGCGCGGACTGGACCCGCATGCCCGCACGTGTGGCAGCCACCGACTCCGTGGATGCGGTCCTCTACAACCCGGCCGGCACCATCCGGCTGGGTGAGGGCACCTTTATCATGGCGGGCAACCAGTTCCTGCCCAAGGAGTACAGCCACACCAAGGACGGGGTGCGGCACGAGACCACCACCCTCACCACGGTGGTGCCCAACCTCTTTGCCGTGAAAAACGGCAAAAAATGGAGCGCATTTACGGGATTCGGGGTCATCGGCGGGGGAGGGGCCCTGGAGTATGACAACGGAATACTCAACAAAGAAAAGGGAGTGACCACAAAACAGCTAGCTTACGCTGCAATGAAACGCTCTATCGGCCCCGCCGTATCCGAAGAGGTGGCCTCCGCCTGGGTGGGGGCTTATGTCGGCGGTGCCTGCGCCGTGAGCGACACCTTCTCCCTGTCGCTGACCGGCCGCCTGGTCTACGGGACCAACACCTACGAAATCGACGGAGGGGATATCCTGGACTACGAAAAGACCGGCACGGGCTTTGCCCCCATCGTCGGGCTGAACTACACCCCCAGCCCCACCGTCAACATCGGGTTCCGCCACGAGTTCCGCACCCGGGTGGAGTGGGAGGTGGACAAAATCGAAGGGACAGTAGCGCCTGCCTTATCGAAATCTCTAATGTTTGGGGCCGAAGGCGACAAAACCCGAAAAGACTTCCCCGCCATGACCGCACTGGGCGTCTCCTGGAAGGCCACCGAGGCCCTCACCCTGGCCACGGACGTGAGCTACACCTGGCATGACGACATCGACTGGGAGGGGGCCGAAGAGGGCCTGGACAACGGGGTGGAGGTGGCCTGTGCCTTTGAGTACGCCGTCACCCCCGCTTTTGCCGTGAGTGCGGGCTACTCCTACTCCGACGCCGGTGTGGACCCGGAGGACTACAGCACGGCCCTCTCCAAAAACGTCTACCACGGCATCTCCGCAGGATTCATGGCCGAGCCCGTTGAAGGCCTCCGATTTGACGTGGGGGCCACCAAGCTCTTTTACGAAGACGACACCGACAGCCACGGCATCACCTATGAAAAGGATCTCTGGATCATCGGCATAGGCGTCCAGTACGCCTTCAGGTAAGACCAGAACCCGTCCACCCTCATACCTGGCCCTCGGCCTCACCAGCCGACAGGTATAAAAAAACGCCTTCGGATATTCCGAAGGCGTTTTTTGGTTCTCAGTCACCCGCAGCCGGGGATAGAAAAAGGGTGGCCTGGGCCTTTTGCATGCCGTCTATGACGGTAAAAGATAAAAGCTCGCCTCCGGCGGCGAGGTGTGCCACCTCGAAAGCAGGTTGCGAATGCGTTTTCCCCTTCGCTCCTCAGAAAAATCAGCATTTCACCTCCAAACCGGGGTTTCTTCACTATTTTTTTTAAGACCTGTTTTGTCAAACTTTTTAAAAGTTAGCCCGCAGGCCGCCGGAGCAACCATGAGCTTCTCACCCCTGCGCTTCATCCCGGGGTCGGGTCTTCCAGCGGTTGTGGACCCGCTACCAGGTCGAACCATCTTTTCCATGGCATAGCTGAAGTTCTGGGTATTGGTACGGACATCCGCCTCGAAATCACCGGTATTCACCAGGGGAATCTCCGGGCCGAACTCACCCCGGACGAACCGGCCGTCCCGGGCCACGAAGTAGGGGATCACCGGAGCGCCGGTGGTGAGGGCCAGCTGGGCGATGCCGTTGTTGGCGCTAGCGGTCTTGCCGAACATGGTGACAAACACGCTCTGATGGGGCTTGGGGGCGTTCTGATCGCTCAAAAGTCCCACGGCGTTGCCTTGGGAGAGTTCATCCAGGATGCCTTTCACCGCCTTTTTGGTGGGGTACATGCGGCAGCCGAAGCGTTCCCGCATCTCCAGGATAAACCGGTCCATGGGTTTGAAATCCAGGGGGCGGTACACCGCCGAGATCTGATACCCCGTGGCCCCCATGGAGACAGGAAGAAACTCCCAGTTCCCCATGTGACAGGTCAGCACCAGAACACCCTTGCCCTTGGCGTGGGCCGCCGTCAGGTGAAAAATTCCGTAAATCCGAAACCGGGCCTTCAGATCCGCCCAGTTCCAGCGAAGGCTGCGTCCCATCTCAAAGGGGACCAGGGCAATATGATCAAAGGCCTTCCGGCTCAGTTCCCGGATCTCTTCTTCGGACATTTCCTTGCCGAAGACAATCATTAATGTTCTTGATGGCCACCTCCCGGTGGCGCTTGTCCCGCCGGTACCAGATACCGCCGATGGCACTGGCCATTTTCCCGGCCACGGGCTCGGGGATGAGCCCCAACAACAGAAACAACAGACGAACGACCTTGTATACCAGATATTCCATTCCACACATCCACACCCAGGTGTCTCATCACAGAACAGCGCCCGCGCCTTCCACAGGGAAAAGGACGGTACCGCCACCCTTCAAACGTTCCTTCTAAAAGGATAGAACTATACTGACACACCAGGGGTTTGGCAATGGCAAACAGGATCTCGTGCAGGGCGAACGCGTGTGGGATAATGTGAAGGACAACCCATCAAAACATCGTTGCCCTCCGGGAGCAAAGTCGAATGAACGGCAGGGACAAGAGGGCTTGGGGAATAAACCGAAAAGAGGCCTTCGGCGGGGAGGTGAGCCACCTCGTAAACAGGCTTCGAGGGAATTTCACTTTTGATTGGCCTGAATCTTTTTTATAACCTGTTTGTTAAACGGTTTAAATGTTCAACCCACGACAGGGCCGCCGGGGGCAGGCTCCTCCTCCGGGCGGGTCTTCCAGCGACGGTGCCCCCAGAGCCACTGATCCGGGTAACGGCGCACCATCGACTCGATGACCCGGTTGAAAGCCTGGGTGTTGGTCACAAGGTCCTGCTGGGGGTTTCCGGTGTCCACCACGGGGATTTCCGGGCCGAACTCCGCCCGGAACTTGCCGTGCTCACGCACCACAAAAAAGGAGACCACCGGCACCCCGGTGACGGCGGCAAGCTGGGCCAGGCCTTTGTGGGCGCTGGCCTTGCGGCCCATGAAATCCACAAAGACCCTCTGGTGGGGCTTGCTGGCGTTCTGGTCGATGAGAAGGCCCACCAGGTTACCCTGATCCAGTTCGCTGAGGATACCATCCACGGCCTTGCGGGTGGGGTACATACGGCAACCGAATTTTTCCCGCATGTCTTTGGTGTAGCGATCCAGGGGCGCATAAGCCAGGGGTGCGTACCCGGCGGGCTGGAGCCCTGAGGCCACGATGGCCGGGGCCAGGAACTCCCAGTTGCCCATGTGGGCCATGACCACCAGCACCCCTTTGCCTTTTTTGTGGGCGTTGATGACGTGGTGGTGGCCGTAGTAGCGAAAGTGGTCACTGACGCTCTTCAGGGGCCACCGGGTACTTTGCCCCAGCTCAAAGAGCATCCGGGCCGTGTTGACAAAATTGCGCCGGGCAAGGTCCGTAAGCTCCTGCTGGTCCATGGAGTCCCCGAAGGCATGGGTGAGATTGTCCATGGCCACCATGCGGCGCCGTGTGTCGCCTTTGAACCAGGCATGTCCGAGAAAATGGGCGAGCCGGTCGGCTCGGTGTTGGGGGATCAGACCAATGAGGGTCAGGGTCAGTCCGATAAGGTGGTAGGTCATGTGTTCGAAATAGTGTTTTATGGTCATCACTACATCCTTCGTGCTGAAAACTCCTCCAAGGTTTTTTACGCAAAAGAATATAGTCCCCCCCGGGCCAACCATACCAAGGGGAACGGCGACGGACAACTAGCGGAATCCCCGTGCGGCTCACAACCGTCTGTCACACTGTTTGTTCTGCACCGCCGGAAGGCGGAGACTCAGGACTTAAGCCCCACGGGCCGATCAAGGATCTCCTTCCAGACGATGGCTTCTTTCAGCCTCGTGCGGCGCTTCCCGCTCCGGGCACAGGTGTCGGTGCCGGGCGCCGGCTCCTCTGAAAGCGACCGCCGTGCAGGGCGCCTCCCTTCCGGGCTGTCCCAGAGAGAAGTTCCCTCCTCAGCTGAGTCCCAGCGTTCATGGAGAGCGGGCCTCTCATCCTCTTCATTCCATCGCTCATGAAGAGAGGGCCTCTCCTCGTCCGCTTCCCAGCGCTCGTGGAGAGAGGGCCTGTCGTCATCGGCATCCCAGCGTTCTCCGGACATGTCGGAGTCCGCTTCCAGGGTCTCCGCATCCTCCCGAAGGTCGGCCCAGGGGTCGTCATCCAGGAAGTCGTCCTCCTCGCCCGCGGCTTCACGCTCTGCCTCGAGCCGGGCCTTCTCCATCTCCTCTTTCATCTGGGCGATGATGTCCCCCAGCTTCCCCCTCTTGGGGCTATCGCCCCCTTCCGGGTTCACCGTTGAGATGATCTTCCGCATGACGGAGCGAAAGACGAGGTAGATCACCACGAGGGTGATAAGGAACTTGATACCGCCCATCAGGTGGTCTCCTTGTCATCCGGTCCTTTCTCATCGCCTGCAATGGCGCTGCGCATATCGGTATCGGCCATGATGTTCTTCATTTTATAATAATCCATGATCCCCAGGTTGCCGCTGCGGAATGCTTCGGCCATGGCCAGGGGAACCTGCGCCTCGGCTTCCACAACCTTGGCCTGCATCTCCTGGACCCTGGCCTTCATCTCCTGCTCCACGGCGTAGGCCATGGCACGACGCTCTTCGGCCTTGGCCTGGGCGATCTTCTTGTCCGCCTCGGCACGGTCGGTCTCCAGGTCGGCGCCGATGTTCTTGCCCACGTCCACGTCGGCAATATCAATGGACAGAATCTCGTAGGCCGTGCCGGAGTCAAGACCTTTGGCAAGAACGGTCTTGGAGATGGTGTCCGGGTTCTCCAGAACCTGCTTGTGGTTCTCGGAAGAGCCGATGGTGGAGACGATGCCCTCGCCCACGCGAGCGAGGATGGTGTCTTCACCGGCCCCGCCCACCAGGCGGTCGATGTTGGCCCGCACGGTCACGCGGGAGATGGCCTTGAGCTGAATGCCGTCCTTGGCCATGGCCGCGATCTTGGGCGTCTCGATGACCTTGGGGTTAACACTCATCTGAACCGCCTCGAGCACGTCGCGCCCGGCCAGGTCAATGGCCGCGGCCCGGTTGAACTCCAGGTCGATGTTGGCCTTGTCGGCCGCAATAAGGGCCTGGACCACACGGGCCAGGTTGCCCCCGGCCAGGTAATGGGATTCCAGCAGGTCGGTGCTGATGTCGATACCTGCCTTCACCGCCATGATCTTGGACTCGATGATGAGCTTGGGCGGCACCTTCCGGAACCGCATGAAGACGATGTTCAGGATACCCACATGGGCACCGGACACCAGGGCCTGGATCCAAAGCTTGATGGCAGAGGCGACCACAAAAAGAATCACCAGCACGATGGCCAGGGCGACAAAGGTTAAAATCATGTTTGGGGACATTACGTTCTCCTGATTTTCACGTTATATACAGGGCCCTTCCATAACGAAGGGCCGGGTTTCAAACAGTAAGGACTCATTCAGCCGCTATCAGCTGCTTCACCACAACGGAGTTGGCCGTGACCGAAAGAACGGAGACACGGCTCCCTTTTTCTATGTACTCACCGCGTGTCACCACGTCGATGCGCTCCTCCCCGAGAAGGGCCACCCCCGAGGGCCGAAGGTCGGTGACGGCCTCGCCCTCAAGGCCAAGGAAATGATCCAGCCCCTTTTTCTGGGACGTGGCCCCCTCCTCGCTTTTAAGCTGCTTCTTCAGGGTCACCGGGGAGTGCTCCAGCACCTTGGCCCCGATGAAAATGGCGGCGGGAATAAGAAAAATATCGGCCAGCAGCAGGGCGTACCCCATCTGGGTGGAGGCCTCGGTGAAAACCATATACACCGAGAGCACGAACAGGGACGCGGCCACCACGGAGATCACCCCGAAGGAGGGGATGACAAACTCAGCGATGATGGCGGCAACCCCAAGAACTTGAAGGACAATGACGGTTAAGGCAAGTTTCATGGGCTTGGCTGGGTTCCTTTATGCAACAGGTTCGGAAGGGGACTCTTTCCGGGCCACAATGACACGGTTCCCCTCCACGGCGGTGACCACAACATGCTCGTTTCGATCAATAAAATCACCCCGGGTGACCACGTCAAAGGGCTCGCCGTAAAACGCGGCCTTTCCGGCCGGCCTCAAGGGGCTCAAAGCCACGCCCGTGGCACCTTCTTCAATGCGTGCCGTCTCTTTGGAATCGGCATGGGAGGCCTTTAAGTCCGCGTCCAGGTATGGCCCGCTCACCCGCCCGGCCATGGCCGGGACAAGGTAGCGCAGCATGGCCATGGCCATGAGAAGGGAGGCGCCGAAGGAGGCCACCACGGTAAGAAGGTTAACCCGGAACAGGTCGCCCTCCCAAGGCAGGTCCGGGTCGGGGATCACAAAATCCTGCAGGGAGAGGATCAGCCCCAGCATCACCAGCAGAAAACCGATCATGCCAGCCAGACCGAAGCCCGGAAGCACGAAAATCTCCACCACCAGGAGAAGCACGCCGATGACGATGATGATGATCTCCGCATAGGTGGCAAGGCCCGCAATGTGATGGCCGAACAGGGCAAGGGCCAGGGCACTGAGCCCCACGATGCCGAAGATCCCGAAGCCCGGGGCCTTGAGTTCGGTGTAGAGGGCCCCCAGCCCGATAATCATGAGAATGGGGGCGATGGAAAGGATCCACCCGGAAAGGTCTTCGGACCAGGAGGGGTCCACGCGCTCCGGCACAACCCCGCCCTTGCCCTCACCGGCCACCACCTCGGCCAGGGTTTTCAAGGTGGCCTTGGAAAAGCCGAATTCGTTGGCCTCCACATCGTCCATGGTCAGCAGTTCGCCTTCCCGCACCACAGTTCGCACGTGGTCGGGCTTCTCCTTCAAGTCCTCGTAGGCCTGCCTCTCCAGATAGACGGTTTTGCCGTCGGCCTCGTAGGCCACAATCTCAAGCTCGGCGGTCACCATAGACTCGGCCAGGGCTTCGCTGTATCCGTTTTTCCGGGCCAGGGCGCGGAACTTGGCCCGCAGCGGGGACTGGAACTTCTCTCCCAGCATCTTGGGGCCTTCCTGGCTCACGGCAATGGGGGCGCAGTCCCCGATGGTGGTGCCCGGAGACATGGTCAGGGCGTCGGCGGACAGGGCGATGAGGGCCCCGGCGCTGATGGCTTTTGTCTTCACCCAGGCCACGCTGGGGGATTCAAGGGCCGTGATGGCGTCGACAATCTTAAAGGCCGAATCCACCCGACCGCCGAAGGTGTCCATCTCGAAAATCACCAGGGAAGCCCCTTCGGCGTCCCGTGTGGCCCGCTCCACAAAGGCGGCCATGGCCGGAGAAACCTCACCGGAGATTGGAATGACGAGGACCTCGGGCCCTTCGGCCCGGGCCGTGGCGCACAACGGCCCCGTCGGCAGAAGACACGACAGGAGCCATCCAAAGAAAAAACATGCCGCAACAGGAAAAGAGGTCAACTTTTGCATGGTGATGCCTGGGGTTCAGGTAAAGAGAGCGATGCCGGGAGCAGGGCGACACGCTGCCGGAGCAGGGTAGTATGGCCCTGACAACCCGATAAATGAAGGGTGCCACCGGGTTTGCCTCCGTGGTGAGGTAAAATCGCCGGATGACACCTGATTGACTATTCGTATATACAGGAAAAGGGAAAACCGTGCAAGATCACGTGACCTACGAACCGCAACCATCCATCAAGCCAAATGAACAATGAAATCAAAATAATTCACGTTTGAGCACCATTTATTTGGTCCCGCGCTTCTGCTATAGTGCGGCGGTTTATCAGGAACATAATCAAACGATGGAGCCTTAGGACGAAGGAAGCCGCGCTGCACCGGAGCACGGTGCCCGGCGGCAAACCAGTGCGCCGACAACCGACGAGCATGGCCGGGTTACCCTGCGATTTTCTCCTTTGTCACCTTGGCCTCCGGCCCGGCAAGCCCACTGCCCGGCGGCGAACAGAGCATGAATCCCGCAGGATTCGCCCTGGGGTAAGCCATGGCTTTTGATACCGTTTATACTATCAAAACCGTGAAAGGTAACGAAGGAAAAACAGGTTCGTATCCTTACGGGTAGGCAAACGCAATATCCTTTAACGGTGCATACTTCAGCCTCGTTTGAAAGGAAAGTAGTTCTTGACACAAAAACGGAAATTGTTCTATATCAATCGTTTAAACTCGGAAAGTTCCGTTTCATCATTAAGTTGCTGTTACAAATGTAATTCTTAGGAAACCCGCGTGCGCATGCAGGCGGGTGCGAGGAACCATGGGTATTTACAAACACCTCGACAGCCATGCCAAAGAGATCATCAGCGCATGGACCGCCCGTTTTGCCGGAAACTACTCTTCCGACGGCAGCCGATTCATCATGAAGGAGAAAGACCCCTTCAACAACCCCATCGGCGCCATGGCCAAGGAAGGGTTCACCGACGTCTTTAACCTGGTGGCCGCGAAAAACGAGCCCGACCCCGAGGTACTCCGCCAGAAGCTCGACCCGCTCATTCGACTGCGTGCGGTGCAGGCCTTTGTCCCCAGCGAAGGGGTGGCCTTTGTCTTTGCGCTGAAAACCGTGGTGAAAGAAGCGCTGAAAAAAGAGATCAAAGAGGGCAAGGTGACCCAGAAGGATCTCGACGGCTTCTACAACCGCGTGGACCGGATCAGCCTGGCGGCCTTTGACATCTACATGGCCTGCCGGGAACAGATCTACCGCCTGCGGGCCAGCGAGGTGCGTACCCGCACGCTCAACATTTTGAAGAACAAGGATATATTGTGTGAGGTTCCCGAAGTCGGGACCGAAATTTTACCACATGATGTTTATAAAAACGGGGGCTTTGAGAAATCGGACGAGGAACCGGATCGAGGGCTGTAGGGCGGGGGTGTGTCAGCCTCTCCGGGAGGGTTGCCGGCCTTCCCGACATGTGAGGTTGTGTCCGTCTTTTACAAACTTTCAATCCGGGTGCGTTCGTTTGATCAAGCACCAAAGGGTGAGGAAAAGGTATGAACGTTAATATTGTGTTGTCCCTGGTAGCGGTCGTTGTGCTGGGTGCACTCGCCTTTCTGGGCGGCAGTGCGCCTGCGCTGCAGGGAGTGTTTGGGATCCTGATACCCTACATCGCCTTTGTCGTGTTCCTGGGCGGTTTTATCTGGCGTATCATGAAGTGGGCCAAGTCACCGGTTCCCTTCCGCATCCCGACCACCTGCGGTCAGCAAAAATCATTGCCCTGGATCAAGCATGACAAGCTTGAGAACCCTTACACCGGACTCGGTGTGGTGGGCCGCATGGCCTTTGAGATCCTGACCTTCAGGTCTCTGTTCCGCAACACCAAGGCCGAAATCAAGGGTGACCGGATCTCTTATGAATTGGAAATCTGGCTCTGGCTGTTTGCCCTGGCATTCCATTACAGCTTCCTGGCGGTGCTCGTCCGTCACATGCGCTTCTTCCTGGAGCCTGTGCCGTTCTGCATCGAAGCCCTGGAATTCATCGACGGTTTCTTCCAGATCGGCCTTCCCATCGTACTGCTCTCCGGGGTGGTCCTGCTTGCCGCGGCCTGCTTTCTCTTCCTGCGGCGCGTGACCAAACCCAACCTCCGGTACGCCTCCCTGGCAGCCGATTACTTCCCCCTCTTCCTGATCATTGCCATCGCAGGTACCGGCATCTACATGCGATACTTCCTGAGGGTGGACGTAGTGGCCGTCAAAGAGCTCACCATGGGCCTGGCGACACTGCACCCCACGATTCCGGCCAACATTGACCCCTTCGTTTACGTGCATCTGTTCTGCGTATGCGTACTCTTCGTATACTTCCCCTTCAGCAAGCTGATGCATGCCGGTGGTATTTTCCTTTCTCCCACCCGAAACATGGCCAACAACAGCCGAGCCAAGAGACACATCAACCCCTGGAACCCCGATCTTCCCTTCGTAACCTACGAGAAATACGAAAACGAGTTCAGAGAGAAGATGATCGAGGCGGGTCTCCCAGTGGAAAAGGAGTCATAAATCGTGGATATCAAACCGGAAGAGATGATCAAAATAGACAACGCTGTTCCCAAGAAGTCGTGGATGGACACGCCGCCGGACCTGTCCGAAGGCAAGTTCTGCTATCCCGCCAAGGCCAAGACCTTGGACTATCTTGGGCTCCCCAACGGTCGCGACTGGTCCCCCGCCGACGAGGACTGGCAGCTTCCCGAAAACTGGCAGCAGATCATTCACGAAGGCTTCAAGGAGCGCCTGGACAAGTACCGCTCCCTCAAGGTCTTCATGGACATCTGTGTCCGCTGCGGTGCCTGCGCCGACAAGTGCCACTTCTACATCGGCTCGGGTGACCCCAAAAACATGCCTTTCTTAAGGGCCGAGCTGCTCCGAAGCATCTACCGAAACGACTTTACCACCGTGGGCAAGCTCCTCGGCAAGTTCGGCGGTGCCCGGAAGATGACCCCCCAGGTCATCAAAGAGTGGTTCTCCTACCTCTACCAGTGCACCGAATGTCGAAGGTGTTCCGTCTTCTGCCCCTACGGCATCGACACCGCCGAGATCACCATGATGGGCCGCGAGCTCTTGAACCTCCTCGGCGTGAACATCAACTGGATCAAGGATCCCGTGGCCAACTGCTCCAAAACCGGTAACCACCTCGGCATCCAGCCCCAGAACTTCAAAGAGATCATTGAGTTCTTCTGCGAAGACATCGAAGAGATCACCGGCGTCAAGATCAACCCCAGCTTCAACCGCAAGGGTGCCGAGATCCTCTTTGTGACCCCGTCTGGTGACGCTTTCGCCGACCCCGGTACCTACACCTTCATGGGGTACCTGATGCTCTTCGAGCACATCGGCCTGGACTACACCCTCTCCACCTACGCGTCTGAGGGCGGCAACTTCGGCCTCTTCACCTCCGCCGACCAGATGAAAAAACTCAACGCCAAAATGTACCACGAAGCCGAGCGCCTCGGCGTCAAGTACATCCTGGGCGGCGAGTGCGGCCACATGTGGCGCGTCATCAACCAGTACATGGGGACCATGAACGGCCCGGCCAACTTCCTGGAGACCCCGGTGAACCCCATCACCGGTACCGTCTTTGAGAACGCCGCGTCCACCAAGATGATCCACATCGCTGAGTTCACCGCCGACCTCATCAAGCACAACAAGCTCAAGCTCGACCCGAGCCGCAACGACCACCTGAAGGTCACCTGGCACGACTCCTGTAACCCGGCCCGTGCCATGGGCATGCTCGACGAGCCCCGCTACGTGCTGAAGAGCGTCTGCAACAACTTCCACGAAATGCCTGTCAACACCATCCGCGAGCAGACCTTCTGCTGCGGCTCCGGTGCGGGCCTCAACACCGAAGAGATCATGGAACAGCGCCTCCGAGGCGGCCTGCCCCGTGCCAACGCGGTCAAATACGTTCACGACAAGTACGACGTCAACACCCTGGCCTGCATGTGCGCCATCGACAGGGCGGCTCTGCCCCCCCTCATGGACTACTGGGTACCCGGCGTGGAAGTCACCGGCCTCCACGAGCTGGTAGCCAACGCCCTGGTCATGGACGGTGAAATTGAACGAACCACAAACCTGAGGTTTGAGGATTTACCTGGAGCGGAGGGTGATTCTGATGAATGATAAAGGTAAAATATTAGCCGGAGTGGCCATCTTCGCCGTCCTGGTCTCCTTCCCGTTCTGGTACAACACGGGATCGGCCAAGCCTGCGCCGGAGCTGGTTATCGCTCCGGAAGCCAAAGCCGCCGGAGCATGTATCCTCCCCAAGGACCAGATGGCCAAGGAGCACATGCAGCTTCTGGACGGCTGGAGAAACTCGGTGGTTCGCGACGGTCACCGCATTTATGTGGCGGATGACGGCAAGAAGTACAACATGAGCCTGTCCAACACCTGCCTTGAGTGCCACACCAACAAGGCGGACTTCTGCGACAAGTGCCATGAGTACGCCTCTGTTAACCCCTACTGCTGGGATTGCCACGTGAATCCGAAGGAGAAGTAGTGATGAAAGAGAGCAGACGAAGCTTCCTGAAGATCGCCGGCGTATCCGCACTGGGCCTGACAGCCGCGTCCAATGCGCATGCCATCGGCGAGTACTTCATCCCTTCAGGCAAAGCCATCAAAGACCAGAAGGTCACCGAAGCGGATCGATGGGGCATGGTCATCGACACCCGCAAGCTCACCCACGAGCTGAACGAAAAGATCGGGAAGGCATGCCACCTGAACCACAACGTTCCCGAGCTTAACAACAAAAACCACGAGATCAAGTGGATCTGGGAAGAGCACTACGAGCACGCCTTTACCCAGCAGCCCAACGAGTTCCAGTCTGAGAAGGCTCACCACGCCCCCATCCTGGTCCTCTGCAACCAGTGCGAGAACCCTCCCTGCGTCCAGGCCTGCCCCACCAAGGCGACCTTCAAGCGGGAAGACGGCATCGTTCTCATGGACTTCCACCGCTGCATCGGCTGCCGCTTCTGCATGGCTGCCTGCCCCTACGGCTCCCGCAGCTTCAACTTCCAGGACCCCAGAAACGGCCTGGAAGACGGGAAGCCCACCAACCCCGAGTTCCCCACCCGTACCAAGGGTGTCGTGGAGAAGTGCAACTTCTGCGCGGAAAGACTGGCCGTTGGTAAGAATCCCTACTGCGTGGAGGCTTCTGAAGGCGCCATCGTCTTCGGCGACCTCTCCGATGAAAAATCGGAAGTTCGCAAGGTCCTCAAAGAGAACTACACCATTCGGCGAAAGGCCAGTCTCGGTACCGGGCCTTCGGTCTTCTACATCGTTTAACGGGAGGTCATCATGCTTGAAAAAGCATTAAGCGGAAGCAGAAATTACTGGCTGTGGCTTGCCGGTCTGACGGCCGTCATTGCGGTGGCCTTCATGGGATACATGGAGCAGTGGCACTTCGGTCTCGGTGTCACCGGCATGAGCCGGGACGTCTCCTGGGGCTTTTACATTGCCCAGTTCACCTTCCTCGTCGGTGTTGCCGCCGGGGGCGTGATGCTGGTCCTGCCCTACTACCTGCACGACTACAAGGCCTTCGGCCGCATCACCATCCTCGGTGAATTCCTGGCCGTGGCCGCCGTGGTCATGTGCATGCTCTTCATCGTGGTGGACCTTGGTCAGCCCACGCGTGCCATGAACGTGATCTTAAACGCCACGCCCCACTCGATGCTCATGTGGGATGCCATTGTTCTCAACGGCTATCTCTTCCTGAACATCATCATCGGCTGGAAGCTCCTGGAAGCTGAGCGCAATGCGGTTCCCGCACCCAAGTGGGTGAAGTTCCTCATCTACGTCTCCATCCCCTGGGCCTTCGGGATTCACTCCGTGACAGCCTACCTCTACAGCGGCCTTCCCGGTCGCGGTTACTGGCTCACGGCGATCCTGGCTCCCAGGTTCCTGGCCTCGGCCTTTGCCGCCGGTCCCTCGGTGTTGATCCTCCTTTGCTTCATCGTTCGCAAAGTGACCAACTTCGATCCCGGCACAAAAGCGATGCAGACCCTCATGAAGATCATCACCTACGCACTCATCGCCAACGTGTTCTTCTTCCTGTGCGAAGTCTTCACCGTCTTCTACAGCAAGATCCCCGAGCACATGGACCATATGAAGTATCTCTTCTTCGGCCACGGCGACAAGGCAGCCCTTGTGCCCTGGATGTGGTCCTCCATGTTCCTGATGTTTGCGGCCATTATCCTTCTTGTGATTCCCAAGATCCGGAACAACGAGAAGTACATGCCCTTCCTCTGCATCATGGTGTTCTTAGGGACCTGGATCGACAAAGGCATGGGCATGATCGCCGGCGGCTTTGTGCCCAACCCCATGCACACCTACCATGAGTACGTCCCCACTCCCCTGGAGATCCTCATCACCGTAGGTGTCTACGCAGTGGGCCTTCTGGTCGTGACCATCCTCTACAAGATCGCCACCAAGATCAAAGAAGAGGTCAACGCCTAAGGCCGTTGCATCCGACAGGTTGTACTAATCCGGAATGCCAACTGGATTGTTAAGAAAACCCGCTCTCCTGATCTCAGGGGCAGCCTGGGCCTCCGTTTTCGTGTTTCACCCCTATAGAAACAAAGATCCCCCACCCTAAATTCGATTCGACCCACCGGTGTCGTTCAACCCTTTGATCTTGACTCACCCCAAAGAAAATGTTTAAAAAAGCGCATGCGTTAACGTAGAACACATATTCTAGACTCGAACCCCTTCCCCCCGGACCGCCACCCTCAGCCCCATCTGATCCCCCACCTCCGGGGGGGCACGACCTTTACGAGAGAGAAAGACAAGAGGTGCCCACCCATGAAAGCAGGACTTGACTTCGGATCCAAATATATCCACTACGCCGTCCTCGACGCCCATCGCGTCGTTGCCAGCGGCAGCACCCTCCACAACGGCAACCTGGAAGAGGCCCTTGCCCGGACCAGGCAGGCCATGGAAGCCGAAGCGGGCGGCACCATCACCCGGTTCGGGATCACCGGCAACATCACCCTTTCCGAGGCCCGCGTCTTTGACCCGGTCATTGCCTCGGTGGAGGCCGCGTCCTTTCTCAAGACCACCTGCCGGAACATCCTCTCCATCGGGTGCGAGAGCTTCTACCTCATCCGCCTGGACGACCAGGGCAACTACATGGAGCATGTGGTGAACTCCGACTGCGCCTCGGGCACCGGCTCCTTCATCGACCAGCAGGCCGAGCGCTTAGGCTTCTCCACCGAAGCCCTTGCCCAAAAGGCCGCTGCCTTCACCGGCAAGGCCCCGTCCATTGCCACCCGCTGCGCGGTCTTTGCCAAGAGCGACATCATCCACGCCCAGGCCCAGGGCTACGCCAAAGAGGCCATCGCCACCGGCCTGTGCGAAGGGGTGGCCCGAAGCGTCCTGGCCAACACCGTGAGGGGGCGCGAGCTCACCGGGGACCTGCTCTTTATCGGCGGCATGGCGGCCAACGCCAAGATTGTCCGGGAGGTGGAGGCGGCCCTTGGCCTTGCCGTCACGGTCCCTGAAAACGCCCAGGCCCTCAACGCCATCGGGGCGGCCTCCCTGGCCGACCAGCCCTGGGAGTCAAGCAGGAACCTCATCGCCCGCATGGGCCGGGAGCGCTCCGTGCGTCCCAGCCTGGACACGAACATGCCCCACTACCCGGAGTTTGACGGGCTCTCTGCTTACGAGGCCGACGGCATCGACTTCACCCTCCCCAACAACTGTGAGGCCTACATGGGCATCGACGTAGGCTCCACCAGCACCAAGGCGGTCCTTACGGACAAAGAGGGCGCCATTCTGGCAGGCCTCTACGGCCGCACCCAGGGCGACCCCGTGGATGCCGTCACCCGCCTCTTCGGCCAGGTAAAAGAGCTCTTCAAAGAGGTGGACCTCGTCATCTGCGGGGTGGCCACCACCGGCTCGGGGCGGGAGCTCATCAAAGAGGTCGTGGGCGCCGACCTTGCCATCAACGAAATCACGGCCCACGCCAAGGGCGCCACCTTCCTGGACCCTGCCGTGGACACCATCATCGAAATCGGCGGCCAGGACTCCAAGTTCACCCTCTTAAACGACGGGGTGGTGACCCACGCCGTCATGAACTACGTCTGCGCCGCAGGCACCGGATCCTTCATCGAAGAGCAGGCCAAACGGCTCCACATGACCCTGCCGGAAATCTCCGACATCGTGGAAGGGGCCAAGGCACCCTTTACCTCAGACCGCTGCACCGTCTACATGGAGCGGGACCTGAACACCTTCCTGGCCGAAGGATGGAAACGGGAAGAAATCATGTCCGCGGTGCTCCACAGCGTCCGGGACAACTACCTCTCCAAGGTGGTGGGCAAAAGCACCCCCGGCAGCCGGGTCTACTTCCAGGGGGCCACAGCCCGCAACAAAGCCCTGGTGGCCTGCTTTGAGCGGGAGCTGGGCCAGGAAGTCCGCGTCTCCAAGTTCTGCCACCTCACCGGTGCCCTGGGCTGCGCCGTGGCCCTGAAAGATGCAGGCCTTGCGACCTCCACCTTCACGGGCATCGATTTCTCCTGCACCGTGGAGACCGAAATCTGCGAGCTCTGCACCAACCGGTGCGAGCTGCGGGTCTACACCGTGGGAGGCAAGAAAAACGCCTGGGGCCTGAAGTGCGGCAGGGACTACGAAGAGAAAAAGGTGGGGGGAAAAGAGACCGTCTCCCGCCTTGAAAAACAGTTCAAGGCCACCTTCAAAACCGAGGACACAGCGGCCGAAGGCCAAAAAACCGTGGGCATCCCCGAGACCCTCTTCATGGTGGAGTACGCCCCCCTGTTCAAGGACCTCTTCCAGCGCCTGGGCTTCAAGGTGGTGGTGGAAAAAAGCACGGCCAAAAAACTGGCCCAGGGCATGAAGCTCATCAACGCGGACTTCTGCACCCCCATGGCCCTCACCCACGGCATGGTGGCGGCCCTGGATCGCCCGGATGTGGACTATATCTTTCTGCCCACCCTCATCAGCGAGCAGAACCTCCTTGAGACCCTTCCCATGGAGCAGCCCTTTGCGGAGAAGAGCACGGACAGCTACTTCTGCTACTACTCCTCCTATGCGGCCACCATCATCAACAACCTGCCCGGCATGGACTTTGGCGGCCGCCTGCTCCACCCCACCGTCCGCATGAACAACGTGGCCGACGAGATCGTGGGAGAGCGCCTCGCCGCCGAGCTTGCGCCGGTGCTGGGGCTTTCGGAAGAGGCCGTGGTCCACGCCTTCATCGACGCCAAAAAGGCCTTCACCGCACAAAAGACAGCCTGGACAGCCGAAGGGTCCAAACGCCTGGCCGCCCAGAGCGACAAACCAAAAATTCTCCTGCTGGGCCGCCCCTACGCCCTCTTCGACAAGCGGGTCAACCTGGGCATCCCCGCCCGCATGGAGTCCATGGGCTTTGAGCTCGTCTCCCAGTCCATGCTGGACCTGACGCCCACACCCGATGACCTGCCCGATCACCTGGCCAACATGCACTGGTACTTCGGCCAGCAGATCCTCCTGGCCCTGGACGCGGTGAGGAAACACCCCGACCTCTACCCGGTCTTCCTCACCTGCTTCCGATGCAGCCCGGACGCCTACCTGATGAACCACATCAAGGACGCCATGGAGAAGATGGGCAAGCCCTACCTCATCCTCCAGCTGGACGAGCACGCAAGCGACGTGGGCTACCTCACCCGCATTGAAGCGGCCATCGACACCTTTGTGGCCGACT
The DNA here is from genome assembly GCF_056829965.1 of Desulfoluna sp. CYM3A. Classification (NCBI taxonomy): domain Bacteria; kingdom Pseudomonadati; phylum Thermodesulfobacteriota; class Desulfobacteria; order Desulfobacterales; family Desulfolunaceae; genus Desulfoluna; species Desulfoluna sp. CYM3A. The sequence continues at coordinate 5,227,240 of NZ_CP186556.1, forward strand.
ACGACCGCAGGAAAGCCGAAAGCAACGAGATCGTCATCCCCAGGACCACCTTTGCCCCGGACACCCCCGAAGAGGGAGACACCGTCCTCATCCCCATGGTGGACGCCCGCATCAACCGCCTCCAGGCCGAGGTCTTCAAGGCCGCAGGCTACAAGGCCGAGGTCCTCCCCATGGACAACACCACTTTGAACCTCGGATACCGCTTTGCCAGCGGCGGGGAGTGCCTGCCCAACGTGGCCATCGTGGGCTCGGTGGTCTCCAGGCTCTCGCAGGGGGACCTGAACCCGGACAACGCCATTGTCTACCTGCCCAACATCTGCCTCTCCTGCAACTTCAACCAGTACGCCAACCTCATCAAGGCTGCTGGCGCCAAGGCAGGCTTTGCAGGCATCAAGGTGATGAACACCAACGGACAGGCCGCCGTACCGGGCATCTCCGCCCGGCACAACGCCCAGCTCCTCTCGGTGACCATCTTAAGCTCCATCCTCTCCAAGCTGAGGTTCCGCTTCCTCCCCTACGAAACCGAGGAAGGGGCCACCATGAAGGCCGTAAACGAAGCAGAGGCCATCATCGCCTGGCACATTGGCAACCGGAAATCCCTTATGACTGCTGCGGAAAAAGTGCGGGAGCTCTTCGACACCCTGCCCCTGACACCTGAACGCAAACCCCGCATCGGTATCCTCGGGGACATGTACGCCAAGTACAACGAGGTCTTGAACGAAGCCATCTGCGACCACGCCGAAGCCCTGGGCGGTGAAATCATCCTCCCCTCCTACAACGAGCTGGTGGTCCACTCCATCTTTGCCGACACCCGACAAAGCGATACCGGGGAGAAACTCCTGGCCACCATGACCGGCTACGAGGAAAAATTCGAAGCCATCTTCGAAGGCCTCCTCGAAGGGGTCACCGAGCCCCCCTTGGACGAATGCCAGGCCCTCATGGAAGAGTTCGGCCTCACCAGCTTCATCGCCGGTGAGACCGCCGTCTCCTTAGGCAGAATGCTCTACTACGTGAAGCACGGCCTTGTTTCCGCCGTGATCCACGTCAACCCGGTCTTCTGCTGCCCCGGGGTCATCAGCGCCTCCATCTTCCGCAAGATCCAGGAGCGCTACGGCGTGCCCGTCATCGACCTCTTCTACGACGGCACCAACAAACCCAACCGCATGATCGATCCCCACATGTTCTACCTCACCCGCAAGGCGGGGTAAGAGGCGAGGAAAAGAGCCTCCGGCGGCCCTGCCGGGGGCCAACCTTTTAAAAAGGTGGCCAAACAGGTTTTAAAAAGGCGGCCTTGGGCCGCCTCCTGAAAAACTGGACACCGTACGGAAAAAACCGTAAAATCAACCATTAATTCATTCCTTATAAAAACACCCATCTTACAATCACGTTGGTCAATCCCCTTTGGAGCACTCCATGAAACCGCACCGCCTGGTGTCCCCGGTTTTTTTCGTCGTCCTCCTGTGTCTGGCGGCCGTTGCCCTTGCCCTGCCCGATGTCCCGGATGACCCGACCCTGTCCGCCACCAACAACACCATCACCGTCTCCTGGAAAACCGTGGCCGATGCCGACGGGTACACCATCTTCTGGGGCGAAACCGAAACCGAGGTCACGGACGAAACCAATCCCCTGAAGCGAACCAACAGCGAGCTGGGGCTCACGGACCCGGTGGACGCAGGCGAGGATGTGAGCTTTACCATCGGTGCCGCCTCCGGGGTGACCCTGGAACCCGACACAACCTACTATGTGGCCATTTCCGCCTTTGAAAGCGACCGGGACAGCGCCCTCTCCGGCATCGAATCCATCACCACGGATACCGACCCCGAGGTGCCCCCTGCCCCGGTCAACCTCGCCCTGGACCTGCGCACCGATGCCAGCATCACCATCAGCTGGGACAAAGCTGCGGACTCAGACAATGTCACCGCCTATACGGTCAGCGTGGAAAAACGAGTCGCAGGCGTCTTTCAAAGCGTCTCCCTCACACCGGATTCTCCCATCGACGTCGACGTCGCCACCTACTCCGGCCTCGATGCCGACACCCGCTACCGATTCCGGGTCACGGCCACCAACGCCCAGGGCAACTCCGACCCGTCGTCCTGGCTGGTGGTAGATACCTTCGCCGCAGGGCAGACCCGGGACAACCTGGCCCCGGAGACACCCATCCTCTCCCAGGACGACCAACCCCCTGAACTGCTTGAAAACCTGAGCGTACGCGTCCTCTTTGACGGAAACAACGACGGCATGGCCGACCTGTCGGTCTACAGGGTGTACTACGGCACAGACCCCGCCAACCTGACCGACCAGCAGGACTTTTCACCCGAAGATGATGCCGTCATCTCCGGCCTTGCCGAAGATACCCACTACACCTTTCGCGTTTCGGCCATCGACACCAGCATCAACGAAGCCCCCCAGTCCGACGAAAGCGTCTCCATCTTCGTGGAAGAAGTGCACGCCCTTTTGGACGACCCGGAAACCTTTGAAGGTGGCTGCTTTGTCCACGCCTCCCAAGAGAGGGCCACCCCCCGGCCACTCCCCGTCGTCCCTATGGCCCTGGCCATTGCGGTCCTTGGCCTTGCCGTAAAGCCCCGGGGCATCCCCCTCCTGCTGGCCACCCTTCTCCTGCTCCCGCCCGCCACCGGCCACACCGAAGACCCCAACACCATCGGCATCAAGGCAGGCTTCCACCGCCTCACAGACGACCGTTACAAAGACATCTACGGTGAAAACGCCATCTCCGGCACCCTCTTCTACCAACGATCACTGAGCGGCCCCCTCACAGCCTCCCTGGAAGCAGGCTACGTGAAGCGCACCGGCACCAAACGCACGGACTCAGGCCAGGAGAGCAAGGCCGAAACCGAGCTGATCCTTGTCCCGCTCACGGCAAGCCTCACCTGGGAGAGTCGCGTGGCACAAGAGGTCATTCTCTTTGCAGGCGGAGGGCTGGACTACTGGTACTACAGGGAGACGAGCGATACCCATAAGGTGGATGCATGGGATGATGGGGACTACGGGGTGGCAGGGTACCACGGACGCGCCGGCATCAAACTCTTCACCCGTGACCCCTATTTTGACAACAAGGCCGGGGTCATCCTCGAAACCGTCTACTCCGTCATTGACCGATTCGGCGACAACACCATCGACCTGGGCGGCTGGACTTTCAACGCCGGTATCTTTCATACGTTTTGACAGAACCAAGCAAACGTGCCTCCGGCGGCCCTGCCGCCTGGCCGGGGCCAAACTTTTAAAAAGTTTGACAAACAGGTCTTAAGCAAGCCTTTCCAGGCTCCGCCGAAATAATTTCCACCTTTTCACATTAGAAAAGTTTTTTGCGGAGCTTTTTTTCAAAAAAGCGACCCGCCGGAGGCAAGCTGAATAGTTATGCAAAAGGTTGCCAAACAGGTTTTGAAAGCTATTTCATCTTGTTCGGGTGCGTTGGTTAACCGGCTGATTTACATAAACAGACAATGATTCACCAGAATACCGCTGGGATTTGACCCGAGGAACGAGGGGCAAAGCCCGGCGGTAACCTGCTTTCAAGGTGGCACACCTTGCCGCCGGAGTTATTCCGGTTCAAGTCAAACGGCTCCCAAATGACTTTCATCGTGTTTTCAGAAGAATGAAACGGCCTCTCCCGCATAAGCGGTTGCCCCACGTCACCCCCCACGCGAATGCCCCGAAAGCGATAGCATCATGGCTGCCTCCATGCATTCGCCATAGGGTTTCCAGGTGCCCCCACCTGGCCGCCGGAGGCGCTTTTTCATTCACGTTGATAGCGTTATTCTGGTGATTGGATCTGGATTCGATGGGGGTGGGTATAGACAAAAAGTCCTTCGCCCCGGGCAAGGGAGCAGAGGGTGATGCCAAGGCCTTCGGCCAGTTCCACGGCAAGGGCGGTGGGGCGGGAGACGGCTGCGATGATGGCGATACCGGCGCGGGCAGCCTTCTGGACCATCTCGTAGCTGATGCGGGAGGAGAGGACGAGGAAACGGGCCTGGCCCAGTTTTTTTTCAAGGAAGAGCTTGCCCACGGCCTTGTCCAGGGCGTTGTGACGGCCGGCGTCTTCGGCAATGGAGAGGATCGTGCCGGAGGCATCTGCCAGGGCCGCGGCGTGGGAAGCCCGGGTGATCTTTCGCAGGGGCTGGTGGGTACCTAGCTCGTCCAGGGCGTTACTCACCACATCAAAGGCTACGGGTGAAGCGTCCACCGTTGAGGTGGCCTGGCGCAGGTCGTCGATGAGCTCCTTGCCGCAGATCCCGCAGCTGGTCTGGCTGATAAAGCCGCGGCGGTCCAGGATCTCCGGGACGATATCGCTACGCTGGGGGGTCAGGGTCACGGTGACCACGTTGACGTCTTCATCGCAAAAGGCAAGGGTCCCGAAATCCTCCACCGCATCCACGATGCCCTCCCCCAGGCAAAACCCCGCCACATGGGCGATCTCATCGCCGGGGGTGCGCATCACCACGGTGTAGGGGGTGCCCTGCACGCGGATGGAGAGGGGCTCTTCGGCCAGGAGCTCCTGGGTGGTTTCCCGCACCTCACCGGACACAATGTGACAAATCCGCTGGGTACCGTGACTCTTCATGATGCCTTCCTTGATAAGTAAAATAGCCAAAAAAACAAAAACCGAGCCTCCGGCGGCGAGGTGTGCCACCTCGAAAGCTGGTTGCGAAGGCGCTTCCCTCGTCCCTCAGGGAAAATCACATTCGCCTTTAAAAATCAGGAGTTACTCACCAACCAGTTTTTTTAAGACCTGTTTGTTAAACTTTTTTAAAAGTTTAGCCCCCGGCAGGGCCGCCGGAGGCATCTCTTAACCGGGCAGCCATGAGACATCACATCCGCTGCCCGGTATGGATGCGGATCAGGACCCTGCGGTGAGCCCCTGGTTCCCGGCTCGCCTGGCCTTTCCACCGGTCACGGTGGTCTCCGTTGCACACACGTGCTCTTCCACATGGGAACCGATGAGCTGTCGGACCATCTCGGCTGTCTCTTCCACGGAGAGATGGGCGTAATCCGCGTAGGGGATTTCATCCAGGACCTCAATGTCCAGGTGATGCTTGCCATGGAAATTCATGCTGTGCTTGGGCAGGGCCTTGCGGGTCCCGTTGATGGCGATGGGCAAGATGGGCAGCTTCAGCTTGTGGGCCAGGATGAAGGCCCCGGGCTTAAAAGGCCTCAGGTGCCCGTCAAAAGACCGTGTGCCTTCCGGGAAAAAGTAGACCGAGGCTCCCTGCCTCAGGGTCTTTTCGCAGACATCCATCATTTCGGCGATGCTCTCCTTGTCCCCACGCTTCAGGCGGACATACCGGTTCATCACCATGTTCCACCCCACAAAGGGCACCTTGAAGATCTCGGCCTTGGAGACCCACTTAAAGGGGAAAAACAGAGTAAATGCGGCCAGAATATCCAGCTGGGACTGATGGTTGGAGACAACCATGTAGGTCTTCTTCCAGTCCACCTTGCCGCGTCCCCTGGTGGAGATGCGCCAGGCAGGCATGGTCCAGATATAGACCGAGGCCCAGAAACAGGAGTAAAGGTGAAGCACCACGAGCCGTTTGTCAAAGGGGCGGGTCACCAGCCAGATAAGCACCGCACCCAGGTAGAAAAAGACACAGGTAATGCCGATGTAAGCCAGAAACAAAGTGGAAATCAGTCGATTCAACATGAGGATTCGGTCCCCTTTTCATCAATGTCTATTTTATGAAACCGTCGTTCTATTTGTGGCACAAAGTGATCTTTATTTCAAGGCGTCAGCTCTGAATCTCGTTTCATTGACCACCCTCTCCATGCTATGAAGAAAACAAACTTTTTTATTGCACAAGGGGTCCTGACCAGCAAAGGTTCCCCCCTTCATCCAAACGCAACCAGACCCCGTGCGATCCCCTTTTCGTTCATTCCGAAAAGATGCGACGCCACGGTGACGATATCGCAACCTGTGAGGAGGCAATATGGCGGTCCAGTGGTACCCCGGCCATATGAAAAAAGCGAGCGATGAAATTCGCAGCGCATTGAAAAAAGTGGACGTGGTCATCGAAATCATCGACGCCCGCATTCCCGTATCCAGTTCCAACCCCATGCTCAAAGAGCTCAGGGGCTCCAAACCCTGCGTCAAAGTCCTTAATAAAAAGGACCTCGCCGACCCGGCAGTCACCGCCCGCTGGATCCAGACCATGGAAAAAGAGGCGAACACCCGGGCCGTGGCCATCGAGGCCCTCAAGAAAAAAGAGGTGGACAAGGTAAAGAACCTTGCCGCCTCACTGGCTCCACCCGACATGAAACGCGGGGTCCGGGCCCTGGTGGTGGGCATCCCCAACGTGGGGAAATCCACCTTCATCAATACCCTGGCAGGCCGAAAGGTGGCCAAGACCGGGGACGAGCCCGCCGTAACCCGCCACCAGCAGCATGTCCGCATCGACGGAGGCCGGGACGGCTTTGACATCGCCGACACCCCCGGGGTGCTCTGGCCCAACCTCGCAGACCATCGGGGCGGCATCCGGCTGGGCGCAACCGGCGCCGTGCGGGACACGGCCCTGGACTACCTGGAGGTTGCCCCCCAGGCCGTGGTGGACCTTCTCACCCATTACCGGGAGCTGCTGGTGGGGCGATACAAGCTCAAAACCGTTCCCGAAGAGGGGCTGGATCTCCTGGCTGAAATCGGCAAAAAACGGGGCTGCCTTCGCAAGGGCGGGGTGGTGGACCTGCACAAGGCCGCTGAGATCGTCTGCAAAGAGATCAAAGCCGGTGACCTGGGCCGCATTTCCCTGGACTGGCCCGAAGATTATCAAAATGAAGAAAATGAAGACGATGAGTAAAGCGCCCTGCCCGAGCAAGTAAATCTTCAATCCACACGGGATTGCATGGCAGATAACCGGAAAAAATCGTCATGCGATCCTGACCCTTATGCCGATAACCGATTGACAAACCGGAGACAACTCATTTAGATATACTGAAGCGGAAAAAGGAATAAGAGGTGTATTCAAGGCCCGCACCCGGACCTTAACGGGGTGGTCAAATCCAGTGAGCTTTTTGCCAGTGTTTTTTTGATTCATACGCCTGAAGACAAGGCGTCCCGCATCGATAATCGGTTTGGTAATGTCTATCCGAGCCCGGACAAATCATTTCTTCTTATCCACAGATAGAGATGCATAACTCAGGACCTATGGAAAAGCGATCCAAAGCAAAAAGAGAGATGTCCCTGTCTGAAGCGACCTCCCGCCTGATCTCCCATATCCTCAAAATGGGCCAGGCAGAAATCATGGATCTTCTGGAGCTTGTCGAAAAGAAACACTTCGAGAAGAAACGGAAGTCCCCGCGATTCGAGTACTACGGCGAGGCGGTCTATGTGGTAAAGGGTAGGGCATACACAGGATTTATCAAAAACATCAGCACCGAAGGGGTCTTCATCGACACCCCGGATGTGGCCGAATCCGGCGAGAAGATCATCCTCTCCTTTGAACTTCCCGAAGGGGAACACATCCGCGTCTCCGGCACCGTGGTCCGGGGCGAAGGCAACGGTTTTGCCGTCTCCTTTGACCGCACCATCGACGGCAACCTCTCCCACCTCAAGCGCCCCTTGGCAGACCCGGACGGGGCTGGCCCGTTAAAACGGAAAAACTAGTTTCTTTTTTCACGACCCCAAGCGCAAAACACAAAAAGGCCCGCCTCATCGGCGGGCCTTTTTTATGTAAATCGCACCCAGGATGCCTGCAGGCAGGGCCTACAGCTCGTCCAGCTTAAACGCGTCGTGGAGAATGCGCACGGCCAGCTCGGCGTAGCGTTCGTCGATGACGCAGGAGATGCGGATCTCGCTGGTGGTGATCAGGCGGATGTTGATGTTCTCATCGGCCAGGGCCTGGAACATGCGAGACGCCACGCCGGAGTGGTTCTTCATGCCCACGCCGATGACAGACACCTTGGCGATGTCGTCGGCCACGAGGACCTCTTTGCCCCCAAGTTCTTCGGCCACCCGACGGGTGATCTCGATGGCTTCCTGGTAGTCGGCCTTGGTGACCGTGAAGGTCAAGTCGGTCTCACCGCCGGAGCGGGTGTTCTGGATGATCATGTCCACCTGGATGCCGGAGGCGGCAAGGGGAGAGAAAATCTTGGCCGAGACACCGGGCTGGTCCGGAACCTTCTTGACGGTGATGCGCGCTTCGTTTTTATCTAAGGTAACACCGGAGACGACAAGCTGCTCCATGCCGGAATCTTCGTTGACAACCATGGTCCCTTCCTCCTCATTGAAAGATGATCTAACGTGGATCGGCACGTTGTATTTCTTGGCAAAGCCCACGGAGCGAATCTGAAGGACCTTGGCCCCCAGGCTTGCCATTTCGAGCATCTCGTCATAGGAGATCCTCTCAAGTTTTCTCGCTTTATCGCAGATCCTGGGATCGGTGGTGTAGATCCCGTCCACGTCCGTATAGATTTCGCAAGCGTCGGCTCCCACTGCCGCGGCAATGGCCACAGCCGAGGTGTCGGACCCGCCGCGCCCCAGGGTGGTGATGTTGCCGTCGCAGTCCATGCCCTGGAACCCGGCCACCACGACGATCTTCTTCTCATCCAGAAGACGTTTGATGCGGCTTGCGCCGATGCGCATGATCCGGGCCTTTCCCGCCCCGTTGTCCGTTTGGATCTCCGCCTGGAACCCGAGGAGTGACTCGGCCTTGTAGCCCATCTCCTGAAGGGTCATGGACATCAGGGAAACCGTTGTCTGCTCGCCGGTGGAGAGGAGCACGTCCATCTCCCGCTTGCAGGGCTTGCTCGAGGCCTGATGGGCCATCTCAATCAGTCTGTCGGTAACGCCGCTCATGGCCGAAAGCACCACCACCACGTCGTTCCCCTCGTCGTAAGCCCTGGCAACGCGCTTGGCCACATTGTGAATGCGCTCCAGATCCCCGACGGATGTGCCGCCATATTTTTGTACGATCAGTGCCATTGTTTCTCCATTGTAAAAGCCGTATATGTTTCAGGGTCTTGTATCAGACTTGCGCCTTCAAGTCCACATCCGGATGCACACACGCCATGGTGATCACGCGCTCGTCCGGGCCTTCTTCCCGAATCGTGACCACCAGATCCGTGCCGAGCTCGGTGTCATCGGAGCGCTCGGGCCACTCCACCACGATGACACCGCCCTCCTGGAGCATGTCCCGATACCCGATCTCCTCCAGTTCATCCCCCCCGCCCAGCCGGTAAAGGTCGAGGTGAAACAGGGGCAGACGCCCCGGGTACTCGTTGACGATGGTGTAGGTGGGGCTCGTCACGTGATACGCCTCGTCCACCCCCAGGCCCCGGGCAAGTCCCCTTGCAAAACAGGTCTTTCCGCTGCCCAGATCCCCGGCCAGAGTGAGCACAAGGGGACCGCTCACGGCACAGCCCATGAGGCGTCCCACCTCTTCGGTCTCTTCCGTGGATGCCGTGGTCAGGACCACGCGGCCCCGGGCGAGCAACTCGCCGATATACGATGAATGTTGGGTCATTGATTCTGCCATGCTGCGGCACATCACCGGCCGCCGGGTCAAAGGGTTGAAAACAGCCTCCGGCGGCCCTGCCGGGGGCCAAACTTTTGAAAAGTTTGACAAACAGGTCTTACGAACGACGCGGACCGGCCGAAAGCTCTCGGTGAGCCGACTGTTTTAAACATTACGGACATACCGGAAAGTTTTTGCGGAGCTTTTTCAAAAAGCGACCCGCCGGAGGCGCCCATTTAGATGACCCGAGCTTCGGGGGCTCGGAATTCAAGGTTGCCGGCCATGGCGTCGGAGAGGACGCCGGGCAACAGATCAATGAGGCGCGAGGCGGCCATGCCGGTCTGAAGCCCCTGGTCCATGAGGCGGCTGGCGGCTTCGCCGTGGAGGTACACACCCATCTCCGAGGCCTCTGTGCAGGAAAACCCCTGGGCCAAAAGGGCGCCGATGAGGCCGGTGAGCACGTCGCCGGTGCCGCCGGTTGCCAGAAGGGCATTGCCCGTTGGGTTGACGGCGCAGCTGCCGTCCGGGTGAGCCACCACGGTACCCGCCCCCTTGAGGACCACATGGAGCCCTGTCTGTTCGGCAAAGGCCCGGGCAGCCCCCAGGCGATCTTCCTGGATCTCACGGACCGATGCGCCGGTGAGCCGCGCCAGTTCCTTGGGATGCGGGGTGACCACGGCCTCGGCCTTGATCTCGCGCATCAGCTCGGGCTTTTCAGCCAAAAGGTTCAGGGCGTTCGGCGTCCAGGACCAAGGGAACCACGGAAAACTCAAGAAGAGCGGCAAGGGCGGCCAGTGCCCCCTTTGTGGTGGTCAGGCCAGGCCCCGCGGCCACAGCGTCCTTGCCCGAAAGAAACCCGGCCAAAGCCTCACCGCATCCCGGGTGAAAGCTGCCGTCCTCCCCGTGGGGCAAAGGCAGGCTCATGGCTTCCAGACAACGGGACTCAAAGGCGGTGTTGATGCACTCGGGAAGGGCCACGCTCACCAGCCCGGCACCACCGGAAACCGCGGCTCCGGCAGCCAGGGTCACGGCCCCGCTTTTTCCCGAAGAGCCCCCCATCAAGGCAAGATGTCCCCGGGTGCCCTTGTGGGCGTGGGGGCTGAAAGGAGCCATCTGACCCATGACCTGCTGACTTGTAATCAGGCGGCAGGCTATCCCGGCCTGCTCCACGGCCCGGTTTGGAATGCCGATGTCCACAACGGTCAGCTCGCCGCAATGCTCCCGGCCCGGATAAAGAAAATGCCCCGCCTTGGGCAGGCAGAAGGTCGCCGTAGCCTGGGCCATCACCGCACACCCCAGAACCCGGCCCGTGTCCGCACACACCCCGGAAGGAATGTCCACGGCCAGCACCGGGCCTTTGGAAGCATTCACGGCCGAAACCACCTCTGCGTAAAGGCCGGTGACCTCCCGCTGAAGGCCGGTTCCGAACAAAGCGTCCACCACCATGTCGCAGTGGGACAAGGCTCGCTTTAAGGCCGTCAGGTCCACCTCTTCGACCACCTCCACCACCGCAACGCCCAGGGCCTCCAGTAGCGAAAGGTTCTCAAAGGCCTCTCCGGAGATACCGTCGGTTCCCCCCACCACAAACACCAGGGCCTCCACCCCGCGCTCGGCCAGGTACCGGGCCACCACAAAGCCATCCCCCCCGTTGTTCCCCCGGCCCGCCACCACAACAACACGCGAAAGAGCCCTGCCCCCGGCCAACCGGTCAAGGGCCGCCACACACCCGCGCCCAGCACTCTCCATGAGCACGCGCCCGGGAATGCCGATCTCAAGAATGGTCCGACGGTCGATCTCCTGCATCTGTTTTGAGGTGGTGACCTGCATGGGAGCCTCCTTACAAATATGCCTTGTTATGCTCAAAATCGCAGAAAAAAACCAGCTTCCGGCGGCGAGGTGAGCCACCTCGAAAGCTGATTGCCCTTGCGCTTTGTCCCTCGTGCCTCGGGCCAAATCGCAAGGGCCTTCGGCTCGGGCTTCGCCCGAAACATATGCTGGTGGTTTATACGAGCGATACGACAAGCCTTGAAGGGTAAGGTCTCCTTATCGTAACCCGTTGATTATCGGGTTTACCCGATGTGAATCAGGAAGACAGGGGAACCAATCAAAAAAACTCGCACCGGGTATTACATATAAATAGAAAAGGCCTCTCCTGCAAAGGCGTTTGCCATATGTCCCCCTCCACGCGAATGCCTCGAAGCCGTTTGGGTACCGATGGCCTTCGTGCATTCGCATTCAGGTTTCAAGGTGCCTCCACCTTGCCGCCGGAGGCGTTTTTGCAGTTAGTTATGCAGCTCTTTCACGAGCTGGGCCATATCGCGAACGGCCTGGTCCAGGCCGATCATGGAGGCACGGGCGATGATGCTGTGTCCGATGCTGTACTCGTCGATCTCAGGGACCTCTTTAAAGGCTTTCACGGAATCGTAGTTGATGCCGTGGCCGGCGTTGACGCCCAGGCCCAGTTCGTGGCCGAGTTTGGCGGCGACTTTGATGCGATCCATCTCTTCGCGTTTTTCAGCGTCGGTGACGGCGTCGCAGAAGGCCCCGGTGTGGATCTCGATGATCGAGCGCGCCTCCTGGCGCAGCGGATCTGGTCTAGGTCCGGGTCGATGAAGATGCTCACGGGGATGTCCCCGTCCTGAAGCTCTTTGACGGCTTCTGCGATGTGGGCTTTCTGGGCCAGCAGGTCCAGGCCCCCTTCGGTGGTCACCTCTTCGCGCTTTTCAGGCACCAGGGTCACCAGCTCGGGCTTGATGTCCAGGGCGATGGCCAGCATCTCTTCGGTGGCGGCCATCTCCAGGATGAAGCGGGTCTGGATCACCTGGCGAAGCAGGCGGATGTCGCGGTCCTGCACGTGGCGGCGATCTTCTCTCAAGTGGGCGACAATGCCGTCGGCACCGGCCATTTCAGCACGCGTGGCAGCGGCAACGGGGTCGGGGTAGGTGGCCCTGCGGGCCTGACGAAGGGTGGCGATGTGATCGATATTGACTGCAAGTCCTGCCATGGATGGGTACTCCCAATTGGATCGGTTGGTTGTGATGGCTCCGCTTGCGTCGAACATGGAATAGGCAAAGCGAAGGAGTTGTCGAGCATGGAAAAGCAGGGGCCGCAGAGGGCGGTACCCGGCTGCTTTTTCCGGAGTGTAACACCGGGGTTATCCCGGATCAACCCCCGTTGATCACCTCCTGCGAGTTCTCCAAGAAGGATTGATGACAACAGGTTCCCTGCCTTGCCACGCCCCATAAAAAAAGGGCTCCGGATTGGAGCCCTTACATATCGTTGAGGTGTCTTGCGAATCAAAAATAGTCCAGCCCGGCCCCGGGTTCGATGAGGCTGAGGAGTTCCACGCTCTTCAGCCATGGCCGCCTCCTTCTTCCCCCAGCTCATGGTCGTACCCGGCCAGGTGGAGAATGCCGTGGACCAGGAGCTGGCTGTAGCGCTGATCAAGGGTCACGCCCCGATCGTCCGCCTCACGGGCCGCGGTGTCGCAGGAGATGATGACATCCCCCAGAAGGGGGGAGACAAAGGAGGAGTCGCCGTCGTCCATGGCAAAGGAGAGGACATTGGTGGTGGCGTCTTTTCCCCGGTACTGGCCGTTGATCTCGCGCATCTCCTCATCATCCACAAAGGAGAGGGAGAGCTCCCGGTCACTTAATGCCAAGGCGTTTAAGATGACCTTCCCCTTCTCCAGGATCGCGCTCTGCGGGACCGGGTGCATCTCCTGCCGATTGTCGATTTGAATCTCCATTTTTTGCCTTCTGTCCGTTGCCCGATTTTTCGGGGTATTTGATGCGGTGGTGGTTGATGCCGCTGAGCACCACGTTGAATCGCTTGGCCATGATATGGAGGTCTTTTAAGGTGATCTCACAATAGTCGAGCTGGCCCGAGGCGAAAATCTTGTTGATCAGGTTCTGCACCAGGCCCTGAATACGGGCCGGGGTGGGGTTGTCCAGGGAGCGGGTTGCCGCTTCCAGCACGTCGGCCATCATGACGATGGCGGCCTCCACGGTCTGGGGCTTGGGTCCGGGGTACCGGAAGTCGTCGGGGTTCACCGTCTCTTCGGAGTCCTCTTTCTGGGCTTTTGCCTTTTCGTAGAAGAATTCGATGATGCTGGTGCCGTGGTGCTGCTGGATGGTGTCCATGATGGGCTTGCCCAGGCGGTACTGCTTGGCGATCTCAATACCGGCCTTGACGTGCCCCGTAAGGATCAGGGCGCTCATGGAGGGGGCCAGCTTGTCGTGACGGTTCTTCCCGTCACTCTGGTTTTCGATGAAGTACTGGGCCTTCTCGATCTTGCCGATGTCATGGTAGTAGCCGCAGACCCTCGCCAAAAGGGGGTTTGCCCCGATCTCCGAGGCCACGGCATCGGCCAGGGTCCCCACAATGACGCTGTGGTTGTAGGTGCCCGGGGCCTCGATCATGAGCCGCCTCAAGATGGGCTGGTCCAGGTTGGCCAGCTCCAGGAGCTTGATGTCCGTGGTGTAGTCGAAGAGCATCTCCAGAAGGGGAGCAATGCCTGCGGTGACGATGCCCGAGGCGATCCCCCCGGTAAAGGCGAACAGGGCGCTCCACAGGTAGATCTCCAGGGAGATGTCGCTGGTGTAGGTCACCACCCCGGTGGCCAGGACCACGTTGAGGAGCCCCAGCTTGGCACCGGCCTTGATGAACACCTTGCGTTCCCGGCAGTTTTTCAGCCAGAAGGCGGCCATGGCCGAGCTCAGGAAGATATAGATAAACATGGGAAACTGGTTGGCAAACACCAGGGTCACCAGGGCGGCAAAGACAATGGAGAAGAAGAGGGCCGCCTCCATGCCCATGAAAAGGCAGACCGCCATGGCCCCGGCAGCCACGGGCATGCCGAAATAGACCGAGATCTCATGGATATCGAACTCCACCGACGCCCCGATGACACCGGGCACGGACAGGGAGATCTTGGCCACCAGCAGAAAGGTGACAAGCACCGTGGCCAGAAAGAACATGTTCTTGTTGCGGTCTTCGATGCCCTCGTTTTTCGGCCGGTAGTGGACCAGAAAGGCGATCATGAGGAAAAAGGCCGTCACCATGGCCGCGCCGATGCTTCGGGAGAACAGGTGGCGGTTCCGGGTCTGATGCTGGAGTTCCTGCAGTTTTGCAAGTTGAAGCTCGGTGACCCGCTCCCCTTCACGCAGGATCATCTCCCCCACCTTGACCTTGAAAAGGACCGGCTTCACCTCTTCGGCGGCACGCCTGGCACGGCTTTCGGTCTCGCTGCCGTTCAAGGTGATGTTGGGCTGCAGCATGCGCTGGGTGAAATCCACGATGAGGTTCAGGGCCGTGTAGTCCACATCCGCGGCCTCTTTTTTAAACAGAGGATCGGCCACGATGCGCACCATGGTCTGGGCCTGCTCCAGGCCGTAGTAGGCCTTGAGGTTCTTGGCCACGGACTCTTCCTTGCCGTCCACGGTGCGCAGGGTAATGCCCCTGTCCACCTGGCGAAGCAGGAGTTCCTTGTTGGCCACCACCCCGTTGGTCATGATCTCGCTGTAGATGCGGCAGATGAGGTCCTCAATGGTCTTGGAAAAGAGGTGGGTCTCAAGGACCTGGAAGGCGCCCCGGCTCACCTCAATGCCCATCTTGTCCTCAAACTCCTGCTTTCTCAGCCACACCTCGTCCAGGGGCGTGGCCGCAGCCGTGGACTCTTTGCCGGGCTCCACCGTGGGCTGAGGAGGCGGGGGAACCGGCGGCTGGGTCAGGATGGTCCGAAACTCGGAAAAGGCGCTCCGGACATTGGCCACCTGGCGGCCCACCACTTCCGTGTTGTTGTCGTACACGGGCAGGACCGAGCGGATGGCCAGCTTCCGGCTCGCCTCGGTGGCGGCGTCGTCCTGGATCAGAAAGTCACGGGGGGCCTTGATGTTCTTTTCAGCGATGTCTCCCACGCTGTAGGAGAACTTGGTGGCGGAAAATAGGATGGGTGCGTCGGGTAAAAAACAGGGTGATCAGCCCCAGCAGGATCCAGAGCACATGGCCGCTGGTCACAAAATATGCACGGACCGACTCCCGAAAGGGAAGTCGCTTCTCAGGTCGAAGATTCATCTTGTATCGTACGCCTCTTAAAGTGCCTGTTCCGCGCGTCGACGCTTGGAAAGGTCGTTCTTCTCGTAGGCCGAGATAATCTTCATCACCAGCTTGTGGCGCACCACGTCGTCCTTGGTGAATTCCACAAACGAGATCCCGCGAATTCCCTTAAGGATACCGCCTGTTGAATCCAGGCACCTTTCCGTTGGGAAGGTCCACCTGGGTCACGTCACCGGTGATGACCGCTTTGGAGTTGAACCCGATGCGGGTCAAAAACATCTTCATCTGCTCGGAGGTGGTGTTCTGGGCCTCATCCAGAATGATAAAGGCGTTGTTCAGGGTCCGCCCCCGCATAAAGGCCAGGGGGGCCACTTCAATGGCTCCCTGCTCCATGAGTTCCGTCACCTTTTCGTAACGCAGCATGTCGTGCAGGGCATCGTACAGGGGGCGAAGGTAGGGGTCCACCTTCTCGGCCAGGTCACCGGGCAGAAACCCCAAAGACTCCCCGGCCTCCACGGCCGGACGCGTGAGGATAATGCGGTTCACCTGGCCACTGGTCAGGGCGGCGACGGCCATGGCCATGGCCAGATAGGTCTTTCCGGTCCCTGCCGGGCCGATGCCGAAGACAATGTCGTGCTCCCTGATGGCATCGATGTACGCTTTCTGATGGGGGCTCTTGGGGGTGATGGGGCGTTTCGTGGCGGTGGTGAACACCGTGTCCATGAAGATGGACTTCAGGTTCACCTCGGGATCACCGCTCACCGCCTTAATGGCGTGATCGATGTCGCTGGGGTAGAGGGGCAGCCCCTCTTTGACGAGGGAATAAAGCTGGTTCAGCAGGGTGACGGCCAGCTTGCGGGCCACGGCATCCCCCTGAAGGGTCACCTTGT
The DNA here is from genome assembly GCF_056829965.1 of Desulfoluna sp. CYM3A. Lineage (NCBI taxonomy): Bacteria > Pseudomonadati > Thermodesulfobacteriota > Desulfobacteria > Desulfobacterales > Desulfolunaceae > Desulfoluna > Desulfoluna sp. CYM3A. Next base: position 5,243,648 of record NZ_CP186556.1, read on the forward strand.
TGCCCCGGGCATGGATGGTGATGGCCAGGGCGTCTGCGATCTTGGTGAGGTGACGGTTCTTCTCACCGAACAGCTGTATGACGTGCGCGTTGTTTGAAAACGACAACTCGCTGGTGCTGTTCTCCAAATTTTCTTCCATGTATGAGCCTTCGCGATGCCCTGCCCTGTCACAACATGAAACAAAGCCGGGCGTTCCCTTATATGTTGCCTGACCCGATTTCAGCAGGGAAAATCAAAAACGGTGGTAACGTCAGAAAACCGGAACGGTACAGCCGCCCGGTGCCCCTCAGGGTCACCATTTCGGGGGTATCTGCCTGAGAGTGAAAGTCATTTTGACATGTATGCATTCTTAGCACACATGATTTGCCGAATGCAAACTGAAACGTAACCCCCTTTAACCCAAGGAAAAATGCCTTGACTCCCCGCCGCAGCTTCTGCTAAGCAAGCAGATTGATCGGTGCGAAGGCCGCACCGTGCCGTGGCATTCGACGCTTTCACCTTACCGTTTTACCAGGCGCATCTCACCATGGAGGCCCGCTGATGAACCCACTGGATATCACCTTTTGCATCGTAATCGCCTTCTGCCTGATCCGGGGCGCCTTTCGGGGAATCGTCAAGGAAGCTTCCGCCATCATCGGGGTCTTCGGCGGCTTTTTCGCCGCCTACAACTACTACCCCTTGCTGGCCGACCAGCTCAGCCGGTTCATCGACTCTGCGGCCTGGCTCAACATCATCAGCTTTCTTGTCATCTTCGGCGCCGTCTTTGCCGCTGTCTCCGCCCTGGGCATCCTCGTCAAGTACCTCCTCAAGGTGGTGTTCCTGGGCTGGGTGGACCGTCTCTGCGGGGCTGGCTTCGGCCTGGTCAAGGGCGTCTTGATCTCCACCGCGAGTGGTAGCCATCGTCTTTGCCACCTTCCTCGACGAGGATTTCTCCCCTGATCCGGCAGTCCAAGACAGCACCCTACATCACCATCGTCTCGGAGGCCCTCTCCGGCTTTGCGTCCAAGGACCTTCGCCAGGAGTTCACCTCCAAAATCGAAGATGCAAGAAAGATTTGGGAAAAGCGGTTATAGCGCCACCGGCCGACCCGTCCCCACCCCCGAAAAAACCAGCCCTGCCCTGTGCAGGGCCTTTTTTATTAAAAGGTCACCCTTGTGAACGACACACGAAAACTCATCCAGCGCCTCAGGGCCGATAACGGCTGCCCCTGGGATCGTAAACAGACCCCCGTTTCCATGGTCCGGTACCTCATTGAAGAGAGCTACGAGCTCCAGGAAGCGATCCACGGCGGGGACATCAGTGAAATGGCCGATGAGCTTGGAGACACCTGGTTTCAGATGGTCTTTCTCATCCACCTGCTGGAAGAGGCCCACGGGCTCTCGTTTCCCGAAGTGGTCAAGGCCAACCAGCGCAAAATGATCCGGCGCCACCCCCACGTCTTCGGGGAAGAGAGTGCCGACACCGTGGATGAGGTGAAGACCCACTGGGCCCGGGTCAAGGAAGAGGAGAAGGCCGAGGCCCCCGCCTCCCTCCTGGACACGGTCACCTCGGGCACCCCGCCCCTCATGAGGGCCCGGGACGTCTCCAAGGTCACGGCCGAGGCCGGATTTGACTGGGACGACATGGACGGGGTCATGGACAAGGTGGACGAGGAGTGGACCGAGTTCAACGAGGCCCTGGCCTCGGGGGACAAAAAGGCCGCCTCCTTAGAGTTCGGCGACCTGCTCTTCACCCTGGTCAACGTGGCCCGCTTTGCCGGTATCGACGCCGACGCAGCCCTGGCCTCCTCGGTGGCCAAGTTTGAAAAACGCTACCGCCTCATGGAGCAACTCCTGGCCAAAGAGGGACAGCGACCGGACCGAAGCAGCTCCTCTTCTGTGGACGCCATGTGGGAGCGCGCCAAAGAGATCAACGATGGGGCAGATGATGCCCCCAACACGTAACTGGAGATGTGACACACCATGATAGCCATCATCGACTACGAAGCCGGCAACCTCACCAGCGTCGAGCGGGCCGTTCGGTCCCTGGGGCGCGACTGTGTGGTGACCGGTGACGCCCGGACCATCCGCGAGGCCGAACGGGTCATCTTCCCCGGCGTGGGCCAGGCGGGCAGCGCCATGGCAAGCCTGAAGCGCACCGGCCTGGACACCGTCATCCATGAGGTCTACGAGTCGGGCCGCCCCTTCATGGGCATCTGCCTCGGCACCCAGATCATCCTCTCCCACAGCCGTGAGCACGACACCCCCTGCCTCGGCCTCCTCGGCGGGGAGGTGGAAGCCTTCCCCGCAAAGATGAACGACACCGACGGCTCCCGGCTGAAGATCCCCCACATGGGCTGGAACCGCATCCGCCCCGTGGCAGACCACCCCATCCTGGAAGGGATCACCGAAGAGGACGAGTTCTACTTTGTCCACAGCTACTACCCAGAGCCCGAGGACCGGACCCATGCCCTGGCCGAGTGCACCTACGGGATCACCTTTCCCGTGATGCTGGGCCACAAGAACCTGGTCTCATCCCAGTTTCACCCGGAAAAGAGCGGCAAGGCCGGCCTTAAAATCTTAGACAACTTCTGCAGGTGGCAACCATGTTAAGCAGGCGCATCATCCCTTGCCTGGACGTGCGCGAAGGGCGCACCACCAAAGGCATCAAATTCAAGAACAACGTGGACATCGGGGACCCGGTGGAGATGGCCAAGCTCTACTACGAGCAAGGCGCCGACGAAATCGTCTTCTACGACATCACCGCCTCCCATGAAAAACGCAACATCATGATCGACGTGGTCCGCCGCGTGGCCGAGACCATCTTCATCCCCTTTTCCGTGGGCGGGGGCATCCGTACGGTGGAAGACATGCGTGCCGTGCTCCTTGCAGGTGCGGAAAAGGTGAGCGTCAACTCCGCGGCCGTCAAAAACCCTGAAATCATCCGCCAGGGCGCCGAGGCCTTCGGCAACCAGTGCGTGGTCCTGGGCATGGACGTCAAGCAGGTGGAAGTAAGCGAAGCCATCCCCTCGGGCTATGAGATCGTCATCAACGGCGGCAGAAAGCACATGGGCATGGACGCGGTGCAGTGGGCTCTCAAGGCCCAGGAGCTGGGAGCCGGCGAGATCTGCCTCAACTCCATCGACGCCGACGGCATGAAGACCGGCTACGAGGTAAACCTCACCCGCCTCATCTCCGAAACCGTGGACATCCCCGTCATCGCATCGGGGGGTGCCGGAGAGCCCGAACACCTCCGGGAAGTGTTGACCAACGGCAAGGCAGACGCCGCCCTCATCGCCTCCATGGTCCACTACGGCGACTACACGGTCCCGGGCATCAAGGATTACCTCCATGACGCCGGGGTCAAGGTCAGGCACCGCTGGTAACAACCGGCTCGCCAATACCCCCATAAAAAACAAAAAGGCCGAAAACGATCTTTTTCAAATCGTTTTCGGCCTTTTTTTGTACGTGTCGCTGCGGACACCCGCGCCTTGTGTAAAATCTCAGCGGCCTTCATCATCAAGGCCTAAAATGTACGCCCTTAAAGGGATCAGACATAATCACCGCGCCTGAACTTCACGGCTTCGATACCGGCCAGGGCCGCGCTCTGCTCGGCCAGCTCCCGTACCTTGGGGTCGGGCTCATCGCTTAAGGAGGCGGCAAGCTCCGTGGCCAGGGCCCCCATCTCCCCCACCAGGGACGCCACCTCTTTCAGGGGCACATCCGGGGACTCCATCTTCTGGGAATAGTCTTCCAGAAGATTCAACAGGGCGGCGGTGCGCTCGGCTGTGGGTGACGGGCCTGCTGCAGGAATAACAGGGGGCATCACCGCACGGATCTCGCCCAGGGGAGCAGCGGCGGAAACAGCTCCCGGGGCCTTGGTTGCAGTCCCCTCGGAAGGGCCGGCCTGTTCCCGGGACGCCTGGTTCAACACCTGATCAAAGGAGGCGGCCCCTTCCCGGGACGTGGCGGCGCCTGCTGCGGGTTTCGCGGTTCCCGCGGGCCCCATGGGGTTGATGGAATTGAGTTTCATGGTGGACTCCTGTGGTGGGATCGGTTGACCGGGGCCTCACCCCCTTGCGCGCGTTTCCGGTTCCGGTTAAACACGCCCGCCACGCGATCCGACGGATTATCTGTACGCCTTGCCCCACGGTACGAAGCAAAGCCTGCCACCCTCAAACCTATTCAAAAGGTGTGCCACAGATGGAGCTTTCTGGCTGTTTTTCGTCAAAGCCCGCCATTGACGGGGCTTGTGCCGCCCTTTGGATAAAAAAAGGCACCGGTGTAGGGGAAAATTTTTCCCACCGGTGCCGTCGGGCTGTCTGTAATAAAGAGTCGGCCGGGGTCACGGTACCAGGATCTGCGGTCAGACGTACTCGTTGATGGCCGAGGCGATGATCTTGTCGGCCACCTTGTCTGCGGGCACGGCGTAGCGCCCCTCCTTCACCTCGTTCCTGAGCTCCTCCACCTTTTCGGTGCGGATGTCCGGGGTGTTCATCATGGCGTCACGGGCGATCTGCATGTCACGGGAATCCCTGGAGAGGGTGACCCTGTCCTGCGCAGCACGCTCTGGACCCTTACCGGCCTGCGTCCCCTGCTTTGCAGGGTTGGCTTCCGACACCTCTCGCATGTAGAGCTGCCTGCCGTAATTGGCATTTGATTCAGAGATTTTCATGTCTCTCCTCCGGGTCGGGGTTTCCGTCCTCGCGTCTGTAATGGTCCATCAGGGAGCGGATCCTCTGTCCCTGGGGACCGTTGTTGCCGACGGTGAGTGTGCTGGTGGTCTTTTCATCGTTTTCACCGATGTAGTTGTACACAAACCGCCCGTTTTTCTTGCGTTCGAGCTCGGACTCCCCGCCCTTCTCTTTCCAGACCTGGGCGGCCGCCTCCACGTCCTTGTCACCGGATGCGCCGGTGGTGGTCAGGCGATTGATGATGTCAGAAGCCACTTTGTCGATAACGGCCTTCCGCTTCCCTTCCGCCGATAAGGTAATCTTATCATGGGTCGGTGCATTGTCAAGACCGAGATCTTTCTGACGATTCAATGCCTTATTCTGGCTCACCTGCTTGCTGTAAGTCTTTAAAACATTGTTTATCTGGTATGACGGTACATGCATGACATCTTTCTCCTTAGTCTTGGCATCGGCAAAAATTGCCCAGACATTAAGGAAAAAAACAAACAAAATTAACAGGGAAGCCGTGGAGCCCGTCAGTTGCGGGTCAGAAGATAGTTCCGGATAAAATGCCGATGGCTGCGGAAGGCGACCTCCGGCAGGTCGTCCAGGGGAAAGAAGCAGGCGTCGTCCGCGTCATCCCCGGCAACGGGCACACCGGTCCAGGACCGAATCAGGTACCCCATGAGCAGGACGGTGCCGTAATCTGGGTTGGGGTTGGTGGTCACCCCCAGCAGGCTCTGGATGCGGCCGTCGATGCCGGCCTCCTCACGGAGCTCCCGCACGGCAGCTTCTTCCGGGGACTCCCCCAGCTCCATGAACCCTCCGGGAAGGCACCACATCCCCACCTTGGGAGGCACGTTGCGCTTGATGAGGAGAAGCCGCTCCTTGTCGTCCACCACCACCACACAGGAGGCCGGAACCGGATTTTCATACAAGGGGGTGGCGCAGGCCTCGCAGTAGAGGCGATCCCGCCCCTCCACAAAACGCCTGGAGAGGAGCCCCCCGCAAAAGGGGCAATGGGTCTTCTGTCGAGACGTGGTCACGGAATCTTTTGGATTGCTGCACGCGGAGTGCATTGCATCAGGTGCCATGGGCCCTCCCAAAAACAAAGAAAAAGGCGGCCCGATCACACATCGGGCCGCCTGAAACGCTTTCAGCAGACTGAAGGGACAAAACCGAAGGCCGCGGAACAAACCGCAGACCAACGCGTCCCCAGGGTTCGGATCATGGGATCCGTTGCCGCCTGCTACTCGTCAAAGTCACCTTCGGGTCCTTTGTCCGAGCAGATCAGTGCGGCCTTGGCGCGGATCTTCTCTTCGGTCCACTCTGCCTTGTCCTCCACCACCTCGGCCTTGGGGCCGGGGTTGTAAGAACCTGTCTCCAGGATGTCCTGGACACACAGGGAACCGGTACCGCCGGCGTTGAAAACCTCGGTGAGCAGGGTGTAGGTGAACTCTTCCACACGCTTGGTCATGCGCTCACGGATCTCACGGGCCTGGCCGAGGATCTTGTTCTCAAAGGGGAGGTTCAGCTTCTTGAAGTTGCTGCCCTTGATGCCCTTTTCATCGGCATAGGCCTTCATCTCCGCCCAGAGCTCTTCGCCAAGGCCTTCGCCCTTGATCTTGATGAGGTCCCCGTTTTCATCCATCACCGCGTTGCCGAACTCGTTGACCTCCATGCCCCAGGAGAGGAGCTGAAGGGCCGTGGCCACGTTGGCCTTGGTGGTGGCGGTCTTTTCGGCGATGGCGCGCAGGCGGTCGGAGTCGTTGCCGCTGGTGCCGTGCTGGGCACCGGAGACCTTGTAGGGCTCCAGGGCCTTGTGGATCTCTTCGGTCAGCTCCACGTTGATGCCGGAGCCGCTGGCCTCAATGCCGTGGGTGGTGCCGTTGTTCAGGGCGATCCAGTCCGCATGGATGTCATGGGCGTTGAGCCCCTGGATGAGGAACAGGGCCTCCTCCGGTGAGGAGAGTCCCTCGGTGCCTTTGATCTCACCCACCTCGGTCTCCAGACCGGCCCACTCGGGGATGTAGGGGTTGATGGCGATGTTGGCCAACAGGTTCTCGTCATCGGGCTGATGGGACGCGTCGATGGCGATGGAGGTGACCCCGGCGTCAAAGATGGAGGGGATCTCCACCTTGCCCGCCTCGAGGTCGGCCTGGGTCTTGATGGCGTAGTGGTCGGTGTGGATGGCCACGGGCACGGTGACCCCCAGCTCGTTCATCACCGCATCCACCTGGCGTGCCATGTTCCAGAGGCTGGTGGGGCAATAGGCGTTGGCCCCGCCTTCGGACTTGGCAATCTCGATGATGATGGCGGCATCGGCACGCTGGGCCGCGGCCAGAACGCCGCGAATCACAAGGTGGCTGCGCCCGTTGGCCGCAATGGTCATGGCCCCGCCCTTCTTTCGCATGGCGCGGTCGATGTACCGACCACTCACGAGCAGAGCCTTGGAGTTGGGAAAAAGTTTTTCTACTGTGGGGGGACGACCGATTTTGAGTGCGCGATCAAAGTCAGACATGGTCTCTCTTTTTCTCCTTGTATATTAGGGACCGACAGGGCCCCTTTGTCGCGGTTGAAAAACATGTAAAAAGCCGATACTGCGATCCTTCCTGGCCTTGCCTTGCCGTCGGAACTGTAAACGCAGCCTTTGCCCGCCCGGGGCGGCTGCAGTCTGACAATCTAACTTTTTACAATCCAAAATATATTTTATTATTGTAAAGCAATTGTAAAGAAAAAAACAGCGGAAGCCCCAATTGTCAACCCGTGTTTTTTTCACGATTTCAATGAGGTATCTCAGGAATAGCGTTTCTTGACTTTGAGGGGTACAATGGCATACATGGTTTCGGGTACATGGATGCCCGGGCGTCCCCAGTCCGCCCCTGATTCTTCTTTCATCCTCTTTCCCAGGGAGTCCCCATGACACGCGCCGTTCCACGTCTCGTCGTATCAGCCCTTGCCCTTCTCCTGGCAGGGTTCTGCCTCTTTTCAGCCCCCCCTGTGCGGGCCGACGTTCCGGTGTCGGCACCCGCAGAGAGCCCCGACCGAAAAGTCGATCAGCTCACGCGGCTCCTCACCACCATGGACCAGGTCAAACGGGAGGTGGCAGAGGCCCAAAGCGCCCTTTCCAGCCCGGAGGCCCTGGGCAAGGAGGAGCGCTACCGAACACGTATCACCCGTCTCAGCACCCGACTCACCGCCCTGGAAGAGGGATTTGAACAGCTGGCCACCGGCGTGGAAAAATCAGCCACGGCCCAGGCAGGCGGGGCCAGTTCCTTTGAGTGGAACACGGAACTCAAAGAGCTTTTAGCCCCTCTGATCATGGAAATCAAGCACATGACGTCCCGTCCCCGGGAAATCCAGGGGCTACGCAGCACCCTGGAGGGCTATGACGAGGAGCTCTCCCGCATTGCCACAGCCATGAAGAATATCACCGACCTGCAGGCCAAACCCGACCTCTCCCCGGCCCTGGCCCTGGAGCTGGACACCCTGGCCTCCAAGTGGCGACACCGCGAACAGGAGCTGATCTCCTTAAAGGGCCTGGCAGAGCTGAAGCTGGAGGAGAAGGAGGCCACCAAACGAACCCTGTCGGGATCATTCCAGGACGTCACCCGCCTCTTCTTCAAAAGCCGGGGCCGCAACCTCCTCATGGCCCTGGCCGTCCTCTTCGGCACCCTCTTTGCCATGGGCAAGTTCAGGTCCGTCATCGAAAAGCACAGCCGCCTCTACGGCAAGGCCCAGACCGTCTACGCCCGTATCTTCGACTTAAGCTACATGATCGTCACTGTCACCGTTGCCCTCCTCTTCACCATGGGCTCCCTCTACCTGGTGAGCGACTGGGTCCTGCTCTCCATCCTGCTGATCCTTGTGTTCGGACTGGTCTGGACCTCCAAGGAGGCCATTCCCAAGGTCTGGGGCCAGGTCCGCATGCTCCTTAACTTAGGGGCGGTGCGCGAGGGAGAGCGCCTCATCTACCAGGGGGTCCCGTACAAAGTCACCAGCATCAACCTCTACTCGGAACTGGAAAACCAGGCCCTCCAGGGCGGCCGACTGCGCCTGCCCCTGAAAGACCTCTTTGACCTGCGCTCCCGCCCCTGGCACCCGGACGAGCCCTGGTTCCCCACCCTGAGCGGAGACTGGGTGCTCCTCTCCGACACCACCCACGCCAAGGTGACGGTGCAGAGCCCCGATGTGGTGAGCCTGCGCCTTTTGGGCGGAGCCATACGCCGGATCACCCCGGCGGAGCTCCTGTCCCTGGCCCCCACCAACCTCTCCCAGGGGTTCCGCCTGGAGGCCCGATTCCGACTGGATCCGCGCCACCGAACCGAAGCCGCCACCACCATCCCTTCTACCCTTGAAAAAAGCCTCACCACACGCTTCGCCGAAACCCGCTGGATCCCGGAGGACCTTTCCGTGCAATACCGACGCACCCTCCCCTCCTTCCTGGAGCTCTCCATCCTCGCCGACTTCCCCGGCTCCTGCGCCGAAGACCACCCCCTCATCGCCATGGCCCTGGAACAACACTGCCTGGAAACCGCCGCTTCCATGGCCTGGGACCTCCCCACCCACCGCATGGCCGTCCAGATGGTGCAGGGGAAAAGCTAAAAAAGCATGCCTCCGGCGGGCAGGGGATACATCCCCTGCACCCAGGTTCGCAAATGCTCCGTCCCTTCGTTCCTCAGGGACGTCACATTTGCTGACGGGCTTCGCCCGTAGTCAGTGGAGTGGGGTGTTCATAGTTAAAACCCAACCATGTAAATCATCGTTAAGCCCTTTTTATTTTTCAAAAAAAGCCCAGAAGCGTTCCCTGCGAGCTATGCCCACCATAAACGCTGATGGATTTTGCGTATTGCTTTACACGAGCCAAATGCATCAAGAGGGGACACCCGGCGTCCCGCCCCTGGGGTCCAGGGGATGCCTCCCTATCGGCCGGAGGCTGGCCTGCTAAAGCTGATCATCGACGGATTACGGTAACGCATCCTGGCCCTCCAAGGCTTGTGGGATAATTTGCATAAACCACCAACTTATGTATCGGGCGAAGCCCGAGCCGAAGGCGCGTGCACATTTTTCTGAGGAACGAAGGAAAATGCGCACGCGCAATCCGCTTTCGAGGTGGCTCCACCTCGCCGCCGGAGGCATGATTTTTCCGGCCACTTCGACCATCGATTTCCTTCATGACTTCCCCTTACCCGATCATGATGTCTTCTTCGGCCCAGCGGTGGGGGGGAGCGATGTCGCGGCTGACGGCCACGGCAATGGCCATGGGGCCGAGGCGGCCGACAAACATAAGGAGGGTGACGCAGAGGCGGCCCGGGGTGGAGAGGGTGGGGGTGACGCCCATGGAGAGCCCCACGGTGCCGAAGGCGCTGACGCTCTCAAAGAGGAGTTCAAGAAAGCGGCCGCGGCTCTGGGTGTGGGCAAGGCTCCCCATCTCGCTGGAGAGGAGCACCAGGGTACCGAGGATCACCACGGCAACGGACATCATCATGAGGTGGGTGGCTTTCTCCACACTTTTGGCGGGAATGGTCCGGGAAAAGGCAGAGACGTGGGCCGCCCCTTTGAGGCGGCTCCGGCCCATGAGAAAGAGGGTGGCTGCGGTGGTGGTCTTGACCCCGCCGCCGCAGGAGCCCGGCGAAGCGCCGATGAACATGAAGATCAGCGACAAAAAGAGGGTGCCGTTGGCCATGGATCCGAAATCAAGGGTGTTGAAGCCTGCGGTACGAAGGGTCACGGACTGAAAAAAGGCGGCCAGGAATTTTTCATGCATGGGCAACGGGGCCAGGGTGTTGCGCCACTCCAGGAGCAGGGTGACCAGGGTTCCTGCAAGGAGGAGGATGGCCGAGGCCGTGACCACCAGGCGGGTATGGAGGCTGAGCCGCTCCCAGCGCCAGCGCCCGGGGCGCAGACGCCCCTGGAGCTCTGAAACGGCCAGAAAGCCCAGGCCCCCTGCGATGATCAGAAAGGAAATGGTGCCGTTGACAAGGAGATCTCCCCGAAACCGGGTGAGGCTGTCCGGATAGAGGGCAAACCCGGCGTTGCAAAAGGCGCTGACGCTGTGGAACACCGAGAGCCACAAGGCACGGGCTGCGGTGGGGGAGACCGGGTAAAACCGGATAGAAAGAGCGCCAGAAGCTCAATGATGACGGTCACCCGGATCACGGCCCGCAGGATATCGGCAGGGCTCTTTTTTCCGCTGTGGTGAAGCTGTCCTGAATAATGAGGTTTCCGGCAAAGCCCACCCGTCCCCGGGCGCCCAGGATCAACAGGGTGGAGATGGTCATGATGCCCAGGCCACCCAGCTGGATCAGGGCAAGGAGCACCCCCTGGCCGAAGAGGGTCAGGGTTGAGGCCACATCCAGCACCGAAAGGCCGGTGACACACCCGGCTGAGGTGGCGGTAAAAAGGGCATCCACAAAGGAGAGGGACCCCGTGCGGGACGAGGCGGGGAGCATCAGCAGCAACGCGCCGATGGCGATCATGGACATAAAGGATAGGATGAGGCGGCGGGCCGGGGATTGAGCGCAACAGCCGCCCGCGGTGTAGACGATTTTCATCCACACTTATGTACCAGAGTGCGGAAATCATGGCAATTGGTGACGTTCTGTTACTATTCAGATTGCCTTCTATGGTCAATGAGGAGTCAAAAAAAACAAAAAAGAGCCTCCGGCGGCGAGGTGGAGCCACCTCGAAAGCTCATTGCGCTTGCGCATTTTCCTTCGTTCCTCAGGAAAATACGCAAGCGCCTTCGGCTCGGGCTTCGCCCGATTCATAAGCTGATGGTTTGTCCGAGCTGTCCCACAAGCCTTTAAGGGCCAGGACTCGCTCTCGTAACCCGTTGAGTATCCGCTATAGCCAGGCTGACTCCGGCGGGTCGGTTAACGAAGGCGAAGGTGCATGCCCGCCCCTGGGCTTCAGCTCTTTTTCCCGCGCATGGGCGTTGCCATGGCCGGTCGGCGGCGGTCTCCTTCGGCATAGCGCCGGTCCTGGGAGACCCGTTTCTGGGCGGCCCGCCGCTCCCCTGCGGTGCGGCGGTCGATGGAGAGTTCCAGCACCTCCACCATGTCGGAGACCAGGTGGATGGTCAGGGCCTTCACCACCTTTTTGGGCAGCTCGGCCAGGTCCTTTTCGTTCTGGCGCGGCAGGATCACGGTCTTGACCCCCACGCGATGGGCGGCCAGCACCTTCTCCTTGACCCCGCCCACGGGCAGCACCTTGCCCCTTAGGGTGATCTCCCCGGTCATGGCCAGGTTCTTTCTCACCACCCGGTTGATGAGAAGGGAGACCAGGGCCGTCATCATAGCCACCCCGGCCGAGGGGCCGTCCTTGGGAATGGCCCCTGCGGGCACATGGACATGCAGGTCGATGCCCTTGAAGATCTCGTCGTCGATGCCCAGGCCCCTGCTGTTGCTCCGCACAAAGGAGAGGGCGGTGCTCACCGACTCTTTCATGACGCTACCCATCTGGCCGGTGAGGTTGAGGCCCTTGTTTCCCTTCATGGCCGTCACCTCAATGTAGAGGATCTCGCCGCCTGCAGGGGTCCAGGCCAGGCCCATGACCACGCCGGGCACGCTGATGCGATCGTTGACGTCGTGGCTGAACTTTTCCGGACCCAGAAACTTGGGCACGGTGACCACGTTGACGGCCACCTTCTCGGCCTCCTCCTGGGCGATGAGGGTGGCAGCCCCCCGGCACACCCCGGCCACTTCCCGCTCCAGGTTCCGAAGGCCAGCCTCCCGGGTGTACCCGGAGATGATCTTTTTCACGGCCCCTTTGGTCATGGAAAAGTTCCCGGCGGAGAGGCCGTGGGCCCGCCGCTGCTTGGGGATCAGGTAGCGGTTGGCGATCTTCACCTTCTCGTCGTCGGTATAGCCGGGCAGCTCCAGAACCTCCATGCGGTCAAGAAGGGCAGGGGGAATGGTATGGAGCACGTTGGCCGTGGTGATGAACATCACGTGGGAGAGGTCAAAGGGTACGTCGAGGTAGTGATCGGTGAAGGTGTGATTCTGTTCGGGATCCAGCACCTCCAGAAGGGCCGATGAGGGGTCTCCCTGGAAGCTGTTGCCGATCTTGTCCACCTCATCCAGAACCACCACGGGGTTGCGGGACCCCACGCGCCGGAGCCCCTGGATGATCCGCCCGGGCAGCGCCCCCACGTAAGTCCGCCGGTGCCCCCGGATCTCGGCCTCGTCCCGGACCCCGCCCACGGCGATGCGGATGAACTCCCGGCCCATGGCCCGGGCCACGGAGCGCCCCAGGGAGGTCTTTCCCGTGCCCGGAGGCCCGGCAAGGCAGAGAATAGGCCCCTTGGAGGCCTGGGTGAGCTTACGGACGGCCAGATACTCTATGATGCGCTTCTTGGGCTTGCTGAGCCCGAAATAGTGTAGTCGTCCAGCACCTTTTTCGCCCGCACGATGTCCAGGTTGTCCACGAGTTGTCCTTGCCTGCCACCGCGGGGCGGAGGTGGCCCACTCCAGGTAAGTGATGGCCACGGTGTACTCCGACGATGAGGGGTGCATACGCGCCAGGCGAGAGAGCTCTCGCTCCGCCTCCTTTTTCGCCTCCTCGGGCATGTTGGCCGCATCGATGCGGGCCCGGTATTCGGACACCTCGGCCGCGTTTTCCCCCTCTTCCCCCAGCTCCTCCTGCATGGCCTTGATCTGCTGGCGCAGGTAGAACTCCTTCTGCTTGTTGCTCATGTCCTCCTTGACCTGGGTCTGGATTCGGGTACCGATCTCCAGGATCTCCAGCTGGTAGTTCACCAGCTCCGTCACTTTTTTCAAGCGATCCCGGACCCGGGAAAGCTCCAGCACCGCCTGCTTCTCCTCAAGCCCGACGTTGATGGTGGAGGTGATCATGTCCGCCAAGGTGCCGGGGTCGGGAATGGAACGGGCCATCTCCCCCAGCTCCTGGGGCAGGGCCGGGGTGAGCTTAACCACCTTCTGGTACTGGGTCAGCAGGTTGGCCGCCATGGCTCCGGCCTCTTTCTCGTCCATGCGCATGTCGTGGATCAACTCCACACCGGCGCGGAGAAAGGGCCGCTCCTGAACGTAGTCACGGGTCCCGAACCGCCCCATTCCCTGGACCATCATCTGGATCTTGCCGTCGTCCTCTTTGGCCATCTTAAGGATCATGGCCACCGTTCCCACCTGGTGGAGTTCCGAGGGGATGTGGCGGCCTTCGGGGCTCTTTTTCTTGGACAAGAGCAGCCCGATGATCCGGCTTCCCTGCATGGCGTCTTCCACCAGATCCGAAGCAGCCCCTTCCGTGGCCTGAAGCGGCAGCACCATCTTGGGAAAAAGGGACACATCATAGACGGGGAGAATCGAGAGCTCTTCCGGGATCTCTTCAGGTGCCAGGGTCCCGCTGGAACCGTGGACATGGTCGCCTCCAAAATCAAGAACAGGGGAAAAGCACCCTGCGGGTTGTGTGACCCACCCCGGGAAATCAAACCGTTACGGGGGAGGATTTTACATGGCGTGTGGTGTGCATTGTCAGGTGGGTGTGCTATAACGCTCGACAAGGAAGAAGAGAATGAAGATAAAAAACGCGTGATCCGGTTTTAAGGGAGTTGCCGGCGGAAACGCCGGGACACGGCAGCGTAGAAAGCGACCGCCTGAAAGGGCTTCAGCCCCAGGGTTTCAAGCCAGCTCGCCACGGGTACCGCTTGCAATCAATCCGGCAACCATTGAGGAGACGACAGGACGCACTTCGCCCTGCGGTGCTCATGGAACCAAAACAAAACCTTTGGGTTGGATTAAATCGCCGGGTTATCAATAAATACCACGTTCCCAGGATTGATGTAAAGGAAAGATGGGCCCAACCCCTCGCAACATAAGCACAATCCCATCGGGAGCCCGCCCCCCTTCGGTCGTTCTGTCGGCCCACTATTTCCTCTACTTCGGCATGATGGGCATCTTCCTGCCCTTCTTCAACCTCTTCTGCCACAACATCGGCCTGTCCGGCTTTGAAATCGGGGCCATCAACTCCACCCGCACCGTGGTCATGGTCCTCTTCTCCATCCTCTGGGGAGCCCTGGCCGACCGCCTTGCCCTGAGGCGGCCCGTTTTCATCCTCACCAGCTTTCTCAGCGCCCTTGCCTTCGGGGGCTACCTCTTCACCGACACCTTTCTGCCCATGCTGGGCGTCACCGTGGTCTATGCCCTCTTCTTCGGTCCGGTCATCCCCTTTCTGGAAGCCTTCACCATGGAGGCCCTGAACCGCCCCGGCGCAGACCCCAACGCCTACGGACGCATCCGGGCCTGGGGGTCTTTGAGCTTTATCGGGGTGGTCATGGTCATGGGCAAGGTCATGGAGATCGGCTCCACCCGCCTTGTGCCGCCCCTGATCCTCCTGGCCTCCCTGATGCTGGCCCTCTGCACCCCAGCCGTGCCCAGGGACCTCTCCCCCCTGAGGCCCGCCGGTGCCTCGGAGATAAGGAGCCTCTTCAACCGCAGGACCCTGGGGTTCCTCCTGGCCAACTTCCTCATGCTGGCCGGCCACGGCACCTATTACGGATTCTTCTCCATTCACCTGGAACAGACGGGGTACGGCCCGGGATTCATCGGCCTGGCCTGGGCCCTGGCCACCCTTGCAGAGCTGGCCGTCATGACGGGTTCGTCCCGGATTTTCAATCACCTTCCCATCCACCGAGCCCTCTGGATTGCCTGTCTCCTGGCGGCCCTCCGGTGGGTGGTGCTCTTTGCCTTCACCTCTCCGGCGGCCATTCTCCTGTCCCAGCTCCTCCATGCCGCAACCTACGCCCTGTTTCACATTGCCTGTATCCTCTACACGGACCGCCTCTCCACCCCCGGCAACCGCACCGTGGCCCAGGTGGCCAACAACGCCGTCTCCTACGGTCTGGGGCTCATGGCAGGCTTTCTGGTCAACGGCTGGCTCTACGACCGATACGGGGCCGGCCTCTTTCTCATGAGCGCCGGCATCTCCCTGGGTGCCGCGGCCCTGCTCTTCCTGGTCGCCTCCCGGTCCCCGCGCCCCTGACCCTCCCCGCAACAGCACGGGAAATGTCTACCTTTCAGACCTTTTTTCCCGGAACTTTCCGGCTCTTACCCACCATTCCGGTATAGATTGGAGACAAACCACAGCCCGCCACGCCCCCCTAAAGGGCACAGAGAGGGAATAAAAACACGCCTTTCAAGCACCCAGCAACAGCCCTGAGGTACCATCACTCACAAAATGCTCCCTGCCCGACCTTTTTTACTCGAAAACTGCCCGGGTGGTAAAAAAAACATCGTTCCGATCCCCCTCCGGCAACTCGTCCTAAATGGGCACGATGACAGTAAGTATATGCAGGCAGGGTCGATTGCTGACCACGGGTCAAAGAAAAAACAATAATTTCACTATTGAAATGGGAAAAATATTTTTTTATATCCGTTTTTTACCCAGATTTTCATACGAGTGGAAAATTATGGCGGACGTTCTTGATTTTTTACTCACCAAGGGGGATAAAACACCATGGAACATGACTCAGGCAAAGGTAAGCAGGTTGTAAAGTCCATCGGCAAAGCCATGCAATTCTGGCGAAAACTGGAAGGCCATGACCAGAAGGACTTTTCTGAGGTGATCGGCACCTCTCGCTCGTATGTGGCCAAGCTGGAAAACGGCCACGTGGGTGTCTCCATCAATCGCATCGCTGAAATCGCGGAAGCCCTGGGCATTTCGCCTTACACCCTGATGCGCGGCGTACCGGAAAAAGAGGAGCTTGAAGCCCTCCTGGATCTCTATACCGACGACGACCTGCGGGTCACCAAATCGGAGATGGAGGACCTTTTCTGCGAACGGCTCCGCAACCACCGTGTCCCCAGGGAATATTACATCCATCTGCTGGAACTCTTCCGCTCGGGAAAATACAACAGGGTCGCCTAAAGCGCCTTGGCCCGCCCGTCTCAGGGGCGGGACCCTTTTGCACACACAAGCACTCGGCCCGGGACACCCGCCCCGGACCGACACCAAACGGCCGCCACGATGATATTCAATGGGCTCCGACACGACACCAAAGAAATTGGGGTCGGGCCCATTAGCTCGGCAGCAGCCCGCAGATAACCGCGCAGCCTGCCCCCGTGCCCCTTCCCAGGCCCATCAGTCCACGGCCCGCCCGGCGGCAAACCCCTGATGCACGGCATCAAAGGCCAGTGCGATGCCCCCGGCATCCCCCACGACGTCACAGGGGATTCCCTTTGCTTTCACCACCCATTCAAAGGGGTTTACCGGAACGGCCCCCGAGGCCAGGACCACGGTGTCTGCAGCCAGGACGCGAATCTCTTCCCCGCACTGAACACGAACCCCCTCATCGGTGATGGCAAGGGCCCGGGTGCCGGTACGGACGGCAACACGGCTTCGTCTCATCTCCTGGAGCATCCCCCACCGCGTGCTTTTTCCGATGTCCCGTCCCACGCTGCCTTCCATCTCGATGAGCACCACCTTCTTGGAGCCTCGGGAGGCCAGGTCCCTCAAGGTCTCCAGAGACTCCCCGCCGTTAACCAGCAGGCACTTCAGGGCCTCGGCCGAAAGCGTCCCCTTCTCCGCCAGGAAAAGGGCCGTCTCCACCCCCACGGCCCCCCCGCCCACAATCACCACCTGTTTCCCGGTACGGGCCCTTCCGGCCAGGACATCCCAGGCCTGCACCACCTGGGGACTGCCCACCCCGGGGATGGGCGGTGTCAACGGCTCTGCCCCGGTGGCCAGGATGACATGGTCCGGTTTTTCCGCATCGATGAGGGCCTCGTCCACCGCGGTATTCAGCATCAGGCGGATGTCCGTGGCCGCCAGCTGATTGGCCAGGTCCTCGGCCAGGGTCAGAAACTCGCGCCTTCCCGGAGGTGCCGCAGCCAGGTGCAGCTGCCCGCCCAGGCGCGCCCCCTTTTCATAGAGGGTCACCACGTGGCCCTTTGCATGTGCCGAAAGGGCTGCGCTCATCCCGGCGGCGCCCCCGCCGATCACCATGACGTGCCGGGGATCGGCCGCCTTCAGGGGAGGGGTTTCCCACTCGTGACCTGCCCGGGGGTTGCAGAGGCACTCCACGTGCTTGAGCTTGAACAGGTTGTCAAAGCAGCCCTGGGCGCAGGCAATGCAGTGGAGGATCTCATCTTCCCGGCCGGTGCGGGCCTTTTCTGGAAGGTCCGGGTCGGCAATGAGGCTCCGGCCCATGGCCACCATGTCGCAGCATCCCTCGTCGATGAGTTCCCGGGCAACGGCCGGGTCGTTGATGCGGTGGCTGGCGATGACGGGCACCCCCACCTTCTCTTTCACGTTGCGGGCAAGGTAGCCGTACATGCCCCGGGGCACATTGGGGGTAAGCTGGGGCACCCTGGCCTCGTGCCAGCCCCCCTTGACGCACAGGGCGTCGGCCCCCGCCGCCACCAGCTTCACGGCAAAGGACTCCAGCTCCTCCCGGGGGGTGCCCCCTTCCATGAAGTCGTTGTTGTCCAGGCGTACCATCACAGGAAACTGGTCCCCACCCGCCCGCGGATGGCCGCAACAATCTCCAGGCCCAGGCGCATGCGGTTCTCCGGGGAACCCCCGTAAGCATCGTCCCGGGTGTTGGTCAGGGGCGAGAGGAACTCGCTGATGAGGTACCCGGTTCCGGCCAGGACCTCCACCGCATTGAACCCCGCCTGTTTCACGCGGGCCGCTGCGTCGGCAAAGGCGTTAATCACCGCACGGATCCCCTCCGGGGTCAGGGCTTCGGGCACCTCGCCGGTCATGCGGGAGGCAATGGCCGACGGGGCCACCGGGCTTTTGCCCCCCATGAGCAGGGAGTGGCTGTACCGCCCGGCGTGATTAAGCTGCACGGCGGAGCAGGCCCCGTTGCCGTTGATGGCTGCGGCCAGCCGGGTGAGGCCAGGAAGATGGGCATCCGAATGGGCACCTATGTACAGGGAGTTGCCGGATCGCTCGTCCACGGTGGCGTTTCCCACCACAATGAGACCGGCCCCTCCCTTGGCCCGTTCCGCATAAAATGCCACCAGGCGATCGCTCACCAGAAAATCCTCGCACATGCCCAGGTGCATGGCCGGAAGGCAGATGCGGTTCTTCAGCTCCAGCCCGTTGATGCGAATCGGTTCATATATCGGATCTCTCATGGGTCCCCCTTCTTAGCCCGGATATTTCATAAAAAACGACCGAGCCGAAGCAATAAAGCATTATGATAGGTGGTTATCGAGAAAAGCTGAGGCACGTAAAAACCACACAATATAATTCACGGTTTTCTTTTCGATTTTCTCACCCTTCGGGCCAAACAGGTCTTGTCGGTTCATGGAGCATCGGGCCCCACCTCGGTACGGTGCCCGGTGCAGATGCGGCCGTCCATTATTCGAGTTATACAACTGTAGGCGCCAGCGGCCGGCCGGAGAGGCCCCACCCTGCACCACACCCAAAAAACCCGGTTGATTCCACCCGTTACAGGAACATCAAACAATCAACCGCGACTTTTCGAAAGCAGAAGGCGCCCTCACATGGTTTGTGTACAAAGTATTTGCTTCTCATGGGGCCTGTCAAGGGAAAAAGCCCCCGGCGGTTAAAGACTCACCGGAAGACGGCACTCCAAAGAGACGCGCTCTTCCGTCACACGGGCTCGCCACGCCTCGATCTCCACCCCTTTGGATGCCACCTCCCGCAAGGCCCTGCCGTAAGCGGGATCGATGTCGTCGGCCGGGGTAAAGCTCCGGGCGTCGGGCCGCTGAATGAAAAAAAAGATCACGCTGCGCTCCCCCCTGGCCTTGAGCTCAGCCAGGGTGAGCAGGTGTTTTTTGCCCCGCTCCGTCACCGCATCGGGAAAGGCGGCCACCCCGTCCCGTACCAGGGTGCAGTTTTTCACCTCCACGTTGCAGGGGAGATGCCCCTCCTTGTAGAGGACCATGTCGAGACGCGTCCCCTTGGCCACGGTCACCTCCCTGCGCAGGCTGTCGTAGCCGGCCAGGGCCGGCACGGCCCCGGCCTCAATGGCGCGGGCGACCAGCAGGTTGGGAAGCAGGGTGTTGATGCCCACCAGGCAGTCCCCGGCCTCCACCAGCTCCCAGGAGTACGCATGTTTCCTCCGTGGATTGTCGTGGTGGCTGAGCCAGACCCGGGATCCGGGCTTCGAACACCCCTTCATGGACCCTGTGTTGTTGCAATGGGCCGTTACCAGGGTGCCGTCCTCCATGCGCACATCCACGAGAAACCGCTTGTAACGTTTCACAAGCACGCCGCAATACAACTCGGGCAGTTCCACCCAGGCCTTTTTTTCCTCTTTTGACTCACCGGCTGCAGACCGTCCCATAATCCTCCAATACGGTTGTAAAACAAGATAAAATGCATTATGACTTATGCCTTAACGAACAGGCAGTTACGATATGCCTGCCTGTTCCCCGAGCACGCGCCATTGACACACAATGTTACCGCTTCGGCTCACCTTCTCATCACCCCGGGCCGGCGTCAACACCCGAGGCCGCGGCCCGCAAAACCCGGCGGGATCACCCGCCGCCTCCGGCAAGGAGAGCCCCATGCCCCTCTACAGCCTGAAAGAGCACAGCCCCTGCTGCCACCCCTCCGCGGTTCACCTGGCAGGTTCGGTGGTGGCCGGACGCGTCACCCTCGCCGAAGAGGTCTCGGTCTGGTTCAACACCGTCATCCGGGGCGACGGCGATACCGTCACCATCGGCGCCCGCACAAACATCCAGGACCTGTGCATGCTCCACGTGGACCCGGGCCGCCCCCTTGCCGTGGGGGAAGGGGTGACCGTGGGCCACCGGGCCATTCTCCACGGGTGCACCATTGAATCGCACTGCCTCATCGGCATGGGCGCCGTGGTGATGAACGGGGCCCGCGTGGGTACAGGCTCCGGTGAAGCCCTGATCGCCGGCTCCGTTGTCCTGGAGCAGGCGGTGATCCCCCCCTTTTCCCTGGTGGCGGGGATGCCGGGCACCGTCAAGAAAACCCTCTCCGAGGAGGTGCTGGACGTGATCCGCGCCTCGGCCGAGATCTATGTGGAAAAGTCCCGCATCTACGGCCAGCCCCGCCTCTTCAAACCCATGGAGTAAGGCATGAAGCCCCTTTCCGCAACCCTGGCAGGGCTTCAGCGCCACTGGGCCCCGATTCCCGAGGCCATGCTGGCCGACTTTAACACCCACGTACGGCTCACCAACGCCAAGCGGCTCAACCTCGTGTTTGCCGCGGTCATCGTGGCCACCACAGGCCTCTCGTCGTTCCGGGCCATCATGGCCCGCAGGCTCGGCCCCCCCGACCACCACGGCCTCTTCCTGTCCATGGGCGCGGTGATCATCGCCACCGCCCTGACCCTGCTACTGATCCATCGGCGCATCGACCACCGTAAAAAAGGATGGCACGCCCCCTTTTTGCTGGGAATGACCGTCTTCAGCCTGGGCGGAACCCTCTCGGTGGTGGCGGGTGTGGAGTACGCCTCGGTGGGTGGGATCACCCGGTTTTACCTGACCATTTTCGGCCTCTGCACCGCCCTGATCCTCCCCCCCGGGCCCTTGATCCTCTCCTTTGCCTGGACCTTCACCTGCCTGTTGGCCTCGGTCCGGGTCACCCAGGGCTCCCTGAGCCCCTTTCTCCTTGAAAACATGCACCTCATCGGCCTCTTCCTGCTGGGTGGGGTAATCTCGCGCACCGTGGCCACCACCTTTATCCGGGACTACCTCCTCTTCCAGGAGGTCACCCGGTCCAACGAGGAACTCAGGCGGGAAATCCGCGAGCGGGAAAAGATCATGCGGCGACTCTCCCGATCGGAGCGGGAGTTCAAAAACACCTTCAAATACGCCCCGGACGCCTACATCCTCACCGACCCCACCGGCAAGGTGAACCGCGTCAACCGCGCCGCCCTGGAGCTCATGGGCAGGACGTCCAAGGGTGTCAAGCACAAGCGGCCCCATGAATTCAAAGTCCTTAAAGGCGACAACCTCTTCCAGGTGGAGCGCATGCTTCGCGAAACCCTCATCTGCGGCCGCTCCGGGCCCTGCGAACTGGAAAAGGTCTCCCTCAAGGGCTTCAGAGACATCCACCTGGAGCTCCATGCCTCCATGCTCCACGTGGACAACCGGGAGATGATCCTCATCATCGCCCGGGACATCACCCAGAGAAAAGAGGGGGAGGCGCTGCTGGAAGAATCACGAAGGCGCCTGGAAGAGCGGGTCACGGAGCGCACCGAGGAGCTGGAGCACATCAACATCCGCCTCAAAGGGGAGATCAACGAACGCATCGCCACCGAAGCGGCCCTGGCCAAGGCCGAAACCCACTACCGGCTCCTGGTGGAGAACATGAACGAAGGCCTGGCCATTTTCGATACCCAAGGGCGCTTCACCTACATCAACGACTGCCTCTGCGCCATGACAGGCTACAGCCGGGAGACCCTCACCGGCAAACTGGGCTCCTTTGTCATGTCCCCGGAGCCCCCTTCCCTTTCCAAAGAGAAGCTCACCACCCAGGCCCGGGGGGAACGCACCTCCTACGAGGCCCGGCTCACCACGGCCTCAGGAAAGACCCTTCACATCCAGATCTCGCCGGAGCCCCTTGTGGACAAGGAGGGCACCAACCGGGGCAGCTTTGTGGTGATCACCAACATCACCGACCTCAAGGCGGCGGAGCGCCAGATCCGAACCCTCTCCCAGGAGCTGATCAAGGCCCAGGAAAACGAGCGCCAGCGCATTGCGCGAGACCTCCACGACAACGTGGCCCAGAACCTGGCCACCTTGAAAATCGGCTGGGACACCCTCCTGGACGGACTCTCCGAGACCAACCCCGTCCTCCTGGAAAAAACCCGGGCCCTGTCTCGGCTGCTTCGGGGCTCCATCGACAGCATCCGGGGCCTGGCCTACAACCTGCAACCCCCGGAGCTGGAGCAGCTGGGTCTCATCACGGCCATCCGGCGCTACTGCGAAGAGCAGACCACCCACTTCAACCTGCCCATCGACCTGTTCACCGCAGGGGTCCAGGAACTCAAGCTCTCCTACGACACCCAGATCAACCTCTACCGCCTGGTGCAGGAAGCCCTCTCCAACGTGCGCAAGCATGCGGACGCTACCCGGGTGACCATCCGTCTCACCGCCTCCCACCCCCACCTTATCTTAAACGTGGAGGACAACGGCCGGGGATTTGTGGTCAACGAACGCCTCACCGAAGCAGTCAATGAAAAGCGCATGGGTGTCCGAAGCATGGAAGAGCGCGTGAGCCTCCTCAAGGGCACCATGAAGCTGACCTCGTCCCTGGGCGCGGGCACGCGCCTGCGCATCGAGGTCCCTGCCGAGCGAACCGTCCGGGAGCGCACCGTGGCCTGAGGGGCTCGACAGCGCAGCCCAGGCGGTGGTACACTTTTGGATCAACCACCATTCGCCCACGGGCAAAAAAGGACCCCGACATGAACAAGCTTCAGTTTAACGACGAACTCCTCTCTTTTATCGGCGCGTCTCCCACTCCCTACCATGCCGTGGCCCTTCTGGTGAGCCTCTTTGAACAAAACGGCTTTGAGCGGCTCCACGAAACAGACCGATGGGACCTGCGCCCCGGAAAGCGCTACGTGGTCACCCGGAACGACTCCTCCCTCATCGCCTTCACCACGGGCCGCAGCCCATTCTGCGACACAGGCATCTCCATGGCCGGTGCCCATACGGACAGCCCCTGCCTGAAGGTAAAGCCCTCTCCCGACATGCAAAACAACGGCGGCAACCGCCTGGGGGTGGAGGTGTACGGAAGCCCCCTGCTCACCACCTGGTTCGACCGGGACCTCTCCCTGGCCGGGCGGGTAAGCACCACCCGGGACGGCGACAAAAATCCCCGTGGCGCAACAACACATCCACCTGAAACGCCCGGTGGCCGTCATTCCCAACCTGGCCATCCACCTGGACCGAAACGCCAACAACGACAGGTGACCAACCGAGCTGCCTCCCCTCACGGCCCTTCCGGGTGAACTCCCGAGAGATCTCCGCGCTCTGCTGCAAAAGGAGCTGGCCACCATGGAGATCGTCGTGGACAGCGGCTCCATTCTGGAATACGAGCTCTCCCTCTACGATGCCCAGCCCCCGGCTTTCCTGGGTTGGGACCGGGAGTTCATCACCGGAGCCCGCATCGACAACCTGCTCTCCTGCTTCACCCTGGCCCACGCCATGGTGGGGGCCACGGATGAAGCGCCCAGCCTGGTGGTGTTCAATGATCATGAAGAGGTGGGAAGCCACACCCCGGCCGGGGCGGGCGGAAACTTTCTGGTGCAGGTCTTGGAACGGCTGATCCCGGACCCGGAAGAGCGGGCCATGGCATCGGCGCGCTCCCTGATGGTCTCTTCGGACAACGCCCATGCCGTCCACCCGGCGCACCCGCAAAAATACGACCCCGATCACAGCCCCCGCCTCAACCGGGGCCCGGTGATCAAGTACAACGCCAGCCAGCGCTACGCCACGTCAAGCACCACCGCAGCGTACTTCAAAGAGATCTGCCGGCGCACCGGGGTCCCGGTCCAGGCCTTTGCCATGCGAAACGACATGCCCTGCGGCACCACCATCGGCCCCCTGACAGCCGCTGCCACCGGCATTCCCACCCTGGATGTCGGGGTGCCCATGCTGGCCATGCACTCCATCCGGGAAACCGCCGGGTGCGAGGACGCCTTTTACCTGTACCGGGCCATGACCGAATTTTTTCAAACCAGGGCGTAATCTCTCAGCTCAAAATAGCCTCCGGCAACCCTGCCGGGGGCTTGGCTTTCGAAAAATTCGATAAACAGATCGTGCGAGGGCCTCGTTCAGGCCGTAAGAGATCGACAAGCCGACGGTTTTGTCGTTACGGAACGTTTTTGTAGAAGATTTTATCAAAAAAAGCCCCGCTCGAGGCAACGGAATCGTTACGCACAGACGTGATGAGAGATGGATCTAAAGGGGAAAACGTGTGTGGGGATAAGAGAGGTTTCCGGAGAATTCACAGGCGGGCCCGCGCCCAGACAAAACAGTGCCACACGCGTGGGCGACGAAACCCTTGCGTGCTTTGGTTCAGGAGAGAGTTATGGCGTTTGGAAGACGCGGACCCCGGCCTGTGAAACCGGATATGCAATACAAAAGCAGAGCATACTATATATGAATACGACGGCCATGATGGCACCGCCCAAATGGGGCGAAGCCGGCACATCATATGGGTGAAGTGAAACCTTTTTCAGGATTTTTACGCAAAAAAAAACCGAAAAAGAAGAGAAATGTGGCGTCCCCAAGGGGATTTGAACCCCTGTCGCCGGCGTGAAAGGCCGGTGTCCTGGACCAGGCTAGACGATGGGGACGCAAAGATTTCTTTTCTCTTTCAGGTTTGTGGCGGGAGTGACGAGACTCGAACTCGCGGCCTCCAGCGTGACAGGCTGGCGTTCTAACCAAACTGAACTACACCCCCGCAACCTAAAAAGGTTGTCAGGTGGTGCCCAGGGGCGGAATCGAACCACCGACACGGGGATTTTCAGTCCCCTGCTCTACCGACTGAGCTACCTGGGCTCACCAAACGAGAGAAGGTTTAAAGAAATTTGCCCATGGTGTCAACCAAAAGCTGCGCTTTTTCCGCAAAAAAGTGACCTCCCAATTAAAAATTGCATGATTGCGCCCGGTTACCACACAAAGAAATTTACGACCTCAAGGCCTTTCGGCCCCTAACGCCGGAGGCTTCCGGCGATTGGTACCCCGCACCCACACGCCTTGCGTCACCCATCAGGGAACACACCTGTTCCGCAACGCCCTTCTCCGGGGACGCCCACCCTCCGGGAAGGGAAAAAGCGGATGGGCGACGCCCCTGCTCCATAGTCCTTCGGTCGGAGGCGCCAGAGAGCCCGCCTTTGGGCCAATGAAGGCCAAATCCATTTTTTTTGGATTTTGGGGTTGACTCCGCGGAAGGGATGGGGGTATAAAGTCTCCCGTGCTGAGCGGGAATAACTCAGTGGTAGAGTGCAACCTTGCCAAGGTTGACGTCGCGAGTTCAAATCTCGTTTCCCGCTCCAACATGACGATACAGCCCCCGGATCCGCAAGGATACGGGGGCTTTTTTTGTTTTGGTCCTGCGCCTTTTGCCCTCCGCGACCTTGCCATGCTCCCAAGGCCCCTTTCCCTGTGTCCCCCAACCTGTGATATAAAAAGCATTCCGGTACCGGCTGCCCGGTCCCCCAAAGCAACGCACCCTCATTATTTATGGAGACGCCAATGGAAACCCAGGTATTCAACGCGCAGGACAAAGAGGCAAAAACCTTTGACAACGGCCCGGCCAAAGGGGTCACCGGCCGCATCCTCATCGGCCGGGAAACAGGGGCCGAAAACTTCTGCATGCGCCTGTTTGAGCTGGCCCCGGAGGGCCACACCCCCAGCCATACCCACGACTGGGAACACGAAATCTTCTTCCACGAAGGCTGCGGGGAGGTCCTGGCCAATGGCACCTGGACTCCCGTAAAAAAAGGATCCGTGGCCTTTGTACCCGGCGGCGTACCCCACCAGATCCGAAACACCGGCACCTCTCCCCTGACCTTCGTCTGCCTCGTCCCCAAGGGCGCGCCCGAGCTTTAAAAAAACCTGCCTTCTATGGTCAAAGCTACTGAAAAAAAGAATGCCTCCGGCGGCGAGGTGAGCCACCTCGAAAGCTGATTGCCGTTGCGTTTTTGTCCCTCGTTCCTCGGGCCAAATCGCAACGGCCTTCGGCTCGGGCTTCGCCCGAAACATATGCTGGTGGTTTTTACGAGCGATACGACAAGCCGTGGTTACCGGTGCGAAAAATGATGTTACCGGGAAGTTTTTGCGGAGCTTTTTTCAAAAAGCGACCCGCCGGAGGCCTATTAATACCCCAGCTCTTCGCCCACAATGAGGACGGTGACGTCGGTGAGCATGGGTTTGCGGTGAAGGATGGTGGTGATGTTGCAGATGCGCATGGGGGCGTTGCAGTCGGAGCAGACGCCGGTGACGGCGCAAGGGGTTTCCACCCCGAGGCTCTTGGCCCGCATGGGACCAGCCACCTCCCGGATGCGGCGCAGGGCCCCGTGAAGATCCGAGGCAATCTTGTTGGTACCGGCCACCACCACCACGCGGGAGGGGCCGAAGGCCATGGCGCTGGTGCGGTTGCCGATGCCGTCCACATTGATGATCTCCCCGGTCTCGCTCAGGGCGTTGGC
Source organism: Desulfoluna sp. CYM3A (assembly GCF_056829965.1). Taxonomy (NCBI): domain Bacteria; kingdom Pseudomonadati; phylum Thermodesulfobacteriota; class Desulfobacteria; order Desulfobacterales; family Desulfolunaceae; genus Desulfoluna; species Desulfoluna sp. CYM3A. Next base: position 5,270,428 of record NZ_CP186556.1, read on the forward strand.
ACTGGTAAAAAACAGGTCACAACCCTGCTGGCCCTTTCGCATGGCCAGGGTCTCGTCATAGGAGAGGTCGGGCCTGTGGTGATCAAAGAGGGTCTTGCCCATCTCTGCAGCCAGGGTGTGCAGCCCCAGGGACCGGACAGTATCCGAACCGCCGAACCCTACGGTGGCGGCAGCCTCCAGCAGGGGCTTCACGTGTTGGGTCACCTCCGCCCCGCTCTCCAGAAAATGGGCGTCAAACCGGTGCTTGACAAGATTCTCTACGCAGCGGTGGGCCCGCCTCTCCAGCAGCCATGATTTTTCCTCTGAGGTCATGGGTCTCTCCTTTCCATCAAGGGTCTCGTTGTTATCGGGGCATCTCCAGGATCACGGTGTGGCGCACGCGGTAGACGGCCCCTGTGGGCGTGAGTCGGCTCTCATACAGGCAGACCCGGTCCATCTCCCACGCAAGGGGCATGATACGCCCACGGGCAAGCCCGGGCAAGGAGACGCCCGGATTTCGCACGCGGCCCAGGGTCACATGGGGCGTAAAACCTCGTTTCTCCCGGGGCACGCCCTCCCCGAGGGCCCACTCCTCCACGCATTCAGCCAGCTGCAGCAAAGGCTCTCCGCCCGCCACCCCTGCGGCCACCACACGGGGCCGACGGGTTCCGGGCAGCAGGAGCACCCCGTCCACACGGGCCGCCAGAGCCGGCCAACCGGCCAGGGCGTCGGCAAGTCCCCGGGAGAGCTCTACCAGGCGCCCCGGGGGCAGCTCCCCCAGAAATTTCAGGGTCAGGTGAAGGTTGGCTTCAGCCACCCACCGCACCGCATTTCCGGAAACAGCACTGACCAGGTCCTTCCGGGCAGCCACCAGGTGCCTGCGCACCCCGGTGGTCAGGGGAATTCCCACAAACAGGCGACACATCGATTCATGGGCCATGGCAGCTCCAGCCTCAGGGAAGGGGCAGTCCTTTTCCCCTGGGCTCTTCCAGGACCAGGTACCCCTCATCGTCCATGGCGGGGTAGGGTTTGCCCTGCTTTTTATAATAAGGAACCAGCCGGGGGTAGCCCCACTCGAACAACAGGGTCCGGTAGGTCTCGTCGTCCATGGAACGCTCGTCGTACATTCCTTTTTCCTGGCGCTGCCTCTGGGCTTCATACAGAATCAGGGCCGTTGCCACGGAGACATTGAGGGACTGCACCATGCCCAGCATGGGCACGATGATGGACCCGTCGGCCTTTTCCACGGCTTCGTCGGTGATGCCTTCCAGCTCCGCCCCCACCACAAGGGCCGTGGGCTGGGTAAAATCCACGGAGCGAAAATCCACGGCCTCCTCGTCAAAATGGGCACAGAGAATGCGAAACCCCTTGCTCCTTAAATGGCCGTAGGCCTCATCCACGCTGCCGTGGCGCCTGACGCCCACCCACTTCCGGCTCCCGCTGGCCGCCCTGGGCCGCAGCACCACATCCTGCATCTCGCTGATGGCATGGGTCTCGAACACCCCCACCGCGTCGCAGCTCCGTGCCACGGCCGCCAGGTTATGGGGTTTGTGCACATTCTCCATCACCACGGTCAGATCCATCTGACGGCTCGTGAGGATGGCCTTTAACTTTTCAAAACGTTCCGGTGTCATCCGCGTTGTTCCATTTCATATCCATGTAACCATTCAGCTCAAGGCAGCCCTCTTTGGTCATCGTTGCAATAAAAGCCTCCGGCGGGCCACTTAAAAAACGCCGCAAAACCCTTCCGGGACGCCCCTGTTTTGTAACACGCCACGCATAAAAAAGCATGCGCCCCGACGGCCTCGCCGTTGGTCAATTCTCTGAAACCTCCCAACAAACACCCCAAGGGCCACTTCGGGGCCGGCTTAGGGCTCGAAGGGACGGTGCATTGCCGAGCCCGGGACCTGATAGGCCGGCGGAAGGCTCTTGAAGAGCCGGGGGTCTCCCACCCCGCCGCCCTGGGCGTGGGCCAGATCGGCCACGGGCAGGCCCACGGACTGCACGGAAAAGAGGTTGGCGCCTTCCTGGCGATAAAGGGTCCGCCGCCAGGGTTCGTAGTAGGGGGAGACCGCCAGGCTCCCGCCGTAGAAACCGGTGTTGCAGATCACCACGTTGCAGAAGAGGGTTTTGGAGAGGGCATCGGCCAGATGATAAAAGGAGTCGATGTCCCGGTTGTAGGCCAGAACAAAGAGGTGGTGGATCCGTCCCCGGTAGATGGCGTAGCGTTCCACGTCCATAAAGTCGTAGCAGATGCACACCCCAATGCGCCCGTAGGCACCGGCATCGATGATCCACACCGCCGGATCGGGCACAAAGGTGTTCCCGCTTTTTTGGATGCCGCTGGCCTCCGGAGGGGCCATAAAGCTCTTGCCGAACCAGAAGGTGCTGCACCGCCCGGCCCTTCGGGGGTTCAGCCAGTGCCTGGGAACCGTAACCACGGCCCGGTTGCGCACCTGCCGGGCCGCGGGGTCCACCAGGTAATCCACGCCGGTGACCACGGCCACCCCGCTTCGGACGGAGAGGCGTTTGAGGCTCTCCAGCCGGTGCACGGGAAGGGCCAGCTCCGGCATGATGATAAATGACGGCGCAGGCCCCGCCTGGGTGAGAATCCGGAACCCCTCCCGGATCTGGTGCCAGGCGCGATCTCCCTCGGCCCGGCTCATGCGGGGACCGTTGCGCCAGGCAGCCCGGGCATCGGTGGTGGTCTGGATAAAGCCCACCCGCATCATGGGCCGATACTCGCCCCGGGCAAAATCCCGGGCCGCGGTGGCGTGGTGGACCATGGAGACGGGTATCAGCTGCCGGGCGTGGCGGGTGCGGCCTCCGGCCTGATGGCCTTCCAGGGCCTGCATGGCACGTTCCAGCAATTCCATGAACTCGGGCAGCGCTCCGCACACGGGCGGATCAAGCCTTGCGTCGTCCCCTTGGGGATCGGCCCCCTGCCGCCTTAGGATCAGGGTCTCCAGCTGCCTGGGCTCCAGCACCCCCAGCAGGAGCCGCCTTGTTTCAGATGAGATGGAAAGGGACTCCACAAGGCCGTGAACGGGCTCATCCGTCAGATGGCCGAAGGCATGGGCCAGCCCCACCGGCAGGTCAAAGCGTCGCCGAAGGATGCCCAAAAGCAGAAGCGCCAGGCCCCGTGTGGCTTCCCAGTCCCGGGCCTTGTCTCCCAGGGCCTCCACCGGCGGCCCCCACGGTTCGCCTTGGGTGTCGGGAAGGACGCGGGGCAACTCCTCGGTCACCTGGTGGCGCCAGGCATCCCAGGAGGCTCCCTCGCTCCCGTGCCCTGCCCAGGACAGCGGAACAAAGACCTCGTTAGGCCGGAGAAAGCGCGGCCCCTGTGCCATAAGCCCACGGCACGCTTCCCGCACCACAAACAGGGCGGTCCACTCCGAGGCCCGGGGGTCGAACCCCTCAGCCGAATCCGGGGTCAGCCCCCCGACCCACTGCATCAGGGAGACCTCCCCCGGTGCAGGGGAGGGGACCTTGTGACCCAAACCGAAAGGCACCGGCCCCCGGGAACGATGCCTGGCCATGAAATGCCGAAAAGCGGCGACACCTTCAGGGTCCGGGTCTGCGGGCAGCCCTTTGGCCCGGAGCGGAGCCAGCCCAGCTTCCACAAGGAGTTCCCCTGCGGCGCACAGGGCCTCCCCCAACGCCTTTCGCGCCGAGTCCACCCAGGCAGGACCCGCTGCCCCAAAGGTGAGCCCTTCCCGGGCCACGGCCTCCAAAAAGCCCCGGGCATCGGCCCTGTAGCTCTCCAGGCGCCGGGCATCCAGAATCGTCTCCATGCAGATCCCCACTTCACGGGCCATCCGCCCCAGGACCAATGCGGTGAGATACGGGGCGTGGTCCCGGTCCAGGGGAAGGCGATCCAGGAGGGGAGCCAGGGAGGTGAATCCGCTTCGGCGCATATGGCCCAGGGCCCGGCTCCAAAGGGCCGGCACCCGGGGATTGCGCTCTGCTGCCTCCAGCAGGACCAGAAGGCTCCGCCGCCTCTGGCGAACCGATGCCGCGCGCTGACGGTAAAGGCGATGCCCCGCCTCTGCCTCGGAGACCTCGCCGCCGACCCGCTCCAGGGAGCAGACCACCGAGTGGTCGGGCTCCGAGGCATGGGCAGCCCGTCGCGAAAGAAGGGCCGAGGCAAAATCGATGCGCAGGCGCTCGGAGAGCCCTGTCCCGGCAAAGGGGTCGAGAAGCAAGGTCTCAAGGCGGGCGATGTAGTCCCGTTTCCCCGCGCGGTCAAGGAGGGTGTAGTCGGTGGTGTGGATAGAGGCCATGGCCTCCACGGGACGGGTCACTTCAGGCAGGGGGTTGATGGCGTCCAGCCGCACCCCGTGGTCGGAGTCCGCCCCCTTGGCGCCCAGGCCGGGGGGCAAGAGGGTATCGCGGCGGATGATCCCGAGCCCCTCTTTTGCCAGCAGGCTCTCATAAAGGTCGATCCACCGAGTCAGGCGCCGGGCATCCCGCGCAATGATCACGTGCTCCAGGTCATGGCGAAAGTGGGCCACAGCCCCCTTCATGCCCTCGGCCTCCAGAGCGGCCTCTGCGCTGCGGTCCGCGGGGAGCATGCGGACATTGTGGAGAAACCCGGAGACAGAAAGCTCCTCCGGCACCCCGTGGCCCCCAAAGGAGAGCATGCGCTGCAGGAGCTCAACCGTCTCCTCCCCAATGTGGGAAGAGACCGAGGCAAACCCTCTGAGCGCTGCGGCCACAGGATCTGCAGCCCCGGTGTCCAGGGCAAAGCTGGCCCAGTGAAGCCGCCTCACCGGTCCCTCGCCCGGGGCCCCGGTAAGGTAGGGGGTTGATTCATCCAGCAGGATCCGCCCTTCGTCCCCCCGGAAAAAGCCGGGGATATCCAGCTCGCTCTGGAGGCCGGTCATGGCCCGAGTCGCCTGGAGGATATGGCGGCGGTAGGCCGGCCAGACCCGTGTGGGGTGGCGGTACAAAAGAGCCGTCTGCGTCGATACTACCCACCCTTCCGGAACCGGGCCATGCCCCCGCTGCGATGGATCCACTCGGACCGGTGCAGTCGGCTCCCGTAGCTCCACCGGGGCATAAGGGCTTCCACCCGGGGGCCCATGGCCTGGACCAAGGCCACCCAGAGGACCTGGTCCAAGGTGTCGATGAGGCATCCTGTGCCGGACGGGGTTTTCACCGAAGTAAAGGGACGGGGAGAGACATCGCCGTCGGCAAGCCGTGCCTTCAGCGCCTCCACCACGGCCGGAGCCTTTGCGGCCATGCGGACCAGAGCCCCCACATCCGCCCGCTGCCCGTGCCAGATTTCGTGCCGGGCGAAGGTCGCCGCGTAGAACGCCCCGGTAAAGGTTCTCCGTGTAACCGGCCTCTTCCAACACCCCGCACCCCATGGTTTCCCTCCCGGTAGAACATCCTTGCCGTATTGCCGTTTCTTTTATGTCGGTTACCCCTATACACCGGAAATCCCGAGACATCAACGGCCAATAAACACCTGCCTTGACACCGCGGCGAGCCATCTTTTATACTCCCCATTTACATGCAAAGTACCTTATAAAAACCCACGGCCCTGCACCCACAGCGCCGATTACTTACGGGCCAGGGCAAAAAGCAGCGAGACCCACGGCCAGCCCGGGCCGTCTTCCTCTCTTTCTTTTTCCCAGACCCCATCACCAAGGAGCCCGACCATGACCGATTCGACCATTCTCGATGCCGTAAACGCCTTCGCCGAAAGCTGGACCGAGACGGATACACGCATGAAAGAAGCCTTCCTCAGCCTCAAAGACTATCTGAACACCAAAGAGGGCGTCACCCTGGATTTCCACAGCCGCCCCGGCGTCAGCTACTCCCTCAGGGCACGCCACGCGGCCCAGACCGACCGCGACCTCTTCGTCATGGTGGATGTCATTGACGACGACCCGGCCGAGCGCTGGCTCTCCGTCTGCTTTTACGGGGACATGATCACCGACCCGGACGAAGAGGGGGACCTCATCCCCGACGGCCTCAAGGGAAGCGACGGCTACTGCTTTGACATGGACGAGTTCGACGCGGACAAGCTGGCCTACCTCAAGGCCCGCTTTGACGAAGCCTGCACCAACGCAGCGTAATATCGTTCGTAACCTGCCTTCAAGGTGGCACACCTTGCCGCCGGAGGCAGCTTTTCAGGCGTTGAGTCGTTCCGTCCGCCCAAATAAAAAAAGGCGGGTGCCCTTTTCGGGGCCCTCGCCTTTTTTTGATCAATTATCAAGCCTGATTCGTCGGAAATCCGCCGGTATGCGGCTATGCCGGAATATCCTTCCGTGTTTTGGGTACCACGATATGCCTCTTTTTCGGGTCCTTGTGGGGGCGGTAAAAGATCGACATGTGACCGATCATTCCGGCCAGGCAGCTGCCCGTGCGCTCCTTCAGCTCTTCGGAGAGTGTCTCTTTGGACTCCTTCTCCTTGAAATCGATGAACTTGACCTTGATCAGCTCATGGGCGTTCAAGGCCTCTTCCATGGAGAGGATCACAGCATCGGTCACCCCTTTTTGTCCCACAAAGACCACCGGCTTGATACCGTGGGCCAGGCCCCGCAAATATTTTCTCTGAAACCCCTGTAGTTCTTTCACTTTTTTGTCTCTCCCGGGCCCTTTCGGGCTTTATGGTTCCGGCATCTCGCCGGTGTGTGCGTGACGTACCGATGGCTCCGGCAAAGGAGCCCATCGTATCCGTTGTTCAACCGTCTGTCCGCGGCCTTGTCTTCGAAGCATAACCCCAGCCCAGGGCAGGGGAAACAGCCAAAAAACGCATCATACATTTGCCCGCGTCCCATGGCAAGGCAACCCTGTCAATTCTCCTTGATAAGTCACATTCCGTCTGGTATACTGGTGTTAACTTTACGGTATATCGTTTTCATTTCTGGAAGCCATTACACAGCTCAGCTCAGCTCGAATCCTTCCAAACAGCGATATCTGTCATTAGAGGTTTTATCAAAGCCCCTTCCACACAAGCTGGATCAATCCGTCACAATTCGGAGCTGTACCTTCCTCTATGGATATTTTTGCGCACGATGGAAGTGACCGCTTGCATGCGGGTAAGGGAAGTTTAAACGCAACAATCAGGATTCTTGGACATGATGGACAATAAATCAAAGTTTCTCAAGCTGAAAGAAGGAGAGCGGGAGGCTCGACGAGAGATTCTCATTGAAGCCACCCTGGAACTTTTCGGCAAGAAACCCTTCGATGAGATCGGCGTCAGGGACATTGCAGCCGCTGTCGGCGTCTCCCCCGCATCGATGTACCGGTATTTCCCCAGCAGGGAAGATCTCTTTGTGGAGGCCTTCATCAAGGACCTCCGGGAGATGGAAAAGTGGCTCGGGAATCTGCTGGAATCAAACGAGGAACTCACCCTGGAAGAGTTCTCGGAATCGCTGATCAGGTACCTGATCGACCGAGAGCCCACCTTCCAGATGATGAGCTACCTCATGATCAAGGGGTCCATGACCCCGGACCTGCTCCGCAAATACAACGGCGTCCAGCGCGCCATGCTGAACAAATTTGAGAAGGTGCTCCAGCGCAACGGCATTGCCTGTGCCGACCGCATCCACGCCCACGCCTTCTACGCCTCCCTCAACGGCATCCTGATGACCTTCAGGAACTACCCCGGCAGAACCCGTGAAGAGATCGAAAAGCACGTCAACCGACTCTCCGCCCTCCTCTGCAAGATGCTTCGGGCCGCCAGCATCGACGATTAGCCGCCCGGACCATGCCCGGTTACCCGAGGCACCCCGCCAAGCAAACCAAGCAGGCCGAAAGGCCTGCTTTTTTGTTTGGTCAGCCACCTCACCGAATCCCCAGCTCCGCATTCATATCCGCGCATAGCCCTGTCACCGCCCCTTTCACAGCCTGCCCATCCACCTCAAGAATCGGCACCGCCCCCATGAGGGCGTTGGTGGCCACCACCCCGTCCATGGCAACCAGATCGACCGCAAGCAGCTCCTCTGTCTCTGCTGCTGCTGCTGCTGCGGGATCAGGATCCCTGGAGCTGGGCACCCCGGGAAGCACATGGGGCGAGGCAGGAAGGATCACCCGGCTCCCGGACAGGGCAAGCAGGTTGGCCGTGGCCAGCTCCGACACTGAGTTGTCTCCGTTCATCAACAGGGCTTCATCAGCCCCCATGCCCTCGGCATAGGTCAGGGCCTTGAGACTCAGAAGGTAGTTCAGGCTCTTGTGATCGGCCAGGGAGGTCATCCGATGCGAAGGAAAGGAGACCACGCTGAGCCCCGGCTTCTGCACCACCTCCAGGCGGTGGGTATACGGACGGGCCGTGACGGCCACGTGACCGCCGAAGGCCTGGCTCTGATCCTCCCCCTGCCCCAGCATGATCTTGACCGCCGCGGTCTTTCCGGCAAGTCCGTTGGCCTCCACAACCTCCAGGATAATGGCCTCCCAGGTCAACTCGGGCAGGTCTCCCCCGAAAAGCCCGGCCCAGCTTTTGTGAAGGCGTGACAGGTGGTGGCTGAGAAAAGGAACCCTGCCCTTTTCCACACGCAGGGTCTCAAACACCCCGGCCCCGTACTGCACGGCACGGCTCATGACGGGAAACCCCGCCCCTGTTGCCGACGTCAGGCGACCGTCCAGCCACACCATCGTCTCCCGGGCCTTTCCCTTGCGATGCCCGGTAAAGGCGTTCATGAGGGTCTCTCCTTTGTGGAGGGTCTCATGGAACTCCGCCTCGGGGTCGGAGTCGTAGACCACCCCGCCCCCCACGGAAAAGTTCACCCGCCCTTCGCAGAGGGTCGCGGTGCGGATGGCGATGGACAGGTCCATGGTGCCGTGGAAGCTCAGGTACCCCATGGACCCGGTGTAGACATGGCGGCAATCGCTCTCCAGCTCGTCGATTATCTCCATGGAGCGGATCTTGGGGCAGCCCGTAATAGACCCCCCGGGAAAGGTGGCCCGGAGCAGATCCACGGCATCGGCGCCGCGATCAAGCTCTCCCTCCACAGTGGAGACAAGGTGAAAGACGTTTTTGTAGGCCTCCACCTTCTTGTGCCGGACCACGGAAACACTCCCCGCCCGGCACACCTTGCCGATGTCGTTGCGCATCAAATCCACGATCATGGAGAGTTCGGCGTCATCCTTGGGGCTGGTCTCCAGCTCCCGCTGAAGGGCCGCATCCTCCTCCGGGGTCTTGCCCCGGGGACGGGTGCCCTTGATGGGCCGGGACTCCACGGCCTGTCCCTCCAGCTTGAGGAACCGCTCCGGGGAGGTGGAGACAATCTGGTGGGAGCCTGCCTGGACATAGGCGAAAAAGGGCGCGGGGTTGGCGGCAAAGAGCTCCGTGAACAGGGCGTAGGGATCTCCGGTAAAGCCCCCTTCAAACCGCTGGGACATGTTGACCTGATAGATGTCCCCGGCACGGATGTACTCCTTGATCCGCTCGATGGCGGCCATGTAGCCGGGCATGTCGAAATTGGATGTGAACCCACCGATACCCCCGAAGCGCCCCGGGGCAGGGGCAGGGCCTTTGAGCCGCTCCAGGAAGGCCTCTTCGGTGCGGCCCGCCTCTTCCCGGCTTGCCGCCGTCACCCAGAGAGAGACCTCGCCGTGACGCAGTTTCCACCAGGGCCTGTGGGGCGGCAAACCAGAGCTGGGGCAGCCTTCGGCGGTCCAGGGTGGTGCGGGGCAGTTTTTCCACGGCATCTTTGAGGTCGTAGGCAAGGTACCCGAAAAGACCGGAGGCCACCGGCCCCCAATCGTTCTCTCCGTCCAGGGGAAACCGCCGGGACAGGGCCCGCACCGCGTCAAAGGGGTCGGCGGTGAAGCGCTCGGTGCGCCCTTTTACGGCAAGGGTCATCTCCTCACCGTACCCGGAAAGGGTCAGAAAGGGCATGGTGGCCAGCATATGATATCGGGCGGAGTCGAGTTCTCCCCCGCTGAGCAGCACCACGGTGCCCTCGTCCCGTGCAAACCGGGAGGCAAGGATCTCAAAGGGTTCTGTCAACGTCAGCGCTCTGCGCGTGATCACCAGGCCGTGGGGCCATGAATTGAAAAGCCTGTCCAACACCGTGGGCCTCCCTGCTTCCGCCGGGCTGAAACCGGCGCCATGAATTTTAACGGCTATGCATGCCCCTTCAAGGGGCCGAGATTGAGAAAGTTGGCGACCATGGTCCGGCCGTGATCGGTCATGAAGCTCTCCGGGTGAAACTGCACCCCCCACAAGGGGTGATCGCGGTGGGCAAGGCCCATGATCACCCCGTCTTCGGAGTGGGCCGTGATCTCCAGGGGGGCCTCGTCGGCCATCTCCACCATGAGGGAGTGGTACCTTGCCACCCGCACCGGGGAGGGCACGTCCTTGAAGACCCCCGAGCCCGTATGGGCCACAGGGCTCTGCTTGCCGTGGACCGGCACCGGGGCACGGACGGTTTTCCCTCCGAAGGCCTCGTTGATGGACTGCATGCCGAGGCAGACCCCCAGGATGGGTACCCGCCTGTAAAAGGCACGGATCATGGGAATGGAGATCCCGGCGTGGGCCGGTGATTTGGGCCCCGGGCTGATGAGAATGTAATCGGGGGAAAGGACTTCGGCCTGGCGCAGGGAGATGGCGTCGCTTCGGAACACCTTGGTGGTGAGCCCGGGGATGCCCTTGAACATCTGGACCAGGTTGTAGGTAAAGGAGTCGTAGTTGTCGACGACAAGCAGTGTGGCCACGTCCACCTCACTCTTTGTTGAAAAAAGCCTCCGGCGGCCCTGCCGGGGGCTAAACTTTTAAAAAGTTTAACAAACAGGTCATAAAAAAAATAGTTGCATGAATGCCGTTTTAAATGCGGAAGTGATTTGCCCCGAGGAACGAGGGGCAAATGACTTCCGCTACCTGCTTTCAAGGTGGCACACCTTGCCGCCGGAGGCTGTTTTTTGGAGCTGAATAGTTACAAGAATTTTAAATGCAGGTCTCTCCTGCAAAATCGGTTGCCACATGTCACACATGACGCCAATGCATTCGCCACAGGGTTTCAAACGCTACATAAAAAGGGACTCCCGGTAGACAAACTGGATGCGCATGGCACCAATGTCCACGGTGTCGAACTCCCGGAGCTTCAACGAGGTCTTCAAGGGCTCGCCGTTGACTTTGGGACGCTTGAAGCCGCTGATGTAATTCACCTGGAACCCCTTGGGCATCTTGCTGATGGTAAAGGAGACCTTGCCCACGCCAAAGCCCGAGACCACGATATCGCACACCGGGTCCTTGCCCACCTTGGTCACTTTTTTGGTCAGGGGGATCTCGCCGCTTCCACCCTTGAGAACGGAGAGGTAGGCGTTGACGTCTGCCGAGGGAACCGAGGTGCGATGCCTGCCAGCGTCCATCACCACGGTCTTGTCCAGGGGCGCCCGCTCCTTTTCCGGCCGGGCCTCTCCTTTGGCGTACCCGAAAATCAACCGGTGCCGCCCGATGACGATGCTGTCGCCGTGCCGGAGCTGGCTGGTCGTGATCATGATGCTGTTTAAAAAGGTGCCGTTGGTGCTCTTGAGGTCGGTGATGAAATAGCCGCCTTCCAGGCCGTCGATCTTGGCATGCTTTCCCGACACCGCGGCGTTGTCGATCACCACATCGCTTTCCGGGTGCCGGCCGATGGTCAGGCTTCCCCCCGGCTCCACCCTGTGTCGACTGATCACCCGATCTTTGTACTGCAACTGAACTACCGGCATCGAATTATCCTTTCATCATGCCCCATGGCGCCGTGCGCTCGTTTTCATACCTGGCAAAAAGGGCCCGAACACCCGGCGCAGCCATCCTGAAACGGCCCCTTTCGCACCCACCGTCACCACCATCACGGTGATGTTGTCGTCCCCGCCCCGGGCCTTGGCAAGCTCCACCAGGGACCGGGAGGCCTCTTCTGCGGACTGCTGACACACCGTCAACAGAATCTCCTCCTCGGAAACCAGGTTGCTCAACCCGTCGGAGCAGATGACAAAGCGATCCCCGCCATAGCACTGGCTCTCGCACACGTCGGCCTGCACCTCCCGGTCCACTCCCACGGCGCGGGTCAACACGTGGTCGCCCTCCTTGGGGAGGGTGTGGGGCACGGACACCATCTCGATGGCCTGGCCGTGGACGCAGTAGACAGGGCTGTCTCCCACGTTGGCCGCCACAAAAGTATCTCCGCAGATCCACACCGCCGATACCGTGGCCCCCATGCCCTCGCATTCGCTCCGGCGACGGGCCTCGTCCCACACCTTCCGGTTGGCATAACCGATGGCGTCCACGAGGCATGCGGCCTGACAGGAGAGCCCGGAGTCTGCAGGGGCCAGCGCCCCTCCTTTCCGGGGCGCCTCCCGCCGGATGTATTCCTGCATGCCCTCCACCACCAGGCGGCTTGCCACGTCCCCGGCCCTGTGCCCCCCCATGCCGTCGGAGACCACATAGAGCTTCAGCGCATCGCAGCCGAAAAAGGCGTCTTCATTCCGGGATCGCCTGCATCCCGTATCGGTAAGGGCGACATGTTCCACATGCATGGTCATCAAGCCTTTTCTCATCACAGGGGCGCCCCGGCTCACCGGAACGCCGTCAGGAGATTGGGTATCCAAAGGGCTCACAAAACATTTAAGGAGGGGGTCGGCTCGACCAGGTGACAAGGTAATACGTCCAAACACCTTAAACAAGCCAAAACGACCATTCTTACGGGGTCAGCCAGGCATCAGGCTCCTGCCGACGCCCCGGGCTGGGAAAAGTAGGTCATGGAGATCTTCTTGAGCTCCCGCTTGCTGAAGAGCACCCGGTAGACAGCCACCCCGGCCTGCTCCGAGATCCGGCGCGCCGTGTCGAGGCAGGCCTCTTTGCTGGTGGCGTGGATCATGGTGTAGAGGTTGTAGGGCCACGCCTCGGCCGGGTTTCGCCGGTAGCAGTGGGACACCTCTTTGTAGGTGGCCATGGTGGACCCCACCTCTTCCACCCGGTCCTCCTCCACCTGCCAGGCCACCATGGCGTTGGCGGTGAACCCCGACTTCTGGTGGCGCAGGGTGGCCCCGAAACGGCGGATGAGCCCCTTGTCGTTCAGCCCCTGCAGGACCTCAAGGAAGGCCTCTTCACTCATGTTAAGCCCAGCGGCCAGCTCCCGGTAGGGGTTTTCGCACACGGGGATGTCCCCCTGAATGGCTGAGATCACCTGTTTTTCCTGATCACTTAGCGACATGACGCCTCCTTTCCCTTCTCGGGAAAAAGGCCCAGGACCCCTTCCCCACTGGCCTCGCACAGGCCCCGTTCGGTGATGAACCCCGTCACCAGGCGGGCCGGGGTGACGTCAAAGGCGTGGTTTTCGCAGGCAGACCCTGCGGGGGGTACCAGCACCTGTACCAGCTTGCCGTCCACCTTTCCCTGGATGTAGCGGATCTCATCGGGGTTGCGTACCTCAATGGGAATCTCGCCAACCCCGTCGTTCATCTCCCAGTCAAAGGTGGAGGAAGGAAGAGCCACCCAGAAGGGGATGTCGTTGTCTTTGGCGGCCAGGGCCTTTAGGTAGGTTCCGATTTTGTTGGCCACGTCCCCGGTCCAGGTGGTGCGGTCGGTGCCGGTGATGACCAGGTCCACCATGCCGTGCTGCATGAGATGGCCGCCGGCATTGTCGGCAATGACGGTATGCTTCACCCCGTGCTTGCCCAGCTCCCAGGCCGTCAGCCGGGCTCCCTGGTTCAGGGGCCGGGTCTCGTCCACCCAGACGTGGACATCGATCCCCCGGTTGAATGCCTCGTAGATGGGGGCGGTTGCCGTGCCGTACTCCACACAGGCCAGCCACCCGGCGTTGCAGTGGGTCAGGATGTTGACGGTCTCCCCGTTTTTTTTCTTGCTGATGGCCTCAATGAGGGAGACGCCGTGCTCTCCGATGAGGCGGCAGTTCTCCGCCTCCTCGTCGGTGATGGCGGCAGCCTCTTCCCGGGCCGTGCGCACCCGTTGGCCCTCGCCTTCCACGGCAGCGATGCGCGCCGTCATGCGATCCACGGCCCAGGCCAGGTTCACCGCCGTGGGGCGCGAGGCCTTGAGGCGGTCGGCCTCGGCCTGCACCCAGGCATCAGAGACCTCTCCCCCCGGGGCGTTGATGCAGGCGAGGTACACACCCCAGGCACCGGTGGCGCCGATGAGGGGAGCCCCCCGGACAAACATCTCCCGGATGGCATGGATGGTGTCGTCCACGTCCTTTAAAGGAGCAATCACCAGCTCGTGGGGGAGCATCCGCTGATCAATCACATGAACTTCCAAAGGGTTGTCGCTGCTGAGCCAGATGGGGCGCATTTCTTTGCCGTCTACCTTCATAGGGACCTCATATCTATCGTGGGCTCCCCCCTGTCCGGGGGTGAGCAAAGGGGCTGGAACAAAAATATTGTCTCATATCACGTATTAACGTATAAGCCTTATTACCATAATTCAAGGGCCTCGTATAGCGGTATCCGGCGGTTTTCAAGGGAATCCGGGCCACCGGAGCGTCACCGGCCCCGCCCTTTCGGCCGCACGATTGAGTGAAAACCGAACGGGTTGACAACCCCTCGGGAGCCGGCCTTGGCGCGTCATGATTTCTCAGCGCATCGCCCATGCACCGACACGAGGCCACAGACATTCCCTAAGGAGATGCACATGATTCAGGTGGGTATCATCGGCGGATCGGGACTCGACGATCCGAACATCCTGCAACAGGCCGAGGAGGTCACCCTCACCACCCCCTACGGCGCGCCCTCGTCCCCCATCACCCGAGGCGTCATCGACGGGTGCCGGGTCCTGCTCCTGGCCCGTCATGGCCGACGGCACCAGTACAGCCCCAGCCAGGTGAACTACCGGGCCAACATCCACGCCTTGAAAGAGATGGGCGCCACCCACATCGTGGCCACCACGGCCTGCGGCAGCCTGCGCGAAGAGATCGACCGGGGCCACTTTGTGATCCTGGACCAGTTCATCGACTTCACCCGCAAGCGGTGCAACACCTTCCACGAAGACTTTTCCGGAGGCGCCGTCCACACCGGCATGGCCACCCCCTTTGATGCCCATCTTCGCAAGGTGCTCTACGAAACCAGCATGACCCACGGCAACCACACCCACGAAAAAGGGACCGTGGTGACCATCGAAGGCCCCCGCTTCTCCACCCGCGCCGAGTCCAGGATGTTCCGCGCCTGGGGCGCCGACGTCATCAACATGAGCGTGGCCACCGAAGCGGCCCTGGCCAACGAAGCCGGTATCCCTTACGCTGCCGTGGCCATGAGCACCGACTACGACTGCTGGAAAGAGGACGAGGCCCCCGTCTCCTGGGAGGAGATCCTCGAGGTCTTCCACAAGAACACCGACCGGGTCAAAGGGCTTCTCACCAAAGCCATTCCCAGGATCGGCACCCCATAAAAAAACAGTAAATATCGATATAACCCCATGTCAGGAAAGAGCATGAACATCAAAGAGACCATTCGTTCCATCCCCGGCTGGCCCATCGAGGGCGTTATTTTCCGGGATATCACCACCCTTATGCAGGACCCCGAGGCCTACCGCAAGGCCTGCGACCTCTTTTACGAACGCTACAAGGACAAAGGCATCCAGAAGGTTGTGGGCATCGACGCCCGGGGCTTTGTCTTCGGAGCGGTGCTGGCCTACCAGCTCGGCGTGGGCTTTGTGCCGGTGCGCAAAAAAGGCAAGCTGCCCTGGAAAACCATTGAGGAGTCCTATGCCCTGGAGTATGGGGAGGCCGAAGTGGAGATGCACGAAGACGCCATCGAAAAAGGCGAGAAGGTGGTGATCATCGATGACCTCATCGCCACCGGCGGCACCATTGAAGCCGCCATCAAGCTGGTGAACAGCCTGGGCGGGGATATCGTGGAGTGCGGGTTTATCGTGGAGCTTCCCGACCTGGGCGGCCGGGCCAAAACCGGGGACACGCCCATCTACGCCATGTGTGAATTCGAAGGCGACTGATCGGGAACCGATTCCGGGGTAAAGCCCAAAGCAAAGGAGATCTCGCCGGCCGTCCGCATCACATCCGTGGCAATGGCCGGCACCTCCTTGGATTCCAGAAGCTCCGGGGAACCGGAGACGCTGATGGCGGCCACGGCCCGACCGGTGTGATCAAAAAGAGGAGCGCCGATGCAGGCCAGGCCCATGATGTACTCCTCGGACTCCAGGGCGTAGCCCCGGCTCCGAACCGTGGCAAGCTCCTTTCTCAGGGCCCCCTCGTCGGTGAGGGTCTTGGGGGTCAAAGGGGTCATCCGGGTGCGATCAAAATAGGCGTCAAGGGCATCCACAGGCAGGGTGGAGAGCATGGCCTTTCCCACGGCCGAGCAATAAGCCGGGACCTTGGGGCCCAGGTTGGTAAAGGGAAGGGAGGGGTCGTTGGGCAGCTGGTTCAAGGTCACCAGGGCCATGCCCCGATCCCAGATGGCAATGCGGGACATCAGGGCGGTCTGCCGTGCCAGGCGCCGTGCCGCAGGGCCGCCGATCTGGTTGACCCTGAGGTGGCTGACCACGCAGGTCCCCAGTTCATACACCCTGAGGCCCAGGGCGTACTTTTTCGTCTCATCGCTCTGGCTGAGGAACCCCTCATCGGCAAGATTGGGGTCCCCAGGCCGTGGATGGTGGGCTTGGCAAGGCCCAAAAGGCGGGCCATATCGGTGATGCCCAGGGAAGGCTGGGACGGAGTAAAGAGGGAGAGTATGTCAAGTGCCCGTTTTACCGATTGAATTGCCATGATCGCCTCCATACAGCACAAAAACCGTTTCAGACGGCGCCCGACAGCGGCGCACCCAACCCAACCCCTTTATGTTTCAGCCAATCCCTTGTAGTACATTCCCCGGACCCCTGTCAATCGGACCCCAAATCTTTCCCGTAAATCACTCAAATGCCCTCAGCTGCGGACAAGCGCAGCGGAAACGTTTTTGCGGAGTTTTTTTCAAAAAGCGACCCGCCTGAGGCAGCGGAATTGTTAAATGCGTTCACCCTGTAGCCGCGGCCCTTCACCTTGACACCGCCCCCCAAAACAAGTACAACCGTCCTTGCGTTTTACCCGAGACAACTCTCAATTTTTTCAAGGAGATGACCACCATGTTTGGAATGGGGATGCCCGAAATCCTCCTGATCATGGCCGTGGCACTCATTGTCATCGGCCCGAAAAAGCTGCCGGAACTGGCCAAGACCCTCGGCAGAGCCTTTGGAGAATTTCGCAAGGCAACAAGCGATCTCAAGGAGACCTTTACGGTGGACTTAGAGACCCCTTCCACCGAAAAGGCCGGTGGTGAAATGAAAAAAGTGACCCTGGCCGCCAAAGACGACGCCTCCCCCGACACGGAAACGCCGAAACAGACCGAGGGTTCACGTTCATCCTGCCCCCGAGATCACCTATAAAGAGACACGGATCATGCAGGAAGAGGACAAACTCCCGTTTACCGAGCACCTGGACGAGCTGAGAACCCGGCTCATCCGCTGCTTCATCGCCATCGCCATCGGAGCGGCCGTCGCCTACGGCTTCAAGGAGGTGATCTTCGACCTCCTCACACGCCCCCTCATCGAGGTGCTTCCCAAGGGCGACGCCATCATCTTCACGGGTCTGCCCGAGGCCTTTTTCACCTACCTCAAGGTCTCCCTCCTGGCCGGACTGCTTCTGGCCAGCCCGGTGATCATCTTCGAGATCTGGATGTTCATCGCACCGGGTCTCTACAAGCGGGAAAAATGGGTCATGGCACCGGCCGTCCTGCTCTCCGTCGTCTTCTTCACCGGCGGCGCCCTGTTCGGCTATTTCTTTGTCTTCCCCTTCGGGTTCAAGTTCTTCCTGGGCTTTGCCTCGGAGTCGTTGCGGGCCCTGCCCACCATGAAGGAGTACCTCTCCTTTGCATCCAAGCTGCTCATGGCCTTTGGCCTTGCCTTTGAGCTGCCCATCTTCATCACCATCCTGGCCGCCCTGGGCCTGGTGACCCCTGCCTTCCTGCGTAAAAACCGCAAGTACGCCGTGGTCTTCTTCTTTGTCTTCGGGGCCATCCTCACCCCGCCGGACGTGGTCACCCAGATCCTTTTGGCCACCCCCATGATCCTCCTCTACGAGCTGAGCATCTTCGGAGCCATGGCCTTTGGGAGGCGGCCCCTGGGCGCTGCCGATGAGGATGAGGAGCCCGAAACCGAGCCCCCGATCCAAAGCGATGAAGACGCCCCCAAAGAGGACGCCTAAGCGGATCTACCGCCAGGCTTCGCCTCCCCTCTTGATCAAGGCCACGTGGATGGCGTCTGCCACCCCGGACGGGGTGAGGCCGTCGGTGGGAATCACGATGTGAGCGCGCCCCATGTACAGGGGATGGCGCTCCTGGTAAAGGCTCTCCACGCTCATCCCCGGCTGGATCACCACGCCCCGGGCGCCCAGGTCGCTGAGCCGCTCCATGAGAACGGAAAGGGGGGTGTGAAGGTAGACGATGACCCCGTCTGTAGCCAGGTGGTCCATGGCCCTCTGCCCGTAAATGACACTGCCCCCGGTGGCGATGACCGTGCCGGTGACCGCCATCTCGCACAGACGCCCCTCTTCAATCTCCTTGAATCTGTCCAGCCCCTCCTCCCGGATAATCTCCGAAAGACGCCGCCCCTCGCACGTCTGGATGTAGACGTCGCTGTCGGTGAAGTTCAGGCCCAGGCGCTTGGCCAGAATCACCCCCACGGTGCTCTTGCCCGCGGCGGGCATGCCGGTAAGTACCACGTTTTTCTTTATCATGCGTTGCGCTCCTGACATTACATCTCGTGAATCCAAAGCCTTCAAGGGGGCCAGAATACCCCATTGCCTCCGCGCTTTCAAAGGATCCTTCCCAATGCACAAAAAAAGATGTCGGTGAGGCCAAAACCCGGGGTCCAGAAGCCTCCGGCGGCCCTGCCGGGGGCCAAACTTTTGAAAAGTTTGACAAACAGGTTTGATTTTTTCGGACGCGTCGCAACCGGCCATAGCCCCTCTTATTTTTGCGGAGCTTTTTTCAAAAAGCGACACGCCGGAGGCAACGGAATTGGTCAATGCGTTGGCCCTGCCCCGGGGCCTCATTGGCCTTGACAAGGCCGAAGGCCATCTTTTAGGGTAGCGATGTCCCTGCCCGTCGGCAGCGGCCAACCATCCAAACCAAGGACAAAAACATGGCTGTCACCCTCTCCATCGTGGGCACATCGGGGTCCGGAAAAACCACCCTCATCACGCGCATCATCCCCCTGCTGCAGCAAAAAGGCTTTCGGGTGGGCGTCATCAAGCACACGGCCCACGGGTTTTCCATGGACCACGAAGGAAAAGACAGCTGGAAACACCAGCAGGCCGGAGCCGACGCCGTGATGGTGGCCTCGGAGACAGCCTACGCCCTGGTGAAAAAGGTCACGCCCGTGCGGCTGGAAGAGCTGGAAGGACAGATGGCGGACCTGGACCTCATCATCACCGAAGGCTACAAGGGCTCGGCCCGCCCCAAAATCGAGGTCCACAGGCGGGAAACGGGAAAAGCCCCCTTAAAAGGCCTCACCAGGCTTGTGGCCCGCATCACCGATGCCCCCCAGGCAGACGGCCTGCCCACCCTGGATCCGGACGATCCCCAGGGCGTCGCCGACTTCATTGCCGAGACCTTTCTGGCATAAAAAAGCCACCGGCATGCCTGCCGGTGGCTCCAAAGCGATTCTCCCCCATGGGTCAGGGACGGCTCCCCGCGTCCTGCCCCTTCACCTCGGGTCCCGGGGGCAGGTTGCCCCGGATGAGGATGCTCTTTTTAAGGGATTTTACCACCTCGTCGATCTGCTCCACCCCCACCCGGATCTCCTCAATCCCCTTGACCGTTGTCTCGGTGATGGTGGGCACGTCCCGACTTCCCACCTCCACGTTTTCAAGGACCTGCTGCAACAGGGCGATGTTGGTCTGGATCTCCATGCCGATCTCGTGGACCTTCTCCAGGTCCCGATCCACCAGGTCCACGGTGTGGGGCACCTTGTCCACGGCCACGGCCAGGCTGTCCAGGATGGCCCCCACGCGAACCTCCACGGCGTTCAAGGAGTTGTTGATGCTGTTCAAGGCCTCAAACAACGGCCCTTCGGGATCCCGGAGCAGGGTGGCCACCTCCGAGACATCCTGGACGGCCCGGATCACCTTCTTGGCGGTCTCTTCCACCTCAAATTTTGCCAGGAGGTCGGCCACGGACGGCTGCTCTTCCGAAGAGATCTCCTCGTCTGCCAGGAGCTCGGGCGACTCCGGGGTGCCCGGGGTGATTGAGATGTACTTGTTGCCGATGTAGTTGACGCTCTGGACCGTGGCAACGGAGTCTTTTCGTATGCGCGGGGCGTATTCGGCAAAAATGGCCATGCGCACGTGGACCACATTGCCCACGAGGCTCACCTCCGTCACCTTGCCGATATCGGCATTGAAGAGCTTCACCGCCGCATTGGTCTCCAGGTTGTAGCTCTCTTTAAAGGTGGTGAAGTAGGTCACCTTCTCCCGGAACCAGTCCTTGCTCCGGCCGATGGCCAGCACGGTGAGGGCCAGAAGGATCATGATGGAGAGCATAAAGGCCCCCACCACCTTTTCGCGGGTATCGTAGCGAACAATCATGGTGCCAGCTCCTTTACGAGCGTGCCGTTTTCCAGGCGAAGATCCAGGGGGGTCAGCTCTTTGCCGAACCCGCGGTAGTTGGTGGTGTAGACAAACACGCCCCCCCGCGAGAGGACCTTCCGGATCTCAGCGATGAAGCAGGAGAAATACCCGCGCCCCACAAACTCTTCCGGGTACTCGGCCAGAAAGAGCAGGGGCTCCTTGAGAATGTCCCGCACGGCGATGGCGCGCCGCTGCTCCATGGCGCTCACCAGCTCCGGGCAGAAGGCAAGGGCGTCCTGGATGCCGAAGGCCCTCACCAGCTCCTCCTTGAGCCCCTGGTGGCGGACGAGGTCCGTGTCGCTGAAATAGTGGGCCTGATAATCGAGATTCTCCTCCACGGTGCGGTTTCTCACCATGGCAGCCATGGGGTAGAGGTACCCGATCCTGCGCTTCACCGGAAGAAGCTTCTCATACCAGGTAAAGGGCAGCTCTTCGCCGCCAAAAAAATACCGGCCCCGGGTGGGCCAGCTCAAGGTGGCAAGGCACCGAAGCAGCAGGTGGGCGTCGGCCGGATTGTCGGCGGAGAGATGAACCGCCGCCCCGGGGGGCAGGGAGAGGTCCAGGTCGGTAAGGGTCCTGCCCTTCCAGGTGTCCTCCACCGAAAGATTCGTCAACCGGACCACCGGTGTGGGATCTGTACCGGCATCCCCGGCGGCAGGTGTCGACATGGGCATGGCATCCTCTACAGGTAAAAAACGATGGAGACAAAGGCGTTGACCAGCATGCAGGCAAAAAAGCTCTCCACGGCGGCCCGGGAAACACTCACGGGGATACGGGAGACCTTGCGGACGGTGGTGTAACCGTGGAACAGGCTCACCACCGTGATAATCAGGCCAAAGAGCAGTGCCTTGACAAGGCTCACCACCAGGTCGGTGCCGCTGATGGCCTTGGCCACCTGAAAGATAAAGATGTCCCCGGACTGACTTGTGGTGGCCCAGGCCACCACCTGGCCACCAAACAGGGCGGCTAAGTCAAAGACCACGAAGAGGCAGACCACCGCCGAAGTGATGCCCGTGAACCGGGAGTAGGAGAGAACCCACATGGGATCCACCCCGGACATCTCCATGGCTTCGATCTCGTTGAACACGGTCATGCAGCTCATCTCGGCGGTGACGGCCGTGGCCGAGCGCAGGATGACCACCAGGGCGGTGATGAGGGGGCCGATCTCACGGACAACGAGGATGACGGCGGCCTTTCCGAGCTCAAACTCCCCGGAGACCTTGGTAAACTGAATGATCATGGCGCTGCCCACGAGCAGGGCCAAGGGGATGATCAGGGGCAGGGCCTGGACAGCCGTAAAGTAGATCTGCTCCACCACCGCCCGCTTCACCTGGGCACGCCCGTCGGCCGGGCGCCTCACCAGAAGTGTGAGAATACGCAGGGTAAAGGCGGCCCGAACCAGGGCCATCCCCACAAAGTCCAGGGTGACTCGCCCGACATAGCCGCATGTTCGTCCGATCCATTTCAACGCAAGCCCCTGTGGATTGGTTGTCAATATCCGCATTATCCGCTACTCTTGTTCTGCCGGAAAAGTATAGTCAATTCAATCGACAAAGATCAACCGATTTTAACCGTTTCACCCGGAGGGAACTCACCCCATGATTCGCCTGAAATACCTTGTCACCCTCTGCCTGCTCCTGTTCGTCGTCCCGCCCGTCTTTGCAGCATCCGCACCCCGCTACGACCTCTTCGAAGAGGCCTCCGGCCTCCTTGAACAGGGCAGTTCCCTCGAAGCCGCGGCCCTTTACCGACGCATCCTGGAAGGCAGCACCGATCGAGAGGAACGCGCAAGGGCCCTTCTCTTTCTCTCCGTTCTTTACAGCCGTAACCTGAACCTGCCTGACACGGCCGTGGCCTGCCTGGAACAGATCGAGACCACCTACCCCGACACCGCGGTGATCATCGACGCCCGCTTTGCCCTGGGGGCGGTCTCCTACCGCAACAGCCGCTTTGCCGAAGCCGTGACCCACTTCCAGCGTTTTGTGGAGCTCTACCCCGAGCACATGCGCAGCTCCTCGGCCCGGGCCTGGCTGCGCCAGGCCGAGATCCTGGCCGGTGAACAGCCCGCACCGGAGGCCCAGGACAAAGCCATGGCAAAACTCCCGGAAAAGGTCCGGGTCCTGCTTCGCCACCAGGTGGACCAGGTGATCCTCGGCCGAACCGGTGAGCCCATGACCGTGCTTCGGGACGGCACCCCCCTGTTTGAAGGCAACGGGCCGGTCACCGTCACCACCGGTCAGGACGGCCTGGTGGTCAACGGGGTCGTGGCCGGCAACCTCACCCTGACCTTGGGGCCCGGCTCCGGGCGCCCCCGGGTGGACGGACACGCCTACCGCGGCGAGGTGACCCTCTGGCCGGATGAAGAGGGCATCACCGTGGTCAATACCCTGCCGGTGGAAGAGTATCTCTACGGGGTCCTCCCCAAAGAGATGAGCCCCCTCTGGCCGGAAGAGGCCCTCAAAGCCCAGGCCGTGGCCTCACGCTCCTACACCTACCACACCCTCCTCAACCGCAAGGCCCACGCCCGCTTTGACCTGGAGGCCACCACCGCCTTTCAGGTTTACGGTGGCGCCGATGCCGAGACCCCGGAGACCACCGCCCCGGTGGACAGCACGAAGGGACACTACCTCGCCTTTCAGGGCCTGCCCATCATCGCCTGCTTCCACGCCAACAGCGGCGGCATGACCGAAAGCGCCGACGCGGTCTGGGGAGCGGCCCTTCCCTACCTGCAGGGGGTCAAGGACAGCTTCAGCCGACTGGCCCCGGACGCCTGCTGGACAGGGGAGATCGGCGCCGACAGCATGGTCAAAAAGTTGTGGGAAAAGGGGTACCGCCCCGGGGGAATCATCTCCCTGGAAACCAGTGAGCCCTCCCCTTCCGGCCGCAACGGCCGGGTGATCATCAGCACCTCCCGGGGACGCCTTGAGCTCACCGGCAACGAATTCAGGCTGGCCATGGGCCCCGAAGTGATCAAGAGCGCCCGGTTCTCGGTCACCCGGAAAAAGAGGCACTTCACCTTCGAGGGGTGCGGCTACGGTCACGGTGTGGGCATGAGCCAGTGGGGGGCTCGGAAAATGGCCGCGTCCGGGTTCACCTACGACACCATTTTGCACCACTACTACAAAAACGTCTCGCTGGTCACCATTGACAAAGAAGGGGTTCGCTGATATCGGGTTTTTGCGAACCACGACACGGGCCCCGTCAAAAGACCCCGGAATCGGTGTTTTTTCCAAGGGCCCTTCGGTTTTCCCCTGAGCGGTATTGTCTACGACCTTTTTATAAGGCCCGTCATGAAACGACGCCTGATGACCCTTGTTCTCCTGGGAGCGCTGACGCTCCTCTCTTCCGGGCCCCTCTTCGGTGCCGCGGGCCAGGGGATAACAGAAAACTTTGATCACGGCCTCATCGACTGGAGCAACGGCTCGGTGCGGGCCGAAGGGATGCATGCCCCCAATGAGAAGGCCGGGCAGCCTGCCTCCCCCGAAGCAAGGGAGCATTACGTCAACCGGGCCGTTGAGGCGGCCCGGTCCAACCTTTCGTCTATCCTCCGGCACCTGACCATCCACGGCGACACCACCGGCGGTGATGTCATGGGAGCCAGCCGGGAGGTGGTCGCCCAGGTGGACCTGATGTTCCTGTCCACCCCCATGACGGAAAAACGGTTCCTCACGGACGGTTCCGTCCAAGTCACCCTCACCCTCCCCCTCAGGGGAGCCTTCTCCCAGCTCATCCTTCCGGAAGAGATCCGGCAGATCAACCCCATCAGGCCGTTGTTCACGTCCGAAGCCTCGGATGCCCTTTCCACCCACGACGCCTATACCGGCCTCATCGTCGATGCCCGAGGGGTAGACGTCATCCCCGGGCTTGCCCCGCGCGTGGTCACCGAATCCGGGGAAGAGGTCTACGGCCCCACCGTCATCAGCCGGGAATACGCGGTCCAGCGCGGGGTGGCTGTCTACGAAAGCTCCCTGGCCCGGGCCGGCCAGGGCCTCTCCGCCGGAGAGAACCCCCTCATGGTCACCGGCATCGGCACCACCGAGGGCGCCCGCACCGACATCATCATCAGCAGCCAGGACGCCGCCCGCATCCGCTCAGACGTCTCCCACACCACCTTCCTCAGCCAGTGCCGGGTCGTCATTGTCCTGGACCCACCCCCGGACAAGCGCCGGAAATAAAAAAGGGGCGCCCCCATGAGGGAGGCGCCCCTTTAATAATCTACCCGTCAGACCCGTGATACGGCAAAACCTCAGATACCGGCTTTCTCCCGGAGGATGTCCACCTTGTCGGTGCGCTCCCAGGTAAAGCCTTCGCTGTCGGTACGTCCGAAGTGGCCGTAAGCCGAGGTCATTTTGTAAATGGGCTTCAGAAGGTCGAGCTGCTCGATGATGGCTGCCGGGCGCAGGTCAAAGACCTCGCGGACAATCTCAGCGATGCGCTCCTGGGGGATAACCCCGGTGCCCATGGTGTCCACGAGGACAGAAACGGGCTCGGCAACACCGATGGCGTACGCCACCTGGACCTCGCACTCCTTGGCAAGGCCAGCGGCCACGATGTTCTTGGCGATGTAACGGCCCATGTAGGAGGCGCTTCGGTCCACCTTGGAGGGATCTTTTCCGGAAAAGCAACCGCCGCCGTGGCTTCCTCGGCCGCCGTAGGTATCAACGATGATCTTACGGCCGGTGAGGCCGCAGTCGCCCATGGGGCCACCCACAACAAACCGCCCGGTGGGGTTGATGAAGAAGCGGGTCTTGTCGTCGATCATCTCAAGGGGGATGACCTTGAGCACCACCTCTTTGATGATGCCTTCCTGAAGGTCTTCGTGGCTCACCTCGGGGGTGTGCTGGGAAGAGACCACCACGGTGTCCACGCGCGTAGCTTTTCCGTCTTCGTATTCAATGGTGACCTGGGCTTTTCCGTCGGGGCGAAGGTAGGGAAGCACGCCGGTTTTCCTCACCTCGGCAAGGCGCTGGGTGAGTTTGTGGGCGAACACCACGGTCATGGGCATAAGCTCAGGGGTCTCGTCGATGGCGTAGCCGAACATCAGGCCCTGGTCGCCGGCGCCCTGGTCCTTGAAGAGGCCTTCGCCTTCGTTAACGCCCTGGGCAATGTCTTCGGACTGCTTGTCGATGCTGGAGATCACCGCACATGTCTGCCAGTCGAAGCCCATGTCCGAGGAGTCGTAGCCGATCTCGCGGATGGTGTCCCTGACAATCTGGGTCATGTCCACGTAACAATTGGTGGTGATCTCACCGGCGATAAAGGCCATGCCGGTGGTGACCAGGGTCTCGCATGCAACCCTGCATCGGGTGTCCTGGGCCATGATGGCATCCAGGATGGAGTCGGAAATAGCGTCGGCCACCTTGTCGGGGTGACCCTCCGTTACGGACTCCGAAGTAAAAAAGTAGTTTGCGTTGGTCATTCTCTGCTCCTTTGGAACACTTGAAATCTAAATCGCTTCGTATGAATCGACCGGTGTCTGTCGGGCGGGAGTCAGATGAGCAGGCGTCCCGGTTGGCTTGAGTTTTCATGGAAAGCACTGCTGATCATCCGATGTTCTTTATCAACTTTCCAGATCTTTTGCAAAGCATTGTCGTACCGAGTCCACCACCCAGCCGCCTGCGGCCAGAGAGCTCTCGGCCAGGGTATCGTCCAGGGCCACCTCAATACCGGCAAGGCCGTATCGCGCCTTAAGGCTTTCCAGGGTGCTGTTTTTATTCCCCCGAAGGCGCGAGGCGCTTTTGGGATGAACGCGAAACACGGGGGCATCGCCCGGTGAAAAAAGCCGCCGGGCAAGGGCCTCGGCCATGTCCAGAAACCGCGCGCTGTGGACCAGATGCCCGAAGGCGGGGTGATGGGGCCCGGCCAGAACATGGGTCAGGCGCATCTCCTCACTGTCCTGGAGGCCCATGCGGATCACAGGGATATCTCGTCGGGCAGCCATGAGCCACGCCTCCTTGCCCCGCTGCACCGCCTCTTCCAGGGCAAGGGGCTCATAGCGCCCGTCACGCCAGAGGGCGGCCAGGCCGCTGCCCTTCAGGACCACGGTGGGGTAGATGCGAATGCCCTCGGGATCGAGGTCAAGGATGCGCTGAAGGGAAGAGCGAAAGAGGGCCGGGGTCTCCCCGGGAAGACCCAGCATCATCTGAAGAATGGTGACGTACCCCTTTGCCTTTAACTGTGCTGCGGCGCTCTCGGTGTCTGCGGCCGTATGGCCCCGGGTGCTGGCCGTGAGCACGGCATCTTCCATGGACTGGGCCCCGAGCTCCACCGTGGTGACGGGGTACCCGGCCAGAAGCTCAAGGGTCTCCGGTGTGACGGTGTCGGGGCGGGTGGAAAAACGAATCCCCTGGATACGCCCTGCCTTGACGTAGCCATGGGCCAGGTCCAAGCAGGCCCTCACCGTTTCAAAAGGCAGCCCCAGAAAGGTGCCCCCGTAAAAGGAGATCTCCACGGGATGGCGGTTTGCAGACCATTCCAGCCATCGCTCGATCTCCCCTTCCATGGCGGCAAGGGAGGGCATGGCAGGGGCGCCTGCGCGCTTTAGCCCGGTGACAGCATGCTGGTTGCAGAAGATACAGTGGTGAGGGCATCCCGCATGGGGAATAAAGAGGGGAACGACAAAGGGGCGGGGGGTGTCGGCGGCCATGGGCGGGTCACCGACGGCTCAAAGGGGCCATGGACTTAAAGCCCCCGTTCCTTCAAAAGATCCAGGGCAATACGGGCGGCATCCTGTTCGGCGGCCTTCTTGCTCTTTCCGTAGCCCATGGTCTCGATATCGCGGGTCTTGAGGCAGACCTGAAAGGTCTTGTCGTGGTCCGGCCCCATCTCAGAGACCACGCGGTAGCGGGGAATCTCCTTGAGGTGGACCTGGGAGTATTCCTGGAGCAGGCTCTTGCTGTCGCTGTTGAGCCGCGAGGGGCGCGCACCGCTCAGGAGGGGCTTGAAATGACGGCTGATGAGCCGATAGGCCGCATCAAACCCGCCGTCTAAGTAAACCGCGGCGATGACCGCCTCAAGGACGTCGGAGAGAATGGAATTCTTATCCCGGCCGTTGGTCTGGCTCTCGCCTTTGCCGAGGCGGATAAACTGCCCCAGTTCCAGCTGCCTGGCGATCTCGGCCAGCTGGGTCTCGTTGACCAGGTTGGAGCGCATGCGAGACAGGTTTCCCTCGTTGAGCTCGGGAAAGTTGTGCATCAGGGCGTCGCCCACAACCAGGTTCAAAACGGCATCCCCCAAAAACTCCAGGCGTTCGTTGTCTTCCAAGACGGCATCTCCCTGTTCGTTGACATAGGAGCTGTGCATCAGGGCCGTGGCAAGGAAACTTCGATCGCCGAAGGTGTAGTTGAGGTGGGCCTCCAACTGTGACAGGTCTTCAATGTGATTCATGGCAATGCAGCGGTTAAGGTGGCGTAACAATCAAAGGGTACATGGAGATCGCCTCGCCCCACGCCCAACTCGATACCTTTTTTATATGCCCCGTGATAATCCGACCCGCCGGTCACCACAAGTTCCAAGGACTTGGCGCAGCCGAGAAGAAAACGGGTGAGCTCCGGAGGGTGGGTGGAGTAGTAGGCTTCCA
Source organism: Desulfoluna sp. CYM3A (assembly GCF_056829965.1). Classification (NCBI taxonomy): domain Bacteria; kingdom Pseudomonadati; phylum Thermodesulfobacteriota; class Desulfobacteria; order Desulfobacterales; family Desulfolunaceae; genus Desulfoluna; species Desulfoluna sp. CYM3A. Next base: position 5,298,550 of record NZ_CP186556.1, read on the forward strand.
CACCGGCCAGGCCCAGGCGGGCCAGGCTCTCAAGGAGCCCTTTGAGGTCATCCGGGGAAAGCCCCACGGTCACAGGGTGCGCCAGCACGGGGAGCCCCCCTGCGGCACGAATGAGACTTACCGCATTTTCAAAATCAATGCGACCCTTTTCTACATAGGCGGGACGCCCTGTGGCCAGGTACCGGTCAAAGGCCTCGGCAACCGAGCCCACCCATTTTTTCCGCACCATCACGGCGGCCATGTGGGGACGGCCCACCACGGCACCGCCGGCCTCGGCCGACACCTCGGCCAGGGTCAGATCCATGCCGAGCTCGTTAAGGCGGTCGATCATCTGGGGTTTCGCGTCTCGCGCCGAGACGCAGAGATCAGGGTCCCGCAAGGGGCGGGGCCTCAGGGTCGATACCGTAACCAAGAATATGGAAACTGCCCTTGCTGCGATATGGCGCAGGGGGAAGGGAGCTGATCTCAACCCCGGTGATAAAACCCAAATCATCCGGGAGTCCGTGTGATATCAGTTGACGGACTCCCTCCACGGTGTCGTGATCGGTGATGGCAATGGCGGCCAGGCCGGCTCTGCGGGCACGTCGCACCACTTCCTGCGGCGACAGAGACCCGTCCGAGGCGGTGGTGTGGATGTGAAGGTCGATCCCCGCCGAAGCGCGATCAGAGGCCAAGGGCTTTTTCCCTTGCTTCCGCCCGGGTCTTGCAGTCGATGCACTGCGTGGTGACGGGGGTGCTTGAGTCGCTCAATGGGTATGCATACTCTTCGGGTTTGCATATCGAAAACCCCGTTATCAATACGCTCCAGGGCTTGTTTTATCTTCTTGATCAGCTTGTGTTCGCGGTCGCGAATACGAAGCATGAAGTTCCTGTTTTCCTCGTGCGATGCTCGGTCCGTGGGATCGGGGAAGCTCTCCTTCTGGGCAGTCATTCCTTCAACAGTGCTGTCAGCCTGTTCCAGAAGGTCATTAAGCCGATCAGTTAAAAACTTCCTGAAATATTCCAGTGTTTCCTGATCCATACTCAAACCTCTCCTCTGAGCTTGGTTGGCGAATTTTTGTTTAACCTGCCTACTGTAAACACAGTTTACGAATTTTGTAAAGATCTATTGAGGAAGGCGCCCCGGCCCCGCGAGGGAGGCAAGGGCACCGAAAAAGCGAAACAACACACCGAATTGATGAGAGAAAAAAGAGATTATGCCAGGGTATTCATCCAAGGGACGCCACTCTGCCATGGTGGAGATATTCACCACCTCGCAGGAGCCGTCTGACGGGACGATTTTTCGTGCAATGCCCGACAGGACCTTGCCGGGGCCCACTTCCACAAACCGGGTCACCCCGTCTTCGAGGAGCCGCGTCATGGTGTCGTACCACCGCACGGGGTTCACCAGCTGGCGGGCCATATTCTCTTTCATGGCCACGGGATCCTCTTCGGGTTCAGCCGTCACATTGAACAAAAGCCCCTTGGCAGGCCCCTTAAAAGAGACCGATTCCAGGACCCGGCGAAACGGCTCCTCCGCCCCCTGGATCAGGGGACTGTGCCAGGCTCCGCTCACCTTCAGGGGAACGGCGCGCCCCTTTTTTTCGCGGGCGGCGGCACCGAACCGCTTCACGGAGTCGGGATCGCCGCTCACCACGATCTGCATTTCGCCGTTGTGGTTGGCGGCCCAGACCCCTCTGGTGGGCGGTGCCCCCCTCCACGCAGGGGGCCTCGCTGGCCAGAGCGTCCACCGTGGCATAGTCGAGATTCAGCACCGCGGCCATGGCCCCTTTGTGCTTGCGGGCCTCCAGGTCCATGAAGCCACGGACCCTGTTCTTGACCAGGGTGAGGGTGTCCTCCGGGGAGACAACCCCTGCAGCGCAAAGGGCGGCGTACTCGCCCAGGCTGTGGCCGCAGGCCACCTCGAACCGGTCGCCCCCCACCGAGGCCAGGGCGGCCAGAAAGCCAAGGTTCACAGCAGTCACCGCAGGCTGCAGGTTGACGGTCTGGGTGAGCTCGTCCATGGGGCCTTTAAAGCAGAGGCGGGTCAGGTGGGACTTGGTGATCTCGTCGGCCATCTCAAAGACCTCGCGCACCACCCCGAACTCCTGGTAAATATCCTCTCCCATGCCGATGGCCTGGGACCCCTGTCCGGGAAAAAGAAAAGCGGTCTGTGTCACGTCTGGACCTCCCCTATATTGCAGAAAGACCGCCCGGGCCCCTTCTGCACGCCGTTGCCGGCCTAATCGTGAATGTTAAATAAGCTGCGGGCATAGCTCAGGGCACGGGATTCGTCCCGGTTGTGGCAACCGTCCTTGATAAACCTAATGGGATCGTGCACCACCTTGGTGACGATGGCCTGGCCCATGCGGCGAATGGCGGCCTTCTCCTCCTCGGAGAGGCCCGCCATGCCCGACAGGGTCTTTTCCACCTCCCCTTCGGCAATGGAAGCCACCTTCTCACGCACCGCCTTGATGGTGGGCACCGTGCGGAGCCCCTCCACCCAGCGGGAGAAGCCAACCACCCCCTCCTCCACAATGCGCTCGGCCTTGATGGCCTCGGCCCGTCGGGTTTCGATGTTGCCGTCGATGACCTCTTTCAGGTCGTCGATGTCGTACACATAGGCGTTGGAGAGCCGGTTGATGGCCGGGTCGATGTCCCGAGGCACGGCAATATCGATGAAAAAAATGGAGCGCCCCTTTCGGCGCTTGATCACCGGCTTGACCATCTCCCGGGTAATGACGCAGGTGGTAATCCGCGGAGCTGATGATGTCCACCTCGGTGAGGGTCTCGGGGATCTCTTCTAAGGCAATGGCGCTTCCGTTGAAGCGCCGGGCCAGTTCCACCCCGCGGTTGAGGGTCCGGTTGGCCACAAAGATGTCCCCGGCCTGGTGCTGGATCAGGTGTTCCACGGCCAGCTCCGCCATCTCACCGGCCCCCACCAGAAGGATCTTGCGCCCTTCCAGGGAGCCGAAGATCTTCCGGGCCAGCTCAATGGCCGCGTAGCTGATGGAAACAGCGCTGTCGCCAATGCCCGTTTCGCTGCGCACCCGCTTGGCCACATGGAAGGTGCGGTGCATCAGCCGGTTGAGAAGGGGACCCGTGGCCTTCTTGGAAGCGGTGAGGTGATAGGCATCCTTGCGCAGCCCCCAGGACAATGTGGAGAAGCGCGATGACCATGGAGTCAAGGCTTGCCGCCACATTGAACATGTGCCGCACGGCCTCTTCCCGGTGGTACTCGTAGAGGCAGGAGTCGAACTCCTCCACGGGCAGCCCCTTGAGGGTGGCAATGTAGCCTTTGGCAGCGTCCAGGGCGGCGTTGCCGTCCTTGGCCGCCATGAGCACCTCCACCCGGTTGCAGGTGGAAAAGAGCAGCACCTCGTCCACATGGGGATGCTCCCTCAGGGCGTCGATGGCCTCCATGCACTCCTGCCGACTCATGGCAAGGCGCTCCCTGAGGGCAACCGGGGCCGTCTTGTGATTCAAACCTGTCAGTACAATTTCTCGCATAACGCCGTGTCTCTCGTCCGTTAAAACCGGATGAACTCACCTAAAACCGGGTAAACTCCCCGTGGTGACCTTCCATGAAAAAATTGACCCCGAAAAGGGTAAAAAGCAGCACCGCAAACCCCGCAATGGCGAGCCAGGCGGCCTTGCGTCCCCGCATCCCTCCCACGAGCCGTTCGTGGAGGAGCACGGCGTAGATCACCCAGGAGATTCCGGACCAGACCTCTTTCGGGTCCCAGCTGATGAACCGGTGCCAGATGATCTTTGAGTAAAGCAGGCCGGTGACCAGCCCCAGGGTCAGGGCGGTAAAGCCGGCGATGATGCTGGCATACCCGATGCCGTCAAGTTGCTCCAGGGAGGGAAGGCGACGGTAAAAGAAACCCCGTTTCTTCTCCTTGATGGCGTTCTCCTGGAGGATATAGAGAATACCCGCACCGCAGGCCATGGCCAGGGCGGCTTCCCCCACGAAGATGGTGATGACATGGGCAAAAAACCAGAAGTTGGCGTACACCGCCTCGGGCTGTGTCGGCGGCAGGTCCGGGACCCGCAAGGCCGCTGTGTAGGCCAGAAGGGCCAGGGGGGCGGCATAGACCCCCATTACCTTGATGCGATACCGGGCCCTTAAGAAAAGAAACACCAGGGCCACGGCCCAGGCGGCCAGCCCCAGGGTCTCACGCAGGTTGTGCACGGGCAGGTACCCGGTCTGCACCGAGGCAATGACAAGCCCCAGGGTGTGAAACGGCAAACCCCGCCCCAAAGAGAATCGCCCTGGACCCTCTCCTTCTGAAAAAAGAGGTAGAGCAGGTAGGCCACCGCACTGGCCAGGTAGAGCGCCGCTGTCAGTATGTCCATGATCCCGCCTCCCATGGTTGAAGCCGATACCATACGGTGTCGTGATTACAGAGAAAAACCAAGCGTCTCACAGGTGTAGCCCTCTCCCAGCACCTCGGTGAGGAAGGCGTCTGCCCCTTTTTTATCTCCGGCCTTCACCATCCCAAGGAGCCCGCCGGCGATGAGCGCCTCAAAAAGGGGCTTGTGAGCCTCGGGCTGGCGTGGGTCGGCGAAAGGCTTCTCCGACGCCGCACGCCAGCCCACGAGTCAGGCTCCCTCAACCTGTCTCCGAACTCTGTCTCCAGGCGCCGACGCATCCACTTGGCAAAGGCGGGGCTCTTTCCGGAGGTGGAGATGGACAGGGTCATGTCCCCCCGCTGCACGATGGAGGGGAGGATAAAGTTGCAGGCACTGGGATAGTCGGCCACGTTGCAGAGCGTGCAGGACGCTTCGGCGTCCCGGCTCACCCGGGTGTTGAACTCCTGATCATCTGTGGCCACTAATCACCAGAAACTTCCCGTCCATATCGGAAGGGACGTAAGCCCGCTCCTCCAGGGTGACGGGAGCGTCTTGCGCCATGGTTTTCAGCTCATCGGTAAAGGCCTTGCTCACCACGGTCACATGGGCTCCGCAGCGCACCAGGGTCTCGACTTTTCGGGTGCCCACGGCACCACCGCCCACCACCAGGCACGCCTTCCCCATAATATCAAGGCTTACGGGATAGTATCGCATGGGTCTGCTCTCTTTCAGTCTGTGACGCGCGCCGCCAAACCGGCGCAGATCACCTTTAAAGATCAAAGGGTTTCAGGTCCTCTCCGAGGACCAGCTGCCCATCATATGTTTTGCGGCACTCTTTTTCAACATCAACTTTGTCGCAGGCCGGGTAAAAATGGGTCAGCACAAGCATCCCGACTTGCGCGGCTTTTGCCGCCTCCCCGGCAAGGGAGGGGGTCAGGTGGTTGGGAACGGCCTCAGCGTCCGGGGTGGAGCACTCACACACAAAAATATCGGCTCCCCAGGCAAGGGAAACCAGGTTCTCGGACGGGCCGGTGTCCCCGGAAAAAACCACGGAGCGCCCCCCGGAGAGCACCACCCGGCAGGCCAGGCTCTCCGGGCGATGAGCCACCGGGGCCGTTCTCACGGCCAGGTCTCCCTGGTGAAACAGGTCCTCCTGCTCCACGGAGAGCTCGGTGAGGCGAACCAGGCCCGGGCCCGGGTCCATCCACTCCCCGTACACCCCTTTAAGCTGTTCGAAAAAGGCACCGAATCCTTTGCCTCCGTAAATGGGAAGGGGACGGGTGCGGGTGCAGGCCGGATACTTGGTGGCAAACAGCAGGGGCACCAACTCAGCCGTGTGATCCGGGTGCATGTGGGTGTAAAAGATACCGGTGAGCTCGTCGATGGAGACCCCAGCTTCCAGCAGGCGGCGCATGGTCCCGGGGCCGGAGTCGATGAGCAGGGTCTCGGTCCCGGTCTGCACCAGGGCCGCACAGGCACTTCGGGTTAGGGAGGGGACGCAGGTCCCCGTTCCGAGGAGGGTGATTCGTGCCATGGGTGAGGGGCCTCCCTTCTTTTGTGGTGGATGGTGAGTGTCTTCGACGGCCCTGCCGGGGGCCAAACGTTTAAAAAGTTTAACAAACAGGTCTTAAAAAAACATGTTTATGGATGTCGTTTCAAGGCGGATGTGATGTGATCCGAGGAACGAGGGGCAAAACGCATCCGCACCCTGCTTTCAAGGTGGCACACCTTGCCGCCGGAGGCTGTTTGTAAAGCTGAATAGATACGCAGGGCCTTGAGGGTCGGCCCCAGAAAAACGGGGGGACAGGGAGATCCTCCCGGTAAAATGAAGGGCTGCCCTTATGGACTCACATTCGCCCCCACCCTATAATCATGATCACCTGTTTACCCGCCACATATTTCCCTTCCGTTTCACGCCAAGGGCGACCCGCAATGGGTCGCCCATTTTTTTTTGGGGGCGAGAAGCGCGTCAGGTGGCCCAGCCATGGGAGAGACCTTCCACGCGAAGGCTCTCGTAAAGGGCGATGCCCACGCTGGTGGAGAGATTGAGGCAGCGTATCTGCCGGTTGATGGGGATGTGGTACCGGGAGTCCGGGTACCGATCCAGCACCGAGGCGGGCAACCCCTTTGTCTCGGAACCGAAAAAGAGAAACAGTCGCTTTGGCCTGGGCATCTCCCAGAACGGCCGGGACCCGAGCTTGGCAAAAAGGGCCACCTCCCCGTCTTCGGGTGCCATGGCCTCAGTAAAGGCGTCCAGGCTGTCCCACACCGACAAATCCACATGCTCCCAGTAATCCAGCCCGGCCCGCTTCACCTGGGCGCTGTCCAGAGAGAACCCCAGGGGCTTGATCAGGTGCAGGCGCGCGCCGGCCCCGAGGCAGGTCCGCCCCACATTTCCCGTATTCCAATGGACTTCAGGGGCCACCAGCACCACATGGCGCTCCGGCTCCCCTTCCTGTCGACCTATCACAACACATCCTTCCCTAATATTAAGGCAACGCGTCCGCTGCCTCCGGCGGCCCTGCAGGGGGCCAAACATTTAAAAAATTAGACACACAGGCCTTGAGTGAGCGTTACCCGGCTTTATTCATTCCTGGCACACAGCCCCGTTGCGGCACCGGCACCGGCACCGGCACCACGGATATCGCTTTTGAATCCTGTTTGTCAAACGTTCCAACCCATTGCCCGGCGTCAGAAAAACCAGGTTCCCCGGACGATAAGCTCTTCGGCCGGGGCAAGCCAGCCCCCGCCGGGAAGGGAAAAACCCCCGTACTCGGTTTCGGAGCCGCCCCAGGGCAGCTGGGCCACCATGTCCAGGCGAAGGTCCTGGCGAGCATCCCAGATCACCGAGGGCTGGAGAATCCCCGAAGGGTCCCCTGTGTTGGTGATGGCGGTGAGGGTAAGGTTGACCAGGGGGTGGGCCTCCAGCTGGATCCTGGCGGCGAGGATGACTTCCCGGGTGAAGACCTCCCCGCGGTCCAGGCGCTCCAGGGTGTCGGGGTCGGTGAGGGCGGCCGCGTAGTTCGAGGTGCCGTAGCCGTTGTGGTAGAACTCCACAAGACCGTACCAGTTCCTCTCCCAGGCCACCCAGGAGAGGTCCATGTTGACCACGGCCGACAGGGTCCCTCCGTCCTCGTCGGAGACGACAAGATCCGACCGCCAGGCCGCCTCCCCGGCATACCCGGAAAAGCCCACCCCGGAAAGGCTGTGTCCCCGCTGGTTGCCCAGGAGGATGTCCCCCTCCAGGCTGCCGAAGGTGCCGTGCAGCTTGGTGGCGTAACTCGACCCGTCGGAGGAGACGTCGCCTGTGGCGGCCTCGCGACCCGGGCGGCCGATGACCTGGAGCTCCATGCCCCGGGCCGTGGTGTACCGAAGGGAGGCCAGGTCATCCCCTGCCTTGTAGTCCCGGAGGGTGTCGGTGGGGGAGAAGGGATTGATAAGGTCCATGGGGTTGAAGAGAAGCCCGCCCCCCCAGGTGACGGCCTGGCGGCCGATGCGCAGATCGAGGTTTCCCAGCTCCTTGTTGAAGCTGAGGCGGTCCAGGCGATGGACGGTGCGGTGGTGGGAGGAGTCGGAGATCACGGAGGTGAGGTCAAAGAGACGGTACCGGTCCTCATCGCCCCGGGCGTCACCCGGAACGGAAAGGCCTGCCCCGGCAAGGTCTGATCGGCGCTTGGTGGCATCGCCCCCTTCGTAGAAAAGCTCGTAGTCCACATCCAGGGTGAGGGTGGGGACGATCTCCGTCCGGGAAGCCACCCGGAACCCGGCGCTGCTCTCCAAATCGTCGTAGGGAGACTCGCCCACAGGATCCAGGGTGCCGCGCACGTCGTCATCGTCGTAGGCGATTCCCCGGGCAGCAGCCTTCACCTGGCCCCCCACCTCCACGGATAAGGCCGACGCTCCCGTAGAGCTTACCAGGACCAGCGCTGCCGCAACGGCCCCCCACCAGCCCCTCACAACTCCCGGTCCCCGTCCAGGCGGCCGTCCTTCATCCGGACCACCTTCCGGGCCGCCCCCATCACCATGGCGTCATGGGTGGAAAAGACAAAGGTCACGCCCCGAGCCTCGTTCATCTCCCGCATCATGGCAAGGAGCCCCTCTCCCGTTGCCGAGTCCAGGTTTGCCGTGGGCTCATCTGCCAAAACGATGGCCGGGCCGGAGACCACGGCCCTTGCCACGGCCACCCGCTGCTGCTGCCCCCCGGAGAGTTCCGACGGTTTCCTGTGGTAGAGCCCGGAGAGCCCCACTTCATCCAGGATGGCCATGGAGCGCTCCCGGCGCTCCTTTTTGGGCACCCCCTGAAGCAGCATCACATACTCGGTGTTCTCCACCGCCGTGAGCACGGGGATCAGGTTGTAGGCCTGGAACACAAACCCGATGCGGTGAAGGCGAAGCTCGGTGAGGGCCGTTGCCGAAAGGGTCCCTAAGTCCAGACCGTCCACCGTAATCTGCCCGCCGTCGGGCACGTCCAGCCCCCCGATGAGGTTCAAAAGGGTTGTCTTCCCCGAGCCCGAAGGCCCTGCCAGGGCCAGAAACGCCCCCGGATCGATGGACAAAGAGACACCGGACAGGGCCGGCACCTCCACATCCCCCTGCCTGTAAACTTTCCGAACCTCCGTCACCTCCACCATGGTCATGGTCCTCCTTAAATTTTAAGGAAATGCGCAAGGATGAAAACACACTGATGCTGCGGCTGAAAATCGACTCCGGCGATGCTGCCGGGGGGCAAGTCGTTGAAAGGTGTGACACGCAGGAGTCTTTAAGATCCGTTCCTGCATTGGCTCAAGCGGGTATTGACCGGACGGCCCCGGGGTGGCCGGGGGGGATCCCCGGGCCACCTCAGGACACCGTTATTATTGTGGTATCACAGCTTAAACCGCACCACAAGGCCGCCAAGCCCCTCGGAGAGCCCGGCCAGGTCCCCGGCACTGGCCTGGACCTCTGCGCTGCTGCGGTTGATATCGCCTGCGGCCTGGTTGACGTCGGCGATCTCTCCAGAGATGCGGGAGGCCAGACCGGCGGACTCGCCCAGGTTGTCCTTCACATGGCCGATGCCTCCTGCCGCCTGGGTGATGTTCTGGGCGATCTCCCCCGTGGCCGCGGACTGCTCCTCCACGGCCGTGGCAATGGCCGCGATGATCCCGTCCACCTGCCGGATGGTGCCGGACACCCCCTTGATCTCACCCACCGACTCGGTGGCCACCTTCTGGATCCCTGCGATGCGCTCCCGGATCTCCCGGGTGGCCTCGGCCGTCTGGTTGGAGAGGGCCTTGATCTCACCGGCAACAACGGCAAAGCCCTTGCCCGCCTCCCCTGCCCGGGCAGCTTCGATGGTGGCGTTCAGGGCGAGCAGGTTGGTCTGCTCGGAGATCTCAGAGATGGCCTCGGTCACCTTTCCGATGTCCGCGGCGGCCGCATCCAGGCGTCCCATCTTATCGGAAGCCCCCGTGGACTGCCGCACCGCCGTCTCCGAGACCCCCCGGGCGCTTTCGGCCTGGCGGGCCACCTCGGCAATGGTGGAGGTCATCTCCTCGGTGGCCGTGGCCACGGTGTTCACATTGGCCGATGCCTGCTCCATGGCCGCGGACACGGCATCGATGTTGTCGCTCAGGGTGCGGGTGGCATCGGCCACGTCCGTCACCCGCTCTTCGGTCTCCTGGGTGGCCCCGGCCAGGGTCCCGGAGATTCCCGACAAAGTCACCGAGGCTTCCCCCACCTCCCGGGCGCTCCGGGCCGCATCGGAGATGACCCCGTGGAGGTTCCCCATGAAGGTGTTGAACCACCCGGCCAGCTGCCCGATCTCATCGTGCCGTGCAATGGAGAGCCGCTTGGTGAGGTCCGCCTCCCCCTGGGCGATGTCCTTCAACCCTTCGGACACCTGGCGAATGGGCCGAAGGATCATGGCGCCCGTGACAAGATGCACCACCCACACCATGGCCAGCACCGAGACCACACCGATGAGGATGCTGATGTTTCGGATGTGGCGTGCCCCGGCCAGCACCTTGTCCATGGGAACCGTCACGGCCAGGCTCCAGGAGGTGGCGCACCCGGGTACGGCGATGGGGGTCAAGACGGTGAAGGCCTCCTTGTTCAGGGCATTGGTCGACGAGACGAACCGGGTCTCTTGCCCTGCGGCAACGGCCCCCGCAACCTCCTCGGACATGCCGAGCTCCCGGATGTTCTTGCCTACGGCATCGGCCTCGGGATAGGCCGCCACCTTGCCCTCATTGGAGAGCAGGGCCCCATATCCGGCGCCCAGGGGCGCGATCTTACCCACCATGTCGGCAAACCGGTCCATGGCGTAATCCACCCCACAGACCCCTACGGAGGTGCCGTTGATTCGGATGGGGGCCACGATGCTCACCAGCATCCGATCCTTTCCCCCCACATTGTACACGTTGGGCTCCGACACGTAGACATTGCCCGAGGTCATGGGGATCCAGTACCACTTGCCCTTGGGATCGCCCTGGGCATAGGTCTTCAGGGTGGAGAGGGTGTTGCCCGAGACCCCGCGAAGCCACAAGGCCTGGTAGCGCCCCTCCCCGTTGCTGCCCGGGGTGTCCACAAAGGACGCGTCCCGGCCGTCCAGGGCGTCCTTCTCCCAGCCTGTGTAGACGGCCCAGAAATCCGGATTCTTGTCGAACACCCCCTTTAAAAGGGTGTTGAGGCGGGCCCGCTCCGGCGGGGTGTCGCCGCTTGCCATGCCGGCCATGGCCTCGGCCATGAACCGGGCTGCGTCGGCTGCGATCTGAATCTGCGCCCCCACCTCACCGCCGTGGCGGTAGGCCATCTCACGGGTGGTGGCAAGGGTGGCCTCCCGGGAGGAGTGAAAGGCCTTAAAGGAGATCACGCAAACGGTAACCGAAAACGAAACCACAGTAACCAGGCAGACAAACAGCAGAAGCCTGGCCTTGAGATTGAGCTTGCTGAACATACATCCATCCTTACATGGCGGCCCCCTGAAAGGACCGCATTGGGGTGAAACCACATCAAAACCCGAATGCCGTGCTCCCCGGGCCGGGAGGGGAAGCTCACCGGACCCGGGGGGGAAGACGCATGGCGTCATCGGGTCTCCTGTTCAGGCCGCACGGTTGTCATGGGATTGCTCAGGCAACAGGTGGCTGAACTTTTCTAAAACCAATCTATTAAAGGGTTTCGGCAAAACCTGCGGGATGGTTGAGGGATGATTGACAAATTGTTGACTTCTTTTTTTCCTACCAGATAAGCCATAAAAAAAAGGGCCGCCCGCGGGCCTGCACGGCCTCAGGGGGCCGGTGAGCCCCAGGGGCCCCACCGGTGCCTGGGCCAGGGATTAAAAAATACAAAATTGTCACATCATTTTGGTGTTTGAAAAATTCCGAAAATGGAAATATGATAGCCACGTACAGTGAAGAGCAATTCAGACAGATGGATCACCGGGCCGCCGCAAGGAAACCGCCCCCTGGTGCGGGAACCGTTCCCGCCTCAGCAAGGCGCCCCTTTTTTCCCTCTTGCCTGCAGGATGGTCCAGGGCAGGCGGCCACCGGTGATATCGGAGCAGGATGATGGAACAATCGGCAGCCGTCGAGCTGAAAAAATCACGCGAAAAACTAAAAGCCCTCGTTCGCAAGGGGCGGGGCAGCGCCCTGCTCATGGACAGCACCGTGGCCGTGGACAACTACTTCTCCCAGAGCTTTGGTGAGAGTGAAACCGGCCAGGCCCTGGCCATGGGAGGCCACCCCTTTGCCATTGTGGCTTTAGGGGGATACGGCCGGAGGGAGCACTGCCTTCACTCCGACGTGGACATCCTTTTCCTCTTTGACAAAGAGGTCCCCGACGAAGCAGGCGGCCTCATCCAGGAAGTCATCTACCCCTTGTGGGACCTGAAGATGGAGGTGGGCTATGCCACGCGCTCCATCTCCGAGTCCCTGGAGATGGCGGCAAACGACCTCCACGTGCTGACCTCCATCCTGGACGCCCGCTTCCTCTGCGGGATGTCCCCCATCTACAGCGCCTTTATCCAGCAGTTCCGCAGCCGGTTCGTGGAGGGCAACCCCAAGCGCATCGTCACCCAGATCAACGACATGTGCCGGAGCCGCCACGAGACCTTCGGGGACGCCTCCTACCTGATGGAGCCCAACATCAAAAACGGCAAGGGGGGCCTCAGGGACTACCACAGCATGTACTGGCTCTCCCGGGTGCTGGTGGCGGCCGGGCAGCTGCAGATGGCAGACGCCGGGTTTCTCTCCCACAAGGAGTTCAAGCGGCTGGAAGAGGCCCTGGCCTTTATCTGGAAGGTACGAAACCACCTTCACCTCATGAGCGGGCGCAAACTCGACCAGATCCACTTCGAGCACCAGGTGGAGCTGGCCGAAGCCATGCGGTTTCGGGGTCACACCCACGGGCAGAAGCCCGTGGAACGTTTCATGGGGGAACTCCACGGCCACATGGAGTTCATCAAGCACCACCTCACCCTCATGCTCACCCAGTGCACCCGCTCCACCAAGGGGTTCCTGGGACGGAGCCTCCTCAAGCGCTCCCGCAAGCCCGGCATCGTCTCCGACGGCGGCCTCGTGAACTTCGCCGACCCGGCCGAGGTGGTAAACCGCCCCTCCCTCATCATGGACCTCTTTGAAGAGAGCGCCCGGCTCCAGTACGCCCTGGGCGCCGACGCCCTGCGCACCATCGGCGAGTTCAGCCACCTGGTCCGGGGCTTCAGGCGGGATGTCACGGTGATGAAGGCCATGGAGCGGATCCTCTCCACGGCCACGGAAAAATTCAACGTCCTTGAAAAGATGCTGATCTCCGGGTTCCTCCAGACCCTGCTCCCCAGCTTCGAGGGCATCGTCAACCGGATCCAGTACAACCGCTACCACATCTACCCTGTGGACCGGCACAGCCTCTACACCGTCCAGACCATCAACGAGTTTTCAAACCCCAAATCCGAGCTCTGCACCCTCTACGGCAAGATCTTCGGCGAGGTCCAGGGCAAGGGGCGGCTCCTCTGGGCAGCCCTCCTCCACGACATCGGCAAAGGGGTTCCAGGGGAAGAAGACCACGGCATCTCCGGGGCCCGCCTGGCCAAAAAACTCCTGCTCTCCTGGGGTATGGGCAAGAAAAAGGTGGATGACATCGTCTTTCTCATCCAGCACCACCTCTACCTTGTCAACGTGGCCCGGCGGCGGGACATTGACGACGAAGAGACCGTGGTCTCCTGTGCCCGGACCATCCGAGACCCCAACCGGCTCAAGATGCTCTACCTGCTCACCGTGGCAGACTCCATCTCCACCGGCCCCAAAGCCTGGAACGCCTGGACCGAGAATCTGCTCCGCGACCTCTTCTTCAAGGTGCTGGACATCATCGAAAAGGGCGAGCTGGCCACCGCCAAGAGCGAACGCTGCATCGAAAAAAAGAAGCAGGCCGTCCTGAAGCTGGTGAACACGGAAAAAATCGAAAAATACCTGCACACCATGCCCCCCCGCTACCTCCTCTACGCCTCGGTGGAGGAGATCGTGGAGCACCTGCGCCTCTACTGCAAGATGGGCAAAGAGGGGGTGACCTTAAGCATCAAGAAAAAGGAAGGGAGCGCCACCCGGCGTGCCGAAGTGTGCGGCACGGACCGGCCCGGCCTCTTCTCCAAACTTGCCGGGGTCTTTACCCTGAACGACCTCGACATCCTCTACGCCCAGGTCTACACCTGGGGGTACTCCACGGCCCTGGACATCTTCACGGTCAAGCCCTTTTTCGACCTCACCCGGGAGGAAGAACGCTGGGAGCGGGTGGAAAAAAACATCAAAGAGGCCTTAGACGGCCGCCTGGACATTCACTGGGCCCTCATGGAAAAGGAGTTCAACCCGGCCATCCGGAAAAAGGTCACCATCTCCGACAAACCCGACCGGGTGGAGCTGGACAACCTCGGGTCGAGCTTTTTCTCCATCATCGAGGTCTACTCCGACGACTTTCCGGGCCTGCTCTTTGCCGTCACCGATGCCATTTTTCACCTGGACCTCAACATCTACTACGCCAAGATCACCACCCACGTGGACCAGGTGGTGGACATCTTCTACGTCAGAACCGTGGACGGCCAGAAGGTCACCGGGGCCGATACCATCGCCCGGGTCAAGGAAGCCATCCTCGAAGCCATTTTACGAATGAGATTATAAAAAACACGCGATCAGAACGAAAAGGAGTGGGGTATGCGCAAAATCGAAACGATTATCAAACCGTTTAAACTCGACGAAATCAAAGAGGCCCTGGGGGAGATCGGCATTCAGGGAATGACCGTCTCGGAAGTCAAGGGCTACGGCCGCCAGAAGGGCCACAAAGAGATCTACCGCGGCGCAGAATACGATGTGGACTTTGTGCCCAAGCTCAAGATTGAGATCATCGCCGAGGCGTCCCGGGTGGACCAGATTGTGGAGACCATCCGCAACGTGGCCAACACCGGCAAAATCGGCGACGGAAAGATCTTCATCATCCCCGTGGAGCGCGCCATCCGGGTCCGCACCGGTGAAGAGGGTTACGACGCCCTCTAACCACGAAACGGCAAGGCATCGCCCGCATGACGGGCAAACAGGGGGGGCCGCGGGTCCCCCCTGTGGATTTCCCCCCTTACATTTTTGTTAACTGGCCCCCGGCACACCCAGGCACCCTGCCCAGCCCCCCGGAACAGGCCCGTCCAGCCCCCCTCTCCCCTGAAAAACCGCGAGAATCCGACAAATACCCCGAGAACGAACCGGGAACAATTCACAAATTTGTAAGACTTACCCGCAAACTTTTCACAAAAATGTCATTTCGAGAATTCATCCTTGCCCTGACGGTTTAAATGAAATATTCTTGGATAACAGGATCCTACCCCACCAACCCACATCTTGGCACACCTGTTGCAATACCATCCCCCCGTAACCCGTTGCGGAACTGTTTCGGGACAACCATAACGAAACCGCGCAAACGCCCCCCAGGGCAACGGTGCTTCATCAATCCACAAGACGGAGAGAGCATTATGAACGGCAACACGGTGAGAAGGGAAGCCATCAGGGCCATCAACAACTACTCGTTCGAGACAACCATTGACTTTAAAAACTCATCGTCCATTGATCTCTTCGGAGACAATGTCTTCAGTATTTCCATCATGAAGAAGCGCCTGCCCAAGGACATCTTCAAGAAGATCAGCAAGACCATGGAAGAGGGAACCCGCCTGGACCCCTCGGTGGCGGACGTGGTGGCCTCGGCCATGAAGGACTGGGCCCTGGACAACGGCGCCACCCACTACGCCCACGTCTTCTTTCCCCTCACCGGCCTCACCGCCGAGAAGCACGACAGCTTCCTCATGCCCGACCTGGCGGGCAACGCCATCGCCGAATTCTCCGGGTCCACCCTCATCCAGGGCGAGCCCGACGCCTCCAGTTTTCCCAACGGCGGCCTGCGTGAAACCTTTGAAGCCAGGGGCTACACTGCCTGGGACGTCACCAGCCCTGCCTACATCATGGAAAACCCCAACGGGGCCACCCTGTGTATCCCCACGGCCTTTGTCTCCTGGACCGGCGAGGCCCTGGACAAAAAGACCCCCATCCTGCGCTCCATGCAGGCCCTGAACACCCAGGCCCAGCGTATCCTGAGGCTCTTCGGGGACGACTCCAACAAAATCGTCAACTCCACCTGCGGCGCCGAGCAGGAGTACTTCCTCATCGACCGCAACTTCGTCACGGCCCGCCCCGACCTCCTCACCGCCGGCCGCACCCTTTTCGGTGCCCCGGCTCCCAAGGGCCAGGAGTTTGACGACCACTACTTCGGCGCCATCCCGGACCGCGTCCTGGCCTACATGTGCGAGGTGGAGCGGGAGCTCTGCAAGCTCGGCATCCCCGTCAAGACACGGCACAACGAAGTGGCCCCCTCCCAGTTCGAGGTGGCCCCGGTCTTTGAAACCGCCAACCTGGCAACAGACCACCAGCAGCTGGTCATGGTTACCCTGCGCAAGGTCGCCCGGAAATACGGCCTCACCTGCCTGCTGCACGAAAAGCCCTTTTCCGGCATCAACGGCTCGGGCAAGCACGTCAACTACTCCTTTGGCAACGCCTCCCAGGGCAACCTCCTCGACCCCGGGGACACCCCCCACGAGAACGCCCAGTTCCTCGTGTTCTGCGCCGCGGTCATCCGAGGTGTCCACAAATACGCCAAGCTCCTGCGGGCGGTGGCGGCCACAGCGGGCAACGACCACCGCCTGGGTGCCAACGAAGCGCCACCGGCCATCATCTCCATCTTCCTGGGGGATCAGCTCACCGACGTCTTCAAGCAGATTAAAAACGGAGATGCCACCTCCTCCAAGGGCGGCGGCACCCTCAACATCGGCGTGGACTCCCTGCCCAACCTTCCCAAGGACGCGGCCATTCAGCCACCATCTTCGCCGATGGACTGGCTTCAGTTCCGTGCCGTGGGCTCTGCCCAGTCCGTGTCCGGGCCCCTTGTGGCCATGAACACCATCTTTGCCGACTCCATCGACTACATTGCCACCGAGCTGGAGCGGCGCACCGGCGGCGACGGCGCCAAGCTCAACGACGCTGTCAAAGAGGTGATCAAAGAGATCGTCGACGCCCACGGCGAGGTGATCTTCAACGGCGACGGCTACACCGACGCCTGGCAGGAAGAAGCGGCAAAGCGTGGCCTTCCCAACCTGAAGACCACCCCGGACGCCCTGCCCACCCTTATGGACGACGACATCGTGGAGCTGTTCAGCCGCTTCAACGTCCTGTCCAAGGCAGAGCTGGAAAGCCGCACGGAGATCTACCTTGAGCAGTACAACCTCAAGATCGCCGTGGAAGCCAAGACCTCCATCAAAATGGCCGACACCCAGATCTACCCCGCGGCCGTGGCCCACCAGGCCATGCTGGCAGACAGCTGTCTCAAGCTCCGGGAGCTGGGCCTGCCCTGCGACGATGAGTCCCTGACGCGGATCACCACCCTCTCTGCAGAGCTCCGGGCTGCCTCGGCAAACCTCAAAGCCCTCATCGCCGAAGAGCACGCCGACACCCTGGCCGAGTCCAAACACTGCTGCGATAAGATCATCCCCGCCATGTGTGAGCTTAGGGCCGTGGCCGACGCCATCGAAGAGATGGTGGCCGACGAGTTCTGGCCCCTGCCCACCTACCAGGAGATGCTCTTCGTTAAATAATCTCGGGTGCCGGTGGCTTTCACGGCTGACCGGCCCCTCCCAGGCAACGTGCGCGTTCTTTTTATGCGGATGGATCGAACGCAAAGGGCCCGCCCCCCGGAATCCCCCGGGGGCGACCCGCACGCCGGCATGATCCTGTGCCAAAACGACAAAGGGGAGGCCTTAAAAGGCCTCCCCTTTGTCGTTTCGCTCCCCCGGTATCGTGCCGAAAACGTCCCGTCCCTTTCCACACCGTCTGCTCTGTCCCCCCCCCCATTGCCCAGGAATGCCCGGGGATCAGTCATACCTCAACACCAGGCCCACCCCCACCTCCTGCAGGGGGGCCACTTCGGCCAGGGCTTTGCGGGAGGGAAAATCCGTGCAGTGACAGGCGTGAAGGGCCGACAGGTTGAGCGCTTTGATGTAGGCGAGGGTCCCCTCCAGCTGGCGGGGACTCGGGGAAAGCAGGTGAAGCCCTCCCACGATGTCGGTCACCCGCTCCTCTCCGCACACCCGGCGGGCCTGCTCCACAATGTTGCAAATACCGGCATGGGAGCAGCCGGTGATCACCACCAGCCCATCGTCCCCCTTCCAGGCCAGGGCCGTGTCGTCCAAAAGCATGTCCGGCGCCCCATTCATGACCCCCTGGGGACTTTTTCCTTCAAAGTCGTTCTCCCGGGGAATCTCCCCCAGAAACCAGAGGCGCTCCGTCAGCTGCACCGGCTCCCGGGTCAGTCCCATGGGAAAGTGCTCCCCGAGCTTTGCCGCCGAAACCAGGGACCCGATCTCCCCCATGCCCGGAAAGGTGCGGGTTACAAACACATCCGGATGGGCCGTCACCTGTGGCCGGTGGTGGGGCCGCCCCTCCATGGCCGCCACGGAAAAGGCCCGCATCAAGGGCTCCACCCCCCAGGTATGGTCCGCGTGCCCGTGGGAAAACACCAGATGGTCCAGATGCAGCAGGTCCTCCCCCATCTTCTCCGCGTTCCTCAAAAAAATGTCGCTGTACCCGCAGTCAAAGAGCACCCTCTGCCCATCGGCTTCGATCAGAACGGAAAAGGCGGGCTCGGCCAGAAAATAGCGGTCAATGATCGTGGTGTTGTCCACGAGAACGGTCAGTTTCATCAGATGCTCCTTGGGTGGCGTTTGAGGATGCCTCCGGCGGCCCTGCCGGGGGCTAAACTTTTAAAAAGTTGAACAAACAGGTCTTAAAAGAATATTTGCATGAATGCCGTTTTAAAGGCGGACATGATTTTCCCCGAGAAGCGAGGGGAAAACGCATTCGCAACCTGGGGTCCTGGGGTGGCGAAACCACCTAGGCTATAAATTCCTTGGCCGCTGGAGGCATGCTTTTCCTGTCCACTTCTCTCCCTTGACAGAGACAGAAAAACAACCGACACAACCACAACAAACAACGGGCGCAGCCCGTCAGCGAATGCGACGGGGCGAGGTACGAGCCCCGGAGCATTCGCGACCCTGGGGTGCAGGGGCTGTAGCCCCTGCCCGCCGGAGGCGCTTTTCCCCAGCCCCTGCCTACCCCCCGATCAGGGCGCACACCTCCCTGGCAAGGGCAAGGGAGGCGGTGAGGCCCGGGGATTCGATGCCGATGAGGTGGACCTGGCCTTTGAGGGGATCGCTGTGGATGAGAAAGTCTGCCACCGGGTCGCCTGGTTTCTGGCGCTTGGGGCGGATGCCTGCCATGTCCGGGCGAAGCATGGCAGGGGTAATCCCTTTGAGGTAGCGGCTTGCGGCCCGGTGAAAATCGGCGAGATGGCTGGGGTCGACCCGGTAGTCCTCGGCTTTGTCGGCAAGGTACAGGGCGTTGGGGCCCAGGCGGACGGTGCCGTCGAGGCCTAAGGTGGCGTGGGTGCCCAGGCCCTGGTTGGCCGGTTCGGGCACCGGGTAGACCAGGGTGGAAAGATGCCCGCGGGGCAGGTCCAGGGCGGCATACTCCCCTTTCCACCAGTGAAGGGCCGCTGTTTCTGCAGGGACCCCCGTAAGGCCTGCCACGCGGTCTGAAAAAAGACCGGCGGCATTGATGAAAAGCCGGGTGGTGACGGCTTCTTGTCGGCCGTCCCGATAGCGCACCGTCAGGCGGCTGCCAAAGGCTTCGGTTTCCACGGCCACGGCTTCGGTCTCAAAGGAGAAGAGGGTGCCTGCCTTTCTGGCCCGGGCGAAGAGTTTTCGCATGAGGCCGTGGGCGCTGACAATGCCCGTAGAAGGCGAATACAGGGCCTCTTCGGCCCGGACGACAGGTTCCATGGCCCGGACCTGATCCCCGGTGAGCCGCTCTAAATCCATCACCCCGCAGGCGCGGGCGTTGACTTCAAGGCGGTCCAGCTCGGCAATCTCCTCGTTGCAGGTGGCCACAATCAGCTTGCCGCAGCGGCGGTGGGGCACCCGGTGACGCCCGCAGAACCCATAGAGCAGCTCCCTGCCCGACACGCAAAGCCGGGCCTTGAGGGACCCTTGGGGGTAGTAGATCCCCGCATGGATCACCTCGCTGTTGCGGCTGCTCACGCCCCGGCCGAAGCCTTCCTCTTTGTCGATGACAAGGACCCGGCCAACGGCTTTCGAAAGGGCCTCGGCCACGGCCAGCCCCACCACCCCGGCTCCCACAACGGTCACGTCAAAATCCATGGTGATTTCATTTCCTTGATCCTGGGTTGGAAAACGTTGACACCCGCTTGCGTTCGGTTATATCACTCAGGGCGATCAGGGCAAGGAAATGGGGCCGCGGAGTATTAGGAGGCAGGCGCAAAAAAAGCCATCATGGTGTATGATGGCTTTGGGTAAGCAAGAGCCAAAGGACACAAAAAACCGCCTCCGGCGGCCCTGCCGAAGACCGAACGTTAGCGGCACGCTGGCGCGTTTTAAACGTATCGAACATTCAACCGAAAAGTTTTTGCGGAGCTTTTATCAACAAGCGACCCGCCGGAGGCAAAAGCCCCCGCAAGCCAAGGAGACAAGAACGGATGCACCTTTCCACCATGGGATGGGATGAGTTTTTTGAAGACCAGAAAAAGGCCCTGAAAAAGGTCAACGGCCGCCTTGCGCGGGTCACGGGCCTGCAGAAAAACCACGTCCGCATCCATGACGGAGAGGAAGAGGTGGTGGTCAAGGCCCGTGGGCGCATTGTCCGGGGCCACGGCAAGAACACTCTCTTTCCCGTGCCCGGTGATTTTGTCATTGAAAAGGACGGGGTGGTCACCCGGGTCTTTGCCCGGAAAAACCAGCTGGTCAGGGGAGCCGCCGGACGGCGGGGCAAGCTGGACGCCGCCCCCAAGGCCAAGCAGGTCATCGCCTCCAACATCGACACGGTCTTCATCGTCACCGGCCTGGACCGGGACTACAACCTGCGGCGCATCGAGCGCTACCTCACCCTCATCTACAACAGCAACATGGCCCCGGTGGTGATCCTGAACAAGGCCGATCTCCACGAGGACCCCGCCCCCTTCAAGGCCGAGGTGGAAGAGGTTGCCGTGGGCGTGCCCGTACACCTCATCTCCTCCACGGACGGCCATGGCGTGGACGAGCTGGCCCCGTACATCAGCGAAGGAAAGACCGTCTGCCTCATGGGCTCCTCCGGTGCCGGAAAGTCCAGCCTGGTCAACGCCATCGCCGGTGATGAGATCCGCATCGTGGGCGAGGTGAGCGACTTCGACGGCAAGGGCATGCACACCACCACCACCCGGGACATGATCTTTCTCTCCTCCGGGGGCATGATCATCGACAACCCCGGCATCCGGGAAATTTCCCTCTCCGACGAAGAGGGCGGCGTCAAAGACACCTTCCCCGACATCGAAGACCTCGCCGCAGGATGCCGTTTCAACGACTGTTCCCACCAGCACGAACCCGGCTGCAACGTCATTCGTGCCGTGGAAGAGGGCACCCTGGCCCCGGACCGCCTCTCCAACTTCCTTAAAATGCGCCTGGAGCTCACCTTCCTCTCCGACCGGGACGCCAAAACCGCCGACCGCATCGAAAAAGAAAAATGGCGGGACGTGGCCAAATACCTCAAAGACGCGAAAAAAAGAACCTAAGGGCTCGGCTCCGGGGCCAGCGCAATTAAAAGTCCAGCTGCCTCCGGCGGGTCGCTTTTTGAAAAAAGCTCCGCAAAAACGTTCCGGTAATCAAGGCGCTTCTCTTCAGCCCCACAGGTGCTGAAGAGAAGCGCCTTGATAAAGTAAAAAAGAAGATGGGCTATGCCCTGCAGGGACGAATCCTCAAACAACAAAACCTGTTTATCAAACTTTTCAAAAGCTTGGTCCCCGGCAGGGCCGCCGGAGGCCTGCTTTTTCCACTCACGTTACCCACCATCAAGGCGTTGTCTCTACCTCATCCCGGAACCGCTCGGCAACCCGGATAAAAGCCGCCTCACACCTTAGAAACGCCGCCACCACGTCGGGGTCGAAGTGGGAGCCTCCCTGATCCATGAGAAACATTTTGGCCTCTTCGTGGGAGAGGGCTTTTTTGTAGACACGCTCCGAGCACAGGGCGTCGTAAACATCGGCCAGGGCCATAAGCCGGGCGGACAAGGGGATGGCCGTGCCGGACAGGCCCCTGGGGTAGCCGCTGCCGTCCCACTTTTCGTGGTGGGCCGAGGCGATCTCCCCTGCATGAATGAGGAACGCGGCGTCTTCCCCCATCTGCTCGGCGGCACGGGCAATGGCCTCCTCCCCGTAGGTGGTGTGCTTTTTCATGATCTCAAACTCCGCCTCGGTCAGGGGCCCGGGTTTCAGGAGTATGGCGTCGGGCACCCCCACCTTGCCGATGTCGTGCAGCGGGGCCGTCTTGTAAAAAAGATCGATGAGACGACCATCCAGGTCGTGGGACTCCGCCATCTCTTCGGCCAGCAGGCGGACGTAGTGCTGGGTGCGGCGAAGGTGGGCACCGGTCTCGTTGTCCCGGGTCTCGGCCAGGGTGGCCATGCTGTTGATGATCACATCCCGGAGCAGCTCCATGGCGGCGTTCTGCTCTTTAAGGCCCTCGATCATGCGGTTGGTGTACCCTGCGATGATACCGAACTCGTCGTTAAAGGCCACGGGCACCCGGGTGTCCAGGTTTCCCTGGGCCACGTCCGTGAGGGTCCGGGTCTCTTCAGAGACAAAAAGGCGAAGGTTCTTGGCGTAGGTGACGATGAGGTTGGCCGTGTAGGCGGCCAGGATGAGGATGATAAAGCCGATCTCGGCCAGGACCGCCCGCCGCGCCATGGCCAGGTTGTCGATGCCCACGGTCATGAGCCAGTTCAGGTCAAAGGAGATAACGAAGTAGAGGATCACCATCACGGAAAACAGGGAGATCACCGTCACCAGGGTAAACTTCTGGGGGACCGTCAACAGCGGCACGGCAACGGCCAGGGGGTTGCCCCCGCGCCTCAGGGCCAGGAGGCGATCCTGGGTCAGGGCCAGGTCCGCGCCGATGAAAAAACCCATGATCAGAAACCCGGTGCCCAGCCTGAGGGTGCTCTCCATGTCCGCGCCGTAGCGCACCATGTTGTGGACCCCGATGCCGTACCCGGCCAGGGCAAAGAGGGAAAGGTCCACCACCAGCTGCACCCCCACCTGCCGCTGGAGCCCCACCCGCGTAAAGACCCACCGGCTTGATGCCATGCGAAGCCCCCGGCACACACAAAGCAGCACCAGCAGGTGAAGTCCCCAGAGCCAGAGGGGAAAACTCTCCACCACCGGGCACACCTGCCCTCCGTACACCCCCATGACGCAGACGAGCAGGGCAAAATGGATCGAGGCCCGACCGTCGTGCTCCAGCTCTTCGCTGACAACCCGGTATCGCATGAACACCTCCATAAAAAAGGAAAGCCCTTGCGTGTTAAAGGGAGTGGCACACCCCAATCGTGGCATGGAATACGTTTTTATGTCAACGCGTTGCAGCCCTGCCAGGGTTCTATTTCCGCCCTTTGGCCCCATGCCCCTGGCCGCAGGCTTTTCCGCTCCGGGCTCTCCTTGCCCCAAAAAGCTTTACACCACCCGTGTCAGAGGTTTATGACCTTGATGGTTGTTTGGTATGCGAACAAAGGCAAAGGAGAGAGAAAATGACGACAGATACGGAGATCAAAGATTACGACAGCTGGCAGCTCCCCCTCATCTCGGATTATGTGCGAAAATGGGCAAAGCAGACCCCCACAAACGACGCCCTGATATCGGCGGAAACCGGGCAACGCTTCTCTTACCGGGAGTTTGACGAGGCCAGCGACCTCTACGCCATGGCCCTGACAAAAATGGGGCTTGAAAAAGGCGACATCCTTGTCACCCAGTTCCTGGCCGTGCCGGAGTTCTTCCTCCTGGTCTACGGCTGCCTCAAGGCCGGGGTCATCATCTCTCCTGTGGACATCCGCCTCCAGCCCCACGAGGTGGTGCGGGACATCGGCAAGGTGCAGGCCAAAGCGTTTTTCTGTCCGGGCACCACCCCCATGAAAGACTTCACCGAGGTGGTCGAAGCCGTCAAGAAGGCGTGTCCCTCGGTTGCCCACATCGTCCAGTGGATGCCCTTTGGCCTGCCCGAGGAGATGGCCGAGGGATCCCTTGGGTTCGACAGCCTCTTCGGGGAAGAGGCCCTTGACGCCCTCAGACAGGACGGCGCCCTCAAAGACGCCGTGCGCAGCGTGGAAAACACCCTCACCACCCGCGACCCGGCCCTTATCATCTTCACCACCGGCACCACCGGGGACCCCAAGCCTGCCCTGCTCTGCCACGAAAACATCCTCATCAACAACATGGTGGCCGGCCGGGGCGCCAGCCTCTACGGCACCAACTTCCGCCTTTTAAACGTCATGCCCACCAGCCACGTGGCAGGCACCTCCCAGGGCCCCATGAGCGCCTGGTTTGCGGGGGGCTCCGTGTGCTCCATGGGCTTTTTCTCCCCGGACAAGGCCATGGAAGCCATGGCAACCTACCGGAGCACCTTCATCGGCGGAGTCCCCACCCACTTCCGCATGCTCTGGGCCCTGCCCGACTACGAATCCTACGACCGCAGCAGCCTGCGGTTTGCCCTCTACGGCGGCAGCGCCGTGGACACGGCCTTTTTAGAGCAGCTGGCCGAGATGTCCCCCCTCTTTGGCACGGCCTACGGCATGACCGAATCCGGCGGCTTCTTCTCCGCCACCCCCAAGGGGATCTCCGTTTCCGAAATGTCCGGCCAGGTGGGACAGTTCTTTCCGGACCTGGCCCCGGTGACCATCCGCAAGCCCATGAACCCGGACGGAACCGCAGGCGAGGAGGTGGCCAAAGGCGAGGTGGGCGAGATCTGCGTGGAGGGGGGCATTGTCTTTTTGGGCTACGTCAACAACGAGGAGGCCACCCGAGCCTGCCGCACCACCGAAGGTATCCTCTACACAGGGGACATGGGCTCTTTAAAACCCATGGGCGGCTACGAAGCCATCGTCTTTGCCGGGCGCCGCAAGTTTGTCATCAAGCCCAAGGGCTACCTGGTCTTCCCGGACGAGGTGGCCGACCACCTCACCCGCCACCCCAAGGTGAGCCAGGCCCAGGTGGTGGGCGCCCCCCACGACCTCTTCACCGACGGGGTCTTTGCCTTTGTGCAGCCCACGGAAGAGGGGTGCGTCACCGAAGAGGAGCTGGCCGCCCACTGCAAACAGATCGCCTCCTACAAGCGCCCCTGCCACGTCCACTTCTGGCCCGTGGGCGAGCAGTTCCCCGTCAACAAAGTCAACAAGGTGGACCTGCTGACCCTCACCCACCAGGCCCAAGAGATTGTGGAAGAGCTCAGGCAGCAGGGGGGATGGGACAGGTAGGAAGGACAGGGCAAAAACAAATAACAAGCCTCCGGCGGGCAGGGGATTTTTAGCCTAAGTGGCTTCGCCACCCCTGGACCCCAGGTTCGTGAATGCTCTTTCGCCTTCGTTCCTCAGGCTCATCGCATTCCCTGACGGGCTTCGCCCGTGGTGAATACCGAGGGCAAGGGGCAACAGCTTGTATCAGGATAGCTTTCGTTCCCAGGCTCCGCCTGGGAATGATGCACTGAGGCTCTGCCTCCACCATTGAGAGCGTTTCATCCTTGAGGCAAAACATCGCAAAAACGGGTTGCCCCCGGCGTACCTTCCAGGGTCACACAAAGGCCCTGCACCGGCTTTGACGTTTTCATTTTCCGTCAGCGGTGTTACAACACGTGGAAATTGTGCTTCTTTTTTACCAAACGCATTCCACGGGAGGAGATTTTCATGGTCATTGATTTCCACACCCATGTGTTTCAGGACGAGGTGATACAAAACCGCGCCGCCCACCTGGCCGACGAGCCCGAATTCGCCCTGCTCTACGAATCCCCCAAGTCCGCCATGGTGGACGCCGAGGCCCTCATCGCCGTCATGGACGAAGACGGGGTGGACAAATCGGTGATCTTCGGGTTTCCCTGGCGCAGCGAAAAAAGGTTCCGGGACAACAACGACGCGGTGATCGAGGCGGTACGAAACGATCCGGACCGGCTCATCGGCATGGCCTGTTTTGACCTGGGCGCCAAGGGCGCGGCCGCCGAGACCGCCCGCTGCCTGGATGATAATGTAAAGGGGTGGGGGAGCTTGCCTTTTACCACTCCGGCATCGATGCTGAGGCCCTTGACCTCATGGAGCCCGTCATGGGGCTCTGCCGGGAGGCAAATGTGCCCGTGGTGATCCACGCCAACGAGCCCGTGGGCCACGCCTACCCGGGCAAGACCCCCATCACCTTGGGGCAGATCTACAACCTGGCCGCCCGGTACCCGGACAACCGCATCGTCCTCTGCCACTGGGGCGGGGGCATCTTCTTTTTCAACCTGCTCAAGAAAGAGGCCAAACAGACCCTTTCCAACCTCTGGTTCGACACCGCCGCCTCCCCTTATCTCTACGATGCCGAGATTTATGAGGCCGCGGCCCGCCTTGCAGGCGAAGACCGCATCCTCTTCGGAAGCGACTACCCCCTCATCCGGCCCTCCCGCTACCTCAAAGAGGTCGAAGGCCACGTGGCAGATGAGGCCCTGAGGCAAAAAATCTTAGGAAAAAACGCTGCGGACCTGCTGGGAATATAAGTAAGGTCGGAAATGGCTCTTGAGCCTTCGTTCCTCTGGCTCATCACATTGCCTGACGGACGCCGTCTGAATCCAAGGCCCTTGCGCTTTTGCCCGAGGACCGAGGGACAAAGCGCAAGGGCAATATGCTTTCGAGGTGTTTTCGCGATCCCGGCTCCGCCTTGCTGCCGGAGGCCTTTTTGATTTTCCTTGAGTTTACCCTGAACACAAACGAGACCATCCATGAAGAGTTATCGAAAAGAGCTTTGGTTTGAGGTGCCTGCCCGGCGGGCCTTTATCAACATCACCCCGGACGTGGAGGCGTGCCTTGCGGAAAGCGGGATAAAGGAAGGCCTGGTGCTGGTCAACGCCATGCACATCACGGCCTCGGTGTTTATCAACGACGATGAGAAAGGGCTCCACCACGACTACGAGGTATGGCTGGAAAAGCTGGCCCCCCATGAGCCGGTGAGCGGGTACCGCCACAACGTGGGGGAGGACAACGCCGACGCCCACATGAAGCGGCAGGTCATGGGCCGGGAGGTGGTGGTGGCCGTCACCGAGGGCGCCCTGGATTTCGGCACCTGGGAGCAGATTTTTTACGGCGAATTTGACGGCAGGCGCCCCAAGCGGGTCCTTGTGAAGATCATCGGAGATTAGGTATGGCCGGTTATGATGAGATGGCACCCGGGGTGTTCCGGATCCGCCAGCAGGTGCGCAAGGGCTGGGTCCCTTTCACCATGAACCTCTACGCCCTGCCCGGAAAAGACGGGCTCCTCTTTGACGCGGGCTCCGGCACCAGGGGGGCTGTGGCCCATGTGGCCCGGTGTCTCCTGGACCTGGAGAACCGGACCGACTCTCGGGTGCGGCAGGTCCTTCCAAGCCACGCCCACTGGGACCATTTTTCCGGGGCCTCGGCCCTGGCGGAGCGACACCGCATGACAGTGCGTCTCACCGAGGCCATGGTGCCCCTGGTCCGCACCCGGGCGTGTTACCGGGCAGCGTACCGGGAAGGGGCAAGCGCCCTTCGTCCCAGGGCAGGTGCCGTGAAAGAGGCCTTAAGGTCTTTGGGAGGCCGCCTCATGGACGAGGCCTTTTCCCTTTCCATGGGCATCCGAGCGGTCACCGGGCCCTTTTCTCCCCTGGCCGTGGGAGACCGCCTTGAAACCGACGCCGGCATCTGGGAGGTCCTGGCCGGTCCCGGCCACTGCGACGTCCACATCATGCTCTGGAATGAAGAGGCGGGCCTCCTTTTGGGCGGTGACAACGTGTTGGCGGACATCACCACCTGGCTGGGTCCGCCCCGATCCGACCTTGTCGCCTACCAAAAAACCCTGGAGACCATCCGGGAGTTGCCCGGCCTGCGCCTCATCCTGCCGGCCCACGGGCGGCCCGTCACCGATCCGATCAAGCGCACCACCCATCTTATCTCTCACCGAAAAAAACGGCTGGCCGAGATCCGGGAAAAGGTGGAAACCGCAGGGCCCGAAGGTCTCACCGGCCGGAGCCTGGTCCGAGACTACTACCCCCGCATGGCCCCCCTGAAACGAAGCATTGCCCAGGGCTGGATCGAGGCCACCCTCCTCTACCTTCTCCGGGAAGGAGACCTGGCCCGCACCGCAGAAAAGGGTCTCTGGCGGTACCATACGCCGTAAGGAAGCGCTCTCACCGCAGCATACCGTATTTCAAGCATTTACATTGCCACGGCTCATGGGGTAGACTCCGCCAATCGTGTGAGGTTCACACGGATAAAAACGCAGGTTTTCGTAACCCCATCATCCATTATGGAGAGTTCAAGAGTTCATGGTATGGCTTCGTTTGTTCACGGTATCGTTTTTGGGATTAACCGGGCTTGGCGCCCTGTTGCGGGTGTTCTTCTACCTTTGCCATCGGGAAAGTTTTGCCGGGCTCTCCGCCTCCAAAGCCGCCTACAGCCTGATCTGGGGCCTTCGGTTTGACCTGGCCCAGGCGGCCATTTTTACCCTTCTGTGCCTCCTGATAGGGGCCGTGCTGAGCCTTAAGAAAAAACGATGGGTTTTAGCCCCACTGGGCCTTGCCGCAACAGCCATTGTGGCTCTCCAGACCTCGGACATCATGTATTTCCATGATGCCAGCCGGCACATCGGCTACGAACTCTCCGACGCGGCCACGGACTTTGGGAGCCTCGTGGCCACGGCCTTTACCCAGTACGCCTCCGTCACCCTGGGAGGGTTCATTTTGCTGGGGCTGGCCCTTGGGACCATCTTCAAAGCCCGGGGCTGGGTCCTCAAGGAGACCCCGGCCCGGCTCGGACTCATCAAGGGGGGCCTGGCCAGCCTGGTGGTGGCGGCCGTCCTTGTCATCTCCGTACGCGGTGGGGTCACCGGCCTTCCCATGAAGCCCCTGTTTGCTTACAAAATCGGGGATCCTGTCCAGGCCACCCTGGCCCTTAACGGCGGCTACAGCGGCCTCTATTACCTTTTTCGCAACCGGGACAAGATAACCCAGATCCCGATGCCGGCCCCCGTCTCCACAGACGACCAGCGAAGGACCCTTGCCCGTCTCTACCCGGACGCCCCCACCAAAGAGGCCCTGACTTTTCGGCCCGTCAACGTGGTGGTGCTCCTTCTGGAAAGCTGGCCTGCGGCCCTGATGAAGAGCTACGGGTACGAGCACGAGACCACCCCTTTTTTCGACAACCTCGCCACCCGGGGACTCCGGGCCGACGCCATGGTGGCAGGGGGGCATCGCACCACAGAAGGGATCTTCACCACCTTCTGCTCCTACCAGAACCCGTTGGGTCAGAGCCTGGCCAAGAGCCAGCTCACCACCTACCCCTACCGGAGCCTGGCCCAGAGCCTTTCGGACAAAGGCTGGAGCACCCTCTTTTTCCAGGGAACCCGCAAGGACACCAGCGGCACCGGGGCCTTTGCCCAGAGGCTGGGGTTCCAGGAGAGCTACGGCAAGGAGGAGATCAGTGAGCGATCCTTAGGCACCAACCGCTGGGGGGTTTACGACCAGGACCTCTACGCCTTTATCCTGAAAAAACTCAAGGCCACAAAAGCATACCTTGGCCGTGCCGACGCTCCCGCCCTCACGACTCCCTGCCCCCTTCGGTGGCCCCCGCCTTCGGCATGGACACCCCGTTGAACCGGAACTTGAGCGTCCTGCGCTTTGCAGACGAGGCCCTGGAAGGGTTCATCACCGCCTACGAGGCAGACCCCGCCTTCGGCCCCACCCTCTTTGTCCTGCTGGCCGACCACACCGCAAAGGTCACAGGGCCGGCCCTGACCCAGTACCTCATTCCCTTTACCCTCTTTGCCACCGACGGCTCGGTGGCCCCCGGGGCCATCAACGCCCTGGTCTCCCAGCGGGACATCGCCCCCACCGTGGCCCACCTTCTGGGGGGTGAGATCCCCGCCTTTACCGGCCGATCCCTCTTGAAACCCGGCCCCCGGGCTGCCGACTACTACCACCATGGCCTTCTGGGCTGGGTGGAAGGGGACCACGTGGTGGAGATCAACCTCCTTGGGTCGGGGGAGACAAAAACCTACCTGCGCGAGGGCCCCCTGGACCCGCTCTTTGAGGTGACCCCATGCCCATCCACAACCACCGCATGACCCGGGAGGCCCTGGCCTTTACCCAGCGCTCCCAGGACCTGCTCTTTAAAGGCAGGACCCTGGAATTTTTCGATCTCTTCAAGGAGTAAAGACTCCCGCCCATGCTGCCGGCACCTTCCGCCGGCAGCGGCCACCCCAGGGCGTCCCCTCCTCACTTTTTCCTACGCAAATCCCATGGTTTGAGCTACTATGGCAGTGACAAGGGCCCACCTGCCAGGCGGCCCTTTTGCCCCTTCAAGGCGGCCACGCCAAGGCCCTGGGCACACGCATTCCCACAGAGCACGCCAACCCGACACCCCAAAACACACCCTTCGGGGGCCTCCCCGAACAGACAAGGATATGCCATGAACCGTTCCGACAGAATGCTTCGCTCCCTGGTCTATTCCCCGGTGGACAACCGGGAGGGGTACGACACCCACATCCCCATGATGAGCCGCATCGTGGGCGGCGCCGTGCGCTCGCTTGATGCGACGGCATGAAGGAGCCTGGCCATGCCCGGCTCCACCTGGGCCCAGTGGAGCCACGACACCCTGGAGGCCACCGTCACCCGCCCCATCCGCACCCACGCCCAGGTGGCCTCCATGCGGGGGGACAACCCGGACACCTTTGTCTACTCCGATGAGCTGGTGGAGCGCCTCTACGCCTCCATGCTCCGGGACGTCACCGGAGAGTTCATGGATGAAACCGGCCACTTTTCGGAAGATAAAGCCCGCCAGGTGATGGTCACCAGCGCCCTGAGGCGCCGGTTCAGCCAGCAGGTGGAAAACTTTCGCTATCTGGAGTGTGCCTACGGCACCTTCGGCCTCTCGGCCCTGAAAGCCCTGCGGGAGCTCCTCACCACCCTGGTGATGGCCGTCACCGAAGAGCGCGTCGACGGGCCTCTGCCCTACGCCGAAGGCGAAACCCTCTCCTTTGAGACCTACCTCACCATCGCCAGAAAGCGCCTGGAGAACCTGTTTCGTCACGACGCCTTTTACGTCAAGGATTTCTCCGAGCGCACCACCGGCGGCATCATCGGGGTCTCCCCCTACGAGGTGGTGAAGGGCTCCCGCCTGGGGCCCTGCACCCTCCGGCGGTACCTCACCCCCCAAGGGGCCGAGCCAGCTCCTTGCCTTTGCCAGCCCCCTGATCGACGAGCCGGGTCCCTGTTCGTCCCGGGGAAATGCGTGGAGGCCCTGTCTGGGCGCCGGGCTGCAGCATCTGCCTGGAACAACGCCGGGGAGCCAGGAGAAAAATCCGACGGCTTGGACCTGGATTTCTGGAAAAACGGGTAGGGCAAGGCCAACATGGGCTGGGTCCCAAAAGGAACATCCGGGGGAAGAGATCTGTGTGATGGGATACTGCATGGGGGGGACTCTGCTGCTCCCCTGGCTGGCCCGGAACCAGCGAGAGGAAGGGGCCTGAAAGCGCACTGGGTATAACCCGGTGGGGGCGGTTATCCCCCATCCGGTTCAACGACGGGATGAGCGGCCAGGGGCCCATGCGGGACGTGATACGGCACGATTACGACCCGGCCCTCATTGCGGAGATGTACGGCGGGGTGGGGGTGCCACCCCAGATCATCGATGCGGGCATGAACGAGATCCAGCCCGGGGTGCGGTACTTTGTCAGGCGGGGATTTTACCAGCGGGCGGGAAAGGCGGAAGAGCTCCTGGAAGCGGCCCCCTTCTTTTACTGGCTCACCCACGGCACCCGGTTCGGCACGCGCTCCCACCTCACCTGGATCGGAGACCTCTTCATGGACAGCGCCATCGAAAAGGGGACCTACCCCCTCTCCTCTCCCGTTCCGGAGCTCCACGGCAAGCCCGTGTCCATGACCTCCCTCTCACGCATGGGCGTGGCCCTTTTCGACTACCAACCTCGTCCCGGTCTCTCACCG
Organism: Desulfoluna sp. CYM3A; assembly: GCF_056829965.1. Lineage (NCBI taxonomy): Bacteria > Pseudomonadati > Thermodesulfobacteriota > Desulfobacteria > Desulfobacterales > Desulfolunaceae > Desulfoluna > Desulfoluna sp. CYM3A. Next base: position 5,330,504 of record NZ_CP186556.1, read on the forward strand.
CCGGGGCCTGTGGCGACCCAGCGAGCTGTGGGGAACCGAAGAGAGACGAACCGAGACAAAGGGGGGGCTGAACCGAACCATCGAGAAAAACGCGGGCCACATCTTTGTGGTCAGCCGTCGGCTCCTCTCCGAGTTCATTGAATACATGCGATACCTTCCAGGGGTAACGGGCATGGAAAAAGGCCATTTGAGGGGGCGCGGGCTTAGAGGCCTGCGCCTTGCCTGCGTCAGAGAGCGGCCCCTGTCTCCCGGATGAAGATCTTATGATCCACCAGGGAGAGGGACTCGATGGCCCCCTTGATGAAGCGCTGCTCGCCGAAAATATTGATGAGCTTGAGTTCCCCCTCTTCCGTGGGAACGGCCACGTCCACCGACTCCATAATCAGTTTCGGCTCGCCGTCGGTAATGATATAGGCACTGGCTTCACACATGGGATACCTCCGTTTACGCGATTCATCCGGCAACCATTTCTACGTTTATCCATAAGGGCATGAACCCTGCTGGGTCCATGCGCGCGTCAATCGCCGGTGTCATACTGAAACATGCCGGTCTCGCACCGTCAAGAAAAACACCGCATAAGCGGCGCTGGCTGCGAGGGCATCAATTCAACAGGGTTTTCAACCCCGATTCAATCAACTCATCCACCAGGTGGGGCAAGGGAGCCTTGTGCACCCCCACCACCTCCACGTTGTCCTGGGACAGGGGCAGCAGCACCTTTCTGGCCGCACAGCCGGAGATGGCCTCGGCCATGGCCGGAGTCACCTCCCCCATTAGGGCATGGGCCATGACAATCCCCAAGGGCCCGGTGGCCACATCGCAATGCTGGACGCTCCGGACAATGGCGTTTTCTCCGGACGCCCCACGGTTGGCACCGGCCTTGAGCATCTGCGCCGTGGCCACGGCGTTGGTGCCCAGGGCGATGATCTCCACCTTCTCGGCAAACAAACCTGAGCATCATGATGATGGCGCTTCCGGATCTGCGCCTGCGCCGTCGATCGCGCAATTTCTGACATCGGCAAACTGCCTGGTGTATCTGGGCGGTGGATCAAAGCCGTGGTTTAGGTAAAGCCGACATAACCCCCTTCGGTTCATCCATTAATCAAACCCGCCTCCTCCCCGTCAATGCCGTCGCGTAAAAATCGCAGGCCCCGAGATGTGCGGAGCCTCCCACGCCAGACAGCCCCTTTATCCCTCTACTTGGTGCAGGCACCCGGTTTCGGGCAGCCTCGCAACGCAGAGAAACGGGCCCGTTTTTTCCTATCAAAAGGAATCAAGAGTTGAAAAAAAATTGATATTCCGGCAAAAATGAGAATTTAAATTAAGGACGTGCTTGAAAAGGTGATCCTTTTCCAGGCACCACCCGGCGAAGGGACCCTGGAGAACACAAGGAGCCCCTCAAAGAAACTTCGCAGCCGGAGCGCCCCTGGCCCGAAAACCCCGTTGTTGCATGTTCCACGGGCAGGGAAAGGAACGTTGTTCCTGCTATCATCCACCATCGGTTCGTTTCCGGCGGCCATGACACACTCCAAACAGCGTGCTGTTCTATGTCTTATATTGAAGCGTTACATCTCATGCGGGACCCCTTCGACGACTACGTGGACGAGGCCTCGTTTTTTCCATATACCAAGCTCATTGAAACCGTCGCCCTGGTGCGCAACCTGATGGAGGCTCCCCACAACGTGGTCCTCATCACGGCTGATCCGGGGGGAGGAAAAACCCTCCTGCTCAAACAGGTGCTGGCCGCAGATGAAGAGAGCTGGAGTGTCTGCACCCTCCAGCTGCCCACAGGCTGCGCCCCGTTGCGGGCCTACACCATGATGCGTGACGACCTGCCCGTCATCATGGTGGACGACGCCCACCGCCTGGAGCCCGACGCCCTGGCCGCCCTCATCAAGCAGACCACCGATGAGGGGGAGCCGCGCCAGTTCAAACAGGTCATCTTAACGGGGCTGCCCCACACGGCCGCCCTTTTGGACACCCTGCGCCACCTGGTTCCCGCCCATGACGGCATCCGTGAGGTTCCCCTGCCCCCCATGGGCCTTGCCGAAATGACGACTTACCTGGAAGGGCGCCTGCAGTCCGCGGGGCACCAGGGCGAGCTGCCCCTCACCGACGGCCAGGTGATGCGCATTCACCTCAATTCCGGGGGATACCCCGGAGCGGCCAACGCCGAAGCCGCCAAAGAGCTGGCCCAGGAGTACGCCGGCGCGGCCTCGACGCCGTCCCCAGAGGGTCTCGGGGAAGGGTTGCTTGAACAACGACCTGCACCCCCCGGCTTAGCCCCTGACCATCCAGACGGGGCCGCCCTCCCAAGGGCCGCCCCACCACCGGAGACGCCATGGAGATCCTCGACCTGTCTGCCCCGCTGGATTCCGACACCGCCTGGGCCCCCTGGTGGGCCCGTACCCGTGTCAAACGCCAGGGCCACCGCTTCGGCGCCCTGACCGTCTTTCTTCTCACGGGCCTGACGCCCCGGTTCCTGCGCCGCCGCCTCGGCTGGGCCAACGACACCCTCTCCCTCTCCTCCCACGGCACCACCCATCTGGACGCTCCCTGGCACTACGCCCCGGACGCCGGGGGCAAGCGCGCCATGACCATCGACGAGGTTCCCCTCTCCTGGTGCTTTTCCCCGGGGGTCTGCCTGGACATGAGCCACAAAAAAGACGGAGAGGCCATCACCGAAGCTGACATCACGGCCTGGGAAGAGGCCCGGGGGATCACCATCACCGCCGGGACCATCGTGCTCATCCGCACGGGCATGGACCGGCTCCTGGGAGATCCCGCGTACTTTACCGCCGGTCCCTGGGTGACCCGGGGGGCCACGGCCCTGCTCACAAAACGGGGGGTCAAGATCACGGGCATCGACGCCTGGGGGTGGGACGGTCCCCTCTCCCACATGGCAAGGCGCGCCAAAACCGGAAAGGGTGAGTTCTGGGAATCCCACTACCAAGGGGCCGAGACCCCGTACTGCCACCTGGAACGCCTGGCGGGCCTCCACCGCCTCCCGGACCAGGGCTTTACCGTCTGCTGCTTCCCTTTGAAGGTCAAGGGCGGCTCTGCAGGGCCGAGCCGTGTGGTGGCCCTCATGCCCGACGGTGAGGAAGGGCCCCTCCCATGACACCGACACGGGCTCCCCGCCCTCTCCCCACCCATCGCTGCGCCGGTCCCTTTGCCCGGCTCTGTGCCGCCCTGCTGGTGCTCCTCATGCCCTTGACGGCCCGGGCCGCAGCCCTGGACGTCACCGACCTTGAAACCAGCCTCTCGCCGGGGCCGTCCCTGCTCTGGCATGCCGACGCCGAAGCAACCCTCACCGTCACCGAGGCGGCCCGTCCCGACACCCTTTTTGCCCCCCTGGAAAACCTCGAATACGCCTTCGGGTTCATGGGCTACCCCCTGTGGGGCCGCCTCACCCTGGCCAACCGTGGCGACGCCCCCTTTGACGCGGTCATCACCATCGACTACCCGCCCTTAGACGAGGTGATCTTCTACCACCCCGGCCCCGAAGGCTTCGAGCGTGAGATAAGCGGCGACACCCACCCCTTTGCCGAGCGGCCCCTGGCCCACCCGGCCGTGGCCTTTCCCGTCACCCTGCCCCCGGGGGAGACCACCGTCTTTCTGCGCATCACCACCCGGGGCGCCATGGTCCTGCCCGTTCGGGTCTGGAACGCCGACGCCTTTCCCGCCACAAACCGTGGTGGCCCGCCCCTGTCGTGGCTCTTCTACGGGGTCATGCTGGCCATGGCCGCCCACGCCCTCTTTGCCTTTCTGGTCACCCGGAAGCGCACCCGGCTCTCCCTGCTGCTCTTTGCCCTCGCCCTGACCCTCCACGCCATGGTCCACGCCGGTCACGCCTTTCAGTTCCTCTGGCCGGATGCTCCGAACTGGGCCAACACGGCCAACCCCCTGCTTCTTGCGACCGCCACCTTTTTTGCCCTGCTCTTCTCCCGGGGCTTTCTGGAAACCCGCACCCTCTGCCCGGACCTGGACCGCCTCATCAAGGCCGGGTTGGTACTCTGCCTGGGCCTTGCCGCCTGCGCCCCGATCCTGGACTACCGCATCATCAGCCAGTGGACCACGGTCACGGGCATCGCCACTGTCCTGGTGATGCTGGCAGGGGGAGCGGCCATGGCCGCCAAAGGGGGCCGCCCCACACGCTTTTTCCTGATGGCCTGGCTCCTCTTCCTGGCCGGGGGCGCCCTCTCGGCAGGAAGCCTCTACGGGGTGGTGCCCTTAGGCCCCCTCTCCCGCTGGGGCCTGGAGATGGGCTACGGCTTCCTGATCCTTTGTCTCTCCTGGGCCATGCACGACAAACAGCAGGCCCGGCAGCGCCAAAGCACCGAGTCCGTCAGGGCCCTCCGGGACTCCGAAGAGACCTACCGCAGCCTGGTGGACAACGCCAGGGACGGCATCGTGGTGGAGGTCGACGGCCGAATCACCTACGCCAACCAGGCCATCATGACCATGTGCGGCTACGAAGGCGAGGCCTTCTACACCGTGCCCGTCATCGACCTGTTCGCCGATGCGGACACGGGGCGGGCCATGATGGATGACAGGCTCCGCGCCCGGCGCCAGGGTCAAAGTCCCTCGGGCCAGTACGAGGCACGGCTCCGCCACAGAGACGGCGATATCATCGACGTCATCATCTCCGAGACCCCCGTCACCATGGGCGGGCGCCCGGCGACCATGGCCATCGTCACGGACATCACCCGGCAAAAGCAGGCCGAAGAGAAGATCAACCGGCAAAACGAAGAGCTCACCGCCCACCGCAACCGCCTGGAAGAACTGGTGGCCGAGCGCACCGCCCAGCTGGAAAAGGCCATCGGCAGCTCCGAGCTGGCCGTGGAAGAGGCCAAGGAAGCAGCCGTCACCAAGAGCACCTTCCTGGCCAACATGAGCCACGAAATCCGCACCCCCATGAACGCCATCATCGGCATGAGCGACCTGATGATGCGCACGGACCTCACCCCCCGCCAGCGCGAGTACCTGGGCATCATCCGCTCCTCCTCAGGCTCGCTGCTCCAGATCATCAACGACATTTTAGACTTTTCCAAAATGGACGCGGGCAAGCTCCGGTTCGAGGAGATCCCCTTTCGCCTGGCCGAGGTGGTGGAGGCGGTCACCGACCTGTTCATCGAGAGCTGCGTAAGAAAAGAGATCGAGCTGGTGGTGGACATCGACCCGGAGGTGCCCGACGAGCTCATCGGGGACCCCTTGCGCTTTCGCCAGGTGCTGGCCAACCTTCTCTCCAACGCCTTTAAATTCACCGAGGCAGGGGAGATCGCCATCACCGCCACCTGCCTCCGGCAGGAAGAGCACCACGTGGAGCTCTTTGTGGCCGTCCGGGACACGGGCATCGGCGTGGACCCCAAGCGGTCGGACCGCCTCTTCGAGGTGTTCAGCCAGGCCGATGGCTCCACCACCCGCAAATACGGCGGCACGGGCCTGGGCCTTGCCATCTGCCGCAACATCGTGGAGCGCATGGGCGGGGCCATCTGGGTGGAACAGGTCCACGGCGGGGGAAGCCGGTTCTGCTTCACCGCCCGCATCCGGTTCATGGACACCCACGCCCAGCCCACCCTCATTCCCCATGAGATGCGAAGGGGAGCCGTGCTCCTGGTGGAAGACAACAGCGCCACGCGCACCGTCCTGGCCCGCGACCTCACGGGCTTCGGCTTCACCGTGGCAGAGGCCGAAAGCGGGGAAGAGGCCTTGAAGCACTTTCGAAAGGGGAGCTATCCCCCTTTGAGCCTGGCCGTCATCGACCTGCAACTGCCCGGCATCAACGGCATCGACACGGCAACGGACCTGGTGAAAAGCGGCGGGGCAGACAGCCCCCGGGTGATTCTCATCGGCCCCTTTGGCCGGGAAGAGGAGGTGGTCCGGGCCCGGCGCAGCGGCTTTGCCCACTTTCTCATCAAGCCGGTCAAACCCTCGGCCCTGTTCGACGCCGTCATGGAGATCTTCGGCGCCCCCCGCACGGCCACCGGCCCGACGTCCTCTTCGGCCGCCCCCAGGGACCTGAGGGGCCTGTCCGTGCTCCTGGTGGAGGACAACCCGGTGAACCAGATGGTGGCCAGCGAACTCCTCAAAGGCTGGGGTATTGACGTCACCGCCGCCGCCAACGGCCTGGAAGCGGTCAAGAAAGTGGAGACCCACCCCTTCGACCTGGTGCTCATGGACCTTCAGATGCCCATCATGGACGGCCTGGAGGCAACGGCCATGATCCGAGACAACCTGGCCATGCCCGATTTGCCCATCGTGGCCATGACCGCCCACGCCATGCAGGGAGACAAGGAGCGCTGCCTCCACGCGGGCATGGACGATTACGTGGCCAAGCCCATTCACCGGGAACGCCTCTTTGAGGTCATCGCCCGCCACACCGTGGGAACCGACGCAGCGACCGACCACGACACGCCCCTTGCCGGAGGATGCGTCCTCGATTTCGACGCCGGGGTGGAACGGTTGGGCTCCGAGGCCCTCTACGACCGGGTGCTCCAGCGCTTCCAGGCCGAGTACCGGGACTTTGCCCGCAAGCTGGCCGGGCTTCTGGACGCCTCGGACCTTGCCGCCCTGCGCATGGAGGCCCACGCCCTCAAGGGGGTGGCCGCCAACATCGCCGCCGACATCCTCTCGGCCGAGGCCGCAGCCATGGAAGAGACCGCGGCCCGGGAGGACCTTTCCAGCGCCCGGGAGCTGGAACCGGCCCTTTCCCGGGCCCTTTCCCACGTGCTCTCTGCCGTGGAGACCCTGGAGCGGCCAGCGGCCCCTGCCCCGAAAGTCCCCGCGTCTCCCCCCGAAAAGGCCCGCGACACCATGGTGGCCCGCCTCCGGGACGAATTGACCGAGGCCGACCCCGTGGGCTCAGCCGAGACCGTGGGGGCGTTGATCCGACACCTGCAGGGCAAAGAGCAGGAGGCGACCCTTGCCGCCATGCAGGAGGTCGCAGAGCTCATCGACGCGTACGACTTCGACGGGGCCCGGCACCGACTCGCCCTGCTCACCGGATGATCCCCCTTTCCAACCCATGGGGATATGTGGTAGAAAACGAAGCCCCATGGGGGCCTTTACGGCACGGAAGTGCCTCCTGCTTACCCACAACAGACAAACAGATACGAATCGCATGACGAACCCAACCATACTGACCCGTCAAGGGTTCCCCTTTGCCTTTGACCCCGCCGCCTGCGAGACCTGCGGGGGGCGTTGCTGCAACGGGGAGTCCGGAAACATCTGGGTCACCCGGGACGAAAGCCGGGCCCTGGCCCATGCCCTGGGGATGACCCCGGAGGCCTTTGCACGGGACTATTTAAAAAAAGTGGGGTACCGCGTCTCCATCGGAGAGCGGCAGGAGGGAGAGAATTTTGCCTGCCTTCTCTACGACAGGAACAAAGGGGGGTGTTCGGCCTACGAGGCCCGTCCCGCCCAGTGCCGGACCTTTCCCTTCTGGGACTACTTTCGGGAGAGGCCCCACGAGGCGGCGGCGGAGTGCCCGGGCGTCATCCTTGACGAAAGCAGCCCGGACCATCGCTGACCATGGGGATAAGAAACCGGCGGCTGGCCGATCAGGCAAGGGAGATGGAAAGGGGCACCACATGAAGGGCCCGGGAAACCTCACGGGTCCGGCCGATGCGCCACTCCCCGCAGGTTGCGGACTCGCCCAGGGCGGCGTCGATTTTGGCCACCAGCCCCTTAAGGTTGATCAGGGGGTGCCGCGTAAAGACCTCGGGCAGGCCGTAGGTGAGGCTGCAGACAAGGCATTTGCCCGGCCTCTGGGTCAGGTGCAGCTCGAACTCAAGGCTCTTGTCCCCTTCGCCTGCATAAACCAGGGAGATATCGTAAGCCCCGTCTTCGGCATCGCCGTAGAGTGCTTCAAAAAACTGGTCGGAAAGATCAGCCGGAAATACCTCAGCGAGAAAATCGGCAGTAAACAGGGACCGAAATGTATCCGTGCTCATGGGTGGGTGCTCCTTGGTCATGTTTGATTATGAGTTACAGGTGATCCCGGTGAGTTACCATCGGAATCCCACATGATTTTTGAAGGAAAGAAACCATATACCACGGAAAAGCCGCCGGTCAAACAAAAAGCGCCCCGAAACCCGGTATCAAGAGCCCGAGGATGTTGACCAACGACGTGTGACAAACCAATCAGGAGTGTGACGATGCTTACCGCATACAGACAAAGCGAGGCCCAACGGCAAGAGATGGGAATTCCCCCGAAACCCCTCACCGACGCCCAGGTGACAGCCCTGTGCGAGCTCCTTGCGGATCCCCCCGCAGGCCAGGAACAAGAGCTCCTGGACCTTCCCACCGGGTCCCCCCCGGCGTGGACCCGGCCGCAAAGGTGAAGGCAGAGTTTCTCGCAGCCCTTGCCCAAGGCGAGCAGAAAAGCCCCCTCATTGCCCCCAAAGAGGCCGTGGCCCTTCTGGGCACCATGGGGGGCGGCTACAACACCGGCGCCCTCTTTGACCTTCTGGCCCACCCCGAGCTGGGCACCCCGGCCGCCGACGCCCTGGCCCGCCTTGTCATCGTCCCGGACGTCTTCGACAAGGTGGTGGAGGCCGCCAAAAACCTGCCCGCAGCGGAGAAGGTCCTCTCGGCCTGGGCCGACGGCCTCTGGTTCACCGAGAAAAAGACCCTGCCCGAAGCCCTCACCGTGACGGTCTTTAAAGTGGACGGCGAGTGCAACACCGACGACTTCTCCCCGGCCGGAGAGGCCTGGAGCCGCCCGGACATCCCCTTGCACGCCCTGTCCATGCTCACCAGCCGCGACGAAAACGCCCTTGCCACCATCGAAGAGCTCAAGGCCAAGGGCCACCCCGTGGCCTTTGTGGGCGACGTGGTGGGCACCGGCTCCTCCCGCAAGTCCGCCACCAACTCCCTGCTCTGGCACATCGGCGACGAGATCCCCTTTGTCCCCAACAAGCGTGCAGGGGGCGTGGTTCTGGGCGGCAAGATCGCTCCCATCTTCTTCAACACCCTGGAAGACGCAGGGGCCCTGCCCGTGGAGTGTGACGTCACCGCCCTTGCCACCGGCCAGGTGGTCACCATCCGCCCCTACGAAGGCACCGTCACCGACGAAGCCGGCACCGTGCTCTCCCGCTTTGCCCTCAAAACCGAGGTGCTCTTTGACGAGGTGCAGGCCGGGGGACGCATTCCCCTCATCATCGGCCGTAACCTGACCGCCATGGCCAGAAAAGCCAAAGGGCTTGAGGAGAGCGACCTCTTCCGCGCCACCGCCGCCGACACGGGCAAAGGCTTTACTTTGGCCCAGAAGATCGTGGGCCGCGCCTGCGGCATGGACGGGGTCCGCCCCGGCACCTACTGCGAGCCCAAGATGACCACTGTGGGCTCCCAGGACACCACCGGCCCCATGACCCGGGATGAGCTCACCGAGCTGGCCTGCCTCTCCTTTGCCTCGGATCTGGTGATGCAGTCCTTCTGCCACACCGCCGCCTACCCCCGGCCCGTGGACATCGCCATGCACGACACCCTCCCCGGCTTCATGACCAGCCGCGGGGGCGTGGCCTTAAAGCCCGGCGACGGGGTGATCCACTCCTTTTTAAACCGCATGATCCTGCCCGACACCGTGGGCACCGGCGGCGACTCCCACACCCGTTTTCCCATGGGGATCAGCTTTCCGGCTGGATCCGGCCTGGTGGCCTTTGCCGCCGCCATGGGCCGCATGCCCCTGGACATGCCCGAGTCCGTGCTGGTGCGCTTTACCGGCACCCCCAAACCCGGCATCACCCTGCGGGACATCGTCAACGCCATTCCCCTTGCCGCCATTGAAAAGGGCCTGCTCACCGTGGCCAAAGAGGGCAAGAAGAACATCTTCTCCGGCCGCATCTTAGAGATCGAAGGGCTGGACCACCTCTCCGTGGACGAGGCCTTCGAGCTCACCGACGCCTCGGCCGAGCGCTCGGCAGCAGCCGCCACCATCCGCCTCTCCGAGGCCCAGGTGAGCCGCTACCTGCGCTCCAACGTGGCCCTCTTAAAGTCCATGGTGGCCCAAGGCTACGAAGCCAAAGCCACCTTAAAGGCCCGCATCGACGCCATGGAGGCCTGGCTCAACGCCCCGTCTCTCCTCACCGCCGACACCGATGCCGAGTACGCCGAGGTCATCGAGATCGACCTTGCCACCCTTACCGAGCCCATCCTCGCCTGCCCCAACGACCCCGACGACGTCAAGCGCCTCTCCGAGGTCACCGGCACCCCCATCGACGAGGTCTTCATCGGCTCCTGCATGACCCACATCGGCCACTTCAGGGCCGCCGCCGCCCTCCTCGAAGGAGACGGCGAAGTGCCCGTGCGCCTCTGGATGACCCCGCCCACGGTCATGGACAAAGACCAGCTCCGGCGCGAAGGCCTCTACAACCCTCGCGTTGTGCCGGCGCCCGCATGGAGATCCCCTGGCTGCTCCCTGTGCATGGGCAACCAGGCCCGCGTGGCCCCGAACACCACCGTGCTCTCCACCTCCACGCGCAACTTCCCCAACCGCATCGGCGACGGCGCCAATGTCTTTTTAGGCTCCGCCGAACTGGCCGCCGTCACCGCCCGCTTGGGCAAACTCCCCGACCCCGCCACCTACTTCACCGAGATGGCGGCCCTTGAAGGACGGGAAGGCGAGATCTACCGATTCATCGATCTCTCGGAGGACAAAGAATAAAAAAACCAGGGGATACATCCCCTGGACCCCAGGGTCGCACATGCTCCGGGGCTCGTCCCTCGTCCCTCTACATCTGCTGACGGGCTGCGCCCGTGGGACATTGCCCGCCATGGGCCGCCTTCGGTTAAAAAATCAAAGGGCCCTTTTCCTAAACGGGAAGGGGCCCTTTTTGATTGACGCTCTAAATACCCGGACAAAAACAGATCGTTTATACGGAACCGCCTCAAAACCCCGGCACAGCAGGCCTCTTAGGGGAAACCTGAACCTAGGCTTTAAACTCCCGGCCAAACTGAGACACCCTCTCACACCCCACCAGCTCCGCCGCATCCCCCACGCGGAGACCTTCCCGATCAATCAGGAGCCCTGCCTTGTTCAGGCGTGTTTTTTTCAAATATCGCAAGGGACTCTCTTCAGTCACCTGCTGAAACAAAGATATGTCGAAAAGTATCCGATTTCCGTGATTCTGTTTATTGAAGCCAGCCGCCTATCGACCTACAATCACATCAAATCGATACCATCAGCCCCATATGACGTCCCATGCCATGGGTCAACGCCATGCCGCTGATGTCACAACACACGCTTTCCATAAGGACGGAACATCCCGTATCCATAACAATTTTCCCGAAGGCGACTCTTCAGGCGAAAGCCCGGTTAAACGGGGCCCTTTTCATGACCTTGCTGGGCCTCACCGGGTGCACCCAGATCTGCAGCAAGCCCCTCGACATCAACCAGCTAACGCCCCCTGAAGAGTTCAGCCAGTACTCTGACGGGACATTTTTCAACCAGGAGGTAAACTCGCCTGGCAAAACCAGGGGGGTATGTTGGCACGCTCAAAGCCTATGTCTTGGGAAAGGAGACACGATTTCCCGAAACCGAGCCACCGTCTCACCCCCAGGCATCCGCAGAAGCCATCAAAAGGCAGGCCAGCGGTCTTCATGCCACCTGGGTGGGACACGCCACCGTGCTTCTTCAGGTAGACGGGCACACCATCCTCACCGACCCCATGTTCAGCAGGCGAACGTTTCCCCTTGTCGGTCCCAAGCGGTTCCTGGCGCGGCCCCCCATCACCATTGACCAGCTTCCCGACATCGACGTGGTCCTCATCTCCCACAACCACTACGATCACCTGGACAAGGCCAGCATCCGGCAATTGATCCCCAGGGTGGGGCATTTCATCGTGCCCTTAAAGGTGGCAAAAAACTTTCGGCCTGGGGTTTCCCCTTCGTCCATCAGCGAGCTGGCATGGTGGGATGAAATCTCCCCTGTGCCGGGCCTGACCCTCACCGCCACCCCGGCGCGTCACTTCTCCGGCCGGGGGCTCAGGGACGGCAACAAAACCCTCTGGGCTTCATGGGCCATCTCCGGCCCTGACCACTCGGTGTTTTTCAGTGGCGACTCAGGCTACACCTCGGCCTTTAAAGCCATCGGCGAAAAGCTGGGCCCCTTTGACCTCACCCTCATGGAATGCGGGGCCTACAGCCCATTCTGGCCCGACATCCACATGCAGCCTGAAGAGTCCGTTCAGGCCCACCGGCAGCGTCTTCAAGGCGGGTAATCGGTTCCCATCCACTCCGGCACCTTCAACCTTGCGATCCACGACTGGTTCGAGCCCATGGAGCGCGCCCTCAAGGCCGCAGGAAAAAAAGGGCGTGACCCTTGCCACCCCCATGGCCGGAGACACCGTGACCATCGGCAAGGCGCTGCCCCAAACAGCCTGGTGGAGGCCCAAGCAAGCACCCGGCCTTGCCAGTTCCACGGCTCTGGCAACCGAAACCGACTAAACATACCTACGCCGTAAAAAGAGGAAAAAATGAAAAAGTCAGAAAAGAACCCCTTCGGGCCCAAGGGCTGGACCCCTGAACGCCTGCCATCCCTGAAGGGAAAAACATACGTCATCACCGGTGCCAATGTCGGTGCGGGCTTTGAGGCAACGAAAGTCTTTGTCGGCAAAGGCGCAAAGGTGGTGATGCTGTGCCGCAATCCCCAAAAGGCCAAGACAGCCATCGCAAAGATCAAAGACCAGTTCCCTGCTGCAGATGTCTCTTTTATCCAACTGGACCTGGCCTCGCTGGACTCCGTCCGCCAAGCCGCAGAGACCGTCAACAAAGAGGTTCCCCGGATCGATGCCCTCATATGCAACGCGGCCATCGCCCAGGTGGCAAAGCAGGAGCTCACCGTGGATGGCTTTGAGAGCCAACTGGGGGTGAACCATTACGGGCACTTCCTCTTATGCGGACTCCTCTTTAACCATGTGGAAGCCTCCGGGGGACGCATCGTTGTCGTCGGGAGCCTGGGGTATCGGATGGGGCTCGAAGTGCATTCAATTTGAAGACCTTGACTTCAATAGCAACTACGTTCCCATGAATACGTACTCTCACAGCAAGCTGGCCCAGATGGTCTTTGCATACGAGTTGCAGCGACGTATCACAGACGCCGGGAACAGGTGCAGGTGTTGGTGTGCCATCCGGGGGCAGCCCGAACCACCCTGGCCCAGGAAGAAGCCAACCTGGCCACAAAAATACTGTTTAAAATCTTGTCTCCCTTTGCGCAATCCGCCCAAAAGGCTCGTGGCCCGAAGTCCTGTGCGCCACGGAAGAGGGCCTTGAGCCAGAAGCCTTTTATGGGCCCACAAAAAGGGGGAAATGGCCGGTCCCATCGGCACATGCAGGCTCCTTCCCCATGTGCTGGATCGCGGGGTGGCCGAAAAGCTATGGACCGTTTCTGAAGAGAAGACCGGCCTGGCATGGTCGCCATAGCAAAGCGCCAGGTTCAGGGTGCCCAGGCCATTGCAACCTTGAAAATTGCCAATGGGTCACACCAACGGTATGATGAGACGTAAAAGGTCCATGTGTCGGATGGTCACACAATAAAAGCGCAGGGATACGCGAGCCTTATGCAAAAAGTGCATTTCGGAAGTATTGCGGACTACCATACATTCTTCAACCTACCGGCCCCCGAGCACCCCATGCTCAGCGTGGTTACCGATGATGCCGCATGCGATGCGAGCCACCATGCATGCATTCCGTCGGAGCCCTTTGCCTTGTCCACGGATTTCTACTCCATCTCCCTGAAAACCCTTGTTTCCGGGGAGCTGCTCTACAGCCGAACCAAGTATGATTTCCAGAACGGAACCATGATCTTCACGGCTCCAAGGGCGAGAAGGTCGAGTTCGCACGAAACCTTGTGGTCAGCTCACAAAGTGCCACCATCTGTTTTCATGAGGATTTCATCGAAGGACACGCGATACGAAACCGTATTAAAAATTGCAGTTTCTATACACAATTGAACGAGGCCCTCCACCCTCTCCCCAGGGAAGAGCTGCTGGTTCAGTCCATCTTCAAGGTCGTGGAAGCGGAGTATCAAAACAACCAGGATGAATTCAGCAAAGAGATCATCCTCTCCCAAATCGACACCCTGCTGAAATACGCAAGCCGATTCTACAAACGCCAGTTTATCCACAGGTCGGATCTGTCAGGAAAGCTCCTTCGAAAATTCGAGACCAAGGTTGCCAACTACTTTGAGTCCCATCGTTTCCTGGAGGAGGGCCCCCCGAAACCCGCTGACATTGCCAGGGAAATGAAGGTGTCACGTCATTTAAGCGACACCTTAAAGGTGGAAACGGGAAAAACAGCCAAGGAACTGATCCAGCTCGCCCTCATTGATGAGGCAAAGGACCTGTTGCTCGAGCCTCAGCGCACCGTATCGGAAACCGCGTATCAGTTGGGGTTCAAGTACCATGTTCCCGAATGTTTAAAAAGAAGGTTGGCATGACGCCCTCTGAGTTCAGAAAACAGTATGCCGTTCATTAGCCCAAGACGGCGCTTACCCACGGCCGATACCCTGTCCTTGCCACCTGCTGAAAGCAACGGGGTAATCGTCCGTCAGCCAACACGTCGAGTAGAAACGAGTCGTGTGATTGGCAAAATACGAGGAGCAAGGGGAAAATCCACACCTCAGGTGGTTAAGTTCCTCTACCAGGAATTTACACATATTTGAAAAATGGCTGTTCAAAAACAGAAGAGAAGCAATCAGTAATTTAGACAGTCTCTACAAAACTTTTCGTCTGAAATGTTACCACTAAAGCCACATAAATTCTTCATAGAAATAAAATAGTTGATGAGCCTTGATCCTCTGTCATTAGTTAGTGTATTAGAAAGCTTTGCAATATCTCTTTTTATGTGATGTTCGCCTTTAAATTTATTTACTAATGACTGTTAATTAAGAGGTTTGAAATTGTCCAAGTTTTTTTTGAAAATTACGTTTTGTTTGTGTGTTGTGGGTTTAATATCAGGTTGTGGCGTAACTCACTATGTTAAAAAGGAAGGAACCCCTATTTCTGTAGCTGAAATACCTGCAGCAAGAAGTTTTGAGTATCTTCGCGGTGTAGCATCTGACTCAGTCCGACTCAAGGCATATCCAAATAATGTAAGTTGTTTAATTGTAGATTACAATGGCTCTGGAACTCTTAACTTATGCCTTGACGAAGTTCTTCTTATGAAACAAATGATCATGGACCTTGAAAAAGCCATTTCTTCAGTTCACAGGCGGAAAAAGTCGAAATCACAAAGCATCTTGACTACGTTTAGACAATAGCATGACAGTAAGTTCTTATGGACTTGCGCTGAACTTTGCTTCTATTGATGAAGGGAAAATATGGGGCTTGGAGATGACATTTTCATACTATAATGCCATGTCCCAATCATCCTTAAGTACAAGCGGTAGTTCTCCAGTAGTTAAAATGATTTTACCAGAATCTTCGGTTAAGATGTTGTTGGATTATTTGAAAAATAGCTCAACATACTATGAAAAAGCTAAGAACAATCAAGATAAACTTAATATGTTCCAGTAGATCATTAGATTAAAAAGAGACCACAAACTTAATCTATTTTAGATGCATTAAAGTTCAGAGATGCGTGTTTTAAGATTCACCGTCTAAAAATCTCCGGCTTTCATATTTAGGCCAGCATGTTAACCAGAACATGCTGGCCTTTTTCTTTTTCCGACAAAACTTAAAATGCCAACCTTGTAAGGTTGTCGCCATCATCGTAGATACACTCGCAACCGAAGACACATCCGAACTAAAAAAAAGACCAGAACCTTACTACATACTCAGACCAGCAAGGAATGAATCGATGCCATGCCACCCGTACAGAGGGATGAGTACATATACCGGCAGCCAAGACTTGCCCTGAAAGCCGTGGAATTGTCAAAGGGAAGCGAAAGGTATTCATGCGTAATTTGAGATGCAAGGGGAGAGAGCCTCCATTTGCCCTCGGAAAGCCCCACGTTTGGACCAAATGTGGTCTCCAGGAGGTTTTGGAACCTCCAAAAACAAAGAGCCCGAGCGAGTTCACCTTGTTGGGGCTTTATAAGCGATGGTGGCGGAGAAAGAGAGATTCGAACTCTCGATGGGCGTTAACCCATACGCCCTTAGCAGGGGCGCGCCTTCAGCCACTCGGCCATTTCTCCGCATCATTTGGCGGAGGAGGTAGGATTCGAACCCACGGAGCTTTGACACTCAACGGTTTTCAAGACCGCCGCCTTCGACCACTCGGCCACTCCTCCACTCAAATTCACTCGGACTAATTACCATTAGATCCGGCAGAGGTCAACAGCTTTGTTGGACTATTTCCCCCAAAGGGAAAACAGCCCGGAACCAGCCCCCAAAACCCCTGATCCCTTCTGTGTGTTGACATCGAAAGATTTTCGCTTATTATTATGAACTGATGACCCCCCGAGGGGCCCACCTGGGACCCTGGCGGGTTTTGCCTATCGCCGCGGCTAAAATGTCGGGGGAAGCCCCCGCAGATGGTAAGCCCGGCGTTTTTTCTGGGGCCAGCCCATACCCAAAGCAAGGGCCCCACCTTATATGATAAAGAGTCTGTACCTTCTGTCCCGACGGCACGCCGGGCGGAACAACCATTCGGAGATAAACCATGGATCAAAAGTACGTCGTTGACAAGGACCTTGAAGCAGGCACCCTGACCCTAAAGGAGATGGCCGAGACCGATGTGGGCAAATTCAGCGTTCTCCACCAGGAGAGCTTTCCCCTGGAGGTCGTGGAGGCTGCCCTGCCCGGGGGTGCCGACGCCCTCATCGCCATGTTCCGCAACCACGACTTCTTCCCCCCCGCCTTCTCCGCCAACACCCTGGCCGAGGGGATCCTCTCCATGTTCGGGGCAGACGAGAAAACCACCGTCAAGATCGCCTTTTGCGACAACGACGCCCTGGAAAGCGCCCAGGAAGAGCCCCAGGAGGCCCTGGTCACCGACGAAAAAGAGCTGGTGGAGATCGACAAGCTCTTAGACGACACCGACGAGACCAGCACCCCCGAAGTGGAGCCGTGATCCGATTTTAAAGAGAAAAAAGGGCCGGGACTTCCGCGGCCCTTTTTTTATGGGCACGCCCAAGGGGCCTCCGCGCCTTGACTTGCGGGGGAAAACTATTTATTACATAATGTTCTTTTAAAATGGGGCTTTTGGCATGGCGTTTACGCCCGGCCGCACCCAAGCGCAAGCCCCCCTGAAAGCCGGGTGACCCCTTGGCGTGCCGAGCCGGCACCCGTATCGACATGAAAAAGGCTGCCCAGGGCAGCCCGCCCGCGCAGGACGACCCACCCCATGGCGACCTCAATTTCCAGACAAGGTGCGGCCACACGGTGTTTTGGCAAGCACGCCTCGGTTGTGTTGGGGTTTCCCCGGACCTTATGGCTGTGCCAGGCCGTCATGAACCCTAACGTAAAGCAGATCCGATGAAGCAGACAATAAAGACGTTGATCGAACAGGCCGCCCGTGCGGCTTTTGAAAAGGGGGCCTTGTCCTCCGATGCCTTCCCCCCCTTCACCGTGGAAGAGCCCAAGGTGGAGAGCCAGGGTGACTTTGCCACCAACATCGCCATGGTCATGGCCAAGGCCCAGAAGATGGCCCCCCGGAAAATCGCCGAGGCCCTGGTGGCCGAGATGGCCCTTGCCGGCAGCATCGTGGACAAGGTGGAGATTGCCGGCCCCGGCTTTATCAACCTCTTCCTGAACAAGGGCGCCTGGCTTGATGCCGTCACCCGCGTGGAAGACAAGGGCGACACCTACGGTGCCTCCACCCTGGGAGAAGGCAAAAAGGTAATGGTGGAGTTTGTCAGCGCCAACCCCACGGGCCCCCTTCATGTGGGCCACGGCCGCGGCGCAGCCGTGGGCGACAGCACGGCCCGCATTCTCTCTTTTGCAGGCTTTGATGTGGACAAGGAGTACTACATCAACGACTCCGGTCGCCAGATCCGCACCCTGGGCCTCTCCCTGTTCCTGCGCTACAAAGAGCTCTGCGGAAACCCCGTGGACTTTCCCGAGGACTGCTACCAGGGCGCCTACATCATCGACATGGCCCAAGGGGTCAAGGCCGACAAAGGCGACTCCCTTCTGGCGCTGCCCGAAGACGAGGCCGTGCTCCTCTGCGCCCGCCACGCCGCCTCCCTGATCCTGGAAGGCATCAAGACCGACCTGGAGGCCTTTGGCGTCCCCTTTGACTGCTGGTTCAGCGAGCAGAGCCTCTACGACAACGGCCTGGTTCCCGAGACCATCGAGACCCTCAAGGCCAAGGGCACCCTCTACGAAAACGACGGGGCTCTCTGGTTCAAGACCTCGGAGTACGGAGACGAAAAAGACCGCGTCGTGGTGCGAAGCAACGGGCAGACCACCTACTTTGCCTCGGACATCGCCTACCACATGAACAAGTTCGACCGCGGCTACCAGCGCCTCATCGATGTGTGGGGGGCCGACCACCACGGCTACATCCCCCGCATCAACGCCTCCATCACCGCCACCGGGCACAACAAGGACGATTTTGACGTCATCCTCGTCCAGCTGGTGAACCTTCTGCGCGGGGGCGAACCTCGCCAGCTGCTCCAGGCGGACTCGACGCCTCAAGGACGTGGCGCAGCCAGGTGGCGCTGCCCTGCTGCTTCATTTTCTTCCTCTCCCGCCACTACGACAGCCCCCTGGATTTTGACCTGGAGCTGGCCAAGAAGAAGACCAACGACAACCCGGTCTTCTACGTGCAGTACGTCCACGCCCGCATCTCCAGCATCCTGGAGAAGGCCAAAGCAGAGCGGGGCCTCACCGTGTCGGCCGCACCCATGGAGAGCCTCACCCAGCCCGAGGAGATCGCCCTCATGAAGGCGATGCTCCGCTTCCCCGAGGTGGTGGAGACCGCGGCCAAGCTCATGGAGCCCCACCGCATCTCCTACTACCTCATGGACCTGGCCTCGGCCTTCCACAGCTACTACAACAAGCACAAGGTCCTCACCGACGACGCCGTGCTTTCTGCCGCCCGCCTGAGGCTGGTGGCCTCGGTGCGCCAGGTGATCAAGACCGGCCTGGCCCTTCTGGGTGTGTCGGCACCGGAGAAGATGTAACGTGACTTAAAGGCCCCGGCATCTGCCGGGGCCTTTTCGGACCAACAACCCTTGAGGGAACCATGGCAAACGCGGCAAAGGCAAAACCCAAAGCCCGCCCCCCCTTCATCACCCTGAGCAGCCGGGAGACCCTGGGCTGGAGCACGGCCCTTTTTCTCCTCTTCGGCTGGCTCTTCTTCCTGGGGGTGCTGGTGGGCCGCGGCAGCATCGAGGTGGAGCTCATCCCCACGGCGGTGCAGCGGGAGCTGGCCGTGATCCCGGACAAGCAGGCCATCCCCCAGCCCGACAAGGAGACGTTGCCCCCGGAGGCCGTCCCCCCGGATGTGCCCCTCTCCTTTTACACCGAGGTCAAGCAGAGCGAAGAGGCCATCACCAAATCCAGCCGGATGACCAAGGCCGACAAAACCGTGCTGGCCCCGGGACAGGCGGCGGTTCCCCTTGCGAGCCCCGCCCCCCCGAAGCCAAAGGCAACGGCAGTCAAGGCCCCCGCTCCGCCCCCTGCGGTGGTAGCACCGGCCCCGAAGAAAGCGTCGCCCTCCATGGCCCCGCCCACCTCCGGGTACACCATTCAGGTGGCGGCCCACATTAAGGAGACGGCCGCCGAGGCCGAGGCCCAAACCCTTCGCGAAAAAGGGCTCTCCGCTTACGTCATGGCGGCAAAAAACAGCAAGGGCCAGACCTGGTACCGGGTGCGCGTGGGGCATTTTACCCAGCGCGACCAGGCCAAAGAAGAGCTCACGCGCCTCGCCCGACTCAAACGCAAGGCCTATGTCGTCAAGCTGTAGAAAGGGCCGCGCGGCAACACCGATATGACAGGTCCGGCAAAGGGAGCTCCCTGCAGCCGGGCCGGACAAAGGAATCCGATATGAAGATCACGAAAGAAGAGGTCCTCTACGTGGCCAACCTGGCCCGACTCAACGTGGACGACAAAGACGTGGAGAAGCTGGCCGCAGAGATCGGGGACATTCTCTCCTATGTGGACACCCTTGAGAAAGCCGACACCGACGGCGTGGAGCCCACCACCCACGCCATCGACCTGACCAACGCCTTCAGGGAGGATGTGGTGCACACCCACCCCGGCGCGGAGGTGACCCTTGCCAACGCACCGGACAAGGAAGATGCGATGTTTGTGGTTCCCAAGGTGGTGGGTTAGATGAAAGGAGAGGCAATGTCACTGCAAGAGATGACCCTGACCGAAGCCCACGGGCTTCTTCGAGATAAAAAGGCAAGCTCCCGGGAACTCACCGAGGCCGTGCTCTCCCGCATTGAGGCCGTGGACGCAAAGGTGGGCGCTTACATCACCGTGGACAAAGAGGGCGCCTTAAAACAGGCCGACGAAGCCGACGCCCGCCTGGCCAACGGGGACGCCCATCCCTTAACCGGCCTGCCCGTGGGCCTGAAAGACCTGCTCTGCACCGAAGGGGTGAAGACCACCTGCGCCTCCAAGATGCTGGAAAACTTTGTGCCCACCTACGACGCCACGGTGGTGACCCGCCTCAAAGAGGCCGGAGCGGTCTTTCCCGGCAAGCTCAACATGGACGAGTTTGCCATGGGCTCCACCACCGAACACTCCGCCCTTCAGGCCACCCGCAACCCCTGGGACCTCACCCGCTTTCCCGGCGGCTCCAGCGGGGGCTCTGCCGCGGCCGTGGCAGCCGACCTCTGCCTGGCTTCCCTGGGCAGCGACACCGGGGGCTCCATCCGGCAGCCCGCCTCCCACTGCGGCATCGTGGGCATGAAACCCACCTACGGACGGGTCTCCCGCTACGGGCTGGTGGCCTTTGCCTCCTCGTTGGACCAGATCGGCCCCATGACCAAGACCGTGGAGGACTGCGCCTTGATGATGGAGGCCATCAGCGGCCATGACCCCAAGGACTCTACCTCCGTGCCCAAAGATTTCCGCCAGCTCATGAAAGAGGGGGAAGACAAGGGCCTGGCCGGCATGACCGTGGGCATCCCCGCCGAGTACTGGGAAGCCGACGGGGTGGACGCAGACGTCATGAAGGCGGTCACTGAAGCCAAGGCCACCCTGGAATCCCTGGGAGCGCGCTGCGTGCCCGTCTCCCTGCCCCACACCGAGTACGCCGTGGCCGCCTACTACGTCATCGCCCCGTCCGAGGCGAGCTCCAACCTCGCCCGCTACGACGGGATCCGCTACGGCATGAGCGAGCGCAACGACGAGGGCCTCCTCTCCATCTACAAGACCACCCGGTCCGAAGGTTTCGGGGACGAGGTGAAGCGCCGCATCATCATCGGCACCTACGCCCTCTCCTCGGGCTACTACGAGGCCTACTACAAAAAAGCCTCCCAGGTGCGTACCCTCATCCTGGAAGACTTCAAAAAGGCCTTTTCCACCTGCGATTTCATCATCTCGCCGGCAGCGCCCACGGCCGCAGGGATCATCGGCGAAGGCGCCGACGACCCCTTGAAGATGTACCTCTCGGACATCTTCACCCTCTCGGCCAACCTTGCCGGCATCCCCGGCATGAGCGTGCCCTGCGGATTCACCGGCGACGGCCTTCCCGTGGGCCTGCAGCTCCTGGGGCGGCACTTTGACGAAGCCACCCTCCTCAAGGCAGCCTGGCACTTTGAGCGGGCCGCAGGCCTTGTGGGCAGGCGTCCGGCCCTTTAACCCCCCACACCGGGGCCTTGAGGGGGCGTGTTCCCCTTGCGGCCCCCAGCACCCCTTCCGGGAGGCGTCCATGTCTGTTGTTCCGCTTAGCGACCGAATGAAAAAGGCCCTCTCCTGGGCCGTGGAAGAGAAGAAGGACCATCCGGACAAAGGCCGCCTCGCCCTGGTGGACGAGGCCGGCATGCGGTTCAACCTCTCTCCTGCCGAGTCGGACACCCTGGCCCGGCTCCTGGCCGACGCCCCCCGGACGTAACCGAAACACCAAGGGGGCGGCCCTTTCCCATGGGGCCCGCCCTTTATGGCGCCGGGCCCCCCGGTGCCTTCTGGAGCCCCCCTATGAGCAAGGTTCGCATCCTCCCGGATATCCTCTCCAACAAAATCGCCGCAGGCGAGGTGGTGGAACGGCCCGCCTCCGTGGTCAAGGAGCTGGTGGAAAACGCCCTGGACGCCAAGAGCCGCTCCATTTCCATCGATGTGGAAAAGGGAGGCAGGCGCCTCATCCGCGTGGCAGACGACGGCTGCGGCATGGCCGCCGACGACGCCATGCTCGCCATCGAGCGCTACGCCACCAGCAAGATTTACACGGACGAGGACCTCTTCAATATCTCCACCCTGGGCTTCCGCGGAGAGGCCCTGCCCAGCATCGCCTCGGTCTCCAAGTTCTCCCTCACCACCCGGGCCCAGGACCTGGACGTGGGCTGCACCGTGGAGATGGAAGGGGGCAAGGTGACCAAGGTCTCGGAAACCGGGGCCCCCAAGGGCACCCTCATCTCCGTGGCCCACCTCTTCTTCAACACCCCGGCCCGACGAAAATTCCTCAAAGGGGAGGGTACGGAGATGGGCCACATCGCCGACACGGTGTCGGCCATTGCCCTGGCCTGGCCCCAGGTGCGCTTTCGCCTCACCCACAACGGCAAGGCGGTCAAGAGCTGGCCGGCCACCGAGGAGCTGCGCCAGCGGGTGGAAGAGGTGCTGGGCCGCGACGTCCGGGGTCACCTGGCCGAGGTCTCCCTCACCCGGGGGGAGCTCACCGTCAGCGGGTTTGTCTCCTCCCCGGAGGTGACCCGCAGCACCACCCAGAAGATCTTTCTCTATGTCAACGGACGGCCTGTCAAAGACCGGGTGGTCCTCAACTCCCTGCTCTCGGGCTACAGGCCCCGCCTCATGAAGGGCCGCTTTCCCATGGGCATGCTCTCCATCACCCTGCCCTGCGACTGGGTGGACGTCAACGTGCACCCGGCCAAAAATGAGGTACGCTTTAGGGATGCCTCCTCCGTGGGGCTGGCCGTGGAAGACGGGGTCAAGGAGGCCCTGGCCCAGGCCGAAGCCGCCTCCCGGCAGTTCGGCAGCGGACGGCCCGCCGCCGGCTTTGCCCCGAGCACTCCGCCGTCCATGCCCATGCCAAGGCGGGATGACCTCGACGTCCGGGTGGCCGAGCCCAGTGCCCTGTTTGTGGAAGAGCCCGCCGCCCCGGAGCTGTGCTCCCCCTCTGCCGCCGGGAAGAGGCGGACGCCGAGCCCCTCTACGTTCCGGCAGAACCCACAGCCCCCACAGAGCCCCTCCCCCATGTCCCGGAAGAGGTGACGGAGCCCTCGGAACCCGCCCCCCTCCCCCCCACAGGGGACCACGCCGGGCAGTTCGCACACCTTCGGATCATCGGGCAGTACGCCGACACCTACATCCTCTGCGATGCCGGGGACGGCCTCATCCTCATCGACCAGCACGCCGCCCACGAACGGGTGGTGTTCGAGCAGCTCAAGGGCCAGGGGAGCGTTCTCTCCCAGCGCCTGCTGGTACCTGAAACCGTGGAGCTGGGCTTTCGGGAGGCCGATGCCCTCACCGGCATCCTCGAGGAGCTGGCCCGGTTCGGCCTGGAGGTGGAACCCTTCGGGGGCACCACCTTTGTGGTGAAATCCGTTCCCGCCATGCTGGCTGCCGACGGCATGGCCCGGCTCATCAGCGAAATCGCCGAAAACATGGTGCGCATGGGCCAGCGGGACACCCTGGAGCGGTGCCTGGACGAGTGCCTCATCCTCATGGCCTGCCACGGGGCCATCCGGGCGGGCCAGGCCCTCTCCACCAAGGAGGTCCACCGCCTCCTCACCGAGCTGGACGCCTGCCGGGACCCGTCCTTCTGCCCCCACGGCCGCCCCACCTGGATCCGCTGGAGCACCGGGAGCCTGGAACGCGCTTTCAAGCGATAGCCCCACCGCCAAAACAAAAAAAGGGGCCTGCACCGCCACTCTCTCATCGCGGTACAGGCCCCTCTTGGAGTCGATTGTCCTTATTTTGTCATGTGCTACAGCCGCATGACGCTTTTTGCAGCACACCCTCGATCGCTCTCTTCAAGCTCAAAGGAGACCCTCTCCCCCTCCGACAGGGTACGGAACCCCGGCATGTCGATGGAGCTATGGTGAACAAACACGTCGGATCCATCTTCCCGTTCAATGAACCCGTACCCCTTCTTGTCGCTGAACCATTTTACTGTTCCTTCTGCCAAAACACCTTCCTCCTTGTTATGGTTGACTCACGACGCTTTCGGCCAGAACTCCAAAAGCGCTTTTTTATCTATCCCGCCTGCCGAAATATACCAGGGGACCCGTAAACAAAGCGATCCACCATGATATCGGCAAGGGGAATGTGTATGCGGTGTCGGTGGTTGGAAGTGGTATCAAACAAGCTATCTTGAAAAGAGGCGCTGGGCGACAGCTACCCGCGATGTTCAGCATGAAGACTGATGGCCGGGTGTCGTGAACGTTTGCTCCGAAATCGCATGCTGCGGATACGACAAAGGGGCCTTGCTTTTGAGGAGGGGGGGCACCCTTCAGTTTACTTTCGGGAAATCAGAATCTATAGAAATTGTCTTGTGGTCGTGTGCGAATCTCGGGTATTCCTCTTTACGCTACTTTTATGTGTCTTTAACATGGGTTACCGATCTTAATCAAGCAAAAAATCTCAAAAAGTCAATACGGTATAGCAATGGGCGATATAGAAACACATCATATTGATATGGATTTACCAATTTTTGCCATATGTTGTTGTTTTTCATGGTTTGCGAAATGACCATTCTATTTCGCGAAAAAAGAGGAAAACGGAGAATTTCCAATGAAGCCATCCCTTGGATCCCCCGGAGCCCAGCCCCCGGCCATAAACGGCCAGGGGCATTGAAAAACGGGCTTATCCGGCGGCGATGATCTCCTCCAGGGCCCCTTCAATCTCGGAACGGATAACCCCCAGCCGCTCTTCGCTCAGGGCTTCAAAACGCAGCACCAGGGCGGGCTGGGTGTTGGAGGCACGCACCAGCCCCCAGCCGTCGTCGTAGAGCACCCGGGCCCCGTCCACATCGATGACGGTGTGGGAGGCCACAAACCGGTCTTTCAGTTTCCCGGCAATGGAGAACTTCACCTCATCGGGGCACTCGCGACGAATCTCCGGGGTGGTGTAGGTCTTGGGCAGATCGGAAAGAAGGGAGGAGAGGGGCTTGCCCTGGTCGGCCACGATCTCCAGGAGGCGCAGGGTGGCGTAGAGGGCGTCGTCGTAGCCGAAGTAGCGGTCGGCAAAGAAGATGTGGCCGCTCATCTCACCGGCCAGCTCGGCCTTGGTCTCCTTCATCTTCTGCTTGATGAGGGAATGGCCGGTCTTCCACATGATGGCGTTGCCGCCCCTGGCGCGGATATCGTCGTACATCACCTGGGAGCACTTCACCTCGGAGATAAAGGTGGCACCGGGCTTTCTGCCCAGGATCTCCCGGGCAAACAGCACCATGAGCTGGTCCCCGTAGATGATGGCCCCGGTTTCGTCCACCACGCCGATGCGGTCGCCGTCCCCGTCGTAGCCGATGCCCAGGTCGAGCTTCTTCTCCCGGACCAGCTCCACAAGATCGGAGAGGTTGGCGAGCACCGTGGGGTCGGCCTCATGGTTGGGAAAAGTGCCGTCCATCTCGCAGTAAAGGGGGTGCACCTCGAGGTCAAACCGGTCCAAAAGGGGCAGGGCGATGGGGCCGGCAGATCCGTTGCCCGCGTCCACCCCCACCTTCAGGGGACGGGAGAGGGAGACCCGCTCGGAGAGTTCTTTAAGGTAAGGGGTCAGTATGTCGATGGCCTGACGCGTGCCCTCCCCATGGGCAAAATCTTCGGCATCGATGAGGTCCCGAAGGGCCAGGATCTCCTTGCCGTGGATGGAGTCGGTGCCGCAGCAGAGCTTGAAGCCGTTGTACTCGGGTGGGTTGTGGCTGGCCGTGACCATCACGCCCCCTTCCAGGCCCAGGTGATGGATGGAAAAGTAGAGAACGGGCGTGGCGCAGTACCCCAGCTCCGTCACGTCGCAGCCCGTTGAGAGCAGCCCTTGGATCACCTCCTCGGTGTAGAGATCGGAGGTGGTCCGGCAATCCTTGCCCACGGCGACCCGGGTCTTGCCCTTCCCCTTGAGGTAGGTCCCCACGGCCTTGCCGATGCGCCGGGCGTCGTCTTCGTTAAAATCCTCACCAGCCACACCACGGATATCGTATTCTCTGAAAATAGTCGGGTTCATGGTCACTCCTCAAGCAATGGTTGTGCGTTGGTCATGAAAAAAAATCAGGTGAAAGGGGCCTGCCGGATCACCATCCCACCACCAGGGCGGCAACCCCCACAACAAGACAGTAGGGGGCAAACACGTGAAGCTTTCCCCTCCCCACGATGTAGACAAGAAAGCGAAGGGCCAGATAGCCTGTAACAGCGGCCATGGCCGTGCCGGAAAGGATCACCCACCAGGGTGGCAGAACCGTGGACGAAATGTCCAGGATCGCCAGAAGGCTGGCTCCGACGATGGCCGGAATGGACAGGAGAAAGGAGAAGCGGGCGGCCCGCTCCCGGCTTCCTCCCATGAAAAGGGCCAGGGCAATGGTGGAGCCGGAGCGCGAAAGGCCCGGCAGCACGGCCATGCCCTGGATCAGGCCGATGAGAAGGGCTTTGGGCAGGGTGATCTTCCGGTCCCCCTCCATGGGAATCAGGGCCGTGGCTGACAGGAGCAGGGCGGTGATGCAGAGCATCCCCCCCACAACCAGCAGGGAGGAGAAAATGACGTGGGAGTGCTCCTTGATGATCACCCCCAGCACCGCCGTGGGAACGCTCCCGGCCAGAATCAGGCCTACCATGGCAAGCTCAGAGCGCTCTTCAGGCGACAGGCTCCCCAGCTTTCCCCGGCAGGCCACGGCAGCCAGTATCGCCTGGCCGAGGGCCGCGATATCCCGGCGAAAAAAGAAGCACACCGCC
This sequence comes from Desulfoluna sp. CYM3A, assembly GCF_056829965.1. Classification (NCBI taxonomy): domain Bacteria; kingdom Pseudomonadati; phylum Thermodesulfobacteriota; class Desulfobacteria; order Desulfobacterales; family Desulfolunaceae; genus Desulfoluna; species Desulfoluna sp. CYM3A. The sequence goes on from NZ_CP186556.1 coordinate 5,357,454, forward strand.
CCCAGGGTGCCTAAGTGCAGGCAGATATCGAAGAAGAGTTCCGGCTCCTCAAGGCCGAAAAAGCGCTGAAACAAAACGAGGTGACCGGAGCTGCTCACCGGAAGAAACTCGGTGAGCCCTTGAATAAACCCTAAAAAAAGCGAATGAAAAAGTCCCAAAGCCATGCCTTTTGATCTGGCCCCCTGCCCGTATGATCAGACAGGGGGTGCGATTAACACGTATGGAGTCCCCTTCGTCTCCCCCACACCGATGGGAAACAGACCCCGGGAGACTCCCCTTCCATGGGCCGTCGGCCCTAAAATGTCGCCACCACCTCGCCGGTGGTGTCCGTGCTGTAGCCCCCCAGGGCCAGGACGCGCGTTTTGAATCGTTGGGAACGGATGGTGGCCAGAAGGGCCGTCACCATGGGGGTGTCAAGGTAGTCGTTGTCGATGAGCAGGTCGTACTGTTCCGTCACCACGGGAATAAAGTCAAGATCCAGGGCCCGGGCGGCGGCATAGATGCCGAGGCCGGCATCGGCGGTTCCGGAGAGAACGGCCACGGCCACAGACATGTGTGTATACTCATCCCGAGTATAGCCGTCAATCAATTTATCATCAATTCCCAATGTTTTAAGGCGATAATCCAGGAGGATACGGGTGCCTGAGCCCCCTTGCCGGTTGACAAACCGGACACCGTCAGCGGTGAGGTCCTCCATGCCGCGGATCCCCTTGGGATTTCCCTTGGCCACCATGAGCCCCTGCTCGCGGGTGACCAGGTTCACCAGGGTAAGGCGGCGATCCGGCAGGTAGGTCTCCACATAGGAGCGGTTGTAGCTGCCGTCGGAGGGATCCAGAAGGTGAATACCCGCCAGGTGGCAGGTGCGGCGCTTCAGGGCCATGAGCCCCCCCATGCTCCCCACATGGCTGGAGGAGATGCGCACGTCCCCTGCGTCCCGCCGGATCTCGTCGGCCAGAAGGTCCAGGGTGTTGTCGTGGCTTCCCACCACCACCAGGGTGCGCCCCACGGCCGAGGCGGGCCGCAGCAGCTCGCAGGCCACGTCGGTGCCTGCGGCAAGCCCCTCCACATGGGCCGGAATCCGAATGATGCCGTCGGCCTCGGTGATGCTGGTCAGGGTCCCTGCGCCCCCGGCGATGGGGGTGGCGATGACCCGCTCCCCCACCCGGCCGAGCTTCACCCGGAGAAACTCCTCCACCCCCAGCTTGGAGGCCACCTTGCGGGAGGGTGAGGCCGACAGGGTGGGCTTGGCCTCAAAGGAGCGCCCTGCCAGGGAGGCCAGCAGGGGCGAAAGGCACTGTTCAAAGGCAACAATGGCCGACACCGGATACCCCGGCATGCCGAACACCGGCACCCCCTTGACCTCCCCTGCCAAAACGGGCTTGCCCGGCATGATGGTGACCCCGTGAAACAGAAGGCGCCCCAGGCCGGTCACCACGGTTCGGGCATAATCGGCAGAGCCCGCCGACGAGCCCCCGATGATCACGATGGCGTCGACCCCGTCCTCGGCCGCCTTGACCACGCAGGCGGAGATGGCGTCGGGGTCGTCTTCGATGATGGGGTGGGCCAGGGCCTCGCCCCCGTCTTTCTCCACCATGGCGGCCAGCATGTGGGAGTTGGACTCAAAGATGCGCCCCGGCTCCGGGGTGGCCATGCCTTCCCGGTCAAGGGTCACAAGCTCTGAGCCCGTGGGGATGATGAGGACCTGGGGTCGTTCGTGAACGGCCACCGTAAAGATGCCTGCGGTGATCAAGGCCCCCACGCAGTACGGGGTGACCAGGTGGCCCGTGGGGAAAAGAAGCTCGGTGGCAACAATGTCCTCTCCCATCTTTCGGACGTATTGAAAGGGGTAGGCCGGGGCCTCGATCTCCATCTCGGTGTCGGAGACAGGGTTGACGGCCTCGATCATGATCACGGCATCGCACCCTTCGGGCAGGCGATGCCCGGTGTTGACGGGAAAGGCGCTCTCCCCCACCACCAGGGTGCGGGGACGGCCTTCCGAGGCGCCGTAGGTGGCCTCGGCCAGCACGGCGATGCCGTCCATGGCCGCGGCGTGGTACCCCGGGGAAGAGGCCCTTGCAAACACCGGCTCGGCCAGAACGCGGCCTGCGGCCCGGGCCGAGGGGATCGTGACCGTCGGCATGCGCCGAGAGCCAAAGTGGTGCGCAATCCGTTGCTGCGCCTCGTCAAGGGAGATCATGTCAAGGTAGACGTTTCTGTCCATGGGGATATGCCCTTTGTTCCTAAGTGATCGTCAAATAACAGGTCGGCATGCGTACCGCCCCGGGCCTATGGCAGCAGGCGAACCGAGACGATGGCATCCCGGTAGAGCCCCTCGGTGTCGCGGTTGATGCGGATGAGCCCGTGGGCATGGACCATGGTGTGGATCAAGCCGGATTTGCCGGGCAGGGGTTCGGCACGGTAGCCGTCGCCCTCGGCGACAAGGCGGGTGCGGACAAAATCGGTGCGTCCCTGGGCCGAGGCGATGTTGCGGGTCAGGCGAGCCGGCACCACAGGCCGTGCCTTGAAAGACGCACCGGCCGCGGCCAGCAAAAAGGGGCGCACCACCACCTCAAAGACCACCATGGCCGAAGCCACGTGGCCGGGCAGGCCCCACACCGGCTTGTCGCCGATACGGGCCAGGATCGTGGGCTTTCCCGGGCTGATGGCAATGCCGTGCACCAGCACCTGGCTCTCCGTCGCCTTTTCCATGGCCGCTAGGGTGCGGTCCCGCATGCCCACGGAGCTGCCCCCGGAGATGAGGACCATGTCGCAGGAGGCCAGGGCCTTTTCAAGGAGGGGCTCCAGCTCCCCCTCGCCGTCACCGGCGATGCCGAAGGAGAGGGGATCGCCCCCGGCCTCGGTGACCATGGCCGAAAGGGTGTGGGTGTTGATGTCCCGGATCTGCCCCCGAACAGGGGTTTGCCCCACGGGAATCACCTCGTCTCCGGTGGAGACGATGCCCACCCGGGGCTTTTTCCGCACGGCCACCGTGGTGCAGCCCGCAGCGGCCAGCAGGCCGGCTTCCGCCGGTCCCACCAGGGTGCCGGGAGCCAGAATCCCGCGCCCCTTTTCAAAGTCTTCCCCCCGGGTAATCACGTGATGGCCGGGGGCCACGCTCCGGTAGACCTCGATGGTGGCCTCGTCCACGCGATCGGTGTGTTCCACCATCACCACGGCATCGGCCCCGTCGGGGAGCATGCCTCCCGTGGAGATGGCTGCCGCCTCCCCCTGGCCCAGGACGAAATCGGGCTCTTCGCCCATGGCCACGGTGCCGGTCAGGCGAAGCCAGGCCGGAGAGCCGTCGGAGGCGCCGAAGGTATCGGCCCCGACGGCGTATCCGTCCGGACATGAGGCCTGGTCAAAACCGGGGATGTCCACATCCGATGCGATCTCCCCGGCAAGGGTGCGGCCCAGGGCCGCCTCAAGGGGGACCTCTTCGGCGCCTGTCACGGGAAAACTCCCGACGCGGGCGATCACATCATCCAAATCTGAAACGTTGAAAAATCCTGTCATGAAGCGGTGATTCCATGGTTGTGTGGGGTGGGCGATGGGGATGCGTGCCCGGCATGCCCGGGCAGTCTCTCCTGCGGCAGGGCATGAGTGACGCGGACATCGTTTCCCTACGTGATACCATACCCCTTACCGGAGTTCAAATCAGAGATTTGTAACAGAGCAAAAGGCCTTGCTATGGTTGGAAAAATTGGGTAAGGGATGGCCTTGGCACCGATAAATCCCCCTTACCCCAACCCTATTATGGAGGGTGTTTGTGAAACGGACTCTTTTCCTTTTGTGTCTCCTGCTCATCCCCGTCTCCGCCTTTTCGGAGACAAAAACGGCCCCGGCCCCTGATGCCGCAACCCTTATTCAACGCGTGGCCAGCCGCCTGGGCGCCGAGGGCTTTTCCGCCCGATTTTTCCAGGAATCGCCCTTGAAGGCCATCGGCATCGTGGAGACCGCCGAAGGACAGGTGTGGTTCCGCAAACCCAACCGCGTGCGCTGGGAGTACGAAACCCCGGACCGCCTCCACTACGTCACCGACGGCAAGACCCTCTGGGTCCACAGCCTCGACGATGCCCAGGTGTGGACCGGTTCGGCCGAGGCCTTCTTCGGCCAGAACGGCGGCGCCCGTTTCCTGGCCGATGTGGAAACCGTCACCGAGCGCTTCACCCCTGCCCCCCCCACCCGGGAACAGGAGAGCTTCCGCCTGGAACTGACCCCCAAGCAGGAGAGCGACCCCCTGGGCCGGGTGGTGCTCTTCATCCATGCCGGTACCTACGATATCACCCGGGTGGTCTCCACCACAAAAACCGGGGAAGAGACCACCCTCACCTTCAGCCACCTTGTGCGAACCCTGCCGGAACTGTCCCGGTTCACCTTTGAGATCCCCGAAGGGGCCGTGGTTTCGCCCCTGGAGTAATTCAGCCTCACGTGTCACGGCCCCGGCCGCCCAAGGACCCACAGCAAGGAGTACCCCAAGCAATGGAAGCAACCAAACAAACCATCCGAGCCCTGCTCAAAGAGAAAAATGCCATCCTCCTGGCCCACAACTACGTGCTGCCGGAGGTCCAGGATGTGGCGGATCTCTGCGGCGACTCCCTGGAACTCAGCATCAAGGCGGCCGCCACCGACGCCGAGGTCATCGTCTTCTGCGGGGTTCACTTCATGGCAGAGTACTGCCTCAACCCCGGAGAAAACCGTGCTCCTGCCCGTGAAAGAGGCGGGATGCCCCATGGCCGACATGGTCACCCCCGAAGCCCTGGCTGCCCGCAAGGCCGAACTCCCCGGCGTGCCCGTGGTTACCTACGTCAACTCCTCGGCGGCGGTGAAGGCCATCTCCGACGTCTGCTGCACCAGCGCCAACGTGGTCAAGGTGGTGGCAAGCTTAAAGGAGAAAGAGGTCCTCATGACCCCGGACCGCAACCTGGCCCAGTACGCAGCCTCCCAGACCGACAAGACCGTCCACCTCTGGGAAGGGTACTGCCCCTTCCACAACACCTTAACGGCCAAGACCGCCCTGGCCGTCAAGGCCAAGCACCCCGACGCCGTCTTCATGGCCCACCCCGAGTGCCCCCCGGAGGTTCTCGAAGTGGCCGACGTGGTGACCTCCACCTCGGGCATGCTCACCTATGCCGGACAGTCCCCTGCCACCACCTTCATCGTGGGCACCGAGGTGGGCATCCTCTACCCCCTGTCCCAGCAGAATCCGGAAAAGACCTTTATCCCGGCCTCCCTGGAGATGACCTGCGCCGACATGAAACGCATCCGCTTAAACGACATCGTCACCTGCCTTGAGACCCTCTCAGGGGAGGTGAAGGTCCCGGAGGAGATCCGCGTCCCGGCCCTCTCCGCCGTGGAGAAGATGATCGCCATGAAGTAGTCCCCCATGGGCCGGAAGGGCCTCCCCTTCCGGCCACGGGGCGGTACCCCGGCCAAATTCATTCGCCTACAAAGCATTATCCCGTCCCGTAAACACCCGCCCGACCCCGCCCCCAACAGCCATCATCCCCTTTTGACAAGAAAATGAAAAAGGTTGATCATCGCAAGGGGATATGATTTCTCTTACACAGCATACAAAATAATTTGGGTGGGGATAGGGCCCCACGAACACAAAGGAGAGAGAAGACCAATGGCATTGTTTACGGTGGACCAGGCGTTGTGTAACGGAGACGGCATCTGCGCGGCAGAGTGCCCCATGATGATCATCCAGATGAAGGAGGGCACCCCCACCCCGGCCAAAGGGGCGGAGAAGATGTGCATCAACTGCGGCCACTGCGTGGCGGTCTGCCCCAAAGGGGCCCTCTCCCTTGCCACCTTGTCCCCTGAGGGCTGCCTTGCCGTGGAAAAGGACTTAAGCGCCTCCCCGGCCCAGGCCGAGCAGTTCCTGAGGAGCCGCCGCTCCATCCGAAACTACAAAAAGACCCCGGTGGACAAGGCCCTCATCGAAGACGCCATCCGCGTGGCGAGCCACGCCCCGTCCGGCCACAACTTCCAGCCCGTACGCTGGCAGGTGATCTACGACACCGACAAGGTCAAGGAGCTCTGCGGCCACGTCATCGACTGGATGAAGTGGATGATCAAAGAGCAGCCCGACACCGCCAAAAAGCTCCACCTGGACCTTGTGGTGGCCGGCTGGGACTTCGGCATGGACACCATCAACCGAAACGCCCCCCACCTCATCCTCGTCAACGCCGACAAGCGCAACCCCACAGGCCAGGCCGCCTGCACCATCGCCATGAGCTACTTAGAGCTCATGCTCCCCTCCCTGGGGCTGGGGGGCTGCTGGAACGGGTTCTTCAACGCCGCGGCCATCTTCTGGCCCCCGCTGCAGAAGGCCCTGAACTTAGGTGAGACCACCGGCAACTACGGCGCCATGATGGTGGGCCACCCGAAATTCGCCTACCACCGCATGCCCCCCCGCAACACCCCGGAGGTGGCCTGGGTGTAACCCGGCAACACCGGCTTCCACGCTCAGATTAGCCGGATAAAAGCGCCTCGAACAGCCAAAGCCCTCCCCCTCGTGCCTCAAGGTGAGGGCTTTGGCAAAGGCGACAAACCGTCTGCCCCCCGGCAGGGCCGTCGGAGTTTTTTTTGGGCCGAACAATGTAAGGAAAAGACCATGCATGAACTGCCGGTGATGAACAGCATCCTGAGGGTGGTGATGAAACACGCAGCCCTGAACCGGGTCACCAAGGTGGCGGCCATCGAGCTCAAGGTGGGAAAACTCAGCGACCTGGAAGAAAAATGGATGCAGCACTACTTCGACTTTCTCACCAAGGGCACCCTGGCCGAAGGGGCCAAACTGGAGATCGAGTGGGGGGACGTGGTGATGCGCTGCAGCGGATGCGCCCGGGAGTTTTCCACGGAGCCCGCCCACGACACCTTCGGCGTCTGCCCCCACTGCGGCAACAAGGGAGGCGAAATCCTCTCGGGCAAAGAGTATTATGTCAAAAACATGGTGGCCCAGTAAGGACGCCAGAAAAAAAGACACAAAGGAAAAAACCATGGGCGACAACGTCAGGCTCATCGAAGTCAAAGAAAACGTTCTGGACGACAACGACAAGGTGGCCAAAGAGCTCAGGGCCCGCCTGAAACAGGAAAAAACCTTTCTGGTGAACCTCATGGCCTCCCCCGGGGCGGGAAAGACCAGCACGGTGATCCAGACCGTCCGCCGCCTGGGCGAAGCACTCTCCATCGGCGTGCTGGAGGCGGACATCGACTCCATGGTGGATGCGGAAAAGGTGGCTGAAACCGGCGTCACCGCCGTTCAGATGCGCACCGGCGGCTTCTGCCACCTGGACGCCACCATGGTTACAGACGGCCTCTCGGCCATCGGCTCGGAAAACTTCGACCTCATCATCCTGGAAAACGTGGGCAACCTCGTCTGCCCGGCCGAATTCGACACGGGCTCTGCCGTCAACGTCATGGTCCTGTCGGTGCCTGAAGGGGACGACAAGCCCCTGAAGTACCCCCTGATGTTCTCGGTGTGCGATGTGGTCCTCATCAACAAAATCGACACCTGCGAGCTCTTCGACTTCGACCGCACGCGCTTTGAAGAAGGGGTACGCAAGGTCAACCCGAACTGCACCCTGTTTGACATCTCCTGCCGCACCGGCGAAGGCCTGGACGCCTGGGCGGACTGGCTCAAAGAGCAAGTCAAAACCCACAACAACTGACCCGGCAAGCCATTCCCCTCCCTCAGTTATCGCGGGAGGGGAAGGGCCAACGTATTTAAAAATCAAGTTAACTCCGGCGGGTCGCTTTTTGAAAAAAGCGCCGCAAAAACGTTCCGGTAATTAATAAAGAAGAGGGGCTATGCCCTGTAGGGACGAAGCCTCAATAAACAAAACCTGTTTGTCTAACTTTTCAAACGTTTTGCCCCCGGCAGGGCCGCCGGAAGCAAAACTCTAAATGCGTTGACCCTGGCGGAAGGGTGAATCGGGCTTGCATTTTTTTTTCGCATGATATAACAATGTTCACAGTTGATACTATCGATCCGAATGGACACAACCGTTCCATCGCCCCCCCACAGACCGACAATCGATAGACGAACGGACATCCCGGAGAGCCCATGATCCCGACCCTGTGCCGGCCCACTGCCGCCCCCCCACCTACCCGCTCCACCTCGGCTGCGTTGCGCCTTGCCCTGGGTGGCCCCGGGCCTGGGTGCGGGCCCGTCGACGCCATGGCCCCGCTCTCCATCATCAACCACGGATCCAGTCCCTCCTGTGACAACCGCACTGAGCGCTGCCCCTTCCCCGCCGTCCCCGGTGACCGTTACGCAGCCTCCCTCTGTTTTCAAGGGGCCCCCACCTGGTATACGCCCCGACCCGTCGATTTAAGATCCGGAGCAGCAGCACACTGAGACCTGGGAGGGGGCGAAGGCGCGCGCCCCCTCCCGGACACCTCAGCCATCCCATTGTCATTCCAAACGAAACGGTGTAGGAAAGAGACACCCTGCCACGGCTTCCGGTGGCCCCGGAACCCGTCGGAGGGCATTGTCGGACCAATGGGCCTTCCCCCATAATAAGGTGGGCCAATGGAGAATTACGGCCGCCGCTGCGGTGGTGAGCCCCCCTCTTTTCCGATACGCCAGGAACACCTCAACGCGAAACAAGGGAGTCGACCATGGAAACCATCAGAAAATCAGCACGAGAAAAGATGAAGGGATACTGCAGGGTCTGTCCGGTGTGCAACGGCAAGGCCTGTGCCGGAGAAGTACCGGGCATGGGCGGGCTGGGCACGGGCTCGGCCTTCCACGCCAACCTCGAAGCCCTGGACTCGGTACGGTTCAACATGAAACTCGTCCACGGCGTCAAGGCCCCCATTACCCATACCGAATTCTTGGGACTCTCCCTGTCCATGCCCCTTCTGGCCGCGCCCATCGGCGGGGTCTCCTTTAACATGGGCGGAGGCGACGTCACCGAAGGGGCCTACATCGACGCCATCGTGGAAGGGTGCAAGGCCAAGGGGCTCATCGGCTGCACCGGCGACGGGGTGCCGGAGATCATCCACGCCTCGGGCAACGCCGCCATCGAAAAGGCCGGGGGCCACGGCATCCCCTTTATCAAGCCCTGGGAAGAAAAAGAGTTCTTCGACAAGCTGGAGAAAGCCGAAGCAACCGGCGCCACCGTGTTCGGCGTGGACATCGACGCGGCCGGCCTGGTCACCCTGGCCAAGATGGGCCGCCCGGTCACCCCCATGACCGTGGCCGACCTCGAGCAGGTGATGAAGGCCACCTCCATGAAGTTCATCCTCAAAGGGGTGATGACCGTCCATGACGCCCTCTGCGCCAAAGAGGCCGGGGCCGAAGCCATCGTGGTCTCCAACCACGGCGGCCGGGTGCTGGACTCCGCCCGGCAAGATGGTTTCCCGGAAATCGCCGAGGCCGTGGGCTCGGAGATGACCGTTTTGGTGGACGGCGGCATCCGAAGTGGAAGCGACATCCTGAAGATGCTGGCCCTGGGCGCCCACGGGGTGATGATCGGCCGCCCCTTCTCCATCGCCGCCGTGGGCGGGCTCCAGCAAGGGGTGGAAACCTACATCGACACCCTCCGGACCCAGCTCCTCCAGGCCATGATCCTCACCGGCACCGACAACGTGAACCGGGTGGAGTCGGGGATTCTCCGGTAAAAAACGCAAACAAAACGCCTCCGGCGGCCCTGCCGGGGGCCAAACATTTAAAACGTTTGATAAACAGGTCTTTGATCGTTTGGGTTGCGATCTTCAAAAAAACCGAGAAAGATCGACCGACACGGAGCGCGGCACTCCAGGGTGCAAGGGTGTTCGGGGGATGATGTCAATACGCCATGGCCCAAACGGATGATCAAGGTCGACGTTTATTTGAAAGGCAGATGTGCTTTTCCCCGAAGAATCCGCCTACGCCCATGGCTATGGGTCACCATTCGATTAACGTCAATGGGCTACGGCGCCACAAGCGAGGGGCAAAGCGCACCTGCAACCTGCTTTCAAGGCGGCACACCTTGCCGCCGGAGGCTGTTTTTTTTTAAGAGCGTGACAAAACGTTATGGCATTGAAATTTACCGGGCCTTCCGCCCATCGAGACGACTACCGCCGCGTCCTTGACGTCAGCCTGCCCCTGGTGGCGGGCATGGCCTCCACCACGGTGATGGAGTTCACCGACCGGATCTTTGTGGGAAACCACTCCGTGGCCGAAGTGGCCGCCGCCACCCCGGCAGGCATCGCCTATTTTCTCCCCCTCTCCCTTTTTCTGGGCACCGTGGGCTACGTGAGCGTCTTTATCTCCCAGTACCGGGGGGCCGGAATGGAGGGACGCATCGGAAGCTGCCTCTGGCAGGGACTCTGGCTCAGCCTCCTGGCAGCCGTTGTGATGCTCGGCTACTCCTTTTGCGCCCGGCCCCTTTTCGACCTGGCGGGCCACGGGGAGACCATCGCCGCCTATGAGCGCATCTACTTCCGCACCCTCTGCCTGGGGGCTTTTTTCAGCCTGGCAAGCTCGGCCCTCTCCGGCTACTTCTCCGGCATGGGGCGCACCCGCCCCGTTATGGTGGTGAACATCATCGGCATGGTGATGAACATTCCCCTGGACTATGCCCTGATCAACGGCATCGGTCCCTTTCCGGAGCTTGGCATCTTCGGGGCGGGCCTTGCCACGGTGAGCGCCTCGGCCCTCATCTTCTTTCTCTTTGCGGGGCTTGTCCTGGCCCGGGAAGGGGGCCAGGGGCTGGGGTTCACCCGCTGGGTGCCCGTGCCGTCCCTCATGAAAAAAGTCCTCCACTACGGGCTTCCGGGCGGGCTTCACCTCTTTCTGGATATCTTTGCCTTTACCTTCTTTGTCTTCCTGGTGGGCCGCCTGGGGGAAACGGCCCTTGCCGCCACCAACATCGCCTTGTCCATCAACTCCCTGGCCTTCATGCCCCTCTACGCCTTTTCAAGCGGCACCAGCGTGCTGGTGGGCAACCACCTTGGGGGCGGGGAGCTCAAAAAAGCCGAGTCCGTTACCTTTGCCTCCCTGCACCTGGCCCTGGTCTATGTGCTGCCCTTGTGCGCCCTCTTTCTCTTTGCCCCCGAGCCCCTCATCAACCTCTTTGCCCCGGCCGGGGGAAGCCCCGAGGCCTTTGCCCCGGTGCGGGAGGCAGGGGTCGTCTGCCTCCGGTTCGTGGTGGTCTACCTCTTCTTCGACACCGTGGGCTTTGTGGCCTCCGGCGCCCTGTCCGGGGCCGGGGACACCCGCTACATCATGTGGGCCACCCTCATCTGCGCCTTCACCCTCATGATCCTTCCCGCAGGCACCGGCGTCCTCGCCCTGGGCCTTGGCCTCACCTTTGCCTGGTGCTGCCCCACCGTCTACATCGCCGGGCTCTGCCTGGCCACCGTGGCCCGCTACATCAACGGCCCCTGGCGCTCCATGCGGCTGGTGGAAGCAGACACGCCTCCGGCGACCAAGGTCTGAGCCCTTGGAACCCAAGGTCGACATGTCGCACTCGCTGACAGGCGGCGGTACATGAGAGGCGTCACACCCTGCGCGAATGCCCCGATAGCGGTTGGATGATGGCTGCCACCATGCAGTCGCCACAGGGTTTCAAGGTGCCCCCACCTTGCCGCCGAAGGCCTGCTTTTTACATCCCTTTCCAGTCAATCCGATAGAGGGTTCCGGCGTGATCATCTGAGACAAGGAGGCTGCCGTCCCCCATCACCTCAAGGTCCACGGGGCGGCCGAAGACCTCATCGCCACGGTGCCAGCCTGTGGCAAAGGGCTCGTAGGAGACGGGGGTGTTGCCGGAAAGGCGGACAAGGGAGATGCGGTACCCGATCTTTTCCGAGCGGTTCCAGGAACCGTGCTCGCAGATAAAGATTTGGTTGCGGTATTCGGGGGGAAACCGTGTGCCTGAATAAAAGCGCATCCCAAGGGAGGCCACATGGGGTCCCAGGGGCTGAGCAGGCGGGGTGAGGGAGAGCCCGTCGGGCACGGTTTTAAAGCCCGGGTCCGAAAGGTCGGCGCCATGGCGGTAGGGAAAGCCAAAGTGAAGACCGGGCTGCGGGGCATGGTTCAATTCGTCCGGCGGCAGGTCGTCGCCCAGGTGGTCCCGGCCGTTGTCGGTGAACCAGAGCTGCCCGGTGCCGGGGTGCCAGTCCAGGCCCACGGAGTTGCGCACCCCGCGGGCAAACACCCCCACTTTTCCCGTGGCAACATCTAAGGTGGTGATGGTTCCGAACAGGGTGCCGGAGGTGTCGCACACGTTGCAGGGAGCACCCACGGGTACGTAGAGCAACCCGTCCGGGCCAAAGCGAATCACTTTGAGGCCGTGCCACCGCCTGTCCGGATAGCGGGCCACCACCTCAGGCTTCGGCGGTGCATCAAGGCGATCCATGATCCTGGGGTAGCGCAGGATGCGGTGAATCTCTCCCACAAAAAGGTCCCCGTCCCGAAAGGCCACCCCGTTGGGGCGGTTGAGGCCGGAGAGAAGCACCCGCACAGACTCAGCCTGTCCGTCTCCGTCGTCGTCACTCACCAGATAGACCCGATCCCGGCGGGTCCCCACAAACCAGACCCCGGAAGGTCCCCGGGCCAGGGCCCTGGCATGGGGAACCTGGTCGGTGAACACCGAGATGTGAAACCCTTCCGGCAGGTCCATGGCAGGTGCCGCGCCCCCGGGTGACGAAAGCCCGAGCAGGGCAACGAGAATGATTCCAGCCAACCGTTTACGGGGAAAGCACCACAAGCCCCGCCTCCTTCCACCCCTCCACCCCGCCCTTGAGTGCTTTGGCATTGGGAAACCCTCCGGCAATCAATGTGGCCGCAAGACCTGCGGCGCTGTGTTCATCGGGTCAATTGCAATAAAACACCACCTCAGTGGCCCTGGGCATCATGGGCAGGCGCCTCTGAAACCGCTCCAGGGATATGGCCCCGTCCAGGTGCATCTGCCTGAACCTCTCCTCCGCCTCATAGGCACAGACCAGCCAGGCCGCCTTGCGGGCCAGCTTGCCCTGCATCTCCTGAGGGGTCACGCGGGGTATGTCGCTCATGGTCCACCTTTTTGTCATCCATAGAAGGGGTTGAAGAAAACGGGTGCCCTGACAGCGCACCCGACGAAAAACCCCAAAACGGCTTTGGGACGCTACGCCGGACCGGCAGGAGGAGACGCAAAAAAAATCGCGGGACAATAAATGGGAGGACTCATGGAAAGGGTTTGGGTTCTATTTTACCATACCTTTTGCAAAACTCAACGATCCAGAGATGTTGAAATCCCTTACCCCTCAAAGCTTTCGGCAGCCGCATAGATCATTTCTATAAATCGATACGAAAACATCTATTCAAACAATTTGACATCTTCTCCCGGTTTCGACTTTCCTTCACCCCACCGAATACCCCCAACAATGACCAGTCACAGCCCGGGAGGCTCCCATGCACCGAAAAAAACGCGTGATGGTGGTGTGCCACTGCATCCTCAACGCCAACGCCAAAATCCATCCCCTGGCTCGAACCGCAGGGACCTACCAGGAGGTCATCGCCCCCTGCCTTGAAAAGGGCGTGGGGCTGGTGCAGCTCCCCTGCCCCGAGCTCTCCTACCTCGGAATGAAGCGCTGGGGCATGACCAAAGAGCAGTACGATGTCCCGGCTTTCAGGGCCCACTGCCGCACCCTCCTGGCACCGGTGGTGGACCAGCTGAAACTCCTTGTCGACGACGGCTGCACCATTGAAGGGGTGGTGGGCATGGACGGAAGCCCCAACTGCGGGGTGCGGAAAACCTGCACCGGCTACACAGGGGGCGAGATCACAGGGAGCACCACCCTGCCCGAGCAGATGGCCAACCTCGCCATGGTCAAGGGCATGGGGGTCTTTTTTGAAGAACTCTCCGCCCTGATGCAGGAAAACGGCCTCTGCGCCCCCTTTGACGCCGTGGATGAAAGCTGAAAAAAAGCGCCGCAAAAAACGTTCCCTACACACCAAAGCTTGTCGACGACTTTTGGCAGAGCCTTGAAAAACCGATTTTAAAACCTGTTTATCCAACTTTTCAAACAATTCGCCCCCGGCAGGGCCGCCGGAGGCATCAAAAAGGAGAAACCCATGAAACGAATCATATCTGCGCTTTTTGCGTCACTTTTTATCAGCGGCGTTGCCCTGGCATCCGACGGATCTTTGGAAAAAATCCGGTCCCAAAAGGAAGTGGTGGTGGGCTTTTGCGCCCAGTACCCGCCCTTTGAGTCCAAAAACCCTGAAAACGGTAACTTTGAAGGGTTTGACGAGGACCTGGCCAGAGCCCTGGCCAAGGTAATACGGGCGTCGGTGCGCTTTGTGGACGCTGAATGGGAGGGGACTCCTGGGCGGCCTGGGCAAGGGGGATTTTGACATGCTTCTCACCTGCATGTCCAAGTCCGAGGCCCGCCACGCCAACGCCAACTTCAGCGACGTCTATTACCGCCTGGCAGACGTCATCGTGGTCAGCGCCAAAAACAAGGACATCAAAGGCCTTGCCGACCTCTCGGGCAAGACCGTGGGGGTTCAGGTGGGCTCCGAAAGCGAGCAGCTGGCCGACGGCATGAAAGAGCGGTTCAAGAGCCTCAAGCGATACAACTACAACCCCGAGGCCTTTGCCGACTTAAAGTTCGGCCGCATCGACGCGGTGCTGGTGGGCATCACCTACGCCCTACGCCAGAACAAGGTGGACTCGTCCTTTAAGGTGGTGGGCGCGCCCCTGACTAAGCTGATTCGTGGCCGTGATGAAAAAAGGCGCCTGATGCCCTCACCGGTGAGGTCAACGCAGCCCTCGGCCGCCTGAAAGCAAGCGGCGAATACGCCGCCATCCATGACCGCTGGCTGGCCATGTAATCAAAAGCATGCCTTCTATGGTTAAAGTGGGTAAGAAAAGCCTGCCTCCGGCGGCGAGGTGAGCCACCTCGAAAGCTTATTGCCATTGCGCTTTGTCCCTCGTTCCTCGGGCCAAAGCGCAATGGCCTTCGGATCGGGCTTCGCCCGACAGAAACGCTGAGGGTTTGTGCGGGCTGATTCACACGCTTTGAAGTCACACGATACGTTGTTGCAACGTGTCCATTATCGCAATCGTTACAGGAGTCACATACAATGGAAGACTTTCAATTTGACGTGCTCCAGCGGGGCTGGCCCCTTCTCATGGATGGGCTCACAAGGTAACCCTGGGCCTTTCGGCAGCCGCCTTTATCCTGGCCCTGGCCCTGGGCATCGGGGTGGGGGTCCTCCGCTCGGAGAGCCCCTTGTTCAGAAGGCTTCTCTCCCCGTATGTGGAGGTGTTTCGGGGCACGCCCCTTCTCATCCAGCTCTTTTTTATCTACTACGGCCTGCCCTCCATCGGCATCACCCTGTCCAGCACTGCGGCGGGGGTCCTGGGCCCTGGGCCTCAACGGTGGGGCCTACATCTCCGAGATCATCCGGGGCGCCCTTTTTTCCGTGCCTTCCGGCCAAAAGGAAGCGGCCACGGCTCTTGGCCTTTCCCGCCTCCAGGCCCTGGGCTACGTGGTGCCCAGGCCCTCCGAACGGCCACCCCCCCTTTGGTGAATGCCTTCTCAGCCACCCTCAAGGAGTCTTCCCTGGTTTCGGTGCTGGCCATCACCGAACTCACCCGGGCCAGCCAGCTCATCTACACCCGCACCTTCCGTGCCTTTGAGGTCTACCTTGCCGTGGGCCTCCTCTACTTTGCCCTCATCTACGCGGTTTCCCGACTCTCCAGGCGCCTGGAACAACAAAAGGCGTTTTCCCCCGCAGCCTGATGCGGGAAGACAAACGCCTTTTCTTTGAAGGACAAGACAACGCCTCCGGCGGCAAGGGGCTACAGCCCCAGAGTCGCACATGCTCGGCACAAGGCAGGAGACAGCTTAACCCCCTTGCCACCCTGCTCTTTAGCCCTTAGCCTTTTGCCTTTTCGCCTTTCCCCTTTTGCCCTTTCCTCCTTTTACCCCCTCGACCTTCCTGATCTTCTCGACTTGCATCCGTCGGCACACCATCATGTCGCTCTCCTTGAGGACAAAATCCGCGGTGGGGATCATGTGCATCTTCTCCGGCACGAACTCCTTGATGGCCACCACCTGCACCCCGAAGCGGTTGATGAGGTTGAGCTCTTTGAGGCTTTTTCCGATAAAGGGGGCGGGCACGGCCATCTGCACGATGCCGTGGCCCTCGATGAAGGGGAGGTAGTCCAGCATGTCCGGGGTGTGAAGCTTTTCGGCCATGGAGATGGCCAGGTCCTTTTCCGGGAAAAAGACCTCCCCAACACCGATCTTATGGAGAATTCGGGTATGGGGCTCGCTGATGGACTTGGCCATGAGGTTGGTGACCCCGAGCTCCTGAAGGTTCAACACCGTCAGGATGGAGTTGCTCAGGATCGAACCGATGCAGACAACCACCCGGTCCATCTCGGCAAGGCCCAGGCCGGCGATGGCCTCCGGGTCCGTGGTGTCGGCCACCAGGGCCCGGCTCACGTGCCCCTTGATCTTCTGGACCAGGCCCGCGTCCGCGTCGATGGCCAGGACTTCATGGCCCTTCTCATAGAGGTGGCAGGCCAGGTACCATCCGTGGTACCCCTTCAATGCCGATGACCGCAAACTGTTTCATCCTTATATTCGTCTCCCTTGGTTGATCCATGCCGCTCAAAGGCGGCCCCTTTTCGCTTATACCCTTCCTGGGTCCCTTTTTCCAGCACAGGCCCTCCAGGCCCCCGGGCCGATACCGTTTCTGTGTTCCTTTTCCGGACCTTAGTTATAAAAGCAATTTCCATGCCGCCAAATAAAATACTCGCCTCTCGTATCACGCTGATTTAACAACGGAGACACAGGGATCATAAGAAATTGCCTTGACAAAAATGCGCCATTTCTCATAGTATTGAATGGGCATTCATTCATAATCAACCGGGGAGTCGGTTTTCCCCCAAATTCCCAGGCGTATCAACTGGAACCATATGAAATCAGACAAATATCATCTTATCATAGAAGCAGCCATCACCGTCTTTGCCAAGCAGGGCTACTACCAGACCACCGTGGCTCAGATCGCTCGGGAAGCCGGTGTTGCCGACGGCACCATCTACCTCTACTTCAAGAACAAGGAGGACATCCTCCTCCAGATCTTCTCGTTTCGTGCCAAGCAGATTTTTGACCAGTTCTACGATGCCGTGGCCCACTGCGACCACTCCGAAGAGAAGCTCCGCAGCCTGATCCGGAACCAGCTCACCGCCTTCCAGGCCGACAAAGGGCTGGCCGTGGTCTTCCAGGCCGAATCCCGTCAGGTAAGAAAATCAGACGCCCTCACCGAACAGATCAACCAGATCTCCAAGCAGTACCGCAACCTGGTGGGAGAGATCGTGGAGAAGGGACAGGAGGAGGGGTGCATGCGCAAAGACCTCTACCTCGGCCTGGTCAAGCGCTTCATCTTAGGGGCCGTGGAAGAGGTCATCAACACCTGGGTCCTGGCCGGCGGCCGTTACGATCTGGCCTCCATGGCCGACCCCCTGGTGGACCTATACATGCGAGGCATCGGCAACACCGAGTCGTAACCGACCACATGAAAGAGAACGGCGGGGCCATCTTGGCCGCGCCTTTAACAACATTAGGTTCTAAGGAGAGAAGGAAACATGGCTCAAGTCATTTCAGAGCGATGTTGCCGCAAGTTGTCGTGCATGAACAGTTCGAGGTGGGCAACTTAAGCAAAAACGACAGGTTTGCCGAGTTCAACAAAAAAACCGTGGACATGATCGTCAACGAAGCGCGCAACCTGGCCGTCAAAGAGCTTCTCCCCATCAACAAGGACGGGGATGAGCAGGGGTGCACCTTCGACGCCGGCAAGGTCATCGTGCCCGACTCCTTCAAGCGCGTCTACGACCTCTTCAACGAAGGGGAGTGGCTGGCCATGACCGAAGATCCCAAGTGGGGGGGCCAGGGCATGCCCCACGTGGTGGGCCAGGCAGCCGCCGAGTACTTCAACGGGGCCAACTACCCCTTCATGATGTACGGCAACCTCACCCACGGCGCCGGCAAGCTCGTGGAGTCCTTCGGCACCGACGAGCAGAAGGCCACCTACCTGAAAAAACTCTACACCGGTGAGTGGGGCGGCACCATGCTCCTCACCGAGCCCTGCGCAGGCTCCGACGTAGGGGCCCTGGAGACCGTGGCCAAGAAGAACGATGACGGCACCTACTCCATCAGCGGCTCCAAGATCTTCATCTCCGGCGGCGAGCACGAGATGGTGGACAACATCATCCACCCGGTCCTGGCCCGCATCGAAGGAGCCCCCGCCGGCACCCGCGGCATCAGCCTCTTCCTCGTGCCCAAGTACCTCGTCAACGAAGACGGCAGCCTGGGCGCCTTCAACGACGTGGTCTGCACCGGTATCGAGCACAAGATGGGCATCCACGGCAACTGCACCTGCTCCCTCACCCTGGGCGGCAAGGGCCAGTGCGTGGGCACCCTCATCGGCGAAGAGAACAAGGGCATGGCCCACATGTTCCTCATGATGAACGAGGCGCGCCTCCACGTGGGGATGCAGGGCTTTGCCTGCGCCACCGCCGCTTACATGTACGCCCTGGACTACGCCAAGCAGAGGGTCCAGGGGGCCAACCTCACCAAGCCCAAGGACGGCGGTGTGCCCATCATCCAGCACCCGGATGTGCGGCGCCAGCTCCTCACCATGAAGGCTTACGTGGAGGCCATGCGAAGCACCATCTACTACATGGGCCTGCTGCGGGACTACACCCACGTGGCCGAGGACGAAGAGACCAAGGCCATGTACGAGGGCCTCATCGAGATCCTCACCCCGGTGGCCAAGGGCTATGTCACGGACCGCGCCTTTGAGATGTGCAGCCACGCCGTTCAGGTTTACGGCGGCTACGGCTTCATCGAGGAGTACCCCGTGGCCCAGCTCCTGCGCGACTGCCGCATCACCATGATCTACGAAGGCACCAACGGCATCCAGGCCATGGACCTTTTGGGCCGCAAGCTCGGCATGAAAAAGGGCAAGGTCTTCATGGACCTCATGGGCGAGATCGGCAAAACCGTGGCCGCGGCCAAAGAGTACGAGGTCCTGGCCCCCTTTGCCGCCAAGGTGGAGGCCTCCCTCATGAAGCTCGGCGAGCTGGCCATGCACATGGGCAAAACCGCCATGAGCGAGAAGGTGCAGAGCGCCTTTGCCTACGCCCACCCCTTCCTGGAGGTGACCGGCGACGTGGTGATGGCCTGGATGCTCCTCTGGCGAGGGACCTCCGCGGCCAAGGGCCTTGAAAAGGCCAAGAAGAAGGACATCCCCTTCTACGAAGGCCAGATCAAGAGCCTCGACTTCTTCACCGGCTGCGTGCTCCCCGTCACCGAAGGCAAAATGGAGATGATCAAGGCCACCAACAGCGCCATCGTGGACATCGCCGAGGAGTCGTTCATCTGCTAACGATGCCCTAACGGTGCGGCACACGGTGCCACAGGCTGACGCGGAGGGGGGCGGCGTTCCCGGGCCCCTCTCCGCCAACCGCCCCAAGGGAGGCAAGCATTGAAAAAAACGGCATAAGCGAGCTGGCACAAACATGCTCCATTCATTTTCCGGGAGGGGCACCGGGGCCATGCGTTTTTCTTGCATTTCTTCCCCTGGCACACCCCGATTTCCCTTGCCGCTTGCCTCGATTTTATGCACAACCAAGGAACATTTGTCTCACTCTCCTACTTTTTGATCGAGGCATGGCAGAATGCCATAAAACCTTTGCCTTTATACCAGGAAAGGGTGTAATTACCCAATAAAGCTTACGATTGAAATGGTGAAAGCTTTTTTACTTGACGGAACCGTGTTTGTCATTTACATTTGAAGGGTTATTCATTTTAATTATGGAGTAAAATGGCACGATTACTATGTGCTGTTTGAGGATATTGTATCATTTCAACTAAGGGAGAGAGGGAAAGCTAAGTATGGAACATCTTATTTCACCTGCCCATTCAATGATTTTGGGATTTATCCCAGGATGGCTGATTTCGTTTCTCTATGTGGTTGTCGGTGTGGGTATCTTTGCTTACATCATCGCAAAACGTCTGGCCCCCCTCGTCAAGGCGGCACCTGACAACAGCCGGTTTGGTAACATTCCGGCGCGGCTTAAAAACGTTCTGGTCGTCTGGCTGGGACAGATCAAACAGCCCCGCTACATGTTCGCCGGCGTGCTCCACATCTTGATCTTCTTCGGGTTCCTGACCCTGGCGCTCCGGACCTGCTCCCTTGTGGTCATAGGGATGTTCCCGGATTTTGCCCTTCCCGGGCTGGCTCCGGATCAGCCCCTGGGCGCTGTTTACAACGTCCTGAAGGACTACGCGGCCACCACCGTCTTCTTTGCCTGTCTCGTGGCGGCCATCCGCCGCGGCGTGTTCAAGCCCGCCCGCTACGCGGTGCCCGAGAAGTACGGCCACGACCACACCGCCGAGGCGGTGTTCGTCTGCTGCATCATCATGGGCCTGATGCTCACCGAGAGCCTGTTTGAAGCGGTTCTCGTGGCAGCCGGTCACGAGGCCTTCCTGGCTCCCCTGACCCTGGCCTGGTTCTTCTCCAAGGTCTTTGCCAGCGCGCCCCACGGCCTGCTGCAGTTCCTCCACGTTCTGGCTTACTACTGCCACAACACCCTCTTCTTCTTCTTCCTCTGCTTTCTGCCCCTGGGGAAACACTTCCACGTCATCACCTCGCTGTTCAACGTGCTCTTCATGCGCGTCCAGCGCGGGAACATCAAGCCCGTGGTTTACGGCATCACCGCCGAAGGGCTCGACGAGCTGGAATCCTTCGGTGTCAAGAAGATCGAGGACTTTACCTGGAAACACATGCTGGACTTCTACACCTGTGCCGACTGCGGACGCTGCTCCGACCAGTGCCCGGCCAACCTGGTGGGTCGTCCCCTCTCCCCGCGCTTTATCACCATCAAGGCCAGGGACTACATGTTCAAGAACTATCCCCTGCGCGGTGAGCTGAAAAAGAGCGAGCCCCTCATTGGCTCCATTTATACCGCCGACGAAATCTGGTCCTGTACCACCTGCGGTGCCTGCGAGCAGGAGTGCCCCCTGGGCATCGAGTACATCGACAAGATCGTCGACCTGCGCCGCGGCCTGGTGGACGAAGGCGAAGTGCCCCAGACCCTCCAGAAACCCATGAAGGCCCTCGGCAAGCGAGGCAACCCCTGGGGTAAAGTGGAGAAGAAGCGTGCGGACTGGACCAAGGACAAAGAGTTCGCCGAAGAGTGCAGTGTCAAGGTCATGGACAACGGTGACACCACCGACACCCTCTACTTCGTGGACTCCATCACCAGCTACGACGACCGCATGGTCAACATCGCCAAGTGCACCTCCAAGATCCTGGACGCCGCCGAAGAAGACTTCTTCATTCTCGGCAAGCAGGAGAAGGACAGCGGCAACGAGGTGGTCCGTTTTGGTGAAGAGATGCTCTTCCAGCAGCTGAAAGAGCAGAACGTCGAAGCCATCAACGAGTCCGGGGCCAAGAAGATCATCGCCTCCGACCCCCACGCCTACAACGCCCTGAAGAACGACTACCCCGAGCTGGATCTCCCCGTGGAGCACATCTCCGAGGTCATCGTTAAAAAGGTCAAGGACGGCACCATCAAGCTTAAGCCGGTGGAAGACCCCTCCAAGGTCTACACCTATCACGATCCCTGCTATCTGGGCCGTCACAACGGCATCTACGATGATCCCCGTGACGCCATGGCCGCCATTCCGGGCCTCCAGATGGTAGAAATGGAGAAAAACCGAGACCGCTCCCTCTGCTGCAGCGGCGGCGGGCTCATGCTCTTCTACGAGCCCCATGAAGAAGAGCGCATGGCCGTGCTGAGGGTCCAGATGGCCCACGAAGCCGGTGCCAACGTCATCGTCTGTGCCTGCCCCTTCTGCATGGTCAACATGGAAGATGCCATCAAGGTGGCTGGTCTCGACGATCAGCTGGAAGCCATCGAGCTCACCGAGCTCATTGAGCAGCACATGGAAAAGTAGTCAACCAAAATGGGGCCGCGCGGGCGGCCCCATGTATATTCCTGTGAATCATGTGCCTCTATCCGCCCACAGGGCGTAAGCCCTTGACGGCGCACCAGATACGAGATTGTCAAGATTCGGGTATATATTAACTTTTTGGGAGGAATAACATGGAAATCTTAGTATGTGTCAAAAGAGTTCCCGACTCGGCTGAAAACGAGATCGAAATGAACGCCGAAGGCAACGACATCGAGCGTGACGATCTGGTTTTCTCCGTAAACGAATGGGACAACTACGCTGTCGAAGAAGCCATTCAGATTGTTGACAAGGTCGGCGGCACCGTAACGGTTGTCACCGTTGGCGATGACGAGTCCGACGAAGTGCTCCGTCGTGAAATGGCCATGGGCGCTGCCAAAGGCATCCTCCTGACCGACGACGCCTTCGAGGGTTCCGATTGCAAAGGCGTGGCCACCATTCTTAAGGGCTGCGTGGACAAAGGCAACTACGACCTCATCTTCACCGGCGCCCAGGCCGACGAAGGGGCCGGCGCTGTGGGCGGCATGCTCGCCGCCATGCTCGACTACCCCTATGCGTCCCTGGTCAACAAAATTGAGACCGGTGACGGCAAGCTCACCGTCGGTCGTGAGATCGAGGGCGGCAACCAGGAGATGAACGAAATCGAAATGCCTTGCGTTCTCTCCATCCAGACCGGTATCAACGAGCCCCGCTACGTGGGTATCCGCGGTATCCGTCAGGTCTCCGGTGTTGAAATCCCCGAGTTCGGCGCTGCCGATCTGGGCGTTGACGCCGCCGCCGTTGGCGAAGCCGGTGCCAAGGTCAAGAAGGCCGACTACTTCGTTCCCGAGGCCGGTGATGGCGCTGAGATGCTTGAAGGAAGCAACGAGGAGATCATCGAAAAACTCATCGAAATCCTTAAGGCGAATGGAGGGCTGCAGTAATGGCACAGGTATTTGCATATTTGGTACACACCGATGGCGTTCTTGATGATTCTGCAATGGAACTGGTCGTGGCTGCCAAGGCCGTAGGCGATGATGTCACCGCCATCGTCACCGGCTCCGGTATCGACGCCGTGGCCGACGAAGCCGCCAAGATCTTCCCCAAAGTCATCAAAATTGACGACGCCGCCCTGGCCTACCCCAACGCCGAAGTGGTTCGCAAAGCCCTGCTCACCGTCATCCCCGCAGGGTCCATCGTCCTCTTCGCCAACAACACCTTCGCCATGGACTGCGCCCCCGGCCTTTCCATCAAGATGGATGCTGCCTACGTTTCCGACATCATCGGTCTCGAAGCCGACGGCACCACCCTCAAGACCGTACGCCAGGAGTTCGGCGGCGAAGTCAACACCCACGTGGACGTGGACGCTTCCAACGGCGCTGTCGTGGCCCTTCGCCCCGGCACCTTCGCAGCCGATGAATCCAAGTCCGCTGGCGGCAGCGTAGAAGCTGCTGCAGCCGGCGATCTGTCCGCCAAGCGCAAGTTCATCGAAATCGTTGAGCCCGAGGCTGGCGACGTGGACATCACCAAAGCCGACCTGCTCGTCTCCATCGGCCGCGGTATCGAAGACGAGGACAACATCGAGATGGCCCACGAGCTGGCCGAAGCCCTCGGCGCAGGCGCCGAAGTCTCCTGCTCCCGTCCCATCGTCGACGCCAAGTGGCTCGAGCCCTCACGTCAGGTTGGTACCTCCGGTTGCACCGTCAAGCCCAAGGTTTACCTTGCTTGCGGCATCAGCGGTTCCTTCCAGCACCTGGGCGGCATCAAGGGTGGCTTCATGATCGCCATCAACAAGAGCGAAAACGCCCCCATCTTCCAGGTGGCGGACGTGGGTATCGTTGCCGACATCCTCGAGTTCCTCCCCGAACTCACCGAGGCCGTCAACGACCTCTAAGAGACTTGCGGGGCTTTGCTCCCGCTCTCTGACCTGAAAAGCCAAAGGGCGCATCGACCATGTCGATGCGCCCTTTTTGTGTTTGGTGGGACACCACAGCCATCAGAGCCCCTCTCTCCATGGGTCGCAACAGGGGGAAAGACGGGGGCATTGGATGGTTCGCAGAGGGAGCAAAAGTGTCATGCCCACCATGGTACATACCGGCGGCCATGGTCCGTCTCAATTCGACAGCTGAGAGACATTCGCCCTGGTGCATAAAATGCACCCTGCACATCACGGGTGATGCCATGTCTTCCGGTGTGTGAGCCGCGTCAGTGCATGGGCCGATTTTCAGCCTTTGAGGTGTCATGCTACACGCTCTTGTCTATTCCACACGGGCGCAGCCCGTCAGCAAGTGCGTAGGGCGAGGAACGAGCCCCGGAGCATTTGCGAACCAGGGGTCCAGGGGATTTATCCCCTGGCCGCCGGAGGCATCGCTTTTATTTTCCGTTCTTCTCTTTCCTCTTTTTCACCTCGGCAAGCCAGGCGGCCTGCTCCTTCTGGTAGGCCTCTTCGCTCTGTTCGTAGGTTTGGCTCCTCGGTGCATTTGAGTGCACCGGGCCTGTTTTCAAGGGATCGGAACAGGGAGATGAGGCGGTCCACCTTTTTGGGTGCCATCCCTTCGGCCACGGCAGGCCGGGGGTAGAACCCGGTGAGAAGGATCAGGGAGGGCAGCACCAGAAGGGCCCCGATGGTGGTGGCGGTCATGGTCACGGCCATGAGCAGGCCAAAGAGGACCACGGCCACGAAGTTGGAGGTGGCCAGCACGAGAAAGCCCACCACAAGGGCCAGGGAGGTGTAGCTGATGGCTCGGCCCGACACGGCCAGGGTGCGCAGCAAAGACTCCTCCTTGGAGAGGTTGGCTTTGGCGTGGTGACGGTAGGCCAGAAGAAAATGGATGGTGTCGTCCACCCCGATGCCGATGGTGATGGAGGCGATGATGCTGGTGAGCATGTCCAGGTGGACTCCGAACCAGCCCATGATCCCGAAGTTGATCATCACCGCAGCCCCCATGGGCACCATGGAGAGCAAGGCGGCGTGCACCGATCGGAACCTGACCAGGACAATGCCGAAGATGACGGCAAGGCTCAACAGGAGGCTGGAGAGCTGGCCCTTCACAATGTAATCGGTGACCTTGACGTCGATCTTGGGAAACCCGGTGATGTGGGCGGTGATCCCTTCGGGCAAGGAGTTGTCCAGCCAGGCCTCGATCTCACCCATGATCCGGCCGGTGCGGGTCGTGCCCACCGAGGCCCCGTCCCCGCTGTAGAGGCGGCACAACAGGTTCATCACCTGCCAGTCCGGGTCCACATAGGCCTCGAACTCATCGGGCCTGCCGTCGTCGTTGTCGTCTTCGCCCCCGTAGATCTCAAAATAGTCCAGCACATCGCCCGCGGAATCGGGCAGGCGATAAAAGGCCGGGTCGTCCCCGTTCATGGCCCGGTGCATCACCATGAGAAAATCGGTGAGGGAATCTGTGCGGCCGATGCACCAGTCCGCACGCTCCGGCCGGGTCAACTCCCGGCGGATGGCCTCCACCTGTTTCAGAAAGGCCGGGTCCAGGACCCCGCCGGGGGTTCCGCTGTCGATCAGAAGGTTGAAGCCGGAGCGGCCCTTGAACTTCTCTCCCACGGCCCGGGCGCTGACGCGGATCTCGTCGTTTTTCTTAAAATAGAGGAGAAAGTCGGACTCCACCTCCAGGCGGTACATGCCCACCACACAAAGCCCCAGGACAAAAAGGGTGCCCGCCACCACCTTTCGGGGATGCCGGGTCACCAGCCAGGAGAAGAGGTGGATGCAGCGGTCCACGGGGTGGCGCCTGCGTTTTCTCACGGGCGCCTGGGGCACCTTGCCCACCAGGGTGAGAATGGCCGGGATAAGGGAGGACGCCAGGATCACGGAGAAGACCACGCCAACGGCCGAAAGGAGCCCCCACTCCCGCACCGCGGACAGGCGGCTCGTGGCAAGGGTGGCAAAGGCGATCATGGTGGTCACCCCGGCAAAGAGGACGGTCTGGCTGATGTGCTCCATGGCAAGGCAGAGCCCCTCGGAAAACCCCTTCTCCTCCATGAGCCGGGAGTCTGCAAGAAACTGGTTGTAGATGTGGATGGCATACGAGCTGCCCACCGAGACCATGAGGGGAGGAAGGGAGATCCCCAAAGGGGTGATGGAGTAACCAAACCGCCCCATGAGCCCCATGATCCACACCGTGGAAAGCACCAAAGAGCACAGGGGCAGAAGAAACCCCAGGGGCGACCGGAAATTGATGAAAAAGGTCACCCCCATCACCAGCACCACCAGGGGCAAAAACCGGCGAAGGTCCGTGTGTTGGCGAGGCCCGTTTACCACAGGGGAGCCCTGGGGCATCACCTTGAGGTCCTGCTGCGCCTCACCAGGATGTGGCAATGACCTCCCGGGAAATACGGTCCACCCGGGGACGCTTGCTGAAGGTCACCACGATGCCGAAATCCGTGATCTCCCCTTGAGCGTTTTCCGCATAGATCCCGTGGCGAAAGGCCGGGTTGGCCCGCATGCGCTCCAGAACAGCCGACACATCTTCCCCGGTTGACGGCATGATCCGCTTTCCGTCGTCGTCTTCTTCCAGGAGCTTGCCCGTGAACAAATCATCGCCCTCGGCGCGGATATCCGAGACACTCATGGGGGAGACCACCCGCTTCACCGGGGCTTCGGCCATGAGGGCCAGGCTCTCTTTCACGGACAGGACAAGGGCATCCAGAGCCTCGGTATCCAGGGGCTGGCCCGCATCCAGCTTGCGGGCCACCAGGCGCTGGAACTGGGGCCGGGGGAAAGGTCTTCCAGAAGGGCCTCGGCAGAGGCTGGGAGTTATTGGGCCGGGGTCGTCAAGCGCTTTAGGCCTGCGTCCATCTCCACGGAAGGGTAGTCCTTGTAGGCCTCAAGGTCCTCCACCAGGCTCTCCACCCGGCCAAAAAAAGCAGGGGTCATGGCCTTGCCGGACACCTCGATAATAAAAAACCGGCTGTTGTCCCCGTAGATCTCCTTGGCTGCTTCGTTTTGAAGGTAGTCGCGATCGTCCCGGGGCATAAAGGCCTCCAGGGCGTTGTTGAAAGTCAGAAGCCCCAGGCCAGGGGCCAGGTAGGCCGTGATGATGGCAAGCACCCCCAGGACGAGAAGGGGGTGAGCAATAACAAATCGAATGTAGCGTCTCATAAATTTCACCTGTGTCGAGAAAGAGCAGATACCGTTGATCACCCACTATTTGTACGACAGGTAAAACAAAAGGACAAAATAAAACAGCCCTCTCAGGGCCAAACAGATGCCTCACCGCCAAAGGCACAACCAACAGAACAGCCAGCCTCCGGCGGCCAGGTGGGGGCACCTGGGAACCCTGGGGCGAATGCATGGAGGCAGACTTCATGCAACCATTTTCAAAGCATTCGCGTGGGGTGTGACATGTTCGCACCCACGCTTCGTTTTGACCTCCCCGAAGGGTGACCAAAGCGAAATGCGGGTGCATCGAGAAAATATTTTACAAAGTAAAAACGACAACCCCGGATCTAAAAGGTGTACCTGGCCCCAATGTACGGGTCAGACCAAAGGCAGGCCAGACTGTTGACGAGCTGCTCCCGCTGGAAACATAGCGGTAATACGTTTCGTCGAACAGATTGTTGACCCCGCCATAGAGGGTAAGCCCCCCCTTCATGGCATAGCGCAGGCTCAGGTCCGTGAGCTCGTAACTGTCCACCAGGTCGTCTTCGGGTTTATCCCCTTTATCGAAATAGTTTTTATACCCGCCGGTATACTTATACGTCATCCCAGCGCTCAACTGCGGGGTCAGATCGTAATCTGCGGTGAGGACCACCTTGTGCTCAGGAACCTTTTCCAGGCCGCTGTCGGTCCAGTCGATCTTCTTGCCTGCATCGATAATGGCTTTCCCCTTGCTGTTGTAATCGGTCTTGCCCATGGACCAGGCGTAGCTTTCCGAAAGCGTCAACCGGCCAAACACGTGTTCCGCGGATACATCCACGCCGTAGCGTTCCGTCTCCAGAAGGTTCAGAGTCTTCCGATCTTTTTTCCAGCTGGCGGCCCCGATGTCATTGACAACCTTAACGCGATTGAGCTCGTTGTCCGTGGTGGTGATGTAGGCGGTGGCAAGAGAGAAAGGTGTTAAGAAAGTAATCCCGCATACCGATTTCATAGGTGTCGTAGATCTCGTCTTCGGCTTCCGTGGGCTGGAAGATGCGCGTTTTGCTGTCCACGTACACATCGTCGGTTATCTGAATGCCGTCGGGGGTTGTGAACCCCCGCTCGTACCTAGCAAAAAGGCGTCCCGTGTCGGAATAGAGCCAGGCGGACGACAACTCATAGGCTTCATTTCGCCGTTCGTTGTCGAAGGTGGACGATGTGCCTGCAAACTTGCTTCCCGACCCCTCGGGCTTGGTGGTCTCCCAATCCGTGGCGTCCCACCTCACCCCTTGGGTAAACTCGAAACTGCCAAGACGAGACTTTTGTTGTGAATAAAAAGGGCCTGGACATCTTTCTCCTAATTGAAAGAGAGGCTTGCCTTCTTACTGTGCTGATACTCTTCGAAGGTCGATTCCTGATGGATACGGTCCACGCCCACCAAAAGATTCTGCTGATCACCGTAGCGCCAGTTCAGCTTAAGCTTGGCCCCTAAGCTCTCATAATCCGTATCCTTGTCTCATAGTGGGTGTTTCGGAATGTCCCCTCCTGGGAGACAAGGTCTGTCATAAGAGAAAGGTTGTCTGTAAAATTGATGCTGTGGGCTACCTTAAAGCCGTTGGATTCCCTGTCGCTCTGGTTGTACCCATCCACATCCTTGAAGGTGTAATCCCCCGTCACCTCATCGTAGGCAACGATGACTCTTCTCTTAGTGGGGACATACTGCCTGCCCTCCTCCCTCAGTTTTTCTTTGTTTACGTTGTAGACATAGTCCCCTTCCTCTTCAAAATGGGTGTACTTCACGAAGAGAATCTGGTTGTCCGTGAGCCTGTAGGCACCACCCAACCCAAAGTAATCACTCTTTCTGAAGGTGTTCTTGAAGTAAAGATCTGAATTTTCTCCAGAGTAGTTGGCCTGGAGAACCAGTTTATCCGAAGGCTGAAAACCAACGTTGGCGAACCAGCGGTGCTCATTCTCAGAACCGTACTCATACCCTGCGGAGGTCTGGGGCTTGTTCATCCCCTTCAGGTTCGTTGTGATATTAATGACTCCGCCTGCGGTGCCGCTACCGTACAAAACAGCCCCGCCACCTTCAATGATCTCTATCTTTTCGATCTGATCGACGGGGATGATGTTGTAGTCGGTTTTGAAGGGGTGCTGGGTAAGCACTCCAATGGGCGCCCCGTCCACCATGATCTGGATGTTACGGCTGGCGGTGCGGCTCCCCTGCCCTCGAATATCAATTTCTCCGTACCCGGTCTTATTCACGTTGATGCCCGGAACATCATCTAAAACCTCGGAGAGGCTCTCATAGCCCTTATTCTCCATGTCCGCCCTGGTAATCACCTTGATATTTTTCGTGCTGCTGATGGCTTCTATCTCGATATATTCACCGGTAACCGTACTGTTTTCCATCTGAAACTCTTTGACCGTGTCTTTGCCTCCATTGGGTTGTTGCTCCCCTTCAACTGCCAGCGCACCGGATGAACACATCAGGCCGATAAGGGTACCGGCAACCATCACACTCCTCAACTTCATGTCTGAAACAACTCCTGAAATAGCACTCATAACTGGCCGAGGCTCTATGCGCATATGGCGACGTGGCAACAGGGTCCATGACCGAAAAGTTCAGGTCACCCATTGAAAGAGACACGCGAGGTAATACGGCGACCCTGATTCTGTACCTTTCGGGCCGGAAAAAGGCACAGTGGCTGCCGGATGACGACACCCCTTTCTATGATGACTTGAAAAACAACGATAAACACTCCGCTGCTAACTCTGGACACCAAATAAAATTAGGCACCCCAAATTATTGGACACGGTAAAGGGGCAAGTTTTGAAAAGTCACCTTTTTTAGCCATTGGCCCTTTTGCTTCTTTTCGTACTCCCTAACTTTATACTGCAATCGAAAAAATTAATTGACACAACATTTACAAGCTTATAGAAGCTGAACTTTCAAGCCGTGAGTCACCAGTCATCGTCGTGTTATGTTTTCTTTTATCTAAAAAACCAAAATTTATTTTCCGATGTTTTCACACCCCTCACAAGTCAAACACCAGAGACGCAACACGTTCAAACAGGCCGAAACAGTCCTCCTGAGAACGGGTCACATCACACCGGCTCCAAGCCCCTTTCTCCCACGAAGCCGCCCTCCACGGCTCACCTCATCAGAGAAGGGAAAAAGACCTCGAATAAGGAGTGTGTCGATGTCCTCGGTGACCGGAACGGGCCATGGAGGTGAAACTCTCCTCCAGCTTCTGGCGCCGGGCCCCCAACGGATCTGGAAAACGGACTCCGCTGCCCGAAGTCCAGCTCCGTTGGAGTGGTCGGATGTCCTGCCCTTACTTCTGGGCAGGGACATCCACAACCTTTCTTGTTTTCGGCTACTCAGGCCAACAAAACCTACGGTGGCCCTGCTGAGGTTGAAATTTTTGCCAAATTTTATAGACTGGGTTTCACAAACAGGTCTTAAGGGGGATTCCGGTTGTGTCTCTGACATTGATGAGCCATATGCTTTGGACTCAGCGGCTCTTTAAGCCCTTATTTCCCTCAGCTTCGCGGGGATGTAGAAAAAAGGGATGCAACCGAAACATTTTTGGTCCAGCTTTTTTCAAAAAGCTGGCCGCCGGAGGCAAGCTGAATCGTCATCTTTTTTATTTTTTCACCCGGGCCCGTGTGACGGCGTATTTTCCAAATTTTTCACGGATGGCATCCACGCTGTGCTCCACCTTTTCCCAGCCGTCGTCCTGGGCCTGGCGGCGGGCGACCTGGCCGAAGAGGTCCAGCTGGCTGGGGGCTGCGGATTCGTCGTGGGTGAGCTGGGAGCAGCCGAGGCCCACGAGGCGGATGCGCTGGCCTTTCCATTCCCTGTTGAAAAGGGCCACGGCTTCTTCGTAGATGCGGCCGGAGAGGTGGGTGGGGGTGTCCAGGGTGGCCTGGCGGGTGATGCGCCGGAAGTCGGCAAAGGTAAGCTTGATGGCCACGCGCCTTGCAAAAAGGCCTTTGCGGCGGAGCTGGGCTGCCACCTCGTCGGCCTGGGCAAGGAAACGGGTGTGGACAAGGGCCGGGTCGGTGGTGTCCTTATCCAGGGTGGTCTCGCTGCTGATGCTCTTGGCTTCGTCGGCCTCGGCCGACACCTGGGAGCGGTCCTGTCCCCAGGCCAGAGCAGTGAGGCGCTCACCGGCAGATCCCATCTTGTTGGTAAGGGCCTGTGCAGGGTACTGCCTGACATCTCCCAGGGTCCGGATGCCCAGCTCTTCGAGGAGGGCCACACAGTTGGCCTCCACCAGCCCCCCGGGACCTTTTTCACGGGCGCCGCCATTGAGAAAGGCGTCCATGGCTTCGGGAGAGATCACGTACATGCCGTCGGGCTTGTTGATGTCCGAGGCGACCTTGGCCAGAAATTTCAAGGGGGCCACGCCCACGCTGCAGGTGAGGCCTGTCTCCTCGGCCACCCGCTTTCGAAGGGTGCGGGCGATGGTCTCGGGGGGACCGAAGAGGCCCTGGCACCCGCTGACATCAAGGTATCCTTCGTCGATGGAGACCTGCTCCACCAACGGAGTGTACTCCCGGCAGATGGAAAAAACCCGGGCGGAGATCTCCTTGTAGCGCCGCCGGTTGCCGGAGACCACCCGGGCATGGGGGCAGAGCTTCAGGGCCTCATAAAGGGGCATGGCCGAGTGCACCCCGAAACGGCGGGCCTCATAGCTTGCCGTGGACACCACGGACCGGGCGGAGTGGCCGGAGACCACCACGGGCTGCCCGCGCAACTCGGGATGGTCCAGCTGTTCCACTGCGGCGAAAAACGCATCCATGTCAAGGTGAAGAATCATGCCGGATTCCCGTAAACGATCATTAGAAAATGGCGTGGAGCCAAAGCGAGCCCGCCCTCCTGCCTGCACACATATTAAGGTAGCACCGCCCCCTTTGCTTTTCAACACGGGGTGGGGAAACCGGCAGGGCCGCCGGAGGCAAAAATCCAAATGCGTTGGCCCTGGAGAAACCGAGCACTGTTTTGCATAATGATATATAATATATCAGATATCTTATACCATATCCAAAAAGGGAACCAAATTCCTGGCGGAGCATGCTCACCACAACTGACAACACCGACATTCCCCTCCACCGGTACCCGGTGATGACAATGAGCCGACAGAGCGCCAGGGGCAAGCTCATGAGAACCGTTCTGAAACCCCGGGGATCCACCTCTTTCACCCCCCTAAAGACGCCGGATATTCCGTGCTCCGGCCCCTTGAAATTTAGTCGCCAAAAATTACAAATTTGTTGCCTTCACCCCGGTTTTTCCCTATCACTGACCCATGGCGGCGACTCGGGAAGGAGACGCCTTCAGTCAGCCGCCCCCGCCCGACGGCAGGCAAAAGGCCTGTCGCCCGGCCCCCTTATCAAAAGGCAGCCCCCCTCGGCCCTGCCGGGGAGTCGATGCCATTTCAGAGCCTTTGGGAGACGGCATGAAACGCCTGAACGAAACGAGACTCTTCTTTGAAATCAGCAAAGCCCTCCACGAGCACCTCGACCTCAAAAACGCCCTGTACAATGTGCTGAACATCCTGGAAGAGGGGATGGATATGGAGCGGGGCACCATCACGCTCCTGAACTCCAGGCGTAACGAGATCAACATCGAGGTGGCCCACGGCCTCTCCAAGAGCGCCATGCGCAAGGGCAAATACCGGCCCGGTGAAGGGATCACCGGCACCGTCTTTGAAAAAGGCGAGCCCGTTGCCATTCCCAAGATCAGCGAAGAGCCTCTCTTTCTGGACCGCACCGCCTCCCGTAAGCACAACGGGGTGGAATACTCCTTCTTCTGCGTACCGGTCATCAAGGGAAAGCGGGTCATCGGCGCCCTGAGCGTGGACCGGCCCTTTGAGGCAAGCTTTTCCCTCACCGAAGGCACGGAGATCCTCTCGGTGGTGGCCACCATGATCGCCACCCATGTGATCAACCTGGAGAGGATCAACCGGGAAAAGGAAAAGCTCAAGGAAGAGAACACCCGCCTGCGAACGGAGCTGGAGAACAAGTACCGGTTCACCAACATCATCGGCAACTCCAACAAGATGCGGGAGGTCTACCAGATGATCTCCCAGGTGTGCAAAAGCAACGCCACCGTGCTGGTCAGGGGCCAGAGCGGGACGGGGAAAGAGCTGGTGGCCAACTCCATCCACTACAACTCCAACCGGGCCAAACACCCCTTTATCAAGGTCAACTGCGCGGCCCTGCCCGAGAACCTCATCGAAAGTGAGCTCTTCGGCCATGAAAAGGGTGCCTTTACCGGCGCCATCAACCAGAAGCAGGGAAAATTCGAGCTGGCCCACAAGGGCACCCTCTTTCTGGACGAGATCGGCTCCATCAGCCTCGATGTGCAGGTGAAGCTCTTACGGGCCCTGCAGGAGAAAGAGTTCGAGCGGGTGGGGGGCCACCGCACCTTCAAAAGCGACGTCAGGATCATCGCGGCCACCAACAAAAACCTGGAACAGGCCGTGGACGAAGGGACCTTTCGGGGGGACCTCTACTACCGGCTCAACGTCTTCCCCATTTTCCTTCCCCCTTTGAAAGAGCGCAAAACCGATATCCTCCTTCTGGCCGACTACTTTGTGGAAAAGTACGCCAAGGAGAACGAAAAGGAGATCCGGCGCATCTCCACCCCGGGCATCGACATGCTCATGAGCTACCACTGGCCCGGCAACGTCCGGGAGCTGGAAAACTGCATTGAGCGGGCCGTGCTCCTCTGCAACGAAGGGGTAATCCACGGCTACCACCTGCCGCCCACCCTCCAGACCGGCACCGAGTCCGGCACCCTGCCGGCCAAAACCCTGGAAGAGGCCACGGCCAACCTGGAGCGGGAGATGATCATCGATACCCTCAAAAACACCCGGGGGAACATCACCGCCGCCGCCCAGATGCTGGGCACCACCGTCAGGAAATTCTCCTACAAGGCCCAGAAATACGATATTCATTACAAGGATTACAGATAGGGCTTGCTTAGAATCTGGGTAACAATTCCGTTCATCGTTGCCTCCGGCGGCCCTGCCGGGTGCCAAACGGTTGCCTGATTTATTTAAAGCGGGTCCATCAAAAAAACGACCCGCCGGAGGCAACTGACTATTTACAAAATCTGCTTACCAAATGTTTCAAAAAAAATGCCGCAGCACGTTGCCCCTTGAATCTCGGGTAACTCACTGCGGCATTATTTTTTGATAAAGCGATCTGTTCTTCAGTGGCCCACAAGGCGCGGGGCAAGGCCCAGGTCCTGGGAGACTCCGATGCGGACATCGGTGTGGGGTCCCCGCGCGTCGAGGATGATGACGCACCAGCGGGTTTTCTTGTTGAAAAGAAGCACGGTGGAAGGCTCGGAGGCGCAGGCCGTCACCAGGGTCCACTCCCTCTTCTTGAGCTCGGCCCTGAAAAAGATTTCCAGGGAGGTTTTCAGGACCCGCCCTGTGTAGACGATAAGCCCGGTCTTCTCGCCCCGGGTCTCCATCAGCAGGGTGTGCTCGGCCACCTCATAGAGTTCGCCCGGCACCGGGATGTCCCCGAACTGGGAGAGAAAGGGGCGGACCTCCAGAAACTGCTCCTCTTTGTGAATCTGCCGCGACATCAGATAGGCCTGCCGCCTGTCCACAGGCTCCACCCGCGCCACACAGGAGGCCATCAGGCAGGCCCCCAGCACCATCATCAAAAACCGATATCGGATCCACCCGGGTTGTGCCATCACCTCTCTCCCACGCTGCGTCGTTATAGATCCACCCGAATCAGAGCATCACTTGTCGGTTACGCCTCCGGCGGGCCGCTTGTTGAAAAAAGCCCCGCAAAAACGTTCCGGTCGCCTCCCCCTTTGCCGCTCAGCCCCGCTGGGGCTGAGCGGCAAAGGGGGAGGTTGATTTAAAGGGACCGCAACACCCAGCCCCACATTCCCCTTTTCGGCTGGTTTTCCCCTTAGCTTTACCCCTGCTTTAAAGGCAAAATACGAGCAAGCACAAACGTTCCTCACCATGACACACCCCTTAAGCCACATGGCTGCCGTTGATCTTTGCCCTGAATTCGGGGAAACTATTCAGATTGCTTTCTATGGTTAAAGTCGTTACCAAAAGCCTGCCTCCGGCGGCAAGGTGGGGCACCTTGAAACCCTATGGCGAATGCATGGAGGCAGTCGCCTTACACACGCTTTCGGGGGCATTCGCGTGGTGTGTGACATATGGCCATCGTTTTTGCAGAAAAGGCCCCTTTCATTATTCCGAAAACACGATAAATGGCACTTGGGATTCACTTGACTTAAACCGGGATAACTCCGGGGTATTCGTTTTTTGAAAAAGCTCCGCAAAAACATCCCGGTTGCATATCTGTTCGATGTGAAGCAATGGGCTTACCCGGCAACGCTTTATAAAAGCATAAGCGTTTACAAGACCTGTTTGTCAAACCCAGATCATATAGTTTGGCAAAAGTTTGGCCCCCGGCAGGGCCGCCGGAGGCAAACAGATACGAAACAATTACATTTCGAATCCCTTTGAGCCGGCCGTTCACCCTTTATTTATCGGAGATCCCCATGACCGACTTTTCCCTCGACCCCCGACTGGACCATGACTGCTTCACCCTGGGTACTTTAAACGGGCTCTGCCTGCTTCTCATGAACAACAAAAAGGTCCCCTGGTTCATCCTTGTGCCCCCCACCCACAAGACCCGAGCTCTACGAGCTGGAGCCCCCCTTCAAGGTGCCGTGCACAAGGCGGTCTGCACCCTTTCCCGCCTCACCAAAGAGAACCTGGGCGCAGAAAAACTCAACGTGGCCGCCATCGGCAACGTCGTCTCCCAGCTCCACATCCACGTGGTGGGCCGCTTTGCCTCCGACTACTGCTGGCCCGCACCGGTCTGGGGAGCCCCCGGCGCAGAGCCCTACACCGATACCGAGGCACAGGAGCTCATCAACACCCTCAAAACCCAGCTTGGCAACGATTTTCTATCGGCTTGAGTGTGACCTGCAGGACAAACGCATTGAGATGTTTGCCTCCGGCGGCCCTGCCGGGGGCTAAACGTTTAACAAACAGGTCATAAAAAACTAGTTACATGAATGCCGTTTTAAATGCAGATGTGATTTGACCCGAGGAACGAGGGGCAAATCACATCTGCTATCTGCTTTCAAGGTGGCACACCTTGCCGCCGGAGGCTGTTTTTTGGTGCTGAATAGTTACATGCGTTGGCCTGGTTAAACCTGTGCGACCCGTGCGGTGCTGCCGGTTTCCCGGTCGGGGGTCAGGCGCAGGTGGTGGGTGATGCAGGAGAGGGTGTCGGTCTCGGTGTGGGTGACGTAAATCAAGGTGGTTTTTCCGCTCATGCCCACCCGGTCGGCCAGGTCGAGGACAAAGCGGCTGTTGGCATCGTCCAGCCCCTGGCAGGGTTCATCCAGGATGAGGAGGGCAGGGGCCTTGATCATGGCCCGGGCAATGAGGACCATGCGCTGCTCCCCTGAGGAGAGGCTGCGTAAGGGGCTCTCTTTGCGATGGGAGAGGTTCATGGCGTCGAGCCAGGCAAGGGCCGCCTCTTTCTCTTTTGGGGAAAAGCGCCGGTAGGTGCCGATGGAGTCGGTGAGGCCCGAAAGGATGGCGGAGAAGGGTGTGGCAGAAGCTCTGTAGCCAATCTGGAACTCGGCGGAGAGGTAACCGATCTCTTTTTTGATCTCCCAGATGCTCTCTCCGGTGCCCCGCCTGCGCCCGAAAAGGGAAATGTCTTTGCCGTAGGCCTTGGGGTTGTCCCCGTTGATCATGGAGAGCAGGGTGGATTTTCCCGAGCCGTTGGGGCCGGTGATCATGAGGTGCTCCCCTTTTCTCAGGGCAAAATTCACCCCTGACACCACGGGCCGCCCGTTGTAGGCCACGGACACGTCCTGAAATCGGACCAGGGGCTCTCCTTCCATGAACACCGTGGCGTCTTCCGCCGGGACAAAGCAGGCATCGGAAAGCGCCGCAGGGGCCGGAGCGACCTTGGCAGGTCGCTTTTGGGCCCACCCTTTTGCAGGGCCGCAGTACACAAGTCGCCCCTGGTTCATCTCGGCCACATGGGTCACCCAGGGCATCATCTCCTTTTCCCGCCCCAAAATGAGCACCGGGGTCACCCCGGCACGTGACAACCCGTGGATGCGCTCTCCTAAAGAAGCTGTGGCCCCTTTGTCCAGGCCGCAAAAAGGGTCGTCCAGGACCATGAGGGTGGGATCTTTCATCAGGGCCCGGCAGATGAGGGTCTTTCGAATCTCTCCGGTGGAGAGAAAGCGCAGGCCCCGCTCAAACAGGGGAGCCAGCCCAAAGGACTCCCCCAACAGGCGCGCCTTGGGCTCGTCCTTCACCTGCTCCATGATAAACCCCAGAGCAGAACGGCCGGGGTCGATGCGGTCCATGTAATCGGTGTCGTCCTCCCGGATTTCCCGCTCAATGGTGGCCAGGTGCTCCTCAAAGGAGAGGTGTCCCACGGCCTCGGGCATGCCCGTGAGGCTCCCGGAGGTGGGCTCGGCCTTGCCGGCCAGCAGGGTTCCCAGGGCTGATTTTCCCGAGCCGTTGGGTCCGGTGACGGCCCATACCTGCCCCGGTGAGAGGGTGAGGTTGATGTCACGAAGCCAGGCGTTGCCTGCGATACGATAGTCCACGGATGAAAGTGTCATGTCCATGGGGCGTATATAGCACAGCCATGGACCAAACTTTAAGGGAGATTCTTTGCAAGCCTCCGGCAGGGCCGCCGGAGGCTGTTTTGAGCTGTATCGTACGATTCTTTTTCCGTCCATTCCGCCCATGCTGCCCCAGGAGCCCCCGGTACATCGAGGGATATCACCCATAGCCGGGTTGTGCCTGCCCATTTCACCCCATCAGAGAGGGATTACCCACCGTAAAACCACCATTACTCCACCCTAAACCAATACAAAACCCGAAAAACACATGACAAGACACCGATATTCACAACAACAACCCCTCCACACACCACAACCCTCACATCAGAACCGACTTTCCACCTGGGTTCCCTCATAAACGCGTGAAACACGCCGCCAGAAGCCCCAATTGTTCATAACTTTTCACCTTTTTTCATCTCTTTCCTATCCCTGTCCTCTCCCACCCCTTCCCAAGGGGCGCCCGAGGCACCATTTTCACCCAAACCCATTGAGATCCATAGAAAAACAGCCTTTTTATTTACAGGTCGGTATGGTAATTTTTTAAACAGGCCCAACGCCATGACCACCCCTTGAATCCGCCTCCCCACCCTTTTTCCACGCCCCCTTGCCCCATGGCTGGCCTGATGGTCGGCAACGAATGCCTCACAGGGGTTCGGTTTCCATATTTTTAACAACAGCAGGACAACATGCGTATCACCTCGTCCCACAACTGCCGGCGCCACACCACGCTCCACCCTGGTCGCATCGTCCGAGCGGGCCTTCTCCCGCTGCTGGCCCTTGTGCTGATGCTGTGGGGAACCTGCGGGGCCGAATCCCTCACCGTGGGGTTCCTTGCCGGGGGCGGGGGACTCGGGGACCAGTCCTACAACGACATGACCTGGATCGGGCTGGCCAAGGCTCGCGAGCAATACGGCATTCGCCTCACTTACGCACCGGCCGAAGAAAATGACGCCTCCCGGGCAGAGGCCCTGGACACCCTGCTCTCCGCCGGAGCCACGGTGGTGGTCTGCAACGGTGCGGGCCTTCTCCCCCTGGTCAAGACCGTGGCATCCCAACGCCCTGAGATCACCTTCATCATCAATGACCACCTTATCCAAGGCTATGACAACATCGTTTCCACCACCTTTGCCAACCACGAGGGGTCTTTCCTGGCCGGTGTCCTGGCAGGCGCCATGACCAAAACCCGACGCATCGGGTTCATCGGCGGTGTCCGCATGTGCGCCATCCGCTCTTTTCACATGGGGTTCACCCAGGGGGTTCGATTCGCCAACCCCGAGGCCACCGTGACCACCCGCTACATCACCGAGGCAGGTGACTACTCCGGCTTCAGCGACCCCGATGCCGGCTACGCCCTGGCCGACGCCCTCTACAGCCAGGGAGTGGACATCATCTATGCCGTGGCCGGGCTCTCGGGCAACGGGGTCATCCAGGCCGCACGGACCCACGACCGCTACGTCATCGGCGTCGACGCCGATCAGGACCACATGGCCAGGGGGCTCATCCTCACCAGCATGATGAAGCGCCTGGACCGGGCCTCCCTCATGGAGGTGGAAAAAATCCTCTCCCGACGCTTCCAGCCCGGAGAGAGCCCGTACAACCTGAAAAACGGCGGCGTCAGCTTAAGCCCCATGCGGTTCACCCGGGACATGATCCCCGAGGCGATCCACCGGCAGCTGAAGCTGGCGGAGTCCGACATCATCTCAGGAAAACTCACCGTGCACCGGTGCGAGGAGGCCGCCCCATGAAATCATTCATCCTTTTTCTGGCAGCCCTTCTGGTACCTGCAATCCCCGTCTCTGGCTCCTCCCTCTCCGTGGGGTTTCTCGTGGGCCATTCCGGCATCGGCGATCAATCTTTCAACGACATGACCTACGCCGGTCTCATCAAGGCCAAACAGGACCTGGGCATCGACGTGGTGGTGGAGGACATGGAAAAATCACAGGCCGCGGCCGAACAAGCCATGCAACGCCTCCTCAAGCGACCGGTGCAGGTAATCGTGGCCAACGGGTTTGAATTCAAGGAGCTGGTGACCACCTACGCCAAGCGCCACCCCGACGTCTATTTCATCATGCACGATGTCCCCATCAAGGGCCTCCCCAACGTTGTCTCCACGGTGTTTGCCGTGGAAGAGGGATCTTTTCTGGCCGGTCTCCTGGCAGCCTCCATGCCCGGCGCCCAGAAGGTGGGCTACATCGGAGCCGTGGACATACCGGTCATGGCCCCCTTTCTCACCGGGTTTCGCGCCGGGGTCCGCTACGCCTCTCCGGGAATCCCCATAGAGGTGGCCTTTATCTCCGAAGCCCCGGACTACAGCGGGTTCAATAACCCCGCCAGGGGACATGCCGTGGCCACCGAAATGTACGAGCGCGGTGCCACCACCATCTTTTCCGTGGCAGGCCTGACGGGCAACGGCGTCATCCAGGCGGCCCGGGCAGCCGACCGTTTTGTCATCGGTGTGGACTCGGATCAGGACCACCTTGCCGTGGGCCATGTCCTCACCAGCATGATGAAGCGCCTGGACATCGCCACCTACAAAGAGGTGGCCAAAATCGCCATGGGCCGCTTTCGCCCCGGCATTCGCCACTATGGCCTCCTGGAAGAGGGGGTGGGCCTGTCCCCCATGACCTACACCCGCACCCGGATCCCCGAAGCCCTCCTCGACCGCCTGGAGGAGGTGCGCCTGAAGATCATCGCCGGTGAGATCCGCCTTCCCCGAACCGCTGCCCCGCCAAAAGGAGCGCCATGACCTTTGCCTGGACACTCCAGCGAAAGATCACCACCGGGATCCTCCTGATCCTCCTGGTGGCCCTGATCCTGTCCGGGGCCCTGATCCTGGACAAGCAGCGGCACCAGCTCATGGGGGACCTCACCCGGCAGACCGAGCGGCTCACCGCCCTGGTGGCAGAGTTCAGCGTGCAGCCCCTGGAAAAATACAACTACTTCATCCTGGAAGAGGTGGCGTTGAGCGTGGAGCAGTTCCCCCAGGTGGCCTTTTGTGAAATCTACGACACCTCCGGCAACTCCCTCATCAACATCAAGACCATTATCCGCGGAAAAGATGTCACAAAAAAACAGCGCCGTACCGGCAGCAACATCCTCATCGCCTCCAAGGCCATCACCTCCGACACCGGCGTGCCCTTGGGTGAGGTCGAAATCGGGATCTTCACCGACACCGCCGTGGCCCAGCTCCGCATGGACGCCATCACCTTGAGCGTGGGCAGCTTTCTCATCCTGGGACTGGTGGCCGTAAGCCTCCATCTTTTCCTGTCCAAGAGCATTGTCACCCCGGTGGTCACCCTCTCCACCATGGCCAAGGCCCTCTCCCGGGGGGAATTCGTCAAGCCCGATTTAGATGTCCGCACCGATGAAATCGGCGACCTGTGCCATGCCTTCCAGGAGATGAGCAGCAGCCTCAAGCACCTTTATGCCCACCTGGAAAAAGAGGTGGAGGAACGGACCGGGGAGCTTGAAGGGACCAACCGTCTCCTGCAGGAGAAGATCAAAGAGAAAGAGGCCATGGGAGAGGCCCTGCACAAAGCCAAGGAAGAGGCTGAAGTGGCCAATCGGTACAAGAGCATTTTCGTGGCCAACATGAGCCATGAAATCCGCACCCCCTTAAACGCCATCCTGGGTTACGCCCAGCTCCTCCAGCAAAAGGAGCTGGGTGACCCGGACACCAGCCACGCCGTGGACACCATTGAAAAGAGCGGAACCCACCTTTTGGGGGTTATCAATGACATCCTCGATTTTTCCAAGATCGAAGCGGGCCAAATGGACCTTCGGGTCATCCCCTTCGACCTCATGGCCCTGCTCACCAATCTGGACACCCTCTTTGCCCTGAGGTGCAAGCACAAAAACCTTGCCTGGGAAGTCTCGGGGCCCGAAGGGCGCATCTGCCTTCCGGTGGAGGGCGACGAAGGCAAACTTCGCCAGGTGCTCATCAACCTGCTCAACAACGCCGTCAAATTCACCGGCTCCGGCGCCATCCGCCTCCGAGTGCAAGAGACCGCCCCGGACCTCTTTCACTTCGAGGTCCGGGATACCGGCACAGGCATCCCCGACGGCATGGCCCGCCGTTTTTCTGCCCTTTCGCCGGCCACACCGACGCCCGGGAAGAGGGCACCGGCCTGGGCCTGCCCATCTCCGACAGCTATGTCCGACTCATGGGAGGAAAACTGGAGCTGACCTCGGGCGAGGGCCTGGGAAGCCGCTTCCACTTCACCCTCAAGCTGCCCCAGGTGCCCATGGAAAGCCTGCCCGCGCCACCATCACCCCCAAGCCCCAGGACCCTGGATAAAAACGGCGCCCTCACGGCCATGGTGGTGGACGACAACCAGCACAACCGGGACGTCCTTGCCACCATCCTCAAAGGGCTGGGCTTTGACGTCACCACCGTGGACAACGGACGGGATGCCCTGGCTCAGCTGGACACCCGCCCCACGGACATTCTCTTTGTGGACTACCACATGCCCGGCCTCAACGGCCTGGATACGGCCCGGAAGGCCAGGGCCAGAAAAGATCCGGCACCCGTCCCCACGGTACTGGTCACCGCCGATGTCTTTGAACTCAAGGAGCAGCTCGCCCAGGAAAAGGGCATTGACCACTGCATTCCCAAACCCCTTCGCATCGATGACGTGACCGATGCTGTGGAAACCCTGCTCCCCGTGGCCTTCAAACCCGTTTCCAAACCACCGCCCCCATTGCCCCCCATGGCCGTCGACCTGCCGCCGGACCTTCGCCACGCCGTGCGGGAGGCAGCCCGGTTCGGAAAAATCAGCGAACTCAAAAAGCTTATGGAACAACTGGACGGAGAGGCCAAAGAAACCATGGCCCGACTGATGCGAAAATACGACATGGACGGCATCATCGCCCTGATGGATGCAGCCGCCCAAGGAGATCCCCATGCAGACCCCTGACGAGCACACCCCCGCCCCTCCGAGAATCCTCATCGTGGACGACAAGGCGGAAAACATCGACCTCATCATGAAAATCCTGGAACCGGAAGGGTACAACCTCGCCTTTGCCACCAACGGCACCAAGGCCATTGAGGTGGCCCGCCACTTTCTCCCGGATCTCATCCTCATGGACGTGATGATGCCCCCGGGCCCCGACGGGTTTGCCACCTGCAGTGCCCTCAAGGCCGATCCCCTCACCGAAGACATCCCCGTGGTTTTTGTCACGGCCAAGGGCGAGACCACGGCCATTGTGGAAGGGTTCCGATGCGGGGGCCAGGACTACATCCCCAAACCCTTCAGGCGGGAAGAGGTCCTCTCCAGGGTCCGCACCCATGTGCAGGTGCGCCTCCTCATCGCCAAACAGGCCCGGCTCATCGAAGAGCTCCAGCAAGCCCTCTCCCATGTCAAAACCCTTCGCGGCCTCCTGCCCATCTGCGCCTCCTGCAAAAAAGTGCGCGATGACGACGGCTACTGGCACCAGATCGAAAAGTACCTCTCCACCCACTCAGAGCTGGGGTTCACCCACGGCATCTGCGCCGACTGCGCCAGACGCCTCTACCCCGACCTCGACCTTTCAGATCTCTCCGATGTCCCCGACGACAGCGTGTGACCGCCTTAAAAACGCATGTCATAAGCATCAGGGCTGCAAAACCATGGCCACGGGTATCATTCCTGCCCTGAAACAGGGGTATCCGGCACGCCGGAAGGGCAAAGGGGTGCGTCGAAAAAGAACAAAAACACAGCATACACCCCAAACACAAACCATACGCCGCACCCGCCAACAAAACACATCGAAAACCCATCTACAACCAGCCAAAACCCAGCCAGAACAACTCCAAAAACAACGTTCAGAGAACACCCCCATTGTTCATAACTTTTGCGGTTTTTTGAACAATC
The DNA here is from genome assembly GCF_056829965.1 of Desulfoluna sp. CYM3A. Lineage (NCBI taxonomy): Bacteria > Pseudomonadati > Thermodesulfobacteriota > Desulfobacteria > Desulfobacterales > Desulfolunaceae > Desulfoluna > Desulfoluna sp. CYM3A. The sequence goes on from NZ_CP186556.1 coordinate 5,401,012, forward strand.
CGTTGCCTCTCGCATTTTTTGAGGTTGCAGTGGTCTGAAGGCCGTGATATTGGTCATACCAAAAAACATCTTCATGGAGTATTGGTATGACCAAAATAGAGACGGAGGGCCGCCTCTTTCACACGGTGGCCAAAGCCATTGCCGCCCGCATCCAGAGCGACGAGTGGCCGCCGGGCACCCGGCTTCCCTCGGAGCGAAGCCTGGCCGAACACTTCGGCATACTGCAGAGGAGCTGCATCCGAGAGGCCATCCGGAACAACGTCTCCCAAGCAGCAAGAATGGTCGAAAACACGCAGGGGAGCCGGGACCTTTGTCTCCGAGCCCGACGAGTCGGCCCTGGCCGCCCACCTGGCCAGGGTGGTCCCCTTGAAAACCGAACGCCTCGCCGAGATCTTCGACGTCCGGCGCATCATCGAACCCCAGCTTGCTGCCCGGGCAGCCCTTCACATCACCGAAGAGCAGCTCGTCCGCCTCAAGCTGCTCGTCTTAAAACACAGAAAACGGGCCCTGGCAGGTGAGACCACCGAAGACATAGACCAGGCCTTTCACCTCTGCCTTGCCGAAGCATCGGGCAACAGCATCCTGCTCAATGTGGTGAAAAACCTCACCTCCATCCTCACGGAGTCCCGCACCGAAGCACTCCAGACCCCCGAGCGCAGCCGCCTGTCGGTCATCGCCCACGTGGAGGTCATCGATGCCCTGGAACGGGGAGACAGCGCAGGGGCTGAAGCCGCCATGCGCCGCCACCTTGAAACCGTGGAGCAGGCCGTGTTTGAAGGGGAGGAGTCACAATGGCCTCCGGCGGACAGCTGATTGCCCCTGTGCTTCATCCCTGGTTTTTCGGGGTGAAATGATGTGCCAAGGCTTCCGCAAAGCCCAAGCAAAACCTGTTTGTTCAACGTTTGAAACGTTTCGCCCCCGGCAGGACCGCCGGAGGCTGCTTTTAGAATCCAGAATAGGACAATAAGGGGATTATGCTGACATCGTTTATGATTTACGCGGTTGTGGGCGCCATCGCCGGCGTCCTGGCAGGACTCCTCGGCATCGGGGGCGGTCTGGTGATCGTGCCCATGCTGGTCTTCAGTTTCACCCTTCAGCACATCCCCCAGGAGCTCATGATGCACCTGGCCCTGGGCACCTCCCTGGCCAGCATCATCTTCACGTCGGTCTCCAGCTTCCGGGCTCACCACAAGCGCGGTGCCGTGCGCTGGGATGTGTTCAAGCGCATCACCCCGGGCATCATCGTGGGGACCTTTGCCGGGTCCTGCGTGGCCTCCACCCTCCCCACCCACATCCTCAAAGGGATCTTTGTGGCCTTTCTCTATTACGTGGCCACCCAGATGATCCTGGGCAAAAAACCCGCGGCCTCCCGGCAGCTTCCCCGCACCGCAGGCATCTTCGGGGCAGGGGGCGTCATCGGCTCCTTTTCCAGCCTCGTGGGCATCGGGGGCGGCACCCTGTCGGTTCCCTTCCTCACCTGGTGCAATATCCCGGTCCACCACGCCATCGGCACCTCGTCGGCCATCGGCCTGCCCATCGCCCTGGCAGGGGCCTTCGGCTACATCCTCAACGGCCTGGGCACCCCGGACCTTCCCGACCTCTCCCTGGGCTTTGTCTACCTCCCGGCCCTTTTCGGCATCATCTGCTTCAGCGTGCTCACCGCCCCCTTAGGCGCCAAACTCGCCCACAGCCTTCCCGTAGACAAACTCAAACGCATCTTCGCCATCCTCCTCTACGTGGTGGCCACCCGCATGCTCATCAGCGTGTTTTAAGACAAAAAAACGCCTCCGGCGGCAAGGTGAGCCACCTTGAAAGCAGGTTGCCATTGCGCTTTTGCCCTTCGTTCCTCAGGTCAAAATCGCAATGGCATTCAAACCGGGATTCGGGTGTATGCGGCCCGGACCACAAACGTCCCAATAACAGGATACGTTACCGTAGCGTGACGACGATCGGCATTAACGTCCATACCTCCAGAAAGATCGCCGGAGGCAACTTCAGGATCTGACTAAATAAAGAGGCCGTGTGTCACCCCATGGGCGTCACACGGCCTCTTTTATTTCATCGTTCAAGGCAGCCCAGAAACCGGTCACCCTTTCCGGGCGAAGCCCGTCAGCGAATGTGATCGACCTGAGGAACGAAGGTCGGGAGCATTCGCGAACCTGGGGTCAAGGGGCTTGCCCCTTGCCGCCGGAGGCTTGTTTTTTCAACCACGTTGCCCGTTACGAAAGCCTTTTTTGACCGCCCAACCCGTAGCCGGTCTCTCCGTGGAGGACCTGATCGAGCCCGATGACTTCGGACTCTTCGTCCACGCGGAAGCCCAGGGTCTTTTCGATGACGATGCACAGGACAAGGGTGACACCGGCGGCCAGAAGGATGGTTGCGCCCATGCCGGTGAGCTGGACAAGGAGCTGGTCAAAGGGGCCCCAGGCTTTTCCTGCGGCGGCGGAGGCCTCGTCCATCCAGCTGTCCCGGATAAAAAAGGAGAGCATGAGAACGCCCAGGCCGCTGCCCACGCCGTGGATGCCGAAGCAGTCCAGGGAGTCGTCGTAGCCGAGTTTGGGCTTGAGGGTCAGGGCCCAGTAGCAGAGGCAGGACGAAAGAGCTCCCAGAATCAGGGCACCGCCGGGCAGCACCACACCGGCGGCCGGGGTGATGACCACAAGGCCTGCCAGGATGCCCGAAACAAAACCCAGGGCCGTGGCCTTCTTAAAGATCCACGCCTCGATGGCCAGCCAGGTGAGGGCGCCTGCGGCGGCGGAGATCTGGGTCATGGCCAGGGCCCGGGCCGTGTCCAGGCCGCTGCCCAGGGTGGAGCCGGCGTTGAACCCGAACCATCCCACCCAGAGGAGGCCTGCGCCCATCATGGTCATGACAAGGTTGTTGGGGTGAAAGGCTGTTTTCGGAAACCCCTTACGGGGCCCTAAGTACAGGGCGGCCACCAGGGCGCTGATCCCTGCGGAGACGTGGATCACCAGCCCCCCGGCAAGGTCGATAACCCCGGCGGCACCGGTGTTTAAAAGCCAGCCGTCCGGTGCCCAGATCCAGTGGCACAAGGGGGCATAAACAAAAAGGAACCACAGGGCGATAAAGGCGATGTACCCCCTGAACTTGACCCGCTCGGCAATGGCCCCGCTGATCAGGGCCGGGGTGATGATGGCAAATTTTCCCTGGAACATGGCGATGATGTAATCGGGGATCCCGCCTGTCACCCGGGAATCGATGCCGGAGAGCAGAAAATAGTCAGGGTTCCAGCCCCATAATCCGCCCAGGATGCTCTCCCCGAAGGTAAGACTGTATCCACACACCACCCAGAGCACCCCGATGACGGCCAGGGCCACAAAGGTGTGCATCATGGTGGAGAGCACGTTCTTGGTCCGCACCAGCCCGCCGTAAAACATGGCCAGGCCCGGCACCATCAAAAGCACCAGGGCCGTTGAGATAAGCATCCAACTCGTGCTGCCCGTGTCCACCCCGTCCCCTGTGAGGGCAAAGGCCGCCCCTTTGAGCGTCGCCCATGCCCCTGCCGCCATCACCGCTGTTCGAACCCAATGTCTCATCGTTTATCCCCATCAGAAAGTTCACAATAAATCCCTTACGGAAAATTTCTTCATGATTTCGGGGATATCCCCAATCAAGTTCCGTGCCATCACCACGGCCTGACACGTCATCTCGAAATTCAGCGGTTCCATGAAAATCCACACACGACAACACCGCAAAGAAAGTTACACTTATGTAATTCACAAGCCGTATTGATTGCAGTTTTGTTGTTTTTCGCCCCTCGATAAAACCTTTAAAAGACGTAACTATTCAGCTTATGCCTCCGGCGGCCCTGCCGGGGGCTAAACTTTTGCCTGATTTTATAAAGGCGGGTTTAACAAACAGGTTTTAAAAAATCATTTTGAGTGAATTTTTACTTTAAAGGCGGATGTGATTTGACCCGAGGAACGAGGGCGGAACCGCATCCGCAACCTGCTTCAAGGTGGCACACCTTGCCGCCGGAGGCTGTTTTGAGCTGAATAGTTACTAAAAGACAAGCCTTCGATTCAAAAAACGGCCTCCGGCGGCCAAGGGCTGAGCCCTTGGATCCCAGGATCGCAAATGCTCCGGGGCTAACGCCCCTACACATTTGCTGACGGAGGCACGCTTTTTGAGCATAGCCCTTAGTCGTTCTGCTTCATTTTTTTGAGGCGCTTGCTTAGGGCGGGCTGGGAGATGCCGATGAGGCGGCTGGCGATGGACTGGTTGCCGTCGGCGCGCTTCATGGCCTCGGTCACGAGGAGGTCTGTGACGTCATGGACGGAGGGCAGGGATTTGGTGGCCACGAACACGCTGTCGTCCTCAGGGGAGGGCTAGGGCTTGGCGTTGGTCATGGGCGGGAAGGGTCATGGAGCCGATCTTGCGTTTAAAGGCGTCCAGGGAGAGCATTTTGGCTTTGTGGGTACTCACGGCGTCATGGGCCATGGCCTGGAGTTCCCGGACGTTGCCGGGAAAGGGGTAGTTGGCAAGGAGGGTCTCCAGCTCCCGGGGGTAGGTGGGCCGCTTTTTGCCCAGGGCGTCGGCGGCTTCGCCGAGGAAGTGGTTGAGGAGAAGGGGAATATCCCCTTTGCGCTCCCGCAAGGGGGGGATATGCACGTGGTGGGCGCAGAGGCGGTAGTAGAGGTCCTTGCGGAACTCGCCTTTGGCCTGCTTCTTGTCCAGGTCCTGATTGGTGGCCACCACGATGCGGGCGTTTAAGCGCTTGGGCCGGTCGCTCCCCAGGGGGTAGTACTCTCCGTTCTGGATAAGGCGAAGCAGTTTCACCTGGGAGGTGACGCTCAGGTCTCCGATCTCATCGAGGAAAAGGGTGCCCTGGGCCGCCTGCTCCACCATCCCTTTGCGTACCCCGTGGGCGCTGGTAAAGGCCCCGGGGGCGTGGCCGAAGAGGGTGTCGGAAAAAACGTTGTCGTCCAGGCCGGCCACGTTGATGGAGATGAGGGGGCCTGCCACCCCGCTGAGACGATGGGCGGTATGGGCAAAGAGCTCTTTTCCCACGCCGCTCTCCCCGGTGATAAGGATGGGCATGGCGCTTTTGGCCACGGACTCCATGTACTGGAACACCGCCCGCATGGCTTTGTCGCCGGTCAAGATCTCTTCAAAGGCGTCCGGGTGTTCCAGGCGGTCGTGGAGAAGGCGGCTTCTGATCTCCTTGTGCTCCTTGGACATCTCCACCATCTGAATGGCCCGGTTCACGCCCATGACCAGGCGGTCCTCCTCGTTGGTCTTGACGAAGTAGTCGTAGGCCCCCAGCTTCATGCACCGCACGGCCGGTTCGATCTGGTTGATGCCGCTGATAATGATCACCACCACATCGGGGTGCTCCTCGATGATGGACGACAGGAGCTTGTCCCCGGAGAGCCAGGGCATGTTCAAATCCAGGAGCACCAGGCCAAAGCCCCCTTGGGAGAGGATCCCCATCACCTCCCGGCTGTCCTGGCAACGGGTGAGGTTGTTGATGCCGGCCGACCGCTCCAGGGCGATGGAGAGGCTTCGGATAAACGGCTCTTCATCGTCCACGATCAGCACCTTGAATGAGGGGTAGAGGGATTTTTTGGGAATCACGGTCACATCCTTTTGAACATGGGGAGTCGAAGGGAGACGGTGGTGCCTGCGCCGGGCTCGGAGGCAAACGACAGCACCCCGCCGTGTTCGTTGACGATGGTGGTGGACACCGAAAGGCCCAGGCCGGTGCCGCCGGTGTCCCGCTTGGTGGTAAAAAAGGGATCGGTGAGGTGGGGCAGGTGGTCCGGGTCGATGCCGCTGCCCTGGTCGCGCACCTCCAGGACCACCCCTTTGCGGTCCGGGCTGTTGAAGGTCTGAAGGGAGATGGCCTGTTCCGGTGCGGTAAGGGCCTGGCAGGCGTTCAAGATCAGGTTTACCACCACCTGCTCGATGCGCTGGGGGTTGCCCCGAACCTTGTACAGCCCTTCGCCGCAGGAGACCGAAAAAGAGTGGGTGGCCTTTTTGATGGAGTTATCCACCAGCCGCGTGGCCGCACGCACCACCTCGTTCAAATCCATGATCTCCATCTGGCGGGAGTTGTCGATGCGGGAAAAGTCCTTCAGGTCTTCCACGATGTGCTTGATGCGCTTGCCCCCGGCCTGCATTTCCGCCAGCATGTAGGGGATCTCCTCACGCATGCGGGTGTACTCCAGCCCCCCCACCCAGAAATCCCCGTGTTCCTGATAGTAAGCCTCCAGAATGGGCCACAGGTCTTCAAAGGAATCCATGATCACCGGGGTGTTCAAAAGCACCAGGCTGTTGGGATTGTTGATCTCATGGGCGACCCCGGAGACCAGAATCCCCAGGGAGGCCATCTTGTCCGCCTGGATGAGCTGCTGCTGCTGGAGGTGGAGCTCCCGGGTACGGTTTTCCACCTCCCGCTTCAGGGTGCGGTTCCACATGAGGATGGCGCCCATCATCAGCACCAGGGGGATCACCACCACCATGCTGAGCTTGATGATGCGCGTCCACGACGGGGTCCTCGGCTCCAGAACCCCCAGCCACTTGTCATAGATCTCCTGGTATCGCCCCGTGTTCTTCAAAATGGAGAGCCCCTCGTTGAGCCGGGCCTGAAGCTCTGCATCCCCTTTTTTTACAGCGTAGCAGTACTTGAAGCTCACCGCGGTCTTGCCCGAGGTGACGATGTTGGAGAGGCGATGTTTGCGCCCGAGATAAAGCCCCGGCAGGTTGGCCACGGCCGCGTAATCGTGTTGGCCTGCGGCCAGCATCCTCAGGGCGTTGGCATGGGTGTCCGAAACAATGACCATGATGCCGCCGTGCTTGACCAGAGTGTCGTGCATGGATCCGGCTTCCTGGACAATGACCTCGGAGCCCACCAGGTCGTCGACGCTCTTGGCCGGCCTGGAGCCTTTGCGGTAAAAAATGGATTGGTGGATCAGGGCGTGGGGGACAAAATCGAACACGGACAGTCGCTCTTCGGTGAACACCGTGCCCGGGAGCATGTCCACTTCCCCATGTTGAAGGGCGGTGCGCATCTCGCTCCAGTTGCCCAGGCGGATCTCGATGTTGAGGCCCATGACCTCGGCAATGGCTCGGGTGAGCTCCACGTTGTAGCCCTTGGGATTGCCCTCTTCATCCAGGTACTCATACGGGGGATAGTAGTAGTCGCCGCCCACGATGTAGGTTTTGTTACGAAATGTGCGGTGGGGCCCGGGCGGCTCGGGGGGCAAGGGCCTGGGCCAGGAGAAGAAAAAGCAGAAAAAGGGCGGCGCACCGTGCTGCCCACGGGCACTTGGGGCCGCGTGACACGGTCCCTGAAGCAAAATAACGACAACCTCTCATAACCGACATGTTCCTTGGGTAAACCATTGACACCTGTCCTTGGTTATGGCCCCCGAGGGCTCTTCTGTCAATACGGGTTTCATCTTTTCAACCCCTTGCCCCAGATGGCAAAACCATAGAAAAAAAGAGACGATTCAGTGGCCTCCGGCGGGTCGCTTTTTTAAAAAAGCTCGCAAAACATTTTTCGCGGTTGAATCTCCGGTACGTATACACCGGTCGGATTGCCCATACCTTTCGCCGGTCCGGCGTTCAGATGACCTGTTTATCAAACCCAACCTATATAACCATGGAAGGCGGTGTCGGGCTGAATAGCCATCCAAACAAAACGGGCCGGACACCTTATTTCCCGGCGGGAAAAACGCATCCGACCCGTTTCGTCAGACCTTACAAGAAAGACGGATTAGAGCTCCACGGAGGCTCCCTGTTCCCAGACAGCCTGGTCAAGTTCCCCTTCGGACTTGGCCACTGCGCAGGTCACGGCCAGGTCGCCGGTGACGTTCAGGGAGGTTCGTCCCATGTCCAGCAGGGCGTCGATGCCGAAGATCATGGCATAGGCTGCGGCAACAGCGGAGCCGGGCTCGACTTTAAGGCCCACGGACTCCAGGACCATGAGCAGCATGATGGCACCGGCACCGGGGACCCCGGCAGAACCGATGGAGATGAGAACCGCGGTGGCAATGACTGTCAGCTGCATGTCCAGGGCCAGGGGAGCGCCGATGGCAAGGCTCACAAAGATGGCGCAGACCCCCTGGTAGATGGCGGCACCGTCCATGTTTAAGGTGGCGCCCAGGGGCAGGGAGAAGGAGTAGACCCCGCGGGAAACCCCGAGGTTCTTCTCGGCCACTTCCATGCTGACGGGAAGGGTGCCGCCGCTGCTTCGGGTCACAAAGGAGGTGATGATGGCCGCGCGGGCTCGGGAGAGGAACTCAAAGAAGTTGATACCGTAAAGGGTCAAAAGGCCGCCGTAGACAAACACCGCATGGCAGATAAAGGAAGCGTAGACGGTAAGGGTCACCAGGGCCAGGGGGCCGAAGGCCTGGGCTCCCTGCTTTCCGAAGACCACGGCGATGAGGGCAAACACACCGATGGGGGCCACCTCAAGGATCCAGCCCACCACCTTGTACATGACCTCGGCGCCGCCTTCAAAGAAGGCAAACATGGTCTGGGCGGCGTTTTGAATTCGGTCGTCGTCGCTCTCCCGCAGGTGAGAGAGGCCGATGCCGAAGAAGATGGCGAAGAAGATGGTGGGGAGCATCTTGCCGGAGGTGATGGCTCCAAAGGGGTTGGTGGGAATGATGTTGAGCAGGGTATCCACCATGGAGGGCGGAGTCACGGACTTTCCTTTGGCGCCTGCAATGCCCACCAGCTCCATGCCCGATCCGGGGTTGAAGAGGTTGGCAAAGACAAGGCCGATGGCCACGGCAAAGGCCGAGGTCAACAGATAGAGAACCAGGGCCTTGACGCCGATGCGTCCCAGGCGGGAGGGATGCACGCTGGCCGCGCCCACCACCAGGGTGAAGATCACCACCGGCATCACGATCATTTTCAGCAGACGGACAAAGGCGGTTCCCAGGGGGGCCACGGCCGCGATCTTGGGGCCGAAGATCAAGCCAGCCACTGCACCGGCCACAAGGCCGATGAGAATACGGAGCAAAAGGTTTGTGTTGAAATACCACCCAAACAGGCCTGATTTCTTTTCACTGCTTATCTGTGTCATGTCTATTCCCCATCTTTGATGAATAAAACTTAAATGCAACCCAAATTAATTTGATTGAATAGAAGTAGAGCACAGACGATGCCAACCGGCCCGTTAAATGCATGACCCCCTGTTATCACGGGCATATTTTCCATTAAGGCGCTCCCTGCGCACCCTCGGAAGGGATATAACCTGTTGAAAGCGCCGCCGCCCAGTACATGGGTATCCACCATAAAAACCAGACAGATACCCTGCGTCCCCCAGGTTATAACGGGTCGCAGGTTATAAGGGTTTGAAAAAAGGGCAGGGGTGCTTATCTTCTAACAACCGAAAGCCCGATTCCCGGCTTTCAGCCCCCATGAATCCCCCACCCAAGGAGGTACCCATGAACTTCCAGAACGCCCAGTTGCCTCCCGGCGCAGAACGCGCCGGTGCCACCCCCACCATGGACGAAACCACCATTGCACCGGGCATCCTTGCAAAGCATATGGCCCCTAAGGGCAAGTGCGGGCTTCTCGTGGTGGAAGAGGGGGCCTGCCAGTTCGTCTGGGAAGACGATCAGGACCACCCCATCGACTGCGACCCCGATCACCCCGTGGTCATCTTTCCGGAGCGCTATCACCACGTGGTGATTACCGGTCCCGTGAAACTGCGGGTGGAATTCTACACCCTGCCCGTCACCCTTCAAGGGCTCGATTCCAAGGCGTCCCGTCCCGGGGAGGATTTTATATAGCCCTGTGATTACCCATTGAAATCCATCTGTTGCTGTGCAAAAACAGGGGAGACATGGCCGCGTTATCCTTGCGACCGCCTGAGGCAACCCACCACCCCAGGAGCCCGCGATGAAACTGCTTTTCCCCCACCGCACCTTCCAAGAAAGCTACCACGCCCCACGGCGCGTGATTTTTCTGACACGCGTCCTGGCTGCCCTTCTCCTGCCGGTGCTGTGTCTCATGCCCGCCCCCTGCACCGGAGAATCAGCCGAATCCATTGTCCGGGCCGCCTTTGACTACTGGCGCGGGGAGGCCTCCGTCTCCCGGCTCACCATGACCATCCACCGCCCCACCTGGCAGCGCACCGTCTCCCTCGACGCCTGGACCCAGGGAGAATCCGAGAGCCTCTTTGTCATCAAGTCCCCGGCCAAGGACAGGGGCAACGGCACCCTGAAAAAAGGGCGGACCATGTGGATCTACAACCCCAAGGTCAACAAAATCATCAAGCTGCCCCCCTCCATGATGAGCCAGAGCTGGCAGGGCTCGGATTTCTCCAACAACGACCTGGCCAAGACCGACAGCCTCATCTACGACTACACCCACAGCCTCACGGGACAGACCACCCAAAGCGGCCACACCATCTATAACGTTCAGTCCGACCCCAAGCCCGATGCCCCGGTCATCTGGGGCAGGATCACCCTTGAAATCCGGGACGACCACATTCTCTTGAAAGAGACCTTCTTTGATGAAGAGCTGGAACCGGTCAAGGAGATGACGGCCTCGGATATCCAATCCGTGGACGGCAAGCTCTTTCCCATGACCTGGAAGATGGCCAAGACCGACACACAGGACGAATACACCGTCATGGTCTACGACGCCCTCACCTTTACCCGGGAACTCCCGGCCAACACCTTTACCCGGGCCAACCTGATCAAGGTGGGAAAATAAGGGTCGCAAGAAAAACCCATTTTTTTTCGTAACCATTCAGCTTATGCCTCCGGCGGCCCTGCCGGGGGCTAAACGTTTAAAAAGTTTAACAAACAGGTCATAAAAAAAGGTACATGAATGCCGTTTTAAATGCAGATGTGATGTGACCCGAGGAACGAGGGACAAATGACATCTGCTATCTGATTGCCGCCGGAGGCTGTTTTTGGAGCTGAATAGTTACTTTTTTTCTTAACCCCCCGCCCCCATGAGGCCTTACAATGAACACAGACATCGCCCTTGCATGGCGGAATATCTGGCGGAATCCGAGGCGCACGCTGCTGACCATTGCCGCCATTGCCTTTGCAGCGCTCCTGCTGGTGTTTATGCTCTCCTTTCAGTTTGGGACCTACGAGACCATGATCAACGCGTCGGTCTCCTTGCGCACCGGGCACCTTCAGGTGCAGGCCAAAACCGGGAGGTGCGCCTGGCCTTGAACTGGGATGATGAGACCGAAGCGGCTCTGCTGGACGGGGACCTGCGGGTGGTGGCAGCAGCGCCCAGGGCCAACGGGTTTGCCCTGGTCACCAGCGGCAGCCGGACCTACGGGTGCATGGTCACGGGGGTGGACCCGGAGCGCGAAAAGAAAGTCTCCACCCTGGCAGCCATCATCCGGCAGGGAAGCTATTTCAAAGGGGAAGACGCGGCCCTGGTGGGGGAGACCCTGGCCCGGAACCTCAAGGTGGGGGTGGGGGATGAGCTGACGCTTCTGGGACAGGGCCGGGACGGATCGGTGGCGGCCACGGTGGTGGCGGTTCAGGGAATCTTCGAGTCGGGGCTGGATGCCTATGACCGCAACGTGGTGCTCCTGCCCCTGGCCTTTTTCCAGGATCTCTTTACCATGGAAGGCGGGGTGCACGAGGTGGCCATCCGGGCCAGCAGCCTGTCGGAGGTGGCGCCCTTGAAGGCGAAGCTCAGCGCCAAGCTGGCGGAGCTGCCCCACAACGGCCCCCCCCCAGTGGCCCTGGACTGGATGGATCTCATCCCCGGGCTTCTCCAGAGCATCCAGATGGACCTGGTGAGCGGGCTCATCATGTACCTGATCCTCATTATTGTGGTGGCCTTCAGCATTTTAAACACCTTTGTCATGGCCATCTTCGAGCGCACCCGGGAGTTCGGGGTGATGATGGCCATCGGCACCACCCCGGGACGCCTCATGGGGCTGGTCTTAACCGAATCCTTTTTCATGACGGCAACGGGCCTTGCGGTGGGCATCGCCTTTGGAGCAGCCCTGACCCTCTGGTTCGAGTCCCACGGCATCCTCATCCCGGGAAGTGACCAGATCATGAAGGCATACGGCATCAGCGGCCGCCTTTACCCCAAGCTCTCGCTGCTCTCGGCCACCATCGGCCCGGTGGCCGTCCTTGCCATCACCTTGTTTTCCGCTCTGTTTCCCGCCCTGAAGATCCGGAACATGAACCCCGTGGAGGCGATGCACCATGCATAACGAACTGGCCTGGCGCAACATCTGGCGCAACCCGAGGCGCACCCTGGTGATCACAACGGCCGTGGTCATCGGGATCTGGAGCATCATCCTCTTAAGCGCCCTGACCCGGGGCATGCAGCGGGAGATGCTGGGCAACGGCATCAAGACCCTCACCGGCCACATCCAGATCCAGCACCCCGAGTACATGGACGATCCGGTGGTGGATTACTCCCTTGGTGAGGGCGCCATCGACAAAGAGGCCCTCTCGACACGTCTTCCCCGGGGAAGCCACTGGACCGGCCGCATCCGCGTAGGGGCCGTGGCTGCCAACGCGCGCCACTCCGGCGGGGTAACCCTTGTGGGCATGGACCCGGAGCGCGAGCCTTTTGTCTCGTTTATCGGCGGGGCCGTCACCGAAGGGCGCCCCCTTAAGGCTTCGGACAAAAGCAAGGTGGTGGTGGGACGGGCCCTTCTCAACGCCTACGAGGCCAGGATCGGTCACAAGCTCATCCTCATGAGCCAGGACACAAAAGGAGAGATCGCCTCCAAAGCCTTTCGCATCGTGGGGGTCTTTGACGCGGACCTGGAAGCAACCGAAAAGACCTATCTCTTTGTCCCCTTTGGGGCTGCACAACAGATGCTGGGGCTGGGGGACCGCCTCTCGGAGGTCTCCATTGTGTTGCCTGAGATGGGAGAAGAAAAAGAGGTGGCCAGGGCCATAAGCCAAGTCCTCAACACCGAGTCCCTCTCCGTCACCACCTGGCAGGAGCGCCTGCCCATGCTGGCCGCGTACCTGAAGCTATCGGACTCCTTTATCTACATCTGGTACGGGGTGGTCTTTATTGCCATGGGCTTCGGCATTGTCAACACCACCCTCATGGCCGTCTTCGAGCGAATCCGGGAATTCGGCCTTATCCGGGCCCTGGGCATGAGCCCTTCGGGTATCATCCGGGGGGTTCTCCTGGAGTCCCTTTTCCTGCTGCTCCTGGGCCTTACGGCAGGCAATGTCCTGGGTATTGCCACGGTCTTTCTCATCGCCATTCACGGCATCGACCTCTCCGCCCTTGCCGCGGGAACCGAGATGTGGGGCATGCCCCGCATCATCATCCCGGTGCTCACCCCCACGGACATCCTCACCGCCAACGGGGTTATCGTCACCCTGGGCCTGGTTGTCAGCCTTTACCCGGCAACCAAAGCAGCCCGCATCACCCCGGTGGAGGCCCTCCGGTATACATAACAGCTGGAATGATCGCGATTTTCATAAAATCGCACCCGGGTCCGGTGTGGCCTGATGACTGGGAATCCCCTGGTTTTCCGGCTGGGTTCGGCATCCCGTACCATGGCCCGTTCAACATCGAAAAATCAACGCATCTTAAACATTGACAGAGCACCCATCAACCCCTATAAATTACAAGGTTTACCCAAACATTCATTCCCATGGGCCCCCTTGTATTCACCGCCGTTCTGCACCCACCATCGCCTCCTTCTCCGCCACAGACAGCCCCACCTTCTTTCTGTTGCCGCACCAGCGGTTGCGCAGATGTCGCCCCATGGGCACAGCAATCCCTTAACCTTCGTTTGTCCGACCCAAAGGAGATCACCATGGCACAGCAAAAGTTTGACGGCACCTACAACGTCACCATCTTTATCCCGGAGCGTGGCAGTTATCAGTCCATCACCGAGACCATGACCATTGCCACGACCACGGAAGGAAGTGATGAAGTCCTCCAGACCGGGAGCCAGCTCTCGTTTATGAGCTACACTTTTGAGCTCAGCGGCCGCATCAACACCCAGACCGGCCTGGCCACCATCAGCGGCCAGGCAACCGACTCCGGTGTCTCACTGGATCCGGCCCTCTGGAGTTTCGTGTCCACCCCGGCCCTTCAATCCGTAAGCGCCGCCCGGGTTGTCTTTAACGGTGCCGCGGCCATCGGCTTCTGCTTCTCTTTGTTCGGCATGAAAGAGGGACAGGAGACCTTTGAGTCCCAGAGTATTCCGGAGATGTTCATGAGGGACTTCCAGGCAACCTCACGGCCCGTGCCCAAACTCTAAACCACCTTGCGTGGCTGTCAGGCCATCTCTTTGGATCGCCTCATCACGCTGTCTACGTCTTCCATGGCGTAGTCGTAGAGGCGCCCGTACAAAAAGAGGGTGACGCCCTTTCCGGCAGTACGCCATCCCAGGCCCGCAGCCACCTTGAGGAGCCCGCCCCTGGCCGTAAGACGGTAAGCGGTCAGGGGCCACTTGAGCCAGCCATAGGCTTTTTTCCCGTGGGTGACGGCCTCTTTGAGGCTTTTGGGCAGGCTCTCTTCGGCATACCGGCGAACCGTTGCCAGGGTGTCCAGGCGGACACGAAAGAGACGCCCGGCAACAGGCAGAGACTCTCCCTTGCCCAGCTGCGCCAGAAGGTGGCGGGTACGCTCCAGGATGGGACCGATTCTGGCCTCATCAAGGGGAGAGTCCGCCTCGGGGAAGTGCTTCTGGGCAAGGAGCTCAGCGGACTCTTTTACGGTTTTCCCAAATACAGAGAGGCCGGGGGTGGGATGAAAAAGCGCCGACACCCCGGTGATCCGTCTGCGAAGGGGGGCAAGAGCAGGATCCATGGCTGCGGGCGGGGCATCGTCGAGCCCCTCGAGTTCCCTTAAAACCTCTTCCATGGCCTCGGGAGAAGGCTCCCCGCCGGAGGACTCCCCTTCGGCACCCAGTGAGCCATAGAGTTCCAGGGCGGTGGTGCCCACAAAAAGGTGAAGGTCGGTCAGGAGGCACTTGCCCAGAACCATGAGGGAGAGATTTCCGGAGAGGGTAATCAGCCAGGAGACGGGATCGGGGAGGAGAAGCAGGCGAAACACGTTCATGCCGGAAATCCAGCGCCTGAAACGGAGGTACCAGCGCACCGGAGGAAAGCCGGTGACCCGTTTCAACCGACGGGTGCTGGTCTTGACCGTGGCAACTCTCACCCGGCTGAGGCGAGCCAGGCCAGGCCGTTCGAGCACGGCGTCAAAGCGATCCAGGGAACGGTTCAGGGTTCGGATCAGGTGGCCCACAGACACCCTCAGTTCCGGGCGAGGCGCCTCGGGGTGAAAGGCGGCGGCAACTTCGGTAAGGTAGCCGTGAAGATCGTCAAGGCTTGGAAGGTCGGGGGAGAAAGAGCGAAGGGTCGCCCTGCAGTGAGAGACCACCACGCCAAGGGCGGCAGCCTCATGATCCGGTGCGGTTTTGGCCCGCGCCTCAAGGGCGCGTATCTCACGGGTAAGGGAGAGAGCCCAGCCGATGATGCGCACGGCCCGGACAAGGGCCAGCGCCACCACAGGTACCAGAGCCACCCATAACCAGAAGGTCCATTCTGTGAGCAGGGGAAACGTCATTGTGTCCTGTGGCTGGTTTCAGGCAGGGTCCTGTTGAAAAGTTATGAATCCCAGGCCTTCGGAAGGGCGAGCTAGAAAAAGTTTTCAACATTCACCCACGCCAAGGGCAAAAAGCACTCATTAACGATAAAAAAGACCGATTTTCAGAACAAACAGACAGAGGTTTGGCAAGTAAAGTGCGACCCATCCCGAAAAACAACGCTGCAACCCATCACTTCAAGCACAAAACAGGATAGAATTTCGCAGGAAGCCAAATCAGGAGGGACGGGTCTGGGCACAGGAGATTTTGTGGATGACAGAACCGAGAAAACGGCACACCGTCTCCATCTCCTCCGGGGTAAACCCCTCTGAAGCGAACTCGTTGAATTGATCCACCAGGGGCAGGGCAAGGGCGGCGGTTCGGGCCCCTTTGGGGGTAATATACACCTGGAAAGCACGCCCGTCTTCCAGACAGCTGCGCTTTTCAATGAGCCCTGCTTTTTCCATGCGGGTCACCAGGCCTGTGATGGCTGAATTGTTCAGCCCCAGCCCCCGGCTCAGCTCTTTTAAGAGGCACCCGTCTTCCTTTTCAAGGATAAAAAGGGCTGCAAGCTGGGCCGAGGTGACGGAAAGCTTCTCCATCAGGATGGCATCGGCCCACTTCAGCAGCACATGACGGCTTCGGTTGATGAGAAAAAAAAGGCGGTTGTCAGGGGTTTCGTCCATAACACCTCAGTGGGTATAGGTCTTTTTCCATCCGTTTCGGGTCTTCTTGCGATGATCGTTCAGGGCAAGAAAAAAGGCACCCACGGAGAGTTCCGCACAGTGGAAATGATCTTCTTCCAATGTCTTTAAGTAGCCGGCAACCTTTTCAGGGGTCACCTCCCAGGCCTCTTCCAATGTCCGCCCCTCGGTCATGGAGGCCACGGTGTTGGCACAGGCGATGGTGTTGAGGCATCCGTCGATCTGGATGGCGACGTGCTTGATGGTCTCCTCTTCGATGGTCAGGAACATCTCCACCGTGTCCCCGCAGTCCCCAACGCGCTTGCCGTAGCCGTCGGGGTTCTCCACGCGCTCCAGCCTTTCGTAGCTGTACGCCATTTCAATATACTCGTCTGAATGCTGCTCCAGAAAATTCTGCTCGTGATGATCCATGATTAAAATACTCCGTTGACCTTCGATAATATCCCGGAAAAGAGAACCATCTCCTCCTCAGTGAGGGCCGCTGCCATCTCTTCGGTTAAGCTCACATGATATTCATGGTGGCGCCTGAAAAGCGCCTCGCCTTTGTCTGTCAGCACAATTTCATAGGAACGGCGATCTTTTTCATGGGCTTCCCGCCGGAGGTACCCCTCTTTTTCAAGGCGATCCACCGTTACCGTCACCGTTCCCGTGGTGACCCCTTTTTTCTCGGCCAGCTCCCGCATGCGAAGACGACCTTCGTGGCCCACGATCTCTATGGTGTGCATCTGGGAAGGAGTCAACCCGCTCCCCTTAACCACCGAATTCTCCCAGGAGGAAATCTTTTCGTAAAACTCAACAATTTGACGGGCAAGTTGCCTGACTTTCACCGATGCCTCCTGCAAAAAAAGTATCCACACCCCTTGGGATCCACCCAACACCCTGAATCCAGAGGGCAATATCCAAAACACAGAAGGCCGTACCCCGGTTGATCACAAAGCGGTTCGGCCCACTGAACAGACGCGCCCTCCGTCACGGGCAGGCCCCCGTGGGGCATGCATTCCGGAAACCAGAGCTAACCGACCGATTTACCCTCACTATACAATACGGAAACGGCACCGTCCGCGCCACCCGATGCAATAGCATAATTGAAGAAAACTGCAATGGATTTTATCCGGTGACCGGGCGTCAGGGTCCCTATCCAAAGGGTCCCAAGGCCCATGAGTGTACCTCGAACACCCTCAAATTTCCAACAGGCTTTTTCAATTGATCAATTTACACCCCGAGGATAGAATAGCGACCCAGGAATTTTCCCATCGGGTCCAGACCCGCAGATTAAACCCATGGAGACGATCATTGAAGAAGCTCAGTCCCCCTTTGTCCTACGCAATCGGCCTTCTTTCACGGGTCCTTTTTTCCCTTCTTTTTGCCACCTGCCGACTGGAGATTTTCGGCAAAGACGCTGGCGCCGCCCACAAACGGGGCCGCACCCACGGCAATGTCCTGTATGTCACATGGCACCAGCGCCTGATTCCTTACATCTGGTACTACCGCTTCAAAGAGGTGGTGGTGATGGCCAGCATGAGCCGGGACGGTGAGCTTGCCTCCCGCTATGTCGAAGCCTTTGGCTGGATCTCCGTGCGGGGATCCTCCAAAAAACGGGGCCGCGAAGCCCTGCTGGAGATGGTGCCCTACGTCCAAAAAGGCCACCCTGCGGCCCTGGCCTGCGACGCCCCCACCGGCCCTGCCTATATCTCCAAGATGGGCATCGTGGCCCTGGCCCAGAAATCGGGCCGCCCCATCCAGGCCGGCATGTGGAGCTGCGACAACCACTGGACCTTAAGAAGCTGGGACCGTACCATCATCCCCAAGCCCTTCTCCCGCATCATGCTCATGTACGCCGAACCCATCCATGTGGAAGAGGGCGCCTCCCGGGAGGTCTGTGAAGAGGCGCGCCAATTGCTTGACGACCGGCTCAATGCCATGATGTACCAGGCCGATCGCTATTTCGAATCCGGTGTCTCCGACCCCCGGGATATCCCGGTTCCCACCCCGGTTCCACGCCCGGACCCGAAGGAAGCCCTTCAAGGGTAACCTTTTATAAACACATCATAAATCCATAGTTTTCTACTGGATAAATCCACTGAGAACCAATTGACATTGAAAGTTCCCCCTGATAAGATCACCCCGTTTATAATTTCTGTAAATGGTGATTTTAGGGGAATCACGCTTTAAACCGGGACGGCCGCTGCGGAGTTGACGACACAGCCACGGGCTGCACCTTTCGTACCGAACCGTCACCGACTGGGAGAGGAAAGGAAACTAAAAATGAACAAAACCCGTTTGATTACGCTGCTGTCCGCCCTTGTGGTCTCTCTTGCGGCGGTGAGTCTTCTCTGGGCAGGGACCACCGTGGAAGACACCTTTGACATGAAAACCAAAGAGTACACCGAAGCCGGCGGACACAAGTACAGCCCGGTACCGTTTACTCACAAGAAACACCACGAAGATTACAAGATCGGCTGTGGTGAGTGCCACCACGATGAAAACGGCAAAGCCCTGGAGCTCACCATGGGTGATGATGTCCAGCGCTGCATCGAGTGCCACGACAAGCTCGGCCGGGCTCCCAAGGGCAAAGGCAAGAAAAAGCTCAAGGGCAAGGAAAAGCGTCAGTACCATGCTGAGGCCGTCCATGACAACTGCATCACCTGTCACAAAGCCTTCAACAAAGAGTTCAAGAAGAAGGCCAAAGACAAGAAAGCCAAAGGGCCGGCCCCCACAAGCTGCAAAAAATGCCACACCGAAGGCAAAATTAAAAAGTAGTCGTCCCTGATTCAGGGCATCTGTTTAAAGGCGCTTTTTTCCTTTTCAGGAAAAAGCGCCTTTTTCATTGCCTGCTCCCGCCCTCCGCTTCCCGGCGGCTCTTTGCCCACCCATCCCTTCCTCTCCGGCGTTCACTTACCCAATCTACACGAAAAGACCGCGGGTGATCCCTTCTGTCAGCAATCCGGTAATCACTTAAAATAACGACAGGTTTCCTCTGTTTTATTCTTCATTGTAAAAAAGTTTCGAAAAATTCCGAATTAGTTCTTAAGTAAACATAGTTCCGTGCCGTTAAGACTACATTAGTGAGATTGAACTAAGTATACAACATCTCACAACGGGCAAAACGAAACGCGACTTCCATGGCGTTATCAGCAAAATAAAGCTGCCCGACCCGGCCTTTTTTTATTCTTCGTTAGGCAATATGTGAAGAGCCTTTCTTCACCCCTTATATTTCAACGTTGGCACGGAGAACCGCACATGAAGCTACGCCTAAAATTCCTTATACCTGTCCTGCTCATCATCCTCACGGGCCTTGTGGCCATCACCACCCTCGGGTATGTCAGCTCCAAAAATGCTCTCAAGCAGAGCGTTCACACCCAGCTTACCTCACTGACCGAGGCAACCTCCGAGGTCCTGGGAAAATTCATCCGAGACAACCGTTCCCTGCTGCACTACTGGGGGTCGGACACCCTGTACAGAAACTTCGCCATCAATCAGGACACCCTGATGCGCAAGGCCGTTCATGAGAAGCTCTCCCGCATCCTTGAGACCTTTCCCAGCATCGAAAACTTCCTGATCACCCTGCCGGACGGAACCATCATTGCCTCGGCAGTCCCCGGGGTGGAGAACTCCCTGAATATTTCGGACCGGACCTACTTCAAGGAAGCCCTCAAGGGCCAGCCCGTCACCTCCCGGGTAATCAAGAGCAAGGTAAGCGGCGAGCCCGTCTACGTGGAATCCCTGCCCCTGACGGCGAACAGCGCCGTGGTGTGTGTCATCAGCCTCGTGGTCAAAATGAACACCGTCACCGAGCTCTTCATCGACCCCATCAAGGTGGGAGAGACAGGCTATGCCTTTGTCATGGAAGAGAACGGGGCGGTCATCGCCTACCCGGACAAGAGCAAGATCCTCACCCTCAACGGCAACATGTTCGATTTCAGCAAGGAGATCCTCAAACTGAAAAATGGGCTGAGGACCTATGATTTCAAAGGCCAGGAAAAGATCTCCGTCTTTAAGCAGGAGAACTTGTCCGGCTGGATCACCGTCATCAATGCGCCGTCTGAGGAGGTGTTTGCCGCAGCCGTCACCCTCCGGAACCAGCTGATCATCATCGCCACCATCACCATGGTGGTGATCTGGCTCGTGGTCCGAACCTTAACCCAGGCCATGGTGGTCACCCGCATCAAGCGTATTGCCTCCCGCATGAGGGATATATCCCAGGGGGAGGGAGACCTGACCATGCGCATCCGCATCCAGTCCGGGGACGAAATCGGCGAGCTGGCCCAGTGGTTCAACACCTTTGTGGGCAACCTCCAGGACCTCATCACCCAGATTGCCGGCAAAACCAAGATCATCGACGGGGCCTCCACCGATCTCTCCGGGGTCACCCACAAGATGAAAACCGCCTCCGGGGACATGAGCGACAAGGCCGTTTCCGTCACCACCTCCGGCAAGGAGCTCAACGCCCACATGGCCGATGTGGCCGCCGCCATGAACCAGTCTTCGGCGGGCGTGGGGATGATCGCTTCGGCCGCCGAAGAGATGACCGCCACCATCACGGAGATTGCCGGTAATTCAGGGCGCGCCCGGGAAATCTCCACCCAGGCGGCCAGCAAGGCCAGCGGGGTGGCCAAAGGGGTCGAACAGCTTGCCGCGGCCGCCCGGGACATCGGGGTGGTAACCGAGACCATCTCCGAGATATCGGACCAGACCAACCTCTTGGCCCTGAATGCCACCATCGAGGCGGCCCGGGCCGGAGAGGCCGGCAAGGGCTTTGCCGTGGTGGCAGGGGAGATCAAGGACCTGGCCCGCCAGACGGCCGAGGCCACCGGGGAAATCACCGACCGAATCCGGGGAATCCAGGACTCCACGGACGCGGCCAGCAGCGACATCGCCGAAATCGACACCATCATCTCCAATGTGAGCGAAATTGTAGCGGGCATCGCCGCTGCTGTTGAGGAGCAGTCTGTCACCACCCGGGAGATTGCCGACAACGTGGCCCAGACCTCCATGGGCATTGACGAGGTCACCCGCACCATCTCCCAGAGCAGCGAAGAGACCCACGGAATCACCGAGGAGATGGAGGAGGTCAACGGCCAGGCCAGATTCCTTGCAGACAACAGCAGCCGCGTTCAGTCCGACGCCGATAACCTGGCCACGCTCTCCGATGAAATGAGCGGTCTGGTGAGCCGTTTCAAGGTCTGAAAGTGAAAAAGTGACTTTTTTTTGAACCTGGGGGGCTTTGGCCCCCCATTTTTTTTGTCTCCAAAGAGAATTTATGGTATGGATTTCTCAAACCCATCATCTTGAAGTGAAAGCATTTTTCTTCGGTAGGGGAGACAGGGGTCTCACCCGTGATACCGCCAAATGATTTCCTTCGGTGCGGCTTTTTAAGGGCCCACGACAACACATAGACCCCGTTCATCGTTGCGATCCGCCTGGGTATTGAGTCAAATCAGCCAAGGGTTAAGGCGGGTTTTCCCTTTGTCGGGGGAAGCGATTCTTACTATGTGTTCCCGTGGGCCGTTTTGTGTTCCAAGCCGTCACAGCAAACGCACAGCAAGTCATGACAGGAAGTGAGACCGTTGAAGAAGGATGTAAAGATCAGGGTTCATTTCAAACCCGGTAAATCGAAAAGAGCGTGCAAACCTCTCTCCCTGCTGGGAGATCTCATTGAATCTGAGCGCATGGAACTGGCTGTCCAGTCCATCATGGCCGAAAACCTCTACCATATCCATGAAAAGAGCCAGAACCGCAGCGTGGCCCTCATGAGCGGCCTCATCCAGAACCGCTGCGACAAAGGCTGGGTCTGGATCAAGGGCGTCATCGGCAAAGGCCCCATGGACAGAAGGAAAGCGCATCTACTGGCTGGAAAACGACGGATGGGCTGTGGAGAGCACCGACCTTCCCGGGTCTGTCCTCACCGATCCCCACGGGGTCCTCGTCATGGACGCGGTCATGTACCGAAAAGAGATGAAGCTCAAGGCCGTTACCACCCGAAAGGCCAAGCAGGTGACCCAGTGGCTCCTCAAGCAGAAGAAAAAACGCGACTCGGCCATGAAGGGTAATCAGCCTGCACCGGCCCAGCCCGTGGCCAAGGCCCCCGAGGCTCAGCCGGTCCCTGCTGCTGCCGTATCACCCAAGGCTGCGGTTGAAGCCGCACCTGCTCCTGCGGCGGAAAAGCCTGCACCGGCGGCCCCTGTAGCAGAGCCCGCCACCCCCAGTGACAGCGACCTGGACAGCGTGGCCGCAGAGCTTGCCGTCATGGGTGCCGAAGACAAAGGGGCCTTCAAGGACCGCCTCATGGAGGTGATGGCCGAATTCAAAACCCAGGGCCTCACCCAGACCCGCATCGCCACGGCCTTTTTAAAGGCCAAGGTCCCCACCCGATCCGGCCGGGGTACCTGGAATCCCCGCATGGTTGGGGATATCTTCAAGCAGGTTTAATGTCCTGCTAAAAGGCCCCTTGGGCTTACCAGGCGCCGGAGGGTGCACCCAGCCCGCCCGCACGGGACATGCCGTTTTTTAAACAGGTGTTCCCATGTGCGGGTGCGGCTTCCGCACCTTCCGGCGTGATGGCCGGTCATCCCTTGATCCCGCCCCACAAGCACACAAATCCCTCAAAAAAAATATCCATCGAGATCTCCTTGCGGGCATACGCCTGCCGTAACCTTACAGATACAACCCGTCGACATAGTGGTTTAATGAAAGAGCCTACGTGCGCGACGGCACCGCTTTCTGTGGAAGGTGGCGAGGCAATGGGGGTGGTCGTGCTCCGGAGCGGGCCGCATCAGCCGGGATTGTTAAGATCGATTTTTGTATTCTAAGGCTTTGGAAACAAAGGAGGGTGCCCAGGCAGGGGTGCCCAAGGCGTGGATGTGGGTGTAGGTGGCCAGGGCGTTGTACCTGGTAATGCCGTCGGCCTTGTCGGCCATGCCCGTGCCCCGTGCCATGGTAAAGGCGGCGTCATTGTCTTCCCGGTCCCATCGGGTGATTTTGGAGTAACGGAACTCATGGCCCTTGATACGGGTTCCCACCTCAAAAAAGGGATTCTCCCCGGTGATCTCGGCCACCACGTACCCATGTCCCTGGGGCCTTTTGGACACGGAAAAGGAGAGGGGAAACAGACCGGTCATGGGGTGGATCTCTCCATC
Organism: Desulfoluna sp. CYM3A; assembly: GCF_056829965.1. Lineage (NCBI taxonomy): Bacteria > Pseudomonadati > Thermodesulfobacteriota > Desulfobacteria > Desulfobacterales > Desulfolunaceae > Desulfoluna > Desulfoluna sp. CYM3A. Next base: position 5,424,396 of record NZ_CP186556.1, read on the forward strand.
CACTTCGAGCTCTTCTCCCATGTAGATCAAACCGCCGCACTCGGCGTAGAGAGGCATACCCTCTTTGATGCGGGCAAGAAGGCTCTGGCGGAAGCTCACATTCTCACCCAGCTCACGGGCGTGGGTCTCGGGAAATCCCCCGCCGATATAGACCCCGTCAAGCTCGTCGGGGAGCTCGGTGTCCCTTAAGGGGCTGATCATCACCACGCGGGCGCCTTCGGCCTCCAGGGCTTCGATGTTTTCCGGGTAGTAAAATTGAAAGGAGGCGTCGCGAATCACCCCGATGACAGGTCGATCGTCGGTACCTGCGGCCTCGACCTCGGGGACTCTGACGATGCGCTCAAAGGGCTCGGCTGTTTCCGCAAGGGAGATGATACCCGGCACGTCCACATTATCCCGGATAATGGTCTCGGCGTTTTTTACGGACTCAAAGGCCCAGTCGTGTTCAGGGGTGGGAACAAGGCCCATGTGCCGCTCGGGGAAATCATGGGTCCTGAGCTTGGGCACCGCCCCGATCACCTTCACACCGGTATGGTATTCGATGTTGTTGATCAGGTTGTTCTTGTGCCGCGGGCCTGCAATGCGGTTGAGGATCACCCCGCCGATGGTAAGCTCCGGGTCGAAGTGGAGGCATCCCAGGACGGCCGCTGCCATGGTGCGGGTGCTCTTGGAGCAGTCCAGAACGAGGACCACGGGTGCCTTGAGAAGCTTTGCGGTTTCTGCGGTGCTGGTCTTGCCGTCGATGTCGATGCCGTCGAAAAGGCCGCGGTTGCCTTCCACAATGGCGATGTCCGCGCCCAGCTTGGCTGAATTGGCAAGGTAGGAGGAGACCACGGTGTCGTGGTCGATCAGGTAGGTATCGAGGTTGTAGCAGCATTTCTCACCAGGGAGAGCCACCCGGCATCGATGTAGTCGGGCCCCTTTTTAAAGGGGGCAACCTGTTTGCCAAGACTCCTCAGTGCAGCGGTGATGCCAATGGTCAGAATGGTTTTCCCTGATCCACCGCGAAGCGCGGAAATAAAAAGGCCTGGGATACTGCTGATTCTTTCAGATTTCATCAATCACTGCACTTGGGAGTCTTAGACAAATACGCTGGAAAGCCTGTCAGCGAAACAGGGGAAGATTACTCTTCGCCTTCTGCGCCGGCCTGCTTGCCCTGGCCTTTAAGACCGATCATGGTGGTGGAACCACTGGACCAGTACTCGAGAACTTCGTCTTTTACGAGGGCGTTCACGATATTCTTTACGGCGCGGGGCTTCTCATCGGGGAAGAATGCGTAGAAATCCTTCAAGTAGAACTTGGACTTGGATTTGGACTTCTTGGTCAGTTTCTCGATGATGACCTCTTTGGCTGCTTCTTTTTCTAATGCCATTGGGGACCTCCAATTTATAGGGCAGGGGACCTGGAGACCAGGTCCCCTGCAAGTTATCCATTTCCATACGAAATGGATGCGTGCTCAGCGTGAATTAGAACTTGAACTGAGTGGTCTGACGCCAAGACTGGTACGCAGCATCGCGGAAGTCATCGATGAGGTGGTGGGTGAAGTCGAGTTCACACACGTCAAAGAATCGCTCCCAACCGATACGCTCAGCCCAGTCACCGAAACGCTCGTACTTACGGGCGCCTTTGGCGTACTGCTCATCTGATCCTCGTCAATGGCTCTGGTCATGGAAGGCCAGCGCGGGGTTTCGTTGGGCAGGAAGGCCACAACAACCTTGGAGAACTTGGGTGCGCTGATACGGTTGGACACCTTACCACCGGCCATGAGCACGATACCGTCGCCTTCGGCGTCGGAAAGGGGCATGGAGGGGCACATGGTGTAGCAGTTACCGCAGTACATGCAACGCTCGTTACGAACCGCTACAGAGTTAACGGTCTCGCCGCTGGGGAGCTCTACCTTGGCGGGCTTGATGGCCGCGGTGGGGCAGGAAGCTACAGCCAGGGGAACCTCGCACACCTTGTCAAGGTACTCGTGATCCAAGATGGGAGGCTTACGGTGGTAACCGAGGATGGCGATGTCGGAGCAGTGAACCGCGCCGCACATGTTGAGGCAGCAAGCCATGGAGATCTTGAGCTTGGCAGGCAGTCTGTGATCCTGGAAATCAGAGAACACTTCGTCCATGGTTGCCTTTACGGTGCCGGAGGCATCGGTGGCGGGGGTGTGGCAGTGAATCCAACCCTGGGTGTGGACGATGTTGGAGATACCGGCGCCGGTACCGCCGATGGGGAACTTGTAAGACCCACCGGGGAATTTGCGCTGGGCAAGATCAGCCTTGAGGGCTTCAACCTTGTCCTTGGAATCCACCATGAACTCGATGTTGTTACGGGTGGTGAAACGCAAACGACCGTCGCAGTGCTTGTCAGCAATGTCGCAGATCTCCTGGATGTGGGTGGAGCTCATGAGACGAGCGCCGCCGCAACGTACGGTGAACACTTCGTCACCGCTTTCAGCCACGTGGACCAGAACGCCGGGCTCGAGGATCTCGTGGTGGCTCCACTTGCCTTTGTTCTTCTTGATAATTTCGGGATAGAACTGGTCGTAATGCTTCGGGCCAATGTCCGTGATTCGACCTTCCATCGGTTTTTCGGGATCGTATCCTGAGGAAATAAAAGCCATGGTATACCCCTCCTAGCGTGCGTGATGCTTTCTGTATTCGTTGATGTCACGGTCCCAGCCACCTTCAACTTCTTCTTCTTTCCAGAAGATGTAGGGGTTGGTACGGGGATGATCGACGTGTACGGCCTGGGGCTCCATGTTGATCTTCTCAAGGAATTTCTGGAGACCCTGACGGATCATCAGCTCGCCGAGACGTTCACGGTTCTTGCCCTCTTCCATCCAGTAATCCCAGACAGACTCGATGACTTCAGTGAGCGCTTCGTATTTCTCTTCCAGGTACTCCATCCACTCTTCTTCGGAGTCGAAGTCGGCCAGCTGCTTGTTCATGGTCTGGTCGATTTCAAGGAAGGGAACCACGAGGGTACCCATCTGAGCGCCGTCAACGATGGGGGCCTTGGCGCCGGCGAGGATGGAAACACCACGCTGCTTACCGACTTTCAGAGCCTTGGGCATAACGTTGATGCAGTGCATGCAACGGTTACACTCTTTGTCGTTGATCTTGAGTTCACCGTTCTCGTACTTCATGCACTCGGTGGGGCACAGGGCGAGTACTTCGGCGTCCAGATCAAATTTACCCCAGTCGCGACCGCTGTGAGCGCCGGCGTTGGCGGGGTTGGTGCCGTCAACGTACTTGGCCACTTCAGCCTGGTCCACCTGGATCTGATCTTTCCAGGTACCGATGAAGGAGAGGTCGGAACGGGCCATGGAGGCCACGCAGCCGTTGGGGCAACCGTCGAACTTGAACTTGAACTTGTAGGGGAACGCGGGACGGTGCAGCTCATCCTGGTACATCATGGTCAGGAAGTAGCAGAGCTCCTGAGTGTCGTAGCAGGCGTATTCGCAGCGGGACTGACCGATACAGTCAGCGGGGGTTCGCAGGTTGGACCCGGAACCGCCGAGGTCCTGATCCATCTCGTGGGTCAGGGTGTAGAAGATCTCTTCCAGCTGAGGCGTGGTGGTACCGAGCAGAACGATGTCGCCGGTAGAACCGTGCATGTTGGTGAGACCGGAACCACGGAACTGCCACAGATCCATCAGTTTACGCAGGTACTCAGTGGTGTAGTACTTTGCACCAGGCTGAGCCACACGTACTGTATGGAAGGAAGCCACGCCGGGGAATTCTTCGGGCTTGTCGCTGTAACGCCCGATGATGCCGCCGCCGTAACCGAAAACACCTACGATGCCGCCGTGCTTCCAGTGAGTGGTGCCGTCCTTGTAGGAGAGTTCCAGAAGACCGAGCAGGTCGTCGCAAGCTTCAGCAGGAATCTGAAAATCAATTCCTTTTTCGTTTTTTGCCCTGACTTCGGCTTCCTGCTTGATGTCGGACACAAAGCTTGGCCACGGCCCGGATTCCAGCTCGTCCAACAAAGGGGTTTCATGCTTTGCCATTGCCTTACCTCCATTGAATAAATAATTTTAACTCAACAAGACGAAATCAAATGAAACCATTTGACTTTGATTGCCAAGTCACTCAAACCTTAAACCTTAAACCACATAAAATAACAGCCAAAACAAACCGTCCCAGCTGCTACTGTCTATGCAATTTCCATTAATCAACTATAATGGCCCTATTATCAAACTCCATGGTATAAAGTTATTGCCTTTTCTTGTCAATAAAAAAGCTTTTTCCCGTGGTTATTAAGGCTTTACATTCCAAAGGCCTTTCAAGGCCTCATGCCCGCGCATCGCCTTCCCGTTAAATTGTGAGACGAGTTAATCTATTGAGACCTATCGATATCTACATCGCAATCATAAAATCGGGTCAAAAACAGACCCCTTCTGCAAATAACACCTTTCAGGGAATATCTCATCGTGTTTCACGGCGAGTCACATCATCGCAGGCTATCTCCCCCCACACATCAACCCATTGATTTCTTATCTCAATACTTACTTTTAAACATAAAAAAAACGGACCCCATGGGGGGTCCGCCTTTGAAGATATGCCTAGCTTTATTCAATTTAAATGAACAAATAAATCAGAATTATTTTCTGTTTTCCTCGGTATTCATCCGCTGGACCGCACGATAAAACGCGGCCCCGTGCTCGGCAGCCTTTGCCGTCACCACCCCCATTTCCGAAGCCCCTGGGTTGAAGGACGAAACCACCCCGCAGGCTGTCTCAACAAAATCTTCCAGTGTATGGGCGACCAGATACCGCCCCACCCAGTCACCGAAGGAGCCCTCCAGGGGCCCCACATCGGTGAGGTGGGCCACCCCGTCGAAAAACCCCTGGAGGGTGGCGGGCACGCAGTGATCTCCCACCCAGGCAACCTCACCGATGCCGTCGTAGCGATCCAACCGGTTCCGCAGGCTCAGGAGCATGAGAAAATAGAGGGCTCCTTCCAGAAGCTCTTCGGCCCCGGGCTCCTCCACATCGGCCATGGGCGTGTACTGCCGCACGGTGATGAGGCGAACCCTAGGGTCTTCCCCATCGATGTTCACCACAAAATCCCCTGCCGCATGGTGCCAGGGCTGCACCAGCTCAAAGGTCAGGGGGTTGTAGAGCCGGGTCAGGATATCGGCGGCCTGACGATACACCGAGGCCTCCTGGTGAGGGGGTAAAAGGACGTGATCGTCACCGGCCCACACCACCACACGGTCTTTCCCGTCTTGGCGGGTCTGGTGAAACTCGTGAAAGCCTTCAAACCACTCCCCGAAAAAAAGGACCACGCGATGGGTGTCCACGTCCACGGCGTCCAGGGCGTACACCTCGGGAAGGGCCGCACTTCGGCAGGAGAGTTGTTTCAAAAGGGCAAACTCCCCTTCGGCGCAGGCTCCCCCTTCGGGGGTCACGGCCAGGTTCACCACCAGGGATCTCTCTCCTGCATCCGAGCACACGGTCATGCGGGCCGGATGGTAAAAATGCCCGTGCTTGAGGATCTCCACATGGACAGATCCCACGGTGGGAAGGGGAGCGGAGAACAAGGCGCGAAACAGACCGGTTCCCCTGCCTGCGGCTTCTTTTTCAAGGACGGTCTCTACGGCACGGACATAGTGGCCGTAGCACAAGGTCGCTTCCCCGCAGGTACGGTCCGCGGGCAGCGGGGTGGCAAGGACTGCTTCATCGATCTGACCGCCGCGGCTGTGACCGGGCAGACTCCAGGTAATCTTCATGGGTTGCTTCTTCATCAAATTCAGGTTGCAGGGCAGGTATTTGCCATAAAAAAAGCCCCCTGCAGTGTGTGCAGGGGGCCTTGAATCCGAGTGCTTAGCTGCGGTGGGGTTCCACCTCTTTCAGCAAGGCCTCAGGCACCTCGTAGCCCATGGACTGGGCTATGTCAAAATGCTCAATGGCCTTGGCGTACTCTTCCTTTTCAATATAGGCGATCCCCAGGTTGTGGTGGGGAATGGGAAAATCAGGCTGGACCTCAAGGGCCTTCTTGCTGGTGGTGATGCTCTCGTCCACCAGGCCCTTCATCAGGTAGGCGTTGGCCAGGGTGGTGTACGCCTGGACAAACTTGGAGTTGTGCACAATGGCCTTCTGAAGGTTCTTGATGGCCTCGTCCACGTTGCCGCGCTGCAGCTCAATGAAACCGATGTTGCCGTACCCAACGGCAAACCCGGCCCGGGACTTGGTGGCCAGCTTATTATAATAAAGGCAGCCCTCCACGTCTTCACGCTGCAGGGCAATGCTGCCGAGCATCACATAGCCTTCGGCGAGGGTGGGACTGCATCCCACGGCCTCGTTGAAGCTGGCTTCGGCTTCATCATATTTTTTCAATCCCATCAGAGCCACGCCCAGGTTGTAGTGGCTGTTTCCGCAATCGGGATTTCCGGCAATGGCATCCCTCAGTTGAGCAATATGTTCTTGCGCGTTCTTCGGCTTTTGCATGATCCCTCTTTGTCTGGTAACCCATCAAAAACGAGAAGAAACCCCAAACCGGGCACCCCTCGCTCAGAACCGGGTATTTTTTTTATGTCACGGCCAGAAAAAAGTGGGCACACCCCCTTATATAAAGGTGCAACCCGCCTCTTCGGTTTCTTTTTTTTTAATAAATTCACAAACTATAACGCCCTCCCAAGGTTGTCAAATCAAATCGAAAGGGTCTGGCCCCTTTCATGCGAAACAGGTTCCGGTGGGGATCCCAAACCAACAAAGGTAGGGGCCTTCCCCTTGAAATCAAGCCTTTGGTATTGACACACCATTCTTTTTTTTTATATTTTTCCAAGGTTTGTAATCTTTAGCCACCTTACAGTCACATTTGCGAAGCCAGAGGTAAGACAATGAAAAAAGGCTGCTACACAGCACTGATCACCCCTTTTAGAAATGATCTTGTGGACTACGAGGGCCTCGAAAAACTGTGTCGCTTTCAGATCGAAAACGACATCACAGGAATCCTGGCCGTCGGAACCACCGGCGAGAGCCCCACACTCGCTTGGGACGAACACAACAGCCTGATAGAGATTATTTCCAAACAGACCAAGGGGAAATGTTTCTGTATTGCGGGCACCGGAAGCAACAACACCAACGAGGCGCTTTCAGCAACACGGCACGCCGTGGAAGCCGGTGTGGACGCGGTCCTCCTCGTGGACCCCTACTACAACGGCCCCAGCTCCCTTGAGATCAGAAAAGAGTATGTCACCCCCGTGGCCCGGACCTTCCCGGACATCACGGTGATTCCGTACATCATCCCCGGTCGCACCGGCGCCCAGATGCTTCCCGAAGACATCGCCCTGCTTCACCGGGAGTGCCCCAACGTCTCAGCCGTCAAGGAGGCCACGGGCAACCTGGACAACATGAAGCGCACCCGCGAAGTCTGCGGCCCCGACTTCAACATCTTCTCGGGAGACGACGCCCTGGTGGTGGAGATGATGACCGACCCGGCCATTGCCGCCTCCGGTGTCATCTCCGTGGCCTCCAACATCGTACCCGGGCCTGCCTCCAAGCTCATCAGGCTTGTGGCCGAAGGCAAGATGGATGAAGCCGAGACCCTGCACAAGGCCCTCACCCCGCTGTTCAAACTCACCAGCGTGGTCACCATGGAGGAGACCCCCTTCGGCGAGGTCAAGTGCCTGGCCCGGAACCCCCTGGCCGTGAAAACCGCCATGCAGCTCCTGGGGATGCCCTCGGGATCCTGCCGCAAGCCCCTGGGCAAGATGACCCGCAAGGGACTTGACGTGGTGGTGGGCTACCTCACCGAGGTGATGGACAACAACCCCGAGCTCCTGGCTCCGGTGGAGTCCTTCTTCGGGGTGGATATCAAGGCCCGCCTCACCGACAAAGCCCTTCTGGAGAGCCTTGTCTACGACGAGACCTATTAACGGCCCCCTGAAGACTTAACTGCACAAAAAAAGCCGGCTCCCTTTGGGAGTCGGCTTTTTTTATGAACAATAAACGGTATCAAAGGCCTTTTACCTGAAAAGTTATGAACAATTGACCCTTTTTTATCAAAACAGCCTTAAAAAAGGCTGCCATCGTCCCAGACTATGCCGGGTTCTTCGGCTTGAACAGCTTATCCTCGTTTTCCTTTAAGAAAAAAACGTCCTTGAGCCAGAGAAAACCAAACTCAAGCAGCGCCAATTCGTCGGTCTTCATCTTTTCGATACGATCTTGATCCACCTCGAATTTGTCGAGAAAAGGGCTCTCAAAGACGAACCGCTTGAAGGCATCCAGGTTGTAGCAGGCCATGAAGAACATCTCTTTGGCCTTGGGGGTCCACTGGATGTTGGGGGGAAAGCTGCGCTTCCGGACGATAAGATCTGCCCAGCCCGCGTTGATCTCGTCGTGAATGTCCACGCCCTGGTCTTTTCGCCAGGAATCCACGGTCCACTCCTTGGCCTCTTCAAACCCTTTGCAGTGGGGCTCGTTGACGAAAAAGAAAAAATCCTTGTCGTCGTCACCGCCGTCTTCGCCGTGGCTGAGGTTGCCGACCCCTAAGGGGTAGTAACGACAGGTGGTGGGGCGGTCGTCGTAGACAAGGCAGCCTTCGTCCCGCACAAAGGGACAGGACCGGATCTCGTCATCGAGAAGTTTCAGGGTCACCACGGGAAGGTCGGTTTTTTCAAACAGCTGGGGCTCGGTGTAGATGGCCAGAAACTCTTCGGACGGAAGTTCCAGCTTGTTTTTCAGGCGAATGATGTCGTAGGGGGTCAGGATGATATCGATCCCCCGGCAGCATTTGGTGAAACAGCTGACACCTTTGTGGCATTCAAATTGAAAACCGGAGCTGCGTCCCAACCGCACCGGTACGATGTCTGCCTTTTTTTCAGATTCACTCATATTGATCGCTCCTCACTCCTTCTATGTCAAAAACACGTCCCATATGTGTTTTTAGTTCCCAAAAAAGGAGTAACATAATAATTTCACTCCGGTTTTACAATAAAAATTTACCGACACCCCTTGATTTCGGACGCCATTCACCGTATAACAAAAAAGTCTCACTACCCGCCGTCGTCTACTCACAATTTCACAACATCAAACCATCAGGATTCGACTCTATGAAAATACGAAAAGCGGTGTTTCCAGTTGCCGGTCTCGGCACACGATTCCTTCCGGCAACCAAAGCCCTCCCCAAAGAGATGCTCCCCGTGGTGGACAAACCCTTGATTCAATACGCCGTGGAAGAGGCCCTGGCCGCCGGCATCGAGCAGATCATCTTTGTCACCGGCAGGGGCAAGGAGGCCCTGGAAGACCACTTCGACCACTCCCACGAACTGGAGTCTAGAAGGACGGGCAAGGACCAGACCCTGGAACTCATGGAGGCCCTGGTCCCTGAAACCGGAACCATTATCTACACCCGTCAGAACAAACCCCTGGGACTGGGTCATGCCATCTGGTGCGCCCGGGACGTGGTCGGCAACGAGCCCTTTGCCGTCCTCCTTGCCGACGACCTGGTCAAGGCAGAAAACCCTGTCCTCTCCCAGATGATGAAGGCCTTTGACGACACCCAGTCCTCCATGGTGGCGGTGATGGAGGTGGACCCGAGCCAGACGGATAAGTATGGCATTGTGGATGGCGCCAGTGAAAACGGCAGCCTCATCCGAGTGCAGGGCCTTGTGGAAAAACCCGCCCCGGAGTCGGCCCCTTCCAACCAGGCCATCATCGGCCGCTACATTCTCACCCCGGAGATCTTCGACCTCCTGGAAGCCAAAGAGACCGGTGCCGGCGGTGAAATCCAGATCACCGACGCCATGGAAAAACTTTTGACCACCCAGGACATCTACGGCTTTCTCTTTGAAGGGACCCGTTTTGACTGCGGGGACAAGGCAGGCTTTCAAATGGCCAACATCGCCTACGCCATGGACAACCCGGAGATCAAGGGCCGCCTCACCGCCTACCTCCAGACCCTCCTCAACTGATCACCCCGGGCGAGGGGGGAACGACCTTCTCGCCCCACCCTGTGCTGATGCCTTTAATCAATGGCTGCTGATCAGAATGAAACGTTTCACTTTGGCGGCGTTGGGCCCGGGTCTCGGCAATGGGCGGGATGCCCTTGTGATGTCTGACGGTGGTGGGACCTGCGTTGTAGGCGGCCAGGGCGAGTTTCCGGTTGCCCTTGAAATCGGTGAGCAGGCTCTTGAGGTAAGCTGTGCCCCCCATGATGTTTTCATAGGGGTCATAGGGGTTTTTGATTTTGTAATAGGTGACGTTGTCGGGCATCAACTGCATGAGCCCCTTGGCCCCTTTGGGGGAGAGGGCCCTCGGGTTAAACCCCGACTCCGCGTGAATGACGGCTTTCACCAGGGCAAAGGAAATGCTGTGGGCCTCGGCGGCACGGACAATGATGGCGTCATAGGCCGACGAGCTCCACATTCTCCCCGTTGTTTTCTTTTTCTGCCCCCCCATGGGCCGTGCCCCCATGAGGTCGATCTGGCGGGCGTCCGGAGAATCGGTATAGCACAGGGTGCCCGAGGCGTTCCTGTAGATATAGATGTCGGCCTCCGCAGCGGTCCATCCCATGACCACCCACAACACAATCATCCACCGACTCCGCGCCATACCGCCCCCCTGTACCAAATTGGACCTTCATTTGTGTCACGACCCGATGCTGTTGTACCGTCCCCGTTTTTCCACAAGGGTTTTCCGGACCACCCCCCCTGTAAATGAAGGGTGTGACAGATACGCCAGGCCGGTTTTGAGAAAGGACCCTGTCACCTCGTCAAAGACCCTCTCTTTGTCAGACGCCGCAATAAAATTGCGCTCCAGCCGTTTTTCATAGCGCGCTGTGGTTCCCCCCAAGGCCTTGGTCAACTCGGAAAGGGAAAGGCCCACGGCAGTAGCCTCGGTCTCGGTCACTTCGAACTCAATGGAAAAAAGGGCCGTCACCACAAAGGCGTCTTCGCTGATCCTTCGGGACGCATCTTCAAGTATCAAGGTGAGGCCGTTTTCAAGTTTCATTGATTTTACACAGTTTTTCGTCATCGTTAAACTCCATTTTTACATCGGCTATGGGGCTGTCCCCCCTGGTATGGGGCCTTTTTCACAGGTTGGATGCGCCCTTTCTTCCATTTCTCAATAATGGGTTCACAGCGCAATCCGTAAACGAGGTATACGGGGCAGCCCCCTTAAAAATCAAGATATAATGCCTTGTTTGGCTCCAGTATTCACGATATAAAATGCCTTTGGGCCGCCTGGAAAGCCCTTCTTTCCGGTGCCCCTCATCAACCCGGCCCCCTTTTTGTTACACCCCTTGTGCACAGGAAACGATGCCGCCGGGTTATCAACACAACCAACCGACACCACGAAGGACTACCCTATGGGATTGTTATCAGCCACCCAGACCATCGCCCGATACCGGGTGGAGGGAAGCTTCTCGGAAAACCCCACCGAGCAGGTTCGCAAAGGGCTAAAAAAACAGATCATCACCGATATTGACAACGAAGCCCAGGACATGGCCGTGGGCTGGACCTCCTTTGAGGCCCCCTATACCCCCGATTTCGACGACGCCACCTTTCAGATCGGCACCCACTACGTCTTTGGCATGCGTATCGACAAAAAGTCCATCCCCACCTCGACATTGTGCAGCAGGTAGCCATTGCCTCGGCCAAACGCCTGGCTGAAAGCGACCGGGAGTTTTTGTCGAAAAACGAAAAAAGCGAGATCAAAGAGCACGTCATGAACGTCCTCACCATCCGCATCCCGCCCACGCCCAACGTCTTTGACGTGGTGTGGCAGTACGAGGAGCAGGAGGTGTGGCTCTACTCCACCCAAAAGGCCGCCAACGAAGAGTTCGAGACCCTTTTCAACAAAAGTTTTTCCGGCCTGAAACTCATTCGCCTGTTTCCCTACACCCAGGCCGACCTGACCTTTTCCCTCTCCGACACGGACCGGGACCGCCTCTCGTCCATCACCCCAGAAGATTTTACGGAGTAACCCATGCTCGACATCGCTGTCTTATACAACAAATACAAATTCCTCGGCCATGAGTTCCTCACCTGGCTCTGGTTTACCCTGGAAAATGACCCCGAGCGCCTCAAGGACGACGAGGGCATGCCCGTACAGCTCACCGTGGGCAACCGTATCGTTCGGAGTGATCGGGAAGCGAAGGCACCGGAGGAGGCGTTACCATCAACGGCGAGAGCAACGCAGACTTGAAGCGAGGCAGAAACCGCCTACCCGGAAGGGGTCCTGTTACCTAAACACCCCCGTGGACAAAAAGGGGACCTAGGCTGGACCTTTACCCTTAAGGGCGAAAATTTCAACATCACAGGCCTGAAAACCCCTGAGACGCCCCCGGTGGAATCGGGCGATGAAACCGAAGGGGCCGTCATCGACAAGCTCTTTCTCTCCCGGGAGATTGTGGACCTTACCGGGGGACTCTTCCGTGACTTTGTGCGGCTGCGCATCTCCGAGGCCTGGAAAAAAGAGACGGTTCCCGCCATCAAGGTCTGGTTAACATCTTAGAAACAAAAAGGTTTTTCTTATTGTTCATAACCTGTTCATAACCAAAACCCCCTGTATATACAGGGGGTTTACACGAATATCCCAAGGGGTGCGGTCTTCCGCGCCCCTTTTTTGTTGTCCAAAACCGGTTCACGGATTGTTCAAAACCTGCAGGGTTATCAACAATTTTTAAAAACCTGTCAAAAAGCAGGTGCTTTTCAACAACGCTTTAGACCGAATAAATCCGTTTTTTGACATTTTTATCTTCTTTTATTTAAGGCTCTTACCCTACTTATGTCACTTATCAACACCCTTTATTATGATGATCTTTTATAAAAAATTAAAAATAAGAACATACCCCCTACCTATTCACACTTCCTGTCCCTGAAACACACCCAACATAAAAAGGCAGCCGGAAAGGCTGCCTTCACACATTCCGCATAATGAAAACGGAAAGAATTTTTAAAAAGTTAGACCACTTTCCAAACACAGACCCAAAAGCCCCCCAGAAGATCCCCAAAAAAGGGGTAAATGACTTTTTTTTATATTGATAATTTCGGTATAACTTACTATGACATAGGGGGTGATCAGGTCCTGGACCCCTTCATTCACAAACCGAATCGTTGAATCCAAACCCCTTGATTGAACGACCTGATCCCAGTCTCGACCACACCCCGGCTGCACCTTCGGACACCAGTACCGGTTGCACCGACCATCGAACCACGGATTCAGCATGAAACTTTGGAAAACCTCATGAAATTCAAAATAGCCAAAAAAGATATCTCCACCATTCTTGGACGGGTACAGGGGATTACAGGACGTAAAAGCAACCTGGCCATTACCGCCAATGTTCTGATCAAAGGGGAAGGCCAAGGCATCTCCTTTGTGGCTACGGACCTTGAAACAGGGTTTGAAGGACACTACACCGCGGATGTGGAGCGGGAAGGCGCCATCACCATCAATGCCAAGAAGCTCTTTGAGATTGTCCAGAATTTTCCGGGTGAAGATGTTCTCATCGAAGAGATCGAGCGCCAGTGGATCGAGATCAAGAACAACAACATCGTCTACCATATTGTCGGCATGAGCCCGGACGACTTCCCCGATGTCCCCAGGGTGGACGAAGTGGTCTTTGCCCGCGTCCCCACGGGTGGCGTGCGTGAGATGATCGAAAAGACCGTGATGATCCAGGCACCCTCCGATGAAAAGAGGGCCCACATCACCGGTGTCTGTTTTGAACGGATCCAGCGCGGCGGCCAGAACCTGATGCGCATGGTCTCCACGGACGGCCGCCGCCTGTGCAAGGTGGATGTGGAAATCGGAGAAGACGCCAATTTTGTCCCCGGTGAGAGCGTCATCGTTCCCAAAAAGGGCCTCATGGAGGCGGCCAAGATCCTCGACAAAGATGCAGAGCATGTGGAGGTGGGGGTCAAGGACAACTACCTGATCTTCAAGATGGCCAAGGAGACGGTGATCATCGGGCTCCTGGAAGGGGATTTTCCCGAGTACGAGCAGGTCATCGAAAAAGACGACGCCTTTGACATCGAGGATGAAGCCGAAAGACCTTTTCCATGATGCTCAAGCGTATGTCCATCCTTTCGTCCGACAGCTACAACAGCGTCATCTTCAACTTTTCCGATAACCGGCTGGAGGTGACCGCCACCAACCCGGACCTTGGGGAGTCCAAAGAGGACATGGCCATCGCCTTTGAGCGGGACGAGGTGGAGGTGGCCTTCAACCCCAAATATTTAATCGATACATTGAATGTGATAAACGATGAGCGTATTCTGGTGAACCTCAGACAGCGCCCCCTGCCTTGTGGAAGGGGTGGAAGCGAAGCGCTTTTTGAGCATCATTATGCCCATGAAGATCTGATCCTTTCCCTTTCATCGACACGGCAGGGACGCAGGGGATCAACTCAACACGTGGGCCAAAGGCTATAGAGACGCATGACAGAAGAACAGACCAACAGCTACAACCAAGACAGTATCACGGTATTGAAAGGACTCGAAGCAGTCCGGAAAAGACCGTCCATGTATATCGGTAACGTGGATATCCAGGGGCTTCACCACCTGGTCTACGAGGTGGTGGACAACAGCATCGATGAAGCCATGGCAGGCTACTGCGATACCATTTCCATCGTCATCCACCCGGACAACTCCATCAGCATTGAAGACAACGGGCGTGGAATCCCCACGGGCATGCACGAAACCGAGAACATGACCGCGGCTGAGGTGGTTCTCACCAAGCTTCATGCAGGGGGCAAGTTCGACGACAAGTCTTACAAGGTCTCCGGTGGTCTCCACGGCGTGGGTATCTCCGTGGTCAACGCCCTGTCGGTTTTCCTGAACCTGGAGATCTACCAGAACGGCAAGATCCACCAGATGTCCTTTGCCAAAGGGGAGAAGACCAGCGACCTTAAGGTGACGGGTGAGACCGAAAAACGGGGGACCAGGGTCCACTTCAAGGCCGACACCGAGGTAATGAACGACGACAACTTCAACCTCGATATCCTCACCAAACGGCTCCGGGAGCTGGCCTTTTTGAACAGCGGGATCCGCATCACCATCGAAGACGAGCGCTCCGATGAGAAAAAGGCCTTTCACTATGAAGGGGGCCTCAAGAGCTTTGTGGAATACCTTAACCGGTCCCAGACAGCCCTTCACGAGCCCATCACCTTCGGTGGAGAGCGGGACGGGATCCAGGTGGAGGTGGCGGTTCAGTACAACGACACCTTCAACGAAAAGATCTACTCCTTTGCCAACAACATCCACACCCCCACAAGGAGGGAGCTTCACCTTTCCCGAATTCTAAAAAGGCGCCCTGACCCGTACGGTGAACACCTACGCCACCAGCGACAACGTGCCCAAGAACATGCAGGGCAAGATCTCCAGGGACGACACCATCTGCAGGCCCTCACCGCCATCGTGAGCGTCAAGGTTCCCGAGCCCCAGTTCGAAGGCCAGACCAAGACCAAGCTGGGCAACAGCGAGGTCAAAGGGGTGGTGGAGTCCCTGGTGAACGAAAAGTTTGCCGACTTTCTCCAGGAGAACCCGTCGGTGGCCAAAAAGCTCATCACCAAAGCGGTGGAAGCGGCCCGTGCCCGGGATGCGGCCAAGCGCGCCCGTGACCTGGCCCGTAGCAAGGGCGCCCTCATCGACTCCACCCTGCCCGGCAAACTGGCCGAGTGCCAGTACTCCGAGCCCGAGTTCCGCGAGCTCTTTCTCGTGGAGGGCGACTCCGCAGGGGGCTCTGCCAAGATGGGCAGGGATCGGCGTTCCCAGGCCATTCTTCCCCTCAAAGGCAAAATCCTCAACGTGGAGAAGGCCCGGTTCGACAAGATCTTACGAAGCGATGAGATCAAGAACATCATCACCGTCCTCGGCACCGGCGTGGGCAGCGAAGAGTACGACATCGAGAAGATCAAGTACCACAAGGTGGTGATCATGACCGACGCCGACGTGGACGGATCCCATATCCGTACCCTGCTGCTGACCTTCTTCTACCGTCAGATGCCGGCCCTCATCGAGCGCGGGTACCTCTACATTGCCCAGCCCCCCCTCTACAAGGTGGGCAAGGGCAAGAGCAGCGTCTACTTAAAGGACGAAACCGGGTACCGGGACTTTATCTTCAAGCGTATTTTTGAAAACCGCAACATCACGGCGGGGGGCACCGAGATCTCCGGGGAAGAGCTTTTCAACATGCTCATGGACCTGTCCACCTTTGTGCAGGCCATGGACACCATGGAGCGCCGGGGTTACGACCGCAGGCTCCTCATGGGGGCGCCTCAAAGAGGGCATGATCGACAGAGCTGCGGCGAGCGTGAGAAGATGGAAGCCTTCCGCTGCCGCGTCGTGGACAGCGGATTCGACGTGGGCGATCTGGCCTACAACCCGGAAAGGGAGCGCTACCGCTTCTATGTCAAGGCCGATGACGACGAGGTGACCCTTCACATGGGAGGCACCATGGAGGTGGGGCGTGTGCTCTTCTACTCCTCCGAATACATCGCCGCCGTCACAAGCCTTGCCAAAATCCAGGCTGTCATGGACGGGGAGGTGCTGGTCACCAACAGCGAAACCGGCGAGACGGTCCACACCGCAACAGACCCCTTTGAGCTCTTCGACCTCGTGATGAAGGACGGCAAGAAAGGGATCAACATCCAGCGCTACAAGGGTCTCGGTGAGATGAACCCGGACCAGCTCTGGGAGACCACCATGGATCCCGACCGTCGAACCCTGCTCCAGGTGACCATCGACGATGCGGAAAATGCCGATGACATCTTTTCTCTGCTCATGGGGGAAGAGGTGGAACCCAGGCGGGCGTTTATCCAGAAGAACGCCCTTGAGGTCTCGTCCCTGGATATTTAACCGCAGGTATCCAAAGGGATACGTTTTGTTCTAAAGGGCTCGCGCAAGGTCGCCGGGGTACGATGAAGGGATCACCTTTCTTTGTGTGCGGCAGGTTTTGTCCGGGCCCTTTGGTTTTTTGGGCCCGGCGTGGGATTGGACTTTTTTACCCGAAAAGAGATCAATAATGGCTGAGACCCCCACATATCGAGAACTGGAAAAGAAAATAGCCGCCCTGGAAGCGGAGCTTGACTCCCTGCGCGAAAAAGAGATCTCCCAGGAGCGCAACCGCATCTTCGGGCGCGTGGCCCACGAGTTCAACAACCTCATGATGGTGATCCAGGGGAACATCTCCATCATGCTCCACGACACGGACGCGGATGATCCCTTCCACGAGCGTCTCAAAAACATGGAGCGCTACATCAGAAGCGGAACCCGCCTCACCGAAAAACTCCTCAATGTGGTGGAAAAAAGCACAGACTCCGAGGGCAAGGCCTTTTCGGTCTCGTCCCTGCCGGATGAAAGGGAACTTGCACGTCCCCCGGGCGGTTCTCGCCGCGGCATGGATATCTACCGCCAGGCCTCACCGGAGACCCACCGGGTCCTGCTTGTGGATGACGAAGCCCTTATCCTGGACGTGGGAGCCCAGATGCTGGCCAAGATCGGACTGGACGTGATCACCGCCGAAAACGGGGCCGGAGCCGTGGAACTCTACAAAAGGGAAAAGGGGACCATCGACCTGGTTATCCTGGACCTCATCATGCCGGGCATCGACGGCATCGACACCTACCACCTGCTCAAAGACATCGACCCCGGGGTCAAGGTACTCATCTCCAGCGGGTACCGAAAAGACCAGCGGGTGGAAACCTTCCTCACCGAACCCAACACCGGGTTCATCAAAAAACCCTTCAGCCTCGCCCGTCTCTCCGACGAAGTCCGCAAACTCCTGCGGAGCCCTTCTTAAAAACCGCCTCCGGCGGCCAGGTGGGGCACCTGGAAACCCTATGGCGAATGCATGGAGACAGACATGATGCACTTGGTTTCGAGGCATTCGCGCGTGGTGTGACATGTGACAACCGGTTTTGCAGGAGAGGTCCATGTCATTCCTCTGAAGTAACGACTCAGCTTGCCTCCGGCAGGTCGCTTTTTGGGGCAAAGTGCATCCGCAGTTTACTTTCAAGGTGGCATACTTTGTCGCCAGAGCCCATTTCGGTCAACGCTAAGCGAATCGCGAATATCTTTTATCAGGTTTTTGCTCGTTTATAGGCTTCGCCTTTGAAGCATGTCATCCACAGTGCTGTTAAGTCACGGGCGAAGCCCGTCAGCGGATGTGACGGGGCGAGGGATGAGCCCCGGAGCATTCGCAACCTGCTTTCGAGGTGTTTTCGCAATAGTGGCTTCGCCACCCTCGCCGCCGGAGGCATGTTTTTCGCTGCTTTTTTTGTTATGTGTCAGCCTGGACGGCTCGGTTGATGTGGGCGGTGTAATCTGGTTGGGCTGATTCATAGGGCGAGCTGAACCAGCGGCTGGTGACAAAAAAGTCTGCCGAGGCCTGGTTGCAGGCGATGGGGATGTTGTGGACGGCGGAGATGCGCAGGAGGGCTTTGACGTCCACGTCGTGGGGCTGGGCGGTCATGGGGTCCCAGAAGAAGATGAGCATGTCCAGGCCGTCGTTGACGATGAGGTTGCCCAGCTCCAGGTCCCCGCCCAGGGGCCCGCTCTTCAGGCAGGTCACTTCAAGGCCCACCTCTGAGGTCAGGAGCCCGCCGGTTGTGCCGGTGCCGTAGAGCTCATGCTTTTCCAGTTCCGCTTTGTGGGTCAAGGCCCAGGCCATCATCTTGGGTTTCATCTCATCGTGCGCCACAAGGGCAATCCGTTTCCTGGCTTCCATATCTCTCCTCATTTCTGAAAAACGGTTTTCATGGTCAAACAGGGGAAACAAGCCTCCGGCGGCCCTGCCGGGGGCCAAACTTTTGAAAAGTTTGACAAACAGGTTTTAAAGCATCATTTCGCGGCTACGCCGAAACAATTCAGACACTTTCCCAGCAGTTCTTTTTTTGCGGCTTGTCACGGCGTAGCTTGTTTTTACGGAGCCATAGGGTTTCCAGGTGCCCCCACCTGGGCCGCCGGAGGCTTGCTTTCTAAAAATCGATGCTTCCCGGGGTTCTGGGGAAGGCGATGACGTCGCGGATGTTGGTGATGCCGGTGAGGAGCATGAGCAGCCGCTCGAAGCCCAGTCCGAAGCCGCTGTGGGGGACTGAGCCGAAGCGGCGGGAGTCCAGATACCACCAGTACTCCTCTTCGGGCAGGTTCATCTCGGCCATGCGTTTGCGCAGGACATCTTCCCGCTCTTCCCTCTGGCTTCCGCCCACGAGCTCGCCGATGCGTGGGACCAGAAGGTCCATGGCGGCCACGGTTTCGTCGTCATCGTTGACCCGCATGTAAAAAGGCTTGATCCCTTTGGGGTAGTTGTAGACAAAGACCGGCTTTTTAAAGTGCTCTTCGGCCAGGTAGCGTTCGTGTTCGGACTGGAGGTCGGTGCCGAAGGAGACCGGGTACTCGAATTTTTTCTTAGCCTTTTGAAGGATCTCCACGGCCTCTTTGTAGGGCAGGCGCTCGTAGGTGTTGTCCCGCAGAGAGGTGAGGGTGGCCATGAGGGTTTTGTCCAAAAGTTTGCAAAGAGGGCGATGTCCTCGCTGCAGGTTTCAAGGACCCCTTTCACCACATATTTGATGAGGGATTCTGCCACATCCATGTTGCCGGCCAGGTCGCAGAAGGCCATCTCAGGCTCCAGCATCCAGAATTCGGCGGCGTGGCGGCTGGTGTGGGAGTTTTCTGCACGGAAGGTGGGGCCGAAGGTGTAGACATCTCCCAGGGCCAGGGCCATCATCTCAGCGGAGAGCTGGCCAGAGACGGTGAGGTTGGTCTCTTTGCCGAAAAAATCTTCGGAGGCTGGTGTGGTTCCCTTGACCGTGGTGATGCGGAACATTTCGCCCGCGCCTTCGCAGTCCGACCCGGTAATGACGGGGGTGTGGATCAGGAAAAATCCCTCTTCCTCGAAAAAGCGGTGAATCAGGTGGCTGGTGCGGGAGCGGATTCGCATGATGGCCCCGTATTTGTTGGTACGGGCCCTTAAGTGGGCGATGGTGCGCAGGAACTCGTCGCTGTGTCGTTTTTTCTGTAAGGGGTAGGCGTCTCCTCCGGAGCCTCCGACGAACTCCAGGGCATGGGAGCGGATCTCAAAGGCCTGGCCCTTGCCGGGGGAGGGGACCATCTCTCCGGTGACGGCAACGGCCGCTCCGGTGGAGAGGTCGGGGAGGTGTTCGGAGCCGGGGCTGCCTGCGTCCACGATCACCTGGATGGAGGCCAGGCAGGAGCCGTCGTTGATTTCAAGAAAAGAGAACTCTTTGGTGTCGCGCCGGGTGCGGACCCAACCTTTTATCAGGACTTTTTCCAGGGGAGCTGTTCGTGCCAGAAGCGCCTTGATTTTTGTTCGATTCATAAAACACCTGTGTGTTGGTTGGTTCGTGTAATTAAAGGTAGACCGTAGTGTAATACCCAGGCCCACCCCGGACAACAAGAAAGATTTATCACGGGGTTGTCACATGTGCAGACGGCCAGAATGTTTGTCCCCCGGCAGGGCCGCCGGAGCCAAAAATCTAAATGCGTTAACCCTGGGGATTTAGCATATGGTATTTTATTGAAATGTGGTCTATTATGAAATGTTTACAATTCGATGTAAAATAAAACCCTCAAGATTTCAGAAGGTTATAAAATAACGTAACATGGACGATACAACGATTCAAGATATCCTCACCGAGGTGGCCCAGCCGAGCCGTTATCTGGGGACCGAGGTGAACCGTGTGGTGAAAAACCCGGAAGCCGTGGACCTGCATATGGTGCTGGCGTTTCCGGACCTTTACGATATCGGCACCTCCCATTTCGGGATCCAGATTCTCTATGCCCTGCTCAACAAGCGGGAGAACATTTATGCCGAGCGCGTGTTTGCCCCGGCACCGGACATGGAGGCCCTGCTCAAAGAGAAGGGAGAGCCTCTCTTCTCCCTGGAGACACGGACGCCCCTGGGTGACTTTGATGTGGTGGGGTTCAGCCTCCTCTACGAGCTGAACTACACCAGCGTCCTGACCATGCTGGACCTGTCCGGGATTCCCTTCCTTGCCAAGGACCGGGATGCATCCCATCCCCTGGTGATCGCAGGGGGCCCCTGCACCTTCAACCCCGAGCCCGTGGCCGATATTTTCGACTTTTTGATTATTGGGGACGGGGAAGAGGCGTTGGTGGAGGTGGCCGAGGCCATTGCCGTCTGGCGCAAGAGCGGTGCGGACAAAGAGGCCCTGCTCAGCCAGGTGGAGCAGATCGCCGGGGTTTACGTGCCTTCGCGATTTGATGTGAGTTACGAGGCCATGGGCGACGAAGGCGCCACGGTGGCCGTGGTCAAGCCCAGGAACCCGTCGGTTCCCAGGGTAAAACGGGCCATTGTCCCTGAGCTTTCCAAGGACTCCTTTCCTGAAAAGCCGGTGATTCCCTTTGGCAAGCCTGTGCATGACCGGCTTCGCCTTGAGATTTCCCGGGGATGCACCCGCGGCTGTCGTTTCTGCCAGGCCAGCATGATTTACCGGCCGGTGAGGGAGCGCAGCGTGGACGATCTCTTGAGCTTAAGCGGCGAATCCCTTGAGACCACGGGGTACAACGACATCTCCCTTCTCTCTTTAAGTACCGGGGACTACGAGCAGCTGGCCCAGCTCATGCGGGGGATCACCTCGGGGTGCTGTGCCGATGGGGAGAAGGTGGCGGTTTCCCTTCCTTCCATCCGGGCGGGCCGCCTGACCGGTGAGCTCATGGAGATCATCAAGAACGTTCGCAAGACCGGGTTTACCATCGCCCCGGAAGCGGGGACCCAGCGCCTTCGGGACGTGATTAACAAGGGGATCTCCGAAGAGGACATCATCGGCACGGTGAAGAGCGCCTTTGAACTGGGCTGGACCACCATCAAGCTCTACTTCATGATCGGGCTTCCCACGGAAACCGATGAAGACCTCCAGGGCATTGTGGATCTGGTGAAGACCTTGCGCGGTCTTACCCGGAACAAGAGGGCGGCCATCAACGTGAGTGTCTCCACCTTTATTCCCAAGCCCCACTCGGTGTTTCAGTGGGAGGGGCAGATTACCCGGGACGAGGCGTGGGAGAAGATCTGCTGGCTCAAAGAGAGCCTACGCATGCGCGGTGTGACCCTGAAGTGGGGAAGCACGGACATCAGCTGGCTGGAGGGGATCTGGTCCCGCGGGGACCGTCGCCTGACCTCCCTGTTGATCCGGGCCTGGGAAAAGGGATGCCGCCTTGATGGCTGGAGCGAGTACATGGACCTTGGGCTCTGGCGTGAGGCCGTTGAAGAGGAAGGGCTGAACTGGGATCTTTTATGCCGTCGCCATCGCAGCCTGGACGAGCCGTTGCCCTGGGATCACATCGACTCCGGAGTCACCAAGGCGTACCTGAAGAAGGAGAGGGCAAGGGCCCTGTGTGCCTCCCTGACCCCGGACTGCCGCTACGGAGACTGTTCCGGTTGCGGGATCTGCGATTTCAAGACCATCCGGCCCGTGATCTGCGCTCCCCTGGAAGACGAGGCTCCGGCTGCCCCGGTTCAGGCCTCTGAACCGGGCCCCTTCGTGAAGTACAGCATGGCCTATACCAAGGTGGGCAATGCCCGTTTTTTCGGTCACCTGGAGCTGGTCAACATCGTCACCAAGGCCTTTCGTCGGGCCGGCCTTACCATCGAAAAGTCTCACGGGTACAACCCCCGGCCCCGGATTACCTTTTCCGATCCCATGCCCCTGGGCATGGAGAGCCTGGAGGAGACGTTCGTGGTTTCCGTGGCCTCTGAGCTCTCTTCATGTGAGATAAAAAATAAATTGAACCAACATCTTGTTGAAGGAATAGAAATTCGGGATATCAAGCCCTTTGTTAAATCCAAAGGCCCGAAAGACGATACGTTCAGATACAAGGTACACGCGCGATCTGATCTTTTTGATGCCCATTGTTTAAGTAAATTTATGGAATTAAATAATTTTATAATTGAAAAAAAGGGCAAAAAAGGAAATATAAAAGAGGTTGATTTGAAGCTGTTTGTCAGAGGGGTGGAGATCCATTCCCCCTCTCAGTTGACCATCGATCTGAAAGGGATTGATGGTGTGGTCATCCGTCCTGATCTCGCAGTGAAGCATATTTTCTCCCTTGCCGATGACGCCGCTGCTCACCTGGGTCTGGTAAAAATCTGCCGGATTGACGAAGTCTCTTAACCCGATAACCGAATCGTGGTCCCTATACATGTACAAGGAACTGGTTGTTAACGTAACGGAACAGGAGACCCGTGTGGCCCTCCTGGAAGATGGTAATATCGTTGAGCTTTTTGTGGAGCGCGGCGATGATACCAACATCAACGGCAATATCTATAAAGGCCGTGTGCAGCGTGTCCTGCCGGGCATGCAGGCCGCCTTTGTGGATATCGGCCTCAACCAGGCGGCCTTCATCTATGTGGACGACGTTCAGAAGAAGCAGAACATCGGGGAACACGAGGCGCCGTACAGTGAAAACGGCAACAAGGAGTTTGCCCCGGACAACACCGGCCGGCAGATTCCCATTGAAGAGCTGCTCCGTGAGGGCCAGGAGATCATGGTCCAGGTGGTCAAGTCCCCCATCGGCACCAAGGGGGCCCGCATCACCACCTACATCTCCCTGCCGGGCCGTTACCTGGTGCTCATGCCCAACGTGGACCACATCGGTATCTCCAAGCGCATTTCCAGCGAGGAGGAGCGCACCCGTTTGCGGGACCTGATCAGCGACAAGCGGGATGTCCCTTACGGGTATATTTTTCGCACCGCAGGGGAAGGGATCGCCGAAGAGCAGCTCAAGCGGGAGATGGATCTTCTGGTCAACTCCTGGGAGAACATCAAGAAACGGTACCGGAGCTTTTCGGCTCCCTACCGTCTCCACCGAGACCTCACCGTGACCTTTCGCGCCATTCGGGACCTGTTGACCCACGAGGCGGACCGCCTTACCATCGACAACAAGTTCGGGTTCGATTCGGTGAACAACTTCATCCGAAAGATCATGCCCGAGCTCAAGGTGAAGGTGGAGTACTACGATCGGTCCGAGCCTATTTTTGAGGCCTTCAACCTGGAAGGGGATATCACCCGTGCCCTGAAAAAGAAGGTGTGGCTCAAGTGCGGGGGGTACATTGTCATCGAGCAGACCGAGGCGTTGACCTCCATCGACGTCAACACCGGTCGCTACGTGGGCAAGCACAACTTTGAAGAGACCATTTTCAAGACCAACCTGGAGGCGATCCGGGAAATTTCCGCCCAGGTGCGCCTCCGGAACATCGGGGGAATCATCATCCTCGATTTTATCGACATGGAGAATCTGGAGAACCGGGAGCGTGTCTTTGAGTCCTTGAAGGAGGCGTTTAAAAAGGACAAGTGCCGGACAAACATCCTTCCCATGAGCGAGATCGGGTCTACCAGATGACCCGAAAGCGGGTAAGAAAATCGTTGACCCGGATGCTCTGTGAGGAGTGTCCTTTGTGTTACGGGGACGGATACACCATCTCAAAAACCACCATCTCCCAGAAGATCTATCGGGAGATCCATCGTCACGCCCGGGACATGATGGGGGATATTTTTACCCTCAAGGTGAGTGAAGAGATGGCCGATTACCTGCATCGAGACGAGGTCAGCACCATCAGCGCCATAGAGTACCGGCTGGGAAAGAAAATCGAAATCTATCCCATCCGCCGTTTTCACCGTGAAGAGTTTGAACTCACCGAGAAATTCAAGTAAAATATGGCTGTTGACACCCGTCGCATTTTATGATTAAGTTACCGGGTTTATTTTAACGTCACAAAAGTGTGAAATCAAACGTAAAATAGGGGTATTCACATATGAAACGAACATTTCAGCCAAGCAACCTTAAGCGATCCAGAAAGCACGGTTTTATGAATCGTATGTCCACTCCCGGTGGTCGTCGTATTATCAAGCGTCGTCGTGCGAAAGGCCGTAAGCGCCTGTCCGCCTGATACGCACTTGATTTTTATGATGCCTTCGTTAAAGGGTAGCTCCGAGGGCCTCGTTTGGGGGATCGGCAGGCCGGTAACGGCTTGCTTTACGGTCCGCCGGAACGAGGCACGACGGAGTGTACGATGATACAGGGATACATAAGACTTGCGAGCGAACGCCTTTACAAAAGAGCTGAGGATTCTCAAGAGACATCAGTTCCAGGAACTCTACCGAAAAGGGGCAGCCGTCCATAACCGCCACTTCGTTGCCAATATCCTGGAAAACAACCTTCAGACATCCCGCATAGGCATCACTGTATCAAAAAAGGTTGGGGGTGCTGTCACGCGTAACCGCATCAAACGGATTGTACGCGAGTATTTTCGGAAAAACGGTCGACACTTTTTTGAGAATCGGGATATCCAACTTATTGCCAAGCGCACAGCGGCTCAACTCAGCAATAAAGAGACCCTTTTATCCCTTGAGCATATTTTTCAAAAAATTAAAGCAAGTACTGAGTCTTAAGCAGGTCTTTGTCGGATTGATAAAGGCCTATCAGTATTTGATCTCCCCTTTGATTGGTCCCAGATGCCGTTTTTATCCCACATGTTCGGCATACGCCATTGAGGCCTATGAACGGTATGGAATCCTTAAGGGGTCCTTTTTGGCGGTGAAACGCATTCTCAAGTGCCACCCGTTTCATCCCGGAGGGTTCGACCCGCTTCCATAAAATCCTTCATCAGAGCTTCAGCACCCACCCACCGACCAGAAGAACCCGCAAACACCCGATGATCACGCCAGCCCCTCTGCGCATGAATGGCTGTGCCGTGCATCATCCGTAATATTACGAAACCGTCCAGAAGATTCCAGCGCCCGGCAACAGGCACCTTGATGTTGCACCATTTGTGAACCCACGGGGCAGGGACGGGCCATTGGCACATGAACAAGGCACCATCTTTCTTATACAAAGAAGATGAACAACGGAGAACCTAATGGAACAAGTCAGACTCTTTGCAGCAATCATTCTTTCCATCATTGTGTTTGTAGGGTGGAACTTTCTCTTTCCCCCCCAAAAGCCCGTGGACGTTCCCCAGGAGACACAGGTGGAACAACCCGTGGCCCAACCCGGGGAGCCGGCAGCACCTGCCGTGGATATCAAGCCTGTGACGGTGGTGGCGGAAAACATCACCGTGGTGGAGTCTCCCCTTTACCGCATCGAGTTCACCAACCGCGGAGCCGCGGTTAAACGGTTCGAACTGAAGAAATACAAAGAGACCCTGAAAGGGGACGCCTTTAAAAACCTCGTGCCCGAGGCAGCCACTAACCGTCAACCTGGCAATGGTGACGGGCAGCGGTGTGGAAGGCGCAGTGGATGCCCTGTTTGAAGTGGACAAGGAAAAGGTTCTGGTCGGCGAGAACGGTGCCAGCCTTACCTACCGCTGGGTCAGCGCCTCCGGCGTGGAAGTGGTCCGCAGCTTCAACTTCAGCCCGGACTCCTACGACATCGGCTCCACGGTGACCCTGCGCAACGGAAGCTCCCTTGCCATCAACGATAACCTGGCCTTCGGCCTGATCTCCACGGTGGAAGGCGGCAGGACCTACGGGTTCGAAGGTCCCAGCGGTTTTGTGGACGGCCACCTTGAAAACGTCAAGGTGAAGAAGATCGAGGACAAGAACCTTTTTAAAGGGAACGTGGAGTGGGTGGCCCAGCAGAGCCGCTACTTTATGACCGCCGTCATTCCCAAGGGTGTTGCCGGTACCTCCATGGCCCTGGCCGACAACAGCGGGGTGATCACCGCAGCCATGAACCTGCCCACGGGCATGATCCAGCCCGGCGGGGAGAAGACCCTCACCGTGGACATCCTGGCAGCCCCCAAGAGCTACCGCATGCTCAAGAAGCTCGATTCTTCCGTGCACAAGGCGGTGAACTTCGGCTGGTTTGACATCATCGCCAAGCCCTGCCTCAGCCTGATGAACCTGATCCACGATCATGTGATTGCCAACTACGGCATCGCCATTATCCTTTTGACCATTCTCATCAAGCTGATCTTCTGGCCCCTTGGCAACAAGAGCTACACCTCCATGCACGAGATGAAAAAGCTCCAGCCCATCATGGCCAAACTCCGGGAGAAGTACAAAGACGACAAGCAGCGCATGAACCAGGAGGTGATGGCCCTGTACAAGACCTACAAGGTCAACCCCATGAGCGGCTGTTTGCCCCTGGTGGTGCAGATGCCCATCTTCTTTGCCCTCTACCGCATGCTCTACTCCGCGGTTGAGCTGCGTCACGCTCCGTTTTTCGGATGGATCACCGACCTGTCCGCTCCGGACCGTCTCTTCCATTTCGGGTTCAACATCCCCATGATGGCCGAGCCCTCCGGGATTCCGGTCCTGACGCTTCTGATGGGTGCCACCATGTTTCTCCAGCAGAAGATGTCCCCCTCCACCGGGGATCCCACCCAGGCCAAGATGATGATGATGATGCCCCTCGTGATGACGGTTATCTTCGTGAACTTTTCATCCGGGCTCGTACTCTACTGGCTTGTAAACAACATCCTTTCGATTTCTCAGCAGTACTATATCACCAAGAAACTCTCGTAACCTCTGGAGGAGTGTATGAATTCGCTTAGGGAATTTGAGGGCAGAACCGTGGAAAAAGCCATTGATGCTGCCTTGCAGGAACTCGATATCCCGAGAGAGGAGCTGGACTACAACGTGGTGACCAAGGGGAGTGCCGGTCTGTTCGGCCTCTTCGGGGCCAAAAAAGCCAAGATCTCCGTGACCCTCAAACAGACCCGGGCCAAGCAGGGCCGGGCAGCCAAATCCCTCGTAGACGAGGCCTTCGGGACTCCCAAGTCCGAGGAACGCACCACTGCGGAACCCGATGGCTTCAAAGGGGAAGACCGCACCTACGAGTACACCGAGCGGACCTTTGAAGAGGGATTTTTCAAAGGACTCACACCTGCCGAGGCGGGTGTGGAGATTTTAAAAGAGATCGCCTCCTTTATTTCCGAGGAGTCCGAGATCGCCTACAGCGTGGAAGGGGATATCCTCACCTACAACGTCACCGGCGGCAACGCGGCCGTGATGATCGGTAAAAAAGGCCAGACCCTCGAAGCGATCCAGTACCTGTTGGACAAGATCATCAACAAGCACAGTATGGAGCGTGTGCGGGTCCAGGTGGACATCGAAGGCTACCTGGAGATGCGCAAGGAAAAACTCCGTCAGCACGCCCAGCGCATGGCTGAAAAGGTCAAGAAAACAGGCAAGCCCCACACCATCGGGCACATGTCTTCCCACGACCGCCGCATCATCCATCTTACCCTGAAGGATGATCGCGGAGTGCGGACCCAGTCCATGGGCGAGGGATACTACCGACGCCTTGTGATTTTCCCCAAGAGGAATAAGGGAATGCGCAATAAAAACAGATAGATAATCTGGATTTTGACGCTATTAAAGCCCGTTTGGCCGTTCCCCGGTCAAACGGGCTTTTTTTATGGTCGCCCCGCAGGCGACGTGGTAGTTTAAATGTGATAAATTTCCTTTGTGACGTGGTCTCCCTTTGCCTCCGGCGGGTCGCTTTTTTGAAAAAAAGCTCCGCAAAAAACTTTTCTAATGTAAAAAAGGGGAAATTATTTCGGCGGAGCCTGGAAAGGCTTGCTTAAGACCTGTTTGTCAAACTTTTTAAAAGTTTGGCCCCCGGCAGGGCCGCCGGAGGCATTATGATCAGCAGGTATAACAACACAACAGCAGAAAAGAGCTATGAGCTATTTGGATCTTGATACCATTGCAGCCATTGCCACGCCCGTTGGGCGTGGCGGCATCGGCATTATAAGGGTCTCCGGACAGAAGGCCGTTTCTATTGCCATGACCTTTTTCAGGTCCGCCTCCGGCGTCACCAACCCCAAGAGTCACCGGGTCTATTACGGCACCTTTGAGGACGGCAAAGGGGTCGCCTTGGATGAGGTGATCCTTTTTTACATGAAAGGACCCAAGTCTTATACGGCTGAGGATTGCGTGGAGATCCAGTCCCACGCCAGCCCCGTGGTCATGCGTCAGATCCTGGACCTTCTCATCGAAGCCGGAGCACGCCTTGCCGAGCCCGGGGAGTTCACCAAGCGAGCCTACTTGAACGGGCGCATCAACCTCTCCCAGGCCGAGGCCGTTATCGATTTGATCAACGCCCGGACCACCACCTCCCATGAGATGGCCATCTCCATGGTGAAAGGAGAGCTCGGAGAGGCCGTTGCAGGCCTTCGGGAGACCCTTAAGCAGATTTCCGTTACCCTGGAGGCGATCCTTGATTTTCCCGATGACGTGGATGAAGAGATCCAGGCCGAGGCCATTCGGGACCAGCTTTCCGGCTCCGTGGTTCCCACCCTGGTCTCACTCATCGAGAATTTCGATCAGTCGGATATTTTCCGTCATGGGATCCGCGTGGTCATTGCAGGCCCCCCCAACTCCGGAAAATCGAGCCTGCTGAACCGCCTCTCCGGACAGGACCGGGCCATTGTCACCAATGTGCCGGGCACCACCCGGGACCTCATCGAAGAGTTTATTCACATCGACGGCATTGCTTTTCAGGTCACCGATACCGCTGGGATCCGGCATACCGATGATCCTGTGGAGAAGATCGGCATCGAGCGGACCCTCTCCAGCATCGAGGCCTCGGACCTGGTTCTCTATCTGGTGGACGGGTCTGAAGGGTTGGGGGGCGAGTCCGTTGAGCAGATCCGGGAGCATGTGGCCACCCGCCAGTGTCTTGTGCTGGTGAACAAGGCCGATCTGACCCCCGGGGGGGCGGCCAACGGGCCATGCCGCAGGGCATTGAATACCTGGTGGTTTCTGTGAAGACCGGGGAGGGGCTTACCGCTGTCAAGGAGGCGGTGGTGGCCAGGATCCTGGCCCGGCTTCCCGAGGACCGCAGCGCCCTGGTTCCCAACAGGCGGCAGGTGGCCCTGGTAAGAAAGGCTTTAAATAATGTGGAAAATGCTGTAGAGGGTATAGATTCTCATCTCTCTTTTGATGCCATCAGCATCGACATCCGTTCGGCCATGGACCTGATGGGTGAGATCCTGGGCGAGGAGGTTCAGGTGGATATTCTGGATGAGATCTTCAGTAATTTCTGTATTGGAAAATAGACCGGCGCCTGCGGAAGGTGGCCGGTTGTTTCACGTGAAACATTGATTACCCAGGACAAGGGCAGGACCGTCATGGGGACTGCCGACCCTTTTGGGGTGACGGCATCCTGGGCCAAAGATATAGGATGGAATGGTCATGGATTTTTCAGAGGCATTTACCCGTTACGAAGCGCTGGTGGATCAGGTCGGCCAGGTGTTCACCAAGGTCAGCTCAGAGTTTCCCACCGAGGTGACCTGCAAGGCCGGTTGCGACGATTGCTGCCATGCCCTGTTCGACCTCACCTTTGTGGAGGCCCTCTACATCAAAAGCAAGTTTGATGAGCAGTTCACGGGCAAGGCCCGCTTTGAGATCACCGAACGTGCCAACACCGTGGATCGGGCTCTGGCCAAGCTCAAGAAAGAAGCGTACAAGCGCCATGAAGCCGGAGAGACAGATGCGGCCATCATCGAAGAGGTCTCCAAAGCGCGCATGCGCTGCCCCCTTCTCGGGGAAGAGGGGACCTGCCTGATGTACGACTACCGTCCCATCGCCTGCCGGGTGTACGGGATCCCCACCTCCGCAGGGGGCCAGGGACACACCTGCGGTCTCTCCGGGTTTGACCAGGGCAAGGCTTACCCCACCCTCAACATGGATCTGGTTTACAACCGTCTCTACAAAGTCTCAGCGGAACTGGTGAGAAAGCTCGACTCCCGTTTCACCAAGATGGGAAGCGTGCTCATGCCCCTGTCCATGGTCCTGTTAACCGATTTCAACGAAGAGTACTTAGGGGTGGAGGTCAAGGTATGAGCACCGTCGGCATGACCCACAACGAGTTTACCGATGAGGAGGTCGAGGCCAAGAAGAAGGCCATCTTCGACTCCATGGGAAAACGGGGCCAGAAGATGATCATGAAGCAGGGCTACGAGAACTGGAACCCTTTTGGTGATCCCAAGGACCCCCTGGATATCCGGGTGGACGGTTCCGAGCGCACCGTGGACCAGCTCATCCGCGAGTTCCTGGCCGAGGTGGGTCCCGAAAATCCGTCCAATCAGTACTCCCAGTCGGTCATGGAGATGGCCATGGGGGTGATGAACAACACCGACAAGGTGCGCGCTGCCTTTGAATTTGTTCACTGGTACGACGAGCTCTTGAAAAAAGAGGGGAAGACCCTGACCTTTGATTAATCAGGGGAGCAATAAGCCTCCGGCGGCAAGGTGTGCCACCTTGAAAGCAGGGTGCGGATGCGTTTAAATGACAGTTATAAACATGTTTTTTATGACCTGTTTGTTAGACCCAAGGGAACTATTCAGCTCCCAAAAAATGCCTCCAGCGCTCCTGCCGGGGGCCAATCTTTCACCACTTTTATGGACTGGGTTTGACAAACAGGTCTTACGAACCACGTGGACCGTCCGTAAGCTTTCGGCGAACCGGCTGTTTTAACCATAACGGCCATTCAACCGGAACGTTTTTACGGAGCTTTTTTCAATAAGCGAGCCGCCCGAGGCAAAGCAGGGAACTGTATGGAAACGATCTGTGTTGATGATGTTGTGATTGCCCATGTAAATGGGACCACCCGTTCCCTGACACCCGCTGAGATCATGGCCACCCTCATGGCCGATCACGGCATGAACCGACGGACGGCCCGGGCCTGTCTGACCCGCTGCGTGGAGAACAACCATCTCGCCTATCGCCAGCAGCTGGGACGCACCGTGGTGGTTCCGTCCCTCAACCGGTACCATCCCCTGGTCCCGGGGGTTGTTCTGGCCCCGCCCCACCTTCCTTCCTCCACCGACGGTTTCTGTTGCATCACCATGAAAGAGGGGATCAGTTTCGGCAACGGAACCCACCCCACCACCCGCCTCTGTGCGGAGTTTATGACCACTGCACACAACAACGGTTCCCATTGGGACCGTGCTCTGGACCTGGGAACCGGCACCGGGGTGCTCTCCCTTCTGGCCATCAAGCTCGGGTGCTCCCATGTGGACGCCACGGAGATTGATCCCATTGCCATGCACGATGCCCGGGAAAACGCCGTGCTCAACGGGTGCTCCCACTGTCTTCACGTCCATCACGCCGATGGGTTTTTGTCTGACTACAATTATGATGTGGTCACGCAACCTGAGATACCCCACCTTGATCTCCCTGGAGGACTCCATCCACCGGTGGACTGCACCGGGAGGGGATCTGGTTCTGTCGGGCATCAAGTCAGGGGAAGAGGGCAGGGTGATAGAGGCTTACGCGTCTCATTTTGATCTCAAAGCGGAAAAAACCCGCCAGGGATGGGTGGGATTGCACATGAAAAAGAGCTCTCTTTGATATCTGCTTATAATTTCCCGTTTTGCCCTCTTTTCTGATTATGGATAGTTATCCCATAAAGAGGCCGAGATCTTGTGATTTTGACCAATTTCTTTATAATGCACTGATTATATACGGTTATTTGCCCGAATGTACCCGCATTTTGTGCACATTGAGGGCAGGTTTGTCCCATCCCTACCCTTTGTGATCCCCTGACATCTTTTTATCGGATCACAACCCGGGCTTTTTGGAAGCAACCCGTGAGCAGGTGCGCGGTACCGGTTGCCTTGATCTTTATGACGCGTAACCATTCAGCTCATCTTTGTCCCGGCTGTCCTGCTGGGTTCCTCATTTTAAAACGTATGACAAACAGATCTTGGCAGCGTCCTGTGTCTGCCGGGAACTTTCGGTGAGCCGATTGGTCTACCCATAACGGCCATTCGACCGGAACGTTTTTGCGGAGCTTTTTTCAAAAAGCGACCCGCCGGAGGCAATTATGAAGGGCGATTTAACAGAGGTTTTGTTGGGATAGAGCGTGGTGTTGTGGATGGTGTTTCACGTGAAACATCATCCACAGAAAGGTGTGGGGTGCCGACCAGGCCGACCGGAAGGCACCCGTGGAGAGTGTCTTTAGCTCTCCATGTCAGCGGCACAAGCCACGCAGTGGGTGGCTTCGGGTATGAGGCGCAGGCGGGCCAGGGGAATGGGCTCTTCGCAGGCAATACAGAGGCCGTAGTCCTCGTCATCCACATGGGCCAGG
The DNA here is from genome assembly GCF_056829965.1 of Desulfoluna sp. CYM3A. Taxonomy (NCBI): domain Bacteria; kingdom Pseudomonadati; phylum Thermodesulfobacteriota; class Desulfobacteria; order Desulfobacterales; family Desulfolunaceae; genus Desulfoluna; species Desulfoluna sp. CYM3A. Next base: position 5,457,420 of record NZ_CP186556.1, read on the forward strand.
GCGTGCTCCAGTCGAGCGATACGCGCTTTCCTTGCCCGGGCTGAGGCTTCTCCGATGTGGCGGCTCTGCATGGCCTCCACCCGGGAGATACGCCCGATGGCACTGTCCGGGGTTACAGCGGGCTTGGTGTGTGCTTCGGTGGCAGCGAGCTCCTCTTTGAGCTGCGTGAGTTCCGATTCCATATGGGCTTTGAGTCCCTGGCGCTGAAGTGGGGTCACAGGATGTCGAGCTCCTTGAGTGTTTGAGAGAGGTTGTCCACGCCGCAGACCTGATGGGCCTTGATACCAAGGGCGCGAGCTGCGTCGATGTTGACAGGAGTATCATCGAAAAAAAGGGTCTCTTCCGGGGCCACCTGGAGGGTGTCGAGGACGTGGCAAAAGGAGGCCTTGTCAGGCTTCATGTATCCCAGTTCATGGGAGGGGAAGTTGTGGTCAAAGAACCGGTGGATGTGCAGGCTCTCGCAGAGGTTGTTCCAGTGAAGCTCGTTGGTGTTGGAAAGGGAGGCGGTCTGGTAGTCGCCGTTGAGCTCGGCCATGAGCTCATCAAACCCCGGAAAAGGCTGGGTGGTCCAGGATACAAAGGCTTCCAGAAAGGTGGGGACATCCACAGGAAGAGAGAATTCACGGATCAACTCAGCGGCAAAGGTGTCGGGTGTGATCCGACCGGTTTCAAACTCTTTTACGGCCCGGGAATTGATCCAGAGCCTCCACAGTTCTGTTTCCGTGTGGAGGCCCTTTGTCCATGAAAGCATCTGGTCCACACCGGTGAGCTGGATAAAGACGCCGCCGATATCAAAGAGCAGCAGCTTGACGGGTTGGTTCATTGGGAGCACCTCAACCAGTTGGATCGCGTTGCCACGCGATGGCTTGTGTGAAGAAAACCGATGACCCGGAGGAAACGAATCCATGGAGCCCTTCCGGGTGGCCGGAGGTTCACATGCATTGTTATCAAAAAACCAAAAAAAAAGCGCCGCTTTTTCAAGCGGCGCTTTGTGTCATCAGGGGGGGTTATCTGTCGGTGCGAGGCTTGCTCGTGTACCGGCCTCCCGAACGCTTGCGATACTTAGGTGCGTTGGGACGGCGGGTCTGGCGAACCGGTCGGGGACTCTTCGGCTGACGCGAAGGGGCCTTGGGTTCATTTTCCTCTTGGACAGGTGCTTCTGCAGGGGCTGCTTCAGACTTTTCCAAAGGAGCCGTCTCAGGCTCTTTTACAGGAGCAGCTTCAGGCTCTTCTGCAGGAGCAGCCTCGGGCTCTTCTGCAGGAGTCGCCTCAGGTTCTTCAACGGGAGCAGCCTCGGGCTCTTCTGCAGGAGCAGCTTCAGGCTCTTCCGCAGGAGCAGCCTCGGGTTCTTCTGCAGGAGTCGCTTCAGGCTCTTCCGCAAGAGCAGCCTCGGGCTCTTCCACAGGAGCCGCTTCGGGCTCTTCCGCAGGAGTCGCTTCGGGCTCTTCCGCAGGAGTCGCTCGGGCTCTTCCACGGGAGCAGCCTCGGGCTCTTCTGCAGGAGCAGCTTCAGGCTCTTCCGCAGGAGCAGCTTCAGGCTCTTCCGCAGGAGCAGCTTCAGGCTCTTCCACAGGGGCCGCTTTAGGCTCGGGTTTGTCCGTAAGGGTTAACTCGGGCATGGCTACAGTGGAGGTCTCTGGGGTATCCGAGGTTCCTTCATCTTCCGGCGGCTCTTCCATGGCGATGGGATCGAGCCAGGGAGAGTGGGAGGCAGGGCCCTTGGCCTTGGCCGGGCTTTTTTTTGAACGGGGTGACCTTGATTTACGAGGCTCTCTGGGGGCGGACTCCTCACGGGGAGTCTCCTCTTTCTGGGCACTTTCAAGGTCGGGCTTCTGGGTATCGGCTTCCGGTGCCTTGGGCTCCTGACGTGAGGACTGGGGCTTTCGAGATCTCTGGCGCTGATTTCGTGACGGAGACTTCACCTCTTGGATCAGTTCGTCAGCGGGGTACTCGCAGCTCAGCTTGTGGCCGAGGAGCTCCTCAATGGCCGGGATGTAGTAGGAGTCGTCCTCACAGGCAAAGCTTACTGAGGTTCCGGTGGCACCTGCCCGGCCGGTACGTCCGATACGGTGGACATAGTGCTCGGGGTCCTGGGGCAGGTTGTAGTTGATGACGTGGCTGATCTCATCGATGTGGAGACCGCGGGCGGCCACATCCGTTGCCACGAGCACCTCGACCTTGCCGGAGCGGAAATCCTCCAGGGCACGGATGCGCTTGTTCTGGGCCACTTCTCCGGAGAGCAGGTCGGCCTTGATTTTGAGCTTGTTGAGGCGCTCGGCAAGGTTTCGTGCCTGGTCCCTTCGGTTGGTGAACACCAGAACCTTGGTGAGCTTTCTCAAGGTAATGAGGTTGTAGAGGAGGGGGAACTTCTCATCGGTGGTGACCAGGAAGATCTTCTGGTCCACGGATGCGGACTCCACGGTTTCAGGCTCGATCTCTGTGTGATGGGGATCCCGGGTCCACTGCTCGGCCAGGCGCATCACATCACTGGAGTAGGTGGCGCTGAAAAAGAGAGTCTGGCGCTGCTCTTTGTGGGGAGTGGCGTAGACAATCTTGCGGATATCGGGGATGAAGCCCATGTCCAGCATGCGGTCGGCTTCGTCGATGACCAGGATCTCCACGCGGGAGAGGTCCACCAGCCTCTGGTTCTTGAAGTCGATGAGGCGGCCCGGGGTGGCCACGATGATATCCACGGGACCGGCCATGCCTTTTTTTTGCTTGTCGTAACCGGTGCCCCCGAAGAGGGAGACGATGGTGTAGGGGGTGAATTTGCAGAGGGCCCGGGCATCTTTTTCGATCTGCAGGGCCAGCTCGCGGGTGGGGGCAAGGATCAGAGCACGGGGAAATCCGCGCTCGGGGCCGCCACGCATGGGGTGCTTTGCAATGTGGTTGATGATGGTGATGAGAAAGGCCGCGCTCTTTCCGGTACCGGTCTGTGCTTTACCGATGGCGTCCCGGCCCTTCAGGGTTTCTGGCAGGCAGCCTGCCTGAATGGGGGTGGCGTACTGAAAGCCCAGGTCGGCAATGCCCTGCATGAGCTTGATGGGCAGGTCAAGGGTCGTGAAAACGGACCTCGCCTTCTTTTTCCGGAACCTGAAAATCTTCAAGCTTCCAGGCAGGCTTTTTGGGCTGCTTCTGGGCCCCGTTACGTTTTGGGGCCTCTTTCTTGGGAGAGGCCTCCCGCTGGGGTCGCTGGCCCTGGGAGTTGCGGCCGTTCCGGTTTGGTGCTTTCTCTTCACGGGGTTTCTGGCCTTCGGAGGCGCGTTTGGCAGGGGCCTGCTTGGTTGTCTTGCCCTTGGAGCGCTGTCGGGAATCACCGCGTTTGGACTTGGCCGCGTCCTTGTTCTGGTCGGTGTTCTTCTTGTCCCGGGGCCGTCGTTTTCGTTCAGCCCGCTCTTTTTTTGCCTGTTCTTCCGCTTTTTTGCGTGAGAGTTCCGCGAACGGTATGGCCGACGAGTCGTCGTCCTTGCTCGATCCTGTGACAAATTCCGCTATGCGTTTAAATAGGTTTCGTATCAATCGTATTTCTTCCCAAATCGTTTCAGTTATGTTGCGTGTGATTGGTGATTGAGACCATGGCCACGGTGCGTAAAGTCAGGCGTACGTGTGGCTCGGGGAGTCGTGCCCTGATCGCTTTGGATGGCTCAGATTCCGATGAGGCCTTCGAAGAGCACATCCCTTTCGTCGATGGATGGATGCGGGTGCGGCCTGCCGGCATCGCGATCCTTCGGTGGGGGGGATATCGGAGCGGTCATCCTGTGAAAAAAAGACGGTTTGACGCCCCGGTCCTTTGTGCTACAACCAGGGCATCCCGCTTTAGGATGTACCTTATATACAGGCAAGAGGCCCATTTAGGCAATATTTTTGATAAATCCTTTTAAATATAATAGATAACGGGAAACAATTCCAGTGGTAAGAGCGCATGGTAAAGAGAGGCTGGTGACCGCCCTGGTGGCAAACGAAAAAGGTGAAATCTTCGATCTGGAAGGTTACGCCGCCGTGGGACGATGCGGAGAGATGCTCATTCCCCTCACCGTGGGGGAGACCTTGTTTATGCCGGACGGAGGCGAGCTGATGCGGCTTCCCGACCGGTACGCCCTGGTCTGGAACATGGAAGAGGGCGTGGTAGAGACCCTCTCCCACAACCCGTACAATCCCGAAGAGCGCATTTTTCCGGTGGCGGCCTTCAACTCCCCGGGATACGTGAACACCGCTCAGGCTGCGGCTGTGGAAGAGGACGGCGCAGAGCCCCTGCCTCTCTTCTCCTATTGCGCCGTGGGGTGGTATGACGAGGGGTTTCGCACGGCCTCCTTCAGGGTGGATGCGGAAGAACGCCAGGAGCTCCGCCTCATGCCTATCCCCAAGGTCAAGGATGGGGTGGAGGAGATGCGCGAGAGGTTTCCCGACAACCGCCTGTTCCGTCACCTGGAGCGCTGCGCCCTCTCTTACGGGTGCCCGGCGGCCAAGAACCTTTACATTGGTCGATGCGAAGCCCCGCTGCCCACCTCGCGCCAGTGCAACGCCCGGTGCCTGGGGTGCATCTCTTTTCAGAGCGGCCCCTCCCTCTCCTCCTGCCAGGACCGCATCGATTTTACCCCCAGCCCCGAAGAGATCAGCCAGGTGGCCCTGACCCACTTTGAACGGGTACCCGACGGGGTGGTGAGCTTTGGCCAGGGATGCGAAGGAGACCCCCTCCTTGCCGCAGATGTGATTGAACCGGCCATTGCCCTGATCCGTGCTCAAAACACCACTGGGACCATCAACATGAACACCAACGGCAGCCTGCCCAAGGTGCTGGACCGCCTCTTTGCCGCAGGCCTGGACTCCATCCGGGTGAGCATGAACAGCGTGAGAAAAGAGATCTACAGCGCCTATTTCCGTCCCAATGGCTACTGCTTCGAGGATGTGGTGGAGAGCTTTGCCGTGGCAAAGGAGCACGGGGCCTACAAGGCCATCAACTACCTCAACGTGCCCGGAGTCACCGACTGCCTGGAGGAGGTGGAGGCCTTAAACGCATTTGTGGAGGCGTGCTCCGTGGACCTCATCCAGTGGCGCAACCTCAACTTTGACCCCTTGAGGTACTACACCCTGATGCAGGAAGCCGGTCCCGTAGGCCTGCCCGTGGGCATCCGGCGCATGATCATGAAGCTGGAAAAACGGTTTCCAAAGCTCAAACACGGCTACTTCAACCCCTCCCGCACGATGTACGACACCCGCCCGGGGGCCGGAACGTGCCCAAGAAAGCCGTGGGCAAGGCAGCAAGCGGGTCCAAGAAATGGATACTGATTTCATTTATGCCTCCTGGCGGCCCTGCCGGGGGCTAAACTTTTGCCTGATTTTATAAAGGCGGGTTTAACAAACAGGTTTTAAAAAATCTTTTTGAGTGAATTTTTACTTTAAAGGTGGATACGATCTTCTTCGTCCTGAGGAACGAGGGCAAAACACATCCGCAACCTGCTTCAGGTACGGCACACCTTGCCGCCGGAGGCAGTGCGGTTAAATTAACAATGAGCAAGTAACGACAATGTACCCTGTGACGTCGAAGCTTGAGAGCTATCCTGTATAAACCATCAGCATTTATGTCGGGCGAAGCCCGAGCCGAAGGCCCTTGCGCTTTGGCCCGAGGAACGAGGGACAAAGCGCAAGGGCAATCAGCTTTCGAGGTGGCTCACCTCGCCGCCGGAGGCACGCTTTTTGTCGGTCCCTTTAACCATAGAAGGCATCGCTTTTGGTTGTTTTCCAGGGGCCAAATCAGCAACACAGTTAAGGAGAATACCGCCATGGCATGGCTTGAGATACGCGTGACCTATACCCCGAAAGGGGACCTTCCGGCTGATGAGCTCATCGCCGATGAATTTACCGCAGTGGGGATCATCAGTCGCTACCTTCCGGACGGCTGCCCAGGTGCATCTGGATAACGCTAGGAGCACAATCGATACGCTGTCACTGTGATCTCCGTCTCCCCCCCCCCCCCCCCCCGCAGCCTCCACAAGCCGGCCACCCTCGACAACACCACCCCCCGGTGTTGTTACCACCGATACCATTCCCGACACGGACTGGAACGAGGCCTGGAAAGAGAACTTCAAGCCGGTTCATCTCACCGAGCGGTTTGTGGTGCGTCCCACCTGGGAGGCGTATGAGCCCGCCGAAGGCGAGAAGGTGATCTCCATCGATCCGGGCATGGCCTTCGGCACGGGCACCCATCCCACCACGCGACTGTGTGTGGAGATGATCGAGCACCACACCAAAGAGGGCATGACAGTCCTGGATGTGGGCACCGGATCCGGGATTCTTTTGGTGGCGGCCAGCCTGTGCGGGGCAAAAGAGGGGCTGGGGGTGGACAACGATCCCGTGGCTGTTGAGACCGCCGCCGAGAACCTTGCCCTCAACCAGGTGCCGGATTGTTTTTCGGTTATCTGCGCCGATCTCATCTCCCAGGCGGGAAAAGCCTATGACCTGGTGGTGGCCAATATTCTGGCCGAGGTGGTGGTGGAGCTTCTCGGTGACATCCACAAGGTGGTCCACGACGACTCCCTGGTGATCCTTTCCGGGATTCTGGATGAGAAGGGCCCCATGGTGGAAGCCCGCCTCGAAGAGACCGGGTTTGACCTGGTGGAGAGTCACCTTGAAGAGTCCTGGCTCGTGATGGTGGCAAAGAAAAAAGCATCGTAACGGTTCCGTTCAAAAAAAAAGAAGCCCCCGGCTGCCGTGCCGGGGGCCATCCCCTTGCCTATTTTTCAAGCTGGGTTTGACAGCCTGGTTTTCTTTGTTGACGCCCCGCAACACTGCCTCGCCTTTTTCGTTTTTCACCTGCGCCAGAATATTTTTTTACGCAAAGCTGAACGCGAAGGGGACCTTTTTTCAAAAAGCGTCCCGCCGGAGATATTCCGGTTAAAGCCAGGTGAATTTCACATGCCCATCATCATGTCACCAGCCAGCCCATTTCACCGGGCCACGGCTCCACAAACGAAAGCAGAAAAGAGCACTCCCGCCCCCGGGGGCCATGCCTTAAAACAGCAGGCGCGTCAGGAATAGCTTGCCGTTTCTTGACGTTTTGTGTTTATCTATAAGATCTTTATCGTATGTACCTCGCCGCTGGGAAATGCTTCCTTGAGAATCGCCGACATCTTTCATGATGACCACGCAACGTGTTGACCAAGCGATATGGCTTTGTCGATATCTGTGGGTGCTCTTCTGTATTCAAGGGGCGGCGACATGATGTGAACCGGATCAGTGAACGGATGGAATGAATCATGATGATATCTCGCAGGAATCGCAGGTGGGGGTGCATATGGCTGGCGGCCCTTCTGATTGCCGGTTGGTCTTCTGCCCTGTACGCCGGGCCCCTTTTTAACGAGGGGCGGACCCTGTACGGAAAGGAGCAATACAAAGAGGCCTCGAAGGCGCTCAAGCAGTCCCTGGAGGCCGAGGCCGAGAGCAATGAGTCGGCGACCCTGCTCCTGAGCGACTGCTACCTTCGGCTCAAGAAACGCTGGAAGGCCGTCAGTGTGCTGAAAAAGGGGGCCGAACGCCACCCGGAGAGCTGGGAGATCCACTATCGTCTCGGCAACCTTCAGGAGGAGACCGGGGACTACTTCGGGGCCCTGTCCGCTTTTTATCAGGCATCTCAGTTGAAGCCCGATGACCTGCCCACCACCTTTCGGCTGGGCATGGCTTATGACGAAACAGCTCAGATGGAAAAAGCGCTTGAGGTATACCGGAAACTGCACCGAGCCGGGTCCCCCCTGGCCCAGAAGCTGCTGCGGATCATCCAGGGCATGGATTGACAAAGCAAAGAGTGGGGGCCGTGTTCAGCTAAGCAGGTTTCATATTAATGCACTCGTTGAGGCGCACAATGCGGCTGCCTGGGCGATGTGACACCACACCGATCAGCTTCCGAGGCCCTGAAGGGGGGATGGAAACTGTGTGATGACCCAGGCTGATCGTTATTCAAACATATCGTAAGGAGCATGAAAATCATGGTGAAGGTAGGTATCGTCGGATGGAGAGGAATGGTCGGCTCGGTTCTCATGGAGAGAATGCGGTCGGAAAATGATTTTCAGGGCATCGACCCGGTCTTTTTTACCACCAGCCAGGCAGGCCAGAAGGGACCGGATATCGGAAAAGAGATCCCGGTGCTCCAGGACGGGTTTGATGTGGAGATCCTTAAAGGCATGGAGGTCATCGTCTCCTGCCAGGGCAGCGACTACACAAAAAAGGTACACCCCCAGCTCCGCGAGGGCGGATGGAACGGTGTCTGGATCGATGCGGCCTCTGCCCTTCGTATGTCCGAAAAAAGCATCATCGTCCTGGATCCCGTAAACCGTGAGGTCATCGACAAAGGGTTTGATGCAGGCATTCGGGACTTCATCGGCGGCAACTGCACGGTGAGCCTCATGCTCATGGCCCTGGGCGGCCTGTTTGAGGCGGGCCAGGTGGAGTGGCTCTCTACCATGACCTACCAGGCGGCCTCCGGTGCCGGCGCCAAAAACATGAAAGAGCTGGTCTCCCAGATGGGCGCCATCAATGAAGCGGCACAGCCCATCCTTGACGGCCCTGTGGCTGCCGTGGACACTGCCGTGGCCGGTGCCATGCGGGGCGACGCCTTTCCCACGGACAACTTCGGTGCCCCCCTGGCCGGCAGCCTCATCCCCTGGATCGACAGCCCCATGAAGAATGGTCAGACCCGCGAAGAGTGGAAAGGGGTTTCCGAGACCAACAAGATCCTGGAAAACGAGACGCCCATTCCCATCGACGGTATCTGCGTGCGCATCGGTACCATGCGCTGCCACAGCCAGGCCATAACCGTCAAGCTTAAGGACGACCTGGAGATCGCCGAGGTGGAACGCCTCCTGGCATCAGCCAACGACTGGGTGAAGGTGGTCCCCAACACCAAGGAAGCCACCTTGAAAGACCTCACCCCCACGGCCGTCACCGGGACCCTCACCGTGCCCGTGGGCCGTATCCGAAAGATGAACCTCGGTCCCGGGGTCATCAGCCTCTTTACCGTGGGTGACCAGCTCCTCTGGGGAGCGGCCGAGCCCGTGCGCCGCATGCTGAATATTGCTGTGGAGAAGCTCTCCGCCTGATCCCTTTGCTTCCTGCGGGAAGCATCCCATAAAGAGATTTGTCAGTTGTAAAGAAAACCCCCGGCATACCTGCCGGGGGCTTTTTTTGTTGCCGGCGGCCAGGTGGGGGCACCTGGAAACCCTGTGGCGAATGCATGAAGGCTGCCACTCTGCAAGCGTTATCGATGCATTCGCGTGGGGTGTGACATGTGGCAACCGTGTTTGGAGGAGAAGCCTCTTTTATTCTTCTGGAAACATGATGAAGGGTATTTTGGATTCCCTTGATTTGAACCGGAATAACTCCGGCGTCAAGGTGGGGTACTTTGAAACCCTGTGGCACATGCATGGAGGCAGTTATCATGGCCTTGAATATGGAGCCTTGGGCAGGTTATACGTGCCCCGTCCCCGCAGCATGGAGTCCGGGAGTCAGACCATCGATGGAATCTGATACTTTTGATATCACGCAAATATCGTCACTTTAACTGTTGCGAATGCGTTTTTTTCAGATTTGCTACCAAAAAATCTGACCCCGGAACCTCGCCCGTCGCCGGCTTCGTAACGCGGAACAGGGCACGATGGCTGAATGGGTGTATTTCGTATCTGGTATCTGATATATCTGTCTAATAAACTAAAATTATTGCTTTTCTTGTTCGAGTTCGGTAATAATACCGATTTACCACCCACGATGGACGGTTTCGGAAGAGCTTCCCAGCGATGGCTTTTGCGAAACCACGACCTGGTTTATCTCATGCATACCACCTTGCGGTGTTTCCCGAAAGGACGGCCAAGAGCCCGCCCCATAGGGAGTGGTGGCTTTGGATGTCTCCGTCTTGTGGCCCCGTTGGCCGCAGTAAAAAGGGAGATACCCGGCAGAGAATAGGCCCCATGCCTCAGTCAGGCATGGAGGCAGCTAACCGATGTGGGACCAAGGGGGTTGTTTGAAAATCTTCGAGATCACTTTGCGCCGGCGGATGTCTCGCTGGCGTGAAATGATCTTTTCTCGTGTGAGATATGGATTCGCACCCGTGTAAGGAGAGACAAAGATGTGTCGTTTGTTTGCAATCACCAGCGAAGATCCCGTATCGCCCATGGTGGCCCTTGAGGCCCTGGATGTGATGCGGGAAGGCCATGACGGCTCCGGTGTCGGGCTCTTTTTAAGGGACCTCGGCGGACCGTTTGAAACCATGAAGGATGCGCCCATCCTCTCGGGGATCTTTACCGAGGCCGGGCTCCGTCGCCTTGACGTCAAGATGATGGAGAAGGGGTTTATCACCAAATACAAGATCTCCTTCAAACTCGACAAGACCCCCCCCGAAGGGGTGCCCAAGCGGGACGTTTATCTCATCCGCGCCTATGAATACCCCGAGGAGTGGGAGGACTGGAGCTGGGAGAAAAAGCAGGAGGAGCTTACCCGCATCCGCCTGGAGCTCCGCGCCATGGGTGAAGAGGAGAAAGACATGATCGTCTTCTCCTTCTGGCCCGATGTCATCATGATCAAAGAGATCGGCGATCCCCTGACTGTCGGACGCTACCTCAAGCTTGACGCCAACGACATCCAGGCCCGCATCATCATGGCCCAGGGACGCCAGAACACCAACTACGCCATCAACCTCTACGCGTGTCACCCCTTCTTTGTCCAGGGCTTCTCCACCATGACCAACGGGGAGAACACCGCCTTTATTCCCATCCGGGAATTCCTTCAGAAGAGGGGCTTTGAGGGGTACATGGGGTTCAACTCCGACTCCGAGGTGTTCACCCATATTCTGCACTACATGCAAAAAGAGCTGGGCCTGGGGCTGGAGTTCTACAAGCACATCATCACCCCCCTGGCAGGAGAAGCTCTGGCTTCCCACGCCAACAGCGATCTGCTCACCCAGCTGAAGCACACCTGCAGGCGCCTGATCATCGACGGGCCCAACTGTGTCATCGGGAGCCTCCCGGACCACAGCCTGTTCATGGTGCAGGACAGAAAGAAGCTGCGCCCCGGGGTCATCGGGGGACGGCCCGGAATCTACGCCTACTCATCTGAGATTTGCGGCCTGGATTCAGCCATTCCCGACCGAGACAAGTCCAAAGATTTTCAACCCATGTATCTCGACACGGCCATTGTGGGTCCCGATCGTCAGGAGGTTCAGATATGTCGGCAAACGGAACGATTACACCTTCCTCATTAAGCATCAAGGATCTGCACTGGCAGATCGACTGGAACAAGGATGCCTGCACCCTATGCGGCCAGTGCACGGCAGTCTGCCCTGTGAAGGCCCTTGAGCTGGGGGTCTTCCGCAAGCGGCACGTCGACGTCCCCATGGGGCTCAGCGGCAAGGTGGAAAACAAATTTTCCCTGTTCTACGGCATTCGCCAGAAGACCGAGCCCAAGCACGCCTGTATCGGGTGCGCCATGTGCTCCCAGGTCTGTCCCAACGACGCCATCCTTCCGAGACGAAACGACGAAGCGGACAAGCAGCGCTACCACATCGACCAGGGCGGCCAGCCCCTGAAGCGGGGCGGTCGAAGGAAGGCCGAAGGCGCAGGGATCCTGGACCGCATCAAGTTCACCCGTATCTCCATGCTCACGGACCCGGCCCTGGATGCCGGGCGCCACGAGTTTGATATCAAGACCCTTCGGGCCGGGTGCTGCCCCCCAAGGAGCAGATCCAGCGCCAGATGAAGGGCGAGGAAGGACCGGTGCGGGAGATCTACCCGCTTGTCATCGGCGGCATGAGCTTCGGGGCTCTTTCCCCCACCATGTGGGAAGGTCTCCAGATGGGGGTGGCTTACCTCAATGAAGAGCTGGGCATGCCCGTGCGCATCTGCACCGGTGAGGGCGGCTGCCCTCCGCGCCTGCTCCGCTCCGAGTTCCTGAAGTACGTCATCCTCCAGGTGGCCTCCGGCTACTTTGGCTGGGACGAGATCATCCACGCCATTCCGGAGATGAAGGTGGACCCCTGCGCCATCGAGATCAAGTACGGCCAGGGCGCCAAGCCCGGGGACGGCGGTCTTCTGATGTGGCACAAGGTCAATAAACTGATTGCGGCCATCCGAGGCGTCCCCACAGGGGTGAGCCTGCCCAGTCCGCCCACCCACCAGACCCAGTACTCCATTGAGGAGTCCGTGGCCAAGATGATCCAGTCCATGTCCATGGCCTGGGGATTCCGGGTGCCGGTGTATCCGAAGATCTCCGCGTCTTCCACCTCCCTGGCGGTCTTGAACAACCTCACCCGAAACCCCTACGCGGCTGGCCTTGCCATCGACGGGGAAGACGGGGGCACCGGGGCGGCGTACAACGTCTCCATGAACCACATGGGCCACCCCATCGCATCGAGCTTAAGGGACTGCTACAAGACCCTGGTGGAGATCGGCATGGAGAACGAATTGCCCCTGGCTGCCGGCGGCGGCATCGGCAAGAACGGGAACCTGGCGGCCAACGCGGCGTCTCTTATCATGCTGGGGGCCAGCATGGTGCAGACGGGCAAGTACATCATGCAGGCGGCGGCCGGGTGTATCGGCTCCGAAACCGACCGGTGCAATGTGTGCAACCTGGGCATCTGCCCCAAGGGGATCACCTCCCAGGATCCGAGGCTCTACCGAAGGCTCGATCCGGAGCATGTGGCCCAGCGCGTGGTGGACATGTATGTCTCCTTTGACACCGAGCTCAAGAAGATCATCGCACCCCTTGGCCGATCCACCTCCCTGCCCATCGGCATGTCCGATGCCCTGGGAATTGACGACCGCGACGCGGCAGAACGTCTCGATATCAAATACATGGTGTAACCGACATGAAGAGCAAGACGAAAATTACCATCCATGGAAAGGAAGAGGGAACCCGTATTGCGTCGCGCCTGCTGGAAGAGAAGATCCAGAAGGCCATCGCCAAGGGATACCGCCAGATAGAGGTGGATGCCTTAGGGCAGCACGGCATCGGCGGGCGCCTGCACGGCGCCGGCGATGAAAAGATTTCCGTCAGGATCACCGGTACCTGCGGCCAGCGGACCGGTTCCATGGGATTTCCCAATACAACCATTGAAATCATGGGGGCGGCCTCCGACGACATCGGCTGGCTTAACGCCGGGGCCGAGATCATCATCCACGGCAACGCCTCCAACGGTGCATGCAACGCCATGGCCCAGGGCCGGGTGTCCGTTGCCGGAAACATCGGTGCCCGCGGCATGACCATGACCAAAGAGAACCCCCGCTTTGAACCCCCCGAACTCTGGGTTCTGGGGTCGGCCGGGGACTACTTCGGCGAGTTCATGGCAGGCGGTACCGCCGTGGTCTGCGGCTGGAATCCCCAGAACGAAGAGAACGTCCTGGGCTACCGTCCCCTGGTGGGCATGGTGGGCGGGCGCGTCTTTTTCCGCGGCCCCATCAAAGGGTACAGCCAGGGCGATGCCCGCATGGCGCCCATCTCCGATGAGGCGTGGGAATGGCTTTCCACGAACCTGAAGGCCTTTCTGACGCGCGTGGGCAAAGAGGACGCCTACACCAAACTGGCCCGTCGCGACGACTGGCAGCTCCTGGTGGCCCGGACTCCCCAGGAGAAGATGGGGAGCGCCACCCGGTCCATGGCATCCTTCCGCCATGAGGTGTGGGACAGCGAGCTGGGGGAGGGAGGGCTCATCGGAGACCTCACCGACCTGGACATGAGCCATATTCCCGTCATCACCACAGGGGAGCTCCGGCGCTTTGTGCCGGTGTGGGAGAACCAGAAGTATGTGGCTCCCTGCCAGGGCGCCTGTCCTTCGGGCATTCCCGTGCAGCAGCGCTGGGGCCTGGTGCGAAACGGCCTGGTGGACGAGGCCGTGGAGCTGGCCCTTCACTACACGCCCTTTCCCGCGACGGTGTGCGGCTACCTCTGCCCCAACCCCTGCATGGCAGCCTGTACCAAGCAGTCGGCCTTTATGCCTTCCATCGACATCAAGCAGCTGGGCAAGGCGAGCATTGCCGCCCAGGTGCCCAGCGTGCCCGAGGTCTCCGGCCGCAAGGTGGCGGTCATCGGCGGTGGTCCCGCAGGGGTCTCCGTGGCCTGGCAGCTGCGCATGGCCGGCCATGATCCCGTGGTCTGCAAGGCCGCCCACCCTGGGCGGGAAGATCGCCTCGGTGATCCCCGAGAGCCGGATCCCCAAAGAGGTTCTGGACGCGGAATTGGCCCGCATCAGTGAGATCCTGCCCCATATCCATCTTCAGCAGCCCTTGACGGCTGTGGAGCTGGACCGCATGAAGGCGGACAACGACTTTATCGTGGTGGCGGCAGGGGCTCAGAAGCCGCGCATGCTCGACGTGCCCGGAAAAGAGCGCCTCGTCACCGGCAACGACTTTCTGGCCGACGCCAAGGAAGACAAGGCCAAGCCCGGCAAAAAGGTGGTGATCATCGGGGCGGGCAACTCCGCCTGTGATGCCGCCACCGAGGCCGTGCGCTGCGGTGCCGAAACGGTCACCCTCATCGACATCCAGGAACCCGCTGCCTTTGGCGAAGAGAAAGAGGCCGCGGAACAGGCCGGAGCCATCTTCAAGTGGCCCTGCTTTACCCGGGAGATTACAGACAAGGGCGTGCTCCTTACGGACGGTGAACTCCTTGAAGCCGATACCGTAATCCTCTCCATCGGGGATGTTGCCGATGCGGAGTTTCTGCCCCGAAGCGTCACCATCGCTCAGAACGGCTACGTCTCCGTGGACGAGAACGGCCAGACCACCGACCCCTCGATCTTTGCCATCGGCGATATCACGGGGCTGGGGCTCATCACCGACGCCATTGGCGCTGGCAGGCGGGCTGCAGAGACCATCGACGCCATCAGCAAGGGCAAGCGTCCGTCCGGACGGGACCCCCGGGAGGTGATCGCCAAGGACCGCATGAACCTGGCCTATTTCGACCCCAGGCTCTCCGTCTTTGAGGATCTCCAGACCTGCGGAACCGAATGTTCGTCATGTGGGAGTTGCAGAGACTGTGGTATCTGTGTTACCTTGTGCCCCAAAGAGGCGATTGAAAGACGCGAGACGGGGAATCCGAGCTCGCCTTTTGAGTATGTGGTGAAGACGGATCGCTGCATTGGCTGCGGATTTTGCGCCGATGCCTGCCCGTGCGGGATCTGGACCCTGATCACCAACACCCCCATGGGGTAAAACCGGTTTTACATCGGTTTCAAGGTGAGGGGATCG
Organism: Desulfoluna sp. CYM3A; assembly: GCF_056829965.1. Classification (NCBI taxonomy): domain Bacteria; kingdom Pseudomonadati; phylum Thermodesulfobacteriota; class Desulfobacteria; order Desulfobacterales; family Desulfolunaceae; genus Desulfoluna; species Desulfoluna sp. CYM3A. Next base: position 5,472,640 of record NZ_CP186556.1, read on the forward strand.
CCCTTTTATCTTCACCGACACAACAGCTGACAGTTTCCATTTGGTTTATTGCTATCCCGCTTTTTACCGCCTGCGTAAGAAGCGGGATAGTTGCGCGCGGACTCCGGTAAAGGAAAACACCCCTTCAAAGAGCCGTAATGACGATGGATCCACGTGATCCGTCTCACCATGATTCATGCATTATGGACGGGCCATGCAGGGCCGCCCTTTTGGTGTCCCGCATCGTTTGTCAAATAAGGAATCACCTTTCATGAAAGCACTGCTTGCCCTCGAAGACGGACGAATTTTTTCGTGCCGCAGCTTTACAGGTCCCGGCGAGGTGGGTGGAGAGGTTGTCTTCAACACCAGCATGACGGGGTATCAGGAAATTCTCACCGACCCCTCCTACCGTGGACAGATGGTCACTATGACCTATCCCCTCATTGGAAACTACGGCGTAAGCCGTGAGGACGTGGAGTCCTCCCGGATCCAGGCCTCCGCCCTCATCGTCCGTGAGTATCAGGACGATTACAGCAACTGGCGGGCCGACATGAGCCTGGCTGACTACCTCAAGGCAGCCAATGTCGTGGGCATCGATGAACTCGATACCCGGGCGCTGACCCTGCACCTCCGAACCCACGGCGCCAAGCGCGGCATCATCTCAACGGATGTGGCCAACCCCGAGGCCCTTGTGGAAAAAGCCAAGGCACTGCCCTCCATGGAAGGGTGTGACCTGGCCAGCGGCGTCTCCACGGACAAGCCCTACCGCCTGGTCAACGACACCCCGGTCTTCATTCAGGAAGAGCTGGCAGAGGGTCTCTTTACCGCCCGAGGCGAGAAAAAAGCGGTGGTGGCCTTTGACTTCGGCATCAAGTTCAACATCATCCGCCTTCTGGAAGCCGCAGGTTGTGAGGTGATCGTGGTGCCCGCCAACACCACCGCCGAGACCGTCAAGGCCATGAACCCCGACGGGATCTTTCTCTCCAACGGCCCCGGCGACCCCGAGCCCGTGACCTACGCCGTGGAGACGGTGAAGGCCCTCATCGGGTTCCGCCCCATTTTCGGCATCTGCCTCGGCCACCAGATCATGAGCCTGGCCCTGGGCGGAAAGACTTACAAGCTGAAGTTCGGCCACCGCGGCGGCAACCAGCCCGTGCAGAACACCGAAACATCCAAGGTGGAGATCACCAGCCAGAACCACGGATTTGCAGCCGACATGGACAGCCTGTCCGCAGCCGACGTGGAAGTGTCCCATGTGAACCTCAACGACCGCACCGTGGAAGGCTTGAGACACAAGGTTCACCCCGTGCTCAGTGTGCAGTACCATCCGGAGGCGTCTCCGGGGCCCAACGATGCCCAGTACTTGTTTGATGAGTTTGTTTCCATGATGGAACGTTTCACTGTTTAAGAACAGGGCACTTGTTGCCCTGTTTTTTTATGCCCGAAAGTTTGCCTCCGGCGGCCAGGGGATGATCCCCTGGACCCCAGGTTCGCGAATGCTCCCGACCTTCGTTTCTCAGGTCGATCACATTCGCTGACGGGCTTCGCCCGTGGTGAGGCTGAGGTGACTTGAATGAGGTCAAAATGCTTCCGGTCATGTTTAAACCTGTGCAGGTCAGGAAGACGAAGGCACCTCACGTGTTTATAACCTGTTTGTCAAACCCAGCTCATATACATTGGGCAAACGTTTGGCCCCCGGCAGGCTCGCCGGAGGCAACCATAACCGATAGATTAGTAGAGGCAAGGGATCATGCCAAAACGCACCGACATAAATAAGATATTGATCGTAGGCGCCGGGCCCATCATCATCAGCCAGGCGTGTGAATTTGATTACTCCGGGACCCAGGCGTGCAAGGCGCTGCGGGAAGAGGGGTACGAGGTGGTTCTGGTGAACTCCAACCCTGCCACCATCATGACCGATCGCACCTACATTGAGCCGGTGACCCCGGAGACCCTGGCCAAGATCATCGAAAAGGAGCGGCCCGACGCCATCCTTCCCACCCTGGGGGGGCAGACCGGCCTCAACACCGCCATCGGCGTGGCCGAGATGGGCGTTCTGGATAAGTTTGGTGTGGAGATGATCGGCGCGGACGTGGCCACCATCAAGAAGGCCGAGGACCGCGAGCTCTTCCGCAACGCCATGAACAAGATCGGCCTGAACATTCCCCGAAGCGGGTTTGCCACCACCATGGACGAGGTGAGGCAGGTTGCCGATGAGATCGGCTTTCCCATCATCGTCCGGCCCAGCTTTACCCTGGGCGGCACCGGCGGGGGCGTGGCCTACAACCCCGAGGAGCTGGAGGCCTTCTGCAAGGCAGGTCTTGAGGCAAGCCTCAACACCCAGGTGATGCTGGAGCAGTCCGTCCTCGGCTGGAAAGAGTACGAGCTGGAGGTGGTCAGGGACAAGGCGGACAACGTCGTGATCATCTGCTCCATCGAAAACCTGGACGCCATGGGGGTCCACACCGGGGACTCCATCACTGTTGCCCCGGCCCAGACCCTGTCGGACAAGGAGTACCAGAAGCTGCGTGACGCCTCCATCGCCATCCTGCGCGAGATCGGGGTGGACACCGGCGGCTCCAACGTTCAGTTTGCCGTGAACCCGGCAGACGGCGAGATCATCGTGGTGGAGATGAACCCCAGGGTCTCCCGAAGCTCGGCCCTGGCCTCCAAGGCGAGCCCATTGCCAAGATTGCCGCCAAACTGGCTGTTGTGCTGCTTCCCACCCTGGACGACTGGAAGAGCCCCGACGTCACGAGCAGCTCCTGGCCTCCTTTGAGCCCAGCATCGACTACGTGGTCATGAAGGTGCCCCGCTGGACCTTCGAGAAGTTTCCCGAGACCGAGGACTACCTCACCACGGCCATGAAGTCCGTGGGCGAGACCATGAGCATCGGCCGTACCTTCACCGAGTCACTCCAGAAGGCGATCCGCTCCCTGGAGATCGGACGCTTCGGCCTGGGCAGCGACGGTCGCGAGGTGGAGGAGCTCTCCAAGACCGACATCGAGCACCACCTGGTGACCCCCAACTCCAAGCGCCTCTTCTACCTGCGCCAGGCCATGAAGGCGGGGATCTCCCTGGAGGCGATCCACGCCATGACCAAGGTGGACCCCTGGTTCCTCCACCAGATCAAGCGCATCAGCGACATGGAAGACGTGATCCGCGAGGCCGGAAAGAAGATGGACGCCGACCTTCTCAAACGCGCCAAGCGCAACGGCTTCTCCGATGTGCAGATCGGTGTGCTCAACGGTACGGACGAAGACTGGGTTCGTGCTCAGCGCTACGCCCTGGGCATCCGACCCGTCTACAAGCTGGTGGACACCTGTGCCGCCGAGTTCGAGGCTTCGACCCCTTACTACTACTCCACCTATGAAGAGGAGTGCGAGGCAAGGGTCACAGATAATAAGAAGGTGATGATCTTAGGGGGCGGACCCAACCGCATCGGCCAGGGCATCGAGTTTGACTACTGCTGCGTTCACGCCTCCTTTGCCCTGCGCGAAGAGGGGGTGGAGTCCATCATGGTCAACTCCAACCCCGAGACCGTGAGCACGGACTACGACACCTCGGACAAGCTCTACTTCGAGCCCCTCACCAAAGAGGATGTCCTGCACATCGTGGAAAAGGAGAACCCCTACGGGGTCATCGTGCAGTTCGGGGGACAGACTCCCCTGAACCTGGCCCTGGGCCTCAAGGCCGCCGGGGTGCCCATCATCGGCACCCAGCCCGAGAGCATCCACCGCGCCGAAGACCGCGACGAGTTCCAGGCCATGCTCAAGAAGCTGAAACTCACCCAGCCCGAGAGCGGCATCGCCATGAACTACGAGGAATCCCTGGTGGAGGCACGCCGCATCGGCTACCCCGTCATGGTGCGTCCTTCTTACGTTCTGGGCGGCCGGGCCATGCGTGTGGTCTACTCCGAAGAGGATCTGGAAGGGTTTATCCGCGAAGCCATGGAGGCCTCACCGGGCCACCCCGTGCTCATCGACAAGTTCCTGGAAGATGCGGTGGAGCTTGATGTGGACGCCATCTCCGACGGAGAGAAAACCATCATCGCAGGGGTTATGCAGCACATCGAAGAGGCGGGGATCCACTCCGGCGACTCGGCCTGTGTGCTCCCGCCCATGAGCATTCCCAACCGTCTGCTCAACGAGATCCACGAAGCCACCCGCGCCATGGCCAAGGAGCTCGGCGTGGTGGGCCTGATGAACGTTCAGTATGCCATCAAGGACAACCGCCTCTACATCATCGAGGTCAACCCCAGGGCGTCCCGTACCGTTCCCTTTGTGAGCAAGGCCACGGGCATCCCCTTTGCCAAGCTGGCCACCAAGGTGATGCTGGGCAAGACCCTTGCGGAGGTCGGGCTGGAGAAGGAGTTCGTCCCCAGCCACATCTCGGTGAAAGAAGCGGTGATGCCCTTTGACCGGTTCCCCCATGTGGACACCCTGCTGGGTCCCGAGATGAAGTCCACGGGCGAGGTTATGGGCATCGGCGATGACTTCGGTATTGCCTACGCCAAGGCCCAGATCGCTGCCGGAGACGACCTGCCCACCGAGGGCACCGTCTTTATCAGCGTCAAGGAGGGGGACAAGGGCCAGATGCTGCCCACGGCCTCTCTGTTCAAGGCCCTTGGCTTTACCATCATGGCCACCAGCGGCACCTCGGACTTCCTCACCAAGAACGGGGTGGCCAACGTGCTGGTGAACAAGGTCTCGGTGGGACGCCCCCACGTGGTGGACGCCATCAAGAACAACGAGATTCAGCTGGTGATCAACACCCCGTCCGGCACAAGCGAGACCACCCATGACGGGTACAAGATCCGCAGGGCCGCCTTGAAGTTCAAGGTGCCCTTTGCCACGACCCTCACCGGTGCCATGGCCGTTGCCCGCGCCATTGCCCGCTTGAAAGAGGAGAGTTGCGCGGTGAAACCGCTCCAGGACTACCATAGCTAATCCCGCCCATTGAAAGGCGCGGCGTTGCCGCGCCTTTCACACTCCCCATCATTGACCCGGGCAATAATGGCCCGGAAGGCTCTTCGCCTGTCCCCCGTATTTGGCTAGCTCACGGCAGGCCGCACACCATTTTTTCAGGAACCGGTCGAATTTATTTCGGTGAAGCCCGGAAGGGCTCACCAACGACCTGTTTGTCAAATGTTTTAAAAGTTTGGCCCCCGGAGACGTGTTTGAGCTGAATAGTGACAATTTTTATTGAATAATCTGCAAACAGGGATTAATTTGAAGTCTGTGTCGGATGTGCCGACGGGACCGCTGTGGATTTCTCTATGGAAAGGAGGCAGGAGGCTTCATGATTGAGACGCGATATCTCAAGGATAATATCCAGAATATCCAGAAACTCATGAGCATTCCGGCTTTGAAGAATTTCGAAACCCGTTACCTCGGTAAACTCCTGAAGCTGAGTAAAATCCGTGAGTACGAGGACGGTGAGAAGATCATCAAAGAAGGGGATCGGGATCCCTGGCTCTATTTTTTACTGGCCGGTTCTGTCCGTGTATCCAAAGAGGATGTGGAGATTACCCGGTTGACCAACATCGGGGAGCTGTTCGGGGAGATGCGCATCATCGACTCCCTGAAGCGATCCGCCACGGTGACGGCCGTGGGACGAACCACCTGCATCGCCGTTAACACCATGGCCGGGGAGAAGCTGGAAGGGGACGGGTCCGATCACGACGAACGCCTCGATTTCCTGTTGCTCCTCTACCGCATCTTTGCCGAGTACATGTCCATTCGCCTTCGGGCAACCAACGAGGAATTGATCAAGACCAAACAGGATCTTCAGCGCATCAGAGAAGAGAAAATGAACGTCATCATCAGGCGCCACATCGAAGGCTCCCAGCAATGATGGCCGACTGAGACAGCTCCGGGAAATACCAGGGAGTCACAACCCCATTTCTTCCTGTGCCGCGTTTTTTGTCCGTGTTCGGATCGGCAGATTGCCGTGGGGAGTCTTTTCCCCTGCCTGAAGGTCCGGATGAGAAGGACAAACAATGAGAAAGACCGTATCCTTTACCAAAGACGCCACCAACGTCTTTTTCCATATCCTGACGGCCTGCAACCTCTCCTGCCGCCACTGTTATATCAACCCCACCCAGCACGGAACCCAGACCCTGCCCATTGAGACCATCGAAGAGTGGCTGGCCCTGTTTGCCACGCGCTCCAAGGAGGCCAATATCATCTTCCTCGGCGGGGAGCCCACCATGCATCCCGACCTTGCCCGGGCCGTGAAAAAAGCTAGGGCTTTGGGCTACGCCTCCATCACCATCGATACCAACGGCTACCTCTTTCACGACATCCTCGACAAGGTGACACCGGCCGAGGTAGACGCCCTCTCCTTCAGCCTGGACGGCGCCACCGCCGCCACCAATGACCCCATTCGGGGCAAGGGCTCCTGGGAGACCTGCATGGCGGGCATTCGAAAAGGGGTGGCCAAGGGCTTTTCCACCAGCCTGATCTACACGGTGAGCGGGGCCAACCTCCACGAACTCGATCAGATGCCCGACCTCCTGGAAGAACTCGGGGTGAATCACTTTTTTATCCAGGTGCTGGGAATCCGAGGCAACTCAGCCCGGGAAGAGGCCGAAGAGGAAGGCCTTATGCGCGTCACCCGGGACAACTGGATGGAGGTGGTCCCCAAGGTTGCCGAAGAGGTGGCCCGAAGGGGAATCAAGGTCACCTGGCCCAAGGTGTTCCTGGAGGAGGACGAGGCGTTTGAGTGCGCTGGGCATGTGGCCGACAACCTCTTTCTCTTTCCCAACGGCAGGGTCTACCGCTGCCCCCTGTGCGAAGATTTTCCCGTTCACTCCATGGTCATCGAAGACGGAAAGCTTAAGGACGCCCCCCGCATCAACGAGACCGATCTCTTTGATCTCTCCATTGCCGAGGGGTGCGTCATGAACCGGATCATCCAGCCCGGAAACATTGTATACAAAGAAAATGGGACCCCGGAGTGGCGCGTGGCGTGTTGCCTGCTCAAGGAGGAGATCACCCCGAAGTGAGTCGGGGCAGGGCGGGCGATTCCCCAAGGTATTGGGTAACATACGCACCCCTGATACCAGATCAGGTAGATTTCAGCGACAGGGGGAGGGTGCCGGAACAGCCCGCCCTCCGCGGTTTTCCGATGGTTCGTAGAGAAACAACTTGACAGAATTATAAGTCAAAATAATAATAAAATTTACTTCACTAACTGGGAGGGGGCGTGGCGGATTCGGGACTGAGTAGAAAGGAACGGGAGTACAAACGGCGTCGGGAAGAGATTCTGGAAGCAGCACTTTCCGTTTTTGCGGAGAGGGGGTACTACGGGACCACCATGGCTCAGATCAGTCAGAAGTCCGAATACCCTTTGGGCACCATCTACAAGTACTTCAGTGGAAAAGAGCAGATTTTCCATGACATGGTGATGGACCGGGGCATCCGCCTTGGGCGCCTCATTGCCGAGGCTGCTTCGCGAAAGGATCTGGCCCCCAGGGACAGAGCGTACGCATGTCTCCAGGCCAATGCCCGGTTTCTGAGGAACAACCAGGCCTTTGTGCGGGTGTATATCTCCCTGCGGAGCAGCGTCGACATGATCCTCTCCCCAGAGCTCAACGCCGACATCAATCGCCTCAACGACAAGATGGTGGAGACCTACACCGAGATTTTTCAGGAGGGGGTTGAAAAAGGGGAGTTCAGGCCCTACCCCGCCGAAGACCTCTCGGCCCTGTTCTACGGGGTGATCTTTTCTGCCATCTGGCCCTGGGTCTCCGGGAGCAGGGAGACGTATGACATCGAAGCCTGGTTGAATCGTGCCTTTGAGCTTCTCACCAACGGCTTTTGTGTCTCCAAGTGAGGGAGAGGTCGGGATAGTTATTGACCGACAGGTAAAAATCTGGAATAATACCGCGTTAACGCTGACAATTGGCTTATTTCAGGCCTGTGCAGGGCGTTGCCGCACAAGGCAGACGAGAAAATGGTTTTTTGTGTAAAACCATAAACATAGTTCTGCTTTGAGTAATAATGATTTGGTCGAAAGTGCTGTATTGGAAGGGAATTCATTAGATTTCAGAGCTGACAAGGCCCTTAATATGCCTTAAATAATCTTAAAATGTCTTAATATAAGGAGAGATTTTGTTATGGCACAACAGATTGCAGACCGCAGGGACCAGGATTACGTTCTTCACGAAATGCTGAACGTTGCTCAGTTTTCAGAGACCGAGAAGTACGGTGATTTCAACAAGAAAACCATCGACATGGTTCTGTCCGAAGCCAGGAAGTTCGCCGTCAATGAAATTCTTCCCACCCAGAAGACCGGTGACGAAGAGGGCGTCAAGCTGGAAAACGGCCAGGTGAAGGTACCCCCTTCATTCCACAAGCCCTACAAGCTCTTCTGCGAGAACGAGTGGGTTGCCATGGCCGATGCCCCGGAAGTAGGCGGCCAGGGCCTTCCCCACTCTGTTTCCCTGGCTTGCGGTGAGCTTTTCACCGGCGCCAACTGCGCTTTCCTTATGTACCCCGGCCTCACCCACGGCTGCGGCAACATCATCGCCAGCCTCGGTTCCGACAAGCAGAAGGAGCTCTACCTCAAGAAGCTCTACTCCGGCGAGTGGGGCGGCACCATGTGTCTCACCGAAGCCAACGCAGGCAGCGACGTGGGCGCCCTTGAGTCCGTGGCCACCCCCAACGACGACGGCACCTACAACATCGTGGGCAACAAGATCTTCATCTCCGGCGGCGACTCCGACATGGTTCCCAACGTGATCCACCCGGTTCTCGCCCGTATCGAAGGCTCCCCCGCAGGGACCCGCGGTATCTCCCTGTTCATCGTGCCCAAGCTCTGGGTCAACGACGACGGCAGCTTCGGCGAAGACAACGACGTTGTCGTTACCGGTGTTGAGCACAAGATGGGCATCCACGGCAACGCCACCTGCTCCATCGCTTTCGGCGGCAAGGGCAAGTGCCGCGGTACCCTCATCGGTGAGAAGAACAAGGGCATGAAGGCCATGTTCCTCATGATGAACGAAGCCCGTCAGGGCGTTGCTCTCCAGGGTCACGGTTTTGCCACCACCTCTTACATGAACGCCGTGAACTACGCCAAAGAGCGTATCCAGAGCCCCAACCTGCTCTCCATGCTCGACGCCGAGCCCAAGGGTGTGCCCATCATCCAGCACCCCGACGTACGTCGCAACCTGCTCATCATGAAGTCCTACGTGGAAGGCATGCGTTCCCTGCTCTACTACATGGGCTTCTGCTTCGACATGGTCTCCACCGCCGAAGACGAAGCAGTTCGTGACAAGTACAACGGCCTCATCGAGATCGTGACCCCCGTTGCCAAGAGCTACGGCACCGACAAGGGCTTCGAAGTCTGCTCCCTGGGTATCCAGATCTACGGCGGCTACGGCTTCATCGAAGAGTATCCCCAGGCCCAGCTCCTTCGTGACTGCAAGATTACCTCCATCTACGAAGGCACCAACGGGATCCAGGCCATGGACCTCCTCGGCCGTAAGCTCGGCATGAAGAAAGGCAAGCCCATGATGGACCTGATGGGTGAGATCCAGGCTGCCATCGCCCTGGCCAAGGAAGCCGGTCTCGAAGACCTGGCTGCCAAGGTTGAAGCCGCCCTGAACAAAGTGGGTGAGTGCGCCATGGCCATCGGTGGCGCCGCCATGAGCGAGAAGCTCCTCGACGCCTTCGGTTCCGCTACCCTCTTCCAGGAGTGCTGCGGTGACCTGATCATGGCTTGGATGCACCTCTGGAGAGCTGCCGTTGCTCAGCCCAAGATCGAAAAAGCCAAGAAGAAGGACAAAGCCTTCTACGAAGGTCAGGTGGTTACCGCCAAGTTCTTCATCGAGCACATGCTGCCCATCGGCCTCGGCAAGATGGACTCTGTCAAAGGCCTCACCGGCTCCATCATGGAGATGCCCGAAGACGCATTCATCGGCTAACCGATAAGAGGTTATAGGGGATTTCATCCCTGATCAGTGCTATATATAAGCCCGGAAGAGTGTGCCTCGCATCCTCTTCCGGGCTTTGTTATTATGGGGAGACGCGTGTTACCGGCGCGGGCGTTAGGAGGGGACGCTTCCGGCCGCATGCGTGGCGAACCATGAACGGGATCTTTAATTTTAGGGCTCACAACCATTTTGAGGACGTAAGAATGCACCAAAAAGCGGGAACCGGCATCGGGAAAGTGGACGAGATACTTGACGGACTTCGGGTGGGAGACAACGTCATCTGGCATGATGATTCCGGGAGCCTGGCTTCCGACTACTGCCTGAAACTCATGGAAGCATCCGCACGGGAAGACAAGCCGGTGATCTATGTCAGTTTCGACCGGTCTCCCAACAACCTCGTGAAAAAGCTGGGACCCCTGGCCGACGCCCCCGGGCTCACCATCCTGGACTGTTTCACCCACGGCAAAGGCGGGGGCAGTGAGCTGTTCCTCAAGTACTACAGCTCGCGGGAACGAAACGCCAACGTGATCCTGGTGGAGAACCCCTCGGATCCTTCGGCCCTCTCCGACGCCCTGGAAAGCAATCTGGCGGACCACGGCCTGGACACCCGGTTTATCTTTGAGTCCATCACCGGCATGCAGGACCTCTGGGGCGATGAGGAGCGGATTCTGAAGTTCTACACCCGCACCTGCCCCAAGCTTTATGAACTGAGCACCATTGCGTACTGGCTCATCGAGCATCGGGCCCACAGCGACCGGCTCAAGGCGGGTATCGCCCAGATCGCCCAGGTCAATCCAATTGAGCTCTCCGTCAAACGAGGCAAATTCTTCTTCAACCTCATCAAAGCCGAAGGCCGGGAACACGGCCCCTTGAACAAGCCCCAGGGCTACTGGGTGCGGGACGGGGAGGTGGTGTTCGGCTCCGGGGACCAGAAGGGCTGGGGCCGCATCGACATCGGGAGCCGCCTCAAGCACTTCCGCACCTCCGCCGGCCTCTCCCAGACCGGTCTGGCCAAGCAGGTGGGGGTCACCCCCAGCACCATCAGCCAGATTGAAAACGGCCAGATCTACCCCTCCCTTCCCGCCCTCTTCCGCATGGCAGAGCTCCTTGCCGTGGAAACAGGCTCCTTCTTCTCGGACAACTCCGCCGAAGAGGCCACCCCGGTCTACGAGCCCTCCCAGTGGCAGGACATCAACATCCCGGGCATCACAGGAAAAGGCGGATCCGTGCGCCAGGTGATCCCCTCGGGCGGCGACACGGGCTTTGAGGTGTGGCTCCTGGAGATCGAGCCGGGCCGGGTCATCAAACAGCACTTCTTCGACGAGAAGTGCGAAGAGGTGGGCTACGTCATCAAGGGCAGCGTCCTCTTCCAGAGCGGCAGCCGCGACCTCGAAGCCGTGGAAGGCTCCCTCATCCACCTGGTGGAACGCACCCCCTCCCGCTGGAAAAACAAAGGGGAGGAAAAAGCGGTGATCCTCTGGCTCAAACTGCGCCAGGTGTAAAGCGTACGGGAAGAAAAAAAGCCTCCGGCGGCCCTGCCGGGGGCCAAACGTTTAAAACGTTTGACAAACTGGTTTTTGTGAATTGCTTGGACCTTTTGGAAGATCGTACCTATTCGACTATATAAAATTAACGAACAGGCATCGCCTTCTGCCGCTCAGCCCCACTGGGGCTGAGCGGCAGAAGGCGATGCAACCGGAACGTTTTTGCGGAGCTTTTTTCAAAAAGCGACCCGCCGGAGGCAGCGAAAGGATATTCATAATATGAAAGTACTGGTGTTTGGGGGCGGTGCCGTGGGATTGGGACTGGCGTCGTGCCTTGCTGAGGCGGGGGTGACCCCGGATATTGTGACCCGGAAAGAGGGCGCTGACGTCATTGCCTAGAGGGGCTCAAGCGCACGGGGCTGTTGGGGCAGGCGGTGTTTCGCAACGTGCGGGCCGGGGTGTCCCCGGATGATTTTTCGGCAAGCGGGCCCTATGATTATGTGCTTGTCTGCACCAAGTCCAGCGCCACGGGGGAGGCGGGAAAGGCCCTTTCAGCGGTTCCCGGGCTTTTGGGGCCAGCCACCTGCGTGGTGCTCTGCCAGAACGGCTGGGGCAACCGGGAGCGGGTTTCCCGCTGGGTGGATCCCGACCGGGTTTACAATGCCCGGGTCATCACCGGGTTTTCCCGGCCGGCACCCAACACCAGCCACATTACGGTCCATGTGGCCCCCATCTCCATGGGGCATCTGGAGAGGTCCATGGACGGGGAGCTGGTGGCGGTCGTAGAGGCGGCCAGCAGGTCAGCCAGGCTTGATCTTGGCTGAGGAGACCTCTGGGCCAAGATGCTTTTTAACGGTTCCCTGAACTCTCTGGGGGCCATCTTCGGTGTGCCCTACGGCAAGCTCTCCGACCACCCCGAAGGGCTGCGCCTGATGCGGTCCGTGGTCAACGAGATTTTTGCGGTGATGGCAGCGGCCGGCTACCGTACCTGGTGGGAGACCCCGGAGGAGTATTTTCAGGTACTCACCGGCGACCTTCTTCCCACGGCAGCCACCCACGTCTCGTCGACCCTCCAGGACCTCAAGGCGGGCAAGAAGACCGAGATCGACGCCCTCACCGGCGAGGTGGTGCGCTTAGGGGAAAAACACGGGGTGCCGGTGCCCGTGAACCAGACGGTGCTGGATATCATCGGGTTTATGGAAAAGGATTGTGCGTGATGTCAGAGGACAGTGTTCGGGTGGCCGTGGGATCGGCCAACCCCAACAAGCTTGATGCGGTAAAAAGGGCTTTTCAAGGCTTTAACAGATTCAACAACCTTTCGTTTGTGTCGGTGGCCTCTCCCTCCGGGGTGTCGGACCAGCCGGTGGGCTATGAGGAGACCCTCAGCGGGGCCGACAACAGAGCCCAGGGGGCCTACGGCGGCTCCGGCTTCGGCGTGGGACTGGAGTCGGGCCTGGTACCCGTTGCCGGAACCGAGACCGGATACATGAACCTCACCGCCTGCGTGATCTATGACGGCCAGCGGTTTCACCGGGGCGTGGGGCCGGCCTTTGAGCTCCCCGGCGAGGTGTGTCGGATGGTTGTGGACGGGGGCTGCGAGCTGGACGAGGCCGTGCACCGGGCCGGGCTCTCAGAGAGCCGGCGTATCGGCTATGCCGAAGGGATCATCGGCCTTCTCTCAAACGGGGCCGTGACCCGTGCCGATTACATGGTCCCTGCCGTAACCATGGCCCTGGTGGCCCTTGCCGCCTCCGTAAAAGGAGAGGCCCATGCGTGAGGAGCAGACGCTTTCTGTTCTGGGCCAGACCCTTTACACCGTGTGTGTGAAAGGGGACAGCCCCGGTGCCGTGCCCATCGTGCTGCTGCATGAAGGGCTGGGGTGTGTGGGCATGTGGCACGACTTTCCCGAGGTCCTCAGCCGGGCCACGGGCCGGACGGTCTGGGCATGGGATCGTTGGGGATACGGCAAATCATCCCCTTTGACAGAGTGGGAAGCCAACTCCCAGTACCCCGCCTTTGAGGCGGAGACCATGCTCCCGTTGGTGCTTGATGCCCTGGGCCTTTCCCAGGCCCTCTTTTTCGGCCACAGCGACGGCGGCACCATTGCCCTGTTGTTCGGGGCCATGTTTCCCCACCGGACAGCCGGGATTGTGGTGGAGGCCTGCCATGTGTATGTGGACGAGCTCACCATCGACGGCATTGCCGATGCCGACAGCTACTTTGCCGAGGGCACCTTTCGGGAAAAACTCGCACGGCACCATGGGGACAACACGGAAAAAGCCTTTAGGCGCTGGGCCGACACCTGGCTTTCCCCTTCCCATCGAACCTGGGATATCACCGAGGCCATCTCCGCGGTGACGGCCCCCACCCTGGTGATCCAGGGGGAACACGACCAGTACGGCACCTGGGGCCAGGTGGAGGCCATCTGCCGCTCGGTGGCCGGGGCCACGGCCCTTAAGGTGAGCGACTGCCGCCACGTGGCCCACCACGAGAAGCGGGACGAGGTGGTGGCCGCCCTGGTTGATTTTTACGATGGCGCAGCCGGGTGAGGGCAAACGCATTGAGTTTTTACCTCCGATGGCCCTGTTGGAGGCAAGTTGAATCGTTAAATACTTGTAACTATTCAGCTTATGCCTCCGGCGGCCCTGCCGGGGGCTAAACTTTTGCCTGATTTTATAAAGGCGGGTTTAACAAACAGGTTTTAAAAAATCTTTTTGAGTGAATTTTTACTTTAAAGGCGGATGTGATTTGACCCGAGGAACGAGGGGCAAAACACATCCGCAACCTGCTTTCAAGGTGGCACACCTTGCCGCCGGAGGCTGTTTTTTTTGAGCTGAATAGTTACAAATGCGTTGGCTCTGGCGGGGTGTGAACCCGCCTTGAACCTTTGGGGTAAGGGGTGTATATTGAAGTGGAATCAGTTGGATAGGCGCGGAATCCTTGCGGGCGGTGCGTCGCCTGCAAAGGGCGGTCACGGCCGTGGGCCAAAGCCCGGTGCCGTGAGTCGTTTCGTGCCTGACACGCCCTGTGCCGGGAGGTCCTATGAGTACCATTATTCATCTCGACCCGGAAGCGATGTCCCGCCTTGCGACGTTGGAGCGGCGCTTCGGGCTGGATCGGCGTGAACCGTTTGAGCGCCGACAGGGGTATGGGGTGCTCCACAGCGCCGAAGTGGGCGGGGTGGAGAATCGGTGTATTTTGGAACGGAGACGTTCCAGTGAGCGTCGTTTCGGATGGTTTCGCATGGGCCGATGGAGCAGCTCCTGCGATAAAGGCCCCGCATGAGGTACCGTCGAAACGGCAAAGGGGGGCCGTATGGCAGAAACCCAGGAGAGGAGAGACGGGAATAACAAGCGATTTCACTTTGATACCTATCCGAAATGGAGACGCCGGGGCGACGAACGGCGTCAACGGGGCACTTTCGAGGGGAAAGGGCTCTTTCGGCGTCGGCCCGGGGATCGGCGCATCGGATTTCTGGCGCGCATCTCACGGTACATCTTTCCCAGGGGATTTCCCGAAGATAGGTAACCATATCAAAGGCCCCGGCCTTCGGGTGCCGGGGCTACGACAACAAGGCGAGGTTCCATGGAACCTCGCCTTTTTTTTATCCCGTGGCGGCATGGGGGCCCTTGGAAAACGGGGAGATTACACGATCCATACACCTGCCTAACACAAGCCTAACACAACGGGTTTACAACCTACAGCACCCTTGACGGGCTCGTTGGCCGTCAAAGCCACCCTTTCCATGGAGAACGTGATGAAACCCAAAGCACATATGCTGGTCGTGGATGATGAAGAGGACATTCTGGACCTGGTGAAATACAACCTCGAACGGGAAGGCTACAAGGTGACCTGTACGGCAAGCGGGGAGCGCGCCGTGGAGATCGCCAGGCGTGAAACCGTGGATCTCATTGTCCTGGACCTCATGCTGCCCGGTATCGACGGGCTGGAGGTGACCCGCAGCCTCAAAGGGAGCCCTGCCACCGCGGATATTCCCATTGTGATGCTTTCGGCCAAGGGAGAAGAGGCCGACATCGTCACCGGCCTGGAGCTGGGTGCCGATGATTACGTGGCCAAGCCCTTCAGCCCCCGGGAGCTCCTGGCACGGGTCCGGGCGGTGAGGAGACGCACCGACAAGGGGGAAAGGGACGCGACCATGGACGAGGTGCTCCTCTTGGGGGAGATCGAGATTCGTCCCGGCAGGGTCCAGGTGAAGGTGCAGGGCCAGGCGGTGGAACTCACCTTCTCCGAGTTTTCCCTGCTGCTGCTCCTGGCCCGGCGACCCGGGTGGGTTTTCACCCGGTCCCAGATCGTGGACGGCATCCGGGGGGACAACTATGCGGTTACGGATCGCAGCGTGGACGTGATTGTGGCCGGTTTGCGCAAGAAACTCGGGCCCTGCAGCCAATATGTCGAAACGGTCCGGGGCATCGGTTATCGGTTCAAAGAGGTCTGACATCCGGTCAAGGCCGCGGTTTCTTTTTTACCCCTTATACACAGGCAATGATAGATCCATGATGCAGCGTAAACGTCTTTTCTGGCAGCTTTTTCCCTCCTATGTGGGGATCCTTGTCCTGGCCCTTACGGCGGTAAGCCTTCTGGCCATCTCCTCCATGACCTCCTTTTATCACCAGCAGACCCTCCGGGACCTGGAGTCCCTGGCCGGGGTCATGGGACTTCGGGTGGGCCCCCTCATGGACGGGGATCGTTTAGCCGACATCGACGCTTACTGCAAGGCGTCGTCCCAACGCTCCGGCAGCCGCGTGACGGTCATTGACCGGGACGGGTGGGTCCTGGGGGATTCCACAAAGGATTCGGCCGCCATGGAGAACCATGGTTCCCGCCCGGAGGTGGTGAAGGCCCTGGAAGGCGTGACGGGCTTGTCCATTCGCTTCAGTGCCACCTTGACCACCAACATGATGTATGTGGCCATTCCCATTGAGCAGGACAACGTGGTGCTGGGGGTGGTGCGTACGGCGCTTCCCATGACGGCCCTTGAAGGCGAAGTCCGCTCCGTTCAGAAACGCATCATCTTCTGGGGGCTGGCCACCGCCCTGGTGGCCGGATTCATAAGTCTCGTGGTCTCCCGGAAGATCAGCCGCCCCATCTCCGACATGCAGCGGAGTGCGCGCCTTTTTGCCGAAGGGGACTTCAGCCACAAGCTTTACGTCCCTGACTCTTTAGAGATCGGCGGGCTCGCCGAGTCCATGAACCTGATGGCACATCAGCTGGATGAGCGCATCCGCACCACCACCCGCCAGAGAAACGAGATGGAGGCCGTTTTGTCGAGCATGGTGGAAGGGGTGATGGCCGTGGACGCGGATTTTTCCATCATCAGCATGAACGCGGCGGCCCATGGGATTTTCGGCCTGGTGCCGGGGGAGGCCGTGGGCTTCGGGGTGTCCGAAGCGATCCGCAACATCGCTTTCCTCGGTTTTGCGAAAAACGCAGCAGGGCAGGCCGAGGCATGGAAAAGGTACATCAAGCTCTGGGACAACAGGGAGACCTTGCTCCACAGCCGGAGCACGCCCCTGAAGGGGGTGGGGGAGGCGCGCCTGGGAACCCTCATCGTGTTTAACGACGTCACCCGCATGCGTCGGCTGGAAAGTATGCGCCGGGACTTTGCCTCCAACGCGTCCCATGAGATGCGCACCCCGTTGACCTGCATCAAGGGCGCCGTGGAGACGATCCTGCTGGAAAAAGAGAAGCTTCCCGAGAGCCATGATCGCTTTTACACCATTATCGAAAAGAACGTGGAGCGGATGACCCACCTCATTGAGGACCTTCTGGAACTCTCCCGCATCGAGCAGCAGCAGGGGGAGCTTTCCCTGACGCCGTCTCAGGTGGACGGGGTGCTGGAGACCAGCCTTCTTCTTCTTTCGGGAAGCGCCGACGCCAAGGATGTGACGCTGGAGGTGACAGGGGCCAAAGGGGTGATGGCCACCTTCGACCCCATGCTCCTGGAGCGTGCTGTGGTGAACCTACTGGACAACGCCATCAAGTACAGTCCGGCCCGGAGCACCGTCACCGTGGCTGTGGCACGAACCGAGGACAGGGTGGAGATCCGGGTGTCGGACCAGGGGTGCGGAATTCCTGCCGAGCACATTCCCCGGCTCTTTGAGCGCTTTTACCGGGTGGACAGTGCCCGGAGCCGAAAGCTTGGGGGCACAGGCCTGGGCCTTGCCATCGTCAAGCACGTGATGCACCTGCTCAACGGAGAGGTGAGGGTGGAAAGCACCCCTGAAAAAGGTTCCACCTTTACCCTGGTTGTTCCAAGCTGAGAAACCAAAGGACCAGGAAAAACAAACCCGGAGAGCTGAGCGAACCCACACCGCCCAGCTCTCCGGGTTTTTTGTTGCGATTCTGCTTTATCGTCCCCGTACAAACAGGAGACTTCCGCCCTTTTCAAGGGGAACCTTTTCCACAATGGTCACCGGGACCATGGAGAGGGCTTCCGGGAGGTGATCCGCGGCATCGGACTGCATGAGCAGGGTGTCATAATCGGGGTCTCCTCCTTTGAGGATGTCAAAGCAGCGATCCAGGTTGTCGGTGTTGAGCAGGTGAAGCCGCCCGTAAAAACAGAGGGAGGCCCGGAGGCGGCGGTCCACCCCGTACGCTGCGGTGCCCTTGTGTGGGTGGGTTTGGATGGCGGTGATCAGGGGGCGGATCTCCGATGCCCGGTGACCGGTCATGGCGGAAAAGGGGCCGTTGGCCAGGGTTACCCAGAGGATGGCGGTGACGGTGAGGAGTCGCCCCGTGCGGGTGAGGGGGATGGCCTTCACCACGCAGGTGACGGCGGCCAGGACCAGCCCTGCGGCGGCAAAGGGAGAGACGAGGTCACCCCGGAGGAGCCCCGGCAGGATGGCGTGGTCGGTGCGAAGGCTAAAAAGGCGCAGGCCCGGGGAGAAGGCCAGGATGAACAGGATCAGAATCACCGCCCAGGACCAGGCTGCGGCAAAAGGGCGTACCCACATGGGTATTCCGTCCTTCAGGACAAAGGCTGCCATGAGGGCCAGGGGGGGGAGTACCGGGCTGAGCCCCGTCTCACCGGTGATGGTGGGGAGAAGGGAGGCAAGGAACCAGAAGATAATGAACATGGGGGTTGGAGACAGGGTACCGCTCCGTAAGGTGCGGGCTGTAACGAGCCCCACATAGATAAAGAACAAGGGCGTCCAGGGCCAGGTCTGGGCAAGGATCTGCAGGGCCAGCTTGGTGGGTGCCGGAGGCGGGCCGGGGGGTGATGCGGGGAGCCAGAACCCCTGTGTAATGGGGGCCACCGTATGGCCGATGACCAGGGTAACCATGCCTCCGCTCGTGAGGACGAGGATGGCCAGAAGGGCGGCCAGGTGAAAAAAGAGATGGCTGACATGGCTGGTTCTTTCCGGGCCTCGGGAGCTGATAAACCAGACAATGCCCGCGGCCCAGACACAGGCGATGAGCAGGAGCCCGTCCCATGAGCTGGTGAGAAAGGCTCCGGCCGTTGCCGTTCCCGCCATGAGGATCCAGGGCGGTGAATCGTCCACAAAGGTTCTAAAGGTTGCCGTCACCGAAGCCATCAGGAAAAAAAGCAGGGCCGGGTCCCGGCCGATCCACCCGGCACCGAAGGCAAAACCGGGCATGGTGGCCAGAAGGGCTGTGGCCAGGAGCGCAAACCTGCTTTTTCCGTAACGCAGGGCAAAGGTGAAGAAGAGCACCAGGGTACCCAGGCTGAAAAGGGCCGAGGTCAGGCGAAGGGGAGCCATGCCCTCCAGAAAGGGGGCTGTGGCATGGGACAATGCGGCCGCGGCAAGGGGGTAGAGCGGGGGAAGGCCTGCGAGGTACTCCTGAACCGTGGCCAGGGTGAGGGATGGGGCCGAGGCCATGCAGGGCGGCTGCCGCCGTCACCGGGTCATCGGTGGCAAGGGGAGCTTCTCCCACCAGGCCGGTAATGGGGAGAGTGAAGGCTGACACCAGCACCAGGGTCAGGAACAGGGCGACCCGCGGGTTGTTGATTCTGACCATGGCTCTCTGCTGTATGGGCCCGTCGGAATGGGGCCGTAGTCGGGTGGTTTGGGTTGTAAGGGTGCAGGGGCGGACCCGTCCTTCACCAGACAGGACAGGTTTTGAAGCGTATGTTTATTGTGTTGGTTGAGTGTTTTAATTAAAGAACATTGGTTATAAAGTCGGAAAAGTCAAGACAATTTCATGGGGCGGGGACGTAGAAATGCTGAGGGGGGCCGAAGAGCCCCTTGTTAAGGGGCTCGGTCGGCAACGGGGTTAATCCAGGGCTTCTGTGTGGCGGATAATCTCTCCCTTGCGCATGTAGATCACCTCTTCTGCGATGTTGGTGGCGTGATCGGCAATGCGTTCCAGGTGCCGGGAGACAAGAAAGAGGTTGATGAGGTACCCGGCTTCGTCCGGGGTTTGGGAGATGGCCTCTTTGATGCGGTCGTAAGCCGCGTTGCGCATGGCGTCAACCTCTTCATCCATGAAGCGGACCTTTTCGGCCATCTCGTCGTCCTGGCGGACAAAGGCATCCAGGCTCATTTTGAGCATCAGGCCGGATTTGTCCGCCATTTCGGTGTAATCGTAGGTGAAGCCCGGATTTTTTTTGGACGCCAGGGTTTTGATGCGTACGGCAATGTTGACGGCCTGGTCGGCAATGCGCTCCAGGTCGTTGTTGATCTTGATGACCACCACCAGGGATCGCAAATCACCGGCCACGGGCTGGTGCAGGGCCAGGACCTTGAGGCACTCCTCTTCGATCTGGACCTCCTTTAAGTCGATCTCCTCGTCTTTTTCAATGATCTCCCGGGCCAGGTCCAGGTCCATGTCGTTTAATGCGCGGATGGCCAGCCGGAAGCGGTCTTCGGTGAGGGCTCCCAACGAGAGGAGCATACGCCGGATTTTATCGAGTTCCCGTTGCAGATGGATGGTCATGGTTACTCTCTATCACCCGGTACACCGGGTGCCTCCTTGAAGGTAAAAAATCAATAAATGCTTAAAAATGAGGCCTCCGGCGGCCCTGCCGGGGGCCAAACTTTTGAAAAGTTTGATAAACAGGCTAAAAAAACAGATTCGGTTTAATTTGAAGCATAGGCGAATGTGATTTTCCCTGAGGAACGAAGGGGAAAGCGCATTCGCAACCTGCTTTCGAGGTGGCTCACCTCGCCGCCGGAGGCAAGCTTTTTCCCTTACCCGAACCGGCCGGTGATGTAGTCTTCGGTCTCTTTTTTCACCGGTTTGGTGAAGAGGGTGTTGGTGTCCCCCACCTCCACGAGCTTGCCCATGTAGAAGAAGGCGGTGGTGTCGGAGACCCGGGCCGCCTGCTGCATGTTGTGGGTGACGATGATGATGGTGTAGCGCTCCTTGAGCTCCAGGACGAGCTCTTCGATTTTCTGGGTGGCGATGGGATCCAGGGCCGAGGCCGGCTCGTCCATGAGCAGGATCTCCGGTTCCACGGCCAGGGCCCGGGCAATGCAGAGGCGCTGCTGCTGCCCCCCGGAGAGTCCCAGGGCGGGTTTGTGGAGCCGGTCTTTGACCTCGTCCCAGAGGGCGGCCTGGATCAGGCTTCGCTCCACCCGGGAGGCCACCATGGATTTGTTGGTGATGCCGTTTACCTTGAGGCCGTAGGCCACGTTGTCGTAGATGCTCTTGGGAAAGGGGTTGGGTTTTTGGAACACCATGCCGATGTGCCGCCTGAGGGAGACCACGTCGATTTTTTTCTCCAGGATGTTCTTCCCCTCAAAGATCACTTCCCCCTCGCTGCGGGTGCCGGCCGTGAGGTCGTTCATGCGGTTCAGGCACCGGAGAAAAGAGCTCTTTCCACACCCCGAAGGGCCGATGAGAGCGGTGACCTGCCGTTCGGCAAAGGGCAGGGTGATCCCGTGGAGGGCCTGGAAGTCTCCGTAGAAAAGGCTCAGGTCCCTGGCGTGGATAATGGTGTCGTGGGTCTCGTTTTGTTGGGTCATGTTAAGTCACTTTTTATGAATGATACGTTTTTCGGTAACGGTTCTGCTTAAAAACACGCGGCGAGAACGTGTCCTGTAGCCTCGACGCTTGTGAGCCAGCCCGTAGAAACCATGAGCGTTTATGTCGAGCGAAGCCCGAGCCGAAGGCCCTTGCACTCTACCTCGCCGCCGGAGGCTTATTTAACTTTAGGTGCCCTTATACGCGGCTCCGTTTGCGCAGGCGCGAGCGCAGGAGGATGGCGCACAGGTTCATGCCGAGGACCAGGGCGATGAGGACCAGGGCCGTGCCGTACTGAAGGTGGCGCGTTTCTCCGATGTGGGTGCCTGCCGTGGCCAGGACGTAGATGTGGTAGGGCAGGGCCATGACCTCGTCGAAAATCGAGGTGGGCAGGTCCGGGGTGAAGAAGACGGCACCGGTGAACATGATGGGGGCGGTTTCGCCCGCGGCCCGGCCCAGGGCCAGGATGGATCCGGTGAGGATCCCCGGCAGGGCAGACGGCACCACCACCCGGCAGATGGTCTGCCACTTGGAGGCCCCGAGCCCCAGGGAGGCTTCCCGGTAGGTATCGGGCACGGCTTTTAAGGCCTCTTCCGCGGCCCCGATGATGACGGGCAGGCTCATGACCCCCAGGGTCAGGGCTCCTGCCAGAAGGCTCACCCCCATCTTGAGTACCGTGCAGAAGAAGGCCAGGCCAAAGAGGCCGAACACCACCGAGGGGACCCCGGCGAGGTTGGCGATGGCAAACCGGATGACTGAGACGATCTTGCCCTGGCCGGCATATTCATTGAGGTAGATGGATGTTCCCACCCCCACGGGAAAGGCGATGGCAAGGGCTCCGAAGGCCAGGGAGGCGGTGCCCACGATGCAGGGAAGGATCCCTCCTTCGGTCATGGAGTTCCTCGGCATCTGGGTGAGGAACTCCCAGCTGATGGCGGAGAGGCCCCGGGTAATGATGAAGAGGATCACGGAAAAAAGGGCCAACACGTTGATGGCTGCGGCCACACGGAAGAGGGTGAACCAGAGCGTCTGGGTGGTTCCGCGCCTTCCGGACTGAATGCGTTGGGAAATGGAAAAGGTCATGATTACCCCTTGAGCCGATACTTGCGGGAGACGGCCATGGCCAGGACGTTAAAAATGATGGTGAAGAGGAACAGGGTGATGCCCGTTGCAAAGAGCGCGTGGTAGTGGTCCCCCCGGAATGGTGCCTCCCCCATCTCCGCGGCGATGCTCGCCGGCATGGGGCGGATGGGGTCGAAGAGGGATTCGGGCACCATGGCCGCGCCTCCGGCCACCATGAGCACCACCATGGTTTCGCCGATGGCCCGGGACATGCCCAGGATGATGGCCGTGGTGATGCCGGAGAGCGCCGCGGGCACCGTGACCCTGGAGATGGTCTCAAAGGGGGTGGCGCCCAGGGCCAGGGAGGCTTCCCGGTAGGTGACCGGGACGCTTCGCAAGGCATCTTCGGAGATGGTGCAGATGGTGGGGATGGACATGAAGGCCAGCATGATGGAGGCCGTGAACATGTTCAGTCCCGTGGGGATGTCAAAGAGGCTCTGCATGAGGGGTGCCACCGCCACCATACCGAAAAAACCGATGACCACCGACGGAAGGGAGGCCAAAAGCTCGATGGCGGGTTTGAGCCACTCCGCCACCCTGGGCGGGGCCAGCTCCGAGAGGTAGATGGCCGTCATCACCCCGGAGGGCACCGAGATGAGGGAGGAGAGCAGGGTCACGGCAAAGGAGCCCACGATAAGGGCCAGGATGCCGAAGGCAGGGGGCTCGTCCGTGGGGTACCAGAGCACACCGCCGATGAACTCCCGCACCGAGACAAAGGAGAAGGTGGGGCTTCCCTCCAGGATCAGGAAGAGCATGATCAGGCCCAGGATGAGGATGGAGATCAGGGAGATGATCAGAAGGGAAGATTCGGCCACCCACTCCCCTACGGCGGTGCGCCGCCCGGTGAGGCTTCCCCGCTCCGGGGCGGTTGTTTCACGTGGAACCCGGCCCGGGGGGGACACCGGGGCGTGGGGTGCTGCGGTAGACTCGCTGTGTGTCATGAAAGGTCGTCCTTGGCTTGGGGCAAAAAAGCGAACACGCAGCCGACGCGCCGTGTGCTGGGCTGGCGAGTCGGCTTCGTGAACCCACGGTCCCGCTCAGCGGGAGGTGTCTTGGTTAGTAAAGGGAGATGCTTCCGGCCTCTTCCACCAGGGCCTGGCCTTTTCTGGAGAGGATGAAGTTGATGAACGAAAGGGTTTCTCCTTTGGGCCATCCGTTGGTGAACATGAACAGGGGGCGACTGATGGGGTAGCGGCCGTTGAGGGTGGTTTCCGCAGAGCCCATGACCCCGTTTACCCGAATGGCTTTCACCTCTTCGTTCATGTACCCCAGGGCGATGTAGGCGATGGCGCCTTTGGTGGTGGCCACCTGGGTCACCAGGCCGCCGTTGGAGGGCTGGGTCAGAGCGCGGGGGGTGACCCGCTCCTTTTTCATGACCAGGCTCTTCCAGGCATCAAAGGTGCCCGAGGAGCTGTCCCGGGAGATCACCACGATCTTTTTGTCCGAGCCGCCCACCTGCTTCCAGTTGGTGATCTTGCCCAGGTAGATCTGCTTGAGCTGATCCAGGGAGAGGTCCTTTACCGGGTTGTCCGGGTGAACCACCGGGACGATGCAGTCCAGGGCGATGCGGTGGGGCACGGGAAGCACGCCTTTACCCGTGGCCAGCTTCACCTCTTTGCCTTTGATGAAGCGGGAGGAGTTGCCGATGTCTGCGGTCTGGTCGATGACCGCCTTGATGCCGTTACCGGAGCCGCCCCCGGAAAGGGAGATTTTCACCTCAGGGTGGGAGGCCATGTACGCCTCGGAGATTTTCTGGGCAATGGGAAGAACCGTGGTGGATCCTTTGAGAACAAGCCTTTCGGCCGATGCCGTGGCAACGGATGCCGCAAGGAAAACGGTGGAAACAAGGGCGGTGAACCAAAGACTTTTTTTCATGATATCTCTCCTGTGGAGGTTGGTGATGGTATGTCGCGAGCCGTTGCCGTCGGGCAACGGCATGTTTTCCGCACCTTGGGGGCGGTGGGCCTTGACATGTTCCACAGGAAGATAGTGTCGGCGTGTTAGGGTTTGGTTAGGGCGTTGTGAGCGGTTGATGTGTTTGCCCTTGGGGGCGAGGTTCGGGGGAAAATGCCTGTGTCGGAAGCGCTGATCGCCGAGTTCTTGCAGGATGCTGACATGTTTCACACATACCCGGTGCACCCTTGATCCCATGGAACAATTAGATGGCGTGGCAAAAAAACAGAGACCAAGAGGGGCCGGCACGGACCGGCCGGATTCTGGAAACCATTCACCCCAGAGCGATTTTTTTCAAGACCCAGGAGGTGATGGTCAATATCATGACCGTCTATATCATCGTGGTGCTGGCCGCAGGCCTGGGGAAAACACTGCTGGACGCCAGGCACCTGCTCCACATGATGGACGGAGAGGGGTTCACCTTTGTGGTGGCCGAGATCCTCTCCTTTCTCGTCATGCTGGAGCTCTTCAGGGGGTTCGTGGACTTTTTCAGCACCCGGCGCATCCGGCTCCACACCATGATGGACCCGGCCATTCTCTTTGTGGTGCGCGAGGTGATCGTCCTACCCGGACGAAGCCAAGGGTCCCTCCTGGGAGGTCCTCACCGGATTTGCCCTGCTCCTTGTGAGCCTGGGCGTCATCCGCACCCTTGCCGTCCGATACACCCCGGGGTCGTGAATGCTCCCAGCCCTCGTTTGCCGCGACGTAGCCCGACGACACAGGATGACCGGCTCCACACCAGCACAATTTAAGACCCTGGTCATCGTCTGGTCACCAGGGTGTTTTTGATGACATCGCCCCAAAAGGCCGACAGCCCGTAGGGTGCACTCTGTGCACTGTGTCCGGGCCACCCAAGGCTTTGATGTTGGTGTGCGGAGTGCGCTTTGAGGAATCGGCTCTTTGCAGGTCGCGGTCCAAAGGATGATTAAGGCCCAATTTTACGAAAAATACCGCTGTGATTTACCCTTATGAATCCGGCTACGCCGTGGACGCACGAGGTAGATCCAGGCGGCAACAGGCTTTCAAGGTGGCTCACCTTGCCGCCGGAGGCATCATGTGTGACCCTTTATCCTCTGGCGTGTTTGGAGACGTGGCCGAGTTCCGGGAAGATGAGGTTTTTGCAGGCTAGTTTGCAGGCGGCCAGGCTTCCGGGGATGACAAAGACCGCGGTGTCCGAGACGATGCCCGCGGTGGCGCGGGAGAGGATGGCTGCCGAGTCGATTTCGTCAAAGCTCAGCTGGGCGAAGATGGGGCCGAAGGCGGTGAGCTCTTTCCTGAACATGGGCCGGACCGCTTCTAAGGTAAGGTCCCCTGCGGTGATGCCGGTGCCGCCGGTGACGATGATGCCGTCGGCGTTGTGATCGCGGATGATGTCCCGGATGGCCTTTCGCACCTCCCCTTCAGAGTCCATGACCACCAGGCGGTCCACCACCTCATGGCCCTCTTTTTTAGCCAGTTTTTCAATCCACGCGCCGCTCTCGTCCGTGTCCATGGTGCGGGTGGAAGAGACGGAGACGACGGCTACTTTCAGTTGTTTCTTGCTTTGGCTTCTGTGCTCTCGGGTTCCCATAGGCTACCTCTCAGTTTAGGGTTACCAGGTCAGAGTCATCGTGCTCGCTGAGCAGGACGTCGACATGCTGTTCGTATTCACTGTCCACTTTCTTGCCGGTGTAGTCGGGTTGGATGGGAAACTCCCGGTGTCCCCGGTCCACCAGGACGGCCAGGCCGATGCGCGACGGGCGCCCGAAGTCCATGAGGGCGTCCATGGCGGCACGGATGGTGCGGCCGGTATAAAGAACGTCATCCACCAGGAGGATCTCCCGATCGTTGACCTCAAAGGGGATCTCCGTGGGCTTGACGATGGGCTGGTGGCTGATGCGGGTCCAGTCGTCGCGGTAGAGGTTGATATCCATCTCACCGCAGGGAAGAGAGTTGGCCTCAAGCCCTTCGATGACTTCGATTTCGCGTTTCAGGCGGCGGGCGATGAAGACGCCGCGGGTCTGGATCCCGATGAGGGCGAGCCCCTGGGCCCCTCGGTGGTGCTCGATGATTTCGTGGGCCATGCGGGTGATGGCACGTTTAATGTCCGTGGCATCGAGAAGAACGGTTGCGGTGGTCATAGCAGGGTTCCCAATGGGTGGATGCCTGTGTAGGAACATTTCGCCGATACCTTGTCGGGGGATCGTCACGCGTGGGTGTGGAAGGGCAGTTCACATACGGGCATGCAAAGGGTTGACGATGCCATCGGCTCGCAGTCCGATGGAGGTGGGATGCCAAGCGGCCGGTGCCGCAGGCATCAACCCCTTATTTTTATCCTATTGATGGGTGATTGATCAAGTCAAATGTGGCGAAATGGGGCGTAAACGCCTTGGTTTGACCTCTTTGAAATGCCTTGATTTTGCGCATTATTTTTGACAGACTCCCCTCAGAAACCAAAGAGGGAGCAACGAGTGCAATGGGGATTTTTGATTGTACCGGCGTGATTCTGGCCGGTGGGTTGAATTCCAGAATGAGTGGAACAAACAAGGCCCTCCTCGACATCGGGGGGCAGAGCATCATGGCGCGCACCCTCTCCCTGTTTGAGGACATCTTCGGCCGGGTGCTGGTGGTCTCCAACAACCCCCTGGACTTTCTTGATTTTGACGTCAAGGTCGTCTCGGACCTCTTCCCCGAGCGCTGCTCCCTGGCCGGCATCCACGCCGCCCTCTTCCACGCGGAAACCCCCTGGATCTTTGTGGCCCCCTGCGACAACCCCTTTCTCTCCCGGGATATGGTGGAGCTGGTGCTCTCGTATCGCACGGACGGCGCCACCATCGTGGTGCCCGAGACCTCCAAGGGCATGGAGCCCCTCTGCGCCGCCTACTCCCGAGAAAACCTCACCCTGGCCGAAAACCGGCTGGCCGAAGGCCGCTACAAGATCCAGAGTCTCTTTCGCAAGAAGAGGACCCGCAAGGTCCCGGAAGAGGAGATCCGGCGCATCGACCCGGAGCTGCGCAGCTTTTTCAATATCAACACCCCCGAAGACTACCAATGGGCCCTGGACATGCTTGCCCGGAAGGGCGAGAGTTAACGTTGTCTTCTTATGGTCAAAGCCGCAGAAAAAAACAGCCTTCTTATGGTAAAAGTGAGTGGAAAAAGCGTGCCTCCAGCGGCGAGGGTGGCGAAGCCACGATAACGAAAACACCTCGAAAGCATATAGCCCTTGCGCTTTGTCCCTCGTTCCTCGGGCCAAAGCGCAAGGGCCTTCGGCTCGGGCTTCGCCCGAAACATATGCTGGTGGTTTGTACGAGCGATACGACAAGCCTTGATGGGCTAAGATTCATTATCGGAACTCGTTAATTATCAGCTTTAACCGGACTACCTCCAAGGTAGGGGGGCAATTTTAAAGTCTGTTTGTCAAGCTTTTCAAAAGCTTGGCCCCCGGCAGGGCCGCCGGAGGCATCTTTGACCGCACTGCCTCCGGCGGCCAACCCGGTGACAAGCAGGGGGTAATCACGTCCTTACAAACCAGGTTAAACACATAAGGAAAAAGAATGATTCATATCGCTGAGATGATTCAAGAGATAAAGGCCCACCCTGATTTCGGCAAGGCGGGCATGGTACTGGCCCACAACGGGGTGGTTCGGGAAAGCTCCCGTGACGGACGCCCCGTCACAGGCCTCACGGTCCATGTGAACCACGCACGCCTTGACGAGCTCATGGCCGAGTACCGGAGCCGGGCGGGCATCGTGGAGATCCTCATTGCCATTGAAGAGGAGAAGCCACTGGCCGTGGGGGATGACGTCATGGCCATTGTGGTGGCAGGGGACATCCGCGAGAACGTGCTGGCCACCCTTGAAGGGCTCTTAAACGCCGTCAAAGCCGAGGTGACCTCCAAGACAGAGCATTTTACCGAAAGCTAGATTGGCATAGGCTGGGGGGCACTGCTCAGCTCAAATAAACAGCCTTTCTATGGTTAAAGTCGGGAGCAAAAGCAAGCCTCCGGCGGCAAGGTGTGCCACCTTGAAAGCAGGTAGCGGATGCGCTTTGCCCTCGTTCCTCGGGTCAAATCACATTCGCCTTTAAAACGACATTCATACCAATATTTTTTAATGACCTGTTTATGAAGGCCAATTCCTAAACTCGGGGGAACGTGAAGCCCCCTGCAGGGCTGCCGGAGGCATAAGCTGAATCATTACGGCAGCGATTGATTCAGGCGAGGGCGTCTGAATACCCTTCACCGCCCCATATACGGGCGAAGCCCGTCAGGGAATGTGATGAGCCTGAGGAACGAAGGCGAAAGAGCATTCCCGAACCTGGGGTCCAGGGGATGTATCCCCTGGTTTATAAGAAAGGATTTTTTCATGAAAGAATTTACGCATATTGATGAGGACGGCGCGGTTCGCATGGTGGATGTCACGGACAAGGCGGCCACGGACCGTCGGGCCGTGGCCGAGGGCCGCATTGTCATGACTCGCGACACCTTTGAGCGGATCACGGATACCCGGGTGAAAAAGGGCAACGTCCTTGAGACCGCGCGCATTGCAGGGGTGATGGCGGCCAAGCGGACCAGCGAGGTCATTCCCATGTGCCATCCGCTCTTCATCACCGGGGCCCGTGTCGATTTTACCCCTGAGCCGGAGAACCATGCCTTTCGCATTGAGGCCGAGGTGCGGGTGAAAGGGGAGACCGGGGTGGAGATGGAGGCCCTCCATGCGGTGTCTGTGGCTGCCCTGACCATCTACGACATGTGCAAAGCCTACGACAAGGGCATGACCATTGAGGGGATTCGTCTCATGGCCAAGAGCGGCGGAAAGTCTGGCGTGTATCAGCGGGAAGGGGCGTGATGGCATTTAGTGGCTTGCTGGATACGCTGATGCATCCCGCCCTTGGTGCAGGGCTGGTGGCCGGTGCGGCCGTAGCCTGGGGCCTTGCCGGACTCCGGCATCGCCGGACGGCCCGCGCCCTGGACGAGGCCCTGGAGAGCCGGGATGCCCAGGAGGAACGCCTTTTTGCCTTGGCTGATGAAGCGGCCGAGGCCCGGGGCCGCCTGACCAATCTTCTCACCCTGGAGGAGGGCATCAAAGAGAGGGACGCGGCCCTTCATCAGAAGGGAGAAACAGAGATCGCCTTGCGGTCCCGCATGGCGCGCCTTGAGGCAGAGCTTGTGAAGGAGCGGGAGTCCGCGCGTGAAAGGTGGCCTCGCTCGCCCAGGAAACCGACCTGCCAGGAGATGCTCAAGGCCCTCTCCGCCGATGCCCTGCAGACAACGCAAAGACCTTTGCCCAGCTCTCCAAGGAGACCCTGGAGGCGGTGGTCGGCGAGGCCCGGCGTGATTTTACCCGTCGGGGGGAGGCGGTCAAAGAGATCGTGGCCCCTGTGGCCGAGGCCATGAAAGCCTACGACGAGAAGGTCCGCCAGATGGAGATGCAGCGGGAAAAGGCGTACGGGGCCCTCACCGAGCAGGTGGAGACCCTGGCCCGGACCCATGCCGTGCTCCAGAAGGAGACCACCAAGCTCTCCGGGGCGTTGCAGGTGCCCAACGTGCGCGGCCGCTGGGGGGAGATCACCCTGAAGCGGGTGGCCGAACTCTCCGGCATGGTAGACCGGTGCGATTTTTTCGAGCAGGTGAGCATGAAGGGCGAGGCCGGTGCCATGCGACCGGACATGGTGGTACAGCTCCCCGGGGGGCGGCGCATTGCGGTTGACTCCAAGGTCCCCCTGGCCGCTTACCTGAGGGCCATGGAGGCCACCACCCAAGGGGAAAAGGCGAAACATCTGGACGAACATGCCCGGGCCCTTCATCACCATGTGCAGGTTCTTTCGGGTAAGGCGTACTGGGGGGGTCTCAAGCCCGCACCGGAATTTGTGGTCCTCTTTATCCCGGGGGAGAGCTTTTTCTCCGCGGCCCTTGCCAAGCGGCCCGGCCTTATTGAAGAGGGCATTGAAAAAGGGGTGGTGCTGGCCACCCCCACCACCCTGATCTCCCTGCTCAAGGCCGTGGCCTACGGGTGGCGCCAGGAGCAGGCCGCCGAAAGCGTTCACGAGATCCAGGAGCTGGGCAAGGAGCTCTACAGCCGCGTGGTTACCTTTGCTTCCCATTTGAACAAGCTGGGCGGGGAGATCGGCAAGGTGACCTCCACCTACAACCAGCTGGCAGGCTCCTTTGAGCGGCGCCTCTTTGTCTCGGCCCGGCGGTTTGAAGAGCTGGGGGTGCGGGAGAAGGATACGGCCGTTATTGAAGCACCGGATCCCGTCGAAACGGTGCCCAGAAAGGTGGAGGCAGGATGATGGACGCCTTTAAACGAACCGGTGCACGGTGGTGGCTCGTGGCTGCTGCGTTGGTTTTTCTGTGCTTTGGCTGCATCACCACGGGCAAAGAGAAGAGCAAGGCGCTTCCTGCGCTGGTGCCCGTGGTTCCGGGGGAGGCGGGGTACCCCTCCTTTGAGGACGACCTGGATTTTGAGGGCCTTGAAGAGGCCCTGTTTCGGAGCCTGGTCTACTACAACAGGATTCCCAAGACGCGTACCTTTACTGTGGGAGAGGACCGCTACAGTGTCTCGGAGATGATTCGCTCGGCCGTGGCCCTTCTCTACGCCATCCACGAGGACCCTTCCCCTGGGGCGGTTGCGGGATTTATCCGGGACAACTATCGTGTGTACCGGTCCACGGGACGGGACGGAAAAGGGGAGGTGCTCTTTACCGGGTACTACGAAGCCTCACTTTTCGGCCACACCGAAGAGACCGACCGGTACCGCTATCCCGTGCTCACACGGCCAGACGACCTGGTGACCATCGATATCTCCCGGTTTCCCGGGGTCAAGGTGTCGGGAAAGCGGCACCTCATCGGCCGGGTGACGGAAAAGGGAACGGTGGTGCCCTACTACACCCGTCATGAGGCGGACAACGGCAGCGCTCTTCTCGATCGCACCGAGCCCCTGGCCTGGGTGGATGACCCCGTGGATCTGTTTTTCCTGGAAATTCAGGGTTCGGGGGTCATCACCATGGACAACGGGGAGGAACTCAGGGTTCACTATCAGACCAAAAACGGCCACCCCTACCGCAGTATCGGCAGGTACATGATTCGGCAGGGGTTCCTGGAAAGGGAGGCTGTCTCCATGCAGTCCATCCGCAGGTGGCTGGAGGAGAACCCGGAGCGCAGGCAGGAGGTGTTCAACTACAACCCCAGCATGGTCTTTTTTATGGAAGAGGCCAAGGGGCCCCTGGGCTGCTACAACTTGCCCGTGACCCCCAACCGCTCCATCGCCACGGACAAGCGGCCCTTTCCCGCCTGCGGCATCGCCTTTATCACCACGGAAAAACCCGGGGAAACAAGGACGGATGAAGTGCTCTCCTGGGAGTCCTTCGGCAGGTTCGTGATGAATCAGGACACGGGCGGGGCCATCAAAGGCCCGGGGCGGGTGGATCTGTTCACCGGCCATGGGGAAGAGGCGGAACTTACGGCTGGCCACATGAAGCAGACCGGATCCCTCTATTTTCTTGTGTTGAAGCCCTCGGTGAGGTGACGCCCTAAGGCAAATTCACGAACACGAAATCACCTCGAAAGCGGATGTGACAACAAAAAAAGGGTGGCCCCTGCCAGCGGGCCACCCTTGGAGAGTGAGCAAACCTCCCCGAATACCACCGGAACTCCCATTGTTGTACGTTAACCTTTCGGGCCTTCACCCTGCCCAAGGTTACATGAATGGTGTTGAAGCTCGGCGGTAATCTCAATTTTTCATTTAGCGTATATTTACCTTATCTTTCCTGGAAAAACGTTTCAAGATCAGTCAAAGTTGTTGCTAAAAAACAAAGTTATAACGGGTGGTTAATCTCTCGTTCTCCCTCGTTGGCAGGGCTTTCGGCTCGGACAGGCCGCACCCCAATCTTTCGGTTTCCTCCTTAATTTTTACCCCCGCACTCAAATTGAGTTGATCTCTGGTTTGGTTCAATAGTTATTTCATGTGATTGAGCAATGATCTCTCCCGTGAATTGATTTGACAACCGACAGGCCCGGTGATTCAATGGTGTCAGACTGTCGACGCCCCGGGCGTTGGCGGATTTTCCTCATCGATTACCCTTCTGGGTCGGAACTTTGTGTCTTGCATCCGACCTGAGCGCACCCGGTTTCCTTCTCGTGCCCTGGAACCGGGCCCGCAGCCGCCCGCAAAAGACGGCCTGACCAACACCACCCGCTGAGCACTTGCATACCTGAAATGACGAAGGTTTCATGAAAAAGGGGGACCGGATGGACGCTGAGATCTTTTTGACCACAGAAGAAGCCAAAGATGCCGTATGCCTGGACCTGGAGCAGTACGGTCTCCAGGAGGACACCCTGGAAGAGATGGCTGCCATGGCCGGCGGGGGGTGGCCGGAGCGCTTCCGGGAGGTCATGAGCGGGGGGGAGGGGAGCCTGTACGAGATGATCGCCCTGGTCCAGGAGTTTTTGAACAGCCCAACCCTCACCGAGGAGACCCTGTGCCGGGCCTTTTCCCTCATGTTCTGGTCGGATGTGCGAAAGGCAAGGGGGCCCGAAGGGGAAGAGGGGGTGGCCTTAACCACTGAACTCCACGACTTTACATGCCTCCAGTGCGGCCAGTGCTGCACCAACCTGGACTACAGCCGTGCCCTCACCGCCGAGGATATTGCCATGTGGAAGAAGGCCGGACGGGACGATCTCCTGGCCTGGGTGGGCAAAGACAAGGCGGACGGGGGCTACACCATCTGGATCGACCCCCGCACAGGCGAGCCCCAGGACCCCTGTCCCTTTCTCACCATGGGAGGGGGCAAAGCCAAATGCGCCATCCATGATGTGAAGCCCGCCATCTGCCGGGAATACCCCGCCACCAAAAAACACGGCTTTATGACCGGCTGCCTGGGGGTGGAGCTGATGTTCCAAAAAGAGCAGGCAGGGTAGGCGAAAGGCCTTTGAGTTTTTTTCAGCGCACTTCGCGTAGCTACCGAGATTTTTGAGGATGGCAAGGACGTGGTCCTGGATAACCTTGAGTTGATGGACGGGCCGTACCTGAAAAGGGCGGCCCGTCTTCTTATTGAAGAAGAGGATCGGTGCCGGGTTCCTGGTGCGTGGATCAAGGTCGGCTTTTTTGTTTTTACGGGCTTTGCCCATCAGCGAATGTGACGTGCCCGAGGAACGAGGGCTCGGAGCATTCGCAACCCGCTTTCGAGGTGGTACACCTCGCCGCCGGAGGCCTGCTTTTTCGGCTTTTATTTCACCGCCGGCATGTTCCCCTCCCGGGTATGCTCAAAGAAATCTTTGATGTACAGAATGTGTTCGGCCATGGCGGCATAGGCGTTGCCGCTGTCGCGCCGTGCGATGGCCTCAAGGATGCGGCGGTGCTGGGTGAGGATCTCTTCGGTGCGGTCGGGCATGTCGAAGAAGCGCTTTAAGCTTTCGTTGATGCCGTAGAAGATGAAGTCGTGGAAGTACTTCATCATGTGGACCTGCAGGGGGTTTCTCGTGGCGTGGGCGATGGCCATGTGGAAGTGGGCGTCCTCGTCGGTGCCCACCCGCCCTTCGGCGATGGCTTCCTCCATGGTGGCGATGCTTTTCTCCATGGTGCGGATGTCGTCCAGGGTCGCCTTTTCCGCTGCCAGGGCCGCGCCGTTGCACTCCAGGCCCATGCGCACCTCCAGGAGGTCGGTGATGGTGGCGTTGTGGGAGGCCATGAGGTCCATGATGGGGTTGTCCTGCACCGACCCGAGGCCGCGCACAAAGGTGCCCTGGCCTTGTCGCTGATCCACCAGCCCCATGGCCACGAGCTTGTTCAGGGCCTCCCGCACCGAGTTCCGGCTTACGCCCATCTCTTTCATGAGCTCCCGCTCGGGCATGATCTTCTCCCCCGGTTTCAGGTCTCCACGGAAAATGAGGTCACGGATCTGTTCAAAGACCTGGTCGGCAACGCGTTTGGGTTTGACAGGGGCCAGATGGCTGTTCATGGGGTCGGGTCCTTTGCTTGGAGAACGTCTGATAAAAAGCCGTACCGTTTTTTGCGTCCCGGATGCTCTGCAGGGCCCGGGGGCGATGATCCGCCATTCGTTATCACGCAGGCGGATTTTTTGTGTGGGGTTTTTTGGCCTGAAAATGGTCGTACCTTTTTGCTGAACCCCTTCTGACTTGGTGTTTTATCAAAATCCGCACCGGGAATCAAAACAAATCAGGCGTGGCTTTTTCGGGTTATGGCGGTGTATTTCCTGTGGGTTTTGGATTTTTTCTTGACAGGGGGGTAATGTGTGCTTCATATTGGTACTACCAATTTTTGGTAGTACCAATGACGACATGGTGGCAACCCCAGGCGCGTGACCAGCTTCCACACGCGGAAGAGGTCCGGGGGGAAAGAGGGCTTCGGGCCGTTGCCATGCCATCAGGACAATGCCTTTGAAACGAACGCTGTTCAGCAGGCTGTTCGGCGCGTTAGGCGCCGATGGGTGTTTGAAGGGACGACGACGTCCCGATTCGTTTCAGGCGGTAACGAAGGGTGCCTGGTCCCAGGCGTTTTAAGGCGGCGGCCTCCGGGGTAACGGAGGGCGCACGTGTCAGGGGCCCCACATAAGCGGGGCGGTCCGGGCCGAGGCATCCACAAGCAAGGAGGGCAACGTGAGTCAGGGTGAGATTCTTGAATCCATGAAAGCGGGGGCGGAGAAGGTGGCTGCGGTTGTGGCGCCGGCTGCATCCCTTGATGAGGCGATAACCTACGCGGTTAATCTGACGGCGGAGGAGGGCGGCACCACCATGGCGGCCCCGGGCATGGAGGGGAAAGCGCGTGAGGCCCTGGCCTCTGCCTGCGCCGAAAAGGGGATTGTCCTTTTGGAGTCCCCCCTGCGGGCCCACATGACCGGGATCCACACGGCCTTTACCTGGGCGGACCGGGGCATCGCCGACACCGGCACCCTGGTACTCAACTCCGACTCCGAGGAGCTTCGCCTGGCCACCATGCTCAGCGAAACCCATGTGGCAGTCCTTCCCACGGACAAGGTGGTCCCGGACATGGACGCCCTGGAGGGGTTCATGAGCGATCATTTCAAAAAGGGCGCGGGCTACGTGGCCTTTATCACCGGGCCCAGCCGCACCGCGGACATCGAGAGGATCCTCACCATCGGGGTGCACGGGCCTGAACGACTTCATATTTTGTTGGCAGACCTTGCGGACGGAGGTGACAAATGATCCATACCCCTGAAACCGATAAAGCCTTTAAAAAGCAGATCAAGGAGTCCCTGGACAAGGACTTCATGCGCAAGACCCTCAACACCTTTTCCGTGGCCTACCGCCAGTCCCGTGCCAACGCCTTTGCCGAGCTCGATCTTGACGGGTTGCGAAACGACGTGGCCTGCATGAAGGACGAGGGCATCCCCCATCTCTCCGAGCTTTTTGATGCCTTCAAGAAAAACGCCGAGGCCGCAGGCACCGTGATCCATGTGGCCCGGGATGCCGACGAGGCCAACCGGATCATCGCCGAGATCGCCAAAGAGAACAACGTCAAGAGCATCGTCAAGTCCAAGTCCATGACCGCCGAAGAGACCTTCCTTAACGACCACCTGGAAAAGGACGGCTACGAGGTGGTGGAGACCGACCTCGGAGAGTGGATCATCCAGATGCGCCACGAAGGCCCCTCCCACATGGTGATGCCCGCCATCCATCTCTCCCGGTACCAGGTGGGGGAACTCTTTTCCGGTGTTACCGCCAGAAAGCAGGATCCCGAGGACATCGAGGGTCTGGTGAAGGTGGCCCGCAAGGAGTTGCGTCCCAAGTTTATCAACGCGGACATGGGGGTTTCCGGGGGGAACTTTGCCATCGCAGATACCGGGGCCATCGGCCTGGTGACCAACGAAGGCAACGCCCGCCTCACCACCACCCTGCCCAGGGTCCACGTGGCCCTCATGGGCTTTGACAAGCTGGTGCCGGACATGGCTGCCGCCATGAAGATCCTGAAGATCCTTCCCCGAAACGCCACAGGCCAGGCCCTTACCTCCTACGTCACCTGGATCAAGGGCACCAACGAGTGCGCCACCGGGCCTTCCGGGCGCAAGGTCCAGCACATCGTTTTTCTGGACAACGGCCGCCTGGAGCTGGCCAAGGACCCGATCTTTGCCGAGGCCCTCCGATGCATCCGGTGCGGGGCCTGCGCCAACGTCTGCCCCATCTACCGCATGGTGGGGGGACACACCTTCGGGCATGTGTATATCGGTGCCATCGGCCTGATCCTCACGCCTTTTTTCCACGGCAAGGAAAAAGCCCGGGAGATCGTGAAGTGCTGCCTCAACTGTCAGTCCTGCAAGAGCGTCTGCCCGTCCAAGATCGATCTGCCCTACCTTATTAAGAACGTGTACGCCAAGGTTCAGGACGAAGACGGCAAAAAGCCCTTCAAGACCCGTATGACCTCCATGCTCCTTAAAAACCGTCGGCTCTTTCACGCGGCCCTGAAGACCGCCTCCAAGATCCAGGGCCCGGCCACCGAAGGGCCTTACATCCGCCATCTGCCCACCTTTCTCATGGGAGAGCACAACTTCAGGCGCCTTCCGGCCATTGCCGACCGTTCCCTTCGGGACGACTGGAAAAAGGTGAAACCCAAGGTAACCAAACCCGCTCTGAAGGTGGCCCTTTTCGGCGGCTGCGCCGGGGATTTCATCTACCCCGAGCACGGCAAGGCCTTTGCCAGGCTCTGCGAGGCGTACAACATCGCCGTGGACTACCCCATGGACCAGACCTGCTGCGGCCTTCCCACCATGATGATGGCTCAGATGGACACGGCCAAGGAGATCGCCGCCCAGAACGTGAAGGCGTTTCATGCGGGCAACTACGACTACATCGTGACCCTGTGCGCCTCCTGCGGTTCCCACATCAAGGAGAACTTTCCCAAGCTCCTGACAACCAAGGGTGCGGTGCCAGCCGATGTCCAGGCCATGGCCGACAAGCTCATCGACTTCAGCTCCTTTATGAACGACGTGGTCAAAGTAAAGGCCGAAGACTTCATGAACCTGGGACGCAAGGTGACCTACCACTATCCCTGTCACCTGGTGCGGGGCCTGGATGTCACCGAGGCCCCCATGGCCCTTCTTGAAAAAGCCGGGGTAAACTTTACGGAGTGCGACGAAAGCCAGGTCTGCTGCGGTTTTTCCGGGTCCTTTTCCGTGGATTTCCCCATGATCGAACAAACATGCTGGCCCACAAGCTGGACAACGTGGAAGCCACCCAGGCAACCACCCTGGTCACGGACTGCCCGGGGTGCGTGCTCCAGCTCAAAGGCGGCATCAAGGCCCGGGGCATGAACGTCACCGTCAAGCACATGGCCGAGGTTCTGCTGGAGGAAAAGAAATAAGCAGGGGCTCCGGGCACGAACGTGCCCGGTGACCCCCTGGTTTAGCACCCGATTAGTCGGCTTATGCCTTCGGCGGGTCGCTTTATTAAAAAAAGATCCGAAAAAAAATTTTTCAGGAACATGCCGGTCTTGTTTCAGAGAGACCCGGAAAAAAGGTATTTACGACCTGTTTGTCAAACGTATTAAACGGTTGGCCCCCCAAGGCAACGGGGTGCTGAAAAAAGACCCACCACATTTGATTGTTCTGACCTCGCCCGCCCCGGTGTTGACGACCATAGCCCCCTCCCACAGGATCATGGTGTCACCGGGGCGGGTTTTTTTTATCCACCCCAGAGGGGAGCCGGCCCAAAGGGTCCTTTGCCCGGAACGGGGCCTTCCTTTTTTCCATACGCGGGGTTCGAAAAATCGGACTTTTCCCGGTGAATCAAAGATGTTAAAAATGGAGGATATGTGATTAACATGCCGGTTATATACGGATATATTTCTGTGGTCCCTTTTTCGGGGCCCAAGGGGCGCAACGCCGCCTGAGAGGCCCGTTGCAGCCGGTAACGTGGATCATTTCATGACGTTTCGTTCACAGGGTGTATGGCCATCGGTCATGGCGTCCATGGTGCTCACCGCGGGATACGCAACGGACGGCTGTTTCGCGTGGATAACAGTCCCCGGGGCGACCAATGCGGGCCCTGGGGACCAAAAAACGTGTTTTGGCAAAATTGATTTCCCTTTCGTTTCAACCACAAGGTTCCTCCTCTCCTGACGCTAACCTCCTATTGAAATAGCCTTTTTTTTGCGTCGTTTTTTTAAGGTACATTCTGCTTGATCACGGGATCCCAGCAGGTAAGCTTTGTTTGCTTGAAATTGTGGCACGACTTTTGTATGTTTCCCGGGTTGTCGAAAACCGCCCGTGCGGGCGTAATGCCAAAACACCAGAACATTTTTCACCTTCTTTCCTTATATGAAAAATTCCACTCCGCATGGGTGGTTTTCGACTTCTCATAATGCCCATATCAATCAACTGCCTGGTTTTTCAGGCGGTTTTTTCTGATTGGTCCGGGGGCCGGAGGCAGAGATTTTGATTTTTGTGCCAACCGGCAGCACCGACACAGGCAACACACTCCGTTTGCGTTAACTCAGGCGGGGTTCATATAACAACGACGTGCATCCGTCCGTCCCCTTCGGGGCGGTGCAGCCGGCGGACCGCACCAGCCAGGGCTGCGGCATGAGAACAAACAAAGACAAGGGAGTCTTCTTGTGAATCAGACGAAACAGTTTAAAAAGACGATTGACGGTAACACGGCAGCGGCCCATGTGGCCTATGCCCTGAGCGACGTGGCGGCCATCTATCCGATCACCCCCTCTACTCCCATCGGCGAGAACGCCGATGTGTGGGCTGCCGGCGGTAAGAAGAACGCCTTCGGCGAAACCCTCACCATCAAGGAGATGCAGTCCGAAGCCGGTGCGGCGGGTGCGGTTCACGGTGCCATTGCAGCCGGTGCGCTGACCAGTACCTTCACCGCTTCCCAGGGCCTCCTGCTGATGATCCCCAACATGTACAAGATCGCAGGGGAGCTGCTCCCTTGTGTCTTCCATGTCACGGCCCGAGCCCTGGCTTCACACGCTCTCTCCATCTTCGGAGACCACCAGGACGTCATGGCCACCCGTCAGACCGGTTTTGCCATGCT
Source organism: Desulfoluna sp. CYM3A (assembly GCF_056829965.1). Taxonomy (NCBI): domain Bacteria; kingdom Pseudomonadati; phylum Thermodesulfobacteriota; class Desulfobacteria; order Desulfobacterales; family Desulfolunaceae; genus Desulfoluna; species Desulfoluna sp. CYM3A. The sequence continues at coordinate 5,512,061 of NZ_CP186556.1, forward strand.
CTGCTCCAACTCTGTTCAGGAAGCCCACGACATGGCCCTGGTAGCCCACCTGGCCACCATCGAAGGCCGCGTGCCCTTCCTCCACTTCTTCGACGGCTTCCGTACCTCCCACGAGATCCAGAAGGTCGACGTGCTGGAGTACGACGCCATTAAAGAGCTGGTGAACATGGACGCCGTTCAGGAGTTCAAGGCCAACGCCATGAACCCCGAGCACCCCGAGATCCGCGGCACCGCCCAGAACCCCGACATCTACTTCCAGGGCTGCGAAGCTGCCAACCTCTACTACGATGCCATCCCCGCCATCGTCACCGATTACATGGACAAGGTGTACGAGGTTACCGGCCGTAAGTACCGCCCCTTCGACTACGTGGGCCACCCCGAAGCCGAGCGCGTCATCGTGGCCATGGGCTCTGCCTGTGAGACCATCGAAGAGACCATCGATCACCTCTCTGCCCAGGGCGAGCGCATCGGTCTGGTCAAGGTTCGTCTCTACCGTCCCTTTGTCACCGAAGCCTTCCTCAACGTGCTGCCCGCCACCTGCGACCGCATCACCGTTCTGGACCGTACCAAAGAGCGCGGCGCCATCGGCGACCCCCTCTACCTCGACGTCTGCACCGCTTTCATGGAGAGCAACGTCCTGACTCCCCAGATCACCGCAGGCCGCTACGGCCTCGGCTCCAAGGAGTTCACCCCCTCCATGGTGAAGGCTGTCTACGACAACATGAAGGCCACCTCACCCAAGAACCACTTCACCGTGGGCATCAAGGACGACGTCTCCTACACCTCCCTTGACGTGGTGGACGAGATTCACCCCGATGCCGAGGGCACGGTTCAGGCCAAGTTCTGGGGCCTCGGTTCCGACGGCACTGTAGGCGCCAACAAGAGCGCCATCAAAATCATCGGGGACAACACCGAGAAGTTTGCCCAGGGTTACTTCTCTTACGACTCCAAGAAGTCCGGCGGCATCACCGTGTCTCACCTGCGTTTCGGTGACACACCCATCCGCTCCACCTACCTGGTCACCGCCCCCGACTACGTGGGCTGCCACGTGCCCGCCTACGTCAACCAGTACGACGTGCTGGAAGGGATCAAAGAGGGCGGCACCTTCGTGCTCAACTCCTCCTGGAGCGCCGATGAGATGGAGACCCGTCTCCCCGGCAGCATGAAGCGCGTCCTGGCCACCAAGAAGATCAAGTTCTACACCATCGACGCCGTGAAGATCGCCGGTGAAGTGGGCCTGCGCAACCGCATCAACATGGTGATGCAGACCGCCTTCTTCAAGCTGGCCAACGTGCTTCCCATCGATGAGGCCATCGCGTACCTCAAGGCCGACATCAAGAAGACCTACGGCAAGAAGGGCGACAAGATCGTCAACATGAACATCGAAGCCGTGGATCAGGCCATGGACAAGCTCGTGGAAGTGGCTGTTCCCGAGAGCTGGGCCGAAGCTGAGATCGAGAAGCCCGCCCAGGCTGATCTGCCCGAGTTCGTCACCGACGTGATGAAGCCCATTCTGGCCCAGAAAGGGGACACCCTGCCCGTCAGCGCCTTCGAGCCCGACGGCATCTTCCCCGTTGCCACCAGCCAGTACGAGAAACGCGGTGTGGCCATCGAGGTTCCCGAGTGGATCGCTGAAAACTGCATCCAGTGTAACCAGTGCTCCTTTGTCTGCCCCCACGCATCCATCCTGCCCGTTGTGGCTACCGATGAGGAGCTGGAAGGCGCACCCGAAACCTTCACCACCCTGCCCGCCATCGGCAAGGAGCTCAAAGGCAAGTACAAGTTCCGTATTCAGGTCAACACCCTGGACTGCCTGGGTTGCGGCAACTGTGCAGACATCTGCCCTGCCAAGACCCCTGCCCTGGTCATGAAGCCCCTGGCTACCCAGACCGCCGTTGAAGTACCCAACCACGAGTTCTCCGAGACCATCGAGTTCAAAGATGAGGTTATGCCCAAGACCAGCGTCAAAGGCAGCCAGCTCCAGAAGCCCCTCCTCGAGTTCTCCGGTGCATGCTCCGGTTGCGGTGAGACCCCTTACGTCAAGCTCATCACCCAGCTCTTCGGGGACCGCATGTTCGTGGCCAACGCCACCGGTTGCTCCTCCATCTGGGCTGCTTCTGCTCCCTCGTCTCCCTACTGCGTCAACAAGGATGGCTTCGGTCCCACCTGGGGCAACTCCCTCTTTGAGGACGCTGCAGAGTTCGGTTACGGCAAGCAGGTTGCCATCACCCATCGCCGCAAGGCCCTGAAGAACCAGGTCCTGGCTGCCATGGAACTTGAGATCTCTGATGAGCTCAAGGCTGCCATGGGCGAGTGGGTCGAGAACATGGACGACGCCGAAGGTTCCAAGAAAGCCGGCCAGACCATGGAAGCCCTCCTGGTTGTCGAGCCCCTGGAAAACGAGCTGATCGATGAGATCGCTGCACAGGCCGACCTCTTCACCAAGAAGTCCTTCTGGGTCTTCGGTGGCGACGGCTGGGCATACGACATCGGTTTCGGCGGCGTGGACCACGTCCTGGCCTCCGGCGAAGACATCAACATCTTCGTTATGGATACCGAAGTCTACTCCAACACAGGCGGTCAGTGCTCCAAGGCTACCCCCACCGGTTCCATCGCCAAGTTCGCAGCCTCCGGCAAGAAGGTCTCCAAAAAAGACCTCGGCGCCATCGCCATGAGCTACGGTTACGTCTACGTGGCCTACATCTCCATGGGCGCCAACAAGCAGCAGACCCTGAAGGCCCTGCTGGAAGCCGAAGCTTACCCCGGTCCCTCACTGGTCATCGCTTATGCTCCGTGCATCAACCACGGCATCAAGAAAGGCATGGGCAAAACCCAGGAAGAGTCCAAGCTGGCTGTTGAGTGCGGCTACTGGCCCCTGTACAGGTACAACCCCCTCCTCAAAGACGAAGGCAAGAACCCCTTCATCTTTGAGTCCAAAGAGCCCAACGGCACCATCCAGGAGTTCCTGGGCGGTGAGAACCGTTACGCAGCCCTGGAAAAGAGCTTCCCCGAAGAGTCCAAAGCCCTTCGTGCGAAGATCGAAGAGGACATGCTCAAGAAGTACGAAATGTACAAGCACCTCGCTGAGCGTGACATGGGCGGCGAGTAGGCCCCCGGTGAGCTGACACCGTATAAAACGAAAAAAACGCGCATCACCTGATGCGCGTCGAATAAAAAAAAGCCGCCCTTTCCGGATTATCTTGGAAAGGGCGGCTTTTTTGTTTTTGAAAAGGCGGTGGCTAACCCAAGGCCCGGGATCAGAGGTTGGCTGTGGTCAAGAGGTCTTCGAAGGCCTTCTGGCTCTTGGTCACCTGGCCCTTGAAAGTCTCACGGCCTTGCTTGCATGCATCAAAACCGCTCTTGACGATCTTTTTGGCCGGCTCGGGGAAGAGGGGGTTGTCACCGATAAGCCGGAGGGTGACCTCTTCTGCCTGCTCCTGGAATGAGCCCATGGCGTTGTAAGCATTTTCAAAACCGTTTTTGTTGAACTCATAGGCCTTGCGGATAAAACTGGTGGTCTCGCTCATGCTGCACCTCCGTTATATGGATGGGTTAAGGATGGGTTGGCTTGGGTGAAGTGGATGTATAACATCTTCGTATTGTTTCGATAAACAATGTAACGCAGCCTGTGCTTGTGTCAAGTATAAAAATGTTGCAGTGCAGCATAATGGGGCCCAGTTCTCATGGAAAAGGCCAGCGGACGGAGGTCTTCACGCAATGGGGCGGCACAAAAAAAGTGGGGAAGAAGAAGGCCGGGAACCTCTGGGGCTCCGGTGTGGACGCGGGTAGGGCACAAGGGGGACCGGACGGCCCCCTTGTGGGGGTGAACAAAGGGAAGAGGGATAAGGATCAGACGTGGTAATCCACCACGCGGCGTTCGCTCATCACCTGCTGGATAAAGGCCACGACCCGCTGGTGCTCGGGGTGGTTGGCGTAGCGGTCCAGGGCCTCTTCATCGTCGAACTCGGAGTAGAGGCAGATGTGGGCGGTCTGGCTTCCGGAGAAGATGTTGATCCCCACTTCAAAGGCCCGAATCTCATCGATCTTGCCCACCAGGGCGTCGAGCATGGCTTTGAGCTTGCTTGCGTTTTCCGCGGCGCTGGCGCCTTTGGCCTCGTCCTTAAGTTTGAGCATCACAATATGTTTGAGCATGGTTCCTCCTTTAAAAAACGGGTTCGTTACCCGTCCGGTTGTGCGTTGGAACCATTCCCGCCTGGCGTCCCGGCAAGAATGGCAGGGCGTCTGTTCACGATCCGTGGGGTATATCACCTTTGGGCACCAAAAAAAAAGATGAAGCCCGGCATCAACCGCTGGTCGCCATGGGGACGGGCCGAAAGGTGATGCCGGGCTTCAGGTTCCCCGGCTGAAGGGAACCCACGGAAGACAGGATGTCGGTTTTCATTGACGATGGTTAAAGGCCCCGGAAAAGAGCCGTGTTGTTCGGTTCATGTGTCCCGCCGTGCTCATGGTGCGTCGATTGAAAAACCGGGCTGCCGGATGCAGATCGGCCATCGGTGGTGCTGCACGGGAAGACGGCTGAAGTTTGGGACGCTGCGCATGGGGGTCGAAGGGAGATTGATGGGGGGGACCCGGACGGGTCCCCCCCATCAGACGCAGTTTTGGAGTATTTCTGTGTAACACTGTTAAACCCAGCAGGAGAAAGAGAATCTAACAGGTTGTCTTTGTTAATATACAAATATTATGCCATGCACAATAGAAAAGTGTAACGCGTTGATAGGTAAGGTGTTGGGAGTACGGGGCTTCCGGTGTATCGGAAAAACCGTGCCGCCTTTGGCCGCATCTTATGAAAAATAGGACCGAAAGTCCGAAATTCAGAACTCCGTCCGAAAGGGAAACAGTGGTTTGCCTCATGGCTCGGGTATCGCCTCTTCCTGGTAAAAAAAATACGTCACGGCAGGACCGGCGGGCCTCCTTCGCCCCAGAAAGCATGCGCACAGGGGCGAAGGTACCTTGACCGATTCGGTGCTCAACCCTGCCAAGGGAGGCTAGTCCGAGGAGATGGAGATCTCCTTCTTTTTAAGAAGGGTGTAAAAATGGGACTTGGAGAGCCCGGAAATCTGCATGATTTTTTTGGCGTTGCCCCCGGTGTGGCGGATGAGCTCCCGCAGGTACTGCTCTTCCATGATCCCCTTGAACTCCTTGATCTCCGGAATTCGGTTTCCGAAATGGCGGCTCACCTGGGCTTCGGTTTCCGAGAGGATACGGCTTACGGGCGGGTTGGTGTCCCCGGGGGCGGCCTCGGGTGTGCTCGCCGATTCCCGGGTGAGGGTGGCCTTGGCCACTTTGATGCGGATGTTGCTGGGCAGGTCCATGGCATACAGGGTGGTGGTGCGCCCCGAGGTGATGAAGGCCATCTCCAGGACGTTGAAGAGTTCCCGGACGTTGCCGGGCCAGTCGTAGGCGGAGAGGGTCTCGAAGAACTCGGCGTCAAAGCCCTTGTTGGGCACACCGTACTCCTCGCAGAGGTGGTCCACAAAGAACATGGCCAGGCGCTTGATGTCCCCTTTGCGGCTTCTCAAGGGGGGCAGCTCCAGGTGAACGGCCCAGAGGCGGAAGAGGAGATCCCTTCGGAACTGGCCTTTTTCCACCATCTCTTCCAGATTGCGGTTGGTGGCGGCGATGAGGCGGAAGTTGCTGGTCACCTCCTGGGTCTGGCCCACGGGGCGGAACCGTTTTTCCTGGAGCACCCGCAAGAAAGAGCGCTGAATGGACAGGGGCATGTCCCCCACCTCATCCAGAAAGAGGGTGCCGCCGTCGGCCACCTTTACCAGGCCGGTGCGGTCGGCATCCGCCCCGGTGAAGGCCCCTTTGCGGTGGCCGAAGAGGGTGCTTTCCAGGAGGGTCTCGGTGAGGGACGCGCAGTCCACGATGACAAAGTTGTGCCCTGCCCGGGCGCTGTTTTCGTGGATGGTCCGGGCAAAGAGTTCCTTGCCGGTCCCTGTTTCTCCAGTGATGAGCACCTGGGAATTGGAGACGGCGGCCTTGGCCACCAGGTCAAAGCATTTGCGCATGGACGGGCTCACCCCGATGATGTTGTCCAGGTTCAGGGCCACCGGGGTCTCGGCCTGTTTCTCCTGCCGGTACTTCAGGGCCCTGGAGAGGCTCAGGCGGGTCTGTTTGATGGAGGTGGGCTTCACCAGGTAATCCCAGACGCCGCCCTGGATGGCCAGCTCCGCGCCGTCCGGGTCCCCCTGGCCCGTAAGGATGATCACCTCGGGCTCGGAAGGGGCTTTTTTGATGAGGGGCAGGGCCGTGAGTCCGTTGCCGTCGGGGAGGCGTACGTCGAGGAACACCACGTCCACGTCGTTTCCGGCGAGAAAGTCCGAGCCTGCCTTCAGGGTGTGGGCGGTGACGCAGCGGTGATCCATCCTCCCCACGAGGCTTTCCATGGTTTCGCAGAACTCGATGTCGTCGTCGATGATGAGGATGGTGGTCATGGGGTCTCCTTGGGCTGCTGATGCAGGGCGCTGTTGATGGCCTCGGACAGGCTTTGGCGGTTGTAGGGTTTGATCAGAACGCTCCGGACGTTTTCCGTGCGATCCATGGAGAGGCTTTTCTGGCGGCCCGAAACGATGATGACAGGGCAGGCCGGTACGATGTTGCAGAGCTTGGCGGCAAGGACAAAACCGTTGTCCCCCGGCATGTCAAAATCGGTGATCACCAGGTCAACGGCCTCGGTCTGGGCGGTGATGATGGCAAGGGCTGTGGCGGCGTCACCAGCCACCAGCACTTGATACCCCAGGCGCTCCAGAACCCGGGGAACGGTTTGTTGCTGCTCCTCGTCATCCTCCACGAACAGGATGGTGCCCCTGCCCGTGGCAGGGGAGAAAGAGCGCTGGGCTGCCGGGACATCGGGTTTCTCCGTCCTCGGCAGGTAGATGTCGAAGGTGGTTTCGATGCCGGGCAGGCTGCTGACGTGGATGCCCCCGCGGTGTCCCTTGAGTATACCATGAACCACGGCAAGGCCAAGGCCTGTTCCCACCCCCTTCTCCTTGGTGGTGAAGAAGGGGTCGAAGATCTTGTCCATGAGTTCTGAAGGGATGCCCGGGCCGTTGTCCGAGACCGTGACGCGGCAGTACTCCCCGGCCTGGATGCTGAGCAGGTCGGCCAGGTGGTCGTCCACCTCGGCCGGAGCCACGGAGACGGTGATGGTGCCGCCCCCGGTCTTCATGGCGTGAAACGAGTTGGTGCACAGGTTCATGATGATCTGGTGAAGCTGGGTGGGGGCGGCCAGGCAGATGCACTCCGAACACTTCTTGATCTCATTGAGTTCGATGTTCCCCGGAATGGTGGAGCGGAACAGGGAGAGGGCCTCGGCCACCACGTCGGTGACGTTGACGATCTGGTGTTCCTCCCGGGACGGGCGGCTGAAGGCCAGGATGCGGTTGACCAGCTCGCTGCCCCGGGAGCTGGCCTTGAGGACCCGTTTGAGGTCGTCGGCGGCCATGGCCGTGGGGTCGATGTCCTCCAGGGCCAGCTCCGTGGAGTTGATGATGGAGGTCAGGATGTTGTTGAAGTCGTGGGCGATGCCCCCGGAGAGGGTGCCCAGGGCCTCCATTTTCTGGGACTGCACGAGCTGCTTTTCCAGGTTCACCTTCTTGGTGATGTCTTCGGCCGTGCCCAGGATGCCCGTGATGTGGCCGTGCTCATCGCTCAAGGGGATCTTGTTGATCTCCAGGCACACCTCCTTGCCGTTGCGCTTTTTGATGTTGCGGCGGATCCGGTAACGAGGGGATGCTGAGCGGATAACAGTGCGATCCACCTCGCAGGAGTTGCGAATGTCCTCGGGCTCGGCCATGAGATCCGTATAGGTGACGTTGACCTCTTGGGCCGGGTCCAGGTCGTAGAAGAGCTTAAAGGAGCGGTTGCCCCCCACGTACGTAAGGGAGGGGTCCTGCCAGTAGACCAGCTGGGGGATGTTGTCCAGGACGATCTGGAGTTTGTTCTTGGACTCCTCCATGGCGATCTCCGCAAGTTTTCTCTGGGTGATGTCCTCGCCGATGCCCTCGATGTGCTCCATCTCTCCGTGCTTGTTCCTCACCAGGCCTGCATTGAGGGATGCCCACCGCTTTTTGCCGCCGATGGTGTAGAATTCGATCTCCAGCCCCTGGATGGTGTCGCCCTTTCGGATCATCTCCCGGAGCTTTTTCCGGGTCTCCTCGGTGGCGTAGTGGTTTTCGATCTTGTCGACATGGGCCAGGGCCTCCTTTCGCCCGTCGTACCCCAGCATCTGGGCAAAGGCGTTGTTGATGTTCAGGAGGCGGCCGGAAAGATCGGAGAGAAAGATGCCCTTGGTGGCGTTTTCAAAGATGCTCCGGTACCGCTCCTCGGCCTTCTGCAGGTCCCATTGCGCCTTTTTCATGTCGTTGATGTCCAGAATGGCCCCCACGAGCCCGCAGATTTCGTTTTTGGCGTTGCGGTAGGTGGCTTTGTGCAGGATCACGTGATGGTTGTCGCTGCCGTGCTTGAAGATGCTTGCGTGGTGGGCCCGGATGCCGTTTTCCGCGGTAAGGTGGGTGTCGCTCTCATCGGAAAGGGGCGGGACCCCCTTGGGGTAGAAGAGGTCGTCGGTGTGGCCCAGGATTTCTGCGCGGGTTACCCCGAACCACTTTTCAAATTCCCGGTTCACCCCCTGGTAGTGGCCGTTGAGGTCCTTGACATAGATGGGGACGGGCACGGTCTCCATGAAGATCTCCAGAAAGGAGAGCTGGTCCTTTAAGTCCTCCTCCACCCGGCGGCGCATGATGATGTTCATGACCAGGAAGATCAGCACCACGGTGAGGGTGACAAAGCTCACCACCAGCACCCAGAAGAGCTCCCGGTTCAGCCGGTAAAAGGGCTGGGGCATGTTGAGGATCTCGGCTTCGTCGGGCAGGGCGGTCAGGGGGATGTTGAATTTTTTGAGCTGATTGTGGTCAAAGATCCAGCTGTACTGGGCGTCGTAGGAGACAGGAAGCTCCGAGACCGGGGTTCCGCTCAGGATCTCCAGGGCCATGTGGGCAGCGGTCTCGCCGTGGAGGCGACCGCTGGTGACACGGCCCCCCATCGTCCCTTCGCCCACCATGAATTTCCAGAAGCTGTAGATGGGGGCCCGGGAGTTTTTCTCCAGGTCGGGAACGATGTCGGCGGTGCCGTAAAAGGTGCCGTCCCCTGCGCTGTACTGGGGAATGAAAAAGAAGATGGTGTCGTCGGTGGCCCCGCGGACCGTTTGAAAGAGGTTGTCCCGGTTGGCCATGTTGATGAATTCGATGTGCAGCTGCCGGTGGGCGTCGGGATAGATCTCCCGGATCTCACTGCTCACCGCCACCCCCGTGGCCGACGAGTCGGTGATCACCACGATGCGGTTGCGGGTGGGGTGAAGCTTCAGGGCGATGTCGATGTTGCCCGAGATATCCACGGACTCGGCCACACCGGTGATCTTGGTCTGGCCCTGGAGCAGTTCCGGGCTGTAGTTGTTGACCCCGCAGAAGACGATGGGGACCTCCGGGAAGAGGGCCTGGCGGTGGGTGACGGCAAATCGGAAGGCGTTGTTGTCCGAGACGATGACGATATCGGGGCGGAAAAAGGTGAGCTTGTGCCGGTACAGGGCCAGCAGGGTCTCCTCCACGGCATCGCCCCGGTACCTTTTGGAGTCCATGTACTCCACCTGCAGCTCAATGGGCACGCCGCTTTCTTTGAAGGCCTAACCAGACCTCCAGGATCTTGTCGGACCACGCGTAGCCGTTTTCATAGGAGTTGAGGATCAGCACATTGGTCTTACCGGCCAACGCCGGTGTGGCTGTCAGGAAAATAGCCGCGGCTGCTGCCAGCCAGAGGGTAACCGTGCGAATCATGACCTTCCTCTCTCTTTTTGGATCCTGTTTGCTCAATGGTACCTTTTTTCGGAAAATCAGCGTATTATGGACAAAGCATACCGGAAAACGCCCGCCGTACCATGTGTCCATGGGGACGCTCCCGTACCCCTTGATCCTCGCCTCTCCCTACAGAATTGAATGTTCAAGATCCATGCCAGCCGCTCCCCTTCCAGTGTTCCCTGGTTTGGCTTCCCGTGACGTGCTGTGAGCGCTTTGGAAGACCCCGGCCGGGATGGGATCGGGAACCCGAAGGCCCCGTGGCGTGGAAAACACCGGATGTTCCTCATCACCTTACACCACCTGGCAATGAGGAGAAAGGGCGCCGCCCCCTCCCCGGGCAGTGGGTCCGCAAAAAAAGACCCGGCCGATTCTACCTGAAACCAGTTGCTTTTTGGGGCGGGATCGGCAACTCGCCTGATGGCGGCTTACTCTTCTATTTCAGGTGAATACGATGGGATATCTCGGGTTGCTCGTCGGCATGTTCCATGGCGGAGAAGCCAAAAGCCCCGAAGGCCCGGGGCGGAGTAGATGGTACAGGAAGTCCTTTTTTTGGAACCGTCCCACGCATGGAAATCCCGGGAAATTGGTCAGACCGGTTTGTTTTTCGGGAAAGGGCCGAGCGTTTTTAAGGGGAACACCGTTACACGCCCGGGACGATATTCAACCCCCGGCCCTGGCTAACGTCGCGTCGGATAAGGCGAAACAAAAAAGGATGGGCTGTAGGCACGGAAATTGAAACTCGGGTGTGGAAGCGTTTTGTGGCTTTATCTGCATTCCTTCTCTTACGGCTCGGGGCCGTCCCCATGGTGTAGGCGGGTGAACGTGGGTACCTAACATGCTCTGCACGTGCAGGGTTCATCGCACTCAAATCTAAAGTTAGGGGGATTTGAAATGTCGTTAGGTGTATTAGCACTCATTGCCTTTATTCCCATTGCCATCGTACTGATCTTCATGGTTGGTATGAAATGGCCTGCCACCAAGGCGATGCCCTTGGCCTGGGCCGCCTGTGCCGTGATTGCCATGGCCGTCTGGAAGATGCCGGCCGGTTTTGTTGCGGCGTCGACCCTTGCGGGTTTCGGAAGTGCCGTTAACGTCTTGATCATCGTCTTCGGGGCTATCATCATCCTGTATACCATGCAGGTGAGCGGGGCCATGGAGACGATCAGTTACGGGTTCCTGGGAATCTCCCGGGACCGCCGAATCCAGACCATCATCATCGCCTTTACCTTCGGTGCCTTTATCGAAGGTGCGGCAGGTTTCGGTACGCCGGCAGCCATCGCGGCCCCGTTGCTTCTGGGACTGGGGTTCCCCGCCCTGGCGGCGGTGTGTGTGTGCCTGATCTTTAACTCTGTTCCCGTAACCTTTGGCGCCGTCGGTACCCCGGTCTGGTTCGGTTTTAAAACCCTTCGAACCCCCATCGAGCAGGCCCTGGCGGACGGAGCTGTCGAGACCGGTTTCACCACCTTTGATGGGTTCCTCAAGCATGTGGGCCAGTGGGCCGCCATCACCCACGCCATCATCGCCTGCTTCCTTCTCGTCTTCGTGATCTGCTTTTTGACCCGCTATTTCGGCAAGAACAAGAAATGGAGTGAAGGCCTGGGCGCCTGGAAATTTGCTCTTTTTACCGCTGTTACCTTCGATGTTGTCTATCTCTCCACCGCCTTTCTGGTCGGCGTTGAATTCCCTTCTCTTATCGGTGGCCTCGTGAGCCTCGGTATTGTTGTGACCGCCGCCAAAAAAGGGCTCTTCATGCCTGAAGAGATCTGGGAGTTTGGCGAGCGCGCTTCCTGGGACAAGGATTGGGTCGGTGAAATCGAGCCCGGCAAAACGGATCTCAAGCCCCGCATGAGCCAGCTCATGGCCTGGATGCCCTATGTTCTTATTGCCGTGATCCTGGTGCTTACCCGCTTAAGTTCCCTGCCCTTTAAGGGATGGGTCACCTCATGGGTAATCAGCTTCCCCCATATCCTGGGGTATGAAAGCGTTAACTTTGCCACCAAGCTCCTTTACCTGCCCGGTACCATTCCGTTCATGCTGGTGGCCCTCATCACCATCGCTCTCCACAAAATTCCGGCGGAAAAAGCTATCGGCGCATGGAAAGAGAGCTTCATCCGCATGAAGAACCCCACCATCGCCATGCTCTTTGCCGTGGCCATGGTAGAAATCATGAAGCAGTCCGGGCACAACGTCCTGGGCTACAGCTCCCTGCCCTTGACCATGGCAGAGGCTGTGGCGTCCATCACCGGTAAGACATGGCCCATGTTTGCATCCTATGTGGGTGCACTGGGATCCTTTATCACCGGCTCCTGTACCGTGTCCGACCTTCTGTTTGCCGACTTCCAGTACGGCCTGGCCACCACCATCGGCGCCAGCCGTGAGATCATTGTCGCCCTCCAGGGCGTGGGCGGTGCCATGGGCAACATGATCTGTGTCCACAACGTGGTTGCGGTCTCCGCCACCGTAGGTCTGGTGGGCATGGAAGGCACCATCATTCGGCGCACCATGATTCCGCTGGTACTCTACGGCATCATGGCCGGTACCATCGGTACCGTTTTCTGCTACGTTCTGTTCCCCGGGGTCTTCTAACCCGGCCGCACAGAAGCCATACGTATAAAAAACACCAGGGGGCCCCACCAGGCTTGGTCCGGCAGGGGCCCCCTTTTCATGTCCGGACCTGAGTTGTGAGACAAAAACCCATAAGAAACATAAGGAACCTGTGGGAGGGGGCTATATGATTTCTGAGAATTTGAAAAAAGAGTTCGAGGCCCTGCTGGGTGAGAAAAACGTAATGAGTGACGAAGTCACCCGCATGAACTACGCATACGACGCAGCGGTCCTGGACCCTGTGATGCCTGCGCTGGTCCTGCGGCCCGACTCCAGCGAACAGCTGGGCTCAGCCATCCGCCTGTGCGGCGAAAACGGCATCCCCGTCACCGTGCGCGGTGCCGGAACCAATCTCTCCGGGGGGACCATCCCCTTTAAAAACGGCGTGGTGATTCTGACCAACGCCATGAACAAGATCATCGAGATCAACGAAGCGGACATGTACGCCATTGTCCAGCCCGGCGTGGTCACCGCGGACTTTGCCGCGGCCGTGGCCGCCAAGGGGCTCTTCTATCCCCCGGACCCGGGCAGCCAGAAGGTCTCCACCCTGGCGGGCAACGTGGCGGAAAACGCAGGGGGCCTTAGGGGCCTGAAGTACGGTGTCACCAAAGACTACCTCATGGGCATTGATTTTTTCGACGCCGAAGGCAACCTGGTGAAGACCGGCTCCAAGACCGTGAAGTGTGTCACCGGGTACAATGTGGGGGGCCTTATGGTGGCCTCCGAAGGGACCCTGGGGATCTTTAACGAGATTACCTTAAAGCTCGTTCCGCCCCCCAGCGCCTCCAAGTCCATGATGGCCGTCTACGACAGCGTGGCTGATGCCACCGAGTCCGTGGCCGCCATCATCGCTGCCAAGATCGTCCCCTGTACCCTGGAGTTCATGGACAACTTCACCATCCGTGCCGTGGAAGACTACGCCAAGGCAGGCCTGCCCACCGAGGCCCAGGCCCTCCTGCTCATCGAAGTGGATGGCCACGCAGGCCAGGTGGCCGATGACGCCGCCAAGGTGGAGGAGATCTGCAAGAAGCACAACGCCACCCGCATCCAGGTGGCCAAGGACGAAGAGGAGAAGAACAAGGTGTGGGAAGCCCGAAGGGCGGCCCTGTCGGCCCTGGCCAAGCTCAAGCCCACCCTGGTCCTCGAAGATGCCACCGTGCCCCGGAGCAAGATTCCCGAGATGGTGCGCGGCCTGGACACCGTGGCCGCCAAGTACGGCCTGTCCATCGGCACCTTCGGTCACGCCGGGGACGGCAACCTGCACCCCACCATCCTGTGTGATCGCCGAAACGAAAAAGAGTGGCACAAGGTGGAGACCGCCATCGAGGATATCTTCGACCTGGCCCTCAAGCTGGGGGGCACCCTCTCCGGGGAGCACGGCATCGGCATCGCCAAGGCCGGGTTCATGGCCCGGGAGGTGGGCGAGAAGTCCCTCACCTATTTCCACAAGATCAAACAGGCGGTGGATCCCAAGGGCATCCTCAACCCCGGTAAGGTCATAGGAGATTAAGCCATGAAAGACATCGCCAATCTCCGAACCACCCTTGCCGAACTGGACGACCTGCTGGTGACCTGCATGCGCTGCGGGATGTGCCAGTCGGTGTGCCCCGTGTTCAAGGACTCCATGCTGGAAGGGGACGTGGCCAGGGGCAAGCTGGCCCTCATCGACAGCCTGGCCAAACGCATGATCGACAGCCCCGTGGAGGTCAAGGATCGTCTGGAAAAATGCCTCCTGTGCGGCTCCTGCGAGGCCAACTGCCCCAGCGGGGTAAAGATTACCGATATCTTTATCAAGGCCCGGGCCATCCTCACCGGCTACATCGGGCCTGTCGCCCATGAAAAAGGCCATTTTTCGCGGTACTCTGGTACATCCGAGGCTCTTTTCCGGGCTTCTCTCCATGGGCTCCAAGTTCCAGGGGCTTATGACCAGTGAGGCAGACACCTTCCTGGGGACCTCCTGTTCCAAGATCATGTCCCCCCTCATCGGGGACCGCCACTTCATGCCCCTGGCCAAGCGGCCTTTCCGCAAGGACTACTCGGGCATGGACACGGGCAAGGGCACCGCAAACATCCGCGTGGCCTTCTACCCGGGCTGCGTGGTGGACAAGATGCTCCCCCAGGTGGGCCACGCCGTGATCAAGGTGCTGGAACACCACGGATGCGGTATCTACCTGCCCAAGAACCAGGCCTGCTGCGGAATTCCCACCCTGGCCTCAGGCGACGAGGAGAGTTTCCTGAAACTCCTCAAACACAACCTGAAGCCCTTCTCCAGTGGCAACTACGACGTGCTTGTCACCCCGTGCGCCACCTGCACCTCCACCATCAAGAAGCTCTGGCCCAAAATGGCGGCCAAGATCTCTCCTGAGGCGGAGAAAAAGGCCCAGCGGGTTGCCAATCGCACCATGGACATCAGCGAGTTCCTCGTGAAACATTTTAACGTGGATCTCTCCGCCCAGGCAGGCAAGGCAGCGACCAAAAAAGTCACCTGGCACGATCCCTGCCACCTGAAAAAGTCCATCGGCGTCTCCCAGGAGCCCCGGGCCATCCTTAAAGGCCTTCCCGGCTACGAGTTCGTGGAGATGAACGAGGCCGACACCTGCTGCGGCAACGGCGGCAGCTTCAACCTGGCCCACTACGACACCTCCAGCCGCATCGGCGGCCGCAAGCGGGAGAACATCCTCGCCACCGGCGCCGACGTGGTCACCACCGGGTGCCCGGCCTGCATGATGCAGATGACAGACATGCTCTCCCAGGCCCACGACCACGTGGCCGTCAAACACGTCATCGAACTCTACGCCGACGCACTCTAAACCCCACCAAAGCGCCTCTCCATCGGCGTGATGCCGAATCAAAAAACCCCCGCTCCTGTGAACACAGGGGCGGGGGTTTTTGGTTGGTGGAAAAAAATGGAAAATCGCCTCCGGCGGGCAGGGGCTGAGCCCCTGCACCTCAGGTTCGGGAATGCTCTCGGGCCTTCGTTCCTCAGGCCCATCGCATTCCCTGGCGGGCTTTGCCCGCAAGGGCAATCAGCTTTCGAGGTGGCTCACCTCGCCGCCGGAGGCATTTTCTAACTTAGGCCACGTGATGCTCGGCGAGGACGGCGTCGGTGAAGTGTTCGGTGTAGAAGCGCATGGATTCGAGTTGGGTGGCCTTGACCTGTTGGGAGATCTCTTTGGCGTGGTCGCCCAAGAGGCTCACCACCCGGGGTTCGATTTTGCCGTTGTCTGCCTGGCTTTTCAGGATGCCCAGGGCTTTGTCCAGGGGCATGCCGGTGCGGTAGGGGCGGTCTTCGGTGAGGGCGGTGAAGATGTCGGCAACAGCCATGATGCGGGCGCCGGTGTTGATCTTTTCAGCCCCCACGCGGAAGGGGTAGCCGGTGCCGTCGAGTTTTTCGTGGTGAAAGGCCGCCCATTCGGCCACCCGCTCCAGGCGGTCGATGGAGTGGATTACCTCGTAGGTGAATTTCGGTGTCCTGCATCACCTGGAACTCTTCCCGGGTGAGCTTGCCCGGCTTTTCCAGGATGGCATTGGGGATGATGAGCTTGCCCAGGTCGTGGAAGTGGCCTGCCAGGCGCATGAGTTTGACTTCGCTCTCCATGTAGCCGAAGTGATGGGTGAGAAGGGAAGCGCATTCGGCCACGCCCGCGGAGTGGGTGGCGGTGAAGGGGGACCGGAAGTCGATGAGTTTCTGTATGACCCGGGCAATGGAGCCGATCTCTTCAATGGGGGTCTCGATGGACCGCAAGGGGCCGTTTCGAAGGAGCAGGCCGTAGAGCCGGGTTGAGGAGAGGTCCAGCCAGAACTCCTCCCGGTCCGAGGTGCGGATGAAGAGCTCCACGACGTCCGGGTGAAAGACGGTGTGCTCCATGGTGCGGATCTGTGTGGTGATGACCTCCATCTGGCTGAGGATAAAGGCGTCCCGTTGAATAAGCCTTTCCACCCAGTCTGCCAGGTGGAGGATCTGGGCGTCGAGGACGTCCGGGTCCCCGATGGGGGCCTCACAGTCGCTCCAGTTGCGGTGGTGGTGGCGGATAAGGGGCGCGGCCGGGGCCAGCAGGGGGACGGATTCGAAGAGGACCTCACCCCGGAGGCAGTGGGCCAGGATGTCCGATTCCTCAAAGGTGTGGAGCCGTATTTTGTCCTTGGGGGTCATGGCCCCGATGTCGTGGAGCAGGGCCGCCATGTAGAGCCGCTTGATGCGCTCTTTGGAGAGTTTGGCGGCTTTTCCCATTTGCCAGACGATGTAGGCACAGCGCATCTGGTGGCAGGCTATGCTCGGGTTGGCCAGGTCGATGGCATCGGACAGGGAGAGAAAGACGTTGTTTAAGTCGACGTAAATTTCACGCAACATGGGGTAAGGCTCCACATACTGATCAAATCAGAAAAGGCTTATTTTTATGTAACTATTTAGCTGAAAATCGCCTCCGGCAGCCCGGCCGAACGTTACCGATTACCTGACTGTTTTGAGCGTAACGAACAGGCATCGTCTTCTGCCGCCCAGCCCCAACGGGGCAGGGCGGCAGAAGACGATGCAACCGGAACGTTTTTGCGGAGCTTTTTTCAAAAAGCGACCCGCCGGAGGCATAAGCTGAATTCGGTACATTTTTATCAGACACGTTTCTTATCGGATCAAAAGAATGGAGCCTGAAGGCTTTTTGATCAGGCCGTAAAGAGGTTGAGGTTGGGAGTGGCGGCCAGGTCCAGGGGTTCGGCAAAGGTCTGGCGGACGTTTTCCCGCAGGCCGTCCAGGGTGTCGGCGTAGGCGAGTTGTTTGAACACGGGGTGGCCGAATTTGAAGTTGGCGGAAAAATAGATGACAAATTTCTTGAAAAGGCGCACGGCGTAAGCCGGGTCAAAGGCCTCTTCCACCAGATCGAGGAAGCGCAGTGCCACCTGGGGGTAGATGTCGGGGCCGAAGCTCTTGCCCTCCAGCATCTCGGCAAAGACAAAGGGCCGGGCAATGGCGATGCGTCCCAGGGAGACACCGTCGCAGCCGGTGGTGTCCACCATGCGGGTAAGGTCCGCCGGGGTGAAGACGTTGCCGTTGCCGAAGACGGGGATGGTGACGCCCTCCTTCACGGCTTTTATGTGCTGCCACTTCGGGGGACGGCTGCGGCGGTCCGGCGAGACCCTGGGGTGAAAGACCAGGGCGTCGGCACCGGCGTCTTCAAAGCGTTTTGCCATGTCCGAGGCAAAGACAGGGTCGTCTGTCCAGCCCGTGCGGTACTTGACGAACAGGGGCAGGGTGGTGGCGTTGCGGACCTCTCGGACGATGGCCTCGGCCCGGTCGGGGTCACGGAGAACAGCGGCCCCGCTCTCCTTTTTGCAGATACCGGCCACGGAGCAGCCGAAGTTGATGTCCACTCCGAAAAGACCTTCTTTTTCAATGCGCTCGGCGGCAAGGGCCATCTCCTGTGGGGCGGCACCCACGATCTGCATGACAAGGCGCTTGGCCTCCTGGTCCCGCCAGCGGAACATGGGGGAGATGAGCCGGTTTTCTCCTGGCAGGGCCTTGGCGCTGCACATCTCCGAGAAGAAGAGGCCGCAGCCGCCGAATTCGTCGATGATCTGCCGCATGGCCACGTGGCCGAGACCGGCAAGGGGGGCCAGGAAGAGGCGGTTGGGGATCTCTTTGCCCCCGATGGTGATGGGGGTTTTTATGGTTTCAGGTATGGTGGTCATAGCTCGTGTTGCCGTGTTGCGACGTCTCTCTTTATTGGGGTTATGGTCAACGCATGCCTCCGGCGGCCCTGCCGGTGGCCAAACTTTTGCCCGATTTTATAAGTCGGGTTTGATAAACAGGTTTTAAAAAACGTTCGTTCGGCTCCTCATTTTTTCACAAGGCGATCCACTGGCGGCATACGCATCTCACCGGGATGCTGGCGCAACATCCATGGTTGGGGCGCGTCAACCTTCTTTACGGGCACTGCCCGCAAGGGAATGTGATCCCCCGGGGTACGGGGGAGGAGCATTCGCGAACCATAGCATATTCGGCAGGGGGCGGGAAGGTGGATGCCGATTGATCTTGGTTAGATAGTGTACTATAGTTACGGGATACCTTCGACCTTCGTTGGCATGAGTGGAAACGACTCTGATGATATGGATACGCGATGATTCTGGTGTAACGACAGAGAAGGAGTAAGGAAGAGATGAGCGAAAGCACGTACTATCTGGTGGAAAAGAAAGGCCATGTGGCCTGGGTATGGTTTAACAGGGCGGACAAAAAGAACGCCATGAGCCAGGACGCCTGGATGGACTCCCCGGCCGTGTTCAAGGAGCTGGACGAAGACCCTGAGATCCGCGCCATCGTGGTGGCGGGCAAGGGGGATTGCTTCTGCGCGGGCATCGACCTCATCGGCATGGTGGGCGCTATGCCCGAGCTGATGGAGAACGAGCAGAAAGGGGGGCTCAAGTGGAAGCTCCTTAAAAAGATCTACCCTCTCCAGGAGACCATGAGCGCCATGGAGAAGTGCCGCAAGCCCGTGATCGCGGCCATTCACGGCCACTGCATCGGAGCCGGCCTCGATTTTGTCACCGCCTGCGACATACGTCTCTGCACGGAAGACGCCACCTTCTGCCTCAAGGAGACCGCCATTGGTTTTGTGGCCGACGTGGGCGTGCTCCAGCGCCTCCCCTTCATTGTGGGCCAGGGGGTGACCCGGGAGATGGCCTACACGGCCAAGAGCATTGATTCCCAACGCGCCCTGGATGTCAACCTGGTCAATGAGGTGTACAAGGACGTTGACACCCTGTTTGCCGAGGCCCAGGCCATGGCCGACACCATCGCGGCCAACCCGCCCATTGCGGTGCAGGCCTCCAAGGACGTCCTCAACCACGCCACCGAATCCACTGTGGCCGAGGGGCTCAAGTACGTGGCTTCCATAAGCTCAAACATCATTCCGTCCCACGATTTGATTGAAGCGTTTACCGCCTTTGCGGAAAAACGAAAACCGGTTTTTACGGGCAACTAGCCCAGACGGCAAGTCCCCTGATTCTCCCATGATCCCCGGGCGCCCTTTTTTTGGAAAAAGAGCGCCCGGGCGATCCACGGTGCTTGGGTACGGGCCGTTGTATCAGGAGTTTTTTTAAGATCCCATGAACATTTACCTGGTCAGCCTGGGTTGCGCGCGCAACCTCGTCGACAGCGAAGTGATGCTGGGCCACCTCACCGAGGCCCGCTGCACCATCATCGATTCACCGGAAGAGGCGGATGTCATCATCATCAACACCTGCAGCTTCATTACGTCCGCCGTGGACGAATCCATCGACACCATCCTGGAGATGGCGGAGTACAAAAAAAAGGGGACCTGTCGCTACCTGGTGGTGGCGGGCTGCCTTCCCCAGCGATTCAAGGAAGATGCCGTGCCCGAGCTTCCCGAGGTGGACCTGTTCATCGGCACCGGTGGGTACGAGCGCATCGCCGAGGAGGTTAACCGGCTCATGGCCGTGGACGGGCGCATAGGCAAAGCCACCTGCCTGTTTCCCGATCCCAACAGCACCTCCCCAGCCCGGACCCATTCGCCGCGCATCACCACCACAGGCCCCCTGGCTTACCTCAAGGTCGCCGAGGGCTGCAGCAGGCACTGCACCTACTGCATCATCCCCAGCCTCAGGGGCCGGTACCGCAGCCGCTCCGTTGCGGATATTACGGCCGAAGCAGGGCGCCTTCTGGACGCGGGTGTTCAGGAGCTGAACCTCGTGGCCGAGAGCACCACCGATTACGGGGAGGACCTGGGCGAACCCGGTAAGCTCGCCGAGGTGCTGGAGACCCTGTCCGACCAGGCACCGGACGCGTGGATCCGGTTCCTCTACGCTTTTCCGGACACCCTGGACGATGCCACCATCAAGCTGGCCGCCGACAGGGAGAATGTCTGCGCCTACTTTGACATCCCCATCCAGCACGCCTCGGATCCCATCATCAAGAAGATGGGCCGCCATTACACCCAGGCGGACCTGAAGGCCCTTTTTGCACGGCTCCGAAAAGAGGTCCCGGGCGTGGCCCTGCGCACCACCCTCATCGTGGGCTTTCCCGGGGAGACCGAAGAGGATTTTCAGGAGCTGCTCGATTTCATCACCGAGGTGGAGTTCGACCACCTGGGTGTCTTTACCTATTCCGATTCCGAAGAGCAGGCCTCCCACGCCCTTCCCGACCATGTGGACGAAGAGGTCGCCCAGATGCGGCAGGACACCCTCATGGCCGCCCAGGAGGAGATCTCGGCCCGCCGGAACATGGCGCGGGTGGGCATGGTCACCAAGGTGCTCATCGAGGAGAACCCCGAAGAGGGCGTCTTTGTCGGCCGCACCTTTTTTCAGGCCCCGGAGGTGGACGGCGTCACCTTTGTCTACGGTGACGGGATCACCGTCGGTTCCTTTGTGGACGTCCGCATCACGGACGCCATCGTCTACGATTTGTCAGGAGAAGTGGTATGAGCGATTTGAAGGCGAGAATCCTGGGCGAGGTGGCCGGCGAGCTTGCCGCCATCGAAGCCGCGTTGAAAGAGAACCTGAATCCCTGGGCTGAGCTGGCCGGAGAGGTGGCGGGGCACCTCCTCTTTTCCGGGGGGAAACGCCTTCGCCCCCTGCTGATGATCCTGGCTGCCCGGGCCTGCGGGTCCGATCGCCAGGACCTTGCCCGCTACTCCGTGCTCTTTGAGTACCTTCACGCTGCCACCCTTATCCACGACGACCTGGTGGACGAGGCGGTGATGCGGCGGGGCAAGCCCGCGGCCCACGGGGTGTTCGGAGCTCCCGAGGCGGTCCTTACCGGGGATTTTATCCTGGCCCGGTGCCTTACGCTCACGGCCGAGACCCGCAATTTTGCCGTTATTGACGAGATCTGCGGGATCACCGAGGCCATGAGCCAGGGGGAGATCCAGCAGCTTTACAACAAAGGGCGCATGGACCTCACCGAGGCCGAGTACCTGGATGTCATCGAGCGCAAGACCGCCGTGCTTCTCAAAGGGGCCTGCGTGACCGGCGCTCACCTGGCCGGTCAGCCCGACGAGGTGGTGGACGCCCTGGGGCGCTACGGATGGCACATCGGCATGGCTTTTCAGATGGCCGACGACTTGCTGGATTACACCGCGGACCTGGCCAGCCTGGGCAAGGAGCCCGGGGCGGACCTCAGGGAAGGAAAACTCACCCTGCCGGTGATCTATGCCCTTTCCAAAGCCTCCAACGGTGAGAAAGAGCGCATGGAGGCCATCATGGCCGACCCCGATTTTACAGCGGACGCCTTTGCCGAGCTGGTGGCCATGCTCACAAGACTTGACGGCATCGGGTACACCGAGCGTTGCGCCAGCGACCACGTGGCACAGGCCAAGAAAGCGTTGGAAGGGCTTCCCCACAGCCGTGAAAAAGAGCTGTTGCTTCTCGTGGGGGACTACAGCCTGGGACGAAAATCATAAAGGATGGAGCACCTGATGCAGAAACGGATCTTTTCATGGACTATGGCCATGCTTCTCGCCCTTTCCCTGACACTGCCCTGCGCCCTGCGTGCGGAAGGGGAAGGCTCCCTCAAGGTCTTTCTTGCCCTGGGCAAGGGCGTGATTGCCCGCAGCAACATCCCGGACGCCAAGGACAAGGCGGTTAAGGAGGGATTGTACACCGCCGTGGAAGAGGCGTTGTTTGATATCCTCTCGGATCGGGCCGTGGCAGCACACTTCGAGGCGGTGACCGAGATACTCACCGAGTCCCCTGCAACCTACATCGACGGATACAAGGTGGTGGCGGAGCGACGTTCCGGCACCTATTACCATGTGGCCGTGGAAGCCTCCGTGGCCATGGATCGCCTGGAAGAGCGTCTCACCTCTTCGGGCATCGTCCTTGAGGGCACGGACAAGCCCAAGCTGCTGTTCCTGGTCTCGGAAAAGCTGTCGGGTAGCGACTCTTTTGTGCACTGGTGGGGGCCGGGCATGTCCATTATCTCCACGGTCTCCGATGATGCCATTACAGGCATTATGGCCAAACGTGGCTTTGAGGTGCTTCCCCATCGGGCGATCATCGACGACGCGACTCCCCTGGGGCCCGACGGGCTGGTGCACCGGGAGGAGGCCTTGCGCATCGGCCGGGCCTTTGGTGCCGATGTGGTGGTGGTTGGACGGGCCTGGACCGAGCCGTCCGGAAACGTCATGGGGGATGAACGATCCATCAGGGCGTCCGTTGAGTTGGAAGGGTTTCTTGTGGGCTCGGACCGGTCCACAGACGGTGTTCTCAGAGCCAGCATTGCCGTGGGCACCGACCCTGTGGACGTAGGCACCCGGGCCATGAGCGATGCGGCCGCAGACGCAGGCCGGGATCTTTCGGCCCAGATCGTGGACGCCATGAAGGAGAAGAAGAGCCGCACCACCATGATTGAGGTGGTGGTGGAGGGCACCAATTTTTTCGAGAATTTTACCCAGCTCTCCCGCGATATGGAGGGGCTCAAAGGGGTGATTTCCGTAAGGCCCAGGGAGCGTCGCATCGAGCGGGCGGTGATGGTGGTGAACTTCACAGGGGAAGGCAGGCTGCTCGCCGAGCAGCTCCTGGCCAGGAACTACAACGGGTTTTCCATTACCCTTTCCGAGGTCTCCAGGGATCACATCAAGGTGGACATGGTGGCCGGAGGGAAAAACACCTTCATGCAGTAAGGGCATATCCTCCTTTGGAGAGGAGGTTTTGAGAAATACCTCGGGGATGGTCTGTTTTTCGGGCGCTCGGTCTTTTTCCCTTGACACTCCCGGCCCATCGCTGCTAAATGTATCTTGTTTTTACAGGTAACACCTGAAGGCGCGTAGCTCAGTTGGTAGAGCGCTACCCCGACACGGTAGAAGTCACCAGTTCAAGTCTGGTCGTGCCTACCATGCATATTAAAGGGATCCAGTTTTCTGGATCCCTTTTTTTATTGCCTTAAGGCCGCTCTGCCCGCCAGAGCGCATCCAGCACCTCGCCCCCCATGGGGCGTGTCACAACGTATCGAATCTCCCCTTTGGACACATCGTAAATCTCCATGACCGGCCCTTTTTGATCAGGGTGGGTTTTGAACCATGCATTGAGCCTTGGGTAGACCTTCAAGGTCCCCAGCACCACCGAGAGCTTTCCTCTGTAAGGGAAGGTGATCACCGGCAGGGTTGCGCCGGGAATGGTGCCGATCAGGTAGTCTGCCCGAAGCCCTTCCCACTTTTCAATGCTTTCGTCAGGCAGGATGCATCCGGCCAGGGAACGCAGGTTCTTTACCTCCACTTTTCTGGGGTTGTCGAAGTAGAGGCCCACCCCTTGCGTGGTGGAGATGCCCTCCTTATCGAGTTCCCGGTACATGTCGTTCATGGTTCGCCCGCTTTGGCGGTAATTGCCCGTCTGTTTTTTGTACGCAAAGCTGAAAGAGGGGATGGTCTGCTCGGATAAGGTGATGGGGGCAAAACCAACGCCAGGAAAGGATGGCAACAATGGCGGCCAGGGCGATGAGCGTGACGGAGAGTATCGGTTTCATCCGCTATTCCTCATTGTGGGTGGGTGAGGGCCCGGCAGAGAAGGGCCTCAGCCCCTGATGCCGGTGCTGTTGCACCCGCCTTTTCTTCCTGATTCCATTGTAAGCAGATGCAAATATCCTTTATCACAACAACCAGGTGGGGACAAGAAGAGCAATGCTTCCGGCCAGGGGCAACGCATGTAAAAATTCAGTTGCCTTCGGCGGCCCGGTGGGGGCACCTGGAAACCCTGTGGCGAATGCATGAAGGCAGTCATTATGTCAGTGTTCTGGGGCGTTGGCGTGGATGTGTCGCAACCGTTTTTGAAGGAGAGGTTGATTTTATTCTTCTGGAAATACGATGAAGGCCGTTTGGCAACTGTCCCACGGGCGCAGCCCATGAGCACATGTGACGCCCCTGAGGAACGAAGGGACGGGAGCATGCGCCTAGTCGGCTGTGATGACCACCAGGCCGCCGTGGCCGTATCCGTAGGGCTTCAGGAGGCCCCCGTAGTGACTGGCGATGCCGTAGAAGCGGGCAGAGGAAGCCTGCGTAGGGGACGGGCTGGTCCGGGTCCACGTCCAGCATGAGGACGGTCTGTGTCTCGGGGTTCCAGCGGCCCACTGGCGAGATGTGGGGAATGGTCGCCGGCAGGAAGGCACCTTGCAGGCTAAAGTGGGCGATGAGATAGAGGCCGGGGTCGTTGGCAAACCGATCCAGAAGGGTTCCGGCCAGTGCCATGCGGGTTTCCAGGGACTCTTCCGGGTAAAAGGGCACCACCTCGGTCGGCGTGAATGTCCGTGGTCAGCCAGGCCGCCGGTACCACCTCCCCAGGGACCTCCAGGGGCAGCCCCCGGCGGCCTTGCCATCCTTCCGGCGAAAGGCGCTCCTTCCAGCGCCCGGCACGGATCGTCTCCAGAAGATCCATCTGGTTTTGGATGCGCGGTTTTTCCCCTTCATCCATGGCGTTGATAACGCAGGCCACGGCCGCCGCCGAACAGGAAGACTCGGTGACCTGGGGCGTGCGCGTCGGCGAAAAAAGCCGCTTGAACCGGCCGTCTTTATTTCCGAGCGCCGCAAGCTCCGCTGGGGAGAGGTGGTGAGGCGCCTCGCCGTGGGGCCCTCGCTTGAGGGTGCGCAGCCAAAGAACGCGGAGCCGCAGAAGGCTTCTGAGAATGTGGCGGAAGAGAGTGGCTAACATGGGGTTCATGGGCATCCTTTCGGGAAAAATCAAGATAGCTATTCAGTTCCAGTTTGCCTCCGGCGGCCCTGCCGGGGGCCAAACTTTTAAAAAGTTTGACAAACAGGTATTAAGAACGTCACTCCAGGCTTCGCCGAAAGAAATTCATCACGTCTTTTGGAACGTTTTTGTGCGGGGCTTTTTTTCAAAAAAGTGACCCGTCGGAGGCGAGCTGAATAGTTACGTTTCTCGAACATCTGAACTCCTTGCCTCGCGGCAGGGCCGTTGGAGGCAGTGCGGTTAAATCCATAATGGTCAAGTAACGACAACGTATCCAGTTGGGTCGAACCTTGTGAGCCAGGCCGCACACACCTTCAGCGGTTGTGTCGGGCGAAGCCCGAGCCGAAGGCGCGTGGGCATTTTTCTGAGGAACGAAGAAAAATGCCCACGCGCAATCAGCTTTCGAGGTGGCTCCACCTCGCCGCCGGAGGCATGGTTTTTCCTGCCGCTACACAACCGTTTGAAGCAGTTCCGTCAATCGGGTAAAGCGCTTGATGGTTTTGTTGGTACGGACGGCGATGGCAAGGGCCTTATAGGAGCCCACGAGGACCACGAGCTCTTTGCCTCGGGTGATGCCGGTGTAGATGAGGTTCCTCTGGAGCATGATCTGGTGCTGGGTGGAGACGGGGATGACCACGGCCGGGTATTCCGATCCCTGGGATTTATGGATGGAGACGGCGTAGGCCAGGGTGATCTCGTCCAGCTCGGCGGCCTCGTAGGTGACCTGGTTGTCGTCGAACCGTGCGGTGACGCGTTTTGCGGCCGGGTCTGCGTCCACGACGCGGCCGATGTCCCCGTTGAAGACGTCTTTGTCGTAGTTGTTTTTAAGCTGCATCACCTTGTCCCCAAGGCGGAACCTGAACCCGGCTTCGTCCGGGGCTCCCGGGGGCCTGGGGTTGAGGGTGTCCTGGAGGAGCTGATTGAGGCGTTCGCCCCCCAGAGAGCCCCGGTGCATGGGGGTGAGGAGCTGGATGTCTTCCATGGGGTTCAGGTTAAAGCGCCGGGGAATCCGCCGGGCCACAAGCTCGACAATGGTGCGGGCCACGGCCTCGGGGTCGTTTCTCTCGATGATGAAAAAATCCCCGCCCGGCTCCCGGGTACCGGAAAAAGGTTTTTCCCCTTTGTTGATGCGGTGGGCGTTGACCACGATGAGGCTTTTTTCAGCCTGCCGGAAGATTTCGGTGAGGGTGGTGACCGGGATGCATTTGGAGGCGATGATGTCCCGGAGCACGTTGCCCGGGCCCACCGGGGGCAGCTGATGCACGTCCCCCACCAGGATGAGGGTGGCGGTGTCGGGCACGGCTTTCAAGAGGTTAAACATCAGGGGCACGTCGATCATGGAGGCCTCGTCCACCACCAGGACGTCGCAGGAGGGGGTTCTCCCGGTTTCGCTGAAAGCCTCCCTTTTGGAAACTGAATTCGAGGAGCCGGTGGATGGTCTTGGACGGAAAGCCCGTGGATTCGGTCATGCGCTTGGCCGCACGGCCCGTGGGGGCGGCCAGGAGCATCCTGGCACCGGCCTTGTGGTAGATTTTCAATATGGCTTTGATGATGGTGGTCTTGCCCGTGCCCGGGCCGCCAGTGATGACCATGGCCTTGGCCGTGAGGGCTCCTTGCACCGCCTCCCGCTGGCGGGGGGCAAGGCGGATGGAGAGGCGTTTTTCCATGGCAGCCACTTCTCCTTGGGCATCTTCGAACACCGGAAATTTTTTTCCCCGTGCCACCTGGGCAAGGGTGTTGGCGATGCCCCGCTCCGAGTGAAAGAGCCAGGGCAGGTAGACGGCCTCACTGATCTCCGGGTTGTCCACCTTTTTGGTGATCACCTTTTCGTGTTCGGCAAGATGGGCGATGCCTTGCCCGATGGGCTCGGCCGGGAGCTGAAGAAGCTCTACGGCCTTTTGGAGGAGCTGGTCCGCGGGCAGGAAAAGATGGCCCTCGTCCGTGGCGTGGGAGAGGACGTAGAGAAGCCCCGCATGGATCCTCTGGGGGGCGTCCATGGCAAACCCGGTGGAGCGCGCAATGCGGTCCGCCGTAAGAAACCCGATACCCGCCACCTCCGTGGCCAGGGCGTAAGGGTTTCGCGTCACAACAGACACCGCCTTTTTGCCGAAGGCCTTCACAATGCGGGTGGCAAAGGCAGATCCCACCCCGTGGGAGTGGAGAAACACCATCACCTGGCGCACGTCCATCTGTTCTTCCCAGCCGGACAAGATCTGCTCGGCCTTCTTTTTGCCGATGCCCTCCACATCCAGAAGCTTTTCCGGCTCCTTGTCGATGACCTCCAGGGTCTTGGTTCCAAAGGCCGCCACAAGCTTTTCGGCCATTTTTGGTCCGATGCCGTGGATGGCCTTGGACGCCAGGTACTTTTCGATGCCCTTGGGCGTCACCGGCAGGGCCGTGGAGAATCTGTCGACTTTGAACTGCAACCCGTACTGGGAGTGGGATTCAAATCGCCCCAATGCCTCGATAAACGTACCGTCCGGAGGCCCCATGAGCGGCCCCACCATGGTCACTTCACCACGCCCCTTCACCTTTACCTTGGCAATGGTAAACCCCGTCTCCTCACTGGTAAACGTGGTGCGAACAATCTCTCCACAAAGGGTTTCGGTCATGATGAAAAGCGAGCCTTTCTATGGTTAACGTCGGTGGAAAAGCGTGCCTCCGGCGGCAAGGGGCTGAGCCCCTTGACCCCAGGATTGCGAATGCTCCAACCCTCGTGCCTCGGGTTGTCCCATTCGCTGACGGGCTTCGCCCGTGTTTATCGGAACGTTGAAACCGTTCTTTTATACGTTATTCACTAATAGACTACATAGTCGGCGAAATGCCAAGATTCAAGGGAAGAGCAAAATTAAAAAGTAACGATTCGGTGTGTGCCTTCCGTTGCCCTGCCACGGATTCCAAAACAACCACGAAAGATCGACCAAAACGGAGCGCCGCACTCCGGTGCGGCATTTTAGTCCGTCGTTACCCGTGCCGCACAGGAGTGCGGCGCTCCAGGGGACAAGGATGTTGAGGTGGGATGTGAGTTGACCCGAGGAAACCACCTGTGCTCGTGTCTATGTGGCACTATTTGTTCTACGTCAACGGGCTACGGCGCGATAAGCGGTTTGTCTTTGCCTGCGGCCTGTGCTTTCAAGGCGCTAAACCTTGTCGCCGGAAGCAGGCCGGTTAAAGCTGATTCTTAACGGGTTACGATAGCGCATCCTGGCCTTCCAATGCTTGTGGGACCGTTTGTACAAACTGCCAGCTCACGTATCGGGCGAAGCCCGAGCCGAAGGCGCGTGCGCATTTTTCTGAGGAACGAAGGAAAATGCGCACGCGCAATCAGCTTTCGAGGTGGCTCCACCTCGCCGCCGGAGGCTTTTTCCCTTAGCTATCCATCCACAATCGCCAGCGTGGCGTGGCCGTCGGCTGTGCGGGTCACTTCGATCTGGGTTCCCAGGCGGTTTTTGAGGAGTTCCACGTGGGAGATGACGCCGATGGTGCGGCTTGACAGGCGCAGGTTTTCCAGGGCGGCCAGGGCCGTGTCCAGGGTATCTGAGTCGAGGCTTCCGAAGCCTTCGTCGATGAAGAGGCTTTCGATGCGGGTTTTTCGGCCGGCCATTTCCGAGAGGCCCAGGGCCAGGGCGAGGCTCACGAGAAAGGACTCGCCACCGGAGAGGCTCTTGGTGGGGCGCACGGCATCGGCCTGGTAGCGGTCGATGATTTCGAGTTCCAGGTCTTCCCCCGGGATTCGCTGGATCTCGTAGCGGGGGTTCAAGGTGACGAGGTGCCTGTTGGCCAGGCTCACCAGCTGGGCCAGGGTAAGGCCCTGGGCAAAGGTGGAAAACTTGCTTCCGTTGGAGGAGCCGATGAGGTCTTTCAGAACCAGCCAGGGGCGGGCTTCGGCTTCCAATGCGTCGATTTGTTTGAGCTGATCGGCCTGGTCTGCACGGGCTTTTTTGTCTGCGGCAAGGGCGGCGCTTATTTCGCCCATGCGTTTCAAGAGGTTGTCCCGTTCCTTCTCTTTTTCCTGTTTCAGCCGGGTGAGCTCTAAAGCTTCTTCATCTGTGGGCGGCTTTTTCTCGGCGAGACGGGCCAGGGCCTCTTCGGTCTGGCGGGTCAGGGTCTCCAGGCGGACTTTCTGGGTTTCGAGGCGCTGGCTTTCGGCTTGGAGGCCTGCCAGGGTGTCTTCATCCAGGAGGGCCGATTCCAGGTCCGTGATGTCTGAAAAACCCCGTTTGATGACATTGGCGGTCAGTTCCACGTGAAACGCTTCCCGTGATGTTTCGCCATCGGCAAGCTCACGTTCGGTGGTGGCGATGCGGGTGGCAAGGGCGGAGAGCGTGGTGAGGGCCTTCTCGCAGAGGGTGCGGCGTGCTGGGTCTGCAAGGAGCGCGTCGGGTACCGTGGAGGGGGCAACCTCGATGTCGCTGAAGGGGGTGCTTTTATCGGTCCATTCGCTGCGTTCTGTTTTGATGCGGGTGATTTGATCGGCAAGGGTGGCAAGGCCGGCCTCGGTGGTTGTCAGGGTATGCCGGGCCGTTTTCAGCGCATCTCCCTTTGATCTCCAGGTTGCAGCCCGGGTTTCCAGGGCGGCAAGGGCCTTGGACGCCTCTTCGGGTGATGTTGCCGTAAGGTCCCACCGGGCAAGGGACTGCCCAAAGGCGGATAGGGCCTGGTGGGTGTCCTTTTTGAGTCGCGCCTGGTGAGCCCTTTGCTCTTCAAGGCGGGCGGCTGTGTCGGCCAGGGAGGCGTTCAGCTGCACGAGCCGGGCAGCGATGGCCTCGCTTTTTCCGCGGGCTGCGATGCACGCTTTTTCGGCTGCGGTGAGTTTGGTCTCCAGGGTTTCGATGCTGCTGAGCTGGCGGCCAATGGCGTCGAGTGTTTCTCTGTTTTTGGAGATCAGGGCATCAAGTTTCGGCCGGTCACCGATGGCTATTTCAATGGTCTTCTCAGACGTGATGCGGGAAACATTTTTGCTTATCTCGCTGGCTTTTTTCTCCTGGGATGTGAGCTGCGCATCAAGGCCTTTGAGGGTGGCGGCGGTGGCCGTGAGGCATTTTTCATAGTGCCGCTCTTTTTTCTCCAGGTCGGCCACGGTTTTTCTTGTGTTTTTAAAGCCGCTTCGGTGTCCGAGGGTTTTGGGAGGTCGTGTCTTAAGGGGTGGTCGTGGCCCGCAGAGGGCACGCCTCTCCGGGCACGAGTTGTAATCTTCTTTCCTCCAGGCTGGCGATGACAGTGGCCTGGGTGTGGAGCACTTCTTTGTGAGAAAGGATCCTTCGTTCGGTCTCCAGGGCTTTGCACAACTCGGCAGCTTCGGCGTCCAGGCGTTTTTTTTCGGCCTCCTGCTCTGATCGCTGGGCCTTCAGCGTTTCTTGTTCCGTACAGAGGGCGAGGTGGGTGTCCATGAGGCGTGTGAGCTCTTCAAGGGCACCGCGCATTTTTTCAGCCGCTTCCTTTTGCCGGGTCCACTCTGCCTTGGGCTTGAGGGCGGAAAGCTCTGCGGCCAGGTTTTTTGCGATGCTCTCTTTTTCGGCGAGCTCTTTTTTGGCTTGGGCCTCCTCGGTGTTGGCTGTTGCCATCTCTTTTTGGAGGCGATCCATGGATTGAAGGGTGAGGCCCGCTGCTTTGTCCGCTTCCATCAGGCCCTGGGCCATGGACCGGATTTCTTCGGCGTTGTTGCGCAATTTGGCAAGCTCGTTTTCGATGGCTTCATCGCTGCTGTGGGCTTGCTGCCAGGCTTCCATGGCGGCTATGTCAAGCGTGAGGGCCTCTTTTTGAGCAAGACCCTTGCCTCTTCTGGTTTCAATGGCCTGGATCTGGTTTGTGCAGGCCGCAACTGCCGATGCAAAGGCGGTGGCTGCACCGTGTCGGGCGTTGGTGTGGGCTGTCTTGAGCTCTGCCAGCTGGCCCTTGAGGGTTGTCAGGGTATTATTTTTAGAGGCCCAGAGTTTCAGGTCCCCGGCAAGGGGGGACGCTGCCTGATGGCGTTTCAGCTTATCACGTTGCGGCTGAAAACCCGTGTTTTGCTCTGTCCAGGCCTGTTGATCTTTTACGAGGGTCTCTTTTTCTGCTGTTGCCTTTACCCAGGCTGTGTGGCAGTCCAGGCGGCCGGTGAGGGTTTTCAGCTCACTTTCAAAGGCCTGTTTCAGTTCGGCAAGGGAGCCGTGCTCTTCGGCGAGATGTTTCAGGTCTTCTTCGGAGAGAAGGGAGATGAGGTTGGCAGCGGTGCGGGCGTCATTGATCGCCTCCTCTTTTTCCCGGGCCGCTTCGTGGGCCAGGATGCTCAGCTCCGAGTAGATCTCGGTGCCGGTGATGCGCTCTAGGAGCTCTCCCCGGTCTTTGATGCCAGCGTCGAGGAACTCTTTGAACCGGCCCTGGGCGAGGAGCACGGATCTGAGAAACCGGTGGTAATCGAGACCGGTGAGTTCGGTGACGGCCTCGTCCACCAGCCTGATTTTTGTCTCCAGCACATCGCCGGAGGCGTCCGCCAGCTGGCGCTTGGTCCCCTGGATGCGGCCGTCGGGTTTTTTGCGGGCCCTGGCAAGGTCCCACCTGGCCGAATAAATTCCCTTTCCGCACTCAAAGCTCACTTCAGAAAAGCACTCCCCGGTGCCTCGGGACATCATGTTTTCCGGGTTGTTGCGTTTGTTGTCGTCGTACCGGGCTGCCTTGCCGAAGAGGGCCAGGGTGATGGCATCCAGGATGGTGGTCTTGCCGGAGCCCGTGGGGCCGGTGATGGCAAAGATGCCTGCTTCGGCCAGGGGGCCTTCGGAAAAATCGATGTCGAAACGGCCTTTCAGGGAGTTGAGATTCTGGAAGGTAAGGTGGAGGATTTTCATTTTTCCGACTCCTGGGCCAGGGTGAGAAGGTGAGCAAAGCACTGGCCCAGGGTGTCGGCGGGCACGTCGCCCTCATAGGCCTCCAGGCGCCGTTGGAAGACCTCTTCGGGTTTCAGCTCGTTGATGGAGAGATCCTCCGGTGCAAGCTCGGCAGAAGGGCGCCCCGAGGTATCAAGACCCACCTTGAGGACCTCTGCGCCGTGTTCTCCTGCCAGGGTCCTCAGTTCTTCGTTGAGGGTGGAGGAGGGAAGGCTCCCTTTGACGGTGAGTTCCACCCAGGGCGTGAGGCCTTCTTCGCTTACCTCAAGGGTTGCCAGGCTTTCCTTGAGGGCATCGGCGTCGCCTTTGATGCGCAGCAGGGGGCGGAAGGTGGGGACGATGACGGCCTCCTGGGTGAGGGTGTCGCCTGCCGTGTTAATAAGCCGAATTTCCTTGGGCTGGCTTGCTTCGCTGAAGCTTAAGGCAATGGGGCTGCCCGAGTACCGGATGGTCTGGCTGCCCCCCACGGCCTGGGGTGTGTGGATGTGGCCCAGGGCCACGTAGTCGAAGGTATCGGGAAAGTCTCCTCCGGAGATGCTGCCCAGGTTGCCGATGTGGATGGTGCGCTCCGAGTCGGAGACCGAAGAGCCCAGGGCCGTGAGGTGGCCGGTGCCGATGACCGGGGTGCCGTTGCTTCTGGCGCGGGCCACCCCGGCGATCTCTGTATAAGCTGCCCTGATGCCTGCGCGGGTTCGCGCCGACAGCTCGTCAAAACTTTCCCCGGCCACTGCCTTTCTCACGTCCCGGTCCCGTAAGTAGGGAACAGCCGCCACCCACACACCGGGATCGGTTTCATCCCGCAGGCAGGGCACATGAAAGACCGCCTCTTCCGCGCTTTCTGGCAGGGCTCCCACCACCCTGATGTTGAGGGTCTCCAGCACCGTGGCCGGGGCGTCCAGGTGGGGGGCTGAATCGTGGTTGCCTCCCACAATGACCGCAGAACAGGTCCCCATGGCCCCAAGGCGGGTGAGAAACCGGTAGTACATGCGCTCGGCCTCCCTGGGCGGATTGGCCGTGTCAAAGATGTCGCCGGAGACAATGAGAAGGTCCACCCGGCGGGTTTCAATGGTAGCAAGGAGAAAGCGCAGAAACGCCTCGTGTTCCTCAAAGCGATCCCGGTCGAAGAAGTGCTGGCCCAGGTGCCAGTCCGAGGTGTGGATGATGTGCATGGCTCTCCGGTTTCGCATATGCTCCGACCCCTCGCTTATGGGGCTCCTCACATATGCTTACGGGCTGTGCCCGTAAAAAATAGGGTAACGATTCGGCTTCCAAAAGCGGCCTCCGGCGGCCCTGCCGGGGGGAAACGATTTGATATCCAGAATTAGCAGCCCGGTGTGGGGGTGTCAAACGGGGATAAGCACGTGCCTTTCGTAACCGGTAAATAGAAAATCCAGGGCACCGATGATGGCGGGGCGGTGTTCATGGAGGGTGCAAATGGCGTCGCCAAGCTCAGATGCCGGGATGGTGGAGAGCTGGGGCGTCAAAAGAACGTGGGGGGTGTTTTCAATGGACAGCACAGGGGGCAGCCTCTCAATGGGGGTGGTGATGAGGCGGGATTGCTTTGATATGGGAGTCACAACCCAGTCTAACCAAGGCAAAAAACCTCCGCAGGCAACGGTGCCCGGCGGAGGTTTTTTAATGGTTGTTTCCAGGTTGGCGTGGGCTCTCTGTGATCAGACCTTGAACCGGCCCACCATGGAGGTGAGGTTTTCGCTCATGGACAGGATGCTGGAGACCCCTTCGTCGGATCGGGCGCAGCTCTCGTTCATGTCGCCGGAGGCGTGGCTGACGTCTTCGATGTCCTGGGCGATGGTGGAGGAGAGGCCGGAGGTGGCCGCGACGTTTTCGTTGATCTCGGAGAGGCCGCTGGAGATCTGGGTGACGTTGTCGGCAATGCCCTGGGTGGTCTGGGCCTGGGAGTCCACGGAGGAGGCGATTTCCGAGACGATGTCGCTGGTTTTGTCGATGACCCCGGAGATCCCTTCGATGTCCCCGATGGTGGCCTGGGTGGAGGTCTGGATGTTGACGATGGTGTCCCGGATGTCCCGGGTGGCATCGGCGGTCTGGCGGGCCAGGTCCTTGATCTCGGCGGCCACTACGGCAAACCCCTTGCCGTATTCACCGGCACGGGCCGCCTCAATGGTGGCGTTCAGGGCCAGGAGGTTGGTCTGCTCGGAGATGTCGGTGATGGCCTCGGTGACCTTGCCGATGGCTTCGGCCTGGTTGCCCAGCTCACCCACGCGCTCGGTGGCGTTGCGGGACTGGGTCACGGCTTCCATGGTGATTTCCCGGGCCCTTTCCGAGCTTTCGGCGATGGTGCGGATGGTGGCCGTCATCTCTTCGGTGGAGGCGGCCACGGCCGTGGTGCTGGTGGAGGCCTGCTCCATGGCGGCGGCCACAGAGTCCATGTTGCCCTTCATCTGGTCCGAGGCGGTGGAAACGGCTTCGGACTTGGACTTGACTCCGTGGGCCCCCTCTTTGAGGTTCCCGGAAAGGCGGGTGAGTTCTTCGGCGGAGTCGTTGAGGGAGGTGGCGTTGTCTGCGATGCGGGCAATCATGCTCTGGAGGTTCTCGATGAATTTGTTCATCCAGAAGGCGAGCTGGCCCACGTCATCCTTGCTGTGGACGGTGAGGCGCTTGGTGAGGTCCCCTTCGCCCTGGGCGATGTCTTTGACCATCTCCACGGTGTCCGACAGGGGCCCGGTGATAAAGCGGCGGATGATGATGAGGTTAAAAAGGATGGTGGCCACGACCACCACGATGAACAGGGCCAGGTTCATCATCTGCTGGTGGCCGGCTTCCTGGCCCACGTCGTGGAGTCGCCTCTGGAGGGCCTCGGAGCGGGTTTTGGACAAGGTGGCCAGGGCCTCGGTGAGGACCTTGGTTTCATTGGCCAGGGCCTGGGATTCACGGGCTGCTTCTGTGTCCGTGCCTTCGAAGTCTTCGGCCACGCGGGTGTAGATGGTAAGGGCTTTATCTGAGAAGGAGCGGATCTGCTGGGCCAGGGCCCGGGCCTCGGGTGCTGCTCCAGGGTCCAGCCCTGCAATGGCGTCCAGGTGGGAGATGACCTCATCTGCTCGCTGCCCAGCAGCTTCGAGGAGTTCGGTGTCACCGGCCATGACGGCATCACCGTAGAGTTTGACCTGGGCCTTGAACTTGGCAAGGGTGGTCAACGATTCCATGGCTGCAGGGAACATGGTGTCTGAGACTTGGTTCAGCTCCCCCCGCATGGAATAGCCGCCGATGAGCCCGACGCCCGTGGTAATGGCGTAACCCGCCATGAGGATCAACAGACTGCACCAGATTTTTTTCCCTGTGCTCAGCGATTGCCACATATGGTTTCCCCTCCACTGGTAAATTGTATGTCAGATACGTTTGTGTCCGTACGGTGTGTTTCGTTTGGTATCGGTGATCTCTTTTTTAATATCGGTTCCTGTTCAACGTATATTTAACGGGCGTTTGTGTTTTGTGTCTGTTCAGTGATTACTCTTTATACTTGTCTCGTTCTATTTGTTTGACACTGTATTGTTCGTTACTAACCCGCTGTACGGCGAGTATGATAGTCCGAAAATAAAGAATTATTCAGCTATGGTATTTCTAGATTGATAAGACGGTAAAGGATATCGATGGTTTTTGTCAAAGAAAAACTATGTATACAAAGTTTTTGCACAGGGAGGTTCTGGATATGGACTCGGGAGGCTCAAGAAAGGGTAAATAGATATTTCGAATATAGAACGACGGTTGCATAGAGCGAACGCTCGATAAGGTGGTCAACCTGTTTCACGGAAACGCCGGGTGCTGTTTTTCGGGCTGGTAACGTCAGTGCCCGGAAGGGTCGAGGTAGGTGACATCTCCGGAGAGAATCCGCAGGGCCTCACCGTCATCGGTGGTTACCAGCAGCACGCCGTCTGCGTCGATGTCCGTGACCCGACCTTCGATCTCTTCACGCATCATGGAGACCCGCACCCGTCGTCCCACAATGTCGGAGAGTTCCTTCCAGCGGGTGAGAATGGACTCCGGGCCCTGGGTGGCCAGGGTATGGTAGTGGGTTTCAAAGCTGGAGAGAATGGCCTGCAGGAGGGCGACCCGGGAAAAGGTGGCGGAGGATTCGGCCATGACCGATGTGGCGATGTCCCGGATGTCCGGGGAAAACGCTTCGGCGGGGGTGTTGACGTTGAGGCCCAGGCCGGTGATGACGTAGTCCACGGCGTCGAGCTCCATGCTCATCTCCGTGAGGATCCCCGCGAGTTTTCTCCCCCCCACCAGAATGTCGTTCAGGCAGGTTCATCCCAGCATCGATGCCGGTCTCGCGGATGAGGGCCTCGGCAACGGAGACGGCTGTCATCAGGGTGATGAGGGCGGCGCGTGACGGGTCCATGTCCGGGCGCAGCACAAGGGAGAAGAGGAGGCCTTCCCCGGGCCTGGCCAGCCAGGAGCGACCTTTCCGGCCGCGGCCCGCGCTCTGGGATTCGGCCACCACCAGGGTGCCCTCGGGAGCGCCGTCGCGAGCCAGTTCCCGGGCCCGGGTGTTGGTGGAGTCGGTGAGGTGGTGGTGGATAATGCCGGTTTTTCCCATGACCGAGGTGGCCAGCCCGAAGAGGACCTCTTCGGCCAGGAGAAGGTCGGGGGCTTCGGTGAGGAGGTACCCTTTGCCCGGCGCCGAGGAGATGGCGTAGCCGAGCCCCTTGATGGCGGAGATGTGTTTGGAGATGGCGGCACGGCTGATGCCGAGTTCGCCGCTGAGTTCTTCTCCGGAGACCCAGTGGCCGGTGCGGCTGCGCAGGGTGGACAAAAGGTCCTGGCGTTTTCCAGACAAGGTCATGGTGGCTCCCATGGGGTGAAAGGATTTGGGCTCGGTCCCCGGAGACGCTTCGCCGGGCCCGTGGGGGCCCCGGGAAGCGAAGGGGAAACCGGGAGGGGCGATGCCGACGCTATTCCGGGCTGAGGAATTCGTTGAGCTTTTCGCACATCTCTTCCGGCCAGACCTCGGCGTGGAGGAAGAGTTCCACCTCTTCATCGGTGAGGCTTTTCCGGATGTTGGGGGGAAGGGCATCCAGGGCCATCTGACGCTCCGGATCCACGTTGTTCTTCTTGCTCTTCTTGTTGCCCATGGGGTGTGTTTCCTGTATTTCTATGAATTATTTACGAACCATTGGGGTGTCTGCGGCAGGGTTTTGGGGTCGAAAAGAAAAGACTCCTGTCTTGTTCTTGCTTCGGTCCTTCTCGTGCATGGTACCCGGCCTGCCGCACTCTCTTCGAGCTACTTATCACACAACCCCCGGAAAGGGCAACGTGATCCCCACGGGAAGGCCAAACCCATGAGCACCCAACAGGAGCGAAGTCTCAGGACACGGAAAAAACTGGTGGACGCCACCCTGTCGTGCCTCCAGGACTACGGTTACGCAGGGGCCAGCCTCTCCCGGATTCTGGACCGGGCCGGCGTCTCCCGCGGGGCCTGGAGCCACCATTATGAGACCAAGCGGGCCATGGTGGCCGACAGTGCCAAGGCCCTTTTGGCCATTGCCCTTGAAGAGGCCCGGGAGGTGGGGGGCCACCTGGCGTCCGAAGCCCCTGATCTGGAAACGATTCTGGAGGAGGTCTGGAACCGTTTTTATCAGAATTACGAACCGGGATGTCTGGGTGGAGTTCAACGTCGCCTGCCGCACCGATGACGATCTGCGGACTCGGTTGACACCGGTCATCGAAGGCTTTTTCGACGAGCTGGACGCCATCTGGCGCTCACGGCTTCCCGATGCCGCCACCTATGCCATGGCCAAAGACCTTCTGGACCTCTCCCTTTATCTTTTGCGGGGTATGGCCATCCAATCCCTCTCCCTGGACCGTCCCGACCACTACCGCCATCTCAGGCAGGCCTGGGCTTCGATTATTCGGCATACCGCTGCTTCCATACCTTGAACGGAACCATGCCGTTTGCCTCCGGCAGGACCGCCGGGGACCTGTCTTACCTGAGTTGTTCTCCCTGAAAATCCATTCCCTCTCCGAGAAACCGGCAACGCCACGGCACGCCCACGCTGCGGGTCTGGCTGGAGATGATGTTTTTCGTTTGTATTGTGGAACAATGTTTCTTTGAGTGGGATAAGTTCTTTACTTTATTGTTTTAAGGTGTGACAATTCACAAACAGACTGTGTGGTCTGTTTTAGGTTGGCGCGGTGGCCGCCTGCTTTTAATTCAGGCTAACCGACAGGAGGAAATGCTGAGCATGTCTGGTGTGAATCCTGAATCAACCGATGGAACAAGGGGGAGAGATGGCGCACAGGCGGTTTGAAGCGGATGTGGTGATTGTGGGCGGGGGGCTGGCGGGCATGACCGCCGCCTTTGAGCTCCTCGGGCTGGGGGCAAAGGTCGTGATCCTGGACCGGGATGTGCCGGAGCGGTTCGGGGGCCTTGCCAAGGAGTCCTTTGGCGGGGTGATGATGGTGGATACGCCCCTGCAGCGAAAAAACGGAATTCGGGACTCCCCGGAACTGGCCCTGGCCGACTGGCTGAGCTGCGCCGATTTCGAGGAGGACGCCCACTGGCCCAGGAAATGGGCCGAGCTGTATGTGCACCGGTCCGGGGACATCATCCATGAGTTCCTCAAGGACCGGAAGGTCACCTTCCTTCCCGTGGTCAACTGGCCGGAGCGGGGGCTTTTCAAACCCGGGAATTCAGTGCCCCGCTGGCACATCGCCTGGGGCACGGGGTTCGGGATCATTGAGGCCATGGAAGCCGGGTTGAGCGGCCACCCTCACCGGAGGAACCTGGAGGTGCATTTCGGATGCAGGGTCGAGGCGCTCGACCTCAGGGCCGGGGTCGTCACCGGCGTGAGGGGAACCATGGAGGAGACCAGGGAGCCTTTTTCCGCCACGGGCGAGGCCGTGATCCTGGCCGCAGGGGGCGTGTGCGGCGGTGATCTGTCCAAGGTCCGGGAGAACTGGTACGCCCCCTGGGGCGAGCCCCCGGACAAGCTCCTTAACGGCTCCCACCGTTACGCAGACGGCCTGATCCACGACGCTGCCGCAGCTGCCGGGGCCACCATCACCCACCTGGACAAGCAGTGGCACTACGCAGCCGGGGTGGACTACCCCGACGCGGATATGCCGGGCAAGGGGCTCAGCCTGGTGCCGCCTCGGTCTGCCCTCTGGGTCAACGCCCTGGGGGAGCGCATCATGGATCCGGCCCCCCTCGTGGGGTACACCGACACCCGTTACCTGGTGGAGCAGATCTGCAGGCAGCCCGGAAAATACTCCTATCAAATCATGAACTGGAAAATTGCCGCCAAAGAGCTTGCCGTCTCCGGGAGCGAGCACATGAAAGCCTTTCGTAACAGGGACAAGGTGCGCCTTGTCAAAGAGCTCCTTTTGGGCAACACCGAGCTGGTGAAACGACTCCTGACCGAGTCCCGGGACTTCATCGCCGCAAATTCCCTGGATGAGCTGGTGGACAGGATGAACGACATGGGCAACCCCCTGACCGTGGACCGCGACGCCCTGAAAGAGGCTGTCAAAACCTACGACGCCCAGATTGACCGGGGCCCGGCCTTTTTCAATGACGACCAGCTCCGCCGCATCGCCAACTTCCGCACCTACCGGGGCGACCGCCTAAGAACCTGCAAGTTTCGAAAAATCGACGACCCCAAAGCCCGCCCCCTCATCGCCGTGCGCGAGTTCATCCTCAGCCGAAAAAGCCTGGGCGGCATCCAGACCGACCTCTTCTGCCGGGTCCTGAACAAGGACGGAGACCCCATGGAAGGCCTCTACGCCGCCGGCGAAACCGCCGGCTTCGGCGGTGGGGGCATCCACGGCAAAGGCTCCCTCGAAGGCACCTTCCTCGGCTCCTGTATCCTCATGGGCCGCATCGCCGCCCACCATATCTGTGGCAAGGGATTGTAGGAGAAAAGCAGGCCTCCGGCGGCGAGGGTGGCGAAGCCACAATAGCGAAAACACCTCGAAAGCTGATTGCCCTTGCGCTTTTTCCTTCGTACCTCAGGAAAAAGCGCAAGGGCGTTCGCCGCGGGCTGCGCCCGCCATCAAGGCTGGTGGCTACGCAGGCATTTTCATAAGCTTCGCATGTCCATCAAATGTCGGGTTCACTCTGACGCTGTCGGAAATGGAGCAGAACGATTGGAAGTACCCTGCTCCGTAGGGTGCATTCCATGCACCAGAACGAACGCATCGCGTATACCAAATTCATCCGAAAAATCGAGGGTATCACCTGGTAATGGGAGGGGATCACATGTAACCTGCGGGGTGGTGGCTGACGTTCTATACATACCAAAACAGGCCGTGGGAGATCCGAATGGATCATCCACGGCCTGTTTTGGTTAATCGTCAACGAAGGCGAGCTAAACGCTCCGGCTTCTGTTACGGGCGCAGCCCGTCAGCGAATGTGACAGCCCGAGGAACGAGGGCTGCCGAGCATTCGCGAACTTGGGTTCCAAGGGCTCAGCCCTTGGCCGCCGGAGGCGTTTACGTTTTACTGTCCTTCCACGGCTCTCGATTTCCCGGCTGACGGTGGGGACAAAGGGGACGGGGCGGGGGATCTCTTCGAGGCCGAGGAACCGCCGTGCGCCGTTCAAGGCGTCGTCGATGTTGGTGTAGACGTTGTCCTCGCCGATTTTGTAGTAGAGGCCCGACTGTTCGAGGCAGATGAGGGGCTGGGCGTGGACGCCGGAGAGGATGAGCAGGGTTTTTTCCCGCTTGGCCTCGTCCACCATCTCTTCTAAGGCCCTCAAGGCAGTGGCGTCCATCATGAGGATGTGGCGGCATCGCAGGATAAGCACCTGGGGTTTTTCACGCACCACCCGCAGGGTGTCCTTGAAGCGGTTGGCTGCCCCGAAGAAGAAGGGGCCGTTGATCTCGAAAATTTCCACGCGGCGGGGCACCTTGCGGCAGGCCAGGGCGTGGGGGTCGTTTTCAAAGTCGTCGGTGCGGCGCTTGATGCGGGTGAGGTTGGCCATGCGGTTCATGAAGAGCAGGGAAGCCATGACCACACCCACCTCGATGGCCACGGTGAGGTCCACGAAGACGGTGAGGCCGAAGGTCACCAGCATGACGGCGATGTCCGAGGGCGGGCTCTTGAGGAGTTTGACGAAAAAGCGCCACTCGCTCATGTGGTAGGCCACCATCATGAGGATGGCCGACAGGGTGGCCATGGGGATGAGCACCGCCCATTTGCCGAAGAAGAGCAGGATGAGAAGCAGGGTCACGGCATGGACCATGCCGGCCACCGGTGTGGTGCCGCCGCTTTTGATGTTGGTGGCGGTTCGCGCGATGGCCCCGGTGGCGGGGATGCCCCCGAAGAGGGGAACCACGAAGTTGGCCAGGCCCTGGGCCACCAGCTCCATGTTGGCGTTGTGGCGTTTGCCGATCATCCCGTCGGCCACCACAGCCGAAAGAAGGGACTCGATGGCTGCGAGCATGGCGATGGTAAAGGCCGGAGAGCTGAGCTGCTTGATCATCTCCCAGTTGACCTCGGGAATGGACG
Source organism: Desulfoluna sp. CYM3A (assembly GCF_056829965.1). Lineage (NCBI taxonomy): Bacteria > Pseudomonadati > Thermodesulfobacteriota > Desulfobacteria > Desulfobacterales > Desulfolunaceae > Desulfoluna > Desulfoluna sp. CYM3A. The sequence continues at coordinate 5,553,574 of NZ_CP186556.1, forward strand.
GGGAGGGCAGGCAGGAGGGCACGCTGCCGAAACGGCTCCCGATGGTCTCCACGTCGAGGCCTATAAGGGCGGTGAGGACGGTGGTGGCGATGATGGCCACCACGGAGCCGGGCACTTTTCGGGTGACCTTGGGCCAGAAGAGCAGGATGGCAAGGGTCACGGCCCCCACGGCCAGGGCCTGGAGGTTCAGGGTGTCCATGCCCGCTATATAGGCGCCGATCTTGCCGATGAAATCACCCGGGGTGTTTGCCAGGGTGAGCCCGAAAAAGTCCGGGATCTGGGTGGTGAAGATGATGAGGGCAATGCCGCTGGTAAAGCCCACGGTCATGGGGTAGGGGATAAACCGGATGGTGGCCCCCAGCTTGGAGAAACCCATGATGAGAAGCATGACCCCGGCCATCATGGTGGCCACGGCCAGGCCTTCGTAGCCGTACTGGGCCACGATGTCAAAGACCACGATGATAAAGGCCCCGGTGGGGCCGCCGATCTGGACCCGGCTTCCTCCGAAACAGGAGATGATAAAGCCGGCCACAACCGCCGTGAAGATTCCCTGTTCGGGTTTGACCCCCGAGGCAATGGCAAAGGCAATGGCCAGGGGCAGGGCCACGATACCTACGATGACACCGGCCATGACGTCACTGACGAGGATCTTTTTTGAGATCCCCTCCTTGAACGCACGCACCGATTCCGGAACAAAAAGCGAAAACATCTGACAACTCCTTGAGGAAGACAATCACCAGTTTTTTATGAGTCATGCGTATCGGTTGATTGGTCTGTCGGGTTGCCGGTGACGGCAAGGCGGCAATGGGGCGGCACGGGCAGCGACGGGGCGCTGCTTCGGTCGTGGCCAATCAAAGGATAACAACCTTTAGAATGGGGCTTGTTGCGGTTGATACGAAGGGAGGGCGCACCATGCCATGGCCCGGAATGGGGTGATATCTCCGGGTTGCTCAGCGGGATGCGGTCCGCTTGTTCTATCAAAAATACTTATGATAATTATGAATTTTAATAAGTATCCAACAAGACGACGCCGCTACGGTAACGCCATCACACAGTGATGTCAAGGAGGAATAAGGGGCATACTATTGTTGATTCTTCAGGCAGATGGGGTATGGTAAACGGCGGATGCGGGACGCCCGAAACGGACGGCGGGAAAGTGACGGTCCGGTTCGATTTCAATCCTGATGCGGCCCGCGAGCTGACCTTTAACCCTGGATCGAAACGTACACGCCATGACCGATATATTCTCACGAAAAATGAAGGTGAGGCTCTCCGAGGTGGACCCCCGGGCGCTGCTCAAGGTGCAGAGCCTCTTTGACTGGCTTCAGGACGGCGGTTGCGAGCATGCTTCTCAGTTGGGCATGAGCGCTGCAGAGCTTCTGGCCAAGAACCGTACCTGGGTGCTCCTGAAGTATCAGGTGCGGGTTTCGCGCTATCCTTTCTGGAACGAGGAGGTGACCCTCACCTCCTGGCGGTCGCCCTTGAACGATCTCTACGACTTAAGGGAGTTCCGGGTGACGGATGCCTGGGGCGAGACCCTCATCACCGTGAACAGCGCCTGGGTGATCATGGATTACACCACCCGGAAACCCACACGGCTGAGCCGGTGTCTCTCTCCTGAGCAGCTGTCCGGTGGCGGGGCCATCCCCGACAGCTTTGAGCGGATCCTTCCGGTCAAGGAGCCTGCGCACACCACCGATTTCCGTGTGCGGATCTCAGACCTTGATTTCAACCGCCACGTGAACAACTCCATTTACATCGGCTGGGCCCTGGAGGCCCTTCCTGAATCCTATCTCAGCCATCACCTTCCCACCCGGCTGGAGGTGCGCTTTATCCGGGAGATCTCCCGCGGCCGGGGCGTTGTTTCCGAAGCCCAGGTCGATGAAACCGACGATAACGCGTTTCTTCATCGTATCTCCGGCAAAAACGGCGAAGGGGAGCTCATGCGCATGCGGACCGTCTGGCAGCCCATGGAGGCCTTTGAGATGCCGGAGGCGCTTCAGTCCTTTTGTTAGCCGGGCGGGGCCGGCGCATCACAAGCTCGTTACCTCCGTCCAGGGGGAGTCGCTTTCCCATATCTCCTCTGCATGTGATGCCATGACTGTACCTGGTGGTTGACAGTCGCAATGTTCTCTGTCTATGATTAAGGCATTCCTTTTCATTGATTTTCGGCTTTTTCTCTCCCATCAGATTCCGTAACAGCAGCATGCACCCCCAGGCACAGGAGGATCATCCATGGTCTATCAGCCCGGCGAGCCGTATGACTACCCCCTTATTCTCAAGAAACTTCTGAATACGCCGCTTGTTTACTCACCGGAGCAGGAAATTGTCTATCGGGACCAGGTACGGTTCACGTACCGGGATTTTCGTCAGCGTATCGGCCGCCTGGGATCAGCCCTGGGGCAGCTGGGCGTCTCGACCGGAGACGTGGTGGCGGTGATGGATTACGACAGCCACCGGTTCCTCGAATGTTTTTTCGGCGTGCCCATGACCGGGGCCACGCTGCAGATGGTCAACTGGCGCCTCTCCCTGGAGCAGATGGTTTACACGGTGAACCACGCCCGTGCCCGGGTGCTTTTTGTGAACACCGATTTTCTGCCCCTGGTGGAGGCCATGCGCTCCCGCCTGGAGACGGTGGAGTCCGTGGTGCTGATGCAGGAGGGGGAGAGCCGCGTCAGCCCGTCATTTCCAGTTGCCGGTGATTATGAGGGGGTGCTTGGGGGCGGGGACCCGGCTTATGAGTTTCCCGACCTGGATGAACGTACCGTGGCCACCACCTTTTACACCACGGGCACCACAGGCAACCCCAAGGGGGTGTCGTTTACCCACCGTCAGCTGGTGCTCCACACCCTGGCCGGTGCGGCGGCCCTGGGAGCCTTCGACTCGGTGGGGCGCTTTCGCTCCGGGGACGTGTACATGCCCCTGACGCCCATGTTCCATGTCCATGCCTGGGGCATGCCCTACCTGGCCACCCTGCTGGGGGTGAAGCAGGTGTACCCCGGCAAGTACGAGCCGCCCATGCTCCTGAAGCTCATCGTGGGCGAAAAGGTGACCTTCTCTCACTGCGTGCCTACCATTCTTCAGATGATTACCTCCAATCCGGCGGTGGCCTCCTTTGATCTGTCCCACTGGAAGGTGATCATCGGCGGGGCAAGGCTCCCCAGGGGCCTGGCCGAAGATGCATGGAAGATCGGAATCAAGGTGTATGCGGGGTTCGGCATGTCCGAAACCTGCCCCCTCATCAGCCTGGGCATGCCCGGGGCCGACTGGGAGAGCCTGGACCGCGACGCGCTCATGGAGACCGTGGTGAAAACCGGGCGCCCGGTTCCCCTTGCCGAGGTGGAGGTGGTGGACGAGGTGGGCCGGTTCCTCCCCCATGACGGGGTTTCCACCGGGGAGCTGGTTTTCCGGGCGCCCTGGCTGACACAGGGGTATGTGGCCGATGCGGAGCGAAGCACCGAGCTGTGGCGGGACGGGTGGCTATACAGCGGGGACGTGGGCATCATCGATCCGGACGGCTACATTCAGATCACGGATCGCATGAAGGATGTCATCAAAAGCGGTGGTGAGTGGATCTCGTCCCTGGACCTGGAAAACATCCTGAGCCGCCACGAGGCCGTGCTGGAGTCGGCGGCCATCGGGGTGCCCCATGAAACGTGGGGGGAAAGGCCCATGATGATCGTGCACCTGAAGCCCGAATACGTGGGAAGTGTGGGAGCTGAAGACCTGAAGTCCTATCTTCAGGGTGCTGCTGAAAAGGGGGACATCCCTCGATACGGGGTACCGGACGCCTTAGAGTTTGTAGACGATATCCCCAAGACCAGCGTGGGGAAACTGGACAAAAAAAGCATGCGCAGTGCCTTTCGATAAGGAGGTTTGCCATGGAACAGGACAAGTCGACACGTACGTCTCAACCGTTGAAGCAGGAGCCCCGGGGGGCCGGTCCGGGTTTTATCCGGGACCTGAGCGAGACCTGGGCGTTTTTAAAGGACATCACACGGGAGCCCTCCTGTGCGGAAGAACTCGGCTGGCCGGAGTGGCGGCGGTGGTTTTGAGCCGTCGGTTTTCGGTGACGCCTGCCGCCTGAGCAGGGCTCTTTCACAGGATCGAAACGGAGCCGACCCATGACACACAACAGGTTTGAGGTGGTGGTGGAGGTGGTGCCTCCGGCCGGGGCCGATGTGGAACCGTTACTTACGGCCCTTGAGGGGATTAATGACCTTTCTTTTACCGGGTTCAGCGTGGCCACCAATCCGGTGGCCAAGCCCCGTATGGATGCCCTCTCCCTGTGCCGGATCCTCCAGGACGAACTGAAGCGGCCCGCCACCCTCCATGTCACCACCCGGGACCACAACCGGTTGAGCCTCCAGGGGATCCTCTGGGGGGCAAAGGCCCTGGGTATTACCACGGTGCTGGCCATGACCGGGGACTTTGTGCCCCTGGCCGAAAAGGGCATGACCAGTTCGGTTCGGGATATCTCCCTCACGGAGCTCATCGGCATGGCCAGGCAGGCCGGGTTAAAGGTCGGGGTGGTGATGAACCCCTTCACCGACGAGCTGCGCCTGGGTATCGCGGTCAAGCGCTTGAAGGAGAAGGTTGCTGCCGGGGCTCAGTTCGTGGTGACCCAACCCGTCTACACCCCGGGGGATGCCGACATCCTGGCAGGCGCCCTCACCCCCCTGGGGATTCCGGTCATGCTCGGGATTCTTCCCCTGCGCACGTTCCGCCATGCCGCCTTTCTTCACCACAAGGTCTCGGGCATTGAGGTGCCCGATGAGGTGAGGAGCGCCATGGCAACGGCCGGGAACCCCACGGCCGAGGGGATTCGCCTGGCCCGCGACCTGTTGGCCGCCGCCCGGAAATGCTATGACGGCGTGTGCATCATGCCGCCCTTCGATCATTTTGAGATTCTGCACGGGGTGTTGCCAAGGGAAGGGGAAGACGCAGGGTAAGGGCCCGGGTGCGTTTCACGTACAGAGAGTGGGGGGAAGGCCTGGCAAAAGACGGAAATACCGTTTTGTGCCGGGCCTTTTTTGTTTACGTGGGAACGCACCCGGGCCGGGTGGAATCAGTAGCCCCAGGGGATGGCCGGGAGCGTGGGGTTCTTGGTGGAGAAGATCCGCTCAAGTTGACGCTTGACCTTCTTGAGCGCCTTGCGATGGGTTCGCACGGTGCTTCGTTTTTTGAGGTCGGTGAGGTACTGCTTCAGCACCGACAGGTCGGTGTTGCCGATTTCAATGTCGTACATGGCGTGCCTCCTTTGTCTGTGGGTGAGCTTCCGTGCCGTGGTCAGGACGCTGTCATGCCCGGCGCGCCTTCCGGGCCTTTGGCTTCCGGATCTCAGGGCTGTGAAGATCTGGCCCAGGTAGGTTCTGGTTGAATGTCGGTCCCGGATGCGGCAAGCCGCAGCGTTGGGGCCATAAGCATTTGCTTTCGTTGGAAGGATAGAGTCAAAAGGCGTGCCAAGGGATGCGCAAAAATGAAATATCTATTGATATCAGCCGGATAGAAAAATGACCATGGTGCCGGCATGGTCATGGCGTGTGCACCCGGTGACAGGTATGTACGGCAAAAAGGCAAAAATGAATGGCGAATGTTCTGTGAGTTCAGGGTGTTGAATAGTGTGGCCGGTGAGAAAATAAATCAGGGCCATGGGGCAGGGTGCGTTTGCGCACCGCCGAAGAATCGTAACGGTCATGAAAACCCATATACGGGTACACTTCGCGGAGTAAAGACGATTGAGACACCTGGCCCGGATATTTCATGAGAAAGCAACCAGCCAAAAGGAAAGCACTATTATTTCGAATGGCTGGAGTAAAAATGTCAGCTATTTTGAAAATGCAAAATATAAATAGACGTTTGCTGTTTGATTTTCTCACCCTTCGGGCGAGCCGAGTGCACCCATCTTCTGCGTTATCAGAGCTTTGAGGTAAACCACTACATCTGCAGCTCTGATGAATATGGGTGCACTCGACTCGTGAAATATCCGGGTTGGGCAAAGAAAGAGGCGGGGTACAAACAACGCGCTGGCGCCATGCGCCAGGGGGCTTCGTGTGTGCGGCGGGGGGGGTTACTCGATGACGCAGAGGACATCGCCGGTGGAGACGGTGTCTCCTTCGCGGCAGGGGAGGTCCCCGACGGTGCCGGAGGCCGGAGCCGAGAGGACGTTCTCCATCTTCATGGCTTCCAGGACCACGACCACGTCGCCTTTTTCCACCTTGTCACCAGGCTTTTTCTCGTAGCGGAGAACCACACCCGGCATGGGGGCGGTGAGGGTGGCCCCTCCTCCTGCGGCAGGTGCTGCAGAGGGTTTGGGGGCGGCGGGCGCAGGGGCCGGTGCTGCAGGTTTGGGCGCGGGCGCAGGGGCCGGAGCCGCGGGCTGGGCCGGGGCGGGTGCCGGAGCAACCGGGGCCGGTGCGGCCGGTGTCGCGGGGGCAGCCACCGGGGCGTGGCTCAGGACGGTGGGGCCTCCCACCTCGTCCACGGCCACTTCAAAGTGGTCACCGCCCACAAAGACGTTGAAGGTCCTTGCATAGGGGCTCTGGTCCGGGGCGTTGGACTTCCGGGCAAGGGCGTCCATATCCCCGTCGAGGATCTTTTCCGCGATGGCGGCGCGGTCCAGGGCCTCTTCCAGGGAGAGGAACTTGGCCCCTTCCGGAACGCGCTTTACCCCTTTCTGCCACTCCAGGTGGCGTTTGCCTTCCACGGGGAAGAGGGCCATGATCACCTCGTCCTCCAGGCCGTTGGCCAGGGGGTTACGGCCTTCCTCACCCTTGAGGGCGGCAGGGAGAAGCTCCGGGGGAAATTCGGTGGTGGGGGCCTCGCCCCTGGGGTAGCCTTCCAGGACGGTTTTTATGATGGCCGGGTCAATGGCTGCGGTCGGGCGGCCGTTCATGCCGTAGCAGTGGTCCTTCACCGCTGTGGTGGCGATGGAGTAGCGGGCTTCCACGTTGTCGAAGACCACGTTGTTGATGGACTGGGTCACCACCATCTCATCCAGGGGGAACTTCAGGGCGATGTTGCCCAGGTCGTTTCGCACGGCAAGGATCTCGGCCACCACCTTGTCCATAAGATCGGATTTGTCGATCTCGGCCAGCTGGTTCACGGCCACGCGCAGGGTGGTCACCGGGATGCGGTATTTCAGGGCCAGGCTGCGCAGGTGGAGGTTGGAACGCTTCATCAGGGTGCTCAGGTGCCGGGGTCGGATCTCCTCTTCAAAGAGGGCAGCGGCTTCGCACAGGGGCTCCAGGGCGCCTTCACGGGCCATGTTGAGCGAGTTGATGAGGCCTTCGGAGGGGATGGTGACCCCGCCGTCGGCAAAGGGGGAGAGGGCGGCTTCCACAACGGCTGCCCCGGCCTCAAAGGCGGCGTGGGCCGCGGCCGTGCCGCACATGGCGGTGTTGGCGATGGAGAGGTGCACGGGGATGGAGACCGCTTCGTTGATACGGCTCACCAGTTTTCTGGTGCTGTCCGGGCAGAGGAAGCCTTCGGTGTCCATGAGGCAGACGGCATCGGCGCCGAGCGCCTGGATGCGGACGGCGATCTGGGCGATCTCGTCAAAGGGGGTGCGCTTTCCCGAGGTGGGGATAAGGATGGCGGCAACAGCCGTGGCTCCCAGCTCCTTAACGGTTTCCAGGGGTGCGGAGAGGTTCCTCAGGTCGTTCACCGGATCGAAGATGCGGAAAATGGAGACCCCGGCTTCAAAGGCGCTGCCCAGGAAGGCCTTCATCAGGTCCAGGGGGGCGGCTGATCGCCCGGCCATGTGAAGGGCGGAAAGGGTCATGGCAACGGGGGTGTCGTCCATGGCCCGTTTGATGGCCCGGATGCGGCCGAAGGGGTTCTCGTTGAGTTCGGCCAGGGTGTGCTTGAAGGAGAACCCCCGGGTTGCCTCCACGGCGTAGAGACCGGCTCGGTTGAGAAAGGGGGCGATGCGTTCCATCTCAGACGTGCGCATGAGGCCGGAGAGGAGGCTCTCCTGTCCGGCGGTGAACGAGGTGTCGTATATTCGAATGGTTGATTGGCTCATATTTATCGTTGTGCTCCTGTGGTTCCTCCTGCGCCATGACGTGTGGGTCTTCCGGCGCTAGGGTTCGCGAAGGGTCCGGCCTTATATCACTGGCGGACGGGGCCCGCGTGACGAGTGGGTGTTGGGTTCTGCCTCACGGTGACGGGGCCACCGGTTACCTGCGCCCCAGGGAACGCAGCTGCATGAGGTTTCTCAGCTCCATGCTCTGGCTGCGCCCGGAAAGGCCCCAGGCATTGGACCGCTCAGCCACGACGGGCTCGGTATCCTCTGCCTGTTCGGTGGCCAAGAGGGTGAGGACAGCGCTGATGGCCGCTTTTTTCCTGAGTTCGAGTTGCTTTCGTGCGTGGGTCTCCATGACAGCTCCTTAAAGGGGGATGTTGCCGTGTTTTTTGGGCGGCCGCATCTCACGTTTGGTGGAGCAGATCTCCAGGGCCTCCATGAGCCGTACCCGGCTCTCCGAGGGTACGATGACCGAGTCCACATAGCCCCGCTGGGCTGCCACGTACGGGTTTGAAAAGAGCTCCTGATACTCTTCCACCTTCTCCCGGCGCTTTTCGTCGGGGTCCAGGGCGTCCTTGATCTCCCGGCGGTGGATGATGTTGGCCGCGCCTTCGGCACCCATGACCGCGATCTCTGCCGAGGGCCAGGCAAAGGCGAAGTCTGTGCCCAGGTGCTTGGAGCTCATGGCAATGTAGGCACCCCCGTAGTCTTTCCGGGTGATGAGCAGGAGCTTGGGCACGGTGGCTTCGGCGTAGCTCCAGAGCATCTTGGCGCCGTGGCGGATGATGCCTCCCCACTCCTGCTGGGTGCCCGGGAGAAATCCGGGAACGTCGGCAATGGTGAGAATGGGAATGTTGAAGGCATCGCAGAACCGGATAAACCGGGCCGCTTTGTCCGATGCGTTGATATCCAGGCAGCCGGCCAGAACGTTGGGCTGGCTGGCGATGATGCCGATGCTTCGTCCCCCTAAGCGCGCAAAGCAGGTGATGATGTTGGGGGCGTAGGTCATGTGGGGCTCGAAGATGGAGCCGTCGTCCACGAGGTGGCGGATCACAGCGCGCATGTCGTAGGGAGCCGAGGGCGAATCCGGGATGATGGTGTCCAGCTCGGGGATGTAGCGGCGCCCGGAGTCCTCGCCCTTGATCAGGGGGGGATCCTCCATGTTGTTGGACGGCAGGTAGGAGAGGAGCTTTCGGATGTCGCTGATGGCCTCGGTTTCGTCTTCGCACGCAAAGTGACACACGCCGCTTTTGGTGGCGTGGGTGTCGGCTCCGCCCAGGGTTTCGAAGTCCACGTCTTCCCCGGTGACCGACTTGATCACTTCGGGGCCGGTGATGAACATGTGGCTGGTCTTTTTCACCATGAAGATGAAGTCGGTCATGGCAGGCGAATAGACGGCGCCGCCCGCGGAGGGTCCCATGATGGCTGAGATCTGGGGGATGACCCCTGAGGCGGCAGAGTTTCGGAAGAAGATCTCTCCGAAACCGGCCAGGGCGTCGATGCCCTCCTGGATGCGGGCACCGCCCGAGTCGTTGATACCCACAATGGGTACCCCGGACTTCATGGCCATGTCCATGACCTTGCAGATCTTCCGGGCCTGGACTTCCCCTAAGCTTCCCGCCCGGGAGGTGAAGTCCTGGGCATAGGCGTAGACCGGGCGACCGTCCACCAGGCCGTAGCCGCAGACCACGCCGTCGCTGGCGATGGACACTTCCTCCATGCCGTAGTTGGTGCAGCGGTGGGTGGCGAACATGTCCACCTCCCGGAAGGTGTTCCGGTCGAAAAAGAGGTCCAACCGTTCTCGGGCTGTGAATTTGCCCTTGGCTTTGTGGGCTTCCACCGCTTTTTTGCCCCCCATCTGCATGATGAGGTGCTTTCGTTGTTTCAGATCGAGGATTTTATCGCTGACTTTTTTCATAATAGAACGTCTTTTCGCTCCTTGCGGTAGGCCTTCGGCGGGCCGCTTGTGTCAATACAAAGCTCCCTGTAAACTGGTTTACTTGCTCAACTGGGCCGAAAGCCGTGGTTAGCCAACAGAAGGCAGGCCGGCCTGCGCCGCCTGCAAAAACCTGTGTGTCAAACCCTGTTAGAGATGGGGGAAAAGCTTAGCCCCCGGCAGGATCGCCGGGGGCTTTTTTTAACTGAGAAAACTCCAGAGAACCCCTGCGCCGATGGCAGAGCCGATAACCCCGGAGATGTTGGGGGCCATGGCGTGCATGAGGAGAAAGTTCGTGGGGTCCTCCTGCTGGGCCACGGTGTGGACCACCCGGGCTGAGTCAGGCACAGCCGAGACGCCGGCAGCGCCGATGAGGGGGTTGATCTTCTCTTTGAGGAAGAGGTTCATGCCCTTGGCAAAGAGCAGGCCGCAGGCCGTGGCAACGCCAAATGAGAGGGCCCCCAGAACAAAGATGCCGATGGACTCTTTGGTGAGGAAGATGTCCCCCTGGGTGCTCGCCCCCACGGTGATACCCAACAGGATGGTCACCGTGTCGATGACGGTGTTGCGTGCGGCTTCGGCCAGGCGCTCGGTGACCGTGGCTTCCTTCAGGAGGTTCCCGAGGAAGAGCATGCCCAGAAGGGGCAGGGCGGCCGGGGCCAGCAGGCAGCTTAAGATCAGTCCGACAATGGGAAAGATGATGCGCTCTTTTTTGGAGACCTTTCGGGGCTCCCGCATCTTCACGAGGCGTTCCTTCTTGGTGGTGAGGAGCTTCATGATGGGGGGCTGGATCACCGGAACCAGGGCCATGTAGGAGTAGGCCGCGATGGCAATGGGGCCGATGAGCTTGGGCGCCAGCTTGGAGGTGAGAAAGATGGCCGTGGGGCCGTCCGCACCGCCGATGATGCCGATGGAAGCGGCCTCACCGGGACCGAACCCGAGCATGAGGGCTCCCAGGAAGGTGATGAAGATACCCGCCTGGGCCGCGGCTCCCAGCAGCATGAGGGAGGGCCGGGCCAGCATGGTGGAAAAGTCGGTCATGGCGCCGATGCCCATGAAGATCAGGGGCGGATAGATGCCCTTGGTCACCCCGTAGTAGAGGTAGCTGAGGACACTGCCCTCTTCGTAGATACTGAGCCCCATGCCGTGGATGACGGGGATGTTGCCCATGAGGATCCCGAAACCGATGGGCACCAGGAGCAGGGGCTCGTAGTGCTTGGCGATGCCGAGGTAAATAAAGAGGGAGCCCACGCAGAGCATGATGATCTGGCGGTAGTCCACCAGGGCGAACCCGGTGTTGTTTAAAAACTGTAAAAACAGATCTTCCATAAGTTGTCTATGTCTTCATGAGGCGGCGGATCGCCGGAACGTGACGGTCGGCGGGCGCGTTCTCATCCTTCGCTTTTTAGCAACGGCGACCGGCAGGGGCCGTGCGTTGCGGGATTGGTCTCGGGTCGGGCGGTGCGGGCAAAGGGCCCTTCAGTGGCCCGGGCTACTTGGCCGCAGATTCTTCCCAGGTAAAGAGGTTGCGCACCTCTTTTTTCAGCAGGCCCACCTCAAGGAACTGGCGAACCATCTTTTCCGGGGGCGGGTTGGTGATGCCCCGGCCTTCGGCAAAACGGATGAGCCCTTTGAGGCTGAAGCTCTCCCCTAAGAAGGGGGTGAGACGCTTGTAGCGGGCCGCCTCCAGCTCCAGGCTGGGGGTCAGGAGGGACGCCACCTGTTTCTCTTTTTCGCGGCCCATAAAGAATTGACGTATGTTGAGGCGCAATTGGTCCCGGTTCTCGATAAACTCAAGAATTTTATGGATGCGGGAAATGGCCAGGGCCAGGATGACGAGACAGGAAAAGACGATAATGATGCCTGCCAGGGCCATGTTCCAGCCGTTGTGTGCAGAAACCTGTTCAATAAGTGTCGCAATCTGCATCTGTTACTCTCCGAAAATGTTGGTCCCGAGGCGCCTCATGCATATGAGAGCACATGATGTGCATCGGGTGTTGATGCGTGGATTCCAGGGGCCTATGCCTCGTGGCGGGTCTCTCGCTGGGGTAACATCCTGTATCTGTGATGTATCATTGAGGGGGTCCGTCCGTTATCCTGGAGGTGATCAGGCCTTTTGTGAGGTCACAGGTAAAAGTAAGCATATTACGTGCCAATGTAAATCCGGGCACAATAAAAAAATGGCTCGACGGGAATCGGGTCGGAGAGGTGCAAGGGTTATACGTTTCTTGAGACGCAAAACCAGATCGTGTTCATGCCGGGCAGGGGAAAGGGCCGGAGTCTGAGGAGGGGTGTGAAGAATAGTCGCAGTCGCTGCAATGTGCGGGGATCGATTCAGTGCCTGCAGGTGTGCTGAGACGCCGATCCGGAAAAACGTTCCTGAACAGGTCTATAGTATACTCGCAAGCCGCTGGTAACATCAACGCCCTTGATGCAACAACTCAGAATCGATGCCTCCGGGGGCCTGGGCGGCTAGTTGCCGGATAGCTTTTTGAGTGAATTTTTGAATTAAGGTAATTCTGACCGAGGAACGAGGGGCAAAACACATCTGCTATCTGCTTTCAAGGTGGCACACCTTGCCGCCGGAGGCTCTGCGGACAAAACAACTAAGCCGCCCTTTCCGGTGGAAACAGCGGCTTCATAAAGCGGAGCCGCATGGTGCGACTCCGGGGTGTTTATTCTGATCAGGCGGCGGACACTTTGCCGCTGATTTTGTGCTTGTCGTCGAGTCGGGACAGCTTCACCATGCGGAAGTTGGTCAGATCCAGATAGACCTTTCCGGTGAGGTCGGTGAGGACCATGCGGTAGGTGTTGGTCCGATCGTCGGAGGCCACACGCTGGGTGATGCAGTAGTACTCCTTACCGCGCTCCACGGGGCGGACGAACTCGAATTTCTCCAGGCCGTAGGGCAGCACCAGCTCGCTGGTGGTGAAGAACTCGAAGAGGCCGCCGGTCTGGAACATGGCATCCACCATAATGACGTCGGTGAAGAACTCGGGGCGGGTCTCGCCCTTGAAGAATTCACGTTCACCATTGTGGATCACCTTGGTCACCAGGGTCTCGCCGTCAAAGGAGGCGATGTCCCGGATGGTGCGGAAAGATCCGTGCATGAAGAGGCGCTCCGGATGGTAGACCAGCTCGTCCACGGTGCCGTCGAGCTTCACTTTCGTGAACTCGGGCAGGGCCATGACGCGGTCCTCCACGGGCTTGTCCGTGAAGTGGAAGGTCCCTTCGTAGTGCAGGGTGGTCTTGCCGGTGATCTTCCCTTTGCGGAAGGTGGAGGTGATGCGGCAGTTGAGGGCGTCCTCACCCTTGTCGCTCTTCTCCGTTTCAATCTCCAGCTCCTTGGGGCGCTCCTTGAGGATCTTGATGCCGTAGGGGATGGAGAAGTCCGTCACGCTCTCAAGCCGTGCGCCGGACCGGGGGAAGAGGCGGGAAGCCGCTTCGGCCATGGTCTCGATGCCGGTGGCGCCCAGGAAGATGGGCACGTCCTTCATGCTGTGGTCTTTCAGGAAGAGGTCCCGCTTCAGGTCCAGGACCCGGGTGAAGACCATCTTGTCGTCGCTCTCGGCCTTGACCTCGTCGATGAAGGGGGTCTGCCTGTCAAACTCGGCGGCGTCCACCTCTTCGAACATGAAGTCCCGGTCAAAGGCGATGTCCGGTCCGGTGAAGAGGCTCTCGCAGCTTTCGGTGCCTGCCAGCTCGCCCATGAAGAAGTCCACGCCCCGGTCCAGGGGCAGGAAGGTGAGCCCTCGGGATTCGAGGACCTTCTTCACGGTGTCGTTGGTGGCGGCCATGCCGCTGCCACTCCAGGCGGTCCAGTCCATGACTTTGGCGATGCAGCCTTTTTCCGCTCCGAATCGCTGGACCATGCGGCCCAGCATGTCGTTGGCGCAGGTGTAATCCACCTGGGCCTCGTTGCCGAAGCGTGCGGTTACCGAGGAGAAGGTGATGACAAAACGCGGTGTTTTGCCTTCAAGGCCTTTGAAGAGGTTCTCCGCTCCCTTGATCTTGGTGTTGAAGACCCGGTTGAAGGAGGAGAGCTCTTTCTTCTCAATCATGGCGCTCTCTTCCAGGCCTGCGGCGTGGATGACCCCGTCGATCTTGGCGTAGCCCGCCATGGCCTGGGTGACGGCCTGGGTGTCTGCCGCGTCCACGGCGTGGTAGGCCACGCTCTGGGCGGCCTGCCTCAGGGTGTCGAGGTTGTCCCGGGTTTCGCGGATCTTGACGATCTTGCTTGCCGCGCGCTTCAGCTCCAGGGGTTTGGCCCCTTTCATGGTGGCGCGGAGCTTGGCCATGACCGCCCCTTCGGAGAGGTCGCCCGTGGCGAACTCGGGGGCAAGGCCCTCGATGTCCGAGCGACCCAGGATCACCAGGTTGCAGGGGGCGTGGGCCACGACTTTTTTAAGGATGTCGTAGGTGATGCCCCGGGCGCCGCCGGTGACCACCACGGTGTCCCCGGCTTTCATGAGCGGGGTGCCCTTGGACGAGGACTCGGCCACCAGCCTGAGGCCTAAGCGTTTTCCGCTCTCAAGGCCCGTCTCCACGCGGCGGCTGCCGTTGGTCAGCTCGCCCATGAAGGCGGCGGCTGCCATGCGGGCATCTGCTGCGGTGATGCCGGGGGCCAGGTCGATGATACGGACCAGGGCGTTTTCGACCTGATGGTCTTGAGCATTCCGGACAGTCCGGCAAAGGCGGGGTGGCTCTTGGCGCCGCCCGCGTCTCCGTAAGGGAAGACCACAGAGCCCACGGAGAGGGCGCCGATGAGGGCCCCTTCGCGGTTCAGGGACTCTTGGAGCTCCCGCAGGATAAGGAAAAAACCTTTGATGGCGCCTTCAGCGTCGGTGGTAACCCCGTTGGGGCAGCTCTCCAGGTACCCGTCCATGGCAGACAGGTGCAGGAGGCCGTCCACCGAGGGCTCTCGCTTCTTCATCTCGGCCAGGGTGGCGACAAGGGCTTCGTGGTCGGCGAGATCACAGGCGTAGGTGCTGTCCTTAGATCCGATGGTGATGACGCGGCCGCCCCGGGCTTCCACCACCAGCTTTACCTGGTCGGCAAATCCGTGACGGTCCTGGGTGACAAGGATGGTCTTTTTGGCCAAGTCCACATGGACGCCTGATCGTTCTCCCAGCTGCTTGACGCGGATGGCGTAGCGGTTGACCCCGCCCTCTTCAAAGGAAGGGACGCCTAAGTCCGTGACCCCGGATCCTGCAGGGGCCGCGGGAGCGGAAGGTGAACCATTCTCCGGTGCTTCGATGGGCCCTGTCGGTGACGTAGGCTGCCAGGCTCTCGATGGAGTTTAAGTCCCGGAGCTGCAGGTCTTCGGGCACGTCCAGGCCGAAGTGGGCCGAGATCTTGCCGAAGACTTCCACCTGCTTGACGGTGTCGATACCGAGGTCGGCTTCCAGGTCCAGGCCGTCGTCCAGCATGTCCACGGTGTAGCCGGTCTCATCGGCGATGATGCCCTTGATGGCGGAGACAACGCCGGTGGCGGCTGGCGCCGTACCGGAAGCAGCCGGGCAGCCTCAACTGCGGGAGCGGCGGCTTCAGCAGGTGCTGCTCCCCCTTGAGCGGCAATGTACCCTGCCAGCTTGGCGATGGTGTTCATCTGGAGCTGAAGGTCTTCGGGACGTCCAGGCCGAATTCAGCGGAGATCTTACCGAAGACCTCCACCTGCTTCACCGTGTCGATGCCGAGGTCGGCCTCAAGGTCGAGGCCTTCGTCGAGCATGTCCGTGGTGTAGCCGGTCTCCTCCGCGATGATGTTCTTCACCGTGTCCACGGCGCCGGAGGCGTTTGCTGCCGGGGCTGCGGGAGCTGCTTCAGCAGGAGCGGCAGCTGCTGCGCCGCCCTGTGCTGAAATATAGCCAGCCAGCTTGGCGATGGTGTTGAGGTCGCGGAGCTGAAGGTCTTCGGGGACGTCCAGGCCGAACTCAGCGGAGATCTTGCCGAAGACTTCCACCTGCTTCACCGTGTCGATGCCGAGGTCCGCCTCAAGGTCGAGGTCTTCGTCGAGCATGTCCGTGGTGTAGCCGGTTTCCTCAGCGATGATGTTCTTAACTGTCTCCACGGCGCCGGAGGCGTTTGCTGCCGGGGCTGCGGGAGCTGCTTCAGCAGGGGCGGCAGCTGCTGCGCCGCCCTGTGCTGAAATATAGCCAGCCAGCTTGGCGATGGTGTTCAAATCCCGGAGCTGAAGGTCTTCGGGAACGTCCAGGCCGAACTCAGCGGAGATCTTACCGAAGACTTCCACCTGCTTCACCGTGTCGATGCCGAGGTCCGCCTCAAGATCGAGGTCCTCGTCGAGCATGTCCGTGGTGTAGCCGGTCTCCTCTGCGATGATGTTCTTCACAGTCTCCACCGCGCCGGAGGCGTTTGCTGCCGGGGCTGCGGGAGCTGCTTCAGCAGGGGCGGCAGCTGCTGCGCCGCCCTGTGCTGAAATATACCCTGCCAGCTTGGCGATGGTGTTCAAATCCCGGAGCTGAAGGTCTTCGGGAACGTCCAGGCCGAATTCAGCGGAGATCTTACCGAAGACCTCCACCTGCTTCACCGTGTCGATGCCGAGGTCCGCCTCAAGGTCGAGGTCGTCTTCAAGCATGTCCGTGGTGTAACCGGTTTCTTCTGCGATGATGTTCTTCACAGTGTCCACGGCGCCGGAGGCGTTTACTGTCGGGGCTGCGGGGGCAGCTTCAGCAGGGGCGGCAGCTGCTGCGCCGCCCTGTGCTGAAATATAGCCAGCCAGCTTGGCGATGGTGTTGAGGTCCCGGAGCTGAAGATCTTCGGGGACGTCCAGGCCGAACTCAGCGGAGATCTTGCCGAAGACTTCCACCTGCTTCACCGTGTCGATGCCGAGGTCCGCCTCCAGGTCGAGGTCGTCTTCGAGCATGTCCGTGGTGTAGCCGGTTTCTTCAGCGATGATGTTCTTCACTGTCTCCACCGCGCCGGAGGCGTTTACTGCCGGGGCTGCGGGAGCTGCTTCAGCAGGGGCGGCAGCTGCTGCGCCGCCCTGTGCAGAAATATAGCCAGCCAGCTTGGCGATGGTGTTGAGGTCGCGGAGCTGAAGGTCTTCGGGGACATCCAGGCCGAACTCAGCGGAGATCTTGCCGAAGACTTCCACCTGCTTCACCGTGTCGATGCCGAGGTCCGCCTCCAGGTCGAGGTCGTCTTCCAGCATGTCCGTGGTGTAGCCGGTTTCCTCAGCAATGATTTTCTTAATCGCGTCCACGGCGCCGGAGGCGTTTACTGCCGGTGCTGCGGGAGCTGCCTCAGCCGGAGCGGCAGCCGCACCTCCTTGTGCAGAGATGTAGCCAGCCAGCTTGGCGATGGTGTTGAGGTCGCGGAGCTGAAGGTCTTCGGGGACATCCAGGCCGAACTCAGCGGAGATCTTGCCGAAGACTTCCACCTGCTTCACTGTGTCGATGCCGAGGTCGGCTTCCAGGTCGAGGTCGTCTTCCAGCATGTCCGTGGTGTAGCCGGTTTCCTCAGCAATGATTTTCTTAATCGCGTCCACGGCGCCGGAGGCGTTTACTGCCGGTGCTGCGGGAGCTGCCTCAGCCGGAGCGGCAGCCGCACCTCCTTGTGCAGAGATGTAGCCAGCCAGCTTGGCGATGGTGTTCAAGTCCCGGAGCTGAAGGTCTTCGGGGACGTCCAGGCCGAACTCAGCGGAGATCTTGCCGAAGACTTCCACCTGCTTCACCGTGTCGATGCCGAGGTCGGCCTCAAGGTCGAGGTCGTCTTCGAGCATGTCCGTGGTGTACCCGGTCTCCTCTGCGATGATTTTCTTCACTGTCTCCACAGCGCCAGAGGCGGCTGCGGCGGGCGCTGATTCAGCGGGGGCAGGTTTCTGCTCCTGAACCTGGGCTGCGGTCTGGGCGGCCGGAGCGGGCGCGGGCTTTTCAGCGGGTGCGGCCTGGGCCTTGACGTTCACTGGGGCTTCGATGGTCTTGCGGCCCCCGGGGGTGGTGTCGGACTGAACCCTCAAGGTGTGGTCCACCACCTCCAGAACGGGGTACTCCTCGCCAGAGATGTGCTTGAGCCAGTTGAAGTAGTCGGCGTTGTTCTCGCGGCTGAGCTCGGCCTCCTCCCGGATAAAGAGGAAGGCGAAGTGGGAGCCGAAGCCCGCGGCAAAGTGGATGCCGTACTCCAGGTCTTTCTCCTCGCCTCGGGAGAAGGTCAGATCGGAGAACTCTTCGGCCAGGTCCGTGAGGTTGGCGATGGGGGGCGCCTGGTTCTTGGCCAGGGCCTTGACCATTACGGCGTCTTCAATGGCCGCGCCCAGGGTGTGGCCGGTGAAGCCCTTGGTGTTGGCGATGGTCACCTTGGAGGCGTGCTCACCAAAGGCTGCGCGCAGGGCCTTGATCTCGGCGTCGGCGCTGCCGCCCCGTGCCGGGGTGTAGGTTTCGTGGGACATGAACAGGGCCTTTTCGGCGTACTGGTCACGCTTGAGGCCGTGGCGAGCTTCGATGCGGGAAACAAAGCGGCTCAGCTCACGAGCCAGGTGCTCCTGGTCGATGCGGGTGGAGTGGAAGGCGCTGTTGCCGATGTAGGAGCCGAGGATATCGGCCTGGCCGCGCTGGCCCCTGCCTGCCAGGGAGTCTTTTCGCTCCACGATGAGGGAGACGGCACCGGCGCCCAGGATGGTCCCGTTGCGGTTGGTGTCAAAGGGCTTGGCTGCTTCGGCCACGGTCTTCTTGATGCTGGCAGCCCCCATGGAGAGGAAGCTGGAGGCGATCCAGGGCACCTGGGCCTTGTTGGTGGCTGCCTCGCCGCCGATGACGATGACGCGCTCGCAGCGACCCGTGCGGATCCAGTCCTCGGCCGTGGCGCAGGCCTGGGTGGTGGAGGCGCAGGCACCGGAGAGCAGGAGGTTGGGACCCTTGGCCTTGATCATCTGGGCAAAGTGGGCGGAGCCCAGGGCGATGGCGTTGATGATCAGCTCCCGGTTGAACTGGTAGGGGGTCTCGGGCTGGTCCTTTTTGAGGCCGAAGAACCAGTCGGTGAGGCGCCCTTTGAGCTCGGTGTCCTTCACGGTCTCCATGAGATAGTAGTAGATCTTCTCCATCTCTTTGAAGGGCTTCACGGAGAACTTGTCCCGGCAGTAGTTTTCCACCTCGGTGAGGAGGGTCTCCCATCCCTGGAACAGGGAGGTCATGATGACGCCGGTGGTCTCCTGCATCTCTTCGGGCAGGGCAAATCCGTTGGTGATGCGCTTGCCGCTGGGCCCGGTGGTCCAGTTGCGCACCAGGGGGATGCCTGCGTCGCGCAGGGCGTTGATGCCGGCTGCGATCCCTAAGTTGATGCTGATGTCGTAGTTGTACTTGATGCCGAAGTCGCTGTGGTGGAAGTACCCGAGCTTACCGGCAAGCTGGATCACCTCCTCGGGGGAGTTGATGGCCATCATGCGGGCGTTGCCGTTGGGCGCCTTGTGGATCCGCACGATGTTTTTGTCCAGCATGAATCCGCGCTCTGCCTCGGTGAGGTTCTCGATGCAGTTGTGGCCTGCGATGATCTTGTCGAAGTTGGCCTCGTCAAAAACGCGTCCGGAAGAACCGGGCAGGCCGATGGAGACACCGGCGATGGAGATGGAACCGGTGTAGAACCCGAAGGTCTCCACCTCGCGCAGGCGCTTCTCGCGGCGGGATTTGATGTACTCTTTTTCGATGAGGGCCTTCAGGCTCTCGGAGTTGTCCTGCAAAAAGGCGTTGAAGTCGTCGTGGTCGCCGGAAAAGGTGCCTTCGGCCTCGGAAGGCGCGGAGGCCACGGGCACGGCCGCGGGTGTCGGGGCCTTGGGGGCGGCGGCTGCGTGTGCAGCGGGTGTGTCTTGTTGAACAGTGTCGGTCATAACGGGTCTGATGGTCTCGATAAGTGCCTCAAGGGAGGCCGCCTCGCCCTTTCCTTTGTCCACGGAGAGGTGAGCGGTGTAGCCCTCGGGCAGGATGTATTTTAAAAGCCCGGTGAGGATCTTGCCGGTTCCCACCTCGTAGAAGGTGCGAACCCCGGCTGCGTGGACGGTTTCCACGGATTTTATGAACTCCACCGGAGAGATAATCTGGTTGATGAGGAGGCGTTTTACCGCGGCCTCGTCATTGGGGTAGGGCAGTCCGGTGACATTGGAGATCACCTTGGAAAAGCCCTTCCGGTTGAAGGCCATGCCTTCGATGAACCGGGCCAGCTCGTCGGCGGCGGCCCTGAGGATAGGGGTGTGGAACGCTCCGGTCAAGGGGAGCTTTCGGAACATGGCACCCTTTTGTGTCAGGAACCCGCAGAATGTGTCGATGGCCCCTTCGAGACCGGAGACAGCCGTCTGCTTGGTGCTGTTCTTGTTGGTGACGTAAATGTCGCCGATGCCGGACTCCGCGATGAGGGCCGCGGCCTCTTCGGCGTTCTTGAAGAGCACCAGGATGCGGCCCGGGGTGTTCTGGTCCGCTTTTTTCATGAGCTCGGAGCGCTTCATCACCAGGCGGAAGGCATCGTCAAAGGAGAGGATGCCGCTGGTGTAAAGGGCCGAGTACTCACCCACGCTGTGGCCGATGTGGTAGTCGGAGTCAAACCCGGCTTCGGAGAGCAGGTCGAACACCGCTGCCGTGGCCAGGAAGACCGCGGGCTGGGTGAAGTCTGTGGAGTGGATCCTCGCGTCCTCGTCGGCAAACATCACCTCCAGAAGGGAGGTGCCCCGCTCTTTTCGGAAGAGGGCGTCGGCCTTGTCGAACATCTCCTTGACGTAGGCGTTGCTTTCGTAGACAGGCTGCATCATCTTCGGGTACTGGGAACCCTGGCCGCAGAGTAGGGCGCAGGATTCTCCGGCGTGGACCTCACCGTGGGGCATGGGTGCAGCCACGGTTTCGGTGGCTGCCTCTTCGGCAAAGGAGGCTGCCTCCTCGGACATCCACCGGGGCAGGGTGCTGACAACGGCGTGGCCGTGGTTGGCACCGAAGCCGAAGAGGTTGGCACCGAGGCTCAGGCGATGCCCCTTGGGGGCGTCTGCCAGGTCGAGGCCGGGGACCAGGTTGTAGCGGTCCGCCACAATGGAATGCTCCGAGGAGTGGCTGTGGTGGGGCAGCAGCTTGCCGTGCTTGGCCATCAAGGCCAGCTTCACCAGGGCAATGGCCGGGTTGGCGCCCTTGTAGTAGCCGAACTCGGGCTTGATGTTGCCCAGGCGCGTCTTGTGGCCGAAGCTCTTGGAAGCGGCCTGGAGCTCCACCTGGTCGAGCATCAGGGAAGAGAAACCGAAGAGGTCCACATGGGCCACGTCCTCTTTGATAACGTCGCAGCGATCAAAGCGGCGGGTGGTCACCTCGCGGAACAGGGCCTCGGAGGGAGCGTAGAGGTTACGGGCCGGGTTGGAGCGGAAGCCGATCTCAGAGAGTTCGGCGAACACGGGCATGTTCAGCTCTTTGGCCTTTTTATAGGTGGTGAGCACCAGGGCTGCGGCCCCTTCGCCCAGGTGGATGCCCTTGGCCCGCTTGTCGCAAATGAAGGTCTCGGCGTCGGTGAGAACCCCGAGGCGCTTGAAGACCATCATGATGGCCGGGTAGAAGCTGGCGTCCACGCCCCCTGCCACGACCATGTCAAAGTCCCCGGCCTTCAGGCCTTTTACAGAAAGGTCGGCTGCAATGCCGCCGGAGGCGCAGGCTGCGTCCACCACGAAGTTGGCCCCGTTGGCGCCGAAGAAGTTGGCGATGCGTCCGGTGATGATGTTGGTGAGAAGGCCCGGGGTGGTGTCCTCGTTGTTCTCCATGAACCGCTCACGGATACTTTCCATGAGGGCTTCCCCGGCCTTGGCTGCCTTGGCAGGGTCCACGCCCGGGGTCTCGGCGATAAAGCTCGCAACCAGGGGGGCGCGGGTCCGCACGATGTTCTCCACGTGCTTCTCCCCGCTGATGCTGCCCATGATGACGGCGGTCTTGTTGGCTTTGCCGAACATCTTCTCGCGGTCTCCGCCGCAGGCTTCGTCAATGGCCTGGGTGGCGGCGTCCAGAGCGAAGAACTGGGCGCGGTCGATGGACTTGGCCGTCTTGGGCGGGATGCGATACTTCAGGTTGTTGAAGGTGTAGTCGGGGATCACCCCGGCCTTGACCCTTGGCAGGCTGAAGTCGTTCTCTTCATCCACGAAGTAGTCGAGGTGCAGGCGGTTTTCCGGCATCTCGGAGAGGATCTTCTTGCCGTCCACCAGGGTCTCCCAGAACTGGTCCGTGGAGAGGCCGCCGGGAAGGACGGTGCCCATGCCGCTGATCACGATGCGGTCGTCGTTGTAATCCCAGGTGGTGTCCGGGAAGATGGTTCGCGCCGGGGGCTGGTAGTCGGAAGTGAACTCCTCCACCACCGCATGGTAGTTGATGCCGCCGAACCCGTAGGCGGAGACAGCCGCACGCTTGGGTTTTCCGGATTCAGTGGTCCAGGGCTTGGCATCCTTGATAATGTAGAGCTTGGAGTTGTCGTCCAGCTCGTGCTTGGGGGATGCTTTTTCAAACTGGCCGTTGGGGGGCAGGATGCCGTGTTTCATGGCCAGAAGTACCTTGATAAGGCCTGCTGCGCCCGCACCGCCCAGGAGGTGGCCGATCTGGGATTTCACGGAGCTGATACCCTTGGGTCTGCCCGTGTCGTAGACCCGCTTCAGGGTCTTGATCTCGGTGATGTCCCCCAGGATGGTGGAGGTGCCGTGGGCTTCGATGAAGTCCACGTCGTCGAAGGTGAGGCCACGGGCCTGGTCGAAGCAGCGCCTCAGGGCGTACTCCTGTCCGTCGGGGTTGGGTGCGGCAATGGCCTTGCCCTTGCCGTCGGAGCTGCCGCCCACGCCCTTGACGATACCCAGGATGGTGTCTCCGTCCCGCAGGGCGTCCTTGGCACGCTTGAGGACCACCACACCGGCGCCTTCGCCCAGGACAAAGCCGTCGGAACGCTCGTCAAAGGGCCAGGAGCCTTTGGCTGAGAGGGCCCCCATCTTGGCAAAGCCGATGAAGGTCTCGGGGTTGATGCTGGTGTTGATGCCGCCGGTGATGACCACGTCGTGGCTGCCGGAGAGGAGCTCCTTGATACCGGAGTCCAGGGCGGCAAAGCTTGTGGCGCAGGCCGCGTCCACCACGTAGTTGGCACCCAAAGCGCCGATGGCGGCTGCCACGCGGGAGGCTTCGATGTTCAGGGTGGCGCAGTCCGGGGATTCGTTGCGGTAGTCACCGGCCATGCGGTCCTTGAGGTGGGCCAGGACTTTGACCTTCTCGTCCTCGGTAAGGGCCTTGAAGGCGTCGCTCTGCTCTAAGTGCCAGCGCAGCTCAGGGTAGTAGTACTTGAGGTTGAGATGGTGGCTGGTCTCGTTGCCGAGGCAGCTGCCCATGATCACCGCGGTGGTGGCCAGGGGAAGGCCCTTGCCCTGGGGGTACCCTGCTTTTTCCAGTGCCTCGAAAGTGGCGGTGAGGGCCATCTTCTGGCTTCGGGAGATCTGCTGCCCGGCCTTGGGATCCTGGCCGTAGGCAGCCGGGTCAAAGACGAAGTCGTCCACGGTGGCAGCGATCTTGGTGTAGGTGCTGTCCATGGCCTTGCGGTTTTCGTTGTAGAACGGCGCAAGGTCCACGCGGGCCGGGTCCACCTCTTTGATGGAGTAGCGCTTGGACTCGATGTTCTTCCAGAAGTCGTCGGTGTCATGGGCGTCGGGATAGACACAGCCCATGCCGATGATGGCGATCTCATCGTTCATCATCCCGCACTTGGCGGTCATGACTTCCAGCTCGTTTAAGTTGGCGGAGAGGCCTTCCTTGCTCTGCATCTGGCCGTCGTGAACCGCCTTGACCGATGTGGTCTCAGCAAAGAAGGCGAGGCTGTTGCCCACGGAGTAGTTGCCCTTGTGGAAGGCCTCGTCGTCGTTGTACGTGATGTAGGAGAGGGGCTCGCCCTTCTTGAGCTTGTCAAAATCCGGGGAGAAGCCCTTGGCCGCGATGAGAAGCGAGCCGATGTTGTCCTTCTTGAGAAGGCACACTTGACGGGTGCGAGAGGAAAGATCTTCCACGATGCGCTGGTATTCGTTGGCCACGATCTCCATGGAGAAGGGGGTCTTGATGGTACGGCAGGCAAGGCCCACGGTGGTACCGATACGCAGGGTGGTGATCTCTTCCCGAGCCACGTCCTGGTATTTTTTCATCAGGGCGCCGGTTTCAACGATCTCGTCGGTGAAGAGGTAGGGGGTGCCGAGCTGGATGCCCACCTTGGCCCCTTTTTCAGCCAGGACCGCGGACATGGCGGAGATGAACCAGGAGCCGGTGCGGGTGGCGATGCCCCCTGCAAAGATGGCGGTCTGGTTTGCAAGGGCCTCTTCAGGCTGGGCCAGGAGGTGGGTGATGCCCATCTCCCAGAGGACCAGGCTGCTCAGGCGCCCGACGTGGCCGCCCGCTTCGGTGCCTTCGAAGATGAAGCGCTTGCAGCCCGAGGACAGAGCGTTTTTCAGCATCCCCGAGGCCGGGGTGTGCAAAAAGGTCTTGGTGCCCGCTGCTTCCAGCTCAATGGCCTGGGAGGAGATAGCCCCGGCAAACAGGGCAAAGGGGACCTTGTATTTTTTCACGGTCTCAATGTGACCGGCAACGGCCTTGTTCAGGGCTTCGATGCCGATGAGGCCCGCACCGAAGCGAGGCACCTTGCGGGAGCCCTCTTCGATGATCTTCTCGGCCAGGTCGGCCGGGAGGCTGCCCATGGCAAAGTAGGGCAGGCCCCCTTCGCGGAAGACGGTCTCGGCGAAGTCGGCGTTGTCGCTGATGTTGGCCATGGGGCCCTGCATGATGGGGTAGCGGGTGCCGAGCTCCTGGGCCAGGGGAGAGTTCTCTTTTAACGGATCGTGGGCATCCACCAGGGCGGTGAGTTCACCCACGCGGGTGAAAAAGCGGTCGATGACCGAGGCCACATCCGTGCCTTCGGCCACAAAGCGCTTGGCAAAGACCCCGTCCTGCCCCAGGAAGAAGAGGCTTTGGACCGGGTTGGCCCCTTCGGTGTTGATGGGGGTGAACCGCTTTTCGATTTCGCGGCGCAGCACCTCGGCTTCGTCCGCGTGATTGAGGAGCGCGGATTCCATCTCCCCGAGCTCCTTGACCACCTTGGTGGCGAGCTTGCAGAAGAAACGGAAGCGAAAAGGCAGGGTGCGTCCGATGGAGATGGAGTCGAACTCTTCGAGTTTTTTGAGCTGCTCTTTAAAGGCCGGGGCCACCGGCGCTTCGTCGGTGAGGTAGAGCTGGGAGTCGAGGACGACGCCCGAGGCACCGGCGCCGAAGAGGCCAGCAGCGGTGTGGAAACCGACACCGCCGTGGACGAAGACAGGAAACTCGCTCTTTTCCAGGTACCACTGGAGCAGGATAAAAGAGGTGTAGCGGGAGATGCATCCGCCCGCTTCCGAACCGCGGACCACCACGGCGTCGGGCTTGCCGTCGGCCAGGGGAAAGGTGGTACCCAGGTTCACGGCTTCCACCACCACCTTGCAGCCCAGGCGGCTCTTGGAGATGGCGGAGAAGTGTTTGGCAGCCGCTGCCGCCACAACCACCAGGTCCAGGGTGGGGATGCTGCTGGTGTCGAGGAAGTGAATCAGCCCGCCCATGGAGGTGCGGAGCCGGACGCCGAAGGGGAATCCTTCCTTGGAAAGGGTTTTCACGCCTTCAATGGCGTTTTTTTCGTCCATCATTTCGGTGTCGAACACAGGGAGCACGCCGGCCCTGGAGAGCGCGCGGAAATAGCCGATGTCGAAAGCGCCTGTGGGGTTTGTGGCCGGGTGTGCAGGCAGTGGATCCTGAGACTTCGTTTGATGGTTTGAAGCTTCTGTAGTCCGGACCCGAAGGGGCTAGAGTGCTCGTAGGGGCCGGGGTTGTGTCATCTTCTGCATCGTGTTTGAGCGCCATGGGGTCTTGGGGCCAATAATCTTACAATAATTACGTTTACGTGAGGCGGTCGTGAATACATGCTGTCTTGGCCGGGCAGACTCGGCGCCCGTGATGCGGGCCGTTGAATATGGCCCTGATGCAGAAAAAAATGAATAGCATTCATAAATTTTGAGTCCCAAACGGATGCAAAAGGCGTGCCATTTATTTTAAACTGGGGTAAGCTCTCGATTTGCCGACCTTTGATGCCCATGCTTGCCGGGTACCTTGGGAGGGTGCTATGGTAAAAAGTCGACACCCCGTGCACTCGGTGTGCATGAAAGGAACAGTGTGGGGAAAGGAATATGCCAGTGATGCTCAAACGAAGTACGCGAGTCGGAGAACTCACCCCGGAAGAACGCGAATTGTTTACCCTGGTGGGCCGCGCCCCCCGGGTCAACCCCTTTGGGGAAGAGCGGATCGTCCTGGACCGGAAGATCGCCGGGGTCCCGGAATCAACCTCCCCGTCCCGCGCCGTGGAGGCGGCGGTGAAGCGTGTGGAGAGTAAAAACAGGGATCGCATGGAAAAAGAGAACCGCCTGGACCTTCGAATGTACAAGGGCGAAGATCGCAAGCTCCTTACCGGGGTGGTGACCTTTGTCTTTTTTTACCGATACAGAAAAGAGTTCGACCGCCTCATCAAGGCCCAGGCAAGGGCCGGAGAGCACCAGATCCGAGCCAGCTTCCTGCGGGAAGCCATCAGCGGCCTGGAGGCCGCGGGCCTGGACCGCGACGAAGCCATCCGAACCGTGGAGGGATGCTACCAGCTCCGCCGCGCCTATCATTTTATCCACTACTCCCTGGTGGGGCCCAGCGAGTCCATGGTGGCCCTGCGCTACCGGCTCTGGAACAACGTCTTCACCCACGACATGGAGCTCTACAGCGGGATCCTCTGGAACCGCATGGAGGATTTTTCCACCCTGATATTAGGCGAAACCGGCCGCAGCAGGCAGGCGCACCCGCCGTGACGCTGCAGCACTTTTGACTACGACCGCAAACGGGGTTGCTTCAAGGAGAGCTTTACCCGCTCGTTTCTCTCCATCAACCTCTCCCGGTTTCCCGAAGCCCTCATCGAGAGCGAGCTTTTCGGCCACCGCAAAGGCTCCTTTACCGGCATCGACGACTTCCATGTCCCGGTGCAGCCCCTGGGGGGCCATCTTTTTGCGACAGTGGGGAGGTCTGTCCAGTCCCGTGCAGATCAAACTTCTCCAGGTGCTCCAGGAGCGCGTCTTCTCACCCGTGGGGAGCCACAACGAGGTGCGCTTCAAAGGCCGGGTCATCGCAGCCACCAACAAGCCCGTTGAGCAATTGAGAAGCGAAGGCCGGTTCAGGGATGATTTCTACTACCGCCTCTGTTCGGACGTCATCACCGTGCCTCCGCTGCGCCAGCGCATCGAAGAGGACAAGCGGGAGCTGGTGGACCTTGTGGAACTCCTCGTGGCCCGCACCGTGGGCAAGCGCTCAGCCAACCTCACGGACATGGTTCTGGACGTCATCGAAACCGATCTTCCCAAAGGCTACCCCTGGCCCGGCAACGTTCGGGAGCTGGAGCAGTGCATCCGGCGCGTTTTCCTTAACCGCAGCTACCACGGAGACGCCTCCCAGACCGCCCGCCACACCGGACAGGTCCCCGAAGGCTTCGGCGACCTGGAACGGGGCGAACTCTCCGCCCACGAACTCGTCACCGCCTACTGCCACATGCTCTACCAGAAATATGGCAAATTCGAAGAGGTGGCCCGACGCACCAGTCTCGACCGCAGGACCGTCAAAAAGTACGTGGTGGAGTGGCAGGATCGGTTGGATGGGGAGGAGGAATGAGGCAGGGGTATAGGAAAGTGATGAAAATCAAAAAACTAAGGGTACCTATTCAGTTCAAAGAAGCCTTTCACGGCGGCCCTGCCGGGGGCCAAACTTTAAAAAGTTTGACAAACAGGTTTGAAGCAAGCCTTTTAAGCCTACACACCAGGAGGCAACTGAATCAACTTTTACAAAAATAAGTAGACAATTACTGAAGAATCGGCCAAAAAAAGGGTCGGTTCGGTCGCATTGGGCATCGATGAAACCTGATCCTTTTGTGGCCTGATGGGCGATGTCTGAGAAATAAGATATCCGTGCCGTGGGTGGTATCTGGTATTGCAGGTGAAAGGAAAAGAGGGATGAGGTATATGAAGGCGGCCTGGTGATGGCCCTTCGTTTTTACTCAGCGGGTGCGCGTCTATTGTCAAGCACGATATTCCGGTTACCGAATGCCAGCCGGTGTCATTGAGTGCGGATGCCAGGGGGGACATGACGCGCGTTGGTGAACTGACGGACCACTGCGGGAGCGCAAGCGTCTCTATGCATGGGGTGACACTGAGCGGGATCGGAGTGGATGGCCACGGAATCTGAAATTAGCAGGGGCATAGCAGGCTTTTGCCGAGAACGGCTACTTCAATAGCGTCAAAGAGGTGCCGGACCCGGGGGACTTTCATATTCGCTTCGACGTGACCATGAACCCCAGCCCCAATGAAGCCAGCGGGTCCTACACTCTTGCCGGGTTTAGCTCCTTCTTCCCGTGTGGTACTTCCGACTCCGAATGGGTGGCCACCCTCTATGAGCACGGGCAAAAGGCCGAATCCTTTTTCTCCCGGGATGAAGTGACCCAGGTGTGGTGGCTCCCCCTCCTGCCCGTGGGCCTCTTCAAAAACCTTTCAACCGCAGAAAAAGAGATCGCCAAAAATTATATCAACTCCCTGGTGCTTGAACTCAAGGGCAAGGGATACCTTCCCGTCAAAAAAGAACCCACCCCCAATACTGTGGTGGCTGCTCCCGGAGTGTCCGGGTAAAGAACCCGGCCCATCTGCTGGTGGGTTGGCTTTAAAAATGGCTGTGAAAAGCGGTTTCGGCTCTTTGCCGGAATCGCTTTTTTTTTGCTTTTTGCCAATGACGGTGGCTATTCTTCTGGCGTTGGTAGTAGGAATAGTGGAATGCTTAATAACTGGTAACTATTCAGCTCCAAAAAACAGCCTCCGGCGGCAAGGTGTGCCACCTTGAAAGCAGATAGCGGATGTGATTTGCCCCTCGTTCCTCGGGTCAAATCACATCCGCATTTATAACGGCATTCATGTAACTATTCTTTATGACCTATTTGTTAAACTTTTTAAACGTTTAGCCCCCGGAAGGGCCGCCGGAGGCGTTTGTAACGTATGAAAGGCGGGCGATATGACGATATCAACGATCCAGGCCATGTACTTCAGCCCCACGGGCACAACCCGGCACGTGGTGTGGGGGCTGGCAACGGCCCTGGCGGAAAAGATACCCGGCAGCGCAGAGGTGGAACAGAAGGACTTTACCCTGCCGGGCGCAAGGAAAGATGTGGTCTCCTTTGGTCCCCAGGACCTTGTGGTCTTCGGGGTTCCGGTCTATGCCGGGCGGGTTCCCAATGTGCTGCTGAAATACCTGGACACCATCGAA
The DNA here is from genome assembly GCF_056829965.1 of Desulfoluna sp. CYM3A. Classification (NCBI taxonomy): domain Bacteria; kingdom Pseudomonadati; phylum Thermodesulfobacteriota; class Desulfobacteria; order Desulfobacterales; family Desulfolunaceae; genus Desulfoluna; species Desulfoluna sp. CYM3A. The sequence goes on from NZ_CP186556.1 coordinate 5,582,869, forward strand.
GGCCGGGGGGCAAGGGCTGTGCCTGTGGTACTGTTCGGTAACCGGCACTACGACGATGCCCTTGTGGAGCTGGCCGATATCCTGGAGGCAAAGGGCTTTTCCATCCTTGCCGGAGGCGCCTTCGTGGGCGAGCACTCCTTTTCCAAAACCCTGGGAAAAGGACGCCCCGATGACAAGGACAATGCCCTCGTGGCTGACTTTGCGGACAAGATCGCAGCAAAGCTGTCAGGCCCTGACCCAGCCGCCCCGGTCTCCCTCAAAGGCCATCGCCCCTACCGGCCCTATTACAAGCCAAAAAATCCGGATGGGGTGCCCGTGGACATCCGAAAAATCGCCCCCAAAACCAGCTCCGACTGCACCGATTGCAAGCTGTGCGTCACCGTCTGCCCCATGGGCTCCATCGATCCTGAGGATGTCTCGACCATCAACGGCATCTGTATCAAATGCGGGGCCTGCATCAAAGCATGCCCGGTTCAGGCCAAGTACTACGACGACGAGAACTACCTTCGGCATAAGCATGAGCTCGAGGTTGAATTTGATGATCGGAAAGAGCCGGAGTTTTTTGTCTGAGGTGGAAGAACGATTAAAGGGCTAAAAAGCGTGCCTTCTATGGTTAAAGTCTGATGAATCACAGGGCAAAGAGAGCTCAGGAAAAAAAGAAAGCAATGCTCCGGCGGCGGGTGCGCCACCTCGAAAGCAGGTTGCGAATGAGCTTTCCCCTTCGTTCCTCAGGATCTATTTCGCTATTGACTCAAATTAAACCGAATCTGTTTTTAAAACCTGTTTATTAAACTTTTTAAGAGTTTAGCCCCCGGCAGGGCCGCCGGAGGCACCTTTAACCGCACTGCCTCCGGCGGGCAGAGGATACATCCCCAGCTCTCCAGGTTGCGAATGCTCTCACCCTTCGTTCCTCAGGGTGTTCACATTCGTTATGACCTATAGCGAAAGGGCTCATCGGTGAGTCCATGCCTATTGGCGCCTGGCTGGGTAATTTTTTTGTGTCTTTCCTGTAGAAAATCGATACTGTAGAGAATCAACTATAAAGGCTGCCTGCATTTTTGAATAAGGTGGAAAAGCGATATGCCGCGTCGCGGCTTTATTGAACAGGAGAGATACGATGAGTGCGTTTTTTGAAGAACTGGATTATCAGCAGACGGCCCTTGGAGAATTGATCCTGAGGCGGCGGCGAGCGCTGGAAATGGGCGGGCGTGAGGTGTATGAGGTGAAACTCAATGAAGAATTTCTCATGTCTTCTCTGTTTCATGACGCCGAAGTGGCGCTTAACGGGATCTGGGGCTGGCAGGCCTTGCAGGGGATGCATGGGATATCGTGGTCGGAGGCTTGGGCCTGGGGTACACTGCTGCGGCTGCATTGAAATACAGCCAGGTGGCCCGCATGACGGTGGTTGAGGCGCTGGCCCCGGTCATTGACTGGCACCAGCGGGAGTTGGTACCCAACGGCGCACTGCTCTCCAACGATGACAGGTGTCGCTACCTCAACGCAGACTTTTTCGCCCTTGCACGGGGCGATGGCTTTGATCCGGATGATCCGGGTCATCAGTTTGACGCCATCCTTCTTGATATCGACCATACCCCGGACGCCCTGCTGAACCCGTCCCACGCAGACCTTTATTCCGTAGAGGGGCTGACGCGCCTCCGCGCCTTCCTCAAGCATGGCGGCATCTTTGCCATGTGGTCCAACGATGCCCCGGAGAAGGGATTTCTGGATACGTTAGCCAGCGTTTTTGATGAGGTCCACGGGCATGTGGTTGCGTTTGAGAACCCCATCCAGGGGAACACCGCTGAAAATGGGGTTTATGTCGGGAAAAAGTAACGTAACTATTCAGTTTAAGCCTCCGGCGGCCCTGCCGGGGGCCAAGCTTTTGAAAAGCTTGATAAACAGGTTTTAAAAACCCTTTTAAAGGCGAAGGGTTGTGGGGCGTATCACGGTGTGTACGTGATACCATTGTCCTCGCACCAGGCCACAGCAATCTCTTTGTGGGCTTCCCCTAAGTAACGATACCAATCGTCTTCGATGCCGTAGCGGCGGAGGTTGTCCCGAAACCTCCTGAAGGCACCTCTTCCCTGTAGACCGTTGCACATGGCCTCTCGAATGTTTTCCTGCGGGAGCGTTTGGCAGAATCGCTCCATGATCCGGTACGCGTGGATTTCAAACTTTGTGGGCAGGGCAATGTGGTCCCCCTGGGTGTCCAGAAATTCCCGGACCTCGTCAATGACCTCTTGTTCCCAATCCGGGTGGCCTGAGGTGTCTTCGCCGTCTTTCACAATGCAGATGTAATCTGTGTTTACCAGAATAAATTCTCCGGTTTTTTTGTTGAAAAACGCTTCAAATTCCTCGGACTGTAGTTCCAGCTGCTCGATGACGTCGCTCAGTTTAACAGGTAGAGTTATGGGGCTCCTTTTGGGCGTATGGTGAAAAGATTGCCTGTGGATTTGTGTTGGTTTTGGTGTCGTAGAGAATTGATTTTCGGGGTTGTGGGTGATTTTGTCAAATGTGCGTGTTTGTTACGCTTGAAATAGTCGGCTGGACGATAACCTTCGGAGGGTCCACGGAACTCGCATGAAATAAAAAAACCGCGCTGTTTCAAGGCGGTTTTTGATTTTGTGAGGGAGTGCCTGGTGACGGTATGCGCCCTTTATTGTCAGGGCAGGGTTCCGGTGGGAGTGGATGGGCCTTGGCCTCTGGCAGGACGGCGGTGCGCAAGCCAGATGGGAGATCGCCTGAATCCGATATGGTAGACCGTATGCTGGACCATCAGCTGCTGGTCCCCGGCCTGGATGACCATGACCCCTTTTTCCGTGCCCACCAGTTGCCCGCGGCCTTCGGAGAGGCAGCGATTCACAAAGTCCATCTGGGCATTGATTTCATCCTGGGAGGGAAGCCTGTCTACCCGGGTTGGGCCCACCACGATACGCTCGATATGCGTGACTTCATCAAGACCAAATTTGCGTCCCATGGGGTGTGTGCCTCCTTGTCCCGCGTCATTCCGGAGAGGTTGATGGTTTTAAAATCATGGTGCATGATTCCGTTGGGGGGCATGCAGGACGTCTCCCTTTGAAGGCTGCCGCATCAAGGGAAACGGGCAGCATGGCAAAAGGGGAGCGCAAGCGGTGGCGGTCCGGATTGGACCGCCACCGCCCCTTGTGTGTTCTCGCAGAGAACCGCTCTATTTGCTTTCGGTTTTGGCTTCTGTGACAGAGCGCGGTTCGCAGGCAGTGATGAGGTGATCCAGCACCCGCATGAGGCCTTCCGGGGGCTCGGACTGGCTGGCGTGAACATGTACCTCGTACTTGGCGCTGTTGTCTGTCTTGCGGGTGTTTTCCCGGTGGGTACTGACCGATCCGCTGATTTTTACGGAAAAAGGCCCCCACCCCGCCTTGCCCGACAAAGAGGCGCTTGCGTCCGTTTGGGACGAGGACTCCGCGCTGGTCTTGACTTCCATGTTGAATTTGACATCCACTTCGTCGATTAACAGAGCGGGAATCGGTACGATGGAAAGCACCGGGGCTTTGATGTTCATGGTTTCGGACGTAATGGTTCCGTCGGGAAGGTTCACCGGCCGTGTGGCCTCGAAATCCACTGTGCGAGTCGTCAGCGAGTCGTCGCTGCCGTTTTTAATCAGGCCCACTTCGTTGATGAACTGCGTTTCGGCCTTGGCCAGCTGCACCTGTGCGTTGCATGCCGCCTGAAGCGGCCCGCCGATGAGGGACTCCATGGGGAGCCCGCTGAATTGATTTGCCATGTCACCCATAACCAACCTCCTTGACTGATTGCGTTTATGTGTGTCCATCATCCAATCATCCAGACCCTCATCCCTTGCCCCCCTTATGTCTCCACAAACTTTGCAAGGCTCTGTTCGATGCGTGCCACCACCTCGGGGGGCTCCCCTCCTTCAAAGGTGATGCGTATTCTGGCGGTTTTCTTGTTACGCCCCCCAAAAAAGGAGCCGCCTCCGGCCACCTGAAGCCGCCGTTTCATCCGATCCACCATGGCCCGTTTGGACTTTCGGCTTGCCAGCCTCAGGCTCATCTTCTTTTTTTCCCACTCCTCCTCGCTTAAGGGAGCTGTGGCCTCTTCGGCGTCGGGGTCCTCTTCCGTGATATCAAGGCTGCCGATGGGGACTTCCATTTCCACTTCAAGCTCTTTAAGAACAATGGAATTCTGAGGCACCAGGGTGATCTTGGGGACGTCCATCGACACCATGGCCGGGGCGATTTCGTTGCCGTTGTCGTCGAGTTTTCCTGCCTCGGGGTGGGGGTTGGGGAGCTTCAGAGGAATGGTGACGGGTTCCCCGGTGTCCGTGAAATACTCCGCGATTTGCCGTGCATGCTGCGTTTCAGCGACTTCCTGGGCCTCAACCACCGCATACTGGATCGCCTCAAGCAATTCATTAATCGAAAATCCTTTTGCCATGGTGTCTCCTTGCGCAGAAGCAGACCAACTCGAGGTGTCAGGTCATGACGAAGCCAAGCCAGCTGCTGCCATGATTACGGGTCGTTGCCATGTGTCGGATGGTTCTGGAGGTGAAAAAAGGATGGAGCGAAAAAACGCTGTTTCAGGGTCGTAGGTATCCGCACGTTTGCGGTCGTATCTTGTTACCCAATATACCACCGTCGCTGATCAGGTCCAAGCAAAACGCGCTCTTAGGGGAAAGAACGCGTTTACGCTTCAGACGCTATCTTGATGGTCTTATTCAAAGTAGTTTCGGATGAAGTCGTGGCCCTTCACGTTCTGGGCCTTCAGCTGTGCCTTGGTGGTGATGGTAAACTCTCCAGGGGCCCCAGCCTGGTTTCCAAAATAGATTTTGTAAAGATTATACAGGTAACTTCCGTACTTCAAGGCGTTTTGGTCTGAGGCGTTTTGATGGATTTCGTCCACATAGCCGTCTTTGTATGCATCCCCCGGTGTGAAAATCCCGTTGTCGCTGGCCTCTTTGTAGGCTGCCTTGAGCTCTTCGTAAATGGAGGAGAGGCTGGGGTCTGTGAGGAGAGAGTAGTAGACGCACAGGTACATCATTTCGAGTTTTGTATTGGATAACCCCACATCGGTGGAGGAGGGAAGCGACTCGTCCGTGCCCCCGTTGTCGGCGAAAATGGCTTCAAGAGGGAGCAGTTTGGTGTAGTAGCTGATATCCCCTTCCACTTCGGCTTCATCTTTCACCACAAGCAATTTGGCATGGGAGGCGAAAAGCCCGTTTTTGATTTGGCTGTCCAAGGTGGAAAGAACGTGTCGAACGTCTGTGACGACACGATCATACTGAGCTTTGCTTATGGTTTTGGAACCGTATACGGCTATCATGTCGGAACTTTGTTCAAGAATATAGTCGAAATGCGCGGCTTTTTCCGGGTCCACCACCGACTTGGAGTCGTTGTCATCGCAGGCGGCAAAGGCCAGCGGGATGAGGAGAAAAGCAAGGAGGAGTCAGTTATTTTCATAGGAATACTCCGTGTGGGGGGCTGAAGCATTAAGGGGGTAAGCTAACCTTGAATGTCCATGGTTTTACCTAAATCGGGGCATTCAAGGGCTGTCCTGGTGCCAGGCTTTTTATCTCCGTTTGGCTATGAAACCAGTGAGCTATGTCGATGTTTTTTGCTTAACATAAATTTAAATTATTATGTATTTCATAGTTACAATTTTATTTTGTTGTTATTTAAAAATACTATAGGTTTGTTTCCGAGGTGGGCCACCGGGAAACTGGGAAAAAGATCAAGGGGAGCATACAAAAATAAATGTTGAGGAGGGTGTCGGGGTTGTTTCGGGAAAGGCCAAGGGCGTTTACTGATTTTTTTCTGGTGTCATAGTTTTCGGCTATGCTTCACATATTGAAACGGTATTTTACTTTCTCAGAAGCTCCGTTGATAATGGCTTTAAAAACACGTTAACCCTTTGTAAACGTAATTGAAAAAAGGATAAGCTATGAAACCTCTTGTCATTGTGACGGGCGCAAGCTCTGGTATCGGTGCGGCAACCGCACGCCATTTTTCTGCCCTTGGGAACCCTCTTCTCCTGGTGGCGCGTCGCGTTGATCGCCTCAAGGCCCTGGATTTTCCCAACACCCTGTGTGAGGCCGTGGATGTAACGGATCTGGACGCCTTGAAGAAGGCCGTGGAAAAGGCAGAAGCACAGTACGGTCCCTGTGATTGCCTGGTGAACAACGCCGGTGTGATGCTCCTGGGCCAGGCAGATGTTCAGGACCCTGCAGAGTGGAAAACTATGTTCGATGTGAACGTGATGGGACTTTTGAACGGGATTCACGTGATTCTCAAGGGCATGAAGGAGAGAAATTCCGGCACGGTCATCAACATCAGCTCCGTGGCAGGCCGCAAGACTTTCCCCAATCACGCCGTGTACTGCGGAACCAAATTTGCCGTGCATGCCATGACGGAAAACATTCGGGAAGAAGTGGCCTCAAGCAATGTCCGCATGACCACCATCGCGCCGGGTGCGGTCGAAACCGAGCTGCTGGGCCACACCACCTCCGAGGAGATTGTCGACGGCTACCAGAGCTGGAAAGAGGAGATGGGAGGGGTCTTGTCCGCCGACGACATCGCCCGGTCCATTGGCTTTGCCTATGCCCAGCCCCAGTCCGTGTGCATCCGGGAAATTGTTATTGCCACGACCAAGCAGGAGCCCTGATCCATGGACCTTCGCTTGGTGCGCTACTTTATCGCCGTGTACGAGGAGAAGAGTATCACCGGGGCGTCCCGGCGGTGCAACATCTCTCAGCCCTCTTTGTCCACGGCGATCAAACAGTTTGAGGAAACCCTGGGCGTTACCTTTTTCCAGCGCCACAAAAAAGGGGTGCGCCTTACCGATGCGGCCCATCATCTCTACCCGTCTGCCAAGAAGCTGGTTCGGGACGCCGCTGAGATAGCCTCCCTTTTTTCAAAAGGCGGGGCGCCCCTGAAGGTGAGGCTGGGGCTCTTTCCGGACCTGAGCCCCACCCATCTCAAGGCTGTGTTGTCCCACGCGCGCCAATCGATACCCGGTATCCAGCCGGAGATCGTGGACCATGATGCCGAAGCTGACGGACGCATTACTCTGGACGTCTTTAAACGGGAGGATGAGCTGTTTATCCCCTTGTGGGAAGAAGATTACAGGGTCTGTATCCCCGACGGGCATCCCCTGGAACAGAGCCTCATTACCTCTGAGATGCTTCACACCTACCCCTTTGTGGAGTGTCCGCCCTGTGAGGCCCATCAGCAGACCATGGGTATCCTTGCAGGGGAGGGCATCAGCCTGAATATCGCCTGCAGGGCCGAGCACAAGGGGCAGGTTCTCCACCTGATCCAGGCAGGCTTCGGGATCTCCTTTTTGCCGGACGGCGTGGCCGAATATGGTCGCCAGATCGTGACCCGTCTCTTTGACGGGCCCCGGATGTTCCGGCGTATCGGCCTGTGCTACTCCGCAGGCCGTGATACCGCTCCGGTTATCCGCCAACTGGCCGACAGCCTTGCAAGATGATGGAAAGGCCGATTAGTCTTCGGCTTCTTCGTGCTGCGTTTCGATGAAAAACCAACCCAGCGCTCTTTCCAGGGCGCTGTTAAAGAACACCCAGTTGTGTTCCCCGTCCCACGCCTCAAAGGAAAAATCCAGGCCTAGCCTTTTCATTTCGCCTTCAAATCGTTTGTTCTCCTGATACATGGGATCCTGGGCGCCGCATGCGGCGTAGATCCGTGGTGTGGTCCCTCGTTGGGCCGCCGCTGCGGCCAGGGCAAGGATGTCGTGCTCCGGCTTCCAGGTGAGGTCGGGGCCAAAGGCGGCCTCGAAATCGTTGAGGAGCTGTTGTCCGTAGGTTTTCTCCAAACAAGGCCGGTTGGCAGGGTCTCTCTGGGCATCCAGACCTTCCTTGAGAAAGAGGCAGGGAGAGGAGAACGCCGCGCGGGCGTAGGTATCCAGGTCCTTCAGGGCACATTTCAACGCGCCGTACCCACCCATGGAGGTGCCCATGACATAGGTCTCCTCGCGGCGTGATGATATCTGAAACACCGAGGCGCAGACGGCAGGCAGCTCCTGCGTAATGTACCCGAAGAACTGCTGGCCGTAGGCCATGTCCGTGTAAAAGCTTCGGGCCACCTCCGGCATGACAAAGACGCAGTCGAATCGTTCTGCGTACACCGGCAGCATGGAGTAATGGAGCCAGTCGTCGTTTCTGCCGCAGAGCCCATGGAGCAGGTAGACCACGCTGTGGTTGCCCTTGGTAAGAGAGCTGTTGGGAGCCAGCATGGACAATCCCGTTTCCATTTCAAGGGTCTGTGAATAAAAGGAACCTTTTAGAATCATGGGTGCGTGTCCTGTTTGTTTTAGGCGCCATAAACCCGTTCAGTTTGCCTTCAAGGGGCAAAGCCAGTTCAAAAAACCAGGGGATAAATCCCTTCAACCCCAGGTTCGGGAATGCTCTTTCGCCTTCGTTTCCAGGCTTCGCCTGGGAGCGAGAAAAAGCGATGACTTCTATGGTTAAAGTGCATGGAAAAACTTTCCTCCGGCGGCGAGGTGAGCCACCTCGAAAGCAGGTTGCGAATCAGTAGTGTCCGGTTAGCTTTTTGCATTAAATTAATCGTAACTATTCAGCCCATCATCGTTCTTGAAGGTCGCTTGTCATGTCTTACGTTCCGGGAACCGAGGACCGTAGGGTGTGCTTGCGCACCATTTGCCTGAAAGACCGCCACCCATCGTCATATCCAAGCAATACGCGGCCTCTGTCACCTCGGCTTCGGTGGGCGATACTGTGCTTCGATGGTGCGCAAGCGCACCCTACGTTTCAACTCGGGTCTTCATCATAGAAAAGGATGTATAGTGGTCAAAAAAAAACGATCAAAAAAGCGTAAAAAGCCATGTGCAAAGACCTAACCGGGCATCACTGGTTGCGAATGCGCTTTACCCCTCATTCTTCGGGGAAAATCACATTCGCCTTTGATATGGATTGGCCTGAATCTGTTTTTTAAAACCTGTTTGTCAAACTTTTCAAAAGTTTGGCCCCCGGCAGGGCCGCCGGAGGCTTTTTTTATCCTTCTTTATTCCGCCCAGTATCCCACAACACGCGCGCAGATCCGCAATGCTTTATCCATGTCCTGGAGGCTGACCCATTCCATGGGGCCGTGGGGGTTCTGCATGCCGCAGAAAATGTTGGGGGTGGGGATCCCTTTTTCGGTCATGAGGGAGCCGTCCGTGCCGCCTCTGAAGGCGAGCATGTTGGGGATAAATCCTTCATCGACGTAGGCTTTTTTGGCGATGTCGGCCGGGCGCATGTCGTTTTCCAGCCAGTAGCGCATGTTGCGGTACTCGGGCCGGATGTTGCAGGTGATGCGGGCGCGGGGCTCGGTTTTCGCAGGTCACATCTCCTGAAGGAGGTTGGCCTGCTCTTCAAGGCCTTCCAGCTCAAAGTCCCGGAGGTTGAGTTTCAGGGTGACTTCGGCTGCGTTGCCGGAGATGCTTTCGGTAAAGATGAACCCTTCCCGGCCTTCGGTGGACTCGGGGCTCAGGCGGTGCTTGGGCAGGAGTTCGATGATCTTGGAGGCGAGGTAGAGGGCGTTGACCAGGCGGTCCTTGGCGCAGCAGGTGTGGATGGAGACACCCTTGATGTTGATCTCGGCCTGGTCGGCGGAGAAGGTCTCGGCCACGAGGTCCCCGGGGTTCTCTCCGTCCAGGGTGTAGGCAAAGTCTGCGTGGATGTCTTCCATGAGGGCGTCGCTGACGCCCCGGCCGATCTCTTCGTCCGGGGTAAAGCAGATGCGCACGTCGCCGCGGGGAATCTCCGGGTGTTCGTTCAAATAGTCGATGGCATCGATGATGGCAATGCCCGCCTTGTCGTCGGCCCCCAAAAGGGTGGTGCCGCTTGCCGTGACGATGTCTTCGCCTTTTTTGCCGTTCAGGTGCGGGTTCTCATCCGGGTCGATGATCACGGCCGGGTCGTCGGGCAGCACGATGGTGGTGCCGTCCCAGCTGTGATGCACGATGGGCTTGACCCCTTCGGCGTGGAAGGAGGGGGCGGTGTCCACATGGGCCACAAAGGCGATGGTGGGGATTTTTTTGTCTTTCACATTGCCCGGAAGGGTTCCGAACACGGCGCCGTAGTCCGTAAGATAGGCGTCTTCAATCCCCACGCTTTTCAGCTCTTCCACCATCATCCGGGAGAGGTCGAGCTGGCAGGCCGTGCTGGGAGCCGTGGGGGAGGTTGAGTCGCTCTGGGTGTCGACTTTGCAGTATCGGACAAATCGTTCTTCAAGTGTGTTGATGCGTGCTTCAGACATGGTGTCTCCTTTGATTCGATGCATAGAGAAAGGGACAAAAAACGTGCCTCCGGCGGCAAGGTGAGCCACCTTGAAAGCGGGTTGCAGCAGCACTTTGCCCCTCGTTCCTCGGGTCAAATCACTGCGGCCTCTTTCATAAAAAGTGGGCATCTATTTTTTGCGCGAGTCCTTACACATGCAATGGCGGGCTGATTCGATCATGCCACGGGAAAGGCTGGGATGAAAAGGGGGAGCTGGCGAGTCGTTTGTTGTAACGGCAGGAGCATAGCGATTCCACGCCCGGTCACCGATGGTTTTAACGAATACCCATTGCGTTGTCTTCGTTTCACTGGTGTCATTCTATGGCTTTCAGGGAGCAGGCCTGTGTCCCTTCCTAAAAAGACCGGAAATTCTCTGTAACTATTCAGTTTATGCCTCCGGCGGCCCTGCCGGGGGCTAAACTCAAAAAGTCTAACAAACAGGTTTTTATAAGCAGTTTCAGGCCAATTTGCCTTGTGGCGCGAGCTCAATGGTTAAACTCTTGAGCCAAACGTTTGCAGGTGCGGCAAATGTTGACGCGTTTTTGGTCCGTCATCGCAATGCCGCACGGGAGTGCGGCGCTCCAAAGCGTTAAAGTTGTCTTCGGGCGGAGCCCGCGGCGAACGCCCCTGCGCTTTTCCTGAGGAACGAAGGGGAAAGCGCAGGGGCAATCAGCTTTCGAGGTGGCTCACCTCGCCGCCGGAGGCAGGCTTTTGGTTTTTCCTTACACTGCCTTGGCTTCACCCTGCATCTGGTCCGCCATGACCTGTTCGGCCAGGTGGCAGGCCACGAAATGGCCGGGGGACACCTCGTTGAGGGCCGGTGTTTCGCTGGTGCAGGCGCCGATCTTCTCGTAGTAGCAGCGGCCCGCAAAACGGCAGCCCGGGGGCGGGTTGATGGGGCTGGGCACGTCGCCTTCGAGGATGATCCGTTCCCGGTCGAGGTTGGGCTTGGGAATGGTGATGGCCGAAAGGAGCGCCTTGGTGTAGGCGTGGACCGGGGCGTTGAAAATGGTCTTGTAGTCGGCCATCTCCACGATGCGGCCCAGGTACATCACGGCGATGCGATCAGAGACGTGATGGACTACGGAGAGGTCGTGGGAGATGAAGAGATAGGTGAGGCCCATCTCTTTCTGGAGGGTGTCCAGAAGGTTGAGGACCTGGGCCTGGATGCAGACGTCCAGGGCGGACACGGGCTCGTCCAGGACGAGGAACTCGGGGTTCAGGGCCAGGGCCCGTGCGATGCCCACGCGCTGGCGACGGCCGCCGTCAAGCTCGTGGGGGTAGGCGTTGGCGAGCCTGGATCCAAGGCCTACGATGTCCATGAGCTCGGCCACGCGCTTTGTGCGGTCTGCGCTGGAGCCGAGGCCTTTGACGTCTAAGGGCTCGGAGATGATCTCCGAGACCGAGAGGCGCGGGTTGAGGCTGGAGTAGGGGTCCTGGAAGACCATCTGCATCTTCGCGCGCATGGCCTTCATCTCTTTTTTGGGCAGGGGCAGGATGTCGCTGCCGTTGAAGAGAACCTCCCCGGAGGAGGGCTCCAGGAGCCGGATGACGGCTCGGCCCGTGGTGGACTTCCCGCAGCCGGACTCGCCCACGAGCCCTAAGGTCTCCCCTTTGTTGATGTCGAAGGTGACATCATCCACGGCGTGGAGGGGCCCTTTTTTGGTGTCAAAGTACTTTTTCAGGTTCTTGACCTGGATAAACGGGGCGCTCATGCGTCACCTCCTTCCAGGAAGCAGGCCACCATGTGGCCGTCTTCGCGGACGACGGGTTGCGGGATCTCGGTGCTGCAGCGGGGCATGGCCTTGTCGCACCGGGGGTGAAAGGGGCACCCTTTGGGCATGTCCGTGGGATCCGGGGGAAGGCCCGGGATCACGGCGAGGCTCTCGCGCTCCTCTTCCACGTTGGGGATGGAGGCAAACAGCCCCTGTGTGTAGGGGTGGCTGGGGTCGGCGTAGAGCAGCTCGGTGGTGGCCTCTTCCACGATGCGGCCCGCGTACATGATGGCCACCCGGTCGCAGGTCTCGGCAACGATGCCCAGGTCGTGGGTGATCATGATCATGGCCGTGTCGAATTTTTTCTTCAGGGCCTTCATGAGCTCCAGCACCTGGGCCTGGATGGTGACGTCCAGGGCCGTGGTGGGCTCGTCGGCGATGAGCAGGGCCGGGTTGCACGCCAGGGCAATGGCGATGATGACACGCTGCTTCATGCCCCCGCTGAATTGGTGGGGGTACTCCCCGGCACGGTCGGGCTGGATACCCACGGTCTCCAGCATGGCAAGGGCCCTTTTGAGGGCCTCTTCCTTGGAGACCTTGTTGTGCAGGGCGATCATCTCGGCCACCTGCTCATCCACGGGGATGATGGGGTTCAGGGAGGTCATGGGGTCCTGGAAAATCATGGCGATCTTGCCGCCCCGGATCTTGCGCATGTCGGCCTCGGAGGTCTTGGTGAGGTCCTTTCCTTCAAAGAGGATCTCCCCTCCGGTGATGCGCCCGGGAGGGTCGGCAATGAGCTGCATGACGGACAGGGCCATGGTGGTCTTGCCCGCGCCGGTCTCTCCCACGAGCCCCAAGGTCTCGCCCTTGTCGATGGTGAGGTGAAAGTCGGAGATGGCTTTCACCGCGCCGTTGTCGGTGCTGTACCGGACGCTTAAGTCCCGGATGGATAGCAAAGGTGTGTCGGACATATATCGTGACTCCAAATCAGAGCTGGTTTCAAACTTAGTTTTTGAGCTTCGGGTCCAGGGCGTCCCGGAGGCCGTCGCCCAGGAAGTTGAGGCCCAGGATGGTGATCATGATGGCCAGGCCGGGGAAGACGGTCATGTAGGGGTAGTCCCTGATGAACTCGCGTCCGCCGGAGAGCATGGCGCCCCACTCGGGGGTGGGGGGCTCCAGGCCGAGGCCGATGAAGCTTAAGCCCGCTGCAATGAGAATGGCAAAGGCCACGCCCAGGGTGGCCTGGACGATGATGGGTGCCATGCAGTTGGGCAGGATGTGGCGACAGATGATGCGCAGGTCGCTGGATCCTACGGAGACGGCAGCCTCCACAAACTCCTGGTCCCGGATAGAGAGGACCGAGGCCCGGACAAGGCGGGCGTACTGCGGAATGGCGGCGATGCCCACGGCCAGCATGAGGTTCAAAAGGCCCGGCCCCAGGGAAGCAGCCACGGAGATGGCCAGCAGCAGCTGGGGAATGGAGAGCAGGATGTCCATGAGGCGCATGAGGATGTTGTCGGTGCGGCCACCGTAATAACCGGCCACGGCGCCGATGAAGCCTCCGGCCAGGACGGAAAATCCCACGGCCACGAAGCCCACCTGCAGGGAGATGCGGCTGCCGTAGATGATGCGGCTGAAGATGTCCCTTCCGAACTCGTCGGTACCGAACCAGTGGGCGGCAGAGGGCCCTTCCAGGGTGGCGAAGAGGTCCTGCTCGTCAAAGGGAAAGGGGGCGATGACATTGGCAAAGAGGGCCGTGAGCAGCAGGGCAAAGAGGATGAAAAGGCCCATCATGGCCATGCGGTTTTTTTTGAGGCGGCCGAAGACCTGGCCCCAGAGAGAATTTTTCTTGGTCTGCACGGAGGCTCCTTTACGTGTACTGGGATTTGATACGGGGGTCGAGCCAGGCGTAGAGCAGGTCCACTCCCAGGTTTACCAGGCAGAAGGCCAGGGCGATGAAGAGAACGCCCCCCTGGACCATGGGGTAATCCCTCATTTCAATGGAGCTCACCATGAGGCGTCCCAGCCCCGGGATGGAGAAGATGATTTCGGTCAAGACAGCGCCGCCCAGGAGGATGCCGAACTGGATACCGGCGATGGTGACAACCGGGACCAAGGCGTTGGGCAGGGCGTGCTTGCGGATCACCACGCTCTCTTTCTGGCCCTTGGAGCGGGCCGTGCGGATGTAGTCCTGGCGAACCACTTCCAGCATGCTGGAGCGGGTCATTCGGGTGATGATGGCAACACTCTGGAGGCCTAGGGTCACGGCGGGCATGATCATGGCGGCAAGGGAGTCAAAACCCGATGGCGGCAGCCAGGCGAGTTTTACCGTAAAAAGCAGGATCAAAAGAAGACCCAGCCAGAATACCGGCATGGAGATGCCGATGAGGGCAAAGAGGGTGACGATGTTGTCGAAGATGGAGTATTGCTTCACGGCCGTGACAATGCCGCAGGGGATTCCCACCAGAAGGGCGATGCCCTGGCAGAAGCTGCCGAGCTTCAAGGTGATGGGAAAGGCCGTCATCAGCTCGTCCCACACGGGGCGCTTGGTGATATAGGAACGGCCAATGTCTCCGTGTACCACGGCTTTGTAGACATAGCGTCCGAATTGAAAGAGAAAGGGGTCGTCAAGGCCCATCTCCGCCCTCAGGTTGTCCACATCCTCCTGGGGCGCCTGCTCCCCCAACACCATACGGGCCGGATCGCCGGGCGTGACGTACATCATGACAAAAACAATAAAGACAACGCCAAGGATCACGGGGATCAGCATGGCGCATCGTCTCAGAATATAGCCGAGCAATTCGACCTCCTTCGTTTAAAAAAAACGCCTCCGGCGGGTCGCTTTTTTGAAAAAAAGCTCCGCAAAAAACTTTTGGTTGCCGCCTTGCTTTTCCCTTGTTCCTCAGGGAAAAGCAAGGCGGCCTCCAAAGTGACTCTTCAGAAGGCCTTTTCCTGAAAATGGACATGTTCGTAACTATTCAGCTCAAAAAAAACAGCCTAACGGCGTGTTGCCGCCCTTGAAAGCAGGTTGCGGATGCGTTTTGCCCCTCGTTCCTCGGGTCAAATCACATCCGCCTTTAAAGTAAAAATTCACTCAAAAAGATTTTTTAAAACCTGTTTGTTAAACTTTCTAAAAGTTTAGCCCCCGGCAGGGCCGCCGGAGGCATAAGCTGAATAGTTACCATGTTTCTTACAAAAAAGCGTGGGTGCAGCCTGGCACCACATGGTGTGCAAGCTGCACCCTGAAGAGCATGCTTCTTTCTGCTTCTTCTTCATTTTCACTTCGTAGAGGGCGTGGAAGCCGTAGGGGCTGGGGGTGAACCCTTCCAGGTAGTTCTGCATGCCGTAGGCGATCTTCTTGTTGGCCAGGAAGACCCAGGGCGCTTTTTCACGGAGCTTGTCCTGGATGTCGAAGTAGAGGGCCTTTCGCTCGGCACCGTCGGGGGTGATGCGGGCTTTGTCCAGCAGGGCGTCCACCTCAGCATCGCCGAAGGCTGCAAAGTTGTTGCCGCCGATCTGCGAGGAGTGGAAGGTGGGGAACACGGCCATGTCCGGGTCGGGGGTCTGGCAGGTCCAGCCCACGATGAAGAGCTCGTGTTTGTTGTCCTTCAGACCCTGGAGGTAGGCGCCCCACTCCAGAACCTGGATCTTGACGGTGACGCCGATCTTTTTGAGCTGGGCCTGGATGATGGTGGCCATGTCCACGCGCACCTTCTTGGAGTTGGTCCAGAGGGTGGTGGTCAGGCCGTTGGGGTAACCGGCTTCGGCAAGGAGCTTTTTGGCCTTTTTGATGTCGGTCTTGGAGGGCTGAAGGTCGTTGTTGGAGTACTTGACGTTGGGAGCGATGGGACCGTAGGCGGGGAAGGCGTTGCCACGGAACACGGCTTTGACGCTGCCGGGGATGTTAATGGCAAGGGTCAGGGCCTGACGAAGCTTCTCATTGTCGTAAGGGGCCTTGCTGCAGTTGAAGCCCATGTAGGTGGTGGCGGTGTCCACCAGGGTGAGGAGCTCCAGGTTTTTGTTGGCCTTTACGCGGGAGACGTCCAGGGAAGAGACCTCAAAGGAGATGTCCACATCGCCGCTCTCCAGCTCGATGGTTCGGTTGGAAGCCTCGGGGATCACGCGCAGGACCATCTTGGGGAACTCGGGCTTGGTGCCGTGGTAGGCTTCGAAGCGCTCAAGCTCCATGCGGTCGCCTTTTTTCCAGGAGGCAAGCTTGTAGGGGCCGGTGCCTACGGGCTTGAAGCCGTAGTCGTCGCCGGCTGCTTCCACGGCTTTCTGGTTGAGGATGACACCGCCGCCGAAGTGGGTGAGGGCGGCCAGGAAGGAGCTCATGGCCTCCTTGGTCTTCACTTCAAAGGTGAGGTCGTCGATTTTTTTGAAGCCTGCGGGGTCGATGACACCCAGGATGTGGCGAACGGAAGCGCCTCTTTCGTAGGCACGCTTCAGGCTGTAGAGGGCGTCGTCTGCGGTGAGGGTCTCGCCGTTGTGGAACGTGACCCCTTTTTTCAGGGTAAAGCGATAGGTCTTTCCGTCAACGCGGTCGATTTTTTCGGCCAGGGAGGGAATCACGTTTCCTTCGGCGTCGATGGCCACCAGGGTCTCATAGATCTGGCGCATGGCGTTGGACGAGGCCACGTCGTTGGTCATATAGGGATCAAGGGTTTTTGCGTCGTAGGTGGTGGCGACAACAAGGGTATCGGGGTGCTTGGACGTACGGGCAAGGGCGTTGGGCGCTGCAATCAGACAGGCGAGCAGGGCCACCAGGCCGCCCTTGGCCAGACGGCTGAACGAGAGCGTTCGATTCATTGAAAACCTCCAGTGATTATAAAAAATAAGATGAACTTTGATTCTCATTAATAGGTAGGCCCTGTCAATTTTTTTGTCTGATTTTACGTCCATGGAATTTAAATCAACTAATCTGACTGATAAAATAATACGGCTTGGCCGTTTTGCCCGGTATATCGGAATGTTGTCCGATAAGCCGGAAAACCGATTAAGAAAGAGACATGCCTGTGTGTGAGGGAAGCGTTTCGTGGGCTTTCCCAAGGGCGACGACCCGTATCAAATATTAGGCAATAGGGGATGTATCAATGGGTTGTGTGGTGGTATGGGTGTGTGTGGTAGGGGTATAATGAGCGTGAAAATGGGCTGACAGGTTGCATGGCGGCTGGTACACTTTCCCCCGATGGGCGCTGCGGTGCAGTGGCCGGATCAAGGAGTGTCAGGACAGACGGGGGGTGGGCAACCACGAGCCCGGCCGTGGCGCCGGGACAACACCAAAAGGAGGATCAGATGATCAAGCATGTCGTCGCATTTCGAAGAAATAAGGACCTGAGCGCAGAGGACAAAAACGACGCGATGCATAAAATGAAAACCCTTCTGGAGGCCCTTCCTCAGAAGATAGCCGAGCTGGAAACCGTGGAGGTGGGCATCAACTTCAACCCCACGGAAGCGGCTTTTGACGTGGTTCTCACCACCACCCATGTCAGCAAAGAGGCCCTGAGCGTCTACGCGGGGCATCCCGAGCACCTGGAGGTTCTGGCCTATATCCGATCCGTCATTTCCGATAGGGTGGTGGTGGATTACGAAGTGTCATAAAAAATCTAAAGCAGATGTTTTCGAATAATATATTAATGGCCGTGATTGATCCTTCGCTGGATCGATTACGGCTTTTTTTGTCTAAAATGTACAATTTATTGAACGAGGTGTGATTCATCATGTTGAACAACAGGTATTCATCCACGATAGTGGTCGTGGAAAAACAGTGTGTAAGGGCCGTGCTTCTGCTGTGGAAAGTGAAGATATTTCTTTGTTCTGTGTAAGTCTCTGAATTTTAATAATTATTGATATTTTGATTGAACCGATCTGTTTTTTACCAATAGTGGAACACAACGTGCAAAATGAATAAGCAACCCCCAAGTTTTCGCGATTCGTGTACCAAAGGCTCAGCTCTTCTTTTTGCATCCGACTCTATCGGTCAAGTGTCCGTTTTAGACATGGGGCATCATGTTCTACTAAAAACAGGAGTCGGCTATGAAATATTTGATGGTTTTTACCTGTGTGCTGAGTATCATGGGTTGTGCGTCTACCTCGGAATGGAAAGTGAACACGGTGGAGCTGGAGCGTGAGGTATCAAACACCCTCCAGCTTTATCCCTCCCAGACAGATTACAGCATCCTGATCGTTCCGGACCGAGAGGCCGTGTCCAAGGAGCACAACCGCATCTTCGGACGCCCCACGAAGGTGCCCGCCTTTTATGCAGCCGTGGAGAACCTCATCGTGATCCCCATGGAGTGTGAGATCCGTATCCTGCGTCATGAAATCGGCCACGCCGTGGTGAGGGCCTACTTCAATGAGCCGGTCCCCAGCTGGCTCCATGAGGAGCTTGCCCGGAAAGCGGAATCACCTGCTCCGGAGTCGTAAAAGAAGGTGCATGCCCTTACGGGTTGATAAACCGCTCCACTCCGGCCATGAGAAAGGTCACCGCGTCGTCACCTACCTTGAGGATATCCGCCTTGTCATCGTTCCAGAAGAGATAGTTGTAAGCCACTCGCTCGTAGATACCGACGATGCTGACGGCCATGACGTCCGCCGACTCCGGGTCGGTGAGGGGCCGGTCCATGTTTTCCGCCATGACTAGAATCGCCTTCCGCACATCCTCGGTGAGCTGGGTAAAGCCTTTTTTCCTGGCTTTTTCTACGGCCTGGCTGTGTCCCACCGCTTCCCGGAAGAGGAGGGTGACCTTTTCAGGGTGAGGAATGCAGAAATCTTTAAAGAAGGAGATCCCGGCCCGCCTGAACCCATCCAGGGTGCCGTCGGAGTTGGTAAACTCCGAGCCCACCAGCTTCCTGAGTTCATAAGAGAGCTCTTCGGTGAGGCGGATGAGAAGGGCCTCTTTGTTTTTGAAGTAGAAGTAGACCGTGCCCACGGACACTTCGGCGGCGTTGGCGATTTCATTGGCGCTGGTCTTGTGAAAACCCTTTGCCACAAAGAGATTTAAAGCCGCATCGAGAATAGTGCGCTCCCGGTGGGCTTTTTCCCGCCTGCGCCTGGCCGTTGAGGGTTTTTCTTGTCTGGTGGTGTCCGTGTTTTCCTGCATCAAGCTCTCCAAAGTCTGTATTTCCGCGCAATCCATCCACATTCCATAGCAAACCCCACAACGCGGGCCAAGGCAAAGTATGGTCGGTTCCCGCACCGTTTTGCGTAACGCGAGCCGCCAGCGTGCATAGTACGTTAAGCGGTGCGCACGGCGTAGGCGTATCCTATGCTTTGCTCGAGCCGCATCAGAGTCGCCGTGGCCCGTCGGGCGAGGTTCCCGCACCGATTAGCGCAACGCGATCCGCCAGCGTGCATCGTGCGTCACGCGGTACGCACGGCGTATTCTTACGTTTTGCTCGAGCCGCATCGGAGTATCCGTGGCCTGTAGGGTGCGGCTCCCGCACCGATTAGCGCAACGCGAACCGTCATCGTGCCTCGTAAATCAAGCAGTGCATACGGCACACCCTCAAGCTGCTTTCAAGATGGCACAGCATGCCGCTGGAGTTCTTCCGGTTAAACCGATAATGGACAAGTTACGATAGCGTATCCCATACCGTCGATGGGAGAGAGCATGTCCGCCTAAACCACCGGCGTTTGTATCGGGCGAAGCCCGAGCCGAAGGCCCTTGCGCTTTGGCCCGAGGAACGAGGGACAAAGCGCAAGGGCAATCAGCTTTCGAGGTGGCTCACCTCGCCGCCGGAGGCACGCTTTTTGAGCCGACTTATCTCACTCCGTCTCCCAACGCCTTCGGTACCTCCATGGGCTGGCACCGGAGGTATTCCCCCAGGGTTTTGGCTTGGGCGTCGATGCGGGAGGAGGCTGCCACGCCGTCGCCCAGGAGGCCCCGGATATAAAAATTGACGGCGTTCAGGTTGGGCAGAGACCAGCGGTCCACGGCAAAGGGGGCCAGGTCGGGCAGGAGCTCTTTGAGGCGCGCCGGGGTGAGGGTCTCCTGCAAGAAGTGAAAGGCCTCGGGGGTCCTGGCCCAGACGCCGAGGTTGGCGTTGCCTCCTTTGTCCCCGGAGCGGGTGGCGAACAGGTGGCCCATGGGCAGGGTGACGGTTGCACCTGTCGTTGGCGCTTCGTCACCGGGCGTATCCGGGGGCAGGGCTCCTGCGCCATTGCCCTCTACGGGGTCCACGAGGAGGGTGGTGTTGTGGATGTGGACGGCTTCGCAGAGGTTGCCTTTGTGGATGAGGGCGGGCCAGTGGATGATCTCCGGGACGGCAGGTGCCGGAGGGGCCGTGAGGTTGAAGCCGGGGATGGAGGAGAGGGCGAGCTCCACCACCTTTGCTGTGAAGGCGCGGCCCACTTTTTTCTCGTCCGGGTCCCGCACAGTGATGCGCAGGAGGTTCATGGCCTCTTCCATGCATCGGGGGCAGGGGTGGGCGCTGCGTAAGAGCTGGGTCTCCACCGAAGCAAACCGCTTCCGCCCTTCGGGGCCGTCAAAGAGCATCTCTTCCACGATGCGGGCTTTTGCGTCCGGGTCAAGGCCCGTGGAGCACGACCGTGTTCCGGTAGCCTACTCCGATGGTGTTGATGCACACTTTGGCCGTGGCAGGGGGCGATGACCCCTTGCAGCCCGAGAGCCGCACCCGGTCTTTTCCGTCATCGGCAATGCACAGGGTGTCGAAGCGGGCCGTGACGTCCGGGTTCAGGTAGGCTGGCGATTCAATTTCATAGAGAAGCTGGGCCGTGACCGTACCCACGGAGACCAGGCCTCCGGTGCCCTCGTGCTTGGTGATGACCGACGAGCCGTCGCCCTCCATGACGGCCAGGGGAAAGCCCACCTTTGTCCAGGAGGGGACCTCTTCGAAATGGGAGTAGTTGCCCCCGGTGGCCTGGGTACCGCACTCAATGACGTGACCGGCCGCCACCGCCCCTGCCAGGGCGTCCCAGTTGTCCCGTTTCCAGCCGAAATGCCAGGCGCAGGGACCGGACACAAGGGATGCATCGGCAAGGCGTCCGCCGATAACGATATCCGCCCCCTGCCCCAGGGCCTCGGCAACGCCCCATCCTCCCAGATAGGCGTTGGCCGTGATGGGAAAGACCCCGCCCTCGGACAGGGGCGTGCCCCGGTCAAGGTGGCAAAAGCTTTCTCCGCCCTTCTGAAGGCCTGCAAGGTTGGGCATGAGGTCGTCTCCTTCGATGCAGGCAATAACCGGTGAAAGCCCCAATGCCGCCGCCACCTTTTCAAGGGCCGCGCAAAGCCCCCTGGGGTTGAGCCCTCCTGCGTTGGCCACCACGCGGATTCCGCGCTCCAGGCAGGTGCCCATCACCTCTTCCATCTGTTTTAAAAAGGTTCCCGCATACCCCAGGGACGGATCCTTGCGCCGGGCCTTGAACAACAGGGCCATGGTCAGCTCTGCCAGGTAATCCCCGGTGAGCACATGGATCTCCCCGTCCTCCACCATCTCCTTCATGGCCGAGAACCGATCCCCGTAAAACCCGCTGCAATTGGCAATGATCAAGTTTTCGTCAGCATGTTCGTGTGGCATGAGGCCTCCTGCTAGCTTATGCCTCCGGCGGCCCTGCCGGGGGCTAAGATTTTAAAAAGTTAAACAAATTAGGTCTTAAAAACTCATTTTTGAAGCGATCTCGTTTAAAGGCGAATGTGATTTGACCCGAGGAACGAGGGGCAAAGCGCATTCGCGACCTGCTTTCAAGGTGGCACACCTTGCCGCCGGAGGCTTTTTTTTATTATGTCCCGGTAAACTCCGGTGTCCGTTTTTCCATAAAGGCCTTGAGGCCTTCGGCGGCGTCTTGTGTGGCGATGACGCGGGTGAGGGCCTGGGCGAGGCTGTCGACGGCTTTGTCAAAGGGAAGGGTCTCCACGAACACGATCCTTGCCCAAGCGCAGGCCGATGGGGCTTTTGCCCGCCAGCAGGGAGAGAAGATCACGGGTCTCGGTCTCAAGGGTTTCTGTGGGGTGCAGGGCCGTGACAAGGCCCATGGCCATGGCCTCGGACGCTTCGATCGACCCGCCCGGTGAGGATCATCTCCATGGCTTTCTTGCGGGGGACGTTGCGGAAGATGAGGGCGCCGATCATCATGGGGAAGAGCCCCACGTTGACCTCCGGGGTGCCGAAGCGGCTCTTGTCGTCGGCCAGGATCATGTCACAGGCGAGCATCAGGCCCATGCCCCCGGCCAGGCAGTACCCCTGAACCATGGCCACCGTGGGCTTGGGAAAGGTGTGGAGCCTGTGGAGCAGCCGGGCGTAGGCCAGGGCCGTGGGCAGGGCATCCCCATCGGTCTTGATGGCCGAGCCCAGGTCCGCCCCGGTGCAGAAAGCCCGGGATCCCGCACCCCGGATGAGGACGCACCGTACCGAGGCATCCGTCTCCACGGCGTCCAGATGATCGTGGAAAAGGGCGATGGCCTCCGGGCTCAAAGCGTTTTTACGGGCCTCGCGGTTGATGGTGATGCAGGCCACGGCATCCGTGACCGTGTAAAGCAGGTGGGGTGCGTCCGTCATGGCAATCTCCTTTGGTGTGGAAAGCGATACCTTCTGATGATCAACGCTGGGAAAAAACGCCGTAACTATTCAGCTTATGCCTCCGGCGGCCCTGCCGGGGGCTAAACTTTTAAAAAGTTTAACAAACAGGTCATAAATAAACATTTTTATGAATGTCACTTTAAAGGCGGATGTGATTTGACCCGAGGAACGAGGGGCAAAGCGCATCCGCAACCTGCTTTCAAGGTGGCACACCTTGCCGCCGGAGGCTGTTTTTTGAGCTGAATAGATACACGGTCTCTTTGGACAGGGTCGCAAGCGTCGACGTCGCATGAGTCGTGATTTTAACATTGCTGATTGTCCGGTTTAGCCGCCGGTTCCTGTTTTTTCTTCCTCCTGCCCTTTGGCATCAAGGCTTACAAGGATCTCACCCGGCATCACCTGATCGCCCGGGTTGGTGTTGATGGCCGAGACCCTGGCGTCAAAGGGGGCTGCCAGTGTGGTCTCCATTTTCATGGCGGAGACGGTGGCGGAAGGAGACCTTCCACCTTGGTCGCCTGGGGCCACGAGGACGGCCACCACCACCGAGGGCATGGGCGGAGTGACGTCTCCGGGCAGCTCGTCGGGGGGGCTTGATGCGTGGGCAAGCCGGTCCGCGTCGAAGATTTCCACGGGAACGCCGCCTATGGTGACACGCTTGCCGCCTTCGATCTCCTCGACATGGGCAAGGAGGCTCCGGCCGTTGATAAACAGATGGAGTTTTGTCTCATCCACGGGCGCAGCCGAGACGGTGTAGGGGGTTCCGTCGATTTCAGTCGTGAATTCGTCCTTGTGGGCGGTACAGGTGAGGACTGTTTCGGTGTCTCCTGTTTTGCATCGGTAGTCCATGGCCTTCTCCATGTGGAATGAACCTTTGTTTGATGGCTTTTGGTGAAGCGCTTTGCCTTTTATGATGATTACGGGCGAAGCCCGTCAGCGAATGGGATCGGCCTGAGGAACGAAGGCCGGGAGCATTCGCGAGCCTGCGGTGCAAGGGATTTATCCCCTGCTTATCTCGAAAAGGCCCGAGCCGGGTCCAGGGGGACGGGTGGGCCGAGGGCTTTGGGGCTGTGCAGCCTTTGCCTGGCCGAAGAGGTCATGGGCCACGTAGGCGAGCAGGGCTTCCACCTCCGGGCGGGTCGGGGCCCAGCCCGAGAGGGTGGTGTCGATGGTGTCGGTTTTGACCTGACCGTTCCGGAACGCTTCGGATTCCAGAAGGTCGATGAGAAAGGGCACGGGGCTTTTGATGCCGGTGATGACGGTTTGCTTCAGGGCCTGGACCATGCGTTGGGTTGCGGCCTGTCGGTCCTGGCCGAAGGTGATGACCTTGGAGAGGATGGGGTCGTACTCCATGGGCACGGTCCACCCCTGGTAGACCCCGCTGTCCACGCGAACGCCGGGCCCTGAGGGTTCCATCAGGGTCCGGAGGGTGCCGGGGCAGGGCATGAAGTTGTTTGCCGGGTCTTCGGCGTAGAGGCGGCACTCCACGGCGTGGCCCCGTGGGATGATGTCCTCCTGGGACAAGGCCAGGGGCTCGCCCGCTGCAATGCGGATCTGCTCTCTCACCAGGTCCACGCCGGTGACCATCTCGGTGACGGGGTGCTCCACCTGAAGGCGGGTGTTGACCTCCAGAAAGTAGAAGTTCATCTCCTGGTCCACCAGGAACTCAAAGGTGCCTGCGTTGGTATATCCCACGGCTTTGGCCGCGTTGACCGCAGCCATGCCCATGCTGTGCCTGAGCGCCTCGTCCACCACCGGCGAGGGGCACTCCTCCACGATCTTCTGGTGGCGGCGCTGGGCCGAGCACTCCCGCTCAATAAGGTGAATGGCGTTGCCGTGGGTATCGGCCAGGACCTGCACCTCGATGTGGCGGGGGCCTTCTAAATACTTTTCGATGTAAACTTCCCCGCTTCCGAAGGCAGCCAATGCTTCGGCCGCAGCTGCCGCCAGTGCTGCCTCCAGCTCCGCAGGCCGCGCCACGGTTCGCATCCCCTTGCCCCCGCCACCGGCCGCCGCCTTCACCACCACGGGGTATCCCATGGCAAGGGCCGCCTTCTCCAGCTCTTCCAGGGAGGCCTCACCCCCAAGGTCCCCGGGATGATGGGAAGCCCTTCTGCCGATAACCTTTTCCTTGCCGCCGTCTTGTCCCCCAGCAGGCGGATCACCTCAGGATCTGGCCCAATAAAGAGAAACCCCTCGGCGCTGCATCGTTCCGCAAACTCCGCGTTCTCCGCCAGGAATCCGTACCCCGGGTGGATCGCTTGAGCCCCCGTGCTACGTGCCGCCCCAACAATGGCGTCCATGTTGAGATAACTCTGCGCCGCCTCGGCAGGCCCGATACACACCGCCTCATCCGCTGCCAGCACATGGGCCGCCTTGCGGTCCACCTCCGAATACACCGCCACCGTCTCAATCCCCACCTCACGGCAGGTGCGCATAATCCGAACAGCAATTTCCCCTCGATTGGCGATCAATACTTTACCAATGGTTTGAGTCATTTTTGCCTCGTCGTTAACATCGGGTTAAAAAGCGTGCCTCCGGCGGCGAGGTGAGCCACCTCGAAAGCTGATTGCCCTTGCGCTTTGTCCCTCGTTCCTCGGGCCAAAGCGCAAGGGCCTTCGGCTCGGGCTTCGCCCGACATAAACGCCGATGGTTTATGCGGGCTGACTCACAAGCTTCGTAAGAGTGTGGTCACGGTGTTATATTTTTGCCGCAAATAGGACTTAATATTGGTGCCTTTGGTGAGGTCTCTTACTTTTTTTAAGGCCGTTTTAGCGTTTTCGATACGTTTTGTTTCTCAGTCTCTTTACCCACGGGCGCAGCCCGTCAGCGAATGTGATCGACCCGAGGAACGAGGGTCGGGAGCATTCGCCACCCGCTTTCGAGGTGGCACACCTCGCCGCCGGAGGCTTTTCCCCTTACATGCGAAATACTCCAAACCCCTCTTTGTCGTCGCGCAGGGGGGCATTGAGGGCTGCGGAGATGGAGAGGGCCAGGACGGTGCGGGTGTCTTTGGGGTCAATGATGCCGTCGTCCCAGAGGTGGGAGGTGCTGTAGTAGGCGTCACCTTCCTTTCGGGCAGCGTCCATGACCGGGACCTTGATTTGATCGACCATCTCGTCGGTGAAGAGGGGGGCTGCCCTTCCCGAGTGAGTTGGTCGTTTTTGACGGTGACAAGGACGTCTGCGGCCTGCTCTCCGCCCATGACACCGATCTCGTGGCAGGGCCAGGTCCAGAGGAGTCGGGGGCTGTAGGCCCTGCCGCACATGCCGTAGTTTCCGGCGCCGAAGGAGGCGCCCACCATGACGGTGAACTTGGGCACCGAGGCGGTGGCCACGGCGTTGACCATCTTGTGGCCGTCCTTGGTGATGCCCTGGGCCTCGTAGGCTTTGCCGATGATGTAGCCGTTGATGTTCTGGAGGAAGACCAGGGGGGTGCCGCGCCGGTCGCAGAGCTGGATGAACTGGGTGGCCTTGAGGGCGCTCTCGGAGAAGAGAATGCCGTTGTTGCCCAGGATGCCTACGGGGTAGCCGTGGATATGGGCGAAGCCGCACACCAGGGTGGGGCCGTAGAGGGGCTTGAACTCGTGGAAGTCGCTGCCGTCCACGAGGCGGGCGATGATCTCCCGGACGTCGTAGGGTATTTTCAGCTCATGGCTGACGATGCCGTAGAGCTCTTCGGGGTCGTAGAGGGGCTCGGTGGGCTCGGCCATGGGCATGGTGCTTTTGCCGTTTCCGGGAAGCTGGCGGACGGACTCGCGCACCATGGCAAGGGCCTGGGCATCGTCCTGGGCCTGGTAGTCCGAGACCCCGGACTCCCGGCAGTGGAGGTCGGCCCCGCCCAGCTCTTCGGCGGTGACCTCTTCGCCGGTGGCGGCCTTGACCAGGGCATAGCCAGGGAGGTCGGCGCCGGTGCCCTTTACATGGACCACCTCGTCGCTCATGGCCGGGATATCGGCCACCGGCCGTGCAGAGGCCCATGACCGAGGTGATCTGGGGGATTCCCATCTTGGACATCATGGCCTGGTTGTAGAAGACCCGGCCTCCGTCGTCGATATCGGGAAACACCTCGGACTGCAGGGGTCAGAGGCCGCCGATCAATGAGGTAGACCGTGGGCAGGCGGTCTCCATGGCCACACCTGGCGCCGAAGGTATTTTTCACCCCCCATGGGATAGACCGTACCCCCCTTGATGGTTGGGTCGTTGGCGTGGACCATCACCTCCCGGCCGTGAATTACCCCGATGCCCATGACGCTGCCCGCTCCGTGGACCTTGCCGTCATACTGGCCGTCCACCTCCAGGGCTCCCAACTCCACCAAAAAAGGCGTGTTGCGGTCCAAGAGAAGGTCGAGGCGTTCCCGCACCGACAGCTTGTTCTGCTGGGCCAGCCGGGATTTTGCCTTGTCCGACCGGGCCTCCCGTGCCTCCTTGAGCCGTTCCTTCAACATACCTACCCGCTCGGACATCGCCTCCACATTCTTCCGGTAGGTCTCAGACGTCGTATCCACCGCAGATCTGATAACAGCCATATATCCTCCGTATTTGGAATCATTTTTTAGGGCACAGGAAAAAAACAAAAGCGTGCCTTCTATGGTTAAAGTGCAAGGAAGAGCCTGTCCTCCGGCGGCGAGGGTGGCGAAGCCACTATCACGAAAAACACCTCGAAAGCTGATTGCCCTTGCACTTTGTCCCTCGTTCCTCGGTCTAGAGCACAAGGGCCTTGGGCTCGGGCTTCACCCAAACGTCTGTGTTGGTGGTTTGTATAGAGCGATGCAACAAGCCTTAAAGGGCTAAAATTAGCCGTTATCGTAACTCGTTGACTATTTGGCTTAAACCGGCCTATCTCCAAAGGAGTCGGGAAACTTCAAAACCTGTTTGTGCAGAGCTTCAAAAGCTTGGCCCCAGGGCAGGGCCGCCGGAGGCATTTTTACCTGGCTGCCTCCATGCATTCGCCATGGGTTTCCAGGTGCCCAGCCTGGCCGCCGAAGCGTTTTATCCCGTTAATATTTCAGCAGCATGTTGCCGATGGCCTCTTTGGTCTGGCCCACGGAGGCGCCTTCCACGCGCAGGGCCTGAATGGTTGCCAGGCGGTCGGCGGGGCCTCCTTTTTCAAAGCCTTGTTCGCCCATGACGGAGAGGGCGGAGGAGACGATCTCTTCGGCGGCGTCGCTGCAGAAGACCCGGGCGCAGTGGGCGGCCATGGCGGCGTCGCTCTCTTCGGTGGCGATGAGGGCTGAGGCGTTGGCGTTCATGAGGCGGCTGGTCTGGAGCAGGGTGTACATGGTGGCCAAGGTGAAGCCCACTTCCTGGCGTGCGATGGGGGGCTTGCCACCGTCGGGTTTGGTTTTGGCCGCTTTTTTGGCCTGCTCGAAGAGGGCAGCGGCGTGGCCGGTGGCTTCGGATGCCTGGAGCTGGGTTTTCAGGAGGGTGAGAAGGGGGGCCATGGGGGCGCTTGGCTCAAGGACGGATACGTGGGTATGGGCAAGGCTTGCGCCGCGGGCCGTTAAGGTAAACAGGCCGGTGGCTCCCCGGGTGAGGGAGATGTCCGGGGTTCCGTGTTCGATGAGAAAAAGGGCCGGGGCTTCGTCCACGGTGCCTGCGGCCACGATAAGGTCGGCGATGTCGGCGCCGGGGATGCCCGTTAAGGTACCGGATATGAGGGTCTCGTTTTTGTGGGATGTTCCGGTGAGGCCTTCGGCACCGGAGGGGTGTGGAAGGGCTCGGTGGCCAAGACGTTCCGTTTTGGACAGGGTCCGCCAGTCTGTCGTGCCAGGATTTTTGGCCAAACCGCTCTGGAAGGGGGCGCTGGAATGCGCAGGCCGTATTCAATCGTGCGGTAGGCGGTGGGGTTAGGCTTCGGGCCAGGCGTTCGTGTGCACAGGGAAGGGCCGTGGAGAGGCCGGGGGCGTCCAGGGTGGTGTAGCCGGTGTCCGAGAGCAGGTCGATGAGGGCTTTCGGGTGCTCGTCGGGGTGGGTGCCGAGGATGGTTTCAAGGGAGAGGAACAGGTTAGCATTTATTCCCGGGTGTGGTCGAAATTCATGGGCAGGTCCCCCTATATCATCGAGGGTGCGTTTTGGACATCGGAGGTGCCGCCGCCGATGGGGGCGAGGCGTCCGTCCCTGAAGATGCGTTCCATGCCGTACTCGTGGCAGTAGCCGTATCCGCCGTGGAGCAGGAGGGCATCGTTGCTTGGGCCCAGGAGCCAGTCCCCCACAAAGAGTTTGGCCACGGCTGCTTCCAGGTGGTTGACGGGCTTGCCCTGTTCCCTTGCACCAGGCGATGCGGTAGACAAGTTGGCCGCTACAGCAAAAATCTTCATGGAGGCGAGTTTCTCTTGGTGGCGTAGAACGCGCCGATGAGGGGCACCCGGACTCCTTACCGTCCTTTGGCGTAGGCCACGGAGCGGGCAAGGGCGTGGTTGATGCCGCCCACCATGGGGGAGAGCAGGGCGCTGCGGTCCCACTCTACGGTCTGCATGGCCATGAGAAAGCCCGTGCCTTCGGTGCCTACCAGGTTTTTTGCAGGGATGGCGCAGTCCGAGAAGAAGAGTTCCGATGTCTGGGAGCTTCTGCAGCCCAGTTTGTTCATGGGAGGGCCTGCCTCAAAGCCGGGGGTGCCTTTTTCCACGATGAATGCGGAGATGCCGTCGTGGGCTTTGGTCGGGTCGGTTTTGGCGTAGATGAGGGCCGGCGTCGGGCAATCAGGGCCGTTGGTGATGAAGGTTTTGCTGCCGTTCAACACATAGGTGTCGCCCTTTCTGGTGGCCGTGGTTTTCATGGAGGCGACGTCGGAGCCGGCGCTGGGTTCGGTGAGCCCCATGCAGCCGATTTTTGCGCCGGAGATGAGGTCCGGCAGGTATCTCTGCCTCTGGGCTTCGGTGCCGTGGCAGCAGAGGGTGTCGGCGCAGAGGAATGAGTGGGCGCCGTAGGAGAGGAGGGTGAGCCCTCCGTCCACTCCTGCTTCTCCCAGGGCTTCTCCAGCCAGCACCGTGGTGACCACGTCGGCGCCGGAGCCTCCGTAGGTTTCCGGGAGGTGGAGGCCCAGAAGGCCGAATTCTCCCATTTTCCGAAAGGCGTCAAAGTCGAAGGTGTGGTTGCGATCGTTCTCTTCAACCCGTGGGACGATCTCTTTCCGGGCAAATCGGATCACCTCTTTTTTGAACATCAGTTGATCTTTGGTAAACGCGAATTCCATAAGGCCTCCAGGGGTGGGATGGATGGATCCGGCGAAAAGGCAGGGCCGGCGGGAAGCTTGGATAAAACGCAATTCCAGAATTGAATAATATTCAGAATAAAAATATAATTCATGTCAAAAGTCAAGAAAAGAGTGGGGAGATCCGGGGCAAGGGTCGGGTATCACGCGAGATTTTCAGGGGCGGCAGGCCGAATACGGTGTGGCGCTGAATTCCCATCTAATATTAGGAATCCTTGTGTTGCAAATGTCCCGTTGTCCGAAAATTTAAAACTGTGAAACAGAGGGTTACGTGTATAGCGAGATTCCCTTGATGGGCGTACGTCTGCGCCATAAGGCGGGGATGGGGCGCTGTTAGCATCATAATTACAAGGGTTTTAAAGTCCCTTTATTTATGTTAGCCTGTTCCGGTTTTTGCGAGATGACTGACTTTGCCTCGCTTTTTATGCGTGACCAAGTTTTGAAAAGTTATTTGAAAACAAATTGTTGCTTTATTGCTTTCTTAGTATTTTAAATTTCGGGTGGTATGCTGCTCGTGTAAGGTATGAAGTGAGTGATCATCCCGCATGTTTTCCCGGCCCCCGGTAAGGTTGTCCTTAATGCCCGTGGGGCGGATTCCGGTTGTTCCGGAGAGGCGAGAAGGATCTGCAGGCATATTTTGCATGGGACCCGCACGGCAGCTTTCCGGCAGCAACACCCGAGGAAATCAGGTTTATGGCTTGATTTCCTCGGGTGTGCTGCAGGGTTTCATGATGCTCTGAAGGCCCTGTTAGAATAGGGTCGGCGGCCAGGGATCTTCATCGCCCTTCGGGTTTCTTGAAACACTCAGTGGATTTTTCTTATGACAGACAGCGAGTTAAACCCTCAGGGGGCTTCCGATGCCTCTTCTGCGCCTTCGGGCGCGTCTCCCCGCTTTGATGTCCATCCCCAGGTTTTTTTCACCTCAGCAGCCATTATTGTTGGCTTTGTGGTGTTCACCATTTTTTTTCATCAGAAGGTCGGCGATTTTTTTGGGCCGCTTCAGTCGGCGATTTCCTCCAATGCAGGCTGGTTTTTTGTCTGGACCATGAACATCATTCTCTTTTTTGCCCTCTACCTGATGTTCAGCCGGTACGGAGATATTCGGCTCGGGGGGGAAGACGCCGAACCTGATTTCAGCACCCTCAGCTGGTTTTCCATGCTCTTTTCCGCGGGCATGGGCATCGGCCTTCTTTTTTACGGGGTGGCAGAGCCCATGTACCACTTCGGTGCCAGCCCGTTTCCTTCAGATGGCCCCACGGAAGCGGCGCGAACCGCCATGGCCATCACCTTTCTCCACTGGGGATTCCACCCCTGGGCCGTCTACTCCATCGTGGGGCTGGCCCTGGCCTTTTTCAGCTTTAACAAAGGGCTTCCCCTCTCCATCCGCGCGGTGTTTTACCCCCTTCTCTCGGGATGCCCCACAGCTCTGAAGCAGTCACTCATCGACATTCTGGCCACGGTGGCCACCCTTTTTGGTGTGGCGTCGTCCCTGGGGTTCGGTGTTCAGCAGATCAACGCCGGTCTGGCCCACCTTTTCGGGTGGGAGCAGAGTGCCACCACCCAGCTATGGCTCATCGCAGGGATTACGGCCATTGCAACGACGTCTGTGGTGAAGGGGCTGGATGCGGGTATCCGAAGGCTCTCGGAGCTCAATGTTTGGCTGGCCACGGGGCTGTTGCTCTTTGTTCTGGTGTGCGGTCCCACGCTCTTTATTTTCAACGGTCTCCTCGAAAACATCGGATCCTACATTCAGAACTTTCCCAAGCTGGCCACCTGGAGCGAAACCTTTGAGAACACCAACTGGCAGAACGGCTGGACCGTCTTTTACTGGGGGTGGTGGATTGCCTGGTCTCCCTTTGTGGGGATGTTTATCGCCCGAGTCTCCAAGGGGCGTACCGTCCGTGAGTTTATCATGGGGGTCCTCTGCATTCCGGCCTTTGTCACCTTTGTGTGGCTGACGGTGTTCGGGAACTCCGCGCTGTTCATCGAGATGTTCGGTGGTGGCGGCATTGCCGAGGCTGTGGCCAAGAACGTGCCGGTCTCTTTGTTTGTCCTTCTTGAGCACTTTCCTTTATCCGGCATCTCCTGTGTGCTGGGGGTTCTCGTGGTGGTGAGCTTTTTCGTGACCTCGTCGGATTCGGGGTCCATGGTCATCGACATCATCACCGCCGGCGGTAACCCGGATCCCCCCATTCCCCAGCGTCTTTTCTGGGCCATCCTGGAAGGGGTGGTGGCGGCGACCCTGCTGCTCTGCGGCGGCCTGGCCGCCCTGCAGTCTGCGGTAATCACCACGGGCCTTCCCTTCGGCATTGTCCTGATCATCATGTGCGTGAGCCTGAAGAAAGGGCTCAACGAGTACATCGGGGTCCAGACCTTCAGCGTGAAGACCGGGAAAAAGAAGGGCGAAGAGTTTGAGATCGAGGGTGCCGAGGCGCCCCACGTTGTGTTTGCGCGTAAGAAGAGCGCCTGATCTGCAAAAGGAGGATAAGCGATGTTACAGGATGTGAGTCAGAAATTTGCAGGCGGGTGCATGATGCTGGTGCGGAAGAAGGAGAGCTCCGTTGTGTTTTTGGGGACGGCCTTTCTCATGCACGACGACGGGTACCTGCTGACGGCAGCCCACCTCATTGAGGAGGACCCCGAAGGCTTGATGGTGGTTCCCACGAGCAACCCGGACGATTTCATGCCCATCAGCCTGGACCGGGTGTCGGCCATGAGCGTCTCGGTGGCGGCTGCGGACACGGTCCACAATGTGGCGCTTTTGGAGATCGATCGAAACCTGCGTATCCGGACCCCGGACCACCTTGGGGGGACCACCGAGAACCTGATTATAGGCACCAGCCTTCTCAGCCTCGGGTTTCCCTTCGGCCACGACGAAATGCACAACCTCGTGGCCCAGAGTGCGATTCTGAGTTCCAAGGTGTGCTCCAGGAACGGAAAGCGGCTTTTGCTTTTCGACACCATGGTGTTTGACGGCGTGGCCGGAGGCCCCCTGGTGAATGCCGATGACGGCCGGGTTATCGGGGTGGTCATCGGGCGATTTTCCCCGGTTGAAGACGGGGGTGATTTTGCCCGGGGCAGTCGGCCTTCGGGGTACCACACCCAGATCAGCTATGCCGTCTCCATTGAGTACGGCCTGGCCTTGATGGAACAAAAGGGGCTCGAGGTCTCCTGACGAATCTGATGTGATCTGTTGAGAAACATGAAAACGCCTTCGGTGAGAACCGAGGGCGTTTTTTTTGTGCGTGACGTGCATTGCCGGGTGCATATGGACGTGTGGCTGCCAAGGCCCCGCGTGGATGGTTATGCTCCCGGTTTTATTTTTTTTACGACCGGTAGGGCTCTGGTCTGGCGCAGATTGTCCATGATTTGTCAACAGATGTTGACAGTGGGAATGGGCAGGTATATCACACGTCAGATCCCGGGTGAAAATGTTCCCTGCATCATGACGGGTGCGGCTTGACGTTTACCCTGGGGGGGGGACGCGGTCCCCATGCGATCAGGGTTGAATGGCTCTATAGCGATTCGGCATCATTTTTACGTCGGAAGTTGCTTTGAGCTGAACCTCAGCAATCCTCCGGGAGTTTGTTTACATGCGTTGCAATACCGTTGCCGAGAGCCAGGAGTACGACCCGCGGGCCTCGGTTCATTATATGCTGGTCCTTGCCGTCATGGGAGGCTACGGAATTGGGATCTGTCCCATGGTTGCATCGGTGCCGGAGGTGCCATGGTTTCTCTTAATGGGCATTGCATTGATTTTGATGCGCGGGGCAAGGTGGTGTCTCAGTCGTTTCGTGTTTTGTATCACGCCTCCCCGGCTGCAGGTGGCCGGGCTCTTATTTCTGGATGTGGCGCTTTTGGGCCTGGTGGGGCTTCTCGTCAGCGTGTTGTTGGACATCTGGTGGGGTGGCGGGACGAGGAGTTCGGTTGAGGTGATCACCGGCTTTTTGAGCCTGGGCTTTTTTGTCGGGGCGGACCTGGGGTTGATCCACAACCGTCGACTGGCCATGAAGATCGGGCGGGGGCTTTTTACCACATCGGGTCACTTTGTCTCCGTGTCCAGAAAGCTGGTGCTGGTGACGGTGGCCTCTCTTACGGCGGTGACCGTTACCATGATTGTCGTCTATTTCAATGATTTTTGCTGGCTGGACAGCCACATCATGACGGCTGAGGACAGGAAGTCGGTCTTTTTCAACCAGGCCTTTATCATCACCATTCTTATGGGGTACACGGCCAACATCGTCATGACCTATGCCCGGAACATTCACCTGTTTCTGGAGGAAGAGACCCGAACCCTCAGGGCGGTGTCCGCCGGTGATTTCGACACCCGGGTGCCTGTGGCCTTCAACAACGAGCTCGGGGTTATTGCCAGCTACACAAACCGGATGATCGCAGGGCTTAAAGAGCAGAACCTCATGGTAGAGCGGCTGCGGGACGTGATCATCAACAGCATGGCCTCCCTGGCCGAGACCCGGGACAACGAAACCGGCTCCCATATCCGGCGAACTCAGCATTACGTGAAGCTCCTGGCAGAGACCCTGGCACAGGTGCCTGCCTACGGCGGGGTGCTGCCCCCTTCGGTGGTGGATCTTCTCTACAAGACCGCTCCCCTCCATGACATCGGAAAGGTGGGGGTGCCAGACGCGATTCTTTTGAAAACGGGTCCCCTGACCAAAGAGGAGTTTGCCGTGATGAAGCTCCATACCCTCAAGGGGGAGGAGGCGATCCGGCGGGCTGAGCTGAAGATGGGAACCCGGCGCCAGCATCCTCGTTTCTGGCCTGTGCCCTGGCATCCGGGAAGTCACCATGAGAAGTGGGATGGCAGCGGGTACCCCCGGGGACTTGCGGGTTCGGACATCCCCCTTTCGGCAAGGCTCATGGCCCTGGCCGATGTCTACGACGCCCTGCGGTCCCAAAGGGTCTACAAGGAGGCCTGTCCCCATGAAGAGGCTCGCAAGATTATCCTGGAGGGCCGGGGGACCCATTTCGATCCCGCTGTGGTGGATGCCTTTGTGGCCTGTGAACACCGATTTGTGGAGATTGCAGGCTGTTTTGAGGACAAGGCCGGGGAGGACGAGGTGCTTCGGGCGGGGTGACAACTACTGACGCAGGGTTTAAAGTGAGGTAACTATTCAGCTCAAAAAAAAAACAGCCTCCGGCGGCAAGGTGTGCCACCTTGAAAGCAGGTTGCGGATGTGTTTTGCCCCTCGCTCCTCGGGTCAAATCACATCCGCCTTTAAAGTAAAAATTTATTAAAAGAATTTTTAAAAACCCGTTCATTAAACTTTTTTAAACGTTTAGCCTCCGGCAGGGCCGCCCAAGGCACATCAGTCGCCGATGCGTCGCACCTCTCGGACGGAGCGGATGCGCTTGATGTTCTGGATGACCTTTTTGATCTGATCGGTGTTGCTGACGTTGAGGGTAAAGGTGCATTCGTAGCCGCCCTGGTCCTGGCGGCTCATGACCAGGTCCACGATGTTGGCGCGGCTGTCGCTGATGGCCGAGGTGATCTTGGCAAGCAGGCCCACCTGGTCCTGGGATCGCACGAGGATGCTGACGGGAAGACTCTCCTGGGTTTCGCTGGCCCAGGTGACGTCCACGCAGCGTTCCGGGCTCATGGTGAGGGCATTGGTGCAGTTGCTGCGGTGGATGGTGATGCCCTGGCCCTGGGTAACGTAGCCGGTGATCTCGTCCCCGGGGACGGGGTTGCAGCATTTGCCCAGGCGGATGAGGATGTTGTCGATGCCCTTGACGATGACGGCATCCCCCTCTTTGTACTGGCCCATGAGCCGGTGGAAGAGGGAGTGTTCGGGCTTGTCCTGCTTGCTCTCCTGGGGAAGGAAGCGGTTTGCCACCTGGCGGGGGGTCACCTTGCCGTAGCCCACGTTTTCCACGAGGGAGGAGGCGCCCTTGAAGCCGAAGGCGGCGGCGGCCTCTTCCATCTCCGGCGTGGCCGAGAGCTTGTTGAAGTTGAGGCCGTGCTTCCTGAACTCTTTTTCCAGCAGGTCCTTGCCAAGGGCCACGCTGTGCTCTTTCTCCTCGGAGCGGATGAAATGCCGGATCCTGGCGCGGGCTTTTACGGTTTTTACAAAGCCGATCCAGTCCTTGCTGGGGGTGTTGCCCTTGGTGATGATGATCTCCACGGCGTCACCGGTCTGGAGCTCATAGGTGAGGGAGACCAGGCGGCCGTTGACCTTGGCGCCGCTGCACTGGTTGCCCACTTCGGTGTGGATGGCGTAGGCAAAGTCGATGGGGGTGGCGCCCTTGGGCAGGGTTTTTATCTCCCCCTTGGGGCTGAAGACGTACACCTCGTCCTGGAAGAGGTCGATGCGGACGTTCTCCATGAACTCGCCGGGGTTTTTGACGTTTTCCTGGTTCTCCACCAGGTCCTGGACCCAGGCGTAGGCTTCCCCCAGTTTCTCGTCGGCCACCTTGCCCTCTTTGTAGGACCAGTGGGCGGCGATGCCGGATTTGGCGACTTTGTCCATCTCCTTGGTGCGGATCTGCACCTCGATGCGGTGCCCCCCGGGCCCCACCACCGTGGTGTGGAGGGACTGATACATGTTGGGCTTGGGCACGCCGATGTAGTCTTTGAATTTTCCGGAGATGGGGTTCCAGGTGCTGTGGATGATCCCCAAGGCCGTGTAGCACTGGGGGATGGTGTCCAGGATGATGCGGAAGGCCACGAGGTCGTAGATCTCATCAAAGGTGAGCTGCTGGGAGACCATTTTGTGGTGGATGCTGTAGAGCTGCTTGTAGCGTCCCATGACCTGGCCGTGGAGCCCTGCGTCCTCCATGAGCTCCTTGATGCGGTTTTTGGTGGAGGAGACCACCTCTTCCTGGGACAGCTGATCGTCTTTTACCTGTTCCCTGATTTTTTTGTACTCTTCGGGTTGCAGGGTTTCAAAGGCAATGTCCTCCAGCTCCTGTTTGAGCCAGTAGATCCCCAGGCGGGAGGCGATGGGCACGTAAAGGTCCATGGTCTCCTTGGCGATCTGCCGCTTTTTCTCCTCGCGCTTGTGGAACTTCAGGGTGCGCATGTTGTGGAGGCGGTCGGCCAGCTTGATGAGGATGACGCGGATGTCGTTGGCCATGGCCAGGATCATCTTACGGATGCTTTCGGCCTGGCGCTGCTGGGAGGTGGCAAAGCTGAGCTTGCTGAGTTTGGTGACCCCGGCCACGATATGGCACACCCCGGTGCCGAAGTACTGGGCGATCTCCTCTTCGGTGGCGTGGGTGTCTTCAACCACGTCGTGGAGCAGGGCGGCAGCCACGCTCTCCACGTCGAGTTTCATGTCGGCCAGGATGTAGGCCACTTCCAGGGGGTGGGTGAGGTAGGGCTCTCCGGACAGGCGTGTCTGGCCGTCGTGGACGCGCGCGGAAAAGATGTAAGCCCTTTCCACGATGTCCAGGTCGGCATCGGGATGGATTTCTATGATTCTGTCCAGGATATCGTTTATACGGATCATCGGTACTGCTGCCTCACCACGTGGCCCCGGGGCCATTTTTTACGTTAAGGTTTTTTTAACATGTAACGACTCAGTCTTTGATAACGCGACGCGTTAGAGCGCAACGTTTTAAAGAAAAACCGTATCGTTACGTTGACATCAAACAAAAACCAAAGGGGCCGTCACCGGATGTGTCGGCCCCTTTGGGGTATTCATTAGTATGCCTTGGCGAAGATCACCCGTTTTTTGCTGGACTTGCCGCAGCAGATGCAGGTTCCCTCTTCCTCGTCGCCTTCAAAGGGGATGCATCGGATGGTGACCTTCAGGTCGGTTTTGATCTTCTCTTCACAGGCACCGTCCCCGCACCAGTGGGAGAGGGCAAATCCGCCGTGGATTTCGGGCTTCTCTTCATTTTCCGGGGTAAACCAGGCGTAGAATGCCTCTTTGTCGTCCACGGGACGGGTGTTGGCTTCCCGGTGGGCCAGGGCCCGGTCGAAAAGGGCCTGCTGGATCTCGTCCAGGATGGCGGGCAGGGTGGCCAGAAGCTCTTCGCGCTTGACCCCGCGCTTCTCTTTGGGGGAAAGGTCCCGGCGTGCCATGAACACCGAGTCCTCTTTCATGTCGCGGGGCCCGATCTCGGCGCGGACGGGGATGCCCTTTTTGATCCAGTCCCAGCCTCGGGCGCCGCCGATCTCGCGCTCGTCCACTTCCACCTCGATGGCGCGGCCGTGGTAGGTCACCTGGGAGAGCTCTTCGGCAAGCTTTCTGGTGTAGGCCAGCACCTCCTCTTTCTCTTCAGGCTTGCGGAAGATGGAGGAAGAAGACCCCGATGTCGCCGGGGCGATGCGGGGGGGCGTAGTCGTGGTCAGAGGGTCATGATCATGCCGCCGATGAGGCGGGTGGAGGTGCCCCAGGAGGTGGTCCAGGCGTACTCTTCTTTCTCGTCGGCGCTCTGGAAGGTGATGCCCGATCCCTTGGCGAAGTTCTGGCCGAGGAAGTGGGAGGTCCCAGCCTGAAGGGCTTTTCGGTCCTGCATCATGGCTTCGATGCAGAGGGTGTCCACGGCGCCGGGGAAACGCTCGGAGTCGGATTTGCGGCCCCTGATCACCGGCATGGCGAGGTACTCTTCAGCAAAATTGGCGTAGACCTCCAGCATCTGTTCAGTGCGGGAAATCGCTTCTTCAGAGGTGGCGTGGGCGGTGTGCCCCTCCTGCCAGAGGAACTCGCTGGTGCGCAGGAAGGTCCGTGTGCGCATCTCCCAGCGCACCACGTTGGCCCACTGGTTGATGAGGACGGGAAGGTCCCTGTAGCTGGTGATCCACTTGGCAAAAGAGTCCCCGATGATGGTCTCGGAGGTGGGGCGCACGATGAGGGGCTCGGCGAGCTCCCCGGCGGGCACCAGGCCCCCTTCGGGCCCTGCTTCAAGGCGGTGGTGGGTCACCACGGCGCACTCCTTGGCAAAGCCTTCCACGTGCTCGGCCTCTTTTTCAAGGAAGCTCAAGGGGATGAAGAGGGGAAAGTAGGCGTTTCGCACACCGGTTTTTTTGAATTTGGCGTCCATGGACTTCTGGATGTTTTCCCAGAGGGCATAGCCCCAGGGCTTGATCACCATGCACCCGCGCACAGGGGAGCTTTCGGCCATGTCGGAGGCCTTGACCACCTGCTGGTACCACTGGGGGTAGTCTTCGGTTCGGGTGGGGGTAATCGCTGTCTGTACCTTTTTTGCCATTGTCGTCCTCATGGGTATATCGGCCGGTTTTTAATGCAGGCCGTGATCGTTTCTGTATGGGCTGTTGAGTCGTTAAGCTTTGTTTTTTTCAAAATCATCGATAGCGGCCAGGAGCACCTCCACCAACTGATCTTCGGGGAATTTTTTCACCACCTGTCCCTTTTTGAACAGAATCCCGATGCCATGGCCGCCCGCCACGCCGATGTCGGCTTCCCGGGCTTCTCCTGGGCCGTTGACCACGCATCCCATGATGGCGATCTTGATGGGAGTCTTTCGGCCGATGAGGGCCTGTTCCACCTGTTCCACGATGGAGAACAGGTCGATGTTGCAGCGGCCGCAGGTGGGGCAGGAGACAATCTCCGGGCCGAAGCGCCGGAGCTCCAGGGATTTTAAGATCTCCTGGCCTACGCGGATCTCCTCCACCGGGTCCCGTGTAAGGGAGACGCGGATGGTGTCCCCGATGCCCTCGGAGAGGAGCATGCCGATGCCGATGGACGATTTGACCACCCCGGGAAACAGGGAGCCCGCTTCGGTAACCCCCACGTGCAGGGGATAGTCCACCTGGCCGGAGAGGAGGCGGTAGGCCTCCACGGTGCGGGTGACGTCCGACGCCTTGAGGGAGATCTTGATGTCGAAAAAGTCGAGCTCCTCAAGGATCCGGATGTTCTCCATGGCGCTGGCCACCATGGCCTCGGGGGTGACCCCGTCGAACCGGTCCAGGATTTCCTGGGAGAGGGACCCGGCGTTGACCCCGATGCGGATGGGCAAGCCGCGCTCCTTGGCGCAGGTGACCACCTTGACGACCTTTTCCCGGCTGCCGATGTTCCCCGGGTTGATGCGCAGGGCATCGGCCCCGTTTTCAGCGGCGGCAATGGCCAGCCGATGGTCGAAGTGGATGTCTGCGATGAGGGGAATGGCGATCTCTTTTTTGATGGCGGCGATGGCTTCGGCCGCCTCCATGCCGGGGACCGCCACCCGGACGATCTCGCACCCCGCCTCTTGCAGGCGGTGGATCTGGGCCACGGTGGCCTTGATGTCTTCGGTGCGGGTGTTGGTCATGGACTGCACCGAGATGGGGGCGTCACCGCCCACGGCCACCCCTCCGACACGGAGGGTTCGTGTTTTTTTTCGTGTCTGAACCAGGGACATGGGTCGTATCTCTTTCGTCGGAAGGGGTCGGTGCCATACGGCTTCGGCAGGGTGGGCCGTTGCGGGCCGGGGCAGACTCACCCCGGCGCGGTGCCGTGGGGCTTGGCGAAAGCGCCTTCCAACTGTTATTGTATCAGACGGGCTGTGGGCAAACCAGACGGTTCCCTCTCGTCGTGATGCATGTCTGAACGTCGGGCTCCCGGAAATGTAACAAACAGATCACTTGATTCACGGGGTTGCCGCCTTGTCCGGCGGCGACTTGCTCCGCGGGGCGCGACCCGTGGGATGCATCCGGGGGTCTTCCTTTATGTAACGACACGGAAAAACAGGCAAACATCCCGTGCGCCACGGGGCGGTGCCCGTGACCATGGTCTTGGAGACGATGGTCACCACCGGAGCGTGGATGCCACCTGCCGGTCGGGATGAGTGGAGTGCGTTGTTTTTGGCGGGAGCCGTTACGGTAAATGTTGGAAAAGAGTATCAGAACAGCACAGCCCATGGCAAGGGAAATGAGGTGTGGAAAAGGCCCGTTTTATGGGGGCTTGGGGTAAATTAACCGAGGAACGATCTGTGTACGGGGAGGTAGCGCAATGGCAGTGTCAAAAGACCAGGTAGTCAAGGAGTTGAAGGGGGCTGCAAGGCAGGGGCGCATCAGCTGTGCCCTGGCCTTGTCCACGGCCCTGCGCTGTGGTGTGACCCCCGGGGAGGCCGGGTCATGCCTTGATGAACTCGAAATTCGTATAGAGACCTGCCAGCTGGGGCTCTTCGGGTTTGGGCCCGGCAAGCAGAAGCGGATCCAGATCCCCGAGGTCATCTCTGATGAGGTGGCGGCATGGCTGGACGAAAGCGCCGAGGCAAAGGGGCATGTCACCTGCAGGGAAATTTTTGCCAAGGCAAAGGAGGACGGTCTCTCCCGGGCCCTTCTGGCCGGGGCGTGCGAAAAGACGGGGGTCAAGATCCGGGCATGTCAGCTGGGAGCGTTTGTTTAAGCCGGGGGCGGATAACCAGTACTCGCCAAAACATCTTGGAACAATACCAAAAAACTTGGTAGGCTATGCCGTAGTATCCTTTCGTTGGTCCAGACAGCAGCCCGACATGATTTGTGGTGTCGACCCCTCGTCAATCCTTTCAGGAGGTGCTTCCATGGCTTCACTCAAAGACATGTATCAATGCCAGGTCCACAACTGCGGTTATGTGTACGACCCCGACAAAGGGGAACCCAAAACCAACACCCCGCCCGGCACCGCGTTTAAGGATCTGCCCGATGACTGGGCCTGTCCGTTCTGCCAGGCTTCCAAAAAGAGCTTCCGGCCCCTGGCAGGTCCCGGCTCGGTGGCGGAAGAGGAGGGGTAGGGAGGCAGGCGAGCCGCCGGAGGCTTGTTTGAGCTGAATCGTTACCGCTGTGACGCCTGAAAAAAAACGGGCCGTATCCCATCTTTTTTTGGATGGGATACGGCCCGTTTTGATTTGGTACCGGAGTTAGGGCGTCATGCCCGCCCCCTTCTACTTGAGAAAGGGGTTGTACTGCTTTTCGGTGCCGATGGTGGTCTTGGGGCCGTGGCCGGTGTAGACCACGGTATCATCGGGCAGGGAAAAGAGCTGCTCCTTGATGCTGGCGATGAGGGTGGCGTAGTTGCCGCCGGGGAGGTCGGTTCTTCCGATGGAGTGTCCCCAGCAAAGGCCGCCTTCTCGTCCTTGCAGTACAAGGTGATCCCGCCGGGGGTATGGCCCGGTGTGTGGAGGACCGCCAGGGTCTTGTTGCCGAAGGTGATGGTGTCCCCGTCGGTGAGGAGACGGTCGGCCGGGGGCGAGTTTTCCGCCTTGAGCCCGAAGGCCATGGCCGTCACCGAGAGCTCCTGGAGCATGGACGCGTCGGCTTCATGGATCATGAGATCGGCGCCCGTGGCCTCTTTCAGGCGCTTGTTGGCCCCCACATGGTCAAAGTGGCCGTGGGTGTTGATGATGGCTTTAACGGTGAGCTTTTCATCGGCCAGGGCCTTCAAGATACGTGAGGCGTCGTCGCCGGGGTCGATAACCACTGCTTCGCGGGTGGTTTCGCATCCGAGGATGATGCAGTTTGCACCGATGGGTCCCACAACAAGGTCTGTGATCAACAAGGTCGGGTCCTCCTAAAGAGTTTAGCTTTTGTCAGCGGACACGGCATCGAGGATACCGTTGATAAAGGCGCCCGACTCTGCGGTTCCAAAGTGTTTGCCGATCTCAATGGCCTCGTTGATGGCTACCTTGTCCGGGACATCTTCAAGGAACATGATCTCAAACACCCCGACCCGCAAGGCATTGCGATCCACGGAAGACATGCGGTAGACCTTCCAGTTCTTGGATCGGTTTGCGATGGCGGCGTCGATCTCTTCCAGGTTGTCCAGAACACCTTCGGTGAGGGTATCGAAAAAGGGCAGATACGCCTCGTCGGTGATGTAGTTGTCCCGAAAGAGCTGCGCGTCGCGGCGGGCCTGGGGCTTTATATCCGCAAAAAAGAGAGCCTGCAACGCAAGCTCCCGTGCGCCTCGTCTTACTCCCATTTACTTCTGTCCTTCATCCATGACGGTCATGAGGTTGGCCATTTCGATGGCAGACAGGGCACAGTCAAAGCCTTTGTTCCCGGCTTTTGTGCCGGCCCGTTCAATGGCCTGCTCGATGGTATCGGTGGTGACGACCCCGAAGATGACGGGGATGTTGGCTTCCAGGCTGACATGGGCCACGCCCTTGGATACTTCGGCGCAGACGTAGTCAAAGTGGGGAGTGGCCCCGCGGATGACGGCACCCAGGCAGATGACGGCATCGTATTTTTCGGTCTGCACGGCTTTCTGGGCCAGCAGGGGAATCTCAAAGGCACCGGGGACCTTGATGATGTCGATGTCCTCATCTTTTGTGCCGCTG
Organism: Desulfoluna sp. CYM3A; assembly: GCF_056829965.1. Classification (NCBI taxonomy): domain Bacteria; kingdom Pseudomonadati; phylum Thermodesulfobacteriota; class Desulfobacteria; order Desulfobacterales; family Desulfolunaceae; genus Desulfoluna; species Desulfoluna sp. CYM3A. The sequence goes on from NZ_CP186556.1 coordinate 5,625,846, forward strand.
CGCGTCAGGGCGTCCACGGCACCGCCCACAAGGCGTTCGGTGATGAAGTCGTTGAAACGGCTTACGACGATGGCAAATTTTTTGCCTTCGGAGGTCAGGCTGGACTGGATGATATTGGGCATGGTGAGTCCCTTTCCCTATTGGTTTATAGGTGTCAGTCTAAAATGTGAAAACAGGAGCGACCGGCAAGCCGACCGCTCCGGGTTTGTTGTCCTTGGGGACTCCCTACATGTTGTGGGAGTCTTTTTTGGGCTCGATGTTCAGGGTGTGGCCCATCTTCAGCTTCTTGCAGGTCAGGTAGCCCTGGTTGTAGACGTTGGTGTGCACCTCAATGGGCACCTGCTCCACAACGGGAGGTGCCGTCCTTCTGAACCATCTTCTTGGGGTTGTTGGTCATGAGACGCATTTTGCGCACGCCGATGTCGGCGAGCATCTGGGCGCCGATGCCGTAATCCCTCAGGTCTGCCTTGAAGCCGAGCTTTTCGTTGGCCTCCACGGTGTCGTAGCCCTGGCGCTGGAGCTCGTAAGCTTTCAGCTTGTTCACCAGGCCGATGCCGCGGCCTTCCTGGCGAAGGTAGAGGATGACCCCTGAGCCTTCGTCGTTGATGCGGGCCATGGCGCGCTGGAGCTGATCGCCGCAGTCGCACTTCATGGACCCGAAGATATCGCCGGTCATGCACTCGGAGTGGACGCGTACGAGGACGGGCTCCTCCGGGTTGATCTCCCCTTGGCAGTTGGCGATGTGGGTGGTTGTACCAGTCGTTAACGGCGATGATCTTGAAGTCCACCACCAGGAGATGGCGGTGGTGGCGGTCTCGGCGGCCCGCTTGACGAAGGACTCCTTCTTCATGCGGTACTCCACCAGGTCCGCCACGGTGCAGATGCCGATGCCGTGCTCCTTGCTGAACTCCTCCAGGGAGGGCATGCGGGCCATGGTGCCGTCGTGGGCTGATCATCTCGCAGATAACGGCGGCGGGCTTGAGACCGGCAAGGCGCGCCAGGTCCACGGACCCTTCGGTCTGGCCCACGCGGACCATGACCCCGCCGTCACGGGCGCGTAAGGGGAAGATGTGGCCCGGGCGGGCAATGTCGGCCGCCTTGGTCTCATCGGCCACGGCCGTCAGGATGGTGGTGGCGCGGTCCGCGGCGGAGATGCCGGTGGTGACCCCTTTTTTGGCTTCGATGGAGACGGTGAACCCGGTGCCGAACTGGCTGGTGTTGTCGTCCACCATCATGGGCAGGTCCAGGTAGTAGCAGTTGCCGAGGACATGGGCAGGCGGATCGAGCGCATGTCGTATTTGGCCATGAAGTTGATGGCCTCGGGAGTGACCGCCTCGGCGGCCATGGTCAGGTCTCCTTCGTTTTCACGGTCTTCGTCATCGGCCAGGATGACCATGCGACCTGCGCGAATCTCTTCAATGGCTTCTTCGATGGATATAACGGGCATATCAGACTCCTCTTACTCCTCTTGCTCTCACTATATAAAGGGACCCGCATCGGTCCCTTTTTCTTGCGTCGTCGGCTTACAAAAATCCCTTGTCGGCCAAAAAGGCCATGTCGATGGAAGGGGCTTGGGGCTTCTGATCGGGCTTGGGCGTCATGAGAAATTTTTCGATGTACTTCCCCACCATGTCGGTTTCGATGTTGACGATGGAACCGGGCGGCTTCTGGCCGATGCTGGTGATTTCTGCGGTGTGGGGAATGATGCTCAGGGTGAAGGTGGTGTCGGTGACGGCGTTGATGGTCAGGCTGATGCCGTCTACTGCCACGGAGCCCTTTTCGATCATGTAGCGGGAGAGGTGCTTTTCCACGGCGATGGTGACGATGACGGCGTTGGCCTGGCGTTCTTTGCTGACAATGGTGCCCACGCCGTCCACATGGCCGGAGACGATGTGGCCGTCTAAGCGGTCGGAGAGGCGCAGAGCACGCTCCAGGTTGACGCGGGAACCCACGTGGATGCTGGAAAAGACGGTGCGTTTAATGGTTTCGGGGGCCACGTCCACCTCAAAGCGGCGGCCGTCCAGGACCACGGCGGTGAGGCAGGAGCCGTTCACAGCGATGCTGTCCCCGATCTTGACGCGGTCGAGGGGAAAGTCTGCCTCGATGGCAAAGCGGGACCCCTGGCCTGTGGGGCGGATGTCCCTGATGGTGCCGAATCCTTCAATAATTCCGGTGAACATACCTCATCGCCTCTTCTCAAGAAAGCTGGTCCTGAAACGGCTGGCACGCCCCGCAGGGCGATCGGCATCTTTACAGGTAGCCCTCGATCATTACGTCATTGTCAAAGTGTCGAACAGCAACCCGGGAAAGGGTCAGGGCCTCGTCCATGGAGAGGGGCCCCTTGCCTGCGGTGACGGGAAACCCGTCGTCTCCTGTGAGGAGCTTGGGCGCGATGTAGATGCGGAACTTGTCCACGATCTTTGCGTCCAGGGCGGATTTGAGAAGGGTCGCTCCCCCTTCGAGGAGGATGCTCTGGATCTTCTCTTTTCCCAAGGTTGCCATGAGTCGGTCAAGATCCACATAGATACCTAAGGGGACCTCGAACCCGCGCTCCAGAAGCCTCAAGGCGCGCCTTTTTCCGGAGGGTCTCCTCGGCTTCCGTTGGGATCTTACCGCAAACGATTATTGTATCAGAATCGGAATTGAGCTGCAACACCCTCGCCTGATCGTCAATGGTGAGGTGGCTGTCGAGGATGATGCGGATGGGGTCTTTTCCCCCGGGGTTGGGCGGGGTGAGGGAGGGATTATCAGCCTTGACCGTGCCGATGCCCACCATGATGGCGTCAACGGCGTGCCGGAGCTCGTGGACATGGCGCCTGGAGGATTCGCCGGTGATCCACTGGGAGTGGCCCGTGGATGCGGCGGTGCGGCCGTCTAAGGTGGCGGCGCTTTTGGCCACCACAAAGGGGCGGTTCGTCTGCACGTGCTTGATGAACCCTTCGTTGAGGGCTTCGGCTTTTTCCCGGAGGATGCCGGAGGTCACCTCGACCCCCTGGGATCTGAGGCGCTCGATACCGCCCGAGGCCACGGGGTTGGGGTCTTCCATGGCAATGAAGACACGCCGGATCCCGGCGTTCAAGATCTTTTCGGTGCAGGGAGGGGTCTTGCCGGTGTGGTTGCAGGGCTCCAAGGTAACATAGATGTCGCCGCCTTCGGCCCGGTCTCCTGCCTCATCAATGGCAAAGACCTCGGCATGGGGGCCGCCGCAGGCCTTGTGCCAGCCGCGCCCCACCACCTGTCCGTTGTTGACCACCACAGCCCCGACCGCGGGGTTGGGGGAGGTCCATCCGATGCCTCGTGCCGCCAGGGCAAGGGCCATCTCCATGTACTCCTGAGCCTCCATGGCTCCCCCTTTGTTGCGCTGTTTGTAAAGCGCCGTCCCTTTAACGTGCCGGGGACGGCCCGGCTACTGCGACTCCTTTGAGAGGAGCCCCTTGAGCTCCATGACAAAGTCGTTGACGTCCTTGAACTCCCGGTAGACGGAAGCAAAGCGGACGTAGGCGATGTCGTTTTTGCCGTGGAGCCAGATCATTACCTTCTCACCGATCTTCTGAGAAGGGATCTCTTTTTCTCCGGTCTCCCGCAGGTCCCGCTCCAGCTCGTCTAAGTAAGCGTCGATGACGTTGACGCTGATATCGAGTTTTTCACAGGCCCTGTAAAGGCCTGCGGCCACCTTGCTTCGGGTAAACTCTTCCCGGCGGCCGTCTTTTTTCACGATCATGACCGGGAGTTTTTCCACGTGCTCGTAGGTGGTGAAGCGCCTGCCGCAGGCGAGGCACTCCCGGCGCCTCCGGATTTCGTTTTTATCCTTGGTGTCCCGAGAGTCCACGACTTTTGTGTTGTCTTCGGCGCAGTAGGGGCATTTCATGGCGTTCTCCTTGTGACAGTGGTCTTGTGGGCCAATACTCCGGTTCAGGGGACCTGAATCACTTCAACACCGGCTTCGCTTAGCATCTCTTCGGAAATCGCGTCGGCATAACCCGACTGGTACACAATCTTTTTCACCCCTGCGTTGATCAGCAGCTTGGCGCAGATGGAGCAGGGGAGGTTGGTGCAAAAGAGGGTGGCGCCGTTGATGGACACCCCGTAGTGGGCGGCCTGTACAATGGCGTTCTGTTCTGCGTGGACGCCGCGGCAGAGCTCATGGCGTTCCCCGGAGGGGACGCCCAGCTGCTTTCTCAGGCATCCGGTCTCGGCACAGTGGCGCACCCCGCTGGGGGCGCCGTTGTAGCCCGTGGCCAGGATCCGCTTGTCCTTGACAAGGATGGCTCCCACCGCACGGCGTGTACAGGTGGAGCGCTTGGCCACCAGTTCGGTGATGTCCATGAAGTACTGGGCCCATGAGGGGCGAGTCTGTTCCGGTTCCATATGGGCGGCTCCTTGGCGGCGGGAGGGTCCGGCTTTGCGAGCCGGCCCTCCCTTCGATCAACGGGTCGGTGACCTGTTAGTCGGTAAACAGAGGGAAGGCGTTGCAGAGGGCCTTCACCTCCTGTCGAATGGTGTCGATGACGGCGGGGTTGTCCTTGTTGGTCAGGGCTTTGGCCATGAAACCCGCCACCTGCTTCATCTCGGCTTCCTTCATGCCCCGGGTGGTGAGCACCGGGGTGCCGATGCGGATCCCGCTGGTGACAAAGGGGCTGCGGGTGTCGAAGGGGACCACGTTCTTGTTGGCGGTGATGCCGGCGCGGTCCAGGGTCTCTTCGGCGTCCTTGCCCGTGATGTCCATGCGGGTGAGGTCCAGGAGCATGAGGTGGTTGTCGGTACCGCCGGAAACCAGGTCAAACCCGTTCTCCATGAGGGCGTCGGCCAGGACCGCGGCGTTTTTGACGATCTGTGCCTGGTAGGCTTTGAATTCGTCGGTGGCCGCTTCCTTGAAGGCGATGGCTTTGGCCGCGATGACGTGCATGAGGGGACCGCCCTGGATACCGGGGAAGATCTGCTTGTTCATGACGCCTGTGAGGTCTTTGCCGGAGAGGATCAGGCCGCCCCTGGGACCCCTTAAGGTCTTGTGGGTGGTGGAGGTGACCACGTCCGCGTAGGGGACGGGGTTGGGATGGACGCCACCGGCCACCAGGCCGGCGATGTGCGCCATGTCCACCATGAGGGCGGCGCCGGTGCGCTGGGCAATGGCGGAAAACGCTTCGAAGTCGAGGGTGCGGGGATAGGCGCTGGCCCCGACGATGATGAGTTTGGGCTTGCACTCGCGGGCCATGGACTCCACATGGTCGAGGTCGATCATGCCGGTCTCTTTTTCCACGCCGTAATGGACAAAGTTGAACAACTTGCCGGAGAAGCTGGCGGGGCTGCCGTGGGTCAGGTGACCGCCGTGGGCGAGGTCCATGCCCATGACAGTGTCGCCGGGCTCAAGCATCCCGAAAAGGGCCGCCATGTTGGCCTGGGAACCCGAGTGGGGCTGGACGTTGGCATAGGCCGCGCCGAAGAGCTCTTTGGCCCGTTCGATGGCAATGGCCTCGGCGGTGTCTACGTGGCCGCAGCCGCCGTAGTATCGCTTGCCGGGGTACCCTTCGGCATACTTGTTGGTCAGGGGGGTGCCCATGGCTTCCATGACCGGGGTGCTCACCGCGTTTTCCGATGCGATAAGTTCAAGGTTGTTCTGTTGCCGCGAGATTTCGTTCTCGATGGCAAGGGCAATATCCGGGTCCACATCTCTAATACACTTCAGGTTCACCTTTGCTTCCTCTTCAGCCGTGTGTTCGGCGCGTCAGCCGGTTTTGGCTTGTCAGCCGGGTTTTCGGTTGGTGAAGGACGCCACGTCGAATGGCTTGTCGAAGCGCTGCCGGGGTCCGTGGGGACCGACCGGTGTGCGGCGGACGAACAGCGTGAGTTCGGTCCGTGCCGGGTGTCTTCCCTTTCAGCCCTTATCCCCAAGGGCGGCAGGTTGCCTTCGACGTGGGTCACCGCGATCAGGCTCACCGCCTGCGACCCCTGTCGCCGGGAATCCCGCCATGCAGGCCCTGCTTTCAAGGGTTCGCTCCCCATAGAAAAGCGGTGTTGCCGTGCAGTTTTCCCTGTTGATCAGAAGGACTCAAACATCTGGATGCGATCCAGGTGACGTCCTCCCTCAAAGGGGGTTTCCATCCAGATCTGAACAAGGTCCAGGGCCAGGGATTCGCCGATGACGCGGGCGCCCATGACCAGGATGTTGCTGTTGTTGTGCATGCGGCTCATGCGCGCGGAAAAACCGTCGCTCACCAGGGCCGCACGGACACCTTTGAAGCGGTTGGCGGCCATGGACATGCCGAGGCCGGTGCCGCACAGAAGGATGCCCTTCGGGTGTGTCCCGTCGGAGACCTTGCCGGCCACCTCTTTGGCGAAATCGGGATAGTTGACGGACTCCGGCCCGTGGCATCCCGCGTCCACCACCTTGACGCCCTTTTTCTCCAGAAAGACTTTTATGGTCTCCTTCAGGGGGTAGGCGGCGTGGTCGCATCCGATGATGACTTCGGTCTCATACGGGGTTGTGTCGTTACTCATGATCTTATCGTGCCTTATAGATACAAGGAAGGGTGGGAACGGCCCACCCTGTCAACCTGATCGTCATGGTCTTTTTGTTTCTTCTCCCCATGAAGGGGGAGCCTTGCCGAGTCGGCCTTGCGGCCGGCCGCGCTACATGCGCGCTTCGATGTACTCGATGGCGTCTTTGACGCGAACGAGCTTTTCCGCCTCGTCGTCGGAGATCTCGATATCGAAGACCTCTTCCATGGACATGATCAGCTCCACGAGATCCAGGGAGTCGGCTCCCAGGTCGTTGACGAAGTGTGCTTCGGGAACCACGTCACCGGCTTCGACTTTCAGCTTTTCAGAGACTACTTTTTTGATTTTGTCTTCTACGGACATCGCTACCTCATTGTGTCGTTATGTTGTGAACATGCCCCCATTGACATGGAGTACCTGTCCGTGGACGAGGCGCTGCCGCTCAGAGGCGGTGACTACAACACCGGTCACATCTTGGAGGTGAGCCGGTACGTTGCATGGGGATCTGGGCGATGATGGATCCGATGGCCTCCTCCGAAAGGGCGGCGGTCATGTCGGTATCGATGAACCCCGGTGCCACGGCATTGACCGTGATTTGCCTGGAGGCCAGCTCGCGGGCCGCTGAACGGGTAAGGCCGATGAGCCCCGCCTTGGAGGCGCAGTAGTTGGCCTGGCCGGCATTGCCCGTAACCCCAACCATGGAGGTGATGTTGATGATGCGGCCGGAACGCTGCTTCATCATGGGCCGTGCCGCGGCTTTCAGGCAGAAAAAAGCCCCTTTGAGATTGGTGTCGCACACCGTGTCCCAATCAGACTCTTTCATGCGGACCAAAAGCCCGTCCCGCGTAACACCGGCATTGTTGACCAGCACATCCACGCGCCCGGTCTCGTCCACCACCTTCTTGATAAAGGCGGAGACCTCCGCTTCGGAGGTGACATCCACACGGACGCCAACGGCCGTACCACCCTTTTCAGCGACAAGGGCTTCGGTCTGCCGTGCCGCCTCCTCGGAGGACGCGTAGTTGAAGTAAATGCGGGTATCGGGACCGGCAAATTCGAGGCAGACCTCTCGGCCGATGCCCCGGGACCCTCCGGTGACGACGATACTGCGTGGATTGGTGTCAGGCATAGACCCTACACTCCAGGGAAAAAAACGTGGCGCCTTGCACGCGTTGTTACTCGCGTGCGGATTCGACACATCGTGTGATCGCTACTCTTCGTCTTCTGCCAGTACGTTGCGACCCTTGTAGGTGCCGCAGTCGGGGCATGCCTGGTGCATCATCTTGGGCTCACCGCACTCGGGGCAGACGGACACGTTGGGGGCGTCAGTCTTGTAATGGGTGCGACGTTTTCGCGATCTGGCTTTGGAGGTCTTACGCTTAGGTACTGCCATGGTTATCTCCTAACTCATTTATTTCTTTAAAAAATTATGTATAATGATGGAACAGTCTTAACCGCCCTTATTTATTTTATTTAAAGGCGATTGTCAAGAATATTCACGTGCTTAGATTTTGGCTACTTGTGCTGGCAAAGCAACTGTGGTAATTGGCCATGAGCCGTAGATAGCGCAGATCCCTATCGATCCACAACGTTTTTTTTTCGAGCGGGTGCGGATTGAAGGGCAAAATTTTTTTTAAAAAAATAGATACCACAGGAGATGCTATGGGTGAGATTATAACACGGTTTCCTCCGAGCCCCACGGGTTACCTTCATGTCGGCGGAGCACGCACCGCCCTGTTCAACTGGCTCTACGCCCGGAAAACCGGCGGGACCTTCATCCTCCGCATCGAAGACACAGACCTGGAACGTTCCACCGAGGCGTCGGTTCAGGCCATCTTCGACGGGCTGGAGTGGCTGGGCAATCCACTGGCTACGGCCCCTTTTATCAGACCAAGCGTTTTGACCTTTATAAAAAGGTGATCGACAAGCTCCTTGAAGACGGCCACGCTTACTGGTGTACCTGCACCCCCGAGGAGATCGACGAGATGCGGGAGACCGCACGGGCCAAAGGGGAGAAACCCAAGTACAACGGGAAGTGCCGCGAGCGAAACCTGGGGCCCACCGAGGGGGCCGTGGTGCGTTTCAAGGTGCCCCTGGCCGGGTCCACCGCCTTTGACGACATGGTCAAGGGGCGGATCTCCATTCCCAACGCAGAACTCGACGACTTCATCATCCAGCGTAGTGACTCTATCGACTTACAACCTGGCTGTTGCTGTGGACGACCTGACCATGAAGGTGAACACCATCTTAAGGGGCGACGACCACGTCAACAACACCCCCAAGCAGGTCCTCATCGTCAAGGCCATGGGAGAAGAGGTGCCCACCTACGGCCATGTGCCCATGGTGCTTGGGGCGGACAAGGCCCGTTTGAGCAAGCGGCACGGTGCCACCAGCGTCACCGAGTACCGGGACATGGGGATCCTTCCCGATGCCATGATCAACTACCTGGCGCGCCTGGGCTGGTCCTGCGGGGACCAGGAGTTCTTCACCCGCGAAGAGCTCATCGAAAAGTTCAACCCGGACAACATCGGCCGTTCCCCCGGCGTTTTTGACCAGGACAAGCTCATGGCCATCAACCACGAGCACATCCAGGCCAAGCCCACCGAGGAGATCACCGACGCCCTCCTGCCCTTCCTTGAGAAGGCGGGCATTGTGGCCGACGACCGCGCGCAGCTGGAAAAGGCCGTAAAGACCCTGGCCCCCCGAAGCCACACCCTGGTGGAGATGGCCGAGAACGCCCGGTTCTTTTTCCAAGGGGTGAAAGAGTACGATCCCAAGATGGCCAAAAAGGCCTTCAAGCCCGAGGCTGCGGATGTGCTCCTCGCGATGAAAGAGGCCCTGGCCGAGACCGAGTTTACCCAGGACGCCCTGGCCGCGACCTTCAAGGCCGTGGTGGCCAAGCTCGAGGTGGGATTCGGCAAGGTGGCCATGCCCATGCGCCTGGCCGTCTCCGGCACCGGTGCCAGCCCCGACATGTACGAGATGCTCGACGTCCTCGGCAAAGAGGAGACCTTAAAGCGTATCGACGACGCCGTGGCCCATATCCGGAGCCTGGGGTAGCGATCCGGGCGGACAAGGCGCCGGAGATTTTTTCTGCGCCTTGTTCAGGGCAAAAATGCCCTTTGCCCAAAGAGGGTTAGGGTAAGCCCTCGGAAGGGGGCTTGAAAAAGGCGAAATTTTTGCTTGACTCAATCGGCCCCACCGGACTATATACCCTCTCGCAACCAATTGAGTTGCCTGCTGGGATGTCGTCTAATGGCAGGACTACGGATTCTGATTCCGTCTATTGGGGTTCGAATCCCTGCATCCCAGCCAATTAAAAAATAAAGCCCCTTCGAGCAATCGAAGGGGCTTTTTGTGTTTATGGGGACTAAGGCCATGGTGTTTTCATGGCGAGATAGCAGATGTGATTTGCCCCTCGTTCCTCGGGGCAAATCACATCTGCATTTAAAACGGCATTCATGTCCCTTTTTTTAAAACCTGTTTGCTAAACTTTTTAAAAGTTTAGCCCCCGGCAGGGCCGCCGGAGGCATGGGCTGAATAGTTACAAATATTGTTGACGTGCATCCGGCTTATGCAAGCTCAAGACCGGACTGGGCCCGGGTCGCTTTGTCGTGGAAGGAGACGACGCGGGAGATCTCTTCGTCCATGGCATCAGAGCCGAAGTGGTTGATCAATTCACAGGTGGCCAGGTCTCTGGTTTTGTCCCCATAGGCTGATAGCCATTGGCGAGCTTCCTGCTCTGCTGTTTCATCCCTCCAGGGGTACTAGACGTGCAGGCCGGAAGCCCGCACCGCCAGGGTTTGGGGGTGAGGCGGGCCCGAAAGCATTTTTGGGTCTTGCAGAGCCGCATGTAAAGGGGGTCGGCACCCAGGACCTCCATCATGCCGGAGGTGAGCTCAGAGGTGGGGTCGGCGTGGGCGTGGGTAACCAGGTAACGGAGGCCTCCCCGGGTGCGATAGGCCCGGATACCGAAACACGGGTCTGCCCTTACCATGGTCTCCACCTTGGACAGGGCTTCATACTCCTTTTGCTGCCGAGGGGGCAGGCACCGGGAGCCGGTCAGCATGCGTGCCCTGTATTTGAGCCAGTCCCACAGGGACGGCATCGGCAGGTCCACGTCGATGAACATGGCCCGTGCCGTGTTGAGCACCCGGCATCCGTATCCGTTGAGGGTGACGGCGGCCCAGGTCGTGCCGTCCTCCGATGTCCACTTTATCAGGCGTTTTCCCGCATGGGGCGATCGCCATAGAGGTAGGTGTCCGGCCGGTTGCCCTTGAGGATCATTTCGGCAACGGCGTCCGCCCGTTTGCGCCCCTTTTCCCTGGCGTCGGCAAGGCTGGTGTCGGACCAGCCCCAGCAGGCAAGGGGAGCCATGGGTTTGCCCGTGAGGATGTTTCGCATGCGAACGTCGTGTCGTGTGGTGCCTTTGGCCCAGTATTTTGGAATGTTCATGGCTTAGAATACCACCCCGGTGTATCCCACGAAACTGTCCGAGGGGCTTTTGTCAAAACTGGTGGTGTGAGCGATCTCAAGGCCGCGGGGGATGCCCAGGGACCGGGCTGCGGCCAGGGTGGCTGCCACGGCACCTGCGCAGCAGGCATTGCGCCGGGCCAGGGCCTCGTCGGTGAAGTAGGCAGCATCAAGTTCTGTCATGTGGTCGATGGCCTCTCGATCGTTGGTATCGCAGACCCAGGCCCTCGCCTTTTCCCCCTTGCCCTGGGGGGTGAACCCGAAATTTGGGCCGTAGTGGGTGAGGTCGGTGGAGCCGATGACCTTGACGGTGAGGCCCAGGCTGCGTGCTGCGTCCACCACGGACTCGCCCACGGGTTCCGCACACTTGTTGGGGGCCACCCCCATGAGGCAGACCGGAGTCTCCCCGAAAAAGTACCGGATAAAAGGAAGCTGAAGCTCCAGGGTATTTTCAGGCGCCATGAAAGGGCTCATCTCTCGCCGTACATAAGGGGTGCTTCCCAGGGCCTCTGAGAACGCCTCGTGGACCCGCAGGTCTCCGAAGGGGGTTTCCAGGGTCCCTTCGGCCATGACGCTGGTGGGCTCCGACGGCCCCAGGTGGTGCCCGAACAGGACCACCAGGTCCGGCAAGTCACCCCGGGCCACGGTTTCGATGACCCGGCAGGCGATGCTGCCGGAAAAAAACCATCCGGCGTGGGGAACGATCCCTGCTTGAAATGCGTCCCCCGAGGGGCGTTTCAGCCATCCCTCCTTTCGATACCCTTCCACCTCCTTGAAGCAGGCCTCCCGGCTCTCCGGATACCATTGCCCGCGAAGGGCCGCGCGTTTTCGTGCACCCATGCTCTTTCCTCCTGAATTTTTGTCTCTATAAGGTAGTATATCACGGGGTTTTGGGGAAGAAAAAGAAGGGGGCGCAGCAACGTATTCAGGTGGCCTCCGGCGGCCCTGCCGGGGGCCAAACTTTTAAAAAGTTTGACAAACAGGTCTTAAAGCCTTACAGGCTACGCCAAAACAATTTCGACATTTTCGCATCCGCGCTACGTTTTGATCGCCCTGAAGGGCGATCAAAACGTAGCGCGGGTGCTTTAGAAGAGTTTTTTGCGGAGCTTTTTTTTAAAAAAGCGACCCGCCGGAGGCATGCTTTTTAAAGCGGGATATTTCCGTGTTTTCGGGGCGGTCGGGTTTCGTGTTTTGAGCTTATGACGTCCAGGGCATCGATGAGATGGTTGCGGGTTTCTGAAGGGACGATGACGGCGTCGATATAGCCCCGGGAAGCGGCGATGTAAGGGGTGAGGAACAGGTCGTTGTATTCGCAGATTTTTTCATTGCGCATGGCCTCGGGGTTGTCGGCGCCTTTGATCTCTTTTCTGTGGATGACGTTGGCCGCGCCCTGGGCTCCCATGACGGCGATTTCGGCCGTGGGCCAGGCAAAGGCCATGTCCGCCCCCAGGTGGCGGGAGCTCATGGCGAATCAGGTGCGCAGCTTTTTTTGGTGATGAGAAGGAGCTTGGGCACGGTGGCTTCGGAGTAGCTCCAGAGGAGCTTGGCACCGTGGCGGATGATCCCTCCCCACTCCTGCTGGATGCCGGGAAGAAAGCCGGGCACGTCGGCAATGGTGAGAAGGGGGATGTTAAAGGCGTCGCAGAAGCGGATAAAGCGGCTGGCCTTGTCCGAGGTGTCGATGTCCAGGCACCCCGCCAGGACCTTGGGCTGGTTGGCGATAACCCCCACGGTGCGGCCCCCCAGGCGGATGAAGCAGGTGATGATGTTGGGGGCAAAGAGGCTGTGGGGTTCAAAATAGGTTCCGTGATCGGCAACGGCCCGGATGAGGTCGAACATGTCGTAAGGCTTCACGGGGTTTTCGGGGATCAGGGTGTCGAGCTCCGGGCAGAGGCGGTGGATGGGCTCCTCGGAAAGGGCCCGGGGCGCGGTCTCCTTGTTGTTGGCCGGAAGGTAAGACAGGAGTAGTTTTATGCGGTCGATGCACTCTTCATCGTCCTCGCAGGCAAAGTGGGCCACCCCGCTTTTGGTGCAGTGGGTGACGGCACCGCCCAGGGTGTCGAAGCCCACGTCTTCGCCGGTGACCGAGCGGATCACGTCGGGGCCGGTGATGAACATGTGGCTGGTCTCTTTGACCATGAAGACAAAGTCGGTCATGGCCGGCGAATAGACGGCCCCGCCCGCCGTGGCCCCCATGATGGCCGAGATCTGGGGGATGACCCCGGAGGCCGAGGCGTTTCGAAAAAAGATCTCTCCGTACCCGGCCAGGGCATCCACCCCCTCCTGAATGCGTGCGCCGCCGGAGTCGTTCATGCCGATGATGGGCACCCCGGCTTTCATGGCCATATCCATGATCTTGCAGATTTTTTTGGCGTGCATCTCACCCAGGCTGCCTGCCCGGGAGGTCACGTCCTGGGCATAGGCAAAGACGGGGCGTCCTCCCACGAGGCCGTGTCCGGTGATGACACCGTCGGCGGGGATTTCCACACCCTCCATGCCGAAGTGGGTGCATCGGTGGGTCACAAAGCGGTCGATTTCCCGGAAGGTGCCTCTGTCAAAGAGGCGGTCCAGGCGTTCCCTGGCGGTGAGCTTGCCTTTGGCCTTCTGCTTTTCTACGGCCGGAGCTCCGCCCATGATCAGCGTCTGTGCGTCTTTTTCTTTCAGGTTGTGGATTTTGTTCTGGACGCGATTCATGCGGCCTCCTTGGGGGGTTCCCGGTTGATGATAGCGATGCGCTTTGCATGCAAGTGATAATCGGGGTGAACATTATTATCATGAAAGCTGAATCAGGGGAATGGGCCCCTTCTATTTTTGGGCCGAAAACCTGCAGCGGAAAAGCCGTGCCGGTTGCATGTGAGTCGGGTGCTTTGCTCCTGGTCTGAGTTGTGCCTGGGGCACGCCCCTGAGCGATCAGCCGTGGGGCCGGGACGAGAAGGTGTGGCAGGGCTGCGCAAGGAGGCTGAACGGTCGCTCAGTCATGAATTGTCTACCATGCTTTTTTTCGGGCTGTCAAGGCGGTGGCGTTCTAACGCATTGCAATTGTAGTTTAAATGGCGGGCCTGAGTGAGCCGGACCGTTTCTGGGTTTGTCACTGTTAAGCGTAAAACAGCTTCCGGGGGCCAAACGTTCACCAATTCTTGACAAACAGGACTTGCGCATGGCGTGGACCGGTCGAGTTTGGGTGAGCCGACTTGTTTAAACAAAACGGGCATTGAGCCGGAACGTTTTTACGGAGCTTTTATTCAAAAAGCGACCCGCCGGAGTCGGTGCGGTTAAATCGGCAACAGGCAGGTGGCGACAACGTATTCATTGACTTCGCCGCTTGTGAGCCAGTCCGCACAATCATCAGCGTTTATGCCGGGCGAAGCCCGAGGGCAATCAGCTGTCGAGGTGGCTCACTTCGCCACCGGAGGCTTTCTTTCCCGCTCGCATTACCCATAGAAGGCAAGATGAATAGTTACGAAGCGTTTTGGCATAAAAAAAGCCCCGTTCCGGAGGAACGGGGCTTTGGGATTTTCTTATGTCGAGATCCGTTGGATCAGGTTGTACTTACCGGCCAGGATAGCCCGGCGAACCGCCGAACCGATGACGCCGGCCACGTTGGGGCCCATGGCGTGCATCAGCAGGAAGTTGTGGGGGTTCTCTTCAACACCCACACCGTTGACCACGCGTGCTGCCATGGGAACGGCGGAGACACCGGCAGCGCCGATGAGGGGGTTGATTTTCTCTTTGCTCATGCGGTTCATCAGCTTCGCCAGGAGAACACCTGCCGCGGTACCGATGGCAAAGGCCACGAGACCGAGGAGGAGGATCCCCAGGGTTTCAAGCTGCAGGAATTTCTCCGCAGCCAGCTTGGAGCCGACGGAGATGCCCAGCAGGATGGTGACGATGTTGATCAGCTCGTTGGCGGCGGTCTTGGAGAGGCGCTCCACCACGCCACACTCTTTAAGCAGGTTGCCGAACATCAGCATACCGATCAGGGGCGTTGCATCCGGCAGGAGCAGGATACAGATGCCCAGGACCATCAAGGGGAAGACAATCTTTTCCACCTTGTTGACGTGGCGAAGCTGTTTCATCTCGATGCCTCGCTCCTCCTTGGAGGTGAAGGCCTTCATGATGGGCGGCTGAATGATGGGCACCAGGGCCATGTAGGAGTAAGCCGCAACGGCAATGGCACCCAGCAGGTCCGGCGATAGCCGTCCCGCAAGGAAGATGGCCGTGGGGCCGTCCGCGCCTCCGATGATACCGATGGCGGCGGCGTCCTGCAGGGAGAAGTCGATGCCGGGAACCACCTGGCTCAGCACCAGGGCGCCGATGAGGGTGGTGAAGATGCCGAACTGGGCGGCTGCCCCCAAAAGGGCTGTCTTCGGGTTGGCGATGAGGGGGCCGAAGTCGGTCGTCCCCCACGCCCATGAAGATCAGCAGGGGAAAGAGCCCTGTCTTGATCCCGAAGCCGTAGATGAGGCCGAGGAACCCTTCGGGTCCGGCAATGCCGGCCACCGGAATGTTGGCAAGAATGCCGCCGAAGCCGATGGGGATCAAAAGCAGGGGTTCAAACCCTTTTTTGATGGCCAGCCAGATCAGGATGCAGCCTACGGCAATCATGATGAGCTGGCCGATGCCCAGGGGAATCAGCTGGTGGTTGTCGATGGTTTTCTCTGCAAAGATTTCTTTGACACCGTTGACAAAGGCATTGAGTCCGGTGCTTTTCCAGAGCTTTTCCACTTTCCCCATGGAGGCGTCCGCGGCGGGAGCCGGCGCTGGCGCGCTGGCGGCACTTGCCATGGAGACCCCGCTGAAGAGGCAGAGAGCGACAAGGGCTGCCACAATCGCCAGGGGCTTGGTGGAGATTTTATGTGTCAATCTCATGTATCGAGTCATGGTCCTATCCTGTCCGTTCAGTCGTTTGAAGGCATAAAGAGTGCGATGGAGAATCACCTTAAGCAATGGTGACCAGGCTCTGGCCGGAGGCCACCTGATCGCCCGCGGAAACAGCCACGCTGGTGACGGTGCCGTCAACGGGGGCCTTGACCTCCACTTCCATCTTCATGGCTTCCTGAACGAGAAGCGTGTCTCCTGCCTTCACGGCGCTGCCGTTTCCAACCAGGACCTTGATCACGGCACCGGGCATCTGCGCCTTCACCTCTTCTCCGGCCCCGGCGGGGGCGGCAGGTGCAGGGGCGGCCGCTGCAGCAGGTGCTGCGGCTGCGACGGGAGCGCCGGCGGTTTCGATCTGGATGAGGACCTGATCGGCGTTCACCTGGTCACCGGTGGCCACGAGAATATCGGCCACGGTACCGTCCACGGGGGCTTTCACCTCCACTTCCATTTTCATGGCTTCCTGGACGAGCAGGGTGTCGCCGGCCTTGACCTGGGCGCCCTTGGCAGCAGAGATGCGAACCACGGCACCGGGCATCTGGGCCTTGACCGCTTCTTTCACGCCGGGAGCCGCGGGGGCGGCTGCAGCGGCAGGAGCGGCGGCGAGGCCTTCGGCCACATTGACGTTGTATGCTTTTCCGTTAACCACGGCGGTGTTGCCGTCGATTTTGACAGCGTAGGTGCTGCCGCCCACGGTGACGGTGTAGCCGTCCGGGGCTGCCTTGGCTTCAGCCTTGGGTGCTTCGGCCACGTTCTTACGAACGCCGATGGTGGCTTTGCCGAGGAGGTAGTTGATGCCCTTGTCGCCACAGGCGCCCGCGATGAAGATGTTCTCATCGGTGGTGGGCAGGCCGTTGTCTTCGAGTTGCTTTTTGGCAGACGGGATGCCCTTGTTGGGATCCTCCTCGTTGATGTCGAGGGGGCTGCGGGTGGTGGGCTCAAGGCCCAGCTGCTCGGAGGCGATCTTGATGATTTCGGCATCAGGGGGAACGGGGGTCTTGCCGAAGTAGCCGAGGACCATTTTGCCGTAACCTTCGGCGATCTTCTTCCACTTGCCCATCATGACGTTGTTGAAGGCCTGCTGGAAGTAGAACTGGCTCACGGGGGTTACGGAGGTGCCGAAACCGCCCAGGCGAACCACTTCGTCCATGGCTTCGATGATCTCGGGGAAGCGGTCCATGATGTTGTTGTCACGCATCATCTGGGAGTTGGCCGTAAGGGCGCCGCCGGGCATGGGAGACCAGGGAATGATGGGCTCGACTGCCTTGGCTTCGGGGGGCAGGAAGTAGTCCTTCATGCACTCTTTGAAGACTTCCTCGGCCTCACGGATTTTGTCGATGTCGCAGTCCAGCTCGTACTCGGTGCCGCGCAGGGCGTGCCACATGGTCATGATGTCGGGCTGGCAGGTACCGCCGGAGCAGGGAGCCATGGAGAGGTCGATGACGTCCACGCCCGCGTCCAGGGCGGCCTTGTACCCGATGACACCGATACCGGCGGTGTCGTGGGTGTGGAACTGAACAGGAATGTCCGCCGGAATGATTTCCTTGGCCCGTTTGATGGTCTCGTAGACCGTTGACGGGAAGCTGGTGCCGGAGGCATCTTTGAAGCAGATGGAGTGGTACGGAATGTCCGCATCCATGATCTGCTTGAGCATGTCGACGTAGAAATCGGCGTCGTGGGCGCCGGTACAGCCCGGAGGCAGGGCCATCATGGAGATGACCACCTGATGGTTGAGGCCTGCTTCGGCGATGCACTGGCCGCTGTAGATCAGGTTGTTGACGTCGTTCAAGGCATCGAAGTTACGGATGGTGGAGATGCCGTGCTTCTTGAACATTTCGGCGTGCAGCTTGATCATGTCCTTGGGCTGAGAGTCCAGGGCGACCACGTTGATGCCTCGCGCCAGGGTCTGCAGGTCTGCGTCGGGGCCAGCGGCCGCGCGGAACCTGTCCATCATATCAAAGGCGCACTCGTTGCTGTAAAAATAGAGTGCCTGAAACCGCGCGCCGCCGCCTGCTTCAAAGTAGTTGCAGCCCGCTGCGGCTGCCGCTTCAACGGCAGGCATAAAATCGTCAGTAAATACTCGCGCTCCGTAGACCGACTGAAAACCATCACGAAACGCTGTGTTCATGAAACGAACTAATTTCTTAGCCATAATCTTCTATCCCTTTCGTTAGCTGCGCGCGCAGGCTTTTACAGCCGCAATGGCCACCGCGATTTCAGTCAGGTCATCTCCAGCCTTTTGAAACACTGCGGTTTTTGGTTTTTCCAAAGGTCCACCCGTCACTTCGGCATCGGTAAATCGCTCTAACACCTTTGCCGAGATTTTCATTGCGTAGACCAGGAGGGTCAGAAACGCGAAGACCACCCCCATGCCTGCAACCATCAATCCCAGACCTTCAACTATCATACTCTATCCCCTCCACATAATAATCGATGTCTTTGACCGGAGGCGTTTCACGTGTGGGTTCACAGGGTGAATGTGCGGGGTCGACGGTGCGGTCGATACATCCCGCGGCAGGCAATAAAGCCACGCCCGGTGCGAAAGCATCTTTTCTCATGATGATCCCGTGTTGCCACGGCATCCATGTATGCCGAACGGCACCTGCCCGTATCCCATCGGGCAGGGGGCATTCGCGCATCAATCTTCAATATCGGTAAAGGCGGGTCAAACCCCCGAAAAATCGGCAGGCAATGGACCCTTAGGGGGCAGTACTCCCTTGGGGTGACACGTGTCACCTTGAGACGGCTCCCAATTCCTTTTTTGTCGTCAGACGTACGTTAAATGTGTCGTTCAGATCGAGGTATTGGCCATGTAGGCACTGAAAGTATATTACTAGAATCGAACAATTTTGTATATTTGGGCGACAATGTCAAGTAAAAAAATACGAGCTATTGTAGGATGATACCTTGGTATTGACAGGAGGCGATGGGGCGGGGAACTTGGCAAGCAGTGGAATTCATGAATATTGGGGGCGGAAGGGGACGGGTTTGTGGTGAGGGCCTGCGGTATAGGGGCACCCTACGGAGGATGCGCTGATTGGCTTTCATTTCGTGTGGTTCGAAGGTGCCTGGCTGGGGACGGGTAAAAATCCGGCGGAAAGATGCAGATGAAAAAACATCTTTCCGCCGGGTAACCTCTGAAAGGAATGTGAACGGAGTTTATCGCGGTTTTCCTCGAGGAGTAACTACTTGTATTTTTTCATCACCCTGGCAAATCCCGGGAGAGCCCCGGTGATGGTTTTCGCGTCCACGCAGAAAGAGATACGGAAATGGCCGGGCCCTGCGAATCCGCTGCCCGGTACCACGAGGATCAGTTCCTCCTGGAGTTCCCGCGCAAACTCCACGTCGTTTTCGATGGGGGACTTGGGAAAGAGGTAAAAAGCCCCTTTGGGGGCGGTGAATTCATACCCGGCCTCGGTGAGGCCGTCCACCAGAAGCTCCCGGTTTTTTTCGTAAGGCGTCATGTCCACGTTGACCCCCTGGATGTCGGCGATGACCCGCTGCATGATGGCCGGAGCGTTGACATACCCCAGGATACGGTTGCACAGGGCCAGGCCGCCCAGAAAGAGGCCCTTGCCCTCGAAGTCGGGGTGGATGGCAATGTAGCCGATGCGCTCTCCGGGGATGGAGATGTCCTTGGAGTAGGAGGTCACCACCACGCTGTTGGCGTAACTGGTCATGATGGAGGGCACGGTGATCCCGGCGTAGGTGATCTTCCGGTAGGGTTCGTCGGAGATGAGGACGATGGGATGGCCGATGTCCCGGCTCTTGCGGGCCAGAAGGTCTCCCAGGGCATCAAGGCTCGCTTTGTCGTACACCTGGCCGGTGGGGTTGTTGGGGGTGTTGATGAGGACGGCCTTGGTCTTTTCAGAGACCGCTTCTTCGATGGCGGACAGGTCCAGGGTGAAATCCGGGTTGGTCTGAACGGTCTTTACAACGCCCCCGTGGTTGTCGGCGTAGAAATTGTACTCCACAAAGTAGGGCGCCGGGCAGATCACCTCGTCGCCGGGATCAAGGAGGGTCTTGAGAACCACGTTGAGGGCGCCGGCCGCTCCGCAGGTCATGACGATGTCGTTTTCATCCAAGGTGACCCCCTGCTGCTCGGAGACAAACCCGGCCACGGCCTCGCGCACAAAGGGGTAGCCGGTGTTGGGCATGTAGGAGTGGATGCCTTCACCGGAAGAGGCCGCCACCTTCATGAGGCTCTCCTTGAACTCAGCCGGGGGGGCGAGGTAGGGGTTGCCGAGGCTGAAGTCGTACACCTTGTCCGCTCCGTGCTCTGCCTTGAGGCGGGCTCCCTCCTCAAACATTTTGCGGATAAATGATGATTTTTCGATGGCACCCTTGATCTTGGTCGAAATGGTCATGAAATCCTCCGGTCCGTCTATCTCTTGTGGTGAATGAAAAGAACGCATATCAGCCACGAAGCCTGCGGTGTGTCCCGGCAGGCGGTATCGTCGCGGCGTCCATGTTTTTACCTCGGAACCGATACGGCTGCTGCAAACCAAACGAAACGAAACGTTTGATGAGATCGGTGTGAATCACTTTTATTTCACAGGATGTGGAAAAAAATCAAAGAAATTTATGCATACGAAGGAAGGGGACTGAGAAAACGGGGGGAGAATCGGCGTTGCTGATGCCCCATCAGGTAGGGTGCCCTTACGCACCGCATGTTGTTGGGAAACCCTTTGATGGGTTGGGCTAATGAAGCTTCATGCATCGCAAACTTTGGAAGCTCTGAAGCCGTATTGCGATCACAAGGCTCATCAATAGTGCGCAAGCGCACCCTACAGTTGGTTGATGCTTCTGGCACACTCGTGAAAAGGGCGGACTCCGCTTGTATGCCGGAGGTTGGCCACCCTCTTCCGTAAGCAACGGGCGGAGCCCGTGCCATAGGGTTTCAAGGTGCCCCCACCTTGCCGCCGGAGGCACGTTTTTGTTTCACTACTGAATCCCGCCCTCCATGGCGGCGTAGAAGCCTTTGCGCCAGGCCATGAAGCGGTCTTCGAGGATGGCCTGCCTGATTTCCCCCACGAGGTTCATATAATAATGAAGGTTGTGGATGGTGTTGAGGCGGTAGGCCAGGAGCTCCTTGGATTTGTAAAGGTGGCGCAGGTAGGCCCTGGAGTAGTTGCGACAGGTGTAGCAGGTGCACACCGGGTCCAGGGGTTTTTCATCTTTCTGATACCGCTGGTTGGCGATGTTGAGGGCCCCTTCGGAGGTGAAGAGTTTGCCGTTTCGTGCATTCCGGCTGGGCATGACGCAATCGAACATGTCGGCGCCCATCATGACCAGCTCCACAATGTCCGAGGGGGTGCCCACGCCCATGATGTAGCGGGGTTTCAGGTCCGGCATCTGGGCCAGAGTGTGCTCGCCCATCTCCATCATCAGATCCTTGGGCTCGCCCACGGAGAGGCCGCCGATGGAGTAGCCGGGAAAATCGATGCCGCAGATCTGCTCCACCGACGCCGTGCGCAGGTCCTTGTACATGCCGCCCTGGACAATGCCGAAGGCGTTGTTGCGCAGGTCGGTCTCCTGCTGCCAGAAATCATAGCAGCGCTGGGCCCATCGGGTGGTGAGCTCCATGGACTCTTTGGTGGCCTTGTGGTCCGACGGGTAGGGCGTGCACTCGTCCAGGCACATCATGATGTCCGAGTCGATGTGGTTCTGCACCTCAATGGATTTTTCCGGGGTGAAGAGGTGCCGGGACCCGTCGATGTGAGACTGAAACGAGACCCCCTCTTCCGTCCGCTTGGTGAGCTTGGCCAGGGAAAAGAACTGAAACCCCCCGCTGTCCGTTAAAATGGGGTGCTTCCATTTCATGAAATCATGGAGCCCGCCAAAAACGTCCAGCACCTCGGTGCCGGGCCTTAAATAAAGATGGTAGGTGTTGCCGAGGATGATCTGGGCGCCGGCTTCTTCAAGGTCCTCAACCGACACGGCCTTCACCGACCCCACCGTGCCCACAGGCATGAAAATGGGGGTTTTGATCTCGCCCCGGCGCGTCTTGATGGTGGCTGCCCGTGCCCGACACTCTGTGGACTGAGCTTGTTTGGTATACGTAAGTCTCATGGTTTTCCTTTATGTAAAAGCTGCTTCCGGCGGGCAGGAGCTAAAGCCCCTGCACCCCAGGTTTGCGAATGCTCTAACCTTCGTTCCTCAGGTTGTCACATTCGCTGACGGGCTTTGCCCGTGTAGAACAGGCTGTTTTTATATGACGGTTGCCTCCGGCGCTTGCCTGAAAGAGGTTGCTTGAAGTCGAAACGCTTTTACGGCTAACGAGGATACTGCTCACGTTACGCTAATCTTGTTACTTCGAGGCTTGTGACGCTGCTTGCATCAATCGATAGCGTTTGTATCGGGCGAAGCCCGAGCCGAAGGCGATTGCACTTTTACCCGAGGAACGAGGGGGAGAGTGCAGTCGCAATACGCTTCGAGGTGGCTCACCTCGCCGCCGGAGGCATGCTTTTTCGGTCCGCTTTAGTCAATAAACATCGCATCGCCATAGCTGAAGAAGCGGTATTTCAGCCTGACGGCTTCTTCGTAGGCGGTGAAGATGGTGTCTCTTCCGGCAAAGGCGGAGACGAGCATGAGGAGAGTCGACTCCGGGGTGTGGAAGTTGGTGACCATGGCATCCACGCATTTGAACTGGTAGCCGGGATAGATAAAGATATCGCAGGGGCCGGCCCCGGGTGCAAGGGTGCCGTCTTTGGCGGTGGCGAACTCCAGGGTGCGCACCGAGGTGGTGCCCACAGCGATAACCCGGCGGCCTTCGGCTTTGGCGTTGTTTATGGCGGCTGCGGTGGCTTCGGAGACTTCGTACCATTCGGTGTGGATGGCGTGGTCCCGGATGTCGTCCACCCGCACGGGCTCGAAGGTACCGTATCCCACGTGGAGGGTGAGCTCGGCGATCTCAACGCCCTTGGCTTTCAGGGTCTCCATGAGGTCCCCCGTAAAGTGGAGCCCTGCGGTGGGGGCGGCCACGGCCCCGCGGTTTTTGGCGTAGACCGTCTGGTAGGTCTTTTTGTCAAAGGCGTCCGCGTCCCGCTTTATGTACGGGCAGCATGTTGCCGTGGGTTTCAAGGAGGCGGTCAAAGTCGCCGTCACACGCAAACCGGAGGCGGTAAATGCCCTGGTCAAAGCTTTCCACAACGGCGGAAAAGCCTTCTCCGAAGCGGATGGGCGTCTCGGGTTTGACCCGCTTGGATGCCTTGAGCAGGCACCGGCAGGAGAAAGCCCCGTCGCGATTCATGGCGGCCATACCTTCCCGGTAGTCCAGGATCAGCACCTCCACCTTGCCGCCGGTCTCCTTGTGGCCCATGAGCCGGGCGGGGATGACGCTGGTGTTGTTCACCACCAGGAGGTCTCCTTTATTAAGGAGGCCCGGGAGATCGGAAAAATGTCGGTGGTGCCTTGAACCGGTGTGACGCTCCAGGTGCAGGAGCCTGGAGTCGGTACGGTTTTTTTCCGGGTGGCGTGCGATGAGTTCTTCCGGAAGGTCGAATCGATAATCACTGAGTTGGTACATCTCTTACATATTCCCCAGATAAACGAGGGCAAGCCCTCCAAGCATCATGAACAGCCCCATGCTTCTCAGGCGATTTTCCGGCTGGGCGGCCAGGGTCAGGAGAATCTGGCGGGCCCTGTTCGGGAAGCCGAACCAGGGAAGTCCCTCAACAATCATCACCATTCCGATAACGCAAAGAAAATATTTCATATGGTCTGCCGTGCCTTGACACATCGGTGGGGACGAGCGGTGTTCGTGGTTTGTCCCGTCCGGTGTGGTTCGTTTCATGTGCCGGTCACCTTGACATCGGCGCAAAACAGTTTGAAAAACCCGTATTTATAGTATGGAGATCGGGGTTTGTCAAAACGTATATTTTTGGTATCCGTGTTTGGTGGCGAGGGGATGGGAAGGGCCGTGATGAGTCTGGTGGTGCGTAACGATCTGTTGTGTCGGGAAAGTCCCTCGACCATGAATAAGGGTTTGTCATCAAACCTGAAATCTTCTATAATCCTTCCTTTTATATACATACCGGTCTGTCGGCTTGATGGACCGGTTCTTTGTTATGATATCGCCCATGCAGCGGAGTCGGATATGGAATATGAAGTCGTCATTGGCCTTGAAATACATGCGCAGCTGAAAACCAAAACGAAAATTTTTTGCGGGTGCTCCACCGCCTTCGGGGCGGAGCCCAACAGCCAGACCTGCCCGGTCTGTACCGGCATGCCCGGGGTGCTTCCGGTGCTCAACAAAACCGCGGTGGCCTATGCGGCCAAGGCCGGGGTTGCAACCAATTGCACCATCAACCGGGTGAACCGTTTTGCCCGTAAGAACTACTTTTACCCGGACCTTCCCCTGGGGTACCAGATCACCCAGTTTGCCCTGCCCATTGCCGAGCACGGTCATCTGGACATCGATCTGGAAGACGGTTCCACCAAGCGCATCGGTATCACGCGGATCCATATGGAAAACGATGCGGGCAAGCTCAATCACGACCCCATGCGTCCCATCAGCCTGGTGAACCTTAACCGTGCCGGGGTGCCCCTCATCGAGATCGTCTCCGAGCCGGATATGCGCCCAGGAGGCCGGTGCCCTGGTGAGAAAAATCCATCAGCTCGTGCGCCACATTGGGGTGTGCGACGGCAACATGGAAGAAGGGAGCCTCCGCTGCGACGCCAACGTCTCCCTGCGGCCCAGGGGCCAAGAAGAGTTCGGTACCCGCACAGAGATGAAAAACTTAAACTCCTTCAGGAACATCGAGCGGGCCATTCGATATGAGATCAACCGTCAGGCCGATATTCTGGATAACGGTGGCGAGGTGATCCAGGAGACCCGCCTCTGGAACGCCGACAAGGAGATCTCCACCTCCATGCGCAGCAAGGAAGACGCCCACGACTATCGCTACTTCCCGGACCCCGACCTCCTGCCCGTGGTCATCGACGACGCCTGGTACGATGAGATCGCAGGCAGCCTGCCCGAGCTCCCCGATGCCATGAAGAAGCGCTACGTGGACGAGCTGAACCTGCCAGCGGCGGATGCCGAGGTCCTCACCTCGTCCATCGAGCTGGCCACCTATTTCGACAACTGCCTGGCCATCTTCGGCTCCAAGCCCAAGCAGGCCAAGATGGTTGCCAACTGGGTTATGGGATCCGTCCTGGGGCTTCTGCATACCGACGGTATGGACCTTGGCAACGTGCCCGTGTCTCCAAAGATGCTGTCAGGGCTCCTTTCCCTTGTTCAGGAAGATGTTATCAGCGGCACCATGGCCAAGACCGTCTTTGACGAGATGGCGGCCACCGGTAAAGAGGCTAAGGTGATTGTGGATGAGAAGGGCCTTGCCCAGGTATCAGACACCTCTGAAATCGAAGGCATCGTGGACAAGCTCCTGGCCGACAACCCCAAAGAGGTGGAGGCCTTCCGTGGAGGTAAGAAGAAGCTCATGGGCTTTTTTGTGGGCCAGGTCATGAAAGCCACCAAGGGCAAGGGTAATCCCAAGTTGGTGAATCAGCTCCTGAACGAGAAACTGAATGGTTGATGGTTCAGAAAAATAGATTTAACGGTGCAATCAGCCTCCGGCGGCCCTGCTGGCGAAATTTTTAAAAAATTTGATAGATAGGTTTTGTGTTATTGGAGCCTCTGCTGTGGATATATAGCAGGGGCTTTCTATTTTGGTATAAGCGCGTTTGGCGAAGTGGGTAGGGGCGGCGCGGTGAGCTGCGTTGCGTGAGGTTCCAGTGGGCTTGTGAAAAGGCTTGGAAACAAAAAAAGGCCCGCCAAACGGCGGGCCTTTTTTAATGGCTAAGAACTATGCATTCCTAAAATTAGAAAGCAACGTTCATTTTTACGTAGCCCCAAACGCCTTCGTCTTCGAAGGACTCTTCGTTTGCGTCATCACCGTCAAGGAAGCAATACCAGTGGAGAGGGTTACGGCGTCAGATGCTTTGTAGTAAGCGTTAACATCGAGTTCGTAAACATTGTCGAACTTGATGTTGCCAGTGCTGGTGGAACGCGCGAGGTTCTCGTCCTTGTCAAAGTTGGTCATTGCGTAGGCCAGGGCAGTGTCTACTGAAACAGTTTCAGTAATAGCCTTGGAGACCTTGACGCGAGCGAGGGTGGTCCCTTCGAGGAGGATTTCATCGCCCAGTACTTCCATGGGGCAGAGTTCGTCACCTACGTAGTAAGTAAACTCATTGTTGGTGCCGGAGTAAGGATACCGGCGTTAACGCCGAGGCCTGCAACGGTAGTACCTGCATCAACCCAGAGGCCAAATACAGAACCGTCGTAACCGCCAATGGCGTCGTCATCGTAAGACGCGAAACCAAACTCGGATTCGAGGTTGATGGCACCAATTTTACCGGTTACGGCAACCTGGCCTTTGATGGCAGAGGAACCAGCGGAGAGTCCCTGGACACCAAGGTCATCGGTCCAGGCAGACTGAGCGTCAAGGTAGTAGACTGCGGGCTGAATGGTGAAGGCGCCAGCTTTGGTAGTCAGGCCAAACGAGGTAGCCATCAACATCGGCATCGTCATCGGTTTTGTCGACTTCATTGATTTTTTCAGTTTTGAAGGTCAGGGTACCGAAGGGAGTGGCCTGGTCAGCCCTGGATGAAGTACATACGCTCGGCGTTGTCGCCGAAAGCAGTACCCCATGCGTCAAGGTTGCTGTCGATACCGCCGATGAAGGTGGTGCCGGTGGTGAACTTGTGGGTCATGGCAGCTTTGCTGACTTCAAAGTAATTCTGGCCGTCGTCGTTGGCACTGCCGCCAGCGATGTTGGCTGAGTTGTCCCAGATGGTGTTGAATGCTTCAGCAGTGATGTCAACGGAGGTGTTTTCGTTAACGATGATGCTGGATTTAATTTCGAGGTCAGACTCATAGTAACGGTAGTCTTTACCGGTCTCAGGGTTCTGGACTCCATTCCCCTTAATGAAAAAAGAACCGTTCATCTTCACTTCTGCAAACGCAGGAGCGCTGATGAAAAGGCCGGCGAGCATTGCAGCGAACACTTTCTTGAACATTAATAAATCTCCTTATCGTTCAGGTTTCAAATAGTCTCCCCGGCGCGTTGGCATTCTTAGCTTCGGACAGGTCCCTGAAGGCGCGTCAGACCGATCGCAAGGCTCCATGCGCGGCATTGCCGGTGTTGACCATGACTCCGGTTTCGCAGGAAGGTAGCACCATACTGTTTGGAAATCGTTAGAAAAATACGAAGATTTCCGGGTGTAACAACAAGCAGCAACCGGATAACATAAAGCAACACATCCATTATGTTACCTTAATTAAGATTAAGTTTTTAAAAAATTTCAATGGGAATGTCAATATAATTTTACGATTTTGGAAGGGTGCCCTTCGAGAGAATCATTAATAAAAACAGGTTGGTGGCGTAGTGCTGTTTTGCGGGTAGAAAAAACTTCACCCAACGTGGATATGATGATAGTCTAAAAAAAGTGAAGTTTCTGTGTATTGTCAATACACTACTTATGTAAAGCGACCTTATATAAAATAGGTATGAACACGGCGTATTTGCCGGGAGAGGATGTCTATGAGATTCCACATGAAGAAGCGGGTTGCCGGTATGGTGGCAACCATGGTCCTCCTGCTTGGGGGGATGGCCATGGGAGCAGCCCTGCCTGTCCATTGACGAGGTGGCCTACAACGGCCCCGAGGCCAGCGGGTACCTGAAAACCGGCGTGGCCCAGATGGTGGCCAACCGACTGGGGGAGGCCGGGGTCTCCGTTCTCACTGAGTGTGACGGGCCCTCCCTTGATATCAGCGTCACCCTGTTCGGCGGCACCGCCAACCTCGGCGCATCCATGGAACAAAAGGGCTTCCATTTTTCCCGGTCTGGCACAGAAGCAGAGCTCATTGGCTTTGTGAGTGAGTTGGCAGATGAGGTGGCCGGTAAAATGACAGCTGGGGTGGAGGCGCCCAAGGCGACTCCGATACCAGCACCGGTTGTCAAAAAGGAAGTGCCAACCCCTTCGCCTGTGCCTACTGAAGAAGATACCGTGCGAAGCGATATTTTTTCCATGGAAGTCCAGAGCGTGGCTGCTGCGGACTTGAACGGAGATGGGGTGGTGGAAGCCGTGGCCGCAACAAGGGGAACCCTGCTTCTTTTCAACGTATCTAAAAAGGCCATTGTTCGGTACGACAGGGTGAGTTACCCCGATTATTTGAAACCGGTCCGCATGGATACTTTGGATTTTGACGGGAGATGGCAAGTCAGAGCTCTTACTTTCCGCCGTTCACGCTGTGGAACCAGGACCCCTTTACTCTGGTGTTTCGTCACAACGGAACCACCCTGGTACCGGTGGGTAAACCCGCGCCGTTCCTTTGGCCGTTGTGTCCCTGCCTGATGGGGAACGAACCTGTATTGCACAGAGACTCGACGGCATCGATTACTGGGGAGACACACCGGGTGAGTCTGGGGTCTAAGGGCCTTGAACTGGGTCATCCCCTTGAGATGAATGGGGCTTTCAATGTCCTTGGCTGGGACACGGCCCCCGTGTTGAAAGGTGATGGCAACGGTATTTACCTTCTTTCCGAGGGTGGTCGTCTGGGGTTCTGGAACGACGCTTCCGACCATTCCAGTGTGTACCGTAGCGACGAAAATTATGGCGGCTCCCGGTTTTTTCTCTCCAAGACCGAAGGGTCCAAAGAGCGTGAGGAACGGCGCTACCTGGTTTCCCGGGTTCAATCTGTGGATCACGGGAACCTGAAAGGTGTGGGCGTGCTTCAGCACAAAGATTCTCTGGGGCATCTGTTCCAGGGGTTGAAACGCTACAAAAATGGTCGTGTTGTGGTTGTAGGCTGGAACGGCTACGAGCTGGCACCGGTTGCAAGCTCGGCAGCCTTTAAGGGGTTTCTGGTCGATTTTGATATCGTGGATATCGACGGAGACGGCGAGCTGGAGGTCTTCGGCGGTGTTCTCAACAAGAAGGCCGGTCTTTCAGGGAAAGGTCGCTCCTACTTTGTTTTGTCTTCCCTGAAGTAATTAAAAGGGGACATATCTGCCCGTAGAGGCTGATTTGACATGAAAAAGACGGCACCGCTCCTTATCATCAAGGGGCGGTGCCTTTTTTTTGATCTTTTTTCATGTCGGTCTTTGGCTCTACAGGTGGTGTGGCGGTTTTGAAAATGCACCATATGGGGTGGATCAATTACTGGTTAAAAATAAAGCAAAATTCAGGATGTGATAAAACGTCTATCATCATCTGTGTTGATGAAAGTCCTAAATTCAACTTGACAAAGCGGGCCTTGTTTCCTATTCATCTACTTTAATAATAGAGATAACGCACATGAAGTAAATGTGAAGAACATTTATTCGAATTATATCCAAGTCATTTTTTTTAATGAAAGGAGACGTGCTCATGTCCAACTTAGTTGCTCCCCATGGTGGGAAAGGCCTGACCATTTGCCTTCTCGAAGGTGCTGAAAAGGAAGCTGAACTCAAAAAAGCTGAAGGGCTCAAGAAAATCACCATCAGCCCCCGCGCCGAAGGCGACCTCATCATGATGGGCATCGGCGGTTTCAGCCCCCTCACCGGTTTCATGACCAAAGCCGACTGGAAAGGTGTTTGTGACGATTTCCTCATGGCTGACGGGACCTTCTGGCCCATCCCAGTGACCCTCGACGCCTCCAAAGAAGACGCTGACGCCATCACCGACGGCGAAGAGATTGCCCTTGTGACCGCCGAAGGCGAGATCATGGCCACCATGAAGGTCACCGAAAAATACGAGATGACCGAAGCCGACAAGCGCTACGAGTGCGAGAAGGTCTTCATGGGCGAAGGCACCCCCACTGCTGAAGAGTTCTGGAAAATCGCCGAAGATGATCACCCCGGCGTTCAGATGGTTATGAAGCAGAAGGCTTTCAACCTGGCCGGTCCCGTGAAGGTTCTCTCCGAAGGCGACTACCCCGAGAAGTACAAGGGTGTTTATCTGACCCCCGCACAGTCCCGTGCTATCTTCGAAGAGCGCGGCTGGAAAACCGTTGCTGCCCTGCAGCTTCGTAACCCCATGCACCGCTCCCACGAGTACCTGGCCAAGCTTGCTGCCGAGGTATGCGACGGCGTTCATCCACTCCCTCTGTGGGTACTCTTAGCCCGGCGACATCCCCGCGGAAGTACGAGGAAATCCATCTCCGACACCCTCGTTGACAAGTACTTCGTCAAAGAGAACGTTCTCCAGGGCGGGTATCCCCTTGACATGCGTTACGCTGGCCCCCGTGAAGGCCTCCTCCACGCCACTTTCCGTCAGAACTACGGTGTCTCCAAGATGATCATCGGTCGTGACCACGCTGGTGTTGGCGACTTCTACGGCATGTTCGAAGCCCAGGATCTCTTCGACAAGATCCCCATGCCCGAAGATGCAGGCAAACGCCTCCTCTGCGAGCCCCTGAAGATCGACTGGACCTTCTACTGCAAGAAGTGCGACGGCATGGCTTCCCTGCGTACCTGCCCCCACAGCAAAGAAGACCGCGTTATCCTTTCCGGCACCATGCTGCGTAAAGGCCTCTCCGAAGGCACCGAGATTCCCGATCACTTCGGTCGTGAAGAAGTTCTCGTCATCCTCCGCGAGTACTATGCCGGTCTCACTGAAAAAGTTGAGATCAAAACCCACGCTGCCGCTCTCGGTAAATAGCATGGGTGTTCACTCCTGACGGGGTGAGATCGTTTGTTTGCTTGTCAAAGGGCGGTGCAGAGATGCACCGCCCTTTTTATTTTGTAACGCCTCAGCTTATGTCCCTGGTAGGGCTGCCGGAGTCATTCCGATTAAAACCAAGCAAATTCCGCATGACCTCCATCGGGTTTGCAGAAGAATGAAATGGGCCTCTCCTTAAAAAACGGTGGCCCACAATCCCCCTCCACGCGATGCACCGAAAACGTTTGCATGATGTCAACCTCCGTGCATTCGCCACAGGGTTTCGACTCCATCTTGCCGCCGCAGGCCTGTTTATCCATCCCCTTGAACCATAGAAAGCATCGTCTGAATCGCTATTCGTCGTAACATAGACTGATACCAGGCGGTCCGTAAAGGGGAGTGGTGCACCCGTAACGATGGGTGTGAACCTTCTATAATGCCACAAAGTGAGCGCATACAGGGCTTAGAAAGTCTGTGGGCGATGGGTGCCGGAGGGCTGCTCAAGGCATCAAAAAGGCTCAAAATGGAATGAATCTTTATTCAGGCATAGGAAGGGTGGGGCGATGATGAAACTCTCATTATAAGCGTTTCGTGTTTCCCTATGGATAGTGGGTAGGCATTGGAGACCGAAATTGTCGGGAAGATGCGGCGGCTCTGGAAGGAATTTGGTCTGCCATGGCTTTTGGGGGGCTACCCTGCCCTGTTCAGCATGGCAAATAAAAAAAGGAGAGCCGCGCTTTGCGCGGCTCTCCTTTTTATTCAGATGCAGCTTCAGCCACTACTGGCGGTTCGCATACTCTGCGTAGGTCATGCCCACAATGCGGTAAACAAAGTGTGCCAGCTTGGAGAAGGGCACATACGCAAAGAGGTGGAAGACCGCGATCAGGTGGATGTAGTACAGCAGGTAGGTCCCGAAGGTGCTGCCTGCCAGGCGGGCCATCTCCGTGAGGAGACCGGTGGCGCCCAGGAGAACGACCAGGCCGAGGAGGTACCAGTCTTTGTAGTTGCTGGTCTCGCTCTTGCCGAGACGGTCCTTGATCATCAGGGCTGCGCCCAGGACGATGAGGATGCCACCCAGGTTACCGAACCACTTGAGGGGGTTGACCTGAGAGTAGGGACCGGCTGTTCCGGCTAAGTAGAGAAGGGAGCCGGCGATGGCCGTGGCGATGAAGCAGCCAACGAATCCGTAGAGGACCATCATGTGGGCGGTGCCGCGAGCCTTGTTCTCTCCGCACTCGTTGAACTGGGTGTGCTTGAGGATCTTGGGAATCACGGCGGGGATGGTTTTCAGGAATGCTTTGATGTCCAGGTCCTGCTTGTCGGTTTTGCCTTCGGCCAGGGCGTTTTCGTGCATGTCGTTGAGCATGCGCTTAAGGCCCAGGTAGAGATGGACCAGTCCGCAATGGCCAGGGGCACGAGGTAATGTCCACCAGCCAGGAGGAGATGAAACGGGCCTGGGCGATGGGGGCATCGGTGTGATGCACCCAGTGGGCGCCGAAAAAGCCGAAGATCTTCTCCATAGTGCCGCCCATGGTCATGGTAATGATGGCCATGAGGGCGAACCAGACAGCCGGAATGGCCGTAAGGATCCAGAACTTGCTCTTGTCGGTGACCATTTTGGCCAGTTTTTTGGGCTGGGCGTACTCGGTAATGGCATAGGAGCGAATGGCCGAGAGCACGTCGCCGGGTTGAGCCCCGCGGGGGCACAGGGTAGAGCAGTCGCCACAGGCATGGCAGAGCCAGATGTCGGCGCTTCCCACCAGGCGATCCTTGAGGCCCCAGGAGGCCGCAATCATCTCTTTTCGGGGAAAGGGTGAGTTTTCGGGGGCGATGGGACATGCCACGGCGCAGGTTGCACACTGAAAACACTTCTTCAGGGAGTCGCCACCGAGTCCCACCACTTCATCAATGAACTCCAGGTTTGGATTCACAAGGGTTTTATCGGACATGAGAATTCCTCCTCATCGTTTTCTGCGTTAGAAACTCGCTTGAAGGGGCCTCCCCCGAAAGCATCAGGGGAGGCTCCGATCATTGCATCATAAGAGCCGGGTCTTAGAAGCCCTTGAAGGGGTTCGGACCCAGGGCCACCACCTGCTCGACAAAGCCGTTGACGATTTCAGGCAGCTTGTCTGCCTCGTCGATGGCGATCTCGAACTGGGCCACGCGCTCTTCCTCGAGGGCGAGGGAGGCCAGGGCGTCGCCGATCTTCTTCATACGGACATCGGCCAGCTCAGAGCCTTTGACGAAGTGGCACTGGTAGTCGTCCCCGTGCTTGCAGCCGAGGAGGAAGACACCGTCCATACCCTGGGAGAGGGCGTCCTTGATCCAGACCACGTTGACGGAACCCAGGCAACGAACCGGGATGAAGCGAATCTGGGCGTCGACGCCGAGCTTCTTCATGGCGGCCATGTCCAGGGCGGGCAGAGCGTCGTTCTCGCAGATCAGGCCCAGGATACGCATGGGGGGCTCGTAGTAGTCGTCCTCGGAGGGAACCCAGACGGATTTGACCTGGGAGCCCACGGAGTCGATGCTGTAATCGGCAAAGCCGATGATACGCTCGGGGCAGGCACCCATGCAGGTACCGCAGCGACGGCAACGCGTGGGGTTGGGTTTCGGGGTCCCGCGCTCGTCGTCGTCAAGGGCGCCGAAGGGGCACTCTTCGGTGCAGCGCTTGCACTGGGTACAGCGCTGGAAGAAGAAGTCCGGGAAGGTCATGTCCCCGCTTCGGGGGTGCACGGCCACGCCGCGGTTGACGGACTCAAGGCACTGGATGGCCTTGAGGGCCGCACCGGAGGCGTCTTCGATGGACTCTTCCATGGTCTGGGCCCGACGGATGGCGCCGGCGGCGTAGATGCCGGTACGCTGGGTCTCGTAGGGGAAGCAGATGAAGTTGGAGTCTGCGTACCCGTCGAAGATGTCGTTGTCGCGGAAGCCGGGACCCTGGCGGTAGGCCAGGTTAATGACGGCGTCGTCCACGGTGACGGGGACCATGCCGGCGGCAACGACCACGAGGTCGGCCTTCACCTTGAGGCTGTCGCCCAAAAGGGTGCCGTTGGCTTCAACGGTAAAGGCTTTGCCTTCTTTGGTAACGGAGGCGATGTCGCCCTTGGTCATGAAGACCCCGTTGTCCTGCTGCATGCTCTTGTAGAACTCCTCGGTGAGACCGGGGGTGCGCATGTGCTGGTAGAAGATGTATGCCTTGCCGTCTTCGTAGTCTTCGCGGACGTACTTGGCCTGCTTCAGGGCCACGAGGCTGGTAACGGAACCGGCGTACTCGAAGTCGCGGTCGCTGCCGGCACCAGGGCTCTGGATGAAGACCACGTTTTTGGCCTCTTTGCCGTCGGAGGGGCGAGTCAGCTTGCCTGCGGCTGCCATCTCTTCAAACTGGGCGTTGGTGATCACGTCCGGATCGTCGATGGAGAGGTGAGGGTAAGCCTCGGCGGTGAGCTCGGCGGGGCGCCAGCCGGCGGCCAGGATCACGGCGCCGAATTTTTCACCTTCGGGGTCGAGGTGGAGGATGTCCTCACGGCCTTCGTTGTACTCTTTGTACTTTTCAGCCAGGGATTCGGCGTCCAGCTCGTTGCCGGCTTCGTCCACCTTCATCTCATCGGGAAGGGGGAAGGGCACGTCAAAGGGGATCTTCTCGCCGGGCTTTTTAAGGGTCACGGTGAAGTCACCGGGCTGGCCGGCGATACGGGCCACCACCGTGCTGGTCTTGACGGTGATGTTGGAGAAGCCGTCAAGCTTGGCGAGGGTGTCGCCGATGACCGGAGGCAAGAGCTCCGTGTAGGGCTCGCACTGGGGCATCTGCTTGCGCATCTTGGCTGCCCAGCCGCCCAGCTTGGCTTCTTTTTCCACGATGGTGACGTCGGCGCCGGTTTTGGCTGCGTCGATGGCCGCGTTGATACCGGTGATGCCGCCGCCAATAACCAGGATTTTGTTGCTCTGGTTCTCAAGCTTGAAGGGCTCGGGCTGCTCGATTTTTTCGAGACGTGCCAGGCTCATGCGCATGTAGTCGTTGGCGGCCAGCTGGATGTTGTCCACAAAGTAATCGTCGTCTTCGGGGCCTTTGGCCGGGTACTTCTCGCGGCTCATGCTCCAGACCACCTGCTCGCGGATGCTGGCGCGGTCTACCAGGCAGTCGTCCCACTTGAAGATGTCGTAGTTGACCCGGCGAGAGCAGGCGTTGATGGACAGTGCGTTGACGCCGTCTTTGACGTCGGCGTTGAGCATCTCAAGGCCCTCTTTGCCGCAGAGGCATTCGTGACGCTTGACGGTGTAGCCCTCGTCCTCAGCCACACCCGCCAGCTCGTCAATATTGAGGACATCGCCGATTCCACAACCTGTGCAGATATATACACCATATTTTTTTGCCATGGTTATTTACCTCCCTACTACGGTTTGAATCGCTTTCAGGGCCATACCTGTAGCATTCTGGTTGGAAGAGACAACGTCAGCGGGCTTGTTGGCACAGCCGCACCCGAACATGCCGCCCTTGTCATAATCGTTGATGATGAAGCCGTTGTCGTTGAAGGTGAGATCCGCCTGGGGCTTGTCTGTTGCAAGGCTGGGCTCCATGCCCGTGGCCAGGACAACCATGTCGGCCGTCTGGCGCACTTTTTTGCCGGTGACGGCGTTTTCAGCCACCACGGTGACGCAGCCGTTGTCGGCCTCAGCCACTTCGGCCACCTTGCCCTTGACGAAGAAGACCTTCTCGTCTTCCTTGAGCTTGTTGTAGAATTTTTCGTAGCGCTGGCCCGGTGCGCGGAGGTCGATGTAGTAGATGGTGACCTCGCAGTCGGGGTACTGCTCGCGCAGGTACGTGGCGTGCTTGAGGGAGGCCATGCAGCAGATGTAGGAGCAGTAGGGCAGGTGGTTCTCATCCCTGGAGCCTGCGCACTGCACGAAAACCACGGATTTCGGGGCTGCATCGTCCGAGGGACGAACGATCTTGCCTTCGGTGGGGCCGGTGGAGGAGGCCATGCGCTCCAGCATCATGTTGGTGATGATGTTCTGGTGGCGACCGAAGCCCAGGTTGTCGATGCGGGTGGCGTCGTAGGGCTTCCATCCGGTGGCCCAGACCACGGAGGCCACCTTCACGGTGGTGGTGGTCTCGGTCATGGAAAAATCAATGGCTCCGTACTTGCAGGCCTCTTCGCACTTCTTCTTGTCGTCGGCGCTGATGTACTCGCTGATGACGTACTTGGCGGGGAAGGCCATGGGGTGGGGCAGGTAGGCTGCCTTGGTGCGATCCATCCCGAAGTTGAGCTCGTTTTCGATTTCACCTTCACACGCTTCGGCGCAGGCGCCGCAGCCGGTGCAGTTGTCGTTGACGTAGCGGGGGCGGGTTTTCAGGGTCACCTCGTAGTTGCCGGGGGTCCCTTCGACCTTCACCACTTCGGTCATGGTCTGCACGTGAATGGCAGGGTTGTCCTTGATCCGGCGGAAGTTGATTTCAAGCCCGCAGGTGGGAGGACAGAGTTTGGGGAAGTACTGGTTCAACTGGAGAACACGCCCGCCGAGGTAGGCGTTTTTTTCAACCAGGATGACCTCGTGGCCGGTTTCAGCGGCTTCGAGGGTGGTGGTCAGTCCGCTGATCCCACCGCCAACGACCAAAATGCTTGCACTAGCAGGGGCTGCTTTGTCGATTGTCATGCTATCCCTCCATGCATAAATGTTTATAAACTGTCGAAACCATCGTATTCGCAACTCTTTTTTGTGGACTCCGGGGACAAGATGGTGCTGTTCACCTTCTCCTTGGTCACCTTGGTGTGCGTGTCCACATTCCGTCGGGCTCCGGCGTATGAGCTGAAGCCCGCAAAAATCTGGACACAACATTTCGGCGAAGGAAAAAGTGTTTACAACAAAAAAATAAATTCAGTCCCATGAAAGAGCGCGGGGCATTAAAAAAAGCCTCCAGACATCGCAAGGGACATCTGGAGGCTTATTTAAGCTACTTCATCACAGCTTCCCTTAGAATTACTTCATGGGGATGATTCTGTGGTAAGGCTCTTTCTTCATGGTCCACTCGTCGGACTTCCTGTCGTAGGCAGAGTTAACGAAGCAGAACCACTCTTCATCATCCTGGCCGGGGAAGTCTGCCTGGTAGTAGAAACCGGGGTAACGGGTCTCTTTACGGAACTGGATGTGCCGTACGTGAGCTTCTACGGTGTAGAGACGGTGGAAGATTTCCCAGCAGCGCATCAGCTCGTGCAGGTCGCCGGCTGCGAGTTTTTCGCAGTCTTCGTGCATCATCTTGAGCAGGTCGTCGATGAGGATTTCGAGGGCCTTGGAGCTGGTCTGGTAGTAAGTGGCCGTACCACCGCCGTACTCGTTGGTGGCCTTCATGAGACGAAGGGCCATGCCGTCGGGCTTGCAGTAGTTGGGGTTCACGTTCTGAGCAGTGGTGAACTCGCTGTTGTCGAGGTAAGTACGGACGGGCTTCCATACGAGGTCGACGAGCTCTTCTTTGGTCTCGGCCAGTTCAGGCTTGAAGGGGTTGTCAGTGATGTACTGAACCATGCCCTTGGCAGCCACACGACCTTCGTAGTGAGAACCGGAAGAGAACTTGTGACCGGAGCAGCCAACGCCGTCGCCAGCGGTGAAGAGGCCGGGAACGGTGGTCATACGGTTGTAGACCTTGTCGCCGACGCCCCACTTGTAAGACTCGGGTACCCAGTCCTCATCGGGACCGGAGCACCAGAGACCGCAGCAGCCGGAGTGTGAACCGAGGAGGTACGGTTCGGTCGGCATGATCTCGGAGTCTTTCTTCTCGGGCTCGGTGTTGGTGGCGCACCAGAGGTTGGCCTGGCCGCAGGTCATGTCAAGGAAGTCTTCCCAAGCTTCGGACTCGAGGTGCTTGAGCTCTTTCTTGTCCATGGTCTCGCCGAGTTTCTGCAGGGCGTTGGTGGTCTTCATGATGATGGGACCACGACCGGCCTTCATCTCGAAGAGCATCAGGTGGTTACGCAGACAGGTCGGAGTGATGGCTGCGGTGCCGTAAGGAGCGTAGTTTGCCAGCTCTTCTTTGGAGCGGTCGGTGGCGGCGTAGTTTTCGCCGATACCGTTTTCAAGGTGAGCCTTGAAGAGGAGGAACCAAGCACCCACGGGGCCGTAACCGTCTTTGAAACGGGCGGGGGTGAAACGGTTTTCCATCATGGAGAGCTCAGCACCTGCACGGAGACACATGGTGTAGGTAGAACCTGCGTTCTCCATGCGGATCATCACGAGACCTTTACCTTCACCAACGGAACGGGGCTGGTAGATGTTAACCGCGCCACCGCAGGCACACATCATGGTCTGGCACTTGATGATGTAGACTTTGTTTTCACGGGTGGAGAAACCAACGGCGCCGGCGATCTTCTTGGGATCGTTTTTGTCGTTGAGAAGCTCGACGATGAAAACACGCTCAAGGATGTTCTCTTCACCGAGGGCCTTTTTGGCTGCTTCGGCAACGATACGCTTGTAGGATTCACCGTTGATCATGATCTGCCACTTACCGGTACGAACAGGAGTGGCGCCATCTTTAAGGAGGCCCATCTTGAGGCCCTTTTTGCCGTCCATGCTCTTGCCGTCGGCAGACTTCTTCCACATGGGGAGGCCCCACTCTTCGAAGAGGTGAACGGAGTCGTCCACGTGGCGGCCTACGTCAAAGGAAAGGTCTTCACGGATGATACCCATGAGGTCGTTACGGACCATGCGGGTGTAATCGTCGGGGGTGTTCTCGCCGATGTAGGTGTTGATGGCGGAGAGGCCCTGAGCAACCGCACCGGAACGCTCCATGGCGGCCTTGTCAACGAGAAGGATCTTGGTGTCGTCGCTGGCCCACTTCTTGACCTCAAAGGCCGTACCGCAGGCAGCCATGCCGCCGCCAACAATCAGAATATCCACTTCCATTTCGACGACTTCAGGGTCGCGAACAGCTTTCAGTTCTCCCAAAGGCTTGTTAGGTAATGCCATTGTCATTTCCTCCTAAAAAGAAATTTTTTGAATCGTAATCAGAAACACCTTCGTGGTGACCAAAAAGACCTATGCAAGCTCAAGGGGCTGTGCAAGGGTCTTGCCGTCCGCTTCCTCAGTGGAGAGGAGGGCAGAGCTGAGGTCTTTGCCTTTGAGGCCTTCGTAGGCATTGGCGGAACCTTCGGCGGTGGTTCGGATGGGGAACTTGAAGCGTTTGACGACACCGTTACGGAACTTACAGGTCCACATGATGTCCTCGGTGCCCATCATGGGCATGATGCTGGAGCCCATGGGCACGAAGTCGGAGTAGCCGCGTACTTCAATGGCCTGTGAGGGGCAGATTTTAACGCAGGAAAAGCACTCCCAGCACTGATCGGGCTCCTGGTTGTAGGCCTTCATGGCAGTGGGGTCCAGAACCATCAAGTCGTTGGGGCAGATGTACATACATGCTGTCTTCTCCCCGCCTTTGCAACCGTCACATTTTTCAGCGATTACATAGCTTGGCATTTGCTATACCTCCCTGATAGGGCATTGATCACCTGTTCAATGCCTCGTTAACTTTTGGCGAAACTCCCAAAATGGAGGTATCGCCACTGACACTGTTGCCTGAGGTGTTACACCTCTTGGCTACGATAATAAAAAAATTATGTATCCGCAGAGTTCGTCCTCTCCGCCGATATATAATGTTCTTCTCAAATTGCTTTATTCTAATAGGTGATAGTGTTTTGGGTTACTTCCCATGATAATAATTAAGCTGCAAAGTATCACCGGGTCTGACCCTTGTCAACCATTTTTAGAGGCTGAAATTCCCAGAAAAAAGAGCTATCTACTGTGTTTTTCGTGGTATTTCCACATCTTCTATAATGAGTGGTAGTTCATACCAGATATAGGTATCTGTCGGATTTTAAATGGAAAGCGTTGCACGGGGATGAGGGGGGCGGAGCGTGAGGTAACATCTCTAAGATGCGGGGGTTTATGGTGCTTTTCAAGGAATAAATTTTGGGTTGTTAAAAGGAATTTATCATAAGTCGGCGTGAACGATGTTCTAGTAAATCAATAATTTTGAAGGTTTCCATCAGTGAATTGACGTTCAGTGCCGGGCCACCCCTCAGGCGGTCTTGACATTGGTACCGGGCTGGGGGACCATGGTGCCTCCGGAGCGATGCCGCACCGGGGCCGGGAGGGGGGGCTTTCCGGCACAAGGCTCAAGAAATACAGTCGGGATGCGGTGCCGCCATACCCAATGGGGCGGGGCCGGTCCCGGCACAATATGTTTTGGGGGGCATGGCCCCGGACGGAGGTGTTATGAGCGGTGAACCACAGTTTATTGGAATCGACGAATCCTTTACCTTTGCATGCGGCGCCCAGAAAGGGTGTTTCAACCAGTGCTGCTGCGATCTCAACCAGTTTCTCTACCCGTACGACATCCTCCGGCTGAGCCGGGCCCTCAAGATGTCCACCCGCGAGTTCCTCGATACCTATACCTTTATATACACAGGGGATAGCACCGGCCTCCCCGTGGTCTCTTTTAAAACATCCACCAGGGAACACAACGCCTGTCCCTTTGTGACCGACAAAGGCTGCGCCGTGTATGACGACCGCCCGGCCTCCTGTCGCTTCTTTCCCCTGGCCCGAGCCCTGGCCCGCTCCCGGGAAGACGGTTCGATCACCGAATACTTTGCCGTCATCGAAGACCCCATCTGCGAGGGCTTCATCGGCGATGTAGACACGAGGCGCTGGATGGAAAGCCAGGGCCTTGTGGCCTACAACGAGCACAACGACCGAATGATGGAGCTTATCAGCCTCAAGCAGCAGCACATGCCCGGCCGACTGGAAGGAGATGACCGCAAGGCCTTCGAACTCGCCTGTTATGATCTCGACGGGTTCCGAGGCCAGGTGGCCGACGGGACCATCTCCCTGGATGCAGAACGCAAACAGGCCGTCCTCGACGACGACGAAGCCCTCCTCGGTGAGGCCATGGGCTGGATCCGGGAGCGCCTCTTCGGCACCCGACGGGCGTCGTGATGTAAAGTGCGGACAGGCCAACGTGGGTGATAAAAAGCCTGCCTCCCGGCGGCCAGGTGGGGGCACCTGGAAACCCTATGGCGAACGCATGGAAGTGTGTTGCGTGCGTCCAGGCGTTTTCGAGGCATTCGCGTGGAGTGTGACATATGGCAACCGCTTGTTTCCAGGAGATGCCTATTTTATTTTTCTGCAAAGCAGATGAAGGGCATTTAGGGACGCTTGTTTGAAAAAAACTCCGCAAAAATGCTTCTAAAGGGATCGCGCCTGAACTGTTACGGTGGAGCCGTGGCATGATGGTTTAAGATCTGTTTGTCAGCCTTTTTAAGGGGGGTGGCCTCCGGAAGGGCCGCCGGAAGCAGTGCGGTTAGATCCAAAATGGACACGTAGCAACAACGTATCCTGTTACGTCGAAGCTTGTGAGCCAGCCCGCATAAACCATCGGCGTTTATGTCGGGCGAAGCCCGAGTCGAAGGCCCTTGCGCTTTGGCCCGAGGAACGAGGACGAACGACACTATGTGTTTTCGAGGTGGCTCGCCTCTCGCCGCCGGAGGCACGCTTTGGGCTGACTGAAAGGGGATTTGAAAGATGACTGACGAACGTGTGGCGTTGGTGTTGGGGGCGGTGAAGGGCATCGGCCGGGAGATCGGGCTCTCTTTGGCCCGCCGCGGGATTCGGACGGTGTTGACCTGGCACGACTGGGAGGAGAGCCTTCCGGCCATGGAGGCTGCCTTTGCCGAGGTGGGGTGCGACCATGAGATCGTTCGCGTGGACTTAACCGACACCGAGGCGGTGCCGGGGCTTATCAAGCGCGTAATTGATCGCTTCGGGCGACTGGATATCCTCATCAACAACATCGAGCGGGGCGGCATGCCCGTGGTCCACGGCACCTACACAAAGAACCAGTGGGAGCTGGAGGTGGCAACCACCCTCACGGCCAAGCGCTGGGTGTTTGAATCGGCTTTGCCTTACCTGAAACAAGCTCCTGACGGATGCGTTGTGAACCTTACGTCCATTGCGGGGGTGGTGGGGCGAAGCGGTCCTGCCAGCTACCTGTTTAACGAGGGGTATTCCGCCCTGAACCGTGGTATCTCCCTGCTCACCGAAACCTGGGCTCGGCTTGGCGCACC
Source organism: Desulfoluna sp. CYM3A (assembly GCF_056829965.1). Classification (NCBI taxonomy): domain Bacteria; kingdom Pseudomonadati; phylum Thermodesulfobacteriota; class Desulfobacteria; order Desulfobacterales; family Desulfolunaceae; genus Desulfoluna; species Desulfoluna sp. CYM3A. The sequence continues at coordinate 5,667,449 of NZ_CP186556.1, forward strand.
CAATGTCCGGGTTAATGAGCTGATGCTGGGGGTTATGGACACCCGTCACGGCAATTAAGTAACGGCAGGCTTGGGGCATGCACCCGGACAAGGTCAAAAAGGGCCTGGTGGACCATACCCTCCTGGGCCGCACCGGCACGCCGGACGATGTGGTAAGGCGGCTAATTGCGTTTGACGCCCCTTTTTATGACGGGTTCGTCATTCGCCTCGACGGCGGGTATGTCCTGGGTGGAGATCGGGTGTGGGAGATGCCGGAAGGTGTGGAAAAGCTGTAATGCAAGCCTCCGGCGGCAAGGTGTGCCACCTTGAAAGCAGATAGCGGATGTGATTTGCCCCTCGTTCCTCGGGTCAAATCACATCCGCATTTATAACGGTATTCATGTGACTGTTGTTTGTGGCCTATTTATTAAACTTTTTAAAGGTTTAGCCCCCGGCAGGGCCGCCGGAGGCACCTGCTTTTATTTCATGTGGATCATTTTTGACGGCATGCCCAGGAGAAAAACCCGGATCCATTCGAAGCCGAATTTCATGACGGCCACGTCATCCCTTCTCAGTTTCATCTTGAGATCGTTTTTGATTTTGCAGCGTTTCAGAAGCGAGCTTCCAAAGATAAATTCCCTGAAATCATCCACGTTGTAGGCGGCCATGAAGGCCATTTTGGCGCGCTGGCCCTTGGGGCCTTCTGCGCCCCAGGGGTTGCCCGAGAGCAGGGTTTCCACCTCTCCCCAGAGTTCGTTCATGGCGTTGTGTTTTTCGGCGTTCTGGTCTTTTTGCCACGCCTCCGGAGTCAGCTCCTGCTCTTCGTCGATGCCACGACAAAAAGAGGGGGGGCGAAGGAAGAGGACACGCTCTCTTGTGCCCTCTGCGTTGTAGTAGACTCCGTGTTCGCAGGGGAAGGTGCGGCAGGTGTCCGGGCGGAATTCATAGGCTGTGCAGCCGGCCTCGGAGAGAAAGACGCAGGTGGCTTCGTCGTTGTCGTTCATGCGGAGCAGGAGCTCGGGGAGGGCCTTTCCTTCTCTGAGTACGGCATCGGTGTATTGGTCGATGAATTCTCCGGCCGTGATGTTCAGGCCCTGCTTGAGGCGCAGCACATCGTAGGGACTCAGGAAAAGATTGAGGTTGCGGCAGCAGCGGTTGAAGCATTCAAGGCCTGCGTGGCAGCGGAACCGGAAGGTTTCGCCCTCTTTGATGCGGCCTTCAAGGCCGTCCAGGGTGGGGGTATCAAGGTGTTTCATGGGCTTATGGTCTCCGGCGGGTCGCCTTTTTTTTAATTAAAGCAGGATCATCTCGGCGATGGTGAGTCTCAGTCGGTCGGCAAAGCCGGTCTCTTCCCTCAGTTCTTTTTCAAGGATGGCCATCTCCCGGTAAAGGGGGGTGCGGTTCAGGGGCAGGCTTTGGGTGTCGGCCTGTTCGTACCGGGCGCATCCGGGGCCGTCGATGACGGTGCCGTCGGGCCGTTCAAGGATGTGGGCGACGCCGTGGAGCCGGCATACCATGGGGCGATGTTCGTAGAGGATGCACTGTCCCTCTTCCATGAGGGGGCAGGGGACCTTTTCATCCCGTTCGCCGTTGGCTCGCTGGTGGAGCAGGGGTGCGGCTTCCTGGGCCCGGAAAGTGACGGTGGCAAGGGTCTCTTCCGGCAGGGTGGCAAGGCCCTCTTTCAGGTAGAAGAGTTCCATGAGGGTGTGGTGATAAAACAGGGAGAGGCAGCAGTTGTCCTCGCAGCCTGCGCAGGTGAACCCGCTTGTCGATGCGGCCGCAGCATAGCTGCGATCCATTTTATCGAAAAGGTGCTTGATCCGGTGGGCCCATTCGGGGTTGTCAATTTTGATCAGGGGGCGCTTTGTTTGATGGTGTCTTTGCCTTGTGTCTCGTGTATGGGGCCTCGGCTGGCTGTGCGGGCCCATTGTGGTTTATACCAGCGACGACGGAAAAAAGTGGCGCTCGTAAAGTTCCAGGGCGTATCGGTCGGTAATGCTGGCGATGAAGTCGCAGACGGAGCGTTCTTTGGAGCGGATCGTGTTGTGGTTCGGCATTTCCAGGGCGGCCAGCTCGTGTGAGAAGATGGTCTCGTTGGTGTCCTGGAGAAAAAAGGTGTAGAGCTCCCTCAGGATCTTTTTGGATTTGACGAACTCGTTGTGGACCTGCGGAGACCGGTAGACGTTGTGGTAGAGGAAATTGCGCAGCTCGTCCATGGCCCGGTGCACCTCGTCGGTGATCTGGAGCTTCAGCTCTCCGTTTTCCGGGTGGGAGGCGTAGATGAGGTCCCGGACCATGGTGGTGGCCCGCTCCGGGTGGTTGCTGCCGAGGACCCGGACACATCGTTCGGGGATCTGCTCTTTGCAGATGACCCCGCTTCGGATGGCGTCGTCCAGGTCGTGGTTCAGGTAGGCCATGATATCGGCCACGCGGACCACCTGGCCTTCTGCGGTGCAGGCCTTTTCCCGTTTGGACTCCGGGATGATGGTGCCGTATCCCTTGGAGTGCTTAAGGATGCCGTCGCGCACTTCCAGGGTAAGGTTGAGCCCCGCCCCGTTTTTTTCCAGGATGTCGATGACCCGAAGGCTCTGGATGGGATGGGAGAAGTTGCCTGAGTAGATCTCCTTCAGGACCGTCTCTCCGCTGTGGCCGAAGGGAGTGTGGCCGAGGTCGTGGCCCAGGGCGATGGCCTCGGTGAGGTCTTCGTTGAGACGCATGGCGCGGGCCACGGCCCGTGCAATCTGGGCCACTTCAAGGGTGTGGGTGAGGCGCGTGCGGTAGTGTTCCCCCAGCGGGGAGAGAAAGACCTGGGTTTTGTGTTTCAGGCGTCTGAAGGCGTTGCAGTAGACGATGCGCTCCCGGTCGCGTTGAAAGTCGCTCCGGATGGGGCAGGCCTCTTCCGCGCCGCTCTGATCCGCCGAGCTGGGCAGCCCGTAGGGGGAGAGAAAGCTCTCCTCCCTTTTTTCGAACTCTTCACGTGATGTCATGATGGCCTTGTCCCTCTTTTCAGAACCATCTCGGGTGGCGTGCAATGCGCCGGAAACGAGCGGCTGGTCGGGGCTTGCATGTGGTGCCCCCTTTGCACTGGATGCGAGCGGCCATGGCGCACCATGGCAAAATAAAATAACCTTTATATAACAGGTTGAGGGGTAAATACAAGGTGAAGCCCTGAAAGCCGCAGTGTGGACGCCTTTGGCAGGGCTTTTGTCCGAGGGGGGCCTCCGGCGGGTCGCTTTTTGAAAAAAGCTCCGCAAAAACGTTCCGGTAATTAAAAAATGAAGAGGGGCTATGCCTTGCAGGGTGCAGCCCGCAAAAAAACAAAACCTGTTTGTCAAACGTTTCAAAAGTTTGGACCCCGGCAGGGCCGCCGGAGGCAATGCCTGAATGTGTTTGCCCCGGGGGGAGGCGCGGCAATTCTTGTTTCGCCCTGCTGAATCGGTTAAGCTGAAAGATGGTCAAAGGGATTTGATGGTCGAGGAGGCGCATATGAGCGAAGGTCATCACCTGATTCTGGGGACGCTGACGGACTGCCTGACGGGCAAAACATTGACGGATACCCATGACGAGCGGTATCGCCAGAAAATTGCCCGGCATCTTATGGATGTGTGCGGGTTTGCCCCGGGTGAAATTGATGCGTCCCGGGTTGTGGAGGTGGGGGCCGGGGAGAAGAAGGCCCGGTTTCCTGTGGATTTTATCGTCTCGTCGGGTGGGGTCGCGGCCATGGTGGTCCGCTACCGGCCAGGTTCCATTGTCACCCGCCACCGCTCGGGCCAGGCTCTGTGCCTGGTGCTGGCTCCCCATGAGATTCCTGTGGTGGTGGTGACCAACGGCGAGGACGCCGATGTGCTGGACGCCGTCACTGGGAAGGTGAAGGGGAGCGGATTCGATGCGATCCCCGGCCGGGCGGGCGAGCTTGAGGCCCTGGCTTCGGAGGCGCCCATGGCGCCGGTGCCGGAGCGGCGCAGGGAGATGGCCCTTCGGCTTCTCCATGCCTGCGAGGTGGATGACAGCTGTCCCTGCGATACCACCATCTGCAGGCTGGAGTGATGGTTTATTGTGGTAACTATTCAGCTTATGCCTCCGGCGGGTCGCTTTTTTGAAAAAAAGCTCCGCAAAAAACGTTGCGGTAAATGCCTTGATAAATGAAAAAATATGAGGGACTGTGACCGGTTAGGGCACTCGCTTCAAAAAACAAAACCTTTTTGACAAACGTTTTAAATGTTTGGCCCCTGGCAGGGTCGCCGGAGGCAAAAAAATTAAATTGGGAGTGTGAGTGTGTCTGAAGACGATATCCGTTGGATGGAGGTCGCCCTTGGTGAGGCCCGAAAGGCCCTTGAGGGAGGGGATTTCCCCGTAGGGTGCGTGGTTGTGTCAGGGGGGCGTGTGGTGGCCACGGGGCGACGAAGCGGCACGGCCGCAGGGCCCGGCAATGAGCTGGACCACGCCGAGGTGACGGCCCTGAGGAGTCTTCTGGAATCCGGGGGGCTTGCCCAGGGGGCCAAGGCCACGCTGTACTGCACACATGGAGCCTTGCCTGATGTGCTTTGGGGCGATTCTGCTCAGCGGGGTCTCCCGTGTGGTATGGGCCTATGAAGACGCCATGGGGGGCGGGGCGTCCTGTGACCTTTCCAGTGTGGGGCCCCTGTACGCCCAGTCCGGGGTCGAGGTCCGGGGGCGCGTCCTTCGGAACAAGTTCTTGTTCAAGGCGTTTTTTGCCAACCCGGACAACGGGTACTGGAAGGACAGCTTCCTGGAGTGTAGACCTGACAGGCTGTGTCACGTTCCGCTGTTGTTCCCTGTGGTTTCAGGGATTAACAACCCGGAAAAAGTAACTTTTTTCTTGCATTTGTGCCAAATCTTCTATAAATAGAACGTTTGTTGATGATACATTATCCGCAAAATAGACTGTGATTGCGGAATGATAGCTTGAAACAGTAGACCACGAGGAGGAGAACATAGCTAACCGCAGCAAAATCAACGTCAACAACAAGATCAGAGCAAGAGAAGTACGCGTTATCGGTTCCGACGGAACCCAGCTTGGCGTGCTTCCCATTCAGAAGGCATTGAACACAGCCGCTGAAGGCGGACTCGATCTTGTTGAGGTGGCACCGAACTCGAATCCTCCTGTTTGCAAGATTATGGATTTTGGTCGTTTCAAGTACGAAGAGACCAAGAAGCGGCAGGAGGCCAAGAAGAAGCAGAGCTCCTTCCAGATGAAGGAGATCAAGGTCCGGCCCAAGACAGGTGACCATGACCTGCAGACCAAGGTCGGTCACATCAAAAAGTTTATCGGCAAGAAGAACAAGGTCAAGGTAACCTGCATGTTCCGCGGGCGTGAAATTACCCTCTCCGCCCTGGGACGCGAGTTGCTTGCCCGTGTCGCCGAAGAGACTGCAGACGTCGCGACGGTAGAGCAGATGCCCAAGTTTGAAGGGCGTACCATGTTCATCATCCTCGCTCCCAAGTAAGATGCCTTCGCAAAGCACAAAGGTCACCCTCCGTGGTCTTCCGGTATGCCGGAGACCTGGCCGGTGACTTGCGGCTTTTTGCGGGGTCATCATAATGCCTTCGACTCCGGGGTCCCCGTTTCCCGGTTCGGGGCGTCAACGTGATGACATTCGGCGCAGGCGGTACCGTACACGTTCGGTTCGCCTGTGGTTTTTCGGCCTTCGGGCGGCAGATGTCTGCGCCACCTTAAATGTGAAAGAGGTTTTACACCATGCCCAAGATCAAGACCAACAGAGCAGCTGCAAAGCGCTTCAAGAAGACCGGTTCCGGCAAATACAAGTTCAACAAGTCCAACTCAAGCCACATCCTCACCAAGAAGACCACCAAGCGCAAGCGGTCTCTGAGGCTTGCACAGGTTCTTGATGCAACCAACGTTAAAGCTGTCAGGAGAATGCTCCCCAACGGGTAGCCTTCCTTGAAGCAGAGGCGATTGTCCCCGCCTGGAACCCCAGCCCCTTAACGGCCGTGCCGTACGGGATCCGGAGGTCATCAGGTTCAAGCGGGCCGATCAACGGAATCGAAAATGAGATTTTGAACCGTTGCTGGACGTTTAAGATTCAGGTGCAACCGCATCGCCGAAAAAAACGGCGGACATCACGGGCCACTGTAGGTAAACGGTCAGGCCGTGATGTAACGAAGGAGATAGAAAGACAATGAGAATTAAAAGAGGAACTAAAGCGAGGCAGCGTCGAAATAAGGTTCTTAAGCTGGCCAAAGGCTTTCGTGGCGGTCGCAGCAAACTGTTTCGCACCGCGGCCGACTCCGTAGACAAGGCGTTGATGTACGCCTACCGCGACCGCAAGCAGAAAAAACGCGAGTTCCGTAGACTCTGGATCGCCCGTATCAACGCCGGCGCGCGTATGAACGGTCTCTCCTACAGCAAGTTTATCCATGGCCTGAAGCTGGCCAACATCGATCTGGACCGTAAAGTCCTGGCTGAACTGGCCGTTTCCGACCCTGCAGCGTTTTCCGTGATTGCAGAGCGAGCGTCCCAGCAGCTTTAAGGAGATCGATTCCCTGCCACAGTCGGGTCGTGCATTGACGGCCTTGGTGCCACGCATGTCGACCCGCTCTTTCGGATGGGCCTTTTTCGGGGTAAGGCGGCCTCGCTTTCATCAAAGCACGCTGCCTTGCCTCGTTTTTTTAACAGGTCCCGACCCTCTTGAAGGTTGAGGCCATCCAAACTGGATACGTAGCGCGACCGTGGAAACTAATATCGAACAGATCTACAGTGAGGCCCTTTCCGACATTGAGGCGGCCTCCGATGAGAAAAGCGTGAAAACCCTTTCCACCCAGTATTTGGGTCGAAAGGGTTTTGTGACTCAGTACCTTAAAAATATCTCCGCCCTCCCTGCGGAGGAGCGTCCCCTGGCGGGCAAGCGGGCCAACGAGATGAAGCGCGGGCTCGAAAATGCCGTTGCAGAGCGCCTGAGCGTCCTTGCGGCCGAGGCCGAGGCGTCTGACCCGGGGATTGATGTCACCCTTCCCGGGCGCCGTGCCGAGGTCGGCTCCTTTCATCCCATCACCCGCATTGCTACGGAAATTTGTGAGATTTTTACCCGTCTCGGGTTTTCCGTGGTGGAGGGGCCCGAGGTCGAGAGCGACTACTACAACTTTGAAGCCCTCAACATTCCCAAGCACCATCCCGCCCGGGATATGCAGGATACCTTTTATATTTCGCCCGAAACCGTGCTCAGGACCCACACCTCCCCGACTCAGCCCCGCGTCATGGAAAAGAGCGAGCCTCCCGTCAGGATCATCGCTCCGGGCAAGGTGTACCGGTGTGACTCCGATTTGACCCATACGGCCATGTTCCACCAGGTGGAAGGCCTCTATGTGGACAAAGACGTCTCCTTCGGGGATTTGAAGGGCGTTCTTACCTCCTTTATCCATCAGATGTTCGATCCCGGCATCTCCCTTCGGTTCCGTCCCAGCTTTTTCCCCTTCACCGAGCCCAGCGCCGAGGTGGATATCAAGTGCGTGATCTGCCGGGGCAAGGGCTGCCGAGTCTGTTCCCATACCGGCTGGCTTGAGATCCTCGGCTCCGGCATGGTGCACCCCGCTGTTCTGGAGAACGTGGGCTACGACACCGACAAGGTGAGCGGCTTCGCCTTCGGTATGGGCATCGAGCGTATCACCATGCTCAAATACGGCGTGGATGATATTCGGAAGTATTTTGAAAACGACATCAGGTTCCTGAGGCAATTCTAAGATGAAATTCAGTCTAAGCTGGTTAAAAGAATACATACCCCTGGAGATGGGTCTCGAAGGCCTCACAGACGGGCTCACCATGGCCGGCCTGGAGGTGGACTCCGTAACCCCTCTGTATGACTCCCTTGACGGCGTGGTCGTGGCCCGGATTGTCGAGGCAAAACCCCATCCCAACGCCGATAAGCTCCGGCTCTGCCAGGTGGACGTGGGTGCCGACGAGCCCGTGGGCATCGTCTGCGGTGCGCCCAATGCAGCCGAAGGCCTTGTGGTGCCCTGCGCCCTTCCCGGCGCGGTTCTGCCCGGGGGTGTGAAGATCAAGAAGGGGAAAATCCGCGGTGAGAAGTCCGGCGGCATGCTCTGCAGCGCGCGGGAGCTTCAGCTGGACACCGATGCCTCCGGTCTCATGGAGCTCGGTACCGACCTTGTGCCCGGTACGCCCCTTAAAGAAGCCCTGGACCTGTTCGACTCCATGGTGGAGATTGACCTGACTCCCAACCGTCCCGATTGCCTCAGCGTGCTGGGTGTGGCCCGTGAAGCCGGTTCTCTCCAGGAACCTCCCGTGGCGCTTACCCGTCCGGCAGTGTCCCTTCCCGAGGCCGACGCATCCCTGGGTACCATCGGTGATCACACCTCGGTGACCATCGAAGACGCGGATCTGTGCTGGCGGTATGCCGCCCGTCTGGTCTTTGATGTCAAGGTGGGGCCGTCTCCGGCCTGGCTCCAGCGGCGACTTCTCTCCGTGGGCCTGACGCCCATCAATAACATCGTGGATATCACCAACTTCGTGATGATGGAGACCGGTCAGCCCCTGCACGCCTTTGATTTTGACCGCCTTGCCGAGAACCGCATCGTGGTGAAGCGCGCAGCAGAAGGGGAGGCCTTTACCACCCTGGATGAAAAAGAGCACAAGCTCAACGCCGAGATGCTGATGATTTGTGACGGCGAGAAATCCGTTGCCATCGGCGGGGTCATGGGGGGCGTGAACTCCGAGATCGAGGAGGGGACCACCCGCGTACTCCTGGAGAGCGCCTGCTTCAATCCCACCTCCGTCCGAAAGACCTCCAAGCTTACGGGGATCCATTCCGATGCGTCCCATCGCTTCGAGCGCGGTACCGACCCCGAGGGCGTTGTGTATGCCCTGGATCGGGCCACGGCCCTTATGGCAGAGCTCGGCAACGGGCGCCTGGTGGAAGGCCTCATTGACGAAAACCCCGTGCCCTATGCGCCCCGGACCATCACCGTGGACGTGAACGCCCTGAACAGGCGCCTCGGAACGTCTCTGTCGGCCGATGAGATGGCAGGATACCTTGCCCGCGTCGAATTTACCGTCACCGTTTCAGACGCCAACACCCTGGAGGTGGTTCCCCCCTCCTTCCGTGTGGACGTGGAACGGCCCGAGGACATCTCCGAGGAGATAGCCCGGCTTTGGGGGTACAACAATATCGAGACCTCCTACGCCAAGGTCGTGGCTGCCAAGGAGAGTTACCCTCCCGCTTTTGAGGCGCGTCAGGCAGTACGCGGCGCCTTTGTGGGGCTCGGCTTCAACGAGGCCGTCAACTACAGCTTTATCCGGGAAGACGCCGTGGACAGGTTGCGCCTTGCAGAGGCAGACCCCCGCAGGCGCCTGGTGACCATCCTCAATCCCATTTCCGAAGAGCAGAAGGTGATGCGAACCTCCCTTGTGCCCGGACTTCTCTCTTCTGCCGCTCGAAACATCAGCGTTCAGGAGCGCAGCTTGCGGCTTTTCGAGGTGGGGGCTACCTTCATCGCAGGAGAAGGTGAAACCCTTCCCCAGGAGCCGGAAATGCTTGCCGGTCTTGTCACCGGTGACCGTCGGTCTGCCTCCTGGTTCGGCAAGGAAGAGTCGTGCGACTTCTTCGACCTCAAGGGTGCCCTCGAAGGCTTTTTTGAGGCCCTGCATGTTTCCGGGGTTGCCTTCCGGCCCATGGCGGCGGATGATTGCAGCTATACCCGTCAGGGGTACACGGCTGAGATTCTGCTGGACGATGAGGTGATCGGTCTTGCTGGCAAGGTCCACGGCGATGTGCTGAAGAGCTTTGAGCTCAAACAGGATGTCTTTGTTTTTGAACTGGCCATGGCGCCCCTTGCGGAGCGTATCTCCGGAGATCGTCAGGCCACGGCCATTCCGAAATTTCCTTCCGTGACGCGGGACGTGACCATGATCTGCGAGGCGTCCGTCCGCTCTGGTGATGCGGTGGCTTCCATCCTGGATGAGAAGCAGCCCCTCATTGAGCGTGCGTGGCTTCTGGATCGGTACGCCGGGGAGAACATTCCCGAAGGCAAGCAGAGCCTTACCTTCAGGGTGGTTTACCGATCTGCGGACAAGACCCTCAACGACAAGGCGGTCAATAAGATTCACACCCGGATCATGGAGATGCTGTTAAAGCGTTTCGATGCTGTCCTTCCCTGATTCCATTTAAGGCACCGACAACACAGGAACGCTGTGATCGGGCAGGAAAGGGGCGTCTTTGGCGCCCCTTTTTTTTGAGGCGCCCCGGCCTTGGGCCGGGGCGCGACGCAAACGTGGTTGGAGTGCCGAAAAGGAGGTTGGCGCGGGCTGGACGCGGTGACGGTCCGGTTACCAGGACACGCAAGGCGGGGAGGATAAAATGGGTATTGTTCCTCAGAAAAAGTATTTCAAAATCAGCGAAGTGAGCAGCCTGACGGGGCTGGAGTCCCATGTCCTGCGCTTTTGGGAAGGCGAGTTTTCCGCCATCCGTCCCAAACGCACGGAGTCGGGGCAGCGCATGTACCGCAGGAAAGACATCGACACAATCCTTGAGATCAAGCGCCTGCTCCACGATGAGCGCTATACCATCGAAGGCGCCAAAAAAATGCTCGGGGGCAAGGGGAAGGAAAAAGATGCCGCCCCGACATCCACCCAGGATTTTCTCAAGGGGATTGTGGACGAATTGCGGCTGATTCGGGCCATGGTTTAGGCGGCACAAGGCCTCGGGCGCGGCCTCCTTGATTAATATATTGACAATACACTTTTTTTATCTTATTAGAATAGGCTGGAAATTTGAGGGAGCTGCGCGCAACGCTTGCTCCGGGGGGGTAAAACCCGCCGGTAACTGGCGTCGAAGGGTTTGGCCCTGTCGTATTTACCACCCGTGCGCCCCTTGAAACAGTCCCATTTTCGGGGCTTTTTGCTGGGTGAGCCCCGTTCCTTGAGGCCATTCGGCAGTGGTGTCTGCTCACTCGGGCGATGCCGTGACATGAAGGTCTGTTGCATTCGGGAACGGGCAAAACGCCCGTTTTTTGTTTTTTACTGCGCTGTGTTACAGTGGGTTGAACGGATAAACGGTATGGGTACCAGCTCCAAGAAACAGAAAAATCGAAAAAAAGAGGGCCGATCGCAATCGGCTATCACCGGACGGCACCTCGCCGAGGCGCGGCGCCTTGCCGATGACCTGTGCGAGGGCGAAGGGCTGGAGCTTGTTCACATGGAGACCGTGACCGAGTTCGGCCAGACGATTCTACGCCTTTATATAGATAAAGAGGGCGGGGTGAGCCTGGGCGACTGCACCAATGTGAGCCGCCAGTTGGGCGACCTCATGGACGTCTCCCTGGACATCCGCGGTGAATACCGTCTGGAGGTTTCCTCACCGGGCCTTGACCGACCCATTTCCAAACCAGCGGATTTCGATCGCTTCAAAGGGAGCATGGCTGTCATCACGACCCATTCCCCCATTGAAGGGAGAAGCCGTTTCAAAGGCACACTCCTCGGGCAGGCCCCGGGTGAGATGGTGTGCATGGACGTGGATGGAACAACGCACGAGATTGCCCTTGAGAACATCAAACGTGCCAGACTTGTCGGAAATATTGGAGAGAGCTGATGCAAATTTCAGAGATCAAACGAGTTGTTGAGCAGGTCAGCAAAGACAAGGGTATCGATTTTCATGTGCTGATCAAGACAATGGAAGAAGCCCTTGCGTCTGCAGCCCGGAAAAAACTGGGCAAAAATGCCGACATTGAGGTTCAATATAACGAAGAATCCGGTGAGATCGAGGTCTTCCAGTTCAAGGAAGTCGTCGATGAGGTGGTGGATCCCGACGTGGAGATCACCATCGAAGAGGGGCGAAAGCTGGATCGGGATTGCGAGATGGGGGACAGCCTCGGCCTGAAGGTCGACACCTCCACCTTCGGTCGTATTGCCGCCCAGTCTGCCAAGCAGGTCATCATCCAGAAGATGAAGGATGCCGAGCGCGAAGCCATCTATGAAAGCTTCATCGACCGCAAGGGAGAGATCATCAACGGCATTGTCCAGCGTGTGGACCGGGGGGACCTCATCGTCAACCTCGGCAACACCGAGGCCGTGCTTCCCGTGCGGGAGCAGATCCCCCGGGAGACCTTCCGCCGAGGCGATCGGGTCCGTGCCCTCATCAAAGATATCCTCCTGGAATCCCGTGGTCCCCAGGTCATCCTGACCCGGGCCAGCTCGGAGTTTCTCATTGCCCTGTTCAAGACCGAGGTCCCCGAAATCATGGAAGGGGTGGTCAAGATCAACGGTGCTGCCCGGGAGTCCGGCGTGCGTGCCAAGATCGCCGTCAGCTCCATCGATTCGGACATCGATCCCGTGGGCGCCTGTGTGGGCATGCGGGGAAGCCGCGTCCAGAACGTGGTCCAGGAACTCAAAGGGGAGAAGATCGATATCATCCCCTGGCACCCAGATGCCGCCCGTTATGTTTGCAACGCCCTGGCACCTGCGGAGATCGCCAAGGTGATCATCGATGAAGACACCATGACCATGGAGGTCATCGTCCCTGTGGACTACCTCTCCGTGGCCATCGGAAAGAAAGGGCAGAACGTCCGGCTCGCATCCATTCTGACTGGATGGCAGCTGGATGTGGTTAGCGAAGAAGAGCACAGCCGGTCGCTCAAGGATGAGTTCAACAACCTCATGAGCATTCCCGGTGTCGGTGCAGCCCAGGCCGAGGCCCTTCATTCCAGCGGGTACTACACCGTCGATGATGTGGCGGAAGCCTCCATGAGCGATCTTCTCGACATCGACGGCTTTGACGAGGAGCGGGCAACCCTGGTCCTTGAATCAGCCCGAAACCCGGAGCCTGCGGCGACGGGAAGCGAAGAAGATGATGAGTCAGCGGCAGACGACGCCGCTGCGAGCGACATCCCCGAAGACGAGATGTCGGAGGAATCCGAGCTTGATACGCCGGTGGCCGAAGAGGCCGACGGTGCAGACGAGAGCGCGGAGCAGGAAGCAGAACCCGAGCCGGAACCCCTGGACGCCGATGAGGCCGACAAGGAGGGCGATAGCCCGGAGCAGGAATCAGACCCCGAGCCGAATCTCGACGCGTAAGCCTTAAAACCCGGGCGGGCGTCACACAAGGATTGGTTTTTCGGTAAGCCGTGTGAACAGGGAGTTGTTGCAGAATATATTGCAGAATATATTAGGGGGAGTGAATGGCAAAAATCAGAGTTTATGAACTTGCCAAAAGCCTGAATATGACCAACCGTGCGTTGCTCAACAAGATTGAGGCCATGGGCATTGAGGTTGGAAGTCATATGAGTTCTCTTGAGGATGATACCGTTGAGTTGATCCGAAAGAACCTCTTTGGCGATAAAGATCCGGAGACTCGGGACAAGCGCGTTCGAAAGACCGTCATCAGGCGACGCAAGCGCAGTAACGATGCAGAACACGCCGAGGCAGAAAGCGCCTCCGACGTGGAGCCCGCCGCCGTGGCGGAAAAAGAGGTGGTGCGCCCCGAGGTGAAGCCTCCTCAGCCGGAAACCGCTGACGAAGCCGCCTCCGAGACCACTCCCCCTGTTGAAGAGGTGGTAAAGGCGGAGACGCCTGTGGTCGAGGCAGAGGACGAAGCAGCCGAGGCCGAGGCCAAGGCGGCCACCGAGCCCGTGAAACCCAAGAAAGCCAAGAAAAGTGAGCCGGCCCGCATCATCAAGCGCCCCGAGGTTGAGACGCCTTCCCAGGAAGAGCCCGCAGCCCCCGAGGTCGCCCCTGAGCCCGCAAGCGTGACGCCAGCTCCCGTTGCCGAGACGCCGGAAGCACCCGTTGTCGAGGCCAAGAACGAAGAGGAGAGTGTCACAGAAATGAAAGCCGAACCCGCCCAAGAGGCGGCACCGGTGGCTGAAAAGGCCGCTGAAAAAGATGTGGCTCCGGCAGCTGAAGCCGGAGAAGGCGGTAAGACGGGACAACCTGATGAGGCGGATGCTTCTGCGGCTGATAAAGATGAGCCCAAGAAGAAACGCAAGAAAGTGAAGAAGTTCACGGCTGCCAAGATTATCAAACTCCCCGAGCCCGGGACCAAGCCCGCGTTCCTCCGGGACAAAGAGGCGTCAACCCATCGTGGTAACGGTTACTCCCGACCGTCGACGCCCCATAACAACACCCACGATCGCAACGAGCGAACCCATGAGCCCCAGATGCCCCCCACGGGTGGCGAGATGGCCGGTGATTCACGCGGCAAGAAGGGCCGTCGCGGGCGTGGTAACGAGACCGGCGGAGACGCCTTTGGCTCTCGCAAGAAGGGTCGTAAGAAGACCGTGGTAGAGGGCAACGCCCTGTACTCCGAAGGCCGGGGCCGCAAAGGCCGTAAGGGCGGCAGGCACAAGCAGCAGCCCGTGGGCCAGAAGACCCAGATTACCGTACCCAAGGCCATCAAGCGACGCATCAAGGTGGATGACACCATCGTGCTGGCCGAACTGGCCAAGCGCATGGGCATCAAGGCCAACGACATGATCATCAAGCTCATGGGCATGGGCGTCATGGCCACGGTGAACCAGACCATCGATTACGATACCGCAGAGCTCGTTGCCGTGGAATTCGGTTTTGAAGTGGAGCGCGCGGCCTTTGAAGAAGAGACCATTCTGAGCACCTCCTCCGTGGACGAGGATCCCTCGAAGCGTGTGACTCGATCCCCCGTGGTCACCATCATGGGCCACGTTGACCACGGTAAGACCTCTCTGCTTGACGTGATCCGTAAAAGCTCCGTCACCTCAGGGGAAGCCGGGGGCATCACCCAGCACATCGGTGCTGACCATCTGTAAAACGGGGCCATCGCCTTTCTCGACACCCCCGGTCACGAGGCGTTTACCGCCATGCGTGCCCGCGGTGCCAAGGTCACCGACCTGGTTATCCTGGTGGTTGCCGCCGACGACGGCGTCATGCCCCAGACCGTTGAGGCCCTGAACCACGCCAAGGCGGCCGAGGTGCCCATCATCGTTGCGGTGAACAAGATCGACAAGCCCGATGCCGATCCGGATCGTGTGAAGCGAGAGCTCTCCGATCACGGCGTCCTGGCGGAAGACTGGGGCGGAGACACCATCTTCGTCAACGTCTCGGCCAAGAGCCACGAAGGTATCGGCGATCTGCTGGATATGGTCCTTCTCCAGGCAGAAGTTCTGGAGCTGGATGCCAACCCCGATCGTTTGGCCATCGGCCACGTGGTGGAGTCCAAGCTCGACATCGGTCGCGGCCCCCTGGCCACGGTCCTGATCCAGGAAGGTACCCTGAAGTCCGGGCAGTCCGTTGTCTGCGGCATGTACCACGGCAAGATCCGAGCCATGTTCAACGACAAGGGCGAGCAGGTCACCACGGCCGGTCCCTCCATGCCTGTTGAGATCATCGGCCTCACTGGTGTTCCCGAAGCCGGCGACGAGATGGTTGCGGTCAAAGACGACAAAGACGCCAAACAGGTGAGTGCGCACCGCCTCCAGAAGGCCCGTGCCCGCGAGCTGGCCAAGAACAGCCGCGTGACCCTGGATCGTCTCTTCGAGCAGATGGAAGAGGGCGAGGTCAAGGACCTCAACCTGATCATCAAGGCCGACGTTCACGGCTCCATCGAGGCCCTCCGGGAGTCCCTCGGCAAGCTCTCCACCAGCGAGGTGAAGGTCAATGTGATCCACGCCGCCACCGGTACCGTCACCGAATCCGACGTCTCCCTGGCTGCGGTCTCCAACGCCATTATCCTTGGCTTTGCCGTCCGCCCCGCCACCAAGGTCCAGAACATGGCCAAGGAAGAGGGCGTGGACATGCGGTTCTACGACATCATCTACGATGCCATCAAGGACCTCAAAGACGCCATGGTCGGACTCATGGAGTCCACCTTCGAGGAGAAGATCCTCGGTCGTGCCGAAGTTCGCGACACCTTTGTGATTCCCAAGAAAGGGACCATTGCCGGGTGTTACGTTCTCGAAGGCAAGATTGTCCGCGGCAACAAGGTCCGCCTCCTGCGCGAGGGGGTTATCGTCTACGACGGCAACCTGGCCTCCCTCAGGCGGTTCAAAGACGATGCCAAAGAAGTGGCCCAGGGCTACGAATGCGGTATCGGCATCGAGAACTACAACGATGTCAAGCTCGGTGACACCATCGACTGCTACTACCTGGAAGAGATCAAACCTTCCCTCGATTAGCGCATCCTGCCGGCCTTCGGGCCGGCATTCTATTCTGGTATTTCTGAAAAGACTTCCACGCTGCAATGCCTCGCCATACGCCTTACCGGTTTTTCATGACGGGGCATTTCAGCGTTTGACACCATAAGGATACATACCCAGTATGAAGCCGTTTTCTCGTGCTGAACGGGTCAGCGTTAAAATTCAGTCCACCCTTTCGGAACTGCTGCACAAAAAGGTGAGCGATCCCCGCCTTGATATGGCCACCGTGACAGGCGTCAAGCTCACCGACGACTTGCGCCATGCCCAGGTTTTTTTCTGCGTGTCCGGTGGAAAAAAAGCCAAGTACGACGCCCTGGCCGGGTTCAAAAGTGCCTCGGGGTTTCTGCGAAAATCCCTGGCCGGCAAGCTCGGGCTGAAGTTCATGCCGTCGCTGACCTTCGTGTATGACGAATCCTTTGACTACGGTTCGCATATCAACGAGGTCCTCAAAACTCTCTCGGTCAATGGTGACTCCGAATCAGAAGGCGAGTCGGAGTCGTAACCCGGTAACTTCAGCGACGACGTCACGCGTTGGTGCGCAGGGTGCCGTGGTTTTTCCTGTGACCTTATACAGACGGATCGTTCAGAGCTATGCGAGGCCATCAGGATGATGATTCTGGAATCCCTGAAACAGAGCAGGAGCCTGCTCCTAGTGACCCATATCCGACCCGACGGTGATGCCATCGGGTCGCTGTTGGCCCTGGGACGCGCCCTGTCGTTGATGGGGAAAAACGTGCGGCTTTATAATGAGAGCCCCATTCCCGCCATTTTTCGTTTTCTTCCCGGCATCGAGCGAATCATGTCTGATCCCGGCAACCTCTCGTCCTACGACACCGCCGTGGTCCTGGACTGCAGCGATCTGTCCCGGGTGGGGTCCCATGCCGACGAAGTGGGCCGGATACCCACCGTTCTTAACATCGACCACCACGTGACCAACACCGGCTTCGGTCTCCACCAGATGGTGGACCCTGCCGCCTCGTCCACCGGAGAGCTCGTCTACCGCCTGGTGACGGACCTGAAGGTGCCCATCGACGTCTCCATGGCGTACGCCATCTACACGGCCATTTTCACAGACACCGGCTCTTTTCTCTTCCAGAACACCACCCCGGAGGCCTATTTTATCTGCGGGCGCATGGTGGAGACGGGGGTGGACTCCTACAAGGTGGCCCAGACCCTGTTTGCCACCTACTCCCTAACGAAGCTCCTGAACATGGTGCTGGACACCATCGAGATCTCCGACAACGGCAAGCTCTCCGTCATGTACCTGACCCAGGAGATGCTGCGAGAGACTGAGACCAGCGTGGACGACATCAACGGCCTGGTAAACTACGCCAAGCACATTGAAGATGTGCAGGTGGCCGTTCTCATCCAGGAGTCCCGGCCCCTGCCCGGGGACAGGCCCAAGCCCCACTACCACGTCAGCCTGCGCTCCAACGGTCCCGTGGACGTTGGGATCATTGCCGCGGCCTACGGTGGCGGCGGCCATCCCGGCGCAGCCGCCTTTACCTCCTTTACCAGCCTCAAGGACATCAAAAAGGAAGTGCTTCGGATCTCCGACGCATTCTAGATAAGACAGATGAACGACGGTATTTTATTGATCGACAAGCCGGCGGGAATCTCGTCGGCATCGGTTGTCTACCGCATCAAAAAGCGGTTCAAGTTCTCCAAGGTGGGCCATGCGGGCACCCTGGACCCCTTTGCCACGGGCCTCATGGTGATCACCGTGGGAAAGGCTACCCGGCTCTCCCGCTTTTTCCTTGATGCAGACAAGCGCTACGCAGCCCGCCTTGGCCTGGGGACCCTCACCGATACCCTGGACCCCGACGGCGAGGTGCTCACCACCGAGTCCGCCGAGGCCATGGCCGCCCTTGAGGTGCGCCTGGGACTTCCCGAAGCAGAGGCCCTGTGTGCCGCCTTTACAGGGGACTTCATGCAGGTTCCGCCAATCTACTCGGCCCTCAAACACAACGGGGTGCCCCTCTACAAGCTGGCCCGAAAAGGGCAGGCCGTGGAAAAGCCCCCCCGTCCCGTGACTCTCCATGAAAACCGGCTCGTGGCCTTCTCCTTTCCCCACATCGATTTTGAGGTCAGCTGTTCCAAGGGGACCTACATCCGCAGTCTGGCCCGGGACATGGCAGAGTCCCAGGCATGCGGGGCGCCTTCCCCGCCGCCCTTCGCCGTATCGAGAGCTCCGGGTTTCATGTGGACGAGGCCCTGCCCCTTTCCGAGGCAGAGACCATGGAACGGGAAGACCTGTCCATGATTCCCATGGCCGAGGCCCTCTCCCACCTGCCGTCCATGGTGGTGGACGAGGCCACCCGGGCCCTGGTCATGAACGGGAACCCTTTGGCCTGGACGCCTTGCGGACAGGAGGCCGGGGCTGATTTCTGCCGTGTCCTGGACGGCCACGGCGCCTTGATTGCCGTGGTGGAGTCGGCAAAATACGGGGCACATCATAAATATTGTTGTGTTTTTAACGCATAAAGGTATAATTATCCTTCTGTGTCGTCGGGGTTCCCTGTGGGGGACTTACGGTCGCACTTATGCGAGCAGAAGCAACCGCCCGAATGATGCAGCCGGTCTGAATGGAATATCGGATCGGAGAAGGCGGCTGGCGGGTGTTGGTTTGCCGAACGGTTTGCCGGTTTTCAGTTATTCCAATTTTATTCATTCACGGTGCCGTGCGGCGGACAGAAAACGTTCCTCCGAAGGGTGCGCACCCGGTTGGAGGCGAGACCATCGTATTTACCACTGACGAGAAACTCGAACGTGCATGAGCGGTCCGAAAACCCACGAGTCCGATACCGGCTCCCCCGAAGTGCAGATTGCGCTTCTGACCGACCGAATCAAGTACCTCACCGAGCACGTGAAGGTACACGAGGAAGAAAGACCACCACTCACGTTGCTGGCGTTGATTCTCGTCGGCCGTCGCCGTCGTCTTCTCAAACTACATGAAGAAGAAACATCACTCGTTGCATCTGGAGCTGATCGCACGACTCGGCCTCAAACGATAGATGGTTTTTGCGGAAGGCACCGGAAATGGTTCCGGTGCCCTCCGCACTCCCATACCCCTTGACCGCCGCACACGAGGCAACCCGAAACCGAACTCCTTTTAAATAAGCACACCTGAGGTATCGACCCCCGTCATATGGGTGGATGGCTCACGCGTGCCGTTATTTATGAGGACGTTCGATGAGGGGCCTCACAAATGAACGCAGCGGTTTCACCTAACCAAGGAGCAATAGATGCAAGAATACAGCTTTGAAACCGAGCTGAACGGAAAGACACTGACCCTTAAAACCGGCAAAATCGCCAAGCAGGCCTCCGGGGCCGTCATCGCACAGATGGGCGAAACCAGTGTGCTGGTTACCGTCGTAGGGGCCGATAAGAACAAGGAGGGAATCGACTTCCTTCCCCTCTCCGTGGAGTACCAGGAGAAGATTTACGCGGCCGGACGTATCCCCGGCAACTACTTCAGGCGTGAGCAGGGGCGTCCCAGCGAGAAAGAGATTCTCACCTGCCGCCTCATCGACCGCCCCATCCGACCCCTCTTTGCCGACGGGTACGGCTGCGAGACCCAGGTCATCGCCACCGTCATGAGCATGGACAAAGAGAACGAGCCCGATGTGCTGGCCATGATCGCCACCTTCGCGGCCCTGCATATCTCCGAACTGCCCTTTGAAGGGCCCATCGGTGCCGTACGCGTGGCCCGTGTGGACGGTGAGTTCGTCATCAACCCCACCCTGAGCCAGATGGAAGAGTGCGACATCAACATCGTGCTGGCCGGTTCCAAGACCGGTGTCACCATGGTGGAAGCCGGGGCCAAAGTGGTTTCCGAAGCCGAGATGATCGAGGCCCTGGAAGCAGGTCACAACGCCATCCAGCCCCTCATTGATATCCAGGAGCAGATGCGTGCGGCTGTGGGCCGTGAAAAGCGCGTGGTGGAAGCCCCTGCCGTGGACGAGTCCCTGGTTTCCTTTGTGGACGGCCAGGCGGCCGCCAAGGTCCGCGAAGCCCTTCAGGTGAAGGACAAGATGGCCCGTAAAGCCGCTGTCTCAGCCGTTAAAGCCGAGCTCATCGAAGGCCTCTCCGAAGAGATGGCTGAGCGCAAGGACGAGATCTCCGATATCTTCAGCTCCCTGAGCAAGAAGGTGGCCCGCGCCATCATCCTCGAAGACGGGCACCGCATCGACGGCCGCGCCTTTGACGAGATCCGCGACATCACCTGCGACGTGGACGTTCTGGCCCGCCCCCACGGCAGCGCCCTGTTCACCCGCGGCGAGACCCAGGTCATGGGTATCCTGACCCTGGGCTCCGGCATGGACGAGCAGCGTGTGGAGACCCTCTCCGGGGACACCACCAAGCCCTTCATGCTGCACTACAACTTCCCTCCCTACTCCGTGGGAGAGTGCAAGCGCGTGGGTGCACCCAGCCGACGTGAAATCGGTCACGGTGCCCTGGCCTTCCGTGCCATCGAGCCGATCCTTCCCTCCAAGGAAGACTTCGAATACACCGTGCGCCTCGTCTCCGAGGTCACCGAGTCCAACGGCAGCTCCTCCATGGGTACGGTGTGCTCCTGCACCCTGGCCCTCATGGACGGCGGCGTGCCCATCTCCAAGCCGGTTTCCGGCATCGCCATGGGCCTCGTGAAAGAGGGCGACAAGGTGGCCATCCTCTCCGACATCCTCGGGGATGAAGACCACACCGGTGACATGGACTTCAAAGTGGCCGGTACCTCCGAGGGCATCACCGCCCTTCAGATGGACATCAAGATCAACGAACTCCCCAAGGAGATCATGGTCAAGGCCCTGGAGCAGGCCCGTAAAGGTCGTCTCCACATCCTCGACAGGATGCTCGACGCCATCGACGCACCCCGTGAGGAGATCTCTGTCCATGCACCCAAGGTGCACGTGGTCAAGATCAACCCGGACAAGATCCGAGACATCATCGGCCCCGGCGGCAAGAACATCCGCCAGATCCAGACCGACACCAACACCCGCCTGGAAGTCTCCGATGACGGCACCGTGAAGATCACTGCCGTCAACGCCGAAGACGCAGCCAAAGCGGTTCAGATCGTCAACGACATCGGCACCGATCCCGAGCCCGGTGAAGAGTACGAAGGCACCGTGGCCAAGATTGCTGACTTCGGCGCTTTTGTCACCATCCGCCCGGGCGTGGACGGCCTCGTCCACATCTCCGAGCTGGCCCACTACCGCGTGAACAGTGTCTCCGACATTGTCAGCGAAGGGGACAAGCTCAAGGTCCGTGTCCTTGAGGTAACCCGCGACGGAAAAATCCGCCTGAGCCACAAGGCAGTCCTGCCCGCCCCCGAAGGGGAAGATGCACGTCCCCACCGCGATGATCGCGGCGGACGCCGGGACGACAGGGGCGGCCGAAGGGATGACCGCGGACGCGGCGGACGAGGTGGTCGAGGGGGCAATGACAGGGGCCGTCGATAAGACCACACTGACAAACGGCGTACGCATCGTCTCGAGACGGATCGACCATGTGCGATCCGTCTCCATGGGCGTCTGGGTAGACGCAGGCGCCCGTGACGAGGCCGTGCCCGAAGGCGGGCTCTCCCACTTCATCGAGCACATGCTCTTTAAGGGAACCCAAAAGCGGTCGTCCTACGACATCGCCAAGGCCTTCGACGCCATTGGCGGGCAGACCAACGCCTTTACCTCCATGGAGAACACCTGCTATCACGCCCGCGTGATGGATGAGCACCTCGTCACCATGGCGGACCTGCTCAGCGATATCTTTTTGAACTCCACCTTTTCCCAGGAAGAGGTGGAGAGCGAAAGGCCCGTGATTCTCTCTGAGATCGGCATGGTGGAGGACAACCCCGAGGATCATATCCATACCCTGCTCGAAGAGTGCTTCTGGGGGGATCACGCCCTGGGGCGGTCCATTCTGGGCACCCGGGAGCAGATCCTGGGGTACGGGCGGGAGGATCTTGTTCGGTTCTTTTCCCATCTCTACCAGCCCGACCGGGTGCTGATCTCCTGCGCAGGCCATGTGGACCACGAGGAGATTGTCTCCCTTCTGGCCCCGGCCTTTGAAGGCATCAAGGCCCGGGACGGATTTCCCGTGCGGAAGGTGCCTGCCCCCCTGTCCGGGGTGAAGGCCCTGTCCCGGGAGATCGAGCAGACCCACGTGAGCCTGGCGTGGCCCGGCCTATCCGTCACCGACGAGATGCGCTTTGCCTCTTCCCTGATGAACACCATCCTGGGCGGGAACATGAGTTCTCGGCTTTTTCAGGAGATCCGGGAAAAGCGTGGCCTTGCCTACAACGTCTACTCCTTTAACGCGTCTTACGTGGACAGCGGCATGGTCGGTGTCTACGCGGGCGTCAGCCCGGACCGGCTCACCGAATGCCTGGAGGTGACGAACCAGGAGCTCATGAGGCTCTGCGAGCACGGCGTGGACCAGGAGACCCTGGACGAGGCCAAGGCCTTTACCAAGGGAAATATCCTCCTGGCCTCCGAGAGCGTGGACAGCCAGATGGCACGACTTGCCTCCAGCGAGTTCCACTTCGGACGCCAGCTCTCCCTGGATGAGGTGGTGGCCCAGATCGAGGCCGTCACCGTGGAAGAGGTCCGAAAGGTCGCGGACATGGCCTTCAGCCAGAAACCCGCCGTGGCCGTCCTCGGTCCCGACCCTTCCGAAGCAGAGATCCGAAAGGTCTTCGGGTTGTGATGGCGTCCGGCTGACCCCATGGCCGGCTCCCCATGACACCAAAAAAATTAAAGGTACCTCCTGTGTGGGGGTACCTTTTTTTGTCTCTGCCTGTTACGGTATTTTTTTGCCGCTCCGTAAAACGAGTCTCCTATGGGCAAGGGTGCTGAAAAAAAGCATGCCTCCGGCGGGCCGCTTTTTTGAAAAAAAGCTCCGCAAAAAACTTTCCAAAAGAAGTGACGAATTTCTTTCGGCGAAGCCTGGAATGACTTTCTTAAGACCTGTTTGTCAAACTTTTCAAAAGTTTGGCCCCCGGCAGGGCCGCCGGAGGCGCTTTTGAACTGATTAGTTACGCATTTTTTTATTATATGGAGCCGATATGACCGACAGACCCCGGGTGGCCTTCAAGCGCCTTGACCCGCAGAAAAACAGCGACGTACCCTTGCCCCGTTACATGACCGAAGAGGCCGCGGGCATGGATATCCATGCGGCCAATGAAGCCCCCGTGACCCTGGCACCCGGTGCCGTGGCCCTGATCCCCACCGGGTTTTCCATGGCCCTTCCCAAGGGATTTGAGGCCCAGATCCGGCCCCGGAGCGGCCTGGCCGTCAAGCACGGCATCGGTATCGTCAACGCACCGGGCACCATCGACAGCGATTACCGGGGCGAGGTCAAGGTGGCCCTCATTAACTTTGGCGCCGAACCCTTTATTATCAATCGCAATGAGCGCATCGCCCAGATGATCGTGACCCGTGTCTGGCAGGCCGAGATCACCGTGGTGGACGACCTCGACGCCACAGAGCGCGGAGATGGCGGCTTCGGACACACCGGCGTATAAGGACCGGCGCAAGATCAAAACAAAAAAACGGTGCCCTCTGTGGTCGTGAAAAGCCTGCCTCCGGCGGGTCGCTTTTTTGAAAAAAAGCTCCGCAAAAAACTTTCCGAAAGGTTAGAACAGTCAGAATCGCTGGAATTCATAGCAAAGCTGTTAAGATCTGTTTGTCAAACTTTTCAAAAGTTTGGCCCCCGGCAGGGCCGCCGGAGGCCTTTTATTCTTTGGGATGACATGAGATGACTGAGATTCAGGAACCGGAAAACTGTTTTTGCCAGCTTGCCAGCGGGAGCAAGGGCAACGCCCTGTACGTAAAGGGGGGCGAGACCGCGGTCTTGTTTGACTGCGGTCTTTCGGGCCGTGAGCTGGAGCGGCGCATGGCTGAGCGGGACCTCGATCCCACGACCCTCTCTGCCGTGGTGGTCTCCCATGAGCACACCGACCATGTGGGGGGCGTGGGGGTGGTGTGCCGCAGGTTCGGGATCCCCCTGTTCATCACCGAGGCCACCCGCACAGGGTCGGTCAAGAAGCTCGGCAAGACCAAAGCCATGGACATTCAGGCCATGGAGTGCGGCAGGCGCTTTTGTGTGGGGGCCATGGAGATCCACCCCTTTTCCATCTCCCATGACGCGGCCGATACCTCCGGGTTTCGGGTCACCACCCCGTCCGGTTCGGTCCTGGGCATCGCCACCGACCTGGGCATCGCGGGCCATCTTGTGAAAGAGCACCTGTCGGGTTGCAACGCCCTGATCCTGGAGTCCTACGATATTACTGGGACCTCCTCTACGACAACCCCGGCCCCTGAAACAGCGCGTGCGCAGCCGCGTGGGCCATCTTTCCAACGAAGAGGCCGCCACCCTTTTGGATGCCGTGGACCGATCCCGGCTCTCCCACCTTGTCCTTGCCCACCTGAGCGAGGAGAACAACACCCCCGATCTTGCCCTTGCCGCCGCCTACAGCGTTCTCAGCGGCAGCAACACCTCCATCTCCGTGGCCAAGCAACACCTGCCCACCCCCGTGATCTCATTTTAGAAGCATAAAAAGCCTGCCTCCGGCGGCAAGGTGGGGGCACCTTGAAACCCTGAGGCGAATGCATGGATGCAGCCATTCTACCCGCGTTATCGGGGCATTCGCGTGATGTGTGACATCTGGCAACCGTCTTTGCAGGAGAAGCCCATTTCATTCTTCTAAAAACACGCTGAAGAAGTTTAACCGGAATAACTCCGGCGGCAAGGGGCTGAGCTCCTTGACCCCAGTATCGCACATGCTCCAAGCCCTCGTTCCTCGGGCTCGTCACATGTGCTGACGGGCTGCGCCCGTATGCTCTGGTCGGTATAGCCATTCAGGGTCACATTGCCCCCGCGAGCCGCCGAAGCCAACGGTAATAGAAGTCAAACATGAATAAAAACGCCGTGTTTATTTGATGTGTTTATAATAAACGAATGGTCGTTTGTTTGTAAGTGTCCATAATGGAGGGATGGGTAGTGTGGAGGGCCTATGTTAGACGTGGACGTTTGTGGGATCGGATGCAATGGTCTTGGGCTCTATTATCATCATACTGCTTCGGTAAAGATATAATAAAAGAACGATCGTTTAGCATTTTTCGATGAAAAGTGTGGTCCCGTTGCCATGGGATGTTAGGAAGGGGGCTGAACAGGAAGATGTTCTTTGAGTAAGCCTATCCCCAAGGAATAACGGGTTTCCTTTTCTAAGGGTACAAGGTGTGTGGCACAAGCTATGTGACATAGAGTGCCTTTGGGAGCAAAGGATTCGGTTTTACGCCATGACAGTACACAGAAAGTTTGGAAAACTTTATCATGAATGAACGATTGTTTATTTGTAACCAGCTAATAACCCTCCTTTTTCATCTCTTTGTTACCGGTTGCTGAACGAGAGAGGGCGTGTTTGGGGAGCTTTCAAATCGTGCAGTCGGGTTATCATCAAAAAATATCTCGTGTTGCTGATACAGGGGATAAAACTGGCGTGGGTCGGGGGCAAAAAAGAAGAGAGGCAAAGGCGGTGCCTTGGATGATGAACGTGGGGACAGAGCCTTCGTGCATCATTCCCTAAGGAGAGCAACATCCTGATACGGACTATTGCCCCTTAATCTCAGCAACACCTTACGGGCGTAGCCCGTCAGCAAATGCGCAGGGCGAGGAACGAGTCCCGGAGCATTTGCGATACTGGGGCTGTAGCCCCTGCCCGCCGGAGGCAACTGAATAGGTTTTTTTTTCTTTTTTCAGGCACGTGGCTTATGCCTCGGGGGCGGCCACGGCGTCCCAGGCGCAGGAGAAGGCGGCTTCGAGGCCGTCGTCGTCCATGGCGATTCCCTCTTTGACGTGTTGCTTGGCCAGCTGGGTCAGGGGGTGGAAGGCAAAGGCCACGAGGAGTTCCATGGGAACCTGCTTAAGGATGCCCTCTTTCTGGCCTCGCTCGATGAGGTGGGTGAAGGGTGCGAAGAAGCCTTTGGCCTCCTCTTCCTCCACGGCATCGGCGATGGGGGCGTTGCAGAACTGTTCGGCAAAGACGAAGTGGTCCGGGTAGGCCAGGTAGTAGGCGTAGAGGTTTTCCCACATGAAGCGGAAGGCGTCCCGGATGTCCAGGTCGTCGTCCAGGCTGTCCAGGATGGCCCGGCTCATCTCCCGTTTGACCTCCACGTAGAGGGTAAGGAGGAGGTGGTCCTTGTTTTCAAAATAGATGTAGATGGTGGCGGGGGAGACCCCTGCCTCCCGTGCGATTTTGGACATGGAGGTGTGGGCCAGCCCCAGGGTGTTGATCAGCACCATGGCGGCGTTTAGGATGGCCTCTCGTTTGGTTTCGTCTTTGGGTCTCATGGGAGTTTAATAAACGATCATTCATTTAATGTCAAGGGGTGGATATCCCCGGAACCTCTCCATTGTTTCAGGTGGAACGGTTGCATTATCGACTGGAATACTGGTTGGTTGTGGCCGGTCAGTCATGCTCGGTTAGTTTGTTCTGCCAACCACGGAAACCATGCAAAATCGGGTTATCCACAGGAAAAGGCTTCAGTTGGCTGCCGCACGATGCACGGCGTCCGGGTGGTCGGCGAGGCGCTCTTTTATCTCGATTACCTGGTGAAGGATGCCCATGAACCGGCTGATCAGGTTTGGCTCAAAGAGGTGGCCCGACTCTTTTCGGAGGTAGTCCACTGCCCGGCTGACGTCCCAGGCTTCTTTGTAGGGGCGCCTGGAGGTCAAGGCATCAAAGACATCGGCCACGGCCACGATGCGGCCTTCGATGGGGATGGCTTCGCCTTTGAGTCGGCGGGGGTACCCACTGCCGTCCCAGCGCTCATGGTGGGTCAGGGCAATGGTGCGGGCCATCTGAAGGAGAAGGGAAGGGTTTGGGCCGATGATCTCCGCTCCGATTTTGGGGTGGCGCCTCATGATGCGCCATTCGTCTTCGGTGAGGGCGGTCTGTTTCTGGAGGATACGGTCCGGGATGCCGATTTTTCCGATGTCGTGCATGGGGGCGGCATTGTACAGGCGATTGACCTCCACTTCGGGCAGGCCGATGGCCTGACCGAGCAGCCGGGCATAGTGGCTCATGCGCAGGATGTGGAGCCCGGTTTCGTCGTCTTTGTACTCCGAGGCCCTTCCCAGCCGCTGGATGATTTCAAGGCGGGTGTTGTTGAGCTCCTTGGTACGCTCCTTGACCTTGGCGTCCAGGGTGCGGTTCTGGTTGTAGAGGGCCAGGTGGGTGGCGATGCGCGCTTTGAGGATGGCAGGGCTGATGGGCTTGGTGATGTAATCGGCGGCACCCATTTCCAGGCCCGTGGTTTCGTCTTCGATGTCGGTCATGGCGGTGACGAAGATAACGGGGATATTCCGGGTCCTGGGGTCCTTTTTCAGGGCGGCACATGTCTGGTAGCCGCTCATCTCCGGCATCATCACATCAAGTAGGATGAGGTCCGGCAGGCTGCCTGTGGCCAGGGCCATGGCTTTAAACCCGTTTTCGGCAAACATCAGCCGGTAGTGATCTTTGAGGATATGTTTGATGACCTCTCGGTTGATGGGCTCATCATCCACGGTCAAAATGGTCCATTTTTCCACGGAAGGTCTCCTGGTAAGGATGGGTTGTCCGGGCAACGGGTGCAATGGGTCATACCTTGTCGCCCCATTTGTTGAGAACCCAGAGCAGGTGTTTTTTGATGCCCATGAAGGCCTTGACCAGGGCCGGGTCAAAGTGGCCGCCGGATTCGTCGGCAATATGGGCCATGGCTTTTTCCACGGGCCATGCCTCCTTGTACGGGCGCTTGCTGGTGAGGGCATCAAAGACATCGGCCAGGGCCACGATGCGTCCTTCAAAGGGAATCGCCTCGCCGGCAAGGCCTCCGGGGTACCCTGAGCCGTTCCATTTTTCATGGTGGGTCAGGGCAATGGTGCGGGCGTACTTCAGGAGTTCGGAGTCGTCCTCGCCGATGATTTCCGCTCCGATGGCGGGGTGTCGTTTCATGATGACCCATTCTTCGGCTGTGAGGGGCCCTGGTTTCTGGAGGATGTTGTCGGGGATGCCGATTTTGCCCACATCGTGCATGGGGGCAGCGGTGAAGAGGCGCTGTGCCTCCTCCTGGGAGAGACCGGCGGCCAGGGCGATCATCCGGGAGTAGTGGCTCATGCGGATAATGTGGGCTCCGGTTTCGTCGTCCTTGTATTCCGAGGCCCGTCCAAGGCGCTGGATAACCTTCAACCGGCTGGAGTGGAGGTCCCGGGTACGGCGGGCCACGGCATGTTCGAGTTCCCGGTTCTGGTCATAGAGTGCCAGGTGGGTGTTGACCCGGGCCTTGAGGATGGGGGGGCTGATGGGTTTGGTGATGTAGTCCACGGCCCCGAGCTGCAGCCCTTTTTTTTCGTCCTCCACATCCCCCATGGCCGTGACGAAGATAATGGGGATACGCCGGGTCCTGGGGTCTGCCTTGAGGTTTTGGCACAGGTCGTACCCGTTGAGGTCCGGCATCATCACGTCCAGGAGCAGAAGGTCCGGTCGATGCTTGTATGCTGCATGGAGCCCCTCCCGCCCGCTGGTGGAAAAGGCCAGGTCGTAGTGGTCTTTGAGGATGAGCCGGATGATCTGAAGATTCCCGGGCTCGTCGTCCACCGCGAGTATTTTATGTTTTTGCGCCATGGGCTTCCCCGTTTAGGTAAATGTTCATGTCTCGGGCTGTTTTCCTGGCCTCTTCCTCTGCTCCTCGGAAGTCAAACAGGTCCACCCTGTCCTGGATGGTTTGGGTGTGTGCCTCGGAGATACAGGCGACAGTCGGTTCCAGAAGGGGGGCCACCCGGTCCGGGTTGTCGGTTTCCAGAGCGTTGAACAGCTCGGCAAACCAGGTTGCCGCTTCCTCCGGGGAGCGCTCGGGGTGGGCCGCGGTGGGGGCCTTCCGGTCCGGAAGTGTCAGGGCCTGGGCCAACCGTTGGAACGCGCCGTGGAGGGTGAGGAGAAGAGGACGCGTTTTATGGCTTTCGTCGGGGCCCGGCAAGGGGGTGAGGGCCTGGCAGGCCCTGTGAACCTCGGTCATGCAGAGGTTGGCCGACGCCCCCTTGATGGCATGGAGTTTCTGGTGGATGCCATCTGTGCCCCCTTGCTCGACGGCTCGGAGCATGGCCTGAGGGGTTGCTTTGAATTTCTGTACGAATGACGAGAGGGCTTTGAAGTATACGGTCCGGTCTCCCCAGGTGGCCATGGCCTTTTGCATGTCGACCCCTGCAATTCTCGGCCATGTGCCGCCGGAGCCGTCAGTGGGCTCGGGGGCGGCCAGTGGGGAGAGGCCTTCACGGGGGAGGGTGGTTTCCATGGCGGCAAAGAGGCGCGAGAAGTCGATGGGCTTGGTGACCACTTCATCCATGCCCGCGTCCAGGCACTCCTTAACATCCTGTTTCCCGGCGCTGGCCGTGAGCCCGATGATGGGGATGGTTCGGGGAGCCTTGCCGGAATCGCCGTAGCGGATTCTGCGGGTGGCCTCCAGGCCGTCCATTTCCGGCATGTGAACGTCCATGAGGATCAGGTCAAAGGGCGTCTCGGCAAGGGCCCTGAGAACCTCCTGCCCGTTGGTAACCGATACGGCCCCGTGTCCCTGCTGCTCCAGGCGGATCATGATGAGCTTGGCATTTTCATCGATGTCTTCTGCCACGAGGACGGAAAGGGCCGCCGGCACAGAGGCGTGGGGTTGCGGCGGGGCCTGGTGGGGTGCTGTGGCCTCCGGCAGGGCGATGGTCAGGTGAAAGGTGCTTCCCTTGCCCACCTCGCTTTTGACCCAGATGCTGCCGCCCATGAGTTCGGTGAGCTGTTTGGCAATGGCGGTCCCCAGGCCGGTGCCGCCGTATCGTCGGGTGGTGGAGTCATCGGCCTGGGCAAAGGGCTCAAAGATACGTTTCAGCTGGTCTTCGGGAATACCGATGCCCGTGTCGTTGATGGCAAAATGGATGTCCGTGCCGGTGAGGGGTTCCACATGAATGGTGATACCCCCCTTGTGGGTGAACTTGACGGCGTTGGAGAGGAGGTTGAAGAGGACCTGCCTGAGCCGCATGGGATCCCCTGAACAGTATCGTGGCATGGGCGTGTCCATGTATAACCGCAGGTAGAGACCCTTTTCCCGGGCGGCTGCCGCCATGGTCTGGGAGATGTCCCGCAACAGGGCGGTGAGATCAAAGGGGGTGAACTCCAGCTCCATGCGGTTTCCTTCGAGTTTGGAGATGTCGAGGATGTCGTCCAGAAGTCCCAAAAGGCTCCAGGAGGAGCGGTGGGCGACTTCCAGGTAACTCCGAAGCTCTGTTGGCAAGTCGTCTTTTTCCAGGGCCAGGGCCAGAAAGCCCAGCAAGGCGTTCATGGGGGTGCGGATTTCATGGCTCATGTTGGAGATGAAGTTGGATTTTGCCCGGTTGGCGGCTTCGGCCTTTTCCATGGCGATTTCCAGGTCCTTGGTACGCTCATGGATCATGACACGCAGGTTGTCCCGATGTTTCATCAGTTCCGCGTCTGCGCTTTTTTGCTGGGTGATCTCCAGGATAGATCCAACAAACAGGGGCTCTTCGGTTTGCTTCATCTCCGAGACCGCGAGCCAGATGGGAAACACCTCGCCGTTTTTTCGCCTGCCCTTGACCTGCTGTTCGATGCCGATGGCTCGTTTTTCTCCGGACTGGAGGTAGCGCCGTATGAATCGGTCGTGCTCCCTTCGGTAAGGCCGGGGCATGAGGATGCGGATGTTTTGCCCAAGGACATCCTTGGATGCGTATCCGAACATCTGTTCCGCCGCCTGGTTGAGGGATCGGAAGGCCAGCGCGTACGATGGTGATGAGGCCGGCCGCTGCGTTGTTGATGATGGCCGAAA
Source organism: Desulfoluna sp. CYM3A (assembly GCF_056829965.1). Lineage (NCBI taxonomy): Bacteria > Pseudomonadati > Thermodesulfobacteriota > Desulfobacteria > Desulfobacterales > Desulfolunaceae > Desulfoluna > Desulfoluna sp. CYM3A. Next base: position 5,698,438 of record NZ_CP186556.1, read on the forward strand.
GGCGCAGCTGGTCTTCGGTGCCCTTTTGTTCCCGCTGCGCAAGGCGGGTTTTCATGGTGTCAAAGGCGTGGGTCAGCAGACCGATTTCATCGCCTGTGGCCCCCGGAAGGGCGACGTTAAAATCGGCGCGTGCGATGTGGTGTGCCGCAACACCCAAGCGGTTCAAGGGGCGGGTAATCCGCCGGGTCGTGTACAGGAGCAGTGCCATGGTAAGGATGCCGGGCAGGGCAATGAGCAAAAGGCCCATGCGGGCGGCGGCCTGGGTGCGCTTTGCTGTGAGGGCTTTGACATTGGCGCCGAGGCGCAGGGTGGCAATCTCCACCATGCCGTGGGTGATGGTGGCTTCGAACCAGGTCAGGGGCGTGGTTTCAGGGGGCTCTGGCGTGGGGGGATAGACCTGTTTTCCCCGGGCGTCGGTCAGGATGATGCGGCTCCAGACCGGAGAGGTCTCAAGGGTGTGCTCCAGGGCCCCTACGAGGCCCCCCGGCGGGGCGGAGAGGATGCCGGGCCGCATGGCCTCGGCAAGAAGGGCGACCTCGGCCTCCCCCAGGGTGATCAGGTCGGACTCGACCCGCCGGGTGTACGCCGGGAGCCACCATGCGAGATATGCGCCGAGGAGGGTGGCCGTAAACAAGGCCATAAAAAGCGTCAGTTTAAGGCGAAGGCTCATGGCAGGTTTCCTTTGGGCGGCGGCGCATGGGCACAAGAGCCGCAAGGGAAGGGATGGTGCCGGTCTTTTTGGGTCGGGGTGTGCGATGGCGAAGAGGGCCTGCAGGGAGACTCCGGTTCCGGGGTGACGGGGCGGGGCAGGCATCGCAGGGGGTGTTTTCAATGAATCAGTATACCACAGATAAGGAGCGGCCATAAAGGGGTGAGAAAATCTGCATTGAAACCCGGAAAGAGCCTGTGTAGAGTGCAGAAGGCTCTTATCTCGGCCCGGTAAGGGTGTGCCCGCAGGGGAGCCGCAGACACGCGACAGGATTTGTGTGCCGAATCCTCCGGGCCGAAGGGCTCAGGGCAAGGCGCTTTTTAACAAGTGACGCTGGAGAGAATCGCTTATGGACACCTATGCCATTGTTCGTCCCGAACACCTCAATCACCACGGCTATCTTTTTGGAGGGGCCCTGCTTAAATGGATCGATGAATACGCATGGCTTGTTGCGTCCCGGGATTTTCCCGGCTGCACCCTGGTGACCATCGGCATGGACGATATCGTATTCAAGCAGAGGGTGATCAGCGGGGCCATCCTGAGGTTTCAGATCGAGCCGGTGAAAAAGGGCGGCTCTTCGGTGAGGTACGGGGTGGAGGTCTTCTCCGACGAGCCCGGTGCCACGGATGAGAGGCATGTGTTTTCCACCACCATCACCTTTGTCAGGCTGGACGAGCAGGGGAAAAAGTGCGACCTCCCCGCCGAGGTGCGGTACCGGTCCCTGGCCGGAGGGACCCTGACCGCCTGATCTGCACCCCAAGGGCTGCGGATGGCCCGTGCCCTTTTATGTTACGGGAGTGTTCATGATTTTTCTTGTTGCAGCGCTTCTTATCCTGGTGATTCTCTTCGGGCCCCAGGCCTGGGCACGATACATCCTTGCCCGTTACAATCGGGAGGCCTATTTTTCGGGCACCGGGCTGGATTTTGCCCGTCTTCTGATCAAGGACCTGGGGCTGAAGGAGGTGCGGGCCGAGGTTTCCCTGCTGGGCGACCATTACGATCCTGGGCAAAAGTGCGTGGGGTTACGGCCGGCCTTTGCCCAGGGCAGGACCCTTTCCGCCGTGGTGGTGGCCGCCCATGAAGTGGCCCATGCCCTCCAGCACGCCCGGGGTTATCCCCCTTTTTTTGCCCGGGGGCGTCTCATCAAGCTGTCGGAGGCCGTGGATCGCTGCGGCACCCTGATCTTTATCGTTTTTCCCCTTGTGGGTGTGGTGCTCAAGGCCCCAATCATGGGGCGCCTGATCCTGGTGGGAGCAGGAATTCTGCTCATTACGCCGGTGCTCGTCCACCTGGTCACCCTGCCCGTGGAGCTGGACGCCAGCTTTCGCCGCGCCCTGCCCCTGCTTAAATCGGGTCCCTACATTCCTGAAGAGGACCTTCCCGCCGCCCGACGAATCCTTGTGGCCTGTTCCCTTACCTATGTGGCTGCGGCCTTGGCCGGTTTTTTCAATGTCTGGCGCTGGGCCCGGGTGCTGCGTCGCTGAGGGGTGACCGGCTAGGCCAACGCGTTTAGATTTTTGACTCCGGCGGCCCTGCCGGGGGGCAAAACTTTTGAAACGTTTGACAAACAGGCTTTATCTCTTTGGTGTACACAGCAACCTTGCATAGCTCCTTGATTATCGGAACGTTTTTGCGGAGCTTTTTTCAAAAAGCGACCCGCCGGAGGCAACTGAATTGTTACATGCGTTTGCCCTGGGTGACCGGTTGTGCGGCATTGCCATTCCCCGCAGGTTCGATTATCGTGTCGCCGTGCCCGGTGGGTAGCGGGTGTTTTTTTATATTAAGGACGGATGGGGTAAGATGGGCGAAGCAGAGATGAGGGCACCAGGCATGGTGGGGCACGGCAACGGACGTGTCGCTGGCAGTGGCTCGGAACATGTGAATAAAGGATGTGGGGCTGCCATGCCCGGAGCTGCGAGTCAGGCGGCGCTGCTGCTGGTTGCCGTCCTGGCCCTTGCTGCGGTGGTGACCTGCGGGGCGTGGGTTTCCGCCATCGGAATGTCAGCGTTTGCCCTGGGGCGCGGAGCCATGGTGCTCATGCTTGCCCTTCCCTGTGTCGTGGGGCTGGCCCTGCCCGTGGCCGTGTGGCGAAAAGGCCCAACCGGAGTTCTGTGGGAAAGGCAACCTGGGACGCTGGCGCAGTTCGGCCGGGTCGATACGGTGGTTTTCTCCAGCAGCCGAATGCTGACCCGGGGACGGCCCCGGGTGATCCATGCGGTGCCCATGAACGGTGAGACCGAATCCCGGCTGGTGCGCCTTGCCGATGCAGCGGAAGCAGATTCAGACCATCCCCTGGCAAAGGCCGTTGCGCTGTACGCCGAGCGGGTGGGTAATTTCCGAAGCCGGGCAACCGATTTTAAACCCCACGGTGAAGGGGTGGAGGCGGTGGTGGACGGCCGGATCGTCCGGGTGGGCAAGGCCAGCTGGCTGGTGTCCCACGGCGTCTGCTTTCACCACGAAGGAGAGGTGCTGGACGCCCTGGAAGCCGACGGGAACACCACCCTGGTGGTGGCATCCGAAAAAACGGTTCGCGATTCTGCCGTTCCGACCCCATGGACATGGTCGAGGCCGCGGTGGCCTCCTTGAAACAGATGGGGCTCACCGTGCTGTTTCTGACCGGGGCACCTGCTGCCTCCGCCGGTGTCCTGGCTACGCAACTGGGCATGGACGGGGTGCTGGCCGATTTGCCTGCCGGGGAGAAGGGCGGGGCCGTGGCTGCCCTGCGTGGCCGGGGAAAATATCTCTGCGTGGTGGGGGACGGCCCGGAAGACGCTCCGGCCATGGCGGAAGCCGACCTGGCTGTGGACCAGGACAACCCACCCCATGGCGCCCCGGAGGACGCTTTCTTGCCTCTGGTCCATGCCCTGGGCGCGGGGCGCTCTTTTCTTGGAACCCTGTATCGAAACCTGTTTTTTTCCGCTTTTTTCGCTCTTCTTTTGTTTCCTTCTGCCGCAGGCCTCTGCCGGGACCTTACCCGGCTTCCCGGGGTGTTGCGGGACCCCAGCCTCTCACCAATCTGGGGGCGTTTTATAGCCTGGGCCTGTCTTATCGTGGTGGTGAGCAGTCTCTACACAAGGAAGGGCGAGACGCATTTAGGTTTTGGTCTTTTTGATACGCCGGGCCTTAGACTAATCGCTGGCCGGTGTTACCGGGGCCACCAGCCTGAAGCCCACGTCTGGGAAGGTGTCGCTTCCGTCGGCTTTGGGGTGCATGGCGGGGCGTGCAAGGACGGGTTCAGCGGCCACGTCCCCTTCGGCCAGCACCCACTCGGTCATCACGGGCGTACCCACGCCTCGGATGCCGAAGGTGTTGGGCTTGAAGACAAGCACGGGGAAGGGAAAGGGGAGGCGCTCCGGTGTGGCATCGTCGGCCGGAGGCACCGCTGCTGCCGTCTCCCACTGGTCCAAGGTGGGAAGGGCCTTGTCGTAGAACTCGGCATAGGCAAGGGCCGCGTATCCCGAGATATTGACCACGGGGCAGGCGGCGCTGTCTCCGCTTACCAGAACAAACTGTCCCTTTTTAAAGGCAATGGGGGCCTGGTGGTCGGACGTCCCCGGAGGCGGGGGGAGATGCTGTTTTTTCATGAGCATCCAGAGCCTGCCGTCTCCCATGACCCGGTTGCCGTCCACGGTGACCCGTGCCCTGGGCTGCTGGTTCAAAAAGGCGATGAACTGGAGATTGGTGACCTGGGTTTCCGACATGTAAAAGGGGGCCGGGGCTCCCTCTTCGGCCCTGGGCGGGCTGATGCGAAACATGGTGGTGTTGTTTTCCGCCAGGAGGGGCTGGCCCCCCGGAAAGGTCCGCCCTGGGCGTTCCGCCGCCAGGTGATTCGCCGGTTCCGGGCCGGAGAAGTGCCAGACAAGGATGGCACACAGCAGCGCAACAAGGCAGAGGATGGCCCATCTGTATAGGGCGGGCACCGTTTTTTTCGGTGAAGCCGTGGCCGGGCTGCCCGTGAGGGAGAGGGCCCCTGTGAGCCTGCTGCTCAGCTCCGCCACCGTGGCGGTGCGCTCTTCCGGAGCCTCGGCCGTGGCCGAGGCGATGATCCGGTGGATCTCTTCAAAAAAGGGGGACTCCGGGGACGGGAGCCCTGCCTGTTTGAAGGTGAGGGACCTTAAGGCTTCGGGCCCGGCCATGGCCTCAAAGAGGATTTTGCCCAGGGCGTAGACATCGGACAGGTGGGTGGTCCGGCGGACATCGGCCATGTGTTCCGGAGACATGTACTGCAGGGTGCCCAGCATATCCATGGTGTGGGTGAGGCCCTGCCACTTTCCCGAGCGGGCCAGCCCGAAATCGGAGATCTTCGGGGTGGCCCCGTCCATGAGGATGTTTTCGGGCTTCAGGTCCCTGTGGACGATGCCCCCGGCATGTATGGCCTCCACCCCTTCCAGAAGGGGCAGAAAGGTGTGTCGGATCCACCGGGCCGCCGATTCGTCCTCCGGGTCGAAACCGCTTTCCGTCATGGTGTCCCGCAGGGTGGCCCCGGGCACAAACTCCATGGCGATGAATTCCAAGGCCTCCTTGCCGTCCGGCGGTGTAAAGAGGCCGTGGTCATAGACCTGGATGACGCAGGGGTGCCGGATGGAGGCCATGGCTTCCACCTCCCGCCTGAAGCGCTTAAGGGCCGTATCCAGCTCTTCATCGTCCCCCTGGAACGAGAGGAGCCACTCCCGGGAGATGACCTTGATGGCCACGTCGCGTTTGAGGTTGACCTGGTGGGCCCTGTACACCTCGCCCATGCCGCCTTTGGCGACAAACTCGAGGACGATCCACTTGTCGTGGATCACCGTGCCGATGGGGAGGTTTGGGGTGTCCTGGGACGGTGTGTTTGTCATGGTCAGGGTCTCTTGGTCGGTCATTGAGGGGCTGTGAAGGGGTGCCTTGGAAAACACATGTGCGCTTTATGAGAAACACGTTGTCAGAATAGGTGCTGCGGGTCAAGGGTTTTGAAACAGGGCAAACGCATTTAGATTTTGCCCCCGGCGGCCCTGCCGGGGCAAAATTTTTGAATGTTTTTGAGAAACAGGTTTCATTTTTTCGCTTACCAAGGCACGTCCCTTCAGCCCCGCAGGTAATCCTAAGGGACGTGTTTTAATTCCCGGGAAGTTTTTGTGTGCTTTTTTCAAAAAGCGCCACCGGAGACAAAAAAGGCGGCCCCTGTAACGGGCCGCCCTTTTTCGTGTTTAGACAGATCTCGCCTCAGGGTAGATCGGCGTCCCCTGACGCCCTTGAAGCCGAAGAAGGCCAGGGCACGGTAGCCTGCGGTGATGAGGCCGATGGAGGTGTCCCGCAAGGGGCGGTACTTGGTCAGCCACCCCACGCTCCCGGACCCCTGCAAAGAGGACCAGGGCCAGGCCGAAGCCTGTGGCGTAGCAGAACGAAGAGATCAGAGCCTGCATGAAGGTGTACTCTTCGTTGATGTTGATGAGGCAGACCCCCATTACCGCACAGTTGGTGGTAATAAGGGGCAAAAAGATGCCGAGGCCCGCGTACAGGGAGGGCATGCTCTTTTTAAGGAACATCTCCACGAACTGCACCAGGGAGGCGATGATGAGGATGAAGGCCACGGTCCTTAAGAACTGAAGGTCCAGGGGCTTCAAAATCGCCGCTTCCACCGTCCAGGTGGTGATACCCGCCATCACGAGAACGAAGATGACGGCCATGCTCATGCCCACGGCGGTGTCCATGCTCTTGGAGGTTCCCAGGAAGGGGCAGGCCCCCAGGTTCTGGGTGAGCATGATGTTGTTGACGAAGATACAGCTGATGGCCAGCAAAATGTATTCGGTCATGGTGTCTCGCCCTCCTTTCTATTTCGACGATGCGATGTTCATGAGGCAGAGGAGAATGCCCAGCCCGATGAACGCGCCGGGGGCCTCAACCATGAAGGTGAAGGGCTGGAAGGCGTCTCCGAAAACGCTGTGCCCCAGAAAGGTCCCTGCACCGAGCACTTCGCGGAAGGTACCCAACACAGCCAGGGAGAGGGTGAATCCCAGGCCGATACCCAGGCCGTCGGCCAGGGAGTGGGCGACATCGTTCTTGCAGGCAAAGGCTTCGGCGCGCGGCCCAGTAACGAGCCCAGCGGCACGGTATCGACGAGGGCGATCCCCAGCTTCAGGTAGAGGGGGTAGGCAAAGGCCTGCATGAGAAACTCCACCACGGTCACGAAGGTGGCGATGATGGTGATGAAGCAGGCGATGCGGATCTTCGAGGGGATGATGTTTCGCAGCATGGAGATCAGCAGGTTGGAGCAGACCAGCACGAAGGTGGTGGCGATGCCCATGCCGATGCCGTTCTCCACGGACCGGGTGACGGCCAGGACCGGGCAGAGGCCCAGCACCAGGCGAAATGGGGGGATCTCTTCCCAGAGACCCTTGACGAACTCCTGGGATAATGACTTGGCCATCAGTTGCTCCCTCCTTCAGACGCGAGGTTGTCCATGCGTTTTACCAGCTCCGGCTTCAGGCGCGTGTAGAGGGCGCCTGCTTCGTTGACGGCCACGCACACGGCACGGCTGGTGATGGTGGCGCCGGAGATGGCGTCGATGTCGCCGCCGTCCTTGCTCACCGAGGCGGTCTGGTCGATGCCGGTTCCTTCGAACTGGGCCACAAAGGAGGGGTCCTCCGCCAGCCGAAACCCGGGGTTGCTGGAGATGGTAACCCCGCTGCCGACGATGGTGTCGTTGTCGATGTCAAAGGCCACCAGCAGCCCCACGGGGCCGGAAAAACCCTTGCCGAAGGCTTCGAGGGTTACGATGTTCTGATCGCCGATCTTGGCGGGGAAGATGGTGTGGGACACTTCGCCGTCTTTGACCTTGAAACGATCGGCCATGGGGTCATTGTCCGCATCCGCCAGGATGGTTCGAATGACCGGTTCCTTTTGAAATTTGAGTTGCTGGTACTCGATGCGGTCCATCGTCAGGGTTCGGACCCCGGCCAGCACCCCGCCCGAGACGGAGGTGAGGACGGCGAGAACCAGTACCATCTTAAACATATCGTTCATGTTACACCTTTCCCAATGCTTTCGGTCGGATCATGTCGAGGATGGGGTTTGCCAGGTTCATGAGAAGCACGGCAAACAGGGCACCATCCACCCAGGCCCCTTTGTTTCTGATCAGCACGGTGAGCACCCCGCCCCCGAAGCCGTAGATGAGCATGGGGACGACGTTTACCGGAGAGGAGGCGTCTTCCGTGGCCAGGAAGAAGGCGGCCACCAGCGTGTAACCGCTGAGGAGGTGGAAGACGGGTCCTGCGTAAAGGTCCGGGTTGCTCATGCTGAACAGCCAGGCGCTGATAAAGACGCCCGCCAGAAAGGAGAGAGAGATCTCCCATCGGTTGATGCCGCGGATCATCAGGAAGATGCCGCCGGCAATGAGCCCGGCTCCGCAGACCGCTCCGATGCCACCGGCCTGGTGGCCCATGAGGAGTTCCATGGGGGGGTAGAGCTCGGCCATGCCCGCGCCGAAGAACTTTACGTTGATGAGGGGATCCACCATGGTCCACATCATGTCGTAATCCACGAGCATGCCGTTGAAGTTCATGAGGGAGGGCCAGGACACGGTGAGGACCGCCGCGGAAAGGGCCGGCGGGCAGAAGGGGTTGCCCCCGATGCCGCCGAAGGCCACCTTGCCCATGATGATGGCCACAAAGGTGCCGGTGATGACCATCCACCACGGAGCGGTTGCGGGCAGCAGCATGGAGAGGATGAGGCCCACCATGGCTGCGTTGCCGTCACCGACGGTGGGCTGCTGCTTCATGAGGGTGTTGGCGGTCAGCTCCCAGAAGATGGCCGAGGCCACGGCCAGGGCGGAAACACCCAGGGCAGGGGCGCCGAACATGACCCAGCCGGGGATCAGGGCCACAAGGGCAGCAGCCATGATGAGGTAGCTGCGCTTCATGACGGTGCAGGCGTCCCGGTAGAAGGGCGCGTGGGATACAATCAGTTTGGTCTAATTGTCTATCGTGAGCCTCCCGTTTCACACACTTCATGGAGGCCGCGCCAGCATGATGTGAAGCACAGGCATCTTGGCCACGCAGATGAAGCTGCAGAGGCCGCACTCCACACAGGCGTCGAGATCGTACTTTTCCACGGCCTCTTCGTAGAGGCCGTTTTCCAGCACGCGGATAAGAAGGTTGACCGGGATGTTGGCCGGGCAGACACGCACACACTTGCCGCAGTTGATGCAGTAGGTGTCGGTGAGGCGCGGCATGTTTTCCGGGCCGTAGCAGAGGATGGCGTCGGTGTCGGGGTCCACGGGGAAGTCCGGGGTGTAGACCGACATGCCGGTGAGGGGGCCGCCCACGATGAGGTGGTCCCGCTTCACAAGGGTCTCGCCCACCGCCTCGAAGATCCGGGAGATGGGGGTGCCGATGCGGGCATTGACCAGCTTGGTCTGCTTGTCCTTAAGGGTGAGGCTGACGAGCTTTTCCTGGGGAAGGCTTCGGGTGCGAAGGGCCTTTCCGGCGGCCGCCACAGACTCGGCGCTGAAGAAGAGAAAGCCGGCCTCTTCCAGGGTTTTGCCCGCCTCCACCGGGGTGCCGGACAGGCGCTTGGCCAGCAGGAGGGGGTTGCCGTTGGGGTAGAGGTTTTTCACGCCCACGGTCTCGCAGCCGGTTTCTCCGGCTTCGGCCTCCAGGTACTGGGGAAGGACCAGGACCACGCGGGCCTTGGGGGCCAGCTCCTTGATGAAGTCCGCGCCGCGCTTGAAGTCGGCCTTGCGGGCCTGGAGAGCGTATTGGTTGACGTTGGTGAAGAGGTCCTTTTCCATGGCGCTCAGGATCACGGTGTGGATGCTGTCGCTTCCGAGCCGGGCAAAGGGCGGGCGTCCGGGAAGGTGGGACAGAAAGGCAAGGCTTGTTTCGCCTTTGGGGTCCTGGTCCAGGGCCTCGGAAAAGGCCGGGGAAGGCTCACCCTCTTCGCTGGTGGCGATGTTCACCAGGGCGAAGTGCCGTCCGTAGTTGCCGGTGCGGGTTTCCACGCTGCCGACGGTGCCGGAGACCGGCGCGGTCAGGTCGTGCTTCTCTTCATCAAACAGTCCGTAGAGGGCTCCCCGTTGAACCTCCACCCCTTTTTTCAGGATGGTTTTCTTTTTATCCACGAGGCTTTTCTGTGACACTGAACCCCAATCTGGAGGGTGACTTCCCCGGGGAGACCGGTGTCCACGGGGTCGGGAAGTCCGCCCTGCACCGTCTCGTAGGGCAGTTTTGCCGCCAGGTAGCCGAAAAACGATCGTCGTATCATTGTAGTAGTCTCAGTCCCTGTGTTGTGATGGTGTTTTGGTGATGAGTCCAGCCGCCCGGAACGTTCCCATGGGTCGGGCCCATGGCCTTTCAGGCGCCGGCAAGGGGGTCGTCAAGGCGTGGGCGGTGGCGTCATCTCATGACGAATAGGCCCGTTACTTTGGCGTGGCATGGCATTCCGCACATTCGGCGGGACCTGCCCCCATCTCTTCATGACAACCGATACACTGGGCGTGTATGGCGTCGGTTCGACCCATCACATCGTCGTCTTCCGACGCGCCGGGTTCATGGCATTCGCTGCAGTTGTACTCTTCATCACCGTCATCCAGGTTGTGATGGCATGAAGCGCAGTCCGTGTCGTACTCATTGACATGGATCTGGTGGGTAAAAAGCACATCCCCCGCGCTTCCCTTGAAGAGCATACGAACCGGTTCTTCCGGCGCGTCAGGCTTCAGCACCGTGTAGCACAGCGCCGCTGTCGCCAGCAGAACCAATCCCAGTATGACGGCCAGTTTCCTCTCGTTTTCTGGGCGCATCCTAAGTCAACTTCCTCTCTCATCCTTGCAGGCCTTGGGCGGAAGACGCGAGCCCTTGGTTTTCCGGCCATGGGCGAGCCGAGGCCCGGCGCCCATGTGCAAAACCCTCCGGCGTGTCGACGGGTGTTGCATCCCTTCTTCCAACTTAAGTCCTGGGTGGTTAAATAGTGAGTGTGTTTCTCACGGCAGCGTCAAGCGGTAAGGACCGTGGGCGTCCATGAAAACAGCGACCGGACAGCTGACCGGCGTCACGTATCGTGACCGGTGAGGTCGCCGCGTGCGGATGATGCTGCTTTGATCTACCGGGTCCCCGACTATACCCCCTTCATGTGATGACACCTTTGTCCGGGGCGGCACGCCCGACAAAATTGAGGTAACCGTCCCGTGTACTCCACGTGCCTGAGAAATCCCTGTTTTTTGGCCGTTCCGGGGGAACCCCTGTGAATCTATGATGAAACCGGGCACACCCTTGGGCCAGGTGAAAAATTATCAAGCAATTAATCGCAAGAACTGTACCAGAAAACATTCGTATCCGGTGTAGTGGTTGGCAATTTGACAACGGGAGGGGGATTTTTTGTTTCGGAGGAGCGGAAAGCTGCGATTGACAATGGCTTGCCTCCGCAAATCAGGACAAAAAAGGTCTCATTTACAGGAGCAATTCCGGAAAAAAGAGGAGAGCCGTCTTGAAAAAAGGTTCCTCTGAAGGGACGTTGGTTGCGTGATAGGACCGTTGTCAGGCCAGGGGCGCTCCGGGAAGAATGCGAGTAATGCGTGGGGTGTAGGAGTCCCCCCGGGCAATCTTCCCCTCAAAGAAACGGATGATGACAAAGGAGACGGCCAGGGCTCCGAATCCACCGATACCGGCGGCAAGGGAGGGGTTCATTCCGTGGGCCGGGCCCAGGGTGTTTCCGGCGGCCGCCCCTGCCATGAGGGCAAATACCGGAAAGATATAGGCCAGAAGGGACATCTTGATGAGGGTGCCGGTGCCGATGGAGACGAGGACCCGGTCTCCGATGTGGGCTCCGGCATCGTTGATGGCGCACACCTCCATGGATTTTCCCGAGGCATGGCAGGATCCCTTGGAGGCACAGCCCTCGCAGGCGGAGGTGCGGACGGTTTCCACCCAGGCGCGGCCGTGGGATGCTGTTTTGATGACGATGCCTTCTTCTTGTCTCATGGTGTGTCCTTCAAGGTGATTGGGTCCATCCCCGCATTTTTCCGCAGGGGCACATGGCACCATATAAGATGCCCGCATAAAAATCAAAGGTCCGGTAACCGTGGCACCGGAGGGGGCTGATTGGGGCAGGGGGATCGGGGCTAAGGCATCCGAAAATGAGGAACCCGCATCGTCGACAGCGGCCAAACGGGTCAAGAGAGTGAAAAACGGGGGGATGGTTTCCAGTCTCAGAACAAGGGGCCGGGACGATGCGGGTCCGATGCCAATGCAGGCAGGAGAGAAACATTACAACATGCGTGCCATAGTGGGTGGGAAAAAATTATCCCATGATTTCAAGGGGGGACGGGGGCCTTGGGGACTGAAGGATGTCCGAAATAACGGATGGGGACGGGCCTGTGTACGGATTTTTGGAAAACAGGTGGGTTGCACGCTTGGAAGGGGAGACATTTGGCGTTGTTGCGCGGTGTCCGGGGGAACAATGGAAAAAAGATGCATTTGAAAAAGTGGCATAATTTTTGTAAGAAGTAGTGGACAAAGACGGGGCTTTACCCGTTATGGAAAGGGGTGGCCGGAAAAGCCCGATGCAGGGCATGTCCCCGGTGGAGCCACAGGACGTATGGCAACGGGGCCATTCCATGTGTCGGCACATTTTATCCGGGTCACCATTTTGCTAAAATGGTATCGTTGTGAAAAGTCGGGTATTTACATTTTTGGAAACCGGCTGTAAAGTGACCTCGACCTCATGGCTTACCGAGGTCGGGACGACCCGTCGGCTCATCGACGTGTGACACGTTTATCAAGACTGTGTGGCGGGTGATACAAGGCGACCCCGGGGTTGCCGGAACCAACACCTAATATCCTTCTATGGGGTAGTTATGACCATTGTGATTCCTTTACTGGTACTTTGTGGGCTGGGAGCTGCCATCGGCCTTCTGCTTGCCCTTGCCGACAAAAAACTTGCCGTCGAGACCAACCCTCTTATTGATGAGGTCGCCGACATCCTCCCTGCGGGTAACTGCGCCAACTGCGGCTATGCCGGGTGCGGACAGTACGCCGAAGCCGTGGTGGAAGACCCGGAAGTGCGCCCTGACCTCTGTACGCCCGGTGGCAACGAGGTGGCCCAGAAAATTGCCGCGCTCACCGGAAAAAAAGCTGCGGAGATCAAGCCTGTAAAGGCCGTGGCCCGCTGCAAGGGGTGTCCCGAAACCAACAGCACCACCAAATATATCTACAACGGCTTAAACGACTGCGAAGCCGCGGCCAACCTCTTTGCCGGTGAAAAAGGCTGCGAATACGGCTGCCTTGGCCTGGGGAACTGCGTACGCGCCTGTCCCTTTGACGCCCTTGTCATCGGCGAGCTCAACGTGCCCAAGGTAAACGTGGACAATTGCGTGGGATGCGGCCTCTGCGTTACGGCCTGCCCCAGGGACATCATGGTCCTGGTCCCCGATAACGCCGTCAGCGTCATCGGCTGCCAGAACCGCCAGAAGGGCGGCCAGACCAAAAAGGTCTGCAACGTGGGCTGCATCGGCTGCCGTCTCTGCGTCAAGGCCTGTCCCCATGACGCCATGAAGGTGGTGGATAACCTCTGCGAGATCGATTACGACAAGTGCCAGTTCTGTGAAGACGCACCCTGTCTCCAGGTCCAGTGCAAGCCCGGGGTTATCGCCCCCGGCTACGGCGCACCCATCAAGTTCCTCACCGGAAAGATGACCGAGCTTGAAGAGAAGGCCGAGCCCAAGGCCACCGAGGCCGCACCTGAAAAAGCGGCTGAGGCGCCCAAAGCAGAGACTCCCGAAGCAGACGCACCCAAAGAGGAGAAGAAGGAAGCGGCAGAAGCCGAAGCCTGATTCTAATAGGGTGAGCGCACCACATTGTGCATGAAATAAAGGGGTACCGACCTTAGGGTCGGTGCCCCTTTTTTATTTTGTCGCCAAAAGCGTCAGGGCCGCCTCCATGAAGGGAAGGATATCGGCTTCAACGATAAGGTCGCTGACGGCGTGGATGGCCGCATCCGGGTCGCGGTTCACCGAGATCACGGTGGTGCCCCGGGGAATGCCTGCAAGGTGCTGGGTGGAGCCGGAGATGCCCAGGGCGATGTAGAGATCCGCGGTGATGGCGGTGCCCGTGATCCCCACCTGGCAAGGGTAGGGCATCCAGCCCATGTCCACGAGGGGGCGTGAGCACCCTGTGGCGGCGCCGGGCAGGGCGTCGGCAAAGCGGCGGAACAGGGACAGGTTCTCCTGTGAGCCGATGCCCCGGCCCACGGAGACCACCACCCGGGCGCCGGACAGGTCAGCGTTTCCTCTTTCCCGAGCCGATGTGGAGCGGATGCGGACCGGACCCGGGGCCACAGCCAAAGGGCGGACAGTGACACGCCCCGGAACATCGGCGTCCGGAGCAGGGGAGAGCGCCCCGGCCTGCAAGGTGATCACCCCGCCAGCGGGGGCCTTGACGTGCAGAAGGGAGGTGCCTGACCCGGCGCTGCGAAAAAAGGTCGCTGTTTCCGTGTCGTATCCCGTCACGCAGGGAAGCGTGGGGAGCCCCAAACCCACAGCCAGGACCGGGGCCACTTCCATGGACCAGGGCGTGTGGGGCAACAGGAGATGCCGGAGCCCTTGTGCGGGGAGCATCGCCCTGAGGGCCGTTGCCATGTCCGCAGCAGGATGGGCTTCCGGGTCACACACCAACCCCAGGGTGTCTACTCCCGAGGCTTCGGCAAACCGGCGGGCGCCAAGGGCCGCCTCTTTTCCGCACACCACTGCCATGATGCCGGATGTTTCGGTTTTGTTCAGCCGCAGGGCCAAGGCTGCCAGCTCCATGGAGACGGCGGGCAGATGAGTGCCGGAGATGTCGATGATGAGTGTGATCATGATGTCAGGATAAAGTAGATAATAGGAAATAGGTTATAGGTTATAGGCCGTTGCGCTTTGGCCCGAGGAACGAGGGACAAAGCGCAAGGGCAATATGCTTTCGAGGTGGCTCACCTCGCCGCCGGAGGCCTGTTTTTTTTATTCTGGCAACACCTGACGTTCCTTGAGATAGGCGATGAAATGTGCGGCCTGCTCTTCCGGTGATCCCTTGATGCGGATGCCACGGCCCCTTTGCACCGGCGGGGAGGTGCCGGTGACCGGGGTCGTGACCGCTGGGGCTGCCGGTGGCGCACTTCGGCACTCAATGGGATGGCTGCGCGCTTTGATCATGTGGGCAATGTTGGGGTAGCGTGGGGTGTTGAAGCCCTGTTGCACGGTGACAAGGCAGGGAAAGGGCAGGCTCACCACCTGCCGCATGCCTGCCCCGGCGTCCCGGGTGACCTCCAGGGTGCGGGGGAATTCTGTGATGCGGAGCTTTTCCACGACCTGGCAGGTGTGGGGGATGCCCAGCATGGCGGCAAGGGCCGGGCCGGTCATGCCCTGCATGAGGTCTTCGCTCATGGCCCCGCAGAGGATGAGATCGGGCCTGAGGTCGTCAAGGACCGGGAACAGGGCCGCGGCCGTTTCCGTGGCGCAGAGGGGCTCAATGTCTGCCTTGATCTGGATGGCTTTATCGGCACCCATGCCGAGTCCTCGCCTCAGGGCTTCGGTGACCCGGTGGGGGCCCACGGAGATCAGGGTGAGCGTGACCCCTCTCCCGGACTCTTTTTCCTGATGCGAAGGGCCTCTTCCAGGGCGTGTTCGTCCAGGCGGTTGATGCGAAAGTCCCCGGGTGATGCCTCCGGGTTCGGCTGAAGTTGCGTGGAACCGGTGTTGTGGATCTGCTTGATGAGCACAGCGATGTGCATGGGACCTCCCCCTTTTTTCCGGTTTCGTGGGTACATGGTTACTGTAGCGTGGGGGGAAAAGGGTTTCAACAAAAAAGCGAGCGCTCGTTTTTTTCTTGACAGGTTGGCGTCGACCTTTTTAGAGTGTGATTCAGCAGCGATACCACGGCAGCGCCAGGCAGGGGCTGCCGATGATCCGTGTGGCCGGTCGCGGGCCAGCCTTTCCTCACTGGCACATCTCCGCGACCGGTCATCTCACCTGAACGAAGGGGATACGGACATGGCCCGAATCATTTTCATACGGCACGGGCAGGCCGCCTTTGGAAGCCAGCGCTATGACAGCCTCACCGACCTGGGAAAAGCCCAGGCCAAAGCGGTGGGGGACCACTTCAGCGCCTGCAAGGTCTCCTTTGACCGGGTGGTGGCAGGAGAGCCGAAGCGCCAGCAGGCATCGGCCGCCCTGGCCCTGTCCGTGATGAATACGCCCCGGGATGTGGCGGTTTGTTCCGATTTTAACGAATACGACCACATGGGCATCATTGAGGCTGCCCATCCCCTCATTGCCCGAAGCCATCCCCATCTGACAGAGGCCCTTGAAGCCCGTTTCTCCAACCATACCTTTCAGCCGTTTTTTGAAGAGGCCCTCTCTCTCTGGATGGGCGGCATGCCCCTGCCTTCGGGGGTGGAGTCCTTTGGCGCGTTTGCCGGGCGTGTCCGCTCCGGTCTCAAGGGCCTTGCAGCAGGCCTTGCCCCCCGGGAAACCGTCGCTGTCTTTTCGTCGGGCGGTGCCATTGCCATGGCCCTGGGGGTTGCCCTCAACCTGTCGCCGTCGGAGTCCATGATCCTTTCATGGGAGCTTGTAAACGGGGGGTATTCCACCCTGCATGTCGGCAAACGAGGGATACGTCTTATGAACGCAAACGTGTCCGCCCATCTGGCCCTTCTGGGCCAGGAGTGGGTGACGTATAGATAAAGATTTGGCGTAACTATTCAGGCAACTATTCAGCTTGCCTCCGGGGGGGCGCTTTTATGAAAAAAAGCTCCGCAAAAAACTTTTCTAATGTGAAAAAGTGGAAATTATTTCGGCGGAGCCTGGAAAGGCTTGCTTAAGACCTGTTTGTCAAACCCGGTTTTATAAATCAGGCTAAACTCTAAATCGAGGAGACCGTCATGGATTTTGGCGTATCGGAACGCATTGAGATCATCGTCTCGATGATCAACGAGTTTGTGGATCGGGAGCTGATTCCCATGGAGCCGGAGTACCTCGTGCATGACTTTAACGACATGCTGCCGAAGATTCGGGAGAAGCAGGCCATGGTCCGACAGATGGTGTCTGCGCCCACTTTCCTGTGGAGTGCGGGGGCATGGGGCTCTCTTGGTTGAACACGGCCTAGTTCCTAGGCTCTGGGGCGTTCCCCCTGGTCATCTTCCGTTCCGGTCAGGCCCCGGATGCGGGGAACGTGGAGATCCTTCACATGTTCGGCACCGACGAGCAGAAAAAACGTTACCTGAATCCCCTGGTATCGGGCGACATTCGCAGCTGCTTTTCCATGACCGAGGTGGACATGCCGGGATCCAATCCGGTGATGCTGGAGACCACGGCGGAGAAAGACGGGGACGACTACGTCATAAACGGCCACAAGTGGTACACCACCAGCGCCGACGGAGCTGACTTTGCCATTGTCATGGCCGTCACCAACCCGGACGCTCCCCCGTATCTCCAGGCCAGCATGATCATCGTGCCCGGCGACACCCCGGGGTTCAACATCGTGCGCAACATCCCGGTGATGGGGCATGAGGGCAACGGCTACGCAAGCCACGCCGAGATCCTCTATCAGTCCTGCCGGGTGCCTCAAACAAACCTTCTGGGACCCGAAGGCCAGGGGTTTGTCATTGCCCAGGAGCGTCTGGGCCCGGGACGCATCCATCACTGCATGCGCTGGCTGGGGATCTGCAGGCGGGCCTTTGACCTCATGTGCAAGCGGGCCAACGAGCGGGTCATCGCCCCCAACGGGAAAACCCTGGCCACCCGCCAGATCATCCAGGGCTGGATCGCCGAATCCGCAGCCGAGATGGAGGCCGCCCGCCTCATGACCCTCCACGCCGCCTGGCAGATCGACAACGTGGGGGCGGCCAAGGCCCGGGACAGCATCAGCATGATCAAGTTCGTTGTGGCCAACACCATGAACCGCATTGTGGACCGGGCCCTGCAGGTCCACGGTGGCCTGGGCATGACCGACGACACCATCTTGGCTTATTTCTACCGCCACGAACGCGCCGCCCGTATCTACGATGGTGCAGACGAGGTCCATAAAACCTCTCTGGCCAAACGGATCCTGCGGAGCTATGAAGGACGGGAGGTGAGGTAGAAAAAAGAGCCTCCGGCGGCAAGGTGTGCCACCTTGAAAGCTGGTTACGAATGCGCTTTGCCCCTCGTTCCTCGGGTCAAATCACATCCGCATTTTTGTCGGCGTAAACGTAAAATATGATTTTAAAATCTGTTTGTTAAACTTTTCAAAAGTTTAGCCCCCGGCAGGGCCGCCGGAGGCATAAGCTGAATGGTTACCATTCGTTTTTAGTTTGGGTAATATCAGTATGAGACAAGGGCAAGGGGCTGACGTGACGACGAAAGATTATCGTGTATTTCAAGAGAAGTTCGAGGTCTCCAGGGAGGAGATGATCCGGGAGCTGTTCCGGGAAAACGCAGGGTCCATCCGTGTGAAAAAAGAGGCCACGGCGGTGAAGAACCTCCAGCGGATCATCCAGGCGGTGTTCGCCATTTCCATGGAGAAGGGGTTCCAGGCCATGAGCATGCGGGACCTGTGCACCGAAAGCGGCCTCTCCATGGGCGGGCTGTATGGGTATATCCAGAGCAAAGAAGAACTCCTTGCCCTGATCCAGGGGCAGGGACGGCGGATTCTGGAGCGTTTTTTACGGGAGAGCGTCACAGACCTCACCGACCCCTTTGACAAACTCGCTGCCCTGATCCGGGCGCACATCTACCTGAGCGAGGTGGCCCGGCCGTGGTTTTTTTTCAGCTTCATGGAGTCCCGCCACCTGGGCAAAGAGGATGTCAGCCGGGCCCTTGCCATGGAAGCGGCAACGGAAAAAGCCCTCACCGATCAGATTGAAGAGGGCATCGCGGAAAAGGCGTTTGCCCCCTGCGATGCCGCCCTGATCGCAGGGCTCATAAAAGCCATGCAGCAGGACTGGTACCTGAAACGCTGGAAGTTCAAAAAACGGGGCACCTCCGTGGAATCCTACGCTGACGCCGTCATCGAGATGGCCTTCTCTCGGTTAGCATAAGCTCAAGGAAAAGCTGCCTTCTATGGTTAAAGTGACCGGCAAAAAGCGTGCCTCCGGCGGCGAGGGTGGCGAAGCCACGATAACGAAAACACCTCGAAAGCATATAGCCCTTGCGCTTTGTCCCTCGTTCCTCGGGCCAAAGCGCAAGGGCCTTCGGCTCGGGCTTCGCCCGACATAAAGGCTGGTGGTTTCTGCGAGTTGCTATACAAGTTTCGACGTCACAGGATACGCATCGGTATTTTGCTGGATATCGTATCAACCGCATGTCCTCGTTTTGGGAAAAAAGAACCGTAAAACGTTCCCCATGGAACATGACAACCTGTCGAGGTTGTCTCGGCGGAGCCTTAAAAGATAGTCGTAAAACCTGTTTGGTAAACTTTTTAAAAGTTTAGCCCCCGGCAGGGCCGCCGGAGGCTGTTTTTTCTGTCTGCCTAATTCAGAGATATGGAAGAGGAGAGCGCATGAAGGACACAGCACAGGCGATTCGTGACGGAGAAGGGCTGGACGAGGGCAAGCTGTATGATTGCCTGGTGGCCAACATCCCGGGGCTTTCCGGCCCCCTGACATTGACCCAGTTTCCCAGCGGGTTTTCCAACCTTACCTATCTGGTGCGCGTGGGAGAGACCGAGATGGTCCTGCGCAGGCCTCCCTTCGGGGCCAGGATCAAGAGCGCCCACGACATGGGGCGCGAGTACCGTATCTTAAGCTCTTTAAGGCCCCATTTGACTGCCCTAGTCGTTGTACTACACCGAGGACCCGGAGGTGATGGGGTGTCCTTTTTACGTCATGGAGCGCATGGAGGGGATCATCCTGAGAAAGGACCTGCCCGCAGGGCTTGCCTACAGCCCGGCCCAGGCGAAAGGGCTCTGCGAAAGGGTGCTGGACGTCCAGATGGCTCTCCACGGCATCGACGTGGAAGAGGCGGGGCTTGATTTTCTGGGCAAGCCCGAAGGGTATGTAAGGCGTCAGGTGGAGGGGTGGAGCAGGCGCTACCGCAACGCCCGGACCGACGACGCCCCGGACTTCGAAGCCGTCATGGGGTGGCTTGCGGACCACATGCCCGAAGACACGCCGCAGCCCACCATCGTCCATAACGACTACAAATTGGACAACATCGTGTTGTCCGAGGCCGATCCCATGGCGATCATCGGGGTCCTGGACTGGGAGATGGCCACCTATGGCGACCCCCTCATGGACCTGGGCAACTCCCTGGCCTACTGGGTGGAGAAAGACGACCCCGAAGAGATGCAGATGATCCGCCTTATGCCCACGAACATGGACGGGGCGCTCTCCCGGTCCGAGATGGTGGCTCGCTACGGCAGGCTCACGGGCCGGGATGTTTCGGGGTTTGATTACTACCATTGCTTCGGCCTGTTTCGCCTGGCCGTTATTGCCCAGCAGATTTACCAGCGGTACCACAAGGGCCTCACCAGGGACAAGCGGTTTGCCATGCTGATTTTTGCGGTGCAGATCCTTGAGAGGACCGCTCTTTCATATGTACTGAACCGGAAATCAATGGATCATGGGAGGTAGGTATGGCTGTATCGGTTTCACTTGAAGGGAAAACAGCGCTGGTCACCGGCGCAAGCCGGGGCATCGGAGAGGCCATTGCCATGGCCCTTGCAGAGGCCGGGGCGACGGTGGTGCTTTCGAGCCGTAAGATCGAGGGGCTTGAAGCGGTAAAGGCAAAAATCGAAGCGGCGGGGGGCACGGCCCATGCCGTGGCCTGTCACACCGGGGACCTTGAACAGATTGCCCAGCTGACGGCAGAGGTCAAGCGCCTCTGCGGAGGGCTGGATATCCTGGTGAACAACGCCGCGGCCAATCCCCACTTCGGGCCCATGGTGGACGCCGAAGAGTGGGACAAGATCTTCGACGTAAACCTCAAGGGCCCGTTTTTTCTTATCCGGAACGCCGCTCCCCTGATGAAGGAGAGGGGTGGCGGGGCCATCGTCAACGTGGCGTCGGTGAACGGGGTTCGGCCTGCGTTTTTCCAAGGGGTCTACTCCGTGAGCAAGGCGGGGATGATCGCCATGACCCAGGCCCTGGCCAAGGAGATGGCCCCGGACAACATCCGGGTCAACGCCCTGCTTCCGGGCCTGACCGACACCAAGTTCGCCTCTGCCATCACCCGGAATGAGGACATCATGAAGGAGGTGAACCGCCAGATCCCTGCAGGCCGCGTGGCCGAGCCCTCGGAGATGGCCGGTGCGGTCCTCTACCTTGTCTCGGACGCGGCCTCCTATGTGACGGGCAGTTCCCTGGTGGTGGACGGGGGCATGCTGGCCTGATTATTTTCTTTTTTCTAACGGTAAAGGCGTGTCTTTCGGAGAGAGCTCCGGGGGCATGCCTTTTTTTGTTTTGGCGACACGACATGGGCGGGAAAGGGCTGCCGAGGGGATAGCCCCTCAAGGATAATGGCTTTTCGCGTGGTTTTAAAAAATGTTCCCCCTTTGTGGCAAATGAAAAACTATGGTAAAGATGTGAATGATATTCCTACACTATATGGCGGTGCACATCGGATTTCATGGTGTGCGCCAGGGTGATCGCAGATTATGAATGACTCCTCCCCGGAAAAGGGCGGTGGTTGAGAGCTTCAATGGATGATTCGCACCTTGACCCCGTCGCTGTTTTCCGCCGGTAAGGCCGTTTATTATGTTATGCGTGCCGGATCGTTTGCTCGGGGGGGCTTTTTTTTAATTGATTTAGGAGAAATCGTCCCACGCATGTATCGGAGATTTGTACATTATGCTCAAGGCAGGTATTTTTCTTGATGTAGACAACCTCAGCTTCAATGGTGGGTGGGGCATGCGTTACAGTGTCATTCGCGACCTGGTTTCCGCCCAGGACACCACCATTGTACGGGCCAACGCCTATCTGGCCGCGGATTTCGACCGGGAGGAGTTTGACCACGAATACCGCATGCGCAGTGAAGAGTACCGAAATGCCATGCGCCGGGCCGGTTTTCACCTGATCTTAAAAACCGTGAAACGCTACTTCAACGACGACGGGGACACCGTGGTCAAGGCCAACGCCGACTTGGACCTGGCCGTGGATGCTCTGCTCCAGTCCGAAAACCTCGATTACGTGCTCATCGGCACCGGGGACGGCGACTTCCTGCGCCTGGTCAGGGCGCTTCAGAACCGGGGAAAGCGTGTGGACCTGCTCTCCTTTGACAACACCAGCTCCGAACTGCGCCGGGAAGTGGACAACAGTTTTTCAGGTTTTCTCGTGCCAGGGCTCATGCCCAGCCGGTTCGACAACAAACGCCGGCAGCGCGGTATCATCTATTCCGTCAAAGAGGGCCGCGAGTACGGGTTTCTCAACATGCGTACCGGTCTGGGTGTCGGTGAGGTGCAGAGCAATGTCTTCTGCCACGTCAACGACTTCGAGCCCAAGATCGTCAGCGATCAGCTGATGCGCTACAAACGCGAAGGCGTCATCCTGGAGTTCGACGCCATTGAGCAGGGCCCGGACAAATACAAGGCGGAAAACATCCAGGTGTTTGACTGGAAAAACAGATAACGCACATGCTCCTGGGTGTTGCCCCTTCACATGTGCAGACGGGCTGCGCCCGTGAGCGGGGATGTGGGTGCTGCTTGCCGCTGCGCGATAAATGATCACAGAACATGGCAAGGGAAAAGAAAAGGGCTCGTGAATCTTTTAAGATCACGAGCCCTTTTTTGTTATTTCCTTGCCTCCGGCGGGTCGCTTTTTTGAAAAAAAGCTCCGCAAAAAACTTTCCGAAAGGTTAGAACAGTCGGAATCGCTGGAATTCATGGCAACGCTGTCAAGACCTGTTTGTCAAACTTTTCAAACGTTTGGCCCCGGCAAGGTGTGCCACCTTGAAAGCAGGTTGCGGATGCGCTTTGCCCCTCGTTCCTCGGGTCAAATCATATCCGCCTTCAAAAGAGGTTTCATCAAAAATGGTTTTTTAAGACCTATTTGTTAAACTTTTTAAAAGTTTAGCCCCCGGCAGGGCCGCCGGAGGCCGTTTTCTGCCCTATGGCATCACCCCGTAGGCTTTGAGCTTTTTGTGCAGGGTTTTTCTATGAACGCCCATGCCTTGTGTTCTCGCTTTTGTTGTTTCCGGTGGCGTCCAGGGTGAAGAGGATGGCCTCTTTTTCCACCTCTTCCAGGGGCCGGACTTCGCCGGAAAACCCGGCGGTGGCGTGGGCCGGTTCCAGTTGCTCTTCTTCCATGAGGCGCAGGGACTCGATGCCCACGTAGGGGCTCTGGCAGAGGACGACCCCGCGTTCCACGGTGTTGATGAGTTCGCGCACGTTACCGGGCCAGCGGTAGCGCACCAGCATGTCCATGGCTTCCGGGGTAAACCCGGAGATCTCTTTGCGGTTTTTCTCAGCCAGGCTTTTAAGGTAGTGCTGGGCGATGGGGGGGATGTCGTCGCGCCGCTCCCTCAAGGCGGGCAGGTAGAGGTCCACCACGTTGAGCCGGTAGTAGAGATCTTCCCTGAATTTTCCCTCCCGCACAAGGTCCGCCAGGTTTTTGTTGGTGGCGGTGATGACGCGGACATCGATGGGGATGACCTCTTCGCCCCCCACCCGGGTGATCTCCCGTTCCTGCAGGACCCTCAAGAGTTTCACCTGCATGGACAGGGGCATCTCCGAGACCTCGTCCAAAAAGATGCTGCCACCGTGGGCCTGGACGAATTTTCCCTCCTTGCGGCGCTGGGCGCCGGTGAAGGCCCCCTTTTCGTGGCCGAAGAGTTCGGACTCCAGGAGGGTCTCGGTGATGGCCGCGCAGTTGATCTTCACAAAGGGGCCTTCCCGCCGGGTGCTGTTGTAGTGGGTGGCCCCGGCGATGAGCTCCTTGCCGGTGCCCGACTCCCCGGTGATGAGGACCGTGGCCTCGGAGGTTGCCACCTGGGCCACGGTGTCCAGGAGCTGGGTCATCACGTTGCTTCGGGCGATGATGTTCTGCCGGTCGAACTGCTCTTTTAAGGAGAGGCGCAGGCGCTGGTTCTCTTCCTGAAGGCGCTGGCGTTCCGTGGCCCGTTCGATGGTGAGGCGGAGCTTGTCGAAGTCGATGGGCTTGGTGAGGTAGTCGTAGGCCCCGTTTTTTAAGGCCCCCACCGCCGTCTCAATGGAGGAGTAGGCGGTCATGATGATGATGGGAATGGCCGGGTTGATCTGGTTGATCTTCTCCATGGCTTCCAGGCCCGAGACCTTGAGCATGCGGATGTCCATGAGGATGAGGTCGAAGTAACGCTCCTTGACCATCTCGATGGCGGGCTCGCCGTCGTTGGCTTCAAAGATGGTGTAGCCCCACCCGGTGAGAAGGGTGGCCAGCATGGTTCGATGGGAGGTGTCGTCGTCAACAACCAGAATCGAGAAGTTTTTTGTCATGATCTGTCTGCTCCGCTTTGGTTGGGATGACCAGGGTGATGGCGGTGCCTTCACCTTCGATGCTCTTGATACGGATTTCGCCACCGTGGGCTTCCACGATGTTGTGACTGACGGCCAGTCCCAGCCCGGTTCCAGATGCTTTGGTCGTAAAATAGGGGTCAAAAATATGGGCGAGGTTCTCATCGGAGATGCCGCACCCGGTGTCGGTTACCGTGAGGACCAGATTGGTCGATCCCACGGGGCGGGTGACGTTCAAATCGATACTGCCCCCTGGTTCTGTTGCCTCAATGGCGTTTAAAAAGAGGTTGAGCAGCACCTGGCTGATCTTGTCCGGGTCGAAGAGGGCTGTCTCGGGTGCGTCGTCAAAGACCGTGGCGATGGTGATGCCCCGCTCCCTTGCCCGCATGCTGACAAGCTTGACGCAGTTATCGATGAAGGGATCAAGTTCCACCCGCTTGGGGGAGAGGCTCACGGGCCGGGCAAACTCCAGGAGCTGGCCCACCACCAGGTTGAGGCGGTCCACCTCTTTGATCATGATCTGGGCGATGTTCAGGTCGTTGGGGTTGTCCTTGTAACGCTCACTGAAATAGGTGGCAAATCCCTTGATGGAGCTCAAGGGGTTGCGGATTTCGTGGGCCACGCCCGCGGCGAGCTTACCCACCGAGGCCAGGCGGCGGCTTCGCTCCACTTCCCGTTTCAGGCTCCGCACCTCGGTGAGGTCTTTGAAGAGGCAGAGGTACCCGGTGACCAGGTTCTCTTCGTCCCTCAAGGGCGCAGCGCTTACCTGAAGGGGAAGAAAGGCCCCCTGGGGGGTGGTGCATTCCACCTGGTCCTCCACCATGCCGATGCCGTATTTCAGCTCCTGGATGCGATCGGTGAACTCCCCGGGCAAGAGGGCCCGGGCTTCTTTGCCCGTGGTGTTGTCCGGCAGCTGCATCACCTTTTTGGCCACGTGGTTGAAGGAGAGGATCCGAAAGGAACTGTCAAAGGCCATGAGCCCGATGGGCAGGTTCTCCACGATGGTATCGGAAAACGCCTTTATTCGGGAGAGGGAGCTTCGCGTGGACTGGTAGGCCTGGATCATGAACAGGAGGATCACCCCCCCGAACCCGGACAGGAGCAGCACCACCCCGGAGATGAGGGAGTCCTGCATCTCGATTTTTCCGGCTTTTTCCACGGAACTCATGTCCAGGCCCACGAAGATGATGCGCTCCGGGGCCTTTTCCAGCTGGAGCACGGCATCGGGGAGGACCCGGTTGTCGTACTTGGAGATCTGCATCCGCAAGAGGCTGGAGGCCTCCTGGGTAAATCGGCGGAAGATGACCAGGGTCTGCTTGCCCCCCTCTTCATGAATGATCTGCCAGAAAAGGCGGCCGGACCCGGCGATTCGCTTCAAGTCCAGCTCTTTGCCCTGGTAGGTGAGGTTCAGGTGCTTGCCTGCCAGGGAGGCTTTGTTGTGGGCGATGATGCGGCCATCGTCCTGGGCCACGAGGATATAGGAGATGTCGGGCTGGCGGGCTGTTTCAAAGAGGAGTTTCTGGAGTTTTCGGTTCTCCCGGAAGCTGTCGGCCATGAAGCCTGTACGGGTGCTGGCCTCAAAGGAGCGGATCAAGGCCGCCCCTTTTTCGATGAGGAGCTGGATACTGTTTTCCCGCTGGCGCTTGATTTTGTCAAAGGTGACCCAGGAGGAGATGGGCAGAAGCACCACGACCGCTCCGATAAAGATCCAGGGCGGGACTTCCGACCAGAATTTCCGTTCCGATGGCATACCGTCTCTCTTGTTTTATAATGGTTCAGGGCATGGCCCGGTCACCGGACCGGGGGATGGTGCATAAAGCCCAATGGAATCTGAATAGCAAAACCGGTGCCAGGCCATGCGCCACCGGGCCCTGCCTGGTGAGACCTGGCTTCAAGACCCTTACCTGAAAGGCCGATACAGGCCCCGAGACCGTTTTGATGGACAAACGGGAGCTGTACCGCTTTGAGGCAAAGCGGGCGTTTTTTG
Organism: Desulfoluna sp. CYM3A; assembly: GCF_056829965.1. Classification (NCBI taxonomy): domain Bacteria; kingdom Pseudomonadati; phylum Thermodesulfobacteriota; class Desulfobacteria; order Desulfobacterales; family Desulfolunaceae; genus Desulfoluna; species Desulfoluna sp. CYM3A. The sequence goes on from NZ_CP186556.1 coordinate 5,724,533, forward strand.
GCACAGGTGGTTAAAAAATAACCACGGCCATCCGGTTACATGGGAATCATATGGCTAAAAAGTATCCACTATGTGGCCCGGGCCTGCAAGAAAAAAAAGAACGCGGCTGTTGAAGAACCATGAAGGCTGTTTATCTTTTCTATGATGACAGTCGGTTACGGGATGCTTCTGTGGGTTGACTTCAAAGCTTGGCACAGCGGTTGCACTACTCGTCTCCAAGCCTTCCGAAGGCCCGGCTTGTTCAGCAAGACGCAACACACCCAAAGAAGCCTCTTTTCCCCCTTTTGGAAAACCCCTCCGAGCCGGGCCCTTCGGAAGATTTTTTAAAACGAGACGACAACGTTTAACAACGGAGCTACCCCATAGATGATGCACACACGAGAAACAGCCATCCCGCAATCGTCACACCCTTTACGTATCGCTGCCCTGATGATGCTTTCCCTGGCCGTGCTCCTGACGGCCGTTCCCGTCAGGGCGGAAGCCGTCAAGATGATCCCCGCCGATTTTTCCGAGCTGGCGGAGAAAGCCTCTCCGTCCGTGGTGAACATCCGTACCGAGAAAACCGTCAACGGCGGTGGCCGTGTCTCCCGGCATTTTCAGGGCATGGACCCCAACGATCCCATGAACGAGTTCTTCGAACGGTTTTTCGGGGATCAGCGCCAGCGTGAGTTCAAGCAGCGCAGCCTGGGCTCGGGCTTTATCGTGGATCCCTCGGGCTACATTGTGACCAACAACCACGTGGTGGAGAACACCACGGAGATCAAGGTGATCCTCAAGGACGGCCATGAGTACGAGGCCACCATTGCGGGGCGTGATCCCAGTACGGACCTGGCCCTGATCAAGATCGATGCCGATAAAGAGCTTCCCGCCCTTGAGCTGGGGGACACCCAGGAGATCAAGGTGGGCCAGTGGGTCATGGCCATCGGCAATCCCTTCGGCCTGGGGCACACGGTTACCACCGGCATTGTCAGCGCCAAGGGGCGGGTCCTGGGCAGCGGGCCCTATGACGACTACATCCAGACCGACACCTCCATCAACCCCGGGAACAGCGGGGGCCCCCTCCTGGACCTTGAAGGCCGGGTGATCGGTATCAACACCGCCATTATCCAGGGCGGCCAGGGGCTTGGGTTCGCCATTCCCGTGAAGCTTGCGGCGGGTATCATTGCCCAGCTCAAGGAGGACGGCAACGTGACCCGCGGGTGGCTCGGGGTCTCCATCCAGGCAATAATTCAAGGTGACGTGGTGAAATACTACGGACTTCCCGGTGCCAAAGGGGTCATGATCATGGACGCCTTCAAGGGCGATCCTGCGGAGAAGGCGGGCATCAGGGCCAAGGACATCATTCTTTCCATCGACGGCAAAAAAGTGGAGACCTTAAAAGACCTCACCGGCATTGTGGCCTCCCAGAAGGTGGGGGACAAGGTCAAGGTCACCTTTCTCAGGAACGGCAAAGAGAAGACCGTGAAGGTCAAGATCGGCAAGCGTGAAGATCGCAGGACCGCAGGCGCCCAGGGTATGGGCAGCGGGGACACGGATCTGGGCATCGACATCGCCTCCATCTCCCCGGAGATGGCCAAGCGCTTCAACCTGTCCGACACCCAGGGGGTCCTCATCACCGGGGTGAAGCCCCGAAGCAAAGGCAGCCAGATCGGCCTGGTCCACGGTGACATCATCAAAGAGGTCAATCACACGCCCATCCGCTCCGAAGACGATTACTTCGAGGTGCTGGAGGGCATTGATGAGGGTGAGCAGGTGGACATGCTCATCATCCGCAGAGGCCGGGGGTATGCCCTGGTCCGGTTCACGAAATAGACCATGATCCAAACCTGAAATACATACCATCCTATCGCGGCCCGGTGGCCCGGGCCGTCACGGTGTTCACATATAGCTTCATCCTTTATTCTCCTGAATTGCAGTGGTGCAATACGTAAAACCCCCGTGGCATGGTGCCGGAGTTGCATTTGGCCCTGGCCCTGGATCCGGCACGGGTCACATTCAGCTCAAAAAAGCCTTCGCAAGCTGGGGGCCAGGGGATCATCCCCTGGCCGCCGGAGGCTTGTTTCTGCTCCCTGCTTTAACCATAGAAGGCAAGCAGACTCGTTATCGGTAAGGTGGTGTTCCAGTGTGGCATGCCGTGCCTGTCTTCGTGCGTTGCTGGGGCAGGTGGCTACAAAGTAACCAAAGCGTTGGGGTGAGGGGGTAATCATGTGGTTAAAAAGTATAAGTGCAAGGGCGAGGTGGCGAGCTCTGCAAAGGGGAAAAACGTATGCTGAATTTTTTTGCTATGGGTATGTCCTTTTATAAAGGATTGTTATGTACTTTTACCAAAAATAAATCTTGGTTTGGCACGCGGGTTGCAAATTAACCAAGACAAGCCTCTCGAAGGCCCGGCTCAACCGAACAAAACGCAAAACAACCCAAAGAAACCTCTTTTCCCCCTTTTTTGGAAATCCCTTTGAGCCGGGTCCTTCGGAAGCTGTTTTAAAGAATCTCCTCATCGCGATCCGGTGGCCCGGGTCGTCAACACGGTGTTTACATATATTCTTCATCCTCCTATCTCCATAAGGTTGAAGGGGGTGCCGCAAGGCACCCCCCGAAATCTGAAAACAGCAAGACCCTTTTCTGAAGCGCCCTTAAGGGGGCGGTTCAGGGAAAAAAATCATCCTTATATTCTCCTAAATTGTAGTGGTGTAAAACCCCCTGGGCAACGGTGCCCCGGGGGTTTTGCTTTTTGGGCGAGTGCGTGGTGGAAACAGCGATCAGGGGGACGCAACGGCCATGGGCCCGGTACTCCATGGGGAAGAGAGCATTCCTTCTGAGAAAAGAGCCTTTGGTGAGCCTTCAGCGGTGACTCCCCCGTTGTCAAGGGCCACTACGTGGGCTGCCAGGGCGCGGATTTCATCAGGTGCATGGCTGACGTAGAGAACGGGGATGGAGACGTGGGCCGCGAGCTTTTTGATATAGGGGATCACTTCGGCCTTTCGTGCCGTATCCAGAGAGGCCAGGGGCTCGTCCATGAGGAGCATGGCCGGGCTGGTCAAAAGGGCCCTGCCGATGGCCACCCGCTGTTTTTCCCCTCCGGAGAGACCTGCCGGTCGCCTGGTGAGGAGATGGCCGATGCCCAAAAGGGAGGTCACCTCATTAAAATCCACAAAACGAAGGGCCGCGGGTGTCCTTCGCATGCCGTAGGTGAGGTTGGACCGCACCGAGAGGTGGGGAAAGAGCCGTCCCTCCTGAAACACATACCCGATGCGCCTCTTTTCCGGGGGCAGGTCAATGCCCTGTTTCGAATCAAAGAGACAGAGCCCGTTAGCGCGGTGCGGCAGCGGCCGCCGCCGCCGCCATCTTCGCCGCGATTCCCGCCCCGGACGGGCCGAAAAGCGCCGTGACCCCGGTTCCGGGGGCCTCAAAGGCCACATCCAGGACAAACCGACCCTGTGTATGGTGGATCTGTAAATTCAGCACGGGATTGAATCCTTCCTTGTCACTGTTCAGCGTATGCCTCCGGCGGACCTGCCGGGGCCAAACGTTTGCAACGTTTGATGAACAGGTTTTAACAACTGATTCAGCTTAATCTGAGTCAAAGGCGAATGTGATGTTCACTGAGGAACGAAGGGGACAGCGCATTCGCAACTTGCTTTCAAGGTGGCACACCTTGCCACCGGAAGCTGCTTTTCGGAGCTGAGTTGTTACCCCTCATTTATGCCTTCATGCGGGCTGCGACTCGGCGGGCAAGGGTTTCGGAAACGATGAGGGCCACCATGGCGATGAGCACCGACAGGATGCACAGGCGCATGGCACCGGTCTCGCCGTCCGGCACCTGGGTGAGGGTGTAGAGGGCCAGGGGCAGGGTCTGGGTCTCTCCCCGGATGTTGGAGACAAAGGTGATGGTGGCACCGAATTCCCCCAGGCTCCGGGCAAAGGCCAGGAGGGTTCCCGTGAGGATTCCCGGGGCCATGAGGGGCAGGGTCACCGTGAAGAAGACCGCGACGGGTCCGGCGCCCAGGGTGCGGGCCGCGGCTTCCAGCCCGGGGTCCACGCTCTCCAGGGAGAGGCGTACGGCGCAGACAGGCAAAGGGCCGTGGGCCGGGCTGCAGCCGTTTGCCCTTTCCAGGTAAAGGGAAAGGCCAGGGAGATACCCAGGTATGTGAAGAGGGGGCCTCCAATGGCACCGTTTCGCCCCAGGAGCACCAGCAGCAGGTACCCCATGACCACAGGCGGCAGGACCAGGGGAAGGTGGACCAGTGCCTCCAGAATGGATTTTCCGGGAAACCGGCCCCTGGCAAGGGCCCAGGCCGTCAAGATCCCTACGGGCAGGCTGAGCACCACGGCCCAGCCTGCCACCTGGAGGCTTAAGGTCACGGCTTCACGCTCCAGGGCGGTGAGGGTAAAAATGCCCATTACCTGACGCCGAACCCGTATTTTTGAAAGACAGCCCGGGCCTCCGGGGTCTGCAGGAAGTCAAGGAATCGCCGGGCTTCTTCGGCGTTGCCTCCCTTGACGGCGGCCACGGGGTAGACGATGGGCGGGTGGCAGGACTCGGGAAAGGTCCCCACCACGCGCACTTTTTTCGAGATGGCCGCATCGGTGGCGTAGACGAGGCCCAAGGGGCATTCACCGCGCTCCACCAGCACCAGGGCTGCCCGAACATCTTTCATGGGGGCCAGGCGGTCTTTGACCTCGTCCAGACCAAGGCCTCTGCGGGCCTTTTTGCCGTACATGCCCGCCGGGACGTGGCCGGGGTCTCCCATGGCCAGGCGCCCGGTTTCGCCCAGGGCCGAGGCAGGGGAAAAACCCTGTTTGACAACCATGTCCGTGAGGGCACTTTTCGCCGGCGCGATGAGAACGATACGGTTTTTCGCGGGAGAGATGACGGCTCTCCTGGCCCACCAGGCCCTTTTGGGCGATGTAATCCATCCATTTGGTGTTTGCCGACAGGTAGACATCAGCGGGCGCCCCGTTTCCGATCTGTTTGGCCAGGGTGGAGGAGGAGGCAAAGGAGGGAACCATGCGGCCAAGCTTTCGGGCGGCATAGAGTTCGCCGATGTCTGTGATTGCGTTGGTGGTGGATGCGGCGGCAAACACCACCACATCGGCCCGTGCAACGTCCAGGCCTGACAGGAAGATCAGGGCGGCGGCCATGAGGGAAGCTGTGCGTGTGAACGGTTTCATTAGTCGGATTTCCTTTGCGAGTATTTGTCTGGCGTATATATAGCGTTTTTAAACGTCATTTGACATACTCACATTGCATTTGGTAAGAAATCGGTCAATTCCTTTTTGGCTTTTTGTGCGTCCGAAAGGCCCATGGCCAACGAATATGAGGAGAGTTCCATGCAACTGATTCGAAACCTGTCGGCGCATTTTTCCGACAAGGCGAGCCGTACCATTGTGACCTCTGTGACCATCGGCCTGAAGTACACGGCCGTGACCACCGACGACGGGGGCATCGGCCTGGCCTGGACAGACCCTTCGTCCCTGGGCTGCGGAAAGGCCGGGGAGTACCGGGATTTTGAAGGCCTGCCAGCCACCGAGCTTCTGGACCTTTTGCAGTCCGGCGTGCCACTTCATCGCACCATGGCCCTGGCCCTGGTCAACGCCCTGAACTACCACGAGGCCTGCGGGTACCCGGAAGATGCCGGGGACGGGGGCTGGATGGATTCCTTTGCCATCGGCCCCGAGACCCGGGTGGCCATGGTGGGGTTCTTTCGGCCACTTATGAAAAAGTTTACGGCCCGGGGCGCTTCTGTGGAGGTTCTGGACGACACCCAGGGCGTGGGTGATCGCCCTTCCTTTCTTCAAAAACTCAACGGCTGGGCCGAGGTGCTGTTGCTCACCTCCACCTCCATATTGAATCGCAGCACCGAAGAGCTCCTTGCCCTGCTGCCCCGGGACATGACCCGGGTCATCATGCTTGGGCCCAGCACCCCGGTGGTTCCCGAGGCCTTTAGCCATCTTCCCGTGCGCATCCTGGCAGGTACCGTTCCTGAAGACCAGGCCGCCGTTGTGCGTGCTGTCCGGCACGGGCAGGGCACTCCGGTGATCCATCGCTTCAGCCGCAAAGTGTGCGCCGTGCAGCCCATCGGTTAATCCTGGTTGAAAAACCACCTGCCTTCTAATGGACGATTACACTCTTAACGTGGCCTTCTCTCGGCCCACTGTGGAGGTGGGCTTTGCGCCGTAGTCATGGCCGGGCCATATCACCGTGTCCCCCGGCAGGGTGAAGATCTTTTCGCGCAGGGAGCGCTTCAGGATTTTCAGGCTGCCCCCGGGAAGGTCTGTTCTGCCCACCCCTCCCACAAACAGGGTGTCCCCGGTGATAACGTGGCCGGGCGTGTAGAGGCAAATGCCTCCCCGGGTGTGCCCGGGCGTATGAAGGACCGTCAGGCGGCCCTTTCCCACCTCGATGACGGCGCCGTCTTTCAGCAGCCGGGACGGCTTGGGCGATCCCTTGCCTCCCAGGGCCCGTGTGAGGGTGCGGTTTCCCATGCCGGAAAGCGCCTTGGCGTCGTCACGGTGAATCATCAAGGGAGCACCGGTGGCCTCCACCACCGCCCGGTTGCCTGCCGTATGGTCGCTGTGGCAGTGGGTGTTGACGAGTCCCACCACCTCCAGTCCAAGGATGTGGACCTCCCGTAGAATCCGTTTTACCTCAAAGGCCGGATCCACCAGAAGGCAGCGATGTGTGGCTTTGTCTTCAACGATGTAGGCAAAGGTGGCCATTTTTGCCAGGCGAATCTGATGTATGTTCATGGGGGCTCCTGTCAAAGGGTCGATGGCTCTTAGCTATGGTTTTTTCTGATTCGATGGTATACCACCCCATGGGTGGGAGTGCTCAGGGATCGGACCACAGGGTAACCCGGGGGCGGGGCGATGTCCATGGGGCGTCGGCAGGTTTTGATGTTGGCGTGCATTTAAGGAGGGTGTGATGAAATCAGCGTTGGTGGTCATTGATGTTCAAAAGGGGCTCTTCGGGCCAGAGCCCGTTCCTTTTGATGCGAAGCACGTGATATCTCGCATCAATGAACTGGCATCGCGCTGCCGAAGTGCTTCGGTGCCGGTGATTTTTGTGCAGCATGAGACCCAAAGCGGTGGCCTCGTCTATGGTTCTTCCGGCTGGGAGCTGGATCCAAGGCTTCGGGTGGAACCCGGGGACCATGTGATTCGCAAAACCACCCCGGACTCTTTTTTGCGAACCCGCCTTACCGAACTTCTTGATGAGCTGGGGGCAACTCACCTCATCCTCTGCGGATACGCCACGGAGTTCTGTGTGGACACCACCGCCCGCAGGGCTGCCGGATTGAAATATCATGTGACTTTGGCCGCCGATGCACATACCACCCATGACAAATCACACGCTTCCGGCGATGTTATTCGGGCGCACCACAACGCCACCCTCCCCGCCATCAGGAGCTACGGAGTGCCCATTGACGCAATACTCTCCGGCGAAATCGTGGTTTGACGAGGGACATATCACAACAGAAAATAAATGACTCAGTCAGTATAACGTGTTTATCCGATTGATCTTTTTTTCTTTGTGTGCAATGTTGTTGTGAACAAGTCATAACGTCTCGTACATCTCTTCCTTTTCAGTATTGATTTTGAGTAAAGCTCCCCGGGGCCCATGCCGATGGGCCGGGCCGAGCAGGTGCGATGGCAGGTGAGCTTTTCTGCGATCCCTGCAGCGCCTTTTCGGAACATGGGCGAACACAGTGCAGTCAATCGGTGCCGTCAGCCAGGCCGTATAGGGCTGATTCCTGAGGTTTGCTCCGTCTGTTTTTTTGGTTAGCCATGAAACGTTGTTTATAAATAAGGTCTTATGACCTTGTTCTGCAATATCTGTTTTTTTGCATCGCTTTTGGTGGTGAACGCATGATTCGCGGTGATTGACCAGTAACCTCATTTGGAAAGGGATTGCCATGAAACGCAGGAAGCAGAAGTTGATTCACGTTTTCATTCTCTCGGTCTTTGCCCTGGCCGCCCTTGGCGGCACGGCATATGGCGCTCCGGAAAAAGAGCTCCTCGAAATGCAGACACAACTTGCCGATCAGGCCAAGGCCCTTGAAGAGATGAGGGCCACCATCGACGCTTTGACCTCTGATAAAGAGGACGGGGGAAGCTTTCGGGCGCCCTTTGTGTTCAGTGGGAACAAGGCGTCGTCCGTGGTGCTGTACGGCCATATCAACCGTGCCCTCCTTGCCGCCGATGACGGAAATGATGCCGACGTGTACCAGGTGGACAACGCGGCTTCCCAGTCCCGATTTGGTATTCGCGGAACCATCAAGGTTTCCGACGAACTCATGTTCGGGACCCTTCTGGAAGCCGGGCTCAATTTGAACCTTAGTGATGGTGTGAGCCAGGATGACCCCAGGGGTGATGACGTAGACAACACCTTCAAGCGCAGGCATGTAGACCTGTATATGAAGCACACGAGGTGGGGAACCTTGTCCATGGGGCATGGGTCCACGGCTTCGGATGACACCACCAGCCTTGATCTTTCGGGAACTTACCTGGCAGGCGCATCTGCCGTGAGCGATTACGCAGGCGGCCTTATTTTTTACGACAAGAACTTGAACAGCTTGACGGGTATCAACATATCAAAAATCTACAACAGCATGGATGGGTTGGGCAGGGACGATAGGATGCGATACGACTCTCCCTCCTTTGCCGGGTTCATGGCCTCGGGCTCCTGGGTGGCCGACGGTGGCGGCGATCTGGCGTTGAGGTACGACGGTGAGCTGGCTGATATCCAGGTGCTGGCTGCCATCGCATATGCCAGGCCCAGCGATGCGTCGGACACTGTTGAGAATCAATACGACGGTTCTGTGGCGATACTCTTTGACTCCGGTTTCAACGCAGCCTTTGCCAGCGGTCTTCAGGAGTACAAGCAAGACCGTGCTGATGACGGGACCTTCTATTACCTCAAGCTGGGCTACAAGGCCATGTTTGCCTCTTTTGGGGAGACGCGCTTTTCCGTGGACTTCGGCCAGTACGACGACAACCTGACTTTGGATGGCAGCATTGCCCGGCAGTACGGCAAGGGTGATGTCATCGGCGCCCAGGTGGTCCAGGATGTCAAAGATTTCGGTGCCGAGCTCTACGCCGGGTACTATTTTTATGACCTGGACGCCGATATCAGCAGTTACGAGTCGATCCACGCACTTATCACAGGTGCGCGGATCAAGTTCTGATGCCTTGTTTCCGGGTCGGCGGCGATCAGGGTTCCAGCCACATGTCTCCCGACTTGATCCAGCCGATGCGACGGAGGTATTCCGAGACGCCGTAGGCGATGGCCGCCGGAAAAATGAAGTGAATCAGAGCAATTTTGAGAAAGAGTATTGCGGGGTGCTGGGCGCCGATCATGGTGTTCCAGGTCATGATCTGGCCCACGAGGCCAGAGGTGCCCATGCCCCCGCCGCTGGGGTTGTTCTCCATGCCGAACAGCACGGTGGCGATGGGGCCGGTGACGGCGCTGGCCGCGATGGCCGGGATCCAGATTCTGGGATTTTTTACGATGTTGGGCATCTGGAGCATGGAGGTGCCAAGGCCCTGGGCGAAAAGACCGTTGACCTTGTTTTCCCGGTAGCTGGCCACGGCGAAACCTACCATCTGTGCTGCGCATCCTGCGGTTGCTGCCCCTGCGGCGAGGCCCTTAAGGCCTAAGATGATGGAGATGGCCGCCGAGCTGATGGGCAGGGTGAGGAAAATTCCCATGCAGACCGAGATGATGACCCCCATGACAAAGGGCTGCTGGTGGGTGGCAAAGAGGATGATGTCGCCCAGGTAGGTCATGAAGGTGGAGATGGGCGGCCCGATGAGAAGGGCAATAATTCCGCCGCTCACCAGGGTGACCATGGGGGTGATGATGATGTCGAGCCGGGTCCTGCCGAATACCCGGCGTCCTACCTCAATGCCTGCCAGCACGGCGATAAACGCGCCGAGGGGCTCCCCCGGCCCCGCCAGGTGAACAGCATGCCCCACAAAGACGCTTCCGGCCAGGATCTTACCGGCAAAGGCCCCGAACATCCCGGTCACCGCCGAGGCGTAGATGATCAGGTTGGGAGCTCCCAGCTTGTGCGAGACCCCCACGCCGATGCCTGCCCCGGTCATGGCAAGGGCCATCCCCCCTATCTGAAGCAGCACACCGCCGGTGGTTCCCCCGATGCCCGCTCCGATCTGTTTGATGATGAGCCCCACGATAAGGGTGGAAAAAAGCCCCAGCGCCATACCGCTCAGGCCGTCAATGAGATACCGGTTGACAAACTTTCGAAATAAACGTCCCTGTGACATGCTCCTGCACCATCCCCCTGAAGTTATTGATTGTTGTCTTTAGAAGTAGTTGGGTTTAACCACAATTCGGCCGAGATTTCAAACAGTCAAGGGACAGGCTCTTTATGCTGGACATCTTTTAATACCCCAATCGATGGCTCTGGTGTGTGCATCTGCTTTTTATTATTTGGGAAAAGACTGTTGTCTGCCAGCCCGATTATTGATCCTACAAATTCAGAAAGGAGGACTCATGCCACGTATTCCCCGTATGATCGTAACAGATTCAGGTGAAAAATCAGCATACCACATCATCAGTCGAACCGCCCTTGACGGTCTTCCCTTTGGCCGTGTCGAGAAAGACGAGCTGGTTCGTATCATCCAGAGGTACTCCATGGTTTATTGTGTAGAGGTCCTGGGGTTTGCCGTCATGGGCAATCATTTTCATTTGTTAGTAGAGATCCAGCCAGGGTCTATGGTGTCGGACGACGAGGTGCGAAGGCGTTATCGGCTTCTCTATGGTGATGATGTGGAGTTCCCTGAAGGAAGCCTCAATGAGTATCGGGAACGGTTTTCCAATCTTTCTGCCTATGTTAAGGATATTAAGCAGAGATTTTCCTGTTTTTATAATAAACAAAAAAAGAGAAAAGGGACCCTCTGGGGTGAGCGGTTCAAGAGTGTGATTGTTCAACAGGGAGATACCCTGACCCATTGCCTGGCTTACATTGATCTCAATGCGGTGCGAGCCGGGATCGTGAAGCGTCCTGAGGACTATCGCTGGTGCTCCATTGGGTACCACGCCCAGACAGGAAACAGGGATGGGTTTCTTTCGACGGACTTTGGGATGCCTGATTTCAGCATGGAAGATCCCGCTATGCGGTTTCGTAAATACAGGGAATATCTCTATCATGTGGGAGCCATCGAGAAGACAGGGGCTGCGAAGATTTCTAAGGAGGTATTGGATGAAGAGACCGCCGAAGGGTTTGACTTGAACCGGGTAAGGCGGTTTCGATACAGAACCCGTTATTTCACGGACTCAGGTATCATCGGTTCAAAGGCATTCGTTGAAGCAGGATATGAGGTATTTAAAGAGCGTTTTCGGGCAAAACGAAATAAAATTCCGAAACGGGTGAAAGGCATTGAGGGCATGTACTCCCTGAAACGATTGACTGATGTCTGACTTGGTGAACCGTAACCGTTGATTACTAAAGCTGTTGATTAAATAAAGAGCCTGTCCCCTGTTTTACTTATTCCCCTGTTCACACATAAGGAGACTACATGCCGGCAAACGGCGCAATTTACATTCAGTACGATACGATGGTTGATCTTGCGGAGTTGTTTGAAGACGTTAAAAGTGACAAGGGGTTATTCAGACCGCCAACGTTTTTTGATGTGAGGGTAGGGGAAGATATCGTCCGGTTTAATGTTATGGACAGAAACCTCGTGTCCGCCCACATAGACCGTTTTCTCGGGTATATCTCTTCCAGTGTCCGGGATCCTGAGACAAAAGAAGGTGTCTGCCATGCCATTGGCCATACGCGCATCGTGCTTGGGCTGATTACCGATAAAGAGTTCCAAGATAACCCTGCAATCTGGGAAAGCCTGTTCAGGATTGCAGATAGGTATGATGGATTTGTGTTTACGTATGACAGCCTGTTGCTTCCCAACGGGGCTGTTTTGCTTGGCCCGCTGTTGGACGATATTCATTGAGAACGACATCGGCATTTTCTCTTTGATTCCATGACAAAAAAGAATCGTCGTGGCCTTTAACGGTTCTTGGCCTGTATTCGTCAATTGTTACACAAAGAGCCTGTCCCTACTTTTTTCTTGAAGGCACCCACAGATCGGTTTAGAGCTATTTCTTCCGATCACTCAACAACAGAAGGTGTGCCATGAAGCCTGTTTTAAGCGTCCCTGATTCCCCATCCGTTTGTATTGAAAGAAAAGGCCCCGTAACAGCACTTGTAATCAACCGCCCCCATGTCCGTAACGCCATCGACAGCCGGGCTGCCCGCGAGTTGTCGGAAGCTTTTTTGGACTTTGAAAACGATCCGGAATCCCGGGTAGCCGTTGTGTGCGGCAGGGGCGGTCACTTTTGCGCCGGTGGGGATCTATCGGCCATGGTGGCTGAGGGGTGTAACCCGATACGGCAAAAAGGGGACGGTCCCTTAGGTATTTCGCGCCTGTCGCTTTCCAAGCCGGTGATCGCGGCCATCTCCGGGTATGCGGTGGCGCTGCCCAGCTGCTCTTCTGCGACATTCGCATCGCCGAAGAGAGCGCAGTACTCGGCTTTTTCAACAGACGATGGGGGCTTCCCCTCTGCAACGGGAGCACCGTGCGTCTTCCTCGTATTATTGGCCATGGGCGGGCCATGGAGATGATTCTTACCGGGCGTCCGGTCTATTCAGAAGAGGCACTCTCCTATGGACTTGTGACACGGGTGGTGGCGAATGGGACGGTGCGGGAGGAGGCCGAAGATCTTGCTGCGGAGATGGCAGGATTCCCCTTTGAGGGACTGATGTGCGACAGGCGCAATGCCTTGAGTCATTTTACCATGCCCATTGATGAAGCCCTTGACCATGAACTCATGAATGCCGCCGAGGTGTTTGACAATGATGACGCCTTGAAAGGGGCCAGGGCCTTTGTGGCAGGCAACGGACGGCACGGAGCCTTTGGTGGCAAGGCCGGTGCGTCTTAACTATCTATGAACAATACATGAAGGGCTCATTTCCGGCTGGCTTGCCTTTTACAGGAATCCTTTTGACGGCGGGCAGAGGGTCCTTCTGCAGCCAGACTACCCTTGGGTATCTTTTATTGGTTTATAGAGGATTGCGCCAGGACATAAAGAGCCTGTCCCCCAAAAAATCCCTGTGCATCTTTCATCATTGTGCGTCAGCAGATTACGTCAGAATATAAAACATAAAAAACCTGTCCCCTAAAAAAACTAAAAAAAAACCGGGGCACAACGCCTGTGTGCCCCGGCGTGCTCTGTGCGGTGCTAAGATATTTTGAAGCGGCCCACCAGGGAGCCCAGCTGATCGGCCATGGTGCGCATCTCTTCGGCGCTGGCCCGGAGGGAGCCCCCGATGCGGGTGACCCCTTCAGCGGCGTTGTTGACCTCTGCGATGTCGTTTCCGATCTCCCCTGCCATGACCGTGCATCCGGCGGCGCTTTCATTCACCTCCTGGATGCCCAGGGAGGCCTGGTTCACGTTTTCGGCAATCTCGCTGGTGGCGGCGGACTGCTCTTCCACGGCCCCTGCGATGGTGGCCACAATGTCATTGACTTCGGTGATGACCGAGGTGATCTCCAGGATGCCGGTGCTCGATGCCGTGGCCGTTGCCTGGACGCTTGTTACGATTTTTTTGATGCCCTGTGTGGCCTCTGCGGTCTGGGCGGCCAGTTCTTTGATCTCGTGGGCCACGACAGCAAATCCCTTGCCGGCCTCTCCGGCACGGGCCGCTTCGATGGTGGCGTTTAAGGCCAGCAGGTTTGTCTGCTCAGAGATTTCGGTGATGGTCTCGGTAACCTTGCCGATCTCCTCGGCCGCGCTGCGGAGGGCGTCCATCTCCCGGGAGGTGCCGTGGGTGCGCTCCAGGGCAGTGGCCGAGACCCCCCGGGCGGTTTCCGTGTTTTTGGCGATTTCGCTGATGGTGGCGGACATCTCTTCCGTTGCCGTTGCCACCATGGCGATGTTGGTGGAGGATTGTTCGATGGCGGCCGCCACTCCGGTGAGGTTCTCGGTCATGTCCCGCGAGGACTGCTCCACCCGTGTGGAGCGGGAGGAGGCGTTGTCCGCGCTCCCGGCAAGCTCTTCGGACATGGACAAAAGGCCAGCGGAGGCATCGTTTACCGAGGAGACCCCTGAGGCCACCTCCCGGATGAGGCCCTGGAGTTTTTCCATAAAGAGGTTAAACCCCGAGGAGAGGTCGCCGATTTCGTCTTCGGAGCGCACCTCAAGGCGCTTGGTCAGATCCCCTTCCCCCTTGGCAATATCATTCATCATGGCTGCGTTTTCCTTGATGCGCCCCACAATGGAGGTGGCGATGGCCCAGGCCACGGCCGCAAAGATCAGAAAGGAGAGCACCCCGATGGTGATGTTGGTGACAAGGATCCTGTCGGCGTTGGCCATCACCTTGTCCAGGGGCAGGGTGACGAGAAAGGACCAGTGCTGGCCGGTGTTGCCGATCTCGATAGGAACGAAGAGCCTTAAGGTATCGGTGTCAAGGTGCGCTGAGTGATCGGTGAAGCGGAAAGGCTTGCCCTCTTTGACCGCTTCACGTGCCCTGGCCCACTGGCCCTGATCTCCGATGGACTGGCCGATGCGCTTCTTGTCCACATGGGCTGCATAGGTGCCGTTGGCCGCAATGATGGCTGCATATCCGGTTCCGTAAGGGGTGATGTCGGCCACCATGTCGGAGAGGCTGTTGAGCTGGATATCAAGCCCCACCACCCCGATGGCCCCACCGTTTTCCATCACCGGAGCCGTCAGGCTGGTGAGGATGACCTCCCTGCCGCTGATGGTATAGACCGTGGGTGGCGTGATGTACTCTTTGCCGGTTCGCTGGGGAATGACATAGTAATTGTTGGTCTCCGGGATCGTGTAGTCGGTGAGTTTGTCCACGGTGAGGGGCGATCCCAGGCGGTAGAGGTAGGGAATGTAGCGGCCGGAGTCGTCATGGTTGGCCGTGCCCGTAAACTCGGCATCCCTGCCGTCTAAGGCGTCCGGTTCGAAGCAGGCCCAGATGCCCTGGAGCTCGGGGTCGTTGGCGATGATCCCCTTGAGCAGGCGGTTTAAAGCGGCTCGGTCGGGCACGCTCCCCTGGTCCTTCAGGCCCATGATGCCTCGGGCAATGGTGCGTGACGACTCCAGGGGCAGCTCCAGTAATGCCTTGACCTCATTGCCGTGGCGGTTGGCCAGTTCGATTCCCTTTGCCAGGGCTTCGTCTTTGACCATGCGGTGGGTCTTGGTTGTCATGACCGTTATGGACACGGTGAAGGCGACGAGGGCCACCAGGGAGATGAGAAGAACGATTTTTCCCCTCAACTTGAGTTTTTTGAACATGAGAAGTCTCCTTGTGTCGATTCGCGTGTATTGCAGCGTTTTATTTTTTTCGTTACATGTTATACGGTTATGGAACAGGAGGCTGTGCTATGTCGCTCTGTCCTGAATGGTACGCACCTCGTCTGACGGAAGGACAGAGGAATTCCCGCAGGGGATCGGGATCGTCTCCGCAGCGATTGAACGGCACGTTTTTTAGGAGCGAACATTAATTTGTACGATGTACTTTATTATATCGGTTCGCAGGTGTTCTATATTTAGGACAAAAGCCCATGTTGCTTGATAAAAACAGGGGGGCAGGAATGTGTTGCCGCTGAATTTTGGTATGGGCGACAACCCTCAACAGAAGGAGCCGCCATGTCGTTTAAAGAGAATCTTCTGGAAAAGCTGGCGCTGGACCGCATGAGGCTGCGGGTGATTGCCAGCCTCGGTCCTGTGGGCAGCGGTAGAAAGGTCGATAAAAAAGCCATGCGTGGGCTCCTTGTGGCCGCCGGGTTCAGGAGCCGCGAGGTCCGGGGAATGGAGCTCTACCTCCCTGAAGGTACCACAGGGGATGAGCCGCAGACTCTCCTTGTTCTGGATAACGATCTGCCCGTGTATAAAAGCACCGTGGATGATGTGGTCATGCGCAAAGAGCCCACCTTAAAAGAGATGATCAGCATCCGTAACGCCATGCGCATTTTAAGCGATTCGGATGTGGTGGTCAGCCGCAAGGCGGCGTCGGTGGAGAGTGTCTACCAAGAAGCCATTTCGCGACTGGACCTCTCCTTTACCGAGGTCGACATCAAGCAGCTCGAATACGAGGGGAGGGCCGCCGTGGAGTGGAAGGACACCGACTCTGTGGAGGAGAGTGTGGCCCTGTTCGGGGAGCTGCTGGCGCTCGGGCCGGAGCCGGCGCTCTTTGCCATTGAGCATTGCCTTGTCAGGGGGCGCCTCACCCAAGGGGCCGGAGAGGAGGTCTTCGGGCCCGCCGTGGTGTTCCATGCCGAAGATGGGACCCTTCGGTGGATTGAGGGACGGGTGGCCCTATCCGACAGGGATGGCATCCGGCACTTCAAAGAGAAAGCCAGGGGAGAGCGCGAGCCCGACCTTGAAGGCACCGGGGTGATAAAGCACCTGGCCGCCCAGGTCATCGAGGGCATGCCGTCTTCCTGATACCGGGCCCCGGCCGAAAGGCTGGTGGCCCGAAAATTCCTTCCTACAGGGAACGCATCGCGAGACACCGCAGCGACAAAGCCCACCAATGCACTCCGGTCAATCCCCATGACACGACTTTCGCCTTTTTCCCGCCATGGATTTCTGCATGTGTAATGCACATCACACACCCAATACCCCGATTTCTGGCATAACATGAAGGACTCTGGGAAACGTTTGCAACGATAGGGCCGAAGCCACGTGAGCGGAAAATACCATGAAAGCACGCTCACAACCTGCCTTGGCTCACCTTACCGTCCAGGGCAAACGTATGTAGATCCTGCCTCCGGCGGCCCTGCCTTGCCGTCGGAGTTATTCCGATTAAAGGCAAGGGAATCCCAAATGCCCTTTATTGTGCTTTCAGAAGAATGAAATGGGCCTCTCCTGCAAAAACGGATGCCGGTTGTCACACGCCACGCGAATGCCCCGAAACCGTTTGCAGGATGTCTGCTCCCATGCATTCGCCATAGGGTTTCCAGGTGCCCCCACCTGGCCGCCGGAGGCATGCTTTTTCCCAAAGAAGGCATACGCTTCAACCAACCACACCCACGTGAGGTTTTTTTATATGCACCGTTTTGTGCGTGCTTTTATCTTTGTTGTTCTCTTCGTTGCCTGCACCGGGCTTGCGTCTGCAGACACATCTTCCGGTACGTCCACGTTCAACGGAAAAACCGTGACCTATACCTTTACTGGCGATGTGGTCTCGGCCTTGAGCTATGCCGAAGGCTCAATGTGCCGGGTGACGGCCAGGGTGGACGGCAATACCCATCGCATTGTGATCCGGGAGGACCGGCTGGAATGGAACGGGGCTTCGGCGCCCCTGGACGGGTTTGAAACAGTTCGGATCGTCATGGACAAGTCAGGGGCCCGCTTTCTCGTGGACGGAAAGGAGATCGTGTTCGGGTCTTCATCGTGAGTTTATCTACTGCCCGGCAGGTGTTGTGGTGAAGACCCCGTAGACCGGGTAGTGATCGGAGACCGCTTTGGCCTCCTTGGCTGACAGGCCCAGGATCTCGTCAAAGGGAAAGACCCCGGAGGTGCCGGTGAAGTATGGGGCGGTCTCCTCGGTGATGATGATGCGGTCGTAGGCACAGGCAGACCGGGCGAGGTTGGTGTCCATGCCGTTGGTGATGAGCCACCTGAACCCTTCGCCCCTCAGGGGAGAAGAGAGTTCGTCTTCATCGTAGTAGGCGCAGTCCGCGTTGAGGTCCCCCAGGATCACGAAGCGGGTCTCTTCCGGGAAATGGGCACGGGCATCGGTCACCACCTGCGGCAGGGCGTTGATCTCCGTGGTGGCATCGTCCGGGTCGGTGTGGAGGGTGATGAGGACAAAGGAAAAATTGCTCTCTCGTGCCTTGAACTGCGCGATGAAAGGCTCCCGGTGGAAGGTATCTTCGCGTGAATCGTCAAAGGTGTAGGCCTCGATGAACTCAAGGACATCGGTCCTGTAGAGGTAGGCGTACTGCTCTTTGGAGGAGGTGCGCCCGAGGCGCGGCCCAAGGACCGTTTCGTAGTCCCGACCCAGGGCGTCCACCTGCTCTTCCAGGGGCTGGATGGCTTTTCCGCTTTTGTCCCTGATCTCCTGGACGGCCACCACGTCAAAGTGGGAGATAACGGATCCCAGGGCCTCCATCACCTTGGGCTTTTTTGTTTTGGAGACACCGAACACCTGGATATTGAAGTTGGCCACGGCCAGGGGCTCGGCCCACGGGCCCGCATCGTTTTGGGCGATCACAGGGGATTCGGAGTCGCACCCGATGCAGCCCTTGGCTTGGCAGGCTTCCGACAGGGGCGTGCCGTCACCACAGATCGTCACCCCGTCTTGGCAGACCACGCCGCCGTGGCCGGAGCAGCAGCCCCGGCAGTCCCCAAAGGCGGTGGGTGTCAAGATCAGGAGGATAAAAAAGAAGACAAACACAGGGTGAAGTAAATCAGGCAGGGCACATCGCAAATCAGTCAATCTCATATCACCAACTTTTTTCTATAGCGTCAGACGGATGGAACCATGGGGCAAGGGCTATGCCCTAACATAAACCGTGGAGAAGCAAATCCTTATATTTTAGAAAAGGAAACAGACCGCATCGGTTTACTAATGCAGATGCATATGGGATGTAAAGGGAAATGCGCATGGCGGGGTGGCCTATGAATCGTTACCATACCCCTTTTTTTGATGGAGAAAACGTAACTATTCAGCTTATGCCTCCGGCGGCCCTGCCGGGGGCTAAACGTTTGCCTGATTTTATAAAGGCGGGTTTAACAAACAGGTTTTAAAAAATCTTTTTGAGTGAATTTTTACTTTAAAGGCGGATGTGATTTGACCCGAGGAACGAGGGGCAAAACACATCCGCAACCTGCTTTCAAGGTGGCACACCTTGCCGCCGGAGGCTGTTTTTTTTTTTGAGCT
The DNA here is from genome assembly GCF_056829965.1 of Desulfoluna sp. CYM3A. Classification (NCBI taxonomy): domain Bacteria; kingdom Pseudomonadati; phylum Thermodesulfobacteriota; class Desulfobacteria; order Desulfobacterales; family Desulfolunaceae; genus Desulfoluna; species Desulfoluna sp. CYM3A. The sequence continues at coordinate 5,743,456 of NZ_CP186556.1, forward strand.
GTTTTTTTGAGCTGAATAGTTACGAGAAAACAAGGACCACACGATGGACAACAACGATATACTGAGGCGGATTCGCTATGCCTTTGACTTCAGCGATCCGAAGATGGCGGAGCTCTTCGGCTCAGGGGGCCTTGAGGTCTCCCGGGAGCAGGCTGCCGCCTGGTTGAAACGGGAGGAGGATCCTTCCTTTGAGGCACTCTCCGACCGCAAGCTGGCGAGCTTTTTAAACGGGCTTATCGTCCATAACCGGGGCCGGAAAGAAGGCCCTCAGCCTGAACCCGAGACGCGCCTGACAAACAATCTTATCCTTAAAAAGTTGAAGATTGCTCTGAACCTCACCTCAGAGGGCATGTTGGCGATCATGGCCCGGGCGGATTTCGGCATGAGCAGGCACGAGCTGAGCGCTTTTTTCCGAAAGCCCGGCCACAAGCATTACCGGGAGTGCAAGGACCAGATCCTGCGTAATTTTATCCAAGGGGTGCAGGTGACGTATCGCGTGAAACAGTAAGAATTAAAACATAGATAGTTACACATCCGATGCCTCCGGTGGTCCTGCGAGGGGTAAAAAGCACCCGCTACCGGCACTCCTTGCCGCCGGAGTTATTCCGGTTAACGCCAAGCGAATTCCCGATGCTTTTCACTCGGTTTTCAGGAGAATGAAATAGGCCTCTCCTGCAAAAAAGGTTGCCACCACATACCACGCGAATGCCCCGAAAGCGTTCGCATGATGTCTGCCTCCATGCATTCGCCATAGGGTTTCAAGGTGCCCCCACCTTGCCGTCGGAGGCAATTCTTTTACGTTCAGGTTTTCAGGAGAGGATATGAAAAAACAGGAGACAATGAAAAAAACCGGCCATTTTATCCGCAACTCGGCCACGTTGAAGGTGGTCTCCATCGGCCTGCTGGTCCTGGTGTTGCTTATTCCCATGTCCATGGTCTCATCCCTGATGCGGGAGCGGGAGTTCCGGCGCGACGACGTGGTGTACGAGATCAACGCCAAGTGGGGCAACAGCCAGACCGTCACCGGGCCTTTTTTTACGGTTCCCTACAAGTCCTACTTCCGGGATGAAGACGACAAGCTGACCTACACCCTGCGGTATCTTCATGTACTGCCCGAGGAGGTGGTCATCAACGGGCAGCTCGCTACCGAGGTCCGCTACCGAAGCCTCTACGAGGCCGTGCTTTACACCTCCGGGCTGGAGATCTCCGGGGCCTTTGCCCTGCCGGACCTGACCCGTTCCGGCATCGACCCCGACCATGTGCTCTGGGACCAGGCGGTTTTTTCCGTGGGGATTTCGGACATGCGGGGGATCCGGGACACCATTTCCGTGACCTGCGGGGAGGCGACCTACAAGGCAGGCCCGGGCCTTAAAACCACGGACATTGCCTCCTCCGGGGTGCAGTGCGCCATCCCCCTTTCCCCGGATCGGGCCAAAACGCCCTTCTCCCTGAGGCTAAAGCTCAACGGCAGCGAAGAGCTCCACTTTATCCCCGTGGGGGAGACCACCCGTGTGACCCTGGCGTCAAGCTGGCCTTCCCCGAGTTTTAACGGCTCGTTTCTCCCCAGCCAACGGGAGGTGACGGACCGGGGCTTTTCCGCGGACTGGTCGGTGCTCCATCTGAACCGGAACTACCCCCAAGTGTGGTCTGGAAACCAGTACAAGGTGGGAGACTCCGCCTTTGGGGTGAACCTTCTGGTGACGGCGGACATCTACCAGAAGTCCATCCGCATCTCAAAATACGCGGTGATGTTCATCGTCTTTACCTTTGCCGCCTTTTTCTTCTCGGAGATCATCAGCAAGAAAAGGGTTCACCCGATTCAGTACATCCTCATCGGGCTGGCCGTGCTGCTCTTTTACGTGCTGCTCCTCTCCATTTCCGAGCATCTTAACTTTGACCTGGCCTACATCATCTCGGCAACGGCGGTTACGGCCCTCATCACGGGATACTCCCGGGGGATTCTGCGCAACAACCGCTTCACCGTCACGGTGTTCGGGATCCTGACCGTGCTCTATGCCTACCTCTACATTGTGCTCCAGCTTGAAGACTACGCCCTGATCATGGGCAGTGTCGGCCTGTTTCTCGTGCTCTCGGTGGTCATGTACATCACCCGGGGCATCGACTGGTACGCACTGGAAAAGGAAGACGCAGACTGAAGCGGCAGAGTATTTTGCAAGATCCTCCAAGATTCCAGAGACGCGGGCAGGTAGTGTTGCCGTGACGTCAACACGACCCAACCGAATTTTTTGACTTGGAGGATGCCATGGAAATGGAAAAGGAATTGTTTGCGGCAATGGCCAACGGATCTGTTACGTACAAGGGAGAAGACTCCCCGAAACAGACCGGGCCGTGGAACGCTCACCCCCACTTTAAAGGGGTGTACTTAAAGTCCCTTGTCTCCGGAGAGGGCACGGACGGGGCGCTGAGCGCCCATATGGTTCGCATCGATCCCGGCTGCACCCTGGAGTCCCACGTCCACGGGGAAGAGTGGGAGCTCCATGAGGTTCTGGGCGGGGAAGGCTCCCTTGAGCTCGACGGAAAGCACCACCCCTACCACATGGGGCGCCTTGCCGTGATACCCAAGGGGGAAGCCCATGGCGTCAAAGCTGGAGACAAAGGGCTCCTGCTTCGCGCCACGTTTTTTCCTGCCTTGCCCTGAGCAACTGAGAGATCCGTCAAAAGGCCTGTCCTCGATGGTTAAAGTCGGCTCCAAAAGCGTGCCTCCGGCGGCGAGGTGAGCCACCTCGAAAGCTGATTGCCCTTGCGCTTCGTCCCTCGTTCCTCGGGCCAAAGCGCAAGGGCCTTCGACTCGGGCTTCGCCCGACGTAAACGCTGATGGTTTGTTCGGGCTGGCTCACAAGCTTAAAAGTAACAGGATACGATGTCACAGGTTGTCCAGTATCGATTTAATCGCATTGCCTTCGGTGGCCCTGCCGGAGGCTGATTTTCGGAGGCCAAAAAAGAGACCATGGCAACACGGGAGCGCATCACATTTTCGAGCCTTCCCTTTTTATGCGGCGTGGAAGCGGTGGCAGGGCAGGACGTGTCCAACACCTTTGAATCCCATAGTCACACAACCGCTGTTGTGGGCATGGTGGACGTGGGCGTTCGGGTGATCGCCCACGAGCATGGCGAAGCGCGCATTTTAAGGGGCGGGCTTTTCTTTCTGAACCCCGGTCAGGTGCATGCCTGCGCTTCCGGGGAGGAGGGCGCCCACAGCTATCGCCTCCTGTCGGTAGAGCCGGCGGTTTTGGCCCGCGTGGCCTCCGAGATCTCGGAAAAGAGCGTGTCCGGGGTGTGGTTCGGCTGCGTGCACGCAACACATGAAATCATTTCCCGGGATTTTGAGCGCTTTTTCAGGATGCTCTCCGATCCCCTGGCCCCAGCCCTTGACAAGGAGAGCCTTCTTTACGGCCTGCTCTCCGAAATCATCCTCTCCTTTGCCCAGGATCCGCCGGAGGTGTGTGCGGTGGGACGGCAGGATGCGGCCATGGCGCGGGTGCGGGACCACATCCGCACCCACCACGCAGAGCCCCTGACTCTGGCCACCCTGTCGGCCGTTGCCTGCCTCAGCCCTTTTCACCTGCAGCGTCTTTTTACCCGGCGATGACATATGTCTCCCCATCGGTACCTCACCCATCGGCGGTGTCACCGCTCAGGCGCGGGGCCTTCTCGGCCGGGGGCGGGCATTACCAGGCCGCCCTGGCTGCGGGGTTTTCCGATCAGAGCCATTTGACGTATCATTTCAAGCGCGTGGTGGGGACCACGCCGGGGCGCTTTGTGCGGGACAACCTGTAGACATACGAGTGCGCGGCAAAACCGGAGACCTTCTATGATTAAAGTGGGGGGAAAAGCAGGCCTCCGGCGGCGAGGTGAGCCACCCTCGAAGCAGGATCGCTTTTCCCGCCCTCCCCTCCGTTTCTAGGCCAAAGCGCAAGGGCCTTCGGGCTGGGCTACGCCCGAGATAAAAATGCTCCGGTATGGTTTGTGCGGGCAGGTTAGAGCTTCGAGGTAAGAGGATACGATGTCGCTCCTTGTCCATTATCGATTTAACCGCACTGCCTTCTATGGTTAAAGTGGGTGGGAAAAGCCAGCCCTCGGCGGCGTGGTTCGTGATATTCGGCAGTCGTCTTTGCAGAGATATCTGTCTGGTTTTCAGGGCCTTCAGGAAATAAAAAAGGCGGAACCCCAATGGGTTCCGCCTTTTTTATTGATTTGGATGCGCTGAATCGCTTTAGCCGAAAGGCTTTAGGCGATGAGCTTGCGGTGGAGCTTGTTGATCTCGGCCTCGGCTTCAGCCGCCATGGAGGCGAGGAGCTCTTTGGGAGTGGCCGCCGCGATGAGGCCGATGGACTGGCCCACCATCATGGGGGCGACGTCCACGTCTCCGGTCTCCCAGGCCTTGAGGCACTTGTCCCCGGTGATGAGGGGGATGATCTTCTCCAGGCCGCCGCCTTTGCTTTCCACGTCCAGGACGGCGTTGGTGGTCTCGTTGATCAGGGCCCGGCCCTGGAGGTTCACGGACTTGCAGATGAGGGTGGTGTCGCGCTCCTGGCGTTTCACCAGCTCGTCTTTGATGTTCTGGTGGATATCGCACTCTTTGGTGGCCATGAACCGGCTGGCCATCATGACGGCGTCGGCCCCGAGCATCAGGGCGGCGGCCATGGTTTTGCCGTTGGCGATGCCCCCGGTGGTCACCACGGGGATGTTCACGGACTCCACGATGCGGGGGGTCAGGAGCATGGTGGTGACGTCGTCGTTCAGGGGGTGCCCCCCTTCTTCGATGCCGTGAAGTATGCCGTCATATCCGGCTTTTTCCGCGTGCATGGCGTGGCGGACGGAGCCCACCTTGTGGAAGAGCTTGACCCCTGCTTTTTTCAGCATGTCGATGTATTCCATGCCGCAGGCCTTGTCGATGGGCGCCCCTGAGATCTCCAGGGCGGGCACCTTCTCTTCGGCGCAGACCGTCAGGTACATCTTGTGGTGTTCGGGGGTGATGTTGATGGAGGGCAGCAGGGTGATGTTGACGGTGAAGGGCTTGTCCGTCAGCTCCCGGGTTTTCCTCAAGGCGCCCCGGAATTCATCTTCGGTCTTGTAGATGGCCGCGGTGATGTTGCCCATGCCCCCGGCGTTGGAGATGGCGGCGCACAGCTCGGGTTTGCAGATCCACATCATGGCACCGCAGATGATGGGGTACTCGATATCGAACATCTCAGTTATTTTTGTCTGAATCACTGATCCTCCTTCCTGAAAAAAAATTGCCTCCGGCGGCCCTGCCGGGGCCAAACGTTTAAAAAGTTTGGCAAACAGGTTTTGAGTAAACCTTCCAGGCCTGAGGAAAGTTTTTTGCGGAGCTTTTTTTCAAAAAAGCGACCCGCCGGAGGCTTCATTGCCGCTTAAGCTGCCGCGTTCATGGCCAAAACGGGACCCCTCTCTCCAGCCGGGCCCCGCTTTTCTTAGATCGTGTGCCCTATGCCTTGACGGCTTTCAGCTGCTCAATGAGCTGGGGCACCACGTCTTTGGCGTCGCCCACGATTCCGTAGTGGGCAAACTTGAAGATCTCGGCGTTGGGGTCTTTGTTGATGGCAACGACGGTACGGGAATCAGCCATGCCTGTGGTGTGCTGGACCGTGCCGGAGATGCCCACGGCGAGGTAGAGCTCGGGACGGACCGTCTTGCCGGTCTGGCCGATCTGGACGTCGTGGGAGATGAGGCCGGTTTCAAAGACGGGGCGGGTGCCGCCGATCTCGGCGTCCAGCTCCTTGGCCAGGTCTTTGAGCTGATCGAAGCAGTCGCCGGAGCAGGCGCCCATGCCGGCGGAGACCACGCGGATGGCTTCCTGGATGTTCTGGGAGGAGGCCTCGTGCTGCTTCACTTCCAGAACCTTGACCTGTGCGTCCTCTTCCTTGGCGGTGACCTCAATCTTGATGATCTCGCCGGTGCGGGACTCGTCTTTCTTGGGAACGGCCATGACGCCGGCACGTACGGTGGACATCTGGGGACGGTGGTCCGGGCAGAGGATGGTGGCCATGACGTTGCCGCCGAAGGCCGGACGGGTGGAGACGAGGATCTTCTTCTCTTCGTCGATGTCAAGCTCGGTGCAGTCTGCGGTACAGCCGGTGTGGAGCCTGAAGGAGATGCGCGGGGCCAGGTCGCGGCCCGTGGCCGAGGCGCCCACCAGAAGGATGTCGGGCTTTCGCTCTTCGGCTTCCTTGCAGATGATGTCGGTGTAGAGCTCGGTGCGGTAATCGGCCAGGACCGGGGCATCGGCCATGAGCACCTTGTCGGCACCAAAGGCGATGAGCTCCTTGGCGGTTTCCTCAACGTTCTCCCCGAGGATGACGGCGGTGAGCTCGCTGCCCAGCTTGTCGGCGAGCTTGCGGCCCTCTCCGAGGATCTCCAATGAAAGGGTGGAGCGGCTTAGTGGATCTTGCACCTGTCTACGAATACCCATACGCCTTTATATGCACTGGTATTTTTTTAGCAAAACCACAAACATTACCTTAGATGGCATTGATTTCCTGAAGTTTTTCCACCAGCTTCTGCGAGGACTCTTTGGGCGTCCCGTCGAGAAACTCCACCTGAGCCTTGGCGCGCTTGGGTGAAAAGACCTTGCGCAGGCGCGTGGGAGAGCCCTTGAGGCCGAAGTTGCCCACCTCGCCGTCTACATCGGCCATGCCCAGGACCTGGATCTCTTTTTCAAAGCATTCGAACACCAGGTCCATGCGGGGGATCCTGGGTACGTTGAGCTCTTTTTCGCAGGTGATCAGGGCAGGCATGGGGCCTTCGATGACCCGGGTGAGGTCTCCCATTTTCTGGTGGATCTTGACGGTGCCGTCACCCACCTCGATGCTTTCGGCATAGGAGAGCAGGGGCAGCTCCAGGAAGTCGGCGATTTCGGGGCCCACCTGGGCGGTGTTGCCGTCCATGGCCTCCACGCCGGAGAAGATCAGGTCGAAGTTGCCCAGCTTCTTGATGGCAAGGCCGAGGGTGTAGGCCGTTGCCCAGCAGTCGGCGCCGCCGAACTTGCGGTCTGTCAGGAGCACCGCGTGGTCGCATCCCATGGCCAGGGCCTCCCGGAGGGCCTCCTCAACCTGGGGGGGACCCATGGAGACAACGGTCACCTCAGCGCCTTTCTCCTCTTTCAGGGTCAGGGCCGCCTCAATGGCGTTCTTGTCGTTGGGGTTGATGATGCTGGGAAGACCGGATCGGATCAGGGAGCCGTTTTCGTCCCATTTTACCTCGGTTACGTCGGGAACTTGTTTTATGCATACAATGATTTTCATCTTAGAAGTCCTCTTAATCGGTAAAGTCGTCGATTCGCGTGTGATCGCGTCATGGGCTGTGTCGCCCACGGGCACCGGGCCGGCGTGTCGCCGCGTGCCTTACTTCTGAGTCAGGATCGTCATGCCGGCAATGGTCTTGTTGATCTCAAGGCTTGAAGCGACAACGCCGACGTGCATGGCGTTACGGAAGAGTTTTTCCACCTTGTACTCTTTGGAGTAGCCGTAGGACCCGTGGAACTGAACAGCCTGGCGGCACACTTCCTGGATCATGGGCACGGTGAAGACCTTGAGCTCGGAGGAGGCGGCTTCAAAGCCTTTCTTGCTCTCGTCCTGGAGCTTGACGGTTTTGTAGCACATGAGGCGGCACGCCTCGACGCGGGTCTTCATGTCGGCCAGCATCCAGGAGAAACCCTGCATGTAGCCCATGGGGAAGCCGCCCACCACGCGCTCGTTGCCGTACTTCACGGATTCGTCTAAAGCTGCCTGGCCTCCGCCGATGGTGGCGGCGCACTGCTGGATACGCTCACCGGCGATCCAGCGCAGAAGAACGGCAGTTGGCTCGGCTCGCTTGCCCAGGATGTTGGCCTTAGGCACGCGGACGTCTTTGAAGAAGACATCGCAGGTGTCGGCGCCGTCCAGGCCCATGAGCTCGTAGTGGCCGGAGAAGGTAATGCCCGGGGACATCTTGTCCACGATGAAGGCCGTGGTGTCGAAGGGCTTGCCCTTCATGGAGAGGTCCTTGGCAAAGAAGATGCCGTAGCCGGGCTTGTTGGCCATACTGATGAAGCGCTTGGTGCCGTTTAAGATGAAGTCGTCGCCGTCGGGCTCGGCCGTGAGGGTCAGGGCGCGGGGGTCGGAACCGGTGTTGGGCTGTGGAAGGCGATGGCAGCCCAGGCGGTGCCGTCGCACAGGGGCGGAACGAATTTTTCAATCACCTCTTCGGTGCCCCAGTGGCAGATGGTCTCTGCAACGGAGTTGTTCATGAAGAAGGGGAGCATGCAGGTGGACCCGGTTTTGCCCACCTCTTCGGCAATGAGGATGAGGTTGAAGTTGTCGGCGCCGATGCCCCCGTATTTTTTGGGAACGTCCATGCCGAGCATCTTGTGCTTTGCAAAGATCTCCTGGAGATTGGGCGGATAGTCTTTGTGCTCTTTCATGTAAGCATCTATCCCGGGGATCTCTGTCTCACAGAACGCCTTTGCCGTTTTGATGACCATCTTGTTCAGTGGTGATAAGTTGAAATCCATTTCAATTCCTTTCCTTCTTCATTGATGTAAGGGTGTGGGCGTTTATGAAGCGGCTCCAATGAAGGCCTGGGCTCGGCGGGCACCCCCGGCGCTTTCCATCCGCCGCAATACACTTACCTCAAGTCCTTTAAAAGACGTTTTAAAAGAAGCTTCTCCTCCTGGGAAAAGCTCTGCAAAATCGTTTCATTGACGTGCTCGCGGGCCTGGAGCAAGTCCTCCTGGTACTCCCGGGCCTTGGCCGAGAGGTGAATCCGGATGGCCCGTTTGTCCTCGGCGTCGGTCGATTTGGAGATCCAGTCGGCGTCGGCCAGGCGGTCCAGGACCCCGGAGAGGGTGGCGTTGTCCAGGATCAGGCGCTTGCTTAAGTCCCCTGCCGTTAACCCGTCGTCCTCCCACAGGGCTTCGAGGATGAGGATCTGGACCGGAGTCAGCCCGTAAGGTTTGAGCATTTTCTTTAAGACGGCCTGTGACTTCTGGTTGGCCTTGGCAAACAGGAAGCAGATGCAGTCTTTGTACGTTTTTATCATGTGATCCCGTGGGTTGCGTGTGTCCGTGTGATGTCTTCCGATAAGAGGCGTTTGCCTGGCGGAGCGGGGTTTGGGCCGCTCCGGGGCTCTTTGTAGCGGGCCTCTATTTTGGAGACATGATCAATGTTCAGTATGGGGCTGTCCGGCACGATGATGTCGGGTTAAAGTTTGTAAGGATAACTTCCCTTGATCTTGCTCTTGCGCCCTATTTTTGTGTTTTAGTTAATAAATTGAAAATATTATCTGAGAAAAGCTAAAATTGGTGTCTCTGTATATTAGTTTGTATGCAAAGGTATTTCTTCGGCGACCCTTGTGTCAAGAAAAATGTGTACAGGCGGTAAAAAAGAGGGTGGGGTGGGGCAGGGGGGCTCAACGGCAAAGCGCCCCGGCAGACTGGGTGCCGGGGCGCTTTGAGGGGGATCAGATTCCCAGTTCGTCCATGGCTTCGTCGAGCTCGTAGAAGAAGCGGCTTTTTTTGGTGCGCTTTTTCCGCCGTGACGATGCGGAGGTGACGTAGAGGTGGCTTTCGGCCCGGGTGACGGCCACGTACATGAGGCGGCGCTCCTCTTCGAGTTCGCGGTCGCTCTCCATGGATCGCCAGTGGGGGAAGAGCTGCTCTTCCAGGCCCACGATAAAAGCCATGCGATACTCCAGGCCCTTGCTGGCGTGGACCGTGGAGAGGTGGACCCCTTTGCCGCCCCCGTCATCGTCGTCCTTGTCTTCCTGGATCAGGTTTACGTCTTCCAGGTAGTCCAGCAGGTTCTCCTTCAGGGAGGCGGTGTGGAGGAGTTCCTCCACCTGGTCCTTGCGGGTGTTGAACTCATCCGGTGTCTTGCAGTACCCCTCGAGGTACCCCAGGTAGTCGGTGCGGTCCAGGATCTCCTGGATGGCCAGGGCCGGGGGCATCTCCTTGATGGCGTCCAGGAGCTCGAAGATCATGGTGAGGCCATCGTGCACTTTTTTGGAGAGGACGCGGTTTTTGACCATCTGCCTGGCGGATTCCTGCAGGCTCATGAGGCCCACCCGCGCCTGGGAGATCTTGGTGATCATGGAAGGGCCAATGCCGCGCTTGGGGGTGTTGACGATGCGCTCGAAGGCCACGTCGTCCCCGGGAAAGGCTGCGGCCAGGAGGAAGCAGTTGAGGTCCAGGATCTCCTTGCGCTCGAAGAATCCCTTGGAGCCCACCATCTGATAGGGGATCTGGAGCTGGCGCAGGGCCTTTTCAAACCAGAGGGAGAGGGCCTTGGTGCGGTACATCACCACCATGTCCTCGTAGTCCACCCCGCTGCGGAATTCGGTACGGATTTTTCGGGCCACCCACTCGGCCTCTTCAAACTCGTTGAAGAAGGTGCGGGCCTGGATGACAGCCCCTCGTTTTTCGGAGAAGCAGTGCTTGTCCATGCGGCTCTCGTTGAAGCCGATGATGCCGTTGGCCAGCTGGACGATCTCGTCTGCGGACCGGTAGTTCTGCTCCAGGCGGAAGATCCGGGCGTTGGGATACTTGTCGGGGAAGGAGAGGAAGTGGCTGACGTTGCTGCCTCTGAACCCGTAAACCGCCTGCCAGTCGTCACCCACGCAGAAGAGGTTTTCATGGCCCAGCAGGAGGCGGGTGATCTCCTCCTGGAGGTTGTTGGTGTCCTGGTACTCGTCCACGAGGATGTGCTGGAACTTTTCCCGGTACTCGGCCTGGACTTCGGGGTGGTCCCGCAGCAGGTCCCGGGTGAGGCAGAGGATGTTGTCGAAGTCCAGGGCGTTCTTCTCTTTTAAGATGCGCTCGTACTCCCGGTAGATCCCTTCGGTTCGGCTCCGGGTGATGAGGGGCAGGGCGTCGAAGTACCGGTTGACGTTGCCGGAGTTCTTGGCCCGTGAGATCTCGGAGAGGATGGCCGGGGCGTGTTTCTTGTCGATGTTCTGGGTCAGGGCAATCTCCTTGATGGTCTTCTGCTGGTGGTAGCTGCTGAAGATCTCCAGGGGCATGCGGTAGCCCAGCTTGGTGCAGTGTTTCTTTAATATGGTGTAGCAGGCACTGTGGTAGGTTCGCACCCAGGGGAAATCCGTGTCCATGCAACCGGTCATCTGCATGAGACGGGTCTTCATCTCCCCAGCGGCTTTGTTGGTGAAGGTGATGGCCAGAATGCGTCTGGAGTCCACGTTGCGCTCCATGAGCCGCGCAAACCGTGCCGTAAGGGTTCGGGTTTTGCCCGAGCCGGCACCGGCCACAACCAGGGCGGGGGAGCCGAGATGCTCTACGGCAGCCGCCTGTTGCTGAGATAATTCCATTTTATATGTACTCCGTGAGGACGGTTGAGGGGGAGTGAGGAGAACGAAAGGGACTCAGGCCATGCGAAGGCCCCTGCACCTCCACACGTCCAAGGTAACGGGCCGATGTCACATGTCATCGCCGGGCGGCCGCAGCTTGCGTTTGCTCACGCTGGTATTACCTGAATCCTTCGGGCTCCGGCGGCCCAAGACAGAAACGGCCCCTCTGGAAGTAAAGGGGCCGGCTAAGGTGCCAAGACGATACGACAATGCGTCCGGTGGATCAACCTAAAAATGGGCCACAAGGGCCGAAAAAGAGGGGGGATGGCCCGCCTTTGCGGGGCTTTCAGGGGATCAGGCGGCAGCCTCGGCTTTTGGCGCGGCGTTTTTCCTTCATGCGCCGGGCATGGGGTTGGGCGTAGAGGGCCAGGATGATCCCGGCCAGGGCGGCTGATGTGATGACAAACACCATGGGCTGCGTTCCGATGCGCGGGCGCCCGTGGTTCACGGCAGCGGTGTGGAGCCGGGGCGCACACGGTGGGTTGTTGGGGATGAACAGCGTAATTTAGTGATAATCGCTGTGCTGGAAGGATGTCAAGACATAATTATTTTCAGGGGGTTGGCGCGGCCCCGGGAGGGCGCGCCCCGCTCAGGAGGGCTGCCCCCTGTTGGGGAGCCAGCGGTCCAGGATGCGGGAGAGTTCGGCCTTGCGAATGGGCTTGCTGAGGTAATCGTTCATGCCGGCGTCCAGGCAGGCCTCCCGGTCTCCCTTCATGGCAAAGGCGGTCATGGCGATGACGGGGATCTCCGGGTTCAACACCCCGGACCCCTGGGTGCGGATGAGCCGCGTGGCTTCATAGCCGTCCATCTCGGGCATCTGAACGTCCATGAGGACGAGGTCGTAAGGGGTATGGCAAAGGGCCTGGACCGCCTCTTTGCCGTTGGTCACCGCATGGGTGTGGATGCCCATTTTCTGGAGCAGGAGCACAGCGAGTTTCTGGTTGGTGGGGTTGTCTTCGGCCAGGAGGACGTGGCCGTTGCGGCGCTGGTTCTCCTTGACCAGGCGGCGAGTGATGATGGGGGCGCGCCCGCTGTCCACAGGGCCCTTGCCCACCACCGCGGCCAGGGTGTCGTAAAGATCTTTTTGTTTGACCGGCTTGATGAGGTAGCCGGAAAACCCGATTCCCTCCAGGCGCCGGGCGTCGCTTCTCTGGCCCATGGAGGTCATCATGAGGAGCAGGGTCCCCCGGTGGACCGGGTTGGTACGGATGGCCCGCCCCAGGGCCTCGCCGTCCATCCCGGGCATCTGCATGTCGAGGATGGCCAGGTGATAGGGCGTGTCATCGGCCTTGGCCCGGTCAAGGGCGGCCAGGGCCTCTGCCCCGCCGGAAACAGCCCGTGCCTGGATGCCCCAGGCGGTGAGCTGGGTGGTGAGGAGGCGCCGGTTTGTGTGGTTGTCGTCCACCACCAGCATGCGCAGGCCGTCGAGTTCGGCCAGGCGCAGGGGCTCGGGCTGGGATTTCTGCTTTTCCAGGCGCACGGTAAACCAGAAGTTGGACCCCTCGCCTTCCCGGCTGGCCACACCGATCTCTCCGCCCATGAGTTCCACCAGCTGCTTGGAGATGGTCAGGCCCAGGCCGGTGCCCCCGAACTGGCGGGTGGTGGACGGGTCCACCTGCTGGAAGCTCTGGAAGATCATGGGCTGCTTGGCCGGGGAGATGCCGATGCCGGTGTCTTTGACGGAAAACTTGAGGAGCACCTCCTGGCCGGTGTCCTCCTGGAGGTCCACGTGCACGGAGACCTCCCCTTTTTCCGTGAATTTTACGGCGTTGCCCGTGAGGTTGATGAGGATCTGCTTGAGGCGGCCGGGGTCCCCTTTGAGGAAGGGGGGCACCTCCGGGGCCGGGGCGCAGATGAGTTCCAGGTGCTTCTCCTCGGCCTTGACGGCCATGAGCCCGGTAAAGTCGTCCAGCATGGCCCGCAGGTCGAAGTCCAGAAGGTCCAGGTTGAGTTTGCCCGCCTCGATCTTGGAGAAATCGAGGATGTCGTTGAGAAGGGCGAGAAGGGACTCCCCGGAGGCCTGGACCGTTTCGGCGAACTGGCGCTGTTCGTCGGTGAGCCGGGTTTCCAGGAGGAGGCCGGTCATGCCGATGACCCCGTTCATGGGGGTGCGGATTTCGTGGCTCATGTTGGCAAGGAAGGTGCTCTTGGCGTGGCTTGCCTCTTCGGCCCCAGGGCGTCCCGGAGCTGCTGCTCCATCTGCTTGCGCTCGGTGATGTCGCGCAGGACACAGTGCAGCACCTGGCGGTCCTGAAAGGCGATGGGGGTGAGGCTCACGTCCGTCCAGAAGGCTTCGCCGTCTGCCCGCCGGTGCATCCACTCAAAGGAGGTGGGGCCCTGGGCCAGGGCCTTGGAGAAGAGGGCGTCCATGGCCGGGGCCGTGGGCGTGCCGTCGGGCTGGTGGGTGGGAGAAAAGCGGGATGGGTGGGTGCCGATGACCTCCTCGGTGGACGGCATGCGCAGCATGTGCAGGGCCGCCTCATTGCAGTCGATGAACCGGTTGCCCTCAATGAGAAAGACCGAGTCGGCGGTGTCTCGGAAGAGGCGCCGGAAACGTTCTTCGCTCTGCTGCAGCTCCTCCTGGGCCAGGCGGACGGTGGTGATGTCCCGAGCGGAGCACAGGACCCCGGTGATCCTGCCGGTGCCCTCCAGCACGGCGGTTTTGGAGATAAGCAGGCTTTTGAGGGTCCCCTCTCTGCTGAACGTCCACTCATCGGTGATGGGCTGGCCCTGCTCCAGCACCTCACGGTCCCCCTTGGAGAAGAGCTCGGCCTGGTCCCGGGAGAAGAGTTCCCAGTCGGTGCGCCCTTCGATGGCCTCGCGCTTTTTTTTCATAAAGGCGGTGCAGGCGTCGTTGACCATGCGATACACCCCGCCTTTGTCCTTGAGCATCAGAAGGTCGGTGGTGGAGGCGAAGATGGCCTCCAGCAGGGACTGCTGCTTGAGAAGGACGGTGGAGACCCGTTGCCGCTCCTCCAGGACCTCGTTGATCCCCACGGCCAGGTCCCGGAACTCGGCGTGGCCGTACACCGTAATATCCAGGGAGTTGCCCTCGGAGGTGGTGAAGTCCTCCTGAAAGGTCTGGAACTGGGTCACCAGGCGGGTGGAGTACCGGCGTCCCAGCCAGGTGCAGAACAGGCCCAGGGCTCCCATGGCCGCCAGCATCAGGCCGAGCCGGGCCGAAAAGTTGGTGACCATCTTTTGCTTGGCCAGGGCCACGGCGTCGTCGAGCCGGTCCAGGTTAAGGCAGGATCCCACGGCCCATTGCCAGTCATCCACCCCGCGGACATAGGCTATTTTTTTCATCAGGGTGGGGTCCGGAGGGGTTCGGAAGGCGTGGGTCACGAACCCCCCGTCCGGGTGCTTGGCCGCGGCAATGAACTCCTGAACGGTTTTCATGCCGTGAGGGTCGGTATCGTCCCACAGGTTTTTTCCGATGAGGTCCTTGCGGGTGCGGTTCACCAGGAGGGTGCCGTCGTAGGCCGTCACGAAAATATACCCCTCGCCACCTGCATAGGAGATGCCCTCCAGCTGCTGCCGGGCCAGGGCCTCGGTGTCGCCCTGGATGTCGTCTAAGTATTCGCCGGTGCCGATGATAAGGCCAAGAGGCTCGAAAAGGCGAAGGTGGGAGAGTTTGGGGCTCTGGAATTTCTCCTCGGGGCTCTTGGCCCATTTGTACTGACTGAAGCCCTGGCCGGTTTCCTGCAATGGTGGCGATGAAGTTCTGGATCAGCAGGACCCCGTCTTCATCAGTGAGGTCGGCCAGCTCCCGCCCTTCGAGGTCGGGGAGCAGAGGGTGGACAATCATCCGGCCTGTGATGTCCAGAACAAAGTAGTAGCCGCGCTTGTCGTTCCAACGCAGGGCGTACAGGGCATCATAGATCCGTTTTTCGATCTCTTTTCTCGGTTGCTCTAGGTGGGTGTTGTAGAGGTGGGTGGTGATGCCCAGGGCCTCTTCTGTGCGGGATTTCAGGTCCCGGCGCAGGCGGGCCCGCTCGGCCTTTCTCTGAAAGGCAATGTCTTCCATGGCCCGGTTGACCTGATACGAAATGGTTCTGCGCAGCTCTTCCATGAGTTTCAGGCGGAGGCTTCGGCTGTTGTCACGGAACTGGAGGTAGTCCTGCCCTGCCCAGAGCAGGGTGGCCAGGATCAGGACCATGGCAGGCACGGCGATGACCATCTGGGAGATCTGGGATGAGAACTGGGGTAGGGCTCTCCGTTTCCTGAGAAGCCGGGCCGATATCAGCAGAATGTAGATGACGGCCACAAAACAGAGAAACAGGATGACCGTGTTGATGTAAAAAAAGGGGCGGGGCAGTTCCCCTTCGGACTCCCCCCACACCACGCTGCCCAGGGGCAGGTCTTTTTTGGGGATATCGAATTTTTTCAGCATGGCGTTGTCGAACATGTACAGGTTGGGGCTGGAGTCGATGATGTGAAGCTGGTCCGCCTCCTTTCCCTTAAGGATCCTCAAGGCAAGGGCCGCCGCACTTTGCCCCTGGTCCATGGAACTTGCCATGCGCCCGCCCACCACACCGGTTCCCAGGAAAAAGTCCCAGAGCCCGAATACGGGAGCCCGTGACGCCTGGGCGATGATCCTGGCGCCCTCTTCGTAGGAGAAGTACTCCCCGGCGCCGTCCCGGTTGAAGAGGAGGAGAAGGACCACGTCCCTTGGGCCCAGGCCCTTGAGCTCCCGCGTGAGGTCCTCTCGGGAGAGGCCGTTCCACCACAGCGTTTCCACCTTGCCTCTCAGCTCTTCAAAGGCCTGTTGCGTCAGCTGTTGCATGTTTTTAGCCGTGGGGGTGATGCCGGTGATGACGATGATTCGCCTGGTTTTCGGGAAGAGGGAGAGGGCCAGCCTTGCGGTGCCCAGGGGGTCGGGCTGCTCCACCACGCCGGTGATGTTACCGTCGAAGCCTTGGAGCATGGACGGGACAAAGCTGTTGATGCCGCAGAAGACCACGGGAACACCGGGAAAAAGTTCCGGGCCGTATTGCCTGAGGAAGTTCAGGGCGTTGTTGTCCGAACAGATGATGGCATGGGGCTGGCTGGAGGCGTATTTCCTGGCGAGAAAGTCCCGGCTCGGGGCGGTTATTTGGGCCACGGAACGACGCTTGCTGTCCAGATATTCCACCTGGAGCTCGATGTTCCTGCCCTCAAAGGCGCGGGTGATGGATTCGGTGATGCCGTCGGTCCATGCGTATCCCTGGTGGTAGGAGTGCAGGAGAAGGACACGCCGGGCAAGGCTCGACCCGTCCGCGTGGCCCGGCGTTCCAAGAAGGCACCCCAGCAGCAGGAGGCAAAGGGCCGTCAAGCCATATGTGCGGTGCACCGGAGACGCCATGGGAGCTCCTGGACCCCGTGAACCCGTGGGGTCGGTTTGTTGGAATGCCGCTGCGGGAAAAGGGTGAAGGCGGTTGCAAGGCAGGCATGTCTGCAGCGGTGGGGCCGCCATCATTTGGTTGCCTGGTCGTCGTACGTGTTAACGGGTTGGCGCCGGACCGGGCCGCCGGAGGCAGTTTTTTTCCGAATGAATGGCTGCCTCTGTGCCACGGCGACCACATTGCGGTGGCGCTTGGACCTTCTCGTCTGGAAGGGTGGCATGGCACGGGGATCCCTGGCTTTGAGGTGAGCCAGGCGCGAGCCTGTCGACTTCAGGCGTTTTCGGTGTCGTCGGTGCCGGTTCAGGATTCAGGTGCGGGGATCGGGTTGGGAGATGCAAGGGGCCGCTATTTCATGCCCGTGGGGAGTCCGGTTCCGGCAAAGGCTCATCGTGGACGGGGAAGGGGCCATGGGGTGATGACAAAGCTCTGTGTTGGTGCGGCCTGTGGGCGTTCATCACGTAAAAAGAATACGGTATCGGCCGGATTGTGTCAAGGTGGCCTCCCTTACGGCAACAGGCCGTTTCGGGCCAAAAAAGGCGGGGTCCGGCTGATGTGATGTGCTCCATAATTATACGTGATTTTAGGCGGTTTTTGCTTATTGACATAAAAATAAATAAACGAACATTTGTTTATAAACAAGACCAGGGCCCTGCCCATGGACGGCGCTTTTGGGGGAATGGGTCCTGCCTGAGAGGGCTGCATGGGGGAGGAAAGCGTCGGGGGCACGGTTTGGGTAGCAGTGGCTCGTTTTCAACAGCCGGTCTTCCCCGTGACCGGAGCGCAGCGCATGGCGGAATAAATATTCTCGGGGGCAACGTCCCGGTATGAAAGGGGAAACGTTTTAAACAATTTCTTGGGTAAATAAACGATCGTTTATTAAAGAAGCTGCCATTGTGCCTTCGGGCCTTTGCAGCCTCGGGCTGCCGGGCGTAAGGGACACTACGTCTGAGGCCTGAGCCCGGAGGGCAGGCTCAGGGAGAGAGTGAGAAAGCGGAGGCCCTGTAAGGGGCCCCCACTTCACCGTTGGATGGATAACGTCAGCGACTCAAACGTCTCAGTTGTCGCTTTGGTGGTTTCGTCGGAGCTCAGTCTCCACCATGACACCGTATTTGTACGCCTTGGCCCCTTCGTTTTGCGGCAGGAGAGCATAGCCCCCAACCCAGGGCTGCTGGTCAGCAAGTTCGGCCAGGTTATTGCGGATGCGCTCTGCTTTCAGGGTTTGGTCATGGGTCTTGGCCACGTAATTTTTGGGGATGTAGACCCTTCGCTGGGAAACCCGCAGGTCGCCGTTGGGCATCTCTTTGGCCCGGACTTCAATGACTCGCCCCTCACCATTTGTAAAGTAGCTGATACCACCCAACCCCGTGCTCAGTGCCTGGGTGCCCAGGGCGTGAAGATCAGTCCCCGGCTGGGCCACGCGGCCTTGGGTAAAATCAAAAAATCCGGCGGACGCGGTACCGGCAGTCACGGTCAGGGCAAGCAGCACGAGGGCTGCTGAAAAAAGGTGTTTTGTGTACGAGGTGATTTGTTTCATGGTTAAAAATCTCCAGTGTATGTGTTGTGTCCGACGGCCCGGATGAGGACGGCGAACCAGCACCCTTTTTTGCAGGGTGATTCGGTCTTTTTGTAATAAGAGTCTTCATGAACCGTGCCATGGGGACTGGTTAAACCGGTATGGGGGGGGCGAGGTTTTGAACGGGCCCGTGCCGTGCCGTTTTTCGAGCCGTTTTCCGGCCCCTTTCTCGGCCCCATCTTTTTCCTGTCTCTGCCCAGATCCTGATGAATACTCTTCAGAGAGGTGAAGAATAGTGTGCAACGGGCGTTCATCTCCCCTGGACATGGGGCTCGGTTTAACCCGCTGAATGGAAACCGAAACCGCGCAAAGTCCCTGAATCATCGGGTCGTGGCACGGCTGTTGCTCATGAGCATGGTGCGGGAAAGTACTGAAACGGGTAGAGGTGGCGTCTATCCCGGATACCCCATGAAAAAACGGCCAGGTCAGGTCCATAAGATTTTACTACAGGCTGGCTGGCCATGGACGTTTTGGTGCTTCGAAGTGCAACGCGTAACTGGTGGCGCTTTTCTGATTGTTTTTTGTCCTTCGGATGAGCCTGGTTACGGGGATGGAACAGATTTTTGATGGGATGGAAGCATGATGAGAATGATTGCCATAGCAATATGTATTTTGGCGTGGGGATGGTTTCCAGCCGTTGGGCTTGCCGGTGAGGAAGCCCTGGCCGAGCTGGTTCTCGAGGCCGTGGAAGCCAACGCAGAGATCCGTGCCGATCGGGAGAGGGTTTCAGGGCTCAGGGCGGCATCGGAGTATGCAGAAGCCCTTCCCAACCCCAGGCTCGGGGTGGGGCTTATCAACGTGCCGGTGGATAGCTTTGACCTGGACCAGGAGCCCATGACCCAGAAACAGGTCTCCGTGACCCAGCGGCTCCCCTGGCCGGGGAAACGGGGATTGGCAGCCGAGTCCCGCCTCCTTGAAGCCCGACGGGCCGAGGCCGGGATGAAGGAAAAGGTCCTTGCCCTCCAGCGGGAAGTGGCAGGCACCTATTATGAGCTCTGGTTCGTGACCGAGAGCCTTCGGCTCAACAGGGAGCTGTTTGAACTGGTGAGCCAGTTGATCCATGTTTCGGCTTCACGGTACGGCGCAGGTCGGGAGATTCAGGAAGCGGTGCTTTCGGGGGAACTGGAGCTTAGCGGGCTTACCAACGAAAGGCTGGCCCTTGAGGGAGAGCGTCGCAGGCTGGAGATCCGGATCAACCTGTTGCTTCAGCGGGATGTTTACGGCCCGGTCATACCCGAGAGCCGCCTGGACCTGCCGCAGCTTCGGTCGGCAGAAGCCTGGGTGGCCCAGGCCGAAGCAGGAAACCCCCGCCTGGAGCTGTTGAGGCATGAGGTGTCCTTGAGCCGGGTTGCCGTTTCCCTGGCGGAAAAGGAGACCATGCCGGATGTGGATGTCAGCCTGGCCTACGGACAGCGGGAAGATGACCCCATGGGCAACAGCAGGGACGATTTTGTGTCCCTGTCCGCCTCCATTCCTGTTCCTGTCTGGAAGGCGCGGCGGGAAGACCGGCTTGTGGCCTCCAGAAGGGCGGGGGAGCGTGCGGCTCTCTTGCGGTATCAGGGGTATCGCCTGGAGTTGCCCCATCTGGTGGGCGGTGTGGTTACAGAGATGGGAACGGCCGTGGATCGTCACCTTTTTTATACTGAAGACCTCGTTCCAAGGGCGCGCCAGCTCTCCGAAGCCCTGGTGTCCCGCTACGAAGTGGGGGGTGTCTCCTACACGGACATGATCGAGGCTGCCATGGCAGCCATGCGGGCGGAACTGACGGCAAGACAGTATCTCAAGGACGCCCTGTTGGCAGAGATGAGACTCATGGCGCTGGCCGGGGGGACCTTTCCCGGTGTCGCTCCGTTTTTAAAGAGTGTGGAGCCGCAAGCTCCCCAAGGCCAGTAATCCCGCGGAGGAGAGAAACAGATGATACGGAACATACGTTTTACGAGGTGGCCCTGGGGCATGGGGCTTGTTGTGGCTCTTGTGGTTTTGGCCGTGGGGGTTCTGTTCCTGCAGAGACCGGGACAGAAGGGGGCCGGGTCGACTCCTGTGGTCCACGGGGATCATGTCCATGAGACCGAAGCCGAGTTGTGGACCTGCAGCATGCATCCTTTCATTGTGCTGGATGAACCCGGGGACTGCCCGGTGTGCGGCATGGCCCTGATCCCGAAAGCGGTGGAGGCACCTGCCCTGGCCCAGGACAAAGAGAGGGTGGTGGCCTATTGGCGGGCCCCCATGAATCCTGCCGAGATATATGATGCCCCCGGCAAAAGCGCCATGGGCATGGATCTGGTTCCCGTGTACGAGGATGAACTGGTGGGCGGGGTGGAAATTCGCATCGACCCGGTGGTGGAGCAGAACATGGGGGTGCGCATCCAGGCTGCGGAGCGCGCCCGACTGGCCCGCAGCGTTCATACCTGGGGCCACGTCACCTGGGACGAGACCCGGACCTACGATATCAGCCCCCGGTTTTCCGGCTGGATCCAGACCCTCCACGCCAATTTTGAAGGCCAGAATGTGAAAAAGGGCGACCCGTTGTTCACGGTCTACTCCCCGGAGCTCATCGCCGCCCAGGAGGAGTACCTCCACGCCCGGCAGCGGCTGGGTGGTCCGGGAAGCGGTTACAACGAGAGGCTCCTGGCCTCGGCAAAGCGAAAGCTCCTCAATTATGCCATGGCCCCGTCCGAGATTCGTCGGGCGGAGAAGCGGGGGCGGGCCCTGGACACCGTGACAATCACCTCTCCCTATAACGGGGTGGTGGTGGACAAACGGGCCGTGGAAGGCAGGTATTTCGAGGCGGGTACCACCTTGTTCACCGTCTCGGACCTCTCCAGGGTCTGGGTGGAGGCCCATGTCTACGAGTACGAAGTGGCGAGGGTTAGGGCCGGTCAGCAGGCCTCCATGGTGCTTCCCTTCAGCCCCGGGGAGAGCCGGACGGGCAAGGTGGCCTTTGTCTATCCATTTATGGAGGGCAAGACCCGCGATATCACCGTGCGCATGGAGTTTGACAACGAGGACGCCTTTTTAAAGCCCGATATGTACGCCAACGTCACCATCGAAACCGGCACCGGCGACACAGGGGTGGTGATTCCCTCCGAGGCCGTCTTGCGCTCCGGCAGCAAAGAGACGGTGTTCGTGCGTACCGGAAAGGGGCGCTACACCCCCCGGGACGTCCTCACCGGCGTGACCCTGGATGACGGGCGCCTCCATGTGCTGCAAGGGGTTGCCCCCGGGGACCAGGTGGTGGTCTCCGGCCAGTTCCTCCTGGACTCGGAATCCCAGCTCAAAGAAGCCGTGGCCAAGATGATGGAGGCCGTCAACCCGCCGGCACCCGAGGCCAGGTCGATGGATTCCAAAGAAGATGATTTTTTTGAGGATATGTAAGACGCAGGGGATAAATCCCCTGCACCCCAGGTTCGTAAATGCTCCGTCCCTTCGTTCCTCAGGGACGTCACATTTACTGACGGGCTTCGCCCGTGATGGGTGGTGTGGAATTTTTGCATTTTCTCATTTTTCGACAAGGGCGAAGCAATTTTAAGCGTGGAGGCAGAGCCTCCAAAGATCATTCCCAGGCGGAGCCTGGGAACGAAAGATATCTTGATTCCGTTTATTGCACCTTGCCCTCGGTGTTTAGCACGGGCACAGCCCGTCAGCGAATGTGATCGGCCTGAGGAACGAAGGCCGGGAGCATTCGCGACCCTGGGGTCAAGGGGCTCAGCCCCTTGCCGCCGGAGGCGTTTTTTAGCGATTTTTTTCTGATCAAGGCGAAAAACGATGATTGAAAAACTGATTATATGGTCTGTGCGGAACCGGTTCCTGGTGATTCTTGCCACGTTGTTTGCGGTGGCGGCGGGGCTCCTTGCCATGTCCCGGATGCCGCTGGACGCCATTCCCGACCTGTCCGATGTGCAGGTGATTGTTTACACGGACGTGCCCGGCCAGGCGCCCCAGGTGGTGGAGGACCAGGTGACCTATCCCCTGACCACGGCCATGCTGAGCGTGCCCTATGCCAAGTCGGTGCGGGGTTACTCCTTTTTCGGGCTCTCCTTTGTCTACATCATTTTTGAAGACGGCACGGACATCTACTGGGCCCGCTCCCGGGTGCTGGAGTATCTCAACGTGGTGGCCGGGCGCCTCCCCGACGGGGTGACCCCGGGCCTGGGGCCGGATGCCACGGGCGTGGGGTGGGTGTACGAGTACGTGCTTAAAGATGCTTCGGGCACCCTGGACAACCAGCAGCTCCGCAGCATCCAGGACTGGTACCTGCGTTATGAACTCACAGCGGTGCCCGGCGTATCCGAGGTGGCCAGCATCGGTGGGTTTGTGAAGCAGTACCAGGTGGAGGTGGACCCTTCGCGGCTGAATGCCTACAACCTGACCATCGGCCAGATACGCAAGGCCATTGAACGGTCCAACACCGACGTGGGAGGGCGCCTGGTGGAGATGGCTGAGACGGAGTTCATGGTGCGGGGCCTGGGCTACCTCTCTTCGGTGGAGGATCTGGAGAAGGTCTCCCTGGGCGTGGATGAAAAAGGCACGCCGATCCTGTTGAAGCACGTGGCCCGGGTAAAGATCGGCCCAGAGTTGCGGCGCGGGGTTCTGGAGTGGAACGGTGAAGGTGAGGTGGTGGGGGGCATCGTGGTGATGCGCTACGGTGAGAACGCCCTGGCCACCATCGAACGGGTGAAGACCCGCCTCATGGAACTGGAAGCGGGCTTGCCCGAAGGGGTGACCATTGAGATGGGTTATGACCGCTCCGGCCTCATTGAACGGGCCGTCTCCACCCTTACGGTGAAGCTGGTGGAAGAGATGGCCGTGGTGGCCCTGATCTGCGTGATCTTTCTCCTGCACTTCCGGTCCGCCTTTGTGGCCATCTTCACCCTGCCCGTGGGGATTCTCATCTCCTTTACGGTCATGTATGCCCTGGGCATCAACGCCAACATCATGAGCCTGGGGGGCATCGCCATTGCCATCGGGGTGATGGTGGACGCCTCGGTGGTGCTGGTGGAGAACGCCCACAAGCACATGGAGCGGAGCGGCACGCTCTACCGTCAGATCATCATCGATGCCTCCCGGGAGGTGGGCCCGGCCCTGTTCTACAGCCTCTTGATCATCACCGTCTCCTTTCTGCCGGTCTTTACCCTGGAAGAGCAGTCGGGGCGCATGTTCCGCCCCCTGGCATATACCAAAACCTTTGCCATGGCTGCTTCTTCGGTCCTTGCGGTGACGGTGATCCCGGTGCTCATGACCTTTTTTGTCAGGGAAAAAGGGATCGCCGATGACCAGCCAAAAGGGCGTCGTCGCCTTATTTACAGCCTGGCTGGCGTGCTGCCCCCTGTGGGGGTGCTGGTCGCCCGCTCCTTTGGCGTTCCGATGCCCTCCTGGAGCTTCTGGGTCGCCCTGGTGGCGGGTGTTCTCGTGGTGATGGTGGCGCTGCCCCAGAGGATCCTCAGCGAAAAAGAGAACCCCTTGAGCCGCGTTCTTATTCGCCTCTATCGGCCGGTAATCCATGGCGTGCTTGCCCATCGTAAGCTGACCATCATCGTTGCCACCCTTGTGATTGCCGCCACCTATGTGCCAGCCTCCCGGCTGGGCAGTGAGTTCATGCCTCCCTTGAACGAGGGAGATTTGCTCTACATGCCCACGACCCTGCCGGGCATTTCGGTGACCAAGGCCCGGGAGCTTCTGCAGCAGACCGACAAGATCATCCAGCGCTTTCCCGAAGTGCGCCACACCCTGGGAAAGGTGGGCCGTGCCGAGACGTCCACGGACCCGGCTCCCTTGTCCATGATTGAGACCACCATCGTGCTGCGGCCAAAGGTGGAGTACGAGACCCTGGTGGTGGACCGGTTTTACGACGGCTGGCCGGGGTGGCTGGCTCGCCCTCTCTCCCTGGTGTTTCCCAAGGAGAAAAAAGGAAAAATCCTCCATGAGTGGCGCAAGCGGCCTGTGCCCCGGTTTTTTTCAGGCTGGCCCGGTTTCTTGAAAACGCCCCTTGGCTGGGTTTTCCCCGAAGAGCGCTACCTGACCATGGAGGAGCTGGCCGACGAGCTGAACCAGGCCGTGAAGTTCCCCGGGCTCACCAACGCCTGGACCATGCCCATCAAAACCCGCATCGATATGCTCTCCACGGGCATCAAGACCCCGGTGGGGGTCAAGATCATGGGCACGGACCTGGAGACCCTCTCAGAGCTGGGGGCCCGGGCGGAGGCTGGTGCTTCGGCCCCTTGAGGGGACCCTGTCTGTCTACTCCGAGCGGGTCACAGGGGGAAAATATCTGGATATCGACATCAACCGGGACCACATCGTGCGTTACGGCCTCTCCGTGGACGACGTGCAGGAGGTGATCATGACCGCCATCGGCGGGCTCAACATCACCTGGACCGTTGAAGGCCTGGAGCGCTATCCCGTGAACCTGCGCTACAGCCGTGAGTACCGCAGCGATCTGGAGAGCCTGGGCCGGGTTCTGGTGCCCACCCCGTCAGGCGCCCACGTGCCCCTGGCCCAGCTTGCCACCCTCTCCTTTAAAGACGGTCCGGCAGGCATCAAGAGCGAAAACGCCCGGCGAACCGCCTGGGTCTACGTGGACCTGAAGGGCATGGACGTGGGCACCTATGTGAAGAAGGCCAAGGAGGTGGTGAGCAGCCACGTGACCCTGCCTCCTGGGTACTCCATCGTCTGGTCCGGTCAGTTCGAGTACATGGAAAAAGCCAGGCAATCCCTGATGCTCATCGTGCCGGCCACCCTGGTGATCATCTTTGTGCTTCTCTACCTCCACTTTGGAAGCCTCACCGAGGCCGCCGTGGTCATGGCAAGCCTCCCCTTTGCCCTTACCGGCGGGATCTGGCTCATCTACCTTTTGGGCTACAACCTCTCGGTGGCTGTTGTGGTGGGCTTTATCGCCCTGGCAGGTCTTGCCGCAGAGACCGGGGTGGTGATGCTTGTCTACTTAAATGAGGTCTACACCAGGCGCCTTGCCGAAGGGAAGATGAACACCCCTGCCGATCTCTACGGGGCTGTCATCGAAGGGGCCGTGGAGCGGGTTCGGCCAAAGCTCATGACCGTTGCCACCACCCTCATCGGCCTGCTGCCGGTTATGTGGGGCAGCGCCACCGGCGCCCAGATCATGAAGCGCATTGCAGCTCCCATGGTGGGCGGGCTTGTCTCCTCCACCGTGCTGACCCTCATCATCATCCCGGCCATCTATTACGGGATCAAGGCCAGGGAGATACAGGTTCGCAAATGACCCGGGGCCAACGTCCCGGCGCCTGAAGAGTTTAAAGGTCGGTCCCGGGCAAAGGTGCCACGGGGCCGACAGGTAACAACCAACACAGATAGAAGGAAACGTAATTCATGAAACGACACGCATTGATCTTGAGCCTGCTGGCTCTGTTGACCCTGGGACTTTTTTCCCTGGCCTCGGCCGGTGGACATGAGCACGGATCTTCGGATCACGGAGATAAGATGCACATGGATCATTCCATGGACATGAAGGGCCATGACATGGGTATGGGGGAGGTTATCCGCACCCATACCGTTGACGACTTGACACTTACCTACCGCCTTATCGACATGCACCAGCGCATGAAGGATATGGAGGGCATGGAGTCCATGTCCGGCAAGGTGGCTTCCCACCATCTGATGCTGGATGTGAAAGGGAAAAACGGGGTCATGGTCCATGACGCCAAGGTCGGATTCGTCATCACCGACCCCGCTGGCAAAGAGGTCAAAACCATGGCCATGGCCATGGGCGGTGGACACGGCGCGGATGTGGAGATGAAACAGAGTGGGACCTACACCCTGAAGGTGAAGGTCAAAGCCGGCGACAAGGTGGTGAAGGACTCGTTTACGCACATGACAAAGTAACGGGCAAAGGAGGCGAAGGGATAACGATTCAATTTGCCTCCGGCGGGTCGCTTTTTTGAAAAAAAGCTCCGCAAAAAACTTTTCGAATGCATCCGCGCTTCGTTTGATCGCCCTTCGGGGCAATTTAAACGAAGCGCGGGTGCGATATTATTTTGGTGAAGCCTCGGAAGTCATAGTCAACACGGGCGAAGCCCGTCAGGGAATGTGATGAGCCTGAGGAACGAAGGCGAAAGAGCATTCCCGAACCTGGGGTGCAGGGGCTGTAGCCCCTGCTTAAAGTGGGTAGGTGTAGGTTTTGCCGTCGTAGCCTTTCACGGTGAGGCTTTTTTCGTCCCTGGCCAGGATGGAGTCGGGGAGCAGGGGCACCTTGCCCCCGCCGCCGGGCAGGTCGATGACGTAGGCGGGCACACAAAGGCCCGAGAGGTGGCCGCGCAGGCCGTTGACCACGGCCAGGCCGGTTTCGATGGAGGTGCGGAAGTGACCGGTGCCTTTGACGGCGTCTCCGTGGTGGATGTAGTAGGGTCGCACCCGGTTTTTGGTGAGCTTGCGCATGAGCTCGGCCATGGTTTCGGGGGCGTCGTTGACGCCTTTTAAAAGCACGGTCTGGCAGCCCAGGGGCGCTCCGGTTCGGTTCAAGAGCCTGAGCGCCTTTTCTGCTTCGGGGGTGAACTCTGACGGGTGGTTGAAATGGGTGTTGATCCAGAGCTTTTCATATTGGGAAAGCACGGCACAGAGCTCTTCGGTGATGCGCATGGGAAGGGTTGAGGGCACCCGGGTGTGGATGCGGATCATCTCCACGTGGGGTATGGCGGAGAGGCGTTTTAAGATGGCGTCGATTTTTGCGTCTTCCAGGAGCAGGGGATCCCCGCCCGTGACGATGACGTCTCGCACCGCAGGGGTCTGTTCAATGTAGGCCAGGCCCGCTTCGATGGTGGCGTTCGTCACCGCGCCCTGGTGCTTGCCCACCTTTCGTTTTCGCATGCAGTGGCGGCAGTAGAGGGCGCATCGGTTGGAGACGAGAAAGATGACCCGGTCCGGGTAGCGGTGGGTCAGGCCGAAAACCGGAGAATCCTTCTCCTCGCACAAGGGGTCCTCCAGCAAGGGGGAGTCCGAAAGCTCGTCGGCGCAGGGCACGGCCTGTCGCCACAACGGGTCCCCGGGTTTTTTCATGAGTTTCAGCCAGTACGGGTTAATACGCATGGGGTAAACCCCGGCCACACGGGCGACTTCGTCCGTCTCCTCTCCCAGGACATCGGCCAGTTCTTTTGCCGATACCACCGATTTGTCGAGCATCTCTTTCCAGTTCATAAGGGCCTTTTATCACAGTTGTGATGTGAGGCACAGAGGCCGAAAGGATAGCGCATTTAGATTTTAGCCTCCGGCGGCCCTGCCGGGGGCCAAACTTTTGAAAAGTTTGATAAACAGGTTTTGTTTTTTGAGGATGCGTCCCTGCAGGGTATAGCCCCCTTTTCTTTCAAGGCGCTTATCTCCAGCCCCTGCGGGGTTGGAGATAAGCGCCTTGATTACCGGAAAGTTTTTGCGGAGCTTTTTTCAAAAAGCGACCCGCCGGAGGCAAACTGAATTGTCACAATGAGTTGGCCTTGCAAAGGCCCGGAAGGATTGTTTCCAGCTCCCGTCGTTTGAAGGGTTTTGAGAGGACCTCTGAGATACCGTTTTGTTCCAGGACGTCCGGGGTGAGGGCCTGGAGCTCGTCCTGGTAGCCCGTGCAGAGCACCACGGGGATATCGCTGCGCAGGGTCAGGAGCTCTGCAGCGAGTTCTATTCCGTTTAAAAATGGCATCATGTGATCGGTGAAGACCAGGTCGTAGCGCATGGGGTCGGTGCGAAAGGCCTTGAGGGCCTCCAGGCTTCCGGAGAAGGCCGCCACCTCGTAGCCCATGCGGGTAAGGAGTTTTTCCGTGCCGTAGAGCATCTGCTCATCGTCGTCCACCAGCATCACCGTGCCCTGGGTGTGAACGTTGGGGGCGGCGGTGGTCTCCCCG
Source organism: Desulfoluna sp. CYM3A (assembly GCF_056829965.1). Lineage (NCBI taxonomy): Bacteria > Pseudomonadati > Thermodesulfobacteriota > Desulfobacteria > Desulfobacterales > Desulfolunaceae > Desulfoluna > Desulfoluna sp. CYM3A. The sequence continues at coordinate 5,771,652 of NZ_CP186556.1, forward strand.
GGGACGGTTGCTATCCCGTGGGCACAGGGGATGAACACCGAGAAGATGGTTCCCCGGCCCGGATGGCTTGCCACGGTGATGGCCCCGCCGTGGTTCTTGATGATGCCGTGGGACATGGAGAGGCCAAGGCCCGTGCCCCCGCTCTCTTTGCGGGTGCTGAAAAAGGGGTCGAAGATGCGTTCCATGTTTTCGGGGGCGATGCCCTGGCCGTTGTCCCGCACGGTGAGACGGGAGTACCGTCCCTTGTGGAGGTCCGGGTGGCGCAGGGAGGCTTTGCGGTCCAGCTCCACGGCCTCCAGGGAGATCTCGATGCACCCCTTCTGGTTGGCCACGGCGTGACTGGCGTTGGTGCACAGGTTCATGATCACCTGGTGGATCTGGGTGGGGTCGGCCAGCACAAACCCGGCCTCTGCCTGGACGTTGAGCCGCACGTCGATGGTGGAGGGGATGGAGCTTTTCAGCAGCTGCGTGCACTCCATGAGGATGAGGCGCATCTGCACGGGCTGCATCTCCCGGTCCTTGTTCTGGCTGAAGGTGAGGATCTGGCGAACCAGGCTTTTTCCCCGGTTGACGGCCTTGAGGACCTGGGACAAGTCTTCCTGCACCGGGCTTTTGTCCTCCACCTCGTCTGCGGCAAGCTCCGTGCAGGTGGCGATGCCGCCTAAAATGTTGTTGAAGTCATGGGCGATGCCCCCGGCAAAGGTGCCCATGGCTTCCATCTTGTGGGCCTGGCGAAGCTGGGCCTCCAGCGCCTTTTCCCTCTCCTCCGCACGTTTCCTGCGGGCGATGATGCGCATGAGGACCACGATGGTCACTGATTGATAGATGAGAAAAAGAACCGTGGCCCAGATGACGTATTTGTAGCGGTAGTAGACCGTCACCGGTTCGTTGATCACCACGCTTCCCTCGGGGAGTCGCCCCATGGAGATGTCGAAGTAATCAAGCATGGTGTAGTCGAAAATAGGGTCCAGGAAGCTTTCCCGCATCACCGGGAGGTCATCCACCGGGATGCCGTCAAGCACCTTGAGGGCCATGCGCGCGGCCTCCGAGGCCTGCTCCTGGCGGCACCCGGCCCCCCCAAGGCCCCGTTGCCCAGGGTGTAGTCCCAGATACCGTAGATGGGCTTTCTGGCTGCTTCGAAAATAAGGGAGAGGCCCTCGGCCACGGTGAACCGGGTGCCGTCGGGCGTGACGTAGTAAGAGAGGTAGAGGATGACGGTATGCTCGGGCAGGTCCGCCAGGGCTTTTTTCAGGTCGTCGGGAGACATCATGGAGAGGCGGATGAACTCAACCCTGGATGCGTAGCCGGGGATGAGGCTCTCGAACTGATCACGGATGATGTGGCTGGAGGTGCCGCCCCCGGAGATATAAGCCACATGGGTGGTCTCCGGGTGGATGGCCAGGGCAAGGTCCAGGGTCCCCTTGAGGTCGTAGTCCTCGGCAATGCCCGTGTAGCCGGTCTGGCCCTTAAGCATGGCCCTGGAAAAGTCGTTGACCCCGCAGAACACCACCGGAACCCCGGGGAAAAGGGCGGCCCGGTACAGGAGCAGAAAATCCAGGGCGTTGTTGTCCGAGGCGATGATCACGTCAAAGGAGACCGACGCGTACTTGAGCCGGTAGACCTTCTTGAGGGTGTCGAAGATCTCCGACGGCTTGTACCGCTTGGTGTCCATGTACTCAAAGCTGAGACGGACCGAGCTGCCCTCAGCATCCAGCACCTTTCGGATGCCCTTGGTCTTCCAGTCCGACCACACATACCCGGGGCTGTACGAGTTGAGCACCAATACGTCCCGAACGTCTTTCCCCTCCGAGGCCCCGGCAGCGCGTAACGGCGCAACACAGACCCCAATACACCAGAAAAACAGTACCCACCTGCACACCATGGAACCCCCTTATGTCCTGAGCGTCCCAAACCGGCACGCACTCTTTTTCCTATGATAAATGCCCCGCAGGCGTCAACCGAGGGGCCGTTCCAGGTCAGGGCCAACGCATGTAAAAATTCAGTTGCCTCCGGCGGGTCGCTTTTTTAAAAAAAAGCTCCGCAAAAAACTTTCCTAATGCATCCGTGCGTCGCTGTGATCGCCCTTCGGGCGATTACAACGACGCACGGGTGCGCAAATATCGTGATTGTTTTTGCGGCGCCAGGAAATGGCGATTTAAGGCCTGTTTGTCAAACTTTTTAAAAGTTTGGCCCCCGGCAGGGCCGCCGGAGGCAGGTTTTCAATCGGTTTTCTGCCGATTACAGTGTCACCACCAGGTCCACCAGGGGGGCGTGTTGTTGGGCGCCGTAGACGTCGGTTTCTCCGAGTTCCCCGGAGGCCATGGGTCTTACGATGGTGGCTTTGATGGCTTTGGCGGGTTTGAACTCGATGATGTTGATGACGTCGGAGACCGGGATGCGGTAGAGCCCGGCCATGACCTCTTCGTTGATGATTTTTTTGGAGCAGGCCGCTTCAAAGTCTTCCTGGGTTTTGAAGATGATATCGAAGGTCAGTTCGTAGGGGCCGGCGTTTTTGCTTCTGATGACGTCGGCAATCTCTTTGAGTGTGGTTTTCATGGGCGCTCCTCTCCAACCGTTACGTAGTCGATGGGAAACAGTTCATGGGGGTCCACCTCCACGATGTGGTAGAGGCTGAAGGCAAAGACTTCACCGGCTTTGAAGTCCGAGGGCGAGTAGGGAAAGGCCAGGTTGCCCGCCGTGGAGATGCGGCCCTTGTATCCGTAGTGAAGCATGGTGGAGCGGGCGAACCCGCAGATGGTGTTGGCGATCTTCTGGGTATCGGCCACGGCCTCGATGACAATGCCGATCTCGTGGCCGGGGATGTCCGTGCATGGCTCCAGGCTGCCCATGACCCCGTTTTTGCCGTAGATTTTGAAGTCCAGGTGGTAGGTGAAACCCGCCTCGGAGAAGTTGTCTCTGACCCGCTCTTTGACCTCTTCGATGATGGTGTCGATCTGGGATATCATGATGCTGTCCCGGGTGCCTGCGATGGAGACCGTGCGGTAGCCCACCCGCTTGGCCCCTTCCAGTTTGATGGTGTAAGCCTTTGAGGGCACGAACCGGGAGCCCGAGACCTTGACCATGCTGTCGGTGACCTGTTCGAAGGTGGTCTCGGACAGGTCGATGAGGCCGCCGGGGCCGGGCAGGTGATAGGGGTCGGTCTTTTCGTAGAGGGTGTGGGCGGCCACCGAAAGGGTGGTGCATTTTCGGATGGGGTTGAGGGGTTCCAGGCGAAAGTGGTCTTTGGCCAGGTACCCGAACATGCAGTCGCTGCCGCTGCCCGGGGTGGCGGCGATGGCCGCGCATTCCAGGATCTTGCCCATGTGAAGGGCCAGACCCGTATCAAAGCCCTCTTTGACGGCCAATGCGGCAAAGACCGTGGGGTCGTAGGCGCGCCCTGCGATGATTACCTGGGCTCCGTTGTCCAGGGCCGTGATCATGGGCTCCAGGCCCATCTGGCCCACGACGCGTTCGGTGCGGTCCAGCTCCTCGCCGGTGAGTTCGGGGGCGGGGTGCAGGGGGCTCACCTTGCCCTCGGCCATCTTGCGGGCCACGGTCTCTTTGTCGATTTCCGCGTGGATCACGGCCATGGGAAAGGTCAGCTCTTTTTCCCGGGCGATGGCCTGGACGATCTCCACCACCTCGGCGAGATGGGGCTCTCCGCCCGCGCCTCCGGCCGTTCCCACGATGACGGGGATGCCTGCCTTCATGGCTGCCTCGATCATGACGGCCAGGTCGCGCTTGACAGCCGTGGCATCGGTAAAGGAGATGCCCGCGCCCAGATAGTAGGGCCCGGGGTCCGTGGAACCGGCATCCACGGCAATCACATGGGGTTTTCGCTTCATGCCCTCCTCAAAGGAGGCCATGGGGAATCCGTATCCCAGTATGGCGGTTGGTGACAACACCCTGAGTTCTTGCATCCTGCATGATCCTTTCTCTTGATGGTGCGTACGGCCGGAGTCCGGGGGCGCTGGTGGGGCGGCGCGATCGGGCCGGTCTTATGATCGGGCGGCATCCTGGGGCCAGGAGGCGCATCCAAAGACATCGTTGCCCAAGAGAAATAGCAACAGCCGTACCAAATCGGGATGTCAGGGTGCAATATGTTGAAATGGATGAGGTTTGTGCCGGAAATGGGGTTGGGCGTGGGACGAGGGGAAGCCTGAGATTCTCCTGCCCCGCAGGCATTTTTCTTGCGGGGCAGGAATGGGGATGGGCATCAGTGGGAGATGTCGTGCCGTTTGAGCAGGGCGTAGAGGCGGGACTGGGAGAGGCCTGCCGTGGCGCAGGCTTTTTTCACGTTGCCGCCGCTGCCTGCCATGAGGTCTTTGAGATAGCGGGCTTCGGCTTCGGCGCAGACGAGGTCCCGATAGGCCTGGAGGGGAGGCATGGCCTCGGGGTCGTAATGCGGGGTTACCTCCGGGCCTTGGGCATCGGATGGGTGGTCGCCATGGCTGACCCGCGCCCGTGCCACCCGGGCCCTGAGTTTCATGGGCAGGTGCTTGGGAAAGAGGGTGGGCTCATGGCGGGAGGAGATGAGGGCTTGGTCCAGGACATTCACCAGCTCCCGGACGTTGCCCGGCCAGCTGTGCTTTTCCAGGACGTCGAAGAAGTCCGAGGAGACCCCTTTCTGGTCCCGCCCCGTCTCTTTGCAGAACCGGGCGATGTGGTAGGAGGCGATCTGGCGGCGTACCCGTTGGCGCAAGGGGGGCAACTCCAGGGAGAAGGCGTGGATGCGGTAGAGGAGGTCCTTGCGGAAGGTGCCCTCCTTGACCATGGCCTCCAAGTCCCTGTTGGTGGCGCAGACCAGCCGAAAATGGCTTGTCACCATTTCCCGGCTTCCCACCGGCCGGATGGTGTGCTCCTGCAGGACCCTCAGAAAGGCTTTCTGCAGAGACATGGGCAGCTCCCCCACCTCGTCGAGAAAGAGGGTGCCGTTGTGGGCCTGGGCGATGAGGCCGACGCGGTCCCGGTCCGCCCCGGTAAAGGCGCCCTTGACGTGGCCGAGGAGGCTTTCCACCAGGGATTCGGGAATGGAGGCACAATCCACGATGACAAAGGGCGCGTCCTGCCGCAGGCTGTTGGCGTGGACGGCCCGGGCAAAGAGCTCCTTGCCGGTGCCGGTCTCCCCGGTGATGAGGACACTGGCGTCGCTGGCCGCGGCCCGTGCCACCAGGTCAAAGCAGTCGTTCATCACAGGGCTCTCCCCCACGATGCCCTCGCGGTTCAGGGCCACCACCGGATTGCGCTCCATGGCCGAGACCTTTTCCCGGCGGTATTGCAAGGCCCGGGCAAGGGTGAGGGTGATCTCTTTTTTCGAGGCGGTTTTTTCGATGTAGTCCCAGGCTCCGTTGATCATGGCAAGCTCGGCGCCGTCCGGGTCTCCCAGGCCCGTGAGAATAATCACCTCCGGGGCGGATGGGGCCTTCTGCAGGGTCGGCAAGGCCTCCAGGCCGTTGCCGTCGGGCAGGCGCACGTCCAGGAACACCGCGTCCACATCCCCTGTCTCTGCAAGGGCCAGCCCCTCGTGCAGGGTCTGGGCCGTCAGGGCCTCATGATCGGCGGAGCGCACCACCCTGGAAAGGGAGTAACAAAGGGTTTCGTCGTCATCGATAATCAGTACTCGGGCCATACACACCTCAAACATGCCAAAGAAAGGGCCTTTTCCGCCCAAACCAACAAGACTCATCCCGACCATACGAAACGCCCGTGTTTGTTGTCAACGCGGTTGTGCCTCAAAAGCGCATGAAGGCCTGATGAAAAAAATAAAGCGATTCAGGTGCCTCCGGCGGCAAGGTGGGGGCACCTTGAAACCCTGTTGCGAATGCATGGAGGTGTTCATTTTACGACTGTTCTCGGGGCATTCGCGTGATGTGTGACATGTGGCAACCGTTTTTGCAGGAGAGGCCCTTATTATTGCTCTGGAGACATCGATTGACGTTGACCGGGATAACTCCGGCAGGACGGTTAAGGGCTCGGCCGTAAGATAATCATACACCATCTCATGTTAGCCGTTAGATTGGTGATGGGAATACACCGATCGGTAACGCTCACCGCGTGTATATATTGTTTTTGTCATAGCATTAAATCGATAATGAATAAGTGGCAACAACGTCTCCTGAAATTTCGAAACGTGCGAGTCAGCCCGCACAAACCATGAGCGTTTATGTCGGGCGTAGCCCGAGCCGAAGGCCATTGCGCTTTGCCCTGAGGAACGAAGGGCAAAGCGCAATGGCAATATGCTTTCGAGGTGGCTCCACCTCGCCGCCGGAGGCTGGATTTTTTCATCCGCTTTAATTTGCGTTACAGGATGCCGTTGTTACGGAGCAGGGCGTCCACACGGGCGGAAACTTCCGGGTCTTCGATGAGGGGCGGGGCGTGGTGGGGTTTGAGCCGGGCGTCGATGATGACGGGGCCGTTGCATCCCCAGTGTTTGTGGATGGTGGTGGCCCCCACCCCGTGGATATCGTGGCTGGGGTTGGAGCGGGTGAAGGTGACCCAGAGAAAATTATTGAGGGTGGCGGCGGCAAACTCGGCGTCCTCGGTGAGGACCACGAGGGCCATGCCCGTGGTGTCGGCCTGGGCCAGGTGAGAGGCCAGCTCCTGGGCTGTGGTTTCGCCTGTTTCGGTATCGGTGAAGGGGGGCGCTTCCACCATGACCACGCCGGGCAGGGCAAGGCGGGGATTGGAAAAGCCCTCGGGCAGGGAGAGGTCCGGGGACAGGGTGGTGGCAAGGGGCCGTTTTTTCTCTCCGGCAGCGGCAAAGACGACCTTGGAGCCTTCGTTGAGGCCCTCGGCGGAGTAGTCCAGGGTGTCCATGGTGGCCCGGGTCTGGAAGTGGATGTCTCTGGAAAAATCCATGCGCTCCAGAAGGTGGACCAAAAAGGCTTTTTCGTCATGGATGTCCAGGGCGGGGTTGTCCCCTTCGTCCACGATGAAGAGATACTTGGCCAGGGAGCACTGGCCAAAGCCCAGGATGGCATTGGACAGGGTGAGGAGCTCCATGGGCTTTTTGGCGTCGTCTTTGGCGTAGGGCACATAGGTCTCTTTGCCCATGGCCAGGAGCAGGGGGTGGACCCCAGCGGCGTCCACTGCATGGACGGCCGACACCCCGGGGATGGAATCGGGCACGGCAGGGCCGGTGATCTCGTGGATGAGGGCCCCGAAGCTGGTGTCCTCGGCAGGGGGGCGGCCCACCACGGTAAAGGGCCAGATGGCGTCCTTGCGGTGGTAGACTTTTTCCACCTTCAAAAAGGGGAAAGGGTGGGTGAGGCTGTAGTAGCCGATGTGGTCTCCAAAGGGCCCTTCAGGCTTTACTGCTTTTGGATCCACGGTGCCCACGATGCAGAAGTCGGCCTCGGCCGAGAGGGTGTGGCCCCCTGCTTTGGCATAGCGGAAACGCCGCCCGGCAAGGGCCCCTGCAAAGGCCACTTCGGGCAGGTTTTCAGGCAGGGGCATCACCGCGGCAAAGGTGTGGGCAGGCGGCCCCCCCACAAAGACAGAAACCCTCAGGGGTTGACCCTTTTCAATGGCGTGGGCGTGGTGACGCCCGATGTCCCGCTTGATCTGGTAGTGAAGGCCCACCTCCCGGTTTTTTTCGTAGTCGTCCGCCATCTGGATGCGGTACATGCCCATGTTGGAGCCGAGGATTCCCGGCTTTTTCGGGTCCTCAGAGTAGACCTGGGGAAGGAGCACAAAGGGGCCGCCGTCGTCGGGCCAGCAGGTGACTTGGGGGAGGCTGGAGAGGTCGGTGGTGCACGCCATGACCGGTGCCTCTTTTACCTTTCGGGGCAGGGCGCAGGCCGCGGCAAAGGGCAGCATGAGGTTTTTCAGCGGGTGTTTTAAAAGGGAAGCCGGGTTTGACTTGGCCTCCACCATGCGGGAGACCCGGTCCAGGGTGTGGCGAAAGATAAACCGGGATCGCTCCAGGGTTCCGAACAGGTTGGATACCGCTGGAAAGGGAGACCCCTTGACCTTCTCATAGAACAGGGCAGGCCCCCCTGCCGCATAGACCCGGCGATGGATTTCCGCCATCTCCAGGTACGGGTCCACCTCTTCTTTGATACGAATCAGGTGGCCGTTGGCCTCCAAATCCTCCACACACTCTCTCATACTGGCATAGGTCATGGTGCCTCCGGCGGCCAGGGGATGATCCCCTGGACCCCACGTTCGCCAATGCTCCCGACCTTCGTTCCTCAGGTCGATCCCATTGGCCGACGGGCTTCGCCCGTGGATAGGTTAAGATCAAAGCCGCTAATCAGGTTGTCTCCGGTTAAAGTCCCGTGGATTCCAACAGCCTTTCATTTGTTTTCAGGTAACTATTCAGCTTATGCCTCCGGCGGCCCTGCCGGGGGCTAAACTTTTAAAAAGTTTAACAAATAGGTCATAAAAAAGTTGCATGAATGCCGTTATAAATGCGGATGTGATTTGACCCGAGGAACGAGGGGCAAATCACATCCGCTATTTGCTTTCAAGGTGGCACACCTTGCCGCCGGAGGCCTGTCCTTTTTATTCCTCTTGAGGAAAAAGCGCTTCCGGGTTGACTGCCACACGGTGTCCGAAACCCTCGCTGTTGTCAAGGTAGAGGGCCGTCTGCGGGGTAAATCGGTACCACTTGGGTTTGCCTGCGGCGAGGAAACCGGCAAGGCTTCCCAGGTGCTGCGGGGCAAAGAGGTCCTTGAGAAAGGGGAACCGCTTCACATACCGGGAAAAGGCTCCCATGGCCCTTGGCGTCAAGCCTGCTTTGGTGATCACCCCTTCCATTTGCAGGCCTTCGATCTCCTGGAAATGAAACGGGTTTTCGTGGACCGTTGCCGCAGCCGCCTCTCCTTTCCCCTCTGTGATGTGTCTCGAATCCGGGCTCGAAAAAGATAGAGAAGGCTCCCCTTGTGCCCCACATAATAGACAGCCGCCGCCCACGGCTTTCCGTCACAGGCCGTGGCCAGGGTCATGATGTGCGCGTGGTCGAGGAGTTCTGCTGCTCTTTTGGATGTTTTATCCATGGAGATGCCTCCGGCGGCAAGGTGAGCCACCTCGAAAGCTGATTGCCCTTGCGCTTTGCCTGACCTCAGGGCAAACGGCCGTGCGCTCGGGCTACGCCCGATATAAACGATGATGGTTTTGCGGACTGGCTCACAAGATTTAAGGGAACAGGATACGTTGTCGCTACTTGCTCATTGTCTTCCTGATGTTTCGGGCCAAATCGCAACGGTTTTTTTGGGCGAAGCCCGTCAGCACATGTGCAGGGGTGAGGAACGAGCCGGAACTGTGCGAGCCTGGGGTCAAGGGGCTCACCCCCTTGCCGTCGGAGACTTTCTCCGCTTATTAGCTTTTCCACCGCTTTACCAGGTCTTCGGCGGGGGTGACGCCGATGTGGTCGAGGATGCGGGCCACCACGGTATCGGCCAGGGCTTCCAGGGTATCGGGCCTGGAGTAGAAGGCCGGGGAGGCGGGCAGGATGGTTGCGCCTGCTGTGGCTGCGGCAGTCATGTTGTTGAGGTGGATGAGGCTGTAGGGCATCTCCCGGGGGACTATAATCAGGGGGCGTTTTTCCTTCAGGGTGACGTCTGCGGCCCGGTGGATGAGGTTGTGGCCGTTGCCTGTGGCAATGGCGGCCAGGGTGGCCATGGTGCAGGGAGCCACCACCATGGCGTGGACCGGGCAGGAGCCGCTGGCCGGTGGGGCGGTGAAGTCGTTCACCGCGTGGATCTCGATGCTTTCAGGGCCGAATCCGAGCAGGCTTTCCAGGAAGGCCTCTTTTGGGAGGCCCAGCTCCTCTTGGGCCACGATGAAGGCGGCGTCCGAGGCGATGAGGTCGATGTGCGCACCGGCCTCGGCCAGGGCTTTCACCAGCCGGAGGCCGTAGAGGGCGCCCGAGGCGCCGGTGAGGGCGGTGACGATGCGTTTCATCTTAGGCGCCCCTTGTGAGGTGGCCGGCCAGGATCCCCAGAAAGAGCACCACGGAGATGATGCTGTTCATGTGGAAGAAGGCGATGTTGACGTGGGAGAGGTCGTCGGGGTTCACCAGCTTGTGTTCCACCACGAGAAGGGCTCCGATGAGGGCCACGGCCAGGCCGTAGGGCCAGCCCAGGCTGAAGACGGGCCAGAGCAGGAGCATGAACCCGAAGGTGGCGACATGGATCCAGGTGGAGATTTTCAGGGCCTTTTTGATGCCCATGGTGGCCGGGATGGAGTGGAGGCCCTTTTCCCGGTCGAAGTCGCTGTCCTGGCAGGCATAGAGGATATCAAAGCCTGCGATGTAGGTGAGAAGGGCCAGGGTCAGGATGAGGATACCGCCGGAAAAGCCTCCGGTGATGGCGATCCAGGCACCCAGGGGAGCCAGGGAGATGGCAAAGCCCAGGTAGATGTGGCAGAGCCAGGTAAATCGTTTGGTAAAGGAGTAAGCCCCCAGAAGGAGCAGCACGGGAAAGGAGAGTTTAAAGCACAGGGGGCTGAGCATGGCCGCGGCAAAGACAAAGAGCAGGGAGGATCCGGCCACCACGAGCCAGGCCTCTTTTTTGCCGATCTCGCCTTTGGGGATCTCCCGCATGGCCGTGCGGGGGTTGCTGCTGTCGATGTCGGCATCCACGATGCGGTTTACGCCCATGGCAGCGGTGCGGGCACCCACCATGGCCACCAGGATCCAGAAGAGTTTTCCGATGGTGAGGGGCGCTTCGGCGGTGGCAAGGACCACGGCGGAGAGGGCAAAGGGAAGGGCGAAGATGGTGTGGCTGAACTTGATCATGCGCCCGTAAACGATGAGGGTCTCTTTGACTTTTGCGGCAGAAGGGGAGGTGAAGGCCGCTGTGAGCCGATTACGAAGTCTGTCCATCAATATCAATACCGTCAATGTAGGTGCCGCAGAAGCTGCAGCGGTTGTCCTTGATATCCACGGCCGTAAGCCGGTACCCCGATCGCTGGATCACCGCTTTGCCGCAGCCGTAACAGAAGGTGTTTTCCCCCGTGTTGTGGGGAAGATTGCCCGTGTATACATAGCGCAATCCGGCTTCGATGCCAATATCCCGAGCCATGAGGATGGTTTCCATGGGGGTGGGGGGATGATCGGTCATGCGGTAGGTGGGGTAGAAGCGGCTGAGGTGCCAGGGGGTGTCGATGCCCGGCCCTTCTGCAATGAATCGGGCGATCTCTTTGAGTTCATCGGCGCCGTCATTGAGGTCGGGGATCACCAGGGTGGTGATCTCCAGGGCCACCCCTTGTTGTTTCAGATAGATGATGGCGTCCTTGACGGGTTCCAGGGATGCCCGGCAATAGCGGGTGTAAAAGGCCTCGGTAAAGGCTTTTAAGTCCACGTTGGCGCTTGTGAGGTACGGGGCCAGAAGGTCGATGGCCTCAAAGGTGAGGAAGCCGTTGGTGACCAGGATGGTCGAGGGCCCGGCTTCCGGGCCAGGCGGGCGGTTCAGGACAACCGGCGGGGCGGCGGGTTGGGCGTCTAGGTCGAGGCAATGCTGCGGCCCGGGCTCGGCACTCGGCGCCGTCGCCCCTACGGGGTGACGGTGATGCCTGTGCGGCCGTTGTCGTCCGGTGCGAGCTGGGAGATTTCGGCGTTCTGGCAGAAGCTGCAGCTGAAGTTGCAGCCCACGGAGGCCACGGAGTAGGAGAGGCTCCCCGGGGCCAGGTGCCAGATGGGCTTTTTTTCCACCGGGTCGGAGGCGGCGGCCACCAGCTGGCCGTAGACCAGGGAGACGAGGGTGCCCCCCTGGTTTTCCCGAACACTGCACCGTCCCCTTTGGCCTTCCTTGATGGTACAGCGGTGGCTGCAGAGGTTGCAGCGCACCGCATTGTTTTCCAGTCGTTCATACAACAGGGCTTCGACCATGATGGGCTCCTTGGCCAAGGTTTAGGAGGATATGGGGATCGGGTTTGAAGTACTGCTCCCCGATGCTCATGTTCCGTGGGTGGGGCTTGTCGGCGAACAGCGTCAGGGGACGGGTGGTGAACCGGGGGACCAGGCTGACGGACAGGCCGGTGTACGCCCCGTAGGGCAGACGGTGGAAGAGACGCCCCAGGAGCCGGCCTCCCGAGGGAGGATGATAGGTAATGGTGCGGGAGGTCAGGGGCACCTTGCCCAAAAGGCCCCGGATAATCTGCCGGACCTCCCAGGTGGAGAGAAACCGTGCCTTGGCATAGACGGCGTTTCCGTGGAGACCCTTGCCCAGGGAGGGCACGGCCCCTAAGGAGAGGCGGTTGAAAAAGCCGATGTAGAGGCGGTCCTTGGCCACGCGGGCTGCCTCGGCGATCACTTTCTCCGGGGAGTCCACGAACTCCAGGGTGAGGTTGAGGACGGCAAAGTTGAAGGCGTTGTCTTCAAAGGGCAGGGCTTCGGCGCTTCCCTTGAAGAGATCGGCGCGGTGGTTCAGCTTTTCTCCGGCGATATCCAGCATGTAGGTGGATGCGTCCAGGCCGGTGAGGTCCAGGCCCGGCTTGATGTGGTCCAGGCAGGCAAGGGTGATCCCGGTTCCGCAGCCGATGTCCAGGAGCCGGTCTCCATAGGCCGGCTTGATGAGCTTCACCATCAGCTGGCTTTGGCGCTCGGCTGCGTCCCGGTGCCGATCCATTTCAAGCCATTGGGCATATTGCCCGGCTTCCTGAAAGTTGAATACGTGTCCCATGGCTGTAAAGGTAGAAAATTGTGAGTGTTTTATCAATCATTATTGACGGCTGAGCAAAAAAATCGGGCCCGGCCGCCCCCTTGATCTCAGTCGGACCTCTCTGCTGCGACCCGGATGGTGAGGTGCAGATGACAGCCCCGCTTGCTGTAGGCCATGTTGTGGCAGTATTTTCTCATGATTTCAATGCCTCGTCCCCCCTCGGAATCACTGGCAGCCTGGCTGTCGATCATGGTCTGCCAGTCAAACCCCGGGCCCTTGTCTTCAAATTCCATGTGAACGGTGTCGTCGGCCAGGAAGATGGAGAAGCGGACCTGGGCGTCGGGGGAGAGGGACGAGCCGTGACGAACGGCGTTGGTGAGCCCCTCCCGCATGGTGATGATGATGGCAAAAAGAGCGTTGGAGATGCCGCGCTGCCTGCAGAATGCCGTGACTTCATCCACGGCGCGGTCCACCAGGGCGAGGGAGGCCTGCATGTCGATTTCCAGGCCGTCAGCTTTTTTTGTCACGACAAAAGGATTCATAGGGCTCAGATCTCCATGGCGAGGATGACCACGTCGTCTTCCTGGGCTTCCCGGTTGGGGCAGAGGTAATCCGAGACGGAACGGGGAGCTGCTGTGATGGGCTCGGATCGCGCCCGGTCGCAGGCTTCGAGCATCTTTTCCGTTTCACTGTGCCAGACTTTTTTGGTGGACGGGGACTCCACCAGACCGTCGGTATAGATGTACACCCGGTCGCCCTTGGAGACGGTGAGGGTGGTGAGGCCGAACAGGGCGCTTTGGAACATGCCCATGGGGTCGCCGTCGGCCCCCACGAGCTCGGGGGGACCGCCCTGGGGCACGTAACAGACAGGCGGGTGCCCTGAAAAGACGATCTCCATGATCCCTTTACGTCGGTTCAGGCGTGCGTAGCAGGCGGTGAGGTACTTTTCCGCCGGGAGGATCTCCACCAGGACCCCGTTGATGAGGTTCATGCTCTCCAGGGGGGTGTAGATCTGGGTGCAGTTCTGTTTGAGGAGCCCCTTCACCGAGGAGGTGAGGTAGCCGGTGCTGATGTCGTGGCCTGAAAAGTCGGCGATGAAGTACCCGTAGATGTGGTCGGAGATGTGCAGGACGTCGTAGAAGTCACCCCCGGCCTCGTGGAGGGCCAGGTAGTGCACGCCGAAGCGGGCGCCGGGCTCCTGCTCGGGGGTGATGAGAAAGGAGGCCTGGGCCTCGGTGAGCTGGCGAAGCTTTTCAGCCTGGCTGTTGATCAGGGAGTTGGTGGCGATGGAGAGCTTCAGGTGGAGGCTGACCCGGGCGGAAAGTTCCTCGGGGTGGAAGGGCTTGGTGATGTAGTCCACGGCCCCTAAGTTGAACCCTTCGATTTTGGAGTCGACATCGGTAAGGGCCGTGAGGAAGATGACGGGAATCGCTGCGGTGCGGGCATCGGATTTGAAGTGCTTGATGACGTCGAACCCGCTTTCTCCCGGCATGCAGATATCCAGGAGGATGAGGTCGGGGGGCTCTTCATCGGCCAGGTGCCGTGCCTCTTTACCGGAATCGGCCGTGACGATGCGGTATCCCTCCTTTTGGAGGGTCTTGGCCATGAGCAGACGGTTCACGGAGTTGTCGTCGGCGACCAGAATGGTGAAGCTGGGGGACATGGCTCACCTCGATGGGGGACGGCCTGCCGTCGGCGTTTGGTCAGGCTGTCTTGGCGTTCAGGGCGTCTTTAATATCTCCCTTCAGGGTTTCGATGGATTCCAGGACAGGGCCAAGGCTGTCCAGGGTGTGTTCTCGTGCCGCGGTTTCGATCTCTTTGGACAGACGATAGATTTCGGTAAAACCCAGGTTGCCGGCGGATCCCTTAAGGGAGTGGGCCGCCTCGGTGAGGGTCTGCATGTCGTGGCCGTCGATGGCCTGCTTGAGGCGTGTGATATCGGCTTCCGCCGTTTCCAGGAAGAGCTCAACGATTTCAAGGAACTCGCTCTCTTCCAGGCCGAGATCTTCTCCGATTGCTTTTAAATCCATGGGTGTCAGTCCTTCGATCGCCCGTCAGGGTGGCTGGTCGGGGCAAAACAGGGTCATGTCGGTTGAACGACAGGGGCCGATTTCCAGCCGTGGCGGGAAATCATGCGGAAGGCCGGTGCAGGGCCTTGTCGGTCGGGGCTGTGTAGCGCTCGCATCGCTAATTATAGCTGTGGCGTCATCGGGGTGCAAGGTGATTTTCCGGATGGGGAAGCGGGCAACCACTTGACAGGAGTAGGGAAACTCTATATATCAATAAATCTTGATATATGGATATTTTCACGGCAGGGGGATCCTTCGGGGATGAAAAGTCTGATCTATTTCAAAGCCATGGCGGACAGCACGCGCATCCGCCTCTACCATATTCTGCTGCACCATGAGATGAGCGTCAACGAGATCGTCGGGCTTATGGACATGGGGCAGTCACGGATCTCCAGGCACCTGAAAATCCTCACGGATTGCGGGCTCCTCTCCTGTCGGCGCGACGGGGTGTGGGCCTTTTATTCGGCAGCCAACGAAGGGGCAGGGGCCCTGGTGGCCACCCTGGTGGAGTCGTTGTCGCAAGGGGAGGCCCTCATGGAGGACGACCTTGCCCGGGCCGAAGCCATTGTCTTTGAGCGCAGGCTCCGCCGCCAGAAATTCTTTGATGACATCGCCCCCCGCTGGGAACACCTGAAAGTGGACCTCATCGGTGACTTTGATTTGAACGAGGCCCTCATGGCCGATATCCGGCCCTGCAGCACGGCCGTGGACCTGGGGTGCGGCACCGGGGCCCTCATGGCCCGGCTCTCCGAGCGGGTTTCCCAGGTGGTGGGGGTGGACAGCTCCTCCAACATGCTCAAGGAGGCGGAAAAAAGGCTTCAGGCCCTGGGCGGCGGCTTCGACCTGCGCCTCGGGGAACTCGAACATCTCCCCATGGGGGACGGGGAAGCGGACCTGGCGGTCATCTCCCTGGCCCTGCACCACCTGGACAATCCGCGCCTGGCCCTCAACGAGTCCGGACGGGTGGTGGCCGACGGGGGGCGGCTCCTCGTGGCCGAGTTTGGCCGGCACGCCGACGAGTCCCTTAGGGACCGCTTCGGAGATCGCTGGCTCGGTTTTTCCGAAGCAGAGCTTTTGGCCTGGATCCGCGAGGCCGGGTTTGCCGTGGAGAGCACCCGGCATTTTGCGCCTGCCCGGGGGCCTGCGGTGATGATCTGCCAGGCAGTGAAAGCCGACGGCGGCAAGGTGGGGGCGACCTGATTGGCGAGCAACTTTTGTAACTATTCAGTGGAAAAAAAACAGCCTCCGGCGGCAAGGTGTACCACCTTGAAAGCTGGTAGCGGATGTGTTTTGCCCCTCGTTCCTCGGGTCAAATCACATCCGTATTTAAAATGGCATTTGTTCAAACTTTTTATATATACCGAATTAAAACAACCCAAAGACCAAACAGTCATTGACTACAGACATTCTTTAAGGAGGACGCGACATGGCGTTTCAGGAACTCGATTTGACCCTTACACACAAGGTGGCCGATATTTCCCTGGCGGACTGGGGCAACAAGGACATGCAGCTCTCCGAGCTGGAGATGCCCGGCCTCATGGCTTCCCGCGAGAAGTACGGACCCGAAAAACCCCTGGCGGGCCTCAAGGTCACCGGCAGCCTTCACATGACCATTCAGACGGCCATGCTCATTGAAACCCTCAAGGAGCTCGGGGCGGACATCCGTTGGGCTTCCTGCAACATTTTCTCCACCCAGGACCACGCGGCCGCAGCCATTGCCGCCAACGAATCCGCCAAGGTGTTTGCCTGGAAAGGCGAGACCCTGGAAGAGTACTGGTGGTGCACCGAGATGGCCCTGACCTGGCCTGACGGCAGCGGTCCCGACCTCATCGTGGACGACGGCGGCGACGCCACCCTGCTGATCCACGAAGGTGTGAAGGCCGAGAAAGACCCCTCCCTCCTCGACCGTGAGCCCGGCAACGCCGAAGAAAAGTGCCTGCTGGACCGCCTGAAGGCCGCTTACAAGGTGGATCCCACCAAGTGGACCAAGATGGCTGAAAAGATCAAGGGCGTCTCCGAGGAGACCACCACCGGCGTACACCGCCTCTACCAGCTGGAAGAGCGCGGCGAGCTTCTCTTCCCCGCCATCAACGTCAACGACTCCGTCACCAAGAGCAAGTTCGACAACCTCTACGGCTGCCAGGAGTCCCTGGCCGACGGCATCAAGCGTGCCACCGACATCATGCTGGCCGGCAAGGTGGTCATCGTCCTCGGTTACGGCGACGTGGGCAAGGGATGCGCCCGCTCCATGCGTGGCTACGGTGCCCGAGTCCTGGTCACCGAGATCGACCCCATCTGCGCTCTTCAGGCCGCCATGGAAGGCTTTGAGGTCGTGACCCTGGAAGACGCTGTGGGCCAGGGCGACATCTTCGTCACCTGCACCGGCAACTACCACGTCATCACCGGCGCCGACATGGAGAAGATGAAGAACGAAGCCATCGTCTGCAACATCGGCCACTTTGATAACGAGATCGACATGGCCTACCTCGAGTCCAACGACGGTTGCACCAAGCTCAACATCAAGCCCCAGGTGGACAAGTGGACCCTGAACTCAGGCCGCTCCATCATCGTTCTGGCCGAAGGCCGTCTGGTGAACCTGGGTTGCGCCACCGGCCACCCCAGCTTTGTTATGAGCAACAGCTTCACCAACCAGACCCTGGCCCAGATCGAGCTGGCCACCGGCAACTACGAGGTGAAGGTTTACACCCTGTCCAAGAAGATGGACGAAGAGGTGGCCCGTCTCCACCTTGACCGCCTCGGCGTCAAGCTCTCCACCCTCACCAAGGCGCAGGCAGACTACATCAACGTGCCCGTGGAAGGTCCCTACAAGGCGGATCACTACCGTTACTAAGGGCCAAAAGCCAGCCTCCGGCGGGCAGGGGATAAATCCCCTGCACCCCAGGTTGCGAATGCTCTGGGCCCTCGCCCGTAAAAAACAAGAAAGCCCGACACCATGCTTTAATGGTGTCGGGCTTTTTTATTGTAACCATTCCGTTCTTTTTAGCGCTCCTCGGCAGAGCCGCCTGGGGCTATCACTAAATGGTTTTTTTTGGCTCTTGAATTGTGCTGCCTTTTGAAAGGGGCGCGAGGAACGCGCCCCGGAGCATGTGCGAACCTATGCCTTGTTTTTCTCGATGAGGGCCAGGGTCTTTTCGACGATGTTGTCGGCTGAGAACCCGAACTCTTTGAGGAGGGTGCCGCCGGGGGCGGAGGCGCCGAAGCCCTCCATGGAGATGACGGTGCCCTTGTCTCCCACGTATTTTTCCCAGCCCATGGCGATGCCTGCTTCCACGGCCACGCGGGTTCTGACCTCGGGGGTGAGGACCCAGTCCTTGTAGTTCTGGGGGTTCATGTCGAAGAGCTCCCAGCTGGGCATGCTCACCACGCGGGCATTGACGCCCTTTTCAGCCAGTTTTTCGGCGGCTTCCACGGTGATGTGCACCTCGGAGCCGGAGGCCATAGGGATGGCGTCGGGGGTTCCCTCGGTGTCCTTGAGGATGTAGGCGCCCTGAACCCTCGGCCTGGCTGCGGTCGGAGACGGGCAGGCCCTGGCGGGAGAGGATAAGGGCCGTGGGGCCGTCGGTGATCTTGAGGGCCACGCGCCAGGCGTCGGCGGTCTCGGAGGCGCATCCCGGTCGCAGGACGGTGAGGCCGGGGATGGCGCGCAGGGCGGCCACATGTTCCACGGGCTGGTGGGTGGGGCCGTCTTCGCCTACGGCGATGCTGTCGTGGGTGAACACGTAGATGATGGGCAGCTTCATGAGGCTGGCCACGCGGATGGCCGGGCGCATGTAGTCGGCAAAGACGAGGAAGGTGCCGCCGAAGGGGCGGACGCCGCCGTGGACGAACATGCCGTTCATCACGGCCCCCATGGCGTGTTCACGGACGCCGAAGCGGATGTTGCGGCCTTCGTAAGCGCCTTTCTGGAACTCACCGCAGTCGTTCATGAAGGTGTTGTTGGAGGGCGCCAGGTCGGCGGAGCCGCCCACAAGGCCGGGCAGGTTGGGGGCGATGGCGTTGAGGACCTTGCCGGACGCAGAGCGCGTTGCGATCTTGCCGTCTTCGGGGGTGAAGGTGGGGATCTCCTTGTCCCAGCCGAAGGTGAGGAAGCCGCTGACGCCGTCCACCCACTGATTGGTGCGCTTGGGGTGGGCCTTGGCGTAGGCGTTGAAACGTTCCTGCCACTGGTTTTCGGCCTCTGCACCTTTTTCAATGCAGGCGGAATAGACGGCCTTGGCCTCTTCGGGTACGAAGAAAGGCTCGGTGGAGGGCCAGCCCAGGGCTTTTTTGGTGAGGAGGATCTCCTCTTCGCCCAGAGGGGCGCCGTGGGCGCCGGATGTGCCCCCTTTGTTGGGGCTGCCGTAGGCGATGGTGGTGCGCATGAGGATGACGGTGGGCTTCTCGTCCTGGGACCTGGCTTCGGTGAGGGCCGCGTCGATGGCTTCGTGGTTGTTGCCGTCTTCTACGCGGATGGTGTTCCAGCCGCAGGCTTCGAAGCGAGCTGCCACGTCTTCGGTGAAGGCGATGTCTGTGCCGCCCTCAATGGTGATCTGGTTGTCGTCGTAGAGACAGGTGAGCTTGCCCAGGCCCATGTGGCCGGCCATGGAGATGGCCTCCAGGGCCACGCCTTCCATGAGGTCCCCGTCACCGCACATCACGTAGGTGCGGTGGTCCACGATGGTGTGCTCGTCGGTGTTGTACGTGGCAGCCAGGTGGCGTTCGGCCATGGCCATGCCCACGGCGTTTGCAATGCCCTGGCCCAGGGGACCGGTGGTGACCTCAACCCCGTTGGTGTGCCCGTATTCGGGGTGGCCGGGGGTCTTGCTCTCCCACTGGCGGAAGGACTTGAGGTCGTCCAGGCTCAGGCCGTATCCGGTGAGGTGGAGCAGGCTGTAGAGCAGGGCCGATCCGTGGCCGCCGGAGAGGACAAATCGATCGCGGTCGGGCCAGGCGGAGTTTTTGGGGTTGTGGGCGAGGTGTTTGGTCCAGAGCACATAGGCGGCCGGTGCCAGCCCCATGGGGGCACCCGGGTGGCCGGAGTTGGCCTTTTGAACCGCATCCATGGCCAGGGTGCGCAGAGTGTTGATGCAAAGATCGTCAAGGGTGAGCTGGCTGTCGCTCATGGCGTACTGTCTCCTTACTGAGTATTACAAACTGAAAAATAGAGTATGGCAAACGTCTTGGGGCAGACCGACACCTGGCCTCACCGGAGACGGGACGCGGCAACGCTCCTTAAATACACGCAGAAGCGCGGCTCAGGTCTCCTCCGCGGGGAGGCGTCCTTTCCGGGGGCGCGGATGTCGATTTGCCCGAATGATTCGTTGAGCCACTGGTTTTACAGGGGGCGCTCCCCTTTGTCAAACCAAATCAATGGATTACAGGGCCCGCAAATGCTCCGGTTTCAGGGCCACTTTTCCCTCAAGGGCCCGATTGATAAGGGCAAGGGTCTTCTCCTTCTCTTCGGGCAGTTTGGCCCGGATGGGAAGGTAATTTGATGCGTGGTTGGAGTGGAAGAGGCCGTCGGTCATGTGGGTGGCTGCGATCATGGCACCCAGTTCATGGAGCAGTTCGTCGGGCTCCAGCACGGGAAATTTGCCGTCCAGGTGATCCTGGTACAGGGGGGTGCCAGGGGTGAGCATGAGGCTCAAGGCCCCCACGTACTCGGGATCGATGGCCGAGATGACCCGACCGGTCTCCCGGGCGTGGACCATGGAGCGCTCGCGGCCAGCGATGCCCAGAAGGACGGTCACCGAGAGTTTGATGCCGGCGGACCGGATCTTGGTGCCCATCTCGATCATGCGGGCGGAGTCCGCCCCTTTTTTGATGGCGGTAAGGGTCTCGTCGTCACCGGTTTCAAGGCCCATGTAGGCGATGGAAAGCCCCAAGTCTTTCAGCTCTTTGAGTTGTTCCACGCTTTTTTTTGCGATGCTCTTGGTGTTGGCGTAGGTGCCCACCCGTTCCACCCAGGGGAGCTGTCGCCTGATCTCTTTCAAGATGTGCACCAGGCGTTTCTGGGGCAGGATGAGGGCGTCGCCGTCACAGAGGAAGAGGCGCCGGACGTGGCGGTGGTGCTTCGCCGCAAAGGCGAGGTCCTTCATGATCTGCTCGTCGCTTTTGATCTTGAAGATTCGCTTTTCCTTGTACATCTCGCAGAAGGTGCATTTGTTGTGGGAGCAGCCCACCGTCACCTGGAGCAGGATGCTGTAAGCCTCCGAAGGGGGCCTGAAAATCATGCCTTCGTAATCCATGCCGTACTCATTCATAGCGTGTGTCCGATCGTGTGTGGAAGCGCGCTCTCCGCCCGGGTTGGACGGGCGCGGCTTCGGTCGTCGTAATAAATCCGGTGCAGCGGGCTCCGGGCCGGTGGAGGTGGCCGGGATGCCGGGCGCGGCACATTTTTTTGAACCCTTAACAAAATCAACGGGCTTGGGCCCTCTGGTTCCGGGAAAAGGGCTCCGGGTTGAATGATTACGCCACATTATCGTAGATTCATGGCGGGGTGCAAGCTCTTTCAAGGCGGGGGCCGGGCTTCGATTTTTTTTGGCCGGTGCGCTTGACATCACCTGATTCTGCATAAAATTTTATGTGGTTTATATCTCTGCCGGGGGCAGGGAAAACATATTCGGGCCTTTTCGGGCGCCCGCCGGACAGAGGCGGGACGTCCTTGCGGCACCACGGAACAACCATGAACACACATGATGTGAGGAGAGACCATGAGCAAAGAGACGCGTCAGTTTGAAACGGAAGTTCAGCAACTGATGAACCTGATCGTAAACTCCCTTTATTCCAACCAGGAGATCTTTCTCCGGGAGCTGATTTCCAACGCGTCGGATGCCATCGACAAGCTTCGCTTCGAGGCCCAGACCCACACCGAGCTGCTGGAAGGGGAAGGCGACCTTCATATTCGCATCACGCCGGACAGCGACAACAAGACCCTTGTGATCTCGGACAACGGCATCGGCATGACCCGTGACGAGGTGGTGGAGAACCTGGGCACCATCGCAAAGAGCGGCACCGCGGCCTTTATGAAGGCCATGGAAGAGTCCAAGAAGGGCGACGCCATTGCCCCTGAACTCATCGGCCAGTTCGGCGTGGGTTTTTACAGTGCCTTTATCGTGGCCGATAAGGTGACGGTTGAGACCCGCAAGGCGGGCGAGGGCGAGGCGGTGCGCTGGGAGTCCGACGGGCTGGGGGCCTACACCCTGGAGACCTGCGCCAAAAAGGATCACGGCACCACCATCACTCTCCAGCTCAAGGAAGAGGGCCTGGAAGAGGACTTCACCGAGGAGTGGGCCATCAAGCGCGTGGTCAAGCAGCACTCCGACTTTGTGGCTTACCCGGTGATCATGAACGTGGAGAAGACCGAGCCCCTTCCCGATGAGGAGATCATCAAGGATTCCGACGGCAAGCCCATCGGAGAGACCACCAAAAAGGTCCGCGCCGACGAGACTCTCAACACCATGAAGGCCATCTGGGCCAAGCCCAAGAGCGAGGTCACCGACGAGGAGTACGACGAGTTCTACCGTCACATCAGCCACGACTGGAACGCCCCCCTGGACAAGATCCACATGAAGTTCGAGGGGACCACCGAGTACGATGCCCTGCTCTATGTGCCCTCCAAGGCGCCCATGGACATGTACTACAGCGAGAAGAAGAACGGCATCCACCTCTACTGCAAGCGCGTCTTCATCATGGACGACTGCACCGAGCTGATGCCCGAGTACCTGGGCTTCATCGAAGGGGGTGGTGAAGCCTTCGACTGGAACCTTCAACGTGACGGTCGGGATCGTCCAGCAGAACCGTCTGGTGCAAAACATCCGCAAGAACCTGGTGAAAAAGGTCCTGGAGCTCTTCACCAAGATGGAGAAAGAGAGCTACGACACCTTCTTTGACGAGTTCGGCGCGGCCATCAAGTCCGGTATCCCCATGGATCACGACAACAGAGACAAGCTGGCCAAGCTGATCCGCTACAAGACCACCAAGTCCGACGGGGCCTATGTCTCCCTTGAAGAGTACGTGGCGAACATGAAAGAGGACCAGGAGTTCATCTACTATATTACCGGCGAAGACCTGGTCTCCCTGGCCGGAAGCCCCCACCTGGAGGCCCTCAAGGCCAAGGACTACGAGGTCCTTCTCATGAGCGACCCTGTGGACGAGTGGGTGGTTCAGTCCCTGCCCGAGTTCGACGGCAAGAAGCTCAAGAGCGCGGAAATGGGCGATCTCGACCTCACCGAGGTGGATGACGACAAGAAAGAGGCCTTCAAGAACTTCATGGAGTACCTCCAGAAGCAGCTGGACGAAGAGATCAAAGAGGTCAAGCTCTCCAGCCGCCTCAAGGACTCCGTCTCCTGCCTTTCCGGGGACGCCCTGGGCATGAGCGCCTACATGGAAAAAATCATGAAGGCCTCGGGCCAGGAAATGCCCAAGCAGAAGCGTGTTCTGGAGCTCAACGGGGATCATCCCCTGGTTGACGCGGTCAAGTCCCTCTTTGAAAAGGACGCCGGAAACCCCGTGCTGCCGGATCATGCACAGCTTCTGTATGACCTGGCCATCATCAGCGAAGGGGGACGCGTGGAAGACCCGGCCCTCTTCTCCAAGCGCGTGGGTGACCTGATGGCCAAGGCGCTGTAGCGCCGCCCGGGCATCGCCCGCAGCTTATCCCGACCGACGAGACAAGGCTCGCTTTCCCCCCCGTGGGAGGGCGGGCCTTTTTTCATGGCGGCCCCATTGGAAGGCGGCTGAAAACAGGGCGGATCACCTGTTTCGGTCGGTTGACATCTTATAGACGCTGTACTATCCTCCGGGGCGGAGGCACATATGACAATGATGCAGATTCATGACCTTGAAAAACAGCAGTTTATCACCCTCTTCAAGGAAGAGGGGATTGATAATATTGACGAACGTTTCACCATTCTTGACACGTTTCTGAAAACGGAAGAGCACATCACCGCCGATGACCTGGCCCGGCTCCTGGCCGAAGAGGGGCACACGGTGGACACGGATTTCCTCCGAGAGACCCTTGAGTTGATGTGCCATTACGGGTTTGCCCAGGAGAATCGATTCGATAACGGCCGGACACTCTACGAGCACCGGCACCTGGGGGACCACCACGACCACATGATCTGCACCCGATGCGGCGGAATCACCGAGTTTGCCGATGCCCATCTGGAGAGGCTCCAGGAGGCCATCGCAGCCCGTCACGGGTTTCACATGCTTCAGCATCGCATGGACATCTACGGCATCTGCTCTGCCTGCCTGAAGAAGAGGGTGCCCCTCATGCCCCTCATGCTGGCAAAGCCTGGCGAAAGGCTGATCATCCGAGAGTACCAGTGCGGTGAAAACCTGGAGGCCCGCCTGCTGTCCATGGGCATCCGGCGGGGAGACGTCATTGAGGTGATCACCAGCCAGGGTCGGGGACAGTTTGTCATTGCCGTGGAGAACAAGCGGTACATCCTTGGCCGGGGCATGGCCCAGAAGATCATGGTGGAGCCCATCCACTGAACGAAAGGGGCCCAGCCCTGTCCCGGTGCGTAGCGCGTCGGGCAGCCGGTCTGCTTCGATCACAACAACCATCATAAAACGGAGTAACAGATGCGAATCCGCAGGATGATTCCTTTCGTGCTGGCGGTGCTGCTGGCGGCACCCGCCTTGTGTGCGGCAGCTCAGCGCGTCAGTGTCAGCGTTGAGTCGGCCAATGTCCGAACCGGTCCCGGAACCGAGCATGAGATTGTCTGGAAAGGGGTCGAGAAGCACTACCCGCTCCTGGTTCTGGACCAGGCCGGGTCCTGGTATTATGTCAAGGATTTCGAAAGCGACACCGGCTGGATCTACAAGAAGCTGGTGGGTAAGACCCGCACCGTGATCACCATAAAAGAGAGATGCAATGTCCGAAAGGGGCCGGGAACCAAGAAGCCCCTGGCGTTTGTGGTGGACAGCGGGGTGCCGTTCAAGGTGTTGAGCCGCAAAGGCAACTGGATCCAGGTCCAGCACGCTGACGGTGACAAGGGGTGGATTCACAAATCGCTGGTGTGGTAAGCCGCACCGTTTTTTTAATGCCCCGCTGATACCCGGGGCGGGGTTGCAGGAGTTGTTGACTATGTACGACAAGTTGAGCGGAGAGAAAAAGAGCATTGTCGGGGTGGGCTCTGCGTTGATGGACCTTCTGGTGTTCGAAGACGACGCGTTTTTGAAGGGGATCAGCGACATCAAGGGCGGCATGACCCTTGTGGACGGCTCTTTTGCCGACGGGGTCCTTGAAAAGGTCACCTCAGAGGTGACGGTGGTCCCCGGCGGGGCTGCCTGCAACACCATCGTAGGGGTGGGGCGTCTGAACGGAGCTGCCACCTTTGTGGGCAAGCGAGGCCGGGACAGCTACGGCGAGCACTTTGAAAAAGACCTGAAGCAAAACGGGGTGACCCCGGACCTGGTGATGTCCGATACCCCCACGGGGCGCGTTCTGTCTGTTATTACACCGGATGCCCAGCGTTCCATGTTCACCTATCTGGGGGCGGCCTCGGAACTGGCCCCCGAGGAGATCTCCCCGGAGACATTTGCAGGGGCCGCCATCGTCCTCATCGAGGGCTACCTTGTTTTCAACCAGTCCCTCATGACCAAGGCCCTGGCCTCGGCCAAAGAGGCAGGCGCCCTCGTGGCCATGGACTTGGCCAGCTTTACCGTGGTGGAAGAGGCCCTCTCCTTTATCAAGGAGGAGGTGATCCCTGCTGTGGACATCCTTATCGCCAACGAAGACGAAGCCCGTGCCTTTACCGGGCTCTCCGACGAGGCCGCGGCCCTGGACGAGATGAGTCGGTGTGCCGATGTCGCCGTTTTAAAGCTCGGGTCCCGCGGCAGCCGCATTGCCGTTGGCGGCGTCGTGACCGAGGTCGCGCCCGTATCCGGGGGGACCATTGTCGACACCACGGGGGCGGGCGATCTCTGGGCCGCCGGTTTCCTTTACGGCATGGTCATGGGTTATTCAGCCGAGACGTGCGGCAACATCGCTTCGGCCTGCGGGTATGAGGTGTGCTGTGTCACCGGGGCAGATATTCCCGAGGCGGGATGGGCCCGCATCAGAAACACGCTGCCCGCATCCTGAAGCAAGGCGCGGGCGGTTTACGACGAGACTATTGTGGAGGATGGTGCGAGATGCAGAAAGAGAACCCCCAGGCCGTGGCCGAAAAGGATCGGTTCGTAGAATTTGTTGAGAAAACCCTTGTTGCTGCGCGGGAACACAAATCCCAGGTGACCCTGGGGGTTGCCGGTGTGGTCCTGTGCCTGGTCCTGGTTGCCGGGACGGGTCTGTATCGCCATAAGGCTGCCCGGCAGGCGTCCCTGGTGTTTCAGACACTGAAAGTGGATTTTCAGGCCCTTGAGGCCAAGGAAGGCCGTGAGGTTGCCCTGCAGCGATGGCTGGGGCAAGCCCCTGAGGCCCTTGCGAGCATAAAGGGCGGGGCCGCCACCTACGACGCCGCGTTGCTCTGGTACGGCGGGCTGGCCTTTGAAAGCGGTGACTTCGAGTCCGCCTCCGCCTGGTACGCGTCGGCTGCCAAGGGCTTCGACTCGGGCAGTGCCCTTCGGAACATTGCCCTGTGTGGTCAGGCTCAGGCCCTGGAGGGGCTTGGGAAAGCCGATGAAGCCGCTTCCATTTATGAAAAGGTGCGGGCCAGTGCGGCCTCTGTCAAGCAGGAGGAGGCAACGTTTCTTCTGGCGCGTATAAAGGAAAAGAGCGGCGACACCCAGGGGGCCGAGTCCCTTTACCGCGAAATCCTCGAGAGCCCTTCGACCTCTCTGTATAAAGACCTGGCGGCGGAGAAGGTCGCCGGTCAGTACTAAGTGCATTGCGGTGAGGCCTCTCTGGCCTGGCCCACAGGCCTTGGCCCCGCCGCGCGATCACAGAGACGGCGCCCTTATTGGGCGCCGTTTTGTTTGGGCGTTGCATTGCTTATTTGCCCCTGTGCCCGGAACGCCCATCGTCCCCTCTTTTCACCTGCCTCACAATGGAAAATCCTTGACAGAATCATGTGCGAGTGGATAATCGTAAAGATATAGTATATCTTTATCCACGTCCTGGCCTGATCGTTCCCCCCATTTTTGAGAAAAAGGCCGCATTAAAGGACTCACCAAATCTTCCGGAATGTGCTCCTCTTTCGCCTTGACTTAGGCATTGTCCTGGCCTTGGAGCCGTTGCTCGTCACGTCACAATCAACCCCATCATTTTTACCTTTGTCGGATATTGTTATAATATGAAAAAAAGGAATGAAGAGCGAGCTATGAATACAATATCTTGATTTAAATTTGTCTACTGCACAATATATGTCAGTTATCCAAGCGAGTTATATATTTCCCTTGACTTCATTATAGCAATACTCGAATATATGTATCTGACAATTAATAAAATCATAAACAGGTTTTCGCAAGGCGTACGCCGCTCCGTTTCAACATCAACGCGAAAATCCGAGATTCAAATCTGTTGCACCGCAGATGCGGCGTGTTGCCCTCCGTGGAGTCATCGTGTGCCCGATGGGGCATGCGCATGAGGTCCGTAAAATTCCATTCCTGTATTAGGGTGTACTTATGACATTTGGTAAAAAAGATCAGCTGATCGGTCTTGATATCGGGTCCAGTGCCATCAAGGTGGCTGAGGTGGCTGATACGAAAAACGGGTATGCGTTAAAGCGGTTCGGCCTTTACGACATGCCCAGCGGCGCCATCGAGGAGGGGGTCATCCGAGACCCCGAGGAGGTGGCGGAAACCGTTCGGGAGGCCCTTCGGGCCTACAATATCAAGACCCCCAACGCAGCCATCTCCATCGGGGGGTATTCGGTCGTGGTCAAGAAAATCAACGTCCAGACCATGACCGAGGAGGCCCTCCAGTCCACCATCCACTTCGAAGCCGAACAGTACATCCCCTTTGATATCAGCGACGTTAACCTCGATTTTCAAATCATGGGCGAGAGTGAGCACAACCCCAACCAGATGAGCGTGCTCCTCGTGGCCGCCAAAAAAGAGATGATCGCCGATTATGTGAATGTCCTGGACATGGCGGGCCTGGCCTCCTGCATCGTGGATGTGGATGCCTTTGCCCTTCAGAACATTTACGAACTCGGGTACATGGGGCTGGTGAACATCTGCAGGTTCAGTTCGTGGCCCTCATCGACGTGGGCGCAAGCAAAACCTCCCTGAACATTCTCAAAGGGCGAAATTCCCTGTTTATGCGGGATGTTTCCCTGGGCTGCGGCCAGACAAACCAGAAAATTTCCTCCATGCTGGATTGTTCTGCCGACGAAGCCGAGGAGATCAAGCTGAACAACAATGGCGAACGAATCTCCAATGAAGAGCTCAAAGACATCGAATCGGCCGTCATTGCGGACTGGTGTACCGAGATCAGCCGGGCCCTGGACTTTTTCTATTCCACCTACCCCGAGGAGAGGATCCAGAAGATCCTGATCAGCGGAGGTGGCGGCAACATCGCCGATTTCAAAAAGATGCTGGCGCTGAGGACCTCCACCGAGGTTGAAACCATCGATCCGTTCAAGGGCGTGGATTTGGGAGACGGGCGCATTGACGATGACTATCTCAAGCAGATGGCGCCTCAGGCGGCCATCTGCATGGGGCTTGCGATAAGGAAAGTGAACGACAAATGATACGAATCAATTTACTGCCTTTTCGAGATGCTCGAACCAAAGAGAATGTCCGCCGTCAGGTGTCCATCTTCGTGCTCCTGATCATTTTGATCGGGGTGGGAATGGGGGCGTACGCCCTGAGCGTGGGGGCGGCGGTGGAGAAGTATAAACAGGAGGTGAGCGACACCCAGGCCGAGCTGAACAAGTTCAAGAAAAAGGCCCGTGAGGTGGACGCCATTAACAAGAAAAACAAGGTGCTTCAGAAGAAAATAGATATCATTGAATCCCTTCAGGTGGTTCGCAAGGATCCTGTCCGGGTTCTCAGCGCCATGACGGAGCTGGTGATTCCCGATCGCATGTGGATCAAGAGCTACGACGAGGCAGGAAGGACGATTACCCTCAAGGGAGCGGCCCTGGACGAGATCACCGTGGCGGATTTCACACGGAAACTCGAAACATCGGAGTATTTTTCCAGCGCAAGCCTGAGGTTCCTGAAACTGGGGGCGTCGAAAAAGAGCGTGGCCATGAAGAATTTTGAGATCGTGTGCACCCGGGCCAAGTTGAAACAAAAAAACACCAATGCAACCGGTATGAAGGTAAAATGATGAACAAGTCCTCAGCGTTTCAGTCGATGGACCCCCTGTTCAAAAGGGTCGAAGAGCTCGACAAGATTCAGCGGATCGCCATCTGCGCCATCACCTGCATCGTCCTGATCGGGTCGATCTTCTACTTCTCCATCCTGCCCAAATACGAAGAGATCAAGCAGCAGAAGCAGACGCTTCAGTCCCTTGGGACCCAGCTTGAGATAGCCCGGAAAAAAGCCGCCCGCCTGGCCTCCCTCAAGCGGGAGTGGAAAATGAAGGAAGCGGAATTCAGGAAAGTGATGCGGGCCCTGCCTGAAAAAAAGGAGATTCCCTCACTTTTGACGAGTATCTCCCAATCCGGCCAGGACACGGGGCTTGAGTTTAT
Organism: Desulfoluna sp. CYM3A; assembly: GCF_056829965.1. Classification (NCBI taxonomy): domain Bacteria; kingdom Pseudomonadati; phylum Thermodesulfobacteriota; class Desulfobacteria; order Desulfobacterales; family Desulfolunaceae; genus Desulfoluna; species Desulfoluna sp. CYM3A. Next base: position 5,800,917 of record NZ_CP186556.1, read on the forward strand.
CCTCTTTCAGCCCCAGAAAGAGGTGAACAAGGAGTTTTACGGCGAAATTCCCGTGAGCCTGCATGTGAAGGGGAACTTTCACAACACGGTGATGTTCATGGACAAGGTGACCGGTTTGAACCGTATCGTCAACATCCGGGACATCAAGATCGGCGGGTACAAAGAGGGAAAAATTTCAACGAAGTGTACGGCTGTGACGTATAAGTTCATCGATAAGAAAGAGCCTGCAAAGAAGAAATAATCCATCAAATACAAAGATCGTGAGCCATGCAAAAAAAGATCATGACATCGATAGTGACGGTTGCGTTTCTTGCCGGGCCTCTCTTTTCAGGGTGTGACAGGGCGGACGACGCATCACAGTCCCGGGACACCGTCAAGACCTTCAAGGTATCGAAAAAGGAGACGGTGCCGATCAAGGCCAAGGCCAAACCCGAGCCCGAGGCGGCGGATGCGACGCAGATCCCGGCCGTGGCCGGGCTGCCACCGGCTGATTCGGGCAAGACCACCAAGCCGGAGGTTCTCTCGGAAAAGGCCTCGGACGAGATGCTCTACGGGAAAACAAGTTACGACCCCGCAGGGCGCGTGGACCCCTTTGAGCCTCTGTTCGCACGGGGCAGCATCAGCTCCCAGGCCGTTGAGGGAGAGGCGCGCCCCACGATACGCCAGAGCAGGATGTCCCGGTTGACCCCCTTGGAAAAGCTGGATATCGGCCAGCTGAAACTCGTGGGGATCGTGAGCATGCCGGGCCGGAGCATGGCCATGGTGGAAGAGACCGGCGGCAAAGGGTATGTGGTTCGTAAGGGAACCTATATGGGCGTCAACTCGGGACAGGTAGTGGAGATCACCAGGGACCGGGTGGTTATTGAAGAAGAAGTGGAGAATTTCCTCGGAAAAATTGTGGTTCGGACACGGGAACTTAAACTTCAGAAACCTCTTGGAGAAGACTAATATGTTTGACAAGACCTCAACGTTGCGCTGGAAGGCAGCTTCAGTCGTGCTTTTTGTTTTTTTCGCGGCGCTTGCGGCCGGCGGCTGTGCATCCGATAAGGGTGCGATCACGCCTGCTGTCGAGACGCAATCTGTCATGGCTGAGCGGGTCATTACCGGTGTGGACACCCGTGGAAACTCCGATGAAGTGGTTGTGTCCATCCAGGGCAGTGCCATGTTGACCTATGCCATGATACCCCAGTCCCTTCCCCCGGGGGTTGTCCTGCATTTTCCCGACACGGATGTGGCGGAAGGGGCGGTTCAGTCGCCGGCGAACTATGAGGTGGTGGAGACCATCGCAACCTCCCGCAAGGGAAGCGCCACACAGATCAAGATCCTCCTTACGGAAGAGGCGGAGTACGACGTGGTTCGCAACGGAAACGGATTGGATGTGATCTTCACCTCCGTGGGGGCGGACGTACCCGAGGTGGCCCTGGTCCCTGAGGACGCACCGGCAGAGGCCGACGTGGCTGAGATGACGGTGGAGTCCGAGGCTGTGGCGGTTCAGCCCGAGAAAACGGTAGAGGCACCGCCCCTTCAGCCCGTTGCCGTGGGACCTGCCACGGTGAGCCAGATCGATTTTACCAGCAGCCAGAGCGGGGCATCCACCATCCTGATCGGCACCACCGGCCCGGTGGATTACAAGGTGAGCAAGAAAGATGAGAAGACTCTCTACATCAAGCTCGCCGACACCACCCTGCCCGATTCCCGCAAGCGCCCCATTATCACCACGCGGTTCAACAGCGCCGTGAACCGGATTCTGCCGGTTCAGACGGACCGGATGGCCGGAGACGCCCTGTTTATCATCGAACTCAGGGACGCCGTACCGTACCTGGTGACCCAGAGCGGCGACCAGATTGAGGTAAGCATCGACCCCACCACCGTGCCTCCCCAGAAAGAGGACGAGGCCAACCTGCCCAGCTGGAAAGAGGCGATTACCGGAGCCGATGTGATGGACCTGCCCCAAGGGGCGGACGCCGGTATGACCGTACTTCCTGAAGGGGCTGTGGGTGCCGCTCCGGTTCCGGACGTGGTGGTGGCGGACGCGGAACCGGAGATCTCCGTGGGCAAGTCCAAAACCTACACCGGCGAGAAAATCGCCGTGGATTTCTTTGAGACGGACATCAAAAACGTGTTCCGCATCATCCGGGCCGTGAGCGGGCAGAACTTTGCCATCGACAAGGATGTCACGGGCCAGGTCACCATGACCCTTCAGAACCCGGTTCCCTGGGACCAGATCCTGGACCTGGTGCTCAAGATGAACATGCTGGGATCGGTGAAAGAAAACGGCATCACTCGCATCGCCACCTTAAAAACCCTGAAGGAAGAGGAGGCGGCCCGACTTCAGTACATCGCCTCCCAGCAGTTCTCCAAAGAGATCCAGAAGGCCATGGCCCCCATGTTCACGGAGTACATCCTCATCAGTTACTCCAACGCAGACGCGGACATCAGGCCCCATATCGAGCGCATCCTCACCCCGGAGCGGGGGAGCGTCAGTGTGGACATACGGACCAACCAGCTGATCATCACCGACACCGCGGAAAAGATCGCCCAGGCCCGTGAAATTGTCACCCAGATCGACCGGATCACGCCCCAGGTGATCATCGAGGCTCGGATTGTGGAAGCCTCATCCAACTTCACCCGGGCCTTCGGTGTGACCTGGAACGCCCAGACCGAGGGGTATCCCACCGTTGGAGAGGGCAACGAGAGCGGCACCCTGGGCGGTGTGTACGGCTACGGCGTGGCCATGGACTACGGGGTGGACACCACCAACAGCATCGGCATCAACTTTTCACGGCTCACCGGCAACACCCTGATCCTGGATGCCAAGCTTACGGCCCTGGAGACCAAGGGCACCGGCAAGATTGTCTCCTCACCCAAGGTTCTCACCCTGGACAACAAGAAGGCCACCATCAAGCAGGGGGTTGAGATTCCCTACCAGACCGTTGAAGACGGTGACGTGGACATCGAGTTTAAAGAGGTGGAGCTGAAGCTGGAGGTGACCCCCCATGTGACGGCCGACGATCGGATTTCCCTGCAGGTGCTCATCGACAAGAACGACGTGGGCAGCATCACCGACGGGATCCCGGGCCTCAACACCAAAGGGGTGGAGACCGAGCTGATCATGAACGACGGGGAGACCATCGTCATCGGCGGCATCATCAAGTCCAACAAGACCTTTGCCGAATCGGCCTTTCCGGTGCTGTCCCAGATTCCCGTTCTGGGCTGGCTTTTCAAGAACCGTACGCGTACGGAAGAGAAGCAGGAGCTGCTGGTCTTCCTCACCCCCCGTGTGGTGAAAATGGATGAATTGAAAATTTAGACATGCTTCCCCCTGCTTTTCGTGGCAGGGGGAAATACCAAAGAGTGGTTTGAACAACGAAAGGGAGCAGGTGGTAAACACCTCGCTCCCTTTTTTTATGGTGGTAGACGTATGTGCGGGGGAGGGCCCGGGCCGAACCACCCGGACGTGCTTGGTGGAGGAGGCAGTTCGTTTCTCTTGAGTGTGGGGATGCCTTATACGTGGCTCTTACGGAGCGCATCACTGGCCCGTGGCGAAAGGTCTCACGTGGCCCATGGCCCCGGTGAGAGACCGGGGCCGTGCCGTTGGAAGGGGAGGGTTAAATGGAAAGGGCCGCGAGCTCACGCTGCGCTTTGGCGGCAATGGGGGTCTGGTCGTTGATGGCGATGGTTGCTGTCAGCGTGGTTTTGGCCTTTTCATAGGAACCGGAGCGAAGGTAGGCCCCTGCCAGTTCGTAGTGAAGCTGCTGAAATCTGGGGGCGGTGTCGACGGCCTTTTCAAACCAGTGCGTGGCATCGGCAAGGCGCCCTTCGGCCATGTGGCACAGGGCAATGCCCCGCATGGGAAGGACGAACTCCGGGTGGATCTCCAGGGCTTTGTTGAAGTAGCCGACGGCCTTGGCGTACATTTTTTTGTTATAGTACGCCCACCCGAGATTGTAGACGGGGTAGTGGGGCGTGGCATACAGGATGTTGTTTGACACCTGATTGAGGATTTCGATGGCATCGTCCCATCGTTCCATCAGCAACAGGGCCGATCCCATGTTGTTTTTGGCCGGGCCGTAGTCGGGCTGCAGGTCGATGGATCGCTGGAAGTGGATGAGGGCCGTTTCGTACCTTTTTTTGGCGGTGTAGGCCTTGCCCAGGTCGTCTTGAAGGAGGTAATCGTCGGCGTAGAGGCTCTCGGCCTCAAGGAGTTCTTTGAGGGCGGCGGTGTAGTCGCCCTGGCTCAGGTAGGCCTCACCCAGGTTGCGCTGGGCCTCGGATTGCTTTTTCAACATGGGTGTTTTGCTGGCGCAACCGGCCAGCAGGGCCGCGGCCAGAAGAACGAGCAGGATGCGTGCAGATGAATTCATGATGCCCCCGGTATTTAGGTGGTGTGTGCGATGGTCGGGATCGTTGCGATTCGTATCGCCTATGGGTCATGGTCAAGCCCCCGTGAAGGGAGGTATCTTTGGAGAAAACGCTGTGTTTGCGCCTATAGCGCAACGTGCCATGAATCTCGGTTTATTGCAATTGCCAGTTGCCTCCGGCGGGTCCCTTTTTTCAAAAAGGTTCGGGCTATCGGACCTGGATAATCCCCATGCCCTGCTCTTCAAGGAGGGCGATGACCGGGTCAGGCAATGTGGAGGCGACGATGAGTTTTTTGACCAGGGGGGCGGGCTTGACCAGGATGCCGTCCACGGTGAGGGCGCAGGAAAGGCCGTCACCCGCCTTTCCGAACTCGAAGCGCGGGTTTTTCTCATGTGGAATGCCCAGCTTGGAGAGAAGCCTCAGGGTGGCGTTGAAAAGATAGTCTCCCTTTCGGATGGAGACCACCTTGAGGCCGGAGCTTTCGATGGCGAAAGCAGCATCGCCGTAGAGCTGGCCGAAGTCCACCAGGGCGCCTTCTCCCTGGGGATCCCGTATCATGTTGGAGGTGGTCTCCAGCTGGGTACCGGCATAGGAAAATGAAATGGTGATGTTGGAATCGTACATAAGGCCCAGGGCCTTGGCGAGCTTTTCAACGTAGATTTTGCGTGTGCGGGGGACAATCCGTTTCAGTGAGGTGCTCTTTTCCACCGCATAGAAGACCGGCGGAAGGGCTTCGCCCTGAAGGGATTCCCGCAGCACAAGGCCGTGCTTTCGAAAGTAGGCGGTCAGGGGAACGGGAAATCGCCCGGAGGGGTCGGAAAGGTCCGAGACGATGATGCCCCGGAAAGCCTCCGGGGATTTGGACCGGTCGTACTTAAACGCCCAGCGCGCTTTCAGGGAGAGGTTCATGCCTTCTTCGGAAAAGGAGAGGGGCATGGGCAGGCGCATTTTTGGGTACGCAAGCTGAACCGCGTCAAGGAGCAGGGGCAGGCTGGGCTCGGTGGAGATGTCGGTGAACTGCAGGTTCTTGAAATGGGTGGCCATGATACGCCGTCGCTCTGCGGACAGGGAGAGGCCGTTCTGGACAAAGAGGATTCGTCGCCCTTCGGGAAGCTGCAGGATGGGGGTTTCCGACAGGTTCACGGAAAAATCCGTGCCCTCGGCGTCGGGAAAGTAGTATCGCCCTCGGTTCAGGAGAACACCCCCCAGGAGCTTGGCAAGGGCGTCAAAGGGATCCTTCAGGCCGTCTGCCTCCTCTTCGTCGTACTGGGTGTCCCCGGTTTCCTCCGGTGTCGAGGCATCGGTGGGGGAGGCGTTTAACACCACCTCACCGTCTGCTTCAAATACAGAGGCGTACCATTGTTCATTCAGAACCGACGCATCGGGGATCTTGAGTGCCTGGCCGATGTAGATGCGGTTGAGGTCCTTGACCGTGGGGTTCACCAATCGGAAGAGTTTGACGCCTTCCCGGTAGGTCCGGCTTCCCGTGGGCCCGAACTGGTTGGAGATGATGCGGGAGACCGAGTCTCCGGGGGCCACCTTGTGGGTTTTGGCGCCCTGGGTGATGAGCTGCTTGACCGGTGCCGCCGTAATAAAGGGAAGGTCCACGACCCCTCGCCGCTGCCCGGGAAGGGCGTCGGGTTCCAGCCATTTCAGGGGGACGAAGATTCTCTGGCCGGGGTGGATGCGGTTGATGTCGGCGATGTGGTGGTTGATGAGCTTGAATATGTTCAAAAACAGCGGAAAGTTGGTGTGGGAGATCTCTCCCTTTCGCTTCAGGATCTTGATGACATAGTCGTTGGGGCGCACCGTGTAGGGCTCGCTGAGGACATCCCGGCCGTTGACGTTCTGGACGTAATAGCGCTTGTAGAGTACCTCGGCCCGGGCGTGGCCGGACGCAACGATACAGATGACGAGAAGAACCAGCAGGGGCAACAGCCGTTTGATCCTACAACCCATAGGCTCCGGGGCCTCCATGGTGGACTGAGGCCCCGTCCATGGCTCGGCATGAACCGGGAAGGGGCCTGGGATTTGACGGGGCAGGGGCCTTTTCACGGGAAAAGGCCCCTGCCCTGCAATAATTTATGATGTTTGACGGGCAAGGTCCAGGCGGGTGGCGATGGCATCGGCCGTCAGGCGGACAAATCGCTCAAAGGATTCCCCGGTGAGGGGCGCCCCGGACGCGGGAAACTCGGTGAGGCCCTCGGCCTTGACATCCTCAGGTGCGTTGACCAGCTCCGGGTTCGGGGTAATGCCGAACTCTTCCGGGAAGGTTCCGGAGAAGTAGGTCTCCTGGAAGCCGGAAAACTTCAGGGCATGGGCCGTGGAGTCGATGACAGCGGTCTCACCGTCGGTGATCATGCCCTGCTTGACGGCCTCCATGAGCCCTGCCAGGGTCTCGCCGCCCTGGGTGCAGGCAATGTGGCCGTTGCGGTTGGCCAGGAGCTCGCAGTCCATGATGGCCTGCTCCGTGACTTCCATGAAGAAGACGTTTTTCTTCTCGGAAAGGCGGTTGTAGGTCTCCACCACGTTGATGACCCGGGGCATGGAGACGGGGTTGCCGATCATGGCCGCCTGGGCCACGCTGGCCTTGACGGTGACGGGCTTGAACTCCCGCTTGGCCGTGTCCGGCTCCAGGTAGTACTTGTAAACAGGGTTGGCGTGGTGTGACTGCACCCCGATGACTTTGGGGAGGGTCTCGATGATGCCTGCCTCGTAGAATTTCAGGAAGCCGTTCATCACCGCCGTGATGTTCCCGGCGTTGCCGATGGGAACCACCACCACCATGTTCTCCATGGCGTAGTCGAAGTCCTGGGCGATCTCAAAGGAGTAGGACTCCTGGCCCAGGATGCGCCAGGCGTTCTTGGAGTTCAACAGGGCCACGTCGTAGCGGGAGGAGAGGTTCTCCACCACCTTCATGCAGTCGTCGAACACGCCCGGGATCTCAAAGACCTTGGCCCCGCTGCCCAGGGGCTGGGAGAGCTGCTGGGGCGTGACCTTGCCCTGGGGAAGCAGGACGGCGGACTTGATTCCGTCGGTGAGGTAGGAGGCATACAGGGCGGCAGCCGCCGAGGTGTCTCCGGTGGAGGCGCACACCGCCAGGATCTCCTTCATGCTCCCTTTTTTCACCAGGGAGTTGATGTAGGAGAGGGCGCTGGCCATGCCCCGGTCCTTGAAGGAGGCGCTGGGGTTCTGGCCGTCGTTTTTGAAAAAGAAACGGGCACCGGTAAGTTCCTGGAGGCGGGTGTTGGCTTCCACCACCGGAGTGTGTCCTTCGCCCAGGTAGAGCACAGCGTCCAGGGGGACCACAGGGCCGAGGAACTCGTGGTACCGGTAGATCCCCTTGAGTGCGGGGATGTTGAGCATGCGCCGGTAGTCCAGGATCTTTCGCCAGGTGGGGCCGTCTGCTTTTTTGGCCGCCAGGTTGGAGGTCTCGTGGAGCATCATGACGCTGCCGCAGTCCGGGCAGACGTAGAGCAGCTCGTCAATGCCGTGTTCGCTGCCGCAGCCCAGGCAGCGGTAGATCATGGTGCCTTCCGGGGACGGAAGGATCAGGTCCCGGATGTCTTCTGGAAAATCCGATGGTTTCATTTGGCAATAACCTCCTTGCCGCCCATGTAGGGTACGAGCACTTCAGGGATTTTGACAGTCCCGTCTTCCTGCTGGAAGTTCTCCAGGATGGCAGCCACGGTGCGGCCCACAGCCAGCCCGGAGCCGTTGAGTGTATGAACCAGGCGCGGCTTTTTCTCGCCCTCGGGGCGGAACCTGATGCCCATGCGGCGGGCCTGGAAGTCTTCAAAGTTGCTGCAGGAGGAGATCTCCCGGTAGGTGTCCTGGGCGGGCATCCACACTTCGATGTCGTAGGTCTTGGCAGAGGAGAAACCAAGGTCGCCGCTGCAGAGGGTCACCACCCGGTAAGGCAGGCCCAGGAGCTGGAGGACCTTTTCCGCGTTCTGGGTGAGGGTCTCCAGTTCGTCGTAAGAGGTGGCCGGGTCAACCAGCTTGACCAGCTCCACCTTGTTGAACTGGTGCTGGCGGATGAGGCCGCGGGTGTCCTTGCCGTAGGAGCCTGCTTCAGAGCGGAAACAGGGGGTGTAGGCCGTGTACCGGATGGGCAGGTCCTTGTCGGTGAGGATCTCGCCTGCGTGGATGTTGGTCACCGGCACCTCGGCCGTGGGGATCAGGTAGTACTCCTGGCCCTCCAGTTTGAAGAGGTCTTCCTCGAACTTGGGGAGCTGGCCCGTGCCCTTGAGGCTGTTGCGGTTGACGATAAAGGGGGGCAGCACCTCGGAGAACCCGTGCTCTTCGGTGTGCAGGTTGAGCATGAAGTTGATGAGGGCCCGCTCCAGCCGTGCCCCGGCCCCGAAGTAGAGGGGAAAGCGGGCGCCGGTGATGCGCGAGGCCCGGCCGAAGTCCAGGATGCCCAGGCCTTCGCCGATGTCCCAGTGGGCCTTGGGCTCAAACGCAAAAGAGGTGGGGGTGCCCACGGTGCGCAGCAGGATATTGTCCTCGTCGGTTTTGCCTTCGGGGACCGAGGGGTGGGGAATGTTGGGGATCCCCATGAGGATCTCCTGCAGGGTGGCTTCGGCCTCGTTGACCTCTTTGTCCAGGGCCTTGATGCGGGTGGAGACCGACTTCATCATATCAATCTGGGGCTGGGCGTTCTCCCCGGATTTTTTCATGGCGGCGATCTCGTCGGAGACCGTGTTTCTCTGGTTACGGAGCGCTTCGAGTTCACCGATGAGTTCACGGCGTTTGGCTTCGCAGGTGGCGAAGGTGGCGAGATCGGCTTTGCCGCCTCGTTTTTTGAGGGCATCCTCCACGGTCTGGAGGTTGTCTCTGACGTACTTGAGTTCAAGCATAATTAAGGTACCTGTTCTGGCAACGTGGGATGGTGGACGCTTGGCAACCCGGCCTTACAGAGCCTCGGCAGGACACACAACCACGATTTTGTGTCAGAGCTGTCGATTCCCATATCGTATTGTGTTATGGTATGGACCGAGGACCGGGCTGGACCACGGATATCATGCCGTTTCGTGGTATGGTCGGCATTGTGGTTTTTTGTTTTTAAAAACTTAAAATTACTATCACGGTCCATGGTGGCAGTCAATAGCTTTGAAAATTACCAATCATTACTGATTTTATGTGTTTAGCGAAAAAGACTGGAGATTATATATGGAAGATGCCGGAGAGAAAAAAAAGGAAATAATCGCTGAGGTGGAAGCTGTTCTGGATGCGCTTCCGCCCGAGGAGAAGTCTCGAAAGCAGAAGACCATTGAAGAGCGGCTCTTCGGTTTTGCCAACTTCATGGAAGCCAAGGTCGTGCTTCTCTACCTGGCCAAGCAGAGCGAGGTGGAAACCCTTGATATCATCAAGCGTTCCCTGGAAGGGGGCAAGGTCGTGGTGCTGCCCGTGTTCAATCGGGAGTCCAGCAAAACCACCCTGTATAAAGTGGAAAACAGCCCCGAAGATCTCATTGACGGCCCCGACGGCTGCCTGGTCCCCGATCCCGGCCGGTGCAAGACCGTTCCCATCAATCACATCGACATTGCCATCGTGCCGGGCCAGGCCTTTGATGAAAAGGGCGGCCGCATCGGCATCGGGGACAAGTTTTACGACAAGTTTGTCCAGAAACTCCCCATCACCACCCGAAAGGTGGCCATCGCCTTTGAAGAGCAGGTGATTGCCCAGGTCCCCACCGATTCGAGAAACAAGCACATCGACATTATCGTTACCGATACCCGGACCATCTACAAGATTTGATGTGGGCCGGGTTCTCCGTTCCTCAAGGCTGGAGCGCAGCCTGCAAGCCTGCCAGGTTTGTCCCTTTGCCCACGGCAATCACCGTGTCTCCGGGCTTGAGGACGGTTTCAAAGGAGGGGTTGAAGAGCATGGTTCCCTCCCGGGTTTTGATGGCGATGATGATCAGGTCGAATCGTTGCCGGATGCCCGAATCCTGAAGCATTACGTTGACCAGTTCGGAGTCCTCGTGGATGACGATTTCCTCCATCTGGATGTCCTTGTTTCGGTCCTGGAGCGCCAGCTCCAGAAAGTTTGTGACCGTCGGGCGGAGCAGTTTCAGGGCCATGTTGGCGGCCCCCATATCGTAGGGAGACTCCACCATGTTGGCCCCGGCCGTGATGAGCTTGGACCGGGACTCCTTGTAGCAGCAGCGGGCCATGATGAAGATCTCCGGGTTGAGCTGTCGGGCCGTGAGCACGAGAAAGACGTTGTCCGTGTCTGTTGCCAGGGCTGCCACGAGGCAGGATGCTTTTTTGATGCCAGCCCGGATGAGGTTCTCCTCCAAGGCGGCATCGCCAGAGATGTACAGGGCGCCGTCCGCTTCCATGTGGGGCACCAGCTCCGGTGATTTTTCGATGACCACGATGTCCATGGGGGTGGTGGCCATGAGCTGGTGATAAAGGACACGGCCGATGCGGCCGTAGCCGCAGATGATGTGGTGGTCTCTCAGACGGGTGATTTCCAATGCCTACCTGCCATGAGGGTTTGTATCTGGCCCTCCACCATGAACTGAACCACGGATCCGCCCACGTAAATGAAAAAACTGGTCCCGAGGACAATGATGACCATGGTGAAGTGCCGACCGACGGGGGAGAGGGGGTGTATTTCTCCGAAACCCACGGTGGTGATGGTAATCAGGGTCATGTAGGCGGCATCGGTGATGCCCCACCCTTCGATGGTCATAAACCCGCCGATGCCCACCGTGATGATGAGCATCAGGAGAATGACCGAAATAACGACCTGCTTGAGCCCTTCCAATGGATCCGTCCCTGTCGTTGACAGTCGGATGTTTGATGTTGCAACATCCTGTGTTTAAAGGAAAATCACCTTCAGCGTCTTGCCTTTTGCGGGTGAAAAGATCCCCCATTTTACAGAAAAAAAAGCAGTATTTCCAATACTATTCGTTAATAAGTTGTGCTATACACAGCCCAGACGAAATTTCTAGTAGACTGACGGAGAGGTCGTAGGCAATATCAAGGCCCGGTGCTGCCGGTGTTCGCCGCTTACGATATTTTCATCAAGCAAGGGTTGGAAGGGATGGGCATGGATGTGTTGGAGAGAAAATACGCACGCCAGCGGGAGGAGATGGTCAAGCGTCAGATCGCCGGGCGCGGTATCAGCGATCCCCGCGTGCTGAAGGTCATGGGGGAGGTCCCCCGTCACCTTTTTGTCAGTGAAGCCCTCATGGATCGGGCCTACGGAGACTTTCCCCTCCCCATCGGAGAGAGGCAGACCATCTCGCAGCCCTTCATCGTGTCCGAGATGACCCAGGCCCTCTGTCTGTCACCGGATGACCGGGTTCTGGAACTGGGCACCGGCTCCGGCTACCAGGCGGCGATTTTGTCCCGGCTGGTCTATCGCGTGTATACCATTGAGCGGATTCACACCCTGTACATGAGGGCGCGGAAGGTGTTTGACACCCTGCGCTATTTCAACATCGTACCCCGGTTTTCAGACGGCACCACGGGCTGGCCCGAAGAGGCCCCCTTTGACGCCATCATCGTGACGGCAGGGGCCCCGGAGATTCCGACTCACCTCACCGATCAGCTGGCAGACGGCGGTCGCCTGGTCATGCCGGTGGGGGGCGCCGATACCCAGGACCTGCTGCGCATCACGCGGGCGGGGGATGAGCTGGTGCACGAAAACATGGGCAAATGCCGATTTGTTCCCCTCATCGGGGAGTTCGGCTGGAAGGAGTAACAACCGATGCAGATCATGCGTCGTCTTTACGACTGGGTGTTGAGCTGGTCGGAGTCCCCCTACGGGAGCTGGGCCCTTTTCCTCATCGCCTTTGCCGAGTCGTCCTTTTTTCCCATTCCACCGGACGTGCTCCTTGTGGCCCTGGCCGTGGGCGCCCACAAAAAAGCCTTTCGGTTTGCCCTGATCTGCACCGCAGGCTCGGTGCTGGGGGGCATGCTCGGGTACCTCATCGGCTGGCAGTTTATGGCCGCCATCGGGGACCGCATCGTGGCCCTCTTCGGCTTTGCCGACAAGTTCGCCCGGGTGGAACACCTCTACAACACCTGGGACGCCTGGGTGGTCTTTATCGCCGGGTTTACCCCCATTCCCTACAAGGTGTTCACCATCGCCGCAGGGCTCTTCTCCATCAATTTTCCCATCTTTGTCCTTGCCTCCGCCGTGGGCAGGGCCGGTCGTTTCTGCCTGGTGGCCGGGCTCATCTACCTCTTCGGCCCCACCATCAAAGCCTTTATTGACAAGTACTTCAACCTGGTGGTCACCGCCTTTACCGTCCTTCTCGTGGGCGGGTTTGTCCTTATTGCCCACGTGATGTAGGGCACGCGCTAGGGGGGCGTTTGAAACTGCATGGCGGAACCCATCGCTGCAAGCGGTATCGAGGCTTTATCAATGCCTCCGTGTCTTAACCCGAGGAAGAAAGGTTAAAACGCAGGACGTGTTGTTTAGCCCTATGTGGTCGCCGGATGCCGTGCGGTGAAACCGAGAATGGACACGTAGCGACATCGTGTCCTCTTACCTGGATGCTTGCGGGCCAGCCCGCATAAACCATCTGCGTTTATGTCGGGCAAAGCGCAAGGGCTATCAGCTTTCGAGGTGGCTCACCTCGCCGCCGGAGGCTCGCTTTTAACTTGTTTTCTTGAGAAAGGCGGCAAAGGCGTCTGCCAGGGGGGAGGGGGTGCGCTTTTTGTGGCGGGTGAGGTAAAAGGAGCGCTTGAGGTTCACCCCTTCGATGGCGATGGCGGCCAGCAGGCCGGCCTGGATGTCCCGTTCCACGGCCCGCGTGGAGAGGATGGAGACCCCCACCCCGCATTTGACGGCCTCGCACACGGAGACGGTGTTGCCCATGCGGGCGGCGATCTTGAGGTCAGACGGGTTGAACCCGGCGTCGGAGAGGCTCTGGTCCAGGGACTTCAGGGTGCCGGATCCCTTTTCCCGGGTGACAAAGGGTTCGGTTTTCAGCATCTCCACGGGGATGCTTTTTCGTTTGGCCCAGGGGTGATCGGCGGGGACGATGAGGCGCATGTCGTCCTCGAAAAGGGGCTCCTGAAAGATAGCCGGGTCCGAAAGGGGCGCCCCTGTGACGGCCAGCTCCACGTCACCGTTCAAGATGCCGTCGGCAATGTCCCGGGTGTCCCGGATGATAAGCGAGACCTGGACTTCAGGGTGGGCCTTGGCAAACCGGCCGATGATCTCGGGCAGGATGTATCCGCCGGGGATGGTGCTTCCGCCCAGGGTCAAAGAGCCCTTGGTGACGCCCCGGAACTGGGAGAGGGCGGTCTCGGCTTCGTCCCGCAGGGCCAGCAGGCGCTTGGCGTAGCTGAAGAGCAGGGTGCCGGCCTTGGTGGGCAGCACCTCCTTGCCCAGGCGGTCCAGGAGGCGGAACCCGCAGTGCTCCTCCAGGTCCTTGATGTGGCTGCTCACCGTGGGTTGGGAGAGGTAGATCGCTTCGGCTGCACGGGAAAAGCTCTTGAGCTCCACCACCTTGCAGAATATGGTCAGTTGCCAGAAATCCATGCCCGTTAACCCTTGCTGTATGCCTGGTGAAATTTATCTTTGAGCTTTTTCTCGATGGAGGGGGGCACCATGCCGGAGACGTCCCCGCCGAAGCTTGCCACTTCCTTGATACCGGAGGAGCTGGTGAAGATCCAGCGCATGCCGGTCATGAGAAAGACCGTCTGCACATCGCGGTTGAGCCGCCGGTTGAACATGGCCATCTGAAATTCGTTCTCGAAGTCCGAAACCGCCCGCATCCCGCGCAGGATGGCGTTGGCATTTCGCTTCCGGGCGTAATCCACCACCAGCCCGTCAAAGGCATCCACCTCCACGGAATCCATTCCCTGAAAACAGTCCCGGATCATGGACAGGCGCTCCTCCACGGAAAAGAGGGGCTTTTTTGCCCTGTTGTTGAGGGTCACGATGACCACTTTGTCGAAGATTTTCAATCCACGTTCCACAAGATCGATGTGGCCATTGGTGAGGGGGTCGAAGGAACCGGGGTAAACGGCGATTGTCTCCATGGTGTCAGATCCTTTTTCGCTGAATGAACAGTGGGCCCAATGTCAGAGAAGCTCTAACACAAAAAAAAGAGGGGGAACAACCTTTTTCATCGGAAATTGCATATGTTAGAGGGGCAGGAGACGGGGCCGTGCAACCGGTTCCGCCACCGCGGCAGTGAATGCCGCGGCAGCAGGTGGCGGGAACCCCATGAATTAAGGGGGGTTGCCCGGGACGTGCCGGAAGGCCCGTATTTTTCGGGGAGCCCTTAATGGGGAGAGAGGAAGGAGAGAGCTGTGGAGCCGTAGTGCCGGGTCTCGGTGATGGCCAGGCCGTCGGGCGCCGACGGTGCCTCGTCTGCGGCGTGTTCCACCACCACAAGCCCTTCCGGGGCCAGGGCCCCGGCTTGGATGAGGTGGGCCAGGGCCAGGTCGTCCAGGCCCTTACGGTAAGGGGGGTCCATGAACACCAGGTCCAGCCGGGATGGGTAGCGGGAGAGGCAGCCCAGGTTGCGGGCGATGTCCCACTTGATGACGGTGCTTCTCTCCTCAAAGCCGCAGGCGGTGATGTTCTTCCGGCAGGTCTCTAAGGCCTGCCTCTGGTTGTCCACGAAGAGGCAATGGTCCGCCCCCCGGCTCAGGGCTTCGAGGCCCAGGGCCCCGGTGCCTGAGAAGAGGTCCAGGACAAAGGCCCCCCGGATGTGGCTCTGAATGATGTTGAAGAGGGTCTCCTTGACCCGGTCCGCCGTGGGCCGGGTGGCCATGCCGGGGACGGCCAGGAGTTTTTTCTTGCGTCGTTCTCCGCCAATGATGCGCATGGATGATGCCTGATGCCCTTACGATTTGAGAATTTTGGTGATGTGGCCCTTGCTGACGCCCAGGCTTTTGGCTGCTGCTGCCGTGTCGTTGTCGCACTCTGCGAGGCGCCGTTTGATGTACTCCCGCTCAAAGGCCTCTTTGGCCTCCCGGAAGTCGGCGATATCGGCCAGCTCAGAGAGGCTGTCCGCGCTCTCTTTTGCCTCCGGGGCGCGGTAGGGCGTGGGGAGATCGGCCAGGGCGACGGTCTCTTTATTGACCGTAATGAGCAGGCGCTCCACCAGGTTCTTCAGCTCCCGCACATTGCCGGGCCAGTTGTGGTCGGCCAGGGCTTCCATGGCGTCCTGCTCAAAGGCTTTGGGCTCGGACTCAGAGGTTTTGCACCACTCCTGGGTGAAGCGCCCCACCAGCAGGGGGAGGTCCTCCAGCCGGTTGCGCAAGGGGGGCATGTCCAGGGGCACGCCATTGAGGCGGAAGTAGAGGTCTTCCCTGAAGCGTCCCTCTTCGATCTCTTTTCTGAGGTCCTTGTTGGTGGCGGCGATGATGCGCACGTTGACGTCGATGACCCGGCTCCCGCCCAGGCGGCAGAAGCGTTTCTCTTCGATGACCTGGAGCAGCTTGCCCTGGTTGGCCAGGGTCATGTCCCCGATCTCGTTGAAGAAGAGGGTGCCTCCGTCGGCCAGCTCAAAGCGGCCGATGTGCTTGGCCTTGGCCCCTTCGAAGGCGCCTTTTTCATGGCCGAGGAGCTCGCTTTCAAAAAGGGCTTCCGGGATGGCCGCGCAGTTGACCGTGATTAAAGGGCTCTCCGAATGGGTGCTGAACTGGTGGATGGTCCGGGCGGCAAGCTCCTTGCCGGTGCCGTTCTCCCCGGTGATGAGGATGGGGGCTTCGGTGGGGGCGGCGGCAATGATCTGCTGCTTCAGGGCAAGGATGGGAGGGCTGGAGCCGTCGATGGCGTTTTTGGCGATCATGCGGGTCCGCAGGAAGCGGTTCTCCTCTTCCAGCTTGCGAAAGTTCAGGGCGTTGTTGATGGCCACGATGACCTTGTCGATGCTGATGGGCTTTTCGATGAAGCTGAAGGCCCCGTACTTGGTGGCGGTGACCGCCGTGTCGATGGTGCCGTGGCCGGAGATCATGATAACGGGAATGTCCGGGTGGGACTTCTTGATCTCCCGCAGGGTTTCGATGCCGTCCAGGCCCGGCATCCAGATGTCCAGCAGCACCAGGTCGGGGTGCTCGGCGTCGATGGTCTTCAGGCACTCATATCCGTTGGGGGCGGTCAGGACGTTAAACCCCTCGTCGGAGAGCAGCCCCTCAAGGGAATGGAGGATGGGCTGTTCGTCATCCACAATAAGCAGGGTTGGAAACATAAGGTGTTCTCCTTGGGCGGGCTCTTGGTGAGCCGAAGCCGGGATCAGGCCGGGGCCTGTACCGGGAATTCAATGACGAAGCGGGTGCCGGTGGGATCGTTGTCCAGCACCCGGATTTCGGCGTTATGGTCGGAAACAATGGAGTTGACGATGGCAAGGCCCAGGCCGGTCCCGGATTTTTTGGTCGAAAAGTAGGGCTCAAAGAGCCGGGCTTTGACGGGATCGGGGATGCCGGTTCCGGAGTCGGCCACCTCCAGGGTGACCACCTGCTTGAGGCTGTTGTACGAAAGGGATAGGGCGATTCGCCCCCGTCCCCGAACAGCCGCCACGGCGTTTTCGATCAGGTTGATGAGGGCCTGCTTGATCAACTGACGGTCGAGATTCAAAAGGGGAATATCATTTACAAACTCAACTGTAAACTCAATATCGGGGAGGCCCTCCCGGTAAAGGACCAGGCAGTCTTCCACGATGGGAGGCAGCTCGCAGGGCTCAGGGTTGGCGGTGGGGAATCGGGCAAAAGAGGCAAAGGAGTTCACCAGGTTGCGGATGAGGTCCACGTGCTCGATGATGGTGCGGGTGCACTCGTCGAAGACCGGCTCGGCCACCACCTTGGAGTAGCGGCGCTTGAGGCGCTCGGCCGACAGGGCGATGGGGGTCAGGGGGTTCTTGACCTCGTGGGCGATGCGCCTTGCCACCTCTCGCCAGGCCGCAAGGCGCTGGATTTTTTCAAGTTCCGTCATGTCGTCAAAGACGATGACCAGGCCCATGGGGTTGCCGTTGTCGTCCCGGAGGGTGGTGGAGTGGACGTTGAAGCTCCGTGGCTTGCCGCTGATGGCAAGGGAGACGGGAAAGTTGATGCCGTTGCCCGAGTTCTCCAGTTTTTCGGAGATCTCCTTGGCGGTCTGGCTCTCCTGGTCCCCTAAAAGCTCGGTGTAGTGGTGGCGGATCACATGCTTGCTCTTGACCTGCAGCATGCGCTCGGCAGACTTGTTGATGGTGGCCACATGGCCCGACGGGTCCAGGGAGATGACCCCGGCCGAAACGCTCTGCAGGACAATCTCCATGTACTGCCGCTGCTCTTCGATCTCCAGGTTCTGCTCTTTAAGCATGCGGGCGGACAGGGCCAGCTGTTCCCGGCTGATCCCGAGGTCACGGGTCATCTTGTTGAAGTCCACCACCAGGCTGCCGATTTCGTCGTTTGCCACCACGTCGATGTGAAAGGAGAGGTCCCCTTCGGCCACGCGCCGGGTGCCCTTGGCAAGTTCCATGATGGGGATGGTGATGGAGCGGGCCAGGTAAAAGGCAAACCAGATAGCGCAGAAGAGGACCAGCAGGGCCACAATGGACAGGGCGATGAAATAGGTGGTGCGGATGGGCTTTTTCATCAGCTTGATCTGCTGATACTCTTCAAAGCCCCGGGTCACCGAGGAGATGTTGCCCACCAGCTCCCTGGAGACCCGGATGGTGATCACCACGTAGGCCCGTGCGTTCTGGCGATCGGCCCGGAAGGGGACGGTGGCGATGCTGCGGATGAGTTCCTGGCCCCCGCTCTCTTCGATGAGGGTGTGGATCCCCTTGGACTGGGCAGCCTTCTGGAGTTCCCCGGCGGCGATGAGGTTGAGGGTGGTGGGGGCGGTGTCCGAGGAGATGGAGAAGGTGAGGCGATCGGTGTTTTTGCCGTAGACCTCGATGGCGTCTAAATTGAAGGCGCGCTGGCTCACCACGATGTAATTGGACAGGGCGCTTTTTTTGCTTGAGTTCAGGTACTTTTTGTCCAGCTGGTAGGCGATGCGATCCAGGAAGAAGGCGTTGTTTTTTTCAATGTGGGTGTAAAGCTCCCGACCGATGGACAGGGAGTTTTCCAGGGCCTGTTCCACCGGAGCGTTGAACCAGTAGGCGATGCTGGTGGAGATGAACTGCATGGAAAAGTAAAAGAGCACCACCGTGGGCACCAGGGTCAGGGAGATGAAGGCGATGACGAGCTTCACCCGGAGCTTGGAGCCCATGGTCTTTTTCCGCCTGTCGAAGTAAGCCTTGGCCAGGTTGCGGAAGACCAGGATGATCAGGGTCAGCAGCAGCATCATGTTGATGTTGATGAGAATGAACATCAACAGGGTGTTGGAGATGGGAAAGTTGGCGCCGTAGTTTGATGCCTTGCTGATGGCGTAGGAGATGAGGCCCACGGTCACGATGAGAAGGGCAATGAAGAGGAACTCCCGCTTCTGCCGCTTTTTTTCCGCCTCGGCCGAGGGACGCTTCATGCTTAAGTCCATGGGCATCCGGCCGGGGGAAGAACCGGTTTTATGTGAAGACTCGGTGGGGGGCGTGTCAAGGGGTGGGGTCATGGCCACCTCTTAATAGACGAAGGCGGCGTGTCGCCAGTCGGTTTCAAAGGCGTCCAGATCGGCAAAGAGGCCGATGAACTTCAGGTAGACGGGCAGGGTGAACTCTTCCAGGCGGGCCCTGGCCCTGACCTGGTAGGCTTCCCCGCGTGTCAGGTCGGTGAGGGCGGCCGCGCGCAGCCCTTCCAAGCGGCTCATGACCTGCTTGGCCTCTTCGTAGTTTTCCGTGGTGAGGCTCTGGGGCTCGGCCCAGGAGCGGGTGATGGTGTAGACCTTTTTCATGGCGTCGAACTTGACCCGGTGTTCGGCCCGGATGGAGGCGATGCGCTTGTCGAACCAGAACCGCTTCTGCTCGAAGATGTCGATGTCGTAGGAGACCGTGGTCTCCACCCCGCTTTGGACGGCGGTCTCCACCTTTTCCACAAAGGCCCCCTCCAGCTCGGTGTAAAGGAGCAGGTGGTCCCGGGTGTTGGTGATGGTGAGGCTTGCGAGCCGAGGGTCCTGGGACGCAGCCCCTGCGGCTGCGGCAAGGAGAAGGATCAGGAGCACCACACAGACGGCAAGGGTTGAGAGTCGGCTTTTCATAGGGCGTCGGCTTCCACCGTGCGTGTCTCCCAGGAGTCCTTGTGTTCGAACAGGGTCTCCAGGAAAGCGTGGTTAAAGGCGTGGCCGGACTTGCTGGTGGTGATGTGGGCAAGGATCGGCATCCCCAAGAGGGAAAAATCACCCAGGCAGTCCAGGAGCTTGTGGCGGGCGAACTCATCGGGGAACCTCAGGCCCCCTTCGTTCATGATGCCGTCGTCGGTGAGGGCGATGCCGGTGTCCAGCTCCGCGCCACGCCCCAGCCCGTAAAGCTTGAGCATTTTGATGTCCCGGTAGAACCCGAAGGTGCGGGCCGGGCTGATGTCCGTGAGGAAGGTGTTGTCCCGGGAGTCCAGGGTGACGCTCTGTTCGTTGATCATGGGGTGATTGAAGGCGATGCCGCAGGTGATGGAGAAGTGGTCGCACGGCACGGCGGTCACGCGCTTGTCCCCCTCGCAGAGCTCCACTTTTTTGGTGATGGCCAGAAAGCTCCGGGGTTTGTCCAGCGCCACGATGCCTGCTTCCATGATGCCTTCGGCAAACACGCGGGCACTGCCGTCCATGATGGGCATCTCATACCCGTCGATGGTCACCAGGGCGTTGTCGATGGCAAGGCCAGCGAAGGTGGCCATGAGGTGCTCGATGGTGGAGACAATGGCGCCCTCCTGGCCGATGACCGTGGCAAGGCTCGTGTCTACGACGTTTCGGAACAGGGCCCGGATGGTGGGGCTGTCCGGGAGGTCGCTGCGCTGGAACCGGATGCCGTGGTTGGCGGGGGCCGGATGGACGGTCAGGTTGACCCGAACACCGGAGTGGACGCCGGTTCCCGAGCATGAAAAAGGTTTTGCTAAGGTGCGTTGATTCATGTAAATTGTCATCACCGTATCGTCTGCGGGGGCCTGAAAAAGGCCGCCCGATATCGTCGTTTTGATCGTGTCCGATCGTTTCAGTGTCCCTTGAGAGTCTTTCCCGACGTATCCAAATCGTTTGTGCATGGTTGTGTGATGGGTTTGTCCGATAAACGCATCAGGCGTGTCGACATCCTATGCCCCGGAAGGGCCGTCTGTCTGTGCGTGGTATCACTCGTAAAGTCGACACACGCGGGTGGATGTGGGTGCCGTGGTCCGTGGCCCCTGATTATTCGGAAAAATCTCAACTTAGTGGGTTTATATATCAAATACCATGAAATATCAAAGTCATTGTCATCCCGGAGCCCCGGGGCTCCCTGGGGGATGAAAAGGAGGGGGCGTGCTGGCCAGGGTTTTCAGCAGTGCACTGGTGGGGGTGGAAGCCCGGGTGGTGGATGTGGAGGTGGATATCGCCCGCGGACTTCCGGCCTTTACCACGGTGGGGCTTGCCGAGACCGCCGTGCGGGAGAGCCGGGAGCGGGTCAAGGCGGCGGTGACCAATTCCGGCTTCCAGTTTCCCAGGGATCGCATCACCGTCAACCTGGCCCCGGCCGACATGCGCAAGGAGGGCACGGGCTTTGACTTGCCCGTGGCCTTAGGGGTTCTCACGGCAACGGGCATGGTGCCCCAGGGCGCGGCATCGGGCTTTTTGATCTGCGGGGAGCTGGCCCTGGACGGACGAGTCAAGCCGGTGCGAGGCGTCCTGGCCATGGCCATGGAGGCCGGGCGTCGCGGGATGAACGCGGTGATGGTCCCCAGGGACAACGGTATCGAGGCCTCGGTGGTGCGGGGCATCAGGGTCTTTGCCGTGGGAAGCCTCTCCGAGGCCGTGGGGTTTTTCAAGGGCATCCATCCCCTGATGCCCGAGCCGCCCTTTGAGGGGCTGGAGCCCGGTGCCGGGACCTGCTCCGTGGATTTTTCAGACATCGTGGGCCAACAACATGCCAAGCGGGCCCTTGAGATCGCGGCGGCCGGGCGCCACAACCTCCTGATGAACGGGCCGCCGGGTTCCGGGAAAACCATGCTGGCCCGCGCCCTTCCCTCCATCTTGCCTCCCCTCTCCTTTGGCGAGGCCCTGGAGACCACCCGGGTCCACTCGGCAGCGGGCCTTCTGGACAGAAACACGCCCCTGGTCACCATTCGCCCGGTGCGTTCCCCCCACCACACCATCTCCGATGCGGGCCTCATCGGTGGGGGCCAAAACCCCATGCCCGGGGAGGTGAGCCTTGCCCACAACGGGGTGCTGTTTTTAGACGAGCTGCCCGAGTTCAAAAAGCGGGTCCTGGATGTCCTGAGGCAGCCTTTGGAAGATGGGGATGTCCACATCGCCCGGGCCCGCATCAAGGTTACCTACCCCAGCGACACCCTTCTCGTCTGTGCCATGAACCCCTGCCCCTGCGGATACGCCACCCACCCCGGCCGGGAATGCCGCTGCTCCTCCGTGCAGGTGGAACGATACCAGGAACGCATCTCCGGCCCCTTGCTGGACCGCATCGACCTCCATGTGGAGGTGCCCGCCGTCTCCTTTGACGAGCTCTCCGGACGAAAACAGACCGGGGCAGAGGCTTCAGCCGCGGTGCGGGAGCGGGTGGTGGCCGCCGTGGCCCGGCAATCACATCGGTTCAAAGACCTTCCCGTCCGGTTCAACGGCCAGATGGGAAGCCGCGAGGTGAGAGCCTTCTGCCAGGTGGGCCCGGACTCCCGGGACCTGCTTGAAGCCGCGGTGAAACGCCTGGGTCTCTCAGCCCGCGCCTGGATGCGCTGCCTGAAAATGGCCCGCACCATCGCCGACCTCGAAGGCGCCGATGCCATCGATACCCCCCACGTGGCCGAAGCCATCCAGTACCGGGAGATCTTTTCCCGGGCCGACGAACGGGAACCCTGGGAAGCAACCTGCCCCAGTTAAAACACAGGCAGCGATGCCTTCTATGGTTAAAGTCGGGGGCAAAGCAAGCCTCCGGCGGCGAGGTGAGCCACCTCGAGCTTATTGCCCTTGCGCTTCGTCCCTCGTTCCTCGGCCAAAGCGCAAGGGCCTTCGGCTCGGGCTACGCCCGACATGAACGCTGAGGGTTTATGCGGGTAGGCTCACAAGCTTCGACGTAACAGGATACGTTATTGCTACTTGTCCAATGTGGATCTATCCGCATTGCCTCCGGCGGCCAGGGGATTTTTGGCCTAAGTGGCTTCGCCACCCCTGGACCCCAGGTTGCGAAAGCCCTCCCCCTTCGTTCCTCAGGGGAAGAGCTTTCGCGAAGATTTTTGTGAAACCCAAGCAAAACCTGTTTGTCAAACCCAAGACATCTAATTGGCAAAAGTTTGGCCCCCGACAGGGCCGCCGGAGGCATCATTAGAAAGGGTGACGAGGTGCCGAATCGTGGGCTTGACATCCGTTCCTCCGGCACCTATGAGCCCTTAGCCCTTAGCCCTTAGCCCTTAGCCCTTAGCCCTTAGCCCTTAGCCCTTAGCCCTTAGCCCCCCATCGTTTCCTTTTTAAGGTGTCGCCACAGGGTTGCCGTACCGATGCCCAGGATGCCGGCGGTCTCTTTTTTGTTGCCGTTGGTGTGGGCCAGGACCTTGTGGATGTAGCGGTGGGTGAGGTCTTCCAGGCTGGGGAGGTCGCCGTCGATGCTGTCGCCGGATGGGGTTGTGCGCCGGGCTTCCGGGAGGTGATCGGTGTCGATGGGGGTGTTGCCGGCGAGGATGAGGCCGTGTTCCACCCAGTTTTCAAGCTCGCGGACGTTGCCGGGCCAGGTGTGGCTTTGCAGGGCTTTTTCTGCCTCTGACGAGAACCCCGGGTGATCCGGGGCCCGTTTTTTCAAGGCGGCGTGGGCCAGGGGGAGGATGTCCGCTTTGCGCTGGGCCAGTGAGGGCAGGGTGATGGGAAAGACCGACAACCGGTAGTAGAGGTCCTGGCGAAAGGAGCCTTCCCGGGCCATGGCGGCCAGGTCGCGGTTGGTGGCGGCGACGATGCGGGCCTTGACGGGGATGTCTTCCAGGCCACCCACCGGGCGTACTTCCCTCTCCTGCAGGGCGCGCAGGAGCTTGCCCTGGACAGGCAGGGGCATGTCCCCGATTTCGTCCAGGAAGATTGTGCCTTCCCCTGCGGAGACAAAGAGCCCTTTTTTTGTTTTTTCAGCGCCGGTAAAGGCTCCGCGCACGTGGCCGAAGAGTTCGGATTCCAGGAGCTCCGGGGGCAGGGCCGCGCAGTTGATGGCCAGAAAGGGGGCATTGCTGCGGCGGGATCCGGCGTGGATCCGGCGGGCCACAACCTCCTTGCCCGACCCGCTCTCCCCTAAGATAAGGACCGTGGCGTCGGTGGGGGCCACCTTGTCGGTGCGATCCAGCACGGCCCGAAAGCCGGAATCCCTGCACACCGGGTCGGTTGTTGCGAAAAAGGGCGGGGCCGCGGCCGGGCGATGTTCAAGGCCCAGGATTTCCCTCAGCTTGGTGATGTTGCTCTCCAGGGCGTGGTCGCCCTCATCGTCCATGTACGGCGGGGCCTCGCCCATGTCCCATTCCGTCGCCGGTTTTCCTTCAAAGTGGCATTCCTCTGTCCCCATGGCCTGGCAGGCCGTTTCCCTCACCACAATTTTTTCTCCGAACACCGCCGAGGCGTACCCGCTGAGGATTGCGCACAGGGCCAGGCACACCGGTCGCCCGGCATGGCCCCTGTTTTTGCGGCTGTTTGTTTTGAGGTAGATGGCGGTTTCGAAGGACCCGGCCCACCGGCCGCTGAATCGCACCAGCTTTCCCTCGGGGGTGATGTCCAGGGAGGTGATGCGTTCGTTGCAGTAGCCGGTGAAGTTTCGAAGCCTGCTCCCTGCGTGAAGGTGCTCCGAGGCCGATGAAAAGGCGCAGAGCCCGGACAGGGTTGTGGCCTGGCCCAGGCCGACCTCGTAGCCCAGGTTTTCGGCAATGCGTCGGCGGGTTTTTTTGTCCACCATTTCGGTAAAGTCCCGGTAAAACCGTTCCAGGGTGGCGATGCTGACGCCCAGGACACGGCTGGGACCGAAAAGGGGAAACCCGTATTGGGGGTCCCGGGTGATGAGTTGCGACGGAGAGAAGGGGTCGGAAAGCATAATGATCACCTCTGTGAAAGTGGGCTCAGGGTTTAAACTTTGTATCATTTTGAAATTATGATTTCAATATGAAACGAAATGGCGTGTAACCTGTCCGTTCCGGGATTCTGTGAATGTGGTGGAATGATTACTCAATAACCATTGTTCACGCAGTGGCACGATGGTTGCACAATTGACTTCCGGTAGAAGAGTGGTACAGTGCTGCGCGGTTTGAGTGAACGCTGGTCGCATATGTAGAAGGCGTCATTAACTTTTGAACCGGGCTTTAATATGCACCTGATGTGTAGTGTTCCGTACGGTCGGTTTTTTGACTCTGAGATCGGTGTGCTGGGTCGCAACATCCCAGATATCTTGCCGGAAATCTCCCTGAAGAGGGCGAGTAGGTGTGACGGTGGGACGGTGTTTATGGATGGGGCACTGGTATGAAGGGATGATTTCGGTCCCGGGTTTCGAGCGTCGCTGCTATGTTGACATGCTATGTGTAAGGAGGAAACAATGGTGAAACGTTTTGCTTGTGCGGCGGTTTGTGTGCTTGCCGCTTCCACGATGGCTTATGCAGGTTCGGTGGATACATACGGTATCGGTGCCAGGGCCACCGCCCTGGGTGGGGCCTATGCGGCCACGGCCGACGACCCCTTTGCCGCGTACTACAACCCGGCGGGCCTCTCCCAGATTGAGGGCAAGGTCTTTTCCGTGGGAGCCCTTGCGGTGGACCCCACCATCGAGATGTCCCAGTTTACGGTGACCAACCGCTCGGACATGTCGCAAAACCTCATTGAGCCCACGGATTTCAGCGACGAGTCCGACATTCTGGTGGCCCCTCATCTGGGCTATGCCCAGAAGATCAGCGAGCGTTTCGCCTTGGGCGTTGCAGCGTACGCACCCTGGGGCATGGAGCTGGACTGGGAAAAGGACCCTACGAAAAACCCGGGTTCTTACAGTGCCTATCACTCTTACTATAAGCGATATGGCGTGACGCCTTCCCTTTCGTACAAGGTGAACGATAAGCTCTCCTTTGGTGTGGGGGTTACCATCGGCAAGTCCGAGGCCGGTGCAGATACAAGTAAGTATCTGATTTCCAATACCACTGAGTTTGTGGGGAAACTGATCGACAATGCCGATACGATCAGCAAAAAAACGGGAGGGCCAGCGATAACAAATGTAGCGGGTGCAGCAGTAGTGTACGCCGGTGCAGCTGCCTTGGATCCTGAAAAGTATGGGGAAGCAGCGGCCTACTCAGCCCAGCTGAGCGCAGCCGGGATCGTGGACGGAAGTGAATTTGGGAATCTTCCCTCCCCCGACCATCAGGCCGCCATCGGCATGGAGTTGGAAGATGATGTAAACTATTCGTACAACATCGGTGTGATGTACAAGCCCAAGGAGACCATTACCCTCGGTTTGACTTACCGGAGCGAGTGCGATGCCGATTTTGAAGGCGACGTGTTTAAAGACGGCGTCAAGGTTGCAACGGCAACGATGGATTACAATCACCCCCAGCAGATACAGGCCGGTGTGCGCTACCAGCCCCATGACAAGTTCTCCATCGAATGCGACCTGGTCTGGACGGACTGGAGCATTAACAAGGACCAGGTGTCCAAGCTGTCCAACCCCATAGACATTGGCGTGTTTCCTGGTGCTGATCCCATACAGAGTGGCATGGAAGAAGCTTATGAAAGGGATTGGGAAGACACCAAGCAGCTCCGCTTCGGCATGGAATACATCATCAACGACATGATCACCGTGCGCGGCGGTTACTTCTACGACCCCACGCCCATCCCCGACAACACCTTGGACATGCAGTGGCCCGATGCGGACAAAAAGACCTACTCCCTGGGGGCCGGGTTTAACTTCGGTCGCTACACCATCGATGCGGTGTTCCAGTACACGGACATCGAGCAGGCCCGTGTGGTGGGTGGCGAGAGCACGAACCTCAACGAAAGCTTTGCAGGCAACGTGGTTTCAGCCAGCGCCGACGGCTACATCGTGGGCGGGGGCGTGACCCTGACAGCCCGCTTCTGATTTTTTCCAGTCTCCCGGCACCGGCGACCGTCGGTGTCCTCGGGGGAGGGGCACCCCGCCATCGCCATTGGCCCCTTCCCCGGCATTGCAGCGACGGCTGGTTCTCCCTGGGGTCCGGGTCGTCACTGCAGACAGTGGTTGTGAGCACAAAAAAAGCCGTGCATCGGCAAAAAAAAAGGGCCGCCCCGGATGGGGGCGGCCCTTTTTGCGTTCGAATGCGGCGGTGGTTCGTTCAGTTGTTTCAGGGGTCAGTGCTTGCCGCCATGCGCGATGTGCAGCTTCACATCGCCTCGCTTGATGATCTCAAGGAAGGAGGCCGGGGGCGTGCGGTCTGTAAACAGGGCGTCTACTTCTTCCAAGTTGCCGATGCGCACCATGGCACTTCGGTTGAACTTGGAGTGGTCGGCCACCAGGAAGACCTGGCGGGAGTTGCTGATGATGGCCCGGGCGATGCGCACTTCGTTGTAGTCGAAGTCGATGAGGGTGCCGTCGGGGTCGATGCCCGCCACCGAGATGATGCCGAAATCCACTTTGAACTGGCTGATGAAGTCGATGGCCGCCTCCCCGGTGATGCCGAGGTCGTGGTTTCGGACCACGCCCCCGGAGACCAGGATTTCAAAGCCCCGGTTCTGCCCCAGGATGGACGCCACGTTGAGGTTGTTGGTGATGACCCGCAGGCCGGTCTTGTCCACCAGGGCCCGAGCCACCTCTTCGGTGGAGGTACCGATGTCCAGAAACAGGGAGGCGTTGTTGGGGATGAACTGGGCCACGTGCTGGGCCACGCGGATTTTCTCTTCCGAACACAGCGATTTTCGGGTGGAGTAGGTGAAGTTTTCCACGCTGTTCAGGAGACCGGCGCCTCCGTGGTAACGCTGGAGCAGCTTGGCGCTGCACAGGTTGTTGATATCCCGCCGGATGGTCTGGGGCGTCACGGAGAAGTGCTGGGAGAGCCCTTCGATGGAGACAAAGCCCTTTTCAAGGACCATGTCATAGATCGCCTTCTGACGCCTCGGCAGCGTTCGAATGACATCTGCTGCGTTGTATTCCCGATCCCCGGTGTTCACCTCTACTCTCCTTATTTTCGGTTTTGATGAGAACGAACCTGCAAAGTTTAATGTGTGATAGCATCGTAATTCCTTTTTCTCAAGAGCTATTATCCCGATTCTCTGTGCCGGAAGCAATAGTTTTGGGTTTTCAAATCCGAAAATTTATGTTGTATTGTGAACAATCTGCTGGATGTGGATGGTCAAAGGATCGATTCCGAACCTTGTCAGGGAACCGGACGCGCTGGAAATGCCAAGAAGTTTATGGTTGAAAACCAAAGGGTTTACCGCAGCGTGTCCGCCGGGTATCCGAAATGTGTGTCTGTTTTGGAAAACGAACATCCTGAGCTGCGGGGGATCTTTTGACGTGCGGTCTCGGTCCGTGTGTGGAATACGGGGGCGCTGTTGCACTGATGGGCAGGTCCTTAATCATCTGGGCGGACATCATGGGATGATGAAGCGAATAAAAGCGGATGTAACGGTCATCGGGGCCGGAGCGACCGGGTGCGGCGTAGCGCGCGACCTGGCGCTTCGGGGATTGAAGGTGTTGCTGGTGGAGCGCGGGGACGTCAACTCCGGCGCGTCGGGGGGCAACCACGGCCTTCTCCACAGCGGGGCGAGGTATCTCTATTCGGATCGGCACTCAGCCGAAGAGTGCAGGGATGAAAACGCCCTGCTCCGTGAGATGGCCCCTCAGTGCATCGAGGCCACCGGCGGCTTGTTTGTGGGTGTTGAAGGGGATGACGAAAATTACATGGCGGACTTTGAGAGCCTTCTCAGTCAGAGCGATATGCCCCACAGGCAGCTCGACGTGGCCGAAGCGCGTGCCATGGAGCCGAACCTCACCGGCGGTATTGTTGCGGCCTACGAGGTCGCCGACGCCACCGTGGATCCTTTTCGACTCTCCCTTGACAACGTCTCCGACGCCCTGAGCCACGGGGCGGAGCTCCTCTGCGGCACCGAGCTGGCAGGGGTGACCCGTAAGGGATCCAAGGTGACCCATGCTCTTTTGAAACGCCGGGCAACGGGCGAGACCGTGGAGGTAGAGACCTCCTGCGTGGTCAACGCCGCCGGCGCCTGGGCAGGCCAGGTGGCGGCCATTGCCGGGGCCACGACCCAGGTGCGGTGCTCCAAGGGGAGCCTCCTGGTGACGGACCATCGCCTCACCACCCGGGTGGTGAACCGCCTGCGTCCCCCCTCGGACGCGGACATTGTGGTGCCCGGAGGCACCGTCTCCATTGTGGGGACCACGTCCTCCCATGTGGATGACCCGGATGCGGCCTGGCCCACCACCGATGAAGTGGATCGCATGGTGGAGGAGGCCATTCCCCTGTTGCCGATCCTTGAACGGACGCGGATGATCCGGGCCTACAGCGGGGTACGTCCCCTGTTCGGCGCCGCCTCCGGCGGAGACGATCGAAGCGTGAGCCGAGGGTTTGTCCTTATGGATCATGCGGAGGAGGGGGTGGAAAACCTGTTTACCATCACCGGCGGCAAACTCACCACCTACCGGCTCATGGCGGAAAGGGCTGCGGACGCCGTCTGCCATTACCTCGGCACAGGCGGACCCTGTCTGACCCGTACCCGCATCCTGCCGGCCAGCGGCGACGCCATGTGGACCGAGCCCGGCGCGGCCCCGAAAAAGTGGATGTCCGGTCATCAGGACGGTGACGGCATGATCTGCGAGTGTGAAATGGTCTCCGAATCGGTCATCGGTTCCCTGGTGGCCTCCCTGGAAAGCCAGGGCCTTGCCCGGGGCCTTGTGGAAGTGGGCTTGCGAAGCCGCGTGGGCAAAGGTCCCTGTCAGGGGAGCTTCTGTGGTCTGAGGCTGGCCGCCTGGATGTACGGCCAGGGGCACGTGACAGGGGACGAGGGCCTCTCCGGTCTGGCCCGTTTTTATAAGGAGCGCTGGAAGGGGATGCGATCCGTCTCCTGGGGAGAGAACCTCGCCCGGGCGGAGCTTCATGAAGCCCTGCAGTGCGGACTCTTTGGAATGGAGGTGGGGCATGAGTAATGCAGCGGATATGGGCCGTACGGCCAGAGACCCCTGGGACGGCCAGCGAGACGTCGTGGTGGTGGGAAACGGACTTGCCGGAAGCGCGGCAGCTCTCTTTGCGGCAAAAAAGGGGCTCAAGGTTGCCGTGGTGGGCACAGGCAGCCAGCTGCCCTTGTCCAGTGGCCTGTTTGACCTGGCGGGCATGTTGCCCGGTGACAAGGCGTACTCCGCAGCTCCCTGGCAGACCGTTCAGGACCTGGTGAGCCAGGGGCCCGGCCACCCCTACGGAAAGGTCGGAGCTGACGCCATTGCCCAGGCCTTTAAAGGGTTCCTGGCGGTTCTGGAAGAGGAAGGGCTGGGCTATCGAATCTGTGAAACCAACGCCCGGGTGGTGACCAGCGTGGGGTCTCTCAAGGCCAGCTATGCCCTGCCCGAGACCATGGTCGCAGGGGCAACGGCCCTTGAGCAGGGGCTCAAGACCCTTATTGTGGGAATCCGAAGGCTCAAAGGGTTTGAGGCGAGCCAGGTTGCTCAGTCGGCTGCCCCCATCTGGCCGGGGCTCTCATCGGTTGTGGTTGCACCCGAAGGCCTGGGGCGTCCCGGGGACATCTACCCCGAAGCCCTGGCGCGGGAGCTGGACCTTCCCGAAGCATGCGATCGGCTCATCGAGGCCATTCGTCCCCACCTGGACGGGCACAAGGCCGTGGGCCTTCCCCCGGTCCTCGGCATGGAGAAGAGCCGCGAGACCCTGGCCTATATGGAAAAGGCCCTGGGCGTTCCCTGTTTTGAAATCCCCGGCATGCCCCCCACGGCCGCCGGCGTCCGGCTGCGAGAAGCCTTGGACCGGGCCTTCTCAAGGTATGGTGTTGCGACCTTCGTGGGCGGGCGGGTCACAAAGGCTTCCAAAGGGGAGGGCGGGTTCACCGTGACCGCCTCCCTGAGGGGCGAGGAGCGGACCGTTTCGGCCCGCAAGATGATCCTGGCCACCGGTCGCTTCATGGGTGGCGGACTGGCCGGGGACCGGCTCCGGATCACCGAGCCCCTTCTGGACCTGTATGTCTCCCAGCCCCAGAGCCGGGACGCCTGGCACCGATGCGACCTCTTCCACCCCGAAGGCCACGCCGTGAACCGGGCCGGGATCATCGCCGATACGGCCATGCGCCCCCTGGACAGCGACGGCAACGTGGTGGACCCGAGCCTTTTTGTGGCCGGCAGTATCCTGGCCCACCAGGACTGGAAACGGGAGAAGAGCGGGGCAGGGATCTCCATTGCCACCGCCTTCAGGGCCGCGGAATCCTGCAGCGTGTAAGTCTTCTGCGGACTGATAAGCGTGTGTTGAACAAAAAAAGCCCCCTTGCGCTGCAAGGGGGCTTTTTGCGTTGGGTCCCGGGCGTTTTAACAGGGCCTAGAAGGGGATGTCGTCGTCGGGCGGGTTGGTGAAACCGGGATCACCGCCGCCGAAGCTTCCGCCCTGGTCAAAGCCGTTGCCCTGGGGCTGGGCCGCAGGCTGCTGGGGGGGCTGTTGTGCGGGCTGTTGTGCGGGCTGCTGGGGCGCGCTGTAGCTGCCCGGGTAGCCGCCGGCGCTGCCGTAGCCACCGCCCTGGTTTTGATTCTGGTTCTGGTTGTATCCGCCGCCCTGGTAGCCGCCGTTCTGGCCTCCGCCGAAGCCGCCGCCCTGCTGGCCGCCGCCGTCTGCGTTGCGGCCGCCCAGGAAGGTGACCTGGTTGGCGATGATGTCGGTGGAGTATCGGGTGATGCCGTCCTTTTCATAGGAGCTGGTCTGGAGGCGTCCCTCGACGTAGACCTGCCGTCCCTTGGCAAGGAACCGGCCGCAGTTTTCTGCTGTTTTCCCGAACACGGTGATGCGGTGCCACTCTGTTCGCTCGTTGCGCTCTCCGCTGTTGCGGTCCACGCGGACGTCGGTGGTGGCGACACTGAATTTGCAAATGGCAAGACCGCTGGGGGTGTAGCTCACCTCCGGGTCCCTGCCCAGGTTTCCGATAATCATCACCTTGTTTAAACTGGCCATGGATGCCTCCTTGGAAGGTCAAATCGAATGGGCCGGAGCCCTTTATTTACAGATCAATTAAGTAATGACAGCTTCGCAAAAAGTCGAACAAGCCATTATGAATGGATTAGATACAAGATATGGAAAGGGTTGTCAATCTGCTCGCCTATCCATGCCGGGGCGGATTTCCGGGCCACAGGCGGGGTTAACCGGGGCGGGCGGGCTTCTTCAGGGAGCGTAAATCCTGTTGACGGTTGCCAAGTGCCTTCACTAAGATGATGAAATCCCATAGCCGAACCGGAGAGAAGCTCCCATGGCGGCTTTTAAAAAAAACTGCAGGGATGGTGGGACCCCGAAAAGGGGATGCGCGCCTATGCTGTGACGGTTTTTTCCAAAACGGGGTATGGCCTGAAGGGCGCGGACAACGGGCGCTGAATGACCACTCTTGAGATGGCAGGTGTTGGATGAGGTCGAAACGGAACGTATGGGCCTGGCTCGTGGGGGCAGGCACTCTTTTTTTTGCGGCGGATGCCTGGGCCGACGGTCTTTCGGAGATTCACTGGGGATTTCAGATCATGGGGCTGATGGGGGGGCTGGCCTTTTTCCTCTTCGGCATGGAGCTCATGAGCGACGGCATGCAGCGGGCGGCCGGGGACAGGCTTCGAACCATCCTGGCCAACCTGACCAAGAACAAATACCGGGGGATGCTCCTGGGCATCGTGGTCACCATGCTGGTGCAGTCGGGCAGCGCCACCTCGGTGATGCTGGTGGGCTTTGTCCAGGCCGGTCTTATGCAGTTTATCCAGACCATCGGGGTGCTCATCGGGTCGGGCATCGGCATGACCATCACGGCCCAGCTCATCGCCTTCAAGGTGACCGATTACGCCCTTCTGATGATCGTGGCGGGTTTTCTCATCCGGCTCCTTGCCAAAAGGGACTCGGTGAAATCCTTTGGTGACGTGCTCTTGGGATTCGGGGTCCTGTTTTACGGGCTTAAGCTCATGGGGGACTCCATGCGGCCCCTGCGCAGCAGCCAGGAGGTGATCACCCTTCTCTCAAGCCTTGAGAACCGGTTCCTGGGCCTTCTCATCGGGGTGGTGCTCACCACCCTGATCCAGAGCTCCACCGCCTTTATCGGGATCCTCATCGTGCTGGGCCTTGAGGGGCTCATTTCTCTGGAGGCGTCGATTCCCATGGTCCTGGGAGCCAACATCGGCACCTGTGTCACCGCGGGGTTTGCCAGCATCGGCGCCAACCGGGACGCCAAGCGGGTGGCCCTGGCCAACGTGATGATCCGGGTCATCGGGGTCATGATCTTTATCGGGTTTATCCCCGAGTTCACCTGGTGCATTGCCTGGCTGGGGGCTGAGTTCAACTCCGACATTGCCCGTGAGATCGCCAACGCCCACTCCGTGTTCAACATCGTCATCGGGGTGATTGTGCTGCCTTTCAGCGACGCCTTTGCCAGGCTCATCGTGCGGATGCTGCCGGAGACCTCCTGCCCCATCCCCAGGTACACCACCACCTTCCTGGATGAGAGCAAGATCTTCTCTCCGGCCCTGGCCGTGGACCTGGCCCGTTCCGAGATCTCACGCATGGCAGCGGCCCTGGAGTACCTGCTCAAGGCCGTGGCTATCCCCTTTGTGACCCAGAGTCCCAAGCGGGACAAGGTCTACCCGGAGCTGACCCTCATGGAGGGCATCGACATGCGCGAAGAGGAGATCGACTTTCTGGAGGAGAAGATCACCGACTACCTGCTCAAGGTGGCGCGCAGCGGGGCCTCGGACGCCCAGTTGCGCGTGGTCTACGCCATGGTCTCCATTGTCCGGGACATGGAGAGCATCGGGGATATCATTCACCGCAACGTGCTGCCCCTGATCCGGAAAAAGCATGCCCTGGCCCATGACTTTTCCGAAGAGGGCAGGGAAGAGCTCACTATCTACCACCAGAAGGTGTGCAAGCAGATCCGTCTCCTGAAAGAGGCCTTTGCCGAACAGGACCTGGAGAAGGCCAACCGCATCATGGTCAAGGAGCGCAAGTACCTGGATCTGGAGCTTCAGTACCGGGTCCACCACCTCGACCGGCTGGTGGGCAAGCAGGAGGCCTCCGTCGAACTGCACGAGGTGCGAGAATACCGAGTTGATGAACCTCATGGTTCAGATCATTGTCTACTCATCCAATATCGCCAAGACCTTCCTGGAGACCGAAACCCGGGAGAAGGCGCTGCTGATTTAATCAATGTGCCTCCGGCGGCCCTGCCGGGGACCAAGCTTTTGAAAAGCTTGATAAACAGGTTTTTAAATTGCCCGGCCTCCTTGGAGGTAGTCCGGTTAACGCTGATAATTAACGAGTTGCGACAACGAATCTTAGCCCTTCAAGGCTTGTCGTATCGCTCGTACAAACCACCAGCATATGTTTCGGGCGAAGCCCGAGCCGAAGGCCCTTGCGCTTTGGCCCGAGGAACGAGGGCAAAGCGCAAGGGCAATCTGCTTTCGAGGTGGCTCACCTCGCCGCTGGAGGCTTGTTTTTTATTGATGTTTTTTATTTTTGGAGGACCGGAGACTGGAAACACCTCAGGAGACGAAAAAAGGCGACACCGCCTTTGAAAAGAGGGTGCGCCGTCGTGTGGCGGGCCGAGAGCACACCTTTTATGTAAGTGCCGCGCCGGGCCTCGGCGGGCTGCTGGCCCAGGAGGCCGAGGAGTGTCTGGGCATTTCCGTAACGCGGGTCACCGGTGGCGTAGAGTTTACCGCACGTCTGGAGGCCATGTGGCAGGCGGCTCTCTCCTTGCGCCTTGCCAACCGCATCCTGGTGCGCCTGGCGAGCTTCAAGGCCGAGAACTTTGAGAAGCTGGAGCGGCGGGTCGCTGAAATTCCCTGGGAGCTCTGGCTTCCTGCCCATGCAATCCCTGAAGTGGTGGTGACTTCCCACCACTGCCGTCTCTACCACACCGACGCCGTGGCCCAGAGGGTGGCAGGTGTGGTGGAAAAGGCCCTGCCCAGCGGGGAGGGGCAGGTGCCCCAGAAGATTTACCTGAGGGGTGAGGACGATCGCTTTACCCTCTCTTTGGATGCCGTGGGGGAGCCTTTGTACAAGCGGCGGCGCAGGGCGCCCATCCGGGAGACTCTGGCTTCAGCCATCCTCACCCTGGCCGGGTACACCGGGGAGGCGCCCCTGGCAGATCCCATGTGCGGAGCCGGGACCTTCAGCCTGGAGGCGGCCATGCGGGCAACCCGCACGCCCCCGGGCATGTATCGCCATTTTGCCTTTGAATCCTGGCCTTCTTTTCGGGAGAAAGGCTTTGCCCACATGAAGCGAGAGGCCCAAAAGGGGCTGCGCGAGGTGTCGGCCCCCGTGATTTTTGCCTCGGATTTGGACCAGGGGGCTGTGGATCGCCTCGGGGCCTCCCTGGACGGGCTGCCCTTCGGCAAGGCCGTGGGGATCAGGGCCGGGGATTTTTTCGCCCTGGATCCGGCTTCCTTTGCTTCTGAGCCCGGGGTGGTGGTTTTCAACCCGCCTTACGGCAAGCGGATCAAAGGAGGCAACGATGCCTTTGTGGTGCGCCTGCTGGATCATCTCGCCACCCACTGGCGCGGATGGACCGCTGCCCTGGCCGTGCCCAAGCAGCAGGTTCCCCGGCCCATGCCCAAGGGGTTCCATGGGCATCCCATGTCCCATGGGGGGCTGGATCTCACCGTCCTTGTCGGTCGTCTTTCCTGACGCCTTTTCTTCCGCTTTTCATCTGTCCGGGCGCATGACCGTGCGCCTGGATCCCTCCTGCCCGATTCATCCCTCGACATATCGGAACTGCTCTGTTTTTTGTGCGATTGCGCCTTTTTTCTGATGCGGATCGATCCCAAAAGGACCCTACGCGTGGTGAACGTCGTTCCGAGTCTGGGACCGGATTTTCGGTGTGGTTGTCCGCTTTGCCGGATGGGAAGGCGCGCGGGGAGATGTTCGCGTCGGGGATTGATAAAAAATCAATGGGATTATTGACCGGACCTATTCGCCGATCCGGCGTTTGTTTTTGCGTTCCCCCGGTACTCCTTCAAGAAAAAGTTGAAGGGAATCATTTTGTTAGCGGCTTTACAATTGACAAAACTTTCATCGTCATATATCTGCATTCTAATTGCTCGAAAAGAACTTTTTATTTGGTTTGGGAAGGCCAATACGTGCTTTTCGGCAAGTAATCGTAAGTGGAACAGACGCCTGCTGGAGCACAAGGGACGAAACCACGCTCCAGGTGATGGCGTTTGTTGTTTTATGAACAACCGGCAGGGTTTGTGCAAGACCCTCTGCGGTTTGGACACCGGATATAAAAGGACAGGGAAGTTCCTTTTAAGAATAGGAAGAAAGAGGTTTATGTATTTAATTTTCTGATTTTCAGGGGGAAGTATCGTTATGTTGACCAAAGTGTTTCCATTTCTGCTCTGGTTCAAGGACTACGACACAGGAAAGTTCAGAACCGACGTGGTGGCCGGCATTACCGTGGCCATGGTTTTGATTCCACAATCGATGGCATACGCTCAGCTGGCCGGGCTTCCGGCCTACTACGGCCTGTATGCCGCATTTCTGCCGCCCATGGTGGCGGCGCTTTTTGGCTCCAGCCGCCAACTGGCCACCGGACCGGTGGCTGTGGTGTCGCTGATGTCGGCGGCGTCGCTTGAACCGCTGGCCACGGCAGGGAGTACCGAATTCATCGCCTACTCGGTGCTGCTGGCCCTCACCGTGGGGACCTTTCAGTTCCTGCTGGGCGTGCTGCGCCTCGGCCTGGTGGTGAATCTTCTCTCCCACCCGGTGGTGAACGGGTTCACCAACGCGGCGGCCATCATCATTGCATCGAGCCAGTTCTCGAAGCTCTTCGGGGTCTATGTGGACAAGGCGCCTCATCATTATGAGACGATTCTCCATGTCTGCCGTTCGGCCCTTCACTACACCCACCTTCCGACCCTCGCCATGGGGGTCTTCTCCATCGCCATCATGGTGATCCTCAAACGGGTCAATCCCAAGATTCCCAACGTGCTGGTGGCCGTTGCCGTCACAACGGTGATCTCCTTTGCCTTTAAGTTCAACCACGATGTGTTCGTACCTGTGGAGAGCATCAAGGCCCCGGCCATCACCGCCAAGATCGACGCGTTTAACCGGGATGTTGCAGAGATTGCGACTCTGGGGGCAGAGCGTGCCGCCCTCAACACCCGGCTCAAGGCTGTGGAGGATCAATCCGAAGGGCCCATTCCCAGCTCCGAGAAGATGGAGCTGGACTATGAGCTGGCACGGATCAATGCCCGCATCGACACCCTGAAGACCTCCTCGGGGTCCCTGCGGGAAGAGCTGCGCCTGGTTCATTTCTCCGCACCCAAGGAGGCCGGGGAGAGCCCTGCCTTTTACGTGGGCGGCAAAGAACCCCAGGGCATGGAGACCGACGGGCGTAAGTGGCGCCTCAAGGTGGGGAACAAGCCCCTGGCCCTGGACGGCCTGAAGAGGCATGCGGTGGGGGACATCCCCAAGGGCCTCAAGGTGGGCATTCCCACCCTGCCCGACAACACCACCTTCCTGGGGGCCTTTATCCAGCTGCTGCCCTTTGCCGTGATCATCTCCCTTCTGGGCTTCATGGAGGCCATCGCCATTGCCAAGGCCATGGCTGCCAAGACCGGCCAGAAGCTGGACCCCAACCAGGAACTTATCGGCCAGGGCCTGGCCAACATCATCGGTTCCTTCGGCCAGAGCTACGCGGTTTCCGGCTCCTTTTCTCGGTCTGCCGTGAACCTCCAGGCCAACGCGGTGAGCGGGATCTCCTCGGTGGTTACCAGCCTCATGGTGGCCCTGACCCTGCTCTTTTTCACCCCCCTTCTCTACCATCTGCCCCAGGCGGTGCTGGCCTCGGTCATCATGATGGCGGTGATCGGGCTGGTGAACGTGAAAGGCTTTGTGCACGCCTGGAAAGCCAAGCGGGCCGACGGCGCCATCAGCGTCATCACCTTCATCTGCACCCTCTACTTTGCTCCGCACTTGGAAGAGGGGATCATGGTGGGGGTCGCCCTGACCTTCATCGTCTTCATCTACAAGAACCTGCGGCCTCGCGTGGCACTGCTCTCCAGATCCGAAGACCAGACCTTCCGAAGCTCTGTGAAGTTCGGTCTCAAGGAGTGCCAGCACATCGCCGTTGTCCGGTTCGATGGCCCCCTGATCTTCACCAACGCCTCGTATCTTGAGGACAAGGTGTTGGAGTTCATCACCGAAAAGCCGGACCTTCGTCACATCCTCATCGAGTCCAGCGGCATCAACGACGTGGATGCCTCCGGGGAAGAGGCCCTGGCAATCCTCATCGAGACGGTGCGCGAGAGCGGGCGCGGTATCTCCTTCAGCTCCATGAAGGAGGAGGTGGTCGCCGTTCTGGAACGGACCCATCTCCTGGAGACCATCGGCAAGGAGAACATCTACCCCAACGGGGAGAGGGCCCTGACCGCCATCTACCAGCAGATCCACAAAGAGGGCGCCTGTGGCGGGTGTCCCCTTTCCAAGTATCTGCCTGCGGAAGAGGCAGCCAGCGCCTGATCAAGGCCGAACCAAGGTGCAAGACGAGGGGGGACGGGCCATGTGCCCGTCCCCCGGCAACGAAGGACAACATTGCCGAACAGGACGGTCCATGGACCGTTTGAAGCCCGGACGACCATGCCGCCGTTTTTTTTCAAAAGGACGGCATGGGGGCAAAACCCCCCTTTCCTGTGGCGGCAATCGAAAAAAGGAGGTACCACAAGATGAAACAGTTGGAAAAACTCATTGATCGCGTGATCGCCCGGGTCAACGTGAACCTGCGAACGTTTTCGTTTGATGCGGAACCCTATGCCAAAGATGTGGTTCCCTTTAAGCAGATGCTTCGCTTCAACGCCTTTTACGGCGTCACCAGCCACCACCCCCTCCACGTCAATTTCAAGAACTCCAGCCTGGCGGGCAGCTATTTTCTCGGCAAGTGCTTTACGGACAACGCCGTCCTGTACAAGACCGATGTGCGGGGGGACGAGCTCAAGCGCAAAGGGGACACCATGCTCTTCCAGGGCGCGGAAGTTCCCGTGGAAAAGGATGAAGAGATCCATATCAAGGACAGCTACCTCATCAAGGCCTTGATCCACAACTACTCCCACGACCCCGAAGCCCCGGAGGAGTTCCTGATCCGGAACACCATCGCCAGCTTTTACTCCAACATCCACGGCGCCCCGGTGGAAGGGTGCTATATCGCCCCCTTTGCCACCGTGGACCTGACCTCTCTGCACGGCTGCAAGGTGGGGACCTTTGCCTTTGTCCAGAGCGCCACGGACCTCTACCATGAAGAGATCCCCGACGGCACCATCTGGATCAACGGGGGCACCTTTGAATTCAAGTACACCTATGATCCCGAGGTGCTGGCACGCTACATCAAGAACGTTCCCGGCGGCAAGCCGGAAGGGGTGTTGTGGGATTTCATGGAGGACCGGAAAGGGGATTACAGCGATATCTACAGTTCGGCTGTGAGCACGACGCCGGTGACTGTTTCCAGCAAGTCTGCCCTCAACCGGTACGCCTACGTGGCCGGGGACACCCACATCCATGAAAATGTCCTCGTCTCCCAGCGGGCCTACCTGGACAATGCCTGGATGGGGCCGGGCACCAACGCCCAGGAGCACTCCTACGTCATCAACTCCATGCTGGAGAAGAACGATGTCACCGCCCATGGCGCCAAGATCATCAACGCCAATTTAAGTGAGCGGGTGTTTGTGGGGTTCAACTCCTTTATCAACGGCAAGCCCGGCATGCCTGTTTCCATCGGCGCCGGTTCCATGGTGATGCCCCACACCATCATCGACGTGGAAGAGCCCCTGACCATTCCAGAGCGCCATGCGGTCTGGGGGTATATCCGAAACGCCGACGACCTGAAGAATCACAGCATCTCCCTGGACGACCTCTCCGAGGTCACCGGCGAGGTGACCCTGGGCAATCTGACGTTCTCCGGCAGCGGATACGATCTGGTGCACGCCTTCGAG
Organism: Desulfoluna sp. CYM3A; assembly: GCF_056829965.1. Classification (NCBI taxonomy): domain Bacteria; kingdom Pseudomonadati; phylum Thermodesulfobacteriota; class Desulfobacteria; order Desulfobacterales; family Desulfolunaceae; genus Desulfoluna; species Desulfoluna sp. CYM3A. Next base: position 5,840,452 of record NZ_CP186556.1, read on the forward strand.
CACCGCATCGACCATATCCTGGAGGCCAACGGCGCTTTCTTCGGGGATGTCAGCAAGGTGAGGGGTCATGCCCAGGCCGGGCATATGATCTCCTTCAACACCCTGCAGCCTTACCTGACAGGCAAGAGCAAGGGGATTTTTCCCACCATTGATATCCAGCCCTAAGGAAGAAATCCGGTCCCTGGTTTTCAGGGACCGTTCAAGGGGGACGGGGCGCTGTCCCCCTTGAAATGATGCCCGGCCTTGGGTATTCTTTGGCCATGCATCTCCCAATTAACTTAGGGGAAAGGGGGCGCCATGAAGATTCGAGAATGCCTTGACGTGAACCATATCTACGTGGGGGTTCACCTGCCCGGCAAGGACGACGTGCTGGCGTTCCTGGCGGACAAAGCGGCGGCCTCCGGCCTTGCCGCAGATGCCCCCACCCTTTTGTCCGGCTTCCGGGAGCGTGAAGAGAGCTTCACCACCGGCATCGGCCTGGGCATTGCCCTGCCCCACACCACGTCGCCTTTGTGCACCCGCACCACCCTGTTTCTCCTGCGCCTCACCCGGCCCGTGGACTTTGACTCCATCGATGATGAGCCCGTGGACGTGGTCCTGGCCCTGATCATTCCCACCACCAACCCGTCGGAGCATCTTCAGATCCTGGCCCGTACCGCACGCCTGTGCAAGCAGCAGGCCTTCCCCGAGGCCATTCGCCAGTCCTCGGATGCCGGGACCCTCTGGGAGACCATCCGGCGAATTGAAAAGGATGCGGAGATTGCCTGGTACGGCGGGGAGGTGTAGCCGTGTACCAGATGATGATTGTGGTGCAGAGCGAAGAGACCGCCGATGAACTCATCACCGGCTTCATGGACCTGGGCGTCACCATGAGCGCCGTGGTGGATGCCACCGACGCCCTGGAGATCATCAGCCACCATGTGCCCCTGTTTGCGGGCTTCCGTCTCATGGCAGGGGGCGGCATCACCCGCAGCCGCGCCATCTTCTCCATCGTGGAGACCGATGCCCTGCTTCGCCGCCTGAAAAAATTCGTGGGCCGCACCATCTCCGGCCGACGCGAAGAACGCGGTTTTTATACCGTCACCCCCATGACCGAAGGCGGTCCCCTCTCCAACCTGGTTTGATTCCCTTTAAAAAATGCCTCCGGCGGCAAGGTGTGCCACCTTGAAAGCAGGTAGCGGATGTGCTTTGCCCCTCGTTCCTCGGGTCAAATCACATCCGCATTTAAAACGACATCTATAAAAATGTTTTTTATAAGCCTGTTGTTAAACTTTTTAAAAGTTTAGCCCCCCGCGGGCCGCCGGAGGCAGGCTTTACCGCCGGTCTTTTCCCTCTTCTCCGGTCAGCACCAGGGCGCGTTTGAAGGCCACGGGGCCGATGAACTGGTTGATGGTGATGACGGCCAGGGTGAGGGTGGTGAGGTAGCTTGCGGTGAGCGGGTCTTTGCGTGCGATGATCTGGGTGAGGCCGATGGCCACCCCGGCCTGGGTGAGGTGTGCCATCCAGGCGAGGCGGCGTTCCGGTGCGGGGAGGTTTGCCATGCGCCCTGCAAGGCGGGTGGAGATGGCAAGCCCTGCGGCGCGGGAGGTGGCCAGGACCAGGGCCAGGGGCCAGCAGATGGCCAGGGCGCCAAGGTCCAGGGAGGCCCCTGCCACCGAGAAGAAGAGCACGTAGATGGGCAGGGAGAGGCGCATGAGGTCCCCTTCAAGTTCTTCGCCGAAGGGGGTGGCGTTGCGCACCACAAAGCCTGCGGCGATGCAGATCAACAGGGGCTCCAGGCTGAGGTGGAGGGCGGTAAACGCGCTGAGCTGGTGCCCTGTGAGCACAGAGAGGCGGGTGACGGTAAAGGCGATGAAGAGCAGAAAAAGGGCGTGGTCTTTTCCCACCCGCTTGTAAAAGGCGTTGATGCCCATGCCCAGAAGGGCCCCCATGGTAAGGGAGCCTGCCAGTTCGAGGACCAGGACCCCGGCCTGGTGCCAGCCCGTGGCGCGGCTTCCGTCCAAAAGGGGGGAGAGCAGGGCCAGGGCCGCGGTGAACAGGACGATCACCAGCACATCCATGGCCACGGTGATGCCCAGGGCCGTTTCGGTAAAGGGGCCCCGGGCGCGGCATTCGGTGATGATGGCCATGGCCGACGAGGGGGATCTGGCGATGGCGATGATGCCCGACAAAAGGGCCAGGGCCAGGAGCTGGGCCTGGGTAATCTGGGCGGTGAAGGCAAAGAGGGGGGCGGTGACCATGATGGCGCCGAAGACGATGAGGGGAACCAGCAGGCACTGAAAGGCCAAGTTGAGGCCCAGGGCCAGGCTGCGGCCCGAGAGCAGGGTCCGGTCCAGGGCGGCCCCGGCGTGCAGGGCGATGAAGCTTAAGGCGATCTCGTTGATGAGCTGGAGCTTTTCCACGGTGTCCACATCGAGGAACTGTGTGACGTGGGGGCCTGCCACCACCCCCGCTAGGATGTAGCCGGTGATTTTGGGGATGCCCAGGTGGGCGAGGAGTTCGGCGGTGAGAAAGCCGCAGAGCAGGGTGGCTGCCAGGGTGATGTTGATGGCTCCGGCCACCTGCCAGCTGCTGTCGATGGGGATCTCCATGGACCAGGCGCACAGGGCCACGGCCATGGCCAGGGTGATGGCGTTTCGGACGATGCGGGTGGCGGGGCGCGGGGTCATGGCGTGGTCTCCCTTTTGGGGACCAGCTCGCCCCAGGTAAGCCGTCCGGAGAGGTCACTGACCAGGGTGGCCAGGAGGATGGCGGTGACAAGGTTGTGGGTGATCGGTCCTGGAAAGGCGTGCTGGGCGTCAAAGCAGAGGGCCAGGGCCAGGCCTCCCTGCTCCATAAAGGCAATGCCAGCGCGCCTGGGCAGGGCCACGCCGGTGTGCAGGTGAGAGATGAGCCACCCCCCGGCCAGCTTGGCTGACGAGCGCAGGAGAAGGTAAAGGACCGCCGTCAGCACAAGGCTCTGGGAGAAGGTGACGGCCCGGGCTCCCAGTAAAATAAGCAGGAGCAGGTAAAGGGGCTTTTCAAGGATGATCACCATGGATAAAATGCGGTCCCTGTACCGGGTGGTGTTTCCGAGGAAAAAACCGGTGATGGCGTTGGCCAGCAGAGGGGAAAAATGGTGGGTTGCCGCCAGCCCGCTCGTGAGGACCACCATGCCGGTGACAATAAGGAGCAGTTCTTCCCTGGGGCGCCGCTCCGAGAAAAAGAGGGTGTAGAGTACCACCAGGGCGGCGGTGCTCATGAGGACCATGGGAAGGTCGGTCTGGATGGACATGGAGAGCCGGTCCGGCAAAGGGTTGGGGGCGCAAAAGAAAAAGGCCGCCGCAAACACCCCGAGGCTGAGGAGGCTTCCCGCCGTTGCAATGCGCATCAGGGTCGTGACGGCCCGGGTGGGTCTCAGGCCCGGGCTGGCCATGACCAGGGCGGCCTGGGAGCTGCAGGCGGCCGTGGCAGCCGTTACCAGGGCCAGGGAGAGGGTGTGCCCCGGCTCCAGCAGGGGGAAAAAGAGCAGGATGACGGCCACGAAGAGAAGAAGGGTCATGCCGGTGTCCAGGACCACGGCCACCAGAAACGGCGGGGAGAGCCGTCTCATGAAGGGAAGGTCGAGCTGCAGGCCGTACATCAGCCCCACCCACCCGGTGACCAGCCCGTCCAGGGGGTAGAGCTCCGTGGCGGTTTGTTCGTCGAGGATCCCAAGGAGGTCCGGGCCCAGGAGGTAGCCTACCAGGAGAAAGGCCGCCCCCGAGAGATGAAAGCGACTGCCCGGGCTCCCGTAGACCAGGTGGTAGCCGATGAGGGCCAGAAAAAGAATCGTGGAAAGTGTGATGAAAAGGGACATGTCTCATCCTGCGTCAGGGTGAAGGGCATGGTTTTGTTTGGGCAATTATATAGAAGGATGGAAGGAAAAGTAAACATGCCTCATGTGATGATCAGCGCCTGCCTGGCGGGAGAAAACGTTCGGTACAACGGAATTCCCGTGGAGGATGTGGACAAACGGCTCAAAAAGTGGCTGGCGGAGGGAAAGGCTGTTTTGTTCTGCCCGGAGGTGGAGGGCGGACTGGTCACCCCCCGGGATCCGGCTGAGATCATCGGTGAGGGGGGCGGAAAGGCCGTGCTGGACGGCACGGCCCGCGTTGTCTCGGAGAAGGGGGAGGATGTGACCGAAGCCTTTGTGGACGGCGCCCGAAAGGCCCTGGCCTTTTGCCTGGAAAAGGGCATCCGCTTTGCTCTGCTCCAGGAAAGAAGCCCCTCCTGCGGGAGCCACCTCATCTATGACGGGCGCTTTCAGGGCACCCGTATCCCGGGCCGCGGCGTCACCGCGGCCCTTCTTGAACAGCACGGCATCCGGGTCTTCAGCGAGGCCGAGATTGATGCCCTGGAATCTGCCGTTACAGGTTCTCTTTAAAAATTTCGTCGCGGTCCGCCTCCCGGGTGAGGGGCTGGGACTGCTCGGTGGGAACGGTGCCCTCTTTGAAGCATTCAAAGAGGGTTTTTTTTGTGTCCGGGCCGGGCAGGAGACCGGTTTCGGTGTCGATCTTGGCAAAGACCACCCCTTCGGGCACCTCAAAGACCTTCACGGGTTTGTCGGCGAGGATCCCCTTCATGAAGTTCAGCCAGATGGGGCTGGCGGCCCGTGAGCCGGTTTCGCTTTTGCCCAGGGGCGCTTTCTTGTCGTTGCCCACCCAGACCCCGGTGACGTAGGTGGGGGTGTAGCCCATGAACCAGGCGTCGTAGAGGTTGTTGGTGGTGCCGGTTTTCCCGGCGGCAGGGCGTCCAAGCTTGCGCACGCGCCTGCCCGTGCCCTCTTCCACCACGCTTTTCAAAAGGCTTGTCATGAGGTAGGCGGTGGACGGCTCAATGGCCTGGTTTTTTATGGGCACGGCCTCTTCCAGGACGTTTCCGTCCCGGTCTTCGATGCGGGTGATGAAGGTGGGTTCCACCAGGTAGCCCAGGTTGGTGAAGACCGAGTAGGCCCGCACCAGCTCCAAAAGGGAAACCCCGGAAGACCCCAGGGCAATGGAGAGGTCCTGGTTGATGGGGGAGGTGATGCCGAGCTTTCTGGAATAGTCGATGGCGTAGTTCACCCCGATCTCTTTCAAGACCTTGATGGTGATGATGTTCATGGACTTGGTGAGGGCTTCCCGCAGCAGGGTGGCGCCGTGGAAGGTGCGCTCGTAGTTGTTGGGCTTCCAGGTGAAGTCCCGGTCTTCATCCAGGTAGACCACCGGGGAGTCGATGATCACCGTGGCCGGGGTGTACCCCTTGTCGATGGCGGCGGCGTAGACAATGGGCTTGAAGGCGGAGCCCGGCTGCCGCCTGGATTGGATGGCTCGGTTAAACTGGCTGTTTTGGAAGTCACGTCCGCCGATCATGGCCTTGACGTAGCCGGTGTCTGCCTCGATGGAGAGCAGGGCCGCCTCCGAGGCCGGGTCCTGGTGGAGGGCCAGGGACCAGAGCTCCGACTTGCTGAGGAGGCTCTGGGTGTCGGTGCCGGGGTTCTCGGTTCCCCATTCGCCCTTGCCGTCGTATTTGCCTGCGATTTTGACAAGGATGAGGTCGCCCTGGGTGAGGGCCTCCGAGGGATTTTTGATGCGGTCTTCCCAGTAGCCTCTGTGGATGTTGGGTTTTCTGGCCCATTTCATGTTGGCCAGGGGCAGGACACCGCGTCGGTTGCCGCATCGGACCAGTACCTCACCGCTTTTGTCGTCCACCTTCTCCACCACCCCTTTTAAGATGGTGCCGTCGGAGATGGTCTTGCCCTCCATCTCCCGGGCGAGGTCGGTGGCGGTCTGTTCGGCCTCGGCCGGGGTGAGGTGGCCCAGGGGGCCCCGGTAACCCTGGCGACGGTCCAGGGCCTCAAGGCCCTGGGTGACGGATTTCCGGGCGATCTTCTGCATCTCGATGTTCACGGCGGTCTGAATCTTGAGGCCCCCTTCGTAGAGGGCGTCGGCGCCGTATTTTTTCTCCACGTAGCGTCGGACGTACTCGGTGTAGCAAGGGACCTTTTCGATGTACCAGTTTCGCCTGGGTTTGATGTCCAGGTGGGTGGCCATGGCCTCGGTGGCCTGGATGTTGGTGATGTAGCCCTCCTCCACCATGCGGTTGAGGACGTAGATCTGCCGCTGTTTGGCCCTCTCCTTATAGCGGAAGGGGGAGTATCGGCTGGGGGCCTGGGGGAGTCCTGCAAGGATGGCGCATTCGGCCAGGTTCAGGTCCTTGGCGGACTTGCCGAAGTAGTTTTCCGCGGCGGCCTCCACCCCGTAGGCGCCGTGGCCCAGGTAGATCTGGTTCAGGTAGAGGTAGAGCACCTCGTTTTTGCTGAAGCTCTTGTCCAGCCGGTAGGCCAGGATCGCTTCCTTGATCTTTCGTTTGTAGTTCCGGGCCGGGGTGAGGAAAAAGGACTTGGTCACCTGCTGGGTGATGGTGCTGCCTCCCTGGACAATGGCACCGGCCTTGAGGTTTTTGGTAAAGGCCCGGATGATGCTGAACAGGTCAATGCCCCGGTGCTTGTAAAAGCGCGCATCCTCGGCGGAGACAAAGGCCTGGAGCAGCTGGGGGGGCATCTCGGACAGGGGAATGACAATGCGTCGCTCCCGGAAGAATTCCCCGATTTTGCGGCCGTCGTCCGAGGTGACCACGGTAACCGTGGGGGGCCTGTAATCCTTCAGCTGGGTGATTTTGGGCAGGTCGGCGCTGAAGTAGAGGTAGATGGAAATACCGGAAACCAGGGCGAGACAGAACCCCAGGAGCGCAACTCGCAGCAGAAAGCGCAGGATACGCCGCTTTCTGGGGGTGGGTTCAGGGGGGGGAGCGTCGGTGGTGTTCGGGTCGCGGTGATCTGGGGTATCGGTCATGACAATCTCTTTGTTAGCAATGATATCGGGGGTGTCGGCGCCATGGCATTGTCCCCCCACTGTATACAGCCTCTCTTTCCCTGGGGGAGGAGGGCATGGGATCGTTGTGGGATGTCGTTGTACAATCGAAAAAAACTATCAAGGATTGGACCCCGATGCAAGGGGCGGGAATGAAAAAGCAATTGACAAGGGCGGAGGCAGCGATTAGGCAAAGGGGCATGCCCGGCTCGGACGCCGGGGCTCTGCGGCGTGTAACCGGCCGGGACCCCTGGTGGTGTCCTTTCGGTGACGGCACGTACCGTCGGGGACGATCCGTGGCGGATTCTGGTGTGAAACAGCGTGATGTGCGGGGGCGTGTGCCGCCCGGCGCGAAAACGATACCTGTGGAAGGAGACGAGGTGATGGTGGAACTGGATTACACGAAATTTGACGGTCTTCTCCCGGCCGTGGTGCAGGACTGGGAGAGCGGGGACGTTCTCATGGTGGCCTTTATGAACGAAGAGGCCTTTAAGCTCACGGTGGAGACCAAAAAGGCCACCTACTTCAGCCGATCCCGGGGCAAGCTCTGGGTCAAGGGCGAGAGCTCCGGCAACGAGCAGATGGTCAAGGAGATCCGCATCGACTGCGACGCAGACACCGTTCTGCTCAAGGTGGTCCAGAAGGGCGGGGCCGCCTGCCACCTGGGGTACAAGAGCTGCTTTTTCAGGAAGGTGGAAGGGGAAGAGCTCGTGGTGACCGGAGAGCCCCTCTTTGACCCGGACGAAGTGTACAAGAAGTAAGAGATAAAAAAGGCGTGGTCTGCCCATGCTCTATGGGGATAGAAGACGGAGGCGGCCACACGATTTGGTGATCAACGCCCGGCCGGGCGGGGGCCTTTGATGTTGGTGTATGGCCGTTTGCCGCGAGCCGGGCACAGACCGAAGTCTTCGGTGGTTTGACGAAGCCTTCATGCATGGAGTGTGTATGAACGAGCAGTTGAAACTTGGACTTCCCAAAGGCAGCCTCCAGGAGGCCACCCTTGCCCTCTTTAAGAAAGCGGGTTGGAACGTGTCGGTGAGCGGGCGAAGCTATTTCCCCGACATCAACGACGACACCATGACCTGTGCCCTTTGCCGGGCCCAGGAGATGGCCCTTAATGTGGAAAACGGCACCCTGGACGTGGGGCTCACCGGCAGGGACTGGATCGCTGAGTACCAGTCCGACGTCCATGTGGTGACGGACCTGGTCTACTCCAAGGTGAGCGCCAAGCCCGCCCGGTGGGTGGGGACCTGCGCGGCGACGACTCTCCGGTACAGACCCTGGAAGACCTCCAGGGCAAGACCGTCTCCACGGAGCTGGTGGGGGTGACCAAGCGGTTCTTTGCCGAGAAGGGCATCGACGTGAAGGTGAAGTTCTCCTGGGGCGCCACCGAGGCCAAGGTGGTCTCCGGCCTGGCAGATGCCATCGTGGAGATCACAGAGACGGAGAGCACCATCAAGGCCCACGGCCTGCGGGTGATCCACGAGCTTATGCAGACCAACACCCAGCTCATCGCCAACCGCGCGGCCTGGGCGGATCCTGCCAAGCGGGAGAAGATTGAAGAGATGGCCATGCTCCTGAAAGGGGCTCTGGTGGCCGGAAAGCTTGTGGGGCTTAAGATGAACGTCTCCAAAGAGGATGTGGAAAACGTGGTGGGCCTGTTGCCCAGCCTCCACGCTCCCACCGTGGCCCACCTCTATCAGAGCGACTGGCTCTCCGTGGAGACGGTGGTGGACTCAGGGACCGTGCGGGACCTGATCCCCAAGCTCCTCAGGGAAGGTGCCGAAGGGATCATTGAGTACCCCTTGAACAAGGTGATCAATAAATAAGCCCTTCCCGCGGCGGGAGGCCTCTTTTTTGTGGCAAGTGCCCTTGGGGTTGTGGTAAGGGTATGAAACCATTCGGAAGAAAGAGACGTTTCCCGTCCTCCGAACCTGATTGACATATACGCCCGGAGCCGTATGGCCCGGGCTTTTCGTTGTATACCAGAAACTGTGGCGCCTTAACGCTCTGCGGTTTATGACGCCGCGGCATGATGCACCTGCGCACGGGCCGCCGGGAAAGAAACAGACCATGAAAATCCTGTCAGCCGAGTTTGTGACCAGCGCGGTGAAGGCGGATCAATACCCCGAGCTCCGGCTCCCGGAGATCGCCTTTGCAGGCCGCTCCAACGTGGGGAAATCCTCCCTGATGAACTCGCGCCCGGTGGCGGTTCGCAAGCGCCTGGTGAAGACCAGCTCCACCCCCGGGCGGACCCAGCTGGTGAACTTTTTTGACATCAACGATGAGATCACCTTTGTGGACCTGCCCGGTTACGGGTATGCCAAGGCGCCCAAGCGCGTGGTGCGCGAGTGGGGCCCCATGGTGGAACGCTACCTGGCCGAGCGCCGCTCCCTGAAAGGGGCGCTGCTCCTCATCGACATCCGGCGGTCGCCCCGGGAGGATGAGTTCAACCTCATCGAGTGGTTCCGGGCCCATGGCATCCCCTTTCGGGTGGTGCTGACCAAGGCCGATAAATTTTCCAACAACAAGCGGCAGAGCAATGTGTCGCGCATTGCCAAGGAGCTGGGGCTGAAGAGCCGCGAGATGATCGTTTTTTCCGCCCTGACGCGAAGCGGCAGAGACGAGGTCTGGCAGGCCATCACCGAGTTGATCGCGCCGCCTTCGGCCCCCATGGACCAGGAGTAAGGGACCACCCATATGGAAAACACACACGATTTCAACGGATTTAAAAGCGGCTTCGTGGCCCTGGTGGGTGCGCCCAACGCAGGCAAATCGACGCTGATGAACAAGCTGCTGGGGGAAAAGCTCTCCATCACCTCCCGAAAACCCCAGACCACGCGTCACCGCATCCTCGGCGTGGTGCACCGGGAAGAGATGCAGCTTGTCTTTGTGGATACCCCCGGAGTGCACAAGTCCAACCGCGCCCTGAACGTGCGCATGGTGGATGTGGCCCTCACCGCCCTGGGCGACGTGGACGTGGTGGTCTTCATGACCGACGTCCATGAGCCCGACGAGGAGTCGGACGCCTACCTCGTGGGCCAGCTCAAGAAGGTGAACCGGCCCGTGATCCTGGCCCTCAACAAGGTGGACCGCATCAAGAAGCCCGAGGTGCTGGCCCACATCGAAAAGTGGCGAAGCATCCACGACTTTCATGCCATTATCCCCTTGTCCGCCAAGCACGGAGACCAGGTGGACTCCCTGCTCTCGGAGATCGCAAAGATCATGCCCGAGGGCCCTCCCTTCTACCCCGAAGACGTCATCACCGACCTGCCCGAGCGTTTCTTTGTGGCAGAGATGGTCCGGGAAAAGATCTTTCGCCTCACCGGCCAGGAGATTCCCTACTCCACGGCTGTTACCGTGGACACCTTCACCCGGGAGAAGAAACTCGTGCACGTGGAGGCCACCATCCACGTGGAGCGGGATTCCCAGAAGGGGATCATCATCGGCAAAAAGGGAACCAAGCTCAAGGCCATTGGCGAGGAGGCGAGAAAAGCCATCGAGGAGATGGTGGGCAAAAAGGTTTTCCTTAAGCTCTTTGTCCGTGTGGAGAAGAACTGGTGCAAGGACACCAAGGCCATCCGACGCCTGGGAATTTAGCGATGGACTGGTTTATTGGTGCCGATGAAGCGCACATCAAGCGAGAGCGGCGAAAGGCGCGGGAGCTTCGCCAGAGCCAGTGGTGGAAGCGCCGCTGCGCCAAGGGCGTGTGTCACTGGTGCGAGCAGCCGGTGAAACCGGCGGAGCTGACCATGGACCATGTGGACCCTGTGGCCCGGGGCGGAATGAGTACCAAGGGCAATGTGGTGCCCTGCTGCAAGACATGCAACACCAAGAAGAAACAGCTGCTGCCCATGGAGTGGGACGCGTGGCTGGAGGGTGTGAAAAAAAGCAGCGTATAAAATGACGCGGGTCGCTCCCCATGGCGTAAAGACGAATAAAAAAAGGCCGGTACCTGGATATCTCCAGGGTACCGGCCTTTTTTGTTTGGGGACGGAGGTCTTTAGCCTTCCTGCTGGCAGAGCCGATGGATGGTCTGGGCGTGCCATTTGCCGCGACCGGAGAAGGTGGGCAGGCCCAGCTCGGTGAGGTGGGCGGCCACTTCGTTGTAGGTGGAGCCCTGGGCGCGCATTTTGTGGATCATGCCGATGATTTCGTCCTTGGACATCTCGGCGGCCGGGGCAGCCTCCTGCTCGGGGAGGTCGTCCATGGGCTCTTCGTCCACAAGGCCCAGCTCGTCCTCGTACTCACGGGCCACGGCGTCAATGCCGGAGACAACCTTGTCGATGGTGGGGAATTCGGCCCCTGCAAGGGAACTGATGATGCTTGCGATCTCTTCGATGGCCTCGGCCTTGCGCTCTTCGGCGATGGCTCTGCGCTCGTGGATCTCCATGGCCTGGTTCTGCTGGGTCACCATGGTCTCCAGGAGGTCTTTGATGAGGCCGAGGTTTTCATCCTTCTGGGCGTAGTCGTTGCGGGGCCGCTGGTGGTACCGCCGATTGTCGTTGTTCCGGTGGTAGTTGTTCTGGTTGTCGTTATTGTTGCGATGGTGGTTGTGGTAGTTGTTGCTGTTGTTCTGATTGTTCTGGTACTGCTGCTGGTTGTTGTGATGGTTCTGCTGGTTGTGGTGGTGATTGGAGTGACCGCCGTTGTTGTGATCGTAGGGACGGCGTGACTGGTGGTTGTGCTGGTATCGCTTGTCTTTGGACTGGTTGCGAATGGATTGGAGAAAATCGCTCATGAAAAATACTCCTGTGCCTGGTGATGGTGCGCAACTCCTATGGCAAAAGATGTTGCTCGGCGTCATGTGAATCGGCGAAATATGTGTTACCGATGCGGGGTCGCCCGGCGTGCGATCAAGGCAGGCATCGGGTGGCTCCGGGGTGGCGCCGTCATAAAAATTGCGGTGATAAATCATTCCTTTATCGGCAAACTCACCATGGGATGGGCATGTCGTCCGGGAACGTTTGCCGTCCCTTCTGGGGCGACAATTCTCTTTTTATGCGGATTTTTTTTGGTAACAGATATTTCTCATGGTGTCAAACGGAATCGTTTTTTAGGCGATTATTAGGAAGTGATGAGTATTCGCAGAGGGTACGTTTTGATAAGGTATATTAGAAAAAAGAAGGGAGAAAATGAGGAGGTAAATCGCGAACAGCCCCGTTAAACGGGGCTGTTAATCGAAGAGTCCGGTGGCCACCACCTTTTCATGCATCTCGCCGTGGCAGAGTTTCTCCTTATAGGAACGGATGAGGGAGAGCCCTTCTTCCCGCGTTGACAGGGTAACGGCCCTTTTCCTGAAACTGCTGCATCCGGGCAGGCCTTTGACAAACCATCCCAGGCGGCTTCGCATGGTCTTGCAGGCGATAAATTCATCGGTAAAGTAGTCGAGGGTGTCGGTGAAGTATCGTTCCATCATGGCGAAGTGGTCAACCAGTGACGGCTTTACGATATCCCCGGATAACAGGGCGTTGATGCGTTTGAACAGGGCTGGATCGCCGATGGCGGCCCGTCCGATCATCACCGCGTCGCAGCCGGTGGTTTCGAACATGCGAAGGGCGTCCTCCGGGGTGAGGATGTCGCCGTTGCCGATGACAGGGATACCCATGGCCTCCTTGACCCGCTTGATGACGGACCAGTCCGAATGACCGCGAAAGCCCTGCTTTGCGGTGCGCGGGTGGACAGCCACGGCATCGACTCCCGCCTCTTCGGCAAACCGTGCCAAAAGCAGGGCGTCGTCCCCGGAGGCGTCCCAGCCTGAGCGCATCTTGACGGTGAGGGGGATGGTGATGGCGTCCCTGACGGCCTTGAAGATCTCTCTGGCCAGGGCGGGTTCGCCCATGAGAGCCGAGCCCGAACCGGTCTTGAGGACCTTTTTGACGGAGCAGCCGCAGTTGATGTCGATCATCTCGGCCCCTGCGGCCTCCACGCGTCGGGCCGCCTCGGCCATCATGGCCGGGTCCGATCCGAAAAGCTGGATGGACAGGGGCTTTTCTTCGGGGCGGCTGTCCATGAGGCGGTAGGTCTTTTCCGATGCGTAGATGAGGCCGTTGGCGCTCACCATCTCCGAGACCACGAGGCCGGCCCCCATCTCTTTGGCCATGAGGCGGAAGGGGAGGTTGGTGATGCCGGCCAGGGGGGCCATCACCGTGGGGCTGTCCAGCTTGATGTTTCCAATGGTAAAACGTGTCATCTCTCGTCTCTATGGTTCGGGCGTACCCTGCCCGGGCGTTTGTTTTTTGCGGGCGAATGCGCCGTCCCTTAAGCCTTGGGGGCAGGAGCCTTCGCGGAACTGGCGTAGCAGTACAGGCAGCCCGTGGGGCAGGGGTGCCGTGTGTAGGAGCCGATATCTTTGCTTTGGGTGCACCGGCACCCGGCCTCTTTTCTCTGGCCCGAGTCCCGTGCAAGGGAGAGATCGCCCCCGTAGAGCCCGGCCAGGAGCGGCCCGGGGATGCATGCGGACGGCGTGATGCCGCTGCCGAAGGGCAGGGCGTCCTGGAGCGCGTTCTCACAGCAAGTAAACAGATCGATGTCGAGGGCTTGCAGCTCCCGGTTCAGGCGCAAAGCGACGGCTACTTTCTCATGGATGGGAGGATCCGTCAACTCGATTCCCGCGGCCCGGCAGCGGCGAACCACTTTGGGGTAGAGATCCGCGAAGCTGGTGATGCAGCGGCGGATCCCGGCGTCGCGGGCCGCCTTTGCGATGCGGGAAAAATCGTGGAGGTTGTCGCAGGGGGTACCGGTTGCGTCCCGGTAGTGGCAGATGGGGTCAAAGCGCCAGGCCACGGCGTCCGGGCCCACGCGACGGCAGAGCTCGACCATGGCCTCCAGGCGGCGGTCCAGGGGGGGGACGCCGGGTTCCAGAAGTCTGTCCGTGCTGTTGACGGTGAGGTTGAAGTAGAGATGAAACCCTTTATTCCGGAGGCTGTCATCGCAGCCCCTTTTCAGGAAGGGGCCGATGTCCTTTGTCCAGAACACAAGGGTATGAACGCTCTCCGGGGTGAGGGCAACCCGCCGGGTTTCACCGGTATAGGGGTGATCAACGAGGGCCTCTCCGGCTGCGACGGAGTCCATAAACCAGTCCAGGTAGTGGGCCGGGATATCGCTGCGCCGGGAAACGGAGAGGACGTGTCGTTTGGAACTGCGTGTTGCCATCCACCTTTCCGAAAGGGGCTACTTGTTCCCGAAGGGGAACTGAATCACTTTGGCATCGGGCTGTTGCGGTGACGGCTCGGCGTCGTTGACGGCGAGGTGTTCCTCCATCGCGGGCACTTCCTGCATCTCGGTCAGGGGCTCGTCGTCCCACTCCTCGTCCTGGTCCACTTCGGGGCAGACGACTTTTTCGAGGCGCATGCGCTTGCCGCCCATGGTGAATTCGTCCCCATCGATGTACGCCCCCTTGAGGATCCAGGTCGCCGAGTGCACGGGAATCTGCAGAAAGAGCAGTTTGACGTGGAACCAATCGGGTTTGTCATCTTCCCAGATCTCCTCAATACGAGCGAAGGCCAGGGGGGTGTCTTCGTAATAGATCAGTACGATGTCCTTTTCGAACGTCATGCTACCGGACATGTCACGCTCCTTGCTTCCAACCGGGTGTTTTACAATGAAAAAAAGGCAAAAGCCCCTTTTTTGCGAAATTGCATTATGCACCTTTTTCGCCAAATTGGAAATCGAAAAGATGCGCTTTGGTATTCATGGGATACCGCGTCGGGAACAACAGCCTTGTTCGGTGCGGGACACCGGCCGTCCGAGGCCTGCTTTTCAGTCCCCGGGGCGGGGAAAGAGAAGGGCTCGCACCCATCCGATCACGGAGTTCCCGCGGAGTTGATCCCGATCGATGATATCGAATTCCCGGGCCAGCTGACCGGGATTTGAGAGCCATTCGCCCCGGGTACGAAGCTTGGTGTCGGGGTCGAGGTACTTGACGACACGTGCCGGGTTGCCCACGGCGATGGCGTTTGCCGGGATATCCGAGGCCACCACGGCTCCGGCGCCGATGATGCTGTTTTTTCCCACGCGCACCCCTTTGCAGATGATGGCGCTGTCCCCCACCCAGACGTTCTCTTCCAGAACCACAGGGCAGGTCTTGCCGATGGGCAGGCTGCGGTCGTAGATCCCGTGCCAGTCCGAGTCGGTGATGTAGGCGCCGCTGGCGATCATGCAGCTCTCGCCGATGGTGATCTCCGAGGCGGCCAGGATGCGCACCCCCGGACAGACCAGGCAGTAGTCGCCGATGGTGATGCCTTTGACGTCGGGGTCGGCGGACCAGACGGTGAGGCGCACCTTTCGGTCCGGTGCGGCGATGACCGTGGGGTAGGAGCCGATGCGGACGGGGCCGCCGAAGAGTTCCAGGTGCCAGGGTTTCATATAAGCGCCGCCCCGGCCCATGAAGTCGAGCTGGGGGCGGATATATCGGTTTGCATAGTATTTCTGAAACAGGATGTAGAGGCGTTTCAGCCAATAGGGTCTGTGGTCTTTTTTCACGTCAAACGTCCCGGCGCAGTGTGGGGTTGATTCTATTCGGTTACAGGCATTCGGCAAAGCTCTCGCCTGCCAGGGCCTCGTGGGATGCCCAGAAGTCATGGGAGAAGAGCCGCCCGGCCGGGGTCAGGTCAAAAAGGGCGTCGGCCGCCATGAGCATCACACCGTTGGTCCACGAGAGCTTCTCTTCGGGCCAGATTACCATGTCCGGGAAGGTGTAGCCGCACCAGTAGGAGCCGTCGTCAAACCGGGAGTCCTTGATCCAGTCAAAGATGATCTCGGCCTTGTCCCTGTGGCCCATGGCGGACAGGGCGAGGATGAACTCGGCGGTCTCGGCAACGGTAACCCAGGGCTCGTCGGAGACGCACCGCACCCCCTGGCCCTCCACGACGAATTTTTTCCAGTACTTGTCCAGCCGCTTCTGGGCCTCGGCCCCGGTGAGGGCGCCGGAGAGGATGGGGTAGAACCAGTCCATGGAGAAGCGGGACTTGGTGACTTTGGTAGCGTCGGCCGGTGCGGATGGCTTCCCGCACGCGGCGGAGGCCTTCGGACCAATTGGGCATGTCGTGGCCCAGCTCGCGGGCGATGGCCAGCCCGCACTTGAGGCTCATGAAAATGGAGCTGGAGCCCGTAAGCAGGGCCATGGGGTCCACTTCCCCGTCCGGGCTGGTTGCCCAGTGGATCTCACCGCCGGGGGCCTGCAGGGAGAGGGCAAAGTCGAGGCCCCGTTTCAGGGTGGGCCAGTAATCGGCGAGGAACTGACGGTCCTTTGTAATAAGGAAATGGTGGTAAACCCCCACGGCCACATAGCTGCTCATGTTGGAGTCGTGGGTTTGGTCCTCGGGCACACCTTTCTTATAGGAAGCATACCAGCTTCCGTCGTCCAGCTGCATGGCGGCCAGCCAGGCAAAGGCCTTGCGCGCCTCAGCGATGTGGCCGCCCACGGACAGGCCCATGGCCGATTCCACGTGATCCCAGGGGTCGGTCTTGTCTCCGTCGCTCCAGGGAATCTCGCCCGAGGGGAGTTGGTTGCAACCACGAGGCTGCCACCGATTCCAGATCCAGGGTCGCCACCCTGTCCTTGTCCAATCTTTTAAACTCCATGAACGCCACCTCACTTTCCCAGCTCATCTGCTCTGCAAAGGGGTTCCGGTCGGGTCCGGGTCCCGCAGATCAGGGTGTTGTACCGATTGGTAAAATATACCGATGATGTTTAGCAGAAGGGGGTGTCGGAATCAAGGGGGAACTTGGATATCCGGATTGAAGTGGGAGGGTTACCCGGGGTTTCTTTGTCCGGGAAGCGGTTGTTGAATGATGTTTCATTCACCTGGTATCATTGACTTAAATGGTATGTATACAAAGTATGTGCCGAAGCGATTAAAAGGGAGAAAAAAACTTGTAAAAGACCATATATTAAGGCCTATGCATGTCCTGATAAGAGGCAATTGAAAGAGACTTGTTTTCTCTTGACATACAAATAATCGGTCTGTTACAACATTCACTGTCAATATATAAATTGAACGATCATTCATTTCATGGCGTGATTGTAATTTATTATGCACAGGAGGGAATTATGAGTAGAAAAATCAGAAAAGCTGCAGTGATCGGGTCCGGGATCATGGGCGGCGGCATCGCAGCTCTCTTGGCTGCTGCAGGCGTGAAGGTGCTCCTTTTGGACATCGTCCCCTTTGACCTCACCGATGAGGAAAAGAACGACCCTGCGGCACGTAACCGCATGGTAGACAACGGTCTGAAAGCCACTCTGGCTGCCAAGCCGTCTCTGTTCATGACCAAGAAGGACGCTGCTCTCATCGAGACCGGCAACCTGACCGACGACTTCGACAAGCTCGCCGATTGCGACTGGATCTGCGAAGTGGTTGTAGAGAACCTGAAGATCAAGCAGGAACTCTTCGCTCGTATCGACAAGGTGAGAAAAGCCGATGCCATCATCAGCTCCAACACCTCCGGTATTCCCCTTGCCAAGATCTCTGACGGCCTCTCCGCAGGTTTCAAAGAGCACTTCCTCGGCACTCACTTCTTCAACCCCGTCCGCTACATGCACCTTCTGGAGCTCATCCCCGGAGCGGAGACCAAGCAGGAAGTCCTCGACTTCATCGCCAACTTCGGCGAAGTATACCTTGGTAAAGGGATTGTCTGGGCCAAGGATACCCCCAACTTCATCGGTAACCGTATCGGTATCCAGGGCATCGGCCGCGTACTCCAGGCCGTTGTTGAAGACGACATCACCATGGCCGAAGCCGACGCACTGCTCGGTCCCGCAATGGGTCGTCCCCGTACCGCCATCTTCGGCACCGCCGATATGGTAGGTCTCGACACCATGGTTCACGTCGCCGACAACTCCTACGAGCTCTGCCCCGACGACGAAATGCGCGACACCGTTGTTGTCCCCGACTTCGTTAAGAAGATGCTCGCCGACAACAAGCTGGACCAAGGAAGGCTTCTACAAGAAAGGCCGTGACGAGAACGGCAAGCGCTTCAAGAAGCAGCTTGACCCCGCCACCGGCGAGTACATCGACATCGAGAAGCCCTCTTTCCCCTGCCTGGACGCTGCCAAAAAGGCCGCTACCCCCGCAGAGAAGATGCAGGCCATCGTGTACGGCGACGACAAAGGCGCCAAGTTTGTCTGGAAGTGCACCGCCAACGCCATGACTTACTGTGGCAACCGCATTCCCGAGATTGCCGACTCCCTGGTTGAGATCGACAACGCCATGAAGTGGGGCTACGGCTGGGATGTAGGTCCCTTCGAAGCCTGGGATGCCATCGGCGTACGCAAGTCCGTTGAGAAGATGGAAGCCGAAGGGCTCCCCGTCTCCGCCAAAGTAAAAGCCATGCTCGACGCAGGCGTTGAGAGCTTCTACCGCGTAGAAAAGGGTATTCCCCAGTACTACGATTTCGACAAGGCTGCTTACGTAGACGTACCCCTGTCAGCTTCCGCTCTGTCCCTGGCTGCTGCCAAGGCAGACGGCAAAGTGGCTCTCTCTTGCCCCTCTGCTTCTCTCGTTGACATCGGTGACGGCGTTTACTGCCTCGAGTTCACCACCAAGATGAACGCCCTCAACGGCGAAATCATCGACTTCATGGGCGGCGCCCTGGATTACGTAGATGAGCACGGTGTAGGCCTTGTTATCGGTAACCAGGCCGGCGGCATGCCCGGTGCGTTCTCCGCCGGTGCAGACCTCGCCTTCGTTCTCAAGAAAGCAGAAGACAAGGCTTACGACGAGCTCGACGCCTTCCTCGAAAAAGGCCAGATGGGTATGCTCTGCCGGCCGTGGTTTCTTCCTTCCCCGTTGTGGCTGCCCCCTACGGCATGACCCTCGGCGGCGGTTGCGAAGTGTGCCTCTCTGCTGACAAGATCGTTGCCCACTCCGAGCTGTACAGATCCTGCTCCGTGTTGGCCTCCTGCCCGCAGGCGGCGGTTGCCTTAACCTCTGGAAGAAGTACATCACCTCTCTTCCCGCAGGGACCGACAAAGACACCGACCTTGCCAAGCTCTTCATCCCCACCTTCATGAAGATCGCCATGGCGGCTGTCTCCATGAGTGCTGCAGGCGCCGTTGCAAACGGTCACCTCTCCCCCACCAAGGACCGCATCGTCATGAACCGCGATCTCCTCATCGGCGAAGCCAAGAAAGAGGTCCTGCGTATGGTGGAAGACGGGTATGCACCCCCCATGAAGAAGAAAGTCCGCGTTATCGGCCGCGAAGGTTACGGCATGGTCAACGCAGAGATCTTCAACATGCTCAACGGTGGGTTCCTGTCAGAGCATGACGCCATGCTGGCCAAGCGCATCGCCTACGTTATCGCAGGCGGCGACGTGAAGTCCGGCACCGAAGTGAGCGAAGAAGCCATTCTCAAGCTCGAGCGTGAAGCCTTCATCGACTTCCTCAAGGAAGAGAAGAGCGTTGCCCGTATCGCGCACATGCTGAAAACCGGCAAACCTCTCCGTAACTAATAGCCGGGTTGGCCAATAGCCTTACGTTCAATTTCGATGCCTGTGAAGAGTACATGCATCACGCCGTGACGCACAGGGCGGGTCGCCCGCCCTGTGCCTCACTCCGGCGGATGCAGGAAAAGAGGGCATCAGGAAAATGGAGGAATAGAACATGAGAGATGCATACATCGTCCAGTCAGTGAGAACGCCTGGTTGTAAGAATAAGAGGGGTCAGTTCAAGGAGACCCGTCCTGAGGACCTCCTCTCCTTTATCATGAAGTCTTGTGTCGAAAAAGCTGGGGTTGATCCCCTCGAGATCGACGACGTCATGTGCGGTTGCGCCTTCCCCGAAGGTGAGCAGGGCCTTAACGTTGCCCGTGTCGCAGCCCAGATGGCTGGCTTCCCCGACGAAGTGTCCGGTGCCACCGTGAACCGCTTCTGTGCTTCCGGCATCGAAGCCATCGCCCTGGCCTCCCTTCGTATCCAGGCCGGTTGGTCTGATCTCACCATGGGTGCCGGTCTTGAGTCCATGACCTACGTTCCCATGGGTGGTCACACTCCCCGCCCTCACCCTGAATTCTCCGCAGTTAAGCCCGAGGCTTACATCTCCATGGGTGTAACCGCTGAGAACGTGGCTGACCGTTACGGCATCACCCGTCAGGAGTGCGATGAGTTCGCAGTTCGCTCCGTAAACAAGGCGGTTGAAGCTCAGGAGAAAGGCTACTTCACCGAGATCGTACCCGTTCCCGCATACAAATTTGTTGAGCAGGCTGACGGTACCTTCAAGAAAGAGACCTTCATGGTCGAAACGACGGCGTTCGCGCCGGCACTCACCGTTGAAGGGATCGCCCGACTGAACTCCCCCTTCAAGGCCGGTGGCGTGGCTACCGCAGCCAACTCTTCCCAGACCACTGACGGCGCTGCCGCTACCCTCCTTGCCAGCAAGGAAGCATGCGAGCGTCTCGGCCTCAAGCCCCTTGCAAAGCTCGTGACTTACGCCGTAGCCGGTTGCAAGTCCGACGAAATGGGTGTTGGTCCCAAGTACGCCATTCCCAAGGCTCTGGAAAAAGCTGGCCTCAAGGTTGAAGACATCGACGTCATCGAGCTTAACGAAGCTTTTGCTACCCAGTCCCTGCACTGCATCAAAGAGCTGGGCCTCGACGAGTCCAAGATCAACCTCAACGGCGGCGCCATCGCCCTGGGTCACCCCCTGGGTTGTACCGGTGCCAAGCTCACCGCTACCCTCATTGCCAACCTGGAGCGTACCGGTGGCAAGTACGGTATCGTCTCCATGTGTATCGGCGGCGGTATGGGCGCATGCGCCATCTTTGAAAGGGTTGAAGGCTTCTAATTGATGCCTCCCTTCAGGGAGATCCGTTGATTGCAAGTTATAGGCCGTCTCGCTTGTGCGAGGCGGCCCTTTTTTTTATCTGATTTAAGGTATGGCGTGTGGCGGGCTTTTACCCGCGGGCGTGGGGACAGCGGTGCTTTTTGGATTTTTCTTCGATCATGGCCCCCAGCATCTTGATGATGTCCCGCCAGCTGATGATGCCCACGGGCCGGTTGTCGTCGTCCACAACCGGGATGCAGGTGATGGTCTCGGTGTTGAACAGGCGCACGGCATCCCGCACCGAAGCATTCCGGGGCAGGGTGATGGGCTCGCGGCTCATTACCTGGTGCACCTTCTTGTTCAGGGTGGCCCGGTCTTCCTGAGTTTCTGCGGCAGTGCCCAGGTTCGGGCTGAGGGCCTTGAGCAGGGCCCGGTCGGAGAGGACGCCGTAGAGGCGTTTGTTCTCCACCACCAGCAGGTTGTGAAAGGCCACGTTGGCAAAGATATCCCGGACGACCCGCAGGGTGTCGTCGAGTTCCACGGTGACGATTCGCTTGGACATGATCTCTGAAATGTTCATGGGCCGCCCTTCCTTCGGTATCAACGTTTCCTTATCTTGCTTTTCCTTAGTTTAGGCCTGGGCTCCTGTATCTGTCAATGACTCCCGTAGCACATGCGCCGGGGCTTACCTGCGGGTGACGCAGAAGGTCACGTCACGGGATCGGTGGGCATCGCTGTCGGGCAAGAGCCCGTCATGGCAGCTGATGTTTCGGAACCCCCGGGCCGACAGCAGGCGGTGCAGCGTTTCGTGGGAGAAGGTATGGGTCCAGAAGCGGTAGGTATCCACCGAGCCGGATTCATCCGCCACGATATGCTGGCTGAGGCATACCCCTTGCTCTTCATAGCAAAAGGACCGGGACAGGGCGAGGTAGGGCCGGTCCCTCCAGAATCCCTTGTCCGAAGCTTCCCATTGCGGCTCGGGAAGGGTGGCGAGAACGCCTTCGTTCATGACGTCAAAGACAAAGACCCCGCCCGGCACCAGGGCCCGGTGGATCTTTGCAAGGAGGCGGTTCTGCTGTGAAGGAGTCAGGACCCCAAAGTCACAAAAGATCATGATGATGAGGTCGTACCGGCTGTCATGGTCCAGCTCCAGGTAGTTTTGGTTCAGGTAGGAGATCTCCAGCCCGCTTTTCCGGGCGGCTTGCCGGGCATATTTGATGGAGGTGGCGGAGATGTCCATTCCGGTGAGCCTGTGGCCGAGCCGGGCCAGCTTGTCGCAGTAGAGGCCGGGGCCGCAGCCCAGGTCCAGAATGTTAAGGGGGTTGTCCGGGGCCTGACCCAGGATCCAGTTTACCGTGTCCGTGATGGTCGACTCTTTTCGGCTGGCGAGGTCTGTGGCCTGGCTCAGGTGGGTTTCAAGGAGCCGGGCCCCGATGTACGGGTCGTCCCACATGGTGGCTGTCGCAGGGGCGTAGAGTTCGGGCTTTTTGGATGCGTCGATGAGTTGCTTGATGTTCATGAAAACCTCATGGTCCGGCCGTCCTTTGACGGAGCGGTGCCGGAATTGTCTTATGTTGAAGATGACATACGGTGCAGGAGGGGCGGCGCGTAAATAAAAGGCGGGGCTCTGTCGTAAAGGCGCACCTCACCGGTCCCGGGCCTTGGCCACCGCGCGTCCCAAATAGAGAGAAGGGGATATGTCTTAGATGGTTTTCATGATCCGCTGACTATAAATGTGGTGGATGGACATGTCAATCTCTTGTATGGTTGGTGCGTTATTTATCCCCTTAATGTATGAACAGCCCCCGTTAGGAGAGAGAGTTCATGACGGTGACCACGGATTTGAATCAACAGCCGGAATCGGTGATGGACGATGATGAGATGAGCTCCTGCTGCCTGGGGAACCTGGTGGTGATTATCAACACTAGGGGGGCCATTCCCACGGCCAAGGGGACCTACCCGGCGCGTTTCGGGCTCTATGGCGAGATCCGGAGCCGGGAGTTTGCCTTTCACTTCAACCCCACCGGAGAGATCCGCTACATGCGCGGGCTGACGCGGGCCTGGCCCCATCCCTGGGAGTGGCTGAAGCGGAGCTGGGGCAACGACTGGGTTTACTACTCCGTGGGTCTGGACAGGGGCCAGGGCCGGGTGAAGGACTGGGTGGGGGAGGACTACCTGCCCTGCCTCTCCTATGAGAGCAACGCCATCCGGGAGATGACCCCGTACACGGAGCCGGGCATTGCCCGGGCTTTTTCCGCCTGGTCCCAGGTCTACGGGACCCTCTGCACCACCTCACTTGAGGGACTGGCCCCTGAGATGCGCGCCTTTGTGGAGCTGGTCATCGAAGCCAACGACGACTCGGCCCTGATCCGGCGGGCCGAAGACCTGCACCGCATCATCGGCGGCCGGGTGAGCGTTTTGCCCCCGGACACCCGCCATGTGGATTACGAGGTGATCCCCCTGAACATCGCCGACGGCTGCCTCTACAAGTGCCGCTTCTGCTCGGTGAAATCCCGGGCTCCCTTTGCCCCCAGGAGCGACGAGGAGATCGCCGCCCAGATCGAGGCCCTGAAGGGGTACTACGGCTCAAGCCTCCAAAACTTTAACGCCCTGTTCCTGGGGGATCACGACGCCCTGGCCGCGGGTGGAGAGCGGGTGGCCCATGCTGCGCAGACCGCCTGTGAGGCCTTTGGCTTCGGGGTATCCAAAGGGGCGCCCCCCTCGGTGTTTCTCTTTGGGAGCTGCGCCTCGTTTTCCAAGGCCGGGGACGAGACCTTCAAGGCCCTTGAGGCGTTGCCCTGCACCGTTTACATCAACCTGGGCCTGGAATCCGCGGACGACGACACCCTGAAGATGCTCGGCAAGCCCATTACCGCGGCCATGGTCACCGAGGCCCTGCACAAAATGGTGGCGGTGAACGCCCGCTACCCGTCGGTGAACGTCACCGCCAATTTTCTTCTGGGCACCACCTTTTCCGAAGCCCATCACGCATCCATCATGGCGCTTCTGGGGTCGGTTTCCCGGGAAGAGGGGGCCAAGGGCTGCGTCTATCTTTCGCCCCTGGTGGAGACCCAGCGCCGCGAAGAGGTGCTGCCCATGTTCCACGAGATCAAGGAAGCAAGCGGGCTTCCCGCCTATGTTTACCTGATCCAGAGACTTTAAATTAGGACGCATCGCACCTTTTCATACCCTCTCAGGAATGCTATATAATGCGCCGTCTGAGACAATAATTTCATCCAAACAACCCGTGACGTATCATCCCCATCGGAGCCCAGCATGCACGAATTGATCATGATCCATATCTACGGCCAGGACAAGCCCGGCCTTGCCGCACAAATGACAGGTATTCTGGCTGAATACGATGTGGAGATCCTGGACATGGGCCAGACCGTGATCCACGATAATCTCTCATTGGGTATTCTCATTCGGATTCCTGTCAAGCATGAGGCGGCACCCATCGTCAAAGAGGTGCTTTTTGCGGCCCACGATCTGGACATCAACGTAAAATTTCGGCCCATCTCCGATGCCCGATACCGGGACTGGGTGGCGGCCTCCGGCAAGAAGCGGTACATCGTGACCCTTCTGGGCCGCAAGGTCACGGCCGTGCACATGGCCGAGGTGACCCGGGTCCTGGCCGAGAGCGGGCTCAACATCAACGGCGTGACCCGCTTGTCCGGCCGCATGCCCCTGACCGACGTGGAGAAGACCGAAAAGCCGGTCTGCATCGAACTCTCCCTGCGCGGCACCCCCGACGAGCTGGAGGGAATCCGCAAAAAATTCCTGGAGATCACCTCTCGCCTGGGCATCGACATCGCCCTGCAGGAGGAGACCCCCTACAGGCGAAATCGCCGCATGGTGGCCTTTGACATGGATTCCACCCTCATCCAGGCCGAGGTCATCGACGAATTGGCCGCCGAAGCCGGGGTAGGGGAGAAGGTGGCCGCCATCACCGAATCGGCCATGCGGGGCGAAATCGATTTCAAGGAGAGCTTGCGGCGCAGGCTCGGGCTCCTGGAAGGGCTCTCAGAAGAGAGCATGCAGAAAGTGGCCGAGCGAATCCCCATGACCGACGGGGCTGAGCGCCTCATCGCCAACCTCCGCCAGTTCGGCTACAAAACCGCCATCCTTTCAGGGGGCTTTACCTATTTCGGCCGGATCCTCCAGAAAAAGCTGGGCGTGGACTACGTCTACGCCAACGAGCTGGAGATCAAGGACGGCAAACTCACCGGCAAGGTGGTGGGGGACATCGTGGACGCCGCCAAAAAGGCCGAGCTCCTCCAGATGCTCGCCAAAAAAGAGGAGATCAACCTCCAGCAGGTCATTGCCGTGGGTGACGGGGCCAACGATCTGCCCATGCTCAACCTGGCAGGCCTCGGCATCGCCTTCCACGCCAAACCCGTGGTGAAACAGGGCGCCCGCCAGTCCATCTCCACCCTTGGCCTCGACAGTATTTTGTATCTGGTGGGCGTTAGAGATCGGGATACGTTGATATAGGGCCGGGGTGTCCCCGGCGGGGCGTTTTTTAACGGAGTTTCAAAAAGGCACATATGTGAAGATTAGAACGATTGGTGGGCCAATGCATTCAAATGATTGAGGACTGTTGGGCTGACGGTTCGTCCCGCTGGCTCTGTGCAGCGATGTTGGAACGCTATTTTGTCTTGACATCGGCATTGATTTTGCCCATTATACGCACCGAACGAACGTTCAATCTCAGTTCGGGATTGAGAAGGACCCTATGGATCATATCGACGATAAACGACATGCAATTTTTGAGACGACCCTTCGCCTCATTGTTGAAAACGGTTTCCACGGAACGGCCATGTCCAAGGTGGCCAAGGAGGCCGGCGTCAGCACCGGAATCATTTATCATTATTTCAAAGGCGGAAAGGATGAGCTGATTCTGGAGCTGTATCGTTTATTAAAAGAGAAGGCTGTGGCTGCGATCTATCAGGAGCTTGATATCTTACAGCCCCTGAGTGCCCAGATGAAGTCCATCTGCGAGTCGTGTTTTCGATACAGCCTGAGACATCCCATGGAAACCTGTTTCGTGCAGCAGTTCTACACCTCCCCCTATTATACGTCTGAAATGCAGGAGGAGGAGGTGCGTCTCTAACGCCCCTCTCATCGATATCGTCCAAAGGGCCAGGGACGAGATGATCATCAAAGATTTTCCGGATGATGTCATCGGGACCCTTATAAGCGATGTGGCGAACACCCCTTGCCGAGAAGCAAAGCGTTGGTTTTATAGAACTCTCCGATGAGCTGGTGGATCGAATCATCGAAGCCCTCTGGGAGGCCATTCGCAGGTAGGGGCATGATGTCGCCCTGACCCGCTCAGTGCCCGGAGGCGTGTCGCGTCCTGTCCGTGAGGAAAGGTCGCGTATAAATTAGAGTGTTCCCCGCTTGTGCGGGGACTTTTTTTGTCTTGCTGTCGAATGAATATTCAATCTATAAAATCGAATGAATATTCGATCGATGTTTGAACGATGGGGGTCTTACCCTGCAACTATGGAGAACCGTATCATGATCTTTCGTTTACCCAGGCCTATCCCATGGCGGCAGCTCCTGCCGGTGCTCGCCCTTGCTCTTTTGGCGGGGTGCGCCACGGTGGGGCCGGACTACAAGGGCCCCCCAGATGGAGGTGGGGGCCAGCTGGCATGAACCCCCGGACCCTGCTGTTCTGCCCGGCAGGAGCCAGGTTGAGCAGTGGTGGACCCTTTTTCAAGACCCCTTGCTTTCCCGGTACATCAAAGAGGCGGCGGAGAACAACCGGGATCTTCTCACCGCCATGGCCCGGGTGGAAGAGACGCGTGCGCGCCTTGGCGTGGTCCGTGGGGATCGCCTCCCGACGGTGGATGCCTCGGTGGGCGTCACCAGGAGTCGCAAGAGCGAAAACGTCGGCGGAACCGGCAGCACAGACACCCTTTACGCTCCGGCCATCGGGGCCAGCTGGGGGAGCTCGACCTTTTCGGGCGCATCAGGCGGTCCGTTGAGGCTGCCGAAGCAGAGTACCAGGCCAGCGAAGAGGACCGCACCGATGTGATGATTACCCTCTACGCCCAGGTGGCCATCACTTACCTTGATGTGCGCACCGCCCAGGCCCGCCTGGCCGCTGCAGAGGCCAACATCACCTCACAGGAAGAGGTCCTGGCCCTCACCGAATCGCGGTTGGCCCACGGCTTGGCCACCAACCTTGATCTTGCTCAGGCAACAAGCCTCCTGGCAAGGGCTGAGTCGAGGTCCCACCGCTTCGCATTGCCATCTCCCAGGGTGTGAACAACTTGGCCGTTTTGCTGGGCAAAGCCCCAGGATCCCTCCATGAGGAACTCATGGCGTCCAAGCCCATCCCGTTGCCCCGGCGAGGGTCACCGTGGGGGTTCCCGCCGACCTCTTGCGGCAACGGCCGGATATCCGAAGGGCGGAGCGTCGGCTGGCCGCCGAAACCGCCCGCATCGGCGTTGCCACGGCTGCCCTTTACCCCAGTTTTTCACTGACCGGTTCCTTCGGGTTTGAATCCGTGGACTCCGCAGATCTGTTTGATGCGGCCAGCCGGGCCTTCTCCTTCGGGCCCTCTCTGCGGTGGAATATCTTTTCCGGAGGGCGCCTCAAAAACTTAGTCAAAGCCCAGGACGCCGTCACCAGGCAAGCCCTTTTTACCTATGAGCAGACCGTTCTAAATGGCCTTCGGGAAGTGGAAAACACCCTGAAAGCCTATGTGGAAGACCGGGTCCGTCTGGCGGCCCTGGAGCGCTCGGTGGCGGCAGCCCGCCGTTCGGCGGCCTCCACCTGATCTCTACACCCAGGGCCGTCTTGGACTTTCAGCCCGTGCTGGATGCTCAGCGCGATCAGTTTAACTTTGAAAATCAACTGGCCGCCGCGCGAGGCGATAGCGCCGCCAATTTTGTGCGGTTGTACAAGGCGCTCGGTGGAGGACTGGCAGCCCTCAAAGCCTGCCTCGGGCGGCGCGGGTGGCAAAGCCACTGTCACGAAAAACCTCGAAAGCTGATTGCCTTTGCGATGTCCCCCTCGTTTCTCGGGAAAAGCCGTAAAAGCCTTCGTTTGGGCTTCGCCCGACACAAGAGCCGTTGGTGTATGCGTCTGGTGTCACACGCATCTACCGGTAAGGCAACGCTGTCTTCATCGAATCGAAACGCGACTAGTGAAACCGGCCTATACCCAAAGGAGGTTGCCACGTTTCACACTTCACGCGAATGCCCGACAGCTTTTACAGATTGTCACCCATTATGCCTTCGCCTTATGGGGTGCAGGGGATCATCCCCTGCCCGCCGGAGGCAACATAAGGAGAAAAAAATGACCACACGTTTTCGTCATACATTACCCATTTTCATTATTCTGGCAGCCTCGATGTCGGGCTTTGTCGGCTGCTCCCGGGAGCAGGCCACTGGCATCCCTGCCGGCCCCGGCTCCCCCGTCTGTGACCGTGAGCAAGCCGCTTCAACAGCAGGTCACCCATTACGATTCATTTACGGGCTCCACAGAGGCCCTGGCCTTTGTGACCATACGGGCCCGTGTGGAGGGTACCCTGGACACGATGCATTTTCTGTCCCGGGGGCACGCGTCAAAAAAGGGGATCTCCTTTTTTCCATTGATGATGATCCGTATCGGGCGCGCCTGGAAGAGGCCAGGGCAGCCCTTGTGATCCGAAAAGCAGAGCTGAAGCTGGCCGAGACCACCTGCCAGCGGCGTGAGCTGGCCTTTAAAAACAGGGCGGTCAGTGAAGTGGCGGTGAGGGAAGCTCAGGCGACCCTCTCCACGGCACAGGCGGCGGTGGCGGCTGCAAAGGCCACGGTGAACCGGGCTGAGCTTGAGCTTGTCCTGCAGACCCCGATCCACGGCTCCCATCAGCGGGCACATCGGACGGAACCTGGTGGATCTGGGCAACCTTGTGGGCGCAGGTGAGCGAACGGAGCTTGCCACCATTGTGAACGATGACCAGGTGTATGCCCATTTTATGGTGAGCGAAAAAGAGGTGATTCGGTATCGCCAGCTTGGGGACACGGCCTCTCCGATTACCAAAGGAGCCCCTGTGACGCTCTCGCTTTCCGGCAACGACACCCCCGGGGTGACCGGAACCATCGATTATGTCGGGACCCATGTGGACGGCGAGACCGGCACACTCAGGGTGCGGGCCGTTTTCGACAACAGGGACGGCACACTTCTTCCCGGCCTTTTCGCGCGCATTGCGGTTCCCGTGGGGGGCGCCCGCATGGCCCTGCTTGTTCCCGACACGGCCCTGGAAGGGACCAGGGCGGAGACTTTCTGCTGGTTGCCGACAACACCAACACGGTGGTGCACCGAAGGTTACCTTGGGGGGCTGGTGGACGGCATGCGGGTGGTCACCAGCGGAATCGGCGGGGATGACCGCATTATCATCAATGGGAACCAGAGGGCCAGGAAAGGCTTGCCCGTTACCCCCATGGAAGAGAATGAAACCGCTTCGGTACGGACAAAAGCCGAAACCCCGTCTGTTTAGGAGATAATACCCAGCGTTTAGCCGTTTTTTTATTGATCGCCCCATTTTCGCCACGGTGGTGTCCATCGTGATCATGTTGATGGGGGTTATCACCGCCAAGCTGCTTCCCGTTGAACAGTACCCGGAAATCGCGCCGCCGCGGGTTCAGGTGTCGGCGACCTATCCCGGTGCCAGCGCAAAGGTCATCGCCGAAACCGTTGCCCAGCCCATTGAAAACCAGGTCAACGGTGTGGATGGCATGCTTTACATGTCGTCCACCAGCACCAACAACGGAGAGTATTCCCTCGACATCAGCTTTGAGGGGGGGACCGATATGGACGTGGCCTCGGTGCTCGTCCAGAACCGGGTGGCGCAGGTGGAGTCCCAGTTGCCCGAGGAGGTCCAGCGCATGGGCCTTTCCGTGAAAAAACGGGGGGCAAACATCTTTGCGTCCATCGCCCTGTCTCCCCCGATAACCGGTATGATGCTTTTTATTTGAGCAACTATGCCTCGATTCATCTTGTGGATAAGCTCAAGCGAGTCGAGGGGATGGGGGATGTCAGCACCTACGATGTCGGTGACTACGCCATGCGCATCTGGCTCGATTCCGAGTTGATGGACGCACGGGGGCTGACCACCACGGATGTGCTGGCCGCGGTCCGGGAACAGAACGTGCAGGTGGCCGCGGGCCAGCTTGGCCAGCTTCCTGCGGACAGGGATGTGTCACATCAATACACACTCACCGTTCAAGGCCGTCTGGATGACCCTTCCGAGTTTGAAGACATCGTCATCAAGACCCTCCCCGGCGGGCGCCTGGTGCGCTTGAAGGACATCGGTCGCGTGGAACTCGGCGGGCAGAACTACGTGATGTTCACCAACCTCGACGGCTACCCCAGCGCAGCCATCGGATTGACTCTTCAGCCGGGGGCCAATGCCCGGCGGCTGCCGATGAGGTCCGCGGGCTCATGGATGAGCTCTCAAAGGACTTCCCCGAAGGGATGGCGCACATTGTTACCTTTGATGCCACGACCTTTGTGGATGAGTCCATTGACGAGGTCCTCGAAACCCTTCTGATCACCGTGGCCCTCGTTATTCTGGTAATCGTTGTGTTTCTACAGAACTGGCGGGCAATTCTTATTCCCATGGCATCCATTCCGGTCTCTCTCATCGGGACCTTTGCCGTGATGTACGCCATGGATCAGTATCAACATGCTGTCCCTCTTCGGCATCGTCCTTGCCATCGGTATCGTGGTGGACGACGCCATCGTGGTGGTGGAAGACGTGGTGCGTCACCTCGATGAAACAGGGGTCCCCCCCAGGGAAGCGGCCATTCTTGCCATGAAGGAAGTGACCGGGCCCATTGTGGTAACCACCCTGGTGCTGGCATCGGTTTTTGTCCCCACGGCCTTTATGGGCGGGGCCACGGGGCAGCTCTACCGCCAGTTTGCCATCACCATTACCGTTGCGACGGTGTTTTCGGCCATCAACGCCCTGACCCTGAGCCCTGCACTTTCCGCGCTTCTGTTGCGCCCGACAAAATCCTCCGGGTCCAATCTCTTTGCCCGGGGCTTCAACAGGTTCTTCGACAAGGTCCAGGGGGCTTACGGCCGGGTCGTGGCGATGCTTTTACGCCGCGGCATGGTGATGGTGCTTGTGTTTGCGGGCATCACCCATGGTGGCAAGCTACGGGTTCGTGACCCTGCCCAAGGGGTTTGTTCCCAACGAAGACCAGGGGTGGGCCCTCATGGGCGTCCAGCTTCCGGATGCCGCGTCCATGGAGCGCACCAAAGAGGTGGTGGATGTTATCAACAAGAAGCTTTCCACGATTCCCGGTATCCATCACCATCTCTCCATTGCAGGGTTTTCCATCATGGACAGCACCTCTCACGCCTCCAACGCGTTCTGGATTGTCCTGGACCCCTGGGAGGAGCGGGCTCATTCCAAGGTGACGGTGGACGAGGTGCTGGCTGAGGTGCGACGTGCGGTGGCACCGATTCAGGATGCCTTTGTTTTTGCCTTTCCCCTCTGGCTATTTTCTCGGCATGGGCAACGCCGGCGGCTTCAACATGCAGGTTCAGGACCAGCAGGAGCCTGGGGCTTGATGCACTCCAGCGCGAGACCACCAACCTGATGATGGCCGCAGCCCAGGACCCGAGGCTGGCCCGTGCGTTTTCGACCTTTCGGGCCAATGTGCCCCAGCTTGAGGTGGAGGTGGACCGCACCAAGGCCAAAACCCTGGGGGTCTCCCTGAGCGATGTGTATGCCACGCTGCAGGCCAACCTGGGTTCGGTCTACATCAACGATATTAACCTCTTTGGCAAGACATACCAGGTTCGGGTCCAGGCCGATGCCCGCTACCGGGAGACCCCTGAGCAGGTGTCGAGCCTGAAGGTGAGAAATGCCGATGGCAAGATGGTTCCCCTGGGGACCCTCGCCCATGTGAAGGAGAGCTTCGGGCCCCAGATCATCAGCCGCTACAACCTCTACCCGTCGGCCCTTCTCACGGGGCAGGGGCGGCCGGCGTCAGTTCCGGTGAGGTGATGGACATCATGGAGGAGCTGGCAGGCAAAACCCTCTCCCCGGGGATGGGGTATGAGTGGACCAACATGTCCTACCAGGAGAAAATTTCACGGGGCAAAACCCTGGTGGCCCTGTTCATGGCCATCCTCTGCGTTTACCTGGTGCTCTGCGCCCAATATGAGAGCTGGACGCTGCCCCTGTCGGTGATCCTTGCCGTGCCCCTGGCGCTCCTGTGTGGACGCCGTTTTCCTAAGGGGGCTGGACATCAACGTCTACACCCAGATCGGCCTGGTGCTTCTCGTGGCCCTGGCGTGCAAGACGGCCATTCTTATCACGGAGTTTGCCAAGGCCTCCAGGGATGAAGGCGATAGCATCACAGAGGCGGCCATGAAAGCCGCCACCATCCGGTTTCGTCCCATTTTGATGACGGCCCTTGCCATGATCATGGGGTTCGTCCCCTTGCTTATCGCCTCCGGGCTGGAGGAAAAGCCGCCAGGCCCTGGGGACGGCAACATTCAGCGGAATGGTTTCGGCGACCATCCTCCTGATTTTCTTTGTGCCGGTATTTTATGTCCTCAGCCAGCGTGTGAGTGAGGCGGCGCTCAACACACTCAGGCGCGGCAAAGGGGCTGGTGCCGAAAAGGCGGCGGTGTCCATGGATATGGAGGATTGATGCCAAACCATGCAGGGCCGGTTTTTGCCTTTTCATCGTACCTGTGATTCAAGCGGCTTTCTTGCCGGTTGTTGACGCCTGAAGGCTTGAACACCCTTTGGGAAGATAAATCTCCTGCAAAAACGGGGCGGTTGGCGTGATGCCAATTCGCCCCGTTTTTTTAGGACACGTTGGCTATGCCCTAAAGTAGAACGGCACCCTTTCAGGGAGCTGGCCCACCCGACGTCTCATCAGGGCACCATGTTTTTCCTGGCTGTTCGAGCTTTTGAATTCTTGAGGAAAAGAGCACGCAGACTGCGGGGCACGGGAAAAAGCCAACAGGGCCCGGTTGACTGACGTCACATTTAACGGGATACTTTCCCACAAGCGAAAATCCGGCAAACGATATCCCACACCATACCGACGATAAAGGAGAGAAACCATGCAGTACAGGCATGTTCCGCAAACGGGCGACAGGCTGTCCGCCCTGGGGTTCGGGGCCATGCGCCTGCCCATGACCGAAGAGGGCCAGGTGGATGAGGACCGGGCCATCCGGCAGATCCGGTCTGCCGTGGACAGCGGCGTCAACTATCTGGATACGGCCTGGCCTTACCACGGCGGCCAGAGCGAGACCATCCTGGGCCGTGCCCTGAAAGACGGCTACCGGGACAAGGTGAAGGTCGCCACCAAGCTGCCCTCCTGGCTGGTCAATAACCGCGGGGAGATGGACACGTACCTGAACACCCAGCTGGACAAGCTCGGGGTGGATTGCATCGATTATTATCTGCTCCATGCCCTGGACGGCAAAAGCTGGGATAAGCTGGAGAGCCTGGGTGTTATCGATTTCATGGATACGGCCCTTGCCGATGGCAGAATCAAGAACGCAGGGTTCTCCTTCCACGGCAGCGTGGAGGATTTCAAACGCATTGTGGACGCCTACCCCTGGACCTTTTGCCAGATCCAGTACAATTTTCTGGACCAGGAGAACCAGGCCGGCACCGAAGGTCTGGAATACGCGGCCGCAAAGAACCTGGGCGTGATCATCATGGAGCCCTTGCGGGGCGGGAACTTAGGGGCCCCCGAGGCGCCTCCGGCCATCCAAAAGATCTGGGACGAGGCGCCGGTCTCCCGCACGCCCGTGGCCTGGGCCCTGCAGTGGGTCTGGAACCGCCCCGAGGTGACGGTAGTCCTTTCGGGCATGAACGACGAAGCCCACATCAAGGAGAATCTTGCCATCGCAGAGATCGCCCTGCCCGGTTCCCTGACCCCCGAAGAGTGTGAGCTGGTGAACCGGGTGGCCGACACCTACCATGAGATCATGCGCGTGGGCTGCACCGGCTGCGGGTACTGCATGCCCTGCCCGGTCGGGGTCATGATCCCTGCGGCCTTTGAAGTGTTCAACAAGGTGCACCTGTTCGGAAAGAAAGAGGAAGGAAAGTTTCTCTACGCCCTTCGCCTCGGCGGCGTCCTGAGGCCCGGTGGCACAGGTTACGCGTCCCAGTGCGTCCAGTGCGGGGAGTGCCTGGATAAATGCCCCCAGCACATCGACATCCCCGAAGTCCTCTCTGAGCTGGTGGACGAACTGGAAGACGAGCACCTGCCAGAGCGTCTGGTCGCGGCCAGGAAGATGATGGGGTTGAAATCGGCTGATTAAAGCGACCTGTGGCGATAAGCCGAGGATGCGTAGGATGGGCAAAGGCAAGGCCGTAACCGTTGGCATGGCGGCGGTTTTGGCGCCGTGCCCATCGCATATGAAATAAAGATGGGCACGCTCCGCTTTGCCCATCCTACGGATGTCACAGGGCGACCGTGGTGGATATGCCGAAGGTGCGTAGGATGGGCAAAGGCAAGGCCGTAGCCGTTGGCATGGCGACGTTCTTGGTGCCGTGCCCATCGCGTGTAGTGACGGTGCCCATGTCGGGATGTTATGGCTTTTGGGTGGTGCGGGTTCACCGAGCAAGCAGGCACGCTCCGCTTTGCCCATCCTACGGATGTCACAGGGCGACCGTGGTGGATATGCCGAAGGTGCGTAGGATGGGCAAAGGCAAGGCCGAACCCGTTGGCATGGCGACGCTCTTGGCGCCGTGCCCATCGCGTGTGGTGACGGTGCCCATGTCGGGATGTTATGGCTTTGGGGTGGTGCGGGTTCATGATGCAAAGATGGGCACGCTTCGCTTTGCCCATCCTACGGATGTCACAGGGCGACCGTGGTGGATATGCCGAGGCGCGTAAGGAGGGCAAAGGCCAAGCCGAGCCCGTTGGCATGGCGACGCTCTTGGCGCCGTGCCCATCGCGTGTGGTGAAGATGCCCGTGCTGGGGATGTTGTGCGTGGGACCCAATATGTTATGGCTTTTGGGTGGTGCGGGTTCATGGTGCAAAGATGGGCACGCTCCGCTTTGCCCATCCTACGGATGTCACAGGGCGACCGTGGTGGATATGCCGAAGGTGCGTAGGATGGGCAAAGGCCAAGCCGAATCCGTTGGGATGGGGACGGTCTTGGCGCCGTGCCCATCATGTCCGGGGGAACCATGGACGCCGGCGTTTGCCTAAGCTGCCTTGGCTTCCCTGGTGCGGGGTGACCGGATGCGGTGCCACAGGTTCAGGAGCTGCACAGCGGTGATGGCGGCGATGAGCCTGGGGACCCAGAGCCAGAACGCGCCTATGCCCAGGGGAAGAAAGAGGGCGGGGTCTTCGATCATGGCGTGGTTGATGCCGATGGAGAGGTGGAGCTGGGTGGCCGTTTGGTCGGTGAAGGCGTTCTCCTTGGTCTCTTCCACGATGACGGCGGCCCCGTAGGAGAGGCCGAAGAGGGTGGCGGTGAGCCAGAGGATGCCCATTTTCCTGTCCACGCCCATGACGGACATAAAGGGCCCCAGGGGGCGCAGGATCACGGGGATGGCCCCTCCGGCCTTCATGATCTGGAGGGCCACCATGATGGTCATGATAATGGCCAGGATCTTGGCGGCCAGGGCGGCGGTTGCAATGGCCCACGCCCTGGCAAGGGGGGCAAAGGCCCCTTTGGAAGCTGCGGCAAGGCCTGCGCCTGCAGGCACAACATCCGGCGGGTTCAGCACCAGGGCGCAGATGGCCACGGTGATGATCGAGGTGGTGAGGCGCAGGAGGGTGGCTTTCACCGGGTTAAGACCGGCCTGTCCCTGGATGGCGCTCTCCTGGATCAGGTTGTGGCTGACGAGGAGGAATATGGCCACCAGGGTCATGTGTTCCGGGGCCATGGGCAGTACGAGCATGGCGGCAACAGCCCCGTAGATGCCGGTGAGCAGGCCAATGATCAGGGGCAGGGCCGCCACCGGGGGCAGTGAGAGAAACCCCATCACCGGGGAGAGGATAAAATCGAGCTTTGTGATGATGCCGGTGTAGTCCAGCACCAGGGTAAAAAAGGAGATGGGGACGAGGATCTTCATCATCCAGAGAAACCCGAACCATCCCTTGGCGACGCCCTCCCGGGCGGCTTGCGCAACTGTTGCCCTGCTTATCATGCTATCCAACCTTGACTGCGATGCTCCGCTGTTTACTCTTCCTGGCTCTCCACGACAACCACCTTCAAGGACATCCCCTGAAAGGTAACCACGTCGTTGTTGTAGACTTTCTTGGCCTTGCGGGTTTCCACCTGGCCGTTGAGTTCCACCAGCCCTTCGGAGATGACGAATTTTGCTTCGCCCCCGGCCGCGACCCAGTTGGCGAGTTTGATGACTTTGAAGAGTTCGATGGGCTCTTGTCTGATGGCGATGAGTTCGGTCATGGTTTGTCGTCCTTTATGTGTGGGGTGCCGATTTCGCAACGGCACCTGGGTTTGTACGGATTATCCATAGAGCAGACGAAATACACGAAATGTTACCAAAAGAACAGGGAAAAACAGGGCGAACCCATTCATTTCCTACCACCCGTTGACGCGGTGCCAGGTGTCCACGACCTCTCCGGTTTCATCCACCACATGGTAGCGGTCGTACATGGCCCCTGTGGCGCAGGCGTGGTTGGGCAGGATGCGGACCATGGACCCGATGCCGCAGGATGCCCAGGGGATCTCTCTGTCTTCTCTGTGGGAGACGATGCCGTGCTCCTGGTTGGCACCGGAGACGATGAGGTCGCTTAAGGGGGCTCCGTCCACACCGCAGACCCTTCCGTAGCCCTGGTCCAGGGCTTGGGCTGCCGTGCCCCTGTCCCGGGACATGGCCATCCAGCCCGCGTCGGTGATGACCCAGCCCTTTCGCTTCTGGTGGCCGATGACCGAGGCCAGGACCGAGACGGCAATATCCTCTTCCTTGCACACCCCGAGACCCGCCATCACAAGATCATAGAACATGTAGACCCCGGCCCTCACCTCGGTGACGCCTGTGAGGTCTTCGGCAAAGTTGGAGGTGGGGGTGGAACCCACGCTCACAACAGGGCAGGGGAGACCGGATGCTCGCAGGGCTTCGGCACAGGCCACGGCCATGGCTCGCTCCTGCTCTGCCATGGCGCGGATCGCCTCGGTGGAGCGGCACTGGTAAGACTCCCCTGCGTGGGTGAGCACGCCTTTGAGGGAGACCCCGTGCTCGTTATGGAGCAGGGTGCCGATGGCAATAAGATCGTCCCCTTCCAGTGTGATGCCGGACCGGTGCCCGTCGCAATCCAGCTCGATGAGGGCCGGAACCGTCACCCCGTGCTCAGCGGCAGCCTCGGCCACGAACCGCACCTGCTCGGCAGAATCCAGGAGCACGGTGATCTCCGCCCCTTTGTCCATGAGGCGAAAGATCCGGGGCAGCTTCACTGGGGCAATGCCAACGGCGTACACGATGTCCGTGATGCCCTTTTCGAAATAGTATTCCGCCTCTTTCAGGGTGGAGACCGTGATGCCTCCTTCCTGCCCTTCCAGGGCCATGGTCATGACATCAATGTTCTTGGCTGTCTTGCCGTGGGGCCTCAGGTTCACCCCCAGGGCCTTCATGCGCGCGCTTAGATTTCGGATGTTTTTCTGCAGCTTGGCCTTGTCCAGGACCAGGCAAGGGGTTTCCAGTGTCGTCAGATGCATTGGTTTTGTCTCCATGTGACCCGTGTTTCTAACCATTGTTTCGTTCCCAGGCTCCGCCTGGAACGCCTCGGAGGCTCTGCCTCCATGTAGATGTCGCCTGAGCCTGCGGTGTGTCATCCCGCGTTCGCTTTTACCTTCAGGCAAGGCAGCTCTTCTCGGGCGCCGGGACACTCCCAGGCAGAGCCTGGGAGCGAAGCAAACAAGCTTTACGGGCGCAGCCCGTCCGCAAATGAGGAGGGGCTTTAGCCCCGTAGCATTTGCAAACCTGGGGTCCAGGGGATCATCCCCTGGCCGCCGGAGGCGCTTTTTTTATTCCGAAGCCATCTGCGCCTCATAAAACGGCGTGGTCTTGATGCCCGTGCCCGTCAAGATCACCACGGTCTTTTCGTCTGCTTTGATGGTTCCCGTTTCCAGGAGCCGGGTAAAGGCCGCTGCCGCGTGGGCGCTGGTGGGCTCGGTGTAGAGGCCGGTGCGGGCAAGTGCGAGGCTTGTTTTGATGATCTCCTCTTCGGGGATGGCCACGGTGCCGCCGTTGCTTTCCCGCAGGGCCGCCAGGATCTGCTTCATACGGATAGGGCGCTTGATGGCCGTACCCTCGGCTACGGTGGGGGCAAAGTCGGTCTCCACGTACTCCTCGGCACCGGCCTGGAAGCTGGCGTGCACCGGGGCGCAGTGGGCGGGCTGGGAGAGAAAAATCCGGGGCATCTTTTTGATCTCCCCTGCGGCCATGAGCTCTTTAAAGGCGATATAGCATCCCAGGACGTTGCTTCCGGCCCCGCCGGGGATGACGATGTTGTCCGGCAAGTCATAGCCAAAATCTTCCCAGATTTCGTAGCCCAGGGTCTTGGTGCCCTGGAGGAAGAAGGGGTGCCAGTTGTGGCTGGCGTAGAAGATCTCGGCGGATTTTTCGATGGCCGCTGCTTCGGTGGCCTCCCTGGGGCCGGGGACCAGCACCACCTCGGCGCCGTAGGCCCGCACCTGGGCGATCTTGGACGGGGAGGTGGATTCGGGCACGCAGATGCAGGTGGAGAGTCCCCCTGCGGCCCCGTACCCGGCAACGGAGCAGCCCCCGTTGCCGGAGCTGTCTTCCAGCACCGAGGTGATGCCCTGGGCCTTGAGCATGGAGAGCATCACCGAGGTGCCGCGATCCTTGAAGGAGCCCGTGGGTGCGAACCACTCCAGCTTGAATGAGCAGGACGCCCCGCCGAATGTTTTGGTGACGAGGGGGGTGCACCCTTCACCCATGGTGATGGGCTTTTTGACCTCAAAGGGAAAGGCTGCCCGGTATCGCCAGATGGAGCGAACCGAGGTGTCGATCTGTTCGCGCGTGATGCCGGGAAGTTCGGTGAGCATCAGGGGACCACCCGAAGGGGCTCTCCAGGCGGTTGTTATGCAAAGGTCTCGCTGGTTTTGGGATCGATGTATCGTGCCATGCTGTGTCCTCGGTGAGGGTTGTTTTATGCCTCCGGCGGGTCGCTTTTTTGAAAAAAAGCTCCGCAAAAAATTTTCCTGGTTTAAGTCTCGCAGGAGCCTCGAACGTCAGAGCAAAAGCCTGTTTGTTTAACGTTTTAAGCGTTTTACTCGTTTTGTGGAGGCAGGGCCTCCATGCATCATTCCCAGGCGGAGCCTGGGAACGAAAGATATCCGGTCTCAGGGTTTGCCTCTGCCCCTCGGTGTTGAGTAACGCTGCCTTGGGCGGCAAGGGTGGTTTGGAGCGCCGCACTCCGGTGCGGCACGGGTAATGACGGACTAAAATGCCGCACCGGAGTGCGGCGCTCCGTTTCGGTGGATTTTTCCCGGTTTTTTATAGGTTGCGTGCCAAACCATAGCCAAGAAGAACCAGAGCGATTTGTTTGCTAAAGAGCGGCCACCGCCTCCAGCTCCACATGGAACCCGAAGTGCAGCTCACCGTGGGTTGGCACCACGGAGCGGGCGGGCTTGTGGTCGCCGAAGAACTCGGCGTAAACGCGGTTCACCTGGTCCCACAGGGCGATGTCCGAGATGTAGAGGGTGGTTTTGAGAACCTTGTCCTTGCTGCTGCCCGCTTCTTTGAGAACCAGCTCCAGGTTGGTGAGGACCTGGAGGGTCTCCTCTTCAATGGTTGCTTTTCTTTTTTCTCCGGTCTCGGCATCAAAGGCCAGCTGCCCGGAGGTGTAGATCATGCCGTTGTGGACGATGGCCTGGCTGTAGTGACCGGCCGGTTTCAGGGCGTTGTCTGTGGTGATGGTGTCCATGGGGTTACCTTGCCTTGTTTTTTTTGATTTCATCTAAGTAGCTGTAGACCGTGACCTTGGAGATGCCCAGCCGGGCCGCCACCTTGTCCATGGCTCCTTTGATGAGGAAAATGCCTTTGCTCTCCATGAAGGCGATGAGCCGGATTTTTTCTTTTTTCTTCATGGCGGCTGTGTCTGCCTGGGCGATGATTTTTTCGATGAGGTCGTCCACGATCTCCACCACGTTCTCCACGGGGGCCGATGCCGGGGCCTCGGGCTCTGCTTCCACGGGCAGGAAGTCGTCGAGAAAGGCCTTGAGAGGCCCCATGGCCGAGAGGTCGTAGTTGATGCACAGGGCACCGATGACCTCTCCTGTGGCGTCCCGGATCAGGGCGGTGGAGGATTTGATCTCCCGGCCGTCCTCGGTGGCGGTTTTGTAGTTGGCGGTCATGTCCCCTTTGAACTGCTTCGAAAGGAGCACCTGCTTGATCAGGTGGTCAAAGGACTGGCCCACCTGTCGTCCGGTGACGTGGTTGTTGACGGCATAGATCACCGAGTTCTGGGGCATGGAGAGGTCATGGATGACCACCTCGCAGTGCTTTCCAAACGTGCTGGCGATCATGTCGGCGACGGGGATGTACGATCTCAGTCGGGTGTCCGGGCTCTGCATGGGATTCCTGGGTTTTTATATTGGTTTGAAATATAAAAAAATCTATAAATTCGATTTTTGCCATGATTTATGGGTGTATTGTATAAAAAATTATACAAAAGGCAATAAAAAAATATATGGGAGAGGGGTGAGGGCGCCGCACGCCGGTGGGTGGTTTTTTTGGGGAGGCGTGGCGTATGCCGCACGGAGTGCTGCGCTCCAAAGGGCTGGGGTAATGGCCTGGAGCGGAAGATGCCACGCTTTATGTGTTTGGGCATCGCGTGGGGCGGGATGAAAGATGGAGCGCCGCACTCCTGTGCGGCTTTTTCGGGGGACGTGGCACATGCCGCACCGGAGTGCGGCATGCCAAAACAAGAGAATTTTATTTAATCCCCTTCATAAACTCCGGACTGATAAAGGCGGGGTCCGGGTAGCTGTAGAACCCTTTCTGGGTTTTGACGCCCAGGTCTCCTGCGTCCACGTAGGCTTTGACGAATTCGCCGTTTTTCTGGCTCTGCGGGTCCTTGGTAACCTGGGCCCAGTAATCCGTCACTTTCCAGATGGTCTCAAGGCCGATGGAGTCCATGATGCCGAAGGGGCCCACCGCGGTTTTCATGATGCCCATCCAGGCGCGGTCGATGTCTTCCACGGAGGCCACTTTGCGGCTGGCAAGGGTAAGGGCGGAGCCGAAGAGCTGGGAGAGCATGGTGTTGAACACATAGCCGTGCTGCTCTTTTTTGAGCTCGATGGGGTATTGCTCAATCTGGAAGACGAACTCGCGGACAGCCGCAAGTGTTTCCTCAGAGGTGCCGGGGTGGGGCATGATGTCCACGATGTTGGTGATGCGCACGTCGTGGAAGTGAAGGGCCACGAACCGGTCGGGCCGCCCGGTGTGCTCGGCGATCATGGAGGGCACCAGGGTGGAGGTGTTGGTGGTGAAGAGGGTGTGTTCCGGGCAGATGGCGTGCAGGGAGGAAAAGACCGAGGCTTTGAGCCTGGGGTCTTCGGGCACGGACTCGCTCACCAGGTCCGCGTCTTTTCCGGCCTCGGCAAGGTCGGTTGTGGTGCGGATGCGGGCCATGGCGTCCCCGGCCGCTTCCGGGCTTACCCGGCCCCCGGCCTCCATGGCTTTGCCAATTTTTTCCATGGTGGTGAGGGCCTTGGCCAGCGCCTCTTCGCTGGTATCGTAGAGGGTCACGTCCAGGCCGCACGCCGCGCACTGGTACCCGATCTGCTGGCCCATGGTTCCTGCCCCGACAATCAACACGCGTTCTACCTTCTTCATCCGTCTCTCCTTAAAGTGGGGTGTATTGAGATGGTCTTGCCGTCGGCATCGCAGTGCGGTGGCGCGGCGTAGGAAAAAATCAGGCAAGCATGCCATATGGCGAAAGGCCCGTTTGGCGG
Source organism: Desulfoluna sp. CYM3A (assembly GCF_056829965.1). Classification (NCBI taxonomy): domain Bacteria; kingdom Pseudomonadati; phylum Thermodesulfobacteriota; class Desulfobacteria; order Desulfobacterales; family Desulfolunaceae; genus Desulfoluna; species Desulfoluna sp. CYM3A. Next base: position 5,882,027 of record NZ_CP186556.1, read on the forward strand.
GGCTCTTGTTTCGTGAGAGGATCGCATCCGCGATATGTCGCAGTTTACTTCCTTTTTATTGTGTGGTTCTGCGATATATCAATGGTTACGCCGGGCCGGGCGATAGCGCCTGGTGGAGCGCCGCACTCCCGTGCGGCTTTTTTCGTGTCCCGTGGCTATGCCGCACTGGAGTGCGGCGCTCCATATCTTATGGTTCCACGGAGTCTCCGTAGACCTGGGGCGCCGCTCTGGAACGGCATTGCCCCCTAAAGCCGGTTTGATTACTCTGCTTTTATATTTAATCTTACGTGTCGTGGTACCCGGGCCTGGGCGATAGCGCCTGGTGGAGCGCCGCACTCCCGTGCGGCTTTTTTCGTGTCCCGTGGCTATGCCGCACTGGAGTGCGGCGCTCCATATCTTATGGTTCCACGGAGTCTCCGTAGACCTGGGCGCTGCTTTAAGACGACATTGCCCCCTAAAGCCGGATTCATTTACTCTGTTTATTTTGAATCTTACGTGTCGTGGTACCCCGGGCCGGGCGATAGCGCCTGTATGGCAGTGCTCCACCCCCGTGCGGCTTTTTTCATGCCCCGTGGCTATGCCGCACTGGAGTGCGGCGCTCCAGATCCTACGCCCTCCACGGAGTCTCCGTAGACCTGGGGCGCTGCTTTAAGGCGACATTGCCCCTAAAGCCGGATTCATTTACTCTGCTTTTATTTTGAATCTTACGTGTCGTGGTACCCCGGGCCGGGCGATAGCGCCTGGTGGAGCGCCGCACTCCCGTGCGGCTTTTTTCGTGTCCCGTGGTTATGCCGCACTGGAGTGCGGCGTCCTCAATACTGATGGCTCCACGGAGTCTCCGTAGACCTGGGGCGCTGCTTTAAGGCGACATTGCCCCCTAAAGCCGGGTTCATTTACTCTGCTTTTATTTTGAATCTTACGTGTCGTGGTACCCCGGGCCGGGCGATAGCGCCTGGTGGAGCGCCGCACTCCCGTGCGGCTTTTTTCGTGTCCCGTGGCTATGCCGCACTGGAGTGCGGCGCTCCATATCTTATGGCTCCACGGAGTCTCCGTAGACCTGGGGTGTTGGTCAGTGTGATCGGACATAAGCTTCCAACTCAGCATGCCACTGATCGGGATCGCATGTGCCGGGGGCTGTGGGCTGGCCGAAAAGCAAATTCACCAGATGGTGCGGGGTCTTCCCCCCGTTATGTATGGATTTGATGCACGATACACAGTAGACCACCACGTCTTCTTCGGGCATCTGATCCGCTCTCTGGGTCATTTTTTCTATGATTTTCTCTGTTGGCAACACGCCCCAGGCACTGTCCCCGCAGCAGATGCTTTTGTTTTTGGTCTTGTCGGCTTCCCTGACCTGGATGTTCATTTTTTCAAGCAGGGAGCGCACGGCCCCATGGACCCTGTTCTCCGTTCGCACAGGGCATGGGTCAAGCACAGACATGGATGCGCCTTTGTGGTCCGGGAAGGTCCAGAAATCTTCTTTATCGAGAATCTCCCAAAGGGATATCGTGGTGCAGTCCGGGTAGTTTTCCCTGTAGCGTTTGTCGCACCCCGCACAGACATTTATCACGGTGGTGCCGGGGGGCAGTTCCGGAGAATTCCTGCAACAGGTATCAAGCCGCTGGGTGGGCCCCATGTGTTGATTCAGAAGGGTCAAGAGGCGGTCCGCCGCCCCGGGGTTTTCAATGGCCAGCGCGCACCCTGGCGCAAATACGGTATTCATGGCTTCTTCCTTTTATCGGTCACGTGGTTGTGTCGTCTGGCCATGATCTACCATGCGCCAAAAAGAATTGCTGGCGATTATCGGAGGCGGCATTGAAATGATTCAGCTCTCCTGAAGCGGCCTTCGGCGGCAAGGTCTGCTACGATGAAAGCGGGTTGCGCAAGCGTGCCCTTATGTGGATTTGACATGTTGCCGACGGTGTCGGGGATGTGAGGTAGGGTGCGCTTGCGCACCGTCGATAAATCGGAACGGCCACGAAAACCCATGTACGGGTGTCCTACGCGCAGCTTAGACCTGGCAAAAGAGATGGGATTTCCGAACACATGGTGCGCAAGCACACCCTACAGGATGTTACAGACTATTCGGGTTAATGCTCTGTCGCGTGCCACTCTTCATACCCCCCTTCAAGGTTGAAGGCGGTGGGGAGCCCTGCCATGGTGTGGGCCAACCAGGCCCAGCCCGAGCGGATCCCGCCGGTGCAGTAGTAGACCACGGGTTTGTCCAGGGGGACTTTTTTCTTGGCAAGAAGGGCGTTCATGGCCCCCGGGGAGATGGGGGTGCGGGAGTTTTTATCGACCATCTTTTTCCAGGAGATGTGGACGGCCCCGGGGATGTGGCCGGTGAGCCACTCCGCGAAGGAGCGGGTATCCACCAGGGTGTAGGTGTCCGGGTTGTTCCGAAGGTCCTCGGCCGTGATAAAGACGGTGGCATCTGGGGTCGGTGTGTACAGGGTCCTCAAGGGGGTATCCTGAAGCCCTTCGGGTTGCTCCTTCAAAGGAAGGTTCTTATCGATCCAGCCGGGCATGCCTCCGTTCAGGAGGTAAACCGGGCCCTGATGGCCGAGCCACTCAAGGAACCAGGCGATCCAGCCTTCGCCGCCCCAGGACTTGTCTGCATCTCCGGTGATGACGATGGGCGACGTCGCCTGGATACCCAATGCTCCTAAGGCTTCGGCCATCTCTTTGGGAGGAAAGGTTCTGTAAGGTATCTTTTGGTCATCGGTTTTTGTATACTCTTCCCAGTTAAAGGAGAAGGAACCCGGGATGTGCCCTTTGGCCCACGCCTTTTTCGGCCGGGCATCCAGGATAACGGGTTTTTCCTCCATGGTATCCAACGAGCCCGGGGTGATCCGTTCCACCGCCCCTGCGGGCACTCCAACGACACACACCGAGACCACCAACATGAGAATGGGTATGAGAGTCGCAAGTCTCTTTTGCATCTGTCTTGCCTCCTGGATGGGTTTGCTCTTTTGCAGCCGCCCCTTTGCCATGGGTATATTCATGGCGGCTGCCTGCGTTCAGGGGGGATTGGTTTATGCGAATGCCCGTCTGGCCGAGTCCGGCACCTGGCCTTTGAAGGCCTCGACCCTTCTGGTCGTTGCCCTGTTGCTTCGGCTGCCCTTTGTGGTGTCTCCCCCTGTGTTGTCGGACGATATCTACAGGTACCTCTTTGACGGGATGGTCCAGGTAGAAGGGGAGAGCCCCTATGCACGGTCTCCCGAGCATTACGCATCACTGCTTATGCCCGGCCGTGACGAATCCGCTGCAGAGACTATTCTGGCTGAGCTGGCCACAAAGGTCAACCACCCCTCGCTGGTCACCCTCTATCCCCCTGCGGCCCAGTTTTTCTTTCGTTTTTCCGCTCCCTTGGGCATGGCCGGGATGAAGGCCCTGCTGGTGGCCGCAGATCTTGCGGTGATTGTCCTGTTTCTCACGGCTCCGGCCGGGGAGGACCACCGCTCCACAGGGTGATCCTCTACGCCTGGAACCCCCTGGTGGTCTGGGAGATCGCCTGGTCCGGCCACATCGACGCCCTGGCCCTTCCCTTTCTTCTGGCCGCCACCCTGCTGATCTCCACGGCCAGGGGCCAGAAAAGGGCGATCTGGGCTGGGGGCCTTTTTGCCGTGGCCGTGTGGGTGAAGCTGATCCCGGCCATGTTCGCCCCTTTTCTGCTCCTTGCCGCAGGCAGGCGGGCAGGGTGGGCGACACTTGGCGGGGCCGTGGTGTCCGTCTTTCTGGTGGTGCCCTATCTGCCCCAGGCCGCCCACGCCCTGGAGACCCTTCGGGTGTACGGCACCACCTGGGAGTTTTCCGGGTTTCTCTTTCGCACGGCGCGGGACGTAACCGGCATGAACGGCCTGGCCCGTCTGACCATGGCAGCCCTTTTGGCCTGCGCTTTTTCCGGGCTGCTTTACCGTCAGGTTCGGTCCCCCTCAACCCCCGGTTTTTTCATGGGGTGGGCGGCCTTTGCCTGGCTCCTTGTCACCCCCACCCTGCACCCCTGGTATGGCCTCTACCTGGCCATGTGCCTGCCTTTGATGGGGGCAGGTCGCGTGGGCGTGGCCCCGGCCTACCTCATGACCCTGACCCCCCTTCTGGGGTATAATGTGCTTACGGACTACCTGTCCGCCGGGGTCTGGTCCGAAGGGGCCTGGATTCCTTTCTGGATTTTCAGTGTGCCGGTGTGCGCTCTGCTGGTGGTCTGGTGGAAGGGCAAAACCAACGCATGATTTTTGTATTGATGCTGTAAAAAACGCCTCCGGCGGCAAGGTGGGGGCACCTTGAAACCCTATGGCGAATGCATGGAGGCAATCATTCTCGAAGCGTTATCTAAGCATTCGCGTGCCGTGTGACATACGGCAAGCGTTTTTGCAGGAGAGACCCGACATCCTTAGGTGACATACGGCGACCGGCGGTGATGTGCCGAAAATACGTAGGATGGGCAAAGGCAAAGCCGAACCCGTTGGGATGGCCACGGCCTTGGAGCCGTGCCCATCGCCTGGGCCACCATGGTGGCAGCGATGACACCGCCTTTAGGGTACACTCTGTGCACCATGCCCGGGTTCCCCAGGGTTTCGATGTTACTGATGCCTTCGAGATATGCCGGGCTTTGATGTCGGTGCACGGAGTGCACCCTACCTTTGCCATGCAGGCCGAAGCCAAGCGAGGGCTAAATCGTTTTAATAACCAGCTTTCAAGGTGGCTCGCCTTGCCGCCGGAGGCATCGTTTTTTGCTGTTTTATCTCCTAACTCGATCACAGAGGGCCTTTTATGAGCGATCTGCTGTTTCACGCGATGTATCTCCTTCACCTGATATCCGTGGTCCTGGTGGCCCTGTACGGTGTGCACCGGCTGGTTCTTTTGCGGGAGTGGCTTGGTGTACGGCGCCGGAGAGGGGGCGTGGCGGCCGTGCCGGACGAGGTGCCTGTGGTGACGGTGCAGCTTCCCCTTTATAACGAAGAGGCCGTGGCCGAGCGGTTGATTGCGGCGGCAGGGGCTCTCTCCTGGCCTTTGGATCGCCTGGAGATCCAGGTACTGGACGACTCCACGGACGGAACCCGGGAGGTGGTGGACCAGGGCGTGGCCCGGCTGAAAGCGCGCGGGGTGACGGCCTCGGTGCTGAGGCGGCCCAGCCGCAAGGGGTACAAGGCAGGGGCCCTGGCAGCAGGCCTTGAAGAGGCCCGGGGCGACTATATTGCCGTGTTTGACGCCGACTTTATCCCGCCTTCGGATTTTCTGCTGAAGACCATGCCTCGGTTTACGTCCCCGGGCATCGGCATGGTCCAGGCACGATGGGGGTTTTTAAACGATGAATCTTCTCTGGTCACCGGGGTCCAGGCCCTGACCCTGTCCGCGCACTTTGATATCGAGCACGCCACCCGACATGCGGGGGGGCGCTTTTTCAACTTCAACGGCACGGCCGGGGTGTGGCGCAAAGAGGCCATCATCGGGGCAGGGGGCTGGCGTGCGGACACCCTCACCGAAGACCTTGATTTAAGCTACAGGGCCCAGATGGCCGGATGGCGGCTTTCCTATTACGGAGAGTGTGTGGTGCCTTCCGAGCTGCCGCCCACCCTCACGGACTTTATCTCCCAGCAGCAGCGGTGGACCAAGGGGGCCAGCCAGACCGCGGTGAAGGTGTTGCCCCGTCTTCTCAGCACAGCCTTGCCCCGGCGGGTGAAGGTGGAGGCAATCTTTCATCTGTTGGGTGGCCTGGGCTGGGTGGCAGGAGCTGTTGCCACGGTGACCCTCTGGCCCGCCCTGATGGTCCACGGCACGCGGGCCGCGTCCCTGGCCTGGATCCCCGGGGTGGCCGCCCTCACCGGAAGCTGCGGGGCCATCCTCTTTTACTACACGGTGTATGCCTTTACAGAGCCACGCACCCGGCATCTTGTGCGCTACGTGCCCATGATCCCCCTGGTCTGCATCGGAGTGGCCCCGTTCCTGGCCCGGGCAGCGGTGCAGGGCTTCTTCCAGAGCCACGGAGAGTTTAAGCGAACTCCCAAGTACGGAACCTCCAAAGACACCGCAACCCGGGAGACCCTTGGGGCAGGCCGTGCCACCTTCGGCAGGGCCATGGTGGCCTTTGTCCTTTTGGTGGCAACGGCGTTTCCCATGCTCTTTGCCCTGGACACCCTGGCCCTGTACGCCATTCCACTGGCCCTGGCCGTGCCTGCGGGCTATCTTCTCACCGGGGCCATCCTGGCCCGGGAGAGCCGGTTCGCGGGGGAATGCGCGCCTTCGTCCCTGGATCCGTTCGTCAGGTAGAAAACCTTCTCTGCGGATATTCGGTTTATGCAAGGGGAAAGCCGGTTTACACAGAGGGTGGCTCCGGGTATAATGCAGGCCTTTTGTGATTATTCAGCGATGCCTTTGGCGGGACGCTTTTGCAAAAAAGCGCCTTAAAAACGTTCCGGTTACCCGGCTTTCCTCTGCGCCCACAGGTCGCGATGCAGGGACGGGACGCACGGGAATGCGGCCGCTGCGTTGGCAGTGGTCATTAACTACCTGTTTGCCGGATGATTTAAACAGGGCTGCCGAAGGCGACGTCAGGCTGAACAGTTACCCCTATGTTACGACGGATTGACCGAGTTATATAGCAAGAGACAATCTGCCCACAAGGCGGGCATGGAGACAGGACATCATGGACATTTTCAACTATCCTTCGGTAGAGGCTGAAGCCAAGGTTCGTGCCATCACGGACCGTGGCCTGGGATACACGGCAGAGGACGAAAAGGGCGTTATCGATATTCTCGAGGCGGTTCGCACAGGCGGCGACGAAGCTCTTTTACATTATATCCGCCGTTTCGACGCCCCGGAGATGACTCTTTCTCAGCTCGTGGTCACCGAAGCCGAGATCGACGAGGCCGTTGCGTCGGTGGACGACGATTTTATGAAGGCCCTGGATCTGGCCGCCACCCAGGTGGAGTCCTTTCACCGCAAGCAGCTTGAGAATTCCTGGATCGACATGCCCCGCAAAGGGGTCACCCTGGGTCAGGTGGTCAACCCCGTGGACGCCGCCGGTGTCTACGTGCCCGGCGCCACCGGCGGCATGACGCCCCTGGTCTCCTCCGTGCTCATGGGTGCCATCCCCGCCAAGATCGCAGGGGTCAAGCACATCGCCATGGTCACGCCCCCCATGGCCGACGGCACCGTCAACAAGCACCTCCTGGCCGCCGCACGGCGCACGGGCGTGGACGTGGTCTACAAGGCGGGCAGCGCCTGGGCCGTGGCCGCCCTGGCTTACGGCACCGAGTCCGTGGGCAAGGTGGACGTCATCGTGGGCCCCGGCAACATCTACGTGACCCTGGCCAAGAAGCTGGTCTCCGGCACCGTGGGCATCGACATGATCGCAGGCCCCAGCGAGATCCTTGCCATCGCCGATGAGAGCGCCAACCCGGTATGGGCCGCAGCCGACCTTCTTTCTCAGGCCGAGCACGATCCGTTGGCCTCTTCCATCTTCGTCACCACCGACGCAGAGCTGGCCAAGAAGGTCCGCGCCGAAGTGGACCGCCAGCTGGAAGAGCTGCCCCGTAAAGAGATCGCAGGGGCATCCATCCGGGACTACGGCGCCATCATGGTCACCGACTCCATCGAGTCCGCCTGCGAGCTGGCCAACCGCCTGGCCCCCGAGCACCTGGAACTCCTCGTGAAAGCCCCCTTTGAAGTGGTGGGTATGATCCGAAACGCAGGGGCCATCTTCATGGGCCACTACACCCCCGAGCCCATGGGCGACTACGTGGCAGGCCCCAACCACGTCCTGCCCACAGCCGGTACCGCCCGGTTCTCCTCAGCCCTGTCCGTGGAGAACTTCACCAAAAAGAGCAGCCTGATCTGCTACTCCGAAGACGCCTTCCGCAAAGAAGCCGAAGAGGTCATGCTCCTCGCCGAAACCGAGGGCCTCAGCGGCCACGCCCGCTCTGTAAAAGTCAGGGTTTCCTGATTTAGCGCCTATTAAAAACCGGCACCCGAATCCGGGTGCCGGTTTGTTTCCTCGTAGGGTGCGCCGTGCGCACCGCCCCCGCCTCAGATGACCTATTTAGCAAAAACCACCGCCCCCTCTTTAACCGCACCCCTCTATTTCAACCCCACAATCTCCCGGAACTGTCTCTTAAACCAATTTTATCTCGTGTTTTCCCCAAAAGGAACGGAGCCGCACCCTCCCACCTCCCGGCACGACCCCGCCCTTTTCCCCCCTTCGGTCCCTCAAGCCGCAAGCCTCCTCACCCAAGGCTCTTCCCAATCTATTCGCCTCTCACCACTTGCTACTCACCTTTCTCCACCCTTCTATTCCCCAAACCGCAGGCCCTCCCCACCCACGGCTCTTCCCGACCCATTCACCACTCACCACTTGCTACTCACCTTTCTCCACCCTTCTATTCCCCAAACCGCAGGCCCTCCCGACCCACAGCTCTTCCCAACCTATTCACCACTCACCACTTGCTACTCACCTTTCTCCACCCTTCTATTCCCCAAACCGCAGGCCCTCCCGACCCACAGCTCTTCCCAACCTATTCACTACTCACTATTCCCTATTCACTTTTCCCCCATCCGTTCCTGCTCCTCTCTATAAAACGCCACAATCCGATCCACGGCCTTGTATTGCCGCTCCAAAAGGTCCTCGGTGATGGTTCTGAGTCCCCATTTCTTGAAATCGATCTGAAGGCCGTTTCCTCCCGGGGCCTCGGCAGCTTCCAGTTCAGAAAAGAACGCCCCCACGGATGTGAGGAGGCGATGAACGTCCTTGATGGCATCGCAAAGCTCAGCAATCTCCGACCCGGAAAACATGACAGGGCCGGGCTGGCTGTCCGGTGAAGTCATGGTGGCTCCTTTAAAACAGGTGATAGAGGTGATAGGAGATAGGTCAAAGGAAAAGGGGAGACCTTGGCAGAGGATCGTTCGCATTTCCGGCGAATCGTATTTTGTATTGAGTACAAAGACGTCCAGCCGCAAATATCCTATGCCCTATTAACCTATGACCTGATTTTGCGCCCCCCCGGCAAAAGGAAAAAGAGAAAACCCAGCCCAAACCAGAAGGCCGGGCCTGCCGCAGCACAACACAAGGCTCCGAAGGGGCGCAACTCCGCCTGTCAGTCAGAAACCCGCGTGATCAAGGGCCATTTTGTACGGCGATAGTGTTGGTGAAAGGCGCGCTGGATTGCGCGTGACGAGGAAAATACGACTTGAAATGGGGGTGAGTGTGGTGTAAAAAATCGTGTAGCCATAACGACCTCCTTCAAAGGTTGTTTTGGTCAGGCCTGGCAGGATGTTCGCGCATCCTGTCGGGTCGCAACATGCATTCCATGATCTTCGTAATAACTAGTTATTACCTCTCACCCTAATTCCATCCTTTTGACGTGTCAATAGTTTTTTTGTCACTAAATCATGCTGTTATTCATTTCGATTTTTGCTGAAATAACATCGGTCTAACCTTTCTGAAGCGTTCACCGCCAGGTTTAAGTGGTCTCATCAGCTGCTTTGAGGCCGCTTCAAAAATAAAAACATCAAAAACGATGTCTCCGGGTGCAAGGTGGGCCACCTTGAAAGCTGGTTTCCGAGGCGCTATGCAGGAAAAGAGAACGCCGTATTGCATAATCGCTTCGTTATTTCGAGATATATTGAAATGAACCATATGATTGGTTTACGGTATGTTGGATAAAGTTCTTTCTACGGGAAAATGAGTTTTTCAGATTGAAAATTCGAAATTTCAGGCGTATGACTTGAAATGATTCGGTGGTCTTCGGCTGGAAAGGTGATGCATTACATTGCCTGCGAAGCTGTTTTCGATGGGGGTATCAAGGGGCAAACATGGAAAACTATCCGTGTCCAAGAGCAAAGGTGGAAAATTTTCCGGGTATCACCGTATTAAAGCCACAAAAGTGGACATTGCCATCGGGGTGTATCAATACCCCTTTGTGGATGCGGGAAGTCTGCTGGCTGGTGATAATGCTGTAAAACAGAGGTTTTGGTACTTGATGGGATGTGGTTTTTGCTCAGCGTGCAAAGTGTTTTGGTGCGCGAGATAACGGAAATCTTTGTTGGACAGTATTGAACTTCAACACATGGAAAATAACCCCTTCGATTTTCCACTTTTAACCCTTGAATAACCGATACCCTGGAAAATTGTCCATTTTATATGGGGGATACATAGAAAATTTGGCCGGGTATTCACAATGTTGGCTTCAAATCATGAGGAAATTACATGTCAGAAATTTATAAAGACAGTCTCTACCGAATGAAATTATGGAAAATTCAGATGGAGCTGTTGTTCTACCTTTTGATAAGAGAGAGTTTGCATCTTTTATCTCTAGTTTATTAGGTAAGCCTCAAACTATTTCCAAAGCGCTCAGAGGTGCTTTCGATATTCAATATGAAGATATTGAAGACCTTTATCTTCTGATAGAACAACGAATATCACAACAGAACAAAAATTCATTAATACAATTTTCTGCAAGAATTGTATTTGAAGATAATTCTTCAGTTTTATTTCGTAGCTTAGATGATCTATCTTCCTATAAGGAAGTAAGACCAGTCGCCTCAACACAAATACATCTCGAATGGTCCTATTTACTTTCGTTTCAAGATCTCGAAAACCACCCGAAAAGCAATCTATAGAGGTATCATTTATGCCATCGGGTGGCAAGATTGACAATTGCCGAAGATGATGAAAAAGTACTTTTGGCCAAACGAGCGTCTTTAAAATCGGGTCTCGTCACTTTTCATATAAAGCATACCGCCCGTACTTGGGGTGCAGATATGGAAGCGTTACTTTCAGGTCATATAAAAACATTACTATCAACAAAATCAAAATTTCGAAACTTCATACAGAATAATGATGGAAAAATAGCTCTATTTGTTGGTTTGTCGTTTTTTGCTACATCTGTTCTTGCTTGTTTTTTCACAGCGTCAAAATTGTGTGCCTTACAGAAGACGACAATAAACCAATATATCGCAAAAAGCCCAAGCCTTGATGGAAAAGTCGATTTATTAATTGACATTATGTCTTCCGGCCTTTGGGCTCGCTACTTTTTTGCTGTTATTGTCTTTTTAGTTTTCTCATTCATATTTTCAATAACCTTTGGGGTTTGGGCTGGTAGTAGCGTGACTGCCGAAATGCCAAGTTTTGTTGTGTTAAATAAAGAAGCTGAAAAAAAGAAAAAGATGGTATTAAAAAAATATGAAAATAAATTTAAACTCTTCATCTTTTCGATTATTACGAGCATTTCAACTGGGGTTATAGCAAATATCATATTTACAAAATATTGGAGTTCTTAAAAGCCAACAAAAAACTTAAGAGCGTGACGGGGTCAGGCCTACACATTTGACATTTTGGCGTCTAAGCGCATTTTGATTCTTAAAGAAACAGAGAAACAGTGGACAGACTCTTTGTGTCGCTATCTTGCATTGGTACCCCACGGGGGGGGGGACGCGTTAAGGTCTATTATTTCAGAGTTTACTCAATTTTATTTTTTGATAGTATCGAAATTTAGTAGGTATTTGTTTTTAAGGCTATATTTAATTTTTGAGATACAGGTAGGCTTAATGAAAAAAATTGTATCGGCCATTGTTTTCGGTGTTTGTTTCTTCTGTTTGGGCTGCTCAACGATAATACCAATTAATTATTATCCTTCGAATTTATCGAAAGGTAGTGGCAGTATTTCAATAGAAAAATTTGATTATAGAGCTTCAACTCAAGGTATAGTTCAAAAAAATCAACCTGAAAAAAAAGCTTCAGCCCTTGGTAATGTTGTATTTTCCGATGATGTTGAAAGTATTTTCGCCGATGCAGTTCGAAAAGAGCTTCATTATTCGGGGTATACCCTCTCAAATAGTTCGAATGTTACCGTTTTAGGTACAATAGATCGGTTTTATTATGATTGGGTTGGAATAAGTACTCAAAGTTTTGAGTTAGAGGTGACTTTTAACATTAAACGCAACAATGAACTAATATATACAAAAAAAGTTAACCACACTTCCAAAGCCACTAGAGCCCCAGGATATGAACACTTAATGATTACAAAAGTAATTTCAGCGTGTATCCAAGATTTTCTTACCGATGCACAATTAAATGACGTATTATAAACAACAGGGGACAAAACATAGAGAAACAGTAAAACGGCTCTTTATGCTACGTTGCAAATAAGTCACTGTTTCCCTTTAGCTTTTTAAGTCTGTATGGAAACGCTATAATAGAATCAAGGAATCAAGGAATCAAGGAATCAAGGGACAGGCTCTTTATGCTACGATTATTTGCGGCGTTAGAAACTTAATCAATATACGTACGTTTAAGGAGATGAAATGTTAGTCTGTGACAAATGCGGTGCAGGAATTAACGAAGGAGCAAAATTTTGTTCTCAATGTGGTGATCCTGTGACAGAAGCAGATCGAGTTATGTCACCTATTCAACAAGATCATACTGCAAATGTTGAAATAACATTTGGGCAAAGTTCATCTTCAAATTTTGATAAAGCCATTCAAATTTGTAAAAATCTTCCTTCGTATGTTGTTTCGGGAGAAGGTAAACAAACTAAATACAAAATTTCATTACCTATAACAGAGGTTGATTTACTTATTAATCTCTATGATTTGGTTGGCTCTTGGAAATCCTCTCAAATGCTCATTGCTGGGCAACCAGCCTCAAAGAAGGATCTCACATATCATGGGGTGGGCTGCTATCGTAACAGACAAAAAGCCTATAAACCTGACCAATATTGCTTTGGAGAAAGAGATTATGAAGCTAATATTTGGGGGTGTAAAAAGCTCAATATGCCAATAAGCCAATGGGGTGGTGGCTGGCTTGATTATGGCAAATTCGATAATTCTGGAAAGTGGCATTTTGACAAAAATAGAATCAAACATGATCTTGAAATTGCGATCAATGATTACGGTCTATGCCCTGTCCTAAACAGGCAATCTGTTTTTGAAACGTTAGAAAAACTTCCAGACAGCATAAACCCAAAAAAAGACCCAAAATGGGATTACCGAACATCATATGAAAAAGTAAAAGGTGAATACCAAGATATTGCTGTTGGTATTAAGCCAATAATTCAAAAAATAAATGGGTATGTAATTGGAAGCTACAGACCAACGTGGCATCTTGAAGAAGATTCCAACGATTTGAATGAAATTACTTCTACTAAAGAAAATAAAAGAACCAAAATAACAAAACCAAAGAAAAAAAGTAAAATAAGTTGGTCAGCTATAGTTGAGATTTTGTTCTATTTTTTAGGAAAATCCTAAATCGTTTCTAACAAGTCGATTTAAAGGACCGCTCAGTCCCCTCGCTTCGTTCGTGTGTCATCAACGAGAGGAAACAGGGGACAGGCTCTTTATGCTGGACCCCTCGCCCCTTTCTGTGAGATAGTTCCATAAATCAATATCACTCCGTAATCATATCAAAATCGACTCACCAAAACCAAAGCCACATTAAATTCTGTAAGACCGTGAAGGAGGGTGCTATGCCGCGAGTTCCCCGTATGGTCGTGACGGATTCAGGTCAGAAGGCCGCTTACCATGTGATCAGCCGCACTGCGTTGGACGGCCTTCCGTTCGGGAAGGTTGAAAAGGACGAGCTGGTTCGCATCATTCAGACATTTTCATCGGTTTATTGTGTGGACGTCCTGGGGTTTGCCGTTATGGGAAATCATTTTCATCTGCTGGTTGAGGTGAGCCCTTGCGACATGATTTCCGATGAGGAGGTGCGGCGGCGGTTTCAGCGTCTTTATGGTGAAGACGCGGCGTTTCCCGAGGGGCGGCTTACGGAGTACCGGGAGCGGTTCTGCAGCCTGTCGGCCTATGTGAAGGATATCAAGCAACGGTTTTCGTGCTTTTACAATAAGCTGAAAAAGCGAAAGGGGACTCTTTGGGGAGAGCGCTTTAAGAGCGTGATTGTTGGCACGGAAGCATGTTGATCTATCTATGCCTACATCGATCTGAATGCGGTGAGGGCCGGTATCGTCAAACGCCCAGAGGACTATCGCTGGTGCTCAATCGGATATCATATTCAGACCGGCAATAAGGATGGCTTTCTCTCGTCGGACCTGGGGAGCCCTGATTTCGGTGTCGACGATGCCTCAACGCAGCTCAGGACATACAGAGAGTATCTCTACCATGCCGGAGCCATCGAGAAGAGGGGGAAAGCGCGGATATCCAAACAGGTTCTGGATGAAGAGACGGTGCGAGGGTTCGAGATGAATCGCGTCAGACGCCTTCGATACAGGTCCCGGTATTTTACGGATTCGGGGATTATCGGGTCCAGGGCATTTGTCGAAACCCGCTACGAAACCTTTAAAGACCGGTTCCAGACGACGCGGGAAAAGATCCCGCAGCGTGTCAAAGGAATTGAGGGGATGTATTCTCTAAAGCGACTGACTGAGGCTTGAGCGTAAGCATTGAGGGACGTGCAGGCGTTCATTTGGGATGGGCCTTAGTTCGGATAATAGAATCAGGGAACAGGCTATTTATGCTACGTTGCAACTATAATCGCTGCCCCTTTCTGCTTTTTAAGTCTGTATGGAAACGCTTTCGGTTTACACACGCTCCAATGATCTTTAATTCAATATATTGGGGAGTATTATGGATTATGAACTCATAGTCTCCATTGCTGCTGTATTTATAGCTTTGAGCGCATTGGGTGCGACGATATGGCAAGGGTGTATTACGAGAAAGCATAACAAACTTTCAGTCAGGCCATTATTAAATTTTGATGTGAAATCAGAAAATGAGGATTTTGTTTTATATCTGAATAATACTGGAATTGGGCCCGCCATTATTACTGATTACAAAATAACTTTTAATGATAAGTCCTTAGGCAAAAATTCAGATGAAATAGCGATCAATCTCGATGAAGAACTCGAAATAGGCCAATTTGATAAAAAAATGTATTTCCCGGGAAATAAGCAGGCTATGGCTTCAGGAGATTCATATCGGCTACTTGAAATATATAAAATATTGGAAGATAACCAAGGGAAAGCGAAATTTATGCATGATATTCTATGGTTGAAAATTGTAATCAAGTATGAATCAATTTATGACGAAACATTTTTATTGTCTGGGCCAACATTTATAGAAACAGGGGGCAGGCTCTTTGTTCTCTAATCACTTCTCCCTTCCCCATTCGTTTCTTCTCCTTCTTGTCCGACCCTCGGATTTGTATTGATGCTTCTAAAGGGGCTCGGTGATGGTCTGGATGCTTCATTTCGTAATGTTATTTATTTCGATGATTCTTGAAATAATTTCCGCCTATTCATTCTATAGCATTCACGTTTATCCCTCGCATAGTATCATAATCCGCATTAGGCGCAACAAATTAAAAAAACAAAAGCGATGCCATCGGCGGCAATGAGCAGTCTCTGTAAAGGTTAGTATCAGTAACGATTTACAGGAATAGATAATGCTTTGCTTAATAATTAAATCTTTCTTGCGAGAAATGTCGACATAGATCATATGGCGTCATTACGATGTGTTGGATAAAGTTCTCTGTGAAGTGAAATAAGTATTTCAATATTGATAATTTGGTTTTTAAAGCGTATGACTTAAGATATTTCGATGTCGATAGATGGAAAGGCGCTGGTCGTGCATCTTTGGATGTAAGCTCTGTAAAAAAATGCTGTTTTTGATGGGGTGTCTATCCATGCCCAATAAGAAATGGTCAGATACGCGAGTTTCCGAAATTTGTTCTTCGACAGTGGTGAACTTCAGAAGGTGGATAGTGGTTGCATCGAATTTCCGTTTTTGGTCTTTGAATAATCGAAGTGACGAAAATTCAATGTATTATCTGGGTTTCTCAGAGTGCACTCAATATAATGCGTTATGAAACTGAAGATTGTTGATTTTGTGTATATTAAGTATTTGATATTTAACTTTTTCATCATCAGTCAGGGTACCAAATGGCTTATACAAAAATTGTACTTGAGAACCCTCAGACGGGGCAGATCAAAGAAGCTCCTGTAGGTTTTTCTTGGACAGTCTTCTTCTTTGGCTTTTTCCGCCATTGTTTCGTGGGGACTGGAAGTGGGCTGTTATTATTTTCTTAGCTGCAATTTTTACATTCAATATTAGTAGTTTGGTTTTTATGTTTATATACAATAAATTATACATAAAAGACCTCATTGCAGATGGTTTTAAAGTAAAGTCTGTTGGTATGGGAACTGTTTATGAGTTTTAAAAAATTGGAATAAATCTTCCCGAGTTAAACGCAGCTTAACAATAAGGATTACCAGCGGCCGAAGGTCACATCTATCCTTTGTTCAAAGAGCTTGGTATTCGGTAGGCGCTGGCCTCATAGAGTATTGCTTTTAGCGCGCAAGCGGTAACCCACCTCGGGCCTGCGAGGTGGGTTGCAATAGAAAAACAGAGGACAGGCTCTTTATGCTGTCCTTCTCATGCCCATCCGTGATTTAGTTCTATAAATCAATATCACTCCGTAATCATATCAAAATCGACTCACCAAAACCAAAGCCACATCAAATTCTGCAAGACCGTGAAGGAGGGTGCTATGCCGCGAGTTCCCCGTATGGTCGTGACGGATTCAGGTCAGAAGGCCGCTTACCATGTGATCAGCCGCACTGCGTTGGACGGCCTTCCGTTCGGGAAGGTTGAAAAGGACGAGCTGGTTCGCATCATTCAGACATTTTCATCGGTTTATTGTGTGGACGTCCTGGGGTTTGCCGTTATGGGAAATCATTTTCATCTGCTGGTTGAGGTGAGCCCTTGCGACATGATTTCCGATGAGGAGGTGCGGCGGCGGTTTCAGCGTCTTTATGGTGAAGACGCGGCGTTTCCCGAGGGGCGGCTTACGGAGTACCGGGAGCGGTTCTGCAGCCTGTCGGCCTATGTGAAGGATATCAAGCAACGGTTTTCGTGCTTTTACAATAAACGTAAAAAGCGAAAGGGGACTCTTTGGGGAGAGCGCTTTAAGAGCGTGATTGTTGAGCAGGGAAACACCTTGATCCACTGTCTTGCCTACATCGATCTGAATGCGGTGAGGGCCGGTATCGTCAAACGCCCAGAGGACTATCGCTGGTGCTCAATCGGATATCATATTCAGACCGGCAATAAGGATGGCTTTCTCTCGTCGGACCTGGGGAGCCCTGATTTCGGTGTCGACGATGCCTCAACGCAGCTCAGGACATACAGAGAGTATCTCTACCATGCCGGAGCCATCGAGAAGAGGGGGAAAGCGCGGATATCCAAACAGGTTCTGGATGAAGAGACGGTGCGAGGGTTCGAGATGAATCGCGTCAGACGCCTTCGATACAGGTCCCGGTATTTTACGGATTCGGGGATTATCGGGTCCAGGGCATTTGTCGAAACCCGCTACGAAACCTTTAAAGACCGGTTCCAGACGACGCGGGAAAAGATCCCGCAGCGTGTCAAAGGAATTGAGGGGATGTATTCTCTAAAGCGACTGACTGAGGCTTGAGCGTAAGCATTGAGGGACGTGCAGGCGTTCATTTGGGATGGGCCTTAGTTCGGATAGTCGCTTCTCAGAGGCGGATTTTTCCACACGGCCTGACGGGTGGTGGGAAACCCCTGCGTTGTGGCGGGGTTCAACAGACGCTGGCCCGATTCTCCTGTGTAGTAGGCTCGGGGGGACCCTGAAACATCCTGATGGGAACAAGGAGCCGACGGCAGGGTGTTTTCCTGTGTGTTGTGAAGGATTTGATCGTAGGGGTCGGCAACCACGATCGCAGCGGCCAGGAGGATGCTGAAGAGTGGAAGTACTGTTTTGATAGCTGGGCGAATCATTGCGTGAGTTATACCTTTGAGGATCACCACATCAGTGTCAAAGCCGAGATAGTGACGGTGTGTTGATTGATGGTTGATTGTGTCTGAAAAACAGGCAGAAACCTTATACGTAAAAGCGGCGTTTTACAAGGATACGGTTTGCTGAGACAGTGTTTGGCAAAAGTAGAAATGCACAAAAGACATAGAAAGCGGGTTTGTGCTAAGTGAGTAAGCCATCTCAGTAGTCTGCGCGGTTTGAAGTTTCATCTCAGGGTACATCAAATGGAATAAGTTTTCAGGTTTACAAACAATAGCTTGGAGGTTGATTGTGAAAAAATGGTATGATGAAGAATATGAATGGGACATCGAGGTGACAGGGTTTCTTCGAGGTGATCAAACAGAGGGATATTGCAGAAACGGTGAGGAAATTGGAGATAAGTACACCTGCACGTATGGCTGCCCTGTGAATAAGGATGGTCAGGGTATCTGCTCCAAAGTAATGATGATGATGTTCCCGATCATGGAGGCGGTCAGAAGTGGGGGGGATTTAGAGAACATCGGTGGAAATGGTAAATACAACAAGGACATTGTATGCCCGGACGGTTGCGTTATGTTTCGGATGACTGCAAAGAAACTTGGACATGAAAATTTTTTTAAGGGAAAGTTTTTCAGTTAGTTTTATTTCTATTGTGTTCTGCTTGAGGATAAGATGACGTGTGTATTTGCCCCCTTATAAGCAGGGGAGTCTCTTTTTATGTATGTGTAATGGAAATGGAAGAGTTGCTTAAAAACACGTTGTTATGTTTTGTGATTTTCGCTTTTACACCTCAAGCTGAAGTGCACGCTATAAACTATCCCCCTGAGCAGAAAGAGATTTTTTATAGGACGACTGCCCTTAATGGCTTTGTAACCAGGGAAATGCATGACGAATTTTGGGATATTCTGAGTCAGTCTCTTACAAAGGCACAAATTGGCAATTATGCTGCGTATTTGTTGGATGCCCAGGACTATCAGAAAGAGATATGGGTAAGTGCCAAGCTTTCATATAAAAATGGCAAGGTTGTCAGGACGTGCAAACTCATCGTGTTGCAGATGGTGTTGCCCATAAGATTCGAGTTGATGATACCGTTTCCAAAAAATTCAGCGGAATATACCTCTGAACGGCGGACATATGAAAGAAAATTTAAAGAAAGTGTTAAGAAAGCCAATGGGATCCTTGAGTTGGCAGCAAATCGGCCTGATGAATGGCAGAACGAGTTTATAAACTGGAGCCAAATCAAGAAAGCCATTGCACATGCAGAGGATAGTTATTCAAGGGTGGAAAAGCTGCTAACCGAAACGTGGCATGATTGAAGATCTATTATAAAACCTCGACATCTGCAGCTCTGATGACTTGAATATGGGTGCTCTCGACTCATGAAATATCCGGGATAGGGTTTAACAGCCATGTTCCCTCTCTTCTGCCGTCCAGGCCTTTTGAGCGGCAGGAGAGGGCAACGTAAAACGGTTTGCGGGATTATATTTGAACGGGCTCTGCCGGAGGCACAGCCGACAGTTCGAATGTTTACAGGGGGGATTGCTTTGGACAAGGATATGAAGGTTCTCATTGTGAATGATTCCTCTGCAAAGAGACGATTTATCAAGGCCTTGTTGCGAGATAATGGCTTTACAAATACATTTGAAGCCGATGACGGTCATGCCGCTTTATCCATGCTGAAAGAGGAGGCATATGATTTCGTTGTCACAACGTGGAATATGCCGATTATGAGTGGCATCGCATTTTTTAACGAGGTTCGTAACACCCCTGAATTAAAGACTCTACCCGTTTTGATCGTGTTCGAACCGGAAGATAAGGAGCACATGGCTGAAGCCACTCAGGCCGGGGCATACGTGCATCTTGCCGATCCTTCTGCCGCCGGTGCATTTGGTGTGATAGGTTAGGATGGGGATTGGTTGCGTTGCTTCTTTCCTTAACGCTGTGTCAGTCGACCCTGTCATCAATAACGAGCACCTCAATTTTCTCACCCTTCTTCTGCGTTCTCAGGGCCTTAATAAAACCACGACTTCTACAGCTCTGATGCTTTGACTATGAGTGCACTCGGCTCGTGAAATATTCGGGTTAAGAAATAGATTGTGTCGAATGAGTAGGAACCCAGCCCTCTTTGCTGTTTTTTTTGCTCCATGCATACACCATGTGCACAGCTTCATTGTAGCGATTACAATATGATATTTACAAGTCAGTTTCATATGGGGTAGGCTCCGCCAATTACGTATGAGTTCCTCGTGCAGTTAATCATTGAGGATGAACTTATTTCCTTTCTCTCTGGTTCTGTAGAATCCATAGGGGCCTCTCACCGGGATGGGATGGTTGGTGTCCGTTCCAACTCAAACGTAATGATTTGAAATCGAGCAAATTAGACTATTTAAGGACTATCCACAAGGAGGGCTTATGAAGAATCAATTCGCATCGACTGCTTTTCGCATGACAACGTCTCTTGTTTTTACCGTGATACTGTATTGCCTTGCCGCTACATGCGCGGTGGCTGATTCCGACTGGACAGGCTTTTATGTCGGAGCCACAGTCGGAGCCCTTGACGGAGAGGCGAACCCTTCCGTGACCACTGTAGCAGATTCATACTTTACGCCCATTCGTGATGCCGCTCAGCTCGATCCGGCAGCCTCGAAGGAGATCGATGCACAAAATATGTCCGGAAGTCTCTTTTTTGGGGGGGATTATCAGCTCAATTCAATCGTGCTTGGGTTGGAAGCAGCCGTTATGTATTCTTCATTTTCTCAGAGGTACCCTTTAGTTTACACATACGATACCAACGGTGATACCTTTTACCTTTCCACAACCTTTGAGACTGACTGGATGGTGAGCCTCACACCTCGAATCGGGTATGCTTACAAAAATTCCCTCTTCTATGTGATGGGTGGCGTAGCGCTTTCAAAATTCTCATATGAATTTTCTTTCAAAGACTCATTGCAACAGACCCAGGTTGATGAAAGTGAAACGTCTTGGGGATGGACCGCCGGAGTAGGCTATGAATACCAAATCTCCAATGGCTGGGGAATCAAAGCGGAATATGCTTACTACAAGTTTGATGACATATTTGAAGTAGAGAGTAGGCTTCCAAACCTTCCTGATGACGGCTTTAATCATAACGTAGATTTTGAAGCAGATTCTTTTCGGGTTGGTTTGGTAAAGAGGTTCTAACCCGGATGTTTCACGGCAAAACGGCTTGGCCAAAGCAATAGCATGTAATTTGCTGTTTTTTGCTCAGGGCTATTCCCTTTGGCCGGGCCGGAGGCATTTATTTTCTACACTATGAGGGTTTTGAAGGTAAAACAACTGCACTGATAACTGTGATACTTTGAATATAGAGGTATTTAATCTGGGTAATGTCCGGGTTCAGCTTTTCCAAGAATTTTCTGTGAAAGGAGTATTGTAGGCCTGGTCGTGTTCTGTTTTCAATTTTATTGTTTGCTCAGAAAAATGTTTCTTAACGCTTTGGCAGATCCTAAAGGGGCCTGCCAAATACTATAACCTTGATATTTCAGGTGGTAAATAAAGGTTTGAAAATTGTCTGTGTGCGAAACGATCTGTCATACATCCAATATAATTTATTATTACTCGAATACCCTCACACGCGTTTTCATTAAATTTCACCAAAGGGCATGGAGCGTAGTGTCTTTCTCCATAGTTTGGGTGCTCTGATTTAGGGATATATGTACATACATCAGCGCAATCGAGTTCCTTTTTATTAAGGAATCGAATGATTTCTTTTGATAAGTCACTATTCTCAGATGTGATCTTTTTTGATAAAAGAATCTGTAATACTTTTTTTGTATTCTTTATATATGTTTTTGTAGTAATGTTTTGGATTTTTGCGAAGAGCTTTGAATATTTGTGTTAAAAAATATTCTGCTCTGGAATCCATTCTTTTAATCTCATAATGCTCATAAAATCTGGGCTTCAGAAATTTTACATAGAAAAGATTATCGATCTCTTTAAGCTCGTCATCCCAGTCGTAATGATTAATTCATTAGACTTTTGAACGTCATCGTAGTTATTGATTTTTAGGTGTTTGAGGTTGTGTCTAATGTTTTTAATTGTTTTGCCTATATAGTACTTTGTAAGGTAAACAACAACTGTTGAAATTATTAAATTTTCATTTTCTTTGAACTTAGAGGATAGATCTCGATGATTTGATGACGTGTTCATTTGTATGGCTTTTCGAATAATTGGTTGCTTTAACAATTCATCAATTGTTACCCTACCAGTCCTAAGAGCATCATCTGTGTCATGCGTTCGTTGCGCAATTTCGTCTGCCAGCCGGACAACTTGTCCTTCAAGTGTCGACGGCCATCCGGGAGTTTCTGTTAAGCTCTTATCATAGTATGAAATGTCATATTTTTTATCGATACTTGAGTGTTTCAGGATACCGTCTCTTGTTTCCCACATTAAATTTAGACCATTCTGACAATGATACCTTTCTTCTAACCTATTGGTAATCAGAATACCTTGATAGTTATGTTTGAAAGGTTTGAGTCCAAAGTCTCGAAGGATTTTGCTGAATGTTCTTTCACCGATGTGGCCGAATGGGGCATGGCCAATATCATGTCCTAATGCGATTGCAATAGTAGCAAATCTGTTCAGTCCGAAATGTATGGCGATTGATTCAGATATTTGAGCTACTTCTAATGAGTGGGTAAGTCTTGTCCTGCTATGATCATTTTCGTGAGTTAGGACTACTTGGGTCTTAGCCTCAAGTCGTCGGAATGCCATTGAATGAAGTATTCTGTCCCTGTCTATGTCAAATCACCTCGAATATCCGAATGATGATATTCCTCTTCTGATATTCTTTCCACGAGTATTATTTTCAGAAATTGCGTATGGCTGTAGGGGGATGTTGTTCATTTTGATTCACCTTCTTGGAAAGCAAACAACTCAATGGTTTTGAATTTATGTTATGGAACTTTTTTGGTAAGGTATGTGCTGGATTTTTTTAAATAATATAATGTTTTTGTAGAGTGCGCAATCTATATTCAACTGGACACGATTGTGGTTTAGACGGGAGATGCTTCGTATCTGTAATATCCAGGGAAGGGCTGTGCAGAATTGTATTTCAGTAAAATTGTTATTTTAGAGTCTGTATTACAGTCATATTTTGTGGCCCGCGATATGAATTTTGTTTATGATTTGTCCCCCCATAACGGAGCCTCCTTGTTTCCGCGCTTCATTGAGAGAAGGGAAAATAACCCAGTGTTTTGGGTTAATGTCTCGAGAGGGACAAGTTGTCAAGGTGATCCATGGCCCCGAATACATCAAAGGGCTCCTGAAGGGAAGGCATCTCTCGAAGGAGACCGACGATTTCGGGGCTTTTTTTTTGGCATGTCTCTAAGGTGCGCTCGTATATGTGAGCGTTGAATCCGTTTGCTGCAACGGTTGTTCTTACAACAGGGTGCCCCAACGACTGGAGACGAGTGCCGATCTTTTCAGTATATTCTTGTAATGCATTCTGGGTATCGGTGCTCTGTGATTTAATGAACACCAGTTGACTTTTCAATATTTCTGATATGGCATGGGTGAGGTAGGATTCCTTGGTTACGACGGTTTTCTCTTCCTCATGGCAAGCCCGGGTCATGGCCATTAAATGCATTGCGCCGAGGGCTTTTTTTATGACCGCCTTATGTTCTATGATTTCTTCCCTGGGGATCCGTTTTTGCAACTCTTTAATCCAGATATCTGAAGCTTTCTCCCGTCGTTCCTTGACCTGTTGAAGGCACGCATCGTATGCCTCGTAGGAGAGGGTCAGGTCATGGTAAAGTGCCTTGATAACCTCTCTGTACTCGGAAAGGGGCATGCCCGAGTAAGCATCAATGTGTTGCCTCCAGGCCTTTTGAATCCCAGGCATAGGGGCATCCCGTAGCGTCAAATAGCCCAACGCTTCTTCTTGCGGTATTGGTTCGATTGTATTTTGTGTATCTGCTGTCGCATATGATGAGAGTAACAGGAACAGCGGCATGAGAAGCAGGTGGGGTATTTTTAGCTTGTTCATAAAGTCTCCGGTATCATTTAGTATTTCTGGGTTGCGGGTGCCCGATTAAGAGTCACTTCAGGAAAAAGACTCGTACATCGCTCTCCAGAATTTGTGCAGTTTTCCAGAGGAGTGTAACAACACACATTCATGGCAACAGATGGTTGCGATTTGATGTTGTGCAAAATTCCCCAGTCTTGCCGAAGCCTCAGCCAGTAGAGCCCAATCTGTTGAGCCGATGGAATAAAATGTCGTAACACTTGAGCCTTTGTTGGGACCAACAAAGCAAGATGCAAAAACAGTCGGTATCAATAGATTTTGTAGTAACTTGTTGGAACTTAGGATTTCATTTATCTTCTCAATGGAGCGGACGCAGCAAGCCTCCAGGTGGACATCATGCAGGTCGAGTTGCATGCCATCATTCGTCTTTATCAGAGGTTTTTAGCCCGGATATTTCATGAGAAAGCAACTATCCAAAAGGAAAATGCTATTATTTCAGATAGCTGTAATAAAAATATCCGCTATTTCGAAAATGCAAAATGTAAATCGACGTTTGCTGTTTGATTTTCTCACCCTTCGGGCGAGCCGAGTGCACCCATCTTCTGCGTTATCAGAGCTTTTATAAAACCACGACTTCTGCAGCTCTGATGCCTTGAGTATGGGTGCACTCGGCTCGTGAAATATCCGGGTTAGACACATTGAGATTGAATTATGCAAGGAAGCATTTTGAGAGTTTATGCATTCGCTTAGGTGTCGCAGTGTGTGACTGTATGTATATTCTTATTCAGGTGTTATGTCAATTGATGGCGTTCGTTTTGGACAAAGATGGGCACGCTGGCGCTTTGCCCATCCTACGAGTGAAAGCATGCGCTGGGGCTCGTGAGCAAAAGGTGGGAGACCTTATTCAGGATATTTCACGAGAAAACAAACAGCCAAGATGAAAGCTATATGATTTCAGAATGCTATAACGAAAATGTCAGAATTTTTGAAAATGCAAAGTATAAATCAGGGTTTGCTGTTTTATTTTTTCACTCTTCGGGCGATCCGAGTGCACCCATCTTCTGCGTTATCAGAGCTTTGAGGTAGAACGCTACATCTGCTGATTTGATGCTTTGGATATGGGGGCGATCGATTCGTGAAATATCCGGGCTATAGTTGACGTTAAAAATGACATTTGACGTTAGCACCCTCTGTTATTTGTATTGGGATGCTTGATAGGGCCTTTTTGTCATTATTAAAGTGTTTTGGAACTTTACCTGGACTGAATTATGGCGCTATAATATGACCAATAATAAGAACCTTTAAATGGTCATATGGCCGAGGAGGCTATCCATGGAGCCCATATACGCTAAGTTTTCGGCAAGCATCTCTGAGCTCAAGAAAAATCCGAGTGCCCTTATCCAAGAGGCCGAGGGCAGCGCAATTACCATTCTGAATCATAACAAGCCGACGGCCTATCTGGTCCCGGCTGCGACATACGAGGCTCTCCTCGATAAAATCGAAGACTATGAACTCGGTAAAATTGTTCTTGAGCGAAAATCAGAAAAAGGTGGTGCTGTCGAGGTATCATTAGATGACCTATAAACTCAAGTTCCTGCCAACAGCCTTGAAGGAGTGGAAAAAGCTCGATAACACCATCAGGATCCAGTTCAAGAAAAAGCTGGAAGAGATTCTTGAGAGCCCTAAAATCCAAGCAAATCAACTTAGGAAATTCGATAACCATTATAAAATTAAACTCAGAACCTCCGGCTATCGTTTGGTCTATGAGGTGATTGATGATGAAATTGTCGTTTTGGTAATCGCCATCGGCAAACGTGAGGGCAACAAGATCTATGAAGTCGCCAAACTGAGGTCTGGAGTTTAATGGAGAGGCAGGCCGACTTTTTCGGGTTATTGAGGGGGGAGGTTGGCACGCTGGCGCTTTGCCCACCCTACGAGTGAAAGCATGCGCTGGGGCTCGTGAGCAATAGATCGAGGGCTGATAGGGCCTTATGATGTTCACATCCCATGGCAGTGCGCATTATTTCATTGAAGAGAAGAGCACGTATTCCGACCAGGGGGCTTTGTCGCAGGCCCCCCAAATCCATTCACGTTGAAGGGGGAAGCATCATGAAAAAGCTGGTCTGTGTGGTGGTTTTCTGTGTTGTTCTGTTTGCCGGTCTTCCTGCGTCTGCAGGTGGGGCAGCCCCGGGGCTTTGGGGTGTCTATTCCGACGTGTTTGAAAGCGCCAAGTACATTGATCTTACCCATGCCTTTGAACCAGAGCAGCCGGTGTGGCCGGGATTTTCCAATGCCTCATTCAAACCGGCCAGGGCGGGTAAAGGCATCGACGGGTACGTGGACGCCGGGCAGGAATTTACCTACGACAAGCACGGCTTTGTTGCCACGGCGTACATGCTCACGACGGATCAGTACGGAACCCAGCTTGACCCACCGGCCCACTGGGACAAACTCGGGGCGACCATAAGCGATATTCCGGCGACCTATGCCATTCGCCCCCTGGTGGTCATTGATATCCATGACAAAGTGAAAAAAGACAAGGGCTACCACCTTCAGGTCGAAGACATCAAAGCCTGGGAAAAGACGTATGGGCGCATTCCTGAAGGGGCTGTGGTGATGGTGCGGTCGGACTGGTACAAGCAGTGGGCGGATACCGAGCGGTTCAACAAAAAGCCCTTCCCCGGGGTCGGCCTTGAGGCACTGAAGTTTCTTCACCTGAAGCGGCACATTCTGTTCCACGGCCATGAGCCCCTGGACACGGATACAACGCCCACACTCGAAGGGGAATACTGGCTGATGCACAACCATTTTGCCCAGGCAGAAGGGGTTGCCAATCTCGATAAAGTCCCGGAGGGGCGGGGCACCAATACATCGGGTTTGCAAAGCCACAGGGGGGCACAGGCGGCTACGCGCGATATATTGCCGTTGCTCCAAAACAGTGGCCCCATGGCGTTTCGGTTTGGAGGGTGCCCCCGGCGCACCATTGCCTGTCCAGGCCCATCCGTTGAAGCGGGATAAAAACGGTGTGATGCGGCCAACGCCATAGGCCCTAAGGGTGGCTTTAACCTGGGCTGCCTCGCCATGCTGGGCGCACGGCACTCCCTAAATCGGATTTGCCAGAACGGCCTTTTGCTGGGTACCGGCCGTGGCTTTCAGTGCCAGGGCCAGGACGGTCAGGGCCACCTGGGTTGCCGGGTAGGAGTACCAGATCCCCTCAACGCCCATGACCATGGGCAGGGTGACAACAAAAAAGGGCGTGAAGACCAAGGGGTCGGCGTAGACGAGGATCGAAGCGTTTTTACCGTCGTCCATGGCGTAGAAATAGGCAGACATCACCCGTGCCACCACGATGAAAGGGGCGGAGACAACCACCGCCACCATGGCAGACATGCATGCCGTGGCCACCTCGTGGGAGACGCCGTAGAAAATAGGAAAGCTGTACCGTGTGGCATAAAAAGCCACCATGAAAAAGCCGCTGAGGGCAAAGCCCAGGATCAGGCCTTTTCTCAAGACGGTTTCAAGGCCTTTTTTATCCTTTGCACCCGTGCAGTGGCTGATGAGGGGCTGGATGCCGTCGGCAAGGCCCTGCATGATGCTGTAGATGACATAGGCTGCGTAAGACATGACCGTATAGACGGCAACGGCTGCATTGCCGCCGTAGTTCAGGCATTGGTAGTTGGTCAGGATGATGACGATGGCCGGTGCGATGGTAAGCCCGAAGGGGGAGATACCTATTTTCAGCATTTCGAGGGTGGTGTCTCTCTCCAGGCGATACCAGTCCGGGCCCAGTTTGGATTTCAAGATGGGGCCGATACCCATCAGCGCCACAACGGCCTGGGCGATGCACGTGGCCCAGGCAACCCCTTCCAGCCCCATGCCAAGGCCCAGCATGAACCAGGCGTCCAGGACAATGTTGATCAGCATCCCCACCACCATCATCACCATGGCGTAGACGGGCATCCCGATATTTTTCATCACCGGCACAAGGCCTGCCCCCATCACCTGAAACAGGGACCCAAAGGTGATAACGAGCATGTAGTCGAGGCCGTATGCGTGGATGTTGCCCCTGGCACCCAGCAGGGTCAACAGATCGTCGATGAGAAAAAAGTACAGGGGCATGAGGGCAAGGGAGATGGTGAAGAGAAGCACCAGGGTGGATGACTTTGCTCTCAGGGCTCCGGTTTCGTCGCCTCCGGCACTGCGGATGGTCATGATAATGGAACCGCCGGTTCCGATTCCCGTACCGATGGCTGTCATCAGTGCCAGCAGGGGCCAGGCCAGGTTGATGGCCGTCAGGCCGTCGTCGCCCATGGCACGGCATAAGAAGTACCCGTCCACGATCATGTACATCCCCACCAGGACCATGGACATCATGGACGGGATGACATACCTGATGAATTGATTGGCCATGTTCTTCTGCTCCACCTACCACCTCCCCATCATCATTTTCCTGCAACACCTTTTCGGGACACACAATAGGGCCTGCCCATGTCTTGCCAGATGTATGGTGCGAGCCAGCGAAACCGTAAACCTTCCCGTAAGGGGAAGGTCAATGGATTTTACTTAAAAAAGCAAAAGGATTTTATTTTAAGTTGAAGGATTACCAAAAGATGGGAGGGTAAGAAAGGAGACTTGTTGAAGGGGTACTCCTTGAAACGGTCGCCTGCGATACATCATGACAGTGCGATCAGCGCATCCTCTTGACTTTTGCGTGTCATTGGAGGGCCTATGCTTCCAATGGGCACGCAAGCGCCTATAACGCCTCTTTGTGAAGGTTCAGGGCCTGGAATACCTTCCTGATAATTCAAAGCACCGGGGCATGCTTTGGGGGTGCTTGAATGCCGGATGGAATCAAGCAATTTGTGTGTTGAATGGCTGACAACAAGGGGGCCGCTTAACATGATTCTGTCAAGAGGGCTCCATGGGCGATTTATCCGCCCAGAAACTGCATGTTCAGAGCAAAGAAGATCTGCCATTGGGGTTGGCCGGGGCCGTCGTCGGCCACGGAGTATTGCGGTTCGACAAAGAAGTTGTAGACCGTTGAGCCTTTCTTGATGACTTTCCCGATGCCGACGCCCATGGGGACGGAATAATAGTCTTTTTCAAAGTTGTAGACCCACAGGGGCGCCGCCCGCAGGTAGATGCCGTCCCCAAGCTGGAAGAACGCAAAGGGCTGCAACACCCCGACGTTGACATCGTCCCGGTCGTCTTCACCGGCAAAGCTGGCCTGCCAGGTCAGCAGGTAGCCGTACTGGAACACAGGGGAGGTGGCCACAAAGGTGACCTGGGCCAGCCCGGCCGACCACTGCTCAGAGCCCAGGTCATCGTCTGTTGCCGTGGGGGCGGTGAGTTGTGGCCCTAAACCCACGCTGATCCCGGGGTTACCGGTGTCGAAGAGGTAGGCTGCAAAAATGTTGAAATCACCCAGGCCGGTCTCTTTGCTTCCGTCGGGCGGTGTCGGAAAGGTGTTGACCGGCAGCGAGGCCCGCATCAGCCAGGAGGTGTCCCCGATACTTATGGGCTGGGCATAGCGGAACACAAACTGGTTGGCGTCTTC
Source organism: Desulfoluna sp. CYM3A (assembly GCF_056829965.1). Classification (NCBI taxonomy): domain Bacteria; kingdom Pseudomonadati; phylum Thermodesulfobacteriota; class Desulfobacteria; order Desulfobacterales; family Desulfolunaceae; genus Desulfoluna; species Desulfoluna sp. CYM3A. Next base: position 5,911,355 of record NZ_CP186556.1, read on the forward strand.
GTCGGACTCGGTGATCTTGCCGATGTAATAGTTCTGGAGGTTGAAGGCCTTCATGTTGGCCAGGGGGTTGTTGGCCTGCGCCTCTGCGTTGGATGCGGAGGCTCCGGCCTCGTCCTGGCCTTCCGGTTCCGCCAGGGCTGCCTGGAGGTGGACACCCATCAGGATGCATGCAAACAGCGCTACCCTGACGGCGTGAATCAAAAAACGCGCCGGGGCTCTGTCGACTATACGATGTGTCATGTGTGACATCATTGCGGTTCCCTCCGTTTTTATTCATTTTGCCAGGTGCAGGGGCAGTCAGGCATGTGATTCATGACCTTTCAACTCTTCACGGGAAGGAGCTCTGGCTCCGGCAGGGTCAGAAAGGGCCATCCGGGGTCGGGAGCCAGCTTCCCTCCTGGTGTTTTGGTCACTTCGCCTTTTCGATATCCGGCAGGACCCAGCTTCTGTCAAGGAAGGCCTGGTCGGGGGAGTAGAGCCTGAAATAGGGGAACCAGGCTTTGCCGGGCATGGTCTGTATCCAGTTTTTTGCCTTATCGCCTTCCGGTTTGTTCGGGCCGATGGCCAGATCGACGGAGCCATCTGCGTTTTCGTGCAGGTCCATGCGGGAGGAGCGGTCGGCCAGCTTGGTGTCGTTAACGATGATGGTACGGGTCGAGACATCATAGACGGTGAGGGACCAGAACGCCTTGACCGGAACGTTGGGCGGAACATGCAGGGTGTAGTCGACGGCACCGTCCAGCCAGTCCCCGTCGCCGTCGCGATAGGCCGCCAGGTACACCTGGCCTTTGCCGGTTTTCTGGCCGTGCATCATGGGATCGTTGGTGACGGCTTCGTAGAACCAGGCGGCGCGCTCATCAAGGTCATCGTAATGCTCCCGGCGTTGTTCCGGTGTGCAGACCGTGGCAAATTCCCAGTGGGAGCCGTCCATGTAATGCGCGTCCTCCAGGCGGGGGTTGAAGAAGTCATTGGCCTTGGCCATTGCTTCACCCACCAGGGTGGCCTCGATCAGGAGCCTTTTCTGGTTCGGCGTGGGGGCAAAGGGTTTTCCCTTTTCAATGCCTAAAGGTTTGAGCATGGCCAGCCAGAAGCGATCCCGTTCGTGAACCGGCTCCCGGTTGATGATGTCGGCCAGTCGTTCCCAGTAGGCGATGCCACGTGGGTGCCAGGCCTGCCAGGCTTTTCCGTCGGGGGTGATGTAGCCGCGGGGTCGGGGATCCATCCGTTCGGCGTAAGGGTACACGTCGATTTTTTCCAGGAGGGCCATGCGCTCGCTGCGGTCCTGGGACATCAGGCGGACGCCCGGCATGATGTTCATGGTGGGCATCCGCACCACGGTATACTCTCCGCCTTCCGCGTCTTCGGGCCATCCGGCGGCGCCACAAAGAGGTATTTGCCCGGTTTGGTCATCTGCATGACCCCGATCTGCCAGAAATCGTTGGCCGCGCCACGCACCTCGCCTTCAGGTATCACCATGATCCAGGGGCCCTCGTTTAAGTCGATGAAGACGACGACGTAGGGCGTCGTGGTGTTGAAGGTCAGCCCCCCGAGCTTGTCCTCGTAGGACTCCATAAAAACGATTTGCCCGTTTTCCGCGCCGAGCTGCCGGAGGTGTGCGTGCTGCCACTGCTCCATGCCAATGAGGGGGATGGCCCAAAGGTAAGCCTGGCAGGCCCGCTGGAAGTCCATCTCTTCCAGGAGAAGCGCCTGGGTCTCGGCCGTGGGGTAGCCATTGGCAAAGTCATGGGTAAATTCAAGCGCACCGATGCGAGTCTCAATGGTCTCTCCTGCGGGGGGAGCCGTGGCCTCCTTGCCTGACGTTGTGGCGCAGGCCGTGAGAAGAAGGGCCAGGAGTATTGCGGGAACCGTTTTTATCCACAAAGACCGACGGTAGAGGTGGACCATGGGGTATCCTCCTTGGTTGGGAGCATGAAGCAGGTTGTTGGGTGGGTGCCCGGCGTGTCGGTTTGTCTCCGGATGCTGCCGGAAGGGGGCTGGAGATGAGGGGTGGGGGGGTGGTATATTCTTGATATTGTATCAGATTGTTTTGGGCGTGAGAACGCCTTTTACAACGATGTGCCGCAAGGAACGATTGCAGGCGTTATCCCGTTGGGTTTGCCGTGGATTGCCTTTTTGCCCGATTCCTCATTAATATTCTAACTGCTGTTTTTTGTATCAGGGTTTCATTGTGTGCCTTTTCAGGTGGTTAAATTCGGGCGTGGTGTTTCGGTTGGATTTTCTCGGTTTGCTTCTTGATTAGGGCGTCTGTGCGGGCGCGGGTTTTGGGGAATGGCGATTCTTTATTTGAATCAGTGTGTTAAAATGGTTGATCAGGATATGTGATGTTGACACCATGATGATTTTGTACTATGTCTGAGTTCATCACATGAACCTCTGGTGTGTTTCATCTTTTCTCCTCGAGTCGAATCGAGTCTTTCCAAGTGACATTCCGTTGGTACCGGTTTGCCGGTTCACCTTTTTTCCAAGGCTGATGGGAGTGTTGTATCTTTCCCTTCCGATGGCCCCTGACACGAGTTGGAGGAAATCATGACGGAAGTGATTCAACTGCCGACAGGCCAGTCCCTGGCCGATATTATCACCGAAAACGAGGCACTTCGGGAGACCCTCAACGACCGCAGGGCATTGGATCAGATGCTTGCTGCTGTGTCGTCTGACTTTATGAACGTAACCGGGGAATGGACCGGCGATGTTATTGAAAAGGCCCTGAAACGGGTGGCCCGGTTTGCCGGGGCCAAGCGGGGCGTTGCCTTTATCATGCCCCAGGGCCAGGTGGAGTGTGCCCTGTTTTTTGAGTGGACCTCCGAGGAAGATCCCGAAGGGAGCTTCGAGTCCATCTCGCCCCGGGCTTTTTCTGTTTTCCTCCCTCCCATGCGTGAAGAGAAAATCACTATCTTGAGTCAGAAGTCAGAAATCACCATATTCCACGTTCGAGCAGCGGCAGTTTTTTTCGGATTATGGGTTCAGGGCGCTGGTGGGGCTTTATCTCAACAGCCGGGACGGCAAGGAGGGGGGGATTTTCCTGTTCGGAGGGCCGGATGAGGAGTACCTGTGGCCCGAGGAGATGATTACCCGGTTCCTGAAAACCGTGGAGGGGCTCTTCATCAGCTCCATGCGCCAGGTGGAGCTGACCATGGAACTCAAGAAAAGGGAGGCCCTGGCCTCGGCCCTTCTCAACGCCACCAGAGACTCGGCGGCGCTGCTGGACATCGAAGGCAATATCCTGGCCATCAACAGCTCCTTTTCCCGTCGGCTCAAGATCAGCCAGAACCACGCCAAGGGCAAACCGTTTTACGACTTCTTTTCCCCGGACCTGGCCCGTTTTCGACGCAAGCAGGTGAAGGCCGTGGTGAAAAGCGGCCACCCCGTTCATTTTGAAGACGACAACAACGGCCTGGTGCTCTCCAACGTTATCTACCCGGTGTTCGATACCCGGGGCGTGGTGGAGCAGGTGGCCTTCTACTCCCACGACATCACCCCGTTAAAAGACGCCGAGCAGAGCATCCGGACCCTGACCGGAGAGCTGGTTCTGGCCCAGGAGGGGGAGCGACAGCGCATTGCCTACGACCTGCACGACAACGTGGCCCAGGAGCTGGCCACCTTGAAGATCAGCTGCGACACCCTGGTGGACGCGGCCCGGAAATCCCCGTCGGAGTTTGAAAAGACCGTCAGCGGTTTTTCAGGGATCCTCCAGAGCTCCATCAACACGGTCCGTGAAATGGCCTACGAGCTGCAGCCCCCCACCACGGGCAATATGAGCCTGGTGGACACCATCTACAACTATTGCGATGAGTTCAGCGAGCGCTTCGGTATCACGGTGGATTTTTACACGGCCGGGATGCACAATGTGAACCTGGACAAGGAGCAGCAGCACCACATCCAGCGGATCATCCAGGAGGCCCTGAACAACGTGCGCAAACATGCCGGTGCAGCCGGGGTGATTATCCGGCTGGTGGCGGCCCACCCCCACGTGATCCTGCGCATCGATGACGACGGCACGGGATTTGATGTGGCTCGCCGCATGGAAGATGGTCTCAGGGAGAAGCGTATGGGGTTAAGGGGCATGGAGAACCGGGTGAGGCTGATCAAGGGGAGGGCACGCATCGAGTCCGCTCCCGGTGACGGCACCCACCTCTTTTTTGAGATCCCCGCCGAACAGATCGAGGAGATGAACGACCGCAAGGAGAGAGACCAGTATTACCCTCTTTTTACGTGAAAGGTGTGCCAGATCCCATCCTGTGCATGGTGGGCGGCAATGGTGTATCCCTGTGAGACAAGCTGTGCTTCGATCTTTCCGGCTTCGGTGGTAAGAAGGCCGGAGAGGATCGCCTCCCGTTTTCCGAGAAACCCTTCCGAGACAACCAGGTGTTTCATGATGTCGTAGTGGATGTTGGCCACCACGAGATCCGCCGGTGCGTGCACCATCTCCTCGGCACGTCCCTGGACGGCCAGGATTCGGTGCGAGAGCCCGTTGACCCGGGCATTTTCAAGGGTTGTGCGAACGGCAAGGTGATTCAGGTCCACGGCCAGGACCCGGCTTGCCCCTAAGCGTGCGGCGCCCAGGGCCAGAAGACCGGTTCCCGTGCCCAGGTCCTGAACGGTTTTGCCGGAAAGCCCCGGGCCCATCTCCGCCAGCAGCGAGAGGCAGCAGCTGGTGGTGGGGTGCGCTCCGTTGCCGAAGACCACCCCGGCATCAAGGAAGATTTCATCGGGGGCGGGGCTGCCCACAGGGGCTGCACCCCGCCGAAAGGGCCGCACCGTAAGGGGCCCCGCGGTGAAGGGCTCGGCGTCTCCTCCCTGCCACTGGTCGTAGGTCATGTCGTAGCGGTCGATGAGGGTGAGGTGGGCAGCGGCTCGGGTCAGGCGCTCCACCACCTCGTCTGCGGGGCTCCCGAAAAAGAGGAAGGTGGAGGCGTCCTCCACCCAGTTGCCGAGAAAGTCGGGATGATCCACGGGCGTGGCCGGGTGGATCACCCCTTCGATGTAATAGATAAAAAGCGCATCCGAGGCCTTCGGGTGCGCTTTTTTCATGTCGGAGACAGGAGGCGTCATGGGGCGGTGTCGACCTCCTTTTGAGCCTCTTTGAGTTTTTCCGAGACAGCCTCTGTGAGCCCTACAACCTCTTCCAGCAGTCGGCACACGTTCTCGTAGCCGCCTTCCCGGGCACGTTCTGCCCATGTGAGGTAATTGCCCTTGTGGGCGTCGTTGTGATTGACCCAGTGGGTGAGCAGGGTGGCCAGCTGTTCCTGCAAGGAAAGGGGGGCGGAGTCGTTCTGGTGGTCGTGGTCGTGACTGTGACCGTGGCTGTGGTGGTGGTCGTGATGATGATCGTGATCGTGTGGCATGCAACCCTCCTAAAAGTATTTTTTATAATGGCGGCTTCGCATAACAGACCGAATGGTGGGAATTCCCCGTGGCGCGCACGGTGTGGCCGGTGGCAGGGGATGGGGGGCAAGGCCCTTGGGCAAAAACTTTTTCACACTTGAAGGAGGGTGTCAAACAAAAGCGTTCGTCCGGAGATTTCATGAAAAGACGGGCCGGGAGAATGAATAAAGCATCATGGGGTCCGGTTCCCGTGTGAAACGCAGATATTTCCAAAAATGAAAATTCAATTCACGGTTTTCAGCTTGTCTTTTTCACGCCTCGGGCGGATCGACTGTCCCCCTTTTCCGCATTATCAGCGCGTTGAACAGGAGGTCAGGGGGTCCGAACGGCATGAACAAAGCCGCAGCCGGTCAGGGGATGGGCTTCCCGGACGTAGGTCTCTTTGTTGTTGGGGTTGAAGGTGACGGCTTCTGTGCTGGTGCCCCAGGCACCGGTCTCCAGCTCCGAGGTCCAGTACCACGGGGCTCCGCTGGTGGGGTAGTAGGGTTTGCCGTTGTAAAGCAGGGCCAGCTCGTTGGGCAGGGGAATGCGCCAGTCGGTGAATCCGCCGATGGAGAGGCGCTCCACCCAGGCCTTGGCCGAGGCAAAGGGCATGCAGCCATTCCCCAAGTTCCTGGAGTCCAGGATCATCCAGGTGAGGCCGGACTGGGTGTCCGTGAAGGTGCCGTTCCTGTGGTCCAGGAATCGGTTGCCCTTGTCCCGGAGAAGGGTGCGGATCTCGGCTTCCCGTGCGGCAATGCGAGCGGCAGCCTCCTGTCTGCGCCGGGCGTCGGCCTGGGCCTGCTGCTGGGCCAGGAGGCGGTTCTTCTCTTCTTCCAGGCGCCGGGCCTCTGCCTGGCGGGCCAGGAGGGTCTGGCGGGAGGCCTGCTCCTCTGCCAGGAGGCGCCCCCTCTGGGACTCCAGCTCACCCTTCAAAGCCCGGGCCTCCTTGATAAAGGCGCCGTCCGGGTAGCGATCCATGTAGAGCTCCACCTCCTGAATGCGAACAGAGATGGGCTTCTTGGGGTTGTCCGCAACCGTCCTGACCTCTTTCCACTGACCCTGCTGGTCCGCTTTTCGGGCGAGGGAGGCGATCTCTTTTCTGATCTCCGAGGCCTGGGTGGTGTGGGGATTGTTCTGGAGGAAGGAGATGTACATGGCCCGGGCGTCTTCAAAGGAGAGGCCCGCAGTCTCACGTTTCAGCCTGTTGAACTCGATGGTGTCGATCATCTCGCCGCGCATCAGCCACACTTCGTTGAAGCGGCTGTCTTCGGGGAACTCGGCGGTGAATGTGTCGGCCAGGGCAATGCAGGGTTCCCAGTTCTCCGTTTTGTAACAGGTGGGGGCCTTGGTTTTGAGCATCAGGTAATAGTCGTCGCTCACCGATGCCACCAGGTTGGTGACCGGTCGGATGTGTTTGCCGTTGGGGTGATCGGAGAGATAGGCCCGGTAGAGCCCAAGCCGCTCCTGGGCGCTGCGGTCTTCTGCCTGGCGGAGTTTCTGGTAATCCAGGTCGTCCAGCTGGGCGGGAAGGCTCTTGATCTTGGATCGGATGGCCGTGGCAAAGGGGGTGCCCTGGTTCTCCTTCAGGTGTTTCTTCATCATGCCCACGGAGGTGTCGATAAATTCCCCGTCCCGCGGCAGGGTGTCGATGCGGCGGTCCATCTCCATAAGGGCATTTGCCTCGTTGAGGCGCTCGGTGACCTGCAGGGTGAACCGGTTGATCACATGGCTGTTGAGATAGGATTCCAGAAGGGCCTTCTGCTGCCGGAACTGCTTCATGGAGGCCAGGTCGGCCATGAGGGTGTTGAATTCTGTCTCCAGGGTGTGGGCACGGTACCAGATGTAGCCGCCGAAGGCGCCGCCGCCGATGACGACACAGGCAAGGAAGACAATGAGAATGGTGCGGATGGGGCTGGACGGCTCCTCCAGGTCCTCATCCTCGTATTCATAAACCCAGGAGCCGTCACCCTCTTCCTCGGCCTCCTCGTCCCCGGGATCTTCGTCCAGTTCCAAGTCCACGCCCGGAGAGAGCGAGGCAGTCACCGGCATGGCAGGCGGTGTCGCATCGGGCATGGAGGGCAGGTCCGGCAGGGGAGGGAGGTCACCCGGAGGAGCTGCGGGTTCGGGTTTTTCCTCCATGACAAATTCCATGGCGATCTGGTCGTCCACGGAAGGGGCTGTGGGGCGGGTGGTGTTCCTTCTGCGGCGGCTTTGGCCGCCTTGTCGTCGCGGAGTTTGAGACCCTCCATGAGGATGGTGAGAAGGGGGGTGGTGATATTGTGCTCGGGGGCCGGGGCGTTGTCGATGACAATGACGGTGTCGTCCCAGCAGATGATTTCGTACACCGCGTCGAGACCGTGGAGGGCTCCGGATTCGGCGGCCACGAGGTTGCCGTCGTTGATCCAGAGGTAGCCGACGTCATCATTGGCGTAGATTTTCAGCGTGCAGGATGTCTTGTCCATCTGGACGATCTGCAGAAATGAGCTGAGGGAAATCCCCTGTATCTGGCCTCCAACTTCAATCTTCATCGATTCGGTTACCACCTTGAATGACGCGTGAATCCCCTTGTGGCTGGGGGGGAAAGAAAAAATCCGGTTTTGCAGCGGTATCCCGGTGGGTTACGATGCAGGAATTCTGGCGAGAATCCGTCCCGGTGTGTCTTGGGCTCAAAATCCTGGGCTGTTGGGCAGGATCTGCGGGTTGATAAGGTTGCGGAAATAAACTATCAGATCGGCATGTTGGTGTCAATCGGTCCACCGCCATGGGCGGCAGGATGAAAATTGGTTAACAGCCACGGCCAAAGATGGTGTAGACTCAATTCTTTCGGGCCCCTTCCATGGTGTATGGGAGGGGCCGGGTACGTTTTTACGGAGCGCTCTCGGGGCCCCCGGCACAGCGCAGCGTTGATATACAGTCAGTTGATTTTTGATGGAGTGATGCATGAACGGCAACAAACGTCTCGTGGGCATGGCCGGGTTGGTTCTGGTGGCCTTCTTCTGGGGAATGACCTTTACCGTGATCAAAGAGGCGCTGGACGATGTCCCGGTCGCCTTTTTCCTGGCCCAGCGGTTCCTTCTGGCCTTTGGGCTTCTGTTTGTGGCGCGGCCCCTGGCCAAGGCCCCGCTGAACGCCTACACCCTGGGACGCGGCGTGCTTCTGGGGGGGCTGGTGGTGATGGGCTATGCCCTCCAGACCGTGGCCCTCATCGACACCACAGCATCCAACACCGCCTTTCTGACGGGCCTGAACGTGGTGTGGGTACCCATCCTGGCCGTGCCCCTGCTCAAACGCCGCCTGGAAGCCCCCAAGGCCGTGGGCGCGATCCTGGCCGTGGGCGGAATCTATCTGATGTGCGGCCTCCTGGGCGGCGAAGGCCTCGCCCATGTGAACCGGGGGGACCTCCTTGCCCTGGCCTGTTCCGTGTTTTTCGCCCTGCACATCCTCTACACCGGCCGCTATGCGTCCCGGTGCGACAGCTACTGGCTTGCCGTGGTCCAGCTGGGGACCATCGGCGTGCTCTGCGGGGGCGCAGCCCTTGCCAAGGGCCAGCCCCTGTTCTCCTGGAAACCGGAGATCGCCGTGGCCCTGATTTTGTGCTCCTTTCTGGCCACTGTCCTTCCCTTTCTTATCCAGACCACGGTTCAGAAATGGGTCTCCCCTTCGGATACCGCCCTGATCTTCTGCCTGGAGCCGGTCTTTGCCGCCCTGTTTGCATGGGTCCTGGCCGGTGAGGCCATGGGACGCATGGAGTACGGGGGGGCGGCGCTGATTCTTTTGGGGATGGTGGTGTCGGAGAGGTGGAAGGGGGGGAGGGCTAAGGCTAAAGGCTAAGGGCTAAAGGCTAAAGGGTGAATAGTGAATAGTGAGTGTAAGCGCTCCGTCGGTGTTGACGGGGCGTTTTTTGTTGGGGTCGTGGAGGTGAAGGGCAAAAGGCAAAAGGCAAAAGGCTAAAGGCTAAAGGCTAAAGGGGAAAGGCTAAAGGGGAAAGGGGAAAAGGGGGAAAGGGGGAAGGGGGAAAAGAAACGCCCTGCCGGTGGGGGGCAGGGCGTTATTTGTTGAAAGGGGGGGAGCGGAGGGCTGGATCAATCCGGGTCTGTGAGGAGCATGGGCTGTTCCGGTTCCTTGACTTCCACGCGGTCCACCTTCTGGTAGCCGCGGGGGAGTTTTTTGCCCCGTAAGCCACGGGAGCTCATGTACTCGGCCACGTTGCCGGGCTTGAGGGTGAGGTGGCGCTTGCCCGCGTAGATGATGATGCTGCTCTCTTTCTGCAGGGTGAACAGGCGGATGACCAGCTCTTCCCCGGCCTTGGCTTTTGCCGATGGGATGTTGATGATCTTGTTGCCTTTGCCCTTGGGGAGCATGGGCAGGTCCCGCAAGGGGAAGATGATCATGCGGCCCTCGCTGGTGATGGCGGCCAGCAGGGTGTCGTCCAGCGTGGGGACGGCAAGGGGCGGAATGGGCGAGGCTGCGGCAGGCAGGGTGAGAAGGGCTTTGCCCGCCCTGTTCTTGCTCAGGAGGTCGCCGAATTTGGCAATAAACCCGTACCCGGCGTCCGAGGCCATCAGGAGAAGGTCCTTGCGGCTTCCGGTGACCATGTGCCGGAAGGTGGCCCCTGAAGGCGGTGCAAAGCGGCCGGTGAGGGGCTCGCCATGGCTCCTGGCCGAGGGCAGGGTATGGGACTCCAGGCTGTAGCTTCGCCCTGTGGAGTCGATGAAGGCGGCGAACTGGGAGCTTTTGCCTTCGGCGGCGCAGAGGAGCTCGTCCCCTGCCTTGTACTTGATGCGGGACAGGTCCACGTCGTGGCCCTTGGCCGAGCGGACCCAGCCGTTCTTGGAGAGGATCAGGGTCACGGGCTCCGTGGGCATGAGGTCCTTTTCCGAGAGGGCCTGGGCTTCCTGGCGCTCCACCACAGGGGACCTGCGGTCGTCGCCGTAGAGCTTGGCGTCGGCCTTGATCTCTTTCTGGATGAGCTTGACCAGGCGCTTGCCTGAGCTGGCTACCTTCAGCCTGCCGCTCTTGCAGTTCTTCCTGCTCGCCCCGGGATCTTCATCTCTTCGAGCTTGGCCAGGTGGCGCAGGCGCAGCTCCAGGATGGCTTCTGCCTGCTGGTCGGTGAGTCCGAAGCGCTCCATGAGGGCGGGCTTGGGCTTGTCCTCGTTTCTGATGATGGCGATGACCTCGTCGATGTTGAGGAAGGCCACCAACAGGCCGTCTAAGATGTGGAGGCGCTTTCTCACCTTCTCCAGGCGATGGGTGAGGCGGCGGGTGACCGTGTCTTTACGGAACTCCAGCCATTCGGAGAGGAGCTGCACAAGCCCTTTGACCTGGGGCTTGCCCGAGGTGCCGATGACGTTCATGTTGACCCGGTAGTTGCGCTCCAGGTCCGTGGTGGCAAAGAGGTGGTCCATGAGGGCCTCTCTGTCGATACGGTTGGAACGGGGCACCACCACGATGCGGGTGGGGGCTTCGTGGTCGGATTCGTCCCTTAAGTCCGCCACCATGGGCAGCTTTTTGGCCTGCATCTGGGCGGCGATCTGCTCGATGACCTTGGCTCCTGAGACCTGGTAAGGCAGGGCCGTGATGACTATATCCCCGTTTTCCCGGCTCCACACCGCTCGCATCTTCACAGAGCCGTGGCCTGTGACGTAGAGCTTGCGCAGGTCCTCGGCCGGGGTGATGATCTCGGCCTCCGTGGGAAAGTCAGGGCCCTTGATGTGTTCAAGGAGGTCCCGGGTGTCGGCCTCGGGGTGGGAGAGAAGGTGCACGCAGGCATCGGCCACCTCCCGGAGGTTGTGGGGCGGGATGTCCGTGGACATGCCCACGGCAATACCCGTGGTGCCGTTCAAAAGCAGGTTGGGCAGCCGGGCCGGAAGCACGGCCGGTTCCTGAAGGGTGCCGTCGAAGTTGGGGATCCAGTTCACCGTGCCGTGGCCCACCTCGTCCAAAAGCACCTGGGCGTAAGGGGAGAGGCGGGACTCGGTGTATCGCATGGCGGCAAAGGATTTGGGGTCGTCAGGGGCCCCCCAGTTGCCCTGGCCGTCCACCAGGGGGTAGCGATAGGAAAAATCCTGGGCCATGAGCACCATGGCTTCGTAGCAGGCCGAGTCCCCGTGAGGGTGGAACTTGCCCAGGACGTCGCCCACGGTACGGGCCGACTTCTTGTACTTGGCCGTGGCCTTGAGCCCCAGCTCGCTCATGGCGTAGACAATGCGCCGCTGGACCGGCTTGAGCCCGTCCCCGATGTGGGGCAGGGCGCGGTCCAGGATGACGTACATGGAGTACTCCAGGTACGCATCCTCGGCAAAATATTTAATGGGCTGCTGCTCGCCACCCTCTTCGGTGAAATGTGTTTCGTGCTTCATTTAGAAAAATGCCTTCTATGGTGAAAACCGTTTGCAAAAGCAGGCGTCCGGCCTCAGGGGATATTTATATCACCAGGGTGTTGGCTTCGGCGAGGTCGCCTTTGGTCTCCAGCCAGGTGCGGCGGTCCGAGGCGCGCTTTTTGGCCAGGAGCATGTCGAACAGGGCGTCCGGGGCGTCGTCTTCGTCCCCTGTGGTGAGCTGGAGAAGCCGCCGGGTGTCCTCGGCCATGGTGGTCTCCCGGAGCTGCAAGGGGTTCATCTCGCCCAGGCCCTTGAATCGCACCACGTTGACGGTGCCGCGCTTCTTCTCCTTGGCAATGCGGTCCAGGATGACCTGTTTTTCCGACTCGTCCAGGGCGTAGTGCACCTCCTTACCGATGTCGATGCGGAAGAGGGGCGGCATGGCCACATACACATGGCCCTCTTCCACCAGGGGGCGGAAGTGCTTGAGGAACAGGGCGCAGAGCAGGGTGGCAATATGAAGGCCGTCGGAGTCCGCGTCGGCCAGGATGCACACCTTGCCGTAGCGCAGCTGCTTAAGGTCGTCGGAGCCGGGGTCCACGCCAAGGGCCACGGCAATGTCGTGGATCTCCTTGGAGTTAAGAACCATCTCGGGCTCCACCTCCCAGGTGTTGAGGATCTTGCCGCGCAGGGGCATGATGGCCTGGGTCTGGCGATCACGGGCCTGTTTGGCCGAGCCCCCTGCGGAATCACCCTCCACCAGGAAGAGCTCGGTGCGGGCGATGTCGGTCTCCACGCAGTCGGCCAGCTTACCGGGAAGGGCCGGGCCCTGGGTGATCTTCTTGCGCGCCACCTTTTTACCGGCTTTCATGCGCTTCTGGGCCCTGGCCAGGGCCATCTCGGCCAGGAATTCCCCTTCGGCCGTGTTCTGGTTGAGCCAGAGGCTGAAGGCGTCCTTGGCAATGCCCGAGACATAGGCGGCGACCTGACGCGAGGAGAGGCGCTCCTTGGTCTGGCCCGAGAACTGCGGGTCGGCCATTTTTACGGAGAGAACGTAGGCGCAGTTTTCCCAGATGTCTTCAGGGGCAAGGCGCACGCCCCGGGGCAGCAGCTTGTGGATGTCGCAGAACTCCCTCAAGGCGGCAAGCAGGCCGCTCCTCAGGCCGTTGACGTGGGTGCCGCCCTGGGCCGTGGGGATGAGGTTGACGTAGCTCTCGGCCACCACGGTGCCCCCTTCGGGGAGCCAGGTGACGGCCCAGGAGGCGGCTTCGCTGTCCCCTTCCAGCTCTCCGATAAAGGGCGGGGAGGGGACCTGCTCCAAGTCGCCCAGGCTTTCGGTGAGGTAAGCGGAGAGGCCGTCCTCATAATACCAGCGGTGCTTTTCTCCCCCGGGGATGTCCCGGAAGCAGACGGTGAGGCCTTTGCAGAGAACGGCCTTGGCCTTGAGGATGTGGATGAGTCGCCTCACCGAGAATTTGGCGCTGTCGAAGTAGCTGGCGTCGGGCCAGAACCGGACCGTGGTGCCGGTGTTTCTTCGGCCCACTTCCCCCACCTGGGTCAGGGGAGAGACTGTCTCTCCGTGCTCAAAGGCGATGGCGTACTTCTTGCCGTCCCGCCGGATCTCTACTTCCACACGGGTACACAGGGCGTTGACCACCGAGACACCCACGCCGTGAAGGCCGCCTGAAAAGGTGTAGTTCTTGCCGGAAAACTTGGCGCCGGCATGGAGACGGGTCATGATGAGCTCCACACCGGTGATCCCCTCTTCGGGGTGGATGTCCACGGGCATGCCGCGTCCGTTGTCGCTCACCTCCAGGGAGCCGTCCTCATAGAGCACCACCGAGACCTTGTCCGCGTACCCGGCGATGGCCTCGTCCACGCTGTTGTCGATGGCCTCCTGGGCCAGGTGGTTGGGGCGGTCGGTGTCGGTGTACATGCCCGGACGGCGCCTGACGGGGTCAAGGCCCTTGAGGACCTCGATGGCATCCGCATCATATCGTTTTTCATGCAAGTCCATAGTGGTGAAACAACACTCCTAGAAAATCCGATTCAACGTCTTTTAAACGCAAGGGATACATCCGGCAGGGGCGGCGCGTGCCGCGTGTGCCGTGGGGTTTGCCGATACCGGAAGATGGGCCGCTGGTGACGAAGGCCGGCCGTGGAAGGCAGCACCAAAGATGGCCGCCATGGCGCTCCGGTTTCGGTATCATAACCTTTTTTGAAGTTTTCGCAATTTTTTTGTGGGGACGGGGAGGACAGGGACCTATCGTGAGACATAACGACGGGTTGTGAAGCTGGGAAGGGCGGATGAAAACACTACAGGCTCTCTCGAATGGGTGCTGATGGCGTCAAGAGAGCCTGAGGTCTTCTGCGGGCGGTACGTGGGATGATGACGGGATCGGCGGCGGTCGGTGTCAGGCGGTGTTCCAACGGCAAAAAGGCAGGTCTGCCGGCGCGGCAAATTCTTTGTGCCGGAGTCGGGACCCACCCACCGAACGCGTTATGAACCGGTCAATCAAGCCTGAGCGAAAACCACTACTTGGCGGCTTTGATCACGTTGCCGGACTTGATGCAGCTGGTGCATACGGTCATCTTCTTCACGGTGCCGTTTTTGAGGGCACGAACGTTCTGAAGGTTGGGATTGAAACGGCGCTTGTTGACATTGTGGGCGTGGCTCACGTTGTTGCCAACCATCGGCTTTTTGCCACATATTTCACACATCTTGGACATGTTGCACACTCCTTTTTTCACGTTGATGGCTTTGTAAAACGGCCGGTAGGGCCGGATATCCATTCGGCAAGACACAAGTGGTTTACCGGCTCTTTTTTACGAACCCGTCAAGGCGTCAGGTGACGTAAAAAAATAACGAGTCTGTATAAAACAAAAGTCAGGCCGTGTAAAGCCTTTTTATCGCTTCGAATCAAACGGGAAGAAGGGCCGGCGCTTCAGCGCCCGCCCTTTTGCTTCCTGCGGGTTGCTTACGGGGGTGACCGCACGGGGAAACAGGCCTATTCGGCGTCCTTGGCTTCCTCTTCGGCCAGCTTTTCCCGGGACTGAGTCGCCAGCTTCTGGGCTTCTTCGTCATACCCGAGACCGGCGTAGGCGTCGATCACCGTCTGGAAACGGTGAAGGGCGCTTTTGTACTTTTTGTTCTTCAGGTAATAGCGGCCGACGTACATTTCGTGACCGGCAAGGCTCTTCAGGCAGACCTCCCTCTTTTTCTTCGCCTCATCCACATAGGCGCTCTCGGGGTACTGCCTGATCAGGCGCGTAAAGATGGAGATCGCCTTGATGGCCTGGGCCTGGTCCCTGTCCACCGTGTCCAGCCGGTTGAAGTAACAAAGGGCCTGCTGGTTGATGATGTAGTCAATGGACTCGTGCCGGGGGTGGAGCTTTTCAAACTCTTCGTAGGCAATGGCGGCCTCGTCGTAGGCTTCCATTTTGAAGTGGGCCTCGGCGATGTTGAACTCCGCCTCCACGGCCAGCTTGTCAAAGGGGTACCAGTCCCTGAGTTTGGTGTAGATCTTGATGGCCTCTTCGTAGCGTTCCTTTTCAAACTGGACCCTGGCGTCTTCGGCCAGTTCCGGGGCCAGCTTCTCTTCTTTGGTCTTGGAACCGCAGGAGACAAAGGCGAGCGTAACAAAGGCGATGAGTACGAGGGAGATCAGACGCTTCATGGATCAGTGCCCTTCTATGTAGTGTTCAGCCGAGGTGGCGGCAATGGCGCTGTCGCCCACTGCCGTGGCAATCTGGCGCAGGGGGGTGCTCCGGACGTCGCCTGCGGCAAACACACCGGGGATGTTGGTGGCCATGTTGGCGTCGGTCTTGATGAAATTCCACTCATCCATGTCCAGGGCAGTGCCCAGAAAGTCGGTGTTGGGCAGAATACCGATCCAGATGAAGCAGCCTTCCGCGGCGATCCTCGTCTCTTCTTCGGTCTTCACGTTTTTCACGGTGACGCCTTCAAGCCCGAAGAATCCGTCCAGGCCGGTGACCACGGAGTCCCAGACCATCTCGATCTTGTCGCTGGCCAGGGCCCGCTCCTGAAGGATCTTGGCGGCCCGGAGCTGGTCGCGTCGGTGGACCAGGTAGACCTTTTTGGCAAACTTGGTGAGGTAGAGGCTCTCCTGGACGGCGGTGTCGCCCCCGCCCACGGCCACGACGGTTTTGTCTTTGAAGAAGGGGCCGTCGCAGGTGCCGCAATAAGAGACGCCCTTGCCGTGGAATTTATCCTCGCCCACGTGCAGGGTGCGGGGGGAAGCCCCGGTGGTGATGATAATGGTCTTTGCCGTGAGCGCAACTGCCCGCCCCCGACGGTGATGGACTTTACCTCGCCTTCGAGTTCGGCCTTTTCCACCTCGCCGTATTCGAATTTGAGGTCGAACTGGCGGGCCTGCTCCAGCATCTTGTCGGAGAGGTCGGGACCGCTGATGCCCTCGGGAAAGCCGGGATAGTTTTCAATCCAGTCGGTGATGAGAACCTGGCCGCCGGTGGCGGCTTTCTCAACCAGGACGGTGTTGAGGCGTGCGCGGGATGCGTACATGCCTGCGGTGAGGCCGGCGGGGCCACCGCCGATGATGATCAGGTCGTAGTTGTTTTCTGCCATGTCTTCCATCCAGAATCGACGGGGCACTGATGACGGTGCGGCCCGTTCCTTTGCCATCCGGCGAAAAGAGCGGGCCGCGTATACGCCCGGACGTGCTCCGTCCGTATGATGCCTGCGCGTGTTCTGCGGATCATGCCCCGGGCCGGGGCGCTGTGCAGGGCGCGGTCATCGGGTCAGTCTTAGAGAAGCTTGCCGATGGTCTCTTCCAGCTTTGCCTTGGCCGTCATGCCGGTGATGGTGTCCACAACCTCGCCGCCCTTGATAAAGAGCAGGGTGGGGATGGCGCGCACTTCATAGCGGCTGGGGGAAAGGGGGTTGTCGTCCACGTTGCATTTTACGAACTTTACTTTGCCGTCGTACGTGCCGGAGAGCTCTTCGATGATGGGACCGATGGCTCGACAGGGGCCGCACCAGGGGGCCCAGAAGTCCACAACAACGGGAAGGTCGGCGCTCATCACTTCAGTTTCAAACGTGTCATCTGTAATATTGAGGATACCTTCAGCCATGATCGTTTTCCTTTACTTGATATGGGTTGTTTTTCGATGATTTTCTTTGCGTTGAAATATATTTACGCTTCACGGGCTTGTCAAGTGGCCCCCTTCGGGAATCCCGGGTGGGTGAATCCTCCGACGGGCGGGGCGGCCTGAGGCAGCGTAAAAAACGTCGGCATCCCCGGTAGATGGGGGCCTCGATATGGGGTGGGCGTTGGTGCCGGGCTGCGGGCCGGCGATGTTGTTACACGCTCTGGCTTTTGCGGGGCCTGGATTTCATTGAGTATACCTTCTTTGGCGCGAATGGGAAAGGCCCCTTGTACCGGATTCCAGGGCCAGCGCCTTTAACAATTCCGTTGCCTCCGGCGTGTCGCTTTTTGAAAAAAGCTCCTTAAAAACGTTCCGGTAATCAAGACACACCCAAAAAAATGAAACCTGTGTGTCAAACTTTTCAAACGTTTGGCCCCCGGCAGGGCCGCCGGAGGCAAACTCTAAATGCGTTTGCCCTGTACCGGCTCCCCTTACACCGGAAGGCTTTGGTTCCAGGTGAGGGTGTCTGTGATGATCTTTCCGATGTGATGTTCTGCAAGGTTGACGGTGCGGGCCTCCCTGGCCATTTCAATCCACTGGCCCTGTTCAAAGGCCTTGGCAAACCGAAGGAAGGGGGCCTGGGGGCCGGTGCCGCTGGTGAGGGCCGCCACGGTTGCCGGTGAGAGGGGCAGGTGGCTGAGCACCTCCTTCATGGGACGATGCAAAATGGTGTCGATGAGGGAGAAGATCCCCAGGGTGAAAAGCTCCGCAGGGTCGGTCCGCAGGCTGGAATGGCCCACGGCAAGCTCGCAGATGCGCCCGCGCACCGCTGAGACGCGCAGCAGCTCTTCCGGGACGTCCGAGGCGATGTTCCCCATGGCGATAAGGCCCACCAGGCGGCGCACCTCGTCAAGGCCCAGCATGCGAAGGGCTTCCCGCAGGGAGGAGGCCGGATGCTTGAGGCCGTACCAGGCGCTGTTCAAATGGGAGAGGAGCTTGAACACAATGGCCACGTCCGTCACCACGAGGCGTTCCACAGCTTCCACATCCACGTCGGAGCGGTTGATCTCGGCCACCAGCCGCAGCAGGGTAAGGTTGGACGCGGGGATCTCTTTGCCGGAGATGATCTCCGGCCGACAGAAGAAGTACCCCTGGAAAAGGCTGAAGCCCAGTCCGGCGGCCCAGGCAAACACCTCACGGGATTCCACCTTTTCCGCCAGGAGGGTGATCCCCCGTTTTCGGGCGGAGCGCGCCAGGGCTTCCACCTTCTCGGGCGGGGTGTCCAAAAGGTCCACCTTGATGATGTCGGCCACATCGAGGAAGGGGCTGGAGGCGGCGTCCAGCACAAAATCATCCAGGGCTACGGTGTACCCCCGGGCCCGGGCTTCGGCCAGGGCGCGCACGACTTTGGGGGTGGCGGGTACGGTTTCCAGCACCTCGATGACGGTCTGTTTTAGGGGGAAAAGGCTTGGGATTCCGTCGTTTATCAGTTTTTCGGTGAAGTTGATAAAGGCATACTTTCCGTTTGTTAAGGTGTCGATGCCTATGGTAAAGAAGCTGCTGGAGAGAAGCTGAGACGTGGCCATGTCCCCGTCCATTTCTTCGGGCATGGCATTGTGTCTGCCGTTTCGAAAGAGAAGCTCATAACCGTAGACCTGCGTGCGTGTATCAAAGATCGGTTGCCGTGCTATATGGATCTGATTCGTCGTTACTCCCCGGTGTGCCGTTGAACCTGGCTCGAACCCTGGTGTCTGTGCAAGAGCCGAAAGTATAGGGAAACAGCGAGGGGCGGTCAAAAGAAAAAGAGATGGTCGCTCCCGAGAGAGGTGTTTTGCTGCGGGACCGCACGACAAAACCAGGTAAAGGAGTCGGATGAAAGGGAATTCTAAGATGAACATCGGTGTGTTGGTTTCTGGGGGAGGGTCGACGTGCGGATTTGTCACTGGTTGGTGGCCGTGGGCGACCTGGATGTGAATATCGCCTGTGTGGGCTCGGACAACCCCGATGCAGGCGGCCTGCAACGGGCCGATAAGGCGGGCATTCCCACCTTTGTCACCGACTACGGCGCCCTTTTTGGCCGCTGGCGGGACGGGGCTCCCCTGCCCGAGGATTTCTGTCTGGAGACCGTGGCCGCCCGCCAGAGCCTGATGAAAGGCAGTGATCCGGACTCCCTGAGGGCCTTTCTGGAGAAGCGCGCCATGGCCGAATCGGCCCTGCTGGCCGCCCGTATGCTACAAGATCGACCTGCTTGTGCTGGCCGGGTTCATGCGGGTCCTGACCCCCTATTTTATCGATGCCCTCAACACCGACCCGAACCGGCCCCGCATCATGAACATCCACCCGGCCCTTCTCCCCGCCCTTCCCGGTATCAGCTACTGGTACAAAGCCTTCCGCTACGGCTGCAAGGTGGGGGGCTGCACCGTTCATTTTGTGGACTACGGCGAGGACTCCGGCCCCATCATCGGCCAGAGCAGCTTTTCCATTGAGCCGGGGGACGACCTGGACGCCGTCAAGAAAAAAGGCCTGGCCGAAGAGTGGCGCCTTTTCCCCGAATGTATCCGTCTTTACGCCGAAGGCCGCCTGAATGTTGTGGAGCGTGAAGGCACCCGCGTGGTGGAGATTCTCCCCGAGAAGGATTGATCTGCCGAAAACGCTTGGTAGAAAAATATAAAAGGCCACGTCCGTGCGACTGCATGGGCGTGGCCTTTGTGTTTTGTAAGGCGATGTCGATCAATATACGAACCTCTTCGAATGAATCGATACGGCTCTTAAAACCTGTTTGTTAAACTTTTTAAAAGTCTTTAGCCCCCGGCAGGGCCGCCGGAGGCATTTGTTGCTCTTTATCCGTTGAGGATTCGGGCCATCATGGGCAGGGCCACGGCCGTGCCGATGGTGCTGCCCAGGTTGGTGAAGACCACCACGAGGAGGACCCGGGTCACCTTGTTGCGCCAGAAGCCTTTGACCGAGAGGATGTCGTCCCCCAGGCTCTCGAAGTCCATGACCTTGGGCTTGCGCACAAAGGCCTCCACGAGGCCGGAGACCCAGCCTGCGGCCACCATGGGGTTCAGGGAGGTCAGGGGAGCGGCAAGGACCGCCGAGGCGATGGTGGCGGGGTGGCCGAAGGCGATGATGGCCCCGATACCGGCCAGGATGCCGTTGGCGGCGATCCACCAGCCCATCATGCCGGCACCGGCTTCGGCGCCGCCACTGGAAAACCCGTAGATGATCAGGGCGGTGACCAGAAGGGGCAGGCCCCACTTCAGGACCTTACCGGTCTTTCCCGGCGGGGGGACCTCATCTAAGGTGGTGATATCGATGGTGTTGTCGAAGTAGCGCAGGATGCCGGGCAGGTGGCCTGCCCCCACCACGGCCACGACCTTGTCTCCGGCTGCGTGGCGGATGTTGTGGGCCAGGTAGCGGTCCCTTTCGTCGATGAGGATCTCCCGAAGGGCCGGGTGGGACTTGCCCACGTCTTCCAGCACGCTCTCCAGCATGTCCTGGTTTTTGAGCTTTTCGATCTCCTCTTCTTCGATGTCGTCGGCGCTGCCCACGGAAAGAAGCATCTGGAAGAGCAGGGAAACCTTCTTGAAAAAGCCCATGGAGTGCCAGGCCCGGGACAACGTGGTCTGGACGTTCCGGTCGGCGAGCACCAGCTCAGCCTCCACTTCGTCTGCCTTGGCCACCGCGCGGATCATCTCCTCCCCGGGGCGAATGTCGAATTTTTCAGCCACCTTTTTCTGGAACGAGGCCAACAGCAGGTTGGCCAGGAGGAGAAAGGATTTCTTCTCCCGGATCACCTTGATGATGTCCATGTTGCGCCAGGCGTCCCGTTCGGTCATGGACTGATAGCGTGCCTGACAGAGCTCCACGCACACGGCGTTGGGCTTCTCCTCTTCGATGACGCGCTCCACGAGTTCGGCGCTTTCTCGGGAGACGTGGGCGGTGCCGATGATGATGTACTCCTTGCCGTCTCGCGTCAGGCGTTTGACCATCTCTGTGTTTTGTTCCGTTGATTCCATTATACTAAGGTATCCCTTGTGGTTCACATGTCAGTGGGGTTCCGGGTCAGTCGCAGGGCGATGCGCTGCTGTCGCCCTGGGCCCAACGCTCCAAAAAGTAATCGGGGACGGGCGTGCTGCCTATTTCCCCGGGAAGGTCGATCAGCATGGCTTCGGTGATCTCCTGTTCGGTTTCGTCGCCCAGGAGCAGGGCAATGCCAAGGGCCCGTTGAAGGTGCCAGGCCGCGTCTTCGGATTGCTCCATGAGCGCCAGGCAGCGGCCCATTTCCCGAAGGTCTCCGGCCATGCGGAGCAGGGCGCCCCGTTTTTGGTCCGCCTTGAGGGCGTTGGAGAAGGCGGTAAAAGCCTCGTCAAAACGTCCCAGGTAAAGGTGGCATTTGCCGAGGGCCACGTTCAGGGAGGCCTCGAACGCGGGGGACGGGTTTTGCTCTTTTTGGGCAAGGGCCTGAAGCATGACCAGTGCCCCTTGTGCGTCACCGGTTTCCCGCATGAGGTTGGCCCGCACAACCTGTGCCTGGGGCCAGGAGAACCCCGCCTCAAGGGCGCTGCTGTCTGCCAGGTCCAGCCGGTTCTCCGCCAGAATCGCAGACCCGCCCATCAGGTGGGCGGCGGCCATGTTCGTCAGCACCCGGACTTCGCCCCGGGTGTTGTCCCTGTTGCCGTGGAGCCACAGGGCTTGTTCGTAATAGACCAGGGCCTCTGTTTCCTGCCCGTTTTCCAGGTAGAGGTTTCCGAGGTTGTTGAAGCAGGCTGCCAGGGCGTCCTGGTCGTCGGCCAGGGTAAAGAGTTCCACTGCCTTGAAGTAACTCTCCACCGCCTTCTGGGAACAGCCCTGGATGGCGAGCCGGTCGCCGGTCTCCACGGCGCGTGCGCCCTTGGTATAAAACGGGTTGGTGGGCGCGGGGGCCTTGCCGCCGGTGGCGCAGGCAGAGCATCCGGCGAGGATCGCAACCGATATGAACAGCGCAAGGGGTTTCATGGGTATGTTACCTCCTGTGATCAGCGTGAACCGAGGCAGTGATTTGTGTGGCTCATCACGGGCGTCGAGCGGGGCGGCGATGGGTTCAAGTAATAAGGCATCCCAAGGCCACTCTCTACAAGATCATGAGCCCGGCATGCGGGGAAGCCCGGTATATAGTATGTGGTGTGGCTCCAATACCTTGCAATGCAAGGCCATCATATATACACCCATCACGTTGACCCTGTCACCAAAAAACTCCAGAGGATCCGGTAGGGACGCTGTCTATGGATACGCGGATTTGTATCGATAGAAACAATTGGACAGGGCCCTTTGGGGCGGAGATTATGCAATTCGGACGGGCCGCGTCGTGCCCGTGATACATGGCGTTGACAGTTTTCGGACACCCGATGAAGGAATATCATGGAAACACTCGATTTTAAAGGGCTGGCATGTCCCCAGCCCGTGATTCGCACCAAGGCGTATCTGGAAGAAACCGCCGACTGCCTTGATCTCGCCGTACAGGTGGACAACAGGGCTGCGGCGGAAAATGTGACTCGTTTTCTGGAAGGCCAGGGCTTTGCCGTGGCCACGGAAGGGGGGGACGACCTCTTTACCGTCTCCGGCCGACGCACCGAAGCCGGGGCGTCACCCGCGGCTTCCGAAGGGACCGCTTCTACAGGGTCTGTCCTGGTGATGATCACCCACAACACCATCGGCACCGGCGATCTGGACCTGGGCGGCAAGCTCATGCTCAACTTTCTGAAGACCCTGCCCGAGATGGGGGATGGCCTCTGGCGGATCATGCTCGTCAACGAGGGCGTCAAGCTTGTCTGCCGGGACACCGAGACCCTGGCCGAGCTCTCCGCCCTGGAGAAAAGCGGAGTCAGCCTCCTGGTGTGCGGCACCTGCCTCGAACACTTCGGCCTCATGGAGGACAAGGGCGCGGGCATTACCACCAACATGCTTGATATCGTCACCAGCCTCCAGGTGGCGGACAAGGTGATCAATATCTGACCCCCGGCGATGCAAGGTGGGTGAGGGTTTGCTTTCATGGGTTCGGCTCCTGCCGCGCCCATGATTTGTTTTGACCCCGTGAAAAGGCTTCGGTATACTTTTTTGCCAGAAAGATATTCAGGGAAGTGGCAGGGATGGTTGTCTGACGTTTCAACGGGTTGGCCCCGTAGGGTCTCCCCCTTTTATGCGATTTTACGCGAAGGAACCCCCTCATCCATGAAACGAACCCACGACGAGGCTCCCATCGACGTTGACGAGCTCATGGACATCATGGGCGGCGACCGGACATTGATCCGGGAGTGCCTTGTGGATTTCTCCCGGGAATACGACGGAATGATTGCGGCCATCCGTGATGCCTCGGCCAAAGGGGACGGCGAGTCCCTGGAGCGGGCCGCACACGCCTTGAAAGGGAGCCTCACCTATCGCGGCACGTCCCGCAGCTGCAGCGGCCTTTGAACTGGAAAAAACGGGCCGGGGAGGCCAGCTCAATGAGCTGGAGTCAAAGCTGGCGGATCTGGAGCTGGAGTGCGGCAAGCTGTGGGCCTTTCTCAAGGGCTTCATGAACTGAAGACCCGGTGTTTCAAGAGGTTATCGTTGCTGCTGGTCCCACCTTTTTTCATGGGCCTCCCTGTGTTGTCCACCCCGGGCCTGCTTTACAAAGACGGGATGCTGTGACATAACATACCGGCGCCCCATGCCTTGGGCGGGCTGCTGTGTATTGTGGACATCACGTCAATTCCGGGGGGGAAGGCATCGCCCATGCTCACAGAACTTTCCATTCGACATTTCGCGATCATCGATGATCTATCCATCTCGTTCGACGAGGGACTGACCGTTCTCAGCGGGGAAACCGGTGCGGGCAAGTCGATCATCATCAACGCCTTGAACCTTCTTCTCGGAGGCCGGGCCTCCGCGTCCCTTGTACGCACCGGAGAGGCCGCAGCCGAGGTGGAGGGGCACTTTGCCGTTCCGCAAGGGAGCGACACCGCCGAAAGGCTCACCGCCATGGGGCACGACCCTGCCGAAGGGCTCCTCGTGCGCCGGGTGATCTCGGCAACAGACCGTCACCGGGTTTATATCAACGGTCGCCTTGCCACCATGCAGCTCCTGGCCGAACTTACGGAAAACCTTGCCAGCATCTCCGGTCAACACGCACACCAGGCCCTTTTAAAGGAGGAACTCCACCTCCTCTTCCGACCGTTTTGCAGGGCTCATGCCCCTGCGCGATAAGGTGGCTAAGGCCTACCACGCCCTGGCCCCCCTCCTTGAAACCCTCCGCAAAAAAGAGGCCCTGAAGCAGCGCCAGCAAGAGCAGGAAGAGCTCCTGCGTTTTCAAAAGGAAGAGCTGGACGCCGCAGCCCTGGAGCCGGGGGAGGACACTTTCCTCGAATCCGAACGGGTGCGCCTGAGAAACGCCGAGTCCCTGTTGCGCACGGCAGGCGACGGGGTGGCCACCCTGTATACCGCCGAGGGCGCGGTCTACGAGCAGGTTACCCAGCTGAAAAAAGAGCTGGAGAAAGGGGCCGGAGCCGACAGCGGCATGGCGCCCCTTCTGTCCGAAGCCGAAGAGCTCTGCTACCGGGTGGAAGACCTCTCCCGCAACCTCCAGCAGTACCGCGACGGCATCACCGTGGACGAACGGGCCCTGGATGCCGCCGAAGAGCGCCTCGACTTCCTCAACAAACTCAAGCGCAAGTATGTGGGCGCTTCCGCCGATCTCTCGGAACTCATCGATCGCCGTCAGGCCATTGAAACCGAGCTGGCGGCCCTGGAAAACCTGGAGGTGGAGATGGAGGGCCTGGAGGCGGCCATCAGCGAGGCCCGTGAAACCCTCCATGCCCTGTGCCTCACCCTCTCGGAAAAACGGCAAAAGGCCGCGGGCAAACTCTCTTCTCTGGTGGAAAAAGAGCTGAAAAACCTGGAGATGCCCCGGGCCAGGTTCCATGTGGCCGTTGCCCCCCGGGCGCGGAGTCCGGCGGCACCGCCGAAGGCCCCGAAGGGGTCCGCATGGGAGAGACCGGCATGGATCGCGCGGTCTTCATGATCGCCCCCAACGTGGACGCAGTTGCCAAGATCGCCTCGGGCGGCGAGCTCTCCCGCGTGGTCCTGGCCGTGAAAACCATCCTGGCCGAAGGGGACGCCGTGGGCACCGTGGTCTTTGACGAGGTGGACTCCGGCATCGGCGGCGGCGTGGCCGAGGTGGTGGGCATGAAGATCAAGGAGATCGCAGGCCACCACCAGGTGCTCTGCATCACCCGCCGCCCCTCTACCGCCAAGTTCGGTACCCATCACTACCGCATCGAAAAGCAGGTGGTGGCCGGGCGCACCTGCACCTCCATCACCCCCCTCTCCGAGCAGGAAGCGAGATGGCCCGCATGCTCGGCGGGGTCGAAGTGACCCGCGCTACCCTGGAGCATGCCCGCGAGATGCTGGAAACAGCCGGGTAAGGGCTAAGGCCTAAAAAGCAGGCACCGGTCTTGGGGGACCGGCATTTAAACCTTCAGAAGTTGCCTCCGGCGGGTCGCTTTTTGAAAAAAGCTCCGCAAAAACGTTCCGGTAATAAAAAAAGAAGAGGGGCCATGCCTTGTAGGGACGCATCCTCAAAAACAAACCTGTTTGTCAAACTTTTCAAAAAGTTCGGCCCCCGGCAGGGCCGCCCGGAGGCAAAAATCTGAATGCGTTAACCCTGCACCGACCTTGACAACACTTAAAAAGTACCCATAATGTACGGAACTGACGAAGGATTTGATCCCGCATGGCGCGGGATGTTTTTTGGATATACTCCGCGGCGAAGCTGCGGTGAGACGATGCAAAGGCGGGGAATCTATGCCCATTTACGAATTTAAGTGCAGCAAGTGTGAAGAGTTCTTTGAACTGCTCGTTATGGGCAGCAACGACGAAGAGGAGTTGAAGTGCCCCAAGTGCGGCTCCCAGAGCTTTGAGCGGGTCATCAGCACCACCAATTTCAAAATGGGGGCGGCTGCCTCCGGCGGCAACCCGGCAAACCAGTCCGGCATCCAGAAACGGCAGCAGTGCTCCAGCGGTTCCTGGAGATCACTGACACCCTGGGAGGCCAGGAGTAACGCAGGACTTTCCGTTTAAGTGCACGATTTTGAAACGCCCCAGACGCCGGCACGGCTTATGGTGTTTTGTTTAAACAGAAGTAGTGAATGGTGAGTGGGGGATAGGGCAACGGCTGGGTAAGGGGGAAGCTGTATCACGGGACGGGATCACGGTGCGGATAGGGCTTGTGGGGGCGGTGAGGTACCTCAAGGCGAGTTGGGCGGTGAGGTACGGCCTGTACCATGAGATCCGGACACCCGCCTACCTGTTTCAGTTCAGCCCCCAAGGAGTGATCCGTAGTCCCTCCAAGAGGGACGTCCGGGGAACCCGGCCCAACGACGGGGACTGGTTCAAACGCACGGCGGGGGTGGTCGGGGTTGACGATTCGGCGGTGGGTACAACGGGGCGTTTTCGGCCATCGGCGAGCACTACATCCCGGTGTTTCCCTATTCCAGCAACGGGGTGATCGGTGAGAAGGCCTACCCCCAGGGGACACTGAACACAGCCCTGCATGCACTGGACGAGCTGACAGCCTGGGCGGGTGACGCTGCCAGCGGGGCGCCACCAGAAGTGGCTGAACTCCTGAGCCGCGTGGCCCGGAAAAACTCCCGAAAGGCCCTGTCTGCCCTGGCAAACCACTTCCACAGCCTGACCCACGGGCCTGTGACGGTTCTGCCACCGGACTGCCGTCATGTGGACTACGATATCCTGCCCCTGCGCCTGGCCAAAGGCTGTCTCTACCATTGCCGGTTCTGCGGGGTGAAGTCCCGGCATGGGTTTTCCGTGGAAACAGGCGAACATGTGGTGGAAGGGGTCGAGGGCTCGCTGATTATTTCAAAGGCGACCTGGCTGACATGGGTGGGGTGTTCTTGGGAGAGCATGATGCCCTTGCCGCAGGGGCAGACGCCATCCGGGCCGCAGAAGCCTGCGAGCCCTTTTTTGCAAGAGGGCCAAGCTGGCGGATGCACCGGGCCTCTTTCTCTTCGGAAGTCCCGATGCCCTTGTGAAGGTGACCGATGCCCAGTGGCAGGCCCTGGACCGTTTGCCCTTTGACGTGCGTATCAATACCGGGATCGAGTCCCTGGATGAGACCACCCTGAATTACCTGGGACGGCCCACTCCCCTGTCCCTGGTCTCCGAGGCCGTGGCACGGGCCGACGAGGTCAACAGACAGTTCAGCGGGGTGTCGGTTTCCCTTAACATGATCACCGGCTCAGGCCTGCCCGAATCCCATCACGCATCCCTGGCACGGTTTGTGGCCTCCCGACGCACCCTGGACGCCCCCCTTTACCTCTCGCCCCTAGATTACGACCGGCGCACAACCCTCAATGAACTTACCGCCCTCAAACGCATGGGCCATGTCTGTTTCTACTTGCTTCAACGCCTATAGGTAAAGCCTCCGGCGGGCAGGGGATAAATCCCCTTAGCACTGCAGGGACGCGAATGCTCCCGGCCTTCGTTCCTCAGGCCGATCACATTCGCTTGACGGGCGTAGCCCGAGCCGAAGGCCCTTGCGCTTTGGCCCGAGGAACGAGGATGCAAGGGCAAATCAGCTTTCGAGGTGTTTTCGCAATGGTGGCTTCGCCACCCTCGCCGCCGGAGGCTGTTTTTTGTTACTCCGCTTTGGTCACGGTGCCCTTTCGCATTCCCAGGACGAGGTAGAGGAGCCATCCCACAAAGGGGATGAGGGCGACGATGGCCCAGAGGGCTTTTTTGCCGGTGGTGCCGAAGTCTTTTCTGGCAACATCCACAAAGGCGAGCATGGTGAGGGTGAAGAAGACGAAGCCGATGACGACCCAGGTGCCGAGGGTGGAGCTGGTCAGTCCGTTCATGGGGTGTTTCCTCGGCGGATTGGTTGCGTCGGGGGTTGGTTTTTCAGGGCATCCATGATGTCGTGGAGCGTGTTTGCGTAATAGATGCTGTGGTTGTACCGCATGAGCACTTTGATGGCTTTTTTGCGTTCGATGCCGGGTTTCCAGCCGAAGTGGCGCAGGTAGTTGGCCACACTTGCGATGGCGTCCTCGTGGGTGTAGAGGCTCATGATGCCGTCCTTGTCCGTCTCCGTCCACACCAAGCTGGAGGATGCCGTGCTGGGTACGAGGGGAATGCCCATGGCCCCGGCATAGGAGCCGATGAACTTCCTTGGGTCTTTGCCCACCTGGTCGCTGTAGGTCAGGAGGGCTTTGAGTTCGCGGTAGGCCCACTGGGCCTTGTCCTTTGTCTTTTTCTCAAAGCGCTTGCGGCTGATGCGCCGATTGGGGGGGACTTCCCGCCAGAGGTGTGCCTTGGCGGTGTTGTCCGACAGGGAGGCCAGGGTGGCCAGGATCTTGAAGACCCGCTGGTTGCCGATGTAATTGCCCAGGGCGGTTTCCACCATGAGGACGGCGGTGATGATCTCCTTGTCCACGCCGTAGGCTGCTTCGGCCGCATCCAGGGATGCGGCGTGACGCTTCAGGTAGGCCCGGCCCGTGGCAAGGGAGCTTTTGGTGAGGAAGCGGCCGTAGTTGAGCTTGCCTTCGTTGTGCATGAAGTAGCCGGAGACCCCTTTAACGGCAAAGAGGCGCAGGCCTTCCTGAAAATAGATGTCCACCTTCTCTTCGGGGAATCCGTCTTTGACCAGTCTTGCTCGTACCGATTTAAACGGGTCGGGGCTCTTGGTGGCGGCATGGCCGGAGGGCGGCACAAGCCCCAGGAGCATCAGGGCCAGGAAAAACGTGACAAGCAGGCGACGGGTCATTGGGACTCCTGTGGGGTCGGTTGAGTGTCCATGGGGACGAGAATACGTTGTCGGCGGTCAAACCGGGCCAGGTGGGTAACGCCCAGGTTTCGGAGGGTGTCCATGGCAGCGGGAATTCCCGCACCCACGGCCTGGGCCTTGTGGGCATCGGACCCCGTGGTCAGGGGAACTTCCTGTGCTACGGCCCGGGCAATGAGGGCCTCGGAAGGATAATAATCCTTTGCAGGATGGGCCAGGCCGCCGGTGTTCACCTCCAGGGCAAGGTTCTGTTGGGCCATGATGTCGATGACCTCTGCAAGGCCCTTTTCCACATCGGCGGGCAGGGGGCGACCGCTTTTTTTGATGACGTCCAGGTGGCAGACCACGTCGAAGAAGGGCGTCTCCACCATCTGGCGGACCCTTTCCACATAGCGTCTGCACAGGGCGTCGAAGTCTTTGTCGGGAATGGCCGAGGCGTTTGGTGGATGTTGATGCCGTCCACAAAGTGGATGGAGCAGCCGATGAGGTCGAATTCAAAACGGTCGATGATCTCGGTGAGGGCCGGCACAGCCTCGGGGCAGAAGTCCACCTCCAGGCCGGTGCGGATGGTGATGCGGTCTTTGTACGCCTCTTTCATCTCCCGGACGGCGTAGACATAGAAGGGGACCTCTCCGGGGGCCATGGAAGCGCCGGCGGCGTCGGTGCGGTCCAGGGTGAAGTGCTCAAGAAAGCAGATTTCGGTCAAACCGGCGCGGACCGCGGCGTCTACGTAGCTTCGGATGCCGCCGACGGCGTGGTTGCACAACAATGTATGGATGTGGTAGTCAATCATTGCCTTTACCAACTATAATTATTCCACGGCCTTT
This sequence comes from Desulfoluna sp. CYM3A, assembly GCF_056829965.1. Classification (NCBI taxonomy): domain Bacteria; kingdom Pseudomonadati; phylum Thermodesulfobacteriota; class Desulfobacteria; order Desulfobacterales; family Desulfolunaceae; genus Desulfoluna; species Desulfoluna sp. CYM3A. Next base: position 5,940,828 of record NZ_CP186556.1, read on the forward strand.
ACAGGCCAGCCATCTTACCAGAAGCCGGGATGAATTGACACCGTGAAAAAGAGAAGAAAAAGCCTCTACAGCTGCCAGTCGTGCGGGTATCAGACCCCCAAGTCGGATGGCACCTTGGAACTGCTAGGGATACCCTGGTGGAGGAAGTGGTCACCGAAGGGGATCGCTTCCAGGCCTCACCGTCTGCCAAGCGCGTGGCCGCCCTGGAACCCGAGAGCATCCTGGCCATCGAGACCCAGGAAGAACCCCGCATGCCTTCCGGCATTCCCGAGTTCGACCGGGTGCTGGGGGGCGGCATTGTGGCGGGCTCTCTGGTGCTCATCGGAGGGGACCCCGGCATCGGCAAGTCCACCCTCATGCTCCAGGCGTTAGACGGCCTGGCCCGGGACGGCCGCCGGGTCCTTTACGTCTCCGGGGAGGAGTCCAAGGGCCAGATCCATTTGCGGAGCCAGCGCCTGGGTGTCTCGTCAGGTTCCCTGATGGTGGTCACCGAGATCCACGTGGACGCCGTCCTTGCCCTTTTGGAGAGCCAGAAACCCGCGGCGGTGGTCATCGACTCGGTGCAGACCATGTACAATGCCGAACTGGCATCGGCCCCGGGCAGTGTGGGCCAGGTGCGGGAGACCACCATGAAGCTCATGGTGGCGGCCAAAAAGAGCGGGATCCCCATCTTCCTCGTGGGCCACGTGACCAAGGACGGAGCCATCGCAGGCCCGCGCGTCATGGAGCACATGGTGGACACGGTCCTCTACTTTGAAGGGGACACCAACCACATCTTCAGGGTCCTGAGGGCCGTGAAGAACCGTTTCGGCTCCACCAACGAGATCGGCGTCTTTGAGATGCGGGGCGGGGGCCTGGCCCAGGTGCCCAACCCCTCGGCCCTGTTCCTTGCCGAGCGGCCGGAGAGTGCGCCGGGATCCGTGGTGACGGCCAGCATGGAGGGCACCCGGCCCATCCTCGTAGAAGTCCAGGGCCTGGTGAGCCGGTCGGGCCTGGGAACCCCCAGGCGCACCGTGCTGGGTCTGGACAGCAACCGTGTGGCCCTTCTGGTGGCGGTGATGGAAAAGAAGATCGGCATGAACCTGGCCGGGCTGGACATCTTCATGAACGTGGCCGGCGGGGTGCGTGTCACCGAGCCTGCCGTGGACCTGGCCATCCTGGCTGCCGCAGCCTCCAGCTTTCTGGACCGCCCCCTTCCTGAAGGGGCCGTTGTTCTGGGGGAGGTGGGGCTCACCGGCGAGGTGCGGGGCATCAGCCAGCTGGAGGGACGCGCCGCCGAAATACGGAAAATGGGGTTCACACACTTCATCGTGCCGGAATCGGGCGCCAAGCGCCTGAAAAAGATTGACGGCCTCAAGGTCAGCGGCGTTCGCCACGTGGCCCAGGCCATGGAGATATTATTTTAATGGCAGTAAAAAAAGCAAAAATTTCAAGGCCTCCCAAGAAGAAGGGACAGTGGGAAGATCATTACACCCGCAAGGCCAGGGACGAGAAGTACCCGGCTCGAAGTGTCTATAAACTTCAGGAAATACAACGCAAGTTTACTCTGATAAAAAAAGGTGCTAAGGTGCTGGATCTCGGATGCTCGCCGGGTTCCTGGCTCCTCTACGCTGCGGAGCTCACCGGCGGCAGCGGGCACGTGACGGGCATCGACCTGAAGCCGGTGACCGTTAAGCTGCCTACCCATGCCGAGGCCCTTGTGGGGGACATCCTGGCGTTGACCCCGGAGCTGGAAGAGGCTTTCTCCTCCGGCTTTTCTGCGGTGATCAGCGACATGGCCCCGGCCACCACCGGCATGAAGGACGTGGACGCGGCCCGTTCCCTGGAGCTTTGCGAGATGGCCCTCTCCGTGGCCCTTGAGCGGCTTACCCCAGGGGGGCACTTTGTCTGCAAGATCTTTCAGGGTGGTGACTTTGACGCCTACGTGACCCACGTCAAGGGGCACTTCCGGCAGGTGAAGATCTTTAAGCCCGAGAGCTGCCGCAAGCAGAGCAAAGAGATTTACGTCATCGGCATCGGCAGGAAAGAGTGACCAGGGCGTCTGCATGCCCTTTTGACATAGAGCGATATCGAAACATTATTGAATGCACACCGCCTTTATGGCGAATCAGGCACACGCGTGACGATGGCCTGGCAGTAGGCATGACCAATAGGAGGATTTATGGCTGGACACAGTAAATGGGCCAACATCAAGCACAAGAAGGGTCGCGAAGACGCCAAGCGCGGCAAGATCTTTACCAAGCTGATCAAGGAAGTGACCGTGGCGGCACGCATGGGCGGAGGCGATCCTTCCGCCAACCCGCGCCTGCGCTCTGCCGTTGCAGCGGCACGTTCCGAAAACATGCCCAAGGACACCCTGGAGCGTGCCATCAAGCGTGGCACCGGTGAACTTGAAGGGGTAAACTACGAAGAGATCGTTTACGAAGGCTACGGTCCCGGCGGCGCTGCTGTGATCGTGGAGTCCCTCACCGACAACAAGAACCGCGCCATCGCCGAGATCCGCCACATCTTCACCAAGTGCGGCGGCAACATCGGCGCCAACGGCTGCGTATCCTGGATGTTCGACAAAAAAGGGCTCATCGTGGTTGCCAAGGACGCCGTGGATGAAGAGGCCCTCATGGAGACCGCCATCGAAGCGGGCGCCGAGGACGTCAAGGACGAAGGCGAGAACTTCGAGGTGATCACCGCCCCCGAGGACTACAACGAGGTGAAGGAAGCCATCGACGCTGCCTCCATCCCCACCGTCATGTCCGAAGTGACCATGATCCCCCAGAACATGAGCGACCTGGAAGGCAAGGACGCCGAGAAGATGGTCCGCATGATGGACATGCTGGACGATTGCGACGACGTTCAGAACGTCCACACCAACGCAGACATTCCCGACGACCTGGCATAAGGCCCCGGACAAGGGGACGGGGTCGGCCTAAGGCCTCGGACCCTGTGACTCCTTTTTCCGGCACCTGTGCCGACGGCGGGTGGACGACGGCGGGCAGCTGAGCCCGCCGCCATGACCCGAACCGACCTTCGGAGGAGACAGATGGCAGTCATCGTAAAATATGTTGTGGTTCGCGATGGGGTCGAAAAAAGATGACGTTTACCACCAAAAGAGGTGAATGCCCGCATGCTCGATATCGCCGAGAACTTGAATGGTTTCATCGGTGCATCCGGCGTGGAACTCTCGGACGAGACCCTGGAGAGCCTCTCCATGTACCTTGCAGAACACAGGGACCAGGTTGCGGCCATTCTCAAGGGCGCCTCTCCCCGTCCCAAAGCCGCGGAACCCGAGGCCGAGGCACCGCCGAAACCTACCAGGAAAACGGCGGCACCCAAGACGCCCCGAACCCCGAAGAAAAAAGCGTAACAGCACGCTCTTCCGTAAAGGACCTGCCTTGGGCCTTTACCGAAAAAGGCCGGTCTTCCCGACAGTGTTCGGGGCCGGCTTTTTTGCTTTTTGGAAACAGTTCTGCCTCCGACGGTCAACTATCTGCTGGAACGCATGCTCCGGCGGCAAGGTGGAGCACCTTGAAACCCTATGGCGAATGCATGAAGGCAACCATTCTGCCCGCGTTATCGGGGCATTCGCGTGATGTGTGACATTTGGCAACCGTCTTTGCAGAAGAGGCCCATTTCATTCTTCTAAAAACACGATACAGAACGTTTGTGATTCGCTTGACTTTAACCGGAATAGCTCGGCGGCGAGGGTGGCGAAGCCACTTAGGCCAAAAATTCCCTGGCCGCCGGAGGCCTGCTTTTTTCACTCACTTTCACCATAGACGTTCGTGCGGTTAGATTCACAATGGACAAGCAACAACAACACCTCCTGTTACCTCGAAGCTTGTGAACCAACCCGCGTAAACCATCGGCGTTTATGTCGGGCGAAGCCCGAGCCGAAGGCCCTTGCGCTTTGGCCCGAGGAACGAGGGACAAAGCGCAAGGGCTATATGCTTTCGAGGTGGCTCACCTCGCCGCCGGAGGCACGCTTTTTGCCAGTTACTTTAACCCTATAAGGCAGTTTTCAGCATTGCTTCACTGAACGGAAAGGAACGAATCCCATGGACCATATGGTCTGGAACATCTCCCCTGAGCTCTTGTCCATCGGACCGTTGGCGGTTCGCTGGTACGGCCTTTTTTTTGCCTCTGCCTTTCTTTTCGGATTTTTTTATACGGAGCGTCGAACGGCCCGGGCCGGGGTGGCTGTCAACACCGATGCCCTGCTCTTATACCTCATGGTAGGGACCCTTGCCGGGGCCCGCCTTGCCCATTGCTTTTTTTACGAGCCGGGGTTCTTTTTTGCCCACCCTCTGGAGATCCTCATGGTCTGGAGTTAGCCCGTCAGGGGGCTCGTGGGTTTCTTCTCTCGTTGTGGCTTTTTACCCGTCGGGAGGGGGCACCTTTTTTTTTCCTCCTGGATGTGCTGGCGGTGCCTGCGGCCTTTGGCGGGGCCCTGGTGCGCCTGGGAAATTTTTTTAACTCCGAGATCGTGGGGCTTTACTCAGAGGTGCCCTGGGCCATAGTGTTTGCCCGGGTGGACACGCTTCCACGGCATCCGTCCCAGCTTTACGAATCCCTGGTCTGCTTTGTAACCTTTTTGCTTCTGTTTACCTGCGACAGGGCCGGGGCGAGCCGGGGGCGCGGCATCTTGTCGGGTGTGTTCCTTGTGGTGATTTTTTCCAGCCGGATTCTGCTGGAACCCCGCTGCCAGGCCCCCTGGGTCGAAGGGTTTTTCCTCAGCATGGGCCAGATGCTGAGCATTCCCATGGTCCTTGCGGGCCTTGTCCTCCTGGTGCTCGGCCTTCGCAGGCTATCCGCCTCAAAACCTTCCGCCTGATATCATCCCCCAGGGGCCTCCGCCGAGGAGGCCTCTTTCAATTCCTGAAGTGACATTTCCACAGCATGCAGCAGAATGTCTCCCTCCTCCTTTGTGAGAAGAAGGGAAGGGCGCAGGACCACGCTTTCACAGGCCACGGCCCCGGGGGAACCGTAAAGAGCCCGTTGCCCGTTGCCATACGGCAGAAGGCAACGGCTTTTCGCTGGGAGGCAAAGGTGAGGGCCAGGAGCAGGCCCATACCGTCCACCGAGGTGAGGAGGTCCGGGAACTTCGCCAGGAGCCGGGTAAGGCCCTCTTTCAGTCTGTCTCCCATGGCCTGGGCGTTTTCCCAGGGAGCGAGGCGTTCGTATTCCCTCAGGGCGGCAAGGGCCACGCAGCACCCCACGTCTGATCCTCCGAAGGTGGAGAGGTGAATCAATGGATGGGCGTTGAGGAAGCGGTGGAGTTTCGGGGTGAAGAGGGTAGCGCAGATGGGAAAAATTCCTGCGCCCAGGGCTTCCCCGGTGATGAGGATGTCCGGGGTCACCCCCAGCTCCAGGCAGGCGAACCGGTGTCCGCACCTTCCGAAGCCGGACTGGGTCTCGTCCAAGATGAGCAGGGCGCCTTTGTTGCGGGTGATGGCCCGGAGGGCCGAGAGGTACTCCCTGGTTGCGGTGCGCCCCCGGTTTTCCGCCTGAACGGGTTCCAGGACAAGGGCGGCGGTCTTTTCTGTGACGGCCTCTTCGGCCCGGGCCGGGTCTCCCCAGGGGATGGTGCGGGTTTCCGGGATCAGGCTGCCGTAGAGGTGCTTGTCCCGGCGGTCGGACAGGGCCATGGCAAAGCCGGTGTGGCCGAACCAGGATCCCGACAGGGAGATGAGCTCCGTGCGCCGGGTGGCTCCCCTGGCCAGCTTGCAGGAAAAATCCATGGATTCGCCGCGCACCACGCTGAACATCACCCGCGAGAGGCCTTCCGGCGCAAAGCCCGCAAGGGCTTCTGCAAGGTCCGCCTTTTCCGATGAGATGAGGGGGAAGTTGCCCTGGTCCGTTGCAAAGGCGGCCTTTTTAAGCGCCTCGGTAAGGGCCGGGGGCCGCCTGCCCAGGTTGCAGATACCACCGGCTGATGTGGCGTCCAGGAGGCGTGTCCCTTCCGAATCCTCAATCCAGCTGCCGTCGGGGGCGCTTTCAAGGAAGTCGTGTCCAAGACGCTTCATTCGCTTCAGGGTGCCGGGATTGAAGGGCAGTGGCTCTTCGAATGCATGGTCCATGGGTTACCTCCTGCGCTTTCGGGTCATGAGGTGGGCGGCGGTCTCTAAGGTGCGCAGCCAGTTGAAGGTGACGGTCTGGATTTTTTCGCTGTTGAGAAGGGGAAGGATCCCGGGGATCTTGGCGGCGGGCAGGGCCACGGGGAGCAGGGTTTTCATGGTACGGATGGCCCGGCGGATCACCTCCACCACCTGCTCGATCTCTTCCCGGCTCACGGTCAGGGGCAGCATGAAGCGCATAACCTGTGGCGCGTTTCCCGAGTAGGCGGCAAAGATCCCCCCTTCGGCCAGGGCATTGGACATCATGGGCCCCATGAACTCGTGGAGGTACTCGATGCCCACCATGAGGCCGATGCCCCGCACCTCCCGGATGATGCCGGGGTTTTCCCCACGGATCTCCTCCAGGGCTCGGCGGAACTCGTCTCCCCGTTCCCGTGCGTTGCGGCAGAGATCCAGGCGTTCGATTTCGTCCAGCACAGCCAGGGAGACCCGGCAGCCGATGTCGCTGCCTCCGCTGTAGGAGAGGTGAAAGGCGGGCCAGGCTTCCAGGAACCGGGTCACCTTGTCGTTCATGGCGTAGAGCACGGCGCCGTTGGGGAACAGGCCCCCGCCCATGGATTTGGCTGTGGCCAGGATATCGGGGGAGACCCCGTAGTGTTCCGCGGCAAAGAGGGCCCCGGTGCGGCCGAAGCCCGTCTGCACTTCATCAAAAATAAGGAAAATCTCCAGCTCGTCACACAGCTCCCTGAGGCCTTGAATATAGGCCTGGGTTGCCACATGGATGCCCGCTTCGCCCTGGACCGGCTCGATGATGACGGCGGCTGTATCGGGCCCGGCCATGTCCCGCACCGCCCCGAGGTCGTTGAAGGGGGCAAAGCGAACCCCCGGCATGAGGGGCTCAAAGTGGCGTCTGTAGTGGTCTTTGCCGTTGACGGAAAGGGCCAGGCCCGTGTGGCCGTGGTAGGCCTTTTGGGTAGCGATGATCCCGGTTTTACCCGAAGCCCCCAGGGCCAGCTTCAGGGCGCAGTCCACGGCCTCGCCGCCCCCTGCGGCAAAGAAGAGGTGGGTGAGCCCGGCAGGAGCCCGGGCCGTCAGGTTTCTTGCCAGGCGGATCTCCTCGGAGAGAAGGTGGCCGCTTCCCATGTCGCAGGTGGTCAGGGCCTCCTCAATGGCACGTTGGACGGCCGGGTTGCTGCGTCCGACGTTGAAGCAGCCGGCCGAGGTAAAGCAGTCCACCATGACGCGTCCGGTTTCCGGATCCGTAAAGCCCAGGTCGCTGCGGTGGCGTTCCAGGATATCCAGGTGACCGGCCCTGAGGTAACGCAACTGGCCCTTGTTGAGATGTGTTGAAAATCGCTTGACCACGGCCCGTTTTTCTTCGGGTTTCAAGGGGGCGCGTTCCGGGGTATCGGGTGACTGCGGGGCGGGACTCGTCAACGGTTTCTGCATGGCACCTCCAGCTGAATCGCGATGGGTAAACGTCAGGTATCGGGGTGTTCCAAACAGGCCAGGGTGGGCCGGGGGGAAGGGAGGGACGTTGTGCATGGACGGGTGAAAGGACCGTTTCCACTCCCAATCTACTATTTGCTAGTTTTGTCCTGATAGTCAAGGGAATCGTTTCTAACCTGTGGATTTTTCTGAAAAGCCGTGCTGGCAGAGGCGTTCTGGAACCGGGGCGATTCCCCGGGAATCAGGGGCAACATGGTGTTGACAAGTGTATGGGATTCGTGCAGATTTAGACAGGCTTAAATCGCGTTATCCCCCGGAGTTGATTCTGCATTTTGACGGGCCCGCCTCAGTTTTTCAGATGGCGTGGCTCGGTGTTTTTTCCTCCAGCGCGGTGTGTGCGGCCATCTCTTGCGATTTGCGCCGTCCCCGTGTTCCCGCCCACAGGGGTTCAGGCCCCGGGCAAGGGGCAAAAGGCCCCGTGACCCCATGTTTCTATATCCCCGACTCAGCGGAGTAAGGGAAAGGAGCGATCATGACAGCCTACGAATGCAAAACCTGCGGTAAGGTGACCATGGAGAAAGGACACCTCTGTGATCCTACGGAGGTGGGGAAGATTTATGCCTGCGAGCACTGCGGCAAGCAGGTGGCCAACGAAAAGCACGTATGCAAGCCCCAGATACTGGAGTTCAAGTTCTTCTGCAACGATTGCGGCAGAAGCGCCGTCAGTGAAAAAGACGTGTGCAACCCGGTACCGATTGATGAATGATCAAGACACCGGGGCCCATGTCCCGGAATTCGTCCACGTGGAAAAAGAGTTCAGTCGCTGTGATGCCTGCGGGTATGAAGACGGATTTCACGTCTCTTTTTCTGTCCTCAAGGCACCACGGGCTGAGATTATCCTGATTTGTCCCAGATGCAGCAAACGCTTTCGAGTGGGGTGGGGTGTCACCCTGGCGTAAGCGCATCACAACCCGCGGGGAACGCAGTGCGCATTCCGCATACGCTAACGGACGTTCGTGAGTGGACACCGGAAAGGGGAACTCCCTTTCCGGCGCATGGCGTCCGTGCCTGGTGCCTATGCGCTGTGTCCGTGTTCCCGGTATCGAAAAAACAGCAGCAGTTCACTATCAACAGGAGGAGAGTATGGGAAAGCGTGTTGTAATCGACGAAGAGGAGTGCATGGGATGTGAGGCCTGTGTTGAGATCGCGCCGGACGTGTTTGAATTTGACGATGACGCAGGAAAGGCCCTGGTGGTCATGGCCGAGGGAGGGGACGTGGGGTTGATTGAAGAAGCCATGGACGCCTGCCCCGCCGATTGTATCACCTGGGAATAGTGATGCCGCAAACCATGGCGGCACGAGTCACGGGCCCTGGGGGCGCCGCTTGCCGATAAGGTGGCGGCTGCTTTCCGGGGCCTTTCTTGGTCGGAGATCGATTTGTCGGCGAATTGTTTTTCAAGGGGGGCTTTTCCCCCGGCGAAACCCATGGGAGGCGACGGCATGCATGTTCTGATCACAGGGGGAACCGGCTTTATAGGGACGGCGGTGGCAAGGCGCCTTTTGGACGAAGGGCACGAGGTGACGGTGACAGGGCGCAGCGGCAAGTCAGCCATCCCCGAAGGGGAGATGTTTCGCGCGATAGCCTGCGACACCACCGTGGAAGGACCCTGGCAGGAGGCGGTGGCGAGCAGCGACGCGGTGATTAACCTTGCAGGCCGCAGCATCTTTACCCGCTGGAACAAAGAGAAAAAAGAGCAGATCGTCAACAGTCGCCTGCTCACCACGGAAAACGTGGTGAAGGCCCTGCCTTCCGACGGGAAGACCTCCCTCTTCAGCGCCTCTGCCGTGGGGTACTACGGAAACAGGGGGGACACACTGCTTGCCGAGGATGCCTCCGGCGGTGACGGGTTCCTTGCCGACGTGAGCCGACGCTGGGAAGCCGAAGCCCAGGCCGCTTCGAAAAAGGGCGGGCGTGTGGTGATCATGCGGTTCGGCGGGGTCCTCGGCCTGGGTGGCGGTGCCCTGGATGCCATGCTCACCCCGTACAAACTGGGCCTGGGCGGGCCCTTGGCCGGTGGGGATCAGTGGTTTCCATGGATCCACATGGACGATCTCGTGGGGGCCCTTCTTTTTCTGATGGGGCAGGAGAGCGCCGAAGGCCCGGTGAACTTCTGTGCCCCGTATGTGGTGAGGAACCGGGATTTTTCCAAGGCCCTGGCCGGTGCCCTCGGGCGTCCGGCTCCCTTTTCCGTTCCGCTTTTTGCCCTGCGCATGGCCATGGGTGAACTGGGGGATGAGATTATCGCCAGCCAGCGCGTGGTCCCGGAAAAACTATCTTCCTGGGGTTTTTCCTTTGCCTTTCCTTCCCTGGAAGGGGCCTTGAAAGATCTCCTGGCGTGATTCCCATGCCTGGCAAGTGTATCCGGGGCATTGCCCACCATGGGGAATGCCCTCGTTATCAGGCAAACAGCTCGCTGCGTTGCCAGTCCCTTGCCTGCTTCTGAAAGCTCTTCAGGTAGCAGCGCCCTTTTTTATCCCGCATATCATAGACCGCGTGGCGAAGCACGGTAATCGCCACCCCGCCTTTCATCCGCATTTCGATATCATATCGGGAAAAATTCTCCACAAGCCCTTTGATGATCTCCCCCTCCAGCAGGGTGATGAACATGACCTGCCTCTCTTTGATGAGGGGGTAAAGGGTCTTGTTCTTGATGAAGTAGCGATGGGCAGGGGCGTGAATGGGCCCCAGGTCCATGGCTTTGACTTTTTTGTCGACTTTGATGAGCTTGGTGAGGGCCTCCTCGGAGGAGGCGGGAAAGTGGCACTTGACTTCCACCTTGGGGATCAGGGTCTCCCCTTCATCCCCGGCGACATAGATGTCGTAGGGGGTCTGGCGGGTGACGGGTCCGGTGAGGGACGCGCCGCCGTGCAGGAGGAACCGGGTGGGCTCCCCGCCGGCCTCAAGGGCGTCGAAGCTGGAGGTGTGGTAGTGCGTTTTTTTGTAGTCGGAGAATCCCTGGAGTTGCGCCATGGGTTACTTTCCCCCTTTCAGGACTTTGAGTTTGGCAAAGGCGGGGTGCCCGGTGGCCACATCGCAGTCACAGGCTCCCTGGTTGAGGTTTTTCCCGCACTCCCGGCAGAGGCCCTTGCAGGTCGCGTTGCAGATCGGGTTCTGGGGAAGGGCCATGATCACCTCGTCCTGGAGGTTGGCGGAGAGGTCGATGGAATCTCCGCTGAAGGTCTCCCGGGTCAGGGCCTCTTCGGTGAGCTCCACCTCGTCGGCCACTTTGGTCTCGTATGCATGGACCCCTTCTTCCACAAAGCGCAGGTCCACATCGGCGGTGAGGGCTTCGGTGAAGGGTTCGAGGCATCGCCCGCAGGGATGCTCCACGGTGACGGAAACGGTCCCTTTGACCTCCACCTGGCCCCCTTGGGTACGTGCTGAAAGGGCAATGTCAAGGGGGCTCGTGAAGCGAACCTCGCCTTTGCTTTCCAGATCGGAGAGGACGGAAAAACGGGTGGCGGGCTCGCTGGCGGAGAACTCGCTCCAATTTTCTGAAAGAACGGATATATTGAGGATCATGATGATCTCCATGTGTGGCAAGGGTGTTGATGGTTGAGAAGGGCCGCCTGACAAACAAGCGACCGGTTCAATGGCTCATTAGAGCAGAAAGGCGCCTTGTTGTAAATGTCACGGCAGGGTGAATCGTGCCCGGACGGGCACATGGTCGGAGAGGGTGGTGTGCACGGCCGTGGCCGGGCCGTCAAGGCGAAGGCCGCGGTAAAAAATGCGGTCGATGGCCAGCTTGCTGTCGCCCCCGGCGAGGACCACCAGGCGTGAGGTGCCGGTGCGAGCGCCGTGAACCGGTGCCTCGGTGAAGCCGGGGAGGGCCTCGGTGACCACGGCGAGCCGACGGTTGCTCCAGGTGTTGAAGTCCCCGCACACCACGGCCGGTCCCCTGAATGCCTCCACCGCGTCACGGACGGCTGCCATCTGGGCCGAGAGGCCCCGGGCGGATATCTCAAAGTTAAGCCCGTGGAGGGTGATGATCAGGAGCCTGTGGGGCGTGCCGTCTTCACCTGCAATGGGGTAGACCGCCGCCAGCCCCATTTTGGGGGTGATGAACCCCAGTTCACGGGGCCTGACCGCGATGGGACGAGCGGAAAGGGGCGCTACAGGTGCCATGAGGGCCACCCCTGAATCAGCATCGCTCCACCACCAGCGAAAGCTCCGGGCAAAGTGGGCGCCCAGGCCCGAAAGGGCGAGCATCTCCCCGGTGGCTTCCTGAAGGGCCATGATGGGGGAGGTGAGGTTTGTGCTGAGGGTTTCCAGCACCTCGGTGACCTCCTGGCCGGAGCTCTCATTGCCCTTGGCCACGTTCCAGGTAACCACGGTGAACTTTGGGCCCAGCGCTGCAGGGCCCTCGGGATAGGGGGCAGCCTCCTGGAGGTCCTGGAGCAGGGTGCAGGAGGTGAGCAGGAGGAGTACGGCCACAAGGGGGAACATCCGTTTTTTCACAGGGTACCCCCTTGGCCGGAAAAGAAGGCGAGGCTGCAGGCAGGTGCATACGGCAAGGCCCGCCGCCTGCAAGAGGGGCCCCTGTTTTTCTGGGATCAGGCCCGGAAGGACCCCGGCCCCGAGGCCGAAGCCAAACCCCAGCAGGTGGCCGGAGATATCGGAGCCCGGTCCCACACCGGTGAAGGCAAGGATGGCCAGTCCGGCTCCCAGGGGCATCAGGGCCCGCCAGGGCGGGGCATGGGAGAGGAGGCGCTTGAGGGTGCCGCCCGAGGCCAGAAGGCCTGCCGAGGCAAAGACCAGGGTGGAGGCTCCGAAGGAGATGTGCCCCATGCCGGCAAACCAGAAGGCGTTCACCGCGTTGGCCAGGGCCGAGGCCGCCAGCAGGAGAAACCAGCCCACCCCGTCTCCGCAGATCTGGAACACACCCGTGGAAAAAATAATGAGCCCGGCCATGTTGCCCAGCAGGTGGGGCCAGTCCGAATGGAGAAACAGGGCGGTTAAGGTCCGGTACCACTCACCGGCAAGGATTCGCGAGGAGTAGGCGGCATAGAGCTTCACCGGCTCCTGGAGGCTGTCCAGGGGGCCTGTCTTAAGAAAGACGGCCAGGATCACGGCGGCGGCGAAGAAACCGGACCAGGAGGGGGCAAGGGTCCATGTCCGCTCCGGCCGTGGACGGTTCTCCGCGTCGTAAGTGGCGATGAGGGACTCGCAGCGCAGGGCGTCCTCCGGGGCCACCAGAAGGGTCAGGCGCCCGTGCTCGGCATCGATGCGGTGGGCGATTCCTTCGGTGGTCAACAGCAGCTCGATTTCCCTGGCCCTTTGTCGTGTCAGGTGCGTCAGCAGAGGTTCCATGGCGTTCCTGTGGGTTGGGTGAACGGTTTAATGCTGTTTTTATCACAGAAACGGGGGGCAGCGGTAACCTTCTCGGGTACCGCGTTTCGTTATTTTTCTTAAGGCCTGCTTAAATTCAGCCGTTAATGAAGGTATAGATGGCCAAGATCACGGGGGGGCTCGGTTGATCTGTTTGGGCGATACTGCTCGCTTTTGTCAATTGATATGAGGGGTCTGTCTTGAAAAACTGAATTAAGGAGTCGATATAAATATGGGATCATCCCTTGCTGAAGTGATTTCAATCGATCAGGAGAAATGTGTCAACTGTTATGTCTGTATCGCCGCCTGTCCGGTGAAGTTTTGTAATGACGCCTCCGGGGACGGTGTGGTTGTGAATCACGCCATGTGCATCGGGTGTGGAGAGTGTGTGCGGGTCTGCACCCATGACGCCCGCACCGTGTTGGATGATACCCCGGCCTTTTTACGTGACCTGGGGCGGGAGAAGATGGTGGCCGTGGTGGCCCCTGCCGTGGCGTGCGCCTTTCCGGGGCGAACCCTCAACCTCAATGGATGGCTCCGGTCCCGAGGGGTATCTGCGGTGTTTGACGTGAGCTTCGGGGCGGAACTCACCGTCAAGAGCTACCTGGAACACATGAAGGCCGACTCCCCTTCCTGCGTCATCGCCCAGCCCTGCCCGGCCATTGTCAACTTCATCGAGCTTTACGCCCCCGAACTGATTCCCCACCTTGCCCCGGCAGACAGCCCCATGCTCCATGCCATGAAGATGATCAAACGGTTTCACCCGGAACTGGCACACCATAAAATCGTGGTGATCTCTCCCTGCCTTGCCAAAAAGCGCGAGTATGCAGAGGTGGGCATGGGGGATTACAACGTCACCATGAAGGAGCTCTCCGACTTTTTCCAGCGGGAAGGCATTCGCCTGGGGGATTTTCCTGAGGTGGCGTTTGCCAACCCGCCCGCAGAGCGGGCCGTGCTGTTCTCCAGCCCCGGTGGCCTTCTTCGGACGGTGGCGCGCTGGAAGGGCGGGGCCGACACCCGGTCCCGGAAGATCGAAGGACCCACCGTGGTCTATCCGTACCTGAAGACCTTGAAACAGAGCGTTAAAGAGGGGGTGGCCCCCCAGCTGGTGGACTGCCTGAACTGCGACCACGGCTGCAACGGAGGCACGGCGACCCCGGCCCGGGACCTGTCCCCGGACCGCCTGGAGCACGAGGTGGAAAAACGCAGCCGGGCCATGCAGGAGGGCTACCGGAAATCAGGTCCCGGGGCCGAGGCGAGGACGAGAAAGAGCCTGGAGAAGCTCCTGGACGCTTACTGGGAGCCCGGACTCTACACCCGGAGCTACACCGACCGAAGCGCGGACAACATCATCCGCACCCCTTCCGAGGCCGAACTCAAGGCTGTCTACGGGAGCATGGGCAAGCACACCGCAGCGGATCTCTACAATTGTTCGGCCTGCGGCTACAACTCCTGCGAAGGCATGGCCCTGGCCATCTTCAACGGCATCAACAAGCCGGAGCACTGCGCCCACTTTATCATGGATGAGAACCAAAAGCTCATCGACCGCATCAATGCCCGGGCCATGCAGGATGAAGAGATTGCCTCCATCGATCGCTCCACCCGGGATCTTTCCACCAACATGCAGAGCATCTCCGGCAACATTGACGAGCTCAACACCAGCATCGCCGAGATTTCACGGGACGTCCAGCAGAGTAAGTCCGTTGCCGAAGAGGCGTCGCGCAACGTGGACGATTCCGGGGAGGCCTTCAGCGGCCTGCAGGCTGCCAGCCAGGAAATTCCCGACGTCCTTCAGTTTATCAACGACACCGTGGACAACCTCTCCCTGCTGGCCTTAAACGCCAAGATAGAGGCCGCACGGGCCGGGGACGCAGGCAAGGGCTTTGACGTGGTGGCCACCGAGGTCAAGGGCCTGGCCGACTCCACGGCCGGGGCCGTGGTGCGCATCCGCGAGATCACGGAAAAGATCGTCTCCGCCTCCAAGAACGTCAACCAGGCCATGGACGCCCTGCGCGGCTATGTGGCGACCCTGGAAGAGTACCAGGTCTCCATTGCCGCGGCCGTGGAGCAGCAGAGCACCAACACCCACAACGCTTCGGGTCTCCTCCAGGACCTCTCCGGGGCCGTGGCGGACATCCACGCCAACCTCAGCCGTGTTGCCGAAGGGTAAAGGGTCGCGCAGAAAAAATGCCTTCTATGGTTAAAGTCGGCTCAAAAAGCGTGCCTCCGGCGGCGAGGTGTGCCACCTCGAAAGCAGGTTGCGAATGCGATTTCCCCTTCGTTCCTCAGGGAAAATCACATTCGCTATTGATTCAGATTGAACTGAGTCTGTTTTTAAAACCTGTTTGGTAAACCCGTCCTTTACTCAGCGGGGCGCTCTTCCAGGTTTTTGAGGAAATTCATGACCAGGGCGTTGAATGAGGCCGGCTCCTCCACGTTCACCACGTGGTGGGTGCTGGCTTAACCACGAGGGTGGCGTTTTGCATGCGCGCGGCCACCTCTTTTTTGTGGTCCAGGGGGGCGTAGTCGTGCTCGGAGTGGATGAGCAGGGCAGGGCAGGCGATGCGGTGGAGCCGGTCCATGACGCTCCAGTTTTTCAGGGCCCTGAGGCTTGCGAGGTAAGGCCTTCGGGGGTTCTCCGCCCATCTGGCCTCCATGGTGTGCCGAAGGGGTGCCATCTCCGGGGCAGGGAAGACGTGCTTTGCGATGAATTTGCCCACGGCCCCCGGGCCCATGAGGGCTGAGAGGATCAGGCGGCTGTAGTAGAGGTGCTTTCGGGTGAAGGTGTCCACCGGCACCATGCCGCTCATGTTGGCGATGACAATGGATTTGACGAGGTGGGCGTGGTCCAGGGCGAGGTGAAAGGCCACGGCCCCTCCCATGGAGAGCCCCACCACATGGGCCGGTTCCCCGGCGATTTTTTTGAGGAAGGCCGCCACGTCCTTTGCAAACAGGGACATGGCGTAGGGCCCTTTGGGTTTGTCGCTTTTGCCGTGGCCCCGCAGGTCCACGGTGAGGACCCGGAACCGGGGGGCAAAGTGGTCCACCTGATACTCCCAGTCCCTGAGGCTGGAGCCCAGGCCGTGGATCAGGAGGAGGGGAGGGCCGTCCCCGTGGGATTGGTAGTGCATGGAAATGCCGTTGACGATGGTCTGTGGCATGGCGGGATCTCCCTTGCGGGAACAGCCCCCGGCGAGAAGCCGGGGGCTTTTTTTATGGGGACGCTACATAATGGTGTTTCCGTTGATGGTGACGTGTCCCTCTTTGATGGTGGCCTTGGTGCGATAGTAGTTTTCGTCGGAGACGAGGAGCCCCTGGTCCATGAGCTGCATGAGCTGGCCCAGGTCCATAAAGGTGTTGAGGAACGCCTTGGGAAGGGAGGCCTCGAACTCGGCGTCCACGGCCTGGATGAGCATGGTCATGGAGGGGAGGTTGGCGGCCTGCTCCCCGATGATCTCAGCATAGCCGGTGGCGGTGAGGGTTTCGTCTTTTCCGGTGCCCAGGCTCAGGGTGGCCAGGGTGAGCTTGGGATCACGTTTGAGGATCTCGGGAAGCAGTTCCATCAGCTTGCCCATGATCATCATGCCGTACATATCGGAGTTCATGCTGCCGGAGGCCGCGACATCGTTTATGGTCTCCCGGAGGGTGTCCATGGATGCTTTGTCCAGGTTGTCCAGCATGATTTCGAGCTTGGCCGGGGCAAAGCTCAGGTCGTTGTTGGTCAGGTTGTCGAAGCCGGTTTCAAAGGTGGAGTTGTAGACCTCTTCGGCCTCCTTGCTCATGGCCGCCACATAGGCCTTGTCCAGGTTGAAGCGGATGTTGGACTCCGTACTGGTAAAGGCGATGCGGTCGATGTCGTATCGTGCGTTGGTGTCGCCGCCCGCCTTGGCAGCGGACAGGAGAATCTTGTCCACGATGAAGGTTTCGGTCTCATTTTCCTTGATGGTAAAGGAGGGCATCTCCGCCTCAAAGTCGAAGTCCTTGGAGGCCCAGTTGTACGTGCCGTTTCCGTTGAGTCCGGCAAAGTCGATGGTCGCGGGTTTGCTGGCGGACTCAAAGGCCTTGGCATAGGCTGCGATGCTGTAGACGCTGGAGATGGTCTTGTCGAAGCCGATGTGGCTTTCCATCTCAAAGGAGGGGATCTCCCGGACGTTGGCCATGGTCTTTTCATCCACCTCCTCGGCAACGGGCTCAAGCCAGGCGGAGGAACGGTCCAGGGCCAGGCCGAAGGGGGAACCGGAAGAAAGAGCTGACCAGAATACGGGCCCGTGGGTGACCTCGCTCTTGAAGCGGATCGTTACAGGAAGGGCCAGGTCTTCCCCCATGGCCTTGAGGATGATGTCCCCGGTGATGACAGAAGAGAACCAGCCCCTCTGGTAGTCCAGGTCCTTGATGTCCATGGATGGGTTATTCATCAGGGACTCATCGGTAAGCTGGGTGTAGAAGGTTTCGACCTGTTTGCCGATGTACCATGGGGCGCCCATCAGAAGAACGAGAACAAGAAGGATAATGCCGCCGAGTACTTTTTTCATAAAATCTCCGTGAGATATGTGTCAGGGTTTCGGGATTGAAATAACTGCAAAAACAATGATGGTCAACATATCAGCAATTGATTGGGAGTAAAATAAAAAAGGGCGACGGAAGCGTAAAAGTGGTTGAATATGCGCTACAATGGCGGTGCCCGGTGCGATTAGGCCCGACGCCTCTTGAAGGCCATGGTGCCCATGCCCGAGAGGATCTTCCAGACCGTCTTGTAGACGTTTTCATGGGGCCTGGGCTCCTGGCCCATGCCCAGGTAGCGCAGCTGGTTTTCGTACCAGGTGATCTCCAGCATGGTGATGCGGTCCAAAAGCTTGACGCCGGTGGTCAGGCGCCGGACCGTGCTGGTGACCGTGTTCCCGTTAAGCACCTTGCCCGGTAGCTCGGGGTCCACCACCAGGGGACGGGCAAGGCCCACCATGGCAACGGCTGTTTCGGAAAGGGCCGTCTTCATCATCTCGTCGGATCGAAAGCCGCCGGTGAGGACCAGGGGCGCTGTGACGGTCCGGGCCGCCTGGTCGGCAAACTCAAGGAAGTAGGGGCTTCCCTCTTTTTTTCTCCCGCCCATCATGGCCGGTGCCTCGTAGTTTCCCCCGGAGACCTCCACCAGGTCGATGCCCTCCGCGTCCAGGGCGCGGATCACCACAAGGGCCTCCTCCTCGGTGAATCCGTTTTGCTTGAAATCCGATGAATTGATCTTGATGCCCACGGGAAACTCAGGGCCTACCTCCCGCCGGATGGCCCGGTAGGTCTCCAGGACAAAGCGCATGCGCCCGGTGATGTCTCCGCCCCAGCGGTCGGTGCGGTGGTTGTACAGGGGCGAGAGGAACTGGCTGACCAGGTAGCCGTGGGCTCCGTGGATCTGGACCCCGGTAAAACCGGCACGCTTGACGGTCTCAGCGGCTTTGGCAAATCGGTGAATGATCTCCAGGATCTCCGCGTCGGTGAGGGCCCGCGGGGTGTTGAAGGCCCGCTTGAGGTCCGATGCGTAGGGGATGGCCGAAGGCGCCACAGGTTCCGGGGAGAGAAAGGGGGACTGGCGACCCGGATATACGTGCACCCCAGATGTGGGCTCCGTTTGCCTTGCCGCACTCGGCCCATCGGGACAGGGCTTCCAGGTGGCGGTCGTCTTCAATTACCACATTGTTGGGCTCCCCCAGGGCTCGCCTGTCCACCATGACGTTTCCGGTGACCAGAAGACCGGTGCCTCCCCGGGCCCATCGGCTGTAGAGGCGATGAAGCTCCGGTGTGGGGCCGTGGCCACGGTCTCCCATGATTTCGCTCATGGCGGATTTGACGATGCGGTTTTTCAGAACAGCTCCGCACGGGAGGGTGAGGGGGGCGGCCAGGGGGTTGGGTTCCGTCTTCATGGGGTCTCCCTTGATTCAAAATGGATGGGTGGGGATTGCGTTCTGACGAAACGTAAGCCCGAAATCGTGGAATGCAAGTGGGAGAGGTGGTGGGGTTCCCCTTGGTGTGGCTTCAGGAACCCGCGAATATCGGCGCTTTCGCTTTTTTTGAATGCACGGTACAATAAGCGAGAATTTTTTCTTCACAATCAGGCGGTTGGTCCAGCGGTCACCCATGCCGGGGCTCCTGCGCACTGCCGCCGACGGCTGTCGGTGACCCTCCCAACTCTTCTTTTTCGGGAGGTCTCCATGAGCCACGCTCACCATCACCATGCCCCCAGCGGAAGCCGCCTGGGGGCCACCATCGCCATTAACGTCGTCATCACCGTTGCCCAGGTGGCGGGGGGCCTTCTCTCGGGCAGCCTGGCCCTTCTCTCCGACGCCCTCCACAACGCCAGCGACGTGGTGGCCCTCATCATCAGTGCCATCGCCGAAAAACTCATCACCCGAACCTCTACCCCGGAGAAAACCTTTGGGTACCGGCGCGCCGGGGTGGTGGCCGCCATGATCAACAGCGTCACCCTCATGGCCATTGCCCTGCTCCTTATCAAGGAGGCCGTGGTTCGCCTTATTCATCCGGTGGCCGTGTCCGCTGGACCGGTGATCCTCCTGGCGATCCTGAGCATTGCCCTCAACGGGCTCTGTGTCCTTTTGTTAAAGGAAGAAGCCGAGGGCAGCCTCAACATCCGCTCCGCCTCCCTGCACCTTTTTACGGACATGATCACCTCCGTGGCCGTTCTGGCAGGGGGCGTTGCCGTGGCCGTGTTCGGGGTGCACCGCCTGGACAGCCTGCTCTCCGTGGGCATCGCCCTGTACCTGATCTACGCCTCCTGGGGCCTGGTAATGCAGAGCCTGGCCGTGCTCATGCAGTTTTCCCCGCCTTCCGTGGACGTTTCAACGGTGGAAGCGGCCATGCTCGAAGAGGAGGCGGTGCGCAACATCCATCATCTCCATGTCTGGCAGCTCACCGACACCGACATCCACCTGGAGGCCCATGTGGACTTCCATGAAGACCTCCCCTTGAGTCGGGTGAACACCATCCTTGCCGCCATGGAAGAGCGCCTGCGCCAAAGGTTTCACATTGCCCATGTCCTGTTGCAGCCCGAGCTGGAGGTCTGCGACGACAAATCCCTCATCGCCGATGCGTCCTGCAGGCGCGATCCCCATGATCATTAAATACCTCTGCACCCCGGCGTCTTGACTTCTATGGTTATAGTGCATGGAAAAGCCTGCCTCCGGCGGCGAGGTGTGCCACCTCGAAAGCAGGTTACGAATGCGTTTTCCCCTTCGTTCCTCAGGGAAAAACACATTCGTCTTTGATTCAAATTGAACTGGATTGATTTTTAAAACCTGTTTATCAAACTTTTCAAAAGTTTGGCCCCCGGCAGGGCCGCCGGAGGCTTTTTTACAGGTACTCGCTGCAAAGCAAAACGGGCGACACCATCGGTAGTGATGGGTCGCCCGTTTTGCACATCTCAGGGGAGGAAGTCCGAAGGCGCCCCGTTCAGGGGGTGGGCGCCTTCGGGGCTGGGGTCAGGATTTATTGATGCTGAGAATGTATTTCACGATGCCGAGGGTCACATAGCCCGCTGCAAGGACGTTGATGGCAAGGGATGTGTAGATAATGGCTTCAAGCATGGGTCACCCTCCTTTAGATAGACTCCGGTTGAAAGTTTCGGGACGGTGTCGTGTTCTTTGTCATCTGGTGCACCACGACCATGGTGAGGATGTTGGCGGCCATGCCCACGATGTTGGAGGGCAGGCCCAGGGGATCGCCGAGAACCTTGGGGCCCCAGACAAAGGCCGTTAAAAGGCCCACCACCACAGCCGGGGCGCCGACGTAAGGGGAGATGCCTTTCTTCCAGAAGAGGGCCACGAGCAGGGTCGGGATCACGGCGGGAGCCCAGAGGTTGTAGACGTAGATCATCAGCTCGAAGATCTTGGGGAAGGCCAGGGCAATGCCCACGCCGCCGACACCGATGACGATGGTGATCTTCTTGGTCCAGGAGAGGAGCTCCTGCTGGCTGGCTTTGGGGTTGATGAACTCGTTGTAGATGTCCCGGGTGAAGATAACCGCTGCGGTGTTGATGCCGAGGATCGCCTGTGGGCATCACCCACCGCCAGCAGGGCGCCGAAGACAAGGCCGGAGATGCCCGGGGGCAGGGTCTCCCGGATCAGGGTGGTGAGAGCCAGGTCGGGCCTTACATCGGGCTGGATTACCAGGGAACACACGCCGATGACCAGGGTGGTGACAAGGAAGAACATGTAGTAGCCGCCGAAGATGGTGACCCCCCACTTGCTGTCCTTGGGGGAGGCGCCGGTGGCGTAGCGCTGGATGAAGTAGGGCGCGGCCATCTCACCGAACATGAAGGTGAGGAAAAAGGCGAAGATCTTGGTGGTGCTCCAGTCCGAGCGAAAGAAGTCCACCTTGTCGGCAAACTCGGGGCCCATGGCGATGACGGTCTGCACCGCTTCGTTGATGCCCCCCACCTGGTTCAGGGAGAGGAAGGCGCAGAGGGTGATGCCCAGGGCCAGGACCACAAACTGGATGGCGTCGGTGAGGATAACGGCCAGCATGCCGCCTGCCCAGGTGTAGGCGATGGTGATCACTGAGGAGATGACGGCCGCCGGGATCAGGGGAATACCGGTGACGGTCTGGAGGATCCGGCCCATGGCCAGGATCTGTACCCCGAACAGGGCGATGACAAATGCAAAGGCCACGATGCTTGATGCCAGGCGGCCGCTTCGGCCGAAGCTCCTGCCGAACAGGTCGCCCACCGTGTAGACGTTGGCGCCGGCCTCACGCACCTTCGGGGCGATGTAGAGCCCGCTTAAAACCTGGCCCAGGGCCATGCCCGAGATGCCCATGAGGACGATGATGCCCTGTTTGTGGACAAAGGCGATACGCCCGATGGTGGAACCGCCGCCGCAGAGGGTGGCAGCAACGGTTGCAAAGAGGATGGCCATGGGGATGGAACGGCCGGCTACGGAGTAGTCGTCAAAATCTTTGATGTTTTTCATGGAAAAGACGCCGATGCCGAGTACCAGTGCGAAATACCCGAAGATCAGTATCATGTCCAACGTGGATACTGCCATACTTCCTCTACCTCCTACGTAGATTCGATGAAAGAGACGGGCGCGGCCTTAAATAAGGCCGTGCGGGTGAACTCTCATCAAAGCGACAGACACCTCGGTTTCCCTGGTGGGGGCCGGAGAAGATGATGATGGTTCGGTCTGTACGGCAGGCGCCGTTGCCTGGGTTGAACCGCGGGTCGGGCCATCATCAATGTTCAAAAGTGTACGCCATTTGTCGCTTCGATTTCCAGAACAATATCTGATATATCTGATTTCTGTCAATGGGAAATATTCATTATGTGATCTTGTTATCATTATATGATAAAAATGTGGCTGGCGGGATCGTTTTTCAAATGCATTGATTTTTCTTGAACTTTGAAAAACTGTGGCGTATACACTTGGTCATAATATGAACTTTTCTCATAATATGATTTATCGGAGGTCGCATGTCAGACATCAAACGCCACGGCACCCCCACCGGCGGGGGGCTTCCCATCTCCAAGGCAGTGGAGGCCGACGGCTGGCTCTATGTCAGCGGTCAGGTCCCGCGAAACGAAAAGGGTGAGCTGCTGGCCGGCAGCATGAAAGCAGAGGCGGAACTCGCTTTTGACAACATGGTGAAGGTCCTTGAAACCGCCGGATACACCCTGGACAACGTGGTCCGGGTAGGGGTGTGGATCGACGATCCCAGGGATTTCCCCGAGTTCAACAAGGTGTTCGCCGCCCGATTCTCACCTGCCCACGCACCGGCGCGGGTCACCATCCAGTCCTCCATGATGTGCGACTGCAAGGTGGAAGTGGACTGCATCGCCTTTAAGGCGTCCTAACCAGGCCATCATCGGAGTACAGGATCGCCAAGAGACGATGATATTAGGAAACAGATCGAAAAAATCGGCGGATCGCAGGCAGGTGGATGTGCTCGTCATCGGCGGCGGGGTCACCGGCGCCGGCGTTGGGTTCGGCCTGGCGAAAAAAGGCGTCCGCGTGTGCGTCATCGACGACACCCCGGTGGTGGACCGCGCCTCCCGCAGCAACATGGGCCTTATCTGGGTGCAATCCAAGGCCCTGGGGATCCCCGAGTACATGCGCTGGGGCTTTAACTCCTCCCGCCATTTCCCCGGGCTCATCGCCGAACTCGAAGAGACCTCGGGCATCCACATCCCCTACAACCCCACCGGCGGCCTCATCCCTGTGTCGGAGAAGGAGACCGGAGGGCCGAGTACATCGAAGGGCTTCGCAAAGAGGCGGGGGACTTTGGCTACAACGGCACCATGATCAGCCGGTCCGAGCTGGAAAAACTGCTCCCGAAGATCACCTTTGGCGACCAGGTGTGCGGCGCTGCCTGGTGCGAAGAGGATGGTTTTCTGGAGCCCCTTAAGATGATGTTTGCCATGCGCAAGGCCATGGTGAATTTGGGGGGAACCTTCCTTCCCGAATGCCGCGCCCATACGATCCGGCGCGAGGGCTCCGGCTACCTTGTCACCACCAGCCGGGGAGAGATCGCCTGCGACAAGCTGGTTCTGGCCGGTGGCCTGAGCAACCGGCAGCTGGGGGCCTGGTTTGACCTCAAGGTGCCCGTGACCCCGGACCGCGCCCAGGATCTCCTCACCGAGCGGGTGAAGGACAACGTGCTGCCCATTCCCATCCTGGGGCTTACCCAGACCCCCGGGGGGACCATCATGGTGGGCTACAAGCATGAGTACGTGGGCACGGACACCGGCTTTACCCCCGAGGCCGTGGCCTCGGAAGGGCGGTGGGCCGTGTCTGTCTGGCCCGACCTGGCAAAGCTCCGCGTGATCCGGTGCTGGAGCTGCCTGCGAATTGCTGAATGTCCATGACACTCCCCATCTACGACACCGTGCCCGGTCACGACAACGTCTTTGTTTTCAACTGTCACAGCGCCGTGACCCTCTCCGGGATCCACGTGGCAACCCTCCCCGACTACGTGCTCGGCAACGGGCTGCCCGAGGACGGCAAGATTTTCAGCCTTTCACGGTTCAACAAGACCGGGGCCAAGTGAGGAAACCATGAGCAAGAAACCAGCCAAGGCGGAGCAGACCGTCACCATCACCGTGGACGGTGAATCCATGACGGTTCCGGAAGGCATCTCCGTTGCCGCCGCTGTCCTGGGACACTCCCACGACAGGCACACCTGCAAGAACAGCGTAACCAACGAGCCCAGGGCCCCCTACTGCATGATGGGTGTCTGCTTTGAGTGCATGATGGAGATCGACGGCAGGCCCAACCAGCAGTCCTGCGTTACCATCGTCCAAGAGGGAATGACCGTCCGGCGTGAACCGGCGGAGCGGGAGGGGAAATGATCCAGCAGCAGTGGGACCTTGTCGTTCTGGGGCCCAGACCGCGGGACTCTCCGCCGCCGCAGCCGCAGCGGAGTGCGGCCTGGAGGTGGTGCTCCTGGACGAGCAGGCCTTTGCAGGCGGCCAGATTTACCGCTCCGTGGACGCCCCCGGAGCCAAGGGGCGCTTTCTCCAGAAGGAGGACCGGGCCGAAGGGCTTCGGATTCTAAGGCGCTTTCAAAAGAGCGGGGCGGCCTACGAACCCCGCAGCACCGTATGGTTTGCAGAACCCGGACGCGTCCTGGCCACCCGGGACGCCCAGACCCGGGAGTACAAGACCCAAAATATTGTTGTGGCCACCGGGGCCATGGAGCGCCCCGTGCCCTTTAGCGGATGGACCCTGCCCGGGGTCATGGCCGCCGGTGCCGCCGATATCCTCTACAAAAGCGCCTCGGTGGTGCCCAAAGGCCCCATCGTGGTGGCAGGGAACGGGCCCCTGATTCCCCTGATCACCAACCATCTCCTGGAGCTGGGAGCCGACATTGCCACTGTGGTAGACACCACCCCCAAGGCCAACATCATGAAAGCCGCTCCCCATATGCCCATGGCCCTCCGGGACATCCCCTTTCTCTTCAAAGGGCTCAAGATGGTGGCCAAGATGACCCGAAGCCGCGTGCCCATCTATCGGAACGGCTCGGATATCACCGCCTTTGGCAAGGATCGCCTGGAGCGGGTGAGCTTTGCCGTGGACGGCACCCCCCGCAGCGTGAGCGCCGCCATCCTCCTGGTCCATGAAGGGATCCTGCCCCGCACCCACATGAGCCGGGCCCTGGGCCTCGACCACGCCTGGAACCCGGTGCAGCGCTACTGGTACCCGGTGTGCGATGAAAACGGGAAAAGCAGCCGGGAAGGCATCTACGTGGCCGGGGACGGGGTCTTTGTCCACGGCGCCGCCGCAGCCGCGGCCAAAGGCGAGCTGGCAGGTATCGATGTGGCCCGCTCCCTTCGGGTGCTCACCGATGAAGACGCCAAACGAAAGCGCACCCGCCCGCGCAAGGTGCTGAGCAAGGCCCTGGCCCCGCGAAAGTTTGTGGATGGCTGGTTCGCTCCCCGCAAAGACCTCTACGAGGTGGACGACGATGTCCTGGTCTGCCGCTGCGAAGGGGTTACGGCCTCGGCCATCCGCGAGGCCGTCAAAGAGGGGTGCCACGAGGTCAACGACATCAAGGTCAGGACACGCTGCGGCATGGGCCCCTGCCAGGGACGCATGTGCGGCCCGGCCCTGGCCGAGATCGCGGCAAACGCCCTGGAACGCGAGGTCCCCGACGTGGGCTCCCTGCGTATCCGCCCCCCCATGCGCCCGGTCCTCTTCGGCGAGATCTGTGGCCTCGGGGGCGGGGACTAAGGAAAAACGAAAAAGCAAAAGCGTGCCTCCAGCAGCCAGGAGGGATCGTCCCTGCACCCCAGGGGCGCGAATGCTCAGGGCTCGTTCCTCGCCCTTCACATTCGCTGACGGGCTTCGCCCGTGATGATTTTGATGTGGGGGTGCACGTGCAAGTCAGGGATCGCAATCCGGTCCCTGTTTCGCTTATCGCAGGGCATCGTCATACGGATCCTTTGGCGAAAAAGCATTCCCGAATCTGGGGCACACAGGCAAAACCAGATAATCTTCAAGGCACGGCAACGTATCCAGGTATTTCAAAGCCTGTGCGACACCCCGTGTCAGCCGTCAACTTAGTATATCGGGCGAAGCCCGAGCCGAAGGCCCTTGCGGTTTGGCCCGAGGAACGAGGGCGAAACCGCAAGGGCAATGAGCTTTCGACGTGGCTCACCTCGCCGCCGGAGGCATGCTTTTCGAACATAGCAAGGAGGGATGATGATTTTAAAGGGCGGTCTTCTCCATACGGACACCCCCATTGGTGTGCTGTGTCTGGAGTCTTATTTTCCCAAGCCCCCGGGGCATTTGAGGAATCCGGTGACCTTTGATTTTCCGGTCACCTACAAGGTGTTGCGCGGGATCGATGTGCCCACGCTTCTTTTCAACCCCACCCCGGAGCTGGTGGCCCCCTTTATCGAGGCGGCCAGGGCGCTGGAGCGGGAGGGGGCCATGGCCATCACGGGCAGTTGCGGGTTTCTTGCCCGGTTTCAGAAGGAGCTCACCGAGGCGGTGAGAATTCCGGTCCTTGTCTCCAGCCTTATCCAGATTCCCATGGTGCGGACGCTCCACGGGCCGGATGCCGTCATCGGGGTGCTTACAGCCAGCAGGGATGCCCTGACCCCCATGCATTTTGCCCAGGTGGGGGGAGACATCAACGACGTGGTCATCAAAGGCATGGAAGGCTGCCCCGAGTTCTGGGAGACCATCATCGAGGCCAGGCGCACCGACTTTGACATGGACCGACTGGAGGCTGAGATCTGCGGAGCGGCTGAGGCTCTGATGGCAGAGCACAATCTTGACGCCCTGGTGCTGGAGTGCACCGACCTTTCCGCCTTTGCCCGGAGCATTCAGGAGCGCATCGGCTGCCCGGTCTACGACATCGACGGCCTCATCGAGTACGCTCGCTACGCCGTGAAACGCAAGAGGTACCACGGGCTGTAATGGCCTGACGTGATTTCCATGGGAAGGCCCGTCATGTGAACGATGCCTCCGGCGGCTCTGCCGTGACCGTCAAAAAAATCGAGAACGCTCGACCGAAACGGAGCGCCGCACTCCGGTGCGGCATTTTAGTCCGTCGTTACCCGTGCCGCACCGGAGTGCGGCGCTCCAGGGGGCAAGGGTGTTCCGGGGGGGGATGTAAATCCGTCGATGCTTTAAACAATGATCAGGGCGACGTTTGTTTGAAGGGCAAATCGCAATGGCAATATGCTTTCAATGTGGCACGCCTTGCTGCCGGAGTTATTCCGGTTAAAGTCAAGTGAATCACAAATGCCCTTCATCGTGTCTTCAGAAAAATGAAATGGGTCTCTCCTGCCAAAACGGCTGCCACATGTCATACACCACGCGAATGCCCCGAAACCATTTGCAGGATGTCTGCACCCATGCATTCGCCATGGGGTTTCCAGGTGCCCCCACCTGGCCGCCGGAGGCCTTTTTTTCCACCCACTTTAACCATATCAGGCCACTTTCCGGCGCATTGACGAACCCCTGTTGACCCTTGAAAGGGGAGCTGGTAGATTCACCCCATTATGATTAAAGGAGCTCAAAGCGCATACCGGATCCTCAACATCCTCACCCTTATCGTGGAGGAGAGCGAGGAGACCGTTTCACCCCGGGAGATCAGCGAACGGCTGGGCATTCCAGCCCCCACCGTGCACCGGCTTCTCTCGGTCCTCAAGGAGTGCCGGTTCGTCTCCTGCGACCCCGCCACCAAGGGGTACCGGGTGGGTGACGAGTGCATTATCCGACCCAATTTCGACCGCGACCAGCGGATTCTCTCCCGGTTCTCCCCCCTGGCCCACGAAGCGGCCCAAACCTTCGGGTACACCACATCCCTCTATTCCCGGGACAACGACGACTGCACCTGCGTGGAGCGCGTGGAAGGGACTCACAATATCCAGGTGTTCTCCAGCCGGGTGGGGGAACGACGCCCCCTGGGGCTCGGCTCCTGTACCTTAGGCATTTTGTCTGTTCTCCCCGTTGAGGAAGGGGACGCCATCCTGGCCCGCAACGAGCCCGAGCTCAAGGAGCGGATGGTGGGAAGCTGGGATACCCTGAAACTCTTCCTCGAGATCTCCCGCAACCGCGGCTACGGCTACGCCTACGACCTGGCCGTGGACGGGGCCGTGGGCCTTGCCTTTCCCCTGTGCTCCGGTGGCGAGGTGGTGGGCTCCGTCACCGTGGATGCCTTGAAGGGCGCCGAGTGGGACAACAAACTCGACGACATGGTCGCCTTCTTTCGAACCCGCCTCAACCAGCCTGCAAAAAAATAAAAACGCCTCCGGCGGCAAGGTGAGCCACCTTGAAAGCTGGTTGCCGCCGCGCTTTACCCCTCGTTCCTCGGGTTAAATCGCAGCGGCATTCACGTAGGATTTCTGTCTGAGCCCTAAATGTAACTGCTCAGTTGGCCTCCGACGGCTCTGCCGGAGGCTAGACCAGAAAGCCTCGCATCGTGCTTTTTTGAAGAATGAATGCGATATGTGCGAGACGGTTGCCCAATGTCACACGTCACGCGAATGCTCCGAAAACGCATGTATAACGACAGCCTCCATGCATTCGCCATAGGGTTTCAAGGTGGCCCGCCTTCCCGCCGGAGGCAGTCTTTTGGGGCTGGAATGGCTCCCCATTTGTCTATGTTTTTTGCTATTATCCGTCCCGTGCCTTACCATGTCTGCCAGTGGAGGTTTTCAGGGGCCCATTTCTCTTTGGGTTTGGGGTTGCCTGACGGGGTCCCTAAGGGGATGACGTTGAGGGGGACGATGTGGTCGGGCAGGTTCAGGATGTCGCTTACGGCGTCCATGCGTTCCTGCAGGGGGTAGACGCCGGTCCAGACCGCTCCCAGCCCTTTCATTTCACAGGCGAGAAGGATGTTCTGGGTGGCGGCGGAGCAGTCCTGGACCCAGAAGGGTTCCTCCACCCCCTCAAACGCTTTGGAGAGATCACCGCAGACCACAATGGCTGCGGGAGCCCCTTTGACAAACCCTGCGTAGGGGAGCACGGCGCCGAGTCGCGCCAGCACCTCGGGGTCATCCACGGCCACAAAGGCCCAGGGCTGTTTGTTGCCGGCGGTGGGGGCGGCCATGCCGGCCTTGATGAGTTGCGTTAACGTCTCCCTTGATACGGTTTCTTCTGTAAATTTCCTGACGCTTTTGCGTTGATAAAAGATGTTGAAGGGATCCATGTGCTGTCTCCTGATAAAAAAAGGTGGGAATAATACGGCCGCAGCGCGTACAATGTTATTTTTGTGTGATTTGCGTTTGGCCGAGGGCCTGTTCTCGGTCTTGTTTCCTGTGGACAGTATAGGAAGCGGGGCGACGCGGGACAAGCAGGCACTTTTTTGTGCCTTGGTCACATGGAGGGAAGCTTTTCGGGATACCGGGGAGTTGGCAGGTTAATTGTGGGCGACATGTATGTGATGGGGGAGGATATGCTGCAAAGTGTGTTTGGGGTGCTGGTGTTGACGGCCATGGCCTGGGGGATAAGTGAACAGCGCCGGGTGTCCCAGGGGCGCAACATTCTCATCGGCCTGGGGCTTCAGGGCTCCCTGGCCTTTCTTTTGTTGAAATGGGCCGTGTTCCGGGATGTTTTTATTGCCCTCAACGGGGTGGTACTGGCCCTGGAGGAGGCCACCCAGGCGGGCACGGGGTTTGTGTTCGGGTACTTAGGGGGCGGGCCGCTTCCCTTTGAATCCGGCGTGCCGGGTGCGGACTTTATCCTGGCTTTTCGGGCCCTTCCCATTCTTCTTGTGATGAGCGCCCTCTCCTCCCTGCTCTTCTACTGGGGCATCCTGCCCAGGATTGTGCAGGGGTTCTCCTGGCTCCTGACGCGCAGCATGGGCGTGGGCGGTGCCCTGGGGGTTGGGGCTGCGGCCAACGTGTTTGTGGGCATGGTGGAGGCCCCGCTGCTGATCCGTCCCTATCTGGCCCAGCTCACCCGAAGCGAGCTCTTTGCCGTCATGACCTGCGGCATGGCCACCGTGGCAGGCACGGTCCTTGTCCTTTATGCCGGGTTTGTGGGCACCATTCTTCCCGGCGCCCTTGGGCACATCCTCACGGCGTCTCTTATCAGCGTGCCCGCGGCCCTGATGGTGGCACGGCTCATGGTGCCGGAAACCGAGGCTGTTACGTCGGGTGCTCTTGTCCCTGAGCAAACCGTCTCCAGCAGCATGGATGCCGTCAATCAGGGTACCCAGGCCGGGCTGACCCTTTTCCTCAATGTCACGGCCATGCTCCTGGTTCTCATCGCCCTGGTGCACCTGATCAATCAGGGCATGGGACTTCTGCCGGGGCTGGGGGGCGAGCCCCTGACCCTGCAGCGGATTTTGGGGTGGCTCATGGCACCCCTGGTCTGGCTCATGGGCATTCCCTGGTCCGAAGCCCCGGCAGCGGGGAGCCTCATGGGGGTAAAAACCGTTTTAAATGAGCTTCTGGCCTACGTGCCGGGCTGGCCAATCTTCCCGAGGGGACCCTTTCCCCCCGGAGTCAGCTCATCATGACGTATGCCCTTTGCGGGTTTGCCAATTTCGGCAGCCTGGGCATCATGCTGGGCGGGCTCAACGCCATGGTCCCGGAGCGCCGGGAGGAGATTGTGGGTCTCGGTCTGAAGTCCATTGTCTCCGGCACCCTGACCACCTTGATGACCGGAGCCATGGTGGGGATCATGGTGCCATGAAAGGATTCTTCCTGAAGGGCGTGTGAACGCACTCGGCTGGTCGGGATCCCGGCTTCGGTTGTTGCGCTGCGGGATATTTTGTGTATGATCAATGTGTTGTTCTGGTTGTGGCTATGGGCGATGCCCCGTGGTCTACCGGATCGGTTGGTGTCGGATGTGTTGATTTCTGTTTTTGAAGTGGCTTGCCTTCACGTGCAAAACAAGGAGAGAACAGGATGGAAAAAAACACGCTGTCTCATCCCTTTAACGCCGGCCTGGAGCCTGGGCCTATTCACAAAAACAAGGTGGTGACGGCCCGGGAAGCCGTGGAGATCGTCCAGAACGGCGACGTGATCGGTCTGGGGGGCTTCGTGGGGAGCGGGTTTGCCGAAGAGGTGGCCATGGCCCTGGAGTCGCGGTTCCTCTCCACCGGGTCCCCTGAGGCGCTGACCCTCTACTTTGCTGCGGGCCAGGGGGACGGCAGGGACCGGGGGGCGAACCACCTGGCCCACGAGGGGCTTGTGAAACGGGCCATCGGCGGACACTGGGGACTGATTCCCAAGTTGCAGAAGCTGGCCATGGACAACAAGATCGAAGCCTACAACTTTCCCCAGGGCTGTCTGGCCCATATGCTGAGGGACGCAGGGGCCCACAAGCCGAGGACCATCACCCGGGTGGGTCTTGGCACCTACATCGACCCCCGCAACGGCGGGGGTAAAATCAACGGGCGCACCACCGAGGAGCTGGTGGAGCTCGTGACCTTTGACGGCAAAGAGTACCTGGCCTACAAAACCCAGCCCATTGACGTGGCCATTATCCGGGGCACCACCGCCGACCCGGACGGGAACATCAGCATGGAAAAAGAGGCCCTGACCCTGGAGAGCCTCTCCCTTGCCATCGCCGCGAAAAACAACGACGGGTTTGTTATCGCCCAGGTGGAGCGCATCGCGGGCAAAGGGGCCTTGAGGCAGCGGGACGTGAAGATCCCGGGCATCATGGTGGACTGCGTGGTGGTGGCGACTCAGGCGGAAAACCACATGCAGACCTTTGACGTCCCCTACAACCCCGCCTTTGCCGGGGAGTTCCGGGTACCCCTCTCCTCCATCAAGCCCCTTGCCCTGGATGAGCGAAAGATCATTGCGCGGCGGGCCGCCTTTGAGCTCATCCCCAACAGCGTGGTGAACCTGGGGATCGGCATGCCCGAGGGGGTGGCCAACGTGGCCGCCGAGGAGAATGTCTTTGATTACATGACCCTCACCGCAGAGCCGGGGGTCATCGGCGGTATCCCTGCAGGCGGCCTGAGTTTCGGGGCCGCCGCCAACGTGGACGCCATCATCGACCAGCCCTACCAGTTCGATTACTACGACGGGGGCGGCCTGGATATCACGGTCCTGGGCCTGGCCCAGGCCGATGGGGCCGGCAACCTCAACGTCAGCAAGTTCGGCCCGAGGCTCGCCGGGTGCGGTGGGTTTATCAACATCAGCCAGAACGCCAAGAAGATCGTATTCGTGGGCACCTTCACCGCAGGGGGGCTCAAGGTGTCTGTCTGCGACGGGGCCCTGTGTATCGATCAGGAGGGGAAGGTGAGAAAATTTGTGGATGCCGTGGAGCAGATCACCTTTTCAGGGCATGTCGCCACAGAGACCGGAAACCCGGTCCTGTATGTCACCGAGCGATGCGTGTTTACCCTGTCCCCCGAGGGGCTGGTGCTGACGGAGATCGCCCCGGGCATCGACCTGGAGCGGGACATCCTGGCCCAGATGGATTTCCGGCCCCTGATCCCAGAGACGCCCCGGACCATGGACCCCCGGATTTTCGCCCCGGAGCCCATGGGGCTCAAGGACGAACTCCTCTCCATCCCCATTGACCAGCGGCTGGTTTATGACGTGGAACAGAAGGTCTTTTACGTCAACTTCGAGGGCCTGGCCATCCGGTCCCGCCATGAAATCCGCACCATCGACGAGCAGGTGGCGGCCATCTTGTCGCCGGTGGGGCACAGGGTCAAGGCCATCGTCAATTACGACAACTTCGATATCTCCCCCGAACTCATTGATGAGTACATGGACATGGTGAAAAGTCTCATGAACCGGTTCTACTCCGACGTGACGCGCTACACCACCAGCACCTTCATGCGGATGAAGATGGGGGATTCCCTCAAGGCGAGAAATCTTTCGCCCGTACTGTTCCCGAAACACTTTTGGAGGCTTCTGACGCGCTGAAGTAGGAGCCTTGCGAAAAGAAGGGAGCACCCAAGCCCGGTGGTCATCGCAGACCACCGGGCTTTTTTTTGTTGAAAATTAGGAAAATGGAGGGGTGATAATTTTTTATTGGAATTTGGCGGGTTTTTCTGAGGTTGCGGCGGGGTAGTTAGAAAAAAGAGTGGCAGGGGTGTCTCGTTTAAATATCTTGTTATTATTGTCGAAAGTGGGTGCTCTTTTAAGGTCTGAGTCATGAGGGTGCGGTTAAGAAATTTTTATTTTCGTCCGATATGAATGGAGACCGGCTCGCGGTTCAGGAGTTCTTTTCCGGGGACACAGGAAAAGGCGGCGAGCCCAATTGATTCGATGTAAAGGAGTTTCTTTTTGAGCTATTTAACCATCAAGAAAAAGTTGATCGCATCGTTTTCCCTCGTGGCACTCATTCCCGTCGCAGTGATCTGCGCGGTGACGCTGGTGGAGGTGAACACCATCTCCGAGGCCCATTTTGTCGATTCCACGACCCGAGAACTCAAGCAGCTGGACAATGCCATGGTGCAGTTCGCCGACATGGTGAAGACGTCGGCGCGGTATGCGGCGTCGCGGCCGGAGGCTATGGGGGCGGACAGTTCGGTGTTGAACTACCTTCCGGGGGCCGTGGCCCACTCCAACGACCCGGAGCGGGAAGGGCCGGTGAACAGCGCGATGTATCACATGCTGGCAGGGATCGAGGCCTCCAACCCCGCCTTCCATGAGGTGTTCTTCGGGAGCCGATGGGGCGGTTTTGTGTCGTCCCAGAAAGCCGTGCCGCCCAAGGGGTATGACCCGCGTCAAAGGGAGTGGTACACGGCCGCCGCCGAGACAAAGGCTGCCGCGGTCACGTCAGCGTACGAGAGCATGGGAGCTGACGGTGTCCGGGCAGGGGGGATCTCCTTTGTGGCACCTGCCTTCGACCCCTCGGGGGAGCTGGTGGGCGTTGTGGGAATCGATGTGCCGCTGACAAACCTGACCACCATGGCCCTGGACATCAAGATCGGCAAGCGCGGGTTTGTCCTCCTTGCCCAGGGGGACGGGACTATCCTGGCCAACCCCAAGGCCCCTGAGACAAATTTCAAAAAGATGTCGGAGCTGGACCATCCAGTCTTTGCAAGCCTTGACCGCATGTCCGAGGGCCGGGTGGAGCTGGAAGAGAATGGGGTGGCCTATAACGCCTGCGTCTACACGTTGCTGGAGCTTGGATGGAAATACGTCGGCGTCATCGAAAAAGAGGAGGTCATGGCCTCCATGCACAAGCTGGTGGTTGCGGTGGTTGCCATAGGCGGGGTGCTCCTTGCCCTGTTCGTGGGGGTTGCCTTTCTCATCGCCAACGCCATCACCCGACCCATCAACCGCACCTCCGAAATGCTGCGGGATATCGCCGAAGGGGAAGGGGATCTGACCCGTCGCCTTGAGGTGGCTTCCAGCGATGAGCTGGGGACCCTTGCCACCTGGTTCAACGCCTTTGTGGAGAAGATCCACACCATCATTCGGGAGCTCTCCCAGCATGCGGAGAAGGTTACCGGGGCAGGGGGCGAGCTTTCCGGGTTGTCGGATGAGATGTCCGGCGGAGCCGGTGAGATGAATGAGCTTGCAGGGGGCGTCACCCGGTCCGCCGAGGAGATGAGCGCCGTCATGGTGAGTGTGGCGGCTTCGTCAGAGCAGACGGCCGCCAACGTCAATACGGTGGCGTCTGCCACCGAAGAGATGCGGGCCACCATCGCCGAGATCGCCAAGCGTTCGGAAAAGGCACGGGATGTGACCTCGGACATGGTTGATCAGGCCCATGGGGCCAGGGAAAACATGGATGCCCTGGGCCAGGCCGCCACAGAGATCGGCAAGGTCACGGAGACCATCACCGAGATCTCTGAGCAGACCAACCTTCTGGCCTTGAACGCCACCATCGAGGCGGCCCGAGCCGGATCGGCAGGCAAGGGGTTTGCCGTGGTGGCAGGGGAGATCAAGGCCCTGGCGGCCCAAACCGCCGAGGCCACCGGTGAGATCCGCTCGCGCATCAACGGGGTGCAGTCCTCTTCCGCGCGGTCGGTGGAGGGGATCAATCGCATCGCAACGGTCATCGAGGAGGTCAGTGAGCTGGTGGCCGCCATTGCGGCAGCCGTGGAAGAGCAATCCGTCTCCACCGGGGAGATAGCCGAAAACCTGGCCCAGGCCTCGGCCGGGCTCCAGGAGGTGAACAGCCAGGTAGCCCGAAGCTCCGGTGTGGCTGAAGAGATTGCCCGGGACATGGGGGCTGTGAGCCGCTCGGCACATCAGCTGTCCGACGGCAGCGGCATGGTCCATGACCGGTCGGAAGATCTCTCCAGGCTTGCCGGTGGGCTGAATTCCGTGGTGGGGCAGTTCAAGGTGTGACGGATGGCCTGATGGGATGTTTGGCAGGCAGGGTTAACGCATTTAGATTTTTGCCTCCGGCGGCCCTGCCGGGGGCCAAACTTTTGAAAAGTTTGACAAACAGGTTTTGTTTTTTGCGGAGGCGTCCCTACAGGGCATAGCCCCTCTTCTTTTCTTATTTATCAAGTCGCTTATCTTCAGCCCCTGCGGACTAGATAAGCGACTTGATTACCGAAAAATTTTTGCGGAGCTTTTTTCAAAAAGCGACCCGCCGGAGGCAACTGATTTTTTAAATGCGTTGACCGTCCTGTCGGCTATCAGGGAAAAGGTGGCCCCTGCCTGATCGCTGCATGGGGTTGCATGCAAAGAGACATATCTGCGTCCATGTGGAAGGGCTCGGTGATTTTTGAGAATCGCCGGGCCTTTTTTTTGCGTTGGTGCGTGGTGTTGGTGCAGGGATTTCGCTTGTGTCGCAGTGAAAACGAAATAGCTTAATTACTGTATCTCAAGGGGTTGATTATGTGCCTGTATGCATAGATCATGCGTTTTGTTTGATTGATTTGTATGGTGTGCAAAATAATATTAAAGAATTCTAGCTCCGGTCCGATATGAAATTGGGCCATCCCGTGGGAAGGGGTCGTGTTTCTTAATGCTTAGGGAATATCGACAGGTTCAATGGATTTGAAATGAAGGAGTTTTTTTTGAGCTATCTGACAATCAAGACAAAGTTGATTGCTGCGTTTTCTCTCGTGGCATTGATTCCCGTGGCGGTGATCTGTGCGGTGACCGTGGTGAAAGTGAACACCATCTCCGAGGCGAATTTCGTCGATTCAACAACCCGTGAGCTCAAGCAGCTGGACAACGCCATGGTCCAGTTCGCGGACATGGTGAAAACATCGGTGGCGTACGTGGCAGCCAGGCCGGAGTTGAAGGGGGCGGACAGCTCGGTGCTGAGCTATCTTCCGGGGGCTCCAGAGCACTCCGCCGACCCGGAAAAAGAGGGGCGGGTCAATGCTGAGATCTATCGGGCCCTGACGGGGGTGCAGGCATCCAACGACGCGTTTTACGAGGTGTTTTTCGGAACCCGTTGGGGCGGGTTTGTGTCGTCGAATAAAGGTGCCTTGCCCGCCGGCTATGATCCGCGCAAGAGGGGCTGGTATCAGGGTGCCGTCGAGGAGAGGGTTCCTTCTGTTACCCCGGCGTACCAGAGTTTGACCGGCACCGGCACCATGGCCGGTGTTATCTCTGTGGTGGCACCGGCCTTTGACCCATCGGGGGCGCTGGTGGGGGTGGCGGGGATCGATGTACCACTGACAAACCTCACAAAGATGGTCCTGGACATCAAGATCGGCAAGCGCGGGTTTGCCATGCTCGCCCAGGAGGACGGGACTATCCTGGCCAATCCCAAGACCCCGGAGACGAATTTTAAAAAGATGTCGGAGCTGGATCACCCTGTCTTTCATACCCTTGACCGCATGTCCGGGGGGCATGCGGAGCTGGAGAAAAACGGGATCGTGTACTATGCCTGTGTCTACACCTCACCCGGGCTGGGGTGGAAGTATGTGGGGGTTATCGAAAAGGACGAAGTGATGGCCTCCGGGCACAGCATGGTGGTTGCGGTGGTTTCCATCGGCGGGGCCCTTCTCGCCCTGTTTGTGGGGCTTGCTTTTCTGTTTGCCAATGCCATTACCCGGCCCCTCAACCGCACCTCTGACATGCTGCGGGATATCGCCGAAGGGGAAGGGGACCTGACCCGTCGCCTTGAGGTGGTATCCAAAGATGAGCTTGGGGTTCTTGCCACGTGGTTCAATGCCTTTGTGGAGAAGATCCATGCCATCATCCGGGAGCTCTCCCTGCATGCGGAGAAGGTCACCGAATCTGGGGCAGAGCTCTCCGGGTTGTCGGATGAGATGTCCGGCGGAGCCGGTGAGATGAATGAGCTTGCAGGGGGCGTCACCCGGTCCGCCGAAGAGATGAGCGCCGTCATGGTGAGTGTCGCGGCTTCGTCCGAGCAGACGGCCACCAACGTCAACACCGTGGCAGCGGCCACCGAAGAGATGCGATCCACCATTGCCGAGATCGCCGAACGCTCTGAAAAGGCGCGGGGTGTGACCTCGGACATGGTTGACCAGGCCCATGGGGCCAGGGAAAACATGGATGCCCTGGGCCAGGCCGCAGCAGAGATCGGCAAGGTCACGGAGACCATCACCGAGATCTCCGAGCAGACCAACCTTCTGGCCCTGAACGCCACCATCGAGGCGGCCCGTGCCGGAGAGGCAGGCAAGGGCTTTGCCGTGGTGGCAGGAGAGATCAAAGCCCTGGCGGCTCAGACCGCTGAAGCCACCGGGGAGATTCGCTCCCGCATCGACGGGGTGCAGGCCTCATCCGTGCAGTCCGTGGAGGGGATCAATCGCATCTCAACGGTCATCGAGGAGGTCAGTGAGCTGGTGGCCGCCATCGCGGCAGCCGTGGAAGAGCAGTCCGTCTCCACGGGGGAGATAGCCGAAAACCTGGCCCAGGCCTCGGCCGGGCTTCAGGAGGTGAACAGCCAGGTGGCCCGGAAGCTCGGCGCTGGCTGAAGAGATTGCCCGGGACATGGGGGCTGTGAGTCGCTCGGCACATCAGCTTACCGGTGGCAGCAGCACGGTCCATGACCGCTCGGAAGATCTCTCTCGGCTTGCCGGTGGGTTGAATTCGGTGGTGGGGCAGTTCAAGGTCTGAAAACAGGAGTACTTTACAACCGGCAGGGAGCCCATGGCCAGCGGTTCCCTGCCCATGGCTCTTTTCAACGGATCATCACCAAACACTCACACAATCCGAACATCCTTTCATAATAGTCTCCCGTGACAAAAGAGCGCGCATGAGCCCATGGCAGCGCTCCTTTTATTTACCCATTCCATCACGGGAGGACCCCATGTCACCATGTCGTCGTTTGTCTATCCTCATCGCCACCACTGTGCTTGTCGCAGGGCTTTTTGCTGTTTCAGCGACAGCGGCTCCGTTGTCGGGCGCCAAAGGGGAAAAGGCGAAATATGTGTTTCTGTTTATCGGGGACGGCCTGGGCATGCCCCAGCGCGCCGCAGCCACAGAGTTTCTCAAGGATTGCGGCAAAGAGAGGCGCCTGGTCATGGAGGCCATGCCCGTGCACGGAGTCACCTCCACCCATGCGGCGGATCGGTTCATTACGGGGTCTGCCGCCGCAGGAACGGCCATGGCCACAGGGGTGAAGACCAACATCGGGTGCATCGGGGTGGACCCTTCCTTTCGGCCGGTGGCCACCCTGGCCGAGCGGGCCAAGGGCAGGGGCTATAAGGTGGGGATCGTCTCCAGTGTCTCCATCGATCACGCCACGCCTGCGGCCTTCTACGCCCACGAGCCCTCCCGGAGCATGTACCATGAGATCGATCACGCCCTGGCCGAAAGCGACATGGATTTTTTCGGCGGGGGAGGCATGAAGGACCCCGAGGGGAAAAAGTCCGAGGCGCCCCGGGGCAATGCCCTGGCCGCGGCAAAGGCCAACGGGTTTACCGTGGCGGACACCAGGCGGGAGATCTTGGGCCTTAAAGGGCTCGGCAAACCTGTCGCCGTAAACCCCCGCTTGCCCGACGGCAAGGCCCTGCCCTACGACATGGACCGGAACCGAAAAGATGTGAGCCTTGCCGAGTTCACGGAAAAGGCCGTGGAGCTTCTGGACGGAGAGGCCGGTTTTTTCCTCATGGTGGAGGGGGGCAAGATCGACTGGGCCTGCCACGCCAATGACGCAGCCGCCGCCGTCAAGGACACCCTTGCCTTTGACGACGCCGTGGCCGTGGCCGCCTCCTTTGCCCAAATGCACCCCGGCGAGACCCTTATCGTGGTCACCGGCGACCATGAGTGCGGGGGACTTGCCTTAGGGTTTTCCGGCACCAAGTACGCCACCTCCTACAGCCTCATGAACCGTCAGACCAAGAGCCACCAGGCCTTTTTCGACGACGTTTTTGCGGATCACCTTAAGAAAAAGGGAAGCTTCGAGACGGCCATGAAGCTGGTCAAGGCCCACTTCGGCCTGGCCCCGGACGCCAACGGCCCCCTTGCCCTGAAACCCTTTGAAGTGGCCGAACTCAAGCGCGCCTTTGACGCCAGCCTCCGGGGCGAAACCCTCAAGCCCGGCATGGCCGACTACATGCTTTACGGCAGCTACGACCCATTTACCATGCAGTTGACCCACCTTCTCAACCGCAAGGCAGGCCTCGGCTGGACCACCTACTCCCACACCGGCGTGCCCGTCCTCACCTCCGCCTCCGGCCCAGGAGCCACCCTATTCGGCGGCAGCTACGACAACACCGACATCGCCAGGAAGATCGCCCGCGTCATGAATCTTTAAGGGAAACCCGATGGAAACCATTCAGCTTGCCTCCGGCAGGTCGCTTTTCTTTTTTGAAAAAAAGCTCAGCAAAAAACTGTCCTGTTGGACTAATACTGACGGAGCCTGGAAAGGCTTGTTTTAGACCTGTTTGTCAAACTTTATAAAAGTGTGGCCCCCGGCAGGGCCGCCGGGAGGCTTCGCCGTGACTGTATCCGTAATAATTCCTTTAATCACGGGCGCAGCCCGTAAGCGAATGCGACAGCCCGAGGCACGAGGATTGGAGCATTCGCGAACCAGGGGTGGTGAAGATGACAAAAAAACGGGATCGGGTTTCTCTGGGCGTGTTTGTGCTGGTGACCCTGGTGCTGCTTTTCTGGCCTGCGGACAGGCCCGATGACGGCGGGGTGAGGTGCAGGGCCACGGTGCTTTCCGCAGACAACGGCCAGGTGTTGCAGCACGGGCTCATCAAGACCGGGTTCCAGAAGCTGGAGTTGCGGGTGGAAAACGGGCCCTATGCCGGAGAGGTTGTTTCGGCCGCCTCCAACCTCATGGGCAAGCTGGAGCTCGACGCCTTTTACGGGGAAGGGGACAGCATGCTTGCCGTCCTCACCGTGGGGGAAGACGGAGAGATTCTCCACGTGACCCCGCGGGACCATTACCGGCTTACGGGGCTCTGGGTGATGGTGGCCCTTTTTTTCGGGCTGCTCCTCATCACGGGGGGAGAGACCGGGGCCCGGGCGCTGGTCTCCTTTGTGCTGACGGGAGCCATGATCTGGAAGGTAATGATTCCGGCTCTTTTGGCGGGGTGGAACCCTCTGCTCGTCTCCTTCGGGGTGGTGATGATCCTTAACTTTTCCGTGATCTTTCTGGTGGGCGGCCTCAACCGTCTGGGGCTCACCGCCTTTTGCGGGGCCACTCTGGGGATTCTTGCCACCTGCCTTATTGCCCTTGTGGTGGGCAAGGCCATTCACCTTAATGGGGCCGTGAAACCTTTTTCCGAGGCCCTGCTTTACGCCGGGCACGCCGATCTTTCCCTCTCTCTGATTTTTATCGGAGGGATTTTCCTTGCCTCATCCGGGGCCGTGATGGACCTTGCCATGGATATTTCCGCCAGCATGGCCGAGGTGGCTCGTGTGGACGCCACCCTCTCTCCCGTGGCCCTCATGGGTTCCGGTCTCCGAGTGGGGCGCTCCGTCCTCGGCACCATGACCACCACCCTGCTTCTGGCCTACTCCGGCGGCTTTACCTCCCTTCTCATGGCCATGATGGCCCAGAACGTGCCTCTTTCCGTCATGCTCAACACCCCGTGGGTCTCCTCTGAGATCATCCACACCCTCTCGGGCAGCATCGGCCTTGTGACCGTGGCCCCTTTCACTGCCATGTGCGGGGCGGTGATCTACAGGCGGGGTGCTGCGCCAGCCTGTGACGCTGTGGCGCGGGCCGCCTGATTGCTGAAGACCACCGGGCTCTCCCCGAAATAGCGTTTGAACTCCCGGCTGAACTGGGTGGGGGACTCGTAGCCGACCCGGGTGGCGGCTTCGTTGACCCGTGCCCCGGAGAGGACCAGCAGGTCCCGGGCTTTGTTGAGCCGGACCTTTTTGATGTACTGGATGGGGGAAGAGGCGGTGACCTCTTTGAAAGCGCGGTGAAAGGCAGACGGGCTCATGTTCACCAGCCCGGCGAGCTGGTCCACGTCCATGGGACGGTGATAGTGGCTGTGGATCTGTTTGAGGACCTTGTCGATGCGGGACAGGTGGGTGTTTTTCACGGCCAGGGCGTAGAGGGAGGCGGCGTTGTCTCCGCACATGACCCGGAAGAACAGCTCTTTAAGGAGAGCGTCTCCGAGTACTTCGGCCTCTATGGGAGAGGTCAGGGCGTTGAGAAGGCGGGCCGTGGTCTCTTTGAAGGGGGGATCGGCCTCGGCCAGGAAAAGCCCCCGGTTGGTGTCGCCGGTGTCGGCAAAGGGGGGAAGATGATCTCCCATTTTGCCGATGACGGTGCTCACGTGGGCGAGGTTGATGTCGATGAGCATGGCCAGAAAGGGCTCCTCTTCGGTTGCCGGGGCTTCGCATTCCGCGGGTATGGGAACCGACATGACCAGATAGCGATCCGGGGTGTATTCGTAGGCCGTCTCCCCTAAGAAGACCCGTTTTTTCCCCTGCCCAACGATGATGATGCCCTGGGTGTAGAGGAGGGGGGAACGTGGTGAGCTTTGGGTGGCTTTGTAGATTCGCACGCCGTCAAGACGGGTGTCGTTGAGCCCCACCGAGGGTGCGAGTCTGTTCATGAGTTCTGCGGTTTTTGTCATGGTGCTTCCTTGCGCTTGTGACCTTTGCCTGGTGTCCGGGATAAAAAACAGTCTACCATAAAGAGCCTGGTTCTGCTTTGATAAGCAGGAATGGGCATGATTTCGCGAGGATTGTGTATTCCAATAAAAAGGCGATGTATTATTGTATTTACAGCAATAAACTGAAACCCCAATGGGAGAATGCATCCATGCTTGATTTTGATTTTTATAACCCGACACGTATTGTTTTTGGCAAGGACAGACTGGCAGAACTGGACACCCTCGTCCCCAAAGGGGCCAAGGTGCTGGTCCTTTACGGGGGCGGCAGCGTAAAGCGCTTCGGGACCCTGGAGAAAGTAACAACAGCCCTGAAAGATCGGGACGTGGTGACCTTTGGCGGCATCGAGCCGAACCCTAAATATACCACCCTCATGAAGGCCGTGGAGGTGGTCAAGGCCGAGAAGGTCGATTTCCTGCTGGCCGTGGGGGGCGGCTCGGTGATGGACGGCACCAAGTTCGTGGCCCTGGCCTCCGGCTTTAAGAAGCAGTACCCGAAGAGCTCTCGGCCTGCAGGTTGACCCGGTACCGGTGGAGAAGGCCCTTCCCCTGGGCACGGTGGTGACCCTTCCTGCCACAGGCTCGGAGATGAAACTCCGGCGGCGTCATCAGCCACAACAAGGGCAAATTCCCTGTGTTCAGCCCCCTGTCTTTCCCCGTATTTTCCATTCTGGACCCCACCCTGACCGCTACTCTGCCTCCCACCCAGGTGGCCAACGGCATCGTGGACACCTTTATCCATACGGTGGAGCAGTATGTCACCTACCCCGTATCGGCAGGTTTTCAGGATCGCACGGCCGAGGGCATCCTCCAGACTCTCATTGAGGTGGGGGAAAAGACCCTGGCAGACCCCGAGGACTATGACGCCCGTGCCAACCTTGTCTGGTGCGCCACCATGGCCCTGAACGGGCTCATTGGCGCAGGGGTCCCCCAGGACTGGACCACCCACATGATCGGCCACGAGCTCACCGCCATGTTTGGTATCGACCACGGCAAGACCCTGGCCGTGCTTCAGCCCTCCATCTGGACCTTGAGAAAGGAGCAGAAGCGAGCCAAGTTGCTCCAGTATGCCGAAAGGGTGTGGGGCATCACCGAAGGGGATGAGGATAGCCGCATTGACGAAGCCATCGGAAGGACCCGGGCCTTTTTCGAGTCCCTGGGCATCCGTACCCGGCTCTCAGATTACGGGGTGACCGAAGACAAGATTGATGACGTGGTGAAAGCCCTGGAAGCCCACGGCATGGTGGCCCTGTCCGAGACCGGGGACGTGACCCCCGAGGTGAGCCGCCGGATCCTGGCCCATGCCCTCAACGGAGCATAGTTCTTCTTAAAGGGCTGCCAAAGAGTCACAGCCGGCTGAGGAAAAAAGTAAAAAGATGTCTCTTGAGGCTCTTTCGTTTTTATGGGTTCCATCGTTATTCCTTAAGAAGAAACACCCCGACAAAGATCATGCCCGTGGCCGCAAAGTCTGCGGGCGTGATGGGTTCGCCCACCAGGAGAACACCGATAAAAAGGGCCACCACCGGGGGCAGGTAGGTGACGGAAGAGGCCGCAACCGCCCCCATGGTGTCCACGATGTAGTAATAGAGGATGTAGGCCAGGCCGGTTCCCAAAAGGCCCAGGCCCACGACGAGACCCGCTGAGGCGTGGGGGGAGGTCCAGATGCGTCCAATGCCCGAGGTGTCCGTGGCAAGGGCCAGGATAAGAAGGCCGAAGCCCAGCTGATAGGTGGTGAGGGCGGCTGCCGGGATGTGCAGGGGGACGATGAATTTTCGGGCATACACAAAGGACGCCCCCACTCCCAGGGACCCTGCCACCATGTAGCCGACCCCTTCCAGGTTGGTGGTGAGCACCTCCTGACCCGAGGGGCTTGCGATGAGCACCACCCCTGCAAGGGCCACGAGCACGCCGCACAGTTTGCGCACCGTGGCTTTTTCTTCGGGGATAAAGACAATGGCCATGACAAAGGCGAAGAGGGGGATG
Source organism: Desulfoluna sp. CYM3A (assembly GCF_056829965.1). NCBI lineage: Bacteria > Pseudomonadati > Thermodesulfobacteriota > Desulfobacteria > Desulfobacterales > Desulfolunaceae > Desulfoluna > Desulfoluna sp. CYM3A. Next base: position 5,984,616 of record NZ_CP186556.1, read on the forward strand.
GCTCCGCTGACGGCCCCGGCAATACCCGAGAGCAGCAGGCTGGCCCCTTTGGCAAAGCAGTAGTAGTAGAAGGCTGTGGCCAGGACCGACATCACCAGAAAGTGGTGCGCATGGCGGGCGTGGGCAAGGCGCATGTCCCGCCTGACACCTGCATAGGCCAGGACAGGAAGGAAGCCGAAACATACCCGGTAGAGCACAACCTGACCGGGGGTGATCAGGTCCACAGCCATTTTCATGTAGATAAAGTTGCTCCCCCAGACAACGCCCAAAACAGCAAAAATGAGAAGGGGGAGGTGGCTTTTGTATGATGTCATGGCTTGTGGTTCCTTTTGTGCTGAGGCAAAAAAACACGCCTCCGGCGATGAGGTGTGAGCCTCGAAAGCGGATTGCGCAACTCTGGGGTGTGGAAAGGGACTATAACAGGAAACCATCGTTGAGGTTTGAACAAAATTGCGGGGGGTGGGGAGATGTGGGGGCTCTACGGTTCTGTCTCCGGTGCAGGCACACGAAAGCAAAAGGGCGGAGAGTCCGACTTGCGGCCTCCCCGCCCCTTCGGCTCTTGCTATGTCAATGCCATGACATAAAGGTTTCAACGGCCTCCTGGGATTCAGGCCGCAAGTTGTCTATGCCTTCATAGGGCTTGCCTTTGCCGATCTTGGCGTGTGGGTATTTTTTGATGCCCATCATGTGCCGTGTGAGCATGTCCTGAAAACTGGCACCCGACCACAATGCCGCCTTGATAAGCGGGGTCATTTCGCGGGGGTCCCGTGCGAGGTCAAAGACCGGAGCGGCGGCTCCGGGCACGCCGGGGCCCGGCATGTGCATCTTGAATTTCTGTTTGACGATGGAGCGCAGGACAACCCCCTCATAGATGTACACATAGTCCCTGCGGCCGTTCCCTTCCCCTTCGATGAGCAGGGCGGTCTGGTCGATGCCGTCGATGATCCTGTCCGTGGGGATGTATTTGGTGGCGTCCCCTAAGCGGGCAAAGGTCGTATACAGGTCGCAGACGTGGATCATGTCCCCAGCCAGGGTGTCGGGTTTGATGCCCGCAGGCCACCGGGCAAAGGCATTGACTCGGACCCCGCCTTCAAGGTGGTCCAATTTGCCACCGCGGTAGATCATGTCGTTCATACCCGTGATTTCTTGGTATCCCATCAGAAACGGACCATTGTCTCCCATGAGGACAACCAGCGTGTTGTCTGCGATACCGAGGGTGTCCAGCTCATCGAGGATCTCTCCCACCCATCCGTCAAGCTGGTTCATGCTCTCGACCATGGTGCCGCCGTTGAGCGTTTGGAACTGCTCTCGGTCGCTGCGGACGAAGTTGATCGGGATCAGGGGCCAGTACTGAAGGAAGAACGGTTTCTCCTGATTGGCAAGGGCTCGCAGTTGCTCCAGCGTCTGTGTCTGGTAGCGCTGGTTCATCTCATTGTACTTGTCCTGGGTCCACTGCTCGCCAGCCTCCATCCCTACCTCGTGGGCATCCTTGCCCTTGTACGCTTCAACGCCGGTGACAAGACCAGCGGGTTTGAATTTATTGTCCAATGCGAATTTGTCCGTGTAAGAGCTTTTTGCATGGCCGGTCAAGGAGTTGGCCTGCTCGGCATCTTCGGTCATCAAGGAGAGTTGTGCCTGTTGATGCAGGGGGAAAGCTGCAAAATCGAATCCCTGGTTGTGGGGGTAGGACTCCTTGATGTCGCCCATGTGCCATTTTCCGATATGAACCGTGGCATACCCCGCCTTGGAGAGCACCTCGGCAATGGTCACCTCACTTTTGGGAAGCCCTTCGCCGATAAGGGCCACCTTGACCTCTTTGAGTCCGGCTCGAACGGGGTGGCGCCCCGTCATCATCGCCGTGCGGGTCGGTGTGCATGATGGCTCGGTGTACATGCGCATAAAAGAGAGCCCTTCGTCGGCCAGCTTGTTGATGCGCGGGGTCTGGGTACCGCGCACATAGTTGAGTTCGGGAATGCCGAACTCCCCGAATCCCACATCGTCAATGAGGATGTAGAGGATGTTGGGCCGCTTTCCTCCATTTTTCTCCCTGATTTCTGCCAGCTTTGTGTCAATTTGCTTGTCCTGTTCCGCCCATGCGTCAACGTGTTGGGCTTTGACGAAATTGTATTCGCCGTCATGCACAATGCCGCTGGCGCAGGCAAAGGTCCCCATGGACAAAGCGATGACTGTCAAACCGATTAGTCTTGCGAGTCGCATGATACGCTCCTTGTGTGTCTGAGGTTAAGGTGGGTGGCTTTTTTGCCGTGGTGGCTACAGCAGGGCTCTCGTCATTCAGGCATCGTTGCGGCCGATAAGGCGATACAGTGTGGCGCCGAGGATACCGCCGATAATGGGGGCTGCCCAGAAGAGCCACAACTGGGTCACCGCCCAGTCGCCCACAAACACAGCCACCCCCGTGCTGCGGGCAGGGTTTACCGAGGTGTTGGTCACCGGGATGCTGATCAGGTGGATCAGGGTAAGGCACAGGCCGATGGCAATGGGGGCAAAGCCTTTGGGGGCGCGTGGGTCCGTGGCCCCTAAGATGACGATGAGGAACATGGCGGTCATGACCACTTCGCACACCAGGGCCGAGGGCAGGCTGTATCCTCCGGGTGAGTGCGCTCCGTATCCGTTGGACGCAAATCCGTCGGCCAGGGAAAAGCCGGGTTTGCCGCTGGCGATGAGGTAAAGGATTCCTCCTGCGGCAATGGCGCCGAAAACCTGGGCCACGATGTAGGGCACCAGCTCTTTTCCCGAAAACCGGCCCCCGGCCCAGAGGCCGAAGGACACAGCCGGGTTGAGGTGACACCCGGAGATGTGGCCGATGGCAAAGGCCATGGTCAGAACCGTGAGGCCGAAGGCCAGGGAGACTCCCAGAAGACCGATTCCCACGTTGGGAAATGCCGCTGCCAGGACAGCGCTTCCGCATCCGCCGAGAACCAGCCAGAATGTGCCGATAAATTCTGCACCGTACGCTTTCATGATGTGCTCCTTTGCGGGTAAGGGTGGTCGCAAAAACATGCATAGGGTTGGGCTGGAAAAAGAAAAGGGGTGTGCCTTGATGTTGCCACCGCCTGGCGGACAGCCGGTTGGCTGGAGGGGCTCTGGGGGCATGGGGCTTGGAAGGTGTTACGCCGGGGCGCTTGGGGAAGGCCGGTGTGGCGGTTTTATTTGGAATGATATTTTATACTTAAGGGCGTGTTTTGGCAAGGCCTTACCGGCGCAGGTGAGTGGGGCATCCCACGGTGTGATATGGTCTGCCGGGCTTTTCCGCCTTCTGCCAATGGTTCCATAGCACTTTGCCCGGTGGTTGGCTCGTCTTTTTTCGAATTCGAAAATAAGGTGCGATGGTTCTTGGCTATACATCAGCCCTTTGTTATGCTTCAGACGTGTACTAGTTGCCGGATGCAGGGAATTGTCGATGCTCTGGGTGTTGGCTGAGACGCCTGGAATCGTCTTTGTAGCCAATCTAAAGGATTTTTATGGTTTTCTCTCCGTGGTTCCAGACGCTAAAAGACCCTTTTATCTATGGCCCGAGTGACGCTGTTTTCATCTTTTCTGTGGGGTGATATCGTTTTTTTGTTCCCGTATTCATAAAAAACGGTATACACACTCTTTCTGTTGTGATGTAATATTGTGAACATTAGATGTTGAGTTATGAACATTCGGGCAGGGGTGGATTTTGTTGGCTATCCGCAAAACATTGTTTGTTTGGGGGCGCTTGAGTCCTTCGGCGCGAATGTGTTCAAGGCAAGAACAAGGTTGCGTATAAGGGAGAACGTCGGAGGCTGTAAACTCGCGCCCCGACGGCATGTAGAACCATATATCAATGCAATACAGAGGGATTGTCCATGAATTATCGTATTTCAAGGTTGTGCGCCGTGTTGCTCGTGGTGGGTGTCATGTTCACGGGCGTAGGGTGCAAAGAGGTGTTCGACATCGATACCCAGGAGGAGGTTGCCCTCCACAGGGAGTATTACAGATCAACGGTCATGCCGTATTTCGAGACGGGCGAAGAGGGGTATTTTACTGGTGTCGACGGTGTGGACATCGCTTACAGGGCCTTTCAGACAGACTCGGACAAAGGGGCCATCGTTATTTTCCACGGCAAATCCGAGAACCTCACCAAGTATGCTGAGTTTGTCTACGACATGAAGGATACGGGGTGCGCCATCTATCTCCTGGACCACAGAGGACACGGCGCCTCAGGCCGGCTGCTTCCCGACCCCATGAAGGTGTATGTAAAGGATTTCGACGACTACGTGGAAGATGCAAACTACCTGATCAGCAACATCGTCCGGAGGCGGGACGGGCATGAGAAACTCTTTCTCGTGGCCCACTCCATGGGCGGGGGCATCGGGAGCCTTTACCTGGAAAAGTACCCGAATGTCTTTGACGGGGCCGTGCTGTGCGCGCCCATGCAGGGGATCAACACCGAAGACTTCATCAAGATGTCCGATGAAGCCGGATACGCCCTGGCCCTGGGCAAGGTCATTGCCGGCAAGGGAAAAGAGTATGGCCTGAAGCAGGAGGCCCCTGAAGATTTCGGGCAGGACGTGGGTTACGAGGAGGGACAGGAGCGGTTTTTCACCGAGGCCGTCACCCACAGCTACAAGCGATGGCTGGTCAATGAGGAGTACCTTTCCGAGCACCCGGAGCTCCTTGCGGGTGGTGCCATCATCGGTGTGACCTGGCGCTGGCTGGAAGAGGGCTATGCCGCCATTTTCAAACTCCGTCGCAATGCCTGGAAAATCAACACGCCCCTTCTGCTGTTTGAGGCGGTGGACGATCACTTTACCACATCCGAAGGCCACGAGACCTTCGCGGACGGGCTCCGGCCCGGTGTGCTGAGGGAGTACGTCCGGTTTGATGCGGATATCAACGGAAAGCATGCCGCATACCATGAAATCCTCTGCGAAGAGGACACCATCCGCACCAAGGCGATCGAACGGATCAAGTCCTTTATTGCGTCCTTCGAATAATTTTTCCCCTCCCCATACCATCCGGTCTGTGCGCCAGTTTCGTACGGGCCGGGTGGTTACCTGACTTCCACGCCCCCCATCTTTTCTCCCTTTTCCTTGGTTGCCTACCGGCTCCGGTGCGCTGGGCGATAGGCCGTTACGAAAAAGAGTTTGACTTGTTGAGGGATTGATATCATAAAAACAGTGCTGTTGAAAAAAAGAGCGAAAATCACCATTTAAGGGGGGTGTCATGCCGGAAAATGTCGCAGGCCCGATCCATGTTCTTTTCAACAACAAGTCATTGAGAAAAGTCTTGCTTGCGTTGCGGGTCCCCCTGGGGGGGCTGCTTTTCGTATTGCTGCTTGTCCGGGTCGAGCCCGGCTGGTTTGTGCCCGGCCTGCTGGTGTCGGTGGTGGGGCAACTGATTCAATTGTGGTGCATGTCCACCATCAAAACCCGGAAACGTCTCACGGTCACCGGACCGTATATGTTTGTAAGAAACCCCATGTACCTGGGGCGGTTTCTGTTTGTGTTCGGCATCGTGATGGTAACCGGGAGTCCCTGGTGGCTGGCAGGGTTTTCCATTGTCTACTACTTTTACATGGTCAACAGGGTAAGGCGTGAAGAGCGGATTCTGGAAGATCTGTTCGGGGAGGAGTACACGTCCTATTGCCGGGATGTGCGCCCGTACCGCCCGGGGATGAAGCGGTTTGACCCGGCAGGGCTGTGGTCTTTCAACAGGGAAAGTATCGTTCAGAACAACGTGGTGACCAACATTGCCTTTCCCTGTCTGCTTTATGCCCTGCTCTTTGTCTCTGTTCTTCTCCAATCCGGTTGAGGGGAGCCGCAGGGACGAAGTCAGGCCCTGCGGCCTGCTTTTGTGCTCAAGGGGTAGCCCTTGAGGAACCATAAAAAGCGAATGCGATTCAAGGCGTCCAGGTGCTCCTGCCGGGCTCTGTCCAGGGAGCCGGGCTTCTTTTTGCGCCAGTTTTTGTAAACCCCGGACAAATCAATGTCCTTCATGAGCTTGTGCAGGGCCCGGGGGGTGTTTTCCAGGTTCAGGCTGGACTGGAAATCCAAAAGGGCAGGGCGCCCCTTGTCCGTCACCAGGATGTTCCGGTGGTTTCGGATATCCAGGTGGACCATGTTGTGCCGATGCATGCGTTTCACCAGGTCTTCAAATTCAAAAAAGAAGTCATCACTGATCAACTCCGCAGGCGTTTCCTTCAAGGTTGTACCGGGCTGGTACTGATAACACACCGCATACATATCCAGAAAAAACGGGTCGGCAGGGATGCCGTCAAGGCCTTTGAGTTTTTTCAGGGCCAGAAATTCCCTTTTGGCCATCAGGCGGCCCCAGGTTTTTTTGATGGCCGGGGGGCAGCGGGAGAAGTCTTTGACAACCCAGGTGGTTTGCCCCTGGGTGTATTGATAGAGCTGCGCATTGCCCCATCGCCCTTTGGAAATGACCTTGTACTCACCGGATTCCAAATCTCGTCGAGTAAACGATTTTCCCATGGTTTTTGGCCTTTTTCTGCATGGTGTGGTTGGTTGGATATATAAATCGGTTCATGGTCTTCCGTCAGTAGCGGCACAACGGCTCCATGCCCTGGCCCGCAGGTGCGGCGGCGTGAGGCAGAACCGCAGGAAAGGTCCTGAAACTGCGTGGTTTTAAAAGAGAACATGGTAAACCTGCCGGGTAAAGGGTGGCGACTCGTTACCGAGGCAAATGGGCTCCTGCCATGGGTGATGCGTCACCCTGATGAACGGTCAGGTTCGGTGTGTACTGGCTGTGCCTACATGCTGGGAGGGTATTGCTGAAGATCGATGACGCAGGTTGCGTGCCTTGCGGTGCACGGTCGTCGTCCCGGGCGTGCCCGAAACACTCTTCTTATTTCGTGTCCAACCGTATGTCTATGGTGTCCTTTTGCTGCCGTGTCGTTGGCTGTCTTGTTCTTCCAAACAGGACGGGGTCCAAGGCACCATGGGGGGTATTATACCCTCCTTTTAATCCGGGTTCAAGAACCCCCCGAGGACGGGGGCGCATTCTCTCCGGGAACTTCCCGCAAAGGGGCGGTCTTTCTTTTTTTGTTGTTTTTTATCAGGTACTAAGGGTACTCTGTTTAACATCCTGCTATTCCTGCCATAACCTGTTGTCGAATCATTGACAACCCATTCACGCGGCCATTTTGAGTGTGCCCGTCCATGAGAGACGGCCTTTCCTGCACCATGCGGAGACCACATGCCGATTTTTCGAACGCTGCCCGTCGGCATCCGTGAGAGCTCTGTCTTTGCGTTTTCTTTGTCTCTTTATCGGAGGCATGCATGAACCCACGATGGAATGACAAAAAGGACTTGGAGGTTTCTATGAAGATGACTGACGGATTCCGGATGTTCTTTCGACGTGCCATGCTTTTGCTGATGGGGGCTGTTTTGTTGTCTGCCTGTGCAACGGCCGACACGCCCCCACCCATGGCAGACGTTCCCGAGATAAAGCCGGGAATTCTTAAAGGGTACCTGCCCTCGGAAGCCCTGCCCAACAGTCTGGCCCTGATTCCCCTTCCCCCGGAAGAGGGTTCCGCCGCCTTTGGCCTGGACACCGATGTTCAGAAGCGAAGCAGTAAATTTGTGGATACGCCTCGCTGGGAGCTGGCTGCCGTGGATGCGGAGTTGATGTTTCCCGCCGCGGCCGAGACTTTCTCCTGTGCCCTGGGGATCGCCATTACAAAAGAGGAAACCCCCTACCTGTATCGCCTGTTGAGGCGAAGCCTGGCCGATGCGGGCCTGTCCACCTACACGGCCAAGGACCACTACAAGCGGGTGCGCCCCTTTGCGGCGAAGGCAGAGCCCACCTGTTTTCCCAAGGATGAGGACCATTTGAAAAACGACGGGTCCTATCCGTCGGGTCACACCGCCATTGGGTGGGCCTGGGCGCTGATCCTCACCGAGATTGCCCCGGAACGCGCCGACAGGATCATTGCCCGCGGCAGGGCCTTTGGGGAGAGTCGGGTTATCTGTAACTATCATTGGTACAGTGATGTGATGGAGGGGCGGTTCATGGGGGCGGCTACCGTGGCGAAGCTGCACGCTGATCCGACGTTCTGCGCGGACCTGGCAGCGGCCAAGGCCGAGTATGCCGTGGCTGTGGCCAAGGGACTTGCCCCGTCCGGCGACTGCGAAGCCGAGGCCGAGACCCTGACAAGGTATCCCCTTCCCTGATGGTTACCGGTAAATGAAACGGTTTGTTGCGCCTGGTGTGGCCGTTTTTCATGAAAAGGAAGGGTTATCGTGCCATGGTGGTGATGGTCAGGCTTGCTTCGGCGTGTGCGGCCTCCTTCTTTTTTTTTCGCATGAGGCCCCGGGTGGTCGCCACGGCCTTGGAAGGGGACGAGCCTCCCGTTTCAGGGCTGCCGACCTTGAACAGGCCGGTGGTCGGGTCTTGGAAGGTGCTGGGGACGTTTGCTTCAAGGTCGCCTGTGGCGGCATAGATTTGAACGGTCTCCACACCAAAGGGGGCCACAGCTTCGAATTCGCCGAGTTCGATCCATTTCCCGGCATCGTCCGGGCCCACGTAGGAGATGAACCTTCGGTCCCCCGGGGCATCGTTGAGCTCCACCAGGTAGGTGTACGGGGTTTCCTTGAAGGCGTGGCCCATGAGGTAGAAGTAGCCCGGCCGGTTCATCCTGATGAGCAGGGTGATGGACTCACCGGATGTGTAAAGGAGGTCGGTTCGTCCGTCGGCAGTCTTGATATCCACGGAAAAGTCGCTGGAGACCACCAGGCCCGAGGCAATGAGCTTTTCAAAATCGAGGGTCTCGGGTTGCGTGCGGTAGCCCTGGCAGGCGGAGGGGAGAAAACAGGCCATGGCGGTTTGCAGGGTGTTCTGCTGCCGGTCCATGAGGCGGCAGGTGAGTTCTATGCCCTGGCCCGTGACGGTGTACTCACCGATGAGAATGAAGGCGGCGGAGGCAGGGGTCGGGCAGGTGTCCAGAAAGACCGAAAGGTGGTTTTTGACGGCGCTTGCAAAGGGGGTGACCTCACGGGACGCTCCCGTTGCGGGGGGAAAGATATAGATTCCCTTTTGGGTGAAGTGCCCGGCCATGCGTTTCAGTCCGTCGTCAAGGGTATCTGCCTTCTGCTCCAGTTTCCGGATCCGCGCTTTGAGACCGGCTTCGGTGACCTCCGAAGCAGCAGGGGCGACTCCTCCCAAAAGGCGGGCCACGAGGCTGAGGCGCTGGAACCGGTCGAGGGCCGTGAGGGCCTCTTCGAGCACGGCGATTTTTTCTGCATGGCTTTTACAGGTGTCTGCCTTGGCCAGGGTCCGTGTGATGGCCCGGCGGGTCACGGCAATTTCGCTTGAATACAGGGGCAGGGCCTCTTCGGAGAGGCGCGCAGTGGCTGAAAATTCCGTGCCTGATGGCACAACGGACACTGTTGCCCCCAGAAGGGGCAGGCGGGATGAGATCTGAAGGTGCTTGGTTTTCATGGTCTCTGCCGTGGTGGCATGTTGGGTGACCACGGAGCTGAAGTCACTGACCACCTCCACGTGGATGGCGCAAAAGGGTGAAGGCGAAGGGCCTCTTTTTCCGCCTGGTTGCGGGTGGGGCAGATGCCTGTGCCGGTATACTCCCGCGCCGAGAGGAGGGGGGGACTAAGCAGGAGAAGAAGGGGAAGAAGAAGGACGATTTTTTTCATGGCGGTCAGGGCCCCCTGGTGGTTGTTTCTGCGGATCGGGCGTCATACGTGCCGTTTGTATACCGGAAAGGCTATATCACGTCTGTGATGCAAATCAATGTTCGCCGGTTCGGGATATGGCATGGTACGAATGCATAAAGGATTTTTCCCGGGGAAACGGGGAAGAAAGAGTCGTCCTGAGCCCGGGGCGGCCAGTGCTGTGAACGGTTATCGCAGAGGAGTGAGTCAAGATGAAAAAAACAGTGATGTTGTCGGGAATTCTGGGGTTTCTCATGGTCTTCGGGTCGGTCTCCTGTGCCGGGCACGGGCAGCTGAAAGCCTTTCCGGAAGCTTCGGAGGGCATGGAGCGTTTTGTGATCGTGCTTCCGGAAAAGGCAAAAGACGAAGAGGACGCCAGCATGGTGGAGCTCATGGCGGGCAAGATGATGATGACCGACGGGGTCAACCTGGTGCGCCTGGGCAGCAGCATCGAGCCCCGCCCCCTTGAAGGCTGGGGGTACACCTATTATGAGGTGACGGGATCGTCGGCCATGATGAGCACGATGATGGCTCCGCCCGAAGGCGCCCCCCAGGTGGAGGCCTTTGTCATGGGCACCCCCTTGAAGGTCCGCTACAACAGCAAGCTCCCCATCGTGGTTTATGCGCCGGAGGGGTATGAGGTGCGGTACCGTATCTGGGCGGCCTCGGAGACGGTTTCGACGGCGAATGAATTCGGGAATCCCCCCTTCGCTCAACGCGCTTTTCACCAACAGCGAGGTGACAACCTATGCGAAAGAAAAACGCCCTGGTCATCGGTATCGCAAACCGGGAGAGTATCAGCGCCGGAATTGCTGAAGAGCTTCATCGCAACGGCTATCGGATCGTGGCAACCTATCTTAACGAAAAGGCCCTGCGCCATGTCAGGGAAGTGACCGACCCCCTGGGGGTGGAGGAAGAGGCCCTGCTGCCCTTTGAGGTGGGCAATGCCGGGCAGCTGGATGCCATTGTTGAGTATCTGGGGGCCAGGGGCATGCGCCTTGACGCCATTCTCCACGGCATCGCCTACGCCTCGGAGATACGAAAAGAGCTCCACGAGGTGTCCTGGAAGAGCTTTCGGGACTCGACCCGGATTTCCGCCTTCTCCCTGGTGGAGATCACACGCCGGATGCTGGACGCGGACGTCTTGAACCCGGGGTGCAGCATCCTGACCCTCTCCTATATCGGTTCCCATCTGGCGGTGGAGGGTTACAACATGATGGGCCCGGTCAAGAGCATTCTGGAGGCCCTGGTCCGCGGCCTTGCCTCGGAACTCGGGGGCAAGGGGATTCGTGTGAACGCCCTCTCCCCGGGGCCTGTCATGACCCGGGCCGCCAGCGGCATCGGCGGGTTTTCAGACCTCATCAACCACGTGCGCAGCGCCACGCCCCTGGATCGCACCGCCACCTTGGAGGACATCGGAAATATCGCCTACGAGGTGATCACCAACCCGTCCATCAATGGGGGCTCCTATGTGGTGGATTGCGGGTCCAGCGTCCTGGTCCGTGTGGGCAAGGAGACCTGAGGCGAGTGCATTCAATACCTGCTTGTCAAATTTTCAAACGTTTGGCCCCCGGCAGGGCCGCCGGAGGCGCCCTTCTTTTGCACTTCTGCTTTTTTCAAGGAGACCATGACCATGACGGATAAAAACGCCTTGATCATCGGGATTCGAAACACAGAGAGCCTCTGCACCTCCATTGCCGCCGAGGTGAAGAAGGCCGGTTACACCCTCTATGCAACCTATCAGGATGAGATGACCCGAAAGGATGTGGAGCAGGTGGCCGAGGACCTGGGAATCCGCAAGCTCTTTAAATACGACGCAAGAAAGGACGAAGACCTGGATGCCTTTGTGGAGGCGTTCAAGGCCGAAGGGGTGAAGCTCGATGCCCTTGTCCACGGGATCTCCTACTCCACGGCCTCCGGTGCCAAGCTGAACCTGCCCCTGGTGAAGGTGGCATGGGGAGAGTTCACCGATGCCATCCGGGTGGGGGCCTTTTCCCTGGTGGAGGTCTCGGGAAGGCTTCTGGACGTGTTCCGGGAGGATGCCTCCATCCTGGCCGTTTCCCTTCGCTGGGGGCGGGTGGCGGTGCCCAATTTTAACGTGGTCTGTGCGGCCAAGGCCGCCCTGGAATCCATGGTGCGGGGCCTGGCCCAGTCCCTGGGCAAGGCCAGGAAGATGAAGGTCAACGGCATCTCCCCCGGCTTTGTTCCCACCTACTCCCTTGCCAAGGTGGGCAACACCCTGGAGCTCCTGGAAAAGGCAAGGGACGCCTCCCCCTTGAAAACCAACGTGAGAAAAGAGGACGTGGCGAGCCTTTCGGTGAGCCTTCTTGAAAACAACTCCATCTCCGGCATGGTCTACACCATCGATTGCGGGGTGGAGATCATAAGAAGCGGTGAGGGGACTAGCTTTTACACTTCCGGCTGGCCTGGCCGGCGGTGACCACAGGTCCCGTCGGTTTTTCTTTTTTTTCCTGAAAAAATTCAATCTGAAAATTGGTTTTCTCTTTTTCCCGGAAGGTGCGCACCAGGCCCATGAGGGTGTCGGCAGACGAGCGCATGGGGTCCAGGGCCTTCAGGCCCAGTTTGACGTACTCCCAGTTGTCCCGGAGTACCTGGGTGCTGAAGAAGGTCTCTTCCTTGACCGCGCCGATGGACACATCGTTGGAGATGTACCGGATGGACTTGTAGTCGGTGCCGTGGGTGGTGCCCATGGCCGAGGTGACGGCGTGGACGCTCAGGGTTTCGATGCGGTGGACCCTGTATGTGGTATCACCTAAGGTCAGCTCCTGGGGGACTGCAAGGTCCAGGGCTTCGAAGGCGGTGAACATACCGTTTGGCCGGGCCGGTTCCACCTTCAGGGGAAAGACCTCGTTCTTGTAGTGCAGCTCCGCCCTGACCACCTTGTGGTTTTTTACCCAGTAGTGGACCCGGTGCAGGAAAATATCTCCTTCCGGGTAACTGGCCAGGTGGATTTCTTCTCCGTTGATCTCCAGCACCTCGATCCAGGAGCCGAAGTCTTTGTCCAGCTCGTCATGGTGGTACCATCTGTAGACGGTATCTCCGCAGCGGGTGGCAGGGGATACGTAGAAGGCTTCGTGGATGGGTTTATCCTTCATGCTGGACAGGGCGCTTTTCTCCACAACCCGTGAGATCATGGTGGTGCACCCTGTGCAGAGGATGAGGGCAACGGCGATCATGAGGACCGGGGTCGCTTTTTTCATTTTCTCTTATTCCGTGATGACGTCGGTGGCGAGTTTGAAGCCTGCGGCGAGCATCAGGCCTCCGGCTGTTTTTTGGACGGCGGCAACGGCATGGCGCCCGGTCATGGCCGCCCGGGCCCGGGACGCGAGCAGGGCGTAGCCGCAAAGCACCGAGGCGACCACCGTGGCCACGGTAAGGGTTGTCAGGGCGATGCCTGTGGGGGTGAGGGCAGAAAGGTCCATGAAGGCCGGGAGGAACCCGCAGTAAAAGAGGATCACCTTGGGGTTGGCCAGGGTGATGAAGAGCCCGCTGGTGTAGGATCGGCGAGAGGATGGGGCGGATTCCCGGGCTGTTTCATGGGGCCGCGCAGCAAGGAGGCGGATGCCGAGGTACGCCAGGTAGGCCCCTGCACAGAGCTTGATAAGGATAAAGCACTCGCCCAGGGCTTCGGCCACCATGGAGAGGCCGAAGACGGCGAAGAGAAGGTAACAGATGTCTCCGGTAACCAGCCCGGCGATAAGGCTCAGGGTACCGCGAAATCCGTGTGAGAGGGCGGTGGCCACGGTGGTGAGGACCCCCGGGCCCGGCGTCAGGGCCAGTACGACCATGGCGGCGGCCAGCCCTGCTAAGGAAAAGATGTCCATGATTCAGTGCTCCGATGCTGAGAAAAAGAAGTAAAGCCTGTATTGGAGCATCCTTTGTGGCAAATTTCAAGGCGCGAGTGCCGGGCAAGGGGCTGCAGGTCAGGGCTGACTCTTTTAAATGTTGCATCCGGAGGACCTGTGGGGCACCAACCTTTTGAAACATTTGACAAACAGGCTTCGCTTTTTTGTGTGCACAGCCACCTTGCATGGCCCATCTTGATTTTTACGTTTACCGGAACGTTTTTGCGGAGCTTTTTTCAAAAAGCGACCCGCCGGAGGCAACGGATTTTTTCATGCGCTGGCCTTGGCGGCGGTGTCGGATCACCCTGTTTTTTTTTGTCGCATGTGGTAAAGGTGATGGGGTTGCGGGACGATACGGGCCGTGATTTTTTTAAGAACGCACCATCGATCGGGAAATAACATAAGGGCATGAAACTGAAAAATACGGCACTGCTTATCGATTTTGAAAACCTCATCTGCGGGTTGAGCGGCAACAACTCGGCGGACAGCGACGAAGGGCTGTTTGACCCCTCCCTTCTGCTGAAGATCTCCGAAGACCAGGGCAAGCTCACCACGGCCTGGCCTATGCGGACTGGCGTCACCGGGACTACAACCAGCACCAGTTCAAGCTCTACCAGCACGGGGTGGAGCTGGTGCACGTTCTGGGCAAGGGCCAGAAAAACGCCGTGGATATGCGGATGGCCGTGGATGCCATGGAGATGATCTACGAGCGCCCTCAGATCGACCGGTACGTCATTGTCAGCGGGGACCGGGATTTTATCCATCTCCTGAAAAAGCTCAAGCTGCACAACAAAGAGATCGTGGGGGTCTCCCCGGCGAACTGTGCCTCGGAAGACCTGGCCGAGCTGTGTGACCGCTTCGTGAACTACGAGAGCCTGCAGGATATCTTTGATACGGAGCTGAGACCCCACAGCGGCGGCAACACCGAAATGCTCAACGTCTTCAAGGCCCAGCTGCGGGACCTTCTGGAGCGCCATGTGGGGGAGCAGGGGATTCTGGGGGCCCAGCTCAAATCCCTGATCCGCCGTCATATCTCCTCGTCCTTTGACGAGTCCCGGTACGGGTTCCGCAAGTTCATCGACCTGATCCTTGCCCTGGACGACGTCGCCACCGTGGAGCGCAGCGAGACCGTGGGGGATTTTTACATCAAGGCTGCCCGGTATGAAAACAGGGCTCCCAAAAGGGACGAAGCCGACGACATTATCCCCAAGCTTCGTGCCAAGCTCAGCGGCCTCAACATCGACTGGGACCGTGCTTCCCGGGACGGCATGCTCGCCTTTATCCACGACAACATGGTCCGGGCCGAGACCTTCACCGTCAACTCCATCGTCGAAGACCTGGAGGGCATGACCTTTGACGACGGGCGCGTGGTGAGTTCCCGGAAACTCGACGGGTACATCAAGGTGTGCAACCACTCCAGCATGCTCCAGATGCAGCCTGCGGGCACCGGCACCTTCCGGGACCGGGACATCGCCCTGAAATCCGAGTACCACGACATCGAGTCCTTTATCAGCCGCTTCGAGTACAGCCTGATCTACAAGATCAAGGAGATGCTCCCCGCCTCCCGAAGCGAGGCCATCGACATCTGCACCAAGCTACTGGAGCTGGTGCCTGAAGACGACGACAGCTATATCGAGCACATTCTGGGGCGCTTGCCCCAGAAGTTCGCCTGACAACGGTTTTCCGGAACGAAGAACATGACGCCCTGTGGTGACTCACCACAGGGCGTTTTTTATTGCTGTGTTGCCTGGAGAAAGTCTGAGAGATCTGCCACGAAGCGTTGGGGGCGCTCCCACTGGAGCCCGTGGCCGGTGTCGGCGTAGAGCTTCAGGGTCGTCCGGGATGTGGGTGCCCAAAAAAAGCTGCTCGGACGCGCCGAAGACCCCGTCTTGTTCTCCCCACAGGACCAGGGTGGGTGCGGCAATGGCGCTGAGCTGCTCCCGGTGGTCCACGGCCATGAGCGCCCCCAGGATCTTCTGCCACTCATCTGCCTTCAGCTTCATGCTCTCGTCCACCACGTGGTCCAGAAAGGCCTCGGGGACCGGGGCCGCCACAGTGCTTGCCTGAAACTCCCGCACAAACCCCCTGTCGATGGGGTCCTTCAACGTATCCACATAGGCTTTCAGTTCGGCCAGGACCTTGTTGTCGCTGCACGAGGCCCCCGAGCCGATGAGGACCAGACCGCTGACCCTCTCGGGATGGGACAGGGCCACCTCCTGGGCGATGAAGCTTCCCATGGAGTGCCCCACCACCACGGCCCTGTCAATGCCGACCCGGTCCATGAATGCCGTGACGTCCGATGCAAAGAGCTCCATGGCATAGGCTCCGGGCCTGCCCGAGTTCCCGTGGCCGCGCATGGTGAGGTAAAAGGCACGGATCTCCCGGGGCATGAGGGGGGCAACGCGGCTGAAGGAGTCGTGGCTGTCGGTGTAGCCGTGGAGAAAGACAACGGCCATGCCGTCGGGGGACCCCTCTTCCAGGTACTCAAGGCAGAGGCCGGAGCCCAGGGTGATGGACCGGGTGGCCTGGGGGGAGGTGTCGTTTTTCTCTTTGGGAGGAGTGCATGCGGAAAGGTTCAGGAGGGCAAGGCCGACAATCAAAAGGGAACACACCGTCACTATTCGGGGTTGTTTCATGGGTCACCTCGTTGTGGGTTGCTGGTCGTGGGTTGCAGGCTCAAACGGGTCGTCGGTCGGATGGCAATTGTCTGACATCATAGCAAAAGGATGCGCCTGGATCACTGGAATTCTGCCTGTTCCCCTGGCGATGCAAAAAATGGGACCGGTTGTTTTTTTTGTTGAGGAATAAAACTGCAGTTGCTTGATTTTAAACAGATAATTTTTTCGGATTGGCTCTGGGAACAGCCGGGTTGACAAAAATCGACGGCAGGCTATTGATCTGCGGAATTTATGTTGCTATGGTAACGTTACTATGGCAACAAAAAAGACAGGACCCAAAGAATTTGTGATGTTCGATCACCCCGTGATTCCGAACAGGGATGCGAGGGGCATGGTTATTCATCTGATGGACATTGAGATTGGAGCAGGGGATCAACGGCGTTTCGAAGCAGCCGGGGCCGCCATCACACCGGAGAACTTCGTGGTACTGGCCATGCTCGTGAACCAGGAGGGCGTCCACCAGAGTGAGCTGGCACGGCTCACCCGGAAAAACCGGCACAACATGGCCCGCATCATCGCCTGCCTGGAGCAGAGGGGCTATGTCCAGCGTCGCTCCGACGGCGGGGACAAACGCCGGCAGCTTGTGTTCCTCACCGGTGAGGGGCGTGACGTTCTGGATGAGTATGCCCCGGATCTCTTCGGAGTTTTCTAGTCTGGTCTTTGACGGACTGTCCGATGAGGAGCTTGAGACCATGCAACGGATCCACCTTCAGATTTTGTCAAACCTGGGAGTCGAGGTGTAGGGGGCGTCAAAGCCTCCCCGATGCCGAGGCACACACTTTATTCTGCTCCTTTCAAGGCGGCACCGTTATTCGGAGACGACGCCGGGCCCTGGCAGGAGGGCGGCCGACCTGTCGACCCGAACCGAAGGGCTTGGGCCACTTCGTTTTCCTAACTATTTCACTGAGCCAAAAACCATCAGGATAACCGCCTTGTTTCCAAGGCTTGCCCCTTTGGGGCTTTTTTAGTCGATCTGCGTGTTTACGCGCCGGATAAAGACCGCTATCTCTGCGCGGTCGATCATGGTTCCCCGGTTGGTCCGGGGGCTGAAGAGGTCAAAAAAAAGTATGATTCGGAGACACACCATCATGAGTGAACGATCAACATCAGCATTGCGCAACCCGTATCGCCCCGCAGGGGTCATGGCCGTGATCGGCGCCGTGATCCTGGGGCTCGTCGTGATACCGTCCGTCAGCCTGGCCCAGGGGCCCGGCCCCAAGGCCCCCGTTTCGGCCATGTCATTGAAAAAAACATCCATTCAGTACACCCAGACCGTTCCCGCACGGGTTAACGCCTTTAAGGTGGCCGAAGTCAGGCCCCAGGTCACGGGCATCGTGACCAAGCGCTTTTTCGTGGAAGGCGGCCTGGTGAAGAAGGGGCAGCCCCTCTACCAGATTGACCCGTCCACCTATCAGGCGGTGTATGCCTCGGCCATGGCCAACCTCCTTCAGGCCAAGGCCCAGCTGGAGACCACCCGGGCCCGGGAAGAGCGTTACGGCCGGCTGGTGGAGGACAAGGCGGTGAGCCGCCAGGAGTACGACGATGCCCACGCCGCGCTGCTCAAGGCTCGCGCGGCCATTGCCGTGGCCGAAGCTTCCGTGGCCCAGGCCAAGATCAACGTGGACTATACCCGTGTCTACGCCCCCATTACCGGGCGCATCGGCAAGTCAACGGTCACCGAAGGGGCCCTGGTTACAGCCAACCAGCCCCAGATGATGGCCAAGATCACCCAGCTGGACCCCATCTATGTGGACATGCAGCAGGCCCGTGAGAAGCTCTTTGAGTTCAAGGCAAAAAGCGTTAACACCGAAAAAGTCGAGGTGGCCCTGGATTACGGGGACAAGGACGGGGCTTACGGCCACAAGGGGGAACTCCAGTTCTCCGAAGTCACTGTGGATCCCACCACCGCCTCAGTGGTCTTAAGGGCCCTGTTTCCCAACCCCAATGAAGAGCTGTACCCCGGTTTTTTTGCCAGCGCCACCCTCTACCTGGACAAGGCCGATGTGATCCTGGTGCCCCAGAAGGCCGCCATTCTTCAGCCCAGCGGGAAACGGATCGTGTGGGTGGTGGATCAGGAGAGCAAGGTGCACCCCCGCCCCATCGAGGTGGACGGAGCCTATGGGAACAACTGGATCGTGAAAGGCGGCATCTCCGAAGGAGAATCCATTGTGACCGAGGGCTTCCAGCGCCTGCGACCCGGCACCGATGTCGAGGTCTCACCCGCCAAACTGGCCCTGGTCGATTAGGGCCGCTTCCACAGACAGCAGATTATCCAGATCCGGTGCCGGTGTCTGTCCGCCCCGACAAAGGGGGGACTGTACCCGCACCGGGCTTACCGATTTACGTCATGTAAGGACACACAGTCATGTCTCGTTTTTTCCTTGATCGCCCGGTGTTTGCCTGGGTGGTCGCTTTGCTCATCATGCTGGCAGGGGTTTTGTCCATTCCGCAGATGCCGGTGGAACAATACCCCACACTGGCACCGCCACAGATCTCCGTGAGCACCTTTTACCCGGGGGCTTCCGCGGACACGGTTCAGAACTCGGTAACCCAGGTTATTGAGCAGCAGCTCACCGGCATCGACAACCTCCGGTACTTCAGCTCCTCCTCCGACGCCACAGGCAAGGTGGAGATCAAGGTGACCCTGGAGCCGGGCACCGACCCGGACATCGCCCAGGTCCAGGTTCAGAACAAGGTGCAGACCGCCATGCCCCAGCTCCCTTCTGCGGTTCAGTCCCAGGGGGTGGTGGTGGAAAAAGCGTCCACCTCTTTTCTGTTCGTGACCAGTTTTCATTCCACCAACCCGGATATCGACCAGACCTACCTGGCCGACCTGGTGGCCTCCCGCATCCAGGACCCCATCTCCCGCGTCAAGGGCGTGGGATCGGTGAGCACCTTTGGCTCGCCCTACGCCATGCGGGTGTGGCTGGACCCGGACCGTCTCTACTCCTACAACATCTCCACCAATGAGGTGCTGCAGGACCATCAAAGACAACCCTGATGTGGCGGGCGGCCATCGGCGCCTGCGGTGGAAGGGCAGGAGATCAACGCCACCATCCTGGCCCAGTCCCGGCTCAAAACCGCGGACCAGTTCCGGGATATTATCCTGCGCGTCAATGAGGACGGTTCCCAGGTGCGTCTGAAGGACGTCTCCACCATTTCCCTGGGGGAGGAAACCTACGCCTGGTGGAACGCAACGGGGTGCCCGCAGCGGCCTTTGGCGTGAGCCTGGCCACCGGGGCCAACGCCCTGGATACGGCAAAGCGGGTAAAGGATAAGCTGGCCGAGCTCTCCGAGTACCTGCCGGACGGGGTGAGCTACTCCTTTCCCTATGACACGACGCCCTTTGTGGAGATCTCCATCGAGTCCGTGGTCCACACCCTTCTGGAGGCCATTGTCCTCGTCTTTTTCGTGATGCTGCTGTTCCTGCAGAACTTCAGGGCCACCCTCATCCCCACCCTGGCGGTGCCGGTGGTTTTGCTGGGTACCTTTGCCACCCTGCACCTGTTCGGGTTCACCATCAACACCCTCACCATGTTTGCCATGGTTCTTGCCATCGGCCTGCTGGTGGACGATGCCATCGTGGTGGTGGAGAACGTGGAGCGCGTCATGGCCGAAGAGGGGCTCTCGCCCCTGGAGGCCACCCGGAAATCCATGGACCAGATCACCGGCGCCCTGGTGGGCATCGGCATGGTGCTGTCCGCCGTGTTTATCCCCATGGCCTTCTTCTCCGGATCGGCAGGGGCCATCTACCGTCAGTTCTCCCTGACCATCGTGGCGGCCATGACCTTTTCGGTGATCGTGGCCCTGATTCTGACCCCTGTCCTCTGCGCAACCATCCTCAAACCGGTGGCCGCCGGGCATGGTGAGAAAACCACCGGCTTTTTCGGTTGGTTCAACCGGGTGTTCAACAAGGCCCGGGGGGGCAGCCACATGGCTTCGGGCCGCATCGCCCGCAACTGGAAACGTTCCATGGCGGTCTACCTCATGATTTTTGTGGGGCTCGGGGTGCTGTTCGTGCGCATTCCCACCGGTTTCCTGCCGGACGAAGACCAGGGCGTGCTCATCGTCCAGGTGTCCACTCCGGCTTCGGCCACGGCGGCGCGTACCGCCACGGCCCTGAAGAAGTACACCGATTACATGGACGCCAACCTGGCCGATCAGTTCCGGGAGTACATGACCGTGGTGGGGTACAGCTTCTCCGGCTACGGCCAGAACACCGCCATCTCCTTTGTCAACCTCAAGGACTGGGAAGACAGGGACATGACGGTGATGGAGATTGCCGGGCAGATCACCCAGGCCATGTCCCAGGTGAAGGACGCCATGATCTTCGCCTTTTTCCCGCCGGCCATTATCGACCTTGGTAACGCTTCCGGCTTTGACCTCCAGCTCATCGACTACGTGGGGGCCGGGCATGAAAAACTCATGGAGGCCCGGGACCAGCTGCTCTCCAAGGCCCGTCAGAACCCGAAACTGGTGGGTGTACGGCCCAACGGCCTGGACGACGTGCCCATGTACAAGATTGAGCTGGATATGGAAAAGGCTCGGGCACTGGGCCTGTCCATCGGCGAGATCAACGCCAGCCTTCAGACGGCCTGGGGCTCGGCGTACGTCAACGACTTCATGGACAACGGCCGCGTGAAAAAAGTCTATGTCCAGGGGCAGGCCGAAGACCGCATGCAGCCTTCGGACATCGACAAGTGGTACGTTAAAAACAGCCAGGGCAAGATGGTGCCGTTCACCTCCTTTTCCACGGGATACTGGACCTACGGGTCTCCCCGACTGGAGCGGTTCAACGGATACTCCTCCATCAACATCCAGGGGGCCAACGCCCCCGGCGTCTCCACGGGTGAGGCCATGGCCGAGATGGAAAAACTGGCCGAAGAGCTTCCCGAGGGCATCGGGTACGCCTGGTCCACCACCTCCTATGAGGAGAAGCTCTCCGGGTCCCAGGGCCCTGCGCTGTATGCCATCTCCATCATCATCGTGTTCCTGAGCCTGGCGGCCCTGTACGAGAGTTGGTCCATCCCCTTCTCCGTACTCCTGGCCCTGCCTCTGGGGGTCGTGGGGTCGGTTGTGGCTGCCCTGGCCTTTGGCCTGAGCAACGACGTCTACTTTCAGGTGGCCCTTTTGACCACCGTGGGCCTGTGTGCGAAAAACGCCATCCTCATCGTGGAGTTCGCCAAGGAACTCTACGAATCAGGCACACCCTTGATGGAAGCGGCCCTGGAGTCGTTCAAGCTGCGTTTCCGACCCATCATCATGACCTCCATGGCCTTTGTTCTCGGGGTGCTCCCCCTGGCCAAGTCCAGCGGGGCGGGGGCGGCCAGCCAGAACGCCATCGGCCTGGCCATCATCGGCGGCATGTTTGGGGCCACCTTCCTGGCCATCTACTTCGTGCCCCTGTTTTTCGTTCTCGTCGAGCGTGTCTCGTCATTAAAAGGAAAAAAGAAGCCTGCCCTGGAGCTGGGCGAGGGTGAGGTGAAGTAAATGAAACGAATTGCAACCGTTGTGCTGGCCGGGGCCCTGATGATGTCGGGCTGCTCCCTGGCCCCGACATACAAGCGCCCGGACTCGGTGAGCACAAAGCTGGTCCTGGGTTCGGAGAACGCCTCGAGTTGGTATCAAGGCCTTGCCAGCGACATCCCCTGGCGGAGCTTTTTCCAGTCCCCTGCCCTGCAGCAGGTGGTGGAGACCGCCCTGGCCAACAATCGGGACCTGAAGACCGCGGCCCTGAACGTCCAGAAAACCCAGGCCCTCTACCGCATCGAGCGCTCCAAGCTCCTGCCGGAGATCAACGACGAGTTAGGTGAGTACAAAAAGGATTTTGGCGGCAATACCACTGAAACCTACACCGCCGGCCTGGCCATGCCCGCCTATGAGCTTGACCTGTTTGGTCGGGTGGACAACCTGAGCCAGGTGGCCCTGAATAACTACCTGGCCACCGAAGAGGCCAGGAAAAGCATCACCATCTCGCTCATCGCCCAGGCGGCCAATGCCTACCTGCAGCTCACCAGCGACATGGAGACCCTGACGCTCTCCAAGGAGTCCCTGGAGACGCGTCGCCAGACCTGCCTGGCTGTTGGTCGACAGCTATCGGAACGGCGTGGCCACCCGCCAGGATCTCTCCCAGGCACGCATCGCCCTGGAGTCCGCCCGGGTAAACACGGTGCTGTACACCCGGCTGGTCCAGCTGGACAAGAACGCCCTGGTGCTGATCCTGGGGACCCGGAATCTGGAAGGGATCCCCATGGCGGCAAACCTCGAAAAATCGGCGGTTATGGATGAGATCCCCGTGGGGCTCTCCTCCGAGGTGCTGCTGAATCGACCGGATATCCTCCAGGCCGAGTTTTCCCTGAAGGCGGCAGGCGCCAATATCGGCGCTGCGCGGGCTGCTTTTTATCCGCGCATTGCCCTCACCGGCAGCCTCGGCTACTCCAGCACGGACCTGGGGGACCTCTTCTCCTCCTCGGACGCCGGTGCCTGGGGCCTTGGGCCCTCCATCTCCATTCCCATCTTCAACGGCGGGCGGAACAAAGCCCTGCTTAAAGCCGCGAAGATTGATCAGGAGATTGCCGTGGTGAATTATGAGAAAACCCTGCAGGTGGCCTTTAAAGAGGTGGCCGACGCCCTGGCAGCCCGGGAGACTTTGGGGCGCCAGCTGGAGGCCCAGGGGATGCTGGTTCAGGCAAGCCAGGAGGCCTACGACCTCTCCCTGAGGCGCTACACCGAAGGGGTGGACTCTTTCCTGAGCGTCCTGGACGCCCAGCGCTCCCTGTTTGCCTCCCAGACCACCCTCATCGACCTGCAGCGCCAGGAGCTGGCCAACAGGGTCAGCCTCTACAAGGTCCTGGGCGGAGGGCTTGAAGAGCAGGCGAAAGCGACTTCATAACCAAGGCGCAGCGATAAAAAAATGCCGCTGCACCCGCAGCGGCATTCATGAATACGACATCTCCTTGTCGATAAGACGTTTGCCGTCCCCGGTTTTCCGGGGGCGGCAAACGTTTTTTTTTGTGTAACGGCTCAGCTTGCCTCCGGCAATAAGCTCTTGAGGTGGCTCACCTCACCGCCGGAGGCAGGCCTTTTTCGATCAGATGCCCAGGGCCCTGAACCCGGCCACGATGGCGGTGCCCGCCACCATGGCAAGGAAGGCGTTGCCGGTTTTGACGGTGACCCCCACCACAGCGCCCCCGGCCACCAGGCCGGAGAGGCCTGCCGAGGCCAGGCCCGGGGCCACCAGGGAGAGGAGCAGGGTGCCGGGGAGGGCATCCAGGAACCGGCGCATGGGCCCGGTTTCGGGCAGCCATTGGGAGACAAAGAGGCCGCCGGTGCGGAGGCTGTAGGTGACAAGGGCGGCCAGGGCGATGGCAACCCAGGGGGCCAGGGCTTGGGGGATGGTGACCTCAGGCATGGGCGGCTCCCTAGGAGTGTCGTTGTGGGCTTGAGTCCGGTGAGGGCGGCGGCCGAGGAACGCTGGACAGTCGCCAGGATGTACCACTTGCCGGGAAAGAGCCTCTCGCAGGCGATGGCCGCCGCCGCGGCCACGAGCCAGGGGAAAAGGTCGCTGCGGGCCCCGCGCCAGAGCCCCACCACCAGGGCCAGGAACACGGCGATGAAGGCAAAGTCCAGGGCAAAGGCCTCGGGGTTGGAGATGGCCGCTCCCATGGTGTGACCCATCAGAGTCCCGGCACTCCAGAAGGTGGCGCAAGCCCGCCGCCGAAAAGATGCCCCACGGACGCCTCGCCCCGCCGCTGGGCGGCCATGGTCATGGCCCAGTTCTCATCGGCCACCAGGTGCATGAAGGCCAGCTTTTTCCAGAGGGGTTTCCCGGCAAAGAGGGAACGCAGGGAAGCGCCCACAAGAAGATACCTCAGGTTCATCACCAGAACGGCAAGGGTTATTTCAATGAGGGGCAGGTGGTCCTGCCACATCTCCAGCATCACAAACTGGGCTGTCCCGGCAAAGACGGCGGTGTTCATGACGGCAAGCTGGGCCAGGGAGACCCCTTTCCTGGCGGCCAGCACCCCCAGCACGCTGCCGTAGGCCAGCACACTCACCGACACGGGCAGCGCATCTCTGCATCCTTCATAAAATCGCGACATGATCAACATCCTGCAAAAAACGTGGATAAGAGGCCGGGCCGTCCCAGGGCCGCCCGGAAGGTTTACCCGGCAAGCTTAGCCGCACTGTCATCCGGTGGCTTGAACAAAATTGCGGTCGCTTTTTTGATTGTGCTTTCTAAGGTAACTATTCAAATCAAAAAAGCCTCCGGCGGCCCTGCCGGGGGCCAAACTTTTAAAAAGTTTGATAAACAGGTCTCAAGTAATCATTCATAGGCTCCGCCGAAACAATTCCGACATGTTCGGCAGAGCCTGGATATGATGATGAAAAACTCGCGAATCACAAACGTTCTGGATCGTGTTTTTTCGAAGAATGATATGGGCCTCTTTTTCAAAGACGGTTGCCAAATGTCACACATCACGCGAATGCCCCGATAACGCAGGCCGAATGGCTGCCATCATGCATTCGCCATAGGGTTTCAAGGTGCCCCCACCTTGCCGCCGGAGGCACGCTTTGGTCTTATTCTCAGTGGTGTTTCTGCACCTTGCCGGGGGTGATGCCGAAGATGGCCTTGAAGGAACGGGTCATGTGGCTCTGGTCGGCAAAGCCCGAGGCAAGGGCCGCATCGGCCAGGGCGAGGCCGGATTCGATGGCGGCCTTGGCCTGGAAGACCCGGACCTGGGTGAGGTAGGCGTGGGGGGCGAGGCCCGTGTGTTTTTTGAAGACACGGATGAAGTGGTACCGGGAGAGCCCGGCCTGTTCAGCCATCTCCGTGAGGGTGATGGGCTCGGCCGCGCGCTGCTTGATGTACTCCTTGACCCGGCGGATGGCATGGGCTCCGGCGTCGGGGAGCTCCTTTGGGGCCAGCTCACCGTGTCGGTGGAACAGGGCGCGCAGGGTGAGCACCAGCTCGGATTCTGCCTTGACGCGGCAGGTGGCGGGATTGGTCAGGGAGGCCAGCACTCGGTGGAATTCCCGGGCCAGGGCGGGGTCCTGTGTCAGGCGCTGCCGGAAGTGGGGGTGGCTTGGAAAGGCCCCTGGCTCGATCTCCAGGTAGCTGTGGAGGAGGTCTTCCGGCACATAGGCGAGGCGGTAGTGATAGCCCGCCTCGGTGGCTGCTTCCCCGGCGTGGACGTCCCCGGGGTTGAGGGTGTAGAGGGTCCCTGCCGGGGCGGGGTAGGTCCCCCCGGGTTCCCGGTACCTCTGGACACCGGCTTCCACCACGCCGATGGCATACTCCTCGTGGGCGTGGGGGCGGTAGGCGTGATCGTGGATCCGTCCGGTGAGCAGCTCCACCGCGGGAAGCTGTTCGGGCCGGATGATCCGTATGTCGTCTTTTGTCTTTTTTGCCATGGCCTTTATGTCAGCACCACTGGGCCGTAATCGCAAGGGAAATTGTGCCTATCCGTTACGTCAGGATAAAGGTCACCAGAATGGGCACGGCAATGGTCAGGACCACACCGCTGAACAGGGCGAGAATGGCGAAGTCCTTGCCGGAGTTCAGGGTGATGATGGGAAGGGTTGTGTCCATGGCCGTGGCCCCTGCCGAGGCAATGGGGGCGGTCCTGCCGAACCACGCCAGCAAAGCGCTAGCAGGGTGAAGATCTCCCGCAGGATGTTGGAGAGCAGGGCAATGGTGCCCAGGGTCTCCCCGCGCATCTCGGTGATGTAGATGGAGGAGAGGCTGTAGTAGCCCAGGCCCGACCCGATGGCCATGGCGTCTTTGACGGAGACGCCTGTCAGAAAGACGGCGGCCCCGGCGGCCCCGGCCAGGACTTTGAGCAGATGATGGCGCCAGGGATGAGAAAGATGCGGACGTTGCTCTTTTTCAGCACGGAAAAGGTGGTGGCGTCGCCCCCGATGCCGATGCCCACAAAAAAGATGAGGGCATAAAGGACCCAGAGGGTGAGGTCCGATTCGGTGACCCAGGCGGGAAGCTCGGCAAAGAGCCCGGCCAGGACCCCGGCGATAAAGCAGCAGAGGATGGTGAGGCTACCCTTCATGGGGCACCTCCTTGTCGGCTGATTCGGATGCGGCATGTGCAAAGGTGTCGGCGAAGAAAAAGCGGTAGGCCAGGGCGCAGCACAGGACGCTGCCGAAAACCGCCCCTGAGGTGAGGACCACGGCTTTCACGCCGATCATGTGGATGCTGCTTACCACGGTCTCGTTCAATCCCACGGAGATCCCCAGGACAAAGAGAAGGAGAAAGATGACCGCCATGACGATGCGGTCAAGGATGGGAAAAAGAGCTTTTTTCCGGCGCAGCAGGTAGCCGATGAGCATGCCTGCTGCCATGATGACGAGAATTTCAACCATAACCCACTCCAAAAATCATGCGAGGAACCACGCCTGCCGGTCGGTGGCCTTCTCTGCGACTATTACACCGGGCGGCGCCTGCTGAAATCACGCCGTCACCGCATCTGCGGATATAGAAGAAGCTCCGGGGAATGTCAACCAAATAGCTTGATTTCAAGGTGGATCTACAGAACCGGTTTCAAGCGCCTCTGAGATGTATCACATTGCTAAGTTCTGTTTTTTTATGTCGTGTCATTTATTGGCCTGAAATTCCTTACTCGATGGTGTACGCTGTTTTTTCATAAACACAGTGGGATTGACAAAACTCCGTTGCAGATTAACCGCTTTATGCGATTGGCAGCCTTACTCTGGATGATATTAAGTTTATGAAAAGAAGGAGGTTTTGACCGTGGGAGAGCCGTCGCAAACCAGCCAGATACCCTGAACCATATTCTCGATACCATCTCAAATGCTGTTTTTTTGATGAACAAGAAAAAGGAATTTCTTTGCCTGAATACGAGTGCGCATTACTTGATTTCAGGCTCTGCCGGTTACAATTCCCATGAAAAAGCCGGTGATTTTCTCTCAAAGCTTGGTGTGGATGATGCCATTGCAGAAGGGGAAGACAAAAACGCCACAGCCATGCTGGGTGATTTGACGTATGAGGTCTCCGTAATCCCCATGGCGTCCAAGGGTCATCCCGACAGGGTAGTGGTCCTCGTTGAGGATGTCAGCCAGGCGGGTGAATTATCCCGGCAGTTTGAAGCGTGTCAGCGGGAGACATCCCTGCTCAAGCAAATTCTTGAAACGGCTTATGACGGGCTGGTGGTCACCGATGCCCATGGGCACATCACCATGATGTCCAATGCCTACAAAGGCTTTCTGGGAGTCAGAGACCAGGAGGTGGTGGGCAAACACGTCACCGAGGTGGTGGAGAACACGCGCCTTCATATTGTCGCCAGGACAGGAGTGGCAGAACTCAACGATATCCAGCGGATACAGGGCAACCACATGGTCGCCTCCCGCATTCCTTATACGGTGGACGGCAAGCTTGCCGGGGTTGTGGGCAAGGTGATCTTCCAGGATGTGGATGAACTGGGCGAGATCAATAAGAAGCTCAAGACCATGGAAAAAGAGCTGAACCGGTATCGAAATGAGATCTCCAAGCTTCATAAGGCAAGGTATTGCATGGATGTGATCTTCACGCGTAACGCACGCATGGAGTCATTGAAGAATCATGCTCGCGTCATCGCCCAATCAGACTCCAACGTTTTGATTCTCGGGGAGAGCGGAACGGGCAAAGAACTCTTCGCCCATGCCATCCATCAGGAGTCCCCCCGATCTTTTCAGCCCTTTATCAGGGTCAACTGCGCTGCCATTCCTGAAAACCTTCTGGAGTCGGAGCTCTTCGGTCATGAAAAGGGGGCATTCACCGGAGCGGCCAGTACGAAACTGGGCAAGTTTGAGCTGGCCAACAACGGCACCATTTTTTTGGATGAGATCGGTGACATGCCGCTTCAGATGCAGGCCAAGATCCTGCGAGTGCTCCAGGAAGGGGAAGTGGAGCACATCGGCGCAAGTCGGCCCAAACAGGTGGATGTGCGCGTGATTGCCGCCACCAACAAAAATCTTTCCGAGATGGTGGAGAAGAAGACGTTTCGGGAAGACCTCCTCTACCGCCTCAACGTGTTCACCTTAACCATCCCTCCTTTGAAAAGGCGGCGGGAAGACATTGAGCTCATCGCGGGCCATGCCATCTGCGCCCTGAACCGAAAGATGAAACGGGGGGTTAAAGGGGTCTCCCCAAAGGCGAGCTGCCTTCTTCAGGCCTATTCGTGGCCGGGGAATATCCGGGAGCTGAAGAATGTTGTGGAGCGAGCCTACCATATTATGGAGGGAGAAGAGTTGATTCAGCCGTGGCACCTGCCCCATTTTTTGAGGGGCGGCAATATCAACGCCAGCCAGGAGCCGCTCAAGTACATTCTGGAAAACATGGAACGGAAGGTCATCACCGAGCGCCTGATTCTCCACAGCGGCAATAAAACCAAGACCGCTGCCGATCTCGGCATCTCCAGAGTGGCTCTCCACAAAAAACTTGAGAAGTACAGCATGAAGTGAGCAGGGGGTGTAAACCTTGGTTTACACTCCGGGAGATCGGCTTGTATGTGTAAATGTAAGTTAACACGCATTTCAGAAATGGGATGATATCGTAAACTTATCTTTACAGTGCTGTTCCCGGGTGTGAACGTCGATATTGATATTGAATGCCTGTAAGGTCCTTGAATCGCACGATTTGTGTTTTTCTAAGGGGCTTTTCCAGGTGGCATGCTTCCTGCTTTATGGTTCGCAGGAGGTAACAATATGACGTCTTTCCGATCAACCACATGGGTTCCACGCTACTTTGCACACGAGGCTTCGTGGCTTCAGTTTCTTTTTAAGGGCGCTCTCGTTCTGATCTTTGCCCAGCAGATTTACTATCCTCAGCCTAACAAATACCTGCATCTTGCCCTGGTGTTTGTCTATATGGTCTTCAGAGATCTGCTCTCGCCCGCTGCAACGTCCGGAAAGAACGATTACCTGCTGCTGGCTTCGGCCATGGCATGCAGCCTGCTGACCGTTGCAGACCATCTGTTACCCTCCAATCTTGAAGCGGCCTACCTTGCAATGCTCACCGTGGAAGCCTTGCTCACGGTGGCCCTTCTTCATCGTTTGATCAGCGTATTCAGAGACCCTGACGGGTTGGATTCCATCGCGGAGCATCACAGGGCCCATGCCGGCAAACGCCCTGGCTTCATGAAGGGAATGTTATGGGGCATGGTCACCTGCCTGCTGTTCGCTGTCTTTTATATCCTATACCTGCTGCAACTCACCTGACCCGGGTAGTTCATGAGAAAACGGTTTATTTGAAAAAATGAAATTCGTTACGAATAGTTACCGTGAAAGAATCAGGCGTTTCAAAAGCACAACATGTCATTTACGGTTTTCTGCTCAATTTTCTCACCCTTCGGGCGAGCCGGGTGCACCCCACTTCTGCGTTATCAGAGCCTTGAGCCAAGCCGAACCATCTGCAGCTCTGATGCCTTGACCATGGGGGCATTCAACTCGTGACATATCCGGGCTAATTTCGAAGGAGGCATGAATATGCTGGGAGTTATCGCAATTATCCTAACGCTGTTCGCTTTAATGTACTTCGCTTATCGTGGTGTTACCGTCCTTGTTCTGGCACCGATCCTTGCCATGACCGCAGCACTGCTTTCGGGCGAAATCCCCGCTTTGTCTGCGCTGTCCAATGTCTTTATGCCTGCGGCTGCCAGCTACATCAGTAAGTATTTCCCGGTGTTCATCGCAGGGGCTGTCTTTGGCAAGCTCATGGGCGCCACCGGAGCCGCCCGTTCCATTGCCCACTTTATCTCTGAGAAGATCGGGCCCGACTACGCCATCTATGCGGTGGTGGTGGCCACCTCCCTTCTCACCTACGGCGGGGTCTCTCTTTTTGTGGTGGTTTTTGCCATGTACCCCATCGGCTCCATGCTGCTTAAAGAGGCGGATGTCCCCAAGCGCCTTCTCCCCGCATGTCTTGCCCTGGGAGCTTTTACGTTTACCATGACGGCCCTTCCCGGATCTCCCCAGTACATCAACACCATGCCCACGGTCTATTTTGACACCGATATCTATGCAGCTCCCATTCTGGGGCTCCTGGGCTCCATGATCATCTTCTTTGGCGGCACCGGTTTTCTGAACTATCGTGCGAAAAAAGCCAAGCTGGCCGGAGAAGGGTATGGCGTCCATCTGAACGAAGGCCTCGAGGACCTTGAAGGGGACGCTCCGGGCTTTGGTCTGGCCATGGCACCCATCGCCATCGTTTTTATATTGAACTTTGCCCTGACCAAGTTTTACTTCGCCTCTGACGCGGTGAAGGCAAAGTATACCGCAGCCGGCTATGCCATAAACGGCACCTGGCCTGTGGTGATCGGTCTTTCTGTGGCGGTTGTGTTCATCCTGATCTCCATGAATCGATACCTGAGAGAGTCCAACAAGACCATCTTCGATGGCGCTGTGGGATCCCTGCTGCCCATCTTCAACACCGCATCCGAGGTGGGATACGGCGGTGTCATCAAGTCCCTGGCAGCATTTACCACCTTGAAGCTTGGGATTGTGGCCCTGGCCATCCCCTCACTGTTTAAAGTCGGTATCTCCACCACGCTTCTTGCGGGCATCGTTGGCTCAGCTTCCGGCGGTACCGCCATCGCCCTTGAGGTGCTCTCCAAGGATTTCCTCGCCATGGGTATTCACCCGGAGGTGCTGCACCGCGTGATGATTATGGCGGCAGGCGGCCTGGACTCCCTTCCCCATTGCGGTGCCGTTATCACCCTGTTGTCTGTCTGCAAACTCGATCACAAGCAGAGTTATATTGACCTGGCAGCCATGACCGTGGCCGCCCCCCTTATCGCGGTGACATGCGTCATGGTGTTTCACCTGCTCACCGGTTTGGTTTAAAGCGCAAAGGAGATGGAGATGTCTAAGCAGGTAACTCTAACCATGCTGTTGTCCTGATCAATCCGGGAGACGGCGGCCACAGGCGGGTTTGTGGGAAACATGCACCCCGAGGCGCTGTCCCGGGGTGTGAAGGAGGCGTTTCTCAGCACCGGGTTGCCCACGGACTTAACGCTGATCTACGCAGCGGGGCAGGGCGACGGAAAGGAGCGCGGCCTGAACCACTTCGGCCACGAAGGGCTGGTCCGCCGGGTCATCGGCGGTCATTGGGGGCTTGCCCCCAAGCTGGGAACCCTGGCCCTTGAGAACAAGATCGAGGCCTATAACTTTCCCCAAGGGGCCATCTCCCATCTCTACCGGGAGATTGCCGCCGGAAAGCCAGGGGTGCTCACCAAGGTTGGCATGCACACCTTTGTGGACCCTCGCATGGATGGGGGCAAGCTCAATGAGGTGACCCGAGAGGACCTCGTGGAGGTGGTGAGTATCCATGGCGAAGAGTGGCTCCTCTACCACGCCCTGCCCATCGATGTGGCCCTGATCCGCGGGACCTATGCGGACAGTGAGGGCAACTGCACCTTTGAGAAGGAGGCCCTGACCCTTGAGATGCTGGCCATTGCCCAGGCCGCCAAAAACTCCGGGGGAAAGGTGATCCTTCAGGTGGAGCGGGTTGTGGAAAACGGGACCCTGGATCACAGCCGGGTGGGCATTCCGGGCATTTATGTGGATGCCATTGTAGAGGCAGAACCCCGCGAGCACATGCAGACCTTTGCCGAGCAGTACAACCCCGCTTACTCTCGCGAGATCCGCATTCCCAGCAAGAGCATTCCCCCCCTGCCCCTGGGAGAACGCAAGATCATCGCCCGCCGTGCGGCCATGGAGCTGGTCCCCGATGCCATCGTGAATCTGGGCATCGGCATGCCCGAAGGGGTCTCCATGGTGGCCAATGAAGAGGGGGTCACCAACCTGGTGCTCACCACCGAGGCCGGGGCCATCGGTGGGGTGCCCGCAGGCGGCCTGAGCTTTGGGGCCGCCATCAACCCATCGGCCATTATCGATCAACCGGCGCAGTTTGATTTTTACGACGGCGGTGGCCTGGATGTGGCCTTTCTCGGCCTGGCCCAGTGCGATGGCAAAGGGGATGTGAATGTTTCGCGGTTCGGAACGAAAGTAGCCGGCTGCGGAGGCTTTATCAACATTTCCCAGAATGCCGGCAAAGTGGTCTATTGCGGCACCTTCACCGTGGGCGGCTTGAAGACCTCTGTGGCCGATGGAAAGCTGATCATTGAGGAGGAGGGGCGTGGCAGCAAGTTTCTGGAGGCGGTGGAACAGGTCACCTTCTCGGGTGAGTATGCCCACCGCATGGGCCAGAAGGTGGTCTACGTCACCGAACGGGCCGTGTTTGAACTGACGGCAGAGGGGCTCACCTTAACGGAGATCGCCCCGGGCATGGACCTTGAAAAAGATATTCTGCGGCACATGGGGTTCAAACCCGCCATTGCCGAGCCCCTGAAAACCATGAACCCGGCCATTTTTCAGCCGGGACTCATGGGATTGACCCTGGACACACCATCCAAGTAACCCACGTGGAGGTTGATATGAGATTGAGTGGAAAAACAGCCATCGTCACCGGTGGCGCACAAGGCATCGGCCGCGTCATTGCAGAAACCTTTGCAAGAGAAGGCGCCACCGTCATCGCGGTGGACATGACCAAGCCCGACTACGACTGCGAAGGCGTCTTCGGATACACCTGCAACGTCACCGACCGGGAAGGCCTCAAAGCCTTTGTGGAGGACATCGTGGGGACATTCGGCAAGGTCGATGTGCTCATCAACAACGCCGGTATCACACGGGACGCCCTGCTTCAGAAGATGACGGAAGAGATGTGGGACCTGGTGTGTGACGTCAACCTGAAAGGGGTCTTTAACCTCACCCAGCTGGTGGGACCCCTGATGATCGACCAGGGCACAGGCTCCATCGTGAACATTTCATCGGTGGTGGGCGAGTACGGCAACGTCGGTCAGACGAATTACGCCGCCACAAAAGCGGGCGTCATCGCCATGGCCAAAAGCTGGGCCAAAGAGTTTGCCCGAAAAGGCGCCAACGTACGGGTGAACTCCCTGGCGCCGGGATACATCAATACCGAGATGATGAAGACCGTTCCCGATAAAGTGCTGGACCCCATTCGCCGGAAGACCATGCTGGGCCGTCTTGGTGAGCCCGAAGAGATCGCCAGCGCCTGCCTCTTCCTGGCGTCGGATGAGGCCTCCTTTATCACGGGGCATTGTCTCTCGGTGAACGGTGGGTTGAGGCTGTAAGATACGCTCCCACATACAGTCTCCCCTATGAGAAATCCCCTCCGCCCTGTTTCCGGCGGAGGGGATTTTTTGTTTAATGAGATTGTGCCTCCGGCGGCCCTGCCGGGGGCCAAACATTGCCGATTAGATCGGTTGACAAACAGGTTTGGGGGCATTTTGTGAACATCTTCGCGGATGCTTTCACCCCGAGGAACGAGGGGGAGCATCCGCAACCTGGGTTCAGGGGATTATCCCCTGGCCGCCGGAGGCAGGCTTTTTCATGGTTTTAACTTAAATAAACGGTCTCACAATGAAATAGCACCCCAGGCCCCCCACGATGACCCCTGCTCCTTTTTTGAACCACAGGCTTCCGCTCTGGAAGCTTTGGCTTGTGAGGAGGCGACGGATCAGGGCGGTGCTGGAGCCCGCCACGGCAATGGGGACGCAGTGGCCGATGCCGAAGGCGACCACGAGGAGGATCCCTGCGGCGATTTTTTCCTGGATGGTGATGACGGCCAGGATGGGTGCCATGAACCCGAAGGTGCAGGAACCGGAGAGAATACCGTAGGCAAGGCCCAGGACAAAGGCCCCGAAGAGCCCCCGGACCTGGAGTTTTGAGAGGGCTCCGCCGGACATGGCGCAGGCTTCCACTCCGAGCATGTCCAGGGCCACCCAGATGAGGATGCCGCCCATGAGCAGGGTCCAGTAGGGGCTGACGTCCCCCAGCATGCGGCCCAGAAGGGTGCAGGCGATGCCCAGAAGGGCGATGGTGATGAAGAGTCCCAGGGTAAAGACCACGGCGTATCGGGCTGCGCTCCGGGCCTGGAGTGCTTTTTCCTGGCCAGCCACGTACCCCATGATCAGGGGAATGGAGGCCATGTGGCAGGGGGAGAGGATGACACTGATCATGCCCCAGAGAAAGCAGCCGAAAAGGGCCAGCCCGAAGGTGCCGGCCATCCAGGTGTTGACGGTGGTGAGAAGGTCGTAGAGCATCAGGGGGCTTTACCTTTCATGGTTAAACTGCGTTGAACATCCTTGCCTGCGGCGTGCAGGCGGTGGCTCGCGGTTTACTGAACACCGAGGCTCTTCAACTCCGCCTCAATGCTTTTTTTGTCCATGAACCCCACGTGTCGTTTCACTTCGTTTCCGCTTTTGTCGTAGAAAATCTGGGTGGGAATGGCCCGGATACCGTACTTTTTCGCCACATCTTTGTGTTTCCACACATCAATGAAGACGATGGCGGCCCTTCCTTCATACTCCTTTTGAAGTTCATCGAGGATGGGCGCCATCATTTTGCAGGGGACGCACTTATGGGCACCCAGGTCAAGCATGGTGACCATGCCTTTGGCCGGGACTTCGGTGGCGGGCGTGGTGTCGGCAAGGGCCGGGGTTGCGGCAAGGCACAGCAGGGCGGTTGATACGAGAATCAGTCGTTTCATGGTTTTCTCCCATGGGATGAGTGGTTCAGAGCGGGTGTGGACAGGTCTTCCCCTCGTCACCGGCGGCGAGAGTACCGGACGGTTGGTTCGGTCGCAGGTGACGAGGTATGCAGCAAGGCCACTGAATCAGGCCGTGAGCCATTTGATGACATCCTTTTTCTTGGGCACCTTGCCCACGCTTTTCACCTCTTCGTTCACCACCACCGCCGGGGTGCCGAACACGCCGTAGGACCCGATGGCCAGAAGGTCGGTGACCTTTTCCACAGTGGCGTCAACGCCTGCTTCGGCAACGGCTTCCTTGACGATGGCTTCTGTTTTGTTGCACTTGGTGCACCCGGGACCGAGGACTTTGATGATCATGGTTTTTTCCTTTTATTGATTTGCACGTGTCAGATGGCTCCGTAGATCATGCCGGCGAGGGTGGACATCACCACCACGATGGCTACGAAGACGGATGTTTTCTTTACGCCCATGACGCCGCTGATGACGATCATGTTGGGCAGGGAGAGGGCCGGTCCCGCAAGCAGGAGGGCCAGGGCCGGGCCCTTGCCCATGCCGGCTCCCATGAGCCCCTGGAGGATGGGGATCTCCGTCAGGGTGGCAAAATACATGAGGGCGCCGGAGAGGGAGGCGAACAGGTTCGCGGAAAAGGAGTTCCCGCCCACCAGGGCCGAAATCCACGCCTCGGGGATGAGGGCCGGGTGGCCGGGGCGCCCCAGGAGGAATCCGGCGGCCAGGACCCCGATGGCCAGCATGGGAAAGATCTGCTTCATGAAACCCCAGGAGGATTCCACCCAGTCGGTGCGTTCCTCGGCGTCGAACCAGGCTTTCAGCAGCCAGGCCAGGAGAAGCAGAAGGCCCCCTGTCAGGTACCATTTGACCCCGAAAAGGGTCTGCCACACAACCCCTTCGTCGGGGCCCGGTTTGGCAAAGGCTGCAAAGACGAGGATGAGCACCATGACAGCCATGACGATTCCGTTCTGGGCAAGGCTTCGGTTCTCCTCTTCATCGGGAAGGTGCATGGGGCCGGTGGCTGGGAAGAAAAGGCCGTGGGGGGCCCCCACCACCAGGGCAAAGCAGATGGCCCCGATGGCCCGGGCAAGGCCCATCTGCCATCCGAGGATCCGGCCCGTGAGGATGATGGCCAGCACGTTGATGGCTGGCCCGGAGTAGAGAAAGGCCGTGGCCGGACCGATGCCCGCCCCCCGGGCGTAGATTCCGGCGAACAGGGGCAGGACCGTGCAGGAGCAGACCGCCAGGATGGCCCCGGAGACAGAGGCCACGGAATAAGCGAGAACCTTTCTGGCCTGGGCGCCGAAGTATTTCAGGACCGAGGCCTGGGAGACAAAGACGCTGATGGCCCCGGCAATGAAAAAGGCCGGGACCAGGCAGGTGAGGACGTGCTGCCGGGCGTACTCCTGCAGCATCATGAAAGCCTCCAGGCCTGCCTGGCGAATGGTGGGGGAGCCCCAGGGCATGAGGTAGGCGGCGAGGTAGAGGCCGGCGATCCAGATGAATTTGGTGCGTTCTTTCATAACAGACATCCATGGTGGCGGGGACGCTAAGCTCGGGTGATCCGTGAATTCAGGGACGCGAAGCGTGTGTGACCGCCGGGTTTATAATTCTATGTATTGCCATTTGGCGATGTAATTGGTGCCATTCCGCCCCGCGGGAAACCGCAGAGCCGGTATAAAACCCCGGGCTTTGGGAGGAATGAACCTGTCATGCCCCAAGGGGTAAAACAGGTCCTTTCAGCATAACGAAGCGGTGTGCTGCCATCATCGTCGGGAGGGCCGGTGCCCTCCCCACTCACTCATGGGTATTTGGCAGACTCCTCAGCCCCGGGTGATGAACTCCCGATCAATGTCCGGGAGCCTGTCCAGCATCTCCCGGATGTCCGCATCGGCTTCGAGCCAGTCGCTCACCTGGTCCAGCATGGCCACGGCATAGGTGTTTCCCGGCTGGCGGTTCAGCTGAAAATTGACCCAGAGCCCATCCTTTTCAAAGCTCACCAATTCGGCCTCTTCCAGGACCTTGAGGTGCTTGCTCACCGTGGACTGGGCCAGGCCCAGGGCTTCTTTCAGTTCGCAAACGCAAAGAGACCGATGTTGCAGAGCCTTGACGATCTTCACCCGGCTGGGGTCGGACAGGGCTTTCATCACTTTGATAAACGGTTTCATCGGGTTCTCCCTGATGGTTGATATATCGTTATATGGCAATATATGGTTTGGGTGACTCTATGTCAACACACAATGGAAAAAAACGGACGCCGAATGCCCTGTTTCCCAGCGGGCTTATCGTCTGTGGCCCAGAGGCGTCATGTGACAGGGGGACCCACCTCATCGAAAAGCGTACCTCGTAACCATGTCGGCAAGAGGCATTGAGGCAGGACCGATCCTGTTCGATGCCCGGCGCGCCGGTGCCGTAAATTTCAAGGAAGACGCTCTTTTTGTCCTTGAAGTACGCATAGACACTTCCGGTGGCCACCCCGGCTTCGGCGGCGATGGCCTTGGTGTTGGTCTTGTGGAAGCCTTTATCCGAAAAAAGGCGCTCGGCGGACTTGAGGATCTTGTCTTTTGTCTGTATCCAGGCTTTCTTGCTTGCTGCGTCCCCTGGCTTCATGTGCGCTCTTTTTCCTTTGCGGGTAGTGAATGGACCTGCCGATTATTCCCACACCCGGGGGGATGCTGTCAAACAGGGGTGAACATGGGGTCATGTTTTTAAATTGACAATATGAACCAGAAAAGGAGAGCGGGTATGGGTTCACACAACGGAGTCCGGTGTCCGGGCGCGCAGGAAAAACACGGCCCCATGCAAGATGGCGGGTCCTGGGTGTTGTCTCCATGGGGGCGTTTTCCGTACCGGAGTGCTTCAAAGGCCTTGTCCGGTCAGAGTCCCCTACGGTGAGCATGCTTTGTGCTACCTGGCTCAGGGTTAACGCATGTAGATTTTTGCCTCCGGCGGCCCTGCCGGGGGGCCAAACGTTTGAAACGTTTGACAAACAGGTTTTATTTATTACCGGAACGTTTTTGCGGAGCTTTTTTCAAAAAGCGACCCGCCGGAGGCAACTGAATGTGTAAATGCGTTGACCCTGCTGCCTGGCTTTTGTCCCATTGACAACGGGTGTTCCGGGGGGTACCTTTTTTCTTCCAATGAACTTGAAATGTCGGTGTGATAGCACCGGGACGTGTTGATGTATGGAAGGAGATGTAGATGCAAGACGAGATGATCAGCCTGGCCAGTGACAACCATGCAGGGGCTCACCCAGAGATTGTATCAGCGGTTGCGGCCGCTGCCGCAGGCACGGCCGGTGCCTATGGCACAGACCCCTGGACGGCCGTGGCAGCAGAACGGTTCAAAAAGGTTTTTGGCAAAGAGGCCTCCGCCTTTTTGGTGATGACCGGCACCGCCGCCAATATCCTTTCCATCGACGCCGTGACCCGGTCCTTTGAGGCTGTGCTTATCTCAGACTGCGCCCATCTCCACATGGACGAATGCGGCGCGCCGGAGCGGTTCACCGGCAGCAAGTTCATCACGGTGCCCTCGGAGCAGGGCAAGCTCACCGTGGAAGGGCTACGGCCCTGGGTGGAGCGGGAGCCGGACTACCACAGGGTTCAACCTAAGGTGGTCTCCATCACCCAGACCACGGAGTACGGCACGGTCTACTCCGTGGATGAGATCAAAACCATCTGCGAGTACGCCCATGAGAACGGGCTCCTGGTCCACATGGACGGCTCCCGCATCTCCAACGCCGCCGCTTCCCTGGGCCTCGATTTCCCAGCCTTTACCAAAGACGCCGGGGTGGACTTCCTCTCCTTCGGCGGCACCAAAAACGGCATGATGTTCGGTGAAGCCGTTGTCTTTTTTACCCCGGAGTTTGACGAGGCCTTTCAGTACAGCCGCATGCAGGGCATGCAGCTTGTGTCCAAGATGCGCTTTGTGGGGTCCCAGTTCGAGGCGTTTTTAAAGGACGGCCTCTGGAGACGCAACGCTCTCCACGCCAATGCCATGGCACGAAAATTGAGACGGCCTAAAGGGAGCCCCCGGAGTGACCATTACCCAGCCCGTGGACGCCAATGCCGTCTTTGCCGTTTTGCCGGCTGACATGATCGAGACTCTCCAGCAGCGGTTTCATTTCCATGTCTGGAACAACCAGACAAACGAGGTCCGTCTCATGGCCTCCTTTGCCACCACGGAGAACGAGATTCAGGCCTTTGCCGAGGCTGTGAAAGCCATTGCGTAATATCTAAGGTTACGGTTCCGTGCCGCTAAAAAGCTGCCTCCGGCGGCAAGGTGTGCCACCTTGAAAGCAGGTTGCGGATGCGTTTTGCCCCTCGTCCTCGGGTCAAATCACATCCGCATTTAAACCGGAATTCACTTAAGACGAATGTTTAAGGCTGTGTGTTAAACTTTTTGTAACTATTCAGCTTATGTTTGCCTCCGGCGGCCCTGCCGGGGGCCAAACTTTTGAAAAGTTTGACAAACAGGCTTTGACAGCTTTGCCATGAATTTCAGTGATTCTGACTGTTCTGACCTTTCTACCGAAAAGTTTTTTGCGGAGCTTTTTTTCAAAAAAGCGACCCGCCGGAGGCAAGCTGAATAGTTACAACTTTTTAAACATTCAGCCCCCGCAGGCATAAGTAAAACAAACGTTGGTTTTCGTGTTGACGTTTCGTTTTTTGAGTTGATACCTGAATGTATTCGGCTATTTTAGCCCTTAGCCCTTAGCCCTGGCCGCTTAGCCCTTAGCCCGGAGACCGTTATGACATCTCGCCTCAAGACCACCATTTCCACCTACGATGACTCCGCGGCTGCCTACGCGGATAAGTTCATGGATTACGCTCCGTACCGGGAGATGATGATCCGTTTTCGCGACAGCTATGTGCCGGAAGGGGCAGCTGTGCTGGACATCGGCTGCGGCCCGGGGAACAACGCCGTGCTGATGACCGAGAGAAAGGCGTCCGTCACCGGCATCGACCTCTCGGCCGAGATGGTGAGTCTGGCCAAAGCCCATATGCCGTCGGGGGATTTTTGCTTTCGGGTGGGGGACATCCGGGACCTCTCAGGGCTCGGCACCTTTGATGTGGTCATTGCCTCGTTTTGCATCGTGCATATCTCGCCTGAAGAGGCCCGGGGCGTTATCAAGGAGGTTGCCTCTTGCCTGGCGCCCGGGGGCGCTCTCTACCTGAGTTTCATGGTGGGGAAAAAAGACGGGTACGAGACCGCCGGTTTTTCCGGGGGCCGCAAGCTTCATTTTACCTACCACGACCCCGAGGCGGTGAAGGGCTGGCTTGCTGAGAATCACCTTGCCGTGGAGGAAACCCATCTGAGCGATTACCCGGAGCCGGACGGGAGCATCACCACAGACATGTTTCTGTTTGTTCGCAAATAGCCCGGATAGGCCCGGCAGAGCCGCTTTTTTGACAGGTTGTAACGATTCAGCTTGCCTTCTATGGCTAAAGTCGGTTCAAAAGCGTGCCTCCTGCTGCTAGGGATGATCCCCGGACCCACAGTTGCGATGCTCCTTGCCCTCTGTTCCTCAGGACGAGGACATTCGCGAAGGCTTCGGAGAAATTGGATAAAATCTGTTTGTCAAACTTTTCAAACGTTTGGCCCCCGGCAGGGCCGCCGGAGGCAGTTTTTTGGTGCTTGTATCGTTTCACCCGGGTTACGCTTACGTGTCGTATCGCCATCCCTACCCCATACCAGGAGGTTTCCCATGACCATCAAGGCCCTTGTGTTTGGCGCCGTTGCCCTTTGTCTCTTTTCAGGGTGCTCGCTTTTTACCGGGAAAAAGCCCGATAACCTGGGCGTCATGGAGGGCAGGCTGTCCCCCTGCCCGGATTCGCCCAACTGCGTCTCCTCCCAGGCCGACGACGACACCCATGGGATTGCTCCCCTGCCACTAACGGTTTCCCCTGCCGAGGCCATGGCGCGCATTGTTTCGGTCCTTGAGAAGACCCCCCGCATCACCCTGGTGACCCGCACCGACACCTACCTCCATGCCGAGGTCCGCTCCGCCCTTTTCCGGTTTGTGGATGACCTGGAGGTGCATATCGACGAGGCCAGCCGCACCATCCATTTCCGATCGGCTTCCCGCACGGGGTACAGCGACTTCGGCGTCAACCGGAAGCGCGTGGAGCGCTTGAAAAACAGCGTGTCCCGTTGAGGTGCCCATGGCCGTCATCGACCCCCCTCCGGAGTTCGCACCTTTTATTTCTTCGTATCGCCACCTGAAAGGCGAGGCCGCCCTTGAGCTCTTCGGCGGGGTGGCCCTGGTGTTCAACCTGGGGGATCCCGTGTCCGTAAGCGTTCAGGGGCGCGCTCCCTTTACGGTGTCCTCTTCTTTTCTTCTGGGGGGCATGTCGCGTCGGGTGGGGCTTGGGTCAGACGGCGACCTGAGGCTTTTTTGCGTTCGGTTTTGTCCCTGCGGGGTCTTCCCCTTTCTCTCCATGCCCCAGATGGAGTTTGCCGGGCAGTGCGTGGTTCTTGACGAACTCTGGGAACTCAAGGGCCTGGGCGTGGAGGCGGTGGCCCGGAACAGGGGCGATGCGCCGGAGGTCTACGCGCATGGGTTCAATGCCTTTTTTGAGGCGCGCAGGAACGCCTTTTTATCCTACGCCCGGGCTGGTGGCAACGGCCGGCCTGCCCGATCTGCCGTCGAGGGCGGCGCGCATGGGCATGGAGGATCTGGCCGCCCGGTGCGGGGTGAGTCGGCGCCATCTGGAGCGACTCTTTGATGAGCGCATCGGGGTGACTCCGAAGCACCTTGCCCGCATGTTTCGTCTCTCCCGTGCCCTGGGGCACCTCTCCACCTCCCATGCCGCCGACGTGGCCGCCCGGTGCGGTTTTTTTGACCAGTCCCACCTGATCCGCGAGTGCCTCAGCCTGGCCGATTACTCCCCTTCACAGTGCATGGCCTGACCTCCCTGGAAAAAGTCGCATTTGTCCAATACAGGTGCACCCGTCGTGGTGCAGGGTTGAGGGCATGGTCCGGGACTCGTTTCGGGGGCCAGGCCGTCTGTGCATAAG
Organism: Desulfoluna sp. CYM3A; assembly: GCF_056829965.1. Lineage (NCBI taxonomy): Bacteria > Pseudomonadati > Thermodesulfobacteriota > Desulfobacteria > Desulfobacterales > Desulfolunaceae > Desulfoluna > Desulfoluna sp. CYM3A. Next base: position 6,026,449 of record NZ_CP186556.1, read on the forward strand.
AATTGACATACCATAAGGGGGATACATGACCACATCAACGCGCGTGGCCGTTGCCACGGATTTTCTTCAGGCCGGGTACTCCTGTTCCGAGGCCCTTTTGCTCACCTATGCAAAGGAGATGGGGCTGGGGCATGCCTGTGCCCTGAAGCTGGCGTCGGGCCTTGCCGGGGGCATGGGGGCCGGAGGCGGGACCTGCGGGGTGATGACCTCGGCCTGCCTGGTGATCGGCCTGGCGGCAGGTCCCGAAACCATCGCGGAGCCCGGGGCTCGGGATCGGGTTAGGGGGCTGGTGGACACCTTTCGAAACGGGTTTGTGGCCGACCATGGAGCCCTGGCCTGCCAAGCCCTCAACGGCGGGGTTGACCCCTCCACCCCCGAGGGCAAAGCGGCGATCCGGGCCGCAGGGCGGGTGCAGGAGCTGGTGGCCTGTGCGGTCCGCCGCCTGGACGCGATACTGGCGCGGGGGTGACCGGTGTTCGCCAGCTTGCCTTCTGTGGGCAGCGTGGGTGAAACAAGCAGGCCCCCGGCGGCCCTGCCGGGGTAAAATTTTTGCCGGATCTCATAACGACGGGCTCAATAAACAGATTCAGTTTCATCTGAAACAACAGCGAATGTTATTTTCCCTGAGGAACGAAGGGGAAAGCGCATTCGCAACCTGCTTTCGAGGTGTTTTGCCTAAGTGGCCTCGCCACCCTCGCCGCCGGAGGCATCGTTATTGCTTTTGCTGAGCTCTCTTGGTCCTGTGGTTCATTCGACTTTAACCATGGAAGGCAGGCTTGTTCTGGTTACGTTTCCGCTTCTCTTTCCAAGGCGGCCAGGAGGCAGCGGGCCTCCTTCATGACTCTGGCCGTCTCCCCGGCCAGGGGGGCCAGCTCATCGATCCCGATGGCTTCCCCGGCCTCGAGCCTGTGCTCCAGGGATTCCGCCATGGCCGCCGTCTTCGGGGCGCCGATGTTCAGGAGGGCGCCCTTGAATCGATGGACCCTGACCTCGAGATCGGAGAATCGTTCCTCCCTGACCATGGTCTCCATGATCCGTATGCCCTTCCGATGATCCTCCAGAAAAACGCGCAGCAGTTTCACATAGAGCCCGGTGCCGTATTTTTCCCGGCATGTCTCCCCGGCAAGAAGGGGGGCAGGTGCCTTGGGCCGGGGGGCACCGGTGACGACGCGTTCACGGGGGATCCATGCCAGCAGCGTCTTACGAAAGGTAACGATGTCGATGGGTTTTCGATAGGATCTGCTTCAGGTTCTCTTCTGTGTCAACGGCGCTGAAGGCGATGACAGGGGGCAGGGCAAGGGACGGGACATGGGACCTCAAACGCCTCACGACGGAGCGGCCGTTGAGGTCCGGGAGCTTCATGTCGGTGATGACAAGGTCGAAGGTGCGGCCCGAGGTCATGGTGTCCAGGAAGGCCCTGCCGGTCTCGGCGGTGCGGACCTCCATGCGGTGCCCTTTCAGGAGCTCGGAGACCATGGTGCGGCTCAGGGGATCGTCTTCCACCAGGAGGACCGATACCCCCGGGGCCGTGAAATCATGGACAGAGTTCTGGGAAAGGGGGGCAACGGCAGGGACGTCCGGGCGGTTGTCCGGGTGCACCCCAGAACTCTGCACGGCCTTTTGAACCACGAAAAAGGTGAAGCGCGTCCCTTTGCCGGGCTTGCTGGTGCAGGAGATGCTTCCCCCCATGCGTTCCACCAGTTTGCGGGTGAGGGTAAGGCCCAGGCCGGTTCCCTGGACGTTGGTTTCGGCAAACTGGGTGAACTCATCGAAAATATGGGGCAGGTTCTCCGGGGCGATGCCCGATCCGGTATCGGTGATGGTGAACTCCAGGCAGATCCGGTCCTCCTGCGCCTTGCACCCGATACGCAGGGAGATGATGCCGCTGTCCGTGAATTTGACGGCGTTCTGAAGGATATTGAAGAGCACCTGTTTCAGGCGCATGCTGTCCCCCTTCATGGCGTGGGGGATCTCCGATGAGGCGGAAACGTGGAGACGAACGTCTTTTCCCCTTAAGGTCTGTTCCACCAGGGCCACGATATGGCCGATGAGGTCGTGGAAGAGATAAGGCTGATCCACGATGCGGTATTTTCCCGCCTGGATGCTGGAGATATCCAGGACATCGTTGACAATGCCGGCCAGGTGCTTGGAAGCCGTACGCGTGTGGTTTACGTAGGTTTTCTGTTTCCGGTCCAGGGGCGTTTCACTGAGGAGATCGATGAACCCCACCACCGCGTTCAAGGGCGTTCGGATCTCGTGGTTCATGTTTTTGAAAAAGTCCTGCTTGGCCCGGATGGATGCCTGTTCCACGGCCAGGGTGTTCCGTGCCAGGCGGGACCCGGTGATGCCCACGATGAGAAGGATCACCCCGGCGGTGAGGGTGTACAGGAGGATGTAGCTTTTTCGGATATCCTGGAGGGTGGCTTCCGAGACAAAGGTGAGGATCTTCAGGTCGTACCGGTCCATCTTCCGTGTGTAGGCGGTGTACCGTTTGCCGTGGATGATGACGGTCTCCCCGTTCACGGCGGTGTTGGCCCGGGCAAGGTCTCTGTTCTCCGGGGTGGAGAGGCTGGTATAGCCGGCGGCAGGGTCCTGGGAGTGGGCGATGAGGGAGGCGTTGTTGTGGGTGATGACGATAAACCCGGATTCAAAGGCCAGGTTCTGCATGATGGTATGGTATCGGGAGAACAGGAAGTCCACCCCCACCACCCCTGCGATTTCTCCGGATGGGCCTTTGACGGCCAGGGAGATGGAGGTGATCTCCAGCCCGTCGGGTACGCTGTTGTACAGGTCGTTGATGAAGGGGGTTCCCGGTTTTTCAAGGGCCCCGGTGTACCAGGGCCGGACAATGGGGGTGTAGCCTTGGGGCAGGGAAATTTCCCTGTCCACGATGAGGCTCCCGTCCCGGGTGCCGAGGTAAACATACTTGAAGCGTGAATTGAATTGCCGGTAGTGGTGGCACAGGTCTCGGACCTCCTGGAGCAGTGCCTCGCTCCTGTGGGCCTTCGGAGTGGTGAGCAGGGCAGCCACGGTTGGGTGTTCGGCGATCTCCTTCACATGGGAAAACCCCGTGCCGATGTCTTCGGAAAGGGTGGTGGCAATGGAGGTCAGGGCGATGTTGGCCGCCTCTTTGAGATTGCGGGTGGACTGCCTGATGGAGATGTTGATGCCGATGACCGCCATGACCATCAGGGCGGATAGCACGCTGATAAAAAAGATGCTGATGACTTTCAGGGAGAGTTTCATGGGGCCGTCCCGGGGGCGCCTTGCCCGGTGCGGGTCATGCGTCGGAGCCGTCGGTATGGGAGAGCCTGTATCCCCGCCCCCATTTGCTCACAATGGCAAGGGGGATGCCTGCCTGGGTGAGTTTCTTCCGGATGTGGGAGATGTAGGTCCTCAGAGCCCCTTTGGAGGTCTCCAGGCCTGCGGTTCCCCAGACCGCTTCGATGAGCTCGTCCGAGGGGACATAGGTGTCGAACCGCAGGCGGAGGCGGTGAAGGAGCCGGTGTTCGATGGGGGTGAAGTCGATGTCGAGGGCGGCGGCACCGGGGAGCGCCTCATCGTCCGTGGTGGCGGTGGGCTCCGGGGTGCGCCTCAGGACACACTCCAGGCGTGCCGCCAGTTCCGCGATGTCAAAGGGCTTACGGATGTAGTCTTCGGCCCCCGATTTCAGGGAGCGCACCACGGATTCGGGCAGGGACTTGCTGCTGACCATGACAAAGGGGATGTTGTGGCTCTGCAGGTGAGTCGTGATCTTGTGGCCGTCTCCGTCCGGCAGGAGAATATCCACCAGGGCCAGGGAAACAGGGGTTTCGTGGATGGTTTGGACAGCCTCCCTGCACCCTTCGGCGTGCAGGACGGTGTACGATGCGCCCAGTTGCTCAATGGCGTGTTTGATGAGGATAAAATCCGTCTGTTCGTCTTCGACAACAAGTATATTCATGAAAACCGCTTTGTCCGATTCTTACTTCAGATCATTCACCACCATAATCCTCCTGTGTCGAGGAGACGGTGTGATTGGAGTAATGCATTGTTCCTTCATGACTCATGTTTTGGGACGGCGCACAGTGTACCTGCCTGAAATGATTCTTTGCGTCATCTTTTTAGCAAAATAATCATAGCTTATATGACAAAAAGAAGTGTCGAGTCAATCGTCAATCAAGGGGCTTTGCCGTGCCTATAAGTACTTTTTTTGGCCTTCTTTTAACTTTTTTTACTGAAGAACCGCATGTATATATCCGGCGGGGTGATGTTACCCCCGGCAGAAGATTGGCCTGTGGCCATACCTCGGCTTACCCAGGAGAAACGGGGCGCCAGGCGGCCGGGGAACGTTTTTTCGTGAAGGGCCCTCGGGTGGGAAAGGGCCGTAGATGAATGCCTTATTTATGGGATTTCGGAGGTTTGTTGTGAGAAACGGCTGTAGAAGATGGAAGGCCATGGCCACGGTACTGGTGGCAGGCACGATGCTGACAGGCTGCGCATCCACCTGGGTCCAGAAGGACGCGGACTGGATGGATAAAAAACATGTTCCCGTTCTTGTGGGGCACTACAAGGTGACCAGCGACGGCGGTGCCGATGTCATCGATCTGGCCAAGCAGGTGGCCGGGGGAGACTCCTTTGGCAGCCTGGGGATGGATACGTACAAGGAGATGAGAAAGGCCCTTGAGCCTTTCGGTTTTGACCTCAGAACCGACAAGCGCAGGGCAAAAAAACTCGATCGCATCAAGGATTACAAGACCGGAAACAGCCAGGTGGACGCCCTGCTTTCAAGCCTCACCTGTGAGTGGGTCCACCCGGCCACCTCCAACCGTGAGTTCCACCACATCATGGCCGGGACCTCCCTGCGCAAAAAGGTGGTCAACGAGCTCAAGGGCAAAAACAGGAAGGAGGCGTTCCTGTCTGCCAACCTCAAGATCGAGGATCAGGACCAGTACCTTTTCTTCAAACGTTATCGGGTCGTTCTGGGGATTCAGATCCTGGACCAGAAGGGGGATGCCGTGTTCCAGGCCAAGGCCGAAGGGTTTACCACCCTCTCGTTCCTGCGAAATCCCTGGAGCGAGAAGCGGATTCAGAAGGCGTTGGCCGACGGGCTGGCCAAAATGCAGACCGTGGAAGTCAAGCCCAAGGTGTCCATGTTCTCGTCCCTGTAAGGCGGCAGGTGACGGCCCGCATGGGGCCGCGTGAATTTTGGGGGGATGCGCGTCCACGCGCGTTCCCCCTTTTTTTATATCTGCTTTCGGCCGCCGAAGACCAGCTTGCCGCCCAGGGAACCCGCACGGATGGTGGGAACCAACAGGAGGAGGTAGGCCGCCACAAGGGCTTTTGCCGAACCGGTGAGCCGGTGAACGTTCACCGGGTACAGGGCTTGGAGGAGAAGGATCAGGACAGCACCTGCAAGGACCAGGGCGCTGCAGACCAGCTTTGTGCGGAACAGGGCGGTGGTGGCACCCTTGTACCGGTGCTGCCACGAAGCGATGCCGGTGAGGATGACCCCCGGCATGGACAGGGCAATGACAACCAGGTTCACGTAGGCCGCAAAGACAAGGGCCTGGATATGAAAGAGGCAGCCTGCGGCCATAAATATTCCGGCCACCGGCACCATGCCGTTGGGGATGTGCACGGCAATGGGGTGGAGCTGATAGCGGTCGTTTTGCCTGTAGAGGGCAAGGAGCCACGCTGGCTTGGGACGGCGATGGGGGTGTGGTTTCATGGGCGCACCGGTGTGGGGTGAATGGATGGATGGCAAGTGGTTAAATTTGGCTTTTACCATGGAAGCCGGAAGGACCGCAATGTGTTGCCGGTGTTGACGCCGGGTGACGGCCGGTGGTTTCAAGGTGGCGCCACTGTTCAGTTGCCTCCGGCGGCCTTGCCGGGGGCAACTTACCCTTCTATTCTAAAAATAACGATGCCAGGAGAGGCTGGTCTCCCAGGCGTGCTGGCTCTCGACGTCGGTGCGGGAGACCGAGAGCCCGATGCGGTTGTTGCGGTTTACCGTGAAGTTGGTTTCAAAGGCCGCGTGGGTTTCGGTGGTGTCGTCGGGCATGCGCCGGGTGATGTTGCCGGAAAGAAGCATCCGCCATCGGTCCGTGGGGGAGAAGAGGAGCCCCGTCCGGAGCCCGGGCCCCACGGAGGCCCCTTTGTCCAGGCCTTTGGAGGCGAGGAGTTCGGCTTCGGGCAGGATGAAAAAGAGGCTCTCGTCCGAGAGGTTCCAGCTCAATCCCGTTGCGGCACGCAGGGAGTAGGCGCCTTTCATGTCTCCGGTTTCGGTCATCCGTTTTTCGTACCCGGCGTGGAACGTCCAGGAGAGTGGCCGGATAAAGGCATTTCGGGGGGACAGGGAGAGGATGTCCAGAACGGTGAAGGCCTCCAGATCCAGCTCCTTGTCCTCGTTGTCGTAGCGGACCCGGGTGTGCAAAAATTCGATCTGGACGCCTTCGCGCCGGGTGTAGTCGGTGGTGAGCAGGTTGGTGAAGGCCGGGGTAAAGGCGAGCTCTTCGAAGCTGTCCCCGTCGCGGACCCCGAAGGTGGCGGAGACACGTGACGCATCATGGCCCGTGGTGGGCTCGGGAGGGGCGGGCACGGCCTTTTCTTCGGGGCTTCCCTTGCCCAGGGTCTTGCGTGCCTTAAGGGTCCCCAGGAACCGGGGCCTGAACTCCTCCTGGGAGAGCTTTTTCTTGGCGCGTCTGTAGCGCGTGACGTCGGTGACCAGGTCCAGGGTGACACGTTTGGTGCGATCGGGAAGCTCCATGGCGAGAAAGTCCGCCGGGGGCAGGGTGCCGTCGCTGAGGTCTTGTGCGAGGCCTACCTCGTCTTTGGAGAGGCGCCGTACACCGGCCTGGATGCGGCTTCCCAGGGAAGGGCGGTACCTGGCTTCGGAGATGAGGCCCGCTTTCTGCATGGCCTTGATGGTGTCGATGGGGATGACGGTGAGCCCTTTTTCATGGGTGAGGGAGAGACCGGGCCGGGCCGTCTCCAGCAGGAACTGGAGCATGTAGGAGCAGTTTTTGTCAAAGAAATAGTAGTAGCTGTAGCTCTCCTTCAGCTCGAGGATATGAAGGACCATGCGCCGGGTCTCTTCCGGGGTGAGGGTCAGGGGGTACTCCCAGATGTCCCGCTGCGCCATGTCCCCGTACTCCTGGATTTTTTTGTAATAGGGGAGGATGGCATAATACCCCTTGAAGGAGCCGACGATGCCCTTGAACATGTAGGTGATGGGGTTCTGGCTGTCGGGCAGGGCCGCGTAGTTCACGGCGTCGGCCAGCACCGGTGCCTGGTAGTCGGTCTCAATGGTCAAAAAGGTGTGACCGAACATGGAGGCCGGGTTGTTGAGATGATAGGTGGGAAAGATCAGGGTGGCCGATGAGGGTCGGAGCCTTGCGGCCTCCTCACACACCAGGGGCGGGGTGTCCAGGACATCGGACAGCTGGTCGTATACCCAGGTGTATCGGGCGATGAAGCGGCACAGGGGGACGTCGTCGGGGGCCTCGCCCGTGAAAAACGTGCGGATCAGGGCGGTGAGCTCTGCGTCGGCATCGGTCTTGCCCGTCTTTGCCAGGAAGAAGGCGGGGTCGTCTATATAGCTCCGGTACGGGGTCAGGCCCACGGGGCAGTGGAGCAGGGTCCGCCAGTACGGGTTCTCGGAGAGCTTTCGTTCGCGGGCGACGCGCACGAGTTCCTCCGTGCCTGCGTCCGGGGATTCGGCGAACAGCGGGGCCGGGGCCAGGGCGATAAAAAGCAGCAAAAAAGCCCCCGCCAGGCGGCAATACCATGCCGAAAGGCGGGGGCAATTCCATGCGGATGTTGTGCTAGATCTGAGCAAGAACGCCTCGGATGGACTGAGACACAGCAGCGTGCTCAACGTCGACGGTGGGGTAGATGGTGTCGAAGTTTGCCTGGAGGGCCTGGCATGCAGCGGCCTTTTCAGAACCGGATACCTGGGCAATTTCCATCAGGGCGTCGAGGCTCTCGCCGTTGCCGGAGGCGATGTCAACAGCCAGGCTGTCCATGTTGTCGGCCACAAAAGCGTCCATGCGCTCGTTGCTGACGAAGCTCTCGGGCTTGTCACAACCCAGGGTCCCGGAGGAGATGCCGAAGGTCTGGTTCCCGCTGGTCCCGTTGAGGGAGGTGCCGAGGACGTTCCAGGCAAGGCCGGTTTTTTCGCCGATGAGTTCTTTGCCGAGGCCGCAACCGCAGTTTTCGCTGACGGTGGACGCATAAGAGGTGCCGGCAACCAGCAGAAGGGCACCCAGTGCTACAATACATTTCTTCATGATGTTTCCTTTCAACTAATCATTACATTATCATACCTTCACCGATGATTATCTCTCCGGTTAAGACCCAGTCCACCCAGTAAGATTAGGGGTTCAGGTTTGAGGAGGAATCCTTGATCATCAATGAAGTGTACATTCATAGTAAATTATTCATCGGGATTCTATGAAATAAATCACATCCGTGAAAAAATGTTAATTGATGCGCCATGGCGCGATTCGCTGTTGATATCGAGTATCGCGCCATGCCTTGTGTGCGCTGTCGGCTCCCGGTGTCAATCCCAGGCTGACGGAAGAAGGGATGTGTCCATGAGAATTCTGGTGGCGGAGAGTACCTCTCCGGTTTCCACGCGAACGAGGCGAACGATGACATCGGCCCTGGAACCGGAGATGACGACGCGACCGGCCATGAGCAGCTCGGCACCGGTGAGGCGCCCCGCCTTTGCCGCGGTCTCTTCGTCCACGAACCCGGAGAGTCCCAGGGTGATCTCATCTACCATGGCCGAGGTGTTGTCCCTCTCCACCACGGTGAAAAGGGGGTGGCGGGTTGCGGCAATGAGAAGGGCCGAGGTGAGGTAGGAGGCGTCCGGGCCGGAGAGTTCCGAGGCCAGGGGGAGGACGGCGGTGGCCGGTTTCCCCGACAGGGAGATGGCCGCGTAATCCGCCAGCTGCCCCACGGCTTTTTCAAAGAGCTCTGCCGTGACCTCGTCGGGCTTCTGGCCGCCTGCAACCCCTTCGAAGTACTCCCCGTGTGTCTCGTCCGGCTGGGTCACAAGGTGGTTCAGCTCGTTTCGGGCGATGTTGATGATAACGGCTTCAAGTTTGTCCGATGTGAAGTTGGCGCCGGTGTGGTGGCTGACGCTGCCCGGTGCGCCGCCGTCGCTTTCCCCCCTCTCCCCGTACGTGAGGAAAATGTAAGCCCCCCCCGTGAGCTGGGAGAGCTGCCTCAGCACATACTCCCCGGCAAGGGAGAGCCCGCCGGTGCCCACGGAGAAGATCTTGATGCCCTTTTCCCGGGCAGTGCGGGCCGCATCCATGTAAGTGAAGGCTTGGTCGTAGTCCAGGTGGGGCGGCGCGTCGGTGACGGCAAAGGCCAGGCGGATGCCCGCCTCGTTCCAGTCCATCTCGTCGATGCCTTTTTGCAGGGCGCTCTCCAGGTCTTCGGGGGTGTCTCCTCCACCTCCGGCCCGCACGCGGGACAATTGCTGCCTGAACGCTTCCAAGTCGGTGGTAAAGGGGATCGTTCTGGTGACGTACTCATCGCCCGCGTCCCGGTACATCACCATGCCGTATCGGATCAGCGGGCGCACTGAGAGCTGAGAAAGGTTGAGGTTGATGAGGTCGATGCTGGTTTTCAGCTGCTCGATCTCCTCGCCCATGCTGCCCGTGGTGTCCAGAATAAAAAGGAGATCCAAAGGCACGGCCGCGGGAAGGGACCTGTGGGTGTCCAGGGTGACGGTTATCTCGCGCCGTCCGTTGCGATCAAGGGACACTTTTTTCTCCAGGCCGGCGTAGCGGAAGGTGGCCGCCAAGGTTTGTGCCGTGCCCGCGTACAGGGCGGGGTATGTGCGGAAGATCCCGTCGGCTGTGGTTTTCCCGGTTTCCACCGTCTTGCCTTCCAGGGCGATGCGGACGGTGCAGTCCGGCAAGGTGCGCCCTTTCTGGTCCAGGACCGTGAGGGTGATGCGTTCGCTGACATCGGCGGGGATGTGGGGGACCTCTTTGTAGGTCTCCAGAAAATCGAGGAAGTGGTTGAACTGCCGGTTGTCATCGGCGTAGGCGGCCTTGAGCCCCGAGGCTGAGGGTGCGCCTATGCCCCGTTTCCGAACCGGGGCGCTTTTTACCTCCCGGGACATGGAGCCCCCGTCTGCGTGCATTCTGAAGGTGGGGAGGGGGGGCATGGCTTTTTCTGCCTCGACAGCGTCCGGGGGAGCCGATCTATGGTTCAGGGTTTCCGCGCATCCCCAGAAAAGGAGCATGAGACAAAGAAGGGGGACGAGTCGTTTCATGGGTGACCTCCTGATGTGAGCCGTAAGGTGTTCTCGTGAATTATCCGGGACAGGGCTTCGAGGGAGCCCCTCCTTGTCGGTGGTGAAGATGCAGCTTATACGGCTGGTTTTCAATCCGTCTATGTGCTGGATCACACCGGGGTCACCTGGTCGGAGTGTCCGGCCCCCGCAGCCAGGCCAGAAGGCTGCCCAGAGCCGCCGTGGCCGCGCCGCAGAAGAGGGCGTAGCGAAAGGCCGTGAGAAAGGGGCCCTGCAGGGCCTGGGTGACAAGCCCGTTGGCCCCGGACAGGGCCGTGTAGGTGTGGTTAAAAACCGCCCCTGCCAGGGCCACGCCCGTGACCATGCCCAGGTTTCGCGCGGCGCCCACCACGCTGCTGGCTACCCCCCGGCGGGGAGTGGGCACCGAGCTCATGATGGTGGTGTTGTTCGGAGGAAGGAAAAGGGCCACGCCAAAACCCGCCAGGGCCAGCTTGAAGGCGATGGGGGGAAAGGCGGTGACCTCCGTGGGCCAGGCCAGCAGGGCCAGGGCCAGGCTGAGGGTTCCCATGCCCAGGACACAGAGGATCCGCGAGCCCATGCGGTCGGCCAGGGCGCCGGAAAAGGGGGGCACCACAAAGAGCAGGGCAAAGGGAATCGTCATGACGGTGCCCACCTGGGCTTCGGAGTAGCCCATGGGAAAGAGCAGGTAAAAGGGCATGAGAAAGACCATGGTGAACAGGGCCGTATAAAGGGCGATGGCCGAGAGAACCGGCAGCCGGAAGATGCGCTCCTTAAAGAGGCTGGGATCCATGACCGGGTGAACGGTCCGGTTTTCGTGGGCCACGAAGATCAGGGCCAGGGCAATGGCTGTGCCGGTGAGGCCAAGGACGCGGAAGGATGCGTAGCCCCAGGCATGGGCGTGGGTGAGGCCGGTGAAGAGCGCTCCGCAGGACAGGGCGATGAGCAGGCCGCCGGGCAGGTCAAAGGGCTCGTCGCGCCGGGTGTCGGCCTCGGACCCTTTGAGAATCCGCGCGGCCAGAACCGCCACGGTGAGCCCCACGGGGATGTTGACGGCAAAGATCATCCGCCACGAAAAATGGGTGAGGATGAACCCGCCCACGGCAGGGCCCGAGGTGAGCCCCGCGGCCACCACCGTGGCGATGCTGCCCAGGGCCTTGCCCCGCTCGTTTTCCGGAAAGGCGTCCACGATGAGGGCCTGGCTGCAGGACATGATCATGGCCGCCCCCGTGCCCTGGAGAGCCCGGGCGGCGATGAGGGCGCCCACGGACGGGGAGAGGGCGCAGAGCAGGGAGGAGAGGGTAAAAAGGCCGTGCCCCCCCACCAGGACCAGGCGGCGTCCCACAATGTCGCTCAGCCGCCCGAAGCTCAGGATCAGGGAGGTAAAGGCGATGAGGTAGATGAGCACCACCCACTCAATGGTCACCATGGTGGTGTTCAGCCTGCCCATGAGGGTGGGCAGGGCCACGTTGACAATGCTGGAATCCAGGGTGGACATGAAGCTGCCCGTGGTGACCAGCGCGAAGACCGTCCATTTTCCGGGGGAATGCTCTTTCATTGCGGCACATTTATCCATTGCGTAAACAGGTGGCGACGGGGCGTCCGCCCCTGGGAGGGCGTTACGCGGCGGCATAAGAACAAAACACACAAGACCAATGCCTCCGGCGGCTCTGCCGGAGGCTTGTTTGGGCCTTTACGCGGCAAAGGGGGCCAGCATCTCTCGGATGTCCCCTTCCACGGGCAGGGCGCGGCCTTCGGGACCGGCAATGACAAAGGTGACGTCTGCCTCCACCACCGGGGTGCCCGAGCCTTTTTTGGTCATGGTCTGCTTGAGGGTGCAGCTCTTGCCCCCGAACCGGGTGATGCGGCTTTCGATGGCCAGGGTGTCCCCCAGGGTGGCAGGGCTCTGGTAGCTGATGTTGATGTTCACGACAAAAAAGGAGTACCCCTTTGCCGCCAGGTTGCCCAGGTGTTCCTCAAAAAGGGCCCAGCGGGCTTCTTCGATGAATTCGAGGTAGCGTGCGTTGTTGACGTGTCCGTACAGGTCCAGGTGGTAGCCCCTGACTTTGATCTCGGTGTGGTTTTTCATGCGGCTCTCCGTTGGCGTGGCGGGGGGCTGGGCTGCCTGAGTCCGGGATTCGGCAAAGGGGGAATGGCCATGGCCGATACCTCTGCCTGGGTGGGCGTTCAAGGCCTCGTCACGATGGCGGATTGCATCGTCCGGAACGGCTGTGTACCGCGTGTTTTCCCTGTCATGGTCCCGATCCCCTTACCGTCAGTCATGGTTGTGTTGTCTCGGTAAACTCAGAACGATAGCAGCGGACCCAAACCATGTCAATGCCGCTATATGCTGCGTAAATTGGCCTTGACGCCACTATATCTTGTGCTAAAATGGCATTTAGAGCAGTTGAGCCCATCCAGAGACAGCCGGTGTTCCCGGAGGCGTTTTCCTGACAACACCCATCCAGTAAAAAAAAGGCGGGTTGCGGCCCATGGGAGAGAAAAAAGAGAGGTGATTCTCTTTGAGTCTCCTGCCTGCTCTGGTGTCCGGTGTGTTGGTTCCCCCCATGGGGTTCCGACCCCTTTCAGGCGACACCGGCGGAAGCATACATGATAAAATTCGGTTGAGATGACCTGTGAATAACGGAGAGAAGATGACAGCGACAACGCGAGAGGGAATCATGAAAGAGAGCGGTATGTTGACAATATCGGACAATACACGAACGGTCCTTGAGAGACGGTACCTGAAAAAGGATCCCGAAGGGAATCTTGAGGAGACGCCTGAAGAGCTTTTCCAGCGCGTGGCAAGCAGTATTGCCGAGGCAGAAGGATACTACGAGGGCGGCCTTGAACCCTCGGAGGTGTCCGAGGCGTTTTACCGCCTGATGACGGAATTCAAATTTTTGCCCAACTCCCCCACCCTGATGAACGCGGGCAACGATCTGGGGCAGCTGGCGGCCTGCTTTGTGCTGCCCGTGGACGACAGCCTTGAGGGGATCTTTGATGCGGTGAAAAACGCGGCGTTGATTCACAAGTCCGGCGGAGGCACGGGCTTCTCTTTTTCCCGGCTCAGGGCCAAGAACTGCCGGGTGGGATCCACCGGGGGCGTGGCCTCGGGGCCGGTCTCCTTTATGAAGATTTTTAATACCGCCACCGAGCAGGTGAAGCAGGGGGGCACCCGGCGGGGGGCCAACATGGCCATTTTGCGGGTGGACCATCCCGATATCCTGGAGTTCATCAGCTGCAAAGAGGACAACGAAGCCCTGAACAACTTCAACATCTCCGTGGGGGTCACCGACGCCTTTATGCAGGCGGTGCGCCAGGGGGAGGCCTACGACCTCATCGATCCCCGCAACGGAGAGCCCCGGGGCTCTTTGGACGCCCGCACCGTCTACGAGACCCTCATCCACCAGGCCTGGTTCAACGGGGACCCCGGCATCGTCTTTCTGGACCGCATCAACCGGGACAACCCCACCCCGGAGATCGGGGAGATCGAGTCCACCAACCCGTGCGGGGAGCAGCCCTTGCTGCCCATGGAGGCTTGCAACCTGGGGTCGGTGAACCTCTCCCGGTGCGTGGCGGTCCAGGGGGGCAAAACGCGGGTGGATTACGAGACCCTCAAGGAGACCGTCTGGCTTGCCGTGCGCTTTCTGGACGACACCATCGAGATGAGCCGCTACCCCCTTGCCGCCATCGACGAGATGGTCAAGGGCAATCGGAAGATCGGGCTGGGGGTCATGGGCTTTGCCGACCTCCTGTTCATGATGGGGATTCCCTACAACTCGGATGAGGCCGTGGCCCTGGCAGAAAAGGTCATGGGCTTTGTTCAGGCCGAAGCCCACGAGGCTTCCCGTCACCTGGCCGTTTCCCGGGGGGCCTTCCCCAACATCGACAAGAGCGTCTTTAAAGGGGACGAGGCACGGGCCTACCGCAACGCCACCTGCACCACCATCGCCCCCACCGGGACCCTGAGCATCATCGCCGGGTGCTCCAGCGGCATTTCCAGCCTGGGTCGCCTTCGTGCGCGCCGGGCGACGGATGGAGACGAAGCTCGTGGAGGTGAACCCCCTGTTCGAAGCCACGGCGCGAGCCCGGGGATTTTACAGCAACGAGCTCATGGCCCGCATCGCCAAGGTCGGCACCATCGCCCACATGGAAGAGATCCCCGAGGATGTAAGGGCCGTGTTCGTCACCGCCCACGACGTCTCCCCGGAGTGGCACATCCGCATGCAGGCGGCCTTCCAGAACCACACGGATAACGCCGTTTCCAAAACCGTGAACCTGCCCAGGCAGGCCAGCGAAGACGAGGTGCGAGACATCTACGACATGGCCTTTGACCTCTGCTGCAAAGGGGTCACCATCTACCGGGACGGCAGCAAGGAAAACCAGGTCCTCTCCGTCTCCGACGCCAAAAAAGAGGCGGCCCCGGCCGAGCCCTCCCACAGGGTGCTGGAGCGCCCCGAGATCCTGGAAGGCTTCACCTCCAAGATCGGCACCGGCATGGGCCAGCTCTATGTCACCGTCACCGAGATGGACGGCCGCCCCTTTGAAGTGTTTGCCACCATCGGTAAGTCCGGCAAATCCACCACGGCCAAGACCGAAGCCATCGGTCGACTCATCTCCCTGGCCCTTCGCTCCGGGGTGGACGTCTCCGAGATCGTCCACCAGGTGAAAGGCATCGGCGGTGAGCACGCCGTGTTCCAGAAAGGGGGCCGGGTCCTCTCCATCCCCGATGCCATCGGCCGGGTGCTGGAGAAACGCTACCTCAAAGGCAAAGGCCCGGCAAACGGCGTCAAGGTGGAGCCCTCCCTCATCGATGACCCCTGCCCGGACTGCGGCGGCGCCATGGCCCACGAAGAAGGGTGCGTCACCTGCCACCTCTGCGGGTACACCAAGTGCGGGTAATGAGTTGAAAGCCTGCCTTCTATGGGCAAAGCCTGCCTCCGGCGGCGAGGTGAGCCACCTCGAAAGCTTATTGCGATTGCGTATTTTCCTTCGTTCCTCAGGAAAATGCGCAATCGCCTTCGGCTCGGGCTTCGCCCGACATAAACGCTGATGATTTGTGCGGGCGGCATCACATGCTTCGACGTAAGAGGATACGATGTCGTTGCTTGTAGGGGGCCGGCACACGCGGATTCCTGGGGAACAGCCCCTATGAGAATGTAACGCGCTGCCGACGGTGCAGGGGATGTGAGGTAGGGTGCGCTTGCGCACCGCCGAAGGATCGTAACGGTCATGAAGCCCCATGCACGGGTGACCTTCACGCAGCATAGACATGGCAAAAGGCGTCGGTTTTCCGAACAGATGGTGCGCAAGCACACCCTGCAGAATGTCAGGCAACAGGCTGTTAAGTCATTTTTACGAATCAGACACAAAAGGGCCATGGAGGTGATCTCCATGGCCCTTTTTATCTTTTGTCCAGCTTGCCGCCGGGGGCGCTTTTACGAAAAAAGCACCGTAAAAAACATTCCCAATGGAGCGAAAAAGCCGAACCTATTTCGGCGAAGCCTGGAAAGGCTTGCTTAAAACCTGTTTGTCAAACTTTCAAAAGTTTGGCCCCCGGCAGGGCCGCCGGAGGCTTGTTTGAGCTGAACAGTTACGTTGTTCCTGTCTTATATGTTGGTGAGGGTGCGTTTCAGCACCGTCTCCCGCAGCCATGCGGCGTCGTTTTTCTCGGGGCAGTTGATGGTGTAGTGGAGCCCTCGGGATTCGCGCCTTTTCATGGCGCTTCGGATGATGAGCTCGGCCACCACGGCGATGTTCCTCAGCTCGATGAGGTCGGCGGTGACGCGGAAGTTCCAGTAGTATTCCCGGATCTCGCTCTGGATGTTTTCGATGCGGTTCAGGGCCCGGGAGAGGCGCTTGTCCGAGCGCACCACGCCCACATAGTTCCACATGAAGCGGCGGCTTGCGCGGTTGGCTGATGAAGCCACGGCTCGCCTGGCTGTCGGTGGCGCCCACGTCGTCCCAGCGGGGGAGTTGGACGTCCGATGCCTTCCAGGCCTTTGCGTCTTCGATGGCACTGGCCGCGGCGTTGTGGGCGTAGACCAGGGCTTCCAGCAGGGAGTTGCTGGCCAGGCGGTTGGCGCCGTGGAGGCCCGTGCAGGCGGTTTCCCCGATGGCGTAGAGGTGCTTGATGTCGCTGCGCCCGTCCAGGTCGGTGGCCACCCCGCCGCACATGTAGTGGGCGGCCGGCACCACCGGGATGGGGTCTTTGGTCATGTCGAAGCCGAACTTCAGGCCCTGACGCCAGAGGTTGGGGAAGCGTTTTTTGACAAAGGCGGGGTCCTTGTGGGAGATGTCCAGAAACACGGAGTCGGCCCCGCTGGTTTTAAGCTCGGAGTCGATGGCCCGGGAGACCTTGTCCCGGCAGGCCAGGTCTTTCAAGGGGTCGTACTTCTCCATGAAGCACTCGCCCTTTTCGTTTTTCAGCACGGCCCCTTCCCCGCGCACGGCCTCGGAGATGAGGAAGTTCTTGGCCTCCGGGTGGTAGAGGCAGGTGGGATGAAACTGCATGAACTCCATGTTGGCCACGGAAGCCCCTGCCCGCCAGGCCATGGCAATGCCGTCCCCTGTGGCTACGTCCGGGTTGCTGGTGTAGAGGTAGACCTTGCCCGAGCCTCCGCAGGCCAGGACCGTCACCTTGGCGGCGATGGTTTTGACGGTGTCGGCGTCCTTGTCCAGGACGTAGGCCCCGCAGCAGGTGGTGTCCCTCGTGGTGGTGATCATTCCGCTTTTCACCCGGGTGGAGACGGTGATGAGGTCGATGGCAATGTGCTCTTCCAGGAGGGTGATGGCGGGGGTGGCGCGGACCTGTTCCACCAAGGCGCGTTCGATCTCCCGGCCGGTCATGTCCTCTGCGTGGAGGACCCTTTTTTCCGAGTGACCCCCTTCGCGGCCCAGGTCGTAGTCGGTGCCGGGCGCCCTGTGGGCGTCGTCGTCGCAGAGGCTGAACTTGACTCCGAGGTCTATGAGCTCCTTGACCCGTTCGGGGCCCTGGGTGACCACCATGTCCACCACGTCCCGGTTGCAGAGGCCGTCTCCGGCGTCAAGGGTGTCTTTGATGTGAAGGTCAAAGGAGTCGATGTCGCTCTGGACGGCGGCTACGCCCCCTTGGGCGTAAGCGGTGTTGCTTTCTGAGACCGCCTTTTTGGTAACGATAGTGACGGTGCCGTGTTCGGCGACTTTCAGGGCGAAGGTGAGTCCGGCGACGCCGGACCCGATAACGAGAAAATCAGACGTGATGTTCATAAAGGCCTCGGTAACGATGAAAATCGTGACGCTGTGCGATGCGTGTTATCCGGGCACGGCCGGCAGAGGCCCCATGGACATCTTTGAAAAGGGGCGGTCCCGTGGCGGGCAGTCCCGGGCGGGACGCATCCCCTACATTAATAATATGAACTTCTCTTCTTTCGGGAGCTGGAGCCGATGATAAAGCCCACGAGCAGGACCCCGGCTCCGGCCAGGAACCAGATCATGTTCTTCTTGGCCAGGCGGTCGTTTAAGATGTCCGCCTTTTTGGAGAGGTTGGCCAGCTGGTTCTTGGTCTCCTTGTAGTCCTCTTCCAGCTGCAGGAAGTTGCCGGATTTCTTTTTGAGCTCCTGATACGCCTGGCCGGATTCGGCGGCGCGTTTTTCCGTATCGGTCAGGTTCTTTTTCAGCTCGTTGTTCTCTTTCTTCAGCTCTGCCAGCTGGCCCTTCAGCTCGGTGCGGGACTTAAGGACCCGGTCGTGCTTGGCCTGGAGCTTGTCAAGGAGCACACCTTTGGTGGGGGTGGGGACCAGCCACTGGGTCAGGACCCAGCCTTCGGCCTCTCCGTCCACGGTGACACGGGTCCACTTTTCTCCGTCCTCGACGACCTCCACGGCCGTGCCCGAGGGCAGTCCCCTCAGGATGCTGTACTCGGTTCCCGGGCCGCCCCGAAAGGTCGCGTTGATACGGTCGGTGATGTACAGGGTTTGGGCTGCGGCCGGGGCCGCGGAAAAGAGCAGACAAGCTGTAATGAGAGCTTTGATTTTCATGGTTGACTCCTGCGCGTTGGGCCCCTGAATCAAGAGCACGTGAGGGGCATTGGAACGGGACCTTCGGAAAGTGACGTCGCAGCCCTTTCCGGGTTCATGGTTCGGATAGGCGTTCCGGTGTTGTCAATATTTAAGGGGCCCGGAAAGGTGCATGGGCGCAACCCGCCTTTTCCGTTCCCCTGGTGAACCGTTGAATCGGTCCAGATGGACATCCCAATTTAACTAAAACATTATCTCCCGTGGCGATGGCGTATCGTCACCTGGGCGGTGTGGTTCCCATCCCTCGGGATGGTTTACCATATACAAACTCACCGCCCCATTGGAAGGAAAAAATCACTGTTTACCCATGGTTCAAGTATGGTATGTATACCCGTTCCATGACGGCCGGATTCCGCGTAAACCCTATATTTTGATCATTAGCGATCCCATCGATACCGGTGATGATCTGTGGATCACTTGACCTGCAGTGTGCCAACGGACATACCTTTGAAGGGTGGTTCGACGACAAGACAGCCTTTGAAGACCAGCAGAAACAGGGGCTGGTTACCTGTCCCTTTTGCGACAACAGAAACGTGTTTATCGTTCCCAGCACCTTTGCCATCCCCAAGGCGGTGAACGCCCCGTCGGGTCCCCGGCAGAGCAGCGGCCTGGCCGTGGGAGACGTCAGCGCCAAGATCGTGGAGTTCATGGAGCAGAACTTCGACGACGTGGGGGCCAACTTTGCCAAGGAAGCCCTGAAGATCCACTACGGCGTCTCCGAGCCCCGGAACATCCGGGGGGTGAGCTCCCCGGAAGAGGAAAAGGTCCTCGAAAAAGAGGGCGTCCCCCTGTTCAAGGTCCCCCTTCCCGCCAAGAAAGGCACCGAAGACGCCTGACTTCCGGTGATGGCCCTTACGCCATCCCGGCCAGGCGTCGGTCCAGGTGGGAGCAGCGCATGTTGGGCCGGTTGTTGGACAGGGCGATCTCCACGGCGCGCCGGGTGCCGATGAGGATCACCAGCTCTTTGCCCCGGGTCATGGCCGTGTAGAGGAGGTTCCTCTGCAACAGCGGGTAGTGCTGGGTGGTGACGGGAACCACCACCGCCGGGTACTCCGAACCCTGTGATTTATGGACGCTGATGGCGTAGGCCAGGGTCAGCTCGTCCAGCTCTTCGGTCTCATAGGCCACCTTCCTTCCCTCATAATTCACCTTCAGGGTCTTCTCTTTTTTGTTCACCTCGCAGATGATCCCGATATCCCCGTTAAAGACCTCTTTTTCGTAGTTGTTTTTCAGGTGCATCACCTTGTCGCCTTCGCGGAAGGTGCGCCCGAGGGACTGGAGGGCATCTCCGGTTTCGTTCAGGGCCTCCTGCAGGGCCACGTTGAGGCTGATGGTCCCCACGTCCCCTTTGTGCATGGGGGTCAGCACCTGGATCTCCTCCAGGGGCGTGTAGCCGTAGGTGGCCGGGATCCGCTTGGCGCAGAGCTCCACCACCCGCTGCATCACCTTCACCGGATCACCGGTTTCAATGAAGTAAAACTCCGAAGGCCCCTTGCCTTCTTCCGGGTGAGCATCCGGGAATTCCCCGGTGCGGACCTTGTGGGCGTTCATGACGATGGGGCTCTCCTGGGCCTGGCGGAAGATGCGGGTGAGGGCATAGGTCTTGAGGCGGTCCGAGGCGATGAGGTCCGACAGGACGTTGCCCGGCCCCACCGAGGGGAGCTGGAAGATATCCCCCACAAAGACCACGGTGGCCTCAACGGGCACGGCGTCCAGGAAGCGGTGCATCAACAGGGTGTCCACCATGGAGACCTCGTCGATGATGAAGACGTCGCCGGAAAGGGGCTTGTCCCGGTTGTGTTCGAAGGCACCGGTGGCATAGTCGTATTTCAGGAGCTTGTGCAGGGTGGAGGCTTTTTTGTCGGTGACCTCGGTGATGCGTCGGGCGGCCCGGCCCGTGGGGGCGGCCATGACGGTCTCGTGGTTCAGGTGGTCGCACAGGGCCGCGATGGAGCGTACCAGGGTGGTCTTTCCCGTGCCCGGGCCCCCGGTGATGACGGCCACACGGTGGCAGAGGATCTCCTCCAGGGTTTCGAGCTGCTCGTCGGAGAGTTTTATGGCCAGCCGCGACAGCACCGTCTCCAGGATCTCCTCCCGGGTGATGGCAGGGGCCTCTTCGGGCATGGAGAGCATCATGGCCAGGCGCCGGGCAATGCCCTCTTCGGCCCGGAACAGCTCTTTGGGGTAGACGGCCTGGATGGCTTCGCCGTTTCGCTCCAGGGGCTCTGAAACAACGCGCCCCTTGGCCTTGAGCTCTTCCAGGGCCGCGGTGAGGGGCTCGTGTTCCATGTGGTGCTGCTCCATGCAGCGGGTGATGAGGCTGCCTGCCGGGGCAAAGACATGGCCGTCCGAGGTGAACTGCTCCAGCACGAAAAGGAGGCAGGCCCGGACCTCTGGGGTCGTCTTCGGCGATCCCCAGGGAGAGGGCTGCATGGTCCACGGTGTTAAAGTCCATGCCGTTTATGTCGAAGAGTAGAGTAAAGGGATTGTCTTTAATGCACTCGGTGGCCTTTGCTCCGTACCGTTTGTGGATGGGGGCGCATTGGGACACGGGGATGCCGTGTTCCTTTAAAAAGGCGATGAGGCGCTTGACCTCCATCTGGCGGGTGAGGGCCTCGCGCAGGCTCTCCATGGTCTTCTTGCCGAAGCCCTTGAGGCCGGTTATCTTCTCCGGGCAGGTTTCGATGACGCTTAAGGTCTCGGCGCCGAATCGTTCCACCAGGGTTCGGATCTTGGGGGTGGAGAGGCCCTTGACCCCCAGGCGCTTGAGGTAGGTTTTTATCTCCTCCCCGGTCTCGGGAAAGATCAGCTCATACTCGCTGATGCGGAACTGATCGCCGAAACGCTGGTGTTTCTCCCAGGTTCCGGACAGGCGCAGCCGGTCTTCCAGGTCGATGCCCGCAAGGGTCCCCACCACCGTGATGGTGACCCCGGTGTCGTCGGTGACAAGGTCAGCAATGGTGTAGCTGTTGTCTTCATTTCGGTAGCGGATGCGCTTGATGCGTCCGGACAGGGTGATGGTGTTCATGGAGCTGCCTTGCTACGAGCCCAAGGTGTCTAAGACCCAGCGGATCGCGTCGAAGAGGGTGTCTGCCACATGGTCGGGGCGCTGGCCTTCGGCGTCCAGTGCGGCCAGGGCTTTGTCGGGGTTTCCGGTTCGTACGAGCACGGTGGCCGCGCACCCGGCGGCTTTTCCGCAGAGGACGTCCTTGGCGCTGTCCCCGACCATCACCGAGGAGGCGGGGTCGATGCCGTGGGTGTTGCAGGCGTCGTAGATGAGGCCGGGCTTGGGTTTCCGGCAGGCGCAGCCGTCGTCCGGGGTGTGGGGGCAGAAAAAGATGCCGTCCACCGAGCCCCCGGCCGCTTCAATGCCCGCTGTCATCTTGTCAAAGATGGCCGAAAGGGTCTCTCGGGTCACCCAGCCCCGTCCGATGATCGACTGGTTGGTGATGACCATGGCCGAGAGGCCGTGGGCCTTCAAGGGCAAAGGCCTCGGGACTTCGGGGAAGAAAGTGGAACTCGTCCACGGCTTTGATGTAGTCGGGGGAGTCCTGGTTGATGACCCCGTCGCGATCGATGAATACGGTGGTGATGGGCATGCGAATCTGTCCTATAGGGAGAGGATAAAGGCCTGCGTAAAGCCGTCTTCCATTAAGCGGAGTTTCAGGTCCACGGCGGCTTCCCGGTTGAGGAGGTGTCCCACCACCACCCGGTTGAGGCCGTCTGGCCCCTCCATGGCTTTGACGGGAAGGAGGCTGTACCGGTCGGTAAGGCGGGCTGCGTAAGCCTCTGCATTGCTCCGGCTGCTGAAGGCGCCGACCTGGACACCGAAATCACCCCGGGTAAGGGGCTTAGCCGCAGCGGTTTTTTTGGGCTTCAGCGCCGTGACGCGTACCTTGGCCGTGCCGGTGCCCACCATGCCGATGGCATGGGCCGCTTTGTTGGAAAGGTCGATGATCCGCTTGCCCACAAAGGGGCCGCGGTCGTTGATTTTCAAGGTGACTGTTTTGCCGTTGCCCAGGTGCTTTACCCGGACCATGGTTCCCAGGGGCAGGGTCTTGTGGGCGGCGGTCATGGCGTGCATGTCGTAGGTCTCGCCGCTTGCCGTGGGCTTGCCGTGGAACTTGGGGCCGTACCAGGAGGCGATGCCCACCTCGTCGTACCCGTCGGCCGTTGCCAGGGGTTGGTACCATTTGCCCAGGACCTTGTAGGGACGGGGAGCGCCGGCGGTCCGCGCGGGCTGTTTGGTGGCACATGCCGAGGTCAGCAGGAGGAGCGCTGCAAGGAACAGGGTGAGAAGAGCGTGTTCGGTGCGGTTCATATGGTGACTCCTTGGAGATTCGGAACGTGATGGAAACCGTGTGGTTGTGTCGGGCGCTGGGGCGTGCGGGGAATCCTTTTTCCCATGGGAGGTGTTTCTGCCCGGGCTTTTATCTCAGAAGGGTCATATCACAGGTTTATACCCGGGGGAAGAAGACAGGGCCAGGCCCCGTTCGGAAAGGAAAACACGGCGACGCGGATAAGGCGGAAAAAATGAGGCGGAATCCGTGTGTGCGAATGCTGAATTTCCAGTGGCATGAAGGCATGCAAAGTCCCCTTGGTTTCGACTGGATTTTCTTGTGGCAGGTTTGATCCGGGGGACGTGTTATGGTAGGTTGATACGCAATTATACACTGTCGGCAAAGGCTGTGGGGCGGGCTGAAACATGGCGCGTCGGCAGTGATACTAACGTTTTATTTTTCTGGTGATTATGAACAGAAGAGATTTTTTGAGGCTTGCTGCCGCAGGTACCCTTGGGTCCATGGTCCCGTCACCGGCTTACGCTGCGTGGATGTCCGTGTTCAAAGACGAGGTGCAGCCCATCGATGACCGGTACATCAAGGATTACCTGAATAAGATTGAGAATTTTGACGAAAAGCACACCGAAGATATCTTTCTTCGTGCCGATCAGAAAGTGACCCTCAAAAGCGCCCTGAGTCGCCTGAAACGTATCCAACGCATCGTGGGGCACGGTCACTTTGCCCTGTTGAGTTTCGATGGTGCCGTGAAAACGGCCAAAGCCTACACAAGCGTGGGGCGGTTCACCAAGAAGGAGCTGGACTTCATGGAGATGATCTTCTATGAGGACAGCCTTCTCTACGGCTTCATGGGGGACAAGCCCCTGAAGAACCTCACCGACACCATTGACGAACCCAAAGCCGTCAAGATTCCTTACACGGGAAACTACCTGTATAAGGGGCTGCCCCTTGAGATGTACAAGAAAATCAAGAAAGACATCGGGGATGACGTTATTCTCACCTCGGGCCTGCGAAGCGTCACCAAGCAGTTCATGCTCTTTTTGAGCAAAGCCCACAGCAACGACGGCAACCTTTCCCTGGCCTCCCGCTCCCTGGCTCCCCCGGGATACTCCTTCCACGGCGTCGGCGATTTTGATGTCGGTCAGGTCGGGTTCGGGGTGCTCAATTTTACGGAAAAGTTCACGGACACCCCCATCTACAAAAAACTCGAAGATTTGGGCTACATCAAACTCCGGTACAGCAAAGGGAATTACCTCGGGGTCCGTTTTGAACCATGGCATATTAAGGTAAAGTTGCAATCATGCTGAGATTCATCGTACTAGTCGTTTGCGCCATCGTATCAACGTCGGCGGCCTTTGCATCATCCCTGGAATTTTCCGTCCACAAGATGGAGTCCGGGGTTCCCGGAAACACGATCCTCATTGTCGGGGGCATCCAGGGCGACGAGCCGGGGGGCTTCAACGCCGCGTCCATCATCACCACCCATTACACCATCACCTCCGGCAGCGTCTGGGTGGTTCCCAACCTCAATTTCCTCAGCATCATCAAGCGCTCCAGAGGCGTCTACGGGGACCTGAACCGCAAGTTCGCCGATATCAAGGAGAGCGACCCGGAATACGGCACCATCGAAAAGATCAAGAAACTCATCTTAAACGATGAGGTGGACCTGGTGCTGAACCTCCATGACGGAAGCGGGTTTTACCGCGACACGTACATCGACAGACTGCGCAACCCCAACCGCTGGGGGCAGTGCGTTATCGCGGACCAGGATGCCCTGGAGGGGGTTCGGTTCGGCAACCTCTCGGAGATGGCGACCCGAACGGTTGAAAAGGTCAACAATGCCCTTCTCGATCCGTCCCACACCTACACCTTCATGAACACCAGAACCCGTGAAGGCAACGTGGAGATGGCCAAGACCCTCACCTACTTTACCATCCGCAACAACAAGCCCGCCTTCGGCATCGAGGCCAGCAAGTCATTGCCCACCCATGAGCGGGCGTATTACCACATCCGCGCCATCGAGTCCTTTTTCAAGGAGCTCGACATCACCTACCAGAGGCGCTTTGACCTGACCTCTGCCGGGGTGAAGCACGCCATCAACGACAACGTGAGCTTTGCCCTCAACGACAAACGCATCGTGTTGGACGTCAAAAACGCACGGAACAACCTGCGGTACATCCCCTTGAAAAAAGAGAACCCCATGGAGTTCTCGCCGAGCAATCCCCTCATGGCCGCCGTGGATACCGGCCAGGGGTTTCGGATCTATTACGGAAACAGGCGCGTTACCTGGCTGCACCCGGAGTATTTCGAGTACGACACCTCGGTTGATTCCGTTCAGATGACCGTGGACGGGGTGAGCAGGCAGGTGGCCTTCGGGGAGATTGTCCCGGTGCGGGAGGAGTTCACCGTGGACCCCACCTCCGGGCTGAGGGTCAACGTCATCGGCTTTACCCAGAAGAATATCCGCAACGAATCCGGGATTCCCATCTCCCAGCGCAACATCCAGCGCCGTTTTTCCGTGGACAAGGCAGGCATGCTCTACCGGGTGGAGTTCTACAATCAGGAGAAGTTCTCCGGCATGGTCCTGGTGGATTTCTCCAAGGAGGCCCTGGCCAGGCAGGAAAATACCCGGGATCAGGGGCCTTCCGGAAAGCTCGTGGGAGAACTCGACGACGGGACCGCTCCCCATGATGCCCATGGCGTGTAATCACAGGTGAGCCTGCGGGGCCCTGTTTGGGGTGCTCGCAGGCTTTTTTCTCTTGTGCCCATTCGGCTTGCCCCAGGCGGGCCGCTTTTCGATACATGCCCGTACATTTATAACCGTCGGCTCGCTGATAACGTTCAGCGGAGCCGAGACGTTCATAAGACCTGTTTATCAAACTTTTTAAAAGTTTGGCCCCCGGCAGGGCCGCCGGAGGCTGTTTTTCATAGCTGACACTCAGCTGCTTAACCCTGCCTTGTTTCTCTTCTCTCGTCATCACTCCCATAACCGTATCTTTCCCGTGTCGTCATGTTGGCCGATGGGGTCCAGTCATTCAGCACGGCACTCATTCAATACAGGAGGCCGCGATGTCAATCAGTGTGTACATAGGAATCAGCCTGGACGGCTACATTGCGGACAGGGACGGCGGGCTGGACTGGCTGCAGTCCGTGCCCAACCCGGACAACCTGGATTTCGGGTGGGCGGATTTCATGGAGGGCATCGACGCCATCGTCATGGGGCGACGGACCTTTGAGGTGGTCTGCGGCTTTGACTGCGACTGGCCGTACAGCAAACCGGTGTATGTCCTGAGCCGTACCCTTACGTCGTTGCCGAGGGGGTACGAGGGGAAGGCCGAGCTGGTTGGAGGCGCCCTTGCAGAGGTTGTGAAGACCCTTCACGGCAGGGGGCATGGCCACCTCTATATCGACGGCGGCAAGACCGTGCAGGGGTTCCTGAACGAGGACCTCGTCGATGAGGTGACCCTGACCACGGTACCCGTATTGCTTGGGGGCGGCACCCCGCTGTTCGGTGACCTTCCCGAGGCCATGGCCTTTGAGCATGTGCGCACCGATGTCCATCTGGGTGCCTTGGTGCAGACCCTTTACCGGCGCAAGCGATAAGATTTTTACGTCAGCCTTACAGGATACGTTTGCCGAAGAGGGAGACGGCCAGTTTAACGGCCAGGGTGGCGGTCTGGTTGGAGGTGTCCATGATGGGGTTGATCTCCACGATGTCCATGGAGCTCAGGAGGTGGGAGTCGGCCAGGATCTCCATGAGCAGGTGGGCCTCCCGGTAGGTGAGGCCTCCGGGCACCGGGGTGCCGACCCCAGGGGCACCGGCGGGTTCCAGGCTGTCCATGTCCAGGCTCACGTGGAGGCGTCCCAGGTGGGAGAGGCGGGAGACGGTTTCCCGGGCCACGCGGCTCATGCCCATCTCATCGATGTCCCGCATGGTGAAGGTGGTGATGCCCGAGCGGGCAAGGACCTCTTTTTCCAGGGGGTCGAGATCGCGGATGCCCACCAGGACCACCTGATCGGCCCTTATCTTGGCCCCGCTGCGCCCGCAACAGACCAGGGCCTCATGGCCGTTGCCAAGGAGGATGGAGAGGCTCATGCCGTGGACGTTGCCCGAGGGGGAGATGGCCGGTGTGTTGAAGTCGGCGTGGGCGTCGATCCACACCACCCCGCAGGGGGCGTCGTGGGTGACGCCCCCCACGGACCCCACGGCAATGGTGTGGTCCCCGCCCAGGAAGATGGGGATGGTGTCGTCTTCAATGGCTTTGCGGGCCTGGTCGTAGCAGGCCGACGAGGTCCGGGCGATTTCGGCCACGGTCTGTACCTCGGGCACGGTGTCCCGCACGGGCACGTGGATGTTGCCCCGGTCTTCCACGTGGTAGCCCAGGCGGGCGAGGTGCTCGGCAAGGCCGGCGTACCTGATGGCGGCCAGGCGTCCACCCCGCGGCGGGGCTGGCCGAGGTCGATGGGGACGCCGATGATGCGGATGGTCTGGTTCATGGGATCAGGTTGTTGGCAAGGTTGATCATAAAATCCTGCACATTGGTGAGGATGGCCGTGGACTGAGCCGACCCCCGGTTGGCCAGTTTGTCTGCGGAGAACTCGCTGATGTCCACCACGTAGAAAAAGACGGGGCGCACCGTGCCGTCGTCCAGGACCCGGTAGGACGGGGTCATGTTGCCGAAGGCGATGGTGTGGAGCTGGGTGGCCAGGGTGATGACGCAGGTGGCCTGGGCGGCAAAGACCCGCATGCGGTCCTGGGCTTTGCCTGTGTGGGTCTCCACCTCGGGCAGGGGGCCGTCGTCCCGGATGGATCCGGCCAGGACGTAGGGCACCCCGCAGGTTTCGCAGGCGTGCATGATGCCGTCGGTGATGCCGAGTCCTTCAAGGGCTGCGGGGATGGAGCCTGTTCTCCGCACCTTGTTGAGCAGGTCCAGGTGGTGGTAGTGGCCCAGGGGCTTGAGCTCCCGGGTGTAGATGTCCTGGCCCAGGCCCGTGCCGTAGACACCGGCCTCCATGTCGTGGGTGGCCAGGGCGTTTCCGGCCATGAGGGCGTGGCAGTATCCCTCCCGGATGATCCCTGCCATGGCGTCTCTGCTGTCCTTGTCAAAGGCCACGGCCGGGCCCAGCACCCAGGTGATGAACCCCTCTTTTTTTTCGTGCCGGAGGATGTCGTAGAGGTGATCGTAGCTTCGCGAGAAGGGGGTCTCCCGGCTGCCTCTGGTCATGAAGGCGAATTTTTTGGACGGCCCCTGCCTTGCAAACAGTAGTATGATATCGACACTCTCCCCTCCTCTCCCCGGCCCACCACCACCCTGTCCCCTTTTTTCAGTCGCCTTGCCTCCACGGCCTCGGGTGTTTCCCCGTCCATTCGAATCACCGTGTCCATGCGGTTTTTGTGCAAAAGGACCCAGGTCCCCGGGGCGACGTGGACGTATTCGGGGTGGTTGCTGGTGGCATGAAAATCCGTGCAAGACGCCGGATGCGGGCGGGTGCCTTTTCCGTGGTGATCACCGGGGCGGAGGCCAGGGGCTCTGCGGAAAAGTCCGGGGGGATGTAAGGGGGGATAAGATCCATGGCTGCCTCGCTCGTTGGGATGGCGGTTGACATGCTCAGGTGATCGGAAGGGGTGGCGTCGCGTGACACCGGTGGTGATGATCCCTCACTATACCACCGGTTATCGGCACGGAAAACGAAAAAGGGGGCGCAAGACCCCATGCCATCTGTTGACATTTCGAAACGTTGAGTCATAATAAAAGGACTTCTTGTCTTCTTTTTTTACGCATTGCTTGCCTGGTTTTTGTCTTACGGTGTACGGGGCACTGCCCCTTTCCGGCC
Organism: Desulfoluna sp. CYM3A; assembly: GCF_056829965.1. Classification (NCBI taxonomy): domain Bacteria; kingdom Pseudomonadati; phylum Thermodesulfobacteriota; class Desulfobacteria; order Desulfobacterales; family Desulfolunaceae; genus Desulfoluna; species Desulfoluna sp. CYM3A. The sequence continues at coordinate 6,054,915 of NZ_CP186556.1, forward strand.
GGGGTTTCCCGGTTGCGACGTATCTGTTCGGATTCTCAGTTTTCCCCCCACTTGATCGGGGCGCAAGTCGCCCTTCATTTACTTCTCAGTCATCTTATATCGGATTCATGACATGTTTCGTGCCGGGAGGGTGCGATGACGATGGTCCGTTTGGTTCCCTTTTGGGTTTTTCTGGCCTTTGCTTCCCAGGCCCTGGGGCAGGGGCTTGTGGTGTTTCCCTTTGACGCTCCGGGCAGGCCCGAGGCAGAGGTTTCCTATTTCCAGGAGATGCTGGTGACCCATCTGGCCCGTGGGTTTCGGCTCTTTGAAGGGGACGGGGTGAACGCTGCCCTGGGGCTCTGTGGCGAGGACGAGGCCTCGGTTGCCGATTGCCTGGCCCTTGTGGGGGAGGTGTTTGAGGCCGAACTCGGAGCCCGGGGACGTTGGGCAGGCACCGGCAGCCGGGGCGATTTTTTCCTGGAGGTGGTGGACCTGGGCACCGGCAGGGTCCTTTTCTCCCAGCGGGATGCAGACCGGCAGCGATCCGCCCAAGAGCGTCTTGCCGCCCTTGCCTCAGGCGCCCGGGTGCGGGTGGCCGGGGAGCCGGAGGCAACGGTTGCCGTGATGCCGGGCATGGTGTTTGTGAGGATTCCCGGGGAGGATACCCCTCCGCTTTACCTCCAGGCCAGTGAGGTCACCCAGGCCCAGTGGCGCATGGTGATGGGGTACAACCCCTCGTGGTTCATCGCATGCGGAGACAATTGCCCGGTGGAGAGCGTTACCCGTCGTGAGGTCGATACCTTTGTGGCCCGCATGAACATCATGGGCCTGGGGCGGTTCCGCCTGCCCACCTCCGGGGAGTGGCAACGGGCTCTAACCCTTTCGGGGCCGGAAACACCCTGCCTTTCGGGGAACAACTGCGTGGGGTACGAGGGATATCCCTGCGGGGCATGGATCCAGGGCGGTGCCCGGTGCGATCGGTGCGGCCCCAGGCCCGCCGGATCCGGGGCCGTGGCCCTGGTGAACATGGTGGGCAATGTCTGGGAGTGGCTGGGTGATCCCGGCAACGGGGGTTCCCCCGGCCTGATTGTGGGGGGAGGATGGGCCGACGCCCCCGGGGACGCCGGTATGGTTCTCCGTCCCGTTGCCTCAGCGCAGTTTTCAGCCGATGACGTGGGCTTTCGGCTTCTCCTGGAAAGGGAGGCGATGCATGCAGGGGATACACATTGATTTGCCTTACCAACTCCTTTATAATATAGCCCATCCTCGATACCTCACCAACGATGCCGGTTCACGCCGAATCCCTTCGGCCCGCCGTGCCGACATGAAGGAGGGACCATGACCTTCCAGACCATTGCGTGCTGCACCGATTTTTCCAAAAACGCCGATGTGGCGGTTCGCACCGCTGCAACCCTTGCAAAGAAATTTGATGCGGTCCTGGAAGTGCTTCACGTGGTACCGCCCCCTGTGAACCCCGTGGTGACGGATTTCGATAACCCCGTGTTCACCTCGGTGACCTTTGACGACAGCGTGGACAGCAACCTGGTCCTCCAGGTGGAGGAGAAGCTCCAGAAGCACTATGCCGCAACCATCCCCGGGGGGGTGAAGGTCCGGTACGTGGTTTTGGACGGCCATGTCTCCACGGAGATCCTCAACCATTTGGACGAGTCGGGCTGCGACCTCGTCGTCCTGGGCTCCTATGGCCTTTCCGGCATGGGATTGGTGATTTTCGGCAGCATCGCCAAACGCGTGGCCCACAAGGCCAGCTGTTCGGTGATGATTGCCCGGCCCTCGGAAAAAGACGCCTGAAGCCCCCTGCGGCTCTTTGCAGGCCGACCCCGCGACCCCGTTGAGTCATACCTGAGACGCCCCTTTGGCGTTCGCCCCATGCCCTTGTCTTCCCATCGGCCTCAGCAGCCGGAGAGTTTTTTGCCCATCCACGCCCTCGGTGTCACTGAGACATGAGTCACCCCAACACACAACCCACTTGTTTTTTTCAGGGGAGGTACCCATGGAAAACCCCTTTACCGCTTATATGCCCATGTTTTCGGAAGGGGCCGCCCTGATGCAGGAGGCCCTTGCCTACCAGATCGATTTCGGGCAGCGCATGACCCTTTTCCTCGACACCAAAAGAGAGCAGGGCGACAATTTTATAGAGGAGAACCGCAAAGGACTGCCCCCGGTGCTTCACTTTGACTACGAGGTGATCTTCAACGGACGCGACTTGGACAATCCCGTGAATTACTCCCTGGCTCGCATCACCCCTGAGGAGGGGCAGGAGATTGCCCCGGACGCGCGGCCCGTGGTGATCATCGACCCCAGGGCCGGCCACGGCCCCGGCATCGGAGGGTTTCGCAAAGAGTCCGAGGTGGGCATGGTGATGCGCAAGAACCATCCCGTCTATTTTCTTATCTTTACCCAGGAGCCGGTGCGGGGCCAGACCCTGGCCCATGTGTTCAAGGCCCATATTGAATTTCTGAAAGTGATCCGCATGTTCCACCCCGAGGCGGAACGTCCGGCCATCATCGGCAACTGCCAGGGGGGATGGGCCGCCGCCCTCATCGCCGCGGACCGTCCCGACATCACAGGTCCCCTGATTCTTAACGGGTCACCCCTTTCCTACTGGGCGGGGCGCGACACCCAGAATCCCATGCGTTACCGCGGGGGACTTTTCGGCGGGGTCTGGCTGGCCTCCCTCTCCGCGGACCTGGGCAACGGCCTGTTTGACGGGGCCCAGCTGGTCTGGGGCTTTGAAGACCTCAACCCCTCCAACAGCCTCTGGAAAAAGGATTACAACCTCTGGCAGTCGGTGGACACCGAAAGGGACCGGTACATCTTCTTCGAACGGTGGTGGAACGGGTTTGTCTTCATGACCAAGGAGGAGATCCAGTTCGTGGTCCGGGACCTTTTTGTGGGCAATCGCCTGGAAGAGGGGCAGGTGGAAGGGGGCAGCGGCGAGATCGTGGATTTGAGGAAGCTCAAGGACCCGGTGATCCTGTTTGCCTCCAGGGGAGACAACATCACCCCACCCGAGCAGGCCCTGGGATGGATCGAGCGGGTCTGGGGCTCGGTGGAGGAGATCAAGGCACGCAACCAGATCATTGTGTATCTCCTCCATGAGGAGGTCGGGCACCTGGGCATCTTTGTCTCGCGGAAGGTGGTGGAGCGGGAGCACAGAGCTGACTCGAGCTATCTGAGTGCCAAGCGCCTTGCCCCGGTCTCTATGAGATGGTGATTAAGGAGGACGGCGAGGCACGCTTCGAGGTGCGGGACCTCTCCCATCTGCATGGGGGGGGCGGTGACTATAACGCCCGGCCCTTTGAGCATGTGCGCAAGACCTCGGAGATGATCGCCGAACTTTACGAATCCGCTGTGAGTCCCTTGATGAAACCCTGGGGCACGGAACTCACCGCCACCCTGATCCGGGAGAGCTCCCCGTTGAGGCAACGGCTCTATGCCGTCTCCAGCATGAACCCCGCGGCCCGCGCCGCAAGCGCCTGGACCCCTTATGTGCGGGAGCACCGCATGGAGGCCCCGGCGGACAACACCTTCCGCAAGGTGGAGCGTGCGTGTTCCGATGCCCTGGTGTCACTCCTCGACGGATACCGGGACCTTCGAGACAGCACCTGCGAACTCCTCTTCTACAGCATGTACGACAACCCCATGGCCCACTTTTTCTTTCAGGAAGCCGTGGATATGCCGGACACCCCCCTGGATGTGGGGGTCGGGGCCCTGGATGAGAACGGCGGGGACCACTGGATCTCCCGCATGGTGGAGGGGGGCTTTTTCCAGGGGCTGATGCGCGGGCTGGTGGCCCTGGGCCGCGTGAAGCAGGTGGTGGACAAGCAGGAGCTGGTGACCCTCAAAGCCTTGATGAAGGGGCGCAAACACCTTCAGGACATGACCAAACGGGAGGCCAAAAAGGTGGTGGGTGAGCAGGTTCAGTTGCTGAATTTCAACCGGGAGCTGGCCATCAGCACCTTGCCGGAGTTGCTCCGCACCCCGGAAGACCGCCTCACCGCCCTGACCATATTCCGGGCGAGCCTTCAGGGCCCGGGTGGTGAGGATCCGGCCGCAAAGCGCCTGCTAAGTCATCTGGAAGAGTTGCTCAAGGACCGGCAAACCCTGTGAGAGCCTATGGAACATATCCTGTACAAAGTATCGGATGACCTTTTTATGGTGGGGCTCAATCCCCCCATCGCCGGGTACGAGAGCTTTCTCTCCGCCTGGATCTATGTGGGGGACGTCACCTTTCTGGTGGACACCGGCCCGTCGGTGACGGCAGGGGCCCTGGTCAAGGCCTTGGAATCCCTTGGGGTGAGCCGCCTGGATTATATCCTGCTGACCCATGTGCATATAGGACCATCCGGGGGCCGCAGAGATGGCAAGTGTCCGGAGACCCAGGTGGTGTGCCACAGCCGGGGGATCCCCCATCTGCTGAATCCCCATCAACTGGAACTCAGCACGGCCAAGGTCCTGGGGGAGACCGCCGTGCAGTACGGACCGGTGCGCCCCGTGTCCGAAAGCAGGCTTGTGCCCGCCGAGAGCTTTATGTCCAATTCGGTGATGCCCGTGCCCACCCCGGGCCATGCCTCCCACCACGTGAGCTACCAGACGGATCGCTACCTGTTCACCGGAGAGGCTGCCGGGGCTTGTTTGCTCGGGGATCTCCTACATGCGGCCCTCCACCCCGCCTCCCTTTTATTACGATATCTCCCTGCAAAGCCTGGAGACCCTCATGGAGCTTAAACCCGAGCGCCTCTGCTACGGCCACTACGGCAGCTTTGAGTTCGGGGAACGGGTGCTCTGGCAGCACGGGAGCGCGGCTGTGGGACTGGTGACCGACCTCGGAGATCAGCCGGGGACAGGTGGGCGCGGACCTGGAGCTGAGCGTCCTCAAATCCATCCTGGAGACCGACCCTCTGGTGCTGCCCTTCCTCGACATGGAAGGGCCCCTGAGGCTTCGGGAGCTTTTCTACCTCCAAAACAGCATCAAAGGGTTTGTCGGCAATGCCAGCCGGCACACAGGCCCTCTCTCCTGATGCTGTCATGATCCATTAAAAAACAAAAAGCGTGCCTCCGGCGGCGAGGGTGGCGAAGCCACTATAGCGAAAACACCTCGAAAGCTTACTGCCCTTGCGTTTTGTCCCTCGTTCCTCGGGCCAAAGCGCAAGGGCCTTCGACTCGGGCTTCGCCCGATATAAACGCTGATGGTATGTGCGGGCTGGTTCACTGGCTTCGAAGTAACAGGCTACGATGTTTCTGAATGCACATGTCGAAATTGGTTTTTGCAGAGCAGAGATAAAATTTCCTGAAAACCTGTTTGTCAAACCCAACGCATAAAATTGGCAAAAGTTTGGCCCCCGGCAGGGCCGCCGGAGGCTTTTTCTGTAACGCTTACATCCGCCTCTCGGGCATGTTCATTTTCATGACCTCCATCCTGAGCGTTCTGTCGGAGGTGTGGCTTTTCCAGTTGCCGGAGAGGCGGCCTGACCCTGCGGTGAGGAAAAAGAGCAGCACCATGAGAAGGGCAACGGCCTTTGGGGACCAGGGCGTGCCTGATGGGGAGGTGGAGAGGCGCAGGGCCTCTTTTTCCGGGCAGCTCGTCACGCAGGTAAGACAGCCGGTGCATTCGTCGGAGAGCATCACCTTTTTTTGATCCACGGCAAGGGAAGAGGGGCAGGCCTTTGCGCAGCGTCCGCAATGGGTGCAGGCGCTTTCGCTGCGGTGGATCTTCAGGATGCTGAAGACGCTGAGGAGGCCAAGGAGGGCCCCGTAAGGGCAGAGGTAGCGGCACCAGCCGTTTTTGATCAGGGCGGGCAGCACAAGGAACAGGCCCAGGGTGACCAGCGAGCCCGTGGATGGGTGGGCGAAAAACCGGAACATGCGAATATCGGCGGTGAGGTTGGTGCTGCCCGAGAGAAAGCCGCGGATGGCGGGCACGGGCATCTTGACGAGGATGGTCCAGAGGAAAAAGCCGAGGAGGAGGTACTTGATGCCCCGCAGGGGCAGATCAAGGAACCGCGGCAGGGGCCGGGCAAGGTTTGCCTTGCGTCCGAGCTTGCCGGCCATTTCTCCTGCAAAGCCCACGGGGCAGACAAAGCTGCAGAAGCCTTTTTTTACGAGCAGGGCCGAGGCACACACGGCAAGGAAGAGGAGCAGGGCCGCCGGATGGGCTCCGTGGATGGTGCCTGTGGCAAGGGTGTACTTGAGGTTCAGCAGGCCGCTGATGGGAAGAAAGGCGTCCACCGCAGGAGGCCGGGTGACGGACGGGATCTTGCCCTGGGCAAGGGCTGCGGCCCAGAGGGCAAAGCGCCATCCGATAAAAAGGGTAAGGGACAGAAAAAAAAGCTGGGACATACGACGGGGGGAAATGCGGCTGAACATGGACCTGGTTACCTCGGGTTGATCGGTTCTTTTGTGAATCGGCCCCGGCCGGGTGCAGATGGTGCCGGGGGATCCCGGGACAATCAAGCACCCTTTGAAGGCGGTGGCACGTAGAGGGTGTATAGCACATCTCAGGCAAAAGGGGCTGTCGGGATGGCGACATCTCGGGGCAACCCATGGACCTGTTACATCCGCGCTTATCCCTCCTTGTCCGGGGATACAGGGTGGATGGAACAGGTGGCCGAATGTGGCGTCATGTTGTTGATGTCGTTTTTTAACACAGTGGGGGCTTCTGTCATTGACTTAGGTCAGGAAAGGAGGGCTTGGAATAACACCTGGGCGATTTGCCCTTGGGAACCAGGGGCAAATCGCCGCCGGAGGCCTGCTTTTTTAAAAAGCCCAGGAGAGAAGGAGGTTGCCTGCCAGGCCGTTGTCGCCGGAGTCGGTGATGTCCTCCCACTTGTTGAAGACGTAGCAGCCGAAAAGGCCAATGGAGGCGTTGGTGCCCAGGGAGATTTCGATGCCCGCGATGGCCTGCCAGTACACGTCGGTCCAGTCGGTCTCTCCGTCTTCATCCACGTAGCTTGTCAAGGCCCCCAGCCCCAGCCGGTAGATGCTCTCTTTGAAGATCAGGTTCACCTGGGGGGTGAAGACTTCGGCGTCCCTGTCCGTGTTGCTCTCCGGGGTGTAGCCCAGGGCGAGCTGCCAGTAGGCGACGTTGGAGTGATACTCATAGGCGAGGAGCCAGCTCAGGTCCCCCTGGTCATGGGGAAGCTCCGGGATGGCTTTGATCTCGTCGTGGACCCGCATCCCGATGGCCAGCTTGTGGGTGCGGTCGGTGTCGTTACTTCCCAGCAGGTAGTCCGCGCCGTCAAAGGCGTGGGCGGGAAGAGTGAACAAGAGCAGGGCGGCAAGGGAGAGGAAAGCGCGTCCGAGTGAGGTCATGTGTGGGCTCCGTTTGTGCTGTTAGCGGGACAAAAGGGCTTCGTCACTTGTGAATGTTTTGTTTCGGACTTCAGAAAACATGGCCACCAGCTTGTCCACGGTGAGGTCTTTTTTCTCCTCACCTCGGATGTCCAGAACAACGTCCCCTGCGTCCATCATGAGGAGTCGGTTGCCCAGGTTGATGGCCTGCTGCATGTTGTGGGTCACCATCATGGTGGTGAGACCGTATTCTTTCACAAAATGGGTGGTGAGTGAAAGGACGATGTCGGCATTGCGGGGATCCAGGGCCGCGGTGTGTTCGTCTAAAAGGACCAGTTCGGGACGCGAAAGCACCATCATGAGAAGGGTCAGGGCCTGGCGCTGGCCACCGGAGAGGAGCCCCACGTTATCTTTCAAACGGTCCTCAAGGCCCATGTCGAGGAAGCGGAGCTGCTCCCTGAAGAACTCTCGTCGCCCCCGGTTGAGGCTGATGCGGAGTCCCTTGAACCCTTTTTTGAGGCAGACCATCATGTTGTCTTCCAAGGTCATGTTGGAGGCGGTGCCGGCCAGGGGATCCTGGAAAATGCGGCCGATGGTCCTGGCGCGGACGTATTCCGGTGCCTTGGTGACATCTTTGCCGCTTAAGACGATGCGACCGGCGTCCGGGGTCACGGTTCCGGCCAGGAGGTTGAACAGGGTGCTTTTTCCCGCCCCGTTGCTGCCGATGACGGTGACAAAGTCCCCCTTGTCCACCGAGAGGTTGAGGGCGTCGAAGACCCGGTTTTCGTTGGGCGTTCCGGCGTTGAAGGTGAGGGTGGCGTTTTCTACGGAGATCATCTGGCCCCCTTTGCCGGTTTTTTCATCTGGGTAATCACAAGGGCGCCGATGATGAGGACGCCGGAGACAAGCTTCAGGTCGTTGGGGGTGAGGTGGATGGTGTAACCGTAATAGCGCCCCAGGAACATGATGGCCTTGTAAAAGATGGCGCCGATGACCACCCGCAGGGTGAGCATGGAGATGCGGTTGGAGCGGATGAGAAATTCCCCGAGCATCACCGAGGCCAGGCCCGAGACCACGATCCCCTGGCCCAGGTTGACGTCGGCAAATCCCTGGTACTGGGCGGCAAAGGCTCCGGACAGGGCCACGAGCCCGTTGGAGAGCCCCACGCCGATGATCTTGTACGTGGCGGGGTTGACCCCCTGGGAGATCACCATCTGGGGGTTGCCTCCCATGGCCCCGAAGGTGAGGCCCATATCCGTGAGGAAGAAGAGGTCCAAAAGCACCTTGATGACCAGCACCACCAGCACGAAAAAGAGGAGCAGGGTCCACGCCTCGGAGAGGGTGCCCTGGGTAAGGGCCGTGGCCTTGGTGAGGAGGGTCTCCTTGCGCATGAGGGGCAGGTTGGCCCGGTTGCCCAGGATGCGGATGTTCACCGAGTAGAGCATGGTCATGGTGAGGATCCCCGCCAGCAGGTGGGGCACCTTGAGCTTGTTGTGGATGAGGGCCGTGACAGCCCCTGCGGCCACCCCGCCGGAAAAGGCCAGGAGGATCCCCGCCGACAGGCAGATTCCCTTTTGGATGGACATGGCCATGATCACGGCGCCCAGGGGAAAGGAGCCGTCCACCGTAAGATCCGGAAAATCCAGGATCCGGAACGTAAAAAACACACCGAGGGCCATGATCCCGTAGATCAGGCCCTCAACAAAAATACCTTCAATCATTTCGTCTATCCAGTTGCGTGTGGGTTGGTGTAACGATTCAGCCCATCTTTGCCGCCGGCGGCCCTGCCGGGGGCTAAATGTTTAAAAAATTTAACAAACAGGTTTTAAAAAAATCTTTTTGGTGAGTTTTATTTTAAAGGCGGATGTGATTTGACCAGGAAACCAGGCAAAACGCATCCGCAACCTGCTTTCAAGGTGGCTCACCTGTGGCCGCCGGAGGCTGTTTTATGAGCTGAATAGTTACCAAAAATGTTGCCTTGTTTATTGTTTGATGACCTTGCCGTCCTTGATGAGGGTGGCCGCGTTTTTCACGGCTTCTTCTGGGAAGGAGAGGCCCAGGGCTTCGGCCACGTCGAGGTTCAGGAGCAGGTCGATGTCCGAGGGGTCGGTCATGAAAATGGTGGGGACGGTTTCGGGCTTGGTGCCGGAGAGGATGTCAGCCGTGAGGCGGCCGGTGCGGCGACCCATTTTGTAGTAATCAAAGCCCCAGGCGGCCAGGACCGGGATGGTCTCGGCGGAGCTGGGGTCGGCACTCATGACCGGCTTGTTGTGCTTTGCCGCCACATCGGTGATGGCGGAGAGGGCCGAGACCACGGTGTTGTCGTTGCTGATGTAGATGCCGTCCACGCGCCGGATGATGGTCTGGATGGCCTGTTTTACTTCAGCGGAGTTGCTCACCGTGGCCGGGACAAAGGCGATGCCCAGTTCCCTGCAGGCCTCTTCGGCCAGCTCGGCCAGGCGCACGGCGTTGGCCTCGCTGCTGGAGTAGATGTGGCCCAGGGTTTTTATTTTTTTCACCTTTGCCAGAAAGGCGATCTGCTCTTTCACCGGGGTGAGGTCCGAGACACCGGCGATGTTCTTTTCACCCTGGTCGAAGGAGCGGATGAGCCCCGCGTCCACGGGGTCGGTGACGGCGCAGTAGATCACCGGGTGGTTTTTGATGGTGTTCACCAGGGCCTGGGCCGTAGGGGTGGCGATGCCCACGGAGATGTCCACTTTTTCCGCCTTGAATTTCTGGGCGATGGAGGCGGCGGTGGAGAGCTCGCCATTGGCGTTCTGCAGGTCGAAGACGGCCCTCGGGAACCGTTCGGTGATGCCGTCCATGACCCCTTTTTCAAGGGCGTCCAGGGCCGGGTGGGCCACGATTTTCGAGATTCCGATAACCACGGGTTTTTTTGCCATGGCCGGGGCGGTGGTGAGGAAGAGGCACGCCAGGGCTGCCGTCAATATAGTAAGGCGTTTCATTTTTTTATGTCTCCTTGGATACAGGGGGTGAGCAGGGACGGACCCGTGTGAAACCGGCAGGTTTTTCGGTGGCGGCGCTTCATCTTCGGGGTCGGTGTCGCCAGACTATAATCAGAAAAAGGCGTGCCCCGCAATGAAAATGTTTCTATGGATAAGAACAGGTAGCTATTTGCCTGTATTTTTTCATGTGCCTCTGTGCTAAGGAGGGGTGCATGCAAGGATTTACGGGGGGGAGATAAAGGCTCCGGCGAAAACGGAAATGTGCGCCTTAAGGTGTGCCGGGCCGTGAGATTTTTAAGTTGGTATGAGGTGTTTGATGCGTTGCCGATGGATGTTGTTTTGTGTGGTACCTGTGTTGTTTGTTTGTCAGATGTTGTCCCCTTCCATTGCCTCAGCCGGTCTGGGGCCTTTCCGCGTCCCCGCCCTGGGGGCCGGTGAATTTTTCCGGACAGTTCCTGCCTTTGCCAGCCCTTTTACCGATTCCATGCCCGGGCGCGTGGAGGTGGGCATGGACGTGCGCTGGCTCAATACCTGGGTGTATCATGTGGAGTCGGACCGATCCGTTGACTGGGTCGATTTCAAGGACACCGACGAGCTCAAACACGGGAGTTTTCTCTTTGACGTGGAGACCCTGGCCTTTGTGCCGTCGGTCCTTTACCGGGTCGGAGACCGCATGACCCTGGGCTTTGAAATTCCCGTTGCCATTCAAGGGGGTGGGGTGCTGGACGGGTTTATCGAGGGGTTCCATTCCATGATCGGGGTGGGACAGCACAATCGGGATGACTGGCCCCGGGATTCCAGCCACTACATCACGGTGGACAAAAACAACGTGGCCCACGACAAAAGCGATGAGTTGAACCGGGTCATCACCGGGGACGTGCAGCTCTCCGCTTCCATGCTGGTCTCCCAGTGGCCCATGCTGACGGCCCGGGCCATTGTGAAGCTGCCCACCTCACGGATCTACGACAGCCAGGAGAACAGCGGCACGGACGTGACCCTGCAGGGGATCTGGAGCTGGCGGCGGGGTGCCTTTGCCGGTTATCACGGGATCGGCGGAACCGTCTACACCCGGGACGGGGACGAAAATCTCGACCTGGAGCGCTTCAGGTACTCCACCATGAACAGTATTGAGTACATGCCCAGCGATACCTTCTCCTGGGTCCTCAGCCTCAACCACGCTTCGGCCGTGGCAGACTACCCGGAGCTGGAAGAGCCGGTGGTGGAGCTGACCATGGGTTTTAAAAAGGTGGTGGGGCCGGGCGTGCTGGAGTTCGGTATCATCGAAAACCTCTTCTTTTTCGACAACAGCCCCGATGCAGGGTTGCAGCTGGGGTACACCCTCAAGCTGCTGTGCACTCCGGCATGTTCGGCTTCGTGCATTCGCCAGGCCCTGTGTCACAGGCGTTTGGGTTATGAAAGGGTTCCGAGCTCTGCTTCGGCGCCCTTTTTTGTTATGGAGACCATGGCATACCGGCCCTGGGCCAGGGCGCCGGGGTTGACGATGAGGGTGCCGTTTCGGTTTTCGATGCCGCAGGATTCGTGAATGTGGCCGGTGAGGCAGGCCACGGGGCGGTGGGTGTCGATGAAGGCCGCCACGGCATGGCTGCCCGCGTGAACCCCCGAGGCCAGGCGGTCAGCGCAGGACTCCCACGGCGGCTGGTGGGAGATAAGGACCAGGGGGCCTGTTTCCGAAACGCCTTCCATGGCGAGCTCCAGCGTCGATGCCAGCTCTTCTTCCGTCCGTTGCCGAAGGGTGATGAGGGATCCCCCCAGCCCCAAAAGCGAGACCCCGTCTATCTGCCGCACCCTACCATGGATTCCCACCCCTTTTTTGATGAGGCCCTCTTCCACGTTTTTTTCATCGCAGTTTCCCGACACCGCAACAATTTGGTCCAGGGGCTTTTTCACGGCAGCGACCACCCGCAAGGCGGCGGCAGGGCCCTGAAAGCTGGTGAGGTCCCCGCAGAGGCAGACGAGGTCCGCCCGGTCAATGGCTTCCTTGAGTTTGGGAAGGTGTTCGGTGTGGCCGTGGATGTCGGAGAGAAGGAGAATCTGCATGGGCGCGGTCCAAATGAAAGGGTTTGCCCCCGGCAGGGCTGCCGGGGGCGATGTTTTATGCGGGGCTATGCTTTGGCGGGGAACTCTTTGTCGAGGACTTTGTTCCACTCGGCGAGCTTGTCCGCGCATTTTTCAAAGAGGGCGTCGGTGTCCCCTTCGATGGTGACGGAGGTGATCTCATCGCCCATGACGATGCTGTTGACCACGTCCTGATCGGCCTGGCCCATGACGCTGCCGAAGACGGAGTGCTTGCCGTCCAGCCAGGGGGTGGGCACGTGGGTGATGAAGAACTGGCTGCCGTTGGTGCCGGGGCCCGCGTTGGCCATGGAGAGGATACCGGGGCGCTCGTGGCGCAGGCTGTTGTCGAACTCGTCGTCAAAGCGGTAGCCGGGGCCGCCCGTACCGGTGCCGAGGGGGCAGCCGCCCTGGACCATGAAGTCGTTGATGACGCGGTGGAAGTTGAGGCCATCGTAGAACCCGCGCTTGGCGAGGTTGGCGAAGTTGGCCACGGTGTAGGGGGTTTTCTCGGCAAAGAGGGCAAGGCGGATGTCGCCTTTGGAGGTCTTGAATACTGCGGTAAGATCCTGCATGGTGTTTTTCTCCTAAGGTCGAAGGATTTGCATTAATATGGTTTTCTTCGTTGTTGGTGTCGGTGCTGGAGCCTCCTGGCTGCCTGGGATTACCAGGATACAGGGTTTTTTCCCTGTTCTGCCAGAAAGCGGTTGGCTTCGCTGAAGTGGCCGCAGCCCATGAATCCCCGGTGCGCCGACAGGGGCGAGGGGTGGGGCGCTTCCAGGATCCGGTGCTTTGCCTCGTCAATGAGGTGTTTTTTCCCCCGGGCGTAGCCTCCCCAGAGCAGAAAAACGAGGCCGGACCGGCCGGCGCTCAGGGCGCGGACCAGGCCGTCGGTGATCTCCTGCCAGCCCAGGTTTGCGTGGGACGCGGCCTTGCCCTCTTCCACGGTGAGCACCGCGTTGAGGAGAAGAACGCCCTGGCGTGCCCAGCGGGAGAGGTCACTTGAGGCTTCGTCAAGGGGGCGGCCGGTGTCCCGGGCCACCTCTTTGAAAATGTTGCGCAACGACGGGGGAATCCTGACCCCGTCGGGAACGGAAAAGGCCAGCCCGTCTGCCTGGCCCTTGCCGTGGTAGGGGTCCTGACCCAGGATCACCACCTTGACCTGGTCAAAGGGGGTGAGGGAGAGGGCCCGAAAGACGTTCTCTTCGGCGGGAAAGACCGAGGCAATGCGTCGCCGCCTGCAAACCGCCTTCTCTACATCGGCAATGGGTTTTTGGGAAAGCAGGGGAACCTGGTCTTTCCACGAATCAAGGGCATGGTCAGTCATATGATAATGCGGTGATCTCTCTTGCATTGCAAGGGGTTTTCGCCGGAGGCCCGGGTGGCCCTCCGGCTTCCCGGTGCTTAGCGGTGTTTGCGCCTGAAGTCGTTCATGAACTCGCACAGGGCGGCCACGGAGGCTTCGGAGACGGCGTTGTAGATGGAGGCGCGGATACCGCCCACGGATTTGTGCCCTTTGAGGCCGGCAAGGCCCGAGGCCAGGCTCTGTTCGACAAACAGGGGCTCCAGCTCACGGTCTTTCAGCCGGAAGGTGACGTTCATCAGGGAGCGGCTCGCCTTATCGGCCGTGCCGCAGTAGAAGTCGTCTTCGTCTATGAGGGTGTAGAGGGCACCTGCCTTGCGTTTGTTGACGGCCTCCACAGCGGCCAGGCCGCCCATGGTCTCTTCCAGCCACTTGGTCACCAGGGAGATGGCGTAGATGGGGAAGGTGGCCGGGGTGTTGAACATGGACTCCTTATCCACGTAGGTGCGGTAGGAGAGCATGGTGGGCAGGGTCTGGGGAATCTTTTCCACCATGTCCCTGCGAAGGATCACCACCGCTGTTCCCGAAGGGCCCATGTTTTTCTGGGCGCCGCCGTAGATCATGCCGAAGGGGGAGATGTCCAGGGGGCGGCTCAGGATGTCCGAGGACATGTCCGCGATGAGGGGGACTCCGCCGGTGTCGGGCAGGTCGTGCCACTGGGTGCCGCGGACGGTGTTGTTGGTGGTCATGTGGACAAAGGGGGCGTCGGCAGAGATGTCCGAAACCTTGGGGATGTAGCAGAACTCGCGGTCCCCGGAGCTGGCGGCCACACGGACCCCTTTGTTCTGGATGCGGGCCTCGGCAATGGCCTTGGTGGACCAGGTACCGGTTTCGATGTACTCGGCGGTCTGGCCTTCACCGATGAAGTTCATGGGAATCATGGCAAACTGCAGGCTGGCGCCTCCGTGGACAAACAGCACCTCGTAGTCATCGGACAGACCGTACAGGCGCTTGATGCGCGTGCGCGCTTCTTCGATGATCCCCATAAAAAGATCGCCCCGATGGCTCATCTCCATCACGGACATGCCGCTGCCCCGGTAGCTCAGCAGGCCTTCCTGCATCTCCTGCATCACGGCGGTGGGAAGGGCCGAGGGCCCTGCACTGAAATTGTGAATCCGATCGTTCATGATTGGTCGCCTTCTTTGGCTGATGGCCTCGCAAAGCGTCGAACACCAGGGAGGTTGGTTGCGGTTCGGGTTCCGTGTCACAGGCAGAGGGCTTGCGAGGCGTGGTCGACGATGACGGGCTCCGGCGCATCTTGCCGATGGCCGTGACGGCCGTGTAACCTGTGAAGCAGGGACGTTGTATCACTTTTATTGCGAAATGGGAACGGAAGGACGGTCCGGGGAAGGGGGGCTCCGGTGCGGGGGGCGCACCGGAGCGGGTTGGTTGAGGAGTATGTGTGTGTGTGTCGCTGTTGGTCTGTTGTTTGAGTCAGGGGCAGACGGAAGAGCCCGTCCGCAGGTAGGAGATCGTGCTTTTATGGTTTTTGCAAGTTCGAAAAGAAACCGGGGCCCCACCCATTGCGGTGTGACGAGGGCAGAGCCCCGGCGGTTGTTCGGCAGGAGACTCGAGGGGGGGTGAGCCTTCTGCCTGTGCTCCGTTTCGCTGTGAGAAAAATGCATGATCGGTGCCAAACTTTGAAATAAGGAAGTAACGGGCGAAGATGTTTTGTTATTTTTCTGCGTAAGGGCCGTCTTGGTATATTGGGTTCCCGGAGAGGGGTGTGTCAAAAAGTATCCATGGATACAGCGGGGGTGGTTCCAAAGGATACAGTTGCCGCTGCCAGGCAGGGGCGTGCATTCCGCCGGTGGCGGATGGGTGCAACCGGGGAACGTGCCACGGCACGGGGGCGGGATCGCAGACCTGGGACTGGAAAAAAAACGTCATTCCTTGTAAATCACTATGGTAAAGGGGCCGTCGGTGGTCGGCACACACCGTGTGAGAAAACGGGCCATGCATGGCGTCAGGCGTCGTGGGACGGATCGGGCGGGCTGGTGCGGCGGGGGTGTGGCTAATTCATGTTATCGGAGAAGGATCGTCTGATGATGAAAAAAGTTGTGAAGTTGTCTGAGTACAGAAAGAAAAAGAAGCGCGACGCCCACCAGGGGACCGGAAGCCCGTTGAGCACCGTGTGGGTGGTGGCCGGGGTGTTTGGCGCGACCGTGCTGATGGTGTTTGTGTACCTTGTGCTGACCGGTGGCACCCCCTGACGGAGCACAGGAGGCCACACGACACCCGGTCTTCTTATGGTGCGCGGGGTGTCCCGGAGATCCGGCCGTGTTCGGTGCCGTCAGGCATACATCGACTCGATGACCTGGGCGTACCGCTCGTTGATGACGCGGCGTTTTACCTTCATGGTGGGGGTGAGCTCTCCGGCCCGCTGGGTGAGTTCGGTGGGGAGCAGGGTGAATCGTTTGATTTTTTTCACGCGGCCAAGCCGCTGGGTGTACTGGTCGATGCGGTATTTGTAAAAGCTGACGATTTCCGGATGGGTCACCAGCGATTCCCGGTCGTCCCATGAAATCTCCATCACCTCGGCCAGGGACTCCAGAATGGGAAACGCCGGGATCACAAGGGCCGAAACGTAGGGCTTGCCGTCGCCTACGGCCACGGCCTGTTCCACATAGACATCTTCTTTCAGGGCGGACTCAATGGCCTGGGGGGCGATGCTCTTGCCGCCGGAGGTGATGATGATCTCCTTGAGGCGGTCGGTGACGCAGACATGGCCCTCGGGGGTGATACGCCCCACGTCCCCGGTTTTGAACCACCCGTCTTCGGTGAAGGCCCGCGCCGTCTCTTCGGGCCTGTTCCAGTATCCCTGCATCACGCAGGGACCCTTTGCCTGGATCTCTTCGTGGGCGCCCGTGCGCAGTTCCATCAGGGGGATGGGGGCTCCGCTGGTTTCAAGGGCCATGTCTTCCAGGGAGCGGACACACAAGGGAAAGACCTCGGTGAGGCCGTAGCCCAGCCCCATGGGAATGCCCGCGCTGATGAAAAAATCGGCGATTTCGGGGTTCAGGGGCGCCCCGCCCACATGAACAAACCGTGCCCGTCCTCCGGTGACGGACCGGAGCCTTCCCAACCCCAGAAATCCAGCCAGCACATACTTGATCCTCAAGGCCATGCCCACGGACCTTCCGCTGTTTTTGAGGTGGTTTCGTTTGCCGCCGATGCCCAGGGCCCACCGAAAGAGGGCCTGCCGGACAGGGGAGGCCCGGTGCAGCTTCTCCATGGCCGTGCTGTGGATTTTTTCCCAGACGCGGGGGGCGCTGACCATGAAGTGGGGCCTGGCTTCTGTGAGGAACTCTTGGACGTCGTTGGGATCGTGGCAGTAGACGTTCCTGGCACCCCGGCAGAGGGCAAACCAGGTCCAGCTCCGTTCAAAGATGTGGCTCAAGGGCAGAAAGCTTAAAGAGACGTCCTTTTCGGTCATGGGAGAGGGGTGGCCGGTGCTGTAGAGGCCGGTGAGCATGCTTTCGTGGGTGTGCATGGAGCCTTTGGGGCTGCCGGTGGTGCCGGAGGTGTAGATGATGGTGTAGAGATCGGTTCCCCTTGCTTCGGAGAGATGGCGCTCAAGGGCTCGCTGGAGCCCCGGCTTTTCTTTCCCCAGGTTTAGGAAATCTTCAAAGCTGTGGCTTTCGATGTCCGGGCTCAGGCAAACCCCGGGAGAGAAGGCCACCACCCGTTTCAGGGGGGCTCCCCGGGCTGCCATGGCAAGGGCTTTGTCGTACTGCTCCTGATCGTTGACAAAGAGGCAGTGGATCCCGGCGTCGTTGACGATGTAGGCGGCTTCGTCGGTGGAGTTGGAGGCGTATACCGGGACGGTGACCCCGCGAATGGAGAGGATGGCCAGGTCGGCCAGGGTCCAGGCAGAGCGGTTCTGGGAGAAGATACCCACCCGGTCTCCGGGGCCGATGCCGCATGCCAGAAGGGCTCTGGCCAGGGCGTCGGCCGTCTGCTCCATCTCCTTCCAGGTGATCTGGGTCCAGGGGCCGTCGGCTCGGTCTTTCAGAGCCACCTTGTCTCCATACCGGGGAACCCGCCTCCGGACCATCCGCGCAAGGTGCTTCTCACGTTCCAGAAAGAACCGGGACGCCTCGTGGTGCTGGCTCGCCATCATCTGAACCCTCCGTGCCTTGTGATGACCAATGTTTTAAGCGTGGAACATCCATACTATGGCATGGCCGGTGGAATCAAGGGGCGCATAAAAAAACTAAGGAGGGCGCAGCGCTTCGGAGCCCGGCGTTGATCGAGCCCTTGGCGGCCGGCGGTCGAGCGGGTAGGGCCAGTCTTGATCCACTGGTCCGTGTCCCCTCCCACAGGGTCAGGACTGGGGAAGTGGAGTACCGGGAGCCTCTGGCCCAGGTCGCAGCGGATCTCCAGGTTGAGCTGGCACATGGCGCAGGCCGTGATGAGGCACTCGGCCCCGGCATTCTGGCCGCTTTGGACAATGCCGTTGACCACCTCGGTGACCGCATCGGGGCGGGCCACGGAGAGAAAGGTGCCGCAGCACCTGTTCTGGCCCTGCCAGGTCACGGCCCTGGCCCCTAAGGTCCCGAGGATTTTCTCCATGAGCCCGTGGAAATTTTTCTGGCGCCTGAGCTGCGGGGGACGGGCCAGCATGCAGCCGTAATACGGTGCGTAGGTGAGGCCTGAAAGGGGCTTTTCACCCTGGACAAAGGCCGAGATGTCCAGGCCGTCAATGAGCTCGAAGAAGTGCATGACCTGTTGAGTTCGTGAAGGGATCCCCACTGCCTGTGGAACCGGGTGCGGGCATCGGCGCTCTCGGTGAGGTGGTGGTGGGCCTCCTTGAAGCGAAGCGTGCAGCTGGGGCAGGCCGTGAGAATGGGCCTGCCTGCCGGGGCCATGGCCAGGTTTCGTGTCACCAGGTCAAAGGCCAGGTCCCGGTCGATGCTGTGGGCTGAGGAGCTGCCGCAGCAGTTCCAGTCGGGAAGTTCCACCAGGCGGATGCCGATGGCCTCGCAGAATATCTTAAAGGACTCATGGTTTTCCATGGCCGACGTCTTCATGGAGCAGCCGGGAAACCAGGTGACTTCCATGGGGCGCGTTTCGCATTTCATGGCATTACCCCGCTTTTTTGAAAAGGTTTCGGATATCCCCCAGGGCCTTGACCCGCGAGGGCAGGATGTGGACTTTGGCTGCGTTGGGACACCAAGGTCCATGTCGCTGAAAAAATCCCGGGTGGCCAGTTTGTAGAGCATCATGATCTCCAGTTTGTGGGTGCGGCCGTGGCGCTTGACCGAGCCCAGCATCTCCCGGTGAAAATGGTAGATCTCTTCGTCGGGGACCTTGTCTCGGGCAATGGCCATCTCCCGGAGGGTGTCCATGACCGCGGGGATGTCGATGCCGTTGGGGCACTCCATGCTGCAGGTGTTGCACCCCACGCAGATCCAGGGCCCGGACGCGGTCAGGGCCTCTTCTTTCAGGCCGAGCTGCACGAGACGGATGATCTCATGGGGTTTTCTGTCCATGATGTGGGCAAACTGGCACCCGCCGCTGCAGGCGCTGCAGTTGTAACAGCGGGTGGGCACGGTGCCGGAGCGGCGCGTGACCTCGGTGATGAAACTGGGCATGATGTCTGCCATGATCCCTCCCTTGGGCTTTGGGTCCGTTTTGTCGGGCGAAGGCTCATCATACCGGTCCGGCACGCAAAGGCCTTGACTCAGGTCAAAAAAAGGATTTTTACCGGTGCGACTGGCAGGCAGGGCGGTTTGTGTGTATGGTGGGAACCCGACCCCGAGTGTTGCCTTTGTGGGGTGGCGGCGGGAAGGTTGGCCCATGAAAAAAAATGACAGGCAAGGACCCGAACAAAAGGCAGGAAAGGCCCATGGCTTTGGATATCAATGAGTTTGTAGATCGTTTGAAAGATGCCTACAAGGCGTGGAACGCACCGGTGATTACCTTTATGGTGGGCGAGTGGCTGAGGTGCAGGTGCAGGTCCAGCTGTTTCCGTCGCACCAAAGACGAGGTGACGGCCCCTGCCGCCCGGCGCCTCTTTGCCGTGGCCAACACCCCGGAGACCCTCCTGGCCCTGGGCGAGGAGGAGGTGGCAAAACTCATCTACCCCGTTGGGTTTTATCCCACCAAGTCCAAGCGGATCATGGAGATCTCCACCATGATCCTGAACAAATACAACGGCGTGGTCCCCGACGACCTCGACGAGCTCCTCACCCTGCCCGGGGTGGGGCGAAAAACCGCCAACCTTGTTCTGGTGGAAGGCTACAAGATGGAGGCCATCTGCGTGGACACCCACGTCCACCGCATCAGCAACCGCATCGGCTACGTCAAGACCAAGAACGCCGACCAGACCGAAATGGCCCTGCGTAAAAAAATCCCAATATTAATCTCTACAACGAAATCCTCGTGGCCTTCGGCCAGGTGCTTGGTCGCCCGACTTCCGCTCCACCTGCCCCGTTGCCGACCTCTGCCCGAAAATAGGCGTGACCAAACACCGATAAGGGCTATCCCTAAAATAATAGTAACTATTCAGCTTGCCTCCGGCGGGTCGCTTTTTTGAAAAAAAGCTCCGCAAAAAACTTTCCAAATACACCCGCCCTTTGTTTTGATCGCCCTTCGGGGCGATCAAAACAAAGGGCGGGTGCAGAAATAACGAATGTCTTTCTGCGAAGCCTGGAATGACTTTATTAAGACCTGTTTGTCAAACTTTTCAAAAGTTTGGCCCCCGGCAGGGCCGCCGGAGGCTTTTTTGAACTGAATCATTACCGATCCTCTAACCCGTCACATTTACAAACGGGCGTAGCCCGTCAGCAAATGCGTAGGGCGAGGAACGAGCCCCGAAGCATTTGCGATCCTGGGGCTCAGCCCCTGCCCGCCGGAGGCATGCTTTTTTTATTTTTCCATGAGGTGGGTGACGGCGCCTTCGAGGCCGTCCAGGGAGAGTTCGTACATGGGAAAGATCTGTCCGATGGCCTGGATGGTGCGGGTATAGCCCCACATGTGGGCCTGGACCGGGTTGAGCCAGACGCAGTGGGGAAAGGTTTCGGAGAGGAACCTCAGCCGCTCGATGCTGGGCTTGCCGCTTCGGTCCTGCACATAGATGGATCCGTCCCGTGAGAGGAGCTCGTAGGGGGCCATGGAGGCGTCCCCCAGGATGATGAGCCGGGTGTCCGGGTCGATGGTGGCAAACTCGTCGATGGATTTGGGTTTCCGGTAGCGGCTGGCGTCGAGCCAGACGCTGTCGTAGATGGTGTTGTGGAAGAAATAGGTCTTCAAGTCCTTGAACTGGGCCCGGGCGTAGTCAAAGAGGGTCTGGACCACGTTGACGTAGGGTTCCATGGACCAGCCGCCGTTGTCGATCATGAGGATGATCTTGAGACGGTCCCGCAGGCTCTGGTCGAAGACAAGCTCGATCTCCCCCCCGTTTTTCATGGTCTGGTAGATGCTCTCGTCCACGTTGATCTGGTCTTTGGGTCCGGCCGGGATCAGGTTCCTCAGGCGTTTCAGGGCTTCGCCGATGTGGGCCTGGGTCAGGGGGCCGTACCCGGAGTAGTCCTTGTAGCGGCGCTCCCCTGCCACCTTTACCGCGCTTTTGCTCCGCGATTCGCCTCCCACCCGCATGCCGCCGGGGTGGTACCCGGAGTGGCCCACGGGTGAGTAGCCCCCGGTGCCGATCCACTTGTTGCCCCCGTCGTGGCGCTCTTTCTGGTCTTCCAGGCGTTTTTTGAAATAGTCGATGAGCTCTTCCGGGGTGTATTTGGAGAGCTCGTTTTCGTCCATCCCCAGGGCCTCGGCCATCTCCTTGGGGTTCTGGAGCCACTCGTCCAGCATGGCCCGGGCCACCTCGTCCAGCTCCAGCCCTTCGTCCTCCGGGATTTCCACTCCCTTGAAATACCAGGCAAAGACCTGATCGTAGATATCAAAGTAGCGCTCGCTCTTGATGAGGATGGTGCGCGCGGCCGTATAAAAATCGTCCACGGAGTTCACCAGCCCCGACGAGAGAGCCTTCTGAAGTCGCAAAAAGGAGGTGGGGCTCACCGGAACCCCGATCTCCTTGAGTTTGTAAAAAAAGTCGATGAACATGGTGCCTCCGGCGGGTCGCTTTTTAAAAAAAGCTCCGCAAAAACGTTCCGGTTGCAGCAGCGATGTTCCCTTCGTTCCTTAGGGAAAATCGCTGTTGCGAAGTCATCAGGGGGTGCTCATGCCATGTTAAAACATCCGCCTGCGCGTCACCTGATTGGCGGCCCGGCTGTAGTCCGGGCTCTTTTTGAAGAGCACGCCGAGGAAGGGGATGTCCCCTTTGGCCAGCTGCTTGACCTTGAAGTCCGGGTCGGCCTGGAGGGCACGGATCCAGTTGATGAGCTCCCGGCGGTCGGTTCGATGCCGTCGAGCTCCCTGGAGTTTGTAGAAGGTGGTGGTGGCGTTTTCCACCAGGTCGTCGCTGATATCCGGGAAGTGGACGCGGAGGATGCGGCGCATCACCTTGGGGTCGGGGAAGGCGATGTGGTGGAAGTTGCAGCGCCCGAGGAAGGGGTCGGAGAGGTCCTTCTTGGAGTTGGAGGTGATGAGGATCACCGGGCGCGTCCTGGCCGAGATGGTCTTGTCGATCTCCATGATATCAAACTGCATCTGGTCCAGGACATCCAGCATATCGTCCTGGAAATCGGTGTCGGCCTTGTCGATCTCGTCGATGAGGAGCACCACGCGCTTGTCGGCGGTGAAGGCCTGGCCGATCTTGCCCATGGCGATGTACTCTTCGATGTCCGAGACGTTGCGGGTGGAGTCGCCGAAGCGGCTGTCGTTCAGGCGCGTCAGGGTGTCGTACTGGTAGAGGGCCTCCACCAGCTTCATGCTGGACTTGACGTTGAGGGTGATCAGCGGCATGCGCAGGCTTTCGCTGATGGCGTGGGCCAGCATGGTTTTGCCGGTGCCGGGCTCCCCTTTGAGGAGCAGGGGCATCTCAAGGGCCATGGAGATGTTGACGATCTTGGCCAGCTCGTCATCCAGGACGTACTTTTTTGCACCGGTGAATACGGCGGCATTTTCAGGTGAGGACATGGGGGATTCCTTTGCTTGGGGAGGAAACGGTGCCTCCAATCAATGTTTTGTCGGGTCGTGGGTCATGGCGTAGACGGAGCGCTGTTCTGCCTCCGGGGCATGCCTTTTCACTGCCGTGGAACCCTGGTCCCGATATCTGCCTGTATCGTGACGTCGCCCCTTCTATGTGGAAGCGTCGGTCGTTGGTCTGCGGATGCGTCGAGCCGCATGGGGCCGTTCGGTGGCCCCTGGCATGGGGGATTCGTTGCTCCATTGAGACATCAAACGCTCATTATAAGGGAGAGTTTGTCTTTTTGGGAAGGATTTTATACGGCCGTCAAAAGAAGGGCGGGCCAAGGGAGGAACAGGGGCCCCTGCCGGGCAGGGGCCGCGTACGGTCTGGAGCCTGAGGGCTTGTGGCGCCTTATGCCTGGGCGCGCACCTTGTCCGAGAGGCCTTTGGTCAACGCAAGGACTTTTTCGGCCAGCTCCAGGGAGAGGGAGCCGGTGCCGCAGCTCGGGGTGATGAGGGTGGCGTTTATCAGGGCCTTTCGGTCAAAGCCTTTGGCTTCCAGGGTGCGCATCTGGGCGTCCCATTTTTCATACAGGCTCTCCACGGTCTCCTTTTCGATGTCTGCCTTTTCACCGGTGGGGACGATGCCCCAGGCGATGATACCGCCCCTGTCCAGGTAGGCTTTCAGGGGGGCCTCAAAGAGGATGAACTTGTCGAAGTAGCTGTAGGCGTCGAAGCTGATGATGTCGATGGCCGCGTCGAAGAGGAGGGTCCACTGGGTGTTGGCGCAGACATGGACCCCGGCCAGCCCCCCTTCCCTGTGGACGGCCTCGGCCATTTCGTTCAAGGCGGAGATGACGTGCTCTTCGGTGATGGTGAGGTAGGCGGAGGTGCCGAAGCCCGCCAGGGCCGGTTCGTCGAAGAAGACGATGGGCAGGGCTCCGGATTTACCGAGCATGCGTGCCTGCCAGGCGGCGTTCATGGTGAGGTGCTTTACCATGATGTCCCGGAGCTGGTCATCGAAAAAATGGCCCGGTCTTCCTGGTCCTTGACAGCGGTGCCGAAGGTGACCGGTCCGGTGATCTGGCCTTTGAGGGCAAGGGCCGACAGCGTTGGCGCCATCTCCGTCAGGGTGAAGAATCCTTTGGCGCGTTCTTTGGAGATGCCGAAGGGAGAGGCTTCGATGTCGCCGCCCCCCTCGCTGACGGTGAGGTAGGCTTCGTAGAAGGCGAGCATCTCTTCGGCAAAGGCCTCGGAAGTGGGGTCGATCCAGGAGGTCTCCTCGGTTTCCACGAGGCCGGGGAGCCCGGGGAGAAACTGGTCCACCATCCCCTCTTTGGGGTTTGAGGGGAGCTGGACCCACAGGGGGATCTCGGGGGTGTGGGCGAGGACGAGCTCCGTGGCCCGGAGGTGGTCGGACAGGGGGAGGCTCCCGATGAGAAGGGGCCTGCCCTGAGGGGTAAATGTGCTCATAATGTATTGAATCCCTTTTCAGTTATAAAGATTGACACCCTGCCGAAGCCGGTGGTATGTTCGGTGGTCGCGTGAACAACTGTGATGTATACTAAAACCCACACAGACCTTTGCATGAAGGGGGAACAGATGTTTGGACTTGGTCCGATGGAACTTACCATCATCCTCATCATCATTCTCATCATTTTTGGCGCCGGGCGACTTCCCGAGATCGGCTCAGGAATCGGGAAGGGCATCCGAAACTTCAAGAAATCCGTTTCCGAGACTGAAAACGAGAAGATCGAAGGGGACAAGAAGGACGACGCCTGAATGTGATGGGGCTCGGTGTGCCGAGGGGCAACCGGTTGTCCGCTGAGCGTTACGGACAAGATACGCGGTTGGTTCCGGCAGCCTGATACACATTATGATATGCCGCGAAAGGGGGGACTTGACAAGGTCCCCCTTTTTTTATGGTGCCGTGGCCCTTGCCTCTTCTTCCGGGCCTGTTCCCATACCCTCGGCGATGAACCGCCCTGCGCGTCCGCTGTGGGTCTCTTTGTTGCTCTCCATCACCTCCACCCTTGCTTCGGGCATGCTGCCCGCCATCTTTGTGATCTCCTCGACCCCATGCAGTTTGTCGGAGGCCGCCCCGATGACCACCACCGGTGTGGCGACCCCGGGCAGGTCGTCCCATATGGTGTAGCCGTTCAGGGCACCGGCGTTGGCCTTCAGGCGAATGGGCTCGGCGTCCATGACGGTGCGGGTGTATTTTTGGGCCTGTTCGGGCTCCTTTTTTTTGTCCACCCGGAAGTTGACCAGGTACCAGACGATGAGGTAGCGGATGACGGTGAAAAAGCAGGGGGGGAGGAATCGGATGATGGGAGCCCGCCCTGATGGGGAAGGCAAAGGCGGTGACCGGGGAGATGAGAAAGGCCCCTTTGGGGGAGACCCTCCCGCCGGACATGGCCCGAACCAGGGCCGTGGAGCCCAGGGAACTTCCCGCCACATACAGGGGCGTGCCGGAAGGGACGAGCTCTGCCGCCACCTCGCCGATGTCGTCGGCGAGCCGGTCGATGTCAAAGCGGGGAAGGGGGCCTGCGGGGAGACGCGCGCTTCTTTTTTCGCGGGACTCCATGTAGATGACACGGTAGTGGGGCGTGATCTCCTCAAGTACCTCATGCCATCCGGACAGGGCCGAGAGCCAGCCCGCCACAAAGAGGAGGACCGGCTTGTTCTCCCACGAGTCGGTTTTAAAATCAAACAGGGTAAGGGTGACGCCGTCGGAGACGGTCACAAGGGATTTGGATACCAGGATTCCCCTGGTTTCATATCGCAGGAGCTCTCTCATGATTTCTCAGGTCCGCTGGAATGTTGCATAAGGGGGGGAATCGGCATCTGTGGGAGTGACCGTTTTCCCGGGTATGGGTTGCTCTACCGGTTGCGGTAGCTGGCGCTGATCTCCTCAAGGGTGGCCAGGTACTCTTTTTGCCTGGCAAGGCCTTTGTAAAGAGCGATGTCGCTCTGGAGCCCTTCCAAGGCCTGGGGGACATCCACGCCGTAGATATTGGTGCCGGACTGGTCGGCCCGGTGAAGCACACGCACGGCGTAGTATGTGGCCAGGATCCGGTACCTGGAACTCCGCCGGAGGAGGTAGCTCCGGCCGGACAGGGTGTGGAGAAAGTAGGTGGCGTAGAGGGTTTCCACTTCCGGGGTGCAGGCGGCGGGGACCACCTGGTGGCAGGTGCTGTCCGTCATGACCTTGTAGAGGTCGGGGAGAAACGCTTCCACCGCATCGGGCTCTTTGTCCAGAAACCCTTTGAAGGCCATGATGTCTTTGGCCCCCAGGGTGCGGTAGAGGTGGGCGATGTTTCGGAAAAGGGCCAGGGTGTCCAGGTCTTTTTCCACGATTTCCGGCGGGTTGCTCGCCAGGCGGGTGAGGGCACTTTGAAAACGGGCCTGGGGCGCTTGATCCGAGGGGTATTTTTTCCCCAGGTAATCAAAAAAGGAGATCAGCCGTTTCTCCGAATCCGAACAGCCGGCGGCCTCGCCGGAAGCGGACGGGGCGATACCCTCGGGGGTCCCCAGAACCTCGCTTACCTTCTGTTCATGGGTCTCCATGGTGGTATCGCTGTGAAGCTCTTCGCGCAGGTCCTTGACCTCCCCTTTGAGCTTCTCCACATCAACCATCCATCGCTCCTGTTCCTGTTCGACGGCCTGCTGAACCGACGAGCTTTTCCAACGCTGAGCCTGTTTGGCCCCAAAGTAAAGCGCTGCTGACAATGCGGTGATGACGACAAGGGAAATAGCGACACGATTCATGATCACTCCAGATCTGTTATGTAGGAACGGTGACGCGGTTGGCGTTAGGCCGGGATGGCTCGCCCTGTGGGGAGGGCGGCGTCACAGATGAACAAACTTATGAAAATATGATACACCATAATCGATGCTTGTGCAAAAACTCATGCGGCGGCACGCACCTTCGGTAAATGGGCGAATGTCGTTGCCTGGATGCGTTATTCTGAGAAACCAGGCGTTTTTGTTGCGATTTGAACCCTGCGGTATGGAGATAAGAGGAAACGATGGCGATACCTGAGACGGACACCCCCACCACGACCCCTGCGCAGAAGGCCCGAGGGACCCTGATGATCCTGACGGCGGCCCTGGGGTGGGCCTCCTCCGGGACGGCGGCCAAACACCTGTTTCTCATGGGGGTGACCCCTGCGGGCCTGGTCCAGATGCGGGCCACCCTGGCTGCGGTGCTCATTGGCCTGTGGATCGCCATGACCCGGCCGGACCTTTTTCGCGTGGAGAAGCGAGACCTGCCGCGCATCCTGGCCCTGGGGTTCCTGGGCATGGCCATGGTGCAGTTTACCTACCTGTTTGCCATCAGCCGTATCCATGTGGCCGTTGCGATTCTGATGCAGTACATGGCACCGGTCTTTATCTTTTTCTGGTCCCTGACCTTTGGGGCCAAGAAGCCCACCCTGCTCTCGGCCGCGGCCATTGCCGTCACCGTCCTCGGGTGCTACTTCGTTTCGGGTGCCTATGATTTCGACCTGTCCGAGCTGGACCTGCTGGGGCTGGGCAGCGGGCTGGCCTCGGCCGTGAGTTTTGCCGTGTACACCCTGTTGGGGGAAGGGCTGGTGGGGCGCTACGATCCCAGGGCCGTGACCTTTCACGCCTTTTTGGTGGCGGCGGTGACCTGGAACCTTGCGTCTGCGCCCCTCTCCTTTGTGGGCATGTGCGCGGATCCTGCGTTTCTCTTCTGGGGCCTCTACGTGGTGGTGATCGGAACCGTGGCCCCCTTTCTTCTGTATGTGGCGGGCATGAGGGGGATCAGTTCCGTCAATGCCTCCATCACGGCCACCACCGAGCCGATCTTTGCAGGGCTCATCTCCTGGGTGTTCATCGGAGAGGCCCTGACCCCCGTCCAGATGGCCGGGGCCGCCCTGGTCCTTTTTGCCGTGGGGGTGCTCACCGTCAAGGGGTAAGGCACAGGCCGAAAGCAACAGGGCTTTTTCCCGGGTGTGCTTTTGACCTCCCCATGGATTTTAAGTATAATGGCTCATTGGTTTCCGGCTGTGATCCGCCTTTGTTTCTTTAAAGATGTCCCCTTCCTTTTGCGGAGAGATCGCCGGGCCTCCATTACCCACCTTTGTTTGATTCGTATCGCCGCCTGATGTGGCCAGCTGAAGTCCATCGCCCCTCCAATCCGTGTGCGGGCACGCTCTTTGAGGATTGCTACCCATGCAAAACAAACACAAGTCTGCGGGGATCCACGATGCCTTTGTCTGTTCCAGCACCCATGTGTCACAGGAGATTACTGCCATAGAGGACGCCATTGCGGCCCATGGGGGAGACCGCCGTGTCGTTGATTCATTGCGTCAGGCCTGTGCACGTCTGGAGCATGTCCACGGTGTGCATCGGGCTGTCCGGCGGTCCCTTGCCGTGACGTCGGGGATTAAGAGCCCCGAGGTGTTGATCGGAAACGTGTGCCGGTCCCTTGTGGATGCGGGAGGGTACGAATCGGTCTGGATTGTCCTGTTCGGCACGGACAGGAGGCAACGCACCTGGGCTCAGTCCGGCATGGGGGATAAGGGGGAGGCCCTGGGCCGAAAACTGGAGGCGGGCTGGCTTCCCCGGTGCGGCAGGGACCTTCTGACTCCGGAAGGGGGATGTTGCCAGGCAGAGGCCTTCGGAATCTGTGCGAACTGCTCTTTTGGCAGCGCGTGCAGCCAGCAGGGGAGCATTGTGACCCGTCTGGCCAGGGGCGGGCGAGCTCCTGGGAAATCATGAGCGTGACCCTGCCTTCCCAGGAGGCCGCCGGAGATGAGGAGGCATGCCTGGTGCAGGAGGTGGAAGGAGAGATTTCCCGCGTCATTGAGGGGTTGAACCGGGACCTGGACCGGGCCGAGACCGAGGCTGGCCTGGGGGAGTCGCGGCGCGTCATGGACACCCTGCTGAAGAACCTGCCGGGCATGGCTTACCGGTGCAAGTACGATGGGGAGTGGACCATGGTGCTCGTGAGCCGGGGGGGATATGAACTGACCGGCTACCACCCGGAGGAGATGGTGGGGAACCGGGCGGTGGCCTACAACACCCTTGTCCACCCTGAGGACCGGGCCATGGTCAAGGAGACCGTGGACGAAGGTATTTCGGGCAGCGACTCCTTTGAGATGGAGTACCGACTCCTGACCAGGAACGGCACCGAAAAGTGGGTCTGGGAGAGGGGCAGTGTGGTGCGCATCGGCGGGGTGGTGGTGGCCCTGGAGGGGTTTGTCACGGACATCACCCAGCAGAAACATGCCATCGAGGGCCTCCGCTGGAGCAACCGGCGCTACCGGATCCTGGTGGAGGACATGCCGGCCATGGTGTGCCGGTTTCTGCCCGACGGCCGGTTGACGGACGTCAACGAGAGTTACTGCCGCATGTTCGGCATGGCCCGGGAAGAGCTTTTGGGGCAGAACTTTTTTGCCTTTCTTCCTCCGGCGGTGCGGGACGCCGTGCGGGATCATTTCCATGAGCTGACCCCTGAAAATCCCATGGACACCTACGAACATGAGGTGATCAACCCCACCGGCCGAAGGGGGTGGCAGGAGTGGACGGATCGCGCCATTTTTTCCGATGACGGGGAGCTTCGGGAATTTCAGTCCATCGGCCGGGACATCACGGAGCGGCGCCGTGCCGAAGAGGCCTTGAGGGCCAGCGAGAGGCGGTATCGGGCGTATATCGACAACTCCCCGGTGGGGATTTTTATCTTTGGCGAAGAGGGGGGCTTTGTGGAGGCCAACGAGGCTGCAGGATAGTGGGCTACTCCCGAAGCGAGCTGGCGACCCTGAAGGTAAGCGACATCGTCGGTGCCGATGCCACCGGCAAGCGCGCGCCCAACTTCGAGCGCCTGAAACGGGAGGAACATGTCCGGTCCGAGACCCCGCTGCACCATAAAAACGGAGCGATTATCCACGGCATCATCGAGGCCGTGGCCCTGGGGGAAGGCACCTACATGGCCTATTTCATCGACCAGACCGAGCAGAGAAAGCTGCAGTCCCAGCTTCAGCAGGTGCAGAAGATCGAATCCGTGGGTCGGCTGGCAGCAGGCGTCGCCCATGACTTTAACAACATGCTCTCCCCCATCCTGGGGTATGCGGAACTCCTGTTGGACGAGCTTCCAGAAGGGGAGGAGTGTTACGGCTATTCCCTGGAGATCAAAAACGCTGCCGAGCGCTCCCGCAACCTGGTGCGGCAACTTCTGGCCTTCAGCCGAAAGCAGGTGCTCCGGCTGGACCCCCTGGACCTCAGATCCATTGTTGCCGGGATGCAGCCCCTGTTGCGGCAGACCCTCCGGGAGGATATCGCCCTCACCGTTTCCCTTGCGGAGACCCCGTGTCCGGTGCGCGCCGACATGGGCCAGGTGGAGCAGATTCTCATGAACCTGGCCGTCAATGCCCAGGATGCCATGCCCGACGGCGGGGAACTCTCCATTACCGTGCGCATGGCCGTTCAGGAGGCCGATGCCCCTCGGCTTCACCTGGATCTCTCCCCGGGGGAGTATGTGCTGGTGGAGGTGCGGGACACGGGGCACGGCATGGACCCAACCACGGCCGAGCACGCCTTTGAACCCTTTTTCTCCACAAAGGGCAAGGGGGGGACCGGGCTTGGGCTCTCCACGGTGTACGGAATCATTACCCAGCACGGGGGGGCGGTGCGCATGGATACCCGCCAGGGGGAAGGCGCGGTGTTCTCCCTCTATTTCCTCCGGGAGGAGGAGCCCGTGGCCGAGATACCCGAGGTGACGGAGGAGAAAGCCGTGGCCTCGGGCCATGAGACGGTGCTGGTTGCCGAGGACAACGAGGTGGTGCGGAACATGACGGTGAGTGTTCTGACCCGCCTGGGCTATCGCGTCTTTGACGCCGCAGGCGGTGAGGAGGCCCTGGCCGTGCTGAAGAACCACGAAGGGGCAGTCGATCTGCTCCTCACCGATGTGGTGATGCCGGGCATGAACGGCCGGGAACTCTACACCCGGGTATCCCAGCTCTACAGCGGGATACGCGTTCTTTACATGTCCGGGTACTCAGACGACGTCATCGCCCACCACGGCGTTCTGGAAGATGGGATCCATTTTATCCAGAAGCCTTTTACCATCGAAGGGCTCACCAGCAAGGTGAGGGAGGTGCTGGACATCGCCTGCTGCGCCGGAGCTTCCGGGTCATGAGAGGTCTTGGTAGGCCCTTGAAACACGGGTCACCGTGGTGATGCCGCAGGCCGCCGCAAAGGCAAGGGCAAGAACGGGAAAGGCCGCCGGAAACAGGCAGGCGGCCACGTAAAAGGCGATGGTCTCGGTCCCTTCGGTGAGCCCTTCCAGGTAGTGGAGGGCTTTTCCGCTGGGGTCACGTCCCTGCTTGTGGGCCATGGCTGCATAGGCCAGAAAGCTGGAGCCGGTCCCCACAAAGCTGAAAATGAGCACGGACGCTGCCAGGGCGTTGCGGCCGGGATCGGCCAGGGCAAACCCCACCACCACGGCGGAGTAGAAGATAAAATCCAGGACAATGTCCAGGAACCCTCCCGCATCCGAAGGGCCTGCGTCCCGGGCCAGGATACCGTCGATGCCGTCTGCGATGCGGTTGGCAACAATAAACACAAGGGCCACACCGTACCACCCCATGGCCAGGGCCGGCACCGCCAGCATCCCCACGCCGAATCCTGCCATCGTCACCTTATCCGCATGCACCCCCCGGGCCTTTAACGGGGCGGCCAATCCCTCCAGGGGGCGTTTCACCCACCCCGCACTCCATTTGTCCAGCATATGTTCTCCTTATTTGTTTTCACGACCCTTCAATGGCCAAAATCTGTTCAACAACTGCCTACTATGGTTAACGCCGGAGCAAAAAGCCAGCCTCCGGCGGCCCTGCCGGGGGCCAAACTTTTAAAAAGTTTGACAAACAGGTCTCACGCCATCATTCCAAGGCTCCGCCGAAATTATTTTGATATGTTCGCCCCCGTGTATCGGTTTTTACGGCGCTTTTTTTCAAAAAAGCGACCCGCCGAAGGCAAGCTGAATAGTTACGTTTCCAGAAGAATAAAATGGGCCTCTCCTGCAAAAACGGTTGCCACATGTCACACACCACGCGAATGCCCTGTGAGCTTTCGCATAATAGCGGCCTCCATGCATTCGCCTTAGGGTTTCCAGGTGCCCCCACCTGGCCGCCGAAGGCGCTTTTTAACGTTTTTCCTGCGTTTCCAATCGAATGAGCCGGCCGCCTTCGGGGATGTCGTCTTCGTCGTGGGTGACGAGCAGGGCCGGGATTCCCATGGCGGTGATCTGGTCGAAGACAAAGGCCCGGAAGCTTTTTCTCAAGGGCTTGTCCAGCTTGGAAAAGGGTTCGTCCAGCAGCAGGGCGTCGGGGCGGCTTATGAGGGCACGCATGAGGCTTATTCGTGCTTTTTGTCCGCCGGAGAGGGCCGTCGGGTGCCTGTGGGCCAGCTCGGCAAGGCCCAGGTCGGTGAGGACCTGCAGGGCCTTGGCCCTCCTTTGGCCTGGTTTTCCCCCTGGCAGGGCGAACAGGAGGTTTTCCAGGACGGTCATGTGGGGAAAGAGGAGGTCGTCCTGAAAGAGGATGGCGATGCCCCGTTTTTCAACGGGCAGACCCGAGAGGGACCGCCCGCCCAGGGAAAGCTCTCCCGTGGCCTTGAAGGCCGGGGCCAGGGCCCCTGAGATCCAGCTGAGGATGGTGGATTTTCCGCAGCCCGACGGGCCCATGAGGGTGACCACCTCCCGGGGGGCCACGGTGAAGCTCAAGGTGTGGCAGAGGGCCTCGGTGCCGTGATGGATGGTGAGGCCGGAGACGGCCAGTGTGTGGGTCATGGGGTGCCTCGCTTGAGTCGTGGAACGATAAGGGCCGCAGCATAGGCCAGGGTGGGCAGGGCGAGCTGGATCAGGGCGTAGACCGCGGCAAGGCGCCTGTCCACTCCGCTGCCGATGGCCACGGCTTCGGTGGTGATGGTGGAGACCCGGCCGCCCCCGAGCATCAGGGTGGGGAGGAACTGGGCGATGGAGACGGAAAAGCCCACGGCCCAGGAGAAGAGAACGGGGCGAAGGAGCATGGGCAGCTTGATCCTGAAAAAGCAGGCCAGGGGCGACCGGCCCATGGAGAGACCTGCGGTGACGTAGCGCTGGTCAAAGGCAAGGTAAGTGCCGTTGAGGCAGAGCCAGGTGTAGGGAAAGACAAAGAGGAGGTGCCCCCACATCACCAGGGCGAGGGACCCGGAGAGGCCCGCCTTGAGGGCTGCCACCTGGATCCCGAAGACCATGGGGAGCTGAGGGAGCAGGATGGGCAGGGCGATGAGGCCCAGGGGCAGTCGCCTCTCAGAAGGTGCCTGATGCTCCACACCACGAGAAAAACGGCCGACGCGCTCACCATGGCGGCTATGGCAAAGGACACGCCCATGGGCTCCGAAGCAAAGGGCAGCTCCGCCGTCCAGTTCGAAAAGGTCATGCGGGAGGGCAGGGCATCGGGGAACCGCCACCTTCGAGCGATGCTCCAGAGGCAAAGCCCGGCAAAGACCGACAGGGTGACCAGGGCCCCTGCCGGGACGCTGAGGCGGGCGACCCTCGACAAAAAATGGCTTGGGCGCCCGCGTCGCCCGTTGACCTGGTTTTTTTTGAGCAGGGGAGCTATGAGGCGCTCCATGGCCATCCAGCATCCCATGAGCCCCAGGGTCAGGCTGAAGAGGAGCAGGGCCCCTGCCGCTGCCCGGGGCATGAGGGCGAGCTCCGGCTCCTGAAACCAGTGAAATACCTGGACCGCCAGGGTGGGGGGCCTGTTGGGACCCAGGAGCAGGGCCATGTCCACCACCGAGAGGCTGTAGGCCATGGCAGCAAAAAAGGGCAGGCGGATCAGGGGGTATAGCTGGGGGATGAGGAGCTTTTGCCAGACCCGGTGGGGCGGGTAGCCGAAGCTGCGTCCGAGCCGGAGCTGACGGTCCGTGTCGATCTGGGAGAGGGCCGCCATGCACATGAGGATGAGAAATGGGGTCTCCTTGAAGGCCAGGGCCAGGGTGAGGGTAAGGCCCAGGGGGTCCTGGATGATCTGCCAGTCCGGGGGACGGTGCCAGCCGGTGAGCACCGGAGAGACCAGGCGCACCAGCCAGCCGCTGGGGGATATGAGGAAGGCAAAGCCCACGGCAAAGGCCACATGGGGCAGGGCCAGCACAGGGGGCAGCACCCGCCGGATCCACGCCCACCAGCCGGTGCCCCGGGTGAAGGTGACCACAAGAAGGGAAAGGGCCAGAGAGAGGATCGGGGCGCCGACGCCTGTCAGCACGGTGAGGCCCATGCTTGTCCCCAGGCCCGGTTCGGCCAGGAGCAGGCGAAAAGCCCCTGTGCCCGGGCGCAGCTGTCCTGTGGCTGGTGCCGCACCCAGGGCGGGAAGCACCACGCCGGCCACACCGCAGGCCAGGGGGGCCAGGCAGAAGAGGGCAACAAGGGTTGGGAAAATACGCAGCATCATCGACGTCCCTTTGGGCATCACTGCCCGTACCGTCTTTTCCACTCCTTCTCAAGGGCCGTCATCCAGGAGGGGTGGGGCTCGGCAACGCTTTTGCAGAGCGTGGGGGCGGTTTTGAAGAGGGCTCGCTCTTCGGCGGTCAATCTGTCCATGGCAAGGACCGTGGGGTCTCCCCAGATGTCGGTGTCCGCTTTTCTGGCCTGGGCTTCGGGGGACAGGAGAAAGTTGATGACCACCTTGGATGCTGCCCTGGCGTCGCTGTTGTAAGGGATGGCCAGAAAGTGGCTGTTGGTGAGGGCGCCGATGTCAAAGACCAGGGACCGGGCTCCGGCGGGGAGGAGGCCCTGCCCGGCTTTGGTACGGGCGTCCTGGGGGTTGAAGCTGATGGCCAGGTCGATCTCTCCGTCGTCCAGGAGCTGCACCATGTGGGAGCTGCCCGTGGGAAAGGCCCCTGCCCTGCGCCAGGCAACGGGGTGCAGGGCGTCGAGCCATCGCCACAGGGGCGATGTGATTCGGTCCACGTCGGCTTCGGAGGCGGGGCTGTACAAGGGGGCCGGGTCGTCGATCAGGTCCAGGAGCACCTGTTTGAGAAAAGAGGAACCGTGAAACTCCGGGGGCATGGGGTAGGCCACGCGTCCCGGGTGGGCCTTGGCGTAGGCCAGGAGGGCCGCTGCGTTTGTGGGGGGCTCCGGGGTGCGCTGCGGATCGAAGATGAGGTTGAGCTGCCCCACGCCCCAGGGTGTCTCCAGTCCATCCACCGGAACG
Organism: Desulfoluna sp. CYM3A; assembly: GCF_056829965.1. Lineage (NCBI taxonomy): Bacteria > Pseudomonadati > Thermodesulfobacteriota > Desulfobacteria > Desulfobacterales > Desulfolunaceae > Desulfoluna > Desulfoluna sp. CYM3A. Next base: position 6,089,858 of record NZ_CP186556.1, read on the forward strand.
GTGAAATCCCTGTCCACCTGGAGTCTTTCCCGGTCCAGCAGGGCGTCGTTGGGCAGCTCCTTGACAAAGGGGCCGTGGAGGAGCCCGGCCTCCTTCATGGCCTTGAAGTTCTCGCCGTTGATCCAGATCATGTCAACGGAACCGTCCCGGGTTTTGCCTGCGATTTTTTCAGCCAGGATGCGGCCCACCACGTCGGAAATATCCGTGACCTTCACATGGACAAGGCGAATGCCGTAGCGCTTTTTCACCTCGGCACCGGCCCATCGGATATAGGTGTTGATCTCCTGGCTGCCGCCCCAGGCGTTGAAGTAAACGGTCTGCCCCCGGGCGTCGGAAAGGGTCTGTTGCCAGGGGCCTGCGTGGGCCGGTGAGAGGGGCAGGAGAAGGGCCAGGCAGAAAAGGAGGCGTGTGAGCATGATGGGCTGTCCTTTCGAAAAGGGCGGTTTATCGGCAGGTGTCTGCTCTATGGGAATTATTGGATTTGCCAATGACGTACTGCGATATACATCAATGCGAAAGACAATGCTACCATTTTGAGGATGTCCGGGGAAGGTGAAAGGGGGGGGGATATTCAGGGCCAACGCATTCAAAGTTCCATTGCCTCCGGCGGGTCGCTTTTTGAAAAAAAGTTCCGGTAAAAACGAAAAAACGGGAGGGGCTGTGGCCGGTTGCGACGCGTCCAAAAAAATGGAACCTGTTTGTTAAACGTTTCAAATGGTTGGCCCCCGGCAGGGCCGCCGGAGGCAAAACCTGAATGCGTTGGCCCTGATTGGATGAAATGGCAGGGTTATGCGGCGTCTCCATGGAAGAAAACCGCACCCATGGCGCAGACGAAGTGGGCGGTGTGGCTTTCGTTGCTCCACTCCAGATCGATGCCGAAGCATCGCCGGGCCAGGTCCATGAGATTCACCCCCAGGGATTCAAGGCTGAAGATTCGTTGGTCGGGCTTGGCGCATATGGTGACCCCCTCTTCAGCGACGCAGCGATCGCATGCCATGCAGGGGCCGGCACCGGCAATGGTGTAGCCCTCTTCCCGTGAGGCGTAGAGCTCATCCACCAGAAAGCCGCGGACCTGCTTGAAACAGAGGCGGTAACGGTCCTGCAGGAGTTCCCCGGAGAAGTATTCCAGGGGCAGGCGAAGGCAGATGACCCGGGCGCTTTTTTTGCCTTGCGTGTAGTGGATAAACGTCGGGCTGAACGGGGGGCAGGCGAGGTTGGTGCCGTATTGGCGGCAGGCTTCGCAGGCCGTTTTGTACCTGCTGTGGTGCTCGATGGCGGAGAGGGGCACCACGGTTTCAAACCGCTCGTAATAGATGGGCTCCCCCGACGGGTCCGCTGCTTCGCAGACGGCCATGGAGACCTCTTCCCCCACGGGGATGCGACGGTCGCGGCTCGAGATGTTGACAGCGTAGGCCAGGGCTTCCGCTGCCTGCTGATGCGGTTGGTGCAGGCGGCGCACCGTCCTTTTGATTCATCTCTCCAGATTTCGAGCTCCTGTCCGCAGTGGGGACAGGGAAACAGCTCGGGGACAGACATCAGGGTCTGGTCCCTTCCAGGGCACCTGGGCAACATGACTGGCTCTCCTTTGGTGCATGGCACCATGGGGCGTTGTGGTGACGGATGGGAACACCCATGGTGTCTCCCTCCGTTGTTTTGCGCCGACATCGTCCATCTTGTCGGGGTGCTCGGTGAAAAAGCAAAAAAAGGTATTTCGCAGGTGCAGTATGCGGTGCTCAAGGTAAGTAATGCGGGATAGTGTCTAATGGTGTGGTATATTTCTATATATCTGAAATTGTATGTTATTGAAAGAAGAAAATGGTCGGCTTGCGGAGCATTCGCTAAAGACACAGGCGTATATTATTTAGGTGTAGGAAGACGGAGTGCGGGTTTAAGACTATATATAGTTAAATAGAGCGGGAGACACAGCTTCCAGCTTCAGGGAATGTGGGGATTTTGCCAATTCTTCGCAATTTTTCCAGGCCTCGGACCCGCCCGGTGGCAGGCCGGCGGGCACCCATGGGTTGCTGCACGGGGACTTTGTGTTTGGGGCCTCCCTTGGTACGGCTTGTGCAACACGAGGGGTGAATCACCGGCCGGTTCCACCGGAGGGTGAGGGCACGCATGGGCGACGGTGAATGAGCCAAGGCGGCGGCCCCGGCAGATAACGGATGCAGCCCCATTCCCCCCGGAAGAGACGGCTTCTACCCTGTCCGGATACGGCGCATGAGCCACCGCCATTATTATTTGCCGCAGGCGCTTTCAGGCACGTCCCCTGAACGTCCAACCACTGCCTGAAGCGCCCCCATGCAGCCCCCCAGTCTCCGTCAGGTTTCCACGGCCGGTTGACATGCCTCGATATCGGGGACCGGTATCGCCTGTTTGACACCGATGCCGACGCCCTTGGAATTCAACCGGTAACCGAAGAAAGAGAGCCCTGTGCCCCTCTGCGGGGTGCCTCGGCACAATGGGAGCGACGAGCCTATGTTTACTGTCATCGGAGAGCGGATCAACACCACCCTGAAAAGCGTGAAGGCGGCTGTGGCCGAACGGGATGCCGACTACATCGCAGAGGATGTAAAAAAGCAGGCGGCCGCCGGGGCCACGTACATTGATGTCAATGCCGGGGCCCGCATCGGGTGTGAAGAAGAGGACATGCGCTGGCTCCTCGGGGTGGTTCAGGAGGCGACCTCCCTTCCCCTGTGCCTGGACAGCCCGGACCCCGCGATCCTGGAGATGGCTTACGGCCTTGCAACGCAAAAGCCCATGATCAACTCCATCAGCCTGGAGACGGACCGGTTCGAGCCCATGATGGCTTTTTTCAAAGGAAAAGCGTGCCGGGTGGTGGCCCTCTGCATGGACGATTCCGGCATGCCCACTTCCGTGGATGAGGTCTTTGACCGGGCAAGGCGCCTGGTGGAGTCCCTTGCTTCCATCGGGGTGGAGCGGGACGACATCTTCATCGACCCGTTGATCCAACCCCTGAGCGTGGCAACAGGCAACGGGACCATGGCCATGGAGGCGGTGGAACGCATCATGACGGAACTCCCCGGGGTTCATACCACCGGCGGGCTCTCCAACATCTCCTTCGGCCTTCCCCAGAGGCGGATGGTCAACCGCAGCTTTCTGGCCATGATGATGGCCCGGGGCCTTGATTCAGCCATCATGGACCCCCTGGACAGTGAACTGATGGCCACCTTGACCACGGGCGTCGCCCTGAAAGGCGGGGACAAATTCTGCATGAACTACCTCAAAGGCGTGCGTGCAGGCAGGATCAAGGCGTAATGATTTCGGGGCGCATGCGAAGCGCCCCTTTGATAAGCCAGCTGCGCGCGGCCTTGGTTCCGCCGCGTTTTTTTCCCGTGGTATGGCGGGACGGACGCCGCGCTGCAGCGGCTTTATCGTGGTGCCACCCCGTGGGAACGGGTGGCGGCGCGGTGGGGGGTTGGTTTTTCCGGCGGGTTTGTGATACCCCTGACAACAGGGAAAGATCAGTGGAAACATCCCTTTCTATGGACTCGGCTCATCGCAGGGCGTGGGTCGGGATGGTTCGAATGAACACAAAAAAGAGGGGGGCATGGTGCGACGGCCTGACGTGAAGTTCCTTTTGGCAGCTCTTTTGCTGCTTTTCGCTTTTTCGGCCGCGGTGTCGGCAGCAACCCCTGTGGCTGTGGATCCGTTGACCCCTGAGGAGCGTGAATGGCTCACAGCCCATGACGGCAAGATCCGCCTGGCCCCTTCCCCTAACTGGGAACCCCTTGAATTTTTTGATGAAAACGGGCGCTATCGTGGGCTCGTTGCCGATTACATGCACCTTGTGGAGGAGCGCCTGGGATTTCGCTTCAAGGTGATCCGCATCGACTCCTGGGAGAATGTCCTGACCCTGGCGCGCCACCGGGAGGTGGATATCATCAGCGCCGCCCATCATACCCGCGAACGGGGGGAGTTTCTGGACTGGTCCCCGACCCTTTTTACCCTCTCCAACACCATCATCGTCAAAAAGAGCGTGCCGGGCGTGCTGACCCTGGGCCGGATGCAGAACATGACCATCGGCGTGCCCGCCGGGTACGCCGTGTACCACTATATCAAGGGCACCTACCCGGACCTCAACCTGGTTCCCGTCGCCAGCGGCCGTGAAGGGATGCGCATGGTCTCCTTCGGGGAGCTCGATGCCATGATCATGGAGGTGCCCAACGCCCTGTTCGTCATTGAGGACCAGCAGATTACCAACTTGAGGCTGGCCGGCACCATCGACTTCAAGGTGGAGCTGGGCACGGCCACCCGCAACGACTGGCCCCTTTTCCGGAGCATCATGGAAAAAGGGCTGGCCCTCATCACCGAGGAGGAGCGGGCCGACATCTACAACAAATGGGTCCGGCTGGAACAGATCCCTTTTTACCGAAACCCCACCTTCTGGACGGTGATCAGCTCCATGCTCATCGTGGTGGCGGTGGTGATGGCCGCCGTTATTGCCATCAACCGCACCCTGAAGATGCAGGTGGCCCAGCGGACCGAAGAGCTGCGCGTCAATGAAAAAAGGCTGGAGGCCCTGCTTCGCCTCAACCAGATGACCGACGCCTCCATGGATGAGATCATGGCCTTTGCCGTGAAAGAGGCGGTGAAGCTGACCCGGAGTCGGTTCGGGTACCTGGCCTTTGCCGACAGCACCGGCTGGCTGTTTGTTCATGACTCTCCGTATTCCGCCGCAGGCAAGGGGTGGACCGCCACCTGCACCCCGGAAGGCTTTCCCGAAGAGTTTCGAGGGTTCTGGGGCGAGGCCCTGGCCAGGCGGGTGCCGGTGACCACCAACGATTACCCGGCCAGCAATCCGGCCATGAAGGGTGTGCCCACCGGTGTCGGCCCCATTTTTCGGTACATGAACATTCCGGTGTTGAAGCGCGGAGAGGTGGTGGTCGTGGCCGGGGTGGGCAACAAGCCTGTTCCGTATGACGACGCGGACCAGCGCCAGGTGACCCTGCTCATGGCGGGGATGTGGCGCATGGTGCAGAGGCGGCGATCCGAGGAGGCCCTGAAACAGAGCGAAAAAAGGTTCCGCGACCTGGTGGAGAGCGCCCTGACGGGCATCACCATCGTCCAGGCCGGGGAGGTGGTGTACAACAACCCCGAGCAGGAGCGGATCATGGGGGCGCTGGCTCCCTTCGGGACCCGCAGGGACGAGGCGATCCACCCCGACGACCTGGAGGCCGTGAACCGTTTTTCCGAGGCTGTCATGAACGGGGAGCCGGGCCTCCACGAGGCGGAGTTTCGGCTTACCCCCACCGCCGGAGACATGGGGGAAGGGCGGCAGACCTGGGTGACTTGCCGGGCCAACCCCATCGAGTTCCAGGGGGAGTCGGCCATGCTCATCAACACCATGGACATCACCCGGGCCAAGAAGCTCGAACACCTTTTGGTGGTTCAGGACAAGATGGCCTCCCTGGGCCACGTGGCCGCGGGCATCGCCCATGAGATCCGGAACCCCCTGTCGGGCATTAATATCTACATGAGCACCTTGGAAAAGAGGGTGGCCGCCGGTCGATCCATTGCAGAGCTGGAGCCGGTGTTCCGTCAGGTGCGCTCGGCTTCGGGAAAGATTGAGTCGGTGATCCGGCGGGTCATGAACTTTTCCAAGCCGTGTGAACCCAAGATCGTGCTGACCCGGATCAACAAGCCGGTGCGGGAGGCCCTGGCCCTGTCCATGATGATGCTCACCAAGAGCAACATCCATGTGGAGCAGCGGCTGGACGAGGCCCTGCCCAGGTGTTATGCCGAGCCCCAGCTTATTGAGGAGGTGGTGCTCAACCTCATCACCAATGCGGCCAGCGCCCTGAAGGCGTGGCCCTGGGAGAAGCGTATCCGCGTCTCCACTTACCTGGAGGGCGGTGAGATCATCCTCCAGGTGGAGGACTCCGGGCCCGGGGTGCCCCGTGAGGTTCGGGACCGGGTGTTCGAACCGTTTTTTACCACCAAGAACAACAGCACCGGCATCGGCCTGAGCCTCTGCCACCGCATCGTCACAGATCACGGCGGCAGCATCCGGGTGGAAGAGGGCGAAGGCGGCGGGGCCCGGTTTGTGGTGGCCCTTCCCCTGGAGGGCCACCGCGGCGGATCCGGGAATGTACGGCATGGACTGTAGCGGTGGGTGCACCGATATCACAATATAGCCCGGATCATTAAATGCCCGGGATGGGGACAATGCAGAGTATGATGACGATCGATTACAAAGTATTTATCGTAGATGATGAGGAGACAATTCGGGAGGGAATCACCCTGGCCCTCTCCGACCGGTATACCCTCACGGGGTTTGCCGACGCGGAGTCGGCCATTGAGGGGGTGACGGCCGAGGCCCCGGACCTGATTCTCCTGGATATCGGGCTCCCCGGCATGGACGGGGTCGAGGCCCTGGGCCGGATCAAGGAGATCCATCCGGATGTGCTGGTGATCATGATCACGGCCTACGAGGACATCAACTCCGTGATCACCTGCATGAAAAAAGGGGCCTACGACTACATCATCAAGCCCATCCACATGGAGGGACTTGAGAACACCATTGAAAACGCCCTGGAGACCATTCGCCTGCGAAAAGAGGTGAGGGCCCTGCAGGAGCGGCAGCTCACCGAGAACATGCCCTGCTTCATCGGAGAGAGCAACGCCATCCACGACATCATGGAGTTCATCACCATGGTGGCCAAGAGCCCGGACACACCGGTGTTGATCCTGGGGGAAACCGGCACGGGCAAGGAGCTCATTGCCAGCACCATCCACTACCGGAGCCCCAACTTCAAGGGGCCTTTTGTGACGGTGAACTGCGCGGCCATTCACAAGGAACTCATCGAAAGCGAGCTCTTCGGGTATGAAAAGGGCGCCTTCAGCGGGGCCAGCACCACGGGCAAGACCGGGCTCATCGAGGCCGCCGAAGGGGGGACCCTTTTTCTGGATGAGGTGGGGGACATGGGCCTCGACACCCAGGCCAAGCTCCTTCGGTTCCTCGAAGAGGGCGAGTTTTACAAGGTGGGGAGTACGGTGAAACGCAAGGTGAAGACCCGCATCGTCTCGGCCACCAACCGGGACCTGGACAAGATGATCACCGAGGAGACCTTCCGCAAGGACCTCTTCTTCCGCCTGGGGGTCATCAAGATCAACGTCCCCTCCCTGAACGAGCGGCGGGAAGACACCCTGATCCTCGCCCGGAATTTCATGCACACCTTTGCCGAGAAGTTCGGAAAAACCATCACCGGCATGACCGAGGAGGCCGAAGACAGGCTTCTTATCTACAGCTGGAGCGGCAACGTCCGGGAGCTTAAGAACATGATGGAGCGGGGGGTGCTCACCGCAAGGGGAGAGAAACTCACCGTGGAGGACCTGGGCCTTGAGGATGTCCGGCGGGGAGAGATCATGGAATCCGGTCCCACCGGCTTTGCGCCCCTGCCCCCCACGGGCATCGATATCCAGGAGGTGAGGACCGCCATGGAGACCTTTTATTTCAAAGAGGCCCTGAAGATGGCCAAGGGCAACGAGTCCAAGGCCGCTCGTCTGCTAAACCTCAATCACCACACCTTTCGTTACCAGCGCAAGAAAATCCTGCCCGACGATTAGGCAGCTCGGACTGCAGGCGCCCTTTCCCGCACAAGGGGCGGCCAGAAGAAACCACTCCCCCTTTTTTGCTCGGCAAAGGGGGAGTTTTTTATTGCCTTGAATTGGCACCCGCCTTCTTCCTACTTCATGCCTTCCATGTCTTCATTGCCTTTCCTTCAGATGCCAACCGGAACCTATGCTGTCATGCCTTCACGCCGGTAACCCCACCTGTGTCCGGATGCCGGGATGTGTGCATTTTCCGGGCATGCGTTTATCGGCTGAACCTGGTTTTGCATTCTTTCGAAAGATTTGAAGAATTGTCAGGCGCCTCTGGCAGGGCACATGGCAGGTCCGGAGACCGTGAGGGATGACGGGGGGCGTCCACTGAAATTTTCTAGATGAGTGAAAGCCAATGCTGGCAAGCTTTTCTAACTTTATTGCCCTTTCAATGACTACCCTTGAAGCCTTCGGTGGCACGCTCCATGCAATTTCCTGATGCAGACGCAATGAATCGCGTACCCAAAAAAGAGTCGCCGTGCATGGCCGGGAGGTGAGTACCCGCGGCGGTGGTGGGGACGGAACCGAAACCCGCCGTCCCCCACAGAAGCTTTGAAAGGGCTTCCGCCGCATGAAGGAGGGTGCACCTTGTCTGGCCCGGCCAGGGCACGGTGCCCGGAGAAGGGTCCGGGGGTGGTGTTTTTCCTGTTTTATGGCCTGCCCCTGTCCCCTTTGCCCGCCGCACCAAGTCGGGGCGGGACGGGGCGCGTTACCAACGGGAACGATATGGAAGAGACCATGATGCACAACCAACCACACAGCCCACAGTCCCATCCGGCCCATTGCATGCTCTGCATTGAGCCGGCCGACGGTGTGGCCCAGGTGTATCGGTCCTCTCTTCTTGAACCGAGCCCGGAGTGCAGTGACCGTATGACGGTTTCTGCGCTGACAACCCTGAAGCGAATTGAATGCCTGTGTGGTGGTGTACCGCACAGGCATTTTTGTTTTTGGGGGGAGGCCTGGGGCGGTTTTCAGTCCGCAGGGGGGATCCATCCACTGACCCAAGGCCATATGGGGCGAGGATGCCGCGTTTTGACGGTATCTTCTCGTCACCGAACGTATGCCCGCACAGAGCTGAAGGGGGAGGCGCGATGTCCGGCACGCGCGCACTCGGCTCGCCCGAAGGGTGAGAAAATCGAGCAGAAAACCTTGAATGACATTCAATTTTTTGTCTCGGCCGTTTTCTCATGAAATATCCGGGAAAGGCGTTGCGGGGGAGTAGGGAGGGCATTCGGGAAGAACACAGCGGTCAGGCAAAGGGAGCGACGCCCAGGCGAGGCGGCGAGCCCGGAATCATGCCGTAGCCACAGGGCTCAGCCGCGGGGTTTTTCACGGAGTCCCAGAGAAGTCCAACCAATCAAGGAGGAGTGACACATTGAGTAACTCGACGGACAAACCCGTACAAATCGAACCGGTCCTGTTTTTTTCAGCGCTGGTGGTGACCCTGGTCACCTGTATTCCCATCGTCATGTTTCAAGACAAGGCGCTGGTGGTGCTGACCAACATCCGGAAATATTTCACAGGTAACCTGGGCTGGACCTTTATGCTCTTTGCCGTGGCCGCGGTGATTTTTTTCCTCTGGCTGATCTTCGGCCCCTACCGCCATGTGAGGCTGGGCGGCCAGGATGCCAAACCCGAGTTCGGTAACATCAGCTGGGTGGCCATGCTCTTCTGCTGCGGCATCGGCACCGGCCTCATCTACTGGTCTTTTATCGAGCCCATTTATTACATGCAGGGTCCTCCCTTCGGCCTGGAGGTGGGATCCAAGGAGGCCAAGGAGTGGGCGGCCTGCTACGGTATCTTCCACTGGGGCTTTGTGCCCTGGGCCCTTACAGCGGTCTTCGGGGTGCCCATTGCCTACTCGTATTACCAGCGCAAAACCAAGCGCCTCAGCATCGGCGCCGCCTTTGAAGGGCACGTGAAGAGCCCCGGGTTCAAACTGTTTGTGGACCTTCTCATCATGTTCGCCATCCTGGGCAACGTGGTGACGGTTCTGGGCCTGGGTACCCCCATGCTGTCGGCCACCATCGCAAAATTCGCCGGTGTGGAGACCAGCCTGACCCTGGACATCCTTGTCGTGGGCATCTGGACCGTCATGTTCTGCTGCAGCTGTTACTTCGGCCTGGAGAAGGGCATCAAACGGCTCAGTAACTTCAACCTGGTTCTGGCCTTTGTCCTCATGACGGCCGTGCTCCTGGTGGGCCCCACCAGCTGGATCCTCAACACCTTTGTCAACAGCCTCGGCATGATTTTCGACAACGTTATCCGCATGTCCATGTGGACCGACACCGCCGGGCAGAGCGGCTGGCCCCAGGGCTGGACCATTTTCTTCTGGGCCTGGTGGCTCGGGGCGTCTCCCTTTGTGAGCGTCTTCCTTGCCAAGATCTCCAAGGGCCGCACCCTGCGTGAAATGGCCGTTGCGGTTCTTGTCTGGGGCCCCCTGGGCTGCGCCGTCTTCTTCGGCGTGTTCGGCGGCTACTCCCTGTACATCGAGCTCAACGGCGCCGAGTCCATGACCGCCATGATGGCGGCCAGCGGTCCGGCCAAGACCATTGCCTCTCTCATCGCGGCCCTTCCCCTGGGCCAGCTCATGCTGCCTCTGTTCATTATGCTGATGTTCATCTTCTGCGCCACCACCCTGGACTCTGCCTCCTACGTTCTGGCCACGGTGAGCACCAAGGAGCTGCCCATGGACAAGGAGCCTGCCCGCTGGAACCGTATGTTCTGGTCCGTGATCAACGGCGTGGCGGCCATCAGCCTGATGTTCATCGGCGGCCTCAAGCCCCTGCAGGCGGTGGCGGTTCTCACATCCTTCCCTCTGCTCTTCATCATGCTGGGGGCCGGTTACTTTTTCATCAAGGACCTTCACCGGTATGAGACGCGGTGTGTCTCGGCCCTTCAGCCTCCTCCGGAATCCATGGAAGAGGCGGTGGAAAAACAGGCCGCATAGCGCGGTCCCTTTCGGACGGCATGCAAGAGCCCTGCACTCCCTGTGCAGGGCCTTGCAGCTGGCCGGATGAAACCCTTTGACAGCAAGAAGGCGGAGGGGAGGCGCGCCCCTTCGCCTTGATATCCCGTAATCCCGCGGCGTGACAGGAGACTACAAGGACATGGCATTGGCAAACCGTATCAATGTGGTGGGCACAGATGAGCTGGCCCGCATTCACGAAGCAACCGTCCAGGTACTTGAGACCACCGGGGTCGAGTTCAAGTCGGACGAAGCCCTGGCCCTTTTCAAGCAGAACGGGGCCGAGGTGGACGGGCACCGGGTGAAGATTCCCCGCTCCCTGCTGGAAAAATCCCTGGAGAGCGCTCCTTCGTCCATTTCCCTGTGGGGCCGGGACAAAGAGACCGTGGTGACCCTTGGCGAGGGACAGACCCGCACCCATGTGGAGCCGAGCAACGGCTGCGTCTTTACCCACGACATGGAGCGCGGGCGAAGGGCCTCCACCATGGCGGACCTCATCGACTTTTTCAAGCTGGCTCACCAGAGCCCTGTATGCACCATTTCCGGGGCCATCCCCGTGGAGCCCAACGACGTGCCCCCTGAAGAGCGCCCCTTGCGCATCTTTTTCGAGACCCTCAAGCACACCACCAAGCCCTTGAAGCGCAACGTGCAGCCCGCCCGGGAAATCGAAGAGATGTTTGCAATGTACGAGGTGGCCGTGGGCAAGGGGTTCCTTGCCGATCACCCCAGCATCTACGCCAGCGTCAACCCCTTGAGCCCCCTGGCCTTCGACACCGAGCCCATTGAAACCATCATGACCTATGCCCGGTACAATCAGCCCGTGACGGTCCTCTCCTGCGCACTGGCCGGGATCTCCGCGCCCATGAGCCTCCTGGGGGCCGCCGTGCTCCAGAACGCAGAGATCCTCTCGGGCCTGGTCCTGAGCCAGATGGTCACCCCCGGGGCCGGGGTCATCTACGCACCGGCCACGGCCGTGCCGAACATGATGACCGCCCAGTACGTCACCGGCTCCCCGGAGTCCCACCTCATCAATATCGTGAACCTGCAGATGGCTCTGGAGCTGTATCACCTGCCCACCCGCACCATGGCAGGGCTCAATGACGCCAAGGTGCCGGACGCCCAGGCGGGCTTTGAGACCATGCAGAACCTCATGCAGTGCATGCTTGGCGGGGCCCATGTCATCAACGAGTGCCTGGGCGTTCTGGACTCCATCATGACCAACTCCTTTGAAAAGTTCATTATGGACGAGGAGATGATCAGCCGGGTGCTCCGGTTCATGGAAGGGGTGGGCGGGATCCACACCGACCTTTCGGCAGAACTCATCGACACCATCGGGCCCCAGGGCTCTTTTCTTATGCACCCCACCACCATGAAGAACTGCCGGACGGCCTGGCGGCCCACGGTTTCGGACTGGAACAACCACGAAAAGTGGGACAAGCAGGGGGGAGAAGACGCCCTTGTGCGGGCCAACCGTCTTTACAAAGAGCGGCTTGCCGCCTGCCCCGAGTCCACCCTGGAGCCTGAACTCGAACGCGAACTCTCCGCCTTTGTGGATAAACGGCTGGGTTGATTCTGCTGTGACTGATGAGCCCGGCCTGGCCCCAGGGAGGCGGGCCGATTTTTTTAGACTGGTGCTACGGAAAACGTAAGGAGACTGATTATGGCTGACCTGAAAACCATTACCGAAACCCTCATTGCCGGAGACGATGAAGCCCTTGTGGGCCATGTGCAGGCTGCGCTGGATCAAGGCCTGGAGGCCGGGGTGATTTTGTCCGACGGCCTGATTGCCGGCATGGACGTGGTGGGGGGCCGCATGGAGACCGGAGAGATGTTCATCCCCGAGGTGCTCATGTCGGCCATGGCCATGGGGACTGCCGTGGAGATTTTAAAACCCCTGCTCTCCGAGGACGAAAACGCCTCGGTCGGAAAGGTGGTCATCGGCACGGTGAAAGGCGACCTGCACGACATCGGGAAAAACCTGGTGGTCATGATGATGGAGAGTGCCGGTTTTGACGTCACCGACCTGGGCGTGGACGTGGAGATCGATACCTTTCTGGACGAGATCCGGGAGAAGCAGCCGGACATTGTTGGCCTCTCGGCCCTGCTGACCACCACCATGCCCATGATGAAGTCCACGGTGGAGCAGATCACCGCCTCCGGCCTGCGCGACGGGGTGAAGATCATGGTGGGCGGTGCGCCGGTGGACCAGGCCTTCGCCGATGAGATCGGGGCCGATGCCTACGCCGCTGATGCCGGGTCCGCAAGCAAGCTTGCCAAGGCCATGCTGGCCTGAGGCTTGGATTCGATTTTATGGCACCGCGATGCCTTGCCGTCGTGTGTGCCAGTCCCTCCACAGGAGACCGAGGGGCAAAGGATGTTGCCGACCGCCTGTTGATGTGGTGAAACAGGGGGCGCGATACGTTTCCCGGGCGAATCTTCCCATTCGACCGGATCCTCCTAACGGCGTATCTTCAGGCACCCTTTGCCCCTCGACTCCCATGGCACCCTACCAGAAATCCCCCCTCATTCCGAGTTCCAAATCTCCTTCCCAATTTTGTAAGCTATCGAACCCGTTCGGCGGCCCTGCCGGGGGCTAAATTTTTGACTGATCTTATAACGACGGGTCTAATAAACAGGGTTTAAAAACAGACTCCGTTTCATCTGAATCAATAGCGAATGTGATTGTCCCTGAGGAACGAAGGGGAAAGCACATTGGCAACCTGCTTTCGAGGTGGCACGCCTCACCGCCGGAGGCATCGATTTTAAGGTTGTTCTTTTTAAACAGGCGGATATGGCCATGTGTGAAACCAAAAACGCAGGGAAAAAGAGGTGGGTTCTGTACAAGCCCCATGAGAGCTGATAGAAGGGATTTTGTGTGGAATGATCACTTTTATTATGGAGAGGCGTAACCGATGGTTGATGACCATGATATCTGCTACGACCTGTTGATCTCCCTGCGGCAGATCATACGGGCCACGGACCTGCACTCAAAGCAGCTTGTTAAGAAATACGGCCTGACCGGGCCCCAGCTCGTGGTGATCCAGGTGATCGCCAGGGAGGGGGAGATCTCCATCGGGAGCCTGGCCAAAAAGGTGAGCCTCAGCCAGGCCACGGTGACCAATATCGTGGAACGCCTTGAGAAGAACGGCGTCCTGAAACGGAAAAAAGGGGAGACCGACAAACGGCGGGTGCTGGTGGCAGCCACCGACAAAGCCCTTGAGATTATCCAGAACAAGCCGTCCCTGCTCCACGAGCAGTTTGTGGCGCGGTTCAATAAGCTCGAATCCTAAAGTAGGCCTTGCTGCTCTTCCCTTCAGCGCATCGCATCCATGATGAACGCGGAAAATCTGGAGGTGGCCCCCATCCTCTTTTCCGGTCCCATCAACACCCTGGAAGCCAAGGAGTAACCCCGGCCTCAATTAAGGTGCCCCCCTATAGGAAAAATAGGAAAAACAAAAAAACGCCCGCGTGCTACGCGGGCGTTTTTTATTTGGGCCTTCCCTGCCTTACTGTCGCGGGCGGAAAAGACCTATTTGGGCATGTAGGTCATGGTGTTTTTCATGTTGAGCTCGGCATCGGAGAACTCAGCCACCTCGGTGTAATAGTAGGCGTTGGCGTTGATGTCGCGCTCTTCAATGAAATCGGCCAGGGGCTTGATGGCGGAGAGGCTGTCCAGCCAGGGGCCGATGACGTAGATCATGAGAAGGCATCCGGCGATGCTTGCCAGAAGACCTCCGATCCGTTTGGACAATGGGCTGTTAGGGTCCATGGTTTTCTCCTTATTCCGTTAGATCTTGGCGGTGATCTCCGGGAAGACCAGGAAGAACATGATGTAGGCCATGATCAGGGTCAGGCACAGGTTGAGGCTCTGGCCGCAGACATAGAGGATCAAGGGCTTGCCTCCTTTGAAGTAGGACTTCAGCTCCCGGAAGTTGGTGGCCAGGCCGATGCTGGCAAAGGCCAGGCAGAAGAACCAGCCCCGACCGATTTTGGAGAAGCCCCGGATGGCGCCGTGATCGATGATGACGTAGGCCAGGTCCTTGCCGATGGAGGTGTAGAGGGTCGAGAACGCGATGGAGGCGATGATGAACCCGATGACGAATTTGGGGAATCGGTTCCAGATTTCGATGAGCCCCACCTTGCGGCCGCTGGCAGCCTCCTCTTCAGCCACGAAGTAAATGGCCACACCAAAGGCGATGACGCCGATGAGCACGTTCTGGATCATCTTGATGGTGGCGGCCACGTAAAGGGCCCGCTCCGAGAGGAAGGCGCCGGCCGCGGCCACGGCGCCCGTGGCGTCGATGGTACCGCCCATCCAGGCGCCGCCCAGGATGTAGTCCATGCCGGTGGCCTTGATAACGGCGGGCATGATGATCATCATGATGGAGGTAAAGATCAGGGAGAGGCCAACGGCCAGGGTCAGCTCCTCTTTTTTGGCCCGGCAGGCCGAGGCCGTGGCGATGGCTGCCGAGACCCCGCAGACGCTCATGTCCGCGGAGATGGTCATGTTCATGGTCTTGGATTCGATCTTCAGGATCTTCTGGCCGAACCAGTAGGTGGAGATCAACACGACGGGGGTCACCACCCAGGCCACGAAGATACCGGGGATACCGATGGAGAGGATCTTGTTGAAAAGTACCTCCGCCCCAAGGAGTACCAGGCCGGTTTTGATGTAGTACTCGGTCTGGACCCCGGGTTTCACCCACTCGGGGGTGCCCACGGTGTTGCTGATGATCATGCCGAAGAGAATGGCCCAGGCTGCGTAGCCGATGCCGTAGTGCTTCATGGTGGCGTTGGCCGCGGCCACGTAAGCCAGCACCGCCACGGCGAAGACAAAGCAGAAGGCCTTGGCGAACCTGGCAAAGGAGTCTCCCATGAAGGCGATGCCCACGCCGAAGAAGAGGGCCAGGAAGATCATGAAGCCGATGAGGCCGGGCAGCAGGTTGTAGGGTTTGACGTTGGCCTTCTTCTTGAGGCTTCCCAGCTTGGCGTGGGCGCTGCGCCAGTCATCGATCTTCTTGCCGGCATCGGCATTGAGGGCGGTGTCGCCGAAGTTTGCGGCAGCGGCCGCGGCCTGGGCTGCGGTGGCCGCTTCAAGGGCTTCAGACACTTTGGCCTTGCCCGCGTCGTACTTCACCATCCCCTTGGCCGACAGGGCCTTGGCGTCTTCGGCGCTCAGGTAAAAGGCGGAGATGGGGTTGCCGCTCCATTTATGGGGCTTGCTGGTGAATTTCTTGATGGCCTTGCCCACGGGGCTGGAGGTGGCCTTTAGCTTTTTCTTGGCGTCCACGGCCGAGTACCACTCAATGGTCTTGAACGGCGCCCGTTCACTCTCCTGTGTCAAGGTGGCGTTGGCCTCGGTGATCTTGGCCTTGACCGCGGCGTCTCCCTTAGGGAAGTAAATGATCATGCCCGCAAAGAGCAGGATCGAGGCCCAGCCGTCGCCAGTCATGTTCTTCTTCATAAGTCCGACAGGCGCCCTTTGCCACTGTCGTAGACGATGTTGTCCTTGGTTTCCGTTGTCATATTTCTCTTCTCCTCCCAAATGGTGGTGGAACAGCGTCCCTCGTAAAAGGTGTGCCCGGGTGAAGCAGGCCTCCTGCCCCCTGCATGGAGAGCAGCGCCCGGCAAACAATTCATGCCCGGTAAAGGAGCAAGGGGAATGCCAGAAGATGCAGCGGAATGCATAAGTTATCGGAATGAAACCGATAAAAAACACTTATGAATGTTGTTGGGTGTGGGGAAGCAAGGCCAATGAATGAAATTCATCAGCACATTTGATGAAGAGCGTTGGAGGGCAAGGAGCGGCAGCATCCCCGGCGGGTGAGATGATAGGGTGCCGCCTTGGGGGGGCACCTGCCGTGCTGGGGGGGCAGGGAAAAGATGGCCTGGATGGTCAGGCGATGGGGCCATAGAGAACGCACACTTGTGCCCTGATTTCGAGGTGTTTTGCCTGTATCGATCCCAAGGGGCGTCGTTTTTTCTGTCTTTATCCTTTCCCCTACCTTCCTGTAAGACTCCACGTCGATGGCATAGCGCTGGATGATCTTCTGGAGGGACTGGCGCTTGATGCCGCTTTTGCGGGCGGAAAGGGCCACGTTGCCGCCGGTTTCGGTAAAGAGGCGGTGGAGGTAGTCCCGGGTGAAGGATTCGATGATTTTCTCCTTCTGGTCCAGGTAGGGCACGGCAAAGGAATCCATGGGGGTGTCTCCATGGGGCGGTGTGTCCGGTACTTCGCAGAGGTCGATGGTGTCGCCCTGGGTGAGGGCCACCCAGCCTGTGAGGGTGTTTTCGAGCTCCCGGGTGTTGCCCGGCCAGGGGCGGCTGCACACCGAGGCCATGAGCACGGGGGAGAGCTGTTTCCTGGGGAGTTTCAGGTCCCGGGAGGCCTTGGAGAGGAAGTGCTCCACGAGAAGGGGGATGTCGTCGCGTATCTCCCGCAGCGGAGGCATGGTGACGGTTGCCACGTTGAGGCGGTAGAAGAGGTCGGCCCGAAACGAGGCGTCGTCGATTTTGGATTCCAGGGCCTGGTTGGTGGCGGCCAGGATGCGCACGTCCACGGTGTGGCTTTCAGGGTCGCCCAGGGGGCGGATTTCCCGGTTCTGGAGGACCCTGAGGAGCTTGGTCTGGAGGCCGGGGGTGAGGTCGCCGATTTCGTCCAGGAAGAGCGTGCCTCCCCGGGCCTGGTCGAAGAGGCCGACTTTGTCGGTGTCTGCGTTGGTGAAGGCCCCTTTTTTGTGGCCGAAGAGCTCGCTCTCCAGAAGCCCCTCGGGCAGGGCCGGGCAGTTGACGGTGACAAATGGCTTTGCCTTGCGGTCGCTGGCCTCGTGGATGATGCGGGCGGCCAGGTCCTTGCCCGTGCCGGTCTCTCCCCGGATCAGGACGGTGACGTCGCTTTGTCCCAGCATGGCCAGGGTGTCCAGGGTCTGGCGGATGGGGACGCTGTTACCCACGAGGGGGCTGCCCGAGGTTTCGGCGAGGCGGGCCGTGAGTTCCCGGTTTTCCCTGAGGAGCCGGTGGCGCTCCAGGCCCTTGGTGACGATGCGCACGAGGGTGTCCGAGGCAAAGGGCTTCTGAAGGAAGTCCCAGGCCCCTTTTTTCATGGCTGAGACCGCCACGTCGATGGTGCCGTAAGCCGTCATGAGGATAACGGTCTGGGTGGCATCGTCTGCAAGGATCTGTTCCAGGAGTTCCATGCCGCTCATCTCCGGCATGCTGATATCGGTGAGGATAAGGTCAACGGATTCCAGTTTCAGGATGGCCAGGGCCTCTTCACCGCTTGCGACGGTGCGCACCGTCACGGGCAGGGCCATCTGAAGGGTGCGTGCAAGGCCCCGGGTCAGGTCGGTTTCATCGTCCACGATCAGGATGGTTTCATGTGGGTTCACTGTTGCTTTTCCCTTTTGTCTCCGGGTCTTTTCGTAAGGGCAGGGTGACCGCAAAGCAGGTCCCTTCCCCGGGGGTGCTTTCCACGTCGATTGTCCCGCCGTGCTGCCGAACGATGCCGTAGCTCACGGACAGGCCCAGGCCCGTGCCCACGCCCTTGGCCTTGGTGGTGAAGAAAGGCTCGAAGATGCGCGTGCGGTCCGAAGGGCTTATGCCCACGCCGGTGTCGGCCACGGTGACCTCCAGGTGGCTGGCGTCGACAAGGCGCGTTGCCACAGTCAGCTCGCCCCCTTTGTCCATGGCCTGGATGGCGTTGATGACAAGGTTCATGAAGAGCTGCCGGATTTTTTCCGGGTCCAGGGGGAGCTCCACCCCGGTGGCCAGGTAGCGGGTCTGGGCGGTTACCCCGACCTTTTCCATACGGTGGCGCAGGATGGAGAGGATATCGTCCAGGATGCCGTGGAGGTCGTGCATGAGGAACTCCGGTTTGTTGACCCGGGCGAAGTTGAGGAGGGACTCCACCACGTGGGTGCACAGGGAGGCGTGCTTGGTGATCACCCCCACGTCCTCCTTGAGCTGGGCGTTGCCCTTCACCTGTTTGTCTATAAGATCCGCATAGCAGCTGATGACCCCCAGGGGGTTGTTGATCTCATGGGCAAACCCTGCGGCGAGCTGGCCGATGGAGGCGAGCTTTTCGGTCTGGGCCAGGTGGGCGTTGATCTGCTTTTGCCGGGTGATGTCCCTTAAGACCATCTCCATGCCGAGGTAGGTGCCCGAGTTCTCGTCAAAGAGGCCGGTGGCAGTGATCAGGGCGTCGATGCGCACCCCGAAGCGATCCACCATGGAGAGCTCTTTTTCGTAGAGGACGAGCCCTTCCTTGACCTGGGCGTCCACGGTAGCAGCGTCTCTGCCGTCCCAGAAGAGGGTGTGGAAGGCTTCCATGAGAAAGGCCTCGGCCATGGAGTCGAGCTTGAACAGGGAAAGGCCTGCCCGGTTGATGTCGGTGAGGCGGTCGTCGGCCCCGAAGAGAAGGATGGCGTTGGGGCTGTGCTCAAAAAGGCGCCTGTATTTGCTCTCGGATCGGGTGAGGTCGTTGTGGGCTGCCTCCAGGTTCTCGGCGGCCTCTTCAAAGGCCAGGGCCAGGCGGTCCACCTCGTCACCGGCCGGGATGGGGTCGCTGGGGGTGTCGCCGGAGGTGCCCGACAGCCGGGTGAAGGTCTCCAGCAGGTGGGAGAGGCGGTTGTGCACCGTGCGGTTAAAGAGGAGGCGAAACAGGCCCATGAGGCAGAAGAGGGCGGCAAACCCCACGATAAAGACACCCCACGCCTTCTCCTTGATCTGGATGCGATAGTGGGTCATGGGGATGTACAGGGTGTCGGCTGCCACCACGTCCCCCACGGCGTATCCGTAGCTGGCCGCGTCTCCGTAACGCTCCCTGAGCTCTTTCGGAGCGTCTTCGGGAACCCCGTGGCACCTCAGGCAGGAGTCTTCTACGGTGATGGGTTCCATCTTGACGTAGTGGGTGCCGTCCGACCGGGTGATCATGCCCTCCCAGCCGGTCTCCTCGCGGTGGGTGTCGAACCAGGCAATGCGCTCCTCTTCAAAGGGGTCTGCCCGGTTCAGGGGGTTGCGGGGGTTGTCCGCGGCCCGTTTGTAGGTGAACTCCGGGAACCTTTCGTTGAGATTCTTCATGATCTCCCGGGAGATGTAGGAGGTGGACATGGATTCGATGACAAAGCGGTTGGCAGAGAGCTCGCTTTCCATGACCGGGCGCAGGACATCCTTGGCGTAGGTGCGGATGGCCGAGGCCGTTGCCAGGTGGCGTGCGGCGTTGTGGGCGGCCTGTTCCTCCACCTGGTCCGAGAGCCAGGCGTACTCCACCAGGGAGACCACGCTGCAAAAAAGGAGCAGGATGGCGGAGGCCCCTGCAAAAAACCGATTTTTAAGGGACGCTCGACGTTTCATATGGTACCTGTCACTTCATAAGGTGGACGTCGGGCGGGGTTCCGACCGGCCGGGCCCGGCAACGGGCGCGGAAAGGGAAGTCCCCGGGAGAATCTGTTTTTCTATAGCATAAAAGGAGGATTGACAGAATCTTCCTGTGGCCGTCCACGGGGACCGGTGATGGGGTGAGGGACAAAGGCAGTCGCGGGATGTGCCTTGCCTTCACGATTGACTTTTGTTTCATTGTCGTGAACAATCGTTGCCTTGAAACATGACGCGACCACTGGAAATTCCCTGCGCACGGCGTAAAGGTTCCGTAACGCGGCCTGAAGGGCCGCTGGGGGTTTTTAAAGGGGCGCCACACCAGAATCAACCGCCCGTCCCGGATACGGGGCGGCGCGCGCAATCCATCGGGAGCATGGCCGGATGATTCAGTTTGATAATGTAAATAAGTGGTACGGGGACCTGCATGTTCTCAAGGATGTCGATTTTCACGTGGGGTCCGGGGATGTCACCGTGGTGTGCGGGCCCAGCGGTTCGGGTAAAAGCACCCTCATCCGATGCATCAACCGCCTGGAACCCATCGACTCCGGCTCCATCGTGGTGGACGGCATCGCGGTTCACGACCCCAAGGCAGACCTGACCCGGCTTCGCACCGAGGTGGGGTTCGTGTTTCAGCAGTTCAACCTCTATC
This sequence comes from Desulfoluna sp. CYM3A, assembly GCF_056829965.1. Lineage (NCBI taxonomy): Bacteria > Pseudomonadati > Thermodesulfobacteriota > Desulfobacteria > Desulfobacterales > Desulfolunaceae > Desulfoluna > Desulfoluna sp. CYM3A. The sequence continues at coordinate 6,110,479 of NZ_CP186556.1, forward strand.
CCCATATGTCGGTGCTGGACAACATCACCCTGGCACCGAAAAAGGTCCGGAAGATGGGGGACAAGGAGGCCCGGGAGATCGCCATGGAGCTCCTGGCCAAGGTGGGGATCCACGACAAGGCCGACGCTTACCCCTCCCAGCTCTCCGGCGGCCAGCAGCAGCGGGTGGCCATTGCCAGGGGCCTGGCCATGAAGCCGCGGATCATGCTCTTCGATGAACCCACCAGCGCCCTGGACCCGGAGATGATCAACGAAGTGCTGGAGGTCATGATGAATCTGGCCAGGGAGGGAATGACCATGGTGGTGGTGACCCATGAGATGGGCTTTGCCCGGGAGGTGGGCAGTGAGGTGGTCTTCATGGACAAAGGCGTGGTGGTGGAGACCAACACCCCGGATGCCTTTTTCACCCATCCTGAAAACGAACGCACCAAGCTCTTCCTCAGCAAGATCCTGACCCACTGAGCCCCATAACATTCATTTGCCTTCCTTTTGACCCCATGTCGTCCCGTCGGCATGGGGTTTTTTGTCTTTTCGAACCCACTGTTATTTCCCCTTACCCCCGGTTGAACCCTGGCAGATCCATGACCCTGTTTTTCCTGTCTTGGCCGGGGTCGGGGCGCGATTTGTTCGGCATAGTGAACGCCATGGACGAGTTCCCCACCCGGGATCTGTCTTACCTAATTGTTGAATCTGTTGGTGTAAAAAACAGGGAACACAGGCGCGGTTTTTGGGGCTGTTTGCTGTAGAAAATAGACAAAGCCCGGATGCCCTTTTCATTGCGTATGACTGCGTTTTGTTTTTCGGACAGTTGTTCACTTTAGTGTAATTTCGGCATGCAATACCATGGTTTTCATGAGTCATCAAAGGCATGTCGTTTTAAGTCAGCGAGGGAGACAGGCTGGGCTTTTTATGTAGTCAATGAGAAAAAACATGTAAATTTATCTGGTTGCGTATAAAGGAGTTTTTCTGGTGTTTAGAAAAGATGACAAGGGAAAGAATCTGGCCCGTTTTCTGCTTTCATCTTCCCCGTAGCATTGCGCGGTTTTGTTGCGGGGGGGCTGCTGCATGCTTTGAGGCGTTGAAGAACAACAACAGGATGCATCTGTCCAGGTGCTGAGCAAGGTGGTGATTTTGGCTGGTACTTCGCATGACTATGTAAGGGGTTTTTCCCTGGACAGCATGGTGACCATGATTGAGATGAATCAGGAAACATGGTCCCTGAAGCTGAGGTCCGGGGGTCGGGTGGGGTACCTTTACTTCAGGGACGGGGCCGTAGTGGACGCCGCCGTGTGGGAGCTGACGGGCCACGCCGCCGCCCTGGAGCTGATCTCCTGGGAAACCCCTGAAATTGAAATAATCAAATTTTGTGACCGGCCCCGGCGTATCCACACCTCCATGATGCAGCTGCTTCTTGAGGGCAAGCGGATCAACGATGAGGCCAAAGACCAGAGGGCCGATGAAGCCCGGTCCCTTGAAGAGGCCGTGGCCCACATTGAGGGGTTTCGGCTGAAGCGGGGACAGCAGCTCCTTGTGGCGCTGTTGAACCGCAACAAACACCTGGCCGGGGCCTGGCTGTGGTATTCCCGGACCATCGGCACCCTCAAGACCATCCAGGGGGCCATTGAACGGGCCCTGTTCCTGGCTCCGGAAGACAAGGAGATCGCAGAGGAAAAAGAGCGGTTCGAAAGGGCCCGTGGCGCCGTTACCGATGACCGGGTGAAGCGCTGTCCCTTTTGCTGGGCTCCCCTGAACATGAAGGCGGTACTCTGCACGGACTGCGGGATGCAGCTTCTCATTACCCGTACCAGCCTCTCCCCGGGCAACAGCAGCTGCGATTCCGATGTCGTGGACACCTCGGTGAAGCGCTTTGCCAGGGTCCTGGCAAGGGAAGCGAACCGGAACCTTTATGCGTCGTATTACATGGCCATGTGTCATTTCAATATCAAGGACACGGACCGCACCTTAGAGCTCTTCAACGACACCGTGGCCCTGGCAGGGGAACAGCCTTTTTTTTCAGACCAGCTGAAGCTCTACCTCACCTGGATGGCCGCCCAGCAGGTCTCGGATGAAACGGGGGAGAAGGCCTCTCCCCAGGCCGAGACCGTGGGGGACGGCAAGACGATTCTGGTGGTTGAGGACAGCGCCACCACGCGCAAGGTCATCGGCGCCACCCTGAACATGAAGGGGTATCGCATCATCGAGGCCGTGGACGGCCTGGAGGCCCTGAGCAAACTCAGCGAAGAGCGACCCGACCTGATCCTGCTGGACATCATCCTGCCCAAGATGAACGGATACGAGATTCTCTCCATCATTAAGAACAAGCGAGACCTCAAGGCCATCCCCGTTGTGATGCTGACCAGCCGGGACGGGTTCATGAGCCGCATGAAGGGAAAAATCGCAGGAAGCGCTGCGTACCTGACCAAGCCTTTTAACCCCGACGAGTTGTTGCAGACCATAGTCAAGCACATGTAGGGCGTGGACCGTGCTCCGGCCCTGTTCTGAAAAACGGGATGTTACAAATGGACAAACGAGAGACCGACGGGCTCGGACCGGATGCGGGAAGCGACACATCGCCCCCCCTGGATGAGCTGCTGGCTGAGATGGGGGCGGAGGAACCGGAGGGTTCCTTTTCTTCCGAAAAGACAGGACCTTTCCGGGAGCCGGAGGCCGGCCAGGCCGACTCCGAGCCTTACATCCGCTTCCGGATGGATGGGGTGCATTTTGCGGTTCCTCTGGGCTGTGCCCTGGAAGTGGGGAGACTCCCCAAGGTGACCCCTCTGCCGAACCTTCCCGGCTGGGTGTCGGGCATCAGCAACATTCGCGGAGACGTGGTCTCCATGGTCGATTTGAAGGCTTTTTTCGGCAGGGGCCCTTCGGTCTCTCCGGGAGGGGGCAGCATGGTTGTGCTGCATGCCCATCACCTCAAGGTGGGGGTTCGAGTGGATCGGCTGGAGGGGATGGTCTCCCTGGCCGAAGGGGCATGGAAGGTCTCTTCCAACCCGTTCACCAGGGGGGATATCACGCCCTATCTCGCAGGGGTTGCCGCCACCGGTGACTCGCTGCTCTACCTTCTTGATGTGAAGGCACTGCTGACCTCGGACCGGATGAACAGCTTTCGAAAGGCGTGAGCGGACACGGGCGGAGGCTCAACACGGAGCTTTCGAGCCGTTACGACAGTCAATATGGGGGACGAATTGTATCGTGGGATCTCAAAACAGCAGCATTGTCAATGGATTTATTGATGAAGTGACAACTTACATTCCGTTGCTTCGCAGCGGAATCGAGGCGCTGTCCGCCGAGCCCCGCCGTGTGGAGGAGGTTCAGGAACTCCACCGGTTGGTCCATATCATCCACGGGGCGGCGTCCCTTGTGGGACTTGTGGGCCTGAGCCATGCGGCCGCGCCCGTGGAAGAGGCACTGGAGGAGGCCATGGAAGGGGCCTTGCCGGTGGATGCCCCTTTCCTCGACGCCATGGCAGAAGCCGTGGACCACTTTGACGCCTTTGCCCTGGGACGGATTACGGACCGTGCCCATGAGATCTCCATGGTGGCCCGATCGGTGGCGGTGTTCAGGCGCCTCGGGGGGTTGCCCGAAACGGGGAGCAAAGAGGCCGTGGCCTTGTTTCTGGAAGAACTCGGCGAAGACCCCGGTCCCGGGGACGTCTCTGTCCCCGGGGTTGGGGTGCCGGAGCCTGATCAGGAGCCCACCCTGTGCGTTGAAGGGGATGCTGAGGCCGAGTTGCTCCTGGGCGATGTCCCCTCGGGTACCGAGGGCCTTGACGGAATGCCCATGCCCGAGGATGACGACGTGGCGTCGGTGGATCCCTTTCTCTTTGATGCCCCTCCGGTGTGTCCCGATCCCTTTCCCGAACAGGAACCGGACGGTTCGCCGGGGGTTCTGCCGGAGAGCGGCGACGCCCCCAGCGGGGTGGCCCCGGAGATCCTCGCCGTGTTCAACGACGAGGTGGAAGAGCACGTGGAGTCCATCAACCGGAACCTGGAGGCCTTAGAGGCGCAGGTGGCGGAGCCCATGATCATGGGGGCGGAGGAAAAAGAGAAGATTCGCCAGGTTCGCCGGGCCGTGCACACCATCAAAGGGGCCTCAAGCCTTGTGGGCATGACCGGGCTGCCTGCCTGGGCGCACCGGGTGGAAGACCTTTTGGACTGGCTCTACGACGAGGCCGAAGAGATCACGCCCGAGGCCGTGGCCGTGCTGTTGAGGGCAACGGACATCATGGCCCTTTTCTTGACCGACCCGTCCCGGGTGACCGACCACGAAATGTCCGCTCTTGAAACGGATTTTTCCCGCATCCGCGGCGCCTCCCCCGGGGCACCTGCCCCTGGGGCGGGGGATGGGCCCCACGGTGAGCCTGGAGAGAGCGTGGGGATCTTTGACGCCCTGTCCGTTGAGGATGAGGCAGCCATGGACCGGGAGGCTGCAGGCGCACCGGGCCCCGCATTGTCGGGGACCTTTCGCGTGGGCATGGAAAAGCTCGACGACCTGGTCAACCTCGCCTCCGAACAGATCATCGCCTTGAGCGCCTTTGACCGGAAGCTCGACGCTTTCATGGGGACGGTCTCCGAACTGGACCTGTCCCGGGCGCGCCTGCGGGAGACCTCCCGCAGCCTGCAGGTGGGCTACGAGGTCAAGGCCATCGCAAAACCGGGTGCGGCCCTGGCCGAGGCCGGTGACGGGGATCCCTTTGGCGACTTCGACAGCCTGGAGCTGGACCGCTACTCCGAATTCAACCTCATGCTCCGGGATCTGGCCGAATCCGCGGTGGACATCGGGGAGATTTACAGCGTGACGAAGGAAACCCTTCACAGCGACTTTGAAGGGTACGTCACCCGGCAGCGCGTCCTGCTGAGCGAGCTCCAGGGCAAGCTGATGCACATCCGCATGGCCCCCATGTCCGTGATCACGACCCGGATGCGGCGGGCGGTGCGGGAGGTGGCCGACAGGCTGGCAAAACAGGTGCGCCTGACCATCCGCGGAGAGGGCATCGAGCTGGACCGTGTGATCTGGGAAAAACTGGCCGACCCCCTGCTCCATATCCTTCGCAACGCCGTGGATCACGGTATTGAAGACCCGGAATCACGCCGTAAGGCTGGCAAACCCGACACCGGTATCATCGCAGTATCCGCCTCCCGGGAGGGGAACCAGGTGCTGATCCGGATTCGGGATGACGGGGCCGGGTTGAACCTTGCGGCCATCCGCCGCAGAGCAGAATCCATGGCCGGTGTGGATGCCGCATCTTTGAGCGACGAGGAGCTGGTCTCCCTGGTCTTTGCCCCCGGGTTCAGCACCCGGGGCGAGGTGACGGAGATCTCCGGCCGCGGGGTGGGCATGGATGTGGTGAAAACCAATATCGAAGAGCTCAAAGGCTCGGTGCGCATCTCTTCCCCCGGTCCGGGACAGGGCACGGTGCTTCTGGTGCGTATTCCTCTGACCCTTGCCGTCACCCGAGCTGTGCTGTGTACGGCGGCGGGTCGTACCTTTGCCGTTCCTTTGAACGAGATCAGCGACATGCTGAGGGGCTACCCGGAAAACATGGTGCGCGAGCCCATGGAGTCGGTTCGGGTGGATGATGAGGTCTTTCCGCTCTATCGTCTCTCCCGAGTCCTGGGCATGGCCGACGACACGGCGAGTCGCGAGGGCGTGGGAGACCGGCCCCTTGTGCTCAAGATCGAGTCCCCCGAGAGGACGGCGGCCCTGGCCGTGGACAGCCTCGTGGGGCAGCAGGAGATTGTTATCAAGAGCCTCGGCAGCCACCTGCAATACGTCAAGGGGATCTCCGGGGCCACGGTGATGGGGGACGGGAGCCTGGTGCCCATCCTCAACGTCCGGGAGCTGCTGGACGGTGAGTTGGGTGACGCCCGACCTGCTGCACCGGTGACGGACCCCGAGGCCGACACGCCCCTGGAGGTCCTCATTGTGGATGATTCCGTCAGCGTCCGCCAGGTGGTGGCACGGCTCCTGGAAAGCCGGGGCTGGAAAACCACCTTTGCCAGGGACGGGGTGGAGGCCCTGGAGACACTCTCTTTCCTTACCCCCGATGTGATTGTCCTGGACGTGGAGATGCCCAGGATGAACGGGTACGAATTTTTGAGCGCAAGGCGGTCCCACCCGTCCTGCCGCACGGTTCCGGTGGTCATGCTCACCTCTCGGTCCACGGCCAAGTACCGGGAAAAGGCAAGGGCCTTAGGGGCCGACGGGTACGTTGTGAAGCCCTTCGACAACCGGCAGTTTCTCAACCTGATTGAACGGCTGGCCATGCGGTGAATGGGCACGGCCCACCCTCATGACCCGGAAAGGGGACCAGATGCATACCTATTTATCGTTTACTGTGGGGCCCCTGACCCTGGGCGTGGACATGGGCTCTGTTGTCTCCGTGGAACAGGGCCGCCCGGAGCATGGCGGCAGGCAGGCTACCGTAGAGATGGGATCGGTTGCCTTTCAAGGGGAGGCTGTGCCCCTGTACAGCGCGTCCCAGCTCCTGGGAGCGGCCGACTTTCCCCATGGCGACACATCCGGTGCCAAAACCGTGATCCTTCGCCTGGAAGACGGGGCCGTGGCCCTGTCCGTGGACGGGGTGGGCAAGGTGCTGGAAGGGGCTGATAAGGATATGGCGGAGATGCCTCCGGTGTTTAACGGCCCGGCAAAGGACCTCTTCCCGGAGGCCCTGCACGGCCCGGGTGGCTGGGTTCCCCTGATTCGCCCGGAAGCCGTGGGCAGGGCAGCTGTTTCGCGAAGCCGGATCCCGGCGGCAGACGATCTTTCGGCTTTTGGCATCGAACCGGCGGTGGAAGCATTTGATGCCTTTGAGGCCGAAGAACTCCCTGTTCCTGATATCGAGCTTTCGGTGGACGCGTGTGATGCCCCTGAAGCGGAAGAACTTCTTGTTCCTGATATCGAGCTTGCGGTGGAAGCATTTGATGCCTTTGAGGCCGAAGAACTCCCTGTTCCTGATATCGAGCTTTCGGTGGAATCGTTCGAAGCCCCTGAGGCCGAAGAACTCCCTGTTCCTGATATCGAGCTTGCGGTGGAAGCGTTCGATGCCCCTGAGGCCGAAGAACTCCTTGTTCCAGATATCGAGCTTGCGGTGGAAGCGTGTGAAGCCCCTGAGGCCGAAGAACTCCTTGTTCCTGATATCGAGCTTTCGGTGGAATCGTTCGATGCCCCTGAGGCCGAAGAACTCCTTGTTCCAGATATCGAGCTTTCGGTGGAAGCGTGTGATGCCCCTGAGGCCGAAGAACTCCTTGTTCCTGATATCGGGCTTGCGGTGGAAGCATTTGATGCCCTTGAGGCCGAAGAACTCCCTGTTCCTGATATCGAGCTTACGGTGGAAGCGTGTGATGCCCCGGAAGCAGAAGAACTCCCTGTTCCTGATATCGAGCTTTCGGTGGAAGCGTTCGATGCCCCTGAGGCCGAAGAACTTCTTGTTCCTGATATCGAGCTTTCGGTGGAATCGTTCGATGCCCCTGAGGCCGAAGAACTCCTTGTTCCTGATATCGAGCTTGCGGTGGAAGCGTGTGATGCCCCGGAAGCGGAAGAACTCCTTGTTCCTGACATCGAGCTTTCGGTGGAATCGTTCGAAGCCCCTGAGGCCGAAGAACTCCTTGTTCCTGATATCGGGCTTGCGGTGGAAGCGTGTGATGCCCCTGAAGCCGAAGAACTCCTTGTTCCTGATATCGAGCTTTCGGTGGAATCGTTCGATGCCCCGGAAGCCGAAGAACTTCTTGTTCCTGACATCGAGCTTGCGGTGGAAGCACGTGAAACCCCTGTTACAGACGATGCCCTGGCTGAGGCCATCTCCCCCGCCCTGTTGGAAAAGGTGGTCCACCGTGTGGTCAAACGCATGATGGTTGAGGTGGTCTCAGAGCTGGCGGCCGATTCCGTGGCAGCTGATTATCCTGAGGACGAAGGTCTGTGAGAATCGTTGCGCGGTCATGCTGCGCACCATCGTAAAAAGAGAAAAACATGGACGTAAGAGAGTACAAATCCGCCTCATCGGGTTCCCTGATCCTCGCCCCGGCCGTTGGGGCTTTTGCCCAGGGGGAGCCGGTGTGGTTTCTGTTCGGCATCTCCCAGGTGGAAGATATTCTGGGATCCCTTGCCTTTTCCGAGGTGCCCTTTGCCCCGGCCTATGTCGGCGGGCTCGGGGACTGGCGGGGCCTTGCCCTGCCGGTTCTCTCCCTGGAGACCCTCCTGGGCTTTGCCCCCGATGAGGCCGGGTACGGCGGCACGCGCATGCTGGTGGTGCGAAAGGCGGGCCTTTCAGGGGAACCTGAGAACTGGAAGCGGGCCCTTGTGCGCATCGCTCCCGGGGCAAGGCTCCTTGGCAGCGCTCCCCGTACCGAGCCCCTGTCTGCGGGGGCGTATCTGGAAGCATCCCTTCTTCCGGCGGTCAAGGGGATGTACCGATGGGAGGAGGGGCTCCTTGTGGTGCCCCATCTTGAACACATCCTGGGAGGGGAGTTGAGCGGTGTATTCAGCCACGACACTTGAAAACGGTATCCGCGTGGTCACCGAGTCCATGCCCGAGACGCGGTCTGTGTCCGTGGGGATCATGATCGATGTCGGACCCCGGGATGAGCCCGAAGGGTGTCACGGCCTGGCCCACCTGGCCGAGCACATGATGTTCCAGGGCACGGGAAGCCGCAGTGCCCGGGACATTGCCCTGATGATGGACGAGTCCGGCGGGCAGATGGGGGCCTTCACTACCCGGGATTACACCTGTTATTCGGCCACGGTGCTGGACGATTACACCACCTACGCCCTGGATCTCATGGGGGACATCCTTCTTAACTCGGTGTTTCCTGAAGAGGCCCTGGAGCGGGAAAAACACTCGATCCTCCGGGAGATCGACGGGGAGTCCGACATCCCCTCAAGCAGGGCCCACGACGCCCTGAAATCCCATGTCTGGGGCCGACATCCCCTGGGGCGCTCCGTGGCCGGTTCTCCGGAGGTGGTCCGGGGCATGACCCGGGAGGATTTGATCTATTTTGTCCACCGGTACTACCTTCCCGACCGCATGATCGTGGCGGCGGCAGGCAACCTTCACCACGGGGATTTTCTCTCCCAGGTGCGGGACGCCTTCTGGCGGATGATGGGGACCGGGGAGAAGACCCATAGCCCCAGCCCTTCGTTTGCTTCCGGGGTGGTGGTGGAGGACGTGCCTGTGTCCCAGGCCTACTTTGCCATCGGCCTTGACTGCCTGCCCTACGGGGACGAGGGGCGCTACGGGGTGCACCTGCTCAACAGCATTATCGGCGGCGGATCGAGCTCCCGGCTCTATGCCCGGTTGAGGGAGGAGCGGGGCCTGGTGTACCGCATCGGCTCGGAATACCACGCCTATGCCGACGGCGGTATGCTGGTCATCGAAGGGAGCACGGCCCCGGAGTATCTCATCCGGGTCCTGTGCCTTGTGCTGGTGGAGCTGTGGCAGCTTGCCGCAGGGGATGACCCCGTCTCCGAAGAGGAGCTGTGGAAGGCCCGGATGCAGCTGCGGGCCCAACACCTCATTGCCTCGGAGAATTCTTCGACCCGCATGAGCCGCCTGGCCACCCAGGCCTTTTATTTCGAGCGGTTTCTCTCCGGAGAGGAGATCCTATCGTCCATCGACGCGGTGGGGTGTGCGGAACTCAAGGAGACCGCAGGCAGCGGCCTTGCCAGGGCCCTGAAGCATGTGGCTGTCTCCGTGGTGGGCCCCGAAGGGCCCGAGACCTTTACCCGGCAAGGGATCGAGGATCTGCTGGCAGAGTTTGTCTGAAAAAGCCGGGCACATGGCGACGTCATGGCCGTAGGGCCAAGGGGCGTCGTCCATCAATCCATAGACCAAGAAGGAGTGCAATCATGACCATCGACAACGCCGTGAAGAAAAACTGGATCGACGTGCAGAAGAAACATGATGTTCCCGTCAACGCCATCGGGGTCAAGATCAACCCCAAGGATGAGAAGACGCTGAAGGTGTGGAAGGAAGAGGGCATCGATCAATTTGTGAAGCGGTAGGGCCGCAGGTACGGACGATGTGTCCGGGGCGCCCCGGTAAGCGGGGCGCCTGCACCGGCGCTGCATGGGTTTTTGAGTAATTCTGGAGTGAAACAATGGCGAAACATAAAATTCTGGTTGTCGAGGACAGCCCGACGAACATGATCCTTATGACCACCCCCCTGACCGAGGCGGGGTACGATGTCATCACGGCTGTGGATGGCGAAGAGGCCCTTGAAAAGGCCACCGGTGAGCACCCCGACCTCATTGTCCTGGACGTGATCCTGCCGAAGAAGAACGGGTTCCAGGTGTGCCGGCAGCTGAAAACGGCCCCGGACACCCAGGATATCAAGATCATCATGCTCACCAGCAAAACCCAGGACAGCGACCGGTTCTGGGGGACGAAGCAGGGTGCCGACGGGTACATGACCAAGCCCTTTGATAATGGTGAGTACCTGAATGCGGTCAAGGCGCTGCTCTGATCCATCGGGTTCGGTTTGAATCTCCCCTGGTTACGCGGGGTTTTTTCGACGGCCCGTCGTGCATGGGCCGTCGCCACGAGGAAGGAGTGGCGCATTGGAACGCATAAAATCGTTTTTTCAGAGCCTCAAGGTCGGCACCAAGCTGTCCTTTGGCATCGTATCGATGATCGTGTTGGTGATGGCGGTCCTGTTGACGACCATTATCAACTCTTACCGCGAAAACCTGATTGCCAACAGCCAAGAGCTGATGATTGCCTCGATCAAGAACGTGGGCCAGTCCACCGAGGCGGATATCTCGGCCACGGCGCAGATGGTGCGGACAACGGCCATCTCCCAGGCATCGGGGATGTTCGGGGACCGCGAAGGGACCATTGAGCAGATCAAGGCCGGCATGGAGGCTTTCCCCGGCTGCTTTGGTATTGCCATCAACTACGAACCCGACGCCGACGGCCAGGATGAGGCGTACCGCGGCGACACCGTGCATACCATCGACGGTCGGTTTCTCCCGTTTTATCACTGGAAAGACGGGCTTAAACGCGATGAGATCGTGCCCAGTAAGAGTATCCAGACCGCCAAGGGGTGGTACCAGGTGCCTAAGAAAAACGCCCTTGAGATGCTGCGGGGCCGAAACGTGACAGACCTGATGTACTACTCGGATGTCTACCTGACCCGAGGGGTCCCCACGGTCTCCATCGTCCATCCCATCATCCGGGACAGGGAGTTCAAAGGGGTGGTCTCCGTGGACATGTCCATGATCAACGCCCAGGCCGACCTGAAGCGGCTCAAACCTTATGCCACGGCCCGACCCTTCCTCGTGGGCGAAAAGGGGACGATCCTGGCCGGGGAGCTCTTCGGACAGGCCAAGGTGGGCTCATCCGTGTACAAGGAGCCCGGCTACTCCGACGCATTTTTTCGTTTCTTTAAAGAGCACAAGGGTGGAATGCTTGAAGAGACACGGGCCTCGGACGGCAAAGAGATCTACTATGTGTTCTCCCTTCTTCCCACCACCGGCATGGTGGTGGGCCTGGCCGTTGAAAAGGAGGAGATCGTAGCCCCCATCAACGCCCTTATCGCCAAGATCTCCGTGGGCGCGGTGGTGGCTCTTATTCTCTGCCTGGCCGTTGTCTGGCTGGTGGCGCGGCGCATTGTTGTCAGGCCGGTCAACAACATCATGTCCCTTTTCAGTGAGATCGGTATCGGTAACTTTGACGCCCGTGCCGAGGTCATGAGCCGAGACGAACTCGGCATCATGGCCGAGAGTCTCAACGCCATGCTGGACAACACCCTCTCCCTGATCCAGAGCCGTGAAGAGCGTGACGCCATCCAGGGCAGCGTCATGAAGCTCCTTACCGAAATCAGCGGCCTCACCGAAGGGGACCTGACCGTACGGGCGGAGGTGACCGAAGACATGACCGGCGCCATTGCCGACTCCTTTAACCTCATGGCCGAGCAGATCGGCCAGGTGGTCCGGGAGGTCAAGGCTGCTGCGGGCCGCGTGAACGACACCTCCGGCGAGGTTCATGAATCCACGGAAAAGCTGGCCCAAACCAGTACCTTCCAGGCCGAGCAGATCGCCTCGGCCATCGACGACATCCGGGGCATGGCAGACGCCATTCGCCAGGTTTCGGAACGGGCCGTGCATTCGGCCTCGGTATCGGAGCAGTCCACGGCAAGCGCCCGTGAGGGGGCCGACGCGGTGAGCAAGACCAACGCCTCCATGTCAGCCATCCGGGAGAACGTCCAGGAGACAGCCCGGGCCATTAAGCGCCTCGGGGAGAGTTCCCAGGAGATCGGCAACATCGTGCAGATCATCGGGGACATCGCCGACAGGACCTCGATCCTGGCTTTGAACGCCTCCATCCAGGCAGCCATGGCAGGGGACGCGGGCCGGGGTTTTGCCGTGGTCGCCGAAGAGGTCCAGCGCCTCGCGGAGCGTTCCACCAACTCCACCAAGCAGATCGACACCCTGGTAAAGAACATCCAGGGGGAGATCACCGAGGCCGGTGCCAGTATGGACGCCAGTATCCAGAGGGTTGTGGAGGGATCAAAGCGAGCCGACGATGCCCACGCCAAGCTGGAGGAGATTCGCGAGGTATCCGGCGAGCTCGCCGAACTCATCGGCGGCATCTCTCGTACGTCCGAGGACCAGGCCAGGGAGTCGGAGAAGATCACGCAATCCATGGAAGCCATCGGGACCATCAGCTCCGACACCTCGGAGGCCAGTCTCGCCACCGCCGCCCGCATGGACGAGATGGAGGAGACGGCACTTGCCATGATCAGCTCCATCGCGGCTTTTAAGGTGGACGCGGCGTAAGAAATGCTGTTCGACCCTGTTGATTGATCGTGGGCATCTACCCGTTTTTTCCCCCCCGGGGTGGTGCCATCACGTGAAAAACCCCCTGAAGCAAAATGCTGCAGGGGGTTTTTTCATGGGAGAGGCTCCGCCCCGGGTCTTGCTCAAGGTGGGGCGGAGCGGGGAGCCGGCACCTGGATGAAAGGCACCATCGGGGGGGCATGCCGTGTGGGGACGGCATGGGGTATGGTGCCCGGAAAAGGTGCTCGGTTCCCCGAAAAAAAGCCTAAATGGTCATGTTGTTAAATGCCGATGTCGTCGGGGCGGACCATGAGCCAGCGCTTGTTGGCGGAGGGGTACTGCCAGGCCTCCTGCTGCTGCCGGGCGCGGAGGGTTCGGGCCGCCTGGGTGGCTTCCCAGAGGTCTTCCCTGCGGTTGATCCAGAGCTTGATACCGCCGAACTCTTCGGCCTTGAAGAAGGCGTGGGGTAATAGTGGGGAAGCCCCAGGCTGCTGGAATTGGGGCGCCCCGGGTGGATATAGTCCTCGATGGCCCAGACCTTGCCGGAGGTAATGGTGTAAGGGCTCCACAGGGTGGGGGTAAGCTCCATGGCCATGTGCCGCGCTTTGGGGTAGCTCTCATCCAGAAAATGACCTCTCTGGATCTGCAGGCGGGCCGTGGTGATGTTGCCGGTGGCGCGGTCCTTGAGCAGGGTGCTGACACCGATGACGTTTTCGGGTTTGATGTTGAGCCCGTACCGGGGGTCGCAGGCCACCATGCGCACCAGCTCTTCCAAGGCGGAGGAGATCAGGAAAACCTCGATGTCGTTCTCCTGCATGGCGTTGATGAGTTCCCGCATGCCGGGGTAGATACGCGGGGCCTCCACCTCTATCTCGGTAAGCACGCCGCTTTGCCGGTACTTGGCGGGAATGGACGCCCCGTTCAGGGCGAAGAGATCGTCCACGTGGCCCTTGAGCTCTTCCAAGGTAAACCCGGAAAAGATTCGGGCAAGCCAGGGAGACCCCACCTTGGGGTCGATCTCAAAAAGCCGTCGGGCATAAGAGGTGAGGGTGTCTCCCGGAAGCAGGGGGACGATTTCAAGGGCGGGATCCATGGACTCCGGGGTCATGAGTCCCTTGTTTTCCAGGTAGGCCAGCAGGGATGCGTCCAGGTTTCGGTACCAGAGGGTGTTGTCGCAGGCAAAGACAGCAAATTTGTCCTGAAAGGCGTTGCGTTCGATGAGACGGATCAGCTTGTGGCGTTGAGCCCCGGGCCAGTGGGTAAGCTCTGCGGCTTGGGCCGTGCAGGTCAGGGCGATGAGGCTCACTGCAACAAGGGCGACCTTGCGAAACCATGTCATGTCTGCTTTTTCTCCTTGCCATCTTGCGGTTGACAAAAAAACGGATCAGGGGCGGTTCAGCCATCCTGACTGCATGTGTTTCCTGCGGGGGTGAAAAAGCAAACCGGGTGCTTGGGCCAGTGTGGCGGGAGGGGGGTGGGAAGGGCTCCATGGAGCGGTCGCACGGGTGACGGCACTTGGGCTGCGAAGGCGGCCATCGGGGGTCATCCATGGGCAACCCGGCTGTCTTCGTTTGGGGAAGACCCGTGGCTTTCCGTCCCTGCTTCACAACAGGTTTGGCTTTTTCCAGCGTCTTCCCCGACAAGTTGGGCGTCGGGGGCGCTCGGGAAAAAAGTATGTATGAACCGAGAGGTATCCTGGGATTTTTAAAACCAGGAAACATAAGATGTTATCAGGCACACTGTTCCGTGTCCTAGTTAGATATAAACCATACGAGTGAACTCCTGGTCAACGCTTGTTTTTCTTTTTAAACAAAAAAATAAGGCAGTAAGTAAAATGGGCTTTTTATAGAAATCAGTAAACGGAGGGTGGGGGTGTGTAATGCACTGATATGCAGAGGGTTTGTCGTGCAGATGATGGCGGGCGCTTTGGGGGGGCGGGGCAGGGCCCTGCCCCCGGCAGGTCGGTTGCATGCTTCCTATTTTCAGTTCAGGAAGCGGTCTGTACAGGCGGTGGATAAATCGGGGACCGTCTGGACCTTGCCCTGGGCCTTTAAAAAGGCGGCGGTATCCGAGAGGCTGCCTACGATGGAGGCGTCCAGGGAGAGGGCGTAAGTGTGGCGGGCCATGGCCGACTGCATCACCTCCCGGGGAAGCCCCGTGGCCCGGGCCATGATTTCGGCTGTCTCCTCAGGGTGGGCCTGCACAAAGGCCTCGGCGGTCTTGAGGGCCTTTATGAACGCAAAGGTGTCGGCCCGGCGATTGGCAAGGAATTCCTTTTGGGCCAGGAGCATGATGGGGTAGCGGTTGCCAAGGCCCCCGAAGGTCATAAGCTCCCTTCCCCCCTTGAGCTCTCCCATGGAGGGGGTGGGCTCACTGGCGGCAAAGGCATCGATGGAGCCTGCGGCCAGGGCCTCGGGCAGGGTGGAGGGCGACAGGTCCGTTACGGTGATGGTTCCTGCCGGGATCCCGGCAGCATTCAAAGCCGCAAGGAATCCCCCATAGGTGGAGGTCCCTTTTTTGATGCCCACGCGTTTGCCCGAGAGATCGGCCAGGGTGGTGTAGGGTGAGTCCTTGCGGACGATGAGGCGGTGGCGATGCTCCCCGGTGCAGTGGCTGGCGATGATGGTGAGGTTCTCGGAACGGGAGGCGCTGATGATGGCCGTGGTGTCTCCCATGGTGCCGAAGTCGGCGGAGCCGGAGTAGAGGGCCTCTGCGCAGGCCGGGCCGTTGTTGAAGCGAAGGGGGGCCACGTCAAGGCCCTCATCGGCGAAAAACCCTTTTTCCACCGCAATGACGGGCAGGGCGCTGCCGATGCGGTTCTGGAAGGCAAAACGGATGGGCTCTGAGGCCGTCTCCGGTTTCTGGGTGCAGGCGGCAAAGGCGACCGACAGGCCAAGGACCAGGGCGGTAAACAGGAGGGGGATAGGGCCTCGATGGCGCGGTGCGGTGTGGCCTGGGAAAAGAGCTGTGAATTTCATGCGTATGGTTCCTTAACGACGGTTAACGTGAGTTCAAAAAGAAAAAAATGCCTCCGGCGGCCCTGCCGGGGGCCAAACTTTTAAAAAGTTTGATAAACAGGTCTCAAGTAATCATTCATAGGCTCGCCGAAACAATTCCGACATGTTCGTATTAGAAACGTTTTTTGCGGAGTTTTTTTCAAAAAAGCGACCCGCCGGAGGCAACTGAATGGTTACAACTTGATTTTACCATAACCTCAAGGCGTCTGTTTCCCACGAAAAACAGGACGCATCATTGTCCACGGGCGAAGTCCGAAGGCCTGCTTTCTTCATGCATCGATGCGGGTGGGGCCGATGCAGCAGGGCAGGGCGTTGAGTTCGCGTCTCAGGTCGCGGACCACCGCCTCCATGTCCGGAGAATACCGGGTGCGGGGGCGGGGCAGGCCGATGGGTTTGTCTGCCCGGATGTTGCGGGGGGAGGGCCCCATGACGATGACCCGGTCTGCCAGGAAGGCCGCCTCTTCCACGCTGTGGGTAACGTAGACCACGGTCTGGCCGAAGCGCTGCCAGAGCCGGAGCAGCTCGTCCTGGAGCCTTTCCCGGGTGTTGGCGTCCAGGGCGCTGAAGGGCTCGTCCATGAGCAGGACGTCGGGGGCAAGGGCCAGAACCCGGGCAATGGCCACCCGCTGCTTCATGCCGCCGGACAGGGTGTGGGGGTAGGCCTTGGCGTGGTCGGCCATGCCCACGAGCTCCAGGTGGTGCAGGGCCTCTTCGGTGCAGGTTTTATCCGGCTTGCCTTGCTGCTCCAGGCCGAATGCCACGTTTTTCAGCACCGTGAGCCAGGGAAAGAGGGTGGCCTCCTGGAAGACCACGCCCCGCTCCGGCCCGGGTTCCGTGATGGGTTCCCCCCGAAACAAAAGGGTCCCGGAGGTGGGCCGGACAAATCCTGCAATGAGGTTGAGGAGCGTGGTTTTACCGCACCCGCTGGGGCCCAGGATGCAGGTGAACTCCCCATGGCCCAGGGAGAGGGAGACATCCGATAAAATGGCCGGGCCCGATGTCCCATTTGTGCCGTATGCTTTATGAAGGTCGGTGCAGGAGATCATGCGTCGTCCCCCGTGAGGTACCATTTGGCAATGGTCCTCTCTTCAAGGGGCTTGAACAGGAGGCGTTCCACCAGGAGCCCGATGAGGCAGATGATGCCGATGCAGGAGAAGGCCGAGGCGTAATCCAGGGTCCAACGGGCTTCGATGATGGCGTATCCCAGGCCTGTGCCCGTACCCACCACCATTTCAGCTGCCACCAGGACCCGCCACCCGTTGCCCAGGCCGATGCGAAGGCCGCTGATGGTGGCCGGAAGGGCCCCGGGCAGCAGCACGCGAAGGAGCAGGGTCTTTCCCCTTGCCCCCATCATGCGCGCCGCCCGCAGATAGGTCTCGTCGAGTTGCTGCACCCCGGACAGGACGTTTAAGGCAATGGGGGTAAAGGCGGTGATGGCGATCATGGAGACGGTGGCGGCCTCGCCGATGCCGAAGCAGAGGATAGCCACGGGGATCCAGGCCAGGCCCGGGATCAGTTGCAGGACGTGGAGAATGGGAAGGGTGGCATTGCGAAAGCCCCTGGACCACCCCGCCAGCAGGCCGTAAAAGGTACCGCACACCGCGGCGATACCGAAGCCAGCGAGCCAGCGCAGGAGGCTGTCCCCGATGTGGCGCACTAGGGGCGCTTCGGACAGGGGAGCGCCGGACACCAGGGCCGCCAGGGTTTGGCCCACCTCCCAGGGGGTGGGAAAGGCCACGTGTCGGTTGGCCTGGATCATCAGGGCCATTGCCTGCCAGATCATGAGAAAAATGAGAAAGGGTAGCATTTTTCCAAAGATGGTTTTTGCCATGGACGTTCCTGCCTTGCACATGATGTGGAGTTTTTCACGACGTTGGGGCGTTGCGGCGGTTTCAGGCGGGGCACGCACCCAGGGTTACCCTTGATACGTTGCAAATTTCAGTCCACGAGTATCTCATGTTTTGGGCCGAGGGGCACGGGAAAAGTGGGGAGAGGCTTTGTTAGGGTGGGCAAAGCGGACCATGCCCATCTGTCCACAGTGAACCCGCACCATCCCAGTCCCATGGCAGAAAGCATCGCCGCACACGATGGCCACGGAACCAGGGCCGTAACAACCTCAGCGGATACGGCTGTGCCTTTGCCCATCCTACACCACCTCGGGTTATCGCCTCAGATGGCCGTGTGTCACACGTAGGATGGGCAAAGCGGAGCGTGCCCATCTGTCCACGGTTAACCCGCACCATCCCAACCCCATGACAGAGGCCATCGCCACACGCGATGGGCACGGCGCCAGGGCCGTCGCAACCTCAGCGGACATGGCTGTGCCTTTGCCCATCCTACACCACCTCGGGTTATCGCCTCCGGTGTCCGTGTGTCACACGTAGGATGGGCAAAGCGGAGCGTGCCCATCGTTGCATGGTTAACCCGCACCATCCCAGTCCCATGGCAGAGAGCATCGCCACACACGATGGGCACGGCGCCAGGGCCGTCGCAACCTCAGCGGATACGGCTGTGCCTTTGCCCATCCTACACCACCTCGGGTTATCGCCTCCGGTGGCCGTGTGTCACACGTAGGATGGGCAAAGCGGAGCGTGCCCATCTTCACGGTTAACCCACATCTTCCCAACCCCATGCCAGAGAGCATCGCCACACGCGATGGGCACGGCGCCAGGGCCGTCGCAACCTCAGCGGATACGGCTGTGCCTTTGCCCATCCTACACCACCTCGGGTTATCGCCTCCGGTGGCCGTGTGTCACACGTAGGATGGGCAAAGCGGAGCGTGCCCATCGATTGCACGGTTAACCCACATCTTCCCAACCCCATGCCAGAGAGCATCGCCACACGCGATGGGCACGGCGCCAGGGCCGTCGCAACCTCAGCGGATACGGCTGTGCCTTTGCCCATCCTACACCACCTCGGGTTATCGCCTCAGATGGCCGTGTGTCACACGTAGGATGGGCAAAGCGGAGCGTGCCCATCGTTGCACGGTTAACCCGCACCTTCCCAACCCCATAGACAGAGGCCATCGCCACACACGATGGGCACGGCGCCAGGGCCGTCACAACCTCAGCGGATACGGCTGTGCCTTTGCCCATCCTACACCACCTCGGGTTATCGCCTCAGATGGCCGTGTGTCACACGTAGGATGGGCAAAGCGACGCTCGTGCCCATGGTAGGGACAACCCACACCTCCAACCCCATGACAGAGAGCATCGCCACACACGATGGGCACGGCGCCAGGGCCGTCGCAACCTCAGCGGATACGGCTGTGCCTTTGCCCATCCTACACCACTTCGGGTTATCGCCTCCGGTGGCCGTGTGTCACACGTAGGATGGGCAAAGCGGAGCGTGCCCATCGTTGCACGGTTAACCTGCACCTTTCCAACCTCATGACAGAGAGCATCGCCACACACGATGGGCACGGCGCCAGGGCCGTGGCAACCTCAGCGGACACGGGTGTGCCTTTGCCCATCCTACACCTCACCCCTCGTTTCCCGGATGCCCACCGGCTCTTCCCCTGTTCCCAGACTTCCGGCGCTCCGGCCAGGAGCACGCCGCAGATGACCAGGGCCGCGCCCGCGTATTGGGCCGTGAGAAGCCGTTCCCCTAAAATGAGGTAGGCCAGGACCAGGTGAAACGGGGATGAGGTTGGCAAAGAGGATAACGTGGGCTGCTTTGATGCGGGTGAGGGCGTAGTTGATGACCACGTAGACAAAAAAGGTGATGCCCACGCCCCAGGTAAACCATGGCTCCCAGGGCTGTCCAGGAGATGGCCGCGGGCATGGGGCCTGCCAGGGCGCCGGGGAGAAAGAGGAGGGTGGCCCCGAAGACCTGGACGGCTGAGAGGAAGGGAATTAGTAGCGTTCGGCCAGGTGCTTGACGGTGAGGGCATAGGCCGTGGAGGAGAGCACCCCGCAGAAGATAAAGAGGTTGCCCAGCAGGGGATGGGAGGCCGTGGCGTCGGCCTCGCCGAAGGCCGAAACCACCACGACGCCTGCCACGGCCGCGCAGATACCCAGGGCGCATCGGGTATTGATCTTTTCTTTGTAGAAGAAGAGAGCGCCCAGGGCGGCGGCAAGGGGGGCGCAGGCTACGATCATGCCTGCCTGGGAGGCTGTGGTGTAGGTAAGACCCAGGGTTTCGAAGGTGAAGAGGAGAAAGGGCTCGCACGGGCCAGCAAGGCCAGTCCAGTCCCCCTTTCTGTATTCGGGCTTGGGGATCTTGCCCCAGAGCGAGGCGTAGGATCGGCCCAGCCGCCAGGAACACCCGGGCCAGCAGTCTGGGGAAGGGTAAAGGAGCCGATGAGCAGCTTGATGACAATGAACCCGCCGCCCCAGATGATGTGGGCGACGACGAGAAGCAGAAAAAGAAATGCCGTGGGCATGGGATGTCCTTGATAAATAATGATGTGAAAAACTGGGGAGGCCCTTTGAAAAGGGCCTCCCCCGCTCCCCACCCCCAAACTTCCGGTTATGGGAAGCGGTGAGGGCTGAATTTATTGGGTGCGTGGCATCGAGCATGGAGGCAGGGCTTCAGAACGGGGAAGCGCCCTTCGGTCTGCACGCTGAAGGGAAAACAACCGAAGGTGTTTTCGCTACAATGGTTACGACACCCTCATTGTTGGATGCACGGAAGTTAAAGTCGATACCGTTCAGTTGACGCAAATGTATCCGGTCTTTTCAAGGCTTGTGACAACGTTTGGGTCAACCATCAGCTTATGAGGCGGGCGCAGCCCGCGGCGAACGCCCCTGCTGTTTTCCCTGAGGAACGAAGGGAAAACAGGCAGGGTAATCAGCTTTCGAGGTGGCTCACCTCGCCGCCGGAGGCCTGCTGTTTTAATACCCGATCCACTGCCAGTAGGTGGTGGCCACGATGACCACGGCGATACCGGACAGGACCATGCGGGTGGCCATGATCTGCATGAGGTATTTTATGCGTACGTACCCGGTGGCGAACATGATGAGGGCCGGGGCCAGTTCGTAGGGGAAGAGGAACTGGTCGAGGCCGTAGAAGAAGCTGTAGAGCAGGGGCTGGGTGTCCAGCCCCAGGTTGGAGGCGATTTCGGCCATGGGAATGCTCAGGGAGCTGGCCGCGGCCACAGGGGTGAGGGCAAAGTTGGCGAGGATGCCCACGAGGTAGGCGAAGAGAGAGGTTGCCGGCCAGGCTCTCCATGCTTTTTAAGTAGGGCACGACCTTGCAGGCCATCCACACAGGGGATCCGAGGCTTCGGCCACGATGCCCACGGCCATGCAGGCGATGATGAAAAAGAGGATGGAGAACTGGACGCCTTTGACGTCTTCGGCCTTGAGGAGGCTGAACACGGGGGTGAACCCCAGAAGAACGATGGCGCAGAAGGCGTAGTAGCCCGGGATACCGTGGAATTTTTCCGTGGCAAAGGCGGTCACAGCAAGGAGGGTGAGGACCAGGGTCTTGGTTTCGTCCTTGCTCATGGCACCCATGGCCTGGATCTCTTCACTGGCGTGGATGCGGCATTGTTCGATGTACCTGCCCAGCTCGCGGCTTCCGAAGACGTGCAGGATCCCGATGCAGCCGGCGGCGTTGAGGAGGCTGTATCCCAGGTTGTCCTTGAAGAAGCTGAGCCATTCAATGGGCACGCCCATGTCTTTGACCATGAGCAGGCCCACGATGCCGACGTTGTTGGGCAAAAAGTTGGTGGCGGGGACAGTCCTTCAAAAAAGCGGCCATGATCAGGGTGGTGGCCGCCTCAGGAGCCTTTTTCCATCCCCATTTTGTTGCACATGCCCGAGGCGATGGCCATGAAGAGGATCACCACGGTGATGACGTCGGGGATGATTGCCCCCAGGCCGTAGCCTGCGATGATAAAGGCACCGTAGAGTCGCAGGGGCGTGGAGCCGATATGGGAGATGGTCAAAAGGGCGATGCGGTCGGAGAGCTTGGTGCGTTCCATGAGCGCGCCGATGAGCATGCCGCAGAGGATGATCCAGGGAATGGGTGTGGTCCAGCCCACAAAGGCAAGGTCCGGGGAGGCGATGCCGGTGACGATGTACAGCATCAGCAAAAGGACCGCTGTGGTGAACAGGGGCATGATCTCGAAGGCAAAGCCGGAGATGGCAAAGATGGTGATGAACCAGTAGGTGGTGACCTTGGGGGTCTCCGGGCTGTAGAGCAAAAAGGCCCCGATGGCGGCAAACAGGAGGCTCAAGGCCCAGCCTGGGTTTTCTGTGATGTCAGCAGTGCGGTCATGATACGTTCCCTTTGAGGTTGCGAATATAGCGTTCAACGGAAAGAGCTGCAACCAGTCGTCACCCATGGCGGTGGTTATCTGCCTGAAAACCTTCTCATTGATGTCCCCGACACTACACGCCGGGGATGTTGGTCTCCATGTCGGCTCCGGCCAGGATGTAGCCTTTGTCGCTTACGGCGACCTGATCTTTGAACAGATCGTTGTTCGGGGACTGGCCGAGGAAGACAAAGATGCCGTCTGCGGGCAGGGTCTCCCGCTTTCCTGTGGCGAGGTGTTCGATGACCGCGCCGGTGAGGCGGCCCCCTTCGATGCAGAGGTCCACCAGCCTGGTGCCGGTGCGGGCGTCCACCCGCTCGTCGGCCAGGAGCTGTCGCTGGGTGGTGTCGGCTGCGAAGAAACGGTCTTCGGACTCCATGAGGGTGAGGTGGGAGACGCCGATCTGCAGCAGGTAGAGGCTTTCGTCAAAGGCGCTGTTGCCTCCGCCCAGCACGAGGACCCGTTTGCCTTTGTAAGCGCCGCCGTCGCAGATGGCGCAGTAGTGCACCTCGTCGCACTCCACGGGAAGGTCCAGGGGAACGGGCCTGCGCCCGGTTGCCAGGATCACCGCCCTGCTGTGGTAGACCTCCTCGTCGGTCTCGACGGTTTTCGTATACCCTTCAAGGCAGAGGGATTCGATGTCGCAAATCTCTTCCACGGGCACGGAGAGGCTGTCCACATGGGCGCGCATCTTCTCCATCAACTCCATGCCGTCGATTCGGGTAAGAGGGAACATTCAGCACCGTGTGGGTCGAGTTCACGAGCCCTCCGGTGACGCTCTTCCAGGATCACGGTGTTTAAATTGGCCTGGGCCGCGTAGATGGCGGCTGTCATGCCTGCGGGACCGCCCCCGACAATGACCAGGTCGACGTGTTTTTCCGGTTTCATCTGTATCTCTCCAAATTAGGTGCGCACCCTCCGAAGGGGGCAGCCCGGGAATGCAGGGTCCTGATTCTCCGGTGCGGCCCTCTCGGGTGATGCAGGGGTCCACACGTCGCGATCATGTGGGGGGATTGCGGGTGCCGCCAAAGGGCAGGCCCCGGGTCACGGAACCCTGGCCTTACTTTTTGCGGCGTTTTTATTCGGACGTCCGTTTGAATGCCGGGAGGCTGTGCACGTCCTCCCGATGTTTTTCCATGTGTTGATTTAGAGGCAAAAGCCTTGCCTCCGGCGGCGAGGTGGGGCCACTTTCGAAAGCTGATTGCCGTTGCGATTTGTCCTTCGTTCCTCGGGCCAAATCGCGACGGGCCTTCGGCTCGGGCTTCGCCCAAAGCATATGCTGGTGGTTTGTACGAGCGATACGACAAGCCTTGAAGGATTAAAAATAGTTATCGTAACTCGTTGGTTATCAGCTTTAACCTGACTGCCTCCGGCGGGCAGTAAGCCTTGGGGTGGTTTTGCCACCTCATGTCCCCCGGTTAATCGAAAGGTTCGAAGTCCCGGCAAATTCGCTGAAGGGCTGCGTCCGTACTCGTAACTGTGGCTTGCGCAAACAGCTTCACACGCTTCAACAGGCGGGATCGACTTAGGCGTTTTTGTAAAAAGCCGTCATCTCTTTGGGGTTCATGAGGCCCGCTTTGGTGGCGACGATGGCGCCGCCTTTGATGACGTAGATGGTGGGAGCGCGCTCGGCTCCGAGTTGTTTCTGCGCCTCGGGGTTTGCCTCGGAATCCATGTTAAAGAAGGTGACTCCCTCGTTTTTCTTGGCGAATTTCTCCAGGACTTTCCATGTTCTTGCAATGGGGGCACTGCTCTTTAAAGCAGATCAGACCGGCTTCGGTGTCTGAGATGGCGCCTTTGTAGGTGTTGTCGTCAAGGGTGGTAAACATGATGGTCTCCTGCAAATGAATGCATGGTTGTTATGTTCTGGAGGTGCCTCCGGCAGGGCGTTTTTTGTCTACGGGCGAAGCCCGGAGCATTCCAAACCTGGGGTCCAGGGGGTGGCGAAGCCACTTTAAGGAAAAATCCCCTGCCCGCCGGAGGCATGTTTTTTTTGCTTAGGTCGTGCGCAGCTCGCCGATGAAGAGTTTCAGCTTTTGGAGCAGCTCTTCGGCCTTTTCGGGGTTGTCGGCGGCGATGTTGTTGAGCTGGAAGGGGTCGGCCTTGCGGTCGAAGAGTTCGTTGTGCTCGGGCACTTCGACTTGGCCCCTGCGGTGCAGGTCCACATCTCCTCGTCCATGGTCTTTTCGGAGCCGGCCACGCAGTCGACGCTGTTTTTCTCCTCTTCGTCCACCAGCCAGTGAACGTAGCTGTAGTCGTCGGTGATGATGGACCAGGACATGCCGTAGTAGCCTGCGATGGCGAAATCGCGGATTTTATCGACCTCGCCCTGCATGAGGGGCCAGGCGTTCGCCCTGGAAGTCCTCGGCACCGTACATGTTCATGCCGTGGTCGCTGACGCCGCTTTCGGTGTCGAGCTGTCCCATGACGTCCATGATGGTGGCGGTGACGTCCACGTTCTGGACGAAGCTTTTGATGCGCTGGCCGCCTCCGACGCCGGGGATGTGCATCATGAGGGGCACGTGGACCAGTTCTTCGTAGGGCCAGGGGCGGGATTTGCGCACGATGCCGTGGCCGTGTTCACCGTTGCCCATGGGCTGGCCGTGGTCGGACATGAGGACCACCATGGTTTCGTCCCAGAGGCCCTGCTGGCGGATGCTGTCAAGGACTTTGCCGATCCATTCATCCACCAGGGTGACCTTCTCCATATACAGGGCGTGCTCGCACTCGCGCTCGGTGATGCGGCCTTCCACCGGGGTCCAGGGGGCCAGGAGGATGGGGTTGCCCTCGTAGTCTGGGTCGTAGGGGCAGGGCTCGCCTTTCCAGATTGATGGGGGATCCCAGGGCTCGTGGGGATCAAAGGAGTCCACCCAGAGGAAGAAGGGGCGCTCCTTGTCCCGGCGTTCCTTGAGCCAGTTGACGGTGCGGTTGACGACCTTGGCCGTGATGTAGCTGTCGGCGTCGCTGCGGCGGTGCTGCTGCTGGCGGAGAAAGCAGCCGATCTCGTCGTAGAGCTGCTGGCTGTCGTCGTCGATGAGGTTGCCTTCCTTGTCCCACACCATGGAGGCGGAGGTGAAATCCTCGGGGCTTCATGGCGGGGTCCAGGGGCACGTCGGCAAAGGAGGTGTGGTCCAGCTCCTGGCCAGGGCAGAGGAAGTCCACGAAATCGAAACCGCGGGAGTAGCCGAACTGGTACTGCTCGACGGGCCGTGTCGTAGATGAGGGCGGTCTGCACGTTCTTGCCCCACATGATGTCGGTGAGGGTGGTGTCGTCGCCGGAGAGGGGCTGCCAGCCGCCGTAGGGCAGGGTAAACCTTCCCGTCATGAGGGCGCGCCGCACGGGCACGGTGGGGAGCCCTTCGCTGTAGGCGTTTTCAAAGAGCACGGACTGACGCGCGAAGCGGTCCATGTTCGGGGTTTTTATCTTCTCGTTGCCGTAGCACCCCAGGTAGTTGAACTGCAGGGTGTCCAGCATAATGAAGACGACGTTTTTGATCTTGTCGCGGTTGAAAGCCATGGGTTTCCTCGGCACGATTGAGGGTCCGTATCGAAGGCGACAGGGTCGCCCGCGAATGGTCTGGCGAAACCGCCCTGGCCGTGTACGTGTTTCCTGATGGAAAAGAGTAGGGCATCGGCGGGAAAAATTCTGCTTCACATGAGACACTTTTTGAAAATTCGTTGAATTATATCATCAATAATTTTGATTAAAGAGGGGCGGGTCGGACAGCCGGGAAGGGCAGGGTGCTGCTGCAGTCCGGAGAGGCTTTCCGGCAGGGGGACGGGGTGCGTTGAAAGGTCTTAGGGCCATGCCAAGAATAAATGACACATGACGGCATCATCCCCTAAGTCCTTAGCATGATTTTTTGATCGTTGCTTTGGTACATAACGAATTTGAGGCGGAGTATCGTTATGCCCTACTATGTTAGGGCATAGCCCTTATTCGGAGGCGATGAGGCAGAGGATCTTGCCGTGTTCCATGAGCCTGACGGGGTCCAGGACCTCCAGGCGGGTCTTGGAAAATCGGCCGATGACCCCTTCGTCCCGAAGCTCGTGGATGACGCGGCAGACGCTGCTCCGGTGGATGCCCAGGATGTTGGCCATGTCCACCTGGGAGAGGTCGGGGTTAACGGTCTCTTTTTCTCCCCTGCTCCCGCCAGATGTGGGAGAGCATGCGGCAGATCTGACCCCGGGCGTCAGGAGGTTGGAGTCGTAGATCTGGCTGAAGAAGGCCCCGCCCTTGACGCCCAGGGACCTGACGAGGTTAAGAACCAGGTGGGGGGGTACTCCCGGCAGAAGGCGAGGTCGTCCAGCAGCGAGTCGGGAAAGATAACGATTTCGCATTCCGTTAAGGTGCGCAGGCTGTGGACGTGGACGCTGGATTTGTGCATGAAGGTGATCTCGCCGAAGAGGACTCCTTCTTCCATGGTCATCACCACCCGTTCCTGGCCGTCTTCGGCGATGCAGGAGAGGTGCAGGGTGCCCCGGTCGAGGAAGAAAAAGGTGTTGTCGTCGGCGTTGCTCAGCTCGTGGTGCCGGGGCAGGGTCTTGCGCGTTCCTTTGTCCAGGATTTCCCGCCAGGGGGCGTTCAAATCCCGGATGCGAAACACGGCCAGGTCCTGTTTGTAGGTGTCGATGTCGGGGTGGTTCATGGCAAAGCCCTCCTTGTTTTCCTGGTCTGAACGACGCCCCGGCATGTTGCGGCGTGTTCCTCTGTTCGTCATACGACATTGGGGGATATTTGGCACGCGGGAATTGCCGGTGAAGGTGCAAGAGGGGAGGGCTTTTTCTTTTTGTGGGGTGGGGCTGCGGGCAGTCCAGAAAGATATTGATGAAACCTTCCTTTCTGTATAAGAATAAGACACCTTTACCCGATGTATCCACGTCGGGCCCCCTTTACTCCACCAAAGGAACGAACCGATGAGAAACTAGCCAAGGGAACCAGACCAGATCATGTGAATCGGTACACAAGGGCGACCGCTTTCGGGCTGTCATGCCATCACCATTCCCATGTTCCGTTCCCCTCGGCTCTTTTGGTTTGACGTATCGCGTCGGACCCGTCGGTTTTCCCTCCCACATGTGCATCCTTGTTTCTCAAGGGCGCATCATCCATGGGTACACTCATCCGACAACAGAGCGCACTCCCCTTGCCCGACGGTGACGGAACATGGTCATAAAATGATGAAGAGGGAACCATGGGCCACTCAACCGTTGTTTTTGATGCGATAACCTTTTCCTATCCAGCGTCGTGCTCGCTTGTCTTTGATCACCTTTCCGTGACGGTTCCCAGGGGGTGGACCGGTGTGGTGGGGGGCAACGGCACCGGGAAAACCACCCTCTTAAAGCTCGCTGCCGGAGACCTCAGGCCGGATTCGGGCCGCGTCACCGCACCGGAGCATTCGGTTTACTGCCGCCAGGACACGGACCGGATGCCAGATCTCCTGGAAGAGATGCTCGTTTCCGGGGACAAGACCGCAGGCCGCCTCGTCTCTGAGCTGGAGATCGGCTACGACTGGCCCTACCGGTGGGAGAGCCTGAGCCATGGGGAGCGGAAGCGGGCCCAGGTGGGCACGGCCCTCTGGAGACAGCCCTGTTTGCTGGCGGTGGACGAGCCCACAAATCATCTGGACGCCCGGGCAAGGGGGCTTCTTTACAATGCGCTGAAGGCCTTTCAGGGCATCGGGCTCCTGGTGAGCCACGACCGGGAGCTTTTGGATGCGCTGTGTGATCGGTGCCTCTTTATGGATCCCCCTGCTGTGCGACTGCGGCCCGGCTCGTATTCCCAGGGCAGGGAGCAGGCCGAGCTGGAGGAGCAATCCGCGGAAAAAGAGCGTGAAACTGCAGGCCGGGCTCTGAAAAAACTGACGCAGGAGGCGGCCCGAAGACGGGACCGTGCCTCCAGCTCCCACGCCAGGCGGTCCAAACGAGGCATTGCTTCAAAGGATCACGATGCAAAATCCAAGATCGATCTCTGCCGCATTTCAGGAAAGGACGGGGCCGATGGCCGGGCCTTGAAACGCCTTGCGGGAAGGATACGCCAGGCCGATGAGACGCACCGGAACATCCGGGTCATCAAGCGGTATGACACCGGCATACGGCTGCCGGACAGCCGGTCGAAGCGTGACTTTTTGTTTCTCATCCCCAGGGGGACAATGGCCCTGTCTCCGGACAAGCGCCTGAGCTTTCCCGACCTCGTTATGGGGCCATCAAGCCGGGTGGGGATCACCGGAAACAACGGGACGGGCAAAAGCTCCCTGATTCGCTATGTCCTCGCCCGAATCCGCATAGCGGAAGAGCGGGTGTTCTTTCTGCCCCAGGAGACAGACCCGGACGAGGCCCGTGGACTTGTCCGCAAGGTCCGCTCGTTGCCCGAAGAGGAGCTGGGGCGGATCATGACCCTTGTCCGCAGGCTGGGGTCGCCACCAGCAAGGCTCATGGATACCCGGCAGCCGAGCCCGGGAGAGCTGAGGAAACTTGCCATCGCCATGGGCATTGCCAAGCATCCCCATCTCATTGTTATGGACGAACCCACCAATCACCTGGACCTGCCTTCGGTGACCTGCCTGGAGGAGGCCCTGGCTTTGTGCTCGTGCGGCCTTCTTGTGGTGAGCCATGACAATCGTTTTCTGGCGCGCATTGCCGAGGCCCGGTGGCACCTGGCACCTGTGGCGGGCGGGAACGGTAACGTGGCTTTGGGGGTGTCCGGTTTTGCATGACGGGCATGGCCCGTACCCTGGTTGTGCCGGTGCTGGGAACCTGTTTTGCTTTCGTGAACCACATTTTCTGGTGTGTATTGACAGGGTTGTCGTTGGAGGCTATGGTTGGGGGAGTTGTCGGCCGGCTGGCCGACTGAGAGGCTTGGGAATCAAGGCACGAACGGTTGGTCCAACACAACGGCTCCCCGTTTTTTCAGGGCCGGAAAGGAGGCACAGATGAGCAGTTCCATGGAGGCACAGGTTCTACCGGACAATGACGCGACCCCTTGCTGCGACGCCGTTACAGGGGAGCTTCTCGGGCACTCTCCCCTGCATTCCACAGAAGACCTCAAAGAGGCCATTGCGGCGGGAAGGCTGGCTCAGAAGGCTTGGGCGGGCATGCCGGTGAAAGAGCGGGTCCGGCGGATGATGCCGGTGCGGGAGTATATGATGGCCCATCTGGACGAGCTGGCCGAGACCGTGGCCCGGGATGTGGGGAAAACCCGTATCGACGCCCTGGTTTCCGAGATCGTGCCCGCCATGATGGCCCTGACATATTACGGCGGCAAGGCCAAAGGGCTTCCAGCCCGCAGGAGACTGTGCCGGGATCTTTTTTCTGAACAAGTGGAGCAGGATTCACCGGGTGCCCTTTGGGGTGATCGGGATTATCTCGCCGTGGAACTACCCCTTCAGTATTCCCTTTTCAGAGGTGGTCATGGGGCTGCTTGCGGGCAACGCCGTGGTGCTCAAGACCGCTTCGGAGACCCAGGCCGTGGGCCTGGCCCTGAAAGAGTGCCTTGCGGCCGCGGACCTGCCCGAAGGGCTTTTCAGCTTTATCAACATGCCCGGTCGCATGGCAGGGGACGCCTTTCTGGAGTCCGGTGTCGACAAACTCTTCTTCACCGGCTCGGTTCCCGTGGGGAAGATCCTCATGGCCAAGGCGGCCGAGACCCTTACCCCTGTCTCCCTGGAGCTTGGGGGCAACGACGCCATGCTGGTGTGCGAAGACGCCGACCTGGACCGCGCGGTGAACGGGGCGGTGTGGGCGGGCCTTCAGAACGCAGGGCAGTCCTGCGGGGGCGTGGAGCGGATCTATGTGCACGTCGCCGTGTACGAGCCCTTTATGAAGCGCCTTAAGGCCAAGGTGGAGTCACTGCGGATTGGGTACGATCGCAACCACACCACGGACGTGGGGGCCATTGCCACCGAACGGCAGCTGGAGACGGTGAAGCGCCAC
The DNA here is from genome assembly GCF_056829965.1 of Desulfoluna sp. CYM3A. NCBI lineage: Bacteria > Pseudomonadati > Thermodesulfobacteriota > Desulfobacteria > Desulfobacterales > Desulfolunaceae > Desulfoluna > Desulfoluna sp. CYM3A. The sequence continues at coordinate 6,140,472 of NZ_CP186556.1, forward strand.
GTGGATGACGCCGTGGCCAAGGGCGCGGTGGTCTATGCCCGGTCCAAGCCCCCCAAAGACCCCATGCAGGGACATTTTTATCCGCCCACGGTGCTCACCGAGGTGACCCACGATATGCTGGTCATGGCCGAAGAGACCTTTGGCCCGGTGCTGGGGGTGATGAAGGTGGCCAGCATGGACGACGCCGTGATCCTTGCCAACGATTCCGATTTAGGGCTCACCGGCTCGGTGTGGACGAAAAAGTGGAAGAAAGGGGCCGAGCTTGCACGGCGCATCATGGCCGGTGCCGTCACCGTCAACGATCACCTTATGAGCCACGGCCTGGCCGAAACCCCCTGGGGCGGCTTTAAGGAGTCCGGCATCGGCCGTTCCCACGGCGCCATCGGCTTTGCCGAGATGACCGAATCCCAGGTGGTTGTTCAGGACGTGATGCCCCTTGTGAAGAAAAACCTGTGGTGGCACCCCTTCAGCCCCAGGGTTTACGCCACCATCAAGGGTGTGGCCCAGACCCTGTACGCCCCCACCTGGAAAGAGCGGGCCAAAGGACTTGGCAAGGTGCTCATGGGCTTTCCCCGGATGTTTATGAAGTAGGGCAGATAGATAAGAAAAAACGCTGCCTCCGGCGGCAAGGTGAGCCACCTTGAAAGCAGCAAGTTTTACCGGGTCTTGCCCCTCGTTCCTCGGGTCAAATCACATCCGCCTTTAAAGTAAACATTCACTCAAAAAGATGTTTTAAAACCTGTTTGTTAAACCCGCCTTTATAAAATCAGGCAAACGTTTAGCCCCCGGCAGGGCCGCCGGAGGCATAAGCTGAATAGTAACAAATGCCTTTACCTGTGACGGAAAGATGTCTCGTCTGTGGTAAAGGCATTTTTTTTGTGCGTAGCAGGTGTCGGGAGGAAGGCAACGCAAGCCGGACAGGGATCACGGGGAACGTTCCGGGTGGCAGGGGCTGAGCCTCTTATCCCGTATATTTCATGGCTCGCGAAATATCCGGATGATGCGTTTTGCTTTCAGGCTTGAGATGCATGTTGCATGGAATCCCGTATCAAGGGTGATTCCCTATCACCTATCACCTATCACCTATCACCTATCACCTATCACCTATCACCTATGGCATCGCTGCTGTTTTTTTTAAGTGGGACTGTCTCAGAAAATCGGTGATTTGCCCCTTGGGTTTTGCCGCACGGGCAGCCCAGAGCTGAAATTGAGCTAAATCGCGGGGCGCAATCGGCGATAACAGAAGTGTGTGGAACGGTGTTTGGTCTGGTGACCAGAGGGTATGTGACTAAATTTTTTTTTGACAGAGGAGGGTGTCCCCTGTGCGGCCTGTTTTTGGCTGGGACGGGGTGTTGGTTGCTTAAAAAAATGCGTACGTTTCGTCTGTTCCACGGATGTTGAGACAGGGCCCTTTCAACGGCGAAAGGGCAAGGGCTCATAGTTTCTGGAGAGCCCCGAATTGCATGGCTGCAAAGGAGAAGGAATGCTCAAAAACGTATCAATCAAAGCACGTCTGTTTGTTGTTGTCGGGATGGTCATGGTGTTGTTTGTCGGTATGTTGTTCGGCGTGTTTGAAACGGGACGTTTGGCAAAAGAGGTGGGGATCGATGCGGCTGAGTCGATGATGCTGGAAAGGCAGAAGGAGACGCTGAAGGTGGCGTCCCATACCGTGGGGGAGATGCTGGGCAAGGCGTTAAAGGGCACGACCGACCCTGCGGAGGTGCGTGCCGTGGTGGAAGACCGCATCGCCTCCCTCAGGTTTGGTGAGGATAAGTCGGGCTATTTTTTTGTTTACGACAAGACGACCGTGGTGTGTGTGGCGACCAACCTATCCCTTGCGGGAAAAGAGCTCTCCGGCGTCAAGGATTCGGTGGGGGTGTATTACGTCCGCGACCTTCACAATGCGGCCAAAGGCGGCGGCGGGTTTGTACGGTATCAGTACAAGAAGCCCGGCAAGGGGATCCAGCCGAAGCTTGGGTATGCAGAGATGATCCCGGGTACCGGCCTCTGGGTGGGGACCGGTGTCTACATCGACAACATTGATGAGGAGAAAGCGCGTATCGAATCCCTTGTGTCGGGCAATGTGGCCCGAAAGGGGGCATGGGTGGCCGGGCTCGCCGGTGCCTTTTTCCTTTTAATGATCCTTCCCGTGACCCTGACCATTGCTTTTGGCATTTCCCGCACCCTGGGGGAAGCCATTGAAGGGCTTCAGGGCATAGCCGAAGGGGAGGGGGACCTCACCACACGCCTGGTGATCAAGAAACATGACGAGATCGGTGTGCTGGCCCACTGGATCAATGTCTTTATCGAGAACCTTCAGGGCATCGTCCGGGACGTCACGGAAAACGCCCGGGGGCTCAACGGCGCCGCAAACGAACTCTCGGCCGTCTCCACCCAGCTTTCCCAGAATGCGGATGAGGCCTCTTCCAAGTCCAGGACCGTTGCCGCGGCAGCCGGTGAGATGAGCGGCAGCATGACCTCGGTGGCCGCCGCAAGCGAGCAGGCCGCAGGCAACGTCGGCATGGTGGCCGCAGCCTCCGAAGAGATGAGCGTCACGGTTCAGGACATCGCCGCCAATTCCGAAAAGGCGAGCACCATGACCCACGAGGCCGTGGACAAGGCCTATCTCGGCGAGCGGCAAGGTGGACCACCTGGGCGGTTCTGCCCAGGAGATCGGCAAGGTGACCGAGGCCATCACCGAGATCTCCGAGCAGACCAACCTGCTGGCCCTGAACGCCACCATCGAGGCGGCCCGTGCCGGTGAAGCAGGAAAAGGTTTTGCTGTTGTCGCCAACGAGATCAAGGCCCTGGCTGCCCAGACCGCCGACGCCACCCAGGAGATCAAGCGCCAGGTGGCCGGGATCCAGGGGGCCACCGAGGAGACGGTGGTGGAGATCCGGTCCATCACAGATGTGATCGTGGAGGTCAACGACGTGGTGGCAACCATTGCCGCCGCCGTGGAAGAGCAGGCCGTTACTACCCGGGAGATCGCTGGCAACGTGGCCCAGGCCGCCCAGGGTATCGATGAAGTGAACTCCAACGTGGCCGAAAGCTCCATGGTGGCCGAGAATATCGCCCAGGAGATCAGGGTGGTGAACGCCACCGGCGCCGAACTCGCTTCCAGCAGCACCTTGCTCAGCTCCCATGCCGGTGAGTTGACGCGGCTCTCCGATGCCCTGACAGGGATGGTGGCGCGGTTTAAGGTGTGAGAATGGTGAAAGGATAAAGGCTAAGGGCAAAAGGCTAAAGGTAAAAGGCCTCCGGTGGCCCGCTTTTTGATAAAAGCTGGACCAAAAACCTTTGGTAGCCCCCTGGTTTTTTTCGTGTTCTTCGGAAAAAGCCAGGGGGCTTTTTTGTGGAAGGAAATCGGTGTGTTTTGGACGGCGGGTTACTCTGCCCTGTCTGAAGATTACACCTGTTGACAACACCCATGGGTTTCTGGTTGCATGACGGGGCATAAGGGGCACATTCCATGCCTGTGTAAGGATTCAGTTGCCTCCGACGGGTCGCTTTTTTGACCTGAATCGTGACCACGTTTGATGAGGAAAGGAGATCATGAACACAGCAGAGCTGCTTAATCGGTTTGGTTTTTCAGGGTTTCGGCAGGGGCAGGAGCCGGTGGTGGAGAGGATCCTGGGCGGGGGCTCGGCCCTGGCGGTGTTTCCCACGGGGGCGGGCAAGTCCCTGTGCTATCAGCTTCCGGCCCTGGCATTGCCCGGGCTCACCGTGGTGATTTCGCCCCTCATCGCCCTGATGAAGGATCAGGAGGATTTTCTCAAGGCCAAGGGGATCCCGGCGGCCCGCCTGGATTCCACCCTGACCCGCGAGGCGTCCCGGAAGATTTTGGGGGAGGCCATGGACGGGACCCTTAAGATCCTTATGGTGTCGGTGGAGCGCCTTCGAAACGAGATCTTCAGGGAGCAGTTTAGCGCACGAACCCTACCGCTCCGTGGTGGACGAGGCCCACTGCATCTCCGAGTGGGGCCACAATTTTCGGCCCGATTACCTGAAGATCCCCGAGTACAAGTCCTTTTACAATATTCCCCAGGTGCTTTTGCTGACGGCCACGGCAACGCCCAAGGTGGCCCGGGATATCTGCGAGAAGTTTGGCATGGGTGAAGAGAGCGTGGTTCGCACCGGTTTTTTCCGGCCCAACCTGCACCTGCGGGTGCTCCCGGCGGCCACATACGCCGAAAAGCGCGGGGCGCTCCTGGCGGCCATGGGGGATGAGCCCCGTGGGCCGGCCATCGTTTACACCACCCTCCAGAAAGGGGCGGAGTCTGCGGCGGCTTTTCTGACGGAAAACGGGTTCCCCTGTGAAGCCTATCATGCGGGGCTGGCGCCGGACGTGCGGGCGTCCATTCAGAACCGGTTCATGGAGGGCTCTTTGCCCACGGTGGCCGCCACCATCGCCTTTGGCATGGGCATCGACAAGAGCGACATCCGCAAGGTGATCCACTTTGACCCGCCCAAATCCATCGAAGGGTACAGCCAGGAGATTGGCCGGGCGGGCCGCGACGGCGAGCTCTCCGCCTGCACCCTCATCGGCTCCCGGGAGGGGATTTACACCCTGGAGAACTTTGTCTACGGGGATACCCCGTCCAAAGAGAGCATTTTCAAGCTGGTATCCGAAATCGCCTCCCACTCCGAGAAGCACTGGGAGGTGAGGCAGTCCGAGCTCTCCCGGCAGCTGGACATGCGTCCCCTGCCCTTAAAGACCCTGCTTGTGTACCTGGAGCTTTTTGGGGTGATCAAGCCTGTGCGGGTTTTTTTCGAGAATTACGCCTTTAAGTATGAGCGCCCCAAAGGGGCCATCATCGATGTGTTTCAAGGCGACCGCCGTGCCTTTGTGGAGACGCTCTTCTCCCTGTCCGACGACAAGAAGGTGTGGAGCTATCCGGACATGCAGGCGGTCTGCCAGGCCACCGGATCTCCCCGGGATCGGATCCTGAGCGCCCTCTCCTGGTTTGAAGAGCAGGGGATGATTACCCTGAAGCAGGGCCGGGCCGTGGATGTCTTTGAGATTCTCCAGCAACAGGTGGGTGTGCCCGCTCTTTCCGAACGCCTCCACGATCTCTTCAGCCGGAAAGAGGTCTCCGAGGTGGCGCGGATTCATGAGGTCCTCGACCTTGCCGACGGCACCGCCTGTCTACCCCAGGCCCTCTCCGCCTACTTTGGAGAGCCCCTGGAGCGCCCCTGCGGGAGTTGTTCGGTCTGCCTTGGAAATCATCGCCCCATCCCGCCTGCCCCCCATGCCCGGGATTTATCGACCCTTCGCCTTGATCAGGTGGCCGGGTCCTTTGTTACCGGGCTTGCCAACCGTGATCCGCGCCTCATCGCCAAGTTTCTCTGCGGCATCCCCTCTCCCTCCCTGTCCCGTACCCGGGGAGAAAAAGGGTTTGCCGCCCTGGAGACCGAGCCATTCCATGAAGTGATGGCGTGGTGTGAGAGAGAATTGGGGACCCGTGAACAGTGAATCTGTTCCTGCAGCTCCGATGCCTTGACTATGGGTGCACCCGACCCGTGAAATATCCGGGCTAAGGTGTCTCAACCTTGCCGTCCATATACGTTTCCATGGCAGCCACGGCCCGTTTGGAGAAGGCCACGGCTTCCACCACGGTCTTGGCGCCGGTGACCACGTCCCCGGAGGCAAAGACCCCTTCCACTTTGGCGTAGTCGTACTCAAAGGGGGTGGCGGGCATTTCGGCTTCGCCGCGGCGGTAGACCACGGTGACCTCCTGGGTCCCTTTTCTCAAGGCCGTGCGGGCCACGTCCATGTCCACGTTTCCGGCGCCGATGATGGCCACGCGTTTGCCCAGGCGATAGACATCCCCTTACGGAAAAGCTCGATCATGTCGCGGATGGGTGTAGAAACGGGGCACCCCGTGGTGCAGCGGGGTTTTTTACAGACAAGGCACTGATTGGCCTCTTCGATGACATGGGTTCCCAAGGCAGACTCCTCACGGTTGGGGTGGAGCCTTTGGGACGGGGGTGTTGCGGCGATGCGCGGTCGGTTCTGCGGTGCGTGGAACAGAGGCCCCAAAGGCATTCCCGGACGCTTCCTGTTGGTGGGCTTCCGGAAAGAATGACTCCGATTATCGGGGGCGTTACCATGCCACATCCCAGGCAAAATGGAAAGGGAGCCTTAAGGGATCAGTTCCTGGAATTCATTCAGGGCAGCCTCAATGGGGATGGCTAAGCCGATGCCTTCGGAACCGGCGAGGTTCATGGTGTTGATGCCCACCACGCAGCCTGTTTGATCAATGAGGGGGCCCCCGCTGTTGTCGGGGTTGATGGGAGCGTCGGTCTGGATGTAGGTGTGGCCTTCATGGCTTCGTTTCCCGGAGAAAATGCCGGAGGTCACGGTGTGGGAAAGCCCCAAGGGGTTGCCGATGGTGAAGACCGACTGGCCGACCTTCAGGGTTCCTGATTGCCCTTTTTTCATGCAGGGGCACTCTTTCTGGTCCAGCCGCAGGAGGGCCAGGTCATGGGTGTCGCTGAAGGTGACGTCGGTGGCCGTGTAGGTGGAATCGTCGTAGAGGATGACCGTGTAGCTGGGGTTGGCCCGGCTTTCTTCGATGGCCGCAAGACGGGTTTTGAGTTCGGCGAAGCGCAGTGCCGGAGTGGCCCTGTCATGCTGGTGTCTTTGGACGGTGGTGTCGCGCTTTTTGCTCTCCTGCCTGCTGCGGATGACATGGGCAAGTACACGCAGTTCCTGGCGTATCTCCTCGACCTCTTTTTCGCTTACGGTGAGAACATGCTTGTTGGTGAGGATCCGGCAGGAAGAGTCAATAAAGAACCCAGAGCCCGAGCCCCAGGGCGTTTCGATGAACACCGTTGCCAGCCGGCTTTCTTGGACAGGGTTGCCGTGGGGGCGGACCGCGTTGAACTGCCGGGCGATGCCGGTGGGGCCCCCTGGCCGGGGCTGCATGGGGGCCGACCGGATGGCGAGGTACATGCCACCGGTGATAAAGGCCCAGACAACGGTGAGGCTTAAGGTGACCCGTACCCATCTGGGGAGCCGTGTCACGGGCAGCCGGACGGGCTTGCGATCCGAGATGCTGTGGATGGGGTCGTTGAGACGTTCCTGTATCCTTTGGTATTTTTCAAAAACGACGCCGCATACCTCGCACTCTGATCCTGCGACCTGATCGTGATGGCACTTGGGGCATTTCATGGCAGTTGTCCGTGTGTGGGTGAGCCCTTACTCCAGCACCTCGGTATCGAGGTCGGGCGTGTTGATACCGGCCAGGGCCTGAAAGAGGCTGCGGGCCTCGTCGGTGCCGATGATGGCCACCAGGTCGCAGGCCGAGAGCCTCAGGTCTGCGTCGGGATTGGGGATGAGGGTTTCACCCCGGAGAACGCCCACCACGGACACCCCGGTTTCCGTGCGGATGCGCGCCTCGCCCAGGGTGCTGCCCACCAGGGCGCCCGAGGGCTCGAGGCGGACCCACTGCAGGTCGAACTGCTGCTCTGCCCTGGAGAGCTGGCCCAGGGTGGTCATCTGTTCGTGGTCTCCCAGCATGGGGGCGAAGATTTTCTGCCGGAGGGTCTCGGTCTGGTGCTGGATCTCCGTGGGGGGGACGCGAAGGTGGAGAAGGGCTTTACGGGTCATCTCCTGGCCGGCCTCGAACTCCGGCAGGATCACCTCGGAGACGTTCATGTCCTTGAATATTTCGATGAACTCCCTGCCAGAGGCCCGGGTGATGATGGTGATGTCTTCGGCCATGTTCCGGGCATGGGTCACCACGGAGCGAGCCTCCACCGGGCCGGGGAGGGTGATGAGCAGGAGGCGGGCCCTCAGGATGTCGGCCGCTTCCAGCACAATTTCGTGGCAGGCGTCGCCGAAGACCACGGGCAGGTTGTCCTGCCTGGCCAGCTCCACCCGCCGCTGATCGAGTTCGATGATGACAAAGGGAAGGCCCATGGCCTTGAGGGCCGAGGCAATGTGGCGCCCCACGCGCCCCCCCCCGGCGATGACCACGTGGTCCTGGAATCCCTCTTCCGGGACGTTGACGGTTTCCAGGGGTTCATGGCGGAACCATCGTTTTTTCAAGGTGTAGAACCGTGGGGTCAGGCCCGAGACAATGGGGGTAAGGACCATGGTGAGCACCGCCGTGGTGAGGAGCAGGCTGTAGAGGTCATGGCTGATGGAGGACGTGGCTACCCCCACCCGTGCCAGGACAAAGGAGAACTCTCCCACCTGAAACAGGCCCAGGCCCACGGCCAGGGGCACCACGTTGCCGTAGCCGAAGAGGCGGGTGACCCCCATGAAGATGAGGCCCTTGCCCAGGCTGATGACGGTGACCAGGAGCAGCACCGCCCCGAGGTGGTCTTTGAGGAAGGTGAGGTCCAGGAGCATGCCCACCGAGGCGAAGAAGAGGAGCCCGAAGAGGTCCCGCAGGGGGATGATGTCGCTTAAGGCCTCGTCGTGGTCATCCAGTCACCGGGACCGTGCCGCCACAAAGGCGCCGAAGGCAAAGGAGAGGCCCACCAGGTAGGTGAGGTACCCGATGCCCAGATAGCAGCGATGGCCAGTAAAAAACTACGGGAACCCAGGCGGGCGATGTGGGCCAGCAGTCGGGGCAGCAGGCGGGTGCCCAGGAAAATCATGGCAACAAGAAAAATCGTTGCCTTGGCCGTCAGCCCGGTTATACCAGGCCCATGCCCGGTGTGCTGAGCTGGGGCAGGATGATCATAAAGGGCACCACGGCCAGGTCCTGGATGATGAGCATGCCCACCATGACCTTGCTGGAGAGGGTGCCCATCCAGCCCTGGTTCATGAGAGTCTTTAAGATGACCATGGTGCTGGACAGGGAGATGAGGGCCCCGAGCCAGAGGGCCGGAAGCCAGCCCCAGCCCAGTGCCTTGCCGATGACAAAGCCCAGGGCGGTGGTGAGCCCCATCTGCAGGGGCGTGCCTAAGATGGCGATTTTTTTGACCGGCTTAAGGTCCTTGCTGGAGAACTCCAGGCCCAGGGCAAAGAGCAGCAGGGCCACGCCGATTTCGGCTAGGAGTTCGATGTCGTGGATGTTGGCAACGGTGGTGAGGCCGGTGTGGGGACCCAGGGCGATGCCGGCGGCAATGTACCCGAGAATCAGGGGTTGACCGATACGCTGCATGAGAAGGCCACAGCAGAAGGCCGCGACCACGATGAGGATGATGTCTGTTGCAATGCCCATGGAAACCTCGGTTGCTGTGGCTGAGCAGGTGAATGAGACCGGAGTCCGGGATAACAGGTTTATATTAAAGCACGGTTTGAGCGTTTCTGTGAACAGAATACGATGTCTGGGAGACTGTCTGGGGCGGGGAGACGGCTGGACTCGTGGAGGGATGGAATGGGGCTTGCCGCCGGATTGACAGGGGGCGGTCATGAAGGGAGGGACCGCAGCCTTTGCTCTGCGGTCCCTCTTGTCGTTCGGGTCAGGGTGTTTCCAGGCTTTTCAGAAAACGTTCCACTTCGGCAAAGAGCTCTGCTGCGATGGGGCCGCGGACGATACCGTGCTGGTGAAAGGGGATCTCCCGGTAGGTTTTGTTTTCGTGGCCGATGCGGGCAAAGAGTTTTCTGCCGCTTTTGTCGCTCACCTTGGGGTCGCCTTTGCCCTGGACGATGAGGGCGGGAGGGCAGAGGTCAGGCAGGCCTTTCCAGACCCTCTTCATCAGGGCTTTCACCTGGACGAGGCCTGCAATGGGGCTCTTCAGGTAGTTGATGTGGGGGTTGTCCGCGTGGTTGGTAACGAACTCCTTGGTGAACCACGGGTCAACCTGCAGGACGCAGAGTCAGTTGCCGGAGTCGTTTAAGGCCTCCACGCCGGAGACGGAGAGGCTCTTGAATTTTAAGGGTGCACTGACGGAGATGACGGCCTCAAAGGCCTCGGGCTTGAAGAGGGCCTGGGCCAGGGCCAGCCCGGCGCCGGTGGAAAATCCCGCCACCACGATGCGCGTGCAGCACGTTTCGAGGATGGCGTGGCCTCGGTCCGCGGAGTCCATCCAGTCGTCGCAGGTGCGCCCGGCAAGGTCGGCAGGGGAGGTGCCGTGGCCCGCAAGCCTGGGGGCGTAGACGGTGTACCCGAGCCCGTAAAGGAACTCAGCCCATTGGCGGACCTCTTCCGGGGCGGCCATGAAGCCGTGGAGCAGCAGGATGCCGGTCTGAGCCTCCGGGTGGCGGAGGAAGACCGGGGCCCCGATATGCCGTGGTTTGGATTCGCCTTCCCGGGCAAAGGCGTCGTAGTCGTCATAAAAGCGGAGCATCTCCGTAAGGGCGAGAGACTCCCATTCCCGGCATGGTACCTGTTCTTTCCGTGGTTCAATCAAAGCGTCTTGTTGTCCAATCTCGTTTTTCAGTGTGCAGTCACATTCGTTGTCCGGGGCCGTGTTATGCCAGGGAGGTTGCATAGACCCGGTAGATCAGGGCGTAGTGGAGGACGCCCCCTAAAAGGACCATGATGTGGAAGAGTTCGTGGAAGCTGAAGATCCCCGGGACAAGCCGGGGCCTTTTGATGGCGTAGATGAGGGCACCGGCCGTAAAGGAGGCACCGCCCGTGAAGAGCAGCACCGTCTGCCCGGCCGAGAGGTTGGCCAGCACCTGTTTGATGGGGAAGACCGCCGACCAGCCCATGGCGCTGTAGATAAGGGCATAAAGGACCCTCGGGGCCCTGGGGAAGAAAAGCTGGGAGATGAGGCCGAAGCCCACCACGCTCCATTGAAAGGCGATCATGACCCAGCGGGTGTTGCCCTCAAGGCAGAAATAGCTGATGGGGGTGTAGGTGCCGGCGATCATGAAGAAAATGGCCAGGCGATCCATTTTTCGCCAGAAGGAGAGCTCGTTCTCCTGTTTTTTAAAGGCGTGGTACAGGGAACTGGCCGAAAAGAGAAAGACCAGGGAGAGGGCGTAGACAAGGGCCGTGATTGTCATGGACGCCGAGTGGCTGGCGATGCGCAAAAGGTAGACCGTCCCCACCAGGGAGGCGATGGCACCTGCCAGGTGTGAATAGAAGTTGAACGATTCCTGTGTTTTGATTCCCATATCGCTTTCCTCGAAAGAATGGATGGGGCGTCGCGTGGTCCGGCCGGGGGACCCAGCGTCCATGGCCTCTGCCTGACCTTGGTATATAGTATGTTACCGGGGGGAAAGACAGGAAAAAATGAGCCCCACGTTGTTCAAGATCACATGGAATTTCAAGGGGCGGGAGGAGCGGCACCGGTGTGTGTCAAAAGGGGTGTGGGACAGATCTGGCTGAAAGGTAAGTGGGTGGGACAGTTTTTTTGGGGTGCCGCAGGCGTTTTGGAATGGAAGGGACCTGTGTTGTGTCTTGCGGCTCGTTTTTTTGGGGGGCGCTGTCCGGTGGGGTCCGGGATAGGCCAGGTTTGGATGAGGCTATGGAAACAGATGGTTGTCCTGGGTCGTAAACGCACTCTCAGGGGCCCTGGGCCGTCGAACTGTATACTTCGGCTTTTTTTTAAGGCGCTTCAGGTGTCGGGCTGGCACAGTTGTTGTTATGTAGTGTGGGCATGCCTTTGGGCCGGAGAGGCACTCCGGGATCCCACTGGGCTGGATGTGCCGTGTGTCGCACCGGGTGAGACAGGGCCGGTCATGGGAATTGAGTTGCAGCGGAGTGTGAAGAGATGAGTATCAAGGTCAGGCAGACGCTTTTGATGGTAGGGTTTTCGGTGATTGTTGTGTTTATGTTCTGTTCCACTGTGGTGGTATCCGGCCGCATGAAGGATGACGGCCTGGTCATCAACCTGGCGGGCAGGCAGCGCATGCTGACCCAGAAGATGACCAAGGAGATCCTTCATTACACCGCGTTTCCCGATGCTTCTTCGGCCGCCACCATCCGCAACACGGCCAAGGTCTTCGACCTGACCCTGAAGGCCCTCACCGACTCCGGAAACGCCCCCCTGACCCTGAATCTGAAGACCACGGCTTACCGGCACTGCCCCGCAGCCGGAGGAGAGGTGCGGGATCAACTCAACACGGTATCCGGCTTGTGGAGGTCTTTTTACGGACACCTTGAGACCGTTGTTTCGGACGGGGAAGGTGCCGCCGACAGCCTGGCCTGGGTCCAGGCCAACAACCTTTCCCTTCTGGGGGAGATGAACAAGGCTGTGCTCCTGATGCAGAAGGCCTCCGAGAAAAAGCTCTCCCTGCTCTACACCCTCCAGATCGGCGGAGTGGCCGTGGGGCTGCTGGTCATGCTCCTGGGCATCCGCATGACCTTCGGCCTGCTGACCCGCCTTGCCCGGGTGGAGAAGTTCGCCCGCCGCCTTGGCTCCGGTGACTTAAACGCCACCTCAGGCATCGACGGAGGCGATGAACTCGGGCGCATCGGCGGCAGCCTCGACACCATGGCCGGGGAGATGAAGGCCATGCTCCAGGGGGTGGTGGACAACTCGAAAACCTTGTTTGTCTCCTCCGGTGAGTTGAGCACCCTGTCTGGAAGCATGAACGTGAACCTCTCGTCCATCGTGGGAAAATCCCAGTCCGTGGCGGCCTCCGCAGAGCAGATGAGCGGCAACATGAACACCGTGGCAGCCGCCATTGAAGAGGCCTCCACCAACGTGGGCATTGTGGCCGAGTCCGCCGAGCAGATGATGGAGACCATCGGGGAGATCGCCGGGAGTACGGGTAAGGCCACGGAAATCACCGCTCAGGCCGTGGACCAGGCCGAGTCCTCGGCCACCCGCATCGCCTCCCTGGGCGAGGCGGCAAGGGAAATCGGTCACGTCACCGAGGCCATCACCGAGATCTCCGAGCAGACCAACCTGCTGGCCCTGAACGCCACCATCGAGGCGGCGCGGGCCGGTGACGCGGGCCGGGGTTTTGCCGTGGTGGCCAACGAGATCAAGGAGCTGGCCCGTCAGACCGCCGAGGCCACCGGTGATATCCGTACCCAGGTCAGCATGATCCAGGACGCCACCCGGGACGCGGTCAGCGAGGTGACGGGCATCAACGAGGTGGTCCACGGCATCAACGAGGTGGTGGGGGGGATCTCCGCCGCCGTGGAAGAGCAGTCCGTCACCACCCGCGAGATTTCCGAGAACATCGGGCAGGCTTCCCTGGGGATTCAGGAGGTGGCGGCCAACATCGCGGACACCTCTGTTGCCGTGGGCAGCGTGGCCCATGACATCACCGAGCTGAACCGGGAGACCACAGGCCTCGGCGAGGGGAGCTCCAAGGTGGCCTCGGAGGCCTTCACCCTCAATGGCCTCTCCGAAGAGCTGGAGACCGCCGTGGGGCAGTTTCGCCTGTAATGTCTCCGTGTGAAGTGGGGCTCGCCCGGTCGGGGAGCCCCTGTGCTTGCGCAAGGAAATCCTTGAAGCTTTTTTGTGGCTGTGGTTCCCTTGGGCCGTTGTGATCCATGGGCCCTTGGGGGCGCTTCGGATCAAAGGGGCTGCGGATCCAGGCCATCCCCGTTTTATGACTCTATCAAGATGAAAAGGACGACGCATGTATATTGTTTCCCTGACCTATGTATGCGAAATGGATAAAGTGGATGCGAACCTTGAGGCCCATGTCGTTTACCTGAAGGAGCAGTACGAAAAAGGGTATTTTATCGCCTCCGGTCGCAAGGTGCCCCGCACCGGTGGGGTGATCCTTGCGGACATGCCTACCAGGGAGGCCTTGGACGCGGTGCTGGCCGAAGACCCCTTCTGCAAAGAGGGCGTGGCGCGTTATGATGTGACGGAGTTTGTTCCCTCCATGGCGGGCAGCGGCTTTGAGTGCCTCTTGCCGAATTAACCGGTTTTTTTAAAGGATCTTACCCATGACTGTTTGGAATCAGGACCTTGTCCTTGCCGCCTGGAACTTTGCCTCCAGGGCTCACAACGGGCAGACCATGCCCGGTACCGAGATCGCGTACATCAATCATGTCGGGACCGTCTCCATGGAGGTGATGGCCGCCATCACAGAGGATCCCGCCTGCACCGAAAAGCCGGATCTTGCCGTGCTTTGCGCCCTGCTGCACGACACCCTGGAAGACACGGACACCTCCTTTGAGACCGTGGCCGAGGGTTTCGGGCTTGAGGTGGCCCAAGGGGTAATGGCTCTTTCCAAGGACAAAACCCTTGGCAGCAAGCAGGAGCAGATGGCCGACAGCCTCGCCCGCATTCGGCAGCAGCCCGAAGAGGTCTGGATGGTCAAGCTTGCCGACCGCATTACCAACCTCCAGCCGCCGCCTGCCCACTGGGATCGGGAGAAGATCACAGCCTACCGGCAGGAGGCCGAAATGATCCTTGAGAGCCTGGGGGCGGCCAACGCCACCCTGGCCGAGAGACTCCGGCTCAAGATCAAGAACTACCTGCGATACAGCTGAGCCGCACCTGCCTTGCTGTGGTGGAGATGCCCGGTTGTTTTTGGGGTTGATCAATGATTACATCTTGGTACCTGACGTCGTCCGGAAGATCCGCCTGGCCGATCGCGCGGACACCGAAGGTTCCTGATTATGGGCTTTACCCTGACGTTCATTCGGTTTCTGCTGTGGGCCCTGTACTTTGCAGCCCCCCTGATGGTGTTCTTGCTCCTTGTGATCGTGATGCTGGGGCAGTGGGTGGGCCGCCTTGAAAAATGGGGCCGGTTCGACACCCTCTACTGGACATTTATCACCGCCACAACCGTGGGATACGGGGACATGCGTCCCAGTCGGAAGGGGTCCAGGGCCCTTTCCGTTTTCATTGCCCTGACGGGGATAACCTTTACGGGGATCCTCGTGGCCCTGGCCCTTCATTCCGCCATGCTTGCCTTTGGAGAGCACGTGGACATGGGGATGGTCAAGGAGATCAAAGAGCAGATTTAGCGCCTCTGTTGCCTCTTTGGCTGAGCCGGCCGGTCATGCGCTGACGATCCCCGGATCGCGTGACCCCATTCTCCCTGCCCCTTTACTCACTGTTCCCCGTTTCAGTCCCCTTTTTTCCGACCTCCCGGACAGTTGACAAAAATGACGCCTGCAAAGTGATGTGAGGCTATGGTTCCCGGCTTCTGCGGGGAAGAGTGGGTATTGCTGAAAGACCAACCCCAACTCACGGTTTTCTGTTTGATTTACCAACCCTCCGCGCCTTGCCTGCCGCACGCCCTTTCTCTGATTGGGTCGTGCGGTTTTTTATTGCAAAAAAAATGAAAGAAATATTCAAGGCGGTTTTTGTTTTGTCGATGGATGAGGGGATAGTATTTCTCATTTTCGTGGGATGTGAACCCAAGCGTGTGTTTGCATGGAACTGACGAGAGATACCCCTTGTCGCGTGTACGGCGGGGTTGATTTATTTATCGGGGCCGTCCGTCGGAAGTCCGTTCAAAGCGGCTGTATGATGGCTTTTGTGGCCCACCCTTTGTGATCCTTTATGAGGAAAGATAGAGATGGCGTTTAAACTCAATGATGTGTCGGTTCGGGTGAAGCTTTTTGCAGGCTTCGGGATTGTGTGGGTGCTGTTTGCCATTTCGGGCTTGTGTATCACACGGTTCACCCAGGCGACGGTGGAGGAATTGGCTTCTGCAGAAGGGGAAGTTCTTCCCCACCTTAATTAATGAAACATCAACAGGGATATCGAGCAGATCCAGGGCTGGCTCACGGACATTTCAGCCACCCGGGCAGCCAAAGGATACGATGACGGATACGATGAGGCCAAAACCTACTACGACGACGCAGTCAAGCGTATCGCCTTTGCCATTGATGAGCACAAAAAGTACGGCGAAGCCGAGACCGTGGCCTTGTTGAAGTCGATGCGCGTAAGCCTGGACCGGTATTACGCCATGGGACGCTCCATGGCCCAGGCCTATATCGACGGGGGGCCGGAGCAGGGCAATCCCATGATGGAAAAGTTTGACCCCTTTGCCGAAGAGCTCACGGGGATGATCGACAAACTCGTGGCCCAGCATGTGGAAGAGCTGGACCATTCCCTGACAACCATGAGGGAGCACAGTGCCCTCACGGCCCGTACCGTATGGGTCTCCATGGGGATTGTGCTGGTGATGTGCGTGGGGGTTGCCCTTCTCATTGCCGGTCCCATCGTCTCATCACTGGCTCAGGCCGCGGCGTTTGCAGACAAGATGGCCCAGGGGGACCTGCGGCAGGCCCTGGACATCCGGGGCAAAGATGAGATCGGGGTTCTGGTGGCGTCCCTTAACAGCATGTCCGCCAATCTCAAATCCATGTTCGGGGACGTCCGCACCGGGGTGGGGATGCTGATGTCTTCCTCGTCGGAGCTGTCTGCCGTTTCGGAACAGATTACATCGAACTCGGACCATACCGCGGAAGCCTCCGGCACGGTCTCAACGGCAGCCGATGAGATGACCGACAACATGAACGAGGTATCCGCGTCCACGGAGCAGACCACCGTGACGGTCCGGGATCGTCCGCCCGCTGCCTCTGAGGGAATAGCGGCAACCATTGAGGAGATTGCCGGAAATACGGCAAAGGGAAGCGAGATCACCCGGGGGGCCGTGGACGAGGCCCGCATGGTGTCGGAAAAAGTGACGGAGCTGGGAAGCGCTGCAAAGGAGATCAACCAGGTGACGGAAACCATCTCGGAGATTTCTGAGCAGACGAACCTGCTGGCCCTCAACGCCACCATTGAGGCGGCCCGGGCTGGCGAGGCCGGAAAAGGGTTTGCGGTGGTTGCCGAAGAGATCAAGGCCCTTGCCCGGCAGACGGCGGATGCCACCGGGGAGATCAGGGGAAAGATCTCCGGGATCCAGACCGTGACGTCAGAGTCCGTAGACGCCATTGAATCCATTGTCACGGTGATTCACGATATCAACCAGGTGGTGACCACTGTGGCTGCCTCCATTGAAGAGCAGTCCGCCACCACCCGTGAAATTTCGCAGAGCGCTGCCCAGGCTGCTTCCGGCGGCCAGGCCGTAAGTGAGAACGTGGGACAGGCCTCGGCCGCTGCCGAAGGCGTGGCCCAAAGCATCTCGGAGGTGAGCCGGGCGGCCCGGGAGATGAATGAGGGGAGCCTTCAGATCCGCACCAAGGCCCGGGAACTCTCCGGCCTGGCCGATCAGTTGAGTGGCCTTGTGGGGCGGTTTACCCTGTGATGAGTCGCGGGGCGCTGTGAGCCGTGCCTTGCGTGATGATACGAAATGGATACATAGATAAGGGCTTGCGCATGGCGCGGGTTGGTTGGCGCAGGGCCTTGATGGGGGGGATGATGATGAAGGGGTGTTCACGCGTCATGGGGCTGGCATGTGCCCTGGTTTTTTTGTCTTTTGTCTGTGCATGGGCCGAAGGGTTTCCCGGGTCGGTGACGGCAGTACCAGCCATGCGGTTTTTATCGGGCACACGGAAAAAATGCCTGAAAATGTGATGGAACCGGTTCCGGTGAGTAACATGGCCGAGTACGTGGCCTTGTTCGGTGGTGCGCCGGTCCTCGGCTTTTCCCTTGAGGAAAAGGGGGCGGGCTCACCCGATGCCTCGGATGTGGTTCTAAATGGCAAATCCTTTTCCCTGACCCAGAGTTCCGAGCGCTACATCCTGTACCGCAGCCTGGAACTCTTTTTCCAGAACGGGGGTGGACCCTGCAGCATCGTGTCCGTGGGGGGCTACAGCGATGCCGTGGAAACCGAGGGCTTGATCCGGGGGATTGGTGCCCTGTCGGGGGAGGATGGCCCCACCCTGGTGGTGATCCCCGAGGCCGTGCTTCTGGATGGGGCAGGGTGCAGCGCCGTGCAGCAGGCCGCCCTGCGGCGGTGCGCAGAGCCGGGTCGCAGCCGGTTTGCCATCCTGGATGTCCGGGGAGGAGACCGGCCTTCATCAGACTCTTCTGCGGATTGCATCAAGGCGTTTCGGGACGGCATCGGCTCTGCGGACCTGGGCCTCGGTGCAGCCTATTACCCATGGCTGAACACCTCGGTGGTGCAGGAACGGGACCTGGGCTTTGAAAACCTTACCCCGCTTTCGCTTCTCCAGCGGCTTCTGACCGAGGAGCTTTCCCAAGGCCGGGGGGAGGCCTCCACCGCCGAGTCAGGCGCCATGGCGTCTGTCATCAGTAAGATGACCTCTCCCTTACTCACCCACGCGGAAAAAACCGGCATCAACAATGCCCTGGTGGCAGAAAGCCCGCTTTTCAACACCCTGCTCAAAGCCATGAAGGAGCGTGCCAACCTGCTCACCGTGATTTCGGGCGCCGTTGCCGGTGCCTACGCCATGACGGACAATTCACGGGGCGTCTGGCAGGCCCCTGCCAACATCAGCCTGAACAGCGTCTGCAGCCCGGCTGTCACCGTTTCCGGTGATCGCCAGGAGTTCCTGGCCATTCCCCCGGACGGCTTGTCTGTCAACGCCATCCGCGCCTTTCCCGGTGAAGGGACCTTGATCTGGGGTGCCCGGACTGGCGCTATGTGAACGTGCGGCGGACGGTGATGATGATTGAGGCCTCCATCACGGAAGCCCTCAAGGGATGCGCCTGCGAACACAGACACACGGCGACCTGGGGGAAGGTGACGCCCCTGATCAGGCATTTTCTCATGGGCCTCTGGAAAGAGGGGGGGCTGGCCGGGGCGGACCCGGACGATGCCTTCAACATCACCGTGGGCGCAAGCGACGTGGATGCCGGGATGATGCGGGTGGTGGTGAACGTTGCCGTATCGCGACCAGGGCAATTCATTCCCATCACCATGGACGTGCGTACCGGGGCCTCGGAGTAGAGACAAACTCCCGACACACAGACGCGGTTGACTGATGACGAGTCCCAGCGGCGTGTGAGCGCCCCATGGGAATGGGGCCTCTATCCTGTCAGGGGGTTACGCATATGAGGGCGTCGCGAAGTTCGGTTAAATCATGGATGGTGGCCGATGGCTCAATGCCCCAGGGGTCAAAGGGGGCTTCTTTGGATCGGTTGACCCAGGCAGCGCGCATACCGGCTGAAAGGGCACCGATCACATCAAAGGGATTGCTTGAAATGAGCCAGGCTTCGTGCCTTTCGGCTCCGGATTGTCTCAGGAAGTGGGCATAGACACCGGGGTTGGGTTTGAACGATTTGATCTCATCGACGCTCACAATGCCATCAAAAACGCTCCAGATACCGCAGCGTTAAAGGGCGCTCCACCGCGTCTGCGGTGCCGTTGGAAAAGGCAAAGAGGTTGCAATCCGTTGCCTTCAGACGGGCAAGCCCTTCACGAACATCCGGAAAGGCGGGGAGGGTGCGATAGATTTCCAGGAGGCCTTTTTTTTGCTCGCTGTTGAACGGTATTCCATGGATGGTGCAGGTGTAGTCAAGTGCCTGGGCGGTGCATACGGAAAACGGAGCATAGTGCTACATTAACCCCCGCCTGAACGAGTATTCCAGCTGTTTTTCGCGCCAGGTACGGGAAAAAGCCGCAGCCTTTTCCCCGATGAGTTCTTTGAGGTGCTCAACCACACCGTGGGTGTCGATGAGGGTGCCGTATACGTCAAAGGCGAGGGTGATGGTCACGGTGTGGTTCCTTTTGCTGGCTCTTGCTGGCCATAGATCAGGGTGCTCGCTGTTTAAAGAAGGGCGCTGTTGGAGTCCGCTGGGGCTTGGCCCCGCTTGTCGTGGGTGTAGTCCCGCACCACGTTGGCCACGCGGATGCGGTAGGAGGTGAAAAGGGAGGCCTTGCCGGTTCTCTGTGCGGTCCGGTGGTCCAGCATGGTGCGCCATGCCTCGATGGCGGCCTCGGATTCCCAGAAGGAGAGGCTCAGCAATTTTCCCTCCTCGTTGAGGCTGGCGAAGCGTTCAATGGAGATAAAGCCTGGTCGGCTCTCAAGGAAGCCCCGGATTTCCGCGGCGATTTTCAGGTACTCGGCTTTGCCTTCGGCCTTGGGGGTCACTTCAAAGATGACGGCATACATGGTGGTGTGTCCTTTTTGTTACTGATGCATTCATAAAAGCCTCCGGCGTCCTGCCGGGGGCTCTTCGTTATGTTGGGTCCTTCTCTTTTTCCAGCCGGATGAGCTGCTCCTTGATGGTCAGGCCATGGGCAAAGCCCGTGAGCTTGCCGCCTGCCCCCACCACCCGGTGGCAGGGTACGATAAGGGGGATGGGGTTCTTGCTGTTGGCCATGCCCACGGCACGGCAGGCCTTTTCGTTGCCCAGTTTTTTTGCAATGTCTCCGTAGGTCCTGAGCTCTCCGAAGGGAATGGCCGTGAGTGCCTTCCATACTTGTTTCTGGAACTCCGTTCCCGAGGGGTTGAGCTTCAGGTCAAAGTGATCCCTTTTTCCTTCCATGTACTCCCGCACCTGCCCCACGGCGTCGTCAAAGAAAGCGTCGTTTCGAACCCACTCCGGTGAGATCTTCGAAGACTCCGTTTGCCTTCCCCTGTGCAGAGGTGAAGGTGGGAGATGCCGCGCTCATCCCCTGCGATGATCACTTCGCAGAGGGTTGCCTGGAATCGGGTGTAATAGGTCATGCCTCGTCTCCTTTGTCCATATGCCACAGGCACAGGGTTGCATAGCTTCGGTAGGGGCGCCACGCTTCGGCCATGGCCTGGATTGCTTTTTTGGTCGGTTTTTCGTCCCGGGTCAAGGCCTTGATGACCCCTAGGTCCGTGGCCGGAAAGCAGTCTTTCATGCCCAGGCCCCGCATGGCCACGTAGTGAACGGTCCAGTCGCCGATGCCTTTCAGGCTGGAAAAGTCCCGGTGAAAGGCGTCAAAGGGTTGGTTGGGGGTGAGCTTGACGGCTTCGTCCAGAATGGCCCGCACCGCGGTTTGCAAGGTGGCCTGGCGGGTCTGGGTGAGGCCGATGCCGGAAAGATCGAGGCTAACAAGCTCTTCGGCATCGGGAAAGTAGCGGTCCAGGCCGTCCGGGTACTCAGGGTCGGTGTTTTGTTCCGCTTTTTCAGCGATGCGTCCGGCCAGGGTGGTGGCGGCCTTTACCGTGATCTGCTGGCCCAGGATGGCGCGGACAACAAACTCAAAGGGATCAAAGGCCACGGGCAGGCGGGGCACGTGGCCGTTTGTCATGCCTCGGTTCAGGGTGGTGTCCGCTGCAAGGAGGTGGTTGATCCGGGAAAAGTCGGTGTCCAGGTCGAACATCCTGCGGACGCGGTTGTGGATCTCCATGCAGCAGCGGATGTCGTCACAGGCGATGTGAAGCGCAAGGGCCGATGTCTCCGGGGCATCGGTGACCGTGACGTATCCTCGGGCTGAGCCCACTCGAAAGGTGCGGCTGTAGCTTGTTTCGGTGACCACCTCCACCCCCCGGATGGCCCGAGGGGCCAGAAAGGAGAGGATTTGCTTGAAATCAAAGGGCTGCCGGTAGGGGAGCTTCAGCAGGGTGTCGGCGCCGGGATTTTCTTCCCCGGGGCCCTCTTCCCGGCGCAGCTGCGTGGGTGTTTTCCCAAAGGTCTTTTTAAACACCTCGTTGAACTGCCTGATGGAGCCGAAGCCTGATGCATAGGCGATGTCGGTGATGCTTTGGCGGGAGTAGACCAGGAGTTTCTTGGCGAACAGAGCCTTGTGGTACCTGACCACGGCCCCGGGCCGGGCACCTAGGTTGTCCTGAAAGAGCTGCCGCAGGTGGCGGTCCGATACCCCCACCTCTTCCGCCAGCTCCCCTAAGCTGTGGTCGTGGAGGAACCCTCCGTAGATTTTTTCCAGGGCCTCTCACCAGGAATGTCCCCCGGATGTTTCCGTTGGTGTAGTCTGTTTCAAGGTCCGGCCTGCACCGGTAGCAGGGCCGGAACCCCTGATCCAACGCCTCGAAGAGGGTGGCTAAGTAGCGGACGTTCTCCTCTTTGGCCACAGGAGACGGGCACGAAGGCCTGCAGAAGATCCCCGTGGTTTTCACCCCGAAGAAGAACCTGCCGTCGTAGTTCCTGTCTTTGGCTGTTCTTGCCTGGCTGTATTCGTGTTGCATCATGGTCTCTTTGCCCGAAAAGGTGGTGCGGCGCGTGCCGCAGGAGACCACGGGTGATGATCCGAAAAAAAATGACCCGTGACCTCTTTCTTGTATGGATAACGTTCCTGCCGGAATCCTGGCAAGCGGTTTTCGGAGATGGCATTTTTTTGATGGGCAGGGGAGGTACGGTGTGTTGGGCGCTGCCGCTCCGCCGGGCCGTCATGACCGTGGGCGGAGCAGCGAAAGCCGCTGTGGGGGGCCTTTCTTCGCAGAAAAACGGGGAGGCGAGGTGTTACTTGTCCATGACGCCGAGTTTTCTCTCCAGGGCGGCCAGGGCCTGGGAGATGATGAAGGTCAGGAAGAGGTAGACCACACCGGCGCCGAAGAGGAACTGGACGTAGTCGTAGTACCGGGCGCCCGTGGCGCCGAGTGCGTCGCTCACCAGCCCCCGATCCAGCCAGGGAGGAGTCCTTTAAAAGGACGATGAACTCGTTGCACAACGGGGGAATGATTTTGCGAAAGGCCTGGGGCAGGATGACGTCCCACATGGCCCGGCCGTGGGGCATGCCCAGTGAGCGGGCGGCCTCCATCTGGCCGCTGGGAACGGCCTGGATGCCCGCGCGGACGATCTCCGCCACGTAGGCGCCTGAGTTGATGCCCAGGGCCGTGATGCCCGCCTTGATGGGCGAAAACATGATGGGGTCCCCGGTGATGGCCAGGTAGAGCTGGGGCAGACCGAAGTAGATGAAAAAGATCTGCAGCAGCATGGGGGTGCCGCGCAGGACGTAGACATAGACACCTGACACGGCTCGGATCAGGCGGTTTCTGGAGATGCGGCCCATGCCGGCAAGGGAGCCGAGGATGATGCCGATGATCAGGGCACCGGAGGTCAGCTGGATGGTGACCGCGGCTCCTTTAAGCAAAAATAACTTGTGCTGCCAAACCAGCGCAAAATCGATCACTGTGATGATCCTTCTATGGGGTTGCCGCCGGCGGGCCTGCCGGGGGGCAAACGGTTTTTGAACAGACCAGTGAGGCACAGCGCTGCATTGGAAAACCGCATGGTTTTCCAGGGGGCCTTACGTGATCATGGTCACGGTCTGTTGTGTTGCATGCTGTGAAGGACAACACCCCAACCGGTTTTCCGGCTGGGGTGGCGTCGTTTTACAATCAAAGCTGAGGGCCTTCGAGCCTCTATACGCCCCACTTCTTGCGGAGCTTGGCGATGGTGCCGTCGGCTTCGAGCTTTTCGATGGCCTTGTTGAGGGCGTCCAGGAACTCAGGGGAGTTCTTGCGCACGATGGCGGCGGTCTCTTCGTAGCTCAGGGGCTTTTCAAAGACGGTGAACTCGGGCTTCTTGGCGTAGTTTTCGGCAATGGCCACGTCCAGGACAGCGCCCTGAACCACGCCGTTTTTCATCATCATCACTGCGATGTTGGCGTCGTCCACGATCTGGGCGTCGCAGCCCTTGATCTTCTTGGCCGCTTCGGCGCTGGTGGAGCCGATCTGGGCGGCAACACGCTTGCCCACCAGGTCTTCTTCGGTTTTCACGGGGGAGTCTGCCTTGGTGAGAACCGTGGAGCCGTTTTTGTAGTAGGGGATGGTGAAGTCAACGCTCTGCTTACGCTCTTCGGTGACGGAGAAGCTGGACATACCCAGGTTCACCTGCCCGTTTTTCACGGCAATGATGATGGAGTCAAAGCCCATGGCCTGGAACTTGGTCTTAAGGCCCAGCTCGGCGGCAACGGCGTCGATGAGGTCGATGTCAAAACCCACGATTTTGTTGGTGGCGGGGTCCACACTTTCAAAGGGGGGGTAGTCGGGGCTGGTGCCGATGGTGAGAACGCCGGATTTTTTGATCTTTGCCCAGTTCTTGTCCGCGGCGGATGCCGTGGAAACCATTGCCATGCAAACCCCTGCCATGACCATGACGGTCAGCAGTTTTTTCAATCGTGCCATGTTCGTCTTCCTCCTGGTTATCATATGGAGACGGCTCCCAAGCCAGCGGCTGCCCTCCTCCCGGTGAGCCGGGCCTTCGGCAAAGGGCCTTGATGCGGGGCCCTTGATCTGTCGCGTGGTTGATGAGAAGCGACATCCCCTGTTTGATGGATCCGTCCAGTCAAATCAAAATTTTATTTAGTATGACTGAAGGGCTCGGATGTCAAGACGAAACCGGTAACAGGTCAGGGCCAACGCATTTAAAAACTCCGTTGCCTCCGGCGGGTCGCTTTTTGAAAAAAGCTCCGCAAAAACGTTCCGGTAATCATGGAATTTTAAAGAAGGAGAGGGGCTATGCTCTGCAGGCACGAATCCTCAAAAAACAAAACCTGTTTGCTGAATTTTTCAAAAGGTTGGCCCCCGGCAGGGCCGCCGGAGGCTGTTCTTTGGGCTGAATCGTTCCTTTAGTGTTGCCCCCGGAAGCTTGGCCGGAGGCAACCCGTGGGGCTATTTGAGTTCCGTGCTGAGTTCTGCTTCGCAGGCGTGCTCCTGCTGGAGCTCGCCGTTGCGGTTGAACAGGCCTTCGAGCATCAGGGTGAGGGCGCCGTCACCGGTGACGTTGCAGGCGGTGCCGAAGCTGTCCTGCAGGGCAAAGACCGCCACCAGAAGGGCCACACCCGCGGGGTCGAACTGGAGGACCCCCACCACGATACCCAGGGAGGCCATGACGGTTCCTCCGGGGACGCCGGGGGCGCCGATGGCAAAGATGCCGAAGAGAAGGATGAACAGGGCCATGACGCTGACGGAGGGCAGGTGGCCGTAGAGCATCATGGAGATGGTCATGGCAAAAAAAGTTTCGGTGAGCACCGAGCCGCACAGGTGAATGGTGGCACCCATGGGGACCATGAACTCCACGGTGTCTTTGCTGAGCGCGCTGGACTTGGAGGCGCAGGAGAGGGACACGGGAAGGGTGGCGGCGCTGGACATGGTGCCCACGGCCGTGAGGTAGGCCGGGGAGTAGTGAAGCAATTGAGTTGTCCCGGAGATCATGCCCGCAATGAGGTAGAGGATGGTGAGCCATACAAACTGCCCCACCAGCACGATGGCGATGACCTTCAGGAAGACGGGGAGCTGCCTGGTGAGGCTGCCTTCGTAGGCAAGGCAGGCAAAGGTGGCGGCAATAAAGATCGGGAGAATGGGGATGACCACGCGATGGACAACCTGCATCATGATCTCTTCAAATTCGTTCATGAGCTTGGCAAAGGTCTCTGCCTTGGTCCAGATGGTGGCGCTGCCCAGCATGATGGCGGTGACCAGGGCGGTCATCACCGACATGACAGGGGGGATGTTGAGCTGGAATACCACTTTGGGCAGTTCCCGGAGTCCCTCCACGCTGGTGGCGATGGAGAGGTGCGGGATGATGAGATAACCCGCCATGGCAGCCATGGTGGCCGCCCCGGCTGCGGAGAGGTAGGCCGGCCGAGACCCCTGTCCCCAGCGCTTTCTTGGCGTTGCTTCCGAGCTTGACGATGGACGGCGCAATGAACGCGATGATGATCAGCGGGACCGTGTAGTAGATCAGCTGCCCGATGACGTATTTGATGGTGGTGACAACCTCGATGACAGCCTCGTTTGCCACAAGGCCGATGATGATACCGGCGGCGATCCCGCCGATGAGCTTGATAATCAGAGCAAATTCTCCAAACCTGTTTTCCAATGACATCCTATCATCCCTCCTGGTTGAACATATTGGGCCCGGGCAAAAAAGCCGCTTGCGTGCGGGCGTTCCGGGGTGTCTCAACGGTGAAACGATTCCCAGGCGAGCCCATGTCGGCTGCAGTGTCTCCAACCTGCCTGCCGCCGAGCGCCGTGCTTTTTATGCCGAAACCTTTATTTTTTGGGGGACGGCTCCCAGGCCATGGGCCCGAAGTGCGCCTGTCTCCCGTTTTTTACACGTGTTTGTCAACTCCCTTGCATATGGGGTCCCCGGCAGGGGTGCCGGGGGGCTTTGCGTTGGCCAGGGTGACCATATAGCGCGATTCCGGCCATGTCCCGTGAAAAAACGGGGACCGGTAAAAATAGTTTTTATGTTGCGTGAAAGGGAACACGGGCCGGCTGGATGGTCGCCGTGACCAGGGAGGGAAGAGCTCCCTTTGTCGGGTTGCTTTTCCCCCGTTTTTCTTATGCAGCAAGCCCTTATTTACCCCACCTTTTTGTACTGCCTTTCCATGATATCGAGGATGGAGTTGTTGGCACCGGCCAGGCCTGTGTTGCACAGGTAGCCGAGGTTTTCAAAGAGCTGGCGGAAGCTGAAGGCCAGGATGCCGTTGTCCTCATGGACCGCGACCCCCTTCTGGGCCAGAAGGGCTGCCTTGACGGCCCAGCTGGCTGAAAGGGCCAGCTTGTAGGCGCATCCCTCTTTGCCGCCGTCGCAGATCAGGCCCGTGATGCTGCCCACCATGTTGAGCATGCTCTTGAAGATCTGGGCTTCACTGCCGCCCATCATGTAAGAGACCCCGGCACAGGCCCCGATGCCCGCGGCCACGCCGCATCCGCACATGGCCGACAGGGTGCCGGTAAAGGACTTGATATAGACGGTGATGAGGTTGCTGAAGGCCAGGGCCCGGAGCATGGCTTCCGGGGATGCCTCGGTGGCTTCGGCCACCCCGGCAATGGTCAGGAACACGGTGATGCCGTGGTTGCCGCTTCCCGCGCTGCTCATGGCAGGCAGGGTGGAACCGGACATGCGGGCTTCCGAGGCTGCTGCGCAGAGCATCTCCGCCTTGGTGACCATCTGGTCGTTCAGGATCCCTTCCTCCACGATTTTCTTGTATGCCTGGCCGATGCCTCCCTCATAGGAGAGCCCCTCTTTGGCCAGCATCATGTTCTTGTCCACCCCTTCCTGGAGAAAACGGATCTCATCCAGGGGCACGGTGTTGGAAAAATCCAGAAGGTCTTTGAGGTCGTATGCCTGGATCAGCTTTTTGTGGGCCTGCTCATCCACGGCGCCGGGCTCTTCATGGGAGAGGTTGATCCCCTCTTCCACCTTGACGATGTTGTTGTGGCGGTCCACGGCCATGACCTTGATCTGCCTGCCGTCGGTGAGGGTGACAAAGATCTCCACGAAGAGCCTGCTGCAATTGCCCTTGATGCAGACGGAGATCAGCTCTTTTTCCACCAGGGCTTCGGCCTTTTGGTTTTGTTCCGGGGCGATGGTCTCCAGGACCCGCAGCTCCTTGTCGGGGGTTGCGATAGCGGCGAGGCGGGCGATTTCCAGCCCGCGCTTTTTGATGCCCGGGATGCCTACGCGAAGGCCGTTTTTGAACAGGGCGGCATCCACGCAGACTTCAACGGACTTGATCATGGAGAGGTCCTTGATTTTAGCCCCCGCCACAGAGGCTGCGTATGCCACGGCAATGGGCTCGGTGCACCCTGTTGCCGGGACAACTTCCCGCTTTAAGATTCCAACCAGCTCGGAATAATCGGTGGCCATGGTCTGACTCCTTTCTATGGTTCGTACGTGTCGTACTTGATCGTTCACGGTTTTTTGTTTTCGTCCCATGACTAAGGGCAAGGAGCATGCCATGTTTGAAAAAAGCGAAACGGTCTCGTTGGTTTTTTGATGGTTTGCACGGGATGGGGAATGGTAAGTGCTTGTCAAAAAAACGGATTTGCAAGGGGTGGTGAAGGGGGGCGGCACGCACGTACGTTCCGGCACCACAGGAAGGATACACACAGGTCAGTTTCATATCTGACACAAAAATCTGTGTCAGATATGAAACTGTGTCGGTATTGAAACGAAACCGATCTGTTCACCCCCGCTGCCCCTGACCGCCGGCATGAGAAGAGGTACTTGCGAGACCTCTTACCCAGCCACACGCTGTGCTGAGCGGTTTCACTGGTGGAGGCAGAGCCTGGGAACGAATGAGATCCTGCCGATATGTTGAACATGTAAATCAGCGTTTGCTGTTTGATTTTCTCACTCTTCGGGCGAGCCGGGTTCGTGCCCCTTGCCCTCGCCTTCAGAACGGGCGGAGCCCGTGAGCCGCCAGTGTTTTGACGCCTCTAAGGAACGAAGGGATGGCGCATGTGCGACCCTGGGGATGGTGATGGCGTGCTTGCGGAGCCTTCGGTAGAGGGTGGTGCGGCTGATGTTGAGGTCTTTGCAGGCGTTTTTGACGATCTCTTTGTGTTTTAAATCGCTGTGGGCGTCGATGGTTTTCTGGATCAGCTCTTTTTCCACGCGGTCCATGTCCGAGGAGAGGGTGGCGCCTGGGTGGGCAAGGGGCAGGCCCGCTGCGGGGGCCGCACCTTTCAGCCTGTTGTTGCCGCCTGCGAGCCGTCGCTTGATGAGGTCCTCGTGGATTTCGTCTCCCGTTTCAAAGTTGACGGCGTACTCCAGGATGTTCTGCAGCTCCCGGACATTGCCGGGCCAGGCGTGGGCGGTGAAGAGCGCTTCCGCGTTTTTCGAGAGCCGCTTCACCGACTTGTCGAACCGGAGGTTGTACTGCCCGATATAGAACTGGGAGAGGTAGATGATGTCCTGGACCCGTTCTCTTAAGGGGGGGATGTGGATGGGGATGATGTTGAGCCGGTAGTAGAGGTCTTCCCGGAAGGTGCTTTCTTCGATGCGTTCCCTCAAATCGGCGTTGGTGGCTGCGATGATGCGGATATCGATTTTCCGGGTCTCGTTGCTGCCCACCCGGCAGATCTCTTTTTCCTGGAGCACCCGGAGGAGTTTCACCTGGAGGGCGTAAGGCATCTCGCTGATCTCGTCTAAAAAGAGGGTCCCTTCGTCCGCCCCTTCGAATTTGCCGATGCGGGTGTTTATGGCGCCGGTGAAGGCCCCTTTTTCGTGGCCGAAGAGCTCGCTTTCCAGGAGTTCGTCGGGGATGGCCCCGCAGTTGATGGCGATAAAGGCGTTGTCCCGCCTCTTGCTCCTGTTGTGGATGGCCCGGGCAAAGAGCTCCTTGCCGGTGCCGCTCTCCCCGTAGATGAGGACGTTGGAGTCGGATTCGGCGGCTTTGGCTGCCGTGGCCTTGGTGTCCAGAAGGCTTTCGGACACGGTGAGGATGCTGTCGAAGTCCACGTTGACCTGGTTCTGCTGGGTGTACCGGATCATCTTTTTTTCGAAGCGGATGAATTCGTGCAGCTTGACGATGAACTCGCTGCCCTCCGCGTCCATGGTGTAGACCGAGGCCACCAGGGTGGTGACCTGGCCGTGGAAGCGCACGCGGATTTTCCTGTTCTCCACCACCTCCCGGTTGAGGGCTTTCTCCTTCAGTTCATCCCACAGGCCCGTCAGGAATCCCCCTGAATCGGAGATGGAAAGTTCGGTGAGGAGCTGGTTCAGGGGGTCATTCCTGTAGAGGATCTCCCCGGAACGGTTGAACACCACCAGGGCCTCCTGCATGGTGTTGAGGATGGTCTTGAGCCGGAGGGCCAGGAGCTGGTTCTCTCTGGACATCCTCTCTTCCGAGAGTTTGGCTTCCAGGAGTTCGGCCATCTTCTGGATGAAGTTGATGTACTGGGCCTTGTTCCGGACGATTTTGTTCCGCTGCTCGTCGGTGAAGGCAATGACCCCGATGACCCCGATGGGCACATCTCCCCGTTTGAGGGGCATGCACACCTCGGCCTTTTCACTGCACCGCACCCGTCTTTCGCACACCGCGCAGATTTCGCTCTCGCGGGCGGTCTCCACCACATAGTGCCGACCGGTCTTCAGGGCGTAGCCAAAGGCTGTCTGCTCTTCAATCTTGAGTCCGATGCGGTCTTTGTAGATGCCCGTTCCGGCAATGCGCACCATGTTGCTGTCCATGACGGTGACATCAATGTTAACCACCGCCTCAATGGCCTCGGCCACTTTCTGGGCAATCACGGCGAATATTTTCTGGGTTTCCATGGATAACGACTCCATCTTCATTCTGGGGGCAAAAAACGAGTTGAAAAAACGTACCACACCATGGCTGGCAGGTGTGCTTTTTTTGCTCTCATTCGGGCGAGGGGGCCGGGCCGCCGGAGGTCGCAACACACTGCGCGTTGCCATGATTCTGTGTCATGGCTTTTAAAAAAAAGGGGCAGGCCCTTTTGGCTGTTTCAGCCATAACGGGCCTGCCCCTGTGTGTATGTGTCTCTCTTTTGCCGGGTTAGTTGGCTTTTTTCATTCCGGGTTGCGTGGCCTGGGTCCCTTTCTTTCCAAAAGCCCGGCCAATAAAGTTCTGCACCCCGGCCACGCCGCTGTCGAACAGTTTCTGCTCATCGGCTTTGCTGAGCTTTGAAGTCGGTGGCGGGGATGCCGCAGCCGCTGACGTTGATGGTCCTCTGCTCGTTTCTGGAGAAGAGGAGCATGGCAAAATTCTGGCTGTTCATCAGGTCGTTCAGCATGTACCCGGCAAACTCAAGGCCGTTGGTCGGTGGGGGCTGGCCCACGTCCGTGGCCATTTTCCCCGGATCCTGAAGAATGGCGATGGCCGCGTCGCTGTCAAGCTTCAACCCCAGGGTGGCGGGGTTGGCGTCTAAGTTGCCGTAGGGGCCGGGCCTGTAGTCCGGCATGAACTGCTCCTGGTCGAAGAGTTCAATGGGGTAGTTCCAGACCACCCCGCCGTCCACGAAAAGGCACCTGGCCTGACCCCCGTCAAAGGGAAAGGGCATCTCCACGGGTTCGAAGAAGATGGGAATGGACATGGAGACCCGGACCGCATCGGCCAGGAGGATGTCGGGGGTGTCCTGATAGGAGAAGACCACCGGGTAACCGGAGTTCAGGTTGGTCCCGATGACAAAGGGATCGATTCTGAAGTAGTCTGTTTCATGAATTTTCGCAAAGGTCAGCTCCTTGCTGGTGATGCTCAGGCCCGCCTCTTGAAGGGCTGCATCGATGGCATCTTCCAGCCACTGCTTGAAGGCGTTGCCTGCCCAGATTCCCGTTTTGGTGGCGTCAAATTTACTGAACAGGTCCTTGTAAACTGCCGAGGCGTCCTCGATGGTTTTGATTCCCTTGCCCACGGCCCAGGGGAAGAGGAGGAACTTGTACCAGTCCCATCCCCTGAAATCGCCGATCAACGCCTCCACCTCCTTGCCGAAGGGGGTAAAGTCTTCAAACTTGGAAAAGTCTTCGTCCATCAGGGTTTTCATGGCGTCGTAGTTGCCGTTGTAGACGGCATACAACGCCGCGAGAATGGAACCAGCGGATGTTCCCGCGGTCCTTTTGACCTGGGACATATCGATTTTGTCCGAATTCTGCAGAAGCTCATGGATGGCCCCCATATAGGCCAGTCCCTTGATGCCTCCACCGCTGAATGCCAGGTTATCAATGGTCAACATGTCCATGACATGCCTCCTGAAAGAAGGTTGGTGGTGCGGGGGCGGGCACATCATGATGGCAAAGGGTGCCCGTTCCCCCCCCAGGTTCGTGATCTTTCTCTCCGGGATCTGTCTTGAGAAACCGCGATTATGAATGAAGTCGACAGGGAAAAGGCGTGGTGGCTGAATAAAGAGGGCTGAAATGCGCACTTCTCATGCGTGCCCGTGCAGGTGAAGAGGCCCGACTGTGTCCCCTTGCGTTTCGTTGCGATGCCGGAATCCGATGGTGTATAATATATCAAATTTTCAATATATTTTAAACGGAAGCCCTGGTGGGGCCTGTGTCCCTGTGGCTTCATAACCCGAACGCACGTTCCGGCTCGGTTCTTTCCCGTGTTTTTGCATCCCGTCATTGTCTGAAATGAAGGAAGGGACGGTCGTCACGGTGCAAAGGAGATGGCTATGGCAACATTAACGGAGCTGGCATCCAAGGTACCGGACAAAGAGAGGTTTGTACTTTGTACAATTGGGGCTGGCCTCGGAGGCCTGATGGCGGGCGCCTGCCTGGCCAGAAACGGCTTTCCCGTGACTGTTTTTGAAAGGTATGACAAACCCGGCGGCTACGCCACGACCTTTTCAAGGGGGGCGTTTACCCTTTTGATGTTTCGCTGCATGCCACGGTGGCCGCAGGCCCTCCCGTGGATTTTTTGCTGGAAGCCTCCGGGGTAAAAAACAGGATCGAGCCTGTGCTGCTGCCCGAACTGGCCCGGTTTGTCACCCCCGGGCGCCCGGACCTTTCGTATCCCAGGCAGGAGGCGAAAAACCTGCTCCCCAACGACCCGACGAACTATGTCAAAGAGATCATCGCGTCCTTTGTGGCCCGGTTCCCCGATGATGCCAGATCGGCCTTTTTCGGCAAGATGATGCAACTGCTTCAGGCGTTTTTGAAAGAGGGCATGGCTGGGCTGGAAAAAGATCCTTTAAGCAAGATCCCCCTGTCGGAATTCCTTGATGAGTGCACGGGAGACCCCTGGCTCAAGACATTGCTGGGAGGGTTTATTTCGTATTACGGGAAAACCCCCAGAAGACCTTGCCGGCAAGCTTTTACCTGTTCAGCACCGGCGGCCTGATCACCTGCGGGAGCTGGTATTACAAACGGCGTTCCCAGGATTTTTCCAACGCCTTTGTGGATGTGATCAGGGAACATGGTGGAAAGGTGGTGACCGGATCCGAGGTCACGGATGTCCTGATGGAGGGGGAGGAGGTTTCCGGTGTGGTGTGTCAAACAGGTGGGGCTAAGCGCAAAGAGGCGGCAAAAGCGGTGATCTCCAATGCCTGCGTTCCGGAGACCATGTTTAAGCTGCTGCCTGCGGGGAAGGTCCCCCAGGATTACCGGGAAAAGCTCGGAGCCCTGAAGCCCTCCATGTCCATGGTGAATATCTGGCTGGGGCTCAGACCGGGACGTGGTTCAGGATATCCCTGCTTACGAGACCTTTGTGTTTGACTCCTGCGACGATGCGGCAAACCTTCAGGCCATCAATGCCTGCGATCCTGAGAGAATGCCCTACGGGGTGACCGTTTACAACAACGCCTACCAAGGGTACGCGCCTCCCGGCACCAGCATTGTATCGATCTTTGCGCGCAGCAGCTACGAGCCATGGCGGGCTTTTGAGGTGGAGTACAGGACGGACCACACCCAGGCCTCTGCCTACAAGAAACGGAAAAATCATGTCAGGGACGTGTTGATACAACGGGCGGAAAAACAGGTTATCCCGGGGCTGTCTGCCATGATTCGGGAGAAGGAGGCGGCAACACCCCTGACGAATATTCGGTTTACAGGCAATGCCCAGGGCGCTTTTCTCGGGTACAGCCAGCTCCTCGGCAACAGCGGCGGCAGCCGTCTGAAGAATACCTGCCCTGTTGAGGGCCTGTACCTGGCCAGCGCCTGGGGGACGCCCGGAGCTACGGCATTTAGACGGCGGGCTACGACGCTGTTTGTGACCTGTTAAAGGACCTGCAGCCCTGAAACAAATCGATGTGGAGCGAGGTGGCCTTCGGAGGCTAATCCTCTGTGAATAGGATGCGGACCGCACCGGCGTCACGTAAACCATCCATGATGATCTGCCGCTGATACCCATGCAATACAGGTTGCAGCTCGTCGACGCCGCGTACAATAAACGTGGGGCGTACCATGGCAAATTTCGGTGACCAAGGGTTGGCCCCCGGCAGGGCCGCCGGAGGCCGCTCCTTTTTTTTTGATCGTTGCGTCGAGACGTAACGCATTTGAGGCGAAATATCGTTATGTATTATTATTTTGGGGCATAGCCCTTACTACAAGGTTCCCGAGGCATCAATTGTGGTACCGGTGTGCTTGAACTCTTTGCCTTTGCTTTTGTGGGTCAGGGTGACGGCTTTGTACTGGGTGTGGTCCTCCATGAAGGGCACGGGAAGGTTTTTGATGCTGATGGGCTCGCCGTTTAAGCCCTTCATTTTTTCGATCTCCACCTTGGAGGCGGGCACGGAAAAGGTGACTTTGGTGTCGGTGCGTTCCACGGAGATGGGAGCCCTCTCCTCGGAGAGGATTTTCGAGCCGCCGGAGTAGATGATACCGAAGGTCTGGTCCAGCTTCAGGAGCTCGACCACGGCTTTGGCCTGCTCCATGGAGGCGGATTCATCCACATACACCCTCAGCCATTTGCCCAGGCTGAAGGCCGTGACCACGGATACGCCGTCAAGGTTGACGTCCCCGTAGTGACCCTCCTTGATTTCAATGAGGTTGTTACCCTCGCAGTAGCCCCGTGTCGACGGGGAGCCGAACAGGCAGGGGCAGGTGGGGTTGCAGCTGCAACTCTCCGTATAGTTGGCTTTGATGGCCCACCCTTCGGCATGGACCGTGGTTGCCGTGATGCCCATGATAAACAGGCCCAGCACCCATAATATGATGTGATGTTTCATGACTCCATTCCTTATGTACGGATAAAGACATATCGGATTCCCGGGCGGAAGATGTCCGGGAATCATGTTTTTTCGGTCACGGCGCGTTGCCGTTGCCTGGGAAGGCAAAAGGGATAAAAGCGGTGCGACGAAGGGGGTGCAAAGCCGGAAGGGGGGCCACACAACAACAGGGCGGGGGCAGAACCGGGGTCATACGAAAGGGGGCATAAAGCGCACATGCCGTCTATCAAAAATACACCAGGCCCCAGTGGTTATCAACATCGAATCCGGCTGCTTGATGCCCGGGTCCGAGGTGGGCGCGTGCTGAGTCTGACAAAAGGGGCCGCTGCCCCATAAGGATAGTACACTGTTTACCGTGTTCCGCCGCCCTTGATTTCAGGGGATTGCCGAATCCGGGCCCTTTGCCCCGCAAGGTCCCGGGCACATGACGCCGCCCGCAGGCGTTGCCGCCCCGGCGTCGGCACGTTTCATCGATGTTTCTGAAAAGACCGTATGAACCCATTGGAGTTGAAGGAATGACTATGTTTCACATCACAAAGACCCGGATGAACCCTTTGATGAGGGTGACGATTGCAGTGTCTCTTCTTGTTATGCTGAGCGGTTGCGGAATGATCAAATCGTGGCGGACACCCGAACCGCCCAAACCTGTCTACAAGTACATCCCCAGTGTCGGTGACAACGTGCGATTTGTGGTCATGCCGTTTAACAACTACATCAACCAGCTGGAGTTCGCCGCCAAAGTCGAGAGCCACCTGCTGGGCGCCGGGTTGAACCTCGTGGCCCCTCCGCGCGGGACCAAGACCGTTGAAGAGCGAAAAGGTGCAGGGTTCCCCCGGGCAGGCCTGGACCGCAAAGAGATGAAGACGGTTCGTATCGAGAGGTACATCGTCTCCGATGCCGTGGACGCCGAGTACCTGGTGGAGACCATGCTGAAGGATTCCCACGGGACCGTGAAATTCACCCGTCTGAGCGACCACAAGATCATGGGTGTCCTGACCCTGAAAGGGTCGAAGTCCAAATTTAAAAAGGAACTCTACAAAGAGCTTGAAGCCATGAGATTTGTCTCAAGGGCCCGTAATCGGGGATAGCTGGGCAGGTTGCTCGTCTGGGGCATAACCGACGCGTTACGCTCGTACAAACAAAAAAAGGATCTGATCGGTACCGATCAGATCCTTTTGTTTTTTAAGCTGTTGTTTTGGTCGGGGCGAGAAGATTCGAACTTCCGACCCCTTGACCCCCAGTCAAGTGCGCTACCAGGCTGCGCTACGCCCCGCCAAAAACAGATCGGGTTATACGCCCTTGCCCGGCGTGGTGTCAAGGGAAAAGGGGGGATGGGTTATTTTACAACACAATGGTAAACAAAGATTATTGTTGTTATGGTGATTGACGATTGTGGTCTTGCGGTTTTTTAAGGGCGTGCCCGGTGCCGGGCAGCGGGCCAAAGGGGCCGCGCCTGCTTTGAGATAAACGAATCCGGATGGTTTTCCATGTGGGAGGGGGCCATGAGCGAAGTGCAACGGCAAAAATGTCTGCAGTCGGTGACCCGGAAGCTGGTGGTGGTGACGGCGGGGTGCCTGGTCTTTCTGGCCATCTTTTTTTATGCGGTCAACCCGTCGGAGGCCAAGCGGACGTACCTGGTAAGCTACGTGTTCATGGCAGGGCTTATCGGCGGTTTTGTCAGTATCCAGCAGCGGTTGCCATCCCTGGGCCTCGATGAGCTGCGGGAGCTGTCCAACTCCTGGTTTTCCATCCTCCTGATCCCCATCAACGGGGGCGTGTTCGCCCTGGTGCTCATGATCCTGTTTCTCTCCGGGATACTGGAAGGCTCCATGTTTCCCCGATACACCCACAGCGCCATCAACCACGACGACCTGGTGGGCAGCTTTGCCCTGTGGCTGAACTCTACCTTTCCGCAAAGCGGGCCGGACATCGCCAAGCTTCTCTTCTGGTCCTTTGTGGCCGGGTTCAGCGAGCGCCTGGTGCCCCAGATCATCCGATCCGCCACCCAGAACATCCAGGAGACCCGCGAAAGCGAAGACGACGAGACGCCGCCCGTCTCAGAAACATAAATCACGCAGCAGATGAAGGAACGTTATGAGTCAGGTTAAGCAATGTGTGTCCATGGTCAAAGGGGCCCTGGGGCCCTTTTTCCTTTCGCCTTCAAGCCGAAAAAACGTGGGGGCGGTTCTGGAGCGTCAGGCGAAAAAACGTCCCCACCAGGCCCTGATCTGCTTTGAAGACCGGGTGATGACCTACGGACAGGCCAATGAACTGGCCAACCGGTATGCCCGGCTGTTTTTCTCCCGGGGCTTTGCCAAAGGAGACACCGTGGCCCTGCTCATGGGGAACCGGCCGGAGTATCTTGTCATCCACGCGGGCCTGGCCAAGGTCGGGGTGGTACCCGCCCTTGTCAACACGAACATCCGGGGGCGGGTCCTGGCCCATGCCCTGGAGATCGTGGAGGCCAAGGCGGTGATTGTGGGCATCGAACTGGCAGAGGCCTTTGATGCTGTTGCCGAGGAGGTGTCGCTTTCAGGCCCCGTGTTCGTGGAGAAAGAGGGGCAGGATGTGGCCACCCCTCCCGGCATGGAGGACCTTGCGC
Organism: Desulfoluna sp. CYM3A; assembly: GCF_056829965.1. Classification (NCBI taxonomy): domain Bacteria; kingdom Pseudomonadati; phylum Thermodesulfobacteriota; class Desulfobacteria; order Desulfobacterales; family Desulfolunaceae; genus Desulfoluna; species Desulfoluna sp. CYM3A. The sequence continues at coordinate 6,177,060 of NZ_CP186556.1, forward strand.
CCCTGCTCGCCGAGCAGCCCGGGGCCAACCCCGAGCCCCCATGGCCGGTGGTGGCTGCGGACACCCTGGAGTACATCTACACCTCCGGCACTACGGGTATGCCCAAGGCCACGGTGCTGACCCATCGCAAGTGGTTTCAGATGGGGTACGCGGCGGGGGGATTTGCCATGAACGTCGTCCCCGGGGATGTGCAGTACCTCTGCCTGCCCCTTTACCACAACAGCGGCATCAACATTGCCTGGCCCCACTCCCTGATGTGGGGCGGAACCCTGGCCCTGGCCCGCAAGTTCTCCGCCCGCCGGTTCTGGGACGACGTAAGGCGGTTCAATGCATCCCATTTTATCTACGTGGGGGAGCTGTGCCGCTACCTTTACAACCAGCCCCCCCGGGACGACGACAAGGAGAACCCCCTGCGCGTGATCCTGGGCAACGGCATGCGGGCAGAGTACTGGGAGGCGTTTCAGGAACGCTTCGGCATTGAGAAGGTCTTGGAGGTCTACGGTGCCACCGAAGGGGTGGGAGGCCTTGTGAACCGAAAAGGGATCTTCACCAGGGCCAGCTCTCCTTTGCCGGGGTGGTGCGCATGGGGGAGCTGGCCCGCTGTGATGTGGAGACCGGGGAGATCTACCTGGACGCCAACGGGTTTGCCCAGAAATGCATGGTGGGAGAGACCGGGATGTTCCTGCCGAAGATCAATGGCCTCAACCGGTTTTCCGGCTACAAAAACAACAAAGCCGCCACCGACGAGAAGATTCTCAGCAACGTCTTTGCCCCCGGGGACCGCTATTTTTTGAGCGGGGACCTGATGAAGCTCCATGAAAAGAGCTACGTCTCCTTCGTGGACCGCCTGGGGGATACCTTTAAGTGGAAGGGGGAGGTGGTTTCCACCAACGAGGTGGGGGACCTTCTCTTTCGATTCGGCGACATCGAAGATGCCAATGTCTACGGGGTGGAGGTGAAGGGGGTCGAGGGCAGGGCCGGAATGGCCGCCCTTACCCTGCTTCCCGGTTGCGAGATCGATTTTGCGGCCTTGAGCGCCTACGTGGCCGAGAACCTGCCCGCCTATGCCCGGCCCTGGTTCTTGAGGCTTCGGGAGCAGTGCGATGTGAGCGTCTCCTTCAAGCAGCAGAAGGTCACCTTGAGAAAAGAGGGGTTTGCCCCCCACCGCATCGACGATCCTCTTTACTTCTACTATCCGGGGGAAGGGTACCGCCCCCTGACCCGGGACCTTTACGACGATATCCAGGGCGGGGTGGTGCGGTTTTGATACCTTATCCGATCAACGGGGATTGCCGTCGGCACCAGACGAAATAGATTGCCATGTGCTGAATACCGACATTTCATATGAACCCTCCCCCATCCCTCGTCGGGTGACGGGACCACGACACGGAGGTTTGTGTATGAGACATCGTTCGGCTTTGCGGATTGTATCGTTTGTGCTGTTTGTTCTGTGCGGTTTGGGTGCAGCTGCTTCGTCTTTTGCAGCGGGAGATTCGCTTACCTTGGAGCTTCGGGAGAGGCTGGAGACCCTGGCTGGCCATGAGGTGCTGCCCGTCATCGTGGTCCTGAAGGAAACCCCCGGCCTGAGGGCCATGGCAGGGGACCTGGATACGGCGGCGTTGTCCCGTGCCCAGGACGTTCTTCTGGATGCCGTTGGCGGCACTGTGCCCCGGTATCGCTACACCCGCATTCCGGCCCTGGCCCTGGATGTGAGCCGTGTGGATATCCAAGCCCTTTCAGGGCTCGCCTCTGTGGCTCGCATTGAGTACGACGCCCCGGTCCATGCGTTTATGGATACGGCAGCCCAGTGGAGCGGGGTCACCGCCGCCCGGCAGATGTACGGCCTGGACGGCGAGGGCGTCACCGTGGCGGTGATTGATACGGGGATCGACGCAGGGCACGCCGCCTTTGGCGATCGCGTGACAGCCTTCTGCGACCTGGTGGGGGACGACACCGGGGCCCCCGCCTACGACGACAACGGCCACGGCACCCATTGCGCGGGTATCATCGCAGGGGCAGGTGATGAAAACGGGGCCAACACAGGGATTGCCCCGGCAGCAGAGCTGGTGGGCGTCAAGGTGCTGGACAGCCGCGGCAGCGGCAGCATGAGTACGGTCATTGCCGGGATTGAGTGGTGCATTGAGCGGAAACAGGAGCTGGGCATCGATATCATCAGCCTGAGCCTGGGAAGCACAGGGAGCTCCGACGGCACCGACGCCACCTGTCTTGCCGCAAACGCCGCCGTATCCGCAGGGCTTGTCACCGTGGTGGCCGCCGGCAACAGCGGGCCGGCTTCTGCCACCATCGGGTCACCGGGCGCAGCCGAAGAGGTGATCACCGTGGGGGCCATGGGCGATCCGGGTGAGGGCGGCTTTTTCCTGGCGGACTTTTCCAGCCGGGGGCCCACGGCGGACCAGCGCGTCAAGCCGGATATCGCCGCTCCCGGGGTGAATATCATGGCCCCCCTGGCCAACTCTCCGGCAGGGTATATCGCCCACAGCGGCACCAGCATGGCCACCCCCTTTGTGGCGGGAACAGCGGCCCTGCTCCTCCAGGGGGATCCGGCCCTGACCCCGCAAGGGATGAAGGCGGTACTGGCGGCCAACGCCCAGCTCTGGGGTCCGGCCGGGAAAGACAATGAAGTGGGCGCAGGCCGTCTGGACGGCCTTCAGACCATCAGCAAGACCATGGACGGGTACCCTGCCCCGCCCCTTGAAGGCGCCCCTTACCACCTCGGCGTCACCGATACCCTGAGCGGAAGGAACTGGTTTGCCTCGGCCACGGACAAACGGGACGAGTGGACCTTTGATGTCTATGATACCTCCCAGCCCATCGCCGTGACCCTGATCATCGAGGCCTGGCATCCCATCCTGCTGGTGTTTCCCAGCCACGACTACAACCTGAGCCTTCTGGACCCCGACGGCACCGAAGTTGCCTCGTCCGCCAAGTGGTCAAGCAGGCAGGAGACCGTGACTTTTGCACCCGCCGTCACCGGCACCTACACCATCCGGGTGGACGCCCGCAAAGGATCGGGGGCCTACACCCTGGACGTGAGCGCGTTGACCAGCAATCTGGCCCTTATCGGAGGGTAAATCGTTACGGGCGTCGTACCCTACAGTCCACGGCAACCCCGAAACGGCTCGAGTCAAGCGTAGGGTGCGCCGTGCGCACCGTTTACCGTACGATGCGCGTTGGCGGTTCGCGTCACGCAAATCGGTGCGGGGCTGCACCCGCTACAGGCCACGGCAACCCCGAAACGGCTCGAGTCAAGCGTAGGGTGCGCCGTGCGCACCGTTTACCGTACGATGCGCGTTGGCGGTTCGCGTCACGCAAATCGGTGCGGGAGCCGCACCCTACAGGCCACGGCAATCCCGAAGGGGCTTGATTTAAGCGTAGGGTGCGCTTGCGCACCACCGAAAAATCGAAACGGGCGTGAAAGCCCATGCCCGGGTGAGCTTCACGCAACATGGACATGGCAAAAGGCGTGGGGCTATTCCGAATACATGATGCGAATGGGTGGACGTGTGGCCCGTAAGGCGCTATCTCAAGAAAGAGAGAGGCGGCCTTTTCGGGCCTTTTTTACGCAATTTGCGTTTCTGCAACTCGCAGCAGTGACGCCGTCATGGAGTGGGAAGCATCATGTCATATACCATCGAAGAGATCCGTCCTGAGTGGGACGGTGCCATCTGTGAGATCATCAGACAAACCGGCGCCGAGTTCGGGGCCGTGGTAGGGCTTCGGCCCTTCTGGCACCTGGAGTGAGGGCCATGAGCCGCCACTACGCCCCGCAGGACGGGAGCCTTTACCTCGTTGCGCGGGTGGGGGACCGGGTGGTGGGAGGGTGCGGCGTTGCCCCGTTCCAGGGAAGCCGGGAGACCTGTGAGCTGCGCAAGCTCTTTCTCCTTCCCGAGACCCGGGGCCTGGGCGCTGGCAGGACCCTTGCCGAACGCTGCCTTGCCTTTGCCGAGTCCGCGGGCTACCGGCACTGCTACCTGGACACCCTGGCCGCCATGACTGCGGCCATTTCCCTTTACGAAACCCTTGGCTTCGAGCACCTCGGTGCCCCCCTTGAAGGCACCATCCACGGTGGCTGCGATGTCTGGATGCTCAAAGAATTTTCCGGTTGACCCGTTTATGGCTTCACAGTCTATACCCTTTTCTGTCATGGCCGTGACGCATTCAAAAACACATGAACGGTAAGGAGAAAAATCATGGAAAAAAATGTCAGCAAAGAGCAGTGGGTTGCCATGTTTCAGGAGATCGGGTTGTCCGAGGAGCAGATGATGGCATGGCACAAGGTGTTTGAAACCCGCCATCCCGAGGTCCACGATCAGTTCCTGGCGTGGCTGGGGATGTCCGAGGCAGAGATCGCCGATGTGCGGAAACGCTGCAGTTAAGGACTAAACCAGGAAAAACAAGTACGCCTTCTATGGTTAACGTGAGTGGAAAAAGCATGCCTCCGGCGGCGAGGGTGGCGAAGCCACTATTGCGAAAACACCTCGAAAGCTTATTGCCCTTGCACGTTGCCCTTCGTTCCTCAGGGCAACGTGCAAGGGCCTTCGGCTCGGGCTGCGCCCGACACAAACGCTGATGGTTTATGCGGGCTGGCTCACAAGCTTCGACGGCACAGGATACGTTGTCGCTACTTGCTCATTGTTGATTTAAACGCACTGCCTTCTATGGCTAAAGTGCATGGAAAAGCCTGCTTCCGGCGGGCAAGGGGTTTTTAGCCTAAGTGGCTTCGCCGCCCCTGGCCCCCTGGTAGCGAAAGCCATTCCCCTTCGTTCCTCAGGGGAAGAGCTTTCGCGAAGATTTTCGTGAAACCAAAGCAAAACCTGTTTGTCAAACTTTTCAAAAGTTTGGCCCCCGGCAGGGCCGCCGGAGGCACGCTTTGTGAACCGACTTTAGCCATAGAAGGCATTTTTTCGTTATTCATCCGGGAGATGGACCGTGAAAACCTACACGATTTCTCAGCTGGGCCGGGCCTTCGGGTTGTCCCGGAGTACCCTGCTTTACTACGACCGCATCGGGTTGCTGCGGGCTCCTGAACGCACTCCGGCCGGATACCGGGTGTACACCGGGGGCGAGTACGACCGCCTGGCAAGGATCACCATGTTTCGGGGGGCAGGCATGGCCCTGTCCGATGTGCAGGCGATTCTGGACAGCGGGCAGGCCCCTGCCGTGAAGATCCTGGAAAAGCATGCCAGGGAGCTGGAGGCGGAGATTCTCCTCAGGCACCGGCAGCATGCCGTCATCGGGATGCTCAAGGCCATGACCGGGGATGCGCCCACCCCTGTGGTGGACAAGCAGATGTGGGTGGCCATGCTGGAGGCTGCGGGCATGGACGAGGCGGCCATGACGGTGTGGCATGCCGAGTTCGAGGCGCGGGCCCCCATGGCTCATCTGGAGTTTCTTCTCTCCCTGGGCATCCCCCGGGAGGAGGCGGAAAAGATACAGGCATGGTCGCGCGAGCATTGCAACGAGGGCGCACAGGCCCGTGGGCCGGAAGGGGACAACGCATGAGTGGCAACACAAACAACAAAAGGGGAAAAACGGTCTCCCTAGTGCTGGGGAGCGGGGGGCACGGGGGCTGGCCCACATCGGGGTTATCCACTGGCTGGAGGAACACGGGTTTCGCATCGCCTCCATCTCGGGGTGTTCTGTGGGAGCCATGGTGGGCGGCATCTATGCGGCTGGGCACCTGGACGAGTTTGAGGCCTGGGTGCGCTCCATCACCCGCATGGACCTGGTGGCGCTCATGGATCTCTCCTGGGGAAAGAGCGGCCTCGTCAAGGGGGACAAGGTGATGAGCACCCTGGTGGGGCTGGTGGGCGATCAGTGCATCGAGGACCTGCCCATTCCCTTTACGGCCGTGGCCACGGACATGTTGAACGAAAAGGAGGTGTGGCTCACCTCCGGGAGCCTGTTTGACGCCATTCGGGCCTCGTGTTCCATCCCCTTTTTCCTGACGCCGGTTCACCTGAACGGGGTGGAACTCATCGACGGCGGGGTTCTGAATCCCGTGCCCATCGCCCCCACCTTCGGGGACTCAACCGATATCACCCTGGCCGTGAATTTAGGTGGGCCTGCAGAGGAGCACCAACACGAGGAGACGGACCCGGTGCAGGCTGCGGAGGAGTCCCCGACGATCCGTCGTAAGATCAATCGGTTTATCCACCGGTTCAAGAACAATGGAAAGGAGAATGCGGGCCGGGACTGGGGCGTCTACGACATCGCCCACCAGGCCTTTGACGCCATGCAGGGCACCATCGCGCGGCAGAAACTGGCCGCGTATCCGCCGGACAGGCTGGTGGTGATCCCCAAAAACGCCTGCGGCACCCTGGAGGTGTACCGGGCGGCGGAGATGATTGAACTGGGGTACCGGCGGGCCGAAAGATGCTTCAGTGAGCTGCTGGCGTAATGCTTACGTGGGTGTAAACATCAGATAGACAAAAAGGATGCCTCCGGCGGCCAGGTGGGGCACTGGCTTAAACCGGAATAACTCCGGCAGCGAGGTGTGCCACCTCGAAAGCCGTTTGCAAATGTGCTCTACGGTGTATGAAGTGGAGGGTAGGTGCGCTTGCGCACCGCCGAAGAACCGTAACGGTCATGAAAACCCATGTAGGGTGACCTTCACGCAGCATAGAAATTTCAAAAGACGTCGGCTTTCTAACAATATGGTGCGCAAGCACACCCTACAGGATGCCACAGAATAAACTGTTCAGGTTATTCTGACAGCCAGAGGTAGATTGGGTTGGGTCGTTCCGACTTTTTAAAATCTGTTTGTCAAACCCAGTCCATAAAATTGTCAAACCTTTGACCCCCGGCAGGGACGCCGGAGGCGTTTTCCCATCAAGCCGCCAGGCATTCCCGCTTCAGGCGCTCGTTGTCTGAGAACATGACGCCTTCCAGGGCCAGTCGGTGGTCTTCAAAGATGCCTTCGCTGTCAGTTTCCGGGAAGGTCAGTTCCTCGCCGAACCGCAGGATGACTTTGGAAAAGGGCTTGGGCAGCAGGAACCTGTCCCAGCTCTTGGCATACCAGGCGCGGTCTGCCTGGATGTAGAAGGGCACAATGACCGTCTCGTGCCCATGGGCAAGGCGGATGGCACCGGGTTTGACTTTTCCGAAGGGGCCCCGGGGGCCGTCGATGATGTGGGCGGCGAGTCTGTGGGTGCCCAGGTGGTCGATCATTCCCTTCAGGGCGTCTCCTCCCCCCTTTGATGACGATCCCCGCACCGTGGTCCAGCCGGTCCGGTTGGCCACGGCCGCGATGAGCTCCCCGTCTTTGCTCTGGCTGATCATCAGGCCGGGGCAGTACTCCCTGTACTTTTGGAAATACCGGATGGCTGCGAAAAACTGCTGGTGATGGACGCACAGGAGGATACGCTTGTCTTTGTTCAGGTAGGCATCGAGCCAGGCATCCTCGTTCTGGACCTCAAGCCTGAAACTCAGGGAGTACATTCGGATGAATTTGTAAAGAAGCCACTGGGAAAATCTGGACGAGAGCATCCTGTTGATCTTGATCGCCATGATCACCTCGACGGTTGAAGGCGTTGAATCACCGGCAATGCGTGGGGACTCATCCATAGCGGACGATGCAGAACAGGCGAGGAAAGGTGTGCCCCTGCCTGAGACACAAAGGGGAATATCCAAGGAAATGAACACACGGGATTAAGACAAGATTTATCTTAATTCGGGGTAGAAAGCAAATCGCATTTTAACGGTCATGGGCCGCGGGCGTGACTAAGTGATGGTGTTTACCAGAGTTTCATGGAGAGCTTCACCGCCAGGAGGAGAAGCACCATACCCAGGCATTTTTTTACGGAAGAGGCTTTCATGTTTCGCTGCATCACCCGGGTCCCCATGTACCCGCCCGCCCAGGCAGCGAGCCCTGCAATGGCCAGGAGACGTGGGGAGACCGACCCCAGGGCCGCGTAGGCAAGAAAAGCGGAAAACGAGGAGAAGGGCACGGCAAAGGCCGTCACCGCTGCGACCCGTTTCGGGTTGAAGCCCTGGACGATCATCAGGGGCGAAATGAGCCCGCCGCCGCCCACCCCCAGAAGGCCGGAGAAGAATCCCGCAATTGCTCCCACAAGCATGGGGCCCACAACCGGTCGGTCCTCCCTGTACTGGTTTGCATACTTCGCCCCCTTGAAAAAGAGCATCATGGACCCGGAAAAGGCGAGGAACCCGATAAAGGCGAAGAGGACCGCCCGGGTGGGAACGCGGTGGCTGACCCAGGCCCCCACCGGAGCCAGGAGAACGGATGCAGCGATGATGGGGACGCCCAGCCTGATGTCCAGGCGTTTTTCCCGGATATTGGAGACCGTGGCCCCGAGCATACTCACCGTGTTGACGAACAGGGCCGTGGGCCGTGCCTGGGCAAAGGGGATTCCCAGCCAGGTGAGGGTGGGGATGAGGACCAGGGCCGACCCGACGCCCCCCAGGGCAAAGAGGAAACTCAGGCCAAAGGAGAGGAGGGCGACGGTGAGTGTGAGGTGATCCATGGGACGTCTCCGGGATGGCTTACAGGGTGGCCAAAGGGCCGGGTTTGAAGATGGTGACCAGATCCTCCATGGGTGCGGTGAGGCCCTTGACCTCGTCAAATCCCTTGGCCGACAGGTAGGTATAGGCCACAGCCCCGCGGAAGATCGAAGAGCAGAAGGCGATGATGCATTTGTCCCGGGGCAGCTCGTCCAGACGGTTGGGCAGCTCATGCAGGGGGATGTGAACGGCAAAGGGGAAAGCGGTGTAGGCGATCTCTCGGTCTGTGCGGATGTCGAGGAAGACAAAGTGATCGTTGCCGAGAGCCTTCCGGGCCCCTGCCACGCTCATGGCGTGCTCTCCTGAGCCGAGAAAATCAAAGTCCATTTCGGTGATAACCTGGTCCAATGCGTTCATTTTTACTCCTTTGCGTAATGAGTCGGGATGGATATATCTTTATATTCCCATATTGCCAAGTAGAAATATACTCCCCTTGCGCCCTGTGTCAACTCCGGAGTGGCGTCGCCATGGTTTTCCAGGGTGGCATTGTGGTTCCATGGCCGGTTTTTTAGGGGCATGGCGGGGTGGGGCAACGGCTGTATCCGGTCTTTCGGTATCACCTCCGAAACTGTCGTTTGATGCAAATAGAGTAAAGGAAGAACCCGTGGAATTACCTTGTTATTGAGATGTAGAAAAATGATTGACAAGGTGATCAAGGGGTGGTTATTTTGCGCTGAAAATAATATTGAAATGAAATTTTTAGGTAACTATACGATAAAATGTGACATGAGGTGAGCCTACCGTGAGACGGAATTTTTTTGACAGGAGCGTTCCCATACTCCGAGCAACCCTGACCCTGCTGATCAGTCTCATGCTGCTGGTCCAGACCGCTTCGGCTTTTGATCTTGAGAAGGCCAAAAAAGACTACAACGGAGCCGGTTTTGCCGTGGCGTCCATCAAGGAGATCCTTTACGAAAACGCACCTGCCATTGCGGTGAGTTTCACGGCACCGGTGGACCGGGACCTCCTGGAAGACAAACAGATCTACCTGAAAGGGGGGAGGTCCGACCACTGGGTGGTGAATGAGGACCGCACCAAGGTGATTTTTCCCTTTGTGACCCCGAAGGCCAGGTACATCGTCAATGTCTCCAACAGGATAAAGGACATCAACGGTCAGAAGCTGGAATTTTCCGAGTACAAGACGGTCACCACCAAGGCCCTGACCCCTGGGGTGAACTTCACCTCCAGCGCCCACATCATCAGCAGCTCCAGCCCCAGACAGCTTCCGGTCACCACCCTGAACGTGGATGAGGTGACCATCGATTTTTTCCGCATCAACGCCAAGAGCCTGCCGAAGATGATGGAGCGTTTCGGCAAAAACGGCTGGGCCGACTATTACAACCTGAAGAAGCTCAAGACGTACGGCTCCCTGGTGCATACCGGCCGGTTTGCCTTGAACCCCCGAAAGAACCAGCGCACCGACTACAACATCGATCTGAGCGGCATCGATGCCCTGAGCGCCCCCGGGGCCTACGTGGCGGTGATGTCCCGGCCGGGTGAGTACAACTATCAGTACGAGCACGCCCTTTTCATGCAGACCGACATCGGGCTCCATATCCGCGAGTACAAGGGCCGGTTTGATGTCTATACCCAGAACATTGCCACGGGCAATCCCATGGCAAACGTGCAGGTGAAGATCATCAACCGGGAGGGCAAGGTCGTCGACGCCGGTGAGTCCGACGAGCTCGGGCGTGTCTCGTTTCGCGCCAAGTCCAGTCAGCATCAGCTTCTGGCCACCTTGGGGGACCAGTTTTCGGTCCTTCGCCTCGGCCGAAATGCCCTGGACCTCTCGGGGCTCAAAAACGCCGTGACCGTCCACAGCGAATACCAGATTTACCCCTGGGGTCCCCGGGACCTCTACCGCCCCGGCGACAACATTGAGGTCAAGGTGCTGGTGCGGGACTTTGACGGCAAGCTCCCGGAAGGGCTTCCCCTGAGCTATGCTTTTTACAAGCCCGACGGCAGCCGGCTCACCTCAGGCCAGCTTCAGCCTAAGGAGACCGGGCTCTATGGTTTTGATTACCAGACCTCGGATTCAAGCCAGACCGGTACCTACACGCTCAAGCTGGCCTATGCCGGGGGCAACGCCTGCCGGTATCAGGTCAAGGTGGAGGAGTTCCTCCCCGAGCGCCTGGACCTCACCCTGTTTGACGGGCCCCAGGAGGGCAAGCGGCTCTATGCCTCGCCTTCGTACGTCAAGCTGCCCGTGGCCTCCAAGTACCTCTACGGTGCCCCTGCCTCCGGCAACAAGGTGGACGGCTTTATGACGGCCAAGGTGGATCGCCACCCCTTTGGTCACCTGCCCACCTTCTTTTTCGGGGACAAATCCGAGAAACTGATGGTACGCCGCCGTGATTTTCGCACCCACAGCCTGGATGAGAAAGGCAAAACGTGGCTGAGCGTGGGCAATCTGTGGACCAAACAGACGTCTCCGGTGGAGGTCCACGCCAACGTCAGTGTGTACGAGACCGGTGGACGCCCCGTGACCCGCTCCACCCGGCTGACCATTCTCAACGGAAAGCGTTTTCTGGGCATTGAGCCCCAGTTCAGCGGCAACCCGGATTCCGACACCACCGTGGACATCAAGGTCGGGGTCGCGGACTCCGCCGGGGAGTGGCAGGAGGCCAGGGATATCCAACTCTCCCTGATCCGGCAGGATCGCAACTGGTACTGGCGTCACTCCGACAGCCGGGGCTGGCACTGGGACTGGGACGAGAGCCCGGTGACGGTGTTCACCAAGTCCCTTACCACCCGCAAGGGGGAGACCACCACCGTGAGCCTGCCCCTGAGCTGGGGCCGCTATCGTGTGGAGATCACCGACGGCACCACCCGCACCGCCTATGGGTTCAAGACCTCCTGGTCGTGGTGGGGTAACGCGGACACCGGCAGCGCCCAGAAGCCGGACCAGGTGAGCCTGGGCTTCGACAAGGCTTCTTATGTCCCCGGGGAGACGGCAGAGCTGCGCATCACCCCGCCCCAGGACGGCCTGGCCCTGGTCACCGTGGAGAGCTCTGAAAAGTCCCTGTACACCACCTACGTTCCCGTGAAGTCCGAGGGCACGGTGGTCTCCATTCCCACCAATGCCTCCTGGAATCGCCACGATCTCTACGCCTCGGTGATGGTCATCCGTCCGGGGGACATGACCGCCACCCCTGTGCCCTCCCGTGCCTTCGGCATGGTTCACCTGCCCCTCAAGCGCAAGGGGGCCCACCTGGATGTGTCCATTGACGCGCCTGAGCGCACCCAGCCCAACAAGACCGTGAAGGCCTCCATCTCCGTTTCGGCCGAAGACGGTCCCGTTCCCGCCAACACCCGCGTGGTGGTGGCCCTGGTGGACGTGGGGATTCTGAACATCACCCGCTACGCCACCCCGGACGCGGAAGGTTACTTTTTCGGTGCCCGACGCTACACCGTGGACCTGTACGACAACTACGGAGAGATCATCGACAACATAGGTCCGGCGGCGGCCCGTCAGCGGTTCGGCGGCGGCTTTGCCGAGTCCGACGCCGAGCTCTCCCGGGGCGGGGGCAAACCAAAATCCGACGTGCGCATGGTCTCGTTCTTTTCCGAGCCCCTGGCCGTGGACGCGGACGGCCATGTTACCGCCGAGTTTGAGCTGCCCGACTTCAACGGCCAGCTTCGGTGGATGGTCCTGGCCTATGCCGATGAGCAGTTCGGCAAGGCGGACGCCAACACCACCGTGGCTGACAAAATCGTCACCCAGTGCGGTTCCTGGCCATGGGGGATAACTCCACCCTGGCCCTGGACCTGCGCAACATGAGCGGCGAGCCCCAGACGTTTTCCGTTAAGATGACCCAGGGCGGCTCCCTTGCCGCGTCCACCGAGACCCGCTCCGTCTCCCTTAAAGAGAAGGAGAAGACCACCCTGCGCTTTCCCCTTACGGCGGAAAAAAGCACCGGCCAGGGTGTGATCTCCATGCATCTCACCGGACCGGGGGGCGACTCCGGGGAGGCTCTGGACATCGACCGCATCTGGCGGCTGGGTGTTCGTTCGCCCTATCCTTCGATCTCCCGGAAAACCGTGGCCACCATTGATCCGAACAGTCAGTGGACCCCGACTCTTCAAACCGATGACCTGGTGCCCGCCTCCGTGCGGTTCCAGATGAACCTGTCCGATCGTCCCCCCATTGATTTTGCGGGGCACTTTGAGTACCTGCTTCACTACCCCTACGGTTGCCTGGAGCAGTCCATCAGTTCAGGGTATCCCTGGGTTCTGGCCACCCCTGAGGGCCTGGGAGAGCTGGGCCTGACCAACCGTGTGGAGGAGCAGTTCAAGCGTCCCTATGACGAAGCGTTTCGACGGGCCCAGGTGGACAAGGCCGTGACCCGGGTACTGGACTGCCAGAAGTCCAACGGGAGCTTTGGCCTGTGGTCCTCGGACAGCCCTGAAGACGAGTGGTTGACGGTTTACGCCGCCGAGTTTCTCCATGACGCCCAGAAGATGGGGAGCCCCGTGGGCTCCAAGGCCCTTGAGAAGGCCGACAAGAGGCTGCGTACCTATCTGAAAGGCAACAACGCCAGCAGCAGGCACTGGAGCGAAGACCCCAGTCATTACCGGTTTGCCTACCGAAGCTACGCCGGGTACATTCTTGCCCGTAACGGAAAGGCTCGCCTGAGCGACCTGCGTCGTCTTTATTCCCACTACGACGGAAAGACCGATGACGACGGCCTCAGCTGGATGTACCTGTCCGCGGCCTTTAAATTCACCGGGGATGAGCGACACGGGGAGGCATCCTATGAAAAGGCCCTTTCCGAGCGACTGCGTTCCGATCGCAGGTACTACGGCGATTACGGGTCCCCCGTCAGGGACCTGGGCCGAATGACCGAACTGGCCATGGCCTATGGCTTTGAGGGCCTCGGCGAGCTGGTGGAGGACCTGGCGGACACCGTCAGGGAGCGCAGGTGGCTCAGCACCCAGGAGCGCATCTGCCTGTTCCGCACCGCCACCAAGGCCTTGTCCGGACAGGGCGACGCCAACAAGAAAAAATGGCAGGCCGTGCTCATGACCCAAAACGGCGACCAGGCCCTTTCCCGCAACAGGGATTTCTCCTCCCTGTTTGACCTGGACCAGTTCCAGGGGCTCACGGCCATCAAGGCCGGGGAAAAGCCCATCTACGCCAACGTCAGCCTCACCGGCGAACGCAAAAATGCCCCTGAGCCGGTCTCCAACGAGATGACCATTACCCGGAACTTTTACGACGTGGACGGCAACGAGATCTCGCCCACCACCCTGAAGTCCGGTGCCCTGATGGTGGTGAAGCTGACGGTTTCCGCCACCCGGCGCACCCCGGACGGCCTGGTGGTGGACCTGCTCCCCGCAGGGGTGGAGATCGAGAACCAGAACCTGGGGCTTTCAAGCGTCCGTCTGGACGAGATCCGTATCGGGGACAAGCCCGTGGGCAAGCTGTGGGACAAAGGCGCCGTCTCCCACGAAGAGTTCCGGGACGACCGCTACGTGGCCGCCGTCTCCGTGGGCGAGGAGAGCACCGTCACCCTGTTCTACCTGGTGCGCGCCGTTACCCCCGGGGTCTACCGCATGCCGGGCAGCTACGTCGAAGACATGTACCGGCCCTTCCGCCACGCCATTGGCGGGACCTTTGAAACCCTGACCGTGACGGAGTAATATCGTTTCTTTTCCGTGAAAAGGGTGCGTAAACGCACCCTTTTCACGAGAGATACCGCCTTCGACGGTGGGTAGGGTGCGCTTGCGCACCGCCGATGGGCTGCAACGGTCATGAAATTTCTTGCTCGTGTCTTCTTTGTGCCACATAGATATGGCAATATGCTTTCGAGGTGTTGTTTCACCTCCCTCGTTGCCGGAGGTCAAATTTTTACCGATTCTATGCCTTGGGTTTGATAAACAGGTTTTGTTCTATTCCCCAAAAGTCTTCGCGAATGTCCTCGCCCTGAGGAACGAAGGGAGAGGGCATTCGCAACCTGGGGTCCAGGGGATTATCCCCTGGCCGCCGGAGGCAGGCTTTTCCTGTGTGCTTTAACCATTTTCATCGTAGAAGGCTTGATTGAAACAGATGCTTTTCAATCGCAGCGCGGTCGCGCAGAAGATCCAGGCCCTGGGGGGGCGGTTTCCCAGGGCTTTTTTATGTTTGGGCCTGGTTTTCCTTTTGCTGGTGGCAGGGCTCCTTGCGCTGGACCGCCTGTACCCGGTGGACCTTGCCCCCCGGACCCGGACCTGCGTGGTCCTGGCCGAGGACGGCACGCCCTTGCGTGCCTTTGCGGACCCCAACGGGGTGTGGCGCTATCCCGTGACCCCGGAGCAGGTCTCCCCTTTGTATGTGGAGGCCCTTCTTGGGTACGAGGACCGATGGTTCTACCGTCACCCCGGCATCAACCCCGTGTCCATGGTGCGGGCGGCCTGGCAGTGGGCGGCAAGCGGCCGCATCGTATCGGGGGGCTCCACCCTCACCATGCAGGTGGCCCGGCTGCGTCGGCCGGTGCCCCGAAGCCTTTGGGGCAAATGCCTTCAGATGGCCACGGCCCTGCAGCTTGAGTGGCATTTTTCCAAGACTGAGATCCTCACCTACTATGTGAACCACGCCCCCTTTGGTGGGACCTTTGAGGGGGTGCAAGCGGCCAGCCACGCCTATTTCGGCCACGGGGCGGACGACCTTACCCGTGCCGAAGCAGCGCTTCTGGCGGTGATGCCCCAGTCCCCGAGCCGCTTTCGGCCGGACCGGTTTCCCGAAGCCGCGGAAAAGGCCAGGAACAAGTGTCTGGATCGGCTTCAGGACTTCGGGATCTGGAGCGCCCTGGAGGTCACCGAAGCCAAGGAGGAGAAGGTGATTCCCTGGCCGGTGGAGGCCAGCATGACCGCTCCCATCCTGGCCCGTCGGCTTCATGCCGGGGCCGTGGAAGGCACCGACCGGGTGGAGACCCTCATCGATTTTTCTCTGCAGGAAGCCATGGAGCAGTTGGTGATGGACTATGCCACCGCGCTGCCCCCCCATGTGTCGGTGGCGGTCCTTGCCATGGAGAACAGAACCGGGGCGGTGAAGGCCTATGTAGGGTCTGCGGATTTTTTCAATGAGGAGCGGTTCGGCCACGTGGACATGGTGCGGGCCCTTCGGTCCCCGGGCTCCACGGTAAAGCCCTTTGTCTTCGGCATGGCCCTGGACCAGGGGCTGATCTGTTCCCAGAGCCTGCTCATGGACGTTCCCATCCGGTTCGGGGACTACCAGCCCGTGAACTTCCACCGAAGCTTCAGCGGCCCGGTGAGCAGTGCCTCGGCCCTGGCCCACTCCCTGAACCTTCCAGCCGTGCAGCTCATGGACCATGTGGGCCCCCGTTTTTTTTATGCGGGGATGGTCAACAGCGGATTTCACATCAAATTGCCCCTGGGGGCCGTGCCCAACCTCTCCATGGCCCTGGGGGGCTTTGCCACGAGCCTCGAGGACCTGGTGCTGGCCTTCTCCAGCCTGGGACGTGGCGGCAAAACCATCAAGCCCCGCCTGGTCCGGGGCGCTCCCACCGAGGAAGCCAAGCTTCTCTCCGAAGGTGCCGCCTGGATCATTCAGGACATGCTGATTCCCCCCCGTGCCCGTCAGATCCGGGACACCGGGGCCTTGTTTGCCGTCAAGACCGGCACCAGCTACGGGTTCCGGGATGCCTGGTCTTTGGGGGTGGATCGGGACTACACCGTGGGGGTGTGGGTGGGGCGGCCCGACGGCGCTCCGGTGCCGGGCCATTACGGTGCCCAGACCGCCACCCCGCTATTGAAACTCGCCTTTCAGCTCCTGCCCCGTCACACCGGCCTGGTGCCGCGGCCGGATTCCGTCTCCGAGGGCACCATCTGCTGGCCCGAGGGCAAGGCCGTGGCTCCGGGGCAGAGCTGCGATCAGCCACGCATCGCCTGGCTCCTGGACAGGACCGCTCCTCCCACCCTCACCGCCACCCGGGAGACCCCCGGGCCTGCCGTGACCACCCTGGAGCTTCCCGTCACCCCGGACGGTCGGTATCGCATCCCGTCAGGCTGCGATGCCGGAGAACCTTCTGTGCGAAAGCGCTTTACCCTCTGGCCTGTGGCCCTGGAGAGCTGGCTGGAGCCGTCCCGGAGGCGACGGCAGATCATACCGCCTCGGCTTCCTGCATGCGCAGGGGTCACCGACAGCGTCATTGACGAGCCTGTGCGTATCAAGGGGATCGAAGACGGGGAGATCATCATGCGAAAGGATGCCAAGCGGGATTACCCCTCCTTTGACCTGGGGGTGGAAGGGGGCAACGGCCCCTGGTACTGGTTTGAACGCACCGGCAGGGCAGGGGCCCACCTGGTCCTTCCGGCCCACCCATGGCGGCCGGTACCAGATCCTTGTGGTGGATCAGAGCGGCGCCCTGGACCGGGTTTCCGTGGAAAGGAGATTAGCCCGGATCGCCCGAAGGGTGAGAAAAACAAACCGCAAAGGCTGATTTACAGTTTGTATTATCAACATAGCTGACATGTTCATATCTCCGTTCCAAAAAAAAGACCCCGCCCTCCATTGCTGGAAGACGGGGCCTTTATGTCTAGGGCATTGAGCACCAACCGTGCGCTGGGCCAAGGGAGAACTCTCCCCCCCGGACTCAAAACTCTGACATATCTATCGCAGAGGATCGATGCTCGCCCTATACACCTGTATCAGGGCTCAGGCATCACAGAAGTCGTCTCCCAAGGCGGGGCAGGCATGGGCCGTGACGAGACAGCGGCCCTGGCCCTGTCGGCCGGGAGGTGTTGCGTCGACTTCGTCGAGTGAGCCCCTGAGTCGGGACGTCATAATCTTATTAAAAAAAACGGGATGCTTCTTTCAGGGGAGCGGATACGATAGATGGCTCATTCTGCCATGGCCATCATGGGTCTTGCTCGGGGGTGTTCAATGTTATTCTTCCGTCTTCCCTGTTTACTGCGGGGCTGAGAAACGCCCCTGTGGTCACCAAACCATGGCAACCATATAAAAATGGGAGTTACATTTCGGTTACGAAACGGCCGCCCTTTCTCCTCTGAATGTGAAGCTTCGGGGGGATGTCTTTGGAAATGGTGCGGTTAGCGGACTTTTTTATGTGGGGGCTAAACCGTTGACGCACCAAAATCAGGGGCCCAGAGCCTGTCTATTTCTTCTTTTACTTCCTCTTCTGTGTATCCGGTACGGACCAGTGCTTCCTGGTAGGCACGGGTGAGATCGTGGATTTTTCCGGTGTTCCCGGCGGCTGCGTGGAGGTCAAAAAGGTTGTTCATCATTTCTGTGGTGCCATGGGGGACTGAAACGTTCGATGAGCTCCAGATCTTCCCGGCTCGGGATGCCGTGGGCATTGATCAGGGCGCTCCAGGCGGTTGCGGCATTACTTAGTGTGTTGAGGAAAAAGCGATCGTTAAATTCTCCGGCGGCGTCGTCGTAGGAGATGCTCTTGAGAAAAGGTCCCTTCCAGAAGGAGAGGGCATGGCGAAAGGCGTTGGCCGCCTGCCAGTGCTGGCGGTTTCTGTAGTGGGTCATCCCCTTGGAGGCGGCGTCCAGGAAATCATGGGCGTCAATGCGGCAGTGGGCCAGGAAGAGCTGCCTGTTTTTGTGCTGGAGGTAGTCCTGGAAATCAAAGGCAGGTCGGCCCGCTGGGTGGGAGACTTTTTTTCTCAGCCTGAAGAGCATGACCTTCAGGGCCTTGAGTGCCTTTTCCTCATCGGATTCGGGCCATATCATATGGAAGATATCGTGGATCCCCATGCTGCGGGAGGGGGAGCAGATCAAGGCGGCCAGGAGGCGTTGCTCGTGATGGCTGAGCCGGGTGCCGTCCAGGATCTCGTGGCCCTCGATGTACAGGGCAAACCTGCCCAGGGTGATGATTTCAAGGAGGGGCAGGGGGCGATGTTCCGCATCAAAGGAGACCTTCAGCCGGTCTTCGGCCAGGGTCAGGGCAAACTCGGGCAGGATGCCCTGGGCGCGGGCCATCTGCAGAACAGGAAGCATGACCCTGGGGGTCCAGGTGTCAAAGTGGACGTATCGCTCCTTCTGCATGAGGGAGAGCAGCTTTCGAATGTCGTCGCAGGCCTCCTGGTCCCGGTTGCGGGTCAGGTAGAGGCAGGCCCGGTGGGCAAGGGCGCCGCAGCGGATGAAGCGTTCGCCCGAGCCCCGGCTGTTGTCGATGGCCCGGGTCAGGTAGGCCTCGGCCTCTTCGGCTCTGTCGAGCTGCACATACATGGCCCCCAGCACCATGGATTGGAGGGTCACAAAATAGGGCACCCTGGCCTGATGGCGAAGGGCCAGGGAGACCTGGGCGGCCTCCAGCGCTTTGACGGGTTCGTGTTTCAATCCGTAGATGTAGGCCTGGTAGTGAAGAAACTGGCTTTTCAGGTGGGCGTTTTCCCCTGCGTTGTCCGGTGAGAGGGCCCTTTCCGTTAGCTGCAGGGCCGTTTTCGTGTCGCCGACGGCAAGGGCCTGGCAGGTCTCCCAGATGGTTGAAAAGCCGTTGAGAACCGTCTGTTGGAGAAGGTCATGGCGCGTCCGTCGCTGGAGGATGGGTTTCAGGTGGTTGTAGTTGAAAAAGTCTCCGGTGATCTCCAGCTGGTTGAGCTGGGCCAGCCCGGCGCGCAGCCTGGCGGACTCGGTGAGCCCGGGGGTGGAGAGGTGAGGAAGCTGTGCGTCGAGCTCTTCGGCGGATTTGAGAAATCGGCCCCGGCCCATGCGGTTGAAGCAGGAGGCTGTGTGTGCCTCCACCAGCAGGGGCTGCATGTGGTGCTCGCGGGCCGTTCGTTTGGCCAGGGTGGCACAGGCTTCGGAGGCGCTGGTGTCCCCCGTAAAGTAGAGGTGGCAGGTGCCCAGGGCCGTGGCTGCCCGGGTCAGGTAAAAAGGAGACAGGCCCTGGCGCAGGCGGTTGAAGAGCTCGGTTGCCCGGGCAAAAAGGGGCCTGGCCCGGTTGACTTCGCCGTCCATGAAGACGTGGTTGATGCAGATCTCGGTGGTGGCCAGGAATTCTCCGGGCAGGTCCCTTTGGGCCACAAAGAGAGTGCGGGCGCGGTGAAGGTTCTTAAGGGCCGCGGCGGGATCTGTCTCAAGGGCGATGAGGCCCGTGAAAAAGGAGGTCCATCCCCTGGTGTCGGCCTCGTCTTCTGGAATCGTGGAGAGGATTTTGTAGATGGCATGGGGTTTTTCGGACTGGTAGAGGGAGAGGCCGTGTCGCCTCAGCAGGGTCTCCGTGGCGTTGAAATTGCCCGCGGCTGCATAGGAGGAGAGGGCTAACCGGAACGCATGGTTTTTTTCGTGCCATGCCCCGGCCAGGTTCAGGAAGTCGGTGATCTCTTCGGCACTGCATTGCTCCCTGCATTTTATCCTCAGGAACTCCCGGAAGAGGGGATGGAAGGTGTAGGGCGCGTCCTTGCCTTTGCTTTGGGAGAGAAAAAAGTGGTCACGGCGGAGGACCTCCAGGGTATCGCAGAGCTCCGGGCCGTCTCCTGCCTGCCGGGCAATGCCCGGCGGGATCTCCTCCAAAAGGGCCAGTTTGAGCAGGGCTTCCGAGACATGGGCGGCCATGGCAGGGTAGACCTCCTCGGCAAAATACCAGAAATCGAACTCTGCGTCCCGGCAGGGCCGCTCCCCGGAAACCGGAGGCAACGCCGGAATGCCGCCCATGAAAAGGCACCTGGCCCTAAGCCCCGTGATCCAGCCGCCGCAGGTCTCAACGAGTTGGTGGAGCTGCGCCCGCGACAGGGGCAGTTCCATGCATCGGTGCACAACATCACGGGACTCTTCCGCGTTGAAGGCCAGTGACCGGCTGTCCAGGTAGACGCACTGGCCCGACTGAAACAGGGCGCGGACCTGCCTTGGGATACGGCGCCTGGAGATGAGGATGACGTAGAGCCCCGGGGTGGGTTGCGACAAAAAGGCGGTGAGGAATTTTAAGGCCGCCGGTGAGGCCTCGATGTGGTGCAGGTCGTCAAAGACGATGTACAGGTCGGTCTTAAGGGCCTTTTTCAGGTCGGCAAGGAGGGCCCGAGCGATTTTGCCCATGGCCTGGATGGAGAGATCTCCCCGGGTGAGCATGGTGCCTGCCGTGCGGGAGGAAAAGGCGGGGACAGCCTCTTTCAGGAGTGTGTAGAGCCCCGAAATGAGGCGGGTGGCATCCATGTCCGCAGGGTCCAGGGCGCACCAGATGCTCCGGGTGGAGACGTGGTCCAGGTACTGGCGGAGCTTTGCCTCCCCTGGCCGGCCTGGGCCTCGATGAGCAGGGATCGTTTTTTGCCGAAGGCGCGCAGGTCAATGGCCTGCAACACAGAGTGTCGGACGCAGGTGCCATCTCCCGGGGACTTCGGGGCAGATGGCGTGGAAGGGGACGGGACCTGTCTGGTCTTTCCGTTTCGGGACTCAAAAGAGGTGCAGGGTACAGGCATAGCGTTGGGCCGATGTCATGGTGATGCGTATGGAAGCCGTGGGGTCGAAAATACCGCGGCCTTGAATCGTTCAACCGTCAAGGGGAACCGGGCAGGGCCCGCCTGTAAAGGCGGTACCCTGCGCAGGATGGCTCGGGCTATCGCGGCTTTTCCTCCCTTGCCGCCTGGGCCTGGACAGCCGTGATGGCCACGGTGTTAACGATGTCGGGGACGGTGCAGCCCCGGCTGAGGTCGTTGACCGGGTACCTCAGGCCCTGGAGGATGGGGCCCACGGCCACGGCGTCGGCGGATCGCTGCACCGCCTTGTAGGTGTTGTTGCCGGTGTTCAGGTCCGGGAAGATAAAGACCGTGGCCTTGCCGGCCACCTCGCTGTCGGGGAGCTTGGTGCGGGCCACGGCCGAATCCACGGCGGCGTCGTACTGGATGGGCCCCTCGATCTTGAGGTCCAGGCCATTTGCCCTGGCCATGTCCCGGGCAAGGCGGGTGGCCTCGCGGACTTTCTCCACGTCGGCGCCGCTTCCCGAGCCCCCGGTGGAATAGGAGAGGAGGGCCACCGTGGGGTCGATGTGGAAGGTGCGGGCGGTTTCGGCCGAGCTGATGGCGATTTCGGCAAGCTGGGCCGCATCGGGGTCGGGGTTCACCGCGCAGTCCCCGTAGACGAGGACCCGGTCCTCCAGGCACATGAGAAAGACGCTGGAGACCAGGGAGACCCCCGGCTTGGTGCGGATGATCTGCAGGGCGGGCCGGATGGTGTCCGCCGTGCTGTGGACCGCTCCCGAGACCATGGCGTCGGCGTCGCCTTGCCGGACCATCATGGTGGCGAAAAAGTTTCGCCCCCTGACCACGTCCCAGGCGTTTTCCTCGGTGATGCCCTTGTGTTTGCGCAGTTCGTAGTAGGTTCGGGCATAGGATTCGAGGAGGGGAGAGGTGTGGGGATCGACGATGTTGGCCCGGGAGAGGCGCAGGCCCAGTTGGGTGATTTTTTCCTGAATGCGCTCGGTGTTTCCCAGCAGGGTGATGTCGGCCACCTCCCGATGAAGGAGGAGCTCGGTGGCACGAAGGATTCTCTCTTCGTCCCCTTCGGGAAGCACGATGTGCTGTTTTTTCTTTTTTGCCCGCTGGATGAGGTTGTACTCAAACATCTTGGGGGTGACGATGGCCGTACGGGTGGTGACGAGTTTTCGCTCCAGCTCGGTTGTGTCCACATGCTTTTCAAAGAGGGCCAGAAGCTGGGTGATTTTTCGGTCGTCGTCCGGGGAGATCTTGGTGTGGAGACGGCTGACCCGGCTGGCAATGGGGAAGGTGTCCTCCTGCACGCTGAGGACCGGGAAACTCCGGGGGGCGGTGGTGAGCAGGTCCATGATGGTGTCGTCGGGTTTCAGGCCCCCGGTGAGGATCATGCCCGCGATGTTCTGGCGGGTGGCGGAGGCTCCGGCGGCCAGGCAGGCCACGATGACGTCGGTGCGGTCCCCTGCGGTGATGACCAGGGAGCCTCGCCTGACCCGTTTCAACAGGTTCTGGATCTGCATGGCGCCGATGGTAAAGCTGCTCACGTGAAATCCGAGCCACTTCTCCCCGCAGAGCACCTCGGCTCCCAGGGCGCGTGCCACCTCTGAAACGGTGGGACGCGCCAGGGCCGGGTTCTCCGGGATACCGCAGATGAGAAGGGACGCTGCCTGGGGGTTGGACCGGAGGCGACGGACGATCTCTTCGGTCTGCTCCGGCGCCGTGCGGTTGATCACGGCGCCTATGGTCTGGCACTTCTTGTCCTGGAGGGACTCCAGGGCCACTTCCATGGCGCGGACGGTTTCGTGGGTGGACCTCCCGTGGCCGTTGGCCACCAGCAGCACCGGGCAGGAGAGATTCTTGCTGATCTCGGCGTTGATGTCGAACTCGAAGGCGGCGGTGGATGTGGCGTAGTTGGTGCCGTCGCAGACGATGAAGTCGCAGGTCTCTTTGAGTTCATTGTACTTTTTGATGATCCCTTCGATGACCTCCATGGGCCTGCCCCGTGTGGCCAGGTCCGTGGCCTCCTTGGCCGAGTAGCCGTACATTTTCTCGTAGGGAGCCTCCAGGCCGAAGTGGGTGGCGATGAGGTGGGTGTTGCTGTCCAGCTCGTCCAGCCCCGAGATGATGGGGCGGAAAAATCCCACCCTGCCGATTTTTCGATGCAGCAGCTCCATCACCCCCAGGACTATGGCTGATTTTCCGCTTCTGGCCTCTGTTCCCGCAATATACAGACTATCGGACATCTTATCCTCCCTCGTCACCCGTGAAAAAGCCCGGACCGTGTGGATCACCGCGATGGGATGGGGGCAGGCACGTCATGGCCTGCACCCCTGCCGTTGCGATTCATCGCCGGGTTTGCCGTCGTGCATGGTCTTGTCGTGTAAATGGCTGTGGAATCTGTGCCCGCAGGCCGTCGCGGGCGGTAAGTGTGTGCTGCGAATACCCCATTTTGTCTCAGAGATCGCAGGGTTCGTCAAGCCTCATCTCATCTTCCGCAGGGGGCTTTATCCTTGGTGGCCAAGGGGTGTTCCCCTTCCACTGCTCGGCTGGCTGACGAGGCCAGTCAGGGGGTGTGGGGTTGGGTTAAACTGAAAAATTGTATTGTATTGTAATTAATTTTTTGTGGTAAAACGGCCTTTTTTGGGAGATATTATAAATAAAATCCACTGGAGGTCGGGGCAAACATATATTGAGTTCAAAATAATTTCGTGGTAGGTGGTGAATCAATGTTTTTACCTGGTAAACAGGCAGCGCAGGGGCAGGCCCTTTGCTGTCATGGCGGAAATTACACCTGGGCGGGAGATTATGGACGAGGTAGACAGTCATCTTGAACACGTGGATTGCACCAAGCTTTTTTTTACAGACCTCAACGGCAGGCTCATGAACCTGTCGGTGAACAAGCACAAAATCGGCGAAATTTTCGAAAACGGCGTGGGGTTTGACGGCAGCTCCATTGCCGGGTTCGCCAACGTGGAGCACAGCGATCGCATCCTGATGCCGGACGCGGACACCCTCTGGAAGATTCCCTTTGAAGAGGAGAAGGTGGGGTTTTTCATCGCCAATGTACTCAACGAGGAGGGAGCCCCGGCAGCCGTGGATCCCCGGACCATTCTCCAGGAGGTGGTCCGGAGCGCCGAAGAGGAGTTCGGCTTCCGGTTCCTGGTGGGGCCCGAGCACGAATTTTTCCTGCTCAACGGCGATGAATTTGCCCTGACCGCAAAGCGGGGCTTTCCCTCGGATGTTCACACGGATCAGGCAGGCTACTTCCACTCCACCCCCCACGACAAGGGCCAGGCCATTCGCCAGCAGATCACGGATGTCCTGGAGCGCTGCGGTATCGTCTACGAAAAATCCCACCACGAAGTCACCCCGTCCCAGCACGAGATCAACCTGGAGTGCACCGACCCCGTGAGCGCGGCAGACCGGACCCTCCTGTTCACCTATGTGGCCCAGCGGGTGGCCCAGGAGAACGGGTTCTATGCCAGCTTTATGCCCAAGCCCTTCAAGGAGCACAACCGCAACGCCTTTCACATGCACCTCTCCGTTCAGGACGCCGAGGGCACCAACCTCTTTTACGACGAGGCCGCAGACCAGAACCTGAGCACCGTGGCCCGTCAGTTCATCGCCGGGATCCTCAAGTACGCCCGGGAAACCTCGGTGGTCATGGCCTCCACCGTCAACTCCTACAAGGCGTATGTGGTGGAAAAGGAGGCTCCCATTGTGCGTGGCTGGGGCTTTCGAAACCGCAGCTCCATGGTTCGGGTCCCTTACACCACAAGCCCTTCGGCCACCCGTATTGAGCTGCGCAACCCGGACCCGGCGGGCAACGTCTACCTGCAGATGGCCACCCTCATCGCCATGGGCTTGCAGGGCATCCGGGAGGCCCTTGCCTCGGACAACCCGGACAAGGGCAGCACCTACGAGCGTGATTACCAGATGAAGGTCTGGGATGAGCGCTTCCTGCCCCGCACTTTCTACGAAGCACTGGTGGAGGCCGAGCGCAGCGAGTTTCTCAAGGGCTTTCTCGGGGAGAAGCTCTACGACAACTTCATGACCCTGAAAATCGAGGAGTGGGAAGCGGATCGCATCCATATCTCGGCAAGGGAGCAGCGGCAGTACCTCTCCATCTGACGCCATGGCAGGGTGACTATGCTCCCTTGAATGAACTTACTACTGAAGGCCCGGCAGGCATCCGCCCGCCGGGCCTTTTGTGTTTTCTGAAAGGAAACCATTGGAAAAAATTGGCCTTGTTTTAACTTTTTTTTGCGTCTGCCTCGGTATACGGTTTCATCCCGGATGGTGTGTGCGAAAAAATGGCTGCGGAAAACATGGGTGATTGCCCTGCAATGCCTCAAGACAACGAGGTGTCGAAAGAATGGTTGCTGAGGAAAACAAACAATGAGCTCTCCTTCACGTGTGTTGCTCATCGGGTGGGATGCGTCGTGCTGGGACGCCATCTTCTCCCTGATGGAGAGCGGAAACGTACCTGCAACGGACCGGGACGACTCTCTTTTCAAGGTGTTGTGTGGGGTGCTGGACGAGGTGAAAGACGGCGCCACGGTGGTTCTGGTTGCTTCCGACGAGGAGCCGGGGCTCTGCCAGGCCCTGGGGGCGATGTTCCTGAAGATGGGATGCTGGAGCGACGCGGAGAGATACTTCAAGCGAACCCTTGCCGTGGTCCCGGGCAATTCCGGGGCAACCCTGGGGCTGAGGCGATGCGCCGTGGCGCGTCGGCGATGCCAGGAGGCGGCCGAGAAGGCGCTGACGTCTGTGGGGGTCAGGTTTCACTATCCCGACGGGCATGATGTGCTGGCAAGGGCCCTGGTGCAGCTGGGGGTCTCGGAAAAGGCAAGGGACGCCGTGAGGCCGGGCCATGGGTACAGGCGCTGTGCCGGCGAGGAGGCCGGGTCCGAGTGGTATCGGGCCCTTGCCTGCCAGGCACGCAGGCGCATCCATGCCCTCAAGGCCGAAGCCCTTGTCGCGGCAGGGGAATCTTGCAGAATGTCTTGCGGGCACAGCAGCGATTCTCTGTCCGGGGCGGTGGCAGGTTTGTCTCAAGAAAAGCAGCAGAGGCATCTCCCCGGTTAGCCGAGGGTGACCTCGCTTACCTGGGGCGGGGTGATGGTGACCACGTCGATAATGGCCTCTTCGGTGATGATCTGAAAGTGGTGCAGGGGATGCTTCATGGTGGAGGCCGCGTAGGTCTCGGCCCGGACGTAGTCGAGGAAGGGGGAGGCCGGTGGAGCTGCCTAGCAGTGTCGCTCCGGTGTACGTTCCCTTGTCGGCCTCGCGGGTGTAACTGGCGTTGAGGCTCTCTAAGGCCATGATCTCGCCGGGGAAGGCGATGTGAAAAAGGCGGGGGGACCTTCTGGGGGATGCCTTGCCGTTGTCCTTTGACTCTTCCGCCCAGATCTCAAGGGTGCCTGCAACTTCCATGCGCATCAGCACAAGGGCTTCGGCGCTGTTGATCTGCGAATAATCCATGGGGCCATCCATTGTTTTGGTTTGGTTCACGGGGAATACCCTTAGTTTAATTCGGTGCCCGGGGAAGATCAAGGGATCCTTTGGTGGAAGCCGCACCCTGCAAAAACTTGGCTGGCCCTTGCCCGGGTTTCTGATATAGATTGCCAAAGGCAAACGTTTTTTATGGGCAACGTCTTCGGCAGGGTTTCCCCAAGATGGCAGACATCCTTCACTCCAAGCTCCTTGCGCCTCACCAGCAGGGCCTCCTCGACCGGGGACGGCTCCATGCATGCTTCGGTGAGCTCTTCCAACGAAAAATTACGACGGTGGTGGCCGGGGCCGGTTACGGCAAGAGTACCCTGGTGGCCCGGGCCTTAGGGCAAGGCGGGGCTCAGACCGTCTGGTACCGGCTGGATGCCTTTGACCGGGACCTGTCGGTGTTCATGGGGTACCTCATCAGCGGGATCGAAGGGCTTTGTGCCGGGTATGGCGGGGTGCTTCCGGCTGTCCCGGAGAGGGTCTCGGTCTCCCGGGAGGAGCGCGAAGCGTTTCTTTTGGCCTTTGCCAAAGGCCTTGAAGAGATGGTCGCCACCGAGACCGTCATTGTGCTGGATGACTACCACCTGGTGGGCGAGAGCGCCGAGGTCAACGGGGCTCTGGATTTTCTCCTGGAGAGACTCCCTCCCTTGATGCATGTGGTTGTCATCAGCCGCACGGCCCCGCCCCTTCGCCTGTCGAGGCTTCGGGTGGCAGGGGGGCTTCGTGAGATCGGTGAGCGGGAGCTTGCCTTTAGCGAGGAGGAGATCGGCGCCCTCTTTTCCCGGGTGTTCGGCATGTCCCTTTCACGGGATGCCGTGGGACATCTGCGTGAGAAAAGCGGGGGATGGGCCGCCAGTCTCATGCTGTTTCGATGTTCTCTGCAGGATGCGGGGGACCGCGGGGTGGAAGGCAGGCTCCTGGAGCTCAAAGGATCCCAGGGCTATGTCTTTTCCTACCTGGAGGAGAACGTGTTCGAGACGCTGGAGCCCGACGAACAGGATTTTCTGGTGAAGAGCTCCCTGCTTGCAACCCTTGACCCCGGGCTGTGCGATGCCGTCCTGGGCATTGACGACTCCCTGGCGCGCCTTCGGGCCCTCGAAGACCGCCACCTGCTTACCTTCTCCCTGGACCCAGGCCGCAGGTCCTTTCAGTACCACCATCTGCTTCGGGATTTTTTGCGGGAAAAGCTCTCCGAACAGGTGGACGGCGAGGTTATTGGCGCCCTTCACCTTGCGGCGGGCGAGGCCATGGAGACGGACACGCCCCTGGAAGCTCTGAACCACTACCTGGACGGGCAGTGGTATGACAAGGCCGCCCGGGTTGTGGAAGCCCTGGAGGGGCGGTTCATCATCCAGGGCAAGGTTCGTTCCTTAAGGGCGTGCCTGGCGGCGTTCCCGTCGGCCTACCGCAACCGGACCCCCCATCTTTTGACCATCGAGGCAAAGCTCCTGTCCTGTGCGGGCATGCCCCGGGAGGCCATCGCCCTGTTGAGGCGGGCCCTGGTTCTTTTTCGCGATGTCCATGACGGCCCCAATGAGATGAAGTGCCTGTCGAACCTGGGGTTTCTCTATTACTACACCGGCAACGTGCGTGAAGCCAGGCTCCTGCTGGAGCAGATTGTGGGGGGCCAGGACCCCCACTCCGAGACCTACGCCTTTACCATGACCTTCCTTATCTTTTTTGCCGCAGTTCTGGGGGATATGGAGGCCTCGGACGCCTACACCCGGGAGGCCATGGATGCCATCTCGCTTCTGGACGAACCCGACCGGTCCGCAAACCTCACCATCGTGGAAACCTCCCTGGCCTACCGCCTTTACTACGCAGGGGATTTCAAGGCCTCCCTGGAGGTGAGCCGCCGCTCCCTTCAACGGGCCGGGGAGCACGGGCTGGATTTTTGCCTGCCCCTGACCTACTACCAGCTTTCTGTGTGCTGCTTTTTCCTGGGTGCCTTTGATGACGGGTGCACCTATGCGGAGCAGGGCATCGCAGCCTCCGAGGCCATTGACCTTAACGACAGCCAGAAGGGATGGGTCTATGTGGCCTGGGCTCAGAATTGCCTGGGGTTGGGAGAGCCGGACAGGGCCGAGTCCCTGGCGCGAAAGGGCCTTGCCATCTTTGAGTGTCCGGAGAACAGGTGGGGCATGGCCAGCACCCATGACTTTTTCCACGAGATCAGCTTGGCGCGGGGCGATGTCGAGTCTGCCCGGGCAAGCCTGGAGACCGCCGCAGGGCTCATTAAAGGTTACGGCCTCACCGTCACCGAAGGCATTCTGGGCATCGGTCAGGCCGGGCTGGCCCTGGGAGAGGGGAACCCGGAAAGAGCCCTGAGCATTCTTGAGGAGAGCAGAGACAAGGTTCGGCCCGCCGCCCATCATCTCCTTGCCCTTTATCTTCTGGAGACAAGGTGCCACCTGGCAGCCTCACGGGAGGAAGAGGCTCAGGTCGCTTTCGAGCGCGCCCTTCACCTTGCCGCAGACAAGGGACTTGTCCACCGGATGACCGGTGAACCGAAGCAGCTCGTGCCCCTTTTGGCCCGATGTTATGCAAAGGGCTGCCGGACAGAGCTGGTGGTGCGTCTCCTCAAGGCCATGGGTGCTCCCGCAACAGATGGGCTGGCCGTTCTTGCCAGGGGTAGGGACTCTGCGGCCAAAGGCAGCGCAAAAGCACTGATGGCCCTCATGCCCTCCCCTGCCGCGCCCCCTTTGACTCTCTCTCTTCTGGGGCCCTTTGCGGTCAGTGTTGGGGGTGAGGCAATCCCTTCCGAGGCCTGGACCAGCACCAAGGCCCTGACAATTCTACAGGCCTTGGCGGCAAAACGGCGCGCGGGCTTTGTCCATCGGGAGACCCTCACCGAACTTCTCTGGCCCGAAGAGGATGCGGAAAAGACCGCCAAGCGCTTCAACGTGGCCATGAGCGCCCTGCGCGCCACCCTGGAGCCCCACCGCACCGCCAAAGGGGCCTCGTCCTATCTTGTGAAGCAGCAGGACGCCTATCGGCTCGACCTGGGCGATGGGGGAATCATCGACGTGGAGGTGTTTCTGGATCACCTGGAGGCCCTGGACAACGAAAAAGACGCCCCCCTTCAGGACCTCCTTGCCGCCGAAACCTGCTGGAAAGGCCCTCTCCTGGAAGAGTACCCCTTTGACGCCTGGTGCCAGCCGGAGCGCGACTCCCTGACAACCCGGTACCTTGCCCTGCTTATCCGGATCATGGATCACCCGGACATGGCAGACCACCCCGCCAAAGCCCTTGCCTGCGCCGAAACCTACCTGGGGCTCGATCCCCATGCCGAACCCGTCTACCGCACCGTTATGCGCCTTAATGCCCGCATGGGCAATAACGCCGGGGTGGTGACCGCCTACACAGCCTGCCAAACCCACATGCAGGCCCTGGGATGCCCCCTGCACGAAAAAACCATGGCGTTGTACGAGCAGCTTATTGGCTGAAAGGTTTTGCCTCATGACGGTACCGGACCTTCGGGTACCTATTCGCTCCCAGGCTCTGCCTGGGAGTGTCGGTTGCAAGGCTCCGCCTTGCCGGTGTGAAGCATAGCGGCGTAATGGATTTCCCTTACCGGGTGAAGCGATTTCGGGCGTGGAGGCAGAGCCTCCGTGCATCATTCCCAGGCGGAGCCTGGGAACGAAAGAATATCGTGGCGTGTGCTTGCATGACCGTTCCGATTTTTCGGTTACCGTTGCTCGCTCCCAGGCTCTGCCTGGGAGTGTCGGCAGCAAGGCTCCGCCTTGCCGGTGTGAAGCATAGCGGCGTAATGGATTTCCCTTACCGGGTGAAGCGATTTCGGGCGTGGAGGCAGAGCCTCCGTGCATCATTCCCAAACGGAGCCTGGGAACGAAAGGTAAGGGTATTGCCCCTTGCCTTTGGCATTCAGAACGGGCGCAGCCCGTCAGCAAATGCGCAGGGCGAGGAACGAGTCCCGGAGTATTTGCGAACCTGGGTTCCAAGGGCTCAGCCCTTGGCCGCCGGAGGCACGCTTTTCCCTGGCGTTTTTACTGCTGCTTTATTCCTGCTTAACTTGCGATTTGTATACTCCCTCCCGACAGATGTTTGATGACCTGGAATTTTTCTATGCGGAGGGCGTATGCTTGAGTTGGCGATTAAGGGTGGAAAAGGGTATTGGGCGTGGATTGCGGGGCTTCTGGCGGTGCTGGTGCTGGGGGCGTTGTGTTACGGGCAGCAGCTTGAACACGGGCTGATGATCACGGGCCAGAGCCGGGATGTCTCCTGGGGATTTTACACGGCCCAGATGACCTTTCTGGTGGGGGTGGCGGCAGGGGGGGTGATGCTGGTGCTTCCGTATTACCTCCATGACTACAAGGCCTTCGGGCGGATCACGGTGCTGGGGGAATTTCTGGCCGTGGCCTCCATTGTGATGTGTTTTCTCTACCTGCTCATTCATTTGGGGCAGCCCTTCCGGGCCCTGAATATTTTCCTCAACGCCACGCCGTCGTCTATGCTCTTCTGGGACGGCAACGTGCTGATGGCTTACCTTCTTATGAACATCATCATCGGGTGGAATGTCCTTGAGGCCGAGCGTAACGGGGTGGCACCAGCCCCCTGGGTGAAAGTGCTGGTGTATCTTTCCATTCCCATGGCCTTTGCCATCCACACCATGACGGCCTTTATCTACTGCGGCCTTCCAGGTCGGGGGTTCTGGCTGACGGCCATCCTGGCCCCCCGGTTCCTTGCCTCGGCTTTTGCCGCCGGTCCGGCCCTTCTGATCCTGCTCTGCTTTGTTATTCGAAAGGTCTCGGACTTTGACCCCGGCCAGAAGGCGATCAAGACCCTTGCCGTCATCACTGCCTACGGCATGGTGGCCAACCTCTTTTTTCTGGGGTGCGAGGTGTTTGTGGCGTTTTACTCCCGGATTCCAGAGCACATGGACCACCTGAAGTACCTCTACGTGGGGCTCCACGGCCACGGGGTTCTCGTTCCCTGGATGCGGGGCTCCCTGCTTCTCATGGGGGCGGCAGCGCTCCTGCTTGTTCCCCCCGTGACCAGAAACAATGAGACGATCCTTGCTGTTGCCTGCCTCAGCGCTTTTGTGGGCATCTGGATCGACAAGGGCCTCGGCATGATCATGCCGTCTCCCCTCCACCATGTCACCGAGTATGTGCCCTCCTTCATGGAGCTGATGATCTCGGCGGGCATTACGGCCATCGGTCTTCTGGTCCTTACCGTGCTGTACAAAATAACCCTGGGCGTGAAACGAAGCAATTGAGACGCTGAGCCACCCTCTGCCTCCGGTGATTCTGCCGGAGGCAAAAAAATAAGTTAAATTGTTACCTTTGAAATGATCAACTGCGTGGCGGTGAGGGTGGGCCGGTGATGTTATGAGGAATGCCTACAGGGGGCTCCCTTCATTGAAACAATGTTGATTCTTTTACTTGAAATCTATATACCATTCTTCAATTTTAAATCACATATTGCTTAAATGGGGAATGGCTATGAGGGTAAGAGGGGTAGGGGCGAAATTAAATATCCTGACAGGTATTCTGGTTCTGTTGACCTGTGTTGCGGTGACATCCATCAATTATCGTATCGGGCGGTCCTGCCTTGGAACGTTTATCGAGGCGATCCACATGCCGGCGGTGATGAAGAATATCTCTTCCGTGGTGGATGATCGGTTGATCTGGCCTGCGAAAAGCCTGGACATGGTGGCGGAAAACCCCTTTTTGATTCGGTGGGTCAAAGAGGGAGAGCCCGAAGCGGGCCGTGAGACGGTGTATGAGCTCCTCAAGGGCGTCATCGGAAGCCTGGGCACCGGTGGGGCCAATGTGGTGCTGTGGGACAACCAGAGCTATTACGACATGCGGGACGGGAAAGCGAGCTTCAAGACACTTTCACCTTCCGACGCCTGGTTCAAGGCGTTTAAGGAGAGCGGGAAAACCCTCGATATCAACCTGCACATCAATGACCCGGTGTATGGTTCCATGGCCTTTATCAACCGTCGCATTGAATCAGACGGGCGCTTCCTGGGGCTGACCTCCGTTTCTCTGGACCTTGCGACCTTCAACCACCAGATTACGGACACCACCGTGGGGGAAAAAGGGGAAACCTACATGGTGGACCGCACGGGACGGGTGATGTTGCATCGGAACCGGGACCTCATTCAACGGCAGACCCTTGCGGACAAAGCCGGGTGGGGGGAGCACGCCGAAGCCGCTCTGAGTAAGAAGCGTTCAGTCATCCGTCTGACCGATGCCCGGGGCGATGCCATCATCGCCATGACGCGCTTTGTCCCGGAACTGGGGTGGTACCTTGTGGCCGAAGCCAATGAGGATGAGCTGATTGAGACGGTGAGCAGCACCCTTTTAAAAGAGATGAACGGAGCCTTGATCGCCATCCTTGTGGTCACCTTCCTGCTGCTTGCCGTAGGTGTCGGGGCCTGCCTGTTCTCTGTATCACCATCACCGGCCCATCAACGAAACCGTTGCCCGAATCAAAGACATTGCCACGGGGGAGGGCGGATGGACCTCAGGCTCTGTAGGGGGCGCAAAGATGAAATCGGAGAGCTGGCTTCCTGGGTCAACACCTTCATGGAAAAGCTCCAGAACATCGTGGCGCGGATTTCGAGGAGCGCAGAGGAGGTGACGGCGGCATCCGAGGAGTTGCTGGGCATCTCCCGGGACCTGGTCAATGAAACCCGTGACACTTCGGAAAAAGCCTCTGCGGCCAACGCCGCCACCGAGCAGACGGGCTCGGGCATCGAGGCCATCTCGGAAACCATGGCCGATACCTCCCGTCAGGCGGCGGGGATTACCTCCGCAGCCGATGGGATGGGGGTGGCGATCCAGGCTGTCTCCAAGGGGGCCGGAGAGGCCATGCAGCAGACCGGAGCCGCTGTGGAGACAGCGGACAGGACCCTTGAAACCATCACTCGCATGGGGCGGGCCGCGACCCAGATTGAAACGGTCTCCGAGGCGGTCACGGAAATTTCCGAGCAGACCAAGCTGCTCTCCCTCAATGCCACCATCGAGGCCGCCCGGGCAGGGGAGTACGGCAAAGGGTTTGCCGTGGTTGCCGACGAGATCCGGGCCCTGTCCCTCCAGACAGCCGAGGCCATTGAGGCCATCAAAAAAACGGTTCAGGGCATCCAGGATGCCACCCGGGAGAGCTTGGAAGAGATCCATGCCATGACCGAGGCCGTGAAAAACACCCACAATATGGTGGGGGGCATGGAACAGGCTGTGGACGCTCAGGCCGCATCTACCCAGGACATCACAAGGCACATCAATCAGATCGCCGTGGGCATCGATACGGTTTCCGAACGGGTCAGGGCAGGGAGCCTGAGTGCCCGGGAGACCACCGTGGATATCAGAAATGTCTGTGAGTCAGCGGAACGGATGTCCGGCAGCGGCAGGCAGGTCCAGGGAAGCGCCGAGCAGCTCAGCGTTCTTGCCAGGGACCTGAGGTCTGCCATCAGCAGTTTCAGGATTTAACACCCTTCGCCTTTGTTTGCATGTGGGCGGGTTTATTGGTGAGCATAAAACCGGCTCCCACGCGGGTGATCTCGCGGTTGTAGTCGATGAGGCTGTCTCCGTACCCGTGGAAGCCCTGGATCATAAAGAAAACGCCCCCTTCGGTGACGGGGATGCTCCAGGTGAGGCTTGCGGCCCCTTTTCCTTCCCGCAGGTTGCCCCGGGCCATGAGGTGGATGAGCTGCTCTTTGGCGAACTGATACTTGATGTTGAACTCACTGTAGCCCATGAAGTCAGCAATGTCCGGGTTGTTGCTTCCTTCGGAGCCGTCTGAGGAGACGTCTTTGCTGTCTTCGGTGATGTACCAGAGTTTCAGCCAGGCAAGGAGGTTGCCGTCGGCGTAGAAGGGGGTCACGTAAAAGCGGTTCCAGCTTCGGGAGTCGGGCATGTCCTGGCCGTTGGATTCGTGCTCGAAGCCGAGGTCCGCCCCCATCTTGTTGACAAGGGGGCCGTTTCCCAACAATTGGTGAAGGGGGCTGCCCGGCAGGAACCGGTAGAAGATCTCCGGGGTCTGGGGGCCTGCCCCGTCTCCCGAAAGGGGAGGAGCTTGTCGTGATTGTAAGCCTGCCAGAAGGATTTCTGGGTGTAGGCCACGTGGAACCCGGTGTTCATGATCTGTTTTTTGAGGCTGAACTGAAAAACGAGTTCGCTGTGTTCGCTGTGGTAGGCATCGGACCAGGTGAAGGGCATGATCCAGGTGGCCTTGTGCCGGGAGATGCCCTGGGCCATGTCGGTGATGGTGTAGTCAAAGGCGCGGGCGGGTGTTGAAAACACAAGCCCGGCAAGGAGCAGGAGGAGGAGAAAAGCACGTGGGCGCATGGGGGTTACCTTTTCAAAGCTCGCATGGGTCTGAGGGCCTCCGCGCGGAAGGCCCCGGTGAGAAGCGTGCTGCTTGCATATCAGCGCCGTACGTTAGCATGAAAGGCTGATTTGTGAAAAGGCTTCACGTGATGTGTACAATGTTTTGGGTGGGGGCGCCGCATCATGAATACCTTGACGCCACAGGAGCCGGAGGGCTTACCGGGAGAGCATGATGCCCACACCCACGCGGGAGACGGACCGGTTGTAGTCGATGAGGCTGTCCCCGTATCCATGGAATCCCTGGACCATGAAGAAGGCCCCGCCGTCGGTGATGGGAATGCTCCAGGTGAGGCTCGCGGCCCCTTTGCCCGTTGCCGGGTTGCATCGGCCCATGAGGTTGAAGAGCTGGTCCCCGTAGGTCTGGTATGTGAGGTTGAGCTCTCCGTATCCCATGTAATCGGCGATGTCCGGGTTGTTGCTTCCGCTCTTTCCGTCTTCGGGTACGTCTTCGCTGTCCTCTGTAATGTACCAGAGCTTTAGGGCCACAAGCAGGTTTCCGTCGGCGTAGTACGGGGTGAGGTAGGCGCGGTTCCAGCTTCGGGACTCGGGCATGGAGCGGCCGTTGGACTCGTGCTCGAAGCCGATGTCCAGGCCCAGGTTCTGGCTTCCCAGGGACTGGAACAGGTCGTTGCCGGGTTCAAAGCGGTAGAAGACTTCAGGGTTGTAGTTGGTCTCCCGGAAAGGGCTGGACTCGTCCGTGTTGTAGGCCTGCCAGAAAGATTTCTGGGTGTAGGCCCACGAGAGCCCCTTGGCCTCCATGATCCGCTTTTTGACGCTGATCTGAAAGACCGCTTCGGTTTCGTCTCCGTTGTATTCATTGGACCAGGTAGCGGGCATGATCCAGGTGGGTTTGTGAAGGATAGAATCCTCTGGGCCACATGGGTGATTATCGCCGTGGCCCTGCCGGTTGTGTCACGAAAAGGGTGGCCGTGAAAAACGCCAGGGCCACGATAGAACGAAAAATCATCAGTTTGTCCTGCTTGGAAATGATGGGGTGGTCAACTTAAAGGGAAGACACCGCACCGTGCGGTATCCTCGGATGTTCCCGCGGGGATGCGGGAACGGTGTTTTATCATATAACGGTCAATGGGGCGTTTCCCTTGAGGGAATAATGTCAGGGGGAGGCGCGAAGGCATGGCCTTCGCGCCTTTTTTTCTGGGGGGCTATACCTCGGGAACCGTCAGATCATTACCTCGATCTCCCGGATCCGATTCCGTTGAGGCGTTTGGCCGAGACCTTTTCCCGGGTGCCGATCTCCTGGGCGTAGATTGAGATCTTGAACTCTTCGATGGACCAGAAGAGGGCCTCGATGGCCTCTTTTTTCTCTTCGGAGGAGTCGGGGTTGAGGGAGGCCACCAGGCTGTTCATGGCCTGGACAAGGGGGCCACTTCCCGGGCTTTGATGCGGTCTTTTTCCGGGGCGTCAAAGGCGCGCTTGGCGACGCTACTGCCCGGATGCGGGCGTCGAGCCGGGTGAGGCGGCGGCCGTAGAGGTCGATGAAGTTTTTGGGGACCAGAAGGTCCAGCTCGTTTCGCATCATGCCGGTTAAGAGCTGGCCCGCCGGGGTCTTGGAGCGCCGGAGTTCCTCGGTATAGATGAGGCTGCTGGTGGCGTGGTACTCGGTGAGGATGGCCTCCACCGCGGCCAGGAGCTTGGTTCCCGTGGCGTAGAGTTTTTTGGACACCTCGCTGACGTGGGCCTCGAAGGCAGCGCGGGTACGGATATCTGCTGCAAAGAGCAGCTCCGTGGTCTTGGCGGCCAGGGCCGTGGTGAGGGGGGCGTCCCCTCCGAAGTAAGCTGCGCGTTTTTTTGCCTCTCCGGTGAGTTTCAGGTCTTTGGAGAGGCTTCTGACCTCTTTGGCCAGGCGCAGGGCTGTGAGGGCCGATACCCCTTTTCTGTGGAGGCGCAGGGCCTCCTTGTCGTGGCGGTGGAGGACAAGGTCCACGGAGCCTTTGCGTACGGTCAGGGCCGGGTAGGCAAAAAGACCTCCGGGCGCGGGGACGGAGGCTGGGATCTCGTCCATGGGCCATTCGATGAGGCCGGTTTTCTCCCAGGTGCGGCTCAGCTTTCGGAAGGCGTCGTCCTTGGGGGCAACAGCCTCGGCTGCCGGGGTGAGGAGGACGGATTTGTCCCGGGACGCGGCCAGCTCCTTGCCCTTGGCGCCGGTGACGGCGATGCGCACCTTGAGGTGATCGGGCACGGCCCCGGCCTGCCATGCGTTGGGGGGAATGCGCACCCCGAACCTGCGGGCAATGAAGGAGCCCAGGGCGGTGATGAGGGGGCGTGTGGGAAAGGCTCCCTGTTTCAAAGTGTCGAGCTCTTCCATCTCCCGGGCGATGACGGCCACGGTGTCGGAGACGGGCACCAGCCGCTTGCGGTGCTCCTTGGGCAGGGCCTTGATCATGGCCTCGATCTTTTCGGGCATGAGGCCGGGCACCACCCAGTCCAGGGCCTCTTTGGAGAGGGCTTTGGCCGAGTGGGCCGGAACGGTGAGGGTGACGCCGTCTTTCTCTTTTCCCGGTTCAAAGGCGTAGGAGAGGGAAAAGGTACCGCCCCCCACGGTGATGCCCTTGGGAAAGGCCGCCAGCTCCTCTTCTTCCGGGGTGTACCGGGCGATGGCCTCGGGGTCCATCATGAGGTGGGCGTCTCCCCCGGCCACCTTGAGGTGCCGTGAGAAGGTGCGGATGTCCCAGGTGTTGGTGATTTTGTCCGCGTAAAAGGAGAAAAGATCCTCCTCGCTGATGAGGATGTCCCGCCTTCGGATGCGGTCTTCCACCTCCCGCACGTCGTCGATGAGGGCCCGGTTGTGTTCTAAAAAGGTAAAATGCCGGTTGCCCTTGGGCACCTCCAGATCTCCTTCCACCAGGGCGCTGCGGATGAAGAGGCGGGTGGCCTCTTCGGGATCGGTGGGCCCAAAGAGGACCTTGCGGTCTGCGACGATGATCAGGCCGAAGAGGGTGACCTGCTCGTCGGCCACCACCGCGCCCATCTTCTTTTCCCAGCGGGGGTTGGAGAAGGTGCGCTTCCAGCTTTCTCCCAGTTCCTCCAGCCAGTCGAAGTTGATGCGCGGGCGACGTTCCGGGCAAAGAGCCGGGAGGTCTCCACCATCTCCGATGCCACGATCCATTGCCCCCCTTTGTTGAAGAGTCCCGACCCCGGGAAGATCATCACCTCACGTCCCTTGGTGGCGTTGTAGCGGTTTTTCTCCTTGCAGGTGGCGATGCTGGAGAGGTAACCGGCCAGGATGGACTTGTGGATGGCGGTGTACTCGGCTCCGAAGGTCGCTTTTTTCCCCTTTTGGGGCTCAGCCGGTCGGGCGGATTTTTGGGTGACGTCCGGGGAGAACTCCTTTGCAATGCGGGAGAGCTGGCCGTGGATGTCGATCCACTCGCGCATGCGCAGGAAGGAGACGTAGTTCTCCTTGCAGAAGGCCTTCATGGCACTCATTTTTTTGGTGCCCCCCATGTGCTCCTTGAAGCGCTTCCAGATGTTGAGCAGGGTCACGAAGTCGGAGCTGGGGTCTTTGAAGGCCGCGTGTTTCTGGTCGGCCTGGGCCTCCTTGCCGTCGGGGCGCTCCCTGGGGTCCCGGATGGTGAGGGCCGAGATGATGACCAGAACCTCTTCGAGGCAGCCGTTGGCCGAGGCATCGATGAGGATGCGGGAGAGCTTGGGGTCCACGGGAATGGAGGCCATGATGCGGCCGGTGCGGGTGAGGGCGTGGCGCACCTCGCCGTTTCGGCCCTTAGTCTCCTGGATGGCCCCGAGCTCCAGGAGGGTCTGGAAGCCGTCGGCAATGCTCTGGGGAGAGGGGGGATCCACAAAGGGGAAGGTCTCCACCCGGCCGAGTTTCAAGGAAAGCATGCGCAGGATAACCTCGGCCAGGTTGGCCCGCAGGATCTCCGGCAGGGTGAACAGGGGGCGGCTCTCCAAGGATGCCTCGTCGTAGAGGCGGACGCACACCCCGTTTTCCACGCGGCCGCAGCGCCCTTTTCGCTGGTCGGCGCTGGACCTGGAGATCTCCATCACCGGCAGGCTGGTGGTGCGGGTGCGCGGGGAGTAGCGGGGAATTCGGGCCACGCCCGTGTCGATGACGTACTTGATGCCCGGAATGGTGATGGAGGTCTCGGCCACGTTGGTGGAGACAATCACCTTGCGGCCAAAGGCGCTCTGGAAGACCTTTTTCTGGTCGTGGGCGGAGAGGCGCGCATACAGGGGCAGCACGGTCATGGCCTTGTGGCGCCTACCCTCGATCATGTCGCAGGCCTCTTTGATGTCGGCCTCCGTGGGCATGAAGATGAGGACATCCCCGTAGGGGCCCAGGGCCACGAGCTGATCCAGGGCGGTGACCGCGGCCTCCACGTAGCTGTCGTCCTTGGATTCCAGGGGCTGGTGGATCACCTCCACGGGGAAGGTGCGGCCGGACACCTCAATGATGGGGGCGCCGGAAAAGGCCTTGGAGAATTTCTCCGTGTCGATAGTGGCCGACGTCACAATGACCTTCAGGTCCCGCCGTTTTTTCACCAGGGTGCGAAGGATGCCGAGGATAAAGTCGATGTTCAGGCTGCGTTCGTGGGCCTCGTCCACGATGATGGTGTCGTAGGTGGAGAGGAAGGGGTCTCCCTGGGCTTCGGCCAGGAGGATTCCGTCGGTCATGAGGCGGATGGTGCCGTCTTTGTCCCCGGTTTCGTGGAACCGGATCTTGTAGCCCACGCTGTTGCCGGGTTCTTCGCCCATCTCTTCGGCCAGGCGGTTGGCCACGGAGACAGCAGCAATACGCCGGGGCTGGGTCACGGCGATGAGCCC
This sequence comes from Desulfoluna sp. CYM3A, assembly GCF_056829965.1. NCBI lineage: Bacteria > Pseudomonadati > Thermodesulfobacteriota > Desulfobacteria > Desulfobacterales > Desulfolunaceae > Desulfoluna > Desulfoluna sp. CYM3A. The sequence continues at coordinate 6,216,662 of NZ_CP186556.1, forward strand.
GCCAGTGCCGCGCCCTGCCTCCACGCAGAATTTGGGGATCTGGGTGGTCTTGCCCGAGCCGGTCTCCCCGGAGATGATCACCACCTGGTGCTTCTTGATGGTCTCGACGATCTCTTCTCTTCGGGCGGTGACCGGAAGGTCCGGGTTGTAGTTGAGGGCAGGCGGGTTCTGGCGACGGCGGTTGCGCTCGTCCATGGACGCTGCAAGGCGCTCCCGGAGGGCGGTAAGCCTTCCCATGGCTTTCTCGTCCGGGGTGTTGATGCGTTCGAGTTTCTTCAGGTCCCGCCGCAAGGGGTGGCGGTCCCTGATCATGGTGCGGCCCAGGCTCCGTAAGGCCCGTTCCACCTCTTTTTTAAACGCCTGTGATTCCATGCGTCTCCTGCTCTCCACGGGTGATAAATCCTCCGGGGGTTTCCACTGTTACCCCGGCTTCGGCAGGGACACTTTAATGACAATGCCATGTAAAATCAAGGCCACGGCGAGGCGTGGGCAGGGCCAATGCATTTAAAAATGAGCCGCCTCGCGGTTGCTTTTTGAAAAAGCTCCGCAAAAACGTTCCGGGTAATCAAAAGGCGCTTATCTCCAGCCCCGCAGGGGCTGGAGATAAGTGCTTTGATAAATTGAAAAAGAAGAGGGCCTATGCTCTGAAGTAACGCACCTTCAAAAAACAAAATCTGCTTGTCAAACTTTTCAAAAGTTTGGCCCCCGGCAGGGCCGCCGGAGGCCAAAATCTAAATGCGTTAACCCTGTAGGCATGGGTTTCTCCCTTTGCAACCGTTCGGTTCAAAAGAGCCTGCTATGGTTAAAGTGGGGAAAAAGCAAGCCTTCGGCGGCAAGGTGGGCACCTTGAAACCCTTTGTTGCGTGCAGGGATGGATGGGCGAGGCTGAGGCCGGCTACGGATGAAAGGTGCTGAGCAGCTCGTCGATGCGGTCGTTTCTGCGGCGCGCTTCGGTGAGCATCTCAGGGTTGTGGGAGGCCTTTTCCAGGCTTTCGGCAAGGGCGAGGTTTTCTTGCCGGAGGGCGGTGAGCTGGTCTGTCAAGGAGTCCAGGGCCTCGTTGACCATGTCTGCTTCGTCCCGGAGATAGTCCCGTTCCGAAGGCGGACGGCGAAGCGGCGGGGGGGTTGCCTTGCCAGGAGTCACTCAAGGGGCGGGGTCCACTGAGGGGGCCGCAGATGCGGTGGGTCATAATTACCAGGTGGACGAAAAAAAAGAGGAAGAGAACCAGCACGGCGGGCACGAGGCGCTGGGCCAGCAGGAGAAAGACCTGGGCGGCTTCGTACTGGGCGTTGGGGTCGGAGGCGTCGAACATGGCGTGGAGAACAGGCAGGAGGGTAAAGGCGAGGGTCACGGCAAGGGTGATGGCCATGTACCCCAGGCTGACAAAGATCAGGCGGAGCTGAAGGGAGCGGTTGATGACATAGTTTCTCAGCTTGCGTTCATGATCCTTGGACATGACGGCTCTACCTTTCGATGATTGTGTCGGTTGCAAAGCTGTATTCGTAAACGGTTGCGGCACGTTTGTGCTTGGCCTGCATGGTGAACGGATTGTTGGGATTGTACGGGTCCTCGGGTGATCCTGCAACGATGGTGATGGAGACCCCCTTGGAGAGGGTGTAGTCGGTCAGGTCGATGGTGGAGGGCAGGCCGTCGTTGCGAATGGACTCCCCCTGGTCGCCGATGCAGGTGCCGTTCATGGAGAAATGGAATTTCTGGAAGTCTGCAAAGAGCTGAAGGTCGTGCTGGGTGGTGATATTGAAGGCCGAGGCGCTGGTGATCTTGAGGAAAATGGCCCCACCGGCAAAAAGGGCGGTGGTGAGAATGGCCACAATGCAGATCTGGGCGGGCGTCACAACGGGCTTTCGCTCTCGTCTGCGATGCGGCTTGGCATAAGGGTGTCGTCGGTTTTTTTTCCGAACGGTCATGGCTTCCCTCATGTGGGACGGCGGCCCCGGTGAACGGGTCCGGGTGCCGTTTGGCTGTGCGTCGTTGGGTGATGTTGCGGGAACCGATGAGTGTGTCGCTGGGTTGGGCTCCCATATGCTGTAGCTGATGAGGAACGTGCCTTGTCGGGTGACGTGGGGTGAGTCGGTGCGGATCATCGTGTGCATACGGGCATCCTTGGGCACAAGGGTCGGGTTCCAGGACCCGACCTGTGAAGTATGCGATATATTGTATTGAATCTCAACAGAATAAATCAGGGGCGCCGGTACTCCCTGCAACGGCCATGGGGATGCAGGGGCCTGCCCCCCGGACGGGGTGCAGGTCCTTTTTCGGGATGGCGGGTTACCCGGCGATCCGTCCGTTGGCTTTCAGGGCGGAGATCACCACTTTCTGGAGGAGCCTCTCCTTGAAGACCGCCGGGGTTTTAAGGGCCATGCGGTTCAGGTAGGGCTCGGCCCCAGCGGGCACGGGTTTAAAGAATTCACCGGCCAGGGACATGGCCACGCCGAGCTTGTTTTTGCCGGCCTTGGCCTTGAAGGCCCGCAAGGCACCGCCTAAGGCCACCTCTTCGTCGGTAAAGTCCGTGCCAAAGGGAAAGACCTGAAAGAGCCCCTCTTTTTTGTACGGGGCCAGAAAGGCAGAAACCTTTTCCGGGGTGTTGTGACGATAGGCTTCGGGGATCTCGTAGTGAGAGGGCACCTTGCCGGCTTTTTTGGCCCGGGCCAGCAGGTCGCCCTGGAAGCGGGAGTCGGCTATCTTGATGAGTCCCAGGATGACATCCTTGTCGGGCAGGCCCCGGACGTCGGCGATGCCGTATTCGGTCACCACGATGTCCCGAAGGTGCTTGGGCACGGAGCAGTGGCCGTAGTTGAAGACGATGTTGGGACTGCGGGTTGTCGGCGCTGCCCCGGGTGCTGCGGACCATCATGATGAGACGGCCGTCGGGAAGGGCATGGGCCATGGAGACAAAGTTGTACTGCCCCCCGATGCCGCTCACCACCCGGCCGTCGTCCAGGGCGTCGGAGACAACGGATCCGAAGATGCTGATCATCATGGCGGTGTTGATGAAGCGGCCGTCCTTTCTCTGGAGACTGCGGAGTTTTTCGTCGCCGTAGAGCTGGTTCACCTTGTCCACCCCTGACATGCCAAAGAGCTTTCTCTCCTCTTCGTCCATGGTGTTGAGGGCCTTGTAAAAACTGCGCGGACCAATGAAAAAGGCCCCTAAAATCACGCTGCCCCCGTTGAGCTTTTCTCCACGGATCGCTTTGATGGCCTGGAGGTTTTTCGGTACGGACAGGTCGGTTTCATAGGCGGTCTCCCCGTCGTAGAGTGTGCCGTCTCTCCAGGTCACCCCCTCTTTGAGAAGGCCGAAGGCGGTGAGGAACCGGACATCTTTTCGGCTTCCTGCACAGCCTCTTTTGACGAGAAGGTCAAACAGGTTCTCCGGAGACCCAATCCAGGCGTTTTTCGTTGATCAGCTCCATGAGGGGAACGCTCTCAAAGACCTTTCGCTTGAGGATGCCGCTTTTGTAGAGCTCCATGAAGGCGTCCACGAACATCTCCGAAGAGCCGTAGAGCCCTTGGGCAAAGGTGTCGGTGCCCCCGACCTTTTGGATCAGGTCACCGTAGGTGGCCGTGATCCCGGCCTTTTCAATGATGGTGTTGTACCTGGCATTGTCGGTGTGGCGAAGCTGGAGGCCGGAGAGACGATGGCGTCCCCCAAGTAGCCGATACCCACCTGAATGGTCCCCCCGTCCTTGACCAGGGCGCTCACATGGAGCCCGATGAGGTGGTCCACGTCGGAGACCGACTCCTTGGGCGGGCCGAAGAGTTCGTAGGAGGTGTTGTCGTTGTTTAAGATGAAGTCGTAGTCCGCAGCCGGGACCACGGCGTCTCCGTACATGAAGGGAAGGTTGGTGTTGACCTCGCCCACCACCGCCACTTTTTTGCCATTGGCCCGTTGTTTTTTCAGGGCAGCGATGCACTCTAAGCTGATGTCGGTGTTGCAGCCCATGGAGTACTGGGGGCCCGATCCGTTGCCGTCCCGCACGGAGAGCATCTGGCCGTAAACGTTGATGCCGAAATCGATGCCGTCCCGGATGACGTGGGTGTAGTTGGAGTTGAGGTGGTTCTGCTGGGCTTCGGGGCTGCCCATGTACCCCCCGGCTTTGTTGAAGAACTCGTAGAGCTTGATGTTTTCGGGCATGGTTCCGGCCCGGAAGTCTTTCATGTAGTCAAACTCCGGGCATCCGCCGAAGATGCGTTCCACAAGGGGACCTAACAGGCGTTTTTCAAGGTCGCTGGCTCCTTCGGGTTTTTCCAGGGCCAGGGCGGTGAGGATGGTCAGCTTGATCTGCGGGTTTCTTTTGGCGTGTCGGTAGAGTTCGTTGACAAAAAGGGCCGGTTTTCCCAAGGCCAGAGGCATGCCGAAACAGGATCCGCTTCCGACGGTGCGGATGACTTCTTCCACACAGGCGGAGGTGTTGTCATGGTACGTTGTGTTACTTGTCATAACCCATATCCCCCCTTGCTGTTTCAATGTCTCCATGGGGCTCGAAGCCCGCGGATCCTGCCTTGATACTATGGTGGCGCACATGAACTATGTTATTTTTGAAGATGCAGTAATGCCTGTAAAAAAACGTGGGAAGGAAAATACTATGAGTATTGTTCGGGAATGCTGTTAATACAAAAAGGGGGACGCGATCTCTTTGGGCTAAGACCAAGAAAAGGCAGGGTGATCGGCAGATACAGCACCGGCCGTTGTCCGATGATTTAGTCTCCATCAATCCATGGCAATGGTGAGGAAAAGATCGCCCCGTGACCCGTTGGGGTGGGGAAGCCCCAGGCCTTTTAAGCGAAGCCGTTTGCCCGGTTCGACACCGGGTGGCACGGTGATCTTGATGAGGCGGCCCTTGCCGAAGCGGAAGAGGTTGATACGCTTGACCGCCCCTTTGCGCGCCTCTTTGGGCGTGATGGCAAGGCTCCCGGTGAGGTTGAAGCCTCCCTGGTCCACGCGGACATGGATGATCTGCAGGCGCGGGGACCGTGACCGGACGGCCTGGAACCTGTGTGGTTTGGTGGGCGCCTTGCGGGCGCCCGTGACCAGAACAAAGGCCATGCCGCAGAGAAACCCGCCGATGTGCGCCCACCAGGCAATGGCGCTGGCACTGCCGCCGGTGGCGTTGAAGAACTGCATGAGAAACCAGATTCCGAGGAAGATGAAAGCCGGGATTTCAAAGAAAAGGGGGATGAAGAACAGGGGCACCAGAGTCAGGACCTTGGCCCGGGGGTAGAGGAGGAAATAAGCCCCCATGACCGCTGCCACGGCACCGCTGGCCCCGATGGTGGGCACGGTGGAGCCCGGATTCAAAAGCATGTGGGAGAGCCCGGAGACGACACCCCCGCCCAGATAGAAGAGAAGGTAGCGTACATGGCCCAGCCGGTCTTCCACGTTGTCCCCGAAGATGTAAAGGCTGAGCATGTTGCCGAGAAGGTGCAGCCAGCCGCCGTGGAGAAACATGAAAGAGACCAGGGCCGTCATCTGGCCCGCCACGCCAAAGTACTCCCAGGCCGCAGGGGTGGTGTAGCGCGCCGGGACCAGTCCGTAAATATGGTAAAAGTGGGCTGGTTGCGACAACGTCTGCAGAAAGACCAGGAGGTTGATGACAATAAGGGTGGTGTTCACCACCGGCAGGGTGCGGGAGGTGAGGGTATCTCTCAGGGGGATCATGGGCGGTCCCTTAGGCTCTGTGGTTGTGGGGTTCGGCTTTCATGGCTCCTATCCTGCCGATTTCGTCGGGTGCTTGCAAAGGGGAAGCAGGTCATGGGGCATAGGGGATGGGTTATAGAAGGCGGGGCGGTTGAAGGGAAAAAACCTTCAGTAGCCTTGCTGGGGGCTTCAAAACAACCGCTAAAGATCGACCGAAACGGAGCGCCGCACTCCGGTGCGGCTTTTTAGTCCGTCGTTACCCGTGCCGCACAGGAGTGCGGCGCTCCAGGGACAAGGGTGTTCGTGGCAGGGGAGCTGTTTAAAAAATGCTAAATGCCCTTCATCGTTTCAGCCTAAAATTGCCTCCGGCGGCCCTGCCGAAGGCGAAGACGGAAGCTTTTTTCAAAGCGACCCGCCGGAGGCTTTTATTCTATAGCAGCAGAAAATTCCGGATGCCGGTGAAGATGATCTGGGCGGAGATGGCCGAAATCATGAGGCCCGTGACCTTGGAGAGGATGACCACGCCCTGCTTGCCCACGGCTTTGACCACCAGGGGCGCGAAGAAGAGCATGGAACCCACAAAGCCTGAGGCCGTGAGGATGGCCGCACCGATCTCCAGTTTGGCCGGAAGGGTGGTGGCTTCTGCGCCGAAGAGGAGCAGGACCCCGATACCCCCGGGACCGACGGTGATGGGCAGGGCCAGAGGCACGATGGCGATGTCGTTGCCCTCCCCGGCGCTCTTGATGTTGGAGCTGCCTCCTACCATGGAGACCCCCGAAAGGAAGAGGATGCTGCCTGCCCCGATGCGGAAGGCATCCAGGGTGATGCCGAAGAGGGCAAAGAGGTATTTCCCGAAGAGAAAGACGCAGAAAGAGATGACGATGATGCCGAAGGTCACCCGCAGGGCCAGGCATTTTTTCTCCTTCTCTTCCATCTCCTGAGTCATGGAGATGAAGGCGGAGAGAACGAAAAAGGGGGTGAAGATAAAGAAGATCTTCAGGGCGTCGTTGATGAATAAAGAGAGGTCCACGGGGCTTGCTTCCTTGATTCAGAATACTACGCATGGGCACGCCGGGATACTTCGGGCTCCGGCAGCCGGGCAAACAGCTCCCCGGGTTTGGAAAACGACAGATGTTCCATGGGGAGGCAGCTTTGTATACACCAAATCAGGGAGGGATAAAACAGGAATTTGAAAGGATTTTATAAAATCTTGGAGGGGGACGCAAACGGGGAGTAGGGGATGGTGAATAGGGTGTAGTGAATGGTGAGTGGTGAATGGCGAGCCCGGCCTGCGTCATTGTATCGGTCACCGGGGTGTTTTTGATGACACCGCCCCAAAAGGCCGCCGGCCCTTGCGATTTTTCCTGAGGAACGAAGGAGAAAGCGCAAGGGCAATAAGCTTTGGAGGCTTCTTGTTGACTTTCCCCGGATTCTGGGGTTGGCGGGGCCGGAAGGGCCCTTGGGGCTGCCGCCCGTGGGGCGGGGACGCGTGCCCCGGAGCTTGGCCACCCGCTCTTCGATGGGAGGGTGGGTGGAGAAGAGGTTGGCCAGGCTGCGGCCCGACAGGGGGTTGGTGATGAACATGTGGGCCGTTGCCGGTTCCGCGTCCATGGGGATGCGGCTGGAGGCGGCCCCCAGTTTTTCAAGGGCGCCTGCCAGGCCTTCGGGGTTGCCGGTGAGCTGGGCGGCCGCTGCATTGGCCTGCAGGCATCCCGGCACCGAAGATGGCCATCTGCAGCAGCCACGGCGGCCATGGGGGCGATGATGCTCATGGCGATGAGGCCGAAGATGCCGGAGCCTCCTTCTTCATCACTGCGCCCTCCGCCGAAGATGGCGGCCCAGCGGGCCATGGACGCAAGGGTCATGATGGCACCGGCCAGGGTGGCGGCCACGGTCCCCACGAGGACGAACCCGGCCTCGACGTGGCCCAGCTCAGGGCCAGCACGCCCTTGACCTCTTCGGGCCCCATGAGGTCCAGGAGGCCCTGAGTGACGGCCACCACCCCGTGTTCAGGGTTGCGGCCCGTGGCAAAGGCGTTGGGGGCCTGCTGGGGGATGATGCACACCCTGGGCATGGGAAGCCCGGCGCGACCTGCAAGCTCTTCGACCATGGCGTAGAGTTTTGGCGCTTCGGTTCGGCTCACCTCCCTGGCTTTGTACATTTTCAGGACCATCTTGTCCGAGTAGAAGTAGGAGAAGAAGTTCATGCCCCCGGCCAGGACCAGGGCGATGACCATGCCAGCCTGGCCGCCGATGACACGTCCTGCCATCACAATAAGAAGGGTTAAGACCGTTAAGAGCATCGTGGTTTTGATCTGGTTGCCCATGGAAGACTCCTTGATGAGAATGAAATATTCGGGCTCGGAAACATCGCCCCTGCGCCCGGTACCTTGGCCCGCAATGGCTGGCGGTGCGGATTGCGGGACGTCGGTCTGCATTCTTTCTGGCCTTTGGGGCGCTGAAGGGGATGACTCCGAAGTGTATTCACCAAAAGATAAAGACAAATTTTGCTTTGGCAAGGGGCGGGGCCGCGTGAAACACGAAATGAGGCTTTGGAAAAACCGGCGGAAAAGGGATACTATGGGGGCTGGTTGTCATTCTGGGTCATTTTGGGTTATTCTTGGTCTGTCTCTTCAAAATGAGTTGACAAGAAATGGATGGGAAACTCTGAAACGCTGAAATGCATTGTTTCAAGGGGGATGGATGAAAAACAGGGGTCGTGGAAAAGACCTTCTAACCACCAGGGAGGTGGCCGATTTTCTCGGTGTCAACGAGAAGATGGTGTATCAGCTGATTTCGGACAAGGGCCTGCCCGCGTCCAAGGTCACGGGAAAGTGGCTTTTCCCCCGATACCTGGTGGAGCAGTGGGTGGAGAACAGCACCATCAACTACCCGGATGCCGCCCATATCCACACCGGCGGCAGCGGCCCCCTGGTGGTGGCCGGGAGCAACGACCTGCTTCTGGACCGGGTGCTTTCACAGTACAACAAGAGCAGCCGGGGAGAGCTGGCGGTCTTTGGCAACGTGGGCAGCATGGGGGGCATCCAGGCCCTCAAGAGCGGTATGTGCCATATCGCCTCCAGCCACCTCGTGTCCACCGACGATCAGGACTACAACTTTGAGTTTGCCGGTCGGGAGCTGGAGCGGCAGCCGGTGGTGATCAACTTCTGCCACCGGGAGCAGGGCATCGTGTACCGCCCGGGCTGGACCGATTTTTCCGGTGTGGCCGACCTTTCGGCGCCCGGGATTCGCATTGTCAACCGTCCCCTGGGAACAGGCACCCGGCTTCTTTTCGACCGGGAACTCAAGGCGTGCGGCATTGAGGCCGTGAGCCTCGACGGCTATGGCGAGGAGGTCTCCCGCCATATGGACGTGGGGCTGGCCGTGCTCTCCGGCCGGGCCGACGCCGGACCGGGCATCCGGACCGTGGCGGATCTCCTGGGTCTCGGCTTTTACCCCCTGCGACGGGAGCGGTTCGACCTGCTTGTGCTGCGTGAGTTCTATTTTGATCGAAGGGTTCAGGGCTTTCTGGCCCTGCTTCGGGAGAGCTCTCTCAACGAGTTGAAACAGGGCTTAACCGGATACGATATTGAGGGGAGCGGGCTGATGCGGTTTCCGGACGGTCCGTGACATGAACAACCAGATGCAACAAGGGATGGGATTTACCATGATGAAGAGACGATTTATGACCACGATGATGGCCCTTGTGGCGGCCATTGCCGTGGCGGGAAGTGTTCAGGCCAAGGCGCTCATGATGGCCACCACCACCAGCACCGACAACACCGGACTCCTGGACTACCTGGCCCCGGAGTTCACCAAGGACACGGGCATTGAGCTCAAGTGGACCTCTGTTGGAACGGGCAAGGCCCTGAAGCTGGGCATGAACTGTGACGTGGACGTGCTCCTCGTCCATGCGCCCCCTGCCGAGAAGAAGTACATCAAAGACGGCTACGCCGAGTCCCGCAAAGAGATCATGTTCAACGACTTTGTCATCGTCGGCCCCGAAGCCGACCCGGCAAAGGTCAAGGGCATGGCCGTGGAAAAGGCCCTTGCCACCATCCGCACCAAAGGCAAGACCTTTGTGAGCCGCGGGGACAACTCCGGCACCAACAAAAAAGAGAAGCTGCTCTGGAAAGCGGCGGGCGGCCCCCTTCCCGAAAAGGAAGCCTGGTACGTCCAGACCGGCCAGGGCATGCTGGCGTCTCTTAACATCACCGCAGAGCGCGGCGGTTACACCATGACCGACCGCGGCACCTACATCAAGTACAGCCACAAGAACGGCGGCAACCCGCCTTTGAAGGTTCTCGTGGAAGGCGGGGCTATTTTGAAGAATCAGTACAGTGTGCTGATCCTCAATAGCAGCAACTGCCCAGATGCCCAAAAGGAGCTGGCCGAGGCCTTCTCCGCGTGGATGGCAGGCGACAGGGCCCAGAAGCTCATCGCCGATTTCCGCCTGCTGGGCATGGCGCTGTTTACCCCCAACGCCCAATAAGGCCAGGACCAAGGAGGGGCGGTGGATTTTCTCGTTGACGGTTTTTATCGGTCCGGCCTTGCCGATTCAGGCAGACCCCCAGACCCTTTCGGCGGTCACCACCACCCTCAAGGCAGCCTTTCTCTCCATGGGCATGTCCCTTTTCATCGGGGTGCCCGCCGGGTTTTTCCTCGGATACTGTGAGTTCCGGGGAAAAAAAACGGCGCGCACCATCGTGGATACAATGTTGGCCCTTCCGACAGTCTTCATCGGCTTGCTGGTATATGCGTTCCTCTCCAATCGGGGGCCGTTGGGCGGGTTGGGCCTTCTTTTCACGATTCCCGCCATCTCCGTGGGCCAGACCATTCTGGCCCTTCCCGTCATCACCGCCCTCACTGCGGCAACTCTGGACAATCTGGACAACGGCATGCGGCTCACCCTGGTCTCTTTGGGGGCCGACAAGCGCCAGCTCTTCTTCACCACCCTGTGGGAAGTGCGCTACGGCATCGTGGCCGCAGCCATGACGGCCATGGGGCGGGTGATGACCGAGGTGGGGATCTCCATGATGGTGGGGGGAAACATCAAATGGCACACCCGCACCATCACCACGGCCATTGCCCTGGAAACGGGCAAGGGCATGTTCGCCGAGGGCATCGCCCTGGGACTGGTGCTGCTCAGCATCGCCCTGGTGGTGAATGTCAGCGTGTCGGTTTTCAGGAGGTAGGCATGCAAGCGCCTTTGTATCAGCTGGAAGAGGTGTCCCGGTGTTTCGGTGCGTCCAGGGCCCTGGATCGGTGTTCGTTTACCATTCCCGCAGGCCGGGTCACGGGCATTGCCGGGCCCAACGGCAGCGGCAAGAGCACCCTTCTGAGCCTTCTGGCCTTTGTGGAGCGACCCGATGAAGGTCGGGTCCTTTTTGAAGGTCGGGAAGAGCACCCCTTTTCCCCGACCGTCCGCCACCGCGTGACCCTCATGCCCCAGACCCCCTTTCCGCTGGATCGCAGCGTCTTTGAACAACTGTGCGCCGACCGCCTTCCTCAACAACAGACCACCGACGCGGCCCAGAAGGCTGCTCGGCCCTTGCCCGTGCTGCTCCTGATCCAGTGGTTTCACGGCGCAGGCGACACCGACATCGGCGAAGCCCAGAGGGTGGCCCTTGCAGCCCGCCTGGTCCTGGATCCTGAGGTGCTGATCTTAGACGAGCCCACGGCCAGCGTGGACGCGGCAAGCTCCTTTCTTATCCATCAGGCCATCCTCGCCTTTGCCGCCCAGCCCGGAAAAACCTTACTCACCAGCCACGATGCGCCTGGCTCGACAGCGTCAGCGACGAAGTCCTCTTTTTCTTTCGGGGGCGACGTGTCACCGAAAAGATGGGCCTTCTCCTTTTCGGTCCCTTTGCCAAAGACCCTGCCTCCGGCGCGTGGGTTGCCGGCACAGGGCAAGGGACCATTGCCCTTCCCGAACCCCCGTCGGCCGATGCCGTGGCCGCTATCCCCGAGCGGTGCCTTCGCATGGGGGCGGAAGAGGGGGATCACGAAGCCGGGTTCGACGCCGAGGTGCGGGAAACCGCCCTGGAAAAAGGCCGGACAGGCGCTCGGGTTACCCTCATCGGCGCCGGATTTCCCCTTACCCTCTCTTGCCCTCCCCACCAGCTCCCGGAACCGGGCCGCACCGTCCGCGTCTCCTATCCCCTTTCATCCGTCCAGTGGCTATGATCGGACGTCTTGGGGCTCGTTCCTCGCCCTGCGCATTTGCTGACGGGCTTCCCCGTGTTGAATACCGAGTCTGTATCAGGGGACCTTTCGTTCCCAGGCTCTGCCTTGGAATGACGCACGGAGGCTCTGCCTCCACGGTCGAGATGGCGGCGCGCGTAAAAGCATGGCCTGTGCATCAAGCCAGGCACATCGCATAAAAGTCGGCAAACGACGGCCGACGGCAAAGTTGCCGGAGGCGTGGACTACTCTTTGGGGTGGCGTTTTTTGAGGGCGTTGGCGGTGAAGGAGTCTTCGGTCTTGAGGATCTTGGAGCCCCGGGTGATCTTGCAGAGGCTGATGTTGTGGCGTTTGGCGATGCTTCGCTGGGTCTGTCCCTGATGGAGTTCCACCATGAGCTGCCATCGCATGGCAAGATCCGAGCGCTCCTTGGGGGTGAGGATGTCGTCAAGGAAGGCGCGCACCTTTTCCAGGTCGGTGGTCTCTGCGAGCACGCTCAATAATTCGTCGTAGGCCTCTTTCATCATGTCGCTCCAAGGGTAAGGTCAAAGGTCGATTGAAATGGGGTTATATCACAGAGAAGGTGTTTCTGTAAAAAGAAACATGACGGCCTGGAAGGCAGCAGATACAGAACCTGCGGCGCACCCTTGTGGCGATGTCGAGGGCCGACGGGAAGCGGCATCGACGCCAAAGGGCGCGCGGCGGGTGGGGCTGGGGACAAGCAGCATGGCCGAACAAGGGCCTTGCCGTGTGGCTCCTCAAACACCCCTTATTTGTAGTCGTGGGTGCCTAAAATGACGGGAACACCGGTTTTTTCTTCGATGAACTTGGCTTTTTCTTCCGGGGTGGAGTAGGGGCAGTCGGGCTTGGCGCCCACCATACAGCTGCTCAGGAAGATGGCGTCGGGCTTGACACCGGAGAGCTTGATGGTCATGCCGACGTTGGGTGCTGCGGAACGTCCGGGGCATTCGCATTTCACAAACCCGATGATCTGGGTGGGCTCTTCGAATTTGCCGTCGCCCATGGCACCTGCCTTGAGACATCGCCATTCACCGGGGCATCCGTAGCCAGAATCCAGATACGAGCCGCATCCTACAACAATCGCCTTTTTCATGTTTTACTCCTTTTAAGGTATTGTAGTTATTGCGCCGAATCATAGGGGATGAACCCAGGGGTGTCAAGTCCCCTGGCAGGGCACTCCAGGGCCAACGCATGCAACAATTCAGTTGCCTCCGGCGGGTCGCTTTTTGAAAAAAGCTCCGCAAAAACTTGTCGGTAAAACGGAAAAATAAAAGGGCTATGAACGGTTGCGACGCGCCCCAAAAAAATGAAACCTGTTTGTCAAACTTTTCAAAAGTTTCGGCTCCGGCAGGGCCGCCGGAGGCTGTTTTTTAAAAGTAGGAAAGGAGCCCATGGGGAATGGCCTCAAATGGTGCGGCCGGGGCCCAGCCTTCGAGAATCCTCTCCATGGGGTCGTGGCATGAGACGTTTTTAGGAAGGATGAGCGAGGGACTGCGGGGTTTTCGCTGGGCGTAAACCATGCATGAGCCGAAATGCATCTCTTTTTCTCCGGGGCTTCCTAAAGGCATGGGGCTTAAGGCGGCCTCTTCGTAGGAGACCCGGCAGGTCGTGTTTTTATCGGGCGTGTGTGGTGCAAGGTGCGCAGGCAGGTGAAGGCCCTCGGGGGTGCGCGTAAAGGCTCCCCCATGACCGGCGTCGGCCAGGCTTGCCTCCAGAGAACCCACGGTGTTGTTGGCCCCGGCAATGGCGAAGTTTCGGATGTATCCGTTGGCCGTTACTGCCTCCCACGGCGCACACAGGGCTTCGGCGGCACGGATTCGGGCAGCGGCCTCCTGAAAACGCTGCTTGTAGACAAAGGAGCAGTAGTTGACCCCCATGGGAAGGCCCAGTTCAAGGGCATGGCGTACCAGCTCCAGGGCCCCCAGCTCCGATTCCAGCACGGTGACCCGGCTGCCGTGGAGAAAGGTGTAGTCCCGAAGGGCCAGGTGACGGATATTGTGGGGCGTAAGGCGCAGTTGGTGGAGGTTGAGGTGGGAGACGCCCGCTTCAGCCATGGGGGCCAGGAGGGCCTTCAGCCGGGAGGTCTCCTCCGGGATCATGGGGATCTCCACGGTGACGGTGGGGATGATCCCTTTGGCCATGGCGGTTTTCTTCAGGGCGTAGTTGGTGGCCCCGATGTCAAAGCGGATTTCGTCCAGGCCCGCCTGAGCCAGGGCTTTCAACTTTTCCCGGGTCACGCGCGTGCCGTTGGTGTAGAGCCAAATATGGATTTTCGGGCCGAGGTGCTCGCGCACGGCCCGGATATAGGCCAGGCTCCGCTCAAAGGTGAGGAAGGGCTCGCCCCCGCTGATGCTCATGCCGGAGAAGCCGAATGCATCCACGTAGGCGGCGTAATCATTCGGGGAGGCAAAGGCAAGGTGGTTGGTGGTGGGGCTCCCCACCTCATCCTGGGGTGTGGGGCAGTAAAAACACCTGCCGTTGCACCGGCCGTTGACAAAGAGACAGGACCATGTCCCCTGCATGCAGGCCCGGCATCCCGGGGAGAGCGGAGGGGCAGCGACCTTGGTCCCTGAAGCGAGGATCTCTCCGCCCAGGTCGTGGATTTTGTCCATGAGGGCGTCGCGACTGGCCTCCCCGGCGGTTGCCTGCTCCGGCGTCACCCAGGAAAGGGCGGCGTAACTTCTGCCGTACTCTTTTCGGTTTCCTTCCACCAATAAAGCCTTGCGATTTTCCGAAAGACCCATCGTTGTCTCCTGTGACGGATGCGTGATGTGTGGCAACCAGCTCGGACAGGTGGGGGGACCGAAGACACCCTCAAGGGATCTCCGGGTTGATAAGAATGCTCTCCTTATGAGGAAAAGAAGTCAAGGGGTTCGGTCAAAAATAATGAGCATGTGACCGGACTGAGGGGCGAAGACCGGGAGTATTCGCGAATCAGGCTCCCAGGGCGCGGAGTATTCCCCTCATGATGCGGTTGATGGCCTCAAAGCGTTCCGCTTGGCCCAGCATCTCGGCCTCGTTCTGCACGTAGGGAAGGGCCTCCAGCTCGTGTCCGCAGTGTTCGATGAGCCGGGCAGCAGAGTCCGGGGTGGTCTCCAGGTGAAACTGCAGGGCCAGGACCCGGTTGCCCATGAGAAACCCCTGGTGCCTGCACGCCTGGCTTGAGCCCACGGCAACGGCCCCGTGGGGGACAGAAAAGGTGTCCCCGTGCCAGTGAAAGACCTCGGCCTGCTCAGGAAAAATGTCGCCAAGGCAGGTGCCGGAAAGGGCCGGGTCCCGGGTGACGGGAAACCAGCCGATCTCCCGGTGGGGATTTTTCGTGACCTCGGCCCCTAAGGCCTCGGCCAGGAGCTGAGCCCCCAGGCAGACGCCCAGGACCTTTTTGCCCTGGTCCACGGACGCCTTGATAAAGCGCTTTTCCGGGGCAAGCCAGGGATAGACGCTTTCATCGCCAACCCCCATGGGCCCGCCCATGATGATGAGAAGATCTAAGGCCGACGGATCGGGCAACACCTCGTCGCGGTACAGGTGCGTGGCGGTTAAACTGTGCCCGGCCGCGGTGAGAACAGCTTCCATACTTCCCAGGCCCTCAAAGGGGACGTGTTGCAGGTAATGCACTCTCATGATGGCTCCATGGTGCCTTTTATGGTGAAAATCGCAGGAAAAAAACAGCCTCCTGCGGCCCTGCTGGGGGCCAAACTTTTAAAAAGTTTGACAAACAGGTCCTAAATCATCAGCTCCAGGCTCCGCCGAAATAATTTCGATATTTTCGAACCCGTGCGTCGTTTTGATCGCCCTTCGGGGGCGATCAAAACGACGCACGGGTGTATTAGAAAAGTTTTTTGCGGAGCTTTTTTTCAAAAAAGCGACCCGCCGGAGGCAACGGAACAATTATCTGAAAAAGCGCAAGGGCAATCTGCTTTCGAGGAGGCTCCACCTCGCCGCCGGAGGCTTTATCTTCTACAGGAAGAGCTCAGGTTCACGCCGCTGTCGGCAGTTTTGGTGAAGGACCCCTGCGATGTGGGCGATCTTGGGCTGATTGAAGGCCAGGGCCCCTTTGGGGCAGGTCTTGACGCAGGCGCAGCAGACAGTGCAGCGGGAGGGGTCGAAGGTGACGGTCTTGTCCACGGTGATGGTGCCGGTGGGGCAGGCCTGGGCGCAGAGGCCGCACAGGACGCAGGCCGAGGCCTTCCAGTCCGGTGCGATGTTGCCCGGGCCGCCGTAGGGGCCTTCGGGGAGCTCTCCGGGGACGGTGACGGGGGCCATGGCCGAGAGATCAGAAAGTCCTTTCAGCTTGTCTGCCACGTCGGCACCGAAGCTTGCTGCAGCGGCTTTGTCCTTGTCATCGGGGCGGCCCTGGGCAATGGGCTTTTCCTGGGTGGAGAAGGTGTGCTCGCCCAGGAGGGCGGCTGCTGCCACCACCTTGAACCCGGCGTTTTCCGCAAGGGTCTTGAGTTCAAAAAGGGCGTTGTCGTAGTGACGGTTGCCGTAGACAGCCACGACGACGGCCGGAGTGCCGTTTCCGCGGATGCCTTTGAGGCGTTCCACGGCCACCGGGGCAATGCGGCCGGAGTAGACCGGGGCTCCGATGACGGCGATGTCGTCTTCAATGGCGATCGAAGGGGCCTTTGCTTCGGTGGGCCGGGTCAGGTCCAGGCTTTTTGTCTCGGTCACGTCCAGCCCTTTGGCGATGTGCTCCAGGGTGGTGAAGGTGGTGCGGGTGGGGGAGTAGCAGATGAGATGTGCTGTCGTGATGTTCATTGAAAATCTCCATGGTCAAAACAGGTGATACGCGTTGGGCTCGAGGGAACCGGAGACCATGCACGCACCGCAGGGCCATGGTGATTCAGGTGCTGCGGGCTGCATACGGAAAGGTCATCGTGGTTCGGCGTTTCCGGTTGGTTCATCAAGCCCTTATGTTTCCGGGATTTGGTGTATCACGTTCTGGTGGGCTTGTCATGGAGATAGCACGTGAAATTTAGTAACTATTCAGCTTGCCTCCGGCGGGTCGTTTTTTTGAAAAAAAGCTCCACAAAAAACGTTTGTAATGGCGAAAAAGTGGAAATTATTTCGGCGGAGCCTGGAAAGGCTTGCTTAAGACCTGTTTGTCAAACTTTTTAAAAGTTTGGCCCCCGGCAGGGCCGCCGGAGGCATCAGCTGAATAGTAACGTTTTTTTATCCGCCGATGGAGGACATCATGTCCTGAACTCCATTGGCCGAAAGGTCGTGGCGCTTGCCTTTGATACCGGCTGCATGGCGGAAGAGGGCGGCCAGGGTGGCGTCGTCGGCGGAGCCTCGCAGGGCGTCCTTGAGGTTCACGGTGACGTCGGAGAGGAGGCAGGGGCGCAGGTGGCCGTCGGCGGTGAGGCGCAGGCGGTTGCAGGTGGCGCAGAAGTGGTTGGTCATGGGGCTGATGAGGCCGATCTCCCCTTTGGCGCCGTCCAGCCTGAAGCGCCTGGCCGGGCCATCGTGGGGGCTTTTTGGCACAGGGATCAGTGTGCCAAGGGCTTGGAGGCGGCGGGTGATGGCAGGCGCAAGGAGTTCGCTGTGGTCGGGACCGGACCCTTTGCCGATGGGCATGTACTCGATGAACCGGATGTGCACGGGGTGATCGAAGGTGAGGCGGGCAAAATCTTCCAGCTCGTCGCCGTTGGTCCCGTCCAGCAGCACGGTGTTGATTTTCACCGGGGCAAGGCCCGCGTCCAGGGCGCCCTGGATGCTTTTTTTGACCTCGGCAAAGAGGTCTTTTCCGGTGATGCGGGCAAACCGTTCGGGCTTGAGGCTGTCCAGGCTGATGTTGATGCGGGTGAGCCCGGCCTCCTTCAGGTTTTGAATCTCATCTGCAATGAGGGTCCCGTTGGTTGTCACGGCCAGGTCTTCCAGGCCTTCCAGGGCGGCAAGCTCCCGGATGAACCCGATGAGTCCTTTTCTGGCAAAGGGTTCTCCCCCGGTGAGGCGCACCTTTCGAATCCCCAGGGAGATGCCGATGCGCACAAGGCGGATCAGCTCTTCATAGGAGAGGATGTCCGTGTGGTCCATGTGGGCAAAGGGGGTGGGGGGCACACAATAACTGCACCGCAGGTTGCACCGGTCCGTGACGGAGATACGCAGGTAGTCGATGGTTCGGTCATAGCTGTCGGTGAGTGTGTGTGTCATGGCAACGAGCCTTTTATTATGGGGTCATGGCCGGGGGGTGCCCATGGAGGCGGCCACCGGCGTGGTGTACGGTAAATCCGGATGTTGATTGTAGCAGGAATAATTCAGGTGGCAAGGGGAGGATAGGCTTTAAGCATCTTTCTTGAATGCATTTCGATGCAAAGGCGGATATGAAAAGCTGCGGCGCTGTGCCTTGAGAACGAAGGGCACAGCGCCGCAGTAATCCGCTTTCGAGGTGGCTCACCTCGTTTTATTCGGCAGCACCGACGATGGTGTCCACAAGGCCGTCGATGGTGAAGGTGTCGGCCACGAGGTGGGGGGTAAGGCCCAGCTCTTTGGCGGTCTCTTCGGTGACGGGGCCGATGCAGGCCACGGTGACGTTCTCCATGAGGGAGAGGTCGCCGTCCGGGATCATGGAGACGAAGTTTCTCACCGTGGAGGAGCTGGTGAAGGTCACCATGTCCACTTCTCGGTTGGTGAGGGCTTCGGCCACTTTTTCGGTGGAGGTGGTGTCCATGGTTGTGCGGTAGACGGCCACTTCGTTGACTGTGGCCCCCATCTTGGTGAGTTCCACAGGGATGACCGGGCGGGCTTCTTCGGCTCGTGGGAGCAGGATCTTTGCGCCCTGGATCTCCTGGTCCTTGAAGGCCTCCACAACGGATTCCGCCACGTAGCTGTCGGGCAGGACATCGGTGCCGATGCCGTATTTTTTCAGCTCGGCGGCGGTGGAGGGGCCGATGCAGGCGGTTTTAAGACCACCCAGGGCCCGGGCATCCAGGCCTTTTGCGAAGAGCTCGTCAAAAAAGGTGGTGACCCCGTTGACGCTGGTAAAGACGATCCAGTCGTAGTCCTTGAGGGTGGCCAGGGCGTCGTTTACGGCTGCGGAGTCTTTGATGGGCTCGATCTCGATGGCCGGGGCCTCAAGGCACTCGGCACCCAGTTCCATGAGGCGGGTGGTGAGGCCGCTTGCCTGCTTGCGGGCGCGGGTAACCACGATGCGCTTGCCGAAGAGGGGGCGGTTTTCAAACCATGTCATGGTGTCGCGCAGGGAAACCACATCGCCCACCACGATGATGCTGGGGGACTTGAGCCCTGCTTTTTTGACATCTTCCACAATGGTGGACAGGGTGCCGGCAACGGTCTCCTGGCGGGTGGTGGTGCCCCACCGGACCAGGGCCACGGGGGTGTCCGAAGGCTTTCCGCAGGCGCTGAGCTTTTCCACGATGTTGGGCAGGTTCTTCACACCCATGAAAAAGACGATGGTGCCCGACTTGGAGATGGCGTCCCAATCGATGTTGGAGTTTTCCTTCTCCGGGTCTTCGTGGCCGGTGACCAGGGACAAGGTGGCGGTGAACTTGCGGTGGGTCAGGGGAATCCCTGCGTAGGCCGGGGCCGCAATGGCCGAGGTCACGCCCGGGATCACCTCCCAGTTGATGCCTTCTTTGATGAGGACTTCGGCCTCTTCGCCGCCGCGTCCGAAGATAAAGGGGTCGCCTCCCTTAAGACGGGTCACGGTGGCCCCTGTTTTGGCCTTTTCCACCAGAAGGGCGTTGATGCCGTCCTGGCTCAGGGTGTGGTCTCCGCCCTTTTTGCCCACGTAGATGATTTCCGCATCTTTTTTGGCGTGGGCCAGGTGGGAGGGGGCGGCCAAGTAGTCGTAGACCAGGACGTCGGCTTTTTCGATGCACTCTCGGCCCTTGACCGTGATCAGGCCGGGGTCTCCGGGTCCTGCGCCCACCAGATAGACGGTTCCGTATGTCTTGCTCATGCTTGGTTCTCCAGGAGTCTCGTAAGGATATCTGCTGCGCCGGCCTCTTTGAGGCGCTCTGCCACGGTGACGCCCAGGGCTTGGCCTTGAGCATTTTCGGCGGTCTCTTGTTCCATGAGGATGCGGGATCCGTCCACTTCGGCCACCAGGCCGCGGATGGTGACGTCTTTGCCGTCGGTTTCGGCAAAGGCGCCCACAGGGATCTGGCAGCTTCCTTCCAGGGTGTTCAAAAAGGCGCGCTCGGCAAGGACCGTGACCCGTGTGGGCATGTGGTTCAAGGGGGCAAGGGCCGCGTCGATGCGGTCGTCCTGTTCCCGGGATTCGATGCACAGGGCGCCCTGGCCCACGGCCGGGAGCATGAGCTCCGGTGCCAGGCATTCGGTGATGTGCTCACCGAGCCCCAGGCGCTTGAGGCCTGCGGCTGCCAGGATAATGGCGTCCAGGTCGCCTTCCGTCACTTTCCGAAGGCGGGTGTCGATGTTGCCGCGCAGGGTCTCGATCTGAAGATCGGGGCGCTTGGCAAGGAGCTGTGCCGAGCGCCTGAGGCTGCTGGTGCCCACGCGGGCGCCTTGGGGCAGGTTCTCGAAGGTGAGGCCGTTTTTGGAGATGAGGGCGTCCCTGGGGTCTTCGCGTTCGGGGATGGCACCGATCTTGAGGCCCTCGGGGAGGTCTGCGGGCATGTCCTTCATGCTGTGGACGGCCATGTCGATGCGGCCGTCCAAAAGGGCCTCTTCGATCTCTTTGACAAAAAGGCCCTTGCCCCCCACCTTGGCCAGGGGCACGTCGAGGATTTTGTCCCCTTTGGTTTTGATGACGAGGAGCTCGCAGGTGACCCCTGTGTGGAGTCGTTCCAGTTCAGATTTGACCCAGTTGGCCTGCCAGAGGGCCAGCTGGCTCCCCCGGGTGCCGATGACAATTTTATTTTCCATCAGGAACCGCACCCCGCGCAACTTGTGGCTGTGCAGCCGGTACAGGAAGAGCCGGAAGCCGATGAGGAGGAGATTTCACCCCCGGCTCCCTTGCTGACGAATCCGCAGCGGGACATCAGTTTGGCAACGTTTTTGTCGCCGCATTTGGGGCAGCTCTCCGGGTCTTTTCCTCCCATGACGAGGTACTCGAACTCGTGGCTGCACGCACCGCACTTGTATTCATAAATGGGCATGGTCTCACCTCATGGTTATTCGGGTTATGGCCCCTCAGGCCGGGCGTTTAGACGCATCGGACGGGCCTGTCCTTAAGTTCAGGGTTTTTCGGGTACGACACACAATAAGCACCCTGGGGCAGGATGGCAAACGGTGTCGTTAAAAATTTTCGGGAAAGAGGATCCGGTCCACCAGGTCGCAGAGGATGTGGCCCATGAGGATGTGGCTCTCCTGGATGCGCGCGGTGACCCCCACGGGCACGGTCAGGGCGATGTCGGCCATGTCGGCGGCGCGCCCCCCTTTGCCGGTGAATGCAATGGTGTGCATGCCTTTTTTTTCGGCGGCTTCAAGGGCCTTGACCACGTTGGGTGAGTTGCCGCTGGTGCTGATGCCGATGGCCACGTCGTTGATCTGTCCCAGGGCGGTGACCTGCTTGGAGAAGATCTCCTCAAAGCTGTAGTCGTTGCCGATGCTGGTGAGGATGGAGGAGTCCGTGGTCAGGGCGATGGAGGCCAGGGGGACCCGTTCGGTCTGGAACCGGTTGACGAACTCGGCGGCGATGTGCTGGGCATCGGCGGCGCTGCCCCCGTTGCCGAAGAGAAGGATCTTTCCTCCGGCGGTGAGGCTTTCGGCCATGAGGGTTGCAGCGTTAACCAGGCGCTCACCGTTTTCGGCGATGGCCGACTTTTTGGTCTCAATGCTGGCCTGAAGGGTGTCGTTGATGATGGTGATCATGGGCGGGCCTCCACAAGGGTCTTTAGGGCGCCTGCGATGAGGGGGATGTCTCCCTCCTGCAGGGTTCGGGGGTCGAGGATGAAGGTGTCGTTTTCAATGCGCCCGATGACGGGCGGCTCGTTTTCTCTCAGGGCCTTTTCCAGGGCACTGGCCCCCATGCCGGGGACGGTGAGCCCCACGCAGCAGGAGGGCAGCTCCAGAAGGGGCAGGGAGCCGCCGCCGGGTCGGGAGGCAAGGGCCAGGGTCTCGGTGGTGACGGGAAGGCTTGACAGGGCCTCCATGAGGGCCGTGGCCCGTGTTTCCGTCTCTTCCCTGTCCATGGTGATCATGCGCAGAGTGGGGATCTTGGCCACGGCCTCGGCTTCGTCCCGGTAGAGGCGCAAGGTGGCCTCCAGGGCGGCCAGGGTGAGTTTGTCGATGCGCAGGGCGCGGGTCAGCGGGTTCTTGCGGATGGCGTCGATGTGGGTCTTGCTGCCCACGATGATCCCGGCCTGGGGACCGCCCAATAGCTTGTCCCCGCTGAAGGTGACGATGTCGGCCCCGGCTTTCACCGACTGCTGCACGGTGGGCTCGCTGGGCAGGCCGTATTGTCCGAAGTCCACAAAGGTGCCGCTGCCCAAATCGTCCATGACGGGGATGCCCCGCTCTTTGCCCAGGGCTGCCAGCTCGGCCACGGAGACCGCCGATGTAAAGCCCACAATGCTGTAGTTGCTGGTGTGGACCTTGAGAAAGAGGCCGGTCTCATCGGTGACGGCGTTTTCATAGTCCCGGAGGTGGGTGCGGTTGGTGGTGCCCACCTCTTTTAATATGCCCCCGCTTTTGGCCATGACATCGGGGATGCGGAAGGCCCCGCCGATCTCCACCAGCTCCCCTCGGGAGACCACGGCCTCTTTGCCGTTGACCAGGGTATCCAGGCAGAGGAGCACGGCCCCTGCGTTGTTGTTCACCACCATGGCCGCCTCCGCCCCGCTGATCTCGCAGATCAGCTCCTCCACGGCGGAATAGCGCAGGCCCCTTTTTCCGGTGGCCAGGTTGAACTCTAAGTTGGAGTAGCGGTCCCCCACGGCCTTGATGCGGTCCAGGGCCTCTTCGGCCAGCAGGGACCGTCCGAGGTTGGTGTGGACCACCACGCCCGTGCCGTTGACCACCCGGGTGAGGTTGGGGCGCATTTTTTTTGCGATGAGTTCATGGGCCAGGGTGAGCACCGAGGCCAGGTCCACGGTGGGGTCTGCCCCGGTGAAGATGGCGCGACGGGTGGCTTCCAGGGCTTCCCGGGCCGACGACGTGAGGACGCTTCGGGGCACCGTTTCTGAAGGGATCTCTGCCGTCAGGGCGTCAAGGAGGGTATCCACACCCGGCAGGGCGCGAAGCAGCTGTTTCTGAGTGTCCCGTAATTCCATTTTTGACTACCTAAAAATATAGTGGGATGCGGCGTGGTGCGGCTTCCCGTATCCGGGTCTCAAGGGACAGGGACGACAGGGAGCCCGCAGGGCCGGAGATGGTTTCATCAGTTCTGCCAAACCCCTTCTTTGTATCTCAAAAGGTCTGCCTCGGCAAATGCTTTTCCCCGCGGGAAGGGGGGCGTTGCAAGGGGTCAGGTAATGGCCAGTTCCGGGCTCCCGGAAAGCACCTGGTGGGGGATGGCGTCCACGATGGCGGGGAAGTCCGAGATGGACATATCCAGAAGCTCCAGCCTGCGGGACAGGGAGTTCATGTCCACCTTATGGAGGCTGGGGCTGGCGCTGAACATGTGGAACAGGGAGTTGGCCACGGAGATGATGGTCACCAGTTCCCGGTGGGCTTCGGCCTCGCACGGGCAGTGGTGGTAGCGGATGGTGTTGGCGATGGAGGCGGGCAGGTCCCATTTTTTGGCCAGCTTGAGCCCGGCCTTGGTGTGGTTGGTCTTCAGGAGCCGGTTCTCCGTCTCCACCAGGTCGTTTTCACCCATGATCTCCCGGTAAAAGAAGGGGCGTGCGCCGGAGACGAACTGGTCCAGGACCACCTTGCCCAGGTCGTGGGTGAGACCTGCAGAGTAGGCGGCAAAGGGGGAGGCCTTGCCGCTTAAAGAGGCTATTTTTTCCGCCACCAGGGCCACGCCGATGGCATGGTGGTACAGGCCGCCCTTGGCCAGGGAGTAGCCGGTGTAGCTGTTGTTGAGCAGTTTTTTTACGGCCATGGCCGTGACGATTTTGGCCAGGGCGGCCTGGCCGATGATGAGCAGGGCATCGTCGATGGAGTCGATGCCCCCCTGCCCGCAAAACACGGCTGAGTTGCAGTATTTGAGGACCTGGGCGCTGATCACCTGGTCTTTTCTTACCTCCTGGGAGAGGTTGTGGATGTCGTAGATGTCCTCATCGATCATCCTGAGGATCTTCAGGGCCACCTGGGGGATGGGCTGGATGTCGTCCAGTCGGGAGATGCGGCCGTGGGTGGTGTCATCGGCTTCCTGCTCGTCGGAGAGGAGTGCCGGGATCACTTCGTAGTCGAAGGTCTCCAGGTTGAAGTTGAGGCAGCAGGTAAAAAAACCGCCGGTCTCAGAAAGGGCCACCTTGATGCCGTGTTTGCCCAGCACCTCTTTGACCACCTCGGCCGTGCGCCCGCCGATGTCGAGGCGGATGTCCTGGTTGCTGACCTTTCCTGCCAGGGCCCCTCCGGCGATGACGGCCTGGAGGCGGGAGATGTCAGCCCCTTCGCGGACGAGACTTCCCAGAAACAGGGGCAGGCCGGTGGCGGCGTATTTTTCCCGGTTGTACTCGGATTTGTGGGAGACGGGCTCGGGCAGGAGGATGTGGTAGAGGCCCCCGATGCCGGCTTCGGCATCAAAGAGGGCGACCCCGACACAGGAGTTGAGGTACGCTTGGAGAATGAGGGGTTTTCGGGCGTTTACCTGGAACGTTCCTGCCGGAACATGATATTTCTGGTAGTAGGTCATACGGAGAGACTCTCTTGCAAGGGGTCGTTCCCAAGTGTGGTGAACAAGGCCCTTGCCATGTCGGGTGCCTGTTCAACCGGAATGCGCTCGGGCAAAGGACCGGATCGGGCTCGGAGAGGGGGGCACCGTACTAGCCAGCGTCCTCGAAAGTGAGTGGTTGCTCACCCTGGTGGGTGCAAAAGGTCCCTTCCCGGCTTTTCAAGCGCTGTTGAGAGAAAAGAGGTAGCACTTTGCTTGGTGTATTGCAACCCAAAAGGCATTAAACTCACTGTTTTTTCATTGTTTTCGAAGGGCTATGCTCCGGTGTGCGGACCACGGTCCCGGCGGGGGGCTGCCGGAGGGGTGATGCCAAACGATTTTGATGCTTTATCCTGTGGGAGAAATAGGGTATACCCCCTGTGACCATGGACACAGCCGTGGTTTTTTATTGTTCAATGACCGCAATCAACATGAAGGTAAGGAGGCGCCCTTGGGTTCCCACGATCGAATCATTTTTCCTCTGGATCTCCCGTCGGAGAAAGAGGCGCTGGCGTATGCCACCCTGCTCTCCGGCAAGGTGGGGTTGTTTAAAATCGGGCTGGAGCTTTTCCTGGAGTGCGGGCCGTCCATTGTGGAGAAGGTCCGCAAGGCGGGGAATGCGGATATTTTCCTGGACCTGAAGCTCCATGACATTCCCGTGACGGTGGAGCGGGCCGTGGCCCGCGTGGCCGATCTCGGCGTGCGGTTTCTGACGGTGCACTGCGGGGAGTCCGAGGCCATGCTCAGAGGCGCGGTGGCCGGCAGCCAGGGCAAGGTGGGGATTTTGGGGGTCACGGTGCTCACCAGCGTGGGGGCCGAGGACATCCGCAAGTCAGGTTTTCTGCCCCAGTATGCCGACGACATGAGGCAGCTCGTGGTCAAGCGTGCGGTGATGGCCCACACCTGCGGGTGTGCTGGCGTGGTCTGCTCCGGCCATGAGGCTGGCGTGATTCGCGATGCCGCGGGCGACGGGTTTTACACGGTGACACCGGGCATTCGCCCGGCCTGGGAAGGCACGGGCGCGGACGACCAGAAGCGCGTGATGACCCCTGCCGCCGCCATGGCGGGCGGGTCCGACTACCTTGTCATCGGGCGGCCCATACGGGACGCTGCCGACCCTGCGGCGGCCGCGGACAAGGTGGCCGAAGAGATCGCCGAGGGGCTTGCCGCACGGCCCTGATCCCGGTTGCCATGGGCCCCATGGGGTCGAAAGATATCTTCGCTTCGGACACATAAAGCCCGACCCGCATCATGCGGATCGGGCTTTTATCGTTTAGGCGCCTTGCCCGAGATATTTCATGCGCAAGGCGTGGACAGCTTCGGGTCACGGGGTGTTGAGCTCCATGGCGTGATACCTGGCGAGGGAGACGGTTTCGGACCTGATGAGGTCGCCCTTCTCTCCGTAGTAGAAGAGCTCCACGTTGCCCAGTTTTTTGCCGGTGAGGTGATACTCCATGAGGGTGTAGTCCCCCTGGGCGTTGAAGTGGGTGATGGTTTTGTTTCGGTTGTTTTTTGTGCTGAACAGGGCGTGGTGAAAGGTGTCGCTGCGCCTGAGAACGCCGGTTTCGTTGAAGTGGTTGAGTTGCTTGAAGATGCCCTCCGGGCCGTCGTAGAGGGGATCTCCCTTGGAAAATACCGTGGTGGTGGTTTTACCGCCATACAGATTGTGGGTCAGGGTGGTGCGGGTGGTCCGGGCGCCCGCCGTCCCCGAGATCCCCTCGGCCAGGAGCTCGATGGCCTTGTCCTTCCGGGACATGGAACCGGCTTTGCGCTTGAGTTCACCGTCCTTCAAGTGGTCTTTTGCCAGCCTGTTCTTTTTGCCGGCGGCGCTTTGCATATCGGAAAGGGCCAGTCCGAACTGGCCGGTCTTTTCGTAGGCAAGCCCCCGGGAGTAGAGAACGTCCGGGTCGTTGTGCCGGAGTTCCAGGGCGCGGTCGAAGTCCACGATGGCCTTGTAAAAAAGTTTCAGGCTGTGCCAGGCCAGCCCCCGGTTGTAATACGCTTCAAAATAGTCTGGGGAGGCTTTGATGGCCTGTGTGTAGCTGGCGACGGCCTCCATGTAGCGACCGGCCTTGAAGTGGCGGTTCCCCGTATCTTTTTGTGCCACGGCTGCCTGGGAGGGCCGGGAGGACACGGGGGCCTTGGCCCGGGCTGACGTGGGGGCAGCGAGCAGTATGAGGGCCATAAGGGTGAAGAAAAGTTGTTTCATGGTCACGTCTCGGGTTGTGAGGGCTTCCCACGGGGCCCGGGGAGCCGTTCGGGCGGTATGGTAGGCTTGTCGGGAGCCTGCAACGGGGGGCCTCCTCCGTTCAGGGGACGCGGCACCCTCCCTTGCCCTTGGAGCCTGAACCTGCGTTCAGGGATGGCTATTCTATAGATCGGGGGTGCAAAGGCTGTCAAGGAGAGGTCGGAGGCGTGCGGGCATCCGGCGGTGCGTGGGATACTATGGGGTTTTGTCGTATAAATAATTGACATTATAGCTGTTTTTGGTGTAATGTAAAGCAATTTGCTGCGGTGGTTATTTTGGTGGCCCATGGCCGTGATCCTGCCCGTTGGCCCCAAACCTGAAACACCGCGTCCATCCTGGCTCCTTTGCCCGTATCGTGACCTGCTTTCTCTCCGACTCAACGAAGACCATCACCCACCCCGGTAGACGGGCTGTGGTCGCGGGTTCTTTTCCGTGCCACACCCCTTGCATGGGCACAGGAAGACCATATCCCCGCCTTATCCGACCTATGATGAACAGGCGTGCCATGAAACGACCTGACCAGCGAGACATGCTCAAGGAAAAGGTACTGGAGTGCCATCGCCTGGCCTGCGCCCTGAGGATAAAGGAGCATGCCCTGGCCCACTCCCTCAATGCGGTCTTTTTCGCCGATTCCCAAGGGACCGTGTTTGACGTCAACCCCGCTTTTCTGAGGCTGTGGGGGTATGGGGAGACACAGGAGGTGCTGGGGGCAAAGCTGGATCGGTTTTTTATCCTCAAGGGGGGGCTTGGCAAGTGGCGCAGTGGGGTTGGGCCCACGGGAGAGGCGATTCGGGAGATGACGGCGGTGAAGAAAAACGGCACCGTCTTTCCCGTGGAGGCGGCCATCAGCCTCTTTCAATCATCGGGCCGGGGGCCCTCAGGGCTCATGGGGGCCTGCGTGGCCCTGGCGGAAAAGAGCCGCACCGAAGAGTTCAAGCGT
This sequence comes from Desulfoluna sp. CYM3A, assembly GCF_056829965.1. NCBI lineage: Bacteria > Pseudomonadati > Thermodesulfobacteriota > Desulfobacteria > Desulfobacterales > Desulfolunaceae > Desulfoluna > Desulfoluna sp. CYM3A. The sequence goes on from NZ_CP186556.1 coordinate 6,244,458, forward strand.
CAGTCCCTGAAGCTCCTTGCCCTGGGACACCTGTCCGCCGGGCTTGCCCACGAGCTGCGAAACCCCCTGGCGGTGATCAGCTCCTGTGCCCAGTTCAGCATCGAAAATCTCACCATCGAAAGGCCGCTGGCGGAGAACCTGAAGGTGATCTATCGCAACAGCCAGAAGGCAAGCCGCCTGATTGAAGAGCTGCTCTCCTTTGCCAAGCCGTCCAACCTGGACTGGAAACGGCTGAGCGTGAACGCGCTTCTGGCCCATGTGGTGAAGATGGCCCGCCTTGAGGCCGGTCAGGGGAGGATTCAGACCTGCCTCAAGGCAGATCCCAACCTGCCGCGGATCGTGGGGGACAGGGAAAAGCTGGAGCAGGTTTTTTTGAACATTACCCTGAACGCGTTTCAGGCCGTGGCGCACCAGGGGCGGGTGACCCTCACCACGCGGCATGTGAAAACGGCAAACATGGTGGAGGTCAACGTCATCGACAACGGGCCGGGGATTCCCGAGGAGTATCGGGAGCAGGTGTTCGATCCGTTTTTTACCACCAAAGACAACGGCACAGGCCTGGGGCTGAGCATTTCCCATGCCATCATCAAACAGCATGGCGGGCAGATACGCATCAGCGGAGACGCTCGGCACGGCACCGATATGTCCATTTTGCTGCCCATCGGGAAACCGTAACAGGAACGGAGACTGGGAGGCTGGATGAACAACCCCACAGAGGCGATGCAGAAAAAGATCATGGTGGTGGACGATGACCAGGACTTTCGCTGGGCCATCTCCAATGTGCTTTCCCTTGCGCGGTACGACGTGAGGCAGGCCCCCAACGGGGACGATGCCCTGAAGCTGTTAAACGACGACATGGCGGACCTGGTGCTTCTCGACCAGAGGATGCCCGGACAAGACGGCATAGCCGTTGCCGAGTGCCTGTATCGGCAGTACCCCTCCCTTCCCATTATTATGGTGACCGCTTACTCCGAGGTGAAAACCGCGGTGAAGGCCATGAAGATCGGGGTCCGCGACTACGTGACCAAGCCGGTCAACAACAACGACCTGCTTTACCTCATTGAGGAGGCGCTGCAGCACGCGGATATTTTAAACCGTAACCTGCCCGGGGCCGGGCGGTGCGTCGGGGAGAACCCCCTGTTTGAGACCATGGGGCGGAGCCATGCGGTACAGACCCTGGCCTGGAAGGTGGAGAAGGTAGCGGCCAGCGATTTGACGGTGCTCATCGAAGGGGAGAGCGGGGTGGGCAAGGAGCTGGTGGCACAGACCATCCATGCCCTGAGCCCCATGAAAGAGGGACCTTTTGTGGCGGTGAACTGCGGCGCCATCCCGGAGACCCTCATCGAAAGCGAGCTCTTCGGGTACATGAAGGGGGCCTTTACCGGTGCCCAGGAGAACAAGCCGGGTTTTTTCGAGCTGGCCCAGGACGGCACCCTGTTCTTGGACGAGGTGGGGTGCCTCCCCTACGGGGCCCAGCAGAAGCTGCTCAGAACGGTGCAGGAGCGCTGCGTGCAGAGGCTGGGAGCCAAGCGGGCCCAGCCAGTTCAGATACGGATTGTGGCGGCCACCAACCAGGCCCTGGACCAGGACCGTCACAGCGAGCGCTTCCGTTCAGACCTGTATTACCGGTTAAAGGAGTTTTACATCCGGGTCCCGGCTTTGAGGGAGCGCAAGGAGGACATCCCCTATCTTGCGAAACGGTTTTTCAACCGCAACCGCAAACGCTCCTACGGCAGGCAGGTCATGGGGTTTTCCGACGAGGCCATGGAGGCCCTGCTTGCCCATGACTGGCCCGGCAATGTCCGCGAATTAAAGAACATTGTACGCCAGGCGTCCCTGATCTGCGAAGGGCAGCTCATCGAACCGGGGTGCCTGGCGCTTCATGCCGAAGACGAGGTGATGGCCCCTGCCGCGTTCCCGGTTCCGGCCACAAGCCTGGGGGGCCGCTCCCTCACCGATGCCATCAAGCATGTCTCGGGCCTCTGGGAGAAAGAGATCATCCGGGAAACCTTAAAACAGAGCCGGGGCAACAAGCGAGAGGCTGCACGCCGGTTGAAGATCGATTACAAAACCCTATATCGCAAACTCAAATCCCATGGCTTGGGCGGTACGGGCCATTAACCTCACCTGTTCTGTCACCATATCTCCTTTTCACATCTGTTTTTTTACTTCTTTCTACGGATACTCATCCGCATCATCCGATCCCATCGTGTTATGGCACCGGTGCCCCATGAGAGTCAGGCCTGCCACAGATTGCGCGCGGGGCGGGTGCAGGGTGTAACCCCTGTGAACAAAAGGCCTTTTTGTATGGGTTTTCCGGCAATGGGTTCCGGGCTGTTTCCGTTGCCGTGAAACCGGGGGTGTCGGTGTGGGGTGCGGGTGCCCTTCCCCGAACGGGGGGCAGAATGCCCGAAACCCTGATTTTCGGGCATTTTTCGTGATGGCGGGTGGTGGTACGCAAGTTGCATTAACTTGATGTAATGCGTAGCCAATATTCAACAATTTGTTAATTAAAAATAAAAATATCAGCCATGAAAAATGAATGAAAAACCTCCCTTGATATTGCTTGTGGAAGATTCGGACGAGTTGCTCTGGGTGGTCGCCAATATCCTTGATGCCGCAGGGTTTCATGTGGAGGCGGCCCTGAGCGGCGGCGAGGCTCTGGAAGAGTGGGGCCGCCACCCCGAGACAGCGCTGGTGATTTTGAACTATCGCCTTCCGGACATGAGCGGGCTGAGTGTGCTCCGAAGGCTTCGGGAGAGGGGGTACACCCGCCCGGTCATCGCCATTTCCGGGTTCGGGACCCGGGAGGTGAAAGAGGGGTTTTTGAGCAAAGGGGCCTTTGCGTTTCTTGAAAAGCCCTTCGACATGCATGTGCTTATCGGTCAGTGCCGTATGGCCCTCAATGGCCAGCCGGGGATGAAGCCCGAGGCCGTGAACCAGGCCTAAGGAGCCGAGGGGACCGGACTCTCCGGGGAGGTTTTAATGAAGACGAGATTTCAGCATCCGGTGCAGGGCGGCCGGGTGCTGGACAGCGGAACGGCGGGCAACTTTCCGCGGTTCCAGGCAAGTCCGGCGGTTGGTTTGTGATGAGACCGCATTGTTACTTACCCTTACGACAAAGGAGTGTAGCCATGGCAGTTGAAAAAACCAATGCATCGTCAAGCCTTGTGGAAGTTGTGGACCGGATCCTTGACAAGGGTGTGGTCGTGGATGCCTGGGCCAGGGTTTCCCTGGTGGGTATCGAGCTGTTGGCAGTGGAGGCCCGGGTCGTTCTTGCCGGTGTGGACACCTACCTCAAGTATGCCGAGGCCGTTGGCCTGACGGCAACGGCGACCACAACAGCCTAACATCAACGCGGAGGTGAGATCGGCAGGTATCCTTGAGGGCATCGAAGGCGCCTTTCAGCGCCCCTTTGATCACGACGCGAACCTTAAGCATATCTGGTATCTCGGGTGTTGATGGCAATGGATGGGACCGATCCCCGGGCGGCTGCAAAAGGCCCCCCAAAAAAGGGACGGCGCCATTTAAAAAAACCGTCAATCAATCCGACAATACCCCGCGGAGCCAAACCATTCTGGTTATTGTCCGATTTATTGACGGTTTTTGAACATAAGATCATGGAAAAAGGTGGGCGCATGGGCACCGGTGAGGAGTTGAGGCAACTGGCGGAGAGCATCATCGATTCCTATGAAGGGCGCGTCAAGACAGTGTGTGCCTTGATGGCACAGGCCCACGAGGTGCTGGTGACCTACCGGTCCGACCTGGCCGCCATGGTGGCCGAGGTCCGGTCCAACCTGGCCTCCTCCCGCAGCCTGAGGCGCAAGGATTTTGATGCCATGGTGGGGGATGTCCTGGACCGGCACCATCGGATCGAAACAGAGGCCGCAGGTCACCTGATTCGGTTTCGAACGGAAGAAGAGGAGGTGATCGAGCGGTTGCGTCACATCATCAGCAACGGGTGCGCAACCCCCCTTGAGGATGTGGAGTTCATCCGCGAAGAGATTCTGTCCCGGCAGAAAGAACGGGAACTGGAGGTGATCGGCATCTTGAAGCGGTTTCAGGTGGAGCAGGTGGAACTTAAAATCGGCCTGCGCAAGCTCCTGGACAAGGGGGGCGAGGTGAAGGTGAAGGACCTGAAGACCATGCTCAAGGCGATCAGGGCACAGCAGAGCGAGACAAACCAGACGCTTTTTGCCTTTCTGGACGACTTTGACCGGATGCGATGCCGCGTCCAGGGGCAGTGGCAGCAGGTGGCCCGTCTGAGCAGTTGATGGGAGGAGCCCCGGTCTGTGCCGGGCGGCGTAATGCCGGTGCGGTCGGAAGTATTTAACAACACGCGCAAGGGACGCTGAGCAACGGGTGTCCTTTGGGTCGGCAGTCCATGGAGAGGGTATCATGTCAACAACCCAGGATTTCAATCGGTTGGGGGAGGAGATCGCACAGGCTTACGAATTGCGATATCTCTTCAGGGAAAAAATGCAGCAGGAGTTTTCCGACATCAAAAAGGGGACGGCAGAGCTGCTCGGATCCCTGGCAGAACATCGGTTTGAAATGGGGCAGGATCTGAAGGCGGGGTTGAAGCAGTTCACCGATGAGCTCGGGGAGAAGGACCAGAAGCGCCAGAAAGGGGCAGAGGATGCGTCTCAGGATCGCATGGCGCAGATCGATGCCCTCCGGGCGGACATGCGGCAGATGGAGGCCGAGACCCGCAGTTTTCTGGAGGGCCTGGAGGGGGCGCACCGGGCCATGGGCGAGAGCCTGAAGTCGGAATTGGCCGAGTTTGCCAAGGCCTTTGGGTCCCAGTCCAAAAAGGACTTGACCCGCCGCGTCCAGGAGATCAAGAGCAGGCGGGACGATGTGGGCACCATGCGGGGAGAGATCCGCTCTTTTCTCGGAGGGCTTGCCAAGACCCGGGAAGCCATGGAGCGTGCCCGCAAATCAGGCTTGAAGGCTTTTGAAGAGGAGCGAAAGGCCGGTGTGCAGGACTTTCTGGACACGGTGCGAACGGAGCACCAGGAGGTGGCCGCTGCCTGGCAGGGGGTCTTGACCAAAATTACCTCGGTGTTAGAGCGGCATGCCCGGGAGAGCCAGGGCAAAGGCAAAACGAAGGGCGGGACACAGGCAGATGGGGCGGGGGCCTCTTCAGCGGCCGCCGAGGGAGAGACCGGAGACCTGGGCCGGCTTAAGGCCGAGATCACTGAGACCCTTTCGGCCCATCCGGACGGGCTGAAGATGACCCAGATCGCAGAGATCCTTGGCATCGGGCAGTGGCGGATGCTCATTCCCATCATGCGAGACCTTCAGGATGCCGGAACGATCCGGAAAGAGGGGGCCCTCTACGTTTCCGAGTGATGGCGAGAATTCAATTTTGTGCGCCATCGTCATCCCCATGAGGTGGTGCCTGTGCAAAGGAGAGTGCCATGTCCATAGCTCACCCCACCACCGTCCTTGAGCCCCGTTCCATGTCCGATTTTGTGGAGACGCCCTACATCAAAGGTGTGGCGGACCGGGCCCTGGGGTACATCACCGCAGGGTTTCCCGTTCACCTTCGGGGCATTTCCGGCACCGGAAAGACCACCCTGGCCATTCACATCGCCGCCAAGCTGGAACGCCCCCTGATCCTGATCCACGGGGACGAGGAGTTCTCCACTTCAAACCTCATCGGCAGCGAAAACGGATACAGAATCAGCAAGGTCCGGGACAACTTCATCCATTCGGTGCTGAAAACCGAGGAGAACATGAGCAAGCAGTGGGTGGACAACCGCCTGACCGTGGCCTGCAAATACGGGTTTACCCTGATTTACGACGAGTTCACCCGATCCCGCCCCGAGGCCAACAACGTGCTGCTCTCCGTGCTCCAGGAGCGGATGCTGGACATTCCCACCACGGGCAACGGGGACAGCAACTACGTCAAGGTGCACCCCGATTTTACGGCGATTTTCACCAGCAACCCCGAAGAGTACGCAGGCGTCCATCGCAGCCAGGACGCCCTGCGGGATCGCATGGTGACCCTGGATCTTGACTACTTTGACGAGGAGACCGAGGTGGGCATTGTCCATTCCCGCTCGGGGGTCTCCTACGATGACTCCAAAAAGATCGTGGGCATTGTCCGGGGCCTGCGGGACTCGGAGGTGTTCGAGTTTGCCCCCACCATCCGGGGTTGCCAGATGATCGCCAAGACCGCCAGGGTGTTGGGGGCCTCCGTGGACAAGGACGATTCAACGTTTCGTCAGATCTGTGTGGACATTCTCTCATCGGAGACCACCCGCATCGGAAGCCGGGCCACCAAGGAGAAGGTGACCAAAGAACTCTTCAAGCTCATCGACAAGCACTGCAACGGCAAAGCCAAAGGCAAGGGGAGAGGGTGATGGCAAAACATCGGCACGGAAAAGACATCTACCGCCGAAGTTACGGCAACATGCGGACCCCCATCAAGCACAACATCGCGGCCAAGTTTCACCGTGCAGTCGGGTTACCTTGAGATGTTTTTTTTACTGCTGGACAAGCACCGGACCCGTTTGCGGCAGGAACGGGCCAACCTGCTGCGACGCATAAATGAGATCGAGGCCGAGCTGGCGGCCCTGGATGCCAAGATTCATGAGGTGAGAAGCGGGGTGGAGGAGGAGATGGACCAGATGGACGAGGAGCAGACGGAAAAGCAGGGGCCCGAGAGCGGAATCCGGACCATGCCACTGGGGTACTGACGGGTCACCATCTGCGCTTCCTATATGGGGTGAGGCATGAGACAGGACGGCAAATACGTGTACTGCATCATGGGTGAAAACGACGGCAGGAACTTCGGGCCCAGGGGCATCGGGGGGCGGGAGGATGTTGTCACCACCATCGGGTACAAGGACATCAGCGCGGTGATCAGCAACACCCCCATGACCCGCTACGTCATCAGCCGGGAGAACCTGACCCACCATGAGAAGGTGATCGAGGCGGTGATGAAGGAGTACACCATTTTGCCGGTGCGCTTCTGCACCATTGCCGAAAGCACCGAAGAGATCCGGACCCTTCTGCGAAACCGCTACGCCGAGTTCAAGGGGTTGCTCAGGGACATGGACAACAAGATTGAGATGGGGATCAAGGCGTACTGGAAAGGGATGCCCGGGGTGTTTCAGGAGATCGATCGGGACGATGCGTCCGTGAAAGAGTTGAAACATAAGCTTGGGGGCAGGGGAGGGGACGATGCCGGGATCAAGGAGGCCCTGGGAAAGGCCGTTGAGAAGGCCCTGGCCGTGAAGAAAGCCGATGAGAGCTGGCCCCTGGTGAACCGCCTGCGGCGTATCTCCGTGGACGTCAAAGCCAAGGAGCCCCAGGCCGGGGCCATGGTGTGCAACGTGGCCTGCCTCATCGATCGGACCCGGGAACGGGAGTTCGACTATGTGGTGGAGGAGCTGGCCGAGGCAAACGAGGGGCGTTATGCCTTTGCCTACGTGGGCCCGGCGCCTCCCTTTCATTTCGTCAACATTGAAATCAAAGCGTGATGGTCGCCCCGGCAGACGGAGCGGGGAGTCATCAGGCACCATCAGCAAGGCACGGGGGTAGGCAATGAGCGACAAGGAAAGATCCGACAGGAAGATGGAAGCCCACGGAGATTTCGGTTTCGGGGGGCTCTTGAAAGGACTCGGCAACCTCATCGACGCCGCCGCCAAGCTGGCCGAGACCGGCGAGGGCCAGAAGCGAACCGGAGAGTTTGACCTGAGCAGCCTGGACAAGATCAAGGGGCTCAAGGACATTCGGGGGGTCTACGGCATCAACGTGCGGACCCTGCAGGACGGCAGCCCCGTTGTGCAGTCCTTCGGCAACATCAAAAAGAGTCCCAAGGGGCCCGTGGTGGAGGAGGTGCGCGAACCCATTGCGGACCTTTTTGAAGAGGAGGGCCAGGTCCGGGTGGTGGTGGAGATGCCGGGGGTGGAGGCCGAAGAGATCTCGGTGTCCGTTTCCGACGACATCCTGACCATCCATGCCGAGGGCAAGAACCGGGAGTACCAGAAGGAGGTGCTGCTGTCCGAGTCGGCCCAGGAGGACCGGATGAACTGGACGTACAAGAACGGGATTCTGGAGATTACCCTAACCATGGATTAGAGGCCCTATGGATAAGACAAGCCTGACCCTGAAGGTAAAGGAGGCGGAGTCCAAGGATGTGGGCCGCGGCATCGTGCGGTTCGATCCTGCGGATTTTCCCGGCATCGGCGTGGAGGTGGGCGATATCGTCGAGATCAAGGGCAAACGAACCACCGTGGCCAAGGTGATGCCGGCCTTTATGGAGGACCGCGGCCAGGGATGGGTGTGCCTGGACGGCATCGCCCGGGACAACGCCCAGGTGGGCCTGGACGAGAAGGTCAGCATTGCGCCCTGTGGCTGCAAGCCCGCCCAGAAACTGACGGTGAGCCCTTTGACGCCCCTGCGTTCCTACGACTCCACCTACATCGGGAGCCTTCTGGAGGGCATCCCCCTTGTGACGGGGGACACGGTGCGGGCCAAGCTTTTCGGGGCCCAGACCCGGGACTTTCAGGTGACGGGAACCAAGCCCGACGGGGTGGTCATTATCCGTCCCGAGACGGCGGTGGTGATCCAGGAGCCCCGGGAGAAGGGAGAGGTGAAGTCGGCCCGGGTCTCCTACGAAGACGTGGGGGGCCTGGGCAAGGAGATCCGGCGGATCCGGGAGATGATCGAGCTCCCCTTGAAGTACCCCCAGGTCTTTGACCGATTGGGCATCGACCCCCCCAAGGGGGTGCTCCTGCACGGTCCCCCCGGCTGCGGCAAGACCATGATCGCCCGGGCCGTGGCCAACGAGACCGATGCCTTCTTCAGCCACCTGAGCGGGCCGGAGATCATGAACAAGCTCTACGGGGAGAGCGAGGCCAACCTGAGGCGCATCTTTGACGAGGCTTCGGCCCGTGCCCCCAGCATCATTTTTCTTGATGAGATCGACGCCATCGCCCCCAAGCGGGAGGAGATGGGCGGGGAAAAGCAGGTGGAAAAACGGGTGGTGGCCCAGCTTCTGACCCTCATGGACGGGCTCTCCTCCAGGGGGCAGGTGATGGTCATCGGCGCCACCAACATCCCCAATGTCATCGATCCCGCCTTAAGGCGCCCCGGACGTTTCGACCGCGAAATCGAGATCAGCATTCCGGACCGCAACGGCCGCCTGGAGATCCTCACCATCTACACCCAGGGGATGCCCCTGGCCAACGACGTGGACCTTGCAAAAGTCTCTGAGATCACCCACGGCTACGTGGGGGCCGACCTGGAGGCCCTCTGCCGGGAGGCGGCCATGGCCTCCCTTCGCAACATCTTTCCCCGCATCGACTTTGAGTTGGAGGATATTCCCATGGATACCCTGCTGAACCTGCAGGTGACCATGGGCGATTTCACCGAGGCCATGAAAGGCATCGAGCCCTCGGCCATCCGGGAAGTCTTCACCGAGGTGCCCAACGTCACCTGGGGGGATGTGGGCGGGTTGGACGGGGTAAAATCCCTGCTCAAAGAGACCATTGAATGGCCCCTGGCCTATGCCCCTCTGTTCGAGCGGGCAAATACCTCCCCTGCCCGGGGGATTTTGCTCCATGGCCCCCCCGGAACGGGCAAGACCCTTTTGGCCAAGGCCGTGGCCTCGGAGTCCGGGTCGGTCACTCCCGTCAAGGGCCCGGAGCTCCTCTCCAAGTGGGTGGGGGACAGTGAAAAGGGGGTGCGGGAGATCTTCCGCAAGGCCCGCCTGGCCTCTCCCTGCATTGTGTTTGTGGATGAGATCGACAGCCTGGTGCCCCAGCGAGGCATGCACGGGTCTTCGGCCGTCACCGACCGGGTGATCAGCCAGTTCCTGACGGAAATGGACGGCATTGAGGAGCTCAACGGCATTGCGGTGCTGGCGGCCACCAATCGCGTTGACCTCATTGACGCGGCCCTGCTTCGTTCCGGCCGTTTCGATTTCCACCTGGAGCTGCCCCCTCCGGACGGGGGGGCGCGCCGCGAGATTTTTTCCGTGCATACCAAGGGCAAGCCCCTGGCGGACGGCATTGATCTCAACGCCCTGGTGGCGGCCACCGAGGGCATGGTGGGGGCCGACATTGAGTTCATCTGCAAGGCCGCGGCCATGGCTGCCATCCGTGCCTTTATTGCCTCCGGGGAGAATGAGACGGAGCGGTTTGAGATCACCATGGGCCATTTTGAAGAGGCCGTGGAAACGCGTCAGAGGGATCGGGGCGATGGACGGTAACGCACTCTACCTTTACGGCTTCATGACCGCGGATGCCCCCTTGCGCCTGGGGCCCTTCGGGCTGGACAACGGGGAGGTGGTCCTCAAAGGCGGTCCGGGCCTTGCCGTGGCTGCAAGCGAGGTGGCCCCCGTGGACTTTCCGAGGCTGCCCCGGGACACCCTTTTGAAGTACGTGGCCGAGCACCAGCGGGTCCTTGAAGGGATGATGGTCCGGGGGCCGGTGATCCCCTTGAAGTTCGGTACGGTTTTGGGGCGGGGCTCTGAGGTGGAGGCCCTGCTGGCCAACGGCCGCTCCCGGATCCTGGCGGCCTTTGAAACGGCCTGCGGCAAGACGGAGCTGGATGTGGTGGCCCGTTTCAGTGATTTTGAGCGGGAGCTCAGGGAGATTGGCACCTCCGAGGCCGTGGCCCATTTCCGGCGCGAAGCGGTGCTGGCCTCCGAGGCTGACCGGCAGAAGGCCCGGATGACCCTGGGCAAGATGGTCAAGGCGGAGCTGGAGCAGAAACGTAAAGGGTATGCCGAGGCCATCGTCGAGGGGCTCAAAGGGGCTTCGGCGGCTCTTGCCCCCCTTGAAGTGCGGGACGATGCCGTCATTGTCAGCCTGGCTGCCCTGGTGGAGGAGAAGGAGACGCCCCGGTTTGAAGAGGCCCTCACCGATCTGGATCGGCGCCTTGAAGACCGGGTCGACTTTCGCCTCATCGGGCCCCTTCCCTGCAACAGCTTTTACACCCTGTCCGTCCAGCAGGTGGACTTTGCCGAGATCGACGGGGCCCGAAGGTGCCTCTCCCTTCCCGAGCGCGTGACCCCGTCGGATATCCGGGAGGCTTACCGGCTCATGGTCCGGGATTGCCATCCGGACAGCAGCTCCCACGGAGATCTTGAGGCAGGCCGGTTTGAGGACGTGAGCAAATCGTACCGGCTGCTCCTGGCGTTGTGCGGGGAGGGGCCGGTCTCCTTTGCAAAGGGCGGTGAGAGCCGGTGGCTGACGGTTCAACGGTCGGATCAAACCGGCAGGGGGGGGCCATGAGAGAGCTGATCCTGGTGCCCATGATCCATTCCGACCCCGACTTGGGGGCGGCCGCCGAAAAGATCCGGCTCATGCGGGAAAAACTTTACGGACCGGACCGGCTTGCACGCCACGAAGCGGTGGTGGCGGCCTTCTGGGGAGGGGTGGAGCAGCGCCTGGGAGCCGAGGATGCCCACCGGCTTAAGATCTATCAGGACGGCATGGTGGAGGCCGGCGAGATCGGCGATGCGGTGGTGCGGGAACTGGCCGCCAAGGGCAGCCCCAACTTCCTGTGCATCTCCCGTCTCATGGCGCAGGGGGCGGAGATCCGGAAGACCGAGGATCTTGCCCTGATCCGCCGGGAGTACGAACTTACCATGAACCTGGTGCAGGCCCGGTCCCTGTGGCAGAAGCTCTATCGCCTGGCCCTGTCGCGGTTTCAAAGACGGGGGCTCCTGAAGCGCCGGGACCGGTTCATGGCGCATCGGATCAACACGACCCTGGAAGACGGAGAGGTGGGCGTTCTCTTTGTGGGGGCGGCCCATCAGGTGCAGCAACACATTGACGCGGATATTGGCGTGGAACCTTTCAAAACGCCCGGGCTGGTCCGGGCATACATGAAGGCGGTGAAGCGTCGCGGGGGAGAAGAGGAACTCCTTCGCCTGGGCGAGGAACTGATCGGGTGACACAAAGGTGACTATGGGCCAATACATCTATGCAGTGGCCGCAACGGGCGAGGAACGGACCCTGGAACTTGGCGGCATTGACGAGGAAGGGGGCCAGGTGTCCATCATCTGCCATCGGGACATCGGGGCGGTGGTGAGCCCGTCGCCGGTGACGGAGTATGCGGTGAACCGGAAAAACACCATGGCCCACCAGACCGTGATGGAGCAGGTGATGGCCGAGACCCCCATCCTGCCGGTGAAGTTTGGTACCGTGGGCGACGGGGCAGAGGCCATCCGGACGAAGCTTCTGGCCGAGCGTTACGATGAGCTCAAGGCAAAGCTGGCCTACGTGGAGGACAAGGTGGAGCTCGGTCTCAAGGTGCTGTGGACCGACCCGTCCCAGGCATATCGGGAGATTGTGGAAGAGAACCGGCAGATCCAGAGGCTCAGGGACCGGCTCAATACGCAGAAAGGGGGGGCGCGCAAGGAGCAGATCCGGCTGGGGGAGATGGTGGCAGGCGCCCTGGCCCGGAAGCGCGAGGCCCTGGACACGCGTATCGGGTCGTTTTTCGACGGGCTCTGGGTGGAGCAGAAGAAAAACCCGCCTTTCGGGGACCGGATGATCACCCACAGCGTCTTTCTCGTGGCCCGGGACAAGGAGAGGGCCTTTGATGAGGCGGTGCACCGTCTGGACGAGAGCACCGAGGGGCGCATGAAGATCAAGTATGTGGGGCCTGTCCCCCCAAACCATTTTATCGAGCTGGTGGTCAGGTGGTAGACCCATGGTGCTGATTCTCGACGACATATTGCTGGCGCCTGTGAAGATGACCGTGTGGGTGGCCGGAAAGCTGCGGGACACGGCGCTTCAGGAGATGACCGACGAAGCCGGCATCCATGAAGAGCTTTTGCACCTCCAGATGCAGTTTGAGATGGAGGAGATTGACGAGGCGGAGTTCGACCGGAAAGAGCAGGCGCTGATGGACCGGCTGGACCGGGCTCGGCGTTTGAAAAAAGAGATGGACGAAGGTTGAACAACCCCTTCAACCCTGGACAAAAAAGGACACAGCCATGGCGATTTCATTTACCGAGGCCATTCAGAAAGCCCGCGAGGAGCTCAACATGCTCATCGGGCTTGAGATCGATTCCACGGTGAGCGCCGAGCCCAACGCCGAAGGCTGGCGGGTGACGCTCGAAGCCATCGAGAAAAGAGCCATTCCCGACAGCCTGGACATCCTGGGGGTGTACGAGACCATGCTCGACGACGAGGGAAAGGTATCGGAGTTCAGGCGGGTCCGCATGCGCAAACGTACCGACACCGACGATCCGGAGGGATGATTATATGAGCCTGGAACCGACCCGGGAAAGCAGTGGAAGCCTGGCCGATGTGGTGGACCGGATTCTGGATAAGGGGCTGGTGATCAACGCGGACATTGCCGTGTCCGTGGCCGGGGTGGAGCTCTTGGGGATCCGGATCCGGGCGGCCCTGGCCTCCTTTGAGACCGCGGCCAAGTACGGCCTGGAGTTCCCGTCGGGCACCGAGCTCCAGACCCCGGCCTGGGACGAGGCCCTTTCGGCCAAAGAGCATTGTCCCCAATGCGAGAAGGTGCTCCCCGCCGAAGAACTCATCACCACCGGTTGCCCCTGGTGCGGCTGGATCAGCGCCAAGGCGAGGCAATCGAACCCTGGCCTTACCACCTCGGTGTAACCCGTGTTCAAGACCCTCATGGATAAAGTCCGCCAGGGGCAGAAGGCGAAGCAGGCCCTTCGGCAGCAGAGCGGGTACTGGACCCGATGCCCTTCCTGCGGCAAGGGCGTGGTGAAAAAGGTCCTGGTCAGCACCGGGTGCTATGTGTGCGGGGCAGGGCCTGAGGGGGGCGGGGACAACCGGGCCCCCCTGGCCTACAAAATTCCCTGTCCCGGGTGCGGCCGCCTTGTGGTTCGGGAGTCCATGGAGCGCACAGGGTGCTACCTCTGCGGGTTCTCCCCGGAAGGCACGGACAAAGGGAATCCCCATGGCCATTGATATCGACGAGAACAACTTAAAGCACGGGGTGCTGGGGCTGGTGGTGGCCCTGGTGGAAGTGATCCAGGACGCCCTGCGGCTCCAGGCCATGAAGCGGGTGGAGGGGGGGAGCCTGTCGGACGAAGAGGTGGACCGGCTGGGCCAGGCCTTGATGGACCTGGACGAGGCCATTGCCGAGATCAAGGCCCAGCAGGGCATCTCCGAGGCCGTGAAAAACGTGCACCGCCGAACGGTGGACGACGTCCTGGAGAAAATGATCAACCCGAACCGCTGGTCCGGGCCATAAGGCCATACCTAAAAAGCGAGCCTCCGGCAACAAGGTGGGGGCACCTTGAAACCCTATGGCGAATCCTTAAGAAATAATGACGTAAGGCCTGTTTCTCAAACTTTCTAAATGTTTGGCCCCGGCAGGGCCGCCGGAGGCAATTTTGAACTGAATCGTTACGGCATGTTTCAACCGGTTGAGCCACACCCACCCCAACGGTTTTCTGCCCATGGACCCCATCCTCAAAGAGCGAGTGTTGCAAGAGATCCGGAGCCTGCTTGACGCATACCGGCCGGAGATCCGGCGGCTTGTGCGGGAGTCCTTTGTTCCCGAGCTGCAGCGGGTGATCCGGGATGAGATTGCCGGGGCGCTGGCCCCGGAGACACCGGTTCCCCCGGTGCCGTCCCCAGTGGTGGAGGCCCCGGCGGAGCCTCGGCCATCTTCCCCAGAGGAGGCCGCGTCCCGGGAAGCGATCCCGGAGGAAACGCCCTGTGACCCCGGGGAGCCCGGAGAGGGGCGCTATGTCTACGCGGTGATCCGGGGAGAGGCCGGGCCTGTGCTGGGCCCCATGGGCATCGACGGCAGGGAGGTCCGCATCATCTGGGAGGATGGCTTAGGGGCTGTGGTCCACGACTGCACGGCCGCACCCTACGAGTCCACGGACGAGGAGACCGTGAAGCAGTGGCTGTTTGCCCATCAGGGGGTCATTGACCGCGCCTGGAGAGAGTTCGGCGGGGTGATCCCCCTCTCTTTTGACACCATCCTGGCAGGTGGTGAGGCGCAGGGAACCGACGAGACCGTGGCGGCCTGGCTCCGCCAAGGCCGGGAAGACTTTTCAGCCATGCTGGACCGTTTCGCCGGGCAGGCCGAGTACGGGGTGCAGGTGTTCTGGGACGCTCCGGCCATGATGGAGACCCTTGCTCAGGAGAGCGAGAGCGTCCGGCACATGACAGCAGACCTGGGCGACAAACCCAAAGGGGCGGCTTATCTGCATCGCCAGAAGATCGAGGCGATGCTGAAAAAGGAGCTGGAGACCAAGGCCGATCACTATTTCCGGGAATTTTTCAAGGACATCCAGGGGTGCGTCACCGAGGTCAAGATCGAGAAGACGAAAAAGGCCGAGGACCCTGCCCGGCAGATGATCATGAATCTTGCCTGCCTGCTGCCCGAGGCCAGAAGCGGGGAGTTGGGCCGGGAGCTTGAGCGTATTCAGGAGATGGCCTGGTTCTCCGTGACATTCACCGGCCCCTGGCCGCCCTATAGCTTTACGTGAGACCATGGAGCCCGAAAACCACACCAAAGCCACCCTGGTGGACCTCCTGGACCGCATCCTGGACAAAGGGCTGGTGATCCATGCAGACCTGGTGGTTTCCGTGGCCGGTATTCCCCTTATCGGGCTCAACCTCAAGGCGGCCCTGGCCGGTATGGAGACCATGGTGAAGTACGGGATGCTCAAGGATCTGGACGAGAGCATGCGGGCTCGGGAACGCGAAGCGCGTCAGCAAAAGGAGGTGTTGCTCCCCAACGGGGAGGAGGTGCTCTTTTCGGCCCACGGGGGATGGTATTGCTCCGAGGGGTTGCATCCGGCCTGGCGTTACGGGCACCTCTACCTTACCCGGGAGAGGCTCTTTGTCTACCAGTACCCCTTTGAACGCATGCTTTTTGAGGTCCCTTTGAAGGCTGTTGCCCGGTTCGGGGTACCGGAAGAGGCCGCTTGCGAGGAGACAGAGATCCGAGAACTCCACCTGGTGATGGTGGATGGCCGGATTGAAAAGCTCAGGAGCGGGGAGGCGCCCCGGCTTCAGGAGTGTCTCGCGCAGGAGGTGGACGCCGGTGTCAGCCTCGACAAGGGCGTCTGGAAGGCCATCTGGCAGGGGAACCGTCCCGGCGATGATGTGCTTCCCATGGAGACGGTGTGCAAATAGGCGAGCAGGCATCTGCGTAACGCATCACTTACAATGAGGCAGCCCATGGACCGAGTCATCGGCATCGACCTTGGAACCTCCAACACGGTGGCCGCCGTGGTGGACAACGGACGGGCCCGCATCATCCCCAACAAAGAGGGGGAGCGCCTGACACCGTCGGTGTATGCGGAGACCGGGGACGGGCGTCGGCTTGTGGGGAGCGCGGCCAGGCAGCGGCTTGCAGAGGGGGGCGGCGATGCGGTCTTCAGCGTCAAGCGGCTCATGGGCAGCGGCAGGCAGGTGATGGTCCGGGGGACGCCCCGGTCACCGAAAGAGATCTCGGCGGCCATTCTGGAAAGGGTCAGGGCCGATGCCGAGGAGGCCCTGGGCGGCTCCGTGACCCAGGCGGTGATCACCGTGCCTGCCTATTTCCATCACGCCGCCCGGGAAGAGACCCGTCAGGCTGGACAGGCAGCTGGCTTTGAGGTGCTCAGGATCATCAACGAGCCCACGGCCGCGGCTCTTGCCTACGGTCTTCATCGTCAGGAACTCTCCACGGTGCTGGTCTGGGATTTAGGGGGAGGCACCTTTGACGTCTCCGTTCTGGAGCTTGCCGAGGGTTTTTTTGAGGTGCGCGCGGTGTGCGGGGACAACCACCTCGGCGGGGACGACTGGGACCGGCGTTTTGCCGACCACGTGGCCGCACGGATCAAGGCGGCGTGCGGTGTGGATATCCGGGGCGATTCCCAGATGCTGGCGCGGGTGGGGCTGGTGTGCGAAGGGGTGAAAAAAAGATTGTCGGAGAAGCCGGTGGCAAGGCTTTCCCTTCAGCACCTGTCCGGGGCGCCCCGGAGTGTGGCGGCCTTTGAGGAGGTCATGGCGCGGTCTGCCTTTGAGGCGGTAACCGACGACCTGGCGAATCGGCTTATTGCCCCCACGGAGCGCGCCCTCTCCGATGCGGGGCTCACGGCCGCCGGCATCGACAGGGTCCTTCTGGTGGGCGGGGCCACCCGTATGCCCGGTATTCGGGCCCTTGCCGAGTCTTTTTTCCGGCAGCGCCCCTTTCTGGACGTCAATCCCGACGAGGTGGTGGCCATCGGGGCGGCGGTGCAGGCCGGGATCATCACCGGGCAGATTCGCGACGTGGTGCTGGTGGACGTCACCCCCCTGTCCCTCGGCATCGAGTCCCAGGGCGGGCTCTTTGCCCGCATCATCCCCCGGAATACCACCATTCCCACCTCGGCGCAGGAGCTCTTCACCACGGCCCGCGACGATCAGGAGAACATGGACATCCACGTGCTGCAGGGGGAGCGGGAGATGGCCTCGGACAACATCAGCCTGGGGGCGTTTCAGCTCTCGGGCATTCCTCCACTTCCCCGGGGACAGGCCCACGTGGAGGTCTGCTTTTCCATCGACGCCGACGGCATCGTCACGGTCTCTGCCGAGAATCTCCAGACGGAAGCCAGGGAAACCCTCTCCATGGAAGCCATGAAGGATTTGAAAGACGAAGAGGTGAGCCGTGTGCTTGCCGATGCCGAGGCCTGTGCCCAAGGGGACCTGGAGAAGCGGGAACAGATCGAGGCCGCCACTCGGGCAGAGACCTTGATGCGGTCCGTGGAGGCGCTTCTGGAGGACCCTTCAGCCTCCCTTGCCGAGACCCTGGTCAAGGAAATTGAAGCCCATGTTGCCCTGTGCCGGGACGCCCTCAAGCGGGGCAGCGCCCTTGAGATCAGGAGCCGTTGCGCGGCATTGCAGTCCCTTGTGTCAACCTCCGACCCCCATGCAAAGGAAGCCGGCCATGAGACCCCGATTGAGCTCCATGCCCCCTTTGACCAAACCCGCCCCGCCCCTGAAGCCCCATGAGACCCTGATCCTGAGGGACCAGGGGGGCTTCAGGGCGCATCCGGGGGCGGGCTGGAAGGTGGTGGAGTGCCTGCTCACGGACAGGCGGCTGATTCTCTGGCAGCTCCGGACGGTTCTCCTTGAAATTCCCCTGGGGGCCATTTCGGACCTGCGCATGGGGACTTTTTACTATGTGCTGCGTAAACGCCATGCCCTGGGGGTGTGTTACCACCCCGGCGGAACCCTGCGCCCCCGGATGGTCTGGCTTATTGTCAATGGGGCAGCCATCTGGAAAGCCAGGCTGTTCCAGATGGCCCTGCTGAAGGTGGATGAGTCCCTGATTGAAACCCTTGCCGGGAAGCTCGACGACAGCTGCCGGGCCATTCTCATGTATCTCTGGGAACAGGGCCACGCAAGGATCGCAGACCTTGCCGAGGTCTGCGGAACAGACAACCACATGGACGTGCTGATGCACATCAGGGATGCCATCAACCCTGTGGCCCTCAAGACCATGGGCTGTCCGATCCTCACCTTTGAACGCAAACGGGTGGACCCGGCGTCCGGGGAGGCCGTTCTTTTCAGCTGGTGGCTTGCCGGAAGCCCGGGGAAGCGGCACCCTTCCTCCGAACGCCTGCTGGATCTCTTTGACGAGGGCGGTCACTATCAGGTCATCTTGGATGTCAAAGGGGTGGGGCGAAGCGATCTTCATGTGGGGGTGGAGGGCAGGGAGCTGACCGTTGCGTCCCGTCATCCGACGGCTCCGTGGGTGGAGCGGTTTGAGCTGCCCGAAAAGGTCGTGTTCGACGCCCACCGGGTGAGCCTGAAAAACACCCTGCTTGAGATCTGCCTGCAAAAGGCCGAGGGCGGCCATGGCCTCTGATTTCGCATTGTCCCGGCCGCCCATGACCGGGATCGTCATGAACCCGCGCAGAGGACGCGTTATCCCATCAAACCCGACTACCTCCATAACCCTGACCTGAAACTTCTTCTCTTCGGCGGAAAAGGCGGTGTGGGCAAGACCACCTTGTCTGCGGCTGCCGCCATCTGTCTTGCCGAAGCCCGTCCAACCTCCAGGGTCCTCCTGCTTTCCACGGACCCTGCCCATTCCCTCTCCGATTGCCTGGACATGGACGTCTCCCATGACATGACCCCGGTGCCCCTGAACGGGCAGGGGAACCTGTTTGCCCGCCAGTTGTGCGCGGAGACGCTGGCAAACCGCTTTAGGGAGCGCAACGGTGAGATCCTTAAGACCATCGCCGAGAGGGGGACCTATTTTGACCGGGAGGACATCTCCGGGTTTTTCGCCCTGTCCATGCCTGGCCTGGACGAGGTGATGGCCGTCCTTGAGGTGGCAGATCTCCTGGCCGAAGGGGCGTGTGACCTCCTGATCCTGGACACGGCCCCCACCGGGCATACCTTGCGCCTTCTGGACCTTCCGGAGCACATGCGCACGTGGATTCGGGTGATGGATTTGATGCTGCACAAGCATCGCTACATGGCATCGGTCTTTTCCGGGAAGAGGTACACCAAGGATCGGTGTGACCGGTTCCTTGAGAGCCTGGGCCGGGATATCGAGGCGGTGGGAACGCTCTTCAGGAACGGTCACCGTACCCGATTTGTGCCGGTGATGACCCCGGAGCTCATGAGCTTTCGTGAGACCGAACGGTTGGTGGGGCACCTTGAAGCCGACCATATCCCGTGTCGGGAGATCCTCGTGAACCGGGTGGACCCGGCAGGCAATGGGGAGAACCGGCCGGGATTTTTGGGGAGATCCAGGCGCGGTTCCGCCGGTATGACCTGGTCCTGGTGACAAAGGAGGGGGCAGAGGTGAAAGGGCTCCCCGGCCTGAAGGCCCTGGGGGCCCGCATTGAATGTGAGGTGTGTGAGCCTGGGGCTGCTTCACCGGAGCCTTGGGATAAAGACAAGGCCCCGGACCACGCAACGGAATCGATCCTTTCGGGACTCTGTGACTCTGCGGTGTGTCGGTTTCTTCGCTATGGTGTGGCCGCCGATCTGGAGGTCATTGTGGTGGGGGGCAAGGGCGGCGTGGGGAAAACCACGGTGGCGGCATCCCTGGCGGTTCAGCTGGCTGATTGCTTCAAGGGAAAACGCTTTTTGATTGTCTCAACGGACCCGGCCCACTCTTTGTCCGATGCCTATCACACACCCATCGGGGACCGGGTCACGCCCATAACGGAGAACCTCTCGGCGTATGAGATCAATGCAGATGGGCTGTTTGAGCGTTTCAAGGAGGGGTACCGAAAAGAGATCCAGACGCTCTTCAAGCGGTTTGCGGGGCGGGGCATGGACATCGCCTTTGACCGGGAGGTGATGGCAGAAACTCCTCTCCCGGCCTCCTGTCGATGAGATCATGGCCCTGGATGCGGTGATGGATGCCAGGGGGGACGGCGCCCACGACATCCTGATCCTGGACGGCTCCCCCACCGGCCACCTGCTTAGATTCCTGGAGATGCCCGGCCTGGTGAGGGAGTGGCTCAAGGCCTTTTTTGCGGTGCTGAGGAATATTATGGGGCGGTGAAACTGACGGCCACCATCGAACGGGTCCTTGACCTGTCCCGCCGTGTCCGGAGGATGCAGGGGGCGCTGCAGGACAGGGACAGGACCGCCTTTGTCTGCGTGACCCTGCCTGAAAGCATGGTCCTTGCCGAGACGGAACGCCTGGTGGCATCCGTGGCCCGGGCCGGGATCTCCTGCAGGCACCTTGTGGTCAACCGGGTAACGCAACAAGATGAGCTGGAGGCCGCCTGCTCCCGGTTTTCCCGGCTGGAGGTCACCGGGATTCCCGAGGAGCAAAACGGCCGGTAGCTTGTGACGTGTCCGGGTAAAGGGTTTGACCCGTCGTATCCGTTATTCCAGGACGTTGCCGGGAAACGGGGCCTCATCCTTCGAGGCCTCGTCGGACCCAGGATACCAGGACTTCTTCAACCACAAAGCGGCATTCACGAGGCCGATGAGGACGGGCACCTCCACCAGGGGGCCGATGACAGCGGCGAAGGCCTGTCCCGAATCGAGTCCGAAGACAGCAACGGCAACGGCGATGGCCAGCTCGAAGTTATTGGATGCGGCCGTAAAGGATAAGGTGGTCGCCTGCCCGTACGTGGCTTTGGCTTTCAGGGAGAGCCAGAACGATACGAAGAACATGGCCACGAAATAGATGCACAGGGGAATAGCCACGCGTACCACGTCCATGGGGAGCTGGACAATGTACTCACCCTTGAGGGAGAACATGACGAAGATGGTGAAGAGCAGCGCCACAAGGGTCAGGGGGCTGATCCTGGGGATGAATTCGTTTTCGTAACGGTCCGCACCGATGGTTTTGAGACCAATGAACCGGGAGAGCATTCCGGCGATGAAGGGGATGCCCAGGTAGATGAAGACGCTTTCGGCGATCTGGCCCATGGAGATGTCGACGGCCATTCCTTCATGGCCGAGGAGCCCCGGCAGAACGGTGATAAAGAGCCAGGCATACACCGGGAAGAAGAGCACCTGAAACACCGAGTTGAAGGCCACGAGCCCCGCGCAGTACTCGGTGTCTCCCCCGGCCAGGTCGTTCCAGACAATGACCATGGCGATGCAGCGGGCCAGCCCGATCAGGATGAGCCCCACCATATACTCCTGGTGCCCGGACAAGAAGGCCATGGCGAGGAGAAACATGAGAACGGGGCCGATGACCCAGTTCTGGACAAGGGAGAGGGCGAGGACCCGTGTGTTTTTGAACACCAGGCCCAGCTTTTCGTATTTCACCTTGGCCAGGGGCGGGTACATCATGAGAATGAGGCCCACGGCAATGGGAATGTTGGTGGTTCCGACGGAAAATCGGGTGATGATGTTTTGGGACCTCGGGAAGGAGCCTACCCCCTTCCATCCCCACGGCCATGGCCAGGAAGATCCAGAAGGTGAGGTATCGGTCAAGAAAAGAGAGTCGTTTGATGGTGGACTCAGACATGGGACATACTCCATTTGTTTCAAACAAGGGTTTTCGTGAAGCCGGAATGCCCTGGGTTTCTTTCGGGAAGCCTTTCCTTAGCCTCCGGCTGAGGCCTCTGTGACCCAGGCCGTCAGGTTGGTCTTGGAAGGCACCTTGCCCACGGCTTTGACCTCCCGGTTGATGATGAGGGCAGGGGTGCCCATGACGCCGTAGGATGCAATCTCCGTAAGGTTCCGGACATGGGTCGAAAGCCGCTTGCAGACCCCGGCTCCGGTCATCACTTGGCTCAATCGTACGATCGCTCCAGGCGTTCGCATTGGGGGCATCCCGGGCCCAGGACCTTGATCTCAACCAGCCCCGCGGGCACGGCGTCGTCTTCCGGTGCGCCGATGTGCCGGAGGTAGGCTCTGTGAAAGGCTTTCTCATAGGTGGGGGCGGCCGCCGGGGCGATGTAGTTTTTTGCCGAGAGTTTTTCAAGGAGAACACGTCCCGCCGCGGTGTCGGGGGTGCCGTTAAATTTCTCCGCTGCCTCGGCAAGGGCCTCTTTGAGGCCCCGGATGCCGATGGTGTTTTTACCGACGCGTAGTTTCGTGATGTGATCCATGCTGATCCCCCGTGCTATGCGATGATGAGGTTGAAGAGGTATCCCACCAGGAGGATGCCGGTGCCCACCACCCCGATGAAGGTGGCGATCAATCTGGGTTTGAGAACCTTCCTGAGGATGATGATCTCGGGAAGGGAGAGGGCGATGACCGACATCATGAAAGCCAGGACGGTCCCTAGGGCCGCGCCCTTGCCCAGGAGGGCCTGGACAATGGGGATGATACCGGCGGCGTTGGAGTACATGGCACACCGCCCCGAAGAACCGACAGGGGCACCGACCACCAGGCCGACTTGCCCATGAACCCGGCCATGACCCCTTCGGGGACGTAGCCGTGGATGCCGGCCCCCACGGCGATGCCCAGGATGACATAGAGCCAGACTTTTCCGAGGATTTCCCCCACGGCCTCGACGCCGGAGCCGATTCCCCCAGGCCCAGGTCTTCAGCCATGGGCCCGGCTCCTGCCTGGATCTCGTGGACCCAGGACTCCAGGTGGCCTTCCATCTTAAGCTTGCCGATGACCCACCCGGCGGTCATGGCAATGGCCAGGCCGGTGCCGAGGTAAAGGGCCGCCACCTTCCACCCGAAGAGGCCGTACAGGAGAACCAGGGCGATTTCGTTGACCATGGGAGCGGCAATAAGAAAGGAGAAGGTCGCCCCCAGGGGGACACCGGTGGTGACGAAGCCCAGGAAAAGGGGGACGGCGGAACAGGAGCAGAAGGGGGTGACAATGCCCAGCAGGGCGGCCAGGATGTTTCCGGTGAAGGCCCCCTGCCAGCATGGCCCCGGGTTTTTTCCGGGGTAAAAAACGAGCGGACAATGCCCACGGCAAAGACCACCAGGGTGAGGAGCATAAGTACCTTGGGCACTTCGTAGATGAAGAAGGCAAGGGCGCTTCCCAGGTGGCTTTCCCGCGCAAAGCCCGTCATGGCCGATAAAAATGCCGTGATGGCCTCGGCCAGGGGGGTAAGGTTCAGGTAAACCACAAACCAGAGGGCGATGCCCAGGGCGCTTGCCGTGATCATGGCAGGTGTCTTTGATTTTTCTTCTCCGGGGGCAGACGCGGTGTCACGGCCGGTTGCCTCTTTTTTGCATGGGCACGACGTGCCGGTCAGGAGCTGGTGGGTCATGATTGATCTCCTTTTTGTGTCTCTGTGAAACTATATATCGCCATTTGGCGATTTAAAAAGCTGGATGGCTGCCTGTGGGGAGAAAGGGACAGGCCGGTCATCTTTCATGGTACGAAGGTTTTACATAAATCGTTATTTGTGAATATAGCTATTTGGTTGACGCTGTCAAGGGGTTTGAGCCCATGTGGGGGACTTTTTTATGTTTTTCCATGCGTTGAACCGGCAGACCAAACAAAAAAACCCCGAAGGCTTAAGCCTTCGGGGTTTCTATATATCGGCTCTGTCCGAAACGGACAGTTGTTTTTGGCTCCCCAGCACGGATTTGAGAATTTGCGACCCAGCGGGTCACAAACGATTTGCCTCTGCCGACTGAGCTACTGGGGATCAGTCAAAAGACTCGGACTATTTAGTGTGATTTGCCGGTGGTGTCAATAGAAAAATGCATGCCCATGCCCTTTAGCTGTCCAGGACCTTCCGGACCTTGGCGGCAAGGTCCTCTGAGGTAAAGGGTTTTTGGATAAAGGAGGTGCCGTTGTCGAGGACGCCGCTGCGGTGATGACGTTGTCCGTGTACCCGGATACGTACAATACCTTCAAGGCCGGGGCCAAGGTCACCAGGTGGTCGGCCACCTCCTTGCCGCTCATGCCCGGCATGATGACGTCGGTGACCAGGATGTGGATGGCCCCGGTGTGGCCCTTGAAGCGTGTGATGGCCTCTTCACCGTGGCCTGCTTCCAAAACGGTATAGCCCTTTGCGGCCAGGATGCGCCGGGCGGTCCGCCGGACGCTCTCTTCGTCTTCCACCAGCAGGATGGTCTCGGTGCCCCGGGAGCTGGGTTTGGGGGCCGGGTCCCGGGGTGGTGACGGGCAGCTGGTCGACTCGTCGTCAACCCGGGGCAGGCAGACCCGGAAGCATGTTCCTTGCCCCGGCTTGCTCCGGACCCGGATGTTCCCCTGGCTCTGTTTGACGATGCCGTAGACGGTGGAAAGTCCGAGGCCCGTTCCTTTGCCGTTTTCCTTGGTGGTGAAAAAAGGGTCGAAGATGTGGGCCTGCGTCTTTTCGTCCATGCCGTCTCCGGTATCGGTCAAGACGAGCATCACCATGGGCTCCGGCGGCCTGGTGTCGGGACCGTCGGGCCCTGTATCGGTGGTGACGTTGCGGGTCTCGATGGTGAGGGTTCCTCCGCGGGGCATGGCGTCCCGGGCGTTGACGACCAGGTTGGCGATGATCTGCTCGATTTTACTCTCGTCTGCCCGGGTGTTGCCGAGGTCCGGGGTGAGGCGTTTTACGAGTTTGATGTCTTCTCCGATGACGCGGGAGAGCATTTTTTCCATGCGGGTGACCACCGTGTTCAGGTTCAGGCAGGTGAGCCGCATGGGCTGCCTGCGGCCGAAGGCAAGGAGCTGTCGGGTGAGGCGGGCGCAGCGATCAGCCGCTTCCTGGATTTCACGGATATCCTCGTGCATGGGCTCTCCCGGGGAGAGGTCGCTGAGGAGCATGTCGCTCACCGCCAGGATGGGGGTCAGGGCGTTGTTGAAGTCATGGGCCACCCCACCGGCCAGCCGTCCGATGGCCTCCATTTTCATGGCCTGGTGGAGCTGCTCCTCCAGTTTTTTGTGCTTGGTGATGTCCTGGAATGTCCCGGTCAGTTTTTCGACCTTGCCCGCAGGGCCTGCGGCACGGCCCGTGACGCGGGCCTGGAGGTTCCGGCCCCCCGCCGTGGTGACGTGGAGCTCGAGATCAAAGGGGGTGGCTGTTTCCCGACAGGAGGCAAGGGCTTGTTCCATGGCGGGCCTGGATGCGGTGTCGCAAAAGGCCAGGGCTTCGGCAAGGGTCACTGATTTGCCCTCGGGGATCTCGTGGATGCGGTAGGTCTCCCGGGTCCAGCGCATGGCTCGGGTGGACAGGTCCAGCTCCCAGCCGCCCACCTTGGCCATGGCCCCCATTTCGTTGAGCAGGGTTTCGCTCTCCCTTAAGGCCCCTTCCACGCGGCTTTTGGCAAGGGCGATGCCGATGCTGGTGCCCAGGCCTTCAAGGAAATGGATCATCTCCCGGTTGAAACAGCCGGGGCGGGAGTCCCCTAAGTGGAGCAGGCCCAGGATCTGTTCATCCGCCTTCAGGGGGATCAGGGCCACCGACTGAAACCCCTGGGTGCTGCAGAGGTTTCTGGGGCAGGCTTCCTGTATGGCTGAGGGGGCGGATTGGCCCCAGGTTTCGGTGCTGTTGGTCGAGCTTCCCCTGTCGGTGACGGGGCAGGGGCGCTGTGTCTCCTGAGAGCACGCGGCCGCAAAGACCTTCCAGCAGGGCCTCTCCCTTGTTGTCTCGGAGGGCACTTCCGTCGGCGCCCCGCCTGCACAGGAGGGTTTCGGTCTGGATAAAATGCTCGGGGAACCCCTGGGTGTGTCCGTAGGGACTCTCGTCGCCGTCCCGCAGCCGGATGCCCAGGGCTTCCACATGGGTGCTGCGACGGATGATGGAAAGGATCTCGTCCAGAAAGTCCGGTGAGTGCTCCTTGCGGTTGAGCAGTTCCAGCACATCCCGGGCCAGCCTGTCCCGGCTTCGGGCACGCCGTGCCTCCAGCATGGTCCCCAACCGCCGGGCCAGGTTGTCGATGAGTTCCCTCTCTTCCTTCAGGAAAGGGCCCTCGTCCAGGGACGGGCACTCTTTGAGGACAAAGACCTCCACCTGGCCCACCTTCTCACCCGACACCAGGATTTCTGCGGAGAGGGTCCAGGGCGTTTCCCGGAAGCCCGCGCTGGTGAAGCGTTGGCGGTGGCAGGTGATGCGGGCGCAGGTGAGTTCCGGGTAGAACCAGCCTGCGGGAATGAGGGAGACCACCTCCTGCAGCACCTCCCTGACCGGTGCGGTGGAGTCCGCCGCGAGCCGGGACACCTCGTAGAGGCAATGGAGCTCCTTGACCCGTTCGGTAAGGGCCCGCGTCTTCATCATGAGGGCTGCCTCCGATGCTTTGAGTTCGCCGATGTCGTGGCTTGATCCCACGATGCCGATGGGGGTACCTGCGTCATCCCTTACCACGGCAAAGGTGGCCGACGCCCAGGCCGAAGAACCGTCTTTTTTCGTGAACTCAATCTCCATGGTGATGGAGAGTTTTTTCCGGGGGTCGATGAGGTTTTCCGGGGTGATGGTGGTGTTGTACGCCTCCATCACCCGACGGTAGGAGTCCGGGGTCATCTGTTTTGACAGGGGCAGGCCTTTGAGCTCTTCTGAGGTGTACCCGCGGCTGCGTGCGGCGCTGATCCAGATGGGGTACAGGTTCATGTCCATGAGCCAGATCACGTCCCGCATGTTGTCCAGGACCATGCGAAGTCGGAGCTCTTTTTCGATGGTGTGCAAGGCAAAGGCGAGGTCTCCCCCGGCTTCCTCCAGGAGACTCAGTTCGTGCAGGTCACTTGCCAGCTGGCGCGGCATGGCCAGGGTCATGAGACCATAGACCCTGTCGGCGTGCTCCAGGCGGATGGTGATGGCGGCGTGGTCGCGGCTCTTGCCGGACAGGGGGCACCCGGCGCAATCGGCATGGGGGAGGCGCGTGAGAACAGGGGTCGGCTGGATGAGGGCTTTTTCATAGCATCGGGACAATGTGCCGGCTTTGAGGTTGTCCAGAAACGGGGGGAAATCGTTGCCAAGGCCGGTCTCCGCCGCGGTTTCCAGTTTTCCCGAGGCATCCAGAAGGGTGATGAAGGCAAAGTGGAAACCCCGGGTCTCGATGAGCTTTCGGCAGGCGTCCCGGATGAGTCGGGCGGGTTTTTTCTCCCGGACGATGAGCTGGTTGACGTGGCGGATGCCCAGGAGCACGGAGTTGAGGTGGCTGAGCTGGAGGGTGCGCGCTTCCACCATCTTCTCAAGCTGCCTTCGGTGGGTGTCGAGTTCCAGCAGGGTCCGGACTTTCCCGATGAGGATGGCCGGGTCAACGGGCTTGACGATGTAATCGATGCACCCGGCCTCATACCCCTTGAATGCCTGGTGCTCATCGGCTGTGGCGGCGGTGTTGAAGATGATGGGGAGCACCCGGGTTCGCTCCTCTCCCCTGAGGATTGCCGCCAGTTCGTAACCGTCCATGCCCGGCATCTTTACATCCACGACGGCCACGGCAAAATCGTTGTCCAGGGTGGCCACAAGGGCCTGGTTGCCGCTTGAGGCTTCGATGATCTCCACATCCAGGCAGGTGAGGGTCTTCCTTAGGGCAATGAGGTTCTCCTGCTTGTCGTCGACAATGAGGATTTTCTGCCTGTGCGCCCAGGAGCAGGGTTCCGTGGGGGCGGGGCTGGGGGTGTCCGTGGTGTGAGTCATCTAGGTCTGCCGGAACGTTTCCCATGAGCGTTGACTGGGGGTCGGTTTGTGCCTTTTCGTCAGCAGAGGCGCTTGATGGGTTCCTTACTATCGGTGAAGCCACACGCGCATCATGGAGATGAGGCGGTGGGGGGCCACGGGTTTGGGCATGTAGTCGCTGGCACCGCTGGCAAGGCATTTGGTGCGATCTTCTTTCATGGCCTTGGCGGTGAGGGCGATGATGGGCAGGTTCCGGAAGGCCTCTTGGGCGCGGATTCTCCTGATGGTTTCGAACCCGTCCATCACGGGCATCATGACATCCATGAGCACCAGATGCAGGTCGGGCTCCCGGGACAGGACCTTCAGGGCCCGCTCCCCGTTGTCTGCCTTCAGGGGAATCATGCCCCTCTCCCGCAGGAGTTTGGAGAGGGCAAAGGTGGCGCGCATGTCGTCGTCGACAATGAGCACCTTTTTGTCCCGCAAAAGGGCATCGGTGTCGTGGAGGTTGGTGATGATCTGTTTTTGCCGGTCCGGCATGCGGCTCACCACCTGGTGGAGGAACAGGGAGACTTCGTCCAGGAGTCTTTCCTGGGAGCGGACGTCCTTTACGATGATGGCATCGGCGTGTTCCCGGATGCCCATCTCCTGTTCGGCGGTGAGGTTTCGGGCCGTGTAGATGATCACCGGTGGGAGGGGCACCCCTTCGGCGCGGAGGGCGCGCAGGAGCTCCAGGCCGTCCATGTCCGGCAGGCCCAGGTCGAGGATGATGCAGTGGAACTGCCTGGCCCGAAGGGCGTCCATGGCCTCAGAGGCCGAGGTCGCTTCCGTGGTGCGCACCCCTTCACATCCGATGAGCCCCACCACGCTTTGGCGTGTCTCCCGGTTGTCGTCCACCACCAGGACGTGCTTGGGACGTTGGGCCGTCATCTCTTCCAGGGTGGAAAAGGTCTTCTCCAGGGCTTCGGTGCTCATGGGCTTGGTGGCGTGCCCCACGGCTCCCAGGCGGAGGGATTCCGCTGCTGCGTCGTGGGCGGAGATGATGTGCACCGGGATGTGGCGGGTGCGAAGGTCTTCCTTCAAGGCGGTGAGCACCGCCCACCCATCCATCCCCGGAAGGGTGATGTCCAGGAGCACGGCGCAGGGCAGGTGCGTTTTCAGCAGTGCCAAGCCCTCCTCCCCGGATGGGGCGGCCAGGCACTTGAACCCTTTGTCCCTGCATGTGGTGCAGAGGTGCCGGGCAAAGACGGGGTCGTCTTCAATGACGAGGATGATCCTGTCCTCCGAGTCCAGGGCCTCCCGGTCGTCCTGTACCGGTGAGGGGGCGGTGCCGGGGGACGGGATCGGTTCCGGGACGGGCTGGTTGGACGGCAGGGCGACGGGAAGGAAAAGGGTGAAGGTGGCTCCCTTGCCCGGCTGGCTGGTGAGCTGTATTTCGCCCCCTAAGAGGGTGGCGAGCTTTCGGGCGATGGATAGTTGCAGTCCGGCGCCCCCGCAATGCTGGGTGGTGGTTCCGTCGGCCTGTTGAAAGGCTTCGAAGATGATTTGCTGGCGGCTCTCTTCGATGCCGATGCCCGTGTCGGCAACGGACAGGGCCAGGGTGGTCTGGGGCGTGAGCTGTGACTGAAGGAGTCGGACGCCTTCGGGGCAGGGGGCGGCGGTGAGGGTGACACGCCCCGATGCCGTGAACTTGATGGCATTGGCCATGAGGTTGTTGATGATCTGGTCCAGGCGCTTTCGGTCCGTGACGATGTGCGCCGGGGTTTCCGGTGAGACTGATGTCACGAGTTCGAGGCCTTTTTCTCTTGCCAGGTGCCGGAACCCGGCCTGGATATCGGACGTGAACTCTTTGAGATCCACGGTGACCGGGGCCAGCTCCATGCGCCCGGCCTCGATTTTGGAGAGGTCGAGGATGTCGTTGATGAGGTTGAGCAGGTCTGTGCCGCTGGCGTGGATGACCTCGGCTGATTCCACCTGCCCGGGTGTCAGGGTCTCCTCCTTGTTGTCGGCAAGGGATCGGGCCAGGAGCAGCAGGCTGTTCAAGGGGGTGCGGAGTTCATGGGACATGTTGGCCAGAAACTCCGATTTGTAGGAACTGGCCAGGGCCAGGGCTTCGGCCTTCTCTTCGGTCTCTCTTTTAACGGCAAGCATCTCCCGGGCCTGGCGCTGGAGGAGCTCGTTTTTCTCTTCCAGCTCTTCGTTGATGGCTTTGAGCTCTTCCTGCTGCTCTTTGAGCCTCTCTTCTGAGCGCAACAGGGTCGATGCCTGCCCTTCCAGCTCTTCGTTGGACTGGCGAAGCTCCTCCTGCTGGGCTCGGAGTTCTTCCGACAGCTTTTCAGACTCTTCCAGGGAGAGGGCAAGCCGTGTCCGGCCCTGGGTGTTTTCCACGGCCAGGGCGATGCTGCCTGTCACCAGGTCCAGGAACTGGGATTGGGACTCCGAAAAGGTGGTGAGGGTGCCGAGCTCCAGAACTGCTTTGACCTGGTCGTTGCGGATCACTGGTTTGATGCACAGGGTGGTGGGGGCTGCCGTGCCCAGGCCCGACTCGATGGTGATATAGCCTTCAGGGACCTGGGTGAGGATGATCTCCTCTTTTTCCAGGGCAGCCTGGCCCACGAGCCCTTCGCCGGGACGGTATGCGGATGCCAGGTGCTTGCGCCGCTTGTGGGCGTAGCTGGCCACCAAGCGCAGGGTCCCGGTCTCGTCGGCCAGATAGATCAGGCCGGTGACGGCGCCTAAATACTTGCAGAGAAAGGTGATGATCCGGCGGCAGAGGGCCTCGGGGTCCGACTCGCTCTGCATGAGGTGGGAGAGTTGTGCCTGGCCGGTTTTCAGGTCATTTTGGTCTTCCAGGGCCCGGGCCGTTTTTTTGCGGTCGGTGATGTCCCAGAAGCTTTCGATGATGCCCCCGAAGGTCCCGTCGGGTTTTTCAAGGCGCATGGCGTTGAGGAGGTAAAAGGCCTGGGTACCGTCGGGGTGTTTTTTTTCCACCTCGGTGTGGATGTGGGTGGTGGCCCCTGACTTCATCTGGGTGAGGGGGCAGGCGTCTGTGTGGCACAGGGGGCCGCCGAAGGATTCGTAGCATTTCACAGGGCCGGGTCCCGGGGGGGCGCCTCCGGCCAGGGCCGCCAGGGTGTCGTTGGCCTGCACCTGGTTGAACTGGCTGTCCACCATGCGTTTGCCGTCCACCCCCACATGGAAGAGAGTGTCCAGCTCGGCATGGGTGCGGAGCATCTCCTGTTCTGTTTTGCGATACGCCACAAGGGCCAGGAGAAAGGCGATGAGGTACCCGGAAAACCGCAGGAGGTGCCAGAACCACCAGCCTGCCTTCCAGGAGGTGGTAACGGAGAACAACATGCCGGAGATGCCGAATAAAAGGGCCAGAAGCAGGAAGAGGAGCTCCTCCTGCTGCCTGGTCCGGCTGTAGTTCACCGCAAAGTTGAGGGCGGCCATGAGGATAAGAAGGCCCCCTGCAAGGGCCGTGATGTCGGCGGGGGAGAGGCCTGGTGAGCCTGCCTGGGGAAGCGGCTGGCCCTGGGGCCAGGTGGTGATGAGCATGCCTGCGGCCACCGAGGCGAGAAGGGTTGCGTTGGCTGCCACCAGCACCGTGGTCCGGGAGAGGGGGCGGTCGGGGAACCAGACCAGGGCGAAAAAGAGGCCGCCTGTCAATACGGAGAGGCTTCGAAACCAGATGAAGGCCCGGCCCTCGGGGGTGCAGCTGTGGAAGATGTCGAAGACGGCCATGGCAATGAGAGCCAGGGCGATCCACATCCTTCGGGTGGTGGTTTTTTCCTGGCTCAGGAGGAGGAGGGCGGCCAGCACCAGGCCGAGGGTGGCCCCGGCCACTTCCAGAGAGGTGTGGAGGGGCTGGGAGACGAGACGCCAGTCCGGGTAGCGGGTGCCGATGAACAGAGTGCCCATGAGGGGGATCGCACCGCCGAGCCCTAAGGCCGTGGACAGCCACTGGCCGGAGTGGGTGCGTTGCTCAATGAAAAATTCCCGTGTGGAGCGGGCCATGGCCTATCTCCTTGGGGTGACGCGGCCGCCAAAGGCGATGGGCAGATCAGCAGGTTGAGACCGCCCGCGTCGTTCAATTGTCGGGTTGTGTTTGTTTTTGCCCGGCCCACGGGGGTTCCCACGGAAACCGAGGCGGGCCTTTCAAGGGGCTTTGCTGTGGTATGCCGTGGTGTCCGGTGAGCCTCTGCAAAGGGGGGAAAGGAAATACTTTTCTTTTATACCATATCGTGTTCCGTCAAGGAATGGTCATGTGCGGGGTATTGGAACGTTTTTTCAGGTGGTTATCGATTTGGTGGGCAAAAGGGCACAAAAAAACCCCGAAGACTTAAGCCTTCGAGGTTTTTATATCGGCGCTGTCCGAAACGGACAGTTGCTTTTTGGCTCCCCAGCACGGATTTGAACCGCGGACCCAGTGGTTAACAGCCACTTGCTCTGCCGACTGAGCTACTGGGGATCAGTCAAAAGACTCAGACTATTTAGACCGATTTCCGGGCGGTGTCAATTAAAAAACAGGGCGAGGACCCTGTTTTTTTCGCCCCCTCTTACTGGCGGGAAACCGGTGTCGGGGGTATCTGACTTGAATTGCTCTACGATTCGATTTTCTTGATTCGAAGGGCCAATTCGTTGAGCTGGGCCATGCCCGCCTCGGAAGGGGCATCGGTGAGCATGCAGGAGGCCTTCTGGGTTTTGGGGAAGGCGATGACGTCCCGGATGGAGGGCATGCCGCACAGGATCATCACCAGGCGGTCCAGGCCGAAGGCGATGCCGCCGTGGGGAGGCGCACCGGATTCCAGGGCGTTTAAGAGGAAGCCGAACTTCTCCTCGTACTCTTCCTTGTCCATGCCCAGGGCCGAGAACATGCGTTCCTGGATGGCACGGTCATGGATACGGATGCTGCCGCCACCGATCTCGGAGCCGTTGAGAACCAGGTCGTAGGCCCTGGAACGCAGCTTCAAAGGATCGGTCTCGATGTGCTCGTAATCCTCCTCCAGGGGTGCGGTGAAGGGGTGGTGCAGGGACTGGTAGCGTTTTTCCGTCTCTTCTCCGGATCGAAGAGGAAGCTGGCCACACACAAAGCGGAACTCGTCCTTGTTGATGAGGCCCAGCTTTTCGGCCAGGTGGTTTCGCAGGTTGCCCAGGGACTCGTTGACCACCTTGGGCTGGTCCGCCACAAAGAAGATGAGGTCGCCGGGCTCCATGTCGATGCGCTCGGCCAGGGCCTTCTTCTCGTCGTCGGTGAAGAACTTGGCGATGGGGGACTGCCACTCGTTTTCCTTAACCTTGATCCAGGCCAGGCCCTTGGCGCGGTAGATGGAGACGAACTTGGTGAGGTCGTCGATCTCCTTGCGGGAGAAGTCGATGCAGCCCTTGGCGTTGAGGGCCTTGACCATGCCGCCTTTTTTGACCACGTCGGCAAAGACCTTGAAGCCGGAGGTCTCCACGATGGAGGAGACATCTTTAAGCTCCATGTCGAAGCGCAGGTCGGGCTGCGGTCCCGGCCGTAGCGGTCCATGGCGTCGGCGTAGAGCAGGTGCTCGAAGGGGGGCTCAAGGTCCACACCCAGCACCTCTTTAAAGACGCTTGAGACCATGCCTTCGGCAATGGACATGATCTCTTTTTCCCCCACAAAGCTCAGCTCCATATCGATCTGGGTGAACTCGGGCTGGCGGTCGGCGCGCAGGTCCTCGTCGCGGAAGCACTTGACGATCTGGTAGTAGCGGTCGAAGCCGCTCATCATCAGGAGCTGCTTGAAGAGCTGGGGCGACTGGGGCAGGGCGTAGAAGAGGCCCTGGTTTACGCGGCTGGGCACCAGGTAGTCCCGGGCGCCTTCCGGGGTGCTTTTGGTGAGGAAGGGGGTCTCGATGTCGAGGAACCCCTTGCCGCTGAGGTAGTTTCGAACCGCCTGGGTGGTCTGGTGCCGGGCGATGATGTTTTTCTGGTACTTGGGACGCCGCAGGTCGATGTGGCGGTTCTTAAGGCGGTGTTCACCCACCTCGATGTCGTCTTCGACGGCGAAGGGCGGGGTCACGGCGCGGTTCAGGATGCGCAGCTCGTCCACGTTCACCTCGATGGCGCCGGTGACCATTTTGTCGTTGACCATGTCTGCGGGGCGCGCGGCCACGGTGCCCCGGACGCCGAGGACGAATTCGCTCCTGACGGCGTGGGCTTTTTCATGGACCTCGGTGTTCACCTCGGGGCTGAAGACCACCTGGGCAATGCCGCTTCGGTCTCTCAAGTCCACGAAAATGACGCCGCCGTGGTCCCGCCGGGTCTGTACCCAGCCCATAAGGACCACTTCTTCTCCCACGTGGGCGGTGGTTAAGTCGCAGCAGTTGTGGGTTCGTCTCATATCACCAAGTAGATCTGTCAATGCCCTGACTCCTTTGTGCTTTCTGATATCGTTTAGTTGAATCGGTCGACCAGTGTCTCCACCAGCCCATCCAGGGGAAGATCCCACTGCTCTTTGGTGGCCATGTTCCTCAGGGCGGCCACGCCCCTGTCCAGCTCATCGTCGCCCACCATGAGGACATGGGCTGCGTTCAGCTTATCGGCCCGCTTCATGTGGCTTTTGAGGCTGCGCCCCGCAAAATCGGCCTCGCAGAAGACGCCGTTGGCGGCCAGCTGCATGGCCCAGGTGGCCGCTTTTTCCGTGGCCGCATCGCCTAAGGGGGCGATGTAAAGGGTGGGGCCGTCCGCTTCGATGGTCTGCTGCATGGCCACGATCTCCGCCAGTCGGTCAAAGCCGATGGCAAATCCGATGGCGGGTACTTCCGGTCCGCCCAGGGCCTTGACCAGCCCGTCGTATCGCCCACCGCCGGCCACGGCGTTCTGGGCGCCCAGGGAGGTGGTGAGCACCTCAAAGGCGGTGCGGGTGTAGTAGTCGAGGCCGCGCACCAGGCGGGTGTCCACCTCATAGTCCACCCCGTTTTCCGTGAGAACGCTCTTGACGGTCTCAAAGTGCTCGCGGCAGTCGTCGCAGAGGTGGTCGAGGATGGAGGGCGCTCCTTCCACGGCCTCGCGGCAGGACGGGACCTTGCAGTCCAGGACCCTTAAGGGGTTCTTCTCACTTCGCCTGAGGCAGTTCTCGCAGAGGCTCTCTTTCTTGGCGTCGAGGAGGTCCTTGAGGGCCTTCTGGAAGTTGGGGCGGCAGCAGGGGCAGCCCAGGGAGTTGATGTGGGCCTTGACGTCCCTGGCCTTGAGTTTTTCCAGCAGGGTGGCCAGCATGAAGATGAGCTGGGCGTCGAGGTACGGGGAGTCGATCCCGAACACCTCGGCGTCGATCTGGTAAAACTGACGGTAGCGCCCTTTCTGGGGGCGTTCCCTGCGGAACATCGGGCCGATGGTGTAGAACTTTCGGATGGGGTCCTTGGCGTACATCTTGTGCTGGATGTAGGACCGGACCACCGATGCGGTGGCTTCGGGACGCAGGGTCACGTGCCCCCGTTTGCCGTCCTCAAAGGTGTACATCTCCTTTTCCACAATATCGGTGGTGTCGCCGATGCTTCGGGAAAAGAGCTCCGATTTTTCCACGATGGGAAGGCGGAGTTCCTGGAACCCGAAGTTTTCAAATGTCTCTTTGGCTGCGCGTTCGATGGTCTGCCACACTTCGATTTCACCGGGCAGAACATCTTTGAATCCTTTGATAAGCTGTATCATGTGCTGTGCTTAAACCGCCTTCGTACCTGCGTTTTGAAGTTCAAAAGAAAAAGCCGGCCCCGTGTGCGGCGCTCCGGGATGGGGTCGGTGCCCCCTGCCGCATGCACGAAAGTGCCGCCCTTAAAAAGACCGTGGGAGTCTCGGATACTGGCAGGTAAGGCGCCCGGGGCAGCCATGGGGCTGCGGGCGGTGTCCGGATGATTCCCAGTGATTTTTCAAGCGGTTGCGCCGTCCCGTGTGCATGGAGGGGTGCAAATCAACCCCTACTTGTATCGCAACAGGTAATTGCCGGGCTGAAGATGAATGTTTTTTAGATGGCGTTACCGGGAAATGAATTGAGTTTTTCCCGGAGCTGCAGTATGCATGAACATTGTTGGCCCAGCCGGAAGTTCTGTGGTTGAACAGGGTTGGGCCTTGCATCCGCGATGCAGGAAAGGGCGTTGGGCCTGCAGGGGCCGGTGCGCTCCAATGAAAAGCTGGAAAGAAGGGGGAGTAGACGTGAAAGCAAGATGTGCAGTGGTGGGATGTGGACGAGTGGGAACCAGCCTGGTTATCCACCTGAACCGTGTGGGATACCCCCTGTGCGGGGTGGCGAGCCGCAGCGCCGAATCGGCAAAGAAGGCGGCGGGCCTGGTTTCCGGGACCCTGTATTCGACGGATCCGGTGGCCGTGACCCGGGACGCCGATCTGGTCTTTATCACCACGCCGGACGACACCATCGCCGAGGTGGCCGAGGCCATTGCCGCAGCCGGGGGATTCAAACAGGGGGCCACTGTCCTTCACTGCAGCGGCTCACTGCCGTCCACCATCATGGAGAAGGCCAGACTTGCCGGGGCCCGTATCGGGTCCATGCACCCCCTGCAGAGCTTTGCCGGGGCCGATCGGGAGACCAACCCCTTTGAGGGCATCATCATGTCCGTTGAAGGGGATGCGCCGTCTGTTGAGCTTGCCCTGGGCCTTGCCGCCGACCTGGGGGCCAGGGGCCTTACCATCGAGACCCGGGCCAAGACCATGTACCACGCCGCAGCCGTGGTGGCCTCCAATTGCTTTGTCACCGTCCAGGACATGGCCTGGCAGTTCATCGGTGATGCCGGGGTTTCGGAAGAGGACGCCTGGAGCGTGCTTGGGCCCTTGATCGAAGGGACCATGGCCAACATCCGGAAGGTCGGTCCGGTGGCGGCCCTCACCGGGCCTGTTGCCAGGGGCGACGTGGATACCATCGGCACCCACCTGGACAAGATCGCGGAGATGAAGCCGGGTCTTGCGGCCCTTTACAAGGCGTTGTGCCTCCACACCGTGGACATGGCCAGCCGCAAGGGGACCCTCACCCCGGAGGCCGAAGAGGCGCTGGTGCGCCGGTTGACATCCTGATGAACAGGGGCAGGGCGCACGGCTACAGCTTGCTCAAGTACCGGTAGATGGTGGGTTCCGAGCACCCGAGCTGTTTGGCCACGGTGCGCACCGCGCCCTTGAGTTTGAAGATCCCTTTCTGGTTCAGGATGTCCACGATGTCGATGCGGTCGTCCTGGACCAGTCGGTCGATGGAGGTGTTGTGCTTGTTCAGGTAGCCCTGGATGACGGCATCCGTCTCTTCAATGGCCGAGTCGTAGAACCGTTCCCCTGCATTGTTGACAAGGGAATCCACCGATTCGTAGGCGTTGTTGCTCTCGATGAGCATGTCCGGGTGGCAGAGCTTCAGGATCTGCTCGCTGATGTTTTTGTAGCGGCGGTCATCGAAGTTGATGCAGAGAAGGCCCACGATGTTTTTGTTGTCGTCGCGGATGAACATGGTGGAGGACCTCAGGATGCGATGATCCTTAGAGACCCCGTTGTAATTGATCTTGTATTTTTTTTCGCTGAAGCTTTCGTTGGAGATGACCTCCAGGCCGAAGTCGGTCAGGGGTGCCCCCACGGTTCGCTGGCTGATATGCCCGTTGGCGATGGCCACGATGGAGTTGATGTGATCCTCCGTGTCGTGGAGGACCACTTCGAAATCGGGGCCCAGGGCTTTTCCCAGAAATTCCACGATCAGGCTGTACTGGCGTTTTAAGGCGTCGTTCATGGTCTTTTGTCTTTCAAGATATGTTGGGTGCGTTTACCGGCCACCGTGGAAAGGGGGGAATGGCCCCGGAGCAT
The DNA here is from genome assembly GCF_056829965.1 of Desulfoluna sp. CYM3A. Taxonomy (NCBI): domain Bacteria; kingdom Pseudomonadati; phylum Thermodesulfobacteriota; class Desulfobacteria; order Desulfobacterales; family Desulfolunaceae; genus Desulfoluna; species Desulfoluna sp. CYM3A. The sequence continues at coordinate 6,282,165 of NZ_CP186556.1, forward strand.
GGTCTCGGATCCGTTATCAGCATGACGGCAGCATGGCTTCAACGCTTGCGAAACGCCGGTGCCTGGCATGTCTTCGTGTTTTCCTGTACCTCGGGCTTCGGGCCGATACGGCCTGGTTCCCGAAAGGGCCCCCTCGCCCCTCAGCTGGTGTCGGACTGCACGTTGTTGCGTGAATGATACCCTTTTGTACTTATACCACCGCCGGTAAGGATGCAATGCGTAACTGGGCTTAAACGCCGGGAAGACCCCGGAAAATAAAGGGGCTTTGCAACTCCGGCGTAAAACCGTAACCCACACTTGGGTTACGGGATGGGATCAGCAGGCGATGGCCATGGGGGTTACCCGATGCCTCCGTAGACGATGCCCAGAATGTAGACGATGATGGTGGCTCCGCAGAAGCCGTATTTCGTCATGGGCTCGAACCAGGCGCCGATGGTTTTGTCCCGCCCGGTCTGGGCCTGCTCCCTGGCAAAGCCCGGGCCGCAGACCCAGAAGAACATGATGCCCGCCAGAAGGGCTCCTAAGGGGATGAGATAGATGGAGACGATGTCCATCCAGGTGCTCAAGGTGGCCCCGTTTTCCAGGATCAGCCCCACGGTGCCGCTGATGAGGGCGATGATGACGATGGCCGCGACCCGTGAGATCTTGAGTCGCTGCTGAAGGGCCTCCACCGGCGTTTCAAACAGGTTCATCAGGGAACTGACGCCGGCAAAGAGGACCGCCACAAAGAAAACGATGGAGAAGAGCGTGCCGCACGGCATCATCTTGAACACGTTGGGCATGGTGATGAACATCAGGGGAGGACCGGCCGTGACATCAAGCTTGAAGGCAAAGACGGCCGGGATGATGACCACCGCGGCCAGCAGGGCGGCCAGGGTATCGAAGATGGCCACGTTCTTGGCGCAGCCCACCACGTCTTCGCTCTTTTTGAGGTAACTGCCGTAGACCACGGTGCCGGATCCGGCCAGGGAGAGGGAGAAGAAGGCCTGTCCCAGGGCGTAGACCCATGTTTTGGGGTCTTTTAAAAGGTCCCACTTGGCCACAAAGAGATACCGGTAGCCTTCCCCGGAACCCGGGAGGGTGAAGACCCGGATGGCCAGCAGGATAAAGAGAATAAAAAAGCCGGGCATCATGACCTTGTTGACCTTTTCGATGCCGTTGGAGACACCCAGGATCATGACGGCAAAGGTGATGGCAAGGCCGAGGAGGTGCCAGCTGACGCTGCCCATGGGCCCTGCGATCTGCCCGAAATAGGCGCCGCAGTCCGGGGCACTGGTGACGGCTCCGGTGAAGGAGCCCACGGTGAACCGGAGGATCCAGCCCACCACCACCGCGTAACCGATGGCAATGCTCAGTGAGCCTGAGCAACTCGGACGATGCCGAAGACTTCGCCGTACTTGAACCCGCGACGCTCACACGCCTTTTTGAAGGCGCCTAAGGGGCCGGTGCCCATGGCCCTGCCGAAGGACATCTCTCCGATGACGCCGAAGAGGCCGATGATGACAATGAATAGAATGTAAGGGATGAGAAAGGCGGCTCCGCCGAATTGCCCGAGCCGATAAGGAAACAGCCAAATATTTGCCATCCCCACTGCAGAACCGATGCAGGCAAGGATGAATCCAACTCTCGAATCAAAATTATCCCTGTCGACGGGATCCGTATTGATCTTCTTTTGTTCAGACACAGCTTCACTCCTTCAAAAAACACCAGAAAAAAAATCAAAGAGAGAGCTTCCGGAAAGATACAGCTGCATTGCTGCTTTTCCGGAACATAATCTGCGGTCGACATCCATGGGTGGAACGGTCATCCCATGGGTGTGTTGTTCAAAAACAAGACAAAAGGTTGGTACACGTTTGTAGGGGGTGTCCGCAAGGCGTTGGGCTGATTTTTGCCCGGATACTAGACTGTAGGCAGTCCCGAAGGGCTGCAGGTATGTGGAGGTGGACTATTTTACGGGTTCAAGGTGAGCCTGGAAGTGACGCAGGACGGGGGGCTCCCAGGTGATGCGGTAGCCTTTGACCTGGTCGGCCCGTTTTTTGATCTCGATGAGGGCGTCGGCCATGATGTCGATGTGGGCCTGGGTGTAGACGCGGCGGGCGATGGCAAAGCGGGTGAACTCAAAGTTGGCTTCGAGCTGTTTGCCGGTGTCCGGGTCGTTGCCCAGCATGTAGGAGCCGATGTCGCAGGTTCGGATGCCGGCCTCGATGTAGAGCTCGATGGCCAGGGCCTGGCCCGGGAACTCATTGTAGGGGATGTGGGGGAACAGCGCCTTGGCGTCTACGAAGACACCGTGGCCGCCCACAGGGGACTGGTAGGCGATGCCGGCGTCGTCCAGGCGGGAGGCAAGGTACTCCATCTGGCCGATGCGGTACCTGAGGTAGTCCTCGTCGAGACCTTCGTAGAGGCCGATGGCCAGGGCTTCGAGGTCACGGCCGGAGAGGCCGCCGTAGGTGGTGAAGCCTTCAAAGGAGATGGTGCGTCCCTTGCACGCGGTGAAGAGCTCTTCGTCATCCTTGACGCCGAACAGGCCGCCCATGTTGACGATGGTGTCTTTTTTGGCGCTCATGGTGAAGCTGTCCGCGTAGCTGAACATCTCGTTGATGATCTCTTTGATGGACTTGTCGGCGTACCCTTCTTCGCGCTGTTTGATGAAGTAGGCGTTTTCCGCGTAGCGGGCGGCGTCGATGTTGAGCTTGATGCCGTATTTTTTACAGATGGCTGCGGTCTCTTTGACGTTGGCCATGGAGACAGGCTGACCCCCTGCGGAGTTGTTGGTGACGGTCATGATGACCAGGGCCACGTTCTCGGGGCCGTATTCCTTAATTAAGGATTCGAGCCGCTCAACATCCATGTTGCCTTTAAAAGGAGCTCGTTTTGAGGGCTCGTTGGCGATGGGAACCACACAGTCCACAGCGCGTGCCCCGGCAAGCTCCACATGGGCGCGGGTGGTGTCGAAGTGCATGTTGGAGATGGAGTACTGGCCCTCTCCCATCATCACGCCGAAGAGTACTTTTTCCGCGGCACGGCCCTGGTGCACAGGCTGGATGTACTTGTAGCCGGTGATGTCCCGGGCGGCGTCGAGGAGCTTGTAGTAGCTTGAGCTGCCTGCGTAGGCTTCGTCACCGCGCATGACGCCGGCCCACTGCTCCTGGCTCATGGCGTTGGTGCCGCTGTCGGTGAGCAGGTCGATGTAGACATCTTCGCCCTTGAGGTTGAAGGTGTTGTATTTCGCCTCGGCGATTTTCTGCACCCTCTCTTCGCGGGTGAGCATTTTGATGGTTTCGACCATTTTGATTCGGAAGGGTTCGGCGACGTATTTGATTGCCATGATGTTAGCCTCCAATGTATCTGATTTTATATGAATCGTAAGAGATAGAGATGTCCGGTGCCTAACCGACGACCGCGATGGCTTCAATTTCGACCAGGGCGTCCTTGGGAAGTCGTGCCACTTCGACGGCCGATCGTGCCGGGTAGTTGCCTTCCCCGAACATCTCTTGATAGACGGCGTTCATTTCGCTGAAATCGTCCATGCTGGACAGGAAGACGGTGGTCTTCACGACATGGCCCAGGGTCATGTTTTTGCATGCGAGGATTTCGGCGAGGTTCTGAAGGGATTGTCTTGTCTGGGAGGCGATGCCTCCTGCGGGAAACGCTCCGGTTTTCGGGTCGACCGGAAGCTGTCCTGAAACAAAGACAAGGTTGGGAGTCACGACGCCCTGGGAGTAGGGCCCGATGGCTGCCGGTGCTTTTTCTGTGAAAAGTGTCTCTTTCATGATCTATTCCTTAACTCGTGATTTCAATCATGACCGCTGTTGACTGATAGGGTTTTATAGTGAAAAAAAATTATTGTCAAAGAAAATCTTTATTATCCGAGAATAAAATTTTGCGAAAAGTGGTTTGCATATCTAAGTATCTGTATTTAAATGGTAAGAAGCGTCTTGTGTAGAGTCTCTGTGATGAGAGGATATGAGAAAGTTTTATTAAATCTGGGGCGGTGTGGGGTTGGTTTGTTTGTGGTCCTGCGGGGTACGGACACGCACACCCTTGGGGGGTGTGTGTGTCGGAAAGGGAGGAGGGCAGGGGCGGTGCTTACGCCCCTGCCGGATTTGGATCAGATGGTGTGAATCTCGAGCTCCTTGTCCAGGCGGCCGGAGAGTCCCTTGAGCCTGTCGGCACCGGAGATAATCGCCACACTCGCCAGGTCGGCTTCGGGGGGGAAGTAGCGCGCGGCAGCGGCCCGGACCTTTTGGGCGTTCAGGGCCAGGAGTCCCTCTTTAAAGGCCTTGCGCGTGTCATCAGAGAGGCCCACCAGCTCGCGGAAAAATCCTTTGCGCGCGGCAGCCGCCGGTGTCTCGGGGCGATCGATGGCGGCTGCGGCCTGGAGAATGGCCTCTTTGACGTCCTCGTCGGTGTAGTCGGTGCCGGTGATGTACCGGGCGGCGCCGTCGTATGCCGAAAGGGTTTTTACCACGTGGGGATCCCGGTAGGATCCCATGCTGAAAGTGCCCTCTTCGCTGCTGTAGGCGGCAAAGGCGCCGTAGGCCCCGCCCTTTTCCCGGATCTCCCGGTGGAGGTAGAGGGAGCGGAGGAGCCGGGCGATGATGGACAGGGCCGGTGCGTCCTCGTGCCCCATGGAGACCACGGGAAAGGAGGAGGCCACAAAGGAGACGGCGCTGTTGGTGGCCCACCCTTCGTGGACCGGGGTGCAGGTTGCCGGTACCGAGGCAAAGCTCAAGGGCGAGGAGCCTTCGGGCAGGGCCTGGGACAGGGCGAGCTGGTCGGCCTCTGCCCGGGCCAGGGTGGCTTCGTCTCCGGCCAGGGCGCAGCGCAGGTTGCCCCGGTTGAGGAAGGCGTCGCCGATGCGGGCGAGCTGGTCTCCGATGCGGGCCAGCTGCTCTTCGGAGGCGTCCCCGCGTACCAGGTCCTCGGTGATCTCTTTGATGTACCGGATCTGGCCGACCCCGTTCCAGAGTTCCGAAAGGGCCAGGGAGTCGGTGAAGTTTCGGTTGGCAAGGGAGATGGCCAGGCTGTGGCCGTTCTGCACCACCGCGGCCTCTAAGGACGCCCGGTACTCCAGAAGGAGGTTGCGGAGCCGTTTGAGGTCGGTGAATCGGTACTGGGTGAGGGTTTCGGTGAGAAGGTCGAACATGGCCCCCCGGTTCCTGGCAAGGCACTTGCTGTTGACGGCGATGAGGGGCAGGGCGGATCGGTTTTCGTCGTAACGCCTCCGGGAAGCCGGGGAGAGCCCCATGCCGCCGGTGTGGGCGGCAATGGCCCGGGCGAGCTCCTCGTAGTTCTTTTGGGCGGTGCCCACCTTCATAATGGCGGAGCAGAAGAAGGGGACCAGGGGCACCAGGTCGTCGTCAAGGCTGCCTGCCTCCAGCACGCCGGTGTAGTACAGAAGGGTGTTGGTGGCGCAGGGGTAGGTGAAGATGCGCTGGCCGTTCCTGCTTGCCGGGATGACCGAGTCGATGGTGGCCGGGATGTCGGAAAGCTCTAAGGTGGGCAGGCAGGAGATGTCCTCTTCTGCCTCCTGAAGGACCTTCAGGGCCCGGGCATCGGCGTTGATCTTCTTCTTTTCGTCCTCGGTGAGTTTTTGGGCGATGGCTTGCAGCCTGCTCTTCTCTTCCTGGGCCTGTCTGGCGGCCAGGGTGCTGTCCGGGGCCAGGGTAAAGCGGACCCGGTGGGGGTTCTCCAGCAGGCGCTCACGTATGAGGGATTCGAAGTAGCCCCCTTGTTTGACGGCATCCTTGATGGCGCTCAGGTCGTCATCCAAAAGGAGGAGCTTTTCGGGATCCCCGCCGTGGAACCAGCAGCCGGCAAGTCCCAGGAGGATTTTGATGCCGTAGGGGTACGGGGTGTTGGAGATTTCACGCCGCCTTATCTCCATCTGGTGGATGGCCGAGTCGATGAGGTCCGTGTCGATGCCGTCGTCGGCGATGCGCGCCAGGGAATCAAAGACCAGGGCCTCAATGGCGTCGGCGTCTTCAACGCGGGTCTCTTTGAGGCCGCAGCCAAAGGAGGCGTCCCGGGCGTCGGAGTCAAAGCCCGTGGCGTCGCAGAGGGAGGAGCCGAGGTTCGAGTCGATGAGGGCCTTGCGCAGGGGGGCGGCCGCGTTGCCCAGGAGGATCTGGGAGAGGAGGCTGAAGGCCAGGGTCTCCCGGGTGTTGAGGATGTCGGTGACCAGCCAGACCAGGCTCACCTGGGCGCGGTTGTCCCGTCCCTCTTCCTCGTCGGCCGGGTAGTACTCCACCACCTTGCGGGGTGCGGTCCAGCGCCCCTGGGGCTCCACCGTGGTTTTGGGGTCGATTTTTTCGAAACGGGAGAGGACCTTTTCGCTGATGACCTTGAGGTGATCGGCCAGGGGAATGTCCCCGTAGGTGAAAAAGTAGGCGTTGCTGGGGTGGTAGTGCCGGGCGTGGAAGGCCTTGAGCTCATCCCAGCTGAGGTCGGGAATGGCTTCGGGGTCCCCGCCGGAGTTGTTGGCGTAGGTGGTCTCGGGCATGAGCGCCTTGTTGAGGGCGCGTCCCAGCACCTGGTGGGGGGAGCTCATGGCTCCTTTCATCTCGTTGTAGACCACCCCTTGAAGGATATGTTCATCTCCTCTTTGCCGGCCTCGAATTCGAGGCGGTGGCCTTCCTGCTTGAAGCTCAACTCATCGATGCGGGGAAAGAAGGCGGCGTCCAGGTAGACATCCATGAGGTTGTAGAAGTCCTTCCGGTTCTGGCTGGCAAAGGGGTACATGGTCCAGTCCGACGCGGTGAAGGCGTTCATGAAGGTGTTGAGGCTCCGCTTGATCATGGAGAAAAAGGGGTCTCGTACCGGGTAGCGCTCTGAGCCGCAAAGGGCGGTGTGCTCCAGGATATGGGCCACCCCCGTGGAGTCTTTGGGCACGGTTTTGAAGGCCACGGAAAAGGTGTTTTCCCGGTCTTCTGCGCTGATGTGGATGTGGGACGCCCCGCTGGCATCGTGCTTCAGCTCGTAATAATAGGCATGGATGTCGGGGATGGGGCACGCCTTGACGCGCAGGCCAGTGGCGGAAGGGGCTGCCCTGTCTGGATGGGGGTGTTGCAGGGGTCGTTGTGTGTCATGGTCTGGTTCATCCCAAAATCTATGGTTCTGCGCACGCCGGGTTGCATGCAGGACAAGGCCACCAAAGACGATTCACCGTGCTCGGCGCGGGGCCGGGTGATGTGTTGTGGCCGCCTCGGGCCCTTAGCGTGACAATCCGGTCGGGCGCGTGAAGGTGCGCTGCGATTCTATAAGATGGGCATCCCAAGCCCGTTTGTCGAGGGCTGGGCCAAAGAGTTCGTGTTTTCTTCGGATGAAACAGTGGGGAAGGAAAGGGGGTTGTCCTCCCTGACAGGTTGTGGACAACACACCGGCCGCCAGGGCGCAAAGGGAGTGCATCGCCTGTGCGCGACGGCGTAAGGGCCTTGGAATCACCCGTTTGCTATGCAAAGGGGCACGAATACGTGCCTGGCGTAAATCCAGGGGCCCGGGATATCCACAACCTGTAAGGGAGAACGATCCTGAATCGGGCAAGAGCAAATGAAATGGATGTGGGACCCGGAAACGCGGGTTCGTACAGGCGCACCCGGATTTCAACCCGACGATGTCTGGTGACAGCGGGTGAGGGGTGTCGGCACGGATGAGTATGCCGAAGTGCACGGGCCGTTTCCATGTCCCTGAAGCGTGTATACCGGGCGTCACTTGGAAGAAGGACGTCAGAGGCAGGTGCCCGGTATGAAGCTTCCGGCTCTTTAGGCGGCGATATACACGCCACGGGTCTTGCGCTTGATGCGGCCGATTTTGTTCAGGCGGAAAATGATGTTGCGAAGTTTTTTGTCTTCAAAACCGGTTTTTGCCTGAATTTTAGCGAAGTCGGCTCCGTTGCGTGAGCTCTTAATGACCTTGAGCACTGTGCCGGATGCAGTCATTTCGGAGCGGTCGCCTTTTTCTTTTCCGGCGCTGGCGACGTAGCCACGGCCTGAGGTCTGGCGAATCAGTTTTTCAAGACGATCAATCTGAGCAGAAAGCTTTTCGATGTCCTGACGGGACGGGATATCGTAGCTTTTGATGATGGTCTTGAAAAGGGAGTCAATGCTCACCGGCTTGGTACGTACGCGACGACGGGTGGCCGGGGTTTCGGGTGCTTGCTCTTCCTGAACGGGGTTGGGGGTCTCTGCAGACATATGTCCTCCTTGTGCTGTTTTGTTTCTTATTATTTGGGTTTATATACAACCAGAAGGATGTCTGAATACCACACGACCGATCTGCACACCCCTGCACGCGCATTTCCCCCCTCTCGTCAGCACGCACGCTCAGGAGCTCCATGACAAACATGGTTTATGCTTGTAGGCAAAACAGAAATCGATCAAGAGACATCCTCTAGTAAGGATTACCCGTTAGATAACTTAATTGTTTATGAGAGTCAAGCAATCTTCAAAGGAAAAAACGGACCTTTTAGTAAAAATCATGAAAACGTGGGGACGTCACGGCGGAAAAAGCACAAATCGTGTTGAAAGGGTATGCGTTTCATGGTATTTTCAAATCGCCGAAAATAAAATGGATTGGTGGATCGGCCCATGAAAATTTCGGTGCCGTTTCAGCCCTTTCCATACCCTGCGACAGTCACTGTAACGAAAACGTCCACCCGGGAAAAAAATTAGGTCGTTGTTACAGTTTTTGTTTATGTGACGTTGTTTTCTAAGGCTTTGCTTTTTTAGGGATTTGAACAATGATTCTTATCTGGACAGAAATCCTTATGTCTAATGACATAAGTATTGGAACAAAATAAAAAAAACAATTTTCGTTTTTCTTTCTAAAAAATTAGAGGTTGGGGCTACCCTCACTATATTGCCATGGGAATGGCAATCGGCGTGTTTGTGGGTGTAACTCCCACCATTCCTTTTCATACGGCTTTAGCAATCGTCCTGGCCTTTGTTCTCCATGGCAGTAAGCCGGCGGCAGCAATAGGGGTCTGGATTGCCAATCCGTTGACGATCCCCCTGTTTTATTACAGCAGTTACAAGGTCGGTGTGGGGCTGTTCGGCGGGAACCGCGGGGATGGACCGAATATCGACCTGATGATTCGGGTGATGGAAAGCGGGATCCCACTGGCAGAAAAACTGGAACGGATCAAAGGCTTTCTTGCTCACCATTTCGGGGTGGCGTGCATGATGCTTGCGGGAAGTATTGTGTTGGCTGTTATTCCTACCATTGTAACCTATTTTTTAACGCGAAAGATGATTGCGGGCACATACACGAGTGTAAAAGTGATCAGTAAATCAAGATACAAGAATGATGGAAATCGCCAATGCGGCGAGGAGAGTGACGATGACATCGCCTAGAATTACCCTGGCTGCGTGGGATATGCATGCGAAAAAGAAGTTTGGGCAGAATTTTTTGAACGACCCCTCGGTGCCGGAGCTTATCGCCGAGCGCGCGGGCATCGCGCCCGAGGACCTTGTGGTGGAGATCGGCCCGGGTCTGGGGGCCTTGACCGTGCCCCTTGCAAGGCGGGCTGCCCGCGTATGTGCCATTGAAAAAGACAGCCAGATCCTGCCTGTTCTTCGCTCCGAGCTTCTTGCTTCGGGCACCGAGAACGTGGAGATATTGAATGAAGACATTCTGAACGTCAGCCTGACGGAGATCGCCGAGGCCCATGGGGGGCCCATTATTGTGGCGGGAAACCTCCCGTACAATATCTCGTCCCAGATTCTCGTGCAGATGATTCGTGAGCGTCGCTGGGTGAAAAAGGCCCTTTTTATGTTTCAGAAGGAGTTGGCCGAGCGCATCACGGCCCCTGAGGGAACTCGGAATTTTGGCCGTATGGCGGCCATGCTGGGCTATTGTGCGCGGATTCGGACCCTGGTGCGGGTGGATGCCTCCAAGTTCTTTCCCCGGCCCAAGGTGGACTCTGAGGTGATCGAGGTGACCTTCCTTGCTGATCCGCCCCACGTGGCCACGGACGAGGCGTTGTTGTTTGCCGTGATCAAGGCGGCTTTCGGGAAACGTCGCAAGAATCTTCGCAACGCTCTGTCCAACAGTGAACTGCCCCTGAGTCCGGTACAGGCCGAGGAGGTGCTGGGCGCTGCGGGGATCGCGGTGAACCGAAGGGCCGAGTCCCTGACGGTGGCCGAGTTCGTCGGGCTGGCCAATGCCCTGGCCGATTTCCTTGCGGCATCGCCCGAGGCGTCCGGCGACTAACGAACGCGGAAGCGACCGTACTTTAAAGGCTCCGGGCATGGCTTCGGGGCCTTTTTTTTGTAAGGGGGATGAAAGGGGCATTTTCAGGGCATAAAAAAAGGGTTCCTTTTTAAAAAAGGAACCCTTGTTCTTTTTATGGTGGCGGGAGTGACGAGACTCGAACTCGCGGCCTCCAGCGTGACAGGCTGGCGTTCTAACCAAACTGAACTACACCCCCGCAGGTGGTGGGCGATGCAGGGCTCGAACCTGCGACTTCAACCTTGTAAGGGTCGCACTCTACCAACTGAGTTAATCGCCCGTTGCCGTGAAGGCTTTCGCCCTCAGGAACGAAGCCTTTTTAGCAATATTCATCGGGTCACGTCAAGGGAATAAAGTGACCCGGTGTTATTTTTTTTTGCCTCGGGTCAGGCCAGCTCCGGGCTGGTGAAAAGGCTGGTTCCTTCAGGCGTGATAAGGGCTTCGTTTAACACGTCATCCAGATGGTCGGCCGGAACCACCTCCATCTGCTTGAGGATGGAGGCCGGAATCTCTTCCAGGTCCTTTTCGTTCTCTTTGGGGATGATCACCTTTTTCAGGCCCCCGCGATGGGCGGCAAGGATCTTCTCCTTGAGGCCGCCGATGGGCAGGACCCGTCCCCTGAGGGTGATCTCGCCTGTCATGGCCACATCTTTGTCCACGGGGTATTTGGTAAAGGCGGAGACAAGGGCCGTGCACATGGTGATGCCGGCAGAGGGGCCGTCTTTGGGGATGGCTCCTTCGGGCACGTGGATGTGGATGTCCACCTTGCTGTAGAAATCGTCGTCGAGCTTCAGGGCTGCGGATTTGGATCGGACGTAGCTTACCGCGGCCCGTGCCGACTCTTTCATGACGTCTCCGAGCTTGCCCGTGACCGTGAGGTTGCCTTTGCCGGGCATCAGGGCCGTTTCGATGCAGAGGAGCTCACCCCCTACCTGGGTCCAGGCCAGGCCCGTGACAATGCCGATCTGGTCCTTCTCTTCTCCCTGGCCGTAGCGGAAGCGGATGGGGCCGAGGTGTTTTTCCACCTTCTTAGGCACGATCTTCACCGGCTTTTTCGCCTTCTTCTTGACCACCTCCAGGGCGCTTTTCCTGCAGACGCCGGAGATCTCCCGTTCCAGGTTTCGAACCCCTGCCTCCCGGGTGTAGTTGCGGATGATGTCGAAAACCGCCTGGCGGGTAAAGTCGATCTCATCCACTTTCAGGCCGTTCATCTTGGTCTGTTTAGGGATGAGGTGGTCCTTGGCGATCATGTATTTTTCCTGCTCGGTGTAGCCGGGGATACGGATCACCTCCATCCTGTCCTGCAGGGGCAGGGGGATGTCCGAGAGGGTGTTGGCCGTGGTGATGAACAGGATGTCCGACAAATCGTAGTCCACATCAAGGAAGTGGTCGTTGAAGGTGTTGTTCTGCTCGGGATCCAGCACCTCCAGAAGGGCGGACGAGGGGTCGCCCCTGAAGTCGGTGCTCATCTTGTCCACCTCGTCGAGGCAGAAGACCGGGTTGTTGACTCCGGCTTTTTTCAGGTTCTGGATGATTTTACCGGGCATGGCGCCCACGTATGTGCGGCGGTGTCCCCGGATTTCCGCTTCGTCGCGCACGCCCCCTAAGGAGATGCGGATAAAGCGCCTGCCCGTGGCACGGGCAACAGAGCGTGCCAGGGAGGTCTTGCCCACACCCGGAGGGCCCACAAGGCAGAGGATGGGGCCCCGTACCTTGTTGACCAGGGACTGCACGGCCAGGTACTCCAGGATGCGCTCCTTGGGCTTTTCCAGGCCAAAGTGGTCCTTGTTGAGGATGGCCTCGGCTTCGGTGAGATCGCTCTTGGTCTTGCTGCGGTTGTACCAGGGCAGGTCCAGCATCCAGTCGATGTAGTTTCGTACCACACTGGCTTCGGCGCTCATGGGCGACATCATCTTGAGCTTTTTGAATTCCTGCTTCACCTTGAAGGCCGCCTCCTTGGAGAGGCGCTTGCCCTTGATGCGCTGCTCAAGCTCCTGGAGTTCGTCGTCGGCGCTGTCGTCGGCACCCATCTCCTTTTTAATGGCCCGCATCTGTTCGGTGAGGTAGTAGTTTTTCTGGGTCTGCTCGATCTGGTTTTTCACCCGACCGCGAATTTTCTGACCCATTTCGAAGATTTCGCCTTCTCGGGGGGCGCTTGATGAGCCCCAGAAGGATGTCCATGCGCTTGCCGATGTCCACTGCTTCCAGAAGGGTCTGCTTGTCGGCGACCTTGAAGGGCAGGTGGGAGGCGACGGTGTCGGCCAGCTTTCCTGATTCTTCGATGGCGGCAACTTTTCCGATGAGCTCTTTGGAGATGCTCTTGTTGAGCTTGGTGTACTCTTCAAAGGCATCGATGACGGCCCGGGACAGGGCTTCGCCTTCGGCTTCGGTCACCGGGGTCTCCGGCATGGGCTCGGCATCCACGGACAGGAATTCCTCGCCGGGGATAAACGAGACGATGCGGCCTCGGGCCTTGCCTTCCACCAGGGCCTTGACCGTGCCGTCGGGCAGTTTGAGAAGCTGAAGGATGGTGCCCACGGTTCCGACACTGCTGATGTCCTGCTCTTCGGGGTTGTCCACTCCGGCGATGCGCTGGGTCGACAGGAAAATGGTTTTGTTTTTTCCCATGGCCTCAGCCAGTGCGTTGACGGACTTGGTCCGTCCCACAAACAGGGGCACCACCATTCCGGGGAAAACCACGATGTCCCGCAGGGGAAGAATCGGAAGCGTCACACGGCTGGAACTGGAATCATCGTTTTTAAATATCTTCGGTATATTGATCATCGGAGCTTCTTCACCATCATCTGATAAGGTAGTTGGTCGAGGAGGAAGGGTCAGCGGCCTGAAGGGCACGTTCAAAGGATGGTCCCACAGGGGATCGCCGATCAAACCGGGGCCCTTTCCGCACCGCAAAGGGGCGGAAAGGGCGTTCAACCGGATTGTGCCGGCCAGAGGGCCAGGGGAACAGTCACCCGCGGGGGTCTGAAGGACGGGGCCGGTCCTGCGCCGGTACGTCAGGTGGTTCCGCGGAGGGGTTCCGTGTTCCTCAAGCCTGCTGCTGAGGTGTTTCGGAGAGAATGATGACTTTTTCGAGGATCACATCTTCATTGATCACGCACTCGCTGATGTTTTCCAGGGAAGGGATTTCGTACATGATATCAAGCATGGATCGCTCGAGGATGGCCCGAAGGCCGCGGGCACCGGACTTACGTTCCACCGCCTCGTGGGCGATGGCCTTCACCGCGTCGTCGGTGAACCGGAGCTTCACGTCTTCGAACTCGAAGAGCTTCTGGAACTGCTTGATCAGTGCGTTCTTGGGTTCCGTCAGGATCTTGATCAGTGAGTTTTCGCCCAGCTCGTTCAGGGTGGCGATGACGGGAAGGCGTCCGAGAAATTCGGGAATGAGCCCGAACTTGATGAGGTCTTCCGGTCGAACCATCGTGAGGAGTTCACCCAGGCTCTTGTCTTGTCGGCTGGTGACGGTGGCCCCGAAGCCCAGCGCTTTTTCGCCGGTTCGCCTCTGGACCAGTTTCTCCAGGCCGGTAAAGGTACCGCCGCAGATAAACAGGATGTTGTTGGTGTTGATCTTGACAAAGTCCTGCTGCGGGTGCTTACGGCCCCCTTTGGGGGGGACGCTGGCCGTTGTTCCCTCGATGATCTTGAGGAGGGCCTGCTGCACCCCTTCGCCGGAGACATCCCGGGTGATGGAGGGGTTGTCGGAACGCTGGGCGATTTTGTCGATCTCATCGATGTAGACAATGCCGCGTTCGGCCCGTTCCACGTCGTAATCCGCATTCTGGAGCAGGGAGAGGATGATGTTCTCCACGTCTTCGCCCACGTAGCCCGCCTCGGTGAGGCTGGTGGCGTCGGCAATGGTGAAGGGCACATCCAGGAAGCGCGCCAGGGTCTGAGCCAGCAGGGTTTTCCCCGAGCCGGTGGGCCCGATGAGCAGGATGTTGCTTTTCTGAAGTTCCACCTCCGACGAGCTCATGGCCGAGTCCAGTCGCTTGTAGTGGTTCCGGACGGCTACGGAGAGGACTTTCTTGGCCCGATCCTGCTCGATGACATACTCATCGAGTCGCTCTTTGATCTCCTTGGGGGTCAAGAGCACTTCGGGGCTCTGGGGCTCCTTGATGCCTTCATCCTCAATGATCTCGCTGCAGAGCTGGATGCATTCGTCGCAGATATACACTGCGGGACCGGCGATGAGCTTCTTGACTTCTTTCTGGTTTTTACCGCAGAACGAGCAGAAAAGCTTATCATTTCCGTCCGACTGTTTTGTCATGGATTACTCCTCCGATTTTACAAGGTTCGCCAGATCTTCCCTGTTCTTGACGACATGATCGATGAGGCCGTACTCCTTGGCTTCCAGGCCGGACATGAAGAAATCCCTGTCGGTATCCGCCTGAACTTTGTCGTAGGGCTGCCCTGTGTGGGTTACCAGGATGTTGTTGAGTTCTTCGCGCATGCGGAGAATCTCCCGGGCGTGGATTTCGATATCCGCCGCCTGGCCCTGGGCTCCACCCAATGGCTGGTGAATCATGATACGGGAGTTGGGAAGGCTGTATCGTTTTTTCTCGGCCCCTGCGCACAGGAGCAGGGCCCCCATGCTGGCGGCCTGTCCGATACAGACGGTAGCAACCTCCGGTTTGATGTATTGCATGGTGTCGTAAATAGCCATACCGGCTGTTACGGACCCCCCCGGGGAGTTGACGTACAGGTAGATGTCTTTGTCAGGATCTTCCGATTCCAGGAAGAGTAGCTGCGCCACCAGCAGGTTGGCGACTTCATCGTTGATGGCGGTGCCTAAAATAACGATCCGGTCTTTGAGAAGTCGTGAATAGATGTCGTACGACCTTTCACCTCTGCTTGTCTGCTCAACTACCATGGGGATAAGTGGCACGAGTGTCTCCTCCTTGGTGAAAGGCTGCCCCAAAGGGC
Organism: Desulfoluna sp. CYM3A; assembly: GCF_056829965.1. Lineage (NCBI taxonomy): Bacteria > Pseudomonadati > Thermodesulfobacteriota > Desulfobacteria > Desulfobacterales > Desulfolunaceae > Desulfoluna > Desulfoluna sp. CYM3A. The sequence continues at coordinate 6,297,336 of NZ_CP186556.1, forward strand.
AGCCCTTGGTTTTAATTCGGCGTTACGCTTCGTCCGCTTCCGCGGCGTCTGCGTCTTCGAGCGTTGGTTCCACTTCGTCAACGTCGCTAATCTCAATAATAAGACGCACTGCCTTTTTTTCAAGCAGGGTAAGCTTCAAAACATCGATTTTGTCGGGGTTGGCCTGGTAAAAAGCGTGGATGGCGTCCACGGGCTGGCCCACCATGGCGGCCATATCGGCGTAACCTGCTTCGAGCTCTTCGTCGGTGAGTTCCATCTCTTCCTGCTGGACGATGGCGGCCAGGAGGAGGTGGCGGCGAACCTGCTTGTCGGCCAGCTCACGGTACTGATCACGGAGCTCTTCGCGGCTCTTGCCAAGCTGCTCGATGCTCATGCCGTTCATCTGGAAGGCACGCTCGGCCTCGGCCAGAATGGCGTCGAGTTCGTACTCGATCATGATGTCGGGGACGTCAAACTCATGGCGCTCGATGAGGGTGGAGAAGATCTGCTCGTTGAGCTCCTGCTCCATTCTCTTTTCGTAGTTGGCGGTGAGGTTTTTAACGATCTCTTCCTTCAGGGCGTCAATGGAGTCGAAGGGACCCATGGTCTTGGCGAATTCGTCGGTGAGCTCGGGGAGCACCTCTTCCAGGATCTGGTTGAGCTTCACCTTGAAGGTGAGGGTGTTGCCCGCCAGGTTGGAGTTGACGTAGGTGTCGGCGTAGGTGATCTCGAACTCTTTTTCGTCACCGGCGTTCATGCCCACGAGCTGCTCATCGAACTGGTTGCTCATGGCCGCAGCACCGATCTTCATCTGCTGGTTTTCCACGAGGGGGGTGTTCTCGAAGGACTCGCCGTCCTTGAAACCCTCGTAGGTCAGCACGGCGTAGTCGCCGTCGGCTGCGGGACGGGCCTCGGCGATGGGCTCGCGCTTGGCGCCGTTGCGGCGAAGCATCTGGAGCTGGGCGTCGAGCTCTTCGTCGGTGGCCTTGTAGAGGGTCTTGGTGATTTTCATCTCTTTGAAGTTGATCTCGCCGAGTTCGGGGCGGAGTTCAACGGAGGCGGTGAATTTGAAATCAGCCGCAGGATCCAGCTCGGGGGCTTCCACCAGCTCGGGCTGGCCGATGATGCTGTACTCTTTGTCACGGATCGCTTCCATGAGAGCGGACTGGATCAGTTTGGAGACGACGTCGCCGTGGACATCATTTTTATACATGCGCTCCAGAACGGAACGGGGGGCCTTGCCGGGGCGAAAGCCTTTGACCTTGGCTGTTTTCTTCAGCTGGTTGTATGCTGCATCCAGTTCGCCGACAACGGTTTCATTCGGCACTTCGATATGCAGGGTCTTCTTGACGCTGCTGACGTCTTCTACAGTAAAATTCATTGTGATCCTTTCCACTTCGGCACCCTTTCGGCCTGCCTGGAACCAGGCGGTCGACATGCGCCTTGATTGCTGCTGACGTTACCCCACCCTTTGGTCGGCAAAAGGTGAATACCCGTAAGGGCCGCGCGAGGGTGCAGCCCTGTTTCATAATGTCATCATCTTCCGGTGCCTGCCGGGTTTCGGCATGGGGCTCGGGGGATGTTTTTTCCTGTTCAAATGCCGCTTTATCTTTTATAGTTTTCAGCGGCGTTGAACGCCTGAAAGGGCCTTGGAATCAAGATTTTGGGCGATTCTCGGGGGCCCTGGGTTAAAATCGGCGAAATTGACAATAAATTTTTCGGGCAATGTCAAATACTATTGGTGAAGGGCGTGATGAGAAGGGGCTTCGGGTTTCATCCTCCCCGCGCAGCGCCGCCGAAGGGGTGAAGGAATGCTCAAAAGTGGAAGGGGGCCGAAGGCCGTGGCCTTGGTTTCCGCCTGTGTCATGGTTCTGCTGTTTGCCGCAGCAGGTTATGGGGGGGAGAGGCCCGTGGTGGTCCTGGATCCCGGGCACGGCGGCGACGATGTCGGTGTGACCGGTTCCTACGGGTCCCGAGAGAAAGATGTGACCCTGGCCCTGGCCCTCGAATTGAGGAGGCAGCTGGGACTCTCCTGTGATGTGCGCCTGACGCGGGAGTCGGACCGCGAGATGTCCGTCATGCGTCGGGTCGAACTTGCCAACAGCTTCCACGGTGACCTCTTGATTTCATTGCACGCAGGTGGGGGGCTCTCCCGTGATGCCAACCGCATCGCCCTTTTTGTTCAGCATGAACCCAAGGGCCGTGCGACAGATTCGGGCCGTGATAACGGATGGGGCGGAGGCCATCGGCCCCATATTCCGGAGAGCCAGGCACTGGCCACGGTGCTGGAGCGGCCCCTGGCCCTTCTTGACGGGTATGAAGGGGTGGATTACTCGGCGGTCCCCCTGGGAATAGCCAGGGGCGCCGGGATGCCGGTGGTGCTTCTGGAGGTGGGAGCGGCCATGCATCCCTGAAGAGGGGCGGCTCGAAAGTCCCGAGCACCTCCGGCGGGTGGCAGCTGCCGTGGCTGCCGGGATCGACGCTTATCTCCTGCGCTGAGCAGGCGGCGGTATTAGCCCTTGCATGGTCCAGGCAACTGTGTTAGTTTCCCTGTCGTTTAATCGGGGCGTAGCGCAGCCTGGTAGCGCGCCTGCTTTGGGAGCAGGATGTCGCAGGTTCGAATCCTGCCGCCCCGACCAGATTTCTTGAAACCACCCCTTGAAAAGAGGGGTGGTTTTTTTATGGCCGAAATGAAGGCCGCCCCTGCCTTCGCCTCAGGGCGAATCCCCCGCCTTTTCAATGGTAAAGTGGCGATCCAGGCGCATGGTCGTGAAGAGCCCGTAGATGTCTTCGGCAATGTTGATCACCTTCAGGGTGGCGCCGTGCTGGTCCAGGGTGTTGTGGGTGGCGATAATGACCCCGATCCCCACGGAGTCCACCATCTCAACCCCATGCAGGTCGATGGTCAGTTCCTCCAGCTCTTCGGCAATCTCACCGTTTAATTCCGATCGAAACTCGCCGGCCATGGAGGCGACAATATCTCGTCCCGGGCGAATGGTCACGCGACGGTCATCTCGAATGATTTCACTCATGTTCCACCTTTTCGTCGTTAAAATAAGGATGGGGTTGTGGCGTCATTATGGTTGTTCGGGTTGTGGGCCGGGCATGCCCCGGCCTCTTGTCCGTCAATCCTGGCGGTGCTGCGCATGTCGCGTCACCGGTCGAAGGGGTGGGCTCGGGAAAGAGGGATATCAGCGTGAAATGGCGGGGCTGTCTGGCCCGTTGGTCGACGTATCGGTTCCGCTGAGGGTAACGGTTTCACGGTTTATGATTCCTGGGGATTGGGACAGTGCCCTTACGGTGTGAGGCGTTTGTCAGGAATTAAGGCCGCAGCCTCCTCATCAAGGGTGCATATATGGCTATTTTTACCACACCGGTTGGGAAATCACAAATAAAAATATGGGTCCAACCGCTTGTCCTTATGAGGAATTCGTGGGCTGGCGCGGGCCGCAAGCCGTCGCAAAATCCATTGACACCCTGCCCGCGGCTGGTCAATAGTTGGCAGCTGAGGGCCGTTGGCAGGTCCGACCCCATGGAAACCGCAAGCACTGAATTCAGCCGGAGCCCACGGCTCCGTATCTCATCTCATGCGAGGAGACAAACAGGTGGTATCTTTAAGCGACATCGCCGTATGGCGGGGGGAGTCAAGTTCCCGGATCCGGTCGGAGCTGTTCTGGGCATGTGCCGGGGCCCTTCTTCTGACCTTTGCCTTTCCCGGCCCCGCCCTGGGGCTGCTGGCATGGGGGGCCCTTGTTCCCCTGATCGTGATTTCCCTGACCTCTGAACCCAAGCGCGCCCTGCGGGTGGGGTATCTCACCGGCGTTCTCCATTTTCTGGCCCTGCTGCGCTGGGTGGTGGGGACCATTCATCAATACGGTGGTATTCCCTGGATTGCGGGCATTGCCGCCCTTCTCCTGCTCTGCCTTTACCTTGGCGCCTACGTCGGGGCCTTTGCCTGGTGCCTTGCCCGCTGGCGACGGGGTACGCTTTATTCCCTGGTGCTGGCCCCTGTTCTCTGGGTTGCCCTGGAATACCTACGCACCAAAGCCCTCACCGGGTTTCCCTGGGGGCTTCTGGGCTACACCCAGCAGGATGCTCTGGCCCTTATTCAGCTGACGGATGTCACCGGAGTGTACGGGCTTTCGTTCCTCGTCGTGCTGGTGAATACGGCCCTGGCCCTGTGCGTGGTGCACGGAATGGGGCGAAACGGCGACGGGCATTCCGGTTCGGCGTGGGGCGCACCCGTGCTGGCGGTGGCGCTGGCCGCTGCCTGTGTGGGCGGGGCCTTTGCCTACGGCACCCATCGCATGGCCGAGGTGGATGAAGCGCAGGGCAAGGCCAAGGCCTTGAAGGTTGCGGTGATTCAGGGAAATATCGATCAGGCGGTCAAGTGGGACGCAGCCTACCAGACCGCAACCATCAAGACCTATCAGGCGCTTTCAACGGAAGCCCTGGCCAAAGAGCCCGACGTGATTGTATGGCCCGAGACAGCCACACCTTTTTATTACCTGAACCCGGTGGACGGGCTCTTGACCCGCGAGGTGAACCGGGGGCTTGCCAAAGGAGATGCGGACTGGATCCTGGGAGCCCCTGCGGCGGAACGCGCAGGGCAGGGGTGGCGCTATTTTAACCGGGCCTATGCCGTCACCTCGGAAGGGGCGGTCATCGGCAGCTACGACAAGGTGCACCTCGTCCCCTTCGGGGAGTATATCCCGTTTCAGAACCTGCTTTTTTTCGTCAAGCGCCTGGTGGCCTCGGCCGGTAATTTTTCTGCCGGGACCAAGGGGATCATCCAGGGGCTGGGACTGGCATGCCGGGATCCAGATCTGCTTTGAGTCCATCTTTCCGGAGCTCTCCGTGGCGTCGGTGCGGTCTGGGGCGGGGCTTCTCATCAACCTGACCAACGACGCCTGGTTCGGTCGGTCCGGGGCGCCTTACCAGCATTTTCAGATGGCCCGTTTCCGGGCGGTGGAGACCCGAAGGGCCCTGGCCCGCAGCGCCAACACCGGCATCAGCGGGTTTGTGGACCCCGTGGGGCGCGTGAGCGGGGCCACGGACCTGTATGAAGAGGCCTGGCGCGTGGCCTCTCTTCCGGTGATGACCCTGACCAGCCTGTATGTGCGCTACGGTGATTTTTTTGCATGGCTTTGTGTTGCCATGGCCCTTGCGTTCGGTCCGGTGGGCGGGGGCATCAGGCGGCGATTTCTGTGAAAGGCCAGGGGCTTTTCCGGGGGGCATGAAAAAACGGTTTCACTGTCTGGGGATCAATGGTAGATAGGGGAGTTGAGGCCGGGTGTGTACCGGCTGGTAACCCATTGCTCTGCCATCGTTGCCCCGTCCGGGGGGCGTTGCTGCGGGCGTGGGCAGACGATTTTGACGGCAAGCCCTTTAAGGAGATAAAACATGTCAATTGAGTTGAAACAGGCATTTCGAGAGTTCAGTACTCGCCTGGGACAGCTGGGAGGTTGTCTTTGACCTGCCTGGCAAAGAGTTTCGACTAAAAGAACTTGAAGCCCAGGTGTCCCACAAGGACTTCTGGAACAATCCCGACGCCACCACCGCCGTTCTCAAGGAGCGGTCCTTCCTGACCACCCTTTTAGACAATTGGAACGAGCTTTCAAAGGACATCGAAGACGGTGAACTCCTGCTGGAACTCGCCATGGAAGAGGGCGACAAGGAGACCCTTGAAGAGGTGGCGCGCCATGCCGACGGGATTGATAAGCGACTGAAGAGCCTCTCTGTTGAGATGATGCTCGATGGAAAAGATGACGATCGAAACGCCATCGTTTCCATCAACCCCGGCGCAGGGGGCACCGACTCCCAGGACTGGGCCGAGATGCTGTTGCGCATGTACACCCGCTGGTGTGAGCACAAGGGGTTCAAGGTGACCATGGTGGACTACCAGCCCGGTGACGAAGCCGGGATCAAGGGTGCCACCTTTACGGTGACCGGGACCAACGCCTTCGGCTACCTGAAGGTGGAGAGCGGTGTGCACCGGCTGGTGCGGATCTCTCCCTTCAACGCCAACGGCAAGAGGCAGACCTCCTTTTCGTCGGTTTTCGTCTGTCCCGAAGTGGACAACGAGATCGTCATCGACGTTCAGGAGAAAGACCTGCGCGTGGATGTCTTCCGGGCCAGCGGTGCCGGCGGCCAGCACGTCAACAAGACGAGCAGCGCCGTGCGCATCACCCACATCCCCACGGGGATCGTGGTGCAGTGCCAGCAGGAATCCTCCCAGCATCGGAACCGCGAAATCGCCATGAGCGTGTTGCGTTCCCGCCTCTACCAGGTGGAGATGCAGAAGGTGGAGTCCGAGATGCAGGAGATGCACGACAACAAGGACGAGATCGCCTGGGGCAGCCAGATCCGTTCCTACGTGATGCATCCCTACCAGATGGTGAAAGACCATCGCACCGATGAAGAGAGCGGAAACATCAAGGCCGTCATGGACGGTGCCCTGGATCCCTTCATCGAAGCCGCCCTCATGGCGAGGCGCAAGCGATGAGCGTGGATGTCGACGCCATCTTGAAGGCCCACTACGGCAACGGGTCGGAAGCCCTTGAGGTGCTTTTGACCCACAGCCGCTGCGTGGCCCACAAGGCCCTGGCCGTGGCTCACCGGGTGGCCCACCTGAACCCGGACCTCCGGTTTATCGAGGAGGCCTCCATGCTCCACGACATCGGCATGGTCCGCACCTGGGCGCCGGGCATCGGGTGCCGGGGGGAGGCCCCCTATATCCGTCACGGCGTCATCGGTGCTGAAATGCTCCTGGAGGCGGGGCTTCCCCGTCATGCCCGGGTGTGCGAGCGCCATACCGGGGCCGGGCTCTCGGCCCGGGAGATCATGGACGCTGATCTGCCCCTGCCCCACCGGGACCTCCAGCCCGAAACCCTGGAAGAGAAGATCATCTGCTACGCCGATAAATTTTTTTCCAAAAACCCCGACACCCTGACCGTTGAAAAATCCATGGACAAGGTGCGACGCCTCATGGCCCGGTACGGCGACACCCAGCTTGAGCGATTCGAGGCCATGGCCAGCCTCTTCGGCTGAGTCCGCCGCCCGGCCCCGGACCCCTCCGGGTTTTGCACGGGCCGTCGCATCCAACCCCATGCGTACCCCACACACAAAGGCGCTTCCGTTGACTTCAGACCCCAAAGAATCCGGAGAATTCGGGCTCATCGATACCCTGGTGACGCGGCGGCCCCACAGGGCCAGCCTTTACCGTCCCTGCCGCGTGGCCGCAGGGGACGATGCCGCCCTTCTGGCCTGGCTTGCCCAGCCTGTGATCACCACCGACACCCAGCGGGAAGGAGTGCATTTCCGGCGCGACTGGCAGACCCCCTTTGAGATCGGCGCCAAGGCCGTTTCCGTCACCTTAAGCGATCTTGCCGCCTCCTTTGCCAGGCCCGTGGCCCTGTTCGTGAACCTGGGGCTTCCACCCACACTCCCCGGGGCCGTGGCCGAGGAACTCTACGACGGCCTGGGTCATGCGCTGGAGCGTTACGGGTGCGACCTGGGCGGAGGCAACACCTCCCGGGCCTCCGAGCTCTCCCTGGATCTTTTTGCCGTGGGTGAGGGCCAGGGGCGCATGCCCCGTCGAACAGACGCCTGCCCCGGAGACCTGGTGTGCGTCACCGGTCCCCTGGGGCTGGCCCGGGCCGGGCTTCGGTGCCTGGAAACCCAGGAGACCCGTTATCCAGAGCTCTGGCCGAAGGCCTTCAAAGAACCCGAAGCCCGATTCGATGCGGCCGAGGCGCTGGTAACACCGGGTACGCTGCGCCATGGACATCAGCGACGGCCTTGCCGGAGACGCCGGGCACCTGGCCCGGGAATCCAAGGTGAGCCTGGTTTTTGATCTGAGGCCGGACATGGCCCACGGCGCCCTTACCGACTGGTGCGGGGCCACAGGGGAAGACCCCCTTGCGTACATGGCCTCCGGGGGAGAAGAGTACGAGTTGCTTTTTGCCTGCAACCCGGATACCCTTGCGGCCATCGAAGCCGACTTACCCGGCGTGATGTGCGTGGGCCGTGTGACGGACCGGTCCGGCTCGCCCCTTTCGGGCCTTCCGGACGATGCATCCTCTTTTGAACACCGATGAGCAAAGCAACAGCGATATGCGTATTATAGACAGTCATTGTCACCTGGATGACAAGAGTTACCAGGATGACTTGAATGAGGTGGTGGCCCGGGCAGAGGCCGCCGACGTGGTCAGGGCCATGGTGGTGGGTGTTTCCGAAGCAAGCTCCCGGCGCTGCGCAGCCCTTGCCGACAATTCCGATTTTTTCTACGCCTCCGTGGGCATCCACCCCCACGACGCCGCCGACACCGACGAGGGCGTCCTGACCCGCCTGGCCGAACTGGCCAAGGGGGACAGGGTCAAGGCCTGGGGCGAGTGCGGCCTGGACTTCAACCGCATGTACTCCCCGAAAGACGTGCAGGAGAAGTGGTTTGTCCGTCAGCTTGAGGTGGCGCAATCCCTTGACCTTCCCCTGATCTTTCACGAACGGGACACCGAGGGCCGGTTCCTGGAGATGCTCTCCGCCCATCGGTTCGACGGCCTGCGCGGCGTGGTCCACTGCTTCAGCGGCTCCACCCAGGAGATGGAGGCCTACCTGGACATGGGGCTCCACATCGGCGTTACCGGCATCGTCACCATTCAGAAGCGGGGCGAGCACCTCCGGGAACAGGTCCTTGCCATCCCCCGGGAGCGCCTCCTCGTGGAGACCGACGCCCCCTACCTCACCCCCGCACCCCACAAAAACAAGGTCCGGCGAAACGAGCCCGCCTTTGTCCGCGAGGTGCTCTTCAAACTGGCCGCGGTTCGCGGCGACGACGTGGAACTCCTTGCCGACACCGTCTGGAACAACACCACAGCCCTGTTTGATCTTTCGTAAGAAAGATAAAGCGGCCTCCGGCGACCAAGGGCTGATCCCTTGGATCCCAGGCTCGCGAATGCTCCCGGCCTTCGTTCCTCAGGCCATCGCATTCGCTGACGGGCTTTGCCCGTGAACCCAAGGGGCACGCAGGTGCTTTTCCTTTGCTATAGAGAACACAAATAAGCCCTGATGATTCTTGCAGATCATCAGGGCTTTTTGCGTGTTGTCGCGTGAATTCATCAACGTCGCACCCTGGGAGCCAGGGGATCATTTCCTGGCAGCCGGAGGCTTCTCTTTCCACCAACTGTAACCATGGAAGACAGTCCGGCTAAACCACCGGCAATATGCTTTCGAGGTGGCTCACCTCGCCGCCGGAGGCACGGTTTTAGGCTTTTTCGTACACGGTGCCGTTTTTAACGATGAGGGTGAGGTCGTTCAAGGCCGCGAGGTCCTGCAAGGGGTTTTCCGCCATGGTGATGAAGTCGGCGCGTTTGCCCGGCGCGAGGGTGCCGGCCTCGTTTTCCACGCCAAGGATGTGGGCGTTGTTTACGGTGGCACAGGTGAGGGCCTCTGTGTTGGTAAAGCCCAGGCGGGCCATGCACTGGAGTTCGCGCACGATGGCGCCGTGGTAGTTCAGGGGGACGCCGGCGTCGGTGCCGCAGCCGATGCGGATACCCGCCTCTTTCATGCGCATGAGGTTTTTCTGGCCGTGGGTGAGGATGGGAAAGAAGAGGTGGGGGTTGAAGGTGTAGTCGCCCCGTGTGTAGAGCTCGGAAAAGGGGTGTTTTTGCATGGCGTCCAGCATGGCCAGGTTGTTTTCGTGGATGGCGGGCTCCACGTCGTCCTCGGTGACGGCGGTTAGGTAGGCCTCCCGGATGGGGGCTTCCAAAAGGGCCCTGCGGGAGAGGAGGCCTTTGGGAAGGGGCTCGGCAAGATCCAGCAGGGTGTAGAGGTTGGCCAGGATGGTGGTGGGCACCACGGAGACCTTGTTGTCGGCCATGGCCTTGAGGGTTGCTTCGTCCAGGGGCCCGTCCGAGACGGTGTGCTCCAGGGAGTGGATGGGGTGGGCAAGGGCGCGGCCCACGCCGTAACGGCTCATGGCGTGGCCTGCCACGGGTTTTCCTGCGTCCCGGGCCAGGCGGAAGATGGTTGCGAGTTCAGGGTCGCTGTAGCGGTTGATAAAGGGCTTGCCCGCGATGAGGGAGGTGTTGTCCAGGGTGATCTTGACAAAGTCGGCGCTTCGGCAATTGGCCTCAAAGGCTGAGGCCAGCTCCCCCTCTTTGAAGGAGACGGTGGGTGCCCCGGTAAAGAGGCTCCCGAAGGCCGCGACCCAGGAGACATCGGATGGGGAGATGTCGGGGTGGCCCCCGTCCACGTTGAAGATGGCGTTGCAGGTGATCACGTCCGGTCCGGCCAGCTCGCCTTTATCCACCTGGCGGACCAGGGTGCTCAATACCTGTGGCATGGCGCCCATGTCCCGGACGCGGGTGACCCCGGAGGTGAGCTGGTTCTCGAAATTTCTTCTGAGCTGTCGCCAGGTGGCCAGCCCCAGCAAAGGGGAGAAGCTTGCGGCCGAAGGCAGGGTCATATGACAGTGGGCGTCCATGAGGCCGGACAGGAGGTACCCTCCCTGGAGGTCGATGTGCCGGGCATCCAGGCCGGAACAGGGCGTGTCCGGCCCGGCCCAGGCAATGTGTCCGGCTTCCACCAGCAGGGACCAGCCGGGGGTGATCCGTCCTTCGGGCAGGGAGAGAAGCTGTCCGTTGGTGAACAGGGTCCTGTGGGGCGTTGGTTCGCCTGGATGGGCAGGGGCGATGGCAGGCGTCTGCCCGGCGCACCCGCTTGCCGCCATGGAACCGGCCACGGCGGCAGAGGTTTTTTTCAGAAATTCCCTTCGCGACAAAGGGGGGATGGTGACGGGGGTGTCCATGGCTGCTCCCATGCATGGGGGAATCCGACCGTTCGGTTCTCCTCCCGGTTCAGGCTGGTTACGGTGGGAACACCGAGGTGGCGCCATTGTATCCGTAGGCGATGGTGGTGGCCCGGGTGTGTTCGTCTTCGATGAGGATGGCGCCGCTGACCGGAACGGAGCTGTGGCTCAGGCTGCGCCCGCTGGAGGTGATGCCGGATACGGTGACGGTGTAGCTGTGGGAAAAGCAGCTGCGGGCCAGGATATAGGTACCGTCGTAGGCCTGGCGCTCGGCCTCCCCCACGCGGACCGTGGAACCGGCCAGGGCGCTTTCGGTGAGGCCCCGGGCCATGGCCAGGAGTTCAGGGTCCATGTCGTTGACAGGGCCGTCCCCCTCCCTGGTGCGGACCCGGATGATGCGGAGCTGCCCTGCGATGCGGTCGTATTCGTCCCGGGTATAGAAGAGGCTTCCCCGCACACCGGGTAATTCTCGAAGGTGACCTGGCTGTGGAGGGGCCGGGCCTCATTGGATGCGGAGAGGCTTTCCGTCTCAAGAGTCACGGTGTTGCCGTCCACGGAGATGACCTTGGTGGTGGTCAGGGCAACATTTTTATCCCCGTCCAGGGTCTCCTGAAGAACCGTGATCCACTGGCCTTTTTTCAGGCCCATGCGGCGCTCCTTGGACCGTCCCAGCTTTCGGGCTTCGGGAAAGGCCATGGTGTCGGCCATGTCGTAGATTTTCTGGCGTTTGTGTTGCGGAACCTCGGGCATGAGGTTCATGAGGGTGGTGCAGGAGGCAAGGGCAAACAGAACCGGGACGAAAAAGGCAAGGATGCGCGTCTTCATGGCGGGGTTCCCCTTTGTTGGGTATGGCTGCGATGTGTTGACGGGGTCCTGCGGGCCTGCAGAACGTGGTTGTGATCGTTCGAACGTACCAGAGATCTGAAGGATAATCAACGGCTTCCATGTGGGTTGCCCCTGTGGCCGGGCGCGTCAGCAGGCCTGGGCGGGCCTGGACTCCAGGGTGGTTATCATGTCCAGGCAGCTCTGGCGGAATTCGGCGTAGTCGGCAAGGGACATGTCGCCGGTGAGGATCCACTCCAGGGCGTAATTGAATCCCAGGTAGTCGTAGGTATAAATGCCGTAGCCGTCGCGGAGGGCGTCGATGCTCTTTCGGCACATGAAGGCCAGGCAGATGGGGCTTTTGTGGGTGGGAAGGGTGCAGCCGGTGTTGGTGTGGTACTCGCAGGGGCTCACCAGGCTGGACTCTTTCACGTCCTCGGGTTTGCCGTAGAGGGCTTCCCGCTCTTTGCGCAGGAGGTCAAAGCTGGGGTGGTCCAGATCGTAGACCTTGTAATACCTGTCCTTGCAGCAGGCGGCAAAGGGCTGGTTGCCGTTGCGCTCCAGCTCGGGCAGCACGCATCCTTTGAGGCAGAAGTCAAAGATCCCGAAAAACCGGTTGAGGATCGTCTCCATTTCCAGGTACCGGTTCAGGTTTTCCTGTGCGCTCTCCATCATCACTCCTTTATGCAATCGTCACAATCCGTCTCTTTTAGCGCAATCCCGGGCTGCTGGCAAGGGTGGCACCGGCCGTTATCAGGGGGATACCGGTCCTGTGGCCAGGGTCAGCCAGAAGGGGATGGCCATGAGGCAGACCACGTAGCATGCCAGCATGGCGCCCCCGATGACCTCTGTGCGGCCGTTGTAGGCCCGGGCCTGGAGGATGAGGTTGGTGGCCGGTGCGGCCGCGGCCTGGATCATGAAGAGGGAGGCGATGAGGGGGCTTTGCCGGGCCAGGTCAAAGGCGGAGATGGCCCACCAGGTGATGAGGGGGACCAGGCCGAACTTGACGCCCGCAAGGCCAAGGAGGCGGTGCCAGGGCGGAAGTTTTTGCAGGCGAACCTCCCCTAAGGTGGCCCCGAGGATGAAGGTGGCAAGGGGAATGGTGGCGCTTCCGAGGAGGCCCGTTCCAGGACAAGGGACGGCACATGGGGGGAGAGCCCCGACAAGGCGATGGCCACCCCCACAAGGCTTGCCACAAGGGGCGGGTTGATCATTTCCCTTAAGCGGACCTTGCCCTTGCCCCCCACGAGGCGCACCCCAAGGGTCCAGTGGATGGGGGTGTTTCCGATGACAAAGAGAAAGCAGTAGGCGGCGAAGGTGTCGAATGTCTCCGGGAAAAGGGCCTGCCCCACGGGCAGGACCAGGTAGGCGGAGTTCTGGATGCCGCTCATGGCGATGAGCTCCGGGTGGCGCCGTGTGGTCCGGCCGAAGAGGACCCATCCGAAAAAGAGGCCGCCCAGGTTCATGGCCATGGAGGCCAGGGGGAGGATCCACCACAGGGGCGTTGAACCGGTGTCCAGGCGCGTGATCAGGGAGGTGAGGATGAGGCAGGGAAGCAGCACATGGATGGTGATGCGGGAGAGGGTGTCGATGTCTTCGGACCGAATGACCCGACGCCTCACCAGAATACCTGCCAGCAGGGCCACGACTACGATGCGCAGCATGGAGAAAAAGACGGTCTGGAATCCGGTGGCAAACAAAGGGGACATCATGGGGGCTCCTTGCCCGGATATTTCACGAGTCGATTGCGCCCGAAGGGTGAGAAAATCGGGACAAAACCGGTGAATTACATGGTGCATTCTTGAAATAACTAATTTTTGTCACAATGACCATCTGTCATAATTCCCTACCCCTGTAGCCCTGTCGTTTTCTCATGAAATATCCGGGCTTGGGCGTCGTGGGCGAACACGTTCCGGTTTGTAGGGGTGGATGAAGGCACCCTACCGCGCTTCCCGTCACGGGTCAACTCAAGGACGAGCCGGGCAGGCAAACCCGGTGCCACCGAATAGCGTTTAACTAATCAGCTTTAACGGCCGATACGTTTTTCTAGGTACGCCATTTTTGCCGGATGACAAAATCCTGAACCCGGATATTTTTACGAGTCGCATAGCATTGTATTGTGTCGGCCTGATGGTTTTTTTACGACATTTCCGGGTGACATTGTGTTTCAACCCATCATGGAGAGGATATGACGGTGCGCTCCTGTACCCTTCGTTTGTGTGTGTTCGCATGGCTTCTTCTCTGCCATGCCGCCCTCCTGTTCGCAGAGACGGGCCCTGACGGGTGCGTCAAGGTGATGGGGGGAAAAAAGGGGCACGGCACGGTATCTGTTGCCGTGGGGGGCCGGGCTCCCGGAGCGGTGACCCTTTCCTCCGGGGATCCCAACTTTGACACCGGCGGCTCCTTTTCCTTCACGGGGGTTCCCCTGGACCGGATTCTTCGCCGGGCGGGTGTTACGGACATGGCGGGGGTCACGCTCATCGGCCACGATCAGTACACCGTGTACCTTCCCGCCGAGGTGGTTTCAAAACCGGGGGTGATCATCGCCTCAGAGCAGGACGGCAAGCCCCTGAGCCGTTATCTCGGGGGGCCCCTGAAGCTTTTGTTCCCTCCGGAGATGGGCATGCACCAGAGCGCCTATTGCTGGTACGTGGATACGCTGGTCCCGGATTACCTGGACGATCCGGAGGTGAGGGTGTCCGTCAACGGGAAAACAAAAACCTACACCTTGCCTGACCTGGATGCCTTGTTGCCGGAGCACCGGACCCTTTATCTCTCTATTCCCCTGGGGTACCGGTGGGACCTGCCCAAGCTGAACCAGCCGTGCCGGGTAACGGCCGTCCCCCTGGCGGCCCTGTTTGACGGAGAGGATGTCACCGGCGGGGAGCTGACCCTGACACCTTTTGCGGGGAAGCCCATCACGTTGCCTGTGGCCCCGCTTCTCTCCTGTGACGTGATGCTGGTGTATCGCATCAACGACCAGCCCATCCATCCGGCCATGGGCGGTCCGTTTTCCGTCTATTTTCCTGTCATGAGCTGCGGGGAGCTTCAACGTGTTGCCCCTGAGACGGCTTCTCTCTTTTTTTTACATGAGATCTCCGTGGATTAGGAGTGGTTTATGGCGTTTCACATGCGGTTGCAGACCAAGCTTCTGGCAGTGGTGAGTGTGCTGGTCCTGGCAGTGGTTTTTGTCTCCTCCGGCCTGGTGACCTATTCCCAGAAAAAGCGGGTCACCGAGGCCACCTACAAGCTGATGGAGCGGGATGCACGGTACCTCTCCCGCCGGATCAGCCACAACATCTACAACTCCAACTGGCGAACCATCCAGATTACCCTGGACATGGCCCTGCAGTCCAACGGGGACATGCTGTATTATGCCATCCACGACAAGGACGGCAAGATTCTCTTTTCATCGGACAGCAGGAGCGTGGGAGGGTGGCTCCCGGGGTGTGTCGCGGACGTCCCCCGGTCCGAGGTCTTCGAGCGTTACCAGTCCAGGGAGTTCTCCGTCCGTGAACGCCCCCTGGCCGAAGCCGTTGCCTACAAGGGGGTCGTGCGTGGGGGCAAGGGGGAGTCGGTTTTCGACACCTGCATGAAGGTGCGGTATATCGGGCGGCCCATCGGCTGCCTGCGCATCGGGTATTCGTCCCGGGAGCTTTCGGCACATATCCGAAAGAGCGCCATGGATGTCCTTGCCGGGGGGGCGGCCATTCTCATGACGGTGATCACGGGGCTTCTGATTCTGATCCGCATCAGCATCGCCCCTTTGGGGCGGCTCAACCGAAAGCTCCTGCTCCTCAGGAAGCGGGCTGAGACGGAGCCCGTGGGCACGGTGCTGGGAAGCCTGGACATCGACGAGATCTCCGAAGGGTCCACCACCACGGAGATCCGGGAGCTCTCCCTCTCCTTCGGGGCCCTCAGCGGGATGCTGGTGGAGAACTGGCAGCAGCTGGAGGCCCAGCAGGTCGATCTGGAAAAGAACGTGGCCAAGCGGACCTGCGCCCTCAGAAAGGCCAACCGGGCTTTGCTGCGGGAGATCGCGGAAAAGAAAGAGGCCGAAGAGAAGCTCCGGGTGAAAAATTCCCTTATGGAGGCCCTCCACGACACCACCCTGGACCTCATGCGCCAGCTGGGGTTCAACGAGCTTCTGGAGCTTCTCCTCAAACGGGCCGGGGGCCTCATGAACATGGAGAGCGGATACTACTTCGAGTACAGGGAGTCCACCCGCCAGCTTCACCCCATCGTCACCTCCGGCCCCTTTCTGGAGGTGCCCAAGATTCCTTCCCGCATCGGGGAGGGGCTTGTGGGGCGCGTGTGGGAGACGGATCGTCCCCTGTACGTGGAGGACTACAAAACATGGAACGGCCGGGTCAAAGGTCACCCCGGCCTGGAGACGCTGGGGGCCTCCGTGGCCGTGCCCATCCGCCTGGAGGGCAACGTGGGCGGGGTCATGGGCCTTGCCCAGTTCGGGGATGATTTTGAGATGGACGAGACGGCCATGGCGGTCCTCATCCGCTTTGCGGAGCTTGCCACCATTGCCCTGAACAACGCCATGATGCACACCAAGCTCCAGGAGGAGCTGGATGAGAGGCGCCGGGTGGAAGAGGAGAAGGACCGATTGTTCCAGCACCTCCTCCAGGCCCAGAAGCTGGAGGCCATCGGAACCCTGGCAGGTGGCATTGCCCACGACATCAACAACCTGCTCATGGCCATTCAGGGCAACATCTCCCTGATCATGAGCCTCACCGGTCCCGGGGACATTGTGCACAAGCGCGGGGGCAAAATCGAGGAACTGGTGGCCAGTGGCTCCGCCCTCACCAGCCAGCTCCTGGGCTTTGCCCGGGGAGGACGATCCCATGTGCGGCCGGAGAGCGTGAACACGGTGGTGAAAAGCAGCCTCTCCATGTTCGGTCGGACCCGCAAAGGGATCATGATCTCCGAATCCATGGCCGAGTGGCTCCCCAACGTGGAGATCGACCGGACCCAGATGGAGCAGGTGCTCCTGAACCTTTACCTGAACGCCTCCCACGCCATGCCGGACGGTGGCAGGATTCACATCGAGACCGGCATGACGGACCTCGACGACAAGCTGGCCGCAGCCTTCAACCTCAAGTCCGGCGCCTATGTGACGGTGGCGGTCTCCGACACCGGCGTGGGCATGGACAAGAAGACCCAGAGCAAGATTTTCGACCCCTTCTTCACCACCCGGGAGATGGGACGGGGCACGGGCCTGGGCCTGGCCTCGGCGTACGGCATCGTCAAAACCCACAAGGGTGCCATCACCGTGACCAGCGAAAAGGGCCGGGGTGCCTGCTTTACGATTCACCTGCCCGCCACCTCCAAGGCGCGGTGGGAGGAGGAGGCCTCACCCCTTGCGGTCCACAGCGGGGAGGGCACGGTTCTGGTGGTGGATGATGAACCGGAGATCCGTGAGGTGGTGAAGACCATGCTCAAGGGCCTGGGGTACCGCTGCCTGGTGGCGGAGAACAGCAGCCGGTGCGTTTCCATATACAGGGATGCGTGGCAGGAGATCGACCTGGTGCTCCTGGACGTGGTTATGCCCGACGCCGGAGGGGACATTGCCTACCGGGCCATGAAGAAGATCAACCCGGATGTGCGGGTGATCCTCTGCAGTGGCTACAGCCTGGAGGGGCGCGCCGAAAAGATGATGGAGGCCGGGTGCAACGGGTTTATCCAGAAACCCTTTTCCGTGGAGGTCCTCTCCACGGAGATCCACCGGGTGCTCGAAGGGTAGGGGAGAAAACGACCGCCAACGAGGATACGCGTGGGGCGGGGATGGTGCTTGTGAAGAACAAAAGCCCGCAGGGGGATAACCCTGCGGGCTTTTTTACGTTTTGGTGGCTGACAGGAAGGGCGTCAGGCTAAATCTTGAAACGTCCCACCAGGCCGTTTAAGGCCTCGGCCATGGCTTTGAGTTCCCGGGCGCTCTCCTCGATCTTGTGGCTGCCGTCTGAGATTTCGCTGGAGGCGTTGTTGAGGTTGCCCATGTCCCGGTTGATGGCATCGGCGGCTGTGGCGCAGTTGCCCACGTTGTTGTTGACCTCTTCCACGCCGGCCGATGCCTGGCCGATGTTGGCCGAAATCTCGCTGGTGGCGGCGGACTGCTCTTCCACGGCCGCAGCGATGCCGGAGACGATGTCATTGACGTTTTTGATCACCCCTAAAATGGCGTTGATCTTCTCCACGGAGACGTTGGTCTTCTCCTGGACGCTGTGGATGTTGCCCCGGATCTCCAGGGTGGCTGCGGCGGTCTGGCCGGCCAGGTCCTTGATCTCTCCGGCAACCACGGCAAAGCCTTTTCCGGCTTCCCCGGCCCGGGCCGCCTCGATGGTGGCGTTCAAGGCCAACAGGTTTGTCTGCTCGGAGATTTCGGTGATGGTGTCGGTCACCTTGCCGATTTCATCCACGGCGTTACCCAGGCTGTTCATGAGGTCGGCGGTCTCCATGGCGTCGGAGAGGGCCCCGTCGGATACGGATCGTGCGTTTTCGGAGTTTGCGGCAATCTCGCCGATGGTGGCGGTCATCTCCTCGGCGGAGGCGGCCACGTTGTTGATGTTGGCCGTGGACTGTTCCATGGCCGAGGCGATGGTGGCCAGGTTCATGGCCATGGTGCCCGCTTCCTGGCCCACCTGGGACGCCAGGGTGTGGGTCTCGTCGGCGGATGAGGACATGGCACCTGAGATGGTGAGGAGCTCACCGGAGGAGCTGTCCACAGACCCGGCGTTGCCCTTGACCTCTCCGATGATGGATTGCAGATCGGCCATGAAGGTGTTGAACCATCCGGAGAGTTCGCCCACCTCATCTTTGGACTGGACCTCCAGTCTCTGGGTGAGGTCCCCGTCCCCTTTGGCGATCTCTTCCAGCAGGGAAGCGCTTCGGCGCAGGGGTTTGGCAATGGATCCCGCCACCCAGATCACCACGGCGGTGAGGAGAACAAAGGCAGCCACCCCGATGCCCACGATGAGCCAGCCGATGGCGTTGGCTTCGGCCATGACCTGGGCCATGGGGATGTTCACGAGAAAGGACCAGGGCGTGTCCTGGCCGGAAAAGGGGATGGGGGCGAAGATGCGGACGATGTCGGTGTTGAGGTCCCGGGAGACCGTTTCAAACTGAAAGGGCTGACCTGCCTGGATGGCTTGTTTGGCCGCCTCCCAGTCTGCGGAAGACCCTGCGTTCTGGCCGTGTTTGGCCTGGTTGACCTGATGGGCCACGTAGGTGCCGTTGTTGGCGATGACAGAGGTGTAGCCCGTGTCGAAGGGGGTCAGCCCCTTGATGAGCTCGGAAAAGATGGAGAGCCTCAGGTCCACCCCGCAGACGCCCACGGTGGTGCCTTCCACCTGAATGGGCACGCAGAGGCTGATGATGGACTCCTGGCTGCCCTGAACCTCATAGAGGTAGGGCGGGGTCATGGTCTCTCGGCCGGTGCGCAGGGGGACGAGGTAGTAGTCCCCTTCTCCCTCCTTGTCGTAATTCACCAGGGGGGTGACATCGATGCTGTCTCCGGTTCGGTGCCAGTAGGGGACGTAGCGGCCCGTGGCGTCGTGGCCTTTCTTGTTTTCAAAGGCGGCATCCAGGCCGTCCAGGGCATCGGGTTCCCAGGCGGTCCAGACGGCAAGGAGCTCGGGGTTGTTGTCCAGGACCTCGGTCATGATCTGGTCGAGGGCCTCCCTTGGGTTGAAGCTGCCCGCCTTTTTGAAGGCCTCCATGGTTTCGGAGAGGGAGCGTACCGTGCTGAAGGATGCGTCGATTTTCCCGGAGATGACAGCGCTGTATCGGGCGGCGATCTCTTCGCCCTGGGTGATGGCTGCGTGATGGGCAGAGCTGCGAACTTTCAAGGTTACAGCCGTGATGGTGATGAAGTAGGAGAGAAAAGCAATGGTGGAAATGGCAAGGATGAGCTTGCCGCGTAGTTTTATGTCCCTGAACATCCGCAGAACTCCAGTTTGAGGGTGGTAAATAAGGTGTATGGGTTAAATATCGGATGGAGGCGTGTTTGGGTTTAGGGTGATTACATGAAATATTTAATAAAATTGATTATCCCGTTTGGAGGAACGCCGGGCAGCTTCTGCTTTGGTCCGAATCGGTCTGTCAAAATAGGGCCTTTGGGGGCATGGGATGGCCCTTGCGATGGACGGATCTCTTTTTTTGGGGTTGAAACTTGACGGGTGTTTATCATAAGTAAGTATTCGATATGGCTTGGGTTAAGGTGTCGGCTGCAAAACCCGGTCGAGAACAACCTCAAAATACAGGATCAAGGGGAGTGTTATGGTTTTTGTCAGAGGGACTGCTATTCGATGGATGGCCGCTGTTGTCGCGGCGGCGTGTGTGCTCGGCTTCTGGCAAACCGGTTTTGCAGGCAATGAGACGCGGAACTCTCTGTTCCAGGGGACCGAGGCGATGATTGTCCAGGCCAAGGAGAAGCGGGCCTACCTTTTTGCCCCGGATGCCTTTGGTGAGGCCATGGAGGCCTATCAGGACGCCCTCACCGATTTTAACAAGGGACGAAACCTCAACGGGATCCGGAAAGAACTCAAGAAAGCCGAGTCGTACCTTACCCGGGCCATGGCCGTGTGCGTGACGGCTGAGGTGACCTTCGAAAACGTGTTAAAGGCCCGGGAGGATGCCTCCTCCATCGGGTCCGAAAAATACAGCGCGAAACTGACGTCCAAGGCGGAGGCCGAATTCCAACGGGCCGTGAGGAGCCTTGAGGACGGCGACGTGGACAAGGCCCGCGGTCAGGCCGATGAGGCCGAGGCTCTGTTCCGGGGCGCCGAGCTTGAGACCATCAAGCACGCCCTTCTGGGCGGGGGCCCAGGGAGAAGCTGGCACGGTTCGAGGACCTGGGGCGTAAGAACAACGCTCCGAAAACCTATGAGAAGGCCCGTCGGCTGGTGGCCCTTGCAGAAAAGAAGCTGGACCAGAACCGCTACAACAATGCCGAAGCCGTGGCCCTGGTGAAGGAGGCCGAGTACGAGCTGGCCCACACCGAGCACATCCATACCCGGGTGGGCAAGCTCAAGGAGGCCGATTACAGCTTTGAAGACGTGATCATCGACATGGAGATGCAGCTGGTCAAGATCGCCGAGGGGCTGGACATGGAGCTTAAATTTGATCGGGGCGTCAGCGGCGCCACCTGGCAGCTTCTGGACGGGGTCCAGGCCTTGAAGGCGTCAAATGACGCCAAGGACCGGGAGATTGCGGATTTGAAGGCCAAGGTCACGGATCTGGAGACCTCCGTGGCCAGCCTGAGCAAGCTGGAGCAGGACCTCATGGCGCGCAAGCACGAAGCCGAAGAGGCCCTGAAACAACAGAAAGAGGCCGAGCGGCTGAAGCACATGAAGATCACGAGGATTCGCGACGCCTTTACCCCGGAGGAGGGCAAGGTCCTCATGGACGGAGACAAGATTATCATCCGTCTTTACGGGCTCTCCTTTTCCAGCGGCAAGGCGGTGATCGACTACAAATACTTCGGCCTCCTGGCCAAGGTGCGGGATACCTTCAAGGAGTTTCCGGGCTGCCGGGTGATCATTGAAGGCCACACCGACTCCCTGGGCAGCGAGAAGGTCAACAAGCGCCTCTCCAAGGAGCGGGCTGATTCGGTCCGCCATTACCTTATCGCCAACTCCGTGGTGACGGACGACCAGATCTCAGCCGTGGGGTACGGGGAGGACAAGCCCGTTGCCTCCAACGAGACCCGCCAGGGGCGCGCCAGCAACCGGCGTATCGACGTGGTGATTATCCCTGCCAGGGGGTGATGCGGCAACAGCCGGTGCGATGGATCCTGTGGCATTGATAAGGGGCGGTTATCCGCCCCTTTTTTTTACGCGGGTTTGACCTTTGGGGAAAAATAGCCTAATCAGTTGGCCCCGGCGGGATGGCCGGAGGGCACGTGGACGCACACCAACAAACAAGGCACAGGGTATGGGGATGTTTGAGAAACTGAAGCAGCTGTTAACGAAAAAAGAGACGGGAAAAGCGCCCCAGGCACCGGTGGATAAGCCCCGTGCCGAGGTGACGGCTCCGGTTGAACCTGCGGCTGTGGAGCCCCCGGCTCCCTTAGAGAAACCCGGTGGCGGGAAAAAGGCGCCGTCACCCGGCAAGGGGACCAAGGCTGCCCCCAAAAAAGGAAAACACGGGATCTCCGTACTGTCCGGCGACGAGGACCTGGAGAGCCTGTTTCGCGACGAAGGCCCCCAGGAGGTCCCGGCCCCGCCCAAGCCAAAGCCCAAACCCCGGCCTGCCAGGCCGACGGCTCCCCCGCCCAGGAAAAAGCAGAAAAAACGAAACCGAAACGGGATTCTGGTCCTCTCCGATGAGAAGGACCTGTGCAGCCTCATGGCCGAAGAGGCTCAGCGCGAAGGGGACCGGGTGGTGCCCACGGCCCGGAAAAAGGTGATCCCCGAGGAGGTCGCCCCGGCCAAAAAGGTGCAGCGGGACCGGCACGGGCTTCCCATCCTGGAACAGGGGCAGATCCCCGCCTCCGAGGAGAGCGAAGAGTTTGCCGAGCTCCTGGCCTCTTCCCTGTCGGAGAAGAGCGGGGAGGTGCTCTTGAGCGAAAAGGTGGACAAGCTTGAGCAGGCCCGTACCCTCACGGTGAAAGAGCGACTCAAGCGCTACCCCGCTCCCCAGGGCCAGCTGGACCTTCACGGCTACACCGCGGCCAAGGCAGATCAGACCGCCGAACACTACGTGCGGCGCGCTTTTTCCGTCGGAACCTACACCCTTCGCCTCATCGTGGGCAAAGGGCTCCATTCCGAACACGGGGCCGTCCTCCCCGATACCATCGCCGATCGCATGACAGCCCTGAAACAGGAGGGCATTGTCCTTGCCTGGGCCTGGGAAAAGGGCAAAAAGTCCAAGAGCGGCTCCATCCTTGTGTATCTCAACAACTACGACACCTCACGCCACGGGCGGTAAACCGAGCTCCGGCGTTCAGGCGAAAACCCGCACCCCGCAAAGGGTGACGGGTTTTTTTGCGTGCATCAGCGCGCACCTGCGTCGCCGGATGTCCCATGGGCGTCGTTTTCTTATTTATCCATTTTATCAATGGCCCGACGTTCAGGGCGGTGTTGAAATATTCCCTGGGAAGTAATGGTGTTACCGTAAGGGTTTCATTTGCTTGTCAGCCATGAGTCTTTGGAGATCCTTGAACAAAAGGCCTTTTGGGAGTCGAGGCTTTTTTTAAGTAAAAAATTGTAAACAATGTTTGCGAACAAGAAGAAGTATTCATATAATGCATCGCGTTCCACCTTGATTCATTATTCCCACAGCAGACGGCCGGAGGCTCCATGCCATGAATCACCCGATTCTGAGACGACTCCTTTGTTTTGCGATGATGGTCGCAGGGTTCTCCCTGGCGGAGGTCAGGCCTGCACAGGCCCTGACCCCCCTGTCCGACGAAGGGCTGGCCCAGACCCATGCCGCCAACGGGATTCGCCTGGCCTTTGAAGACATGGTGGTCCATCACGCCACCGATGGCATGGGCTACATCGCCCAGGGGAACATGGACTCCCTGGGGGGCCATGGGGGGGCCTACGGAAGCCTCGGCCTCAACGATGTGTCCATGGCCCTTGCCGTTTCAGGCGCCGTGGAGATTGAGGCCGAAACCTTTGCCTACCCTGCGGGGTCGGGGCCCTATTTTGCCACGGATGTCTGGAAGGAGGACGATTTTGTGCACGTGGCCAAAACCCATACCCTGGACAAGGAGCCCCAGGTCAACGACGCCCACCGGCAGGTGGTGGTGCTGGAGGCCATGGGGCTGGGCGGGCCCTTTTTGACCCTCGGACCCGACGGCAGCCCGGTGGAGGGCAACCTGGAGGTGCGCTACGGCACGGAGAGCGACCTTTTTTCCCTGGGGGCCCTGGGCCTTTCGAACCTTCACCTCATCGATCAGCGGACGATCCTCTACGCCATGCCCGAGATTGACGGGTATTGCTCGGGCGAGGGCATCGCCATGGAGATCGGGCTCCGCCTCTCCCTTTCGTCCATGACCATCGACTCCCCTTCGGAGGAGGGGTTTCACTTTTTCCAGATGAAGGGGTTTCATCTGAGGGAGAGTTTCGAGGAGCTGGACCCTGTTTATGACCACCTGGGACATTACAAAAAGAATTCCATGGGCGATCTG
Source organism: Desulfoluna sp. CYM3A (assembly GCF_056829965.1). NCBI lineage: Bacteria > Pseudomonadati > Thermodesulfobacteriota > Desulfobacteria > Desulfobacterales > Desulfolunaceae > Desulfoluna > Desulfoluna sp. CYM3A. The sequence goes on from NZ_CP186556.1 coordinate 6,321,089, forward strand.
TACGCCAACAGCACCGGGGATTCCGACGGCTACGGACCCGGGGACAAATCAGCCCTTCTTGCGGACTATGCGGCGATGACCGAGACCTGGGGGAGCACGGAGGTCCCTGCCGAGCGCTCCGTCAACAACATGTACGACGGCCGGTTCATGATCGGCAACCTGCGGCAGGTGGGGTTCACCGACTATGTGGCCGGGAACAGGGAGATTGCCTACCATGAAAACCACAGGGACCAGCTCACGGATGAGTTGAGGGATGACGGCTGGGATAACCAGGAATACAGCATCGCGTTTCCCATTCACTATGTGTCCGACGAAGACCGCGTGGACTATGCAGAAATCGTGGAGCGCCCCATGACCCTCTCCTTTAAAACGCGGACCCGTGAGGAATCTCTGGACGAATCCTCGTGCATGGTGCTCAACATGCCCCTTCACGGGGCCATCCGCGTGGAGGAGACCGTGGGGTACAACTCCAGTGGGGACAACAGCTACCTGGGAGGCAACGCCATGGGGCCCCTCATCGTGGAAGGGCTGCGGGTGAAAAAACTCTATATCGAGTTTCCGGGGCGGCACACCACCTTTGCCCTTGAGACCGCGGTGAACGAGAGCGCCTCGGATCCGAACCCCCACCTGTACACCTACCGGGCCGGAAGGCTACCCGTGGCCCAGGACATTCCCGCAGGGCAACATGAGTACAACCCCATGGGCCGGGGGGCGGAAGAGTTCATGGACCGGCTGAGGCCCGAGCCGGGGCCATGGGTGGACAGCAGTGACCACAGCTTGGGGGTCACCCCGGCCCCGGTGAATTCGGGGTGGGCCCAGTACCGCACCCGCATCGGCGAAAATGTGTACGACGGGGACAGGCTGGTGAAAGACACCTCCTTCTGGCAGATCCGGGAACCCTATCCCATCAACAGCGATTACACGATCTACAGGAATTGAGGCACGGGTAACGTCAGGAAAGGGGAGAGCATGAGGCGATTGGGGGCAGGCAGAGTGTTTGTGGCGGCGTTGAGGAGGGCAGGTCGACTTGTTGCGGTGGTGATGGCTGTCACTTTTGGTGCAGCGGAGCCCCTGAGCGATGCGGCCCTGGCCATGGTGGACGCCCAGGCCGGGCCCGTGACCATCTCCGTGGAGCAGGACACGGTGCGGATTTTTTTCGACACCTATATCAAGACCTATGTGGAGGCCGACCAGGTGCGCATGGGGTATTACTACAAGGACAAGACGGACCTGGTGACGCGCAAGGGGATGAACCCCGGGGTACACGGTGGCCAGGGCATGAAAGACTTTGATCCGCGCATCAACCAGAAGTGGAAGAAAAATGAAGTGGTGGACGGCCACCGGACCTTCAAGGTCGATTACAGGATGTACGGCGGCGAAAAGACCCCCGAGCGGTACGCCATGGAGTACCAGCTCTTCAAAGACGGTGAGCTGGAGACGGAGTATGTGCCGTGGACCGATGACGACCTGTTTATGGCCAAATACAAGGTCTCCACGGGCCAGAAGTTGTGGGTGGACGGGGTTCAGGCCGACAACGACGCCACCTTGCTGGGCATTCCCCTCTTCTACTTCTCTGAAAAAACCTACCAGAACCGCAATTACCTGGACTGGGACATCAGCCTGGACAACCTGCGCCTGGGGGCCAGCCCGGACAACCCGGCGGAGATCAACGGATTGGTGATTCGCCTGAAATACGACAACATCAACGACCCGGACCGTCGCCTCACCGACATCATCATCGGCACCAACGACCTTCAGGCCGATCTCATGGTGGACTTCCGCCGGGCCACGGGCCTGTACAGCCCGAAAAACGCGTATCGATCGAGGCAGGTGGGCCGTATGCTGGGGATTCCCATGCTCCAGGGGTCAAGCGACCTGGCCAAGGAGTTCAACAGCACGCCGGTGCCGGTGATCCTCCAGCGGGACTCCATGCTCATGTTGGTGGATCACTACTATTTCGGCCGGGACTACCGGGTCCCCGACGGGGAGAGCTATATGGCGGCGGTGCCCGACAACCCCACCAACAGCAACGCCCACAACGGCATGTTCCTGCGCATCGGCCTGGATCGGGAGAGTCCCCATTTCGGGTACCAGATCGTGACAGGCTACAATGAGCTGGTTGCCACGAGTTTTCAGTACCGGGGAGAGCACATCAACGAATCCCTCTACAAATGGTGGCACGGAGAACCCCACGCCGAGGCCACCCACACCTACCCCTCGTACCTGCCCCAGGACGGCCTGTACACGGACAACTCCAGCAACTTCAACTATCACCCCTGATAGCCCTGTTGCGTTTTGCTGTGCGCGGTCACGTGCGTGGTCCTCGGCGGGGACGATACCTTGCCGGGGAGCCTTTCTTCTCCTCCTTTCCTTTTTTGTGCGAATGATGCATATTTTTTAAGTAAGGATACCTGTGCCCTGGCCGTGCAGGCTTCCTTGCCGTGAATGCATACCTGTTTTTGTCCAGCCTGATGAAGGGGGCCCCATGAAAAAATGGTTGATTGCACTGGCCGCGGTTGTGAGCCTGCCCGTCGTGGCCGGGGTGCTGCTCTGGCTGTTCCGGAATCCCCTTGCGGATTATGCGCTCACCCGAGGTGCCGAGTCCCTGGTGGGTGCTGAGGTGTCTGTGGAGGGCGTAAAAGCCGGGCCCTTCGGCCTTGAGCTTGCCTGGGACCGGCTGGTGGTGGCCGATGCCCGGGATCCCTGGAAGAACCTCGTGGAAACCGGTCCTGGACGCCTGACCCTTGCCGGGCCCCCGCTGCTGAAGGGGTGCCTCAAGGTGGAGAGCCTGACCACCGGGGGGGTGGTTGTGGGGGGCGCACGCCGGGTGAAGGCTCGGGTGACGGACCCGTCCTCTGTGGCCGGGACACCTTCGGATCGTCTGTCGCTCTGGCTGCGCAGGCAGCTGGAGGAGGAGGCAAAGGAACTGCCGGGTGTGGCAACGGTTGACCGGGGAAGCTCGGAGACGGTGCGCGGGGTGATGGGGGCGGTGTCGTTTCAGACCCCGGCACAGGTGGACAGGGCCCGGGCCGATATGCAGGCACGGTCGGCCCGGTGGCAATGGCATCTTCGGGGCCGTGATTACAAGGGACGCCTGAAGGCCATTGCGGAAGCCCTTGATGGCGAGGACCCCGCTGCAGCAGAGACCATGGAGGCCCTGGCGGCGATGACGGAGAGAGGTCAGGGCCTCAAGGAGGATCTGGAAATCTTAGGTGATGAGCTGGCTAAAGAGAGAGCCGCAGCCGAGGCCGAGCTCTCCCGCCTCGGGCGGTGGACCGCAGCCTATCCCGGGTGGGTGGCTCGGGACGTTGAAGCAGCCCGGGTCATGGTCAAGCCTGGGGATCACGGGTTACAGGATCTGGCGGAGACTCTCTTCTCTTATCATCTGGCCCGACTGACGGTTCCTGCGGTGGAGGGGCTGGAGAGCTTAGGGGCCCTGGTCTGTGCCCTGAAAGAGGATGAGGGCTTAAAGGCTGCGGGGCCTTGTCCAAAACTGTGGATCGACCGGGCTGGCGTGGCCATGGATCTGGGGGCGTTTTCCATGAGCGGGACCGCAGAAGGCTTGTCCAGCCGCAGGCCCCAAGGAGAGGGGGCCCTCACCTTTGACCTGGAGGGGGAGGCGTTGTCCGAGTCAGGACGGCTGAAGGTGACGGGCAGGGCCGGTTGCCCCGGAGACGCCTGTGACCAAGGGGGAATAATCCATGCCCAGGGGGTCCCGTCCGGGGAGGTGATCCTGGCGCCGGGCGTTCATCTGACCCAGGGGGTGGCAGACGTTCGCATGGCTCACCGGATGGTGGGACAGGAGGCCCGGGTGGAGACTCTTGTGACCCTTACCGGTGCCACGGTGACGGGGGACGGAGGGGGGCTGGGCTGGCTGCGCCAGGCCCTGGAAGAGTCTCTGGCACGGGTTCCTTTTCTGGAGGTGCGCGCGGTCATGACCTTTGACGGTGGGCAGGGGCGCTGGGAACTGGAGAGCAACCTGGACGCGTACCTTGCCGTGCGCTTTGACGAGGCCGTGGCCCGGGAATCAGAGCGGGTGGCCCAGGGGCTCAAGGAGGAGGTGGAGCGGCGCCTCAGGCGCCATGGCGTGTTGCTGGAGGAGGAGCTTGCCGTGGCGCAGCAGCGGATGATGTCTCCTGTGGCGTTTCTGGAGGAGAGCCTGGGCCGGGAGACCCTGGCCGTGGACCGGTTCCTTGCCGGGGTGGAAAAAGAACGTGCGAAAAGGCAGCAGGAGATTGAGGAAAAGGGGATGGATGCCCTGATGAAGTGGAAGTACTAACGTGACATATCCGGGGCAAATACTGGCGAAAGTAACTCTGGCTGCGGATTAACAAAAGGGCCGTTGAGTTGGCAGGAGTCACCATGGATCATGGAACCATCAAAAAGGCGCTGGTCGGTCATTTGAAAGCTGCACGTCGCGAGACCCTTTCCGGCTTGCTGTGGGGCGGTCTCCTGGCTGTTGTGGGGTATGTGGGCGCCGGAATTTTACTGAAATGTGGGGTGATGTTTTGCCTGGAGGTGGACCAGAAGGTGGTGGAGGACTGGTTTTGGGCGTTTTACGGCGGTTTTTTTGTGCTTTTGATGGCGGTGGGGTTCTTTTACCAGCCCAGGGCATCGTATGACTTCGGGATGAGGGGCAACCCGTTCAGCCAAAAGGACGATATGGAAAGGGCCCATATGACAGGCGGTTTTGTTCTGGCGCTGCCCCATTTTACGTACCACTACCTGAGAACCTTTTTGGGGTATTTTTTCAATGCGGGTGAGCAGGTTGACCTGAACCTGGCCGCAGGGCTCCTGGCCCATGCGGCTCATCCCCATTACACCGTTTCCCTGAAAAACGCCTACGCCTCCCACCTGCCGAAGAAGACGGTGAACGGGACCCTTATCACCCTTGAAGACACGGGGGTGGTCAGCATCTCAAGGCAACGGGGCCTCATGACCCTGACCCTGAAGGGCCGGGAAATAGTCGGCAGGGATCCGGTGACAAGGCAGGCCGAACGATTTATGCCCGAGTAAGTGTTTGTTCCGTTGCCTCCGGCGGGTCGCTTTTTGAAAAAAGCTCCGCAAAAACGTTCCGGTTGAATGCCTGTTACGCAGAAAACAGTTGGATGTTCGATACATTTTGGCCGCCGGAGGCGGTGCGGTTAAAGGTGCCTCCGGCGGCCCTGCCGGGGCTAAGCTTTTAAAAAAGTTTAATAAACAGGTTTTAAAAACAGATTCGGTTTAATTTGAATCAATAGCGAATGTGATTTTCCCTGAGGAACGAAGGGGAAAGCTCATTCGCAACCTGCTTTCGAGGTGGTACACCTCGCCGCCGGAGGCATTGCTTTTGTTTTTTCCTGAGCCCTCTTGACCCTGTGGTTCATCAGACTTTAACCATAGAAGGCGGTTGCCAGATGTCACACATCACGCGAATGCTCTGATAACGCATGCCAAATGGCTGCCTCCATGCATTCGCCACAGGGTTTCCAGGTGCCCTCACCTGGCCGCCGGAGGCCTGCTTTTATTAACTCACGTTAACCACAGAAAGCCTTCTTTGCGCTTAAGGGATTATGGCGTGGACCCTGTCATAAAGTCCCAGGACATCTGGCTGACAGAGATGTCGCCGTGTTCGTAGAGGGCGTTGTGTCCGCCGCCTTTCAGGGTGCAGAGGGTGACGGTGACCCCGTCGTCGCAGGCACTGGTGGTGGTGCACCAGCTCGTCCCGTGAAAGTGGAGTTCGGCAGCCCCTTCGGCGCAGCCGTTTTTGTTGCACCAGTCGGCAAAGCTCTCCTCGGCGCCCATGTATGGGGCGTCTTCCAGGGGAATGGTGCCGCCGGCGTAGGCGATGGTGTTGTCTGAGGTGCCGTGGAAGTGGATGACGGGGATGGGGTAGTCCGGTGTGATGTCGGGGACGAGGACCGGCATGGAGGAGACGGAGACAGCGGCAAAGAGATCCGGGGCTTCCCGGCCCAGCCTATGGGCCATGCCACCCCCGTTGGCGTGGCCATGGGCGTAGATTCTGCCGGCGTCGATGGCGCAGCGGGTCTGGATGTGGGCCACGAGGTGCCGCGTAAAGCCCACGTCGTCAACTTGGTTGTTCTCTGCCTGGCCGCAGCAGGCCGGACCGGCATTCCACCCCAGGAGTCCCGGCGTTCCCGAGCCTTTGGGATAGGCCACGACAAACGGCTCGCGGTCCGCAAGGTGGGGGAACCCGTCTTTTTCCGCCTGGCCCGCCGGGGTGTCCCGATGGCCGTGGAAGGAGAGCAGCAGGGGGAGGGGGACGCCAGCCCTGTATCCTGAGGGGACATGCAGGTAGACCGGCCGCGTTTTTCCTTCGTACGAGAGGGTGAGTTTCCAGTTGCCGGGGCCCAGGGAGCCGCCGGGATCCTCGGTGTACTCATCATCGCATCCCGCCATGAGCAGCACACTGATCAGCAGCAGGCATGCAAGCAAGGGTTTCAGGTGCATGGGGCATTCTCCATGGTGTGTGATGGGTGGGCCGGAAGGGGATGAGGCCCTTGGACTTTGGGAAGGTGTACGTAACTGTTTAAGTTACCACGTGGATTTGATGTGTGTCAAAGCCAGCTCGGTCCGGCCAGCGCAGCATCGTGGGTAGAATGGTTATTCTAAATGGTGTATGGTGTACTGATCGTGTGAACATTGATGGCGTTTGGGGGCGTGTGAAATGGGTCTTTGCCCCGGGGCCGTTACGCAGGAACAGAAGACGTGCATGGGCGGCATCACGGCTGCCCGCAGAAAGGCAGTGAGGGTATGCAGAAACGACCGGTGGAGGTGGATGCAGGGGAGATGGCAGAGATTCTGGACCGCTATCTGGACGCTGACGGCCAGGTGAACTATGCCGTGAAGATCGTGGGGCATCCGGGGATCGGGAAGTCATCCATCGTCAAGCAGGCGGCGGAGCGCAAGAACCGGTATTTCATCGATACCCGGCTTGCCTTCAAGGAGAATATCGATCTGGGGGGCTACCCGGTGCCGGACCATGAGAACCGGCGCATGGTCTATTACCGTCCCCGGTTCATTCCTCCTGAAGAGGTGCCTGAAGGATTTGACGGCATTGTGTGGTTTCTGGACGAAGCGAACCGGGCCCATCCCACGGTGATTCAGACCCTGTTTCAGGTGATCACCGAGGGGCGCTGCGGGGAGCACCTGCTGCCTGAAAAGACGGTCATCGTCATTGCAGGTAACCTGGGGGAGGAGGATCACACCCACATCACCGATTTTGACGACAGCGCCCTGGACGGGCGCCTGGGGATCTTTCACCTGAAACCCCTGGCCGAGCACTGGCTGAACTGGGCGCGCAAAAGCGGCATCCACCCCACGGTGGTCCGGTACATCTCCCGTTTTCCCGAGCGGCTCTGGGATGCGGCGGCCATTCACCCGAACCCCAGGGGGTGGCACCAGGCCTCCCAGGCCCTGTGTCTCTCCTACGGCCTGGAAGACGAAGACGCTCTTTACAGAGCCCTTGCCGGGGAAGGGCGCCGGGCCGTGGAAAAGGTCCTGGCCTCTCTGGTGGGAGAGCTGGCCGCCTCGGATTTCGTCACCCAGATTCTTACCCCCAGGCAGCTGAGCACCCATGAGGTGCTTTCCGGCGATGCCGGGGCTTTTGCCCGGTTCAAAGCTGGGGAGGTGCCTGTTGAGGATCTGCTCTGGGCTGTGTCCGGGGCGGTGACGCGCATCCGCGAGAAAAAAATGGCCGGGGATGAAGGGCTCCTGGAGCCTTTGGGGTGTCTGCTCCGGTATGTGGCGGCATCCCGAGCCGATGCCCGCGTGAGCTTTTTCCTCATGCTGCTGAGGGAGTGCGGCGTCTTTTCTCAGATTCCCGATGCGGTGCGGGCTGTGTCCCAGGGGCAGGAGCAGGAAGAGATTCTCTCGTTGCTCACCGACGTGGTGTTTGACGGGGAGAAGGTACCGGCATGACCCCCTGGGATCCCCTGTTGAAGGAGCTTTGGAAGCGCAGTCGGTTCACCTCCTACTTTTACCAGCTGGTCTCCTTTGTCGAGGACAACAGCCTGCCCACCCTGGCCCTTACCGTTCGATCGGGTCGGGTGACCCTTCTGTATAACGGTGTGTTCATCGAGGGGCTCTCCATGGAGGAGCGCATGGGGCTCTTGGTCCATGAGATGATGCACGCGGTGTAGGGGCACGTGCTTAGGGATGAGCATCCGTATCTTCAGAACATGGCCCAGGACATGGTGATCAACTCCTGGATGGACAGCAGCCGAGTGGGACCTTTTTCTCAACAGGCGAGGCAACGCTTACGCTCCCCGGGGGCCTGCCAAGGATTCCGGCGGAGTTTTACGAGAAGACCGGTGGGAGTAAGTCTTCATGGGAGAGTGTGTACCGTTTCTTGAAGACGGATGAGCCCACTGTTCTGGGGGATTTTGCCGAAGGTCTCAAGGAGAATTTCCGGCCGAGCAAAAGCCGGGAGCAATCGGGACAGCCGGAGCCTGCCCCCATGACGCCGGATGAGGAGGGCAGGGCGGAGGACGGTGAGTGGTGCCTCTCGCCGGGCCAGGGCCAGCAGCTTCCCACGGGGGTGCATCGCATGGAAGATGCTTCGGCCGCCGTGAGGATACGGAAAAATGTCCGTGAGGCCCTTACGCTCTCCGGCCAGGATGTCAAGGCGCGGGACGAGCGGCTGGTCCGGGAGATCAGCACCCTGATCCAGCAGGTGGCAAAGGTGGACATCTCCCCTTTGAAGCGTAAGATCCGGACCATTGTTGCCCGGGGCACCCCGTCGCGGGAGTGGGAGTACAGCTCCGCCCGGTTCAACAGGCGCTATTTTACGGAAGGGATATACTCTGCGGGGCGGCATTATGTGGACAAGAAGCTGTTGACGGTGGTGGTGGACCTTTCCGCCTCCATGGTGACGCGGCCCGAACAGATCGAAGAGGCTTTCGGGGCGGTGGAATCCCTTCTGGACGGGTACCGCATCAACCTGCTGTGCATCGACGAGACCCTTTTCGTCCCGGAAAAACAGGGCGACCGTTTTGTCAAAGGGGGAAGCGAGACGCGGGTATGCACCTACCGGCGCGGCGATTGGCGCCTGATCCGTTCGGGAAACAGCGGCACCACGTTTTTTTCTGCCCTGTTCAATCGTTATCTCCTTAACCATCGGGAGATGGTGGTGGTGATCACCGACGGGGAGATCTACGACCTGGAGCGGCTGCTCCCCTACCAGCGGACCCTGTGGCTCCTTCCCTCCACGGCCCAGGGATTCCACGCCCCTTTCGGCGATGTCGTCAGGCTGGATCGGAAATAAAAGGGGACAGGCAAATTTTTCTATTTACCCACGACAACCACCCGGGCTCTTGGTGAAACCGTCAGGGTGCACGGCTTTTGGGAGCAAAGCATATGCCACAATCGTTACATACGCTGACCGATTCGGAATCAATTGTTGAGATGGGAGCCGCCGGTGGCGACTTTTCGGTTGCAGAAGGCCTTCGTCGACTGGTCGTGCTGGGGGACGGACAGGCCATTTACAAGGCCGGCTTGCGCTGGGAAGGCTTTGATGTTGCCGACGGCTTAACGGCGGTCATCGGGTTACGGGATGCCGAGAGCCTTTATAAATGCGGATGGATGTGGAAGGGCTTTGATTATGAACGGGGCATGGACGCGCTTTTTTCCTGGGCAGGCCCCCGGCATATCTATCTTGCTGGCCTTAACTGGAACACCTTTGACGCGGCAAGGGGGCTTGAGGCCCTGACCAGAGCCGGTGATCCCGAACAGATCTGTTATGCAGGCTTTCACTGGAAGCGGTTTGACTACGAGCAGGGGATGAAATCTCTTTTGGAGATCGCATCCCCCGAACACCTTTACAAAGCGGGCGCCAGGTGGCCGGTCTTCGACTATGCCGCTGCCTGGGATGTCATGGAAACACAGGTGGCGGAAGGCGAAAAGTGGCGTGAAGAGGCCTTTGATCAGCCCTTTTGGCGCCAGGCCTTGCGGTGTATCTGGTTGCGCAAGCGAAGCCCCGACGCCCCTGAGAAGATACTCCCTGAGAAGATACTCATGCCCAAGGGGGCCATAAAGGAAAAACGACAAGGCGGCAGCTGGTCGTTGTAAAAAAGGGACAGGCAAATCAGCGTAGCGTTGACATATGCTGGTTTGTATATCATAAGAATATCAGAACTTTGAGGTCTGTATGTTTTTTTATTCCAGTATGTTAGAAGGCTGGGCTTAATCCATCCACCAATTGACCACCCTGCAATACGATTCCATGATCCGATGAAGGAGGTGCCAATGCCCCGAAGTCTGAGAATGGTAGTACCCGACGAAAGCACTGCGTATCACATCATTTCACGAACGGCCTTAGACGGTTTGCCCTTCGGCGATATCGAAAAAGAAGCGCTGGTTGATATCATCAAAAAATTCAGTTCGATCTATTTTGCAGATGTCCTGGGCTACGCTGTCATGGGAAATCATTTTCATCTGCTGGTCACCATGCATACCGAGATGCGGGCTTCCGATGCGGAGATAAGGCATCGCTATGGCCTCCTGTACGGAGAAAAGACGGTTTTTCCTGAGGGGAAAATGTCTCATTTTCGGAGCAAATGGTGCAATTTGTCCGAGTTCATCAAAGAGATCAAACAGACGTTTTCACGGTTTTACAACAAAAGGTATGATCGCAAAGGGACCCTTTGGGGGGAACGGTTCAAGAGTGTGATTCTGGAAAGGGGGGAAGCTGTTGTACGTTGTCTTTCCTATATTGATCTCAATCCCGTACGTGCAGGAATCGTCAAAAGGCCGGAGGCCTATAGGTGGTGCTCCATGGGCTATCATGCGCAGACGGGCAATCGCGACGGCTTTTTGTCCCTTGATTTCGGGTTTGTGGACTTTGGTGTGGAGGACCCTGAAGATCGGCTGATCCGGTACCGGGAGTACATGTACCATGCCGGCTCCCTCGAAAAAGAGGGAAAGGGGGCCATTCCCCGGAGCATTCTGGAAAATGAAGTGGCCCATGGGTTCAAAATCAGTGGATCCTCCCTCGTGAAGGGCAGGATACGACATTTTACGGAGTCCGGGGTGATTGGCTCCCGCGCGTTTGTGGAGGCGACGTGTCGGCGTTTCAAGAATAAGTCCCCCTCGGCTAGGGCGCGCATACCCAGAGTGATCGAGGGGGGCGGAGGGCTGTTTGCGGTGAAGAGGGTCAGTGACACCTGAAACCGGTTGGCTGCTGGATTCGTGCCAACAAGGGGAATGGGTTTGATTTAAATTTGCCTGTCCCTTTTGCATCTCCACATAGTTTATCACACGGTGATTTTCCAGCACCGGTGAATGGTTTTTCGTTTGCTGATGTAATCTTCCGGAATGGTTGTGTGGGTGATTTCCTCGAAGTCGGTGACAGGAAGAACATCGAGCTTGGGGGTGAAATCCTGGTGGTTGGTGGAGAAAAAAATTGTGCTGCCCGGCTTCATGATGGCCACCACGGCGTTGAGCAACCACGGGTGGTCTTTATCGATATCAAATGCCTCGCCTGTGGTCATGGTGGTGGAGTAGGATGGTGGGTCCACCACAGCGAGGTCAAAGGTTCGCCTTTCATTTTTTGCAATTTCCAGAAATTCCGGTGTGTGCTTTTGAATGACCTCGTTGCTCTCTGAAGAAAGCCCGTTGAGCTCGAGGTTCTCTTTAACCCAGTTGGCGGCTGTTTCGGAGCGATCCACGCTGGTCGTGGTGGCTGCGCCTCCCTTGGCCGCGTAACAGGTAAAGGCACCTGTGTAGCAATAAAGATTCAGAAAATGTTTCCTTTGGGCCATCTCTCGGACCATCAGCCGTGTGTTGCGATGGTCGGAGAAGAGCCCGGTGTCCACATAGTCGCATGGGTTGACATAGAATTTCAGGTCCCGTTCTCCCATGATAATTTTGGCGTCGGTATGGTCGATACGTTCGTACCGTTTGCCGTTTTGCCTTCCCGCCTTGCGCTGCTTCAGGTGGACCTTCTCCATGGGAACGTCAAAGGCCTCGGCAAGGGCCTGCCCCATCATGGGGAGCCATTCGGGTGTTGACTGGGCCCGGGTGTATTCTCCCACCACAAGGTGTCCTGCGTACCAGTCGACCACGGCCCTGATCTCGGGAATATCCCAATCATAGATCCGAAACACCTCGATTCCCTGCTTGGCAAAACGTTTTTTCAGGTGTTTGAATTTTTTCTTTGCTTTGTTGGCAAGCATCTCTCCTTGCCGCAGATATTTATTTTCCATAATGGGATCCATGTCGTGCCTCGCCCTGTATATATGCCGCGCAAGGCATGTGCACCTTCCTCTTTTTTCGGAAGGCGATGCCGTGCTGCGGAGATGAGTGTGATAAAATGCTCGTTTTATAACAGAATGGGGGAGAAGGGTCCATGGCCTCAAATGCGAATCAGCCATTCCGACAAATTTCCCTTCACAAACAGTAATTGGTCAACTGTGCCTCCAGCGGATCGCTTTTTGAAAACGCTTGGCATGAACTTTCGGCCCCTTCCCTTTTTACCGCTTAGCCCCGTTAAGTCTGAAACCAACGGATTCGAATAAACCCAAGAAGCGCTTAAAACCTGTTTGTCAAACTTTTTAAAAGTTTGGCCCCCGGCAGGGCCGCGCGAAGCAAGTCCCACTCCGATCCGAATCGAATAGGCAGAAAAATAAACTTGCCTGACCCCTTTTTCCTTTTTCCTTTTTTTCTTGGGTGGGGGTGGGTTGTTGTTGTGGGTTAGCGTTGTTGTTTGAACAGGGCTGGCGTTTCGTGGCTGCGATGGCAGGCCACCATGTGGCCGTCGCCCATGTCCGTGAGGAGGGGCTCGGTTGTCAGGCAGATGGCTTCGGCAAAGGGGCAGCGAGTGTGGAATCGGCAGCCCTGTGGCGGGTTCAGGGGGCTGGGAACGTCGCCTCTCAGAAGGACCCGTTGTCGTGTGGTGTTCGGCTCTGTGCTGGGGATGCCGGAGAGAAGGGCCCAGGTATACGGGTGGAGGGTGTTTTCAAAAAGATCGTCCGTGACGGCGAGTTCTACGATTTTGCCCAGGTACATCACGGCGATGCGGTCGGCCATGTACTTCACCACCAGAAGGTGGTGGGTGACAAAGAGGTAGGTCAGTCCCATCTTTTTTTGCAGGCCCTGGAGCAGGTTGAGGATCTGGGCCTGCACCGATACGTCCAACGCGCTTGTGGGCTCGTCCAGGACAAGGCACTCCGGGTTGGTGGCGATGGCCCTGGCAATGGCGATGCGCTGCCTCTGGCCCCCTGAGAACTCGTGGGGGTAGCGATACAGATGGGAGCGGTCCAGGCCCACCAGTTTCAGGAGTGCCACCACTCTGGCCTCCAGTTCAACGGAGGTGAGGGACTCTTTTTCGATGCAGGCGATGATGTGCTTGACCAGCATGCGCGGGTTCATGGAGGTGGTGGGGTCCTGAAAGACCATTTGCAGCCGGTGGCGGAGGTCCTTTTTTTTGAGCTGCCTGGGGGAAAGGTGCGTGATGTCCACCGGCGCGTCCTGATCCTTGGGGTGAAAGACAATGGCCCCGGAGGTTGCCCCATGGAGCCGGATCACGGCCTTTGCGGTGGTGGTTTTGCCGCACCCGGATTCACCCACGATGCCCAGGCATTCGCCCCGCCTGATGGTAAGGGAGACACCGTCCAGGGCCTTGACGGAATTCACCTGTCGCCTGAGCACCCCGCCCAGGACAGGGTAATGTTTTTTCAGGTCCACCAGCTCCAGAATGGTCTCATCAGGCATCACTCTTTTCCTTGTTTCCATACAGGTGGCAGGCCACCCTGTGGTTTTCTCCAACGGGTTGAAGCTCGGGAACCTCGGTTGTACAGCGTCATCACATGGGGGCACCGGGGGTGGAACCTGCACCCCTGCGGCGGATTCACGAGGTTGGGCACCGCACCGTCAATGCTCTTAAGCTCGCCTTCCTGGTGAAAGCGGGGCACTGAGTCCATGAGGGCTTTGGTGTACGGATGTTTCGGCCCCTGGAAAAGATCGGTGACGTCGGCCTCTTCGCAGAGGGTCCCGGCATACATCACCCCCACGCGGTCGCAGGTCTCGGCCACCACACCCAGGTCGTGGGTGATCATGAGGATGGAGGTAATTTCGGTCTCTTTCAGTTCGTGCAGCAAGTCGAGGATCTGTGCCTGCACCGTGACGTCTAAGTTGGAGGTGGCCTCATCGGCGATGAGCAGGTCCGGCTTACAGGCCAGGGCGATGGCAATGACGATGCGCTGCTTCATGCCGCCGGAGAGGTTGTGGGGATAGCTCCGGGCCACCTCGTCCGGGTGGGGGATGCCGAGGCGCCCGATGATCTCCGTGGCACGCCGGAACGCCTCTTTTTTCAGGCGCGTTTCCCAGCGTTTCAGGATCGGTATGCGTCGGGAGAGCCGAAGCAGAAGGGCCTCCGGGTTCGATGCGGTGCGCGTATACAGAACGTGTTGCAGCCACCTGCTTCCCGGGAAGACCCGGGTGTCGACATCGGCCAGGTCCGAAAGGATTTTTTGTGCAATGGAGCGCCTGCGGTGAAAGAGAAAACTCTCCGCCACCTGGTCCCCCACCCGCAAAATGGGGTTCAGGGCCGCGTTGGGCTCCTGGAAGATCATGGAGATGCGGTCCCCCCTCAGCCCCTGCATCCAGGCTTCGGACTGGGCGATGAGGTCCACGGGGGCTTCGCCGGTACCTTGCCTGCCGTAAAACAGCACCTTGCCGCCCACGATGCGTCCGGGCTCCTGGATGATGCGCATCATGGAGCGAACCGTTACGCTTTTTCCGCACCCCGACTCCCCCACGAGGCCGAAGGTGATGCCCCGGTCCACACGGAGGCTTACTCTGTCCAACGCTTTTACCACCCCTTCGTAGGTGTAAAAGTGGGTGGTGAGATCCGTTGCTTCGATGAGGGGGGCCATGGTCATCTCCTTCGCTGCTTCGGGTCGAAGGCGTCCCTCAGGGCATCGCCGATGAGGTTCCAGGCCAGCACAAAAAGGATGATGCAGGTGCCGGGGATGGCCACGGTGTACCAAAATCGAAGCGGGTCTTCCGGCGGGCCCACAATGTAGTTTCGGGCCAAGGCCACCATCTGACCCCAGTCCGCATAGCCCTTGGGCGCTCCCAGCCCCACAAAGCTCATGAAGGAGGCGGAGATGACCATGGAACCCATGTCCATGGAGGCCATGATGAGGACGGGATAGATGGCGTTGGGGAGGATGTGCCGTGCGATGATTTTTGTATCGGAGCGCCCCATGAGCCGGGCCGCCTGCACAAAATCCCGGTCCCGCAGGGTGAGCACCTCCGAGCGGATGACCCGCACATACCAGCGCCACTCCACAAGGGCCAGGGCGATCATGATGTTTTCAAGGCCCCTGCCGAAGGCCACCACAATGGTCATGGCCAGCACCAGGAGCGGCACGGACCAGACAATGTCCACGATGCGCATGAGGATCTCGTCGAACCACCCCCCGTAGTACCCTGAAATTACCCCGAGAAAGGTGCCGAAGCACCCGGCGATGCCCACCACAAACAGGCCGATCTTAAAGGCGGTTCGCGTGCCCCAGACCACCCCGTAGTAGATGTCGTACTGGCCGGAGGTGGTGCCGAACAGGTGCAGGTCCCCCGGCGGCTTTGGCGTGGGGGAGAACCCGGTGTGGGGCATCTGGTAAGGGGCGTGGGCGTATTTCGGGGGTGCAAGGTACGGCGCGGCAAGGGCCACGGCCACAAAGAAGAGGAGCAGGCCGAAGCCGATGAGGGCCGACGGGTTTCGGAAAATCCGATGCAGGGTGAAGGTGAACTCTCGCCACCTCGGGTGTCTGGTTTGTCTTGGCTCCGGTGCTGGGTCCATAGGAGGTGCCTTTCAGCAAGCAGGTGTTCTGGTTTGCAGCAGGGAGGTGCCGGTGGGTGCCGTCCCTGCGTCGTTTCCGTGGCAATCCGGGCATCATCACGTGTTATGTGAGCCGGATCCTCGGATCGACCTTCGCGTAGAGGATGTCGATGACAAGGTTGGAGACCACAAAGACAACCCCCATGAACATGCAGACGCTCATGAGCACGGGCATGTCGAGCTGGGTGGCGGATTCAGCCAGCCACCACCCCATGCCCTGGCGGCTGAAGACCACCTCCACGGCAATGGATCCTTCCATGGCAAGGGCCACAAGCTGGCCTGCCACGGTGATGACAGGGATCAAGGCGTTGGGCCTAGCGTGGGCCCGGGTGATGGTGTGGGTGTCGGCTCCCTTGGCCCGGGCCGTGATGATGTATTCCTTGCCCATCTCTTCGATCATGCCCGATCGCATCACCCGCATGAGAAGGGCCACCACCACGATGATCTGGGTAATGACCGGCAGGACGAGATGGGCCAGGGCGTCACCGGTGATCCACAGCTCGCCGTTCAAGATGCCGTCCACGGTGTACATGCCGGTGTAGCGGATAAAATCAGGGCTTCTGGCCACCCACAGGGCCGTGTGAGTAGAGACGATGCCCGGCTGAAAGAGGTCCAGGTAGCCGTAGAAGACCATGAGCAGCACCAGGGCAAAGAGAAAGGTGGGCAGGGACCAGCCGATGATGGCGGCAATGCGGGTTCCGTGGTCGAGCCAGGTGTCCCGGTGGACCCCCGAGAGGGTCCCGAGCCAGATGCCGATGAGAATCACCAGGGGAGAGGCAAACAGGTTCAGCTCCAGGGTGACGGCAAAGTAGCCCCAGAACGCCTCGGTGACGGGCCGGGCAGCCACCAGGGACCATCCCAGGTTGCCCGAGGCCACCTCTTTGACCCAGCGGGCATACTGCACCGGGAAGGGGTCGGTGAGCCCGAACTGCTCTACGATCCTGGGGATGTCTTCGGCCTGCTGGGGTGTGGTGACGTAGGCGGCGGCCCGCCTCTCCGGGCTGAAGGTCATGAGAAGCCCGAAGATGAGCACCGACACCCCGAACAGCACAAAGAAAAGGAACATCAGGCGACGCGTGATGTAGGCTGTCATGGCTGGTTCCCCGGCTATTGGGTGGCGGCGTCCGACTTGGAGAGCCGCTTAAGATCCTCCCAGGCCGTGTCCAGCATGGGGTGCGGGACAAACCCCCTGATGTTGCTGCGGTAAACGAAGTTGTCGATTTTCTGGTAGATCATGCAGCCGATGGCCTCTTCGTACCAGAGATTCTGGAGGCGCTCATAAATGGTCCGGCGCTTTTCAGGGTCCACCTCAAACCGGCCCTCTTTGCAGAGACGGTCCACCTCTTCGTTTTCATAGGCCATGTACTTGCCGTAAACCCCTTCGGAGCTCATGAAGGTAAACATGAAGTTGTCGGGGTCGGGGTAGTCGGCGCCCCAGCCGATGATGAAGATGGGATACCTGTATTTTCGGTAAGCCACGGTGTAGTCTTTCCAGTCCACATTGCGCACCTCGATCTGGAACTTGGGGCTCAGGCTCATGATGTTTTCCGCCAGCATGTGGGCCGCGGCTTCCCGCTGGGCGTTGCCGGTGTTGTGGTAATCGTTACCATCTTGAAGCCCTTTTTCCACAGCTCCCCCCAGGCCTGCTTCATTTCCTCTTTGGCCATTTCCAGGTCAAAGTCGTAGATGGGGACACGGATGTTGTAAGGCATGCCGCTGGCGTTAGGGCTGGTGGGCATGACCACGCGATCGTCCCAGACGTCCTTGGCGTAGGTGCTGCGGTCAAAGGCGTGGAGGAAGGCTTTTCGCACGTGGGGGTCGGCAAAGAAGTCTGGTGGGATCCCGTCCCCGTCAAGCTTACCGCTGCCGATGTTGGGGTTGGCCTCGGGGTTGACCTGGCGGCAGAAGAGGGCTGCCGTCACCGAGAGCTGGGGCACGGCGTGGATCACCACGTCTTTCATGGCCTGCACTTCGGACAGGTACTGGGTGTCCACCAGAACGCGGTCGGCGTCGCCGTTCTGAAGGGCCAGCTTCCGTGAACTCCACTCTTTGTTGTACCGGATGACGGCAGTCTTCAAGGCGGGCTCCTCGCCCCAGTAACCGTCGAAGCGTTGGAAGATAAAGACCTTGGAGGGCTCCCAGGTCAGCATGGTGTAAGCGCCGGTGCCGTTGGTGATGTGGTGCAACGGCTCGGCCCCGAAGGCAGGGTTGTTGTGGGCTGCCGCGGTTTCCAGGGTGCCGTCCCAGCCGCCGTGCTCAATGGTCCATTCTTTGTCGAGGATGGCGCCGCAGTTAGCGTAGGCAAGGAGGGCCAGCAGCGGGGGAAAGGGGCGGGGCAGGGTGAGGACCACGGTGTCGCCGGAAACGGCAACGCTCGCATCGATTTTTTCAAAGATACCGGGCTTCAGGGTGCCGCCCTTTGTCCGGGTGCTTGTCTCACCCACCAGGGCTTCCAGGAGCATCCAGATGGGGCCACCGTCCTGGTCCACCACCATGTGGCGCTTGAGGGAGTAGGCCACGTCCTCGGGGGAAAGGGTGCCGCCTGCGTGGAAGGTGACGCCCTTTCGGATTTTGAAGGTGTAGGTTTTGCCGCCGTCCGAAATGCCGCCGTTTTCCACGGTGGGGACCTCTTCGGCCAGGACGGGCACGAAGGCGTCGGTGGCCGAGCCGTCAAAGGCCACGAGGGGCTCGTAGATGTTCATGATGCGCTGATGGGAGACATTGTCGTAGGCGCATGCGGGGTCAAGGGTCCGGACCGTTCCGTAGTCTTCGAAAACAAAGGTGTCCGGGTTTTTTACTTCCGGTTTGACCACTTTGATTTTGGTGGGTTCCTGGGGGGCCTCTTCGGCCGGGCCGCTGCAGGATGTGGCAAAAAAGAGAAACAAGAGGAAAAACAGGGTGCGTTTCAACACGCTTGATGGGCTCATGGATTTTTCCTTTGTGCGGGTGATCGGGTGCCCGGAACGGGTCGCCTGGTCGTGTTATGTGCTTCTTTTTGATTGCTCTTTACTTTAAACGCAGGAGGGCTTGGTGATCTTTGTTGAAGAGGCTATCACAAAGTGAATCGCGCTTCAAAGGCGAAGTTTACTTTCCTCGCGGAGAGCTATTCCCCTCCGGGCCCTTGCCCGCTGATTTTCTTTGGAATACAACAGGAGGAATCCTCTCCTTTAATGGCGGTGTCAGCAAGAGCGCGACGGCGGGCGAACGGAGAGGCGGAGCGTGGTGTCTCCATGCTTCGGATTATGATGCGCCTGGTGGGGAGCCCGTCTTCCCGCTGGCGGAGTCTTTTCGCGTCGCTGTCGGAAAACGGGCGCGTCTGCCGGAGTGAGGGCTGCCTCGGCGGATGATGCCACAGAGAATGCAAGGATGTGTGAGTATGGATGAGATGGTTCCCCTGTTGAAACGCCTGATTCAATTTCGTTCCGTGGCCGATCGGCCGGATGAGATCACGGCCTGCGCCGACTTTATCGAACGCTGGCTGACCGAGGCGGGGCTCTCCGTGAACCGCATGGAGGTGGATGGCACCCCCTCCCTGTGGGTGACACCCACTGCCGACGCCGCACCGGTGCTTTTGATGGCCCATTTTGATGTGGTGCCTGCAGACGACGAGCTCTTTACCCCCCGGGAAGAAGGGGGGCGGCTTTACGGCCGGGGCGCCGTGGACGATAAATACGCCGTGGCCCTGTGCATGGTGCTTGTGAAAGCGTGGCTCGATCGCCTGAAGGTCAGGGGAAAAGGTCAGGAGGCCCTTCCCTTTGGCGTGCTGTTGACAGGCGACGAGGAGACCGGCGGATTCAACGGGGCCGGAGAGGCCCTGAAGCGCGTGTCCTGCGACTATTGCGTGGCCCTGGACGGCGGAAGCCCGGAGCGCCTGGTGGTCCGGGAAAAAGGGATCGTTCGGCTCAACCTCACCGCCCGGGGCAAAGGGGCCCACGGGGCCCGCCCCTGGCTGGGGGACAATGCCATCGATACCCTGCTGGACGATCTGATGAGAGTGCGGCGTCATTTTATGGAGACCCGTGAGGACCACTGGCACCGAACCCTGAACATCGGCTGCATCCAAGGGGGCAGCGCCGTGAACCAGGTACCGGGCGAGGCCCGGGCAAAGCTTGATATCCGTTACACCGAGGCCGACGACCCCCACGCCCTCATTGAGGCGATACGGGCCGACGTGGTCTCCGAGGTGGAGGTGGTCTCCGTGGATACCCTCTTCAACGGCGGGGACGGACCGGTGACCCGATACCTGGCAGAGCTGGCCGGAAACATCGAGAAAGTTGCCGAGCATGCGTCCAGCGACGCCCGGTTCCTGAACCGGACCGGCACACCCGGGGTCATCTGGGGACCTCAGGGAAACATGAGCCAACACACCGACGAAGAGCATGTGGAGATCGAGAGCCTTTACAGCCTGTATGGGGTGCTGGACAGGTTCGCGGAGGCGGTGTTCAATCATGAGGTGACCCTCAGGCCATAATCCGGAAGCACTTCTATGGTTACCGGAACGTTTTTGCGGAGCTTTTTTCAAAGAGCGACCCGCCGGGAGGCTTTGTGAGCTGACTTTCTACCTAATGCCGGTGTTCGTTTAAAAATGGCCGGCCAGGCCAGGGAGCCTAGGCCGGCCTGTCCGGGTGGGAGGGCCTTCACCATGTCGGGCAATCATGTGAAGGTCCCTGTGGGGCGGGATGTTTTTGACGCCCTGTGGTCCGGCGTTTGTTGCGCGGCGTTGGCAGGGCGCTTTTTTTGAGATCTGAAGGTTGTGTACGTCTTAGCGAACGACGTTCGGAAAATTACGCTGAGCGCTCCATTGTCTTGACATGGGGCCCGACTGCTGCCTTTGCCGAGGTGGGCGCTGCAGGCGAAATGTGCGCCGGAGGAATCCGTAAGGGCAAGGGGGGATATTCCCATGTCTTGCGCGAGGCAAGGAAATGGAAACGTGAATGCCTGACTTTCGGATTCCGCCGGCACAGCGAAGATTCGGACTTGGAAAGGTGGATCCTGACGTGTGGGGTCCGAATATTCTGTCTATGAGATAAACCAAATATCATGCCAGAGGTTCAGGTTGAGTATTATTGAGGGGTTGCGGTGCGGGTGGTGGATATGGTAAACGAGATATCGTGACCAATGCACGAAATATCGTTTAAGTACGGAATGGAGGAATTGTGTCCGACCGGTTTCGAGAAGTCGCCCGACGTATCTTCAGCAGCCTGGACCTGGAGTCCGCCCTCTTTGATGCGTACACCTACCTCAAGGGGATCATGCCCCTGGACGGCGCGTTCATTACCTCCTATGACCATGGCCAGAAAAAAGCGCGGGTCATCGCCCTTGCCTGTGCCGAGGGAGGGATCGGGCTCGATGAGATGATCTCCATCTCCGACGGAACCTGGGAGAGGATGGGGGTCTGGCACGAGGAATCCCTTCAAAACCCCACCCCCTGGATCCGCGACCATACCCATCCCATCAACAAAGAATTCATGGGGCTGGTGAAGCACTGGCTCCCCTCGGTCCGAAGTCGTCCCGAAGGCTTCCAAAACCTGTGCTGCACCATCTCCTGCGCGCTGAAAAACCAGGGTAAGATCATGGGCAACCTGATCCTTGCCGCGGCAGGGGAGTCCCTTTACAACGAAAGCCATCTCGACGTGATGAAGGATATCTGCGAGCCCTTTGGCATGGCCCTGGCCAATGCCATGCGGTTCAAGGACCTGGTCCGGGATCACCAGGCCCTTCAGCGCGATACCCGGCAGATGACCGGTGACGTCATGATCGGCTCTCACGGGGGACTGGGCGAGGTGCGGCGCCTCATTGAGCAGGTGGCACCCACCGAGAGCCCGGTTTTGCTCTTCGGAGAGACCGGGACAGGCAAAGAAGTGGTGGCCGGAGAGATCCACAAGCTTTCGCCCCGATGCAAAGGGCCGCTTATTCGCTTGAACTGCGGGGCCATTCCGGAGTCCCTCATGGATTCCGAGCTGTTCGGGCACCAGAAGGGGGCCTTTACAGGGGCCTTTGAGACCTCGGTGGGTCGGTTTGAGCGGGCCGCCGGAGGGACCCTGTTCCTCGATGAGATCGGAGAGCTGCCCATGGCCGCCCAGGTTAAGCTGCTTCGTGTACTCCAGAGCGGGGAGTTCGAGCGGGTGGGCGGTACCCGGGTCATGCAGGCCGATGTGCGCATCATTGCCGCCACTCACCGGAACCTTGAGGCCATGGTGGCCGAAGGGACCTTTCGTTCGGACCTCTGGTTCCGCCTCCATGTGTTCCCCTCGGTGTGGCTTCCCTTCGCAGGCGAACGGAAGATATCCCGGCCATGGTGGACCACTTTATCCTCCGCAAGACCCGGGAGATGAACCTGCCGTACCGCCCGCGCCTTGAGGAGGGCGCCCTGGCAACCCTGATGGACTATCACTGGCCCGGCAACGTCCGGGAGTTGCAGAACCTTGTGGAACGGGCACTCATCCTTTCCGGCGGGCGTCCTTTGCGCTTTGAGGCCCTTTTGAACCGGCCCGCACCCAGAACGGAGACAAAGGCCTGGGAAGTCACAGAGCCCCTCTCCGGAACCTTCGACGAGATGGCCGCTTCCTGGATTCGCAAAACCCTCGTCCTGTGCCAGGGGAAAATTGCAGGCCCCAACGGTGCCGCCGAACGCCTTGGCCTTCACCCCAATACGTTAAGAAGCAAAATGAAAAAGTACGGCATCTCCCTGAATCGCCATGTGAACGTGGATTAAAAAAAGGGGACAGGCAAAAATTGGCGGGGCGAGGGATGCGAGGGCGTGATTAGTTGTCTTTGGGCTCGGCCATCAGTCCATCCTGTTTTTTTCTCCTTTTATTTGCCTGACCCTTTTTATTCTTTCGTTCCGAAATAAAAAAAGGACAGGCGAACGAACCAAGGACATGGCGACTTTGTCCCGGACCTACCCACAGCTTTTTTTGATCTGTTGTTTTGCCTGACCCCTTTTGAAACGGCTTCGGCCACAACCAAAGCGAGGGCATGATGCCACAGGAATCCCTGGTTACCATCGCGACCTTTACCGCACCTCACGAAGCCCATCTGGCCAAGGCCCAGCTGGAATCCAGCGGTATCGAGGCCTTTGTGTTCGACGACAACCTCGTGGGCATTCATCCCTGGTACTCTCTGGCCGTGGGCGGGGTGAAACTGCGGGTGTTTGCATCGGATCGCCAGGACGCCCTGGCCGTCCTGGGGTACCGGGATCCCCTGGCGGAGACCGAAGAGCGGTGCCCGCGGTGCGAAAGCTTTGACGTGGATTGTGAGCGAAACGTGGAATGGCGGCTTCGGGTGTGGCGGGGGATCTTGCTGCTGGTTTTTCTGGGCATCCCCTGGTTTTTCCGGCGCAGGCGGTGGGTCTGCAATGTGTGCGGCCACCAATGGAACGGGCCCTTGAACAAGGGGCCAGGCGCATAAACCGACCCTCCACGGTTCCGTGGCGTGCGGTTCCATTTCATTGTTTTGTTTTTTTGTAATGTATTCGTGTGCGTTTTCTTTGATTTTTGACGCAGCGACTGTTCAGGGCTTGATAAATTCTCCAGAAGGTGTAGAAGAAGTGCCTTACCTGCGGCGCCTCGGGCATGGCCCGGATGCGCTGCGGGGACAACTCGGATGAAAACAGCAGGAGAGACCTTTCGGCGCGTTGTTGCGAGTGCGATGCGATGGAAAGGCACCGAAGAAGTAAATCTTTCAGGTAAAAGGGACTGCTGTTGGACGAGCCTCTGGAGAGTCTCAATATTCGGGGGCTCTGCACAACCCAAGGGTTGTGCGGAGCCGCTTTTATTGAGCGCCGAAGGAGCAAGCTGCCGCACCGTATCGCACGGGCGGTGGTGAAACTCTCAGGTACAAGGGACAGAGTGGCATGGCAGAGCAGAACCGCCGGTATCGATTCCGGTGCGCGCTGGCTGTCGTGAAAACTGAAGTAACATCAGTTGGTAGTGCCTCTTTTTTACGCCTTTCTCTTAGCAGACCGATCCATTCATCCACATTATTCATCTTATTTCATTATTGAAGCGGCAGCCAAACGCCGTGATCATGCCCTGTGCTTTGCCTTGTTGTGCGCACACGGGCTGGAAAGGAATGATACTGTGGAAAATTTTGCACAACTTTTGGGAACGATTGATTCCTTTGTCTGGGGGCCTCCCCTTCTGATCCTCCTTGTGGGAACCGGGATTTATCTCACCGTGGGCCTTGGCCTGCTGCAGATCACCAAGCTGCCCCTGGCCATCAAGTACCTTTTCAGCAAAGACCACGGCGACGGGGCCCAGGGGGATGTGTCGAGCTTTGCCTCCCTTTGCACCGCCCTTTCCGCCACCATCGGTACGGGAAACATCGTGGGTGTGGCCACCGCCGTTAAGGCTGGCGGTCCCGGAGCGATCTTCTGGATGTGGGTTGCCGCGTTTTTCGGCATGGCCACCAAGTACGCCGAAGGGCTCCTGGCCGTGAAATACCGGGTTGTGGACGAAAACGGGCAGATGTCCGGCGGCCCCATGTACTATATTGAGCGGGGCCTCGGAAACAAATTCCTGGCCAAGATGTTTGCCCTGTTCGGCATTGGCGTGGCCTTCTTCGGCATCGGGACCTTTGCCCAGGTCAACGCCATCAAGGACGCGGCCCTGCTGAGCTTTCATATTCCTGTTCCGGTAACGGCAGCGGTCCTCACCGTGCTGGTGGCCCTTGTCACCATCGGGGGGATCAAACGCATCGCCCAGGTGGCCTCGGCCATCGTGCCCTTCATGGCCATCTTTTTTATTCTGGCCTCTGCCGTGGTCCTGATCCTGAACCTGTCGAGCATTCCGGCCGCCGTCTCCCTGGTGATCCAGAGCGCCTTCAATCCCGAAGCCGCCTTCGGGGGCGCAGCGGGCGTCACCATGATCATGGTCATGCGAAGCGGCATTGCCCGCGGGGTCTTCTCCAACGAATCAGGCCTGGGCAGCGCGCCCATCGCAGCGGCCGCCGCCAAAACAAACTCCTGCGTGCGTCAGGGCCTCATCGCCATGACAGGCACCTTCATCGACTCCATCATCATCTGCACCTTAACCGGCCTGGTCCTGGTGATGACCGGCACCTGGAACGATCCGTCCCTTGCCGGGGCTGCCATGACCAACACCGCCTTCAACATCGGCATGGGAAGCGGCATCGGTCAGTACGTGGTCACCGTGGGCCTGATGTTTTTTGCCTTTACCACCATTCTCGGCTGGAACTACTACGGGGAGCGCTGCACTGAGTACCTTTTCGGTATCAAGGGCATCAAACCCTACAAGCTGATCTATATCGTCCTGGTGGCCTCAGGTTCCTTTCTCCACCTCAGCCTTATCTGGACCCTGGCCGACATCGTCAACGGCCTCATGGCCATCCCCAACCTCATCGGACTTCTGGGCCTGAGCAAGGTGGTTTTCTCCGAAACCCGAAGCTTTTTCAGCGGCCTCTCCGTGGCCGCCAAAGCCGAAAAAGCCTTTCAGTCATAAGACGGGTAGAGGTGGCCGTGATAAACGGCCACCTATGACCTGTGACCTGCCTTTTCAGCCCTTATCATCTCGAGCTTTGTTTTACGGGGAAGTTTTTTGATGCGATATTCGAGGCGGGATGCTTCGGATCGGTCTTTCACCGAGACCTGGTAGACCATGGTCACGGGGAGGCGAGCCCGGGTGTAGCGGGCGCCGACGCCTGCGTTGTGTTCGTCAAGGCGCCGCCCGGGGTCGGTGGTGATGCCTGTGTACAAGGTGCCGTCTGCGCATTCAAGGATGTAGAGATACCATGGTTTCATGGGGGCACTGTAGATCATTAAAAGTGGTGGCGCCAGCATGAAGGTGGCCCGGCCTGTCAAAACAAAAAGCCCTGCCGATGAATCGGCAGGGCTTTTTTTATCGTAACTATTCAGATAAAAAAGCCTCCGGCGGCCCTGCCGGGGGCCAAACTTTTAAAAAGTTTGATAAACAGGTCTCATGTAATCATTTATGGCTTCGCCGAAACAATTCCGACATTTTCGCACCCGTGCTTCGTTTTGATCGCCCTTCGGGGCGATCAAAACGAAGCACAAGTGCATTAGAAACGTTTTTTGCGGAGCTTTTTTTCAAAAAAGCGACCCGCCGGAGGCAACTGAATAGTTACTTTTTATCTTGAATGGGAGGGGCCTGCAGGGCCCGGGCAAATGAGCGGGGGCCGGTGCCCGGTTTTCCAGGTCCGAATAAGTCCTTGACACAAACACACCCACATCGTGAGCTCACCCTTAGCCCTTAGCCCTTAGCCCTTAGCCCTTAGCCCTTAGCCCTTAGCCCTTAGCCCTTAGCCCTTAGCCCTTAGCCCTTAAGCCCTCACTACCCCACAAACACCGCAAAATTGTCTTTTCGCGCATCGGCGTGCTGGATCACGGTCTGGACCATGTCCCCGGACTTGAGGCTCAGGCCGCTGGCCGGGAGCATCACCTCCATCATGTAGTCCGGCAGGAGGACCTGGAAGCTGTGGCGGCGCTTGTCCAGGACCAGCCCTTCCACGCGTTCGCCGACTTTGGACTCAAGGTACTTGAGGATCCAGTAGCGGCGCCGGTTGGACTGAATGCGCCCGATGCTGCCCATGGGGATGTCGAGGTGCTGGGAGACCTCGGCCACCTCATCCTCGGTGTACGGCTCCTCCAGGCCCATGACGGACCGGATCTGGCGCTGGGAGACAAGGTCGTAGTAGCGCCGGATGGGGCTGGTTGCCGTGGTGTAGGCGTCGAGGCCGAGACCGGAGTGGTGGCCTGCCTTCTGGCTGATGTAGGCCCGTGAGAGCTGCTTCCTCTGCATGCAGTTGAGGTAGAGGGACGCCTCTTCCCCCTTGAACAGGCGTTCCTTGGGATCGGGCTGGAGCCGGAAGAACGAGGGCAGGTTGTGGCGGGCCAGAAAGCTTGCCATGAGCCAGTTGGACATGATCATCAGCTCTGCCACCATCATGCGGGAGGGGCTCTCCCGGTCCACGGTGGAGATGACGGGGGTGCCCTCTTCATCCAGGTGGACATTGACCTCGGGCAGGCTCAGGTGCACGGCGCTGTCCAGTCGCTTCTTGCGGAAAGCCTGTCCGATCTTGATGAGGGTGGACAGGTCCTCGTCCCCTTCCTTGGCCAGGGTGTTGGCCCCGGTGTAGGTGAGCTGGCGCCGGACGGTGACGATTGTGGGTACCACCTCAAAGTCTTCCACGGCGTGGAATCGGTTCAGGGTGATCATCACGCTGATGCAGGGGCGCACCGTGCCTTCCACCAGGCTGCAGAGGTTGTCCGAAAGGTCCGAGGGCAGCATGGGGATTTTCTGGTCGGGCATATAAATGGAGCTGCCGCGGGACAGGGCCCGTTTGTCGATGAGGCTGCCCCGTTTGACGGACTCGGCCACATCCACGATGTGGATGCCCAGAAGGGTCTTGCGGTCGTCCAGGCGCTCGATGGTGACGGCGTCGTCGTAATCGGTGGTGAACCTGCCGTCGATGGTGATGGTGGACAGGTGGGTGAGGTCCCGCCTGCCTTCGAAGGAGGCCGGAGCCTCTTCCACCAGGCGTTTCGCCTCAGCGAGCACCTCGTCGGAGAAGTGTCGCGGCACCTCCATGCGGATGAGGTCGATGTTTTCGTTTTCGTCGAACACGTCGAGTTTCACCAGCAGGCGAAAGACCGTTTCGTGGGAGGAGATGTTGGCTTCTGCGAGGATGGCCTTGGCCATGTCGAAGTGGCGGCTCTCTCGCTCCTCGATGTACCACCCCTTGAGGCAGGCGATGATCTCCATGGCATGCTCGCAGGGACCGGGCTTTTTGTCTCCCAGGAGGCCCTTGAGCCAGGCCGCCCCTTCGGTGATGACCTTCAGTCGCCTCTCCTCTTCCCGTTTCTTGGCGAGCATCTGCTCCACCTGCTCCGGGGTGTAGGGGAGGAAGCGGTCGTGGTCGAACTTGAACCAGGTCCGGTTTTCGAAGAACGCCCGGATGATGGCTGACTTGTGGTCGGAGGTCACGGCTTCGGAGAAGCAGTATTCCGCCATGGTTGTGAGATCGATCCACTCCCCTTCTTCATTGAGCAGTTCCCACAGCTCTTTGAGGTCGATCTCCTGTTTGAGGGATTCACGACGGGCGACGGTGGCCTTGAGGGCTTCCACCATGGTGGCGCGGCTGGCCGATTCAGAAAGGGCGTCGTCCGAGGTCAGGGATATGCGGGAGGCGGAAAGGCTCACCTCTTTATCGCTTTCGGTGATGAGTCTCAGGCGTTTACCTTTGACATCTGCCACCGCGGCGCATATCAGCTTCTGCTGATCTATGTATTCGATGATGGTTCCAGATTTCATAACTAATCAGGATATCAACGGCACCCCTGAAAGTCAATTCAAGCCATAAAAACCCCGGTGCCAGCGCCTTTACCTGTGCCGTTGCCTCCGGTGGGTCGCCTTTTGAAAAACGTATTAAAAAAGGGGACAGGCAAAAAAAGCGGTGCTGTTTCATGGCCGGGGCCAAGGTGTTTTTTTGCTTTCATGTGTGGTGTTAAGAGGAATAAGAGATGGCAGGGCAGGGCAAGGGGTGGTACTATTCACCGGAGTGAACAGGGCTTTGTACCTGGCGGTCGGGCCCTAACCGAGGGGATCTTTTAGGAGGGATCGTGACACAGATCGAACTGGACGTGAGCCGTCACTGCATCGCCAGCGAGGTGAAGAGGCTCCATAATCGTCGTATCTCCGATTACTTCAAGGGACGCGGAGACAAGGAGTCCCTGGAAACCCAGATAGCGCTCCTTACCCGGGCGCTGGAGGAGCTGGACCTGCCGGCCCTGAGGGGCAAGGATGCTCGCCTTGCAGGGGGGGACGCCGTTGATGTGGTGTTGAAAGGCGTCGAGGGCAAGCCCCTTGCCATCACCGTCTCAGGGGAGCCCGTGGACCTGTCGGGGGTTGAGCGGGGCTGAGGCCGCTCCGGCTTTTTTTACCCTGTATATTTCACGAGTCGAGTGCACCCATAGCCGCAGGGTGGCGGCATCGCCGTGTCAGGCATCAGTACAAAGCAGCAGGCACTATTTCAGCGGAGCCTGGGAAAACTTACCTGACATCTTTATTGTTCTACGTTTAAACGTTTTGTCCCCGGCAGGACCGCCTCCGGAGAGGCACACCTGTGCCATCGCTTTTAACATACGATGCGGGGCTCTTTGCACGTCAATGGAATCGTCTCGGTGCGGCGGTTTTTTGCTGCATGGGATGCCGCGTGTTGTGACTCGGGTCACTGGAAAAATCCGGGATTCGGGCTATACTTTGTTTGTGTTCATGCCAAAAAGAGGCGCCGGGTTTGTCGGTCGGGCGCCCGGAAGCGGGATCGGATGCGTGTGGGTAAAGGAGGGGTATGGAGACGGTAAAGAACTGGCCGGCCATGGTGGCGGCCCTGGCCACTGCCTGTGTGGCGACCCTGGTGGTGGGGCTTTTTTCATTTTCCCCTGTTTATCAGAACATGCGTCACGCAGCCTTTGATGCCGCCCTTCGCATGGTAACGGACGAGGGCACGGCCGACCCCGATATGGTGATGGTGGCCATTGACGACGCCTCCATTCGCAACCTGTCCGAAGCGTATCATGTGAACTGGCCCTGGCCCCGTGAATTCTACGGGGTGGTGACGCGCTACCTGGCCGATGCCGGTGCCCGGGCCGTTGTTTTTGATATGCTGTTCACGGAAAAAGAGGTGGACCGCCTGGATGTGGACGCCGAGTCTTCGGAGCAGGCCCTCGCCGGTGTCCATCCAGGAGTCCGGCATCGTGGTGCTGGGGTCGGTGGTGTCCACCAACGGCGACGGCCGGTTGTCCGATGACGGGGCCATGGTCTTTGAAAACAGCGGGATGCTCAAGTTGCCGCCATACCACAGCATCACCATGCCCATTGACTCCCTTGGGGCCCATGCCACAAACGGCGTGGTGAATTTTCTGGCCGACGACGACGGCACGGTGCGTCGCATGCCCCTTTTTTTTCGGGTGGGGGATCGCCTCTACCCCCAGCTCGCCTTTGCCGCCTACCTGGCGGTGACCGGCGATGAGGTGGTGCGCTACGACCCCCGGAAACGAGAGCTGGTGACCAGGAATCGCATCTTTGCCCTGGACGCTCAGGGCAATCACATCGTGTACTGGCACGGCAAGGGGGGAAGCGGCGGGGTCTACCGCTACGACAGCTTTTACGACACACTGCGCTCCGCGGTCCAGGCCCTGGGCGGGGAGACGCCGGTGATTGCCCCGGAGGCATACAAGGACAAGGTGGTGGTGGTGTGCGCACGCTCTGGGCGCCTCACGGATTTGAAGACCACTCCCTTTACGGCCCTGGCGCCTTACCCCGGCGGTGAGATTCAGGCCACCCTTTTGGACAACTACCTCAACGGCCACGGGATCCGCGGTTTGGGGTTTGTCTGGCTGGTGCTCTTTTCCTTTGCCGGCAGCTTTCTGGCGGCTGTGGCCTTTACCTCCCGATCGTTTCCCGTGGCGGCCCTGACCAGCGGCGTGCTTCTTCTGGTGCCGCTTGGGGGCAGCTGGGTTCTGTTTCGCACGGGCGCCGTAGCCGCGGATTTTCTCTTTCCCATGGCCTCCCTGGGGCTTTCCGCCTCGGGCGCTGCGGTTTACCGCATGGTCACGGAAGGGGCGGCGCGTCGCCAGATTCGGACAGTTTTTTCCCGGTACCTGCATGAGGATGTCATCAATCAGCTCATGAAGGACCCGGACAAGGTCTCCTTAGACGGGGTGGAGTGCCACGGCACGGTGTTGTTCACCGACCTCCAGGGGTTCACCACCTTTTCCGAGGACAAGACGCCCAAGCAGCTCATCAAGGTGCTTAACGACTATTTCCAGGTGGTGACGGACATCGTACTGGACCAGGGGGGCCTGCTGGACAAGTACACCGGAGACGGGATCATGGCGGTGTTCGGGGCGCCGGTGGACCGCAAGGACCACGCCCGGGCCGCCTGCGAGGTGATTCTGGCCTTTCGCCGGGAAAAGGTGAACGAGATGATCTCAACGGACAAGGGCAACATCCTGACACGCATCGGCATCAGCAGCGGGCCGGTGGTGGTGGGGAACCTTGGCAGCACCCGACGCATGGATTTTACCGCCATCGGGGACACCGTGAACCTGTCGGCCCGGCTGGAGGGCGTGAACAAGGCCTACGGCACCACCAACATGCTCTCGGAGCAGACCTGGGAGCAGGTGAAGGACGAATACGTGTTCCGGGAGCTGGACTGCATCCGGGTAAAGGGTAAGAACAAGCCCATCCGGGTCTTTACCCTGGTGGACCGCCTGGAACATGTCACAGACCGAATGCAGCAGGTGGAAGACGCCTTTAAAGGGGCCCTCTCCGCCTATCGACAGAAGATGTGGGACGATGCCATCTCCCGGTTTGAGAAGGTGCTGGCCCTGGACCCGGACGACAAGCCCAGCGCCGCCTACATCGACCGGTGCAGGCTTCTCAAGCATACCCCCGAGCTGGTGGACGCAGACGGGGTGTTTACATTTAAGACCAAGTAATCTCATGGAGGGACCATGAAAACGATTCAATGCATGACAGCGATGCTGGTGATGCTCTTCTG
The DNA here is from genome assembly GCF_056829965.1 of Desulfoluna sp. CYM3A. Taxonomy (NCBI): domain Bacteria; kingdom Pseudomonadati; phylum Thermodesulfobacteriota; class Desulfobacteria; order Desulfobacterales; family Desulfolunaceae; genus Desulfoluna; species Desulfoluna sp. CYM3A. The sequence continues at coordinate 6,352,470 of NZ_CP186556.1, forward strand.
CGGCGCGGCCTTTGCCGAGACCATTCAGGTGTCTTCCGCCTCCCTGCGGCAGAACCCCGGCTCGTTCTATCCGGTGGTGTCAGTCCTGAACAAAGGGGACGAGGTGACCATTCTGAAGACCCACGGCATGTGGCGCCGGGCAAAGACCGCGGACGGCCAGACCGGGTGGGTGTCTGAAAACGCCTTCAAGGCCCAGGGTCGCTCCATCGATTACGGCCTCATGGCCCAGGACACCTCGGGACGGCGCATGGCAACGGTGATGGTCACCGCTGCGGTGAAGGGCTTTTTTGAAAACAGGGTGCGTACCGGCAACCTCAACCGGGCTCTGTTTGAGGCGCCCTTTGTGCGATACGTGACCCCCGAAGGGTACGGGGCGTTCAAGGAAGAGACCTTCAGGGGCCGCCGGTCCCACGGGTATTTCCTTTCGAAAACCCCGGTGTACTCCGCAGCCTCTTTCGATCCTTGAGACACCGTGGCGGTGAGCGCCTACATCACCGGGCGTCTTGCCGCACCGGGGCTGGTGACCGACAGGGCCCTTGTCTCCTACGTCAACAACGTGGCCCAGCTGGTGGCAGAGAGCTCGGAGTTTTACGATTTGCCTATCAGTGTCCATGTGGTGGATACGGACGGCATCTTTGCCAACGCCACCCCCATGGGGGTGATTCTCGTCTCCAGGGGCATGCTGGATATCATCCGCAGTGAAAATGAGCTGGCCTGTCTCCTGGCCCACGAACTTTCCCACGTGACCCTCCAGCACGGTGCCATCGAAACCGAGGCGAGGAAATCCAAGATCCACGCGGAGGATGCCTTTGCCGAGATGGACGATGAGCTGGGCAAGGGTGAGGTGGAGCAGGAACTCGATGACCTGGCCATGGACATGTACGAACATGCCATCAGGGGGCGCAAAGAGGTCTACGAGATGGAGGCCGACGCCCGCGGTGTGCTCTACGCCAAACGGGCGGGCTACGACCCCTCCGGTATGGCCACGCTCTTGACCCGCTTAAGGCGCGTCCAGGCCGATGTGCCCTGGGACGAAGAGCCTTCCCACTGGCTTCCCAACTCCATGGGCCGCAGGATCAATGCCTTGCCCAAAAAGACGCCGTCAGGGGACTACGTCAATTTCGGCAGCCGGTACAACCGGATGGTGCGTTGAAAAGATTCCCCAGGCTATTTGAACACATCAGGCCGTGGATGACCCCATTATCCCACGGCCTGTTTTGTTTTGGGGGGCTATGGGGGAAGAACCAGGGCACCATGGTGGAACCGCAATGGGCTTCGTCTTTTTACGAGGTTAGGCCTTTATGGCTCGTTTTGAATAACGCTTGGCGGTGACCTTAAAAAACGAGAAAGACCAACTGAATATGGAGCGCCGCACTCCGGTGCGGCTTTTTAGGCCGTCGTTACCCGTGCCGCACAGGAGTGCGGCGCTCCAGGGGACAAAGGTTTTCGGGGGGGATGTACATACGCCCATGTGCGAAGCGGTGATCAAGGCCGATGCTGCCTCCGCAGCCGACTTGGTTCCGAGGAAAACGGTATCCGGTGCTTCCAATGCAAGGGGAGGTCTCCAATCTCGTTGCTTAAACGCTTTGGATAGGACAAGGCGGCACGCCGAACGACATCCTGTAGGGCGCACTCCGTGCACCATGGGTGAATGGCCACCGACTTTGTCTTTTGGCGGGGCTATACCTTGATATGGTTCGTTTTGGATGACGCTTGGCGGTGACCTTAAATAAACCCGAGAAGACCGACTGAAATGGAGCGCCGCACTCCGGTGCGGCTTTTTAGGCCGTCGTTACCCGTGCCGCACAGAGGAGCGCGAGGTTTTTAGGGGACAAAGGTTTTCGGGGGGGATGTACATACGCCCATGGGCCAAACGGTGATCAAGGCCGATGCTGCCTCCGTAGCCGACTTGGCCCCGTCGTTCCCAGGCTCCGCCTGGGACGTTTTTCGGAAGGCTTCCTGCCTCCATGCTGGCAAGGCAGAGCCTTGCGTCAAACACTCCCAGGCAGAGCCTGGGAGCGAGGAAAAGATCCCGTCCTTAATGTCCTTGCGATTTGCCCTGAGGAACGAAGGGCGAAGCGCAAGGGCAATATGCTTTCGAGGTGGCTCACCTCGCCGCCGGAGGCACGCTTTTAAAAAAGCAACACCTCACGGAACTGGCCGCGCATGCAGTGGTTGGAGCTCATGGAGGAGGCGTAAGCCCCGGCGTTGATCAGTGCCAGGGTATCTTCCTCTTCCACGGGGGGCAGGGGGATCCCTTCGGCAAAGAGGTCCAGGGCTTCGTTGATGTTACCGGCAACGGTTGCGGGAAGGATGGGGCCTTTTTTGAGTCGGGTGACAACCGGCTCGAAGGGGAGGCGGTAAAAGGCGGGCTCCACGGCGATGTTGAACCCACCGTCAACCCCGACATAGCGGGTGGACCGCCGGGTCTCCACGGTGTTGGCGGTGAGGAGGAGCAGGCCGGCGTCTTTGGCGATGTAGTCCCCGGGCTCCACCTCGATGGTGAGGCCGGAATCTCCGAAGACCCGTTTGATGACAGCGGCCCATTGGCCAAGGTCCAGGGCGGTGTCTGTGGGGGTGTGGGGCACGCCCAGGCCGCCACCCAGATTAATGGTCCGCAGGCCGGGGATTTTCTCGGCAAAGGTTTTGGCCTCTTCAAGGATCTGTTCCCATGGGGCGAGCTGATCGCTTAAGTAGCCGCAGCCTGTGTGGAGGTGAAGGGTGGTGACGGCGAGTTTGTGCTTTGCAGCGATTTCAAGGGCCTCGTCGAACTGCTCGGCGTAGATGCCGAATTTGGTGGTGCTCTCGCCGCTGTAGCGCAGCAATGCGTTGTCCCCGTAGCCCACGCCCATGGCCGGGTTGATGCGCAGGCCGATGTTCCGCCCCGGGACCCGCGTGCCCAGGCGGCGTAGTGTGCTTATGGCGTCGCAGTTGATGTGCAGCTTTTCGAACCGGGCCAGGGTGTCCAAGTCCTCATTGGAGACGGCTGTGGCCGTGTAGGAGATATCGGACTCTTTGAATCCGCATCCCATGGCGTGCATCACCTCTTCCGGGGAACAGGCGTCGATGCCGCAGAGTCTTTCCGTGGCCATAAGGGTGAGGATGGGCGCGAACCGGTTGGCCTTCATGGCGTAGTGCAGGCGATACGGGCGTCCTGTGGTCTCCAGTGCCTGGCGGAGCCTGGCAAGGTTTTCCCGGATGCGTGGGGCGCTGTAGAGAAAGGTGGGGGTGCCGAAGCGCCGGGCCAGGGATTGCACCTTTTTTTCTGCAAAGCGAAGGTGCCCTTTGTCGTAGCAGAGCCCTTGGCGTTCCCACCAGAATGGGGTGTGGGAAGAATCAGGCATGGGCGTAGACTTTCTTGGCCGGAGTGGCGAGTTTCAGCCCTTCGAGGTAGGCGTATCCCTCTTCGCTTGGGGCCTCCAGGCGTCCGGTGATCCACTTGCGGCAGTTGTCGGCCTCACAGAGGCAGGGGAACTGCCTGTAGAGGACGTCTTCGGTGGAGGTGTAGTCCATGGTGAGGGCTTCACCCGGGTCGATGTCCTTGAGGGCCCACATGGTGAGGGTCTTCATGTCCAGGGCCACGTTGGGGTCGCAGGCGTGGAGGAGGTAGCCCACAAAATGGGGATCGTGGAGGTGTTTTGTGGGGCTGATCTGGAGGGTGTGGAGCCGGATTTCGTCGAGGACCTCGCCGGTGAAACGGGCCATCATCTCCCCTTTTTTGAACGCTCGCCTGGTAAAAAGACCGAATCCTTTTTCATCACCTTCCGTGGAAACGAAAAAATCCTTCCGCGAGGGGTAGCCCTCTGGTTTCTCTGTGGTGTCTGGGTATATATGCATGCATCCTCCTGAAAACACGGATCGGGGTGTGGTGAACGCCTGTTTTCATTGGTTGTGGGTTAAGTAAACAGTGCCATCTGTGTGGCACCCTTTTCTTCGGGGGCCTCATCTGTTCCGGTGAGGGGTGACGGCTTGGGCGCCTTTTGGCCCGGAACAAAGGGGGCGTGTTCAGCGCTGAAGCCGGCCCCGTTTTTTTCGACGGATACGGTCACCGGCAGGGTCATCCCCTTTTCCTGGGCGGTGACCACGGGCAGCTCCCAGGCTTCATGTGTATGTTTGATCGCTTTTCCGGACGCCAGCCGCTCTTCGACAAACCGCACATGGTCCTCGTACCTGCTTCGCGCGATGGTGTGCGAAAGGCCGGGTGCCTGTGTGGCCCGGGCATCGAACATGGGGGCAAACCCGCTGTCGATCTCATAGGAGATGCTGTTGCGGCCGGTGGCAAGGGCGGCCTGCATGGTGGTGCCTGTCCCGGAAAACGGATCCAGCACGGTGTCTCCCATGGCAGAGTACATAAGAATGAGACGCAGGGGCAGCTCCAGGGGGTAGGCGGCGCTGCGTTGCCTCAGGGCTGTGTCGCCTGTTTCCTGGCGTACGCCGGAGATATCGCTCCAGGTGTCCGAATACCAACGGTTTCGCTCCTCCCAGAAGATGGCAGAGGCCTTTCGAATCTCCTTGTCCGGGCCGTTTTTAAAGACCCGTTTGCCGCCGTTGCGGAAGAGAAGAATGTATTCGTGTTCCTGGGTGACATAAGCTCCTGCAGGAAGCATGCCGGAACCCATGAATTTATTGGGTGCGGTGCTTACCTTGCGCCAGAGGATTTCGGGCAGGGGGGTGAATCCCCTTTTCAGCATGGCCATGGTGATGCGCGAGTGGTTGGGGTAGATGGCGAACTCCCCGGCGATGGTACGGGTGGCGTCGCCCATGTTGATGGCAATGAAGCCTCCCTTTTTCACCACGCGGGCCAGCTCGTCCCAGACCGCATCCAGGATGCCGTGCATGGCCTCAAAGGCCTCCATGCCCCGGCCCTGGTCAAGGGCCTCTGCCACGGCGGGGTCTGCGTTGGAGAGGGCCTCGTCCCACATGGCAATCATGGGGTACGGGGGGGAGGTGACCACCAGGTCGACGCTGTGGTCCGGGGTCGCCTCCATGGCGGCGGCGTTGAGAAAGTGAAGGGCGTGGGTGGTGTTCATGAAAATGTACTGCCTTATATGTCGAGCCCGTGCAGGCACAGGCGTTGTCGGGTGTCGGGCATGGGGCCGTAAAGCCCCTCGGGCTCGGTCGTCTCTGGTCCGGCCAGGAAGACGCCAGCCTGTTTTTCCGGTCTGGAGCCCGTATCCCGGGGTTATGCTGGGGTTGTCCGTGGTTCGTTTCGGTGTGCGATGTGTTTCATGTGTCTCATAAACAGACGGTACGTGTATCAGGTTGTGGCCTGTGCCACAACGCCGGAATCACGGAAGGGGGCGCGGGGTTGTGTGCCCGCTCGCTGGGGACGGGGCTGCCGCCGGGGCCAGGCGGCTGCATGAGCCGCCTCGGGGGGCTGGTGTGCCTCGCGGATTAATCCTTGTTGCTTGCCTTGACGAACTCAACGATCTCTTCGGGATCGTCGGTGAGCTTGATGATATCGAGGTCCCCTTCGCTGATGGTGCCTTCCTCGAGCATGCGGGCCTTGATCCAGTCTATGAGGCCGCCCCAGTACTCTGTGCCGAAGAGGACCAGGGGCAGGGGCATGACCCGCTGGGTCTGGATGAGGGTCACCGCCTCGAAGAGTTCGTCCATGGTGCCGAAGCCGCCGGGCATGATGACATAGGCCGAGGCGTACTTGACGAACATCACCTTGCGGATGAAAAAGTAGTTGAATTCCACGCAGATGTTGGCGTAAGGGTTGGGCTTCTGCTCAAAGGGCAGGTTGATGTTGAGGCCCACGGACTTTCCCCCGGCCTCGGTGGCGCCGCGGTTGGCCGCTTCCATGATGCCCCCGCCGCCACCGGTGATGACGTTGTACCCGTTCTTCACCATGAGAGCCGCAATCTCACGGGCTTTTTCGTAGTAGGGTGTCCCCGGTTTGGTGCGGGCTGAGCCGAAGATGCTTACGGCAGGGCCCAGGTCATGCAGTCTGTCCACCCCTTCCACAAATTCGCCGATGATGCGGAACAGTCTCCAGGATTCTTCAAGTTTGAACTCTTCGATGACGTACTGATGCTTCATGGTATTACTCCTCATGTGGTGAAACGCAACGTCCGCTCAACTGGGCATTCCAAAAGGGGTGCCGGGCCGCTGGGCCCTTGGTTGATGTGCAGACAGGCGATGGGTGCTCCGGCAACCTGCCGGAGTCGTCTCAGACCCGTCAGGTTTTTCCCTGCCAGCCGACGGAGACCTCTCCGTCGGTGTCGATGACCGGGATTTTTCGCCCGCCTCCGGAGAGGGCGAGCATTTTATCCATCATCTCCGGGGATTTGAGGACATCGATGTAGACCACATCGTTACCCCGTTCTTTCAGGGCGTCGACGGCGGCCCGGGTAAAGGGACATTTGTCTTTGCCGTATATGGTGACCGAGTGCTTCATGGGATCAGCCTCCTTTGTTGATGAACCGGTTTCAGCGAATATGCGGGTAAACCCAACCCCTTGGGATTGTTTTTAATCTGGAAGAATCTCGACGTTTTTCAATTTGACACAAGGGGGTGCTGTGTGCTAATAATGTCCGGTATTTTTCGTTGGACCGGGAAACCGGGCTGTTACGCATCATTTCCTGAAGGTAAGTCATATCAAAGCAATTTCAAGAAAAACAACGGTAAAAAGTGAATTGGGCATCCACGCTCGGCCTGCCGCCATGATTGCAAAAGCCGCGGCTGAGGCGATGGGGGAGGTGTGGCTGGTTCGTGATGGCGAAAAGGCCGACGCCACCAGCATCATCGATATCCTGACCTTGGGCTGCGCCTGCGGCACCGAGGTGGAGATCGAAGTGGAAGACGCTTCCGACAGGCCTGTCCTTGATCGAATTTTCGAACTCATCGAGGAAGATGAGTGAAGACCCATCGAGGTCGATGAGTGGTTCCCCGCCCCGGCCGTCCGGCCCGGGGAGATACGCATCAAGCGTGGTCCGCGGCGATACTTTTTCAACTATTCATTCATTGATTGACGTTTCCCTCCAAGGTGTTTTGACACCAAAGGCCGTTTTCCGTTTAAGTTGGCGGACGGCTTGGTGTATAACACCATGAGGTGCGCTCGCCGGGAGCCCGATCCTTTGGGTTGGGCCGTGGTGTGCGAGTGTCAACACCGGGCGTTGCAAGGCCCGGGCAATACAACGTGAACCGGCACCACGACGTGTGCAAGGTTACGAAAAATTAAGAAGAGCAGATCTTTACCCATGGCAGACAAAGGTTCAGATACAGTATTGAAGGGCATCAGCGGATCACCGGGGATCTGCATCGGCCAGGCTTATCTCGTGGATCGGGAGGGCGTGGACGTTGTGGAGAAGTACACCGTCCGACCCGAGAGCATCCGAGACGAAGTGAACCGTTTCAAAACAGCGGTGAAAAAGTCCGAGGACGAGCTCATCGAAGTGATTGAAGAGCTCCCCGAGGAGCTCCATCATCACCTGACGATCCTGGAATCCCATCTTGCCCTGTTCAAGGACAAGATGCTTTACGAACGGGCCATCGACGCGATCCGTGACGAAAGCATCAACGCGGAGTGGGCCTTGAAAAAGGTGGCCACCCGTGCCAAGGCCATGTTCCAGGACATTGCCGACCCTACTGAAGGCGGCGGCGGCGGCCGCAAGACTCGGATCGCATCATGATGAATCTCGTAGGGGTCGACGCCGTGAACATCGGCAACATCGACAAGCGGGTGGTCCTCGTGGCCAAAGACCTGACCCCTGCAGACACCAGCCGCATCCAGCTGGAGCGCGTCAAAGGCTTCGTCACCGACCGCGGCGGGAAAACTTCCCACACCAGCATTATCGCGCGGACCCTTGAGCTGCCCTCGGTCATGGGCCTGGGCAACGTGTCCGCCCTGATCAAGAACGACGACATCATCATCGTGGACGGCAACGACGGGCTGGTCATCATCGACCCCTCGGACGAGACCCTCCTCGAGTACGAAGAGAAGAAGCTGCGCTACGAGACGCGGCGGGCCAATATCAAGCGCCGGAGCAAGATTCCCGCCACCACCGTGGACGGGGTGACCATCAAGCTCATGGGCAACATCGAGCTGGCCGAGGAGATCGTCTCGGTGATGGACTACGGTGGAGAGGGCATCGGCCTGTTCCGCACCGAGTTCCAGTACCTGAGCCGTTCCCATTTCCCCACGGAAGAGGAACTCTACGAGCAGTACCGGGAGGTGGCTGAGCTCATCTTCCCCGAGCCCGTGGTAATTCGGACCCTGGACATCAACGGGGACAAGGCCCTGGCCTATGCCCGGGAGAACGACGAGGAGAACCCGGCCCTGGGGCTTCGGGCCATCCGGTTCTGCCTCCAGAGGCCCGATGTGTTCATGACTCAGCTCCGAGGGATCCTGCGTGCAGCCGCCTTCGGCAATGTCCGGGTGATGTTCCCCATGATCTCCGGCGTGGAAGAGGTTCTGGAAGCCAAAAAGATGCTCAAAGAGGCTGCTGCCCAGCTCGAAGCCGAAGGGATTCCCTACAGCGAGAACTTCGAGATCGGCATCATGGTTGAGGTTCCCTCTGCCGTGGTTATGGCCGAGCGCCTGGCCGACGAAGTGGACTTTTTCAGCATCGGCACCAACGATCTGACGCAATACACCCTGGCCATTGATCGCGGCAACCGTAAGGTGGCCCATCTTTACAACTCCCTTCATCCTGCGGTGCTGCGCATGATCAAGCAGGTGGTGGATGTGGGCAAGAAGCACGGTGTTAAGGTGTGCATCTGTGGCGAGATGGCCTCGGAGCCCGCCAACATGCCGGTGCTTCTGGGCATGGAGCTTGACGAGCTCTCCATGACGCCCCAGTCCCTGCCCATGGTCAAGGAGATGGTTCGAGGCCTGAGTTTTTCCGAGTCCCGGAAGTTTGCAGCCAGGGTTCTTGAGGCAACCACCGTGGACGGCGTGGCCTCCATGATGGACGAGTTCGTCTACCCCGAAGAAAACGAGAACGGCACCGCTTCGGCGTGATGCCTTCGGCCGCCTGCGCGGCCCCATGAGAAACCGGTGCCGCATAGGCGGCCACCGGTTTTTTTCGACCGCATCTCTGTATTCAGGGCCATGCGGGATCAGCCACCGCAAGGTGGGCAAGGACAGCGATTATGGCAGAAAAGAGCACCCGAACCATCGCCAACAACAAAAAGGCGCGGTTCAACTACGAAATCACCGATCAGTACGAGGCCGGCCTGGTCCTGGTGGGCTCCGAGGTAAAATCCCTGCGCGACGGGGCTGTGAACCTCAAAGAGTCCTACTGCAAGATTGCGGAGAACGGCGAGCTGTTCGTCTATCAGATGAGCATCTCCCAGTACCCCTTTTCTTTTCACTCCAACCACGACCCCCTGCGCCCGAGAAAGCTGCTCCTGAACAAGAAGGAGATCCGCAAGATCTCGGACATGCTCAACATCAAAGGGTGCTCTCTTATTCCCTTGAGCATTTACATCAAGGGCAATCGCATCAAGATGAAGGTGGGAGTCGGCCGTGGCAAGAAGCTCTACGACAAGCGACAGACCCTGAAAGAGCGGGACGCCAAGCTGGAGGTGAACCGCATGAACAAGCAGAAAGACTATTCGGATTAACACGCCCGGGTTGCAGCGCAAGAGCGCCGCGCCCGAAGATGCCTCCGGAATCACCCTGACCATTGACAGGCCGCCCCGGATGCATTACTTTACGTTTGATCTGAGCCACCCACCTCACAGGTTCAGATCAAGTCACATCTCTTATGAAGCCAATTTATGGGGGCGTCCTGGGTTCGACTGGGATATGAGAGCTGTTTGACTGCACTCCGAGGATGATCGTTGGCCTCGTTAATAATCGATCACAACATAAATGCAGACGATTATGCATATGCGGCAGCTGCTTAGCAGTTAATCCGCAAAAAAAATGTATCCTTCGGGATGCACGTCACCTGACCTTCTCACTTAAGGCCAACGTGGCGACACTTTAATGTGATAGGGACCGGAAGCCTGGTATTCCACCACCTGGCGGCGTCCGGAACCGAAATTAATGCTGTAAGGGGACGTTCAGGGGACCGAGTCAGCGGGTAAAACCTGGATGTATTTGGATGCTGACTATGAGTGTAGAGGTCTTACGGGGAATTATTTCAGGACGCGGGTTCGATTCCCGCCGCCTCCACCAGTTATAAAGCCTGTTAAATCAGGTGGTTAAGATAGTCTAAAAGCACCGTTTTTAAGCAATGTGGCGTAAAATGTGGAAGTTTTACGAGGGCCACGCTTAAGAGAGGTGCTTTTTTGCGTACATGCTTTCAAATTTCCCACCGTCATCCTTCCTCAGCGCCGGGATAAACCGGGCATACACCGTGTAAACCATCGTGAGATCCGAGTGGCCCAAGGTTTTGGCCACCCATCCGGGCTGTTCCCCTGCTGCCAGGGCCCAGGAGGCAAAGGTGTGCCGTATCTCGTACATCCGACGGTGGGCCATGCCTGCGCGCTGTCGGCCCTCTCCCAAAGTTGGCGCATCTTATCCTGGTTGATGGGCCTGCCTGCCATGTTGAGGAACACATACTCACTCTTCAAGTGGGCGGTGAGCTTCTTCTGGCGCTCCAGGATCTCCCGCATGGCCGGGCGAAGCTCGATGCTTCGGCGGCTGCTCTCCGTCTTCAGGTCTTCCTTTTCAAGCCCCTTCACCCGGCTCAATTCGATCTCGATGTAATCGCCATCGATGGCAGACCATTTCAGGGCCACCTGTTCCGAAGGCCTGAGTCCTGTGTTGACGGCAAACTCAAAGTAAGGCTTGTACCAGGGCCGAATAAACCCCATCAGCTGCTGCCACTCCTCCATGGTGAAGGGGTTGACCTGGATTTTTTCCGCTTGGGCATCTTCAGCGTGATGAACGGATCCGGCATGGCCCATTCATACTCGGCAAAGGCATCGGCCGTGATGGCCCGAAGCGGGATGAAGACGTTGTTCAAAGTGCTGGCCGCAAGGGGCTTGTCGTATCGGTTCCGCATGCCGGTGAGATGCGCCAGGAACCGCTTCATGGTCATGATTTTGAATTCTGAAAAGGGCATCTCTCCGAAGTAGGGCAGGAGATAGAAGTCCGCGATCTTCTGGTAATCGCATATCTCCACGGTCATGCCCGGCTTCATTTCCTTCATCCACTTTTCAAAGTAGCTGCCGAAGGTGATCTCCTCGGGCGTTGTGTTCAGCGTGCGCCCTTCCAGAAGGGTGAAGTGGTCCCTTTTCTTGCTGTACGGAAAGGTGTAGGCGAACTCGAACTCCCCTCCGCGATCTCCACATGGATCTTGTCCAGGAAGAGTCTCAGCTTCTTTGCGGTTTTCTTTGGTGTCGGCAAGCCCGGAGGGCTCCCTCACCCGTTCGTTTTTGTAAAAGAAATAGACATAGAGTTTCCCGCCTCGTTCGTAGACGGATCCTTTCTTGTTCTGATTCAGCTTGTCCCGCTTCCAGTCTTTCTTTTTCTGGTTGGGGAAGTCGATCAAAACGGCTTCGTTTCCTGTCATGTTGTATCCTTTCGTGCCACCTCCTTTCATCTGTATCAGCAAGACGATACAACACGGGGAAGGGCGATGCCAATTACATATTGATAAGTCGGCCTGGGAATGTTTTTGGTTCTCTTCTTTGGCGGTTCAGGTTTCGCATGAAGGCGCGCCTGGATCGCAGGCCAGTAAAAGAGCAGCACACCGGATATGCGGATGACTTCCACGCCCTGCTCAAATTTGCCGTCGCAGTTCCAGTTCAGGATGGTCTTGTGGCTGATCCGAAACACCTCGGCCAGCTCTTCTGCCGTCAGGTAATCTCTCTTTCAGCTCTGCAACCAGTTTTTCGTTGATTCGCGCCACTGTTTTTCCTCCTTACGTCCGACGTGCATTTTAATCTCCAGAGTGTCTCCAGATTACGGGTGCACGCAACCCGTGGTGAGTTTGTATCTATCTATTCAACTTTCGCTTATGAGGTTGAGCTGGTTTTTCCTTGCTGCCTGAAAAGTTGACAAGTTGGTATAGGTTTTATTAGCTTGCCGTTGCGTCTAACTTTTAACTTTTATGATGTATGGTGGTTTAAATGGGATTGCTCGATAGTTTGCAAAAGCTAATCAACGAACACGGAAGCAGTACGATCCTCCGGGAGCGGTTGCTCCTCATCAAAGAGGAGTCGGACAAGCTCACGAATTATTGTCGCCATTTGAAGATGGAACTTGCCAAGTGCAAAGAAGAGAACAAACAGGCTTCGAAAGCAGCTTGAAACCCAGGCGGTTACCGAGCAATTTGTTGAGTACCGAGGGGCATTTTTTAAACGCCGGTCTTCGGGTGCATATGATCCAACGGTTTATTGTCCGATGTGTCATGCGCCTCTGGGGTCCATGGAAGGCTTTTTTCCGTATGCGTGTGATCGATGCAATATCGAGCTTGATTTTAATGGCAATCAACTGCCGCAAATTTTGAAAGAGTTGTCTGAAATAGAGTGATTGTTTCTTCCGACCCTCCACCCGTTTCTCATTAATTCGCATCATCCTGTCCTTCCTCAATCTCTCACGCACATGGGGTCCCGGAGCAGTTCCTCCAGGGCCTCGTTCATCGCTTTCTTTGTTTTATGCTTGCTCACCAGCTTCCAGCCGCCGGTGTGGCCGCTGAGGCTTCTTGTAGTACACATTGCCGTAGCCCAGCGTCCGGAAGATCCGAAAGCCAGCATTGAGGAGCTTGACCCGGCAGGAGCCGGTGAGGTTAGAGAGGCCCTTCCTCCTGGTTCATCATGGACAGCGCCATGTTCGGGATCCGTTCAAGCTCCGTCTTCAGGTCCCGAAGGGCCAGGACCAGGGCCGCGGATTCATCCGGCTTGCATTCGGTCAGGTTCACCTTTCGGATTTCGTCCGTCAGCTTCTCCACCCGGGCGGTGGCCCTGGTTGCTTTGGATTTCTTCGCCTTGGGTTGCTTCGGTTCGTCCGTCTCGTTTGTTCTGATGCCTGTGGCCTGGTTGAATGCCGCCTCCATGGCTTCTGGAGTCTCCATCCGGGAGATGGCGATGAGGGCCCGTTTTGAGATGTCTACGCGTAGACATTTTTCCGGATCGCCTCCGGCAGCTTGTTGAGGCCCAGGGTTTCGGTGATGTTGTTGCGGGACTTGCCCACAACCCGGGCCAGGTCCTGGTGGGTGTATCGGAACTCTTTCTGCATCCGGGCATAGGCTTCGGCCTCTTCCATGGGCGTGAGGTCCTGCCGGAACATGTTTTCGATGAGGCCGATCTCCGCCGGGCTCCCCGTGGTGACGTAGCAGGGCACCGTGGCCTTGCCTGCCAGCTTGGACGCCCTCCACCGCCTCTCACCGCCCCCGATGAAATATTGGTCCTTTTCAACGAAGATGCATAAGGGGGTGATGACGCCCTGGTGCCGGATCGACTCGGCCAGGGCCTCCAGCTCCTCCTGGTTGAACACCTGCCGGGGCTGGTACGGGTTCGGCTTCAGGGCATCCACCGGCACGTTGAGAAAGCTGCCCTGGGGCAGAAGCTCATGGGATGAGGTCCCGGACTCCCCGCCGAACCCGGCAGCGATCTTCACCTTTTTGTTGGCTCCGAGCTTTTTCATAAGGCCAGGTACTCCTCGGTGAGGGCGGCATAGTCCTCGGCCCCGATCCCCTTGGGCGCGAATTGAAAAATGCTCTGCTCCTCGATGGCCGCCTGGAGCAGGGGCTCCGTCTTTCGGATCTTTGTCCGGAGCATGATCTCCCGGTATTGCGCCAGCTCGCCCTCCGCCCATTCATTGGTGCGGGTGGTGGTGCTGCGGTACATGGTGACAAACAGGCGCACGGTCTTTCCGGCAAGGCCGATTTCGGCGATCTTGTTATGGATGTTGGCGATCCCGCCGATGGAAAAACTCCCGTAGTCGCAGGGGATCAAGACATGGGTGGCCGCCACCAGGGCGTTGACGGTCAGCAGGCCCAGGGAAGGGGAGCAGTCCAGGAGCACGTGGTCATAGTCCAGTCCCTGGAGGGCCTTGGCCAGCCGGGACTCGGAGAACAGCTCCGGGATCAACAGGTCCTCGGCACGCTTCAACGTCTCGTCCGCCGGGAGCAGATCCACAAGGCCGCCCAGGACATCCTTCACCACCGCTTCGGGGATCCCCGCCTCCTGGTGGAGCACATGGCTTGTTGTGTAGGCACAGCCCGAAGCAAACACTCCGGCGGCGCTGGTGAGGTTCGCCTGGGGATCCAGGTCCACAAGGAGAACCCGTTTTCCCTCCAGGGCGAGCCCGGCGGCCAGGTTGATGGCGGTGGTGGTTTTGCCCACGCCCCCTTTTTGGTTTGCGATGCAGGTAGTTATCATTATAAAGATTTCCTTTATTAGATCAGCTTAGGCTTTTCAGTTTAGCTGGTAGTCTCTTTATAATTCGACAATAAAGATTTATAATCTATATGTCAAGAATCTCTGTTTAGGTGCTGATAATATGCTTCGGTATAAGCTTTTTGTTGTATGTTTGCTGAAGAGAGAAATTATTGGAATTTGAGATTTTATTTTGTGGTGTTACTGCATGGTGAACAATGTTAATTCTATCTTGCTCAAAAGGTGTATTTTTTATATAGATTTCATATAATATGCTCAGCTTGCTTGGCTTTCTTTTTGTTTTTTCTAAAAATAAATGGTTTATGATGTTTTATTGATCAAGTACGGGGGGGCTCCATGGGTATGTATGGAGAATGGTCATATGACCGCAAATTTAGGTGTTTAGAATAGAATGAAAACGCTGCTTTGCATTTTGGGAGTTGTGTCGGTTGTTATTGCCTTTATCAGTAACCTTAGTAATATCATTGCAAACTATTCTAAAAATCAAATATTCGTTATTAAATGTACTCAAAAAATACGCGATATCTATTATACGTTTCATATGCCCTCCTTTAGGGGGGATAATAAAAGAACTATATATATAATATTTGTTTTGGTCGTTGGGTTTTTATGTATGTATCTTATATTGGATAGCCATATTAAAAATAATATCGATAATGAGTTATCTGAAATTAGGGTAAAAAGAGGCAGTAGTGAGTTACCATTATCTGGAGATATAATAGTCTCCATAGGCAAACAAGATATGGCCGCAAGTATTTTAAGGCTGGAACCTAAAAAAACAAAAGCCCAAAAAAATTTAACTTTAAAAGTTAAAACACCATATGAGTGGAGAATAGAAAATAAATCTAATAGAAAAACGAAATATACTTTGCAAGTAATAAAGGAGGAGGAAGACAAAACTGCTGAGCATAAGAGCGTAGTTATCCCATCTGAAGAGAATATTGAATTAACTTCTGATTCACCAATTGAATTACTTTTTTTAACTGAAGATTCACCAATTGAATTACTTTTTTTAACTGAATAGGAGACGTGGGTTTTGAAAAAATATCTTGTATTTCTGATTGTTATGCTTCTTTCTGTAGATTGTTATGCTCAATTAAATTCTGAGAAGAGAAATATTAGGTCTATTAAAGACTTAGAGAACGAGTTGACTCGGCTTGAAAATCGTATAGATTCTATAGAGTCTAATTCACAAAAAAAAGTTGATGTTTTTACGCAACTAAATGGAAAGATGAAGTTTTCTTCGCAGGGGTCGGTTATTGCAAGTGGGGTCCAGATTGATTTGATTAAATGCAAAAAAGACAAGATGATTATATGTGAATTTAGGATAACGAGTCTGGAATCAGATATTGTTATTAATTTACATAATACTAGTATTATTTATGATGAAAACGGCTTTGAGGGTAGGATTTCACAAGCAGACTTGGCTGGTGTTAAATCAAACTTCAAAACCTATTTAGGAGTGAAAAAAAGACTAATTGCAAACATACCCACATCGGCAATTTTCAAATTTGCACTGCCGAACCAAAACACTCAAGCAGTGTCAGCTATGCGCTTGGCTATTAAGGTTGGTAGAAATGCTGTAGAAGTAGTGTCTATTAAAAACATACTTCTAACAGATTAAATAATAATACAGTTAAGGGTTATGACGCTAAATCAAACAATGCGAGATGATTCTAATACGCTTTAATGCATCGTAAATTCTTAACCTTGCTGCGCAGATTTTTTCAAGATTTGCCCCGTTGATATCCCCGTAACGATAATCCTTGCAATTGTTATAAATTTCTTCGAGGTTGAGGCGACCTTCACTATCCATTTGGTGCAAATCCGCCGAAGGCGCCCAGAAAAGAAATCCGATAATCCCTGCATCTTTTTCAATACTGGCGTTGCTGAAGAAGTTTGCATGGAGTGGTGCATTGTGTGGGTAGACATGGCCGAGGCCGATGTGGCCCAGCTCGTGGCCTATGGATAGGGTAAAGTCAATGTCCGGCTGGTGAGGGTTGTACAAAACGACCTTTTTCCCATCATAGTGGAAGACGCAGGCGTTTTTCACGGAGTGGTCCTTGAGTACCACGATGCCGTTTCGCTCTGCCAGTTCGATCAGGTCGTTTTTTGAGAAAGGTTTTTTATTGAAGCCTTGCCAGTGTGTTTCAAGATCAAAAATCTGTCTATAGATGGATCCCACTAAAATCCCCGTTTTGCCAGATTGACCCTTGATTCTTTTTTCCATCTCTTCAAAGAAGCTGCACGCCTCCTTGTAAAAGCCCTCCTCGGTAAACTCTCCTTTCATGAATCGTTGAATCAGCTCTGGTTTTTCCTTCGCGTCACGCCCACCGGCAAAAGACATGAAGCCTGTAATGCCATAACGTTCAGCAGCCACCCTGGCGATGGACCATGCGCGCTCTTCAATGGGTAGTTTCATGATCTCATCATACCTGGGGAAGGGGCCACTCTCCTCTCCTCCCTTGCCAAGCAAAATGTAATCCGTTGAAACGTCCAATATGTCTGCAAGTTGAGTCAGGTTTTTGCCCTTTGGGATGTATTTGCCTTTGGTCCATTTATGGACGGTGTCCCAGCTCTTAAGTCCCAAGCGACGTTGAATTTCTGCTTTGAGATCTTCCTCTGTTTGAACAGCTTTTCAAGGCGTAAACCCACCTCTTCTTTGATTATTTCAGAATCATTTTTCATAATACTGTCTTATAGAATCATATTCTATATTTATCAATCCATTGTAGCTCTCTTGACATATGGATTATAAATCTATAATCTCTCGATTATGAAAATCACGACACTATCAAAAAAAGCAGGTGCATCCAACAACCCTTTATAAGGCAAAGGCCGGACTCACTTTCATATCCCCCAAGCTTGCCGGAAAAGCGACCCCATTACCGGTATCGAACGTGGCAAGTGGATTTGGCCTGACAAGTACGGTGATCCCTGGAAGCAACTAAAGGGTGTTGAGTGATTGTTTGACGTTTGATGATTGCCTCCAATTCGAGGTGGCTTGAGATGGATTCTGCGAGAGTGTGTTGATGTCTCGTGTACGGATTTCTACTCTTTATCACCTCTTTGTATGAGGAGATCGCATCAAGGACTACAGAAATTTTTCAGGAGGTTTTGGGAATGGTTTTAGGTGACACGGAGCGTGATGAGATCACCAACGAAGCCAATGCAGCGGTGAAGCACCGGTGTTTGAAGTCGGAGGTGGTCAAGCGGATCGCAGAGCGGATGTCTCTTTCTGAGGCGACCATCTACGACTACCTGGCAGGCCGCATCAAGATGAACCTTCGCCTTTTAAAGGCGGTGGTGGCGGTGACGGAAGATCCGTTTTTGATGAGGTACCTGGAGCCGGAAGGCATGAGCCTGGTCACGAAGGAGGATGTTTTTTGCCCTACGGACAACTGGGACAAGGAGTCCTTTGACGTGGTGTCGGCTATTTCGACGCTTCGGGAGAAGGCCCAGGAGTTGATGACCAACGGTAAACCCACCAAGAATGCGCAGCTTGAACTGCTGGCAAGCTTTAAGCAGTGCCGCAGGGAGCTGGACGAGTTGGAGGCACTGATTTTGGGGAGGGTAAGCAAGGAAAAGGCCGCTTGACTGAGAAGCGGTGGATTTCATTTGAACAAGAGGCAAAAGAAAAGGCCCCGACAGCTGGCACTGTCGAGGCCCTAAAAGTGTACTAAAAACGTAAGGAATATTTAACACACGATTCTGCTCTGAACAAGAGAAAAGTTGTGTTGTTGGAAAGGCTTAATTGATATGGGTATCGCCCTGGATAAGTTGACCGAAGCCCAAAGGGCCGACATTGCAAAATCGCTGTTCTGTGTGGACGCAAAAGCATCAACTGAGGCGGAACTTCGGGGGCTGTGCCCCATTCATGAGGAGACGAACCCCTCCTTCAGTTACAATGTGAAAAAAGACGTTTACCACTGCCTTGGGTGTCAGGCAAGCGGTGACCTGGTAAAGCTGTACAGCCTGTGCCGTGGCCTGGACGCTAAGGATGGGTTTAAGGCCTTTTTGAATGAATACGGCATTGAGACCGACCGCAACGCGCCTGCCGGATCCCTGACGCCCCACCAACCCAAACCAAAAACAAAAGCCAAGGCAGAGCCCGAAGCGGACCCCCTTGATTACACCACCATGCGGGAAGCCTGGGCCAAGTTTCCGCCCCTTCCCGATTCCTGGGTGGAGCGCCTTGCCCAGACCCGCATGTGGACCCGGGAGGCCATCGAGGCCCTGGGCCTTCGCATGCAGACCCACCGCCAGGACAGCAAGACAGGGGAGCTGGTTTATATCAGGAACCCGGAGTGGCGAAAGATCGCCTTCCCCATCCATGAAGACGGGGAGCTGGTGAACATCATCCTCTACAAGCCCGGGGCCTCCGAATACAAGATGGTCTCCTGGGCCAAGGGCTTCGGCCAGACCCGGCTGTTTCCCCCGGCCCCCCTTAAGGAAGGGCCCGTCCTCTACGTGGAGGGCATCACCGACGTGGTGTGCGCGCTCTCCATGGGGTTCAACCCCATTGCCAACACCACCAAGCCGAAGAAGTGGGCGCAGACTCACCTGAACCAGCTCCTGGACCGGGACATCATTGTGGCCCGAGACTGTGACCAGCCAGGCATGACCTACGGGGACGTCTCCTGTCAGAACCTTTACACCGTGAGCCGGACCCTGAAGCTCATTAACTGGCCCGGTTTCATGGGGCGGCGTGATGACGGCCAGTGGCCGGAGAAGCACGGCGAGGACCTCACCGACTTTTTTGCCAAGCACGGCCAGACTTCTGACGACCTGCAAAACCTCATCGACCATGCCGAGCCCTACGTCATGAAGGACTCCGGAGAGATCTCCTGCGCCCGGGATTTTTTTTCATATGGGGTAGGGGACCGGCTCTCCTTCAAGCCCCGGCTCCTGGCTGAGCGGATCCTCCAGGACCTTTCGCTTCTGAATGACCCGGAGACGGGCCTTCTCTACAAGTGGGAGAAGACCCACTGGGTGGTCTTCAAGGAGGATCACGTCAAGAAACGGTGCATCAAGCTGCTTGGGGAGGAGTCCAAGGCCAACCGGGTGAGCGATGCGGCCCTTCAGGCTCGGATGCTCAGCACCATTCCCCACGGCAGGGCGGTGAACGACCAGGACGACTGGGTGTGCCTTGAAAGCAGCATGCTAAATTTAGAAACCCTTCAAACCCGGCCTCACCACGTGAGCTATTACAGTACCTGCTGCCTCCCCATCGACTACGACGGCCACAACAAGGCCCAGCCGGAGCGGTGGTTTCAATTTCTGGAGGAGACGATCCAGAACCCGGCGGTCATCGACCAGCTCCAGGAGTTCTTCGGATACTGCCTCACCCGAGATACCCGCTACGGCAAAGCCCTTTTTCTCTTCGGGCCGGGGGCGGACGGCAAGTCCACGGTGATCAAGATCCTGCGGCACATGGTGGG
Organism: Desulfoluna sp. CYM3A; assembly: GCF_056829965.1. Taxonomy (NCBI): domain Bacteria; kingdom Pseudomonadati; phylum Thermodesulfobacteriota; class Desulfobacteria; order Desulfobacterales; family Desulfolunaceae; genus Desulfoluna; species Desulfoluna sp. CYM3A. The sequence goes on from NZ_CP186556.1 coordinate 6,372,215, forward strand.
CATCCAGAACTGCTCTTCCATCGGCTTTGCGGATCTTGAGGACCAGTTCCTGCGATCCAGCCTCTACAACAAGCTGCTGAACATCAGCACGGAGGTGGGGGCCAAGGCCCTGGACAGCCCCTTTTTCAAGGCCATCGTCACCGGGGATCCCATCACGGCGGCCTTCAAGCACCAGGACGCCTTTGACTTTACGCCCTATTGCAAGCTGATCTTCGCGGCCAACAAGAAGCCCCGCGTCCTGGACAACTCGGACGGCTTCTTCAGGCGGGTGTTGCCCATCCAGTTCAAGCGGCAATTCCTGGGGAAAGATGCCGACACAGAGCTTGAAGAGAAGCTCCTGGGGGAGCTGTCCCAGATCTTCGCATGGTCCCTTGAAGGCCTCCATTGCCTGCGCAAGCAGGGCGGCTTTACCCGATGCCAGGAAACCGATGACCTGCTCATGGAATACAAGTTCAGCAACAACCCGATCCTGAGCTACGTGGAGGACCGGTGCGATGTGGGCGAGTCGGCGGGATACACGTCAAAAGACAAGCTCTTCGGCAGCTATACCGAGTGGTCACGGGCGCGCAATTTTGCCCCCATGAACTACGACAACTTCTTCCGGGAGCTGTACCAGGCCATTGACTGTCTGGCCCAGTATCGAGCCCGTGACGGCAAAAAGAGGGTGCAATGCGTCAAGAACATCTCCCTGAAGATTATCGCATGATGCGGCCCTCGATCCCCGCACCCCTTGAGTGCAGACAGGGCGCCTTCAAGGCCTCGAAGTGGTCAGCCCCTGGTCAGGGGTTGGTCAACCCTGACGCCCGGACCCCTGACCGGATATCCGATGTAAAGTCGAGCTGATAGGTGGGGTGGTCAACCCGGTCAACCCTCCACGCCACATATTGCGTGTGCAGGCGTTAAGAGGCCCCCTGAAAAGTTTTCCGTTTTCTGAAAAAAAGGGCTGACCACCCTGACCAAATAAAAGAATTCAGGGGCTTAACCCCTGACCGCATCGTTTGACCGGGGTTGACCGGGTTGACCGGTGAGGGAAGGGGGGCCGAAGAGGCCCAAGCGGCTTGGGTCCTTCTCAGGCTTTGCCCCATGCGGGTACGAATGAGCGCGATAGTTCTTCGCATTTAAATTTTAAAACGAGCTGGAACAATGGAAACCACTGAAAACACAGCAACGGCAATCAACCCCGGCACACCGGCAACCTTCACGGCAGCAGACGCCCTGGCGGCCTTCGGGCCTGAGTTTCTGGATGCCGGGTTTTGCCCAGAGCTGGGTTCTGCGGCGGCTTCATCCCGCCGGTGTCTTTTGTCCCGGATGCGGGGCGGAAATCGAAGGTGACAATCGGCTGCAACGTTTCTGGAGCGGCCTTCGTCTGACCTGCCCGGCCTGCGGGAAATTCTTTACAGCGCTTACGGGTACGTTTCTGGCCCGGAGTCAACAGAGCTTCACGGAGCTGGTGCTTTTGGCCTTCCTCCTTGAGGCCGGGTTCTCGAACACAGAAACAGCACGGCTCGTCCGGAACCATCCCAATACGGTTCGTATGTGGCGACTGAAGTTTGAAACACTCAAAGAAGTTGAAAGTCTGATTCATGCACATTGAATTTTTAGAAGTCGAGACGCTCGTTCCTTACGTCCGGAACCTAAAGAACCATCCCAAGGGCCAGGTTGAAAAGATCTGCTCGTCGATCGAGGTCTTCGGGTTTCGCATTCCGCTCCTGGTGGATGATGACCTGGTTATCATTTCTGGTGAGGGAAGGCTTTTGGCTGCTCAGCAGCTTGGAATGGCAACCGTCCCCTGCATCCGCGTGGCGGACCTGACCCCGGAGCAGATCCGGGCCTTCCGCATTGCGGACAACAAAGTGGCGGAGTCCGATTTCAATCTGGACGAGATCGCCCTGGAGCTGAAGGAACTGGCGGATCTCGACTTTGACCTTGAAGCCACCGGGTTCGACTGCTCGGAGATTGATCACCTCATCGGGGACCTGCTCCTGGAATCCGGCCAGACGGATCCCGATGCTGTGCCCGAGGTGGACGAGGTCGCAGAATCCCGTTGCCAGGCCGGGGACCTCTGGATTCTGGGTGAGCACCGGCTTCTCTGCGGGAATGCCGTGGAGCATGAAGATTTCTTAAAGCTCATGGATGGCGAGTCGGCCCACATGGTGTTCACCGATCCACCTTACAACGTGGATTACACAGGCGGCACCGAGAAGAAGCTGAAAATTGAAAACGACAACCTGAACAACCAGAAATTTTATGACCTTCTCTTCGGTGCGTTTACCAACATGTGTGAGCACACTGTCCCTGGTGGCGGCATCTACGTTTGTCATTCGGACGCGGAGTGGAAAAATTTCAGGGAGGCCCTGGCCAACTCCGGCTGGCTCCAGAAGCAGTGCCTCATCTGGGTAAAGAACGGCTTTGTGCTCGGCAGGCAGGATTATCACAGCAGGCATGAGCCCATCCTTTACGGATGGAAGCCGGGCGCGGCCCGTCGGTTCGGGGGAAGAAAACAACAGAGCGTCACTGAGAGTGACTCCCTGATGACAATCGAAAAAGAGGAAGACGGCCAGTCCATTTTAACGTTCACGGATGGAATCCAGCACATCGTGGTTCGGGTTTCTGATTATGAGCTTCTTTTCCAGGGGGGGGATGCGCTCACCTCCATATGGAACGTTGCCAAACCGCTGAAGAGCAGCGACCACCCCACCATGAAGCCGGTGGCCCTCATCGAACGGGCCATTCGCAACTCATCAAAGCGGGGGGAGATTGTCCTGGATTGCTTCGGCGGCTCCGGTACAACCCTCATAGCATGTGAACGTACCGGCAGACGATGCCGCACCATGGAACTGGGAACCCATTACTGCCAGGTCATTGTAACGCGTTGGGAAGAATTCACGGAAAAAAAGCTGAGGTTGTACGGATTTGACGGAACAAAAAGACACGCGAGATATCAACGACATTGCAGGGGAGCTGAGCGACCGGGATTTCAAGGTGCTGCTTAAAGCAAAGCAGCAGGCCCAGCTCCGGGTGGCGCAAGAGGCCACCGCCGAAAATGTCCGTACCTGAAACCAGATCAACAAAGCTTTGCATGACCTCGGCCAACAGAAAAAGGGCCGGAAGAGATGTCGACTCCAACACTATCAAACCCGTTAGCCGTGACAGAGTATCTGAACGACAAGGGGTGGAAGGTTTCAAAGTCAAGTGTCTACGGGCATTTGAAAGAGGGGAAGTTAAAAGCGGTGGACGGGGTGTTCCACATCAAGGACGTGGAAAAATACGCAGCCCTTCACCTGAAAAGACAAGACGGCACCAGCCCGGCTGAGGAGGCGGGCCAGCTCCAGAAAGAAAAGCTGGAAGCTGAAACCAGAAAGGCGAAAGCCCAGGCCAAGCACTGGGAAATGAAGACCCTGGTGGAGTCCGGCCAGTACATCGACCGGGATCTGTTCAACGGGGACCTGGCGGCACGGGCGGCGATCTTCAGGAACGACCTGGAGACCTTCTTTCGGGTCCAACGCCGGGGAGATGATCAAGCGAGTGGATGGGGACACGAGTCAAAAATGCGGACCTCATCGATTATTGCCTGGAACGGATGGAGCTGTTTCTTGGGCGGTATGCGGAGCCCAAAAAATGGCCAGTTTTGAAGGTGGATATGGAAGGAGAAGACGCAAAATGACAGCAGAAATCATCGAGTTTACCGACGCCGAGCGCCGGATTTTCAAGGCAAAGGAGAAGGTGACCGTCTCCCCAGTGGGCCGAACGGCATCGGCGGGTCTCCAAAGGCCCGGCCCAGGGGCCGTGGACCAACGATCTCACCCATTACCTGGTGGAGCCCATGGACGCCTGGAACCTTCCCTGGGTGCAGAAGATCTTTCTCTGCTTTGCCCCCCAGACCGGGAAAACCCAGGTGGCCATCAACTGCATGGAGTATGCAGCGGACCAGGATCCGGGTCCGGCCATGTACGTGATGCCCGATGAAAAGGCGGTGAAGAGGATCAGCAGGCGGCAGATCGTCCCTGCCCTGAAGTCCACCCCCAGAATTGCGGAGCTTCTGAGCCAAAAGGCTGATGATGTGTCCACCCTGTCCATCAACTTCACCAACGGCATGGACATCATGATGGCCTGGGCCACGTCCCCTGCGGTGATGGCCTCGGAGTCCGTCCGGTACCTCTTCTTTGACGAGCCCGGCAAATACCCGGAGTTCGCGGGGAAGGAGGCAGACCCCATCTCCCTGGGCGAGGTGAGGACCAACGCCTACCCCTTCACCAAGAAGATTCTCTATTTCTCCACACCGGCTGAAGACGGGGACGCTTTCTCCGGCTCATGGCAGAAGACGTGGAGCTGATGCACCACTACGAGGTGCCGTGTCCCATTTGCGGCACATTCCAGAAAATGGAGTTCCCAAGCATCCACTGGCCCAAAGGCTCCCAGGCAGACCCCAAGACCGTGGTCAGCCGAAAGTCCGCCCGGTACACTTGCACGAAGTGCGGCATGGATTGGGACGACATCGACCGGAACCGGGCTGTGAAAGAGGGCAAATGGGTCCCGGAGAAAGAGATCAACCGACCCGTGGCCGTAGGCTACCACCTGCCGTCCTGGTACTCCCCCTTTGTAAGCCTCTCCGATGTGGCCGCAGCCTTTCTGAAGGGCCTTCAGGACCCGGCCAAGATGATGGCCTTTGACACCCAGCACAAGGCCGTGCCCTACAAACCCGTCATGGCCACCACCGATGAAACCAAACTCCTGGACCACAAAACCGACCTTCCGCCGGGTATCGTTCCCAAGGAAGCCGTGGCCCTCACGTGCGGCATCGATATGCAGAAGACCAACTTCTATTTTGTGGTCAGGGCCTGGGACAAGGATCTCACAAGCTGGCTCATCCAGTACGGGACTCTTTCCACTTGGGACGATGTGGAACACCTTGTATTCAACACCCGATTTCCGGTCCAGGACTCCTCGGAGACCAAGGGGATCTTCCGGGCCGCACTGGATACCGGTGGCGGCATAAATGCCGATGACGACTGGACCCGAACTGAAGAGGCCTACGAGTGGCTCAGGGACAACAGCCGGGGCGTGATCTTCGGGATCAAGGGGGCATCCAAGACCCAGTTCCAGAAGGTCCAGGTGAAACTCATGGACAAGATGCCCCGAAGCAACAAGCCTATCCCCGGCGGCCTGGAGCTGCGCCTCCTGGACACCCACCAGCTCAAAGACCTTCTGCACTACCGGCTTGCCCGAAAAGAGGCGGACCCCGAAACCGGCAGGCCCGCCGACGCCCAGCGGTTCTACCTCCACTCGGAAACCGACCTGGCCTACGCCAAGCAGTTCCTGGCCGAAGAGAAGCGCCGGGATAAGAAGACACGTAAGATCAAGTGGCAGCAGATCGGAGGCCGGGACAACCACCTCCTGGACTGCGAGGTCTACGCCGCTGCCTGCGCCGACTCGGCCTGGACGCCCAGCATCCGGTACCTGGCCAAGGTCCAAGAGAGGAAGAAAGACGCACCCAAACCAAAACCGGCCCCCAAGCAAGAGGCCCAGGACGTCCGACAAAGAATCACAGGAAATCGAAACCGGCCCAGCTGGTACAACAAGAGGTAACGAGCGATGATTGAACGAACGGTGAATGTAATGGAAGCGGCAGAGATGATCTCTTGTTCACGGGCTCATGCGTACAGGCTTCTAGAGGCAGGGGAAATCAAAGGGTATTACACTGGGAATCGGAGGGGGCTGCGGGTGATTGAGCGGAGTGTGGAGGAGTTCGTGGAGAGGCGGAAGGAGGAGGCTAAGGACGGAGGTTTAGGGGATGTGTTACGCGTAGACATCCAATAATTTCAGATTGAGAAAGGGGGGGCAAATGTCAAGACGTGATTCCTTTTCCGACCCCATTTCCTCTTTTTCCTCCGGCCAAGATGATGGCCTTTGACACCCAGCACAAGGCCGTGCCCTACAAACCCGTCATGGCCACCATCGATGAATCAAAACTCTTGAAATACAAAACAGATCTTCCTTCGGGTATCGTGCCCAAGGAAGCAGTGGCACTCACTTGTGGTATCGACATTCAGAAGAGCAACTTCTACTTTGTTGTCATGGCCTGGGACTAGGACCTCACAAGCTGGTTCACCCAGTACGGGACGCTTTCCAATTGGGGCGATGTGAACGCCTATGACGACTGGACTCGGACGGAAGATGTCTACGAGTGGCTGAGGGGCAACAGCAGGGGGGTAATCTTCGGGATCAAGGATCTCCAAGACCCAGTTCCAGAAGGTACAGGTGAAGGTAGTGTACATGTTACCTCGAAGCAACAAGCCCATTCCCGGTGGCCTGTAGCTCGGCTCCTGGGTACCCACCAGCCCAAAGACCCTCTGCATTATCGGCTTGCCCGAAAAGAGGATGGGCCGAAATCGGCAAGCCTGACGGCCCTCAGCGGTTCTACCTCCACTCGGAAACCGACCTGGCCTACGCCAAGCAGTTTCTGGCCGAAGAGAAGCGCCGGGACAAGAAGTCCAAAAAGGTCATCTGGAAAGAGATTGGAGGACGGGACTACCTTTTCGACAGCGAGGCTTATGCTGTTGCCTGTGCCGACTCGTTCTGGGCTCCCAGCATTCGGTTCTTGGCAAAGGTTGAAGAGAAGAGAACGTTAGCCCCTAACCCCAGAACCACTCCGAGACCAGAACCCACATCAGCCCCACAGGCAGATGCACGAAAACCCAAGGCAATCGAAAACGACCCGCCTGGTATAGCAAGAGGTAAAGGCATGGCAGAACGAACGGTTAATGTGATTGAAGCAGCTCAAATGATCCCTTGTTCACGGTTTCATATTTATCGGCTGCTATAGGCGGGGGGATTACGGGATACTACACGGGGAACAGAAGGGTTATTGAGCGGAGCGTTGAGGCGTTTGTGGAGAGAAGGAAAAAACTACATATATAAAATTATATGCTTGAATTCTAATATGGAATTATTTAGTTTAACAAAAGTTAAATAACGTTTTGTGTTCAACAGTATAAATTGTTCACTCGAAAAAAAAAACTACATTATACAGGTAAACCTTTATTCATCAAAGTGTGCTCATGACAACTACAGAATATAAAAAAAACTTATTCGAGCCTTTTCGAATTACGGACGTTACGATTTCTTTTTGTTACTTACCTTATCCAAATATTGAACGTATGATATATGATTTCGAAAAAAAATTTTCATCTCTATTTGATGGGTGTCAAGCTGTTTCGACTAAGGTTAATGATAACGCATCACTTGACATTCCTCGTTTTTTTTTTTGCAAAGCAGAAGGTCGAGTAAAAGGTTAGAGGTTTCAATGGTTCGTGCTAAAATATTCTTTAATTTCAGGGATGCTGATTTTTCTATAATTAAAAATGCTTTAGCAAAAAATACATTGCCAATAATTAAATATATAGAGAATGACACAAATATAAGTATTGATAATATTGAATCAAATGTAGTAATTCAATTGCCCTTAAAAGAGAAAGAGTATAATATTGAAGAAAGTCTTTTTCAAAAGTATTTGAATATACAAAAACCATCTAAGGTAACGCAATCATCATTCATGTTTCAAGAAGAATGTGGTGAATTACTCAATACTTATTCGATAGGGCATTACGAGAGTCTTAAGTATAATTTGAAAGCTCCTGTTGAGAGTAATAAAAGTACATCCTACTTAAGAATAGATAGGTCTAACTCCACTACAGAAGAAAAGGGTGTATCTATAGGTTTAGGGCTAAAAAGTAAAAATCGCTTAAATGGTGATTCTAAGATTAATAGCTTTGAGTTATATGATAAAATCATCGACGCAACTATTAAAAAAGCCAAACAAGCCCTATTAGGTTTACTGAATAATGAATAATAATTCTGATAATTCAAATAGCATTTATACTCAAATCTCAGATCTAAATCCATACCTGCACAATGATTCATATTCTCAGCACTATATCCGTGTTGAACAGAGCCAGGGTGTTGTGGAAGGGATTGTCTCAGATAGATCTAATCCTACATCCGTATCAGATCTTAGCGACAAACTTGATAGAGTTATTGATATGGTGGGCAGGCATACTGCCAGTGCAGAAGATCATTTTACTGAAACCCCTAAAGCCATACAAGAAATAGTTTTACAAAATAGTACTCTAATTTCTAAGGTAGACTTCTTACAAAATGAAGTGAAAAACAATTCACGAATTAGACGATTTAATTCGGTTGCTCTTTCATTTTTTCTGTTTTTTTCTTTAGCGTTCGTTTTAGATGTTTTTTTTAACTATAGCCTAAGTACCATTAGCTGGTACAGAATTGGTATGATTATATCATTAATTGTTTATGTTATTTCTCATAAAATTCAGGGATATTTGAATGAACTATAATGATTTTGAAAAAATAATTTATGCTTATTATTCAATGAAAACGTGTGATAAAATTTTAACAGCAATTGTGATTATTGCCTTTATGTGGTTTTGTTATTTGCTTGTGAAACAACTTTTCGTGTTCGTCGTTAAGACCGGTTTAAATCTAAGTAGTTTTTTAGATTTTATTACAACTTGTCTCGATATTTTCCGAAAGTATGAATTAAAAACTATGGCTGGGGCCATTAATTTCTTATCAACAATAAGTCTCGCAATATTGACATTTATTTCTTTTTGTTCTAACACATTGATTACGAGTATGCTAGGTATACCTAAATCTACTACTACATCACTAATTATGCTTTCTGTTTTTATTTTTGTAGGGTTTACAAGTATGTACTTGTTGTATACTTTTGATAAACTCAAAGAGAACTTATAGCTATTCTATTAATCTCAGGGAAAGGGGCCGCGTCTTGACATTGGACATTCTGGCAAGCCCCTTAAGATATATAGAATCTCTGGATTGTGATAATCTGCTACGGCCGGCTTTTTTATAATGCATTACAATCTTTTTGACCTTTATCCAGTTCGGCCTCAAACCGCTGATTAACAAATTGGGAAGCAATGAAAAGAAGTTGGCGACCCCTTTTTTTCATCAAAAATCAACCAAATCCTCAACTTTCCGTTTCAAAGGAGTATCACTAAGCAAGTGCCAACGCCAAAAAACAGAAAATGGGAATGAGACCTTTAACATCGCCTCAAGTCGACCTTTTGCATGTTTTTTTTCTTCATCTGAAAACCTTTTATCAACTATTATCCTTCGATAATCGAGAAAATTAAAGTAGTGGTTGAACAGTTTTTCCATTAATGATGAACGAGTAATTCCCCTTAGTGGAGTATTTGTTTCATTGTAACATTTATCTAAGAGGCCAATTGTGTTTATTGTTTTAATGTCTGGCGAAGAATTAGTCGATGTTACAGATATTGGCCCATCTGCATAACTCGGCATCAAACACTTTACTTCTTTAAATACATCTATACTATTATCACAACAATCTAATAGATTTGTATGTTTAGTGCCTTTAATACTGTTGCGGCCGCACAGGCATAATAAAGGTTATTCCAATCATACATTTTAGTCTTGTCACCCTTATGCGGATCAAAGTGTTCAATCTCTGGGGCTGATAACTCATCTTGTTCGCATAAATAGCACTTGCCGTGAAACATTCACTCAAGTTCTACAACTGTAGCTGTATTATATTGTTCATCATTCAAACAGGTTGGTGCGGGTAGCGATCTGGTTGTGTTAAACATTAATATTACTCCTGATCCAACAATGCATTAACGCCGAGCATATAATACGCTTTAGAACGACTATCTAGGTTGTTTTCAAATGGTTTGATACTGTTTACCAATTTCTTAAGATTTGTATAATCTATTTTCTGAGAATCGACCATCTTGCATATATCATTTATGATATCATCGAGTATTATGGATGTGGTTTTAGTTCCAAGTAGGCCTTCAGTTATTGAAGTATGAGAGTATATAGATAAGTCTTCGTCGATTGAAGTGTTCGTGTTTAAATCATATATTACAAAATCTTTAACGGAGACAATTACAAAAGGAGAGTGTGTGGTTACTATAAATTGGACATTCGGAAATGAAGATGTAAGGAAAGGAAGAATTTTTCTTTGAAGTGAAATATGAAGATGTACGTCAATTTCATCGATAAATGCCGTTCCACCAAGTTCTTGAGGTGTTATTTTGAAGTATTCAGTTCGCATCAACAAATCAGCGTAAATATCAAAAATAGCAATATAGCCTGAAGATAACGTTTGAAATGTATAAGGCGCTTTTCCCTTTTGAAGTATAGTAAATTTAAGACTGTCAGAATCAAAATGCAATTTTGTTGTATCATCTTCCATAAGAAATTTAAGATTCGTTTCAAATTGTTCAAACCAAGAAGTTATCTTTTCCGAAAGCGCCGTGTCATTATCTTCCGCAAATGCTAAAGCCCTTCTGTTTCGGAGGTTAACCAAGTGCTGTTCTAAATGAGTTCCTGCATTATTACTTCCCAAATATTATCTAATAGATTTTGATTGTTTTTAATCCGTGTGCAGTTTCAGCAGGAGAAATATTCGCATTACGAGTAGATTCGAATAATTTAATTAAAGCAATCTTATCATCATACTGTGAAGAAAACTCGATATTATTGTAAAAGTCAATTTGGATACCATTAGTAATAGTATCCAACTCCTTTTGATAACGATTTATTATTCTCATCGTGGAATCGTGATATGATGTCCCTTTTTGTTGTGTTTTTAGATGTTCCCTTTGACTTTTAAAGTATTATTAATTTGTTGGGTATCGGCTTGTTTTTTATTTGCAATAAGGATGTGTGTTTTTCTATAAAGCTCTTTTAATAGTGAAGTTTTACCAGATCCATTTGTACCTGTTATAATGAGGTTTGACCCATTTAAGCTGATGTCAATTTCCTTACGTAAATTTGGAATTTTGCCATTCAGACGTCTTATATAATGTCGCATTTTAATACCTTAAGGTTAGGTTTTAATTTTAGATATCCAATGTCTTATTGATGGAAATCAAGAGAATTTGCCTTCCTTTAATCTACCGTACTGTTTATATCTATCATCCCCGTTCATGTAAAGATAAAGACCTATCTTCCTATATTATTCCTGGAGAGTGATGTGTTAATTGTGTTTATAATCGATTGTACAAAATGGCTATCGTGTTGTTTCTCTTGCTCTTATAGATATGTACGTAAACGTAGACAAAATTTTGTTAACCCAACCCCAACACCACCTTTTCTGTAGCTTTCCAAAATAAAGTGTCTCTCACGTCTCCCTCATCTCACACGTCTCTCTCGTAACAGACACCCACCCCCGCCCCATGCCATATTCCCCCCATGGCTATTTTCACTCTACAAGAACTCGATGAACAGATCGCAGCTTTCAAGCAGGCCCTCCTCGCTATAGCTGCGAACCAATCCTATAAGCTTGGCAAGCGGGAGTTTGTCCGTGCCGACATTGATGAGATCCGGAAGACTCTGGTGTTTTTGGACCAGGAGCGGAGCAAGCTTGTTTCCGGTGCCGGGCCGAAGTTTGTCACGGGGAGGATCGTTCGATGACTCCTTTATTATATGGGCCGGACAATCGGCCCCTTTCGTCCTCGTCTTCTGTTGCGGCCAATACCTCCTACGGTGTGCATCGGAAGGCGGGGGGCCATTCCGGTACGTTGGCCAACTGGATGACGTCCCGGATGAACCGGGATTCTGAGCCCTATGAGCGCAGCACCATTGCGTCTCGGGCTCAGGATTTGGTGGCCAACGATCCCCATGCGGCGAACATCACGGACAGCATGGGGGTGAGCGTTGTGGGGACGGGGCTTCGGCCCCAGTCTCGGCCCAACTGGAAGCTGCTGGGGTGGAGTGAAGAGCAGGCAGAAGCATTTCAGACCCAGGCAGAGTGGGCGTTTTCCATTTGGGAGACGGAAGCGGATGCCGGTGGACAGCTTGCTTTCTGGGAGATTCAGTTTCTTTCGGTTCAGTCTTTGGTGGTGAACGGGGAGTTTCTGCGATTCGGCGATGATAGATGAGCCGGGCCGGACGTTTTCCTTGGCCTTGCAGTGTGTGAATCCCCTTCGGATGTATACGCCTTCCGATTTGACTCAGGACACCAGCATCCGTGATGGGGTGGCTTTTGGTGAGAACGGGAGACCCTCGTCTTATTGGATTGCCAATCCGGATAACGGCTACACCTCCTACAGCCTTCCTTCGGCCAGCTTTGCCCAGGTTCCTGCCTGGGTGGGGCACCGGCCCGGGGTGTTCCACTCCTTTATACAGAAGGAGGATGAGCAGGTGAGGGGGATCTCCCTTTTGGCCCGGGGATGAAGTTCTTCCGGACCTTGATCATTATCCTTGATTTTGAGCTGGTGGGCGCCATCGTGGCGGCCAGCTTTCCCGTCTTTATCAAAACCCCAAATGCAGAAGACGCGACTTCGGGCCGTGACATGAACGGAAACGAAGTGGCCGCCGGTGAACTCACACGCCACCAGGATGTGGTTGCGGGGACAATGATCTACGGCAACCCAGGAGAAGAACCCAAGGTTCTGGAAAACGCGACCCGGTAACACATTCCCAGAGTTTGTGGAGCGGATCCTTCGGGGGATCGGGTATTTTTGTGGGGATGCCCTATGAGGTTGTGGCCAAGGATTTTTCAAAAGACGAATTATTCCAGCGCTCGGGCGGCCCTCATGGAAGCGTGGCGTGTTTTTGAATTTTACCAAGAGTGGTCGGTGGATCGATTTTGTCAGAAGGTCTGGGAGATGGTCCTGGAAGAGGCGTGGCTCCGGGGGATGATTACCCTGCCTGCCGGATCCCCTGATTGGGAACCGCACGCACGTCATGCCTATAACATGAGTCATCCTGGATTCCCCAAACGAGGCGAGATCGACCCCCTTAAAACAGCAAGGGCTCACGACCTGGAGCTTCAAAATAATACCAATACACTTGCTGGCATTCTGGCGGAAAGCGGCCAGGATGTGGACGTTGTGCTTGATCAACGCGCACGAGAGATTCGGAAGGAGAAATCAGCCGGGCTCTTGCCTGAGGAGCCTACCCCAGCTGTGAAGAAAGCTAAGGCAGACGCGGCAGATGCCTTGATTGAAGAGACAGAAAAGGAAGAGGAGGCAGCCAATGCCTGAGAGACTGCATGGACGGCCCTGGGCCATCACCACGGATGCCCATGAGGCCATTGTGGCCCTGGTGGAATCCGGCAAGATCGATGCCTCCATGTTTGCCGATGCGGACGGGGATGGCGCGGACCTTGAGGTCATCGACTCCGTGGCGGTGATCCGGGTTGCGGGGGCCCTTCAAGAGGAGCGGACCCGGTACTACTTCTGGCTGGAGCGGGAGAGCACTTATGCGGAAATCCGCGAGCAGGTGGAGGCGGCCCTTGGGGACTCCGGGGTGAAGGCGATCTGCTTCAAGGTGGGCTCCCCCGGCGGGGACGTGGACGGCGTGAAAGAGCTTTCCGACTTTCTCCACCGGGCGGCCCTGGAAAAACCCATTTACGCCTACGCAGACGGCCAGATGTGCAGCGCGGCCTACTGGCTTGCCTCGGTGGCAAAAGAGATCGCCGCCCCTTCCACGGCCCAGGTGGGCAGCATCGGGGTTCGGGCCATGCACGTGGACCGGTCCAAGGCCCAGGAGAAGGGCGGGTACAAGGTGACGTACCTTACCGCCGGGAAATACAAGGCCATGGGCAACCCTTCGGAGCCCCTGGACCAGGAGTCCATCCGCTCCACCGGGTCATCCTTCACGCACCACTCAATTTCATTGATGACGTCGCCCGGAACCGTGGCGTGTCCACAGACAAAGCCCTCGCCATGGCCGATGGAAAAGTGTTCCTGGCGCAGGAGGCCCTGGAGATCGGCCTCATTGATCGCGTGGAGGAGAGCTTTGACACCTTTTTAACCAGAATCAAAGAGAAAGAGGAGGTCTTCGTCATGGAGTACGGAGAGTTTCAGGCAAAACATCCCGATTTGTACACCAAAGCAGTCAGCGAAGGCAGGGAGGCTGCCCAGAAAGACGTGACGGACCAGGTGAAAGCGGAATCCGAGCGGATCATGGGCATCGTCTCTGCCGTCGTGGGGGAAGAGCAGGGCACAAAACTCACCGCCCTGGTGAGCAGTGGGGCCACCGTGGCCCAGATCGAGGCCTTCGGCCAGGTGCTGGGCACGCCCGGGGCAACCGCCGAACAGGAGGAGACCGACGCGGACGGCAAAGACAAGGCAAGCCGACAGGCGATCCTGAACGGGCTTCAGTCGGCGCACTCTGATGGGGTGAGGCCCGAGGCCGGGGCCGACAAGCTGACCACCACGGATGTGGACAAGCAGGCTTCCGCCCTGGCTGCCCTGGCGTAGCCGGAAAATCCCTTTTAAACGTGAGGAGAGAAGATCGATGCAGCAGATGATTAAGCACGGGGATGTGATCAAGGATCGGGCCTTTTTGGGGGACCATCCCGTTATCACGGTGTCCGGTACCTTGAAGCAGGGCAGGGCGTATGTGGCCGGTGAGGTCCTGGGGCAGGTGACGGCGGACAAGAAACTGACCGGGCTGGCCCCGGCGGCATCCGACGGCACCCAGGCGGCCATGGCCATCCTGGCCGGAGACGTGGACGCCAAGGCAAGCGATGAGCCGTGCGTCATCGTGGCCCACGCGGAGGCCGTGGCAGAGGGCCTGGTCTGGCCCGAGGGCATCACGGCGGTTCAGAAGGCGGCGGCGGTGGCCCAGCTTCAGGCCGTGGGTATTTACGTAAAATAGGCCCCTTGGGGGGCATTGATCATAAGGGATAGAGGAACATATGGAAATTGCATGGAGAGTACTGACACGGGCGGTGGAGCAGTTGAAGACCCCGCCCCGGATGCTTCAGGACCTGATCTTTAAAGAGAGGAACACCAACGAAGCGGACACCATTGACGTGGACATCACGGTGGGAGGCCGGAAGCTGGCCCCCTTTGTGACGGACGTGGAGGGCGGCAAGATCGTTTCCGGGTCTACCCGGTCCCAGCGCTCGGTGAAGACCCCGCGTATCCGTTTGAAGGATCCCCTCACCGCCAAGAAGCTTCGCGGCGAGCGCGGCGCAGGGCAGCCTTTTTATGCCTCCGGGCCGAAGTCGGTGGAGGAAGCGGAGCAGTCCAAAATCATGAAGTCCATGAAGGAGCTGAAGGACAAGGTCCTCACCACCCTGGAGTGGATGTGCGCCCAGGCCCTCACCGGCAAGATCATCGTGGAGCAGGACAACGTTGCCTTTGAGGTGGATTACCAGATCCCTGCGGATCACAAGGTGGTGCTTACCGGGGAATCCAAATGGATGGGCGCCGATGCCGACCCCTTGAACGACATTCAGTCCTGGAACGACATGATCGTGGACAAGCTCGGGCGCGGGGCCGCCATCATGATCTGCGGCACCGAGGCGGCCAAGTGGCTCCGGAAGAAGGTGCCCAAGGACGAGTGGATGGACAGGACCAGGACGATCAGGCCGGCCGAGCCGGTCCTGGGGATGTCCTCCAACTACATGGGCAACCTGGGCGGCATTGAGATTTACCGGTACGGATCCTCCTTTGACGACGCCTCCGGGGCACCCCAGAAGCTCATCGAGGCGGACAAGATCTACATGGTGGCCACCGATGCCCGGATCAGCATCGAGTTCGGCAACATCCTGGACCTGGACGCCAACGTGGTGGGCGAGTTCTTCGCCAAGAACTGGAAAGAGAAAGACCCTTCCGTGCTGTGGAACCTGGTGGAGTCCCGGCCCCTGCCGGTTCTCTGGGAGCCGGAAGCGGTTGTGGAAGCGGACGTTCTGTAGACCCTTTTATCCCATTTACAGGCCTCCGGCAGCGTTGCCGGGGGCCATCAAAGGAGCATTCTGTGGCGAGTAAAAAAATCAAACTCAAAGAAATATCCCTGCTGAAAACCGTGAAACATGAGGGCGAATACTATCCTCCCGGTGAGGTGCTGACCGTACCTGAAGACATTGCAGATGAGCTGATCGCCCTGAAAGCGGCGGGGCCTGTGATGGCTGAGGTAGCGGTAAAGGAGTGTGAGCTCCTCGACGTGGACGAATAAGGCGGCAACATGTCTACGCGTAGACATTCCCCCGAAAGGGCTTGAACGAGATGGACGCAACAACCTGGAAGGCCCTTGAGGTCTGCTCGAAGATCATGACCAACCACGGAACCTGGGTGGGGCTTGCCACCCTGGCCCTGGGGCTGTTTGCCGGAAACGGCTGGCAGCTTCGGATCCAGGAGCGGCTGAAGAGCAGCTTTCGGAAAGAGCTGTTCGGCAAGATGGAGACGGGCAAGCAAATCAACGACGCCCTGGACGGCCTCCTCATCGATCTGGATTGCGAGCGCGCCACGGTGTTTCAGTATCACAATGGCAACCAGAACGCGGTGGGGGTTCACTTTGACCGGTGCAGCAACACCCATGAGCGCGTCCAGGTGGGGGCCTCGCCCCTCATGACGACCTTGCAGAGCCTGCCCAACTCCTTTTTTGCGAGCTGGAACACCGAGATGATGAAGATGAAGGAGATCCACTGCCCGGACCTTGAGACGGTTCGGGAGCGGGATTTCGGACTTTACCAGTTCCTGGCGGAGCAGGGCGTCCGCTCCTTTTATCTGGTGGGGATCTTCTCCTTTGACGGGGACCCGGTGGGCTTTGTGGGGATCCCAGCTATCGGAAGGGCACCCGGACCCTGCTCCCGGCGGAGCTGGACCGGCTCCGGGCCACCTCCCTGAAGATCTGCGGCCTGGTGCTGGCCGGGAAGGGGGATGCGTGAGGCTCTCTCTGCTTCGCACGGAAACCTGCGACCAGGGGACCTTCGGGGTGATCATGGCACCGGACGGCAATGTCTACCGCACCCTGGAGCTGCCCTGGCGGGAGAAGGGCCGCACCGCATCCCTGCCGGGATCTATGAGGTGCGGTGGGTGTATTCGCCGAAGTTTGGGTGGTGCTACCAGGTGATGGACGTGCCGGGCCGGACCCACATCAAGATGCACTCGGCCAATTACGGCGGGGACGTGACCAAGGGGTTTCGGACACACCTTCTTGGGGTGCGTGGCCCTGGGGATGTACACCGGGATCTTGGGGGATCAAAGGGCGGTGCTCTGTTCTCGCATGGCGGTGTCTGCCTTCAACCGGGCCCTTAAGCGAGAGCCTTTTACACTGACGATCAAGGAACTTTACAGATGATTGAACTTTTAACGGGCTCGGCCTTTGGCCTTATCGGCTCTGTGGTGACCAACCTTTTCGGCCTGTTCAAGCAGCGGCAGGTGGACAAGCAGGAGGTGACCCTCCGGCGCATCGATCTGGAGGCCATGGACAAGGAGTATGAGTTCCGGGACCGATCGGCCACGCGGGAAGCGGACACGGCCCTTACCCTGTCGGCGGACGTTTTGATGAAGAGGCTTCGGCCACGACGCGGCCAGCTACTCCAAAGGCGTGAAACCCGGGGCCGTGGGATCCTTCCTCCTGGTGCTGGTGGACTTTATCCGGGGGCTTACCCGGTCCGGCCTCACCATCTACCTGATCTGGCAGGTGCACATCACCGGCGCGGCAAGGTCGAGGCGTGCTGGATGGAATCGGGGCTGCGGCCCTGGATGCGGGGACGGCCCTGTCCATCTACCAGGAGGTGGTGAAGATGACCCTCTTTCTGGCATCGGCGGCCATCTCCTGGTGGTTCGGCACCCGGGCCAAAGGGTCACAGGTGAAGCCATGAATTTCCAGGAGCTGGTGGCGCGGGACAACGCGGCCTTTGTGAACCCGGGAGAGTTCGGCACAACCGTGCTCTGGAACGGCAAGCCGGTTTACGCGGATGTGGCGGACGGGGAGGTTGCGAGCACGGATCACCACGGGGTGAACATCCGCACCCGGTCCGTCACCCTGACTTCCGGTGACGTGGCCGTGCCGGTGCCGGAGGAAATCGTGGAGCTGGACGGGAAGGCCCTTCGGGTGAAGTCCGTGGAGGATGAGTTCGGGCTGTTGGAAGTGACCTTTTACAGGAATGAGTCATGAGTGTTCTTCAGGTTTCCATAAGTGACAAGGACGCGGAACGGGCGGAGATGTTTTTGACCTCCTTCGGGGGCCAGGCCCAGGGCGCCATGCGCAAGAGCCTGAACCGGGCCATCACCGGGGTGAAGATGGACGCGGCCCGGGAGGCTGGGAAGGCCTACAACATCAAGCCCGCCGACGTGAAGAAGACCTTCAGGAAGTCCAATGCATCGGGCGCGCGCCGAAGGCCACGGCCACCTTCTCCTGGTGCGGCGGATACCCCTTTACCGGTTCGGCGCGCAACCGGATGCGCCCCACAAAGAGGCGGCCCAAGGCAGGTGTCACCGTTCAAGTGAAGGCCACCCGCAAGGTGGTGCGCGGTGGGTTTGTGCAAATCTAAGCCCCGGCCACGTGAGCCTTTATAAACGGTCTGCCGCGCACCGGCTTCCTATTGGGGGAACTGGACCGCCCGCGAGGTCGACGCTTACAACTGGGCGTTCGGGAGAAACTCCAGGCAAGTGCGGCGGCCCGGTTCTCCAAGCCGGACGACGAAATGAACTACCCGACCACAAGTAGTGATGCCCTTTGGACTGCTCAAAGGAGTGGAGGCCATTCTGGCAGATGGCCTGAAGGAGATTCGGTTCCGGGTTCCCGGTGCCGGCGACCGACGCCGGCCGCCGCGCAAGCCAAAAACAGGGGCAGATTGATTTCCCTTACGTGATCCTTTAGGCCGTCTCCGGGACCGACGAGGACGAAGGCTCGGGAGGTGGGCGGCGAGATCCTCTCGCGGGGATCTACTGGCGGAAGGGGTAGAGGCTGGGGCGAACGTACCCGAACCTTGACCCGGTGCCGGAAGATCGTGCTCTCCAAGCGGCGCACCGAAGACGGCTTGTACACCTTGAAACTTCCGGTGACCTGGGAATGCGGAGATCCGGACGCAAAGTACTTTCAACCCCAGCCCCATGCGGAGGGCGAGATCACCACCCACTGGGAGACCTCGGGGATCCGGCAAACATTAACGGAAGACGTGGAGGCACGTCCTCAACGGCAAGAAAACAACATCAACGGCGGCAAGGGCAAAAAAACGGAACAGGTGGCCTATGTGGGGCCGGAGGTTCGGCAGCCGGTGCACATCAGTCGGTATCAGGTCTTTCGAAACGGCCTGCCCAAAGAGGTGGCGGCCTTTTTCAAGGAGCGGACTGAGCTGAAGCGCTTCATGGTTCCGGTGGAGGCCCTTGCCTCGGCCATGGCCGACCTCAACAACCCTGAATCCCTTCCGGCCCGGGATACGCCGAAGCCAAAGGAGCCAGTAATCATGACATACAGACACGGTGTTTAAACGACGCATCGGCAGATGCCCATGTCCATCACGCCGCCCCGGAGGGTGTCTGCCTCATTGCCGGTGGTGGTGGCACGGCCCCCGTGCACCTGGCCAAGGGCGGGGCAGGGCCGGTGAACAAGGTGACCATGGCCTATACCTACGCAGAGGCCGTGGAGCTGCTGGGCTATTCCGACGCCTGGGAGAAGTACACGCTTTGCGAGTTCATCTACTCCCACTTTGCGCTGTTCGCCCTGGCCCCCATTGTCTTCATCAACGTCTTTGACCCGGCGGTTCACAAGGCCGATGTGGCCGAAGGCGCGGCCACCTTTGCCGATGACGAGATCAAGCTGGACCACGGGGACCTCCTGGGGCCGGTGGTGGTGACCTCTTCGGAGAAAGCCCTCACCACCTACGTGGAGAACACCGACTATGAGGTGGACCGGGTTGCCGGGACCATCAAGCGCATCCCTACCGGCTCAATCAAGGCAGGGGCCACCGTCAATCGAACCTACACCTATGCGGATCCGTCCAAGGTGACGGCGGCGGATATCGTGGGCGGGGTGGATTCTGAAACCGGGGCCCTCACCGGCCTGGAGCTGGTGAACGAGGTGTTCCCCAAGTATCGCCTGGTGCCCGGGCTCATCGTGGCCCCGGGCTGGTCTTCGGCCTCCACGGTGTCGGCGGTGATGACGGCCAAGGCCAAAACCATCAACGGGCTGTTCTCCTGCAAGGCGATTATCGATATCGATGACGCCACCGTGACCCGGTACAGCGACGCCCCGGAGTACAAGAACCAGAACAACCTCACCGACCCGGCCCAGGTGGTCTGCTGGCCCAGGGTGAAGCTGGGCACGAAGACCTTTCACATGTCCACCCAGCTTGCCGGGCTCATGGCCAAGGTGGACGCGGACAACGAGGACATCCCCTACGCCTCGCCTTCCAACCACAACTTTCAGATGGACGCCATGGTGGCTAACGGGGAAGAGGTGTGGCTTCAGCCGGAGCAGGCGAATTATTTGAACGGCAACGGCATCGTGACGGCCCTGAACTTCATCGGCGGGTGGAAGTGCTGGGGCAACCGGACGGCCTGCTACCCGGCCAATACCGACCCCAAAGATTCCTGGATCTCAGTGAGCCGGATGTTCACCTGGGTGGGCAACACCCTGATCCTGAGCCACTGGTCCAGGGTGGATGCCCCGGCAAAGCGGCGGCTCATCGAGACCATCCGGGATTCTGCCCAGATGTGGCTGGACGGCCTGGTGTCCCGGCAGTTTCTCCTGGGCGCGCGGGTGGAGTTCCAGGCCGATGAAAACGCGGTGACGGACATGATGGACGGGATCTCCCGGTTCCATGTCTACATGACGCCCCCGTCTCCTGCCCGGGAGATCGACTTCATCCAGGAGTACGACCCGGCCTACTTTTCAACCCTTTTCGCTTAATTTTCGCTTAACAGGTTTTTGGATGTCTACGCGTAGACATCCCTAAACCCACACAGGAGTGCGCGCATGAATACCCCTGAAGTATTGACCAACTTTCGCCTCTATTACGGCGGCGCCAAGGACATGATGGGCGTGGTGGACGTCACCGTGCCGGACATCGAGCCCCTGAACGCCTCCCTCAAAGGGGCCGGTATCCTGGGTGAGATCTCGGTTCCCATCCTCGGGCACATCGGGGCCATGGCTATGACCATCAACTTTCGGACCATCAGCCAGGACGTGAACCTCTTCAACATGCCCGTTCCCCACGTGGTGGATTTGCGCGGGGCCATGCAGGTCCAGGACACGGCAAGCGGTGTGCGGAAGGTGATGCCCGTGCGGATCTCCGGCCAGGGTTCCACCAAAAAGACCAGCTTCGGCAAGTTTGCCGTGGGGGAAGGCAACGACTCCAGCGTAGAGCTGGAACTCACCCGCTTTAACCTCATGATCGACGGGAAGGAAAACATCCTCATCGACAAGCTCAACAACCTTTACGTGGTAAACGGCGTGAACTGCCTGTCTGACGTGAACAAGGCCCTGGGGCTGTAACGATCAAACCGATGTCTACGCGTAGACATTCTTGAAAAAGGAAAAACCACGATGGAAATCAAACTGAAAAAAGCCATCACCTTTGAAGGCAAAGAGATCAAGACAATCAACCTGGACCTGGAGGGGCTCACGGGGGAGGACATGGCGCAGGCGGAGAGGGAGTACCTTGCCATGGGGGGCCAGATGACGAGCCTCACCCTGAGCCATGCCTACTGCCACTGCCTTGCGGCCCGTGCGGCGGATCTTTCCGTTGAGACCATCCGGTCCATGTCGGCCAGGGACAGCACGAATATTGCCATGGAGGTGCAGCTTTTTTTGCACGGTATGGAAGACCAAGTGCCCGGCAGATCCGCTTAGCGTGCCTGGACATGGGCAAGGCAACCCGGACGGGGGTGGCATTCTTTTACCAGATGCCCTTTCCCGAGCTTTTTGAATGGATCACGGATTTGAATGAGAAGGCGTAGGCGATGGGATCACGGGTATATGACATAGCGTTTAAGCTGAACGGTTCGGTGGCTCCAACGTTTAAGGGATCGATGCTCAGTGCGTCCCAGACGGTGGGCGCACTGGGGCAGAAGATCAGCCAGCTTGAAAAATCCAAGGCCAAGGTGGACCGGTTTGGATCGCTGAAAAAGGAGATCCAGGAGACGAGCGAGGCTTTGAGGCCCAGAACGAGAGCAAGGCCCTTGCCGCTCAGCTGGCCGCCACCGCAAAGCCCACCAAGAAGCTTCAGAGCCAGTTTGACGCGGCGAACCGTAAGGCTAAGAAACTGAAAACGTCACTGGGGGAGCAGAGGACCTCCCTTTCCGAGCTTCGGCGGGAGATGGCCTCTACCGGAATCAAGACGGGGCAGCTGGTGATGCACAACCAGAAGCTGGCCCAGTCCATCGACCTTGCCCGACGCAAGCAGGACAAGCTTCAGAAGCTCATGATGAAACAGAAGGCCGTGAAGGACAAACGCGCCAACATGCAGGGCCAGCTGTTTGACGCTGTGGCCCTGGGAGCAACGGTGGCGGCTCCTGTCATGATTGCGGCCAATTTTGAACAAAGCATGGCTAAGGTGAAATCCCTTACCGGAGCCACCGGCAAAGACTTCCAGGCCTTGACGGCAAAAGCGAGGGAACTTGGATCAACGACCTCCTTCTCAGCCAGTGAAGCAGCTCAGGGCATGTCATATCTGGGCATGGCTGGTTTTGATAGTCAGCAAATCATCTCTGCTATGCCGGGCGTGCTTAACATGGCCAAGGCCGGTGCCGTAGAGCTTGGCGTCGCATCAGATATTGCGTCAGATATCATGTCCGGTTTTGGCTTAGAGGCCTCTGAGATGGACCGTGTTTCAAACGTCCTCACCCGGACCTTCACCAGTTCCAACACCTCCCTGGAGATGCTGGGCGAGACTATGAAGTATGTAGCGCCTGTTGCGGCGAAAGCTGGAATGTCCCTTGAAGAGACCTCCGCCATGGCCGGGCTCCTTGCCAACGTTGGGATCAAAGGAAGCATGGGGGGCACTACCTTAAAAAGTATGGTTTTGGGGCTTTCCGCGCCGTCAACCGCAGCACTAAGTACACTCCGGGAGTTGGGTGTCCAGGCCACAAACATGGAAGGTAATCTTCGGAAGCCTGCACAAATTTTAGCAGATCTATCCGAATCACTAAACGGTATGGGTAATGCCGAGAAGTTGGATGTAATCAGTACCATATTTGGCAAGGAACCGGCGTCTGGTTTAACGGAACTGCTCTCTCAGGCAGGGAAAAAGGGCATCACCGAATACACAAAAAAAGTGAAAGACGGAGAAGTTACCGCCCAGTCCATTGCTAATATCATGGACAACACAACCGTCGGAGCCCTTAAAAATTTTGGTTCTGCATCAGAAAGCCTCGCCATAACTTTTGGAAACACCCTGACACCTGCCATCTCAGGTACGGCTCAATCCCTTGCCTTTATTGCACGCAAGCTTACTGCCGCATCAGAAAAGTACCCAACAGTCACGAAAGTAGCGGGGATGCTGACAGGCGGTACCATTGCCTTGACTGCTGCAACAGTTGCCGCAGGGTATGCCTGGACTTTTGTGTCTGGAGGTCTGTTAAGGGCAAAGACGGCCTATCAGCTCATCAACAAACATCTCACACTATCAAAAATGAAAACCATAGCCCTGGCCGGAGTTCAAAAGGCAGCGGCCATCGGCACCTAGCAATACGTAACTGAACGAAGCAACAGGCACATAA